>JAAVLQ010000003.1 GCA_012103075.1 Brucella cytisi | reverse complement strand
AGAAGCCAGACCATCGGTTTAATATGGATGGAGCTGGGAAGGATTAATCATGCCGAGGGCTGTAGATACGGTTCCGGCGACGGCAGGTATAATTCCAAGAACGCGTTGCTGCCCAATAAACTATCGCTGCCTAGAAAGATCGTTTGCTACCTCGCTTCAGCAGTATCAGAACTTTGTAGGTGCATCAGGACCTGTATTGACTACGAGACCACGTGCCAGCCCGGCGATGACCGGTGAATATTTGCGGCATCCACCGAAACATCGATGTCGCTTTCGGTTACGGTGGAATAATGTCCATTACTGATCATGGGATTTTGTTACCCTTCACTGACCGGCCTCAACGACCCTGATTAGCAGAGGTGATATCAGGACCTTGTTTGATTATTCGTGGGAGACAACGGTTTCAAAGGTGCCGACAATCATGAGACCGCTCACCGCGAGCGCGCCACTGATCCTGATCCGAGTGCGATTCTTTTTCCGATGTCCTGCGTGCGATTTGGCAACTTTGGTCAATGCCTCGGCCAGGCGCGACGTTCAACGCACGTTTGCGTCGATGCGTATGGTGCCATCCGTTTCTTAACAATCTCAAGTTGATCCGCTGTCGATCGAGCTTGGCAATTGGTCCAGTTCTGCCTCTCCCATCTCCTGTCGTGCCGATGCCATGTCGGCGTCCACGCGATCCCATATGTCCGCCTCAGCGAGCAGACCGGCTGACATTCGCTCGAGTTCGAGAATACGGGTCTTGGGTGTGAAACCTTGCGCCGGCCAGTTTTCTGTGCGCCTTCGATTTCCTGAACGAGAGAGGAGTTTTGTTTTGGACAGGCCATTTTTCTGCGCTTCAAGCCCGGTTATCTTCTCCCGTAGCTGCGCAACACGGGGAGATAAGCATTCCCTTTTCCGCTTCGTGCTGGTGCGCGCGTGCACATCATCACGGCGTATTCGTTCTCGACCGCCTCTTCGATATCCTCGGTCGATTTTGCTTCAAGCTGGAATTTCTTAAGGCAATCTGTATCAGCACTGTCCCGTTCACACATGAGACGGGCTTGCACGGCAATCAGATTGACAACTTCAGCATTAGCAATGTCATCAGCTTTGCCTGTGAGTCCAGTCTGGTCGAGTTCAATAAGCGGTTCACCCCGTTTGACGCGTTGACCCTCGGCAACATGCAGCTTTGCTATCACACCGCCATAAGGATGAGCCACAGATTGACGCTGAGCCTGAACTTGCAAACTGCCTTCGGCAATCGCAGCGCGCGACAAAGGCGCCACATACCCCAGCCAACAAGAGAAAACAGAAACGTGAGGAGCGCCACCGCACCCCAGAACGCCGGTCGAAACGGGTTGCGATATGCATTTGTGATCGGATGGTTTGATCTTGTTCATCTGCTTGCCATCAACTCGACAGAGGGGGCGCCAAAGGCTTCGGGCGGTCCCACTTTTCTATTCTTCCGGCGTTCAATACGAGGACTGTATCAACCACCGTCAAGATAGCAGGCTGATGCGTAACAACGACAATTGCGGTTCCCTGCGCCTTCATAACGAACAGTGCCCTGCTCAGCGCCTGCACACCGGCAACGTCAGATGTGCATTTGGTTCGTCGAGGACGAGCAATCGTGGTCGTCCGAGCAGTGCCCCCGCCAGACCGATGCGCTGGCGCTGTCCGCCTGATAACCCTAGTCCACCCGGACCCAACACTGTATCGTATTGCGGGCAGAAGCAACACCATCTCGTGGATTCCAGCCCGGGTCGCGGCTTCCATTATCTGCTCGATCGAAGCCTCGCCAAAGCGCGAAATGTTATCGCGAACGGTACCGGCGAACAGTCCGACGTCCTGTGGCAGATAGCCCGTAATGCGACCAAACTCCGTTGGGTCCCAATGTGAATAATTCAAACCACCGAAGGATATTTCTCCGCCAGCCGGTTGAAGTGCACCTATAAGCAGCTTGGACAAGGTACTTTTGCCGGAACCGCTTGCACCCACGATCGCGAGTGCCTCACCCTCTTCGATTTTTAAATGAAATATCATCCAGAACCGGCTTTGTTCTTCCACCAACCTGACATGAAAGGTCTTTTTACATCGAGCACGGTTTCTTTGGTCGGAACGATTGTCCGGGCCTCATTTGGAGGAATCTCGTTCAAGAGGTCGCGGATCCGCCTATAACCGTTGCGGGCACCAGCTGCTTGTTTCCATGCTGAAACGGCTTGCTCCACCGGTACAAGTGTGCGCCCCATGATAATGCTCGCCGCGAATATAGTTGCAGGCGAGATACTGTGATCGATCGCCAGCCATGCGCCGGTGCCAAGTATGAGCGACTGGAGCAGAAGTCGCGTAAAACGTATGCTCGCCGAAATGACTGCATTTCGATCACTGGCAAAAGCTTGCCTGATCAGCATTCCCGCCCGGCTTCCTTGCCAGTGGCGTTCAACTGCCGACTGCATGCCCATGGCCCGGATAACGTCCGCGTGCTGCATGATATTTTTCAGTAAAACGAAAGACCGCGGCCGCAGCACGGGCATCGTCCATCGGCTCGCGTGTAACCGCTTCATTGACAAATGCGAGCACCAGCAGGATCAGCGCTCCGTCGTTGCGACCAAACCCAGAACCGGGTGAACAAAGTAAAGGGCCCGAGGTAAATCGGAATCGGGGGCACATCAAATGCGAAATGGATACCCGGGCCAGTCACGAATGTTCTGAAATCATCAAGTTCCGTAAAGGAAGAGCGCCGGGGAATAGCCCTGCGCGGAAGATTTCTGGACAAGTGCTGCAAATACCCGACTTGCCAGTTTCTCATCAAGCAACACACCACATCTGACCAGCATCTGGGCCCGGACTGCATCAATATTGCCATGACAAGCAACGCGAGTACCAAGACAAGCGTCAAAAGGACAAGAGTCGGAATGCTTTCACTGATGAGAACCCGGTTATAAACCTGCATCAGATATAATGGGGAACTAAGATATAAAAGATTGATAACACTTGAGAAAATACCCACGACAATGAGATATGGTCGAAGCGATCTTATCGCCGCGCTGATTTCATTTTCTGCACGCTTCTTTGTCGGGCGGAACAACGCGGTGGCGTCAGCCAATGACATACGAAAGGCTCCCTAACAACTATCGCATCCTTCGTTCCCGAGACGTTCAAGCCTTGCTATGTCGTGGACGACGACAGACATCTGGACGAACCGGGCTACTGGTTGACCACGCAGGGTCAGTGAAACACCAATGAAATCATGGGCCGCCGCGAGCGCTTTCTTGCCCGCAGCGGCTTTTTGCCATTCGGGAATATTCAGATTCTCCTCACCTATACGTTCAGGCGAAACCTTATCCGCCTGCACGAATTCAGGCGATATGCACACCATCATCTGGTTGAAGAGATCGGGATCAGTGATGGGTGAGTGCAATACCTGTCCGGGCGCTGCCGACCAGCATCGCAGCACCCAGTCAAGATGCCCGCCACCTTCCATGAAATTGACGTAAGCATCATCGAACGTGACTTCACCCGACCGATCGTAATCCAGAAGAATCGGACACAACCGCTGTTGTCTCTGTGTCGCCACCCCCAAATAGAAGCTCAAGCATGGGAACCTCCTATATTTGCTTTTAGCATAAACAGGGTCCCACATTTATTATTTAAGTCAAGAAACTGGGCCCGCTTTCACGACATGCGTCAAGCATTCGAGGAATTCATCAATCAAGCTTGCCGGCATAGTCGGACCAAAGTTCTTTAGCCGCCCAAAAAGCGTGGAAATGGAGGGTAATCTTTATTGAAACGGGTTTCAACGCCAGCGAGGGCGAGGCAACCAAGCTCGGTTCACAGCCCCGGCTCACGCCTCTCATTGAGAAATGCCGGTCCATTATCCCAATTGCGAATTGCTTTCCGCCGTGGATTGTTTCGATAGCGAACAGCCGAGATTCCCAGAGCGCAAGCATCAACACCAAGATCGAGGTGAAGCATACTTTCGGGCCTGATCGGCCAGAAGAGCCGTTTCAGTATTTGCGAGGGTTGGCAGGGACAACAGTTCGATGACATATGATTGCATCAACTGGACCTCGCGATGAACCCACCAACCAGTGACAGACCGCTCGAAACCCAATCGGTAACACAGATTGATTGGGCTTCTGGTTCGTCGTTGACCAAACCACGGATCCGGTGTAATCATTCTCCCAGTGGCTGGCGATTATTGGGTTGCCAGTTTGCGATATGACGCGGGAGGCTGGCCAACTATCTTCGAGAACACCACGGTGAAGTGGACTTGATCGGCAAAGCCACACTCGGCAGCGATCTGCCCAAGGGGCAATGTTGACTTTGTCAGCAAATAACGCGCACGCCCGATGCGGCTGTGCAAGAGATACTGATACGGTGTTCTACCGGTTGTCTGCTTGAACAAATGAGCAAAATGGCTGGTAGAGAGTCCACTTCCCTCGGCGGGTCGGCCAATGTCAGCTTCTTGCTCATCTCGGCCTCTATCGCGTCGCGAAAATTAGCCATCTGGTATGCGTCAGCTGCCCGGCAATTTCCTTGCCGATTGGCCGGAAGCTCAGATCCGAGTATTTCCGGATCAAATGGCAGGCTGTAGCCCGGGCCAGATGATCCACGTAAAGACCCTCCATGTCCCAGTCTGTGGCATCACAAATTGCGTTGACCAATCCTTCGAGCAAAGTGTCGACGAACGCCAGCTTGCTAATGATCTCTATGGGTTTGGGACTTTTACTGGAAAAATCAGCAGCAACTTCCGCCAAAAGTGAATCCGCAGATAAAGATGGGTTGTGTGCACCCTGCGTTCCCACCTGACACGTGCAGGCTCATCTGGCGCCGGGGATGTTCATCTGACCGGGATGCAACCTCACATAGGACCTTTGTGCCTTGATGTCGAAAAATACTCTAGCCGGCCCTGACCGTGTCAGACTGATGAAAAGATGGGGACTGCCGGGGAACGTGCCTTCGTTGGGATCTTCTATCTGTTTTGATACATAAACTTGCGGCCAATCAAGGTTGGCGCTTGATTGAAGGATCCGGCACGTTTCCAGTTGATCAAAGCAATGTGTTTCATCCAGCGGGAACTTGCGAACATCCGTAGTTCCCTTGGTCATATCCCCCGCAACGCCCTTCTTCGGCCCCATTTCGAAGTCTAGTACACTAACCATGATAATACCCTCGTCACTTAGTGAACGACATCTATGAAAGCGTTAGGCACACGCGCATCTTCGTCAGTCGGCCATCCATTATTGCCTTTAAGACCAATAAAAATTTCCGGCATAACACCGACTTGAATTTAGTTGCAGACCTCCTTTAATTCCACTTATGGTATATTTACTATCTGTTTATATACTGCGCCGAATTATTCCCAGATCTTCATATTGAACAAAAACTAACGCAGTCACAACACACCGATCACTTTCCGTAATAAGTAACTGTCTCATATATAGGTGGATTTGGGTCATTGTCTATTGTGTGGAAACCTTGACTAAAAAGTGTAAATTGTGTGGCAGCGCCGCGATTACCAGTGTTCGCATTTCGAAGAATTCGGACGGATGTTTAACTACCGCCCCACTCCTAGCCAGTTTCCGTCACTGAGTTCGGTGATATTTGCATGTTTGAACAGGAACTGGCTGGCGCAATGCGCGCATCTGGAAAGAGGGATAACCAGAACCTTGCTTCCTTGGCATGCAAGTTTGTAGTTTAACATTTGGTTTTCCTATAATTACAATAAATTCAAATATTTACGTGCTATAAGAACTCCCGATAAGGCGCAACGCGTTTGCATAACAATCCTTGTAATAAGCAGCCCGGAACGGTTCGGTTGAGTTTAATGTTGGCTGTTGGTATTTTGCATATTGCTTCTGGCTGTCGTTAGAAACCGCGCTTTTGAACAAAAGCAGACGAGTTGAAAAGGGCCACATTACCGAAACTCGTGCACCATCAGAATTAACAATATAGTTCGTATTTTAAATTAATTTACTTCATTTTTTTTTTTGTTTTCAGCTACAATATGCAACTGTGCTCTGGTTGCATTCCCATGATTTTGGCAGAAGTGACCCTACCACACCATCTGCTTGCACGAACTTGAAACCGGGACTAATTCCAAGACTTCAACGAACACGACCAAAGCATAAAAGGCCGCCTTTCGGCGGCCTTTTGGATGATTGCAACCATACTGATCTTCTTCAGTTTTTTTCTCTGGCACCTGCCTGGAAGTGGACTTGTTTATCCCATTGATTGCCAAAAACTCTTCCTTGCCCGCTTTTTTATCGGTAATTGAGATTCTTCCCAGCAAATAGTTGACCACTTTCTCCTCATAAAGCCGAGATTTCAACGCGCTCACAGCTCGCGGATTTGAAGAATAGAAATTAATAATGTTTTGCCGTTTGCCCGTTGGAAGGGCACTTATCTGCTCTTGCAAGCGCCGTTTCAGATCTTCTTTCGTAACAGTAATACCTGCTTGTTGACCGATCGCGACCGGGATTAGTCCGCTACGGATTCGACGCTCCGCGAGAAGTCTGGTTTCATTCCGAACTTTTTCTTCTGTGGTGCCAAGTTCAGTGAATGTGGTGCCTTTCGTTTTAAGATTTCGATTAATCCCGGTCCAGATATTGTTGAACTCGGTCTCCACCATCTGAGGAGGAGCGGTGAACTGATAAGACGCCACAAGCTGTTCAAGCAATTGTTCCTTCATCCTGTGCTGCGCAACCGCACCATATTGATTCTCAATCCGGGCCCGTACGCCGTTGCGCAAGTCAGCTAATGATTTAACACCGATTTTCCTCGCAGTTTCATCATTCACCGACAGTTTTCCCCGTGAAGCGACTTCCTTAATCGTAACGTTGAAAGATGCCTCTTTTCCAGCCAGACCTGAATATCGAAAGGTCGTTGGAAATTCGACAGTAATCATTTTCTCGTCGCCGGCTTTAGCTCCGACTAACTGTTCCTCAAAGCCCGGTATGAGCTCGTTTTCACCAAGTACAAGAGTCCGTTCTGACCCGACACCAGCTGGCACCACCTCGCTGATCTTGCCATTCAGATTGACCGTGATGCGATCGCCAATAGACGCTTTGCCCTTCTTGGACTTATATGCACGCGTAGCTTCTGCCACATGTTCGACTTGCTCATCGACTTCAGACTTCGGGACGTCATAAACAAGACGTGTCACCTTGATCTTTTCAAGATCCTTCATCTCGATTGAAGGCACGGCTACACCTACGGAGACATTGGGAGCCGAACGTTGACCTCCTGCATTGTACGCGAGCAGATCTGTCGACGAATTCACGTTGTTTGTATTCGCGAGCGAATTTCCGACGGTGCTACAGAAAGCAGCAATCGAACCTCCCAATGCTTCGTTGCGGTTCCCTGCCAAACCCGTACTCCGGTCGCGCGGAATACTGTCAGCTGCAAAAGCTAGTTGTTGCCCGGAGCTACCATCATTGGCGGATAAGCTTTTATCCCTCGCTTGCTGACCATCGCTCGCTCCTGCAATCGATTCATTGGCAAGCATTCCGTTTCGGGAGCCATTTTGGTTGGCGCTCCCATGCCGGCGCTTTCGTTCGACGCTGCAAGCCGGTCGTTGGCAAGTGAGCTGGTTCCGGGAGCCCCGCCCGTGGGCGATCCGTGCCTGCACTTTCATTCGAAGCTGCAAGCCGGTCGTTGGCAAGTGGGCTGGTTCCGGGGCCTTGCCCGTGGGCGCGTGCCTGCACTTTCATTCGAAGCCGCACGCCGGTCGTCGCCGCTCTCGGCATCAGCACCGAATAAATTCGCGAGCAATTTTTGAATCCGGACCGGATTCCTCCGGTTTCACTTCCACTTGCGCCGCTCGCAGAATTCGTAGGACGGTCACTGGGGATTGGGACCATCTGGGTCTCAACCTGAAACCCGTCATCGGTTGCAGCAATATTGCCGGCAGGTTCTGTCGTGCGATCGTGATTCTCATCTACATTTTTGCTACCGGGAAAGCCCGCCGGTGTTTCGTGCGCAGTTTTGTCAATTGGACTGTTGCGCAATCATTATTTGCGGCACCTTCAACGGAGATTAACTCACCGGGTGTGGCTGCGTTCGTTTCGTTCGGAGCGTTAACGATTGAGTTGGACGTCTTGGATCCGTTGCTATCTGACAAATAGGCAAGCAGCTCTTCAAAACCACTGCCAGATGCTTCAACAGCATTATTTTCCCCAGTTGTGCTCGCAGATGGGGATTGACTGCCTTTCTTACCTTCGTTGTGAGCATCAGTCGGATCTACAACAGCTTCACTCGTTGTCGTTTCGAGACCCGGAGTAGAATTATTACTTGAATTAGCGCCATTTAGACCGGGCATGCGGTTGGGGCTAGCCTCTTGAGCGATGGCTGGTTCAAGCCCGAGAGACGATAGGGGCGCACTTGCATTACCGGTGTCAGTAGATTGATCGCGGAAGCCAGATCGACTGTTGCGGGACAAGTAAGCAAGCAAGTTTTCAATACCAGCTTCACGTGCCTTATCTGTTGCATCGGTTACACTCCCCTCAAATTCCGGATTTGAGGTTTCGTCCCGGATTTCGATGCTCGTAATGTCTCTACCTACGCCCGGAATGCTTCCAACTCCATTTGAACGGTTACCACTCGTCAAACGGTTGCGACCGCTCGAGTTGGCATCAATCTCATTAGGAAGTGAATCGTTTGCGCCCTCGCTTCGACTATCGGAGGCAAAAGCGAGCAAGCTTATCGGGCTTACACCACCGTCAGCACCTGCAAGAGAGTAAGCGGCCTCACTTTTCGGCTTGACAGGAGATCCTGCATCATTAACGAACACCTTGTTCGGCTCACGATTTGCCGTTGTTACCAAGCCAATGGACGGACTTACGCAATCAAGTGCACTGCCGCAGTTCATATCGTCCATCATGCTTGGATTGATAATATCTCCGACGATGATCCCTCCGCCCGTATCAATCCCCCGGCATTGCCACCGCCAGTATCGCCGCCGCCAGTATTGCCGCCGCCAGTGTTACCGCCACCGGTATTGCCGCCGCCAGTATTGCCACCGCCAGTGTTGCCGCCACCAGTATTGCCACCGCCAGTGTTGCCGCCACCGGTATTGCCGCCGCCAGTATTGCCACCACCGGTATTGCCGCCGCCAGTATTGCCACCGCCAGTGTTGCCGCCACCAGTATTGCCACCGCCAGTATCGCCGCCACCGGTATTGCCGCCGCCAGTGTTACCGCCACCGGTATTGCCGCCGCCAAATAGCCCACTCAACGCACCGTCTAGTGAGTTAGTGACACCACTAACCACTCCACCGACGGTGCCGCCGAGGCCATCGACAACGCCGCCAATCGTGCCACCGATACCGCCGAGGCCACCGTCTTCTCCGGTACCACCCAGAACACCATCCAGCGACCCGACGACGCCGCCGATCGTGCCGCCAAGCGAACCGCCAAGACCACCGTCTTCTCCGGTGCCACCCAGAACACCGTCCAAACCACCGACAACGCCACCGATACCGCCGAGGCCACCGTCTTCGCCGGTACCGCCCAGAACACCATCCAGCGATCCGACAACGCCGCCAATCGTGCCACCGAGCGAACCACCAAGGCCACCATCTTCTCCGGTACCGCCCAGAACGCCATCCAGCGATCCGACAACGCCGCCAATCGTGCCACCGAGTGAACCGCCGAGGCCACCGTCTTCACCGGCACCACCCAGAACGCCGTCCAAACCACCGACAACGCCACCGATCGTGCCGCCAAGCGAACCGCCAAGACCGCCGTCTTCTTCGGCACCACCCAGAACGCCGTCCAGCGATCCGACAACGCCGCCAATCGTGCCGCCAAGCGAACCGCCGAGGCCACCATCTTCACCGGCACCACCCAGAACGCCATCCAGCGATCCGACAACGCCGCCAATCGTGCCACCGAGCGAACCACCAAGGCCACCGTCTTCACCGGCACCACCCAGAACGCCATCCAGCGATCCGACAACGCCGCCAATCGTGCCACCGAGCGAACCACCAAGGCCACCGTCTTCACCGGCACCACCCAGAACGCCGTCCAGACCACCGACAACGCCACCGATCGTGCCGCCGATACCGCCGAGGCCACCATCTTCACCGGCACCACCCAGAACGCCATCCAGCGATCCGACAACGCCGCCAATCGTGCCGCCGAGCGAACCGCCAAGACCGCCGTCTTCACCGGTGCTGCCCAGAACGCCGTCCAGACCACCGACAACGCCACCGATCGTGCCACCGAGCGAACCGCCAAGACCGCCGTCTTCTCCGGTACCACCCAGAACGCCATCCAACGATCCGACAACGCCACCGATCGTGCCGCCGATACCGCCGAGGCCACCGTCTTCACCGGTGCCGCCCAGAACGCCATCAAACCACCGACAACGCCACCGATCGTGCCGCCAAGACCGCCGTCTTCTCCGGTACCACCCAGAACGCCATCCAGCGATCCGACAACGCCGCCAATCGTGCCACCGAGTGAACCGCCGAGGCCACCGTCTTCACCGGCACCACCCAGAACGCCGTCCAAACCACCGACAACGCCACCGATCGTGCCACCGAGCGAACCGCCAAGACCGCCGTCTTCTCCGGTACCACCCAGAACGCCATCCAACGATCCGACAACGCCACCGATCGTGCCGCCGATACCGCCGAGGCCACCATCTTCACCGGCACCACCCAGAACGCCATCCAGCGATCCGACAACGCCGCCAATCGTGCCGCCGAGCGAACCGCCAAGACCGCCGTCTTCACCGGTGCTGCCCAGAACGCCGTCCAGACCACCGACAACGCCACCGATCGTGCCACCGAGCGAACCGCCAAGACCGCCGTCTTCTCCGGTACCACCCAGAACGCCATCCAACGATCCGACAACGCCACCGATCGTGCCGCCGATACCGCCGAGGCCACCGTCTTCACCGGTGCCGCCCAGAACGCCATCAAACCACCGACAACGCCACCGATCGTGCCGCCAAGACCGCCGTCTTCTCCGGTACCACCCAGAACGCCATCAAACCACCGACAACGCCACCGATCGTGCCGCCAAGACCGCCGTCTTCTCCGGTACCACCCAGAACGCCATCCAGCGATCCGACAACGCCACCGATCGTGCCGCCAAGACCGCCGTCTTCTCCGGTACCACCCAGAACGCCATCCAGCGATCCGACAACGCCACCGATCGTGCCGCCGATACCGCCGAGGCCACCATCTTCACCGGCACCACCCAGAACGCCATCCAGCGATCCGACAACGCCGCCAATCGTGCCGCCAAGCGAACCACCCGGGCCGCCGTCTTCACCGGTACCGCCCAGAACGCCGTCAAACCACCGACAACGCCACCGATCGTGCCGCCGAGCGAACCGCCCAGCCACCGTCTTCTCCGGTGCCGCCCAGAACGCCATCCAACGATCCGACAACGCCACCGATCGTGCCGCCAAACGAGCCGCCGATACCTCCGATGCCACCTGCGCCGCCGCCCAGTGCGCCACCGAGTGCACCGTCAAGGCCGCCAACAACACCACCGACAGCACCGCCAAGTGAGCCGCCGATACCTCCGACGCCACCTGCGCCGCCGCCCAGTGCACCACCGAGCGCACCATCAAGGCCGCCAACAACACCACCGACAGCACCGCCAAGTGAGCCGCCGATACCTCCGACGCCACCTGCGCCGCCGCCCAGTGCACCACCGAGTGCACCGTCAAGGCCGCCAGCAACACCACCGACAGCACCGCCAAGCGAGCCGCCGATACCTCCGACGCCACCTGCGCCGCCGCCCAGTGCACCACCGAGCGCACCATCAAGGCCGCCAACAACACCACCGACAGCACCGCCAAGCGAGCCGCCGATACCTCCGACGCCACCTGCGCCGCCGCCCAGTGCACCACCGAGTGCACCGTCAAGACCGCCAGCAACACCACCGACAGCACCGCCAAGTGAACCGCCGATACCTCCGACGCCACCTGCGCCGCCGCCCAGTGCACCACCGAGTGCACCGTCAAGACCGCCAGCAACACCACCGACAGCACCGCCAAGCGAGCCGCCGATACCTCCGACGCCACCTGCGCCGCCGCCCAGTGCACCACCGAGTGCACCGTCAAGACCGCCAGCAACACCACCGACTGCACCGCCAAGTGAACCGCCGATACCTCCGACGCCACCTGCGCCGCCGCCCAGTGCACCACCGAGCGCACCGTCAAGGCCGCCAACAACACCACCGACTGCACCGCCAAGCGAGCCGCCGATACCTCCGACGCCACCTGCGCCGCCGCCCAGTGCACCACCGAGCGCACCATCAAGGCCGCCAACAACACCACCGACTGCACCGCCAAGCGAGCCGCCGATACCTCCGACGCCACCTGCGCCGCCGCCCAGTGCACCACCGAGCGCACCGTCAAGACCGCCAGCAACACCACCGACAGCACCGCCAAGTGAGCCGCCGATACCTCCGATGCCACCTGCGCCGCCGCCCAGTGCACCACCGAGTGCACCGTCAAGGCCGCCGACAACACCGCCAATTGCCGAACCGACGGAGCGACCCACGCCACCTGCAGATTTCCCGGCCGACTTGCCTGCTCCACCAGCCGATTTCCCAGCTGATTTACCAGCTGATTTACCAACGCCACCAATCGCCGAACCGACGGAGCGACCCACACCACCTACAGATTTGCCCGTCGACTTGCCTGTTCCACCAGCCGATTTCCCGGCTGACTTACCAACGCCGCCAATTGCCGAACCGACGGAGCGACCCACGCCACCTGCAGATTTCCCGGCCGACTTGCCTGCTCCACCAGCCGATTTCCCGGCTGACTTACCAACGCCACCAATCGCCGAACCGACGGAGCGACCCACGCCACCTGTAGATTTCCCCGCCGACTTGCCTGCTCCACCCGTCGATTTACCACCAGATCTGCCCGCACCGCCAAGGGATCCACCGAAGCCACCACCCAACGATGAGCCGGCCGATCTGCCGACACCACCTTCAGATTTGCCGCCTGATCTCCCCGATTTACCCCGCCATTACTTGCACCTCCGGCTGCCGCTCCACCGGATTTCCCCGCACCACCCGCCGATTTACCTCCGCCATTACCTGCACCTCCGGCTGCAGCTCCACCGGATTTCCTGCGCCGCCAACAGATGAACCTGCACTGCCTCCCCCCGAGGGACCCACCGAACCCACCGCCCAGCGATGAGCCAGCAGACCTACCGACACCACCTTCAGATTTACCGCCAGATCTCCCGGCACCCCCGAGATTTCCACCAAACCCACCGCCCAGCGATGAACCAGCAGACCTACCGACACCACCTTCAGATCTACCTGCCGAAGTTCCGGCACCGCCGAGCGAGCCCCCGAAACCTCCTAAACCTCCGCCTGTACGGCCTTCGCCCCGGCCATTACTGTAGCCAGCAAAGCTATCGTCGCGGTAGAAAGAAATAGATAAGAATGCTTTCTCCTGAACATGACTATACTCCTACTGGTTTTGTTGAAATGCCACCGGCCACTTTTGACTACCAGCCAAGGCGAGGATTCGAGCATCGCCGGGTTTGAACCCGGGATTTCCCGACTATTGCTCCAACGATGCCGGCAGTTCGCAAAGCATCGTAACCGCCAATCGGAGGAGCTTGTCTCTATCCTCGATCAGCTTCGATATCTGCGGTAAATCTGAGGAGGTTTTATTTATTCAAAAAGCAAAATATCAAATTGTTTTTATAACCATTCAATATCTTACCTATGTAGATAACAAGATCCACGTATATCTGGCTACTTCCCGATCTATCCAGAAATATCAACTATTTCTCATAGCCAAAACCTCCTCAATCAGATCAGATTCATGGCGAACTGATCCAATTTCCCGTTGTTTAAACTTTGCCACAACATAATGGCGCCGTCTTTGTCTATTACATCGAAAGTATTGACCGAAACCGTCACTGAAGGTCGGTGATGCCGCGTAGCCCGTCAGCGGATTAACCGTTAACGACAAGCGTCGAAAAGTGCCTCATCTGATTTCCGCCAATCAATCGGGGCGTGACATGTCAGCCATTCGCTTGCCCTGCCCTCGCGCAATTTCATGCCATCGCCAGCATGAGCAACAAACAGGGCGTCCTGCGTAGGGCAGATGTTGTAGTGTGGTTGCGTGATGCGCGCACGGTCCGCTGTCAGAGCCAGTTGTACAGCCGGTGTACCGCCGACCAAGGAGGTAAAGGGGCGCGCCCGAAAACAAGAGAGAAATTCCGACCGGACGCTATGGCACGCCGGAGAAATGCGCGAGGTCATGACTTTCCTTTGCCAGCGAGGCGGCGAGCTATGTCAATGGTTTCGCATTGCCAATTGATGGTGGCCTAAGCCGCTCGGTGGTCTGCTTCAATTGAACATTGTTCAACACACGGGTCGGTTGAACGTCCAGTCAAGATTTTCGGCGGCGACCGCTTCCCGACAACAATATAGCCCCTCGCCTTGAAAGGATATGAACCATCTGCCCCTGTCACAGGGCGATGCGCTGATTGCCAGTCAAGAAACCATGCTATTTGAGTCCCAACGTCCGAATTGCAGCCCGAAGCAGTTAATCCGGTTTCGAAGGTACAGAAGAAATAACTGCCATGGTGGTGGTAAATTTTCTGATGGCCACTGCTGATGTTCATCACTACTGGCGGTTCTGTCGCGAAATTTTCACTTCTGCTGCGCTACTGTCCCTTCGGAGCGAATAATTGAGTGAGGTGACAGGGTATGGCAATCGATTTCAAAGGGGCTCATTTTCCTAAAAAGTGTCATCCTTTACGCCGTTTTTTTCTTTTACGTGCGCTATCCCGGTTCCTATCGTGACCTGCAGGAAATTATGGCCGAACGTGGTGTGAACGTTGACCATGCAACATTGAACCGTTGGGTTGTCCGTTACGCGCCACAGATCGCAGATCAGGCACAGAAGCGTAGACGTCGAACGCTTGCGTCTTGGCGTGTTGACGAGACCTATTTAAAGGTCAAAGGACAATGGACGTATCTGTACCGGGCCGTTGACCGTGACGGACAAACGCTTGATTTCAGGCTCGCCGAACGCCGAAATCTCGGTGCTGCACGGCGTTTCTTCAAGAAAGCCATCGCAGCCAACGGTGTTCCAGACAAAATTGTCATTGATAAAAGCGGAGCCAATCTGGCCGGAGCACAAGCTGTAAACACAATCCTGAAAATCACCGGTCACAGCAAGATGATTGAAATCCTGCAGGTTAAATATCTCAACAACATCCTTGAGCAGGATCACCGGTTTATCAAGCGAATTACCAAACACATGTTGAGCTTCAAGGCATTTCATTCGGCCTCAGCGACAATCGCGGGCATCGAAGTAGCACATATGATCCGCAAGAAGCAGTTCGCAAATGACAACCGCTCGCCATTCGAGGTCTTTGCGGAGCTTGCAGCATAATTACGTCTGAAGATCAGGCCGCTTTTAACCTGATGAAAAATTTGCGACATAACCTGATGCAATTGGGATAACTTCTCCACAAAGTTAACGTTACAGTGCCGCCGTCTGCGCGCTCATCCCACGAGTGCTGGACACAGCGTTCAGCCAATGGACATCATCGCGCGCAGTCTTTCGCCTTCACGATCAAAGACGAAGACGCGTTGCGGATCGAAGGCGATGGCCGTAGACCCTTGCGCGTCAGTGTGACGCTTGCCATGAGTGAGCACCGTAACTTTGGCTGCATTCGGTAGTGAACCATACAAGCAGGTGCTATCGCCCAGCTCCTCTACGAAATCAATGACAAGCGGAAGCGCTCCGGCATCTGCCGCATCGCACAGCTTCACATGATCGGGACGAATCCCCAGCCAGATTTCCGACCCCGCGCCTTCGGGAACATTCTTTATAGGCAGTCGCAGTCGTCCGCCCGCACTTTCCGCAAGATATTCCGCCGTCGTGCCGCTGGCATCGGTTTCAATCACTTGCGCCTTTATGAAATTCATCCGCGGCGTGCCTACGAAGCCGGCGACGAACATGTTGTCGGGATCGTCGTAGAGTTCCAGAGGATGACCGACCTGCTGAACCCTGCCACCATTGAGGACGACCATCTTGTCGGCAAGCGTCATCGCCTCCACTTGGTCATGCGTGACGTAGATCATGGTATTGCCGAGGCGGCGGTGCAGTTGGGCCAGCTCTGCCCGCATCTGGACGCGGAGTTCCGCATCAAGATTAGAGAGTGGCTCGTCGAACAGAAACACTTTCGGCTCACGCACGATCGCCCGACCAATGGCCACGCGCTGCTTCTGGCCGCCGGAAAGCTGCGCCGGCTTGCGGTCCAGAAGCTTTTCGAGCTGCAATATGCGTGCCGCGTTGCGGACACGCTCCTGTGTTCTGCGTTTTTGGCGCCTTGGTCAGGCGCATGCTGAAGCCCATATTTTCCGCGACCGTCATATGTGGATAGAGCGCATAGGACTGGAACACCATGGCCACGCCACGCTTTGCAGCATCGACGTCGTTGATACGTTTGCCATCGAGCCGGATTTCGCCGCCGGTGATTTCCTCCAAACCAGCAATGGTTCGCAGCAATGTCGATTTCCCGCACCCGGACGGCCCGACGAAGACGACGAATTCACCGGACGATACATCGAGGTTGATGTCTTTGAGGACTTCGATGGCCCCGTAATTCTTGGTGGCGTTGAGAATCTGTAGCGACGACATGATATGTTCCATTCAAGAGACGGCGAGACGGGCTATGGCTCAGCCCTTGGTTCCCGATGATGCGATGCCTTCCACGATCTGACGCTGGAAAATCAGGAAAAAGACGAGCGGTGGGATAGCGGCTAAGAGATTGGCGGTCATGACGACATCAACTGTCGTATGGGAAAGGGGCGCGTTGAACAGGCTGACCACCGCTCACCGTGAACATTTCCGGCCTCTGGCTGATGACGAGCGGCCAGATGAAGTTACCCCACGTCTTCATGAAGGTAAGGATAGCCAGCGTCACGAGCGCGGTTTTCGAAAGCGGCAACGCTATAAACCAGTAGAGCTGGAAATGCGTCGCACCGTCCAGCCGGGCCGCTTCCAGCATTTCCCGTGGAATGCTCTTCATGAACTGGGTCAGCATGAAGAGACCGAAGGCGGAAGCGAGGCCGGGTACGACCGGGCCCTGCATGGTGTTGAGCCAGCCGAGCTTCGCCACGAAAAGATAGGTCGGGATCAGGGTCGCCGCCGTGGGCACCATCAGGGAGAGCATGACGAGTGCAAAGAAGATGCGTTTGCCCGGAAAATCGAACAGGGCAAATTCGAACGCAGCCATTGAGCCGACCAGCAGAACGCCTGCGATTGTCAGCACGGTATAAGCGACGGAAATATAATAAGCGCGCATATAGCCCGTCTCACTGAGAACCCGACTTATGTTTTCGATGCCAGCGCTGAGAGAGGTGGGATAAAGACGCGGATTGAGGGATACGGGGATGCCCGGATCGGCGAAAACCACGTTGAACATCCACCAAATTGGAAATACCATGACGATAGCGATGCACAGGGCTGCCACCCATTTCGCTGCGGCCCATGGCGTGATGCGGGAAAGGCTGTGCGTCATGTCTGTGCATCCTTTTTCTGCAAGGCGAAGATCGCGGCAGTGATCACGACGATCACGAAGGTTAAGATGAATCCGTAGGCGGAAGCGAGACCGAAGCTCAGGCTGCCGAAGCCGCGTCCCATCATGTCCATCACGGGGAACAAAAGCGCCTTCTGGCGTCCGCCGTAGTCGAGGAAGGAGGAGCCGGTCAGAAGCCACGGCAGATCGAAGACCTGAAGTGCCGAGATGAAGCTATAGGTGATCACGAAGATCATTACCGGCTTGATCATCGGCAATGTCACGAACACGATCTCCTGCAATTTGGTCGCGCCGTCGAGACGTGCAGCCTCGTAATAATGACGTGGGATATTCTTCAGGCCGGCGAGCAAAATGACCATATTGAACCCCGCCGACACCCAGACATCGACCGCGATCATGGAGTAGAGCATCACATCGGGATCGTTGAGAAAGCGGATATTGCCCGCGCCCACCCAACCGGCCACCAGATTGAGCATTCCAAAATTGGGCGCGTAGAGCCAGCGCCAAATCGTAGCTGCAAGAAAGAGCGGCATAACAACCGGGACGAAATAGACGCTGCGGAAAAACCGGCCCCAGAAGCCCGAGAAATGATCGACGAGCAGTGCAAGGCCGAATGCCACCGTGATGCCCAACGGCACGGTAATGGCCACATAGGTTGCAAGATTTCCCGCCGCGATCCCGAATTGCGCGAACCCAGCACGGATTCATAGTTTTTCAGGCCGACGAAGACCGGTTCTCGCACAGCATCCCAGTTGTAGAAACTATAGCTGAAGCCGCTCAATATCGGATAGAAGAAGAAGGCGCCGAACAGGATCATGAAGGGCGCCAGCATCAGATAATTCCAGAATGATTTCTGCATCACGTCAACAAGGCTCGCATTGGGGCCAGCCCGCCCGGTCAGGGCGCGCCGGCCAGTTTATAGTGTGCTATTCGGCCTCGATGAGTTCGTTGAGTTCACCGACAATCCGTTTGGCGCCGTCCTCAGGCGTTTCGTCGCCCTCGACGATGTCGGCCACGCCGTCGGAGCACCGACCAGTAGTCGGTCGGATAGGGTTTCACGAAGAAGGGCGGCCGGTTGAAGATCGCATGCTTGGAGGCCTCATTGGTGATGGCAAGAAGCGGATGGCCCGCGACCTGAGGATCGGCCAATGCCGCCTCGTTGCTGTTGAAGCGGCCGAGTGCTGATGCCCAGCGTATCATCTGCTTCTTTTCCGCGACATAGGCTGCGAACTCCCGTGCGAGCTTGGCGTTGGCCTTCGGGGCGATCGCGATGAATTCGAAACCCTTCACGCCGCCATACTGACCTTCCTTGGCGCCGGGCACCAGAACGCGGTCATATTTCAGACCCCTTTCCTTGGCGGCCTGCTCAAAAATCGGGTTGACCCAAGGACCGCTCACCACAAAAGCGAGCTGGTTGGTGCTGAACAGATCCTTCGTAACCGGTCGTCTTCGGATGTGCCGGACGTGTAAGGCTTGATATCGAGCAGCATCTGCGCGGTTTCAGCTAGCTTGTCAGGGTTGATACGCGTCTTCTTGTTATCGAAATCGATGCCCCATTCCTCCGGCTGGGCCGTGCCAGAGTAGATATTGGCGAGCGACAGCCGTCTGCGACATGTCCGGAATGGCCTTTTTCCCCGTGGCGGCGACGTTCTCCATCTGGGCCTTCCAGTCGCTCCAGTCCTTGATCGGCTGCTTTGGATTTATGCCCGCCTCTTCCGGGGCGTGAGGTTGCGATACATAAACGAGCCGTAGCCAGTATAAGGAAGACAATACATGACGCCCGGCTGAGGGGTGCACATCTTGATCAGGTCGGGACTGAACTGGGCCCGGAATTCCTCCGGCATGGCCATCCAGTCCTCGTAGATGTTCTTCAGGGCGCCTGCCTTCGCAAGAATTGCGCCGAGCGACGTCGAGTTCATAAAGACATCCGGTCCGGTGCCGCTTGATGCGCCCGCGATCTGGCCGGTGAGAAGGTCATCATCGCCGCGGCCCGAAATCGTGATTTTTACGCCGGGATGCTTGGCCGTGAACTCATCGATGAAAGTCTGCTGCAATTTCAGCGCTTCGCCCCGGGCGAAGTCGGAATATACCCAATAATCCAATTGCTGAGCCTGCACCGCACCTGAGGCCAGCGCCCCAGTCAGCGCCAGTGCGGCGACCGATCCAAAACCAATCCAACCCATGCATTCCTCCTTTTGAACGGCATGTTAAGACTTGCCCCTTCGGCGACCTCCAACGGCCGTCTTCGTTAGTTAGGCATATTAACAAATGAATTTTCTTTTTCCAATCATTTTTTATAGGCTAACAAAATTACCGAATTATTGGACAAAAATTGCTTGATTTTTGTGT
The DNA here is from genome assembly GCA_012103075.1 of Brucella cytisi. Lineage (GTDB taxonomy): Bacteria > Pseudomonadota > Alphaproteobacteria > Rhizobiales > Rhizobiaceae > Brucella > Brucella cytisi. Next base: position 1,224,228 of record JAAVLQ010000003.1, on the reverse strand, counting down.
AATTCATTTGTAAGTCGAATTAACTATTGAAGAAAGATGCTTTTCATGAATGTTATCGCAGTCGGCATCGATATCGGCGGCACCAAGACGCATCTGCGTTCGTTCGCAGGCGGAAGAATGATGGGTGACGAGGTCGTTCCGACCGTGTCATGGCGCAGGCACGAGTGGGTGGCCGACGCGCAGACATTGACCGAAATGGCCCGTTCGCTGGTGGACGGCGCTCCCATCGGCGCGCTCGCCGTCGGCGCACATGGTTGTGACGACCAGCATGAATGTGATGCTTTCCAGAATGCGTTCGAAAGCTACACCCGGTTTCCGGTGCGCGTGGTCAACGATGCTGAACTAATTCCCGCGGCGATGGGCGTTTTCGACGGCATAGGAGTCGTCTCCGGCACAGGTTCGATTGCCGTAGCCCGGAATCCGGATGAAGAAATGTTCGTTGCTGGCGGATGGGGCTGGGTGATTGGGGACGAAGGCAGTGCAAGCGGGCTTGTCCGCGAGGCGGGCCGCATAGCGAGCCTTTATCTCGATTGCGGTGGGTCCACCGACGAGCCTCTCGTGCACCTGCTTTGCCAGAGCCTTGGCATCACCTCGCCGGTACGAATCGGGAGCAGCATTTCGGCAAGCGGCACCGGTGCACGTCTGGGACGACATGCGCCATCGGTGTTCAAGGCCGCCGAATTGGGTTCGGAACTGGCGAAGCGCACCCCGGACGAAGGCGCGGCGGCGCTGACTACGCTAGTTGCCCGTCTGATGGACCGTGGTGTGCAAGCCCGCGAGGTGGTTGCGGGGGCGGCGTCATCACTGCTCAGCCGGATTTCGCGCAGGCATTTCTGCGTCATGTCGCATGCAGGTTCGAGGGCCGCGTTCAGGCACGTATCCCGGACAAGCCCCCGTTATGGGCGCCTGCGCGCTGGCCAGACGCATGCTACGGGCACCCTCTACTGATTTATCAACGAAGGAGTAGAAAATGAGCTATCGTTCAACGATTGCACGGCAGCCGCAGCAGCTTGCGAGCAGTCTGTCCGTCATTGAAACCGAGCTGAAACAGCTCGATCTCGCGCTCTTGCGCAAAGGTGCACTCGCCGTCACCGGGATTGGTGCCAGCTATGAGGCGGCGGTGGTCACTGCAGGGAATTGCAGCGACGCGGACGCCGCGCCATGGCGTGGCACGCCGTCGATCTCATGCAACCAGTGACCCCGCCGATGCGATCATCGCACTTTCCGCGGGAGGCCGCAGCATTGAACCTGTGACCGCATTGCGCAATCATGCGGATGTCTTCTCTCTCGCAGTTACGAGCGAATCCGCCAATCCTCTGGCAGAAACCGCGCGCGGTGCGCTCTCGTTCAAGTCGGGCGCGGACGCCACACCGTCCAGCACGGGATATACCGCGACGTTGCTGGCCGCCGGCATGCTGTCTGACGCACTCCACGGCAACAGCGCCGACTGGGCGCGGATACCGCTACTGGCCGAGCAGATTCTAAACGAGACCGCAACCAAGATGCAGCGCGTCGGATCCATCTTCAAAGAACGGCGCGCCATCGACTGCGTCGGCGCGGTGTCGTCGCTCGGAACGGCGGGCGAGGCAGGCCTGCTTATCCGCGAGGCAGCGCGTATTCCCGCCAGCGCAACCGATACGCTCCATTATCTCCACGGCCCGATGGAACCAATGGACGCCATGACCGGCGTGGTGATTTTTGGAGACGGGCGTGAATTGAAGTTGGCACAGGATATGGCCGACCTCGGCTGCGCGGTGTTGCTGGTTACGGGCAATGCCGACATCACCGACGAAGGCAATCTCACGGTCGTCCGCGTGCCGGCCTTCGAAAATTACATCGCGCGGGCGATTCTTGATATTCTGCCGGCGCAGCTGCTCGCCGCCGAGCTTTCGGACGCCGCCGGACTGACCGATACGAAATTCCGCTATCGCCAGTCCGATACGAAGATCGACAAAGCCTAGTACTCCCGGCAAACGCAGAGTGGAGCGATCTACTCTGCGTTTTCCCCAATCAGTCGCTCTTCGGCACATCGGAGCGTCAGGCGCTGTATGCCCTTCAATGTAGCTTCCACCCCCAGCCCCGTGACCTCGATCTGGGTCGGTCCGGACAGATGATTCACCACATCGCGGACTTTCGGCAGGATCTGCGCATTGTGCCCGATACCGCCGCCGAGTATCACCAGACCCGGATCGAGAACCGAAACGCAGGCCGCTACCAGCCTCCCCACGTCGTCGGCATGCCGATCGACATGCGAGCGCGCAATGCCATGGCCATTCTGGGCCAGCGCGAACAGGGCAGGAGCATCCTTCGGAGGCGCTTCTCCGGCGGGCCATTCGTTCAAAACGCGCTGCATGAGACTTTCCGAGCCAAGATAGTCTTCCAGCGCTTCCTTGTTCGGAGCAATATCTGGCGACCGGGGAAAGGAAGCGAGCTGATTTCACCCGCGCCCCCATTCCTGCCGCGAACCAGCTCGCCGCACAACACGATCCCCATCCCGATTTTGACGCCGACCTGAATGTAGACGAAGTCGGAAGCATGCGTCGCGTTGCCGAACGCGCCCTCCGCGATTGCTGCGCAATTGACGTTATTTTCAAGAATGACAGGAATGTTCAACGCCTCAATCGATCGGGATATGTGGGGGTAGAGCGCAGAAATTTCTTCCGAGGAAGCAATCTGATGCTCGACTTTTGTCGGCAATGCGATGCCGATCGATCGCAACGGCCCCCAACTATCCTGCGTTGCCCGGCGGACATCTCTCAGCCCCGGGCTACGGCCTGCTCGAGTTCCGGCGTAAAGCGGCGCTGGTCGGCGCCGAGATGATAGCCGCCGCTGTACAGGATGCGGTTATCGAATGTCGATACGGTGAGGCGCACATTGGTGGAGCCAGCATCCACCGCAATAATATGGCCGACCTCTGGTCCAAGCCTGTACATAACGGCCTTACGGCCTGTACCGCGCTGGCGCACGCCTGTCATCTCGACATAACCTAGGCGCTCCAGATCCTCCATCGCGATGGACATGGTGGGCCGGGACAATCCTGTGCGTTCCGCCAATTCAGGTCGGGTGGCCGATCCGTTCCGGGCCAAGGTGCGAAACACAGCCCGGGCGCTTGCCGTCAGCTTGGGAACCTCGATCAGAGAAACATCTGCAAACTGCGCCAATGAAAAACCTGTTCAACAGTATATTGCCATAGAATTCCGCCCGTAGCGAACGGTGTGAATTCGCTTCCTGCTTTCATCGACGCAATATGTAAGAATGTCAAATGGAGTATGAATGAGGGCACTGTATCGCCGAAGCAGTGTGGTTGTATTTCCGGTTTCCGCTAAGCTTTCGCATGGTCGAAGACATGCTGGGTTACAGAGGGATCATCGTCACTCACAAGACGGTGCGCGAGTGGGCTGAAAAGTTTGGACGAGACTATGCCAATACAATCCGTCGCCGCACACCGTGCCTTGGTGATAAATGGCACCTCGATGAGGCTGTCGTGACAATCAATGGTGAGCGACATTTTCTGTGGCGCGCTGTTGATCAGGATGGCTTTGTGCTTGAAGTGCTGGTCCAGAAACGTCGCGATACCAGAGCTGCGAGGCGCTTCATTCGGAAGTTGCTGTCATGTCAGGGCACAGCTCCCCGCGTCATGGTCACGGATAAACTGGGATCTTATGGTGCTGCCAATCGGGAGATCAGCCTTACGGTCTGTGATCATCGCCAACATAAAGGTTTGAACAATCGGGCCGAGAATTCTCATCAACCCATAAGACGGAAAGAGCGGTGCATGAAGCGCTTCAAATCAGCACGACACTTGCAGCGTTTCGCATCCATTCACGACCCGATCTACAACCTTCACCATTTCCCCGCGACCGCTTCACCTCTGCCATTCACCGCGAACTGCGCCAAGCCGCTAACACCATCTGGCGCGATATCGCTGGCCTGTAATCCGCTTACAAACAATGCATAAAGTCCGAGATATGTCCGTAGGCAGGTTAACGTAACGATGCCTTTCTGGCACCGTAAGCTCATCCGTTACTCTGAGTTGCGCCAACGGATCGTGGTCTGTCTGAAGGCTGGCTGGCGCCCGGAACAGATTGCCGGACGGATGTGGTTCGAGGGTGCGACGCCACGCGCGAGCCGGAGACGATCTACCAGTTCGTCTATTCCGAGGAGGGTCGCGCGGCGGAGCTTTGGCGGCACCTCGCCTCAGGCCGTCGCAAACGTCATGGCTATCGCCACCGCAAGCGACCACCGCCGAAATTTGCGCCTGAACTCAGCATTCTGTTCCGGCCCGATGTCGTCGCAGGGCGCAGAGAGTTCGGCCACTGATGGTGTGGATACCCCTTCCCCATCATGTCACAGATTGCCGCGGCACTGCGCCCCCCTGCCCGCAACCGCGCGCCGATCGGTCACCTTCGATCGCGGCTCGGAGTTCATCGACTGGCCCCACCTGCAGGCCGAGCTAGGCGCTCGCACGTGGTTCTGCGATCCACAATCCCCATGGCAGAAAGGCAGCATCGAAAATGCGAACAAACGGCTCAGGCGCTTTATATGCCGCGACACCGATCCCGAAACCTTTACGCAAGACGACCTGCGTGTCCTCTGCGCAGGTCTTAACGCGACCTCAAGAAAATGCCTCGGCCTCGGCTATCGAACGCCTGCCGAGGTCTTCCGCGCCAATGTTATCGGACACGGATACAGAACCGAGAATCTGTCACGCCGACCAAAGTCGCATTTGACCTAGCGCGTCCACAACTCAGGCGACCTGAAAAATCAGCCTGCTTCACAGCCCCGGCCAAAGCCCACCGTCGAGCCTCAGGTTTGAGCCAGTGATATAACCTGCGCGTGGACTGGCAAGAAAAGCAACCTTGCGAAATGCTGCTTCGGGGCTGGTGCTGTGGATGGTGCCCGGAGATACGGTATTCGCAGTAATCCCGTCTGCCGCGACATCTTTTGCCAGTGATGCTGTCATCGCTAGCATCGCCGCTTTCGCTGCCCCGTAGTCGGGCCGGCCTGCTGGAGGCATCATACCTGCAAGGCTGGAAATATTGATCACACGCCCCCACCTCGCGACGCGCATCGCCGGCAGCACACGCGACGTCACCCTCACCGCGGCAACAACGTTCCGCTCATACCCGTCTATCCATGTGCGAGACTGCGTCGTCGCCCAGTCCTCTTGCTCCCCGAGCCTCCGGCGTTGTTAACGAGGATATCGACAGGCCTGATAAAGGCCTGCGCTTTTTCAACCAGACGCTGGACGTCGTCTTCACAGGTCAAGTCACCGATGACGACGTGCGAGCGCCCGCCCTCGAGGCAGATCGCGTTCGCGACCTCTTCTGCTTTTGCTTTATCGCGACCGTGGACGATGACGATTACACCTTCGCGCGCTAACCCGCGAGCTATCCCTCGCCGATCCCCTTGCTACTGCCCGTAACCAGTGCGATCTTTCCGTCGAGTTTCAAATTCATTATGATCACTCCGATACTCAATCAGGAACCGACAAAAAGGAAGTTGATGACTGAGGCAATTACGCACTTAAAAGTGCCCGTAAGCGAACATTCCGCGTGTCTCGGGCCAGATGGCTCCGTCGCCCATGTCAGTCGCATTCTGGCAATGCTGAGCGGAAGATGGAAGCTGCAGATTCTGTTTCGCCTGTTCGCTAGCCCATCGATGCGTAGTTCCCAGTTTCTGCGGGAAATGTACGGCATCTCGCAGAAGGTACTCACACAGCACCTGCGGGATCTTGAAGCCGACGGTCTCGTCGAGCGACGAGACTTCCATGAGCAGCCTCCACCACATGTTGAATACCGGCTGACCCGTGCGGGCCATGAGCTCATGCCGGTCCTGCTGGCGATGAGGGAGTATTCGCGAGATCATCCGGCTGTCGGCCGGGGGTGACTTTCGCCCTTCTGCGTCTATGGGCCCCACGATCGGCCTTAATCTCATTCCGTGCATTTACGTTCCGCTAAGGGGTCATGATGATCCGGCCAAGTGGCTTCGCTTTCTCGGCAAAATCGTGCGCATCTCGCGCCTGCGAAAGGGAAATGTCTTTTCAATCATGACCCGAATCTCACCCCTTCCGAGAGCGGTCAACAGGTCGTCAATTGTTGAACTGACCTGATATCGTTCGAGAAGCGGCCCCATGAACACGCCGTGTAAGGTCTGGTTCGATTGCATGGCGGGCCAGAGATCCAGGAGAGACCGCCGCCGCCCGCGTTGCCGACAAAGACGAGACGGCCTTCGTGGGCCATGGTCGCAAGCGATATGGCCAAGGTGGCACCGACAGGATCAATCACCGTGTCAACGCCTTTTCCTTCCGTAATCTGCTGTACCGCATCAACCACATCGCCGGAGGAACGATCAATGACGTAGTCCGCACCGAGAGATGAAATTTTCTCCAGCCGTCGCTCGCCGCTGGAAACGGCGATCACCCTTGCTCCGGTTCGAGCAGCGAGTTGCACAGCTGCGAGCCCGACACCTCCGGCCGCTCCCTGTATGAGAACTGTCTCCCCGAACGAAGGCTGCCTTTGGCAAAAGGCAATGGTGAGCGGTACCAAACGAGATAGGCACGACTGCAGCAGAAGCTGCATCCACGTTTGCTGGCACGATCCATGAGTGGTTTGCAGGTACCCCCAAAGTTCGGCGTGCGACCCCTGCATGTTGAAGGCCGTGACCTCGTCCCCGACTTTGCGGTTGCGGACGTTGGCACCGACCTCCACGACCCGTCCCGAGGCCGCGTATCCGACAATCCACGACGAGTAAGCAGGAGGATTCGAGCGGCGATTGATCAAGTCACCGCCTTCGATCGAAATTGCAGTCGTAGCAATCAGAACATCGCCCGGACCAATTTTGGGGTCGGCAACATCCCGGTATTGCAATACGTCAGGAGTCCCCGCCTCGTCGTAAACAGCTGCCTTCACGGTCTTTATCCCTCAACGAAACTTAGTTGTCTCACGATGAAGCTGGCTTTGCCCTGCTTCACCACCAGACGTTCAAGGGGAGGATAGACGCCCAGCCGGATATCGATAAACTGCCATTTTTCGAAAGAACCTAGAGATGAGATCGATAAATGGACCGGATGATCCTTCGCGATTTGGCTGTTTTCGAAGTGGTGGCACGCTGTCGAAGCTTCACACAGGCCGCCTCCGAACTCGGAATAAAACAATCTACCCTTAGCTATACGATCAGCCAGTTAGAGAAGAAGATAGGGGTTCCGCTGCTCGCGAGAACAACTCGAAGCGTCGCCCCGACCGACCCCGGGCGGCGTTTGCTGGAAATCCTTGGCCCAGCGATGCGTGATCTGGCAGAGGAATTGAAGACCTTACAAGAGGAAAGGACGACTGTGACAGGCGGTATTCGCGTGACAACGATCCCCGTCGCGTTTGAGAGCATTATCCGTCCGGCGCTGTCGAGCTTCTGTCAGCGCTACCCTCATGTCGTTATTGATATCTCCACCAATGAAGGACTGGATGATGTGGTGGCGCAGGGGTTCGATGGCGGAATCCGCTTTGGCACCCTTATCGACAAGGACATGGTGGCGCTTCCTTTGACCGCAACAACCCCTGTCGTGATCGCCGGCGCGCCGTCCTACTTCGAGAAATACCCCGTGCCGATTAGTCCGGAAGATCTAATCGATCACCGCACCGTATCATATCGATATGTCAGCTCATCGCAACTCCTGCGCTGGCCGTTGGCAAAAGAGCATCAGAAGCTGGACTACAAAGTTGTTCCCTCTCTCATCTTTGACGACGGCGAGGCGATCAGAAAGGCCGTTATAGACGGGCTGGGTCTTGGCGTTCTGCTCCGCTCCCAAGTGGCCGCCGATCTCGAAACCGGCGAGTTGGTGCAAGTCCTTGACGACTGGGTCGACGATTTGCCCGGCTTCAGCCTGTTTTACCCGAGCCGACGAAGAATCTCGCCCGCGTTCCGCGCATTCATCGACCATTTGAAGGAGACCGGCAAAGCGAGAAATTCGGCAGTGGATCGTTGAAATTATCAAGCCTTGCTGAACCAACGCGAAACGGCTTCAACAAAGCCTTGGTCGTCATCTGCCGCGACCCACGCCACACAGCCATCTGGTCGCACAAGAACGGACGAAACACCAAGTGTCTTCCAGAAAGGCAGCATAAAAGTTCCGTAAAGAACTTATGCGATTCAAAATACACAACGAGCCGGAAGTTATCGCGCGTCGGGAGAAGGCGTCGGCGCGTATGGAAGCGGCAGAATAATCGTCCCCTTTGGGCCCCATTGCGGATATCCATGCGGGTTGGTCGCAATGAAGTGCCTGCGCATATACGCCTCGACGGACGGGGAATCTCATTTCGATGAGATTGATTTGCCGACTACCATGCGGTCAGTGCATCCGGAAGCGGTTCCCTTTGATGTGACCGCCAGCTACCCAGCCTCTCGCGTGCGCATCACTCACATCCCAGCGGGATGCGAGAAGTGGCGTGGCATAAATAAGGTGCCGGAACCAGTTCTGACTGTTAGACTTGATGGCTCAGTTAAATACGAAACGAGTGACGGCTAAATACGACATGTCTCGGCTGGCAGCTTTGTGTTAGTCACTGATACACATGGTAAAGGATCGTCACGGCACTCTACGGAAGTGCAAACGGTAATCTGGATTTCATTACCCGACGGCCTTGAATTACCTCCCTCGCAATGATCCGCATTAGCGTAATGTCGACGTGCCGCACAGTCGCCTGTTAGTGAGGAATTTAAAGCCGAAGAGGTGCGTACTCACCCGCTCCCGATCTGGCCTTGCAACTCCAACCAGTCGGCCAGATCGGGAGCTGGACCACCGTGCCTATCATCGACCACCTGTCACATTTCTATTTTGCTGGAGACGTCGCAACTTTAACTTGCTAAAACACGGCATGTAGCCCGGTGGGTTCTGGCTAGCTTGAAGTGCGACTTCCAAGCGATAACAATGGTTCCGTTGCAAAAATTCGTTCATCACGGAGCATGCCCCGCTGCAGACGCAATTATGCTGCGAGGGCTGTGAACTGTTGTTTGAGTGAAAGCGGTGTCGCTGCGGCGAAGAAGCCCTGCTGCTTTCTCATCATGTGAATGAGTTCGATACCAGCCAAAGTGGTGTTGGCTGAGGTTGTGCATTTGAACCCTAGCATGGATCTTATCCGGCGCTTGATACGCCGGTGATCCTGTTCAATGTGGTTATTCATGTACTTGGAGGATTGAATAGCAATCGGGTTTCCATCTCGCTTTAGTCGATCTTCGGCGTCACACTGGATGATTGCTGTTCGGTTTGTCTGACTGCCATCAATCGTGATGCGGTTCGGGCTACCATCGCGTGCTAAAGCCTTGCGCATAAAGCGTTTGGCAGCCCTTAAGTCACGCTCTTCACTAAACCAGAACTCAACCGTATCACCATTACTATCAATGGCACGGTAGAAATACATCCATTGGCCTTTGACGCGAACATAGGTTTCATCGACGTTCCATTTTCGAGTGACTTGGCGTTTCTTGCGGTTGAAGCGCTCAAGCAATATCGGACTGAAATACTGCGTCCAACGGTGGACTGTTGAATGGTCGAGATCGATACCGCGTTCAGCCATAATTTCCTTCAAATTGCGCAAGCTCAGATTGTAGGAAAGGTACCATCGCACACAAAGTAAGATTACTGACTTATCGAAATGACGGCCCTTGAACATCACATAATCCCGGCTCGCTTGAAAACCAGATCATACACCCGATCATTGACGGAAAGTTTGCAACAGTTCCAGTATTTTTTCCCCTTGATTGTCACCACCATCTCATCGAGTTGCCACTTGTCGGCAAACTAACCTCGTGAGCGGCGCCGGAGCTGACGAGCGAACTTCAAGCCGAATTTAGCTGCCCATTCCGCGACGGTCTGAAACGAGACGGCGATACCGCGCTCGGCTAACAGATCTTCGACATCGCGCAAGCTGAACGGAAATCGATAGTAGAGCCACACGGCGTGAGCAATGATCTCAGCGGGAAAGCGATGGCGTTTGAAATGGGAGTGCGGGGCTTCGGTCATGGCAACCCCAATATCAAGCCCATCCCAACCAGACAGCTAAGGCGACGCCACCGCCCCGAAAGTACCGTGCGGCGGCATGTAGATCTGAGTGGCTGACAGTGAATAGCGTGTCATGTCGATCTAAGTTTCTGTAATTAAGAGCAAAGCAGTCAGACTGCAGCTCTGATTGCCAGTCAAGAACCCTTGCTCCATCAATTCTGACGTCTGGAATAACGTCCGAGGCGGCCATTCGGCTTTTTGCTGTGAATTGGAACAACTGCCGTCAGGATGTAACGCCGCCAGCCCCAAATTCATAAAAATCTCGCCCGGGTTTTCAGGCGGGGTTGTGATTTGCGACTGGAGGGGTAATGGTCGGCTCCCGCCCTCTAGCCTGTTTGGCCTGTGACGGCCCCGTACAGGCGAGCACCATATCTTGCGCCCGTTCCTAGGCTTTTTATTCGCGGTTAACTTGTTATAAGGTTTTGGCAGAAACTTATAACGTTGCTAACGGTAAGATTGGTTATAAGGTTTTTGGCGGGAACTTATAACGACATAGTTCAACTCGCCGCCGGTACGACCAACTCATTCGAAAAGGCCAAGGATGAAAGAGATCGACATCAGCTATAGAACGATGTTCGCGGAGTTGGCGCAGCGGACAATGGATGCACAATTCGTAGCAGACTTCCCTTTAGAAGGATGGTTTGTGACCGTAACCGTCAAAGATCGCAATTATTGGTATTTCGATCTCCCCACCCCCGAGGGCAAAGACAAACGAAGCTACGTCGGCCCCGCGAGTGACGAAGCCATCACTAAGCGGGTAAGAGCCCACAAAGAGATCAAGGACAACATCCGAGAGCGTAGACGCATGGTTAGCACGCTGCGACGCGCCGGCCTTCCCGGTCCTGATCCCTTCGCTGGGGACGTCACGAAAGCCTTAGCCGACGCTGGGTTGTTCCGGCTGCGCGCCATCTTGATTGGGTCGGTGGCATTCAGCACCTATGCTGGAATGCTCGGTGTCCGGCTGCCCTCTGCCGCGCTGCAGACAGGCGACGCAGACTTCGCTCAGGACTTCGCAATATCGGCGAGTGTCCAAGATAGTCTCCCGCCAATCCTCGAAATCCTCCAGTCAGTAGACCCTGAATTCCGAGCGATTCCGCACCGGGCCGATAAGGCTAAGGTGGTCGCCTTCGTGAACGCCAAAGGCTATCGGGTGGAGTTCTTAACCGGAAATCGAGGATCAGAAGAATACACTGGCAAGCCGTCGCCCATGCCCGCCCTCGGCGGCGCGTCGGCGGAGAATCTGCGGTTCCTTGATTACCTGATCTACGAGCCTATCCGCACAGTGCTTCTTTTCCGCGAAGGCATAAACGTTCTCGTTCCTGCTCCCGAGAGGTATGCCGTACACAAGCTGATTGTGTCGTCGCGAAGACTCACTGACACGTTGGGGCGTTTGAAGGCTGACAAAGATCTAACGCAAGCCGCTTTGCTCTTCGAAGCTCTCGTGGAAACGCGCCACGGCAATGAGTTAGGCGATGCTTGGGAGGAAGCATGGGAGCGCGGTGATGCGTGGAAAGAGAGCATCGTCAGTGGCTTATCCAGACTACCCAAAAACGGAGTGAAAGCGTTAAGAGAGGCACTCGGTTCCGATGTTGTGGAAGGCTTACTGAAAAGGTGATTGACAGATTTCGCAAGAAACGAAAGACGACGACACGCCAGTCTATGATTGCCAGACAACAACATCGATAAGATGGATATCAAAGCCCGTGACGGCAAAAGTGAGGCCCGGAGAGGGACGTGCCGGGCCCCGTTTCGGAAAGGTGTGTGGGGTGATTGCCTTTCCGAACTTGCCGGAGAAGCCTGAATGGCTATCCGGGATGGCACCTACTCTGCCGCAAGTGCTGATGGCGCAATGCTGCATTGGCGACCACTCTGGCTGAACGAGGCCGCACTAAAGGGAACAGCGGACCGCATTGCGATACCTGTGTCCGGTTATGAGCCAGTTGCAAAGGCTATTATCATGAAGCCCGTCGAAGAAACCGGTTTCGATGTAGTCAACGCCGGGCTTTTATCAGATTCCCGGAGACAACAGCCCGGAACACCCGCTATTGTACGGAGCTTGCGGAAGGCGAATTGATAGAAGCACTGGAATCGGCTGACAGACACAAATCACCAGTTAATCGGGATCGTCTGATCCAAGAGTTCATGCAGTCTCAAAGCGTCGTCACAGCCCGTAGTTTGATTTTCACACTGCCAGCTAAGAATGTGTGCCAACCGTGCGCATTAAATGTAATTCTGAATGAGTATTATCTGTTATTATCCACGCTAAATTCTTAAGAGCGACCCGGACTATATTTCGTTGTATTTAAGATATTAGCGCTGGTTCGCGCTGAATTCGTTGTGAAAATCCTTGGTGACCAAATAGTGATCACCGGGCAATCACTATGCTTTTTTTATGTCGGCCCGTTTGAGAAGCTGTTACCAGTTGCGGGTTGAACTCGAAACTGGATAGCTGAATGACCCTCGAACGACTTCGGATCGTTCTCTTTTTTTAATGGAGTTTTCGTCCTTGCTGTGTCGATTGCCATGCTGGTTCCGGCGGTCATCGATATTTCGTTTTCGAACTTCCGTGACGCCGCAGTATTTCTGCGATCTGCTATGATGAATGGTGCGGTGGCCTTGTTGCTGATAGTGGGCTTTCGTCCGGAATTACAGAAGCTTGGTGACCGCAGAACTGGTCTTCTTATCACTGTGAGCGCATGGCTTTCGGTTTCTGCAGTCGGCGCGGTTCCGTTATATAGCTCGTTCCTCGGTATAGGCTGGACGGACGCTGTTTTCGAATCCACGTCTGCACTCACTACGACAGGATCAACCATCCTGACCGGGCTTGACGATATGCCCAAGGGGATATTGTTATGGCGTTCGATCCTGCAATGGATCGGCGGCATCGGTATTATTGTTATGGCACTTAGCGTACTTCCGGCTCTGGGCGTCGGTGGAATGCAGCTTTTTCGCTCTGAATCGTCAGACGTTTCCGAAAAGCCCTTTCCAAAGGTGCGGCAGCTAGCACGCAACATCCTTATTGTCTACCTGACGCTGACGCTTGCATGCGCGCTGGCTCTTGGGGCGGCGGGCATGTCAATCTTCGATGCAGTCAATCACGCCATGACGACAATCGCGACCGGCGGCCTTTCAACAAAGGACGCCTCGATTGGATTCTATAACTCATTACCCATCGAACTCGTCACCATAGTCTTTATGACAGCTGGAGCTCTGCCGCTGGCGTTCTATGCAGTAGTTTGATGAGCCGGGGTCAGCGTCGAACCTTGGAAGGCCGGGTTGGGCCTTTCCTTGCAATTCTTGCTTCAGCAATCTTTGCCTGCATGTTGTGGAATGTGTCACAAGGAATGGAAGCGGGCGAAGCATTGAGAAAATCTGCGTTCAACGTCACCTCGGTTCTGACCGATACCGGTTTTGCCACAGACGATTTTTCTGCACGGGAAGCTTCGCAACCGGCTTGTTTTTCATGCTGTTTCTCATTGGCGGTTGCGCCGGTTCGACCGCAGGAGCGATAAAGATTTTCCGGTGGCAGGTACTGTTCAGCAGTGCAAACCGCTCACTCAAGCTCGTGCTTTATCCAAACGTGGCGGCACCTGTTCGTCTTAACCGGAAACCAGTCAGCGATACCGCTATAAGCAACGTTCGAAACTTCTTCTTTCTTTACCTTATGACCCTGCTGGTCATGTCGCTTCTGGTTTCTGCGACCGGACTTGATTATCTTTCGTCGGTCTCTTCTGTGGCCCGGGCAATGGCGAATGCCGGCCCCGGTCTTGGACCTGTCGTTGGACCTGCAACCAATTTTTCAGCTATTCCCGATACTGCTAAATGGCTGATATCCCTATCTATGATAATGGGACGGCTTGAACTGGTAACGTTCTTTATCGTGCTTCAGCCATGGTTCTGGCAAAGATAGATATCTTTTCTGTTTGCCGAGACAGAACCGCAGACGTTGACTTGTATTCAAAATTATACATCCCGCCAGAAATTTCACTATTGTTCCGTCGGCAGTTTCAGTGAACCTAATTGTCGTTGATTAACGGCGTGATTGTAAATCACCAGTGAGGTCAGATTTGCGAATTGCAATTGGAACGCTCGGCACAAGAGGTGACGTCCAGCCTTATCTGGCGTTAGCACGCGCCCTTTCAAAACTGGGGCACCGGTTCAACTAAAAGCACCGCAACAATTTTCGAAACTCGCCGCCCTGTATGGAGTTGAATTCGCGCCATTGCCGGGGAGACTTTCTGACTCTCCTCAACTCACCCGAAGGGCAAAATGCGGTCGCCAAGGGCAGAGGGTTCAGTGCCGGCTTCAGGCTACTGAAGCACGTAAAGCCCATAATGGAGAGCCTGCTTGAAGCAGAATGGAACTTTGTACGCGATTTCAGGCCCGACCTGATTGTTTATCATCCGAAGTCTCTGGCTTCGCTCCATATGGCAGAGGCTCTTCGTATACCCGCGATTTTGGCCTCACCTATTCCCGGATTTACACCCACGAGCGAATTTCCAAGCCCGTTGCTGCCTTTTCGGTCGTTGGGCCCGTTGAACAAAATGAGCCATCGACTTGCGATACGGGGTGCCGACATTTTATTCGCGCGGCCTTTAAGGGGAATGGCGGGCGAGTTCACTTGACTTGTGGGTGGGCACATCAAGCTGACGCCGGATGCGACCGTTTATGGCTACAGTCGACACGTAGTGCCGGTGCCAGATGACTGGAATGGATCCACTTTTGTATCAGGTTTCTGGTTTCTGGATGGAGGTGAGCAATGGCAGATGCCAGACCCGCTTGCAGCCTTCCTGCGTGCAGGTGAAAAGCCGTTCTATGTTGGCTTTGGGGAGTATGCCGCCATCTGAACCAGACAGGTTGACAGCTATCATTACGGAAGGCCTCAGGAAGGCAGGCAAACGAGGTATATTATTGACTGGCAACGGTGCTCTCGGTTCAAACGCAGCCGCAGATCATGTCATCTGCCTCCCCTCCGCGCCACATGACGCGCTGTTCCAGCATGTTGCTGCCGCTCTGCATCACGGTGGTGCCGGCACGACAGGTGCATCACTACGGGCTGGTTTACCGACCGCCATCATGCCGTTCTTTGGCGACCAACCCTTTTGGGCCCGTCGTGTTAAGGAACTCGGCGTCGGCCCCTCCCCTATAGACCGGAAGGCAGTGACATCAGATCATCTGGCCCGGATATTCCGCGAGCTTGACGATCAAAACATGCAACAAAGGGCCGGTGATCTGGCGAAAAAAATCCATCACGAGGGTGGGGTTGAGGCCGCAGCACGTTTTATCGATGTTCACGCACGGTATCTGCGACTTGCCTGAGAGAAATTTTGGGGCTGCTTCGTTTCCAACTATCGATACTCGAAAATGAGAATTGAATACTGCACTTCCCTCACGGTGCAACCGGCTCGGGCGCAGAATTTTATTTTGCTCTGCAAGCTGACGCAAGGAGACTATCGAGCCCATTGGCAAGAGCGCCGGTGAATTGGCGCGCTTAATACTCGAACGCCTGCAGATTCCAGCGCCTGTCGAACACGGATGCTCAGCTGAAAATGCGTATAAACAGATAACTAGATCAGCGCCGACGGTTCGGTTTAATCAAGAATGCTAGGTACACATTCCGCACCACACCCCTTCTGGGAACATTGCAAATAGTGTATAATTTATGACTACGGCCTGATATGGCCAGTCAGCTTGGTGGGTCCAATAACCGAGAAATACGGTTTGGGAGGGCGCCATGATCGAGTGGAGAATCGACGTTCCGGCGCATAGCAGCTGCAATTGCGCGTACACTCCCCTTGCCAATTCGGACTGGGTTCCACCCTCGGCAGCTGCCATTGTTCCGAGATGGACCGGCATGAGCGCGGCGACCTCGGTGAAATTAATCTCGACGGCTTCATTGGCGGGGCTCTACGAATGGCAGGGAGCTATCTTCGCGCGGTCGATTGTGTGTTCGGCGGCGGAAGAGCCGCATCGCATTCGCATCGTTCTTCCGGCAGGGATAGAGTTCACCGCTACGGAAATCGCCAGCGCTTCGACGAAGGTGTCCAATCCTATCGTGTTGGATTTCAAAGACACATATGGCCAGTTCAACGCCATACACCACGCCGACAGTGGCGCGGTTCACCATGACATATAAATCTGGAAAAGGAGGAGACAATGTCCGAGATAAAATGGGCCATCAAAGGTCGAGAATTCATTCACTGCAACTGTGCATATGGGTGTCCGTGTCAGTTCAATGCCCGCCCCACCAAAGGTGGCTGCGACGCTGTCGGCTTTGTGGCTATCGAAGAAGGATATCACGGAGATACGAAACTCGGCGGACTGACGATCGGCATAATCGCCTCCCCGGCCGGGCGCTATTCACGAGGGCAGAGGGCAGGTGGTGCCGATCGTCGACGAGCGTGCATCGCCCGAACAGCGTGAATCGCTGTTGCGCATCATGAGCGGTCTGGACACTGAGCCCGGTGCCACGTTTTTCCGTGTCTTCGCGACGACTTTTGACAAGGTACACGAACCGGTTTTCGCGAAGATCGATTTCGAGATCGACGTCGATGGCCGTACCGCGAGCGTATCCGTTCCGGGCTGGGTCGAGGCGCGCGGAGAACCGATCCGCAATCCTGTCACCGGTGAAGCGCATCGTGCGCGAATCAACCTGCCGCAGGGCTTCGAGTACGATGTTTGCGAGGTTGGGCGAGGCTGGGGCGAGACACAGGGGGTCATAGCGCTTTCGCTGAATGACTCGCACGCGCACTTCTCCCGGCTGAACATGACCGAAAGCGGCGTCGTCCATTGAACAAGACAACGGATACACCGCTTGAGGCCGTGCTGCGGCGCGATGGACTGATTGTCGCAACGTCCATCGCAGCCCTTACCATGCTTGCATGGGCCTATGTTCTGCGGCTTGCCGCCGGCATGAACATGGGCGGGATGGATGGACATGATGGGCTATCGCATGATCCCGAACGGCTTTGAGATGGCGATGGCGCCAGCGCAGCAGGCGTGGACGGTTGGCGATTTCGTTTTGATGTTCGTCATGTGGACGGTGATGATGATCGGCATGATGACGCCGTCGGCGGCGCCGATGATCCTCATCTACGCACGAACGGGAAGAATGGCTGCCGCGTCTGCCGGGCCCTTTGCCGCAACTGGTTGGTTCGTGACCGGATATCTGGCGGTTTGGAGCGGGTTTGCTCGCGCGGCAACGACGGCCCAATGGGCGCTTGAAAGGCTGGCCCTGCTTAATCCTGACATGGCGAGCACGAACAACGTTCTGGGAGGCGCGATCCTGATTGCGGCCGGGCTTTATCAGTGGCTGCCGCTGAAGCACGCCTGTCTGTCGCAATGCCAATCGCCGCTCCTGTTCATTCAACGTTTCGGCGGCTTTCACCGCGACGCGACCGGAGCCTGCAAGATGGGGCCATGCACGGGGTCTACTGCCTCGGCTGCTGCTGGGCGCTGATGGCCCTCCTTTTTTCGTAGGCGGCGTGATGAATGTTCTCTGGATCGCTGCGCTCGCCATCTTCACCCTTACGGAAAAGCTCATATCAACCGGACGCCTGCTCTCCCGCGTGGCGGG
The DNA here is from genome assembly GCA_012103075.1 of Brucella cytisi. Classification (GTDB taxonomy): domain Bacteria; phylum Pseudomonadota; class Alphaproteobacteria; order Rhizobiales; family Rhizobiaceae; genus Brucella; species Brucella cytisi. The sequence continues at coordinate 1,206,598 of JAAVLQ010000003.1, read as the reverse complement.
GATCGGCTTGCTGGCTGCGGGGCTGCGCCTGCTCGTGACATAAACCGACATCATTCGCCGACAACTGATCGTTCATGGAGTACACAGATCCGCCAGTCGGATTTCCATGGGCTACGCTCCACCCTGTCTTGGGAACCGTAGCGGCATAATTCCGAATGGCCAATCGAGCGTGTTGTCACTTTATAACCGTCAGATTATATTCCAGATCTGGTAATGGAGAATGCCGGGCTTCGGGGTCATCTGTAAGATCATCGCCATCGTGCGGAACGAAGCAGGTGAAACTTGCCTGAGCGGGCCAGCAACCGCTTAAACGGTTCCTCTCGAAAGGCGTGATGCATGCCCTTCACGGAAAAGAGATCCTTATCTGCAATTGAATACCCGGTGAAAACCAACCCCGGCCCGTCCTGATAACCTTGTGCGCCTCCGTCGTGTTCTCCATGACAACATGGTTTTCTGCCACTGCCGTCACCCCTGAGTTAAAAGCCGCCCGGCAGCTTTCCGACTCAGTCGTCGCCCGGTTGACGAACGGTGTGCAAATGGGTTTCGTAACGGGCGCACTACTGGCAAGTCTGATTAATTTACCCGATATCGTTCGGCTCAACCGCCTCATGGCAGTTGCCTCCATAATGGCGGCAGGCCTGAACCTGTTGTTGTTGTTGGAGCCCGGTCCCGCTGGAGCTATCGCGTGTCGTTTTGCGACCGGAATGGCACTTGCTGCCGTCTACCCTCCAGCTATGAAACTGGTCTCGACATGGTTCGTGCGCAACAGAGGCCTTGCGCTTGGTGCTGTTGTGGGCGCCTTAACTCTCGGCTCGTCGATGCCTCATCTTTTCCGTACGATTACAGAGTATGTCGACTGGCGCCTTGTCATTAGCATGTCGAGTGCCGCCTCTCTGATTGCCGGTATTTCCTTCTTGCTGTTTGCGCGCGAGGGCCCCTATCCCTTTGGCAGGGCGGTATTCAATCCTCGGCAAATTGGCCGCGTTCTTCGTGATCGCAATCTGTTCCTTGTGAATGTCGGCTATCTCGGACACATGTGGGAACTCTACGCAATGTGGGCGTGGCTCTTGATTTTCTTACGTAAATCGACCGAAGACACACTCCCACCCAATATGACTTCGCTCATAACCTTTATCGCCATTGCAGCGGGTCTCGTTGGCTGCGTAGCCGGCGGTTTCTTGTCAGACAGATTCGGGCGCACTGCCACAACGGCAGGCTTGATGATCGTATCCGGCCTGTGTGCTCTACTTATCGGACTTGCTTTTTCGGGACCTATCTGGTTGATCGCTCTCATAGCGATTGTATGGGGCATCGCCATTGTTGGGGATTCTCCACTCTTTTCTGCAGCGGTAACCGAGCTCGCCGATCGGGACTTTGTTGGTACGGCGCTATCGCTGCAGATGGGGCTTGGTTTTGCGCTCACGGTATTTGTTATCTGGCTGGTGCCCGAGATCGCCGCTTGGCTCGGCAGCTGGAGATGGTCTTTCATTATCCCGGCACCCGGTCCTTTATTGGGGCATCGGCGATGCTGGCGCTTCGCCGCTCACCCGAAGCCATCAAGCTTGCAAACGGTCGTCGCTAGTGACCGCCTCTCCGTCGGCCCCATCAATAGCCATTTTGGACTTGTGCGGCCCAGCGGAGAGCTTCTCACACAATTTTAGTTCAACGTTTCGAATTGAATCGGTGAATTTTATCCAACGGCAGGATGTCTGCCTACGGCGAGCGTGGCCAGCAATCAATTGATCATATGGGTGCGTAAATTGGGGTATGCCAACGGGATACGTAATGGAACCCAGCCAAACGAACGATCAATTTGGCTATAAGTAACTTAAGGCTACTGGCCGTGAAAAGCGGCATCGCGTCAGCCACATACAGCCAACTCCGTGCTCAGATTTCCAGTCAGGAATTTTCCCTCTCGCTTGGACCCACGCACGATCTTTCATCTCGCTTGATAATGTTGGGCCCCTTCACAAAAGCAGTCGAGTAGAATTCAAGCGCTGATCACCGCGCTTCAAATGATTTTGCTGCCAATTCAGTCATTGGTGATTAAAAATTAATCAATAGGTATAATGATTATTATATAGACACATAACGGTTGCCAACGCAGGCGCTATGCTCCATCAATGCAGTATGAAGACACAGGACCTCACCATCCTCATTATCGATGAGAACGCCATCCGCTCCTCAATCATTGAGGAAGGATTGCGCGAGGCAGGCCACGGTAAAGTCGTCGTTATGAATGAGATGCACGGTATCGCACGCATGATAGAGACGCTCAACCCCGATGTTATCGTGATCGACATCGAGAACCCCAACCGCGACATGATGGAGCATCTTTTCAACTGACCCGAACTCTCAGTCGCCCGATTGCCATGTTTGTGGATCGTTCCGACACGGCGTCGATCGAAGCAGCGGTAGAGGCAGGGGTTTCCGCCTATATTGTCGACGGACTAAAGAAAGAACGCGTAAAACCTATCCTAGATATGGCTGTCAGCCGGTTCAATGCATTCAGTCGTTTGCAGCGCGAACTGGCGGACGCCGTCGGCGCTGGAGGAACGCAAGACGGTAGAACGTGCCAAAGGCATTCTCATGAAAATGCGCAGCCTGTCCGAAGAAGACGCTTTTGCACTGTTGCGACAGTCCGCGATGAACGAGAAGAAAAAAAATATCAGACATCGCACAAAGTATAGTTACGGCAGCCGGACTGCTAGTGAAATGATTCCTCTTTCAAGAACCGGGGCGAAACATTCCGGGAGTGCGTGCAAATGAACATGCCGACCAGATTTACCGAGACAGGCAGCAGTCTTGCCACGCCTGCGGGCATTACGGCGAGAGAAATCAGGACGCTGCGCGCCGGTTTCATTCCGCTTGTCGATGCGTCCGTACTAATCGCCGCTGCTGAATTCGGTTTCGCAAGAGCCGAAGGCCTGCGGCTCGATCTTGTAAAGGATGTCTCCGGGCAAATGTCCGCGATCGTCTCGCTTTCCGGCAATTCGATATTGCACATATGCTGTCGCCCATGCCCGTAGCGTCCATGCTGGGACTGGGCTCCAATCCGTCGCCGACAATAACGCCTTTTTCACTGGGGCGTGGCGGTAATGCCATCACCTTGTCGGCGCGGCTTTATGAGCGCATGCGTGCAACCGCCGCTCTGGCCGAGACGGCGGATGCGCTGGAAAATGCGCAGGCTTTGGCTTCGGTGGTGCGCGCGACATGAAGGCGCGCGGTGAGCCGCTTTTGACACTCGCGATGACCTATCCTTTCTCGTCGCATAATTATGAATTTCGCTACTGGCTGGCCGCTGGAGGCATCGACCCCGACTGCGATGTGAAGCTGGTCGTCGTGCCGCCGCCGCTCACCTCGGATGCTTTGGCCACGGGTGCCATCGACGGCTTCTGCGTCGGTGCACCATGGAACATGGTGGCTTCCGAGCGCGCGGCACAGGGCGCATCGTTGCGGCCAAGCAGGATATCTGGCCGGCTGCGCCGGAAAAGGTCATCGGCATGCGTCCGGAATGGGCCGAAACCCATCCCGAAACCGTGTCCCGCCTGATCGTTGCCCTCGACAAGGCAGCACGCTGGTGTGACAACACCGGAAATCACGATGCGCTGGCCGAGATCCCGCCGATGGCCGCTATCTTGGTGTGTCGCAGCATATCGTTCGCAATGTGCTGGCCGGAACATTCAATCTCGATGCGCAGGGCAGTCACCGCGTCATCGAGCATTACTTCAGCTTCCATGCCGGGCTTGCCAATTGTCCACGCCCCAATGATGCGATGTGGATCTATAGCCAGATGGTGCGCTGGGGCCAGATCGGGGCGACGCAGGCGGCTCAGCAAAGGGCGGCCCAGTCCTATAGGCCGGACCTCTATTGCGCGGCGCTCGGCATTGCCCATCCGCCTTTCGAGCCGGGTGCGGTCGAAGGTGCGCATGCCGGGGATCGCTTCATGGATGGTCGAATTTTCGATCCGTCGGATGTCGAATCCTATGTGCACGGTTTTGATGTGCGTCGCGATGTATTGGCAAGCTCAAGCGCAGCGGAAGATTGAGCCTCGATGCCCAATTTGATTGCACATCAGGCGGGATGATTGAACGAAAACGCCTAAAATACAGCCATGTTCGCACGGGTTCGGATGGGTCGCTGACTATTTTCTCATCCCTTTAAATTTATTATTTTCAAACACTTGCAAAGATGTTAAAATTCTGGCACGCTTCTTGCTTGTTAGATTTATGCACCGGTCAACGGCGACCGATGCAGCAAGCGAGCCATATACCGCTCCTGTCACGACACCGACGTCGCAAGGAATTGCAGCCCGAACCTTTGTTCGAAGGCGCGATCTCCAAGCGGCGTTTTTTTTGTGCCCATTTTCAAGCCAGCCCAATTCAAAGCAAGCAAGGGGAAGCCAGCTGATGACAATGCATAAGAAGGCAGAAACGACGACCGGCATCACCCGGCGCAGCATTCTGAAAACCGGTGCTGCCGCTGCGCTCTTCACTGCCGTTCGCTCGGCCTTTCCCGGTGGCGCGTTCGCGGCTGGCAGCGGGCCGGAAGTCAGTGGCGCGAAGCTTGGCTTCATCGCGCTGACCGATGCGGCGCCGCTGATCGTCGCCAAGGAAAAGGGCCTGTTCGAAAAGCACGGCCTGCCGGATGTCGAGGTCGCCAAGCAGGCGTCATGGGGTGCCACACGCGACAATCTTGTGCTGGGCGGTGCGTCGAACGGGATCGATGGCGCGCATATCCTCTCGCCGCTCCCCTATCTGATCCATGCCGGCAAGTTGACGCAGAACAACCAGCCGGTGCCGATGGCCCTGCTGGCGCGCCTGAACTATGACAGTCAGGCCATTTCGGTCGCCAAGGACTATGCCGACACCGGCGTCCAGCTCGATTCCTCCAAGCTCAAGGCCGCCTTCGAGAAGAAGAAGGCCGAGGGCAAGGAGGTGAAGGCCGCCATGACTTTCCCCGGTGGCACGCACGATCTGTGGCTCCGCTACTGGCTCGCCGCCGGCGGCATCGATCCAGACAAGGATGTTTCGACTATCGTTGTCCCGCCGCCACAAATGGTCGCCAATATGAAGGTCGGCAATATGGACCTGTTCTGCGTGGGCGAGCCGTGGAACGAGCAGCTTGTCAATCAGAACATCGGCTTCACGGCTGCGACGACAGGTGAAATCTGGAAGCACCACCCGGAAAAGGCACTCGGCATGCGCGCGGACTGGATCGAGAAGAATCCGAATGCCGCCAAGGCGTTGCTCATGGCTGTGATGGAAGCACAGCAATGGTGCGAAAGCATGGACAACAAGGCCGAAATGGCCGGGATACTGGGCAAGCGCCAGTGGTTCAACGTGCCGCCGAAGGATGTGCTGGGCCGTCTCAAGGGCGACATCAATTACGGCAATGGCCGTGTCGTGCAAGGTACCGACCTGCAAATGAAATTCTGGGCGAACGGGGCGTCTTATCCGTTCAAGAGCCACGACACATGGTTCATTGCGGAAAACATCCGCTGGGGCAAATTCGCGCCTGATACCGATATCAAGGCGCTGGTCGATCAGGTCAACCGCGAGGATATCTGGCGCGAAGCCGCCAAGGATCTGGGCATTGCCGCAGCCGATGTTCCGGCTTCGACTTCGCGGGGCAAGGAAACCTTCTTTGACGGTAAGGTCTTCGATCCCGAAAACCCCTCGGCCTATCTCGACAGTCTCGCGATCAAGGCTGCGTCCTGAGCCAACTTCGGGCGCGCGATCGGTGCGTCTCTCCTCTGTCCCTTTGTTTTTACGCATTTCCGAACGCAAAGCCGCTTCACACTTTTGCCGGAAATGCTCAAGGAGCGTTGAATGTCCGCCCTGCTGAAAGATCCAAATGTCGTCACGTCGCTGACGACCAAGGCGCCGAAGGCGCCAACTGCCGCCGGGAACGTCGTCCGGCTGGCCAAGCAGCCCAAATCCGTCTTCGATTTCGGCGTGCTGGCGCGCAGTGCCGCACGTAACATCGTGCCGCCGCTGGTGGTGCTCGCCATCCTGCTGGGGATCTGGCAGATATTGTGCGCGGCCCCTGACTCATCGTTGCCTGCGCCGTCCAAGGTCTGGGAAGACAGCTACGATCTGATCGCCTATCCCTTCTTCAACTACGGATCGCAGGATATCGGACTTGGCTGGCGCGTGCTCGTCTCGCTGGAACGCGTTGCCTACGGCTTCGGCCCGGCGGCCATTGCAGGCATCGTGATCGGTGCCGTTATCGGTCAGTCGGTCTGGGCCATGCGCGGCCTCGATCCGATCTTTCAGGTATTGCGCACCGTGCCGCCGCTGGCCCGGCTGCCATTGTCGCTTGCGGCCTTCCAAAATGCCAATCCGTCGGCGATTTTCGTGATTTTCATCACCTCGATCTGGCCGATCATCATCAACACCGCAGTCGGCGTGCGCAATATTCCGCAGGATTATCGCAACGTCGCCAAGGTGCTGCGGCTCAACCAGTTCGAGTTCTTCTTCAAGATCATGCTGCCCTCGGCGGCGCCCTACATCTTCACGGGTCTGCGGATCGGCGTCGGCCTCTCCTCGGCTTGCCATCGTAGCCGCCGAAATGCTGACCGGTGGTGTCGGCATTGGCTTCTTCATCTGGGACGCGTGGAACTCGTCACGTCTGTCCGACATCATCGTCGCTCTCGCCTATATCGGCCTCGTCGGTTTTGCGCTCGACAAGCTGGTTGCGGCCATCGGGCGGCTTTTCACCCGCAGCGCTTCTGCAAGCTGAGGAGAACAGTCATGAGCGCCTATCTCAAACTTGACCATATCGACAAGCATTTCGACCGCTCCGAAGTCCTGAATGACATCAATCTTTCGATCTCCAAGGGCGAGTTCGTTTCCATCATCGGCCATTCCGGCTGCGGAAAATCCACGCTTTTGAACCTGATTGCCGGGCTGACGCCGGTTTCGTCCGGCGCGGTCCTGCTGGAAAACAAAGAAGTCAACGCGCCGGGACCGGAGCGGGCGGTGGTTTTCCAGAACCATTCGCTGTTGTCCCGGCTGTCGGTTTACGAAAACGTCAATCTTGCCGTGACCAAGGTTTTCCGCTCCAGTAAAAGCAAGGCCGAACGGCATGACTGGGTCATGACCAATCTTGACCTCGTCCAGATGGCGCATGCAAAAGACAAGCGCCCGTCGGAAATTTCCGGCGGCATGAAGCAGCGTGTCGGTATTGCCCGTGCGCTGGCCATGGAGCCGAAAATCCTGCTGCTCGACGAGCCATTCGGCGCGCTGGATGCGCTGACCCGTGCGCATCTTCAAGATGCCGTGATGGAAATCCACGCCCGGCTTGGCAATACGATGGTGATGATCACCCACGATGTCGATGAGGCGGTGCTGCTTTCCGACCGCATCGTGATGATGACCAACGGTCCGGCGGCGAAGATCGGCGAGGTGCTGGACGTCGCTATTGCGCGCCCGCGCAACCGTATCGAGCTGGCCTCCGATCGCACCTATCTGAAATGCCGTGAGGCTGTTCTGAAGTTCCTCTACGAGCGTCATCGCTTCGTGGAAGCTGCGGAGTAAATTCTATGGCTGAGAAACTCGTTATCGTCGGCAATGGGATGGCGCCGGGCCGCATGCTGGAACATCTGTTCGAGCAGGCGCCGGGCCAGTATGAAGTCACCATTTTCAACGCCGAACCGCGCGTCAATTACGATCGCATCATGCTGTCGCCGGTCCTCTCCGGCGAGAAGACCTATGAGCAGATCGTCATTCATGGCGACGGCTGGTACATCAAGCACGGCATCACGCTCTATAAGGGTCATAAGGTCGTCGCCATCGACCGCGACGCCGTGACCGTTACCTCGGATCACGGCGTTACGGAAAGCTATGACAAGCTGGTGATTGCCACCGGCTCGGTACCTTTCATCATTCCCGTTCCGGGCAAGGATCTGCCCGGTGTCATCAGCTATCGCGATCTAGACGATGTGGATGCGATGCTGGTCGCCGCGCAATCGCGCGAGAAGGCCATCGTCATCGGCGGCGGTCTGCTGGGCCGAAGCCGCAGCCGGTCTGGCCCAGCGCGGCATGGATGTGACGGTGTTGCATGTCATGCCGACGCTGATGGAGCGCCAGCTCGACCCCGCCGCAGGCTATCTGCTGCAACGGGCGGTCGAGGAGCGTGGCATCAAGGTCATCTGCAAGGCCAACACCAAGGCCGTTATCGGCAATGGCAAGGTTGAAGGTGTCGAGCTTGACGATGGTACGGTCATTCCCGCCACGCTGGTGGTGATGGCTGTCGGCATTCGTCCGAATGTCGGGCTGGCCAAGGAAGCGGGTCTGGCGGTCAATCGCGGCATTGTCGTCGATGCGGGCATGCGAACCTCGGATGCCAATATTCTCTCGCTCGGCGAATGCGCGGAAGTGGGCGGCACGGTCTATGGTCTGGTCGCGCCGCTTTACGAAATGGCGCGTGTGGCGGCCTCGCATCTGGCAGGCGATACGACCCCCGCCTTCACCCATTCCGACACGCCGACCAAGCTGAAGGTGACGGGCATCGATCTGTTCTCGCTTGGCGATTTTGCCGACGGTGCGGACCGTGAGGAGATCGTCCTGCGCGATGCGACAGCTGGTATCTACAAGCGGCTTGTGATCAAGGAAAACCGGATCATCGGCACGGTTCTCTATGGCGAGACGGCTGATGGTGCCCGGTTCAACGATCTGAAGAAAAAGGCGGCCGATATTTCGGCCATGCGCGATACGCTGATCTTCGGTCAGGCCTATCAGGGAGGGACCCCGCTGGACCCTATGGCGGCCGTTGCAGCCTTGCCGGATGATGCGGAAATCTGCGGCTGCAACGGCGTTTGCAAGAGTAAAATCGTCTCCACCATGACGGAAAAGGGCCTGACTTCGCTCGACGATGTGCGAGAGCATACGAAGGCGTCGGCGTCCTGCGGCTCCTGCACGGGGCTGGTCGAGCAGCTCATGGCGCTGACGCTCGGCGACAGCTACAATCCCAAGGCTGTGCAGCCCATGTGCGGTTGCACCGATCTCGGCCATGACGATGTGCGCAGGCTCATCAAGGCCAAGAAGCTGAAGACCATTCCCGCCGTCATGCAGGAACTGGAGTGGAAGACCTCCTGCGGCTGCGCCAAATGCCGCCCGGCGCTCAACTATTACCTCGTCTGCGACTGGCCGGACGAATATGTCGACGACTACCAGTCGCGTTTCATCAATGAGCGCGTGCACGCCAATATCCAGAAGGATGGCACTTATTCCGTCGTGCCGCGCATGTGGGGCGGCGTGACCAATTCCGGGGAACTGCGCGCCATCGCCGATGTGGTGGACAAGTTCGCCATTCCGATGGTCAAGGTCACGGGCGGTCAGCGCATCGATCTTCTGGGCATCGAAAAGGAACAACTGCCAGCGGTCTGGTCCGATCTCGGTAAGGCGGGCTTCATTTCCGGTCAGGCTTACGCCAAGGGATTGCGCACGGTGAAAACCTGCGTCGGTTCGGACTGGTGCCGGTTCGGCACGCAGGATTCCACCGGTCTCGGCATTCGCATCGAAAAATTCATGTGGGGTTCCCGGACCCCGGCCAAGCTGAAAATGGCGGTCTCGGGTTGTCCGCGCAATTGCGCGGAGGCGACCTGCAAGGATATCGGCGTGATCTGCGTCGATTCCGGCTTCGAAATCCACTTCGCCGGTGCCGCCGGTCTCGACATCAAGGGCACGGAAGTTCTGGGACTGGTGAAGACCGAAGACGAAGCGCTGGAGCATATTGTGGCGCTGACGCAGATGTATCGCGAACAGGCCCGCTATCTGGAGCGCATCTATAAATGGGCGAAGCGCATCGGTCTCGATGAAATCCGCCGTCAGATCATGGACGATCAGGACAAGCGCGAAGCCTATTACGACCGCTTCGTCTTTTCGCAGAAATTTGCGCAGGTCGATCCCCGGTCCGAGCGCGCTTCCGGCAAGGACAAGCACGAGTTCCAGCCTATGGCCGTCTTGAATGCGGAGGCTGCGGAATGAACGAGATGGCCAGAACTGGATTGCCATCGGCACGCTGGACGACATTCCACGTCAGGGATCGCGCTGTGTGAAAAACGGACCAACGACGATTGCCGTCTTCCGCACTTTCGACGACCGCCTGTTCGCCATCGAGGATCGCTGCCCGCACAAGAACGGGCCGCTCAGTCAGGGCATCGTCCATGACGGTTGCGTGACCTGCCCGCTGCACAACTGGGTTATCAATCTTGCGACCGGCAAGGCGCAGGGTGCCGACGAAGGCGTGACGCGGACGTTTCCAGTCAAGCAGGAAGGCGACACCGTCTATCTCGCGCTGGCCTTCTGACGAACCGACACTAGCGAAATCAACCAACTAGAGGAGATGGCATGCTGAGCAAAAGTGACGTCACCGATCTAATCTATGAGAAAAAGCGACTCGCCGGTCAGACACGGGCCTCAATTGCCGAAGGCATTGGTATGAGTGAAGTGTTCGTCACCTCGGCCTGTCTTGGCATGAATGCCCTGCCACGCGACAAGGCGGACAAGCTGGCGATCAATCTCGGCTTGCCGCAGGAAGCAGGTGTGGTGCTGGCGGAATATCCGACCAAGGAATGGGATCGCGCTATCCCGACCGACCCCTGTATCTATCGCTTCTACGAAATTGTCGGGATTTACGGTCCGACGCTGAAAGAACTCATTCAGGAAAAGAGCGGCAACGGGATCATGAGCGCCATCGATTTCGAGATGAGCGTGGACAAGGTGCCGAACCAGAAGGGCGAACGCATCGAGATCCGGATGAGTGGCAAGTTCCTCTCCTACAACAGCTGGTAAGACAGGCACGCGCCAAGCTTGCGGTTTCGATATGAGGTCCGAAATGGCGACGATCACCGAAACAAAACCACCTGCCCCTATTGTGGCGTCGGCTGCGGCGTAATCGCCAAGGTGGATGAAGCCGGCTCAGTATCAGTTAGAGGCGATCCCGATCACCCGGCGAATTTCGGACGATTGTGTTCGAAAGGTTCGGTTTTGCAGAGACCATCGATCTCGATGGTCGGCTACTCTTTCCTGAAATCGACGGCCAGCGTGCAGAGTGGAACCGGGCGCTCGATCTTGTGGCCCGGAGATTTTCGGAGACGATAGCTGAACATGGGCCAGATTCTGTAGCCTTCTACGTGTCGGGCCAATTGCTGACCGAAGATTATTACGTCGCAAACAAGCTGATGAAGGGCTTTATAGGGTCAGCAAACATAGACACGAACTCGCGCCTTTGCATGTCCTCGTCCGTGGCAGGGCATCGCCGCGCTTTCGGTTCCGATACGGTGCCCGGCACCTATGAGGATATTGAACTTGCCGATCTGGTAGTGTTGACTGGTTCCAATCTCGCCCGGTGCCATCCAGTGCTTTATCAAAGGCTTGCCGCAGCAAAGGCAACCCGACCGCAGATGAAGATTGTCGTCATTGATCCGCGTCGAACGATGACCTGTGACATTGCCGATCTGCATCTGGCAATCCGCCCGGATGGCGATGTGGCGCTTTTCATGGGGCTTTTCGCCCATCTGGTGAAGAGTCCAGCGCTCAATATGAACTATGTCAATGCGTATACATCCGGCCCGGGGCTAGCCGTCGAAGCATCAGCAGCGATTGATAGGGAAATGCTGGTCGAGCGCACGGGTCTGTCGTCAGCCAAGCTTGGAGAATTCTTCCAGATGTTTGAGGCCACCGAAAATACGGTGACCTGCTACAGTCAGGGCGTCAATCAGTCGTCCTCGGGAACCGACAAGGTCAATGCCATCATCAATTGTCATCTGGCGACTGGCAGGATCGGGCGACCTGGAATGGGGCCCTTTTCACTAACCGGACAGCCCAATGCCATGGGTGGTCGTGAAGTGGGTGGTCTCGCCAATATGCTCGCAGCCCATATGGCTATCGAGAATCCAGACGACCGCGACCGCGTGCAGCGTTTCTGGTCCTCGCCCGCCATTGCCAAAAGCCCGGACTGAAAGCCGTCGACATGTTCCGTGCGGTGACGGACGGACGCATCAAAGCGCTGTGGATCATGGCCACCAATCCGGTTGTATCCATGCCGAATGCCGATGCAGTTGAAGCTGCAATAGCGGCCTGCCCTTTTGTTGTCGTCTCTGACATCGTTCACGACACCGACACAACGCGCCACGCTCATGTATTGTTGCCATCGCTCGGCTGGGGCGAGAAAGACGGCACCGTCACCAATTCCGAACGGCGCATCTCCCGGCAGCGGGCATTTCTGGCCGCTCCGGGCGAGGCCAAGCCGGACTGGTGGCAGCTTGCCGAAGTGGCGCGCCGTATGAATCATGCCGCTCCGTTCGACTATAGGAGCCCGTCTGCGATCTTTGCCGAACACGCGGCATTGTCGGCTTTTGAGAATAACGGCAGCCGCGATTTCGATATCGGTGCGGTTCAGTACATCGCTCCCACCGCATACGATGCCATGATGCCTTTCCAGTGGCCGAAGGCATCCGGCGCCGCAGAGACCGCATCGCGCTACTTCGAAAAAGGCGGCTATTTCCATCCCGACCGGCGCGCCCGCTTTGTCGTCACTGCTGTGCCGGAGAGAGACCGCGTCAGCAGCGTTTTTCCGTTCACGCTCAATACGGGCCGCATCCGCGACCAATGGCATACGATGACGCGAACCGGCAAAAGCACGCGGCTTTCTGCTCATATCGCCGAACCGTTTGCCGAGCTTCATCCGCGTGATGCGACGGCGCTGGGTATAGGCAGCGCCGGGCTGGTGGAAATTGAAAGCCCCCACGGCAAGGCCATCGTGCGCGCTCTTGTAACGGCGCGGCAGGCGCGGGCAGTGTCTTCGTGCCGATGCACTGGAACGATCAGTTTTCCGCTCGTGCCCGTATCGACGCGCTGGTTGCGCCGGTAGTCGATCCGGTGTCCGGTCAGCCCGCCTCCAAAAAAAACGTGGCCGTAACTGTGAGGCCGTTTCAGGCTCGCAGCTACGGCTTTGCCGTTTCGATTGCAAAACCCTCCGCTATCGACTGCGATTATTGGGCGCTGGCTCGCGCCGAGGGTGGCTGGCGGCTGGAATTGGCTTCGCTTGGCGATATCGGTGATTGGGTGGAATGGTGTTATGTGCATCTCGCCATTCCCGAAGAGATCGATCCTATCGGCTATACCGACACTGCGACCGGCGAAACGCGGCTCGCCTTCTTTGCGGGTTCGCGATTGCTTGCGGCGCTGTTCATCGCGCCGCAACCGGTCGCCGTCGCTCGTAACTGGGCCATCCAGCAATTGATTGTCACCCATGACGATTTGCGCAAGCGCTTTGCAATCGTTGCAGGTCGACCCGGTATGGACAAGCCGGATCCCGGCGCAACAGTTTGCTCGTGCTTCGGTGTAGGCATCAATCAGATTGCCGCTGCCATTCACTCCGGTTGCCATAGTGTAGAGGCCATCGGCAAGCAACTCAACGCTGGAACCAATTGCGGCTCGTGCCGCGCCGAAATCAGGGGATCATCAATGGGTGTCTCGCGACCGCAGCAGAGTGAAGCCTTTACTCGCATCGAACCCCTAGCAAAACTTCCGGTGTTTTGGGCGCTGGAGGGAAGACGCTGTATTATCTCTGGCGGTTCCGATGCCGCCGCATGGAAGGCAGAATTGCTGGCCGCCTGCGGGGCTCGTGTCGAGGTCTATGCTGATGCGCCCGACGACATGATGCGTGCATTGGCCGTCCGTCCGGTGGTCCATGCGGAAGCGTGCATATCGCTGGTTACCGGGCCATTGCAAGATGCGGATTTGCCGTGCGGCTATGGCAATTGCCGATTGCCGCGACGAAGGCGAAGCCGCAGCCTTCCTTTTTTGCCACCTGCAAACGAGCCGGTGTTCCCGTCAATGTCATCGATAAACCACAATATTGCCAATTCCAGTTTGGGTCGATCGTCAATCGTTCACCGGTTATCGTGGCTATCTCGACAGATGGCGGGGCGCCTGTTCTGGCGCAAACCATCCGCCGTAAGATCGAAGCGCTTTTGCCAGCTTCGCTGAAAGACTGGGCACGGCTTGCCCAAAACCTACGCACCCGTGTCGGTTCCATGGTGACGACAGCAGCGGCGCGTCGCCATTTTTGGGATATATTTGCTGACAAAGCCTTCTCGGAACCGTGGACCAGCAGCTCGGAAACCGATCTTCTCGCGGTTGCTTCACAGGAGGTATCTGATGCAGGAGAGTGTGAAAGTCTTTACCGTCAATCCCGTAGACCCCGAGCTGATGACGCTCAAAGCCATTCGCGCACTGCAAGCCGCAGACGTTATCTATTTCAACAAGGACATTGTTCCAGCAATATTGGAATTCGGACGACGTGAAGCTAAGCGCTATCGAATAGAAGATATTTTCGGTCAGATATCCAAGCTAAATCAATGCCGTATTGTTTGTCTGATATCGAACAAAAACACTTCGGATAATGCATTTCGGTAACAATAATGTGCAAACCAAGGAACAATTCGCCTTTCTCATACGATGTGCTCGCCAAACCGAAGATAGGCGATCAACGCCCCTGCGGACATGGCTACCGGTATTGCCGGGAAGATCACATCCCTGATTAACGCTGAGAATAGCCACCCGGCAGTTACAACCAACCCACTGTAGAACAAACCAAAATCTGAAACGGAGAGCGCCATGGCGGTAATGCAGATCGGACTTGCGGTCATCATCAACGCCAAACCTGATTTTCTGTAGTAAACGCGCTGAGAAAAAAGATCGATGCAAACCCGGGGGCCAGCTGAGACCGAAAGAGGCACTTAATAGGCCGAGCAGGAAGACTGTATAAGACACAAGAAGCACCCGTTATTGTTTTGTCTTAAACAAGCAGGTTTCATGCCAGATTATTGGCATCATTTATGATGATCGCCAGTCATGATAATTTCGGCGACAAAGAACTGAAGCTGTCGCAAAAGGCAGCCCAGCCGCGACATTCGATCCATCAATTTCTTGACCCAGCGCACGATCTGATGTCCAAGAGCGAGAACTGATTGGTCAGCGCAACGGCAAATCTTAACGAGGATTCTGACATGGGAAAACCGACCGGACGGAGATCGTGGAAACCAATGTCGGCAAGTATGGCGACCTAGTCGTAGGCATAGATCCCTCTTTGTCCGATATCCCACAATTCTTCGAGAGGGAAGATGGCTGCTGGATGGATCGGTACGTCAATCTCATTCTTGATTCAATCGAGGGAAAGTTGGGTTTGTAAAATTCCGGGCCGCCTATTTCGAAGCCGGCGGGCTTGCCGGCCTCGCGGCCCTCTCCGCTGGAATGAGGCGAGCCGGGGATGCCGGAATTGGTGTCATTCTCGATGCCAAACGCGGGGATATTGGTGCGACAGCCGCTGCATATGCCCGTGCATATCTCACGCCCCTTGCAGACGGTGGCAGCGGGGATTTCGAGGCAGACTGCCTGACGATTAACCCACTTATGGGCCCCGACACACTTGCACCTTTCGTAGAATGTTCGAAGCGGTATGGAAAAGGTTTGTTTGTCCTGTGTCGAACATCCAATCCGTGCGCTGGCTGGATCCGGGACAAGTTAACTGGAAACAGGCTGATATCGGACCGGGTCGCAGATTTGATTGGCAGCTTTTCACCGCCGAACGTCCCTGTCTCCTATCGGAGCGGTGATCGGCGCCACTGTTCCTCAGGAAGGTCGGCGCTTGCGACATCTTCTTCCACACTCAATCATCCTTGCACCGGACTTGGCGCTCAGGGAGGTGATGTAACAAGTATACATTCACTTCGTGGTTCACACCCGGAGATCTGCTGGTGCCTGTATCACGCGGGCTGACACGGGTCGACGATCGAACGATGTCACCTGAGGCATACCGCGAAATGCTTCTGGAAAAAATCAGTCAGTTCAAGGCCGCAATAGGCTACGACTATGCAGGAAAACACGCAGTCTCGGGATGAGTTTAGCATCCATCGGCTGGATAGTTCAGGCGATGAGAAGGCACCGTAACCTTAACCTGTACCCGGATGCGTGTTGATCTATGATGTCGTGATTGGGCAGATTACACGCCAGCGATATCGCGCCAGATTGTGTTGGCGTAGTCTCGTCAGAACTTTTCAGCCCACTCGCGCGCTGTCTTGAGGTTAACGACAATTCCTCGGTATGCCAGTATGTCTTTGACCATACGAAAACTCAACGGAAACCGGATATACAGCCACACTACTTTGGCAATAATCTCAGGCGGAAAGCAACGGCGGTGATAAAGCGAGGAGCGACTGTCGTGCATGCCCTCTGTTCCACCGCTAAGCTTTACAACAAAATTAAGGTTACGGTGCCACCGGCCAACCTCCCTTGACAAAACGTATCCGAATGGATACAATAAACCATGAATCAATTCAAGAAATCCGACGAATTTGAAGCGTGGTTCAAAGCGCTAAAGGATTTGAGGGCGAAGACCCGCATTCTGGCGCGCATTGTCTCCGCCGAGAAGGGTAACTTCGGTGACACTGAGCCGGTAGGACACGGTGTTTCCGAAATGCGCATTCATTACGGGCGGGATACCGGCTCTATTACACCCGGCAAGGGGACGTTGTGTACCTGCTGCTGATCGGTGGAGACAAGAGCACACAAAAGCGTGACATCAAAAGGCTATCGAAATGGCCGCAACGCTTGGAAAGGATCGACCATGACTAACTTCACCGATTTCGATGTGTCGGACTATCTGGATAGCGACGAGATGATTGCAGAGTTCCTTGCCGCGGCCATGGAAGACGATCCAGAGGTTTTCATTGCCGCTCTCGGGCACATTGCCAAGGCAAAGGGAATGTCCGAGATTGCCGTGAATCCGGCCTCGGGCGGGAAAGCCTCTACAAAGCTCTAAAGACTGGCTCCAAGTTGCGGTATGATACGGTGCAAAAGGTTCTGTCCGCTCTCGGAGTAAGATTAACTGTGGCTCCCCGCGCGGCGTAAGCTCACCTCGTGATCTCAGTTCCCTGATGCCGGGGAACTGGACGCCCGCGCCATCGAGCTTTGCGACATACCGTCGGCAATACAGGCCACAACACCTTCACTCCATGCGGCCAATAGAGCCGCCGCGGGCTGAATTTGGCAGACTGCATACATTACGCGTCCGCAAAATATTATCGTGTGCCGGTCCCGGCGACAGATAACGAGTTTCGCGAAACGGACCTTGAAACAGTTCCGTAGCAGGTCGAGGTTTTGTCCTTACCTACCTGCCTGATGCCGCAGATAGCGGCTATTCACGTTCGCTTTGATCGCCAGTCAAAAATCGCCGTGGCAGCTTTGTTCCTTCGATTAGTCACATGAACATTCTGATCGCCCGGATAGTTCAGGCGATCAGAAAATTTTTCAGGTGAATCAACGAACGTTTTGCAGTTCCGGCAGGATCGTAAAGAGATCGCCGACGAGGCCGTAATCGGCCACCGGAAGATCGGCGCTTCCTCGTCCTTGTTGATCGCCACGATCACACGACTGTCTTTCATACCGGCCAGATGCTGGATCGCACCAGAGATTCCGACGGCGATGTAGAGATCCGGGGCAACCACCTTGCCGGTCTGGCCAACCTGCCAGTCGTTCGGCGCGTAGCCCGCATCGACTGCGGCACGGCTTGCGCCGACCGCTGCACCGAGCTTGTCAGCAACCGGCAGGATCACTTCCCGGAACTTTTCGGCAGAACCGAGTGCACGACCGCCGGAGATGATGATCTTGGCCGAGGTCAGTTCCGGACGGTCCGAATCCGACAGCGCATTGCCGACGAAGCTCGATAGCGCCGGATCGGCTGCTGCATTGACGCTTTCAACTGCAGCCGAACCACCTTCGCCCGTTGCCCGGAACGACGCGGTACGCACAGTGATAACCTTCTTTGCATCGGTCGACTGGACCGTCTGGATCGCATTGCCCGCATAGATCGGGCGCTTGAACGTATCAGCCGACACGACTTCCATGATTTCGGACAACTGCATCACATCGAGAAGCGCTGCAACACGCGGCAGGATGTTCTTGGCCGAGGTCGTTGCCGGAGCAATGATCGTGTCGTAATTGCCTGCCAGTTCCACGATGAGAGCGGCCGTTGGCTCGGCCAGACGGTTTTCCAGTGCATCGCTTTCAGCAAGCAGAACCTTGCGCACGCCCTTCAGCTTGGCTGCGGCATCGGCAGCAGCCTTCGCGCCCCCTGCCTGCAACCAGAACATCCACGTCGCCGCCGATCTGGGCAGCTGCCGTCAGCGCCTTCGCCGTCTGGTCGGAAAGGGTTGCATTGTCATGTTCGGCAATAAGAAGAATAGCCATTTATATCGTCCCTTCCGATTTCTTTAGAGTACGCCGTCGGCCTTGAGGCTTCTCGACCAGTTCAGAGACTGAACCGACCTTCACGCCAGCCTTGCGGCCACCCGGCTCTTCAGTCTTCAGGACCTTGAGACGCGGCGCAATGTCGGCACCGAAATCAGCGGGCGACTTTTCGTCAAGCGGCTTCTTCTTGGCCTTCATGATGTTCGGCAGCGACGCATAACGCGGCTGGTTCAAACGAAGATCGACCGTGACAATCGCCGGAAGCTTCACGTCGATGGTCTGGAGACCACCATCAACTTCGCGCGTTACCTTGGCCGAACCGTCACCCAACTCCACCTTCGAGGCGAACGTCGCCCGGCTCCAGTTGAGAAGGGCCGAAAGCATCTGGCCAGTCTGGTTGGAATCATCGTCGATTGCCTGCTTGCCGAGGAAGACGAGATCCGGCTTTTCCGCATCGACCACGCCCTTGAGAACCTTGGCAACGCCAAGCGGCTCAACCGTTTCGTCCGACTTCACGGGATCGCACGATCGGCGCCCATGGCAAGTGCGGTACGCAGCGTTTCCTGTGCCTGTGCCGGGCCGACCGAAACCGCGACGATTTCCGTCACCTTGCCCGCTTCCTTCAGACGGATCGCTTCTTCAACCGCGATCTCGTCAAAAGGGTTCATCGACATCTTGACGTTTGCAAGCTCAACGCCCGAACCGTCTCCCCTTTACACGGATCTTTACGTTGTAATCGACAACCCGTTTCACTGCGACAACTGCCTTCATGGGGCTAACCTTTCGTTACGGCGAACCGGATCGTCGTGACGATCTGTCAAGTCCGGTTCGCACAAACTATTGGACGGGACGATCAGAGACGCGCGCGCTTTGCTTCCGGATCGTATGGAGATTCCTCGATCACGCGGGCCTTGCGCATTTCACCCAGAACCGGGATTTCCAGTTCCGTGCCCGGTACGCCAAGCTCAACCGGCAACAGCGCCAGCGCGATATCGTGTCCGAACGTGTAGGAATAGCTGCCCGAGGTGACACGACCCACCAGTTCGCCATCACGGTAGACACCTTCACAAGTCAACGTGCTGGCGCCATCGGTTTCGACGGCAAGGGTGACAGATCGGCGCTTGATACCGCGTTCCTTTTCCTCGACCAGCGCCTGCTTGCCGATGAAATCGCCCTTGTCGAGACGGATGAAGCGTTCGAGGCCGCTTTCCCAAGCGCTAAGCTCGATATTCATGTCGCGGTACATAGCGCGATAGGACTTGTCGAGGCGCAGCGATTCCAGAGCATGCAGGCCGACAAGGCGCAGGCCGTGCTCCTTGCCCGATGCGAGCAACGCTTCTAGCAGATGACGCTGAAAGGCCAGCGGATGATAAAGCTCCCAGCCCAGTTCGCCTTCGTAATTGACGCGCAACAGGCGCACATCGCTGGCAAGGCCGATCGTTCCAGACTTGATACTGAACCACGGGAATGCTTCGTTGGAGAGGTCGATTTCGGTGAGCGACTGCAATACTTCGCGCGCCCTTGGCCCGACGATCGTGAAGCAACCCCGATCATTGGTTACATTACGCAGGTTGACGCTACCGTCCTTCGGCAGCAGCTTCGACAGGTCGTCAAAGTTCCAGCGTTCGGCGCGTGGGGTGGAAATCATATAAAAAGTGCCGTCATCGAGACGCGACACCACATATTCCGCCTGAACTCCGCCCTTCTTGGTCAGATGATGCGCGAGGTTGACGCGACCGATTTTCGGCAGGCGGTTGGCGAGAATGCCATCGAGCCAAAGCTTCCGCGCCGGGACCGCTGACCTCGAATTTGGTCATCGGTGTCATTTCGACGAGGCCAACCGCGTTGCGCACTGCTTCGACTTCCTCGCCGACATATTTGCCCTTTTCAGTCCAGCGCCAGCTGTACTGGTCCTTGGCCTCGACGCCCTTGGGGGCGAACCAGTTCGGCATTTCCCAACCATTGAGACAGCCCCAGACAGCGCCCAGTTCCGTCAGGCGGTCATAGGACGGCGCAGTTTTCTGTGGGCGCGCGGCGGGCATATCCTGTCCCGGATAATGCTGCTCGGCATGGGTGCCCCACGATTCGCGCACCTTCTCGCGCGTCCAGTTCTTGTTGGCGTAATCGCCGAAACGGCGTGGGTCGAGTTCTGATGTGTCGATGCTGTTGCCACCCTCCACGATACGCTCCGAGAGGTAATAGCCGATAGCGCCGCCCCATAGGATGCCGCCCGGAACGCCTTCTGCCAACCATACGTTGTCCAGCCCCGTGCCGGGCCGACCAGCGGCAGTTCATCGGCCGTCATCTGAAATGGCCCGCGCACATTGGCTTTGATGCCAACGCGACCGAGCGCGGGAACCATATCGATGGCCTGTTCCCAGTTCCACGAAACGGAATCGAAATCCTCTTCCAGAAGGTCCGCGCCGAACCATTCCGGCACGCCGTTCTCAGCAAAAGCTTCAGGTGCTCCGTCTTTTCATAAGGGCCGAACATCAGCCCGTCACCTTCCTCGCGCAGATAGCCTTCAAAGCCCTCGTCACGCAGGATCGGCATTTCAGGCAGGCCCTGACGCTTGCGCTCGATTACTTCCGGCACCGCATCGGTAATCCAGTATTGATGGATGATTGGAATTGCCGGAATGTCGAGGCCGAGCATGGCCCCGGTCTGCCGGGCATAATTACCTGTGGCCGAGATGATATGCTCACAGATGATGTCGCCCTGATTGGTCTTTACCTTCCACTCGCCGCTCGGCAGACGCTCGAAACCATTGACCTGTGTGTTGAGATGAATCTTCGCGCCCTTGTCGCGTGCACCCCGGCAAGCGCCATGGTGACGTCGGCAGGCGCGATATGACCGTCATCCGGGTGATAGAGTGCGCCCAGCATATCGTGATTGTTTTCAAGCAGCGGCCACAACTCGCGGGCACGCGCCGGAGAAACCAGTTCGGCGCGCACGCCCTGCACTTCGGCAACGCTCATATAGCTCTTATATTCGTCCAGCCGGTCACGCGTATTGGCAATGCGCAGCTGACCGCATTTGTGCCAGCCGACATGCTGGCCGGTCTCGGCTTCCAGACCTTCATATATCTCGATGGACTTGTTGATCATGCGACCGATATTGATGCTGCGCGCATAGGAGGGATCAGGCCTGCCGCGTGCCATGTTGAACCGGCGGTCAGCTGCGTACGCTCGGGAGGACGACATCCGACCAGCCTCGCCCCGCCCAGACCGTAAAGAATGGAGGCGCCGACGCAACCTCCCCGATGACAACCGCGCGCGCATGAGTCTGCATTCCCGGTTCCCTTCCAGTATATGATTTGGAGATTGCCGAAGCGTCGCTGACGGCGACAAAACGGACTCCTTTGTTCGTTACCTTACAGAGGGTTCTGCGCCCTGTGAGCTTGATAAAAATCCGCGAAGATATAACTTCAGATTATGCACAGACTCCGCTCGCTCATTCCATCGGCCAATTACCTTTTCGTGTTCGAGGCAGCGGCCCGACGACTGAGCTTTACTGCGGCAGCAGAAGAGCTGAATGTCAGTCAGCCAGCGGTGAGCAAGACGATCAAGCTCCCGGAGGAAGCCACCGGACTGAAGCTTTTCCGGCGCGAGCGCAGCCGTCTGGAATTGACAGCAGAAGGCCAGCGGCTTTATCGCGAAACGCAGGAAGCATTCGACCATCTGCACATGGTCATCTCGTCCATGCGCAAGAAGCACTCGCGCGATATCATCCGCGTGTCGTTCTCGGCATCCTTCGTGCAGCTGTGGCTTTTGCCGCGCCTGAAGGGGTTCAAGGAAAAGCACCCGGATGTGGCGCTGCGCATCGAGGAAAGCAGCCGCGACAATCAGGATCTGCTTGAAGAAGATATAGACGTTTCAGCACGTCTGGGCAGAGGCAAGTGGCCGGGCATTCTCGCCCGGCCCTTCGTGACGGAGGAGGTCTGGCCCGTATGCAGTCCCTCTTATCTGAAAGAGCGCGGACAGATCGGGGAAGCCAGCGATCTGCTGAACCACTCACTGCTGCATTTCGAGGAGCGCCACCGCTCGCGGCTTGGCTGGCGCGAATGGCTGGAACGCTCCGGCGTACCGAACCCGCGCATCGAACAGGATTTTGTCTTCACCGACGCGCTCAGCTCCATCGAGGCTGCGGTGCAGGGACAAGGCGTGGCGCTTGGCTGGAAACACCGTCCATGATCATATCGTGGCTGGACGCCCGGTGCCTGCCATGCATATTTTTCATCGTTCCGGCGATACGATCCATCTGGTCATGCCCGCTCAACGCCCGCCGAAGCGAGGGGCAGAACTGTTCCGCGACTGGCTTCTCGAACAGGGAGCGGACGCAGAACTGCACCTATAGACCCGTCGGCCTACTACGTGAAAACCACCGTCTTGTGGCCATTGAGCATGACGCGGCTTTCCAGATGCATCTTTACAGCTCGCGCAAGAACCCGACTTTCGATATCGCGCCCGGTGGCGACGAAATCTTCGGCATTCATGGAATGCGTGACCCTCTCGGTTTCCTGCTCGATGATCGGACCCTCGTCAAGGTCCGGCGTTACATAATGCGCTGTCGCACCGATCAGCTTCACGCCACGCTCGAACGCCTGATGATAGGGTTTTGCACCCTTGAAGGATGGCAGAAACGAATGGTGGATGTTGATGATCTTGCCGAACAGGCGGTTGGATAGATTGTCCGATAGAACCTGCATATAGCGTGCAAGAACGACGAGATCGGCCTGCGTTTCACGTACGAGATCGATCAGGCGGGCTTCCTGCTCGGCCTTGTTTTCCTTGTTCACGCCCCGGGAATGATAGGGAATCCCCGCACTTTCCGCAGTCCCGCGGCTATCCTCATGATTGGAGACGATGGCAACGACATCGGCATTCAGCCAGCCGACGCGGATCTGATAGAGCAGATGAAGCATGGCGTGATCGAATTTTGAAACCATGAGCACGATCTTCGGCTTGCGGCTGGCATCGGCCACCGCGAATTTCATGCCGAAGCGCTCGCCCGCCGGCTTCAGCGAATGCTCGACCGTCTCACGCGACATGCCAAGCGGAGCGCTGAAAGCAATGCGCATGAAAAAGCGGTTGGTCAGCCTGTCGCGAAACTGATTGCTTTCCACGATGTTACCGCCGATTGCCGCCAGTTCCGTGGTGATGGCCGCTACGATGCCGGGCTTGTCATCGCAATCAAGCGTGAGGACAAAAATGGTTGGTTCGACAGTGGCGACGGACCGCACTTTCGCTGGCATGTCGTTCATGGTGGTTCCTTGAGGCTGATCAGTTGTTCCCGGGAGGCTTTCCGAAAGTGTATTCACCGACCTTCGGCACGAAATGCGGACGCTGATAACCGGCAGGCTTGTCACCGAGCGAAACGCCGGTGTTCAAAATGCCCGCCTGATAATCCGGCGCAAAAAGGAATAGGGATAAGTGGACTTAATGGCGCTTGCGGTCTCCAGTCGGGTGCGAAGTTCATCCGGAATTGCGAATGCGAGCGCGCCCAGATTGTCGTCGAGCTGCGCAAGCTTGCTTGCGCCGATAATGGCCGCCGCAATGCCCGGCTGCGTCACCACCCAGTTGAGAGCTACCTGCGCCATCGGCTTTCCCATGGCGTCTGCAACCTCGGCCAATGCTGCGACAATGCGGGTGTTTCGTTCGGTGAACAGCCCCAACCCTTCAGCATTGTCACGGTTCAGACGGCCTTCGCCACCCGCGCGATACTTTCCCGACAGAAGCCCCATGGCCATTGGGCTCCATGCCATGATGCCGAGACCGAGATTTTGTCCGAGCGGCACGAATTCCTGCTCGATGCTGCGCTCGACCAGCGAATAGGGCAATTGAAGGCTGACGGGCTGCGAGAGCGCATGCGCCTCCGCCCGTTTTGGGCCCGCGCCGCATACCGGGCAGGCACGTCGGACAGGCCGCAATAGCGGATCTTACCAGCGCGGATCAGATCGTCGAAGCCGCGTATCACCTCCTCCACGGGGTCATCCCGTCCCGTATGCACCATATAGAGATCGATGTAATCGGTCTTCAGTCGCTTCAGCGATTGGTCGATCGCGCGCATCATGTTCTTGCGACCATTGCCGCCTGCGTTGGGGTTTCCCGGCTGCAGATTGTTCGAATATTTGCTCGCAATGACAACACGGTCGCGCGCGCCGGCTTCCTCTATGAACTTGCCGACCAGTGTTTCACTGAGACCCGCGCCGTAGGAATCCGCAGTGTCGATGAAATTGCCACCCGCTTCCGTAGCGGTTGACTATGGCGCGTGCATTGTCCTCGTCAGTGCCCCATGATCCACCGATCCCCCTGATCCCGGCATTGCCGAATGTCATCGTGCCAAGCGCCAGTCGACTGACACGAAGACCGGAACGGCCGAGAAGGAAATAATGATCGAATGCCATAGGGAGAACTCCTGATTATCAGGTCACATGAAGCCTTGATAAGCTCGACAGGCGACGGTCTGCTGGACATAGTTGATCATCGAGATGAAATCGAATACGGGCCGTCCTGTCACCTTCTGTACAGCATGAGCATAAGGGGGTAGATCGCTGCATTCGAGCAGAATGGAGCGGACCTGCGGGTTGTCACGCACAAGCTTCCCCGCGACTTCGCAAACTTCTTGCTCGATGACGGCTGAATCGAGCGTCCCCTTCTCTTCCGGGATCGCTTCGCGAAATTCGACCTGATTTTCCATTCCGGCGAGCACGATCGGGATCGAGTCCGGAACACCGCTTGCAGCGAAGTGCCGTGGTGTGAGACGTTCTGCATTGGCTGTAATCACGCCCACAGTGCCACGCGCCACAGCATGCATGAAAGGTATTTGCATCAGGCTCGACAGGAAGACGGGTATATCAACCGCATCCGCAACCTCCTCCTGAAAATAGGCCATGAACCCGCACGCGCCGGTAATTGCTTTCACACCCCGTCCCTGCAGTTCCAGAGCTGCTTCTACAAATGCCTCTCGCAGTGCCGGATCGCGCTGGTTTAGAAGCCTATCGATGGAAGCACCGCGCACCTCCTGATAACGAACCGGATATTTATAGGTCGTTGCATTGCCGACATTGCCGGGTACACAGGGATAGGCCGCATCCGGGATGAGAATGCCGACCTGTTCCCCATACCACGACTGGCTGTTCCGGCTGACCGCGTAAACAGTCATCGTAGCAGTCTCCAATGAAAAATGATTGAGGCAGGTGCAGCGGTTTCCGCTGCACCGGTCATCGCGCAAGGACTATTCGATAAGCATCGGGGCTCCGGTATCACCTGCGCTCTCATCCAGACCGTAAGACTTTAGGATTCTGGCAATGGTGCCATCCTTGTGCATCTCCTCGATATTGGCGTCGAGTGCAGCACCAAAATCCGTTGCGCTCCCCGGCGTATGGCAGGCTTGCCTGCGCCGCTTCCTTGGTGGCGCGGATGCGCGGATCGGGCTGCGCAACCTCGACCTTTATATCCTTGAGCGTGCCATTCTTGGCCGCATAGGCGCCGGTCGAATAGCCGTCGATACCGATGTCGATGCGCCCGGATGCGAGATCCTGATGCATGTTCACGGAATTCGGATAAAGGCGCAGTTTCGCACCCAGAAGCTTCTTGGCGTCCGTCACCCAGAGATACCCCTGAACGGTGCCGACATTCTTGCCGACCAGTTCTTCGACAGTCTTTGCGCCATCCTTGGAATAAAGACCCATCTGGTCTTTGTAGAGCGGATAGGAAAGGTTCATGACCTTGGCGCGTTCAGCTGTGCGATACCAGTCACCAGTGGTGATATCGGCCCCGCCCGACAGCACGTACTGGATGGCCGCAGCCGGATCGACGGCTATCGGCTTGACGGTCAGGCATTCGCGCTTGGCGAATTCGGTGGCAATATCGCCATCGAGACCCTTAAGCATGCCGCTCTCATCCATGAAGGAATGCGGCGCATAGGTGGTGACGGCAATTGTCAACGTGCCCGGCGTGATGGTCTTGAATTCATGCTTCGGCTTGCAATCCTCTGCTAACGCTGCCGAAGACAGCCCCATAAGCAATACGGCGCCGAGAGCACCTTTACGCATCATCCCGTTTTTCATCTGCTACTCCCCTTTTGTTGTTTTGGTATTTATTGTTGCGTTGGGTTCTATCGGGTGGCGTAAGCGGATGAGCGCTTCTCCACATAGGAAACAATCCATGCAGCCGGAATGCAGATCGTCGCATAGAGCAATCCGGCCAGTAGTAAGGCAGGCATATAGCGGAACGTGTTAGAGCCGATCTCATAGGCATTGCTGACGAGTTCCGGCAGGGCAATCGTGAAGCAGAGCGACGTACCCTGAAAGATCAGGATCGCGAAGCCCAGCAGCGCGGGAAGCGCCACGCGCAGCGCCTGCGGCAGCAGAACAAAGCGCAGTTCGTCGATCGTATTGAAGCCCATCGCCTCCGCTGCCTCGCGCTGGCCATAATGGATTGATTGCAGGCTCGCGCGGATAATCTCGCTCGTGTAAGCGCCCGTATTCCGTGCCAGCGCTACGACAGCAGCCGAAAACGAGGTCATCGTCAGACCGGTCACAGGCAGGCCGAAATACATGAACTGCAACAGCACTAGCGCCGGAGCGCCGCGCCCGATTTCGACAAGAAACAGGCTCATATAGCGGTTGAAGCGCGATTTTGAGCCAACGCCCAGCGCCAGCAGAAGCCCCAGCGGGATGCCAATGGCGAGGCTCAGCGCCGCCACCTGCAAGCTGACCTGCAACCCGCCGAGGAGCGCAGGCATCCATTCGAAGAATTCTTCAGAAGTCGGGAGCATCAGCGCGCCACCTTTGCTCTTAGATAGCTATCGGCAGAGCGCGACAGCCATGCGACGGGGAGGCTCAGGAATATGTAGAACAGGCCGACCAGAGCGAAGACCTCAATGCCCTTGAAGGTGAGCTGTGATACCTGATTGCCACGGAAGGCGAGGTCAGCGACACCGATGGTCGAGGCAACTGCGGTTTCCTTCATCAGCCCGATCAGATAGCTCGCCGCAGATGGCAGCGCGACGCGAAAGGCCTGCGGTGCAACCACATCGACCAGCGTGTGGCGCGTACCGAAATTCAGCGCCGTCGCCGCTTCCCACTGGCCATGGTGAAGTGAGGCCAGCGCACCGCGATAGATTTCCGCCATATTGGCTGATGCGATGAGCCCCAGACCGATCAGCGCCGCCAAAACGGATTGATCGGCATGATGCCCATTCCAATGCCGAAGAAGATAATGAACAGCCAGAGGATCGGCGGCAAGGAGCGCACTATTTGGATCAGTACAGCCGCGATCCACCGTACCGGCGCCAGACGCGCCTGACGCGCTGCGAGAAGCGGGACGCCCAGAATGCAGCCGATTGCGAAGGAACCAAGTGTGAGCGCTATAGTCCATGGCAGACCGCTCAGGATGAGAAGAACATTGTCCGCTGTCATCGGTCATGCACCGCACGAAGAAACTGCTTCGTGCGTTCCTCTTGCGGATTGCGCATGACGTCCTTCGATGCGCCCTTTTCTATGATGCGCCCATCGGCCATGATCATGACCGTGTCGGAGACATTTTCCGCGAAGCCCATTTCATGGGTGACTACGAGCATGGTCATGCCGCTTTCGGCCAACTCGCGCATGACGGCGGGACTTCGAGCCCCAGTTCGGGATCGAGCGCCGAGGTCGGCTCGTCGAACAGCATCACCTGCGGATTGAGCGCTAGCGAGCGGGCGATTGCGATGCGCTGTTGCTGACCGCCGGAGCAACGAGCCGGATATTGCGTCGCTTTGTCGGCGAGGCCGACGCGATCGAGAAGCTGGATCGCCCGCTCCTCGGCCTCCGCCCGGCTGCGGCCCAGCACACGTTCCTGCGGCAGACTGACATTGCGCAAAACGCTCATATGCGGGAACAGATTGAACGACTGAAACACCATGCCAACGGTATTGCGCAGTTCTTTGAGCTGCGAGGTGCGCGGCGTCTGGGTGGCGTCGAGCTTTACCTTGCCTACTGTCAGCAGACCGCCATCCGGCCTTTCCAGATAATTGATGCAGCGCAGAAGCGTACTCTTGCCCGAGCCGCTGGGACCGATGATTGCCAGCACTTCGCCTTGCGCGACTTCCAGATCAATATCCTCAAGGACGAGATGTGCCCCGAAAATGCTTGCTCACCCCCTCAAGGCGTATGAGTTTCGCTGCGGAGGCCGGCGCATTTACCACGCCAGCAGACCCTGACACCAAAGTCGGTCGCATTGCATTCAACAACCGCACTCCCCTTTTTTATCGCTCAACGCGACTGTCCCGTCTTTACGCGAACGCAGGCCCGAAATGCCTGCAAGACACGCTGGATCGATGTTCGTTCAGGCGGAACCTTGATGATTTATTATGCCGCCGACGTTCCCTTTATTTTCATCACGATAGTGACCGCCAGAAAGAATACAAAGGTAAAAATGTCTGCGGCTTCATAACTCATAGTTATGAGGTCATGCCTCTGGCTGTAGATCCTTGCCTGTTCGCCAACCCTTATAAATGCCGGCATGTGTGTAACGGTGAGCCCACGGCCAATTTCTGGCAACAAGCAACATGCCTTATGGTGCTCAGGCAGATGCCGGTGCGGCCTGCACTGCTGCGGCCCATCCATGCCTCTCAAACGAGGTTAATCCGATGCCGGACGCTTCCCTGACGTCTTCTCGCCTTCGATTGGAGGGAACGCGAATTGAGGCAAACATGGCTGAACCGCTCATCACCGAAGCTGAACCCGACGCCCCCGACTGCCTGTTCGGCCTTTGCGATCCCGGAAGCTTCATCCCAACAATTTTCCGCTCCCCGGATAAAAGCGGACCAGCCTCCATAACAGGCCAATCGACGCTCAACGGTATGAAGCGTCCATCTTGAGGACGAATGCGGATTTAGGTGACGTCAAGGTCGACCGAGCAGGCCGGCAAGCCCGGATATCGGGGAGATCCCGCAATGTCGCCATATCGAAGGCTGCGAGGAAATGTCTTGTCGTCATATAGGTGTAGGGACCGCCCGGCGTCGGACTGCGGGGTCCGGGTCCGATAAAGCCGGCGCCGCGCAGTGCCGCGATCATGTCGCGGCTGATTTCCTTTGCCAAGGATCCTGCCCGGTTAGCTGCGTGTAACCGGCTGATAGTAACCGACGGCCATTAGCACCATCACCTCTGACTGTGACAGCGCCGTCGCCCCGCCAGTTGGACCGCGACCGAAAGCGGCCAGTCCGGGGCTCAAGAACAAACAGGCGTTGGAAAACCGAAGCATCCTGCTCGCGTGGCCTTTCGCAGGCAGGACACTTTTCTATTTTTCGTTCAATATGGCTCTACGCATCAGCCGAATGGCGTTGAATCAGAGCTTAACTGCATCTTCGCGCGCCCATATCCTCAGCTTGCGGCAAGATTTCATAAAGTCGGAGACCGCGTTTTTATTATCGAGCGGGATTAGTCCCTCGTCCAAATCGGGTTCAATGCCAGCCTTGGACAGTAGCGGAACCGCACCAGTGGTGAAACCGATGAATTTGCAGTGAGAGAACGCGTCCGCAACAAAGTCGCGGGCGGTGGCTTCCGTGGTCAGTCGATTGGCTGCCTCCTCGGACAGTATAAGCGCAACGGCATCGAAAATGACTGACGGACCGCCATCGATCATGTGGTTGGCTGCTATCCACCCTCCTTGTGCTGTCTTGAAGCCACCGACCATCGGCGCGATAACCTCCACCATAGCGCCTTCCTTTTTTGCGCCGCCCGGCGAACCGACTCTATAATGTCTGCATCGGAGCCGTTCGCAGCGAGGACACCTAGCTTTCTTCCCTTGAAGCTGTCAGGTCCATTTTGAATGATACTGAGCGCCCGCGAAGGGGCAAGATCGTGTCGCACGGGAACCGCTGCATCGGCCGCATTGGGCATACTGCGAAAGCCAAGATTACTGCCAACTGCCTCCGCCGGGTCGCATCAATATTCATCAAATGCGATACAAGTCTCTCGCGAATGACCGGTGTTTCTACCTTAGAGAGCTCGAAGGTTAAGGCCAGCGCTATATGTTTCTGCTCAACTTCGGTCTGGCTCAGATAGAACTGACGTGCCCGGCTGTAATGGTCAGCAAAACTCTCGGCTCGTAGACGTACTTTCGGGCCATCCTCCTCCGCCGGGTATGACCGGAAACCTCGTTTTGGATCGGGTCTCGGACCGTCTCCCCGTGAGTTGGGCTGGTAATTCGCCCTGCCGACAGGATTGCGCATTGCCATCTGGCCATCCTGCTGTAAATGATGGAACGGACACTTTGGCGCATTGATTGGGATGTGAGTGAAATTCGGGCTGCCCAGCCGCTTCAATTGCGTGTCGAGATAGGAAAAATTACGTCCCTGAAGGAGCGGGTCATTTGAAAAGTCGATACCCGGGGAACGTTCTGCGTCATGAACGCAACCTGTTCAGTCTCGGCGAAGAAGTTATCAGGCATCCGATCCAAAACCAGCCGACCGACAGGAATAGGCTTAACCACCTCCTCAGGGATCAACTTCGTCGGATCGAGCACATCGAAATCGAAGCTGTTGGCGAAGTCCTGATCGAAGAGTTGAACGCAAAGTTCCCATTCAGGGAAATCGCCAGCCTGAATGGCTGTCCACAGGTCCCGGCGGTGAAAATCGGGATCGGCTCCGTTGATCTTTACAGCTTCGTTCCAGACGACAGATTGAAGGCCTAGTTTCGGCTTCCAGATAAACTTAACGAACGTGGATTCATCGTTATCGTTCACGAACCTGAATGTATGGACGCCGAAACCTTCCATGAACCGGAAGGAACGTGGAATAGCGCGGTCCGACATGATCCACATAATCATGTGCATGGATTCCGGCGTCAGACTTATAAAGTCCCAGAAATTGTCGTGTGCAGATTGCGCTTGTGGGAAGGCGCGATCGGGCTCCTCTTTGACCGCATGAACCATATCGGGAAAACGGATGGCATCCTGGATGAAGAAGACAGGAATATTGTTTCCAACAAGATCCCAATTGCCTTCTTTCGTGTATAACTTCACGGCAAAGCCGCGAACATCCCGGGCGAGGTCGAACGAGCCCTTCGATCCCGCCACCGTGGAAAAACGCACGAAAACCGGTGTTTTTTCGCCGACCCGCTGAAAAATGTCGGCCCGCGTATATTCGGCAAGCGATTTCGTTGTCTCGAAATAGCCGTGCGCGCCATAGCCGCGCGCGTGAACAACGCGCTCGGGAATCCGCTCATGGTCGAAATGAAAAATCTTCTCTCGAAAATGAAAATCCTCAATCAGCGTCGGCCCTCGCTCACCCACTTTGAGCGTATTAAGATCGTCCGAAACTGGTCCGCCCTGCGCGGTGGTCATGAACGGTGTTTTGCCGTCGGCAACCCGGTGCAGGTCTCCACCCTTGTCTAATTCAAGTGTCTGATCATGAATCTTGATCGGTTTGCGCGCAGATGTGGCTTTGTTGCTGACTGACATGGCTGGCTCCCGTCCTTAACTTGGTCAATATTCATAATGGAAATCGCGCCGGGCTGGTCTCATACTCACTGTTCAAAACGCAAGTGACGCTTCGTCCACGCAAACAGTATTTATCAGTGTTTTTCCGCACCGATGCTTAACTTGAACAGCGCGACACCACGGTTCGGCGAATACCCGACGCAAGCATGTTTCCATAACTGTCTGAAACTGCCCACGCGTAACTTTGTTCCGATTCATGAGGGGACCAATGTATACCGCAGGCGAGATGGGTATCTTTTACGGGCCACGGAACTATTCTGTAACGCTTTTTGATACCGAAGTGCTTCCAACGTCGATTAATCGCTCCTGTAGAGCACTCTACAGGTGAAGCCACCTTCGGTGTCGAGAAACGATCGCAAGTGTCTGCTAGTGTACAAACCATTCAAATACCGGAACAAATTTTTCCTTCTCGGGTTAGGCCGAACCCACTTGCGGAGGATTAAATGAAAGTTTCGGAAAACAACATTCAACTTGAAGGCCATTCCGCTGTTTTTGAAATCATTGGGGAAGCAGATGTCAGAAAAGCGGTATTGCGCGCCGAGCCGACTTTCCCGTGAAAGTTCTTGAATCGTATCCCCGGACAAGAACCGCAGGGATCGAATTCTAAACTCCTCCCGGCGGCTACGACATCGGAATGAATTGACCGAACATTCTCATGCAAACACCCGTGGATTTGAGAAACGATCATGCCAAAAGACCCAGATACCGAGTCCTCCCCGGGAAAGCCATCTGGTTCTTCCGCGATGGCGCCGTGCAGCGCTCTTCAAGCAATTGGGGCGGGTTTAATCACTGGGGCTGCCGACGATGATCCCAGTGGTATAGCTACATATTCACAAGCGGGCGCTCAATTTGGCTATAATATGCTGTGGAGCATGTTGTTTACTTATCCGCTTATGACCGCAATCCAGTTGGTGAGTGGCCGAATAGGCAGAGTGACCGGGAAAGGTCTGGCAGCCAACTTGTGCGAAATCATTCCACGCTGGGCATTGCTTTCGCTAATCGCTCTTCTGCTTATCGCCAACACCGTCAACATGGGTGCAAATCTCTCTGCTATGGGGATAGCCGGAAGCTTGATAACCGGAGGCTCGCCAATCATATTCACGTTGGCTTTTGGTGCTCTCTCTCTAGGGCTCCAGCTTCTGGTGACTTATGAGACCTATTCACGCTATCTCAAATGGCTTACTTTGGTTTTACTCGCCTATGTTGCTGTTTTATTCCCGGCCAACGTTGACTGGATGTCTGCATTAAAAGGTTTTGTTTGGCCGCGGTTCAAGTTGAATGGAGAAAGCCTTACTGTAGTCGTCGCGATTTTCGGAACGACTATAAGCCCCTATCTTCTGTTCTGGCAAAGCTCGCAGGAAGTTGAAGAAATAAATAACTCGAAGAACGAGCATTCCCTCCGGAAACATCCGGACGAGGCCAGAACAGAGTTGAGGCGAATTCGACTTGATACGTTTTCCGGGATGGCCGTATCCAACATTGTTGCGATTGCGATCATGATCAGTACAGCGGCAACGTTGCATGCTTCGGGAAAGATGGAAGTCGGTTCAGCTGCAGATGTCGCCGAAGCACTCAGGCCATTGGCAGGGGATTTTGCTTTTTCATTTTCAGTTTAGGCATTATTGGTACCGGGCTGTTGTCCTTGCCAGTCCTCGCAGGATCGGTAGCCTACGCTTTTGGTGAGGCTCAAGGGTGGAAATGCGGCCCGGCAGACAAGCCTTGGGAAGCGATCGGGTTCTACAGCGTGATTGCGTTAGCTTTTCTAATAGGGGCCGCCATCGCCATTTCGCCGATCGATCCTATTACTGCGCTGTTCTGGAGTGCGGTGGTGAATGGATTTGTAGCTGTTCCTATAATGACTGCTATGATGATCGTTGCGAGCAAACGTGATGAAATGGGCAGGTTTACAATCGGATTCTGTACGCGGTTGTTCGGCTGGCTAGCAAACGCAGCTATGGCAGCTGCAGTTGTTGCAATGATATTTTTCTGATAGTTAGGTCCGCAGGATTGATGGATACTTCATAAGCGTCGAGCCCTCTATCCATCAGGGCGTCGGGGCGTGAGATTGAGCCCGAACGAATTTCGATAATAAATTAATATTGGTTCGCAAGGGTATACGTCGTTGTGGAGGATGCTCCAACCTACGTTTTCGCGGCTCGTTCCGCATTTATAGGAATTCAGGTAAAATCTGCACCGGCGGGGCTCGAACTTTTCCTGTCGATTTCCCACTAGCTTCCTGTCTGTTCGTCTGGAGCTTTGACAGGTTTAGATTCAGGAGACCCCTTCTCGCGCAGAAAAATGGATAGTACCACTAACACTGCGGTTGAAAGGAATTCCGACTGCCAGTTTTGGAACGATTCAAACCATAGTTCTGCATCAAGGATATACTGCAAATATCCCGTTGTCGGAGCTCCGTGGCGAGCAGCATCAATTCCGAGGCACGTGCGCTTGCGAACCAGTGTAAAAAAGAAGCTGCCGATAAATAGTCCGAACAATGTCAAACCCAGCGAATGAGCATAAAGAAAGGAAAATCGTGTAGTCTCGTCTTCTTCCGACCCTTCCTTGCCCGGATCACGGGATTCCGCCGAACCGCGTTGAAATAGCCATGCCGTTAGCACGACATACACGCCCATTTGCAAAAACTCACTTTCCCAATTCTCGAAGAGCGCAGAGAGAAATTGCCCCCCCTGTCAAATACGTCGTCAGGGACACTGGCGCTTCGCCATGTTTCGCGAGCTCTGCATTAAAACTGTTAAAACCCGCCGCGGCCATACCAATGATCGACATCCCGAACAACACGGTAAGCGCAATTGTTAATCCGTTATCTCTGAAAAACGAACGCACCTCATTCCTCCGAACTAATAGTCCCGCTATTGAACTTGCTTTGGTATGTTTATCGTTTTGATTGGCCTACCGACCTGTGTGCGTGTGATTTTTTCTCCTTTAAATGTATCCAACAAATATTACCCGCTTGTTGTTCCAAAGAATTACATGTACTGAACAATGGCTTACCCGTGTTGGTTCGAAAGCGTCATACAAGATTCCTACAGAACCAGTTGATGAAGTTCGTCCAGCGGCCATCAGGGTATAGCGTCAGTTCGACCGGTTAGCGCTCGTGGACAAAGGTTGACTGCGGAATCGATTTTTGATTCAAAGCTACCATTTGGAGGCTGCTTTGGGCGAACGGATCGGTTTGACAGACGAGGAATGGGCAGTAATCAGTCCGCTTCTACCTGCTGAAAGTGGGCGTGGATGCCGCCCTGCTCAGGACAATCGGCGTTATTTCGAAGGCATGCTGTGGATGGCGCGCACAGGAGCGCAATGGCGGCATCTGCCTGATGAATACGGCAAGTGGAACAGCGTCTTTCGTCGATATCGACGCTGGGTCGAGACCGGTGTTTTCGAGGCAATCTTGAGACACTGGCCGAACTGGTGGAACGGGATCGAAGTGCCGACATGATCGACAGCACCGTCGTCCGGGCGCACCATTGTGCAGTCGGCATAAAAAGGGGACTCAAGAGACCGAGGCGCTTGGCCGATCGCGCGGCGGTTTCACAACCGGGCTCCATGCCCGGTGCGATGCGAAAGGCCGACCGCTCGGCTTTGTCCTGACGCCCGGACAAACGCATGACACCCAAGGCTTCGCGCCTTTGTTCCGGATGATCTCCGACCGGATCGAGGCGTTCCTCGCCGACAAGGGGTACGACGCTGACGCCATTCGCGAAGAGATCGCCCGCGCCGATATCGAGGCCGTCATTCCGACAAAGAGCAACAGACGCCAACCAATCCCGCACGACAAAGCCAAATACAAATGGCGCAATCAGATCGAGCGCCTCTTCAACAAGCTCAAGAACTGGCGACGGGTCGCAACCCGATACGACAAGACCAAGGAATCCTACCTCGGTTTCGTCGCAATCGCTGCAGTCAAACTATGGATACCCTTTGTCCACGAGCGCTAGACTGCAATAAGTTCCGGGACTTTGTTCATTGGTCATTTTGGGGAAAACGGTGAGAATTGTACCCGCTAGCAAAAGGAGCTGCTTCACGAACGACGAGATAGAAGGAAATCTTCCGTGGCTGACGACCACCCATATTCATATTGGTGCTGAAGCGCGGCTACCAGTTCAAGCAGCGAATTTTTCTTAAATTTTGAGCATGACTTCCGTTTTCCAGAGCTCAGAACGAGTGTCCTCCTCTTAGGCCCCAATTTTCCACCAGCACGGGCCCGTTGAAAACGATATCCGCAGGCAGTCATACTCCATCGTGAAAACTAGCGAGATTGTTATCTATGGGACACAGTCAATCCTTCTCAAAGAACCGGCCACAACAGCTTTACTGAAAAGCAAGCCAATGAACGCTTCACCAAGGCCGGTTACACCGATAATCCTAACCTTCAACTGAATAAAAAAGGGCTTTGGGGAGGCTTCCGCCAAGCAAGGTGAAATTGCGGTTATGTTAAGCCTTGATGCTGAAGGTAACGTAACAGCTCACTCCATGCGACGGATATGCTGTGCATTGGTTCCCAACAGGCTCGTGACAATCTGATTTGCCGCGAGCATGGTGCAGTTTATGGCCGGGGTAATCATTTTGCTTCGCTCGTTGCGGAAAGGTTCGGTGCCGTATTCGAGAGACGGCAGTCTAGGGGCAGTTGAACTGCTGGCGTTCGGGTTAGAAAACGCGTTCGGTGAAGAATACGAGGAAGCTCACCAAGCGTGCACAGCATTTAATAAGGGAATGGCAAAGCTGCCCCGGCAGAAGCGCTACAAACCGTCGTTATTTTTGCGGATTTATTCTTGCCGATTACGGGGCCGCACCGTCCCGTCGAGCACAATGTTCTACCTGCCTGTCCTCAACGCTTACAGGTGATGTTTCAATTATAGGGCAGATCACCGAGAGACGAATAGCGTTGGTTGAGGCTTGAGAGCCTGTTCATATCTTCATCAGACAGGCTGAAATCGAACACATCAATGTTTTCCTGTTGATGCTGGCGCTTATTCGCTTTGGGAAGGGGTACCGTGCCCGTCTGGAGGTTCCATCGCAAGATGATTTGAGCGGCGGTCTTTTCAGATTTGCTCGCGATCCGCACAAGGTCCTCATTATCGAGTCGCGTCGTCCGCGTGAGAGGGCTGTAAGCCTGAATCACGATGCCTTGTTCCTTGCAGAATGCCAGCATTTGATCACTATGCCCGAATGGACTCCACTCGATCTGGTTGACGACTGGAGATTCATCTGTGGCGTCAATCAGACTTTGAATTAAAGACACCGAATAATTACTTACTCCGATATCAAGCGCTAACCCCTCTTTCTTCGCTTTGATCAGTCCTTCCCAGAGTTCTGTTCCTACTCTTCCTTCCGGCGGACGGTGGATCAAAACCGTGTTTGCATAGCTTAGTTGCAGCTCTTCAAGATTTTTCAGCACAGCAGCATATGCGTTGTCGTCTGTATCTTCGATCTTGGTTACCAGATAAACACTATCCCGCTCTACTTCGGCACGTCGAAGACCTTCCCCAGTGCCGGACTGGGTGCCGTAATCGCCCGATGTATCAATCATTCGATATCCCAGTTCCAACGCGGATGAAATTGTTTCCGCTGTGTCCTCTGTCAGCTTCCACGTTCCGAGTCCCATGCAAGGCATTTTGTTCCCGCTTTTCAAAGTAAGTT
This sequence comes from Brucella cytisi, assembly GCA_012103075.1. GTDB lineage: Bacteria > Pseudomonadota > Alphaproteobacteria > Rhizobiales > Rhizobiaceae > Brucella > Brucella cytisi. The sequence goes on along the minus strand of JAAVLQ010000003.1, from coordinate 1,169,190 downwards.
CACTTCGGATATCCATTACCGGGTTCCCTCCTGCTGAATTGAGCCCGTGGCGCTGTCACTACGAACGCTTCACACTGGCTACGGCCACCTTCCGTCTCGGCTCTTTTTCAGGCAGCTTCGGTTCCATTTCTGATCCGTCCGTAACGATGCAAAGCCTTTTTCGAACGTTCCTCATGACGCTCACTTCGGCGGCGAACATGTTAATAACCTCATTGAGCTTCGAGACTTCAGCGCATTGGTGGTCGCGCGCGTATAGATCGGTGAGGTTGGACATGTTTGCCGGCCCGGATCATCAAGCTGGGTGTGATCACCGCCCGGGCGCGAAATACCTGCCAATGCTTCGCCTGCCGCACCGTCAGCGCTCGCCAATGCAATATCCCCGAGCGATATCACACCGACGAGGCGTTTATTTCTATCGAGTACGGGTAGACGACGGACCCGGATTTCGCCCATATTCGCAGTCACGTCTTCAATCTCCTGATCCATAAAGCAGTATTTGACATCGCTAGTCATCACGTCGCGGACGGGCGTGTCCGGCCCTCGGCCCAACGCGACCGCACGTACGGCAATATCCCGGTCAGTAATCATCCCGACAAGGTGTCCGTTTTCACCGACGGGGAGAAACCCCGCATCGATGCTTGCCATCAATCTCGCGGCCTGCTGGATGGTTTCCTGCGGGTTTGCGATTTGTGCATCTGCGCTCATCATATCCCTGACTTGCATAGCAACTTTCCCTTTTGCTGGTGTTTACGTCGGTCCAACCGGAAAAGGCACAGGTTGTTCCCACTCATCAAAAAATATCCAGCTGCGGCGGGAAGCGAGCAGCGGACCGGTCAACTTTTCGTAAGCTGCGCGAAAGGTCCGTGGATATAAGCCCGGAGTGTAGGTAGGGAGTGGGGGTTTATATTGTTTGGGCGTAGAAAATGATCAATTAATTCATCAGCCCCTGTAGAAATCGCTCCTTCTCAACCTCCGCAATTGGAAAACTTACGCGGCGTTTGGTTCGCGAGTGCTGTTCTTTGAACGCAGCCATTTCCGCTGATCCTTCTTCAAATTCTTTGAGCTCGACGCCCGGAAGTAGATTGGCTTCAAGCAGCGCGAGTCTGAGTTTGAAGCAGAAAGGGCAAGCTTTCTTCATGTAAATTGTGGGGCCAAAAATGTTCTGTTTGACGCTTTTGGACAGCTCGTTGCCCAAAGCTCCCGTTACACCGCCGGTTTCCTCGAGCGGATCAGGTTTTCGTTTTTGGAGCTCGGCGTACCTAGCTGCTGGGTTAATCTCTCGTTCATGATCGGTCCTTAATTCTGGTCTGCTGGCGGGTTCGCCGGCAGGTCCCCTCCTGTCCCAGTCTGTGGTCGGTCGTTTTCTACCGGCGGATTGACCGTCGGTTGATCGGCGGAACTCGTAGCAGGAGGCGCCTGAATACCTTGTTTTTGGTTTACAGAACCGCCACCGATGACGCTCCAACCGAGGAAAAGAAGGAGAAGAAATGCCAGTATGACCAATGCGAAGCGCGGAAAATATCCGAGCGCTTGCGGTGAAATCCTACGCCGCTCTGCTTTTTCTCGGTCTGATCGCTTGTTCATTCCAACACCCATGAGATCACAAAGTATCCGATAACAACCATAGCGATGATGTACCACCAAACCATGTAGGCTGGACCTTCACGCATCTGCGCGCCCCCACTTGCAATACGTGCATTATCTTCGGAGGCCCACTCGCGCAGGCCGGTTGCGTGGCTGGACGCGTTATTATCCGTTACTGGTACCCGGGCGATTTTCGGTCGTAAATCCGTTCCTCGTCGGGTTGAGAATTGCCTCCAGCCTCCGCATCAGTTTCCATGGGTGCTGCCGCAGGATCAAAGCCGGGAGCCTTGTCGCCGGTCTCGCCTCGTTGGATCGCACCTCTTGCGCGAGCGCCAGAACTTTTATCTGCTGGAACTGTTTTCATCATATCGGGCCTCTGGACCCCAACCACGAGGTGGGCCATTTGTTCCCCTGACAGTTAGACGTCGATAGGCACACAGCTCGTTCGCGCCCTCCTGCGAGGATAAAATGCAGGAAGGATCTGACCAGCAGCAATCAGCGGACGTACCCGATTGTTCTGCCTGCTGTGTGAACAGAACGGCGCGAACTACGCAAGGCGGATTCCAGCCTGAAGTGATACAATGCGCCTTGCGTTACAAACCTGACAGGATTCAGACCGACCAGAAAAGCCGGGAACAAAATAAGACGCCGCATGTTGGAAACGTGGTTTATGCGAAATTCGAGCCGCTCTTGCCTGCGGAACCGACGCAGACCGTTATTTATCATGATCATGCTGTAATCAGGTTGAATTACTAAGGATTTGAGCTATGACCGCGAAAAAACCGCCCGTACCAAAAGCAAATCGCAGTGACAAGGGACCCGGCGAAGACGGAAGCCCGTCAGTTGAGAAAGCTGAACGCCCACAGTCCAAGCTAAACGCAGACAAGCAGGGTCAACAAGCCAACACAAAGATAAACACGACGCACCGGGGCCTGCAGCAAGATCGATAGGAGGGCATCATGTCGACTTCAACTAAAACACCTGCAACCATTCGGCAGGGAGGACCCGGTGCATCACATGAGAACGCCAAAAAGCCGCTCGAGATCAAAAAGCCTCCGGCCGACGGCGATAACCGATCAAAAAGTCGCGTTTCTGGCGGCGGAGGGGAGCGAGACAGCCACCACACGCATGATTCTGAAAAAAAAATGATGGAGGGCGCCCTGATTGGCATGCGCTGTCCAAAAGAGTTTCGGATGCGATGCCGTCAAAGGAACACATTGCCATCGACGTAGGTTGTCGTGTCTCCAGTATTACTGGCAAACTCCGCCGTCTTGCTAAATACAGTCTCGGCAATACCCACGATTGCGTATCGATGAAGTCAGGGAACACGGCTTCCCTGTGCCAGAAATCATGCTGGCACTCGTAATGAGCTTCCGTGTCTACACGTGAAAGTTCTGTTTCCCGGAACTTTGGTCCCGTACACAATTGTAATGGAGACAACGACAACATTACTGAATCGCTGGCTTCTTTTTTAACCGTTAGTTCAAGCGGCTGATTTTGATCCCATTTGGCTGAAGGCCAGACCCAACCAACGGGGCATTAAGCCTATCCGCTCTTCAAATGTGTCGGGGTAACAAATTCATCATATCCGACAAAGGAGGTAATCTTCGGGACGCAACCCTTCGCAACTATCAATGCAGCCTTTCCGTTGCACCAAGCTGAGCTCGAGCCCTGTGCAAGCGGCTTTTGACTGTGCCCAAAGAACAATTCAGGCGCTTCGCGGCCTCATCATACGGCAGGCCATCGAGCACAACGTATTTCACGGTCGCACGGAAATCGGGGGCAAGTTCTCAAAGCCTCTTGCAACGTCCCGTAGCTCCATCGCTTTATCCCGGGAGGCTGAACTGCAGTGGCCTCCCCATTCCTGCAGCGTGGTCTCTCTTTGTGCCTTCTTGGACCTCGTGCAGAATGTATTCTTCATTATTGTAAAAAGCCGGGATTTCAATGAGCCATACGGAACATATTTATCTTTGTTTTCAAGTGCCTTGGCAATGGTTTCCTGAACAAGATCTTCAGCATCAGCAGGCTGCCGACAAAGTGTTCTCGAAAAGCTCACTAAAGCTGGGTACAGCGCGAGTAACTCGTCGTCAAATGATGGGCACGGTCGCACGGTCCTTCTCCTGTCCCCGCAATTACTCAATGTACTCATGCGGAAATGGTTCCGGGATAACTCACCTTTTCCCGTTAATGTCTTCGGGTGGTTTTGCGTTTAAAAATTTGGATAACCGAAGCCAGACTTCTACCTCGCGCGGGTGACAAAACCAGCCGCGTGAGGGAACCCGATGCAATATTTAAAAGTTTGGATCGTGTCGCAGGTATCGAAGGATCCTCTTATGGAAAAGTTCTTTACTAATATTTCGGAAAAAAATCGCTGAGGTTGTCGGCACCCCTTATGCGTTCGGTTGTGCAACGGGTTTTATCGCCGCGTGGGCGCTCTCCGGTCCATTATTCGATTTTTCCGATACGTGGCAGCTGGTAGTGAACACTGCTACAACGATCATAACTTTTTGATGGTTTTTCTTATCCAGAATTCGCAAAACCGTGATGCTACCGCAGTTGAAGCCAAACTGGATGAAGTTATTCGAAGCGTAACTGGCGCAAGATCCCAGCTTATCGGGATTGAACACCTCACCGAGAACGAAGTCGAGGCGATACGAAAAGCACTCGAAGAGGAAAGTGACGAACAACATAGCAGCGAAGTGAACGTTGAAGCTTTACTCCGCGAAGCAACCAAAAGAGCTCAAAAACACGGGAAAGACGCCTGACTGTAGTTGGACTTTTAAGAGAAAAAGTGAACCGCGCCGGGTTTGCCGGAGGCCGTTTGGTTTAAGTTATGCGGCCATGGCTGGCGCGTCCAGCATGGCATAGTAACGTTCTTCGGCTTCGGCAGGCGGAATGTTTCCTATGGGCTCCAGAAGACGCCGGTTGTTGAACCAATCCACCCATTCGAGTGTGGCGAACTCCACGGCTTCGAAATTGCGCCATGGTCCCCGCCGATGGATGACCTCGGCCTTGTAGAGGCCGTTGATCGTTTCGGCGAGAGCGTTGTCGTAACTGTCGCCGACGCTTCCAACGGAAGGCTCGATGCCTGCCTCCGCCAGCCGTTCGGAATACTTGATCGATACGTATTGAACACCCCTGTCGGAGTGGTGGATGAGACCACCGCGATGGACTGGCCGCCGGTCATGGAGTGCCCGGTCCGGGCATCAAGGACGAAACCCGCATGAGCGGTTCGGCTCGCCCGCCAGCCGACGATGCGGCGGGCGAACGCGTCGATCACGAAAGCGACGTAAACGAAGCCTTGCCAAGTGGCTACATACGTGAAATCGGAAAGCCACAACATGTTCGGCGCGGGAGCGCAGAACTGGCGGTTCACGCGGTCGAGCGGACATAGAGCGGCCTTGTCAGGCACGGTCGTTTTGACGGGCTTTCCACGGATAATGCCCCGAGACCCATCATTCTCATAAGCCGAGAAACAGTGCATCGAGCTATGTCGAAGCCTTCCCGCTGCAACTGCCGCCATACTTTCCGCACGCCGTAGACTTGGAAATTCTCATTGAACACTCGGCGTATCTCGACCTTCATTGCCGCGTCGCGACGAGCGCGGACCGACAGGCGGTCCACGTCCGTGCGCTTGGCGATGGCGTCATAGTAAGCGGACGGGGCAATCGGCAGCAGCCTGCAGATCGGCTCGACCCCGAATTTTGAGCGGTGTTCGTCGATGAAGGAAATCATCGCTTCAGTGGGCGGTCGAGCTCCGCCCGGGCAAAATAAGCCGACGCCTTGCGCAAAATCTCATTGGCCTGTCGAAGCTCGCGGTTCTCCCGCTCAAGGGCCTTCATCTTCTCGGCGACATCGCTTGGAAGGCCTGCTCGTTTGCCGCTGTCAACATCGGCTTTCTTCACCCACTCATGCAGCGTATGTGCCGAGCAGCCAATCTTGGCGGCTATGGATGAAACTGCCGCCCACCGGGATGGATGCTCAGCCTCATGGTCCAAAACCATGCGGATGGCTCGGTCACGAACTTCAGGTGAAAATTTGTTGGTCGTCTTGCTCATATCGGCTCCACTTTCTCACGAGTTGGAGCCTCCGGCAAACCCGGCGCGGTTCAAAGATACCTTCAGGGCCCCGTTAAACACATGAAAGAGCCATTGTTTTTGCCCGGACTGTGTTTAGAGTCCCGGATCCCTCACCTCGCGGTCGCATAACGATCTGCCGTTCAGGTTCCCCAAGATATCGTCTTGATCTCGCACTGCGTCTCCGTTCAACACAGCAAACAGGTAAATCTTAAACTCTCTCAACCATTAAATATGGAATTTCCGACATGTACCGAAGTCTGGATTGCGCTCCTGAAAGCAACCTTTTGCAATTAGAAAACCGGACTTAATGGCCCGCGCGATTATTGGCCAATCCATCGGTACACCACGGGTAGGCTGTCCAGTTGAAACGTAACGGGAATACGGGTCATTTTACGAAAGGAGGCGCGCGTCTGCACTAGAATGAGGATGCGCCCGCTGGGCCAAATTCTGGTTCTTGGCAGCGATGCTTTATCCAGTCCACTCGTACGGTGGCATTGATGACATTCTTTTGAAAACGCCTCCTACAAAGAGAACTGAATGGAACATTCTAGCCCCGGTCAGTTGTTGTTTTAGCACGGCTCTGGTCGTGAATATGGTCACCGAATACGCTCTTCGCGTCAACCGTTTCAATTCTTCCAGAAATTATTATTAAAGTGGAACCGTCTGAATGAGGATCAAATGAACATTTTAACAGTTAATGTGCGTCCGGAAGAGTCTCCCCGGGTCGTAGAATTTGTTGGCGAAGCTGACGAGAAGATTTTGATCTTCCTTACAGACGATGGGGAAGAAACGCGCAACGCGCTTCTCGAGCGGGCCATGGCGTACATGGTTCATGCCGTAAAATTCGGAGAGGTGGAACTCGGCAAAGCTATCGAACATGTCAAACGCGATGATGAGAACGAGGCCCCGGATAAGGGGCTTAAAGATACATTCCCTGCGAGCGACCCCGTTTCCGTCACGACGTCAACCATTCCGGCTTCCGCCGACCCAAAATCGTAGAAGTTTTATCTGGTTTGCCTCGCTCAGTTACAGTAGCCCCGCAATTAGTATACAGAATGCCCGTAAGTCCCCGTTTCAGAACGAAAGGAATGTGAACGCTTTTAGCTCGCCTTTACTTTATCGACCGGGCCAATCTTGGTGCCGCCCAGCACTAAAACGCCAAATTTGCTTTGCTAAAACGATTGTAGGCCCAGTCTTCTGCATAGGTGCGCCGGGCCTCAGCCATTGTGTACCCTTTCCTTCGTCACTCTTGGAAACAAGATGATTATGCCGTCGGCGCTCCCGGTAATGAATTAACGTCGTGGTCTGTAAAGCTTCTTGCCTTGTCGAGAATTCGCTCAGCATCCATGTACTGCTCGTCAGATACTCGAACTGCAAGAAACGTTCCGCCCTGCTCTATTCCGGCGGAATAGATGTTTGCGTCGGTTTCGCTCAGACCCGCTTCGATGAGAGAATGATAAACCTTTCCTGCGATGCCGCCGATAGCAGCCCCACTCACCGCTCCTGTCAGAGTGCTCGCGAGCCAACCCGCAGCCACGATGGGCCCCAACGCCGGAATAGCCATTAGACCCAGTCCCGTGAGCAATCCGGCTGCTCCGCCCACCACGGCCCCCGTACCGGCGGCGACGCCCGTAGCGTTTTCTGTCAAACTTCCCTCATCCCCATTGGAGATGATGGAAATTTCTTCCGCGCGGATCCCTGATGCTATCAAAGCTGCAACGGTAATTTTGGCCTGAAGAGTGTTGGAAAATAATGCGCTGACGGTCCGCATAGAAATGATCCTTTTCGTGTGGTTCGCCTAACATCCGGAAATGCGGTTCGTTCCCTCGATAGATGGAACAACGCTTATTTGAGAGGGTTAGACCTTCATAGAAAAGGAGAAAGCCATGTCTGATACCCGAGATTGGCTCGTCCAATGGCTTCGTGATGCTCACGCTATGGAAGAACAGGCCAAGACCATGCTGAACGGGCTCATTGGCCGCCCGGAGAATTATCCTGAACTAGCCCAGCGCATACGTTCACATCTTGAAGAAACCAAAATCCGGGCAGAGCGACTTGAACTTTGTCTGGAGCAATTGGGAGGAGATGCGTCCACGTTGAAGGACACTGGTGGAAAACTTATGGCAATAGCACAATCATTCAGCGGTTTTTTGCCGGCGACGAGGTTCTCAAAGGTTCTCTAGCGCTCGTGGACAAAGGTTGACTGCGGAATCGATTTTTGATTCAAAGCTACCATTTGGAGGCTGCTTTGGGCGAACGGATCGGTTTGACAGACGAGGAATGGGCAGTAATCAGTCCGCTTCTACCTGCTGAAAGTGGGCGTGGATGCCGCCCTGCTCAGGACAATCGGCGTTATTTCGAAGGCATGCTGTGGATGGCGCGCACAGGAGCGCAATGGCGGCATCTGCCTGATGAATACGGCAAGTGGAACAGCGTCTTTCGTCGATATCGACGCTGGGTCGAGACCGGTGTTTTCGAGGCAATGCTTGAGACACTGGCCGAACTGGTGGAACGGGATCGAAGTGCCGACATGATCGACAGCACCGTCGTCCGGGCGCACCATTGTGCAGTCGGCATAAAAAGGGGACTCAAGAGACCGAGGCGCTTGGCCGATCGCGCGGCGGTTTCACAACCGGGCTCCATGCCCGGTGCGATGCGAAAGGCCGACCGCTCGGCTTTGTCCTGACGCCCGGACAAACGCATGACACCCAAGGCTTCGCGCCTTTGTTCCGGATGATCTCCGACCGGATCGAGGCGTTCCTCGCCGACAAGGGGTACGACGCTGACGCCATTCGCGAAGAGATCGCCCGCGCCGATATCGAGGCCGTCATTCCGACAAAGAGCAACAGACGCCAACCAATCCCGCACGACAAAGCCAAATACAAATGGCGCAATCAGATCGAGCGCCTCTTCAACAAGCTCAAGAACTGGCGACGGGTCGCAACCCGATACGACAAGACCAAGGAATCCTACCTCGGTTTCGTCGCAATCGCTGCAGTCAAACTATGGATACCCTTTGTCCACGAGCGCTAGCCAGTTTTGCGTTCGAGAACATGGAAATTGCTTCATATACTATACTGATCGCGGCTGCCCGGAGACTAAATGAAGAAGATATTGTGCAGGCGTGCGAGCAGAGCCTACAGGAAGAGATCGCCATGGCCGATTGGCTCAAGGCTCACCTCGATGCGACGACCGAGCAGTTTCTGGAGAGAACGTTTGCGGAAAGCGATGCGGCAAAGCGTTAAGATCTACTGAGCTTGTACTAGCTTGTCTGGCAACATCCAAGTTGGCCCATAAAAACAACGTCCGGATAAAACGCACCGCAAACTGCAATGACAATTCGTCCCCAATGGGTTGTTATGTGGATAAACTGGTTTTGCCGGTGCCTGAGCCCGGCAGGTGATTTTTGTGATCCAATCCTCGCAGCCTTGAGGAGTTTACCATTGCGACGCTGCGGCTAAGATTGTTTTTCCGACACAGTATAAGTGTGGCGGGCTAAGACCCGTGTCGACTTACATAAGGGCTTTGGGAAAGCCAAAACCTTAGTTGCTGATCTTTCGCGAATCTTATCCCGATGCGTTCACCGCATTCTATCCGAAACTCGTGACAACGAGGTTCGAGCGAAAACGGCTCCTCCGCAAGTGAGGCCCCGTCCAGTTTACCGGTTAGGGCCAAGGCAATAGAGAGTTTACCGGTCCAGAACACAAATCAGAGATACGGTTGGTGTTTCTTCGCTTTTCCATCAGTTCTATTCCCTTCAGCGGAGCAATCGCACGAAGAAGCACGGCGGAAGCATTGGCACAAACGAAATTCATGCACCAGTATAAGCCGTAGATTCGATAGATATATGACCTTCCGTGAGTACCAAACATCGATTTGTTTTGAGACCCGGGCCTTTGAAGCTATGAGAAGCAGGATCGTGTCGGCCATAGGCTTCGGTTTCGACAATCATGCCTCCTACCCCGTCAACGAAAAACTTCCACCCAATAAGTTCCGGTGCAACGTATTTTGCGTCTCTGTCAAAAAAAAAAAATTTGCAACATTTAGCGTCTCGATCCAGAAGTATCTTAGGTCTTTTTACTGCGCGAAATCAGTTCGGCGGATCGGTCTGCAGGGAATGCGGTGAGTTTTGCTCGCTAATCGAATTCCGGTCGATTCCGCGCAACAACGCCACTGCCATCAACAGGACCATTATGCCCAGAAAAACCCAAAGCAGGAGTTTCATTAGTATCTCCAATCCGGAATGCAGTTAGCGTTCTTTGTCCATGTGTCCCACTTTGCCAGCCTGATCCCGTTTGGTAACAGTTCCATCGAGAGTCTCGAGAAGGCTAACAAGTTCTGGCTCATCGATCAGAAGCCGAGCTTCATCCGGGAACAGCCATTTACGATAACGTTCCTTGTCTTCCCGCCAGTTGGCGAATTCCCTCCTTACATATAGCGGAAAAACCCTTACTTTGACGGGGACAAACACTTTTTGTAGACGCTTCCAATAGAAGAAATGACCGATTGGGTCGGTGGAGAGATCACCTTCAAGCCCTGCTTCTTCCCGCGCTTCTATGCTTGCTGCTTCACCAAGGCTTTTCTTTTTCATTGGCCAACCCTTAGGCAAGGTAAACCTCCGGGTACGGCGGGTTGTCAGGAGCAAAATCTCCAGCCGCCCGTTATCGAAGCGATAAGGAAGTGCGGCGACCTGCTCAAGCTCTGTACCCGCTTTTGCCTTCCGGAGACGACTTTTCCATTTTCCCGAGCTCATATTGAATGTCCTCGTCAAAGGCACCCAACTTTTATTTCAGTCGCCGGTTCCATTTCCAGTGCAAATCCCGAGGGGCCATTACTTTTAGACTATCTGGCGATTACCGACTGCAGCCCGCTTCTTAAAGGCGGAACAATCTTGAACTGTTACAGTTAAGAGATGTACACGCATCAATCATCGGACGCCGGCCTTGTTGCCTGATCTACGTCCGTCTTGCCGGCAACGTGGCAACCATATGGGTGCTCGGTACAAAGTTGCATTTGTTTGCCCGCGCTCTGAGCCACCGGCTCAAACACGAATGCAGAGACGGCTGCGAGCGCAAGAATGGGAGTTATCTTGAAATGGGTATCCGCGATATGGTTGGAGAAACGATGGAAGCAAAGGCCGCAAACGCCGTCATCGAAGAGCTCGAACGGCAAGCCGCTGAGACACACTTCGCCTCAGCGTGCAGCGGCAAGAGGACCGGTGGCCGTCAAGGGTTTAATCGACGTCGATTCAATTGTTTTGGTCGTTGTCGGCGCAATGGCTGGCGGACCATGAAGTTTTCTCAAGGGTGAACATCACGTACCGGGCGTTTATTGAGCGATTAAACTCTCCATGTCGTCATCCATGGAGACGAATAGCAGTATTCAGATTTCTGATCAGCCATCTGGTTTCTGCTCCGGATCCGGGCGTTTCGACTTCCGGGCAGCGTTCTGAAATAGTGACAGTGGAGCTCATGTATGTGCCTCCCCTCAGCGCTTACTCTCACAATAGACTGAGGAACCGACCAAGTTTTCGCAAGTTAGAGGTGCGATTACATTTCGTATTAAGGAGCCGATCGTGACAGCTCAATCACACAATGCCTCCGACGTTCTCGTCGAGACCCTTATAGAGTGGGGAGTGAAAGTCGTTTTTGGCCTGCCGGGTGACGGGATCAACGGGATTATGGAGGCGCTTCGCATCCGACAACATAGAATCCAGTTCGTGCAGGTACGCCATGAGGCGTCTGCAGCCTTCATGGCCTCCGGCTATGCCCGTGCAACGGGTCGACTGGGTGTCTGCCTTGCGACCTCTGGACCGGGCGGTACAAATCTTCTGACAGGCCTTTACGATGCCAAGCTTGACCAATTGCCGGTACTTGCCATCACCGGCATGCAGTTTCATGATCTCCAGCATACCTTCACTCAGCAGGATGTCGATCTAGTCCAGATCTTCAGGGATGTCTCGCTATATAACGTAGCTGTCCGGGATGCGGCCCATATGCAGAATGTCGCGAGCTTGGCCTGTCGTTCTGCCCTTTCAAAGCGCGGTGTCGCGCATCTTTCCATCGCCAGCGACGTGCAGGAGGTAACACTTGCGGAAAGCAAGCGATCACGCCGTAATCGCCCCAGTCATGTACCGAACGTGACGTTTTCCGGGCTCCCAGTACCTGATCCGGACGAGCTTGATCGTGCCGTTGAAATCTTAAACAGTTCCGAACGAGTGGCGATCCTCGTGGGACGTGGCGCTATCGGCGCTCGTGAGGAACTCCAGTGCACTGCCGATCTGCTCGCTGCTCCGGTCGCCAAGGCGCTGCTCGGTAAGACGGTGATGGCGGATGCGCATCCGCACTGCACCGGCGGCATCGGTATTTTGGGAACCGAACCTTCGCAGGCAATCATGAAACGTTGCGACGCGTTGCTGATCGTCGGGTCGACCTTCCCTACATTGAATACTATCCCGATCCGGACGAAGCTCGCGCAGTGCAGATCGACGTCGACGGACAGCGCTTGGGGTTGCGTTATCCCATTGAAGCCGGCCTCGTCGGAGACGCAAAAAAGCGACGCTTTGCAAGCTTAACAAACGGTTGCATCGAAAAGAAGAACGCACATTTCTGAACGAGTCTCAACATAGAATGCGCGATTGGCGCGACAAGCTCATCCAGATAGAGGAGCATGCCGGCACAACGCTCAAGCCTGCGGCTGTCGTAAAAAGCCTTCGGTCAGCGCATTGCAGATAACGGTATACTCGTGGCCGATTCCGGCCAGAACACGGAACTTGCCGCGCGACATATACATCTCAGTCTCGACAATGATTTTGCCGTCTCGGGCGCACTTGCCTCGATGGCCTCTGCCATCCCATTTGCGATCGCCGCGGGCATCGCTTATCCGAACAGGCCGCTTTACGGTGTAGTGGGCGATGGCGGTTTCGCTATGCAGATGGGTGAGTTTTCGACCGCCGTCCGCCACGGACTGTCACTCAAGCTATTGGTTATCAACAATGGGATGCTCAATCAGATAGCTTGGGAACAAATGATGTTTCTTGGCAACCCGCAATTCGCATGTGAACTGGCGCCTATTGATTTTGCGAACGCCGCGGTATCCATGGGTGCCCGGGGTTTCACCATCGAAACATATGAACAAATCGAAGCCGTGCTGGACGAGGCGTTTGCAATCAACGGGCCTGTAGTCATAGAGGCAAAGGTCGACCGGTACGTGCCGATGCTGCCGCCGGTATTGCCCACAGATTACGCCCGCAATCTAGCGAAAGCGCTGCCGAATACACCCGGTAGCACACGCATTCGCGAGAATATCGAAAACAGCCCGTTGGTGCGTAAAGGGCAGCTCGCACTGGCGGCTGATGAAAAGCAGTAATACCGGCGGCTTACTCCAATTATTCATCGCCGCCAGTTTGCTTCAGAAATCGTGCCGCGACTGGGCGGTACGCTATTGAAGCTAAGTAGCTGGTTCTGGTGGAAACGACATCCAACCGCGACAGCTATCTTGATGGCGAGCAGCCAGTTCTAAAATCGCCCGTGTCGGAGAGACGAAGCTACCCAGACTATTAACGCTCGAAAGCGGCTGATCCGATTTTGATCTAGAACCCAATATGCTCCTTTTCTCGATGATGTCGAACTCGGCCCCACCATTGCTGTGGTCCGTGACTACAGCGATGTAGCCGAGCGTCGCTGAAACAATATCATTCACCGAGTAGCCAGATGCAGCGGCCACGTCGTATTCAGCATCAGCGCCATCGGCGCAGACAAGTCCCGAACCCGTCTAAAATCCGGATGGACTGCACCACCCTTAACGCTTGCTAACGTGTACACCCAAGTTGCGTTGTATACTTCTCGCCCGGCAAACGACCGCTTTTGAAGGAAGTTTTAGTATGGCACACATGCACAAAAGCCAGTTCCCTGTTTTGCATGCGAGCCACCTGTATTTCAGATCGACGCGCCTAGCTTGCCCATGCAAGTATATTATTTAGGAAACAGAAATGTGACGCTGGTCCGAAACCCCCATCCATCAGCCCCATTGTCAGGCGATTTCGCCCAATAACGCGCACCCACTTGTAGGTTGACCGGCTGTTCGCCAAACTTGACAAGTTTCGCTACAGTGAAGTTGACGGGAACGCTCCACTCGTTCTGTTCCCAGTCATAGGTACTCTCGGTATTCAATGCGAACGTCCGGGCATCCTTTGTAGTGTACGAGACGAAAGGCTGGAGGAATGTCGAACTAACGTTGGCTCGTTCATCGTCACCAGCAACAGACCAGATGTGGTTTGCCAGTGCACCATATGTCCACGGCCCGTGTTGTTTTAAAGCAACAGCCGTCGGGCCGATGCCGAATTTTTCGCTTCCCAGCAGTTCGTTAGTACCCGTGGGCAAGAGAAAGGCAGGACCGGCGCCCCAGATTACCCCGTTCGGGCCGGGTTTCTTTGGAGAAAAGAAGAAACTCTGCATCGTATCACCCGGGCCAAACTGATAGCCTGAATCTCCAGCTACGTCGGATTGCCACACCACCGGAACGACAGTACGAGAAATCAGGTTCCAATCTTCGTTCAGGGATATCGGGATTACCGGCTGGATATTAAGAGTGGTCCGGTGACCGTCAGAGGGACCGATCCCACTGTCATAGTTCAACTGCATCGGAACACTGATAAGCGATGCTATCGGATTTGAAAGTTGTTTGGCCAGATCCGCATCCTGCGCGTGAGTCTGAACGGGAACAATCAGAAGGGTTGTAGTAGCCACCAGTATGCGATTCCAGTTCCCCACTTCCTTTTCTCCATGTTACGAGCCGACTGAGCCGGGTCCATCTGAACAATTCAGGTTCACCCATTCTGCGTCGGTGCCGTTTCCACCGATCCACAGGTACCGTCAAGCACGACCATTCGGTCAAACAACATCAACCCGTCGATCGTCATCTGCTGGCATGTCCTCGGTGATTTGATGCCCCGGCAGAGTCCGGCGCGAGTATCGACAAACTCGATAATAAATTTTCATTCACATCAAAACTCTCCCCTGAAAACGTAAGCGCAATTAACGTCCAGCGTCACGCTCGAAGCAACAAAGCTCTGGACCTCGGACAGGCTGAGGCATAGATACCGCTCAGGGAAGTACGTAACGGTAAATTCCGGCCCAACCCCTGCTGAGAAACCTAGGGCTGTCGGATAAATCTGGGCCTGACGTGCTAAAAACCCACCTGTCAGTTCGAGCAGCACCCCTTTCTGGACATCGGCTCCGACCGCCTCCTTGCCTTCCGTGGGCTTACCCAATAACTCGACCTCAGCGGTATCTTTGCGCGCTACGGATAATCCTACGTTCGCCGCATCAGTTGATTCCACGCCCATTTGGATCCTGCTCACATAGGGTTGCGACCGAATGACGACTTTCGGACATTGATTTGCAAAAGACGCCATTCGAGGTCGCCGTCGTTTACAGTACGGGACGATTTGAAGGCTGAGTTTCCTCTATTCAGCGGGCGCTACTGAATATACGTTGCCGGCACTTGCCCGGGCAATGACTGCCAAGGCGAGTGCCACAAACGACAAGATCGCACCCGCCCAATTCGGAGGCTAAACCAAATCCAGCTGCAATAGTCGCCCCACCCGCCCATGCACCGATCGCATTGCCCAGATTGAACATACCGATATTCACTGACGCTGCCATCGTGGGCGCACCCGCACGGCTGGCGCGGTCCATCACAAGTTTCTGGATCGGCGAAACTGTGGCAAAACCGAACGCTGCCATCAGGAAGACTGACACGAAGGCCAAGATACCACTGGTGACGCCAAGCCATAATATCAGCAGGATCACTGCCTGAGCCGCCAGAGTCACGAATAATGTACCGAATAAAGATTTATCAGCGAAGCGACCGCCGATCCAGTTACCAACAGCCAGCCCGAGACCAAAGGCCACCATCAGCCACGCGATACCGGTGTCTGAAAACCCGGCTTCTTCGACCATCATAGGAGCGATGTATGTGATGGAAGTGAAAAGGCCGCGGGACCGAAGATTGTGATGCCCATGGCAAGCAAAACCTGCGGATCAACAAAAGCACTTAGTTCAGCCTTGATGGCGACGGCTTTGCCAGCTTCGATACGTGGCACGAGCAGCGCGATGCTGAAAACTGTGACAAGTCCAATCAGAGCGATCACCCAGAATACCAATCGCCAATTATAAACCCGGGCAAGCCACGTGCCCACAGGTACACCAAATAGGTTGGCCAATGTCAGGCCTGAGAACATGAAGGCGATTGCGCTTGCTTGTCTGTCCTTGCTAACCAAGGAGGCTGCAATGAGGGAACCGATGCCGAAAAATGTGCCATGATTGAATGCCGTCAAAATGCGGCCCGCCAGTGCGATAGGAAAGGTTGGCGCAAGCGCGGTCAGAACATTGCCAAGAGTGAAAATAAGCGCAAGGCCGATTAACATCGCCTTGCGCGGTATTCTAGCGCCTAAAGCCGTTAGAACCGGAGCGCCGACAAAGACGCCCAAAGCGTAAGTCGTGGCCATCAAACCGGCAGTTGGAATATCGACGCCGAAATCATTGGCGATCTGCGGCAGTATGCCGGCGATGACGAATTCGGTCAGGCCAATGCCGAACGCGCCAATCGCCAGCGCGAATAGCGCGGCTGGCATGGGAAGTCTCCGTAAATCATTTCATTCCGAACGATGTTCGGCTATTATGCCCATATGAGACATTTCATTCGGAGGTAAACCTCTTTTGCCCACATCACATAAAGAAACAGATATTGTTCGGCAAAAGCGACACCGTCCGGTCGAACTTGATATAACCGACCGAAAAATATTAGGGCTTCTCGCTGAAGATGCTTCTCGAAGCTATGCCGAACTTAGCAAGATCGTAAACCTTTCCGCTCCGCTATTCACGATCGAGTCAAGCGCTTGAAGCGCGATGGTGTAATCAAGAATACAGTAGCTATTCTCGACGGCTGCAAGCTCGGACGGACCCTCCTCACCTTTCTTGTCGTCGATACGAGTAGCTACAACGCCACCCGCCAACTGTTGGCTTTCGTCGACAAACCCCAAGTTGAGGAACTTCACACGGTTGCTGGAGACGGTTGTTGTGTGCTGGTTAAGGTTCGGGCAGAAGATACGGAATCCCTTGAGAACTTCCTTATGGAAATTCAACGCCTCGACGGTGTCCGGTCCGTGAGAAGCTATATAGCTCTCTCCACTTTTCTCGAAAGAGGACCATCTCCGGACTGATTGTGGACCGATGGCACGGAGATAGAACCAAGGAAGTTCCGCTCTAGACCCGCTCTATTGTCGCGAATGGCAAGCAGTATGTGAGATTTCAGCAACAAAATGCGCGTAAGGGATAAGCGACCTCTCGTCCGCACGTTGGCAGCGTCTTACGTGATGCGGAGAAATCAGAGCCATATGAATTTGCAAAAGCGAACTGCGTGGGTTAGTTAACTTCATCCACAAGGACCCGGTGAAATTCCGGGTGGCTCTTCTGGCCGCCGATCCGCCAGACAACACAGCAACGCAACCTCTTCCAATTTCGTGGACCGGGCTTTGCCCGGCCCGTTGCATCAACTGTGAAAAATCTCAAATGCGAACTCTTTCAAACTACCGTCAGGAATGGTTCTCCAACATCCGTGGCGATGTACTCTCGGGCATCGTTGTCGCTCTAGCGCTTATCCCAGAAGCGATTGGCTTCTCAGTGATCGCGGGCGTCGATCCCAAGGTCGGTCTCTACGCATCCTTCGCAATTGCCTGTGTGGCGGCCTTTTGTTGGCGGTCGGCCGGGCATGATCTCTGCCGCCACGGCCGCAACCGCGGTTGTAATGGTTACATTGGTTAAGGAGCACGGCCTTCAGTATCTGTTTGCCGCAACTATTCTGATGGGCATCATTCAGATCGTCGCGGGTTGGCTCAAGCTCGGCCGCGTTATGCGCTTCGTCTCCCGATCAGTCATTACGGGCTTCGTCAACGCACTTGCGATCCTGATCTTCATGGCCCAGTTGCCCGAACTCATTGGAGTTCCGACGCTGACCTACGCGATGATCGCGTGCGGCCTCGCCATCATCTACCTCTTCCCCTACTTGACCGGGGCTATTCCATCGCCGCTCGTGGCCATCGCAGTCCTTACGACCGCGGCGTGGTGGTTTGGCATGGACCTGCGCACCGTCGGCAACCTCGGTGAACTTCCGTCTTCGATCCCCTTCCTCATGCTTCCTCAGGTACCGCTGACCTTGGAGACGCTGCAGATCATCTTCCCATATTCGGTCACGCTCGCCGCTGTCGGTCTGCTGGAATCGCTGCTCACCGCGCAGATCGTCGACGATATGACTGACACGCCGAGCAACAAGAGCCGGGAATGTGTTGGTCAGGGCGCCGGAAATATTGCATCGGCATTGATAGGTGGCATGGGCGGCTGTGCCATGATTGGCCAGTCAGTCATCAACGTGACATCAGGTGGCCGCGGACGGCTTTCGACGTTTGTGGCAGGCGCCTTCCTGCTCTTCCTGATCGTCGTTCTCAACGACCTCGTCCGGATCATTCCGATGGCCGCGCTTGTTGCAGTCATGATTATGGTTTCCATTGGTACGTTCTCCCGGCAGTCGATCCTCGACCTGAGACGCCACCCGCTTCCGTCCTCCGTTGTGATGCTGGCGACAGTCACCACTGTCGTCGCAACACATGATCTGGCAAAGGGCGTGATCGTCGGCGTCCTGCTGTCTGGCATTTTTTTTGCTGGCAAGGTGGCACGACTGTTCAGGGTCACGCGGAAGGAGGACGCAAAACAAAACAGTGTCAACTATGTCGTTGAGGGGCAGGTCTTTTTTTGCATCGGCAGAAGCTTTCATCCATGCGTTCGAATTCACAGAGAAGGGTAAGCGGATCATCATAGATCTCACAAAAGCCCATCTCTGGGACATCACTGCAGTTGGCGCGTTGGACAAGATCGTATTGAAGTTCCGTCAGGGGTGACGAGGTCGAGGTCCTCGGCTTCAACGAAGCGAGTGCTGACATGATCGACCGCTTCGCACTACACAACAAGGATGAACGGCTTGCAGCAAGCACCTCACTGCACTGAACAACGGGGCTGCGTACATTCGTGCGCAGCCATCGGCTGTGTCGCAAATTTTCGGTCAGTTAAAAGCGTGTTGATCCTTGCGCACACTGACGCGGCGAGCTCTGCATGTGGCGGTGAAGCAGGCAATCCAACTCGCCGCCATTGGGTTCGACGCGGTCAAACATCTGAACCTGTGCCGGCTGGAGCATCGATCGCCACGTCAATATCCTTGAAATGAACAGCAACAGCCGCGCCGGAAAGGCTGGCTAAAATTCACCTCAAAAAATCGTCGCGCGCGTGTGAGCCTCCGCTTGACTGCGCCCTCCCGGCGGTCTCATACCCGCGCAGCGTGACCAATTTTGCGTCGCCGCATGGTCGGTTTAGACGAACTCAATCGCGACTTAGCGCGAATTGATGGTCCAGAAATCCTGCCAATCCTGAAGCTTTGAATAGTCGCTTTCAGCGGTCTCGGAATGTGGAACATAGAGCTGGTCGATGACTTTCACGATGCCAGACACCTCGCTTTCTGGAATCTTCGCGTCCTTGTTCGACGAAATCTTTCCGTCTGCCAACTGCGGAGCCATGCCCTCTTCCGTCATCATGTAATGCACGAAGAGCTTCGACGCATTCGGGCTTTTCGTACCCGATGCGATAACGGCAACGCGTGGAGTAAGCTGTCCGGCCCGGGGTTTCATGCCTGTACAAATGCCCATCGAGTAGCCATTCTTCTTGGCATCACGGAAAATCGAGGTGCTGAGGAAGCCCATAAATGGCTTTTCCTGCCCCTTTGCACCGATGATCGGACCGACTTCCGTATCGCTCCGCGTAACGCTCGGGCGGTTCTTTGCGAAGCGCTTGACCCACTCAGCAGTCGCGCTTGCTTCGTCAGTTTTCAGAGGCTCACCGAAGAACTCTTCATATGCCTTGCGCATGGCTTCATCATCATGCTCGGCAATCTGATTGAACCAGAACATGGTTTCGTTGCGCAGTAGCGGATCAGGGATAGCAATGCGGCCCTTCCATTCTTCCGTGGTCAATGCCCAGATATTGTCGATCGGACACTTATCGCCATGGACATCCGAGTTATAGGCCCACACCCATGGGTTAAGGCTGGTGATTGCCGGGTTCTGATATTCCACGGGCACCTGACCCTTGAGATCGACGGGAAGCCAGCTGAGACCTGCGCCCTGAACGATGATTTCCGACGTAACTGACGGCAGATTGCTCATGTTGAAGACGTCCGTGCGAACATTGTTCGCAGCCGCTTCGCGCAGAATGACCTGCTCCCGGTTCTGGCCGTTCATCTTCACGCCTGTAGCCTTCACACCGTATTTTGCGGTGAAGGCTTCAGCCATGGTGACGATCTTGCCAGTGGCATCCACAACGGTAATGCCAAAGCTCTTTCCCGGCCGCTTCAATCAGTGCTTCGAGCGAATAATCCGCATCCTTGATACCGATTTCAGCGACAGGCTCTGCGAAGGCAGCCGTGCTTGCCAGAAGTGCGGCGCTCAATGAAAGGGCCGCACATTTGCGAATGGTTGAACTCATTATTTCCTCCAACGTTGATGATTATTGTTTGAAAGTGAAAGCATCGACGCGCATTCGATGCGCCTCTTTTCAGTCGCTGATGCGCTTGCCTTCTTTGCAGAACACATGGACGTGGCTCCGTTCGACATGGAACCAGATTTCATCGCCAGCCTTCCGGGCTGGAGCATCTGCAGCGATTGCAAAATACTGCTCGCCATGAATTGACATTTCGACGATCCAGCTACCACCGGTGGGCACGATATCGACCACTTTGGCCACACATCCGTGCTCGACAGGCTTATGGCTGAGACGAACGGATTCCGGCCGAATACCGACGGAACCGACATTGCTTGCCGCAATGCCCTGCGCCTTGAGGTAATCGCGTGCCCATGTCGCCAGCGCACCGTTATTGCTGTCGTTAAGCTCGATGATATTGATCGGCAGATTGCCGATGAATTCGGCCACAAAGCGATTGGCCGGGCGCTCGTAAATGTCGTCAGGCGTGCCAAGCTGTTGCAACTCGCCTTCGCTCATCACCGCAATCGTGGTTGCCAATGTCATGGCCTCCCATTGATCGTGGGTTACGAATACGACCGTCGAGCCCATTTCCTGATGAATACGCTTGAGTTCCGCGCGCATTTCAAGACGCAGCTTCGCATCGAGATTGGAAAGTGGTTCGTCGAGCAGAATAATATCGGGCTTAAGCGCCAGCATACGCGCAAGCGCTACGCGCTGCTGCTGACCGCCAGACATCTGTGCTGGCAAACGGTCGTGATAACGCTCGATGCCAAGCTTCTGCAGAACGTCGTTGACAATACGCTGACGCTCAGCCTTGGCGACCTTATGCAGCTTCAAACCGAACTCGACATTTTGTTCAACCGTCATATGCGGCCAAAGGGCATAGTTCTGGAACACCAGCCCCATGCCACGCTTTTCTGGCGGCACATAAATGCCGTCATCGACCGACACGATCTTCTGACCATCAACGAGGATCTGACCTTCGGTTGGGTATTCAAGACCTGCAATCATGCGCAGCGTCGTCGTCTTGCCGCAGCCAGAAGGTCCAAGCAGGCAGAGAAACTCCGACTTTGGAATTTCGAGTGAAAGCTTTTCAACTGCGGCGCGGGCGGCTTTGCCGTAGCTCTTTCTGACATCGCGAATTGTAATGCTCGACATTATTTGCCTCCCAATCCGTCAGACAATTTGCTGTTGGTGAGTTTTTGAACGATGACCGTGCCGCCAAAGGCGATGACGCAGATCATCAGAACGACTGCATTTGCGGCCCGGCTGTAGCTGTAATCCACGAGGCGCAATGCATAAGTGGTGAGAACATCCGTGCCCGGCACAGCCAGCACGACAACGAGGCTCAAGCCTTTGATGCCAGAGATAAACGGCAACAGAATACCTGAAACCAGTGAGCCTTTCTGGATCGGCGCTACAATCGAAACCAGACGACGCCAGAAACCGGCACCCACGATCTGGGCCGCTTCTTCAGGCGCTTTGCCAAGCTGCATCATCGCCGAGATACCCGCACGCGATGCGAATGGCATCTGATCGGCAAGGATCGCGAGGACCAACAGGATCGGCGTTCCGTAAAGGGCTGGAAGCGGACCACGCTGCACTGCAAACATCGTGAGATAGGCTGCAGCAAATGCAATGCCCGGAACCAGATAAGGCAGGAATGTCACCTGACGCAGAAACGTGCCGACAAGCGAAACCGGCGTGCGAGCCACGACATAACCGACCAGAAGACCCAGCAGCCCCGCACCCAAGGCAGCCGAGCCGACGATCCAGAGCGTGTTCCGTGTCGCTTTCCAGAACTCCCCGGTCAGGAGGATGCCATTGCTCATCGCAGTGGTGTTAAGATCGGTGCCGATCCAGAAATCCAGCGTGAAATTATCAAGTGTGAAAACGCCGGGCACGCGCATAACCGTCGTCAGCAGAAGCGCCATTAGCGGAATGAACGCGCTGACAACGAACATGAGTGCGGCAAAAGCTGAACGC
This sequence comes from Brucella cytisi, assembly GCA_012103075.1. Classification (GTDB taxonomy): domain Bacteria; phylum Pseudomonadota; class Alphaproteobacteria; order Rhizobiales; family Rhizobiaceae; genus Brucella; species Brucella cytisi. Next base: position 1,146,956 of record JAAVLQ010000003.1, on the reverse strand, counting down.
AGGCACACGGAAGCGTCTGAGGTCTGTCTGACGATTCATAGAACCCTTTGTTGCCAATAGTGACGAAACGGCGCGCTTCCTTGAGCAGATACATATCGAGGAAGATCGAAATGCTCCCGAGCACGACAATGGTTGCCGCAAGAACGGCACTCATGCCGGCCTGACTGGTCGAAATTGCGCGGAAGAGAGACGTCGCCAGCACGTCAAAGCCAACCGGCACGCCAAGAATATAGGCGACACCGAAGTCACCGAGACATTTGGCGAAGATCAGCGTTGAAGCCGACACAAGCGAGGGCAGCATCAATGGAAGAATGATGCGACGCGCGATCAGCAATTTGCCTGCGCCCATGACACGGGCTGAATCTTCAAGCGTGGAATCAAACTGCCGCAACGCATTGCCGAAAAGCAGGATCACGAATGGCGTATAGTGCATGGCCAGAATGAGTGTGATTGGCAACATGCCGTAAGCAAGCCAATCAGGTGGCGAGAAGCCCAAAGCTTCCATCCAGCTTGGCTGACCACCGGTGGTGCGATTTTTAAACAGCGTCAGCCAAGCCAACGCGAAGGTCCACGACGGCAGCATGTAAGGAACGATCAATGCTGTCGAGAACCACTTCTTGCCCGGTAAGTTTGTGCGGCTCAAAAGCCATGCCAGCGGAATGCCCGTGACAAGCGCAAAGGCAATCGAACCAAGTGCGATGATTGCTGTGTTCCCAAAGCGGACGCCAGAACACATCCGTCGAAATCGCTGAGAAGAACGCACGGTTGAGATAATAGAAGGTCACTTCACCAATCTGCTGGCCCGAGCGTGCCCGATCAGCAAATTGGACAATCATTGCATCTGACAAAAGCAGCACGATTGGCGCTGCAATCAGATAAGCAAAAGCGATTGCCAGAATAATCCCGATCAGTGTCGTGGGGTCGGCATTATAGACCTTGTATTTGTAGGTTAGTTGCTTGTAAAAGCTCATTATTTTATCCACTTTGAGCCGAAGTGACCCCACCGTAACCCAATCGGGTTGCAGTTGACTGTGTTCTGGCTTGCTGCGGGAGCTGGCACTCAGAGACATGCCATGCGAATTGGTCGCTTGCTGTGAAGCGAATTATGGAGGCGGTGCGCCAGCCTTCTCGCTCACCTCGCGCACCGGGGGACCACGCGGCTGCGTAATCTATGGGAATAAAGTGATCGTCACCCTGAAACTCGGCTCTCATTTCAGGCGTGAATGTGAAGTTGAAGAAGCAGCGCTTCATCTCCGCCACGAGATACGGCGCAAGATTGTGAGCATAGGCAAATGAGGAGGTTGGAAACAGGTCGCTCTGATAAATCAGACGAACCGCATCACGCTTCACAAGCCCCCGCTCGATCATGCGTTCAAGCACATCGGAGGCTACAGCCGCCATATCGTAATCACCGGCGACAACGCCGAGGATCGATTTATCGTGCCCGCCTGACATGATAGGCGGATAGTCTTGCCCCGGCGTGAGGCCTTCTTTTGGGAAGAGTGCGCGTGGCGCGACATTGCCAGAATTCGAGAACAATGATGCATGGGCGACGCGATGTCCTTTAATATCACCCAGCTTTTGATAGGGCGAGTCCGCGCGCACGACCGCGACCAGCCGATAGCCGCGCATCTGATCACCAGTGCCTTTGGCGGCAAAAGGAACAGCACCCGCGCGATTGACTGCCTCAATTGTCGGTCCTGTAGAGAATCCGGCAAAATGCAAGCGTCCTGAACGCATCGCCTCAACTTCATCAGCACTGGACTGAATCGGATAATAAATGATCTGCCGTCCAAGGCAGGCTTCAAGATGCTGGGTGAACGGCTTGAAGAGCCGCGCATAAACCGCCGGGTCTTCGATGGGCGAATAAGCCCATACGAGTGTTTGCGGATCACGCCACTGGGAAGCGTCTTTGGGAGTATCTGCGACAAGGTCGCGGTTCTCGTCGCAATAGCGCTCGTCCAGCGCACCACGATAAGCACAAGCAGCATCAGTGGCATTCGCATAAGCGATGCACAGCTGAAGCCCAAACAAGGTCATGCCGATACGACATGCCAACCCGCACCAAAACATTTTTTCCTCCCCGGACACTTGCTATGATACAAGCGCCACAGCCTCATCCCGTATTGTCTCAGATACTAGCAATTTTAACTGTCAGAATCCTGTCGTCCCGAAAACCTTGAATAGAATCGTCGAACACCACATGCGTATCCTTCTTGTAGAAGACACAATCGATATTGCGTTTGCTATTGCTTCAAAGCTTGAAAAAGAAGGCCACTCTGTCACGACTGTCTATGATGGCATACAGGGGAAGATCTGGCTGTGAATGGCTCCTTTGATCTGGTCGTACTCGACATCAACCTTCCCGGACGTGACGGTTTTGCCATCCTGCGCAGTATGCGAGAACAATCCTTGTCATGCCCGGTATTGGTAATCACAGCGCGCAATCAGATTGCCGACAAGATCGATCTTCTCGAGCTTGGCGCTGATGATTATCTGGTCAAACCCTTCGATCTCAGGGAGCTTGTTGCCCGTATCAGAGCAGTCGCACGACGGCATATGGGCGTGGCGCAACCAGTTTTGCGGATCGGCGAATTATCGATCAACCTGACACAAAGGTCAGTGATGCAGGGGACGATCCACTGGATTTCGGGCGGCGGGAATTCGACGTTCTGGAAATGCTTGCCACCCGTTTCAATGTCACGGTTCCAAAAGATATGCTGGTTCTGAAACTGTTTGGCCATGAAGATACCGGCACACCCAATGCTATCGAACTGCTGGTTTCACGCGTGCGGAAGAAGCTCGAGAACAGCAAAGTTGAGATTGTTACACAACGCGGCGTGGGTTATTTGCTCCGGCTTAAAGCGCCGCAACTCTGATGGTCAAAGGAGCCGCAAACAGGGAATATTCGATCCAGCGCCGCATTTTGGTGGGCAGTGGATTGACGCTGCTTGCCGTCACCGTTCTGCTCTTCTTTCTTGGCCGCTGGTATGCGCATCGTGCAGCCGATGAAGCATTTGACCGTGTTCTTGGGGCGGCGGCCCTATCGATCGCAGACACGATAACTCTGCAGGATGGTGCGCTCAGCGTCGATCTTCCACACTCGGCCTTTTCCATTTTGGGCACTTCGCGCCTCAATCGCATTTTCTATCGTGTCGTGGCACCCGATGGCAGCCTCCTGACCGGTTCGCCTACTCTCGGGCTCGAAATTCCGCATGGCAACAATAGCCGCGTTCGCCTCAGTGACAGTGTTTATCGCGGTGAAAAATACGAATTGCCGCAGTCGCACGCTATCACAGCGACGCAAGAGGCGGCGGCTGGGTCGATGTTCTGGTGGGTGAAACGCGCGAAGCGCGGAGGCAGCTAACCTTGCAACTAAGCCTCAACACTCTCTTGCCTGCGCTTGGAGTGGCTTTGCTCGCACTGGTCCTTATCTGGCTCGCAATCCGGTTTGCATTCAGACCGCTGCGGACGGTTGAGTCTGATCTGCGCCAGCGCTCCTCATCCGACCTTAACCCGGTTGCTGGTCCTATTCCCAAGGAAGTCAGCGCACTTGTCACAGCGCTCAATGATTTCATGGGGCGGCTGAACGATGTGCTTGCCGGATTAAAGCTGGTCACAGCCGATGCAGCTCATCAGATGCGGACCCCACTTACCGCCTTGCGTGCCCTGACCGAACTGTCGCTCGAAGAAACTGATCCAGACCGGCAAAAGAAATCCTTGCCCGTGTCCATGCCAATTCCATAAGCGCAAGTCTTCTTGCAAATCAGCTTTTATCTGAGGCGACTACACTACACAGTATTCAGTCACGGAGACTCGAAACGCTCGATCTGCGGCAGGTTACACAGGAAGCAGTCCGAAGACTGCGCGCTGAAGGCAGTTATTTCGATTTGCAACAAACCATCAGCTTTGATATGCCCGATGAGCCGCTCTATGTGAATGGCGAAACCATCAGCCTCAGAGAAATGATCCGCAATATCGTCGAAAACGCACTTATTCATGCGCGCGGCCCTGTTACTATCAGCCTTAGCCAGAATGGAGCTACGATCACCCTTGGTGTTCATGACAGAGGCGCAGGGCTTGCGACCGACATGAAAGACCGTGTCTTCGAGCGTTTCGTCCGAGCGGATCAATCAAAGCCCGGTTCCGGCCTTGGTTTGTCGATAGCAAAAATGGTTACGGAAGCGTTGGGCGGCCAGATTAAACTGCGTGACCGCGAAGGTGGTGGAACAAGCGTGCTGGTGACATTGCCCGCAACGACACCGGAGCAGCGCGCATGAAACGCATTATCCTGCAATTCTGTGCCGTTCTGATATTGATTGTTCCTTCATGGCATAACACGCATGCGCAAAATGACCCGGTTTCAAAACCCGAATTTCAGATTGTCGGCGACATCGCACCCGAAACCATAGCCCCCGTACAGGCTGGTCTTGCGCGTCAACTGCCCGGTGTGAACATTGCTTATCGGCAGATCAGACCGGGTGAATGGACTTCGCGGCTTCTTGCTGGCGCTGAAGAAGCGAGCACCGCCGATCTCGTTATCCTTTCGACGCCCGATCTTGCGGTGCTCATCGCCAATGAAGGCGGCGCGCAACCAAGAAATGGAATTGTTCGCAATGCAGGTTTAACACCACAAGCTCATTGGCGTAGCGAATTGTTCAGCATCGGTTTCGATCCAGCGGTGAGCGTTGTCAGGCGTCGCGCGCTCGACAATGAACTGCCAACGACACGCATTGAACTTGCACGATTGTTGGAGCAAAACGCACCGCGTTTTCAACGCCGTGTCGGGGTCGTCAATATTGGCATTGATAATGTCAGTTACACACTGGCAGCTCAGGATTCGATCCGATCACCGCTGTTCTGGCGTATCGTCCGCGCCTTCGGCGCATCACAAGCGCGAATTTTCGATACGAGTGAAGAACTGTTACAAGCGTTGTCAGCTGGCAGCATCGATCTTGCCTATAACGTGTCGTTGTCAGACGTGAGCAAATGGCAATATGACGCACGAAATTTTACAGTGATCATACCACAGGATTACGTTGTCGCTCTACCCCGGACCGCGCTCATCCCGGATCGAAGTAGACACGCAAACATCGCGGAACAGGCGATCACATTTCTTCTGTCTTCTAACGGTCAAGCGATCCTTCAAGAAACTGGCCTTGTATCGGAAACAAGCCCTACCGACGTTGCATCATTGCAACCTGTCGAGCTTGGGCCGGAGCTTCTGGTTTATCTGGATGGATTAAAGCGAAGCCGTTTTTGGATACATGGTTCCAACTTATTGTACATGAATGATATTTCATATCACGATATGCAATCGCATAACTTGATGGAGCGATAGGCAGCAACAGCGTTATAGCTGATTTCCAGTTCAGGTGACATCGGAATGTCAAGGTCGCAAAACGTTCGCTGCTCAAACATGAGCCCGATGCTGCACTAAAACGTCTATGCACAACACACAAACTTCGCGACCAGTTCGGGTTGTGGAAGAAGCATGGCGTCGCCGGTGACGATCCGGCATCCCCGCTTCGAGGCAATTTCCAGTAGAGGCGTCATTTTCGGATGGATGATGACTTCGGCAACTGTAGTTTCCTCCCTCAATCCGGCAAGATCGAGCGGCAATGGTTCGCCCGCGTGCATGCCGAGAGGGTCGCATTGATGAGAAGGTCGAGATCATCGAATTTATCTTTTGCATTGACCGCCACTGCGTGCGCAGAAGCATGAGGAATGGCTTTCACAATGTCCGCTGCCAGTTCCTGCGCCTTTTCATGGGTGCGGTTGGCGATGAGCAGCTCCGCAACGCCTGCCTCTACCAAGGCGAAAGCAATGGCACGACCGACACCGCCCGTGCCGACCATCATGGCCTTCTTGCCCTCCGGCAAAAGCCATTCTTCCGCAAACCGCAAATGAAGCCCTCGCCATCTATGTTGTGTCCAGTAAACGTTCCATCTGCGTTCCGGCGTACAAAATTTACCGCGCCTAGACGGCGAGCCGTATCGGTCAGTTCGTCCATCAGCGAAACCGCCGCGATCTTATGGGGAATAGTAATGCCCAGACCAACAACATTCTTGATGCGACTGATCATATGCAAACTTGCAGACAAGTCCTCCGGCGCGACGTGTAGCGGAACAATCGCCACATCCAATCCCATCTTATCAAAATGATCGTTGATGAGGGCCGATCCCCGTATATGGCCCACCGGGTCAGCCAACATCAGCATTATCTGCGTCTTGCCAGTAATTTCCATCATTACACCTTCAAGCTCATCTTGCGCGTGGAAGCACAAACCCGCCTGAGAAGAAACGGCAAAGGCGATTGTGCTTAAAATTATGCGGTCGAGGTTTCCGGTACTGACGGGGAAACGATCAGGTAACCGGTTCCGGTGTCATAAGTCCCGCGGTTTCCCCGCCATCTACGCTCATGACAACTCCATTGACATAAGAAGAGGCGTCCGAAAGTAGCCATGCCACAACTTCCGCGACCTCCCGCGGTTGACCAACACGGCCTGCTGGAATGCGCTGTTCGAGCTGGCGCTTGCGGAGAGGATTGGACAGAACCTTCTGCATCATACGCGTTGCAATCTGTCCCGGACAGATAGCGTTAAAGCGGATCTCGTCGCCGAATTCCAGCGCGAGTGCTTGCGTTAACCCGATGACTGCCGCTTTCGACGCACAGTATATGGCGAGGCCTTCCTCGCCCTGCTTACCCGCGACGCTGGCAATGTTGACGACAGAACCACGTGCCTTTCTCAATCCTTCCAGCGCATGGCGTGTAAAGAGGAAGGCGCTACGGGCATTGATGCTCATCACTTCGTCCCAATCAGCACTACCTGCGGCGCCAAACGGCATCCGGCGCCCGACACCTGCATTGTTGACGAGCCCGGTAATGCTTCCATCGCCAAGACAAAGCGCTTCTTCAACGACGCGGCGGCAATCATTCTCGCATCCGACGTCGCCTTGTATGAAACTGATCATTTCACTGGAAGCCGCCAGTTGTTCGCCTGCCTCGGCATCTCGCCCGGTTGCCGTGACACGATGCCCCCGGCCAACCAGCAGCTCCGCGCAAGCTCGGCCAATACCATGCGTTGCGCCGGTAACGATAATCATTCTAGCTCCTCCCACAGCCATCATGGCGATTCTGGTCAGTATGGTGCCGTTCGAACCGCACCATCCATTTGCTTTCAGGCGCATCTTTTCGATAACCGCTTCGAAAATTCCGCGGTGCGCTCTTTACCCACGAGCACGCTCCGTCCACTTGCGCCCCGGAATATGGACAGCGCTTCTGCATGAAGGCTCCTTTACTCTTTGGTGAGAGCCGGATGAGGTGTCCGGGTCATTGCCCGAATAATTGCGCCGTCAGATTGCTCTGCCTAGAATTATGATATATCATATATTTAAATGTCGGACGCAAGCGCTATTTCGTGGTCATGTGAATTCCAGTAACAACGCTGCGGTACTCATCTCCCTCGGCTGGGGATATTCCAGAAAAAGGAGAATTGTCCTCACAACGGGAAATACGCCAGAGTAAATAGTTGGAGCTTCTGCCTGCTCACTTTTCATAGGACCAACCTGAACCGGATCGCCTTGGTATTCCAACGCATACCTCCGTACTCGGCACAGGAGATTGCCTTTTTAGATTAACGTGGGCGGCGCCTCATCTATATGATATGCGGAAACTGAATGATTTGAACCGAGATTGAATGATGAGCGATATTGAACAGCCGTCCGGTGAGAACGAAAAGGGGGTTGGGCCTGTTGCCCGAGACAGCCTGACCGGGCTGGTTTACAACAACCTTCGGCAAGCGCTGATGGAAGGGCGTTTTTGGCCCGGTCACCGGTTCAAGATCCGGGAACTGGCAGCAGCAATGAGTGTTTCAGAGACACCAATACGCGAAGCCTTGATGCAGCTCGTGCGGGGGTCGCGCTGGAAATGCAAGCTGGCAAGTCCATCATCGTCGCCCACATGACGGCCAAACAGTATATCGAGCTTCGCACGGTGCGACTTTTTCTGGAAGGGCTTGCGGCAGAACATGCCACAACGCGAATTTCCGAATCTGCTATTGATCGGATTGAGGTCGTCCATGAAGAGTTGATCCGCGCTGAGCAAGAGCGGCGTTGGTCGGACGCTGTCAAGGCGAACTGGCAGTTTCATCGAGGTTTGTACGACGCCTCCGAACTGCCCGAAGTGCTGGCCATTCTCGATGATATATGGATGCGCAACGGCCCTCTTTTGAACTTTCATTATCCAGATGCCCCGCCAACATACCCGGCGGAACATCAGCATTTGGCGGTTTTGAAATATCTTCGACAACGCCGATCGGACAAGGTGCGGGAATCCATTCAGGCCGATATGATGGAAGGCGGCCAGAACCTCGTGCGCCTTCTCGAAAAGTCCGGAGGTACACGCTTCATGCCCCGGCGCGAAGAATGAATAGCGAAACGGGATTTGCGGTCTCCAATGACCTCAATGCCAATCCATGATAACTTTACCAGAGTTGCCAGAACGCATTGCTTCAAACCCGTCGCGAAATTCAGTGACAGGAATGCGATGGGTAATGACTGGCGCCAGATCAAGCCCGCCCCGGACAAATGCAATCATTTTGTACCATGTCTCGAACATTTCACGGCCATAGATGCCTTTCAACGTCAGCATCTTGAATATGACTTTGTTCCAGTCGATCTCGAAACCGGCCGCGGGAATACCAAGAATGGCAATTTTGCCGCCGTTGTTCATCTTGTCGATCATATCTCTGAAAGCGGAAGCGGCGCCCGACATTTCCAACCCAACATCAAAACCTTCCGACATGCCAATTGATTTCATCACATCGGCAAGATTGTCTTTTGAAGCATCAACCACATGATCAATACCGATCTTACGGGCCAGTTCTAGCCTTATCGGATTAATATCGGTGATCACCACCTTGCGGGCACCGGAACGCTTGGCAACCATGGCACCCATGATACCGATCGGCCCCGCACCAGTGACCAGCACATCCTCACCGATCATGTCAAAGGAAAGCGCTGTATGAACCGCATTGCCAAAGGGATCGAAAATGGCGGCGACTTCATCTGGCACATCTTCGGGAATAGCGACAACGTTATATTCAGGCAGGCAGAAAAACTCACCAAAGGAACCCGGTCGATTAACCCCAACTCCCAACGTATTACGGCACAAATGCCCCCGACCGGCACGGCAATTGCGACATTTGCCGCACACAATATGGCCCTCACCTGAAACGCGCTCACCAACCTTATACTTCGTGACCGCCGATCCGATCTCGACAATCTCACCCATGAACTCATGACCGACTACCATTGGGACGGGAATGGTCTTCTGCGCCCATTGATCCCAGTTCCAAATATGCACATCAGTACCGCAGATCGCCGATTTCTTGACTTTGATCAGCACATCATTGGGGCCGATCTCGGGAACCGGCACATGCTCCATCCAAAGGCGGGGTTCCGGCCCCGCCTTCACCAGTGCTTTCATCATATTGGTCATATCAGGCTCCCCGGATAATACCGAGATCGCGGCCGACCTGTTCAAACACTGCAATGGCCCGGCGCACATCCTGCTCTGAGTGGGCAGCCGACATCTGCGTACGAATACGCGCCTGCCCCTTCGGCACAACCGGAAAAGAAAAACCTATGACATAAACGCCCTTGTCCAGCATCCGTGCGGCCATTTCCTGCGCAAGCACCGCGTCGCCCAGCATTACCGGAATGATGGGGTGATCTCCCCGCCAAAGTGAAACCCAGCCCGGTCATTTCTCGACGAAACAGTTCGGCATTAGCCTTGAGCCGGTTACGCAAATCTCCGCCCTGTTCGATCAGATCAAAGACCTTCAATGAAGCGGCCGCAATGACAGGCGCAAGCGTATTGGAGAACAGATAGGGACGTGAGCGTTGACGCAGCCAGTCGACGACTTCCGCCTTGGCCGAGGTATAACCGCCCGACGCACCGCCCAGCGCCTTGCCAAGTGTGCCGGTGATAATTCCGACCCGTCCCTCTACCCCGCAATATTCCGCTGAACCGCGACCGTTTTCGCCGACAAAACCGACGGCGTGGCTGTCATCTACCATGACTATGGCACCATACTTGTCCGCCAGATCACAAACGCCCTGCAGGTTGGCAATGATGCCGTCCATGGAAAAAAACCATCAGTGGCAATCAGCTTGAAGCGCGATCCCTCGGCTTTTTCAACTCTTGCTCAAGTGATGCCATATCATTATTGGCATAACGGAAGCGTTTAGCTTTGGACAACCGGACACCGTCAATGATCGATGCATGATTGAGTGCATCCGAAATGATGGCGTCATCTTCACCCAGTAAAGTTTCGAACAAGCCCCCATTGGCATCGAAACAGGAGGAATACAGGATGGTATCTTCCATTCCGAGGAAGGACGAAATTCGAGCCTCCAGCTGTTTGTGTTCTTCCCGGGTCCCGCAGATAAAGCGCACCGATGCCATGCCAAAGCCATAGCGGTCGAGCGCTTGTTTGGCGGCTGCAGTCAATTCCTCATTATCAGCCAACCCGAGATAATTATTGGCGCAAAAATTAAGCACCCGCTCTCCAGAGGCCACTTCAATGGTGCCCGACTGTTTTGACGTAATGACGCGTTCCGACTTGTAGAGGCCATCGGATTTCAAACCGTCAAGCTCGCGACGGAAATGCTGAAGAAAATCCCGGTTCAATTTCGCAACTCTCACCTTGATGTGTGGCCGGACCTCGCGACGGGCAGAAATATAGAAATGCAATAAAATTGCCAAATCCCGCAATTTTATTACGGAAGCATTCTATGATTTTCCATTACGGGTCAAGTGCCTGCAGGATAACCATTCTTGCAAAGCAAAACCAGTTCTTCGAGCACAAGGACATCCATTGTGAGTGCAGAAAGCAAGTCGTTTTCAGCGGAAAAGTCGCGGCCATACATGGCCGAGAAGACCTTTACACCGGTTTCGTGTAATTCTGCCGGCTTTCCGACCAGACGCCCGAGCTTGGCAGTCATCGCAAGACCGAATGGCACGTCTTCGGTAACATAGCGGCTATCCGCGGTTGCTTGTCCGGTACCGCCATTGCCCGCTGTATGCATCTCCCCGCTCATCTGCGAAATTGAACTGACGGGGAAATGAAATGAGAGATGGAAATGTTCAAAAATTGTTCGAACCTGCGGACCAAGTGTCGAAGCGATATCAATACGTTCCTGATAAAGGACTTCCAGCAATCGACCTTCAAAAAAGGTCGAGATTTTGCCGCGTGGCTCGGGCTGACTCCACTCCAGCGATCTACCGGCGGACAGCAGAAGCTCGGCGCAACATCGAAAATGGGCGAGCGAACGCTACGACGCTTGCTTGTTCTCGGTGTTAGTTCAGTGGTGTGGCAAGCCACCTACCGTGTTTGCCAGAGGGCTCCGTGCTTGGAAGCATGTTGGCACGGAAGCTTCGTATGCTAGTGATCGTCGCCCTTGCCAATTAGCTCGCCCGCATCGTCTGGGCGCTGCTGGTGAAAGGTGGAGCTACGGAACTCCCACAGCGGGCAGATAACCCGGTTGTAAGGCGTCGAAGGTATAGGAGGGTGTAAAGGAGAGTATGGCGCACTGTCGATTGAGACAGGAGGGAAAACCAGACCTGAACAAAAAGTGCCTCAGAGCACTTTTAATGATTTTGAGCCGATCCGCGAAATCCCATACAGGCCCGCGACAACTTGAAGGCTGCATCGGAGGCCGGACAAGCCAACCTCAATGCACCAAGAAGGCTGGAAAGAGTTGCAATCCTGACCTAATGTAGTAACATAACTACAAAACAATTCGATATAGGAGGTATGGTATGACCATCACGACCCTTTCGAGCCGCGAGTTGAACCAAGACGTAACTCGCGCCAAAAAAAGGCAACAAAGTATGGACCGGTGTTTATCACAGATCGTGGTAAGCCCGCGCATGTCCTATTGAGCATCGAAGAATATCAACGACTAGCGAGACAGCGGCGCAATATCGCGGATGCACTGGCAATGCCCGGTGTTGCTGATATTGAATTTGAAGCGCCTCGGGCGACTATCGGTATCAAGCCGGCCGACTTCTCATGATGTATGTCCTTGATACGAATGTGGTGTCGGAACTGCGCAAGGTCAGGAATGGCATGGCCAATCCGAAAGTCACAGCATGGTCTGAAAGCGTCGATGCTGCCGATTTATATGTTTCCGTGATCACTGTCATGGAACTGGAACTTGGAATCCGTCAGATCGAACGAAAGGATTTCAGCCAAGGGAAGATGTTGCGGTCGTGGTTGGATCAGCACGTTTTGCCTGAATTCGTTGAGCGAACCCTTCCTGTTGATACAGCCGTTGCCATGCGATGTGCTCGACTGCACGTTCATGACAAGCGTAGTGAACGGGATGCGCTCATCGCGGCAACCGCCCTCGTACACGGTATGACTGTCGTCACGCGTAACGTCGCGGACTTTCAGCCCACTGGTGCAACCATCCTCAACCCTTGGGAAGACTGTCCATGACCAAAAACGCTATCCGCTCGCGGCAGCAGCGGCGCAATAATCGACCATTCCCGTTCTGTGAGTTCATAGCGGCGATGTGACATCCAACACCTCCAAATCCGAGACCTTTTAATAACTAATCCATTCAAATAGCTAGCCTATTTATGAGTGCACGGCCTAGATTAGTGACCGCTTCCAAGAGCGGTTTAGCAACGCGGCAAATGTCAGCGACAGAAGCGCTAGTTGATGGGACGCGTTGCTCGAAAGCTTTCACGAACGCGTATGCCATGCCACCATCCCGCGAGATTCTCTTTTTTAAAGAACATCTCCGGTCCCTCTGGCACCATCAAGAAGTAATCGATCATCGGAGCTACATAAAGATCAGCGAGCGATATGTTATCACCGCTAAACCGGTGTCATTTCCTAAAAAAGGCTCGAAAGCACATTCAGGCAACCGGGCGTATTAGCCCGCGCTGTCGCTATTCGGGTATCGTCAGTTGGCTCGCCTTTCACTGCCTTGAAAACAAGCTCAACATACATTCCCCAAACCAGCTGAGGGTAAATGTAGTTGTCTGCAATGCTGATGATCTGATTCACACGAGCCCGTAACTTCGGTGTCGATGGCTGGAGCGGAGATCCTTGAAACGCTTCATCGATATAGCGGGTAATGGCTCCAGTCTCATACAAGCGAAAACCATCATGTTCGAACGCCGGAATTTTCCCGAACGGTTGCCTCTCAAGATAGTTCGACGCCACTTTATCCAGAGCAAATATGTCGATAGGGATCAGTTCATAATCGACACCTTTCTCGTGAAGAGCGAGGCGCGAAATGCGGACATAAACGCTGTAGTCAGCGCCGAATAATATTGGCTTATTCATTCCATCACCCAAAGTCGACTATTCGCGAAGATGGCAATTCTTGCGAAAACCCCCGCTATCCTACCGTCCACCTTAAACGATGTCATTGACCGGATAAACGACCGCCATGAAGGTCGAGAGCAGCTAAGAAGGAAGCGGCTCTTCGGCCAGTTGCGAAACGCCTCGCGCTAGCAACGTGCGAACTCTGCCAAGCTAACAAGCGCCCTCTATCAGGCAAGCCCTATATGATTCCAGCTCTTTGATGCGTTGGTCAATCACCGATCGATGCGGCGTTGCGCGACATCAACGATCTGGTTCAGCGAGACATCCTGACGAAAGATCAGGGCGGCGGTCGCAGCACGAGCTATCCGCTAGCGATCGCTCCCGGTGATGAGGACGCCGGGAACTGAGGGCCGATCGGAGCGGATGCCGGTGATTAGGCGGTCGAGATGACTGCGCGACTGGACAAAGACTGTGCTGGAGCCGTAGCCTCTTCTTCGGCGCGGCGTCGTTGCTTGGCCTCATCGACGCCGGGCGTCAGCTCAATGGGCTGCCCGGCATTCCTCAACAGTAGAATTTATTTTCCGGTAATATATCAGATACTTAGGGCGGAGCAAATATTAGATGAGAATGCTCAATGAACATACGGTCCTTAGAGCATTCCCATAATGCAGAGTTTCAAGCCTGCAAGAAGGTAACAAATTTCGTGTTCTGATAGGCTTCAAGTGCGTCGGCACCACCTTCCGTCCCATAGCCGGAATCGTTGATCCCGCCGAACGGCACTTCCGGTAGGGCAAGACCGTAATGATTTATGGTAATCATTCCACTGCGAACCGTGGACGAGATTCGAGCAGCATTTGCCGACGATCCAGTAAATGCATAAGCCGCCGCCATAATTCAGACGATTGGCTTCGCTCAGCGCTTCGTCCAGCGTATCATACCTGTTCAACAACGCTACCGGGCCAAACGGCTCCTCGTTCATGATAGCAGCTTCTTTTGGCACATCGGCGAGGATTGTTGGTTCGAAAAAATTGCCGAGGTTACCAATACGCTCGCCACCAGTGACTACTCGTGCCTTGTGCTCCCTTGCATCCTGCACCAGCCGTTCCATGGAGTTCACGCGTTTGGCATTTACGAGCGGTCCCATCGTCGTACCAGCTTCAAGCCCATCTCCGACCTTCAATGACTTTGCATAAACCGTCAGTCCCTCGACCACTTCGTCATATACTGAATTTTCGATCAGGAAGCGGGTGGGCGAGATACAGACCTGCCCCGCATTTCGGAACTTCGACGCAGATACAACCTTGATTGCCTGCGCGACATCGGCGTCGGCCGCTATGATGACCGGCGCGTGTCCTCCCAGTTCCATGGTGACACGCTTCATGTGCAGGCCACTGAGTGCCGCCAGTTGTTTGCCGACCTGCGTAGAACCTGTAAAAGACACTTTCTTGATGATCGGGTGGGGGATGAGATAGGCGGAAATCTCAGCTGGATCGCCATAGACAAGGTTGATCGTGCCATCAGGCAGGCCAGCCTCTGCGAATGCCCTGACCAGTTCTGCAGGGGCAGCGGGGGTATCTTCAGCGCCTTTCAGGAGGATGGAGCACCCCGCCGCCAAAGCTGCCGAAATTTTACGAACAGCCTGATTGATTGGAAAGTTCCGGGCGTGAACGCCGCGACAGGACCGACTGGCTCCTTGACCTCTGCCTGCATGACATAAGCCTGACGTGGCGGTACGATCCGACCGTAACTGCGGCGCGCCTCTTCCGCGAACCAGTCAATCAAATCGCAGGCAGCAGAGGCTTCGATCCGCGCTTCGGCGAGCGGTTTGCCTTGTTCCATCGTCAACAGACGCGCTACCTCTTCACCGCGACTGCGGAATATGTCGGCAGCGCGGCGCATGACTTTATAGCGGTCGAAAGCGGAAACCTTGCTCCATGTCTCAAATCCACGATCGACAGCAGCCAGCGCATCGTCAAGATCAGACGTCGTGGCCTTGGAGATATGGCCAATGACCTCATCAGTCGCGGGATTGAGGACCTCGATGGTTTCGCCACGCGATCCATCGCGCCACGTTCCGTCAATGAAGAGCTTTACATCTGGATACTGGGTCTGCATTTCCATTTTCCTTATTCGCAAGCGGTGGGCTGATACTGATAAATGACACCGGCTGCGATCAAATCAGCCAGCTGTTCTTCATCCAGCCCGAGAACTTTCTCGAGTACAGAGACACTGTCTTCACCAAGCATCGGCGGCGCCTTGTAGGCAGCCTTTTCCTGCGCTTTCAGACCTTGCGCGGGGCGCACCAGCGAGATGGGCCCCAGATACGCGCTCTCCAGTTTTGCACCACATGCCGGGCTTTTACGTTCGGGCTTTCAAAAGCCTCCGGCACCGTTTTTACCTGCCCGGCAGGGACGCCCATCTTCAGGCATACTGACATCCAGTGCTGGCGGGTATTTGCCCGAAAGCGTTCCGCCATTGGCGGGATCAAGGCGGCCCGGTTCACAGCACGTCCACTTGCCGTTCTGAAACGCTCGTCCGCTGCCAGTCCGGGCAGACCGATGATTTGCTCACAAAGAATTGCAAACTGGCGATCATTGCCGACCGCAAGCGCAAACGCACCGTCGGAACATTCGAAAATCTGGTAGGGAACGACGGTTGGGGGGCATTGCCGAAACGGGCAGGAACATGGCCCCGTTCAGATGCGCGCTGCCAACATTGATTAACGTATTAAGCGCACATTCATAAAGTGAAACGTCTATATATTGACCAACCCCGGTCGTCCTGCGCTGATAAAGGGCTGCCGGACGGATTGCGTGGCAACCATCCCGGCAACGATATCGGTCATGGCAACGCCGATACGCGTCGGCTCACCATCGACCTGCCCCGTAATCGACATCAGGCCGGATTCTGCCTGCACGACGAAATCGTAACCCGGTCGCTGAGCCTCCGGGCCGGTTTGGCCATAACCGGAAATCGAGCAATAAACGATGCCCGGATTGAGCGCTTTCAGGCTTTCGTAATCGATCTTCAGCCGTTCGACCGTCCCAGCCCGGAAATTCTCGACAACCACGTCTGCCTGTTTGGCCAGTTCGTAAATGATTTCCAGCCCTTCACGGGATTTGAGATCGAGAGCCGGGCTTTTCTTGCCGCGATTGGCACACAAAAATAAGTGCTTGCTCCCTTGTAGTTGGGCACTGACCGGGCACGGGTATCGTCACCGCCCTGTATGTTTTCGATCTTCCAGACCTCGGCTCCCATGTCCGCAAGGCTCATCGTCGCCCGGGGCCCGGCGAGCACCCGCGACAAGTCCAGGACCTTTATCCCCGCAAGTGGCAACGCCGCATTGCTTTCGGGCAAGCCCGGCTCTTTTATTTCATTCATAATTTTCAAATTCGTATCCTTCTCGAGCGGTCGCCCGTTCAAATTGGTGAAACAAAATCAGGAAGCTGCGCGCCATTCGTCCGGAAAGTGACATGCCACCTCATGTCCGCCTCCCCGGCTCTGCAATTCAGGCCTCACTTCGGCACAGATTGCCTGCGCCTTGAAGCAACGGGTACGGAACGGACAGCCGGAAGGCGGATTGATCGGACTTGGCACGTCACCTTTAAGCAATATCTGCTGCCGCGTGCGCTCGATCACCGGATCGGCCAGAGGCACAGCCGACATCAAGGCCTGCGTGTAAGGGTGCAGCGGATGCCCATAAAGCCGGGCTTCGGGAGCCTTTTCCACGATGCGGCCAAGGTACATGACGGCGACGGTATGCGAGATATGGCGAACAACCGACAGGTCATGGGCGATGAATACATAAGACGTCCCGAACTGCGCCTGAATATCCTGAAGGAGGTTCAGGACCCCTGCCTGAACAGAGACATCGAGTGCAGAGACGGGCTCATCCAGCACCATGACTTGCGGATTGAGCGCCAATGCTCGTGCAATCACGACGCGCTGGCGCTGCCCGCCGGAAAGCTCATGGGGATAGCGTTTGCCATGTTCCGGGTTGAGCCGCACAAGACCCAGCATTTCCTGCACACGTTCCTTTCGCTGCGTCTGCGTGAGATCGCTGATGCGCAACGGCTCCGCGATACTTTCCTCGATGCGCATACGCGGATGAAGGGAAGCGAAAGGGTCCTGAAACACAAACTGGAGGTGCTTGCGCGCAGCGCGCATTTCACGCGCATTGAGCTTCGTAATATCGTTACCCCGAAAAGGACTTGCCCATCCGACGGCTCGACCAGTCGAAGAATGCATCGGCCAAGTGTGGACTTTCCGCAACCGGATTCTCCTACCGGGCCCGGGGTTTCTCCCTTGCGCAAGTCGAACGAAATGTCATCGACGGCTTTGACCTCGGCAATGTCTCGCTGAATGATCGTGCCACCTTTGACGGGAAAACTCTTTCGCAGCTTTCGAACCGAAAGTGCGGTTTCCGCCCCTGTTGGAGAGAATGAAATTGCCGTGGAGTTTTCACTCATGAGTGCACCCCTCCATAAGTTTTACTTTGACGTCGCGTTTGAAGGGCGGCAAGCTTCCGGCAAAATGGCACGCCGATATATGTTCCTCGAACCGTTCATAGTCCGGGGCTTTTTCCCGGCAAATCGCCTGCGCATGGGGACAGCGGGGATGGAAAGCGCATCCTCGGGGAAATGCACCGGGGACCGGAGGTGCTCCATCAATGGAAAAAAGCTTTCCGCCGCTATCGCCAAGTGTTGGAATGGAGGCGATCAGGCCACGTGTATAGGGATGACGCGGGTTTTCAAAAAGCTCATATATCCCGGCCTTTTCCACGACCTCACCGGCATAGACGACTGCCACCTTGTCGGCATGACCGGCGAGCACACCAAGATCATGTGTGATGAGTATCAGTCCCGTGCCCAGCTTGTTCTGTTGATCGCGCAAGACTGCCATTATCTGTGCCTGAACGGTCACGTCGAGGGCAGTGGTAGGCTCATCAGCGATAAGAAGATCCGGATTGTTGGCGACGGCCATCGCGATCATGACACGCTGGCGCATACCGCCGGAAAACTCATGCGGATATTGCTTGATCCGCTGATCGGGTTGCGGGATCGAAACCAGCTCCAGCAATTCCACCGCACGCGCAAGCGCCTGTTTACGGCCCAGCCCCTTCTGGTGAAGTTGTAACGCTTCGACGATTTGATCGCCGATTTTCATCACCGGATTCAGCGATGATAGCGGGTCCTGAAAGATCATGGCGATCCTTGAACCCCTTAAACCGCGCATTTCCTGCGGGACCTTCCCACCAGTTCCTGCCCCTGAAAGGTAACCGAGCCGGTTACTTTGGCATTTGGAGGCGCCAGTCCAATCGCCGCCAGCATGCCTATGGATTTTCCCGACCCGGACTCGCCGACGATCCCCAGCACTTCGCCGCGTTCAAGTTCGAGGTTAATGCCCCGCACTGCATCCGGATCAATCCATCACGACCGAAACCAACCCGCAGGTTATCTATACGAAGCAGACTGGCGCTCTTATTGAGGTTTGACATCTTATTCCCCGATCATCTGGAGCGCGGATCGAAATAGTCGCGGAGACCATCGCCGATGAAATTGAAGCCCAGAACAATTGTCAGAATCGCCAGCCCCGGCCCCATGGCGATCCACCAATTGTAAAATAGACTGCGCCTTCAGCGATCATCGACCCCCACTCCGGCGTGGGCGGCGTTGCGCCGAGGCCAATGAAGCTGAGTGAAGCGGCCAGCAGAATGACCTGACCCAGATCCATGGTGGCGCTGATTAATACGGGGGTCCAGCAGAGCGGAAGAATATGCTTGAAAAGAATGCGCCCGTTGCCAGCACCAGCGGCAATGGCAGCTTCGACATGCTCGCGTTCCCGGACTTCGAGCACCTGTGCCCGCATCAAACGGGCATAAACCGGCCACCAGACGATGACCATGGCAATCGCCGCATTCTCCAGACCGGGGCCGAGCGACGCGGCCACGGCCATGGCAAGCAACATTGGCGGGAAAGACAGTGTTATATCAACGAGCCGCATGATGGCTGCATCGACCCAACCGCCTCGATATCCGGCAACAGCACCGGCGAGCGCGCCGATGATGACTGCGCTGACCACTACGACCAGTGCAATCGGCAACGAATGGCGGGCGCCATACAGTGTGCGTGCCAACACGTCGCGACCAAGAGCATCCGTTCCAAGCCAATGGGACCAGCTTGGCATCTGCAAACGACGGCCTGCCATTTGAAGTGGATCATAGGGCGTCATATATGGCGCAATGAACGTCGCTATGAGCCAGAAACCGACGACGAGAATGCCGATCAGAAGAGGCAGTGTAAACCAGCCCGGTATTCTGAACTGGCGTGTTATCGTATTTGATAAAGCAACCATAACTCCCCTTAACCCGGGCGCACGCGCGGGTTGGCCACCACATAGGCGACGTCAGTCAACAGGTTCGTCATGAGGAACATGATCCCTCCCACGATCGTCACACCGATAATGGCAGGGAAATCGAGCGCTCTGGCTGCCTCAACGGCATAAGAGCCCGTGCCGCCACGCGAAGATTGTTTCAGTCAGCACGGCCCCGGTGATGAGATAGGCAAAGGAATAGCTGACGACTGTCAGAACCGGCACCGTGGATGTTGCGCAATGCATGGCGGAACACCACCCGCAATTCCCCTGCCCCTTTTGCGCGTGCCGTGAGGATAAATTCCCGCCCGATCACATCCAGCATGTTCGCACGGACAAGACGGGAGATCGTACCGGCAACCGCCCAGCCGAGTACCATCGAAGGGAGGATCAGGTGGGCAACAGCATCACGGAAGGCTGCGACGTCACCTGCCAGCAGACTGTCGATGGTCATGAAACCCGTCACTGCAGCTGGTGGCGTCATCCTTGGGTCGAGCCGGCCCGGCCCCGCAGTATCTCGAACTGAACGGAAAAACGAACAGAACCGCAAGGCCGAGCCAGAAAACGGGCAAGGAAGATCCGAACAGTGCAAAAAGCCTTGCCAGATGATCGATGACACTATCGCGATAATAGGCGGCGAGAATACCGAGTGTGATTCCGATCACCGACCCGATGATCATCGCCACGATCACCAGTTCCATGGTGGCAGGTAGCCGCGCAAGCAAATCTGTGCTCACGGGACGCTTGGTCACGAAGGACGTGCCCATATCGCCAGCTGCGAGATTTTTCAGGTAGATGAAGTAACGCTCCGGCAGGCTGCGATCCAGACCCCACTTGGCCTTTGCTGCGGCAACCACTTCCGGATTGTTCATCTGCTGCTCTGCGACGATGGAGGTGAGCGGATCACCTTTTGTTATCGTGGTCAGGCCGAACGCAATTGTCACGATGCCCAAAATCAAGAATGGCATCGCAATGAGACGTCTGAAAAGATAGTTCGACATGCTTGGTTCCCGTCTGGATATTTTTTGTTACCGTTCTCCGGCGGCTTGTACTTAGTATTGACAACCAAAACGGGAGTCGTCAATATAAATGGAATTAAATTTCATTTTTGTTATTTCCCCTTCCCAAACTCTGCACTTGCACCGAAAACGCCGGGAGAAGCCGTGAGAAAAAAGAGTGAAACCGACGCCGCAGGACCCGGAAAAAGATTCCGCTCAGGTTTCGAGCGCACTCGTGCGCGGGCTGGAGATATTGCGCAGCTTCACACCTCACGACCTGTCGCTGGGCAATCAGGAACTGATCGATCGCACGGGGCTTCCCAAAGCAACGGTTTCACGTCTGACCGCCACCCCGGTCAGTCTGGGTTATCTCAACTATGATGAAATGCTCGGGCGTTATCGTATCGGTCCGGCAACAATTGCACTCGGTTATTCCGGTCTTAGCGCTAATGTCGTTGTTCATATTGCGATGCCGCTAATGCGCAAGCTGGCCGAAAAAACCGGAGTTGCCGTGGCTATGGGCCTGCGAGAACAACAGGAGATGGTTTACATCGCCAACGCACGCTCGGAAAATCCCGTTTCCCTGCGCCTGAATGTCGGCTCGCGGCTCCCTCTCTGGAAGACCGCAATGGGTCTTTCATATTATGCCGGTATGGAGGAAAGCCAGCGTGATGCTCTGCTGGAGCGAATGCTGCAATCAGAGCCGGAACATTCGGAACGAATTCTGCGACTGACCAACCATGCGCTCGATGATTTCGCACGAGATGGCTTTGTTGTCTCTTGCGGCGACTGGTACAGCTATATCAATGCAGTTGGGGTACCGTTCCGCCCGACCGACGGGACACAACTCGTCGCAATTACCTGTGGCGGCATTACCGATATTGCCCCGCGCGGCCTTTGTTACGGCGAGATCGGACCTGCCTTGAAGGAACTTGCTGCCGAACTGCAGGAACGGCTCCCCGGGTAATTCCAGAGAGGCCCTTTGAGAGAGCATCCCCCGTGAAATTCTGATGGCTACGAAAGCCAAATTGTTGCAGGACACCCCATGGCCACTGAAATTATATATCCAAAAGTCAGTCTGGAGACCAATTCGGGAACGATTTCGCGCTGGCACGTCAAGGATGGTGACGAGGTCAAACAGGGCCAGCTCCTGTTCGAGATAGATAATGACAAGACGGTCGTGGAGGTGGACGCGCCCCATGCTGGAACGGTGAAGATACTGAAATCTTCCACTACTGATGAAATCGAAGTTGGCCAGAGCGTGGCCAGCCTGTTCGCAAAGGGAGACGCTGTCAGGGCAGCCCCGGCAGCTTCCGCACCGTCCACACTGCAGAATGCACCACAAACAGCAACAGCAAATATATCGGCGGCCACCACTGGAACACCCGTAAATAGCGGTCAGAATGGACGAGCCATTGCAACGCCACTTGCCAGACGTATGGCCAATGATGCCGGAATCGACCTCGGGCCTGATCGACGGCAGCGGGCCGGGCGGACGCATCCAGAAGAAGGATGTCATTGCAGCACTGGAAGGCCTCCCGTCCGCTCCTCGGAGCTATTGTCGCTTCGAGGCAGCCACGGTCGGAAGGCGAATCCATACTCAATGCCGTATGGCTGCGCAAAGGTGAAGGGACGCCACTCGTGCTGTTGCACGGCTTTGCCTCGGACCATAACAACTGGCGGGGGCTTTTTGCCGGCACTCAATGGCAACAGCCCTTGTTGGCGATTGATCTGCCGTCACATGGCGCTTCCCCACTGGTGGCCGTCCGGGACATCGACACTATTGCCGCCATGATAGAGGCCACGCTTAAGATGTTCGATATCCAGCGTGCGATCCTTGTGGGGCATTCCTTTGGCGCCGCGGTCTGTGTACGCCTTGCCAACCGTGGCAATATCGACATTCGCGCTCTGGGATTGTTTTCACCTGCCGGAATTGGTCCGGAAATCAATGTCGGGTTCGTCCAGAGCTTTGTTCGTGCAAAATCGAAGGAAAGCGTCACCCCATGGCTGCACGAGCTGGTTCATAACAAGGCGAGCATTTCCGAGACATTCATCAATGCTGTTGTTCAGCAACGTGAGGACCAGCAGCTGAGCGATGCCATGATCGTATTTTCCGAACATTTCTTCGCGGACGGCACACAGACGATCTCCATTCTTGACGATCTCGCGTCGCTCGAAATTCCCGTTCGCGTCATATATGGCAAACAGGACAAGATATTGCCGTTCCGTTACACCCGAAACCTGCCCGAAAATGTCGCGCTCCATGCGTTTGATGCTTGTGGACACATGCCGCATCTGGAAAAGCGCGGGCTGTCCCTTCGTATCCCCGGCGGAAGTTTCCGCCTCCGTGGCAAACTAGGCGACACGTAGCCTGAGACAGCATCTCCCCAAAGCGGCAGACGGCTCGGGGCTGAATACAGTTGTAAAATCAGGGTAGCTGGTCTGCCATAGATTCGCTTGATCGCGTCGCGTTGTTTATGCACCATGCGATCATATTCGATCTTCACCCGATGGTCTGATCTACAGGGAATTACCAGCCCGTGGGTTCGAGATATGCCTTGCTTGGGGTGATTTCGTCTCTGCTGTGTCAGACGTACGTCATCTCGCTGATATGCTATCGCCGGGGGGCGGAATGATGAACTTAAGAAGGCTCGTCATATTTGGGATCTTTTTCGCGACGTTTATCGGCTTGACGAGCGTGATCAATGGTTGGCCGAAGACAGCCTATGCATGTGGCGGTCTGGTGATCGCTTTATCTTTATTCTGTATTGTAATGGACATCTGGGTTCGCCGCTATTGGCAAAAACAGTCTTGAATCTCGCTTCGTTCAATACCTCTGCCAACTCGTCCACGCCGCACGGCAAAAAAAGCCACCGATACGATATCGGTGGCTTTTTGTTTTCAGATCATGGGATGCCATTCACGCACAGAGCATTTCCTTTTCTCAACTGAAACATTGGAAAAGCTTTATTTGGAAACCGAAAGCTCCAGCAAAGGCAGATTGCAGCAGGCCGAATAGCGCACGCCGTTCACCCTGTTGTTATATGCCAGAATAACGTCCGGGCTCAGCATTGAATGATGACATTTGCCGATGCCATGGCCTCACCTGCCTTGAACCAGACCTTGTCCGCTTCATCCAGCGGTGCTTTCAGAGCATCCGCCGTGATCTGCGGAATTTCATTGTTTACGAAAGACGGATCACGTGCCTCCCCGGCCCGTTTTGCCCAGAGACTGCCCTTCGCCAGTCCGAATGCATCCACATATTGGGATGTACCGAAGAAATCCGGCGCATAGTAAACAGCGGTCATTGGAATTCCGTCGCCATTGACCTTTTCACGCCAGCTTGCAAACGGTACCGGCTGTAGCTCGACCTTTACATTGATCTGGGAAAGATCCTGCTGGATCTTTTGCATCATCTGGGTGAAATCGACGCCATAGACATTCAGGTTCGGATAGACGGCTTCCAGCGTGAAGCCGTCAGGATGACCGGCCTTGGCGAGCAGCTCCTTGGCCTTTTCGGGATTATATTCGGGAATTTTTCTGCCCTGTCCCACCCGGGAAGCCAATCGGGATCGCAGTTCCGATCAACTGGCCTTTATCGCCAAGCATGAAATCCAGCAGCGTTTCGCGATCGATCGCGACAGAAATAGCCTCGCGAACATCAGCGGTCAGCGGTACGGCATTTGATTTTGCACCGGGCGAGAGTGCCAGATAGATGAAATTGTAGGAATGGATGGAATCGACCTTGATGTCCTTGTTACGGAAGGTCTTGGCCGTCTCCGGATCGATTTGCATTGCAATGTCTGCTGTTCCGTTTTCCAGCATCTGTGCCCGGGCCACGGCGTCCTTCACCTGACGGAAGATGACTTCATCCACCTTCGGCGCTTCCCGCCAGTACTTTTCGTTTCGCTTCAAGCGAAGCTCGGAATTTGGCTCATAGGCGCTTAGGACAAAGGGACCGCTGCCGGCAGAATGCGCGAGAAACCATGCTTCCGCATTGTCTTTTTCTGCGGCATCCGCGCCATTTTCCGCCTTTGCTTCAGTCGTGGCGACATCACTGTTCACGATACCGAAGTAAGGCGAAGCGACTACGTTGAAGAACTCCGAATTCGGCGCCACGGTTTTCACAACGACCGTTGTTTCGTCAGGTGTTTCTATCGAGGCAATAGTATCCGCCGGAAAGACGGGCTGCCCTTGACGTTTTTAAGCCGTTCCCACGACCATTTGACGTCTTTTGCTTCCACCCGTGAACCATCCGAGAATACGGCCTTCGGATTGATTTTGAACGTGAACTCGGTCTGGTCGTCACTGGATGCATAGCTTTCTGCAAGCACCGGCACAACCTTGTTGTCCTTATCCAGTGAAAGCAAGCCCTCATAGACGGCTGAATCGTAAATCTGGCAGGTATCGCAGAAGGTTCGGTGCGGATCGAGCGAGTTGATATCCATATTTCGCGCGATAACAAGCGAATTGGCACTTTGTGCCGAGGCAATGCCCGAGAATGCCGTCAGCAAGGTTGCCGCCATCATCAGGCTTCGCAATGTTTTCAATGATCCGGACCTTGTTCCCATTGTCTTGAATAGCATTTTGTTCTCCTCGTATTTTACGTTTTTATCATGCGGAACGTGTAATCTGCTCAAGGGCCGACCGAACTTTTTCGGTCGATCCAAGGGCGGCTTTATTCAGAACCAGCGATACCACTGGCGATGCCATACTCCCCGTCACATGCAGGACTTCATGGTCGAGTTCGTTGAAGAAACGTTTCTGGATTTCGGCTGTCCAATGCCGACCGAGTGACAAGCCGCTTGCAACCTGCTCGGCAATCACCACCCTGTTGGTCCCGGCGATAGAAGCTCCGATCAAAGCCCAGTCAATTCCGAACATATCGAGGCTGCGCATATCGATGATTTCGGCATCTATGCCTGCCTCCTCTGCCGCCTTGACTGAGGCCTGCACCATGACGGATGTGGCAAGGACGGTGCAGGCAGAACCCGGTCGCACAATCCTCGGCTTTTCCGAGCGGGATACAATATTCCCTGTCATTTCCTCGGAACGAGGCTTTCGCGCTGGTAAAATTCGACATGTTCGATGACAGCAACGGGATCATTCGATTTCAGCGCGCTGTTCATCAGGCCAATATAGTCAAAGGCATTTGTGGGGAGACCACGCGCCATCCGGAAACATCCCGAACAGTGCCGATGGATCACCGGAATGCTGCGAACCGTAGCCAGTGTGCGGCGAAACCCGCACCCGCATGACGATGGGGACTGGAAAACCGTCACCAAACATATGACGGACTTTTGAAATTCCGTTCGCGATCTGATCGGCCGCAACAAAGCAAAAATCACCGAACATGATTTCGACGACCGGACGCAAGCCCCGAAGGGCCGCGCCAAGCGCTACGCCGGTAAAGCCGTTTTCGGCGATCGGCATGGCAAGAACCCGTTCGGGAAAATGCTCGAGCGCGTTTCTGGTAAAGCCGCTCACACCACCGGCGAAACGATGGACATCCTCGCCCATGACGATAATGGTCGGGTCCTTTTCCATAGCCCGTCCAAGGACATCTGAAGCCGCTGCGGCAAAACGCATCTTTTCCAATTCGTCGGGCTGATAATCTTCAACCTCGCGAAATTCCACATCGGAAAATTCGTTGCCATCTCCCACGATCCCCTCGTCCACGCTGGATGCAGACGGCCAAAGGGCATCGGGAATACGCAGAACATTACTGCCGGGGGCCGTTTCGGTCAGGCGCTCTCCGGCTGCCTGAACCGCGGCGGTCACGCGCTCGTCAATTCTTGAAAATTCGACATCGCCAGCAATTCCCAGTTCCTTCAAGCGCCGTTCGGCAAGAGCGATTGGATCGCGGCTTTTCCACTCATCTTCTTCTTCACGCGTACGATACCCAAAATCGCTACCCGATTTGCTGCCGCTTTGATGCAGGTATCTGTAGCACTGCGCCTCAATGACGACAGGGCCACCCTCCTCCTCGATCATGCGACAGGCTTCACGCATCGCCTGATGGACGGCAAGAATGTCCATGCCGTCGCATTCTATGCCGGCAAAGCCGAGCATGGGGCCGCGCGAAGCGATGCGGGTCTCGCGTGTTGCGTCCTGAATGTGGGTCGATACCGCGTAGAGATTATTCTCCACGTAAAAAATAACCGGAAGGCGGTAGAGCGCGGCGATATTCATCGCCTCATAAGTGGCGCCTTGCAAGGAAGCGCCATCGCCGAAGAAGGCAACAGAAATGCCTTTCCGGTTGAGAATTTTGTCTGCCAGAGCATAACCGGCTGCATGGGGAATGTTCCCCCACGATCGCGCTGGTTCCGGCAATGCCCGAAGCTGCATCACGCATATGCATCGAACCGCCCCGCCCACCGCAATAGCCGGTATTCAACCCCATGATTTCTGCCATGAGGCGATAAACCGCGTCATTCATTCCATCAGTGAAATCAGATTGAAGAATATCGAATTCCGATGGTGTCCGGGCATTGATCAGCTTTGTCAGAACCTGATGATGGGCACGGTGCGTGCCATTGATCTGGTCATCGGTTTTCAACACCGACATAGCGCCCACCGCGGCAGCTTCCTGACCGATGCTCGCGTGAGCCGGCCCATGGACCAGACCCGCCTTTTCAAAATCAAGTATCTTTTCTTCGAACCGGCGGATCAGCTTCATCTGGCTATACCATTTCAGCAGATCGGCCGCTTCTGCATTTTGCCAATCCTCGTCCGTGGTATTCAACCGATACCGGGGTGCCGATGGTTTCAGATCAATTTTCTCTGCCATTGTGAGAGTTTCCCCTAATTGTAGTCTGCCAGTCGCAACCCAAGTTCAGCCCGGCGCCGCAGCCAGAGGCTTGCCCGGTATCGTGGATCGAGTGTTCGTGCGTGAATGCTGTCCAGAATACGGACGATGACGTCTGCGCCGATGCGATCACCCCATGCAAGCGGGCCAAGTGGATAGCCCAGCCCGAGCTTGACGGCTGCGTCGAGATCATCGGTACAGGTGATGTTCTGCTGGATAATATCTGCAGCGATATTCACGATCATCGCCAGAACGCGCTGGCAGATCGTGCCACACGTGTCATTCACGATGGATGCGTTGACACCATCGATAGTCGCCAGAGCCATGGCCTGTGCGCGGGCATTCTCGCTACTGGCTGGAGACGCTACGAGGGTCCGGTGCGTATCAAAGCCGAAAAGCGGGTCAAAGCCGATGACATTGGCCGCATCAAGGCCCAGTCTGACAACAGCGGATGTCAGATCGTCTCCGACAAGTCCTGCGAGAACCAATCCATCCGGCCCGACATTTTCCCTGATTTGAACTTTTGCGTGCCCGGCAAGGCGGTGAATGTCACCAGACGCCGTATCGTTGATGATCTTTACAGCGTTCGGCAAAGGCCCTTTTTCCGGTTGGGTGTTTGCATTCGATCCGGCGCTGCTGTCTGGATAATCGTAGAAGCCCCGCCCGGTTTTGCGGCCCAGCAAACCGGCCTCCAGGCGGCGGCGCGTGATCAGCGACGGGCGATAGCGCGGTTCCTCATAATATTGATGGTAGACCTCCTCCATGACGAGATGGGACACATCAAGTCCTGTCAGATCGAAGAGTTCGAAAGGCCCCATGCGAAATCCCGCCGCATCTCGCAGGATGGCGTCAATCATTGCAAAATCAGCCACCCCTTCCTTCACCATCGCCAAAGCTTCCGTTCCGTAGGCACGGCCTGCATGGTTGACGATGAAACCCGGCGTATCAGTCGCACTGACCGGCCTGTGACCGACCCTGAAGGCAAGCTCCTTAAGGGCATCCACCACCGCATCACCCGTCAGTGCGCCCTTGATAACTTCCACGACGCGCATCAACGGAACCGGATTGAAAAATGGAAGCCCGCGATACGCTCTGGATGTTTTGCGCTGGCCGCTATAGCCGTCACCGAAAGGGAGGACGTATTGGTCGCTATCACGGCCTGTCGGGGTAAAATCGCTTCCAGAGCAGCGACAAGCTCTTTCTTGACTGTCAGATTTTCAACGATCGCCTCGACGACCAGATCAGATGAAACGATCTCGTCCAGTTGCTGTACCGGCACAATCCGTTCCAGTATCTGTGCCGCCCGATCGGCCCCGATCCTGCCTCGCTCAACGCGGCTTTGCAAACGGTGCGAGAGGGCGAGCTTGGCCGCACTTGCCTTGTCGGCCATCTGGTCGAAGAGCAAGACGTCAATGCCACCGGATGCCATAGTCTCGGCAATGCCTGCTCCCATGATACCGGAACCGATGATCGCGACTTTTGCGATCTGACCGTAAGTCACTGTTTCAATGACCATTTCAGCGCCCTTTGAATGCCGGCTTGCGCTTGGTCAAAAATGCATCGATGCCTTCACGCTTGTCTTCCGTATCGAACAGGAGCTGAAATGCCTTGCGCTCCAGCCGGAGTGCGGTTTCCAGCGGCGCATCCTCGCCGTACATGACCGCCTCCTTTATCTGTTCAGCGGCCAACGCAGGCATAAGGGCGATTTTCCGTGCCAGTTTCAACGCCTCTTCAAGCGCTTCACCTTCTTGCGAGAGCCGGCTTACAAGTCCGTATTTTTCAGCTTCCGTTGCCGGAAGCATTTCGCCTGTCAATGCGAGCAGCATGGTCTTGTACTTGCCGATCGCACGCAAAAGGCGCTGTGTGCCGCCTGCTCCGGGCATCAGTCCCAGCTTGATTTCTGGCTGGCCGAAACTGGCGGTTCTTGCGGCCACGATGATGTCGGCGTGCATTGCCAGTTCGCATCCGCCACCCGGGGCATATCCTTCTACGGCCGCGATAACCGGTTTGGGACAACGGGCGAGGCTTTCCCAATAGCGGTGCATGCGCTGTGCGAGCAGACTACCCGCCCCGGTTTGCGCAAAAACTTGACATCTGAACCCGCAGCGAAATTACCGCCACGTCCGGCAATGACGATCACCCGGATGTCCGGGTCCTCAACGAGCCTGTCGGCTGCTGCAGCCAGTTTCTGGCGCACATCCATGTTCAAGGCATTCAGTGCATCAGGGCGGTTAAGTTCCGGGAGGGCAACACCGTCAGCCGGACGGGTTTCTATCACAACATCAGTAGCTTCGCTCATTCTGTTCCCCATGCCGCCCCACATCGTTCCCGAGGTGGAACTTCCAATAATGGAATTAAATTTCATTTTATGTTGAGTTGAACAATATTCTATGAAACATTCGCTTAGCAATAGGAGATTTCAGCAATCGAAAAGCGTTTCCGCCCCGGGCAGGAAACTGTTCGATTTCTTGAGGGAAAGTTGATGATCCGCGATCCGGAAACACTCGAGGCGCTTGTCACAACGGTTCGGCGTTTCGTGCGCGAACGTCTGGTACCGGCGGAAAGTCGCGTCGAAGAGACGAACTGTATTCCTGATGACATCATTGAAGAAATGCGGGCCATGGGCCTCTTCGGTTTGTCGATCCCGGAAGAGTATGGCGGTCTTGGCCTGACGATGGAGGAGGAAGTCCTTGTCGGGTTTGAACTTGGATATACCTCACCAGCCTTTCGCTCCGTCATTGGTACCAATAATGGCATCGGCTCTCAGGGCATCATTGCCGATGGCACAGACGACCAGAAGAAATATTGGCTTCCGCGGCTGGCCAGTGGCGGGATAATTGGTTCATTCGCATTGACTGAGCCTGATGTCGGTTCGGATGCCGGTGCAGTACGCACCACTGCCGAACGCGACGGAGACAGCTATATCATCAACGGCACGAAGCGGTTCATTACCAATGCGCCGGTTGCCGGAGTTTTCACGCTCATGGCTCGTACGGGTGGTTCGGGCCCATCGGGAATCAGCGCCTTTCTGGTGGAAAGGGATTTGCCCGGCCTCAGAGTCGGAAAACCCGACCACAAAATGGGCCAGAGAGGCACCCAAACCTGTGACGTCTATCTTGAGAATGTACGCGTTCCTGCTGCAAGCATAATTGGCGGGGTCGAGGGACGCGGTTTCAAGACCGCCATGAAAGTGCTCAATCGCGGGCGTCTTCATATATCGTCCGTCTGCGCCGGTATGGCGGAGCGTCTGATCGGGGAATCTGTCGGCTTTGCCGGCAGCCGCGTGCAGTTTGGCAAACGTATCGCCGAACATCAGATGATTCAGGCGATGCTGGCCGATATGAGCACAGAAGCCTATGCGGGACGTTGCATGGTTCTTGATGCCGCACGGGCCTTTGATGAAAGCAACGTCGATATCATTCGCAAAGCTGCAAGCTGCAAGCTGTTTTGTTCCGAAATGGTTGGAAGGGTTGCAGACAATGCCGTGCAGATTCACGGCGGCTCGGGATATATGCAGGACTATCCGGTCGAGCAATTCTATCGCGATGTACGTTTGTTCCGTCTCTATGAGGGAACCTCGCAAATCCAGCGAATTATCATAGCGCGCGAAATGATGAGGGAGTGAACCGGGAAGCACGCAAAATGCAGCGGGAAGAAAAACATCTATACGCTCGAAACAACTGTCCGACGAGAATTACCGGCATAGGAAACAAGCCGGTTTTCGATATATCATAGTTCAGAAAGCTGTTTCGACGAACTGTATTCATTTGCTGTCCTGAGGTACCGTGCGCTAACGACGCGCGCTATTTTTACTCGTTCTATCAAATACTTAAATAGAGATCTGGATCTCATTCAAACCATCCATTTCCCATACACAAAATGCAAGTTTAGCTTGACACAGCCGTTATTCTTATATCGGATATATCAAATACCAAAAACGGGGAAAAGTTATGAACGTCGCGAGCGCCCGACCGGTCGTTGCCCAGCAAATAAGCCTGCAAGGCCTTTCTGATACCGTCGATATTGACTATGACATCTGGGGCATTCCCCACATACATGCACACAGCACGGATGACCTGTTCTTTGCCAATGGCTATGCACACGCCGCCGATCGGTTATGGCAGATGGACGCCGCGCGGCGCCGTGCCCTCGGTCGTTTTGCGGCGTGGGCGGGCAAGGAAGCGTTGAGTTCGGACATGCTCATGCGCCGCCTCGATCTCGAAACAGTTTCCCGGGCTGATTACGCCGCACTGTCCGCCGAAACGCAGCGCATGTGCGAATGTTATGCGGAGGGCGTCAATGCCCGGATCGCCTCGGGACAATTGCCAACCGAATACAGGCTCACGGGAGAGCCCGAACGCTGGGAAGGCTGGCATTGCGTACTGGTCATGCGCCAGCGCGGCATCCTCATGGGATCGCTCTGGTTCAAATTATGGCGTGCCGCAGCATACGCCCGGATAGGACCTGATTGCCTGCACCTGCTTCGTTACGAGGACGGCGGCACCGAAAAGTTCGTCGTGCCACAGGACAAGAGTGCAGACCGCTGGAGCATTTCGCTCGAGGAACTTGCCCCGGCTATTGAAGGACTAATGAAACTGTTCCCTCACGATGCGACGGGCGGTGGGTCCAACAATTGGGCGGTCGATGCCCGCCATTCAAAAACGGGAATGCCTATCGTTGCAGGCGATCCGCACCGGACGTATGAAATTCCGGGCATGTATGCCCAGATCCATCTGACCTGCGACACCTTCGACGTCCCGGGCCTTTCCGTTCCCGGTGTACCCGGCTTTCCCCATTTTGCCCATAATGAAGAAATGGCATGGTGCGTCACCCATGCCTTCGCCGATATTCACGACCTTTATATCGAGGATTTCAGCGATTTGCCCAACGGGGCCTATCGCACGGAGAACGGTACGGAAAACGCGGAACGCCGCGTCGAAACAATTCAGGTGCGCGGCAGCAAGGATGTGCAAATCGACGTGTGGACAACACGCCACGGGCCGTTGATCCCGGGATCGCCGGAAACAGGGACAGGCATTGCCCTCAAATCCGTGCAGCTGCAGCCGGGAGATCGCTCACTGGATTGCCTGCTACCCATGTTGACCGCCTCCGGCATCACCGAATTTTACGACATGATGGAGCCATGGGGCCTCATCGACCACAATTTGGTTTCAGCGGACCGAAAGGGAAATATCGGTGTGCTGGTGCGCGCAAAAATACCGGTCCGCGATCGTCTGAACGGATGGTTACCCGTGCCCGGCTGGACCGGCGCGCATGAATGGCAGGGTATGCTCCCGTTCGAGCGAAGCCCGCGCGAGGAAAACCCCGCATCTGGCATCGTCGTGACAGCAAATAACCGAACGGTTCCCGATGACTGGCCCGACTACATCTGCACGGACTGCCATCCGGCCACGCGGGCCAAACGTATCCGTTCCCGACTTGAGAGCGAAACGCCTTTCTCACCTTCGGATATGCTCTCCATTCTCCATGACGATGTATCCGCACCTGCAGCCGAAATTGCAGAACGTCTGCGAGCATTAACGCCTAAATCCGAAGCTGCGCGCCAGTTGCTGTCAATGCTGGCAGGCTGGCAAGGCGACATGGCCCCAACAAGCTAGCTCCGACTGCCTATATGGCGATCCGCCGAGAAATGACGCGCATCCTCGCTCGCGTGTCGGATCTGGCGGGCGTGGCCGATACGGAAATCTCGCGCCTGCCTCCCGGTGTCAGTCCGTTCACGCATCTTTGGTGGGCGTTGCCCGATCAGCTCAGGCGAAATGATACAAGCCTTTTGGGTGGGATGAGTTGGGACGAACTGCTCTCCGAGGCGATTGAAACCGTCGCGAAAACAATTGATCCCCAACCGTGGGGTGACGCGCACCGACCGATCTTCCGTCATCCGCTGGCTGGTACGTTTCCTGAACAGGCAGCAGCTCTTGCTCCGAGTTCACGCTATGTGGGCGGCGACGGCGATTGCGTTCTCGCAACAGGTTCCTTGCCGCAATCCGGCGCACCCGCAGCCTATGGCCCGGTTGCAAAGTATATCTGGAATCTTGCGGACTGGGACGCCTCATCCCGGGTCGTTTTCCATGGAGCGTCAGGCGATCCGGCCAGCCCGCATTACCGGGACCAGAATGAGCGTTGGGCGCATGGGGAACAGGTAACGGCCTTCTATTCGCGTGAAAACGTAAAAGCCAACAGCGCAAGACACCTGATTTTGCAGCCGTTCTAATACAGAAAACGGGGAGGACATCATGACAATCCGCACCTTATTCAACGCCATTCTGTTGTCGACGACGCTGCTCGCAGCTCCTTCTCTGGCGGAAACGCCGAATGAAGGCGGCACTTTGGTTTACGCCAGCAATGCAGGCCCCGGCACACTGGACCCGCATATGGGCAACTCGCTGGTGGAGCTGGAAATCGCCCATCAGATCTATGAGGGCCCGGTCACCATCGACGCCAACTACAATACCGCGACGATGCTCGCTGAAAGCTATGACGTCAGCGAAGACGGGAAGACACTGACTTTCAAACTGCGCAAGGGCGTCAAAATTTCATGATGGCTCCGATATGAAGTCAGACGACGTGCTCGCCAGCTTCGAACGTTATGCAAAGGTGAGCCCCAACGCCAAAGTTCTCAACATTGTCGATCGTTATGAAACGCCGGATGAATACACCTTTGTCATTTATCTCAAGGAGGTGAACGCAGCTTTTCTCGACACATTGAAAAGTCCTGTCTATCCCTTCTCAATCATCCCGGCCGAACAGAAAGACAAACCCGCGCGCGAACTCGACATCATCGGCACAGGCCCTTTCAAGCTTGGTGAATGGAAGCGTGACAGCCACCTCTATCTGGAGAAATTCGCCGACTACGTTGCCGATAAGGGCAAACCCGCCTCCGGTTATGCCGGCGAGAAAAAGGTCTATGTCGACAAGGTCCGCGTAAACTTTCTGAGTGAAACCAATTCTCGTGTTGCAGCGATCCAGACCGGCGAAGCGCAGGTCACCACACAATTGACTGTCGATGCCACCAAGAAGCTGGAAAACGCTCCCGGTGTGAAGCCGATCGAGATTATTCCCTTCTGCCAGCAATATCTGATCGTCAACACGCAGCAGGCTCCGACGAACAATTCCGCGATCCGCAAAGCCTTGCGAACGGCGGTGAATGCAGATGACATTCTCGTCGTCAGTGGCGAAGCTGCGACCATGGACCCGTCGATGTCCTATCCGGGCGGCGCTTATTACTCAAAAAGAAAATGCCGAGCCCTACTATAATCAGAACGATCCGGACGAAGCAGCCAAATTGCTGGCGGATGCTGGCTATAACGGGGAAGAGCTCGTTCTCCTGACGAACTCAATTACGACTATATGCGTGACAGCATCGTTCTTCTTGCAGAACAGCTGCAGGCTGCAGGCTTCAATGCCCGCGTGGAAATGACCGACTGGGCCACCAACTCCACTGCCATGCAGACAGGCTCCGGCAAATGGAACGTCTCGACCACGTCCTTCTGCTCCAACCCGCTCCTCGGGCCACAGCAATGGCAGTCGGTCGTCTATCTCTTCCCGCAGGTCAAGTCGGACGAGGTGATGGACACGGCCTACAAAAATTCTTCACTTCGTTGAAAGTGGAGGACCGTCGCGCAGCGTGGCTGGATATCGAGAAACGCATTCTTGACGAAGCCTATATGATCAAAATCTCCAATCGCGCTTCGAGCCGAGCCTACCGTCCCGACGATATCGGTGGTTACCCGGAATACTATATGAACTTCTTCTGGAACGTCTGGATGAAGAAACACTAGAGCGGTTCTCGTTGCATTGAAAACGACGAAGCGTTCTGGCCACTGGTCCCTACGCATTTTCGGGCCGGAACCGGTTCACATTTCCGGTTCGAAAATGCAAAAGCGCGTCGCTGACGACAATCCACAGACCCGGCTTACACTTCATGTGGAGGGGTGATGACAGCTCTTATTCTTAAACGCGTGGCACAAGCGATCCCGGTGATGCTGATCGTTGCCATATTGACCTTTCTGCTGATGAAACTGCTACCGGGAGATCCTGCTATCCTTATCGCTGGCGACGGCGCGAGCCCCGAGACAGTGGAACGGATCAGAGCCGAACTTGGTCTCGATCAGCCGACGATCGTTCAGCTCGGCCAATGGTTGTGGAATCTTTTCCATTTCGATCTTGGCCGCTCATTTCTTCTCAGCCAGCCTGTCTCGCAGGCTATAGCAGAGCGACTTCCCGTTACAATTTCGCTCGCACTTCTGGCATTCGCCATCACGATTCCGGTGGGCATAGTAATGGGTGTCGTAGCGGCATACTGGCGGGATAGCTGGTTTGACACCGGCGTAATGAGTCTTGCGCTTCTGGGCGTTTCCGTTCCCAGCTTCTGGCTCGCCATCCTTGCCGTCATTCTATTCTCGGTGACGCTCGGCTGGTTTCCCTCTGCCGGATATGTCCCGTTTCTCGACAGTCCGCTTGGCTGGTTGCAGTCCCTCGTTTTACCCGCATCCATCCTCGCGCTTTTCCAGATCGGCTATCTGGCGCGAATGACACGGTCCGAAATGCTGGAAGTTATGGACCGGGATTATATCCGTACTGCTCGTTCAAAGGGAGTGTCGGAATATTCCGTTCTCTCGACCCACGCATTTCGCAATGCGCTGGTCTCGGTTCTCACCGTATCGGGCTATATTTTCAGTCTCCTGATCGGTGGCTCCGTGGTGATCGAACAGATTTTCGCCCTGCCGGGACTCGGTCGCCTGCTCGTACAGGCCATTCTGGCGCGCGACCTGCCCGTCGTGCAGGGAACAATGCTGTTCCCGGGCTTCCTCTTCGTTGCCATCAATGTGCTGGTGGACATCCTTTATACAATCGCAGATCCGAGGGTACGCTATGACTGATCTGGCAAACCCTGCCTCTTTCTCGATGCCGGAGCTTGGTAAGAGTCCCATCATCATGACTGCACGACGCCTGATGCGGCATCGTTCGTTCCGCATTGGTCTCGCACTTTTGCTGATTGTGGTTCTGGCAGCCATTCTCGCCCCCGGATAACCAACGGCAAGCCCAACGCCACATCTGTGCGGATGCGTTTTCAGCCTCCCGGTCTTGACCATCTGTTTGGGACGGACAATTTCGGCCGTGACCTGTGGACACGCGTTCTTTACGGCGCGCAGGTTTCCTTGTGGATCGGGCTAACCGTTGCGGTTTTATCCGCTATTCTTGGCGCGATAATCGGCGTCGCTGCCGCGTGGTATCGCCGTTTCGACACTTTGCTCATGCGCGTCATGGACGCCTTGATGGCTTTTCCCGCCATCCTTCTCGCCATTGGGATAAGTGCTGCTCTCGGGCCCCATCTGTCGTCAGTTATCATTGCCCTGACTTCGGCCTATATTCCCAGATGCGCCCGCATTGTACGCGCATCCGCCCCGGTGCTGCGAGAAACAGATTATGTCGATGCTGCCCGGCTGGCGGGCGCTTCCGACCTGCGGATCATCACCCGGCACATCCTCCCGAACTGCCTCGCACCGCTTCTCGTGACGCTAACCTTCGTCTTCGCCTATGCCATTCTCGCGGAAGCCACGCTGAGTTTCCTTGGCATCGGCACCCCGCCACCCCACGCAAGCTGGGGAAGCATCGTTGCGCAGGAAGAGACTATTCGGTCGACGCATGGTGGATCATGCTCTTCCCCGGAATTGCGATCACCATATCGGCTCTGGCTATCAATCTTATCGGCGACGGTTTGAGAGATGTTCTCGATCCGCGGCTAAAAATGGAGGGTTGACTATGACTGAACCCCTCAAGACTGCCCCGTCCCTCTCCTCGAGGTCTCCAGTCTCAGCGTGGAGTTTCGTACCGACGGCGGCTGGATCAATGCCGTGGATGATGTAAATTTCTCGTTAGCACCGCGCGAGGCACTGGGTCTGGTGGGCGAAAGCGGTTCCGGGAAAAGCGTAACCGCTTTATCGCTCCTGCGTCTTCACGACCAGCGCAACAGTCGAATGGGCGGTTCTGTGCGCTACAAGGGCGAAGACCTGTTCACGCTCCCGACCAGTCGCCTTCGGCAAATCCGCGGGCATGAAATCGCCATGGTGTTTCAGGACCCGATCCATACATTGAACCCGGTTCTCACCATTGGCAGGCAAATCGAGGAAAGCCTGCGTCTGCACCATGGCTTGCAAGGCCGCGATGCGCGCAAGCGCGCTATCGAATTGCTTGACCGCGTACGCATACCCGATGCCGCCCGCCGCATCGATGATTATCCTCACCGCTTGTCGGGTGGGCAGCGCCAACGTGTAATGATCGCTATTGCGATTGCCGGCGATCCGAAAATCCTGATCGCCGACGAACCGACGACCGCGCTCGATGTCACGGTTCAGGCGCAGATCATGGAGCTACTCCGCAATCTGCGCGATGAGCTTTCCATGTCCGTCATCCTGATTTCCCATGACCTTGGACTGGTATCGGAATTCGCGGATCGGGCAATGGTCATGTATGCAGGCCAGCCGGTGGAAACGGGTCCTATCGACAAGATTTTCGATGAACCGCTTCACCCTTATACGGAAGGCCTTCTCTCTGCTATTCCGGATCTGGATGACGATCTGGACCGGCTGCCAACCATTCCGGGTTCCATCCCCGAACCGTCGCGTCGCCCGCCCGGATGCCGCTTCGCCCCGCGCTGCACCTTCGCACAGGCAAGCTGCGTCAAACCCCAACCCATAATGAGCCTGACGGGCGGGCGGGCAAGCCGCTGTCCGCCGCGGCTGCCCACCGAGGAGTGTGTCCTATGAGCGATGTTATGACAGCCGATCGTCGCTCTTTCCTTGCCGAAGATGGTAAAGAAACGATCGTTCGTACCGACGATCTGGTCCGTGACTTTGATCTCGGGCACCGTCCGGAAGGTGGCCGACTGGTTCTACGGGCAGTAGACAAGGTGAGCCTGACAATCAGACGCGGTGAGACATTGGGGCTGGTCGGCGAATCCGGTTCAGGCAAGTCGACCATCGGGCGAATGCTGGTCGGCCTTCTGCCCCATACCAGCGGAAACATCGAACTTTTCGGCCAGAGAATCGAACCCCGCGCCAAGGCTGCGGCATGGAAACCGCTTCGCAGACGCGTGCAGTTCGTCTTTCAGGACCCGCATGCGGCTCTCAATCCACGTATGCGGGTGGGAACCGCCATTGCCGAACCGCTGGATGTCGCGGGAAACCTTACGCGCAAGGAACGGTCGGCAAGGGTTGACGAACTGATGGAGCTGGTTGGCTTGCCGACGTCATTTGCGCGCCGCTTTCCGCACGAGTTTTCCGGCGGCCAGCGCCAGCGCATCGTGATCGCCCGCGCGTTGGCGCTAAACCCGGAAATCCTCGTTTGCGACGAAGCAGTAGCGTCTCTCGACGTTTCGATGCAAGCCCAGATCGTCAATCTGCTCAAGGATCTGCAGGACCAGCTAGGATTAAGCTATCTTTTCATTGCGCATGATCTGGCCGTCGTCAGGGGCCGTATCGCACCGTGTTGCCGTGCTTTATGCAGGACAGATTGTTGAAACTGGTCCGCGAACCGCCCTTTATAGTGACCCGCTGCATCCCTATAGCCGCGCGCTCCTCGATTCCGTGCCGCGTGCACGCCGCGGCGCGCCGCGTTCCATTATTGCGGGAGAGGTGCCCAGCCTGCTCAACAAGCCTAAAGGCTGTGCTTTCTGTCCTCGTTGCCCGAAAGCCATAGATATATGTCGGGACGTTCCGCCACCTTTGCGCGTGATCGGAGATCGCGAGGTCGCATGTCATCTCTATTGAGGAGGCAGCTTTCGCAATTCTGGATATATCATAATTGCGAGAACTTTTTGCAATTTTCGACGATTTCCCGGTTCAAGCTGAGTATCTGTGAGAGAGTCTCCCGTACGTCGATTCACGGGGGCGAGAATCGGACTGGATAGCTTGAATTTCGCCGCTTGACAGAAAATGATTAGCGGAATTTGATATATCGAAATAATCGCTACCAATGCTCGGAGCAAGTTACATGAATGTCATTAAGGCGCCCGATGCGCTCCAGCAGGAAAAGAGTGACGGATCTCCGGCAGCTGAAGTTGGAGATGTCCTTTCAAACGCCGTCTACACCACGCTGAAGTCGCAACTCATGCAGGCCCAGCTTCTTCCCTTGCAACGACTGAAAGTCCGCGAAGTTGCCAAGGCGCTTGGCACCTCGGAAACACCCGTACGTGAAGCGCTGATCCAGCTTTCGCGGGAAGGCGCAATTGAAATCAAGCCACGCTACTATATTCGTGTGCGCAGACTGAGTGCAGCCGAATATGAAGAAATCCGCGCCATACGGCTGGAGCTTGAACCCATGGCCGCCGAGCGCGCATTGCCGCACATCACGCCGGATGTTATCGATCAGCTTGAAGAAATTCATCGCCGCCTCATCGCTTCCGAGCAAAGCGCCAACTGGCCGGAAGCGCTGCAGACAAATTTTGACTTCCACTTCAAACTCTATCGGCTTTCAGGAATGCAGCACCTTCTCGACATGCTTGAAGCATTGTGGATGCGTACCGGGCCAATCCTGTCGGAACTCTACCCCCATGCCATGCCTGCTTATGCAGGTCCTCATCAGCACGAAGTCGTACTAAACGCGCTACGCGAACG
This sequence comes from Brucella cytisi, assembly GCA_012103075.1. Taxonomy (GTDB): domain Bacteria; phylum Pseudomonadota; class Alphaproteobacteria; order Rhizobiales; family Rhizobiaceae; genus Brucella; species Brucella cytisi. Next base: position 1,106,795 of record JAAVLQ010000003.1, on the reverse strand, counting down.
GGATTCCTACGCCCTGCGCATGGCGATCCGAATGGATTTGATCGAAGGAGGCGCGGCGTTGATCCGTCATCTCAAATCCGCAACCGGATAAACGATCTCATTCACATCCAGAACTACATAAGCGCCGGCCAAAGGCGCATCAGGGGAACATGAACAATGCTACATCTGGGAACATTCGTCCGTCCTGCATCTCGTCGGGCCATCATCACATCGGTCTTGCTCGCAACCGCATTCCTGCCTGTCACCGCAGTGGCGCAAGACAGTTCTGTCTTCGTTTATGCCGACGCCGGTGAACCCACGACACTGGACCCGGCCCGTACCAATACCAACTATGAGTTCACGGTCACGCGCAGTGTTTATGACCGGCTGATCAACTATGATCTCGACAACCCTTCCAGCCTGCAACCGGGGCTAGCCGTGGAATGGACACAGGACGGGAATGCATGGATTGTCAAACTGCGCGAGGGGGTGAAGTTTCATGATGGCACCTCATTCGATGCGGAAGACGTGAAGGCAACTCTTGACCGTTTGCTGAAGCTCAAGCTGGGCCAATCCTATCTGGTTTCCGAAATCACCGGTGTCGCTGTGATCGACCCCGCTACCGTGCGGATCGAAACCGCACAACCCAATGTCTTCCTGCCTGCTAATCTGTCGAAGATCGAAATGCTTTCTGCCGATGATATCACGGCACATGGCGGCGATGGCGATACCTTCTTTGCCGAAGGAGGAAACGGCACAGGCCCCTACAAGTTCGTAGCCCGGAAACGCGGTGTTCAAATCGAGCTGGAACGCAACACCGACTGGTGGGGTAAATTCTCTGAGAAGCCGTTTGACCGGATTGTCGACCGCTTTGTTGAAGACGGAGCCAACCGTGCCCGCGGGGTGGAAGGCGGCGAGTTCGATATGGCTAACTTCATTCCCTCGACGATGCGATCCGCATAGCTACTCAGCCGGGTTTCAAGCTAATCGAAGGAAACAATCTGTGGGCCCGCCAGCCATCTATCTCAACACTCAAAAGGCCCCCACAGACAATGCGGATTTCCGCAAGGCGCTCGTAAAGGCTTTCGATTATCAGGCCATGCTCGATTTCTCACATGGCAAAGCCACGACGCCACGCGGCCCGATACCCGATTGGTTCCCATTGAGCCCCGAAGCGCAGGAACCCGAGATTGTCACCAATCTTGACGAAGCCTCTGCCGCACTTGAAAAATCCGGTATTCAGAATGCCACGATGAACTGCTCCATCCCTGCTGGTTTTCCGGAGTTCCGCTTTGCGGCAACCATTTTGCAGGCAAGCGCTGCACAACTCGGCGTCACCGTAGAGGTTGACGAACGTCCAACTGTCGAGGCGCTGAAAGCGATCAAGAATAATGAGACCAACTGTTTTGCGATAGGCAACGCCAATCTGTCGCCTGCTGATGCCACGAAATTCTTTTTGCGGCACATTATTCCGTGAATGGTCACTACAATGCAGCGCAACTTGATCTGCCGGAGCTTGAAAAGATCATAGCCGACATGCCCACCGTCACGGAACAAGGCGAACGCTCCGCACAGCTGAAGCGCGCCTTTGAGTTGATCGTCGACAGTAATGCCATCATTTGGACCGCCCGCCCGAAAACGCTGGTGATCCAGCCAGACCGCATCACCGGCTATCGCGTTGACCCAGCCGAGTATATCAACATTCGCTTCTGGGAAATCGGACAGGCCAAGTAACCCTTCCGCGACCTAACCAGAGAATTCGGGGGCCGAATGGCAGCCTTTCTTGCAAAACGTCTGGGATGGGGTCTTGCGGTCCTGTTCAGCGTGGGAGTTCTGACCTTCGTGTTGGCCCGTTTGGTGCCCGCAGATCCGGCAAGCTTTCTTGCCGGACAGAATGCCTCTACCGAAACCGTGGAACGTATTCGCAGCGAGCTTGGGCTGGATCGCCCGGCTCCTGAACAATTCCTAAGCTATTTCACGGGCATTCTCCGGGGAGATCTGGGACAATCCATTCGCACCGGTCGCCCGGTAGCGGAAGACCTCGCGCAATTTCTGCCAGCCACACTTGAACTGATGATCGCAGGCTTTTTCCTCTATATGCTTATCAGCTTCGGACTGGCTCTTCTTGCCCTGCGCAAGCCGGATGGCATGCTGGACAAATCCGTGCGGCTCGTAACGATGCTCGGCACCGGCATTCCTGTTTTCTGGCTGGGAATGGGATTGCAATTCATCTTTTTCTACAAGCTCGGTTGGCTTCCGCTCAGTTCTCGCTTTCCGGTAAGAGAAATTGCGCCAGCGGGACCGACAGGCTTTCTTCTGATCGACACTTTGGTCGCCGGGAATTTGCGCGGTTTCGGATTGGCTTTGCAGCACCTCTGCTTGCCCGCGCTCACCATCGTCATGAACCTTCTGGCCGTTGGCACCCGGCTTACGCGTAGCACGCTGCTGGATGAAAGAGAACAGCCATACGTCCGCACTGCTTTGGGCAAAGGGCTGACCGGGCGGAGCATATTGTTGAAACACATGCTCCGAAATGCTGCCAACCCGATTCTGGTCACAACCTCGATGCAGTTCGGCTACCTGATCAGCTGGATATTGATGGTCGAAGTAATCTTCGAATGGCCGGGTATCGGCCTCTATGCCTATAAATCATTCCAGCTCTTCGACTACGCTCCGGTTATCGCGCTGGCGCTGGTTTCGACTGCCGGTTTCGTCATCATCAATCTCGCCGTCGATCTCATTCAACCGCTTATCGACCCTCGTATACGGAAATCGACATGACAGCCGCCTCGCTCATCAAGCCTTGGCTGCCAAGCCGTTTTCGTGTCCTTCCGGCCCCGGCCGTTGTGTTCGTGGTGTTCCTCGTCATATGCATGGCGTGGCCCGGTTCCATCGCCGGGCAAAGCCCGATCAAGCTAAACATCATCGCCCGGCTGCAGCCTCCGAGCTTCGAGCATCTATTCGGCACCGATGAAGCGGGGCGGGATATTTTTCGCGCCTCATCCATGGCACGCGTTATTCCCTTGGTGTAGCGCTGGCCGTGGTGTTGTTCGCCGCTTTGTTTGGCGTGATCTACGGTGCGATTGCAGGATTTGCGTCGCCGCGCATCGATACTTTGATGATGCGGATCGTGGATGTCTTCATGGGATTTCCATCTCTCATCTTTGCACTTGCCGTTGCTGCAGCTCTTGGGCGTGGGCTGGGAAGCGTTACCACGGCGCTTTCATTGATGTGGTGGCCGGGATTTGCACGAACCGTGCGCGCGGAAGTCGTTCGCCTTAAGGAGTTTCCGCATGTTGAAGCTGCCCGTGCGCTGGGCGTAAAACCTGTTCTGATTTTCATGCGGCATATCCTTCCCTTTGTAGCCGGACCGGTAAATATCCGTATCACGACAGATATCGGTTACGCGCTCGTTGCGGTGACGGCCCTGTCTTTCCTCGGTCTTGGTGCAAAATCACCGACCCCTGAATGGGGCTTGCTGATCCGGGATGCGCGCCCCTATTTCGGCACTGCATGGTGGTATCTCGTGTTTCCCGGCACCGCGATCATGCTGTGTGCGGCCGCCTCCTCAATTCTCGGCGACAGCCTGACCGCGCGCAGGGGCAAATGATGCTGGATGTTACCAATCTTTCCATCAGTTTTCCTCACACAGCCGGCCGGTTACATGCCGTCGAAAATATCGACTTCAGTATCGAGAAAGGGAAAGTTCTCACCCTGATCGGTGAATCCGGGTCGGGCAAAACATTGACCGGCCTGTCGTTGATGGGACTTCTGCCGGGTGGTGCGCAGGCGACTGGAAGAATTGTGCTCGAAGGGCGCGAGATTTCCGGCCTCAGTGAAGAAAAACTTCGCCATATTCGCGGGCGCGATATCGCCATGGTGTATCAAAACCCGCTTAGTGCGCTCAACCCCGTCTGGCCGGTCGGTGAGCAGATCGCCGAAGCTGTTCTGGCGCATGGGCTGGCCACACGTCACGAGGCCGGGCAACGGGCAATTGCCCTGCTAGGGCGGGTTGGCATACCGGGGCCGGAGCGGGTTTCTAAGCTGTATCCTTTTGAAATATCGGGAGGCATGCGTCAACGCGTGGTCATCGCTATGGCTCTGGCATGCAATCCCCGGCTTATCATTGCCGACGAACCAACAACGGCGCTGGACGTAACGATCAAGGCCCAGATTCTTGACCTGTTGGCTGACCTTGTTGCTCAGGAACAGATCTCGGTGCTCCTCATTACCCATGATATGCATGTAGTTGCCCGACTTGCCGACGATATTCTGGTTCTTTACGCAGGCCGCATGGCTGAACGTGGCCACGTCCGCGATCTACTGGATCATCCGGCTCATCCCTACACTGCCGGCTTGCTGCGTTCAGCAGACATCCGCTCCCGTCCTCCCCAGACAGATCTCGAAATATTGTCAGGCCAGCCTCCACGGATCGGGAATTTTCCGACCGGCTGCCGCTTTCACCCGCGTTGCCCTTCCTCGGGCGCCCTGTGTCCGATCCGTTCACCGGATTTCACTCAACTTTTCTCGTCGGGACAGGCTGCCGCCTGTCATTATCCAGCAATCTCCGCCGACAGACTGCGACAGGAACAGCTTTCATGACAGTCTCACTATTAAAGGTTCAGGACACGGTCAAAAGCTTCCCCTCTCGCCACGGGACTGATCCCGTTCGCGCGGTTGACGGTGTGTCGTTTACTCTTTCGCGGGGAGAAACACTCGGTCTCGTCGGTGAATCGGGTTGCGGAAAATCCACCCCTGGCGCGGCTGGTGCTGAAGCTCATGCCGGTTTCCGATGGAAGCATTTCGATCGAAGGGCACGATGTCACGTCCATGCCAGATTCAACCTTCCGAGGCTGGCGGAAACGCATCCAGATGATTTTTCAGGATCCCTACTCCACACTCAATCCTCGTCATTCGCTTAGGCGGATATTCCGTGAAGTCTTCGAAACACATCGCATTCCGACCCCCGAGGGTATCGAAAACCGCATTATGAAGCTTCTGGCAGATGTGGGACTGGGAGAAGTGGATTTATCCAAATTGCCGCATGAATTTTCCGGCGGCCAGCTTCAACGCATCGGGATTGCCAAGACACTCGCCCTCGATCCCGACCTTATCGTGGCAGACGAACCCACCTCTGCGCTGGACCCTCCATTCAGGCGCAGATAATGAACCTCATGCTTAAGATCAGACGCGAGCGTGGAGTCGCATTTTTGCTGATTTCGCACGATCTGGAAGTGGTTGGCCATTTGGCGGATCGGATTGCCGTCATGTATCTCGGCCGGATTGTTGAAGAGGGCCCTGCAAACGAACTTCTCGCTTCCCCGGCTCATCCCTACACAAGGGCGCTGCTGTCCGCTTCACCAACGCTTGCGGATATACGTCTGGGTCGGGATCAGCGCATTCGGCTGCAAGGTGACCCACCCAATCCTGCGAATGTGCCAGATGGCTGCCGTTTTCATCCACGCTGCCAGCACGCCACGGATATCTGCAAACGCCGGGATCCGCACTTTACACCAATCGCCGAAGGGCGCAGATGCGCCTGTCATCTATGGGCTGAAGGAGGCAAGACCGCATAATGAACACCCTTCAGTTTGTCACCCACGCCGAAGGCCCGGGCTTCCCGAAGGACCCGTCCACATGCCGGACGGATCGGTTGCTTTCGTCGATCTGCTCCATGGCGTTATCCGCAGCTGGAATGAACACGATGGATTGAACGTTTTGGCGAAAGTAGACGGCTCGCCGAACGGCATGTGCCTTGGGCCGGACGGTAGGCTCTGGATAGCGAATAATGGCGGCATTGCGCCGGAAGCTCCGGCAAACTGAAAGTCGCCGAACGCTCCTGCCGCATGGCGCCGTGCAGGCGCTTTATCTGAAGTCCGGCCAACTGGAAACACTGACGACCGGTGGCATCAGACCGCATCGACCGAACGATATCGTTCCAACCCCTGAGGGAGGTGCGGCTTTTACCGATCCGCAGAACTGGGAATGCCTGCGCGACAAGCCAGAAAACTATCTCGGCGGGCGTGTGTTACACTGGCGTGGCGACGGCGAGACCGAACTCCTCTGTGAGCTTCCCGGTTTTCCTAACGGCATAATCTTCCATCCTGATGGCAGCCTTCTCGTCAATCTGACCCGACGCCGGGAAATCATACGCTTCCCCGGATCCGCGGACGCATTGGAAAGCCGGAGCTCTTCTGTACTTTCCCCGAAAGCTTCGCTCCTGATGGAATGTGCCTCGCAGGCGGCTTTCTCCTCGTTGCCGGCAGCGTCGGGGACATGATCGCCGCCGTCAATCTCGATGGCTCACCCCGAGGGCTCGTCGGGACAGGCCATCACACAGACCCGACGAACCTCTGCCTTGCAGATGATCGCATCTTTTATACCATGGGCTTTGCCCATTCTCTGGTTTCGTTACAACTCGACGCCTTGCTTGCAAGCTTCTGACAGGAGTTAACTCTTTGGACCTGACCAAACTTTCTGCCTCGCTCCTCGTAGACATGATGGCGAAAAGACAGACTTCACCATCCGAAGTGATGATTGCGCATCTGGATCGTATCGAGCAGCATAACGGAGCCGTCAATGCAATGGTCGCTATGCGTTCCCGTGACGAACTCATTGCCGAAGCCCGCTCGCTGGACGACAAACCAGTTTGCGGGCCACTGCATGGATTGCCCCGGGCGATCAAAGATCTTCTGCCAACAAAAGATATTCGCTCCACCCGGGGCACTCCTATTCATGCTGATTACATCCCGGCAGAAGATGCCCCGGCAGTGAGCCGCATCCGAAAGGCCGGAGCCGTCATCATGGGCAAGACAAATACGCCCGAATGGGGCCATGGCAGCCACAGTTTCAATCCGTCTACGGCGTCACCTGCAATCCCTACGATACTCAATTAAGTGCCGGTGGCTCCTCGGGCGGAACTGCAGCCGCGCTTGCCGCCCGCTTCATGCCCCGGGCGACGGATCGGATATGATGGGAAGTTTGCGCAATCCCGCAGGCTTCTGCAATATTTATGGCTATCGGCCAAGCTGGGGACTTGTGCCCAATGAAATTGGCGGCGATCTCTTTGTACACACCATGGCCACTCTGGGCCCCATGGCGCGTGATATTGAGGATCTCGTTCTGCTGCTTGACGTTCTGGCCGAGCCGTATTCACTGAGCCCTTTCGGACAGAAGCACACGGGTTTTGCCACGCACCACGCACCCGCCGACCTCCGGGGCAAACGCATTGCCCGGCTTGGCAACTGGGGAGGAGCCTATCCGTGTGAAGCAGGCATTCTGGAAACTTGCGAAAACGGCCTTTCCGTCCTGAGCGACCTTGGTGCCGAGATCGTCGCGCTCGACCCACCGTTTTCTTCAGAAGCCATCTGGGAAGCATGGGGGTACACTTCGTTCGCTGGTGATCTACGGTTCCAAGCGTGCTTTATGGGAAAGGCCGGAAACCCGAAAGCTCATCAAACCCGAGACACTTTGGGAAATCGAAAACGGCGCTCGGTTAACACCTGAACAGATCATGCGTGCGAGCCAGATCCGCTCGGATTGGTATGTGAGCGCCCATAAGCTGTTTGCCGAATATGACGCGGTGATTATGCCGACGGCCCGGTCTGGCCATTCCCGGCTGGCTGGCGCTGGCCGCAACACATCAACGAACAGCCGATGGATACCTATCATCGCTGGATGGAAGTCGTTATTCCGGTTTCATTGATCGGTTTGGCCGCACTCAGTGTTCCCGTCGGTTTCGATCAGCGTGGGCGGCCCGCGGGAATGCAGATTATCGGCGCCAATGGAACGGATGCCCAGATTCTGGCAATCGGCGAAAGCTATCACCGCGCGACCTTGTGGCCGCAAAAGAACCCGCCGGAGTTGGGTACATAAAAACAAAAGCCGGCTCCTTTGAAAGAAGCCGGCTTTTTTCGCTGTTGCGTGATTATTCGGCCAGCCAGTTTTGCCAACGCTCGCGAAGCATATCGCGGTTTTCACCGATCCACTTGAAGTCCGGCACCATCAGCAGTTTGAAATTCTCAGGCGCCGTCGCATAATTCTTCTGTTCTTCCGGCGGAAGCAACGCCATACCATCCTTGGAATGGGTCGCATAGTTTGCAGTCTTGATGAAGGCCGGGTGCCCTTCAGCGTGACCGTAGAAATAATTTATGAATTTCAGCGCACCTTCAGGATTTGGCCCATCCTTGAGGACGGCGAAATATCCCGTATCCATGATGGCGTCGTTCCAGCTCAGATTGAAGGGCGCGCCTTCGTTCATTGCGGTCAAGGCGCGCCCTGAATAGGACATGGTCATCGCCACTTCCTGATCGCGCATGATCTGCGCAACCTGATTGCCGGTCTTCCACCACACGCTGACATGGGGCTTGATCTCATCGAGCTTCTTATAGGCACGATCCAGATCCATCGGAAAAATCTTGTCGCGCGGTACACCATCCGCCATTAAGGCGATGGCAGGGAGCCACCAATCGCGATCGCCGGTATCGGGTAACCCGCGTGGGCCGGGAAATGTCTTTACGTCCCAAAAATCGGCCCGGTCTGCGGAACCTTGTCTTTATAGACGGACGTATCATAGGCGAGCAGCATGCCGCCGGTGGTTCGGGCTACACCCTTGTCCTTGCAGGAGCCCTCAAGGCCTTTCGTTTCCACATTGGGGAGTTTCGAACAATCGATCGTCAGCAAAAGTTCGGCTTTGTCGACGAGATCCGACCAGTTGCCGTAACGATATCGAAGTCGAATTTTCCGGCTCGCTTCATCGCTTCGACACGAGCCCACTGGTCGGGCACTTCAATGTCATATGGAATGACGTCCGTGCCGCTTTCCTTAGCAAAAGACTTGTAGAATTCGCGTTCAAGCGTCTGGCGCATCTGTCCGCCAGTAGTGGCGTAGACGATACTATCCGCTTTTGCCGCCAGCACACCGGTAGCCAGTAGAACTCCAGCCAGCACAGTCATCGTTCTAGTCTTTTTTTGGTCATGTTTCCCTCTTTCTGCTTTTTTTTTTCGTTCAGGGCATCTCCTGATTGAATAAATCATGGGAAATGCTCCAGATGATTGTTTTATGTATGCCTTTATCCCGTCATACCGGGATCAAAAATCGGCCCACTGCACTGATTTCTCCGCTGCGGCGGATCCTGCTTTCGCCGATCATGCTCTAGTCATCGGACACCACTTTTTGAGAGCGTGTTGCTAGCGTACGAAGACCGGCGGCGCCGACCAGCACAAGGATGGAAAGCAATGTTAGCATCACCGCGATAGCCGGAATGATCGGCGTCAGATTCTGTTCGATGTCGTCGAACATCATTCGTGGCAGGGTTTTGTCGCGCACACCCGCCGAAGAAGGAGATGACAGGCTCGTCAAACGAGATAACGAAAGCAAAGAGCGCGCCAGAGAGAACATTTGGCCATATCAGGGGCAATGTGACCGCACGGAAAGCTGAAAACCGGTTGGCCCCGCAGCACATGGCGGCGTCCTCCGGGGCAGGGTCAACCTGCGACAGAGCAGCCACAATGGTAAAGACGCAGAATGGAAGCGCTATAATCGTGTGTGCGATGACATAACCTGTCGTCGTCTCTGTCAGCCCTATCGTCTGGAACAGAAGATAAAGAGCGATTGCCAGTGCTATATGGGGCACGACGATCGGGCCAATCAGCAGGGTCTGGAAGACAGTTGCCAGTGCACCCTTCCCGCGAACAATGGCATAGCTCGCGCATAAACCGATAACCGCACTCGCCAGCGCGGTGAAAAAAGCAATTTTGCCGCTGAAGGCCGTTGCGCTCATCCACTGGGAGGATTGGAAGAAGGCCGGGAACCACTGCCGTAAACCCCCCGGGTGGAAAGGTGATGTAATCCGTTTCGCTGAAGGCCATCGGAAGGATAATCAGATCGGCACGACCAGAAAGCACAGCACCAGATAGACATACGCGTTCAGGAGCAGATTTCGCGTTTTCATACGCCACCTCCCCATCGTTCGGTTGAACTTGAAAACACGGCTGAAGACCGGGGTGACCACGGTCACCAGCACGGTGAGGATGCCCACCAGCGCTGCTGCAAAGGGCCAATCCAGCGTTTCTCGAAGTTGCTGCGATATCAGAGTGGCGATCATCATCTCCTTGGGCGAACCAAGAAGCGAGGGAGTAATAAAGTAACCGAGGGCCGTCAGGAATGTCAGGATCATCCCGCCGATCACGCCGGGCAGCGTGAGAGGAAATATGACCTCGAAGAATGTGCGCACAGGCCCTGCACCGAGAATTGCGGCTGCACGACCGTAATCCCCGGGCACGTTGCGGATCGCCCCGTAGATGGGTAGCACCACGAACGGCAAAAGCACATGGGTCATAGCTATGAGAACAGCCGTTTGCGTATAGAGCAATTTGAGCGGTTGATCGATGAGGCCGGTCTGCATCAGCCCTTGATTGACCAGTCCATTGCGCTGCAACAGCACGGCCCGCAGCGGTACGCACGAGAACCGACGACCAGAATGGCAGGAGGATACACGCTGTAATCAAAATCAGCTTTGGCCCGCTGGAGTGAGCCATCAACCATGCCACCGGATAGGCCATCAGCAACGCAATGACGCTCACCAGCACCGCTGTCAGAACCGTACGACCCAAAACCGTCAGGTAGACGGGATTGGAAAAGACGCGCTGATAATTATGAAGTGAGAGCGTCGGTTCTGTCACCGACAAGGAGAGCAGATTCACCAGCGGATAGAAGAAGAACAGAAGCAAGAGTGAGAAGAATGGCAGCAGAAGGAGGAACATCCCTCCCCGAAATATTTCGCCCGTCCGGCTCGAAAAAATTTTTTTAGCATAGCCTTACTCCGCCGGACGATAGAGTAGGCCGGCTTCCGGCGAGAAGCCCAGATACAATTTCTGTCCGCTGCGAATATCGGGAAGCACTGCGCTGGCCAGACGGGCACGCAATTCGGTTCCGTCCGCCATGGTTCCCAGAACAGCCGTATCGGGCCCGGCGTAGATCACGTCCCGGACAGTCATTTCCAGCCCCTGCCCGGCCGGCGCCAGTCGTTCAGGCCGAATGGCCATTAGTGCCTTGCCGGTAGACGCATTCATCACGTTGTGCGCCGGAACCGGAACCGTGGTCCCATCTACCGTGCGCGCGGTCTGGCCATCCCAGTCGACCGAATCAGATTCATCTCGCCAATGAACCCGGCGGAGAACAGGTTTGCCGGTCGATTGTAAAGCTCACGGGCACCCGCGATCTGCTGAATATGGCCACCTTGCAGAATTGCCACCCTGTCCGCCATGGTAAGAGCCTCACCGGTCATGGGTCACGAATACAATTGTCATGCCGAGTTCGTTATGCAGACGCTTGATCTCGATCTGCATCTCCTCGCGCAGATTTTTGTCCAGTGCCGAGAGCGGCTCGTCCATCAGGAGAACCCGCGGCGAATAGACGATCGCGCGTGCCAGTGCGACGCGTTGTTGCTGTCCGCCAGATAATTGCTTTGGACTACGATCCGCGAAACCGGCAAGTCGCACGCGAGCGAGTGCTTCCAGCGCGATCTTGTGGCGCTGACTGCGTTCAATGCCCCGCGTCTTGAGCGGAAACGCAACATTGTCGAGCACGCTCATATTGGGAAACAGGGTGTAGTGCTGGAATACCATGCCAATATTGCGCTTATGGGGCGGAATACGGGTATAATCATTATTGCCGAAGAGAATGCGTCCATTGTCCGGGCGCTCAAACCCCGCCAGCATCATGAGGATTGTAGACTTTCCCGATCCGGATGGTCCAAGCAACGCCAGAAATTCTCCGTGCGCAATCTTCATATCCAGTCCATCGACCGCGGTGAAGCTGCCATATTTCTTGGTGACACCCTCAATGCTGATACCCAAACCTGAATCGCGGGAAGTCTTTAGGCTATCCATATTTTCCCCTGTCATTCTTCTTTGGGATTACGATAACCCATCATTCGCGTCTCTGTCTACATTGATATATCATATTTTCGATAGCGAATGGGTCTGGGAGGCATCGAACACTGGCTCGCGGGGGAGCAAGGGGGCTATATAAGCATCGCATTTTTGAATTCTGTGTGATTACGACATATTCGCTTCAAAATTGCAGAAAGCAGTCACAATCCGCTTGACATACCCGACCAAGTTGATCTTTTTGATATATCATATTTCATAATGGGCGACAGATTCAGATCCGCCGTTTTCGGGAGTGTTGAAAATGAACACGCATTCAGTTCCAGTCACAACGACGGACGCACAATTGCGGGAGCGCGCCGAACGCGTCATACCCAACGGCATGTGGGGACATCAGCGGGCTTCAGCTCTTCCAGAGGGCTATCCGCAATATTTCGCCAGCGGCAAGGACGCTCGTGTCACGGATGTCGATGGTAACAGCTATATCGACTTCATGTGCGCCCGGGGGCCAATCATTCTGGGTCACCGCAATCCATTGGTGGATGCAGCTGCGTTATCGCAAATCAAAGTCGGTGACAGCTTGAACGGTCCGACTGCTCATGCCGTGGAACTGGCCGAACTTCTGGTCGCCACGATACCCCATGCCGACTGGGCCCTGTTCCAGAAGAACGGTACCGATGCGACCACAAACTGTGTCACCATTGCGCGCGGCACCACGAAACGCCGCAAGGTTCTGGTGGCCGGGGGTGCCTATCATGGCGCGGCTCCCCGTGCACCCCTCCCTCGTCGGCGTAACCGCCGAGGACCGCACACATCTCATTCATTATGTCTATAATGATGTCGAAAGCCTAACCGCAGCGGCGCGCGCGAAGCCGGAGACGATCTGGCGGCAATCCTCGTTTCGGCATTCAAACACGATCTCAACATCCCCGTGAAAACGCCGACGAAAGAATTCGCACAGGCGGCGGGGCTCTTTGCGATGCAGCAGAAGCGGCGCTCATTCTCGATGATGTCCGCGGCGGGTTCCGTATCGATCTTGGAGGGAGCTGGCGCAACACAGGTGTCGAACCGGATATGGCCGCCTATTCAAAGGCCATCGCAAACGGCTATGCCCCGGCTGCAGTGACCGGAAGCAACCGCTTCCGCGAAGCCGCGGGACAGGCCTATATGACGGGGTCGTTCTGGTATGGTGGCGCATCTATGGCCGCAGCGGTTGCAACCATCAATGAACTACGACGCATCAATGGACCTGCGCTGATGAAACATGCGGGCGAACGCCTTCGCAACGGTCTTGACGCACAGGCCACCAGATACGGGTTCGAACTGCTTCAAACCGGCCCGGCTGTAATGCCTATGGTACAGTTCGCAGGCGATACCGATGCCCGGCTTGGCGCGCGCTTCTGCTACGAGGCCTTGAAACGCGGTGTCTATCTACACCACAAGCACAACATGTTCATCTCCTGTGCGCACACTGATGAAGTAATCGATGACGCGCTCTCCAGAACAGAGGACGCTTTCAAGGCTATTTCGGCCAAGTAGGGAACGGGGAAGCGATCAGTCGACCGACGATAGAGGCAACCCGTTGGTATCCGGTTGCCTCAAACCGGGTTGATCGCAGCAAAACCTCGTTGCAAGGCGTCAAGGACGTGACCCATCGGCGCAATGAAGACCGAATCCGATCAACCGACGGGTACTTCCCGCCGGCATTCGACATTTTGATTTAAGGAGGAACCTCAACAATGTCCGGCGATAAATTCAGGTTTCCCGAAATGGGACCTCATGCAATCAAGCCTTGGGCCGTGCGCAAAGGCTATGCAGACGAACATTTCCTGTCCGACTACCGTTACCAGTTCCCGCGCGAGGACCCGTCCCTGCCGGAAGTCTTCGTCTATACGGAAAAGATGTCCTATGATCCGGGCGAAACCGTAGAGTTTCACGGTTCCACCACCGCCCAGACCGGTCGATCCAGATTTATCGCGATGGGCACAAACCGCAAATGATGGATGAAGCTTTCGAGCTTCCCGGCAGCTTCACCAAAACTTCCGAAACCGCATATATGGACGGTTGTGACTGGCCGGTTCTTTATCGCTGGAAAATTCCCGATGATGCCCGATCAGGTTTTACCGCGTCGTATCAACATGCATGCGGCCCGATGGGGAGCGTTTCGTTCAACACCATTTCGTCGTGGTACGCCCCACCGGGCAAACCCGCTCCGGGCGTATTCTGCTGATGTTTGCCACCGGCACGTGGACCGCATATAACGACTGGGGTGGTGCCAACCACTATTTTGGAACCCGGGGGCCTGACAAGAACGAAGGCTCCCCATTCTCAGCCTGCGGCGCCCCCGGTCCAAGGGAATGATCTGGCTACCTAAAGGCGCTGGCCGCGTGACAAACGCCACCGGCAGGATATGGGCGATGCTACCCGTTACCCCTCCAAGGAATGGGGTTATACGATGGGCTTCTCGCAATATTATTCCTCGGCCGGGTATGCGCAATATGAACGGCACTTCGTAACATGGGCGGAAGCCGAAGGCTTCCAGATCGATTACATCACCCAGACAGATCTCCACTACAATCCATCAATCCTCGATGACTACAACTGTCTCGTCACGGTAGGCCATGACGAATACTGGTCATGGGACATGCGCAAAACCATCGAGGACTTCGTTTCGCGTGGCGGACATCTGGCTCGCTTCGGTGGAAATTTCCTGTGGCAGATCCGGCTCGAGAATGACGGCCAGACGCAGGTTTGCTGGAAGACAAAAGCGCCGACCCAGACCCGATCATGCAGACCGAACAGAAGCACCTGTGCACCGCCAACTGGGCGAGCGGAGCGGTCAACTGGCCGGGTGCTTCGACGGTCGGTGTCAATGGTGAAAACGGTATGTATGGAAGCTGGGGCGGTTTCTCGCCGCGCGGCTCCCGCGGCTTGACTGTTTACCGGCCGGACCATTGGGCTTTCGAAGACACCCAGTTACGCTATGCGGATATTTTCGGTCATGAAGCTCAGATCTTCGGCTACGAAGTCGATGGGCTCAACTACTCCGTGCAGAACGGCTTGCCATATGCCGTCAGCGAACATGGCGTACCGGCCGACAAGATTGAAATTCTCGCGATGACGCCAGCGTCCATCTATGAGTATGAGATCGAAGGGGAAGGGCAGCGATACTACATTCGCGACAGCGACCTGCGTGGCATTTGCGAAATGGCAGCCGATGGCTATGAATCTGCCCGCAAACGGCTCTCCCATGGCGCGGGAATGCTGGTGTCGATGAAGCAGGGCAAAGGCGAAGTGGTGACGGCCGGCCTTTGTGAATGGGTCATGGGGCTGAAACGTCATTGCGACTTCACAACCACCATAACCCGAAATGTCCTTCACCGTTTCCAGCAATCAGGTCCAGCCGGGAACTAGAACATTTCGCACAACAGTGCCCGCAGTTTTGCGTGGGATAATGCGAAAAGCAAATGGGGTATCTAAAATGCAGCCTAATTGCGATCCAGATCGTGTGGCCAGCAATCCATCATCGACGCGATGCGGTCTTTTGAGGAGAAGGGATTCAATCATGGCAGCAGCGGCAACATAAGTGTACGCGAGGGCGAGCATATCTGGGTGACCCCAACGGGTGCGACCTCGAAAATGGACCCGCAAGAAATGAGCCTTGTCTCCCTTGAAGGCGAGCATCTGGCTGGCAAAATTCCCTCCAGCGAATGGCGTATCCATACGGAGATCATGCGGGTGCACCCTGAGGCAGGTGCCGTGGTCCATTCCCATGCAGATGCCTGCGTGGCGCTTTCCTGTTTACGCAAACCTCTTCCTCCATTCCATTACATGATAGCATCCTTTGGAGGAAGCGAAGTGCCCTGTGCGCAATATCGGGTGTTCGGATCGGACGCGCTGGCTTATGAAATAGTACGCGCAATGGGGCACCATCGCGCTTGTCTGATGGCAAGCCACGGCATGGTAGTTTGGGGACGGGATCTCCCGCATGCAAGGCTTCTTGCCGAAAAGCTCGAAAACGCTTGCACGGCAATATATCCCGGCTTGCCAGATCGGCACACCGGCTCTGTTGAGCGATGGAGAGCTGGCAGAAGTCCGGGAGCGCTACGGTTTCTATGGCAGTAAACCCATGCCCCGCTGAACCCGCTCCGGCACACGGCAATATCATTACCCAGACGACCAGCCATAACGATAGCCGGCTGTCATCGGCAAAGATGCGGCAACCGGGAGGAACCAATGGACAGATCAGGCAGGATAGGGATCATTGCCGACGATATGACGGGCGCCCTCATGGTTGCGGCTTATTATGAAACGGCGGGCATTCGCGCCATGGTGGTCACTGAAATTGATGCGATCAAGGACTGTGGCGGCGAAACAATCATTATATGGGCCGGACGAACACGGCTGATCGATCCCGTTGAAGCGTGTCGGCAAGCCGACCACGCTGCCGCCGCTTTCGATGCTATCGGATGTGACCGGGTTGTGTCTACAAGGTCTGTGCCAGTTTCGATTCGACCGAACAGGGGAATATCGGACCGGTCGCCGACATATTGTACAAGCGCTACAAGCCGGATAGCCTCCTGTTTTGCCCCGGTTTTCCGAAGTTCAACGCGACCGTCCACCGGGGTTATCTCTTCTATCGCAGTCGTCTGGTTTCGAATCGGTCAAGCGCTACGATCCCGCGACCCCGATGAGTGATCCCGATATGGTGCGGTTTATCGGAAAGCAGACGCACCAACCTATCGGTTTGTTGCCCCATTCAGTTCTGCTACAGGGAATAGAAGCAGCTCAGACGCATCTTGATGCCCCGCAAAACAGGGAACCCGCTACTGCGTCGTGGACGCAAGTGACAATGGAGATGTGGAAATTGCCGCACGATTGGCGGCGCGCCAGCCCACATTTGTCAGCTCGGACGCCACCCTTATCCAGCTCGGGCTTGATCGTTTTGCACCCAATCCCCCATCGTGGTCGACCCGCCTGCCCCGACGGGCACGGCGGCTGTACTCGTTGGAACGGTTGGTCCCATCGCAGACGCACAGATAGCGGATTTTGCCCGCCATTCTCCTGTGCTGACACTCGATCTCCTGACAGACGGGAGCGTAGAGGATATGGTTGACCGGGCGATGACGTGGGCCAATCCGTATCACGGTCACCAGCCTTATCTGATCTCGACGGCAGTGAGCGACGCGCGGGTGAAGGAAATCCAGTCCGAACTTGGCAAGCGCGGCTCCAGCGAAAAGGCTGAGTTGCTGATGTCAGAACTCGCCGTCGCCATTGTTGCGCGGGGAGTCGATCGTCTCATTGTCGTTGGAGGCGAGACATCAGGTGGCGTCATCGCGCGCCTTGGTTTGAGACGATTGCGCGCTCATCCGGATAACGGTATCGGCACCGGCTTTTGTTATAGTGAAGGCAGCGAGGGCATCGCTTTCTTCTTCAAATCCGGCAAGGTGGGAACAGAGACCGTAATTCGGGATGCGCTCCGCCTAATGTGAATGTCCCGGGTCGACCGCGCCATAATGCTGGAGGAACAGGTACCGGGCTTCGCTCGCTGTTCACCAGAATTGCGGCGGCGCTCGCAAGTAGTATTGGAAAATACGCTGAGCGCCAGCGACCATCCCCTAAGCCGGGAACTAATGAATAACATCGAGGATGGTTTCTTGCCGAATGGTGGGATCGTCACACCATTTCGACTTTTGACATTTCAATGCGATGCAAGGAGTTCACAGAACAATCCCGTGCGGCCAAAGACTACGGCATAGGCGTGCGCGGAAATTCTTCAACAACCTCGCAACGGGCGCACATGCCGGCTGATTTCCTGCATAATCATCGCGATTTCCCATCGTACCTGCGTATCGTCGCCGACGAAATGGAGGGCAGCCGGCACTAATCGAAAAGATACTGGATCATACACTGTCTGTATGACCTGCAGCGGCGATGGGTTTGGAATGAAACCACGGTGAGTTTCCTGTGCGTCAGTCTGGCGCGATCAAGTCTCTGCATCGCCCGGTATGATGGCGATGCAGTTGGCCTGCTGCCGTCGATGGCGACCTGCTCTAGCATGCCTTGACTGGTCAAAGCCTTACGCAGAAAGCGTTCCACAGCTTGCAGATTCGCTCCCACTACCGAAACAGATGACCTTTGGACATCCAATGTCAATCTGTTCCCAGAAGGCCGGATTTCTACAATCGATATCATTGGCAAATAGTTTGCAACAAAACCCCCGCTCCCAATGTTTCCAAGTATCGGGTGCAGTTGATCATTGATCCTCGCAGCATCGCGCTTTTTCATTGAAATTTCAACGAGAATGGAGAAATGATGAAGATTACGAGCGGATTGCACCAGGACTGACGCCCGCCAGTAGCCGGATATTCTAATGCTGACAGCATGACCGGGAGTGTTTGCCTGTCAAGTAAACAAGAGACACAATTCCATTGCTTTCAAAATGCAATGACGATGATTTTAACAAAAGGGTGGGGAGCGTGGGGCTATGTTTACCGTAATGAGGCGGAATGAGAAAAAGAGTGATACTTATGACTGCGGTGATCCCGGCGGTTCTTGCCAGCATCCTGCCGCTAATTGTGCTATCAGAAGTCGATAAAAGTAGAACCCTTGAACGTCGAAAGGCAAGTGCTGCCGACTATGCCCGTATGACAGCGCTGCGTGTTCAACAAACACTAGACGATGCCAAGCGGGCACTCGCCCGCGCCCGGTCAATAGCAAGGACGGACTGTTCCCGGGAACATATGCAGGCGATGGAGCGGGTTGCTGCGGAATCACGTGGTATCGCAGGTGTCGCTTATATTCGAAACGGCAAGATCATCTGCACGCGCCTTGGCGTGCTGACGCCACCTACCCCAGTTTATGACGCCGGGGTCGATCTTGGACTGGGATACAAGCTCGATCACAACCGTCGTCCCCGGCTCTTTCAGGCCGATCCTTTGATAGGAATACGTTACGGTGACTACGGCGTACTCGTTGAAAAGGGGCGGTTTACAGACCTGATTGGACTGAACAATGTAATATTCGGCATGGCGACCGATCAAGGGACAATTCTGGAACTCTCGGCACCCACCGAAACTGGCACCATTCAGATACTCCTGAAAGGAAAAGATTCTGGACATAGTGACCGGTATGTTTTGAACTCGTACCCGGTTTCGGGATTGATTGCCTTTGCCCTGATTGATGGCAAGGGAGCCTCGGCAAATCTTACAACTGACAGGCGCTACATCCTCACCATCAGTCTTGCTATTTCACTTGCCCTGATAGGTATCATCATCTGGATATCCAGATTACAGCTCTCACCTGCGAAAACCCCGGAGAAGGCACTTCGGAAACGAGAACTCACGGTTCACTACCAACCGATCATCGAACTCGCGACGGGGCGGTGTGTGGGTGCAGAAGCTCTAACGCGTTGGCGAAAGGGTAATGGCAAGACAGTTCCGCCCGACCAATTCATTCCACTGGCTGAAGCAAATGGATTGATCCCGTTGATCACGGATCTGGTAGTTAGTTCAGTCATCGCAGACATGGCCACCTTGCTTCGTCATGACAAGGGGCTGCATATCTCGATCAACATCCCGGCCAGCGATATTGAGAAGCAAGGTTTTTACCAGAACTTCATGCTGCCGTTGAAAAAGCCGGGATTGATCCGTCGCAGATATGGTTGGAAGTAACAGAGCGTGGCTTTATGAATGCTCCGATTGCCCGGCAGACCATTGAAGCTGCCCGTTCTGCTGGTTTCCGGGTCGCTATCGATGATTTCGGCACCGGATACTCCAGCTTGTCGTTGCTGGAGGGACTGCCGCTTGATGCGCTCAAAATTGACAAATCGTTTGTTGATGTTATCGACCGCGGTGTTGCCACGAGCGTCGTCACTCCACATATAATAAGTATGGCGCATGGATTGACACTCGCCGTGATCGCTGAAGGCGTGGAGACCGCTGACCAGCAGGCCTACCTCAAGGAAGCCGGCGTCCAGTTTGGGCAGGGCTGGTTTTATTCCAAGGCTCTGCCTCCTGAGCAATTCCATACCTTCTACTCGAGACGACGCGCTGTGTCGCAAAGTTCCGAACGGGATTGATGGGCGTTTGGATGTCGGCGCAGTTACACTGGCAGCTTCGCAACGATGATGAATTCATCCGGGGGTTAAGCCAGTCCTCAATTTTGCTCCGCCGAGCGCCAGTACAGAAAACCAAAGTAATTCCGAGTGTCTGGAATTTGAATTCAAGATCGCCATTCAGAAAAACGTGTATTATGGCCTACTCCGAACCGGGTTAAATGAGGCTCTTTAAGTTTATGCATTAATTATAATATTTCAGATTGTCGGTATTTGCGCCGCACGCGATCCAACCGCAACAAATACAACCGTATACGTTTCAGAACCGACTTGTCCAAGAATTAATGGACTATCGACAGGCAATGACGTCGTCTTAGTCAGGCGATTTCCGGACCATTAAGCCCCTCAGGAGAAATCGATAATACGTCTGCGCCGCATTGCATAGTCAACAATTTCGCGTGCACGTGATAGTCGTTCAAGCGCCCTGTCCCCATACGAAATTTTCAACCGCTAGAATCCCATTTCCACCAGCGGACGACCCGGTTGCAGCTACGAGGGACGTTCATGGCAGATTTCTGTAGTAGTGGAACAATATTCTAACCTCGTTCCCTGCAATGGAATTCTGTTCGTCGTAAAAAGGGTTCTCATTCCTGTAAGTTCGCGTCAGCTTACTCGAAGGAATTCCCACATGATCCCCAGCGTCAAAAATCTCACCGGGACCCTCATTGCCGGCTCTCTCATTGCCATTGCTACGTCGGGGGCAGCCCATGCAGACGCAACTCTGGATCGTATCAAAGCCAAAGGGAAACTGACGGTCGGCGTCATCCTCTCAGGCGCGCCATTTGGCTATATTGACCCCAAGACGCAGGAACAGAAGGGCCTTAACATCGACATCGCCAATGAACTGGCAAAGGGCCTTGGCGTGGAACTCGCGACACAGACCGTTACACCGCCGAACCGCGTACAGTTCCTTCAACAGGGCAAGGTCGATATTCTGATTGCCAACATGCAGTATACTGAAGAACGCGCCAAGTCGCTCGGCTATGTGAAAACGCCTTATGACCGTATGGGCGGCGCGGCGATTGGCCGAAAAGAAAGCGGCATCAAAGACTGGAAAGATCTCAAGGGCAAGATCGCCTGCGTTTCGCAGGGCTCGAATTATACTCAGCCCCTGATTGAAGAATATGGCGCAAACGTCAAGGCGCTGCCCAGTCAGCCTGAATCGTTGCTGGCGCTCAAGGGAGGCAATTGCGACGTTTCGGTTCACGTCAGCGGCACGCTGGGCCTGATGCTCCGGGACCGCGCTGACGAATGGAAAGATTACGGCATTCTGATCCCGACCGATCTGATCCCTCCGATTCCGTCATCTGGCTGAAAAAGGACGAGAACGAAACTGAAGCCGCTCTCGATAAAATCGTCCGCGATTTGCACGCATCGGGCAAGATGATCGAGATTGCCAGAGCCAACCGTCTGCCGAACCCGGGTTATCTCGAAGAAGAGCACAACAGGCTCAAGGCCCAGTAAGTCTCAAAGCTCTATCCTGTCAGAATATTTGCGGGCGCTCATCTGCCCGCAATTTCAAAGCGTTTTCGAAACGCAAGCGGATCGTTTCAATGAAAGAAGCCCTGATTTCGCGCTTCATTGAGCTCACCAGCGCAATCGGCCTCAACTATGAATTTCTCAATAGTGGCTATGAGCTTGAAATGTGGCTCAATGGCATGATCACGACACTTAAGCTGGTCGTGATCACCGTCCCTCTGAGCCCGGTTTTCGGCGTTTTGTTTGCGGGGGCACTGACATCGGGCAAACGCTGGCTGGCTGTCCCAGTGCGCGGCTATGTCGAACTCACCCGCAATACGCCAACACTGGTGCAGCTGATGTGTGGATTTCTCGTGTTGAACATGCTGATTTCCAATGCCATCGGCGGCGCACAGAACAACCCGCTCACGCCGTTCTTCTGGCTGGTCGCGATCACCGGGTTGCATATTGCAGCACTTCACGCCGAGGCCCTGCGCGGCGGCATCGAAGCTGTTCCCGATACGACGATCGAAGCTGCACGTGCTATTGGTTTCAATTCATTTCAAGTGCTTGCTTATGTCGAACTGCCGCTGGCAATCCGCACCGCACTCCCTGCCGTGGTCAATAATCTCGTTAATCTGGTGAAGCTCACCACCGTTGGCTCGGCCATTGCCGTGGGCGAGATTACCTATGCTTCGATTCTGATCTGGACACAGCGCGATAATGTTGTCGAGCTGATGCTGGTCATTCTTCTGTTCTTCAGCATTATCAACCTCGTGGTGGCACGCATTGGCTACTGGTTCGAGAAGCGCCTTTCAATTCCGGGATATGGCCAATGAATATCGCTATCGAACAAAAGCCGGCTATCTGTCCATCGCCTACAACCCTCACATTCACGACTATCATTCTGGCCACTGCGCTCTGGTTCTATCTTGATCCGTCGCTTGGCACGATTTGGCTCGAATGGCTGCCCTATCTTGGCAGAGGCTTCGCCATGAATGTGCTGATCAGCGTTTTTGCGATCACGCTTGGCACCTTTGCTGGCGTGTTGCTCGGAACCATGGAACTGGCACCCTACAGGATCATTCGCGTACCGGCTGTGACTTATGTGCAGATTTTCCGCAATGCACCGCATCTCGTGCTGATCTTTGCTGCGACCTATATTTTCCCATTCGAGTTGGTGATCTTCGGCAATTACGTTGCCTTTCCGGACTGGATCAAAGCGGTCGTCGGCCTTGCGATTCCGGCAAGCGCACATATCGCGGAAATCACCCGCGGTTCCATTCAGTCGATCCCGACCGCCCAGTGGGAGGCAGCACAGGGCCTCGGCTTTTCGCGCTTGCAATCGCTGCGCTGGATCATCCTGCCGCAATGCGTCAAGCGTTCGCTGCCACCCCGGATGAACCTCTATACGTCAATTACCATGGGTACGGCATTGGCCTCGCTTGTAGGCGTGCATGAGTTGCTACATTCGGCGACCGATGCAAGTACTGCCGTCCAGCGCAATGACTTCACCGTCATCATCTATCTCACCGTGCTGATGGCCTTCTTTCTCTTCTGCTATCCCGTTTCGCGCTTCACACAGCGGCTCGAAAAGCGGCTCTCCACCCGCTGACAAGGATCTGAAATCCACATGAGCGACACCAACAAAACTACACTGGTCGAACTGGAAAACGTTCATCTGTCTTTCGGACAGAATGAAGTGCTTAAAGGCATCGATCTCAAGATCAACAAAGGCGATGCAGTCTCGATCATCGGTCCATCCGGATCAGGTAAATCAACAATCCTGCGCTGCATCAACGGCCTTCTGATCCCGCAATCAGGTAAGATCACCGTGGGTTCGACCCGCGTTGACGAGCTGAAAAACGAAGCCGAGCGCATCACGCTGCGCAAACGTATCGGCATTGTGTTTCAGCAGTTCAACCTGTTTCCGCATCTGACCGCTCTCGAAAACATCACCATTGCGCCGGTCAAAATCCTGCGCACGTCAAAGGCCGAAGCCGAACGTCATGGAAAAGCGCTTTTGGAAAAGGTTCGTCTGGGACATAAGACCGATGCCTATCCCGGTGAACTTTCGGGCGGTCAGCAGCAGCGCGTCGCCATTGCCCGCGCGCTCGCCATGCGTCCGGAACTGGTTTTGTTCGATGAAGTCACCTCCGCGCTTGATCCGGAAACCGTCGGCGAAGTGCTGTCGGTCATTCGGGACCTCGTCAATGAAGGTATGACCAGCATTCTCGTAACCCACGAAATGCGCTTTGCCGAAGAAATCAGCGATACCATCGTGTTCACTGAAAACGGTCGCATCATCGAGCAAGGCACACCGGAACAGCTTTTCTACAGGTCCACGAACCCGCGCATTGGTGCCTTCGTCAACGGCCTTGGTGGCAATGCCAGCCGCGCCAATGAAGGCGGGCGGCGAAGGATCTGACATGATCGATCATGTAACAGACACTTTGAGCTGCGCTATCGTTCGTTCCAAGCCATCGCAAGAGGCAGTCGCTATCGCCCGAACGGCAATCGTTGATTTTCTCGCCTGCGCACTTGGTGGTGCGAATGATCGCAGTACGCGTCTCGTCACGAAAGCTCTCAGTGCCAGCGGGAGTGTCGCACTGATTGGTCAAAGCGGGACCGTCGATCCTTTCACGGCAGCACTGATCAATGGTCATGCAGCACATGTGCTTGACTATGACGATGTGCATGGAAGCGTGCGCGGACACCCGACAATTGCTATCATCCCGGCCCTTCTGTCAGTTGCCGCTGAAGGTAAGGTCAGAGCGGATGCTCTCATCTCGGCTTATATTGTCGGGCTTGAAACCATGGCGCGGCTCGGTCTCGCTATGGGCACCAAACATTATGAAGCCGGCTTTCATGCAACCGCAACACTCGGCACTATAGGGGCTGCAGCAGCAATCGCGCATCTCCCGGAATTCGATGTATCAACCACTGCGATTGCGCTTGGCCTTGCCGCCACGCAATCGGCAGGTCTTCGCTTGCAGTTCGGCTTTGACGCGAAACCACTTCATGCGGGATTGGCCGCGCGCGCAGGTCTCACGGCTGCCCGACTGGCAGAAGCCGGTTTCCTTGGAGCGCCCGATTTCATCGATAATGCAAACGGCTTTTTCAAAGCCTTTGCCTTTGGCGCTGAAGACGTATCGCGCGTTATGCAAGGCTGGGGCAAACCGTGGCAAATCATCGTGCCCGGCTTGACACTCAAGGCGTTCCCTTGTTGCACAGCCGCCCATCCGGTTGGCGTTGGCGCTCTGTTACTGCGCAATGAGAATGATTTGCAACCTCATCAGATCGCAGCGGTTTCCATCACTTTCCGCCCGGCGGTGATGCCGCGCTGGTAACGACCGGGCCCGTAACGGGCATCGATGCACGATTCAGCCCCGAGTATATTTTTGCAGCTGCATTGCGCGACGGAAAGCTGGCGATTGCTCATTTTGATGAGCGTCCGGTCGATGTTGATCTGGCGCAACTCGCAGCGAAGGTGACGCGACGCCATGACGAAAATGCCCCGCGGCTTTCACCCGATCCGAAAACTCGCTTCATTATCATCGATGTAACGCTCAAGGACGGATCGACGCTTTCGCAACGCGTCGATGGTCTGCCGGGCATCAGCGATCCGACCGACAAGTTCAAAGACGCAACGAAGAACAATCAGCGCTTTGCAGGCATACCGAACCACGTGCAATCCATGACCACGGCGGACGACTTGCAGGCACTCATCTCGTGGCTCAACCAATCCCCGGAGTAAAGAACATGACCAAGAAACAGATGCATCTCGGCCTCTTCCTGCAAGGCGCAGGCCACCATGTTTCAGGCTGGCGACACCCGGACGCGGAAGCGGGCAGCGAAAATTTCGATCTGCTGCGTCGCGTGGTAAAACAGGCTGAAGACGCAAAATTCGACATGGTGTTTCTGGCCGACGGTCTGACCAGTGGCATAGATGCTCATCCATCGATGGTTGCGCGTTTTGAACCGCTGACCTTGCTAGCCTCACTTGCCATGGTCACAGACAAGATCGGTTTAGCCGCCACTGCTTCAACCACCTATGGAGAACCCTATCATACAGCACGCGCATTCGCGTCTATCGACCATCTAAGCCATGGTCGCGCCGCCCGAACGTAGTCACCACCTCCTATGCTCGCACCGCCAAAAATTTCTCCAAAAGCCATCCTGAACATGATGAGCGTTATGCGGTTGCCGAGGAATTCGTGGATGTCGTGCGTGGTCTTTGGGATAGCTGGGATGACGACGCGTTTCCAAAAGACAAGGAAAACGGCATCTATGCCGATCCTAACAAGGTCCATGTGCTCAACCATGCGGGCAAGTATTATTCGGTTCAGGGTCCGCTCAACATTCCACGTTCGCCGCAGGGTCATCCGGTTCTCATTCAGGCAGGCTCGTCCGGCCCGGGTCAGGAACTCGCAGCGCGTATCGCGGATATTGTGTTTACTGCCCAGCAAAGCCTTGCCGAAGCACAATCCTTCTATGCAAGCCTGAAAGGACGTGTGGTCAAGGCCGGTCGCAATCCGGACAGCGTCGCAGTGATGCCGGGATTCATGCCGATTACCGGTGACAGTTTTGAAGATGCCGCGGAGAAACTCAAGGAACTCAACCGCTGGACAGACATCAAGAGCGCCATGCCACTTCTTGAGGAGCGTATCGGCCATAGCCTTGCCGCTTACGATCTTGACGGTCCGCTCCCCGATCTGCCTGTTTCCGATCAGCTTCGCAGCCGCGCAGAACTTCTGCGTGATCTGGCGCATCGCGAAAATCTCACAATCCGTGATCTGGCGCTTCGCGTCGCTGCTGGCCGTGGACACCACATTGTTCTTGGCACAGCTGAGCAGATTGCCAACCGGATGCAGGAATGGTTTGAGGGCAAAGCTGCTGATGGTTTCAACGTGATGCCATCTTATTTCCCCGGTGGTCTTGAAGACTTCACCAGACAAGTGGTGCCGATTCTTCAGGAGCGTGGATTGTTCCGCACCGAGTATACGGGCTCGACATTGCGTGATCATCTCAATATTGCTCGGCCCGAAATAAAGCATACTTAAAGACGTTAGCCCCATTGCCATTCTCCCACAATACGGTGGGGCTACACCATTCATATCCCCCAGACAAAAGGCCGGAAGCGCTTACAAGGCTTCCGGTTGGCATGATTGATGGCATTTTCCAACAGACTGAATTCTGCGGAGCTCGATTTAATCCCCGGCACAGCCACGGCGGATGAATTGAAAGCCGCGATGCGACAGCTTGCTGCTGGCATCAGCGTACTGACAGCAGGTACCGGCGACGCCAGAACAGGCGCAACCGTGACATCTGCGACCGTACTTTCAGTCGAGCCACCGACAATCATTGTCAATATCAATCTGACGGCATCAGTCTGGCCAACAATCAATGCCGAATGCCGCTTTTGCCTCAACATTCTTTCAAGCGAACAGCAGGTCGTAGCCGACCGTTTCGCAGGGCGAAATGGCGAGAGGGGTGCAACACGCTATGAAGGCGCCGATTGGTATACACTGGGAAGCGGCATAGCATTGGAAGGTGCGCTTGCGTCCATCGATTGCCAAGTTGAAGAGATCATCCCGCGTCACACCCACGCCATCGTCATCGCTCGTGCAATCAAAATCGTCACTACGGGCGGGACACCCCTCATATATTACAACCAGAACTACGTCACCATCGACGATTCCGGAAAAACTTCTAGTTAGTCAATGATTGCCAGTTCATACATACCCATGCTTTCCCGCGTGGCTTTCATCGCCAAGGCGTGCCATTTCCCTACCTGCGATAATGGAATGGGTCCGTATCGTTCTGTGGCGCGACACTGGCTTGCCCCGGGACCCGGAAAGAGCACCGAGTGTGCAATGTATGAAGCGTTCTGAACCGCCCTCGGGCTCATGACACAGTGTCAAGGCTTTACTTTCTTGCATTTACCAGATGCCGGAAGCAGTCTCCAGCGTACCCGACGGGAATACTCGTCATATCCCGGCAGCTCAAGCATCAAAAGCTGATCTTCCCACAATGTGCGCAAGACAAGTACTGACCCAGCCAGCGCAGCGGGAATAAGTGCCCACAACGAACCTAGTGCGAGAGCCATACCAAAGAACAACATTAGAGCTGCAACGTAGCCGGGATGACGCACCAACTGGTAGGGACCAGCATCGATTACGCACTGATGTCGTTCGGACTGGATTCGAACGCCGGGCTCGAAGAATGGATTAACCGACTGCGCCCACGCGGTTATCCCGATCCCCGCCAGCAATGCGATATAGCCCGCTATCGTCATCCAGAACGGGATGGCCGACCAGTGGAACCGTCCGGCATCGAACGCCGCAACCGGCATGACCACGACCATCGCCGGCAAAATGACAGCGAGCAACGCCTTGTCCCAGCTTTTCGTGCCCGGCTGGAACCGGCTTCGGGCCCGGTAAATTACAGGATTGACCCGGGCGAGTACGAGGGCAGATGTGCCGAAACCAAAACCAGAACTGCAAGGAAAATCCACCCCGGCGGCCAAGCGATTGTCCCGGCAGGGAGGAAGATCAATCCAATCAACGAAAGCGGCAAGCCGATCGCATAGGCAACTGCTTTGCGGGGCGACATCGCGTTCGGCTCAAGTGGACCTTCGGTCTGTTCCATTTTTTCTCCTTCGCGAGAATTGCCTCCAGAGCACGCCCCGAAAGCTGACCGGTCGTTTATTAGGATCCCGGCTTTTTGAGTGTCAATAACAAAGCGCCGTACCTATTGCGTGGAGCATTGCCACATAGAACTCGGCAATTTCGCCGAGACGATCTCGCGCAGCGCCCGATGCAACGAACCCACGGTGTCTTGTCTGAATTGGCAAACGGGTCAAATGCACGAACTACCCGGCAAGCATGCTCATTCAGAATCTGTGTACGAAAAACCGCATGCCTCTGCGTTGAACAGAGCGCAGAAACATGGTCGAGGAGATTAACATCCCCGGCTTTACCGGGCCGGACCAGCGTCTGTTAAATACGTTCAGCATGTCCCGAACAGGCAGGAACAAGGCAGAATTCCGGTACGAAAATGATCGAGGACGAACCTGTAGCGGCTGGGCATCATACCTGAACGCCGGAACGCGCCGGCAATGTTTTTCACGCCTTAAAGTTTAGCTGTCTTGAACCCTTGTGACAGAAAATCTCGATTTGCGGATTCGTTGAGCGTGATAGGCTGCGTCTCATCAAGATTAAAAAAGTCTGACACGACAAGCGCTCAGCCTTCCCGCACGGGTGGGTCTCCGTGCGATGTCTCATTCACGAAGTGAAGGAGCGCGAATTCAATGTTCAAAGACACGGAAGCTCGATCAAGCGAAGACCAGCAACTGACGGCGATAATCTCAGACCGCCTTAGCCGCGTTAAAAGCGGCCCGGCTTCTGTTACCATCAACTACGATCAATTCATTCGGGATTTGGCGGGTTTTGATTTCTCCGAGCCCGTGAGTCTTCAAGCTGTAGGTGAGTTCGTTTCGGACGCAACTGCCTTCGGTAGTGTTCCAATGACGCATCCTCGCTATTTCGGCCTCTTCAATCCAGCACCAAGCTATGCTTCGGAGTGGGGCGATCGCATTGCAGCCGCATTCAATCCCCAGCTTGCGGTTTGGTCACACGCACCGGCACCCGTAGACATAGAGGCTCATACCGTGACTGCGCTCGCACGACGCATCGGGTTTGCAGACGGCGCAGGTGGACACTTCACCTCCGGCGGATCCGAGGCCAATGAGACTGCAGTTCTTTGCGCACTGACACGTGCAGATCCACGTTTTGCAACGGAAGGCGCACGATCTTTGACCGGGGAACCGGCCCTTTATGTTTCTCGGGAAAGCCACCGGCGTGGCTCAAGATCGCTCATCGGCTCGGAATTGGCCGACGAGCAGTGCGGCTTGTCGAAACTGATGGCACCGGTCGAATGTGTCCATCGGCATTGCAAGACGCCATCGATGCGGATCTCAACGAAGGAGCGATTCCGGTTTTCGTCGCATCAACCGCGGGCACGACCAATGCGGGGATGATCGATCCCATGATCGAAGTTGGTGAAATCGCGGCACAACGTGGGATCTGGCATCATGTCGACGCCGCGTGGGGCGGCGCACTTGTCGCCTCGGCAGAACTAAGACTGGCTTTAGAAGGCATGGAGCGTGCCGACTCTGTCACTGTTGACGCACACAAGTGGTTTGCGACCACCATGGGTGCTGGCATCTTCCTGTGTCGTACGCCTAAAATCTTGTCAGAGGTATTTCGGGTGAGCGCCGACTACATGCCTTCCAACGATACTACCCGGGATCCCTATGTCACTTCTGCTCTGTGGTCACGTCGTTTTATCGGTATAAGACTATTTATGAATCTCGCCGTCACGGCCCGGTCAGGCTATGCCCGCCACGTTGAGCGGGCTGTGGCCCTGATCGATCGTCTTCGAATTTCGCTACAGGCCAGTGGCTGGACGATAGCTAATGACTCTCCGATGGCTATTCTTAATGTTATACCCCCACCAGATCTGGGTTCGCCCGCAGACATTGTCGCACGAACGCAGACACATGGAGGGGCCCGGGTCTCTCTTGCTTCAATCGAAAGAAAGCCGACGGTCCGAATCTGCATTACCAACGGCCAGACAGACGAGGCCGACATTGACGCGCTCCATGAAATCCTTTGCTTGCCCGGTGAGCCGATCGGCAACATTTGAATCAACGAGCGCGCGCAGCGGAGAGAAGCGAAGGGGCAGAACACGAGAGCAGTGCTTGCAGGTGGCTTTGCTTTCGAGGGATGCAAGTATCAATCAGGCTGAATATCGGCGTTCCCAAAGCGCATGAGCCACACTGGCCGGCAGGTATCGCCAGATCGCGGAACGTCGTTTCGTTTTCGAATAAACATTCAAAAGGGACGTCCGCGGCGAAGCAAATGCAAGAGTTGGCAAGCTTCCCCACCGGACGAGCGCTACACAGGCATTGACGGCACCGCCTTCACTTGCGACTGAATTTACAGCAGACAACACTCCTGTTCGCAATTGCTATGGTCGTGTGAGCTTTACCAGTTAGCAGGCAGTGGCGGCGGTCCATCGAGGGAGGGAAATAATGGCAGTACCTCTTCTGCGAGTTCCTGTATAATTTCGCGGGCCGGGCGAGCCGAGAACTGAATGCCTAGCGCTGCATGATTAACGCCAGCGGCATTCCATTCCTCGAGTAGGTCAATTAGCCCGTTGCGCCCTGTTTTAAGGACGAACCCTCCTTGCACCGCAGTGCGCGGATAGGACGGATCATCCACAAGATCGATCCATTCATTGGTCATGTGGGGTCGAAAATCGCCATCAGGAAGGAGGGCCCGCCATGCAGCCACTTTTTCGGCGAGACGGCGCGGCCCCGCGCTGTTGTGAGTCAGGCCGGGATAGGTGAGCCAGCCATCTGCATGAGATGCGATCCATTCGAGCGACTGGCGGCTTGAACCGGTCACGATAAGCGGTATGCGAGGCGTCGCCGGCTTCGGAAGGAAATCCACGCCTGAGACTTTACCGAGTTGCGAATTGATTGAAGGGCGACCCGGCGCGATGAGCCTTCTGAAAAACGCAACGGTATCCGCGAACCGGGAACCACGGCTTTCCATATCAATACCGTAAGCCGGGAACTCGACCGGCCTGTCGCCGGAAGCAATTCCCATTACGAGGCGACCACCAGAAAGTTGATCAATCGTCGTCGCCATCTTGGCCGGTCTACTGGATGGCGCAGGGTAAAACCGCACTGCCTGTTACAAGTGCAATTTGTTTGGTCCGTGCCGCAAGCCGGGCGAGATAGGTAAATGGATCGAAGAGTTGTCCTGCATCGCCAAAATCTGGGTCAAACAATGGTACATCACGCACCCACACCGCTGCAAAACCTTGTTTGTCTATATGGCTTACAAGATCTCCCCTGTGCTTCCAACACTCGCATATCGCCCTGCCAGAAACGTAACGGCAGGAAAATACCAACCGTGAGCCGATCGGGAGCAAACATGCGCCGATAACCGGGATGGCTGGCAAAGGCGTCCGCTGAGGCCCCTTCTATGGTATTAACCGGTACGCCGGATTGGTTCACTACATTCATGATTTCGTTCTCCTGCACAACTGGGATCATGGACCATTCGCCGGAGCGGGGAGTGAAATACCGCGCTGGACAGCGGGCCGGTTGGCGACACATTCGTGCCAGCGAGCGAGATTTTTTGTGATGGCCAAACGGAAAATCACAAATCGACGCGATATGGGTCCATCCGAAAGTGGCAATATCGGCGATAGAGTAGTCTGCACCTGCAAGCCATGGGGAGAATGCCAATCGCGCGTCGACTACCTTGAATGCCTCCTCCGTCAGCCGGCGATAGCGATCGATGGCAACCGCGTTCCTCTGTTCAGCAAACATTTCGAAATAGACACGCTGACCGAGGATCGGCCCCATACTTGATGCATGGAAAATCAGCCATTTAATCGCTTCCCATCGCGCAGCAGATTCCTTCGGGAGCAACTGACCGGTTTTTTCTGCAAGGTAGAGTAAGATTGCTGCAGACTCGAACATGGTGATACCGGTCTTCCGGTCTACTATGACTGGTATACGGCCATGTGGATTGAGTGCGAGGAAAGCTGGCTGGTGGTGTTCGCCTTCCTCAATGCGGACATGATGCAGATGATAGGGCAGCACCAGCTCTTCCAGCGCAATGGTTATCTTGAAGCCATTAGGGGAAGAATCCGTATAGAGGTCGATCATCGAACAATTCCCTCGGTTATGACTATGCGGACAGGTACACGACCAAACGGAGAGCGCCGGTTGCTGTTATATTCGGGGCAGTTGGAAAGCATCAAAATTTCTCACCACAGAAAATAGTCTTGCTAAACTATTGTGAAAGTTCCACATACATCATTAGTCGATGTTTTTTAGCGGTCGAAAACGATACGATCTGCTTTTAAAGTTTAGATGGCCTATATTATGAATCCCGTTCTTCCACTCCACGGCTCTCCGTGCCTTTGTAGAAACTGGACGACATTGCAGTATCAAGCGTGCGGCCGAAGCCATGGGCGTCACCCCGGGTGCAGTCAGCCAGCAAATTCGGCAGTTGGAGGACCGTCTCGGCGTCGAGCTGTTTACGCGCACGCGATACGGCGTTCGCTTGACCGAAGCGGGAGCAAGAGTTCATCCCGACTTACTGATCGCATTCGACCAGATCGGGAAAAGCCCGGACACGCTGGAGGCGATTAACGCGCGACCAACGCTGATCATCAGCACGGTTCCTTCCTTCGCCGCATCATGGCTCGTGCCGCGCCTCGGTCGCTTCACCGACAATCGGCCTGACGTAGAAGTGCGCGTTGAGGCTACGTCCAGCCTTGTGGATCTGAGGCGTGATCGTGTGGATATCGCCATAAGGCACGGCCTTGGTGATTATCCGGGCCTTATAGCCGAACTTCTGATGGCACCTGTCTTGTTGCCGGTAGCAAGTCCGACGTTACTCGCCGCAGGGAAACCTATAAAAGAGCCGGTCGACTGCCTTTCATGGCCACTCCTTCAGGATTCGGACAGGTCCGACTGGCATTTATGGTTAAAGGCTGTCGGAGTGGAACACGATCCACGCGCGGAACGCGGGCCTGCTTTTGGGGACGATTATCTTCTCATTCGCGCAGCGATTGCCGGACAGGGGCTCGCTCTGGTGCGAGACATTTATGCGGCAGAAGAAATCGCATCCGGTCGTCTCGCTCTTGCGCTCGATCGTCCCCGCCGACCGGTTTCGCATATTATGCACTAATATCTCCGGACACTGCGAAAAAGCCGCTAGTGCTGGATTTCATCAGTTGGCTGAAAGATGAGATACGGTTCGACGCTGTACCCGAGGAGGATACAAAAGCGTGTTGAGTTACCGCGTTTAATCCGAATGACTTCAGCATTCCCCGGAGCCTCAAATGAAATCCGAAACCGGCGATCGGGCACACGCAGCATCATAGTCGATGGGTCAGGCGATAAAGACACGGTGATTGTCCATAGGAATGGACCTGTTAACCAGTCAGAATCTCAACACGCGACACGAAGATCAAGTTGATGACCGCGTCTGCGTCCCATGTGATGCTTTTCAAGTCATGCAGCAAGATCCTCAACTGCTCCTTGAAGTCATTTGCTCGTTTCCGTGAAAGGGACATCCTCTAGCGTTTCCTCGTCCTTATGGCGTGATCACCTTCCGATCCATTCCTGTCACGCGAACACAAACATTGGCACTCCCATAATCGCGCATCAAAATTCTTTAATTAATCATATCTGATAGGTTCAAAGACATTTCATGCCATATATGGCGATTTACATCTGGAGAGCGATATTTATTTGGTCATTGGCAAAAGCCGGTTCATAGTCACGAAGCAGCGCACCGACGACACCTTCTTGTCGGAGCGGCTCTCGCCATCCATTAGAGATTCTCTCGATCTTTTCCCGGATCATCTGGCGAGCGTAGCACCCGGTTAACTCAAAGAATTCGCAGGCTTCTCGCGCAAGCTGGTTGGTTTCGCGCGATAACCCGGTCCCGACCGCAAAACCGGATCGTCTGAATCAATTAAAACCAAAAGGCTATTTTTGTCATCACTACGTACGAACGTCAAAATTCGCAGATCAGTCCTTCATATGCCTTGTTAATCTCTCTCACATCCCGCCTATATTCATCGACAACCCATTCGCAAATATCGCGAATGAACCATTCATCCGGTTTCTTCGAAGTCACCAGATCGCAGCGTCTGCCTGTTGAGATAACAACAGGATGCGATGGAACGAGGGAGCCATTGGCCAGCAGCGTCGACACCACACTTAACCAGCCGATAGCGTTGCCCTGCCCCATGAGTGCAGCCTGTACGACCACATTGTAATCCGAGAACTGAAGTTCCCGGGCTATCTCTTTCAGCGCGTCAACGGAATACAAATCAGCCCATCTGAACTGCGACCCACTAAGCGTAATCACCTGATTCAACCCCGCCCGGGACGGTATCGAATTGAAGTCGAAAGCAGGAGATCGCACAGGCAACAGAAGCTCTGGCATAAGCGGGTAAATTCGATGCCGGTCATCCTCTTTCGGGTCGAACCGCATCGCAATATCGGCATCGTTAACGGGACAATCAAGCGGCCCTATGATCAATTGCCACTGGATGTCTACATCTGGAAACAATTCCTGAAATTCGTTCATACGCGGCATAAACCAATGCGTAGCGAACGCTCCCGAGACTGATATTCGCACCGTTCGTCGCTTCGTTTGCGTGTTTTGCGTTAATCCACTTAAAACGCGTTCAATATTTGAAAAACTTTTCGAGACTTCTGCAAAAAGCTCGCCGCCATGTTCCGTTAATTCTGCTCCCGTTGGCGTACGCTTGAAAAGCTGCATTCCGATATGAAGCTCCAGCCGCCCGATGGTGCGGCTGACTGCGGGACTTGTAACTCCAAGTTCTCGTGCCGCATTTGCAAACGTACCGCACCGAACCGCTGCTTCGAAAGCAACAAGGGCATTGAGCGAGGGAAGGAGCCGCCGAATATGTGACATTACAAAATGTAACCCCAGAGATGATTATAATTGGTATTGATGGATTTGTCCCGGGTATCCCAAACTAGCCAGACAATTCGCTTTTGCTCGGAACGGGAAAGGAAATCTTCATGGCTTTCGAAAACTTTAAAGTTCTGACTTTTGATATTGTCGGAACCTGTATCGACTTCGAAAAAGGTATTCTGGACGGTTTCCGTGCCGCAGGCGGAGAGGCTGCGAAGACGCTGACTGATGATCAGATTTTCCAGCCCTATCTGAAAGCAAGAGAGAAATTTCCGTGTCGCGCAAGTGAGGTCATGCGCAGCGTTTATCTCTACGCTGCGAAGGAAATTGACTGACGGACGACAGCGCCGCGGGTGATAAATTCCATAGCCACTTCTTTGACTTCCCGCATTTGAGGATTCCGCTGAAGCGCTCAGACGACTGCGCAGGCATTTCAGACTGGTTGCCATGACCAACTATGATCGCGTTGGCTTCAGTGCTAACTCGAACAAGCTCGGCAATCCCTTTCACGACAGCGTCACGGCTGACGATGCCCAGTATCCCAAACCAGATCCGCGCTTCTTTTCCTACAATCTTGGACGCCAATCGGCGTTCGGCTTCAAGCAAGATGAGATCCTGCATGTGGCCCAGAGCCAGTATCATGATATTGGCGTCGCTAAGGAGCTCGGATACAAGGTCTGCTGGATCGAGCGTCGCAAGGGCCTCAAGGGCTTCGGTGGAACACCCGTTCCCAAAGAAGTCACGGTGCCGGATTTCCATTTTTCGACCTTGCGAGAACTCGCCGATGTTGTCGAAAGCGAGAAAAATAACTTGTAGGTAATCTCAGGTATTTTCCAGATGCGAAAACTCAATCTGCCTCGATCTTTGTGGCGCGAGACCGCAACGCCACCTCTGAATTGCAAGGCATTGGAGGACGACATTTCCGCCGATGTCGTCATCATCGGAGGTGGGTATACCGGCCTATCTGCAGCCATAAGAGCAATTGAACTTGGTTTGAAACCAGTTGTTCTCGAAGCCGAAGAAGTCGGCTTCGGCGCCTCTGGAAGAAACGGCGGCGTGGTATCGACGAAGTATCGTGTATCGCTAAGCGCCATGGCGCAAACTCACGGTCGGCAAATCGCTCAACGCATGAACGTGCTCGGTCACGAAGCGATGGATTGCGTTGAAAGCTATGTCGAGCGGTTTCAGATCCGGGAAGCGAAACTGACGAAAACCGGGAACATTCGCTGTGCGCTTAACGAGACCGCATTCGCGGCGCTGGTGAAAGAAGCGAAGACGATCAGGGACATGTTCGGCGATATGAGCATCGCAGTGCTTGGAGCTAGTGAAGTTGCGACAGAGACCGGAAGTACGCGCTTTTACGGAGGAGTTTTGAACTCTCACGCTGGCACCATTCATCCTCTTGGTTACTGTCGGGGTTTGGCCAATGCCGTGCTTCTGACCGGAGGCCTCATTTATGAGAATAGCCCCGCTCTTCGCATTGTGAAACACGGTTCGACAAAACTCGTTTGTACCAAAACCGGATCGATTAGCTGCAAACAGATTCTGATCGCAACGAATGCCTATTCCGACATCACGACCGCTACCAGTAATGTCCGTAAGACGATCATACCGTTCCGGAGTGCGATCATCTCGACGGAAGCGTTGCCCAGTTCTGTTTTTGATGAAATTCTTTGCAACAATCGGAGCTACAGCGAGACGCGGAGAATGATGCGTTGGTTTCGACGAAGCGGGGACTGCTTGCTTTTCGGCGGCAGGGGCGCATTCGGCAGAAATGACTCGGCAACCGCCTACGCGACCCTTGAGAGAGCAATGTTTGAAATCTTCCCGCAGCTGAAAGACTGCAGGATCGCCAATCAATGGTCGGGGCTTGTCGCTATGACGATGAACAGTCTTCCGCAGATCGGGTTGATTGATAAGAATATCGGGTTTTCGCTTGGCTACAATGGAACAGGAATCGCGATGTCGAGCCTTCTCGGACGCTACGCGATTGATCTTTTGCAAGGCCAAAAGCCTGATCTGGCGCTGATGCAGCGCCAGAAACCGGGAGACATCCCATTTTTCTCTATGAGAGCGCCAGCTGTCCGTACAGTAGCCGCATGGTATCAGCTGCTGGATAAATTCGGACGCTGAGTGTGCTCCCAAAGTTTTCAAAGCGAGCTGCATATTCTAATTGCATCCAACATCGCGGAGTGAATGTTTCGGCTGGCCAGAGCATCTCCTATCCTGTGAAGTTCAAATCCGTGTCTCTCACGGTTGGGCTGCGGCCCGCATCAACCATGGCCCGCAGGTCGGTCACACCGTCGTTCGAAGAACTGGATCGAAGCGCTTCAAAAACTTCGTTGGACGGAATACTCCCCTGCTCCACAACAACATGATCGACCACAACAGTTTCTGTTTCCCGGGTAATGTCGTTTACAAGAGTTGCGATCAGGCGGTTGTCACGGCGGTCGACTGCCGTCAAACGCGTTTCAGTTTTGGGATACAGGCCGAATTTCAAAAGAGTTTTTTCCAGCGTACCCGTTCGGCATAAGTCAGTTCTTCACAGATTTGGGCATCTATCGTGACGAATTGTACCACGGCTCCTACACCAACGGCCTTCTCGACCGCCAAGGGGCTGGATGTCGTCCGGTACCATCAACGACAAGAACTTCACCTGATAGTCTGGACTGACCAGCCGGGATATCCCGTAGAAACGCATAGATCACCGCCATGCAGAAGATCAATTTGCGGCATACCGCCCGTTGCTAGCAAGACAACATCTGGGTTCAGTGCCGGGATTTCATTTTCATCCACATAGGCATTCGTTTGAAGCGACACACCAAGACGATTGAGTTCGCCCACCCGCCACTCAACGATACCGATGAGGTCACCGCGCCACGACCCCTTCGCGCCAAGAAGAAGCTGACCGCCGAAATCGGGTGCCGCTTCAAACAACGAAACCTCATGACCCCGTTCCGCACATATTCTGGCTGCCTCAAGGCCTGCGGGCCCTCCGCCGACCACGATGACCCTACGTTTGCCGCTGTCGGTTTTGTAAAGACCTGAGGCAGGACTGTTTCTCTGCCCGTTGCCGGATTATGAAGGCACGCAGGACGATGCGGCGACTGGCAATGTGTAGCACCTACGCATGGCCGGATTTCGTTTTCCCGTCCCGACGCTATTTTACTTGAAAGGTATGGATCAGCGATTTGCGCTCTGGTCATGCCCGCCATATCCATTTTGCCTTCTCGGATAGCGTATCGGGCGGAAGCGGCGTCGGAAATACGTGCGGCATGAAATACCGGAATATCGAGCTCCTGCCGGAAGCGTCCAACCGGCTCGACCCGGGGCGCTAGTGGCGACCCCATTCCCGGCATAGCGTCCTCAGCCAGACCACGGGTCGTGTCCATCATGCCATAAATCGCATTGAAAAAATCAATCCCGCCAATATCGCGAAGTGCTTGCGCAACTTTCAGAGATTCCTCAAAACCCATACCGCCATCGGGTCCCTCATCCACTGCCATGCGGATACCAACGACAAAATCATCACCGACGGCCTTTCTGATTGCCTCATGCACCATCAGCGGAAACCGCATTCGGTTTTCGAGCGAACCGCCAAAGCGGTCAGTTCTGCGATTGGAAATCGGTGACAGGAATTGCCCGATCATGTGACCGCCGGCATGGGTCTCGATGCCATCCAGCCCTCCCTCCTTGCATCGTACCGCCGCAGCGGCAAATGCCTTCACAACGCGATTAATATCATGGTCGTCCATCTCTCTGGGGATGCTGCGATGAAGCGTCTCCCGGAGAGGGACGGTGCAATCATCGCCAGCCTATCGCCACCATAACTTTCGCCGCGTCGACCGAGATGGGTTATCTGACACATAAGTGCAGCGCCGTGGCGATGCATACGCTCGGCAAACTGCTGAAAATGCGGGATAATGTCGTCTGTCCCGACATTCAGTTGCCGAAAGACATTCGGGGAATCGATATCGACGTTGGAGGACCCACCGAACATCGACAGGGCTAGTCCGCCCCGGCCTTTTCTTCGTGATACCGTTGATAGGCTTCAAGCGGCAGCCCATGGACCTCCAGTCCACATGCGTGGCTGGTGCTCATGATGCGATTGCGAAGTTCAAGATGTTTGATTTTCAGCGGCTGCAGCAGTGGGTCATTTTTGACACCGTTGGAGGCTTGCTGGTACATCGCTTTTTCCTTTAGCTTACAGAAACCCGTTCACACCGGCACTCGGCCCGGCATGCTCGTGATGCTACTGATGATTTTCGTATCGTTATCCGGTTAGAATATCTGACTTAAGAACTGCTGGGTCCGAGGATCCTTGGCTGAGGTAAAGAACTCTTTTGGTGGAGCGTGCTCGACAATCACACCTCGATCCGTGAAATAGATGTGATCGGCCACTTCGCGTGCAAAGCCCATTTCATGGGTAACGGGATGCAGGTCATACCGTCTGACGCGAGTTCCTTTATCGTCGCCAATACTTCCTTGACGGTCTCAGGATCGAGCGCAGCGGTAACTTCATCGAAAAGCATAACGTCAGGACGCATGGCCAGACTTCGCGCGATGGCGACGCGCTGCTGCTGGCCACCTGACAACTGACCGGGATACTGGTCTTCCTTGCCAGTAAGTTTGACTTTTGCAATCAAGGCGCGCGCTCGCTCCTCGACTTCCCGTTTAGGTTCACGCAGGACCTTGATCGGTGCCATCATCACGTTCTGCAATAACGTTTTATGTGGAAACAGATTGTACTGCTGAAAGACTATTCCGACCTTTCGCCGCAATGCGAGCTTGTCGAGCTTGGGATCATTCACCTCTTGCCCGTCGACGATTATCGAGCCTTTGTGCACTGGGCTCAGACCATTGATACATCGAATGAGAGTCGATTTGCCCGAACCCGATGGGCCGATGATGCAGATCACCTCGCCCTTGCGAACATCTAGACTGATCCCTTTGATAACTTCCAGATCACCATACGCCTTATGCACATCCTTTAGAGAAACCAGAGGGGGCTTCGGCATTTTCTTCAGGCAGCATATCTTTTCTCCAGTTTTCTTGTCAGAAGCGCGATTGGATAGATGTATGCAAAGAACAGACAGAGAAGAAACAGATAGAACGGAAAGAGAAACTCTGGTCGTCCACCCGACGCTTCCATTGCCGCCTGTGCGTTGGCAACAGACTCTCTGACACTGAAAATCGAAGCCATCGGAGTGGAGAGCGTAAGTAGCGCATACCAGTTCATCCACGGCGGTATTGAACGCCGGAAGCTTTGTGGCAATATGATATTCCAAAGTGTCTGAACACGGGTAAAGCCGAGACTTTCGGCCGATTCCCACTGCCCCGACGGAATGGAACGAACGGATCCACGGACAATCTCGCTTATGTTGCCCATGACGGGCAGTGCAAAAGCGACGGTTGCTTTCATCCAGCCCGGGAACGGTATTACAATCCCGCCCGGAAGACGAAATTCCTCTGGCATCGTATACATGGCGATGAAGAGAATGACGAGCGGGGCGAGTTTCTCAGGAGATGAGTCACCAGACGTGCAATCGCTCTTACCGGCCAGAACAAACTGATTTGCATGAGACCGAGTAAAATTCCGAGAACCGTGGCGGGGCCATCGCCAGAAAACTCATATAGAGGTTCAACAAAAGCCACGCAAGATAAACGGAATCCAGCCGAAAAGTGTCTCTACTGCAGTCGGCGTTCCGGCATTGATCGTTTGCGCATAAGCAACACACAAAAGATCCGAGGAACAGTACAACGAGAACAATTCCGTACCGCAGCGACAGAGCGGTAGAGAATGACGCTATGCCATAGGCCGACGGTGCGATTGTGAATGCACGCTTATTCATGTCCATACCCCGGCAATGCCAAACGGCGTTCGAGGGCATGGAGGCCCCGTGCGAGAATACTCACTATTGCGACATAGAACACGAAAAGCACGAGGATCATCTCAGGCACATTGATGTTGTCCGACCAAACCTGATTGAGGACATAAGTCATCTCCGGAACGGCGATAACGTAAGCGAGAGAGGTTGTTTTGGCCAAACTCACGGGTTATTCGTCAAGGCTGGCAGGCTAATGCGAAAAGCCAGTGGAAGTGTCACATACATATAGATTTGCCAATTCGAAAAGCTGAGGCTTTCAGCAGCTTCTTTTGTCGTTTCAGGAACGGCTTCGGTGCCAGCCCGGAATATCTCGACATTGAACGCCCCGCCGAAGATACCAAGTGAGATCACGGCCCACCCAAAGGAAGAGATAATGGGCTCGTAATATCCCCCATGTCCACGGCCGGAGTGAACGCGCCCGGGCCGAAGTAAAAGAACAAAAGCTGGATCATCGGAGGTGTATTTCGAAACGCCCGGATATATGCATCGACCGCCACGCGAATTATCGCGCTTCTTGACGTTTGTGCCCAAGCTCCCAATACGCCGATCACCAGCGACAGCAGGATGGAGAACGCCATAAGCCGCAGTGAAATCAACGCCCCTTCGAGAAAGCGGCTGAACTCGTAGTCGTCATAGAAGACGATAAAGTTCAAACCCGCTGTCTCGTTCAGATTGCGGAAGAAACTTGATATATATTCGATCATCACCACTCCGAGCTACTGCTGATCAGAAATCACCGGACTTACTCTTTCGGCTCGAGGTAGGCGGTATCCCAACGGAGTTTCTTATTCTGCTCGGTGAACCAATCAGACGGAGCAACATTCCATTTCTTGGCGAGTTCAATCAGTGTACCGTCAGCTTGCCAACGGTATGCCATACCCGCCATGAACGCACCCCAGCCCCTGTCGCGTTCTTCAAGAGGGACAGCAGCAGCCCACGGATTATTATAGAGGGCCTGAACAGGCATCTCGTAATCTTGCCATTCCGGTGTCTCGAGATCAGCCATGATGCTGACGTCATCGTAGACCCATGCAATGCAACGCCCGGCACGCAGAGCTTCTTTACCTTCGGAGTTTCCGGTAAAGCAATCAGCTTCGCTTTCAATTGCCGTTCGACCTGTTGATTATAGTAGTTGCCCTGCTTTCCGCATACAGGCTTTCCGGCAATGTCGTCCCAGCTTTTGATGACACCCTTCTTGGCAAGCAAGGTCGGTCCAGAAGCCCAGTAAGCGGGTTCAATGATGCCGATGACCTTACGGCGTTCCGCAGTATCATACATACCGCCGACAATCAGATCGATCCGGTTCTGCTGGAGGAACTGCATGCGGTTTGCAGATGTAATAATGACAGGCTCAAGTTTGACACCCAGTGCATCCGAGACGCTCTTGGCGAGATCAACTTCAATGCCTTGAAGATTACCGTCTGCACCCGGGAAAGACCGGGGCTTGAAAGCCCCTTGCAAACCAACACGCAGAGTGCCGCGCTCCGTGATTTCCTTCAATCGCTCACCATCAGCGCGAGCCCGCTTGCTTGCAAAAGCGAAATCGCCATAGCAAGTGTGGAAACTGCCACCAGAGCAAGATTTTGATGTCTGCGCATACCCATTTTCAGTTCACTCCTCTTTTTTTTTTCGTCAGGACTTTGCAGGCTCTCCCGAACGGTGGATTTCCCGTTGGTACTGAAGAAAGCTGTCCACTTCCCGCTCGACCTGCTCTGGCTCCCATCCAAGCAGATCGGCGATTTCATTGGCCGCATTAGTGGCAGTGACCTTGTCTATTTGCCGCCCCCAACCTATGCCGCTACGGGTATAGAAGATTCCTTTCAGATCCCGGGCGTGTTCCCGCAAGACATAATGTCGTAACGAAGAGGTGCCTTCATCAGCGCCCGATTTCGGGTTCGTCTGTTGCATTTGACTTATGTGCCGGTCACGCCGGATCGGAATAGCTGCTTCTACCGTTGCCAGTAGTTCCCTTCCTGCACTCATATGGCTCATGACCGGCCCGGCAGTCATCGCAAAAATCCCCGAATGGCCCTTGTCGTTCAAATCATGGATTTGCCGAACTCTGTCGCCGTCAGGGTTTTGGGATTGAAGGTCAACGGTCGCACACCAGCCCGTGAATTCGACATTCCGTTTCGTTAATTTGAGAGCAGGGAGAAGAAAATTGATTTCGTCGAGTAGAAACTCGATATCGGTATCATCGGCCCTGACGTTACTGGCGTCACCTTCGAAAAAGGTTTCAGTCGGGCCAATATGATACAGCTCATCCCCTGAACGGCAGACAATAAATCGGCAGTCCCAATCGGTTAAGCGCCGCAATTCCGTGGCCACGATAATAATCGGGAAGGCGAACGACTATATGCGCGCCCTTCGTCCCATGAATCAGACGATCATTCCCTCTTTGAACACGGGCTGCAGAACATCATCGATCCAGTCCCCGCTAAATTGAGAATGACAGGTGCGAACACACTGCTCATTCCACGAAGCTCCGAGTCCAGATCAACCTGCCACAACCCATCAGAATTTTTCGCTCTGATGCTCGCCTTGGTGAACAAGCGGATATCAGCGCCAAGCTTTTCAGCTTCGATGGCCGCATCGACACAAAACCTATCGGGCCAGTCCATGATGTATTCACGGTAGGTCGCTATCGACTTCAGTTGATTCCGATCCCTCAGGTCCTTTGCCAGAGGCACTGAGCTATCAAAGTTGCGCTTGTGCCGTTGATAGTCCAGCGGCAGTCGACCCGATCCAAACAGGTTCAGGAGCGAAAGCCCAATATCCGGTGCCATCCACGCAAATCGTCCTTTTCGTATAAAGGAAAGCACATTTTGAAGGACTTGCATCGAATTGGTTGGAGACGCACCAGTTCCTCACGCGCATTCATAGCGGCACGGGCCATGGAAATCGCGTTCTTCAGCTTCAAAGGCGACGATGCGAACGTACGGACCGGATGCCTCGTTTCAAAATATCTGAGGCCGCAGTGCAGTATCCCCGGACGACCTGCTTGATGCGCCGTTTGCGAAATCGCCCTTTTCAACGAGCAGGGCCTTATACCCGGCGGCGCAGAGTTCACGGGCGGCGCTGGTGCCGTTGATACCGCCACCGATGACGATCACATCATAACTTTCGTTCCGCGCCGCCTCCATACTCATTTAACAGTTCCCTTCTCAGCGTCGGGCGAGTACAGCAGCTAATTCGGAATGCTCAAAATAGAAAAATCGGCCACCATTATGCAGTAAATGCATAATGGATTAGATACAGGGATTTTGGCAACTTACCGATTCCCAGTCAGTTAAACAGGCGGCAACTTTGCCAAAACTGCGTCTCGCTCGCTGAACAGGAGGGCCAGAAGTGCTTCCGACACGCGACTTTGCGGACGGGAGTAAGGACGAAGAAGCGCCACGTTGAACGGTATTTTGGGCAGGAATGGCACGAGCTTTACCCGATCATCAAATTGGTGAATGGCTGTGTAAGGGTCTATAAGCGCGACTCCCAGACCGATTTTGGCAAATTCATAAGCCGCAGCGGAAATCGTTGTTTCATACGCCGGGTCCAGTTTTTCTCCCGCAGCGCGGAATGCCTGCGCAATGATCGGGCCTGCTGCGGTGAATGAGGCAAATGATACAAATGGTACGTTTCGAAGATCCGGTGGTTCAATTTTGTCGCGGCTCGCGAGATGGTGGTCACGTGGAACCGCAGCAATATAAGGGGCATCGCTGAAAACTTCTGTTTGGAACCCCGATCTGCGGAACGGGAGCTCCGCAAGACCAAAGTCCAGCTGTTGGGACGCCGCCCATTCTTCGATCTTGGCAGAAAGCCGTATATTCAGCTGTATACGTGTTTG
Organism: Brucella cytisi; assembly: GCA_012103075.1. GTDB lineage: Bacteria > Pseudomonadota > Alphaproteobacteria > Rhizobiales > Rhizobiaceae > Brucella > Brucella cytisi. The sequence goes on along the minus strand of JAAVLQ010000003.1, from coordinate 1,062,075 downwards.
GGGCCAGCTATCTTTGAACTTCTTTAGCGCCCGGGGCATGAAACTTATCCCAAGTGCAGGCATAACAGCCGCAGTTATGCGACTTGTCTCGCCTTCGGCAACTGTTGCCGCAAAATTTCGCAAAGAATCGAGAGATGTATACGCTCGATCGATTTCATCCAGAAGAAGGTGGGCAACCGATGTCGGCGTGATCAATCCTTTTCTGCGTTCAAAAAGAGTGACGCCCAACTCGGTTTCAAGCTTGTTGAGTAGCCGACTTACGGCGGGTTGACTTCGCCCTATAAGTTCCGCAGCGGCACTCACCGTTCCAGTTAGCATTACTGCCCGGAAGGCTGAAAAGTAGATGAGGTTCATCCCTACTTCCCAGTTCTGTTTCCCCGGCTTTTCATCAGATATCATCCCCAGCACGTCAGTTGTGGCACACACTCGCCTACAACAGTGCCGAGGGCAAACGAAAATAGCGGACGATAGCGATGCCGGATTGCAGCCTACCCATCAGTTTGAAATTACGGCGTTCATCGGATAACAGCCCAAAGATGTTCCTTCACGACAGCCTCATTGAGTTCGACTCCAAACCCGATCTGTTCCGAGATCGGAATGCGTCCATTCCCGGCCTTTTGCTCAAAGGGCACGGTAGCCACTTCAATATATCCGGATATGCCTGTCCAATACGGGAAATGTTCTTGAATATAAAAATTGGGCAGACATGCGCTCATATGGGTTGCGATGTTGGCTGCGACAGAGCTTCCACAGACATGCGGCTGCACCTTCAAAACCATAGGCGTCAGCCATCGCTGAAATTTTATGAACCTCCGCGAAACCACCGGCATTGCCTATATCCGGCTGCAATATGCTGATCACGCGCTTCTCAAGAAGATCGCGAAAACCTTGTCTGAGATAGTGCCGTTCTCCAGTTGCAATCGGAATATCAATCGACGAGGCGACTTGAGACAATGCACCGAGATCGCCCGGATCGGTGATTTCCTCCACAAATTCGATATCATATTCCTTGATACGCTCACAAAACCGCATGGTGTCTGCGATAGACACGCCGCCACCGAAATCGAGCATAAGTCTGATATCTGGCCCAACCACTTGCCGGACGGCACGCACGAGTTCGATCCCAGCTGTGACCGCATCGAGATTGTCAGAATATCGTCCGGTTGGATGCCGCAATGTTCCATTTGGTTGGATCTGTGCCAGTGGATACATCTTTAGAGCATAATGACCGTCGTCAACTGCGTCCGCTGCCTTTTGATCAGCTCTGAAGCAGATTTTGCGCCGAAATACCATCCGTTCGCGTAGTAGTGTAGTTCGTCGCGAATTTTTCCGCCAAAGAGTTCATATACCGGCACATTCGACGTCCCGGCGCGAATATCCCAAAGGGCCTGTTCTATGGCACTCATTCCGGCACAAGCAATTCCTCCGGGGTTCTTTAACCAGAACGCCCGGTCGTACATATTCGAAACGATCTGATTAATGGACAGCGGGTCAGCCCCCAGCAAAACCGTTCGCTCAGATCTTTAATCATTCCCGCGACAGCTGTGCCACCGCTTCCATAGGAAATGGCGGCTTCGCCTAATCCCGATATGCCTTCATCCGTCTGAATTTTCACCAGAACGGGCTTCAGGCCTTCTCCGCGCACATAGTAAACGTTGACGGACGCAATTTTCATTGTTCCATACCCACCCTGCCCGGGAAACTCTTACGCCGCCGCGACACCTGCTTGCCGAAGTTTCAACATGAAATCTTCCAGCGTTCCCTTATATTCCCACGTCTGAACGGTGTTGTGCGGACATTCAATAAAAATGTAGTCTTCGGTAACCGACAAAATTCTTGAGACCTTGATGAGTTTTGTCACAAATTTGTCTGCGCCAAGATCATCGACGACAGCTTTCCGTTCCTCATCATATCCATGATATACTTTCGAAGCTCGAATTTCTGCAGTTACATATGCCATATATTCATGCTCCTTTGGCTTTTTTTGCCGCACCGATGAATGATACATCTTTATACGAGCGGCACCCCGGAAACAGAAATCGAAAGTACGCTGATCGGTATGCCGATTTTGCATACCTGAATTTTTATGGAAAGCCGTTGATCGGGTTCGGTTCAACTGGGTTCTACTGAGATGGATCAGGCATTAACGTCCTTGTCCGAAAACAAGAAGTTCCATGAAACCCCGGAAATTGCGGGAAGTGGTTGAACGTCTCATGCACTTGCCTCGGTCGAAGCAGTCCGCCTGTCAGAGGGTTATGACCACTGGCGACAACGCCAGTCGCTGACTATTCGTCGGAAGTCATCTTTTTACCTGTCCGAAATCACAATCCGCCTCATCTTTAACGCGATTGCCAAGCTATCCTTGCTCGGCGACGTGCGGTATTGCAACCCGGATAGCCGCAATAAACTAGTCAACCGCATAGGACATGAACGGTAACTTCTGGGGGTCCTGCCGTCGCGTGCATTCAAATTGATTGCGCGGTCGCAGACGTCCCTCATTATCTGCTCCCCAAAATCCTGTTTTACGAGATACAACATCATGTCGATCGTGGCCGATCCTCCTGCACAGGTCCAGATGCCCTCATCCGCTTGATAGATTCCGGGTCCACAGACGTTGTTTCGAAACTACGGGCGAAGCCTTCCACGTTCTTCCAGTGTATCGAACAGGTTTTGCCATCAAGTATGCCCAACTCCGCCAGTATATGGGAACCACTCCCAATGCCGCCAATTGCAACATCCATTATGTTGCATTCCAGCAACCACGACTTGAAAGTCTTACCAGCAAAGCCGACCGTAACATCGTCGCTACAGATACAAACCATGTCAGGACGCAAATCGTTGAAGAGATATCGGCGCTCCTCTGCCACTGTACTGGTCGTTGTAATTGGCACACCGCAGCTGGAGCTCACCTGATTACCGGTTTGCGATGCAATACGCCAACGATAAGCCGGGCAACCTAGCGCCTGATTTGCCAGTCGGAGCGTCTCCACGGCAAGGGAAAACTCCAGCAAGGAAAAAGTTGGTGTCAGATAGAAAACGATCATCACCGGCTGTTGCGCGTCAGGAGCCATGATACCGCCTTTGGATGCGATCGATAATTCATGCCGCTATACCCCCACTTTTACACGACCGATAGGGTGCGAGCAGCAGGCGAGGATGTAACCATCGTCTATGTCATCATCCGTGATTCCACCGTTGTGCACCATATGGACCTGTCCTTCGAGTTTCTGGATCTTGCATGTCCCGCAGATTCCCATGGTGCAGCCGGAGGGGATCATCACACCCGCTGCGCGGGCAGCAGCAAGAATACTGTCTGCTTCCGAGCACGTCGTCGTGACGCCGGACAGTGCAAAGCAGATTTCGGCACTGTTTTCCTGTTCGGGCGTTACATCTTCTGGCACCACTTCGGTTTCCGGCAATGGCGCGTGGAAGCTTTCCTGATGGTAGCGATCCATGTCATAGCCGAGCCCGATCAACGCTTCGCGCACCGCTTGCATGAAGGGTTCCGGGCCGCAACAGAACACTTCCCGCTCAAGATAATCCCGGGCCATCAAGCCCAGCATCAATTGGTTGAAGAAACCCTTGTAGCCGGTCCATGGACTATAGCGATCACTGTCTTCTACGACCCATTTGAGATCTATCCCGTTGACGCGGGAGGCCATATGCTCCAGTCGCTCACGGAAAATGATATCTGACGGGCGGCGCGCGCAATTGACGAACACCACGTCCATGTCGCGACCGGAATCGTAGAGACAAGTGGTCATTGCCATCATCGGCGTAATACCCGATCCCGCCGAGATGAAGAGATATTTTTTCGGCCGGGTGATGCGCGATGGAGAACTTTCCGCCGGGGCCAATGACCCGCAGCCGCATGCCCGCCGCATGTGGTCGAACATCCAGCGCGTGCCAACGGAATCCGGCTGCGCCTTAACAGTCATGGTCAGCGACGTCGGTCGGGACGGCGACGACGAGATTGTATAAGTACGATAGACCGGTCCGCCGGGAACAGGCAGTTCCCATGTCAGGAACTGCCCGGGATCGAAGCTGAACAGCGCTCCAGACGGTGACTGGAAGCAGAACGTCATAACATTAGGCGCTTCCGGCAAGTAAGAAACGCATTCAAGCTCCTCCGCATCAGTCCAGAATGCGAGCTTCGGCCTCGTCACCACATGCATGAGCTCACTCCGCAGCCATCTGAAACGGTGTCAGCGAACGCTCGAGCCATTGCGCATACCAGTCCACGAATTGGATCACGCCGCTTTCTTGATTGGGCGAATAGGGTCCCGGCGTGTAAGCTGGAGTGAATATCCCGCGTTGATTGGTCTCAACCACCTCCCGGTCTTCATCATTGGTGGCGACCCACACTTCTGTCAGCCGCTTGAGATCGTAATCGACGCCCTCGACTGCATCCTTGTGGACAAGCCATGTGGTCGTCACTTCCGTTTCCGTTGGACTAATTGGCGTGACGCGGAAAGTCAGTGAATGATCCGGCAGGAAATGGTTCCATGTGGTGGGATAGTGAAACATGAGAAGCGAGCCCGCGTCCGGTATGGCAACGCGTCCAAGCGGTTTGGTAACTCCGGCTTTGCCATCCATCGTGTAACTGACAGCCTTGTCCTGTAGCGGAATACGCGTAACACGATATTGCCCGTCATCCGACAGGCGGAACTGTGCGGGAGCACCGGCTGCCTCACACCGATCGAAATGCGCCTGAAGGCCGGGCGATACAGAGCCATCCGGCGACACGCCAGCTACTTCGGGATCCAGCGGGAAGGACCGGCACAGCGCAGGATGATTACTGCTGCAATGATAGCATTCGCGATTGTTTTCCCAGACCAGCTTCCAGTTGCCGTTCTCCACAATGGTGGAGCTATACGCAACCTTGGCATTCTCAAGGTCGTGTACGTCGATATAGGGGCGCGCCATTTCCGCAAAAGGTTCGAAGGAGGGTGGTGTCGTGGACAGGCAGATGTAGATCAACCCGACAAAATTGCGCAGCTGCACTGATTTCAGGCCATGAGTAGATGGGTCGAAGTCCGGCCCCATATCATTGGCCCACAGAAGCTTGCCATCCAGTTCATAGGTCCATTGGTGATAGGGGCACACAAGTTTCGCGACCTGACCTTCGCGTGCCTTGCAGATGATGGAACCCCTATGACGGCAGGAGTTGTGGAAGGCGCGGATTTCATTATCGCGTCCCTTGACGATAATCACATCATAGGCACCAACGCGCATGGTCACATAACTGCCGGGTTTCGCTAATTGGCAAGCCGGAATCGCATAGAGCCATTCCTTGTAGAAAATCTGTTCCAGATCCATCTGATAGATGTCAGGCGATGTATAGAATGGTTGTTCCAGAGCATGGCCGGGCTTTCGACGGGCCAGCAATTCTGGTACCGAGACTTGAGCGTTCATGATGACGAGTTCCTACCATTTGTTTTGAACCAGTCTAAAACTGTCAGGCTCGTCTCACATTTTGACAATAGCACTTTTTTCAACCCGGATTAGTTTAAGTAATCTCAAGGTTCCCCGCCACTTTGCTGGCTTCACGACTGCGGATGAGGTTTCTGTGGCCAGACCTTATGACCTTTCCTCCATAACCGCGCTCATCTGTTTTGAGGCTGCGGCACGTAATCTCAGTTTCAAGAAAGCCGCGCAGGAACTGAACGTGACACCTGCGGCAATCAGTCACCAGATAAAGGCGCTTGAAGCGGACCTTGGATGCGTCCTGTTCATGCGGCAAAACAAGGGTGTGGAGCTGACGGAAAAAGGCGCATTTTTATTCGTGGCGCTGCAGCGAGGCTTTGAATCCATCTCCGAAACCGTCAGCCAGTTGAGGGAGAGACCGGAAACTGTGGACGTTACCGTGCGCTCCACGACGGCTGTGAGTTCATTATGGCTGACACCAAAGATTTCAGCGTTCTGGAAAAACCACCCCACAGTTACAATTGCGCAGATTGTCAGCGACGTTGCGTCCGACACCAGCCGCTGTGACCTCAGCATCCATTATGGCATCCCCGACGAAGGCAGCGAATGCTGCAGCCTCTTTCGCGACCGCATCGTGGCGCTTGGGACACCTCGCTTTGCAGAGCAATATCGCATTTCCACAATCGAGGATCTGGTTTCGGCCCCGCTGATCCATTCCAGCGGCGAAGAAACCAATTGGACGAAATGGTCAGACTGGTTTTCTTCGCTTGGCCAGCCTGCTCCGAAGGGTCGTAATTTCTACGTCAACAATTACATGATTGCACTACAGACTGCGCAAGACGATCTTGGCGCGGTTCTGGGGTGGGATGGATTGGTCAAAAGCCTGTTGCATGAGGGAAGGTTCGTACAACTCGTGCCAGATTGCATCACTTCGCCAATGCCGTTCTATCTCAAAATTCATCCGCGTGCCTCAGCGAAGGCGCGCGTTTTTTTGCGGAATGGCTCGTAGGAAATGTCTGAAACCTTTATGCCTAAATCCTTTCCCATGGGAAAGTATCAAGTCGTTCGGCACCATTATTCGTGACCGGATCTGGGTTTCCAGCTTGATGCTTTCAGAACCTTTTTCGGCAATCAGGCTTTCAACGTTAAGCACCATATTCTCCTCAATCGTCCCGCTGAAATCATTATCGAAATCCGGATGCAGCAGGATACCCGCCATTCGTCGGCCATCCCGGTCCCATGGACTGCCAGCGAATAGCGATAGGGGATGTATTTCTCAGGTATGCGCCAGCTTTTCTCGTTGAACTCAACGAAGCTCACACCGGGACGAATGATTGAGAGATTATGGTCGATCTGGTCCCGGGCAGCGGCGTAGAGCTCCTTCTGCTTCGCATTCATCGCGACATGGCCGCAGGTCCATGAGCGCGACAGGTCGGCGCAATAGCCGTACGGACCTATCATATCTGTATCAAAGGCGATCATCTCGCCTTGTTTAGTGACGTAGTCGGAGCATTCCTGATACCATGGATTTGTCCGTGGGCCCGCTGTCAGCAGTTTGGTTTCGAGCCATTCGCCGCCGCTGCGTGCATTTTCGAAATGAAGCTCGGCCCAGATTTCGCGCTCTGTGCGGCCCGGTTCGGAGAACTCGTACATGCGCGCCATACCTGCCTCACATACGCGAATGGTCCAGCGCATCAGTTCGATTTCTTCCGCACTTTTTATTGAACGCGCCCGCTCGGCCAGTTCCTGACCATCCAGCAAGACAAAGCCGCGTGCCTGCAATTCAAACGCCGGCCCCGGTTCCGTGGCGATCCACGGCAACACGGTCATTGACGCCATGTTGTTTGATAATACCGGCGATCTCATCAGCCCGTGATTTCATGCGCTGTTCAACCAGATTGCCGGCTGTGAAGAACAGAAAGGATTTGGCTGCACGGACCTCATCGACCCCGTGCAGCCCGTTATTGACATGTTCCGCGCCTTCGAATTCGAACATGATGGCAGGTCCTTCTGCCAGAATAAGCGCGTAGCGTGAGGGATTGTGCATTGTCCATATGCTCATATCGGACGAATCCAGCGCATAACGAATGTTGACGGGATCGTAGAGCAGCAGCGCTCCACAATCTGCCCGGCGCATCTTGAAGCGGAGGCGGCCCGGGCGATAGCGTCTTGCCCTATCGAGTGTTTCGATGGGTATCGGGCTGATTAATGGTCGATCCGCACCATCTGGATTGAGATAAGTGAGTTTTCGCTCATCTTTGAAGACCGCTGCACTTTGTCCGGTCATATGGTCGTCAGGCGCCATTTAAATATTCCTCTTCAAGCAAAGCGCCGGAACTTCGGATGCCAGTTTCGCATCCGAAGCAATCGTTTAAGTGGCGCTCGCGGGTTTCTCAGGAACAAGGAGAGAATTTCGAGCAATACAGCAGATGGAACAGGCGTCCGGTGATCAGTGCAGGACGCCGTTCTTTTGCAGTCCGTGTCGCCAGATAATCCATCAACGCTGGCGAGAGGCAGTCATAGGGTTCAAGCCCGATCTCTTTTAGCCGGGCCCTTATGCCTGCCATTTCATCGGGATCAACGCCGCCTTCAATGACCGAGGATACGAAGGCTGCGAATTCCGGTCCCGCCAGTCTGCGTTTTCGAACCGTTCCGGATGGATGAAGGATAGCCCCCGGAATGCATGTTCACGCTCAACGGGACCGTACATGTGTACACCGCATTCCTTGCAGGCGTGGCGCTGAATCAAGGCGCCGGGATCGACGACGGCAAGCTTGTCGCCATTTTCAATAACACTAACTTTTTCTGTCGGTGCGACAGCGACGACAGAAAAGGCAGCACCTTCCGGCTTCCAGCATTTCGTGCAGCCACAAGCATGGTTATGGGCGATCGGGGCTGCAACTTTAACCTTGACTGTGCGTTCGGAACATTTGCAGGCAAGTGTCCCGCCGGAAAACTGACTGTTACCTTTTCGTTGTCCGTCCTGTATGGCAGGATGTAAAAGTCTCGTGCTCATTTCTTCCTCCCGTGATGTTATGTTTCATTTTTTCGTCGACCGGTCGTTTCACCAGAAGCGCCCAGAAGGCGAAGAGTGGCATATCGAGCGAGCGCATGGCGTGCTTGATACCGGGAACATTATAGAACGAACCACCGATGCCCGGTGAGAACCAATCACCGTCCGCCTGACTGAATTCGCCATCGGAGCAAACGAGATAAACCTCTTCAGGAGCATGGTTGTGATCGGGATAGCGGACATTGGGGGCAAGCAGCGTCGCGCCGATCCACACATCGCCACGCTGTTCAATTCCGCCAGCACCGACTACCATAGCATTGCCATGTCCGTCCGCATAGTTGGCGCTGGCCGAGCTGTCGGGATCGACACGCCGCCGCCAGTCAAGGCGAGGCGCGATCGCTTGGAAGGTTGCGATCAGACGGCGGAGCAATGGATCCTTGACATCGATGGCAAAGGCAGCATCGAGATGCTGGCAGACAGGCAGTTGCGTCCCCTCGCCCGCGCGCTGTTCCCCGGCGTTTTGAGTACATCGAATATCTGACCGATTGAACGTCTGGATTCACCATGACCGGCGAATTGACCGAACGCGGCCTCAGCCGCATCAAGGAAAGGCCTGCAATGCTTCATCACGAACTGTCATGCGAACCTCCATGAAATTCAGATCGGGAATTATTTTCGGATCATATATCCTTTGCCAGCCGCAGACCGTCGTATATCGCGGCATGAGTGTTACGGGCTGCGACAGCGTCACCGATCCTGAAAAGCTGGAATGTTCCGTCTGGATTGCGAACGACCGATTGCGGCTGGCCAGCCAGCAATTGTTTATAGGACGTTTCGCCGCCATTGGACGATAGCGGTTTGAGTTCGAAATATAGTTCATCCAATGGAGTGGTGCCGTGGTTGACGACGACCTGATCGACAATTCGTTGCTTGACGACACCACCATAGTCGCTTCCAATTTGCGCGACTAGCTGGTTGCCGGTCTTTTCGACCGACTCCAGACGGAACGTCACGGTGAACGTTACATCAAGCTTTTGCAACGAGCGCATATAAGGAACGAGGTTCATGGCCATGACCTCTGGCGCAAAAGCCCGATCAGGTGTCATGATTTCAACCTTGGCACCTGACTGTGCAATGATTTCCGCCGCCTGCAGGCCTGAATGATCGCCTGCATCGTCATAGACCGTGACATTGGAACCCGGTTTTACATCTGCAGCGATAATATCCCATGCCGAGACGACGAGTTCGTTGCCCTTGGCCAGCACTTCGGTATGTGGCAGGCCCCGGTGGCGATTATCACCACATCGGGCGCGAGTGCCTGAACCGCTTCGGCATCGGCCCATTTGTTGAAATGAAAGATGACGCCGTGCTTCTCGCATTGAGCCATACGCCAGTCAATAATCGAGATCATCTCGCGTCGACGTTCGCTTTGAGCGGTCAGGCGGACCCGCCGCCGGGATGTGCGGAAGCTTCAAGGACAATGACTTCGTGGCCACGCTCGGCGGCGACACGTGCTGCTTCCAGACCGGCTGGTCCCGCACCGACAATCACGACCTTTCGGCGCTCAGTCGCCGTGTCGATGACATGTGGCATGGTCAGTTCGCGACCCGTGGCGGCGTTGTGGATACAATAGGCGGCACCGCCCTGATAAATTCGGTCAAGGCAATAATTGGCACCGACGCATGGACGGATATCGTCCTCGCGCTTTTCCATTATCTTTCGCACGATATGCGGATCGGTCATATGGGCCCGGGTCATGCCAATCATGTCAACCTTGCCTGATGCAATGGCATGACGCGCCGTAGCAACATCTTGAATCTTGGCAGCGTGGAAGGTCGGAAAATCGGTCGCCGCGCGTATCTCGCCAGCAAAATCGAGATGCGGCGCGCTGGCCATACCCTGAATTGGTATCACATCGGTGAGGCCCGCATCGGTATCGATATGGCCGCGAATGATGTTGAGATAATCGATCAGGCCGCTGTCCCTCAGGCAACGCGAAATCTCCATCCCCTCAGCCTTGTCCGTTCCCCGGGCAGGGTTTCGTCGGCGGTATAACGAACACCGAGAATGAAATCGTCACCGACACGCTTGCGTATCGCTCGAAAGACGTCGAAACAAAACCGCATGCGGTTTTCAAGCGAACCGCCGTAGGAACCGTCGAGCTCATTGGTGAGCGGCGAGTTGAACTGGTCGATGAGATGACCATAGGCCTCCAGTTCTACACCATCCATGCCGCCCGCCTTCATGCGTTCGGCGGCATCGGCGAAATCGGTAATGATGCGCTCGATATCCCAGTCCTCGAGTTTTTTTTGGGAAAAGCGCGATGCGCGGGCTCTCGATGATGCGAGGGCGCGACGACCGGCAGCCAGTCAGCTTTGTCCCAGCGGGTACGCCGACCCAGATGAGTGAGCTGGATCATGATCGCCGCACCTTGATCATGCACGGCATCGGTCATGTCCCTGATCCAGGGAACAATCTCGTCCTTGTAGGCCAGAAGATTATTGAACACGGGTGGACTATCCCGCGACACGGCCGCAGAACCGGCTGTCATCGTAAGGGCTACCCCGCCTTTTGCCCGCTCTACTGTATAGGCGCGGTAGCGTTCCTTGGGCATTCCGTCTTCTGGATAGGCGGGTTCGTGTGAGGTGACGATGATCCGGTTCCTGAGCACGAGATGCTTGAGCTTATAGGGCTGTAAAAGCGGATCGTTCGACATCACACATGTTCCCATTTATGGATATTTTTCGGAACGCTAAGGCGGACTGTACACTTATGTCAATAATGAAAACATGATGGTGCGTTGATCTGACACATATGTACATTTTACTTGCGTTCAGTTCTGTCTTTTGTTAGGAGTATTGTCATGGACCAGACTGTTCAGGATGGCGGTTGGAGAGGATCAGCAGAAGGTTGGCTGGAAGCGGCCTATCAGACGCTGCTGGAATCCGGCGTGGACTCGGTGAAGATCCAGCCACTTGCCAAGAAGCTCAATCTGTCGCGAACCAGTTTCTACTGGTTCTTCAAGGACAGGGAGGAATTGCTCGACGCACTGATAGCGCGGTGGCGAGACAAGAACACGGGAGGTATTGTCAAACAGTCCGAAGCCTATGCGGAATCACTCGCTGAAGCGATGTTGAACGTCTTCGATTGTTGGTTGAACAAGGATCTTTTCGATTCGAGGTTTGAATTCGCCGTGCGCAGCTGGGCGCTGCAATCGGAGGAGCTTCTAGCCGAGATCCATGAGGCCGACCGCCAAAGAATGGAGGCACTCAAGCGCATGTTCATACGCTTTGGTGTGAGCGAGAACAGTGCCGATGTGCGTGCCAGAACGACCTATCTGGTGCAGATCGGATATATCTCGATGCAATCGAAAGAAGACATTCCAACCCGCATGCTGCGAATTCCCGAATATATCGCGATCTATACCGGACAGGTGCCCGAACAAAGGGAACTGAACCGCTTTTTCGCCGGGCATGGATACAAGCCGGATTGAAGCAGGTGGAAGCGAGGTTACGATGACGGGTGCATTGAAGATTGGCTTAATCGGTGGGGCGGGATGGCTCGGGAGCGCCATCACCTCGGCATTGCTCGAAGCCGGCGTAACCACAGCAGAAAATCTGACACTTTCCTACCGAAGCAAAAAGCCGGATTTTAAAGCGCGGGTGAATTTAACACACGACAACCGGGCTCTTGCTGATGCCAGCGATGTGGTGGTTTTGTGTGTGAGACCCGACGATTGGACCGCGGTTGATGTCGATGCTGGTGGCAAGCTTGTCATTTCCGTGATCGCAGGCGTCAGTATGGAGCGGCTCGTGGGCCGACACAAAACCGACCGCGTCGTGCGCGCTTTACCCAATGCCGCCGCTGAAATCCGCAGGTCTTTCACTCCGTGGATAGCGAGCGCGGAATCAAGTGACAGCGACCGTGCGACCGTCAGAACAATTTTAGGAGCCTGCGGGATTGAAGACGAAATCACCAGCGAACGTGACATCGACTATTTCACCGCCCTAACTGGCTCCGGACCAGCCTTTCCGGCCCTGTTGGCCGACGCCATGACGAAACACGCTATTGAACATGGCCTCACACCGGAAGTGGCGCGCAAGGCTGCACGGATGGTCATAATTGGTGCCGGCGGGTTGATGGAGAGGGACAACCAGTCTCCCTCTGAAATCGTTCGTTCTTTCATGGATTATCGCGGCACGACGGCAGAAGCGCTGGAAACGATGGTTGCCGATGGCTTCAACGCGGCAGTCGCTAACGGGATCAACGCCGGCTTTTTGAAAGCCAAAGCATTGAGAGGCAGCTCCTGATCGGTCCAGAACGGGATAAACGGCGTCCCGTTCGGAAGAACAAGCCGCAAAAAAGGGAACAATAATGAATAAACTACTTGCATCGACCTGTATGGTTCTTGGGCTGATCGGGGTCAGTTCGGCATCCAATGCTGCCGAATGTGGTACAGTCACCATTGCCAGCATGAACTGGGCGTCGGCCGAACTCCTCGCCAATGTCGATAACTTCATTCTTCACAATGGGTATGACTGCGATTCCAGCATTGTGTTGGGAGACACTGTGCCGACGCTCACCTCCATGGCCGAGAAGGGCCAGCCAGACGTCGCTCCCGAAGCATGGGCTAGCCTTGTTCCGCCAGTGACACAGAAAAACATTGATGAAGGCAAGTTGCTGGTCGCAGGAAAGGCATTTGTGGACGGCGGCATTCAGGGTATCTACGTTCCCAAATTCATCGTTGACGAGCATCCTGACATCAAGACCATTGCGGACGCCGTCAAGCATCCCGAACTGTTCCCCAATCCCGAGGATCCATCCGGGGGCGCACGGTCAGCTGGCCAGCAGGGCTGGGGCGGCACGATCATCGCAAGCCAATATTACAAGGCCTATAATGCCAAGGATGCTGGTTTCGATCTGGTCGATACGGGATCAGCTGCCGGCCACGATGGTTCTGTCATCCATGCCTATGAGCGCAAGCGCGGCTGGATCGGCTATTATTGGGAACCGACTGCACTTCTCGGCAAATATGACATGGTCCGACTGACCTCTGGCGTCCCTTATGATGAAGCTGAGTGGAACCGCTGCAACAAGGTTGAAAACTGTCCGGATCCGAAACCCAATGAATGGCCGGCTGATAATGTAAATACCATCGTTACCGGGAAGTTCGCCGAAAGTTCCGGTCCGGCCTATGACTGACTACCTGAAGGCTCGCTCACGGCCGAACGCCACCGTCAACAAGATGCTGGCATGGATGGCCGATAATCAAGCGACGGGCGAAGACGGGGCGAAAAGAGTTCCTGAAGGCCAATCCTGACATCTGGACCAAGTGGGTTCCCGAAGACGTCGTCGAAAAGGTCAAGGACGCGCTCTAGGGACCGCCGCGATAACACATGGTGTGGAGCGCAATCTGTTCCCGCCAGCAAACTGGCGCAATCTGATTTGCATTTTACGGCAACGCTCCGGCGTGCTGCGCCAGCCTGTCCGCCAATGGCTGCACATGACGGCCAGATTAAAAGAAGGGGAGCCGAATGGACTGGTTTTACCGATTCCCGCATATGAATGACGACGCGTTACGCACGCTCAAGCAGACGATCGATGAAGGGTTCCGCTCATTCACGCGCGGTTATGGCGACGCTATCGAGAACTTCTTTTCGCCGCTGCAGAAATTTCTGCTCATCTCCGAGCGTTTCATGACACAAAACGCCCCGGCCCATCATTCTTGCGATCATTCTGGCCATTGCCCGGGTCGCCAGTCGCAGCGTCAAAGTGGTACTTGGTGCACTTGTTACCCTGCTTCTGATCGGCTATTTCGACATGTGGCAGGATGCCATGCGTACGATCTCGATGATTTTCGTGTGCACCGTCCTTTCCGTCGTCATCGGCCTGCCAATCGGCATCCTCATGGCCCGTTCGGAGCGTTTGCAGCGGGTCATCAACCCGATCCTTGACGTGATGCAGACCATGCCGAGTTTTGTCTATCTAATCCCGGTCGTCATGCTGCTTGGCATCGGTCGTGTACCGTGTCTGATTGCCGTGGTAATCTATGCGATCCCACCAATCATCCGCCTAACCAATCTTGGCATACGCCTCGTCGACAAGGACGTGCTGGAGGCCGCCGACGCCTTTGGATCCTCCAACATACAGAAGCTCTTCAAGATTCAGCTTCCGTTGGCTCTGCCGACCATTATGGCCGGCATAAACCAAACGATCATGATGGCGCTCGCGATGGTGGTCATCGCTTCCATGATTGGCGTACAGGGTCTGGGGCAGCCTGTACTGAAGGCAATCGCAAACCAGTATTTTACACTCGGCATCTTCAACGGCCTTGCGATTGTGGGCATCGCGATCATCTTTGACCGCGTCAGCCGGGGCTTACGGTAAAAGACTTCAAAAACATCAGGAGGTGGTCCATGGCTAACGCCGATCTGGATGGGATCAGAATCCGCAACCTTTACAAGATATTCGGTCCCGATGCCGTCAAGCATGTGGAAGCCGTGCAAAACGGGCTCACCAAAGCCGAACTCAACGAGCAGTATGGTCATATTCTTGGCCTGAAGGACATCAGTATCGAGATGCCCGCGGGCTGCATACAGGTCATTATGGGACTTTCGGGCTCAGGCAAATCGACACTGATCCGCCATATCAACCGGTTGATTGATCCTACTGCCGGCGAAGTCTTGGTGAACGGCGTCGACGTGGTCAAGATGAGCGACGGGGAGCTGCGTGAATTCCGTCGTCACCAAACAGCGATGGTATTTCAGAAATTCGCACTTCTGCCGCATCGCAACGTTCTCGATAACACGCTTTACGGGCTTGAAGTTCAAGGCACGCCACGCGTCAAGGCGGTCGATATTGCCATGCGCTGGATCGAGCGAGTGGGTCTTCAAGGCTTCGAAAAGAAATATCCAAACCAGCTTTCCGGCGGCATGCAGCAGCGTGTCGGCCTTGCCCGCGCGCTTGCCAATGATGCGCCGGTTCTGCTGATGGACGAAGCCTATTCCGCGCTGGATCCATTGATCCGCATGGATATGCAATCCGTGCTGCTTGATCTGCAAAGGAGATAAAGAAGACCATAGTCTTCATTACCCATGATCTCGACGAAGCGTTGCGGCTCGGCGACCAGATCGCGATCTTGCGTGATGGCGAGATCATCCAACAGGGGACCAGCCAGGATATCGTATTGCGTCCGGCGGACAACTATGTCGCCAACTTCGTCAAGGAAGTTAACCGCGGTCGGGTCATCCGGGTAGAGGCGATCATGGTTCCTCTGCACTCCGATGAAACCGGTAGGGCCCCAACAGTAACGGTGGGGACGACTATCGAAGATGCAATAAAGATCCTCGCCCATGGAGACGGCAAGGCAATTGTCGTGGTCGATGCCGCCGGCAAACCGCTTGGCATAGTGGATCTCAAGAAGCTTGCTGCTGCAACAGTCACTGCGCACTGAACTGGCCAGCCGGCCCGGGACGGACCATGTTGGTCCCATTGTCGAAGGCTTCAAGGTCGGGGATACCGGGGGGCACGACAAGGCCCGTCTTCCCACCTGAAATGTAGTTTGCTGACTGGCAGCCAATCTTTTGTGCTTGACCAACGCTGCCCGGCAACACATGCCGGGCAGCTTCAACGTTCATCAAAGCGCAGCTTCGACTTTTTCTGCGACGTCATCGGAAACCCATTTCGACCAGATATCCTTGTTTTCCGAGAAAATGCTTCGAACCGTCTTCGCCCGTCGCCCCGGTTTTCGGTCTGCCATGCCATGAGTTTACTCACCGTCTCATTGCTCCAGCCGCGCGTATTGAAGTATTTGACAACTTCCGACGGGGCGCTATCTGCGAACTTCTTGGTCAAGAGCGTATAGATCGTATCGGTCGGCCAACGAACCGGTTTCGGATCCGCGCAATCCGGGTTGGTGATGCAGCGCTTCCACTCGACCGGATCTTCCGGGGCCGTTACGTCCAGCCTGACAAGGTCGTATTTGCCAAGCAGTGCAGTCGGCGCCCAGTAATAGGTGATGAACCCCTCTTTTCGTTCATAGGCCTTCGCAATGGCACCATCGAGACCAGCTGCAGAACCGGGACTCATGAGACGAAACCCCTTATCTCCAGCCTTGTAAGCCTTGAAAAGTTGGGCGGTGACAATGGTCGCACCCCAACCTTCTGCACCGTTGAAAATCACACCTTTTTTTGCGTCTTCCGGATCAGGGAAGAGGTCGGGATGGTTCAGTGCGTCCTCAACAGTTTTGATATCCGGGTGTGCGTCCGCCACATATTTTGGGATCCACCACCCTTGAACCCCACCATCTGGAAGCGCCTTAGCAGCCTCAACGATCTTGTTATCCTTCAGACCACGCGGAACAATTTCGGGCA
The DNA here is from genome assembly GCA_012103075.1 of Brucella cytisi. Lineage (GTDB taxonomy): Bacteria > Pseudomonadota > Alphaproteobacteria > Rhizobiales > Rhizobiaceae > Brucella > Brucella cytisi. The sequence continues at coordinate 1,045,263 of JAAVLQ010000003.1, read as the reverse complement.
GAAGATCAACCCACGTTTCAGGCGAAACATCGGGCTGCTCTTTTTCGACCATGGACGTGGTTGACGGCACTGTGTCACCCGGCATCATCTCCACGGTGCAATCAAAGCCGTTTTCCAGTATAAACTTATCTACATAAGCCAGAACCTCGGCGCTCTGTACATTGATATGCATTGCCAGCGAGACATTGCCGCAATCAGCCGCAAAAGTTGGCGTGGAATTGCTTGCAAGACCAACCAGAAAACACGTCGACGCAAGAAGTCTTCTCATGATGTTCCCCTTTTTCTTAGCGGCTGATGACGGGAGCAGGACGCCGCGAGATCTGCCCCGAGAGCGCGTTTCTCAGTAATGAAATTTCCTCTGAAACAGATTTACGGACTGCCCGGCAAGACGGAAAGATTGTGACATTGCATCATGGCTCCTTCTGTTCGGAAACACATCGCCTCATCCCGAATGACGGGATGCCCTGAACACAGCAAACTTGCTTGCCCGCCTGTTCAAGGCATGAGGGGAACAGATTTAACAACAACCTTACATGGATGCAATTGAAATGTACATTAATGTCAATTTCCATTTCATGGATGATTTATTTACGTACACTGATGTCAAGTTGTCTATACGATCGCCATTCCTGCCCTGCCTGCCTTGCTGGCCGGACTAAACCAGCCGATTTTACTATCGCTGGCGATGGTGGTGACCGGGATGTAAATATAGGAAAGTCGCGTTGACCGGCTGCAGCTTGTTTGAAGAGGATTGATCGTAGTCAGTGTGAGGCCAGACAGCGCGCTCTAGAATTCACTCGATCTGTAAGATGGAGAGAGGCTAACGATGCGGTTTTCGGGTGAAGATCGATCAAAAACAATCCTGTTGATTTTTGCCTTGTGCGGACTTGTGATCGGGCTCGGCTTGCACTTCTCCGGTTACTCATACGGCGCGCGGCTAACCCGGGCTATCGCCACTCTGCCAGTGTTAGCAACTTTGCTCGTCGAAATTCTCCGAAGTTTATTGCGAAAGGAGTTCGGGCTGGACATCGTCGCGGCGATGTCGATGTCGGCCGCTCTGGCATTTGGGGAAATGCTGGCGGCTTCGATTGTCGCCCTTATGTATACCGGCGGGGCCTTTCTTGAAAGCTTTGCCGAAGGACGGGCACGCCGTGAGATGCACGCTTTGCTGTCTCGTGCACCCCGAACGACAATGCGTTATATCGATGACCATCTCGATGAAATTGCCGTTGATACTGTTCGTCCGGGTGACCGCCTCCTGATCCGCCAAGGCGATATCATTCCCGTCGACGGAAGTATCGCTTCCGCGAAGGCCTTCGTAAACACGTCTGCACTCACAGGAGAATCTCTCCCGGTTTCGCTTGCATCGGGAGCCGGCGTTCTGAGCGGATCAATGAATGCTGGCGATGCTTTCGATATCGTTGCCGGGCACAAAGCGAAAGACAGTACCTACGCCGGCATCGTTCGCCTCGTAGAAGAAGCCCAGCATTCCAAGGCTCCAATGTCGAGACTGGCGGATCAGTGGTCTGTCGGTTTTCTGATCGTGACTGTTATGATCGCCTTCTGCGCATGGTGGTTCACGGGAGATCCGATAAGGTCGGTAGCCGTTCTCGTTGTGGCGACGCCATGTCCTCTCATCCGGCGGTGCCCGTCGCTCTTGTTGCGGGACTGTCGCGCGCCGCTCATTTCGGGGTATTGGTGAAGGGCTCTCGTCCATTGGAGAATATGGCCCGCGTCAATACGCTGGTGCTGGACAAGACCGGGACACTGACCGATGGCCGTCCACAAATAACTTCGATTTACGTTGAACCAGATTTCAGTGAGAATGAGTTATTGCGGTTCGCTGCTTCTCTTGACCAGGTGTCCAAACACCCAATGGCCCGTGCTCTTGTACTTGCGGCTCAGGGGCGCGGTATCGATCTTGTATTGCCGACCGACGTCAGCGAGCTGGCGGGAGATGGAGTGGCTGGCAGGGTTGATGGCAGAAGCGTCGTTGTCGGCGGACACAGCTTCGTTGACAGACAAGCCAACGCAAAGCCCATCGAAACCCCGGTACAGAAGCAGGAGCAGCCTTGGTTGCTGTCGCAATAGACGGCAGTATTGCGGGCTATATCGTCATGGCCGATCCCTTGCGCGGCGATGTGGTCGACACGTTACGCGGTTTACGCAAAGACGGTGTAAGGCGAATAGTACTGGCGACAGGGGATCGCGCTGCAGTGGCCAAACACATCACCAGAGGTTTGGGGCTTGATGCCATTTACTCCGATCTTTCACCGGATCAAAGGTGCTGACCGTACTCAGCGAGCGCAAGCACGGCCCAGTGATGATGGTCGGAGACGGCGTCAACGACGCGCCTGCACTTGCGGCGGCCGATGTCGGAGTTGCCATGGGTGCGAGGGGAGCGGCCGCATCGGCTGAAGCGGCCGATGTCGTTCTTCTTGTTGATAGAATAGACACAATTCGCACCGGGATAGGGATTGCGAAGCGATCAAGGCGCATTGCTATCGAAAGTGTTGTGGTGGGGATCGGTCTCTCTGTAATCGCCATGATCGCAGCAGCGTTCGGTTATCTAATACCTGTTCAGGGTGCGTTGCTCCGGGAGGTGATTGATGTCGCTGTCATCCTCAATGCGCTCCGGGCACTGAAGATCTCACCAACCATCGGCTGAAGGTCGTGGCGGTACTTCAGAATGCGAGCTGGGGAATAGTTCACCTACCGCATCCCACCGCCCCTTAAACTCATCGATTTCTGCTATGAGTTTAGTGAGGTCCTAGGATAGATTGATTTTTGGTTCCCTCATACACGGGTCACCCTCATATCCGATTATACCCGATTATACATTGGGCATTTTTGTTCGGGTCAGCGGTAGAAATCAGCCAAAGTCCAGAATGGACGACCCGCATTCCTTTTGTGATGGCATTTGGCAGAGGACTATCGTCCATTTAGTAAGCCATGAAAACGCACAGGAAATCCACAGACAATCCACCGCCTTTCCACAGCTTCAAGATCGCGATTGACTCTCACCCCAGATGAGAACATTTTAGAAACATCAGCGAGCGGCGCTGAAGAAATCCAGACACGTTAGGTGGCGTGTGTGTCTGCTTCACTGGAGCAGGACAATGAATGCGGTTGCGCAGGGAAATGAATACGAAGACGAAATTGAATTGGTTCTCGCCTATCACAAAGGCGATGCGCGGGCTGCGATAGAGGCGCTTTTGAAAGACAGAGACTTTCTCGTGAAGGAAATCGAGTACGCCAGTCTGGCTATGTCGGTGGGCTTTGCGCGAGGCTGGAAGCCGACGGTGTTCGTGAAATGAGCGGCAGATCACGCGGCGAGCCTCCGAAGACCCTGATCAGTCAGCAATACCCGTTTGAGGTCGTGCTGTTCTCGACCGATGAGCTGCGCATCAGGCTTTTGGAGGTGATTGCGGACGAACACCGGCTTGGCGTTTGTCGGCTGAATGGCTGCGTATATCATGAGGGCCATTACTTCTCGATTGTGAAATTCCCGGCCAAGGAAGGCCAGCAAGAGTTCATCCAGCTATACGGCGGCGTTCCTTACGACCCGGCGGACAAGAAATCCGGCCGTGGGAGACGTATTTTGATCGATGAAACCGCGACCGCCTTACCTGACCGAAATGCCGGTATCGACCCGGATCATAGACCTGTTCAAATGGCACGAGCTATACGGGTTCTGTTGCCGCTGCGGGCACATTGGATCAGTCGATAGAGATGATCCTGCGCAAATATGGAACACATACGGTTCGTCGACCTGCACCGACGCATGCGATGCCGGGCCTGCATGACAAAGGGCTATGCCCGGTTTGGAATTACGAAAATGCCGAGGGATAATGGCCGGATACAAGAACGACAACGCACACGTTGCCAAGGCTGGAAGCCTGTTCATTCACCTCTGCGATTCAAACGGTTGCAAGGAGTGGGGAACCTTTGGCTACAGGACGACATACGGCCAGATGTGGTTCTGTCGTGCTCACAAGCAGGAAGGCGAGGATGCTCTGACCAGCAGAAAGAAATAGGTGACATTTACAGGCACCCATTCAGCCACTCTATTTCTTCCTGCATCCTAAATCGCCGTAACAGTTCCTTTCAGATGGCTTCCAACTAGCCATAGCAGAAGCTGTGGAAGCGCCGGCCAATAGTAAAGCCATAGCGATAATTACGAATTTCATATTTCCCTCCAATCAAGCCTTCCTCCTTCGGAAGGCAGGAGAACATTTGACCAAACCGGCTTGATATAAAATACGGCACCTGTCGTAGTTCAGCATGGCAGGACGAAGGAAACGTGGCTCTGGTTGAGTGTTCACCCCGCCCGGACGGGGCAAACGACGCTTATCGTATGTAGATGGATTTCCCATATCGAGGGATCGAAGGAGTAAGTATTCTCCCCGGGCCACCTGCAAGCACCGGTCGGGATGCTTTATCCTGCCTCAGTGTTTGCTTAATATTCGAAGTCGCAGGAGCAACTGCAAACGCAGTGTCCGAGCTTTAATCCGTCCCCGGACCTTTGTCAGAAATGCCTCACACTGTGTTCTTATGTTACACTCAATCCGCGTGCCAAACGTGTTCGCCGCACGTGACGGCGCGTAGCCCCGGCGTGTTGGGAGACTTGCCGGGGCTTTTTTCCACATCCCCAATCACCGCTAACAATCACAAGATCGTTCTCGCTGTTAGGAGAATTGAGCCATTTGCCAGTATTCACGGGAGATAGAGCTGTTGTACACAGTCAATGGCAAAAGGCGGGTGATACCAACCGGTGATTTTTGGATAGACGATGAATAAAACTGCAGCCTTCGCAGCATTGATGTCGGTAATGGTTTCCGCCATTCCTGCCCACGCGCAAAGCATTGAAATTGGCCCGAATGGCATTCGTCTGCTAGAACCCGAAACCGATAGACCGAGGTATCGCGACGATATCAGCGAGCGTCGTGCTGCACGCATTGCACAGCGAGAGGGCATGGACGAAATCGATAGCATCTCCCGCCGCCGAAACGTGTTCATCGTTCGCGGCGTCGATCGCGACGACGACGAAATGCGGGTGGTAGTTGATCGCCATTCCGGCGAAGTGCTGGAAGTACGCTGAAAAGGCTAATTCCATGGCCGTAACATTGCGTTTTCCACACAATATGCGCTCCAGCGAAGCGTAAGGTACGTAGATATATCCTGCGCGTAGTAACAACAGCGTTGTGAGGACCCGCGAAAGCCGCCCATTTCCGTCCCGGACGGGTGGATCGCGAGGAACTTCACAATAAACACGGCGATGTTTAGCAGAGGATGCAGGCTTTCCTCATCGATCGCCTTGAGCGTCCGGGCAACCAAAGCCTCCATTTCGCGCGGCGTATCAAAGGGGCTTGCAGTTGAGAACACAATGCCGGGCTCCGTCCATCCATCAACATCAAAAACGACAACGTCGTTGCGCAAGGTCCATGGCCTCGGCTTAGCCAGCGACCTCTCCTGTTCGTCGCGCGTAATGAATGACTGCATGCGTATATTCGAAAGAAGCTCTTCAACTTGAGCATCGGAAAGCTTCGCGCCTTCAATACGGGTCGCCCATATATCCGGTTCCATACCCGATTATGCATTAGGCATTTTTGTTCGGGCCATCAACACCATCGCCAAGATGGCAGGCGTCTCCCGATCATCCGTCAATCAGGCGTCGAGGCAATTGGCCAGCTTGCGCCTCATCGCCATCGACTCCGGGCGGTTCGGGGAACGGTATCGGTCATCCGCGTTCTGGCCTCTCCGCTCGGAAAATTGCTGGCCTATTGCCGGTCGCGATTGCATATATGGAAGCAGCATCGCGGTCGCAAGACCGAACTCGCCTCTCTTTTTGAAGGGGAGTGCAAAAATGACCAGAAAGAAGATTCTTATATTAGATCACGTTTCGGAAAGGCTTTGGGCGGCGGAAATAAACTTCGACAGAGGGATACATTGCACATTTCCCATGAGAATATCGGTATATAGAAAGACGCCGTCATTCTTGACCGCCTTGCAGCTATATGTAGCACCAAGAATGCTACATCCGATGAAAGCGAAGGCGTTCTTTAAGAGCGCCGTGAGCTCACGCGTTGAATTGCAATTAATACCCGAGGAAAGGAGGGCTGCAAGATGAGCCTGATCGATCCGGATACACGCTGGTGGCGTAAGAACCGCACACGTCGCATCGCTGCATATCTATGCATCGCACTCGGTATCGTAGCAGGTTTCGTCGGTTCCCGGGGCATGTTCGGGATGGGGATGTACGACGACGCAGTCTGGGTTCCCCAAGGGGTTGCGCTTGCTGGCATCATCACATCAATCCCCTGATTGTCGGCGGTAGCCTGATATACGGCTTCGGTGTCGATGAGGAGGGGCCGACTTCCCGTATGGTGATATGGTCGTTGCCGGTATATTTCATTGCCAACGGCACCGGCTCGATTCTCGGCGCGTATCAGGCTTTCGGTGGCCTCGATGTTGGGCATGCGATCTTCGTGATCTTCATCGTCGGCGGGATTGTCGCCGTTCTCTTGATCGAAGTGCTGCGTCGTCGTTCGCACCTTGCATCGAGGTTGCGTGAGCGGGTTGAACGGAGCGGCGTAACTACCAGCGGGATCGTAACGCGCGCCAAGAGCTATTCGCTGAACTATCGACCCGTCACCCGAGTGACGGTGCGGTTCACCGACACGAATGGGCAACCCCGGTGGGCCAGCCAAACTGTCTCAGGAAATATCAGCAAGGGTTCGCAGCTGAAGGTTCGCTACTTGCCGGGCGAACTGAGCCGCAAAGCAGCTGTTACTGTGAGGGAACAATGACGCTACGTCGAATTGTCTGGTTAAACTGCATCATAATTCTCACAGTTGGCCTTTTCGGATTTTTCTGATCAACCTTATTGGAACGGGGTTAGCGCAACTCCTTGGCTAATTGATTATTTATATTATTTTTCTTCTATTGAATGGTATTTTCAGATCATAGCCGTTTATGTGTCTACGTATATAACAGTCGTGTACGAATGAATAATATCCAGTATTGGTATGTTCCAAGTTTTTGACGCCAGATTTGTTCAGCAATATCTTCTGTGGTTATTATTGATCTATCCGCAATGGCTCATCTATCGGCGCTTGACCGATTGGGCCTTGGGCATCCCACAGCTCATTGCATTGCTCTGCTGGGCAGCACTTGCATTGGCAATCGGCGGATGCGTCCTCGCCGTGCACTAGCTGATGTGGAACATCAGCTATGGTCAGGAGTCAGGATTGTTTATAAACCTATATGATGACCTGTTTTGGTCCTCACTGCGTCAATCTCTGGCCCATGGGTAGTTGGCTTGATCCTGCTTAAAACCGAACCCGACCGCGCCCCAGAATAAGGGTGGGATAGTCGCGCTCAATACCTTCTGCTTCCTTTCGGGCATCAACAGATTCTTTGTAACAGCTGTTAATCCGATGTGGATGGAAACATGAAGCCGCCAGCATCGATCGGTACGAGACGTAGCGTTTTCACGGGAGGCGGGCCTTCAACAATAGGGTAGAGGATCAGCCCCTCGGGATAACTGAAATTACTCACATAGAAGTGTTCCAGTGCATCATCCGGGGCTGTTTTTCCTTCCGACGTCTCAAGCCGGAAGCGTCCGCGATACAATATCGTCTGGTCACGGTATTCGCCCTCGAAAATGTCAGTAGCAACTCCGCGCGCACGGCAAGCCCGCGCCCAACCATAGCCGTCTACTCCCCTACGAGAATGAGGTTCTCTCCGAGCGGTGCGTCCCACACATGTTCGACTTTCTCGATATCCCAAGGTGGAACCGAGTCCTTTCTGAAAGGATATTCCCGGACACAGCTTTGACCAACCGGCGCAGCGCTGCCCTCAGTAGGTTCGGCAGTGGTCCATGACGCAATCATCAATATAAGAATGACACTTTTTTACACAGCATTATTTGATTGCCCTGTCGGATCCGCGTTAATCATCGGTTCCCAAGGCATCATAATAGGTCTGAAGTTGCAAGCGGTCGGGCCTTCGCCGGGCGGGTGCAGAAATTGTAATAGTCAGGCTCAACCCGGTCGACTTCGACGCCGTGGACCAGAAATGCATTCATGAACTGCATGACAACCGATTGGGCGACCTGTGCTTTCACAGGATGCTGCGCCTCTTCTTGGCAGTGGAGAAAATTGAGGTGGGGCGGCTTTTGCTCGTGCTCGCCAGAAGGTCGCCACATGGTTCCTCTCGCACCGCTTCATTGCCTGTTTCGGCAGGTGCGGTGAAGCTGATGCATGATGCCGAGGCAACGATTAGCGCTGCTATGATGGCATGATTCTATCCATAGAGCATAAAAAGAACATCAACAGGATTTTGCCAGACGGTTAAATGCCGGGAGTGTACAAGCCGGGCCGTGGTCACCCTGACCCGAACGTATGCCCAATAATTGTCCTGTACGTGCGACAGCTATTCCCGATCGTGAGCGACGGGTGGCGATCAGTACACGTTCGCGGATCCTGCGTTGATTTTGTATCAGGAAGTGCAATGAGGATGAGCCCCGGCAGAGGCTTTCGGGGCGCCCCCGGTCTGTCAAGGGGCGGCTGAAATGAACGGTCGCTTTCGGTCGTCGCAAAGGGCAACGGGATGACTGATGAAAGCGCAATTCAGCCGCGCTACATACAATTGCCATCAGTACATTGCGTGCAGTTATCAACATCCGGCGCTGACGTTCCAACAGTGAGGGCCCGACGACAGCGGTGATGATGCCCTTTTCCTCTTCCAAGGTCGGAAACATCAGTCCCTTGGCCGATTTGGGCCCTCACCAAATGAGCATTGTGTTCCGGCACGGAATATTGATTCCACTAGCGGACGAATGCTTATTCGAAGCCTTCCTTAGCAGCCCGGTCGACAATCGGAGAGCAACACAACCGGGAAATATTCACGCTCCTGTCGCGGGAAGCAATTATCTCGTTCGAGCGTCGAGCACTAAGGGTTCGCCCGTGGATGGTGTCAATCCAATCGCTGACTTAATCTCGGCTTTCAAGGTGAAGTAGTTCTGCCGAACATCTGAGTTCATTGGACCCCCTGTGCGAAGAACGCAATTGAATGTTATTCGTTCGCTTCGCGCGAAAGCGCCTTCGTTTAGCGCAGGTTTGATGACTTCAAGAGCCCGTGCCGCCATCCGCGAAGGTCGGCTTTCGAGTTTCTCGGACTTCGTCTCAAACGGCTGGAATGAAGACGCGATGCGGCCCGGCAGCTTCCAACCTTCATAGCGACCGTTCATCGTTATCAACAACGTCTCCTAAAGCGGAAGCTAAATTTGGTGAGGCTGTCGTGAAATCTGGAATTCCTCGACAGGGGTTGTTGTCGATCTCCCTTCGAGGTATGTTTTCTTCCATGATGTTCATGTCTACATTTTTCCCCTGATCTGAGCGACAGAGAGTCGTTCAGGCGCGGTTGCGTCACCTAGATCAAACGGCCCCGCGTAACGTGGTAGCCGAACGGAGAATGTTATAATGCCCAAAACCGAACATATCGGCCTGACTCCCAGTCAGGTCCAGAGCTTCATTGTCGACGGTTTCGTCAAGATTGAAAATGCTTTCAGCGTCGATCTTGCGAAGCAAGGCAGGGACGAATTGTGGGACGATATTGGGTTGTCCCCGGATGCGCCCGAAAAATGGAAAGAACCCGTTATCCGGGTGGGATTCAAGTCCTCGCCGCCCTTCGTCAAGGCCGCCAACACGCTGCAACTGCACAAAGCCTACGATCAGCTTGCAGGGGAAGGGCCGCTGGCTTACCCCTCGGGGCCTCGGAACCTTTCCGGTCCGCTTTCCGTCATCAGAATCCCCGGTGATGATGGCTGGCATGTGGACGTAAGCTTTGGTACCGACAATCCGGATTTCATGGAGTGGCGGGTTAACGTAAAGAGCAGCGGGCGCGCATTGCTGATGTTGTTTTTGTTTTCGGATGTCGGCCCAGACGATGCGCCGACGAAAATACGAAAAGGCTCACATGCCGTCATTGCGCGGGAACTGCTGCCCTACGGCGAAGCGGGCGCAACTCTGCGGCAGCTATCGACCGATGGCTACTTCTCGACAGAAGGTTGCGACGTGGAACTGGCGACGGGAGAGGCAGGCACTGTCTATTTGTGCCATCCATTTCTGGTCCATGCCGCACAACCTAACCGGGGAAAGCGACCGCGCTTCATGGCGCAACCGCCGCTTCTTCCAAAGGGTGAGTTTGATCCAGCCCTGCCCCCTCACCGGTTCAACTCGCTATCCGTCAGGCATGTGGGTTGACATTCTGATCATATTTCTCCGGGGTCGTTGGGCGCGGTCCCGGAGTCTCGAGGAGATAGTCGGGGAATGCGCCGGCGCGCCAATATCACGCTGTGCCCGCATCGAAAATCCTTCAGGTTTGCTGCCCGTCCGCTTTGATCTAGAACAGGGAGAAAGTGGACGGACGAAAGGAGAATGAGTTTGGCCAGCGTGAAACAGATCTTCGTTGTGACACATACTGAGGCCACCCATCACCTCGAGAATAAGGTTGGAGGGTGGTACGACAGCGACTTAACTCCTCGCGGCTCGCAAGAGGCAGATGCCGTAGCCGAACGCCCGCAGCCTTGATCGGTCCAGCGAAGTCGAAATCTACAGTTCTGACCTGCGACGTGCGTCTCAGACTGCGGCAGCAATCGCCAAGCGTGTGGGCCAGCCAGCGCAGGAGACTTCAGCCTTGCGAGAAATCAGCTACGGGGTGGCAAGTGGCAAACCTCAAGAATGGCTGGTTTCACGCTATACCCCGGCGCCGGATGATAATCGGCTGGACCATGATTGCGGCATCGAAGGCGCCGAGACGCGGCGCGACGTCGCAAAGCGAGTATTTCCCTTCATCGATGAAGTGGTTGGACGCAGCTGTGAGACACAGATCATCGTGACGCACGGCTTTACGCTTAGCATGGTTGTCGCAGCATGGATGAAAATCCCCATCGACGCAGCAGGTTTCATGACTTTCCCCGCCAAATCGGGAAGTATAACCCGGCTTCGACAGGACGATTTTTCCGTAATCGAAGTGTCATCACCGTAGGGGACACGGCCCATCTCTCCGGAGTTTAACAGTTGCAACGTATCGGCCATATCCCTGCTCTGATCTATTAGTTGGGCTCAGGCTGACGCGTCAGCTTATTTGAATTCATCGCAAAACACCAAGGAAGTGGATCGCGGCCCTGCTGCCTGAAATACATTGATGATAAGCTCAATGGCATTTGTTCGAAGAATGCCTGTGTGTCAGCTTAAATCATCGATGACAGTCCGTTACAAAAACTACCGCGGAACCTCCCTAAATCTGCGGATGGATATAATGTTCTCACATTGTCGACACGGATATGGGTTTATCTGGTTCCGACAGCGTGCGACTTGGATGAATCGGAAATTACATTTGCAGAACGTAAAGGATGTTCGGGCAGTCATTCTGGTTCCGGCTTACGGACAACCGGCATTGACCGCAGAAACCTTACAAACAGCTATCGCGCAACAATGCGAGTTCCCGTTCGCAATTGTCGTTGTGAACGATGGCTGTCCCTCATCTGAAACCCATGAAGTCTGCCAGAGTTTTGCGTGCTGCTATCCGGGGCTGGTTTTCTATCTTCATAAAGCCAACAATGGGTTGAGCGCAGCGCGCAATACCGGACTGGAATTTGCGCTTCGGGCATTTCCTGCACTGGAGGCCGTATTCTTTCTCGACTGCGATAATCACATAGACCCATCCATGCTGCAACGGCTCGTCAGCGCATTGAGAGCCAGCGACGAGAAAACGGGCTGGATCTATACCGACGTTGATAAGTTCGGTTTTTCCAGCTTCAGCGACATGTCAGGTTCATATTCAGGCCTTGAACATTTGTTTCGCAGCTTCTGCGAAGCAGGCAGCATGGTTGCTCGCCGGATGCTGGACGCAGGTGCCCGCTTTGATGAGGCGATGCGAAAGGGCGTTGAAGACTGGGAGTTTTGGCTTCAGGGCCCGCCCCTCGGCTTTCATGGTGTTCACGTCCCGAATGCTGGTTTTCATTATCGGCGACGTGGCGAAAGCATGCTGACGGAAGCTGAACGAGATTTCGTGCAAATCCTTGATTATATTCGCAAGAAGCACTCCGCACTCTATAATGTTCAAGCGGTTCTCAAGCGAGAAATTGAAGATTGTACGCGATACGCTATTTATCACCCGGACACTGGTCAGGTCCATACGCTGAGTGCAGTTGCAAAGCCCTCCAATCCGATGCCCTTGCAGACCTATTTATGTCAACTGCTTCGCGCAGCGGAAAAACCAGATTATGGAAAATGTCCCGGTCATCTATTCGTCATTCATCAGACAACCTACGATCATTTAAAGGATCAAAAGCTGCTCAGCGGCATTCTCTGGAACATGGAATGTGCGTTACAGCAAGCAGCAAGTTCTTCCTTTACCGTCGAACTTTCGACGTCCCCACAGTTCGCAATGAATTCGATCGTGACAGACACGCGAAAAACTGATGCGATTTCCGTTCATCTCCCTACTCAGCCTCTGCATATCTGGGCGGTCGAAGTGAGTGCATTGCTTGCACAACAATTTCCAGAAGGTGGCTTTGCCTTCGGCAATCATTGGCATACCAGCAAGCAATTTGCAGCGCGGGATCATTTGCTACAGATTGGTGTGTCTCGGCAAATTGAGTTGCCGCTGATCCAGCCTGATATGCTCACTCTTTTCGTTAAAAGTCTGCAGAGAACCGCGAAGTCGCAGAAGCGCGATTTTTGGCATTCGGTTCCTTACGACCGATACAGGGCTCAAGCGACTATGCCGCGGGATTACTATCCCGAGCTATTCAGAATTCCGTCAGCCTTTCCGATTAATGGAGCTACCCGAACGATTGCTTTTGTTGTCGATCAGCCGGGGGCCGACGATGTCGCCCGGGCATCCGAACTGGCAAGATCTTCAGCACAACACGGGTTAATCCCGCACCTGATTTGCTTTGGTTCGATGCTCACTGCCGATCCAGCAGATCTGGAGTGAATTTGCAGAGATCGTAACATTGCCGATGCTGTCTCTGGACAATTCAATCAGCATGCGGAACACCCAAAACTACATGGGCAGCGCGCTTCCACAACTCGACGGGCGCGACAGGCAGATCGCATTGGGTACGTTGGCGGCTTATTCCACGGTCGTATCGGTCAGAAGCAGTGTTCTGCATCTCATCGCAGGCGCATTGCGCAAGTTGCGTGTAAAAACCTTCGCCGTCATCGAGAGTAAAGAGGATGGCGCAAGCAACTCGGTAATTGGTTGTTCGGCCTTTGAACAGGCATATGATGCGATTTTCCCCGCATCGGAGGAAATCCAGCAGTTGTGCAATAGTGTTGGCTATCCTGCGGGCAAGCTCAAGCGGTGGCAAGACTACTTCCCTACCAATACAACGCCGATAATCGACCATCCAGAAGAGACGGATAAAGTTTACGCATGATCGAAGTTGCCGCTGATATGCTGCTGTCCCTTTTCACGGGCGGCCCGAAAATTCTGGTCCTTAGATCCGAAAGAGCCGATGCCGAGAACCCATGTCCAGAGTTACCCGTCGAGTGGATAGAGACGACGGCTTTCAATGGTGGTGAGAGATTTCTCATTGGTAAGAGCAGCAGCGAGACGCGGCCTCTGGACGTGCCGCCAAGCAATGTTCTGGCGATATGGAGTCCCGAAGGCGATATTTGCACAGCGGTGCTGGAAACCCGGTGGGCACATGCGTCGGGTTCAGCCGATCTTCCTGTGATCTTGAGAGGTGACACCGAACGGCTTGTTGAAGCAGTTGCGATCAAGGCTCTTCACGAGAATATGCGGCTCATACACTTGAACCAGAAGCTTCTGGAAGATCTGGCCACATTCAGACAAGGGCTCGCGCATCACGCCGGGATTCCACCTGAGCTGGAAGCGCTCGTTAATAACCTTAGAAAGGCCCCACCCCAGCTTGTTTATGAAACCCCTGTTGACGGTTCATCGAACGGTACGATCAACGGAGCGTTGTCACAGCCGCTATTTGTTGGCGCGCGGGGTTTTCTTGGCCTCGATCTGCGGATTGAAAAGCCGGGGACGGGAACAGGCCACCTGCTCGTTATATTGAGGGTGCCTTCATCTGAACTGGAACTGGCCAGATGGAAGATACCGTTTGACGAGACACTCTCCGGCTGGTTTGCGCTTCGCCCGGGGAAAGTTCTATCCCGTATGGATTCCACACTTGAAGTTCTGGTCCCGGCTGAAGGTGAAGGTGTGCCCCCGCAACTCTCCACAACATCATCGGTGCTGATGCCTGAATTCGCCTTTCACAGTGCTGACCGGGGAATCCGGACAGTCAGATGCTTGAAATGCGAATTTGGGGCGGCTACCCGGGGCTCAGTTACAATCCGCCCGGCACTGTTGCGGGTTCACATGCAAAGATGAAGATCGCAGATTATTTGATCAGCAAGGCACAGACCACACGTTCGCTAAGCTGGGCATACCCATATTTCGGATATACTGACGGCGGGCGGTTTCTCTTGCGCCCACTCAAGCAAAACCCTGCGTCAGCAGCCGGCTTAAATTGCCGTCATTTCCGGGCTTTTCCGGTGTTTCATGCACAGCCGGGATAGATGATGGCTTGTGCCAGACCAAACTGCTTGTTCGCGCTGCACTCAGCTATCCCGGACAGAAGGTTGACGACGTCGAAAGCGGAGAAGGCGCTTTGGCGACCACTGACTGGATTGAACTAACGGAGCCACTGAAGGAGTTCGAACTCAAGATGTCGCTTTCCCTGCCGATTAGCGAGCCGTTGGAACTCCATCTCTTCTCTCGGTTGCCCACCGGAGGCAAACTCGACCATGGCAAGGTTATGTTCGGCGATTTCGAAGCAATTCTTGACGAGCGCGCGCCATTCTCTCGCCCTCCTTATCTGCCAACCGTCCAAAGTGCTTCCTGATATCAAGAATATCTACCGGGAAATCAGTCCAAAAGACTGATTTCCTTCCCGTTCCGATACGACCAACGCGCAAAGCGAATAGTTAAAGCGGATGTGGTGTTTCGATCATGTCTGGAATCTCTTTGGGAGTTTCATTAAAGACCTGTGCAGCACTGAAGCTTTTTCTCCGGGAAATATAGCGATTGATACCATCCGCCAACGAAATGCGCGGATGCCAGTGGAGATGTGTTCGCGCCCGGGAAATATCGAGGACATTTCGCGGAACGTCAAAAGACCTCTTCGGCATGAAGGATTTTTGGAACGGGGAAAATGCCGCCCGATCTGTGCACATAGATCGTTGAGGCTCGTCCCTCCCCTGAACCGATGTTGAATATAGTCTGCGGACCGGAATAGTCGATTGCTTTCACGATCGCTTCCACGACATCGTCAATGAAAAGATAGTCGCGAACTGTGCTTCCATCGCCCCAGATTTCAAGCGGCGCACCTTGTAAAATGCGTTCCACAAATACCGCAATTGCACCTTGAGTGCCCTTTTCAGCCTGTCCGGGCCCGAAAGGGTTTGCCAAACGCAGCGTGATTGAAGGCAAATCATGCAGTCGGTGAAACAGCTGAAGATACTTTTCCGCTGCCAGCTTAGTGATGCCATAGGCTGAAATCGGATCTGTCGGATGATCCTCGCTGATCGATTGCGCAGTTGTCTGACCATAGACAGTTCCGCCAGAGGAAATATAGACCAGCTTCTTCAACCGGTGCCGTCTGGCGATCTCCGTGAGCTTTACTGTTCCGGCAAGGTTGATCTGAATATCAGTAATCTTGTTCTCGATGGAAACAGATGGGACCATCGACCCTGCGAGATGAATACAAGCACTGCTATCCGGCATAAACTGATCAAGCAAGGCTTCATCGTAAAAGTTGCCCCTGACGATCACAAGCCGGTTTCGGCTGAGCCTATCAGAAAATTTACTTCTAATTTTTGTGACGGGCGAACGATTTATGATTGTGACAGCATGACCTTCAGATAGAAGCCGCCTCACAAGATGGGATCCTATGAATCCCGCTCCACCAAGCACAAGATAGTGTTTCTCGTCGCACATCGTGCTCCCTCACCAAGTGAATCCCCGCCAATAATGAACCATGCCACTATTTTCTTGTGCTCAATGTGATGAGTCAGCACCAATTCTGGATCGAGCGGTCATTTTTTATAACCGCTGGCAATAAATCCAACCGGCCGCACGCTCAGAACCGCGGAGCCAAAGTCGCATCGATCCCCGTTGGACCATAGCGGGGAAGTATTCGGCGAGCATGCCGTAGGGTGTGGCAACCCTGCGAAAGCGCCTGAGCTACGAGAAGAAGCGCTCGATCACACGCCACTCAAGGTCGGTTAAATCGTATTGGCTTGTGATTGCCTTGAATCACCGATCCACGGCATTTAAAAGGACTTTGTCGCTCCGCCGGGATCAAAGGGCTACGTCAATGCTTCATCTCTCTACAGTGGAGGACATTTTCGAATTATCGGGTCGGAGCTCCATTATCGTCGCGCCCGGCATCCCAAGGCACGGGGAGCACAATTGGAAGGTCAAGGTAGGTGATCCTGTCGTGTTGGAAGCGCCTGATGGAACCATCCATCACACCGTTATCGGCTGTGTTGAGATGCTCTCACCGCCCCACCCTGACTTCATTCCGGTCATGTTAGGGCCGGGTGTCTCGAAGCAGATGGTTCCGATCGGCACGAAAATCTGGGTGAACGAAACCGCCAAGCTCTGAACTCTTCATGGGTTCACGACACGGAACCAGTAACCTGCCCGTAAATAGCTTTATCGACCGGCACGCAGTGCACAGTATCTTGTGTCCAGCAATATCCAACGCTCATCAATTCACAGGCTGCAGTCAGGTCTACGGAGAATGCTGGACCGGCTGTGTTCAACAGAATCGAAACAAACCTTCCGCAGACGATGATCGGGGAGGATTTCGCCTTCATGCCTGAAGACCGGTCCGGTTGCTACGACTGGTTCAGCAACGGACCTGATGGCAATGGCCGCATCCTTCATAGCGCCCGGTTTGATTTCAACGACGAAGTGCTGCAGCCGTTTGGCGCCTCCTGTTTTGCATCATCGGTGGAGGTAAGAAGGAACCAGTATTTTATGCGAGCTCGATTTCAAGGGACGAAGCACACGTCTTTATCCGTTTTCCAATCCCGGCGCTTGGACAAAATCAGATCCGCTCCTGCCCCGGGGCCAACACCAATGCCATGTCGTCAGGAAAACCCGACAACAGAGTGGTGAATGTAGTTGATCTCAAGAGTTCGTATTTGGGCAGCTGTGAGCCTGATGGTCAGCGCAGCTACAGCGTCGTCCGTGCTGCAACCTGATCGCCCCGCGTCGAGAGCCTCGTTGGACTAAACGTTTTTCGCAGGCTGATACACCATTTACAAATCTCCATTTCCGCTTGCTGGCCAAGCCTATCATTCCTCGCGGTCATTTCCAGCTAATTTGCTGTCGCTTTGTGAGATTGTCCTCCTGTTTTCTTTTTGCCGTCAAAGAGTTTCCCCAAACCAGATCCACCGAAAGCGGCCATAAGGGAGCTTGGGTCACTGCATTTACCCTAAGGAGATTGTTTTCTGGGCGAGGCGAAAATCCCGCAGCCCTTCCGCCGCTGAACGCAAGATACGACGATGCACGATAAAATCATTTTACAGTTGAACGCTCATCAAGCATAAGTATTGTATGATTTCTTCAATCATAATCGATCACACAGACTAGCGCCGGGCACGAAAAAAGAAAATGAAAAAATTCTGCACTGTTTTCGCAATTGCACTTGCGTTGTCTTCCGGCGCCAGTGCTGAAAGAAAACCGACAATTCTGGATCTTGCTGAACAGGGCTATGAAATCAAAACGGCGACGGGCAACTATGTATTCCTGCAGAATGAGGAGAAAATCTATATGTGCTCATTTCTGCAAGTGAGCGAATATAATGTTGCCTCCGGCGAGATCGATGCCATCAAGTTCGATTGCGCCCCGGTGGTCAAATGAATTCAACATCTGGATCACTGTTGACCGTTACCGCTCTGGTTCCCACCAGAATAATCAGGTCGGATATATGATAATGAAGATTGTGATTTATATCCTCGCTGTGGTTCAGATCGCGATCGGACTATTGTTTATCGTTGAAGCGCCATCAACCCAACGATTGATGCTTGGAACAATATCTTTTGGGCTCGGATCGATCTGTCTTGGGATTGCTGTGATTATCGGTCAACTGGACGCCATTCGTTTCAATCGAAGCTAGTCAATGAGAAGGGCCTTTGAACGAAATCCACACCTCGTGTGAAGCTACTTCAGTTCAACTGCTCCCGTTTGCGTCATGCCACCGGCATTGTAGCCGCCATCGACGAAGATCGTTTCCCCGTTGATATAAGCTGCTGCTGGGCTGGCGAGGAATGCGACAGCCTCGGCGATGTCGCGCGGTTGACCAAAGCGCCTGCAAGGTATCATGCCCATCACCTGCGTCCGGGTTTTCTCGTTATACGTATCCCTCGTCATCGGCGTTTCGATCACGCCCGGGGCAATAGCGTTGCATGTCACGCCGCAGGCTCCCGCCTCCAGCGCAAACTGGCGTGTCAGACCCATGATCGCTGCCTTCGACGTACCGTATGCGACGCGACCGGCCCCGGCCCTTTGACCCGACACTGAGGACAGGTTTACGATGCGCCCGTATCCACGCTGCATCATCGTCCGGGCGGCGCGCTGGCTGGCCATGAAAGTACCGGTCACATTCACTTTCATTACTCGAGCGAATGCATCCGACGGAAGGTCAAGCAATGGAGCCAGCACGATCAGTCCGGCGCTGTTAACAAGTACGTCAACAGGCAATTCCGACGCCTCAAGTGAAGTGAATACTGCGTCGATCATGTCTTCATCGGTGACATCCAGATGTTTCGGGAAGGCATTGCCACCAAGCCGGTTAATCTCGGAAGCAACCTGATCAGCGGCCCCGCTGTTTATATCGGCAACAATCACCGCGGCGCCGCGGGCGGCCAGAAGCAGCGCTGTGGCCTTCCCTATCCCTGAGCCACCGCCCGTGACCAATGCTGTTCCGATTTCCCTCTATCTGTTGTTTCCTTCATATCATTTTCCCATCATTGAATCTGGAAGCCATGTGACAATCACCGGGAACAGGAAGATCAGCACAACAGTAAAAACTCCATCAGTACGAAACGCATCGATCCACGAAACACGTCCGACAGAGGCGTCTGCCGGTCGATCCCAGCGATGACAAAGCAGTTCAGGCCGACAGGGGGTAATCAGTCCAATTTCGCACATCTTTACACACAGGATGCCAAACCATATCGGATCAAAGCCGAGACCAATTACGGTGGGAAACATGATTGGAAGGGTGATAACCATCATTGAAAAGGCATCGAGGAACATGCCCATCGGGATATAGAGCAAAAGCAGAACCGCCACCACCGTGTGGGGAATGCCACTTTCCGTAATTGCCTGCGCCGGGATCTGCGGGATCTGGATCAAGGTCAGAAAATAGCTGAAAATCCCGGCACCGATCATTGTGAAGAGGATCATCACCGTCGTTGTGGTTGTCGAGCGGAAGCTTTCCAGCAGTCCAATGCGTATATTCCCGCGTCCCTCGCGGCTACACAAAAGCATCAGCAAAGCGACGAATGCGCCGATTGCGCCAGCCTCCGTCGGTGTCACGAGACCCAGATAGATGCCTCCGATTACGACCGCAAACAGCACCACGATCTGCCGGGCAGTCAGCGTCACGCGCATCCGCTCGCCCCAGATGCCTTCGCCGTGCGCGCCGCACGGTTTTGAGCAGAACGCCCCCACATGCCGACGCCGATCATAAAACCACAGTCGTCAGGATGCCCGCACGAAACCGGCGATGAGCATTTTCCCGGCAGAAACCTCAGTCAATGCGGCATAAAAAAGATCAGAAGGACAGAGGGCGGGATCAAGACACCAAGTACGCCACCCGCTGCGACCGAACCTGTGGCCAGTCGCGGATCATAGCCAGCCTTCTTCATTTCAGGAATTGCCACGGCCCCTACAGTCGCAGCCGTCGCCACCGACGAACCGGAGGTGGCCGCGAAACCGGCGGATGTCAGGATTCCGGCCATAGCAAGGCCACCCGGCAGATGTCCCACCCATTTGCTGGCAACAGCAAACAGCCGCTTTCCTACGGGCATGATGGGCAAACGAGCCCATCAGAATAAACAGGGGATGACGGTCATCGCATAGTTTGCGGTGTTACTGAAGGAGAAGGTCTTCAGACGGTTCATGAGGAAGGCAAAGTCCTCGACCATGACGATACCGAAAGCCCCAGACAGGGCGAGCGCCGCAAATACCGGCGTGCCAAGCGCAAGAAACACAAAAATCAGCGCAAGTGCAATTATCGTAATTAAAGTGATGTCCATGAAAACCTCGCGGGTGGACCTTTGTAACGACCGGCGCGAATACCGCGCCGCGTTGCATTGTTAATGCGCGACGCTGTTGGTATGCGTCTGGTTCTGCCGGGCACCCGACGCGACAAGCAGCGCATGAACAAGCGCCTGAATCGCAGCGAACCAGAGACCAGCCGCAACCGCTATTTTCGCCCACCAGATTGGCATCTGGACGGCGCCCCAGCGGAACTCCCGGATCGATAACGAGTAGGCTGCCTCAACGGATGACGGCCGGCTAGCATGGCAAACGTCAGCGCCGCGAAAAACCGGGATATCCCCGTAGCGATCCGTGACCATTCATGCGGCAGTCTGTCGGTAAGCATTGTCACACGGATATGGGCGTCATCAATCAGCGTGAGCCCCAGTCCCATAAACACCACCATGACCATTGACAGTTCTGACATTTCGAACAGCCACGGCACGGCACGGCCCATCAAGGCGCGCGCAACAACGTCGATCGTGATCGCCAGCATCATAAAGCCGAGAAACAGGAGGGCGATCCAACCGGTTACCCCGGCTATGCAGTTAAGAATGCGATTGAACCCAACCATCACGAGCTCATTTCGCTGCCACAATTTCTTCGGGACGCTTCATCTTTCCCGCCGCGGCATGCTTCTGGATCGCTGCATCGATAAGGCGCTGCATCTCAGAACCGTCGATCCCGGCCGGTTTGGCGACGGTTTCCACCCGGGCTTCAACTTCAGCCGGCTGCACGATGGCCCGCGCCTTCGCCTTTTCCTGATCGCTGAGCGCACTCAACTTCACACCTTCCGCAACAGCCTTGGCGGTATAGTCCTCCAGCACCTTTTCGTAGAGTTGCAGGAACTTGCCGTCATAGAGTTCATTGGCGAGATCGGTACAAATCTGCTTGTGTTCATCGGGCATCCCCTGCCAGACGTCGATGTTCATTACCGTCGCCGCCGGACCATGCGGGCCATCTCCAATATCGTAGAAATTGGGGGCGATTTCATGCAGCTTGTAGGCGATGGCGGTCACGAAATCGAAGCCATAGACACCGTCGAGAACGCCACGTTCAAGAGCCTGATAGACTTCCCCGGCAGCCATGGGAACCGCAACTCCGCCCAAGCGTTCGATTACATCTGTCGCAATGCCGTAACCGCGAATCTTTTTGCCCTTGATATCCTCGATAGAGGTAACAGGCTGCCGCATCACCAAGGGGGCATAGTTCCAGTTCGTCCAGTAAAGTACCTTTGAGCGATGGCGCTGCTCCCATTCCTGTCGAAGCGGTTCGAACTGGTCATAGACATCGCGGCAGACAAGCTGCAGTGCATCGGCGCGATCCATACGGAAATACCATTCAAGGCCGCGCGTTACCGGCAGTTCGGCCCGGTAATAGCCGGGCGAGATCAAGGTAATCTCCGACGTGCCGTCGCGCACCGCCGCCAGATGCTCGCCAACCTTGTTGAGGCTGCCCTGCCCAAAACCTGCGGACAGAAATTTCTCCATTGCTGCGTTTTTCGAGCTCTTCAAGAAACCATCGGTCGATCCATGACGGACCAGCGCTCTCGGTGACATAGCTGTCGAACTTCATCGACCCTTTGGCCGCCGCCAGATTTGGTAACGAGCCGATCAATCCGAGACCGGCGAGAGTACCCGAAGCCTTTAGAAAATCACGTCTTTTCATGTCTTGTTCCTCCTCCTCGATAAGTTTTTTTTCGCCCCGGACGGCTGGATCTAGCCGCCCGGGGCAAGTTTGCGCAGTTCGGTTTTGAGAATTTTCCCATAGCTGTTTTTGGCAGATCACCGGCAAAGACGTAATGCTTGGGTCGTTTGAATGCCGCCATAAACTGGCGGCACCAATGGTCCAGTTGGCTTACCGTCGCTGTCTGCCCGGGTTCCAGAACCACATGAGCCGTAACGTTTTCGCCCCATTCGGAGTCGGGGACGCCGATCACTGCCACCTCAAAAACCGCGGGGTGCTGAAGAAGCACCTCCTCCACTTCGCGCGGATAAATATTGGTGCCACCAGAAATGATGACGTCTTTCGACCGGTCGGTAAGATAGAGAAAGCCATCCCGTCCAGATGTCCCAGATCACCAGTGCGCAGCCACCCACCGGCGAGCGTTCTGGCGCTGGCTTCCGGATCCTCCCAGTAACCCTTCATGACACTTGGCCCGCGTACAACGATTTCTCCTGTACAGCCAATTGGGCAGACCTTGTCATCCTTGTCCCTGATCTGAACCTCGACGCTTGCCTGCGCGACACCGACGGACGCGCGCCGCGTGCGCCGGGCAGGGTGTGTCTCGTCGGCGACCAGTTCCCGGGAGAGCGCGGTTATAGTCATTGGGCTTTCGCCTTGCCCGTAAATCTGAACAAACCTTGATCCGAACAACGAGACTGCCTCATCGATATCGTTCGCATACATCGGTCCTCCCCATAGATGATCGAACGAATGCCCTCGCCCTTATATCCAAGCGCTCCAGCAGCGGCTATCAGCCGTTTGACCATAGTGGGAGCAGCAAAGAAGACGAGGTTTCCCCGCGTCCGCGCCAGATTAATGATCTCCCCGGGTCGAATCCGCGTGACACGGGTACGAGGTGAGCACCTGCCACACGCAGTACCGCAAACATATAAAGTCCAGCACCATGCGAGATCGGCGCGGCGTAAAGCATTACGTCGTCGCCGCACGGCGGTACCACATCCATGGCATAGCAAAGCGCCATCTCGCGCAGATTGCCGTGGCTCAGCATCACCCCCTTTGGGCGCCCTGTGGTACCGGAAGTGTAAAACAGCCATGCGAGATCGGCTTCGTTGACTTCTACCGGTGGCGTGATCTCGAATTCGTTCGAGCAGTCTTCGTCAATCGCGGCTTCAGTGATCCCCGGGCGTCCTTCGAAAGTGCGCCCGTTATCAGTATAGACGAGTGTCGCGCGGGAGTTCTCCAGAATCCATTCAACCTCAATCGGATGCAATTTGGAGTTGACCGGCACAGCAACCGCTCCAATCCACCAGCAGGCGTGCATGATTTCTATGTATTCGGGACTGTTTTTGGCGAAGATGGCCACGCGGTCTCCGCGGCCTACCTTATGGTGCGTCGTCAGATGCCGGGCGCGGCAACATATGGCACGCAGCAGCCCGCCGTAATTGTGAATCTCGTCAATGCCCAGCAGGATAGCCGGTTTGCCGGGCCAGTTCAGAGCAGACTGGTATAGCCAGTTCGCGATATTCATTGTGCGGTCCCTAAGCCCGATCGGCGTGTAGGATAGTTGCATAATTGGCGACGGCAGCACCGCCCATGTTAAACGCCAGCCCCCATTCAGCGCCACTGCGCTGAATATCTCCGGCCCGGCCTGTCAGTTGGCGAAATGACATGACGGCCATGGAAACGCCTGTAGCGCCTACCGGATGCCCCTTGGCCTTGAGCCCCCGAAAGGTTGACCGGAAGCCTTCCTTCCGCCGTGACTGTTCCGTCCTCGACGGGGCCGTTACCCTTTCCCGGTTCGGCAAGACCCATCGCCTCGTAAATCAGCAACTCGGCTATCGTGAAGCAGTCATGCACCTCGGCGAAGTCGAGATCGTTGACGGTGATCCCCGCTTCTTTATAGGCTGTCGCTATCGCCAGCGCAGGTCCCTCGAAAGCAATGAAATCGCGCCTGCTCATCGGCAGAAAGTCAGAAACATGACCGGTACCGGCGATACGCACGCGCCTTTTCGCAGACTCCGCAGCTCCGGCTTCGTTGCTCAGAATGATAGCCGCAGCCCCATCAGTCACTAACGAACAATCCGTCAGACGCAGCGGGGGCGCAATCAACGGATTTGTCTCGCTGACATTGGCGCAATGATCATAGCTCATCGGCTTGTGCATCTGCGCAAGCGGATTTTTCATTGCATTTGCATGGTTCTTGGCAGCTATGCGCGCCATCGCATCAAGCGGATTAAAATATCGCTGTGTATATTGACCAGCCGCCACGGCGAATACCTGCGGAAAGCTCAGGGCGGCTTCAACCGGATCGTTCTGATAGCCGGCTCCGGCAAGCGCGGTGGTCACATCTGCGGTGGTACGATGGGTCATCTTTTCCGCGCCGACCACCAGTACGTTGCGGGCCTTGCCGGAGCGCAATGCATTGATCCCGGCATAAATGGCCGCTGCCCCCGAAGCACAAGCATTTTCCGAACGTGCAGCGGGCTTGAAACGGAACTCGGGAAACGCCCGGTGGACAAGCGAAGAGGCGAAACCGTCACCGACCAGACCCGAATTGAAGTGACCGAGGAAAATGGCATCGATATCCCCGGGAGCGATACCGGATTCAGTGACCGCTTCGCGTGTAGCCTCGACGATCAGTTCTTCGAGATTGGCAGACAACCTCCCGAATTTGGTGTGTCCGCTGCCAATGCAATATATACTGGACCCGTTCATCAGATTCTCCGATAAAAACTCTCGACCGGGACGTATAGGCAGCTCGCACACGTGGGCCATGCGCGCCCGTCCGGGCTGTTCCATTTCTAAACCGAGAGTACTGTCTCCACTCCGTGCGTCCGCAAGCAAACGCTTCCTCCGCTTCAATAGTCGCCAGAAAGAGCGAATATGAACATGAGTAGAAATACGTAGATATCTACGTAATTTTTACTTAGATTAGAGAACCCGTGGGTTGCACACGGTTATGGAGGTGGGCGAAATGGATGAATACCCTGATGATTACCTGTGTTTGACCGGCTTCATTGAAGCCCCAATAGGGATCATGGTGCTCTCCCACCGACGCATTTTGCGGGTCAATCGCGAGATAGAACAATTGTTCGGCCGTAGCCGTATCGAACTGGAAGGGCAATCCATCCGCCTGCTATATCCATCTAATGTCGATTACGAGAAAACCGGGGAACGGTGGGAACGATGGCTGGAGTCCGGCCCCCGCTATGAGGATGAGCGCTTCATGCAGCATAGCAGCGGCGAAATTATCTGGATGCGTGCGCGCGGGCGTACGATGACGCCGCAGGACCATTCAAACTCATGGTATGGACTTTTGAAAAGCTGGAAGAAGGACGCAACAGTGCCTCTTTGCTGACCCCGAAGGAACGCGTCGTCGCCCGGCATCTGGCCAATGGGATGACCTCCAAACAAATCGGCCAGCTTATAGGTATCTCCCCACGTACCGTTGAGGTGCACCGGGCATCAATCATGCGGAAAATGAACGTTCGGAATACAGCGGAACTCGTCGCACACATGATAGTCGAGCGATAAGGCAAGGCATCGCCGGGCGTGCTCCGAGGGCTGTTTAGCTGTAGATGCGGGACTGGAGTGCAAACAGTTATTCTTGAATCCCATCGACTGCTTCACAAGCAAAGTACGATCAGTAAAGCACGAATACGTTTCGTCACAGCCGGGGAACCTGTTCCCGGACTTCGAGCCTGAGATGCTCTGGTCCTTTACGTAGGACAGGCTGATTGCCCGGGCAGGCTTGAGAAGCCACCGGCACGTTATCCGTGAGTTGGTATGCAGAAATTTTTACTTCGTCGACTTGAATTGAGCGATATGGATTGCGCCGCTATCGTTCACCGCGCTGCGTTTGATGACCGGTTGCCCCGTTGGCTGGACTGCATACTCCAGCTGAAGATCAGTGGTTTTACCGGGAGCGTGTTTTTAACGCCTGCTCGGTGTGGGGAGCGTTCGAGAATGATGAACTGGTGGGTATTATCGCTTTCCGCGATGGCTGGATCGACCAGCTTTATATCCTGCCAACGGCGCAAGGAAAAGGCATTGGAACCGCCCTGCTTCAGATTGCAAAGTCAGAAGCTGTCGAACTATCTCTTTGGACTTTTCAACGTAATGACGCGGCACGACGCTTCTATGAAAAGCATGGATTTGTCGCAGTCAAAGAAACTGACGGGTCGGACAATGAAGAGCGCGAACCAGATGTCCTCTATTCGTTGCACCCTTCATCGGGACAATAGTAATGTTCTGGCCGGGAAAACAGGGCGTGATCGAACAACGACACAGAACGGACGCGATGAATGCCATATGGGATTAGCTTGAAATGCTGCAATGCCACGGCAATTGAGATCCCGGAGCTTTGGGACGAAGCGAGTATTTTTGAACCCTCTGGTTCAATGCGTGAGTTGAATTATCCTCCCCATTTGACGCTTGCAGTTTTCCCTCACTATCCGGTGACATAAGCGCGGTCCCGACGAGGTTTTTTCATCACACGAAAAACTGTCGATAGCCTTCGAGACCGTGGAGCATTTCGATAATGACCTCATGGTCCTTTGGGCAAAACCCCGTTTTGACCGGGGCTTGTCGGACCTCCATGCCGATTTGCATCGCCACTTCGATCCAATGATCTGTCATGAGCATTACCGTGCCGGAAGCTGGGTTCCACATTGCTCACTGGCAACCAGAGTGCACGAAGCTGCCAAACCAGCCGCTATCGACTGGGCCAAGAGCAAGATACTCGATTTTTCAGTTGAGTTCGACGTGGCGGACTTCGTGCAGTTTCCGCCGGTGTTGGTGAAGCAGGAGTTGCAACTGGGATAAGAGAAAGGTTCCGGCGCTATGAAACTTGCCCACATCAACCTTGTGGCTCGCAATGCAGAAACACTTTGCGCATTCTACACGAATGTCATGAAATGCGAGTTGCTTCATGAACCGAGGGTTTTGTCAGGCGATAAGGTCTCACGTGGTAACGGGCCTCCGGGCTGCGAGATATATTCGATCTGGTTAAAGTTTCCCGCGCTTGAATGGCCTTTCCTCGAGATACACCAGCATAAGACTACGCATTCGCGTGGCCTGCCGAAGGTCAATGAACCCGGTTACGGTCACCTGTCTTTCCAGATAGAGAACCTCGACGACATCCTTTCGAAAATCATCAGGGCCGGTGGCTCACAGATGGGACAGACTACAAATTTCGGAACGTCGGAGAATCCATATCTGATTGCTTACGCACGCGATTCTGAGGGAAATGTGCTTGAGCTTGAGCAAACACGTGCATGACCATGTGTAGGTGCGCAACGACCTTGAAGCGCACTGGATATGGACGATCGACAACAATCTGCGCGTCAAAGCCACTCAGCTACAGGGTCATCAGCCCAGATCTGGGCTTCGATATATCGTTCGAATTCCTTGAGATGGTAATCCGCATAGGCATCACCTTCTTCGGGAGTGTCATTAGGCAGCCCGTACTCGCTCACAACACTGTCGAGTTCAGATAAGCGAAAGACCTTTTCATGGTAGGGCCGGACGGGATCGACGGGCAGTCCAAAAGCTGGGTCAAGTCTCATCGAAACAACGCTATCGGGGTAGGTGAAACTCGTTGTGTCCGGATCGAGTTGTTTCAACGGCAACCGCACGTTTCGAGTGTTCGCGTAAAGGTTAGCGAACCAGTCAGATTTCCCCGGGATGAAATAGTGGGGAGCCTTACGCACGGGTCGTCCACCTGCTTGCACGAAGAGGCTTCTCATCTTCTCTTCTGTCAGGCGACGAAACTGCACATAGCGCCGGCCGAAAACGCGCTTCGATCCAGACAATCTTCGTGCCGCGAGTGCGTCAAGGATTGCCGGTATATCCTCGTCCGGGGCGTCGCTAAGATTGCGAAATGGCGGATCTTCAGCTGGATAGTAATGAGTAATATAATCAAACATTGTCAGCCTTACGTTTAAGTTCAATCTCGTTCTCAACGTTCCGCCAGACTTTGGCTTTGTCCCTCCTTGAAAACTGACTGCCCGTGAATTGCCAGCCAATCCAAACGGGTCAGCTCATACGTTACCTCGCCGTGCTCAGTGCGGGTATGGGATCGGAAAACTTCAGGAAATCGGTCCGCATGTGTTTCATACCAATCTTCTCCATCACACGGCGCGATCCTTGGTTGACAGCCATTGTAGTCGCCACGATCTTGTCATACCCGGCGACCTCGAACCCCCAGCTGACCAGTGCCGAAGCCCCTTCCGATGCCAGTCCATGACCCCAAACCTTCTGGCGCAGACGATATCCGATTTCTGCGACCGCGTTAGCATCCGGCGACAAGCAGAACCAGCCAACGAACTCGTCATCCGCGTTGCGTCGCGCTGTCCAGACGTCGGGCTCGCCCCTCTTGGCATGAGAAACGGTGCGTGCGCCGGATCAATTCGGTCAAGATCGACTGCGCCATTGTTGAGAAACCGCATTACTTCCCGGTCCAGCTCCAGCTGGATAAAATCGTCGCGATCCTCCGAGGTGCAAGGACCAAGCGTCAAACGCTCTGTTTTTAACAGGGGCATGGCAAATGTCCTCGAAATTTCTTTCGAGTATGATCTTACGAACTGGCGGATTGCGCAATGATATTAGCGAGCCGAGCGTCCGCATTCCCGTTAGTGCCTGCGCGAAGCAATCAGATAGCTTCTTCCCCGGACGACGTACAATGCCTCAGGTGTTTAAATTCTTGCTGCTCTATGACGAGACGTCACGCGTGTTGGGCGGAGTTCCATTCCGTGCCATGTCCGTCGACCCCGTTCGGAAACGCCCTAAATGATAAAAATCGGATCAATGCGCTCGGCTTCGCGGGCCCCTTCGCGGTCCCGGCCTTCTTGATCCCCTTGCTGAGCGCCATCCTTTTTGAAAATGCCGGGGGGAAACAGGAACCCGGAACTTATCATTTGACGCTAAACAATTACGGAGAAACCTTGGATCTGTGGCACAAAAGAACTAACCAGCATCGCTGGGTCTCTTCGCGCTGCGTATCTGTCGTATCATGTTCCGTCCAGCTACGGCCAGCTCAAACAAGAATGCCGCGAGCGAAAACATGAGGAATATCACCGCACCACTAAAGAACCAGAATAGATTTTCCTGACGAATGCCAATGGCGAGCGTTCCAGCCAAAAGATTGAGGATTGCAGCACAAGTACAGATGCCGGCACTGACGCCGAAGAACGCTGCGATCTCCAAAGCGAATACGCGACCGCGAAGGTAGGCGAGCTGTACCTGTATCGACTTGTTCTTCTCCGTTTTTCGACGATGTCATTTAACCGATCGGACAACTTTGCGAGGCGGCCCACATAGATGTTTACAAAGCCTGCGGTCCCGGCCGTGAGAAAAACCGGTGCGAGAGAGGTCTGTATCACCTCAGCAAAATGGCTGGTTATGGACGGAGTATCCATGCGCGATCCTCAAGTAAAACAGTACCATAACTGGACCTTTCAGCCCTCCGTCAACCGCCAGACTCTCACGAATTTCCGTTTGGCGATACCATCGATACCCTGTTAACAGCTGGTTTATGCGCTTAACTATCTAATCCTGACGATAATTTTTTAGAAAAAGCCAGATTTTTGTTTTCACTTACAATTGTCGTGCTTCGCTGAGTGCGGCGGGGACTAACCGCTTCCCGATTTGCTCTGCCAACGCGATAAGCTGGGGTGAGAACTGGCGGTTGCGACGGGCTAGCAAATGGACGTAAACAGCTTGCAGTTGGGAAACATCGATACGGACGGCTACGAGCCGGCCGCTTGCTAACTCGGATCCCACACTAAATTCCGGCAGGACTGTCACCGCCCGTCGAGCACAAGTAGTTCGAATGAGCAACGCGATGGAATTAGTGGTCAATATCGGTGCTATTGTGAGACCGGCATCCGTGGCGGCGGTGTCGATTGTCTGGCGGATACGGAAGCTTTGGCCCATCAACGCCAACTGCTGCGCACAAAGCTCCGTGATCGAGATGCTGGTGCGCCCGGCCGTGGATGTGCGGCATGCACGATTGCTTTCAGCGGTACCGCCGCTCGAAAACGTGAAACGATCTGCGGATGGGACAACGGATGGAAGCCCAGTCCGAAATGTACCTCGTCATTCAGTAGTGCTTGCACCATTCTAGGAGTATCGGTCACATTCACCGACAATTTAAATCCCGGCCGGGCATCCATAAAGCCATCAAGCGTGTCGTAAAGCGCTTCCCCAAAAATCCCTCGCCCAGCGCAAGCTGCATCTGGCCTGAACGAGCCGTTGAAATATCCAAAAGTTGGCCGCGTAAAGCCTCAACGCAAGCCTGCCGCGTGCGGTAGTATTCAATGACCGCCTGACCAGCCTCGGTAAGCCGGATCTCGCGCTGGCCATGTTCGATCAGACGGTTCCCGACCTCACGTTCAAGCTGTGCGATCTGGCGACTGATAGAGGACGGCGCGACCTCAAGCACGTCTGCGGCGGCCCGCATTGAACCGCTGCGCCATGCCTGAAAGAGAAACCGCACACGGCGGTCGTCAATTGTCATGCGTACCCTCATGGAATTGCGTTTCAATCATCGTTGGCACAACATCATATCGTATTGAAGCTAAGCCGCGGAATATTCGTAAATTCGTTGCGTAAAACGCAACGAAGTTTGGATGAATCTGCCATTGATTGCAACCCTTGCGACGTGTGGAATGATAGCTATCGCCGCTTGTGTCGTAAGCGGAGCGGGTGAACCGGCATGGGAGGACATGATGGAAACACGCGAAATTAATCCTTGGACTGGCAGGCCGGATTCGGATTTGCTCATGGCAAGGAGTTCACCGGCGCCAGCCGCATCCTGATGTTGTCCGGGCAATGCGCCACCGGTGCCAATGGTATCCCTCAGCACAAGGATGATATGGCGGCGCAGTTGAAACTCGCGGTGGCAAATCTGGGAGAGGTGTTGAAGCAGGCAGGCATGGATTATACCAATGTCACCGGCATCCGGGTCTATACGACCGATATGGATGCCACACTCGCCAACTGGGAGTCGCTGATTGCTCCTTCAGCGCCGCCGGCAATACCCCGGCTAGCACGCTTGTCGGCGTCACCCGTCTTTTTTCACCCGACCTGCTGGTTGAGGTCGAAGCCGTGGCCTGTGCGTGAGGGGAGCTCGCGATGATCAGAGGTATTCATCATCCATCTATTACCACCGGCGACATAGATCGCCTGTTGCCTTTTATCGAGACCATCTGGGCTTTGCCGAAGTTTTCGCATTCGGATGGGAAAGCGGGACCGATATGTCGGACTTTGCCGCCGGGATTACCGGGATATCAAATTCGACCGCACGTTCAGTCCTGTTGAAGGCGGGCAATGCATTCCCGGAGTTGTTTGAATATAAGCAGCCACGTTCCAGTCGCAACGACGACCGCGCTTTATCCCAACAGGGATTTGCGCATGTCTGCTTCGACAGCGACGACGTGATCGCTGACCACGAGCGACTATCGGCGGCTGGAGTATCGTTCGTTTCAGCACCGGTGGATGTGGGGCCGATGCGCTTGTGCTACTGCCGCGATCCAGACGGCAATTTCATCGAATTACAGCAAATCACTGACCCGGCCAGCGCCCTCGTGTTGCGCACCCTCCAGAGCTGAACCCCATCGAGGAAATTAACGTGAACAACTCGCTCCTTCACTTCCGGGGAGGTATGGGGATGGCATTCTTGCCGGCCCTGATCTTTCTGTTCCTTTGTGTACTTTATTTCGTCGTCTTCAAGGCTTTCGACATGACTGCGCTGGCAATGGGGATTCGTCTCACTGTTGATCGGTGCAATTTTTGCTCGCGATTACTCAAGGTTCTGGGAACATGTGCTGCGAGGTATTAGCAGCGAGACCTCGGTGGCCATTATTGTTATCCTGTTTATGGTCGGCATGATCTCAGCGATGATCAAAACCACAGGAGTTGCTTCCGGGTTTGTCTGGCTGGCTCACGAGACAGGATTGAACGCAGGCTATTACACATTCTTCGTGTTCATAGCAGTTGCCGCGATCTCAATGGCCACGGGATCTTCGATTGGCACCATGTTTACCGCCTTTCCGATCTTTTATGCAGCCGGTATTACTATCGGCGCCGCTCCCGCCCGCTGGCCGGCGCGATCCTGTCAGCGGCAATCCTCGGCGACAACCCGGCTCCCATCTCGGACACCACGATTATTTCATCCTCATCCCAACGCTACCGGACACGGGACGCGGTTGCTGATATTGGCGGTGTCGTACGACACCGTGCGCGCTATGCGCTGACGGCGGCTGCCATTTCTGGATTATTGTACCTGTTAGTCGGTATGTCCTCGGAAAATGCGGCAACTGTGGTGAACGAATTTGTCGGCGATGCCAGCCCGGCACCACTGCTGATGCTTATTCCGGTTGCAATCATGCTGATCGTAGCGATGGTTACCCGCGATATCTTCAAGGCGGTGACTGTGGGGCTGGTGCTCGGCTCAATCACAGGGCTGGCAACGGGTCTGCTGACTGTCGATGCAATCATCGGCGTGTCTGACGGCAAACCAGCCGGTTTCCTCTATGACGGTGTAAACTCCATGCTGGGCACAGTTGCGTTGGTGATCTCGGTTTTCGGCATCATGGGTGTATTGCGCGGTGCAGGCGTGATGGAGATGCTGATCGATTGCATAACCTCTGGCAACATGGCTTCAACGCCGCGCGGCGTCGAACTTGCTATCGGTATTGGTGTGTCAGCCACCACATTGCTATTCGGCGGTGTGAACTCGGCTGCAATGCTGGCCTTTGGCCCGATCGCCGACGAACTGGGAGCACGCGTTGGCCTGCATCCCTATCGGCGTTCGAATATCATGGACTGTTTTGCCCTTGGCCTTGCCTCGGTGGTACCAGTGTTGAGTGCCTATCTGTTTATCGGGGCACTCCTCACCTCCGGCTATGCCGAAACGCCGGCGCAATCGACCTTCTCGCTGTTTCCAGTCACTTTCTATCCGCTTGTACTGACGGTCATTATGATCGTTGCTGCCCGGACTGGGTGGGGGGGACGTACCTTTGAGGCTGAAAATGGCAAACCGGTCAAAACACGGACGGGTGCATAAACGCCCCTTCAAGGAAAGGAAACGACTTGGACCGCA
Source organism: Brucella cytisi (assembly GCA_012103075.1). GTDB lineage: Bacteria > Pseudomonadota > Alphaproteobacteria > Rhizobiales > Rhizobiaceae > Brucella > Brucella cytisi. The sequence goes on along the minus strand of JAAVLQ010000003.1, from coordinate 1,012,106 downwards.
ACAGTGTCACCGGACGGGCTATATCCCCGCCATCACCACCCCGTTCGACCGCTCCGGACGTCTTGACCTCGAAGCCTTCGCAGGTCAGATGGACTGGCTGGTCACCGAGCGTATGCATGGCGTTATACTCGCAGGGACGAGCGGGGAATGGTTCAGTATGACCATTCCTGAACGGGCGAAACTGTTCGACGCGGGCGCCGGCTATCGCCGACACGGACTTGTGGTCATTGGATCTTGCAACGCTTTTACGGTGGCTGAGGCGATCACTCATGCCCGGGCTGCTGAAAAGGCCGGACTGGACGGCATCCTCCTGACCCCACCGCCTTACGTGGTGCCGAACCGGCGCGAGATCGTAAATTTCTATCGCACGGTTTCGGCTGCCACTGACATCCCGCTCACCATCTACAATTGGCCCCGTGGCTGTATTGTGGATATGACCCCGGACCTGTTAGACGAACTGGCAGATATCGACAACGTGGTGGCCATCAAGAATTCCACTGGCGATTTTGCTTCATTCCTTTCAGCCATGTATAAAGTCGAAGGGCGAGTACGCTATTTCGGTTTGCCGACTTCCGCGTTGGGCGCCGATCTCGCATTATTGGGGCATGGGGACGGTTTGATGGGATCGGGCGGCGTTCTGGGGTCTGACCATCCCGATTTCTGGCGTGCAATCACCAAGGGAGACCGCGACCGCGCCATTCAATTGGGCGAGCGGGATCGCGTGATCATGCAATCCTGGTTCCAGCCCAATTACGGCGCGCAATTCGGCAATCAGCAGGCGATCATGAAGACTGCTCTGCGGCTTCGAGGGGTGCCGGCCGGCTATGTGCGGGATCCGTTGCTGGAGCTAACCGACGCAGAAGTGCAGCGGGTTGACGATACCCTGCGTTCTCTGGGTATCGAGACGCGGCCGCTTTGATGAGCCGGCACTATGATGCGGTTGTGATCGGGGGCGGTCTTCTGGGTTGTATCACGGCCCGGATGATTGGACGCGACGGTGGGCAAGTTCTCCGGCAGAACGTGACCAGATAAACCAGCACGCTTCTGGCCGTAATGCTGGTAGTCTTCATTTCCAGCTAGAATACCGCATGATTGAACGGGGGTTGGACGCGGCTCGCAAGGCCGCAGAAGCCATGCCGCTGCATCTTGAGGCCGCGCGGCTGTGGTCAGACCTGCCCGTTCTGACCGGCGAGGACATTGAGGTTGAGCAATCCGGCGGACTTATGATCGCCGAAGACGCTGCGCAAGTGAGCCTGCTGGAGCAGAAAACCGAGATAGAACGCGCGTGGGGTCTGGATATCAAAGTGATTGATCGGGCCATGATCGAACATATTGCCCCTTATCTGTCGCCTCGCGTGCTTGCCGCTGCCCGGTGCCCCGATCGAGGGAAAGGCGGATGCCCGTACCGCTGCACCAGCGATGGCCCGTGCCGCTCTGCATACGGGTGCGGATATCCGCACGCGCTGTGAGGTCGTGGGCCTTTCTCGTCAAGGCGGTCGGTGGCGTGTGGATTTACAGGATCGAACCGGTGGGGCGTCGGACAAGGTAATGGCAGATGCAGTTGTCATAGCAGGTGGTGTCTGGACGACAAAACTTGGCGAGCTGATGGGAGCTTACTTACCCACAATCCCGTTGGCGCTGACCATGAGTGTCAGCCTTCGCCTCCCCAAGCTAATGTCACATCTGATCCAGCACGCTGGCGGACGGTTGTCGTTGAAGCAGGCACGGGACGGCAATATCCTGATTGGGGGCGGTTGGCCTGCCCGGTTGCCGCTGAATCAGGACGGTAAGCCAGACTTCGACGCCAAGCCGGAGCTTCTGGCCGAAAGCCTTGCCGGTAATGCCGAAATGGCAATTCGTGTGTTGCCCGAACTCACGAGCCTGCCGATACTGCGCAGTTGGGTGGGAACCACGACCATTACCCCTGATCAGCTGCCGCTGGTCGGGCCAGTACCCGGTCACCCGGGCGCCTTTGTCGCAACCGGCGGCTCTGCCTTCACGCTCGGACCCAGTTTCGCGCAGGCGTTAACGGGCCTGATCGCCGGACGCGCGCCGACGCTTGATATGAGTAAATTTGACGTAGCCCGGTTTGCGAAAGGCTGAGCGATGGTGCATTGGGAACGCAAGACGAAACCTCGCAGTGAACTGGTCAGGTTCACATTCGAGGGCCGTGAGATTACCGCCTATGAGGGTGAAACCCGGTAACGGCGCTTCTGGTCGCCGGCGTCACGGCTTTTAGTATCACCCGCGAAGGCGATCCACGAATGCCTCTGTGCAACATGGGAACCTGTTTCGATTGCGCACTGATCGTGGACGGACAACTCCCGGTGCGCGGCTGCCTTACGGATGTCGTTGAGGGGCAGTGTGTCAGTCGCTACCGGGCCAGTTAGGGGAAGTAATGGTGGATTTAGCAATTGTCGGAGCCGGCCCGGCCGGCATGGCAGCCGCGCTTGAGGTAGCCGACGCGGGATTTTCCGTGCTGGTTGTTGACGAACAAGCCAGCGCCGGTGGTCAGATATTTCGCCGCCCCCGACTGAATGGGGCATCCGCCATGGAAACTACCGTCCTTATCCGTGGGCACGAGACCTGATCGAGCGTTTCGAAGACCACCCCCGCATCGAAACGATATTCCGGGCCACGGCTTTCGGAGTGCTGCTCGATGAGCCGGAAGCGGGTAGCAGAAAACGACTGGCTGTACATACGAAGAAGGGCGGACGGCTTGTCGCTGCTCGGCGCCTCTTGATCGCCACCGGCGCCCATGACATGCCGGTAGCTTTTCCCGGCTGGACGTTGCCCGGTGTCATGACGGCGGGTGCCGTGCAGTCGCTGCTCAAAAGCCAGAAGCTGCTCGCCGGGCAAAGGCTGGTACTCGCCGGTTCTCATCCGATCTTGCTGATCCTTGCCGCTCAATTGCTTGATGCCGGCGCTGAGATTATCGAGATTGCATTTGCCCGCGGCGTCCCTCGGTTCAACGAGATTTCTGCTGCCTTGCCAGCCATGCCCGGTCATATGGCTTTGTTTATGGAAGCTGCGCGAGCACTGCGAAAAATCATGATGCATGGCGTACGCCTGTCCCGCAATACCATTGTGACGAAAGCCGACGGTGACGAGACGCTGACGAGCGTACACTTGCAAAAAGTGGCGAGCGACTGGACACTCGAGGGTGAAGCACGAACGATAGCGACAGACGCGCTTGCATTGGGTTACGGCTTTCATCCTTCGACCGAACTCGCGCGTCAGGCTGGCTGTGACCTGCACTGGGATTCTGCTGCCGGCGGCTGGCTGGTCCGCCATGACAATGCATTTCGCACGAGTGTCGAGGGAATATTCGTCGCTGGCGAACCCACAGGAGTTGCTGGCGCGGAAAGCGCGTGGGCTGAGGGACGCGTCGCCGGGCACGCTATTGCAGCATCGATGGGCGTTAATGCATGCGCAGCGCGCCAACGCGAGAGCGCCCGGATGTTGGCCCGTGCGAGACGCTTTTCCCGCGTGGTACAGTCGATGTTCGCACCGCAACGCCCCGGGCTGGCGGCGCTCTCTTATCCCGATGACACCGTTGTTTGCCGTTGCGAACTTGTGCGTAGTAAGCAGTTCGAGGCGATGCTGACTCGCAATCCCTTCATTCAGTCCGCGAGTGCCGCAAAACTGGAATGCCGTAGCGGCATGGGGCCGTGTCAAGGACGATATTGCGAGGCAACGGTGGCCGCACGCATCGCCCTCGCAAGAGGCACACCAATCGAAGCGTCGGGTCGCTTTAGCGCGCACCTGCCCGTCAAGCCAGTACCCTTGCAAAGCTATTTCGATCTAGGGAACGGAGAAATACAAGGCTGACCGGGCCGGCCTTTGTTGTTTGCAGGTATCTTTTGTCGGTGAATTCACTGACTGCGCAAGTTTGTCATCGCTTCGGCGATTAGCAAATGCCAATTCATAGCTCCACAGCAAGCGATTTGCCATAACGGTCTAGCAGTCCCGCGACATCCGTCAACATAGTCGTTCAACTGCGTGATCACCACCCTGACGCAAGGCTTCCAGCGGTGATCTCCGCCAAGCGCGGCATCCGATGCCAAGAGGAAATCGAGCGTTACCATGTTCCTTGTTCGTCAAGGTCGCGAACGACCTTGGCTACCCCGGGCAAAACCTCTCCGTCCCGAAACTGACATGCCGGATATTTCCAGTCGCTTCCCTCCCGGACAGCGGGGATCGCTTTGGCACGACGCCGCTTGTCAATCGCCTGCCGGGTGACGCCCGTAATCTTACCGGGGTCTTCGGCGGAAAGAGCACCACCCGCACGTAGCTACAAAACGCTCCTGTGCCGGATATTGCGCGCGAGAGCCGGGACAAGTGGGGCGAGATCAGCAACCGCCTCGCCGATGAACTCAGGATGGTTTGGGAATCTCGACCAGAGTTCCAGCTCCCGTAGGGGCGCCCGGAGCCGCCGTCAATGCCTTCGACGGTATGGTCGCGGCGATCCGTTCGAGCGTCGACATGGCACGCCGCAGAAATGCGGCCCGGACGGACTTCGGGGCGGTCCGGAAACTCAACACCAGCTCAGGTGCATGTGGGACCTGAGTTCAAACGCTCTGGCGCGGGTTCTTGGATCATCGTCTTCGCCATCATTAAGCCCCACGCTTTAATTCAAACAGTATGACGCCGCCGAGCCGCAGGGTAGTTCCCCCGAGATACCGATCGCCCAGCCCGATGGGCACTGCCGACGATTGCATGGCAGTTCCCGAACAGGTTGCCCCGATATGACATTTGCAATAATAGGTAGTCCACTTATCCTATATCATATAGGTTGCGCCATGAGATTAAGTTTTCTGGGTGTCAGTCACTGGCACTCAACCATGCATGCAGAAGCTGCGCTGGCAGCAGGAGCTACCGTTCAAACAGCCCGATCCGGATGCGGCGGCTACAGCGGCTTTCGCGGACCGATTTTCCTGCACCATGTCTTCCAGCCTTGAGAATGCACTTGAAGGTGCTGATTTTGCGGTGGTGATGGGGCGGCCGTCCGAGATCGCGGATCGTGGTCTCGCCGTCACCGAGGCTGGAGTACCTTTGCTCATCGAAAAGCCGATCGGCATATCGGCGGCGGCATCGGATCTGCTCATTGCGTCAGCTGAGCGTAACAAATCCTTTGTAACGGTCGCGCTTCCGCACGGGCTCGGCATGATGGCTGCAGTGCGCAATCTCGCCAAGGCGGAGCGCCTCGGTACGATCTCGCACTCCCATTTCCGGCTGATAAACGGCCCACCCCAGCGTTATGTAAATGACGGAGTACCCCGGGTGCTCGATCGTGGCGTTGGCGGAGGAGGAGCTCTGCGCAATCTCGGCATCCATGGGGTCAGTGCGTTTCTCACACTAGCAGGAGCACAACCCGTAGAGATCGTCAGCATTTCGTTTGGGCGTCCGCTTCATGAAACGGAAGTGGAGGACTACGCTGTTGTGGTGTTGCGCGCGCCTGATGGAATGATCGGCATCGTTGAGGCCGGATACACATTTCCGTCCATGAGCCGGGGCCTCTTCGAATGGCGAGTATCTGCAAAAAATGCGTCATTGATCGACGCCGGTGACCGGCTGACTGTGACGACGCTCGACGACGGGAGCGAGCAGATTTTGCCGATTACCTTGCCCGCCCATCGTTACAATGACGTCCCGGCAGACACATTGAAGCGTTTTTCCCATGACTTGCCGCCTGCCACGTCCTTGGCAGATTGCCGTCGTGCTATGGAAATCATTGATCACTGTTACGCCCTCAAAGGAAACTGACATGCTTGGCATTGGTATTATCGGCGCAGGTCATTTTGGTGCAGCTCATGCAAAGGCACTTCAGTCCGTTCCCGGTGCAAGGCTGGTTGCGGCGTGCCGAAACGATGCAGAGGGCCTTGCAGCTTTCACCACGGATTTCGGTGGCTCGGGTTATCAAGATTACCGGGAACTATTGGCCGACCCCAAAGTCGATGCGGTTGTGATCGCGTTGCCGCACCATCTGCACGCGAATGTCGCCATTGCTTGTGCAGAAGCAGGCAAGCACATCATGATAGAAAAGCCTATGGCGCCGACCGTTGCCGAATGCCGCAGCATTCTTGCTGCGGCGCAAAAGGCCGGCGTAACGCTTATGCCCGGACATACGATGCGGTTCTCTCTCCCTTTCGTGACCGCGAAGCGGATAATTGATACGGGGAAACTTGGCAATATGCGCTATGGATCAAGCCGTATGATCAAGTTATGGATGGAAGGAAACCGCCGGGACTGGCACCGTGACCCGGCAACAGGGGGCGGCATGCTGTTTACTGCTGGTATCCACGCGCTAGATCGCCTGCTCGCTTTTGCTGGCCGTCGCGCCACGCATGTCAGTGCCATCACAGCTACTTCATTTCACAAGCAAAAGGCTGACGACGCGGCTTTGCTGCTCATCCGCTTCGCAGACGAGGCCGCCGGTCAGGTTTCCAGCATCGGATATTCCGATGGAGCCTTTATTTCGGGTGATGAACTGGTATTTGACAATGGCGTTATGACCGTGGATTTCTTCAAGGGGGTTACGTTGGGACGCAGTCTGAAATGGCAACCCGTGGAAGGCTCGATCGAACCTGAAGTCCCCGAACGAGGGCTTGTCCGTCAGTGGCACGCTTTTGTGCACGCCGTTAATACGGGTAGTCTGCCGCCTGTCACGGGCGAGGACGGCCTTCACGTGGTGGCCTGTATCGAAGCTGCTTTCAAGGCTTCACGTGAGCGCCGGGAAGTAGCAATCGAAGGATGATATCCCGAATGCAGGTGAAGCGATCCCGCCAGCATTCCTGTCAGAGTGCCTGCAGCATAAGCGGAGGCACTCCAGAAGACAGCCACCGGGAAGATCAATCCGTTACATTACCCATCCAGATTTTGGGTGTGCGGATACCGGGCCGGATTTCGCCGGATGGCAGAAGCAGCTTACCCTTCCATGTCACGGGCTGGGTCGTAACGGGCGCAGCACCGGGGAAAGAGCCTATCTGCTCCCATTTACTGGTCTTGATGTCATAGGCCAGAACTTCGGTATTGAAGCCGAAATGATGGTCGGCCGGGAAGGTCAGAGCCGTATTAGCCTTTTCCCATTCTGGCGTCCCGCTCTCGTGCTTGGCGCGCTCCGTTTCAAGTCCGGACAGCACATTCCATCGATCCACATCCTTATCGCCGCCGACGATCACCATATAGCGATCATTCACACCGAATGCTTCGCCCGCCATGGCGGGAAATGGCATATCGGGCAGCTTTTCCCGGACTTGTTGGCCGGGTCGAAAGCATAGGCATCGTCGTGGATATGCCAGACACCATCTTGCTTGTTGCGGCCGGAAGCGACGATGAACTTTCCACCGACGGCGGCGGCAAGGGCTGTGTCGCGCGCTTCGCCGGGAAAGGCGGGAAGTGGTTTCCACCCTGTATCGGGACTGTCGAGGTCAAGGGTATAAACGTCCTTACCGGTCTGGTAGTAGACGGTGTCGCCGACCAGCGCTGCAGCGCCATAACTGCTGGGGACCGGAAGCGCTGGATAATCCTTGAATGCGACCTCGTCGCTATCCGGGTCATAGCGCATCAGGAAAACCCCTGAGGATTTTTCGACTTTCGCGAGCTTTGCGCCATCCGGTCCGGTCCTGAAGCCTTCTCCCCAACAACCAATACGCCATCGGGCAGGCTCACCGTCGCTGCATAACCAATGGCTGACGGCAACTGAAACTCCTTCTTGCTCCAGCTCTTCTTGTTGAGGTCGAGGACAAATAGCTCGTTCCAGTAAACCTTGCCGAGCCTGTTCGCTTCGTTGGGCATCTTACGGTGTTCGGGAAAATTAGCGCCGCCACCGACCAGCAGATAGTCACCGTGAACACCGGTAATCGGGCCTGCAAGTCCAATCTGCCGCCAGTATTTCTCTTTCACAGGAATGGCGTCGTTCCATGCCCTTGCGTTGGCGGGTATGGACGGCAGTTCCTTCCATTGAAGCGCGATATCATCCGCTAGTGAAGGGGTCACGCATGCAAGCGCCAATGCAAGACTGGCGCCGGAAACGTATCTGGACAGTATTTTCATGTCATTACTCCCATTTTGACAGAAATATCCACTGGTGACTGGTTATATGCGGCGCGCGTCCCGAAGCGCGGCAATCATTCATACGTCGTCGCGGATACAAGCCTTGAATTGGCCGGGCCTGACTTCGCGCAACTGCGGAACGGTTGTGACGCAGGCATCGATAACCTTCGGGCAGCGGGTGCGGAAAACGCAGCCGCTTGGCGGGTTGGCAGGGCTTGGAATGTCGCCGCGCAGGATCTGCCGTTCCGTTTTGGCATCTGGATCCGCAGAAGGAATGGCAGAGAGCAGTGCCCGCGTATAGGGATGCTGCGGGCGGGCATAAAGGTCCTCGCTGCTTGCTATTTCCATGATGCGACCAAGATAAAGTACAATCACGCGGTCACATATATATTCGACAACCGCCGGGTCGTGCGAAATGAACAGCATGGTCAGGCCAAGCCGCTGCTGGAGATCGCGGAGAAGGTTTACCACCTGCGCCTGAATGGAAACGTCGAGCGCGGAAACCGGCTCATCGGCCACAATGAAATCCGGTTCCAGAGTGAGTGCACGGGCAATACCGATGCGCTGGCGCTGTCCGCCGGAGAACTCATGGGCATAGCGATTGATGGCGTCCGACGGCAATTCCACCTGTTCCAGCGCCTTGTGCGCCCGCTCCTGCCGCTCCGCCCCGGTACCGAGGCCCTGAATATTGAGACCTTCCATGAGGATTTCGCCAATCGTCATACGCGGTGAAAGCGAGGCAAACGGGTCCTGAAATATATATTGCATCCGCTGCCGCTGACGGCGCAGTTCACGTGCAGAAAGGGTCGCGACATCATTGCCATCAAACATGATCTGGCCTGCGGTCGGCTCGATCAGGCGCAGGATCGAGCGACCGATCGTTGTCTTGCCGCTACCAGATTCCCCACCAGCCCAACCACTTCACCACGCGCGATGTCGAAGGAAATATTTTCAAGAATTTTCAGTGTGGATCTGCGGGACTGATAGTACTTGGCAAGTCCACGCACGGACAGGAGGGGAGTTTCAGTCATGCGGCGATCTCCTGCCAGCGAATGCAGCGGCTGCTGTGGTGCTCGTTGACGGATGTGAGCGGTGGAACGGCGGCGCGACACGTGTCGACAGCAAAGGAGCAACGCGGCGCGAAGGCGCAGCCAGAGGGCAGATCAGCAAGTCCCGGCACCATGCCGGGAATAGTATTCAGTTTCTCGCCGCGCCTCTTCATTTCCGTGGCATCGCCCAGTCGCGGCATGGAGCGCAGCAGCCCCATCGTGTAAGGATGGCGCGGGTTGCGGAACACCTCATTTACCGGACCGCTCTCCACGATCCGGCCAGCATACATCACCACGACCCTCTGAGCGATTTCAGCGACAACGCCGAGGTTATGGGTAACGAACAGCATGCCCATGCCACTTTCACCCTGAAGCTTCTGCATGAGGTCCAGAATTTGAGCCTGAATGGTGACGTCCAATGCGGTCGTAGGCTCATCGGCAATCAGGAGTGTCGGACTGCATATCAGTGCCATGGCTATCGTTGCGCGCTGGCGCATACCGCCCGAAAGTTCGTGCGGATATTGTGCGGCGCGGCGGCGGGCATCTGGAATTCCGACCTTGTCGAGCAGTTCCACTGCCGCGTCAAGCGCCTCGCGGCGGCCTGCCCCCCGTGAACCCGCAAGGGTTCGCCAATCTGGTCGCCTATCGTATAGACCGGATTGAGGCTCGTCATTGGTTCCCGGAAAACCATGCCGATATCGTTCCCTCGAATGTGGCGCATCGCATCCTCATCGATGGCGACAAGGTCGACAGTCTGCCCGCTCTTGCCGCGCAGCAGAATGGAACCTGCATCGATGAAGCCCACCTTTCGCGCAAGAAGCCTCATGATCGAGAGGCTGGTCACCGATTTGCCTGAGCCGGATTCCCCGACCAGAGCCACGGTCTCGCCGGGATTGACGACGATGTCTATACCGTTCACCGCGATGATCTCGCGAGCGCTGGTATGGAAAACGGTGCGCAGTCCCTTGATGTCGAGGATCGGTTGTCGGCTCATGACGTTTGCCTCAATCCAGAAGGCCGACGCTACGCAGGATGGCATCAATGCGGTCTGTTTCAACCGCATCCAGCGCCCACGCGCGGGCGCGCCATCTTGTTGGTGGAAATTATGCCCAGACTGCGCATCGCCGTCTTGAAGCCACCAACGCCGGTGGCTCCGCCGCTGACGCGACTTGCGCCAACCCAGACGATCTCGAAGAGGCGGCAGAGGCGCTCCTGTTCCTTGCGCGCGGCCACCCAGTCGCCGCGCTGCGCGGCATCCCAAAGTCGTACATAACCTTCAGGGTCAACATTGGCGAGGCCGGGAACAACGCCATGCGCGCCCATCAAAAGTGCGTTGTCCACCACGATTTCCGAGCCGGTCATAAGAAAGACGTTCTTGTTTTCTGCCAGATCGAGCAGTGCATAGCGGAAATTGCCATCATCGCCGGAGGAATCCTTCAGGCCGATGATTGTACCTTCATTGGCAAGTGTTACGACAGTCTGGCGCGTTAGCTTGGCATGGACGCAGACCGGAATGTCGTAGGCAATCAGCGGAATATCGACCGCATCGCGCACCATACGGAAATGATCGATGATTTCGGGCTGGCTGGTGATTGTGTAGAAGGGAGCGGTGACGACGACCGCATCGGCGCCAACATCCTTCGCGGCTTTTGCATGGGTGATCACCCGGTCGGTTGCCGGGTCTATGACACCGGCAATGACCGGAACGCGACCGTTCGCCACTTTCACCGTGTGTTCAAGAATCCTGCGCCGTTCGGCCTCATCGTAGAATACCACTTCGCTTGTGGAGCCGAGGGCGAAAAGACCATGGCAGCCGCCTTCGATTAGATGTTCGAGAACGCGGGTATAGGAGTCGTAGTCTACCGAGTGGTCGTCGGCAAGCGGGATGACGACCGGAGGGACAACGCCAAAGAATTTCGACATTTCATATTCGCTTTCTGGTTCAGTTGAGTTCTGCACGCGGGTCAAAGGCGTCCCTCAGACCATCGCCGATGAAGTTGATCGCCAGTACGGCCAGCACAAGCGCGCCCCCGGGAACATCCATTGCCATGGGAACTGTTCCAGCACGGCAGTGGAGCGTGCGGCGTTGAGCATGTTGCCCCAGCTTGCAGCCGGTGGTGGTACGCCAAGGCCAAGGAAGGAAAGGCCTGCTTCAAGCAGGATGGCGTTGGCCACCTGCAGCGTTGCATAGACGACGAGAATATCGATCGAATTGGGCAATCCGTGGCGAAACAGAAGGTGGCGGAGTCCGGCTCCCATACCGCGCGACGCCATAACGAATTCACGCTCGCGCAGTTCCGGAGACGTGCACGGATCATGCGGGACAACACAGGCCATGAAAGGAGTGCGATGACGACGACCGTGGACCAGATGCCCGAACCGATGATGGAGGCCAGCACCAGCAAAAAAAATGACCGGCGGCAATGTCATGGCAAGATCGACCGAGCGCATGGCAATCGCATCCGCCCATCGCCCGCCAAGGGCGGAGATCGCACCGATCAGGAAGCCGATGGATGTGGAGAGCACCACGGATGAAACGGCGACGAGAAGAGAAATACGCCCGCCCTCCATCGTTCGGGCAAATACGTCGCGGCCAACCCCGTCGGTTCCAAACCAGTGCTTCCAGCCCGGACCGGAATTCATCGCCAGAAGGTCGATATCGTTCGGCTTGTAGGGAAGCCATAGTGGGTAGGTCAGCACCGCGACCAGAAGCGGAACGAGCAGGACAAGGCCGATTATTGCGGCGCGGTTCTGCAAGAAGCGGCTTGCGGAGCGGGCTGTCGGCCCTGCGGAAGAGGTAACGGACAGACTCATCTTACATAACCTTGATGCGCGGATCGATGACCGCATAGGCCAGATCGGTCAGGATATTGACGATGATGACACAAGCGCCGATCACAAGTGTTGCGCCCATGATAACCGGATAATCGCGAGTTTCGACCGCGTTGATGAGAAGAAGTCCCATGCCCGGCCAATTAAAGACGCTCTCGGTGAAAATTGCACCGCCCACCGCCGGGCCTATCGTGGAGCCGATGAGGGTTACGACCGGCAGCATGGCGTTTCGCAACGTATGCTTCACTACCACCCAGAATTCGCGCACGCCCTTGGCACGGGCGGTGCGCACATAATCCTGATTGAGTGTTTCGAGCATGGAGGAGCGCATATAGCGCATGATAAGCGCGGCATGGCCGATGGAAAGCACGAGGGCTGGCAATGCCAGATGGCGGAGCAGGTCAGGTATGGAGAAGTCCGTTGCCGGTGTCAGCATTCCGCCGGATGGCGCCAGTTTGAGACGCACGGAAAAGATATAAAGGCCGAGCAGCGCCGTGAGAAAAGCGGGGCTGGAAATGCCAAGCAAGGCGAGCACAGAGAAAGAGTAATCCGGGAACGAATTTCGGCGCACGGCGCTGATGATGCCGGTCGTGATGCCAATGACAATGGCAATGGCAAGACCTGCAGTCATCAGGAGAAGAGTCGGCCCGATGCGCGAGGCGATGAGGCCTGACACGGTTTCGTTGAAGCGCTGCAGCGAATGGCCAAGATTGCCCTGCACGGCCTGTCCCAGCCGGGCCAGATACTGTACCGGCAGTGGCCGGTCGAGACCAAGCTGTGCCCGCAGCGCATCCATTTCAGCCCGGGTCATGGCGACATTGGGGTTGATGTAGGCGTCGATCGGATCGCCGGGCGTCAGTTGCAGCAGGACGAAGATCAGTATCGTCAACGCCAGCAACATGCCGAGCCCTATGAGCAAGCGATGAAGGCAATAGCGAAGCATGAAGTTTCTAAAGCCTGTCTTTGGTGTTCAGGTGCAAGGGGTCGGGACGGCGTCGTCACAAGACGCCGTCGGCTCGGTCTGGTTGCAAATGGAGCGCCGTTATTCGGCTATCGACCACTTTTCCGGATGGGCCTGATAAGGGCCGCCCGCCGGCGCAGGTGTCCAGACGAAATCCCTGAGCTTTTGGAAGCCACACCATAGCGGTTGGCGACCCACATCGTGCCCCGGGAAGATTAGCATTGGTCGCCTTGCAGACATCCTGATAGCGTGCATCGCGCTTGGCGGGGTCCGTTTCGTCAAGGGCTGCGTCAAGGGCCTGCGACACTTCCGGCATACGGATGCGCATTACGTTGGAGCCCGCAGGCGGAATCTGCTTTTCGTTGAGACCGATATTGATATTGGACGGATCAGGTCCGTTCTGCAAACCGGCGAAGATCAGCGGAAACTCACTCGCATTGCCGCCCTGTTTGTAGACGGTGGAATTATAGGTCGGGGTATCAACCGTGCGCGGAACGATATTGATGCCGACCTGTGCCAGCATCGCCTGCATCGCAGCCAGCACATTGGCGACAAGCGGCGAATTGTAATAGGTCAGGATGGGGATCGGCTTGTCGCCGTTGATATCGTCCCATCCAGCCTCATTCAGAAGCTGTTTGGCCTTTTCGGATCATAGGCATATGCATCTATATCCTTCGGCACCAGACGGTCGGCAACATAGACGCAGTTTGCCGGCTTGGCCGCGCTGCCATAAAGGCTCTGGATAATTGCATCGCGGTTGATCGCGTGCATGAATGCCTGCCGGACCTTGAGGTCCTTCCAGAGCGGGAGCTCCTGATTGAAGCCGACATAGTTGACCACGAAGGAGTCGCCTTCGATCACATGAAAGGCGCTGTCGCTGCTGAAAGTTGAAACATCGTTGAATCGACATAGGTGAACTGGATTTCACCGGAACGCAGCGCTGCGATAGCCGCAGCCGGATCGGCGAAATAACGATTGATGAGCTTGTCCACCACAGGCTTGCCGCCGCGATAGTCGGGATTGGCGGCAAGTTCAACATATTGGTCGGCGACATATTTATTGAATTTGAACGGGCCGGTTCCGACAGGTGATGTGGACCACCACGCGTTTTTGGCCAGCTGTTCCGACGGGATGGACGCCAGCGCGTGCTCGGGCAGCATCATCACTTTCGTGAGTGTGTCGAGCATGGAGGGGTTCGCATCCTTGAGCTTTATCACCACCGTCTTTTCGTCAGGCGTTTCCACCGATATGATTGAAGCGAGCCTTGCTGCGAAAACCGAACCTGTCTTGCCGTCTTTGGCCAGATCGAAGGTGAACTTGACATCCTTCGACGTAAAAGGCTTGCCGTCATGCCATTTGGCGTCAGCGAGTTTGAAAGTATAGGTCAACTGGTCGGGGCTCGTCTCAAAAGATTCCGCCAGATCGCCCACGATGTTTTCAAGCTTGTCGTCGTATATCACCAGTGGTTCGAAATAAGTGACGAGCCATGTAAAAATCCGCCAGTGGCGGCCAGTGGATTGAAATTCCCCGGAAGCCGCCGGGGCCCACATCGAACCCGCCGGAAATCGTGCCTGCAGCCATTGCCGGCGCGGTGGCATAAAGCGGTCCGGCGAGAACCGCTGCCGATAAGGCAAGCGCCGAATAAAAATTACGCAACCTCATGTCTTCCTCCCAGTCAATGAAGCGGTTCTGTTGAGGGGCAATCACCGGTTGATGCCCGAATAGTGGCGATCGAGCTGCTTGCGTACAACGACCACATCGCCAGCTTCGATCGCATCCACGATCGCGACATGATCGCGCCATGTCGTCATTGGATCGATGTTCTCGAGGTTCATGAAATTCGACGCCTTGTAGAAGGCGAGCCAGAACACTTCGATCAGGCGAAGCAGCATTTCATTGTCCTGACAGCGAAACAGGAGCTGATGAAAGTGTCTGTCCTCTTCAGGAAAACCTTCCCCGCGCTCCGCACGCTGACGCATTTTCTCCAGCGTGTCGCGCAGTTCCTTGATGTCATCTTCACCGATCAGTTCCAGCGTTTTGTCGATGAGGCCCACTTCCAGCGCCCGGCGAATTGCCGTTACTTCCTCGATCTGCCGCAATGCGTCACCAAGACCATAGGCGGGTTCTCAAGCAGAGGCTCGAAGGAGAAGGCTTTCACGAAGACGCCAATGCCCCGGCGCGATTCCAGTACGCCCACCGATTCCAGCGCCTTGATCCCCTCGCGCACCGAATTACGGCTGACGCCGAGTTGGGTGGCAAGCTCGCCTTCCGGCGGAAGCGCCGCGCCCGCCTTAAGGCCGTTATCCTCAATATAGGCACGCAGGCTCTCCTGAACCGATACATGCAGCAGAGGTGCGCGCTTCAGGGGCTTGATCGGGTTTTTCATCTTCGTCTCCGGTTCAGACATGCGGGACTCCGATTGAGCAGGTTTCCAACGATTATCCACTTGTAGGATATCTGTCAATAGGATATTTAAAAGTCGGTTATTCGACTATGTTGGAGATACGCCAAATGGCAATTCGGGCGAAGAGGCAATTTTGCAACCGGGTGCTATTCAAGCACACAGTCATGGAATGCACCGGGCCCGCTATGGGATATCGCGTATGACCGGGAAGGATATTCTCGACAATCTCCGGGGTAAGCTGATCGTTTCCTGCCAGCCTGTGCCCGGAGGAGCGTTTGACAGTGTCGCCTCGGTTGTCGCTTACGGGCAGGCCGCCGAGGCATCCGGCGCAAAGGGATTGCGTATAGAAGGCGCTGCAAACGTTGCGTCGGTCACGCGGGAAAGCGCCCTTCCGATAATAGGTCTCATAAAACGCGATCTCGATGACAGTCCGGTCCGTATCACGCCTTTTCTGGACGATGTTGAAACTCTTTGCGGGGCCGGCGCTGATATTGTCGCCGTCGACGGCACGGATCGGCAGCGTCCTGTACCTGCTGCTGAATTGATTACGGAAATCAAGCGGCGCGGACGAATTGCAATGGCGGATATTTCCACATTGGCTGAAGCGCACAGCGCACTTGCCGCGGGCGCAGATATTATCGGCACCACGATGTCAGGCTATACGGGCAAGGGTCCAACACCGCAAAACCCTGATCTCGACCGTCGCGCAGTGTTCTGATCTGGGCGGTTTCCTCATCGCAGAAGGGCGTTACAACAGCCCGCAACAGGCAGGTGATGCGATCCGTGCGGGAGCGGATGCCGTTGTTGTCGGCTCCGCAATAACCGTGCCGGAATATATCATCAGCTGGTTCCGCAAATCCATAGAAAGCGCGACTGAGTGGCATCGCCGGTCCTTGCCTTCGATATCGGTGGAACAAAGGCACTGGCGGCTCTGGTCCGTGGCAGCAAAATTCTGGAACGTCGGGTTATGGCAACGCCAACTCCGGTGGGCGGGGAGGAATGGATTGAAGCCGTCACCAGTCTTGCTTTGGACTGGAAGGATCGTTACCGGTGCGCCGCAATTGCTGTGACCGGGCGCGTAGACGGCGAAAAATGGACTTCGCTTAACCCCGGAACGCTCTCCATCCCGCATGGCTATCCTCTGGAGCGTATGATGAGAACAGCGCTCGGCGTGCCGGTCGAAGTCGTCAATGACGCACAGGCGGCGGCATGGGGTGAATATCGTTTCGGCGCCGCACGCGGGCGTGACATGGTATTTCTCACCATTTCGAGTGGCATTGGCGGCGGCATCGTTCTTAATGGACGCCTGCTTCGCGGCACACGCGGCATTGCCGGAAGTCTGGGACAGGTTATGGTCACGGGGGCATCGGGTTTTGTGCGGCTCGAAACCCGGCGTCGGGATTCGGTATCGCGAGGAAAGCATTCGAGGTTGGCCACTCAGGGATGCGCGCCTGTGTTTTCCGCCGCTGCAGCGGGCGAAGACTGGGCGCAGCGCATTGTTCAGGATGCGGCATCGCAATTGGCCGCAGCTGTCGTAGGCTTGCAGGCGGTGGTTGACCCCGAATGCATCGTAATCGGAGGTGGCGTGGGTCTGTCTGACAGCTTCCTCGACCTGTTGCGCGAGGCCCTCGCCGACCATCCTTCGGTCACTGTTCCCGAGCTCGTCGCCGCCGGGCTTGGCGCAGATGCAGGAATTATCGGAGTTGCCGATCTGGCGACGACAGGTTGCCGCCGCTGTTGAAAAAAGGCTGACCAGATTATTTTGTGCGATGGGGCCTGCGGAGGTGACGGGGAGCGGAAAACCGCTTTGCAGAGTTCGCGAAATTCAATTCGAAGAACGAAATGAGAGCGTCGAACAGTACGGCAGCCGGGGTCATCATCTCGACCAAGCTAACACCGTTTGCAGGTGTCATCTGATGGACGCGTGCAGCGATGGGGAACGCTCACCGCTGCGCTCATCGAGCACAATCGCCACCAACACTTCAGGAAAAGACGAAGTCGTCGGCAGATAGATCGGAGAGTGAGACACCTTCGATAAGCATACCGTAATCATCACGGTCTGCGATTGCAAAATAGACACCATCCGCCGTGTCCCGTGAGGCCGCGACGAAATCATCGAAATCATAGACAAAGCCTGCATGATCGAACTGGATTACGTCACCGCTCTGCGTGTCGAAATCAGTGACACGATCGACACCGGAATAACCGATATAAAAGTCAGCCCAGACAAAGGTGTCGGCACCGGCTCCACCGGTCAGGACATCGGCACCACTATAGCTTCCGGCGTCGAGGACGTCGTCGCCATCGCCTCCGTCCAGCCGATCGGATCCAGCATGCCCTATGAGCGTGTCGTTACCAGCCCTGCCCTCTATCAGATCATCTCCGCCCCGCCGTCCAGCACGTCGTTGCCGGCTCCGCCGCGAAGGATATCGTTGTAACCTCCCCGGGCCTGCACCTCGAATTGCTCAATATTGGCGAAGCTCAGCTCGCCCATTGCTCCGGTCATTGCATCGAATTCGACCGGTCCGTTATCGTAGAGGGTCAGCTCGAGCCGGTCCTGCCCGTCGCCGCCATCGATTTCCCCTTCCAGCGTATTTCCATAGGGATTGGCAACGCCGAAACCGTCGTTACCAGTCCCACCGTACAGGCGGTCATAACCCGCGTCGACATGGGAAAGCCAGTCGTCGCCAGCATCGCCGAACAGCGTGTCATCGCCCCTGTCGCCGTGCAACTGGTCATTGCCTTCACCGCCGCTCAGGTAGTCCGCGCCATAGCCGCCATTCAGCACATCATCGCCATCGCCGCCAAAGAGCCTGTCATCGCCCTGTCCGGTGAAATCCGCGCTGTCACCCCAGAGCTCATCGTTACCAGCGCCGCCTTCGAGATAATCGTTGCCTTCATTCCCCGGATCAGATCGGCACCGGCGGCGCCCAGAACCACGTCGTTGTCGGCACCGGCCGAGATCGTGTCGTTGCCGGTTGAACCATCGATCTGGTCGTCACCTGCACCGGTCGAGATGTGAGCTGATAACAGCCCCGCCGCATTCACCTTGTCGTCGCCACTACCCGTCTCGCCAACGAACTGCTCGAAATTGCGGATGGCTGTTCCGCCCGAGGTAGTGCCGCTGGCGAAATCGATCACGAGATCCCCGCTACTTCCAGCTTCATCGATCGTCAGCGTATCGTTACCCTCGCCACCGTCAAGCTCTGCGGAAGACACCGTTGCGGTTATGGTGTCGTTGCCGGCGCCACCGAAGAGCCGGTTGGCACCGAGCCGGTCGACAATGTTATCGTCGCCCGCACCGGCATCAACAATATCGTCCCCAAGAGCACTCGCCGGATCATCAAAATCAGGCGGGACTGCCCTATCAGGTCGTTACCTGCTCCGGTTGAGATAACGTCGTCACCGCTCCCGCCATTGACCCAGTCGTCACCGCTCCCGGTCGTCACCTCGAAGCGCTCGATCTCGCGGAAATAGCTATGCTCTGCGGTCTGCGTCTGGTAACCGACTATGCTGTGGCCGTTCGTTCCATTGAAGAAAACCGGGCGGTTCTCGTCCCTTAAGTCGAAAACGAACGTGTCGATGCCCTCGCCTCCCGTCAATGTACCGCTTGTCCCAATGAGAACCAGCCGGTCGTCGCCCGCTCCCCTTCCAGCCGGTCGTAGCCGCTCGTGCTGGTCAGCACGTCATCGCCAGCACCGCCGTCAAGGAAATCATCACCTTCCCGACCGTCGAGGTCGTCATTGCCCGCGAGCCCCATAATCCGGTCGTTCTCCAGCGTTCCCCGCAGAATATCGTCGCCGATTGTTCCGATGATCGTCGTCATGACACCAACTTCCTCCTCTGGCTTCGCACCGGGAGAACTATATGCAAGTTCGGATCAAAATGAAATAAATTATAGCACTTTAACTGATAAGCGATTCCTCAATACTTAAGTAAATAAAATTTTTACTTCAAAATTACCTCTATTATCTCAATGAGATATTCCATCGATAGCTCACATCAGTCCTGTGTATTGGCTTGAGGAAGGACAGGGTTACCGCCTTTTGATACGCGCACGTTATTCAACGTGGTCATTTTCCAACCGGGAAAATCTTGAGAGGAAGACGACGCGTTTAACCCTTGAAAAATTCTAATAGAATGAAGAGTAGAGACGGGCGCTTTTCACCTGTTTTCAAATCGGGGAGCAACCAGATTGGCAAAATTTCTGTTGTGACACAAAAGCCCTGAAAGTCTGCTGCTGTCGCTGGAACAGGTGCGATGCAGATAAAGTCGGAAAAAGCGCGATCAGTTAAATAATAAACATTGGGCAATGAAGCACTGAAAACAAGTGTAACGAAGGTGCCCCCGGCGCAGCACAACTGCCGGATGCCTGCGGCTGCTTGCGCAGTCGCAGGCATGTCTGGCGTGAATGTCGACTGCAAGACGCGTCACAAATCACAGCGTTCAATCACGAATGGTCTGGCATGGTCCGTATGCAGTTTACGGACAGGTTCTTTGGTCATCCGGCCATTTAATCTTCAACATCCTGAGTACCGAAGGTCTGTCGGCTTGAAGGAATACCGAATTACGTGCGACTGGCTCGTACGGCTCGTTCCTTCCGGCTCGCCTGTATTCGGGTTAACGTCGAACTTCGGAAAATTGGAGGAAGAGATATCGAGACGAATACGATGTCCCTTCTTAAAGAGGTTCGCCGTTGCAAAGGCCCTGACCGTTATCTTGAAAATTTCACCTTTTTCGACCAGTCTTGGCCTGTCAAAGGCGTCGCGATACCGCACACGGAATATGCCATCCGATATGTTGAGCGCATAGCCACGAGGATAATCCTCCGATGGGGATAGACATCTACCAGTTTCGCCGTGAAATCCGTGTCAGGCGCGTCGGTTGTCGCCCACAGATCGATCTCGACTGGGCCGACGACTGCCACATCGTTTTCCGGGGGCCCGGTTTCGAAGCAAAGCACGTCCGGACGAGCGCTCAAGGGGAGGCCGGGGCGCTTACAGCCATAGAACTCTTTAGCTTCGACCTGATCGAACCCGCCGCCGGTGAAGATTGGCTCGCCGGACGTAAGCGCACCGCCAATCGTGGGAACAGGATTTGCAGGGTCGAAGTCATAGGTAAGTACGGCTTCCGTTTCTGATGGGGCGGAAGCACTCAGCGACATATCGCTTCCAAGATATAGTTCGAGCGGCTCGGCATTCGGTAACGGCCAGTCGGTGCTTTGGATCCAGCAGCCACCATGATCAAGATGACCGTTTTCGGTCTTGCTACCGCTACCTGTGCCCATCAGGAACAGATGGACCTGCCCTTCCCGGTCTTCTGTTGCCTCTCCTTGCAAATGGCGGGCAAACCAGTTCTCACGATAGGTAAACCAGTCCTTATCGACCGGCCATCAAAAATGGCCGCTGGTCCGAAATCGACGTCGCCAAATACACTTCTTGTGCGGTTGCCATGCGTCCATGGCCCCATAATCAGTGTTAGCGGACGGTCCGGATCCCCTTTTAGAGCCATGAAGTTCTCCAGCGTCGTGGGTACATAGACATCGTACCAGCTCGACATGAAGGTGATCGGCACCTTTGGAAAGGTTTCGTAATAGCCTGCAGCGTAAATACCGACTTTTTCCAGAAGTCCCCGAATGTGCCTTCCTGCCATTGCTCAAGCAGATAAGCTTCATATTCAGGGTTCCAGCGGACCGGCGAACGGCCCTTCGTCCGGGGCATCATGGAGAACCAGTCATGCAGGCTTTCCGCTGCTACGGCCGCCGCGGTTCGCTCATCCGTTCCTTCCTGCGCTCTGTGATAGGCCCACGTCGCCTGCTTAAGCTCGAAGGCCCCACCTTGCCGGATCCCGCAGGTATAGGCATTGGAGAAACCACCGGGATCCACCACCATTGCGGCCAGTCCAGTGCATTCAATGAAGCCAGCGCCATCTGGGTATGGGCGTTGTAGGACAAGCCCTGAGTACCGATTTTGCTGTTGTTCCATGGCTGCATTTCTATCCGTGCCATGCTGTCGAACCCGTCTTGCCCTTCGGAAAGGTACTTCGTGAAATGCCCCTCGCTGTCATAGCGACCGCGGCAATCCTGCCAGATGACAATATAACCCTTTCGTACCAGACGAATGGCATATTCCGGTCGCGATAAAGGCGTGGGTGCAGCCACAGAGAACTCTGTGCGAGGCGTTCCTGACTTGTCGTACGGTGTACGTTCGAAGATGACCGGAAATGGAGTTTCCACCGGCTTTCCGTTGACCGCAGGACGGTAAATATCTGTGGCCGGTGCACTCCGTCGCGCATGGCAATCATGACGTTGCGGTGCACAACTACGTCGTCAGCTACGGCAGTAGCTGACGTAAGTTCATTCGGATTAAAGTTCATTTTGCTTTTTACATCCTGCGCCGGTGCGTTCGGCGAGGTTCGGTGTGAAGTCGAGTCCGTCGCGCGAGGCCCAGTAGATCTTCTGGAAATACAGAGGAACGATCGCCTGATCTTCCATCGCGATGCGTGTGGCTTCCTGAAGCTTCTTCATGCGGGCGTCGTAGTCAAATTCCTCCATTGCCGACTGCAGGGCTTTATCAAACCCGGAATTGGAATAACGTGTACGATTGAACCCTCCGGTTCCCGCTTCCCGGCTATAAGTCTGAAGCAGCGACCGCAGATTGGCCTCAGAATTCGGTGTTGACGAACCTAGAGAGAAAATAAAGGCACCATATTCGCCCTTCGTCGCCGCCGACGCATAAACATTGTATGGCTGGGTCTGGACACCATTGACTTTCAAACCGCCTCGCGCGAGCAATTGGCCAAGAGCCTGTGCGATTTCACCATCCCCGGAAAGCGGTCATTGGATGAATAGAGAGTAATGCCGAAGCCATCGGGGAATCCGGCTTCGGTTAGCAGCTTCTTTGCCTCAGCCGGAGCAGCGGGCGTGGGTGCAAGTTCAGGCACATAGCCGCCAAGAACCGAGGGAACAACCCGGGCAGATGGAACACCGGAACCTCCGAGGATACGGTTCACCAGCAACGCACGGTCGATCATCGCGGATACAGCCTTGCGCACCTTCACGTCGCGAAACGGGTTCGGCTCAATTGCCTTACCTGATGCGTCGACGACGCCCGGCGCAGTGTCGTTGCGCATATTGAGAGCCAGATAGACCGGGCGACCGGATTCAATCGGATAGACCTTGATGTTGTTTTGCCCTTCAAGCCGGGGCACATCGGCTGGCGCAACGGAATCGATCAGATCGACAGAACCTGACAGCAGCGCTGCGGTGCGCGCCGCATTATTTGCAATAAAGCGAAATTCAACATTCTCGAAATCGGGCTTCTGGCCCCAGTAATTCGGGTAGGCTTTCAGCGTCAGGGACTCGGCTGGCTTCCGTGAGACGAACTGATATGGGCCTGTACCGATTGCAGCCTTGCCGGAGTTAAAATCTTCCAGCGTTGCATTTTCTGCGGCCTTTTTGAAACGATAAAACCCGACCGATCTGTTCCATCAGCGCAGGATTAGGTGTCTTCGTCTTTACCCGGATCTTGTGATCATCAATCTTTTCCACGCTTGCGACTGAACTGACCATATCGCTGAAGGGAGCCGGGCTGTTCGGCACCTTGTCAGTACGGTCGAGCGAGAAGACAACATCATCGGCGGTAAACGGCGTGCCGTCGTGGAATTTTACGTCCTGACGCAGCGTGATTTCCCGTGTCTTCGGATCGATGTTGGTCCACTCGGTTGCCAGATTTGGATGCATTTGCAGATTTGCATCCGTCATCAGCAACGTTTCGAACATGTTGTCTGCAGTCATCTGGTTGTTGCCGGTACGCGAGAACTGCGGATCAATCGCCGACGGCTCGGTCGCCCTGCCAATGACGATATCGGCTGCCGGAGCCGAGAGGGCTGTCGTTGCAAGAAGTAGTGCAGCAATGGCCATTTTGCCGGCGATTTTTTCAATGTCATAATATGTTTCCTTCAGTTCCCCGGAGTGTTGAAGACTGGCCTTTGAGACAAGTCATTGAGATGGCATGCGCTTTCATGAATGCTGCCAACCCGGCGAAGCTCTGGGCGTTCGACCTGACAACGTTCGAAGGCATAGGGACAGCGCGGATGGAAATGGCAACCGGGCGGCGGATTGACGGGTGACGGTATCTCGCCCCTGATCGTGTTAAAGGTCCTGTGGCGCTTGTCGATGCTGGGCACTTCCGACAGAAGGGCTGCCGTGTAAGGATGGTTGGGGTGCTCGAAAATGTCTTCGACAGAGCCAGATTCAACGACCCTCCCGAGATACATGATGACCACACGATCAGCGATGTGATTAACGACACCCAGATCGTGGCTAATGAAGAGATAGGTCAGATCGAGCGCTTTGCGCAGATCCATGAAAAGGTTGATTACGGGCCTGAATGGAGATGTCGAGAGCTGCAATGCTTTCGTCACAAACCGGGAACTCCGGCTTTACCGCCAATGCGCGCGCAATCCCGATACGCTGTCGTTGTCCGCCGGAGAACTGGTGCGGGTAGCGACCGGCCATTGAAGGATCGAGACCAACCGTTTCCAGTAAGTCCTCGACAATCTTTTTCTTTTCGCGTGCTTTGATCAGACCATGTGCAACAGGCGCCTCGCCAATGATGTCGATGACCCGCTTGCGTGGATTGAGTGATGACATCGGATCCCGGAAAATAATCTGCGTCCTGAGGCGCGCTTCACGCGCTTGCGCACCGCGCAGCTCGTTGCGCTCCATGCCGTTAACGAACACATCTCCTTCGGTCGCGGGAAGCATCCCTGCAATGACACGACCAAGCGTGGACTTGCCGCAGCCGGACTCTCCAACCGGGCCAACGACCTCACCCTTTCGCACCACCAGATCAACGCCGTCCAAGGCATGCACCACCTTGCGCGTCGAGACTGCACCAAGCCCGAAGCTACGCGTTCGGCGAAATCCGGTTCATGCGTAAAGCGTTTCGAGACGTTGCGAACTTCTGCAAAGATTTCATTCATCGGGCTGCCTCCGCAGTTTCGGCTTGCAATGGATTGAAGCAGCGCCAGCGATGGTTGCTTGCAGACAAGGTTTCAGCAGGTTCCTGAAAGCAGGCTTGCGAAGCGAAATCGCATCGTGTGCGGAATGAACAGCCCTCCGGTCGGCGAAGGGGATGTGGTGCGGAACCACGTATCTGGGTCAACCGTTTGCCACGGCTGTTTGCTGCGGGAGCCGAGCCTATCAGACCGGCGGTGTAGGGATGCCGTGGACGGTCGAGTACGTCATCAACACGTCCCTCTTCAACGATCCTTCCCGAATACATCACAGCAATTCGATCTGCGAGACCTGCCACGACGCCTAGATCGTGACTGATCCAGATCAGTCCCATGCCCAACTCCCGGCACAGCGTCTGGACTTCCGATAGAATCTGACTCTGGATCGTCACGTCAAGTGCGGTAGTAGGCTCATCTGCTATGATCAGATCGGGTTTATGCAATAGCGCAATGGCGATCGCTACGCGCTGTCGCATGCCACCGGAAAACTCGTGCGGATAGCTGTCGATACGAGATTCCGGCTGCGAAATTCCCACCATGCGCAAGGCTTCTATTGAACGTCTGAGCGCTTCAGTTCTGGATACGCTTTCATGGGCGAGGACTGTTTCGACCATGTGCGTCCTCACCGTGAGGACCGGATTCAGGGTCATCATCGGATCCTGAAAAATCATCGCGATCCGGTTACCACGTAAAGAGCGCAAACGCTCTTGCGACGCCGTAAGAAGCTCTTCACCTCTGAACAGTATAGACCCTCCAACATTGCGTCCGGGAGGGTCAACCCAGACCAAGGATCGAGAAACCGGTGATCGATTTGCCGGAGCCGGATTCTCCCACCAGTCCGACGATCTCTCCACGGCGGACTGTCAGACTCACATTATCTACAGATTTGACGACCCCGGCGCTGGTAAAGAAATGCGTCTGCAGATCACTAACTTCCGGGACAACCTCGGACGTTTCAGGGATTGTTGTCATTTCACCAGCCTCGGATTCAATACTTCGCGCAGGCGATCGCCAACGATGTTGATGGAAAACACGAGCGTAAGAAGAAGAAGTCCGGGATAGACACTGATCCAGTAAAGCCCGGCGAGCAGCACCTGATAGCCATTGGCGATCAGAAGGCCGAGAGACGGTTCGGTAATTGGCAAACCTATGCCGAGAAAGCTGAGTGTAGCTTCGGTGGCGATTGCCTGTGCGATCTGAATTGTCCCGATAACGATCAGCGGTGGCATGCAATTCGGCAGAAGCTGACCAAACAGAATCCTTGTCCGGCTGAGGCCGAGACAACGCGCTGCCTCGACATACTCTTTATTAACCTCAACCAGTGCAGCAGCACGTGATGCCCGTGCAAAATAAGCCCATTGGACGAGCACAAGCGCAAAAATCACCTTCCACGTACCCTGTCCGAGCACGGCGAGGATCAGGAGCGCGATAAGGATCGTGGGGAAGCCCAGCATCAGGTCCACGACACGCATGATGAATGCATCTGGACGACCTCCCGAATATGCGGCAATCAGGCCAAGCGATGAACCGATAACCAGCGCCAGCAATCCGGCAGTGAGACCGACGCCAAGGCTTGTACGCAGGCCGTAGAGCATGGCGGAGAGCATGTCGCGGCCCTGAGTGTCAGTGCCGAGCCAATAGTGCACACCGTTGAAACCTTCAGACAAAGGTGGAAGCCCGGCGTCAAAAATGTCGATCTGCATAAGGTCGTAGGGGTTCTGCGGAGCAATGAACGGCGCAAGGATCGCTGCCAGAACCAGCGCAATACAAACAATTGAAGCAACGGTTGCCTTGACGCTTCCGAATATGCCGGAGACTGCAATTGCAACGACACCGTCCCCGTGAGACGTCGAGAAAGAATACTCATCGCGCTTTGCTCCTTATCCGTGGATCGAGGACCGAATAGAGGATATCGACGAGGAGATTTATGAGGATGAACATGGTCACAACGACAAGAATGTAGGCCACCACGACCGGGCGATCGAGAATGTTGATACTGTCAATGATCAGTTTGCCGACACCGGGCGGGGCAAAGATCGTCTCGGTCACGACTGCGAAAGCGATCAGCGAACCGAACTCGACGCCTATGACCGTGACGATCGGGATCAGGATGTTCTTCAACACGTGTACAAAAACGATGCGTCGTGAAGAAAGGCCTCTGGCACGCGCAAACTTGACGAAGTCGAGCGGCATGGTCTCCTGAACTCCAGTGCGTGTCAGGCGAATGACCAGAGAAATCTTGGCAAGTGACAGGTTCAGCGCGGGGAGAATCAGGTGTCGGATACCGTCCCGTGGCCAAACTGGTTTCAATCCCCAGAATGCTTCCCGTCTGCCCCTTCCAGTCGAGGGAAGCCAGCCGAGATAAACCGAAAAATCATGATCAGCATCATACCCCGCCAGAAGTTCGGCAGGCTGAAACCAAGGATCGAACCGGTCATGATAGTTTCGTCAGTCGCGGTGCCTGATTTCAGGCCCGCAATCAGTCCCAGCGGGATACCAATCACGATCGCAAGCACAAGCGCGCAAAAGGCCAGTTCCAGTGTGGCGGGCAGACGCCCGAGAATGACACTGATGGATGGCTGGTTATAAACGAACGATGTGCCAAGATCGCCTTTCAGAAGGTTCAAAAGGAAGTGCCCGTATTGTACAACCAACGGCCTGTCGAGGCCGAGAGCCTGTGTGACCTGAGCGCGTTCAGCGATCGTGGCATCCGGCGGCAGCAAAATTTCCAGCGGATCGCCGATCGCATAGATTCCGGCAAACACGATGAACGACGTTGCAAGCAGAACAATAGCCGCCCGGAAAAGCCGCCTTATAATGAATGCCGTCATCGCGCCTGCCTTTGTGGCAGGCGAAGCGGTGAGTGTTCATGAGTGCTCCCGATATGTTCCTGATTCTTGTTTTGTTTAGATCTGCATATCGAAATGGCACTTGCAATATTATGAGATAAACTGAATTATCTATGCGTTTTATGCATAGAGGCGAGGCGATGAAGATTAAGGATCTGGAAGCGTTCCGGGCTGTTATGAGCACCGGCTCCACACAGGCTGCCGCCGAACTGCTGGGTATATCTCAATCAGCCGTGAGCCGCCGTCTCACCCAGCTCGAAAGCGATTTCGAACAGGAGCTTTTCTTTCGGGACGGCTCGCGTTTGATGCCTTCGCGTATAAACGGCCTGCTGGAACCGCGTATCGCTGATGTGCTCGAGCGTGTCAGCATGCTCCAGCAGGCCGTCAACGATCTGAAAACAGGGCGTTTTTCGGAAGCACTCCTCAGAGTGGCAGTGCCCCCGGTATCTCCAAAGTCATTATGCCGAAGATCATTGCAGATTTCCTGCGTGAAAACCCTGAAGCCCGCTTCGAGGTTTTGCACGGGACCTACAATGTCATTGAGCGCATGCTGGAAGAAAAGCAGGCCGAAATTGGCTTCCTGCGCCTCCCGTTCGCCGATAAGAACCTCCATAGTTCCGAACTCATCCGTGCACGCTCCGTATGCGCCATTCCAATTGGGCATCGCCTGACGTCAAAGGACGTAATCCGACCGAGCGACCTTCATAATGAGCCGTTGGTCATGCTTGGCAGAGGACGTCCACCTCGCCACGACATCGATCTGACGTTCTCGTCGAACGGCCCGGCACCGCACATCCGCCCGGAAGCCCATTCAGTAAGTTCGGCCTGCGGTTTCGCAGCCCGGGAATAGGGATTGCGCTTGTAAATTCCTTGTTGATCCGGGATTGTGAGCAACTGGAAATCGCCATCCGACCGTTTGTACCTGATATCCCTCACCATTTCGCCTTCGCATTTCCCGCAAAACCCGAGTTGCCGGAGATGGCGAAACACTTCATCGAACATGCCGTTGGTGCGCTCAAAAGCTTTGATCGCGAATTGCAGTAGGCAGTCCGGGTAATCACCCGATGACGAGCGTGAAAAGCAGCAAAAACTCCGTCCTTATTATCCCATATCCCTGTGGAACCGGGCATGCGGGTCTCAACGACAGAATTCGATGTGCACCGGGTTCATTTGGTTTAGCGCCTCACGATACGGCCAGAGTGGAAAGCAACTGATCCGCGCTCGCCCTGCCCGGCAAGTTCGCCCGGGTGTTGCATCTTCCCGGTACCTGTTAAGAACGTTCCGCCGCTGACACGCCAATCCTGATGCCTTCAAAGTGAAAATGGCGGCCTTGATGCGATAGATCATTCTTCGTCGCAAGACTCGCAAGCCTCACGTCGCGCAAATGTTAATATCCTGATGTATCGTGTCACTGGCTCGATGCCGCAAGCTGGCAAGAGACATCGAGAATCCAGTTTCTGCCCGGAAAAGGTCCGAAACAATATAAGAATTAATTTACGTGATATCTTTCGGCGGCATTTCATTCACCGAAACATCCCCGTCAAGTTCCATTTCGATCACATGACTACTTCTATCGCTATAAAACCTACAATCCGCAAGAATTCTAAGTTTTTTCCATCAACAACTGTAGATAATATCTCTCCCGAGAAATCCTTCTCGAGATCATTTATATCGCCTTCTATTACGCTAAATTCCTTCTGTTTTACTTCTATTGAAAGAGGGTAATCCATATTTTCATCATTTCTATGGGGATCATCAACATGAAAAAAGATTAAACCATATGGTTACTTTCCCATCCCCTATATTGACGCCACTGATCTCACGGTCAACGAGCCTATACTGCGAGGTAATTTCACTTGCATTGAAAATTTTTGTCATGATCCGGCTCCTCCGGAGCCCAATGTTGAACCAGTGGTATATGAGAAGGCCCAGATCCCCGACGAACGGGGTCGCCATTTAGGTCCGTGTACTCATCGTGACGGCTCGTGCTGTCTGGGTTTGGACGGTGATAATGGTCCCGCCTTCCCATCCGGGTTGTCCGGGTTTCCCTTTGTCAAATACCAGTTCTTCTCCAGTTTTGGGGTTACGGAATGTACGCCGTCCCGCCTCCTTGGCCTTGGGATGGCTTGTTTCCTCCCACCCGTCCTCCAAAAGATCATCTGGATTGTCCGGGAGCGGCTTTTCGCAACCTTCTGTACATTCTTCAGGCTTCTTGTCAGGCTTGGGCTCCGCTTCAGCGCTCTCCGACATTGCGTTGTAAAGCTGATAGCCATCATAAAGTGTCAGTGCACCGATTGCTACCCAGCCCAAAGGACCAAGAGCCGCAAGCGGCCCCCCGGCGGCTGCACGTGCACCTGCCCCCAAGAGCGCGCGACCGAGGACAGCTTCGCCAGCCATTACCGAACCCCTTTTGCTGCAGCTTCCGCCATGGCTTCCGATAACAAATGAATACGCGAGTTAGCCGATCCCGCTCCAGAAGCCAAATAGTCTTTAACGCCGGCCCGGTGGAGAAACCGATCATTACTGTTCAACATTAACCAGCAAAATCGCTTCTGAGCGCGCTCTTCGTTAATGCCCAGTGTCGCCGCGACGTTCATTCGCTTCGTCACTTCTTCGGTGAGTTCCTGATCCGTCATTTGATCAATCTGACCGGCGCTTGTTTGACGTATGAAGCGGGTTATCCGCAGCGCAGAGCTTTTAACTCTGATGGCAACCAGCTCGCGAATCTGCTCAGGATTCATTCTCAGCGCCCCCTTGTTGGCTCATGCATATTCCCGGGCCTCATGCAGCGCTTGAGTCCACCATAATCGGTTGCATTCATTACGATAGCATCTGCGGGACCCATCAAGCGTGCGAACTGGCCGGCGGTTAAGATCGATAAGATAGGGCCCAGAATATTCGGATCCCAGTGACGAAACATAACCCTTTCGTATTTTACAGGTTGAGGCGACTTTCCAGCACTGCCAGCAGCCCGATCTTCCGGGACAAGGATATAGTTTATGCTTCGAAGGTGCCGCCACAACACTTCATCGCCGGCCGAACACGACCAGAATACGGCACAGGGGCTTTCGTTGCCAAAGCTTCGACATGTGCCTCCGTTCGCCTGTTCGCCAGTTCCACGAGCCACGGACCGTCCCGGCGCAGCTCCTCATCTCCACCACTTCGAAACAACGATCGGCTCGCTATGTGCTCATCCGCAAACTCGTCTTCCAGATCGTCGAAGTATGATCCGTCAAAAACTGCGAAACGCGGGGTAGGCAGTTCAGCAAGCACTTCATGTAGCACATGCCTTGTGCCATCGTTATCTGCAGGTTCAAACATCGATGTTTCCATGGCCCGGTTATCTTGGGAATGGTATACGGAGCTCGAACAGACAAGCCTTGAGGCTTTCTATTCAAATGTCAGCCAGCTTTCGCCCTGCACGAGTCGACCGCCGTGCTCACAGGCATCACCGGCGCGAGCTACTTCACGGCCATTTATTTTGGCCACTGACGAGCCGCCAGTGATTGCAGCAGCAGTTGTGGGGACACCGCTACAAAGGCACCTGTCCCCGACCGTAGCGATGGGAACGCCATTCACAGTGACGAAATTCTGACTGGTAGTTTGAACCGGTCCACCGATGTGAGGTTTGGGGCCCGGATCGCACATAGGACAAACATGCATCTGGCCGCGAAGTGTGACGGGGCGACTCATTTTTTTTCTCCTCAAGCGTCCTGTAGTCCTGACAAGATCCAGCTTGGTCTTTCCGGGACGTTCTGCAGTCGAACTCAGTATGCAGGCAATTTTATCTCGTGTCGAATTTTCTCCTACGCAAGCGCACGGGTCAGCGTTTCATGTTTGACGGCGAGAGATGTCCGTGCTCTGCAAAGCTCCAAGATTCGACTGTTTCTATAAGCCGGGAATTACAACGATTCCCGTCAAGCTGGCTTTGTTGTCACTTAGCCTCCGATCACCCGTACTGGTTGCGGCGGGAACGGGTCGTTGTCCATCAATTCCAGTCGATGTGCCTGAGCCATAATCGCCATATGCGGCAGCGCGTCGTAAATCGTCAGACTGTCGGGGTCCGGTTCCCGCCAAGCGCCACAATAGGCCTGAAACCGTAA
Organism: Brucella cytisi; assembly: GCA_012103075.1. Classification (GTDB taxonomy): domain Bacteria; phylum Pseudomonadota; class Alphaproteobacteria; order Rhizobiales; family Rhizobiaceae; genus Brucella; species Brucella cytisi. The sequence goes on along the minus strand of JAAVLQ010000003.1, from coordinate 980,835 downwards.
ATTTGTCCCACACCGAGCTTCCCAAGTTTTGAGCGTGCCGGCTTGAAAAGCTTTTTGGCGTTTGAATCATACTCATCGAACGTCGAACCATCGAGCAGCATCAAGCTGCTGGTAACGGCGATATTCGGGTTATAGGTCTCCCCATCGATCAACGCCCGGCATGAAACTTTCCCGCCCACGAGATCGATATCAACGTTCTGATAAACCTCATTCCACGCGAAGATCGTTCCAAACGCACCAAAACCAAGAACGTGAGTTTTCTCCGCTTCGATGTCGGGATCACCGTCGAAGACAAATTTCATAATCGAGGCATATTTATCGGGATCGCAAAATTGAAAATATCCGTTCAATATGATCCCGGTCCCATTTTGCTGCCAAAACTCGATCATTGCATCTGGCACTTTGCCTCGGTAGCGCTCCACATCAATGGGACCATCTGCACCCTGCGGCGCACCGAAGTCCTCGACGATTGATGCAAGCCTTACCTGATAATCCTTCATCGGGTCTCCATTCGGTATTGAAAATACGTAATACAGTATTATGACATCGGAACATCGCTGGGACCAGCCTGCCCCTGGCCCGAACCACTTGAACCTTCCGGCTGGCTATTAGGCTTAGTCGATCCCCCTCGTCGCAGATTTTCAACTCAGCATTGGAACGTTCGCCCTTTTCTTTGGCTTTCTGGGCATGTTCCTTGAGTTGTTCCAGCCGGGTCTTTCCATCTGGGTTACTTCCCGCCTTTGACCATTGTGAACCGATTGACCTGTTAGCTGATCGCGGACCCATCCCGCCATTCTCCGTCGATATCCGCCCGGACCCGCCGGCAGAGAGATCCGGCGTGTGAATGACGTCCATCGTTTTCAGCTCATTCTTTGCCGCATTTTGCGCTGCTTGCGCCGACATACGAGGATCCTCATTGAGAAGTTTACGTGCTTTATTCTTGATCCAGTTATCGCGTGCCCGTGCTCGATCCGCTGCATCCTTGGCACCGCGACCAAGCTTCTCGTAATTCTCCATATTCTGGACCAGTTGGTCAGACGGAATGTCATTAATTGCGTCCTGCTGTTCCTTGAGCTGACGCTTGAACTCTTCTATTTCATCAGGTGTCGATTCCGGCGGTGGATTGAAACAGTCGATTTCCCCGCAATCTTCACAGGGGACGGCCGCTTCTTTATCTTGTGTCTCTTCTTCGGCTTGTGCGTTCGCATCTTCCATATAATCCGCGACCGCAGATGCAGCCGCACGACCCGCCATACCACCTACACGGGAGCCAATTGCCCGCCCAATCCGGGCACCGATAGGGCCGCCGAATATGCCACCGATTGCTCCACCGAGAACACCCCCGGCGACCCGCCCCCAATCTCACCAGCAGTTCCAGCAGCAGCGCTCATGCCAACGCTCCATTGGCTAGGCCCCCAGTCCGGATCGCATTGGCGGTATGCTGTATCAGCGATTTGACACGATTATCAGGACTGTCTCGACCGTCTTGAATATAACTCCGAACTTCCTTTAACTTTGCTGCTTTGCCATCCGACAACATCATTACGTAAGCCCATCTGGCTCTGCCACGCTCAGTCTTTATGCCGAGCTCATCCGCACTGCTTTCGCTTGCTAATGTGGCGCCCCACAAAAACTTGTCATCGATACCCGAAAAATTTGGTGGGACTCGCCTTTCAAAAACCCGGCTATGCGTATTCTTGATGAATGGAGCATTGCTTTTTAAGCTCCTCAATCTGAGATGGCCTTATACGCAAAGGACCATTCAGACCACCCGGAAGCTCCGGGGGTCTTATTGCCCGCTTGAGACCGTCATAATTGGACCCATTCATCAGAATAACTTCAGCTGGGCCGAATAAGCAGGCCAGTTGCTGCTGATCCAGCAACGGCAATACGCTTGCCAACACATTCGGGTCCCAATGACGAAAGATCACCCGCTCGTATTTAATCGGAAGGCCAGATTTTTCGTTATTGTCAGGAATGCGGGTATCTGGAATCAGAATTTGGTTCAGGGTTCGCAGATGCCGCCACAATGCCTCCTCGCCTTTAGGACATGACCAAAACACCGTGCAGGGCCGTTCAAGTGCCAGCGCCTCCATATGTTCCCGCGAATGGTCATCCACCAGTTGTACAAGCCATGGGCCATCCCGACGCAGAGCCTCGTCACCACCGTCTCGAAACAAAGACCTGCTCGCTATGCCCTTGTCTGCAAGTTCGTCTGCCAGATCATCAAAACACCCACCGTCCACGACAGCAAAAGTGGGCGGTGGATCCCCGAAAGAACTTCGTGCTGTACATCAGCCAGTTGATCATTTCCTGCAAGATCAAGCACAGGTGTTTCCATGGCTCTGCTAGAGCCTCACAAACGGTGTCTGTGATTGGGACATCTTCTTGAGGCAGGAGGCGCCCTTTCCCGGCCCCCCTTTCTTGAAATTAATGCGATTACCCTCAATATCTATTTTCAATGCATAAAGTTTGATGCCTTTTTGTTTATCTCAATATATCCACCGGGGCGGATAACCGAATTGTATCATCAACAAAAACCTCCCATGTCTTGGCTTCTCCATGGAATTTATCGTGTGTTACGAGATTGTATAATTCGCCAACCTCGACATCGATTTTCTTTCCAACATCAGTCCGCATTTCCTGACCGACACGAACCATATAGGCTGATCCGACATTCGTTACTTTACTTACACCAATCTGTTCGGCCTGACCGACGCCGATTGAAGTGGATTTGAAGAGGCTGATAATCGTGTTCTCTATACCGGATAACGGGAAGAGACTGGACGCAGCCTCCCCGACACCAGTGCCAGAACCGGCCAGACTTGTGCCGGCATCAGCTCGCGGGTTAGGGCCGGACACAACCCCTTCGCGGGCCGAGAGACCGCCTGCACCCAGAAAGCCGAGAGCCGATGAAGCCAGAGTCGTCGCAAAGGCGGCCACACCCGGTCCGCTCCCACCTGCAATCTGTGCAGCCTGTGAGAAAAGTCCTGCTGTCTGACCAGAAAGGGCCTGAACACCCGCCATTGCCAAAGTTGCCATCGGCCCGGTTCCACCGATCACAGTGTTCACAGATCCGCCGATTTCATGTTTCTGGTTACCGCTCACCTCAACCGTGCGATTACCTCCAACCGATGCCACCTCATGGCGATCAATCCGTTTGGTGCGGTCATTGAGAACACGTTCGGTGCGGTCTTTCTGGGCATGAAAGAACTGGTTCTCCTTGCCTGCTTCGTCTTCAAAGGTAATCTCGTTGAAGCCCTGCCCCTTGTGCGTATTGGACCGAAGTACCATGCGGGTTTTATTGGCGGGCAGATCATAGGCGGGCATATTATCGGGATTGGGCACGACACCGACAACGAGTGGCCGGTCGGGATCGCCATCGATGTACGATACGAGAACTTCCATGCCGATGCGCGGAATAACCCGGGCACCCCATGTTCCGCCACCCCAGACCTGACTGACACGAACCCAGCAGGTATCAGACCCGTCTCTTTTGGCGCGTCTGTCCCGGGGAAAAGCAAGTTTGATGCGTCCGTATTTGTCTGTATGGATCTCTTCACCGGGGCCTGCCACGATCGCGATCTGGTTACCTTCGACCTTGGGGCGGCGTGCATTTCGGTGTGGCGTCAACGGTACGCGTGAGGGAACCGCTTCAAAAGCATTCTGGTATTCAAGCATCCCGTCAGCTGTTTCATAGGTCGTATCCACGATCTGATGACGAATGCGCGTGATAACATGCTCCTCATAGGAGGCGTCCGGATTTACCACATCATATGGCTGGAATCGCCGTCCGGCCTCCGTGAAACGGATATTGGAGGCAGCCCGGATGGTTTCGTGATCAGCTTCGCTGGCCTGCATACGCAGCTTACCGGCAAGCTCTGCTTCTTCCACCGTTGCTGTGCGAGAGGGATACTCAAATATCTCGCGCCCGGCATTATCAGTCAGCGAGACGAGCGAGGGCGTAGCCGCCCGAACATCTGTTCTGGGTGTTTCAAAATTCCAGTCAGCACCAGCGCGCGCGCCGGGAACATAGGTGAAGTGTTGCTGCCAGCTGTTGATATGGTTACGATCTGTGCTACCCAGCGCCAGACGGACCCGGCTTTCACCACCCGCGGACGCCGAAGGTTCAAGCCAGCCTGAAGCGTGATTGGCCACATGAAGCTTGTGCTGGCCCCCTTATCGTGGGCAAACCACCAGAACAGGCCAACCTCCTCCATACGGCGCACAACGTAGGAAAGATCGCTTTCACCATGCTGGACGCTATAGTGCAGCTTCGGAAGAGACCCCCACAACGCCTGACAGGTCGGGACCCGGCAATCCGTGTTCGTTCAACAGTTTTTCAAGTACTTCTGTAGCAGTCTGATCAAGCCAGATGCGATGATCTGTGCGCTGCGACAAAAGCCAGAACTGGGGGCGGAGGGTCAATGCATAGCTGCGCAGTCCACGAGATGCTTTCGGTCCTACCGATATCTGTAACGAGACCGTTGATCGGTCGATAAACTCCATCGTTCCCCGAAACCTCGACCTCAAGATCAACCAGTTTTCCGATCAGGTCTGAAGGTTTGATGTCCTGTTTCGAACGAACGGAGACATTGACTTCAAAAAGAGCGTTTACTCCCTCGTCAAGGGTCACTCTTTCAGGTAGCAGGATGTCCTCTCCAACAGGAGAAGACATTCGCAAGACGCGCGTCGCCTGAACAAATTCGTCTATGTCTCGTTGTTCATTCATTGCGGTCAGACCACCCTGTTGTTTCAAGCTACGGCAAATTGAGCTTGCCGTTCCTTATGTCTGTTAACGATACTCACCCACCAGATAAGCGTACTGGAAACGGGTTCCCCGGTTTGGAATCGCGTCGACGCTCGGCCCATAAAGTTTTTCTGCCGTTAGAATCTGACCGGCATCCTTGGTAGACGGGACGGTACCCAGAAGATAGATATCGCGGGCCATGAACTGCCGGGTTTCGAAGCTGTCGGAGACTGCGTAATTGACCTGCAGAACGAAAGCGGCGTGACCGTGCTGTTGCATCTTCTGGGTGATGGTGGCTTCATTATTCTGAAGCCACTTTCGTAGCCAGACGCCAAGCGACCGTTCATTCAGCGCTTCCATCCCCATACGAAAGAGCGATGCAGCGCCACCGACGGCATTGGCGCGCGTCGCCATCTGGCGGGGCCATTTTCGTATGAGAGGTAATCGAAGGAAGGACCGCGGCCCATGCGCTTTATCGGCGGCAGCTCGTTTTGCTGAACCGGCCTTACTTGCAACCTGTCCGATGATGTAGAGAAGTTTGGCATGGCGGTCCTATCTGTCCTTCAGTTTGTAATAATTGCGACCAATGTGGATGTTCTTGCCTGTCAGGAAACCGTTCCTGCTCGCAAAGGCCAGAACCAGATCGATTCGGAGCGGTAATAACAACCAGATGCACATTGGGCAGCGTCGATTGCGCCGAGTACCAGATCAATGTGACCGCCGCCGCTAAAGCCCGGAATCTTGTTGAAAGCGACCACACCTTTCCGCGAGCCGATACCGCGTTGCGCGGTTTCAGGCGTAAATGGCTCATAAGCGCCCAGATAGTGTGGCGTAGCCAGCAAGTCAGCCAGCTTGCGCATGTTGACCTGAACCCCTTGCCGCTATGGGGCCCCTTCAGAATATTGTGCGACCTGAGCGAGATCTTGTGCCCCGCCCCGAGAAAAGCCGGGCTGACACGCAGCGCACAGGTATTCTCATAGTTCGGGTTACCAAGATACATCTCCCAACCTATCTGGGTGAACAGGTCGCGTTGTCCGACATAACTGGAGCGGGACATATCACTGCTGGAGTAGTTTCTGTAGAGCTCATCGAACGTGACGTTCATATCCGATCCTCTCAATCAGTCCTTTGACGGGTTACCGGGGCAAGGAAACTCTTTCGATAAAGCCCGGCTGACCAGCAAAGCAGCGTTCTCATCCAGTCTCTCAGGTGCCAGATCCTTGAGGTATGTAAATACGCGGTCATTGATTTCATGCGGAAGAATGGCTCCGGCTCCACACCATTCGCGGTTCTGCAGCACATCGGCCACTCCGGACACATATGCACTCGCGCGCGCCGTTGACAGCAATCGTTTGAGTTCCTTGTCAGAGGTCTCTGGCGCGAAGTCCCCTTTCAGTGCAGCAATCAAATCCGCCCCACTGAGGATCCGGTCCTTTCCTGTGCAAGAACCAGCTCAGGTGAACCGAGTAAGAACACGCACAATGCCAGACCCGATAACATGGGACGCATGATATCCTCCGCCAAAGATCGAGGATCCGGAGCTGGCATAACCAGCTCCGGAAAAGAGATTGGTCAAGCCGACTTCGTCGTTGCCAGATCGTAGGATGCAATCATTGGCGACTGCGGCGACTGGTTTTCGTCGTAAGGGGTGTACTTGACTTCCATCTTGGTGAAATTGAGCTTGATTGTCTCTATCGGGCGATCACCGCTGGTGTCGACCGAATAGTTGGAAATCAGCGTGTTGGTCAGCGAGTATTCAATATAGGTCTCACCGGGGCTGCCTGTGGTGACCAGTGAACAACGGCACGCTTGCCGGTACGGCCAGTGCAGGCTTCCCGGAAAAGCTTCGTCGACGAGGAGTCGCTCACCTTGGTGAGGATAACTTCAGAGATCGTGGGCTCGGAGGCTTCACGATTGGCGGCCGAACCGGCCGAGGTGTTCATGTTGCGCGAAACGTTCCAGTGAAGCGCTTCGATATCCATCCATTTGCGATGCTGTTCGTGTGTGGCGTCGCCCCGGATGCCATCGATCTGCAGGTAAATCGGCATATGGTATCTCCTGTTTTCCTAAAACGTGCTGATTTCATTCCTCAAGGCGTTACCGCCTTTCCGGCATTTCCTGCGGAGGGTGCCAATTCGTCACCGTCCGGCTCCTGCTTATCCCGTTGCCACAGCGGATTCCTTGTCGACAGCCAATTCCCCTACCGGAAAAGCTGACCATCAAAACCTATGCTGACACCTTTCACGACACGCTCGTCGATAAGTGCATCGAGGAAGAAAGCCGACAATACCGGCATGAGATCTCTTGCGATCATTGCTTCGATCGCCCGCGCTCCCATCTCGCTGGATTTTGCCCGCGCAATCAGCGCTTCAACGGCTGTTTTCGATAACTCCAGCAGCGCACCATAGCTTGCCCCCACACGGTCCTCGGATGCGCTCGATCTGAATCTGAACGATGCCGGCAAGTGCTTCTGTGCTCAAAGGCATGAACGGCAGAATTGTCGTGCGCCCAAGAAACGCCGGCTTGAACTGCTTTTGCAGTTCCGGCAGAAGCATGGTCTCGAGTGCCTCGCCTTCCGGCATGGTGTCAGGATCCGCGGCAAGAACAGACAGCAGCTCAGAGCCGGTGTTTGCCGTCATGATTATCGTCGTATTCTTGAAATCGATGTCGCGTCCCTCGCCATCGCGAAGAGCACCTTTATCAAATACCTGATAGAAAATCTCCGGACCCCGGGATGGGCCTTGTCGATTTCGTCCAGCAGCAGGACGCCATAAGGGCGCCTGCGAACCGCCTCGGTCAGAATGCCTCCCTCTCCGTAACCGACATAGCCGGGAGGAGAACCAAGTAGCAGGGATACCTTATGCTCTTCCTTGAACTCCGACATATTTATGGTCGTCAGATACTGACTGCTGCCGTAAAGTATATCAGCGAGTGCCGGGGCGGTTTCCGTCTTGCCAGTGCCTGACATTCCCGCGAACAGAAATACAGCCGGCGGTCGACGCGGATCTGACAGGCCCGCCCGTGAAATCCGCATTGCGGCGGCAACCCGGCTGATAACAGCGTCCCGGCCTATCACCCGTCTGCCGAGCCGCTCTTCAAGAGTATTAACTGCCTGTATCTGGTCCGAGAGGAGTTTGCCGACCGGAATACCGGTCCAGCGGGCTACAACCGCTGCTATGACCTCACGATCGACAACGCGGGGAACCGGGGCTCTTCCTCCACGATTGCGTCCAGCTGCGACTGAATAGCGTCGAGTTCGGCCGTCGCCACCTGTCTGGTTGACCGGGTCCGATCGGGGAATGCGGTAACATTATCCGGGCCCGCAGCGCTGAGCGCGTATGCGTCATCGCCGTCGCCTTCATTGATTGCCGGTTATCCTCAAGCTCGTCCGCCTTGCGAATGAGCGTCAGCTCAGCGGCGTGGCGCTCTTCCAGCGCCTCCATCTCCGCCTGAAGCTCATCCCCTGCGCGGTCGCAACTGGTTCAGACGCAATTCGTTGACGTCACAGTCGGGTTCCCGGCGCAGCCAATGAATTTCCGTGTCAATCAAACGCAGCTCATTGCCGAGCGCACCCAATGCCTCGGGAATAGTCTGCCGCGCAAGAGCCACCGACGCGGCTGCCGTATCGATCAGGCTGATTGCCTTGTCAGGCAATTGTCGTGACGGGATGTAACGGGCCGAAAGCCTCACTGCAGCGTCCAGTGCGCTTTCGCGTATACGAACACCATGGTGCTTGCGAAACACATCCGCAATGCCACGCAGCATGCGTATGGCGGTTTCTTCGTCTGGCTCGTCCACCTTAACCGGCTGAAAACGGCGCGCCAGAGCGGCGTCCTTTTCGAAATAGCGCTTATATTCACTCCACGTCGTGGCCGCTATTGTTCGCAACTCGCCACGAGCCAGTGCCGGCTTGAGAATATTGGCTGCATCGCCTTGCCCGGCTTGTCCGCCTGCACCAATCAGACCATGTGCTTCATCAATGAACAGAATGATCGGCTCGGGCGAGGCACGAACAGCATCAACGACACCGTGGAGACGTCGCTCGAACTCACCCTTTACTCCTGCACCTGCCTGTAGCAGGCTGAGGTCGAGCATCAGGAGCCTCACAGCCCGAAGCATTTCGGGGACATTTTCATCTGCGATTGCCAGAGCAAAGGCTTCGGCAACGGCGGTCTTTCCAACACCAGCCTCGCCGACCGGGATCGGATTGTTCTGACGTCGGCGCATGAGCACGTCAATCAGCTGACGCAACTCGCGCTCACGCCCAATGACGGGATCGATTTTCCCCGCGCGGGCATCTTCCGTGAGGTCATGCGTATAAAGTTTGAGGAATTCATCATCCCGCGGGGCGTTGCGAGACGGATTTCCTGATGGTTCGTCGTCTGCCTTTTCCTGCGCCTGAGCAAGTTCTTCCAACCGGCCGGTGTCGAGATTGCGAAAATCAGGAGCGATACCGCGAACCAGCATGCGCAGTGCCGGGTCGGAGTTCACTGCAATGAGAAGATCCCAGAAACTGATCGTTTTCCTGCCAAACTGCATCGATGCCACGAGCCATGCTTCACGAGCGAGCGCCAGCACACTGGACGATAATGTAAGTGAGGCACCGTCTTGCCGTGGCAGATCGGCAATGACTTCATCCAGAGCGACGCGAATTCGTCCGGCATCAAGGCCGACAAGGGCAAACCGGTCCGTTATGACCCCGTCATCCAAAAGGGCGCGCAACCAGTGCGCGACCTCTACGGTGGGGTGCGCATGACGGGCCGCCAGCGATGCAGCAGCCTCCAGACCGCCATGCAGCTGAGGCTCCAGAGTCTGCACAAGACGGTGGACATCGATCTGCGTCATCGGTGTTTCTGTCCCCGTCAATTAACATTAGAAACGTTCCAATAATCATGCATATACAATTTTACGTCGGTAGAATTCTCTTGCCACAACTATCCGCTTTGTGTGAAATGGGAAGCAACAAACCAATCACAATTTATTACATTCAACAACAAATCGGTTCATGATGCTGACACAAATCTGAAATGATTGACAAGGCTTGATTATCCTTACAAATTAAGTATTTGAGCAACCACATCGCTCCAGTTACGGGTTGAAACATTTTGGATATCCGCGCGCTTATAGCACCAGTTTCGCAGACAGAACCTTGTGGAATTGATGTTCGTCCTGATCCGCAAATGCAGGCTGTTTATTATGAACTTAAGGATGCTCGCAACTCTGCCCGAACAACTGAACGATCGGCAGTGGGAGATGACCCCATTGGCATTGTTCCGTTATGGAACAGTGTAAATACTTCTGCTATACAGCTGACGGAACTACATACCAAAGATCTGGAAGTTCTGTGCTGGCTGGCAGAAGCTCAGATCTCGCCTCAGGGGATTTGAAGGACTTGCCGATTCTCTGGAGCTCATTACTTCACTCGTCACGACCCATTGGCCGGACCTTCATTCTGTTGCCCGCGAACCGCTCGAGGATAAGGTTGCGCCCCTGACTGGACTGAACGGCTTGGGAGGGAAGGTGTCCTGATCCAGTCATTGCGTCTGGCACCACTGATCCCGGGCGAGACTTACGGCAGGTTCGGACTCTGGGATTATCAAAAGCTCAGCGTCCGGGCGAAACTTCGTTACGCGATAGCCTGTATCAGGCGGCATCGGAAGCTGGTGGAGCAGAAATGCGAACCCAACTGGCTCATATTGACCGCTGCGTCTCGCATTTTTCCGCCCTGACCGAGATGCTGGATGAAACCTGCGGCAAGGACGCTCCGCCATCGTCCAACATTCGGCATGTCCTGCAGGAAGCGTCCCGGCAATCCGCGAAATGGCGGGGATCGAAAATCAGGCCGAAGAATCCGGCAGCGCCAAGGATGTGGCAGAAGCGGGCGAACCTGCAAAACCGATGTCAGCATCGCGCCGCCAAGACAAGGATCAATTCAGTCGAGGGAAGAGGCATTCGAAATTCTGCTTGGCGTCGCACGTTTCTTTCGGCGTACAGAACCGCATTCTCCGACCGCTCAGGCGCTTGAAACACTTGTCAGACGCGGACGCATGGATTTTCAGGAACTTTTGAATGAATTGCTTCCTGACGCGTCAACTCGCGCTTCGGTATTGACCGCAGCCGGCATTCAGCCGAAGGTTGACAAGAACGGTGGATAGAGATTTTTCAGATAGACACGACTGGCCGCGGCACAATAAGTCGCCTTCAGGCTGGAGCATTGAGGAGAGTTAGATGGCAAGCGTACATGAAAAACTGGACCGGGTTCGCAAGCCGCGCGTTCATATCAAGTATGAAGTTGAGACCGAGGGCGCGATGGTCGTCAAGGAGCTCCCGTTCGTGGTTGGAGTGCTCGGTGACTTTTCGGGCAATCCGACAGAACCACTGAAACCTTTTGGCGAACGCAAGTTTGTGCAGATTGATCGCGACAATTTTGATGAAGTCATGCGCAAGATGACACCGGGTCTGGAGTTTCGCGTCAAGAACACGATCGAGGATAACGGTTCCGATCTGGCGGTATCTCTCAAGTTCGAAAGCATGCAGGACTTCGAGCCGGGTGCAGTAGTTGAGCAGGTTCCCGCGCTCAAGGCGCTTCTGGATGCCCGTAACGAATTGCGTGATCTGCTAAGCAAGGCGGACCGCTCGGAGGACCTGGAGCGTCTGCTCGAGGATGTGCTGCAGAACAAGGCCGACCTTTCCAAACTGGCGCAGGAACTGGCACAGTTGAAGGAAGGCAAGGCCTGACCGTCGCGGGTTTCGATCCAAACTTCCAGCGCGCCGACGGAAGAGTTCAGGCGCAATTTCAGGGATCCCACATATGAGCACCAAAACGCGAAGCCAGAGTGCAGCCACTCTCGAGGCGGCTCCTGCGGAAAGTCTACTGGCAAAAGTTGTTGATGCAACCAAACAGACCGAGCCTGATCGCGCCAAGCATCTGCTACGCACATTAACAGATCAGGCCCTGAAGGGCACGGTTCGCTATGACCGTAATCTGACTGTGACGCTCAACAGTGCCATTGCCGAGCTTGACCGCGTTATTTCGCTTCAGCTTGCCGAGATCATGCAATCGGAAGCATTCACCAAACTCGAAGGTGCACGGCGTGGCCTCAACTACCTCGTGAAGAATTCCGAGACGAGTGCCAATCTCAAGATCCGCGTCCTCAACGCTTCAAAGCGTGAACTGGGCAAGGACATAGCCAAAGCGGTGGAATTCGACCAGTCCCGCATGTTCAAGGCCATCTATGAGGACGAGTTCGGCACCCCCGGTGGCGAGCCAATGGGCGCCCTCATCGGTGATTATGAGTTCGATAACTCCTTCGAAGACCTTCAGCTCCTGCAGGGTGTCTCCTCGATTGCTGCGGCCGCTTTCGCACCGTTCATCTCGGCTGCAGGCCCGCGCATGTTCGGTTTTGAGGACTATAGGGAACTTTCCCGACCACGTGATCTGGAGAAGATTTTCGAAACGAAGGAATATACAAAATGGCGTTCATTGCGTGAAAGCGATGACTCGCGTTTTGTCGCGCTCACCATGCCGCGTGTTCTGGCACGCCTGCCCTACGGACCGAAAACAATCACGATTGATGAGTTTTCGTTCGACGAAACCGGCGGTGCGAAGAATGGTGAACTGTCCCACAACAATTATTGCTGGATGAACGCAGCTTATGTGATGGGTGCCCGCCTCACGGACGCTTTCGCCAAGAGTGGCTGGTGCACAGCAATTCGTGGCGCCGAAAACGGCGGAAAGGTGGAAAACCTTCCGATGCACGTATTCACGAGTGACGACGGTGACCTTGATCTGAAATGCCCGACCGAAGTCGGCATTACCGACCGGCGCGATGCAGAGTTGGGCAAGCTCGGTTTTCTGCCCCTGTGTCATTACAAGAATACGGACTACGCCGTCTTCTTTGGTGCGCAAACCGCTCACAAGCCAAAGATCTATGATCGTCCTGAAGCAACCGCCAATGCTGCCGTGTCCGCGCGTCTGCCCTATATGATGGCGACATCGCGTTTCGCCCATTATCTCAAGGTGATGGGTCGTGACAAGATTGGCTCCTTTATGGAAGCCGCGGATTGCGAAGCCCCGCTTAACCGCTGGATTTCCAACTACGTCAACGCCAACGATGCTGCAGGCGAGGAATCTCGCGCCAAGTATCCGTTGCGCGAGGCAAAAGTGACTGTGGAAGAAGTCGCGGGCAGACTGGATCGTATAATGCGGTTGCCCGGATGCGCCCATGGCTGCAGATGGAGGAACTTACCACATCGCTTCGCATGGTTGCCCGCATTCCGAGCAAGAACTGATGGAAACAGGATGCGAGGCATTCACGCCTCGCATCCAATACAGAGCCAAGTACCATGACGGCCTCAAGCGATTTGAGACGCCGGGTTGATCATCTGATTGCGCTGATCGATGAAACGCTTAACCGGCAGGTCAACGAGATACTTCATGATCCCCGCTTCCGGGCCCCGGAGTCCTCGTGGCGGGGGTTGGCTTTGCTCGTCCGCATGGCAGGCGGGGCAGTGACATCAAAGTCAAGGTGCTCAATGTCAGCTGGAGACTTTTGGCGCGGGAGATGGAGCGCGCGAGCGATTTCGATCAAAGTCATCTTTTCCACCGGTCTATAGCCGGGAATTTGGCATGCCCGGCGGCGAACCGTTTGGGCTTATTGTAGGCAATTACGAACTTGCTCCCGCATGAAAGATGGCCATGACGTGATTTCCACGCTTACTCAGGTCAGCATGGCAGCTGCAGCCGCATTCTGTCCATTCATCGCGGGAGCGGGGCCCGGACTGTCGGGCTTCATGACTTCTCCGAACTCAGCCGTGCCCCCCTGACATATCAAAGACTGTAAAAGATCCCCTGCGTCTGCGATGGGATAGCTTCCGTATGCGTGATGACACACGCTTTCTTGGTCTTGTTGGACCACGCATCCTCATGCGGATGCCTTATCGCTTCGCAACGCGTGAGCGTGTTGATCCGTTTCCCTTTCAGGAATCGCATCTGCCCGATGGCGGACATCTGCTGTGGGGAAATGGTGCTTTTGCGTTCGCGTTGATTGTCATACGCAATTATCTGGTGTCGGGCTGGTTTGCCGACATCCGGGGTGTTTCTCAAGACGCGGAAGATGGCGGTTATCTCCCCGCCAGATTGCTTGCCCCTTACGATCCCGGGCACGAAAGCGATGGACTTTCAGCACAGCCCCGGTCGAGATACGCCTGACCACGGCGCAAGAACAACAATTATGCGACCTCGGTATCATACCTGTCGCAACCACCTATATGTCTTCGTCCGTCATATTCAATTCGAACCAGTCGCTTCACGCCCCACCACACTACAGTAATCGCAACGCACAACAGAATGCGCGCCCGCCGCGATGCTCCAGTACGTATTGTGCGCTTCAAGATTCTCCCATTATCTCAAAGTCATCATGCGTGACGAGATTGGTACCGTAGCCGATGCCGATACTGTCAGAAGAAGGCTGGAGGACTGGCTTTCTGCCTATACACTTGGCAACGATGATGCGGATATTTCATTGCGCACCCGTTATCCGTTGCGTTCCGCCGGTATTCAGGTTCACGAGGTGCGGGGCGTCCGGGAACTTATAGCTGTACGGTGCAGCTCCAGCCGCATTTCCAGCTGGACGACGTTTCGACAACATTCCAGCTTGTGGCAGATGCCACGCCGGCTACAGCCCTTCCGCTTAACGAAACAGCTTCTGAAAGAAGAACCGCATGATTTTTGCCGATACGATCGCAGCCCTGCTCGAAAACGGTGCGCTGGAAGCTGCTCGCCGGGCAACGCAGGACCGGTGAAGGCCGCACCGGCGATAGACTCGCCCGCCATCTCTATATAGACCTGCTCATTTTGTCCGGTTCTTACGAACGCGCGGATGCGCAATGCAACCTCGCCACCACACTGTCGCCAGAAGATGCGGTGGGATTTGGCCTGCTTCGCCATCAATTGCGCGCCATGGCGGCGCGAGAGGCGTGGTTTAGTCACGGAGCGATCCCGCAATTTATCGGCGAGCCATCACAGCGCGAACAAGATAGCCTTAGACTGGCTGTTGCAATACGCGAACAGGCGTTCGACGAGGCGGTCGGGTTTCTCGCCGAGCTGGATGCACTTGATGAACCCCTCCGGTTTGAGGTCTCGGGCAAGTTCGTCGACTTCCTGCGTGATGGTGATGATCGCACGCCTTACATTCTGGAAGTACTGACGACCGGTGGCGGCTATTTATGGGTCGGTTTTGACCGGATAGCCGCTCTTGATCCTGAACCGCTCACACGTCCCGGGGATTATGCGTTCCGACCAGCGCGTCTGACCCTCCATGATGGAGCATCAGCGTCAGTCCTGCTACCTGCAATCTATAACGGCACGCCGGAGGACGAAACGATGCTTCTGGCGCGCCAGACGGTCTGGGAGCAAGATGTTCCGGGACTCACATTCGGACGTGGTCAGCGTTGCCTGCTTGCAGGCGATGAACTGGTACCGTTGCACGAGCTGGCTAACCTTCGCGCTCTTGCTGGTGATGCCGGGATGACACCGCATGGCTGATCCACTGCTCAAATACCTTGGCCGGGATCGTGTTATCGCGACATCGGTATTTGATCGCCTCCTTGACAGCGAACCTGATCGTCCGACTGATGGACCGATCAGCGTCCCAGCCCAAACGCGCCTGCTGCAAGAGAGTATTCGCAGGGATCTGGAAGCGCTCCTCAATACCAGACGTTCACCGGCTTCGCCTCCGGGCTCTTTCGGCGAACTGTCGGATTCCGTCCTCAGTTACGGCGTGGACGGTTTTGTTTCGGCCAATCTGGTTACGGATGAGGCGAAGATTGCCCTTGCACGGTCTCTTGAACATCGTATCGCCAGCACCGAGACGAGGCTGGATAATGTCCGCGTGACCATCCTCAAAAGCCGGACAACCGGCGAACGCACATTGAAAATGCGTATTGAAGCAAATTACAGGCTGCAGGAAGGTGCGCCTCCAATTCATTTCGAAACAACAATAGACCCCTCTTCGCAGCGCTTCTCGATTGAGGCCGCACATGAGTGAAGGCTTTCTGCAGCGCTATAATGAAGAACTAGCCGCATTACGAAAGAAAGCGGCTCGGTTCGCGGAAGCTTTCCCAAAGATCGCAGGGCGTCTCCGGCTGACGGCGGACGTCGCGGATGACCCACAAGTGGAGCGCATGATTCAAAGCTTTGCCTATTCGGCGGCTCGCGTTCGACATAAGATCGATGACGAGTTTCCAGAACTGACGAACGAGCTTCTCGAAACGCTGTATCCGCATTTTCTTGCCCCCTGCCTTCAATGAGCATTGTCAGCTTCCAACCTTCGGAACAACTTGGCTCGGTTCAGAGGATTCCGCGACTGACTGAAATCGCCTCAGAAGCAGTCGCTGGCGAAACATGCCGCTTTCGCACCACGCAAAACGTTGAGCTTGCTCCAGTGGAGCTGGTTTCGGCCAGATTATCCGGCCAGCCAATCGAGGCCCCTGTCGCTCCGTTTTCAGGAACTGCTTCCTGCCTTCAGCTTTCTCTTCGCCCGTCCAACGGCAGGCTGTCTTTCAAGGAGCTTGGACTCAAGCGTTTGCGGCTGTTCCTTGCTGCTCCCCCGGCGCCGGGCTACAGGACTTTATGAGTTGTTGTGCAATCACACGCTCGGTATTGCCGTGGCGCGGCATTCCAGTGATCTGGATGCTCGTTTTCTGCCAGAAAACAGCCTGAGGCCCGTGGGATTCGGACCAGAAGAAGCAATGCTTCCTTATCCCGCTGTCAGCTTTAATGGTTACAGGCTGCTGACAGAATTTTTCGCGCTGCCACAAAATTCCTGTTTATCGATATCGACAATATCGAGGTACCAGACGGCGATAAACTGGAAATATTTGTCTATCTTGATGAAACCGATCGCAAGCTTGAACGATCAGTCACGGTCAGGGATATCGAGCTGCACGCGTCACCCGTGGTCAATTTGTTCCATCAGCCCTGCGAACCTGTCGTCATCGACGGAACACGGACCGAATATCGACTTCTTCCAGACGCCCGGAGACACCGCAGCCGGGAAGTGTATTCGGTTGAAAGGGTTTTGCTCTCCGACAAGAATGGCGGTGAGCGCTTTTGCCAACCCTTTTCGGCAGAACACAAAAAGCGAAACCACTGGCACATTCTGGCAAATCACACGCCACTATGATCCAGACGACAGCACTGGAGATGTCGACATTGCGTTCGTCGATCGTCAGCGTCATCCAACAGACGCGCGGGAAATGGTCGCAAGCGTCGATGCACTCTGCACCAACCGCAGTCTGGCTGAAAGACTCCCGTTTGGCGGCGGACATCCTCACCTCAATGCAATCGGCGGAAATGATGGCATTGCAGCAATCCGGGCACTGATACCGCCGACACCATCGATACGACGAACCGAGCACACAGGTCGCGAATGGCGCCTGATATCACATCTGTTGCTCAACCACGCCTCGCTTTCCGATAAAAGCGGTACGGCGCTAAAGGATATTCTGGCGCTCTATTCGATAAGGGACACACCGGAAACACGGTTTTTGTTGATGCCATTACCCGCGTGGAAACCAGTCATTCGACAGCCCGTCTGAACGGTGGCGCAGTCGTACCGGAACTGACATCACAATAGAGTTCGATCCAAACCGCACGGATATGCAAGCGCGTTTCTTTTCGGATCGGTACTCGACCATTTTCTCGGACTTTACACGTCGATCAACAGTTTCACGCGACTGACCGCCGGGCTGCGTGGACAGTCACGCCCCCGTCGCACGCTGGCCAGCCCGTGCTGCTGACCGTCCGCTATTGTGATGGAGATTGCAGATGGCGCGTGAACCACAGTTCGAGCTGATTGACCTTCTGGAGCGGGAACCAAATCGTTTCGATCCGGTCACCGCGCTTCGGGTTGCCCAGTATTCAGGTGAAGAAACACAGATACAATCGCATGTCGGTGTCTCACTCGGCGTGTTTCCCGTTGATAACGTTACGCGTGAGCAGGACACTGTGAGGCTGCGCACGACACTTGCTGCCATCTCAGGCCCCACAGGTACGCTGCCACCGGCCTATAACGAGATCGCAATCAAAGAACGGCGCAATCGGTCACATGCCTTTTCTGCCTTTATCGACCTGTTCAATGCAAGGCTCGCCACACTCTTCGCCGATGCGAGCGAAAAGTACAGATTTGCCCGATTACTGCGCTGGCGCGGATCGGGGAAAAACGCGTTCATCACGGCCATTCTTTCACTCGCCGGTTTCGGTACGGCCCGCCCGGTTGAGGAGTCCCGGGTCGATCAGGATGTCCTGCTGCGTTATAGTGGCTTCTTTGCATCCAGAGTTCGCAACGGTGCAAATCTTCAGGCGCTGCTTGCCGACTTCAGCGGACTGCCAATACGCATCGAACAATTTCGCCAGCGCTGGCTTGCTGTTTCAACGCAGGAACAGACCGGGCCGGGCAAGGCCAACTGTCGTCTGGGTGTCGATAGCATGGCCGGGTCCGCGATACTTGACCGCAGTAGCAGCTTCCGTGTCGTCATAGGTCCGGTAGGCTACGACGATTACCTTTCCCTTCGTCCCGACAGCAGACGTATCAGGGACCTTTACGCAGTAACGCGCCTTTACGCCGGAGACGCGCTGACGTTCGATTTCCGGTTATATACTCAGGAAGGAAGACATACCCTGTTCCCAGCTGGGAAATGGAACGGTACGTTTAGGCTGGAACAGCTGGGCCCGGATTGCGCCGGCTGATCGTGATAGCGCGGATGCCATAATCATTCCCGGACCCGCTTTGCTGGAGGATGATCGGTGATGCGGCTGAGACTGAAACAGAGCGCTGGTCATTTGCAAACGCCTGTATCAAAGGGCGACTGGCATCTGGAGCGCGGTCGACGGACCCTTGGCCGCTCCAGTGAATGCGACTGGCAAATCCATGACAACACCCGTTCCATTTCAAAACGGCATTGCACGATCGAACGACGTATGGACGGCTTTGTCCTGCATGATGAAAGCGCGAACGGAACAAACGTCGACGGCAGGACAGTTGTTGCCGGAGAAAGTGCCGGGCTGCATGACGGATCGAGAATTGTCATGGGACAGTTTGCATTCGACGTTCTTGTGTCCGGCCCGGCCCTTGATGGCGTTGGCGATCCGGATGAGCGCGAGGCTTAGCGACGAACCTTTGACCATATCGTCGATACTGGCCAACGTTACACCAACAGGTGTCGGAGGACATGGAATACTGGCCAGCGACCGGCAACCAGCCGACCTCCCCCAGAGCACTACCCCCGGACACAGGTCACGATCGGCTGGGAGGGTCCGCCTCCTTCTGAAGGCCTGCGACCGGTATTGCCGGATGACTGGGATCAGGATTCCGGTTTGAGCTCAACGCTTGAGCATCAGGCCGCAACACGGACGCATTCGCCACGATTGCAAGTGGAACGACCTATTGTCGAGAAGCCGGACGAGATTGTCCCCTTCGCGACATTGAACGAAACACCGCAAATTGGTGCTGCCGACCTTGCGCGGATAGAGGCCGCAATATATCGGCTCGAACAAATGACAACTGCAAACGAAGCGCTTTTTGGTCTAGCCCCGGTCGACCTGCCTGACGAGGGTTCCGGAATATCTGACGAAGCGCTCATCGTGCGACGGCTGCAAAAATGGAACACCGTCAGGCATCATTGATGCATGCCGCCGAGCGACTGTTCGAAAGAGCAGCGGAGCTGTTTGACCCTGCGCGCCCGGAAACCCGTACTGATGCTCGATCACGCCATTTACCGGGTCTTGCAGCCTTGACGTACTGGAGAGCTTATCACAATCAGTTTTCCGACAAGGGGCAGCGTTTAAGCGTACGCGATCTGCTCTTGCATGGTGGCACGTCAGTCGAAGACAACGAAAAGACACAAACACGCAACGAAGAGACGGACAAACCTCATGAAATTTGAAAACAGAGTTGCGTGGAGCGAAGGAATGTTCCTTCGTGTTCAACATTTCCAGCAGGCTGATCGATGGACAGAACGCCTCATTCGCATGACCGGCGAAATGTTAAACGCGTATCCCCGGGGGGTGGCTGAAATCAATGTCGATCGGAGCGCGCTGGCAATCGGACAGTTTGCCCTGTCGAGTCTGCGGGGTATCCTGCCTGATGGAACCGTTTTCGAAGCTCCGGTAGACACGGATTTGCCAGCACCTCTGAAACTCGACGAAAAGATCCATAATGCGGTGGTCTATCTCGCGCTACCAGTGCGGCAACCCGGAAAAGCGGAAGTCACTGTCAATGGAGGCGAGGCCGCGAAAGCCGGGCTGGTGGCTTCGCACTATGAAGCTCCTGATGCCAACATCGATACAGATTTTGTCGCTCCAATCGACGTTGGGCGACTTAACTTCCGACTGCTCAAAAGCGGAGACGATCTCGCCGGCTATAGTCTGATCGGCCTTGGCAGAATCATTGAGGTTCGCTCTGACAAGTCAGTAGTCCTTGATGCCGACTATATTGCCCCCCTCCCTTAATTGTGCGGCCGAACCGCGCCTGAAAGAGCTTTTAACAGAGCTTTTGGGAATTGTGGGGCACCGGGCCGAAGCTATTGCAACGCGTATTGGTGATCCAACCGTCCGCGGTACAGCCGAAATCGGCGATTATTTCCTGCTTCATATACTGAACCGCGCGGAGCCTCTGCTTGCGCATATCGCGGCGAATGCAACACGCATCCATCCGATGGTGCTTTACGAACACTGTATTCAGCTGGCGGGTGAACTTTCAACCTTCACAACCGAACGCAAGCGGGCGACCGACTTTCCTCCCTACCGTCACGACGACCTCAAAACAACCTTTGCGGCCGTCTTTGACGATTTGCGAACCTCTCTTTCCGTCGTGCTGGAACAGTCAGCGGTGGCAATCGAACTTGCTGAACGGCGTCACGGTGTCAGGGTTGGAACGATCAATGATCGGACTCTCCTGAAAGGAGCAGGCTTTGTTCTTGCGGTGCGCGCGGAAATGCCTGCGGAGGAGCTACGCAGAAAGCTTCCTGCACAAATCAAAGTCGGACCGGTTGAACGCATTGCCGAACTGGTAAACGTCGCTCTTCCGGGCATACCCGTACGACCGCTTCCGGTGTTGCCACGACAGCTTCCCTATCGATCTGGTACGGTTTATTTCGAACTCGACACCAGAAACCCTCTCTGGCACCAGTTGGATTCATCAGGCGCAATTGCACTGCATCTGGCCGGTGAATTTCCCAGTATTGAAATGGAACTGTGGGCACTTCGCGAATGACCAAGGACAATTCTAAACCCCGGCAGGATCTGCCCACAATCGTTGAAATCAACGACGAGGGACGCAAGAACGAACAGATGGCCAAGAAGATGGCTGGTGTGCTCGAAGACATCATCGTGCCATCAGCGTCCAAATCCCGGGAGGCTGGAAGCGGATGGTCCGTCGACCAGCTGGTGCGCTCATTTCGCATGGGAAGCGATGAAGTACCGGTGCTGGTGGCATCTGCGGCCCCGCTCATCAATCTGGCGCATGCCCTCCGTCAGTCGGAAGAGCAACCCGACACGGGGAATTGCGCAAGGTCACGATCGATGCAGTGACGCGTTATGAACGCGACGGCGTCTGCCCGCATCAGTCCCGAACGTGCGCGTGCCGCCCACTACGTCGTTTGCGCGACGATTGATGACGTGGTTTTAAGCAAGCCATGGGGCGTTCGTGCAGGATGGGCGCAATCGGGTCTGGTTTCCACCTTCCACATGGATGTGACCGGCGGTGATCGTGTTTTCGAATTGCTGGATTATTTCCACCAGAGCCCGTGCACCCACAAGGACCTGCTGCTGCTGATCTATCTGTGCCTTTCGCTGGCATTTGAAGGCCGCACACGCGTTTCGGCGCGAGGTCCACTCGAACTCAGTCGAGTAAGGGACAGTCTATACAAAACCCTTCTGGGACAATATGGCGTTTTCGAGCGTGAATTGTCCCCGCATTGGCGCGGCGTGACAGCACGGCACAAGCCTTTGCGCACCTCGGCGCTCCTGTGGACCGTCCTTTCCCCTGCTTGCTCTGATACTCGGCCTCGGGTACCTGTTTTTACCCTCTCGCTCAACAGCGCATCCGATCGAACTTTTGAGCGGCTGGCGGGTCTGCCGCCACGTGAGCCCGCCTCCGTTGCGCTTCCCTCCCGGACGCCTGATCCTGCGCCTCAGCCACCGGTAGTGCAAGATGCGCAACCGGATGTTCCGGTGGCGAGGCAACCGAGCCGTCTTGATAATCTCCTCGCATTCTTGCAGCCCGAGGTTGAGAAAAATCTTGTCAGTCTGGCTGACTCCAACGGCCGACTTCTTGTGCGGATAAACAATTCCGGACTCTTCGCCACCGCCAGCGCCGAAGTCAGCCCTCAGTTCCGTGACTTGCTCCAACGTATCGGGGGCGCTCTGGCAGCGGAAAAATTCCGGGCCGTTGTAATTGGTTATACGGACAACATCCCCATTCGCAACGTTCAGTTCCCGTCAAACTGGCACCTTTCTGCAGCGCGCGCCAAAGCAGTGGCTGATATCCTGTCCGCATATACCGGACCCGGGGCTATCCTGTCTGAGGGACGGGCCGACAGCAATCCGCTGGCTGACAACGCGACAGAGCCGGGTCGTGAGAAAACCGTCGAACCGAGATTCTGGTTTTGACCGATCCGGATGAAAAGCTGGACGCGGTCGGCATAACACCCGCACAAGAGGCGCCCGCTCCACAAGCCGGATCGGCTACCCCGGAGATCGTCCGTGAATCCTCTAAATCTGTTCTACACTATCAGATCCTATGTGGATTCGTATGCCGGTTTCCTCGGACGACGTTTTCTGTCCGTTATCTGGCTTGTCGCGATTTGCGTGATTATCTGGTTTTACGGTTATCTGGTCGGATACGGCACGTTCAAACCACTGGAAAGCGCGACGAACCGACTAATCGTGATCGGCATTGTTATCGTGGTTTGGGCGATCTTTATGATCGTCTCCCTCTTGCGGGCACGAAAGCGTGACAGGGAACTTGTTGATGACCGGAGAGCGACGTTGAAGCTGGAAAGTCGGCGGAAGTCGGCGAAATCCGCACGCGTCTGAAGGAAGCAATCACACTTCTGCGAAAGGTCACACGCAAGCGGTTCGGTTACATTTATGAATTGCCTTGGTATGTGATCTTCGGCGCACCCGGTTCCGGAAAAACAACAGCGTTGTCGAATTCCGGTCTGAAGTTCCCTCTAGGTGAAGCTTCCGGGTCGAGTGCAGTTTCGGGGATTGGCGGAACGAGAAACTGCAACTGGTGGTTTGCCGAAGAAGCAATCCCGGTTGACACTGCCGGACGCTACACCACCCGGACGATGGTACCGGCGCAGCGAAAGCTGGATGGGAAGGTTTCCTGAACCTGCTCAGGAAACATCGTCGTTCTCAGCCCATCAACGGCGCGATCGTCACCCTTTCGGTTGCTGACCTGATGCAGCGGGATCCGGACAACATGCAGGAAGAACTGCGGGCGGTCCGGCAACGTCTAAGCGAACTCGACACACTTTTGAATGCGCGGGTGCCTGTCTACGTCCTGCTGACAAAGGCGGATCTTCTCACTGGTTTCATTGATTTTTTGACGGATTTTCCCGATCCGACCGGGACCGTCTGGGGCACTACATTTTTCTCTTGAAGAGAGCCAGAACCCCGGTGGCACTCTTCCGGACCGCTTCACGGAAGAGTTTTCGCTTCTACAGGCACGTGTGGATGCAATGTTGCTGGAACGTTTGCAGCAAGAGCCTGATATCGAGACACGCGGCAGAATATTCCGGTTTCCGGCCGAGTTAGCTGCATTGCGTGACCGCCTTCATCTGGCCGTCTCTGAACTTGCATCGGGTTCGAAACTGATGGAGCCTGCCTTCATCCGCGGCATTTATCTTGCGTCGGGTACACAGCCTAACGCGCAGGTTTCACGAGAGCGCAGAAGCTATTTCCTCCCACGATTGTTCCGCGATGTAATTTTCGAGGAGGCATCGCTTGTTGCGCACGACAAACGCCTCTCCCGGGCGTCAGCGACTGATCCGGCGTGGAGCGGTCGCTTTGGCGGGGTTCGTAATCGCAGTTGTGCTTGCCGGCTGGATTGCTGCTTATTCTCAAAACAAACGTGCGATCAACGAGGCAGAATCCCAAATCGACAGCTATGAAAGACTGAGCAGGGGAATTCCCGTGCAGAATGTCGATGACACGGATTTTGTCAGGATTTTGCCAGCTCTGGACAGTTTGAGAAGAGTTACAGCCGGCTTTGATCAGGAGCGCCCGCTTATCGCAAGTTTTGGGCTCAGTCAGGCATCGAAACTCGAAGGACGGCAACAAATCGCCTATCGCAATGCACTCAACGGTCTGCTTCTGCCACGACTACTGGTGCGCATACAACGTACGCTTGACCAGAATGACGACGTTAACAAAACATTTGATGCACTCAAATTCTATGGGATGCTTGCGGGTCTGGGCGATGTAGATCGCGATTTCATTGCCGTACAGGCACAGGACATGTTCGCTGCGCTTTATCCCGGCGATACCCGGGCAGATGCGCGCCGGTCACTGGTACAGCATGTCGACAGCCTCGTTTCAGGCGTAATTGATCCGATCAGGATCGATGATGTGCGTATTGCGGATGCCCGCGAGAAAATCCGGGAGGAAAGCGTCTCGGCACGTGCATTTAACCTCCTCCTCAACAGGCGGGACGGTCGCTCACTACCTGCCCGGACTCCGGGCG
This sequence comes from Brucella cytisi, assembly GCA_012103075.1. Taxonomy (GTDB): domain Bacteria; phylum Pseudomonadota; class Alphaproteobacteria; order Rhizobiales; family Rhizobiaceae; genus Brucella; species Brucella cytisi. The sequence goes on along the minus strand of JAAVLQ010000003.1, from coordinate 956,334 downwards.
ATGCACTGGGACCAATCGGCGAAAAGGCGTTCGAGCGCAAGTCCGGGAAGCCCCGGCGGGAGAGGGAATTGCCGGCATCTACACCCGCGAGGGTTATAGCAAGGTGGTAGTCCCATATCTCGACGACGCGGTTAGGGAAGCGCTGAACGAAGGCTGGGTAAGAGGAGAACCAACGGCAGACGACAATCAATCTATCGAGACAATCTCGAGTGCTGTACTGCAGCAATATTATGATTCATTTCAGAAAAACTGGCAGAGTGTTCTTTCCGATATCAGGATACGCAAACCCGAAAGTCTGAGTGACGCCTCGGAGATCGTTCGTATTCTTGCCAGCAATCCGAGCCCATTGGAAAACCCGGCACAATCGATCACTTCAGCGACCCAGTTGCGTTCAATAGAAGGCGACGCGGTCGATATAGACCGGATTCCTGCACCTGCGATTACGGGACTGCCCGACGTCCCGGACATCTATGAGGGGTTACGCAATGCACTGAAGCCTTCGGAGCCGGGCAACGAACCAACCGGAGACAATGACGCCAAGGCCCGTTCGGGATCGCGTCACTCACCCCACCACTGCAGGCGCTTTTCGGGCAGCTTTCACGCGCTGCCACTTCAAATGCGGAAGTTGCCCGGGTTTTCGACGTTGATAGTCAATTGAACCGGGCGAACCGGGCTGTCGTCGAGGAAGCCAGACAGCTGCCACTTCCTCTCGACGCGTGGATTGCCGGGTTAACGGCAGACATCAGCGCACTTGTTATCGATACCGCGCGCACAAGTATTCGCGACCAATGGTCAGCAAATAATCGCCATCTGTGTTCAAGCATTGTCGATGGTCGCTACCCGTTCGAACGCGGTTCAACGAGAGACGTCTCGATGAGCGATTTTATCAGGTTGTTTGGCCCTTCAGGTGTCATGCAGACCTTCTTCAAGGAGCGAATGGAGCCCTTCGTGGACACAGGTGCCTCGCCACGGCGGTGGCGCGGAACATTTGGCGCCGACGGTTCGCAAAGTCAGGCAATTGCCCAGTTTGAGAATGCGGACAAAATACGCCGCGCCTTTTTCCAGCTGGTTCCGAAAAGCCAGCCATCGGTATCAATATTAGACCGGTCGCGCTCAGTTCATCCGCCAATGCTGTCATGCTGGAACTTGAAGGGGAGCGAGTTGTTTATTTCCATGGACCTGTACAGGCGAAGTCAATCACCGGCCCTCGCAACAAAGTGTCAACCTTTCACGGGTAGCTTTCCAACCCGGCGGCTGGCAACAAGCACTGACTGTCAATGGCGACTGGTCACCTTTCCGTCTGTTCGATCAGGCCGAACTGTCCCAAACCGACGGCGACAGTTTTCGAGCCAAGTTCAACAACGGGCAATATGACGCCGAGTTCGATGTGCAGTTCGGTTCGGTTCAGTCCTCAACCCCTTTCGAATGAAAGCACTGGAGGACTTTGTCTGTCCAGAGCAATTTTGATGGAGGAACACGTGTATGGTGCCTGCGGAACACCCCGGATATCGTATCGTGGAGAACGATACACGGGTTCGATGAAGGATCAGGGTCGTGGATGATCAGCGACACAACCGGAACGCAGGTCCGCTTCATCCGGGCTTTTTCGGAAAGGTTCCAACCCATGGAGATTTTGTCTCGGTGGGCTTGCCGGGAGCACTGCGTTCGACAGTTGACCAGTGGATCGACAACGGGCTGAACCTGATTAAGGATAGTGAGGACTGGGAGCATCGATTCCATAAAATGCCCAGTTGGCGGTTCGTCATTCAGGCACCTATCTGGGACGATGCGACAATCGCCGGTGTCCTTATGCCGAGCCGCGACAGGGTCGGACGCAGCTTCCCGCTCGTTATTGCCGCACAGATTACCGATTTCGTCGGGAACCCGCAATCGCTATGCTTCGACCGCTCATGGTTCATGGCCGCCGAAGCGCTAGGCGAAACAACCCGTTTCAAGGATTTCGATCTCGAGCGTTTTCGGAATAGCCTCCAGCGGCTTCGTCTGCCACACCAGCGCGAAGACAAGTCGGCATCGGGTAGCGATACCCCAAGGTCCATCTGGTGGAATATTGACAATGACAGCGGCATCGCCGGTGGCTTCATGACAATTGGAAAACTCGAAGCTGAGACGTTTGAAAAACTGCTGCCCTCAACCATGATCACGTCCACTCCTCGCGAATTGTACGTGCCGACGCCAACTCCCGTTCCAGCCAGTCAGCCAAAAATCCAGCTCAGCCGCTCTTATGCCACTCATGCAGGGACCCGCCTCCACAACAATTCAGACTCTCTCCTTCTTTCAAGCCATCCTGACCTGTTCGCGGTTACGGACGGCTTCGGCAACGAACAGTTTTCGAGGCACGCAGCCCGTCTTGCTACCAACACGCTCGCCGAAACACAGCCATGCGAAACACATGGCGACTTCATACGCGAGATCAAGGGTAAGCTCGGGAAAGCCAGCAGCCTTCTTCTATCCTCCATCAGTGCAGCCGAACGCGAACCAACCGGGGCAAGCGTGGCAGTACTTGCCTTCTTTCGCGAGACTGTCACAATACTTTGGGCAGGCGACGCACGATGCTATCTGATCAGGGATGGAATGATGCGTTGCCTAACCACGGATCATATCGAGATAGGTCTTAAACGTCACTTGTCCCGGTTTATTGGCGCTAACCAGCAATTCGTTCCGGATACGACTTCTATGCCAGTGGAACCGGGTGATCGATATGTATTGTGCACATCCGGCCTGTGGGAATCTCTTGGGGAGCGTTCAATTGCCGATGTTTTATTGAACGAGGAATTGGACAGCGCGGCGGATCGGCTTATTCAGGAGGCGCTGATAAGCAATGCGAAGAAAAATATCAGCGTCATCGTTGTCGACGCTGGCTGCATCAATGAATGACGAAGATTTTGAAAGGGTTTCGGCCTGCTACCGTGACCTTATTGAAGCACTTGGCAACGATGGTGTAAGACCCCGTCCACCTGCCCAGACCCGCATTTTGACTGATCTCGTTCGGCGTGCCCCGGATTTGGCAAGTGAGAAATTCGCATATGCGCCGTCAGAGCTGTTATGCAACAGTTTTTGGCAAGACCGTACACTTTACCAGAGCCCGGCAATAAATGTGGTTCGGGTACTGCAGCGTGATCTGGAACAATCGTATGTAATGAAGACGCTGGCGTCGGATTGTGGCGACAGTCCGCAGGCACGCATTCGGCTGCTAAGAGAGGCAGAGATCCATACGCAAATAGTTCACCCGTCAGTTATACGGCTGCACACTGTCTTGCGACTTGAGGACGGGCGTCCGGCACTTCTCCTTGAAGAAGCGCGGGAATCTCTTTTGCAATTCGTGAGCCGGGAACGATTAACCGTCGTGAACCTCATCAATATCATATTGCAGCTTCTCGAAGGTCTCGAGGCAGTTCATCGGGCCGGGTTCGTGCATGCTGATGTCTGTCCCGCCAATATCCTGATAGCAGTCAATACAGACCTGACGGTGAAGGTCGCAGATTTCAGCATCAGTATCCCAAAAGGAACGACGCATGAGGCACTGGGTTATGATCGAGCCTTCAATTACGATTATTCCGCCCCCGAACAACAACGCGGATCGACGATTGGCCCAAGTGCGGATCTTTATTCCTGTGGGCGTGTCATAGAACGACTTGCGGACGAAGTAGAACTGTCTCGAACACAAAAAAGCCCCGACTTGCGGCCCTCATAGAACAATGGACCCATGACACCCCTGAAAAACGTCCGGCATCATGCGTCAGAGGTGCTGAGATGTTGCACCAATTGCTGCTGGACTTCTAACCCGGGCCAAACCGGTCAATTACCTGCCGCGGCTCCGGGTTGCGGCGCTGCCGCAGTTGGAGCACTCTTCTGGAAAACGGTCAGGAGCTTGGCTGCATTAACCAAAGGTGCGTTTGTTCCAAACAACATATCTCCGTCGCGCATATAGAATTGCTGCATCAGGACAAAGTTGGAGACTTCACGCAGATTAATCCGATAGATAATCGGGCTACCAATCGCTCTGGATTCTTTGCTCGCGCGACCGGATCAGCAACTGCATTCGAGCGGAACAAATACAGATTGCGGGCATCTGCGCGGTCATCAAGAAGCCCTCCTGCACGCGCCACAGCCTGAGCAAGTGTTAGCTTACCCGGCTCAAAATCAAATTCACCAGCGCTCTTGAACGAGCCGAGGGCGGTGAAGCTAGATCCGTTGCCACCAACCAGAATCTGATCACCGGGCTGCAGGAAGATGTTCTGACTATTATCGTTCATCAGCCGATCAATTGAAGTAGATGCACGGTGACCATTGCGAACAACCGTCACTTCTCCATTTTTCCCTGACGCCCCACCTGCTTGCGCGAGTACATCCAGAACGCGTTCGCGTCCTGATGACAATGCAAACTGGCCGGGTGTACGTACTGAACCGTTGACCGTTACAACACTTGAAGGCTTCTCAACGACTGTAACAACAGCCTGAGGATTGACCGTTGAGCCGCGCAATCCCTCAACTACCTGCTTCTGCAGTCCTTCCGGGGTAGAGCTGGATACCTTCTTCTTGCCGACAAAGGTAATGTTACCGCTCCGCTACGATCAACCGTGAAGCGTCCCAGATTAAGCGTCTTGCTGTTAGCCGAAGCGAAAAGACCATCTTCACCTGTGTCAAATACAGTCACTTCTATTACGTCACCGGGGCGCAAGAGCGCACTTGCACGCCCCTGACGCAAATCCCTCAACCCTCCGCCCGTCACGTTGCCACTTGACGTCAGAGCATTGTAATCGACCGCAGACGCATTTTTTAGCTCAACGATCGGAATACGATTGTTGGAATGCGGAAAGGACGCACTGGTAATATTTGTTGCATTGGGACCATCGGCCGGCATGGCACAGGCGCTTAGTATGGACACCGATCCCAAAAGCAGCAATTTACGCATCGAATAACCTCATCAAGAAATCGCTTATACTGGCTTATACAGGCTGAGTAACTGTGAACAACCAAGCAATGAACTTTTTGCGAGGACAATCAAACGATAGTTTAATGATGTGTTAATCATGCAACCATCGGTCCTGAATGCGCATCCCGATCACAGCTCAAGAATCGAAACGACACTGAAGGCAACGAGCCTGAAACAACATGATAACTGCCAGTCCTCGCGCCTGATCGACGAGATGGTCAGCACAACCGCAGCGCGACGGAAGCAGACAATGCCCCGACCAGTTCAGGATTGCACCAACTGTCGTTAAGCTATTGCGGTATTGCATCCTGAATTCCGGGAAAGCCGACATTGATCTTCCCCGTGGATTTGGCTTGGGCAGATAAAGGAGAGCCGGCGAAGCCACCATCATGTAATTTCTGGCCGCCGTGAAACCTGCCTGCGGTTTTTGCAAGCGTTCCGCCGCCTGATGCACGCATTGCGTCCGACGGGGTGCGTCCGGATGCCATTGATATTCATTTTGACCGTGCACACGAACCGTCACGATCGGCAGGCCGGTTTGACCGACAAATTCGTTCACAAATTCCCATTCCATTAAAAATGAGCCAATGGCAAAGAGCCAGTCCCGGTTCCTGAAATCCATTGGTTGTTGCCGCAACCAGACTTTACCGCGTATGCTGGGATTCACGCGTCCGGTGACCGGATCGAGATTATTTGCAAGTGTTGCAGAAATCGAACTGGTCAGCCCGGCACGCACGCCGGGATCTTCGTTGATCAGAAGGTGTGCCCCAAATGTCTTTGGCAATCCACTACCGAGGAGATAGTGACGAAGATGCGCTTCAGCTCTTCCGTCTCTGGGCATGGTCTTGTCACGCGCAGCGCTCATAATGGCGAGGTCTATTTCAGTTTGAGACCAGCCATTGAGTTTACCTGCGAACTGTAACGACCTACAGGCCAGATCAATATCTGACTTCGAAAGCATAACGTATTCCTTCGACAAGACCTCATTGCTTTATGAGTACGGATATTCATACAGGAACGCAAGCGCGACAGGGAGCGCGACATAAAGGCGGCTGATACACTGAGCGTGGGGGTGCCCCTTGCAATCAAAGGGCACGGAGAAAAACTTTGATCTGCCTATCAGCTCGCTTGTTTGAAGAGATTGCGGAATTGCCTTGGCTGCGAACGCAGAAACTGCGGTGCGGCTTCTATCGTCTCACCAAAATGTGCTGCTGCATGCCATGGCCATCGCGGGTCGTACAAGATGGTACGGGCAAGCCCAATAAGATCAGCATCGCCCGTTGACAGAACAGCTTCGGCCTGTTCGAAATCTGTGATCAATCCGACGGCGACGACCGGTATATTGACTGCCGCTTTAACAGCGCGTGCCAACGGTACCTGATAGCTTGGTCCAATCGGTATTTTCTGCCTTGGATCAAGTCCGCCGCTAGAAACGTGAATTGCTGCGCAGCCCCTTGCGGCCAATGCATGCGACAACGTCACAGTCTGTTCGATGTCCCAGCCACTTTCCACCCAGTCAGTCCCGGAAACACGCATCGTAACGGGGCGGTCGTCTGGAAATGCGTTGCGAACGGCGTCGAATACTTCGAGTGGGAACCGCAAACGGTTTTCCAGTGAGCCACCATATTCGTCGGTGCGCTTGTTCGAGAGAGGAGATAGAAACTGGTGCAGAAGATAGCCGTGCGCTCCGTGAATCTGGATCGCGTCGAGACCAAGTCTTGCTGCGCGTCCGGCAGCCTTAACGAATGCTTCGCGAATGCGATTCAGTTCGCTTTTGTCCATTGAGGTGGGGGCGTTATCCGCGGAATTGAACGGCAATGGAGACGGTGCAATGGTCTGCCAGCCGTTTTTATGCTCAGGCGCTATCTGGGCTCCGCCTTTCCATGGCAGATCGGTAGATGCTTTGCGCCCCGCGTGAGCGAGTTGTATGGCGATTGGCATAGACGACCAGCGGCGAACGCAGTCGAGCGTGCGTTCCAGTGCTGCTTCAGTTTCGTCGGAATAAAGACCAACGTCCGCATAACTGATCCTGCCTTCCGGACTGACTGCTGTTGCTTCGATAGTTAACAGCCCTGCCCCTGACTGGGCCAGACTGCCCAGATGCATCAGGTGCCAGTCAGTCATCTCGCCGTTTTCGGCGGAATACTGGCACATCGGAGCAATAACAATGCGGTTTTTCAGATGCAAACCGCCCACCTCCATTGGAGAAAACAGCTTTGTCTGGCTCATGGACGATATTCCTTTTTAGCGATGACTCACGAAATTGATACAATCTGTACCGGGTTTCGCAATCAAGGTTTGACCAGCTGCATCTCAATATTCCTGACCTAAAATCATCCCCTGTTCAATAACGAAGAGAGCGAAGGGCTTGCCGACTGCACATCTTCGTCCGCGCGCGGCGTGCAGATGATCGTCTCCTTCTTCACTCTCCATGCGGAGCGTGCTCTTGCTGACCGGTGCCTCACGGTCGTGGAGGCATCGCGCAACTGTCGGCGGACATCTGGCGCAGGTAGCTCGCCCTAAGCAGACAGTTAGTCAGCTTGACCACTTACCAGACAATGTCAGCCACTGGATGGCACAACGAACCGCATTGACGCGCAACAAATATGCGTTATAGTTCTCATAAATGAAACATAAGTTCCATTTAATGGAACAATTGAGGCGGAATGACAATACTAGCGGCTGCGGCAGACGTATTGCGTTGCTTTTCAAGCACGCGCCACGACGTCAGTGTAACGGATCTCGTCAATCTTCTGGGAATGCCCAAAAGCAATGCGTCGCGATTGTTGCGCACGATGCGTGATGAGGGATTTCTGGAGATGGTCGGGGATACGAAACGCTATCGGCCATCGCTGTTGATCAGCCGGTTGCCAGCTTTATCGCTATGCAGCCTCGATTGTAGATCACGCAGACAACGCGGTTTCCAAAGTGACCCAGCTTGTCGGTCACACTGGTTATGTGAGCGTGCGCCGCGGCCGGGATGTCATCGGCGTAACAGCACACCCCGGAACACATGCATTACGTGTTTTTACCACGATTGGCGACCGTATTCCGGCATTTGCATCGAGTACCGGGCGCGTTCTTCTCGCCAGACTATCCGACCTCGAGGTGCAGGAACTTTACAAGGACGGCTTTGTACCGCCATCCGCGACATCGCCCCAGAACATTCCGGATCTCCCGCCCGGCTGGCTGACACCCGTCGACAGGGATATGCCGAGTCCATAGATGAGGCGGTGCGTGGTGTGCGAGCAATCTCTGTTGCAGTTGGCGATCCGCGAACCGGAGACGAGGCCGCACTTTGTATATCCTTTCCTGATGCAATCGTCAGCTCTGAGGAAAGACAGGTGATCATCCGTCACCTGAGCGAGGGCGCAGAGCAGATCGCCGCGCTTGTAAAGGATACGAAATTCATCCCCGTAGCGAATTAAATGTTAGTGGAGGCAGATAAATGAGTTCGCGTTGGCGTATTGGTTTTGATATTGGCGGAACATTCACCGATTTCATTTTATACGATAAACTTGAAGGGACGGTCAGGCTTCATAAACGCCTGACTACCCCGCATGATCCGTCGGAGGCGGCGCTGATCGGGCTCGGCGAACTTACCGGGCAGGCTGGTATAACACTGGCCGACGTCGGGGATATCGTGCATGGAACGACACTCGTTACCAATGCTGTCATCGAGAGAAAAGGCGCGGGCTCGGCCTGATCACGACGCAGGGTTTCCGTGATATTCTCGAAATGGGCACGGAACAGCGTTATGATATTTATGACCTGTTCCTTACATTTCCCGAGCCTCTCGTCTCACGCGACCTGCGTCTTGAGGTAAAAGAGCGCATCGACAGCGGTGGCAATGTCGTTGATACGCTCGATGACGAGGCGGTTCGCAAGGCGGCAGACATCCCGGTTGCGCAGGGCTGCGAAGCAATTGCCATCTGCTTTCTCAACAGCTACCGCAATTCAGCTCACGAACAGGCAGCCGGACGCATTGTCCAGCAGGCCCATCCGGGCATTGCTGTTTCACTGTCAAGCGAAGTGGTCGCGGAAATTTGGGAGTATCAACGTTTCGTGACGACAGCGGCGAATGCATATGTGCAACCGCTGATGCATCGTTATCTGGAACGTCTGGAACGCGAGCTTACCCTGCGATCATTCAGGGGCGAACTGCGCCTCATGCACTCGGCGGGTGGGCTTGTTTCGCCGGAAACGGCTCGAACTTTCCCGATCCGGCTTCTCGAAAGCGGCCCTGCTGGTGGCGGACTTGCAACCGCATTGTTCGGTGAACTGGCTGGCCACAAGGACGTAATTTCCTTTGACATGGGAGGCACGACTGCAAAGGCCTGCATGATAGAAGATGGCGCGGCCGAGATAGCACCGATGCTGGAAGCGGGGCGTGTTAACCGGTTTGCAAAAGGTTCGGGATTGCCGATCAAGGCGCCAGTCATCGATATGATCGAAATCGGTGCAGGTGGTGGTTCAATTGCTGCTATCGATGAGGTTGGCCTTCTGAAGGTCGGACCACACTCGGCCAGTTCGGATCCGGGGCCAGCCTGCTATGGGTTAGGGGCACCAAACCGACCGTCACCGACGCCAATCTGGCTTTGGGTTATTACGATCCCGGGTTCTTCCTTGGCGGGCGTATGTCACTTGACGTTGATGCAGCCCGCAAGGCAATTGAGACTGTAGCCACTCCGCTTGATCTTTCGGTAGAAGAGGCCGCCCGGGGCATTCATAAGGTTGTGGTGGAAAGCATGGGAGCGGCTGCCCGCGTCCATCTTGTCGAGAAAGGCAAGGATCCGCGTCATTACGCAATGGTCGGCTTTGGCGGTGCAGGCCCGGCTCATGCAGTCGATGTGGCCCGCGTGCTGGGCGTAAAGCAGGTTATCATTCCACCTGCCTCGGGAGCCGCGTCGGCGCTAGGGTTCCTTAGCGCTCCGTTGTCTTTTGATATGGTTCGCTCGCTGCCGGTCGAATTTTCTGAAGGATTTGACGCAGGCACCGTGAACACTTTGCTGGCCGAACTTGAAGCGGAGGGCCGCAGGCATCTTATTGAAGCTGGCGTCAGGGAGTGTGACATCGCCGTTGCAAGGTCCGCCGATATGCGCCTTGTCGGACAGATGCACGATATCGCAGTACCTTTTCCAGCGGGCCAGATCGATGCGACCAGTCTCGATGCTGTGCGGGCTGCGTTCTCGAAAGCTTATTCGGCACGCTACACTTCCGTCTACGACGGAGCTCGTCTCGAGGCCATCAATTTCCGCGTCCATTGCGAGGGGCCAAAGCCGGAACTGTCCTTGTCCGGCGCAACCGGAGGCGGCGACGCAAAAGCAAAAGTCAAAGGGCACCGCCGCGCATGGTTCGAGGGCGGGTGGCAAGATGCTACCGTCTATGACCGGTATGCCCTGCAAACAGGCGACAGGCTTGCAGGACCGGCCATTATCGAGGAACGAGAGGCAACGACGATTGTGCCTCCCGGTGACAATGTCAGCATCGATGCCGTACTCAACCCGGTCATCGAGGTCGCGCAGGCCGGCGCGGCCGAAGTTACAATTCCAGCCGACATGCCGCTTGCTGAAGCAACCCGACTTATTGAAGCGGACCCGATCTCTCTGGAAATCATGTGGAGCCGTCTGGTCAACGTTGTCGAAGAGATGTGGTTGACCGTCTGTCGAACTGCTTTCTCGCTGGTAATCTCCGAAGCTCAGGATTTTGCCTGTGAGCTCCTCGGACCCGGAGGGAGAGACACTAGCTCATTCACCGCGAGCCATGCCTGTGTTCAACCTTACTCTGCCGCGCGCCGTGAAAGCTTTGCTTGAACGCTATCCAGCCGATACGCTGAAGCCGGGCGACGTGTTGATTACCAATGACCCGTGGCTTTGTGCGGGACACCTGTTTGATATTGCAGTCGTAACACCGGTATTCCCGGGGGCCGGGTGGTCGGCCTCATGGGGACGGTTGGTCACGTTTCGGATATCGGCGGAACAAAAGACAGTTTGCGGGCGCGCGAAATCTACGAAGAAGGTTTTCAGATCCCGCCTATGAAACTTTACGAGGCCGGGAAACTCAACGAAACGCTGACACGCCTTTTGGGCGAGAATGTACGCAATTCCGAACAGGTGCTGGGTGATCTGCATTCCTTCGTTGCAGCTAACCGGATAGGCGCTGAACGTCTGCAAGCATTTTTGCAGGATTATGGAATGCAGGACCTCCGCGCGCTGGCCTCGGTGGTACAGGACCGTTCTGAAAAGGCGATGCGCGATGCAATATCGGCTCTGGCCGACGGTACCTATCATGGCAGCGTATCAAACAATCCTCTCGGCACCGGGATGACCTACCCCGGCGCTGACAGTCAGGGACGATACTATTCACCTCGACTTTACCGGTGCGCCACCGCAATTTGCCGCAAGGCGGCCTTAATTGCACACTCAACTATACAATGGCTCACGCTACCTATCCGCTGAAATGTATGCTGACGCCGAATGTACGGGGAATGCGGGTTGCTATCGTGCCTTCTCCATCGAAGCGCCGGAAGGATCAATCCTTAATTGTGACAAACCGCTTGCCGTGAACCTGAGAACCGGGACCGGCTGGTATATTGCGCCGAACATCTTCCGCGCGCTTTCAGAAGCTGCTCCACGACAGGTGCAGGCTTTCACCGGACTGCCGGTTGCCGCCAGTGTCTATGGTCGCGATACCAACGGCAATACCTATTCCGACATGTTATTCGTCGGAGGCGGCGGTGGTTCTGCCCATGGAGATGGCAAGTCAGGCCTGCTTTATCCAACGTCAGCAGCAAATACTTCAATTGAAACATTTGAGGCTCGCGTTCCTGTCCCGGTGATAGAAAAGTCGTATCTCACCGACTCCGGCGGAGCCGGCAAACATCGTGGTGGTCTTGGACAACGCGTCCGCTTGCGCAAGATAGCCGATGACGATCTGGCAACACTCGTTTCGCTTTATCCGGAAGGCGTAAACAACCCCATTCCGGGACTGTTCGGGGGCATGCCGGTGGAGGAGCATCCGGTCGGGTTATTGATAGCTCAGGCCAAACGCTTCGCGATGTCGGCACAGGCGACCGGTACAGGTTACGCGGGCCGACGAGATAGTTGAACTCGTTCTGGCGGGCGGGGCCGGTTATGGCGCACTGTCCGAGCGTGACCCCGATGCGATCGCGCGCGACATCGCACTGGAACTTGTATCGCCGGAGGCTGCAAACCGGGATTACGGCGTGAAAATACCATCCACGCCCCAGCTGATCCCGGCACGGGAAAACACGGGAGCCTCCTCCTGAACGCGTGAAAACACCTGAAGATGTCAGAATAATCCCGGGAACCGATATGACAGACCAAACAGGGGGCGCCGCGGCGTCACCCCAGCCTCTTCGAGCCGTCGACGCTTCTGCTGATTACAGTGCTTTGCGTCTTCGGTTCGATCATTGGCATCCAGTTACTTGTATCGCTGGGTGTTTCAGCCAATACTTCACTCATCGGTGCAATGGCTGCCATGGCGCTAGCCCGTGTACCAGTTGGTATCTTTGCACGATACCGCTCGATCCATGTACAAAATCTGGCCCAAAGCGCTATATCCGCGTCCACGTTCGGTGCATCGAACAGTCTGCTGCTTCCGATCGGAATACCGTTTGTTCTCGGGCGTTCCGATCTGATCATGCCGATGTTCATTGGCGCGTTTCTCGCGATGTTGCTGGACGCCTACCTTCTGTACCGCATGTTTGATTCCCGTATATTTCCGGCAGAGGGCGCATGGCCACCGGCGTTGCGGCAGCTGAGGCGATCAAAGCGGGCGACGAAGGCGGCAAGAAAGCCGTTCTTATGGGAGCAGGTTTTATTGTCGGGATCATCGGCGCATTTTTCAAGGTTCCGATGTCTGCATTCGGCGTTGCGTTCATCGGGAACATCTGGGCGCTGTCCATGTTCGGGGTAGGCCTGTTACTGAGAGGTTATTCACCGCAACTGTTCGGCGGCGTGCTTCCCGACGGCGATCTGATGGCTGCCTATATTCCCCACGGCTTTATGATCGGGGCTGGATTAGTAGCACTCTTTCAGGTTATCGCCCTGTTTGTGCATCGGGACAAGGGTTCCGTCGAGACGAGCCGGTCAGCGGCTACATCCAACAAAAGAAGCGCGCCGGGCGCTTGGGTTGGGTGCTGTACTTTATATCGCAATCGCAATTCTCATTGCATTGATTGGTGGGCTGATCGGAGAGATGTCGTTCGGTATGCTGCTGATTTTTGTCCTCTATGCTGCAACAGCCGCCTATGTTCACGAGTTGATTGTCGGCTTGGCAGCTATGCATTCAGGGTGGTTTCCGGCCTTCGCGGTTGCATTAATTACCTTGATCATCGGCATGTTAATTGGCTTTCCTGCACCGGCACTTGCCCTTTTGGTCGGATTTTCGGCCGCCACGGGGCCGGCCTTTGCTGATATGGGATATGATCTCAAAGCTGGCTATATTCTCAGACGAAAGGAAAATGATCCTGTCTTCGAAAGGGATGGCCGAAGACAGCAGCTGCTTGCTTCGATGTTCGCGCTGGTTGTTGCTGGAGCGGTGGTTTTCTTTTCGTATCAGTATTATTTCGACCGGGGACTTGTTGCGCCTGTGAACAAAGTCTATGCGGCCACAATTGAAGCCGGTGTGGCACCGGGAGTCGGATGGTCTTTGTTTCTCTGGGCGATTCGGGCGCCCTGCTTCAATTCATCGGCGGCTCAAAACGCCAGATCGGTGTGCTCTTTGCGACCGGTCTGCTGATCAGTTTTCCGGCAGCTGGCTGGGCCGTCCCGCAGGTATTGTCATTCGGATTGTGTGGACAAGAGTAGCAGGTGAAGAAGGAAAACACGGAATGGAGGTTTTTGCGGCAGGTGCGATTGCTGGTGATGCCATTTTCAGCTTTTTGACTCCGCAGTGAAAAGTTTCCGGCGCTGATCCTTGCTTTTGATCAGTACGCAAATCAAAGGCGACTGACCGAACGTAGAAGCGCTCGACGGGTTGACCCGGATGGGACCATCCGGGTCAACGACCACCCGTCTGAGCCTGTTCATTCGCGTGGCTGACGATGGACTTCCTGCTGGGGATCAGCGGGGACGGGTTGCATTCAGGATACATCACTGACGCTGACAATTGATGGAATCCGGGTAAAATCTCGCGCACGGAACCATGACCTGATCGTGCCTGAATTCGCCAGTGGTTCCGCGACTTCCTTCGGTTTGGGCGTTTCACCCGGCATCACAGTGCCGCCTTCCGCTCGCCTTTTCATCCCACCGACGATATCTCAGCGGAAGTAACGCCAGTTTTCTGGGGATTTCTGCCCAACTTTGCTTTGCCAACGGCATCCTTGTGTATCGCGGCGGACCATTCGTAACCATAATCACAGCATAAGGCTTCATCGAAAGGGAGTGAAACTCGTGACCACAGCAACTGAAATTGCAGAGAAACTTGCCAGCGAACAGAACCTGAGCAAATCGCAGGCAAAATCTGTCGTCGATAGCGTGTTCCGCCAGATTGCCGACGCGGCAAAATCCGGCGCGGAGACCAATATACCCGGATTCGGGAAATTCAAGGTAAAGGAAACGGCTGAGCGTGAAGGACGCAATCCGGGCACTGGCGCTACGATCAAAATCGCGGCGTCGAAAAAGCTTGCTTTTACGCCTGCGAAAGCTGTCAAGACGCGCTCAACGGCTGACCAGATACCTGAAGACAATTGTCCACGGGGACTATTGGACCGGGAACGCAATCGCAAGGCGTTCCCGGTTTTGTTTTCAGAGTGTACAATCGTTCTGACATAATTTCGTCTCCAGAAAGAGACGCCGCATTAAAATTTCTTCCACGGAAAGTATATGGCAGACGCTGTTTCGCGCGGCGTCTGCCTGCTCGGTTCAATTAATCCTTCACGAATGCCAGCAGGTCGGCGTTGAGGACATCCGCATTAACGGTCAGCATGCCATGTGAAAATCCCGGATAGGTCTTGAGGGTACCGTTCTTGAGCAACCTGATCGCCTTATGTGCAGCATCTGCAATCGGTACAATCTGGTCGTCTTCACCGTGAAGCACCAGTGTAGGCACACCGATAGCCTTCAGGTCTTCTGTCTGATCAGTTTCCGAAAATGCCTTGATGCCGTCAAAATGCGCCTTTGCTCCACCCATCATGCCCTGACGCCACCAATTCTGGATCACACCTTCCTGAACCGTAGCACCCTCACGGTTGAAACCATAAAACGGACCGGCGGGAACATCGCGGAAAAACTGTGCACGATTTGCAGCAAGCGCCGAACGGAAACCATCGAATACGTCAATCGGCAAGCCTTCCGGATTGGACTCCGTCTTCAGCATGAGCGGAGGAACTGCGGAGACAAGGACAGCCTTGGCGACCCGACCTGCCGGTTCACCATGCCTTGCGACATAGCGGGCGACTTCACCACCACCCGTCGAATGGCCGATATGGACCGCGTTTCTGAGATCCAAGGCCTCGACGACTGCAAATGCGTCAGAAGCATAATGGTCCATATCATGACCTTCTGAAACCTGTGCAGAGCGGCCGTGCCCCCGGCGATCATGAGCGATAACGCGATAGCCATTAGAAAGGAAGAACAGCATCTGTGCGTCCCAGTCGTCCGAGCTCAGCGGCCAGCCATGGTGGAACATGATCGGCTGGGCGTTTTTGGACCCCAGTCCTTGTAAAAGATTTCGACGCCGTCTTTGGTGGTGGTCGTAGCCATTGTGATATCTCCTTGGGTTGCAGAAAAAGCCATACGTGGCAGTGCAGCTGTGGCCGCGGTGGAGGCCACCAGTCTTAGCACTGTGCGCCGGTTCATTGGGAAATCCATCGCATGTCCTTTCGGTTTCGGTGTAGACAAAGGTAAGTCTTTCCTCGCAAAGATGGACGTGGCGAAAATGACAAATGTCGGGGCAAAACAGACAATGGATCCATCAGCAGAAGTCGGTCTCCTGATTTACTCCGGCTGCCAGATGGCAGCGATACACGGACTGACGGATCTGTTTCGCATCGCTGGCGAGTGGAGCGGAGACAAATCCCGTTTCATCCGGGTCACTCACTGGCAACCCGGGGGGAGCAACGTCGAATGTGTCTGGGAGAGCCATCCGGTGTTTCGCATAGACTGAGCTATCTGATCTCTCCGCCAAGCATCATCATGCCTGAACATATGGCGCCGGAACCTGTGGCGGCGCGCTGGTTACGTGCACATCATGATGACGGGGGGTGGTTTTGTGTTCGGTTTGCGCGGGGGCATTCGTGCTCGCAGAAACGGGCCTGATGGACGGGCGTCCGGCCACAACGCACTGGGCCTTTGCCGAACAGCTGGCGCGCCGGTTTCCTGCGGTTCTGGTCGCCGCAGAACATATGGTGCTTGACGATGGTGACATCCTGACCGCGGGCGGCATCCCGGCATGGACCGATCTGGGCCTGACCATAGTCGAACGGGTCCTCGGCCCGGCTACCATGCTTGCCACGGCGCGTTTTTGCTGATTGATCCGCCAAGATCCAGCCAGCGGCCCTTTGTAGCTTTCGTTCCGAATTTCGATCACAGTGACGATGCGATCCGGCGTGCGCAGCATTATATCCATGCCCATTTCCGCCAGAATCTGAGCCTGCCACAGTTACATGCTATTGCTGGTATGACCGAACGCACTTTTCTGCGCCGTTTTACCGCTGCGAGCGGTCATCGTCCCAACGATTACCTTCAAAATGTCCGCATTGCCAAGGCGCGGGAAGCACTCGAACGCACGCTCAGCCCGGTCAACAGGATTGCGTGGGAAGTCGGGTATTCAGATCCCGCAGCGTTCCGGAAACTGTTTCTCAGACTAACGGGAATATCGCCAGCTACCTACAGGCAACGCTTTGGGATGAGCGAGACACACGACCGACAGGGTACGATACTTCCAGATGAAGGCTGACATCCTACTTTGGGAACATGTCCCGTGAAGGGCAGGCCAATCATTTCGTCATTCAACAGCAGAACCCTCCGCGCGCCAGTACCTTTGACGACCAAGTGCAATCTCGCAGAGAAGGGAGTTACCCGATTGCTGTTACCAGTGACGTAATGTTCTTCTCAAAGTACTCGGAAAACACCGCAATTCGCGGAGGAAGTTTTTGATAGGGCGGATAATAGAGTGTCAGCCAAAGTTGGGGCGGCTGCCAGTCCGGCAGAATGGTGATGAGTTGTCCTGCCGCCAGAAATTCGGACACGATAAACGTGGGCAGAAGAGCAACGCCGTTTCCGTCGGCGGCCATACGGGCGAGAACTTCTCCATTGTTGGAACTGACGCAACTTCCGGCAATTATTGTATGGTTTGTGCCAGCGTTGGACAATTGCCAGAGTTCAGGACCGCTTTCTGAGCTGTAGCCGAAGCAAGCTTCGGCTGCGATTTCCTTCGGATGGCTTATCATGGCAAAAGTCGTCCCGGTGCGGCCACCACGACGCGCCGTACAGCACAAATTTTCCTCCAGATCGTAAACTTGTCTGAGGGTGGTTCCGAGATACGAACAGCCAGATCGAAATCCTCATCAATCATATCCAGCAGCTCATCCGTCAATGAAATTTCCAACTTGATCTTCGGGTAGATTGATCTGAAGCCGCACAGTATCTGTGCCAGAACGCGCTGACCGAGCGACATCGGAGCATTAATCCTGATGCGCCCCTCATCAGCCTTGTGCGCCGCCATCAGCTCGGCGCGAGCGTTGTCAAAAGCCTCCATTGCCGGTTCAATACGCGCCGCGAACACCGCGCCATCGTTGGTTAATGACACCTGCCGGGTAGTGCGAACAAATAGCTGTACACCCAGTTCGGCCTCAAGCGCGGCGATAGTTCGGGTTACAGAAGCAGGCGTTACGTCAAGCTTTTTCGCAGCCTGTGCGAAGTTTCGCTTTTCCGCAGCAGTGAGAAATGTGCGAAGCGCTTTTAATTCGTCCATTTCAATTATTACACCGGCGCAATTGAATGCCAATTATTGTGACAATTATTCGCAATCGTCAACGATGTTACCATCCACTCGCGATCAATCTGTCTTTGGTAACCGGCGGCCTTAAATCCATCTGCGACCGCAATCCACTGAGGAATTTGTCTCAATGAGCCAGTTGCACCCCTATCTCGTTTCGCTTGCGGTCGGCATGGTCGTCGGCGCTCTTTATGCCGGACTTTCGGTCAGGTCGCCGGCCCCTCCATTATCGCACTTCTCGGGCTCCTCGGTATGGTTGCCGGAGAAGCTGGCGTGCAATGGCTGAAAGGCCAGACGGGTATCGTTCAGTCATGCCTGCATGAGAAATCATTTGCCATACGGAACAGTGCCAACACGCCAAAAAGATGCCGATCAGGTCTGATCGCGAATTCTCAACCTTACAAACCACCGGAGTTCCTGATGTCCAGCAAGCTCGAAGTTCTAACGCCACAAAACAGCCAGCTCATTTTCATCGACCAGCAGCCCCAGATGGCATTCGGTGTCCAGTCGATTGACCGGCAGGTTTTGAAAAACAATGTCGTGGGCCTTGCCAAGGCTGCAAAGGCTTTCCGGTTCCGACCACTATAACCACCGTGGAGACCGAGAGCTTTTCCGGAAACACTTTCCCCTGAACTGTTGGCCGTCTTTCCTGACAACAAGCTTCTGGAGCGGACCTCGATGAATTCCCGGGACGACCAGAATGTGCGCGACGCGCTGGCCGCAAACGCCGCAAACGGTCACAAGAAGATTGTCGTTTCCGGGCTGTGGACCGAAGTGTGTAACCTGACATTCGCCCTGTCGTGTCTGCACGACACTGACTACGACATCTATATGGTGGGCGACGCTTCAGGTGGTACGTCCGCCGATGCTCACAAATATGCGATGGACCGCATGTTCCGGGCCGGAATAGTGCCGGTAACCCGGCAACAAGTCCTGCTGGAATGGCAGCGCGACTGGGCCCGGCGCGATACTTATGACGCTGTGATGGAGATAGTGAGAGAACATTCCGGCGCTTATGGCATGGGCGTCGACTATGCCTACACCATGGTTCACAAAGCTCCCGAACGGGTCGCCCATGCAGAACGCATCGGCCCCAACCCGGCCAAATAATCCGGCAGTGCCAGCGGCCTGCAGGAAAGGGTCGCCCGCCATTGCGCCTAATCATTCAAACGCAATCCTGATAATAGCCGGAGTTGTCAGAATGTCATTCAAGTTACACGAGAACGGCTCCGCATCAAGAACCGTACATTTTCTGGCTCATCTGGGATTATGCGCCGCATATATACAGGGCGGCCTCGTCAAACTGACGGACTTCCAAAGCGCAATCGGCGAGATGACGCATTTCGGGCTCAATCCACCAGCTGTTTTCGCCGGAGCGGTAATCATTCTGGAACTGGTTGCTTCCGCGATGATCCTGACGGGATGGGGGCGCTGGCTGGGGGCGCTGGCGCTCGGCGGATTTACCCTTATGGCCACACTCGTCGCATTACGATTCTGGGAAATGCCGTTCGGTCAGGAACGCTTCATGGCCGCCAATTCCTTCTTCGAGCATCTGGGACTGACGGGAGGTTTTCTCCTCGTAGCGTGGCTGGATCTGATCAGAAGGCCACAACAATGAATTTGGATGATCTGCAGGAGAAGGAGCCCATCGGTGGCTTCGCCGGGAAATAATGTGAGGAGGCTAAAATGTATCGTCCGAACCGTCGCCAAGCGCTCGCAGGCCTTGCTGCCTCGGCTCTGCTGTCTTCGTCACGCGGCTTTGCACAGGAAACTACAATGCAGGAAAACGACCTGATTATCGTCAACGCAAAGATCACAACGCTCGACCGGCAAAACCCGTCAGCCGAAGCAGTGGCGATCAGAGATGGCAAGTTCCCCGCAGTCGGAACCGAGGCCGAGATACGTGCTATGGCACCCACTGCAACAGTCATCGACGTCCGGGGCCGCCGCCTCATTCCGGGACTGATCGATAGCCACACGCATGTCATTCGAGGCGGCCTGAACTACAATATGGAATTGCGCTGGGATGGCGTTCCCAGCCTTGCCGACGCGCTTGCCATGCTCAGGCAACAGGTAGATCGCACTCCGGCGCCGCAATGGGTCCGCGTCGTCGGTGGCTTTACCGAGCATCAGTTCACTGAAAAGCGCTTACCTACACTCGATGAAATAAACTCCATTGCGCCGGACACGCCAGTCTTCATCCTGCATCTTTATGATCGCGCACTTCTCAACGCCGCAGCGCTGCGCGTAGTGGGCTATACGAAAGATACACCGAACCCTCCCGGAGGAGAAATCGTGCGCGATGCAGCGGGCAATCCTACCGGTCTCCTGCTTGCCCAACCCAACGCTACGATCCTTTACGCGACGTTGGCCAAAGGTCCAAAACTTCCGCCGGAGTATCAGGTCAACTCCACACGTCATTTCATGCGGGAGATCAATGGACTTGGTGTGACCAGTGTCATCGACGCAGGCGGTGGCTTTCAGAACTATCCAGACGACTACGAGATAGTCGAAAAACTGCACGCCGACGGCGAGTTAACAGTCCGTATCAGTTATAATCTCTTCACGCAGAAGCCGAAGGAAGAACTTGCCGACTTCTCGTCGTGGGTCAAGCAGGTTTCACCGGACAAGGTGATGACACGTACCGGCATAATGGTGCGGGTGAGATGCTTGTCTATTCTGCTGCCGATTTTGAGGACTTCCGCGTCGAGCGTCCGGAAATGCCACCTGATATGGAACGCGACCTTGAGCCGGTTGTCCGCCTTTTGGCGGAGAACAAATGGCCATGGCGTCTGCACGCCACTTATGACGAGACGATCAGCCGGGCCCTTGATGTTTTCGAGAAGGTAAACCGCGATGTGCCGATTTCCGGCATAAACTGGTTCTTCGATCATGCAGAGACCATCAGTGATCGAAATATTGATCGTATTGCGGCACTGGGCGGTGGTATTGCGGTCCAGCATCGTATGGCCTATCAGGGCGAATATTTTGTCGAGCGTTACGGTGCGAAGGCTGCCGAGCGTACACCGCCGATCCAGAAGATGCTCGCTGCCGGTATTCCTGTTGGCGGCGGTACTGATGCTACCCGCGTGGCCAGTTATAACCCGTGGGTCTCGCTCTCCGGTTAGTGACATCCGGGACAGTAGGCGGGCTTGCGCTCTACCCGGTGGCCAATCGTCTCGACCGCGAGACTGCATTACGGCTGTGGACCGAGGCCAACACCGGTTTTCGAATGAGCAAGGCAAGAAGGGCCAGATTAAGGTCGGGCAACTTGCCGATCTCGCTGTACTTTCCGACGACTATTTTTCGGTACCCGAGAACGATATCGTGCATCTCCGTTCCGTCTTGACGGTGCTTGGCGGCAGGATCGTTCACGGCGATGGCGATTACGCGTCGCTCGCGCCTGAATTGCCTGCGCCAATGCCCGACTGGTCACCAGTTGCCACTTTCGGCGGGTATTATCAAACGAAGGAAGCACGACGGAAACTGTCTCTGCATTGCGGTTGCGCAAACAACTGTTCGGTGCATGGCCATGATCACGCAGCCGCCCCGGGTGCGAATGTACCGGTATCAGACGCCGGAACTTTCTGGGGCACATTGGGCTGCGGATGCTGGGCGGTCTGAACCGCCCCTCTTTGCCAATCAGAGAGGGAGCGAACATATCGCACCCACTCAAAAGCCCATTTCTCGCTTCCACCGGGAAGGAGCCGGGATGACGATACCTCAGTCAGAAACACCTTCAACCAGAAGTCCATTGAGCTTTCCTGTCTTCAGAGCGCTATGGATTGCGACGATTATCTCCAATATCGGAACATGGATGAACGACGTCGGTTCCGCGTGGCTGATGACCTCGCTGTCTCCGAGCCCATTGCTGGTTGCGATGGTTCAGGCGGCTACGACACTTCCGATGTTTCTCCCGGCGCTACCGGCGGGAGCGCTGGCTGACATCATTGACCGCCGGAGAATGCTGCTGGCCGCACAGTTACTTGGTTTGACAGCGGCGGCCATCCTCTCCCCTGCTAACCCTGAGCGGCTTGACAACGCCCCGGGTTCTGCTTGGCGTGACATTCATGTTAGGTATT
This sequence comes from Brucella cytisi, assembly GCA_012103075.1. Lineage (GTDB taxonomy): Bacteria > Pseudomonadota > Alphaproteobacteria > Rhizobiales > Rhizobiaceae > Brucella > Brucella cytisi. The sequence goes on along the minus strand of JAAVLQ010000003.1, from coordinate 934,335 downwards.
TCGGCGGCACTCAGTGCACCGGTGTTCCGTGCCATAGTACCGGAACTGGTAGATAAACCAGCCCTGCCTGACGCTATTGCGCTGAATAGCCTCGGCATCAATATTTCACGTGCAATTGGCCCGGCTCTTGGAGGCGTAATTGTCGCAATCGCAGGAACACCGGCTGTGTTTGCGCTGAACGCCCTTTCAGTCGTTGCCGTTCTTGGGGTCTTGTTCGTTTGGAAGCGTCAGGCGTATGTCAGCAGCCTGCCACCTGAACATTTCTTTGGCGCCCTGAAAGCCGGGTATCGATATGCCCGGCACTCAGCTGCGATGCGACTGGTGCTAATCCGGGCATTCAGTTTTTCCTGTTCGGCAGTGCACTTTGGGCCATGCTGCCATTGATAGGACGTCGAGCTCTTGGACTGGATGCGGCCGGCTACGGCGCGCTTCTGGGGGCAATGGGGATTGGCGCGATTGCAGGCGCTTTGCTGCTGAAGCGCATACGCAAGAAAGTTGAGGCCAATACGATCTCGATCTGGGCGACCTGCCTGTTCGCTCTTGCGACCCTGATGCTGTCTGTTGTGCCCAATGCCCGGCTCGCAGGGGCGGCGATGTTCGCAGGTGGCCTCGCCCGGATCGGAATGCTGACCTCCTTGAATGTTGCCGCACAAATGGCCGCTCCGGGATGGGTCAAAGCGCGAGCACTTGCCGTGTATCTCCCGGTTTTCCGGGGCGCTATGACTGGCGGCAGTATATTGTGGGGTACGCTGGCGACGAAAGCCAATGTCGCTACTGCGTTGACCGTCGCTGCAGCCGGATTGGCATCAACTGTTCTGCTCGCGCGCATCTGGCAATTGCCAAAAGACGCAGCTGTGGATCTCGCCCCCTCCAACCACTGGGTCGAGCCGGTGGTCGCTACCCTCCCGAAAATGATCGCGGACCGGTCCTGATTGAAATCGAGTATCGCGTAGATCCTGACCGTCAACCTGACTTTATCGCAGCGTTGATCAGTTTCAGTTCTGCTCGTCAACGCGATGGCGCGATCCGCTGGGACGTGTGGGAGGACGTTGCCGATCCCGGCAAGGTAGTAGAGGCTTTCATCGTCGAAAGCTGGATAGAACATCAGCGCCAGCACAGACGTGTGACGCATACCGACCAGCTTGACCGGGGAGACACTGCACGCGTTCCATATCGGTGAAGCAGGACCTGTTGTAAGGCATTTCCTGAAACCTGTGTCCGCTTCCGGAGGTAACAGGTGAGCGTTCATTCGCCTCTCAAGCTGCCCCTCTACTTTGGTATGCAAAGCAGATACGATTTTCCGATCACCCCGCTGGCCACTCCGGTACGGGTTCACTGTATCAGGACACGTCGGCCTGCCTGTCCCAGAGCGACCGCAGGGAGCTATCAATCGATCACTGCAATTACGCAGGAACATATGTCAACCTGATCACATCATCCGAGATGCGATCACTTCCTTTGAAACGCAAAGGCGGTTGCGGGCCGCAAAACAGCGGCTTGCCACCGCCGAGCACAACGGGATGGATGTATAAACGATACTCATCGACGAGACCCAGTCTGGACAAACTGCCCGCCAATTCCGGGCCGGAAACTTCAATTACCCCGCGAGTCGGGCTTTCAGCCCGGTTATGAATACCTCAACGTCATCGTCAATGAGAGTGGCATTCGGGCCAACGGACTTTAATGAGCGTGACACGACCCACTTCGGCTGGCTGCGCCGGGCTCGCGCATACTCTCTTTCTGCCTCGCCCCACTCGCTGTGATCCTCGTCCCAGTACCGCATGACGTCGTACATTCGCCGACCGTAGACCATGCCGGTCAGGCTTCGCTGATCATTGATGAAATGACGGAAAACAACTGGATCAGGCACAAAAGCCATGTGATCAACATAGCCATCCAGTGACTGGTTCAATGCAAAGACGAGATTTGCCATCCGGGACCTTCTCCATTCAATAGCGGTGAAAACTGGCAGAAACGTACAAAAACCGCGATCGCTCAACCAGAATGGCCACCTAAACTGACGCTAGCCGGGTCTGGCGTACGGGAAACGGACGGAATGTCATCAGGATCAAGACCGCCGCCAGACCCATGCCCCGAGAACCAACATACATCAGCGCGTAAGAGCCGAAACGATCATAGACCAGCCCACCCGGAGCGGACCGGTCGACATCCCGAGGCTGCCAGCCATTGCCGTACCACCAATGATCGTGCCCATCATCTTCAACGGAAAATTCTCCCGTATGATCACGGCGTAGAGCGGCATTGTGCCAGCATAAATGAAGCCGACCAGAGCGGCGACGGCGTAAAAGGGTCCAAGCGTCGAGACGAACACATAGGCGAGTACGCCAAATGCCTGTGCAAGAAGTCCGATCACCAGCACACGCTGGGCGCCGAAGCGGTCTCCGGCAAGACCGAACCCGATACGACCAAACATACCGGCCAATCCCTCGACGCTGTAGATCGAAACGGCCGCGATCATGGGGATGCCGCAAGTCACAGCATAACTCACCGTATGGAAGATCGGCCCGGAATGAGTTGCGCAGCAAAAAGAAGTTCGCCAACATCAGTGTGATGAATTGCGGCGATCGCACCGCCTGCCGCACACCCATATCCGCGTGGGGCTCATCCACCACCATTTCTCGCGACCCCTCATCGAGGGCTGGCGGTCGACGCACCAGAAGCGCTGCGGGGACCATGAGGGATGCCGCGATTCCGGCAACAATCAACATGGCAGTCCGCCAATCGTGGATAGTCACCAGCCACGCCGCCAACGGTGCCATGGTCATTGGCGCCATGCCCATACCCGCCGAAACGAGCGAGACTGCCAGACCACGTTGTGTTTCGAACCAGCCTGTCACGCACGCCATCATGGGCGCAAAGACAGCGGCAGTCGCCGTGCCAACCAGAAGACCGAAGAGGAGTTGGAATTCACCAAGCGTTCCTGCCCGGCTGGCGAGAGCGAGACTAGACGCCAGAACGAGCGATCCCGTCAACACAACGGGGCGCGGACCAAACCGGTCGGAAAGACTACCCCACACCATGCTCGCGGCTGCCATGGCGAGGAAGCCAAAAGTCATTGCCGCGGATATTCCGGTAACGGACCAGCCGGTATCCTGCGCCATAGGCCGCAGGAAGACCGGAAGCGAAAACATCGCTCCGATGGCGACGCACCCCAAGAGACCACCTGCAGCCACGATAACCCAGCGATAGGATATGCTCATAGTACTACCCGACATGTGCTTTCTGGCGCCAATAAAAGCTGGAGCACACTATATTCCCCGGACGCGCGCGGTTCGGTGCAGCCGGCAACCAATCCATTTTTGACTGGTGTTTCAGGATCAGCCCTGTGCCGGTTTCCAGTCGGGCGACGGAATGGTATTGACCATCCGGGGAATGCCGAATTTGTCGACGAGGGAACCGAAGCCGGGAGACCAGAAGGTCTCGCCGAAGGGCATGACCGCCTTGCCACCATCAGACAGCTGATCGAACCAGCGCTGGCCCTCGGCCTTGTCCCCGGTGTGTAAAGTGACATCGAAGCCGTTTTTGGCTTGTCGATATTCCGGGCCCAATCAACATCCATATCTGCGCCCATCAGAGCCTGATCACCAACTTCCAGCCAGCAGTGCATCAGCCGGGTTTTGTACTTCTCGTTTTTTTGATAGGCATGTCTGGAGGACCGTCGCCATAGGGCATTGCAGCGGTAATCTTTCCGCCCGGGACCCGAGCGTAGAATTCAAAGGCTTCCCGGCACTGGCCCTGAAAGCTCAGACTGGTCACAATCTTCATCATTTCTCTCCCATTCTAACTTAACGCGTCAGGTTAGCAGGAGGCTGCCTTCTTTATCTGCGACAAGCTGCTTCTTTCTGATTGTCTCAGGAACGGTTGTCGCCGTCCCGCAACCTGACGTCCTTTCAATTACATTGATATCAACCTAACAGCTCCCAGAAGTCAACAGTGCAGGCGAACACTCCTGACAAACCCTGCCTGAAAACACATCCGGTAATGAAAGTCCGGGTTTTGAGGCGCCGGTCCCGCGAAAAACAACCGGTCCAAGCGAGAAACGACAATGGCCAGACACCGGTTTTATACGACCAGCCTTGCGAACGTTTATCTGCATCAGATCACGAAAGCGGAAAAGATAGGCGCGTACTATCGCGGAAGCCGGCACTCCGGCACTGAACGCCCGGCTCCCCGGATTCTATGGTTCGAAGCTACTGATATCTTCGATATCCAGTGTGGTATCAGATTTATGGTCTGACGAAAGTACTGCCTCCTGCGCCAATCAGGAACAGCACACTGCCTGATCGCCGGTTCCTTCGGCGGACCTAGGGACCTGTTGATTGTTTAACGGTCGAACCAGGGCTCCAACCGACCGTTGCCGTGCAGTGTATCCCGATAAAGGAAGCGGAAGAAGAAGGCGTCGCCCGTTCCGCGCAGAAGTCTGGCGAATATCGCGACCAGAACAATGGAGAAAATCAGTCGACCGAACAGGACAACATAGATATCCGCGCCAAGAGCCACCACGATCAGCGTATCTTCGATCAGGCTGTGGCACAGCCCCATGAAACTCGACGCGAGAAAGACGTCCCGAGGCTGAATGTGTCCGCGCTGTGCTTCACGGATGATGAGACCTCCACCATAGGACAGTCCCAGCACCAGCCCGACCACGGTCAATGGAGCGGCATTTTTCGATATGCCGAGCAAGCGCAACAAGGGTGAAAGAAGCAGGTTGAGGAAGCGCGTCACATCGAGCGCGTCCATTGTTCTCAGCACAGCCACCAGACCGAGCAGGACGATAAATATCCAGACCAGCGTGGAAGCCGTATCGGCGACGAAGCTGCTCCAGCTTGAATCGTAATGGCCCGGCACCCAGCCCGGTGCAGCCGGTTTCTGCCAGCCAGCCGGTACGGCTGGAAATCAGGTTGATCCCCCATGCGAAAACAAGACCGCCGCCAAGCCGGATCAGGGTCGACACGATCAGGCGTGGGCCAGCCTTTGTACGATACGCTGTTCGATGGGAAGAGCATGAGCGAAGAGGAAAAGCGAACCGAGGATCGTCACCTGAGCTGTGGTGAGTGTGTCGACCGGCAAGACGGCGAACATCACCACTGCCCCGCTCCACACGCCCACCAGCAGGTTCATAGCCCAAACAAAACCGGCTTCAGGCGGCAGCCCCACGAACTGCATGACGGGAGCGAAGGCAGGAGAAATGGCTTTGATCAGGCCCATCTCGATTGCCAGCTGCGTCAGCACCATCACCGGCAACATGATCTTGACCAGCGTCCAGTAGACGCTGATCGCCTCGCGCAGGATAACCATACCGAATGCTGTCAGTCGCGTGACCAATCTCCCGGTCATCCTATCCCACTCCGCTTTTGTCCGGGCCTGCGACGTCTCAGGCCGGTTCGCGCATGAGGGATTGCGTCTTCGCCGTGGTCACTGTGGCGATCCGCGTCTCCGATACAAGCATTCCATTGGAGAAAACACGCAAATGCGGTGTTCCACCGGCCACGAAGCCGTCGATGCTTTCAGCTTTGGCAAGCAGAAAATCAGCGCGAGCGCCCCGATGCAAGCCATAATCCTTAAGCCCCATCAGTTTTGCAGGGAATGCAGTAATCATCGCGTAGGCGGTGGCAAGTTCGTCGCCCTTCAGATGGCCGGCCAGCAGGGTCCAGCGCGCGATTTCCAGCATATCGCCTGATCCTGTTGGAACGAAGGATCCTCAATATTATCGGACGCGGTTGCGATGGGTACGCCGGACCGTACGATTTCGGCCACCCGGGTCAGACCGCGCGGCGGCAACTTCTCGCAATCGCGCCCCTGCAGATAAAGATTAGCCGCCGGTAGCGTGACAACGCCAAGTTTCAACGCGATGATCTGCTCCGGGATCGCCTCGAAATCCGGTCGGTCCATCGCACTGAGAACCGAAGCATGGCTGAGCACGGTACGCGCCTCCAGACCATAGCGACGGACCCGCTCGAAAACAGCGTTGAAAAGCGGACGATGCGGGTTGAGATGTTCATCAAGGTGCAGGTCGACCGGTCGCCCATGCCGCCGCGCGGCAGCGGCAAAGAGGATATCGAGATAACGATCCGGGTCTTCCGCGACAGCCGGGGGGTGCCACCAACGGCATCAGCCTGTGCTACGGCCCGATCGATGTTGGCCTCCAGCCAGTCAAGATCCTGTCCGGGATGCGGTATCATGAAGGCCACAAGTTGCAATTTAACCCGGTCCGCCCAATCCGAGCGCAATTTCGCCAGTGCCTCAATGCCATTGAAACCGGCATCTTTATCGACATTCACGTGGCTTCGAATTGCGGTAGTGCCTCGGCTGAGACAGCGCTCGATTGTTTTGGATGCCCGCTTGAAAATATCGTCCGGCGGGGCCTGCCGTGCATATTTCGCGAAAGCGTCGCGCGCGCCTTGCAATGTGCCTGACGGGTTGGGCGCAAAACGCAACACGCCCGTCTTGTCGAGGTGCTGGTGCATGTCCACCGGGCCCGGCGAAACGATGCAGCCTGCCGCATCGATAAGCTGCATGTCGCCTTCAAGCTCGATGTCGGATGCAATATCCGGATGACACCTTTTCGGAGATCAACATATCGGCCTGTCGGACATCGCGGGCGCCTGCAGCGACCGGGCCTCCCCGGACAAGGCGGCGGCACGGCGCGGTGGATTGCTGGAACAGATTGTCCATCGTGAAACCTCACTATCTGAGTGGAGCTGAATGGGTAAAACGGGTCCGCCCCGCAAGCCTGTATTCCACAGCCGCTATAGCGGGCGGTTGCCAACCTTTGGTGTGCAGGCCGGGCTCTCCGCCCGGCTCCGCAGATGGTTATACTCAGCCACCGTTGGTCTGGGACTTTGCCTCGGCCAGATGACCGTCATGATGGCTTTCATGAACCTGATTGCTGTCGCCCGCCGTTGAGAACGAGATTGAGCGTAACGGAAACCACGCAAGCCACCACGACGCTTGAATGCAGGATAGATTGCGTCCAGTCCGGCAGTTGCTGGAACAGATTGGGTGACATGATTGGGATGAATGCTATGGCCAGCGTCAAAGCGACGATCAGGATATTGTACTGATTATTCGCGTAATCGACCTTGGACAGAGACTGGATACCAGCCGCAGCAACGATACCGAACATCGCTACCGCTGCTCCGCCGAGTGCCGGTGCAGGCACCGCTGCAAGGACTGCGCCGAACTTGGGAAAGAAGGCGATAACGCACAGCATCAAACCGCAGAGGGCCACAACCCAGCGGCTGCGCACACCGCTCAGAATGACGAGCCCGACATTCTCCATATGCGCGATGAAGGGAAAGCCCGCGAAGACGCCGGCAACTGCACTGGCAAGGCCATTGGCACGCACCCCATCAGCAACCTGCTCAGGCGTTACATCCTTGTCGACAATCTCTCCGATCGAAATAAACAGGCCCATGGATTCCACTGTCTGGACGATCATCACAATCACGATCGTCATGAACGGCAGGACGGCGAAAGTCGGCAGTCCGAAATGGAACGGCGTCGGCACGGTCATCCAGGGGAGCGGTTGCGACCGGGTTGAGATTGCCCATCCCCAGAAGAAAGGCGACCAGAGCTCCCGCGCCCATACCGAAAAGTACAGCGAGATTTTTCAGAAGCGGCGATCCAAACCTGTTGAACGCAAGGATAACGATCAGCACCAGTAGCGCCACGCCCAGAAAAGCGGGATCGCCAAAATCGGCTCGCCACGTCCGCCACCTGCCCATTGATAGGCTTCCGGCAGAAGTTGCACGCCGATGGCGGTGACTATGCAGCCCGTGACGACGGGCGGAAAGAAGCGGCGCAGATGCCCGGTAATCGGTGCGATCAGCATGATGAAGATGCCGCCTGCAATCACGGCACCGCAGATACCGGCTATACCCACGCCCGGCATGGAACCGATCGCGATGATGGCCGAAACGCTGGAGAATGCTACACCATTCATGATCGGAAGACGGACGCCGAAACGCCAGAATCCGATGGTTTGCAGCAGCGTCGCAATGCCTGAACAAAAAAGGTGGCACTGATCAGGAGGATCGTTTCCTCGGCGCTAAAACCAAGTGCATTGGCAATGATCAGCGGCACTGCGACCGATCCCACATATGACACTGCAACATGTTGCAGTGCGGGGGTAAGAGTTTTCTTTGCAGGTAGTATTTCATCGACTGGATGTATTGCAGTTGTCATCGTTGTTCCCCTTGTTTGCTCATTCTCCAACGACTTGCGGCCGTTCCTTTCATGACGTCTTGTGGTGACGCCTGTTTGCAAATTCGAACGATCCGGCTTTGGAATTCATCCGGCACGAAGAGATACGGCGGATGCACTCCCGGTCCCAAAGCCGGCTCGCACGGGCGTCTACGCCCGGCATGCCTCTATGCGGGCCTGCAGAGAGGCACGGTCCAGATTGCGTCCAATGAAGATCATCTTGTTTGAACGTTCATCTCCAGCCCACGGATGATTGGGGCGGAATTCGATCTCGTTGTGAACCCCGTGCAAGACGTAACAATAGTCATCGTCCTGCATGGAGAAGATACCTTTCATCCGAAACAGATTCTCATTGTTCTGTCGCTTGAGTTCCGTTACCCAGCGCGACATTTTTGGGGGTCCATATTCCCCGGGAGTTCTATACCCACCGATGTGACGGAAACGTCGTGTGTGTGACTGGCATCGCCAAGCCATGCATGGTCGTGATCGTGATCGTGATCATCGTGGTGATGATTGTGGACGTGCCAGTCGAAATCGATTTCTGCAGCCATCTTACGATTGCGGTCAAATGCCGCCAGCCCCGTGATTTTGCTCAGATCGATCTGCGCATAGCTCGACAGCACGATATCTGCCGTTTCATTGAGCTGGCGGATACGCCCGGTCACATCGGCAATGTCGGCATCCTGAGCCAGTCCACCTTGTTGAGTACGATGCGGTCCGCACAGACGATCTGGTCAACCGCCTGATTATCGATACCGTCGAGATGGATATCGTCCAGATGCTGGCGGATATGTTTGACGTCAACCAGTGTGATAACGCCGTCCAGATTGGTTTCATTGCGGATCGGATCGTCGAGAAAGAAGGTTTGCGCAACCGGATAGGGATCGGCCAGACCACTTGTCTCAATAATGATGTGATCGAGACGCTCCGGTCTTGCCAGAAGCTGGCGGATGACCCGAAGCAGGTCGTCGCGTGCCTCGGCCACGCAGCAGACGCAGCCATTTGTCATCTCGAAAATCTCTTCAGTGCTACCGACGACCAGATCGCCGTCTATACCGACCTCCCCAAACTCATTTTCGATCACAGCGATCTTCATGCCGTGATTTTCCTTCAGTATATAATTCAGCAGTGTCGTCTTGCCGGAGCCGAGAAAACCGGTAAGCACGGTGACCGGAATCTTGTCCTTGACTGTCTTCAACATTGTTCATCTCCCTTGGATTACTGGTGTCAGGGCATCTTGATCCAACGCCGCACGCCGTCCGTTTCAAGATCGAAAAGATCGAGAACTCTGCCCACTGTATGATCGACCATCTCCGCGATGGTCGCAGGTTTGGCGTAAAAGGCTGGAACTGGAGGCGTCACGATCGCACCCATCTGTGTAACGGTGAGCATGTTTGCTATATGGGTCTGCGTCAGCGGTGTCTCCCGGGCCGGGAGCACAAGTCTGCGTCGTTCCTTCAGCGTGACATCTGCTGCACGGCTGATCAGGCTTCCTGATAATCCGTGGGCAATTTCCGCAAGGGTTTTCATCGAGCAAGGTGCCACAACCATGCCCATTGTCCTGAAGGAACCGCTCGAAATACTGGCGGCCATGTCGTCGGATTTATAGAGACAGTTCGCCAGATTCCGGATGTCAGCGAGTTTATAGTCTGTCTCATGCGTCATGGTGAGGAGCGCCGACCGGCTTACAACTACGTGCGTCTCGATCTGGAGCTGTTGCAGGATTTCAAGAAGGCGAAACCCGTAGGTAAAGCCGGACGCACCGCTGATACCAACAACCATACGTGGTTGATAACCGTCATAACGCGGGGAGATGGCATTCATGACGCCGCCCCCGTCGGTCGCGTTCCCGCCAGACGACCCAGCAGATCCCGCGCACGGCTCATTGCGTCATCACCGATTGTTGCGCGAATACCATGAAAATCCGGTCCGCGTGTTGCATCGAGCGCCAGCCGCGACGTCGTTCCATCGGAACTCGATGATGGGTCGAGAGGGCTGCCCGGCAGACCACCGATCGTGAAGAGGTCACGATGTGGCTGAAAATGCGTTGCCAATGCCCATAGAACCCGGCTGTCCTGCGCGACGTCGACATCGTCATCGACGGCTATGACTGTTTTCAGATACGGATCCCAGCCAAGCAGACCGAGCATGATCTGACGCGCTTCGCCCGGCCGGCTTTGTTTCAAAGCGACATAGCAGTGGAAATGTGTGCCGGACGTGGGGTAATGCAGCCGTGTCACCGAGGGAAGCGTGCCTTCAGCTTTTCAAACATCTCGGCTTCCCGCGGCAAGCGAGCAAGATTGAGATGTTCATCGGTCGCACCACCCACGACGTCGACCAGCCACGGTGCCTTGCGGCGCATGATTGCCGTTACATGGAAAAGCGTATTGGTCGAACGATCCGAGGAATATCCGGAAAACTCGCCGAACGGGCCTTCCTCGACATGCGCATGGGGATCAAGGTGCCCTTCCAGAACGTATTCGGCAGCCGCCGGAACCCCGATAGCATAGCGTGGTGTTCTGACCAGACGCAGAGGCTCCCGCATAAGCCCGCCCGCTACGGCACGCTCATCAGCGCCAAATGGCAATCGAGCCGATGCAGCCAGCATGAAAAGGGGGTGCGCCCCAACCACCATTGCTACCGGTAACGGTCGACCTGTTTCGCGTGCTGTCTGATACATGCGCCATAAATGGCCTCGCGAATGCAGGCTGGTTGCCAGAGCTGACTGCGAGTGACGCATTGATCTGTGATAACTGAGATTGGCTATGCCGGTTTCGGGATCGCTCGCCACGATGATTGCATTTGTGATATAGGGACCGCGATCACTTGCAAAATGCTGGATCATCGGAAGTTTGTCGAGATCGACGTCCTTGCTTTCATCAACCCGTTCCATAACCAGACCATCGGCGACATATTCGGGGTCGATTGGGGTGTTGGCTCGTTTCTGATACTCTTCATGAAGTTTTGAAACGCTGGTTCCGAAGATTCGAGCGATCCGTTCGCGTGATGCAAACACATTCGTGACCAGCGGCACCTCGCTGCCCGGAACCCGGTCGCAAAACAGCATCGGCGCCCTTCCCGTTTCAGCGAGGGCGGCCACCATTGCAGTTACATCCCGCCCATCCGGCAGCGGCTCGCGGATGTGAACGACGTCGTCGGGATAAAGTTTCCGATAGACATTCGCGAAACCCTGAAAATCCCGGTTTCCCACATTGGTGATTGATAGCAGCTCGTTCATGACTCCTCCCAGTGTCATTTTTTTGAAATGTGCGGGGTGCACACGTGCACCCCGCACAGGAAGTCAGACATATGTCGCCTTGAGGCGCTTCTCAGCTTCCGCCGTCCTTGGGAGGCTTGGTGGGTTCAATTCCGACGAGACGGGCAATATTATTGCCCAGATAGTCTTCAAGAATATCTTCGCTCAGGTTCATGCCCTGCGGCTCTGGCGAACACAGAACCTCCAGCTCGCGCAACCACATGCCCGGATTGTTCGGCGGCGAATCCGTACCGAACACAATCTTGTTTGGCGGCAACTGCTTTGCAAACTCCACGATGCGCGACTGGAAGCACCAGCCGGATTCGCAATAGACATTCGGCGTGTCCATAGCCATCCAGAACGCCTCGAACGAGTAGTTGCCCCTGTCTGGATACCGAAATGACCGATGATGAAGTTGACCATCGGAAACTCGCGGATAATGGGGTAAAACTGCGTCGGGATCGAATAAGGGCCATCACCTGTATGGATGAGCACGACGACGCCCAGCTCCGCACATTTCTTCATGGCGGGCCGCAACCATTCGAGTGCGCGGTCCGGGCGATAGCCATGCATGTTGGAATGCAGCTTCAGCATCTTGAAGCCATATTCCTTGACGTGGAATTCCAGTTCCGCTGCTCCGTTTTCCGGGCCCCACCGTGGATTGTAATTGAAGTTGCCGATGAAGCGGTCCGGATACTTCTGGCAGAGCTCGGCGACATAGGACATGTAGTCTCGAATGCCGTCGCGTCCGCGACGGTTGCCGTCGCGGTAGCCTGTATTGCCGGGCGGCGGCTGGATGAAGCCCATATCGATCCGGCGTGGCTTGCCGTTGATCATATAGGGCCCGTCCATGAGCTTCAGCATACGTTCGCCGTTAAACGGTTCACCGGTATGGCGCCGGGCCTCATCGACCAGATTGGTTGGATGCAGATGGGTATCGATGATCATTTGGATTCTCCGCTGAACTAGGCAATGGTCGCCGGGTAGTGCTTGTTTTCGATGCCATGACGTTCAAGTTCTGCGACTGCATCCTGATAGGTGGCGGGCGGAGGCGTTGGCTCCATACCCAACATGCGGGCGAGATTGTTGCCGAGGTAATCCTCGAGCGTGTCCTCGTCGAGATTCATCCCTTGCGGCGGTTTGTGGCAGAGCACCTCCAGAAGGTTCAGCCACATGCCCGGTTCGTTGGGCGGAGTGTCTGAACCGTAAAGGATCTTGTGCGTCGGCAAATCCTTGGCAAATTCGACGATACGCGACTGCAGACACCAGCTGCTTTCACAAAACACGTTCGGATATTCCATTGCCCATTGGAAAGGCTCGAAACAGTAGACGCCTCCCGTCTGCACACCGAAATGCGCCATGATGAAATTGATATCCGGATATTCCTTTATAAGCGGAATCCACTCCGTCGGAATGCTGTACGGGCCATCGCCGGTATGCAGCTTGACGAGCACGCCGAGTTCGCGGCATTTGTCGAGCGCAGGGCGCAGCCAGTCCTTGGCGCGGTCAGGCCGATATGCATGCATATTGGCTTGTAGCTGGACCATGCGGAAACCATGTTCCTTCACATAACGCTCGATGGCCTCGACCCCGTTCTGCACGCCGCAACGCGGATTATAGACGAAGCAACCAATGAATCGGTCCGGATATTTTTGGACCATTTCAAGCGTATAGGCCATATAGGCGTCAATAGACTGACGTCCGTCTAGGTCCCCATCCGTCCACGTATAGATGGTATTGCCCTGCGGCGGCTGGATGAACGCCTTGTCGATGCGGCGTGGTTTGCCGTTGATCGTATAAGGGCCGTCCATCATTTGAATCAGGCGCTCGCCGCTGAACGGATCGCCATCATGCTGCCGGGCCAGATCGACCAGATTGGTCGGATAGCAACTGGTATCGATGATCATTGATTGGTCTCCTTTTCCCGGTCGTGAAGGACCGATCCTCGAGAAAACCAACTGCGTCCCCTTTGATGCAACAACCGCTCGAAGGCGACGGCAGGCTTATTTTCGACAGCAGTGATTTTCGTCACTGCCCACTATCAGCGCATTGTCCTCAAGACGTACAATATCGCTTTCAGTGCATGGTGAGACGATTTCGATATGGTCGAGATGGAAACCCGCCGGCTGCCCGCATCCAGCCGCCAGCCCGGAACACTCAACAAAAAGCCGACCCCGAGGGTCGGCTTGTTGCTTTTAAAAACCGGATCTCCGGTAGAGATCATTTTGAGTACGGCCTGCTCCAGTCGAACAGCATGGTTGCGCTGAGAACAGCAAAGATAAGGATGATATTGAACACGAGAACCTCGAAAATGGGAAGACGCTGGGCCTTGTTAAAGGGGCAAGGATTTACTGGTCAGCATCCCTTGAAGATCTCTCGGATCTTCATCCCACGCCTGACACGCGCCTCTTAGAGGCAAACCGGCGATAAAATCAAGGTGTGTTTTTGTGATTTTTCATTTTCGGAGCATGGTGAAGCAGACAAACCACGACAACCGGAGGGTGGCTCCTCCGGTTGTGAGACGCTGTACTCACTCGACCGCGTGACCGAGTGTCTGAACCCGCGGTTCTTGACCCTGTTTGTTCGCAAAAAGCGTTTGTAGAGGAAGAAATAAAGCCTGATGTACTGTCCTACCGGAGTGCGTTGATGATTGTTCCCTCCCGGATAAAGGGAATATCTGCAAGGAATGCAAGTCCGATCGCTGCAGACAATACCAAAAGGGCGCAATCGTAGAAGGTCTTGATGTTCCCCATTTCCAGCCGGTGCGCTTGCATAAGGTATTGACGAACATATCCATCGGCATGAGGACGAGATTGGCTCGGATCATCAGAAACAGACCGAATGCCAGAGCCGCATCCGCGAACACCAGAAGCGCCAGCTTCGCATAGTACAGGTCCAGTTTAACGAATTCTGTGATAACGAGATTGAAGTCCAGAAACACTGCAAGCGCAAGCGCCGGCAGCAGCGATGCGAAGCTCTTCAGACCGAAATCTTTTGGCAAAACGAAATAGGTCGCCGCAAGCATGACAAGCTCGGTAATGAAGTTATAGGTGCCCTGACTGAGAGGCGGATAAACCAGTGTCATGGTTCGGGTCAGGCTGCTTAACGGCGATATCCCGATACCGGCTCTGATCGCTAGGCTGACGCCGAACGTCAGTATATAGATACCAACGATATAGGTTACCCAGCGCCGGGCAAGGTTACCGGTGTCAAGTACCAACAGATCATCTGTCTTGCGGGCCATTTTCTTCCTCCCGGAATGGCGTGATTTACCTCCACGGACAACGCCTCCAATCGCTGCCCTGACGGATTTTCTCTATTGTCTATTCAAGGAAGCGGAACCGGTGCAACGAAATGAAAAGGCTGAGGAGCTTGTTGACGACTGGCTCTCCCTCATTGCGATTGCCCAGCTCTTCCAGTGCATTGTCGATGTCTTTTGCACTTGCCGTTAGTTCTTCCACCGACATGTTGGCCATGACCCCATAGATTTCGAGCGGTAGAATTGCTTTGTCAGTTTCGTCCTCCGTTACTACGCAGGCACCTGCATAGCTGTCGACGCGCTTCAGGCAATGGCTCATTTCTGCACTGTCCCGGCCGACGACGACAAAGTACGGCTTCGGTGCTGGCCAGAATGTGGCAACTGCGCCCCGATCGATCGAAACGCCCTTGAAGAGGCCATTTACGACATGGCGTTTACCTTCAGCATAACGCTGGACGATTGAAAGACGGCTGTACGTCGCACCGTCAATTTGTGGCACGACTTTACCGTCCTTGAACGGCACCCAGACCTCCTGATGGAACTTTGCATGGCCACGACCATAGACATCAAACAGATAGACTTTGGCCCGGGTACCATCTTCTGAAACCTCGAGCGGAACAATGTCCAGCTGATCATTTGTCAGGTCGGCCAATCCGTGCACAGCGTTCTTGCACATGGCCGAATAGTCTATTTCGACTTTTTCAAAAGCTTACGGTCTTTGGCGATCAGTTCCCCGTCCTTGAAGACGTAAAGGGGATTTATCCCGGAAAGACTGTCGGTAAGCACGATATCGGCATAGCGACCGGGGAGCAAGTGAACCGATCCGGTCTTCCATATGAAATGAGCGCGCTGTGTTGTAGGTCGCCATCTTGATGGCATGGATAGGATTGATACCCATTTCCACGCAAAGCGATATGATCCAGTCCATATGCCCCATGGTCTGGAGACGTTCTACAGAAATATTGTCCGTGCATAGCATGAAATTATCGGTCGGCCATTTCCGGTCAACGATGGAACGCAGAAGGATTTTGATCACTTCGGCACTGCCGACACCAAATTTTATGTGTGTCGGAAAACCGTACCGGATGCTTTTCTCAATATCCTTTTCATTCCATACATCGTGATTGTTGGAAACTCCGATTGCCGGAAGATAGTTGAGCATCATGTCAGAAAGCGCAGTTACGCCCCAGTGACCATTCATGAATCCTCCCTTGGCACGTACCCACGAAGCCTTGCGGAAATCATCATCATTGCCGGAACTATAGGTAAAATGTTCAAATTCACCGAGGCCGATCACCGGATCCATCTCGAGCACTCTGTAGGTCACGGCCGCCGATACCTTCTTGCCCGGTGCGAAAGCATAAAGGCGGTAAGGTAGTTGTTTATGATCGCGGAACAGGTTTTCGGCCGCCTCGATACCCTCTTCTCCCGCCGCACTGAGAAGATCGAGGCACTCGGCGTAGATTGTCGTGGTACCACATGGGACCATAGCGGCGGCCAGTGCGGTCGGATGGGCGAGCTGTGACTCGAAATGAATATGCGCATCAATGAGACCGGGAATAGCGTAAAGTCCCTTGCCATCGAAAACCTTCTTCACCTTGACGATGGTTTCGTCGGGGTTGAGCGCAATGATGCGTTTGTCGTAAACGAGAATCGAACCCTGATAGATCGTCTCGCCATGAACATCGAGAATGTTGAGGTTCTTCAGGAGGAGATCTGCTTCGCCCCTCCCTTCAAGGATTTCGAAAATTGCACGCACCTTGTTGTAATGCGTTTGTTCAACCAGTTTGTTCACGGCTTTCTCCAGATTTGGTTCGCTGATCCGGGCGACGTGTCGTATTTGCGTCCATTCCCCGCCGACATCGCTTCAATGGCATAAAAGGCTATTGCACCGTTTCCGAAAAAGCAGTATTTATTCACCACTGCGTGCACTTTTCGAGAACGCTCGGAGGACCAGATGCTGCATTCCCGCGTTCTGCGCTATATCGATGAGGTTGCCGGGATCGGTTCGATCCGCGGGGCCAGCGAGCGACTGAATGTGGCCGCTTCTGCAATAAACAAACATATTCTGCATCTGGAAGAGATGGTGGGTGAACCGCTGTTCGAACGCCTGCCACGTGGTCTGCGCCTGACCCCCGCCGGAGAGATTCTGGTTGCTCATGTTCGCCGGACACTGAGTGAATACAGCCGTGTTAAGGCGGATATACGTGATCTCAAGACTTTACAGGGCGGCGAAGTCATTATCGCCACAATGAATGGGCTTGCCAGTGGGATCGTTTCGAAGGTCGCGGCGAGCTTCGGCGCGCGTCATCCCCGTCTTAAAATCACAGTCAGGGTAATGTTTGCGCGCGATATCTTCCGGGCCGTTCTGGACGGCGATGCGGATCTGGGCTTTGCCTTCAATCTGCCAGCCTTGCCGCAAGTAGAAACATTATGGCGAACAGAAACCCGTCTGGGTGCCGTTGTTTCGCCAAATCATCCTCTGGCGGGACTGGAATCAGTTACGCTTGCCTTTTGCGAGTCCTATCCGCTGATTTTCGCCGACCGTTCGATGCTTATTCACGGCATCGTAGCCGATGCTTTTGCAGAAGCCGGTTTCACTGCCGAAGCAACATTTCTGACCAATTCGATCGAAGCGATGAAATGTCTTGCAGCAGCAGGTGATGGCATTGCGTTTCTCAGTAAATTCGACATTGCTGAGGAACAACGGAACGGGGCTCTCACCTATCTGCCGATACGCGGCGGCATATTCGCGAAGAACATCCTCTCTCTTATACAACGCGAAAAGCGAAGCCGGGGACTGGCAGCGGACATGTTCAGTGAAGAGTTGAGCCGCGCCGCACGAGGTGTACTGGATTGACCAGATATCGGGGAGCGTCATACCGGCTTCTCCTGACTGATACAGTTGCGAAAGAGACTGACAATACTGGCGAGCAAAGCTGCCAGAGCACCGGCATGTAATGCAGAAATCGATCCGTGTTCGCCATACAGGTTGAACATCGCCGCCACCAGCGCCGCCCCGAGCGATTGCCCGACAATGCCCACAAGCGTGGATATGCCACCGGCGCTGCTGCTTCTGTCCGCAGGTGAGGACAACAAAAATGCCTTCATGTTTGGCGCCTGAAAAAGCCCAAAGCCAGTTCCGCACAACGCAAGCCCGGCACAAATCTCTTCAATTGTGCTGTCAGACGGGAGAAAGCTCAACAAACATAACCCGGTCGCTATTGCCATAAGCCCGGTACTACAAAGAATTGCGGGCGACACGCGATCTGAAACGGGCCCGCCAGCAGCGATATCAGGGTCGCAAACACCGGCCAGACGGACAACAGGAACCCGGCTTCGAACTGAGTAAATCCGAAGCGCCACTGGAAAAGAAACGGCAATGAAACAAAAGCAGAAGCCATGGCCAGAAAGGACAGGACAGCCGTTAACGCTGACAGGGCGAATACGGGTCTGGCGAAGAGGTCGATCGGCAATGCGGTGATCAATACTGACCGGGCTGGTTTGCAAGGGACAACAGAACGAGAATTGCTGCCACTGCAAAGATCGCGCTGTACGCTGCTTCACCGTGGGCAGAAAAATGCAGGCTTAAGCAACATGCTGTCGTCATCGCCGCCCCCAGAGCAAGTATGATCGGTTTGACTGTGCGCCTTGCCACGGGAATGGAGGGCGGCATCGCATAGAGACCCAACACGATACCAATAGCGCCGACGGGTATATTGATTAGAAACAGCCATGGCCGGATCCCACACCAAGAATAAGCGAAGTCACGGTCGGACCAGCTGAAAGCGACAAGCCGACGACGAACGCATTGATGCCCATTCCCATACCGAGCAGCTTTTCGGGAAATATGGACCGTGTCAGCGCTATTCCTGTTCCCGCGATGCAGGCCCCGCCAATTCCCCGGAGCACTCTGCCAGTGACAAGCGGGAACAGGGAGGATGAGAACCCGCATAACAATGAAGCAAGGCTGAACAGGACAATACCTGCTATCGCGATCTTTCGCGCGCCGATTCTTTCCGCGCATACGATAGCAGGCAGCAGGGCGAAGACCATTGCCAGTTGATACGAAGCGGTTATCCATATGGCCTGACCTGCGGAAAGCTGCAGGCTGCGAGCTATCTGCGGCAAAGCAGTATTGGCGATTGCGATATCGAGATTGGCAACGGCTACATTCAACATGACTGCTACGGTTGCCAGTATCCGGTCAACGCCATGAAGTCCGTCATGTGCCATGCCTGTCCCGGAGTTCGCTGGTGATCCGGCATATTTCAGCCTGAAGGACAACACTGTTGTACTTCTCCCTATGATAGCTTGCGGAGCATGATGCCTTAAAAAGTCGACAACAGTGTTTTGCCGTATACGATACTATCGCCTCATCGCTGGTGAATCGTACAATATCGTTTGCATCGATGGATGAGAGGTATTTCATATGGACTTCAATCACCTGAAGCAGTTCGACCTGCGAACGTTGCGCTACTTCCTCATTGTCGCGGACGAGCTTCATTTCGGTCGGGCTGCAGTGCGTCTCAACATGTCTCAACCGCCTCTCAGTCAGCAGATCAGACAACTGGAGGACCGCCTTGAAGTCGCGCTCTTCAAGCGAAGCCATCACAATGTTGAACTGACTGCTGCTGGCCCGGCGTTGAAGGAACAGGCACCTCTTATCTTCCAGCAGCTTGAAAAGGCGATAGCCACAACCAGATGACGGCTGCCGGATCGATTGGCCGGCTCGACATCGGTGTAATCAGTTCGTCACTTGTCGGCATCATACCCGGGGCACTCGATATCTTTACCAGTCGGTTTCCGGATGTCGACTGGCAGCTCCATGAACTGACACCGGCACTTCAGATTCAGGGCTTGCTCGAGCGTCGCATAGATGTTTGTCTTTTCCGCATGCCACCTCATCAGGAAGGCCTGCATCGGGAAATCATCATGCAGGAAGCGCTTATGATTGCGATGCCCAGATCGCATCCTCTGGCCAGTCAGACCAGTGTTTCCCTGATGGAACTGAAGGACCAGCCCCTCGTCATGTTCGGACTGAACCAGTCAAGGTTTGCAGATTTCCTTTATCAATGTTGTGTCAAAGCCGGGTTCACTCCCAGAATCCGTCAACAGGTCGTTGAGGTGCAGTCCCTTCTGAGCCTCGTGGGAGCCAACATCGGCCTCGCTCTTTACCCGCCAGCATGCGGCAGTTGGCGCAGCCGGAAGTGGTGTTTAGGCCAATTCACCCATCGCCGCCGGAAATTCCCCTATATGCAACTTATCGCGCCGGGGACACATCACCGACACTCAAACGCTTTCTGGCGATTATCGGTGAACTGATAGTCGAGCACCAGATCAGGACCCCATCCGATGAATCGGACCGGCAGATCCAGTCGGTTTTCGAGAGGTACGAAAGCGGCTCGAATTGAAGCGACGTCGAGCCCATTTTCGGGAGCGGGACCCGATCAGGACGATATTTTATCCCAATAACTGTCTCGCGGTATCTTCATCCGTGATCAGCCCGTTGATGATGCCACCACTCATTGCGGCTTTCAGAGGCGATGTCTTGCGCTTACCGGACGCGACGCAAATACGTGGCCGCATCACACCGATCTGGGGTGCAACACTTGTGATTCTCAGATTTGTCGCCCCTTGTATTAATTTGCCCCTGGCATCGAACGCCCAGCCTGCAATTTCACCGACAGCGCCGAGCCTGTTCAGTTCAAACAACTCGTCCCTACTGAGAAATCCTTCCCGGGAGAGAGGCGAATCTGCAGCCAGATCACTAATACCGGTCAGCCAGATATCGGCAGTTGCAGCGAGTTCATGAACCCGCCGAACAGGTTCTATCGATAAAAGCGCATCTCGTTCCTCGCGGACGAGAGATAAAGGGGCAGGAGCAGCGGAAAATGCTGGGCATTCACGGTTTCAGAGAGCTTGATCAGCGCGTCGAAAGGGCTTGCCGATCCGTCTATGCCGATATGCCCTACGAGTGACACCAGCCGGTGCATTGATCCGTTTATCGGTGAGACGCGCTGAACTGTCGCCCGCATGGTACGACCGGTTCCCACGGCCATCACAACAGCGGTGCGTGCCCGCAACTGGCGTTCGATCAAAACGGCGGCGGCTTCGGCAACTGCGCTCGAGGCTTCGGGCCAGTTTCCTTCAGATGGGACGATATCGCAGTATACCAGTCCAAACTTCTCGGTAAGTTTGCTGGCCAGTTCCATGCACTCCGCGATTGGATGGTTCATGCGGAATGTAATGAGCCCTTCTGAACGACACTGTGAAACAAACCGCTGGGCAGTCGGACGGGATACACCGAGCATCTGCGCGATTTCATCCTGCGTCTTGCCCGCAATGTAGTATAGCCACCCTGCCCTTGCGGCGTCATCCAGTTTTGGCTTGTCGTTATCGAGCATCGGAAGAGATATCTTTCAACAGGGAAGGAAGTAGCGCCGCGTCTGACAGAATATGATCGGCGCCTGCGTCGCGCAATGCTGTGCCATTATCGAGAACTGCATAATGGCTTCCACCGGTAAAGCCTATAGCGGCCATGCCAGCAGCCTTGGCAGCTTGTACACCGCTAGGACTGTCTTCGACAACGATGCATCGAGAAGGCGCGGCACCCATTTTTCAGCGGCAAACAGAAACAGATCTGGCGCTGGTTTGCCTCGCTTCACCATCGTCGCACTGAAAATGTTACCTTCGAACAGCGACAACAGGCCGGTTTTTTTTCAATGAGATGTCCAGACGCTCTACATCGCTTGAAGAAGCGATGCAGCGCGGAAGAGGGATCGACCTGACGGCCTCGGACATACCCTCAATCGCGACCAGCTCCTGATCGAACCGGTCAAACAGACATTTTCGCCAGTTGGTGACGAAATCAGGCGGTAGCGCTTTTCCCGATCGTCGTGAGAACTCGTCCGTTACCGCCGACGCGGGACGCCCCAGAAAGGTGCGCAACGCATATTCAAGCTCTGTGGGTACACCATATCGGCTCAATAGTTCTGCGACTGCACCGCAGCCGATAACTTCACTGTCGATCAGTACTCCGTCACAGTCGAAAATCACAAGGTCGAAAGCGCCGGAGTAGTCTTGCTGAAGTGTAGGGGCCATAGAATATCCGTGAGAAAATGATTTATTTCTGAGCTTATGATAATCCTTGACCGGTTGGATACGCAACTACCAACGTAACCTGCATTGCGGGATGAATTCGATTATGACGTCATTTTTCCGGATTGCTGGCCGATAATGCCATCGCAAGCTTAACACCCTGAAAACGGGCTGGACAAACGTTATCGAGAGCGTATGCTCACCTAAAAAGCAGTTGATCGATATTGGGAGGAAGCGATGAAGCGTCTTTTAAAAGCATCCCTGCTGGCAGGCTGCGCCATATTAGCCAGCGCGGTCGCCCATGCGGAAACCAAGATCGAGTTCTGGCATGCCATGGGGGCGTGCTTAATGATCGCGTCGACGAACTGGCAAAGCAGTTCAATGATTCACAGGATCAGTATTCCGTTGTCCCGGTAAACAAAGGAAGCTACGAAGAGCTCATCAATGCGATGATCGCGGCCTATCGCGCCAAGCGCGCGCCAGCCATTGTCCAGACGAATGAACGCGCCTTTCTCACTATGCTGAACTCCAGCGCAATCATTCCAGTCGCGGACCTGATGAGCAAAGAGGGCTATACAATTGACTGGAGCACGGTGATCGCGCCGGTTGCGGCTTATTACACCGACAAAGGAAAGCTACAGGCATTACCCTTCAATTCATCGACACCAATACTGTGGTATAATCAGGAGCACTTCAAGGCTGCCGGCTTCGATAAGCCCGCTGACAACTGGCAAGAGTTCACGCAGCAGCTGCACACGATTCACGACAAGGGGATCTCTCAGTGCGCGATGTCTCTGCCCGGAGACTACGAGTGGAGCTTCCTCGAAAATTATTCTGCCGTGAATGACTTCCCGTATGGAACGAAGCGGAACGGTATTGACGGTTTGGACACGCAGTTCGTGTTCAACAAATCCCTTTGTAACTCAGGTCGAGCGCATGCACGATCTGATCTCAAGCGGTGTCATGGAGATTGCGGGACAGGGAGTTCAGCCTGTCCAGTTATTCACGTCCGGAACCTGTTCGACAATAATTGCCTCGACAGCTTCCCATGCGGCAGTCGAGGCTTCGGCGAAATTCCCATGGAATGCCACCTTTCTACCTCATGAAAAGGACCGTACGCCGCATAACAGTGTTATTGGCGGCGGCGCGTTATGGGCTATGAAAGGTCATACCGACGATGAATATAAAGGCACGGCAGCTTTTTTGATTTTTTGGCCAAACCCGAAACCCGTGTCTGGTGGAGCAAGAATACTGGCTACGTTCCTGTCACAACGACTGCTTATGAGGCCCTGAAGAAGGAAGGTTATTTCGAGCAGCATCCCACCCGTGCGATTGCGATCGAACAACTCATGCGAAAACCAAATTCCGAAAATTCGATGGGTTTCCGCTTCGGCAATTCCAACCGGGCAAATGTCATGATCATGGAAGAAATCATGGCAGCAGCGTTAGGTCAAAAGACGACACAGGATGCTTTGGATGCTGCCGTTTTGCGTGGCAATGAAGTGCTCCGTCGTTTCGAAAAAGCTGAACGCAGGAAAGTGATGCAATGAGTTCTCCAGATCGACGTGCTTTCCGCTTCGCTTCTGCGCTTGCAGAGCGAAAGGAAAGCGGGTTGAAGCGCGCGCATTTCAGGGAATGGCGAACGCCGGTTCTGCTTCTTTTACCCCAGTTGCTTGTCCTGCTGTTCTTTTTCTTTATCCCTCTTTCCGCGCGCTCATTCAGGCATTTCAGCTGAATGATCCCTTCGGCGGGTCTGTTCAGTGGGTTGGCTTTTCTAATTTTACCGCACTTTTCGCAAGCGCACCCTACTGGGCCTCGGCCAAGCTGACCCTCTGGTTCACGCTTTCGCAAAACGCCATTACCCTGTCGGTTGCGCTACTTTTTGCTTTCGCTACAAACCATATCGTCCGCGCACGCGGAACATATCGCGCAATACTATTGCTTCCTTATGCGATCGCTCCCGCTGTCGCCGGTATTATGCTGGCATTTCTCTTCAATACGCGTGTCGGTCCAATCTCCCAGATTATGCACATGCTCGGGATAGGCTGGGACCCGACCAGAAATTCGATGGACGCGATGATCCTGATTGTGCTGGCGGCTTCCCGGAAGCATATCTGCTACAATTACATCTTTCTCGTTGCAGCATTATTGGCCGTACCGCGGTCCATCCTCGAATCCGCAGCGATCGACGGCGCTGGCCCACTACGACGGTTCCAGCGTATTTCGTTGCCAATGATTGCGCCAACGCTGTTTTTCTGGTCATCATCAATTTTGTCTATGGCCTGTTCGACACCTTTGCGATCATCGACGCGACGACACGCGGTGGCCCTGCCGGTGCAACATCGATCCTTGTATACAAAGTTTACCGGGATGGCTTCGTCAATCTGGATATGGGGTCGTCAGCTGCCCAGTCTGTCATTCTCATGATCCCGGCTCTCGCCCTTACGTTTGCCCAGTTTCGACTGGTCGAACGGCGCGTCAACTATGCGGTGTAAATGATGAACGAGCGCACTCCCATTCTTGATGCGGTTTGCCATGCGGTTCTGATAATCGGGATCATCCCGGTTTGCCTTCCACTCTACTTTGTTCTGGTCACGAGCTCTTTGAGCCAGCAGGATGTGCTCAAGGTTCCATTGAGCTGGCTTCCCGGTGATCAGTTCTTCGTCAATTCGCGCGAGGTTTT
This sequence comes from Brucella cytisi, assembly GCA_012103075.1. GTDB lineage: Bacteria > Pseudomonadota > Alphaproteobacteria > Rhizobiales > Rhizobiaceae > Brucella > Brucella cytisi. Next base: position 909,810 of record JAAVLQ010000003.1, on the reverse strand, counting down.
GAACACGATCAATTTCGGTCAGCTTCTGGTGAATACCCTTATCGTAGCGCTCGGAATTACTGCCGGAAAACTGGTTTTGTCCCTGCTCGCTGCATTCGCCGTTACTTACTTTCGGTTCCCTTTCCGCATGACCGCTTTCTGGCTGATATTTGTTTCAATGATGCTTCCCATCGAGGTCCGTATCGTGCCAACCTATGAATCTGCAGCCAATATGGCACTGCCGTTAAACGTTCTTTTGGCTGGCTCGGTATAGCTGTTGAGCTGAACTGGAACATGGTGAACAGCTATCCGGGCCTGATCCTTCCAATAATCGCATCGGCAACCGCTACGTTCCTGTTTCGGCAATTCTTCCTGACAATTCCCGACGATCTATGCGAGGCGGCCCGAATTGATGGTGCCAGCCCTATTCAGTTCTTCCTTCGAATATTGTTACCGTTGTCCCGGTCAAATATCGTGGCACTGTCGATCATTCTGTTTCTCATGGGCTGGAACCAGTATCTGTGGCCACTACTCATGACGACAGATCCGAGCATGGCGACGGCGGTAGTTGGCCTGAAACAGGTCATGCCGCAGTCCGACGGATTACCGACATGGCACCTTCTTATGAATGCATCCCTCTGGACCATGCTTCCACCGGTACTGGTAATCGTCGTTATGCAGCGCTGGTTCGTAAAAGGCCCGGTCGACAGCGGAAAATAAACACAACCGGAGAATTATGAATGGTGAAGATCATTGGTCATCGTGGCGGACGGAATTTGTGGGCAGAAAACAGCCTTGCCGGCTTCCACAATCTGCTGAGCTTCGACGTCGATGCGGTGGAACTGGACGTTCATCTCAGTTCCGATGGGGTTCCTGTTGTGATACACGATCCGTTGCTCGATCGGACGACGAACGGTCGGGGGCCTGTTCAAGCCCACACTGCACAGGCACTGGGGCAAGTCATTCTAAACGACAGTCGAGGTCAGACCATCCCGACCCTTGAAGCTGTACTCGATATATATGCACCAACCCGGCTGGAGCTTGAGCTTGAAATCAAAATCGACGAGCGTGGTGAGCCCTATCCCGGATTGCCGGAGAAAATCATCACACTCGCCAAAGAGCGCGGCATGGTTGACCGCGTATTCCTCACTTGTTTCGTACCTGAAGTTCTGGAAGACATCCGTCTAAAGTTTCCCGACCAGAAGCTGCTTATGTCGATTGATCGCCGTTCTGCCGAGTTTTTTTGGGGGCTTCGACAAGGTTCTCAGGCGCGGCAACGACACCGCCGACATACTGGCATTTGAGAAAAGCCTGCTGGAGAACGTGCTTGAGCAGTGCGTATCGGAAGTGGGAACTGACAGGTTGGGTTGCTGGGTTCCGAATACTGAAACCGAACTGGAGTACTGGATGGCAAGGCCGATCGGTCAGCTGACCACTGATCGTCCCGATCTGGCAGTACTGGTGGCCGGACGTCAAAGTCAACAGAAGGGCTGAACAGATGGCTTCGGTCGAACTTCATTCAATCCGCAAATGTTATGGTAATGTGGAAATCATCCCGAATGTTGACCTGACGATCGCGGATGAAGAATTCGTAGCGCTGGTCGGACCTTCTGGATGTGGCAAGTCAACGCTGCTCAGAATGATCGCCGGTCTGGAACAGATCACCTCAGGTGAGCTGCTGATCGACAACAAGAACGTAAACCGCTCGAACCCCAGCGAACGGGATGTGGCGATGGTCTTTCAGAACTATGCGCTCTATCCACATATGTCGGTTTATGACAACATAGCGTTCAACCTTCAGCTCGCCGGGCGACCGAAAGCAGAAATCGAGGACAGGGTCAACGAAGCCGCCGGGATGCTTGATCTGACTGCGCTTTTGAAGCGCAAACCACACCAGTTATCCGGAGGGCAGCGCCAACGCGTTGCTATGGGGCGGGCGATCGTTCGAAAGCCTTCAGTTTTTATTCGATGAGCCGCTTTCGAATCTGGACGCGAAACTGCGTGTGTTGATGCGGGCGGAGATCAAGGAACTGCATCAGAAAGTACGAACTACCTCGATCTATGTGACTCATGACCAGATCGAAGCGATGACGCTGGCTGATCGGGTTGTGGTCCTGAACAAGGGGAAAATCGAGCAACAGGGAACGCCGATGGAACTCTATACGCGCCCGGCCAATGTTTTCGTGGCTGGTTTCATCGGTTCACCTTCCATGAATTTTCTCGATGCAATCATCGGTCATACTGCTACAGGAATGATAGCTCATGTAGCAGATGGTGCTTCATTATCCTTGGAGGGTAACAATATTCAGGCGGGACAAAAAGTTGTATTGGGGCTGCGTCCAGAACATCTGGAGATTAGTCCAAACGGTGGAGTTCCCGCTAAAGTCCGGCTGGTCGAACCGACGGGTGCCCAGACGCATGTCGTTCTCGACGTTGGGGATCAAGACTTATGGCGATTGTTGATGGTGAAACCCCGATCCGGGCGGGTGATCATGTCGGAGTCGAAATAGCACCTCGGCGGATGCATCTATTTGAGAGTCAACGGTATTCGCATCGATCCGATGCATTAGACTTCAGTCAGAAAGACATGTGAGGTTTCATCAAAGCGTCCTGTCGAGTTTATTTTGGGTTTCACGGCAGATGAACACTTTTGGCGACGGATTGAGCTCACCAGTCGGCTATACCCAGCCCCGACAGGTGCAACTTCATCGGACTCCCCCGGCGTGAGATCGCCATCAACAGATTTTTGCAACAGAGCCCCCAGACCGAAACCTCCACGGCGGCGCGATGTCCTTCACTTTGCCTGATTGACGGTTATAGCGATCATGTGGAGGACATCGTCAGCGCTGCACCCGCGTGAGAGGTCATTAGCGGGTTTGGCGAGGCCCTGAAGCACAGGGCCTATGGCCTGCGCCCCACCAATACGCTGGGCGATCTTGTAGCCGATATTGGCGGCTTCGAGATTGGGGAACACAAAGACGTTGGCATTGCCCTTGAGCGGTGAATCCGGCGATTTGGCATGGCTGATTGCCTCGACGAATGCCGTGTCGAACTGTAATTCTCCATCGATGCACAGAGCAGGCTTGCGCTCCCGCACCGTCCGGGTTGCCTGAACGACCTTTGATACGCGCTCATGCGCAGCACTGCCGCCGGTGGAGAAGGACAACATGGCAACGGCCGCATCTTTTTCCGTGAGCTGGCGATATGAATCGGCCGACTGTATGGCGATATCGGCAAGTTGCGCGGAATCCGGTTCCACCACGAGGCCGCAATCGGCAAAGACGAAAGCGCCTTTCTTCTGATGATGAGACTGGCACAGCAGCATCAGGAAGAAGCTTGAGACGAGTGATGCGCCTTCGGCCTTACCAATGATCTGCAGGGCATGACGCACCACATCGGCAGTCGTTGCAACTGCGCCAGCCACCGTCCCGTCCGAATCGCCTTCGCGTACCATCATGGCGGCGAAGCCGAGTGGCGTCTTCACGATTGCCTCAGCCTGCTCTTCCGTCATGCCTTTGGCCTGACGCAGCCGATAGAGTTTTTGCGCATAATCCGCGCTTTTGTCCGATACTACTGGATTTATGATCGCGATCTTTGAGCCGTCAATCTGCCTGCTGATGACGCTTTCGGAGCCCAGAAGCGTAATGCGGGCAATGGCTTCACGTTCGGCACGCAGCGCCGCATCGATGATACGCGGATCTTCGCCCTCGGCCAGCACGATGTGACGTGGCCTCGAACGGGCTTTCTCAAAAATCTTTTCCAACGGCAGCATGGCGCAATCTCTTCAAAAGGCCGGGAGTTGCGCTCCCGGCCTGATCACTGACGGACTGGTTCAGACGGGCATTTGCTGGCACATGTCGGCCTTGTCGATGCCGGCCACGACAACGGGCTTCTTCATCGCATCACGGCGGAATGGTTCGCCCAGTTCCTGATTGAGCACGACTTCGATGAAGGTGGTCACCCCTTGGCCTGCTCGTCGATTGCCGTCTGCAAGGCTTCGGTCAGCGCCTGCTGGCTATCGACGGTCACGCCTTTCAGGCCGCAGCCATCCGCCACCTTGGCGTAGCTCAGGTTCGGATTGAGCTCGGTGCCGACGAAGTTGTTGTCGTACCACAGTGTCGTGTTGCGCTTTTCGGCACCCCACTGATAGTTGCGGAAGATGACCATGGTGATCGCAGGCCAGCCCTTGCGACCGATGGAGGTCATCTCGTTCATGGATATGCCGAACGCGCCGTCGCCTGCAAAGCCGACCACTGGCGTGTCAGGCTGGCCGATCTTGGCGCCGACGATGGACGGGAAGCCATAACCGCAGGGGCCGAACATGCCCGGTGCCAGATATTTGCGTCCGTGTTCGAAGCTTGGATAGGCGTTCCCGATGGCGCAGTTATTGCCGATGTCGGTGGACATGATGGCGTTCTTCGGCATTCCAGCCTGTATGGCACGCCATGCCTGCCGCGGCGACATGCGGTCCTTCTCGCGCTCGCGCGCACCGGCATTCCAATGCGTGCCCGGATCGTCATCCTCATGATCCATCGAGGAAAGCTGCTGCAACCGGGCGGATTTGCGCTGATGGATGAGCTGCTTGCGCTCGTCGCGACCGGCATTGCCCGCATTGGCTCCCATCTGGTCGAGAATCTGCTGCGCAACCTGCCCGCATCGCCGCAAATGCCGACCGATATCTTCTTGGTGAGGCCGATACGATCAGGATTGATGTCGACCTGAATGATCTTTGCATCCTTCGGCCAATAATCGATGCCATAGCCGGGCAGGGTCGAGAACGGATTGAGACGGGTACCGAGCGCCGTGGACCACATCGGCCCCGGAGATCAGCTCCATCGCGGCCTTGGAGCCATTGTAGCCGAGTGGACCGGCGGACAGTGGATGGGTACCGGGAAGGCATCATTATGCTGATAGCCGCAGCAGACCGGCGCATCGAGCCTTTCGGCAAGCGCGATGGATTCAGGGATCGCACCGCCGATAACGACACCGGCCCCGTTAAGGATGACCGGGAATTTCGCATTGGTGAGAAGCTTTGCAGCCTCGGCAATGGCATCGCGTCCGCCGCTCGGGCGTTCCAGCCGGACGATCTGTGGCAGGTCGACGTCGATGACCTGAGTCCAGAAGTCACGGGGAACGTTGATCTGTGCCGGTGCACAGCCGCGCCATGCCTTCTCGATCACGCGGTTCAGCACTTCGGGAATGCGGGTCGCATCGCGCACTTCTTCCTGATAGCAGACCATCTCTTCGAACAGCGCCATCTGGTCAACTTCCTGAAAACCGCCCTGACCGATAGTCTTGTTGGCAGCCTGTGGAGAGACAAGCAGCATCGGCGTGTGGTTCCAGTAAGCAGTCTTGATGGCAGTCACGAAGCCGGTTACGCCGGGCCCGTTCTGAGCAATCGCCATACCCATCTTGCCCGTCACGCGGGTATAACCGTCGCAGATCAGCGCCGCATTCGTCTCATGGGCGCAATCCCAGAAGGTAATGCCCGCCTTCGGAAACAAATCCGATACCGGCATCATCGCGGAGCCGATGATCCCGAATGCATGTTCTATCCCATGCATCTGCAAAACCTTAACAAATGCTTCTTCCGTCGTCATTTTCATGGCAGTGAATTCTCCTAAGCTACTTTCTCATAGGTTGGCGCGGTGGCGTTTTGGGCCGTTAGCGCGTTTTTCCTGTCTTCAAGGACCATCTGGGCGAGCTTTGCGCCGATCATCATCGCCGGTGCATTTGTGTTCCCGGAGACGATTTCCGGCATGATCGAGCAGTCCGCGACGCGCAAACCTTCAATGCCGCGCACACGCAGTCGATTGTCCACAACGGCGCGTTCATCGATGCCCATCCGGCAGGTGCCGGTCGGATGGTAGATCGTGGTGGAATTGTTTCGCGCCCAATCGAGCAATTCGTCATCGCCATCGAGATCGGCTGCCGGTCTGAACTCCTGCGAAATTGCAGACTGGAGAGGTTCAGTCCGGGCGATGCGGCGTGCAATGCGTATTCCCTCAACCAATGTCTGCTGGTCATTTCTTGTCGCCGTAGTTGGGTTGAATGACTGGATGGTCGAACGGATTACCGGAACGCAAAGTGATCGTTCCACGACTTTCCGGTCGTAACTGGCACACCGATTGGGTGAAAGCGGAGAAGGGATGCACACCTTCGCCGGGGCTATCTGCCGACCATGGCTGGATGTGAAACTGAATATCTGGCGTGGCGAGCTCCGGTCGCGTCTTGACGAAACCGAAGACCGGGCTGGCGGCCATCGTCATGGGGCCGGTTCGGAACAACGCATATTCGAGACCTATGGCGGCCTTCCTGAAGAGACTGCGAACTTCATCGTTCAGTGTCGGTTCGTTGCATTTGAAGACCAGTCGGGCCTGTAAATGATCTTGCAGGTTCTGGCCCACTTCCGGCGCGTCACAATGCACAGAAATGCCGTGAGCGGCCAGTTCTTCAGCCGGACCGATGCCTGACAGCATGAGTATCTGTGGCGAGCCGATTGCTCCTGCGCACAAGATTACCTCATGCCCGGCTTGGATCGTACGACGTGTGCCGTCCGGGCGCTGATATTCCACGCCAGTCGCCCGACCATTCTGGATGACGACACGCATGATATGGGCATCGGTTTCAACATTCAGATTCTGTCGGTGACGAACCGGGCGCAAGAATGCGGCTGCAGACGAGCATCTGCGTCCTTTGTGCATAGTCAATTGAAAATGCCCCACGCCCTCCTGTGTTGCCCCGTTATAGTCCGGGTTGTAATCGTAGCCATTCGCACGGGCTGCCTCGATCCACTTTTCGCAGATTGCCCGCTTCAGGCGTGGATCCGATACTTGCAATTCACCCGCGGTCCCGCGGTCTGCGGTCGCCGGACGATGGAATGTTTCGAAGCTCTCGAAAATGGAGCCCACATCCTGCCGGGACCAGCCGGAATTGCCAAACTGCGCCCAGCGATCATAGTCTTCTTTCTGCCCGCGCACATAAAGAAGACCGTTGAGCGACGATGAGCCGCCGAGCACTTTGCCACGTGGCCAGTTCAGGCTGCGTCCGTTCAAACCTGAATCGGGCTCTGTCTGATAACACCAGTCATAGTCGGGGTTGTGCATTGTGCGAAAATAGCCAACCGGAACATGGATCCACGGATTGCTATCCTTATGACCGGCTTCCAGCAGGTGAACAGTGACCGAAGGGTCTGTGCTGATCCTGTTGGCCGCAATACAACCCGCCGAACCAGCGCCAACTATGATGTAATCTGCTATTTCATTCATAAAGAACTTCCTCCTGACAGGATCCGTATCGCGGACGGAAACGGATTCCCTGTCTTGCACCTGCCTCAACCCGTGTGTTCTGCCAGTGGTTTGAATTTGACGTTTGATACCCGTCCGAAATGGAGCTTGTTTCAAACGTCAAATCCGAAAAAAATCAATTGATCGTAGATTCTGACATTTGCCCGGCGCGAATATACCAAAGGTGCAAACGTCAGGTTCAGACCACTAGATCCGTTTTCGCCTGCGCTCGATTGCAACAGCGGAAGCCAACGACACCGCAGCGGCAAACACTACGTAGACACATACCCAGAAAGGATCGTTGTTATTGATGGACATCAGATAGGTGGCGATCATTGGTGTCAGACCGGACGCAATGATGCCTGAAAACTGATAGACGAAGGATATGCCGGTATATCTGACGGTCGGATCGAACAGATCTGCAAACAGGGCGGCTTCTGGCCCGTAACACATCGGATATATGATACCGAAAGGCAGTACGATACCCAGAACGATCAGTACCGGCTCGCCTGTCGACATGAGCCAGAAAGCGGGAAATACGCTCAAACCCAGCAGGAGAGATCCCCATGCGTAGGTGACAGGTCGTCCGATCCGGTCCGACAGGCGCCCGAACAGCGGAATGAATACGATCATAACCACAGCGGCGGCGCAGACCGTCCACAACGCAGCCGTACGATCAAGCCCTGCAAAACGGGTCAGATACAGGATCGAGAAAACGGCAAAGATGTTGAAGAACACGCCATCTATATAACGGGCACCCATGCCGAGAATGACATTACCCGGGTAACGTTTGATCATTGTCGTAAAGGGGATCCCCGGTCTCGACCGCGAGACGCCGCCTTGGCCTTTTCGAATTCCGGGCTTTCATGGATGTTCGAGCGAATCCACGTACCCAGAAAGACCGGGACGATCGATCCGATAAAGGCTGCACGCCAGCCCCATGCCATGAACTGCTCATCCGGCAGAAGCGACAGAAGCGCCATGACGCCTGACGACAGGAACAAGCCAAGAGACAGGCCGATCTGTGGCAGGGAAGCGTAGAAGCCACGCTTGTCCTTCGGCGCATATTCGTAAGCCATCAGCACCGCACCGCCCCATTCGCCCCCGATACCGATACCTTGAAGTATACGAAGGAACAAAAGAGCCACGGGCGCCATCAGACCGATAGATTGATACCCGGGCAAGAGCCCGATGGCGACAGTAGCGCCACCCATCATCAGCAAGCTGATGATCAGCATTGCCTTCCGACCGATACGGTCGCCGAAATGCCGAAGACAAGCCCGCCCAACGGTCGAGCGACAAATCCTACCGCAAAGGTCGCGTAGGCCAGCATGATGGAAACTGTTTCGTTATCCGATGGGAAGTAAAGGTGGTTGAAGACGATGCCTGCCACCACGCCATATAGAAAAAAAATCGTACCACTCGACGGTCGAGCCGATCAGGCTGGCAATGACGACTTTCCTAACATCATTCGTCTGGCTGCTGCTCCTCACAGCATCCATTGTTGTATCCGACATGACGCCCTCCTGCGTTTTGACGGTTATGGTCCGATCCACACTCCTCCTGCGGATCGCGACGCCTTTAGCCTTCGTTCAAAACGTATGAGAGTCAATCATTTTTTGAGACGTTATGTCTCAAAAATATCAACCTGTTGAATTTGCCGGATATAAATTCACTTGGTTACGTCTTCCGGCTGGGTTAAACCACTAGGAAGCCCCACTGTGACGTAGTGTTTTCATGAAGAATGATCCCAATAATCTGATTGCCAGCCCAAGTATAAGAAACCTGCAGATTCTTGAGTTGCTGGGCCGTCAAAGACGCGCAATGACACCCGTAGAAATTATTGAAGAACTCAAGCTTCCCAAGCCGACCGTGCACCGTTTGCTGGCCTATCTGGAAGAGCAGGGATTTATCGCCGGAATATTGATGGGAAGAGTTATTTGCCCGGTGCTCGGTTTCGCGAGATGGCAATCGGTGCCATGCATGCTTCGCTGAGCAGCCTTCCGAGCAGAAACGTTCTGATTTGGCTCAATCAACAGATCGGCGAAACATGCAATCTGGCGGTTCCCGACAATGATGCGATGATTTATGTTGATCGCGTGGAAACGCAGTGGCCGCTACGTATAGCTCTTCATATCGGTTCCCGTGTGCCGCTCCATGCCACTGCGGCCGGAAAAATCACACTCAGCCTGCTTTCAGAGGAAGCGTTCGAACGTTATCTCCTTACTGGAGACAAGCAGTCCTTTACCAACAAAACCATTATCGACGCAACGATGCTTCGAGAGGAAATAGAGCGTGTCAGGGCGCGTGAGTTCGCAACAGATCAGGAAGAGCTTGTTGATGGCATGATTGCGGTTGCGGTACCGGTCATGGATGCGCGGGGAAATTTTTGCGCGACCCTGTCGTTCCACGCGCCCACCCAACGGTTATCTCTGGAACAGGGGCTTACTCATCTTGATGAGCTTCGACAAGCAGCGGAAAAGCTCGGCAAGTTTATTTGAGTTATCGCCGTCGTGTAATCCCGCGCAAGATTCGTTTCCGCTCTGTCAGGTGTGATGAGGAGTTGTTCTTCGATCAGGCGGATATCACTCGGCTGAAAGTGCCTTCGACCAGATCGGCGGAGACCGTCATCCCGCCGGTCTGAGGATGGGGACTGCTTTTTCCTACGCTGTCGCCACCGTCAACAAGGCGCCCCTTATGTTCATGAGGCCGGATTTCGGGATGCCATCAATCTTCAGACGCATTGGGATGACAACAGTTCAATTCACGGGTTCGTAACCAGTCGAGCAACTTCTGCAATCGTTCTTTCGCTGGATGGCTGGTCAGAAATACCGCCCAATAGGTTGGACCGGGCAAGGATATATCGGATAGCAAAACCAGCGTACCTGCATCTAGTTGATCAGCAACAAGAAGCTCAGAGGCGAGCACCGCTCCTGACCCGCTACAGCAGCTTCGAGCGCGTGGACTTCCTCCGAAAATATCTGGGCGATGTGCGGTCGGTTACCATCCACTTGTGCAAGAGATTGCCATCGTTCCCAGTTTGGAGCATTGGCCGATGCGGATTTCCAGCGGTAGTGCATTAAAGGCAATGTGAGTATCCGGTCCGGAGAGAGCATTTTCTGGTCTGCCAGCAGCGAAGGGGCACATACCGGCACGATCCGGTCCTGAAAAAGCCGATGCCATTCGCCGTCCGCTCCCGGTTGTTCTGCGTATCGGACAGCCATATCGATATGTGAGGCGTGCAGATCCGCTACATCATCATCTGCTTCAACGGCAACGCCGAACCCGATCTGCTCGCGTATTTGCGGAAGTCGCCGCATAAGCCACCGGCTGGCAAAGGCCATGGTGACTGAAATATTCAGCGGCCGGTCGTGGTCTTCGAATAGCTGATCCAGAGCAGCTGCGATCTGGTCGAGTGAATCGCGAAGCGCCGGAAACAATTTTTCTCCTGCCGGCGAAAGTCTGATCGGACGCGGGTAACGCTGAAACAGCTCCACCCCGAGTATTTCTTCCAATTGTCTTATCTGATGACTGATCGCCGTCGGAGTTAGATGTAGTTCTTCAGCCGCACGCGTGAAATGCAGATGACGGGCAGCGGCTTCAAAAGCCCGCAAGCTGTGAAGTGGCGGAAGCTTTCGCAAGTGCACACCCTCCGTACGTTCAGATTGGCTATGATGAATCTAATTCATCCAGCCCCTGAGATATACGCTTTCGCCAGATCTTCCCACAGCTGATACTTCAACTGTCAACAGGCATCTACACCTTCGGAGGCACGCAATGTCCAGTGGCGTTAACCCGAAAGCGGACCAGAGCGGTCACCCAACAGGCAAACGCCTGTCTCTGGAAAAACCATGAAAGGTAAAACTGATGAGTTGGCTATATCTTGGAATTGCCGTGATCCCGGAGATCACGGTTGCAATGAGTGCGGGCAAGGCAAAGGGTTTCACTGACCACGGATGGACTGCGATGACACTTGTCAGTGGTGCCGTCGCAACGTTCTTTCTGAGCCTCGCGCTCCTGACCTTTGACGTCGGTGTCGGCTACGCCATCTGGACATCGGCTGCTGGCGTCGGAATCGTTGTTCTGGGAGTATTGTTCTTCGGGCAAACTCTCAACTGGAAAAAATCTCTCGGCATTCTCCTCGTAGTTGGGGGTGTCGTTGGCCTTCGCCTGAGCGGCGCGGCGTGAAGTTCCACTGATCGCTTTTCCTCGATCCATTCATCCTGAAAGGATTATCTAATGACAATGACAGACCAGAAAAATACCGGTAGCGCCCGGGCATGGATAAGCTTGCTTCTCGCCGGAGCTTTCGAGATTGGATACGCGCTGAGCGTTGGTGGCAGTCAGGCATTTACCATCATGGGCTGGTCGATAGCAGCGCTCCTGTTCTTCCTGTTGACGCTATATTTTCTCAGCGTTGCCTTACGAACGATAGATGTGGGGATCGGTTATGCCGTGTGGGCTGGCATCGGTTCTGTTGGCGCGGCCCTTTTTGGCAGTATCCTGCTCAACCAGTCCCTCACCCTGATCCGGGCCTTCTGGCTTGCAGTCATAATTAGTGGCGTCATCTGGCTGAAGCTTGCCGACAGTGCAAAGCTTCAAGAGCAGTGCTGATGGATAACCTGATCGGCTTTGATTTCAAGAAACTCATGGAAGAGGCCGTTGCCTTCTCCGAAAACATGCTTTTCGGAGAAGGCATTCCATTTACCACCTTTGTAGCAGGCAGAAATGACATTGCTCCCGGAAGCATTATGACCGGGTCCGGGAGCTCCATGATCCGACCGCGCATTACAAAAAATTGAGGCTATGAGCAAAGGCGGTCTGGGGCACATCACAAATCTTCGTCAGAAACAGTACTTCTGGCTTCAGGCAAAGCTTGTACTCTGTGCTGTATGAGCGTGCGGCTCGCAGGCATCTGGCAAATGTTCCCTGCAGCAGATCGCGACGAAGCAGCAGGGGATGGCATCCAGCAGGCAACCGGATGCTCCGTACGTTTTTAGGCTAGATCTTGCAATGGCGTGCCATCATTTCGGCCAGCTCGTACCGTCCTTCGTCCCTAAGCTTACTGATAGCTGCTTTCATGTCTGTCGATCTCTCATCCTGACCGAGTTTGAACTTGATCTCCATGTTTTCAACCGGCATTTCGTAACCGACAATGTTGGGCAGGCGCCGCTCGGGCCGCCGGGGCCGAGTTCTTTCATCTGCCATGGCTTGTCACGTTCCTTTTCCATATGCTTGACGAGTTCATGGAGGTGTTTCGCCGTCGCTGCTTCCGACAGTATATTCGGAACACCGTGGATATGAGCCACCATGAAGCTCCGTGTCGGCGCGCTGTCTCTGTGTGGATAGCCCGGATACCGGGATGAAGACACATAATGACCAGCATCCATCAGAATTGCGATCGATGGCAAGCCGCGCCTGAGAAAATCGGCGTGATTGTTAGCTGAAGCCACGTGCGAGACCAGCGTGCCGTTCGTGCCTCGTGTTCGATCGATCATGAAGACAGGATGAGAGATTGCAATGCCACCCTCATGGCTGGTGAGCAGGGTACCGAGCACCGTCCTGTCAACCAGATCAAAGACTTCTGTCATGTCGGACGGTTGGAAATAAGGTTTTGTATAGAGCATAGGACATCTCGTGGATTCAGGAATGTATCGGGGGCAAGCGATCAGACCATGGGCATTTGGCTTCCAGCTGGCCTGCGAGTTCGAACAGCAGATTCTCGGCCCCATAGGGGCCAATGAACTGGCTACCAATCGGGAAGCCATCAGACGTTTCGTGAAGTGGAACGCTCATCGCAGGCAAGCCGGCAGCGTTGACCGGATGGGTGAAAGCGGTCAGAGCCAGAAACTGCCGGGCAAAGCTCTTCCAGTCGGGCGAACGCACATCGAGCAATCCGAGTGAAAATGATCCAACCGGCATAACCGGGCATAGCACCACATCGCATTCTTCAAAAAGACGACCAAAACTGCGCGCCGTGCTGTTGGCCGTCAACCGGGCCTGAATAACCTCCGTCGCGGCCAAACCATCGCCGTAGGCGGCCAGCCCCAGATTTGAAGGCTCAAAATAGAGATCATTGGCAGGTTTTGCCATTGTCGCGGCAACATCAGCCACTTCAATTGCCGTGTAAACGGCAATCAGTTTTTGCACGGCATCCGCCAGCTCAACACCGTCAAAATCAGGCTTCACCGAAACAACGCTATGTCCCAGCCGTTCGCATAGTGCAATCGTCGCCTCAAGCGCCATCACTGTCTGCTCATCCAGATCATTGTGAAGATCAGACCGCTTCCAGACGCCGATACGAAGCTTCCGCGGTGCCGTTCTGACACTGTTGACGAAAAGGTCCGTCTTTGCGGGAGCTGCATAAAGCGAACCCGGTTCAAGCGCATCTGTCAGATCAAGCATAATCGCGGAATCGCGAACCGAACGGGTCAATACATGATGGCTAACCATTCCGCCCCAGTTTTCTGTCGAGACCGGACCGCACGGGACACGCCCGCGCGACGGACGCAGCCCGAAAAGCCCTCCACAAGATGCTGGAATGCGGATTGAGCCTGCACCGTCATTGCCATAAGCCACAGGCACCATACGTGCAGCGACGGCTGCCGCTGCACCGCCAGAAGAACCACCGATGCTGCGCGTCACATCCCAAGGGTTGAGAGCCGCACCATGCAGCGAGGATTCCGTCGCGATATTGCAGGAAAACTCAGGCAGGTTGGTCTTGCCCACCACCACAAGCCCCGCGGACTTGTACCGTTTGACGAGTTCATGATCGCGCTTTGAGATACTGCCATATGCCGCACGGCATCCGAAGGACATGGCCGCACTGGCATAGGAAGGACAGTCATCCTTCAGCAAAACAGGAACACCGCTCAGCGGACCCTCTGGCAGCGTCTGGAGTTGTTCCTCCGCTTGATCGCGCATCTCATGAATAACCGCATTCAGTTCAGGATTGCACCGATCAATCGCTGCAAATGCTTCCCCGACAGCCTCACGCGGCGACAGAATTTTTTCACGAATGGCCTCTCCCCCAGACCGACCGCGTCAGTCCGGGTGTAGTCAAAGGATATAGACGTCATGGGTTATCCCAATGCCAAGCTTACAAAATGAATCGTTCTACTGTGTCTTGCTGACCGTCCAGAAACGGTGCGTGTCGCCAGCCCATCCTTGATAATCATTCACTTTTGGGCCGATGGCGGTGATTGACGGGAGGTTCACCAGACCGAGGATCGGTACTTCCTCGCCCATCAGCTTGTTGAGTTCGTTGAAGAGCTTCTTGCGTTCTTCGACATCGCTGGTAGCTGAAACCTGTTTGAGAAGATCTTCCGCCCCGGCATCATCCCACTGGCGCGCAGCATCGGCCTTCTTGTCTCCAATCATCGACTGGAAAGACAACAACGGATCAAGGCGTGCTGAATACGCGAAAACTGCAAGTTCATATGCTCCACGGCGATACTGATCGAGCTGGGTCGCCCAGTCACGCACTTCGAGTTGCGCATTAATGCCGGAAGCCGCAAGGAATGCCTGAATGATTGTGGCAACCTGCACACGGTTCTGGCGATTGGCAACCAGAAGACTGATCGGCTCGCCCTTGTATCCAGCCCCGGTCAGCAGTTCCTGCGCTTTTGCTGGATCGTAAGCAGGCCATGCGGCTGCCTGATTATCTGAATAGATGGTGTTTGGTGCGATGACTGACGGGTTCGGTTTGTACATGCCTTCGCCAATCGCCACAGCCAATTGGTCAAGATCGATCGCGTGAGCAATCGCCCGGCGCATCTGCGGATTTTTCAGTTTATCGGATGCTGACTGAATCTGAAGGACCATCCATGCGGGTGTCTGCTGCACTTTGACCTTCATGCCCTTCGCTTCCAGATCCTTGACGCCAGTTGGCTCCACTTCATCGATGAAGTCAATTTCACCGGAAAGCAGACCATTGGTGCGCGTGCTTGAATCGGGAACAGTCATGAACTGAATAGTCTTTACATGACCCTTCTTGTTGCCAACCAGTCCGTCGGCATCGCCGGGCAGAGCCACATATTGATCGAAACGGATCAGGTCCAGATAACGACCACGCTCCCATTTGGAAAAAGTATAGGGACCGGTGCCAATCGGCTTCACAAACTTGCCATCTGCATCAACGGAATCCGGGCTCAATATCCATGGGGTACATTGGATCGTAGCCATGGTGATGACGAAGTTTGGTGCCGGTGCTGCAAAGCTGAAACGTACCGTGCTGTCATCGACAGCCTCGACCGACTTCAGTTCGGAATCGACCTTGCCATTGTAACGATTGACGCATTGAAACGCCGTGTCCGGCCTGAGATAGCGCTCGAAATTCCATACTACATCCCCGGCGGTCAACTCTTTGCCATTCTGGAACTTGATGCCTTTGCGCAGTTTGAAGTCATAGACTGTATGATCGGTATTTGCGGTCCAGCTCTCCGCAAGCATTGGCTTGACGGCGAGATCATCGCCATAAGCGACCAGACCTTCAGCAATATGCGCCACAACCATATCAGCGTTGGCATCACGATTGACGCCCGGATTGATGCTCGCAACATCGGAATGAATGGCGACGCGCAAGATCCCGTCTTCTGCGGCATGAGCCCGGAAGGATGTGGCGCTGAGACCAAGAAGCGCGATGCCAAATGCAGCGCCCGGTGAAATTCGATAGGTCATTTTGGTTTCCCCTTTTGTTTTTGATTTTGCGGTATGGTCAGCTTTGTGACCTCAGAACATCCGCGAAAAATGCTTCGACGGGCTCAAGCACTTTGAATGGCTCGTGAGCCACACCCGGCACCCTGTCCCTGCGAACGGCGATGCCTTGCATTTCAAAAAGACTTTGCCAGAGCTTCAATGCGGTCGATGCGGCAATCGCCCTGAAGATCCGCGCCCTCCATCCAGAAGGCGCTGCCACGTGGGATGGCTATCTCCCGTGTCGCGGTGTCCTCCTCTCCGATCACCGTATGAACTGTAACGGCCTTCATCGCTTCAAGATCAATGTGGCAGCCAAAACGCGTTTCAACATCGCGGACACCAACCCACCAGTCATAATCGGGATCCAGCAGGGTTACGACGCCCGGCGCCCCGATGGATACAGCCTTGAGCCTGTGAGGATGCAGCATGAAAAAGCGCTGGCAGAACTGACCGCCGCCCGAAAAGCCGTACATAATGGCACGACTGCTTTTAAGGCGATATTTGGCCGCCACTTCGTCGATCATCGACAGCAGAATATGGTCAAAGCGAATGCCGTGGAACTCGATGCGTTTGTAGTTGGCAAGATCTTCCTGCACGACGATGCCTGCAGGGAACAGCGGTGCCAGCACGATGCAGCGGCGCTCTCGCAAAATTTGCGAAGTAATCCCGGTATTGTGCTGCTGTCCGTCCTGTGCCGTGCACGATGACGATCAGTTCATGCGTTTCGGTGCCGTCCTCATCATAGTCTTCGGGGACGAAGAGGCAGTAGCTGAAACGCTGATCGAACTGGCTAGCAAAGAACGTGGTTGCCCCGAAATCGTAGAAGCTGAGTTTTTGCCATGGCCCCTGCCGCCCGGTGACTGGATTCTCGTCAGTGATGGACATGACCGCCCTCCTCTCCGGAATTCGTATTTGCATTCTCACCGCGCCATTTGAGTTTGACACCGCCCTCGCCCGTCAGTTCGAGCATCGGAATGGCTGACAAAAAGACGGCGGGTATAATCGTTCTTCGGCGCGTCAAAAATTTCATCGCGCGTTCCTTGCTCGATAATGCGACCGTCGTTCATGACGACCACACGATCGGCAATCTGTTCGACCACACCCAGATCGTGGGTAATGAACAGGCAGCCAAAGCCATAGCTCTTCTGCAGCTTTGCGAAGAGGTCGAGAACCTGCGCCCGCACAGTCACGTCAAGTGCCGAAACTGCTTCATCGGCAATGACAAATGCCGGTCGGCGCACGAGAGCACGCGCAATCGCCACGCGTTGACGCTGGCCACCCGACATTTCATGAGCATAGCGATTGGCATAATCTCCACCCGGCCGACATCCTCCAGTGTTTCGCGAACACGGTCCACTTTCTGGCCGGACGAAAGCTCTTTCGAGAAGCGCAGCGCCTCACCGACCACAGCTCGCCTACTTTCATACGCGGGTCGAGCGATGAATAAGGGTCCTGAAACACCATCTGCGTGTGATATCGATAATCCTGATAACGGGATGAACGTCTTTCAACAGGTTGCCCCTTGAACAGCAGCTTACCTTCGTTCGGCCTGATCAGCCCGGCCATCACACGAGCAGCTGTGGTCTTGCCCGAACCGGAGCCGCCAACCACGGCAACAACCTCGTTCGGCAGAACCTCAATCGTAACCCCATGCAGGGCTCGCTTGCCGCCAGCTTTCCTGAACCAGCCTCCCCGGCCCTCAAAATCAACAACAACATCGCGCACGCTGATCAGTGGATCAGCCTTTGGAACTGTGCGCGCAGGCCCACGAACCGGCAATGTCGAGAGCAGTTTGCGTGTGTAGTCATGGCGAGGTTTTGCGAGCACATCAGCGGTATCACCTGTTTCAACCACTTCACCATTGCGCATGACAACCACACGACTGGAATAGCGCGCAATCATTGGAAGATCGTGGCTGATCAGCAAGACAGTCGTGCCACGCTCCTGCGTGAGACCAACCAGCAGCTCCATTACTTCGCGCTGGATAACCGCATCAAGCGCCGTGGTCGGCTCATCCGCGATCAGCAGATCAGGCTTCATCAGCATCGCACAGGCGATCATGATGCGCTGACGCATTCCGCCTGAGAACTCATGTGGAAATGCCTGTATCGCCCGTTCGGGATCGGCAATACCGACACGCAACAACATGGCTCTGATCCGGGCGGCATGTTGCATTTTCTCTGCTGGAAAATGCAGTTCAAGGCCTTCTTCAAGCTGGCGCCCGATGGTCAATGACGGTGTAAGCGAGGTCATCGGCTCCTGAAAGATCATGGCAATGCCATCGCCGCGAAGCCCGCGCAACGCAGTCGGCGACATTGTTGATACGTTCTGTCCCTTGAAGCGGATCGAACCATGGCCTGTTTTGATGGACGCCGGAACCAGCCCCATAATCGCCCGCGCGAGCATGTGGTTTTGCCGGAGCCGGATTCGCCAACGATACCGAGAATTTCGCCAGCGCGTATGGAGAAGGAAGCGCGCTTTACGATCTCCAGCGCACTATCACCGACACGCAGGCTGACATCGTCGATTTCAAGCAGGGGTGCAGAAGTCATGAGCGCTTCCTCATGCGTGGGTCGAGGCGGTCGCGCAACGCGTCACCAAGAAGATTTATGCCAAGCAGCGACAGCGAGATTGCAAGACCGGGGAAGATACCAAGCCAGACGGCCTGCTCAATGAAATTGCGGCTTCCGGCCAGCATGTTACCCCACGTCGGCGCTGGCGGCGGCACACCCGTGCCCAGAAAGCTGAGAGAGCTTTCTGCCAGAATTGCCCAACCGCACATTGAGGTCGCCATGACCAGAACCGGCGCCAGACAGTTCGGCAGAATATGACGCACCATGGTATAGATTTCCGAGTTTCCCATGACGCGGGAGGCCTCAACGAACTCTCGTTCACGCAGGCTCAAAACCGTACCACGAACCACCCGGATGACCGACGACATATAGGCCAGAGCGAGCGCGAGGATGATGCCATTCTTGTTAGCTCCAAAGACAGCCAGCAAACCGAGCGCCATCAATATCCCCGGAATGCCAGCAGCGCATCATTGACCATCATCAGTAACCGGTCGAACCAGCCTCGCAGAAAGCCACTGATAGCCCCGATCAGCACACCGCCGAGCGTTGCGAGGAAGACCGTGAAAACGCTGATTGAAACACTGGCGGATGCGCCTTGCATCAGTCGGCTCAGCTGGTCACGTCCGAATTCATCTGTGCCCAGCCAGTGTGCAGCATTTGGCGGAGCAAGACGGGCAGCAAAGTCGAGGCTCAGTGGATTGTAAGGCGTCCAGAAGGAACCCACGACCGCCACCGTGAGAAGCGTTGCAGTCAGGGTTCCGCCAATCAGCGCGTTGAGAGAGAGATTTTTCATTTCGCCGTCACCTTCGGGTCGAAGAACGGATACAGAAGATCCACGATCAGATTGACCAGCACATAAACGCAGGCTGTGAACAGCAGACAGCCCTGAATGACGGGATAATCGCGGGCAAAGATCGCATCGACGAGAAGCCTGCCAAGTCCGGGAATTGTAAAACCGTTTCCACAACAGCGATACCGCCAAGCAGATTGCCAAGGATCAGCCCCAATAATGTCCGTGTCGGGCCGAATGCGTTGCGAAAAGCATGGCGCCACATCACCGTTGCTTCAGACAGTCCCTTGGCGCGTGCATGGGTAATATAATCGAGGTTCAAAACTTCGAGCGTCGAGGCGCGGGCCATACGCAGGATGACGCCGATCTCATGCAAAAATAGTGTGGTGACCGGCAAAACCAGATAGAGAAACGCTTTCCATGGGTTCTCACCGAAGCTGACATAACCCACAATTGGTAACCAGCCGAGCTTGAGGCCAAATGCAAGCAACAACAACAAGCCCATCCAGAACGCCGGAACCGAAAGCAGCAAGGTTGCACAGGTCACAAGCGTGAGATCAGTCAGACTGTTCTGCTTCCACGCCGCGATCATTCCGAGCGGAACAGCGACGAACGTAGAAAGCACCACTGCCGACAAGACGATACGCGCACTTACCGAAAAGCGCTCCAGAACCAATGCCAGAACCGGTTGCTGGTTGGCAATGGATACACCAAGATCGCCATGCAGAACATTACCGCCCCAGATCAGAAACTGGGTGAAGATACTGTGATTGAGGCCCAGCTGCTCGCGCAGTGCGGCCAGCGTCGCAGCATCCGCAGAATCGCCCAGCATCAGGGCTGCAGGATCGCCCGGTATCAACCGGACAATCACAAACACAGCCACTGCCACAATCAGCAATGTTGGAATGGCCATGCCTATTCTGGAGAGCGCAAAGCGCAGCATTTCGTTAGCCTTCAATAAAGAGGGATTTTGCGCGAGGCGCGGCGTCAGACGGTAGCGGCGTATAATCGTGCAGACAGTAGGTCGCAAACTGGCGGTTCAAGGCGGGCAGCGGTGCGATTTCCATTATGCCAAGCGCAGCTTCCATCACCACCATGGCGACTGTAGCCGTGATATTGTCGTGATTGCCGGGACGCGGTGGACGGCAGACTGCATAAGGCGTCAGGAAGTCGTCAAACAACGCTTCTTTCATCTCCTTGCGACCGATTTTCCCATCGTGCGCTTCCAAAGACTTCCGCACGCGCCAGTCACGGTAAAAGCTCTCGGGTACAAACGGGATGCCAGTGTCGCGCAGCTTGGTCAGCGCAATCGGGTTGACCCAGTGATTGGCGTGAACGATGAGATCATTTTCCGGCAAGATCGGGAAGGATTCATCCGGAGCGCATTCAAAATCGATACCGAAGCCTGCACTGGTCGCAATCATGATATTGTTTGAGCAGGATTTTGGCGTTGAGGCCACAGCCTTGATGGCTTTGGCAAAATGCTCCTGCTCCAACACTTTGCGACGCACAAGACCGAGCGGAACGCCCAGTTTCTTGTAGTCGCGTTCGCATTCCGTAGTTTGCGGTAATCGAGATGCCCGCTTCGTTAAAGCCACTGCGCGCCAAACCTCCCGCCTCGACAAAGGTTACGAAATCTGGACCGCAGTTATTGCGAACACGCAGCACAATGCCGGTTTCTGCACATTCTGAACGCCAGTCCCAGTTCTGGCCGTGCACGAGATTACCCGATGCGCTTTTCGCGGGCATGATGAGAGCGCCAGTACAGCCATCATCCTGCTCTTCCGGATCGGCCGAACCCGTCTCCGCACGCGCCATCGCAACTACTTCTGTGCGTGCATTGATCATAACGATATGTTCGAACGGCACATCTGCGCCTTTGGCGATACCACGCATTTCCTCGACATAGGAGGCGTCAAATTCTTCAATCCGGCCTGCAAACTCCTCGATGAGACTTTGCCTCCGCGCTGGCGAGAGCCCGAAAGTGTCGAGCGTTCCAGAGTAAAGACCAGCGCTACGCCGGATGCGCTCTCCGGCGAGAACCCCGTATTGGCGTCCGCGCTCTTCGGGTACACCCGAAACTGTGATGAATGGAAACGGGGCTATTGGCATACTCAATCCATATTTTGTATTTTATATCCTCGTAATACAATTCTCACTCCCCATTGCGGAGTCAATAGTTTTTTATTAGAATAGGAAACAATTCAATTGTGACTTTGCCGGCAAGGGTGTGACCCGGCCCGGATGTTAACGTCGCCATGGGAAAGAAAAAGATCTATTGCGAAATTTCGCCAATTCTCCGTGTTTGCGGTTGATGGGAGACGCACATTCAAAAGGCGGCACACGTGACTATGAACAGTAGGAGATCAACGGAACACGCACCCAATCTGAGCAGCCTTCAGGCAGAAGTTGCGCATAAGATGGTCTCCCTTATATCTGCTGCGCGCTGGAATATTGGTGACAGACTGTCGGATGCTGCGATTGCAAAAGAGCTTAGGGTGTCTCGCTCCCCGTTCGTCAGGTTCTCAATCTTCTTGTATTGCAGGGTATTGTCAGCCAGACACCAAATCGCGGGTATCAATTGCATCGACTTCCCGAAGCAGACGAGCTCAACGACAAGCTTATTCCTCCTGCCGAAGCAGAAGAGCTGTATCGCCGGCTCATGAGCTCTCGCGCTTCAGGCGCGATTGAGGATGAAGTGTCGGAGGCGGAACTCGCGGATCAGCTTGGAGCAACGCGCGGTGCCATACGGCGAGTGCTTATGCGGTTTGCGACGGAAGGACTTGCGGAACGACTTCCCGGCATGGCTGGCGCTTTGCCGAGACACTCGACAATGAGCGCGCCGTGAACGAAAGCTACGCCTTTCGCCTTGTGATTGAATGCGGAGCGCTTGCGCAAACGGATTATACCCCTGATCTCCATCAACTGGCGGCATTGAAGCGGGAGCAACGGACATACTTGTTCTGCCGCTCGAAAAGCTCACGAGAGATCTGTGGTTCAATGCCAATGCGAATTTTCACGAAACCATTGTTTCATGGGGAAATAACCGCTTTTTCACGCAATCCGTACGCTGGCAAAATCGCTTAAGGCGCATGACAGAATATTCCGATTTCGATCGATTGGGTGAAGATCGCATCCGAAAGGCTTGCAAAGATCATCTTGGTATACTGGAAGCCATCGAGAACAGGGAATTCGAATTTGCGGCTGCATTGTTGAAACTTCATATTAGCCGTTCTGGTTCCGATGAGGTTTAATGCTAGCGTTGGCATTCTGAGGTGATCATCCCGACACTAATCTCACCGGAAGCACGGTATTAGTGCGGATCTGCGGCGACACACACGGCATCTGCAACCTCTTCTACCTTGCTCATATCGAGTATGCTCGTAGCGATGCGAACAGAGCTGGTCGGATTGATTGAAAATTTGGCACCGGCGCCACTGCGATATGTCGCGCGGCCAGCGTCACCATGGCATAGGGTTCGGACGTTACCGGAACGAAACAACACAACCCGTCACCACCCGGCATTGTGATACCGCGTGTGGCCAATGCGTCGGAGAACTTTCGTGCTCGATCCTGATAGATCTGTTTTGTTTGATTTAATCCCGACTGTGTTTTCTCGTCGGTCAGCAACCATGCGACGGCTGCCTGTAGAATACGACTGGTCCATCCCGCGCTGAAACTGCGATATCCCTGTATCTGCTCAACGATCGCCCTCGAGCTGGAAAGTACAGCAAGGCGCAGGTCCGGTCCGAGTGACTTGGAGTAAGACAGGATATGGATGACACGCCCGGGAAAGCGGGTACCAAGGGTCTGCGGCGACCTGAACGCTATATCTCCGACGCCATCATCTTCGATAATGAGTGCGTCACTCGTTTCAAGGATGTCGCCCAGAATTGCCATGCGCTCACGGGTAACGCAGCAACTCGTGACCGAATGCGTTCGCGGCTGGAACAGGAAAGCTGATGGTTTGCGCTCCGGGGCGGCGGCAAGAGAATCTGGCAAGGGCCCATCGCGATCACAGGCAACTGAAATGATCGGAACGCCCAGATCCTCGAGAATATCGAGAAGGCGCATTGCAGTCGGATCTTCGATCGCGACCGGCGCGTCAGGCGGCAAAAGCGCGTGCAAAATTGTGTAGACGGCATTGTATCCGCCATTTGTGGCCAGAAAGGCTTCCGGCTCATAAGGCCGTGAGGCGTGCAGCTGCCTCCAGTTCCGGCAGAATAAGTGTCCTGTCGTAACTGTTCAGGTTCTCCGCACGCGCGCCATGTAGCAGCGCGCCATCAAGGGAAGGCAAAAGCTTCGGGTCGGGAACGGCCTTGGAGAGGTCCAGAACATCAGGACCGTAGTCGCCGAAGCTGGCCAGACGTTCCGGTCTCGCCACAAAACTGTCACCACTGACCCACGTTCCATTTCGCCCGCGTCCGGTAATGATCTTCTGCTTGCGCAATTCGCTCCATGCTTCGGAGATCGTCGCCGGGCTGATTCCGAGCGTATAGGCGAGATCTCGCACGGGGGCAATTTGGTTCCGACCGGGAGAATACCTTTACGAATAATATCTGCAGTGTCGCGCGCTTTCCGCGCGTCGTCCTGTTCTTCAACTTCTGGGAAAACCAGTCTGGCGTGAAATTCTGCGGCATGAATCTCATTTCGTTTAATGTTCA
Source organism: Brucella cytisi (assembly GCA_012103075.1). Lineage (GTDB taxonomy): Bacteria > Pseudomonadota > Alphaproteobacteria > Rhizobiales > Rhizobiaceae > Brucella > Brucella cytisi. The sequence goes on along the minus strand of JAAVLQ010000003.1, from coordinate 885,821 downwards.
GTAACGTAATAGCATTTGATCAGCAAAAACTGAACATTTAATGTCGTCCCCATAATGAAAATTCTGAAGGACGGAAAATGTCGATCACGCTGAGGCTGGCTGTAAGGGACTGGGACTATCTGACGCCGTTGGCGCTTGGCGACGTGCGCTCATCAAGGATAAATGTCATTCTTGATCGTGTTGGCACGCTCGTATCACATCCCGCCTTGATGAAGCTCATGACGCGGCTGAAATGTCCTTTAGCCGTTATGCGTCAATGCGCTTTGAGGGCGATGACCGCATCGTCGGCATTCCGAACTTCATTATGCGAGGCTTCCGCCATCGGTGTGTCATCACCCGTCGCGACTGCCACGTTCGTAATTTCGCGGATTTGTCGGGTAAAAATTGGTGTCACGGGATGGCGTGATTCCGGCAATATCTGGACGCGTGCCGCGCTGCGGCTTGAAGGGGTGGGAGTTGACGATGCCCGTTGGTATGCGGGACGTCTCACCGGGGCCCACCCCATTACCGATCGCCTTGATGGCTTCGGACGTCCCGGCCACATCGAAGCCATGCCGGGAGAAAAACCGATGATGGAAATGCTTCGTGATGGCTTTCTTGATGCGGTTTTCACGCCATTCATGCCTGACGGATTTTTCGGCAAGGAACCCGGTTTTCGTCAGTTGCTCGACGATTTCCGTGGTGCTGAACGCACCTATTTCGATCAGGTCGGCTATGTCCCGGCATGCATCTGATTGGTATCAAGCCAAAGGTCCTGAGCGATAATCCATGGGTAGCAGACGAATTGAGTGCGCTTCTGGATGAAAGCCAGCGCGTCTGGACGGCGAAGCGGCGCAAATACGGGGATACAACGCCGTGGATGATCGACGAATTGCTCAAGGTCGCCCGCGATCTGCCCGAAAACTGGAGCGAAAGCGGACTGACAGCCAATGAGGCAATGATCGACGATTTTGCTGAAGAACTACACGTGCAGGGCATATTGCCACGCAAGCTCACGATAAACGAACTGTTTCCGTTTCACGCAAGCGGAAACTAAGCCCACATTTCATCTTTCGGGAGGTTGATATGAAAATGACTATGATAGCAGCGGTCGTTCTGGGTAGCTTGTCTGCGCATGCGGCGGTCGCCGGGGAAGCGATCCCGCAGCAGACTTTGAACGAAGCACTTCGAGCACGCTTGCCACAAGATCTGGTTACAGCTGGCAAGATGGTTGCTGTCAACAGCGGTTCCTTTCCCCTTACGAAATCATTGACGGGGCAAACATGTCGGGCGCGAGCGCCGATATGTCAGAAGCACTTGGTCAGCTTCTCGGCATCAGGATCGAACATGCAACGGTTGGCGGACTGCCCGCCTTGCTGAGCGGTATCAACGCGGGAAGATATCAATTCGGCTTCGGTCCCGTGGGAGATTTTCCTTCTCGCCGAGGCCAATGATTTCGTCGACTGGGTGCGCGAGTACGTGGTCTTCGCTGTGAAGGCAGGCAATCCTGAGGGAATAACATCCCCGGATACAGCATGTGGCAAGCGCGTTGCGGTAATGGCAGGCGGTTCCGCTGAGAAAGTCATCAAGGAACAGACGCAGAAATGCACTTCCGATGGAAAAGAAGCCATTCAGGTGCAGTCCTATACCGATCAGCCCACATCGATCCTTGCCGTTCGCTCAAATCGAGCTGATGCATTCTTTTCCTCACAAGCGCCGCTAAGCTACTTCATTCAGCAGTCAAATGGACAACTGGAATTGTCTGCTGTTGGACAGAAGAACGGCTTCGATGATCTTTTTCAGGGAGCAGTGGTTCCAAAGGGATCGCCAATTGCCGAAGTATTGCGTGACGGCCTTCAGATGTTGATCGAGAACGGTACCTATGCCGCGATCATGAAGAAGTGGGGTCTCGAAAAGAACATGATCAATGACGCTGGTATTAACCTTGCCGGAAAGGCCACACAATGAGCACGGCTCATTTTGCTGCGGGCGACGTCAAATTACATGACGTTGCCCGCGCTCATCAGCCATTTCCCGTAGGACGAGTACTGCTATGGAGCGTCGTGGTCGCGGTGGCGATGAATTTTGCCTATATTGTTGCGGTCAATCCGAACTTCGGTTGGCCGATCGTCGCAGCCTATTTCTTCGACCCGACAGTAATGAGCGGGCTCTCCATTACCCTCGGCCTGACCATAGTAGCCATGATTATCGGTGTAGCGCTTGGTCTTGTACTGGCTGTCGCGCGTATGTCAGATGACAAGCTGGCCAGTTCGCTCGCCGGCCTGTTTATCTGGTTCTTTCGCGGCACTCCACTGCTGGTACAACTCATCTTCTGGTACAACATGTCGACGTTGTTCCCGAAGATTTCCATCGGCATTCCCTTTGGCCCAACGTTCGCAAGCTGGAACACCAACGATCTGATCACACCGGTTACCGCTGCAATTGTCGGCCTCGCCCTTAATGAGGCAGCTTATATGGCCGAGATTATCCGTGGCGGCCTTTTGTCGGTCGATAAAGGACAGGCCGAGACCGCTGCCGCCTTCGGCATGACCCGCATGCGGGCCCTGCGCCGTATTGTCATTCCACAGGCCATGCGTTCGATTGTGCCGCCAACCGGCAATCAGCTGATCAGCATGATCAAGGCGACCTCGCTGGTGAGTGTCATCGCGATGGCCGACCTGCTGTATTCGGTTCAGTCTATCTACAATCGTACCTTTGAAGTGATGCCAATGCTGTTGGTAGCGGTTCTCTGGTATCTCCTGATCACCTCGGTTCTTAACGTCGGGCAAAATGCAATTGAACGCCATTACAATCGGGGTGAACGCGGTGAGCCGACAGGAAAAGACGATAGTCCTGCAATTCAGCCAGCGCAGGAGAATACATGATGATCGCGTCGCACAGTACTCAAGAACAAAAGCCCGTTGTAAGCGCCAATGACGTCCATAAGGCTTTTCATAATGTCGAGGTGCTAAAGGGAATTAATCTTAGCGTGTCGGCGGGTGAAGTTGTGGTTATACTGGGGCCGTCCGGTTCCGGAAAGTCCACTTTCCTGCGCTGCATCAACAGGCTCGAAACGATCGACCGCGGTTCAATCTTTGTCGGTGACGAGCAGATCGGCTATCGACTGCACAAGGACCGTCTGACGGCGCTATCCCACAAGGCGATTGCGGCACAACGCAGCAGCATCGGCATGGTCTTTCAACAATTCAATCTATATCCGCACATGACGGTACTGCAGAATGTAATCGAAGCACCGATTGGTGTTCACGGTCATAATCGCGGGGAAGCGATCGCAACAGCGAAAGACCTCCCCGCGAAAGTGGGCATGTCACACAAGCTGAACGCCTATCCGCGGCAATTGTCCGGCGGCCAACAACAGCGTGTCGCAATTGCCCGCGCGTTAGCGATCCGTCCAAAGCTGATGTTGTTCGATGAACCCACGTCGGCTCTCGACCCCGAACTGGTGGGCGAAGTGCTATCGACAATGCGTTCACTTGCAGACCGAGGACTGACAATGATCGTCGTTACCCATGAAATCGGCTTTGCGCGTGAAGCCGCGGATCGGGTCGTTTTCATGGATGGCGGCAAGGTTGTAGAGGAAGGTCCGCCGCAGCAGGTTCTCGAAAATCCTCAGCATCCACGAACGCGCAGTTTCCTGAGCCGCTTTATCTGACGGACATTCACGCGGCGGGCTGGGTCCCTGCCGTGTGGACAATTAACCCTTTCCCTACTCAACCGGAATAACAGGAGGCCTTGCATTCCATTTGGCGAGGCAAACGATATGACACAGTCGCGACAATTTGCGGAAATCAGGGATTTCACACCAAATACCGGAACATTTCTCAAGATCCGTCATCATCTGCACGCAAATCCGGAACTGTCGTTCGAGGAAGAAAAGACGGCCGCTTTTGTCGCAGAAAAACTGGAAAGCTGGGGGTTTGACGTCACCCGCAATGTGGGTATTACGGCGTTGTTGGCAGACTAAGCGCCGGTGAAGGTAACCGCAGTATCGCAATTCGGGCAGACATGGACGCGCTTCCGATCACCGAGGCGACCGGGTTGACATATGCCAGTCGCGCACCGCAAGATGCATGCGTGCGGTCACGATGGTCACACCACAATGCTGCTGGGAGCTGCTGAGTACCCGCTCGCACGCGCAACTTTAGTGGAACCATCAATCTGATTTTCCAGCCCGCCGAAGAAGCCGGCGAAGTGAGTGGCGCACAGGCCATGATCGCCGACGGACTGTTTGAACGCTTTCCATGCGACGCAATTTTCGGGCTCCACAATCATCCGGGAGCACCCGAGGGCACATTTCTGACCCGCTCGGGCCCGCTGATGGCTGCAGCCGATACGGCCTTCATCAAGGTTTTGGGTAAAGGGGGCATGCATCACGTCCACACCTTACCGTCGACCCCGTTATGGTCGCGTCGAGCCCGGTTATGGCTTTGCAGACAGTAGTATCACGTAATATCGACCCGACAGAAACGGCAGTAGTTACGGTTGGCACCATACATGGCGGTGAGGCAACGAATGTAATTTCCGAAAGCGTAACGCTTGGTTTGAGCATCCGCTCGTTTGCACCACGGATTCGCGATCTGCTTGAGACCCGTATTCGATCTCTGGTTGAGAGCCACGTCGCGGCTTATGGCGCAACGGCGGAAATCGAATATCAACGAGGCTATCCGGTCGTCGTGAACTCCGAACCCGAAACAGAATTCGCAACCGAAGTTGTGAGGGAACTGGTAGGTGAAAACAACGTGACCGTCTGCCCGCTCATTCCCGGCAGCGAGGACTTTGCCTACTTTCTGGAGAAAAAGCCGGGTTGTTTTCTGCGCCTCGGCAACGGTGTCAATTCCGCGTTTCTACACAATCCAAAATTCGACTTCAACGATGACAATCTTCCGGTAGGTGCAGCACTTTGGGCACGGCTTGCCGAGCGTTTTTCTTAGTTCTGGTTCGTGCACAGCTGCTTAGCATGTCAAACCCGAAACCACAAAAATCCGGATCAATGTACTAATAAGGAAATTGCGAACAAAGTCGCGAGAGAACCTGACGGGATACGGACACTACCGCTCCAAAAAGAGGCACATATGTTGCGCCCCGAACTGGATCAGGAACCCATGCGCAACTTTCATCCATGCATTTCGCGTTGGGGTCCATTGTTTGCATCTGCCGAGTGTCGAAGTCGCGTAGAGGTTGCTCTCAGAGTACGGCTTGCCCGCACCGGACGTATCGGGCGTGATCGATCACCTGTTCGAACAGTTTCCGGATCCTTGCCTGCCTGTTCCACGAGTGCGTCGATGGTTCTGGCTTCGAACCCTTCTGCACGAGCAAGCGCATAGGTCGACGGGCCAATGACACACCCCTCGGGTGGCAAAAATCAACCAGTGCGTCCCCCGCTGCCTTGCACAGTCAGCAGCGCTGCGGCAGCAAGTCCTCGCAACAACGTGCGGTTTAGGGTTCGACTGACGCCAAAGATCAGCATGAACGCTTCTCCAGCGCCGCGCGCCATGCGATAAAATGTTCTGGTGCAAGGATTTGAACCGAACCGGAGACAGATGTGCTGGAAATTATGCCCGGATACTTGCCGGCATCTTTAGCATCGATCAAGATCGTCTCCAGTCGGCTTCGTATCAGCGCGGTCTCGATACCGAGCGCCTCTACGGACCAGTCGTATAATTTGTCATCAGACGTGGAAACGATTTGAAGTTGCCCGCCTTGAGGCATGGTGATGTCGCCTGTATCCGGGCAAGTCTCCTGCGTGATGTCCTCGAATCTGTAGCGCCAGCCCTGCGCACCGAGCGATACCCGTACCGTTGTTACAGACATGCCGCCTGATGGCTCCTCAAGCAAAAGCTTTCTTGCCTCTTCGCACGCCGTTCCCATAATACCCTGCGCGTCGTTGCAAGGATTTTCCGGTTGCTCCGGTGCCGCGAGCGCCGAACTGTTGGCGGATAGAAGACAGAGCACAGTGAGCACCGACAAGTATCTGATGATATGCTGGTTCATTAGTTGGTATCCTCCTGTGTCGGGATGCCCGAATGGCGGGGAAATATTGATTATGGAGTCGTGCTCACATTACCGAGGCCCGCGAGGCGCTGCGCAATCCCTGCCATCATCATTGGAGAAATCTCATCATGCAGTTGAGCGAGAAAACGCATGGCCCGGCGATAGTCGCCTTTAACCGCCAGTTTGTCGGCGGCCATGATGAGAGCCATGTCGCGACGGCCCTCATCAACCTTAATCGCCAGATCGTAAGCGATGTCCGGCTTTCCAAGCAGTGCGAACTGGGCTGGCACAGCGCTCACATAATGTTTGAGCATCGCGCCCTGCATGCCCGGCTCGTCACCCAGCCCAAGGATATCGTTCAGGAGCTTTTCTGACTTCGCGCTTTCTCCCGCACCGGTAAGGGCCTCGGCAAGGACCAAGAAGGTTTGCGCCTTTTCTAGTGGTGTTGTAAGTGCGGATGCCTCTGCAGCGGCATCGTCCAGCATGGCGACCGCCTCCCCACCTTTCCATTTTTCTTAAGGACCAAGGCAAGCTTGGGTACGAGCTGAAGCACAAAGGCGCGCTCGGGAGCTTCTTTCATGGACCGGCGAGCGTTTATATCGGCGGTCGCGCGTTCGTCGGACGAAGAAAGACCCACCGACAGGCCCGTCCAGATCGCAAATTCAAATGCCGAGGGTCCTTGCACTGCGAGCGCATCCACGAGATCCTTCGCAGCTGTGGCCGCTGCTTTCGGGTCGATCTGCGACCACGCCTCGAATACCGGAAGACCTGTTCCGGCGTCAGGCTCACCTCTTGATCGAGAGCCTTGTCGAAGGCTTGCCTGAGATAAAGGGCTGCATCGTCACTGAATCCGATCGCGGCCTGCGATTTTGCGACTTGCACCATCAGTGTGAGCAGCATGGGATTCATGGGAATGCGATTGCGATATTCGGCAATCCCGGCCGATGGCGCGTCCTTCGTCGGGGAACCGGCATCGGCAAAGGCTTTGGCGATCGACATACTGTGCGACGTCATATCGAGACGACCGACAGGGTTTTGTTTGTCGGTGAGCAATGCGTCAGCCTCACGCAGCGACTTCAGAGCGTCGTCCTTGTCCCCCCCCTAAGTATCAGCGTCCCGGCATAGGAGATCAGGAATTCCGCCTTTCCCGATACCGCCGACAGTTGCCGGTATGAGGCCATCGCCCGTCCACATCGCCATCGAAAAGCTGTGTGCTGGCCAGCGCCTGCATGACGCGTTCCCGACGGAACTGATCCTGACCTGACACGAGATAGGTCTGGATTGATTCGACCAGACAGTCCGTATTGACCGCCTCGGCACACCGCCCCATCACAGTAGCGCGGTCCGCAGAAAGCTTGGGCGGTATAGTATCCGCTGAGGCAGGCGAAGGTTGAAAAAGTATTGCGAAAAGGAGAGGCAAGAATCTGTTCATAGTTCCGGCATGCACTTCCAATTGTCTGCGGCTCTTCCCTTGGGACGCGCCGTGCGTTGATCAGGCAGGAAAGAACCCGGATCAGTTGGTTACTGACTGTCCGGGTCCTTCATCTGCGAGAAAGGAACGTGCTCTAAGCCCGCTTCCACTCGAAAACCAATGTACCGCAGTCCATCATGGTGTTCAAATGTTCCCCCGCTTGCCTGCCCAAATGACGGTGATCTGATCGGGCCGGCCTCATGATCACCCCAGAATGTCGTGGTCTGGTTATTAAGCGATCTGACCTAAACTTTATACTGGTGTGCCGCATTGCAGCAGACTGCATTGCTCAATATCGACCTGTTTCGTTTTCCCCTGTGACGCGATACGTTCCGGTGCCAGAGACCATTTCAAGGTCCCATGCGGAAAATAACCCTGATTGTGACGCTTCCATATACAAGCTATGTGCAAATGGGCCCATGTAGCCTTCAAGACGCCGAAAAAAAAGCCCATACGACGACGAGAGGTTTTCGAGGTCATGCGCCTTTTGCGCAAACAGGTCGTCTGCGACAGCAGCAGATACTGGATAGCAGGAGCCTTCCCCTTGTCGATTTAACTTCTGGAACTAATTCCATTCCATCGCCGTTTCGTTATCGCAATGCAAAAGGAAACCGAAATGGTTCAGTCAGGCGAAAATGTTTTCGGAACAGATCGGCGCGCTTGGCACGGAGGGCGATAGTTTATCATCCCGCCTATCATGTGCTTTTATTCACATCGCATCAGTAGATGCTTTTACCTGACGCACTATATGCTACTACCACGCCAAGCTTGGAATTTCAGTTAAGTGCCGGTACCGCTACATCTCAGTTTCAGCGAGTTTATTTATCCCGTAATGATCTCCATGAGGCAGAACGAATGACGCAAAGCGATCTTTCAGGCAATTCCTCTCAAACGGTTCCCTTGCAAATCCATGACATCATCAGTCATTGACAATGCAAAACTGAAAAAGGCTATCACTGCCGCCGCCTTGGGCAACGCGATGGAGTGGTTTGATTTTGGTGTGTATGGCTTTGTTGCCTACGCGCTGGGCGGTATTTTTCCCCAACGCGTCACGGGAACCCAGACCATTGCCGCTCTGGCCACATTCTCTGTACCGTTTCTCGTACGGCCACTTGGCGGGCTGTTCTTCGGAGTGATGGGCGACCGGTTCGGTCGGCAGAAAGTTCTTTCGCTCACCATCATAATCATGGCCGCGAGTACTTTTTGTATCGGTCTTATTCCGTCCTACACAACCATTGGAATTTGGGCTCCGATACTTCTTCTGATTTGCAAGCTCGCGCAGGGATTTTCTGTCGGCGGCGAATATACGGGAGCAGCGATCTTCGTTGCAGAATATGCGCCTGACAAACGCCGTGGCTTCCCGGGCAGCTGGCTGGATTTCGGGTCTATTGCGGGCTTTGTGCTCGGGGCTGGTTTCGTTGTCTTTCTCAGTATCATGGTTGGTGAGCAGGCTTTTCTGGACTGGGGTTGGCGTGTTCCATTCTACCCGCAGCTCCGTTGGGACTGATCGGACTTTATCTGCGTCACGCCGCCGAAGAAACACCGGCATTCACCCAGCAACTTGAAGCACTCGAGAAAGAGGATCGTGACGCCATCGAGGATCGACCGATGGTGTCGTTCAGAGAGATCGTCAGGAAGTATTGGCGCGCATTGAGTGTTTGTATCGGAATGGTGCTTGTAACAAACATCACCTATTACATGCTTCTAACCTATATGCCGACCTATCTATCGCAGAGCCTTGGTTATTCAGAGGACCGCGGCGTACTTATCATAATCGTGGTGATGATCGGCATGCTGTTTGTCCAGCCCGTCGTAGGTTTTCTCAGCGACCGGTTCGGACGTCGGCCATTTCTGGTTATTGGGAGCGTTGGGCTTTTGTTGTTTTCCGTTGTTGCTTTTCATCTCATTGCAAGTGGAAAAATCGCGACGATTTTTGCAGGTCTGCTGATCCTTGCAATTCTGCTCAACTGCCTCACGGGGATTATGGCATCGACATTGCCCGCGCTTTTTCCAGCCCGTATTCGCTATAGTGCTCTCGCGGCTGCATTTAATATTTCCATCATAATTGCTGGTTTAACACCTACAGTTGCCGCATGGCTCGTCGAGACGACAGATAATATTTATTTGCCTGCTTACTATTTGATGTGCGCAGCAATCGTCGGACTCGTTACAGCCTTCTTCCTGCCCGAGACGGCAAACCGGCCATTGCGTGGAGACACCCCGAGCGCATCGAATAAAAAAAGAGGCCAGATTGCTGCTGCAAGAAGCCTATTCCAATATCGAGCAGCGTGTTGAAGCAATCGACGCGGAAATTCTTGTGCTCGAACAGCAAATCGAGGAACTGCAGTTGCGCAGACAGTCACTGGTCGACCGCCACCCCAAGCTGTCATGATCGATACGGAATTTGTGTTATTGCGCTTGGCACGACTGTCTTTCAGGGCATGTTTTTCATCATTTCATGGGTAACGGGCATCATATTCTCATTGAGGTGGTGCATAACCCAAAGTGAGCCTGCCAATGCGATACCTACAATAATGAGCGTAAATATCAGCGCCATCAGCGTCCAGCCGCCCTCCGAGCTCGGGCTCATATGCAGGAAATAGATCATGTGAACTACGATCTGAACAGCGCCGATGCCCATGACGAGCATGGCGGTCAATTGTTTACTTGCAAAAACGTCACCCATGACCAGCCAAAAGGGGATCGCGGTCAGAATGACGGACAGAATAAAGCCTGTCATGTAACCGCTGAAGGTCGCGTGGACTTCATCTGGTCCGGATGCGTGCGGATCGTGATGGTCTGAGGGTGCCCCGTAATGCTGGTCTTTCACGCTCATCCCGGGACTCCCAATAGATAAACGAAAGAGAAAACGCCGATCCATATCACGTCGAGAAAATGCCAGAACATCGAAAGGCACATAAGACGTCTGCGGTTTTCGACGATCAGCCCGTGACGCATGACCTGCAACATCAGTGTGATCAACCAGATGATACCGAAAGTAACGTGCAGTCCATGCGTGCCGACAAGGGTGAAGAATGAGGACAGAAATGCCGAGCGACTGCCCCTGCGCCTTCTCGAATGAGATGGCTGAATTCATAAATCTCGATTGCCAGAAATGCCGCACCGAAAATGCCGGTAATGGCCAACCAGAACAATGTTGCAGTTTTTCATCATCTCTGCATCTGCAACATGGCGAAGCCATATGTAATAGATGAAAGAAGAAGCATTGCCGTATTGATTGCGACCAGATTGAGATCAAACAAATCTGCTGGTGAAGGTCCCGCAGCATAGTTGCGACCGAGCACGCCATAGGTGGCAAAAGGACAGCAAATATCAGGCAGTCGCTCATCAGATAGAGCCAGAAGCCCAGCGTTGTGCTGTTTTCCGGGTGATGATCTTCCGCCAGATAAAACTGCGGCTTCTCGGCTTGATCTGGATGTATCTCTGTCATCGGCCTATCCCGCGAGAAGTTTTGAACGGGCGTCTTCTGTCGCCGCAACTGTTTCAGCGGGGATATAGAAGTCACGTTGATAGTTGAATGTGTGTCCTATCGCTGCGATCAGCAAAGCGGCAAACGACAATATTGCCAGCCACCAGATGTACCAGATGAGGGCAAAGGCAAGGACTACGCTCAGTGCTGCCAATACGACACCAGCGCCTGTATTGCGCGGCATATGAATGGGGCGGAAGCCAGTCAGCGGTCGTTCATGACCGCGGTTTTTCATGTCATACCAGCTGTCGAGATCATGAACCACAGGCGTAAATGCGAAGTTATATTCAGGCGGCGGTGAAGAGGTCGACCACTCGAGAGTCCGACCACCCCGGGGATCGCCTGTCAGGTCACGCATTTGCTCCCGTTTCATATAGCTCACCACGAGCTGGATGAGAAAGGAAGCTATTCCAAACGCGATCAAGACGGCGCCGAAAGCCGCAATGACGAACCAGATTTGCAATGAAGAATCTTCAAACTGGCTTACCCGCCCGGTAACTCCTTTGAGCCCCAGAACATACAGCGGCATGAAGGCGAAGACGAACCCGATCTGCCAGAACCAGAAGCTCATCTTGCCCCAGAATGGATCAAGCTTATAGCCAAATGCTTTTGGCCACCAGTAAACGAGCCCTGCCATCAGACCGAAGACAACACCGCCGATAATCACATTATGGAAATGCGCGATGAGAAAGAGCGAATTGTGCAGTACGAAATCGGCCGGAGGAATGGCAAGCATCACACCCGTCATGCCGCCGATCACGAATGTCACCATGAAGCCGATCGTCCATAACATGGGTACTTCGTAGCGGATACGTCCGCGATACATTGTGAAAAGCCAGTTGAACATCTTCGCCCCTGTAGGGATGGAGATGATCATTGTCGTGATACCGAAGAACGCATTGACCGAGGCGCCGGACCCCATTGTGAAAGTGATGGAGCCACACAATATAGGACAGGATCATGATGACGCAGGTTGCGTAGACCATCGATGCATAGCCGAAAAGACGCTTGCCACAGAAGGTCGCGACCACTTCGGAAAAAATACCGAAAGCTGGCAAAACAAGAATATAGACTTCCGGGTGACCCCATATCCAGATGAGGTTGATATACATCATCGGATTACCACCAAGATCGTTGGTGAAGAAATTCGTTCCCACATAGCGGTCCAGCGAAAGAAGGGCGAGCGTGGCGGTAAGGATCGGGAACGTCGCCACAATGAGCACGTTGGTGCACAGTGAGGTCCGTGAAGACCGGCATTTTCATGAAGGACATGCCCGAGCACGCATCTTGACGATGGTCGCAATCAAGTTGATACCAGACAACGTCGTGCCGACGCCCGCGACCTGCAAGCCCCAGATATAGTAATCGACACCGACGTCGGGACTGTAGTCAATGCCTGACAAGGGTGGATATGCCAGCCAGCCGGTTCGGGCGAACTCTCCCACGAAAAGCGACATCATGATGATGACGGCGCCGCCGGTTGTCATCCAGAACGAGAAATTATTGAGAAACGGAATGAAACATCACGCGCACCTATCTGCAGCGGGACAACATAGTTCATCAAGCCTGTCACAAATGGCATTGCCATGAAGAAAATCATGATCACGCCATGCGCCGTAAATATCTGGTCGTAATGGTGCGGAGGCAGATAGCCTTCATACCCGTTAAACGCTATTGCCTGTTGGATGCGCATCATGATCGCGTCGGCAAATCCACGCAAAAGCATGATCAATGCGAGAATGACATACATGATGCCGATCTTCTTGTGGTCCACGCTGGTGAACCATTCGTTCCACAGATACCCCCACAACCTGAACCGGGTAATCAACCCTACGACAGCGACCCCCAATTGCGACCACTATGAAGGTCACCGGGAGGATTGGTTCGTGATAGGGTATCGCTTCCGGGGAGAGGCGCCCGAAGATCATACTCGTGGAACTGTCACCGCCAATCATGATAGAACATTCCCGAAGTTACTGTTATCCGATTGCAGATTCTTCAATCTTTTGGTCTTGCTCGTACGGTTCGACCCGGCCGCAGAACCAGCATTAACCTCCGCCACGCCATCGGCACAAACCGGCTTCAGGGCATATTGTGCATGTCATGACCTTGCTCCTTGTGAGCGTCGGGTACTGTTTGAATATCAGTTGCGCTGGACTGCGCGGCATCAACATTATGACGATTGTCGTGTTGTAACCGGGCCTTGTTTTCCTGACTATCGAGGCCTGCCCCACCCGTCCGGTCGATATGCATCATTTCACTCATGCACATCTGGCCGGGGCGAACACACATGTTGAGAACGGCTTCGAAAAGTCCGCTTTCAACGGCACCGAAATAACGAACTGGCTCCCGGATGCTCGGCTTTTCGAGCTTCAGATATGTATCCCTGTTCAGGGCGGTTCCATTCTGCTTCACGCGGCTTATCCAATCGTCGAAACCGGATGCGTCCAACCCGTGAAACTGGAAGCGCATATGCGAAAAGCCTTCGCCGCTATAGTTGGATGAAAACCCTTCATACTCACCGGCCTTGTTGATGACTGCATGAAGCCGTGTCTGCATTCCCGGCATCGCATAGATCATGCCGGCGAGTGCTGGAATATAGAAAGAATTCATAACCGACGAAGCCGTGATCTTGAACTCGATAGGTGTGTCAACTGGTGCCGCCATCTCGTTGACAGTGGCGATGCCGTACTCAGGATAAAAACAACAGCCATTTCCAGTCGAGCGCTACAACTTCGACAGTCAGGGTTTGGTTCCTGCCTCGACGGGTCGTGTGCCATCGATGCGATCCAATGCCCGATAAGGGTCGAGTTTATGTGTATTCACCCGGTGATCGCGCCCAATGCAATGATAATCAGCAGAGGAGCAGTCCATATGACCACTTCAAGCGCTGTCGAATGATGCCATTCCGGATCGTATCTGGCCGCGCTGTTCGACTGCCTGTACCGCCACGCGAAGAAAAGCGTGAGGAAGATAACCGGGACGATAATGATCAGCATCAGGATCGTCGAAACGACGATGAGATCCCTCTGCTGGGCTGCGATGTCTCCGGAAGGTGACATTACGACCATATTACATCCCCCAGCCAAAGCAGAAGAACCATGGCTGGTATCGTTTTTCGCGTGAAACTGACGAATGTGTCCATGTAACCCGACCTACATTCTGTTCCTCCATCATGATAAGGCACAATCGCAATTCGGAAAGACCCAATTTTCAGTTTATGTAAATCACGCGCTGAACCCGGCCTTTGAGCAAATATATTCGCTTTTTTTTTTTTTGAACCGTTCCTTGATAACCTGTAATTGTGCGACATCATAAAGCACATGATACGTTTCCATTGGAGAGTTTCATGAGTTCGTCCGCCACGCCGACATCATCTGGTCTTGAACAGGACGCACGACGCATCCACAGCGACGGAAAACCTCTGTCGCCGGGAAATGTCGCCATCGGTGTTGTTATTGGCCGAACATCCGAATTTTTTGATTTCTTTGTATATGGGCTCGGTTCCGTTCTGGTTTTCCCCAAGCTGATTTTTCCATTTGCCCCTGACCCGGTAACGGCAACCCTGATGTCATTCGCGATTTTCTCGCTGGCATTCATTGCGCGACCAGTGGGTTCTTTCGTCTTCATGTGGATTGATCGCCATTACGGGCGAGGAACTAAACTCACGCTGGCTCTGCTTATTCTGGGCGGATCAACGGCTTCTATCGCCTTCCTGCCCGGGTTCGAGACGATCGGATACTGGGCCGTGTTTTTGCTCGCCCTGTTCAGACTGGGTCAGGGCTTTGCCCTCGGAGGTGCATGGGACGGACTGGCTTCTCTGCTGAGCCTGAGTGCGCCGACAGGCAAGCGCGGCTGGTATGCGATGATCCCGCAATTGGGCGCACCCATCGGCTTCGCACTGGCAAGTGTTCTCTTCGCCTATTTCGTGCATAATCTCAGCGAAGCAGATTTTCTCACATGGGGTTGGCGCTATCCATTCTTTGTGGCCTTCGCAATTAACGTTGTCGCGCTGTTTGCGCGCCTTCGCATCGTTGCGAGCAGCGAGTTCGGCGCAGCGATGGATGCACAGGAACTGCAGCCACGACCCTTATTTGAAATGCTGAGCAAACACAGCATCGATGTCGTTCTGGGTGCTTTCGTGCCACTGGCAAGCTTTGCGATGTTTCACCTCGTCACGATCTTTCCACTTAGCTGGGTCGTCCTATCTGGCGCACAGCCGGCTGAACGCTTCCTCTGGGTTCAGGTGGCAGGCGCTGCGGTGGGTCTGATCGGCATCATCTTGTCCGGATTTGTTGCTGATCGCATCGGGCGACGTAACGAATTGATGATTGGCGCGATAATTATTGCCCTCTTCAGCTTTTCTGCACCTTTCCTTCTTGATGCGGGCAGCGCGGGTCAGGATGCCTATATTCTGATAGGTTTTGGTGTTCTTGGACTAACATTCGGTCAATCGTCCGGCGCGGTTTCTTCTCGATTCACACAATATTATCGCTATACAGGCGCCGCTTTGACGTCAGATCTTGCCCGGCTTGTGGGCGCGGCTTTCGCGCCGCTCGTGGCACTCGGCCTCGCCAGCAGCCTCGGAATAATTTTCATCGGTGGTTATCTGATATCCGGTGCAATTTGCACACTGGCAGCTCTCAGCTTGTCGCGCGTACTGGACCAGAACTGACGAGAAATCCGGAACGCTCACGCGAAACGAATTCTTGCTGTGATGGCATTATTGTCCCGTGCCGACATTTCAGCCAAATCAGGGATATATTTCAGATCCTCAGGGGAGAAGCTGGAGCAACAAGCCGATTTCGTATCGTTATGCGCTTATGCATGACGTGAGATCACGAAGTTGTTGGCGTGAACTACGCATCCCGCCTGAACCGTCCGGACTTGTATATTTTTTGCCGGTACCAGCGATCGCGACCGGGCAGGAAAGCGATTGGCGGCTTCAATACTGGCTGGCGATTTCCCCGGTCCGTCTCGCATATCAGCCATGCGTTTTTCGAACTTGCAACATTCACGGTCCGAACCTATCTAAGCATTGTTCAGTTTCATTCCTCCTCCCGGAAACTGGACCTTGAGCGCGGCACTCCTCCTCCCAGTCGCGCTTTTCAGATCGGCCCGCTTCGCACTCCTCCTCCTAAACGCGAAGCGGGCTTTTTCGCTTTCAGATTGCATTGCAGATTATTAGCAAGCGTTACATTCTGTTATTTCTAGATATTCGAACGTCGGCTTAGTCTTCAAGGGCACTTCCTGACAAGGAATTGCACCCGCCTCGCGTAAAGCAAAGCCCCCGCCCAACGTGGGGCGGGTCCTCCAGCCTGCAAGCAAGGGAGGCATTTAACCGGTTTTCCGAAGACCATCCGGTCAGGCGATAACGTCGACGATTCGAACAGATAGCGTGCGCCTCGCCCCCGCCATTCAGACAGGCAATAAGGTGTCCGGCTTGACATCTGCGATACTTGTATAGGTGTGTGTTTCCCGCACGCCGGGCAATGGCAAAATAACTCTTTGCAAAAATTCCTGAAAGAGCGACATGTCAGGAATTCTCGCTTTCACCAGATAGTCAAATCCTCCCACGACCATATGGCATTCAAGAACCTCGGGAGCCCCGGCGACCGCTTCCGCAAATCTGTCGAATACATGAGGAGCGGTGTGATCCAGCCTCACCTGAATAAAGACAAGGGTGCCGCGACCGATCTTCTGGGGATCGATAATTGCCCTGACAGCCTTGATAAAACCTTCTTTAAACAGACGTTTGACCCTCTGACTGGCACCCGTTGGCGACAAGCCCACCTGCTCTGCCAGATCCGGGGTCGTTCGACGTCCGTCCTCCTGAAGCAACCGCAGAAGTCTTCGATCTATTTTGTCCAACTCGTCCATTTCTCAATCCACGCAAGCATATGCTATTTTAAGCGAAAAACACTTGTTCTTCGCAATATCAGTGTATTTAGTCACGCCGATTCCCGCAATACCCTCCGCTAATCAAAGTGCGGATGGAGACTGGAACTGATCCACTCCGGGTCACTCAGATACGGAGGGGAGATGGGTTCTGCCGTCAAAGCAGGAAACAAAAACCGGAAACTCGCGTTCATTGCGGGGTTTTCGATGGTAATCATCACTGCAATACAATTTGTCGCTGCACGGTTCAGCCTGAGGGATCATCTGACAGCCCCCGATATAGTCACACTGCGTTTTGCCGGCGCTGCACTCATCTTCGTTCCGCTGATCCTCAAAACTGGTTTGAGGCAGTTGAAGGAGCTTGGCTGGCAGCGTTCCCTCGTGTTAGCGGCGCTTGTAGGCTTGCCCTATCCGCTTCTCATAAACTGGGGATTGAGCTATGCGCCCGCCGCGCACGCCGCCGCGCTTTGTCCAGCCTCGATCGTCTTCTGTTCGTTTTGTTATCGATGATAATTCTCAAAGACGCTGTCACGAAAACACAATCGGCAGGTATCACCGCCATTATGATAGGCCTTCTGCTCTTCTTTACAGATTCCGGAGCGGCCAAAAGTTTAACCGGAGATATTCTGTTTGTTTTGTCGGGTGTGATGTTCGCTGTATATGGCATTTGTGTTCGATATTGGGGTGTCGATGCGGTCACATCTACTACCGCCGTTGTACTTTTATCCTGCCTGTCGCTACCCGTGTTTCATTTAGTTGTACCGGGCAAGTTAGCAATGGCACCAATGGCGGAAATTGGCGTACAGATAATTATACAAGGCTTTTTGGCCGGCGCGGCTGCGCTGTTTCTCTACACATACGCAGTGACCCAACTGGGACCACAGGTTTCATCGCTTTTCATGCCTTGCGTTCCCGTTATTACTGCTTTTTTCGGCATGATCTTCCCGGGTGAAGCTCTCGGCTATAATCAAATTCTGGCGATTTTTATTATGATTACCGGCATGGTTCTCCCAGTTGTTTACAAAGGCATATGTCTTCTGCCGCATAAAAATTTCCGGATTTATGACGAGGCGCTCCTCAAGGCGAACCTTGGACCCGTTTATGGGCATTTTTTCTAAACAGCCGGAAGGACGTTGATGACCGGTGAACCAGACTACCCCCGGTCGTAGCCGCGCTGCCTTTGTTTCCTCTTTGGACCGAAGAGAGGCGCGACATCGATGCCCATCCCTAACGCGAAAGTAGTGGCAACCTTGAAACAGACAAGACCGCGAACGTTGACGCGACCGTCCTCATACACACTGCAACATTTTTCCGGCGGAGACAGGCAGTAAGCTTGCGATCCACTGACAGGCCACGATGAAGATCTATCAGCAATGAGGTTTCAGTAATGTTTCACCGGGCGGCAAACGCTCGACGGGGAGCCGTCCAGCGCCGGAAGTCCCGGACCAGACAGACTGTCGACCCTGCGTTCAGTCGGGCCACAGTATGACATGACGACTTTCTTTGATCGGCTTCATTAGTGCGTATTCCGGTCGCGGATCGTTCAGTACCTTAAGCAGTACTTCAGCCACGACCTCCGCTTCGCCTTCATGCAGATTGCAGGGGTCCAGAAAAAAGCGACCGAGCTCGACCTCATGATTGCGTACAATGATCGGTGGCTCGGCAAGTGCCAGCGCTTTTGCCGGCCCGATGCAGTGAAACCAGAGGCAGGCTTCACACGTATCTCAAGCCTCTCAAGCGGATTGCCGGTCGGGTCCGGAACGATTTCGGTAATGATCCCGTTCCTGCGGGCAAGCGAGTCCTGCCAGAGTTTCAAGGCCTCTTTTTCACCCTTACGAATGCCAACGTGGTCCCGGTTTTCCCAAGCCTCCAAAGCAGCAATCACGCCAGCAATGCTTTCCTTGCCGACCTTCATGCCACGGCCGATGCCACGGTTCTGAAGAAATGCTGCACGAACCAGATCCTTCCGCCCGGCAACAATACCGCTGGTCGGTCCACCCAGAAACTTGTGACCACTATAAATCACAACATCGGCGCCTGCCTTGAGAAAGCCTTGCAGATCATACTCAGAGGCAGCATCGACAATGACCGGCACATCCCCGGAATGACATATTTCAACAAACTGCTCGGGGGTAACGCTCCATACTGCACGGTATGGTGCGAAACGACATAAAAGAGCAGCAGCCGTTCTTTCAGTAATAGCATTGGCCAAATGGTAATCATGCGTGATGCTGACAGTGCCCGCCTGAACCACTGTCGCGCCCGTGAGCCGGATCGCCTGATCGATGTTTCCGCCGAAACTCACCAAATGGCCGATTTGCACAATAACTTCATTTTTGCGTCCGGACTGATGTCCGGCAGTCGTTCTATGGCCAGTAGATCGGTTCCGGTAATGGTGCCAGCCAGTGCCAAGGATATACCGCTGGCACAGGAAGCCGTAATGAAACCAGCTTCTCCGCCAGTCAGACGTGAGACGGTCTTGCTCCCAACACGATGCAGGTCGTCCATTTCGACAAACTGGGGTGCGATCTCTGCCATAGCCCGGATAGCTTCCGGCACCATTATTGAGGCTCCGAGCGCGGTCATCGTGCCGGACACATTTATGACAGGGCGCAATCCCATGCGGTCCCGGACCGTTTGATTGTGACGAAGATACTCGAGGCCGGGCCCGGCGATCGACTTATCCATCAATGTGTCCTTTCGGAAAGATCTCAAAAATCGCTTCCACTTCAACTGTGATGTTGTTTGGCAGGGGATGCAACTCCGATCGAGGAGCGCGCATGCACTCCATTTTCACCGAAGACTTCGATAAGAAAATCGGAGCAGCCATTGATAACCTTGGCGTGATCCTCGAAATCATCAACTGCGTTGACAAACCCAAGGAGCTTGACAGCACGCTTCACACGCCCAAGGTCTCCGAGATGGGCCCTCAGCACAGCAACGAGGTTCATACCCACCAGTCGGGCGTGGCCGTTTGCAATTTCAACTGTGACATCGCGACCAACCTTGCCCCTGTGCATGACACCATTGGCCTCCACTGGCCCCTGTCCTGAAATGTAGAGCATGGTGTCCACTTCCAGAACGTTACGGAACGTACCGATGGGTTCAGGTGCAGGAGGAAGCTGTCGTTGCGAGGTGGTGTTCTCTCGGTAGCAAGACATGCAGCACGGATTCCTAGTTGAGTTGAGCTGTTCTGAAACGAGACAGGAATGACTGAAGACGATTATTCTCGTTGGCCTGTTCCAGAAGCTGCAAAGGTGGCCCTTCGGCAGCGATCCGACCGTCGTCCATAAAGACAATGCGATCACTGGCATCGCGAGCGAAGGCAATCTCATGCGTGACCATGAGCATCGTCATTCCTTCCTGTGCCAGCTGGCGCACCACATCAAGGACTTCTCCGACAAGTTCAGGATCCGGGGCCGAAGTGATTTCATCGAGCAACAATATCTTTGGCTCCATTGCGACAGCGCGTGCGATACCCACGCGTTGTTGCTGGCCACCGGAGAGCTCGGATGGCAGTTTATCGATCCTGTGGCCAAGACCGACCCGCTTCAACCAGTGCTCCGCCAGTTCCCGGGCTTCGTCCTTCGGTTTCTTTCGTACCTTTGTCAGACCTAACATGACATTCTGAGCGGCTGTCAGATGCGGAAACAGGTTGAAGCCCTGAAACACCATGCCTGTTTCAGCTCGCATTCTGGCTAGGTCTGTCTCACCACGAAGTCGCTGGTTTTGGGTGTCGGAGTATCCGACCTCCCTTCCATCAATCTGGATCGAACCCTTATTATAAGTCTCCGGGAAATTCACACATCGCAGGAGCGTTGTCTTACCGCTGCCGGATGGACCTATCACTGCTACGACTTCTCCCCTTGTTATCTGCATGTCGATGCCTTTCAGCACGGGGATGTCGCCGAACGATTTCTGCACGTTCTCGATCTTTAGAAGCGGATTTCCGGTTGCATTCATGACTAGTCCCGAATGTAAGCGTAACGCCGCTCAACGGAACGGCTGACCAATGAGAGTGAATAGTTGATGACAAAGTAGAAAAAGGCGCCAAGCAGATAAAGCGGCATCGCTTCATAGGTGCGCCCTATGACTTCGTTGATCGACTGCATCAGATCGACCACTCCTAACAGCGAAATCAGTGCACTACCCTTGACCGCATCGGTAACTCCATTGATCCAAGGCGGCAAAAACGTCGCACAGCCTGCGGAAAAATCACGTACTGGAGGCGTGGAACGAAAGTAAGCCCAATGGCTTTTGCAGCTTCCATCTGTCCTTTCGGGATAGATGCAATTGCGCCACGGACGTATTCGATGACCTGTGCCGCCTTGAATAGCGTCAATGCGACAACACCTGCCCAGAATGCATTGATTGATATACCCAGTGGTGGAAAGCCGTAATAAACGACGAAGATCAGGACCAAAATCGGGATGCCGCGGATACAGTCACTGAACAGGCGAATAAGCCACTTGAGCGGATCCGGACCGTAGACCAGTCCTACGCCAAGGACCACGCCTGAAACAAGCGAGAATAAAACGACCAGCGCCGACACCCAGAGCGTTATCATAAGGCCGTGGCCGAGAAATGGTAGTGCGTAAATGACCGCAGACATGGCTCACCGCTCCACTTTGAAACGACGTTCCAGCTGGCGAAGACCGAGCAGGATCCCATATCCGGTCACCAGATACATCACGGTGGTCACGATATAAACCTCAACAATCCGGAACGTGTTAAAGTTGATCCACTGCGCACCATAGGTAAGTTCAGGGACCGCGATCACAGAAGCAACGGACGTATCTTTGAACAGGGATATAAACGTATTGGAAAGTGCTGGAAGAGTGATGCGCGTCATTGTCGGCAGGCGAACATGGATCAGTCGCTGCCAGTGTGTCAGACCAATCGCCTTTCCGGCGTCGATCTGACCACGGGGAACTGCCTCTAGTCCGGAACGAAAGACCTCAACCAGATATGCCCCTGCGTAAAGAGACAAGGTGGCGACAAAAAGAGACCGTCGGGCTATAGGCGATATCGACGACGGTTGGGATGCCATAAAATACGATGTAGACGAGCAAGATGAGCGGCACATTGCGGACAATCTCGACATATGCGGAAATCAGACTGCGCGCGGCTTTGCCAGCCGACACGTACCAAATGGCCAGAAGAAGGCCGATCACTGCACCTATCAGGATCGAAAGCACCGCGAGTTCGAGACTAAGAACAAGTCCCTGCCAGAGCTTGTCGAAATGCCGCCAGATCAGGTTAAAGTTCATATGATAATTCATGTGCGGGCACGAACCTCCATACACGAAAAGGGCCCGGACACAGATGTGTCCGTGCGTTTCGGTTTCATATGGAAGGAAAGCCCGGCTTACGCTCAGGGGCTGCAGACCGAAGAAGTCCTTGAAAGCAGCATCGTATAGAGCGTTTTGATGGCCGAACATGGCAATCGAGAAGGCGGTATTAACAAAAGTGAGCCAATCCAGTCCCCTGACGTACACCTCCGCCGTAAAGCATGGAGTTCCATTGCTTTCCCGCATCGAAATATCGATCCGGATTTCTGGAAACCAGCCAGCGCACGTTTGACAGATCGACCGCCGACGCATCCGCACGGTTTGAATCCAGCGCCCGGAATACGTTGGCCTGTGTGTCGATCTGCATAACCTGTGCGTCGGGGAGAACGGCATGCACAGTCGTTTCGGCATCAACGTTCTGCAGGATGGCGATGCGCGCATCGCTTCCTTTGGCCTTTAAATCGTCGAAGGTTTTCGCTGCCGATCCCGGTTTCGTCAACAAGGCAACCCCCTCCACATAGTAGGGGCGCGTAAAATTGATCAACTGGGCACGTGCGCCGGAGATAGTCATGAACTGGAGTGTGATATCGACTTTGCCGGTTACGATGTTTGGAATTCGCTGCTGTGCATCCTGTTTTACAAACTCAACCTTGGTCGGGTCATCAAACAATGCCTGAGCGATGATCCGTCCCATGGTGATATCCATACCCACCAGTTCGCCAGCGTCATTTTCGAAATGCCACGGCGCGTTGGTACTGCCTGTGCCCACGACCAAATGCCCGCGATCCAGAACAGTCCGCAACAGACTGTCGCTTGCGGCCTGAGCTGCCGCTTCTCTCACGTTCAGTGTGGTCGCTGCCGCCGCTCCCAGCGCCACTCCCCTAGTCCGAGTTTCAGGAATTCCCGGCGTTCGTTGCCCGCGGTCATTTTTTCCTCCGCTTTTTCAGTCGTTCCCTTGTATTCTTTTGTCAGTCTTATATATTGGACTGTATTCTTATATTTAAGACGATATCGCATGACATGAGTTTTGGCAACCTGCGTCAGAACGGAAAGGTTTATATGGCTTCGACACAATCTGGCGCTGCTACACGGGTCATGCGGAAGCCGCGCGAACGGGGAGTGGATCGCATCCTCAAGCTTTTCTCCTATCTGCAAAGCAATGGTGGTCCGGCACGGTTGGCCGCGTTGCCCGAAGCACTCGACGCGCCAAAATCCACGATCTACGATCTCGTCAACATTCTGGGCGAGTCCGGTTTACTGGAGGTTCGGGACGCGCAAGTCTATTTCGGCAAGGTCATGCAGATTTACGGCGCCAGCTATCTGCGAGCCAACGATGTTGTGGCGCGTGGACGAGAAATGGTGGACCATCTGGCCGGGGAGACTGGCGAAACTTGCGAACTATGTATCAGGTTGCGAGGCAAACAGGTCATCGTTCATGCTCGCCCGGGTTCCCGCCCGCTGCGTATCAGCTCTGAAGTCGGGTCGCAGATTCCTATCCCTTGGACAGCGTCGGGCCGGCTCATGTTATCACAGCTGTCGGAGGGGAAATCGAGACCGTTCTGGAGCCGGAAGACCGGTTACTATCTGACGGCAGCGCTCTGGACGTTGCCGCTTTCATCACTGAGTGCCACGCTCACCATGGCAAGCGGATCGCACGAACCGTCGGTGCGATCAATAATTTTTACTCAGTGTCTGGCCGCTCCTCTTATAGATTCAAGGGGATACGTTGAAGCTACCATCTGCTTTGTACTCCCTATTGATATTCCCGAAGCGAGAAGACGGATACTCGAATCCGGGCTTGGCGAAGCAGCAAGCAGCATTTCCTTTGCGACCTCGGGTTAATGAAGCTGTCTCCCGCCTTGTTGATTTCGACGTTAAAACCAACCGACTAACCAGACGCCTTTGCGAGATGACAAATTGCGAGGAGGCGTTATGACATTGTAGGGCCAGAACCGAATTCCGGTCGCGATTCCTATCAATGTCGGGGCCTGTCTCACCCGGAAGGCCAAAGCAACGGATCAAAAGCTACGTGAAGCGGCACGTCCCCTCGAAGCCAGTCGAGGCAAACCCCGCATCGACGCAAAAGGATTGCGGGTCCCAACGGTCAGAACCACGGAAACGGGAGCCGCAATCACATTCGCACGGCGGGTAGCAATAGCGATACGCCCATCCGGTTGACGGACCTTGTGGCCGATATTGACCGGATGACTGGCTTCAGTTTCTTATACGAGCACCTCCAGACCGGTCGGTCACTTTCCGGTCTGCGGGTATTCCATCCGGTCGTATCCGCGACCGCAAAACCTTTCAATCCGGGCTTCCGCACTATACCGGTTGTCGCCGCCATCATTGATGTGAACACAATCTGCACCGGCCGCGTCAAAGATGCCATGCCCAACACGAGACGGTCATTCCGGATTATCTGCTCTCAAGCCTGTCGCCAAAGGGAGGGAGGACACCGGTGTAGAAGCGACAGAAATTTGCGACAGATCATGATGGTGTTTGACCACCTTTAGAAACACGATATGTGTTCACTTTTTGTTCAGTTGAATGTATCACTCTGAGTCGAACATTACCCAGTTTGAAAGTGACCGCCCTGATGAATATAGCGGCTCCTGACTACCTGTCCCGTCTGAATTCGCAACAACGCCTTGCTGTAGAGCACGGCGTGAAACAGACCGCGGCTCCGCTCCTTATTATTGCCGGGGCCGGTTCGGGTAAGACGAATACTCTCGCTCACCGCGTTGCTCATCTTATCGTCAATGGCGCGGATCCGCGTCGTATTCTTTTGCTGACGTTTTCGCGACGTGCTGCAAACGAAATGATTAGTCGCGTCGAGAAAATAGCGACAGCAGTAATGGGCAACGAGGGCAGCGTGATGATCGGTGCCCTCCACTGGTCTGGTACCTTTCATGCGATAGGCGCACGGGTATTACGTGAGTACGCACACCAGATCGGTCTTGATCCGTCGTTCACGATACATGATCGTGAAGATTCTGCGGATCTGATGAACCTCATTCGGCATGAGTTGGGTTTTTCCCGCCGGGAAAATCGCTTTCCAACAAAAATCCACCTGTCTTTCAATTTACTCGCGGACGGTCAATTCCCAGAAATCGCTAACGAGCGTTCTCAAGGAGGCTTTTCCTTGGTGCAGCAGCTGGGAGGAACAGCTCAAAGAGCTTTTGCTTCCTATGTTGAAGCCAAGCAGGTTCAGAACGTCCTCGACTATGACGATCTTCTGCTGTACTGGGCCCAAATGACGAGAGAGCCAGAAATTGCGGTCGAGCTTGGTAGTCGTTTCGATCATATTCTGGTGGATGAATATCAGGATACCAACAGTCTTCAGTCTTCTGTTCTTCTCGCACTCAAACCCAACGGCTGCGGATTGACGGTGGTAGGCGATGACGCCCGTGCTATATATTCGTTCCGCGCAGCTACGGTTCGCAACATTCTCGAATTTCCCGGATACTTTCAGCCGTCTGCATCAGTTGTCACTCTTGACCAGAATTACCGCTCGACGCAGCCAATCCTTGAGGCTGCGAATGCGGTGATCGATCTTGCCTCCGAGCGTTTCACGAAAAACCTTTGGTCGGAAAGGCAATCCATCGAAAAGCCAAGACTTGTAACCGTCACAGGTGAAAACGAACAGGCGGCCTATGTAGCGGAACATGTTCTGGCCAATCGCGAATGTGGTATGAAACTGAAATCACAAGCGGTTCTCTTTCGCACGTCTCACCACAGCGGGCCGCTTGAGGTAGAACTTACCCGCCGCAATATTCCGTTCGTGAAATTCGGAGGGCTCAAGTTTCTCGACTCAGCCCACGTAAAGGATGTGTTGGCGGTGCTGCGTTGGGTTGAGAATCCTCGCGACAGGGTTGCCGGTTTCCGCGTTCTTCAGCAATTGCCGGGGATTGGTCCCTCTTCCGCTGCCACCGTTCTCGATCTTGTCGACGGGAGAAGCCTTGATGAGGTCCTCTCAGGCTTTACGCCACCATCGCGTGCAGCAGCTGGCTGGCCAGAGTTATATCAACTGGTGGCCGATCTGACGATTGTGCACGGCGACTGGCCTCTGGACTTCGAACGCGTGCGACTATGGTATGAACCTCACCTCGAACGAAATTACGATGATGCCCCTGCACGCCTTGCAGATCTGGTACAGCTGGAACAGATCGCTGCATCTTACCCCTCTCGAGAGCGGTTTTTGACCGAACTGACGCTCGACCCGCCGAGCGTGACGAGCGATCAGGCGGAAGGAACACACAAGGATGAGGACTATCTTATCCTTTCGACAATACACTCAGCCAAGGGGCAGGAATGGAAAGCAGTTTTTGCTCAATGGCGTCGATGGCTGTATCCCGTCGGACACGGGTATCGGCGTCAAGGACGATATCGAAGAAGAGCGACGCTTGCTCTATGTCGCTATGACCCGCGCTAAAGATCACCGGATATTATAACACCGCAACGATTTTACACATATGGCCAATCAGCCAAAGGGGATCGACATGTTTATGCGGCGCGTACGCGGTTCATCCCTCATAACATTTTACCTCTTTTCGAACGGACAGTCTGGCCGAAGGCGGCGTCAACAGAGACCCCCAGCAGCGGGCGACCCGGCGGGGCCTGATCGATCTCCGCAAGTGCATACGCGGTATGTGGAAATAAAAGATCAGCTTTTAAATTCCACCGTAACAACCATACCCAAAGTCTTCCCGATATCCGCCTCTTCTCCTGAATGGCGGCGAAAAGCTGGAAACGGGGTTAAACGATCTGATGGCGCTGTCATGTCTGGATGGCGCCTGTTTGGCAATGTGATTTTGGTGATGTTTTAGCTTTGCGGGTCGGGTGCAGTCATGTCTCCGGCCTGTTTTACGGCACGATATGACCGCTGGCCCTGATGTTGTCCGCGAGAACCGATCCCTATCATATTGTCGTGCTGTTGATGCGCAAGACAGCACCGCGGGTTCTTCGACTCGTGCGGTCCGTTCCGCTTTTCTGTCACATCATACCATCATCACTCCGCCAACTGTGGTGCCCCGAAAGGCAAAGCTTCTTCGCTTCTGTATACCTAGACTGAAGCCGGTGCCCGGTGATCAGGCAGAAAGTCCGGCTGGAATTGTATATTCCGCGCCATGATCGCCCGTGCAATGCGGGCAATCTTGTTTGCGAGGGCGACCGCAACGAGTTTGAAGGATTTCTTCGCCAACAGGGTTCGCGCCCAGCCCGCCAATGGAGATTGGGTCTTACCATTCTTCATCCTGTAAAGCGCGGCATGTGCCCCGACCACCTGAAGCTTGCGCATGCGTCTGTTGCCCATTTTGGAAATGGAGCCCAGCCTTGGCTTTCCACCTGTTGAATGCTGTCTGGGAACAAGGCCCAGCCAGTGCTGCAAACTCGCCGGTCCTCAAACAGCTTTGCGTCCGGCACGCTGGCGGAAAGACAAGCGGCGATGAGGGGCCAATTCCGTGAATTGTCGAAAGCCGGAGACTGACATCGTCGTTGCGATGCGCAGCGAGGATCGCCTTGTCAAGCTTTGCGATCTGCCCTTCGATCTCTATCAAGGTTGTCACTAGCGGTCCGAGAGCAATACGAACGGCTTGCGTGATGTATCGTTCATCATCTTCCAGAATGGCGATTAGCTGTCGTGCGTTGTGAGCCCCTGTGGTACGACAATGCCAAGTTCGGCAAAATGACCACGCAGGGCATTGACGTGCATAGCGGCAATCTAGGTGAGATTCGTATTGCCTCATCGAAAAATGCTCCCGAACGGATAGCATATTGCCTCACCAGAATGCTCCCTAAGCCCCGCTGAGCGCTGGTAGTTGTTCATCTTCGCCAGACTCGTTTCCGAATATCATTCTATGCGCGCGATCGCGACGCCGGGCTTTCACCCGTCGTTGCACCGTACGGATTAGTGCATCAGGATACTCGCCGGGATAAATGCTTTGAAGTCGCTCCAGTAGCTCCCGGCCGGTTCTCCATGGCTCAGCTTCAAACCAACTGTAAAGATCATTCGTGACGTTAACCAGCGGGTCAGGCCGCCGTCGCTCGCGTTTCAGTTTTGGCTTTGCTTTCGCGGTCGGACGAACTTCGCCCTCCGTCCACGCGATACGCAGGCTTCGCAAAAGCTCTCGATATCGGGAGCCTCGCTTGAGGGTGCTCCCTGATGCGCAATGTCGGCAAGCCGCTGTTGTCCTGCACGAATGTTTCGGAGGAGCATCACAGGGTCGAGTTGCTCACTCATGCGCACCAAGGGGTCGCGTACCTCGACCGCCGTCCTTGCATCCGACAATAGCCGTTGATGTGGCGTCGCGGGAGAAGAGTAGAGCTTCTTGACCATCGCTCCATTTCGCTGCTTCTCGAGCAATTTAAACGACGGTTGAAAGAAGTTCACGAACAAGCGTACCGAACGATAAAGCTCCGCAAGTGTTGCTGCAGCTTCAACACCCTCATACCGATGATAGCCAACAATTCGGCGGACGACCGATCCGTTTTTCTGCTCCACATAAGCCTGATCATTTTTGCGATATGGCCGACAGCGAGTGAATTCGATATCTGAATGAACGCAATAGTCCCTGAGGGTCTCGTTGATGAATACGCTATCGTTATCCGTATCAAAGCCAAGCAGCGGGAACGGCATCATGCGGCGAAGCTCGGTCAAAACTTCCGTCAAGAGCTTCTGTTCGCGAACAATCAGAGGCGCGCACTCGGTCCAACCGGTCGCAATATCCGTAAGGACAAGAGTATGAATAAAGCTGCCGCGTGCGTTGGGACCGGAGTGCGACACAAGATCGGCCTCGATGAAGCCGGTGCGGGATCACCCCAGTCGGAGAATTTTCGAATTGGGATACTCCGCTTCAATGCCGATGAAGCAACGGAACGTCGGCGTCGACGGCCGCCTGCTGTTTCTCGCACGCTTTTCAATGCACGGTCGATGGTAGCCGCACTCATCTGTAGCAGAAGTGTGCGGACCTGATCGTCTAACTTCAAATGGCCATGTTGTTCCATCGCCGAGATCAGAATTGGCAGCAAGGGCTTCAATCGTTTGCCGCAGATGCGGTCAGAGGCTTCCCACAGAACAATAAGAGACTGTCGGGTCGCCTCGTTATAAATCTGCGCCCGCGTTCGCGATTGCGGTTGCTTATCTGCCCCCGCAATAAACGCATCGCGTGTTTTCGATGCATCCCACTGATCGATACGAACTGATCGAGGATCTGCGATTTTTCCTCCCGCTTTCCGGCCGCATAGCGCTTTGCCAGAGCAGCAACCAATTCCTTCTTCGTCGTCACGCTGATCAGCCTCATCTGATTTGCTCCGCACCCACAAATGCTGGGAGCAAATCAGATGAGGCAACGGCCAACAATCAGGGAACATTTCTAGTGAGGCAATGCGGATTCAGCGTCAATCAGGATGAGACTTTTCATGAAGTACAGACAAACGCATTCCGTAGAGGTCGCCGCGGCAAAGAGGTACAACTACCATCTCAGAGCAAAGCGCCGCGTGGACGTCGCCGCCCTGATCCCCTCGGAGCCGATATTCGAGACTGAAGTCGTCCCGCTCTTGAAGGCTGCACCCGGCATCCGTGCCGTCGCCGTTTACAATGAGATGCTGCGACGACATCCAGAACTGCCTGAAAGGATCCGCCGCACGCTTGAGCGACGTATCCGGTCATGACGTGCCGTTCATGGCGAAGCGCAGGAGGTCATCTTCCGCCAGACGCACGAGCCAAGCCGGCTGGGCCTTTCGGATTTTACCGACGCCAGCGGTCTTGGTGTGACGATCGCCGGCCAGCCGCTTGATCACCTGTTTTATCACTTCCGGCTTGTCTGGTCGGGCTTCGAACATGCCCATGTCATTCTCGGCGGGGAGAGCTTTGTCGCGCTGGCCGAAGGGCTTCAAAATGCCCTGTGGTCCGTGGGCGGTACGCCGCTCTATCATCGGAGCGACAGCCTGTCGGCGGCATTCCGCAACCTCGACGCCGATGCCAAGGTTGATCTCACGCGCCGTTACGACCAGCTTTGCTCCCATTATAGAATGACGCCGACGCGCAACAACAAAGGCGTCGCGCATGAGAACGGCTCGATCGAAAGCTCCCATGACCATCTCAAGAACGCTGTTCACGATGCCCTGCTGATGCGGGGACCGGGAATTCGACGATCTCGGTTCTTACCGCGCCTTTGTCGACGAGATCGTCAGTCGTCGCAATGCTGCCCATGGCAAGCGCATCGATGCCGAGCGGTCCCATCTGCAGGCGCTGCCAGAGCGCCGGACCGCGGACTTCGAAGAGATTGTTGTCACGGTGTCCCGAACCGGTGGCTTCACCTTGCGCAAGGTCTTCTACACCGTGCCATCCCGCCTGATCGGCCACAGGCTTCGAGTTCGCTTGTTCGACGATCGGCTGGATGTCTTCGTAGGCGGTACGCATTTGATGACGTTGCGCATCCAATCACGACCCGATTTATAATCTTCACCATTTCCCCGACCGCTTCACCTCTGCCATCCATCGCGGACTACGCCAAACCGCCAATACAATCTGGCGCGATATCGCTGGCCTGTAATCTGCGCCATCACTACATCAAACATCAACACGCGTCTGCCCACAGGTTACGGTGCCTCAGCCTCAGCCTCAGCCTCAGCCTCAGCCTCAGCGGAAATCGATAATAGAGCCAGACGGCATGGTCAATCACGACGGCTGGAAATCGGTGGCCGCGATAAAGGAGGGCTCGAGCGGCTTGTGTCATGCTGCAAGATCGCACACCTCCATCGCTCATACGTTAATGTTACAATGCCCTTCTTGCATAAACGGGGGCTTCCACACACGATCCCAACTTGTCCGACGTGGTTGATACACCCGTGCAGAGCACGCTATCGCCTACAGTCGCTATGGGTACGCTATCGACCGTGACAAACGTTTGTTGCGTCGATATCACCGGGCCACCGATGTGCGGTTTTGGGCCGGGATCGACCATTGGGCAGACCTGCATAGGGCCTTTGAGGGCAACAGGTTGTCCCACGGGATTTCCTTTCGTCTTACCTTCAGTCAAATTCTTTGCATGTGGACATAGGGTATCCTGACACGTCTTTTTTTTGGTAGGCGGTTGCTATGGTCTGAATCCAAACCGTTGATAAAAGCCGACCGCGTTCAAAGTCGCTTTCAACTGCCAAATCTCCCCAGACGATCTTTGTAACCTAATAATAGCGAACCGACGCCAGAACGCTGCCATGCAGGAGCAACGAAAAGTGACAGCAATTCGTCCTGTCGCTTACTCGCGAACCCGATAGGGGTTCCGTCGTAATCCGCAATCCAGTAATCTTCTCCGGCCAAAACAGCTTGCCAGTAAGCTTGGGGATGTCGCCCTAAGAGCCAAGCTCGAATTTCAATCGGCGAGTAATACTCTCTCAATGTATGCCGGACGCAACTCGTGTGAATGTGGTGGACATGATTAATGTCTCGCTCAAGCATGGGCCGGCAAACGATCTCAGGTGTATTAATTGCTGCGTCACTCAAAACTGGACCGCTATGCTAATCAGGCAACGGCGAGAAGGACATTCTCGGTCGGTTGCGATCAAACAACATTTCGGGCCTTTACTGGATGTCGGCATCATTAGTTCCCCTATCAATCGGCCCTATGCGCAGGAAAAGGCTCTGTTCCGGGGCAGACGAAACGTTTCCATGTGCTACCGTCGTATCGCAGTACATCGTCGTAGCCGAACGACCACAGAACGCCATCAACGACCTGCAAACGGTTCGCGCTGCGAATATTGGGAAATACCCCCGTATAAACCTTTCTCAACCTGTTCGACGACCATGTGTAGAGCGAAGTCGCCGAACTCAACCAGACCTTTCCCTCGAATAGCGCAACGGAAAGGAATTCCTCATTGCAGTCAGGGTCGCCAACCAGCGTGAAACCGTTTGCAGCATTGCCCTTCAAAAGTGTGCCATTGCGACCGCAAATCCAGATCATTCCTTCTTGATCCGCTTGGACAGCATTCAGCCACTCTCCTGATGGATTGCCTTGGGGCATCCAAAGTCCCCTGTCCCGAGAATAGATGCGTCCTTTGCCTCCCATTCTTGTCACTGCATAGAATGTCTCGCCGGACAGGCACATGTCTGTAATGTCGTATTGGTCTCCGGGAACACCTATTAAACCTTGATCGAAATGGTTCCACTCCCCGGAGCGGCCCGCCGATATATCTGGCCAGCGTAGCCGAAAGCAAAGAGTTCGCTTCCTAGCTGTCGAATACCCCCAATATAGCCGAGCTTCAGCGATGTAGGTTTGGAGAGGCCAGCACCGGGAATATCCTCAATGAGGCGATCCTGCAGTTGGAACCAAACTTTGCCTTGTTCCGTGACGCAGACAAACGCCGGTCGGTCCATTGTACTAGAACGGAAGGTGCAGACATCTATGAAGACATCATCAAAGTTTTCCAAGCCCCACTCGGCCTTGGATTTTGCGTCATCAAGTACGATGACCTTGGTCGGTGGATCGAACGGGTCGCTTTCCCCAACATACGCCAACAACATGGCGAGGTCCGAGTACTTAGCATATCCGGTTCGAAAACGTATTTGACTCACTATCTAGACCTCACCTCAAACCAGAATCGATGCCGCGACCAAACAACCTGTCAAGAAGATCACCCTTTGGAAGCGGCGACTTTTGGTGTCGGACAGGGGCGTCGTCACCCATTTTTTCAAATGCATTATTTATCTTGGACTTTATATCATCCATTTTGCTTTTGCATTCAGGCTTTACGTTCTCAATCGCCTTCATAGCGATATCTTTTACCCGGCCAAGCGTCGCCTCAGGGCCGAGATTGGCGACGGCCGCATCCATTTGTCGGTGAACGCTAGAATGTTCCGTATCACTGAGACAAATACTGGGCCCGTCATTCAATGACGGAGCATTGGGTAAGCGCATGTTTGCATCTAGCCGTTTGCCAGCGCGGATCACATAGTCGGCGATGATGTGATGCTTCTTTTGGCCGCCTTCGCAATCGAGTTTGTTGTAATTATCGAACTTGCAGCCGCCGTTGGGTGGTGGGCAGTTACCGGTTACGCACGTATCAGCAGCGGTACCGCTTTGGTCAATCGCCTGTGCCTTGTCTTCAGCAGTGCTCATATTGTCTGTTATGACTTTAGCGGTGACACCAACGCCAAGAGCTCCGAGAACCCACGGCGCTGCGGCAGTCGCCGCTTCTCCTGCGGCGACCCAAAAAGGAGGATAGAACAGGATAGCAGCCATCAGAGTCTCCGTGTTTCCTGAATAATTTTCTGCATCAGGATGGTGACTCGGTCATTAGGAGAAATATCAACGTCATCTGCCCGCATTGCACCGATTACGCTGGGTGAAGTCGATATGCGCCCACCAGACAAAAGTTTCATATACGCCCATCGGCAATGAGAGCCTTCCGAGGTAACACCAAGATCCATAGCTTCCGTGATTGAGCTGTGTGAAAAGGCTGAAATTTTGTCATTTGACATACCGCGTGTCTGTTCTCCTGCAACTAAGCGGAGATACTCCGAAACACGTCCAACCATGATCCTGATCTTTGACTGCGAAACAGCTTCAATCTGCTCTGGCTGAATTCTCAGCGGCCCTTGTGGCATCTTGGGAAGATAGGCAGGCCTAAGCGCCCGTTTGAACCTGCCGCTCTCGGAAACGTTGACTAGAATACCATCAGCTGGCCCAAGAAGCCGCGCCAACTGCTCGACGGAAAAGAGCGGAAGGAAACCGCCGAGTACGTTTGGATCCCAATGACGAAACAATACTCTTTCGTAGGTCACCGGCCGCCCTGATCTACCGTCGTTTTGGGGCACTCGGTCATCAGGCGCGAAAACTTGGTTTATACTGCGGAGATGACGCCACAATGCCTGTTCCCCGGCTTGGCACGACCAAAATACAGCGCAAGGCCGTTGCTGAGCGATCTCTTCGATTTGTTCGCGGACTTCCCTTTCTCGTAAAGAGACAAGCCATGGCCCATCGCGTTGAATATCCGCGCTTCCACCTTTCAAAAGAGCGAACGGCCTATTATGCCGGACTTTGAAAGCTCTTCTTTCAAGTCGTCGAAATAGCAGCCATCTAGTACCGCAAAAATTGGAGTCGGCATTGTGTCAAGCGCCGTCCGAAGAACATCGCGGTCCGACTGAGTGTCATCTGGTTGAGCATCGATTGCGTTAGGAATACCGGCATCCATGCGTTCGACTCCTCATAAAGGGTGTAGAAGACTGGGACATTTTCTTAAGACACGAGCTACCTTTGCCCGGCCCCCTTTTTTGAAGTTGATCTGGTTGCCCTCGATGTCGATCGTCAGCGCAAATAGTTTGATGCCGTTTTTCGTCAAAGAGATGTAACCACCCGGAATTGAAAGGTGGATTTCATCATCTGCGAAAATCTCCCAGATCTTTGCTTCACCGTGGTACTTTTCGTCGGAGATGAGATTATAGAGCTTGCCTACATTAACGGTAATTTTCTCGCCGACGTGGGTGTATTGCCCGGTTCCAACTTCCACATATTGCTCGCTACCAATCGTCAGATTTTGTTGCTTACCGACCTGCCGGGCTTCCGTTTGCCCGATGTTGGTTACC
This sequence comes from Brucella cytisi, assembly GCA_012103075.1. Classification (GTDB taxonomy): domain Bacteria; phylum Pseudomonadota; class Alphaproteobacteria; order Rhizobiales; family Rhizobiaceae; genus Brucella; species Brucella cytisi. The sequence continues at coordinate 851,100 of JAAVLQ010000003.1, read as the reverse complement.
ATTCTGACGCCAATCTGCTCGGCCTTGGCCACACCGACCGATGTTGACTGGAACGCTCCTATGATTGTGTTCATGATGCCGGGCAGCGGGAAGGGGCTGGATGCATCGGACCCGACACCTGTGCCGGAGCCTGCGAGACTTGTTCCCGCATCGGCCCGCGGGCTTTGAACCGATACGGCGAATAGATCGTAGATCCTGTCGAGGCAGGCCTTGCCATCCGGCGGTGTGCGGTCGAAGGGATGGAACAGGATCTAGGGTCGGAAGGTGTTGCCGCCTTCCTGCAACCTTTCTTCATCATCGATCTCTTCTCTGGTATCGTTCACATATCGCAAAAAGACCCCACCAAAGTTTAAACTTCTCGCCTGACTTTTGCAAAACAAAAGCGTTGGTGCCACCGCGCCACATTATTCGGAACTGTTGCAAACTTTCCTTCAATGGTCGCTAATGTATGATCCGGTTTTCAAGCAAGCCGGGATTATGCGATGTTCAAGGGCCGTCATTTCGATAAGTCCGCAATCTTACTTTGTGTGCGATGGTACCTTTCCTACAATCTGAGATTGCGCGATTTGAAGGAAATGATGGCTAAACGCGGTATCGATCTCGACCATTCGGCAGTCCACTGTTGGACGCAATATTTCAGTCCAAAATTGCTTGAGCGCTTCAACCGCAAGAAACGTCGAGTCACTCGAAAATGGAACGTCGGTGAAACGGTATTGCGACGGGTTTGCACAATTTCATCCAGTACGTAGCCATCTTGATCAACTGCGCGCCACAACCAGCACTTCCTGCCACCGATGCGAACAACGACTTCATCGAGATGCCAGCATCGCTGGCCGAAGGCTGCTTGCGGCGCAAGCAGCGCCACATGCAACCGACACCATCGATGGATAGTATCGTAAGAAACCACAACGCCACGCTCGAGCATCATTTCCTCAACTTCACGCAAACTGAGATTGAAACGGAAGTCCAGCCAGATTGCACGAGCCACGATAAAAATTTGAAAGCAATGATTGTTGTATGTCAGAGCCTGCTTATTCATGAAACTCGAATACCGCTGGCATGTTGACGATTAGTCGATGTGACAGCGCCTACTGAAGCAATTCCGGTTCCCGGAGCCGAAATCTCAGAAGTATCACGACATAATGCGCTAAACAGGCATATGCGCGCAAAAGTCTCGTGCTTGTTTATCTTCCGGACCGGCGCTTCGCCAATCGCAGGAGCATTAGCTTTATTTCATCGTTTTCAGCGTGCAAGCTTATGATCAGCTCCTGCTTGAGTTCGGCATTTTCCTTCTCCAACGTAGCCAGTTCACGCAGAATGTCCGATTGAACTGTCGTTTGGGCCCGGTCCCGGTTTCGACGCTTCTTTGTCAAGGTCTTGCGACTGGTTGTTTCTGGCGGGCTGACCGCCTCATCCGGGCGTTCAGGTGCGTCTGGGCTGGTGTGCCCTTGATCGCCGGGGATGTCATGCTGCGAACTGGGCAGTACATTTTGTCCGGAGGCGGTTACTTCCTCGGTATCAACTTGCAGTTCCGGTTCAGGTGCGCGTGCAATGGCATTGCTTGCTGTGTCCGCTAACACATCCAACCGGGCTGGTGCATCGGACGAAGGTGGCAGCTCACTCTCGATGTCGCTTGCAATCGATTTCAGGTCCATAGTACCCCACAAGGCGTTGGTAGCCTTTCTGGAGCGCCTGTTTTTATACTCGACGACGACGTGGCGGTTTGGATTCTTCATCCGCAATCGGCTTTCCTGATCAATGTCACTGAAACTTCGCGAACGTCCTTTGGACTTGTAGCTATTGCTAGCGAGTTCGTCTCCGTTATTCAACGAACAATGAGCCTCCTGCACTCTGAGGACAAGCGGAATTGATCAGATTGTTGGAGGATGCAAGCTTTTCGATGTATTAAGCATTCCAATGTATACCGGTGGACGAGCCAGATTATCGAATTGCCAATGAAGGAGGCATCACCAATGGCTGACAAAGCAGCAGTAGAAAACAATTCGCCTAAAGCTGAGGCACAGGTTTCGGCAGCAGCCAAACCCAAAACACGCGCGCCTCGGAAAAATCAGAACCTAAGGCCACTGCGGCAACTCCTAAAGCGGTCAAAGCAGCAAAATCGCCCGCTGCTGTGTCCCGTGTTTCAGCTTCTGCTACTTCCGGGTCCGCTGATCGAAAAATTAAAAGGTACTCGCCGGCCGAGCGTGCTTCCCTGCTTGCAGCTGTTGAGAAGTCTATGAAGGACGGAAAGACAACTCTCAAAGCCGCTCTGCAAAAGTCTGACCTTAGCGAACAGACCTATTACAACTGGAAGAACGCCGCGAAAAAGACATCTCCGAAGGCGAAAGTGGCGACTTCTGACGATCTCAAGATGTTGGTAGAGTTGGAAGCAGAAAACGTCAGATTGCGTAAGGAACTGGCGGACAAGTTGCGCGCCGAAAATGCAGAACTGCGCAAGCGTCTCGGAAAGGCGTAAATACCGCTTAAGGTTAAGCCGGGCATCCTGCACCACGACTACTGCACCACGAAGTGCATGACCTTGGCCCGATAGTTTGGAAGGCGTGATCTGTTCTCTGCTCGCGCCTTCCCCCACTCGCGCCCCAGGCCCTTATCTCTGTATCTGTCAGAGGCATGATACTTTTGTTCGAACACGATGCTCACCGGGCGGGTTTAGGCTTCAAGCCGGCCATCAGTAGATTTTGAATGGATAATTGTCCTTCCTTCGCTTTTTGCACCAGTGAACGCAGATAGGCGGCGGGGCATTTGATATCGTCGGCTCGCTGGAGTAGACACGCGATCACTATCGAAAGGGATTCCAACCCCATTATACTCCGGGCTTCCTTGTATATAGTTTGAGCAATGCCGAGGAATCCGGACACAATGTGGCTGGCTGCGATAAGACCATTCCGGAGCTGAGTTCTCCGAGAGCATAGTCCCGTATATCGGGACATGCTCTGAGTACCGTGTCTAACGAAATACCAGCAGGCAAAGGAATGGAACCCATGCTGGATAGAGGGGCGCTACCGGTGAAGACGTCAAATTCAATTCAGATTCATTTATATTTTTGAATCAGTAAGTGATTCAGGTTTTGATTCAATAAGATGCCGCTCATTCTGAGCATGTTTGGCGCTCAAAACTTGTTCATTGTCCTTGTATTTCAACAAGTTATCGATCTCTGAGCGCAAACGGGCCAATTGGTCCAGAATGAGCTCGAGCTCCGTCTGGTTTGCCCGTCGTGGTATCGCGTCAACGATTGTACGGAACCGACCCAGTATCTCGATCCACGGCCCCGATTTGTCTTCGACCAGAGCAATTTCGACAATCTGGGATATATCTCTCCGGTGTAGAGTTATCTGTTCGCGCGTGCGCTTTGAAAGAAGCACCGCTGCTTCAATCTCTTCCGCAGTACGCGCGATCTCTTCTGCACGATCAAGCAGTGGGGCGAAGGAGAAGCCAAAAGCCTCCTCGACCTCCCCTTTCCCGGTCTTGTATGCATAGCGTTTACCGTTGGGGCTGTCTCGTCTTGTGATCAATCCAGCATCAATCAGAGATGACAGATGCCTGCGAAGCGTCGATTCAGGCATGCCGTGCGCGCGCAGAGATATCTGACGATTGGATGGAAATACGACAAGTCCGGTTTTCTCGCTGATTTCATCGTGGGGTAGAATGAAAGCAGTGAATACAATACTGCGAGACAACGGTCGTTCACGCTGAATTGGGACTTTGCGATACAAAGCTGTTTGTAAACTGTCCACCGATTGACGGTACGGTCCGCGCCTTTTCTCGTTGAATTTGCCTTCAATTGGGCGAGCGTCATCGTGCGCCCACTAAAAGTAGACGTGACATTAGCTAGAATCTGCACTGCCTTTCACCTTTCAAAAGGCAAAAGAAAACTACCCGTCAAAATGACGTTCACGACTCTTGACAGCGATTCGTAGAAATGCGATTCTCAGACTTGCTACAGATTGAGAGAGGCTTCCACGACGGAAACGTTTTGGGGGCCTTTTTCTTTTGCGGGTTAGTCTCCGTTATTACGTTGTTTTGACTGTTGGTACTCTTCAAACAGCCGGTCCAGATTGTTCGTTAGCCAGTTGCTGAACGGCCCGGCTTCCTGACTGGAAAATTCAGCAGTAACCTTCTTTGCCTTCTCCTTCATGGACAGGCTGACGGATCTATCCGATGACGACCACGTTTTTCAGATACAGTCTTCGACGGATTCTTCGCGGACGAGCGCGTACTGTATTTCCTGAGGTAGTCGTGCAGAGCATCAAACCGCTCGTTCTCTTGAAGAGACATAAAATCGTCCGTAGCAATGCGTTCGAGAGCCACGTCGAGAAAGGCGGGATTGAGGATGATCTGTCGTAGCGACAGCCATTTGTCACGTCCGATCTTTTTGGATGCGCCAAGAGCCATCATCATCGTTGAAGGAACGGTTTCCGCAACGCTCAGCATTTTCGACAGCATTGCATCATCGATACCGATGGCCGATTTCACAACATCCTTGCCCATCCCGTTTGAGAGAAGATTCTGAGCAAAATACGCGCGTTCAATGAACGACAAATTCGATCGTGCCGAGTTCTCCTGTCCCCCTGTGCGATCGCAGATGAAATATCATCGAGTTTTTACAACCGCTTTTACCGGAATGCCCAGATCCATAGCTACCCGGGCACGTCGGTGACCGAATACAACCATATACCGTTCGCTATGTTGCGGATTGGGACGAACAAGAATTGGTGACGACTGCCCCTGCTCCCGGATAGCTTCTTTCAGTTCACTGTATTCCGCGTCGTCTTCGGACAGACGGTCAGCGGCAAACGAAACGTCGAGGTGTTGTGGATCAATCTCAATGATTGCTTCCCCTTCCATCAGACGTTTGGTGTTTTCAGCCATTTCCTCGATTGAACGTACAACGGTCTTGGCAGCCCCTGTCATTCCGTAGCCCGGTTTTGCAACCGGATTCTCGCCTGTAATCGACGCGATATCGAGATTTGCGAACGGGTTTTACGTGACATTGGCGCCATCCTTATGGTTCAAATTCTCTAACCAATTGAAACAACAACAGAAAGTGCGAAAAAAACGGCTGACAAATAAATCATCTCCGGCCCCATGCCCGGTGAACAATCTCGGCCACTTCGCCATTCGTCGCGTTGAGGCTCTCCATCGCACGTTCGTAAGTGGACCGGACGAAATCCGCTTTTTCCACTTCGTATAGTGTCTGCTTCTTGATGGAGGCATCTGATATGGCTGTGGATTTCAGAACATGATTCTTCAACATGTTCTGCGCAAACATCGATTGCATGAACCCGACCATCTGGGCTTGGGGATGTCGGTAGGTTCAAATCTCGTGACCAGATAGCGGAACCACTTTATTCTGATTTCGGCGCCGGCATCGGCAACCGAAGTCATAATGCCGCCCAGCATCTGCAGGAACTGGGACATCGACATGATATCGAGCATTTGCGGATGGATGGTAATAAGGATGCCAGTAGATGCCATCAGGGCTGTAATCGTGAGATATCCCAGCTGAGGCGGGCAATCGATAACCACTACGTCATAATCATCATCGATTTGCTTGAGCGCATTAACAATACGCAGATGAAACAGCCGTCCCTCGTCGCCCTTCTTGCCGGAAATGGCGAGGGGAACATCGTACTCATATTCCTGCAGTAGCAAATTAGCAGGAATTACATGCAGATTGGGAACGTTTGTGGTCTGAATAACGTCTGCGATTGGCTTTTTCGTCATCAAAGCGTAGAGCCTCATATAAAGAGGCAATCTCATCGAGTTCGGGCTGTATACCGAACAAGGATGTCAAAGAGGCCCGGGGATCCAGATCGATAGCCAGAACACGGTGTCCGGTAAGCGCGAGATACTGAGCAAGGTGGGCTGCTGTTGTCGTTTTGCCAGAACCGCCTTTAAAATTGACAACAGAAAGAACACGGAGAGATTCCCCGGCCTTCGTTGAGGATGATAAATTCGCTTATCGGACTTCTTATTGTCTTCAAGATACGATCGAAGTTCGAGCATTTGCTGAGCGGTGTAATAGCGACGACCCGAAATTGTTTCAATTTCAGGTCCCTTTCCTTCGCTATGTATCTGACGTAAATGAGATTGCGTGACGCCAATCAGATCAGCCACTTCCGCCAACTGGAACTTCCGCAAACCTTTCCGAGCGTCCGGCGGGTACTGCTGGGTGCGCAACATGTTCAGCGCACTCGAAATCTTCAAGCCCCGGTGCGCGATTTCGTGGTCGAAACGAGTTGCAATCTGTTCGTTCATTTTAAGAACTGTCATCCTTGCTGAATATAGTTTCGCAAAAATCTGCGATGTCTGTATATTTTCGCAACTATATGTCCGATTCTGGCATTACTGCAAGGAAATTAAGGTTAAGAAAGACTTAACGAACTAGAGCGGATTTCCTAACGTTTGCACGCGAGGCCAACCCTTCAGTTCCCCTAATCCATTGAACCATAGCTGCTTTTTCCGAATAAAAACGGCTGACAAAACTAACGCCACACATTCAGGGAGCCATCTGTTTGCTTTACGTCGACTTTGGAAGGCTTGGTCCAGTTAGAATTCCAATGCAATCAGCGCATGGACTGGCGATTCATTAATTACTGCTTACATTCGAAATTGTTTGGCGAACTTGCAGTAGTCCGCGATGGCGGCTCAGCGACGGCCCGAGGCGGGGTATGGCGGTGAACACTGAATAAGGCCGGTTGGCGGCTGCGTCACCAGCGGGTGGTTAACTTTGAAATTATGACGAGATCCGTTGTGGACGGTCGACTTATGACAATTTTTATATGAAACCGTCATGCAACAAGGCAGATGACCTACCATTTGGTATCCTCTTTGTTTTTGATACGAATGTGCAGGCGGTATCTCACTTGAGCACGTCGTTAATCGGTCAGTGGGTCCGGTTGACATTGTTCTGGCTGATGCGGGCCAAGTGGTCCGTCTCGCGTTGACGCGGTCGGCAACAGGCTAGCTTGAAAACTTTGGATGTCCCGCGTTATGTCCATGAATGAAATACCCACTTCATCCGGGAATGCTGGGGCCGGGTTTCATCATCTGTACTTCGCATCAGGATACGTCGTCGCTTATCTTTCGGGGCTGGGGTTTTTGTTTTCCGGTACCGAGGCAAATCCTCATCGTTCAGCTCAGGGGTGGATTTCTTAACCAAATCAGGGTAGCTTTAAGGCTGCGAAGAGAAGCCGCCTGCGCGGTCGACAAAAGTTCCCCTTCCTCGCCAAATACCTTACCAAGAGAGCGAATTCTGACCGTCAGCCTGACAAAAGTTATGGCCTTATTCGCTTTAGTATCATGAAAAAAGCATATATTTTCCAATATGATAATCGACACCGCATTTTGCGTCAGAATGGGTAAGCGGGGCAAATTCGGTGGCAGTGTCGAACGCGTAGGCAATTTCGGCAGGCCCGATGCGCGCTGCTGCACTGATTTTGCGAGCGGTCAGCGTTCCCGGTTCGAAAGGGGAGGGGAGTGTTGAGGCCCGGGCCGCGATCAATGTCGCGAGCGGCGGGGTCGGCTCCGGACTGCCGATCTCCAGCCGGTCGCCCAGATAGTGCCAGAACGATAGACCCAGCTTCTGGCACGTCTTCATCAGGCCAAGCAGCGTATCGCGGGCAATGCGGCCGTCACGGCTCATTGTGCCGCCAGAGATCTTCCGCTTGATGACGAAGCTGCGCAGATCGTTTTCCGAAGCGTTGGTGTTGAGCGGGATTTCCGGGCGGTCCAGCACCCGCAACAGCTCGGCCTTGCGGCGCGACAACCGCAACAGGAGCTTGTCGAGATCGTCATAGCCGGTGCGGATCGCAAAAATGCGGTCGAATCTCGCTTCGAGACCGGCAGCGAGCCGCGCATCCGGCTTTTGCCGATAGGCCTTCAACGCTTTATAGAAACGCCAGATCAGGTCCCGGATGGTCTCGACCTGTTTTACCTGTCCGGGCGTCGCCGGCATCAATTTCTGCAGCAATCGTTCGGAATGAACCCAACATAGCGCATGAGTGCCGACGCGGAACTGGCCGGCATCGTCGGAAACGATGATCGCGTTGCCGATCAGGCCATGATGGCGGATCGCACCCCAGATGCCCGCTTCGGCGAGCGGGCGGGTCTTCTCCGTGTCGAAGATGTCGATACCCTTGTTAGCCAAATAGTGAAGGAACGGGACCTCATTGCAGAAGTGCTGCGGTGTTCGAGTTCGCAGCCCGGCCACGATGGCGGGGTCGGTGCCATATCGCTGATCCAGATAATCGAAGGCCGCGTCGTTCAGCACGTAGTCCTGATAATTGCCGCGCAGCAAGCTCAGAAAGTTGAGGCGTGACTTCGATAGCGTGGTACGGAAAACGGTGAAGTTCGGGCCGCCGATCTGTGTGGCGTAACACGGATTATGGAAATGACGTGCTCCGGTGTCGTCGACGGTGATGTAGTCGGACGACACCAAGCCGGCATGCAGCACTGCTGAATCCTCGGCAGCCGGGCCATCCCATCCATTCCTCTGGTTAGAAGCCGCACGACCTGACGCTTCGATACGTCGACACCGATATCATTGAGCAACGTTGTTAGCCGCTGCGTCGTGACCTGCCCCTGCGCATGCAGCATCATGCAAAAGCCGCCTGAGGTTGGCGCCATACCCGCCGACCACCCCGGCGGGAAGCGGTGCCAGAATTCTCCTTCCTTCCGGTGTGATCCAGCACTCGCGGCGGTATCGCACGATCTCGGCCATCAGCACGAGCTCGCGGACGATGCAACTCCGGTATCCTTTGAAGCGTGATCCCGCCGGCGGATTGATCCGCAATATCTTTTCCCGGCTGATCCGCTTCACATCGACCTTTGGTCCGCGGGGTTTCTTCGGCCGCGGTCTGTCTGTGGACACGGCGTCCGTTGCCTTGTCCATGCCGGACGGGCGAAACGGTGGTCGAGGCGGCAGATCTTTGAGGCGGGCGATCTCATCACGCAGGATCTCGTTCTTCTCACGCAGTTCCTTGACCTCAGCGGACAGAACTTCGACCCGATCGACAAGGCCTGTCACCAAACCGCGCAGCGCCTTCAGCGAAAGCGTGTCGGCATGCTCGGGAGAGGGGCCGTTTGGTCATGACGGAATCGAAGCATGATTTGCCCTAGCTGGGGAATCCCCGAGGCCAGAACCTTCTCCCGAATACTGCCTTTATGCACACTTCAATGCCGGGCAGCTAGACGAACCGCCACCGAATTTGCCCCACTTACTAAGCGGGGGCGTACAACGCGCTTGCGGATGTTCGTTCGCTTGAGATCTTGATCCACCTATTGGCGTTGTTTCCCAAGGAGCATCCTGCCATTTTACCGCCGACAGGACATTGGCGCTTTTCTGGACCGGGATCCGGGCGCATAACTTTAGACGCGAAACGCGTTCGGTATCGTGCGACCCGGCGCCCGTAGAGCAATTGTTTCCGGGCGACACGATCAACCTCTGGGAGATCGACTGTAGGCTTCGTGCAGCTGTGCAGGCAACGTAGACCCGGTCATTCGGCGCTTTGTCGATTAAGTTGCTGCGTGTGTCACACCGATCTGGTAGCAGGAATAAGTATTTCAGCTATTGCGCGGAAATTTGCCACCGGTCGGCAAACGATCATGCGCATTCGGGATCAGACTGCCAAAAACGTTGGAAAAATGAATGACAAGCGAACCGTTGCAGTCGTCCAAAATACTTACTCAGCGCCCGGAACTGCATCTGGTCAAGGTATCAGACAGCACTGCACTGCAAAAATAATAACGCAAGCGATCAGTCGATGGGTGGCAGTTTGGCCATGAGGGTTACGCACCGTGGTGGTGTTAACCCACCTCGGAGAGGTGTTTCATGATTCCCGGAGCCGAAGGGGCTGCCGCCGTTGGCAATCTACTGATTTTGCTGGCGATCCTCATCGCGGTCGTGCTGCTGTCTTGGTGGGGGGGGGGAGGCGTTGGCATGAGCTCCGCGGCACGGCGCGCTCGCCATTACGTGCATGGCAATGGACAGGGGCTATGCTGTTGTCGGTGCTGCCCATATCAACGGCGCTGATGTGGGTGCAGTTTGTGTGGGCTGATTACCAGCGGGAGCGCCATGAGGTGCAGTTGCAGCAGCAACGGTATTTCACCTTGCCGCAGGCCATTGTCTGGGGAGACATAGTGCTCCCGGCAGGCAGCCACGCGGAGCGAGAGCTGTTGGGCGGCGAAGAGCGCCTGAAGGGGATGTGTCGGATCTGCGCACCATGACAGGCGTGCGCTTCGCGCAGACCCAGCCGCTGGGTGATCTGTTCGTCAACGCCCCGACTGAATGGAGACTGGCTGCTTCTGGAACTGGCCCGCCCCCATCGCTTCGGGAAAGAGGACTGCCCCGCAGGCTATACGGTGCAATTCAATGCGCTCGAACTCCGGACGGTGCTGGAAGACGTGCCGGTTCCCATCTATGAGGCGCTGCCGCTGCGCATGGCGGACTGGCGATTTGACAACTGCTTCAACGCACGCGCGATCATGATGCAGTACTGGCGGGGTGGCGACCGGTCTGGATGGACCCGCCCGACTATGGCCCGGACTGAAACAGAAAGCAGCTGCCGGGATGAGACAGCAGTGCTTCAAGATGAATGCGGCTGGCGCTGGCGCTTAAAACGTCAACACGTTCTAAGGTCCCACTCACCTATCATGTCCGCCGTACGCCCCGCTGTTCATGAGCAAGGTATTCTCGATCGAGTTGATGTTGTAACCAGCTTTATGCAGCAGGGTCGGGGCCGTTTGGCCCGAACTTGTCCAGCGGCTTTTCTTCTTTCTGCGAAAGCCGCCACATCAGCGTGGGAACTTGGTTCAACGTGGCACTACACATCGGTCAGGGGCAATCCGGACAGCGGAAGTAGCCGTCCGGGCGTTGTTTTGGCCCGAACCGGAACTGATCGCAGTCTCATCGTGTGTTCGGGCTTAACGTACGATTTTTGACTGCTCTTGTCCCGGCCCCATGTGGGACATTGATGCAGGGGACCGCCATCGACGGTCTCGAAACGCAGATTTGTCCCGGCGATTTCCGATCTGGATGGTTTACGGCTGTTCGTGAGCAGGAACACGCCACGACTTGCGCGTGTCAACGCAATGTAGAAAAGGCGGCGCTCCTCGACATACTCAAACATTTCAGGCTTCGGCATGACCCGGGTTGAGCAGCTCGTCGTCCTCGATCTGGCTTGGCACCCCGTAATCACCTTCTCTGACATCAAGCAGGATCGTATCGTCGACTTCAGCCCCTTATGTCTGGCTTGTACCACGATAGGGGCGCCGTGTCGCACGAGTGGCTGAAGCGCTTTTTCGACGACATTCGGTGTGCCGATGTCGATAAAATCAGCCCGCGACCAAACCCCGGACGGTGCGGCCTTGGCGATCCGGTCTTGGATTCGGTCGAGCTTTTAGATGTTGAGTCGGGCATCTGGTTTTACGGTTCTGACCAAAATTTATATGCAAACTTTGGTCAATGGCATTACGCAGCGGCACAGTCTGCCCTGTACATCAAGACTGAAACTGTAAGTGCACCCGGCGAGAATCTGTCCGGATCATCTTTTCGACCGTAGAAACCTGAACGCTGACACGTGTCTTTACAGCGATCAACGCATTGGATTCGTCTGTACCCTCGGTGATAACCCGTTCGAACCCGCCCGAATGGTCGAAGAGCGTCGGGACACCGAGCAATCTGGACAGATCGTGCTCCGCATCATGATCGAGGACAGCAAGTAAAGCGTAGCCTGCAAAGGCAATATCTCTGGGCTGCGTCTCGAAAACGGCCACCGGCTTATCGAGGCGATAATGTTCTATGAACTGATTGCCGCTGTCAGCCTGTTGCCAGCCGAGCTTCTCCAGTGCCTGCGGCTCCATTTTCAACCATGTACCCGGGCGACTGTATTCAGGGACCGTCGCACGGCATTCAATCAGCTTCGCCAAGTCCAGATTTGTGTGATCGAATTCAACCTCCTGTGCTTTGGATGATGACACCATCGCAGAAAAACCCACGGCGCCGTACAGGAAGCATTCTCGAAATCTCATTCTATCCTCGTCAGGTGAAATCCGCTGCATCTTATCTCGTGCCCGGCTCACCGGATCAGGTCGCTTTCCGGATGTTCAAATACGTTGAGCAACTATTGCTTGCGACCCATCACGCGCGCCAACGCTTGTCCGACTCCAAATACCAGCGGCAGTTGAGACGATGCGTCTGAAGTGCTTGCGGAAGCCAGTGATCATATCAGATCAGTTCTTCTGTCTGAACGCCTCAAGCGCTTCGTAAAAATCCGTGAGATTGAGCGCGATTTCTCTTGCAGACATACTCTTGCTCTGCGACGGGCATCAACTTCTGCAGCAAACAGTTCACATGCAACAAGATGATTGCTTCCGACTGCACTTGCGCTGCAAGCAATACCAAAAGAAAACCCGCCGCGGAAAGAGCGACGGGTGTTTATGGGAAAGACCAGATCATGGGAGGAGGAGGTCTGGTCTTTGAACGCCGAGGAACCGGGAGGAACGGCCTCAGCGGTATCCAGAAATCATTAGCGGTGTGCGGCCTGACGGGCAATGGAAGGAATTTCCGAAGCCATGATGCCCAAATCGTTCAGTTCACGTGCATTCAGGCGGCTAAGTTCGTTGACGGTGTTACGGTAACGGCGCCAGTTGCTGTACGAGCGGATCAGGTTCATTTCTCTCTCCTAAAATCTTTCTCTTTTGTCTTGCAGACACCATATAGGTTTGAGCCGACGCGGACAGAAGAGCCAGTTTCGCATAGCTGACATGCCAATAAGATGGGTAACAGCCTGTGTTCATCCATATTTTGATTGTAATAAAATGGCTGAAACGAATATTTAACTATAATTCAGCGAATACTTATCAGGTCCAATCAGGCCTACGATATGTCCCAGTTCGCTCCTTTATCTAAATTCACATTGAGTTTCGTTGTATTTTCCAGCGTGCTTGTCGGTTCGTGCAAAGCAGCAACGCTGTTTTTGACCATGAAGTCGCACGACAGTCTTTTGACCTGCGCCAACCGCATTTCTCGTCGCTCTTATTCAACCAGCGCCCCAGCCACGGATTGCTTTTGCTGGTAAAAGATATCCGACCAGTTGTGTCAGTGGGATCAGACGCAGCGACCGAAACCGGGTTGGATCAGATGACCACCGGCAGCATCAATCACTCTCAACAGACACACCGGGAAATTTCAACAACCTATGTTCCGACGACCGACGATATGGCGCCTGCGATAGAAATGCCAGAAGGGGTAGGTGCCAAAGAACAAATTGCAGCCTATCAGATCATGTTGGACAGGGCAGGCGCATCGCCCGGCGCTATTGATGGACGTTCTGGAAGCAATGTCGACAAGGCATCTGCCGCTTTTGGCGAGATCACGGGCCGATTTATCAATCCGGCTGATCCGTCTGCGGTTCAATGGGAACTGGAAAATACCGGCGGACCAGCTTTCAAGGACTACGTCATCACCAACGAGGACGTTGGCAGGCAATTTGTGGCAGAAATTCCCGCGGATTACGCTTTGAAGGCTCAATTGCCTGCAATGGCTTATACCTCGGTCACGGAAATGCTTGGCGAGCGGTTTCAAATCGATGAGAGTTTTCTAAAAGAGATCAATCCCGAGTTAACTTCAATCAACCGGTTCGGTCATCAGAGTTCCCAATCTCGGAAAAGTCAAACGCGTTTCGATTGCCCACATCGTAGCAGATAAACGCCGCAAGCAGGTTCGCGGCTATGGCGCAGATGGTAAGCTGAAGGTAGCCTATCCGTCCACAATTGGCTCTTCGGATACCCCGTCCCCATCAGGCACGGTCCAGTCAAACGAATAGCGATCAATCCCAATTATACCTACAACCCCAGAATAAATTTCAAACAAGGCGCCAACGAAAAGTCCTGACAATTCCACCCGGGCCAAATGGCCCGGTCGGAACAGTGTGGATTGCGCTTTCCAAACCCACTTACGGTATTCATGGTACCCCTGATCCTTCGCGCATCGGCAAGACGTCAAGTCATGGTTGTGTGCGCCTCACCAACTGGGACGCAGAGGAACTTGCGAAGATCGTCAAGGCTGGTGTTATGGTGGTTTTCACAGAATGAACGCAGATCGTCGTTCTATTGACGTGTGGAGATCAGGGGAGGTCGAAGCGAGACGTCCATTGGTCCTCATCCCTGAAAACAGAAGCTGACTTACCGAAAAGCGCTCTACCCTCGCTTTTTGGGTTAGGGATCGCAAATAGCCCCCGGGGAATTGATGCTCGCCACTTTCTGAAGAATCCGGGCAATGACTGTCGATGCACATTGTGCTCCCATAAAGGCTACTGCTTCCCGGTAGGCTGAGCTGCTGATACCAAGGAAACCGGAGACTAATCGTGATGCGTCATGAAGTTCACGCCATGAGCTGATCCGGTTGGCTCCATATTCACGAATATCCGGACAGGTTCGAAGCACCTGATCAAGAGAAAGGGGCGGTGGTACTGCAACACGACGTTCTTTTTCAACGTTCTCAGAAACTGTCGCATCCGAAGAAAGCGGCTTCAAATCGTTCATTTTGATGTTTTGAGATTCAAAAAGGGATTCTGGCAGGGATTCAATATACTGCCGCTCATATTGAGCGACGCTGCCGCTTACTTCTGGCGCAATTTCCATACTTTTCAATGCGATAGACATTTCATCGCCAATAGCTTCGAGATTGGCTTTGATGGCTTGCAGTTCGCCGAGAGAGGCTCGGCGTGGAATGGTATCCACCACTTCACGAAAGCGAATGAAGAGCGCGTCGAGAACTTCACAGAGGTGACCGGACGCATCGGAGTTTTCTGAAAAAGCAGATGCAATATCCCGACGAACGACGGACACCTCATCGCGAATTCGCTTTAGAGCTCTTTTGATCAGCCAGAATCTTTTCTGCGATCTCAGCAATTTCAGACGCGCGAGCGAGGAAAGGGGCAAAAGAGAAGCCAAAGGCAAGCGCAACGCCGCCTTCCTTGTCCTTATGAGCATAGCGTTTGCGCGTCGGGCTATCTTTACGCGCGATGATCCTTGCTTCGACCAGCGAAGCGAGATGGCGGCGAAGCGTTGATTCCGGCATACCGTGAGCCCGGAGCGAAAGCTGGCGATTGGATGGAAAAACGACCAGACCGTTTTTCTCATTCATGTCGTCTTGCGGGAGAAAAGACAAAAGCGAACTGAGCACGGCAAGACATCGATCATTCAGACCAAATGCTGATTTGGCTACACAGAGCTGTTTGTAATTCACCCACCTGTTTACGCCCATAGAATGTGTTTTGTGCAGATTGGAATTTTGGGCAGACATCTTCATTCGTCCACGAAGTGTGGACGTGGCAGTCTCCAGAGCTTGCATTTCCTCTTACCTTTCAAAAGGCAAAAGAAATCCACCCGCCAAAATGACGCCTGTGACTCTTGACAGCGATTCGTAGAAATGCGATTCTCAGTTTGTCAGAACTTTGAGAGAGGCTTCCACGACGGCAACGTTTGGGGGCCTTTTTTTTTTTGGTGTTAATCTCCGTTGTTCAGTTTTTTAGAGCGCTGGAACTCCTCATAGAGAGAATCCAGATGGTTCGATAACCATTCTCCGAACACAACTCCGTTCGTATTTGATAGTTCAATGGAAACTCTCTTCGATTTATGGGTGACATTGAAAGTCGCCTCTCTATCCTGAGAGTTCCACGATCTTGACGGGATGGGTTCCTTTTTCGTGCGGACTGCTAATGTCCTGAGGAGTGTAGTGAACCTGTCGTCAGTATTAAGCTTATGAAACTGCAGATCAGAGCTCAGACCATAAGCCGTTTCGAGCTTTTGAGAATCTTCGAGTAGATCAGCAAGGTCTTGCCAACGACGTCGGCCAGCGGCAGGAGCTGCCCCAATCCTCCTGATCAAATCGTCAGGGACGCGCTTGGCGACAGAAATCAGCTTTGAAAGCTCTCCCTTATCCAGCGAAACTGCTTGACCAATGATGCTGCGCGAAAATCCTTTCTGCTCTAAACCAAATGCAAAAAGTGCCTTCTCGATATAACTTAAATCTTTGCGAGCTGTGTTCTCGACACCTTGTGCGACCACTAACTGGTCATCGCTTAGTGTTCGAACAACCGCTCGCACCTTTCTATTGAGCAGTCGAAGAGCGGCCAGTCTTCGATGACCATACGCAACCCGGAAGCGGTCCGATTTATTTGGGTGCCGGCGAACCAGAATAGGAACTTCCTGTCCGTTTGCCGGATGGACTGCACCAGTTCGTCATTCTCATTTAGGTCGCTGTCCAAGCGATCTCGAATAAACGAACCTTCAATGAGGTTAGGCTCGAGTTCTATAACAATTTCACCGGACGCCAAGGCTTCATGAAGTGCCTTGCTCTCATTTTCAATGCGATCCGGGGCCAGCCCCATCGTTCTGACTGATCCGGCCAATACACGTTTCTCGTTTTGTGGGGCGTTGTCTGAGTTGGCCATGGCCAACTCGTCTATGCTATCATCCTGCGATGCCTCTTGCGCCGTGGCGGCGATCATATCAGCGAGCATATTCTTGCGGCTCATGGTCTCCTCCATGCGTTGTTGATTCCGGCCAGAATTTCCCCGTTCACCGCGTTCAACGATTCGATAGCGCGATCATATGTTTGCCGCCGAACCCGGCCTTTCTCGATCTCGTATAGCGTCTGCTTGCTGAGACCTGCGTCCGAAATTGCGGTAGACTTCAGAACAGTCGCTGCGAGAACTTCTTCACCAAACAGGCTTCTCAACAAACCTGCAATTTGTGCTTGGGGCCCATCATGTGGTTCATGGCGCGTAATAACGTATTTGATCATGTCATGCTGCAGCTCTCCGCCTGCCTTATGTACGACCGACAACAGATCGGAAGTCATTAACAGAAACTGCGACATGGAAGCGACGTCCACCATTTGAGGATGGACCGTGATCAGAATGCTGGTCGCAGCACAAACGGCTCCGAGTGTCAGATATCCAAGCTGTGGGGGCAATCGATAACGACGATATCGTAATCTGCCTCCACTTCGCTGAGCGCATTGCCAACGCGCTTGAAGAAAATATCTGCATTTGATGTCTTTCGCTCTAAAAGCGCAGTTGGCGTTTCGTGTTCAAACTCCATGAGTTCAAGATTGCCCGGAACCAGATCGAGGCCAGTAAAGTACGTCTTCCGTATGATATCTTTCATGGGACGCTTTTGATCGTCATAACGGATAGCGCCGTAAAGTGTATCACCTTCACCGAGATCAAATTCTGGCTGGATGCCGAGCATAGTCGAGAGGGAAGCCTGAGGATCGAGATCGATGGCCGGACGCGATATCCCTGCAAAGCCGGTACTGGGCGAGATAAATTGTTGTTGTGGTCTTTGCGCTGCCGCCTTTGAAGTTTGAAACCGCGATCGTTTGCAGTTTCTCGCCCGATCGTCGCCGGGGAAGATAGTTTAAAGCATCCTTCGGTTTGGCTTTCGCCATATACTCACGCAATTCATTTACCTGCGCGAGCGTGTACGATCTCCGTCCAGAAGCGGACTGGTCCGGAATCGGCCCTCGACCTTCATTTGACAATGTACGAAGAAAGCCATCTGATACGCCGACGAGCTGCGCTGCTTCTCCGGACGTGAAAGTCCTGAGTAACTTTTCCGCCGTCGGCGGGAACAATCTTTCGCGAAGCAATTGCAATTGCTTCGAAAGCTGCTTGGCATGCCGCTGAATACGCGCATCTGACGAAAGTTGCGCAAAAGCGCTTTTGTCTTGTAGCATCGAATAACTCCTGTCGATGCGCTTTATAAGCAGAATTTGCGAAAAATCCGTATCTAAAATTACACGATTCGTAAACCATGGCAAATTGTAAGGTTTTCAATTATTTACCAGGAGAAAACCGGAGTTGGCCATGGCCAACATCAGCGTGATCGCCGCCATACTGCCTTGTGCGCTAGCTGGTAAATTCCGATCGAATGTTGTGCTCGGCGATAGCTTACAGGTTGCGCTCATGTCTAATAGTCTAGAATAGGCCACGCTCTGTTCAGATCGAACGTTAGGGCCGAGGATTATGCGGGTATTTGTATCGGACAAGCCTTAAAGTTGATGGGTGCTGTGTGCGGTTAGATCAGCACTGAGCGTCGCGTTTTTTCGTCGACGTGCCGACGGCAGGGATAGTGTAATGGTGTAAATAGGCTAATCCCAGACTGGTTCATAACGGACAATTTCAATCGAGATCTTGCGTAAGGAGAATCTGCTCGCAATAATAGACCGAGAGCAAGAGTCTCGCAGTGGGGGCATAGTTTGAAACCGTTTATCAAGTGGGCCGGCGGGAAGAGATGGCTTCTCAATGATCCAAGTTTTTCTCTACCAGCATACTCTGGTCGTTATATTGAACCATTCTTAGGCGGCGGCGCCGTTTTCTTTCATCTCGCTCCGAAACATGCGATTATTTCCGATGTGAATGAGCGACTGATTGCTACATACCAGTCTATTCGTGACGAATGGCCTTTGGTGCAAGAGAGTCTAGCCGAATTTCAAGAAAGACATTCGAAAGATTTCTATTATGAGGAGCGGAGCCGTCAACATTCCAGTACGCACTTACGTGCTGCCCAATTCCTTTATCTGAATCGAACATGTTTCAACGGGCTTTATCGCGAGAATCTCAGAGGGCAATTCAATGTCCCCATAGGGACTAAAACTCAGATTACATTGCTAGATGATGATTTCGAACAGGCTAGCAAAATACTAGTGGGAGCAGATCTTCGGGCGGGTGACTTTGAAACCGTTGTGGGAGAGGCCACTGAAGGTGATTTGCTTTTTATTGACCCACCTTACACCACTGCTCACAATTTTAATGGCTTCGTCAAATACAATCAGAAGATCTTCACGTGGGAGGATCAGAAGCGATTAATGATGTCTGTCCGTGGTGCTATACAGCGCGGTGCTCGGGTTGTCCTAACTAACGCAGATCACGCCAGTATTCACAAGCTTTATGCTGAGCTTGGAACACCGACAGTCGTTTCGCGGCCTTCGGTGATATCGGGGACAAATGGTTCGCGGCGGGCCACTACCGAAGCATTATTTACTTTCTAACGCGCACGTCGCTGACTGTTTGGGGATATGTTGTCGTTTATTGAACCTGCTGAAGCCGCTGGGCTTCGTTTAAAAATGAGCAGTGATAAATCGCAGCTCGGCAAAGTCTTTACTGCCAAATCTTCGAAATTTCATTCGCGGAACGTCGAACACGATTTGGTCGAGGGATTTCTCTGTGAGGGGTGGGAGGAATATGGAGAGCCGCTTAAGACCAAAACCCGGCTCCGAAAGCAGAAGGCATACGACGACCAATTCAAAGATGACGTGTGGTGTCAGCTCTACCGGTTAGGCTATCGTGCCTTGAATGTGGACCCGGATTTTTGTCTTCCCTTCGGTTCTGCACCTTCAGAGAAGAAACGAATTGATATCGTTGCGATGAATGAAGACAGTGTCTTGCTGGTTGATTGCCAAGCTAGCGAAACCTCGGCGAAGCCTCCGTCTTTGAGAATGAATTCAAGTCATTGAAGTCCCGCTTGGATGGTTATCGAAAAGCTGTAGATCAAATTTTTGGTTCCGGTCGACGCTTAAAGTACATATTTGCTACTAGAAATTTGAGGTTAAGCCGAGATTCAGCGGATGTTACGGCTCTCGTCGAAGCAGGGGTTTTTATTATAACGACAACACATATCAATACATTGATAGCTTACTGAAGTCTTATCGTGATGCCGCGCATTATCAGTTCATGGGATTGATGATGAAAGGGCAAAACATCAATAAAGACAAGATTGAGGTGCCGGCCATTGAGGGCACTATGGGGGAAAACATACTATATGTTTTCGCTGGAGCCTCACTTGCTGCTTAAGATTGGATTTGTTCTCCATCGCACACGAGCTAACGAATCCGAAATGCCAACTTACCAGAGGTTATTGTTATCTTCGCGACTAAAAGGAATAACCAAGTTCATTGATGGCGGCGGCTTTTTTCAAATTCAGCGATCTTGAATTTCAACGAACGTGAAACAAAACTCGAATTCAACGGTCAACCGCGTTCGAAGGACACCGCCTCGCGAACCGGCATATTGAAGATCCCTAATGCATTTGCGATCGCATATATCATTGATGGTCAACACAGAATTTACGGCTACGCGAACTCGAGATACAAATCGAGCAATACGATACCCGTAGTAGCATTCAAGAACCTTGATCCGAGCGATCAGCTTGAGTTGTTTATGCAGATTAATGAGAACCAGAAGGCCGTAAGCCCTACCTTGAGAATCACATTGGAGGAAGACCTATACTGGAATGCCCCTCGACTGGATTCTCGGCTGAAAGCGTTAAGATCGTCGGTGGTTCGGGCTCTGAGTGGCGATTCTTCCGGCCCGCTTTACGGCAAAATTTCACTGGGTGAGGACAAGGCTGTACTTCAAGCGAAGCCGTTTGCTGACGCGCTGATTAAATGCAAACTTTTGCCTGAAGCCAAAGGCAACAAGTTCGTGGAAGCTACCACCGCAGCGTCATTATACGACTCAGCCAATGTCGAGCACAGTGATGAAATGATAAAAGCGCGGAACCGTACCGTGAGCTTTATTAATGCTGGATATGAACTGGCGGAAGGGGCCCTCGGACCAGACAGCGAAGCATTTGGATACTTATATTCTCTCAAATAGAGGCAGTTTTGCCTTCATATCTCTAATGGGAGATCTGCACGCATTTGAAGTCGGCAGGGGTTCGCTATCAATCAATTCAACTACTGCGCAGAGAATTGGTGCTATTGCCGGATACCTGACGGTGTTTTTGAGTCGTTGAAAGCAATGTCGCCAGAAGATGCGGAAGTTCTAACCGGCAAGCTGGGCAGTGGTGCAGAGGCAACTTGGCTTCGGTATTTTCAGAGCTACATCAACAGTAGGTTCAGTGAATACAATCCGCCGGAATTACAGGACTGGCGAGAGCGGCAGGACAAGGCGCTTCAGACTCAAGGTCGGGAGATAGGCACCCAGATTGAGCGGCATATGAAGAATTTCATCATCGAGCAACTGAAAGCGCTATTCGGTGAAAATTGGGATATCGAGATAGGCAACATCCAGCGGGAGTGCGAGATGCGTGCCAAAGAACAGATGGAAAAAGACTATAAAGACGGACTTGGTCGTCGTGAAATTCCGTGGACTGATCAGTTTTTCATTAAAGACTACAAGTCCATTATCGAAAAATACTGGTCAAAGAAACCTGAAAATCAAGAAGGTGCAGAATCGTTTGAGCAACATTTTTCCATTGATGTCGGACATGGTTTCAATAGTAAGGCGGACAAAATCAAGTGGATTTCACTTTTTAATACGCTTAGAAACAGCTGGGCGCATGAGGGACAAAAGAAAAAGGGTTGAACAGAAGCGATGTGGAGCTCCTAGCGAAAATCCATAACAGACTAGGATTGAAACACTTTTAGCTGCTTCGCTATATAGTGAATGATCTTTGGCTCGATTGTCTGGTTCGTGTTAAAGCAGCCTTGATGCCCGTCCGCTGCGCCGTTTGGCATTGTTGTAATAATCGGATGCCTGTTGCACCGAACGATGACGGGATTGTTCCATCGCTTCGGGGAGCGGAATACCACGATTGGCCGCTTCGGTGAGATAGCCGGAGCGCAGGCCGTGCGCAGAAAACTCCCCGGTTCCAACCCCGCCATTTGCGCGCGCTGCTTAACGATCCGGTTGATGGCGCTGGGTTCCAGCGCCCGTGCCGAAACATTACCCCAGCGATCGATCTTGCGAAACACGCTGCCCTTGTCGATTTTGCCGCTTCCAGCCAGCGGGTGAGGGCTTCAACCGGGCGGCCGGTGAGATAGACGATCTCGTCCTGATCGGCGCCACTGGTTTTGGTGCGACCGAGATGAATGCCGAGCGAAGGGAGGGTCGCGCCGTCCCCGTCGGTGACAGGGGCCTGTTTGACAAGCTGTTCTATACGCAAGCTGGCGATTTCACTGCGCCTTCGTCCGCCTGAGGCAAAGGCTACCATCAGGATAGCCCGATCCCGCAAGGCCGTGAGATCCCCGCCGGAACAGGTTGCCAGCAGCTTGCCCAGAATATCGCCGGTAATCGCATTGGCACTCTTGCGGCTGCGCGGCCGGTTGAGGGCACGCACCGCAAGCCGGATTGCCGATTTGACGGAAGGCGATGAAAACGATCCTTCCAGACCGCGCCAGCGAGTGAGCGTCGACCAGTTGGCCAGACGCCGGCGGACGGTTGCCGGAGCATGCGGTCCGGGTACACGCAGAAAGCCTTGTCGGCGCAATTCCTCTGCCACGCCGGCCGGCATGCCGTGATCAGGCTCGATCTCGCGTTGCCGCGGTCGCCATAAATGATGGGCGACGAATTTCAACAACAGGGCCTCCGGCGCGGGGAAGGGGAGGGGATGCCGGTTGCGGCCATCGACCGTGCTTCGAGATAGGCCAGATCCGAGGCAAGCGCACGCAGCGTGTTTTCGCCCATGCCTTCATTGACCAGATGGCGCAGTGTCTCGACATCGTCGTCTGTCAAAATGCCCGCCAGCATGTCACGTCGGTTCATCGGCAAGACAGCAGCGATTGTATCGAGCTGTTCCGCCCGGATATGGACATTAGAAGGCAAGGGGTCTGGTCTGGTCATTGCACAATGCTTCTCGATTTAAAAACTTGCGGGAAACCCGGGAAGTCCGTATATTACGGAAAACGGAGGTTGATCATGACATCCACAGTAACAGCCGCAGCCATTTCCAAGAATTTTGGCGCTTATCAGGACGCTGCCGTGCGCGATCCGGTTATCATTACCAAGAACGGTCGTCCGCGCACTGTTCTGCTCGCTTATGAGGATTATCTGCGTTTGATGCGGCGCGAGCGTCGCGTCGAATTGACCGCTACGCTGACCGAAGGTGATCTCGCAGCTGTTGAAGCCGCCTCGATGGAAGCAGGCCTTGAGCATCTCGATCGTGAACTGAACGAAAAATAGCATGATTCCGAGTGAGCCCAAGGTCGGTTGGATTTTCAGATACTCCTATTTGTGGCACTGGCAGTTCGAGCAGGGACGGGAAGAGGGCGACAAGGATCGTCCTGTTCTCGTATTAGCTATCACGACGACACTGGAAGACGGATCGCCAGTCGTCAGGGTGTTGCCGGTGACCCATACGCCACCGCAACGGGATGACGAGGCAATTGAAATTCCCGCTGCCACCAAACGCCGCCTCGGACTGGACGATGAGCGTTCCCGGATCGTGCTCAGCGAAAGCAATCGCTTTGTCTGGCCGGGACCGGATCTGCGATCGGTGGATGACGATACCGGTTATTACGGTCCGCTACCACCGGCGCTGTTTGCCGAGATCCGAGACCGTTTCGTTGCACTCGCGCGTAGAGCGCGTCACCGGCAAGCGCATCGCTCTGAATAGGTTCTTGCGCGTCTTTTTCTCCTGTTAAACGGCTGCTCTGTGCTCCGATTTTTACTGATTTGCGCCCTGAAATCAATCACCTTCGATAACCTGTACTTATCGATGGTTAGGCGTGGCCTAGAGCATCATGAGGAGTGAGGAATGATAATTTTGAGATAGAGTTCCTTTAGCAAATCATTTACCATGATTTCAATGGCTTACCATCTCGCGAAAATCAGCATGACAGCCCTGATGCGGCCGGCTTTCGACGCCGGTGTCGCCCTAACGCGTCTTGATGAGAGTATAGCCCGCTCGCCGGTCGGCGCTGGTTTTCTTGAGCGCCAAAATTTCGCCGATGCCTGCGCCTCGCTGTGGATCGACGGCGAGCTCGTCCACCTCGAAGACCTCGTCCTGCACGACGCCACCCGCGATATTCGCACACCCACCCATGAGCTGACAATCGCCCGCGACGTGCTGCGCACCCGCCGGCGGGTCGCCGGCCAATCCCCGGATTGGGCGCTCTCTGCCGACGGCATCCGCTCGCTACGGAAAACCTCGGAGATCGGGTCGGGCGGCGCGGACCGAGCGACGACGGCCGGGGTTATTCGAGCGGCTGTCGCGATCGACGCGGATGGGGAGGGGAGGATGGTGACGACGTCAAAGATCTGCCCGGCGTCGACCTTGCTGCCATCGATGCGACGCTGGCCCGATCGTCGGCCGCGATCGAGGACGCGACACGGCCCGGCCGCGCCGGCGACAGCCGGACATCGGAAAGAGATCCGATGATCTATGATCTCGACTGGGACGAGGATGCCCGGCTCGACGAATGGCGTGGCGTGCTGCGCCGGGCTCAAGACTTGCCGGCGGTGCTGCAGGCGATCATTGCTCTTGATGCCCGGAACGAAATTTCCGTGCTGCAGCACGCCCCCGCTCGGCCGACTGTTTGCAGCCTCCATCCTGCGTCAGGCCGGCATTACATCGGGTGTCCATCTCGCCGCCATCAACATCGGCCTCAAAACCATCCCAGTCGATAGGCGCCGGCATCGCGATCGCGAGACGCGGCTGCTCGCCATCGCCCACGCGCTTCTGGCGGCCGCCGAGGTCGGCATGAAGGAACATGACCGACTGGCGCTGGCCCGCACGCTCATGGAGCGGAAGCTGGAGGGGCGGCGGACATCCTCAAAATTGCCGGAGCTGGTCGAGCTGGTCATGGCAAAGCCGCTGGTGTCGGCCGGGATGGTGGCCAAGACGCTCGAGGTCACGCCGCAGGCGGCGCGGCGGATCGTTTTGGAGCTCGGCCTCAGGGAGATGACGGGGAGGGGGAGGTTTCGGGCGTGGGGTGTCATGTAGGTTAAACGACGATGAGTTTGCTTCCTTTCCTTGGTACGACAAGGCACTCTGTAGACCAGAGACGTCCTATGGAGCCGGAGCTAAATGTACTATCTTTCCGCGTATCAAACTGGCCAATTCGGCTACGTTCATACCCTCGCTACTGCGACTGAATGGGATGCATGGCTTGTAACGGTCATACCGAACGTTCTCGATGCTAACGTCCGCAGCCGGCTTCGTTCCAACCTAAAGCACATTTTGGTTGGTATGGAGATGAAGGCTGGATTGATTACGCCCCATGCGACGCGAGGAGCAGGCAACGCATCGGTGCTATTTGAGCCCTACTATACCGTGATGATCTTCGAGTTCTGCGTTGGCGCATTTTCCGTCTGCGAAGGGTTGGGAACGGCCTTCCGCCTGAGGGATGTCGGCAATAACGGAGCCAATGCCCCGCGTATCGCTCCGAACCACTGGATTGCTTCTCTTGTCGCGGTTGCCGACCCGAACGGAAACCTTGATCTCGAAGCCAAGGTTCGGGGAATTAAATCCGTCCGTGACAAGATGCATCAGGATCGGTTAGGTGCGCGGCAGGAGATCGACTGGCACGCTTTCAGCTATGATGACGCTTTTCTACCAGCGAAATCGGCCATTCTGGCGTTATTGCAAATTGACCCCCACCACGTTCCAGCCGCCACAAATCTCACTGCTTAATTTCGAGGGACTTGCCGACCGTAGCCGGAAGCATACTACACCTCACCGACAGCGCGAGCCGACGATTCAGCCGGTGACCGTGATCTTATGGACGTATCTAAGCTCACCGGTTGTCTTGTCCATTTCCACCAAGCGACTGACGTTATAGGTTGCACACTTCACATCGGCGACCCCATCAAGAAGCAGGGAAGCCATCGTAGCGGCCAAATCAGAACCGCAGGTTTCGCAACAAATCGGAAGTCCGCCGGCAAATTGGATACCGTAGACTTCAGATCCCAGAACCTCCTTGAGCCGGATGTGAATGCGGTTCGCCTCAGTCCTCAGTTTAGTTTCGTCTATCGACTTCCCTTTCTTGAGCTGGGAAACGGTTCGCTGATGAAGGAAACTTCCGAGAGATCGATGGGCCTTTTCCACCCAGTTGACGGTTAAGCGTCGATCAATTCCATCGAAGAGTGGGGGCCACCGACGTGGGCGCCATTCTCGCCAACTTCGCGGACCTGAACCCGAAGCGACGTATCGACGAGTCGGTCGTGTGCGGAAAGGAGTTCCGTGACTTTGTTGGGTTGCCAATGTTGATGTGCCTCCGCGACGTCGGGGCTCAGATTTTTCTCGTAGGCTTGGAGCGTTTCATACACGATAGCCTCGATTGCTGCTGACGAAGCTCGAGGCAGGCGTAAACGAGTTGCTGCCCTTCACCGCAGAGCAGCTCCTCAGCTGATTTAAGGTGCTTCCGCGCTTGTTCGCGAAAAGGAAAATGCGCAACTTGGGGTACTTGCTCATCCATTTGAAACGCTCTTCTCTATGCGGTGGGCCGCCCGCCGGGACACCATTCGATCTTGCCCTTTGTGATCCAGAAGTGGCAGCCACATTCATTTAACTGGTGAACCGATGGTTTGAGCGTCGGACGGTTCCAGAAATCCAATGTTACTTGCCATTTCGGCCGTCGAGTGGGGTTAAGCGAAAGTGCAATCATCTTACCGCAACCGCCGGGGCACGTCAGGCACGCCCATTTTGCGACGTCGCCATCGCGAACTACGACGACATCCATTTCTGGCAACTCGCCGGTCGACGGATATTTGGACGAGAGCCCCGCAAGCCGGTCAAACTTGAGCAACCCGAAGAAGCGGAGGGTGAGTGCTATCGTTCTTCGCATGATCTCACCCCCGCCATATCGAGGAAGGGCGATACATCGCCGGCACCACGCGAGTCATCGGATTGGCAAACCGGGCAACCTTCTCGGGCCTTGATATCCAGAAACCGATCATCGCGAACATGCCAGCGTCTGACACGGGTTGGGATCATTCCATCAGCGCCGTGAAATCCAGTAAGCGCGGCAATCATTTCATCGACGGCAACAGATGCCATCTCGGTCGTAAACGTCACGACCGCGGGGGCGGGATCACCGGCGCCAACGACGTAGGCCTCGACCTTACGGCGTTGGAATTCATCCGGCTGATTGCGTTCGAGCTCTTCTTCCTGCGCGCGAATGGCGTTCACAACACCACCGCAAATCAAACAGGGGCGGCCCGGAACTACCGTCGTGACCCGTCCATTGAGATCATGTCCATGCCCTTGAGCCGCTGCGACCATGCGCAAGCCGACGTCGATGACGGGGATACCGTAAAATGGGCAAGGCGATTGATCAAAATTCGTCCTGAGTTGTCGTCGGTGCATCCGAAGACAAAGTCGGATGCCTTGAGCGCATCTCGGACCCGCGCAACGTTGACCCAGTCCTGCGCGATTTCAACATGGCATCCGATGCCCATCAATTCGATCTCTCGCTTAAGGACCTCGACTTTCGGACGTCCGATATCGTCGCGGCGTGCTCCATGGACGCGGTTTAGGTTTGTCTCGTCAATCACGTCCTTATCGACGAGGAATATGTGCCCAACCCCAAGCCGAGCCAACAGAAGCGAGACCGGGCTACCGGTACCGCCGCACCCGACGACGCATACGCGCAACGATGAGAGATTGTCGTTGAAGCTCTGCCCAAACAGCCGGCGCTGACGGTCCGGTGGTGATGGAGTCTGCTCTTAGCGAGATAACGTTGATCTCGCCGATATCGTCCACCGACGACCTGAACAGCGTCAGCCATGGTGTAAGCGTCGGCGCTATGCCAGATCGCCCGCAGACTGAGCCGTCTCCGCCGAGAACGATACTAACAAGGCCTCTCGCGCCCTTCTGGTGAGCCGTCCGCGCAAGCTCTCGCTCATTGGCGTCGTCCTGATCGGAGAAAAAATGCATGACTGCCCGGATGGGTGTGAAAGATTGCGGGAATCTTGCCCGCGATCGCAGCGTCGCCGAGCATCCGCATGAAGCTGCGGGTGCTCCATGTCACATGCACACCGGACGAGCTGAGCATGTCTGTTGCGGGAATCTCAATGACCCGATGTGAAACGAGACGGTGACGCGGGTCGCCCGACCAAGGATCCTCAGCGATATCCGACGATCCAAACAGGATGTAGGCAGCTGCTTCCGGAGACGTAGCGTCCGGAAGCAGGCCCGTGAGGATCTGCATATGTTGCTCGAGAAGAGTAATGTCCAGCATCGTCATTTCACTTTGCCTTCTCGAAAGCCATCTGGGCTCGGGTCACCATGGTGCGGATGCCGTCGATGCCTGCGCGCCATTCCGCATGTCGGGACCAGCGCTGCCAGCTGGCGCCGGCGAAAAGCTGCGGAACATCCGCGCACGCCGCGTACGTGTTTGTCGCATTCAGCTTGATCCGGGCAGCGTGTAGAACATATCGACGCTGGCATCGGGATAACCCGCCGGAAGCTGGATCATCACGTCGACCTTGTCGTGATCGAACTTGCCCGGAGGAAGGGCAAAATCCTTGATCACGACCGCTCCGATACCGCCATCCTTGATGATCTCATAAGCCAGTCCATGCGCTTCCAGAAAGCGACGGTCAGCGGAGGGAGGGCCTCGTGGCCCTCCGTGGTTTCACTGATCACGGTGATGAAGCGCTCGATGCCCTTGCCCGCCAGATCGACCAGATCGTGATCCTCGATCAGGCGATCATGACCGCCGCGCACTTCGAGATAGATGCTGTAGCGAGCGTCGACACCGGCCGGTGCGAAGTGCCTTGCCGCTGATCAGATTCTTGCCCCGGGACATCTGGCGGCTTTCAATCGTGAAATTGAAGGAACGGTCGCTCTCAAAGTAGGCGAACGTTTCAACGCCCTTTGCGCGAAGATCGAAGGTTTCGTCGAGGCGGATATCCTCGAACTCACCGTTGGGGAGGATGGCGAAGAGGCTGTAGTTCTCCACGTCACGGACGCCGGCTGCCGAAAGGAGCTGGCTCCCCACAGGGACCGGATCACCAATCGAGCCATCGCGATACGAAATACCGTCAGTGGTGAAGCGAATATGGAAGGGCTTGTTGCCAGAGCCCACCGAGTTGTTAATTTCAGACATTTCTTTTTTCTCCGGGAGCGCTCGCTTGATTGCGATGCGTCTCTGGAGTGTTAATCGGAGCGGAAATGGCAGACCGGTAATTTTAGTCAGATTTTTTTTTTTTTGAAGCGGGCCGGGAGGTACGGGGCCGCAGATGAAAAAAAGGCAGGGCATCGATGGCATGTACGATTACTTGGCTTCGCAGGGAAGCGGCCGCTCGCAACCCCGCCGACAACTTCGCCTATCTTCTGACGACGGCTGGCAAGTTTGTCGAATTCGAGCGTGATCGGTACGGCGTCAGCGAGATTCATCAATTCGACCGTGGCATTCGGAAATGCGTCTCGGACCGCCATAAAGAAGGAGCTGGCTGCCAAATCTGACTGTGAAGCCTTTGTTCCATGCCCCGTGCGTATTCTTCGAGCGACGATCCTGCCATCGCCCGTCTGAAGCAGCTCATCCACGCGGACGGCGACCTTGATCGTGCCAGCAGAAATTGAAAGCCCATCGTTGACCTTGAGTGAATGACCTTGCCTGCTGTCGAGCAGGTTGGAGATCAACCCTTGGGCGATCGCTAGATAATCATCGACATAACCGCTTTCATCGAGACCGTGAGCCGTCATCGCGGCTTGCAACCGACCGGAGGCTTCGGAAATAACAACAGCTACGGGGTCAGAGGTTGTGATCCAATCAACCACGTCTTGGACCGCGTCGTGCATTTTCATAAAGGTGGACTCAACTCGCCGGCCGCCCGTCTGAAGCACATAGGTGTAAAGGAACCGACGAGGACACTTCTCATAGATGGCCAGCTGAGTATCTTTGAACGTCGGCGTACCGTCGAAACGCAGATCGATAACTTCCTCGCTCTTCGTCGGAAGCCGCACTGTTGGGTTCTTTGGTAGCTGAACCATTGGAGGTATCAGTCGCGCTACAAACGGTGAAACTGACCAGCTGTGGCCATTTGCCTTCTTTGTGGGCGAATAGAGAAAGAGCCGGTCTCTTGCCCGAGACAAGGCGACATAGAATAGACATTCCTGCTCATCGAGATGCGCAGCGGATCTAACCGCCGCCGCCTTGCCCGGCACCTCCTTAACGAGACCGTCGGGCGATTCTATGCCCTGAAAATGGTTTGGTGATCGGGGAATACTATCAGTGCTGATTCCGGGAAAATGAACCGCTCGAAACTCAAGGCCCCCTGGATCCATGTACGGTCATTAGCCGCACGGCGTCGAGTCCCTGCGCAGCATTTGGCAACTGACGTAGATCTCGGTCATCGGCAAGACGAACAAGGCGCCTCACTCGATCGAGGAGCCGTCTGATAGGCAAGCCTTTGCCACTAGGCTGTGTGCGGCAAAAGTTGAGAAGTTGCCAGATCGCTATTCCGCGTGCTCGGGACGAGATTGTCGCTGTCTCAGCAATTGCGGCCGCTATTCGAGTGCGATCAAGCAAAAGCGAGACGAGCACTTCCCATGGCTGCGAGGCCTCGTGCAGGCCAGAAAGAGCACGCGCCGCTTTCGCCAGCGCATTCCTGCCATCAAAGGAAAGGTCCGGCAGATCTTGTTCCCCAAAAGTCCAGATAGGACTCGGTGTCTTCCCTTTGCTAACGGCGTCCAAGATAACACCAACGTCCTCAAGCGACATCGCGAAGTCGTCCATGGTCGCAAGGCGCACGAGACCCATCGGTTTGCGATCTACCAGAAGCGATAGGAATGATAGGAGGTCCTTGACTTCCTCCCGCTCGAAGATACTCCCGAGATAAAGCACTGGGATATTCAACGTTTCCAATGCAGAACCGATCTTTGCGAGGCGATCGTTACCGGTGCAAAAGAACCGCTTGATCTCGGTAAGAGATCCCGAGGTTTTGCATTTCGGAGATGGCATCAGCTACAGCTTCTGTTTCATTTTGAGCTGAAACGGTCAGCCTGTGCTCCGGGGACAACCCGAGGAGCCTCGATGTGCTTCGAGTGAACTATCGCGGCCTTGCGCAACGTTCATATTGACCGCAAAATTTGAAAAGGCACTCACGATCTCCTGTGTCGAGCGATAGTTGACCTCAAGCCGGCCGATACTCGCACCGGGGAAATCTCCGTTGCGAATTTCGCCATGTTGATGGAGGACGCCCCACGGAAGCGGTAAATCGATTGCTTTATGTCGCCGACCACCCAAAGATTGGTTCCACCCGGCTTGAGCTTCTTCAAAAGGGCGACACTGCTTCGGTTCACGTCCTGATATTCATCGACCAAGACGTGCTCGTAAGTTGAGGCAATCGCGGCTCGAACGTCCTCATTTTCGTTAAAAAGCTGAATTGGAAGGGCTACAAGGTCACCAAAGTCTAGCCGTTTCAATCCGGCCTTAAGCTCCTCATATCGCCGGTAAACGTTCGCGACTTCAATCTGCCGCTCCGCTTCCTTTTCCTCGTCAGGCGTTGACGCAGCCAACTTCATCGCCTGTGCAAGCCCGTCGAAGTCTGCAGGACTCGCCAATTCGTCCTTCGCCCGAGAGATGGCGGCCAATATTTTATCCAGATTCTCTGTCGGATCGCTAATATTGCGGAATTGGACCAGATTTAACCGAGGTGCCTCGTCCTCAAGCAATTCAATGGCGTCGGCCTTGTCGATCATCTTAGGATCGTCAGGCAGGCCGAGGCGGTCATGATGGCGCCTAATAATATCTAGCCCGAATGCGTGGAACGTGCCGATCCAGATGGCGGCTGCGGCGGTAGGGTTTACTTGCGCTACGCGATCGAACAGTTCGCCAGCAGCCTTATTGGAGAAGGTCAAGACCAAGATTCCGCGAGGATCGATCCCTTTATCCAAGAGCCAAAGAATTCGACCGACCAGCGTTTGCGTTTTACCTGTTCCCGGGCCTGCCTCGAGGAGATAGGCTGGCCCCCAGTGTTCCGCTGCTTCCTTCTGCCGCTTGTTGAGCGGGCGCGAGACTCTCGGCTCTTCCGCTTCGATGACCGGCTCGGGGAGCAACAATGCATCTAGCATCTGTTGTGCCACGACAGCTTTGGAGGCGCCTAGCCGTTCCGCAATCTCATCGGCAGTTGCCTTTTCATAAATGTGGGCTTCGCGAGCCAATGTCCCGGGAAAGAGAAATTCTCGGGCGAAGAGATCCATTTGGACCTCGCGACGCTGGCGCCTGCTGTAGTCTTCAACGCGCTCGGCGCCGATTGGTGGCATCTCAGCAGCACGTGCCGGATCTATCGAAATGACTTCGTCGCGAAGTGTGGCGTCGCCAAGTTCCACATGACCAAGTTCATGGGCCACAAGAAACGCGTCCTCAAAGACGCTCCCGGTCTCCTCATGAATAATCAGCGGAAGGCTTGGATCATAGAGGGCACGCGCCCGTTAAGAACGCTACTTCCTTTTGCGACGCGATCAATCTCAATTCCCCTCCGGGCCGCTTCGTGCTGGCTCAATGCGTAGGGGCTCCAAGCATCAACTCCTGCCTGAACCGCCGCTCTATTGAGTTCTTGGGCTCGTTGTCGCGCCAGCTCGACGGCATCCATGCTCAATCCTCCCGCAGGATCTTGGCGATCTGCTCAGGAGTATGGCCACATTCAGCGAGCAACTGTTCTATTGAAATCTTCGATTTCTGCTCTGGCTTCGCGTCAGATTTGAAGCTAGCGCCAACCGGCATAGCTTGCGGGCCTGCGAGGTAATCCACCAATCGCTCGACAGACGTGGCAAGCGCTCTGGATAGGCGTGTGGAAAAGGCGATTGGCAGCGACTGGATTTCAACTTTCTTGTCGCGGAGACCCATCAGCGCAGACGATTTTATGCCCAAACTGTGGGCAACTTCACGAGTAAACGACGCAGCTGTGATCGGCGCGTCGGTAGCGCCACCGGCAATAAACGCTGCCCACGCGGTATTGACGATCGCACTGTCGGTGTCGAAAACGTCTTCTTCCGTTGGATCAGCCATTTCCAACTCGAGCGATAAATCGATCAGTTCATTCGCCAGCTCTGGGTGCTGCTTCAGATAGAGATCAAGCGTGGCTTTGTCGTGAGATGGTTCTACGGCAAACGCGGCCAGTGTTTCCTCGGCGTTGTCTTTTTGTTGGTCAGGCATCTATCTCTTCCTCTGATAGAGCTGTCTTAAGTTTTTCAAAGGCGCGGTCACGTCGATTCCTTACCGTTTTCTCAACGCACCCCAGAATTTTGCAAATTGAGGGCTTGCTGGGGTCGTTTGACTCGATTGATATTCTTTAAGAAGCAACGCAACGACATGGCGCTCTTTCTCAGCTAACTTCTTGATCGCTGCAAAAGCCGGAACCGGTAATTTCCATCGTCGATTTTTGATACTTCAAAAGGATCAAACGCTCCTGCAGCCTTTTCAACCGCTGCGGATACCTCTTCATCATCGTTTGTTGAGAGACGCTGTGAGCGATTTTCTTCGTCTGCAGCTCTTTTTTTTTTGCTGTTGCACGCAAGCTGGCGATCGCGTGGGAGAAATTAACCTCGAAGTAGTCGAGTCGCTCATCGTAGCCATCGCGATCGGCAATAAGGCGAGCCAAGAAACGATCGACAACATAATCTCGGACCTTTGTTCCGAAGGCTGTGATTGCGATCTTTCCGTTTGGAAGACGATAGATTTCGCTGCGCAGCGTCGCCGCGCTCTCCACTCTCGCCATAAGAATGCGGAAGAGAGACTCGAAGAGGCGATCGGAGTTGTGCTGTTTACATTTCCGAATACGGTGGAGGAGGCATTCCGAGGAGACATACAGGGGATCGGTCTTTGCGCGAACTTTAGCGCGCTGAACCAGCTGTTCTAACGACAAGCTTTCAAGCAGGCAAAGGGCGGCGGTCGTTTCCGCTCGCCGCCGTTCGTAGAGACGACCGTCTTTGCGATATTTTCGTAATGGCTCAATCAAAAACGAATCCTTGGCTCGCTTAGGTTGAACGTATCATTTTTCCGAGTGATAACAAAAGCAAGTGGTAATCGTAGAGAGACAATTCGAAGGCGCGTTTGTAAACGAGTTTTGCTATCAAAGTAGGACCAGTCATGTACGCGCGCAGGTGGCAATCGACATCATAATTCGCGGGATTACTCTGTGGCCTCGTTGATCTCTCGATCCTTTTGGTGTCAAGCTTCGGTCGTCAGATGTTTGATAGGCCGATAAATGCACGACTTGCTTGATCTAGCAGCTATTCTTAAAACAGAAGAGGCCAACGAGGCGGAAACCCGGCACAAGGTCATCGACACCGTTTTGCACGATATACTTGGTTGGCCGAGGGCAAGAACAAAGGTCGAAGAGTTTATTGCGCCCGGATTTGCTGACTACGTTTTAACGCGCCCCAATGGCGAGTTCATGTTTCTGGTCGAAGCAAAGCGTATCGGAAAAGCCTTCGAACTACCAATCCCTCATAAAGCCGGAGAGTTGTTTTGCTATCTCGGTATCAAACAGCTTCAAAGCGATGCCAATATTAGATCGACTATGCAGCAGGTGCGTGAGTACTGCATGGATGTCGGGTGTGAGTATGCGGCAATCACAAACGGGAACGAGTGGATTGCATTCAAATGTTTCGAAAAAAGGGAAACGTTGGGATGAGCTTAAGGCCTTCGTTATACGAGACCTTAGATTCTTCTTAGAGGAAAGCACCAAGGCAACGAATGCTTTCTCCTTCATCGCCATTACGGAACATGCGTCTCTCGTCAGTACGTTGTCGAGCGCACCACCGAAGGATCGTCAAGTTTATATCGCCAAAGATCGGATACTGCCGTACTCGCACCCGATTTCGTCTAACCGTCTTGCCTCAACGTTACGGCCGATCGTCAACCGGCTCTTTGGCGTCATTTCAGATGATCAGACAGAGCTCATGGATCGGTGCTATGTATCTGATCGAAATTACAATCAGGTCCTTTCAGGAATGAGATCGGTTATTAAGGACTCCCTGACTCCATATTTCGAGCAATATGGAGTGGAGCAGTTAAGCGACACCGGAAAAGGCGGGTCAATCGGCGGTCGCATCACAAAGAATTTGAAAAATGCGCGTGGTGGTGAGGTTCTCGTTCTCTTTGGAGGGAAGGGAGCCGGAAAATCGACCTTCATTAGAAGATTACTTAGGCACACGCCGCCAAGGTGGTTGAGAGACAACGCAGTTACTGCCGTTGTCGACATGTTAGAGGTTCCCGAAGAGAAGTCACGGATACATTCGGAAATCTGGCGTCGTCTTGTTCGCGACCTCGATGTTGACCAGACGCTGTCCTCACCCCGCGAAGTCTTGTTGCGAGATCTTTTTTCGGACAGGTTTGAAACAGCTTCGCGTCAGGAGCTTTCAGGCCTGCCGAGGGGCGGTGAAATATATAATGACAGGTTGAACCCTTGTTTCGGCTTGGAAAAACGATCTTGAATATTGTGCAACCCGTTTAGCTGAAAATAGCGCTGCAGCCGGTAAGGGCGTGGTCGTTGTTATCGATAATACTGACCAGTACAGTGGCCCAATTCAAGATTTCTGCTTTACGACGGCCCAAGAGATTGCGCGGAGCCTGTCATGCATCACGCTGATCTCCATGCGCGAGGAGCGCTTTCACAACTCGAAAATACATGGCGTCTTGGATGCCTTCCAAAACTCCGGTTTCCATCTCAGCTCCCCTAAGCCTTCAACAGTTTTCCTTAAGCGCCTTGAATACACGATCGGCCTATTGCGGAACGAAAAGCGGCGCTCGGAGATAACAGCTGCTACGGATGCCGATCTTATAAATGATTGCTGCAAATATCTAGAGATCGTTGCGAGTGGGATCCGTGATACCGAATCCCCACTCAACAGTTTTCTTACGGCATGCGGACACGGTGACATAAGGCTTACGCTGGATTTATTCCGATCATTTCTGCTCTCCGGTTATACTAACGTGCAGGAAATGCTTGACGCCGGCCGGTGGAATTTCCAAATCCACCAAGTAATCAAGCCAGTCATGGTGCCGACGCGCTATTTCTACGACGAACAGCTCAGCGATATTCCGAACATTTTCCAAGCTCGCGACAGCAGGCTAGCCTCGCATTTTACGAGTTTACGAATTTTGCGACGGCTTGCAAAAAATATTGGAGGAGGCTCGTCCGACTTTGTGACAATTGCCGAACTGCGGTCCTACTTCGTTGAAACGTTCCGGATGGCTGAAGATTTCGCGCAATGCATGGATATTCTTCTGCAGCATGGGTTTGTCGAGGCGAATAACCGTCTAGACTATTTTGATGAAAGTGTTGATCAAGTACGAACGACCAACTATGGCTTGTATATGCTTAACGAGCTCGCATTCACCTTCACATATCTTGATCTTGTATTTGCCGATTGTAATTATTACGATGAACAGGTTTGTAACAGTATAACGTCATACGCAAATGAAGAGTATAAGCTTTTCCTGAGCAGAGAGCGGACGGAACGGGTGAGAATTCGTTTAGAACGCACCAAACAGTTCATCTCGTATCTCGCGCGTGAAGAGCAGCGCGAGAATGAACTATTCGATTTAAAAATACCCGTCGGCGAGGGTTTCGCGGATAAGTTGCAACAAACATTTGACGTAGAGAGTAAGCGAGTTATAGCAAGCGCCGGAAAGCAGAAATACGACCGTCGTTAGCTAAAAAACAAGCACTTACCGGCGGCGATGGTCGATTAATTTGGCGCGGAGTGTTTGAATCCCTTCAAGAGCATATTGGTCTTGCCCCTAGTTGGCATTTCTTCACCGAGGAGCAGCTACGCTCTCTGCGCTTTCGATTTTCATGAAATGGGAAGTAAACATACGCACACTGCCTCCGGAAAGAGAATCTTCATAGACGTCTGCGTGACGGCAAAAAGGCCGAGAAGTTCCAATGATTTTGAGTAGTGCGAAGGAAATATTTGACATCAAGCAAGGCGTGATGATCAGCAAGCGAAACCTCTTTGATGTAATCCAGTTCTCGAAAGTCGCTGAATCCCCTACTACGATGGAACGGACTTCGTTATCGGCAACACGCCACAACAGGGGATAAACTGGATCAGGTCGGGAGAGAAAACCCGTGCGGTTATCATCAAAACCCGTCCCGCTCATATGTGCACGATGGCTGGCTCGACGAGACAATGACTACTTACAACTACTCGTTCAAGGCGAGGAAGGATGTCATCTCCTATGATGAGATAGCAAACAGGGTCCTGCTGGAGCAGCCCCGGGCAGGATATCCAATCCTGCTTTTCACGGATCGCGGAAGAAACTGGTACTTCGAAGGACTGTTTGCCGTAGCCTCCATTGAAAAGAAATTCGTCACCCCGAGCGGTGGGCCAATATCGGAGATGTGCAGGATGTCGATGATTGGTCACTGCCGGAGGGGCGTCAAACGTATGTCACACACATCCGTACCGAAAGAAGCACACTGGCTGTGAGCTTGGTTAAGAGCAAAAACGCATCCCGATGCGAAATATGCGATGACGATTTCAACTTGCGCTACGGAGTTCCCTATATTGAAGCCCACCACATTATCCCGATCGCCAGCAAAACGGCAGAATACAGGGTTACAGCCGCAGATTTCGCCCTCCTATGCCCGAACTGCCATAAGGCAGTTCACATCCACATGGCGAAGGGTGGCGAGAACTATATGCATATCAAAGATATGCTGAAGCAAAGACTGTCTTCGCTACGCCAGGTTGACGGTGAGAGACTCCACGCAAATGAGGCACGCTAGAGGAACCGACAATTTTCGAGCTCTTCGCTATCAACTCGGCGACTTGGCCAAGCCGGAACCGGCGAGCAGATGTGCAATGTCATTCAGCGACGATGGAGAACCATCCTCTTCGCCCGATGCGGTCAGCCAGTCACCACCACTCTTCCAGTCTCTTTCTACGCCGATAAGCTGCTGTACCGCCCGGACAGCCGGCAGCCTGCTTTTTCCGTCATCCGACAAGACCGGATCCAGCTCGCTTTCCCACAACGATCCTTTGTCTGGCGAAATTCCGAACCCATCACCAAGGGCCGAACGCTCATCTTCACTGAGGTCCAGAGCGGCAAACGCGGCACCGGCTCAACTTCGATCCCGAACAACCATGCAATTCGGGCTGCCGCCAAGCCGGAACCGGGAGCCATTAAAACGAGCGTCGAACCGTCGTGCCTCTTACCGATAAGGAGAAAGTCGCCTTCGCGCGCCTTCGCGGTCACCAAATTGTCGTAGTAGTACAGCCTGTACTCGGATCGCGTGGGATGCCGAGCCCGAGCATCGTACCGGTGAGCATCCCGGTTTCGGCCAAAACACTGCCGTCGTCAGACATCCTGATGAAGTCTGTTGGCAACTTTTGCGGATGCTCTTTCCCGAACAGTCCGATCAGGGGCTTTGAACCGTTAAACTCGTGCTGGTTGGAGCGAGTGATGTCCGTCTCGACTGCACTCAATCGCTTGAACACAGCACCACTGAAGGCTGCTGAGAGAACACCGCCCGTCATGCGTGACTACGCGACATTTCAGGGATGTCTCCGTGGGAGGCGGCGGCAGCGACGATGATTTCAGACTCTCCCAGCATTCGTCCTTCTTAGCCCATTCCGATACCTGCCGGGCACCCGCATCGTCCCTCAGGATATCGTTCACCCGCACAGCCAGCTTGCTGATGTACCCGGAAAGCTGCGATGACAGACCCTGCTTTTGCCAAATGGCATCCAGCGATAACCTGCTGCCGGCAATCTCAGACAATGACGCGACCGTGTAGGCGGTGATATTTGCCCGGTACGCCCGGAATCCCCGGCCCGCACGATCTTCTGAGCCGTTCGAAAAGGATAGTCTGCGCAATTGCGTGCTTGTATCTCGAGACGTCTGGAACAACTGAGGTGACGGTGTCGTCATCCGACATGAAGCGGTCGAAGTTCTTCTGGTTGCCGAGAGACACGATCTGAGGTTTGCGGCCCCAAGCCTGAACGTATTTCGCCAAGTCGGTCTTTGTGATCTTTCGACCGGGCGGGATAGCTTCCTTGATCTGCCGCAGCCTCGCCGGCGTCGTCCCCTCACGGGCAAGCATTACGTTGTAGCTTCCCGCCGCACGTTCGTAGAACCACCTGTTGGTAC
Organism: Brucella cytisi; assembly: GCA_012103075.1. Classification (GTDB taxonomy): domain Bacteria; phylum Pseudomonadota; class Alphaproteobacteria; order Rhizobiales; family Rhizobiaceae; genus Brucella; species Brucella cytisi. The sequence goes on along the minus strand of JAAVLQ010000003.1, from coordinate 812,237 downwards.
CATCCGGGCAATAGGTCGAGAGCGCGAGCTTCTCCAGCTCGACGTGAAACGGCTTGTTTGCCGACAGGTCCGATACTTTCACCGCATTCTGGCTGTTTGCATAGCGCGAGATATCGCTGATCAGCAGCTCCTCGGCGTCAGGGTTATGGGAATGCAGGACAATAACCTTTGCGGGCACACGTACGCGCGTGAGATCAATGTCAGGATGTTTGCGCTTTGTGAAATATATCGACGCAGTCGTCTGGCCGCCGTTCACGATCTGCATGCCTTTAAGCCACGCGAGGCCCATTGAACCGTCGGCCGCGCGCGCAAGGCTCGCCTCGTCCGCAATCAATACAATACCGTTATTGTAGGCCATGAAACGTTCGGGTGCATCACGCAGCGTATCCCGGATACCCTTGTTGACCTTGCCGGTCTGACTGAGGAATGATCGTACGTTGGCTTCGAGCAGCCTTGCTCCGTAGCGCTCATACAGCAGCCGCAGCGTCGCCCCCTGGAATTGCAGTGAGCGCGTAGTCGTATTCCTCGTTTTCGCCCGGGACATAGACACAGGGTAGGGGAGAGCCACAGACTTCCTCGAAACTGACTACAAGCTCGTCACGGGGTTTGCCTTCGGACCAGTGACGGTGGAGACGTTCTATATCCATGACCTCGAGGCGGACTGATTTCCCTGCGACATCCCGGGGCTTGAAGACGCGCGTTTTTGCCCGGCGGTCCGTCAAAATGTAAACCCTGATCTGCTCGAGATCTTCGTAGCAATCCTTGATCGTAAGGCTGAACTCATAGGCGTCATCGGAGGGGTCGATCGCGGCCACGAGCTTTCCGTCGGCAGACTTTCCGAGAAATTTGAGGCACTGCTCTGCCGCGCGCACGACGTCTGCGTCCGCAATTGGCTGTACAGTGTCGACCCCGTCATAGAGCGTAACAAACAAATCCACCGGTCAGCGTCGTCGGAGACCGCATATCCATTGAGCTTCAGCTTCGAACCCGAAACGGTCCGCTCTATATGGAGGACACGAGGATCGAACGTCATCCCGCATTCTGCCATGTGCTGCATAACAACGTCCGTAAACGCCGCTTCATCCTTGAGATAGGTTCCGGCGACCATCCGGTCCGATACCATCGACCGCACCTCTGACTGGGTCTGGACGAGAAATTCCTCAAGTGTCATTCGCTGAAAACTCCGTATTGCTGCAATGCGGCTCCAAGCGTCAGAGGGACGCAAGCCACGAGATCAAGATCAATTTCATACTCGGCAGCGCGGATCTCCGGGCTTGTCCTGCTGCGAACAAGTGCGGGGAATGCTTCGTTCACTTCGAAGAGCCGAATGTTGAGGGGGATAAACCGCCGTTTGTAGAGTTCCGAAGCCTCGTCCACGAAACCGGACAACATAAGCGTCCGGTTAAGGGTGGAGAGTACGTCTCCGTCGGCGGCAAGTTGCCTCATCGCGCTAATTAGCTCGGGAAGGGTCTGGCCCGCGTCGTGCAGGCTGAAACGGATTGCGGCCAGAAGAACGGCCCGTTCTTTCATTCCGTCCAGCTGTTCCAGTGAGCTGATATGTGCAGAAAAGCTTTTCACCGACAGCGTTGCCTTGACCTCGACGCCGATCACAGCGGTCTGAAAATCCCGGAGGCTTCTTGAGGGACCGTTCCATGCATGCACCACGTCTGCAACGGCCGCTCCACCGGCGATTGCTTCCCGCATGAAAGTCAACTCGCCAAACAGACCAAGCTCCTCTTCGGGGCGCAGGAGGTCGGTGCGTGGTTTCCGCATAAATTCCTGCCATGCCCGGATCCGGGCCAGCATGAGGCTCAACAGCCGGGAATCGGACTGTGTCGTCGTGCGGGAGAGTGCAGAAACGATATCAGCTGCCATTTGAACGAACAGATCACGGCCGGCCCCGGACTGACGCGTCAGGCATAACCGGTGCTGAAACCGGCCGAAAAACTCTCTTTTGAGATCTCGACCCGGAAACCGGTTCCTTCAGGAAGATCGGCCTTCCGGAGTTCTGAACCAACGTTAAAGCCGACCAGCAGGGTTTCCCCCCCTCCGGGAAAACAATGCCACCCCTGAACCGTGGACTGGAATGACCGAGTGCCACGGTCAGCCAGCCCTTGTCGGCTTTCTGGCCAGCCAGTGCACGCCATGCAGTTTCCAGTTCGTCAGTATCAGTCAGCACCGCCGTACTCCTGTGTCCATGCAACGTTGTTGACCTTGTATTCGACCTTCGTGCCTGAGTGGCTCGAGGGGAAGCTGATACCGAACGCGACGACAGGCGGGAGAAGGGGATCAACGGGCGCCCCCGCCTCTGCCGGATCCGGGACATACAGCAGCAACAGTCCGCGCTCGGGATGACCGGCCTGTCCGGGCACACCTTCACCCCGAACTTTGCGGATTGATGGGCCGGATGGCTCATCAGGCGGTTCCGTGGATTTTGACCGAGCAGGGTCAGGCTTCCAGCCCTTCCTCGTGGCATCAAGGGCAGCAGTCCATTCTTCCCCGGTCAGATCGATCGCCTCATCCCGCGGTGAAAGCAACCGCCCGATCGAGTATCGGTTACCGGGCCCTTCTGCCGTGCGCTTCGCCATCTGGATTTCGAGATCTTCCGTCAGCGGGAAGGATTTCCCGCGTCCGCCGCCGATCACCGCCACAGTCCAGCTGGTAAGCTCCCGGTCCACGTTCATCCGGGTGATGAACTCGGCAAGCAAGACGCTGTTCACCTTGTAGGCGTCCGGGTGGGTCTTGTATGCGTTGAGGAAATCAATGACCTGTGCTGCGGGAACATCATTCCACAGGCGACCCTTCCATTGCGATGTGCTGTGGCCACGCTGTCGAACCGGGTCATCCTCGCCGGGACCGAGCTGGCGCACCGGGCTGGCTGTTGCGTCCAGATTTCGTTGCAAGACGCCCTTCTCTGAAAAAAGAGATATCGTTTCAGAAACCCGCCGCTGAACGATAGCATAAGGCTTCGTGCTGATCGCATTTTGAGCCGGGATGTCACGAGTAGCACCGGATGGGATTGGACCTTCAGCCCATAGTCCCGGGGTGTCGAACCTGCCGCTGCCATCAGATCGAACTCCTCCCGCAACTCTTCTGCCGCGTCCGCGATGTGTCCGAACCAGTCGGCAAGTTCATCGGTCGTGTACAGCCGGCACAGATCGATGTAGCCCGGCCGATAACCGAACCATCTGCCCATCTGCATGAGAGTGTCATACATCTTGGAGGTGCGCAGAAAGTAACTTGTGCAAAGGCCTTCAAGAGTGAGACCTCGGGACAACTTGTCTCCACCGACCGCGATTACCTTCAGACCTTGACCCTGCTGATCGGCATAATCCAGCGCGTCCTTCGCTGTCCCGTTGATCATTCTGACGTCGACGTCGGCGATGATCCGGGTGACCATCTCCAGTACCTCGGACCATTCGGGCAGGCTGGCGTCGTCCGCGAAAACCGGAAATTCTGACTGTGCTGTGGCGCTTGTCGGCACGAAGTCCGAGAGCCAGAATTGCTCAAGGCGACCAACAGCCGTTTCGTGGCCGATCCGACGGACAAGACGCTGCTTCAGCTTGGAAACGTAGTTTTCGACCTTTTCGTGAACGTGTTTCTGGACAGAGGTAAATCGCGTCACATGGACGAGCATCGAGGAATGGGCATCGCCCTGACCCCTCAGATCACGTACCGCACAGGCAATTAGGAACGAGTCAATTGCCTGTTCAAGTGACAGCGGCAGACCACTTTCGCGGTCTGTCAGGGGCACGTAGCCATTCTTGTGTGTGTGCGGCATCCAGCCGCCCTTGCCGTCTTCGCCGGTGTGATCTGCAACGGGCCGGAACAGGGGCAGCCCTGCGGTCCGCCCCGACGTCGACTGCAAGCCGAAGATCTGCGCAGGGCCCACATAACTGGAGGGTGCCGCCGGGTTTACGATGAAGGCCGAGGGGAAAAGATCGGGACCTTCCTCTTTGGTCTGTCCTCTTTCGTGAATAAAAATGTTTGCAAACGGCGTCGCGGTGTATCCAACATACGCGGAGCGCGTAAAAGTATGCAGAATCTTGCGGGTAAGACTGTTGATGGCAGTCGGCTGGTGCTCCTCGTCGGGCGCTCCGTCCTCCCCGAATACCTGCTCTCCCGTATCGACCGAAGCGTGATCGGCTTCGTCATCGATCAGGAGCAGTGGCAGCCGTTGCACAATCCTGCGTCCGTTCTCATCCTGTCCGTCTGCGACATGATGCCGAATCCAGCCGAGCAGGCGCTCCAGAACCGTCTTGTTTTTCTTGATGACGAACAACCGGGGGCGCTGTTCGGGCGTGATCCCGAGGGTATTGGCCCGCGCGGTGCTGAAGTCGCCATTATTGGTCCGGTTGGTAACGTAGTTGGGACGGATGGACGGATCCCGGTCGATAAGGCCAACGCCGATCTCCCGGATATCATCGGCGATCGGTCGGGTTTCATAACCGAGAAAACCTTCATCGAGGCGCATTTGCGTCTGGGATCTGAGATTGTTGTGGAGGCCGGCGAGTACAATAATGATCTTGTAGCCTGCGTCGGCCGCCTTGCAGACAAGCCCGGTATAGTTTCCAGTCTTGCCCGATTGCACATGGCCGACCACCAGCCCTCGCCGGTCCCATGGCCCGTCACGTGCAGGGTCCTCGAGCATGCCAAGTATGGTATCCGTCGACCGGTCGAGCCCCTCCACAGCAACAACCGACATTTTTCCCTCGAGATATTCGCGGTAACGCTGCCAGTAACGCCAGTCGCCTTTCCGACCCGCGTTGAGCCACGCTTTGTGACCTTCATCGTTCTGGATTGTTGAATCCGCGCCTACCCAGATGCTGAAACGGCGAACCAGTTCATTGATGGCAGCGTCGCGATCCAGTCCCTCCCTCCGGGCAGGTTTGAACATCAGCACCTGATCGATCTTTGTACTGATCAATCCGGGGCTGATCCCACTTCGCTCCTCTTCCATCAGGAGTTCCCGGGCAAACTTGACAACTTTTTCGTTGCTCAAAAAACTATTCCTTTGGTTCAAATGTGAGTGTTTCGACAAATGAGGACCATGCATCGAACGGCTCTGTCACTGCCATCTGCCGGCGAGCCTGTTCTTGCGACAGGCCCTTTCGGTTGACGAGACTGTTGAATACTGTCTGCATGATGGATTTCAGCTCGTCTGGCGGGGTCCCCTCGAAGCCGGTCTTGGGTGTGTCCTTCGCCTCAGCCGTATCCAGCCAGATTTGCTGGACCGGGACTGTTTCTTCTATGATCCGGAGCATCGCCAGAACGTCGGCGCGCAGTTGACCCGCCTGCTCGAGCACTGCGGCTACCGCTGTATGGTGTTCATCTATTCTGTATCGGATACCGCCGGACAGACGATCGGCACGCCACGCCGGTGCGACCGGTCCGGTTTTTGCGCTTCGATCCGGTTTGCCGCGGAACGCAAACACTTTTCGTGCCCGCTGACGGACATCTTCGGCAAACAGGGACAGGCGGGGACGGGCCTCCAATGGAGGCCGCGCTGTCGATTTTCGTATGTCGATCGTCCAGTCCTCATCGGCGCTGTTGGGTATATCGAGCCTGATCCTTGCAAGACGGAAAGGCTCTTCCTTCGTCCATGAACGGCCGCGACCAAGTCCGAGCCAATGCCCCGCTACGAGCAGGCGTTCGTTCCGATAGACGTAAAAGCCCTGCTGCGATGTCCAGCCATCGGGTCCGGCCGCCTCGGCCCGTGTTTTCTCAGGAAGACGATCCTTGTGCGGAAGAACAAACCCTTCGACCGCTATTTCGTAACCATTGACAGCGAACCGGTCGCGGCCGGAGCGCCACGTGTCCGATCGGCTTTCGAGAAAAGGGGTCCCATGCCTGCACTGGCTTGCCGTTGATACGGATCGTCAGCTTCCGTGAGGCAATGTACCGATGAAAAACCATTGCCAGATGTTTCTCGATCACATCAATCACCTCGAGAAAATCCTGCGACCGTGCACCGCGCGGGACAATCCGGTCCATTTTCTCCCAAAGCACGAGCGTCCCATGGTCGAGAGGTTCCAGATTTTTCAAAAGCTCCTCTGACCCGGGCGCTGGCCCCTCAAGCAGTGACGGGGAGCCGCTCCTGTCGTCGCGCAGGACATCGAGGTCCCATCTAAGGACGCTGGTAACATTGCCTTTCCGTGATGCTACGGTAAGGCGTCGTGCCTGCGAAAAAGAGGCAGTTTTCAGACCGAGGCCGAACCGCCCGAGATCGCTCTTGCCGCGCTCTTCGAGGGGACCCTTTTCACCGAGACGCATAGCCCGATCAAGAAGCACGTCATCCATTCCATCGCCGTTGTCGAGAATGGAAATAGCACTCGATGTACCGTTCCAGACGAACGTGAGATCGACCGTCGTGGCATTGGCGGCGATGCTGTTATCAATGATGTCAGCAAGCGCTGTGGCTGCAGAGTAGCCCAGCCCACGCAGCGCCTCGATCATGGCACTGGCACGCGGTGGCGCATTTCTCGCACCTTTGATCAGTCCACTCAAAGGAACGCCTCCAGTTTCCTTGACCTGTTCGGGTGCCGGAGAATTCGCAAGCCCTTCGCTTCGATCTGCCGGATGCGTTCTCTTGTCACGTCGAATTTCTCTCCGACCTCTTCGAGCGTGTGCTCCTCAACGCCCCCATACCGAAACGGAGACGAAGTACGCGCTCCGTTCTCGCCGGCAGCATCAAAAGCATTTCGCTTGTAAGGGAGCGCAGGTTTGACAGGTCATGTCGGCGGTCAGGCAGCGGCACTCTATCATCGACCCGCAATCGCGAAAGAGCAGGGAAAAGGGGGGGCCCGGGATGGCGAGAACGCTTTTGATCTTTCCGGGAGAAACTTGCAGTTCGCCCGCAATTTCTTCGACGCTCGCCTCGCGACCGAGCCCGGCCCTCGTTCGTTGCCGGATGCGTTCAGTCTTTCTGACAAACTCACCGATATGAACCGGGACGCGTATGAGGCGAGACTGGTCCTCGATGGCCCGCAACATTGCCCGGCGTATCCACCAGACCGCATAGGAACCGAACCTGCTGCCTTTGGTGCTGTCAAACTTTTCAACCGCCCGCATCAGCCCGATGTTGCCCTCCTGAATCAGGTCTTCTATTGGTAATCCTCTTGTGCGGTATCGGTACGCCAGCCGGGGCACGAGCTTCAGGCCTCCCTCCATACCCCGGTCTCGAGCCTTCCTGTAGGTATCGAGCGCCTGTCTGAGAGTTTCGAGGTCTTGCCTGTCCGAACTCTTTTGCTCGAGTTCATTGAAGAGCTTCACAAAATCCCGGAAGAAGAGCTCCGTTGCTGAGGGTTCGCTGACGCCCGATTCGACTGTCAGATCATCTTCGGTCACGGAGAAATCGCCGCCGTCATCAGCCTCTTGGGAGTCGTCCACAACCTCTTCGGTTTGCAGAAGTTCACTCTGCAAAGCCATGGGAGTTATCTTCAGAAGCCCGGTCAACGCTTCTACGAGGCGCGCTCGGGCTTCAGCAACCTTACCGAAAATTCTAACCTCTCGATCGGGGCTGAATGGTCCGAACCCGGCAATCTCCATCCTGTATTTCTCAGCTGTGTCCAGCTGGCTGGTGCACGCATCGCGGAAACTGTCGAAAACCTCTTGGCAGAGATGGAGATCCCGACTTGCCGGTTCCGCGTTGCTGATGCACTGGAACGGGTCCCCGGACGGGCAGGGAAAATCCTGACGTTGGCCGCGGCGAGCAACTGCCGCAGTTGACGGATATGCTGCGGCTTGGCCCGCGCCCATGCAGTATTTACCGCCTCATCAGTAAGCCATCCCGCAGCCAGACCATTGGCAATCACTGCGTAAACGGACTGCGGGATCGCGACGGTGGCTTTTTCCGTCGTACTTGCGGGGAGAGAAATATCGGCGGTTTCCCACTCGTCGCGTTCCCGCGTCACACGGTGTGATGCGATAGCAACCTGTAGTGCAATCGCATCATGATCAGCGACACGATTGTCAGCAGGAGCATGAAACTCTGCTTCGGCCTCCCAGCCTTCGATGCTCTCCTCACCCGGATCAGCGGCTGCAGTTTCGTCTGGGACCGGAGACGGCGACACGGCTATTCTAGCCTCGAGACTGGCAGCGATAACATGATGACCGAATCTTGTGGCGGTCGACGGCAGTGCACCCCTCAGTGTCCCTGAGGGACACATCAGCGCCCTCCAGAACGAGCAGTTCGCAGATACCCGATCGCCCATTCGTTGCGGCTATCATTAGTGGCGTTCTGCCGTTAGCGTCCCTTCCGTTGACAGGTGCGTGTCGACGAAGATGAAGCAGGACCGATGCTTCCTCGCCTTTGATCAGCGCCGGGCGAAACAGCGGTGAAATACTGGCGGCGGGGAGGACAGCTCGCGGACATGGCCATTCACCGGAAGCGTCCATCACTTCTTGTCGCGACTGGTTTATGCACCGACTCCCCGTATATATGCCCCCGACACATCTCTACATTGCAGAAGTAAAAACAACGCCCGTAAAGAAACTGGCGTGCTTCACCCCCAAACCTTTCTGCTCCTTGGTTTTCGGACCCGGATCGACGTCCTTTCGAGAGATCGGGAACGGGGTAGTAGCATGCGGTATCAAAAGCACGCTGGGTCAGTAAACCTGTTTTCCAACTTGTGTTGCTCCCAAAGAAGGAGACTGGTAGGCGAGGGGCTTGGAAACCTTTGGCAGGAGTTCTGGTATGGAAGCCGAATTGCCCGATGGGCAATATCCGTTCATCGATCGTCGTTATCCGCTCGCCGAGCTCGCGATGATCGAGATGCCACGGGCACTCGAAGAACTGTTGCGCGTGCCCAAGCGGCAGCACGAGGGGTGCTAATCGCTCGCGGACAGATAGTCGAGTTGCGATGCCAGTCCGCGGAATATCCTGACGCAACCTTTACGGTTTACTGGCCGCATGAGGAGGATCGCCTTCACATGCTAGCTCCGAGGGAGTTCTCTAAGGGCCGGGCATGATCGTAAGTTCGCAACTGATTTAACTGTGTACGCTTCACCGCAACGACCAAAAGCGGCGGAACATTTTGCGAACATGGCTTGCTGTCTGGGAATATTTTTGCCAGTTTGGCAGAAAATGACCCAGATAAATGGCAGGTGATTCGTGCAGCAAGCGCTCCCCGACGAGAACGAATTCAATCATTTGTGTCAGCGCGCCGGTCTCACCTCAGCTGAGGCCGCATCCTTGATCTCAGTTTCCGATCGTACTGCCGCCCGATATGTCAGCGGCGAGGGGCGCCCGACTGATCTAGCGCTCAGGGTGCTGAAAGACCTTGCCGATCGTAGATGCGCCGGCAAGGGGGCCAATCTCATTCCGGTTCATCGATCTGTTTGCCGGTATTGGTGGACTTCGCATCGGCTTCCGGGGCATTGGCGGACACTGCGTCTTCACCTCGGAGTGGGACGAGAATGCCCAAAAGACCTATGGTTTGAACTTTCGCGACAATCATCGCCTTGCGGGGATGTTCGCGAATATGCCGAAAACCCCGACCTGATTCCGGAGCATGACATCCTGCTTGCCGGCTTTCCGTGCCAGCCATTCTCGATCGCAGGTGTTTCGAAGAAGAATGCACTTGGTCGGCCCCATGGTTTTCTATGCGATACGCAGGGCACGCTGTTCTTTGATACCGCCCAGATCATCGCGCATCATCGACCTGCAGCTTTTGTGCTCGAAAACGTCAAGAACCTTGAAAGTCATGACAAGGGCCGGACATTCGCGACGATTATCAATGTTCTGACGAATGAACTTGGCTATCACGTGCAAACTCGAGTGATCAGCTCCGAGCACTGGGTACCGCAGCGCCGCGAACGTATTTTCATTGTTGGTTTCCGTGAGCCGACCGACTTCGATCTGAAGTCACTCAAGCTTCCGACAAATGGACCGAAGCTTGGCAGTATTCTGGATCCACATGACGAGGTCGATCCGAAATACACCCTGACCCCACGCCTGTGGGAGTATCTGCAGGCCTATAAGGAAAAGCATAATTCGAAAGGCAACGGGTTCGGATACAGCCTGTTTGGTCCTGATGATGTGACGCGAACGCTTTCTGCTCGCTACTACAAGGACGGTTCGGAAATTCTCGTCGCACAACCCGGCAAGCGGCCGCGGCGACTGACACCATTGGAATGCGCTCGTCTAATGGGCTTTGACCGGGGCGATCGCCGCTGGAAAATACCGGTTTCAGATACTCAGGCCTACCGGCAATTTGGCAATGCCGTCGTCGTTCCGGTGGTAGAGTTCCTTGCGGACGCGATGAAGCCATTTATCGAGTCCGCATTGCTGAGAGGCGCTGGTCGCTCATTGGCATCGCCTGTGACTGTGACGCGCCCCGATCGGGAGCCAGTTAGCGCGCATGGCTGACATCGTCACGGCTGAGGTTCGCAGCCGGATGATGTCGGGTATCCGTGGTACCAACACGAAGCCGGAACTTCTGCTGCGCAAAGGGCTCCATGCGATGGGGTTTCGCTTTCGGCTGCATGATCGCTCCCTTCCCGGAAAGCCGGATATTGTCTTTCCCCGCTACAAGGCGGTCATCTTCGCGCATGGCTGCTTCTGGCATGGCCACGATTGTCATCTGTTCAAATGGCCTTCATCCCGCCCGGAGTTCTGGCAGGCAAAATTGGGCGAAACCGGGCCGTCGATGAGCGGACTGATGCAGCTCTGACGGAGGCCGGTTGGCGTCAGGCGGTCGTGTGGGAATGTGCCCTGAAGGGCAAAACGCGACTGCCTCTCGAGGATGTCATTCAGTCATGTGCTGAGTGGCTGAGATCGGACCAGCCGCGCCTAGAAATCAGGGGAGGGTAGAATGCGCCGCGGGCTTTTGTCCGATCTCTTCACCGGAGTCGTCGCCAAGCGTTTGACGCTGGTTGAAACCATCACGCACAAATCGAATCAGCACGAGTTTCAGGGCACGAGACCACTTCGCCGGCTTCTGGGTGACGATGATCGCAGAGGTATCGCGACACGCTTCATCTGGATATCCGGCGAGCAGGAAGCCCCGGCGGAAGAAGGCTTCATGAGCTGGTCTAATGTCCGCAAAGGAAAGCCGCGCGCACCGGAGTATCATCTCTACTATTCCTCAAACGCCGTCACCGAGCTTATGCAGCCCGGCGACATGCTGTTTCTGGCTTTGCAGCAAGATGGCTCGATTCTTGTCGTTGTAACGCCCTCTGCTACAATCCAGAACCAGCTCATCTGGTTATTTGCGCTGGAGGAGCAGCCCGAATTCGCCTTTACATTCCGGAGATCGATGGCGCACATAATGCCGAACTCGATTTTGCAGCGCGCTATATTCTCGATGAGCTGGGGATCGAGCCGGAGGAGCCTGAAGCCGATCGGCTCGATAGCCTCATCGAACGCTTCGGTCTCGACTTCCCGAAAACACGCGTGTTTTCGGAGCTTGCGCGAACATCGATGCCGGAGGTTTCGGCTGCAGATAATCCGGACCTCGCGCTGATCTCATGGATGGATCGCGAGGAACAGCTTTTAAAAGGCTGGAACGGCGTATCGTCGCCGCACGTATTGGAAGCGGTTTTGGTGCGCTTGGCGACGCAGACGTTGAAGGATTTCTGGCGTTTTCGTTGAGCGTACAGAACCGACGAAAGGCGCGGGCGGGACAGGCTCTCGAAAATCATCTTGAGGCAGTTTTTGCCGCCCAGCAGATTCGATACGTTCGGGGCGCGGAGACAGAGAACCGGAACAAGCCCGATTTTCTGTTCCCGGGGCAGAATGAGTATCGTGATCCGCTGTATCCGGAAGCAAGGCTGACGATGCTCGGTGCCAAGTCGACGCTGAAAGATCGCTGGCGCCGGGTTCTGTCGGAGGCTCTCCGGATCCCGGAAAAACACCTTCTTACCCTTGAGCCCGGGATATCAGAAAACCAGACTGACGAGATGCAGGCCAAGAAGCTGCAGCTCGTCGTGCCGAAGCGGTTGCACAATACCTACCGGCTGACACAGCAGGCGTGGCTGATGGATGTTGCCGACTTTATCTCTGTGGTGCGATCTCGTCAGGAGACCTGATCCACTCACTTGAAGTCAGCAAGTGCGTGCGGTCGCACACTCACACAGCCCGGCATACGGAACGTGCCATGCGGGGTAAGTCGGTCCCGCTTCTCTTGCGACCGCTATGCTGAAGCTCCTGCGGCTGACCTGTTCCCGCATGACCCGTGTCGAGAACTCCCGAAATCCCGCTTGCCGCGGCGCTGTGCTGATTTCTCCGGTATTCTTCATTGTTCATCTGAGCGACCGCCCGCAGGCGGTCGAGGAAATTCGCCATATTTCGATTGGTACCTGTCGCGCGGGTGCGCGCCAGTTTTTGAGGAACTGCAGAGGATCTATGCTACCCATCATTCGGCGAGCAAGTTTGACCCGCTCTTCCAGAAATTGTCGCTGCTCTTCAGCCGCCTCCACCAATCGATCCTCGACATCATTGAAAAAGCGTTCAACGAGCATTGCCTTGCCCCAGCTCTCGATGATTTCTGCGAGTTGCTGCTGGCTCTCCTTGATCGCTTGGGCAATCTTGCGTTCGTCTTCGCGCCGCTCGTAACGTTCCCACTCCTCCTCCCGCTCTTTTTTTCGCTTCGCCTCGGCTTCGTCCTCAGCTTTCATTAGCACTCGCAGTTTGTTGCTGGATGCACTTAAGGTCTCGGCAATTTGCGCAATGCCGCCGGTCAGCGGTTCAGATTCAGTGTCCTGCCAACTCAGGGTCCAGTCGACGCCTCTCTTTGGAGAGTAGGCCACTATGCGGAAGCGCCCGGAGGGCATGTCCTGTTCGGTTGTCCATGAGTGTGTCAGTTGCCATGCTTTCATCGACCGAACGAGCTTGCTGTCTTCCCGATAGTATTCGCCGTTCAGGTATCGCATCGTTACCCGTTCGGTCATTTCGGTCACAGCGAGGCCAACCGGGACGGTGTCGATGTAGACAATCGTCGGCCGGTCAGGTCCCCAGATGCTACCTGAATGGTAACGGCCGTATTTGCGGTCCTTGCACTCGATCTCCTGCTCCTTGATATGAATGCGGTGGTGGTCTTCTCCAGCTGGTGCGATATGCACACGATAGCCGATGCGGTCGAGTGCGAGGTAAAGGTGATTTGCGATCGATAGCGCGCGAGAAAGCGATGCTTCCGATGAAATTACGTCGGGCAGAATTCGCTTGTAGGGGCGGAGAAACTCCCCATCTTTTGCTGTGCGCGATTTCCTCAGATGCTCTTCTGCACCAACAAGCAACGGGTGATGTTCGAGGCGGCGGGTCTTTGCAACGGGACTTGCCTTCAGGCGTGTATCCATCTCCGTTGCAGGCGCCTTCTTTTCCCGGGGTTTCGGCGTAACCGGAGTAATTTCGATGATCGCATCGATACCGTCGGGCAGGGCGGGCAACTCGGCAGCAATTCCGAGTGATTTACGTGTCCAGTATCCTGATCCCGGGTAGGGTATCTCATGCTGCCTGCAAATCGCGGCCAAGGCTGTCCCCGTCAGGCCGAACTCCGGAGCAAGCCGGCTCAATGGTGCTTCACACACCCGGTTGTAAAGCTCGTTGCGCGTCAACTGCATAGGCATGCTCCTGTTTCACTAAGGCCGAATATCGCACCCGGTTAACAGAACGACGAAATATAAAGCCGGTGCATCGAAAGCGGCATCCTCGTTGGACACGGTGGGATCCGCGCCTCGGTTGGGGCTCTTTCCTGATTGCTCTGTGGGGTAGCATGCGTCGGACAGTGAGATGCCCTGACCACTCGACCCTGCCGCAGCCCGTGACGGCGCAATCAACTTTGGTTGGTACTGTGCGTCTCAGTCCAGCGCGATACTCGGTTGCGGCGGGATGCTTAGGTGGAAGATTTTCGCGCCAAAGCCTCAGATCCTCTACGGGGTCGCAGTTTCGTTGTTCAAGAGCCGGGAGAATGGCAATAGCCGCGCGAATGTCTGACCTCTGTTGAGGAGACTAATTGCCATCTCCGACAGCGCGTTCCGAGGGTAAAACTTATGGTCTCGCTTATCTTGCCGAGTGTTCCATCTTTGCGGAAGCGCCTGCCAGAAACCACGAACGTGACGCGTTTTTCAGTAGAGTAGAGTGAAATTGACTCTGCTGAAATACGCGTGAGCGCCCCGTTCTGCTGTGACGCGACGATGTCGCCGGGCCTGATGCCGAGAACGGCTTGCGCCAGATGTGATCGCTCGGCCTCGATTTGTTGCTCCCAGCGCTCCAGATCCGTTTCAATGTGGGCAAATGCTTCACGGGCGGCCTGAAACGGGCGATCAGCTCCAAACCAGATCCGATCGGCCATGGCCAAGATCTCGTTTGGAACCGACCTGTCTAGGGCATAAGCTGCGTTGGTGATCATCTCGTAGATCCGCTCGGCCTCATCGAGCGCGTGCAAACGCGACAGATAGGGTTTCACCTTCGCTTCGGAAATGCCGGGCGGCAAAACCTTGTCCTCCCCTCCATCCGAAGTCGATCGGCATAACGTCACGCAATTTGATCTTGCTTGTCGCATGTCGTTCCGGTGGGTTTTCCTCGCGCCACGACCGCCGAAACCATTCTATCCAGACAGGGTCTGACGAAATGCATAGGTAGCTATTCAGAATGAAATCTGATTCCGGCTGATAGAAATGCGTGCTCGACCACGCATGGTCCGCGGCCGACAGCGGTTGCACGAGGTGGCTAAGATTTTGATCCCGTGCGATCCGCGCAAGCGTTGCAATTCTGGTCTGAAGTTCTGCTGTCCACCTGACGAATACGATCGGACCTGCAGCCGAAAAAAAGAATGGCGCTTGCCTTCTGTCTCGAAAGCCAGCAATTGCGGACGGGCAAGAGGCATCAGTCGCTCGACGAGCTTGCCGATGCTTGCCCTGACCGACGTGCCCCATTTGACGGCAACCCGACCGCTCTCAGCCCACTTCTGTGCTTGCCCCCGGATCAAAAGCAGCGTCTGGGCGGCGACATCCTGATCAAGGTTCGAGATATGTTTCAGGCGGGAGGTATCGACCTGATGTTCGATGCCGCGTCTGCGAAGTTCCTCTAGTGCCTCATTCAGGAATTTTGATTGAAGCTCAGTGAAATGTCCGGCGGTGCGGGCTTGTAACGCGCTTTTCCGCTTCGCTTCCATTCCTGTCGAAATGCTTTCAGGGCCGGGCGCCGCGGCATCTGGCCGGCCTCCACACGCGCCCAATATCCCCGCGGGGGCTTGGGAACCTGCAGTTTCTCGCAAAGCTTTCCGACTGCGACGTCGGATATGCCGAGCTCGTTGGCTATTTCGCTGGTCGGGCGCTCCCATACCAGTGCGAAGAGCTCTTCTCTCGACAGGTCGTGTTTCGCCATCCGAGGTTCTCCAAACGGCTGTCAGGCTGCAGCGTTTGCCTTTCCGCAAATGGCGGCACACCGTTCAAGCAACTCGTCGAACGTCTCGGCGTTCTCAAAGAGGAGACCGTCTGCTATCATGCTGGAGTAGTCTTCCTCGAGGGCTTTCCGTCCCTCGCCGGCAGGCGTCAGCATCAGGTTGCCGTTTACGGCCGCCTCGTAGTCAATTGGCGATCGATCGGCGGCTTTCTCGGCGAAGAAAATCGACTTATGCGTTGCGACGGCGCTTGCCAGTCCGCGGTCGGCTATCGCGCTGTCCGCCGGGCCAATGTCGTCGAGGCGCACGATGTCGTGCCAATGGCGCGAAAAGCGATCGCCCCGGAGCCGCTCCTGCAGGCAAAAGACATGGATAGCAGTTGCCTTCTCCCAGAACGTCCGCTCGGCGTGCATTACCCTCGGTTTGGCCGTCGGAAAGTCGACTCCATCAATGAGACTGGCTGCATCACATGCGATGTCTCGAACGCTGGCAGGCTCGCCCGTCGCCCCTCGCTCCAAACTCCAGCATGACGCTGGGCGCGACATAGCCAGATCCTGAACCGACCGCCCGGTAGTCGATGTAGAGCTTGTCGGCCTCAATACGGATCTCCGCGGAAAGGGACTGCTTCTGGAGTTCACCGGCGATGACAGGCGCAACCGTGTCAGCTACCCAGATCGGTAGTCGCCGGCGCACCTCGCTCGACCAGCGCTTCTCCTCGCTCCGGGATTTCGGGAGCGCTTCTTCGTTGTCCCCGACAAGATCAGGGGCGAGCGCGCGGATGTCGTATGTGAGGTCGACGTCTTCGGAGAATCGTCGAATGGCGCTGTAGGCCTTCGAAAGCGAAGTCCCGCCCTTGAAGACAAGGCTCTCGCCGAGCGACGTGGCGTATAGCGTTCGAAGCGCCCAGACCACCCAGACGTCCTTTTCGAGCAAGTGGACCGGACGTTTCGATCGATCTGACGCAATGGCGAGAACCTCTCGCTTGTCCTCGGCCGAGAGCTGCAGGAATTGATCAGCCATGCGCTGCCTTTCCGACGCTTCGAGCGAGCCGGTCGGAAACTGCGATGCTGCAGCAACAAGCTCGTTGAACGCCTCGGGGGCAGTTTCCGCCTGATGTTCACGAGGGCCTCGTCCGCTCGCTCCGGCCCCAGCCGCGAGCGCGCGTACAGCGACGCCGGCCGGCCGGCTGGCGAGGGACAACTGCCAGCGAGGGACATGCTTAAGCTCGACCTTTTGGCTTCCGACGTTCATTGTCCGGCTGCGCCCGGAGGTCAGGTAGATGGAGCGAACCGGAACCTGCGTCGTGAGCCCCAAGGCATTGGCGGCGGCCGCTCCATTCGAAACAATGACTTCGCCACGTTGATGTGCGACGGCCTCTACCGCTTGCTCGACAGTCGGCGGTCTGGTCCCGAACCGGGTTTTGATGGCTTTCATGTAGATCCCACGCCCAGTCCTGATCAGTTCTCCACGCTCACTCAGGCGCGACAAGGCCCGGTCTACTGCGGCCCGGTTTCCGAGATGCAGGAGGCTTTTCGCGGACAGTGCTGTGCCTTCCGGCAACTGCTCGGCATAGCTGAGGATTTGAGATGTCAGTCGTTGCATTGGCGTTTCTCCTGTCAGAAATATATGTAAGTTTCTGACACTTTACAAGCGGCTCCAACGATGCACTTGGCCCAAGGGTGACCATGGCGATATGCGAAACGTCCAGTGCTCTTGTTTTCTCATTGCTCAGCCAGTGTCTGACGGAGTTCGCCGACCCTCAGTAAAGGACTGCCGAAGGGGCGACACGGTATCCTAGGTTTCGATTTTGTCGGAGAAGATCGAGGAAAGCCGCAACTGCATCTCGCTCGCTGGCAAAATGCTGGACCTTCATCTGGCCGTGCACTCCGATCCGGCCCCAACGGCGCGTCAGGCAGATCTCGCCGAATAGACCGGGCTCGATCGCCATCGCATAGTAACGAGCCATGTTGCGGGCTTTGTCTGTGCGCTCGACGTAGAGCTGGTAGGGTTGAGTGAGCATGGCAGCATACTCGCCCGCCCGTCGGATTCCGTCCAACGAGAGATATGAATCGATTTCGTCTGACCGATTCATTTTCGTGAAGTTCCGTTGAAACCCATGGGCGGTCCGCCTGCGGCGTGTAGCTCTATTCGCTAACGCGAACGAAGCCTCTAGGTCACCACTCATACCGGTCCGATCTTCCCGCAGTGGTGAAAAGGTCCGCCTCCCTCCTGCTCCAGTACCTCGCACGCCGCTGGAGCCGAATTATTCGGTCTGCCGGGCTATTTGTCCTCGTCTCGCAGCGGGCTTCCGTGAAATTGCATCGCCTCGATTAGAACCGCATGCGCCTCCTTGATCAAAATGAGATCACGATCCCATTGACCTTCCGGGCCACCGGTAAACTTCTCTCCGTGGATGTAGCTGTTTCGGACCCGGCATACGCCGTTGATGATGACTTGCGCAACGTTGGTTAGTCGGGCCGGCTGTTCTGGCGACCGGACATGTCCGATAAAAAGTCGACGTGGCGGGTTTCGGACGAGTGTCGTGGCAATTTCCTTATCGATGACGTGGTCGAAGAAGGGTTTTCCGAGAGATTGGGCGAATAGATCCCAGTCTGCTTCGGCAGCTTCACGATTTTTCCGCAAGAAGCCGGATCGTTTCAGGGTATATTCAGTGGCGCGAAAGTCGCGGGCGAATTCTTCGGCAGCTGTGTAGGGGTTGCTCATGGCGCTCGCTTGCAATTATCGCAGCTTCGGGACTGCGCTATAAAAGTTTACAGATTTTGATATTGCGTCAATCGAGCGAAAAATGGAAATCGCGGTTGCAACGTAGACTTTCGCGAGGGGAACAGGTGCGGTCCGGATAATTGCTTTCGAGATGCTGCACCCGGTGCCGTCGTACAATCGCGAGCAGCGAGAAGACGCAGCTGTGCTGGACGAAGGTGAATGGCTGGATCTACCGATGGAAGCGCCGACGATTGGTCCTGTCCGTGAGCACGCCACCCGTCTTGTCAATGAACTCGAACGAGCTCTGACGGAAGAAAACTGGCGGCCGGACGGGAAATTCGATCCGACCCAATTCGCAGGATCCCGGACACTTGGCCGGGTGGAGCAGCGTGTCCCGGCGCGCAAGATCCATCGCGGGTATCTCCAGCCCGTTCGGAACTTTCCCGTCGTTGAACGGGTCCCAGAACTCGTCCCGGCCTTTCTCACGAAAATCCCCGGATGGAATGATTACGTGAAGCGCGAAAATCATCCCGGGGTCGGTTGGCATTATCACTACCTGCTCGATCCCGGGACACGCTCAGATGCGCTTCTGGCTTGGGACACCAGATGGCAACGGCCTTCAGGATCTCCCTCTGCGTTGCATCCGTTATTCGGTGAGAAGCATGGGGAAGGAAAAGCAGATGCGCACGCGAAGCCTTGGCTCTGGGGAGACAAGAAAAAGAAGTCGATGTACGAAGTATGTGTCCGGGATTTGCTCAAATGGAAGATCGATGAATTTCGATGCGCATCCGCTCACGCCGATCCAGTCTGGCCAACGACAGGCAGCGTAACCCCAATGCCCTCGATCACAGCAGGCTCAGGTCCTTCTTCGGGAAAGAAAAAGAAACGATCGTGATATTCCCCACATCATGCTCTTTATGATGACGCGACCCACATACAAAATCATCCGGTTACTCGCGGTTCTCGGGCCGCGTTGAATGGTTCACTCCCCGACAGACTGTAGGAGGGACGAAACCTGTTCTCGCCGACACAGGCCATCATGTCCTCGCGGCGGAACCAGACGGCGCGCCCCGCATCGAAGCGGTGCATTGCCCGCGGTGAAGACAATCTGTTCGTCGGCGCGCATGCGCAGAACCGGTATTGCCAAGTTGTTTGACCGCAGCGTTTCCTCTATCGAGGCGACATGAATTTACCGAGCACTTTCCCTCGTTTGAAGGGGTTTCGTTTTCCGCGTGAAGTTGTGGCCTACGCCGTCTGGGCCTATCATCGGTTTGCACTGAGCACGGCCGATGTGGAGGACCTTCTTGCTGAACGCGGTGTTATCGTGAGCAGGGAATCGGTTCGTCTCTGGATCATGCGCTTTGGCCAACATTTTGCTGCTTGCATTCGCAGGGACCGGCCCAAGCCAAACGATAAGTGGCATATGGATGAGGCCGTCATCACGATCAGCGGAAAGAAATTCTGGTTATGGCGGGCCATTGACGCCGATGGTGACGTGCTCGACATTGTGGTTCAAGCTCGCCGCAACACCAAGGCTGCCAAGCGCTTTTTCTCCGGACTTGTCAGGCAATACGGTGAACCGCGTGTCGTCGTAACGGACAAGCTGCGCAGCTATATCAAGCCGATACAAAATCTCGCCCCGGCTGCTGATCATCGGGCCCACAAGGGCCTGAACAACAGAATTGAAAACGCACACCGCCAAACCGGGAAGAGAGAGAAGATCATGGGGCGGTTCAAATCGCCCCACCAAGCACAGCGCTTCTTGTCAGCCCACGATCAGATAAATACCGTCTTTCGTCCCCGCCGGTACAACCTCTCAGCCCGCTCCCCGGCGACACGCCGGGGCAGATGCCTTCTGCCTGTGGTCCGACTACACCGCACAAATGACTGCTTGAAAAAGCAACCGCCGCGCGCCCCTGCAACCAATCACAAACAACTTGGCAATACCGTCTCGGCTTCCAGCCGCCGGCTCGACCGCACCCGGTTCAGATAGCCGTAAACGTACAACTTGAGCAGATCGGCGGGATCGAAACCCGGCCGCCCCGTCTCTTTCGCCATAGCCCGCACAAAGCCGGCTGCGGCAAGATCCGTGCCGTCAACGAAAGCCTCGATAAAGCGAACAGGGTTGTTCGACCCCACATAATCGTCAACCGCTTCCGGCAGAAGCAGTAATTGCGAGCGGTCTGTTCCAGAAAGGTGTGCCATAGCCAAATCTACCACGGCCGCCTAACCTCCGGAATCCCAAGAGGAATTCCCGGTGATCTGAGGAAGCTTCGCGAAAAGGAGAAAGAACATCAAAGCTCTGTCAGTCGTTCGCCCAAGTGGAAGGCGTATTGCTTCAGGAGAGAAAACACTTGAAGTCCGCCGATGGAAACCGGAATTGACCCGTTTCGACGATTTGCTGATCGTTGAGAACGGCCGTTTTCTTCATCGCGACGGCGACCACGATGAGGATGGCGTTCCAATAGCGATTGTTAAGGTAAAGGCTGTGCGCCCTTTCACGCTCGCGGATATGGAAGCCGCCTGTGCTTCCTATTTTGAGGAAGGGTGGCTTGCATGGGAGTTGGCCGATGTGCGACCTGTGCACTTCAGTGCGCACATCATCGCGGCTCGAGATATCTACGAGGTTGATTTCCCTCATCGTAACCTTGGAGACAGCCCCAGAACCTCAGTGCAGCTCCGGAGGGGAGTTTTCAGACAGTCTGCCTAAGTTTTGCGACAAAATCGCTGGCGCTGAAATTTCAGGGAAAAATCTGTCGCAAAATTCGGCTGCAAAAGTCAGGCTTGCGCGCCAACAGGCGGCACCACGCCGCGCCGCCGGAAAGCTGAATCAGCGTCAGCACCTTGCCACAAGGCGCTGATGCCGGAGGCGCAGGTCGGGCTCCATGAATTCCGGCTTTTCCATCGAAAGCACAATGCCCAGCACTTCCCGCTTTATCGTGCCGGCTTTCAGTTCACGTTCCATCCGATCGTAATAGGCATGGCCGTTGGCGTAGATTTGCGCGCCGAAGCCTGTGAGCAGATCGAAATCCCGATCTGGATCGGCATGGCGCAGGAACGCGACCACGGCATCGAACCATTCGGCGCCGTGGATCGAAAAGAGGTCGTAGGACCAGAGGTCGGGATTGTGTTCGCTCCAATCCATGCCGCCGAGCCGAAACCGCCGGTAGCTGTCGAACAGGTGCTCGCTGGTGTAGAGAAGCTCCGGTAGGATTGTCGGGGTCCATCCTACTCCCTCGATCTCGACGGCATCGAAATGCTCGACAGGAGCCGGGGAATCCCAATCAACAAGGACGAATCCACCGGACGCCGCCTCGATCTCGCCGACCTTGCCGCACCCGGTCAGGCGAAGGCGCCTCGCGCCCGGTTCGCACGGCCACCAGCCGGCGAAGATTCCGAACTCCGCGACCCGGCGACCCATCCGTGGGAAGGGAACGCCCGGATGGAGAAATGATCCTTCGCGCGCCTCGAGGATGGGGCGGCGCGCGTGCGGACGATGGTCGATACTGGCCAGCCGCCGCTCGGGTGGCCGACCTTCGGTGAGCAGGACCATCGCCTCAGCCGCCGGGCCCTGCCAGAAGGACAGAACGTGCAGGCCACGACCCTCGATATGCACTGCCGTCCATTCGGCCCGGAAGTCGGAGAAATCCGGTAGCTGGACATCAAAATCGGCGCGCTCTTGCAGCGCCTCGTATGCCGGGATCAGCATTTCATCGTGATCTTCCAACTCGTTGCGCCTATTCAAACAGCCTGAACGCCCTCTCGTAGCGCCCCCGCCAACCCAGCGGCTTTGATAATCACGACCGTCGATCATCTCCCGCTTCGTCATCAGCATCGGAACCACCTGATGGGAGTTTTCAGACGGTCTGCCCAAGACTTGCGACACTTAAGAATATGACGGGTAAAATATCGTGGCAAAAAGGCAATCAAACTGGAACTGGCAGAATTTGACCTTAGGATTCTCAATGGGTTATACTGAACCCAAAGGCCAAATATCGTGTCATATGACAACGATGTCGAATGACACGATATTTGGCCTTTTTGGCCACTATCTTGCCTTTGGGTCAGGATTGCTGACCTTTCCCAAGGATTCCAATCACAATCGTACTGGTCGGGTCGACGGCTGCTTTCACCTAAAATCGGCCATCTCAACGCTCTGAGGATGACATCAACCCCCGGTGAATCAGGGAACAGGCGTTATGGAACGACGTTGGACTTTGTGATTGTCCCGCCCCTTGCAATTAATTAATGATTGCCTATCATTTCAATTATTAATTACTGCGTAAAAGGAGTCGTGCACTCATGGCCGCCGAAACCATCGATCACACTACGCTTTCCCGCCTCGTGGAAGCTGGCGCCGTGCGCGGTGCGCATGTCGTTGGTCAGGACGGCGGGTGGGCCGTGATGATCAAATACGGCATGGCCGAGCGGGCGCTCGCTGCACAGCGCAGCCGCCGGTGCGACTGTTCAAGCGTATGGAAACCTTGGTTTCTTATCTCAAGGAGGTTGGAATCTCCCGTTTTGACGTCGATGCGGCCGACTATTCGCCGGAGACGGTCAAGACGCACTCACGGCCGGATCGTGCTGAAGCGCTGCGCCGTGCCCATGAGGCGGCCGCCCACGACAAATGGTTTCGTGAGCAGGTCGAGGAAGCACTGCGCGAGGCTGATGACCCGAATACCGAATGGGTTCCCCATGATGTTGTCAAACAGGACATGGCGCGCCAGCGCGCCGATCTGTTGGCCCGCATCAAGGGTGAAACTGAGTGAAGCTGGTCTGGCTTGCGCGAGCCCGCGCCAATCGTACTGATGCAATCGCCTATATAGCAGAGGAAAATCCTCATGCGGCGCTCGACCAGCTCGACGAAATCGAACGGCAGACCGATATGTTGATGGAATATCCGGAGATGGGGCGCGCTGGCCGCAAGCGTGGCACGCGCGAACTGGTCGTCAACAGGACGTCGTTCATTATCGTTTATCGGGTCCGGACGAGAGCGCAGCGCATCGAGATTTTGCGCCTCCTGCATGGCGCGCAACAATGGCCGTTAAACTGAAAGAGGCTGCTGGTTCCTCCCTTTCTCGTATATTATTGTGTGTATTTCAAACGTCTAGAGCGTATTGATGCCGTTCCAAGTAATATAGTACGGCACTGCGATGAAATAACTTCAGGAGTTGCGCATGCGTGTAGACATTGAACGTCACGATGCGATCAAACGTCGCCTGCGTGCAAAACGTATAACGTTCACCAAAATAGCCGAGGAACTCGGCATTACTAGTGTTGCAATCACAAGGGTTTGCGGGGGGCACGGTCGATCAGAGCGTGTCGAATATGCCAGTGCGGACAAACTCGGCACCACTCCTCAAGAATTATGGCCCGATAGATACTGACGCAGAAGGTGTTGAAAGTGACCAGCACCGCAAATGGAAACGACCCCGGAAGCTGTAACTTCCGGGGTCGCTAAAAAATCGATTTGGTGTCGATAGTTCTTTTTCCCTCTATTCGAACAATTAGTCAAGCTTGCACACCGCGCGGGCGTCTTGATCTCCTCAAGGGCCAAGTATCGTGTCATTCGACACCTTTTTGTCGAATGACACGATACTTGGCCTTTTGGCCACTATGTTGCCTTTGGGGCAGCATTACTGACCTTTCTCAACGATCCTTCGTTCTGTGTTGGTCCGAAACTGCGGCACAACCTCGGCGCATTGATTTCGTCCACGGTTGGGTTTCCGCTCTCGTTCCCGCCGCTCACCGGGCCGATTGAAGCATTACAAATCGAACTTGGTACGATAGCTGAACACGTCGCAGGTTCTGTGATTTTTGCGATAGCGGAGGATAACTATGAAAACTGCGATCGTATTTGACTGCGAATTTCTGTGCCTCGAAGGTTCACAGCGCAGGTTCTGGTGCGCAGCTCATGACCCCGACCCGGTTATAGCTCAGATCGGGGCCGTGAGACTTGGTCTCGAAGGCGAATTTCCGCTCTTAGACACGTACAAAGCGTATGTCCGGCCGATCGATCGATTCGGCAGCAGTTATGCGCTCGATCCATTCTTCACGAAGCTGACCGGCGTTACAGAAGAGAACATCGACATCGAGGGCGTGTCTTTGCAAGAAGCACTTTCGGGGTTCGACAGCTTTTCCGAAGGTGCCCGGTGCTGGTCATGGGGAAGGATGAGCTGAACATGGTCGCGATCAGTTGCTACGTCGCAGGCATCGAGCCTTCAATTCCCGCCCATCGTTTTGACAATGCCGTAAAGCTTTTGTTAGCGTCGGGAATGCCGATAGAGGATTTGGCGAAGACGCCGAGCAACAAGCTTGCTGACTATTATCGTGTCGTGCACCCACCGTTGCAAGGGCATGACGCGCTTGATGATGCCCTATCACTGTCATACACGCTGCAATACCTGATGAAAGTTGGAAAGTTGCAGCCGGCGGTTTTCGACCTTACCGCGTCGTCGTAGAAGTCCGGGAGACTGTCCTAAAACTCGACGGGTTTGAGTCTTTTCGGACGTTTGCTGTCATTCGACGTGGATTTCCCGTACATTTCGACATTTCAGCGTTTTGTATGGCATATCGGTTCTCCCGGTCTCTTTCAGGCTGTTTTTGCGCGCCCGGAGCCGATTTTACTGGTCATGCCCTTGCTGCGGCGATTAAGCCCTGTACTCCAACCAGAGTGATGGCCCTTTTGATGTTGTAGGCGAGTGCAGTCAGGCTGAACTCGCCGCGGACATTTTCCAGCCGCCGCATCAGGAACGCGCCCCGGTTCATCCATTGTTTGATGGTGCCGAACGGATGCTCGACGCTTTCGCGCCGCCGATCCAGAATGTCAGGGCGGGCGGCAAGACGCGATGCCATGCGGTCGAGCACGGCCTCGTTCTCCAGTCGTGAGACACGGCGGAAGCTTTTGGTGCAGCGTTCGCGCAGATGGCACGCCTTGCAGGCGACGCGGTTGACTTAGTCGATCTTCACATTATCGCGTGACTTGCCGTAATAACGCGGCGAGAGCACCTGATCTCCGGGGCAAAGGAAAATGTCCTTGTTCTGATCGTAGCGGAATTCCTCTTTGGGGAAGAAGCCTTGGGCCACGGCGGGACCGCGGAGCGGCTTGGGCACGTAAGCAGTGATGCCAGCAGCCTCGCAAGCTTCGATGTCCTCGATCTTGAAGTAGCCCCGATCGGCGACCGCCTCGATCTGTTCCACGCCAAGCGTGTCCATGGCTGCTTCGACCGTAGGAGCCAGAAGGCCAAGGTCGAGCACCTAGTTGCACACTTCCTGCTCGGCGATCAGCTTGTGTCTGGTGTCTACGGCAAGCTGGACGTTGTAGCCCACTCCCCCTTCGTCATGCGGGCCATGGCGCGGGCATCAGGGTCGGTCAGCGAGATCTGGTCTTCGCCGGTGCGGTCCAATTCCTCCAGCATGGCTTTGTGCCGGGCGCGCTTGTCCCTGATTGCCGCGATCTTCTCGGCAAGTTTGCCCCCAGAGCGACCGCTCTCGCCATCAACGTGTTCCTCTTCGACATCGCCATCGTCAAGGCGCTTCATGTAGTCGGCCAACTTCTCGTCGGCTTCGCGGATGAACTTCGACAGCGCGCCACGCGTGAAGTTGCGGTCCTTGTTATTGACCGCCTTGATGCGCGTGCCGTCCACTGCCAGCAACTCCCGCCCGAACAGGTCGAGCTGGCGGCACAGGATGACGAACTGGCGAAACACCTTCCTGAAGGCCGAACGGTTGACCCGTCGAAAGGCCGCGATCGTGCGAAAGTCCGGCTTGAGATGCCGTAGCAGCGTAACGGCCCGATTGTTACCGTGGAGAATATGTCTTGACGCGGGCGACGATCTCTTCGTCATCGACAAAGCATTCGAGGAATTCTTGCCATTTTGCGGCTGATTTGCGTGCGTCGGCCAGCAACTGTCTGAGTTCATCGATGCCGTCGTCCGTCAAAGCGGAAGTGGTTTGATCGTCGCCGGTTACGACGGTGATGATATTGCCATAGGTCAGGTTGTCGTCATTGTAGATGATCGCTTGAAGAAGATCGACATCCTCTTCGAGCATTTCGGCAACATAGTCGAGCGTGAAGACAAATCTGACCGTCGCCATCAGGCTGCCTCAGCGTGTTCTGCTGCGAGAGGCTTCCAGTTCCAAGGGAGCAACTCATCGAGCCGATTGATTTTGTGATCATGAATGCGGTCGAGCACATCGGCCAGATAAGCCTGCGGATTGAGACCGCTCATCTTCGCCGTTTCGATGATCGTCATGGCACGTGCCAGAGTTTCTGCGCCAGTATCAGCGCCCGCGAATAACCAATTCCGGCGTCCTACTCCTATCGGCCTCAGGGCTCGCTCCGCAGCATTGTTGTCCATGGCCACACGCCCGTCCTCCGGGAACAGGGATAATGACGGCCATCTGCTCAGCCCATAGCGCAAAGCCTTCGCCAGTTCGCTTTTGCCCGGAATGCGAAGCAACTGCTTTTCCGCCCATGCGCGCAGTTCCTCGACCTTTGGCTTGCTGTGCTTTTGACGCGTGACAAGCCGTACATCGGCGGGCCGACCTGCAATATCCCGCTCGATATCATACAGCGCGCCGATCTGATCGAGAGCCTCGCGCGCAATCTCGGATTTGTTCGCGGTCCAGATGTCATGAAAGTCACGCCGCCAATGTGCCCAGCAGGAAGCTTCGCGGAAGCGGCGCTTCCCGTCCGATCCCGGCTCATATAACTTCGCATAGCCTTTATAGCCATCAGCCTGAAGGATGCCGCTCGCCTCTCGCAGATGATGGACGTGTTCTTCCTTCCAGTCGGGAGCGAAGTAATAAACCGCACCCGGCGGTGCGCCGCCTGCCCATGGACGCTGATCGCGGACATATGTCCAGATCCTGCCCTTCTTCACACCTTTGCCCAGTCCCTTGTCGCGCAGCGACCTATCCAGCACCCGGATCGGCGTATCGTCAGCGTGGAGGACATCGCTCTTCATGATCTCCTTCTCAATACGCTCGATCAGCGGACGGAGCACCTGCATGGCACGACCGCACCAGTCCACCAGTGTGCTGTCTGGTATATCGGCACCCATCCGCGCGAATATCTCGTTGAGGCGATAGAGCGGCAGGTGATCGTCGAACTTCGAGACCGGGATATAGGCCAGAAGCCCGGCACCAGCCATGCTGCCCGATATCGGGCGGCTGGGCGCAGGAACCTGCACCATCTTCTCGCAACAACGGCACGACTTCTTTGGTCGGGCGATCTCGATGACCTTCATCGTCGCTGCGATCATATCGAGGATTTCGCTGACATCCTCTCCGACAAGGCGCAATTGTCCGCCGCAGGCAGGACAACAATGACCGGGATCCAGTTCCCGGCGTTCGCGAACGGCATTTTCCGACACACGCGGGCGTCGACGCAGTGGCCGGGACTGTGAAGTCTCCTCCGGGCCACAAGCCGTATCGTTTTCAAGCTCTTCGACGGGCGCGGTCTCGTGTTCGGCACTGGCAATCAACAGATCCTCAAGCGCCAGTTCCAGTTGCGCAATTTCTCGCTCGATCTTTTCAGAAGACTTGCCGAAGACCTGTTTCTTCAGCCGGGCAATGCGCAGCCTCAAACCTTGGATCAGGTGGTCATGCGCTTTCAACGCCGCCGACATCTTCGCATTCTCCGCCTGCAAGGCGGTGATCATCGCCTTCAGAAAGGCTGGATCATCAGGAAGAATTGAGCTCGCATTCGACATGATCCTGACTAGCATAAATCAGGACAGAACGCCATAAAAACAAGTAGTTTCAGTAAGATAAAATCAACCGACACGTGCCGGCGGAGCACCCCAGTCCGGACGTCTCCAGTCTATTCCTTCCCATAGCATCGCCAGTTGCGCTGCTGTCAGTCGAGCTGTCCCATCGGCCGCTGAAGGCCGGGGAAACGGCCTTTCTGCAGAATTTTATAGTAAAGGCAAAATCCCCGCCATCAAAATACAGCAGCTTCACCCGATCGCCACGTCGCCCGCGAAAGGCGAAGACAGCTCCACCTGTCGGCTTCTGACGCAAGACATCCTGTGCCAACATCGAAAGGCCCTCAATGCCCTTCCTCATATCTGTGACGCCGCAGGCAAGGTAAACCCGTACGCCGGTGCCCGGTCCAATCATGCCTGTTCCACCGCCCGGATGAGCCGCGTCAGCACTGCGCCTTCCACTCGGTTGCCAAAACAAAGACGACGGCCGCAGCGCAAGTGCAATTCAACCATCGAGGATGAAGCATCGACGGAACTGTTCGCCTCAGAGCCGGGCAGAGCGGCAGTCATGTCAACGGGAAGAAACAAGGGCTCCGGCGAGGGAGGCAGAAGTCCCTTCCTCTTCAACTCGCTACGCCACATATAAATCTGCTGCCGCGATACATCGTGACATAGCGCAACTTCTGTGACTGTCGCCCCATCAACCCCAACCGAATTGACTATCGCAAGCTTCTCTTCGGTCCGCCACCGACGTCGGCGTTCGTGGCCCAGTATCTCCATCCTCATCGTATACCTCAATCTCAAGACACGTCATTAATGACGTCGCTAAAGACGTGTCTTACGTCACGAGGTCTTGCTTCAACAGGCGGTAGCAATCGGGCCGTTACGTAGCAGCCAGATTGCCTCAATGTTGCGATGCGTCTCGGCCTCCAACCGTCGACTGGAACGCACCCGGTTCAAATATCCATAAATATAGAATTTTAGCATGTCGGCAGGATCGAACCCCGGCCGACCGGTATCTTTCGCATCAATCCGCACAAAGCCCCCGGCCTTGAGATCGAGGCCATCCACAAAGGCCTCGATGAAGCGGAGTGGGTTATCCGGTCCCACATAATCATCGACTGCTTCCGGCAGAAGCAGCAATTGTGAGCGGTCTGTTCCAGAAAGATGAGCCATGGAAAATCTTACCACAACCACCTATCATCTGGAATCGCCAAGGGAGTTTTGGCACAGTCTCCCGGATTTTTGCGACAAAATCGCCAGCACTGAATTTTCAGGAAAATTCTGTCGCAAAAGTCGTGTGCGAAAGTCCGACTTACGCGACTGACTTGCCGATTCGAACCAAGGAGGAGGCGCGGAACGCCTGCCTGCCGCCGCGCCAGCCTCGCTCCTCTGCGGCCAAGGCCGGCGCGGGTTCTTTCCCGGATCAGATCGCGCTTAAACTGCGCGAGTGCCCCGGACAGGTGGAAGACCGGGCGGCCGCCGGGCGTGGTCGTGTCGATGAAGGCCGAGGTTGCAGCGAAGGCGGCAAGCGGCTTCATTTTTCATACCGGCAAGATAGGCTTCGACCCGGTCGGGATGCTCCCCTTGGAAGAAAGAGATATGCGCGCCACTTTTCGGGTACCGGATCGGCTTCAGGTAGGCCGCGACCTCCCGGTAGGCTTTGATTGTCTCTCCAGCATTGATGTCTCCCCAGATCGGTGCCGATCCGGCAGTAAAACTGGTGAAGTTTGCAAACTCATCGACCGTCACGCCAGCGGCCTTGAACGTTTCTTCAGGGAGCGCAGGCAGGCGGGGCAGGAAATCTTTGCCAACCAATGTCCGCCAGCCGATATCGGCGATACCCGGCTCTTCGGCAGGCTTCCAATGATAATACGACCCTTCCCGCTGAATACCCTGATCGACCATCTTGGGTGTAATCTCGATCGCAGCGCGATAGCATTGTGACGCTTGCCCAAGCATGAAGGCAAGACTGTTTTTATAGGGCGGTAAAAAGAAGCCGAAACCCATAACCCCGCAAATGATCGGCAGGTCTTTTATCTCCTCAACGATGGCATCAGCGAACGCCACGTTGGTCTGTGACTCCGGCGGCATCGCCATTTCCAGAAGAGTAAAAGCCCGATATTGCTCGACACAGAAAAAAACGGCAGTGCCGGATTGTCAAACTCCTTCGGCAGCATGCCATAGCGGCGCATGCCATCGCCGAACTTGCTCTTTTCACGATCGAAGAACGCGCGACCGGCTTCAAGCAATTCGGGCTTCATATATTTGAAGTCGCCCTTATGCCTGTCAAAATGATAGGCAGCTATACTTGCGCTCTCGCCGTAATGAGCCTCGAAGCGAGCGTATGTTTTCGCCAATGCCGATCGGAGCACTGGATTATCGAGAGTTTCTTTGATGAAGATCAACTGCCGGAAGGCGGGCGCTGCCGGGGGATTATTATTGTAAAGAAGAATATCAGCCATTTGATCCTCCGGACTGCAAAATTGTCACTTTGCTGCTGCCAGCATTCATCTAAACGCATGGCTTAATGCCTGAAACGGAATCGGAACCCGCACCCGCCAGCGTATCGGATTTCAGGATTTTTGCGACAAGGAGGGAATTTTGTTTGATGGCCGATCGAGCAGGCAGAGACAAATCTGCTGAACTGATTTCGAGATTTCGTGGTGGCGAGCCGACCAGTGACCAGTTCAAGAATGCTTGGTCAGCGAGTACCGACCACGCGCCGATCGACCGAATGCCCATGCACTGCGCATCATTTGTCTAGATCGGGTCGTAGCTCGTCGATCATGGCATCGACATTTTCCGGCGTAATTTTCCAACGGTCAGCATTGTCATATTCAAATTCAGCCTTGACCTTCCGTGTTTCCCTGTTGAACTGGAAGAGCATCTTGATGAAGCCCTTGTCGCCTTCCAGACGAAGCCATTCGCGGTATGCATTTACCCGGGGCCGCACTTCTCTGGGTTTGAAACTGATGGCCGTCCAGTTTCCGGAGGCATCGTATGCATACCCATATGTACTGCTCACTTCCCCATCATCGAACGAAAAACTACAGAAACTTCGATCCAATCAATTCCTGCCATTTCCTCATGACTTGCCAGCACACGGGCAATTTCGCCCATCAGTTTCATGTTTTCGGATTGAGGTTGAGCCGGTGCGGGACCGGACAGCCCCAACGCGGCGAGCGCTGTTGCAAGAAGCCGTGCGATCATTGCGTGTTTTCTTTCCTTCATCGGATTTTCTCGGATCATTTTACAAGTCTAATTTAACAAATTTTCGTATTTAAATTCAGGGAGACTGTGCCAAAACTCCCTTGGCGATTCCAGATGATAGGTGGTTGTGGTAAGATTTTCCATGGCTCATCTTTCTGGAACAGACCGCTCACAATTGCTGCTTCTGCCGGAAGCAGTCGATGATTATGTGGGGCCGGATAACCCAGTCCGCTTCATCGAGGCCTTTGTGGATGGCCTCGATCTCAAGGCTGCGGGCTTTGTGCGGATTGATGTGAAAGATACCGGTCGGCCGGGGTTCGATCCTGCCGACATGCTAAAACTCTATATTTATGGATATTTGAACCGGGTGCGTTCCAGTCGACGGTTGGAGGCCGAGACGCATCGCAACATTGAGGCAATCTGGCTGCTACGGCATCTCAAGCCGGACTTTCGCACGATCGCGGCCTTTCGACGGGTCAACCGTTCGGCCTTCAGGAAGGTGTTTCGCCAGTTCGTCATCCTGTGCCGCCAGCTCGACCTGTTCGGGCGGGAGTTGCTGGCAGTGGCTTCGGCAGGACGATGACAGGGGCATGATCAAGATGCTCTTCCAGTTCAACCGGCAATCGCGGAAAGTCCAAGCGGCTTTCGAGTACGATAATTCCTCACGGTGGCAAGTAACGCCGACAAATATAGACGTCATAACCGATGAGCTCCGGCCCAACCCGGACGCGGGGTAAGAGGCGATGCAGCGTGCAAAACGTATAACGTTCACCAAAATAGCCGAGGAACTCGGCATTACTAGTGTTGCAATCACAAGGGTTTGCGGGGGCACGGTCGATCAGAGCGTGTCGAATATGCCATCGCGGACAAACTCGGCACCACTCCTCAAGAATTATGGCCCGATAGATACTGACGCAGAAGGTGTTGAAAGTGACCAGAACCGCAAACGGAAACGACCCCGGAAGCTGTAACTTCCGAGGCCGTTAAGAAATATCGATTTGCTCTCGATAGTTCTTTTTCCCTCTATTCGAATAATTAGTCAAGCTTGCACACCGCGCGAGCATCTTGATATCCTCAAGTTCCAAATATCGTGTCAAAAAGGCAATTTAACTGGAACTGGTAAAATTTGACCTCAAGATTCTCAATGGGTTATACTGAAGCCAGAGGCCACTATGTTGCCATTGGATCAGCATCGCTGACTTTTTCGACTATTCTTCCCTCTGCGTCGACGTGGGACTGCGACGCAACCTCGGCGCTAGGATTTCGTCCACGGCCGGCCTCCGATCCCATTCCCTCAGCTCATCGGATTGTCTGTTAAAGCTCTACCGTTGCGGCTACCCCAACCGTGTTGCGGTATGATATAATAGCGTTCCCCGCTGAACTGTCATACATGGAGTATCCAGATTAATGCATTGGCTTTTCGCATATGGGTAACCTGCATGGAAGAGGACGAATACAAAAAAATCTCTATCTTTTTTGGGATGATGAAATTATCATTTGGGTTCATCTAACCGAGGGACGAATGAGCCATTGGCGATATACACCCAAAGCCATCAACGGTGAAAACGGCCAAACTCTGTTCGATCTAACACCGTGGCCATCATGGGATATGTTATCGCTCGAAGCGGAGGCGGATAGGCTAGTTATTGCACTTCGACTATATCCCAATGGACAAGAAAGCGCGCTGCTGGAGATCGCACGTCAGACAAAGGAATTGAGTGTGGATGGTAAACCAGTCACGGCAGACGATCTTGAACGCTCGTTGACGGCAGCGCTACGTCAACGCTCATAGGTGCGGAAACAACACTGTTCACGGCCAAAGCGTGCATCTTATGGGCCGCTCGAAGATCCTTAATGCAACCGTTTCTATGGTTTAAAATGATCATAGCCGCGCCATATAGTTCTTTATCCCTCTATTGGAACAATTAGTCAAACTTGCACACCGCACGGTGGGGCATGCCGCCTATCGGAACGATCATTGCCTTGTGCTGGTTCAATGAGCCGCCGTGCGATTGATTGGTCAGAAGTGGCATGACGCGCAATGGGATCAGTCGCCTTCTCCGGGTTTCCGATAGACATCGGTCAGGCTGCGACCATCTTTGAGTCTGACGCAATCCCAAACAGATTCGAGATCATCCTTGTATTTAGCCGAACAGGTTGCGAAACTGGTCTTATCAACATTTCCGATTTCGGTAAATCGGGCAGCGTACTTTTCAAAGCGTTCGACACATTCTGCGGTAGTTTCATCCGGCGGGGAGTTTATACTACAATGACGTTGTGCAGTTGTATCGTCGTCTTTTAATGAGAATGCGACGAGCATGGTCAGAAATAGAACCACACAAACGGTCAGAATACGATAGAGCTTCCTCTCATCCTTGGTGGCCGGCTGTTTAGCACCGAATAGACTGCCGATAAATGCTTCGACTATGCTACCAAGGGTCAATTCTGTGTCCTCCGTCAGATGTCATGATAAATTATTGCTCCAAAGGGAGCATTGAAGCTCGCGATTCTCATTGCAACGAGGATGCAGTAATCACGAACTCGCGTAGGCGCAAAAATAGCGGACAGTGACAAAATAACCCTCCCGGCCGCAGGCACGAGGAGTTGAGTAACCGCTCTCAGAGCCTGTTCCAAAAAGGGTTGAGCGATTTCCGCAGGTTATGATTCAATCGGATTTCTGACATACGATGGAGATCACGATGGCCCGGACTGAAACCGCTCGCCGACAGTATGAGCGTCGCAATTCGCGTTATGCAAGCGATTTAACGGATGCGGAATGGTCTGTGCTCGAACCGCTGATGCCTTTGCCACGACATCTCGGTCGCCCTCGAAAGACAAACCTGCGAGAAGTGGTGAACGCGCTTCTTTATATAGCTTCTTCGGGCGGTGCGTGGCGGCTTTTGCCTACTGAATTCCCACCATTCTCCACGGTGCAGAAATATTTCTACCGCTGGAGAGATGATGGCATGCTGCGGACCATCAACAACACACTTGTGATGATTGCGCGTGAACAGGCCGACAAGCAGCCCAGCCCCACGGCTGGTGTGATCGATAGCCAGTCGGTGAAAACCACGGAAAGCGGCGGAATACGAGGTTTTGATGCGGGGAAGAAGATCAACGGTCGCAAACGTCATATTGTGGTTGATACTCTCGGCCTGATGGTTGGTCTCGTGATCCATTCTGCGGGCATTCAGGACAGAGACGGCGCGCCGGATGTCTTGAAAACCATTCTCAAACGTTGGCCGTGGTTGCGGCATATCTTTGCTGACGGCGGATACGCAGGACCAAAGCTCAAAGGCAGGCTGGAAAAGGTCGGGAGGTTTACACTGGAAATCGTCAAGCGGTCTGATCGCGCTGAAGGTTTCCAACTACTCCCGCGTCGATGGGTTGTCGAACGCACATTTGCATGGCTGGGACGGTGTCGCAGACTGACCAAGGACTTCGAGAAAACCATCGCTTCCTCTGAAGCGTGGATCTACATCGCAAATATCCGCTTCCTCACCCGAAGGATCGCAAGAGCCTGATATCGTTACGTTCATTATGATTC
Organism: Brucella cytisi; assembly: GCA_012103075.1. Classification (GTDB taxonomy): domain Bacteria; phylum Pseudomonadota; class Alphaproteobacteria; order Rhizobiales; family Rhizobiaceae; genus Brucella; species Brucella cytisi. The sequence continues at coordinate 777,702 of JAAVLQ010000003.1, read as the reverse complement.
AGGCTCTTAGAGGTTAAAAAAAATGGCGGCTGTCGCATGGACAGTCGCCATTTTCGTCTTGGCCCACGTCTTGCAAAAGATCCAGTTACTGGCCGATCGCCTTGGCCGACAAGGTGATCGTGAAGTACTGATCGCGCTTGCTTTTCTCTACAGTCGACAGCTGGGCTATACCGTAATCAGCGAATTTCCCCTGCTCGAAGTGCGGATAATACCCTTTCCAGAAATAGCGCTGCTGCGTATCACCGGCGCTCATCTTTTGTGCAGTCAAGTCAGCAACAAAGCGGGTGTCGTCTTCGCGATCGCGTGCTGTGAGAGCGACGCGAGCCTCGGTCATTTGCCAGTGACACACGCCACGTCCATAGTAATCCTCATCCAGAATCAGATCGGTATACACTGTACCGGCGTATTCGGTCGCCGAAATGGGTGAAAGACGGAATGGTTCATGGCTTGAGATAACGGGTACGTTGCCGGCAAGCCAGCGGCTCTTGCCACATTTGGCCGCATTGCGGACATCGAACTGCATAGTACCCTCTACCGATGCAAACAGCGCGCTACCTCGATCCACTGGCGAGATATCGGAAACATTTTCGAGTTTCAGCCGGATTTCATAAGCTTGCTTCGGGTTCGCATTGAGTTTGCGCAAAGGAGGCTTGGAACCGCTGACTTTCGTAACAGGGGTTGTCTGCTCTGCGGCATAACCGGATCGCCAAAGCCGGTAGCAAAAAGATTAGCGCCAGAAACAATCCGGATAGTCTGAAAACAAAAGTGAGTGAACAGCACGATTCAATTTCGATCTTTCCTGTAGGTGAGAATGCGTCATCTGGCCCTTGATTAACATGTCATCCATTGTGGTGGAATTATCTTTCTACCTTACACGCCCCAAGATGGCCGCATCTAGCATCGCATCAATTCTGCTTGCGCTCCAACCTGTAATACTGGTTTCCGGGCGCTTTCGTCGCAGCGTTCTTCCAGTTGTATTGGCAAATCCAAGTTCAGTGAAGCTCTGGGGTAACTGTACTGATTGGTAAAGAATGGTGGTAGCGAAATCTCCGCAAATGTGCTAATGTGGGTTTGTGTATTTATACGGAGGCAGCCCCATGAGCCGTCTGACAATCGACATAACGGACCAGCAACACCAGAGCCTTAAGGCTCTGGCGGCCTTGCAGGGCAAGACTATCAAGCAATACGCCCTCGAACGCTTGTTCCCCGGCGATGCCAATGCTGATCAGGCATGGCAAGAGCTGAAAAGCCTTGCTGGGAAGCCGCATCAGCGATGGTCTGGCAGGGGATATATCCACCAAAAGCGTAGCCGAAATTCTGGAAGATGAACTCGGCGGGGATCGCGCTTGACAGCCTATATTCTTACGGTACATGCGGAAGCCGATATGCGCCATATTATCCGCTACACACGCAAACAATGGGGCGCTGCGCAAGTCCGCCGCTATGTCGGCAAACTGGAACAAGGAATTGCCGCCCTTGCGGTCGGACAAGGCATTTTCAAGGATATGAGCGCACTCTTTCCAGAGTTGCGGATGGCACATTGCCAGCATCATTACGTTTTTTGTTTGCCGCGCGAGAGTGCGCCTGCCCCGGTGGTGGCAATTTTTCATGAACGAATGGATCTCATGGCGCGACTGGCTGACAGGCTCAAACTGGACTGAGCTATGATGGGCTCAAGAGGTTGCTATCTCAACCCGTGGTCGTTGGCTTAGCCTTTCTTTATTTGTCGCCCCGAGCGAATAATGCATCTATAGAGAGACTGGGCTACCGAGGATTCCATCAATACTCGGTAAACAACACAGACGGACAGGCTTGAGCTTGAACTCGTTTGGAGCAGCTACTCTCCGGGCAAAGAGGGTTGAAAACGATGAGCCGCAGCCGAAAGAAAACGCCAATTACCGGCATAACCACCGCCGATAGCGACAAGGCTTTCAAGGAAGCCGAGCACCGGCGCGAACGGCGTGCTCTGCGAAGCGCTGTCGAGCCTCTCGGCTGGAACTTCGATCTTGCTCGCGACACCGAAGGCTCCTGAACATAAAAGGGGCACAGATATACGGTAGACGGATATCAGGGCATTCACCGGTGATTTATATGTGACGCCTCACGAAGGCCGAGGTGGAATGCGCCGAATCTGAAAGCCTGTCTTATTCTGCTCGAAGCCAACGTCGTGATAGAACTTCAGCGCGCCATGCTGCGTCGACCGCTTCACCTCTGCTATCCACCGCGAACTACGCCAAACAGCCAACGCTGTCTGGCGCAATATCGCGCGCCTGTAATCTGACCAATCACGACATCATAGATCAACACGCATCTGTGCACAGGTTAAAGTTACGGTGCCATCCCAACTCCCCAATCCCTGTTGCTTCAGATAAAAACCGAGTAGTAGCGATGTATCGCCACAGGCACCTGCAGGGAAATCCCTGAACTAAACCGGTAAATTGCCGCGATCAGTTTCTTCGATGGCGCGCCTGAAACGTGTCACGATCGCGATTAGCTCATCCATAGTTTGGCCTCGGGGCTCCGAAAAAATAAACTGACTTGTTAGAGAGACCTCTATGAGCTTTTTACCAGCCCGAGAAACTCCCCGATATTCATCAGCCATTCCTGCTGATCGCTGTGATAGGTCGTGTGAATGCTTTTTGGCAGGACCAACCGCAGCGACTGCGCCTGCATTTCCGTGGTCTGGGTTCTGGAAATTGAGGGCTCAAGGGTCAGCAAATGCTTTTCTGAAATCCTGTTCGCTTCAGCGAGGACCTGTCGCCAGCGGTCTTTACAGGTCGTCTTGACTGCCAGCATGCGAAGGTTTTCTGCGGGGAAGGCGGGATTGGCATAGGATGCCTCATCCGGAAACAGAAAATCTGCTGCATTGCGTTTCTCAGTGGTTGCTTCACGCTTGTAAGCAATCTTATGTGCTTTCAGCACAGCTTCCACGTGATGGGCAAAGGCATAGCCGGCGCGTGACTTGCGCCGGTTCTGAACACTCAATGAAAACGACAGAAAGCCATCGACATCTGCATCACCATCGTGCAGAAACCTTCCCCAACGCGGTGAGCGACGGGGCAACGGAGTGATCCACATGGGGCTTTTAAGTATCATCCGTCGGATGGCGCTGCACGAGAAGCAGTCGATCCGGTAAATCAGCCGACATACGGGGCTGACGCGCAACACAATTGCGAAGTATTTGAGCGCGGATATTATCGAACCGACGTTCAGGGCGCCGGAACGGCCGAGCAAGCTTGATGGTATTGCCAAGTTGTTTGACCGCAGCGTTTCCTCTATCTAGGCGACAAGAATTTACCGAGCACTTTCCCTCGTTTGAAGGGGTTTCGTTTTCCCCGTGAAGTTGTCGTCTACGCCGTCTGGGCCTATCATCGGTTCGTCTCTGGATCACGCTCTTTGGCCAACATTTTGCCGCTTGCATTCGCAGGAACCGGCCCGGCCAAACGATAAGTGGCATATGGATGAGGCCTTCATCACGATCAGCGGAAAGAAATTCTGGTTATGGCGGGCCATTGACGCCGATGGTGACGTACTCGACATTCTGGTTCAAACTCGCCGCAACACCAAGGCTGCCAAGCGCTTTTTCTCTGGACTTGTCAAGCAATTCGGTGAACCGCGTGTCGTCGTAACGGACAAGCTGCGCAGCTCTATCAAGCCGATACAAAATCTGGCCCCGGATGCTGATCATCGGGCCAACAACGGCCTGAACAACAGAATTGAAAACGCACACCGCCAAACCCGGAGAGAGAAGATGATGGGGCGGTTCAAATCGCCCCGCCAAGCACAGCGCTTCCTCAGCCCACGATCAGATAAATACCGTCTTTCGTCCCCGCCGGTACAACCTACGGCTTGAAAAAGCAACCGCCGCGCGCCCGTGCACCAATCACAAACAACTTGGCAATACCGTTTCCAGTATGTTGTCGTCAATGACGTGCTCGCCAGTTCAGTGCGTATCGGGTGAAGCGAAGCTGACCGCTGCGCGTCAACGCGCCCTTGTCGACCAAATCCTGCAAATCGCGGGTGGCGGTTGCGCGTGAGGTCTTTGTTATGGCCAGATAGTTGTCGGCACTGAGGCCACCGATAAAGCCCCCGGTCCTGCCTCGAACAGACGCGCAATGACTTTCTCCTGACGGGGATTAAACGCCCCCTGAACCGGTCGTAGAAATGCGCCTTGGCGATGTAGAAGGCGACGCGATCCAGTGTTGCTTGCTGAGCCCTCAGCACGGTTTGGGAAAACCACACCAACCATTCGGTGACGTCGAGGGTTCTCTGATGGATTTCCAGCTGATCGTAATAGGCCTTCCGTTGCTGTTCGATGGTAAAACTGAGCATGATCAGGCTTGGTTGCCCCAGCGATTGGGCGAGTGCTTTCTCGGCCAGCGCGCGACCAAGCCGCCCATTGCCGTCCTCAAACGGATGGATACTTTCGAACCACAAATGGCTAAGCCCGGCGCGGGTAAGCGCGGGGAGGGGCGTGCCGCTGGTCAGAGCGCTTGCGTTGAACCACGATATGAACTGACGCATTTCGTCTCGCACCTGCGCTGATGGCGGCGCCTCGAAATGGATCGTCGCACGGTCCAGCTGGCCAGAGACGATCTGCATAGCGTCGGAATGGCTGCGATAAGCACCGATACTTTCCAGATGTCGACTACCTGCCATCAACATGGTATGCCACCGAAAGAGAGTGGCATCATCAAGCGGCAGGGCATAGGTGCCATAAACGTCGACCGTCATTTCCGCGATCCCATATTCACGCGGTTGCACTGAACGCCGGTCCGTGTCCGGCCAAGCTGTCTCCTGAGCGATGACTGGACACTTAAGCGATCCAATGTTTCGCCTTCGATCGCGCTCGTCTTGATCGCTTCGTCGCTCAAGAGTTCGATGCGCAATCGGTCGCGCTCGTCGGGATTAATGTGGCGCACAGCGCCGATGACCTCGCCGGAGGAGAGCAGAAATCGCTGTTCCAGTGCCACGAGCGCGGATGCGTCATAGCGAAAATGCGGCCAATCAGGCTGTGTCCAATTCCGGGGCATGAGGGATAAAATCCGTTTCTATCGCTCTCAATACCACATATTTATGAGTAATAGAAGCCACCCCAATCACTCGCTGCCCTGATTGCGGAGAAGATGTGCGTCCGCATTGCGCCTCCAATCCAGACGTTAGCGATACATTCACATGCTTCCCAAAACGGAAGTTCCGCTTTTTCTTGCTGCTAACGACCGGGATGAGGTGGGAAGCGGACATTCTGGTTTTGGGCGACGTGAAGATATAAGTTGCCGGACCACAAGTTTTCGGTCGAAGCACTACAGGTCACGGCAATGAAGATTTCGGTGCAGACGCTCAGCGTGTCAGATCGGCGTTTGGTCGCGGAATGGGCTGCCATATGCGCTGAGCGCGTCCTTTATTTGTTCGAAGCCGAGCGCTCCGACGATGAGCGCCCTCGCGCCGCCATTGCTCGGACACGGGCCTTTTCCCGTGGAGAGTTAAACACCGCGTCGGAAATACGTGGGCGGTTCGGCGGCGGCAGTGCGGGTCGCGATGTAAAGTCAGCAGCGGCCGCCGCGGCGGCGGCGAGAGCGGCTGGGTGCAAATTTTCAAAATTCAGTCAATAAGGTCCAAAGATTGGGAACGTTGTTGAAAGCGTTTTACTTCGGTCTTTTGACTGATGCTTAAGAGTCCCCGAAAGCTGACATAGACTATGGAATGGCGGAGCGCCAGTCGAGTGCTTCGGCATAAAAGTTCGAATCCCGCTCGGCCTGCCAGTTTCACCGATCACTGCTGATGGCCGCAACATCAGCAAGTAGCATCCGCACCGTCGATCGCCGCCGCTTCTACGGTAAGGCCTGACATCTCCGTGTCTACAGCAATCAATGATCTTATGGATGGTTCGCTATCGTCCGTGTTGTCGGGAACCGACAACCTGTGAACACTATCGGCGGCGCTTGAGCCACTGAAAGCGGAAATATACTTCCGGGAAGTTTTTGCGTGTGCCTACCGATGATGGCGTCGACCCTTAATTAAGAGTGCTTGTCCTAGTCAGGTGGAACTAAAGTAAGCCTCATATTGTTTAGCTTCTGTCAGAGGAACAGGAGTTTTTATCATGATTGGCCGGCCAGCGGACCTCGTCGTTCTGAACGAGGCGGATAAGAAGTTCCTTGAATCCCGTGCGTAAGCATAAAGCGCCACGTTCCTTGTCAGATCGTTGCCAGATGATTTTTTACTGTGCGCTCAGGGTCTGCACAGCAAGGAGGTTGCCGAACGCCCGGGTGTTCACGAACATACTGTTGGTAAGTGGCGCCGCCGGTTTGCACAGGATGGCATTGAAGGCCTGACAGATGAGTATCGTGCAGGTCGACCACGAACGGTTTCCGATGCGCAGGTTGCTCAGGTTGTTGAGCGTACGTTGAACACTATACCCACAGATGCCACGCACTGGTCCATCCGTTCGATGGCAGCCAATAGCGGGCTTTCGCACACCACTATCCGGCGGATCTGGCGAGCCTTTGGCTTGCAACCACATCGATCGGAGACATTCAAACTGTCCACCGATCCGCTGTTTGTTGACAAGGTCCGGGACATTGTTGGGCTTTATATGTCGCCACCAGATCGGGCGATTGTTCTATGCGTAGATGAGAAGTCGCAAATCCGGGCGCTGGATCGTGAGCAGCCAGTTCTGCCAATGGCACCGGGTATCCCTGAACGGCGGACGCATACTTATGTGCGCAATGGCACAACTTCCCTATTTGCCGCGCTCGACGTTGCCACTGGCGCGGTAATCGGTCGTTGCTACAAGCGTCACAGAGCCGCTGAATTTCTTGACTTTCTAAAACGGATCGACGCCGAATTGCCCGACGGGCCAGACGTCCATCTGGTGATGGATAACTATGCAACCCACAAGACACCTAAGATCAAAGCATGGCTCGCGCGGCGACCTCATTGGTATGTTCACTTCACACCTACGTCGGCATCCCGGATTAACCAGGTCGAACGTTGGTTTGCAGAACTGACGCGAAAGCAGTTACAGCGTGGCGCACACCGTTCAACAGCAGAACTCGAGGCTGACATTAATGCCTTCATCAAAGCACACAACGAAAGCCCCACACCCTACAAATGGGTTAAATCTGCCGATCAAATCCTCGCGTCGGTCAAGCGTTTCTGCCAGAAAACAATGAACCGAACTTCAGATTCAGGTGACTAGCTCGCCCACTATTTAAGCCAAAAGCTGATTGCTTAAATAAAACCGCCTTCGCATAATGTGTTGTGTCTGAAACAGCATCCAACTTCCGGCTCGACCGCTTTGTTGAAACTCCCGTTGGGGAAATCGTGCAGGCCTTCGTACCGCCGTCACGGCCACCAGAACCAATTAGGCAGCCGGTTGCCCGGTACGCGCTGAATTATAATACGCGGTAAAAAAAATACCTCGGTACACCGCTCCCCAAGGAAATCGTCGATGCTAAATAAGGCCCGCTTTGGTGACTGGCGCCGGATATACTTATCCGGCACTTCACCTACATATAGTGCCTGATAATACCTTTGCATCCGGTCCGCCCGGTAGATGCACTACCAGCGGTCTACCAACGAGCGGGTTCGGACTGACAATTCGGAGGGCTTGATCCGTCTAAGTAGCATCAAGACTCTTCCATTTCCTCATCAGCCGATCTGAAATCGCTGTACTCACCCTCACTTATCAAGCTTGGGAGGCCCAGCTTGTTTCGTTATCGCAATACTTAGTTGGATCGACGAAGCCCATTTATCTGGATGCTCACGATCTCTTTGGCCAAGGCAATTTTGTCGTTCTCAGTTTGAATGCTTCTCGGCTGATACCAGATGGACAACCAGTTGATCGCGCCGAGTACGGCTTTGGCCGCTATCGATACATCTACCTCCCGAATACTGCCGTCATCGATCCCGTCGCGAATTATCTGCTTGAACAAATCCTCGAACCGGCGTCGGATGGAAATAAGCTCGTTGAGTGTGCGGCGCTGATCTGGCGTGGTTGCCGCCAGTTTATGCATATGGACGCCTTGCACTACCACGGCTTCGAAAGCGACGTTGGTCATCATGGCTAGCGCATGCGCCATGAGCATCTCCTCAAGTCGGTGCAGGCCCGAGCCGTTCATCGTCATGACCGGTTCGACAGCCTTGAACAGTCGATCCATGCCTTCGCGATGCACGTCGAAGAACAAATCCGTCTTCGATGAGTAGTAGTGATAAATGCGCCCTTTGGTCGAACCCATCCTGCGCGCCACATCATCAATGCTTGTTGTGGCGAAGCCTTGCTCCATGAAGCACTGAGCGGCGGTTTCGGGATTACGACATTCCCGGTACTGTCCGTTCGGTTATTTCGGCGGCTGTCAGCCATCTGCTACTCCGATTTATGCATAGGTAAGCGGCAGCCCAGCCTAGCAAACTTCGATGCCAAAATGCCACTAGACAAAGCCATGTTCAAGTGCATACTACTCAGTATGTTGTTGATTAATGCGGCTACCGTCCATTTCTCGACGCCCGGAGGATGTAATTTTGGAAATTAGCCCTAATTCTGCTGCGTCAGCACTCATTGCAAACGCAGAAAGCCAGCTCCTGTACTCGGACTGGATTAAGATCGATCAACAGCTTGTGGATCGGTTTGCGGACGTGATCGATGATCATCAATTCATTCACACAGACCCGGAACGCGCAGCGACGGAAAGTGTTTTTGGTGGCACTATTGCACACGGTTTTTCGTGCTTGGCCTGTTGACCAAGCTCAGTCGTGAGGTTTTGCCGGAGGTTGCCGCGGGTATGGTTGAAATCAATTATGGGTTCGACAAAGTCCGCTTTCTCGCGCCGGTGAAGGTGGGTTCTTTCATTCGTGGTGCGTTCAATTCGAAATCGGTTCAGCCGAAGGGCAATGGCCAGCTCCAGATCCTTGGAGCGACAGTTGAAATCAAAGACGAAGCAAAGCCAGCGCTGGCCGCTGATTGGCTCATATTAACAGTAGGTTGAGGTTCACATGGCCATTTCTTATGAAAATCGTGTTGCAATTGTAACAGGTGCGGGCGGAGGGCTTGGGCGCGCTTATGCCTTCGAACTGGCAGCGCGCGGCGCAAAAGTCGTCGTGAACGATTTCGGTGGTAGCCGTGACGGTACCGGCGGAGCATCGGAAGCAGCCGAGAAGGTTGTTGCGGAAATTAGGTCCAATGGTGGCGTTGCCATTGCTGACGCTGGCAATGTCACGAAGTTCGAAGACATGCAGGCGCTGACAAAGCGCACGGTCGAGGAATTCGGTCGCATTGATATTCTCATCAACAATGCCGGGATCTTGCGCGACAAGAGCTTCGCGAAAATGGAAATGTTCGATTTTCGCGCCGTGGTTGACGTGCACCTTATTGGCTCGGCCAATGCCAGTCGCGCTGTGTGGGACATTATGAAAGGCCAGAACTATGGTCGCATCCTCATGACGACTTCCACGTCGGGGGTTTATGGGAATTTCGGCCAGTCCAACTATGGAGCGGCCAAGGCGGGCCTCGTCGGCCTGATGAATGTGTTGCATTTTGAAGGCGACAAGTACGACATTCATGTCAATGCGATTGCCCCGACTGCTGCAACGCGCATGACCGGCGATGTGCTGGACGAAGAAATGCTGGTGCGCCTCGCACCCGAAAATGTCGTTCCCGCTGCTCTCTTCCTCGTCAGTGAACAGGCGCCAAGCCGCACTGTACTTTTGGCTGGTGCGGGGACTGTGGCCCGTATGGCGATTGTAGAAAGTGAAGGGGTTTATCTACCGAAGGGTGAGCGAACACCGGAAGCCGTTGCCGCTGCTTTCACAAAGATCGATGACATGACCAATTTCATCGAGACCGACGCTGGTTTGGCGCATGTGGATCGCATCATCGCGACGTCGCGCGCTAATGAGGTTATCGAATGACGGCCTCCAAAGCGCGCCCGAAGGCTGAACCCCGGTCAGGCTACCGGGAGTTCTACGAGATGCAGACGCGCTGGAGCGATATGGACATTTATGGTCACGTCAACAATGTCGTCTATATGCAATATTGCGATGCAGCATTGAACCGGTCGCTTATTGCGTCTGGTGCTCTGGAGCTGAATGGCTCCACCCCCATTGGTATCGTTGCGCGCAATTCAACGAATTATTTCTCCGAGATTTTCTACCCTGACAATGTCGTTGTTGGGGTTCGCGTCGAGCATATCGGCAATACCAGTTTGCTGTGGGGGTTTGGCATCTTCAAGGATGGCGAAGAGCTGACCGCTGCAGTGAGTGAGTATGTGCATGTCTATGTGGACCGAGACACGCGACGGCCTGTTCCGCTTACTCCGGAACTGAGAGAATTAGCCAAAAGGCTTTACGTTCCAGCATCAGTGGAGGAGCTCTGATGAGAGAAGCTGTAATCGTATCAACTGCGCGTACGCCGATTGGCAAAGCCTATCGCGGAGCCTTCAACGACACGACTGCGCCAGCGCTGGCGGGCCACGCGATTGCCGCTGCGGTCAAGCGGGCTGGCATCGATGGCGCTGAAGTAGAGGACGTCGTCCTCGGTGCTGCGCTTCAGCAAGGCACGACCCATATGAATATCGCCCGCACGTCTTTGTTGCGGGCTGGCCTTCCGGTTTCAGTTCCGGGCCAGTCGATGGATCGTCAATGCGCATCGGGGTTGATGGCTATCGCAACAGCCGCCAAACAGATCGCCGGCGATGGTATGACGATTGCCATTGGCGGTGGCGTGGAGCAGATTTCGCTGGTGCAGAACGAGCATATGAACGTTCATCGTTGGCACGATCCATGGCTGACGGAGCATCTGCCCGCCACCTATATGAGCATGATCGAGACGGCGGAGATTGTTTCGGCGCGTTACGGTATATCGCGTGAAGCGCAGGATGAATATGCGCTGCAATCGCAGCAGCGCACTGCAGCTGCACAGGCAGCAGGCCGCCTGAACGCCGAGATCGTCCCGCTTCAGTCCACCATGCTTGTCAGGACAAGGCCACGGGCGAGGTCTCCGCGAAAAGCGTTGAACTGGCGATGGACGAAGGCAATCGCCCTGAAACCACACTGGAGGGCTTGCGCGGATTGAAGCCGGTCTTTTCCGGTGGTCAAACTGTGGCACAGGGGGCTTTATTACCGCTGGCAACGCCTCGCAACTGTCGGACGGTGCCTCGGCTTCCGTGCTGATGGAAGCGAAGAAAGCGGAACAGCGGGGCCTTTCGCCGCTCGGTATTTATCGCGGAATGGCTGTAGCCGGATGCGAACCCGACGAGATGGGTATCGGCCCTGTTTATGCCGTGCCGAAATTGCTCAAACAGCATGGCCTGACGGTTGATGACATCGATCTGTGGGAATTGAACGAAGCCTTTGCGGCACAGGTGCTTTATTGCCGCGACAAACTTGGCATCGATAATGAAAAATTGAATGTGAGTGGCGGCGCTATTTCGATTGGCCATCCCTATGGAATGTCGGGCGCGCGAATGACCGGGCATGCCCTCATCGAAGGCAAACGGCGCAATGGACGCTACGTGGTGGTGACCATGTGCGTCGGCGGAGGTATGGGTGCTGCGGGCCTGTTCGAAATTTGTTGATTGAAACGAAAAGGCCGGTGAAAACCGGCCTTTTCATAAGATTGTCTGTGTTGCTATCAATATGCGGCTTTATAAATCGCCAAGGCGTCCGCCTCGGTTACCTTGCGTGGATTGTTGACCAGAAGGCGCGTCTGTTTCATGGCGTCGCGCGCAAGCAGGGGCAGATCGTCTTCCGTGATATTCACTTCGCGCAAAGTCTGTGGCACGCCAAGCTCACGGCTGAGTTCTGCCAGCTTTTCAACAAAGGCTTCAGCACGTTTTTTTTGCCGATACTGCGCCGAGTTCCGGGAAAACATCTGCTGCAATTTCTGCATAAACGTGGCCTGCTTCCGGCAGGTTGAAGCGCAGCACATGCGTAAGCACGAGCGCATTGGACAAGCCGTGCGGCACATGGAAATGCCCACCAATTGGGTAGGCGAGGGCATGCACAGCTGCAACCGGAGAATTGGCAAAGGCCTGCCCGGCAAGCAGCGAGCCGAGCAGCATGGCGGCGCGAGCGTCGCAGTTGCCGCCCTCAAACACAGCGGTGCGGATATTGGCGCCGAGCAGTTGCAGCGCGTTGCGTGCCAGCGAGCGCGACAAAGGGTTGTTGTTGGCGGAAGCTGAAGCATAAGCTTCGATAGCATGCACCATTGCATCGATGCCGGTTGCGGCGGTGACCGCTGCTGGCAAACCGACGGTCAAATCCGCATCGAGAAGTGCCATGTCCGGCAGCAGAAAAGGCGAGACCACGCCCTTCTTCTCCGCTGCTCCGGTGGTGATAATTGATATTGGTGTGACTTCCGACCCCGTGCCCGCGGTCGTCGGTACCAGCACGAGCGGAAGGCGTGGCCCGCGCGCGATGTTGACGCCATAAATGTCGTTTAGCGTTTCACCGCTTTTTGCCAACAGGGCGGCAACCTTTGCAACATCCATTGATGAGCCACCGCCAATGGCGAGAACACCAGTTGCTTCATGGGCGACAATCTGGCCTTTCAGCGCCAGAACATTGCTTTCCGGTGGGTCGGCCTGCACATCATCGAAGATCGAAACGGCAATGCCCGCCTGCTCCAATGTGTTTGTGGCCGGGCTCAGCAATCCGAGCTTACGCAATCCCTTGTCGGTGACGATAACAACGCGCTTGCCCAACAAATGCCCGGCAATATCGACAATCCTCGACAGTCCGCCGGTTTGTTGCACGATGGATGGCGTCGTGTTGAAGACGAAGTTTTCCATGATGTTTCAGGTCTTTCGATTCTGAGAGATCAGCTTGCGCGCTTCACGTTGAGCTCGCGATCGATCGTGTCTCCGGTAATGCCTTCGCTGCGTAGTACATGTTTCTGGATTTTACCGCTCGAGGTTTTTGGAAGAGATTCCAAAATTCGCACATAGCGAGGCACCATGAAGCGGGGCAGACGGCCTGTCAAAAACTCCAGCAGTTCTCCGGCTACGATTTTCTGTCCCTCAACTGGGGTTACGGCGATAAGAACTTCATCCTCGCTCAATTCGCTTGGCACTGCGATAGCCGCGCACTCTTTGACGCTGTCGTGGAAAAGCACTTCGGCTTCCAAAGCGAAGGAAGAGATATTTTCGCCACGCCGTCGGATGACGTCTTTCAGGCGATCAACGAAGAAATAGACGCCATTTTCGTCCTTGCGAAAGCTGTCTCCGGTGTGAAACCAGCCATTGCGCATGGCTTCGACGGTTGCTTTTGGGTTGTTGTAATAGCCTTTCATCAAGGCCCGGGGGCGGTCGGAGCGAACGACCAATTCGCCGGCCGCGCCATCTGGCACTTCGATGTCGTTCTCGTCAACCACACGCAACTGATACCAAGGGCGCGGCTTTCCGGCGATTCCCTTTTGCGTAATGCCGGGCCCGGCAACAAGCGGGCTGGCAATTTCGGTCATGTTGTAGATGGTCCGGCCTCCACGCCAAATCTCTCGGCGAATAACGGACCATCCTCACCGAACGGGGTGATGAAGGCGCGCCGCAGCGGGTGGCTGCGATCATCCGGTGAAACGGGCTGTTTCAGAAGAAAACTCGCCATGACGCCGAGCAACAGGCAATAGGTCGAGCCCGTGTCCCGGACGGCCTGCCAGAAATGCTGCGTTTTGAACTCGCGCATCATGCCGATGGAAAGGCCGCGCGCCAGCATGGCATAGACGTAAAGGGTGGAGCCGCAATGGAAGATCGGGCCGCAGATCATGCAGCGATCCGTTTCATTGACGCAGTCAAAGGCATCTGGACCCATCGTATAAAGCTGCGCATAAGAGGTTACGACGCCTTTGGCATTGCCTGTCGTACCAGAGGTGTACATGACAGCAAGCGTGTCCCACGGCTCAATCGGTTTGTCGAGAACAAGTTCGGTTTCACTCACTGTTTGAACGTCAATCAAGGGCAGGATTTCTACGCCGGCGACTGCACAGCTTACAGAGCCTTCGACCACCAGAACTTTGCGCAGCTTGCCGGGAGCGACATCCAGCAAACGTTCCAACAGCTCGGCGTGGGCAATCATCAGCGAGGCATCCGCGTCCTCCAGTACATGTTCCAGCGGGCGTCCGAGTGCTGCGGTGTTGATCGGCACATAGACCGCACCGATATAGTTGATCGCGAACCGGTGGTGAGCAGATCCGGCCCGTTACCCATAAAGCAAAGCACATGGTCACCGCGTTTTACGCCATGGGATTTCAGCGTGGCTGCACGTTGGCGAACGCAGTCACGGGTCGTCTTGTAATCCCACTTCGTCGATGGCCAAAAATGCACGAATGGTGCCGTGGGGTGTTCGGTTGCATATTGATCAAGAAGATATCGCAACACGGAATGGTTACGGTTGAGCGCACGCTGGTCTGGCGTCATTTTCTGAATTCCTCCTACCCGGCCGCAACTAAACCTTCAAAAGAGGGCAGTTGCAAACCCGTTTGATATATGCAACATACTCGGTAGTATGTCAAAGCGAAAACAACTGGGAGGATGGTAATGGCCATAGTCGATATCAAGCGCGAGGGACCGATTGCGGTGGCGCGCTATGACCGCGGCGGCAAGGCCAATGCTCTCAATGAAGAAGCGATCAAGGCGCTCATAAAGGCTGCTGACGAGTTAGCGGCAGATGACAGTGTTCAGGTCGTTATTATAGCTGGAACTGGAAGCCGCTTTTCCGGTGGCGTTGATCTGAAGGACGAGAATCTCTGGCGCACCAATGCGGATTCTGTTGCGCGCCACACGGCCATGTCGCTTGGCGGCGTTATGTGCGATCGGTGGCGGTTGCTGCCACAGATCACCATCGCAGCGGTTGAAGGCCCGGCGGTTGGTGGCGGTGGCATCCCGGCTTTGGCAGCCGATTTCCGCGTTTTGGCGGAAGGTGCCTTCTTCCAGTTTCCGGAAGTTCGTTTGGGCATGACGCTGGGTTGGGGCGGGTTGCCCCTGCTTTCATCGTTGATCGGCCCCACGCGCGCCAAGCGTGTGCTTTTCGCTAATGAGCGGATCGGAGAGCAGGACGCGCTCAATATGGGGCTTTGCGACAAGATTGCCCCAGCGGGCGGTGCGGTCGAAACCGCAAAGATTTTCGCGCAGACCGTCGCCGAATGCCCACCCTTGGCCTTGCGGATGACGAAAAGGGCTATTGATCAAGAACACCGCGCCAACTGGGCCGCACCCTATCAAGCCGACCAGTTTTATCTGGCGAGACTGATTGCGGAAAGCAGCGGCCAGTCGGGCTGACACCGTTGATAATTTGGGAGGAGGAAACATGAAAATGAAATCAATGATGCTTTCGGGTGCTTTTGCCGCCATGATGCTCGCAAGCCCGGCATTGGCGGAACCGGTTCGACTGGGCGTGCTGACGGATATGTCCGGCATGAATTTCGATCTTGCTGGCGACGGCTCGGTTGTAGCTGCCAAGATGGCCGTGGAAGATTTCGGTGGCACGTTGAATGGGGAGCCGATCGAAATCATCGTGGGCGACCATCAGAACAAGCCGGATATCGGTTCGACGCTGGCGCGCAGCTGGATCGATGAGAAGAATGTCAAAGCCATCATCGATGTACCAACATCGTCGGTCGCCATGGCCGTTCAGGAAATCACACGTGACAAGGACGTAGCGTTTCTTGCCTCCACAGCGGGTTCCTCGGACCTGACGGGCAAAAGCTTGCTCACCGACGACAGTGCAGTGGACCCGGGACACTTATTCGCTCGCCAATGGCACCGGTCGCGCCATGACACAAGAGGGCGGTAAGAAGTGGTACTTCATTACTGTTGACTATACATTCGGGCATGCGCTGGAGCGCGATACCGCGGAAGCCGTCAAGGCAAGCGGTGGTGAAGTTGTGGGTTCGGTGCGTCATCCGCGTGAAACCACCGATTTCTCTTCTTTTTCCTGCTACAGGCGCAAGCATCGGGCGCTGACGTGATTGCTCTTGCAAACTCGTCGGGCGACACGATGACCGCGCTCAAGCAGGCCAGTGAATATGGCATTACTCAGGGTGGCCAGAAGATTGCTGGCATGCTGCTGTTTCTCTCCGACGTTCACAGCGTTGGGCTCGAAACTGCAAAGGGCCTGACACTGACCACCGGCTTTTACTGGGATTATGATGACCAAACCCGTGCTTGGTCGAAGCGTTTCGGGGAACGGATGAACGGCAAGATGCCGACAATGGTTCATGCGGGCGTTTATTCGTCTGTCATGAATTATCTCAAGGCGTCCGAAGCGGCAAAATCCACCAGCGGCAAGGCCGTGCTCGACAAGATGCGCACGATGGATATCAATGACTTCTTCGCACGTAATGCGAAGCTGCGCGCCGACGGTCGTATGGTTCACGACATGTATCTTGTTCAGGTCAAGTCACCTGAGGAATCCAAGGGACCGTGGGACTACTACAAAGTTCTGCGCACAATCCCCGGTGACGAAGCATTCCGCCCACTCGACAAGGGCGGCTGCCCCCGCTGGTAACGCAGTAAAAAGAGGCTGGTTGAATGAACGCAGCAACTGGCAATATGACGGCCCTGCATGAAGCAGGGCCGAACGATGGCGGCTCATCCGGCAAGACCGTTCTTTCGGCACGCGGACTGGGCAAGTCTTTTGGCGGCTTTCATGCAGTCAAGAATGTCGACCTCGATGTGGAACATGCTCGTGTTCACGCGTTGATCGGCCCCAACGGTGCAGGCAAAACCACGGTTTTCAACCTCCTGACCAAGTTCTTGCAGCCATCGAGTGGCGAGATCACGCTTCTGGGCGAAACCATCACCAAGACTGATCCGGCCAAGGTGGCCCGCATGGGTTTGGTGCGCTCGTTCCAGATTTCGGCCACCTTTCCGCACCTGACCGTGCTGGAAAATGTAAAGGTCGCATTGCAGCGTCCCAATGGGCTTGCCACACAGTTCTGGCGCTCGCTGTCAGCACTCGACCGGCTCGACGCACAGGCCATCGAGCTTCTGGAGCGGGTCGGCCTTGCCGATGCCCGTCATGCACTGGCCGCCGATCTGTCCTATGGCCGCAAGCGCGCGCTCGAAATCGCCACCACGCTGGCGCTTGATCCGAAGGTTCTGCTGCTCGATGAGCCGATGGCGGGCATGGGCCATGAAGATGTCCATACCATTGCCGCCCTCATTGCCGATGTGGCGAAGGATCGCGCGGTCTTGATGGTCGAACACAATCTCAAGGTGGTGGCCGACATTGCCCACCACGTCACGGTGCTGCAGCGCGGCGAAATTCTCGCCTCCGGCGATTATGCCACCGTCTCCGGGGACGAGCGCGTGCGCACCGCCTATATGGGAACCGAACATGAATAGAGGCCAACCGCTATTATCCGTGCGCGGGCTCAATGCACGGTATGGCGAAAGCCATGCCCTGCACGGCGTCGACCTCGATATCTGGCCCGGCGAAACCATCACGCTTCTTGGCCGCAACGGCGTCGGCAAGACGACGACGCTGCGTGCCATCATGGGCATCATCCGCAAGCGCACTGGCACCATCACGCTCGACGGCAAGGACATCATGCGCGTGCCGCTGCATCGCATCGCCCATGCAGGTCTCGGTTTTGTGCCCGAAGAGCGCGGCATCTTTGCCACCTTGAGCGTGCATGAAAACCTGCTTTTGCCGCCTGTCGTCGCCAAAGGCAGTCAGGGCACGATGTCGCTCGACGAAATCTACGAACTCTTTCCCAATCTGCATGAGCGCCGCAACAGCCCCGGCACCAAGCTTTCGGGTGGCGAACAGCAGATGCTGGCAATTGCGCGCATCCTGCGCACCGGGGTCAAGGTGCTGCTGCTCGACGAGCCGACCGAAGGTCTTGCGCCCGTTATCGTGCAGCGCATCGGCGATGTGCTGGTGGAGTTGAAAAAAAAACGTGGCATGACGGTGTTGCTGGTCGAGCAGAATTTCCGCTTCGCCGCCAAGGTCGCCGACCGCTTTTATCTCATGGATCATGGCGTGGTGACGGAAAACTTCCCCACCGCCGAACTGCCCGCCCGCATGGCGGCGCTCAACGAAGCGCTGGGGGTATGACACGATGACAATGATTTTTGGAATACCTTTGCAGGCACTTCTCGGGCAGCTGCTGGTCGGCCTCATCAACGGCTCCTTCTATGCCATGCTGAGTCTCGGCCTTGCCATCATCTTCGGGCTTCTGCGCATCATCAATTTCGCCCATGGCGCGCAATATATGCTGGGTGCCTTTGTCGGCTATCTGCTGTTGAGCTGGCTTGGCATCGGCTACTGGCCAGCGCTGATCCTCGCCCCGCTTATCGTCGGCCTCGGTGGCGCGATCATCGAGCGCGTGGCCCTGTCGCGGCTCTACAATCTCGATCCGCTCTATGGCCTGCTCTTCACCTTCGGCCTTGCCCTCGTGATCGAAGGCACGTTCCGCTATTATTATGGCGCTGCCGGTCAGCCCTATGCCGTGCCGCCTTCGCTTGCGGGCGGGCACAATCTCGGCTTCATGTTCCTGCCGAACTATCGCGCCCGGGTGGTCGTCGCCTCGCTTTTCGTCTGCCTCGGCACCGGCTCCTGATCGAAAAGACCAAGCTTGGCGCCTATCTGCGCGCCGCGACGGAAAACCCCACTTTGGTCAAGGCCTTCGGCATCAATGTGCCGCTGCTCCTCACCTTCACCTATGCGTTGGGTGCGGCGCTTGCCGGTGTTGCGGGCATCATGGCCGCGCCGATCTATCAGGTCAGCCCGCTGATGGGCTCCAACATCATCATCGTGGTCTTTGCCGTGGTGGTCGTCGGCGGCATGGGCTCGATCCTTGGCGCCATCATCACCGGTTATGTGCTGGGGCTGGCGGAAGGCCTCACCAAGGTCTTCTACCCCGAGGCTTCCAGCATCGTCATCTTCGTCATCATGGCTATCGTCCTTCTGGTTCGACCCGCCGGACTGTTCGGGAAGGAGGCCTGATATGGCTGATACTGCTCTCAAGACCGCTCTCAGGGCCACCGCAGCGCCGCGCGACAGCAAGGCGCCTGCCGTCAACAGCCTCTCGGTCATCGTCCTCGGCATTGCCCTTGTGGGACTACTGGCTGCACCCTTCATGGTCTACCCCATCTTCCTGATGAAGATGTTGTGCTTTGCGCTGTTCGCCTCTGCCTTCAACCTTCTGTTGGGCTATACCGGCATTCTGTCCTTCGGCCATGCAGCATTCTTCGGCGGCGCGGCCTATATCACGGCCCATACGGTGAAAGTCTGGGGCGTTACGCCGGAACTCGGCCTCGTACTCGGCGTTCTCGCCGCAGCCGCCCTTGGCCTCGTCATCGGTTATCTCGCCATTCGCCGTCAGGGCATCTATTCGACGATGATTACGCTGGCATTGGCGCAGATGTTCTTCTTCTTCTGCCTGCAAGCCACCTTCACCCATGGCGAAGATGGATTGCAGGGTGTGCCGCGTGGATATCTCTTCGGCATCATCGACCTCAACCAGCCGATGAACATGTATTATTTCGTGCTGGCCGTGTTCGTCCTTGGCGTCTTCGTCATCTGGCGCATCATCAACTCGCCCTTCGGCATGATCCTGAAGTCGGTACGCGAAAACGAGAACCGCGCGGTTTCGCTCGGCTATTCCGTCAACCGCTACAAGCTTGCAGCCTTCGTCATGTCGGCAGCACTCGCGGGTCTTGCAGGCGGCCTGAAGGCGCTTGTCTTCCAGTTTGCAACGCTGACCGATGTCGGCTGGCAGATGTCGGGCGAAGTGATCCTCATGACGCTTCTGGGCGGTATCGGAACACTCATAGGCCCCATCGTCGGCGCTGCTTTCGTCGTTGCGCTGCAGAACTATCTCGCAACATCCGACTTCCCGGTAACGATCGTGACGGGCGTCATCTTCATGGCATGCGTCCTCCTCTTCCGTAAAGGAATCGTAGGCGAGTTCTATGGATGGCTAGAGCGGAGGAAATGAGCATGAGCGAAGCATTACCGATTTATCGCACAAGCGTTTCATCGAACTGGATAGACTACAATGGCCATATGGGGACTATGCCTATGGAATTGTCTTTTCTGACGCGGCGACCACTTATATGGATCGAATTGGAATCGACGCTGTTTATCGTGCAACAAATAATGCTACGCTCTACACGCTCGATAGTCGTATCGCGTATCTGAAAGAATGCCATGCCGGTGAAACATTGCAGGTAGAATTGGCATTGATCGATGCTGATCACAAACGTTTGCATGTATTCATGAGATTGTTCAATGCCGATGGGGAGATATTGGCGCTTTGCGAGCAACTCTTGATGCACGTGAGTCGAGAAGGGAAGCATCCACGGGCAGCAGATCTGCCGAAAGACGTGCGAGATGTCGTCTTGGCGGATCTCCAGAGTTCGAAGTCTGTTGGGAAAGCAGAAAGGATCGAACGGCGTATTGGTCTTCGAAGTTAGCAGATTGTTCTGACAAATCGCCAAACTAACCGGCAGCAGAAGCTCTGGAAATTTACAATCAGGCCGCTGCTTTTGGACTGGCACTCAGTGTTTTCATCCAGACGGTTAACCGAACGGTAGCGCTCAAAACCCGTGAAACGCCATATCGAGCGCGGATACGATCTCGTCATGCAAAGCAGAAAGGTTCGTGACTGGGTTCTTCAATGCTGACACCGGAATTGCCGACATGAACTGTGTAACCAAGACATGTTCTTCTCCTTCAATCTCAAAGCTTGGATTGAGCCGCTTCGCCGGAATAGGGGCCAGTGCTTTATTAATAATAGGGATGACAATACGTGTTTTAAGCTCATCCAGTAGATCAGCCTGTACGTCGAGCACATAGCCGCCGCCCGGGTTGGAATAGACGTCATATCTCGCCATTAGAATTGACGATAACGTTCGAGAGGTAGGCCATTTGCTTCAACGTAAGCATTGGAACTTTGGATCGCCGGTCGATTATCTTCTTTCCAAAGCGCTGATTTTGCAGCAGCAAGCGCCTGCTCAATCCCACTCTCGGCTGCACGCGAGATATTTATCTTATAGCGACGCGCTTCAGAAAGAAGCTTATTATCGATTGAAAGATTGGTTGCGCGTTTGAATGTCCGGGCGGGTTCCTGCTGTTGCATAAGATATGCTCCTTTGACTGGCAATTATATGCGCATAATTATGTGCATTCAATCAGTATCTGTTTGCAATTCCCGGCAGAAAAGGGTTGCGGACTGGACGTATAGATATGTGCTTCGTCACCATTCCGCGATGTGTCGCCCTGCGTTCCAAAAATTACTCGGGCCCAGCAATGCCGGAACAACAGTTGACGCTCCCTTCGGGAGCGGAATAAGCAAATTTCTGACTGACAATCATAATTAATTGGCTTGCGCACAACGCAATGGTACGGGTGGATATTAAATGGATCTGTCACAAATTTTTCAGATCGTCCGCGCTATGCGTCTGAGCGATGCATGGTCGAGGAGAGTGTGAAGCGGATGGCAGTCGAAGCAAGGGCGTTCATTTTCGCAGAAGTGTCATCCTGTACGCAGTCTTCTTCTACGTCCGCTATCCGGTTTCCTGTCGTGAGCTTCAGGAGATTCTGGCTGAACGCGGCATAGTCGTTGTTCATGCGACGCTGAACCGATGGGTTGTTCGTTACTCTCCTCTGATTGCCGCACAGGCGCAGATGCGCAAACGACATACGGCCAGATACTGGAGTGTTGACGAAACCCATCTCAAGGTTCGGGGCGAATGGGTGTATTTGTATCGTGCGATCGACCGCGATAGCCAAAACCTGATTTCATGCTCTCCGAACGCCGGGACATGGCCGCAGCCAGCAGGTTTTTCAGGAAAGTCATTGCAGCCAACGGCGTTCCCGAGAGGATTTTCATCGACAAGAGCGGAGCCAATCTGGCTGAGTTGCAAGCGGTCAACACAATCCTGACAATCACCGGGCCTGAAGGGATCATTGAAATCCGACAGGTCAAGTATCTCAATAATATCCTTGAACTAGCTGGACGCCGTGATTTCTGAGGACGGTTTGGACAACATTGACGATCTTTTTGCGTCTGCCCCTCTCATCCAGTGTCGACACCACCACCATAAGTAGCCTTTTCTCTCAACTTTGTGCCCCTGTCGGGCAAAAAAAATCACGACGCAGCGGGTTGGCCGGCCTCTCCGGACATAGTCAACGTTACGACCGAAGTGCTTCGATCTCTCGCCGTTGCTTGGAATGTTTTTCCGGATTTTGCTCTCTGAGTTTCTGCAGGTTCAGGACCTTCCAGCGCACTGCGGGAAGGTTTGCCGCCTGTGGCAGGCCAATCGACTCGAAGTGTGGATCCCCATCGTGGAGAGAAAGCAGAAAGCGCATCGCCTTGTCGTCGAGGCGGGCGAGGAGGTCAGCCGTGAGCCTCGCCCGCGCTGCTTTCAGCTCGTCCGGCTCACAGCGTCGATTGTCATGCCTTCGAATTCCTTGGCGAATGCCTCGTCAATCCCGGATAGCGAGGGCCGTACCAGTTCGTGCGGAGGGCGGCCCGAGCTCGCGACATAGATGAGGAAGGTACGGAACAGCGCGTCCGTCAGTCCTTCGTTTTCATAAAGCAGCTTCACATCGTACAGATCGCGCGGATGCTGTCGGTCAACTGCCGCATGCAGTTTTCCCCGAAGAGGTCTTCGAACGAGACCACCTGCATCTCAGCAAAGCCGAACTCGTCTTCGACTGACGGGCAAACACGGCGGATCTCCGGGGCGTGAACGGTTCCCCGTGTGACAGGGGACGTCTCGACTTTAATCTCGGCGCTGCCCTGCCGGACGAGAAGCCGGGTGTCGTTGTTGCCACCGCCGGCGATCCGCTGGACGGCGACACCGCGCAGATTGCGCTGAAGGTCTTCACGGATGTGCTCGAGGGTGGTGTCAATGCCCTTCATTGTCGTCTCACGATCCTCGACCGGAAGATAGACAAGATCGATATCGACTGAGAGCCGTGGCATATCGCGATAAAACAGGTTGATCGCCGTGCCACCTTTCAGCGCAAAGGCATCATAACGGGCGATGAATGGCAAGGTTCGCACCAGAAGCTCGACTGGCGCATGTATCGCTCACGAGCCATGAGGGGTCTCCTTCGGCATGAGATCGGTAGGAATTGTGATCCGGTAGACGGGATGCAGCCGACCACCCGGCGTAAGCGCGCGATCACCTTTGCCGAGATCTATTCCCGACATATCGATGTGGCGGCGCCGGGCGTGACTGTGCTTGTCGGCGTAGACAAAAAGAGCCGCTTGGCTTTCACGCTGCGGCATTGAGCGAGCAATGTCGTCATTAACCTCGGGCGCAGATTGGCGAGGCTCTCGAACGCGACATCGACATTGTGGAAGCTCTCTCCCTTCGGGACCTCGTCAAGTATTTCGAGGATCGCGCGTTCAGGCGACGACATTGGCATCGGCCAGCGCCATGGGCTTTGCGCGAGCCCTTGATCACCGTCATCGGAAAGGTCGAAATCGGTGTTCTCGACCCCGCTCGTCTCCTCCCCAAACAGCGTGTTGCTCTTGACCGTTACGTGTGCGTCCATCGGCATCTTCGACAGCCGTGACGGGACGTCTGAGCCATAGAGGTAGAGAGCAAACTCGCCACCGAAGGACAGATAATGCGTGTGGCCGCGCAACGAGAGGGCGCTCGTGCCGCCGACATGAAATCTGTGCTGCATGAGCCAGACGGCGGACAGCAGCGGTATCTTCCACCCACTGACAGCTTCCAGATGGGCATCTGATGAAAACGGGCGACGGTAAACGCCGGTCGCGACAGGTTCAAGCCAGCCCTGCTTGACGTACCCGGAAACGGATTGGCGCGAGATGGCGTGGCGGGTCATCCAGCCCGAATCCACCAGAAACCGGAGGTACTTTCTGAAGGAGCAGCTTTAATTTCGTCTCAGTTTGTCCACTCATGTTTAACGTAATGGCACATAAGTAAAGTGATTGCGAGCGCTACTTTATAGAATGGCCATTATGTCAATTCTGCCTTGACGCATAATCGAGATTTTAAAGTGGAAGGGCGCAGCAGCCTGCATATGGACGCAACATGGTTCTGTCGCAAATGTTCGTTTGGGGTACGGTCGGCCTTAACTATAGACGGATTCATGCTGCAAGTTCGACGAAGATCTTGAATGGCGAGCGATTGTCATTGGCGAACTGGTTCTTGCGGATCATGTCGGCGACCTCGATGCCCGCAAGGGTAGCCGACGCCGAATGAAACGCCTTGAAGCGCATAATCGGTTTTGTAAGCCGCTTGATGAAGCGATGATCCTGTTCAAGGGTATTCTTGAGATACTTGACCTGTCGGATTTCAATGATCCCTCCGGTTCCGGTGATTGTCAGGATTGTGTTGACCGCTTGCAACTCAGCCAGATTGGCTCCGCTCTTGTCGATGAAAATCCTCTCGGGAACGCCGTTGGCTGCAATGACTTTCCTGAAAAACCTGCTGGCTGCGGCCATGTCCCGGCGTTCGGAGAGCATGAAATCAGGTTTTGGCTATCGCGGTCGATCGCACGATACAAATACACCCATTCGCCCCGAACCTTGAGATGGGTTTCGTCAACACTCCAGTATCTGGCCGTATGTCGTTTGCGCATCTGCGCCTGTGCGGCAATCAGAGGAGAGTAACGAACAACCCATCGGTTCAGCGTCGCATCGAGCGGACGACCAAAGTACTGGGTCAAGACTTTTGTTGCCGGGCCGATCTGATCGACCCGGCAAACGTCCCGGTCATGCCCGGATGAAGGCAAGCAGATCTGTGTTGATCAGGTCGGGGTGGGTTGCAAACATCCCGTGAGACAGCCCCTCATACGTCTTGAGCGTACCGTTCTTCAAAAGCTTGATTGCCTTGTGCGCTGAATTGTCGATCGGAACCACCTGATCATCGGTCCCGTGCATTACCAGAACCGGCAGGGATATCGCCTTCAGATCCTCGGTGAAGTCTGTTTCCGAAAACGCGGTGATACAATCAAATTGTGCCTTGGCACCACCTGCCATGCCCCGCGCCACCAATTGTTAATCAGCCCCCGGCTGATACTGGCGCCCTCCCGATTGAAGCCGTAGAATGGCCCTGAGGGAATGTCGATGAAGAACTGTGCCCGGTTCGCAGTCAGCGCCTTGCGGAAGCCATCGAACACCTCAATAGGCAAACCGTCGGGGTTTGTCTCGGTCTTCAGCATGATTGGCGGCACGCCGTTGATCACGACTGCCTTTGCAACCCGTCCGGGCTCGGCACGCGCAACATAGCGCACAACCTCGCCACCGCCCGTCGAGTGACCGATATGCACGGCGTTTTTCAGATCAAGCGCACGAGCAAGTTCTGTAACATCTGCAGCGTAGGTGTCCATCTCGTTGCCCGTATTCGTCTGGTCCGACCGCCCATGCCCACGTCGGTCATGGGCGACCACACGATAACCCTGCGACAGGAAGAACAGCATCTGTGCGTCCCAGTCATCCGAACTGAGCGGCCAGCCGTGATGAAAGACGATGGGCTGAGCATCCTTCGGGCCCGTGTCCTTGTAGAAGATGTGCGTTCCGTGTGAAGTAGCGATAGCAGACATAGTGGTTGCTCCAATGTTGTGGGCGTTTACCGACGCTGTGGGCGCTTGTTCAGCCGCCAAGGCAAGATTTGGTGAAAGGAACGTCGATATTGCGGCCCCCCCGCACCGACAGCCGTGACATGGCGTCGGCGAAGGGATAGCGCGTCTGCACGCTGATGTTTGGGGCAGATGGTCACAAATTAGCTCCTTGTCGGGTTCTTAATCTGAGCCCCGGTGCCGACGGGCGCAGCCTTCGGAAAAAAAGGCCCTGATCTTCGGAATTGGTGGATAGCTCGCACGATTTGACGAGGCACGATAATCGGGCCGCGCGCGCAACAACCCGAGAGCCGGATGCGCGGCTTCCGCTGAAGATGCCATGTTTTGTTCGGATATCATCTGGCGGTCCCGGACGACGCGCACGCCCCAATCGTCAGCAGCAGAACAGTTCGACTCCAGTTCATTTCAAATCTCCCGTTTAAGTTGGATTTGCCCACAATTTGCTGCAGCGCATTACTATCTGCTAGTATGATTTATGTGAATGGCCCTATCATTTGTAGTGATAAGTGGATCGCCGCAACCTTGCCGGTCTTCTGGTCCTTCAGGCTGTTGTCGAGGCAGCCAGTTCCGGCTGCTGAATGGAGTTGCCCCTTAAAACCGGACATTTTCAGGATTGAGCATTTCGGCTCAGGAACTCTCGTGGAGATTGATATCCTAAAGCCTTGTGCGGGTGAAGATTGTTATAGTGCTCGAACCATAATGGCAGTTGAGCCATGACGGTTTCGGCATCTGGGGTCGGGTTGATCCGGACATAGTCGCGCTTGAATGTTTTGACGAAAGCCTCAGCCATTCCATTTGACTGCGGGCTACGCACTGGTGTTCTGCACTGTTCCATACCGATATCCCGGAGCAAGGACGCGGTGCTTTTCGCAATGAAGCATGAACCATTGTCGGTAAGCCACTGGATGGGCTCTGCCAGCATATTGATGCGCCCGAAGCGGTTTTCTACCGCCGTGATGACAAGATCCTGCACGTCTTCGCTCTTGATGCCTTCTGTCGTGGCCACATGAGCGATTGCTTCCCGGTCACAGCAGTCGAGCGCAAAAGCAACGCGGACCTTTTCCTTGTTGTCGCACGTGATTTCGAAGCCGTCGGAGCACCATCTGGTATTGGAGCGCTCAACGGTCACTTGCCCGTCGTGTCTGCGTTCACCGGCAGCTCCGGTATGGCGCTGAAGGAGCAGATCATGCTGCTTCATCACGCGATAAACACGTTTGGCGTTCGGCCATGAACGCCCCTGTTCACGGGCCTTGCGCCTTAGAATGGCATGAACGCGCCGATAGCCATAGGTCGACATTTCTTCAATGACCGCCTTGATCTGAGCAACCAGATCAGCGTCGGGAAGCGGAGGTCTCCCTCGGGCTCTGGAAAGGGTGCCTGTGGCGCGCGCAGCGATATTCGACCGGGCAACGCCTAACGTCTCGCATAGCGCCTTCATCGCAAAACGTCCTTCGGCAGCGAGATTGAGTGCAGCAGTCGTTATGGAATGGCCCGCCCCTTTCCCCAGCGTCTGTTAGGATGCTGTCGTGTGCGAAGAAGAAAGGAACGAGCCAATGACTATTGTGATCCTCGGAGTTGATCTGGGCAAGACATCTTGTAGCGTTGTGGGTGTTGATGCAACTGACGCGGTGGTTGCTCGCAGAACGATGCGCCGTCAGACGCTAATTGATTACGTAACGAAACTCCCGGCTTGCGTTGTGGCGATGGAAGCATGTTGTGGCGCCCATCACCGGGCTGGTTGTTTGCGGCACAAGGCCACGAGGTCCGGCTGATGTCGCCGGAATATGTTCGCCCGTACATCAAGGCCCAGAAAAACGATGATCGGGACGCTGAGGGCATTGCCGAAGCTGCATCTCGACCGACCATGCGTTTCATCGATCTTAAGAGCCGGGAGCAACTGGATATCCAGACACTGCATCGGGTGCGTTCTCGCCATGTGGCAGAGCGAAGGAATCTGATCAATCAGCTTCGCGCAATTCTGTTGGAACGTGGGATCATCTTCCCGGTCGGACGGCGAAAACTCGAACTTGGCGTGGATAGCTTGCTTGCCGAGGCTGTAGAGGTCGTGTCACCGCGTGTGTATGAGCTGGTTGGCGATTTGCGTGTGGAATGGAAGGACCTCGACACGAAGATCGAAGCCTTGAATACTGAATTTATCCAACTGGCACGCAATGATGCCGCCATGCGCAGGCTGACATCTATCCCCGGTATAGGTGTGCTCAATGCTACGGCCCCGTGGCTGCGGTGGGAGATGCAAGCAGCTTCAAGAAAGCGCGCGATCTGGGTGCCCGGCTCGGACTGGTTCCCAAACAGTACAGTACTGGCGGTAAACCCCGACTGCTTGGAATATCGAAACGTGGAAACACCTATTTACGCACTCTGCTCATTCATGGTGCTCGCGCAGCGCAGCGTTACCGTCACTTTCAACGAGTGACACGCCTCTGGGGCAATGGCTGAAGGCCATGATCGAGCGCGGCGTACACCGTAACGCTGTGGTTGTAGCGTTAGCAAACAAGTTGGCGCGGATAGCATGGGCTGCCCTGCGCAAGGAAACTGGTTTCGACCGCAGCTACCCGGCGGCTGTGTAATAGGATCGGCTACATACAAGGAACGCGTAGCCAACGAAGTTTGCAGGAAGGATCGTGAAGATGGCCTGACAGTCGAACGGCGTTTGGAAAGCCCGGCCAAAAAAATGGCACCTGTTGCCGAAGTCTTTATTGGGGCTCTGAACGTGCGGATGTCCATCTTGGCCATGAGCTTGCTCATGAGACCGTATACGTTGACGCAGACTGATCAGAACACCGTAAAATCCTCTTGCAACGGGGCGGGCCATACGTTTTTGGGCCGTTGGCGATTTCGAGGGCCTCCTTGAGGATTTCCCCTTCCATCGTCTTTTTGCCCAGCAGGCGCTGTAATTCCTTCACCTGAGCCTGAAGCGCCCGGTATTCCGAGGCAGGGACAACCTCCTCTTCGGCTGCCGTTGCAACCAATGCACCCTGTGAGGCAAGTTTGCGCCACGCGAACAGCTGGTTAGGCGCAATGCCATGACGACGGGCGACCAGACTGACCGTCGCGTCCGTCTCGTAGGTTTCGTGGACAATCGCAAGCTTCTCCGCTGTACTCCAGCGTCGACGCCGCTCAGGGTCGGAAAGAATTTCCATCTTAATGCTATTACCAGTCATAATGTGAACAGTAGTCCTATCACTTATTTAAGTGGCAGAAACTGTCCGGGCAATTAGGGGCTATTCCACTGAATGCTTTGGATGACTTAAATCGAGAGGGTCACAGCATTAAAGGCGACTTCTCACTACCAGCAGAGCGCGTCATTCGTTGCCAGAACCAGATTATCGAACGGCGTGGAAGGTAGCGCCGCCTTAACGGAAATGTGCGGAGTTGGATGATACGCCCGGTGCATTACCGAAGAACACCAGCTTCACTATCGCCGCCACCGTTTTCCAGCCGAAATCATCGCGCATGCAGTCTGGCTCGGTTGTGTCGCAAATTTTTCAGTAGGTTAAATACGGCCTTATCCGTGGACGCAATTATGCTGCGAGCTCCGCGAACACTACGAATGGAGAGCGATTGTCATTTGCGAATTGGTTCTTGCGGATCATGTGTGCTACTTCGATCCCAGCAATGGTAGCTGAGGCTGACTGAAACGCTTTGAAGCCCAACATGTGTTTGGTCACCCGCTTGATGAAACGATGATCCTGTTCAAGGATGTTGTTCAGGTATTTGACCTGAAGAATCTCAATTAGCTTGTCTGTACCAGTGGTCTTAAGGATATTGTTTATAGCCTGCGCACCAGCCAAATTAGCTCCGCTTTTATCAATGACAATCTTGTGCGGAACGCCGTTGCTTGCGATAGCCAATTTAAAGAAACGCCGTGCAGTACCGAGGTTTCGGTGCTCAGAGAGCATGAAATCAAGGGTCTGACCGTCACGATCAACAGCCCGATACAGATATGTCCATTTCCTTTGACCTTTATATAAGTCTCATCACCCCCATGAACCAGACGTCGGTCGTTTACGTTTCTGTGCCTGTGCAGCAATCTGCGGCGCGTATCGAACGACCCACCGGTTCAATGTTGCATGGTCAATCTCTACGCCGCGTTCAACCATTATTTCCTGAAGATCACGATACGAAACTGAATAACGAACATAGAAGAAAATGGCATACAGAATGACACTTTGGGGAAATGCGTTCCCTTGAAATCGACCATGTTCAATGCCTTGCGTCAATCTGTAACCGACGCAACTCATCGCATATATGTTCAGACATGAAAAGTTTGCGACAAAGCCGAAAATTCCACCTAAACGCACTCAATATTTCGAAGATCCGTTAAGGTGATGTGGTGGATGGCGCCCTCCGACGGCATCGAATGTGCCAAAATGGTTTTTGCAAAACCCAAGAGAGGAGCCACCCACCATGGACGATATTACGACAATTGGGCTTGATATCGCTAAAAATGTTTTCCAATTGCACGGTGTCGATGCGCAGGGGCAGGTCGTTCTGCGCAAAGCCTTGCGCCGCGCCAACATGATCGCTTTCTTCACAAAACTACCACCCTGCCTGATCGGCATGGAAGCCTGCTCGACAGCCCATCATTGGG
The DNA here is from genome assembly GCA_012103075.1 of Brucella cytisi. GTDB lineage: Bacteria > Pseudomonadota > Alphaproteobacteria > Rhizobiales > Rhizobiaceae > Brucella > Brucella cytisi. The sequence continues at coordinate 747,530 of JAAVLQ010000003.1, read as the reverse complement.
CCCGCACACTGATGGAACTGGGACATGAGGTCAGGTTGATCTCACCGGCCTACGTCAAGCCTTTCGTCAAAAGGCATAAGAACGATGCCGCCGATGCGGCAGCAATCTGCGAAGCGGTTCGTGTCAGTGAAGAGTGAAGAACAGCAAGCGACATTGATGTTGCACAGTGCGCGGGAACTGCTGATCTCGCAGCGAACTGCGCTGATGAATGCACTGCGTGGCCATTTTGCAGAGCTGGGCATAGTGGTCGCGCAAGGCGCTCGCAATGTTGGAGACCTTCTTCTCATCCCGGAAAGAATGGGACAGGGTTCCAATGAGAAGGCTCTTCCAGAAACAATGTGGCTCGCATTGCAGCCGCTGGCGAACGCCCTGATTGGGATTGAAGCTGAGATTGCCAAACTCGACAAGGAGATCCTCGCCATACATCGCAAGGATGCCGTCAGTCTTCGTCTTGCCTCGATCCCCGGTATCGGGCCGGTTACGGCGTCGTTTCTATCAGCAAGTATCCCGGATCCGGGACTTTTCGAGGGTGGACGAGAGTTCGCAGCATTCCTCGGGTTGGTGCCTCGGCAATATTCCAGCGGCGGCAAGCCGAGAGGCTTGGCCGGATCTCCAAAATGGGTAACCGACATTTGCGAAAGCTCTTGGTGGTTGGCGCACATGCGGCGCTCTACAGCATCAAGAATGGTAAAACCAAATCGCCGCTGGCAGACTGGGCAAGAGCCTTGCTGGCGAAGAAATCCTTCAAACTGGTAGCTGTCGCGCTGGCGAATAAAATGGCGCGGATCGCATGGGCGATCATGACCAGAGCCGGGCATTACCAACCAAACCTTGCGACCCAATAGACCAAGCATTACCCGAACTGCCCAAGAGGCACAAAAGTTGGCGGCGTGACGAAGGAGTGATGTGAAGGCACAAGCGGAATGGACCGCACGAACCCAAGGACCCGTGGTAGCGTATAGCGCGTCAAAGCGCGATAAGGTGATAGGGATCGGTTTGAGCGCAAAACATCAGGGCCAGCGGTCATATCAAACCGCGCTTACAGGCCGGAGACATGACTGCACCCGACCCGCAAAGCTCAAACATCGCCGAAATCACCTTGCCAAGCGGGCGCCATCCAGACACGACGCCACCGGAACGCCCCTTCTCAAACGGCATCAAGTGCCTAACGTGGTCGTGTTGGAACGCCACAAAGAAGAAGGCCCTTTCCATGGAGAAGATCACCACAGTCGGGCTCGATCTGGCCAAATCCGTTTTTCAGGTTCATGGCATCACCGAAGAAGGTGCTGTGATCGTGCGTCGGGCACTGCGTCGATCACAGGTGTTGGACTTTTTCGCAAGTTGCAGCCTTGCCTCGTAGGCATGGAAGCTTGGTAAGCGTTCGCTGAGGCCACTTGTGTTTTAGCTTGACGGCTTGAAGTTCCATGGGAGCAGGTCGTCGAGGCGGCTTTGGGGTGGCTTGCGGGCGCTAAGGCGTGCGGCGACAGGATACCAATCTGCGGGAATTACCCTCACAGTCAATCGTGCCTCAATCCAAGGCAGCCAACCTTTGGCAGCTTGCCGGTTGAGCCATTGCTCCATGATTTGCTTAACGTCGCTTTCCGACCAACCCGCCCATTCCCCTGCAATGGAAAGGAGGTTGCCAGAAAACGCCGGAGATACCTCATGACGCAGAATCTGCTCGATTTCGTCACGCTGATAAGGCGACCGTAAAAGCACTGCTGCAATACGATCGTAGTCGGTCTCGTCAAACGACGTATCGAGAAACAACTCGCTTAGAACGGTCCAAACCGGGAGGCGTTGACGGATATCGAGTTCGCGATCCATAGGGAAACAATGGCAGAGTACTTGAATGACCGCAATGGGGTCGGAGGCCGAAGCGACCTTTCACGATCGCATTCACTTCTGCGAACGTTCTTTCGTGTAACGCATTAAAGCTAATGCTATCTAATTTTTGGTACAAAACCGATTCCGAACCCGAACAGCCGACCGATCTTCTCCAAAGTCCCAAGCGTGGGGTTCGCCACGCCAGTTTCGATCTCCGCAACGTGTCGCCTAGTCAGCGACAGCGTCTTTGCAAACTCTTCCTGCGTCATGCCGAATCCTTTACGGATCTCCGCCTCAGCATCGGGCAGCCTCAGATCCCCAGTTCGAGCAAGTTCCGCCAGTGCTCGCCGGTTTTCCAGTATCTCCTCTGTCGTCGGCTTCTTCCATCGAGCCATTTAGCGGTCCTTTGCCATCATTGACACGCGGCCAGAACGCTGTCCGCTATCGCGATACAGCGTCCCATTGCACGATCCAGAATATTCGTAGACGCTCCCATTTCTTTTGCCATGGCCGGAGCCCGGCGCAGATGTTCGGCAAACATGGCAAGCGTAGCTGCGAACGCACTGTGCTCAGCAGGATCAGGCATCAGTTCGCCGCAAATGTGCTTCCAATCGGGAAGATGGTCGCGACCTCTGTTACGCATCATCGCCCATCGGGTCGAGCGAACGGTTCCCTCTTTGGCGAGCCGCATTGGCGCGAAATCAAAGAGCGGTGACAGGCGGACTGAGGTCAACCGGCTCGGTCGGCATGATTTGTGCGCAGATAGAAAAGCAGCAAGGCAGTTAGCGGCATGGCGATAAGCACGAATGCCAACACGAGATCAGGAATGCCAAACGCAGTATAGATAATATCGGCGCAATCGAGGTTTGCCAGCATCAGCGAGAAGATGGCGAGACTGACGCAGATGTAGAACAGCCAAACCTCATATTTCGCTACGGGACGAAGCAGGCGAAAAGTCGCAATGCCAGCGGAAGCACGAACAGCATAAATGCACCCATCATCGCATCGTCGTCACTGCCCGAACTGAACAGTTCCTTGCAGAAGGAGGGACCATTATCCGTTGGTGACGTAAACCCCGGCGACAAGACTTCCCAGTGCTGGCCGATATAGGCCACCGCCGCAAGAAGGGTGATGTAGGCAATAGACAGGATTGTATACATGCTTCGTGTGCTCATGCGTCCTTTTGTATTTTGTCATCGTGCTGATTGATACGTTCAGCTCGGCGTAATGCACCCAATTTAAGTTAGCCGAGAACGCGCTTCCTGTCCTTGCTCATCTGGGGCGACTAGTGCGTCGAGCCTTGTCGATGAGGTGAGGTAGACCATTTCGCCTTTCTGCCCCTGTAGCCGCTGTTTCAGCGCTCAACTCCCACCGTCGGGCGGTCTCTGAGAAGCGTGAGCAAAGCCGGAATGATATAGAGATTTTCTCGGCCCGCTTTCGTTTCCTCGAGAAGGCCGTGATCGGTAAGTGATTTCAGATAGACCGCCGCTGACTGGCGTTTGGCGATGCCGGCGGCCACCAAATCGCTGACTCGATAATAGGGGTTGACGAAAAAGACCTCAGCGAATCTACGCGAATAGATCTTAGGCAGTTCGCCCCGGATACGAGCAGTTATCTGATCGAGAAGATAACGGATCGCCCGGATTCGATCGGTCGACCAGATCGTGCTCTCTTGCACGACCGCCAGCATGTAAAGGATTCACTCTTCCCATGCACCTTCTGTCGTTCGGCTTGCGGCGGTAGCGGCGGGGGTCGTTAGAGGCGCGATCCGGTTGAAACGGCATGTCGATGTTCCTTGCTGTGATCGACATGTCTGAGTCGATATGTCGTTAGCATCGACAGGTTGGAGGAATATGTCGATGAATTCGAATTATGTCGACATATCAACTTCGCAGCAAGCGCCTCTTCGCCGTACAGAGAATGTTGGAGTGGTGGAGAGGCCCGAAGCCTTGGTCAGGTTCACTCTGAAACGATCTGGCCGACGTTCCTGCCCTTGCCGCGTTTTGATTTTCACGGATTGGCTTTGTTTCACCAGCTGTTCAGACAGTTGCAGAATCACTTTGGCGGTTGAAATAGCGCCAAGACGGTAATACCTTGTATATAATCAGTATTACACAGGTGCAGAAATGGCAACCACAGTGACATCGAAGGGCGGTTACGATCCCAAAAGCAGTTCGGGAATTGCTTGGGATCAGGCCCGGACCAAAGTGGATTTTCATCGAACCCCTGACGGGAAAGTATTCCTTGTTAAAGCTGATGGGCCAAAAACATTAAATCGATTTCAGAAGCTGCGTGGTCACGCTGGCAAGGGGCTCGATACAGATGCAATTATGGCGCTGACACGTGGTGAAACGTGACTCTGGTTGACACAAACGTTCTTCTGGATGTTGCGACAGATGATTCACAGTGGGCGGAATGGTCGACCGGGCAACTTGAAACCGCCAGTCTGACGGGACCGTTGCTTATTAATGAAGTGATCTATGCAGAACTCGCAGTTCGTTATGAGCGAATAGAGGCCCCGGACCATTTTATTGAGGCTGCCGGTCTTCAAATGGCATCATTTCCCAGTGAAGCACTTTTTCTGGCAGGCAAAGTCTTTACCGGATATCGAAGGACAGGGGCTCGCGAACTGGTGTGCTGCCCGATTTTTTCATTGGTGCACATGCAGCCGTTCAAAAATGCCACTTCTGACTCGAGATGTCGGGCGTTACCGGACATACTATCCGACGGTTGCGCTGATCACTCCCAATGCATTGTAAACGGTCCAACGATTAAACGCGCTTTAGCTGCCCATTCTGGCGAGTACTGCGGAAAATCCGCAGTTGAGGTGAGGAGAGGGGCAATACCTATTGCACTTATCGGTGTTCAGATTGTCAATGGGCGCAATATTGCATTGCAAGTACAAAAGGATGGCCAAGTCGCAGGCTTGGAACGACTGAACCTATAAGGCGAAAAAATGCAGACAGAGTCAACGCAGGATGATGCACGATGGCGGCTTTGGATAGGCGGAGTGCTGCTAGCGCTCCCGGTTATTCAATTCAGTCAAATCATCATACCGTGTTTTATTGCCGAAGGGGTATGCAGCTCAGCCCCACTGGATCGGTACTATTTGATCATGGTGGTGTTGCAGCTGCCGTTGTTTTTGGCCGGACTTCTCAGCCTTGTTCCGCTTCGCCACTTCCAGATCTCTCTGCGCGTTTGGAAAGCTGTCCGTGTTTCAATCCTTTTGTGGGGACCTCTCAGCCTCGCGATAATGATCGGTATCATCTCATCGACCGTAGGTCCGGATGGATCGGGAGTTCCGAACGTCGTCCATTTATTTATTCTCACCAACATCGTTGCCGCAATTATTTTGCCCCGTTGCTTCGTGCGCGCGTTCAGAAATCGGTGCGATCGATCGGGCTGGCTTTTTTCGGAATGATCGTTGCCAGTTTCATCGCATGGCTAATGGCAAGTGTATTCATATCCCGGAAGATAGAACATCGTGCGGCGCTCATCGCACCAGAAGGGTACCAGTTGTTCATACCAAAATTTCGCCACTGCCGGAATTACGTTCCGATAGGCGATTACTCGTCGTTCTGGTTATTGCAGTATGCGATATCCTTCGGCAGCCCTGACCCGGGAAGTGCCGCTTACGGCCCCCAGCCCTATCACCGGTGCTCGTTCCTGCGGGTGTTGTTTCCTCAGACAGTGCGAACAGCTACCATTGGTCATTTTGGCAGCAGGATTTCGTAAAAGGCCTAAGTGGGCTCTGCCACCCTTAAGAGGAGGCTCAATGCTCATGAGAAGGTCGTCACAGTCAAAATCGCTAATGGGCGCCTTTCCAAGGTTCACTACCGTCAGTGATGTCACGAAGATGAACTGAGCATTATATAGAATGAGTGAAACAGGTTGAGGATTGCCTGTTGGCCTTGCCACAACAACACTGGTCGCGGTCATAGTCTGTTTAAACTGGTGATGTCGCCTATTGGACCGGGCCTTATGCAGGCGTCAACGGATGTCAGTCGATGTGCATAGGCGGCTACCGCGTACCGGATATTGTTTGGGTTCCGCTACTCGTCTTCGGTCAAGTTGCCTCTGGAATGGCGGAGATACAGGGTAATAGGCGACTTACCTACATAATTCCTTGCACGACACCCGTTTGATGCGATTGCCAGTTCAGCCCGTATCGGGTGAATCGAAGCTGACCGCTGCGCGTCAACGCGCCCTTGTCGACCAGATCCCGCAAATCGCGGGTGGCGGTTGCGCGTGAGGTCTTTGTTATGGCCAGATAATTGTCCGCGCTTGGGCCAGCGATAAAACCATCTGGTCCTGCTTCGAACAGGCGCGCAATGACTTTCTCCTGACAGGGATTGAACGCTCCCCTGAACCGGTTGTAGAAATGTGCCCGGCGATGTAAAAGCCGACGCGGTCCAGTGTTGTTTGCTGAGCGGTCAGCACATCCCGCTGTACCAATCGTGCCCGGAACGATTGAAAATTCGCCCAGACAGGAGCTTCAAAGTAATGTTGAACTTCGAGCTATTCAGATGGACATTGCGATATTGCGGATGGCCATCGGTGTTCTTTTTCCGGGCTGGTTGGTGCGGGTTCGCCTTCGACAGCGATCACCCAATGGCATTGTTCACCGTGGTGTACGCCATCGCCGTCGCAATGCTGTTTATTATGGAACGCTTAATTCCGTATGAAGGCCGCTGGCTTGAGGCGGATGGCGAGACACGGAACGATATCGCCCATACTTTGTTGACAAAGGGGCTCGTTCAAGTCGCCGCACTTGCTGCGGCGCTGTTCCCCATGATAGCTGCTGGATTCGTGCAGCCGCTGGCTACGCTTCAGTTTAGCTTCTGGCCGTCCACACTGCCTTTCTTGCTACAGGTGGCATTGGCCGTAATCATTGCGGAGTTCGGCCTGTATTGGTCTCATCGCGTCGCGCACGAACGTCTGTTCTTCTGGCGATTCCACGCATTGCATCACTCTGTGACCCGGCTGTGGGTCGTCAATACCGGCCGGTTTCACGTTATCGACTCCTTTTCAAGGTAGCGCTGAGCCAAGCCCCACTTTATTTCCCCGGTGCCCCACTACAGATATTTTGGTGGTTAGGTGCGGTCACTGCCTTTGTAGGCATTCTCACCCATTGCAACGTCGACATGAGGACGGGGATACTTGACAACGTCTTTAGTACGCCTCGCCTCCATCGTTGGCATCATTCAAAGGACATACGCGAAGGAAACACCAATTACGGCGAGAACATTGTCCTGTTCGACCAGATATTCAGGACCTATCACAATCCGGATAGACCCTCATCCGCAGACATTGGCATCAAGGGGCAGGTTGCAAAGGGATTTCTCGCGCAATTGGCGCAACCGTTCTCAAAGGATGGTGTTCGTCAAATCCTCGGCCTGCCTTCAAAAATTGATCTTGTGGCACGGCCAAGCGGTTAACGATGATTATCTGACTTAGTCGAAATGGCTGTGTCGCAAAAATTTGTTTAGCGGGGAACGTGCTCTATCTGGAGACGCAATTACGCTGCGAGCGCTGAGAATTGTTGTTTGAGGGATAGCGGTGCCGTTGAGGCAAAGTCGCCCGGCTCTGTCGCAAATGTTCGTTTGGGGTACGGTCGGCCTTAACTATAGACGGATTCATGCTGCAAGTTCGACGAAGATCTTGAATGGCGAGCGATTGTCATTGGCGAACTGGTTCTTGCGGATCATGTCGGCGACCTCGATGCCCGCAAGGGTAGCCGACGCCGAATGAAACGCCTTGAAGCGCATAATCGGTTTTGTAAGCCGCTTGATGAAGCGATGATCCTGTTCAAGGGTATTCTTGAGATACTTGACCTGTCGGATTTCAATGATCCCTCCGGTTCCGGTGATTGTCAGGATTGTGTTGACCGCTTGCAACTCAGCCAGATTGGCTCCGCTCTTGTCGATGAAAATCCTCTCGGGAACGCCGTTGGCTGCAATGACTTTCCTGAAAAACCTGCTGGCTGCGGCCATGTCCCGGCGTTGGGAGAGCATGAAATCAGGTTTTGGCTATCGCGGTCGATCGCACGATACAAATACACCCATTCGCCCCGAACCTTGAGATGGGTTTCGTCAACACTCCAGTATCTGGCCGTATGTCGTTTGCGCATCTGCGCCTGTGCGGCAATCAGAGGAGAGTAGCGAACAACCCATCGGTTCAACGTCGCAGATGTCCAATCCACGCTATAAACCCATAAAGCAGGATGACATCATGGGAAAAGTCGATGATGTCATCTTCTATGCCAATGAGGTCTCACAACCAGACAGCCAGTATCGTTTAACCCTCAGTCTTCGCGACGTTGAAAACCTTCTGGCCGAGCGCGGCATTATCGTGTCGTTCCAGACGATCTCGGAGTGGATGGTAAAATTCGGCCTGCAAGCTACGGCGCCGTACCCGCGGGAACTTCTCAGACAGATGGCATTTTGACGAGATGGTTATTTCCAGCAACAGCAGGAAAAACTGGCTGTGGCGTGCCGTCGATGAAAATGGCTACGTTCTCGACGCCCTTGTACAACATCATAGAGACAAAAGGGCCAGCTCTCAGGCCTATGCGAATGCTCTTGAGGTCGCAGGGCTGCGCGCCGCGCGCCATGGTGACGGTCAAGCTGTGCCCTTACGATGCCGCGAAGCAAGAGATTATGCCGTGTTGAGTATTGCTCACATAAAGGTTTGAATAACAGGGATGAGAATTCGCACCTTCCGGTGCGACGACGTCAGAAACGCATCATGAGTTTCAAGTCAGCCTGCCAGTGCCAGCGTTTCGTCTCGATCCGGGGTCAGGTTTCCAATCTGTATCATCTCAGTAGAAAACATCTCGACGCTGCCAAATACCGCGATCTTCGCGCCGGTGCCAACAACGTCTGGCGTGAGATAGCGATGCCACTGGCTGTATAAACGACGAGTCACTCGGGCTCTAAATATTCATAGCGGTGAAGGCGATGCCATCCTGAACGGTTCTGCATGGCGAACCGCCTTCGGTATCGAAGCAATTAACGCATAGCGAGCCGTGCTTCCTCAATCGCTGCGACAAAGGAAATGGCTTTAAAACACCGGATTTTCAGAACCCCTGTCTCAAATCGAACAGTTATGACGTTTGTAATCAATCTTCGCTGAACTGAAATATCATTTATACTCGACAACAAAATCTCGATTTCCAATTCGCTGGGACGAACATGCAATGCCCGGTTCATTTCGTTTGGGCTGAAGCTAAGCGTTGTGGTGGTCAACAAGGACTTGCCGCCGACCCACAATCCAGCCTGCTTGCGGCGACGGTCATCGATCTGGCGCAAGAGTGGCTTCGGCAAAGGATTGATTTCCGACAACATCGCTTTGTCGAAGAAAGCGTTAACGAGACGGCTATCGATAACGTTTGGCGTGACAACCTCCCGATAAAGTTCTGTCAGAATTCTTATTCCTCGAAAGGACCAAGCGTACAGATCCCGATTGCCGGAAGCTATAGCATTTTGAAGATAGATTGCCTGACTTTTAAGCATCCGTGAAGCACTGCGCCGCCCGGCATTGTCGGATATTCAATAACTCGAAGGTTGAAATCTACGCCAGCAGGTTGATTTGAGATACGATACGTCCATCGAATGCATTGTTGACCGGGAACGGGCAGGTGTTGCAGACTGTGGGCATGCTTGGCTTTCTCTCCATCCTGTGCGTCTTGGCAACACGTCTTGGTATCGGGACAATCATCGGCACTCTTGTATCATTTTTTTTTTTTCTTGCCGAATGGTGGAGGCTACTGGCGCTCGTGGTCGGGATTGCACTCCTTGCCATCAACTCCATGGTCTGTGCCCTTCTGCATATTTCTTCAGCGATCCAACTGCGGCATGAACTTGTCACACAAAATATAGGCCGAGGGTCTGTCACGATAATCCGGCCAGCAGAGCAACGGGGGCTCCGTCCTGCAAGCCGAAAATTTCGCGCCTTCCAAACCTTCACGTTTTTGCCGCTCGTTGTTGCAGGTATCTTTCTCTCACTATATCCCGAACGTGCGGCTATCAGCGATCAGATCGACGTGTTGCTTCAAGGTCGACAACACGCCGATCTTCGCGCACCCGAAAAGCTCCGGCTCGCAATAGAGGCCCTGCGCGACGAAGCCGGTCATAATCAGGTCACGGATGTGACGATAAATTCCGGAATGATTTATACGAGGGCCCCGCTTGTGCCCGGGGAAATCCGGACGTCGCTTTTACAGTACACAGACGGTGAAGTTCACAATTGGGGCTCGAAGAACCATGCACTCTACCCGCGATCAACTGAAGAGGAGTTTTCTCTGGAAGATGTCACGTGGGAAAAGATTCTGCCGATCTGGGAAGAGGCAAAGGCTGATTTCGTTGAAATGAACGGAAATGAACCGAGCGGTGCATCTGAAATACACGTCCGACGTTCGTGGGGTGAGACACCGCGCTCCGGTCCAGTGAAAATCACGTTCAATTTCGTAGGGGTAAACCATGGGGATGGCAATACTCTGCCAATGCCGACGGCAGTGGCCTCAATCGAGGTGTAAAAAATAGGCTCATCCGATCAGTCACATGGAAGATCCCCTTCGATCACATGGTGTGATCGTTGGACTTTGGTCTTTGCACGACCAACTCCTGCCGTCAGTATTCAAGGTCGATTCAGATCTTGGGTCGGTTCGACCGAGGTGGATAGGTAGAGAGGGTAGGGGCGGTCGGTGCTGTGTGCGCCTAAACCCGATGGGTGAGGGCGTCGACAGGGCCGTCAGTCAGAAAAACCGTTTCATCGAGATCGGTGCCACTGGTTTTGGTCCGGTCAAGATGGATGCCCAGCGAGGGGAGGCTAGGTTTGCGGCGGGGCGAACTGAAATTCGCTGCAAACTTGAAGCCTCCAAGTAATGGAATCGTAATTTTACTGAACGCCAGAGGCGATACAACGTCGCGACGATATTTACCACTATATCGAAACTGACAATCCAGCGGCTGCGCGGGCGCTCGATGAGCGATTTTCAGAGAAAGCCAACCGCCCGGTAGATCATCCGTCCCTAGGCCGTCCCGGCAGGCGGACAGGTTCACGGGAACTGATTGAGCATCAAAGTTTCTGTTTGATCTGTGACGTTAGGGTAAACGCCATGCGTGTGCTCCACGTCAAACGGCAATTGCCTCCCTAAAAGGGTATCTCGATGACCAAAAACCGTTACAAGCTCGATAGGCTGGGGAATTGTTGACGGGGCAGCCTACGCGCGGTTTCCAGCAACTCTCTCGCTTCACGTGATCGTTCTACAACGCTTTCAACAGGCGGCGAGCGATCCTGTCCGCATGCAATCAGTGCAAAAGCGGCCTCTCTTGCAACATTGAAATCACCTTCCAAAGCATCCGCGAGGGCTTCAACAGAAGGTGGAGTTAGCTCACGCAGTGCCCGGAGCGCTCGTGCCGCAGCTTCCGATCCCGGGAGTTCGACATGTATGTAGGGTTCAAGCGGCTTTGCCCCTCGAGCCCGGGCGCATAATAATCTCAAACCCGCATCTCAGTGGAAGGCCGAGCTCCCGGTAAGAAACACCCCATTCGTTTCGGGCGCTGCCATCAAACAGGGTCTTGAGCAGTGGAATCGCGGCGTCGCCAAGCGCGATGATTTCCTGCTCTGCCTCGATCATCGTCTCGATAGAACTCAGTTGTTCAAAGAGAGAATCCACCAAGCTTTTACTCCAATCGCTGTTCCAGCCTAGCCTCTGAAGTGGCTTTTGCTTTTACCGTCACTTTGAGTTCGTTTAATGTTCAGTCGTCAGGGGACTTGTACTTAGGGCGCGGTTCGCCGCTGAAAAAGGACCGCTGACAACACCCCTCGATCTTCCTGATGGGGCGGATTCATTCTCGCTGATTTCCCTGATCAAGGCATTTTCTTGATTTACCCGGTTCGCCCTAATTCCCGGGCTCTTTGCATCAATCATAATGTCGAGGTTCTGTATTGATCTACGTCATTCTTGCTGACTTCTCCCGACCGGCAAATTGATGGCTTTTCGGGAGACGCCGGGCGCACCGGTTGCTTGAGTGGATAGCAACCCATCGGCAGAAAACGCGATGGTGATTGCATCGTCGGCCAGTGCCGGCAAAGCGGCTGATGCGCCAACAAGGCCGATCATCAATCGCGCTCCGATATTGGCAATGGAACGGAGCAAGAGAAGGGCACTCTCTACAAGACATCACCCCTGTTCGTTCAGGTCCGGCGCCGTCGATAACGACCGCAATAGGTGATGGTTGCAGTCGTGCGAAACGTGAAATCAAAGCCTCCGAGCGCTCGTTCATCGATCACGATCAGGGTGTTCGAACGCGCCGGAGCGGTCCTTGCACCTGCCGACATCATCGGGATCGAGCAGTGAGGCAAGATAGCCCCAGTTCGCTTCGGAACCAGTTGGCCCGGTGCCCCATATCGTCTCCACGAAGTCTCCATCGAGATAGGTAAAGCCCTGTTCGGCTCTCATCGGCCAAGATGGATTGCGATCTTCCCGGCGGCGTACTCCTCGTCTGATGCATCTTCGCCCGGCTCCGGCTCCCATTGCTTCTGCGAGAAAACCAAAGCATCCGCTTCACTCGGGAAGGCCGCGAGAAAAATATGCAGGTGACCATCTTCAACTTCCATTGGAACGGGCCCATGCGAGTGCTTCGATCGTCTGCTGCGGGTTCTTCAACCTCGCGATGCGTTTCAGCTCCTTGTCCTTGAACGGGTTGCCGGAGATATGGAGGCCAAACGGGCCGCTTCCCGCCTTTTCTTCGAGTTTGGTAAGCTCCCCGAGCGCCTTTGGCAGCGTCTCCAGCTTGCAGTCGCGAAGTTGGAGACTGAACAGTTTGGTCAGCCCTCCTATTTGCGCGGGAAGCACCGTGAGCGAGTTTCCCTCGAAATCGAGTTGAATGAGTTCGGACAGGCCAAAGACCTCCTCCGGGATCTTGCGCCGGAACGAGTGGCCCAAGGACAGGCTTCTGAGATTCGGGAAATTGGCAAGATAGCCTTCGGGAATCTCCAGCCATTCGGTGCGCTCCAGCCCAAGCGTCCTGATGCTGGTTGACGGGCGGTCGAGATGTGGCAGCCCGGTAAGCGCGCTGCGACCGAGATAGAGGCCCTTGAGACCTTCCATTAACAGGAGCGATGCTGGCACCTCGCGCAGAGGATTTCCGAAAAGCGACAACTCTTCAAGCCGAAGTACCTCCGCGAACCGCTCGGGAATGGTCTCGATTCTGTTGTCCAGCAGAAACAGAAACGTGATGCCCTCCGACTGGTAGAGCTCGTCGGGCACCTTACGCAGCTTCAGACTATTAAGGTCGAGTGTATCGTGCGAATGTCGGCTGAGCAGGTAATCGAGATCATCATCGTCCGGCCACTCATCCAGCGTAGCCGGGTCGGGCCGGCCCGCCGCACGCCATGCGATGCGGTCAAGTGCAAGTTGATAGCCCTGAGCAGGCGTCAAATCATCGGGTAGTTCGGTTTCCCATGGTGCAATCCGCTGCATCGCCACTTACCCCGCGTCGTCCGGGTCGGGTCGGAGCTCATCGGTTATGACGTCGATATTTGCCGGCGTTACTTGCCACCGTGAGGAATTATCGTACTCGAAAGCCGCCCGGACTTTCCGCGATTGCCGGTTGAACTGGAAGAGCATCTTGATCATGCCCCTATCATCGTCCTGCCGAAGCCATTCGCGATAATTGCTGGCCGATATCTCTGCATCCATGCTGTTAAGCGTAAACGGCGTGGGTCGCCCGTCCCCGTCATAGGCATACCCAAAATGTCCTGAGCAGAAACCATCGTCTTCGAACGAGAAGACGATCGATAGCTCAGTCCAGTCAATACGGGAGACATTGATGTCATCCGTGATTGCCCGCGCAATGCTTTCCAGCATCTCCATGTTTTCTGACATTTTCTATCCTTGCGAGTTCATCGGGTACTTCCCTGAAAGTCAGCGTCGGCGATTTTGATGCGAAAGTCAGGAGATTGTCCCAAAACTCCCTCGGCGATTCCAGAGAAAATTCTGTTGTGTTAAAATTTGCCATGGTTCACCTTTCAGGAACAGATCGTTCGCAACTGCTGCTTTTGCCGGAAGCGGTTGACGGTTACGTGGGACCGGACAATCCGGTCCGCTATAGCGGGGCCTTTGTTGATGGCCTCAATCTCAAGGCAGTTGGCTTCGTGCGGGCTGACGCGAAGGATATCGGTCGACCGGGCTTCGATCCCGCTGACATGCTGAAGCTCTACATCTATGGGTATTTGAACCGGGTACGCTCCAGCCGACGGCTGGAGGCGGAATGCCATCGCAACATCGAGATGATCTGGCTGCTACGGCACCTGAAACCGGATGTACCATAGCAGCCTTCCAGCGGGCGAATCGTTCGGCCTTCAGGAAAGTGTTCCGCGAGTTCGTCGTGTTGTGCCGCCAGCTCGACCTTGTAGGGCGAGTTGCTCACTGTGGACGGCACGCGCATCACGGCGGTCAATAACAAAGACCGCAATTTTGCCCGTTCCGCTCTGTCTAAGTTCATCGGTGAGGCCGACGAGAAGCTGGCCGATTACATGAAACGCCTCGACGACGGCGATGCCGAGGAGGAGCATGTTGACGGCGAAAGCGGCGGCTCCGGCGGCAAGCTCGCCGAGAAGATCGCGGCGATCAGGGACAAGCGCACCCGGCACAAGGCTATGCTGGAGGAACTGGACCGCAGCGGCGAAGACCAGATCTCGCTGACCGATCCGGACGCCCGCGCCATGGCGCGCACGACCAAAGTCGGCGTCGGCTATAACGTCCAGCTTGCTGTGGACACGAAGCACAAGATGATCGCCGAGCAGGAGGTTTGCAACTAGGTCATCGACCTTGGTCTTCTGGTTCCCACGGTCAAAGCGGCGATGGATACGCCCGGCGTCGAGAAGATAGAGGCTGTCGCCGATCGCGGTTACTTCAAGATTGAGGATATCGAAGCCTGCGAGGCAAACGGCATCACCGCCTACGTGCCCGAGCCGATCCGCGGACCGACCGTCGCTCACGGCTTCCTTTCCAAGGAGGAATTCCGCTACGATCTGGACAAGGACATCTATCTCTGCCCGGGGCGACCATGTGCTCTTGCCGCGTCATTACGGCAAGTCACGCGACAACGTGAAGATCGACTACACCAAACGAGCCGCCTGCAAGGCGCGCCATCTGCGCGAGCGCTTCACCAAAAGTCTCCGCCGTGTCTCCCGGTCGGAGAACGAGGACGTTCTCGACCGCATGGCAGTGCGACTTGTCGCGCAACCCGACATCCTCGACAGACGGGCGTGATAGTGTCGAGCATCTCTTCGGCACGATCAGGCAATGGATGAACCGGGCGCGTTCCTGATGCGGCGGCTCGACAATGTCCGCGGCGAGTTCAGCCTGATTGCGCTTGCCGACAACATCAGGCGGGTTATCACTCGTCGGCGTTCCCGGCTTGATCGAAGCCCTATAGGAATAGAGCGGCTTGTTTTAAGGCGCTCTCTGCCCAACCAGACGTCGCAGCACCCCTCAACGCCACCAACATGCTCAGAACAGAAGGCCGTGAAACTCGCGCGAAAAGTTGCCGTTCACGCCTAAATCGAACTATCCTCGATTCTTCGAAGAGTTCTCGAACGGTCTGTGGGATTTTTACGACATATATGAACTGGCGCGGGTAGCGTTGCAGTCAGCCAACAGGATGTAATGTGCCTTCGCTCATAGTGCTTGTTTTGCCGATCTTTCTGGTCATTATACTAGGAAAAACCCTTCAACTGACTTTGGTGCAAAGCTCTGAGGTATGGGACGGCATCAACAAGATTGCCTATTGGGTACTGTTCCCGGCATTCCTGTTTGTCGAAACCTCCAAGCTCGATCTTACAAGCCCGAATATCCTCACCTACTCTGTTTCCCTGATCGCGGGCTTTGCCGCCGCGATTGTCTTTGCCTTTGCCGCCGGGCGATTGACCCGGGTTTGAAAGCCCGGCGCTGACCTCGATTATTCAGGGGCCGGGCGGCATAATACCTTTATCGGGCTGGCCGTCGCCGGCGAACTCTTTGGGACGACCGGATCAACGATCGGGACCGTCGCCACGGCGTCTCTCGTGCCGCTCTCCAATGTCGTTGTGGTCATCATTCTGGCGTCGATGCTCCACAAGGCGACGGGGAAACGCCGGATCGTGCAGGATATCTTACGCAATCCCATCATCCTTTCCATTGCGGCGGGACTGGTCTTCAGCCTGCTTAAGCTCGAAAGGGATTTCATCCTCTATGAGTTTGCCGGGATGCTCGGACGCGCGACGCCGGTCCTGCTTCTGGTGATCGGCGCGAACCTGCGCATGGGCGGGTTGGGTGGGGTCGCCCGACCGGTCATCCTGTCTGTCGTGGCAAAGATGCTGGTCTTTCCACTCGTCACCTTTCTGGCGTGCCGTTATACTGGCGTTTCCGCCGATATGACGACGATCGCGGTGATCTTCGCAACCTGCCCGACCTCTCCCGCCGGCTTTCCTCTGGCAAAGCAGATGGGAGGTGATGCGCCGCTTATGGCGACGATCATTTCGATCCAGACCGCGCTTGCCGTGCTCGCCATCCCCCTCGCAATTCTCACCGTACAGGCACTGGTATGACGGCTACCCCGCAGGAGCATTTGGCCGGTCAATGTGTCGAACTGGTCGCACTCGATCCCGACCGTCATGTCGAAGCGCTACACCGCGCCTCGCATGGAGCGGAGAAAGATGCTTTGTGGCGCTACCTGAGAGACGGGCCGTTTCCCAATATGCAAGCCCATCGGGATCACCTCGTCCGGCTCTGCGCTTCCGATCAATTCTCCGGCTACGCCATTATCGATCGCATTTCGTTGTCCGTGCTCGGACAGGCAGCCTTGATGAAGTTCAATCCCGAGCATCGTTCGGTCGAGATCGGCTATGTCCTTTTCCTCCCGGCCTTGCAGCGAACGCGCGGGGAACGGAAGCCTTGTTCCTGTTAATGCGCCACGCGTTCGAGACGCTGAAACTTCGGCGGTGCGAATGGCGCTGCGACAGCCAGAACGCGAAATCGGAACGGGCGGCACTGCGCCTCGGATTCCGGCAGGAAGGGCATTTGCGGCAACATATGCTGGTGAAGGGTCGCAGTCGCGACACCATGATATTTTCGCTTCTCGATACGGAATGGTCCGATGCCAAGGCCGTACTCGCGGTATGGCTTTCCGATGAGAATTTTGACGGAAAGGGGTGTGCAAAAAGGAATTTGAGCAACATCAGGGCGGCCATATGCCGTTGATCCAAGCGACCCGCAAAAGTCAGTCGCGCAAGTCGAACTTTTGCACCTGACTTTCGCGCCCTTGCGACTACAAGGCCGTTCCGGCGAGAAAATAAATGTTAAGTTGAAGCGGTGCAAACAACTTACAGCGCCGTGAAGGGGTGGTGTCACCTTGCCCGGTTTTGCTAAGCGCTGCGATACTCAAGGAGCATGACCGAAACCCAGCCTGTTCACTTCAAAGGCCATCGTTTTCCTGCAGAAATCATCGGGCATGCGGTGTGGCTTTATTATCGGTTTCCGCTCAGCTTGCGGATGGTTGAAGACATGCTGGCCTACCGTGGAGTTGTTGTCACGCATAAGACAGTGCGGGAATGGGCGGAGAAGTTTGGAAGAGCGTATGCTGTTCCATTCGCCGTCGCACACCTCGCCTTGGTGATAAATGGCACTTGGATGAGGTTGTTATTACGATCAAGGGAGAGCGCCATTTCCTGTGGCGAGCGGTTGATCAGGATGGCTTTGTGCTCGACGTTCTGGTTCAAAAGCGCCGCAATACCAAGGCTGCCAAGCGCTTCATGCGAAAACTTCTAACGGGCCATGGCTATTCACCGCGTGTCATGATCACAGACAAATTGCGATCTTATGGTGCAGCTAAACGAAAATTGGGTCTTGGTGTCTGCGAGCATCGTCAACACAAGGGCTTGAACAATCGGGCTGAGAATTCCCATCAGCCGGTTCGACGACAAGAGCGGATCATGAAGCGCTTTAAGTCAGCACGACATGTGCAACGGTTCGCTTCAATCCATGATCCCATTTACAATCTTCATTATTTTCCACGCAACAAATTCAACTCTTCAGACCATCGTGAATTACGACAAGCCGCAACATCCATGTGGACGTGGTTTATAGAGGTAACGAATGGGGCTCAACGATTAAACCGGTATTTGTCCCAGAAACCGGTTTGCGGTGTGATCTGCTCGACAATATCGATCCATAGGCCCGACGGGTCTTCAAATCAAAAGCGGCGTTGGCCGAACGGCTCGTCGGTCAACGGGTAAGTAACAGTTAGTCCCCTCTCTGTCAGTTCGTTATGAGCAGCTTTCGCGTCTGCAACTTCCATCTCGAAGCAAAGGCCGGTTCCGGAAAAGCATTCGGGACCGGGCGGTGACGAAGGATGATCTGGTGTCATGAAGGCGATCGAAGCAGTGCCATCCTCTGCAGTAAGCAGACAGAACCACTGACTATCGAAAGTCACATCAAACCCCAGATATTTCAGCCAGAAATCGCGGGCCTCGTCTTTTTGGTGGTAACTATGATCGGGTAGCGGTCGGAAAATCGCATGACAGGTCTCCTTGCCAGATTAAAACAAACAGATTATTGGTATGTTTTATGCAAAATATTTACAACCAGACTGACTGTCAACGGAATCTGGAGGGGTGACTATGACCAGAAACGACTTGCGTACGCTTCAAACGAAAGGGCGGTTGGTCACCGCAGCGCAGACACTCTTCGCCCGTGACGGCTACGCCCAAACCAGTACGGATGCGATCATAGCCGAGGCGGGAGTAACGCGCGGCGCTCTCTATCATCACTATCGCGGTAAGACTGATTTGTTTGAAGCGGTTTGCCGCGACCTCGCCGCCGTGGCGCGGCGGAGACGATCCAGATAGCAACCAAGGGAGTGCTCGTGCCTGTCGAGGCATTGGAAAAGGGTTCGATCGCGTGGATAGACTTTATGGTTCGTCCCGAAAACCGTCGTATACTCGTGGTCGATGCGCCGGGGGTGCTGGGGCGAGAGCAATGGGAAGCGCTCGATCGCGAACTTTCCTTTGATCTCCTCAGGATCGGCATTGAGGAGGCAATTAGCGAAGGCAATATCCATTTCTCGACCGGTCCCATGGTACTCGCCGTGCTGTTCAACGGGGCGATGAACGAGATTGCGTTTCGGGCGGAAGCGGATGATGTCGCTGCATTGAAAGCTGGGCTACTGGAGCTGCTTCGCGCTCTCAAGCCATGATGACAGGAGCGTCTTCCAGATATTCAAACAATCAAGATAACACCAGAAAGGCGAAGAATTGATTATATGCGCCATCCACGCTACGCGGCGAACACGACCCGATTTCGACCTTTATTCTTGGCCGCGTATAGGGCCTTATCGGCTCTGCTGAGAGTTTCAGAAAAGTTAGCGTTTTCGCCACATAAAACAACGCCGATAGAAAC
Source organism: Brucella cytisi (assembly GCA_012103075.1). Taxonomy (GTDB): domain Bacteria; phylum Pseudomonadota; class Alphaproteobacteria; order Rhizobiales; family Rhizobiaceae; genus Brucella; species Brucella cytisi. The sequence goes on along the minus strand of JAAVLQ010000003.1, from coordinate 728,257 downwards.
CGTTACCTGAATGGTAATAACGCCAATTCGGAACGATTTGCCGGCAACGGCCTGACGAATCCTTTCGGCAGAAATTTCCGGTGACATGCTACCTTTTTCACCGAAAATGATGACGAATTCCTCTCCACCGGAACGAGCGATAAAATCGCTCGGATGAAGAACGTCGACAATACGTTTCGCGATCTCCTGAAGGACCTTGTCGCCAGATTGATGTCCGTGATCGTCGTTGATACTTTTGAATTCGTCGATATCGAGCATTGCGAGTGCTCGATCATTTTGCCAGTGTGAGCATTCTCCGGGCTTGCCTGCCCGTAAGAAACAAGCGAGCGACGATTGGGAAGTTCTGTCAGGTGGTCTCGCGATGCAGCGTCTTCCCAACGCTTCTTTACCTGATCTGAGCACATCAGCAAAATGAGGTCGTGCCGATGACAGGCATAATACAGAGAAACATCGGAGTAATCGCATTCATCCAATGTCCGTTATCGGCGACAGTGTTCACACCATGGTTTTCATAAAACAAATAAATGAGCGTGCGTGTCAGATTGGCGATTGTGACCACAACATAAATAACAGTCATCGAAAGACTGCCCCGGGAACGATATTCCGGTTTTCTGATGTTCTGAATTAGTATAATGGCCGACGCGCAGGTAATGAATCCCCAAAGAATCGCAACAATAAATATTCGCGCTCCTATATCTGGGGCAACAAAAAGATAATAGGCATATGGGATCGTTCCAATCGCGGGAAAAATAAAGGCATTAGTATAGACACTAAGACCGTGAAACCTTCTAATACTTGCGTGATATGAACAAAGGGCGATTAATAGCACCGCATTGGCCAGAGCAGTTGCCAAATTATATGGGATGTGATCTTCGATAGCAAATGTAACGCAGCCAATCGCTACCAGAAGAGTAGCTGCTTGCCATATACGAGCAGCGGGGCGAAGGGATTGGGGAAGATCAGCCAGGACCGCTGTCAGGACACCGCCGTTCGCAAGAATGACGAGCGTTACTGTTATATAAACAGATCGAGTGTCCATGATTACCCCCGCAGACAACCTGATCATATTGGGAAACAGGTTAAATAACAACGCGACCAATGAAGCGAACTAGCGTTTATCGAAATGCGCCTGTGAAGCCACATTTCGTGCGGGTTTCGGATCCGCTGCATGCACAGGTTCTGCTGCCTTCCCTTATGAAGGTGTCGAGTCACCGCTCGGTGGTTAGCATTGCGCTACTATTTGATATGAGTGAGTATCGTTGATGGCGAAACAATAAACCGTGTTCTATGGAATAACATACGTGCCGTTGGAATAAGCTTCAAGCAATAATAAAAGTCAGAGATATTTCTTGATATAAGAGCAAGACCAGATTTTAATGCCGGAGATAAATAGTGCAATCGTTCAGGCTCCGTAACCTCTGATCGTCACCGTAGCCCTGAATACGACAAATTATCCCATGGAGAATTGCAGCGCGACCAAGAACGTCCATATCTGCTGTTATAACTCGATGTGACGGCATCGCTTTGATGAGATCACTTACCGCTTTTGAACCGACGTAGTCCGGATATCAGTGGGGGCAAGGACGCCGATGGTATGTGCCGGTTCCTGTATCGCAGTCGAGTTGCGGTGATTCAGCCTTGCCCGCAAAATATCTCGCAGGTATTCAGCGAGAAAACAGAACGCAAGCCGGTGCGGTCACGATCAATTGAGAATGGTTCACGATGGAAGCCTGTAAATCATAATCCATATTCCCCTGAACCGGGGAACTGCCTGCTGCGAGAAATCGAACCATGATAGAATGTCGGGACAAGTCGATGGCGAACGTAATATTTTTTTCCCGTGCGAGGATTTTCAAAACTTTCCCGGAAGTGGAATTGGACAGGTCAGTATCATGAGAAAGACCGAAACCGGCGTATCAGCCGTTCTACTTGACAAGGCGACCGAATGGTTGACCCGGTCATCGATGGCGGGGAGACGCTGCAAACCATACTTCTGGGTTTCTGCGAGCGCCCGCTGCCGCCGGTCTTCCGGTTGCGCGGGCGCATATGACATTCTCGATGCTTCACCCACTTTACGACGCCGTTGGTTTTACATGGCATCGTTCACAGGGGTTGACCATAGAGGGTTCAGGCACAAGCAGGGCGAAAAGCCGGAACGCTTTCTTTCAAGTCCATATTACTATCTGCTTTCCAACAAGCTGGATCATCTTCGCAGGCGCTTCACACCGGATTCAGCCGACGAGTTCCCTGTTTTACGGAGCTGAAACAACAGGGCATGACCGATTATCTGGCATTCATCCAACCGTTTGGCGCTGATTCCATGCAGGGTATGATGGGATCATGGTCGACGGACAGCCGTTCAGGCTTCGATGATGACATGATTGCTTCTCTTCTGAGGCTTCAAAGCCAGCTGGCGGTTGCTGCCAAGATTGCCGTGCTCGGCAAGCTAACAAATAGTATGTTGACCACCTATCTGGGCGGGGATGCCGGCCGTCGTGTTCTTAACGGCCAGATCAAGCGCGGCGATGGTGAAACTATACGCGCAGCGCTGGTCATGGGCGATATGCGCCAGTCCACTGCTCTGGCCGAAAAAGAGGGGCGGCAGCTCTATATCGAGACGCTCAATCAGTTTTTCGATGCGCTGGCCGCACCGTTTAACCGGAATGGCGGCGAAATTCTGAGCTTCATCGGTGACGGCTTTCTGGCTGTCTATCCATGCGGTCGTCATCGGGAACCTTCGGTCATCGCCTGTCAGGCGGCAGTATCCGCCCCGCGCAGGCTCAGGCCAATGTGGCTGCTCTCAACAAGGAACGCCGAAAAATGATAAATCCGCCATTCGGTATGGTGTGGGTCTTCACGTGGGCAATGTGATGTTTGGAAATGTCGGTCTGCGTGACCGGCTGACCTTCTCTGCTTTCGGTTCTGCCGTCAATGAAGTGCAACGTTTGCAAGGGTTGACGAAGCGATATTCGTCGGAAATTATCGCCAGCGGGAACTTCGTGAATTATAGCGGTGGCGACTGGGTGAAGCTCGGTGACGAAAAACTGCGTGGCGTGGGGCAGAAAGTGACAGTCTTGCGTCCGAAATCGCTGGCTTGCTGCAATGCGGATAAACTATCGGACGATTCTAACGTCGATGAGCTTTCCGAAGCGGAACAGATCATGCTGCTGCATCGCAACGCCGGTTCGAACGAACCCAATCGCGTACTGGAGACGTCGTCAAAATGAAGCGTGTCATCACCGGCTGGCTGCGCTCCTGTTCATCTCGAACTTCATCCCCACACCATCGGCGGTGGCAATGGAATCCCGGAATACGCCTCTTGTCGACGACTTCGAAGGAGCCGACTTTTCTCCGTCGGGCGGACTTTACTATCGTCGCAATTTCGAACAAAGCGCAGGAAATGTCGAGTTTCAGTCGGACGTGACCTTCAAGGGAAATGGCGCCCTGAAACTGAGCGTCAAACCGTATTGTCCGCAGACCGGGGAAAATTGCAGCGAGCGTGCTGAAATCTGGGAAAAAACCGACAGGCGTGTGCCTTACGACCGGGGGATCTGGTACGGGTTTGCGGTCAAGTTCGCCGATCCGTTCCCCGCGGCAACCATCGTTATCTGATTGCGCAATGGAAACGTGAGATCGGGCCGGATGCCGGGGGTGATTTCAGTCCGTTTCTGGCGCTTCGGCTAAACAACGGCAAGCTTTTCGCGACGGTTGAAACCAATTATGTCACGCCTGCTGCGGCAGATGCCCGGCTTTCCGGGACAGAGGGACGCCGGTCTGGTTTCGTCCTGATGTCAACCAGATGCGGGCGCTGGTTGCTACCCAGAGTGACTGGACGTCACACGATGATCCCCGCTTCAGCAGCCGGACGACCGCGATGACCGTTATAGACCGTGGCAACAAGTTGCCGTCGCCGGAATCGGGCTGGATTGATTTCGCCATCTATACGAAACCGGGTCCCGACGGCTCCGGACATATCGAAATATTCGCCAACAACAAATGGATCGTCACTGTGAAGGGCCGTATCGGACACAATGATCCGGGGCTTGGCGCCAACCAGTATTTCAAGTTCGGGCCTTACAGAGCTGCCGACAAGACGAACTGGACGCTTTATTACGATCATTTTCGTCGTTCACCTCGCTGCGAAGACGTAATGGATACACGAATCTGCCCGTCATTCTGATCAATCGGAGGCATGAATCCGCCTGACCTACCCATCGTTCTATTGGGGTGGGACAACCGGATTCGGTCAGCATCTTAGCGCTCTAGACTCACCGTTGGCGCTGCGCTAGGCTAAATTTATGGCCGCGAAGGCGCTTGGGGATTGATAGTTTCGCATGAAGTCGGGTACGGATTTGTTACGCGTCGAGGGCTTGGACATTTCCTTTTCCATGCTGGGCAACAAATGGAGCGTGGTCAAGGATGCCAACCTGCGCATTCTGCCCGGCAAAGTAACCGCGCTTGTTGGAGAATCCGGATCCGGTAAATCCGTCATCAGCCAGTCGATCATAGAATTCTGCCTCGTAATGGCGAGGCAGAAGGGAAAAATTTTATTCACCGATCCGATAAGTGGTGAGACGACTGATATTCTCGGGTTGCAGAAGGAGGGGCCTGAAATTCGCGCCCTGCGCGGCAGTCGTATTGCCAAGATATTCCGGAGCCGATGACTTCGTTATCGCCACTCCACACGGTTGGCAATCAGATCAGCGAAGTGTTGACCGTTCATGCCGACATGACGAAAGCCGAGCGACGCGCTAATGCGGAGGAGATGCTGGGACTGGTCGGTTTCTCAAACCCGTCCCGAACCTTCGACATGTATCCTTTCGAGCTTTCGGGCGGAATGCGCCAGCGTGCCATGATCGCCATGGCCCTGATATGCCGCCCGGCACTTCTGATCGCCGATGAGCCGACGACGGCGCTCGATGTGACGATCCGGGCGCAGGTTCTCGAACTGCTTCGTAATCTGCAGCATAAACTCAATATGGCAATTTTGTTGATCACTCACGATCTTGGCGTCGTTGCCAATCTGGCTAACGAAGTGGTGGTCATCTATCATGGGCAGATTCTGGAAGCGGGCCCGGTAGAAGATATTTTCCGTAATCCGCGGCATCCTTATTTGAAAGGCCTGCTGGCTGCGGTCCCGCATTTTGACATGCGCCCCGGTGAACGGCTGAAAGCCTTGCGCGAGGTTCCGGTCAGTACTGAAACGCTGTGGAAGAAGAAGGCAACAAGCGGGGACGCACCCGAAGTGTTGCTGTCTGCCCGTAATCTGACCAAGACATATAGCATCCGCAAAGCGGGCATGTTTGTTGAAAGCAAAGCGGCCTCGGTGCGTGCTGTCGATGATGTCAGTTTCGATATAAGGCGAGGGAATGTTTCGGCCTTGTTGGTGAAAGCGGCTCTGGAAAGACCACGGTCAGCAAGATTCTGATGCGTGCCGTCACCCCCGATCAAGGCTCGGTAACCTTCGATGACGGGGACGGGCCGGTCGATGTACTTGCTGCAGACGGTGCGCAATTGATGGATTTGCGTACAAAAATCCAGATGATATTTCAGGATCCGGTCTCGTCCTTGTCGCCGCGAATGACAATCGGCAGCATCTTGAGCGAGCCCCGGAGATTCACAAGCGTGGCGACAAAGCCTACTGCCAACAGAAAGTGCGGATGCTGATACGGGCGATTGGCCTCGACGAGCGTTATCTCAGCCGTTATCCGCACAGTTTTTCTGGTGGCCAGCGCCAGCGGATCGGCATTGCGCGCGCACTTGCACTTGGGCCGAAACTTGTGGTGTGTGATGAACCGGTATCTGCACTTGACGTTTCGGTGCAGGCGCAGATCCTCAACCTCCTGAAGGACCTCCAGAAGGAACTCGGTCTGACCTATCTTTTCATCTCGCACAATCTGGCAGTCGTAGACTATATGGCTGACCGGATTGCTGTCATGTGTGGTGGGCGGATCGTTGAGCTGGCACCCCGCGAAATCATTCTCCGAAAGCCAGCTCATCCCTACACGAAAGCCCTGCTTGCTGCGGTGCCTTTCCCGGATTTGGACAAGCCACTGGATTTCGACATGCTGCGTGCAAGCGGTGCGTCGGATCGACATCTCTGGGGGCAGCGTTTTCGGGCGAGGAAGGTGAACTGTCACCGATTAACCTTGGTAGTGGCCATCTCGTACTGGCAAGCCGCGATGCGGCTATCGGGGAGTTGATAAATTGATTACCCGCAGAACCATGCTGTGCGGGATGGTCGGCTCCTTTCTCCCGCTTCCAGCCTTTGCGGATAGAGAACGTGAGCCGGATTTTTTCATCCCGAGTTGATCGCCCGCAGCTTGCCGCCGCTGGCGCAGCGGATTCCAAAGCAACCCCGTATTGTTCGTTTGAAGGACATGGGACGCCAACCGGGCCGTTATGGCGGGGAGCTACGCACGATCATCGGCAGCCAGAAAGATATCCGTTACATGACCATCAACGGTTATGCGCGTCTGGTTGGCTATGATGAGCGGCTTGAATTGCAGCCTGACATACTGGAAAACTATGAGTCAGAGGGCGACAGGGTTTATACCCTTCATTTGCGTTCGGGACATTGCTGGTCGGACGGCAAGCCGTTTACGGCCATGGATTTCGCATATTGGTGGAACGACGTCATTCTCAATCCGGAGCTGACGCCGGACGGAGGTGCGCTTGAGCTGCGCATCGATGGCCGGTTACCGGAATTCGAACTTATCGACGAACGCACTGTCCGTTATCGCTGGCAATCGCCAAATCCGGATTTTCTGCCGGTCTGGCGGCCGCACAACCAATTGTCCTTTTCGGACCGTTCCACTATCTGCGCCAGTTCCACCGGAAGTATCAGGATCCGTTCCGCCTTTCGTCGCTGATGAAACAGTATCGCGCCAAGAAATGGACAGAGCTTCACACAAAGGTGGCACGTCAGTATCGGCCAGAGAACCCTGAACTACCGGTTCTTGACCCTTGGCGCAACACGACCGCGCCGCCCGCCGAGCAGTTCGTCTTTGAGCGCAACCCTTATTTCCATCGTATCGACGAAAACGGGCGGCAACTGCCATATATTGATCGGGTCATACTCAATATCAGCTCATCCTCCATTATTCCGGCCAAGGCCGGTGCCGGGGAAAGTGATCTTCAGGCGACGAATATCGATTTTACAGACTATGCCTTTCTGAAGGATGCCGAGAAACGTTATCCCGTAAAAGTCAATCTGTGGACGATGACGCGTGGATCGCGCCTTGCGATCCTTCCCAATCTAAACTGTGCGGACGATGGGTGGCGCAACCTTTTCAAAGACGTCCGCGTCAGACGAGCTCTTTCGCTTGGTATTGACCGGCACGAGATCAATATGGCGGTGTTCTATGGGTTGGGTAAGCCCAGCGCCGACACTTTACTGCCGGAAAGCCCGCTCTATCGGCCTGAATATGCAAATGCCCGGATCCAGCACGACCCTGATCAGGCGAATGCACTGCTCGATCAAGCTGGACTGCAAAGGCGCGGGGCGAACGGTATCCGCCTGTTGCCGGATGGGCGGCCCGCAGAGATCACCATCGAATCGGCCGGCGAAAGCACACTGGATACGGACGTGCTGGAGCTGGTCACCGATCATTGGCGCAACATTGGCATCGCTTTATTTACCCGTACCAGCCAGCGCGATATTTTCCGGTCTCGCGCTATGGGCGGGCGGATTATGATGTCCATATGGTTCGGAATCGAGAACGGCGTTGCCACCGCAGACATGAATCCCGCCCAACTGGCACCAAGCTCGGACGATCAGCTGCAGTGGCCGCTCTGGGCCATGTATCAGCTATCGCTTGGATCGAAGGGCACGGCGCCCGACCTGCCTGAGGTGTTGGAGCTTTGTACGTTGCAGGAGCAATGGCGATCGTCGGTCAATTTGAACGAGCGAACCGAAATATGGCACAGGATGCTATCCATCTTCACCGATCAGGTGTTCTCAATCGGCCTCGTTAACTCCACACCGCAGCCGATCCTTCATACATCGTATCTGCGTAACGTACCGGAAAAAGGATTGTGGGGTTTCAATCCGACCTCCTTCCCCGGGCGTGTATATGCCGGATACTTTCTGGCTGGCGGACACACCACAGAGGGGCGCTGACATGCTGCGTTATATCCTCTGGCGCATTTTCGCCATGGTCCCAACCCTGTTGCTTATCTCTGCGCTTGTTTTCACGATCATAGAACTGCCACCGGGAAATTTCTTCGAAAGCCAGATTGCCGAGTTGCAAGCACAGGGCGAGACGGTCAATCTTCAGGAAATCGAGGAAATGCGCCGTCAGTACGGTTTCGACAAGCCGCCGATCATACGCTACTTCTACTGGCTGGGCGGGATGTTACGTGGGGATTTCGGATACTCGTTTGAATATCAGCTGCCGGTCAGCGAAGTCGTAGGTGACAGACTATGGCTCACGATCCCGGTCTCGGTATGTACGATTATCTTAACCCGGCTGATTGCCTTTCCAATCGGCATGTACTCGGCGACGCATCAATATAGCTGGGGTGACTACGGGTTTTCACTGTTCGGCCTGCTTGGCATCGCCATTCCGAACTTCATGCTGGCTTTGATACTCATGTATTTCGCCAATATCTGGTTTGGGACATCCATAGGTCACCTGATGGACCAGAAATACATCGCGGAACCGATGAGCTGGGCGAAGGCAAAATCCATTCTGGAGCATTTGTGGATTCCCGTGATCATCGTCGGGACCGCCGGAACTGCTGGCATGATCAGACGGTTGCGCGCCAATCTTCTCGACGAATTGCAGAAACAATATGTCATGACCGCGCGAGCCAAGGGGCTGCATCCGTTCCGCGCTCTGGTGAAATATCCGCTTCGCATGGCACTGAATTTCTTCGTGGCCGACATCGGCTCCATATTGCCGACTATCATATCAGGTGCTGAAATTACGGCGATCGTGCTGTCGCTGGAAACGACGGGGCCCATGCTGATCAAGGCGTTACAGAGCCGGGATATGTATCTGGCAGGCTCGTTCTTGATGTTTCTTGCGTTTCTCACGGTCATCGGAATGCTCATCTCCGACATCGCACTGGCGATCCCGGATCCGCGGATCCGTCTGCAGGGGGTACAGAAAGTGAGTGCCATGCTTCCGCCTCCGGGTGCACCTCTTCCACATTTCGTTTCGGATACGCCGTTCGATCCTTATTCCGTCGAGAAGATGACGGATGCGCAGGCGAAAATTCATCTGGCGTCGCAGCGCCAGCTGATGTGGTGGAAGTTCAAGCGTCACAAACTTGCGCTTGCATCCGGTATCTTCCTGATCCTGCTTTATGGCGCCATCATCATTGCCGAGTTTCTGGCACCTTACAATCTGCACACACGAAACGTCGATTTCATCCATGCCCCTCCGCAAAGAATACACCTGTTTCACGAAGGAAAGCTTGTCGGACCATTCGTCTATGGGCGCGAAATGACGCTCAATATGGATACGCTGCGGCGCGTGTATAGTGAAAAGAGATCAGATGTGCAGCCGCTACGCTTTTTCTGCCGGGGTGACAACTACCGCTTCTGGGGACTGTTCAACGGCAATCTTCACCTCGTCTGTCCCGCTCGGGCGGGCAGATGTTTCTCCTCGGGACCGACCGTCTCGGTCGGGACGTACTGTCCCGGATCATTTATGGCGCCCGGATTTCACTTACTATCGGTCTGCTGGGCATCACCATCAGTTTCGTGCTTGGTATTATCATCGGTGGTATTGCGGGTTATCGCGGCGGCTGGTTTGATCTGATCGTCCAGCGGATAATCGAGGTCTTGCAGGCTTTGCCGAGCCTGCCGCTCTGGATGGCCCTATCGGCAGTAATGCCGGTTTCATGGAGCCCGATCCTGATCTATTTCGGTATTACCATCATTCTGGGTATGCTCGACTGGACCGGACTCGCGCGTGCCGTTCGTTCGAAAATTCTGGCACTTCGCGAGGAAGATTACGTTCTGGCCGCTCAGTTGATGGGGGCGAGCGGTCGGCGCATTATCGGTCTGCACCTTGTACCGGCTTCATGTCGCATCTGATCGCCGCGGCAACGATTTCGATCCCGGAATGATTCTTGGGGAAACAGCGTTGAGTTTTTGGGGCTAGGGCTTAGACCTCCTGTTACAAGCTGGGGAATTCTTCTAACCGAGGCCCGAAACGTAAGTGTCATCGCTTTCTATCCCCGGCTATTGCTTCCCATGGTTCCCGTCATTCTTGTCATTCTCGCGTTCAATTTTTTTTTGGGAGATGGCTTGCGCGATGCAGCGGATCCTTACAGATAAACGGAACTAAGAGGCTACACCGCGTGCAATTTTCAGGCATCGCCGTATTTAAAAAATCTGGATATTTCGCCCCGAATGAGCTGCAAGCGCACCCTGCACCGGAAAGGTTTTGAACATGATGCGCCGTTTTGAAGATGCGCGTATTCTGATGTACAGCCACGATACGTTCGGGCTGGGACATTTAAGGCGTTGCAGGACTATCGCTCATGCTTTGGTCGAGGATTATCGTGGACTTAACATCCTGATCATATCGGGTGCCACGATTGCCGGGGCTTTCGATTATCGCGCCCGTGTTGATTTTGTGAAAGTGCCGAGCGTGATCAAGTTGCGCAACGGCGAATATACTTCGCTGGCCAGCCATATTGATCTACACGACACACTCAAGATGCGCCGGTCGATCATTCGGCACACGGCAGAGACCTTCCAGCCTGATATTTTCATCGTCGACAAGGAGCCGATGGGGCTGAAGGGTGAAGTTGAAGAAACGCTGTCATATCTCAAGACACAGGGCACGAAACTTATTCTCGGACTGCGCGAGGTGATGGACGCGCCGCAGCTTCTGGAAACCGAGTGGAAGAAGAACAACATTATTGAGAAAATGGACCAGTATTACGACAATATCTGGGTGTACGGTCCACCTGATTTCTATGATCCGCTCGTTGACATGAATGTGCCCGATAGTGTGCGGCGGAAGATGAATTTTGTTGGTTTCCTCCAGCGCAGTCTTGCCCACGATAAGGTATTATCGCCACATGTTCCGAGTGGCGACTATATCCCCCCAGTCACGACTGGCGGTGGCGGTGACGGTGCGGATCTGGTGCGCAATGTAATCAATGCCTATCGAAAAGTGCCGGAGCTCCAACACCGTGCGTTCATTGTTCTGGGGCCATATATGCCTGCAAAAGAGCGGGCGAAGTTGCGCAAAAGTGCGCAAAAATTCCTCATCTGGCGGTGATCGAATTCGACAACCGCATGGAAGATCTGATCGCCGGCGCAAAAGCAGTTGTCTCCATGGGAGGCTATAATACCTATTGCGAGATATTGTCGTTCGACAAACCGGCGCTGATCGTTCCTCGCGTCGAGCCACGTGAAGAACAACTCATCCGCGCCCGCCGCGCTGCAGAACTCGATCTGATCGAAATTCTGCTTCCTCACGAAGCAGAAGACCCTCGACGTCTGGCAGAAGTACTGCAACGCTTGCCAGACCGGTTGCCGCCGTCGGCAAGCCATAGCGAGATGCGTCTGGAGGGATTGCCACATATTTCCCAGATTGTCGGAGAATGGCTGGATGAGAGCGTGCAGCTTTCGGGAACCGTCCCGGAGACCCTCATTGCCGCAAAATAGTCTGGCCCCGGTGCCCATTCGCCGAAAACTGCTTGTCGTGTTGAAAGGCTATCCGCGTCTTTCAGAAACCTTCATCGCGCAAGAACTCCCGGGACTGGAACGCGCTGGTTTCGACCTGACACTCATTTCCATGCGCCGTCCCACAGACAAAAAGCGGCATCCAGTTCATGAGGAGATCAAGGCTCGCGTCGTGTACCTGCCGGAATATCTTTATGAGGAGCCACTGCGGGTCTTGCGTGGCTTGCGGACGGCATTGCGTCGCCCCGGCTTTCGCCCGCTTTTGGGCCAGTTCCTGAAGGACTTGCGGCGGGATTTTACACCAAACCGCGTAAGGCGCCTTGGACAGGCCATGGTGCTTGCCCACGAATGGCCGGATCAGGCCGAGTGGCTGCATGCGCATTTCATCCATACGCCAGCCTCGGTTACGGCTTACGCAAGTCTTCTCACCGGCGTGCCATGGACGTGTTCTGCTCATGCCAAGGACATCTGGACGTCGCCGGACTGGGAGCTGGCGGAGAAACTCAGTCGCGCGCGCTGGAGCGTCACCTGTACACGAACCGGCTACGAGCACATGCGAAGCCTGACAGAGCGCGAGGAAGCGGTTCATCTGAGTTATCATGGGCTCGATCTCGACCGCTTCGGTCTTTTGAGGAGCCGCGTTCATTGAGGGATGGCACCGATCCCCGTGATCCGTTACGGATCCTCAGTGTCGGACGGGCGGTACCCAAAAAGGGCTATGATGTGCTTCTCAGGGCCCCGCACGCCTACTACCGCTCAGTATTCACTGGCGTTTCACGCATATTGGCGGTGGCGATCAGCTTGCTAGTCTGAAGCCGCTCGCCGATGCCCTTGGCTTGGCTGATCGAATTGAATGGAAAGGTGCTCTGGCGCAGGAAGAGGTGCTGAAGCACTATCGTCAATCCGATATCTTTGCCCTTGCGTGTCGTATCACCGCAGATGGCGACCGCGACGGTTTGCCCAATGTGATCGTTGAAGCTTCGAGCCAGAACCTTGTTTGTGTTTCGACCAATATTTCGGGCGTTCCGGAACTGTTGAGCGATGGTGACAACGGCATCTTGGTACCTTCCGAAGATCCGGAAGCCCTTGCCGCTGCACTAACGCAGCTCGCCAATGATCCACAGCTGCGTCATCGGATGGGCAATGCGGCGGAACATCGTGTCCGATATCATTTCGATTACCACGCAAGCATTCGTCAGTTGACGGAACTATTTGAACGGGAATGGACGAAGGCATGAGTGGCAGGTCCGGAAGCTTGGCACCGAAAGCATTATTTTATGTCCAGCATCTTTTGGGGATAGGGCATATTGCACGGGCAAGCCGTATAGCATCGGCGATGAAGGACGACGGTTTCGACGTGACCGTGATTACAGGAGGACTTCCTGTTCCCGGCTTCCCGGCAGATGGCATTTCAGTAATCGCATTGCCTCCGGTCGTTGCGAGTAATGCGGGTTTTTCCGGCCTTGCAGATAGCGAGGGGCAACCGGCGAATGAAACGTTTCTATCCTGTCGCCGGGACAGGCTGCTGGAAATATTTCACCGGTTAAAGCCGGATATGGTAATCATCGAGGCCTTTCCTTTCGGAAGGCGGCAAATGCGGTTTGAGCTCATTCCGCTGATCGAGGCCATCGAAAGCTCCCTGCCGCGCCCGAAGCTCATCACATCTGTGCGCGATATCGTTCAACAGCGGACGAAACCGGGTCGGAACGAGGAAACGGTAGCCCTGATCAGGGCTCATTTCGATTGTGTTCTGGTGCATGGCGATGAGAATTTTGTGCCGTTGTCCTGTAGTTTTCCGCTGGCGGAAGAGATTGCCGATCGAATTGTGCATACGGGTCTGGTCGCGGCTCCGCCAGCACCGGCGATCACGCAAAAATTTGATATTGTCATTTCTGCAGGTGGCGGTGCAGTGGGGGCTGCGTTGGTTCATTCTGCGCTTGGCGCTGCCCGTCAGCATGCGCGGCACAAGTGGTGTGTTATTGCTGGCCCCAATCTTCCAGAGACCGATTTCCAGAAACTCCTGCAAGACAGCCCGCCCAATGTAGACGTGGTACGGTTCCGCAATGATTTCCCGTCGCTTTTGCGAGGGGCCGAAGTTTCTGTATCGCAAGCCGGGTATAACACTGTCTGCGATCTGTTGCAGGCGGGATGCCGGGCTATTCTGGTGCCTTTCACCCCGGGGTGGCGAGACTGAACAGGCGGTGCGAGCCCAACGGCTTGAGGAAATGGGGCTTGCCATAACCATTTCCGAGGATTGCCTCGATGTTCAGGTTCTGAGCGATGCAATTTCTGCGGCGCTTGAAAATCCACGACCGCCGATGACGGCGCTTGATCTCGACGGAGCCCGGAAAACGGCCTGCTATCTTCGGTCACTCCGATAAGATATTCGCGAAAGCGGATTACCCTCTTCATGAGAGATGTTATAAGATTAGTGCTGACATGAGCAGCCTGCCAGAAACCGGTTCAAAGCCTGAATGAAAGCACCGTCAAAAAGCCCGTTTTCCATCCGAGCGCCTGTTGCGAAAAAGCTCGGCTGGCATCAGGGCTTGTCATGGTAACGTTCCTCGCGTTGCACATGAGCAATCATGCGCTGAATCTGATCTCGCTGAATTCGGCGGAAAAGGGCAGGCTGCTCTTTCTGCTTCTTTGGCGCAATCCGGTTGGAACGACGCTTCTCTATGGTGCTATTTTCGTCCATTTGAGCCCGGTATTTCGCTCACTATACAACCGGCGCTCGCTGAAGCTGCCGTTTGGCGAAACCATGCAGATTTTCTTCGGCCTGCTGATCCCGCTATTGATCATGGAGCATGTGATCGGCACGCGTATTCGGCACGAACTGGTCGGTTATAGTGATACCTATCGAAATATCATCCATACGCTGTGGGTGGCCTCTCCTTTCAACGGCGTGAAACAGACTGTGGCTCTTCTTGTGGCGTGGGTACATGGATGCATCGGCATCTATTTCTGGCTTCGCCCGCGTCGCTGGTTTCTTCGCGCAGCACCGCTTCTCTTGAGTCTGGCCATTCTATTGCCGGTTCTTGCACTGCTGGGCTTTGCGAATTCTGGTCGTTACCTTGCCAGTATTCCTGTCGAGGCGGCTTCGTTGTCCGGCGATGAAAACATGCGGCTTTCGCGAACCATCGATGAGAAAAGCCAGTTTCAAATCAGGGTGGCACTTTATGGCCTATTCATCGTTGGTCTCGGAATGCTGTTGCTGTTTCGTGCTTTGCGCAGTTGGCGGCAACGGGCGAACCAGATCAGGATAACCTATTCGAGCGGTGAAATCGTAACCGTTCCGCAGGGTTTCAGCATTCTTGAGGCAAGTCGGATTGCAGGGATCCCGCATTACTCTGTATGTGGTGGTAAAGGCCGCTGCTCGACCTGCCGTGTCCGGGTGATCAAGGGCGGTGATGATTTGCCTTTAGCCGGCTCGATCGAAGAAGAAACGCTGCGTCGCATCGGCGCCGACCGTGATGTCCGCCCGGGCTGCCAGTTGCGTCCTGCAAGGAATGTAAGTGTGGTGCCATTGCTCATGCCCGACCCCGATATAGCATCAGAAGACGCAGCGCAGCTGACGGTTTCCGGGCAGGAGCGGGAAATTACGGTGCTGTTTTGCGATCTGCGCAGTTTTACACAACTGGCGGAAACCAAATTACCTTATGATGTCGTTTTTCTCCTCAACCGCTACTTTGCAGTTGTCGGTCAAGCAGTTCAGCAGGCCAATGGCAGGCTGGACAAATTTATCGGGGATGGCGCGATGGCGTTGTTCGGATTGCGGGGATCACGTGAGGAGGGCTGTCGGAATGCCCTTGCGGCGGCGGTGCAGATCGTGCGGGAGATTGAGCTCCTGAACGAGGAGATGGCCGACGAGCTTTCGCTGCCGTTGCGGGTTGCGATCGGCGTGCATGTCGGTCCCGCCATCGTCGGAACCATGGGTTATGATAAGGTGAAGGGGCTGACGGCAGTTGGAGATACTGTCAATGTTGCCAGCAGGCTGGAAAGTGTCGCCAAGGCACAACAGGCCGCAATCGTCCTATCGGAGCCGGTCGCAGTCCTTGCCGGTATGCATGTGGAAGGTCTGGACGCGGAGGAAATCTTGATTCGCGGGCGTTCAAATCCGCATCGGGTTTATGTGGTTTCAGCTGAGCAGGCCGCCTCACTGGTATGAAGGCTGCCTGTGTCCAATGATGTGAAAAGCCAGTATGCGTTATGCGAAGCAGACAATTTTATCGGTACAAACAAAAAGATAGAGCACTTTTCATTAATCGCATATACGAAGAAAGAAGCAGTCTGTCGCTCTGACAAATGGTGACTCATGGAAAAGAGACTTGCCCGCTATATCTGGTCCTCTACGCGATTACAGCAGGTCTGGATTCTTGCGGTCGTCGCATTATCGATGATCCCTTATTTTCTGTCATTTGACCTGCCAAAGCAGATTATCAACGGGCCGATCCAGGTGGAGGATTCGAAACACCGGGTGCGACACAGGCGTTCATGCGCCTGACCTACAACCTCCCTTATTTTGGAGAGGTGGTATTTTTGACGGGTTGCAGCTCAACCGTATTCAGATGCTTGTGGCTCTTAGCCCGGTTTTTCTCCTGCTCGTCGTCATCAACGGTCTCTTCAAGCTCTACATCAACACCTATAAGGGGCGCCTTGGCGAGCGTATGCTGCGGCGTATCCGTTTCGAGCTGATCGATCGGGTTCTCCGTTTCCCGCCCTATCATTTCAAGCGGGTCCGCTCGGCGGAAATCGCTACGATGATCAAGGATGAGGTGGAGCCGATGGGCGGCTTCACCGGTGACGCATTCGTTCAGCCAGCCTTGCTGGGTGGTCAGGCGTTGACAGCGCTGATCTTTATTTTGATGCAAAATTTCTGGCTCGGTATGATCGCCGCAGTCATCGTTGCGGCACAAGGCATTATCATTCCCAGAATGCGCAAGCGCCTGCTCGAACTAGGGCGCCAGCGCCAGCTCACGGCCCGCCAGCTCTCAGGTCGTGTGGGTGAGATCGTCGATGGTATCAATACCATCCATGGCAACGATACTTCCAATTTCGAGCGCGCAGATATCGCCGAGCGGTTGGGACGCATCTTCACTATCCGCTACGATCTTTATCAGTGGAAGTTTCTGGTCAAATTCATCAATAACTTCCCGGCACAGGTTACGCCATTCCTTTTTTACATGATTGGCGGCATCCTTGCGTTGCAGGGCCGTCTCGATATCGGCCAGCTTGTGGCGGTGATCAATGCCTACAAGGATCTTCCCGGGCCCTTGAAGGAGCTGATCGACTGGGATCAGTCGCGGCAGGATGTGCAGGTTAAATATGCGCAGGTCGTTGAGCAGTTCAGCGTCGACAATCTCATCGATCCAAAAAATTCATGCTGTCGAATACAAGACGACTCAGCCCCTTGGCCAATCGTTTGTCGCCACCAATGTGACCGTTCTGGATGACAGCGGCGGACGCCTGCTGGAACATCTCAACATTGAAATCCGCCCGACCGAAACGGTTGCCGTCATTGGACCGGCAGGTAGTGGCAGTGAGGTCTTTGCCGAGCTTCTGGCCCGGTTTGTCTGGCCCGATTCAGGACGGCTTACCATCGATGGTCAGGATATTCTCTCGCTGCCGGAATCTATCACTGGTCGTCGTATTGCCTATGCCTCGTCCGACGCCTATTTCTTCAGCGGGTCACTGCGCGATAATCTGTTATATGGCCTCAAGCATGCGCCGTTGACCGAGGTCCGATACGAGGGAGCTGCGGCTACACAGCGCCGCTGGCAGGTTCAGGAAGCTATGAGGGCGAAGAACCCGGATCTCGACCTGAACAGCGATTGGGTCGATTATGCGTCGATGGGAATATCGGATGCGACGGAACTCTATAAGGTCGTTCGCCCAGTACTGGAAGCTGTTCTGATCAAGCAGGACATCATTGATCTGGCGCTACGGTCGCAGGTTGACACGATCGCTCATCCTGAGCTTGTGGAACACATCGTAGAACTCCGGCAGGCATTGCGTGACAGACTGGGTAAGGAAGACTGGATGACCTCGTGGTTCCCTTTGAGCCGGACGAGTACAACCCTCAGGCAACCATTGGCGAAAACCTGCTTTTGGGTGTGCTCGACCGTTCGACAATGCCAATCAGGCAACTGGCTGCGCACCCCTTCTTTCAAAAAAATCATGATCGAAAACGATCTCTACGGAGACCTTTATCATATGGGTCTTGAGATCGCGGAGAATGCGATCGAGCTTTTCCGGATCTGCCGGCAGACCACCCCTTCTTCCAGCAGCTTACTTTCATGCATCCGGAGGATATCCCGACGTATCAGCTGCTTCTGCAGAAATTGAAAGATTCCAAGGTCGGGGTTGTTTCACCGGAGGACTGGGGCAGTATCACCCGCCTTAGCTTTGCGTATATCGAACCGCGCCATCGTTTCGGTCTGCTGACCGATGCACTCAAGGCCAGAATTGTCGCGGCACGAAAGCAGGTCGCAAAGGATATGCCGCCCGACCTGCGCGCTGTGATCGAGACATATCATCCAGACAGGTTCATTTCCAGCGCAAGCCTCCTCGACAACCTTCTTTTTGGCAAGATCAGTTACGGTCAGGCCGATGCGATGGAACGTATCCGGACGGTCCTCATCGACCTCTTCGAGGATTTGGGCCAATCGGAAGCGATCTTTCGATCGGGCTTGATTTCGATGTGGGTTCAGGCGGGAAACGACTGACAAGTGTTCAGCGGCAGAAGATCAATGTCGCGCGTGCTTTACTCAAGCATGCGGATTATGTGATTTTCAATAGACCTTTGCCAGCATTGGACCAAAGGGTGCAAATTCAAATCGCAAAGAATATAATGCAAAACCTTCACGAAGAAGGACATACTCCTGCTATAATATGGACACTGAGCAATTTTCCACTCGCCAGTAATTTTGATCGCGTTATCGTATTTGCAGGGGGCGTCTGGTTCAGGACGGAACTTACGAGACGTTGCTCAAGGAGGAAGGCGTGTTCAAGGAATTGATTGCACAATAAGTTTGTTCGATCGGTTTCCACCGGGACAGAGGGCAGGGCGAAGGAAATGGTGGGTACATGCTACTAAAAGACGAAGTGGAGCTGTTGCGACGCGTTCCTCTCTTTGCCGGTGTGGCGCCGGCAAAGTTGAAGCTTCTGGCGTTTACGTCTGACCGTGTCAGTTACAAGGCGAACCAGTCGCTGTTCCATCAGGGTGATATTGCGGACGCGGCCTATGTCATCCTTTCGGGCAATGCCGATATTCTTGTCGATACGCCCGGCGGATCAATCAAGATCGCGGAGGCACAGCATGATTCAATCGTTGGAGAGATCGGCATTCTCTGTGACGTGTCTCGTACGGCAACCGTGACAGCCTCGACGACACTTGAAGCGCTGCGCATCAGCAAGGAACATTTCCTGAAACTCCTGACCGACTATCCCGAAATGACGATCGAGATCATGCGGGTTCTGGCAAGCAGGCTCAGCCAGACAACGGCGGAACTAACACAGGAGCGGAGTCGACACTAGATTGAGTGAACGGAGCCGTCCGCAAGTCCAATGCGGAAGTTACGCGAGGGCAGACCGCCCAGATAAGAGCCCATCATGCGAAACAGAATACCGATTTTTTCCCGAGGCTCCCGGGTTCGTCGGTTCTGGACGCAAAACCGCAATAAACGTATGATAGATGCGCAGCCGTTTCGGACATATCCATCCAAGTGCCAGCTCGCTTGCTTTGCGCAGACGGTACCAGTCGCCCAGCAGTTCCAGAAACGAAACGGCGTAAAGCGTCTCGCCATGGAGAGCATTTTCGGCACAGAACGCGTTTACGTCATCTTCTGAAGCACGATCATTCCGCATAGTCGTGAATACACCGGTCGCCTCGTTCATGCTCATGGACGAGGTCTGTTTTAAAAGAAATACCGTGTCGGTAAGCCTGAGAACCCTTGCGACGGAGGCAAGATCTTTCGGCCATTCCTTGCGCAGATAGCGATGGATGACAAGTTGATGCACGTGTTCGGAGAGAAACGAACCATAGTCCGGCGCAACGAGAATTTCACCGACATCCTTTCGCGTGTGCGCCAGTTCCACTTTGTACTGTGCATCGAGGCCGGGATCCCCGGCGAGCCCATCAAGCATTACGGTTTCGATCGAGATGCTGTCAGCGTCCATTCTGACGATCTTGAACGCGGGCGGGAATGCCACGAGCGAAGGCACACCGACATTAATCAGCCAGTCCCCGTCGATGGTTGCCCTTGCCGTATCGTTGATATGCAGGTGACCGCTGAAATGAACGCCAATTCCCGTACGTGCAATTGCCTGCACTGTTGCCGGAGCAGGGGTTCGTTCTACGGCCCCGGTCGAACCGATCAGCGATAATTCATCCGCACTTGTACCGTTCAGCATGTCGATAGCTGGATAATGCGAGAAGGTAAGCAGGCTTTTCCCCGCTCTCACGTGCTCGTCGGGCTACGTTCTGCATCCATTGGAACAGGAAGTGCTTATGTTCTGCCACGGCATTCCAGCCGGCATTCGTGCTATCCACGAACGCTTGCGCTTCTCCTTCCTCAAAGCTTCCATCGCGTGGCGCGAAGACATTGGCATCGAGCATGAGCAGCCAGAGGTCTGGTACGGGTTCCACCAGATAAGAAGCGTCCATCAGGGCGTAGCGATTGCTGCCATCTGGTGAGGTCACGCTATAACGGCGGCTCTCTGGCGTGTCGTCTGTTCCAAAGGGTGTCTCCCAGTGGAGATCGTTATTCCGGCGAAAGAAGCCAAGATCGGTTATGGCCTGCAAGCCCTCGGGATAACCTTGACAGTACATTTTCGGCGTGAGAACAAGGCCGTCAGCTTCCCGGTCGATGAACCCTGCACTGCTGGTCACAAAGGTGTAGCTACCATCTGCATTCAACAGGCGTTTGCCGTGATGGCGCCCGGTCGGACCGAAAATATCATGGTTTCCCGGAACGGCTGTGAAAATCATTCCGTAAGCATGTCGGTAGAAACCAAGTACGCGTTGAAGAGCAGCGAGCGTCGAGACCGCCGTCGTCGGAATAATCGCCAAGCAGGATAACATGTCTGATCCCTTGTCTGGCGACTTCATCGAGCGCGGCGTGCAAAGCATGATGGCTTTCGTTGAAAACGCGTGTTGAGCGGACGGTATCAGTTAATCGCCTTGCGGTCATGTGACCGTGTTCGGTTTCAATTCCCTTGAAATCATAGTCGCCGTACAGATCGTGGAAGTGGGCGTCAGCGATGACGGCTATGGTCGGCATTTCTGCAAGGGGCATGAACGGGAGATTCCTATTCCGGTCGGTAAAGGATATTAGATGTCATAAAGCTTAAAACAAATTGCTATCGACTAATACTGGATTGATTGTGAGGCTTGAACCCGGTCGGACAAATATGCGTGTTCAAACGTCCAACACGAAAAATCTGCTAGATTCGCAATTCGACGGATGGTCTTGTTGACGGGTATCGGAATAAATTCAACATTCTGAACCCGGTTTCTGGTGGAGATGCTAGAACATTGGGGAACGGCCACGAGACTGATCGATATATATTCTGAGATCCATTGTGCGTCCAAATGCAAGCGTGGCATTTTAAGATGGGGCATACTGGCAGCAGAACCGGGTGGTGGGTACGATGACGGATAAAGGGATAAGGGTCAGGTTTTGGGGACGCGGGGCAGTATTCCGGTCTCAGGACCTGATTTTGAGCACTATGGTGGAAATACGCCCCGCATAGAGTTGCAATGTGGTGAGCACAGGCTGATCTTCGATGCCGGTTCGGGAATCCGGGAAGCCGGAGAGGCGATGGTCGCGGAGGGGGTATCGCAGTGCAATCTGTTCTTCACGCATTCCCACTACGATCACATCATGGGTCTGCCTTACTTTTCGCCAGTTTATAATCCGGCGGTGCAAGTGAAATTCTGGTCCGGCCATCTGCACGGTCTGAAGACAACGAGAGAGTTGCTCAATGAGTTCATGCGCCCGCCGTTCTTTCCTATTGCACCAGATGTATGGAAAGCGAATGTCGAGTTTCAGGATTTTCAAACTGGCGACGATCTGATCCCGTGCGACGGCGTGATTATACGCACGGGGATCTTAATCATCCCGGCGGTTGCGTCGGTTATCGTATCGAGTGGGCGGGAAAATCGGTGGCGCTGATCTATGATACGGAGCATGTCGGTGACCGGCTCGATCCAAATGTGCTCGCTCTGATAGGGAATGTCGATCTAATGGTCTATGACTGCACCTATACTGATGATGAAATGAAACGCTGCTTTGGCTACGGGCATTCAACCCGGCGTCACGGCGTTCAGCTGGCAAAGGCTGCAGCTGTGAAAAGCTTCGCGCTGTTTCATCATGCCCCGAACCGTACAGATCAAGCGCTGGACGAATGCGAGCGGGCAACGCAAGAACTGTTTCCCATGGCTTTTGCGGCCCGCGACCGTCAAGTCGTAATGATCTGAACGTTTCTAAGGGCGAAGGCAGCTCAGTCGAGGAGATCGGATAGTTTCTTCCATGCAACTCCCCGCATAGTTCTGGTCACCTCGAACAACTGGTTCAAAAAGCCCATGCTACTTCATCGTGTACGAGATGATGGGTCAAAATACCGATCGGCTCGTTACTGCCATCAAAGCGCTGTTTCATCTGGGTTACGATATCAGCCACAAGATCACCGTGAGGGCGGCAACCGCGCGTCCCGTGCCAGTCTATTAGATCGACATGGGTGTTGATGCACTGGATTTCGCCCGGCCTCGTTGTGGCCATGCCGAAAACTGAAAGTGCGCGGAAGCCTGTCATTGTCAGCTCCATGCGAATGCCGCGGTCAATCCGGTTCCGGGGCGGAACCAGAACTGGCGAAAATTGTCCGCGGTAGAGTGTTTCCAGTTTGGAAAGTCCGGCTTTCAACTGATCGAGAACCATTGCGAGTGGCCGTTCAAGCCCGAGTTCCTGCTTCTTCTGGCCGGGGCCTGCATAGCTCTCATGTGACCAGCCATGCACGGTGACTGTAACGAGATCCATCCCTGAAAGCTTTTGGGCCAATTCTTCGCCCGTTGGTGCTGGAATAACAGCCGGGGTAACCGGCACATGATAATGGCTGGAGAGCTCGACAAGACGGTCGAGCATAGGGGTGGGCTCAACAGCATCGTCATCACGCAGCCAGAACTGAGCGACACGTCCGGCACGAGACCATCGCTTCATCTCGGACCGAAGGGGGCCCATATGGGGTCATCCACCATTGTCGCCTTTCTCACGCCTTTGTAAGAGACCGTTTAAGAGTTCATTCAATTTGATCGAGGCTGGCTCGAGCGACCGCTCGCTGTGGACGAACCGCTGGGCGGCCTGTCCAAGCGCCATAGCCTTCTTCGGGTCATCGAGCAATGACTGAATGGCATCGGCATAGGCCTTGAAGTCGCCTTCCTCGACCAGGAGACCGGTTTTTCCCGACATGACGACCGCTGGCACGCCTGCCGTTGACTGTGCGACCACGGGCAAACCGGCTGCCTGCGCTTCGAGATATGCTATGCCATAGGCTTCACCCGTGCCGGGCCAGACAAAAAATGCCCCCGCCTGAAGCAGGGCGGCGATTTCAGCTTCGGATTTCTGACCCAGCCATTCGATATTTCCTTCGAACGGTGCGAAAAGCTTTCTTACGGCCTTTTTCCGGGCCATCACCAATAATGCTCAAGGTCCAGTCTCGATTGTTCAACCGTTCCAGAGCCGAAGCAAGCATGTCATAACTAGCAAGCTTATCGCCGCTTCGCATCATTGCGATGGTTATGAGCCGCGCAGGATTGCGGTCGGGCAGCACCTGCCGATAGGGAGCCACATCGATAAATGGAGGAAAGAGCACCAGCGAGGTGCTGGGTAAGAGCTTTGCGAGGCCATCTCGATCACGCTCAGTGAAACAGATGTTGAGGGCGGCTGTGGTAACCGCTTGCCGGACAATTTGCTGTTCGGTTTGCCAGCCGTCACGATCGCGCTTTGGGGCATAGGAGGCTTCGGCCGTCACGTAGGGTATGTCCAGTTCCCTGCAAATAACCGGCCCGAGCAGGTCGGGTGATTTGTAATAGACATGATATGAGAACCAGACATCTGGTTTGCACCCGGTGTTCCATCGTTGGCGAAGCCGGTTCAATTCATGATTTGCTTCGTCGTGCAATCCCGCGTAGCCGTTGGGTGCTCCATGAAAGCTGCGTAGTTGCGAGATCAGCTCCACTTCATGCCCGGCGGTTTCCAGTGCCCGGATCAGCAAGCGGGCCATTTTCCTGTCTCCCCGAGGGAACGGGATGCTCGGGAGACTTCAGTGGTGCGTAAAACCTATCTGCATGGCTGCCGATGTCATGATGATACGTGAAATTGTGTGCTTTCACCTATATAGACTGTCGATTTGATTTCCACTGTTAAATCGCTGCACTTGTTGCTCGTCTCTGCCTTCGTAAACCAGCACGAGCCTTTATTCTCCCGCGATCTTTTGCGGCGACCATCCATGGCTTATGCGGTCGACAACGGGTTGACGCAAATGAGAAAAACGGATGAGTTTGCGTCGTTTCGAATAGCACCAGTACTTAGTG
Organism: Brucella cytisi; assembly: GCA_012103075.1. Lineage (GTDB taxonomy): Bacteria > Pseudomonadota > Alphaproteobacteria > Rhizobiales > Rhizobiaceae > Brucella > Brucella cytisi. Next base: position 704,015 of record JAAVLQ010000003.1, on the reverse strand, counting down.
GGTCCGTTGATCCAGACCGGTGCCGATCCTCTTTTTGTCACCCGCAATCAGAACACGCGTTTTGCATTAAATGAAAATTCGTTTGGGAGTGCACGCACGAGAAAGCCGGGCCTTGAACCGATACACGGGATAATGCGGCGGTCAGTGTTTGGCTCTCACCCGATACAACCGGATTACCGCCCAGACGATTAGAGGGCCAACTATCCCCGCTATCGCTGACAGGTATCCGTGAGTGAAATATGCACCGCCCAGTTCAGCGCGGATCGCGGGACCAACAAAGGGATCATGGAGTTCATCGACTTGGCCCCACGCGCAAATTAATGCGATGGGAAGAAGAAAAAGCGAGAAAGATGGGCGCTTCAATCCAGCGATGAAGGCAATGGCTATAGCGCGACAATCAGGATGAGACGCGCATTGCCTCACTAGAAATGTTCCCTGATTGTTGGCCGTTGCCTCATCTGATTTGCTCCCAGCATTTGTGGGTGCGGAGCAAATCAGATGAGGCTGATCAGCGTGACGACGAAGAAGGAATTGGTTGCTGCTCTGGCAAAGCGCTATGCGGCCGGAAAGCGGGAGGAAAAATCGCAGATCCTCGATCAGTTCGTATCGATCAGTGGGATGCATCGAAAACACGCGATGCGTTTATTGCGGGGGCAGATAAGCAACCGCAATCGCGAACGCGGGCGCAGATTTATAACGAGGCGACCCGACAGTCTCTTATTGTTCTGTGGGAAGCCTCTGACCGCATCTGCGGCAAACGATTGAAGCCCTTGCTGCCAATTCTGATCTCGGCGATGGAACAACATGGCCATTTGAAGTTAGACGATCAGGTCCGCACACTTCTGCTACAGATGAGTGCGGCTACCATCGACCGTGCATTGAAAAGCGTGCGAGAAACAGCAGGCGGCCGTCGACGCCGACGTTCCGTTGCTTCATCGGCATTGAAGCGGAGTATCCCAATTCGAAAATTCTCCGACTGGGGTGATCCCGCACCGGCTTCATCGAGGCCGATCTTGTGTCGCACTCCGGTCCCAACGCACGCGGCAGCTTTATTCATACTCTTGTCCTTACGGATATTGCGACCGGTTGGACCGAGTGCGCGCCTCTGATTGTTCGCGAACAGAAGCTCTTGACGGAAGTTTTGACCGAGCTTCGCCGCATGATGCCGTTCCCGCTGCTTGGCTTTGATACGGATAACGATAGCGTATTCATCAACGAGACCCTCAGGGACTATTGCGTTCATTCAGATATCGAATTCACTCGCTGTCGGCCATATCGCAAAAATGATCAGGCTTATGTGGAGCAGAAAAACGGATCGGTCGTCCGCCGAATTGTTGGCTATCATCGGTATGAGGGTGTTGAAGCTGCAGCAACACTTGCGGAGCTTTATCGTTCGGTACGCTTGTTCGTGAACTTCTTTCAACCGTCGTTTAAATTGCTCGAGAAGCAGCGAAATGGAGCGATGGTCAAGAAGCTCTACTCTTCTCCCGCGACGCCACATCAACGGCTATTGTCGGATGCAAGGACGGCGGTCGAGGTACGCGACCCCTTGGTGCGCATGAGTGAGCAACTCGACCCTGTGATGCTCCTCCGAAACATTCGTGCAGGACAACAGCGGCTTGCCGACATTGCGCATCAGGGAGCACCCTCAAGCGAGGCTCCCGATATCGAGAGCTTTTGCGAAGCCTGCGTATCGCGTGGACGGAGGGCGAAGTTCGTCCGACCGCGAAAAGCAAAGCCAAAACTGAAACGCGAGCGACGGCGGCCTGACCCGCTGGTTAACGTCACGAATGATCTTTACAGTTGGTTTGAAGCTGAGCCATGGAGAACCGGCCGGGAGCTACTGGAGCGACTTCAAAGCATTTATCCCGGCGAGTATCCTGATGCACTAATCCGTACGGTGCAACGACGGGTGAAAGCCCGGCGTCGCGATCGCGCGCATAGAATGATATTCGGAAACGAGTCTGGCGAAGATGAACAACTACCAGCGCTCAGCAGGGCTTAGGGAGCATTCTGGTGAGGCAATATGCTATCCGTTCGGGAGCATTTTTCGATGAGGCAATACGATCTCACCTAGATTGCCGCTATGCAGCAATGGCCGTGATAATCCCCGGAACCATCCATAATTGAAGGATGGTGGGTTCCTTTGTCTGCTACCTCTGCGAAAGCTGGTGATGAGAGAAAGATGAGCAATCCGATAAACGGAACTCGCGTTTTCATTATGGATACTGGCGCGAACCTGATCATGCTCTGATTTCCCATGGCACCTCAAAATTGGCAAGTAGTTCATTGCCAGCCAAAAGCTTCCCGATTGCACGAGAATGTGATTCAGCGTCGGGATGAGCCGATGCGACCTGACTGACTTCATGTGGCGTGTGATCGAACCGCTACTGCAAAACAAACCGTGAGGCGTCCCTCGCGTCGATGATCGGCTTGTACCGAACGGGATGCTCCGGGTGCTGCGATCTGGCGCGTCGTGGCGCGATCTTCCCGAGCGCTACGGTTCGCGCGCCATCTGCTACAACCGCGTCGTGAGATGGTGGAATACCGGAGTCAGGGACCGGATGATGGATGCCATCACAGCCGCGCATTATGGTGACATCCGGATGATCGACGGCACTTCCGTTCGTCCCCGTCAACAGGCCGCGACGGCAAAAGGGGAATCAGGATCATTATCCCGGTCGTTCCCGAGGCGGACCCACGACCAAAATCCACGTGGTTGTCTACGGGCAAGGCCCCCGTCCACCTGAGCCTGACCGCCCGGCAAGGTCATGACGGTCTGCTTTGCCATGTCGATGCCGGAGCAATCGTGCTGGCGGACAAGGCATATGACGACGATCGAATCCGGAAGTCTCTCCGCGAGAACGGAGCGCTCGCCAGTATCCCGTTCAGGGCCAACCGGCGGCCGAAACCGTACTTCAGCACATGGCTCTTTCGCGAGCTGGACCTGATCGGGTGGTTCTTTTCCAAGCTGAAGCACTTCCGCCGCGTCGCGACCTGCCACGACAAATTGGCCGAAAGCTACCGGCCATGGGCCAACTCATCTCAGTGTGCCTCTGGCTTCGCGTTTATCAGGCTACAGCCCGCAAAGTTGGGCTAGCACCACCAGCTATCTTTGCGTTCCAGATCAAAGGACTGGAGGTCACATCACGTCTGTCCGCTGTAGCCCATCAACAGTGAGCAGATAAGGTGTTGAAATGAGAAGTTAGCAAACAAAAACCCGGCAGCGATGCTGCCGGGTTCTTTTGAACAATCCCGGAGGGATTAGAACGAACGCTGGAAGCGGATCATGCCCCGGAAAGCATCTTCGCCGTCGAGGCTGATGTTTTCGTCGTCCCACTTGGTGTAGGAAACTTCCGGGGTGATCGTGAAGCCGGGAACCAGTTCGTAAGCAACGTTTGCGGTTGCTGCGAAGGTCTTGGTGTCGTCGTAAGCGAGCTGCAGGTTGAAGGTAGCCTTTTCGGTTGCCTTGAACGCAGCGCCACCCCAGACAGCCCAGTCGCCGCCCCACGTGCCGTAGAAGCTGGTGATGCCGCGGTAGGTGTAGCCGTTGCCATCAACGAAGTATTCGTCGTCGTTGGACTTGTAGCCACCCTGTACCCAGAGCGAGAAACGGTCGGTGAGGTTCACGTCGCCGCGAATTTTGCCGGCCCACTCTTCGTTACGGGCGTCGTAAGCCACAACACCGGCAATCGAACCCCAGCCACCAGCATACTTCAGACCGCCAACGATGTGCGGCGTGTAGTCGCTCAGCGTAACGTCAACGTCGGAGTCGCTGTTGCCGCCTTCTTCGAGCGACAGGACGGCCGAGAAGCCGTTGCCACCGGTGAAGGTATAGCTGATGAGGTTGGTGCGGTAGCCGCCAGCGAGGATCACGTCGTCGTTGATGACGTCGCCGAGGTAACGGGGGGAAGGTTACGAAGGCCGATTCATCGAGACCAACGCGCAGGCCGCCGAGCTGGATGTAAGCATAACGCAGCGAGCTGTTTTCGCTGGAGCCGTATGCGTCTTCTTCGCCGTCGCCGCCGCCGTTCCAGTTGTAACGCAGTTCGGTGAAGGTCTTCAGAGTACCGAGTTCGGTTTCCGAAGCGGTCGAGAAGCGGAGCGTTGCACGGGCGAGCTTGCCCCGTGTCACGGTCCAGATCGCCGGGCGTACGAGCGTAAACGCGATCACCGCCCGAAGCATCGTAACGAACGTAGCCATGGATACGCAGGCAGGTTTCGGTGCCCGGGATGTAGAAGTAGCCAGCGCCGTAAGCATCGCAGACGCGGACATATTCAACGGCTTCTGGCTCTGGAGCGACGATTGCGTCGGCAGCCTGAGCGCCGGAAGCGGCAACCAGAGCTGCAGCGGAGCCGAGGAGAAGGCTCTTGATATTCATTTCTGACCTCTAAACTGTAGTTTTTCCTGAACGCCGATTTCGTGTTCAGCGACTGAAATATAAAAAGACTTCGAAGGAGGCGAAATGGCAAGAACTATCTGCACCATAGAAAAATCGCGAGACTGCGTGTTGCTCAATGACCACAGAAATTCGAACATCTTACCAAAAAAAAATCCCGAATCAATGTCATTTGTTAACGAGGAGTTAATGAAGATCCGTAGAACTACTGAGCCGAGAAATTGTTATTTATAGTTGCTATAGTTAATGTTTATCATTGCCAATAATTAGCAGGCGATTTGTACATTTGCCCTGTTAGCGAACAAGCGCCTATTTCTGGTTATTCAAATCAGAATGAAAACGGCTCCCTGATGAAGCGTACATAATATTGAACTCAATTGGATGATGTTCAACGACCTCATACGGCGCACGGTCAGCCACGATTTATGATGCAATAGCTTTGTGAATAACCAACACCACCATACCAACAGGCCGTATATTACGCATCAGACGCGTGCTTGACAGCTAGCCGGTAAATCCGTCACTGAAGGAAATCAATTGCCGGAGAGACACGATTTTGATCAACTCTGCCCCACGTCATGAAAACCTGTTCACCGCTATCGCCAATCGGTCGGCGCGGGTGGGCGTCATTGGTCTTGGCTATGTCGGCCTGCCTCTGTCGATAACCGTCGCCAATAGTGGTTTTAGTGTTGTTGGCTTTGATATTGACCCCGGCAAGATCAGCATGGTTGACGATGGAAAATCCTATATAGAGGCCGTTTCGGATTCAGAGCTGTGGCGCGGTGAGTGAAGGTCGGTTCAGCGCTACGACTGACTTTTCGGGTCTCGGCGATTGCGATGTTATAATTATCTGTGTTCCGACACCTTTGACTAAACAGCGGGATCCTGACCTGTCGTTCGTCATCAAGACCTGTGACGCTATTGCTAAAGGGTTGAAAGCCGGTCAACTGATCGTGCTGGAATCCACAACCTATCCCGGTACCACCAATGATGTGGTGCGACCAATTCTGGAGCATACCGGGCTGCGTTCAGGAATAGATTTCTTTCTTGGCTTTTCGCCGGAACGCGAGGACCCCGGCAACCGCGATTTCGAAACCTCAAGCATTCCAAAGATTGTTGCCGGCGATGGACCTGCGGCCTCTCAACTCATGACGGCCTTCTACGGAGCCGTCGTCAAAACTGTCATTCCTGTCTCGTCAATGCAACCGCCGAGGCGGTAAAGCTGACGGAAAACATATTTAGAGCGGTCAATATCGCTCTAGTCAATGAGTTGAAAGTCGTCTACGAGGCTATGGGCATCGATGTCTGGGAAGTGATTGAAGCTGCCAAAACCAAGCCTTTCGGTTACATGCCTTTCTATCCGGGTCCAGTCTAGGCGGTCACTGTATTCCCATTGACCCGTTCTACCTGACCGAAGTCTCGCGAATACGAGTTGCCAACGCGTTTCATCGAACTCGCCGGCGAAATCAATTCGGCGATGCCGCGCTATGTGGTCGACCGTCTCGCTGAAGGACTCGACCGTCGACATGGAAAGGCCGTCAGCCGTTCTCGCGTTTTGATAATAGGCCTCGCGTACAAGAAAAATGTTCCTGACATCCGCGAAAGCCCGTCGCTAAAACTTATCGAATTGATCGAGGCTCGAGGTGGGGCGACCGACTATCATGATCCGTTTGTCTCAACGCTTCCGCGGACACGCGATTATATCGAACTTTGCGGCCGCCACTCGGTCGAATTGACTGAGGACGTTGTCAGGAACTTCGACGCTGTTCTGATCGCCACTGATCACGATCAGGTCGACTATCAGGCGCTTGCCAACTGGGCACCGCTGATTGTTGATACCCGAAATGCTTTCGGAAGCCGTAGTATCAGCGGCGACAATATTATAAAGGCATAGCTTGGTAAATTTTGAGGTATGTGATCACAGTAGCCGGATCCGGATGCGAAGTTCTTCAACGAAAGGCCGAGATCTTCATAGCTAAAGGCGTTGAGTGGTCGATACGCGGGATTCCAGACGGTTCTCGAAGTCGGTATGGAGATTGTGTTGTGGACACCACCATCCGTAAGCGCATTGCCACTTTGTTGTGTGAAACCTGATTGATCTGACGGGTACCACTCGCCGCCAAAGACAGGACGTTCGCGCATTTAGTCAATGCGCAAGATCATAACTCCATCTTCTACAGCGGCATGTCGGGATCGTCTGGCGGTTGCTGCTATTGAATATAGTGGGTGAACCTGCTCGTCGTCCAACCCTCGCTTGGATCGCCGTAAGAATTGTATCGGTCTTGGTCGACATTGTGTTCGACGTCGTTTAAACGGAGACCTAGATCATTATTCATATTGAAGAAAAATCATGAGTCGTCTCGACAGTTTTATCCGCCGTCTCTGTGCTCAGCGTGATATCCTGAATAGCATTAGGGACGATATTCACGCGATGCCGGGTACAATTATAGAGCTTGGTCTCGGCAACGGTCGCACATACGATCATATCAGAGAGTTGTTTCCGAACCGCCGTATCATCGCCTTTGATCGCGCGATGCGCTCATTTGAAAGCTCGACACCCGACGAGGGCAGTCTGGTAGTGGGGAAATCCAAGACACCATCCGCGACCACTACGGCATAGAGGCGGCGCTTGTGCATGCCGATATCGGCACCGGCCATGATGACCGGACGCAAAGACACTTACATGGCTGCCCGATGCCGTTGCCTCTCTCCCGACGCGCGGCGGTATAGCGGTCTGCGGATTGCCGCTCGAACATCCGGAATTGACGCCGATGGCGCTACCGACGAATGTGCCGGCCAAGCGCTATTTTCTTTATCGGCGTCGTTAGCAATATCAGGATTACGGTTGCGGTCTTGAATGTCTCGTGAAGACAAAGGTCATCTTGTAATGATCGCGATGTGTATTCCTCGCGTTTCTGAGCATTTAACTGGGCTCGCCGATTTGCAAATGGCAATTCATGCGTTTAAACAACGCTTGCGCCCTTGGGAGGACGGGCCTGTGTTGATTTTGAAGATGGATGGAAGAATAATGATTATTGTCTGGCGTGGATGGGGTTTTCTCTCTGTGATTATTATTGGAGCGGTGACGGTTGCCACTTTGCTCGGCACACTTTGGGTGACAGAAACCTTGCAGTTGCCTGACTGGACGAAAGCCCTTGATATTGCGATCTCCCCGGTCATGGCTGGTGTCGTCAACTGGATAGCTGGCCGATATCTCAACAAAGCGAGCAAATCCCGGTTTGTGCCTGACGACAAGACTGGTCGCTCATCCGGCGACAGCGCAGTCAGGCACGATCTGTTCTTCATAAAGATGGAGTACTGGTCGGTCCCGCTCTTTGTTATAGCAGCCCGGCTTACGGCAGCTGCCTTCTTCGCCCGTTAGTCTGGGCTCATAAAACGCGATTGGTTGCCTGCGTTTTCGGCGCAGATACCGCATGACGGATTCAAACCAGTTATCAGACCCAGTCGAAACAATTCCAATTCCCAAAAAGGCTCGTTCACGCATTTGTGTGACGTTAAAGTAGTATGACACCAACTATGAAATCGCTTCTAACTGCGCTGTTCCTTGCTGCAGGAGTTTGCCTTGCAGGCTGCAATGACCAGAAGGATGGGCAATCAACAGCGGAGGTTGAACCGCCTTCGGCCCAGCAGCAGGAGATTGCGAAATACAATATCTATATTGACGCGGCAAACGGCAGTGCGTCTTTCGCAGCCAATCTCGCTGACCACCTGAAATATTACCGGAGACGCTGAAAAAGGGCCGGGAGCTCAAAAATTATTCCGTTGAAAGTCCGTATAACATCAAGCGTATGCATGAGACGCTCGACAAGGCTCTGGCGATGCAGGCTGAACTCCCTGAAATCGACAAGGCTGCGAAAGCCCTTACAGCGGCGTTGAAGGAAGTTGAACCGCTGAATACGGAACTGGATAATTACGCCCGGGCCAACGGTTATCTCGCAGACGAGGGAAAAAAGGCCCGTGAAAAGGATGGCGAGTACATTGCTGCAATGGCAAAAGTCGCAGCCGCAGAGGAAGAGTTTTACAGCGGTATCCAGAAACGGGACGAGGCAAACACTCGTACTGCTTTCGAGCAGGCCCAGAAGGACTCTGTCGAATATTTTCGCGCAGGCATAATCCTTTATTCAAAGCAGACCGCGCGACTTGCCGATGAATTCTTCCAGTCGAAGGGTGAAGAAAAAGCGGCCCGGGCCTTTGGCGACAGTCTCAATCAGGTCAATGAGATGGCAGAAGGCTTTGATAAAAAAGATCCGCGAAGGCAGGCCGGATGGTTGCACGAGCATGATGCGTTCGGTCAACAGTGTCCCGGCGCGGGCGCGTAATGCCATTCAGCGTGCTGAGCGAGGCGATTACAAACAACAGGGTTTTAGCAGCCTTTCCGATCCGGTCGCCATGGATGTCCGTGCGTTCAATCAGGACTTCAACAATATGATCAATGATTTCAACCGCGATCGATGCTGAAACGGGGTGCCATTCAATGAATTTCCTTCATAACTTTGGCTCCGCCATATTGTTATCGCAGTTTGCCAGCCGTCAACTGCAGGGCCTGCATACGCTCATTGACCGGAAACGCATCCCGGTCGAGAAGTCAGATGATTTTTATCGACAGACCCTCGCCCTCGACAGGATTACGGGCGAGGGAAGGTTCGGGCGCTGTTATCACCGATATTCTTTGATCAGAAAGGTCACGGTCGCCGTGGCGTCGATTATCATTGTTCCGGCATTGGCTGTCTTTCTATTGTCGAAAGTGCCGTCGTTTGGCAGCCAGATAAACGAATTGATGGCCCGCTCATGTCAGATTTCATGCGGTTCATTTACATTGTGGGCACGGCAAGCGGATTTCTGCTTCTGGTGCTGGCTGCAGGGCATTTCTATTCGCGCGCCCTTCTGAACAGGCTTTTGGGGCCGGAGCTTGCTCAACTGTGGCAATCAATTATTCGGAAATGGGCTCCTGAACTTCAGCATCAGGACGCTTTACGCCGTAACGACCCCGAAGAAATCGCGGCTATGATCACAACTGCCAGCTTTGAGACTTAGACGCGGATCCTTTGCAGGTCATTGAGCTGCCTTCGACGCAGAGTATTCGCTGCGAAACGAAGTCACCGCATCGATGTTTTGAAGTAATAAAACATCTGGAAACAGAAATTGAGGAAATTGGTAGTGTCATCGGATAGGCCAATCTGTATTTAGGGGTTGTTGAATCAAACAATTGATGAGGACACTTATGAAAGCATATCTTTTAGCCGCCATACTCTTAGTTGCAGCTACTCCTTCTTTTGCCTGCACGGCGGAAGAAGCGACTGCAAAGGCCACTGAGGTCTCGCAAAAGATGCAGGAACTAGCAGCAAAGGACCCTCAAAAGGCTGCAACCGTCGCCCAGAAGATGTCGGATGCTCAAACGCAGGCCGCGACGGATCTCGACGGTGCCTGCAAGGTCTATGATGATATGCTTGCCGAACTGAATTAATTCTGCTGCTTGATGGCAGTGCCTGAGGGCGCTGCCATCGACTTAATCCCAAATAATTGCTGAACGTTAGGTCTCGGTGTTTGCGTCTTCCGCGAGCCGCTCTCGGCTAAAGGAGGCGAAGTCAAAGAGAAACCGTTCGGCAACCTGCCGGTTGGAAGGTACCTTCAGTATTTTCAGGATCTGTTCCGGCGCCTCATTCATGACAGTAAGCCGGAAGAAAAGGCTGTCGTTGAAACCAGAGCTTACCGTCGCAAGCACCGTTCTGAGCGTTTCCAGCATATCGTTTCCACGATGCGAAGCATGGACGAGTGCAACAGGTTTCGCGATCACCTGATCGCCGGAAACAAGCCAGTCGATGGCATTTTTCAAGCCGCCCGGGAGACTGCGGACATATTCAGGGCTTGATATGATCAACCCATCACTTTCCGAAACAGCCCGTTTGAAAAGCCGCACATTATCGGGCTCGTCGGAACCCTCGAGGTCGGGCGAAAAGACAGGCAAATCTCCGATACCATCAAACACGTTGATTACGACATCCTTCGGAGCAATCGATTGCATAGCTCTCAATAAAGCCGTGTTGGTAGACCTGCGGCGTGCGCTGCCTGAAATTGCAAGTATATTCATGATCGAAAATGCCAATCTGTCTGGTCGTCCAATTTAGCCCGGCGGCCCCTTGTTCTGAGCGAAAGTCCGTTAAAGCTCAATCCGGTCTGGATGGAAAGCACCTCACGACAAACTGATTATAGTCCAGTTCGAAATGCGACATTATGCTGACAAACAGATTCCTACAGAATGACAGTTTATATGAGGGAGTTTATGCGAGAATCCCGAGTTCTTCTGGCCCTGACCGCCATACTGGTTGCCAATGTTAGCCCGGCGGAGCAGGTGGACCAAAAAGTCGATCGCAGTTGGTTCGGCTCAATGGGTTTCCAGTAGTGGGGACAAGTCACCGACCGATGCGATGGTGGACATTGGTTCCATGCGTCAAATTGGAGATGCGCTCGAGGTTATTATTCGCTGGCCTTACTTGCCAGCGTCTTATGGACCTGAAGCGGTGGAAAAAGATCGCATCATCTGTAGGGCCGATGGAGCATTATCATTCAGCGTGGAGGAGGGTCACGTTTCGCCGGATGGACATTATCAGTTCAAGAATGTCTATGATCCGGCAAGCCAGCGAGCGGAGGCTGAAAAGCGAGCTTCTCAAGTGGCTAAAATCGGCAACGGTGTCTCCTCTTATGGCTCCGATCCGCGAAGCCTTGCGTGTTGGGCAGCCGCTCGCAAATGTGCCAACGAAGCTTTCACCGGCCCCCGCCACCGAACAGAACTCCGCTCGAATATACCGAACAGGCTCGTAAACTGAACAAGGACTATAACGAGTTGTTTGTTCCGACCTGCAAACTGGAGTGATCGGCGTTCGGTTGGCAATGCTCACGTGGGATCGGCTTTCGACCATCATCGCGGTCGCGCCAAAGTCAAGCCACTTCCCCGAAAGCGACCGTTCCAGGGGACAAATTCGAGAGAATCCCGGCCACATGCGAATCTGCCCGCATCGATAATCGTGAATAGCGAGGCCAAAATCCTGTGATAAATTCTGTCAGCAGAGCATATAGGGTAAATTCCAATGCTGGAAGCTGACAGGACATTCTCCGGATCGGTTCCGGAAAACTATAACCGGTTCATGGTGCCTCTCTTATTTTTGAGGTGTTCGCTACTGAATTTGCGCGACGCGCATCATCCCTTTCACCTGAAACAGTCTTGGAGACCGCGGCAGGGACAGGTGTTGTTGCACGCGTTTTGGGGCCTCAATTATCGCTATCTGCGAAGTATATAGTAACCGATCTCAATCAGGCGATGCTTAACTATGCGATGTCGCAACAGACTTTTGATGCGCGTATTACCCGTTTGCAAGCGGATGCATTGGATTTGCCGTTTGGAGATGGAACCTTTGATCTAGTTTGCTGCCAGTTCGGCGCAATGTTTTTCCTGATCGTGTCGTCGGATATCGGGAAGCAAAGCGTGTTCTGAAACCGTGGACATTTCTTGTTTAGCGTATGGGACCGTATCGAAGAAAATCTATTCGCAAACGAAGTGGAAAATGCACTGGCGGATATTTTTGCTGATGACCCACCGCGTTTTATGTCACGTACGCCACATGGGTACCATGATACGGCGTTGATACGGCGCGAACTGGAAGCCGCTGGCTTTCGTCACATTGCGATTGATACGAAAGCCGAAGTATCGAGGGCGTCTTCAGCGGCGTTTCTTGCCGCAGCGTATTGCCCGGGGACGCCCTTGCGTGGGGAAATCGAGGGCAGGGCAACCGGAAAATTGGAAGCAACAACTGATCTTGTCGCTCGAGCGCTCGAAAGAAGGCACGGCAAAGGAGAAGTGATCGGGAAAATTCAGGCACATTTGATTTCAGTGAAAAACTGAGGAACGCTAAGTGACACCACAATCCGTCGATGAGAAAGGCCGACGCTCGGATCGGTCTATTCGACCAGATCGTTCAGATACACTAAGTTTCAAGGTGGGGCATCGGAGTGGTTTCAAGGTCTTGGTTCGCCTGACGGTCAGCGGAGACGACGTAACAGAAGGTTTGAAGGTTCGCTAGAAATCCCGAATGCTTGCCCGTGCTCATGCCTGTGCCAATGACGAGGCATTGGCACAATCGGCAGCTTCGCGCCTCCGTGTCGGTCATTGGCCGCGAACTATCAGGAGCCGAAAAGCAGCCCATCAGATAGCAGCCCACAGGATTTGCGTCGACAACAGGACGCGACGAGTTCTGAGCAGCCCTAGTGGTTCACGCCACACCCTCCGAGCTGGGGATGTTATTCATTGCTGTTGTTTGTGTGCCTTCAGTGGCAAGAATGTCAAAGCCTTCACGGTATGTAAGCACGCCCGGGGACACGGCCTGAAAGACGCCAGCGTTCGGGTGTTGTACCGATCGCGCGCATGGCGGGCAACAAGGCCAATCGGATGACCGGGTTCATATCTCCAACAAAGGCTGTCTTTGACATGAACAAGCCGTCAGGTGCAAGCAAAGCATGGATGCAGCTCAGCGTGCCGGGCAGGTCGCGGACCAGATGGAGATGGTCGAACACCAGAACTGCATCGAACCGCCCGTCTCAAATATCACCGCTTCTGCGATCGCGGTGCGGAAGGCAAGCGCCGGGACACCTTCAACTCGGCCGAACGGCGCGCGGGCAAGACGATTATTCATGTGTGCCCATAAGAGGGAACAGTATAAACATAGGGAGCGCAGAAAACACAATTCGATACGAAAACAATCGTTGATCACCTGACGGGGTTCTGCCGGACGCAACAAAGGAGCTAGCACTTGACACTTGTTCACCCAATTTTTGCACGATGGCCTGCACAGCACCCCGAGCGACTGCAACTGTTCTCCCTGCCCACACCCAATGGGGTAAAGGTCGGCATCATGCTGGAGGAAACAGGGTTGGCCTATGAAGCGCATCGTATCGACATCGGGGCCAATGAAAGCCACGATCCGGCATTTCTGGCGCTCAATCCCAATGGAAAGATTCCTGCAATCTATGACCCGGAGGGGCCAGATGGCCAACCGCTGGCCCTATTTGAGTCGGGTGCTATCCTCCTCTATCTTGCTGACAAAACCGGGCAATTCATATCATCCGATCCCAATACTCGCTATGAGACGATCCAGTGGTTAATGTGGCAGATGGGGGCGTCGGCCCGATGTTCGGCCAGCTCGGCTTTTTCAATAAATTCGCGGGAAAGGATTATGAGGACAAGCGCCCGCGTGACCGCTACGCAGCCGAATCCGCACGGTTGCTCGGTGTCTTGAATGAACGGCTCGTTGGTCGGGACTGGGTGATGGGCCCCGACTACAGCATCGCCGACATCTCGCTGCTTGGCTGGGTGCGGAACCTGATCGGATTTTATGAAGCGCGCGACCTTGTGGGGTTCGACCGTTTTGCCCGGTGCAGGCCCGCTCGATCGTGGCCTTTCGCGTCCGGGCGTTCAACGCGGGCTGGAAGTGACGGCCAGCTAAATAAAGCGATCAAACGGGTGCCGCCAATGGCGTCCCCCGCGTCTACCCTGACCCAGCATTTGGCATTTTGTCTATATTGGTGGAGAAGCAATCATTGACCTGTCTCTCCTGCAAGCCGCTTACGGCAGTACTCGTCAACTCCTCGGCTCCGGGGATTAGCGGCTTATTACCCCTGATTGAGAACACATTCAAATTCCACGAACGCAGCCGTGGGCTTTCACCGATCTGATCCAGCCATAAGTCGGTTTCTTTCTGAATAGCTCTTAGGCCGAATACCTTCTTTCAAGAGCGATCTGGCTGGCAAGCCTTGCGGTCTCTTCATCAGATATAAGGACATTTCCCATGCCTGATAACAACGCTGCGGCAATTGCTTCTGCCTTGTTGAGACCGCCCGAGGCGAACACGACGGTTGGCACGTTTGTCAGCGTATCGAAGGAAGGCGCTATAGCACGCTGATTGATCGGATGATCGATCGGCAATCCGTTCTTGTCGATAAACTGCGCCATGATATCGCCGCAAGCACCTGCCGCGATCAACTCCTCCAGCTTGACATTGCTCGGCAATCCGTAGCGTACCAACAGGGAACGCGGGGTCATGTCGCCGATACTGACGATGATAATATCGTTTTTCGAATTTGCTCGAAGGCATCCTCGAAAACATCCCGGCTCACGATTGCGTCCCGCGACTGAGGACTGCCGGCATAGATTGGTGCTGCGAGATAGGCGCACTGGGCATTGAGCTGGCGTGCAAGATCGCTCGCAATGTCGAATGTATTGATTTCGATCCCGTGCGTTAACCCACCCAGCACTGAGTTCACGAAGACGTCAGGGCGCTTCATCATTGGAATATGGCGCACCATCTCACGCAAAGTAGCGCCCCAGCCAACACCGATTCCCGATATTCCGGTGGTGTTCAATTGAGTGACGAGATAATCGGCAGTTGCCTGCCCGACCAGAACCGGCACAAGATCGACGTCGTCGGGCGTGGGTACGATGCTTGCATGATGCAAGGAAAAGTCGGCTACGAGCTGCTGTTCAAGTTCGACGCACGAAGCCAGCCGGGAGTTCAACGTGATCGTCACCAGCCCCGACCGGCGCGCTTCGGCGATGATCTTGTTGATCCGCAATCGATTGGTGGAGTGTGCCTCGGCGATTTCACCCTGAGTGCGGCCTTCCATGAAGTACTGCCAGACCACACGCATCTGCATTCGCTCGTCAGCGTGAACAGCTGAAGAATTTTGCGTCGGCTTTCCGTTCATCGATTGGACCTCATTTTCTCGTCATGCAAATTCGCTGTTCGGGGTTCTGGTTTGAAGACGTCTATCCATCCCTGATTAGCAGCGCTTTCCTGTTCGAAAAGATATTTGCATGACTGGATGCATAACCTGCCCTTCTTCCCTTCCAACTCATATCGCACAGGGATTTACAAGTGTAAAATTATATTGACACCTGAATGAAGGCTCTTCTAGATTGAACGCAACAAACGAAGGCCAATGGGAGAAGAAGGCTATGCCACGAGCAAACTAGATGACAAAGCCGCTTCGAGGTTTCTCCCGGGAACTCAATTTTGGTGCAATTTGGTGATCGCGATGAACGGCATGTGCCTGACGAACGAGCTCGAGAATATTGCGCTGGTCATTTTCGATTGCGACGGCGTACTGATCGATAGTGAACCCCTTGCCAGCCGGACGCTTGCCGAAATGCTGCGGGAAGCCGGAATAACTATTGACGCGCGAGAGGCGCATGTCAGGTTCACGGGCAATTCGGAACCGGCAATCCGCAGGATATGCGAAGAAGAACTCCGTTTGACGGATATTGATGCGCGTTTTGCAGCCCGCACGAAAGCCTCTACCGGGAATTTGGTCGTTCGCTTAGGTCAATGCCGGGCATGGATGCGGTGGTTGCGAGTATCAATCGCCCCAAATGTGTGGCCTCTAACAGTTCTCTGGACCGTTTGCAGAAAAGCCCGGGAAGGCTCGATCTCTGGGAGCATTTTTATCCGGCTGTATTCAGCGCTCAAATGGTGGCCGACCCGAAGCCCGCTCCGGACCTTGTTCTGCTTTGTGCGGAGAAATTCCGTGTCAGGCCGGAGCATTGCGTGATGATTGATGACAGTCCGCATGGAATTGTAGCGGCTCGAGCGGCAGGAGTGGTGGCAATAGGATTCGTCGATCCGGCAGATCCGAGGCCTGATCGCGCATCTCTGCTGATGGCCAGCGGGGCATCATTCATCGCCCATGGTGCAATAGAATTGCCGGCGGCGATATCTGCGGCCAATATCTTGCTCGGTGAAGCAAATAGGGTGGCTTGAACACCGTGTTACATTTGCAAGTTTGCACCAACAACTGTAAGCTTTTAATCGATGCGGTGAATTGATCTAATCAGTTTACAACCCGGGGAACGAAAAAATGGCCCGCGTCATACAGATTTCAGATACCCATCTCGGTCGCCAGAAGGCGCATTTCGTGGGCAACTGGCCACCCTTGCGAGACTGGCTTGTCAGTCAGAACCCGGATCTCATCATTCATTCCGGCGACATCAGCGTGGATGGTGCGGACGTCGATGATGATTTTGTGTTCTGTCGCGAGATTATGGCGGATCTGCCGGCTCCGATGCTTGTCGTTCCGGGAAATCACGATGTTGGCGAACCGAAAAGCGTGCATCAGCCGACTGACGATCATCGTCTGGAGCGCTGGAACCGCCAGTTTGGCAAGGATTTTTGGGTGAAGGACGAGGAAAACTGGCGTCTGATCGGTTTTGATTCCATGATCCTTGGTTCTGGTCTGGCAGCCGAAGAAGAGCAGTTTTGCTGGCTGGAACAACAGATGGATAATGCGAATGGCCGCCACATCGCATGGTTTTGTCATCAGCCATTGTTCATAAATAGTTGGGATGACGTCGATAATGGTTATTGGTCGGTCAAGCGTGAACCCCGTGGCCGACTGCAGGATCTGGTCAAGCGCTTCGGCGTTGAACTCATCGCCAGTGGCCATCTTCATCTTTCACACGGTTTTGTTCTCGACGGGGTTCAGTTTGTCTGGTGTCCGTCGGCCGCGTTCGCAGTTGGTCCTGACATGCAGCCGCCGCTTGGCGGTGAAAAGCAGCTTGGCGCGGTGCGTTATGAATTTTCGGATGCGGGTTTCACATTCGAACGCATTCATTTGCCAGAGCTGACGATGATGTGGATCGACGACGTCGTGCACGAAGTTTACCCCCGCGATAAATTGGCGGAGACGAATGCTGGAGGAGAGCTTTTGTCCCGGGTTGATATTCAGAACATAAGCAAATCGTTCGGCACTCATCGGGTGTTGGATGACATCAATATTTCGATCCGTGACGGAGAGTTTCTTACACTCGTCGGCCCCTCCGGCTGTGGTAAATCAACCTTGGTGCGCATTATTGCCGGTCTTGAAAGCCAAACCTCCGGCGCGATTTGTGTGGATGGTTCGCCCGTGAACCATTTGCGTCCCCATGAACGTAAAGTGTCCATGGTTTTTCAGAGTTATGCGCTCTATCCCCATATGACTGTTTTCGACAATATCGCCGTTCCGCTAACTGTTGAAAGACTGAGTCTCTTCGAGCGAATTCCACTTCTGAAATATCTGTCACCGCGGCGTAAAAGGCTGATGCATGAGATCGGCGAACAGGTGAAGTCCGTCGCCGCGCAATTGAAAATAGAAGCTCTCCTTGGGCGAAAACCCGCTCAGCTTTCGGGAGGGCAACGCCAGCGCGTTGCCCTCGGCAGAGCAATGGTTCGTCAGCCGCGCGCCTTCCTTATGGATGAACCGCTGTCCAACCTCGACGCAAAATTGCGCGTCCATATGCGCGCCGAACTGACGGAACTGCACAGGCGTATGCGGGCGACTTTCATTTATGTCACCCATGATCAGACCGAGGCCATGACCATGTCGGATCGTGTTGCGATGATGGATGGTGGCAAGGTGCAACAGCTCGGAACACCGACTGAGCTTTATGAGCGTCCCGCTAATCTGGAAGTAGCCCGTTTTATTGGAAGCCCGACAATAAACACGATGGCTGCTGCCATCGGACAAGGCGGTCGCGTGGAGATACAGGGCAGATCCATCGGTATTGCCGTCGATTTGGTGCCGGGCCAGAATGTGACCCTTGGTATCAGGCCAGAGGCGCTCAGCTTGCTTTCGAACGATCTGCCATCCGCATACCGGTCGGTCATCGACGCGCGCTTGCGCCGCATGGAGAATCTTGGAGCCGAATTCCTTTACCATTTCGATCTGACCGGCACGGACGCCAACAGCTTTATCATGCGGGCGGCTTCTTTTCATGACGCTATCCATGAAGGGGACGACGTGCGGCTCACCTTCGATCCCGCGCTTTGTCATATTTTCGGTCCCGATGGACGTCGGGTGGAGAAAGCGCCTGTGTTTTCATCGGGCGATGAGGCAGGGAGGCCAAAACATGGCTCCATCGTCTGAGAATGCCGTTACCTTCGGGAACGGGAGACGAGTTTTCATCGAGAAACTGACAGGGCTCGGGCTCGCAGGGCCAGCGTTGCTTCTGCTCCTGCTGTTACATATCGTGCCTCTGATCATGCTGATCGTTCTGAGCCTCACCGACTACCAACTGGGTGATCTCGCGTTGAATTTTGTCGGCCTCAAGAACTTTTCGAGCGCTTTGCAGGACGATGCGTTTCGACGGTCGCTTTTCAATACCTTCATTTACGTAGCCATCGTCGTTCCCGGTTCGGTTGGTCTCGGACTTTTGTTTGCACTCCTCATTCATGGCAGAAAACAAAGTAGAGCAATCTATGAGGTGATATTCTTCCTGCCAGTCACCGCGACCCTCATCGCAATGGCGTCGGTCTGGAAATTTCTACTCCACCCCACACTTGGTCCTATCAATGCAGTTATCGTTGCGCTGGGCTTCGAACCGGTGAATTTTCTTAGTGATCCCTCCTATGCTCTGCCGACGTTAGCAGTCATCGGCATCTGGCAACTCGTCGGTTTCAATATGGTGTTGTTTCTGGCCGGGCTCTCATCAATCCCCAAAGATCTCTATGAAGCCGCAGATATTGACGGCGCAGCAGGTGTAATCGACAGGTTTTAACCGTAACCCGCCCCATGCTTGGACCGACGACAATGTTCGTCCTCATCACCACCTCGATCACCGCGTTCAAGGTATTTGATACCGTGGTTGCTATAACGCGGGGTGGTCCGCAGGATTCTACCAATGTGATCCTCTATGCGATTTATCTGGAAGGCTTCCAGTATTTCTCGACTGCCTACGCCGCTGCCCTGACGCTGGTCTTTTGACATTCATTCTGATTTTTCCGGTATCCAAACCTTTTGATCGACAGGAGGGTCCACTATTGATGGCGCAACACAACGAAACCGCTGCAATCGGCAACCCGCCAGACCGCAGTTCGGCGAGATGGAAAAAGGGCCTGATGTTTCTGACGGTCCACGGAATCCTGATTTCAGGTGCAATCTTCATTCTCATGCCATTCGTCTGGATGCTTGTGACATCGATCAAGCCGCCGAACGAGATCTTCAGCGCCCAGTTGAGATTATGGCCAACGCAGTTTTATGGCGTTGAAAATTACAGCTTTGCGCTTGAAAGCGCACCTCTGCTTCGTTTTGCCTTGAATGGCGTCATTGTCTGTGCGGGGATACTTCTGGTTCAACTGATAGTGGCCATTCCTTGCGCCTACGCGCTGGCGAAGCTGGAATTCACAGGGCGCAACGTTTTCTTCATTCTGATCCTGCTCGCACTGGCCATACCCATCCGGTGCCGGCGCTTCCCCTTTATATAGGTCTGGCCCGACCGGTCAGTTGAATACCTATTTCTCGATGATGCTGCCGTTTTTCCTGTCGGCCTTCGCGATCTTCCTGTTCCGGCAATTCTTCAGAAGTTTTCCCGATGACATCATTAATGCTGCGCGTCTGGACGGGATGGGGAGCTGGAGATCATCTGGCGCATTGTCACGCCAAGCGCCATGCCCGCCATTGCCGCATTTTCGGTCTTTTCAATCGTTGCTCACTGGAACGATCTTTATTGGCCGCTCATCGTAATTTCAGACAATCAGCTTGCACCACCTCCGCTGGGAATGCTGCTGTTTGCTGATGCAGAAACCGGCTCAAACTACGGTGCGCTCACCGCCGCGGCAACCATGCTGACTGCGCCTTTGGTGATCTGCTTCCCGGTCGCCCGCAAACGTTTCATTCAGGGCATCACCATGACCGGCGTCAAATAAAAAGCCTTAATAAACAGAAGAGCTTCACAGGGAGGAACAAATGAAACACATTCTAAAATTCGTCGTTGCCAGTGCTTTGACCGTGCAGATGGCGGGAACAACGGTGGCCGCCGACGTGACGCTGGACGTGCTCTATGCTCAGCCGGGCTTCGCAAAATTTCACGACCCGATCGCACAGGCCTTCATGAAGGAGCATCCGGACATAAAGATAAAATTCCGGGCTCCAGCGAAGGATTATGATGAAGGGCACCTTCTGATGCAGCGGCTTGCTGTGACCAATCAGTTGCCCGACATCTACTTCCCCGGCTATCACCTGTTGCCGGAGCTTGCGCGCACATTGTCCAAGCGCAAACAGATCACAGACCTGCAACCGTTCCCCGGACGCCGAACCGGACAGCTGGAAGACAGAAAATTATTCGCAGTCCATGCTCAACCGGGCATCGTTGACGGCGTAAAATACGGAATGGCTTTCAATGCTTCACTTCCCATTATTTATGTCAACGAGAATGCGGTGGAGAAGGCCGGTCTGGATCCAAAGGAAGTACCATCCAGTTGGGACGATCTTCTGGCGCGTGCCGTGAAAGTGCATGATGCCGACCCGAAGATGGCAGGTATCGGATATACTATCTACGATTGGCCGGATGACTGGCTTTGGCAGACCATTTTGCGCCGGGAGGGAACACAGCTTGTAGACCCGGACACGGGAAAGGCGGGGTTCAACAATGAGAAAGGTCTCGCAGCTCTGAAAATTTTGCGCCGTATGGTGACCGAAGGCGGCGAGACCTTGCTGGAATTTGAACAGGCGCGTCAGCAATTTGCTGCCGGACAGACAGCCTACTTCGTAGACACCCCGGCACGCCTCGCACAGATTATAGGCCCGGTTGGAGATCGCTTTAGACTGAACACGATAAGAGTGCCGCTCGATGACAAGGACAATGGTGGCTTGCCCACCGGTGGTGCCGCCGGGATTATTCTTTCGCAAGACGAAGCTGTCCAGAAAGCAGCATGGGAATACCTGAAATTCGCCACAGGCCCGCAGGGGCAAACTATTGTGGTGGAAACAACAGGTTATCTGCCGACGAACAAGCTGGCTGACGGCGCTGATTATCTTGCCCCATTTTACGAAAAGGAGCCGCGTTTCAAGACGGTGGCATCAGAGATAGAACTGGCGCGACCGTGGGAGGGCTATCCTACTGGATCATCGGTTCGCATCTGGCGCGCAGCACGCGATGTTATCGCCAAGGTTATGCGGGGTGATCTTACCCCCGAGGACGGGCTTGCCGAACTTGTAAAACTGTCGATGCAATGACCCGGTAACGGTCGAGTATCGAGGCCGAGTTTTATCGTCAGGGGCGCAGTAACTCGACGCGCCCTTGTTGGTGTTCTCGAAATAGCAGCGTAACTTTACAATCCATGATGTCGGCGAAAGCGTTCTGTTTGGTTATTGCGACGTCCGGTACATGAATGACACACTTCGACGTTTCAGCCTGCCGTATGTGAGCTGTAAAGAGTTTGAACGGGACGGAGGACTTTCACTCGGGTCGCTATGTTGACTGGCCTTCAAATTGGCAAAAATGACATTCGAGATTTTCAACATTCGCCTCAGCCTACACGGACTCACCGTGCCGATTTCGCGAGATCGGCACGTTTTGATACGCCGACAGTTTGCAAAAAGAAATAACTTCCATCTGGGATGATCATAATGAGCGACGGTCATCCCATGTTTTATGAATATAAAAAGGGATGGTCAGGTTCGGCTTGCGATTGGCCCGTGCCCGGTCTCGTAAACGTGTATAAATCCAGTCGAGGGCCGGGAGGATTATTGCTGCACAGGCAAATGCAAGCATGGTCTGGTCGGGAATACCGAACTGCTGGTCCATATGGGTACTGATCCCCAATTCCGGCACTTTTCCGGCGCGGACCATAGTCTGCATAGCTCATGTTGATCAGCACATTTCCCGGATACTGGTCAAGATGCACGACCCGTTGTTGCGATAGATCGACCGGGTCGACCGATCCGGTAAATGGATCTGTCGCATTCAATTACCGACACTGACTGGGGCATAGCCCGGCAAGACTAAAAAGTTTGCGACAGAACCGCAGCGTGAGTGCTTTCTCTCAAAAAGGGTTTTGAAGCGATTGCAACATAGCCGCGTCCAAAGTTCAGGTGTGTTCCATGCAGTGAGAATTTTTGCTGCAGAACCGATAAGGCACTAGTCGGTATGTGCGAAGCTGTCACGCATGGCACGCAATATGATGATTGCGGAAGCAGCACCGGGATCAACATGTCCGAGAGAGCGTTCGCCTAATCGTGCGGCACGTCCCCGCGTTGCGATCATTGACCGGGTTGAATCCGAACCTTTTCAGCGGCTTCGAGTATTGCGTTCCACATTTCCAGACTGTTCAGACCGTGCGTTTGGGCATCAATCGCCATTTCCATTGCAGGTATCCGGGCATCCAGCATGGTTTTATCGCCGCGTTGTCCTTTTCCGCGGTCCTGAATGCCTCGCGTCATCGCCTCGACGATGGCGGCCTGTCCTTGAGTATCGAGGGATTCACGGGCTTTCAACGCCTTGGAAGCGTGGCGGAACGCTGTTGCGTAAAGAGGTCCGGTCGATGCGCCCACGGCGTCGAGAAAAGCGGAAGCGGCTGTAGCGAAAATCTCGGAGGGGAGTGTCTCCACCAGATTGACTTTGGCAAGCGCGCTGTTCACGGCAGAAAACCCCAACACCATGGTGATGCCATGATCCGCGTCGCCGATTGCGCCATCGAGATCGGAAAGCCGCTCTTTTTCCTCTCTCATCGAAAAGGCGATGAACTGAAACATTCGGCTTAGACGACGCGCTGCAGTTTCCTGCATTTTTACCTCCCAGATAATCTGAATTCATGAAACCGCCAGAGGCGGCATTAATCAGTTGACCCGAAGAAAAGCCGTATCGCAAGGGTGCGACAAGAGATCGGACAATTCCTGATCGAGATGCATGACGGATATGGATGCTCCGTTCATGTCCAGCGATGTACAGTAATGGCCGACCCAGTTGGCCTCGATTGTTATTTGCTTGGCATTCAGGCGTTGCTCGACGCGTCTGAACAGGATGTAGAGTTCCATCAGAGGAGTTGAACCGAACGAATTTACGAGCACCGCCACCCTGTCCCCGGGCGATGCGTTCATCTCACTGAAAATCCGGTCCATGATGTGATCGATGATCGCGTCAGCAGGCATCATTTTTCCCGGATGACACCGCGTTCGCCGTGGATGCCCATGCCGATTTCCATTTCTTCGGCTCCGATTTCGAAATTGTGGCGACGGGTCTGGGGCAGCGAACAGGGTTCCAGCGCAACGCCCATCGTAAAGGTGCGCCGATTGGCCTTGCGTGTCACCGCTTCGCATGCCTCAAGCGACAGGCCGCGATCGCAGGCTGCGCCGGCCGCCTTGAAAATGAAGAAGTTGCCTGCGACCCCGCGGCGACCGTCGCGATCCTCTATGGGAGAAGAAGATATGTCGTCCGTAGTCAGAACGGTACGAGTGGGAATTTCGGCTTCCTGTGCCAGTTCGGCCGCCATCTCGAAATTCATCACGTCCCCGACATAGTTACCGTAAACGAAGAGAACGCCTTCTCCCCGAGGCGGCCTTGGCGCATTGGAGGATGGGGGCAGGCGGAGGTGAGGAAAAACATTGCCGATAGCTACGGCATCGGCAAGCCCCTTGCCGACATAGCCAAGAAAGCAGGGTTCATGCCCCGATCCACCACCGATCACCAGCCCCACTTTCCCCTGCGGGGCCCATTGCGTGCGACGAGGGCGCGTTTCGATCCGTTGATCGGGTGAGATAGGATCGGTGCGCTTTGGTGGCACCGTCCAGCATTTCCTCGACGACATCATCGGGGCTGTTCAGAAATTTCTTGATATGCGTGCGATAATGGCTGGACGTGTGGGCTGCCGGTTCCGCACGCAGCTTCTGGGAAAGCTTGTTGTCGATTTCAGTCACGCCGTCCGCATTGAGAATACCGCGTCCGGTCGCGGCATCAGTAATCAGAACATTGACATAACCGCCACGCAAGGCGGCAAGAATTGCCGGTACCTTGTCGAAGCCACCCGCAACGGCGATGCGCATGTCGATGTTCCGCAGCCTGTCAAGTGTGATGCCGATTGTCCTGTCATCAAGCGGGCCGGACACGGACTGTCCATAAGAATCGATGAAGCGCCCGGCTACGACGCCGACGGCATTCTTGGCCAGATAATCCTGTATCGAGACGTTCTCAAAAAGCCGCTGGTATGGATTGTCGAATTCGGTCTTAACGAAGAAATGCCAAACAGCGCTTTGTTCGCGTTATTCAGCGCCTCGAACTGCTCCACGATAATCGGTTCCCCGATAATCGCTGACTTTACATCCGGGCTGGATACGATCGCGGGTGCCGTGATGTTGATCAGATGCGCATTCGTGGCGCGTGCCATTGCCGCCGCACACAATTCGGGCGTGTAAGCGAAACTGGCGCGCGTCCCGCCGGTTGCTTGTACCACGGTTATATCCTGCAGATTGGATATGCGGGTATTTTCGGCGATGGCGAGGACTGTTCGTCCCCGTGCAACAGCAAGCGAGTCACCAGATTTCAAAAGCCCGGTGATTGCTTGTGCGGCTGCCGTTCCGAGCCGGTCGATAAGCGTCCGCGCGCCGTCGTCATTGGGCACCACCAGACAGTCGCTTAACCCGAAATGCCGTTTGAGTTCCCGGGCGATGGCGAGAGAACCGAGGCGTGCGGGTTCGATCGAGATATTGACGATACCACGGCTGCGGGCATCTGCCAGATAGCTGTTTACGGTAGCTCGCGAAATTCCCATGATTTCGGCGATTTCGCCCTGCGTGCGTCCGTCTTCGTAATAAAAGCCAGCACGCCCAGACATAAGGATCGTCACCATAGCGCAGCGGAATGCCGTCAGCCGGTTCCACCTGTCCGATTTTGCTTGCGGTTGTTTTTCCGTTTGACGCCATCTTGTCTGCATTGATCCCCGTGTTTCGTCCTTCTATCGACCGGGTTGCCTTGCAATACAATATTTTTGTTCACGGTCAGTCGAAGAGTGACCGGCCCGGCTTCGTGATGGTGCACCGGGCCAGCCTGAATGACGATGCTGTTTACTGCAGTCGAGCCCGCGCACCGTCGGAAAGTTCCTTGAGAATAATGGCGCATGATGTCGCCCCGGCATCCAGAACACCCAGTGATCTTTCGCCAAGACGGCTGGCGCGACCGATCTTCGCCACCAGATCAATCGTGGAATCGCGGCCTTTCTCGGCCGCTGCAACCAGAGCTTCGAGTGCCTCGGCAAAGGTCTTGCCGGTAGCGGTGGCTTCATCGAAGGCTTTGACGGCCGGCACGAGCGTGTCCAGCAGGGTTTTATCACCGACCTTGGCGGAGCCGATAGACTGAATGCCTTCCAGTCCTGCATGAAGCATGCGGCTGAACGCAGTTGCATCAATATTGTCGATTCCGTCGATTTTTTCGGCGAATTCGGTAAACATCACGCCATAAAGCGGCCCCATCGAGCCGCCGATCTCGGTCATGAGCACGGTGCCAAGCGTATCGAGCGAAGTTGCGAGAGCCTCGTTCTTTCCCTTCAGGCGTTCGGCAGCCATGTTGAAACCCTTGGCCATGTTGACGCCGTGATCGCCGTCTCCGATTTTGCCATCGATTTCGCTGAGATAGGCGCGGTTCTCGACAATCCGGTCGACCATTGCGAGTACGATGTCTCCGGCTTTTGCGTTATTGAGTGTTTGCACAGGTCTGTTCCTTACAAAATGGCGGTGCACCGCACTTCGACGTCGAGCAATTCCTTCAGCTCGCTGTCCAGCGCCATAACCGTCAGCGTTGTTCCGACCATTTCGAGTGATGTGAAGTAATTGCCGATATAAGTGCGATGGATGGTCAGCCCGCGAGACCGAATTTCGGATTCAATCGTGTCGTTGAGTATATAGAGCTCGTTGAGCGGCGTTGCCCCGAGACCCGAGACAAGAACGGCGACTTCTGTTCCTTCCGCCAGCGCATGATCGTCGAGCACGATCTGGCACATGTCTTTTGCGACCTCGGCCGCGGACTTGAGCGGTTCCACCCGCACGCCGCTCGCCGTGGTGGCCGATGCCGACTTCCATCGTTCCGTGCGCGATTTCAAAATTGGGATGGCCAACTGCAGGCAGCGTGCATGGTCCGAGCCCAACACCGATCGAACGGCAATTGTCGATGGCCTTCTGCGCGGTTGCGCGAACTTCCTCCAGTGTGGCTCCGGTTGCCGCTTTTGCGCCGCCAACCTTCCACATGAATATCTCGCCGGCGACACCGCGCCGCTTCTCGCGTTCATCGGCAGGGGCCGAGCAGACATCGTCATTTGCAACTACTGTCGCAACGTCGATCCCATCCTTGGCTGCCAGCCCGGTCGCCATCTTCACATTCATGTTGTCACCGGCATAGTTGCCATAGAGGACTACTACACCCTTGCCGCCATTTGCTTCGCGTATGGCGTCGTGAAAACTCTTGGCTGTTGGCGAGGAAAACAGCTCGCCCACCGCCACAGCGTCGAGCATGTTCTTGCCGGTATAGCCGATAAAGGCCGGTTCATGACCGGAACCACCGCCTGTAACGACACCGACCTTGCCAGTGACAGGCACGTTATTCGCGACGATAACCCGCGGGTTTTCCGCAAGTCGAACGATGTCGGAATGAGCCTTGACAAAGCCCTTCACGGTATCCTCGACGACTTCGTCCGGATTGTTGATGAAGCGCTGCATGATATCTCCTGTAAGATGAACGAGCGCTGGGCTCAAAGAATGGTATATCCGCCATCGATCAGAAGATCGGCGCCGGTAATCATGTCGGCTCCGGCAGATGCGAGGAACACGGCCGCAGCGGCGATCTCTTCCGGGTAGGCAAAACGCCCCGCCGGAATGCGCTTCTTGGCGGCTTCGCCCTTTTCTCCGGCCCGTGCCTTTTGCCGAGTTCTGTGAGCACGATGGTCGGGGAAAGCGTGTTGACGCAAATGCCATGCTTGCCCCATTCGGCTGCGAAGGTCTTCGACATGCCAATGACGCCGAACTTGGACGCGCAGTAGGCGACGTGCTCTTCTATAGCTACGGTCCCGGCCTGTGAGGCGAGATTGATGATCTTGCCACCTTTGCCAGCAGCGATCATGGCACGGCCGACAGCCTGTGTGACGAGAAAACTTCCCTTGAGATTGATGGCGATTGTCTTATCCCAGTCACCAAGCGAAATATCTTCCGCGGGAGCCAGATAAACGACGCCGGCGCTATTGACCGCGATATCGATCGCACCAAACTGATCCTTAACCGCCGCGATTGCGTCATTGACCGATTGCTGGCTGGAAACATCACAAACGAACGGCTTTGCATTTTCGCCGAGGTCCTCGGCTTTGGCTTTGGCAATGTCGGCGCTAATGTCGAGTACTGCGACTTTGGCGCCCTTGGCTATGAAGGCCGTGGAAATTGCGGCGCCGATGCCGGAAGCGCCGCCGGTCACGATGGCGACTTTTCCGGAGAGCGGGAAGTTCAGGTCAATTTGAGGAGCTTGTTCGGACATTTTTGCCTCGGGAGTCTGGATTGTGAGCTTGGCGGCCCGGCACATCCATTATGATCTGCATCAAAGTTGGCGGGCCGCCAAGGCGGCTTTACTTGCGGCTTTCCGGGAGCTTGTCGACGTTCTGAGCTGTCACGGGCGTCCGGGGAACATTGTAGTTCTTGTCCTTGCCATCGTTGAACGGCATATCCGGATACTGGGCCCAGATATCGGACTGGGGCTTGTAGTCACCCTTCTTGGCGTGGAAAATCGCAAGGTCGAGAGCACCCTGCGCCTGCGCATTGGCATCCTGCAGAATGGAGGTCATCGTACCCTCCTTGACGGCATGGAGCGCATCGGTAATGCCATCGATGCCGGCAATTGCAAAATCACCGACCTTGAGGTTGGCCGCCTTAATCGCTTCGATTGCTCCCAGTGCCATCTCGTCGTTCTGACCGATCACACCGTTGATCTGGCCGGGGTGCGCCGTCAGCCAGTTCTCCATCAGGGTCTGGGCCTCTGCGCGTGACCAGTTTGCCGTCTGGTCTTCAAGCACCTTCACGTCCGGGCATTCGGCCAATGCCTTCTTGTTGCCTTCCAGACGGGAGATCTGGGCAGACTGGCCGATTGGACCTTCGAGGATGACGACATTGCCCTTGCAGCCGATCTTGTCGAGCACGTCCTTGGCTTCCATATAGCCTGAAACCGTATCGTCGGAGCCGACATAGGCCGCGAGCAGATCTGAATTGACGCGGGTGTTCGATCCCACAACCGGGATGCCAGCGTCGCTGGCGGCCTGAACCGCAGTAGCACCCGCCTCGATGTCGATGGGAACGAAGATGATCGCATCGAATTTCTGCGTAATCATCGTGTTGAACTGTTCCTGCTGAACCAGCGCGTCATAACGGCCGTCGAATACAGTCAGTTCAATCTCGCCGTTCTTGACTGCCGGGTGCTTCTTCAGGGCTTCTGACCATACCTGCATGAACTCGGCGTTCAATCCATAGGGGCCGCGCCAATCTTCATCTTCTTGTCCTGCGCGAGCGAGGGGTAGCGATCAGCGCGGATGCCGCAGCGAGCGCGATCAATAGTTTTTTCATTGCAATCTCCTCCGTAGTTGGTGTGGCTACCGATCGGTAGGCCGTTCTTGAAAATAGTTGCGGGCGAAAGGTGACTAGGCACCCTGATTGCGTTTCTGGTCGAGCATGACTGCGCCCACAATGAGCGCTCCCTTGAGGACCTGCTGGTAGTAGGATTGGATGCCCATCAGATCGAGACCGTTGTTCATGACGCCGATGATGAGCGCACCGATGAGTGTTCCGGTGATGCGACCGACGCCGCCGGACAGGCTGGTGCCGCCAATGACGACGGCTGCGATAGCGTCGAGTTCGTAGCTGATACCCGCTTGCGGGAGGGCAGAAACCGGTGCGGGCAGACAGGATCATGCCTGCAAGACCCGCCAGCCCGCCGGAGATGACATAGACGGAGAAACGCACCCGTGAGATATTGATGCCTGAGGTATTCGCGGCGTGAGGATTACCGCCGACAGCGTAGATATAACGTCCGAACCGGGAGCGATTCAGAATCCACCACGATACCGGAACACGATTGCGAGCAGGATGACCGGAACCGGAATACCCAGAATGTTGCCGGTCCCGATCCAGCGGAAATCCGGAATAAGTGCCGGCACTGGCTTGCCACCGCCATAGATGAGCGTTAGTCCGCGCGCGGCGGAAAGCATGCCCAGCGTCGCCACGAAGGCTGGAACCGCAAAGCGCGAGACAATTGTGCCGACCAGTGCGCCGCAGCCAATGCCTACCAGCACGCCGACGGGAATGGCTATGAACGGCGAATACGGGGCGCCGGCAATGCCCGCCGTCGCCGATGTGGTTGCGAAGCTGGCGCTGACGATACCGGCCAATGCGACCACAGAACCAACTGAAAGATCGATACCGCGCGTCAGAATGACGAATGTCATGCCGATGGCAAGAATGCCGTTGATCGAGGTCTGCAGCAGGACGTTGGAAATATTGCCTGCTGTAAGGAAATATTCGTTGGAGAACGAGAGGATCGTGGCCAAAAGCAGGAAGGCAATGAATATGCCGTATTCCCCGATAACCAGTCTGCGGCGTTCAGAGCCAAACCAGCTCGACGATGAATTTTTTCTGTGGTGGACACTGTTCTACCTCTCCAGAACCGGCCGTATCTGCTGTAGCAGACGGCTGCTCTATCTCCTTGGTCTCAGACGAAACGCGATGCTTTTCCGGTCAGCCTTTATGTCGAAAGATGCACCAACGACTGCGCGTCCGTTTCTGCCCTGCGATAAATGCCGGCCGATTGTCCGCCGCGCATGACCATGATGCGGTCAGACATGCCGAGAATTTCATCGATCTCGGAAGAGATCATGACGACAGTTCCGCCTTCGGAAGCAAATTCGCAGATGATGCGGTAAATTTCCTGTTTTGCGCCGACATCGACGCCACGCGTTGGTTCATCGAGCAGCAGAACGCACGGCTTTCGCAGGAACCATTTTCCGAGCACGACCTTCTGCTGGTTGCCGCCTGAAAGTCCGGAAACGGCCATCGTGTCGTGTGCGACTTTGATCCTGAAGCGCTCTATCATTTCCCGGCTGGCGGACGATTCCTCGCGTCGGTTCATCGCAAAATGCGGGCTCATCTCCGGAAGGCTGGCAAGGCAGATATTGTTGCGAACGGTGTCGCCAAGATTGAGACCGGTCAGTTTGCGATCTTCCGTCACGAAGGCCAGTCCGAGCGCCATGGCGTCAGAGGGGCGCCGGATGGTTATCGGCTCGCCTTCAAGGCGGATTGCGCCCCGATGCTTTATCCAGTCCGAAAAGACAGTTGAATATTTCCGAACGGCCTGATCCCATCAATCCGTAAATGCCGAAAATCTCGCCTTTGTGCGCTGCAAAGGAAATGTCGGTTATCTTACCGGGCGCGCTGAGGCCCGAGACTTCTATGCCCGGTATTTCTGTCGGCGCATTCGTCTTGATATATTCTTCGCCCAGTTCCCGTCCCACAATCATACGGATCAATTCCGCGCGTGTGATGTCATCGAGGCTGCCGCTGTCGATATAACTGCCGTCTCGAAACACGGTATAGGTATCGGCGATCTGAAAAATTTCCGACAAGCGATGCGAGACATAGACGATGCCTTTGCCGCTCGCTTTAAGACGTTCAATGGCTGCAAACAGCTGCTGGGCTTCCTTTTCGCCAATGGCCGAGGTCGGCTCATCCATAAAGATGACTTCTGCGTCGTGACTGAGTGCCTTGGCAATTTCCACAAGCTGGATTTCGGCCACAGACAAATTCATCATGAACTGATTGGCGCGGATCTTGAACGCGAGCTGGTCCAGAAGCTTTTGGGCGTTCCGGTTCATCGTCTTGAAGTCGATGCCGCCGAAACGGCGGAGCGGCTCTCTGCCGAGATAGATATTTTCCGCCACCGTCATGTGGGGAACAGGGCTGAGCTCCTGTTCGATGATCGCGATCCCCGCCTGCAGCGCTTCAGCTGGACTGGAATATGTCACTTCTTTTCCGCGCCGCCGGATGTGTCCGTCGTCGCGGGCGTGGATGCCCATCAGGATTTTCAGAAACGTGGATTTGCCCGCGCCGTTGCCGCCGCAAAGTGCATGCACTGAGCCGGCGCGCAATTGCAGCCGACCGTTCCGCAAGGCGGCAACGCCGCCAAAGGACTTCTTGAGTCCCTCCACATCCAGCAGAAATTCCAATGCATTTCCTCCGCTGGCGACAATCAGCGCTGCCGCCGGTTTCGACGATCAAGCCGTCGTTTTGACAATATTCGGTAAAGGATCGACAAATGTCAACCCATGATGTATGAAGGATGAAAAGAGCGGGAGAAGCGCTGGGTCCGGATGACTGCGCTTAAAACCGGGAGGTTTGAATGGCTTTTTATATTCAAATGGTTAGTGCGGTTTTATGTTCCTGTCGGGCTTTGACAGGGCGCAATGCCAAGCGCCGGGCCCCTTCAGTCAGAAGCTCTACTTTTCAGAAGATTTCTGTAAGTCTGGAAAGATGTTGACAAGAGACAGAACTGTCTGACAAATGTCAAAATCGAGGACTGAGCTTCAAATCGTAAAACTGTCTGGAGGCGGCAGGGTTTGAAGGACCAAGAGGTGCTCGTTAGCGGGAGGATGGACGTGTCAACGAATAGCCCGGATCGACAGACGCTGTTTCTGGCGTTGATCAATATTGCCGTTCTGGCCGCGGGCGGGTTTCTGGCTGGCTCAAATTTTATGGACAGCTATAATTTGCAATCCATGGCGTCGCAGGTTCCCGAACTGGGGCTTCTCGCCTTCGGTGTCATGCTGGCAATGATTTCGGGCAACGGCGGCATTGATCTTTCAGGCATAGCTCTGGCAAATCTTTCCGGTGTCGTCGCATTCCTGCTCACGCGCCATTACATTCCAGCTGCCGATGCGCCTTTGCTGTTCTCGTGGGTTTTCGCCGGTCTGGCACTCGTAGTGGGAATGATCGGCGGTATCACCAACGGGATCGTGATCGCATATGCCCGTCTAACGCCGCTGATCGCGACGCTTGGAACCCAGCTTCTGTTTACCGGCATCGCCGTCTTCCTGACCAACGGTTCCGCTGTGAGCATGGGTTTTATCGAGCCGCTCGATAACTTCGGCAATATGCCTGTTCTTGGTATTCCGTTGTGTTTTGCTCTGTTTCTCGCGATCGCTTTGGCACTGTCTTTTCTGCTGAAATATACGCCTTTCGGCGTGAAGCTGATGTTGCTCGGCAGTAATGCCGGGGGCGGCCCGCTACGGCGGCATCAACGAGAAGCGCATGCTTCTGATTACCTATACCTTGTGCGGACTGCTTGCTTCAGTCGCCGGGATCATCATTGCAGCGCGCAACTCATCGGTGAAATGGGACTACGGTGGGTCTTACGTGCTGATCGCGATCCTGATTGCCGTTCTGGGCGGCGTCAAGCCGGAGGGTGGATACGGCAAGGTCGTCTGTGTGCTGATGGCTGCGACGGCTCTGCAGATCCTGTCGAGCCTGTTCAATTTCATGAATATTTCGAATTTCTTCCGCGATCTCGCCCGGGGTGTTCTACTGCTGGCGCTTCTCGCATCGGCACGTATGCACTTCGGCTACTGGTTACGACCGGACGACAATAGAGACAAAGCCGGCGGCTGCGGGATCAAAGCCGCTGGCGGACGACCGAAAAACAATCTGCTTATATTAATGGAGGAGTCATATGAGCATGTTTTCCAAAATGATAGTCGCCACGATGCTTGCGGGTACGGTTATGGCAGGGACTGCCTTTGCCCGTGACAAGCCAACCATCGTGACGGTAGTCAAGGTTACCGGTGAAAACTGGTTTACCCGAATGAATGAAGGCGTTGATGCCTATGGCAAGGACAATGCCAATGTGAGCACCAGTCAAGTTGGCCCGGCAAAGGCAGATGCTGCCCAGCAGACCCGCATCATCGAAGATCTCGTCGCTAAGAATGTCTCGGCGATAGCGGTTGTGCCGATGGATCCTTCGGCGCTTGAAGGTGTTCTGCGGCGTGCTTCCCAGCGCGGCATCAAGGTCATAACCCATGAGGGCGACAGTCTGGTGAACACCGATGTCGATATCGAAGCCTTCGACAACAAAGCATTCGGCGCCCGCATCAATGAAAAGCTTGCCGAATGCATGGGCAAGTCCGGCAAGTGGACATCGTTCGTTGGATCGCTTGGCAGCCTTACGCATAACCAGTGGGTCGAGGCTGGTGCCGAAAACGCGAAGCAATACGCGGACATGGAGCTGGTGGCAGAGAAGAACGAGTCATTCAACGATGCCAACCGCGCCTATGAAAAAAGGCCAAGGAAATTCTCCGTAAATATCCGGATATCAAGGGGTTCCGGGGATCGTCTGCGATCGACGTGATCGGCATCGGGCGTGCTGTCGAGGAAGCCGGACTGCAGGACAAGACCTGTGTGTATGGTCTCGGTCTGCCCAAGGATACCGGTCCGTATCTCGAAAGCGGCGCCGTCGACCAGATTTTCTTCTGGGACCCGAAGGATGCCGGTTACGTTATGAACAAGGTCTCGGACCTCGTTCTGAAGGGCGAGGAGATCAAGGACGGCATGGATTTGGGCGTGCCGGGCTACGAGAAGATGACCGTCATCAAGGGGCCGGGCAAAGGCATCATCATTCAGGGTCAGGCTTGGGTTGATGCGGATAAGTCCAACTACAAGAATTTCCCGTTCTGATCGCGACAGAACGAACCAAAAGCTGACTTCCGGGGCCTCCTGCATCACGGCGACCCCGGAAGAACTATCAGGTAGTTTCAGGATTTCACCATGCTTGCCACCGATACAACGACACATTCTGCGCCACCGTTTCTTGAGGTCAGAAACGTCAAGAAGTCTTTTGGCGGCGTGAAAGCACTGAAAGACGTCAGCCTGACGATCGAAGCCGGACAGATCTACCATCTGATGGGAGAAAACGGTTGCGGCAAGAGCACGCTGATAAAGATCCTCTCGGGTGCACAGCCGGCCGATGAGGGGCAAATACTGATCGATGGTGAAGTAACTGGCGCACGAGCCGGTGATCTCGGTGCGATCGGCGCGCTTCGCGCCGGTATTGAAACCGTTTATCAGGATCTGTCGCTTCTCCCTAATTTCTCAGTGGCGGAAAACGTAGCATTTACCGAACAGCTCGTTGAAGCCTCCGGCCGCCTTTCCCCGCCGGTTGAATATTTCCCTGTTGCACGAGACCGCGCGCCGTGCGCTTGCCGAAGTGCATTTGCCAACCGATAACGCGTTTCTCGCGCGTCGGACAGACACGCTGCCGCTGGCGACCCGTCAGTTGATCGCCATTGCGCGCGCTGTCGCTTCCGAGGCGCGCTTCGTCATCATGGACGAGCCGACGACATCCCTGACGCGTCAGGAAGTTGAAAACCTGTTGCATGTGGTAGAGCGCCTTCGCAGCAACGGTATCGCGGTTCTGTTCGTCACGCACAAGCTTGATGAATGCAAGTCGCTTGGCGGACGTGCAATCATCATGCGCGACGGGCTCAAGGTTGCCGAGCTTGACGTCGCCGGGCACAGCAAGGCGGAGTTTAGTCACTGGATGACGGGCCGTGAAATCAGCGAAACACGCTATCGCACCGATCCGAAACTGGGCGATATCCTGCTCGAAGTTGATAGGCTGGGTGATGGCAAAGCCTTCCGGGACGTTTCGCTCACACTCAGGAAGGGTGAGATTCTGGGTATTACGGGACTGCTGGATTCCGGTCGCAACGAGCTTGCGCTTGCGCTTGCTGCTGTCAGACCGGCACCAAGGGGCAAGGTGCGCCTGAACGGGCAGGAGATCGCCCCGCAATCGACCGCGCACGCCATTGAGTATGGTATCGGTTACGTCCCGGAAGACCGGCTCACCGAAGGTCTTTTCCTCGAAAAGCCCATACAGGATAATATCACCCCGCCAATCACGACCGATTGCGCAATGCGCTGGGTGTCATCAGTGCCCGGCGGGCGCGACGCGTCGCCGAGCAAAGCGTTACCGACCTGCAGATCGTGGCGCCAGATGTCACGATACCGGTGCAATCCCTTTCGGGCGGCAATCAGCAACGCGTCCTGATAGGTCGCTGGCTGACCATCAACCCGCAGCTTCTGATCTTGCATGGGCCGACCGTCGGGGTCGATGTCGGGTCGAAGGATACAATCTTCCGTATCATCCAGCGGCTGGCCGATGAGGGCATGGGTGTTATCATCATCAGCGATGATCTGCCGGAACTCCTGCAGAACTGTGACCGCATTCTCGTCATGCGACAGGGCCGTATCGTGGCAGCGCATGCTGCCGATGGTTTGACCGAAGATGCCATCTACCAATCCATGGCCAGCACGTCGAAGGAGGTGGTACAATGACCGAGATTGCATCGGCCAGCGTTGCAGCTAAGGGTCAGCGCGGCATTGGCTCACGCCTTTGGGATCTGCTGGGCCGTCGGCCCGAAATCTTTACGCTTCTTCTGATTATTCTGACCTGTCTGGTGGTTATTGGCGCCAATCCCGACTTCCTTCAGATGAGCAATATCGTGGATATTCTGCGCGCTTCCGTTGTGCGCGGACTATTCGCAATGGGTGTTCTGGTCGTGCTCGCTTCGGGCGGGATCGATGTTTCGTTTACCGCGATTGCAGCCTTCGTGATGTATGCACTTACCATGTTGGTCACGAACTGGTTTCCCGAAATGCCGATGACGATCATTCTGATCCTTGCGGCATTGGGCGGCGGCGCTTTCGGGGCTCTGAATGGCCTGCTTGTCCAGAAACTGCAAGCGCCATCGCTGATCGTTACCATCGGGACGCAATATGTGATCCGCAGCTTTCTGCTGACTTTCGTCGGGACCGCATTGTTCATGAATATTCCGGTGGCGATGGATGCTTTCGGCAAGGCGTCGCTGTTTACGCATCACGCATCAAACGGCGTCGTTTCCGTTCTGCCGGCGACGGTTCTGGTCCTTGTCGCTGCGGCTCTGGTGACATGGTTCATTCTTGAGCGGACATTGATGGGGCGGGCGATCTTCGCCGTTGGCGGCAATCCGGGAATTGCCGAGCGCCTTGGCATCAACCTCTTTCGCGTGCGTATTTTCGTCTTCGCCTATGCGGGGCTTCTGGCCGGCATTGCGGGTGTCGTTCACGTCTCAAGCAACCGTCTCGCCAATCCGTTCGACCTTGCCGGTATGGAACTTGAAATCATCGCAGCCGTTGTGTTGGGCGGGGCACGGATCACGGGCGGTTCAGGCTCGGTGACCGGAACGCTCCCGGGCGTGCTTCTGATTACGATCGTCAGCAATGTGCTGATCTTCGTGGGTATTCCAAGCACACTGCAACTCGCTATCGTCGGCATTTTCATCCTGCTCGCTGGTACGATCTTCGCCTTGCGCAATCGCAGTTGAAGCCAAACTGGACGTGCCTTGCTCAAGTCTGCATGGTGCGGCCTCATGCATTTTCTGGGAGGTTTTTCATGTCACATGACGTGTCGGTCGTCGGGCTCTATATTCTTGATGTACTCGGTCGACCGGTCGATGCAATTCCACCGGGCGGAGATGTCGAATTTATCGATGAAATCCGGTTGACCGTCGCGGGTACCGCAGGCGGTACGGTGGTCGATCTGGCAAAAGCTCGGCCTGAACTGTCTGGCCGTCGGAGCTGTTGGTGACGATGAGAAGGCGGATTTCGTTATCGCGACGCTGCAAAGGTTTGGTGTCGATACGGCACAGATGCAGCGTCTGAAGGGCGTGCCGACATCGTCTACGATCCTGAATATCCGCCGCAACGGTGATCGCCCGGCCTTGCATGCGCGTGGGGCCTCGGATCATTTCGAGATTGCCGACAGTGCACTGGATGCAGTCCCGGAACCGCCAATCATCCATCTTGGTGGAACTGGCCTTCTGGCCGGGCTCGACGGAGAGCCAAGTCGAAAGCTGCTTGCAGAAGCAAAGGCACGCGGAAGAATAACGACTTTCGACCTCCTTGGCGCAAATGATGGCACGCTTGATCTTATCGCCCCGCTTTTCCCGCATATCGACTATTTCATGCCTTCGATCGAGGAAGCAAAACAGATTTCGGGGGGCTACGGATGTAGAAGGCGCAGGAGCGTTCTTTTCTCGAGCGCGGTGTGAAGCATTGTGTGTTTACGCTGGGTGGCGACGGTGTTTGTTTCATGGATGCATCGGGCGAGATCGTGCGTCAGCCTTCTTTCCGGATCGAAGTTGTGGATACGACCGGGTGTGGCGATGCTTTCGACGCCGGCTTCATCACGGCCCTGCATCACAAGATGGATCTGAAAACAGCGTTGAACTTCGCTCAGGCGTCTGCCGCACTGGTCGCAACGGGCCTTGGCTCGGATGCGGGTATTCGCTCCTATGATGAGACGCTTGCATTTATGAACACGGTGCCTGTCCGGCGTTAGGGTGGTGGAGAGTGGGCGGGTTGAAAACCTGCCCGCTTTCTAATCTGTAAGGAGCCTCTCGGCGGCATCCATATCAGTAACCAGATGTGTGGCGTAGCCACCCATCAGAACCGCGCGTATCGCTTCTACTTTCTGCGCACCACCCGCCACGCAGAGCCTGTTGGGCACACGGCGCAGTTCATCCAGTTCGATGCCGATAACGCGCCGGTCAAGTTCGCGGACGATCTGCTTTCCGTCGCGATCAAGAAAGCGGCAAATCAGAACGGCTGCTGCCCCTTCGCGGGCATACGCGTCGATTTCCTCATCGCTGGTTACATCTGCGATACGCATCGTGCTTTCGGCGGCGGGCCACCGACGCCGAACACGATCAAGCCGGCCCGCCGATCAGTTCGAACTGTCGCTGAAGTACAGGTTCGCCCATCAGCGCATCACGCAGACCAGCCGTACTGAGCACGGCGGGAGCCAGCATGTTGATGCTGGTGGCTCCCATGTTACGCGCCATAATCGACGTGCAAAGCTCGGCGGAAAATTCCCTTTACCGATGGAGCAACCGGTGACCTGCACCACGGTTAATCCTTCCATGGGCTGTGGCATTGAAATTGCGTCGGCGACGGCGAGTACCGTACGCCCCCATGAAACACACACGGTTTCGCCGGGTTTCACCATGCGTTCCATCAAACGGGCGCCGCCGGCGCCCAGTGCCTTCAGGCGCGCTTCGGCCGTGAACGATTTTTCTGATGGAATGACGAGCGCTTCCGACAGTCCGAACCGCGCAGTTAATTTGCGGGCGATATGTGTGCGTGTTGCTATTTCAGGATTTATCAGGATGCGCACCACGCCTCTTTGTCGCGCCTCCTGCAGATAGTTGACGATGGTTGCGCGTGAGACCCCAATCATCTGCGCAATTTCGTTCTGGGTAAGCTGGTTCTCGTAATAGAGCCATGCCGCCCAGACGACGGCATCATCGAACTCGGCCGGGATGGTATGCGTAGACGTTGTTTGAGCGCCCGATATCATACTCGTTTCCTACTGTCTTTGTTGTGCCTGAGTTGCACAGAAAAGCCTTTCGATCAACACGACAATCAATCGAGTTGACTAATGTCAGTCAATGGTGTCAATTGTATATGAGGGGAAAAGGAATCTCCACAAGTCTTTGTTGCGCCATGGGAAATGCCAGATTTCACATGATAGCACCCTTTGCGTCTGCACTTTGATGCGCAGGCCAGCAACTAATGGAACAACAGATGAAATCAAATTGGTCACAGGCGGATTTCGACAGGATCGTCGGCACGTATGAGAAGCAAGGCGTAAATCGCGATGTCGCGATCCGCACCTATACAACACGCCTCCCGGGTTCCGAGCCGAAGCTGGTTTTGCATGGCGGGGGCAACACTTCGGTCAAGACCACGTTGATTGATCACGATGGCAGTGAAGTTTCAGTGCTATGCGTCAAGGGCAGCGGCTGGGATATGAGCAAGATCGAACCCGCGGGTCTTCCTGCCTTGCATCTTGAACCGTTGAAGGCCA
Source organism: Brucella cytisi (assembly GCA_012103075.1). Lineage (GTDB taxonomy): Bacteria > Pseudomonadota > Alphaproteobacteria > Rhizobiales > Rhizobiaceae > Brucella > Brucella cytisi. The sequence continues at coordinate 664,835 of JAAVLQ010000003.1, read as the reverse complement.
TGGTGAATTACGAGACGTTGTCGGATGACGATATGGTCATGCTGCAGCGTCGCCTGTTGCTCGATCCGGTGGCTCCGAACCCGTCGGTAGAAGCTATTCTTCACGCGATCCTGCCGTACAAGCACGTGGACCATACCCATGCGAACGCGATCGTGGCACTCACTAATCAGCCACGTGGCGAAGCGATGATCCGGGAAGTTTTTCCGGAGATGATAATTGTGCCCTACGTCATGCCCGGCTTCGATCTTTCGAAGGCATGCCCGAGGCATTTTCTGCACGGCCCGATGCGCCCGGCATGATCCTGCTGAAGCATGGCATTTTCACCGGTCGGATGATCCGCGTGAAGCCTATGAAAACATGATCGCTGCGATTGATCGTGCTGAAAAGCGCATTGCCCAAGGCAAGCCGCGTCCATTCGGAACGGCGAGCACCTCACGATCCGGGCGAACTTTGGCCTCGGTTGCCGATATCGCACCAATATTGCGTGGAGCGATTGCACTTCCCCGGCACGGCAGAGGGACAACCGCGGCGCTTCATTCTCGAGCATCGCGTTAATGATGATGTCCTTGATTTTTGCGGGGCGCCCGATGTCGCAGATCTGGTACGACGAGGGAATGCGACGCCGGAACACGTTATTCATATCAAGCGCTTTGGTGTGGCATTGCCAAAGCCGGAGGTCAAAAATCTTGAAGCATGGGCAGCCGGTGTAAAACTGGCCGTGACAACCTATGTGGCGGACTACACGGCCTATTTCGAGCGCAACAATGCACGCGTGGGCGGTGGCAGGAAGATGCTCGATCCGATGCCGCGTGTTTTCTATGTCGAAGGCATAGGGCTGTTTGCGGCTGGAAACACACAGAAAACTGCTCGTATCTGTGCGGATGTTGCCGAGGCGACGATCGAGGTCATTCGCGGTGCAGAAGGGATGGATCGGTTCGAAGCTCTATCAGAGGAAGATCTGTTCGACATCGAATACTGGTCACTGGAGCAGGCAAAGCTCACCAAAGTGACGGAAAAGCCGTTGACGCGACAGGTAGCTGTGGTGACAGGTGGCGCGGGTGGGCTTGGCCCGGCCATCGCGGAACAACTGAAAAGCCGTGGCGCGGAACTTGCATTGATCGATATTGATATGGAGCGGGTTAGTGCAGAAGCGAAACGGCTGGATAGCTTTGCCATTGCATGCGACCTGACTGATCCCGCCTCTGCGGATAATGCACTTGCGCAAATTGCGGTGGAGTTTGGTGGGATTGATATACTGGTTTCCAATGCGGGGGCGGCTTTCCGGGGCGCTTTGACATCTGTGGATGACGATCTCTTCAAGGCCGCATTCGATCTTAATTTCTGGAGCCATCATTATATTGCACGCGCCGCAGTCAAGGTCATGCAGAAGCAGGGGAACTGGCGGCGCCATGGTGTTCAATGTCAGCAAGCAGGCTGTAAACCCCGGACCAGATTTCGGCCCCTATGGCACATCCAAGGCAGCATTGATGGCATTGATGCGCCAGTATTCTCTGGAACATGCCGCTGATGGCATCACCGTGAATGCGGTCAATCCCGACAGGATACGTACAGGCCTGATGACTGATGAAATGGTTGAGGAACGAGCGCGTGCCCGGGGCGTGACGCCAGAGGTTTATATGCGAGGCAATCTGTTGAAGCGGGAAGTCTCGGGCTACGACGTTGCCGAAGCGGTTCTGCATCTCGTGCATGCGCGTACGTCCACTGGCACTGTAATAACCGTCGATGGCGGGAACGTCGGCGCGATGATGCGATAGATCGTCTTATAATTGCGTCAGCGATTAGTGCTGAGTTGAGTGGAAGCGGGTTTCGTCTTCGCGGGTAGGCAAATTGAGGGTAGGAATTGGAGGATGAACTTCATCACTGCGACCGGTTTGCAATCCGTGGTCGATCCTCCGTCTGATCGGCTTGAAGCATTTGGCCAGCCGTGCAGCCACCGCGTCATAGGTGTTTGCCGCGCTGGCAGGATATGTCAGGCGAAAGACACGAACTGTGTCGACGCCATCCGCCGCATTTCCTTCCAGCAGGAGTTTGGCGTAGAAGACGTGGTCCTTCCCGCGACCGGAGACGACTGCCCAGTCCGTTGTAACGCGGCGATACGTGACTGTGTCGCCATCGCCGGAAAGATGGCCAATGAGGGCGCGTCAATGTCCTGCTTCAGAACATTGTAGCTGCCCCAGACCGTCAGTTCGGCACCTGACTCACCGGTAAACTTGCGACCGTCGCCATTGTCTGCCTCCGGTTGCGCGGTCAACAGGTCGCCCGGATAGCAGACGGAATAGCCGAAACGCACATTGTCGTAGACGTTCCACTCGTGTTCTGCTCCCACGGCAGGCACGCCTGCGGTCATGCTGAACAAAGATACCGCTAGCGATCGTAAGAAGATACTCATTCGTCAGTCCTTTCAATGATCGTCGTCAATTGCCCGGTTCGATCATATGAAGCGCACTATGATCGCGGCGCCGAGACCGATCAGGATGCCACCACTGACTTTTGAGACCCGGTGCCGGAGCCCGACGAAACACGCGGCGATGCGAAGGAGGCGATGGCCACCGCGGTAAGATCGCCGAGCGAGAAAGCGCTGTTGACGATGATACCAAGCAGTAGGAACTGAAGCCTGTCAGGCATTGCCGCCTGCGGATCAACGAACTGCGGCAGGAAGGTCAGGAAAAACAGCGCGGTCTTCGGATTAAGAATCTCGACCAGATGCTGTCGCGCAGAACGCGCTTGTGCCTCGCAGGGATTTCGGTTTCTTCCTCCGGGATGGCGGGAAAGATCATCCTTCCACCCAGCCAAAGCATATAGAGCGCGCCCGCCATCCGCACGAGTGAATAGAGCACAGGCGCATGGTGCAGAAGCGCGGCCAGTCCAACGGACGCAGTCACAATATGGATGTAGCAACCGAGATGGATGCCGAGGGCCGCCATCAGGCCCGCCCTGTGCCCGTAAGCCGGGTCTGTGCGGACATATAAAGGATTGCTGGACCTCGCAAGATGGCGAAGGCAAGTGTAGCAAGGGCAAACGGTATCCGTGTTTCCGGCAACATGCTGCCGACCTCCGATCTCCCGCCGGGCCGGAGTCAATCAGACTTTATTGATCATGAAAAACGATTTATCATCATGCTATTCATGATCGTTCGAGGTGAATCAATGTTCGATATCGCACTGTTGCGGACCTTTGAGGCAGTCGCTGGCTTATCGAGTTTCACACGAGCGGGGCAACAGCTGAACTTGACGCAATCGGCCGTGAGCGCGCATATCCGGCGGCTGGAAGAACAGACGGGGACCGTCCTCTTCGAGCGCAATACCCGCTCGGTTGCGCTGACGCCGCAGGGGCAGGCTCTGCTCGGCTACGCAAAGGCGATCCTGCGCCTGAGCGAGGAAGCCCGGACCCTTATGAAAGGAAACAGCAGCGGGTTTCATCTGCGGATGGGTGCCTCCGATGATCTGACGAGTACATGGCTGCCGTCGGCGCTGAAAAAGTTTCAGGATTCCCGCTCGGACAGGACGTTGGAAATCCAGATTTCGAACACAGCCTCTTTGCTGGAATCCATGGACAGGAGCGAACTTGACCTGATCATTGCCTGCCGATGTCGGGGCGATCAGTCCGGCATCCATTTGTGGAATGAACCGCTCCGATGGATGGTCGGCAAGACACCGCTCGATACCGAAGCACCGATTCCGCTCGCCGTCTTTCCTGAACCGTGTCCTTACAGGGATGCCGCCCTTGCAGCGCTCGCCGCGAAAAACTGCAGATGGCGGATAGCAAGCATCAGTCCCAGCCTTGGCAGCCTGACGGCCATGGCCGGGGCCGGCCTCGCAGTCTCGCCACTCAATTCCGGTTCCATCCCGGCAAAACTACAATCAATAGTAGCCGATGAACAACTGCCGCGACTGCCCGACGTTGAATTTGTAGCCCATGTCAGGCCCGGTCTGTCGGAAGAGAATGCGCTGCTCACGCGCTCGGTAATCGACTGGATTAGCGTCAACAGGCCGAAGCTGAATACATAGATGACGCAAGAGTTGAGATGTCAGTGTGATCCAATGAGCGTGGGTATGTAACAGGATAGGAGCACGAATGAAGGATCTGGAACAATTCGCCAGAGAGGTATTTCTTAATCAACCTTTCAGTCAGTATCTGGGTGCTGAACTTGTTAATGTAGGTGATGGTAGCGCTGTTATATCCCCGGTCATCCGCGAAATTCATACCCAGCAACATGGCTTTGTTCATGGTGGCGTGATCAGCTATCTGGCAGATAACGCGCTAACATTTGCTGGAGGTCTCGCTTTGGGAGGTGACGCGCTCACTTCTGAATTTAAGATCAACTTTGTTCGACCTGCAAAAGGCGGCACATTGCTTGCAAACGCATCGACATTAAGCAAGGGCAAGCGTCAAGCTGTGTGTCAATGCAAGGTTGTTTGCGACGAAATGCTCGTGGCAATCGCTCAGGGAACAATCGTCAAAGCTTAGGAGTCTTTCAGGGCAGTTTGGTCTGTGGGCTTAGAGTCCGTTTTCGGGATATTTGCGAAAAAGAGTATACTCATGTCGTCCATCACTTCAGGCAATGCAGAGCAGTATGGTGATAGCCGGAAGCTTGCCGCTCGCGCTCGACTGAATAGCGAATACTCTATTGCCGAAATCAGCTGGTTTCCGTGGGTAGCGAAGCAGTTCCCCTTAACGCTGGCGACAGCGTTCTTGATGTTGGATGCGGCCCGGGCTGGTTTTGGGCGACGGTCGCAAGCGAGGTACCGGAGAATCTAAAGCTTACCCTTTCCGATCTGTCGCCCGGCATGGTTCAGGAAGCCGTTGAGCGGTGCCAACCATTGCCATTCGCATCGGCCACAGGCCAACAAGCCGACGCGACGGCCCTACCTTTCGAGGACGGTTCCTTTGATGCCGTAATAGCTATGCACATGTTCTATCATCTGGCTGACCCGTCGAAGGCGATTGCAGAAATGTATCGGGTTTTGAAGCCGGGCGGCTTCCTTGCCTTGACGACGAACGGGGCCGGGAACATGCGCGAGATGTATGCGCTGGCAACCGTGTTCGGCAGCGCACCCTTGGACCCGGCCGGCGCTGCCTTTGGATACGATGCCGCCGAGCGGTTCATGCAGGCCCAGTTCGGCAATGTGAGCATGACGCAGCACCCGGCCCGCCTGCGAGTGACGGAGCCGGAGGACGTATTCCTAGCCCTCACGTCCTATCCACCCGGAGACAGCGCAGGCGAGGCGCAGCTTGCCGCGTTATGGGATGCGATCACTGAAGCGTTTCGGGCCGGAAATGGAGTTCTTGAGGTTGGTAAGGAAAGTGGCGTGTTCATCAGCCGAAAGGCGGTCTGAACTATCGCACATTTCCTGAAACCTGCACCATGTCCGCAGTTGCCAGTGTTCAGGTCCCGTAAGGGTAAAAATACCTTGGCAAAAAGGGGTGTTTTAACTGGAAGCGTCAAAATTTGACGTCTTGATTCTCAATGGGTTACAACATCTCCAGAGGCAAAATAGCGTGGCAACCGACAAAACTTAATTCTCAAACGGACTCTAAGTCATCCCAGTACATTGCCGCGCATTATAAAACCCAAAACCATTTAGGTTTTCTTCGCTCAAGCAGCCGCAAAAACACGGCTGCTCCACTTCGTTGATGCGGCTTAACGCCTTACGTTCGTTATAAGAGTGATGGATCGAGCCGCAGCTGTCACGAGGGGTGCATATTTTTCTTCCGCTTCCTCCGGCGTGTAGCGACTGCGAGATACAGCAATATTGATTGCGCCATATGGATGGCCCCTTGCATCCAGAACGGGTGACGCAAAAGATAGATCGCCGTGGAAATACTCCTCAAAAGCTGTTGCATAGCCTTTAGCTGCGGCCAGTTTGAGCTTCGCGCTTAATTCGTCACGGTTCCATGTGGTGTGTGGTGTGTAGGGATGCAAATGCGAACGATCCAACACATCATTCGCTTCTGTCTCTGTTAGCGTTGAGAGAATAGCAATGCCGGGTGCCGTGCAATAGGCGGGCAGACGCATGCCGGTGACGACATCATTGTTCAATACGTGGCGGCTCATAAAACGCTGAACGAACACGATGTCGGTTCCGTCGAGAACAGTCAAATTAACAGTCTCTTCCGTGGTTTTACTCAAATGCAGGAGGTAGGGCGTGCCTCGTTCCACCAAAACGCTGGCGCGGCTGTAATGGTAGCCGAAGTCCAGTGTCTTTACGCCCAGTTCGAAACGCTTTGTTTCGCTGCTCTTCGTCAAGTAGCCGAGTTTAGTCAGCGTGTAGGTAAAACGTTGCGCCGCGGAAATGTCTAGCCCGGTCTCTTCCGCGATCTGTGAGAGACTGAGTGTCGGTCTGCTGCCATCAAAGGCACGCATGACACGGAACGCTTTTTCCACTGACTGCACAAGCAGCGGATCGCGACCGCCGGTTTCGTTTTCTCCGGGTGAATTTGCTGACTTTTCCGATTTGCGTACCATCAAAAACTCGCCTGAGATCATTGTCCATCAATAACACAATTATCAAAGCATCTGAAAAGTCGCTTGACATTGTAATATAATAAAATCACCATAACATAATATTTATTGCAATGCAATAGAAATATATCGAGAAGCGTGTAATCCAAGGGAGAACATAATGGATCGCTTTATTCTGACTGAGCGTCGCGGCGAAGTTGGCATCATCACCCTCAATCGTCCGCACATTCTCAACGCTTGGCACAGTGCTATGCGTCGTCAGCTCATCGATGCCTTCGATGCGTTCGAAAGCGATGCCGATATCCGTGCTATCATCCTGACGGGTGCCGGCGATCGCGCGTTCAGTGCCGGTCAGGACCTGAACGAAACCCGCACTTTTGATGCCGAACGCGGCAAAGAATGGGTAGGCGAATGGGAGCGTCTCTATGATCGCATGCGTTCGCTGTCGAAGCCGCTAATTGCTGCTCTTAACGGTGTCGCAGCTGGTTCGGCCTTTCAGGTTGCTCTTCTTTGCGACATCCGCATCGGTCATCCGGCCGTTCGTATGGGGCAGCCGGAAATCAACTCAGGTATAGCCAGTACGACCGGTCCCCGGATCATGCGCGAGATTATCGGCCTTGCCCGTACTGTAGACCTGACGCTGAGCGGCCGCCTGATGGATTCCGAAGAATGCCGCTCCATCGGTATCATCAACCGCATCGTGGACCAGTCCAAAGTTCTTGATGAAGCAGTTGAACTCGGACGTGAACTTGGCGCCAAGCCGCCGGTTGCAATGCGCCTCAACAAACAGCGTTTCCGCGAAATGACAGAAGCAGGCTTCCGCGATTGTCTGGATGCCGGCTCGCGTATTCAGAAGGAAGCATATGCATCGGGCGAACCGGCTCGCATGATGGAGCAGTTTCTCGCTGAACGCGCGCCGCGCGCAAGGCGTCCTGATCAAATGCTGCCCGCCACCAGCGGTGGCGGGCAGTCTCATACCGCAATGTATAACGAAATAACCTGCCGGAGGGAAAACAATGACAAACGGGAAAACGTTCACAATTCATCGGCGCAATCTGTTGAAGCTCGGAGGCGGGCTCGGGATTGCTCTTGCTGCCCCGGCAATTTTGACGCGTCGGGCGTTCTCGGCTGAGCCACTGACAGTTGCCGATCCGGGTGGCCCTTATAGCCCCGGTTATCGCAAGGCATTTTACGATCCATTTGAAAAGGCGACAGGTATCAAGGTCGTGAATGTGGCGCGCGATGCCGAACCTACCGCACAATTTCGCGCTATGGTCGAAACCGGATCCTATAGCTGGGATGTTTGCACGCTGACACTGTCAGCACGTGATATCCTCCAGAAGCGAGATCTGCTTGAGCCGATCAATATTGCTGCCGGTGATGTGCCCGGCCTGATGCCGGATTCGTTGACCGATGTCTGGCTCGGTGTAGACGTCTATTCGACGATCATGGCTTATCGTGCCGACAAGTTCGACGAAGCTGCCGCGCCGAAATCCTCGGGCTGATTTCTGGAACATCGAGAAATTTCCGGGTCGCCGGTCATTGCGCAAGAACCCGATCGATACTCTGGAACAGGCATTGCTTGCCGACGGCGTTCCGCTCGACAAGCTCTACCCGCTCGATATCGAGCGCGCTTATGCCAGCCTTGAGAAAAATCAAGCCGCATGTGGATGTGTGGTGGACGGGCGGTGCCCAGTCGAGCCAGCTCATCCAGAGCGGCGAAGTGGATATGATCGCTTTGTGGAATGCACGTGCGCAGGCCGTCATCGACGGCGGAGCTCCCGTGAAAATCGGCTGGAACCGGGGCCTCTATTCCATTGAGGGCTGGGGTATCCCGAAAGGCTCGCCACGCGCCGACAATGCGCGTCAGTTTGTCAAGTTCTGTACCGATCCGAAGCAACAGGCGCTGTTCACGGAATTCCTCGCTTACGGCCCAACCAACCTGAAGGCCTATGAGCACATTCCGGCTGAGCGGGCGTCGTCGCTGCCGACCTTCGAAGCCAATCTGAAACAGATGAGCATTGCCGGGGAAGACTGGTGGAGCGCCAATCGTTCGGAAATGACCGAGCGCTTCAATGCCCGGATACTGGGCTAGGCCAGATTCGATCAAAGCCGAAACTGGGCGGCCGACGGTCTCCCCTGACAACGCAATACACAAAACAAAGGTGGAGCAGCGACCATGATGGCCGCTGGCTCCGGGTTTAAAGGGAACGACATGCTTGCCAAACCCGAACAGGCTCTTCAGCCGAAACTTCTCGTTGACGGACTATCCAAGCGCTACGGTGAAACCATCGCACTTAAGCCGACAAATATCGCGGTGCAGCCGGGCGAGTTCCTGACGCTTCTTGGACCTTCGGGATCCGGCAAGACGACGCTTCTTCAAATGATCAGCGGCCTTGTTCCGCCCACCGAAGGCCGCCTCTTCATCGACGGCAATGACGAGACCGATACGCCGGTGCATAAGCGCGATATCGGCCTTGTTTTCCAGCATTATGCGCTATTTCCACATCTGACTGTTGAGGAGAACGTTGCATTTCCACTGAAAATGCGTGGTCAGAATTCTGCAGACATCAAGAAGCAGGTACAGCACACGCTGGAAATGGTTCAGCTCGGCCACCGGCATCCCGCTTCCCGCGTGAGCTTTCGGGGACAGCAACAGCGCGTGGCGCTGGCGCGCTGCTTTGTCTATCAGCCATCCATCATTCTTATGGACGAACCGCTCGGTGCGCTCGACAAGAAGCTGCGAGAGCATATGCAGTTCGAGATCAAGCGGTTGCATCGTAAGACCGGTGCGACCGTTGTTTATGTGACGCACGATCAGGAAGAGGCGCTTGCGCTTTCGGATCGCATTTGTCTGATGAACCATGCGATGGTTGAGCAGATCGCGCCACCGCAGGAAATCTACACCCGCCCGGCCACCGCTTTCGCTGCAGACTTTATCGGCATTTCCAATATTTTCCGAGGCAATGTCGAAACGGACACCGACGGTCGCAAGCGTCTTGCGACCGGGAATGCGAAGCTTCTTCTTGACAAGGCATGCACGGTAGATGGCGGCGAGATGGCCCTCGTCGTAAGGCCGGAACATCTGGCGCTCGGCGATACCGGAGTGAACCGCATCAGCGGTCAGGTCACGGAAGTGGTCTATGCCGGGTCCGAAACTCGCATATTGGTCGATGCCGCCGAAACGCGTTTGCTGACGGTGCGCGTGCCGCCGGGCCAGGTTATCCCTGCGCTGGGCGAAGACGTTACACTGAGCTGGCAGCCTGAAGCCGCCGTTCTGGTGACGCCATGAGTGTAGCTGCAGTCTCCCCAGACGGGCGCGACGACGCGTTCCCCTTTCCGGTTCGGTCCGCTGTGGCTAGCTGTGCCGGGGCTCGCTTTCCTGATCATCTTCTTCCTCGTGCCCGTTGCGCGCCTGATGGGCCTGAGTTTCGAAAATGCCGATACGGGTGCGATGACGGCGGCGCATTACACACGAATCTTCGACACGGATGTCTATTTTCGCGTTTTGCTGATTACCTTTCGCATTGCCGCTCTGACCACGCTGTTTTCGCTTCTGTTCGGCTATCCGCTTGCCTACTGGCTGTCGCGTCTGCCGGAGCGCAAACGCGGTCTCATGATCCTGTTAGTCATGGTGCCGTTCTGGACGAGCTATCTTGTCAAGAGCTTTGCCCGGGTTATTCTTCTCGGGCGTACCGGCGCGATCAATCAACTTGGCCTTGCCTCCGGTGTCATCGGTTCACCGCTCGAAATGCTGCATAACGAGTTCGGGGTCATGATCGGCATGGTTCATGCCATGATGCCACTGGCGGTATTGACCATGCTGCCGGTTATGAGCGGGCTTGATCGCAAGCTGACACAGGCTTCAGGCACGCTGGGGGCAGATTCCGCCAAGAGTTTCTGGCTGGTCTATTTCCGTTGTCCCTCCGGGGGCCGCTGCAGCGGGGCTTCTCACCTTCATTTCTTCCCTTGGCTTTTCATCGTTCCGGCCCTTTTTAGGGGACGCCAGCAGACCATGCTGGCGCAACTGATCATCGTGCAGGTGCAGGAAATCCTGAACTGGGCTTTCGCGGGTGCACTAGCTGCCATGATGCTGGTCGCTGCCCTTGTTACCTGCTGGGTCTATGATCGCGTTTTCGGTCTCTCAAGCCTTTCAGGCGATACGGGCACCGGACCTAAGGGCAAGAATGGTATTCTGCGAAATTGCGGTTTGCGTATTCTGGAAGTTTGTGCGCTTACGTCAAGCCGCGTCGCAACCGCAGTCAGTGATTTGCTTGGACAAGCCGTCACAAAGCGTCTGATGGGACTGTATTGCTTTCTGTCCTGCGCATTTTTGATGTTGCCGACGCTCATCGTGATCCCGATTGCGTTCACCAGTTCGCAGTTTCTGGAATTCCCGCCTCCCGGGTTCAGTCTTGACTGGTTCCGGGCCTATTTCGCCTCCGACCTCTGGTTGTCTGCGACCTTGCGCTCCTTCGGGTCGCCTTTGCAACGGCAATCTTCGCGACGGTCATTGGTGGATTTGCAGCGCTGGCATTGGCGCGATCGCGATCGCGTTGGGCTGGACTGATCTTTGCCTTCTTTCTCGCTCCTATGATCGTTCCCCGCATCGTTATCGCTGTAGGCCTGTTTTATCTGTTCGCCCAGATCGGACTTGTGGCCACCAATACCGGCCTCGTAATCGGCCATACAGTACTGGCTCTGCCTTTTGCATTCGTTGCGATTGCCGCAGTCTTGAAAAGCTATGACTGGCGTCTTGATCAGGCCGCGGCAACTCTCGGCGCGAACAAGGTACAAGCCCTGCGTTTCGTTACCGTTCCGCTTATCCGCAGCGGTCTGACGGCAGCATTCCTGTTCGCCTTTATTACCTCCTTCGACGAACTGACGGTTGCGATCTTTGTCAGTGGCGGCATCAAGACCACTCTGCCCAAACAGATGTGGGATGACATGATCCTCCAGCTCAATCCGACGCTTGCCGCTGTATCGGTCGTCGTTTTCCTCATCGTCACAACACTTCTTCTGGCGGCGGAAAAACTCCGCCGCTCCTCCTGATCAAAAAAAGAGTGCTTCCCATGACTTTGAAATTTGAAGGCTTCCTCGGAAGCTTCCTGACCAAGGCTGCGCAAAAGCCGGACCAGAACTTTGCCCTTTTAATGGCGAACCGATCAGCTTCGCTGCCATTGAGAGGAAGTCAGCCGCACTTGCTACGCATCTGAATGCTCGCGGGCTTAAGCACGGTGATCGTGCTGCGGTCATGATGCGTAATTCGGACCTTTCCTTGCCCGTCCTGTTCGGTCTTGCTCGCGCGGGCATTGCCCGGGTGCCGGTCAATGCGCAGCAACGGGGCGAGGGGTTGCGCTATATTCTGAACCATTGCGAGCCCGGCGTGGTCATTTGCGATCCAGATGCGCGGGAAACCATCCGTGAATGTGGTGCCGAGATAGCGGGGATGCTTTCATACTGACGTCGGGCGAAGGATCGCTAGAGGACATCGTCGCCGGGGAAAGCGCGAGCTTCACCGAAGCGCTGCCCGCTGCGAGCGATCTTTTCGCTATCATGTATACGTCCGGCACGACCGGGCGCCCAAAAGGCGTGCTTGTTTCCCACGGCATGATGCGGCTTGCCGGAGAAGCCGTACGGCAACTGACTATGGTGCGCCCCGGCGATGTGTTCTTCGTCTGGGAGCCGCTTTATCACATAGGCGGTGCACAGCTTATCGTCCTTCCCGCTCTGGAAGACGTCACACTGGCGATGGTCGACCGTTTCAGCGCCAGCCGTTTCTGGGCGCAGGTCCGCGAATATGGTGCAACGCATATCCATTATCTGGGCGGTATCCTGCAAATATTGCTGAAGCAGCCGGAATGCGCTTTCGATCGGGATCATCCGGTGCGGATCGCCCGGGGGCGGCGGCTGTCCCAAAGAAATCTGGCCGCTTTTCCGCGACCGCTTCGGTGTCGAGATGCGGGAATGTTATGGCATGACCGAAGCGTCAAGCATCACAACCTGTAATGATAACGGAACCCCGGGTGCAGTGGGCAAACCCATGCCATGGTTCACGGTCGAGCTTCTTGATGAAACCGGCCAGCCAGTAGCTGAGGGTGAGAAAGGCGAGATCGTCGTGCGTTCTTCTATCGAGGGAGCCTTGTTTCAGGGATATCTGCGTAATCGTGAAGCGACTGAAAAGACCCTTCGCAAGGGAACACTTCATACTGGCGATTCCGGTTCGTTCGACGCAGACGGTAATCTCTGGTTTCACGGTCGCCTGACCGACAGTGTACGCTGTAAAGGCGAGAATGTTTCCGCATGGGAAGTCGAACATATCGCGGGCGCTTATCCATCGGTAGAAGATTGTGCAATTGTCGGCGTTGCTGCCGAATTTGGCGAGCAGGACATAAAGCTGTTCGTCAAGCCGAAGTATGGGTGCGAAGTCGATCCTGCTGCGCTTTCGGCATGGCTGTCGAGCCGTCTCGCAACCTATCAGAATCCACGTTACATTGCCTTGATTGACGAGTTCGAGCGCACGCCCAGTCAGCGTATCATGAAGCACAAACTGTCGAAGGATCTCGGCGATTGCTGGGACCGGTATGAGGCAGCGCTCACCCCGGGCCGGTAGCCGAACCATGGAATAGCTTTTCGACGGGTCGACAGCGTTTCCAGTGCCTTCCGGGTGCGATGAAATCCTCCGACGAAATCAAACCGTGTGAAATTCCTGTTGACTAGAAAGCGCAAGTTTTTTTGGCCTTCGCGGGTTTCGCGGAGGCATCGTTTCTGCTGCTTTTGAGCGATAACGCAGTAACAAGCGGGAGGCATGTTGCCATAGATATGCGACAGTTGGTTTTGGAGATGAAGGCTGCTCCAGTCGGCCATGGTTTTTTCGACCGGACAAGCGACGGAGTTGGCTTTGCGAGGACCATGCGGAATCTTGATTGGCAATCCAACTACCCAGACAGTGAGTTCGCGTTGTAGTGTTACTCGTGTATATTTCTGTGCCTACCGCTAGTGCTTTACCTGATATCCGAGGCGCTCCGAGATTTTTCGGGCAGCCTTGATAGTTCGGGCTATTTGCTCGTCGGTCGGCACTTCTCCGACTGATTGCACCATGTCAACAATGCCTGTTGCCCCGCACACCATACCCGATGCGTCGAATACCGGGCTTGCAAGTGTGTTCAATCCGAGAGCCGTTTCATGAGGCGCGATTGCCCAGCCTCGTCGCCTGATCTCGGCAAATTCCTTTTTCAGCACGGCAGGCTCAATAATTGTTGAGGGCGTGAAGGCTTCGAGTTGCCGTGCAAGAACGCGGGATTGAAAGGCCTCTGACGAGAACGCGGCTGCAACTTTACCTTGCGCAGAGCTGTGGAAAGACAACAGTGACCCCACGCGTACGCCAATTTCGATTGGTGAGCGTCCGGGAACAGTCGCGATGACCAGCATCCCTTCCGGTGTCAGCTGAGAAGCGACGGCGGAATGGCCAAGCGCATCACGAAGTTCGAGAAGTGGATCGTAGGCGGCGTGCACCATACCCGAATTATCAGACACGGATTGTACCAACGAAACCAATTTGTGACCGACTTCATAACGCTCCGAATCCTCGTGCTGAAACACATAGCCCTGACGAACAAGTGTCTGCAAATGTCGATGAATGCGGCTTTTGCTGGTACCCAATGTTTTGGCAAGGCTGGTGACACCGACGCCTTTAGGTGTGCGGACGACCTGTTCCAATACTTGCATTGTTAGAACGACGGACTGAAGGCTGCCACCGTCTTTTTCATCGTCATCGACCATGCCAGCTCCTCAATCGACATTCATTACCGGTTTATACAGAGCGATTCTCGCCATGAAAACAACCGGACCGGTCGTCCAATCGCTTTGTGCACGCTCAAGCCTCCAATGCGTTTTACTTCCTGTTCATCGTCAGGCGAAGAGTTCGCATGATCACGCCGCTTGACACAGATAGCCGATTGGTTGATAAAAACAGAACAAGGTTCCGCTGAACGGAACAATAGAGAATGCAAGCTGCGCTTCATTCGTGCGGCGTTCAATTATCGACGAAGGTCCGATCATCTGGCATTTCAGCTGGCGCGGCTTTCGGTGAGGAGGATGGAATGACGATCGCTGACGCGGCAATTGATGAGATTCACCATCAGATCAATGATATTCTGCGAGGCGGCGTTGATCCGCATGTCCATAGCGGACCGTCGATCGCTCCGCGGGCTCTGGACCATCTCGAACTGGCGCGTCAGTTGTCAGAGGCTGGCTTCATCGCGGCTGTTACCAAGGATCATGATTATTCTGGCGTCGTAGCGGCACAGTTGATCCGAAAGCATCATCCGGCACTGACAACGCAGATCTATTCGAGCATTGTGCTCAATAATGTGGTCGGTGGGCTTAATCCTTATGCGGTCGAACATACCGCGGCGCTAGGTGGGAAAAATCGTATGGCTTCCAACACTGGCCGCAGAAAACCATCTCCGCTGGGAAAAACATCGGGTTGGGCGCACCCGGCCTCCACCCAGAAGATGCGCCCGGCAACTGCCGTGCCGCTTTTTGATGCGGGCGGCAAAATGCTGCCGGAACTTCTCGATGTTCTTGATGTGATCGCAGCCAACGACATGGTTCTTGCAAGCGGACATATCCATGTTTCGGAGACGGGACCGTCTTCGCCGAAGCGCGGAAGCGTGGCGTCAAACGCCCGGTCTTCACCCACCCCGAAGACATCGTGGGCGCCACACCGGAGGATGCCCGCGAGATTGCCGACATGGGAGCCTATGTCGAACATTCTCTGGCTTTTTTTGGACGGTTCGAAGTTTCAAACGCGCAACAGGCAGGATTTCAGGTCGCATATCGATGCCGTCGGAACGTCTCGCACCATTCTTTGTTCGGACCTCGGGCAGGTTGGAACCTACAGCCCGCTTGACGGTTTTCGCCGTGGCGTCGCGACCTGTCTTGAGCTCGGTTACCGCGATGGAGATATCCACGACATGGTGGCGCAGAACGCAGCCGATGTTCTCGGACTGAACTGCTGAGCAACCGGTGGCTCGAGCGTACCGGGCGAGGAGGGTCAGGGTGAATAATCGCCTTAGGGAACAGCCGGGTGCAATAAACCCGGGCTATGGGAGGACAACATGTTTCAATGGTATCGCGAGCTTAATGCTCGGGAACGACAGACCTTTCACGCTTGCTATGTGGGTTGGGCAACAGATGCTCTCGACACGCAGCTATTCAGCTTTTGATCCCGACGCTGGTGGCGTTATGGGCAATTACCAACAGTGAGGCTGGCTGGCTTGGCACATCGGCTCTAATCTCGTCATCAATCGGCGGCTGGATCGCGGGCATCATGTGCGATCGCATTGGTCGCGTGACAGTCATGAAAATTGCGATCGCATGGTTCACAGTCTTCACGATTGCCAGTGGCTTTGCCAATTCCTACGAACAGTTGCTCGTCGCACGCATTCTGTCAGGCATTGGCTTCGGCGGTGAGTGGGCGGCAGGTGCAGTGCTGATGGGCGAAGTAATCCGCCCGGCCTATCGCGGCAAAGCTGTCGGCAATGTGCAGAGCGCCTACGCTGTCGGCTATGGCTTTGCGGCGTTGCTCTCGTCAGTCCTGTTTGCAACCATGCCGCCCGAAAATGCCCGGCGCTGGATGTTCTGGATCGGCGCACTGCCTGCATTCTGGGTGTTCTGGGGGTTGCGTGGCGTCGATGAACCGGAAGTTTTCCTCAAGACACGCAAGGCGCTTGCCGACCGTGGAGAGAAGATCAGTCCTTTTGTGATTTTTCATCCCCGCTATCTGAAGACAACAATCCTGTGTTCATTGCTGGCGCTTGGCATTCAGGGTGGAGGATTTTCAATCCTCATCTGGCTACCAACTTTCCTCAAATCGCATTACCAGATTTCGTCGGTCACCGTTGGTTACTATGTCTTTGTCATGACGTTTGGCTCATTCATAGGTTATATCATTGCAGCCTATCTTTTGCGATCTGGTCGGTCGACGCCGTAATTTCTTCCTGTTTACACTGATGAACTGGATCATCATTCCCATCTTTCTTTATACCCCGCCGATGGGCGTTCTCTCCCCTTGTGATCAATTTCATGCTCGGATTTTCCCTGCTTGGGATCTATGCCGCGCTTGGACCTTACTTCACAGAGCTCTTCCCCAATACCATCCGCGGTAACGGACAGGCCTTTTGCTACAATTTCGGTCGCGCGGCGGGGGCTTTCGGCCCGGCAATTGTCGGCATGATGGCAACGGGCAGTTTCCTGCCTTTACGGGACGCAATGGCTCTATGCGCAATGCTGGCCTACATCTTCGTCCTTGTGGCCGTGGCACTTCTTCCAGAAACCAACGGTCGCGATCTGAGCTTTGACGACGATAACCCGATTACGGGTAACGAAGGCCGTGCAGCCGGCAACGCCCCTGAAACACAAACAATTTAAGGACGTGTCAGGTGAAAGAGCTTTCAGGTAAAAAATCCGAGCAAGCTTGCGGTCTCGTATCAGGAACGGTGAACTGCTTGTTGGCAGTTTCATAAAAAACTCCCGCACCCCATATCGTCGAAATTCTCGGCTTGGCGGGACTCGATTTCGCAATCGTTGATCAGGAACACGCCCCCATCAGTATTGCCCAGATGGATATTCTGGCGCTTGCCGGGCGAGCGGTCGGGTTGCCACTTCTTTCCCGTCGGTGGGGCAATGCCACCGACTGGATTGCGCCGCTTCTCGATCTTGGCCTCGACGGTGTCATGGTTCCTCATGTCATGGACGCGGTACATGCTGCCGCGGTCTGCGATGCAGTCCGGTTTTCCCGGGGCAAACGTGGCCTTTCACCGTCGCCACGCGCTGGTAACTATGGTGGTTATGGCATCGCGGAATATCGAGCCCATTGTGATGCGCAAAGCGTAGTGATGGCGCAAATCGAGGATCATGCGGCGCTGGATCGTCTGGATGAAATCGCACAGGAACCCGAAGTTGATGTGCTTTTCGTCGGCCCTGCGGATCTCTCACAATCCATGGGCGTAAGTTTTCCATCGGCGGAGCTCGATGCTGCCATCAAACGGGTTATCTATGCAGGAAAAAAGCGGGTGTGGCTGTCGGGCTGTTTGTCGGCAATGCCGCCGACGTCGCGCGCTGGCACGAGCTTGGCGTCTCCGTCTTTGTGTGCGGATCAGATCAGGCGCTGCTGCGCAAATCAGCCTCGCAAATGCTGGCAATAGCCAAGGAATGAAAGGAAATCAGATGTTCAAGGACAAGGATCCGCGGGCAGACCTTTTGCAGCTACATCCAAACCAAATCCCACCGGGCTTATAGCCGAAGAACAATTGGCCGAGTTTTATGCCTCGGCTCCTGACCATACGGCTCCCGGGGAGCGAACATGGTTCTTGCGTGGATTTAATTTCGTCCTCGCCTATTCGGAGATTGAACCGGGAGCGGTGTTGGCACGTGAAAGTCAGAGCGATGAATATGTCCTTTATCTCGTGGACACGAACCAAACCGCCACGGTTGAATGGGAAAGTGTGACAACAAAGGTAGCAGGCAATTCCATCACATTTATTCCACACGGGGATAGCCGCATCACTTTTCAGAAAGCGGGAAGCGCGGTGCGGCTTTTCACAGTTGCCTCTAAAGACCTTGTGGAAATGGCATCAAATGCGCGTGCCTACGACCGGCCTCGCAACCATATTCCGCCTTTCCAGTCTCGGCCCGAGCCTGCTGGCGGCTGGAAAGTACGTTCCTATTCACTGGCTGTTCCCGATGAACCGGGCCGTTTCGGTCGAATTTTTTCGCTGCACGACATTCATGGTCAACGCTCTTCCAGCTCAGATTGGACCACGCGATCCGGCAAAGATGTCGCCACATCACCACGATGATTTCGAACAATGTTCACTGGCAATGGCCGGTCGCTTCACCCACCACCTGCGCTGGCCCCGGACCACTGACATGGGGATTGGCAACAGGACAAGGCAATCGAGGTCGGTTCGCCTTCGGCTCTCGTCATTCCGCCTCCGGTCATTCATACGACCGGGGCGACAAGCGAAGATCAGAACGACACGGTAGATATTTTCTGCCCGCCTCGCATGGATTTTTCGCTCAAAGCCGGTTGGGTCCTGAATGCGGACGATTATCCGTTGCCACAAAATGAGAGCTGAAAAGAGCATTCTGGTACGTTGAACTTCCATCCGAGGAATGGTGGAAGGCTGCAAAAAGAAATGGAACATCATGTCAAAAGCACGACTGGAAACGCGGATTGGTACAGTTCTTTTGAAGAACCCGGTCATCGCAGGGTCGGCAGAACATCTGATTGATGCTGAAGGTGTTCGACGCGCAATCAAGGCGGGAGCGGGAGCAGTCGTCGTCAAATCCACCAATGAATCCCGGCCGCCCGCGTGCAGCTACAACAGGCCGAGTATGCGGTTCTTGATGAAAACTGGGAGCGTATTGCACGGAATGAATCAGCACCGCGAAATGCATTTATCGCATGCCGTTCTGGTCTGACACCCCAGCCCTTCGACGCCCGGCGAACAAACTGCCCGGCTTGATCACGAAGCAAGCAAGGACGACGCCGTCGTTGTTGCGAGCCTGATCCTCGCCGATCTGGAGCATGCCGTCACCATGGCAAAGCAGATAGAAACCGCCGGCTTGCGCGTGCTGGAACTCAACATTGGTACACCTTATGCCAGCCCGGGCAGCGAAGGGTGCGGTATCGACTGAACTTGATCCCGCACGTATTACAAATATCGTTAATGCAGTGCGTTCGGTCATAACTATTCCGCTCTGGATAAAAATCACCGGACAAAGTGAGCGTGTTCCTGACCTTGCTGATGCAGCATTTGAGGCAGGCGGTAATGCTGTCGTAATGGCAGGCCGTCTCCCGGGAATGATCCCTGATATTGAGACACACAAGCCGGTTCTCGATACTTCGCTTGGCGTTGGTGGAACGTGGCATTTGCCTTTAACCTGCCATTGGCTGGCCCTTACCCGCAACAAGCTTGGCACTGAAAAACCCTTGATTGGGACAAATGGTGCCCAGTCCGGTCTCGACATAGCGCGGATGATGCTGGCGGGCGCCAGCGCCGTTGAAATGTCGTCGCAGGTCATGCTGCGCGGTTTCAGTGTGCTGGAAAGCGCAGTTGCCGAACTTGGAGAATATCTGGACCACAAGGGACTAACGGCGTGCGAACTTGTCGGCAAGGCTGCTGACAACCGCAAGAGTTTTGCGCAGATGCAAGAACGTCGGGACAACTGGCGCAATCATATACCACAGTAATCCAGCGGCGACTGGCGGAATGGGGAGAGTGAGCGTGGCACACGGGATATATGCGACCGACGAGAAAAAGCTTTTTCAGCGAATTACCCGGCGGATCGTACCGCTCGTCGTCTTTATTTATTTGATAGCGATTATCGACCGCGCCAATGTAGGATTCGCAAAACTGCAAATGGTGTCCGCTCTGGACATGACGGAACAACTTTACGGACTTGCTTCGTCTCTGTTCTTCATTGGGTATCTGGCGCTTGAGATTCCAAGCGCTTACGCTGTCAACCGTTTTGGCGCACGGCTGTGGCTGGCTCGAATTCTTCTGACTTGGGGGCTTTTGACAATTGCCACGGCCCGGTAACGTCAGGTAGCCTTTTGCGGCCTTCCGCTTTCTGATCGGATGTGCAGAGGCTGGAGCCTATCCGGGGATAATCTATTACTTCACCTTGTGGTTTCCCAAAGGAATACCGCGCTCGCGTTCTTGGCTTTCTGACCTTGGGCAGTGCATTCGGAAACCTGTTTGGTTCTCTCGTCAGCGGCTTCTTGCTCGATCTCGATGGCTTTCTAGGTTTTGCTGGGTGGCAGTGGGTATTTCTCGCCACGGGGCTTCCGGCGGTCCTGTTGACCCCACTCGTTCTTATCTATCTGCCGAATGGGCCCGACGATGCAAAATTCATTTCCACCTCGGAGCGAAAGTGGCTGCAGAAACGGCTCGGACAAGAAACCCCGGATGGACAGCACGGCAATCCGCTTGCTGTCATTTGGGATCGACGCGTGCTTCTTCTCGCCATCATCTACATGCTCATCCCGGCATCACTTTATGGCGTAATCTATTGGCTACCAACTGTGGTGCGCGGATTTGGCGTGTCGGGAACTGAAAACGGTCTTCTTAGCGCGATACCATGGGTTATAGGGGCTTTTGCTCTGGTTCTGGTGCCACGCCACTTGCGCAAAGGAAAAGACAGTTCTCACCGCAATGATCGCTATTTCCTGTCTTGGAGTTATCTGCTTTTATCTAAGCACCGCGCTGTCTGAGAACTGGATGCGTATGGTTGCAATGTCCATCGGCACACCCTGCATATCATTGCTCTTTCCCTGCCTTTGGTTTTGCCGTCACTTTTCTTCTCCGGACAGCGTGTAGCCATGGCAATCGCAGCAATAAGTACTATTGGTAATCTAGGCGGGTTCATAGCCCAGAACCTCATGCCATGGGTAGCCAGTGCGGTCGGGACGCCTGTCGCGGCTATGCTGGTACCGGCAAGTGCTTTAGCTCTGGTCGGATTGCTGGCGTCACTAATCAAGATCGCCGGTTTTAAAAACAGGCAGCCGGTTCCGGCGAAGGAACCGCGAGCTGCAACCAGTGAATGATCGCAATCCTGCTGCTATGTTTTCGCCGTGGTTTCGCTAACAAGACGGGTGGGTAAATGAAGTATGGCGAATACTGGTTTCACTCGAAATGGAGTGGATCCTTTCCCATGAAATGGCACCCTTTACGCATTTCATGCAATCGACCCGATCCGGTATTGAGTTTCGCACATTGTTTACTGGTAAACAGATGGCTGGATCAGGTCCCAGCATTTCGCGGGCGCATTTTTATGTGCGGTCCGAGACACTTCGCAAGCAAAGCTGTTGACGTGTCTTGTGTCAAAATTTTAAATCCTGCAAGCGGCAGCGATAAAGTCTTATGCTAGACGCCAATACTCGACCGCATGGCTTCCAACCGCTCCATGGCTATAACACCGTCCGCAATATTCGGCACGGCAGTGTCCTCAGCTTTAACTGGAACCACGTCCGCGAGCAACGAATGATAGCCTTTCGGATCTTCATTTGCGGCTGCCGTGAAGTTCGGTTTCCCTGTCAGCGTATCGCAATCACCTGAAAGAGTGGCTTTTGGATAATCGATCTTAAAGGCCGGATTGCGGTGCCACCGCACGTCAATAACGTCGTCTACTTCGATACGCTGATGATCACCCATCAACTCGATACGCTCAACCGGTGTACCACGCGACTGAATGGTTCCCATTGCGATTGTACCGATGGCTCCACATTCGAAATCAAACGATGTGTGGATGAGAAGTTTGCCCGGTTCCTTTTCAACTTTCTTGGCAGTGAGTGTGCGAACGGGAGAAACAAGATGGGAAACGAGGTCCATATAGTGGACGCAGTGATGTAAAAAGAAGCCGGTAACCATGAGCTTACGTGAGAACTGTCGTTCGCGGTGTTTCCGGCTTCTTTAGGAGATGGCACAACATCCAATACCTTAAGACCGGTGGTGGCAATGATTTTAAATTCGGTATCGCCATTTGATGGCCAGAATTCGAATGACGATCCTTTTACAAGATTCAGGTGTTCGACGTTGCTACCAAGCTGATCCTGCATCACGCGCTCGGCGATCATTACAGCAGTCAAAAACTCAACTTTTTCTATAGGTGGCGCGTGCGGAATAGCTTTTTCAAGTTTCCGATTAAGGTGTGCGACTAAAATATCAGGCTTTGTATACGTCATTGCGATATCCAACAAAAGTTATTGTTATAAGATACCGGACGGATTGTATGACAGATAGTAATTTATTTTTCCCTATTCTTATAGGGCATCACACTCTGTAGAATATTACTCGTCCTTGAGGCACGAGCTGTAGACACATGTCGAAATCTTTGACGTTCCTTGACAGAATGACGAAACCATTTTTCAAACCCTGCAGATAAAGGGTGCAATCTTGAAGGCATTTTCTTTTCTGGTCGTCTGAATAGTGCTGAAGGCGACAGATGACTCCGTTCAAGATCGCTGCTCTTCCGAGAATTTCAACATCTGGCACAGAAGTACGGTGATCAGTCATTGCCCCGATAGTGTCTGAGATGATCTTTTGGACACGAGGTGTGCGGGGATCTGCTGGGTCGAGTGCTCCCATTGAGTGCGCCAGCTCTTGTATGGCCACAGATGAGTGGTTCAGGTGACGTTTTCCGAGGAATTGCTCAATATCGGCTGGCAGCTTGCCCTGCATTTGATCGATATAGACGCAGGTATCGAGGAGTATCCCTTGCGAGGCTAACGTGTCCTTATCGAAGAAAGGGAGTTCTGTATCAGGGCGTCGAGCGATGTTCCTGTTGGGAAAAGACCGGAGCCAACGTCTGGCCCCGGCGATGTCGAATGATGGCATGCTCAGAACCCTAGTTTAATGTCAGGGTCTACGGTGCCTTTGATCTTGTCGAAGACCTCAGGGAAGGGGTCTTCGAGCGCGATTGATGCGAGAGCAAATTCAACGAGAGCAGTACTGCTCTTAATGCCAGTACGCTTTTTAGCTTGTTCAAGGAGACGATGATTGACGCGAGCAGATAGACGATCAGTCTTGTCGCCAGTGATAAGACCTGTTCTTTCAGCAGCGGCGAGAACATGCATGACCGTGTCAGTGGCTACCTTTTCCTGCTTCATTTGGCCTTACTCCTGTTAAATGACAAAATGAGGTTTTGTCATACATAGCACTTATGGTCAGTGATTTCCAGCCTCAGTTTCCTTGAGTTTCTGACGACGTTTTTCTCATACTCACGACGCTTCTGGCGGACGTCCACCCTTGCGGCCAAGTTTCTTGTTGCTCGAATTAATTCGTTCGTTCTGAACCCGAGTTTCTATAGATCCCAGCATTTCGGCAATGAACAGCTCACGGCTATCCAATTTGAACGATGTAGGTTGAACCCGAGGCTGTTCAAAATTATTCACAAAAACAGGAGGCCGCGCAACGGTGATGAAAGCCCGTTTTGGTGGTGGGGGGATTGTGCATGTTTCCGGCGATCAGAACCGGATACATTTATTTGATGGCCGCTCCGGCAAGCGGATTTAATTAGTATCTCTGTCTGCTGTCCGGCGACTTGGCAAAAGTTGGGGTGGCGTCTGCTCTTGCTATTCTGACCGGCACGAGCTTACCCATTACAATTGAGCGAGGTTGACATGTTTTGCGACGAAGGCAGACCTGCAGGAGTTGACGCCTAAATCATTTGAGCGATCGAAAGCGTAGAGTATCGTAAGATGACCCCATGCGATAAGCTGGAGTACGGGATCGTCGCAGCAGAAGCAGGCTGAATTGTCGCCTCCGGGTCTGGTTGGGGTTGGAATGCCGGCGGTTAATACTTTTTCGGGGTCACGGAGCCAAGTTGTTGATGTGGTCGGGACCAAAAATCTCAACTGATATAAAGTAAGCCTTTTCCAGTTAGCCCATAAATGTGACTGTTCAAGTTGCTTCGAATGATTGGGCGCGGCGAAGTCGCAGCCCTGTTAACAGGTCTCTCTTGACTTCATCATCGCGCAGATTTCCGCGCAGTGGCGAAGAAACGCGTTCACGGTGGGCCGCGCAACGCTTTGACGACGATATGTAGCGCAAGTCGTGCGCATCCATGTTGGAACATTTAATGGTAATGCGGCAAGGGCAGCACCACTATGCATTTGCGCGCGCAGGCTGGATTCGGTCAGATAGCTCAGGTTTTCAGTGGCGTTAAGCATCGATGATTGAAAAACCACAGACGTCGTTTCGACCGCCATTCTCGGTTTAGGAAGACCCGCGTTGACGAAAAGCGCGTCCAGCCTTAGCCTGTCGGGATCAGGGCGCGGTGGCACAACCCACCCAAAGGGGCTCAGATCCGACAATGAAACTGTTGAAAGGCCAGAGAGAGGATGAGTCCGGCTGCATACCGGGAGCAGAGGCTCCTCCAGAAGGTTTATGTATTCGAGGTCAGGATTAAGAATTCCTGATGGCCTTAGCGTCACCGCGAGGTCGAGGCGCCCAGAGTGCAGCAGGTCAATCAATGTATCATTAAGACCTTCGCTTACAACAATGTCTATTGCGGGATGACGCTCCTGAAAACTCAAGACGGCACTCGGCATAATGGCCCGCAACACGGCTGCGACGCATCCAACTCGTAACGAACCCTTTCTAACGCCACGTAATGCATCGATTTCATCGATTGCCTCGTTAGCGAGTGACAGTAGAAGATCAGCGTAGTTTTTCAACCGCTCGCCAAATACTGTCAGTTGAACGCCGTTGGGACCGCGCTCGAATAATGGCGCACCTATGTTTTCTTCCAGAACACGGATGCTTTTGCTCAAGGCTGGCTGCGTCAGGTTTAATTCTTTGGCAGCGGCGCTGAAGCTTGCCGGGCGGGACACCGTTGCAAAGTGTCTTAATTGTCTGATTTCCAATGTCATGGTTATCCATCCTGCATATAACCAAAAGCTATGGCAAGTGGCTCCGTAGTTGTTGGCGACCGTGTTTGATTGGTTTTATCGTTAAAAACTAACGATAAGGGGAATTCTGATGGTTTGCTTGAATGTCGTAGCTTGCCAAAATTGTTTTGATGCTGGCATTGGCATAGAGGCGTCGGCATGAATATTTCGTCTCGAAACAGCGTTGAACTGATTGATCTGGATATTGTTTCAGCGTTTTTGCCGGTTCACCGTACTCTGCCTGAGATACTTCACCGCCGGGCCCGGGTCTATAAAGACCGCGCACTACTGATATTCGAAGATCACAGGATCAGTTATAGCGAAGCCCCGGTAATTGCTTCGCGGTCGGCAGCAACGCTCCGAGCGGCTGGCGTTGTTCCCGGTGACCGGGTGGCGCTTTTATGTTCAAACCGGGTTGAGTTTATGCAACTCTATCTTGGGTGCGCTTGGTCGGGCGCTGTTGCCGTACCGGTTAACGTCGCTTCACGAGGAATGCAGCTCCAACACATTTTAAGCAATTGCGGCGCTAAACTTATTGCCGTCGAGAGTTCGCTCGTTCACGTGTTAAATTCGCTTGACTGGGCCAATCTGGTCGTCGAAAAAATATGGACTATTGGCGATCAGGGAACAGCATTTCAGGGAAATATTCCGGTCACTTCCTACAAGTTGGACGACAACATGGAAGTCGCCCATGCAAGTGGGCGGTGATACCGTAGCAATCCTGTACACCTCTGGAACTACTGGTGCTTCCAAAGGTGTTTGCTGCCCACAGGCGCAGTACTTCTGGTGGGGCGTTCATACTGCTTCCTTGTTGGAAATGCGGGAAGGAGAAATCCTTTACAGCTGCTTGCCTCTGTTTCATACAAATGCACTCAACAGTTTTTATCAAGCGCTACTGACTGGTTCTACGCTTGTCGTGGGTCAGCGATTTTCCGTGTCAGGATATGTGGAAGCGCTCCGGCACCACGGTGCGACAATAACCTATCTTCTGGGTGCGATGGTGCCGATGCTGTTGTCGCGTAACCCAAATGACGACGAACGTGCGCACAAGGCTAGAATTGCACTCGCGCCGGGCGTTCCAGCGCAGTTTCACGAGGTTTTCAAAAAGCGGTTCGGAATCGGACTGATTGATGGTTATGGCTCTACCGAAACCAATTTCGCTATCGGGGATAAACTCGTAGATCAGCAACCCGGTTTTATGGGCAGGACCGGGCCGGGATTCCAGCAAAGGTTGTCGACGAATTCGACAATGAGGTGGCAGATGGTGTGCCCGGCGAGCTCGTGTTGCGCGCATCGGAGCCGTTTGCATTTGCTACCGGGTATTTCGGAATGCCTGATAAAACCGTGGAAGCCCGGCGCAATCTTTGGTTCCACTCGGGCGACAGGGTTATTCGTGACAGTTGCGGAAGTTTTCGTTTCTGGACAGAATGAAGGATGCCATCCGACGTCGTGGTGAAAACATTTCATCATTTGAGGTTGAGCAGGTGGTTACCAGTCATCCGGCTATCGCCAATGCGGCCGTCTTCCCGGTGAATTCGGATCTGGCAGAGGATGAGGTCATGGTCTCGGTGGTTCTTCGTGATGGAGCACAGTTAAGTCCTGAGCAACTCCCGGATTATTGCCAGCCGCGCATGCCGTATTTTGCCGTGCCGCGATTTGTAGATTTCGTTGCGGAGTTGCCGACAACGGAGAATGGCAAGGTACAGAAATTCAAACTGCGAACATTGGGAGTGGGGAAGCTACCCGGGACCGGGAAGCTGCGGGTTACATCGTGAAGCGCTGACGCGCATATCACAGCAGGACAGAAACCTAACAAGGGGAACAACAATGTCTGTCTCTACGCATACATGTCTTGATCACAGAAGACCATCGAAGTCGCAAATGCGTAAAATTGTGGCCGCTTCAGTCGCAGGGAACGCGCTGGAATGGTATGATTTTTTTCTGTACGGTACCGCGGCAGCTCTTGTTTTCAGCAAGTTGTTTTTCCGGCAGGTACAGATCCACTTACTGGTACTCTTGCAGCTTTTGCTGGCTTCGCGGTTGGTTTTGCCGCTCGCCCGTTTGGTGGGATCGTCTTCGGACATATTGGAGACCGGTTGGGACGCAAATATGCTCTTGTGCTTACCCTTTGCATTATGGGTGCCGCTACCTTTTGTATCGGATTGCTACCAACTTATGATCAGATTGGTATTTGGGCACCGGCACTTCTGGTGTTCCTCCGCCTTTTGCAGGGCATCGCTGCGGGCGGTGAGTGGGGCGGTGGCGTGCTGATTATCAGCGAAAATGCTCCTCCCGAGCAACGCGGTCTCTATTCAGCCCGGAGCCGTCGGTGTTGCCGCGGGTTTTGTTCTTTCGGCGGGAGCCTTTTATTTCGCGCAGCTGCTTCCTCAAGAGGCTTTCCTGAGTTGGGGATGGCGTGTTCCATTCCCGGCTAGTATCATCATATTCGCTCTTGGCATCTATATTCGCTCCAACCTTCCAGATAGTGCGGAATTTGAGCAGGCGCAGACTGAAAGGAAAACAGAAGCCACGCCACACTTGCCAATCAAGGAAGTTCTGCGGCGCCATCCGCGCGAAGTGCTGCTTGCCATGGGGTTACGAGTGGCCGAAAACGGTGGTTCCTATATTTTTCTGGCATTCGCGTTGGCGTATGGAAAATTTGTCGGCGCAGATCAGGGCACCATGCTGTTGGGTGTAATTTTGTCCATGTCGGTCGCGCTCGGTACAATGGTTTTCTTCGGACATCTATCGGACAAGATCGGAAGACGTCCCGTGTTTATGTTCGGCGCTATCGGGATTATCTGTGTGGCATTTCCGTTCTTCTGGCTTATCGACACGCT
The DNA here is from genome assembly GCA_012103075.1 of Brucella cytisi. Taxonomy (GTDB): domain Bacteria; phylum Pseudomonadota; class Alphaproteobacteria; order Rhizobiales; family Rhizobiaceae; genus Brucella; species Brucella cytisi. The sequence continues at coordinate 637,051 of JAAVLQ010000003.1, read as the reverse complement.
TTCAAACCCAATGATTCTTCTCGCCTTTCTGATCGGGAATGCTGTGTGCCACGCGGCGATGGTGGGCACTATGCCAGCCTTCTTTTCCGAGTTGTTCGATCCGGAAGTGCGTTATACTGGCGTTGCCCCGGGACATGAAATTGCGTCTGTTTTCGCAGGTGGAATGTCACCACTGATTGCGACTGCCTTGCTTGCGAGTTTTCAAGCCTCTTGGCCAGTCTCGCTTTTCCCGGCGGGTCTCGGGCTGATATCCGTTATCGCTGTTATCTTATCGAAGGAAACCTCTTCCGGATCTTTGGAAACGCAGAACGTTCCATTAGAAAGGACCATGAGCTGATGGCGCGGCGCCTAAACTATAACGATGTCGTGCTGGCTACGCCGGTAAGTGTACCTTACGAACGTTTCTCGGACCGGACAGCTCATTACTGGATTGGTCGTGCTCTTCGCCTCCTTCTGGAAAAATCTGGTTTCGAGAAAGCTGCAATCGATGGTCTGTCCGTTGCCAGTTTTTCACTCGGATCGGATAGTGCTGTCGCGTTGACCCAGCATTTTGGCTTTTGTACGCGATGGCTTGATCATGTGCCTATGGGTGGCGCAAGCGGAGTAGTAAGTTTGCGAAGGGCTGCACGTGCTGTGCAGTCCGGCGATGCAGATGTTGTTGCCTGCGTTGCTGGTGATACCAATCCACGCGATGGATTCCGTGACTGGTTCGAAATTTCTCGCGGTTCTCGCAAGACGCAGTTTATCCCTATGGTGCAGCGGGGCCGAATGGCAGTTTTGCTTTTCTCACAGATCACTACATGCGCAAGTTTGGTGCAACTCGCGAGGACTTCGGCAAGATCAGTGTATCGCAGCGGGAAAATGCGCTTCTCTATCCGCATGCGCTGATGAAAAAGCCATTAAGCCCGGAGGATTATCTGAATTCACGCATGATCGCAGACCCCATCTGCCTGTTCGATTGTGTTATGCCCTGTGCAGGTGCTGAGGCTTTTCTGGTTATGCGTGAAGAAACAGCTTTGGCGCAAGGGTTGCAGTATGTCCATCTTCGCTCGGCGATCGAACGGCACAACGCCTTTTCTGACGACCCCGTTCAAGAGCGGGGGAGGTTGGGCTCTTGACCGTGACGAACTGTGGGCAATGGCGTGTTGTAGTCCAGCGGAAATCGATCTGGTCCAGACCTATGACGACTATCCAGTCATCGTAATGATGCAGCTTGAAGATCTGGGCTTTTGCCAAAAAGGAGAAGCCAAGGACTTTGTGCGATCTCACAGCATGACTGTTGACGGCGATTTTCCACATAACACGTCGGGTGGACAGTTATCGGTTGGCGGGCTGGAGCTGCGGGGGCATCTGGGTATCGTTGAAACTCTGCGTCAGCTTACCGGTGCATCCCTCGACAATCAGGTAAAGGATGCGCGCCGCGCGCTGATATCAGGCTTTGGTATGATCAATTATGATCGCGGACTATGTTCGGGAGCAGCAATCCTTGAAGGGAAGGGAGCATGACACACGCAGTATCCGCCATAAGCAGTCCAAACGAGATGCAAGGTGCAGGCGTGGGACAGAAAAGTTTCCAACTTCAGAGGTGTGTGGAATGCCTTGCATTTCAGTATCCTGCGCGCGACGCTTGCGTCAATTGCCTGTCGAGCAAACTTGAATGGACCGAGACCAGCGATAGAGGGACCATTCTGGCGCAAACAGTTATACATGTAAGCAATGAGCAGTACTTTAAGTCAAAATTACCGCAATCCATTTGTATTACCAAGCTCGATTGCGGACCTAATATCGTATGCTTTGTTTCTGGTAAAATAAAGGCGGGCGAAAGAGTAATCATTTTGACTGAAAAAGGTTATAATGGAGGAGATGTATACGTCGCTGTATTGAGGTGAATTAAAAAATATATTAATAATTATGAAGATTATTGGAGGGGATGCGGTTGGTATGCTGTGAAAATATAAAATTAACTGTTCGATTTCATAAAATTAATGCCCGGTTTGAGCATCTGTTTGCAGCCAGCATTGGTGGCGCATGTCGGAAGATTATTGAAAATCTTGTCTCGTCACCACACCAGCCACTATCCCGTGCACCGAAAAGTTTCTGATTTGCAATTACCACATCGCTCAACAGTAGGGGCAGGCGGCTCCTGTACATTCAAGGCGTCTGGAGCAGGATGCTGCTGTTGCGGAGTCAGCCAAGGGTTTTGGCCGGGACAAAATTTAGGCAGAGACATTCAGATCCGTAGTAACTCGAGTGTAATCCCGGGACATCAGGCCTCGTTCCAGAACAAGTTCATAAACACCACGTCCGGACCGGTGGGCGTCCAGGGGCAGCAGACGGTTTACGTCCGGTCCTTGCGTTTTCGCTCGCCCGATCTGCTCCGCAAACATAATCGTCCCGTGCTTGTCCCGGACGTTTACGGTATCTTACCGGGATCGGCTGGCGGGAAAGCCGATGCTGACCCCGCTTCCCCTCAGCTTGAACAATCAACAAGGACGAACGAGCAGGACCGGCCCGGATTACAGGCTGCCGTGGGAGCGATCTTTGCAACCCTGCAAAGTATCTGTTTTCCCGACCGGTCATTAATTATCGTCTCATCCCCGATCGTTCCGGATATCGTCAGTCGCGGGAGAAAATTGTAGCATTCTGTGATGTGGTAACCATCATATTGTAGTCGTTGACGATCCACTGAAGATCAGAAGAGGCTCCGCCCTTGCGTGCGTCGCCCTTGGTCTTTTCAGTTTTTCCCGGAAGTCACGCAGTTTGCCAAGAAGGCTTGCAGGACGAGATTCGAAAACGTGGAAGGAGTTTGGATTTTCGGTTGCGTAATCATCCATTTCACGAACGGCACTAGCATAAGAATCCATGGCTTTTTCGAAGGCATTCATGTCGACGACCGGCTTATCGTTATCGGGCAGTAGCTCAACAACAGTATTGGCACGGATCATGACGTTGCGAACATGCCAGCTGGCCTTCTTGCCTTCGGTCTTTTCAATAGCATCAAGCTCCGCCAAATCGATCTTGCTCTTTTCTTCGCCGAGCAGTTCATCGACGTGCTTGCGTTCCCCGGTGAAGTCCGGGGCGTATTCTGCGATCTGCTTATGGAACTCCTTGGCACCAGAAAATTTGTCGGACTTGTAGTCCTTGCGATCATAATATTTGCTGGCCTTGTCGATAACGGGCGCAAGTTTCTTGTAAATAGCGATATAGCTCACCATCGCCTCGTCGAGTGAGGGCAGTTTTGGTTCTGCCGTCGTGGCAGCTTCTGCTGCGTCGATTTCACTGCGTACATCGTAGAGCGAGTAAAGTCCGTAAACGTTTCGTTCCTTGCCGGTCGGTCCCTTCTTCATGTCAACCCAGCTGTCGTAACGGTCGAGCGATTCCGAGGCGCGGATCGTGCGATTTAAAAGCGCAACGTAGGCATTCATTTTTTTCGATTGCGGCATTTGGATCGGTGTCGTCGGCTGATTGCGCAAATGCTACTGTCGAAAAAATAACAGCCAGCAGCGTGAACAGGATCGCACGAGGCGAGAAGCGTTTCATTTGTTTTTCCCTCTTGGGTCACATCCCCTTATGAAGTGCATGGGGAGTCAGGATGTTCAGTGAAAAGGGATCTCAGGTGCTATTCCTGAAATCCAGACGTAATGTTTTTCTGGCTAGTCACTGGCATTATCGGGAAGCCAGTTGCGTCCAGAATGGTTTCGGATGATGGTAATGATCGTGACGGCAATTGAAAGAACGATGAGATATTCCACAAAGCGCATTGGCATAACCAACCAGCCGCTGATTGAGTGTTCGATCGCGCCGTGAAGGCTCACGATCTGAAAATCGTAATTTACACCTGTGCTTCCGCCGCCATGACTGACGATTTCGTTGACTTTGACCTGACTGCCCTGACTTCCAAATATCCATGCCAAAGGCAGGTTGTAGATGGGGTTGCCCCTGCTATCGACGCACATACCCACAAACGACATGAATGATACGACTATTGCCGCAGCTTCCGGTCTGCGCCAGTCGATTTTGCAAACCAAAATACTGCGGAACAAATCACGAGCAGAAGAATGCTTGCGAAACCGTCGACGAAGATGACCGCCTGCATTCCAAATACAAGAATCGCTCCCACAAGGCTGAAAGCTGCCGGGCCACCAATTGCGATGGCAAAATGCCGAGCACACGCATGAAGGATGATTTTTCCATGGCGGCATTAAACACTGCAGTTAGTAAGGGGCAAGTCGTTGGAGGGAATATCACCAGTTTTTGCGATAAACGCGCATCTTGCCATTTGTATTCCTGAGGAACGACCGGGTCTTGTCCCGATCGATCTCGGCGTTCAAGTCCGAATGCGGCACGTGAATGCAAATTCTTCTGTCTGGTCAGATGGCGACCGGGTTCCGGTACTTGTTCTGCAGGTTCAAGGACGTGGAGAAACGAAAAAGGCGCGATAACGCGTCCTTGTTGCTAGTAATGGCTTCGCCTCACACGGTATTGCCGGGTTGTTTGATCCCGGCGTTTTGGGCGCCATTTTGCCGGCTGCATTCGCAGGACCGGCTCAAGCCGAATGATAAGTGGTATATGGATGAGGTGATCATAGCGATCGGCGGACGGAAATTCTGGCTTAGGCGGGCAATACACCAAGGCTTCCAAGTGCTTCGCCGCCGGGCTGGTCAGCCTTGCGTTGTCGTGACTGGCAAGCCCGGCAGCGACGTCAAACCGATACAGACCATCGCGCCAGAAATGCACACCGCCACACCCGAAAATGCGAGAAGATCATGGGGCGGTACAAGCGCTTGGTCAGGCTCACGGCTGATTTGTTCACCCCGGACGAAGTGCATCCATACTCGAACAACCCGGCAATACCAACCAGAAAAAGATGCTCGTTAATGCTGATAGTCACCTATTTTTCCCGAAAATCCGGACCGAAGTTTCAGCATAAACGCCCTACCTCTTGCTCAGCGCAGGGTTGGCAATTCTAATGATGCTCGTTGGTTAGATACCCGATGAAAAGCTGAAACAACTCCGACTGGCTCGAAATGGAAAGACGCTTATAGATGTTCGAGCGATGTATCTTCGCCGTGCCCTCAGAGATATTCATATTCCGCGCTATCGACAAGTTGCTGTGTCCGCGCAAGATCAGGCGCGCGACAATTCGTTGTGTTGGCGTAAGTGTATCCCGGAAAACGCCCGGAACGTCGCCTCGATATCTTCCTTTTCGTGACTGGTATTAACCGCAGGAATGACCTGCTGGTGATGGCTTGAGATGGCTGCGCTCAACACTGGTGCCATCGACCGAAGCGCTTCGATTTCCGGTTCGCTGAAAGGCTGTTTTCCCTGATTGCGCATCAATGAGTAGACCGCAGCGGTTCGCCCTTTCAAGGGAACAATAAAGCCGATCTCCTCAACCAGCGCCCCTGCCTCGGATGATACGCAGGGGTGAATATCGCGAGCGATAACAAAGCCAGAGTTGAAAAAGCTGTCCGGAGCAAGTTCACTCATCCGCCATAGACCAGCGGGGTGCTCGTTGACGCATGCCACATAAAATGGATCAAGCAGATATCCACCACGCATATAGGCATCCAGCGCCTTGCGGGACACGGTCCGGCTATAGCCGTCATGCACAAGCACCGGGCGATCATTGAACGTAAAGACGAAAATGCAGCTCATATCGAAATCAATGTGACTTTGCAGATTCCGGTCGAGAATGTTGCCGAAACCGGTCGTGCCGATAGAACGTATGATATTGGAAATGCCTTCCGCTTCACGCACATGCACGGTCATGTCTCCCCTATAACTTTCGGCATATCGACGGCCCACTTTAGGGGCACTAGGCTTTCCACTCAACGGTCAAGAGTTCGACACGAAGCGAACCACGGGGAGTATTCATGAAATGCGGACAAGCTCCGAAGGAGGAAAAATGCCCGGAAGACTATCTGGGAAAGTAGCGCTCATTACTGGAGGTGCAGGCGGCTGCGGCTTGGCCGCGTCTGAACTGTTTGCGCGCGAGGGAGCGAGGGTCGGCATCGTTGATCTACCGCAGAGCGACGGTGCGAACATAGCACAGCGTCTGAACGACGACGGACATTCGGTAGTCTTCGCGCCAGCCGACGTGTCCCGTGCGGATCAGGTGGAAACCGCCTGCCAGCATGTACAGGATACATTCGGCCCCGTTACCGTGTTGATGAACCATGCAGGCATTCTCGCTGCCGGGCCTTTTCTGGAAACAGAAGAAGCGGAATGGGATCGCCTGATGGCTGTGAATGTCAAAAGTATGTTTCTGGTCTCCAAGGCAGTTCTGCCCGGCATGATCGCGGCTGGCGGCGGCAGTATCATCAGTACTTCCTCCATTTCCGCGGTTGTTGGCACACCGATGGAGGTGCTCTACTGCACGAGCAAGGGGAGCCTGCCATATGTTCTCAAGGGCGCTGGCTGTCGAATTTCGTGATCGCAATATTCGCAGCAACGCAATTTGTCCCGGCTTTATCGCCACTGCACATGGATTGAAGGAAATCCGGATGCTGAAGAGTTTCGGCGTAGATGTATCGGAAGAGGCAATCAAGGTGGCTCAAGGCCGGCTTTGCCAGCCATCGGAAGTAGCCTCAGCCGCTCTTTTCCGGCAAGCGACGAATCCAGCTTTGTAAACGGCGCGCATATCTTCGCCGATAACGCCTACACGGCAATCTGACACTTCACGCGGACCGTTTCCGGACAAGGCGCATCATAAGCGTCGCCGAATTCATGAAAGGGGAACAACAATGACAAACCAAATAATGCTGGGTGCAGGTGGGCATTGGCGCAACTGGGTAGGAAACCAGTCCTGTGTGACAAGCGCAGCAGGTGCCCCAACCAGCGAGACGGAACTCTGTGAGATGGTTCACGCAGCAACGTCACAGGGCCTCAATGTGCGCTGCGCTGGTTCTGGCCATTCCTTTACACCCGTAGTCGCGACCAGCGGTCTACTTTTGACATTGTCGGGTATGAAAGGCATCAAGGGCATCGACACGCAGCGCAAACGTGTAACAGCCGCTGCCGGAACCGCCATCAACGAGCTTGGTCGTTATCTCAAGGACAATGGCCTGTCGATGGTCAACCAGGGCGATATCGACAGTCAGGCGCTGGCTGGCGCCCTGACGACAGGGACGCATGGAACCGGGGCAAAGCTTTCCAATCTCGCGTCAGCGATTGTAGGCATGAAGATCATTCAGCCCAATGGTGAAATTCTTGTGGCCGATGAGACAACACCTGATCTGCTGAAGGCCAGTCGTGTATCGGTTGGAACGCTGGGCGTCATATCGGAAATCACCTTGCAGCTGTTGGATTCCTACAATCTCCATGAGCGCCTCTGGCGCGAGGACTTTGATGCGTGCATGGAAATGCATGATGAGCTGGCCGCCAAACATCGCCATTTCAGCTTTTTCTGGTGTCCGACAGAACAGAGCCGCCATTGTTACTGCCTGCCGGATACGGCTGCGACTTCTCGCTCCGGTCGCACAACCGATGTGTGTGAGATGAAAACCATGGATATAACCGAGGAAGCACCCATGTCCTCGGATTTCGAAAAAGATCGCGTATAGTTCTGAAATCTATCCAATCGAATATGTGCCGAATTTCCACGAACTTGAATATGCTGTGCCCGTCGCCCATGGCAAGGCCGCGGTCAAGGCCGTGCGCAAGCTGATGCTGGAGAAATATCCCGAGTGCATTTATCCGATAGAATATCGCTTTACAGCGGGTGACGATGCCCGGATTAGTCCATTCTTCGAGCAGGATAGTGTAACGGTTTCCGTATCGGGTGAACCCGAACCGACTATTGGCCTTATTTGCGGGATGTTGACGCCATTCTTCGCAGCTATGGCTCACGACCGCACTGGGGCAAGTTGCACTTTCTCACCGGGCAGGATGTAACAAACATTTATCCCAAAGCCGGGCAATTCCGGGAACTGCGTCGCAAACTCGATCCGCAGGGTTTTTTCCTCAATGATCACCTGTCTCAGCTGTTCAGATGATCTGAGCTGACGGGTGGCTCGGCTACCTTATCCATATCCGCAACAAGAACCATAAAATGGGGACGGCAATGGAACATATCGGAACCTTCGTCATCTACATCATCATGATGTGTGCAATCGCGGGAGCGGTTGCTTCAATCTTCAATAACGAAACGGGCCTTGGTAAAGAATTCGTGGCAGGTCTGCACAGTATCGGTCCTATTTTCATTCCAGTAGCCGGTATCATGGCTTCGATACCGTATCTTTCAAAGTTCATCAGTTCACTCGTCGGACCACTGCACACAATGTTGGGTGCGGACCCGGCTATCGCGGCAACAACGGTAATTGCAGCCGACATGGGTGGGTATCAATTGGCGAAAGCGTTGGCCCAGTCGCCCGAAGGCTGGATCATGGCTTTGGTGGTCGGGTTCATGGCAGGTGCTACAATCATCTTCTCCATTCCAGTCGGGTTAGCCATGCTGAACAAACGCGATCACAAGTACATGGCTTTGGGTATCATGTCGGGCGTTCTCAGCATTCCTGCCGGCGTTATCATAACCTGTTTACTGATCGGCTTCTTCGGCACGAGTATACGCGCCGATATAGCCGCGACGGGGACCCCTGACCTGCCAGTCGATCTTTCGTTCTCCACGATCCTGCGCAACATATTTCCCTTGATTTTGTTTTTTGCGTGGCCCTTGCAACTGGATTACGATTTCTGCCCGGTCTGATGATTGCGATCTTCCTGTGGTTCGGCAGGATCATGTATGCGGCAATTACGCTGGTCCCGTCAGCTCAATCGTCGAATATTTTACATCAGCTTTCAGCACGGTACTCGGCGGATGGGGATTTGCACCCATCATCGCCGACAGTGAAGACCAGTTTCGTGCACTGGAGATAGCTGGCTATATAGGCATCATGTTGTGTGGTGCCTTCCCGATGGTTTATCTTCTGAATCGCTACCGGCGAAACCCATGGAGAAAGCTGGTTCCGTGCTCGGCCTGTCATCGGCTGGAGCAGCCGGACTTTTGGCGGCATCGGCCAATATTCTGGCCATGTTTCGCCTTGTTGAAACAATGCCCCCAAAGGATAAAGTCCTCGGTCATTGCGTTTGCTGTTTGCGCGGCCTTCACCTTTGGTGATCACCGCCTTTTCTGCCAACTTCCAGCCCACGATTATTCTGCCATTGCTATTGGGAAAAATTGGCGGTGGGCTGATTGGCTTCGCGATTGCCATGTATCTTTCGGTACCACAGGCACTCGAAATTCAAAGAGAAGAGGCAATCTCCCTCAGCCCGGAACCGGAACTGGTCTAGAGCGTTTCCGGTTAAAACGGAGTCGGGAGATCCTCGTTAACTCTTTGTTTTGTGCATCATCTTATGAAAAGCACGCTTCGTGCTTTTGTTGGAAAAAGTTCTTGTGAGTGGGCGGAACTGGAAGTTTTTATTGCGATGAGCGCCGATTGAAGCCCGAGAAGAATATAGAACCAACCCCGGACTGTATGAGAGCACGAGGGCGACGGGTCAGTAGAAATCGGTCCGGATTTTATCCATCGCAGTTCAATTATCTCAGAAATAACTGCCGGTCGGACCGATGCGCCCATCGGATAGCGCGGGCGCATCGGTGTCCGTTCGGCGATACCATGTTGTAGAGATACCAGTTATAAAAAAATCGGAAATACGTTATTATGTGATCAGGTCGTCGACTAACGCTTTTCGCAAATGAATAGCTATTGCACTTTCTTTGTCGTTACTTCACTCTGCTAGAAATTGTCGCCTTATAAATGGTTCAGGCTTCGTCTTTGATGCTTTGAACACACAAGAAAGGGGAGGTCCGGTTGGTGCACCATGAACTGTCGTGCAGCGCGGTTATCAGCCGAACTGTCGTTTCCCTCAAGACTTATACGTTGCCAGTATGGCGGGATGTTAATGTTTCCGGCCCGGAGATCTGACATGGGAACGGTGTTGGCCCTGCGAAATTGTGCGCTAGTGTTGGTCACATTCATCGTGTTGTCCATCTGGCAGGGTTCCGGTTGGGCTCAGGAGACAGCCCCAGAGGTGCCGCCTGAGAAAGTAAGACAGCTTCTCGAGGTGCTCAATGAGCCAGACGTCAAGGCGTGGCTGGAAAGCAAAGCCGCTCCGCCGCCCGCAACTGCGCCGGCGCTTTCGGACACCTTTGCAAGTTGGGAAACAGCAGTTCGCAACCGTATCGCCGGGCTTGTTGCTGCTGTGCCTCGCATCCCCGGAACTGGCGGACGCTTCCGGTGTGATCGCGCGTGACGTTAATGACGGCAGGCCGGGCAAGGTCATCCTCATTCTGGTCGCGTTAATGGCGGTGGGTTTCGGTGCCGAATGGCTGGTAAGGAAATGGCTGCCGAACAAAGCATTATCTTACGGGCGAAATCTGGTTCCACAGGCAATCCCGGCCAATCTGGCCGCTTTGCTGACCTTTTCGTTGGCCAGTATCGGATCATTCCTGATACTGGAATGGCCGCCATTGTTGCGGAGGATCATATTGACCCTCCTCGTAGCTGTTATCGCCTTCCGTTTCGTGCGAAGCATCTGCACCCCAGCCACTGTTCTCCTTGCCATCCAGCCTTCAACGACGCCAGATCAACCGCCCGATGAAATGCCAAATGGCACGTTTCCCGAGCGGCAAGCGGCGGCAGACGGTATCACGACGGCGAGTTTCTGGAGCCGGCGTATCAGTGTTATGGCCGGAGTTTTCTTGTTCGGCTGGGCAATAGTCAGCATCATGCGCGCTGTCGGCTTTTCGCCAGAAGTTGCACAGATAGGGTCATTTCTGCTGGGACTTGGGCTGCTGCCTGTCGCGATTGAGGTAGTATGGCGTCACCGCCCCGGTCCATCGGCTTTGAAGGCTATGCTGCTTACTCTCTTTCTGATCGGCCTCTGGTTGATCTGGGTTGGTGGAATGCTGGGGGTCCTGTGGATCGGCATCTATGCGCTTTTATTACCACCCGTTCTGCGCGGTGCAGGTCGTTTGGCGCAGGCGTTTGCCGGTAACGATAAGCCAACCGGTGTCATTGGCGTAATATTCGATGTCATTGTTGCCAGAGGGGCGAGGGCACTGGTCATTGCGGCAGCGGTCGTCTGGCTGGCCTACTTGTGGAAATTCAGTGCTGCGGCACTGTCCGGGAACGGACTCGGCGAGCGCTTGGTCAATGGTCTATTCAACGCCATCATTATCCCGGTCGTAGCCGACTTGCTCTGGCAATTGTCGAAGGCATTGATCGACTATCAGTTAAGGGCCGTCGATCCAGCCGACGTCAGCGTTGCGGCGATAGCACGTTCGGGTCGTGTGCGTACATTGTTGCCGATATTTCGCAATGCGCTTGCCGCATTCATTGCCGTTGTAGCCGTGCTGACAATTCTATCGGGCATGGGCGTACAAATCCTGCCTTTGATCGCGGGAGCCGGCATTTTTGGCGTCGCCATCGGCTTTGGCGCGCAAACGCTTGTCAAAGACATCTTGAGCGGGGTTTTCTATATGCTTGATGACGCATTCCGCGTCGGAGAGTATATCCAGAGCGGATCGTACAAAGGAACGGTGGAATCCTTCAGTCTGCGCTCCATAAGACTGCGGCACCATCGCGGTCCGGTCTTCACCGTACCGTTCGGCCAGCTTGGCGCTATTCAGAACATGAGCCGCGATTGGGTGATCGAAAAGATGACAATCGGGGTCACCCACGACTCTGATGTTGAACTTGCCCGCAAGCTGATCAAACAGATCGGTCTGGAACTGGCGGAAGACCCGGAATTCGCGGCCAATACGATCGAGCCGTTGAAGATGCAAGGTATCGATAGTTTCGGCGAGTACTCAATCCTCCTGCGGACGAAACTGATGACCAAACCCGGGACACAGTTCGGCATCAAGCGGCGGGCGAACATGATGATCAAGAAGGCTTTCGAAGAAAACGGCATCAAGATCGCTTATCCGAAAGTTCACGTGGAGGGGGGAGTGAGACGGCAGCCGCAAGCGCAAGTCACGAGATCATGCGCAAAATGCACGCTCAGGCAGCTGCAACAGAAGAAAAACATAATTGGGTTTGACTGCGTGAACTCTGATTAGCAAGAACGATCCCGGTGCGTCCAAAATCCTGCCCCGATGGGCGTTATCAGGCGATATTCCTTGAACGGCAGTCCGATGGGTCACTGCGTCTTCTTGGCCGCATGCGCAAAGAATTGCCGGATATCTTACCGCTTGGACGATTACTTTAGATAGTGAATATGAGGCCGTCCGGTGTAGGGGATGGTTCCACTCGAGCATCGATAGAGAACACCTCTTTGAGTATATCCTCATTAATTACATCGTCCGGCGTTCCCGAAGCTACGATCTTTCCTGCCGACATAACGATTAACTCATCGCAAAACATGGCTGCGTGATTAAGGTCGTGCAGCGCAATTATGCTCGTGATCCGCAGCCCGGAAATCAGCTTCAGCAAGCTCATTTGGTGATGGACATCCAGATGGTTGGTCGGTTCATCAAGGATAAGCTCTTCTGGCGTCTGCGCCAGTGCCCTTGCTATGTGAGCGCGTTGCTTCTCTCCACCTGACAGGCTTTGCCACTGGTCATTTTTCTTGGTTGTCATACCGGTGCGTTCAATCGCATCTCGTACGGCTGTCTCGTCAGCGCCGGTCCATCCGGAGAACATTGACCTGTGTGGAAAGCGTCCAAGTCTTATAACGTCCATAACCTTGAGACTGGCATTTGTCGTTGCGTGCTGCTCGACAAAAGCCACACGCTGCGCGATACTTCGTCGGGCAACCGTATTGATATCTTTTCCATCAAGCAGGACATGCCCAGAACAGGGGTGTTTTAATCCTGCGATCAGGCGTAACAGGGATGTCTTTCCCGAACCGTTTGGTCCTAAAAGACCCAGCATCCTTCCGGGCTTCGCTTCGAACGAAACGTCGTTGATTATGGCTTTCTTGCCGATTTTCCAGACAAGATTTTCGGCTCTGATACTCATGATGGGCGCTGGAACCGGTAAAGAATGATCGAGAAGAAGGGCACGCCAACAAGCGCTGTCACCACGCCTATGGGAAGGACCTGTTGCGGTATCAGCGCGCGCGAAGCGATATCGGCCAGCACCATAAAGACTGCGCCGACAATGGCACATGCGGGCAACAATCTTATGTGTAGCGGCCCGACAATGAAGCGTGCAGCGTGAGGGACTACGAGCCCCACGAAGCCTATCGAACCGACCATGCTGACGATGGTGGCTGTCATCATTGCCGTGAGTGCAAACAGGACAATGCGTGCTCGACCGACATTGACGCCGAGCGCGGAGGCGGCTTCGTCCCCGAATGCAAATGCATCCAGAACATGGGCGTAGAGAAGGCAAGCGACTAGGCCGATGGTGATGACGACTGACACCAGCATGAATTCTGGCCATCGAACACCACCGAAGCTGCCAAGAAGCCAGAACATCACATCACGAGCCTGCTGGGCATTGCCGGATGTTGTGACGATGTATGATGTTGCAGCGTTGAAGAGTTGCGATGCAGCAACACCTGCCAGAATGGTACGATCCGCACCTCCACGCGTGCCATTTGAGAGAAGGGCAACGAAGAAAAAAGGCCGCAAACGCGCCAACGAATGCACCCGCCGACAATGAAACAGCGCCAGCACCTATGCCGAGAATGACAACTGTTACAGCGCCAGTTGATGCGCCGGCGGAAATGCCCAGAACATACGGCTCAGCCAGCGGATTACGCAAAAGTGACTGCATGATCGCGCCCGAAAGTGCGAGGCCTGCACCGCAAAATGCTGCCACCAACGCACGGCTGAGGCGGTAATCCCAAATCACAGTCTCATGAATGCGGTTGAGTTCGACTGAACTCCATCCAAGGCGATTGGTTATCGCTGCGAAGGTTGTCGATAAAGGGATCGGCAAGTCGCCTATGCCGACGCTGACACCCACTACGAATCCGATTGCCACAAGTGACGCCAGCAGCATAATGCTGAAGGCGCCCCAATGCCTTAAAGAATGGCCAGCAGCACTCACTTGAGAATACCGAGCGCTTTCAACTGTTCCGCGACCTGTTCCGCACCGTAAATTGTGCGGATGGTCGGGTTCATAGCCCTGACCGTCCATGACGGCAATAGCTTTGTTCTTGACCGCTGGCATCTGGCTGACCGCAGGGTCTGTGTTGAGAAACTGAATCTTGGCCTCAGGTTTGTCCAGTTCCCAACGATTACGATCGAGATTGGCAACGACAATGACATCGGGGTCGGCGGCGATGATGCTTTCCCAGCCAAGCGTCGGCCATTCAGCTTCCGCCTTGATGGCATTTTCGCCGCCCAGAACATCAGCGATGAAGCTCGATGCACCGTTTCCGCCACCCAGATAGGCGTCAGCTGATGGTGACGGGCTGGAGAACCAGAAGACGTAAGAAAGTTTCTTGCCGCTCGCTGGAACTCTTGCGCGCAATGCTGCCTCGCGTGCTTTGAAATCAGTGATTAGTGCCTGCCCGCGATCTGAAACATCGAAAATCTGCGAGAGCTCGTCGATCTCCCTATATAGAAGATCCATGTTCCACAGCTTGTCGCGGCTGCCATACTCATCCTTGACCTGCTCTGTACTGAGGCACGTGCTCGGCGAAAGATAAGTCGGAACTCCGACCTTGTCGAAATCATCACGCTTTGCAACCTTGCTGTTTGGTCCTATGAGGCTTGGAAGAGCTGCGGCTACGAAATCCGGGTTCTCTGCAAGCATCGACTCAAAAGTCGGAAACTCGACGGTCAAAAGCTTCACTTTGGAATTGGCAACCTCAAGCTGCGGCAAAACCTTGCTCGGCCAGAACGCTGTTCCCGCCATTTTGCTCTCAAGCCCCAGTAGCAACATGATTTCAGCGCTGTTCTGTCCAAGGCCGATAGCGCGTTCCGGCGCATTTGCAAACGTAACTTTCTTGCCGCAATTTTCGAGCGTTAGTGGATACTGAGTAGCCGCTTTTGCCGTGTTGTTTTGGAACGCGAGCAGGGCGACAAGGCCCGTAGCGGCCAGAAGAGTTTTCTTTGCGATCACTGGTAATGTCCTGAATTGCGGGTCGCGGTCTACCCTTTGCCGGTTAAACCGGTTCTCTATAGTCTGAATGATGATTTTAAAACAAGAGTTAATTGGTCCTGATTTATCCGTCAAATATCGAAGCAAAGCACCGCGAGACACGGGGGCAGTACCGGGCGCCAAACAAACACAAGAATATGCGGTGCTAAAGAATGTCCTTCATCTCATTTATGTAGAACAACAATCGCCGGCGGTGAAATGGCCCGGACCCAGCAACCACCTTATCCCCTTTAACTTACGCCATAATTTGTGTGACCGACCGCGTTGCTGAAATCATCATCGGCACAAATTGTCTGACCAGAGTATCTTCATTATAGCGAAGATTGGAGGCTGCAAGAACTGCTGCCGCTGTAGTATGACCGTCCGGGAGATAAATAGGGGCAGCAAGTGCGATATCGTTAGTGTAAACCTGTTCTTCAGCGATGGCAAAACCGCGTTGACGCGTCTCGTGGATACGTTGCCAGATTTTCTCGGGTTCGAAAATTGTTTTAGGCGTATACGCCCGTAAATCGCTGCGTGCCAGAATGTCATCAATTCTCGCATCGTCAAGACCGGCAAGAAACACAAGCCCAGCGGCAGAACAATAAGCGGGGAGCTTGCTACCGACGATGACGTCGTTATCAAGCGTATTCGATGAAAGGTAACGCGCAAGATAAATGATATCGGTATCGTCGAGCAAAGTGAGCGAGATAGTCTCTCCCGTACTCCGGTTAAGATGCAGGAGATAGGGATGAGCTCTTTGCACAAGCACACTCGACCGCGTGTAGCGATAAGCCATGTTTAATGACTTTGCCGCAAGCTCATAAGTCTTGCTGCCGGGAACTTTCTGCAGATAGCCAAGGTTCAGCAATGTGTGTGCAAAGCGTTGTGCAGCTGACCGGTCTATTCCGGCCCGTTGCGCAAGCTGTGTCAAATTCTGACGAGAATGCAGAGTGTCAAAGGTCTCAAGAACGCGAAAGGCTTTTTCAACAGAGCGGACCATCATGGGGTCGTCCAGTTCGTCAGCGTCCATTCTCATTACAACCTATCTTCTACTATCGGGCAGCATTTCCGATACCATCCATTTGGCCAATATAACTACTTATTCCCTCGTGATTTAGAGAATTTTCTGTGCATTTCGGTTACACATCTGGCTGATGCGGGAGGAACGCAGGTGCCGAGATCCGGCACCTGACATTGATCAGAAACGGATACCATCTGGCAGAGCCGTTATATCCATACCTGCATCCTTGAAGCCTTCAAGCAGGAGCGGGGCGATGGTTTGGTTCGAACGGTTTTCGTCGGCCCATTTTTGGAGAAACTGTTGAACGCGACCATCCTCGTCTTTCCGTGTAGCGGCTGAAACAGGGATGCCGTGAACAGGTTCCGGGACAGTATAGCTCGAGAAAACCCCCGCGCACTTTCGAATGTCTTTATGCAGATTGGAAGTTCCTGCAACATATAACCGGCGCGTCCAGACTGTACGGCCATGATGGCTTCGCTCATTTCCTTCAGGCTCATTATCTTTGCCTCAGGCATGTCGTCCTTGATAAAGTTCGTCTGCGCTGCACCCGTGACCATCGCAAACGTCACATCCGGCTTATTGTATTCGGACCATTTTTGAGGTGGTTCTTTGCCCTTTGCTCCGATAACGCAATCCGACATTTGCCAGACAGGTCCGGCCATCGCCAGAGCTTTCTTGCGTTCTTCGGTAGCGGTCATGCCCGGGAATATATCAAGTCGTCCCGATTGCAAGTCGAGGACGATGCTTTGCCGTAACTTCGCGCCATTTTAGCTTGAGTTCTTTCCCCATCGCTTTGCCGAGATCTGCGGCCATCTGCCGACACACACGTGGACCATAGCCAGCGTACTCAAGTTCACCACCAACATGGAACGAAGTTGGAGGATAGTTCCTGACTCCACCGCATACAACTTCACCGGTACGTGCGATCTTGTCCCAGACGGATTCAGCCATCACCGGCGCTGAAATCGTGACGCTCGCCACGGTTAGTAGCGCTGCTGCCATCGGTTTAATCATTCTATTGCTTCCTTCGAATTGCCCTTCTCTGAGGGCTTTAATTTGACGGGTGAGACATTGTCCTGACCATTGCCAGTCGGCAAGAGAAAAATCGATTATTGACATGTTTCGTAACAAAAGAGTCGGAAAAGAATGATAACTAACTATAAATAATCGTAATGTGATTAAACGATATCGTAATACGCACATAATACAAATTTATGTGCAAAAATACTTTCCAGCATCAACGAATCGAGTTAGCTGCAAAAAGGCGACCTGATCCGGGACTTACCGTCGCTGCAAAATGGGAGTGCAATCCGATGTATCAATTTGACTGGTCTGTTATCCGGACAGCCAACTATGGCTCAATGCGATCGGTGTGACCGTAGCATATGCGTTTGTCACTTCGTTGGCCGGTCTCGTCATCGGTGTGGTTCTGGGGCTTGCTCTTGTATCGCGTATTCCCGTCCTGACATTGATCATCAATGCGTACATTCACCTTTTTCGGTGCACCCCTCTGCTTGTGCAGATCGTTTGGTTTTTTATGCGCTGCCGATGCTCACCGGTTATACCTTGCCTGACTGGTTCGCAGCAGGGTTGGGGCTGACACTCTACATGGCGGCATTTTCAGCCGAAATTTTCAGAGCGGGCGTCATCTCGATTGATCGCGGACAATGGGAAGCGTCCACCGTCCCGGGTTTCTCATACTTTACCAAAATGCGACATATCATTCTGCCGCAGGCCACACGGCGCATGATTCCGCCAATCGTCAGTCAGACGATTCTGCAGCTCAAAAACACATCCCTACTGTCGGTGGTTGCCGTTCCTGACCTCATGTATGCCGCCGGTAGTCTGACGATGGAAACCTATCGTCCACTTGAGGTCTACACCTTCGCGGCTCTTCTTTATCTGGCAATCCTCACGCCTGTGACGTTGATAGCCAATCGCTTCGAAATCAAACATTAACGGTGGTTGCGATGATCAGTGTTCAGAACCTGAGAAAAACATTCGGTGATCATGAAGTATTGAAAGGCATTGACCTATTAGTAAACCGCGGTGATGTAGCGGTGCTTATTGGCCCGTCAGGCTGCGGCAAATCCACCTTGCTCCGCTGTCTCGACCTTCTGGAACAGCCAACGCGAGGTCTGATCGAAGTTGCTGGTAATCGGCTTGAATTCGAACCGAAGAGCAAAATCGCTGAACGCGTCAAGGCTGAGTTTCGCCGGAAGACGGGGATGGTCTTCCGGGGGTTTCATCTCTTCCCTCATATGACAGTCCTGCAAAACGTGATGTCTGGTCCATTGCTTAACAGGTTGAAAACCAAAAGCCAGTCACGCAAACTCGCGATGAGGTTACTCGATCGGGTCGGGTTGACGGACAAGATTGATCTGTTCCCGCAACAGATTTCGGGTGGACAGGCCCAACGCGTTGCGATCGCCCGTGCGTTGGCTCTTGAGCCTGAAGTTATGCTTTTCGACGAGCCGACTTCAGCTCTTGATCCTGAGTTGGTCGGAGAGGTTCTCGACGTTATGCAAGGCCCGCCGCAGACGGTACCACTATGATTGTAGTGACCCACGAAATGAGCTTTGCCCGACACGTTGCCTCGAAGGTCATTTTCATGGAAGCCGGACACATTGTGGAGACAGGTGCACCCGACGAAATTCTCCATCAACCAAAGACCGAACGGCTCAAAAACTTTCTTTCAAAAGTTGAGCACTAATCCACCTTCCTGACTAGAGCGGATGATCGACAATGAAACATACTGATCTGCGGGGAATGTTTCCTGCAATTCCCACGCCTTTGACCGAAAATGGTCAGCTAGATGTGGCAAAGCTTGAAGCGCTGGTTGAAATCAACATCGCCGGCGGCGCAAAGGGCTTGGCCCCAGTTGGTGGAACGGGTGAATTTACTGCGCTTTCATATAAAACAAGGGTTAACGTTGTTCGTGAAACCGTTCGCATTGTTAACGGACGCGTACCCGTCGTGGCAGGCGTAGTTTCTCCCGGTTGGGCGGAGGCAGTGGAGCACGGACTGGCCTTCAAAGAAACTGGCGCTGACGCGCTGCTTCTCGTCACACCATTCTACGTGATACCGAGCCAGCAAGGGGTGATCGACTATTTTCGAACCTACCGCACTACTGTTGATCTACCGCTCATTTATTATGATGTTCCCGCCCGCACCAGTTTTGTTTCCGCCGTTGATACTCTCAAGACCACGGGAAGACGGGACCATCATAGGTGCAAAAATTTGCAACACCGATGCGTATTATTTCCAGCGTCTGTCCGCAGAGATCGGAAATCGTATAGCACTGCTGTCGGGAGACGACATGATGTATGCTATCCACGTCATGTATGGCGCGACAGGGGGTATTTTAGCCAGCGCGCCAATGCTGCCGGCCTATTGGACACGAATACACGATACATTGGCTGGCGGTAATCTTGCTGATGGTATAGACCTTCATCGAAAGCTTCTTCCGACGTTTCTGGCCCTGTTCAACGAGGTCAACCCCGGGCCTCTGAAAACAATGATGGGCCGTCTGGGACTGCCAGTTGGTCCTGTATCGCTGCCCTTGAAAGCGCCGGATAACAAGACTGAAAAACTAATTATCGAAGCTGTCGAACGCCTGCGAGCCGAAGGGATCGCATAAGATATGGCAGGCGGGGCGCAATTTCTTGATTTTGCAGAAGCTCGGGACCGGGCAAAAAGCTTTCTCCCCAAAGCACTGTTTGACTATATTGATCGAGGAACCGAGGCTGAAACGGCCATTGCGGACATTCATCAGGGGTTCGCAAGCAGACGTATCATTCCTCGTGTTTTGCGTCCCGTGTCAGCTCCGGATTTGTCAGTTGAGTATTTGGGCGGTATCCATAATTGTCCGTTCGTGATTGCACCGACTGCACTTGCCGGCATGGTGCGGCATGATGGAGAGGTTGCGATGGCACTCGCAGCCGGGCAAGCGGGCCTGCCTTTTGTGGTTGCAACACAATCATCGACAAGCATTGAACAGATTTCCGCGAATGCTCTCGGGAGCGAGTTGTGGTTTCAGCTTTATGTCTGGCAGGACCGTAACGAGACACGGAAACTGCTGGAGCGAGCCGGATGTGCGGGGTTGAGACACTGGTACTGACGGTTGACACACCCGCATCACCCAAGAAAGTCCATAACCGTCGCAACGGGTTTGGTGTCCCGTTGGAGCCTTCAGCAACGCTGGCTATCGATCTCATGCTACATCCACGGTGGTCATTAGGCGTTATGGGGCGTTATCTGATGCGAAAGGGATTTCCATCCTATGCGCATTATCCCGGCGAGGTCTCGACCGCTATCAGTGGTTCCATCCGCGACCCGCGCTTTGCTCTCGACATGGTTCTTGATCTGAATTTTCTCAGGGAGCTTCGTGGGCGTTGGCCGCATAAAATGCTCATCAAGGGGATTCTTTCGGCGGATGACGCCATCGAGGTCTTCAAGCTGGGTTGCGATGGCGTAATCGTATCCGCGCATGGTGGCCGAAATCTTGACAGCGCTGCTCGACCGCTAGACGTGTTGCCAAAAATTAGAGCTGCCGTTGGTCCGGGCAAAGTGCTCTTCGCCGATAGTGGTGTCCGACGCGGTTCCGATGCGGCAAAGCTGCTTGCTGCAGGAGCAGACGGGGTGTTTCTTGGACGGGCGCCACTCTATGGGTTGGCGGCGGGTGGTATGCCCGGTGTAGTCCAGATGATCGAGCAATTCAGAGAAGAACTCAGCCTTTTTCTAGCTTTTGCCGGTGCCGAAAACATCGCTGCACTCGGCCAAGCCGAGTGGATCGGTTAAACTGAAACTCCACCAGATATTAAAGATCAAGTCACAGGTAATACAATGCTTTCCGGGCCAAGCACCGATGATGATTTCCTAAATGACCTTCGACAAGCGATTGGCGGCCAATATGTGTTGACGGATGCGCATGACAAAGAACCCTATCTGGCCGACTGGCGCGGTTACGGGAAGGGTGAAGCTTTAGCTGTTGTCTTGCCTGCGAGCACTGAACAGGTTTCAAACCTCATGCGGTTGGCCGATATTCATGGGAGCAAAATTGTGCCCCCAGGGAGGTAACACCGGACTGTGTCAGGGTGCTGTACCGTCCGCTAGGGATCGTACAATCGTGATAGGACTGCGTCGTCTCGATGCAGTCCGTGAAATAGACAAAGCGTCAAATATCATTGTTGCAGAGGCTGGTTTGACATTAGTGGCTGCACATGATGTGGCATCAACTGTCGATCGCCGCATTCCTTTGCATCTTGGCAGCGAGGGCAGTGCACAATTGGGCGGCCTTGCATCGACTAATGCAGGTGGAACCGGTGCGTTGCGATATGGCCCCATGCGAGATCTTGTTTGTGGGATTGAGGTGGTGTTGCCCGACGGACAGGTGCTAAGCGATTTGAAGGCACTTCGCAAAGACAATACAGGCTACGACCTCAAAAACCTTTTCATCGGTGCCGAAGGTACACTGGGCATTATCACGGCGATAGCATTGCGCTTGCAGCCCATCCTGCGTTCTTCGGGGCATGCCCGGATTGGACTTCAGGATCTGGATGCGGCCGTGTCCATTCTAACGGGATTGCAAGATCGCTTCGATACAGCCGTACAAGCAGTAGAACTCTTGTCAGGCAGTCAGGTTGATGTGGTTCTTCAGCATATTCCCCGTTCAAGACATCCGCTGGAAAGTCGCCCCGAATGGTCGTTGCTGGTAGAACTGGGCAGTGCAGATCCAGTTGCTGAGTTGAATCAAGCATTGGAAGAATGGTTAGCTGAGCAGTTTGAGACTGGAACTATTGTGGATGCCTTTATCGCCCAAAGCCACGCACAAGCTGAAGACATTTGGCACCTAAGGCATTCAGTTTCGGAGGCAAACAAGGTACATGGACATAGCCTTTCACACGATATTGCCGTTCGTCCGACACTCGTGCCTGAACTTATCAGGCGCGCCAGCGCTGCCGTTCATGAAATTTGTCCCAAATCGAAAATACTTATTGTTTCGCACATTGGAGATGGAAACATCCATTTCATCGTGCATTTCACACACGATCAATGGTCCGCTTTTGAAGAAGATGCTGTAGTATCTGCACGCATTATGAAAATAATCCATGATGTTGTGGATGAACTAGGGGCACCTTCTCGGCCGAACATGGGATTGGTCGCAAGTTGGTAAAAGAACTTGAGTTACGATCAGATCCGGTCAGTCTAGATCTTATGCATTCCCTACGAAATCTCATTGATCCTGATTGCAAAATGAACCCCGGGAGCATCCTGTCAGTCAGACGGGGATATGATGAGCTAGCCAGCTGAGGCTATTTCTTTCCTTTGTGGAACCTGACACAGCTATCGCCACCTATTAAGCTTCAGGATGTAGGCTAGTTCAGGAGTGATCTGATCAGACTATTGCAATGCCATCGGTCGTCCAGCAACGATGTCCTGTAGCTCTCCGCGTCGTGGTCACGGACAAACTGCGTTCTTATGGTGCCGCCAATCGGGCCACCGCTCCGCCGCGAATTTCGCCAAATCGCCAATATTATCTGGCGCGATATCGCTGGCCCGTAATCTGCTCACCTGCTACATCGTACATCAACATAAACCCGGGAACAGGCTAAGGTCATGGGGCGTCGCCGAGTTCCGTACGATGATAACGCCATGCTTATGATGGAGACGGTGTTAGTACAGTCGCTCGCCGTCCATAATACTTGCCAAACTAGCCGTATGAGTACGCCCGGAAGTCACTCTGCTTCCGGGCTAAAGATATTAGACAGATCCTTCACCCGGGCATTTAGCGCTGAACGAAATCCAGCAGATCGGCGTTGACCAGTTCGGGGTGCGTCGCGAACAGGCCATGCGACAGATCTGGATAGGTTTTGAGGGTCCCGTTCTGCAGAAGACCGATTGCTTTATGAGCAGACGCGGCAATTGGAACGACCTGATCATCTTCGCCGTGCATCACCAGTACGGGGATGTCGATCGCGTGCAGATCGCCGGTGAAGTCCGTTTCAGAAAACGCTTCGATGGAATCATACTGAGCCTTGGCACTGCCCGCCATGCCCTGACGCCACCAATTGTCAATCAGCCCTTGGCTTATCTCTGCGCCCTTGCGGTTGAACCCGTAGAACGGGCCGGACGGGATGTCGCGGAAAAACTGGGAACGGTTTGCTACCAGTGCGGCGCGGAAGCTGTCGAATACTTCCATGGGTGTTCCTTCCGGATTGGATGCCGACTGGAGCATAACCGGCGTCACTGCACCGATCAGGACGGCCTTGGCAACGCGTCCCGCTCGGCTTGAGCGACATAGCGCGCGACCACTCCGCCGCCGGTCGAGTGACCGATATGCACAGCGTTCCTCAGATCAAGTGCGTTTACGAGGTCTGTCGTATCGGCAGCGTAAGTATCCATATTATTTCCGGTGTCAGTCTCATCCGAGCGGCCATGACCACGCCTGTCGAACCCAACGACACGATAGCCATGCGACAAGAAGAATAACATCTGATTGTCCCAATCGTCGGACGACAGCGGCCAACCATGATGAAGACGATCGGCTGGGCATTTTTCTGGCCCCAGTCCTTGTAGAAGATGTTGGTGCCGTCCTGAGTGGTGATTGTAGCCATTGTAGTAACTCCCCTGATTTCTGGTTGGTACAGTTGATGGGTTGGGCGGTGCGATACTCAGCCAAACCCCGGTGGTTATGCAGAAGAGATGTGGGGCATATGCAATGTCATTGTGCTGAACGTTGACCAGCGATCAGACAGAGGAGGACGTTGCGGTCGCCTGCCACCTGATCGTCTACTTAATCTGGCCAGGGCTGCATTGCTGTGACCGCTTCCTCAATCGGTATAGAACCGCCGGTTACTTCGAGGATTATGCGGTTGACATCAGGTTGCCGCAGCACTTCAACAACAGTGGCGGCAACGTCGTCGCGCCTGATCTCCTCGTGGACCTTGGCGAGGCCGAGATCAACCTGACCCGTGCCCGGCTCGTTTGTCAGTGCTGACGGGCGTAAAATGACCCAATCGAGATCTGTCAGCACCAGTTGCGTTTCAGCACGCTTTTTCGCGACCATGTAATGCTCGAAATCCCTGTCCATGTGGCGTTCGCGCCAGCCTCCGGGAACACGGAGACCAGAACAAAGCGACGTATTCCGGCAAGCTTTGCCGAGGCTGCCAGCTTGGCTGGTCCGTCTCCGTCGACTTGATCCGTTGCTTCTGGTCCGTCTTTTCCGCCTGCGCCAGCAGCGAAAACGACTGCATCGAAACCACGAAGCGCTTCTGCAAGCTGATCGACCGACATTTTAACGAGGTCTCCGTGTGTGGTGGAGATTCCCTGTTGGGCCAGCGTTTCACCTTTGTGAGAGCTCCTGACGAGGCCAGCAACCTGATCTCCTCGTGCGACCAGCAAGTCGGCCACACGTCGACCGACACCGCCAGTGATTCCTATGACAAAAACTTTCATATTCATTCTCCTTCGATTGATCGTCCATGGGCACCAACGCAGCGGGCTACGGAAGTTCGACAATTCTTCCGCCCTTGCGATGGGGTGCAGGTTGTTCACCGGGGAGTGGTGAACGACTTCTCACAGCGGTGCCTGTCCTCAAGCGATCTTCATCGATGCCCGGTGCAAAGCGGTTACGAGAGCCTTCGCTGCTTCAGCCGAGGAATGGGGGCTTTGACCGGTAATAAGCTGGCCATCGACCACGGTGTGTACGCCCCAGTTTTCAACCTTGGAGAAGACAGCGCCGAGGCTGATGAGCTCATCTTCGACCGGGAACGGGACGACATGCGTGAGACCGACGGCTGCTTCTTCGCCATTGGTGAATCCGGTGAGATGGCGACCCTGAACGAATGGCGTACCATCTGGATTGATCACATGCCGAAGCGTGCCGGGTGCATGACAAACAAGAGCGAGCGGCTTGTCAGCTGCGATGAAGGCTTCGAGCAGACTGATCGAGTTGGGATCTTCAGCCAGATCCCAAAGCGGTCCGTGGCCGCCGGGATAGAAAACCGCGTCAAAATCCCTTTGATTGACGTTGTCCGTGCGCAAGGTTTCCGCGAGTTGAGCATTGGCTGCTTCGTCGGCCTTGAAGCGCCGCGTGAGGTCGGTCTGGAAATCCGGCTCGTCGCTCTTGGGGTCGAGCGGAGGCTGGCCGCCTTTTGGCGACGCGAGGGTGACTTCGATCCCTGCATCCTTGAGGACGTAGTAAGGGGCTGCAAGCTCTTCCAGCCAGAAACCGGTCTTTTGCCAGTATTCCCAAGCCTGTCGTGGGAAGTCAGTACCATGAGAACTTTCATCGTCGTTTCCTGTAAAGTTGCTGCGTTCATCGGGTGGTTGTTCGAACAACTGCATCGGCCTTTCGATGAAAGAAACATGGCACCGGTCGAGATATTTAAGAAATTTACTTGTTTGATCCCAGATATTCAGGCATCGATATATTACGATGAAGTATGATCTTAATCTGCTGCCAGTTTTGTGGCACTCATGGAAGAACGCAGCGTGACGCGCGCTGCCGCCCGGCTCGGGATAACGCAGCCAGCGCTCTCGAACTCGCTCAATCGCCTTCGCTACATGCTCCGTGATCCATTATTCATCCGCGAACGATACGGTATCAAACCGACGCAACTTGCCGAGGAGATCGCGCCAACGATTGAAACCGCACTGGCGCAATTGAATGAGGTTATAGTCCATCAGCAGGATTTTGACGCACGGCACGCGGACCGCCAGTTTCTGATCGCGCCAAACAGCTATGTGGAGTTGGTCTTGATGCCAGCGCTGGTCGCAAGGCTGCGTGAACAAGCGCCCGCATTAAACTTCGTATGACGCCATTCGGCAATGATCTCGCTGAGACCGGCGTTACGTCCGGAACAACCGCGATGGCAATCGGAAGGGTCGTTGCCCCTCCCGACAATCTCGTCGTACAGCATCTCATGGATGAAAGCCTTGCCTGTGTCGTTCGCAGAGACCATCCGGAAATCGGTGAGAGCCTTACCCGCCGTCAGTTTGAGAGGTTGAAGCACGTGAACGTGCTTCCGCCAGTCGAATCCGCGCTGGTCTGTTCCGGGCGCTGAGCAAGCAAAACCTCAAGCGGGAAGTTGTCGTTTCCGTGACACATTTCCTCGCCGTCCCGGAGATGATTGCCGTTACGGATTACTGTGCGACTTTGCCGTTACAAATCTGTCGAATACTTGAGCGCGATCCTCGCCTGAAAGTGTTGCCCTCTCCAGCAGAACTGGGAACTTTCCCGGTAGAACTGGCCCGGCATGTGCGATATCGAAACGATCCCGCGCACAAGTGGCTG
Organism: Brucella cytisi; assembly: GCA_012103075.1. Classification (GTDB taxonomy): domain Bacteria; phylum Pseudomonadota; class Alphaproteobacteria; order Rhizobiales; family Rhizobiaceae; genus Brucella; species Brucella cytisi. Next base: position 610,689 of record JAAVLQ010000003.1, on the reverse strand, counting down.
AGAGCGGCAATAATTGATGTCTCACGATCACTTTCGCAAAGCTCTCAACGGACTGGCGCATTGTAGAGAATACGAAGCATCACCTCTGGCGACGACCTTGCAAATGTTTTACAAAAGCCGAAAGCGCCGCCGATTTCTGGTGCCTGCCCGGATAGTAAAGATGATAGCCGGACCACACTGGGCAAAACCTTCCAGACACGTTGATAGTTGTCCGGATGCCAGAAAATCGACTATGTGGGGTTCGAAACTATAGGCCAATCCCGGCCGGCCCCGCAGCCTCAATCATAACGGGTCCGTCGTTAAAGGCTGCAACCCCTCGACAGGCATCACCATGTTTCGTTCACCTGTACGAAACATCCAGCGGAACGGATCTCCGTGGCTGGCGGTACGGTAGTTAAGGCAATCATGCGCCAGAAGATCCTCGCCGTTCGGGGCGACCCCGTCGAGCATAGTAGGCAGGAGATCCAACGATCACGGCCTTGACGTCAGGACCAACCGGAACGGCGACCATATCCTTTTCAAGATGCCCCCGAAGCGAATGCCGGCATCAAACCCTTCCTTGACGATGTCGGTAAACTGATCGCTGATGTGAAAGTCCAGCTTTACGCCGGGGTAACGGGCGAGGAAATCGGGTAATGCTGGCACAAGGATTGTGCGGGCCGGGTACTCCATCGCAGTTAGTCGCAATGTGCCTGACGGTTGGTCACGCTCAAGCCGGACCTCGGACAACCCGCGCTCGATCTGGAGCAGCGCGGGCGTGACCTGCTGGAGTAGTCGTTGTCCCGGTTCTGTTGGCTGGACGCTGCGTGTGGAGCGGGCAAGCAAGGGGACCCCGACCCGTGCTTCCAGAGCACTGATGGTCTGGCTTAGACCAGACTGCGCTCGCCCCAGCCGCGCTGCCGCTCGAGTGAAACTGCCTGCCTCGACAACGGCCTGAAGGACAAGAAGATCGGCAAGGTCACGGCGATCCATTTATCACCTCAAATGATAGGGTTGTTCATATAAATCATGCTAGCAGATAATTATGCTCCGAACCAAATTATACTCGAAACCAATTTCAACGGGAGATTTGAAATGAACTGGATTCGAACTGTTCCGACGTTGTTAGGTATCGCGGTCGCCACCACAATGACTCTCCCCAATACAGCCGCGGCGGCGGTCAACAATATCGTCCTTGTCCATGGCATGAACATGGATGGTGGGGCCCGGCGCGCGGTATATGAACGATTGACTGCCGATGGCTATAACGTCACGGTGGTTCAACTACCCATGACTTCAATTGAAGATGATCTTGCATCAACGCGTCGTGCCATCGATGCCCAGAAGGGCCCTATGGTACTTGTTGGTCATTCCTACGGGGATTGGTCATCAGTCAGGTTGGAACGCCCGCGAGCGTCAAGGCTCTGGTGTATGTCGCGGCGTTTCAGCCGAAGATTGGCGAAAGCCCGCATCTCTTAACGCATCGGTTCCATCCAGAATGCCACAGGACGCCCTTCGGATCTTCGACGACGGCTATTAAGTCGTCAAACCTGAAGTATGGATAGCAGACGTGGCAAATGGCTTGAAGGCATCTGACGCGCAGTATTCGGCCATGTTTCAGACACCGGCAAACACATCTATTTTTGAATACAAGGCGAAAGCAGCAGCGTGGCAGAAAATCCCGACCCGGGGTGGCTATCGCGACCGAGGATCGTACCCTTGCGCCAGAACTTCAACGACAGATGTCTGAACGCTCTGGTGCGCGGCAGGTAAATATTGCGGGTGGACACCTGTTACTTCTGTCGCACCCCGACGAAGTTGCCGTCCTCATTGAAGAGGCCGCCGTCGCGGTAAAGTAATATGTCTTTCTACCAGTCTTCGATCCATTAAAGGTGAGGCAAAAGTGTTTTAAACCGAGGTGATAATCAGGACGTTTGACCTGCAATCAGGCGCGCGGGCCAGCAGCAGATCATCCGAATCCTCGCGGGATACCCCTTCCTTCAGGTGGGGAGGAACGCGAGAGCGGCACTTGGCCGCTTCCCCTGTGATTTGACGTAATCAGCGACGACGGACAGTGGTGCGCGCCCGCATGATGCTGCGAAACAGGACGGCGACCACAGGACGCCTTTGCGATAGCGGCCTGTAATTTCCGGGCGGCTTTCGCGCAGCAGGCGGCTGGATACGCCTTTCAGGCTGTTGACCAGTTTCGACAGCGCTACCTTTGGCGGGTAATGCACCAGCAGGTGAACGTGATCGTCCTCGCCGTCGCATTCGATCAGTTCGGCTTAACGGCAACTGGCCGGAGGTTCGTTTGCCCAAGATCGGCTGGGTGCGGTTTCGCGATACCCGCCCACTGCGGGGCAAGGTGAACAACGCAACAATCAGCCTTTGCCCGAACGGCTGGCATATCGCCTTCTCGCTTGCCATTGAGCACGTGGCTCCCACCAATATCGCGCCTGCCGTCGGCATCGACCGTGGTGTTGCGAATACGCTGGCGCTGTCCACGGGTGAACATATCTCGGTCCCGGCCAGTCTTGCCGATCTTTACCGAAGACAGCGCAGCGGGTGCTATCCCGCCGCAAGCGCGGATCACGGCGTTATGCCAAGGCCCGCAAACGCGTCGCTGGTTGTCACGACTGAACGAAGTGAGGCGCACTTTTGAGTGAATTCTTCTGGCGTGGGCAGTGCAGTGGCAAGGTCTGAAAGCGACCGGGCAAAGTTTTGCTGCGGTTCATCGCGAGTTACGGCCGACCGAATTCCATGCCCGGCAATGTTGCTGGTGATGCGCCATTGCCACAGGATATGGAGAAGTAGTTTCCTTTGCACAAACCCCGCGCCCGGCGCTGTCAAACTATGGGTTGAATTCCTGCCATATGCTTTGTATGGACCGGCTGTTCGAAAGCCAACGAGGCTTTTTCTGGAAAGGGAGCACGACGATGCAAGACATCATCCTTCGCCCCGTGAGGGCTTCAGCCTAGTTCAGTCTTTACTGACGGATGCTGATTGAACTGTTGGTTCTGCCAGCAGACATTATCCCGTATCCAGAGTTTTAAATTATGGGCAATCAAACTGAGGGCTTCGGCTCTTTCGACGCCGGTGGAGATTCTCCGGCAACTTTTCGTCGTTTTTATTCCGGGCAAAGCTGGATTGAAGGCGAAGCGCTTCGGCAGCTTGAAGAAATGTCACGCCTTGATGGAGTACAGACGCTTGCTGCCTTTCCCGATTTGCATCCGGGAAAATATGGCGCTACAGGCGTCGCCCTTCTATCTGATCGTTTGCATCCGCTGCTGATCGGCAATGATATCGGTTGCGGTATGTCACTTTTCGCACTCGATTTGCCATTGCGTAAGTTGCGTATCGATAAAGCTGAACTGCGACTGAGAGAACTGGAACAACAACAGATTGGCGATCCAGTGGAAGCTCTGTCTGCTCACGGCCTGCCGCATGATCTTTCCCCAGAGGCTTTGGGAACCATTGGCGGTGGTAACCACTTTTGCGAATTGCAGGCAGTCGATCGGGTTTTCAAGTCAAATTCCGGACATCTGATCGATGATCAATATCTTTATCTTCTGGTTCATTCGGGTTCTCGCGGCGTTGGAGCTGCAGTACTTGCGGAATTCCTCGCCTGCAACGAAAATCCAAATACCGGGTTCCAGAGGGACGATCCCGTTTCTGCCCAATGGATGGCGATGCATGATCGATGTGTCACGTGGGCAGCGTTGAACCGGCGCTTGATCGCAGAACGCGCCGCACGAGCGTTACGGGCGGATCTCACACTCGTTGCAGACGTGCCGCATAATCTGGTGCGCTTTCTGCCCGAGGGAATCGTTCATCACAAGGGCGCTGCGGCGACCGGGGGCGGCGATCTCGTTCCAATTGCTGGATCGCGAGCAAGCCTCAGTTACGTGGTGCGTGCTCGGGAAGAGGTGCAACAGTCTCTGGGCGCCATTTCTCACGGTGCAGGGCGAAAATATGATCGGGCGAGCATGCGCGGTCGTGTGGGTGCGTCACGTTCGCACCGTGAGCAGTTAGCGCGTAACGATTGGGGTGGAAGGGCAATCTGCGATGACCGCTCCCTCCTGATTGAAGAAGCAGCCTCCGCCTACAAGGACTGCAGCCGGGTTGTAGCGGATCTGGAGGCGCATCAGCTGGTAGAACGTGTTGCCGCTATGCGTCCGCTCGTTACTTACAAGAAAGCCGTCGATCGACCGGGAAATTCTCGCGAAACATCTGACAGGCGGAACAAGAGGGAGACGCGCAATGAAAAGCGTTGATCTACTTATATCATCGGGGAGCGGGCCCGCGGAATGCCGTATTGCGGTCGGGCGTTTAATCGATATTCTTTCCGGGGAAGCAGAAAATCGCGGTTGTCTGTCCGAAGTTACATCGGAAATCGCAGCCGATAAATATGGCCCTAAATCTGCTCTGATAACTCTGGAGGGAGAAACAGCTGAACAGATCGCGCAGGAATTCTGCGGAACAATAAGGTTTGTGTTCAAGAGTTCTGTTCGACCGCAGCATAAACGGCAGAACTGGTTTATTTCGGTGAGCCGGATAGCGCGGCCAGCGGTTGAACAGACCGCCATTCGGCCCGGTGACGTTCGCTTTGAAACGTTGCGTGCTGGTGGACCGGGCGGTCAGCACCAGAACACAACTGACAGCGCTGTACGCATTGTCCATATTCCGACGGGCATCCAGTTAATTGCTCGCAATGAGCGATCCCAGCATCGAAACAAGGCAATGGCGCTGGAACGTCTGGGGATGGTTCTGAAACACATGCAGGATGACCAGATAGAAGATGCAAAGGTTGCCCGTCATCAGGAAAACCGCAACATCGAGCGCGGAAATGAGGTGAAGAGCTACCGTTTCTGACAGATGTAAAAGAATGGCCCGGATAACCGGGCCATTCTGTCTACTACGGTGAAGGAGACCGCTTCTTCTTGTTCCTCCATGGTGCACTCTTCTGCCAGTCTCCGGCCATGATCGAGCCATAGGGAATGACCTCATCGACGATCTCGGCCAGTCCGTATTCTCCGATCTGTGACTTGACCTGTGCGGCGTTCTTGTAAGCACCGGGAAGTTCCGAAAACATCAGCGTTGCCACTGAAGAAACGAACATCGAGCCCGCTCGTCTCCTTTATCAGAATATCAGCAATGTTGTTGGGGCTCAGCCCGCGTGAATCTGCTCCATATTCCGCTGCCAGCTGCCGCAGATGTGCGGTTCTTGAGAAATTGCGTCCTGCACCGTGCGGTGAGAAACCAAGACCGTGCGCTGCATTCGACCCCCGTACGATCAGGATCGGTTGCGCCATGTTAAGCGGAATGATCGTGAGGTCGGTTGCATCGTCGGCCCATTTGTCGAAAGCCGGTGTTGCTCCCTTGCCGTGATAGAAGAGCCCGTCGGATTTCCTGAATACGAAATTATGTTCGTTCCAGAAACGGTCAGCAACTTTCGCGCCAAGTTTTGACACAGCCATATCGTGAATGGCGAAATGGTTCTCCTTCGTCCACTGACGGACAATCTGCAGCGCCTTCCAGTAATATTCACCTTCCTCGCTTTCAGCTGGAATCCATGCATTCTGCTTCAAGGTTTCCGGCGAGAGAAGCTCGCGGAAGCGATTGGCGATCTTCATACCGCGATCGTAAAGCCGGGCGCCGGGCGCACGCGAACCGTGATGGGTCACAAGCGCGGTTTCGCCAGTTGACTTCATCTGGCCGACATAGGCGAAATGATTGCCGTCACCTTGTGTTGCAAAATGTTCGATAGCGACACTTGCGATCTGGTTCAGATAGGGGTTCGCTTCGAAAGCTGCAAGCGTTGCATCGGATGGCTTGAGCTGAACGCCGCGAGGACGTCCGCCGGGCCCGAAATGGGTCACACCGTGAACGGCATCAAGCAGTTCGTGCGGCGCTACACCGGGCAGAATGGAGATCGCCATCGAACAGCAAATATCAGCCGAGTGCATTCCCGGATGAATTGCTTCAGAAGCGACGACCCCGCCAACCGGGATCGTGCCGATTGGCCCGGACGGACAGGCGTCTGGCATGATCGCCGCCGCGCGAACGCCGGGCGTGCGCGAGACTTCACGCATTGTTGCGCGCACATTTTCAACGTTTGCCTGTTCCGCCGCACTTTCAGCCCGGATATTCATGTGAATATCGATATCGCCGGGTCCTTTCAGCGGTAGTTTCGGAGCAGGTTGCCGTCATCGCGACCGCAAGTGCTGCCTCGCGCGATCCGCCGTCACGCAGGACCCGGTTCCCGGCATCGAGTGCGTCACGAAACCATTTGCCCTGCAGTAATCCTGCATCGATCAGATCCCGGCCGCTGAGTGTCTTGATCATTGTCTTTCCTGCTTTTGCAGTCCTTCTCAATTGTCATCGTTTCAAAATTGTTCTGTCGCCGAGGCGAGGAGAACAGTTTTGCACTTTTCGAAAGTGCATTTGTGAATACGGGCAGCGGCGACAAGGATGGGCGAAACCCGGATGGCCCCGCTCGTGCCAGAGAGCGTATCGCAAAGGAGGAGTCGAACCTGCCAGACCATCCAAGAGTTTGGAGCGCTGTAGTTCCACCCGGCATTCGCAACTGCCCGTCTTCGATCTGGCGACAACTTTCTGAAAAATTCTCTCTTGCGAGAGTGCAGAATTTGAATCTGCTCGCCTTGCGGCTTTACCAATGTAGTTCCTCAGGCATTCGCCAGATATTTCCGTTGTCTGCAACGACAAGAATTGGTGAAACGCCTGCTCTACCGCTGATCTACGGGTCCATAAGGAAGGAGAACCCGGCGGGATTCGAACCTGCGACCGGAGAGTAACGATCTGTAGTTTCGACCGGCATTCGTTGCAGTTGCCCGCACCGGGAAACCCGGCGCGAGCATTCTTTCATTGAAGCTCTACGGCTTCGATCTTTTGCAGCCGTCTCAGGACCACTTTCGCCATCGGCAAAAGCTGCAATCACTTCGAAGACGGCATCAGAGAAGCCGCCTATATTAAGCACGTCGTTTCGACTTTGCGCCTGCGTCGTCTGATAGGGCTGGATGTCGAGACACACCAGCTTTGCAGCGGGATTGAGCCTTTTATCCGGGCCCATTCCTTCATCTTCGTTGAGGCGCTGCCATAGTAGGACTGTTCTACCCGGGACTGGTTATCCGAGATGAACACCACGAGGTCCACCTTTGCCCGCTCGTCGGCAAGTCTTGCCAGAGGTGCAGAGCAGTTGGTGCCGCCACCGCCGATGCTGGCCAGCTTCGCGGCATTGGTCATGACCGAGTCACGTCGGTTCAGGCGGACGTCGACAACGTCATACTCAAACGGCATCACCCGGGCATTCGGGTTTCTTTGCAGAAACGCAGCTGTCATCAGACCGGCCACGTCGATGCAACGGACGATCGAGGTCGCACCCTTTGCGATGACCGGTGACGCTTGAGCCCATCGAACCGGAAACGTCCGGGCAAAGAATTACCCGACCGTCCAGCGCCGGCACATTGGCCAGAGCTGCGTTCATTGCCTGTTGAAGCGCCTCGCGAACCTCCTCCGGTACTGCCTCCGACGCCGCTTTCCACGTTGTCATCAGCTGATACGGAAAAACTCTGGCTTTGCGCACAGCTTCCGGATCAGAAAGACGGTGGGCAACCTCCTTTGTCATCCCTTCGACGTCGAATACACCCTTGCGTGCAAAGGTATTCAGATTCTGGCGAACCATCTGCCAGCTTCCGTTTCGTGCGATCCCGGCCCAATGCTCGCGTGTCAGCGGCAGCGAAGTCAGCAGCTGAAACGGAACGTCCGGGACAGGTTTCGTCAGATCGCGCCGAAACTCTTCCAGAGCCTTCACTTCGACTGGGAGCGCTGCGTAGTCGTATGGCTTGCCGATCATCCGGGCATAAAACGCTTTGCGTTCTTCGTTTGCCGGTTTCGGATGGACTATTTTGACGACGTCTGCCAGAGACGGTTCACTGCCGACCATGGCGTTGAGAAGCTGGCGCGTGCTGGCCGTCTCCAACCGGGACTGCACCATCTTCTTTGGCCGCGTTCCAAGCGACTTGCGTCCCATTGCGCCTGAGCGCATGACCTGTACGAAACCGCGCAGCATCTTGCCGCTCTTCACTGCCTGCGGGAATGCAGCAGCAAATGCATTGCTTTGGAGGGTCGAAAGGAGTGCCAGCAGCGTGACCGGCATGTCCTTCATGAGGCCTTTTTGCGCAGCATAAACGGCAAGTCTGGCCAGAAATTCTGGCTCGACACGAACTGAGTTCATGAAGGGCATTCACTTGCGTTTCGCCATCTGCATAAAACGTACCGTTGAAAGTGCCGGTAACTGCGAGTTGAGCCGGGGCTTCCTTCGGCGTCAGCTTATATGCCGGGGCACCAGCTTCGTTCATCGTGTTTGTCGATGGAAGCAGCTTGCCAAGATAAGTTTTGAAGATTGCCTTGTTCACCATGGCGTCACCTTTTTGAATGTTCGTTGCCCTTTACTTGTCAAGAAGCGTGCCAGTTTGCGAAATGGCAGTAAAAAGCCACTGAGAAAACTCATAACATTTTGAAATAACGGGGAAATAAAAATCGAAGAAATATGGCGAGCAATTGTTGAGGAAAGAACCAGCGTGGGATAATCTATCCATTAATAGAAATATTTATATAAAAAGATAAGATGAAAAAACGCGTCGCCTTCAGCATTCTCGGCACAACCCTCGATGTGGGCAAGTGGGACAAACGATGGTCGCGCTGGAGGCCGAATGTTGCGCTCTGCCAGCAGCAGGGCCTGTTCATCGATCGTGTCGAACTGTTGCACGACAATCATTCCGAAATGCTGGCAAAGCGTATTATCGGCGATATCGGCACGGTATCACCGGCAACGGAGGTCAACTGCAACATCGTCAATTATACCAACGCCCGGGATTTCTCGGAGGTCTATACCAAGCTTCGCGATTTCGCCCGCGACTATCCTTTCGATCCGGATGCGGAAGATTATCTGGTAAATATCACTACAGGCACGCATGTGGCGCAGATCTGTTGGTTCCTTCTGACAGAAGCGCGCATTATCCCGGCACGGCTTCTGCAGCTTTCCCCACCACGCTACAAAGACGCTGATCGGGATGCCGAAGTTGATGTTGCCGGTACGCATAGCATCATCGATCTGGATCTATCTCGCTACGATGAGATCGCAACACGCTTTGCATCTGAGCGTGAGGATGCTGCAACTTTCCTGAAGTCCGGAATTGTTACACGCAATAATGCCTTCAACCGGATGATCGATCGGATCGAGCGTGTGGTTATCCGCTCCACCGCACCTGTATTGCTGACGGGCCCGACGGGTGCAGGTAAATCGCAACTGGCACGACGCATCTACGATCTGAAAAGGCGCAGCACAAGGTCACCGGCCCGTTTGTGGAAGTCAATTGTGCAACCTTGCGTGGAGATCAGGCGATGTCCACTTTGTTCGGTCATGTGAAAGGCGCGTTCACTGGAGCGGTCGGGGAACGTGCCGGCCTTCTCAAATCGGCAGACAAAGGTGTCCTGTTTCTTGATGAGATTGGCGATCTTGGCCTCGATGAACAGGCGATGTGTCTGAGGGCCATCGAGGACAAGCGATTTCTGCCGGTCGGCTCTGACAAGGAGGCTTCGGCAGAGTTTCAGCTGATCGCCGGTACCAATCGCGATCTGGGCGATGATGTTCAGGCAGGGCGTTTCCGGGAAGATCTTTATGCGCGTCTCAATCTCTGGACGTTTCAGTTGCCGGCCTTGCGTGAGCGCCCGGAGGATATCGAACCGAATGTCGAGTTTGAGCTAAAACGCTATCTGGAAAGGGAAGGGCAGAACGTAACCTTCAATAAGGAAGCTCGCCAATTCTATCTTGACTTCGCGACAGGTCCCCAAGGTCAGTGGCATGCCAATTTCCGTGATCTTTCTGCCTCGATTACACGCATGGCCACTCTTGCGCCACAGGGACGTATTACGGCAGATGAAGTTAAAGAGGAAATTACCGTGCTCTTGCGACTATGGCGTTCAAAAGCAGGCGAAGCTCCCGATCACAGGATTATCGAAACGGTGTTAGGGCAAGACGGTGTTGGAAAACTTGATCTCTTCGACCGGGCGCAACTCTCCTCAGTGTTGAAAATATGTGGAGAGAGCCAATCAGCAAGTGCGGCCGGACGCGTTCTCTTTGCGCAATCCCGGCAGGAAAAGAAAAGCGCCAACGATGCCGATCGACTGATCAAATATCTGGCGAAGTTCGGCGTAAGCTTCGAAGAAGTAAGAGAACGGCTACGTGCGGTATTGCTCCCTTAAGACGGGGAATATTGGCCGCCGTGTTCATTCCGCTTCCTTCCAGATTTGATTGAGAATCCGGGCAGCCAGTGCGGTCTTATCTTGCCGCAAACCGTGTTGAATTTCCCTGAGATGTTCAAAGATGAGAAAAGGGGGCGAGATGCTTTTCGACATCGCAACATCTTTTTGGCAATTGGAATTGCACCTGCAAGATGCGTTAGCGGAGATGGGAGCGGTTGAACACAGCTGTCTTTGGGATTCTGGATCAGCTCGACAGGTAGCGCGCAAAGCCTCTATCGGGAGCTGAAATGCAGTCGAGATATTCGCGCTCACAAATCAGGAATGCTCTTGCAGGACAGATGCAGTTCGGCTTGCAGATGTCGGTATCCGGGGGTAAATACTCGTTACATATGTCAGTTGCAGGTTTACGTTGTGAAAGGGTTTTTGTGAATTCTTCGGGAGAGACTATGACAGCTGTACTGAATGGAAAAAATCTCCGGCTTCGACGGGCAGTTGTCGAGGATATAGATGCACGTCTTTCCCTCGGGTAATCATGCTGAAATAGTCGAGATGTTTGGGGTGAGCCGGGACACGGTACGTCCATTGACGAGAGAAGGCGCAGCTCGATGGACCCAGAGGTTGATCGATCATTCTCATGCATGGGTGATCGAGGCGCAGGGCAGGCTAATAGGTGAGATCAGGCTGGATAATGTTGATTTTCATGACAAGCGTGCCTCCATTGCTATTGGAATACTGGACCCGACACTCCTTGGTAAAGGTCTGGGTACCGAAGCCATTCTGGTACTCTTGAAACATGCTTTCGTCGACTTGCAGCTTCATCGCATTGGTATCCGGGTGCTTGCTTATAACAAGCGTGCCATTCGAGCTTATGGAAAGAACGGCTTCGTGATTGAAGGCAGAGAACGCGAGGCAGCTTTTGTGAATGGTGCCCGCACGACGATCTAATGATGGGACTGCTTGACCACGAGTTCTTCGCACGACGTGTGGACCGTGACTCCGGGCTGACGCTGTTCAAAACGAACTCCAGTCCGGAAAACGCCCTCCAACGACAACGGGCAACGTTCAGGCAATGAATAGACACAAGACAAGACCGAACTGGTCTGGCCGATGAACGTCACGACAGGCATCCAGAACAGGTTGGAAAGTGATAGTCGGAAGCGAGTACGTTTTTGGAAAATTCAAACGTCTGCTTCGTCGTGAAGGACCAAAGATCTGGTCCCACGTATCGTCACATCACGAAATCTAAATCGGCATCGATGAGTATCTTCTTACACGCATACGATAGATCGGCCTCATCACCTCTTACTTTAGCTTCTCGAGGGACGTCTTTCGTTGTTGCACGGTAGAACCACCCAGCATTGAAGAAATTTCCTTGACCCCTCCGGCACGATGCTATGCGGCTGAAGCCCTGTAATCCACTTCATCTGCACGGTTGTGTCCACGGGTCGATCGAATTTTCCGGTTACAGAAAAGAGTGTTTCAGCCGCTTCATAGCTGACATGTTGCGCCATCATACGAAGCCCGATCGGACTGCGTACCTTTCCATCACTGAAAACTTCAGGCCCGCTCTCGCGATCATCGCGCATTGGAAAGCGAATGAACCCGCCCGGCTCTATTTGTTTTTGAGCTATATCGAAAACCTCCGCAAAGTCCGTGGTCAAGGAAATATCATCCTCCAGAATGAGGCCGGCATCGAGCTTTTGGTCCACAATTGCCTGCCACGCCTTGCGATGGGACAGAAAGCAGGCGATTTCAGAACGTCTCAAACGAAATGGATATTTTGGTGCATGCAAATGTCTTTTATAGACACGGGCGATGTCATTATCGGTCAGGTTGGCTCCATCAACCGCGTCAATGATTTCCGTTTCAACCGGCAGTTCTTCGATAAGTCCGTCGACGCTTGGCCTTCGATGTGTCGCTCGGGCAAGATGGATGATAAGGGCTTTCACCCTTCCCGAATTGACAAGAGACGAGGTGTTTAGTCCGGGGTCTTTTTCCATAAGTTTCCGATGATTTGAGTTTTACCCCCAAATCAGTTTTCTGCGTTCTCCCGGAAGGGATGAAATGATCGTCAAATTCCAGAACGCATAAACAGGGCGCCGTCCAGTTGCGAATGATGGCCAATGTCAGGGCAACCGGTTCAGTTCAAATATTCAGCGCGGCATCAACGATACCCGGGAAGACAGTGGTGAGCAAACCACGATTTGTTAGATACGCATATCAGCAGATGATGCAAATTTGCTTTGATCCTGTTGCTTTATCGTATGAAAATATTTCTAGTTTACACGGAAACGTCATGCATATTCCAACCCGGCTTGCTAACCGGTTTTGTCCAATCATATTCTGGAAACGGCATCCAACGAATGCGAATGATGTCCTGAATAGAAAAGCCCGGTTTCAGGTACTCCGGACGCGCCTGCTCGATCCGCTCGCGCTTCCCGGGCGTGTTCATCACTTCCCAAAGATCGATGCGCCGTTGCAGGTTGAGCCAGAAGTCCAGACTGTTGCCGAACACGCGCGCAAGAATGGGCACAGTCGCAGCCGTTAAGTTCTGGCGGTTGCCGCGCAGCTCTTTGATATGCTTGCGCTGGACGCCCGTCGCTTCGGCGAGCGCACCCTGCGTCAAGCCCATCGGCTCCATGAACACTTCGGTCAGAACCCCGCCGACAGTGACCGGCTTGCGCCCGGCGATCAGCTGTCTGCCTCGTTTTCATCGTTAACTGTGATCGTCCAGATAAACTCCGTTCGCTTCACCGAGTTCACCATCCCAGCGGAAGATCAGTCGCCTTTGCTGGTTGACGCGGAACGAATGGATTGCTGCAAAGTGTTGTCTTACCGCATTATTGCTATCCGTTTTCGGGCCGCGAATAAGAAAATTCATATTGGGTGCTCTGTAGTCGTTTAATCGTTACTGAAGTTCAGATGGGTCTTTAAGACGACCTGTCAGTGAGAAGGCCAGTAACGAAGATATGAGCATCACCGCTCCTACAATGAACATTGGCATTTCGTAAAGACCAGTCCAATCCTTAACGAGGCCAGTGATATATGGTGCGGCGAAGCCCGCAATATTACCAATCGTGTTGATCAACGCAATGCCGGCTGCTGCTGCTGTGCCGCTTAAAAATCGCGAGGGAATGGCCCAGAAGTTTGGCAGGGCTGAGAAGATCGCGCAGGCTGTAATCGTGATCATCAAGATGGTGGTGACTGGTGTTGGCATATAGAGTGCAGCAGGAATGGCAATGGCACCGACAAGAGCCGGAGCTCCGATATGCCGGACGCACTCCTCGCTTTGCTGCATCGCGGCTCCAGAAATACAGAGCAATTGCGGCGGGCAGGTACGGAATGGCGGTGATCAACCCTTTGTCGAAAACGTCGAACCCGGTGTTGAACTGTTGTTCGAAGCCATTGATGATTGTTGGGAGGAAGAAGGCCAGCGCATAAAGACCATAGATCAGGCCGAAGTAGACGGCGGACAGAAGCCAGACGCGAGCATCCGTCAAAGCGAGCCCCGTCTTGTGGCGACCATGGGTTTTTCTTTGATTATTTCTTCCCGGGCGAGTGCATCATTGAGCCAGTCACGTTCGTCAGTGGTGAGCCACCTCGCGTCATCTGGCGTATCGGGCAGGTAGAACCGGTAACGATACCGATAACGATTGCGGGGCAGCGACGCCAAAGAACATGATACGCCAGCCTTCGAGGCCAAAAGCACCGTGCATGTTGATGAGTTGTGCTGCAAGCGGTGCACCGATTACCGTTGTCAGGGGCTGTGCGAGATAGAATAAAGCGAGAATTTTGTTGCGATGGCGCGAAGGCACCCGGGTTGAAAGAAACAAAATAGCGCCGGAAAGAAGCCAGCTTCGGCAATGCCCAGTAGAAAACGCAAAATATAGAGCTCGGTTGCACTTGAAACCCGGGTAAACAGGATCGCAACGATGCCCCACGAGACCATGATGCGGGCGAGCCATTTGCGGGCACCAAATTTGTGTAACGCAAGATTGCTGGGCACTTCCAGAATGATATAGCCTACAAAGAAGATGCCAGCGGCAAACCCGAATTGTGCTGCACTCAGAGCAAGATCGGTTGTCATTCCATTCGGACCGGCAAAGGAAATTGCGGTTCGGTCAAGAAAGTTGATGAAGAACATTAGCGCAATGAACGGAACCAGCCGTATCGATATCTTCGATATGGCCGACTTTTCAGTGACTGTCATTTCGTGAGAATTTTGCCGCATTGCAGTTCCTCCCTGCTTTCTGGCCAGCAGGAGCAAACGACTGACGAACACCATTGGATATGATGGATGTTCACAGACACGCGCTCCAAATTTTGCGAAATAGCTAAAAGAACGCGACATGCCGTCGCAATCGATTTATTGTCTTCCAATTGTGATAAAATCTCACTGGTATACTCAGATGAAGATGGAGGGTCCCTTGCGTTCGTTACCTTCTTTGAATGCTCTCAAAGCCTTTGAGGCGGTTGCTCGTCATCGCTCGATGACGGGCGCTGCGAAGGAATTGTGTGTGACGCATGGAGCGGTCAGCCGTCAGATAAAATCCCCGGAAGAGACCCTTGGGGTTATGCTTGTCATGCGCAATGCGCGACTAAGCGAGCTCACGCCCGAAGGAGGGCGGCTGGCGACGGGTCTTGCCAGCGCATTTTCCATTATCGAAGGCAGTATCGAGCAGGTGAAGCCCGCCCCTTGACCCTCTCATGTTCTTCTTCAATCATGATGGAGTGGATTATCCCGCGTATTGGTCGCTTCCATGATCTTCATCCGGGCGTCGAACTTCAGTTCAACATGAATTATGATCGCATTGACTTCATGCGAGACAAGATTGGTATCGCCATTCGCTCAAGCGTGATCAAGCCACCACAAGACGCTGTCATCCGCGACTTGGGGCGGGAAGAGATTGGCCTTGTCTGTGCACCGTCCTATCTAAGGCAAAGTCCGTTGGAGAATTTTCATGAAATTGCGCGAGCCAACGTTCTGGCAACACAGACGCGTCCGGAGGCCTTTTCCGACTGGCGGGAAGCGGTGTGTGCGGATTTTATGCAGCCCGAAGCGAAATCCATATTTCCTCATTTCTATTTGTTGATCCAGGGCCGTGCTGTGCGGGCTTGGCGTAGCCGTAGTGCCGCGTATGCTGGTTACCAGACATATAGCATCGGAGCGTCTGGTTGCGCCTTTCGGGTTTCATCCGGGGCCACGTCGGATGCTGCTCTGGATTGCACCTCATAGGGCAGGACAAAGAGATACTCTTGCGTTGGAAAAATGGCTAACCCGCGAGATGCGTTCTCAATCGGAAGATCATTCTGTTCGGTAGCCTTGAGCGAGGCTGGCGCTCAATCGAGAGTGTGATGCACCCGGAATCACGGAGGATTGCATGCGTCTCCACAAAGACCATTTTCCAGACAGCTTCTATCCGCGGTCGGTTAAGTCTTCGCGTACCGGCCTTTAACGACCGCGATGGACAAATGCCGGGTTTCAGGATCCGGTGCCGAAATTTTTCACCCCAAGCCCGCCTTAGTTCTGGACGCTGAATGGCTGGAAATGCCCGTGTGCGGGTTCGCCCTGCTGCGGATATTTCCTTTTGATATTCAATGTCTTGCGGCTGCAGGTGTGTGCCCGCTGCCACATGGTCTGATTTCAGCCCTGCTTGACGGCTTTCAGGCGCGTATCGCTGAGGAGGCCCTGTTCTTCGAGGACGGGATAGGCCATTGAGGCGAGAAGCGAGTTGATCTGCTTGAGGTCGCGGATCGTGTCGAGATGGATGCTGCTGGTCTCGATGCTGCGGGTGGCGCCTTCGCGCAGTCGGCTGAAATGGCGCATGCTGGTCTGCTTTTCCAGTTCACGCAGCTGGTCCTTTTCCTGCACTAGCTGACGGGCCGTACGGCCATCGCGTGAGACGATCACATTGAACGCCATGTGCGCATTGGCCAGAACCATGGCGTGGAAATGGCTGAGTTCCTTCCAGCCTTCTTCGGTGAATTCCAGCTTGTGATCCATCTTCTTTTGAACATGCGCCAGCATGTTGCGCACGATGATGTCGCCGACCTGCTCAAGCTTCACACATGCGCCCAGCAATTCCTGCATGCGCAGCGACTCGAAATCACTCAGCTCATGGGTTGCAAGCCCGGTCAGATATAGCTTGATGGCGGCATGGCGCTTGTCCACGCGGTCATCAAGGGCTTCAAGTTCATCGATCCGCACCTGATCGGGCTTCTCATATAGCTCCATGACCCGCCGCAGCATGACTTCGATCGTGTCGCAGACGCCGACCACTTCCCGGGTCGCATTGGCAAGCGCCTGCGAGGGCCGGTCGAGCACGGCAGTGTCGAGCGCGCTATATTGCTCGATCTCGATGGGTTGCTGTGAAGCCGGGGTGCCCTTGTCCGCATTGAGATTGACCAGAGCCTCGGTTGCGCGCAGCACGATGCCGGAAAGCGGAATACCGGCAATCATCACGATGACATTGAACAGGATATGCGCATTGACCACCTGCGAAACCGGATCGGTGCCGAGAAAGGCGACCGACGGTTTGAAGGTCTGGTAAAGCACGAGCATGATGAGTGACCCGGCGCCGCGCATCAAAAAGATTGCCGAGTGGAACGACGCGGGTTTCAGGTGGCGCATGCCGGGTCAGGATCGGGGCGATGATCGAAGACCCCAGATTGACGCCGAGAACCATCACCACAGCGAGCTCTGGATGGATCAGCCCGCGCGAGGCAAAGGTGGTCAGCAGGATGACGGCGGCAACGCTGGAATGAAACAGCCATGTCATGAGGGCTGCGAGCAGATAGGCCGTGATCGGGTCGCCCGACAGATAGTCGACGATGACCGGCAGAAGCTCGCTTTGCCGCAGCGGCTCGGTAGCTTGCCCAGTCATTTCCAGCGACATGATGAGAAGGCCGATACCGACCAGAATGCGTCCGATCTGCCGCCAGTCACGACGCTCGGTGGTCATGAAGATGCCGGTGCCGATGACAAGGCAGAGCGGTACCAGAAGCGTGAGATCGTAGCTCAGGATCTTGACGACGAGGGCGGAGCCAAGCTCACCGCCGCGCACGGCCATGAGGCCTGCGATGCCGCTGACAAAACCTGAACCGACAAATGAACCGACGAGAAGCGTAACCGCTGTCGAGCTTTGCAAGGCGACAGCAAGGGCAAGGCCGAAGGCGACGGAAAGCAGCGGGTTCTGCATCTGGTTGCGCAAGCGTCTGCGCAGCCGGTCGCCATAGGCACGCTCCACCCCGGTCCGAACCATGCGTGTCGCCCAAAGCAGGAGCGCAACTGCACCGGCCAGATGCAAAAGGACCAAAGAACCATTCATCTGTTACCAACCAACGTCAATCCAATTGAGGGACAGGACTTTTCATAGGCACCGTTTGACTGCCAAAGAGGTCTTCGATTGTTTCTTCGGCGATTGCAAAGCATGTTGATGCGCCGCAGCCGCTGGTGACGACCACAACCCGTGCAGCATCCGATGGCTGATCGGTAACGCGCCAGCGACCGAGGGGCCGATGCGTAAGTGCCGATCCAGCGCGCCGAGACGCTGCGCCCCGGCAATTTCAGAACGCGGTCGAGCTCGGCGAGCATGAATTCTTCAACTTCGGCTGAGCCGAAGGGATCAGGAGTTCTGGCATAGTGATGGCTGTCCCCGACGACCAATGAACCATCGGACGATTGTGCGACGATCAAGTGGATGTCGTTCGCGCGTTGGTCGGGCATTTCGCAGTTCAATTGGTGCTGCAATTCGTCGAGGCCCGGAAGCCCCGCATAGCCGGATGAGCGAGCAAGTGAGAGCTCAGAGAGGATTGTCGGCTCGAATGCTTTGTGTAACTGCGTCGTGACACGTAGCATCTGCAACTTGCAACGGGTCAGTTCATATTTCCGCAGTCTGTCGGCAAACAGACCGGTGAAATCGTCACCGGGACAGATCACGGCTGTTTCGGCTTTGACCACGCCATTACTGGTCAGGATTGACGGCGTGTTGACTGCATAAACATCGGTATTCCATTGAAATACGACACCCAGTTTTTCACGGAGGAACGCAACCATACGAGGGAGTGCTTCGCGGGACTCGACACGGATCTCATGCGGACTGAACATGGCGAATTGTGCAGCTTCCTTCCGTAATGCCGGCACAAGTTTTTGCGCGTCGCCCGTCGCGATCTTCCTGCACTCTGCTCCCATATCTGTTTCCGGGAATGCATCGATGAGGGTTTCGGCTGGACCGTGTCGAGCGGCCAGCAGCATGCCACGTTGAAGAATGTCGATGCGGGCTGCGTTGGCAACATCCTCCCATATCTCACGTGAGCGGCGCGCCTTCGTCCAGCAATCGCCTGCCGCCCGGCCGGTTATCGTTACAAAGCCAAAGTTGCGGATTGATGCGCCATTGCTCTGCGCGTCGCGGTCCAGAACTATAACTTTCTTGCCCCGAACTGCCGCAGCATAAGCGTGGGCAAGGCCGATTATACCGCCGCCGACAATAGCAACATCATAGAGCGCCATCGTGCTCGAACCTCCCGTTTCAGCGTTTCATTTGATCGTCGTTCTGAACCTCGCAAGTCTTGTTGATTGAACCTGCTTCAAATGGCTGGACTTAGGTTGTGATTTGTTCGACTATTTGTAAAATCGTTCTTTCAGATCAGTCCATAAGTTTGGGTTATAATGATCTAGTTGTTCAACACATGAGCAGGATGATATGCGATGCGATATGTGCAGCTGCGTGCTTTTCACTATGTGGCGATCCACGGCGGCTTTTCTCGTGCTGCAGAAGCTCTTTTCCTTACGCAGCCCGCAATCTCCGACCAGTGCGCAAGCTGGAAGAAGAATATGACATCCTGCTTTTCTACCGGCATAAAAACAGGTTACGCTTACGGAATCTGGTCAGAAGCTACTCGAAATTACCCATCGTTTGTTTGAAGTCGAGAAGCAGGCCAATGAGCTACTGTCGGAGTCCCGCGCTTTCAGGACCGGTAATCTGACAATTTTTGCTGACGCGGCGCATCATCTCCCCGGACATTCTACGTATATTCCGCAATCGCTATCCGGACGTGAAAATCAGCGTGAATACGGGCAATACCGATTCCGTTGTCAGGGCTCTTTACAGTTACGAAGCCGATATTGGCATATTGGGCGAAGTCCCGAATTCGCAAGATTTCGAGATACACAGGCTCAGTTCATCTCCCATCATCGCTTTTGCGTCAGTCAATCATCCGGCATCCAAACTGCAATCCCTCACATTGGAACAACTGGCAGAGTTACCGTTGATTTTCCGCGAGCAAGGATCAAAAACACGGCGGAAGCTTGAGGAGCTTGCGTCTGGCAAGGGTATTTCTCTTGTGCCTGTCATCGAAGCAGAAGGGCGTGAGGCGGTACGGGAAATCGTTGCGAGTGGTGCCGGCATTGGTTTTGTCTCGAAAGCCGAGTTCAGTGCCGACATGCGCTTGAAAGCAATCCAGATCAACTCGGACGAGATGCTCATGGACGAAGCGGCTATCTGTCTGAACGAGCGGAGTTCGGGAGCACTCATCAGAGCGTTTATGGAAATCGCAAAAACAGACTGTGAGGCTTTGAAGCTTCTGTTTGGCAGGCCGCTACATTTGCAGTCTGGATTCTTTCGTTCTTGTCCGTGGTGGATGTGCTGAAACTGGAAGACAAAACCATAAGCAAAATTTATAATTTGATCTGAAAGAACGATTTTACAAATACACGGCCAAATCACAATCTATGTCCAGCCATTTGAAACAGGTTCATTCGAAAACTGTGTGGAGGACATAAATGGTGGAATACAACAAAGTCATTACGCCCCGATTTGACCCCCGTTCTGGGCGAGCCATATCTCCTCACGCCCGACCGTTGACGACCGCAACCGAAGTCAAGCAGGCAATGTTGCGGGACTGGGGTTCCGGGACGGTGATTTCCGCGGCATGACGGCGGAAATGCGCGAGCGGTTGCTGGCTATTGCCGGAGACACAAAAGGCGAATTCGACTGTGTCCCGATCCAGGAAGCGGTTCCTTTGCGGTCGAAGCGATGTTGGGCACGTTTGTGCCCCGTGATGGCAAGATTCTCGTTCTGATCAACGGTGCCTACGGCCAGCGTATTGCGCAGACGCTGGATTATCTGGGACGTGCCTATCGCACGATTGATAAAGGCGATTACTTGCCGCCACGCGGAGATGAAGTGGCCGCGGCTCTCGATGCTGACCCCGCCATCACGCATGTGATTGTCGTGCATTGCGAAACGAGCTCAGGCATTCTCAATCCGATCGGCGAAATCTCTGAAGTGGTTTATGCACGTGGACGCAAATTGCTGGTGGACTCGATGAGTGCCTTCGGCGCAATCGATCTCAGTGTTGGCACAGTCCGTTATGAGGCAATGGTTTCGTCTGCCAATAAATGTATAGAAGGCGTGCCGGGTTTTGGGTTCGTTATTGCCCGAAAGAACGAACTGGAAGCTTCCCAGGGAAACTGTCACTCGCTGTCGCTCGATATTCATGCTCAATGGGCGGCAATGAACAAGACGGGGCAGTGGCGCTACACACCACCGACCCATGTTGTTGCCGCCTTCATGGAAGCGTTGCGCATGCATGAGGTGGAAGGTGGAGCAAAGGGTCGCCTCGCACGCTACACCGAAAACCGTGATGTCATGGTTGCCGGAATGCGCGAGCTTGGCTTTGAAACTCTGCTTCGTGACCGCTGGCTGTCGCCGATCATCGTGACATTCTTCACGCCGGCACACCCGAATTTCGAGTTCAACAGGTTTTATGAACTGATGAAGACAAAGGGCTTTATCATCTATCCCGGAAAACTGACGGTGGTCGATAGTTTCCGTATTGGCTGTATAGGTCGCATGGACGCGGCTGTCATGCGCAGGGTTGTCACGGCTGCGCGGGAAAGCCTCGATGCCATGGGCGTCGATACCGCTGTGCCACCTGCTGCAGCGCTTGATGAACGAGCGAAGCTTGCCGCATAGATTTTGAAACACGAACGGGTTTAACCCGGCCCCAAAGGATATCGACGTGAATAAGATGACCAATCTGACTGTTCCGGCAAATGATCGTGACTATAGTTGGCCCAAGGACCCGGCGATCGCGATCTGTCTGGATGGATGTGAACCGGCCTATCTGGATGAAGCTATCGCCGCCGGGCTCATGCCGACATTGAAACGGATCAAGCAGAACGGGACGGTTCGCACCGCGCACAGCGTCATTCCCAGCTTTACCAACCCGAATAATCTTTCCATTGCGACTGGGCGTCCGCCTGCTGTGCACGGGATTTGTGGAAACTATCTTTATGACCGTGAAACAGGAACGGAAGTGATGATGAATGACGTTCGCTTCCTGCGCGCGCCGACCATCTTTAAATCTTTCCATGATGCCGGCGCCAAAGTTGCAGTGGTTACGGCAAAGGACAAGTTACGCGCACTCTCGGGTGCGGGCCTGAAATATTACGATGACCGTGCGGTATGCTTCTCGGCAGAGCGCTCGGATACTACGACCGGGGCGGAAAACGGCATTGATAATGCCTCGAAATGGCTGGGCATGCCCGTGCCGGAAGTTTATTCGGCTGAATTGTCGGAGTTCGTCTTTGCTGCTGGTGTGAAGCTACTGCAGACGTTCCGTCCAGATGTAATGTATCTCACCACCACAGACTACGTGCAGCACAAGTATGCACCGGGCACACCGCAAGCCAATGCCTTCTATGAAATGTTCGACAAGTATCTGACAGAACTTGATGCGCTTGGTGCGGCAATTGTCGTTACAGCCGATCACGGAATGAAGGCGAAGCACAAGGCCGACGGTTCGCCCGATGTGGTTTATGTTCAGGATATTCTGGATGAATGGCTTGGCAAGAATGCTGCTCGGGTGATCCTGCCGATCACCGATCCTTATGTCGTGCATCACGGTGCTCTGGGCTCGTTCGCCACAGCCTATCTGCCGGAAGGCGCGGACATTACCGATATCATGAAACGACTTGCAGGGATTGAGGGTATAGACGTCGTTCTGGGTAACGCCGCCGCCGCCGAGCGCTTCGAGCTGCCAACTGACCGTATCGGCGACGTCGTTCTGGTTTCGACCGTCAACAAGGCTATCGGCACCAGCGAGCATAGACATGATCTGGCAGCACTCAACGAACCTTTGCGTTCGCACGGCGGGCTGACTGAGCAGGAAGTGCCGTTCATCGTCAACCGGCAGATGCCGGACCTGCCAAATGCGCCGGGTTTGCGGAATTTTGATGCCTTCTTCTATGCGACGAAGGCTGCAGCACATGTCGGAGCCTGACGCCCGCTATTAGAACCGCTTTCTGGTCGATGACCTGAATGTGCATATATGATGATCGAAGGAACACCCGATGGTCAAGCCTGAAACACAGATCAAGACACGTCACGAACCCATGCGTATTGCTGGCCGCCGTGTCGATGCCGATACGACTTTTGATATTCATTATCCCTATACGAATGCGGTGATCGGCACCGTCCCGGCTGGTCGGTCAGAACACGCGCGCGAAGCATTCAGGATTGCAGCCTCCTATGAATCGAAGCTGACCCGTTACGAGCGACAGAAAATCCTGTTACGCACTGCCGAGCTGTTGGTCGAGCGTAAAGAGGAAATGGCCAGCCTGATCACCTCGGAGCTCGGTATCTCCAAGATGGATGCCTATTACGAAGTCGGTCGCGCTTATGATGTCTTCACCCTTTCGGGGCAGATGTGCCTGCATGATGACGGTGAAATCTTCTCTTGCGATCTCACACCGCACGGCAAGGCGCGCAAGATTTTCACTACCCGCGAACCATTGCGCGCGATCTCTGCGATTACGCCGTTCAATCATCCGCTGAATATGGTGGCACATAAAGTTGCACCTGCGATTGCCACGAATAATTGCGTAGTGGTGAAGCCCACAGAGCTGACGCCAATGACGGCGCTCATGTTGTGCGACATCATGTATGAAGCTGGCTTGCCACCACAGATGCTGTCTGTCGTCACAGGTCTGCCCAACGATATCGGGCTGGAAATGATCACGAACCCGGATATCGATCTCATCACCTTCACCGGCGGTGTTCCAGTTGGCAAAATGATTGCCCGTACCGGTGGTTACAAGCGGATGGTATTGGAACTGGGCGGCAACGATCCTCTTATCATCCTCAACGATCTGAGCGACGATGATCTCGCGAAGGCGGCGGACCCGGCGGTTGCTGGTGCCACCAAGAATTCCGGCCAGCGCTGCACCGCAGTGAAGCGTATTCTGTGTCAGGGCAGTGTGGCGGACCGTTTCGTGCCTATGGTTCTGGAACGGGCGAAAAAATTCGCTTTGGTGATCCCATGGACCCGAAGACGGAACTTGGTACCGTCGTGCACGAGCAGGCGGCAGCGCGTTTCGAGCAGCTTGTTTATTCTGCTGCCGAACAGGGTGCCAAGGTACTTTACGATCCGGGCAGACAGGGCGCCTTGCTGCCGCCGATCGTGGTAGACGAAGTTCCCCATCATTCGGAACTGGTTATGCAGGAAACATTCGGTCCCGTTATTCCGATCATACGGGCACCTGAAGATGACGACGCACTGATAGCTCTGTCGAATTCAACGGATTTTGGTTTGTCGTCAGGCGTCTGCACCAATGATTACCGTCGCATGCAGAAATACATCCGGGGTCTCAAGGTCGGTACCGTCAATATCTGGGAAGTGCCGGGGTATCGGATCGAGATGTCTCCGTTTGGTGGCATCAAGGACTCCGGCAATGGCTACAAGGAAGGCGTGATTGAAGCCATGAAGAGCTTCACCAACGTCAAGACATTCTCGCTCCCCCGGGAAGCATAAGCGAGATAGCTGGAAGGGCTGAAACATCGGGGAGGGAAAGCTGATGAAACTGGCGGTGCATACGGAAGGCGAATCCAATCGCTCGGAAGCCCGCCAGCGCTGGCAGGCGCAAACGAACAGCTCTGCCATGCAGCAATTGCTGAACCGCGATGCCGGGGTTTTCCTGCATCAAAGCTTGTCCAGCCCTTGTCTAACAGCGATCGTCAGGGCGCAGGGCATTTGGATCGAGGATGCCAATGGGCGACGTTTCATGGATTTCCATGGCAATAGCGCCCATAATATCGGTTATGCGCATCCCCGTCTGATTGAAGCCGTCAAGAAGCAGATGGACGAGCTTTGTTTTGCGCCTCGTCGCTTCACTTGTGAACCTGCAATAGAGCTTGCGGAAAAGCTCGCCGCACTCGCGCCCGGCGATCTTGGCAAAGTGCTGTTTACCACCGGCGGATCGGACGCCATCGAAGTCGCGTTGAAGGTCGCTCGTGCCGCCACGGGACGATTCAAGACATTATCCTTCTGGGACGCCTTTCATGGTGCAGGTTTCGGCGCATCATCGGTCGGCGGCGAGGCGACGTTCCGTTCAGGTATTGCCGGCCCGCTGTTACCGGGGACGGAGCATGTGCCGCCCTTTGCCTGTTATCGCTGCCACTACAAGCACAAGAGCCCGGAGACTTGCGGCATTGCCTGCGCAGATGTCGTGTCGTTTGTGCTGGAACGCGAAGGAGATATTGCAGCTGTCGTCGCCGAACCCATGCGTGCGACGCCTTATCCGCCACCGCCGAGGATTCTGGAAAAGGTGCGTGAGGCCTGCGACCAGCACGGTACCTTGTTGATCTTTGATGAAATACCGACCGGACTGGGTAAGACAGGTAAATTTTTCGCGTCCGATCATGACGGCGTTACGCCAGACATGATTGTGCTTGAAAAATCGCTCGGCGGAGGGCTGTTGCCCATTGCCAGCACGATCGTCCGTCGCGATCTCGATGTCTGCGGCGACTATGCTATCGGCCATTATACGCACGAGAAGAATCCGGTCACGGCCCGCGCGGCACTCACGACCATTGAGATCATTGAACAGGATGGCTGGGTCGAACGCGCTGCAGAGCTTGGCGCCTACGCAATGGAACGTTTGCGCGAGCTGCAAACACGCTGTCGTCATATTGGTGATGTGCGCGGACGAGGAATGCTTTTGGCGTGGAACTGGTGACAGATTGCTACACGCGTACACCCGATCAGGCGATGGCGGAAGCTGTCTATTATCGCTGCCCGGACGGTGGTGTCAGTTTCAAGATCAGTCAGGGGAATGTGTTGACGCTGTCGCCGCCTTTGATCATTACGAGAACCGAGCTGGATCAGGCTTTGGATGTCATCGAAGGAGCCATTCTCGAGGCAAGTAGCTGCTGATCGTCCATTATAAGTTCCGCCTTGGAATTCATAAAATAAATAGATTTTACTTATTCACCTTGACTGCACACTATACTGCAAAAAAACAGGAAAAGTCCGAGAAGCATCGGACAGGGAACATAAAACCGGGCCTTGAAAGGTCTGAAAATGGGGAAATTCATATGCTGAAACATGGTGCATTCGTATTTTCACTCGTGGCCGCCTTGAGCTTGCCTTTTAGCGCGCGGGCTCAACAGTCCGAACTAACCGTCTACACTGCGTTCGAGGCAGTTGACCTGCAGCGTTTCGCCGACGCTTTCAACAAGGACCACCCGGACATCAAGATCAATTGGGTGCGCGACTCTACCGGCGTGATGACCGCCAAGTTGCTGGCTGAGAAGAACAATCCCAAGGCCGATATCATCTGGGGTATTGCTGCCACGTCATTGCTGGTATTGAAAAGCGAAGGAATGCTGGAGCCCTACACGCCGAAGGACGTTGACAAGCTCGATCCGCGTTTCGTGGACAAGGATCGTCCGACCAGCTGGATCGGGCTTGATGCCTATGTCGCCGCCGTATGCTTCAATACAGTAGAGGCTGAAAAACTGGGTCTGAAACCGCCAAAGAGTTGGGCGGACCTGACCAAGCCCGAATATAAGGGACATGTCGTGATGCCCAATCCGGCCTCGTCGGGAACTGGCTTCCTCGATGTATCATCCCGGCTGCAGGTATTCGGCGAGAAGGAGGGGTGGACTTTCATGGATGCTCTTCACGCCAATATCGCCAATTATACCCATTCCGGTTCCAAGCCGTGCAAGATGGCAGGAGCCGGTGAAATACCGATTGGCATTTCGTTTGAGTTTCCGGCGTCACAAGTCAAGAAGGCCGGCGCACCGATTGATATCATTTTCCCGGAAGAAGGGTCTGGTTGGGAGTCGGAAGCGGTCGCGATAATGGCCGGCACGCCCAATCTGGAGGCTGCCCGACCCCTCATGGACTGGACGCTGACCCCCAATGCAATGGAAGCACTCAACCAGAGTTTCGCCGTGGTGGCCCTGCCAAGTGTTGCCAAGCCGGTGGAGCATATTCCGTCGGATCTCAAATCCGGATGATCGACAACAATCTGGAATGGGCTGCCAATAACCGGAAGGCAATTCTGGATGAGTGGACGAAGCGCTACGATTCCAAATCCGAATCCAAAGGGTGAAGCATTTTCTGCAGAAACGAAGCTCGGTTTGCGGCGCGCAATACGTGAAGTCAGCTGGACGTTCACAGCGCTGCAAACCGTGCACTTTCAGGTCCGTACGGGAGAAAAACATGCTCATCCAGAGGAATTTAAGCGTGAACCACGATGCCGCTTCGAATTCTGTGACGTTTAACGACACGCTATCGGCAAATCCTGCGGAACAGGTTCGCAAGAGCTATCTTCAGATCGAAGGTCTATCGAAGAACTTTGGTGAATTTCAAGCTCTGAAAGACATCAATCTTGAAATAGGCGAGGGTGAGTTCATCTGCTTTCTCGGTCCTTCCGGATGCGGCAAGACCACTCTTCTGCGTGCGATTGCCGGACTGGATCTGCAAACACGAGGCAGCATCCGGCAGGCGGGACGGAATATTTCGGTCTTGCCTCCTTCACAACGGGATTACGGCATCGTTTTCCAGTCCTATGCGTTGTTTCCCAATCTGACGATCGAAAAGAATATCGCCTTCGGGCTGGAGAACTGGAAGCGTCCGCGCGCCGAGATAAAGGCACGTGTTGAAGAACTGCTCGAGCTGATCGATCTGGCCGATCAGGCGCACAAGTATCCGGCACAGCTTTCAGGTGGCCAGCAACAGCGCGTCGCACTGGCGGGGGGCAATCGCAATTTCGCCGGGACTGCTTCTGCTGGATGAGCCACTTTCGGCGCTTGATGCGAAAGTCCGGGTTCATCTGCGACACGAAATCAAGGAACTGCAACGCAAGCTTGGCGTCACCACGATCATGGTTACCCACGATCAGGAAGAAGCATTGGCGACGGCTGACCGCATCGTCGTGATGAATGGCGGCAAAATTGAACAGGTGGGAACTCCACTTGAGGTCTATCGCAAGCCCACGACGTTGTTTGTGGCTGACTTCATTGGCGAAACCAACAAATATCCGGTTGTGGTCGGCAATGAAGGTGCGGTTGGAGTGGGGCGTTTTTCTCTTCACTGTCATGAGCATGATCTGCCTGCCGGTTCCGAAGCCGTCGCCGTTATTCGTCCCAATGATATCGTGCCGCATGGACGTTTAATCGATGATCGCTCCTTTGCCGAAAATGGCGAGAACCTGATTGAGGTACAGATCGAATCCATGGAGTTTTGGGATCATTCTGGCGCACGCACATGCGCAGTCCTGATCTTCAGAACCAGCCTTTGATTGCAGATTTTTCGGTCAATGCCGAGCGGCGTCTCGGGCTTGGCGCGGGCATGTCGATCCCGGTTCAACTGCCAAAGAGCCGCATGTTGGTTTTGGCAAGAGGGGGCAGTGATGAGTACTTTCAGCGACCATCTGGCTGGACCAGCCGCCTCCCGCAAAACGGTATTCCGTAAAGTGAGCGCTGATGAATGGATCAAGCGCGGCATGATGCTGGTAATAGGCCTTTATCTCCTTATGACGCTGGCCGCGCCGCTTTACGTCATGCTGACCAAGTCCTTCAACAGCTACCAGTTCCGGCTCGGCAATTTTGAAGTTCAGGTCGGCGACGGAAAGGGTAACTGGCAGGAGCCAAAAACGCTTGCTGCGCTGAATGAAGTGCTTGGCGTCCTCAAACCCGATGACCTTGCCACATCCAACAGTGGCCGATTGTCACCAACCGATCTGTTTCCGGATTTCAGTTTCCGCGGGCCAGAACATTACCGAATTCGCGGGCTGACACTGGATGCGCGCTTCCTTGTGGGCTCGACGCCTCATCAAGGTGAGGCGTGGCAGGAGCTGGACTCCAACACGTTCCGGCGCGTCATGCTGATGCCGTCGCAGATAGTCGGGCTTGAAAACTACCGGACCTATTTTACGTCACCAACGCTGTTTCTGTCGATCAGGAATTCGTTTCTGATCGCGGTCATCAGCACGATCCTGACAGTAACGCTCGCGTTCGGGTTCGCGTATGCACTTAACCGCTCGCAGATGCGTTTCAAGGGGCTCTTCAAGCTGATCGCCGTCATGCCAATTCTCGTTCCGTCTTTGTTGCCGGGGATCGGGCTGATTTATCTGTTCGGCAATCAGGGTATACTAAAGGAGCTGCTTTTCGGCGTGTCGATCTACGGACCACTGGGGATCGTTCTCGGTTCCGTATTCTTTACCTTCCCGCATGCGTTGATGATCATATCGACTGCGCTCGCCGTCTCCGATGCCCGTCATTATGAAGCAGCCGAGGCCTTGCGCACTTCGAAGTGGCGCACGTTCTGGACCGTTACCGTTCCGGGTGCCCGGTACGGTCTGATCTCTGCGGCATTCGTTGTGTTCAATCTGGTGATTACCGATTTCGGCTTGCCCAAAGTTATCGGCGGCCAGTTCAATGTGCTTGCCGTCGACATATACAAGCAGGTTATTGGCCAGCAGAATTTCGAGATTGGCGCAGTGGTGTCAGTCATGCTGTTGTGTCCGGCAATCCTTGCCTTCTTCGTCGATCGGGCCATTCAGCGAAAACAGGTCGCTCTGCTGTCTGCCCGCGCTGTACCACTGGTGCCAAAGAAGAAGCCGGTTGTAGATAATCTGAGCCTTCTCTATTGTACATTTATTGCGGTTTTCATTGTCGGCTTGATGGCGGTGTGCCAATTGGCGGCTGTCGTCAGTTTCTGGCCTTATGATATGACATTGAGTCTGCGCAATTTCGATTTCAGTCGCATGGATGGCGGCGGGTGGGTTGCCTATGGCAATTCGATCCAGCTTGCTTTCATGACGGCGATCATTGGCACGATCATTGTGTTCGTTGGCGCTTATGCAGTGGAGAAGACAGATGGCTTTTCCAAGGGAAGGATGCTGTTCCAGTTTCTCGCGATGCTTCCAATGGCTGTGCGGTATGGTGCTGGGCCTTTCCTATATCTTCTTCTTTAACAATCCCTCCAATCCGCTTCATGGTATCTACGGAACCATGGCTATACTTGTCATCTGCACTGTTACGCATTTTTACAGCGTCGCACATCTCACGGCGCTCACGGCGTTAAAGCAGATGGATTCAGAGTTTGAAGCAGTATCGGCCTCGCTCAAGCAACCATTCTATAAACTGTTCGTCCGGGTGACGGTGCCGGTCTGCCTGCCAGCCATTCTTGATATTTCACTCTACTTGTTCGTCAACGCCATGACTACGGTATCGGCAGTGGTATTCCTCTACTCGGCTCATACTGCGCTTGCTTCTATTGCCGTTCTCAACATGGACGATGCAGGTGATGTGGCACCGGCGGCAGCGATGGGCATGATGATATTCTATACCAATGTGGTTGCTCGCCCGGTGTACTTCGCAGTGTCCCGCTTCATGCTCAATCGCACGCAATCCCGCGGCTCAGGGAGGCTTGAATTGATTACATGAACAATAGTGCAGTCATATTAGTCGATAAGTTTAGAGCGCACCTGCTTTTGAAAGCGTGCTTCAGGACACTCCCTTCGTCGGCCACGCCGGTGTCCTGTGCCGCCGTTCAATGGTTACCCGATGTGAGGAAAATACAGCCCCGGACAGGATCGGAAGCAAAAGTATAGTGAAAGCGTTTCTCGCCGTCGAGTAAGTGCCTTAATTTGCCTAAAGGATCCTAAGGCAGATCCTTGACGCTGAAAGGACAGAGTCTGAGTTTGGTTCTGTGATCGTCCGTACCTTTTTCTCCCGATGGAGTGTGACCTTTGAAATAACCTCTTTGCCATTTGGTTTTTGCAGCCTCGGAATTCGGATCATGCAAAGTTGCGTTGAAATTGTCGCGGCTTTCCTTCCATGTCAGGTACTCCCGATGCAAGTCTGGATCGCTTGATAGAGTTTGGATCTGGGGCGTTAAATCTTCGAGCCCGTTTCTCGGAATTGGAAATATATGGCAAAATGGTTCTCCCTCCTCGAAATACACTCGTTGAAACGGTCGGGTAAAACGCCAGTTCATCGTGAAAGTGTATGGTGACCAATCCGTCTCCACAATTCCCGTTAGCGGAGAAATAGCGTCTTTTGGCCTGTTAACCGGACCTGTAACAAACAAATCAAACCCGGGCTCTCTGTCTTGAACAGGCAGGGCACCTGAAAGGTGAGTATTCCATCTCCGAAATGGCTGGATACCTGAATCGAAGGATCATTTCTGGCCGGATCCTGATCGCATCCAGCGACTTTCTGCCGTTCCAGCTTGCGGAAAAGCCGAACTTGCAGAGCAGCTCCCAACCGTGAGCATTCGCGATGTTGAGGGGGAGGCAACGATAGGCGAAGCGTTGATCGCTTTGATCCATCCAGTCCCGCTCTAGGGAGCCGGGCGAATATTCAGTTCAAGACCATCCAGAGTGTAGGCGACAAGTTTACTCATCCGGGAATCCACCGCCGTTTGCTTTTGAAACGAGCGCTGGCAATCGATGGATTGCCAGCAGCCCGTCCGCTTACCATTTAATTCTCAAGCCCACTTCACCAGCAAATGTTTCGGCCTTGTTTCCATCGACATCGAACGAATAACTCACATCTCCGAAAGCAGATACGTTCTCGTTAAAGGCGTAAGATCCTCCAACGTTGATATCGAGCGGGTTTCCCCGATCTCACTCACGAACGGCGTGTCGTTGAATTTTACCACACTGTCTGCAGAGAAACCGTGCCAAAGGTTTAATCCGACATGAGCTTTGCCGAACCCCTCCGTATATTCAAACCGTGCACCTATCCGACCCGTCACCGCATCAAATGAATCGTGCGTGACATCTGAGAACTGGTCATTTGCGTCATCGATGTTGATATGCTGCCATATCAATTGTGCCTGTGGCTCAAGTGCCCAGCCTTCCGAGAGTTCAAAAGGTCGACCGGTTTCCACAGATGCCGCAAAGCTTGAGCCATCCACATCCGAACCTATGCCGCGTCTGGATTCACTGCTTCCGTTCAACCAGCCATATTTGGCTACTACATCGAGATACCACCCACTTGGAGCAATTCTGGTCCAGTATGCTCCGATGCTGTCTTCATTCAAATTCAGTTCGCCAGCAGCAAGGCTTATACCGCCAAGAATATTGCCGCTGATGTCACCGGAGGCTTCTGCATGGGTATAAAACAGGCCGAACCGGTCGACGACGCCGTTATCGTGTTCAACACCCAGCAAATCGGTGCCAAGCTGTAGTCCCCAGTAATTGCCATCGAACTCCGGGCCGATTTTGTAACCGGCATTACCCAGTTTTCCTTCAGCACCGAGCTCACTATGCGCACCAAAAACTCTGCCCCATACCCCGGGCTGGGTGTGGTTCGCGCTATCTGTATAAACCAGTCCGCCTAGTCCCGATAAGAATGACTGATCACCTCGACGCTGATGAAAAGTCCCCATTGTCATCAAACCCAGTCGCTGTGCAGCCAGTGGCGCAACTATCTGACCCGGCACCTCGGGCCTTATATTAGGTACCGGTACCGGTACCGGCTGAGGCGACGGCGGAGAAGGCGGTGACGGTGGTGCCGGAGGCGCTGGAGGCGAAGGCGGCGATGGAGGTGCGGGAGGCGAAGGAGGGGCCGGGGGTGAAGGTGGAGAGGGCGGTGAAGGAGGTGCCGGAGGCGCTGGAGGCGAAGGCGGCGATGGTGGTGCGGGAGGTCCCGGAGGTGAAGGCGGCGATGGTGGCGTTATAGTATTCCGCAAGAACCAGTCATTATCGGTGTCAGCTGATGGAACAATACCACCCCGGTATAACCCGTATTCAAATGGCCCAGCCGCAACCGGACCTCCTAATGAGAACGCTTGAGTACCTGTTGTGGCGCTATTGATCGCATCAACAACCTGAATCCCATTGCCAACAGTCAGGGCACCGGACCGTCAACATTCGTTACCATTATGTTTGTGGAGCCGCCGCCCCGCCACCGTCTATAATCAGTTTGTCAGATGGAGAGTCATCGCCTCCGAGATAGCTGTGAAGCCACAATTTACCGTTCTGGCCCATATAGTTGCCCCGAATGGTAAATGTGTCGTGTAACGAGTTACCCGAGGAGGGTTGATCGTTAGTCAGATTTATGACGCCGGCGTTGTTCACGGTGACCAACTGCGAACGGTCATGGGGTAGAATGCCATAACCATATGATTCGCCGGCATTTATCATACTGGAAACGTCAAGAGAGATTGTCCCTGTGCCTGTTTCCGCGTCTCCAAGCGTCAGGTTCCCGGTGGTATAAATAAATGATAGTTGCGAGCCGTTTCGCAGCTCGATTTCTTCCCAGTTTACGATGTTGCTGGGATGATCACCCGAGCCATATCCTCCATCATTACTTGTATGTTGCCAGATCAGTGTGTCATGTCCCAGCCCGCCATCGATTTGCTTTCCAGCGGTCATGTTTGCCTCTGTGAGGTTTCCAAAACGTGCTACATCATCGCCTTCGCCCATTTGAACGGTAGCCGCGATATTCCCCACGAACCAGACGAAGTTATCGTCACCGGACCCATATCTACGGATGTCTGGACCGTGCCTGCTACAAGCTGCAGATCGTCATTCCCTGCACCCAAGGCTATGGAACCTGCAAAAACCCCCGGTTTATTACGGTATCGTTCGAATCCCCGAACTTGTGACACCGTTCTGGACAGTACCGTCTTCCGGTTGATTATGACGTTGTTTCCGCCGCCATATAATTGAATGTTTCCGTCGATCAATCCGTTGTTGTTCAGCCGGAAGCTGTCATTATCGGTTGCGACCAGACCATTCGTGAGGGTGCCGCGATTATTCAACACGCTGGTTCCCCGCCCGGTAATTGATACGTCGCTCGTGAAACTAGCTGTGCTATCAGCATTGATCGTTACCGATTGTGCCGTAAAGCTTGGACCGGTCCCGTACCGGAGCAATCATAGGTACCGGTGCCGGGACTTGTCTCGACGCAGTCTGCCAAAGCACGATTCTGTGACCAACATACTAGCGCCGGGATGCGACAGACTGTAACAATAAAAATCGATGATAATTTTTCAATGTTAAACGTGATTTAGAGGAACTAAAGGCCCCATCCGGGCGAATGTCCGGAATATTCTCCAGTTCCTTTTATTGATCATTGTCTACTTCTCCTAGACTATCCTCTTTACCTTGCAAGGAGGATGCCTTTACCCTGATCTGGTTTCGACTGGCTCCGCACCACAATCCAACCTGATTTGATGCGAGAAAGCTAAAATAAAAAAAAAAGGCACCACGGAGTGTGCAAAAGGGTAAGTACGTTACGGTAAATTTGCAACAAAAGACCTGATATTCGATGAGTTGGTTGGTCTTCCGAGGATGTGCTGTCATCCCGCCTAGTTCAATCGAAGGTTTCCTCAATCCCCGTACAATTTCTGACAGTATAGCTTACAAGACGGTTACCAGTGTACCAGTTTGGTCGATATGCGACCACGGCTGTTTCTGCGAAACAGAACTCAAGTGGACCGTGAATTAGGGTCGGCGATAGTTGTATAGGTATATTTACCGTAACGTACTTTGATGTGCGCGGGACTATGGCATCATTCAATGCCATAGTTTCGAACGCAGGAAGAATGACTATTAGCAACTCGATGTTTTCGTCGCGAGAACCGCAGCTGCGCTGGAAAAGACAATTCAAAAAGGTGTTTAACTTCATTTATATCGGGAGTTGCGAATATGACAGCCATGTGCAGGGAAGCGTCTTTAAGATATCGTTCTTTTCTAGGTTTGGTTGCTGCAATGTCGGTTGCTTTTTTGGAGCAACCGAGTTTGTAAACGGCGCAACCGGGCTTTTCGGCTTTCCATCGCTCGTGCTTGGAGGGCAAACGGCCAAGGCGGTTTTGCATCAGTTTGATACGCCTTTTGAAAACCAGATCAACGCCGGGGTAATGCAGATTTCACTCGAAAAGACGACGATTTCCGAAATACAAAACCATTTTGGAGGAGATGTTCAATCGCATACTGCTATGGGGAAAGGTACGACCGGCTATGTTATGATCTCGATGTCGATGGATTAAAGAGACGTATCTGGTTCGTGTCCGACAGTCAGGAGAAGGATGATGATGACTTCGTCAATTTTGTCTCCACTGAGGTAGCTAAAGATCATACCCCGTGATGTGAGGTTCCTCGGGTAGATCTTACTGGGCTCTCACTCCCGGTTCCGACTTTAAAGGATCGTCCAGACGCACTGAAGAAACGTTTCGGCGTTGGTGTAAAGCAGGGCTTAATCCGCTATTCGAATGAACAGACTGCCCAAACGGGGGTGGAGACCGTACAGTCGCTTGTCTATCGTGTGCAAGACGGAGAAATTGATGCGGTAGCATTCTCACAGGCTACTGCACATCGATAGTATCGAGTTATGGCCCTGCATAGCGATGAATATCATGCGTGGGTGACCCTCATTAGACGCCTGTAGAAGCGCTGCGTTCGGGAATTTGTCTTTTCCAACGTTTTCCGGTCAGCGGAATTGTCGGGCTGAAAAAGCGCCTGATGAGGCTGCTTCCGCAAGGGTAGTGCGAACAACGCGCGTAATGCTGTCGCCGACACCGCGATTGATCGGTCACCCGTTCCCCGGATGAAGTTTCATTCTTTAGTTTGGCGGGAGGATATTTCGGTGCCGTAGTTTACGGCTGCGGCGGTTCACAAGCCAGTCGCGGCACACACACTTTTCAATGCTACTATACCGGTGGATAATTATGACATGTTGACGACATCCCGGAACACTCCAAAAATGGGGTGGGCTAGAGAGCTATACTCGCGGCATGATAAGAAAATGAGTCGGACGCAAATAAAGCCCAGTAAACGTGAACAACTCAGCTCGATCGACGGACAATCCTGATGCTCCTGTTCTGGCCATCAATCGCGCAGCCAATATTTGAAGAAAGACTTGAATCGTCACGAAACTCGACCGCTTGATGATGCCCGCACAAACGCGTCCTAACCGGTCAGAAATGAAGCCAGAGCCACTGCTATCGGACCCGCGAGAGGAAGCAACACATTTGAAATAGCATAGGTTACCGTATAGCCAATCACAGGAATAGAGTTTCCCGCACGTGAAACGAGAGCACTGATAGTGGGAGTACTACAATGTTGCCCTGCGATTGCCCCCAACAGGATAGGAGTCTCGATTTTCATCAGTTTCGAGCCCACAAAAGCGACACCGTCGCTGGTATGACGGATACAAGGACCGCCAGAAACGGTAAAATAAGACCGTACTTCTTAACAAGATCAACTGCGTCCGGGCCCGCACTGAGACCGATCGATGCAATGAACGCAGCCAGACCAAAATCCTTCGCAAAATCAGCTGCGGCAAGCGGTAGTTTACCAAAAACCGGATGACGCATATTCAGCCAGCCAAATATCAAACCGGACACCAGTGCTCCTCCGCCTGAACCCAGCGTTAGCACCAGAGTTCCGAACTTGAAACTTAACTGGCCTACGAGGAGCCCGACAATGACGCCGATCCCCGTGAACATGAAGTCGGTTTTATTCCCATGCGGCAGCAATTTCCCCAGTTCCTGTGCAGCTCGTGATACGGCTCGATCCTCACCATAGAGCGATACAACATCTCCCTGTTGCAGAATCGTTCCCGATAAAGCAGGGATGCTCTGTCCCATACGCCGCACGCTTACGATGAAGATACCCCGTTGCAATTCGGGATCGGCGATATGCCGGAGCTGACGGATTTGGCGACCGAAAGCTTCCTTGCGTGTCAGAACGACGTCCCGGATTGTCAGTTGGAAACTAGTTCCTTGTGGTACTGGTACTTCTTTGCCCATTTGATCGGAAGCGGCTATCACCGCATTTCGACGTCCGCGTACGAAAACAATGTCGTCGTCTCTTAATCGAAAATCTGCTGATACTTCCAGAAGTTCACTATCGCGTTGCACGCGCTCAATCGCAACGGCCCAATTGCGGCTCTGTTCAAACTCCCCAATTGATTGACCGCTGAGACCACCTGCACGAAATGCGCGCCCAACAAACACAGGAAACCCCTCAACCGGGTCGTTGTCATCATCCGTTGATCCGAGTGATCGTGCAAGTTGCTGAGCTTCTTGTTTCAGGTCAGACTTCAAGATCAAAGGAGCGATCTGCGTCGTAAAACAACTATTGAAACCAGACCGAAGAGGTAAGTGAGACTATAGGCCGTTGCAACATTTGCCTGTAACTGGAGGATCGTTTCTTCGTTCATATCGAGACGAGCGATGGCCTCCGAGGCAGTACCGATTACAGCTGACTCAGTTGCTGACCCAGCGAATAAACCCACCGCTGTGCCAATATCCATCCGAAAGACAAGTATGGATAATGCCAGTAACGCCAGTACACACACGATCTCGAGTATCGAAAAATTCCGTAGCGCCATCCACCACGGATGTTGGCAAAAAACTGGGGACCAGCAGTAAATCCAAGTGCATATATAAAAAGGGCAAAAGCAGCGTCTTTGAGGTCGGGACTGATCCGCACTCCCAATTGGCCAACAGCCAACGCTACAAAAAAGTGTTCCACACACCCCGCCAAGCTCAATCGGGCCAACTCTTATTTTACCTACCAGATAGCCAAAGCCGACACATCCGAAAAGTGCAATAACAGGATTGATAAAGGACAACATGAGTAAGATCCTGACCGGGGAGTGACGGCGGAAAGCTGTGAAATAGTTCTAGTCTTCAAGCGATACGATGGTCATTATTCAACTTTATCCCGACGCGAACGGGTTGAGTGGTGGCAATGCCGAGGGCCTGCTCTTCTCATGATGATGAATTTCAATGTTTGCAAGCAGCGCCTTTCGATCAAATTGCATCGCCGGTGTTCCAAACAGGGATTGTGAAAGATTACCCACTTCTGTGCGCAATCTATCTGATCCATCCTTTGCCCACGCGCTTAGGTTGGGATAGCCAAGGAAATCGCTCCACTCGTATAAACCGGAGTAGATTTCTTCATCTGTGCCGGAACTGATCCGGCGTCTTAGAAGTTTCAACCTGTACTGATAGGTTGATTGATGCTTTTTTCTTAACACGTTCAAAGTGTGTCGAAGCTTTGGGATACTTAAGCTAAATAACCAAACTATGCCCGCAAGAACGAGGCAGGAAACAACGACCAGCGCAGCTTTCTGTCGTTGAATGAAGGGTTCGGGAGCTGGTTTCGATAGCTGCGGCGCTATTCCCCGGCAGAGGTGTCGGCTGCAGATACGGTTATCTGAACGGGTGCGAGGTCAGATGATCTGCTGGTTGCCGAAGAAACATCGAACCAGACAAACTTGATTGCTGGAAGCTCGTACGAGCCCTCCCGGTTCGCTGTGTAAACATGAACTTCGGTTCTTCGGCTCGCAGACTGTCGCCCCAGAGATACATTATCATCAATAAGGGAGTCTTCTCGTAATGCTTGAGGTCAGGAACAGTGCCGACGTTCAGCGGCGGGATCATCATAGCCTGCGTATTCTCGGCTGTTACCGTGATCGTTCGCACCAGTGCATCACCGACCCGGAGTGATTTGCTATCCCGGTCGAATGACTGTTGCAAGGTTACGTTTCGAGCTGCAAACATAACCGCAGGTGTTTCGCTCACCCCGGCATTTTCGACATTAAATGAAACAGAAGGGACTTCTACCGAACTCTTGGTTGCTGTTCCGTTCACGGACTGACCAAATGTAACTCTGAATGGCGGCAGGGTAAACGCACCCGCTGTTTCCGGTACCACGGCAAGAGATTTCCGAATGCCTGTGAATCTCACATCGTTGACAGTTTCCATAATGTTTTCAGAACGTTCCTTGGAAAGTGAGACCACCGCATTTTCAAGCTCCAGAGAGGGAAACTGTGGTGGAGACGTGAAGAACTCCGGAACGAATATTTCAATATCAACAAGGACCTGCTGTCCCGGGACGATACGTTTGGCGGGATGTATGCTGGCGCGCGCGAAGGGCTCTGCACCGAATGCCGTTGTGGCTGAAACAAGCATGAGAAAAAAAAGCGATTGCGGATCTGGTCATTGCGATGCCCTTGCTGCTTCCAGAGAAAACTTCCCCGGCAAGTAAGTCAGCCGGACTGAC
Organism: Brucella cytisi; assembly: GCA_012103075.1. Taxonomy (GTDB): domain Bacteria; phylum Pseudomonadota; class Alphaproteobacteria; order Rhizobiales; family Rhizobiaceae; genus Brucella; species Brucella cytisi. Next base: position 572,102 of record JAAVLQ010000003.1, on the reverse strand, counting down.
CTTGATATTGTTCATCCACATCTCTGAGGTTTGTTCGGCTACTTCCACCTCGCCAGCCTTGCCTTTTTTTCCCCTTGTCATCGAATTCAATACTATCGGGCTTCTGATTAGGATCTTGCTGCTGTTCTTCTTCCTCATCCTGTTGTCGTTTGAGAAGCTTTTGAGCGATTGCCGTGTTCGCGATTGCATCCGGCCAATTCGGGCGACCCTTGAGAGCCTTATTGTAAGCGTCGACTGCACCACTGAAATCAGCCAAATGCAGCAATGTGTTACCCCGGTTGTACCAGCTCTCCGGGCTGTCGACCGCGGCAAACGCCTCGAGCGCCTGTTGGTAGTTATCTGCACGATAGAATGCGATACCACGCCACATCGGGTCATCAAAGAGGCTGGCTGCTTCAGTATAGGCTTTGCGGTCATAGGCAATACGCCCCTGTTGATCGTGAGTGAGCCACATGTCAGCAAATCCATTGGCAGATGCCGGTGGGGCAGGGAATATCTGCAGTGTAATCAGAAACACCGATAACTTGACGATCCAGCCCTTTCGAAACAACAATCCGAGTAATGTTGCGCATGGTATGAGGAACCACCAACCTACGTCGTGCCACCTGTCTCCTTGATTGGATGTTTGACGGGAAAAGTTCGTATGGATATTCTCAGCAACCCACTTTACATCTGCATCATCTTCCGTAATGGTGGCTACGTCGCTTTGCGTTTGTGTGGCAAAATCCTTGAGAGCATCGACATCGAGCTTAGTATTGAGATGTCCTCCGCTCAGGTCGTTGGCGAAACCTCCGTCGGGGGTCCTGATGACACCACCTTTTCGGGTGCCTACACCGAGAACTATCAATGAGCTCTGAATGTTTTTGCTGCATTGATCGCTGCAGGTTCAATACCGTCAGTAAGCAAAACGATAGTGCACGGTACCTCGTCCCGAACCAGAAGTTCGTCGGCCATTTTCAGCGCAGCTGACGTGTCTTTTCCCGGCTTTGGCATGATACGGGTGGAAAGGGCGTCAGTGTAGGTCTGGATTAGATCGACATCATCCGTCAGAGGTACGACCGGTGAGAGGTCCCCGAGTAAGCGACTACCGCGGTACGCGCGCCTTCCCGCGTGGCAAGTATATCATGGATCTTCAACTTTACGCGTTCAATACGACTGGGCGAAATATCAGTCGCGTCCATTGTTGTCGAAAGATCGACGACAAGTACCAGCGATGCTGTGTCGGTCACGAATGGTGGAGGTTCTCGCATCCATGTAGGCCCGGCAGCGCCGATTGTCGCCAGCGCGAGTGCTCCTGACAATAGAAAGACAGGGAGATTACGTTTTTTTTTCTGACTAGGCTCGATCAACAGGTTTTAAGCAGATGCGGTGCGACCACCCGCTTCCAGCGATCAGTGAAGTCGCTGGAATGCAGGGCGAGCCAGATGACAAGTGGTGGGACGCCAAGCGCAATAAGCCACAAAGGTCGAAGGAAGTGAAAGTCAGACATCATGCGAGTATCTCCGACGCAAGAAGCTGAAAGTACTAACCCCAAGATACCAGCTGGTGATAAGGATGATTGCGGTGCCGAGGGGCCAAACAAACAATTCCTTCCCGGGGCGCCGGTCAACTGCTTCTGTTCCTGAGGCGTAATACCGTCCAGTTCGTCATAGATTTTTGAAGCTGCTCCTGATCTCCGCCAAAGTAATAATTGCCGCCTGTCGTGCTTGCAATTTTCTGGAGGGTATCTGTATCCAGCTTTTCCTCTCCTGTAGCATCGGGATTACCAATACCAATTGTATGGACCACTATCTTTTTACTTTTCGCAATTTCGGCAGCCTTTAGCGGGGGCATTTTGCTTGCTGTATCGTTTCCATCAGTCAGAAGTATCAGGACTTTGTCGGGTACATCTGTTTTCTCGAACATGCGAATTGCAAGTCCCGTGGTGTCACCTAACGCTGTACGTGGGCCGGCTATACCGTAGCAATCCTTGAATGATTGTTTGAACAAGCTCGTGATCCATCGTAAACGGTGCCAGCGGATAGGGAGCATCCCCAAACGCAACTATACCAAGCCGATCTGTGGGACGCCCGGTTACAAAATCTGCCACCACCGACTTCACTGCATTCACGCGAGCTTCAAGATTCCCGTCCGAATCCGCAAAATCTCGTGTATCCATTGATTGGGACAGGTCCAGTGCCAACAGGATATCACGCTGCGGTTCGGTTTTTGTCAGGGAGGCTCGACAAACTGAGGACGCGCAAGTGCGACCACAATCAGGCACCAGCAAAGGAAATCCACGAGTAAATGCGGGGTGGTTCTTCGCCGAATGACCGACCCTTGATTGGGTTCAATACCAACAGCGTCGGTAACCTGCGTGAAGAATGGCAATCGGATCGAAACAGACGTTTCGTGATAAGGTGGAATTAGCCACCATATCAGAAATGGCAATGGGAGTAGCAGTAGAGCTAGAGGAAAGTCGAGCTCATACATTATGTCTCTCTATCCACTTGCTTGTGTAATTGACGATTACATTGAAATCGTCAAAAACAGGTTCAGGTTTGGCTTGGTACTCCAGATCGTTCAAAAACCGGGAAAGTGAGCCGCTAATATCTGTTCCATCGTGGGCAGCGAGAAATTTTACCCAGTCTCCACCCGAAAGTGCTGCTGCACTGCGTCTTGACCAAGACGCTATGGCGACCCGCTTTACGAGCTCAGCCAAAGCGGTGGCTGCAAGGTATCGTTGATCGTGATTCTGGAACTGAATTTTTATCGCGTTCAGCTCTTGTAGAGCTTCACGTCGATAAGCGTTCCTTCGCCACCGCTTGTACCAGATCATAAAATAGACCAGAACGAGTACGAACAGTATTGAGGCGAGCAATCCCCATCCCCATGTCCGGGGTATCCGTGAGACAGGGTCAGGTGTTGCTATATCGCCAAGCGAGCGCAATGCAATTTCGGTTATTTGATCGAGCTTCGCCTGCTGTTCCACTACCGCCTCCGCTGACGCCATGCCGATTGTTCTAGGAGGTTGCGTAATTGTGGAGTAGTTTCTTCCGCTGCAGATATGGGTAGCATTGGCAAACCAAGTTCGCGTTGCCATGCTAGCAGCTCTCGAGCCCTCTCGCGGGCAAAGCTGTCAATTGATTTTCGTATATCCTGTCGACCGAGAGCCAATTCAGCCTGAAGCTGCCCACTGCTGACTACAATATCGCCGACGCTCGGTAAATCCAGCATAAACGGGTCATATACGAGCAGGCACACCACATCATTTCGTGTGGCGAGCTGCATGAGAATCTGCTTTGTCGTGTCGTTGTGGCCGTCAAAATCACTGACAATTATTATAAGAAAATCATGATGCGCTATTTTTGCAGCTTGGCTTAGGGCAGAATCCAATGCGGCAGAGTTTGGCTTCTGGTCGTAGTCTGCCCTGAGCCTGCCGTTCGCATCCGCGATTTTGTTCGCCAACGCAATAACGGCGTTGCGGCTTCGATGTGGCTTTACTTCACTGACTTGTGTATCGGTGAAGACGACGCCTCCGACGCGGTCTCCGGAACCCAGAATTCGCCGGGCGACCGGGACTGCCGCTTCCGCGGCTGCTACTGACTTCATTGAACGACGGCTGCCGAAGAACATGTTAATTCTCTGGTCAATGACCGGGGAGTGCAGGGCGCTCTTTCTCTTCAGAATACACCCGGACGACGGGGCGACCCGTTCTGGCCGTCACCCTCCAGTCAATTGTCCGTACATCGTCACCGGCAGATATTCGCGTAACTCTTCGAAACTAAGGCCTCGACCCCGCATCATGGATTGCAGCCGGCCAGCCAGCAACTGATGACTACGCTTTTTCTGTACAAATGTAAGGTTCCGGGCTTGCCCCTCAAGGGCGACAAGCTGTTGCGTGGTTACATATATACCCCGGCTGTCAGCAACTGATTTCATGATACGCCAACCAGTTTCGTGATACGATTAATGATTTCGTCAGCGGTGGTGTTGGAGGCGTGGGCATCATATGAGAGTATCATACGGTGTCGAAATACATCGTTGACTACGGCCTTCACATCATCAGGTGTTACATAGTCCCTGCCGTTAAGCCACGCATAGGAGCGTGCTACACGGTCAAGTCCTATTACGCCGCGAGGACTAACGCCAACCTGAAGAAGTTTTGCCAGTTCTTTATCGTAACGTTCAGGATAACGCGTCGCTATAACTAGAGCGACAATATATTTTTCAACGGGATCACTTACCTTGACGGTTCCAATTTCCGCACGAGCATCGAACACGGATTGAGGGGCAAGCCGTTGAATAGGTTTATGTTTCGTGGGATGTTTTTCTTCGGCTTCTTTTTTCCCGACGGTTCAGGTGCATGATATCTACTTCCGACTGTTCGTCCGGATAGCCGACTTCCACATGCATTAAAAATCGATCGAGCTGGGCTTCGGGTAATGGATAGGTACCTTCCTGCTCGATCGGATTCTGCGTAGCCATCACCATGAAAAAGCTGAGGCAGAGGATAACTTTTGCCACCAACGGTCACCTGACGTTCTTCCATGGCTTCAAGAAGCGCCGACTGGACTTTTGCCGGAGCGCGGTTTATTTCGTCTGCCAGAATGAGATTGGCGAATATAGGGCCCTGTTGAAACTTGAATTCACCTTTACCTGAGGCTGAAAAATAAACCTCGGAACCGGTTATGTCTGCGGGCAGAAGATCAGGCGTGAACTGAATGCGGGACAGTTCTGCTTGCAGATTTTTAGCCGGGCTCTTGATCGCTCTCGTCTTGGCGAGACCCGGCAGACCTTCGACCGGAGATGGCCATTTGACAGTAGGCCAAGCAACAAACGTTCGACCATTGATTGCTGACCGACAACAGATTGCTGAATTTGCTTACCTAGATTGAGAATATCGTCACGTGCTGGCAAATCGGCCTCCTGCCTGTCTCGTCTGAGCCGCGTCACAATTTGCATCACTATGGCTACGGTCTGGGTCTGGCGGCCTTGTAAGTATGTTGCGATGGGAGCCGGGCGTTAGGAAGTACGTAACGGTAAATTTCGCTAAAATCCGAGCTATCTAGTATCAAGTTCATATTCAAGTGAAGCGGCAAGCCCAATAGTGGATATGGCTTACGTGAAACGTGTGCGACGGGTGTTGATTGGAGCACGCCGCGCTCGACCGTATAGAAAAAAAGGATCATGAGGATAATCACAACAGTTCCGTTCAGGCGACCGTTTCCATTGCGTTGAACGTTGTTTGAAGGCCAAAGGGCCGGTTTATTCCAAATATACTGATCGCTTCGACGACGCCAAAGCATACCATCGCAGTTACCGTAACGTACTTCTGTTATTTTCTGCCGAATGTAAGCTTCGGCCACTCACGCAGGTGTGTGCGCCTTCTGTGATTATGCAGTGTGATTATGCAGGCAGACAATTAAACATCGGGAGACTGGCAATGAGCCTGACTGGAAAGCTTACAGCCATTGCGCTGACGCTGCTGAGCACGTCTGCGGTGGCCCAAAATACATCAACACCGCCTCCGTGAGACAAGCCAAACATACTTGTCATCTTTGGGGATGATATTGGTCAAACGAATATCAGCGCCTACTCCGATGGCGTGATGGGCTATCGTACACCCAATATCGACCGTATTGCCAAAGAAGGCTTACGATTTACAGACTATTATGCGGAAAACAGTTGTACTGCGGGCCGGTCTACTTTCATCACCGGACAAACCGTGTTGCGAACCGGGATGTCCAAGGTCGGAGTGCCCGGAGCTCCGGTAGGTATTCAGGACCGGGACGTGACCATCGCTCAGGCGTTGAAAGCGCTTGGTTATGCCACAGGGCAGTTTGGCAAGAACCATCTGGGCGACCAGGACCGCTTCCTTCCAACCGCTCATGGCTTCGATGAATTTTTCGGAAATCTTTATCATCTTAACGCTGAAGAAGAACCAGAACGTCCTTATTGGCCAAAAAGATGATCCAGAATTTCTGAAAAGCTACGCGCCACGTGGCGTTCTCAAAGCTTCTGCTGACGGTCAGGTTGAGGATACGGGAGCACTTACCACAAAGCGTATGGAAACCATAGATGATGAAACCACCGCAGCAGCGATGGATTATATAAAGAAACAGGCGGAAGCAAAGAAGCCGTTCTTTACGGATGAATACTACGCGCATGCATCTCTTCACCCATATACGACCTGAATTCCGGGGACAGAGTGGCATGCCCGGTAACGACTATGCCGACGGCATGATCGAACACGACAATGATGTCGGAAAGCTTCTGGACCTGTTGGATGAACTGAAAATTGCCGACAATACAATCGTCGTCTACGCCACGGACAATGGACCCAACCAGTTCTCGTGGCCAGATGCGGCAACAACGCCGTTCCGCAGCGAAAAAGATTCTAACTGGGAAGGTGCGTTCCGTGTACCAGCCATAATTCGCTGGCCGGGCAAGATTAAACCCAACACTACCTCAAATGAAATTTTTCCGGCCTCGACTGGTTTCCCACATTACTCGCGGCGGCTGGCGACACTGACATTAAGGAGCGCCTCTTAAAGGGTACGGACCTCGGAGGGAAAACCTTCAAGGTTCATCTCGACGGATACAATCAGTTGCCTTATCTGCTTGGCGAGCAGCCTAAGGGCAATCGTAAGGAGTTTTACTATTTCAATGATGATGCCAAGCTGGTCGGCCTGAGATTTGGCGATTGGAAAGCGGTCTTCTGCGAAATGCGCAAACCGGGTGGATTTGATGTCTGGCAGGATCCGTTTACTTGCCTGCGCGTACCCAAGATCTTTAATCTGCGTATGGATCCGTTTGAGAGGGCAGACATTGTTTCCGATCAATACAACGACTGGAGGACCAAGAATGCGTACCTGTTCGCTCAGGCAACGATGAAGGCCGCCACGTTCCTTGAAACTTTTATAGAGTATCCGCCGAGCCAGCGGCCGGCTAGCTTCTCGATCGATCAGGTCGAGGAATCCGTCCATAAGCAGATTGACGCTATATTGGACAAAGCTCTGGGTGCACCCCCGCCCAATAAGTCGGGGGGAGGCCGTCTGCAGGCGGCCTCCCTTCGTGCCCGACCAACCGGTGGTGACTATGGCGCAAAGCATGTTTTTTAAGAATGCGACAATTGTGGGTCATGTGGCGCGCTTCTGGCTTGCTGCAGTTCTTCTACTTGTTTCAGGGTGCTCGTCATTAATATTTCAGGTTGTATGGATCCGACAGTTGTCAACAATTATCGGAGTGGATGTTTACGCGGTAAGCGCAGGTATATCCGCATTCATGGGGGATTGGCGCTAGGCGGTTTTATCTTCGGTCGTCTTGCCGATCGTTTGCAAACGCCCTTCTTGCTTTACGGTGTACTGGAAGTCATGGTGGCGACATCAGGGTTGTTTGTCACGATTTGTCTTCCTCATCTTGCTTTACCTTTTGTGAGGCTTGAGAGCTTCAGCTCATCGTTGGCATGGTTTCTGCTCTTGTTCACTATTGCCCTTCCCGCAGTTTTCATGGGCGGAACACTTCCCGCGATGCTGTGCTCCATAAGGGAAATCGGCCTTCCCGCGGCAGCCGCCGGAAAACTGTATGCGGCGAATACCTTCGGCGCGATTGTCGGGACACTTGCCACTACTTTTATACTGATACCGTCGTTTGGGCTCGCAGGTACTGCCAGTATAGCCGCTTCCGGCAGTTTTGCGGTCGCATTGATTGCCTTTATGTTGCGATCGGCGAACAACAAAAGCGCTCAAGGACATGACACTCATGCGGGATTCCTTTCAGACGAAGCACGTCAGGCAATCATCTTATATGGAATCGCTGGCGGAGTGGCTCTCGGATATGAAGTCGTCTGGACACAGTCTATTGTTCAGTTCATGAGCACCCGTGCTTTTGCATTCTCGGTAGTTCTGGCCACTTATCTTGCAGGGTTGGCACTGGGTTCGGCTGCGATCTCGCCTTTTATTGAGCGGATAAGAAGGCCCCGGAGCGTTCTTGGTTTACTGATCGGAACTGCAGGTATTATCGCCGTAGTAGAGGTGGCGCTACTCGGGCGCTGGATGATAACGGCTCAGTCGTTCGCTGAATACTGGGTTCTCGTTACTACCGACAACCGCCTTGCAGGAATGTCTGCGCGCTTTGCAGTTGCAGCGTTCACAATAGTGTTTGCTCCTACACACTACTTCTCGGGGCCGCGTTCCCTGTGGTTGTGATGATTGTTGGGAAAACCGTGCCTGTTGGTCGGGCGGTTGGGCTCGTTGGAGGCTGGAATACGCTCGGTGGCATAGTGGGTTCTGTTTTCACCGGTTTTGTACTTGTGCCCCGATTTGGATTTGTCCATGCAATTGGTATTCTTGGCTTCACAGCATCGCTGCTTGCAACGATTATGTTGCTGCGTTCTGAAAGATGGTCACAACGAAGTATGTTAGCCTCCAGCCTACTGGTCGTGATTGCCGGTTTGCTTTTGGTGTGCGTTCCTACAGATAGGTTCGCTCAGCTTCTGCCGGAGTGCGCAAAAGGGCGGTCTGATTTTCTACGAGGAAGGATTAGGCGCAACCGTTGCGGTTGTTGAACAGGGAAATAATAATAGGTTCAGGAGGCTTTACATCCGGGGGGGTATCCAATACGGGTGATTCAATGGCGTCAGAACGCTACATGCGGCTGCAGGCATTATTACCTTTGATAATTGCTGACAGCGATCCAAGATCAGTACTGATAATAGGTCTTGGCACCGGCATTACTGCAGGTGCAACCCTTGCGTTTGATAATCTGGAAAAGCGCGTTGTTGCGGAATTGCTTCCGGGCGTCGTCCGTGCCAGCCGCACCTTCAAAGGTAATTACGGAGCGCCCGACGATCCGCGAATTGACCTGCGTTTGCGCGATGGCCGCAGAGAGCTTATCGCAAATGACCGCAAATATGATCTCATTACACTTGAGCCGCCGCCGCCGTCGGCTGCTGGTGTCGCCAATCTTTATTCGACTGATTTCTATAATTTTGCCGCGAAAAGATTGACTGGTGGTGGCATGGTTGCGCAGTGGCTGCCATTGCCTACGCAGAATATCGAGGACACCCGTGCCCTTGTAAAAGTTTCACCGAAGTGTTCCCGTTCACGCACCTCTGGACGACTGAACTTCATGAGATGATGATGATCGGATCCTTGCGACCCATGCCCCGGATTATGGCAGAATGACAACTCGGTTCGAACAACCTACGGTCAAGAAAGCACTTCAGGATGTTGGTATCCAATCTGTGGATGCGATGCTTGCCACGTGGGTAACCGACAGAAGTGGATTATTGGCATTTGCGGGTGACGTGCAATCTGTGACCGACAATTACCCGTCTATAGAGTTTAGTACATGGGTACGGCCCAATACCTTCGCGATGACGCTCGTCAGCATTATGCAACATGCCAGAGAGCCTGAGATTGTAAATCTGCCGCCGCTCGCGCTTGCCCGGGTGCAACGAGAACGTCAATATCTTTATGCATTCTATCAGGCAGGCCTTGCCTCATACAGTAACAACCGGGAAGCATGGCAGAAGAATGGGGCTTTCGTCATGCGATATGCCGGTGAAAATCCTTACTATAACTGGTTTTTACCGGAGAACCTCGCTAGAAGGCTCTGACTTGTATTGCATTGCAGGAGCGAAAAAATTCGTTCAGACAGGTTATGATGGGACCTGATTGTAGCGCGACGCAGTTTGGCTGCGTACACAGTATTCCAGAAGCAGGCGAACTAACTCAGTGCGATGGGATGTGAAAACGGCATCGTTCTCACCTGCCGAATGTCGTGATCGTCAATATAGCGGTGTTGCAATCGTACCTTACTCATCGACCGGGATGTGGGCTATCTGCCAATGGTATTTTTTGAGCAGTGTACGATGCCAAACGCAGGGGCTTTGAGGATACTGTCGCATCTGAATGCAGTGCTTATTGGGAGTAGGCCGTCCCTGCCATCGTCCTGATGCATAATTCATTGTATAATATGGATATTCCAAAACCCTTGCCAGTGGGCGCACTGATGTAACGAGGCGTTACGTCTCATGTTTTACCGTAACGTACTTACATTTCCAGCCATCGGAAGAGATATTGTGATATCGATAGCAGGAGGCGACAATGGCAGAATGTCTTGAAGAAATGACCCGTGAAACTGCTATCGCTGGAATGGTTTGGATCGAGGGTGGAGCCTTTGTGATGGGGTCTGATCACCATTATCCAGAGGAAGCTCCAGCGCATCCGGTCAAGGTGGACGGCTTCTGGATCGACATTACCCCCGTGACTAACAGACAGTTTGCGGAATTCGTCAAGGAGACGGGGCATGTGACGGTTGCCGAAATTGTTCCGAACGCGGCTGATTATCCCGGGGCAAAATCGGAAAATCTACGTGCTGGTTCGTTGGTATTCCATCAGCCAAAAGTTCTGGATGGTCAGGATATACGTCAGTGGTGGAAATACAAGCACGGTGCTTACTGGCGAAGGCCTTTGGGAGGCCTGAGCGACATCAGAGGTAAACTTGATCACCCAGTGGTACACATTGCCCGGTCAGATGCCAAAGCCTACGCGGACTGGGCTGGTTTGGATCTCCCTACCGAAGCAGAGTGGGAGTATGCTGCGCGCGGTGGAACACAGGACTGCGAATATGCCCGGGGAGCCGAACTTATCCCCAACGGCAAACTTATGGCAAACACCGGCAAGGTATCTTTCCTGTTCAGTCAACCAAACCAAAAGGGCAGGAGCGGACTTCACCTGTGCGTTCTTTTCCACCCAATGGATACGGGCTTTACGATATGATCGGAAATGTCTGGGAATGGACAAGTGATTACTGGTCTACAAATCATCCCCAGCGCGCCGAAAAATCGTGTTGTATTCCGGCGAATCCACGCGGTGGCGACCTTTCCGGCAGTTATGATCCGCAACTTCCGCAGATCAGGATACCGCGGAGAGTAGTAAAGGGCGGATCGCATCTTTGCGCGCCAAACTATTGCCGCCGTTACCGCCCTGCAGCGCGCCACGCTCAACCTGAAGATAGTTCTATGAGCCATGTAGGTTTTCGCTGCATCAGAAGAGAACCACTCAACAGGAGAGTCAAATGACGAGTGCAAGTACCTTAGTAAAGCAGTTTCGCACTGGTTTTTGACCACGGCCTTGCTGGTGATTTGTCTTTCTCAGCCCGTGCTGGCGCAGGATCCGCTACCTTCCCGGAGGGACGGAGCGACCAAGTCCGCTATTGTTGAGTTTATTACTTCGACTGTGACTGAGGGCAACAAGAACTATGTGCAGCCAGACGAACGCGTCGCCGTTTTTGATAACGACGGAACCCTGTGGTCGGAACAACCATTCTACATTCAACTGGGGTTTGCGCTCGATCGGGTTAAGGCGCTCGCCGAAGAAAACCCAGACTGGAAGGAAAAGGAACCCTTCAAAAGTGTCCTTAACAACGACGTTCAGGGTTTGGCGGCCAGTGGTGAGAAAGGACTCATTGAGCTGGTCATGGCCACCCACGCAGGCATGACGACTGACGATTTTAACAGCCTCGTCACAAACTGGTTTGCCACTGCGCGGCATCCGAAGACAGGAAAACTCTATACGGAAATGACCTATCTTCCGATGCGCGAATTACTTGAGTTCCTGCGAGCGAACGGTTTCAAGACGTTTATTGTCTCTGGTGGTGGGGTTGAGTTCATGCGCCCGGTGACGCAATCACTTTACGGAATTCCTCCCGAACAGGTCGTGGGCAGCTCAATTGCGACCAAGTACGAAGTCATCGATGGAACACCTGTCCTGACCCGGTTACCGAAAATCGACTTCATCGACGATGGTGACGGAAAGCCAGTCGGTATCAATAAGTTCATCGGTCGTCGTCCGGTCTTTGTCGCCGGAAACTCCGACGGCGATTATGAAATGCTGAGATGGGCTACTGCAAAGACACCGGGCTTTGGACTGATTGTACATCATACCGATGTGGAGCGGGAGTTTGCCTATGACCGCAAGTCTGCATTCGGAAAGCTGGATAAGGCTCTGGTTGAAGCAAAAGAGCGAGGTTGGACGGTCGTGGACATGAAGCAAGATTGGACAGAGGTTTTCTCGCCAAAGAAGTAACACGTGTTTGCGACCGTGGCAGACTGTGAGTACTCACTGGCGGACAGCCATCACAGGGAATGATGAAACCTTTAGTGCTACAGGCACAGTTCTAACGAAAGGGAGACTGACAATGAAAAAGTCCAGTTCGGATAAGTCGGAAAGCAATACGGCATCTGTAAGTCGCCGCGATATTCTGCTGGGAGGCAGTTCACTTGCAGTGACAGCATTGACAGTAGCGGCTACAACACATCCGACGTTGGCTCAAGCTCAGACATCGGGCGGCAATCAATCCGCTGCCTCAGGTAAAAAGCCAAACATACTCGTTATCTTTGGCGATGATATTGGTATCCCACAGATCAGTGCCTATACAATGGGACTTATGGGGTATCGGACTCCAAACATCGACCGCATAGCAAAAAGAAGGCGCAATCTTTACGGATTCTTATGGGCAGCAAAGTTGTACTGCGGGCCGGGCTTCCTTCATTCTTGGTCAGGAGCCATTCCGGACGGGTCTGCTTACCATTGGTATGCCGGGGGATCCACATGGAATCCGAGATTGGATGCCGACAATAGCCGATGTGATGAAAGCGCAGGGTTATGCGACGGGTCAGTTTGGCAAGAACCATCTTGGCGATCAGGACCAGCATCTGCCTACAAACCATGGCTTCGATGAGTTTTTGGCAATCTTTACCACTTGAATGCGGAAGAAGAACCCGAAGGGTACTTTTATCCGAAGGACCCGGATTTCAGGAAACAGTACGGACCGCGTGGTGTCATCAAGTCCAGCGCAGATGGTAAGATTGAAGATACCGGTGCACTGAATACCAAACGTATGGAAACCGTTGATGAAGAGTTCCTTGCTGCGGCCAAGGATTTTATAGATCGTCAGCATAAAGCGGATAAGCCTTTCTTTTGTTGGTTCAATTCAACGCGTATGCACGTCTTTACCCATTTGAAGCAGGATTCTGTCGGCAAAACTGGCAAGGGTATCCATGCGGACGGGATGCTGGAACATGACGGACATGTTGGTCAGTTGCTGGATCAACTGGATGAACTGGGAATAACCGAGGACACGATAGTGCTCTACACGACGGACAACGGAGCGGAACTGGCTCTGTGGCCGGACGGAGCACAAACGATGTTCCGAGGGGAAAAAGGCACGACACGGGAGGGTGGCTTCCGAATCCCAATGATGGTTCGCTGGCGGTGTTGTGAAGCCCGGGACCGAGGTAAACGACATCGTGACTCTCATGGATTGGATGCCGACGTTCGCCGCCGCTGCTGGTATTCCGGATCTCAAAGAGCAGATGAAAAGCGGCTTTAAATCCGGGTCAAAGGAATTCAAAGTTCATCTGGACGGGTATGATCTTACCTCATTGTTGAAAGGTGAAAGTGATACGACTCCCAGAGATGCCATGTACTACTTTGATCAAGGCGGAAACCTAAATGCCATTCGGTGGAACGATTGGAAACTCAGTTTTGCAACGATGAGCCACGGCAATATCGCAACGGCTACTCGAGAAGTGCCCAATTGGGCATTGATTACCAACCTTCGGATGGACCCTTATGAAAGGGCAATGGAAGACGGAGGAGGCGCAATCGAGTTTTCGGTCGAAACATGTGGTTGCTGGTACCAATACAGGGGAAAGATCAAGGATTTCTTCACGGATTTCGATAAATTCCCTTATCAGGAAGGCAGCACCCTGAACGCAAGCGGCATCAATTATGGACTGCTTCGTCAACGGGCTGCGCTGGAGCGCTTGAATGAACTCGAAAGGTTGTCTCCGCAGTAATATCTACGAGGAAGTGGGGCGAGCACTCCACTTCCTCAACTAGTCACCAGTATCATTATCTGGTCGAATACTCGTCTAAACGAAAGAATTTGGCAAACCATAGTAGTAAAATAAGCAGGAAAAATGAGGCGGGTTCCATACATTCCATTTTGTATTGGCGTCACAAAAATCATATGAAAGCATAATTCAGCGGACAATATGGCATATGTTATTTCGTGTTGCGGGATCGCGAAAGGCTTTTCGGAAGAAGGGCTCTACAACTGATTAATATCAAAAAGTAATACGTTAAAGTTCATTTGTGAATTTTCGCTGCACGATGGATCAGTTCACTGTCGTTTTTGGGCTTGGGAGGAGGAAAGGGAATGGGTATCTACGAAGAGGATCGAAATTCTTCTCAGCCAAACGGGACATCAAAACGAGGCATGATCAAGCTGATGTTGAAGCTTCCATCTGTTCGCGACGATATAAAGCGTTCTGAAGGTGAGCCTCTTCTGAGTCTTGCAGAGGCTTACCAGATTGCAAGCGAGGTGTTGGATAAACTGAGGCTTTCAGACAAGGAAGACAGTTCTCTTTTGCCGAGTATGAAAAGGTCTGCAGGGAGATTGAGTTGGAAGTTACCGAGTATTGTCTCTCGCGCAGGAAAAATTGCTGATCCGGGCGCAGTGTTTTCAGCGACCGATAGATTTCACATCAGGGAAATTGCTCAGAATTATTTCCCGGATGGACTGAGGCACCGGTCCCATTTCATCGCTTCAATTAGTTGCGCTTGCATTTCCTGTGATATGTCCAATATCTCTGGTCGGCTTCCCGCAAGTGCTGCTATGCGATAGATTTCTTTATGTTCACTTTCAGATGGAAGTTGTTCTGCTTGTTTCAAGGCCGAATCCCAGTCCCGGTGGCGGAATGCTTCAAGCATCAGCAAACGACGATGTTCATCTGTAATGTTTTCTCCAGACTTGAGGGCGACCAGGGTTCAAGGCTTCGTCCCAACGACTGTTGGCGTAAAGCGCGAGTGCCAGTGTGTCCCGAAGTTGAAGGTTGTTGGGGTTATATGTAAGTGCGCGTTTACCCACCTCGACGGCGAGTTCAGTTTCTGCTGATCGAAAATATGCATCCATTAGCGCAAAGTATGCTCTATCGGACCGGGGAGAAAGCAAAACAGCACGCTCCGCGAGAGACTTACTTCTGGCCAGTACTTCTGAATTCGATACAGTTTCTGCAGAGCGAGATAGAACGCGAGAAAGAGCAGCCAGTGCGTCACTATTTTCCGGGTTCTGGGCGATCGTTTCTTCGAGGCACTTCTGAATTTTAGCGACTGGCCTGAAACTTGCCGTAAAAGCTCGGCTTTCAGGACGCACGTATTACCCAAAGACGAATGGTCAGACCCTTCTCTTACAAGCTGGACGTTTACAACACCGTTGGAAGCTGCCAGCGTAGGAGCGAGCGACGATGCGAGATTTTCGGCAATCCCGGTCCGCGTCATTCTTGTGCCGTCGGTCCGGACAACACCAGAACCAAGAACTTCGTTCTGCAGCTCATCCCGTACTTGCCACCATAATTCCCGCATTTGATTATCAGCCCGATACTTTATCCCTATGACGAACTTTCTGATATCGTCATCTTTAGAGAAGTATGTATCGCTATTGGAACGCAGGGACAGGGTATGAAAATTCCCTAGGGCAGCAAATAGAGCGTCTCTTACAGTTGCCGCTTCGATCAGCAGGGCGTCGTCATCAGTACCAAACTCGATAATTGCAATAGGTTTGACGGTGTTGCCGGGCGATTTGATAAGAACAAGCGCGATTAGTATTGCAGTTACGAAGGCCAAAAATACGATGCTTGCAAGTAGCCACCAGTTTCTGATGCGACCAGAACGCTGTATCCTCGGAATCTGTGGATCCGGCAGGGAGCGCATTTTCTTTTTCTTTTCGCAGGCGCCTTGCTCGGGCGATAGAGGAAGCAAAGTGCATACTTTCCCTTTGGTAGAATGATCTCGATTGGCTTTTCCCGGCCAAAGGCTTCGAAATACTGGACAAGAGCAGAACGTAACCGGCTCATCTCAATTCGCGCGATCGGATCGGTGCCGGGATCAAAACTTTCAGGCCTGCCCAGCACGTCGACAGCAATGGCATAGGCTTTGACACTGTCGCGACCGTTGGAAAAATATTGATCACCAAGATAAGACAAAATTGCCTTGGCTCGATCAGTCGCGTGAAATCGCTGATCAGTCAGCAATTCGGTCAGCGCCAGTTTCGCTTCTGCAGCCGTTACCTCCCCGACCGCAGTCATACTACTTTTGTCAGCCATAACAGAACCCCGGTGGAATTGACCGTATGTCAAATTACCGTCACATCATTCTCGTTAAACTATTGACTTCGAGTACGATGGCGCATGTTCCCCTCTTTTCTGCACAGAAGTTCACCAGCTATCAGCTGTTCGATCAAAATTTGGACGAACGCAAACTTCGATATGTCTAGAAATCGCAGTAAGTATTCTGGCGGTTTATCGCGCGCAGTTCTATGCAGTTTGTGCCAAAATCGATATAGAAAAGTGTTCTTCATAAAAATTTGTGTTGTTGTAATAAATTAATATTAACTATTATTATACATTAATTAATGTAGAAATATATTATACTACGTGTAGTTGGGTTTCGTTTTCGAATGGAAGTTGCAGTATGTCGCCATTCTGTATCGTCTGTTGCTGACACTAAAATACCGGGCAATCGGTCGCAGTAAAGCAAGTCAAATGGACGTAATTCCACCCGAACTGTTTGTTATCTCTTATTCTCAATTAAATCAGATACGGGTTCTCACACCGGTCGTTTAGTTAAGCAACGGAGTGTTGCCGCCATGGCTGAATGTCTCGGAGATATTGGTACTGCCGGGTTTCTGGTCATGACGTTCGGTGATCGTTAATGGTGCGGCAACAGCTGTGCCGGCGACATTGCCAACAGTACGAACTGTTCCACCAACGACAGCCACAACACCCTCACCTAGTGAGATGCGAGTGTCTGTGAGCGTTTGACCGGCGATAAGGCGTTGGCCGATAAGTTGGACGATTTCCGGACTTTCTGCAAACTTTCCGTGATTGAGGCGGTCGCCGGTATCAACTTTCGTCAGATCTATTGCTGTTATGCCAGCTGTTTCGAGTTGGGAACGATACGGTTCCTGAGTAGGGTCGATTGCACCGGCTCGTTGAACCCCACCGGTTAACAGTCGGGAGGCGGCGGGGGCGCGATCATCCTGTGATACGAAAATTGTGAACTTGGGTCGCGGTTTCCCCATCTCGGCGAATTGTTTGGCAAACACCTGAACATCAATATCAGGCGACGCGAGAATGACATTCCGAACTTTTGGGCTCACATGACCGCCTCGTATACCTATCTGACGAAGGGATTCCATTGCTAGCCGGTTCCCATGGAATGAGCAAGTACTGTTATATCTTTGACGTTCTGGTCCTTTACCAGTGTCTGGATGGTCTGTTCCAGTGCTGTACGGGAGTAATTTGTGCTTTCCCGATCGTATTCGTATGCAGTCAGTTTTGCTCGGGATGGCGGTGAATAGAACCGGTGTCGCGTCCATTTGACTATCATGGACTATTTGAGCGAAGCGGAAGACTGAATCCTCGTAGCGGTTGTTGAATCCATGCACAAATACAAGCGCCTTACCGTTCGAGATGTGACTTTTTATCCATTGTTTTCCATCGCTGACTGTAGCAACAGACCTCGCGCGTGTAACGGCGAAATCGGTCAGTGGGTCAGGTGGGAGTTTACGTGGCCATTGTACAGAGCCGGGCTCTCTTTGCTTGGGAATAGAGACGGCGATGTCCGTGAATGAGCTTTAGGAGCACGCTCTCCGTTAAACAACGTGTTTGGATCACCAGATGGCTGGCGTGTTGTAACGACCAGCATATCTACTGACCTAGAATTTGACTGTGTGTTCTCCGATGCGATCGGGTTCATCACCCCGGTTGGATGTCCGCATCCGACAACTGACACTGAAAGGAGAAGTATTGCGCCCCAGACTGGAAACCGCCGCTGGCATTTTATACACGATTTTTCATTGATATTTGGCTGGAAACTTTCTGGCCAGAAGGTGTCGCTAAATCTCGCCCGGATTTGTTTGTCTGGATTGTGCGGCGCATGTCTCAACTCCGGTTACCTCCTGATTTACTGCGTTGTCTCCGCTCGTTACGAAACCCAACGTCGATGATGCCACACAATCTAGACAAGAAGTATTTTCTTAAGTACGGAAAAGACTTCTTTGAATGGAAGCTGTGTCATTCCTACAATCGCAAAAGGTAATATCGCAGAAGCACAAACAGGCATCAAAGAGTTGCGACTGAGAAGAACGGTGGAAATTTTACAGACGCTGGAATAGTAATCCGCCAGATTTTCCGGATTTCCGTTGGCGTAGTCTGTTTCATTTTTGCTTGGAGCTGCAATGTTTCCGCCGATTATTTTGCGTTCGGTAGTACGCTGTTGTCTGGTCGCCAGTGCAGACAGGACTGAAACGGTACTGCGTTTCAACCGCGACAAAGGGCCGGTGAATGCAGAAAGCGGGTATGCGAAGAAAATCAGAACCACGAGTAGCCAACCAATCATCACGGTAGCTAAAGCGTTCGCTGAAAGCCCGTCCTCCCATACATGTTTGGCTACAACCGTCGCAATGGAACTACTCAACCCAAAAACGAATGCCACGTAGGCGTTGGGGTACTCAGCCAGAAAAGCCAGTCCTCCTTTTCTGTCGGGATGGGTCGCCGTGAGACGTAACTCAAGGGCGGCAATCATGCGAAGCAACCTTGCCCATACAACGTGTCGCCAAAGTCCTCGAAACATTAAAAACAGAAATAAAGGCGAGCTGAAACAAACACACCACCATCCGGCCGGCGTCAACATCGGCGTGCTACCGGATACAGTCACGCTCCAGTTGGTTGCGGGAGGCTTTTGAAATTGACATACGCCGCATAGGCGCCTGCAATCGCCAGAAGCAGGCAGATCAGTTCCGCGGTTCCGGGTCCCGTCTTTTAAGTGCAGTGTTCAGGGCACTAAGAGCCTTAGGCTGAGATGAAGGTGCAATCAGCGGCGCGCGGTTGAATTGTAAAAGCTTTGTCCGAAGGCCAGCATCGATGTATTTTTCGGACAAGATGAATGCTGCAATTCCCACTATAAACCGTACAGATGGGCCCGGATCTGAAATGAAATTCCATATCATTGGCTTGTCTGAGAAGTATGTTGGCAGCACAAGCACAAGCAGACCACCCCATGCGAGTGCCACGAACATCAGTGCCCGTTTGCCCGTTCTCAGCGCATTTTCATGCAGAAGGTGTAATCTGCGCTGAAGCTCGAAAAACATACCTCCATGGGCCGCATGAAAATCCAGACGCGAAGCAGCTTCTGGGACCGGACGTTCACCTGATTGTCGAGCGCTATCAACGGGTGCTGACATTGGTCAATCGTCCACGATCGACCAACGGTCATCGGGATTGAATTGTTTGATCGACGGCGCGATCTTGTTGGTTTCTGCACCAAGATCAGCCTGATAAACGATACCATTACGATTGACCACGAATGTATTAACTCCGGTCTCACCGTATTTCACCGGCCATGCTACAAGGGCATATCCGGCTATCATGTTGCCGTTTATGG
Source organism: Brucella cytisi (assembly GCA_012103075.1). Lineage (GTDB taxonomy): Bacteria > Pseudomonadota > Alphaproteobacteria > Rhizobiales > Rhizobiaceae > Brucella > Brucella cytisi. The sequence continues at coordinate 552,606 of JAAVLQ010000003.1, read as the reverse complement.
TGTAATCAAATGCGCCGCCTGCGATGTTGTCTCCCCGGCGTGTCAGAACCTTATAGCGATAGCCAAAGTATCCATCCACGGCTGATTGATCGAGTTGCGAAAAATCGAGCAAGGGGGAGGCAGGGCTTGGGTCGTCACCATCGACATCGGGCCAGAGAAGGCCATCTTTCTCGCCGGGACTGCTGACGATTTTTTGTGCATACTCCAGTACGCCATCGCCATCGTGATCAGCACTGGCATACTCTTCCTGAGCGTCGATATAGGAGCGTATGGTTTCGATGGTCTGGATTTCGTTTTCACCGACACGCCGGTTGACGATCTCCTCTATCCCCAGCACGGGGTCAAATGCAAACTTTCCATCCTCCATTTTGGCAACGGGAAACGGGAAGGCCACAGGATTTCACCAACTTCGATGACGTGATAATCACCCTGCGTCTCAAGTCCGATTCGACGAGATATTCCGACTTTGATCAGAGCGAGCGTGTCTGCAATGCCGTCTGAATCCTTGAGAAGCTCCGGCTTTAATCCGAGAATGTCAGCCATCCGGTCCGGGTTTTCTGACTGAACCGCTTCCTTGAACCCTGCCACGGCGTCTTCGACGGTCGCGAACTCTGCAGGTAATTTATCTGAAAGCAACCCGGCGAGATCATCATTACCTGCAGCTGCTACGGGAGAAATCGACAAAACAAACCCTGTAAAGACAGACGCAATGGAAGCCATTGCTGTGCAACGATTAATCCACTTCATGGCATGTACCTCCACCGGTTAGCGTCGATGTCCGTGTGGCATGCGGGCATGCCCGCCTCCCATTGACCTGCGTTCAAACTGATGCCCACCACCCATCGCACGACCACCACGGTTGGAGCTCATGTGTGCAGATGCTCTTGGGCGAACCTCACCGAGGCCGGAAGGTCGTTTCGGTCGGACATCCCGTTTGCTGGCCATAGTATGTTTTACGTTGTGAGCTGGTCGGTTATGGGTTTGTGCGGGTTTCGATGGTCTGTTCTTGACGTGAGACTGAGGATTGGCGGCTTTACGGTTGCCTTGTACCTTGTTTGCTCTTACGTCCTTGATAGACGAAGCGCTGATCTTGTTCTGTCTCGCCCCTGTCTTTTCGGTTTTAATGACTGGGCCCGGTTTCTGATATTGTCACCACCGGTTTTTTCCAGACGAGAACGTATGTTCGTGCTGTCGATCTTCGAATACTGGTTGTGATCGAACTTGAGTTTGCTACGGTCTACGTTCTTCCAGTCAACATCATTGAAGTTAACGCGGCCATCAACATCGATATTATTCATGCAGCGATTGCAGTCTATATCAATATCAGCTCCATCATAGCGACCGCCCCAGACGCCCCAGTCATCCCAGTCGACGGCCGCTGCAAAACAGCCCCGGTTACAAAACCTGCAAAATAGGTTGCGGTCGGGTAATAGTAATTGGGGTAAGGATCAGGATAATAAGATACAGGCGCTATGGCATAGCCCGGTTCGTAGAGCATCTGTGGTTCATACTGAGGTACATAGATTTTCTGCGGATCAGCGGACTTAATGACCACATTATTGTTTTCTTTTGTGACCTGCACCTTGTCGTCGCTCTTTATGACGCCATCCGCGACTGCTTTGTCCCGGAGCGTCTGAATGGCAACAAGAAGGTCTTTCTGCTGACTGGCGACTGCGTTGCCGATTGCCTGCGTCCATTCAAGGTCGTCGCTCATCATTTTGACGATCTGAGGATAATTTAGCAGCGATATCACGCTACCGTCCCATTCTTCCTTTGGCTTGAGGGAAGAATTTGTTTTGACTGCTTCCAGAAACCGCTGTGCTTCCACGACTTGTAGAGGATAAAGCGACGCTGAGGTTATGAGTGCAACGAGTTCATCTGGATAAAGCGCGATACGTGCGACAAGGATCTGCATCTCCTCATCATTCAACATGGCTTTGCTGGCGTTCTGCGGCTCAGTTACAGCAGTGGCCGGAGTTGCTGATGGTTGTTGAGCTGAGGCTCCACCGCCAGATAGCGCGAGGAATGTCGTGCTCACCAGCAGGAGCGAAAAACGCTTTATTCGATTACTGGAAAAAAGTTTCTATCATTCATCTTATCCTCCCATCGGTGAGGAATATCCTCATCGGTTGAATGATCCAGCAAAAACTGATCAATCCGGCTGATTAGAACTTTATCGTCAGGCCCAGTATCGGCCCTTTCTCAACGACGTCGAACTCGAATCCGTCATTGCTGTAGTCAACACCCAGAGCGCGGTAGCCAAGCGTTGCTGAAACAGTTTCATTGAATCTGTAGCCAAGTGCGGCGGCAACGTCCCAGTCGACATCCGCGCCACCTGCACCTACAAGGCCCCAGCCTGTCAGAAATAAATTCGGAGTGAAGGAGTATACCCCTCTCACGCCGGCCATCGCGTCAACCCGGGTTGCACTGTCACTGACCTCCCGCCCGTCAAGCAGACCGCCATTGAACGAAATTTCAGTTTTTTGCAGACCAGACCCTCAGGCCACCAACGACGTCAAGGTAGCTAAGCTCATCCCCGAGAATGGTATATCCTGCTCCAAAGAGGCCGGCGAAAGTCCTGCTGTCGACGGTTGCCTCCGTCGCAAGAACTCCGCGTGGTGTTGCGCTGGTCCCGGACAGATCAGAATAGATGATGTCTCCGAATATACTGTATGGTCCCCGTCGCGCCTCACCGGCAATCATCGCGGCGAAGTCGAGATTGTCCCACACATCGCCAAACGACGCATCGAGATGGACAGAGGGAAGCCCGAAACTTCCGACATCCCCTGAAAGACCCGCGCCCCAAAAATAGGGAGATACGGATATTCTCCAACCATCGTCGACAGGCTTCAGTTCCGGCACGATAGCCGGTCCGAGATCCGCTGCAGTTGAATGGTATCCCGTAGCAAGTAGCGTTGCACCCGTGATGACAAGTGCGCATATCCCGGTTGTATTGATCATCTCTGCAGTTTCCAATCTTCTCGCTGAGCGCTGGCGAATAACGGATCTCTACGGGCCATCCTTGCTATTGCTTTTGTCTGAATCCGTTATCGGGACTGAGGTTATAATGATAACGGCCCAAAGCAAGTAGTTTTCAAAATGTTACAGTAAGCAACGTGTTCGTACATGTGCGAACCTAGCGTAAAATGTAACTATTGAACAATGTGCTTGGGGAGAAAGCGTATCCGGGAGGCTGTGATCGTGTCGAACCTGAATGTGATCGTTCAACGGTTTCCGGACCATGAGGCGATAATTCGAGCACTGTACTGGAAATCATTGGATTTTCGTTTGCTCTGCGACGATTACGTGTCAGCAAAAATGCGTTTGATTGCTGGCGAGCCGACGAAAGAAAAGCTGAGGAGTTTCGAAGCCTTTGTCGCGATATTGAGGAGGAAGTGCGGGAATTAATGCTGAAGGCAATTGCTCCAAGTCCCTAGTACGACGAGATGAACTTTGGCCATAGATATGCCGTAGCAGTCGAATTTCGTGCTGGTGAAGTAACCGTCGCTTCAGGCAGTTTATAGTTTCATTCGCTTCTGGTAGCATCGAGACTCCATCGGTAAGGATACACTCTGCAACTTAAAGTATTGTATACGATCAACTATAAGTAACGTAGAAATACAATGCAGAGTTGATTGCGATCTTATTAAGATTCTATGATAAATATCAAATTATATTTATAATATGATGAGGGTAAATCTGTAATAATTTAACGATTCATAAAATTGGGTATGTCGCATGAGGGAGGGACTCGAGATGAGTGAAGGAGGTTCGAACACTGAAGGTGGGACGTTCACTTGTATACCGATTTCCCAGATTGACGATCTTAGCGAAGCTGTCCGACATGCCAATCTGACGGCAACGCAATGTTCAACCAAGCTGAATGCTGGAAGTCTGGCTTATGCGGAAGTAGATGGTGTTATCTGCTCAACGGGCAAAATTGGTGGAAAGGTCGCCCTCCGGGGGCCGTTGTCGTGCGATGTGTTAAGCATTGGTGTTGGACTTATTTTGCCTCCGGGCAATCGCCAATGGTTACTAGAAGTAGAAACCGGCGAGATGGGTATATTCCATGCCGGAGACGAACATGATGCATTGTATAGTGAGGGATCGATCTATGCAGTTGCATCGCTTCCACTGGACCTGCTCGAGCGTTTCGCTGCCGACGAAGACATTGTTCTTGATAGAGCGACGCTTGGCGGAACTGGTATCCATGCCCGCAAGATGGATCCCCATACACTTGCTCATCTGACATATATGTTCAGTTTGATCCATTCCGGGACCTCGAATGGGGGTAACGCCACACGAGAGCTCCTGAGTGCAATTATCCAGCACCCGGACGCCCCCTGTCGATCTTCTTCGTCGCGCCAGTCGCAACCGCCACAATGCAGTTTTCCTCCGTGCAAGAGCATATATATATGATAATCTCTCCCATCCCATGTCGCTTGATGAGATTGCCAGTGCGGCTAATGCCTCCCGCAGAACGTTGTGTCGTGCCTTTGCCGAAATTATCGACATAACGCCTCAGGCCTATGTGCGAAGGATTAGATTACATCGCATCCGCCAGAATCTTGCCAGTGAAGCGGAGCGCAATTGCACTATAACGGTCGTGGCCAATAATTGGGGTATAAGCGAGCTTGGACGATTTGCAAAATGGTATCATGACCTGTTTGGTGAGTTACCCAGCGAAACGCTCAAACGAAGCCGGGTTGCTGCCTGAAGGTGCACTGATTCATCACGCGGCACCGACGGGATGGCGTTATTCGGTGCCGACGTCTTTCCAGAATGCGGTATCCAGCCAAACCATGGCATGGTGGATGACGACACGTATCGTCAGACTGCTCCAACGTCGCTCCGAAATCCTGTGGAGGTATGGCATGGCCGTGGAGAGGTTCGAATGAACTAGGTGTGATTCATTTTCACCGTTGAGCGGCAGATACGCCCTCATCGATCCGGGGTATTCGGTCACACCCAATGAAACGGAACATCGAAAGCTGCTGCGTTCCGATACTGGTCTGAATATCGAAATTCGGAAATACCGCCCGCAAGAAAAGTCGCTGCTCATTCACGGGGCCTCATGAATTTACTGTAACAGATCATGCTTGTTACCGTTGCACGCTCGACATTTCCGTCACACTCGAGGAACCTGTTCCTCTTGGTACAGGAGGAGATGCATGCGTTGTCCGATCGGGAAAGCTCTGCTCGCAGCAACATTGTTCATTGGCTTTGGGGTTGCTCCTTCATCAGCAAGTGACCTTGTGATTGCCATGCCAAACTGGCCGTCTGGTCAGGTATCTGCAAATATTATGAAGGTTGTCATCAAGGATGAGTTCGGATTGGACGCCCGTGTCGAGGAAATGGGTACGCTAACGGCGTTCAATGGTCTCCAAAAGGGAACGGTGGATGTTCACCCCGAAATCTGGAGACCTAACCTCGATAATCTGGTCAAACAGTATGTCGATGAAGAAAAGAAAGTGGCATTGAGCCCCAAAAGTATGCCTGCATGGCAAGGAATATGCGCTACTCGCGCGGCAGTGGAAACGGTTGGTATTCGAGACATTAGTGATCTCAATGATGCAGCGAAAACCGCCGGGCTGGACACCAATGGTGATGGCAAGGGGAAATGTGGGTGGGAGCTGCTTCCCGGTCGATGACGCCAATTGAAAAAATCCGCGCCAAAAGCTACGGCTATTCGAAGAATCTGGATTTACTTGAAGCCAGTGAAGACGTTGGAATGGCCGCAGTGGACGCCGCGGAAGCGACCGGCCAACCCATGGTTTTCGCCTGTTATGCGCCCCACTATGTGTTTAAGCTTCACGATATACAGCGACTGACCGAACCAGAACATGATGCTTCCCAATGGATGATTACTTTACCGATAGACGATCCAGCGTGGTTTACAAAATCGACCGCTAGAACTGCATGGTCAACAGGCGAGTTCAGGTTGGTTATGCGGCTTCCCTGGTCAAACGGCATCCGGACGTTGTCAAGTTTTTGAACAATATTAACTTTACACCCGATGAAGCTTCACAGATGGCATACGCAGTCGAAGTAAAGAAACAAAAGCCCTACGACTTCGCGGTTAGCTGGGTTGCTTCGCACAAGGCTCGCATTAAGGGATGGGTTCAATGAACAAAACACGTCCACTTCGCTTACTACCCAAACAGCGAATTCTGTCAGCCCTTGTCCTAGCTGGTGTGGGGGTTGCAAGTTTCGCTGGATTGACGTGGGCAGCTGGTACGCAGGTTTATAATCCTGCTACCCGGCAATGGAGCGATTACAATCGGTCCAAAGCCTACCAGTATTACAAAAAGAATGGACAGGTCCCCGAGGCCTTTCGACGCCGTGTCGTCCCATTCAGGACCGCGGAAGAACCCGGTACGATCATTATCGATGGTAATCAGCATTTCCTCTATCTGGTTCAACCCGGTCAGCAGGCGGTTCGTTATGGAATAGGCGTTGGACGGGAGGGGTTTGGATGGGCTGGCATAGTTCGGGTCGGTCGAATGGCGGAGTGGCCGACACGGACTCCGCCAGCGGAAATGGTGGCACGCGATCCGAATGCGGTAAAGTATGCCGGTGGGATGTCGGGCGGGCCGGATAACCCGTTGGGGCACGCGCGCTTTATTTATACAGCGGCGATCAGGACACCATTTACCGGATACACGGGACACCCGAGCCGTGGACTATCGGCCCGGACGTTTCGTCCGGTTGTGTTCGCATGAATAACGATGATGTTACAGATCTCTATTCACGAGTAAAGGTAGGAGCAAAAGTGGTCGTTCTGATGCAAGGTGCGGCGCTTTACAAAGGGATCTAGGGAGGAAACTGATGCTATCAGAAAATTTCTGTATTTCGAGCAAGGTTAGGTTTTCTGTGTTTGCAGCGCCGTTGTCGTTTGTTCTTGCAGGATGCGTAAGTGATGGACCAACGCCTGATCAGATGTCGAGAACAGCTGTTGAGACAGCGCCGGCCGATCTACAGCTGGTGTGTGCGAACGAAGCAGCAAGGGCGCTGTCAACCAATCCAAGTAAAACGCTTCCCGTTAGTTCCCGGAGAATCGACGCGAACACTTACGAAGTGAGGTTAAATGCTGAGGGAAGTATGCAAGCTGCAACGTGATGCATAACGGAAGTGTTATTTCAGTAAACGCTGAATAATGCCGAGGCAGATTGACGTGTCGTTGGGCGAGGTCATCCATATTGCTGCTTTTGGCGGTCTCCAGCGGTGACGATTGGTGGAGACAATAGAAACTTGCTGCGTGGCACGATTTTGCATCTGCGCATTGGGGCGAGAATGCCACTGTTCACGTAAAGAATAATCAGAAAGAATCAACCGATCTCAGAAATTAAAAGTTGAATTAGTTAATTATATAATGATTAATTTCCGATACATTATGTTAGAGATACAGTTCTAAGAATGTTTTTTTGAATAAGTGAAGGTGTTGTTTCAATACAAAGATGAAAATAAACAATGAACTGCGTGTTAATATTTCTCCTGAGATACTGAATGCATGTGGTAATAGAACTTGAAAAGTGAAGTTATTTAACAGTTGCAGCGTTACTTTTGATCGGGCAATTATTTGCGCATGAAACTGGCTATTGGTTCGGGTGTTTCAGAAGACAGTCCGTTCAAAAGCATTTGGAGAATATAGGTGTGGTTGTGACGGGTATGTTGGGCTTACTCGCGTTTCTCCTCGCTCTCACCCTATTATATTCCACGACCCGGTTCAGTGAGCGCCGTGAAGGCGCGTTGCTCGAAGCAAATTCGATAGGAACCGTATGGTTGCGGGCCAAATTGATTTCGGACGGAGGGACCACTCCGGTTGCAAAATTGATTGAAGACTATCCGAGTATCAGACTGCAGTTTGCGAAGATGGGGCAAGACGAATTTATTCTGGACGACCTAAACGCTCGGACGTCAGCTTTGCAGATATATCGGGAAACACATGATAGAAATCGCAGGCAAAGAGCCGGCCCTGTTACAGTCTTATTATTAACGTCTGTAAATGAAATGTTTGATGCAACTACGGCTCAAAGAGTTGCGTTTGGCACGCCACTCCCCGGGCAGGTTTTCTGGCTGCTGATCGGGGCAATGGTAACCAGCATGTTCTCTCTCGGTTATCAGTTCGGAGTTAAAGGAAGTCATGTCCGGGTCTGGATGTTTGCATTGACGATAGTGTGGACCGCAGTTGTTTTTGTATTCTTGATCTTGCTACGCCGCGATTGGGTTTCTTTCGAACCGACACGTCGGTTTATCAATGGGCATTGGACGGCTTCGTAACAAATTCATCAACATAAACCTACATGTTTTTCATTTTTAGCAGAGGTTCGTGGAAGTCACATCAGTTTCAGGAATTCATAATACGGTATGGCCATTCGCCGGGCGTTATATAGGTTCGTGAAGGTATCGTTGGACCCGTGCAACCGCGTCCGAAGCGAAGACGAGAGCTTCGCGGCAACCGTAGAGCGTATTCCGAAAAATATGCAACGGTTATCGGTTGAATAAGCATCTCACAATATATGGTTAGTGAGTTGATCTGATTCAATTAAATAGAAATGCTTTATACGGGGATCGGATGAACCCGCACGAGTGGAATAGCCTGAATGCGGGCTGTTCGGCACCAATCACATCACTTCCGTCCCAAGGAGTTAAGCGGAAAATAAGTACTATGTTCAACCGAACTTTGAATAGAGCAATTCTTGAAATATAAAATTGAATAATGCGTACAATAATATTACAATATATGCTAATATGATAGGGGAATAAATGAGGATTGTGCCAAATATCTTGAAAGTGGCCAGACTGGTCAAGGGTGGAGAACAATCTGTTAGCTGGCAAGTTGGTGTGCGTTATTGGCTGCATCATTGGCGGAACAGCAGTCTGGGATAAACCTCTATGCCAATCGACACGAACAGTATGCCTGCATCTCGGGTGCATCCGCGCAAGGAGGCGGTTCTTGCCGAGTTACAAAGGATTCTGGATAGTACTGACTTTCGTTCTACGCCGAGACGCAGGCAGTTACTGAACTATCTTATAGGAGAGCTTCTGGCAGGGCGGGAAAACGGGCTTAAAGGATACACAATCGCAACAGTTGTATTTGGTCGCGATGAAAATTTCGATCCTCAGACCGATCCAATCGTGCGCCCGGAAGCCAGAAGATTAAGGCACGATCTAGATAGCTATTACGTTTCGGCCGGGCGCAACAATCCTTTGAGGATCACGATACCGAAAGGCCAGTATATCCCTGTAGTGGAGGAGGCGTTAGTACTCCCGGGTTTAGCCACACCTGATCGGGAAGACAAACGTCAGTCTACCACAAGGAAAAGGGTTGGCTGGCAGTTCATGCTTTCATTTCCCTGGAGCGGGGGTAGGGCTGTCAGGAGCCGCGCTTGTAGCTGGTCTCTTGCTTTTGGGCAGTTTGTACTGGTTTCGAACAACAAATGGAGAAATTGTTCATGGTCCGGCGATCGCGGTACTCCCATTTGTGACCTATGGTGCACTGGCCAAGAAAGATTCTCTTGGCCCGCGGATGACGGATGCCCTGATCAGAAACCCGGACAAGTTTCCCGATATCAGGTTGTACTCTCTGCACGAGGAAGATGAAAATGGTGCAGATCCGGTTTCAAATGCTCGCGACATGGGGCTTGATTATCTTCTCGATGGTACAGTCATACTAACGGAAGATAATTCATCGCTACGCGTCACGGCTCGCCTGCTAAACGCGGGAACGCGGCAGATTGTATGGATTGGCGAGTATAATCGGGATTATTCGCCCGGTTCCTTGCTGAATATCGAGGATGATATTTCTGCATCGGCAGCATCAGCATTGAGCGAACCATATGGAATAATCCGAAATCGAAAGAATTCGAAACTGCTGAATTGGAGTTCCACCAGTTCCGCGAGTTACGACTGTGTTATGATGGCATATGAATACAGAAGATCATTGAGTCTGGATCATTTCAAACCTGCCATTGCATGCCCGGAAAAGGCTGTTGAAAGAGACCCGGGGTATGCTGACGCCCGGGCAATGCTGGGATGGTTGCAGATGGATGCAGGCCGTTTTGGCTGGGCTCCCGACAACGATAGATCGGTCGCTTACGAACGAGGTCTGAGTTCAGCCTTGCATGGTTTGTCCCTGGACGGCAAAAATATCAACGCATTGAAAGCACTGGGATCGATTTATCATTACATGGGGGATTTCGCGCTGAGCGAACAATATCAACGAGAGGCCCTCAAACTCAATCCGAACGATCCGGACACTTTGGCTCAACTGGGATGGCGGCTGGCTGTTCGTGGCAAATTCAATGAAGGTGTCACGATGCTTCAGAAAAGCGATTGAAAAATCAGTAAATCCGCCGGGTTGGTATTACCATCTCGTTGTGATCGATTGTTATTTGAAGAACCGATATGATGAAATGCTTAAGCTTGCCTTGGCATCAAGTGTGGATGGCTCGGCAATAAGCTGGTCGTTCGTGGCTATCGCTGAGGGTAAATTGGGTCGCAAGGAGGAGGCAATAAAAGCGTTGGCCCGGATGGCGCAGATTTCACCTGAACTGGCTAGAGATCCGTTTGGGGTATACAAAAACATCAGGCTACAGATACTATCGCCTCTGCTCTGGTGGATGGATTGCGAAATGCTGGCTGGCAAGGTACACCCGTCGCTGGTAACAGTGTGCGTTAAGTACCCGTGCACTGACCTAATCCCGATGTGGCGTTTGATTTACATCATCGATGCCGATCCCAGCTATGCAGCAGGGACGCTGAACAGCAGAAGGCGCGATAAGACGTGGCCCGAGTTTCGAATAGTTGGAGCTGGTCGTCGGCGAGCGGTTCTTGCCGAGATTGGCGACACTCACTGGCGCCTGATTGCTGGTGAGGGGGAATGTATTGTGCCGCGTTATCGCGACAAGTTCCGCAAATTTCCGGTTTGGTCTATAAGAGGCATCCGGGTTTGCTGACGGAAAACATCTTCCGTCAGCTGAATTAAATTTGCGCGTTATACTTGAGCGCGGCTCTGTACAGGTTCGATTTCCTGACCTTCTTGCAGGAGGGCGCGTCTTACAGCAGGACGGTTGAGGGTCCTTACAGTGGCGCGTGTCCATGCAGGATAGGCGTCGTGCATGTCGAAGCCGATACGCTTGCCCCAAATCCAGAAAACGAGAAGAAATGCGTCGGCCACGCTGTATCCATTTGGCACCGCCCAGCTGCGTCCATCGGACATGATGCTCTCAATATATGCATACTGTTCGATAAGATTGGTTCGACCTTTGGCTTGCACGGACGCGAACAGCGCCTTATCAGATACGAAGCGTTGCGGTCTCCACAACTGACCGTACGACATACTGTGAACAGTTCCCGACAACCAGTTCAGCCACTCGATGCATCGGGCTCTGACATGAAACTCGGCTGGAAGCAGATTGGCATTCGAGTGAGTTTCCGCGAGATAGATCAGGATGGCTGGCGCTTCTGTCAACAGATTTTCAGCACCGCCGGAGCGACCGGGAACACCGAGAAGTGCCGGCACGCGCCCCTTCGGATTAACAGCAAGAAAGTCCGGTGCGGAAGTGCCTTCGCTGTCTCTTGTCGATCGCAACTCCAGTTCATAGGCGACGCCGACTTCTTCGAGCGCGATATGCACTGCAAGTGAACAGGCTCCCGGTGAATAGTATAGACGATACATATTTGAGTTTCTCCGTTAAAGTTCATCGAGAATCCAGTGGAGCCAAAGCAGGGGTATCTGTTTAACCGGCAATTTCAAGCCTGAAATGATTGACTGTTCAGCTTCTCAGTCGGCTTCCTCGTCGGTGGCCTTCAAATGTGCTAATTCGGCACGTAAACGCATATTCTCCTCCCGCAACGGTCCAATTTCACGTTCGACTTCAGCCGCGATTTGGCTCGCAACCGCAGTTTCTATCTCAGCACGCGTAAAACGCGGCGTGATAAACTTTGGGCAATTCCAATCAAAGCCGATCACATCGATTACAAAGGCCACGTCAGCGGGCGGCGCGTCGTGGTGGGAGAGTGCCCGAACGATCTCAGGAGCATCGGCAGACATAATCCTTTGGGCATGCCCGATAAGCAAGGCGCTGCCGGGCAGAATAATTCATCGCAATCAGGGCGACGCGTCCACTTTCAATAACGTTTCCAAGGGAGACGTACTGACGATTGCCCGGGTAGTCACAAAACCCAATCCGGTTTTCGCCCAAAGACTGAATGAACCCGACCGGGCCACCACGATGTTGAACATAGGGCCAGCCATTTGCCGTCACGCTTGCCGGGTAAACGCTGTCACGTGCCCGGAGGAAACCGAGTTCTCGCTCAGTCAGCACATCACGGCTGTCGTCGGAGGCGGCTTCACGGTGCGCATAGGTGTTGCGCGAGCCAGCCTGTTCCTCGAGAGTGCGCGCCGCCGCGCCGAAGATCTGGTGAAAATATGAACTCGACATACCCGGAGAATATTTGCTTCAATGCTCGACGATAATCCGCTAAATTGGCACATCAGAATTCCACTTTCCGGAATAATCGTATGGACCGATTTGCAGAATTGAGTACGTTCGTCGCAGTAGCAGAACGCGGCGGCTTTGCTGCGGCGTCTCGCCATCTGGGCATATCCGCTCCTGCTGTAACCCGGTTAATCGCTGCACTTGAGCAACGCCTCGGCATTACTGTTCTTCGACGTTCAACCCGAAGTGTTGTTCTCACTGAGGAGGGCGCTGCCCTGCTTGAACGTGCCCGGGAGATACTCGCGCAGTTGCAAGAGGCCGAGCGAGCCGCAACGGGCGGTCTATCGGCACCACGCGGCGAATTACATATTACTGCGCCGGTCATGTTCGGCCGTCTCCACGTACTTCCGGTGGTGGAAGAAATTCTCGCTGCGCATAAAGGTTTGTCGGTGCGTTTGATGCTTCTCGACCGCAATGTCCGTCTCATTGAAGAGGGAATTGATGTTGCTGTACGTGTCGGCGAACCGCGCGACAGTAACCTGCGCTCGGTTGCGGTCGGTATGGTGAGTCAAATCCTCGGTGGCAAGCCCCCGCTATTGTGCGGAACATGGTCGACCCACAACGCCCGGGGAGCTTGCGGACCATGACGCCATTGTTGGTGACAATATCCGGACGGGGACGAATTGGCGGTTCGGCCCAAAATCCCAAGTCACCGTCGTAAAGCCGCGCCTGACCGTAACTTCCATCGATGCGCAGATTGAGGCTGCGGTCGCAAACCTCGGCATAGCGAACGTGCTCAGTTATCAGGTGGCTGAGAGGCTTGCGACGGGCGAGCTCTGCAGTGTACTGGATGAGTACGCACCTCCACCTTTGCCCATTCATCTGCTGTTTGATTCCAGACGTGCACGGCTACCGTCTGTTCGCCTGTTCATCGACTGCATGCGGGCGCGTGGAAGAAGTGGTGCATGGTCTTAACATGTGCGTACTTGCAAGTAGGACGCTCGGTCAAAATTGCTTCAAATGTGTCGCGAGCCCTTTTCTGACGCATCACGCCCACCAATGATTGGAGATCACAGATTAGGAGGTTTTGCACGACGTAAAGCGCACGATAATACCTGTTAATGGAGTTCCGGTTCATGCTCGAGAATTTCGCGGCTCGCGCTCAATTTGGTTTGGTTATCAGCCAAATGCACAAGAATAGCTATTGAAGACCGGGGGATGAAACGAGGTTCTCCTTATGACCCCATGCCCAGTCGTTACCTCGTTCAAGCTGCTGAGTGATTGATCGGTTTTGCATGTTCCAGACCAAGCATTGCGGTCAATACTTGCCGTGTCCCTGAACCGTGTCTGTCGATTGGTCTCAGCTTCAGCTGTATCGTCTTACATCAGCCGAGCGTTGGAACTTCTTAAAAGGACAATGTTCCGCTTCAGACCTATTTCTAGTTCATAATCAACCTTCTGCTGATGATGGATTTGTCCAGTTCAAACTTCAGCCATTCCCTGAATCTGGCCACGCACGGTTTGCGAGCTGCCGCGCGGCTTGTCACGAACCAGTATGCTTCATTTGTGAGAATGCGCTGTTCGAATGGCAGCATTAGACGTTTATCTGCCAAGGCATCGCACGCTAGAGTCTCCCATGCCATGAATACTCCCGGCCGGTAATCGCAGCTTTCAGACAAAGCGATCCTAGAGTGTAGATCGGCCCGTTCGGCAAATCAGACAGATCCATATCACAGGCAGATAACCACGGATGCCAGCCACGAAGCCAGTTCTGGTCCCGGATGATTGGTACTGACCGAATGTCCGTAGGGGTACACAAACGTTCTGCGATCTTTGGCGTACAGACGGGGAACAGAATTTCATCCGGGAGCTTCTCTGCTGCGTTTCCCGCAAGGTCGGCAGTACAGAGCCGGATGCCAACGTCCCGGATTCTGTATCGAGATCTATGATAGATCGATTTGGGTCGACCCTGATCGATATATCAGGATTCAGCTCGAGAAAATGCGTGGCCCTCCGTACGAACCAGTGGGAGGCAAAATCCGGTGCCATGGTGATTGACAGTGATGCTTCATCAGGATCGCGCAAATCCGTTACGACTTCACTTAAAGCCAGTACTGCTTCCGTCAGGCGCGGCAGTACAGTGCGGCATTTTTCCGTCGGCTCGAGACCATAGGAAGAGCGGACAAAAAGGGATTGCCCGAGTGCGATTTCCGCTTTCGCCAGTCGCTGGCTTAGTGCTCCGTGCGTAACACCAAGCTCACACGCGGCTGCGGCCAGAGTGCCGGTACGCCCGATTGCTTCGATCGTTCGCAGCGCGGCGAGGGGCAGCGAATTAAGGTTTCGCATTTAGCTCTCCCAAAAGTCTGTTCCTCAATTAATCGATTTGCAGTTCGGTTTCCTTCCGCGAGGATAGTCATACAGATGATGTGAAAAGTGTTTCGGCTTTTCTACACGTCGATCCGGGAAATCTGTACTCCCGGAACGGAAAGCCGAAGTCGCTGCAATATGCTAACAACATTTTTTTAACGAAGGAGCAATATTACGATTCCATGTCTGATACAGCAAACAATAAATAAATCTCAACCTTGATATTGCCGGGTTTGTTGACAGCTATGAAAGGTGGCCATGCCGGAAATTATCCGTCGCTAGTTCTGAACCTATTGTGTGATTTCGCATAAATGGGAACACAACAAACGGTTCAGACAAATTGAGCCCGCCGTGTATCAGTTCTTGGCCACCGGATTACAGAAAAGTGAGATGTGTTCAAATTTCACGTTTAGATAATCTAAAGTCTGCTTCTCAATTATTCGATTTGCAGATCCGTCGTCTTCAGAAAGTATGCGCTTGTCAACGAAGTGAAGCCGTTGGGGGCGGTATTTGTTTCTCCTATGGGGAAGCAGTTTAATCCGGGTTGGCAATGCAGGGATCACTTCAAAACATAACCAGCGTTTTCAGAAATGGAAAACTGCCTTTGTTCTGTTTCAAATTCGCAATCCGGTGTCGGATTCAAAGCGGCAGCAACACCTGAAGGAAATCTATCCGAGGAGTTTGGATTCTGGTGGCGCGCAGTATGGAGCACATTGGCCGCCAAGGCGAATGACATGGAAACAGCAATCTTGAAAGGGAATTCCACATGGCAATAGAACCCGGTTCATTTGCGTCCTCGATGCACCGGGCTGTTCTGCGAAACGGCGAGCCCCAGCCGCGTGCCGGAAAACCAGATGAGTTTCAACAGGCGGCGTCCTCCGCTCGTTCTGCGGGCTCTGGTGAACGAATGCACGGACAGTCTCCGGACCTTATCCGGGGCAACACAGAACAACCCCGGATGAGCGCCGCTCCCCACCGCCGTCTGTCCCCCTGCTTACGCCTATTCTGCCTTTGATCGTGACGGGGCCGTGAAGGCTGACGTAACCAGAGAGGAAGTGAATGCAGGTCAAATAGTCGGCGAGATGCAAGACGGCAAATCGCTATTCGAACTGGCTGGTGAAACCGGTTTGACCGTCTGGGAGCTAAAGGCGGAACTTGAGGACGCGGGGTATCAGGTTGCAGTATCGTTCGATAACGGAGCACTTGAGTTTACCATCCACGATTCCGCCGGTAATCACGTTATGACAGTCCAGCAGACACTGGTACCCAACATATTCGGCCCGCCAGTGGATCGTGGGTTGTTGATGTCGTTACCTATGTCAACAGTGACGGCAATCTGGTTACACAAACAAGCTACAGTAACGGCGATGTTGATCTTTTTAGAAAAGAATACAGATTTCATTGAGAGCATGGTCACTCTCCCGTTTGTGAACCTTGAAGCGACAGAGGCTGTCATAAAGGGAGTAGCGGAGGGCAAGTCTCTGACGGAAATTGCCGATGAACTGGATATGACCGTGGAGGAGCTTAGAGCGGAGATCGATCAGGAGAAAATAATCGTGATTGAATCGAAGGAAGCTGATGGCGGGATGATTTACACAATCAGTGCGCAGGATGGAACATTCATTGCCGAATACACCACGAACCATTTACTGGCGCCTCCCGGCAGTTAAAGAGTAGCGCAAAACCGGCGCATTTTATGAGGGACACTGACCAGCGACTATGCAGCATTGGCTCGGCTGTTGACCCTGATGCCGGACACAGAACGCTTCCTTTCGTCAAAACAGTTCGGTCAGACAGGGAATGAAGCAAAGCCCATCTGAGCCTTGGGCCAGTGCCCGGAATGCTTAGGTCTCTCGGGAGCGGCTGCCCGGGTTAAGCGCTTGAATGTGCGGGCGGGGCCCTGCCCTGACATAAGGCATGTTCCTTATTGCCAGCAGTTTTATGCGCATAACTATATGCAAACAACCGCAAACAGTCTGTAACCTTTCGGAAGAGGATGGCCGCAGGCTGGTTGTTCCTGTGCGCAACCTCGTGTCTTGGCGCTGGGCCGATTGCACTATCCGTTGAGACGGTCAGTCAATTCCCCGGAAAAACTCCTGACGGGATTTCCTTAATTACGCATTCCGTGATCGCTGCCCGGGCAGGAACCGCTGGTTTTCCCGGCAGGTTCCTCCCGGCGTCGCGAATATCGGGATGGTTAACTACACAACTTCAGGGTGTTTTGGACCGAGGCGGAGGGCTGCGGCCCGGCGATGCCCTTCAAGTTTTTCCGTTGCGCTTTGACGAACGGCTGCGGGTGCAACAGCGGCAACACCACGTTCGTCGAGCCATTGATGTGTGGCAATTTTTACATATGAGCCGACCCAAAGTCCGCCGGTGTAGCGCCCTGCCGCCATGGTTGGCAGTGTGTGGTTCGTGCCGCAGCATTTGTCCGAGTAAACAACACTGGCCAGTTCGCCGATGAAAATCGAACCATAGTTGCGCAGCTTTCTAGCTGTTGCCATCGGGTCGCGTGTGTGGACCTGAAGATGCTCGGTTGCGATGTAGTCGGCGTAGGCGATCATGGTTTCTTCGTCATCAACGACGGTTACTTCGCCGTAATCCTTCCATGCAACTCCTGCAACAGCAGCGGTGGAGAGGGTCTGGAGCTGCCTTTCGACTTCCTTGATTGTCTCTTCCGCCAGATTCCGGTCTGTCGTAACCCGGGGCCCACGCGTGTACGGACATCATGCTCGGCCTGAGCGAGCATGTCGGTTGCCAGAGTTACAGGATTGCCCGTTTCGTCGGCGACTATGAAAATTTCACTTGGCCCCGCGAGCTGATCGATGCCTACCTGACCAAAAACCTGACGTTTTGCCTGCCTCGTTACATACGCATTACCGGGCCCAACGATTTTGTCGACTGCGGGAATTGTCTCTGTGCCATATGCCATGGCAGCGATTGCCTGCGCACCACCGACACGAAAGATGCGGTCTGCGCCTGCCAGATGACAACCGGCAATCATGGCTGGATGCGCATTCGGGGAAGACAGGCGATGACCTGATCACAACCGGCGACCTTGGCCGGGACGATTGTCATGATTGGAGCTGAAAGAAGCGGATACCGACCGCCGGGGACGTAGCAACCCACGATTTCTATCGGAATAACCCGATGGCCAAGATGAAGCCCCGGCAGACTTTCGATTTCCAGCGGGAGGATCGTGCCAAGCTGTGCTTCGGCAAAACGGCGGACATTTGCGATGGCAAATTCGGTGTCCTCACGCGTCTGCGGATCGAGTTCTGCAATGGCTTTGAGCTTTTCTTTCTCGGTGACCTCAAAATGGCTGACGTCTGCCTTATCGAACGCAAGAGAATATTCGCGAACAGCAGTGTCGCCACGTTCTCGGACATTCGCTATGATGTCCTTCACCGTTTTTCGACCGGCGCCGTATCAGAGACGGCGTCTCGGGTCGGTTCCTTGACCCGGATAAATTTACCTTTCAGCGCATCGAGACGCGACGTCATCAAAACCTCCTGTGTGGGATGATCAACCTCAACATCTTCCAAGCTTGGCTATCCGACAATTGCCCACAAACCATCTGTTCATTATAATCACCAGTACAGATCATGCCATGTCCCGTCAGGTATCGCCTCGAAATTTGGAATGGCATTGTCGATGAACCACACGAACATGGGAAACGATACATGCCTAAAATCGGAAGCAAACTTCGTGAACTTCGTCGTCGCCGGAATCTGGGGGTTCGAGAACTCGCCGCTCGTTCGGGAATATCTCACTCCACAATATCGCTGATCGAGCGTGACCGAATGAGCCCGTCGATCGACACTCTTGGTGCGGTGCTCGATGCATTGGGAACAACATTGACCGGCTTCTTCTCCGATTTACAATCCAGCCTTCCCTATTCCCCTTTTTATTCGTCGGTAGATCTAGCCGAGATCGGAAAGGTGGATACGATTTCCTATCGGGTAATCGGTCTCGATCATCCCAATCGCGAACTTCTCATGTTGCATGAACGTTATGCTCCCCGGCGCAGATTCTGGCGAGGAATTCACCCACGCGGCACAAGAGGCCGGCATGGTGCTTTCCGGTCTGGTTGAAGTTACGGTCGGAAGTCAGAAGAGAGTGCTGAAACCCGGTGATGGATACTATTTCGACAGCCGTCTTCCCCATCGTTTTAGGAATGTCTTTGATGGTCAGAGCGAGATTATAAGCGCGGTCACCCCGCCAACTTATTGATCACTTTGCATTGTGCCTATGTCTGGTGAATATAATGACCGGATCGGTTAACCCTGCTTTCCAAAGTTCTCAAACGTGCTTTGCTAAGGGCCGTCGAGAACACGAAGGGGAGCGTCCGATGAATATAATCAAAATTTCAGTCATAGCGTCCACAGTCCCGGCGTCAGGTGTCTTCGGTGCCCGTGCTCGGGACCTGACTGTTGTGTCATGGGGAGGAAACTTCCGGGATGCGCAGCGTAAAATTTTCTTTGAACCTTTTGCATCCCGGATCGGCAAGCCGGTTCTGGATGAAAGCTGGGAAGGCGGTTACGGCGTTCTCCAAGCCAAGGTGAAGGCCGGTGTCCCGAACTGGGACGTCGTGGAAGTCGAAGCTGAAGAGCTGGCGCTGGGGTGTGCCGACGGAATTTACGAAAAGATCGATTGGGAAAAGCTTGGTGGGAAGGATGCATATCTCCCGTCCGCCGTCAGCGACTGCGGTGTTGGCAATATCGTGTGGTCGACCGGGCTTTCTTATGACGGCGAAAAGCTCAGGGAGGAGCCAAAGACGTGGGCTGATTTCTGGGATACGAAGAAGTTTCGGGCAAGCGCGGCCTTCGCAAAGGACCGAAATACGCTCTTGAGTTTGCACTGATGGCCGAGGGCGTTCCTGCTGACCGGGTTTTATGAAGTTTTGAGCGGTGAAGGTGGTATTGACCGGGCTTTCAAGAAGCTTGACGAATTGAAGGAAGATATCATCTGGTGGGACGCTGGCGCGCAGCCGCTACAGCTTCTCTCGTCAGGGCAGGTCGTAATGACGTCTGCCTACAACGGTCGTATCAGTGGCATCAACCGGGCCGAAGGCAAGAAGTTCGGATTTGTGTTCCCCGGCAGTGTATACGCTATCGACAGCTGGGTCATTTTGAAAGATAGCCCGAACAAGGATGCGGGCATGGATTTCATTGCCTACGCCAGCAAGGCTGAGAACCGGGCCAAACTTCCTGAGTACATTGCTTACGGTTTGCCGACCCTTGGGGCGACCAAGCTGGTGCCGGAACAGTTCCAGAAAGAACTTCCGACTGCCGATGAAAACATTAGCGGAGCCATCGCGCTCGACGTGGATTTCTGGACCGACAACTTTGGAAGAGCTGACGCAGCGTTTCAACGCCCGGCTTGCTCAATAGAAGTCAACGATTTCAATCTATTAACTCTGTTGCCCTCGCGGGCAGCGGAGCAGCCTTTGGCATCGACCGGGCTGCCAGAAAAATCAGCGCAGGTTATGATGAGTGACGCGTTTATCCATTTCGACCGGTCAGCAAAGCGTTCGGCATGATGACCGTCGTCGACAATCTCGATCTGTCGATTGGCAAGGGAGAGTTCGTGAGCATGCTGGGCCCGTCCGGATCCGGCAAGACAACGCTTCTCATGATGCTGGCCGGTTTCGAAAACCCAACCAGCGGTGCGATTTCTGTTGGCGGCAGGCGTGTAGATGATTTGCCGCCTCATAAGCGCAACATGGGAGTTGTGTTCCAGAACTACGCTTTGTTTCCCCACATGTCCGTTGCGGACAACGTAGCATTTCCGCTCAGGATGAGGGGCCTTTCCAAAAGCGAGATTGTCGAGCGTGTGACGAAGGCTCTCGACATGGTTCAACTGCGTGCTTTCGATGAGCGTCGACCAATACAATTATCCGGTGGTCAGCAGCAGCGGGTTGCGCTGGCTCGCGCATTGGTATTCGAGCCGGAAGTCGTTTTGATGGACGAGCCGTTGGGAGCTCTGGACAAGAAGCTTCGCGAACAGATGCAGATGGATATTCGTGATATCCATCATCGCCCGGGTCTGACCATCGTCTTTGTTACGCACGATCAGACTGAAGCTTTGACGATGTCTGATCGCATTGCGATCTTCAATCATGGCAAGATCGAGCAGATTGGCGAGCCTGCGGAAATCTATGATCGGCCAAAAACTCAATTCGTTGCTGAATTTATTGGTGAAACCAACCTCCTGAGCGGCGAAGTGGTCTCATCGTCCAACGGTATCCCGGACGTCACATTGGACGATGGACAGGCAATCAAAGTTGCATCTGCCACCGATTTGGGGCCTCGAAGGCAAGTCCTTGTGTCCGTGCGTCCAGAACGCATTGAACTTGGCCAAACCGGCTCTGCGCAAAATCAGCTGGAAGTGAGAGTGATTGATATCGTGTATCACGGAGATCATCTTCAGGTGCAGGTTGACGCAGGAAACAGGTCCTTCGTGGTAAAGGCCACCAGAAGTGTAATCACGCCCAGAATCGGGCAAGAATTCGTCGCTTCTTTTGCGCCCGAACAGTGCTGGGTCGTTTCATGACCCATCCGTCACGGCTTTCCTGTCAAATCAAGTCGATAGCGCTGATTGCGCCGCTCGCGGTCTTCCCGGCATTCTTCTTTGTTGCGCCACTTGCAACAATGATGAAGGCAGCGGTTTCCGATCCCGTGGCGTCAAGAACATTGCCCACAGTGTCTGATGCTCTGCTTGACTGGGACAGGGCAACAGTTCCGCCGGCTGCAGCGCAACAGGCGCTTGCGAGCGATATCAGAAATATCAGCGATGACGAGCTTTTCGGCGATCTGGTCCGTCGCCTGAACAGTGCAAAGTCGGGCTTTCGCACCTTGATGACCGGGACACGCAACGCAGTTACACAGGACCAGACGGTCACCGATCTTGTGTCGGTGGATAAGCGATGGGGCGATCCGGCATTCTGGATTGCGGTGCAGGACGCGGCAAGCACGTCGCTTACCGACAGAAACCTGCTGTCGGCAATTGATCTGCAGCGGGACGACAACGGCAGTATCGTTAATGTGTCTGAAGATAAATCAGCCAATCGGACCACGCTCTTGCGGACACTGATTATGGCCGGAGTGGTGACGCTGTGCTGCATTGTCATCGGACTACCTTTTGCGATGGTAGCCGCATCAACTAACGGCTGGAGGCGTCAATTGCTCCCGGGTGCTATACTTCTCCCGCTGTGGACTTCGCTTCTTGTACGAACTGCGGCCCGGTACATTATTCTTCAGGACAATGGGCTCATCAATATGGCGCTTCAGACTCTTGGTTTGACGAGTGGCCCTGTACCGCTCATCTTCAACCGTTTGGGCGTCGTGATTGCAATGACCCACGCTTCTACCCTTCATGGTACTTCCGATCTTCAGCGTTCTCATCGGAATTCCGAAGAACCTGATGCCTGCCGCTGCATCTTTAGGTGCATCGCCCATTCGTGCGTTTGTACTTGTATTGCTGCCACTGAGTCTTAGGGGCGTCGTGTCAGGAGGGCTTCTCGTCTTCATGACGGCACTTGGCTATTATATCACACCGGCACTTATTGGTGGTGCGAAGGACCAGATGATCAGCTCTGTCATTGCCTATTACGCGACCGGAGCGGCAAATTGGGGTATGGCTGGTGCGCTCGGGATCGTGCTTTTGGCTGCGACCATGATCCTCTACGTCGTCTATCTTCGTCTGTCATCCGAGGATGCGCGCCCATGAGCACACTTACTTTCAGCAAGGCATTGTTCGGGTCAGTCGTTATCATCTTTCTGATGGCTCCATTGTTTGCCATCCTCCCTCTGGCCTTTACGGACAGCGTCTTCCTGAACTACCCGATTCCCGCCTTTTCGTTCAGATGGTTCCATGAGTTGTTTGCAGCTGACGCCCGGCGCCGATCGATCCTAAACAGCTTGATCATTGGGGCCGGAACGACAATCCTTGCGACCATTCTTGGTACGGTCGCCGCACTCGGACTACGCGGGAGGTCGGTATCTTTGTTGTTTAGCTTCTTTCGAACGGTATTTCTGCTTCCGATGGTTGTTCCAGCGGTAGTGCTCGGCGTCGGTATACAGTTGATGTTCGCACAATATGGCCCGGCTAACACCTATCTGGGTGTCATTATTGCACATACTGTCATCGCAATACCATTTGTTGTCGTCAATGTGACAGCTGCGCTTCTAGGTATTGATCGTCGTCTGGAAAATGCAGCAGCCAGCCTTGGTGCATCGCCTTGGGTAGTTCTGCGTCAGGTGACCTTGCCTTTGGTAACGCCGTGTATCGTGACGGGAGCGGTGTTTGCTTTCGCTACGTCGTTAGACGAAGTTGTGCTAACGCTTTTTGTTGCCGGGCCCAATCAACGTACTGTTGCCCGCCAGATGTTCTCTACAATCAGAGAGAATATCAGTCCTGCAATCGCCGCGGCTGCGTTCCTGTTTATTGTTGGAACCATCCTGATAGCCGGAGTTACCCTTATCGCTCGCAATCAAAGCCAGCGAGCGAGGTGAAAATGCAACCGTGTCAGAAATGAAGCGGTTCAGGTCGGACCGGAAACATGCTCCGGGTAACAAAGTAACAGGCATGCCGCCGGTCAACCGCGGTCTATAAACTGGATCTGTATACTATTCAGCGGTTTGGTCGGATGATGCTATCAAAGTAGCTATGTCGTCGAGGCTTTCGAAGATTACCGCAATATTATTCTTTTGAGCTTCAGTTAATAAATCCGGATAGTCGAATGAATATTGTGAAAAATAAAACTATCAGAATCTGAGCTGTCGTCCAGTGTCAGCTGATAGCCACCGGTTTCCCGGTGGAACCGGATAGTTGCTGCGCGATCAGGTCGACGGTTATTCCCGCACAGAAGTGAAACCTTGAATAACTCACCGCATTTCTCCTTCGGCGCCGCATTGTCGTATAAACGGATACCGGAGCATTTCTATCTTAAAATGGGCGTGGAGGTTTTTGATACGGAACATTCTATTTGGCTTGCTGGTCTTCCGTTGAGATGCCGAGCCATCCGCGAGAATGCGATTTGACGAAGTGGGAGAGCAGGCGAGATGATAGTTCTCGTAAAGCAATGCCCTAAAGCCGCCTATTTTGACCGGGTGCAACAGCAAAGAGAACTAAAACCGGCTCATGCACAGTGGACACTTTCGCCTGCACGTCTGAGGGACTATGCGATGCAACGGTCAGGAGCATTGCGGGGCGCTTCAGGAGGTTGCATCAAAGTCAGCGAAAGTGTCCGGCTTTAATATTGTGGTGGTTTCTCCTACGGTCAACGGCGCATTCTGTCGTCAGCTGGACAATTAGTTATCTTGAAACGGAATAAATTCGAACACGCCGAGGTGTCGACTTCGAACCCGGAATGGTTTCGGCGTGGAAACAATTTTGCAGGAAGTTTCAGTATTCAGTCGAAGAGAAGCGCCACGCGGATCAGGCCCATTGAATTTTCTCCATCATGGAAGTAAACGACCAGCTCGCTCGAGGCGTCCCTTCTTTGTGGATATTGCCCGTGACGGGATCATGCTCTACGAGGCTCCGGGACATCCCCTTGTTTCACCGAAAGCCCTCTCACCGGAGGAAGCACGAGACGAGGCGCAACGGCATTATGATCACTGGTTTCCAAATGCGGCTCACCGTTTCGAACTAGCGCAGGAAGCTGTGAAGCGTGACTATGACAAAGAAGCCGCCTTCGATCTACACCGGGCGACCGAAAGGCTCTATCACTGTGTTCTGACAGTTATGACACTGTACAGCCCCAAATCGCATCGCCTGAATTTTCTTCGCTCCGTGGCCGAACGGATCGCACCACGACTGATTGAGGTCTGGCCACGCGACAGCCGTTTCGCCAAAAGGAGTTTTTCTCGCCTCGACCGCGCTTATGTCGATGCGCGCTATTCCCCTGCCTACGACATCACGGGCGAGGAACTGGCGTGGCTGGCCGACCGTATGAAGTTGTTGCAGGAGACCGTCGCCGGGATCTGCGCGGAACGTCTCGCCAACTCCACTGCGGTATGAACAGCGGTCCGGCAGGTTTCGCACAGGCGTATCCGCCGCAAAATGTAGATGGTTTTTCAGGGCCGTTCGGAAGTTTTTTCCCATGCTTTCGCGTTGTAAAGGCGATTGACGAACGGAGGCTTATCCCCGGTCTGGTGATTTATTTAAGCGGCGCAGTTTTCGCCATTCGATCCGGGAGATCAAGCCGGGAATTGATAACAACGGCCTCAATTTGCCAAATACTTAACTGTAACATCTGCTGTATCATCGTTACCCAGCAGCCTGAATGACGGCTGTTTTCGGCTATGTGTATAATTTGTGGCTCATTGGAAGTCGAACTGGAATGCCGATGAAAGCGGCCAGCAGCGATAATTGTTACAGTTAAGTACTCCCCACCCGGTCTCAAGTTGAGATGCTGAATGCGTACAGACACGTCGGACGAACGTGTCGTGCGCGGATGCAAACAAACAAGGTGCAGGCTGTCGATCATTTGGACAGTCAGGACGGTGAGGAAGCGGCAATGGGTATAGCCGGGAAACTCTGGATCACTTTATCATCAGCAGTGATTATGACGGCTGCTGTTCCCGCGGTTGCGTTGGAAAACAAACCCAACATCGTTGTGATTATGGGCGACGATATTGGCATGTGGAATATAGGCGCTTACCATCGCGGAATGATGACGGGTGAAACCCCGAACATCGATAAACTGGCCAAGGAAGGAATGCTTTTACTGATTATTATGCGGAAGCTAGCTGCACGGCAGGCCGTGCCGCATTCATAACGGGTGAATTACCAATCCGCACCGGAATGACCACGGTCGGGCAAGCGGGAGCATCTGCGGGACTTCCTGCTGAAGCGGTTACACTGGCAACGGTGCTAAAAGACGTTGGCTATGTCACGGGTCAGTTTGGCAAAAATCATCTGGGGATCTTAACGCCTATCTGCCCACTGTACATGGCTTCGATGAGTTCTTTGGCTATCTCTATCATCTTGATGCTATGGAAGACCCCTGCCAGCCGACATATCCAGCCGATCTCAGGCCGTCGATTGGTCCCCGGAATATGATCCATAGCTGGGCAACAGATTCAAACGATCCGACTGAAGAACCAAGATGGGGCAAGGTCGGGAAGCAACGGATCGAGGATGCGGGCGAGTTGTGTGCTGATCGCATGGAGACGGTCGATGACGAGATTCTCGAAAAATCTCTGAAGTTTATCGATTCAGCCCGGTCGCAGGATAAGCCCTTTCTATTGTGGCTCAATCCCACCCGCATGCATATCGCCACGCATCTTTCCCCAAAATATGAAGGTTTGCGTAACTCGGAGAACGGCTGGTCAATACAGGAAGCAGGGATGGCTCAGCTTGACGACATTGTAGGCTCTGTGATCGGGAAGCTGGAAGAAACCGGCGAAGCTGACAATACGATTGTTTTGTTTACGACAGACAATGGTACCGAAATGTTCACCGGCCAGATGGTGGCATTACACCTTTTCCCAAAGTAAAGGAACTGTCATGGAGGGCGGTTTTCGCGTGCCGGCTATTGTGAGATGGCGGGGCAAAATCCCTGCGGGAACAGTTCAAAACGGCGTTATGTCGGGTCTTGATTGGTTACCTACCTTTGCAGCTGCCGCAGGCAATCCTGACCTCGTCGAGGAACTGAAAAACGGAAAGGAAGTCGCAGGTAAAACCTATAAGAACCATCTTGATGGTTATAATCAATTGAACATGATCACTGGCAAGGGGCCGTCAAACCGCGAGGAAGTCTGGTATTTCGGCGAAGATCGTCTGGGGGCTGTTCGGATCGGGGACTTCAAGTTCCGCTTTATTGATCAGCCGGAAGGATGGCTTGGTGGAAAGATATCTGTTTCTGTTCCCTATCTGACAAATTTGCGCCTTGATCCTTTTGAACGGGCCGGCTGGCCAAACAAGGGCACCAGTGAGGGATCATTGCAGTACTTTGAATGGTTTAGGTATGAGTTCTGGCGCTTTGTTTTCGTGCAGGCGCAAGTCGAAGCCCCGCCAGATCGGCTATAGAGTTTCCCCAATGCAACGCGGTGCCGGCTTTAATCTAGATGCCATCAAGGCCCAGATTGCCGCAGCACAAGCAGGAGTTTCACGGTAGGAGCTCACGTCAGGAACCGGGCTGGCGGCTGAGGCTGCCGGCTTCAAACCCGATCAGTGACGAGATTTGGAGGGGCACATGCGGACGATTAACCTTTTCATAGACCACACTTTCAAATGGGTTCTCATTATCTTCGGCCTCGTAACTTGTGGTACTTTGCCAATCGCATTGAATATAGAGACGATCACGCCCCTGTTCGGAGGAGTGGTTGATTTCACGGCTTCCAGCGCCCCGCCTTGCGCGTCATTGGGCTTTCGTGATTTTCTGCGTGGGTGTTTTAATGATTGCGTCCTCTTTTCGACCATGGTTGCGTTTCGAAACCATGTTACTCAGCGGGGCCGAAAAAAGGCTTTATTGTCTATCTGTTTGTGACAAACCCGGATGAGCCGTGGATCATGGGCTATTTTCCCGCCGTCATCGTAGATGGGCTGTTTTTCTTATACAGTATCGTCTTTTTTTAAGTGAGCGCGGCAGGCCCTAGGTTTTTCCGTGAGATAGCCGCTGCAAGAGCCGCCGTGCGGGTATACGACCCAATTCAATTGGCTCCACCCGCCCATTGAAGTATACACACGACTTCCGTCCGTAGTCGTATCGATCCTTTCAATATGCCTCACGTTGATAATTAATGAACGGCTGATACGGATAAATGGAGGATCGGATACTTCCTTTTCAAAGCTGCCAAGCAAGCGGCACAAGAAATAGTTCTGCCCGTCAGAAGTGAAAATTCGGGTGAAATCTCCTTCTGCAGAAAGTAAAGCAATCTCATCTTTTGGAAGAGCTACCGACCGTCTTGGCATTTTAAGGAGCAGGCGCTGGTTATCAAGCGCTTCTGCGCTCGTGCGTTCCTTTAACCGGCGCAGCCGGTCGAGGGATTTAGCCAGTCTTTCTTCCACGACTGGTTTGAGCAGATAATCGACAGCCGATATGTCAAATGCTCTGGTGGCGTAATTGCTATGTGCGGTGACGAAGACCACTGGTGGAGGAAACTCCATGTTTTCAATAAGGTCAAAACCCCGTCCATCCTTCAGTTCTACATCAAGGAAAATCGCATCGGGTTGCAATTGCTCGATTAATGGGAAAGCTTGCGAAAGTAACCCTGCCTCTCCCACCACCTCAACGTCGTCGTTCTGGCTGATGAGACGCTTCAGACCCCTAAGGGCGCGAGGTTCGTCATCTATGATCATCAAACGAAGCATGGTCGTCCCCTCAGGTTCAAACGGGCTACCACTTCCTCCCCGACACGAACAGCGAGAAATCGTGATTGCCGGGATAGTGTAATTCGAGCCTACGACGCATATTCGACAGTCCGATTGTCGGACGATCGTGGCTCTTGTTCACAAGCCTTCCAGAATTACGAATTACAATTGTGAGCTCATTACGGTTGCCGGTTGCCCGCAGTTTTATTGCGAGTTGGCCCGGTGATGTCAGCCCATGTTTTACCGCGTTCTCGACAAGTGGCTGTACGATGAGGTGTGGAACAAGGAAAAGCCGGGCTTCCGGTGCTACATCATATGCGCATTCAATCTGGTTTTCGAACCGGATTTCCTGAATGCGCAAATAGTTTTGAACTGCGCGTATCTCTTCCATAAGCGAACATACCCGCTGATCGTGATGTTCAAAATAGCGCAGATAAGCTGCCACTCGATTGGTCATTTCTAAAGCTGTGTGCTTATTCTCGGGTATTTCCATTGCGACTGTATTGAGTGCATTAAACAAGAAGTGCGAGTCCAGCTGAGAACGTAATTGACTTAGCTCAGCGTGCAAGGCCGCTTTCTGCGCCTGACTGTTCTGTATTTGTGTCTTTAGTGCGTTTGCTTCCGCGTTAATCCAGAGGTATGCCAACGACCATCCCATGAATATGAGCGTATAGTATACGAAGGATACAGTGAACGTTCCGATTACAAATTCACCAGTGGTTGCCGGGTGAACAATGTTTCTTACCATTTCGGCAACAAGCATTTGCAAAGCACCAGCAACAACTGAAAGTGCCATTGCTGTAATGACGATCGAGAGACTGACCTGATGGCGGATCCTATCGCGAAAAACCGATGCGCAAAAGCTGTCAGGAGAAAGCCTGCAGTATCAAGACTTAAGGTCAGTACAATCGCCAGTTTCAGATCATCAAATGCAAGTATTCTGCTGACAAAACCGAATAGCGCAAAAAGAGCCAGCCCGCAGTTTGCGCTCGCCAAAATGACCCTAATGCCTGTGAAAGCGACGTACCGGAACCGACCGTTATTTCGTGCCATGGACTGTTCTTCACTCCATAATCCGCATTTGAGTATGGCGTGTTCAGTAAAGCTTGTTCATCGCCGCTGTTCATTGATCCCCAGCAGCCATCGGACGATAGCAAGTTCACCGAATTTAGCGACCTATTCATCGAATAGAGCGTAACATTCTATTTTTAGCATGTAATTGTTTAAGACACAATCCGAATGGAGGAAGTATATCAAATACATCCGCCACAGGATCACTAATTCTTACTATTACAATGAAGTTTCACTGAACGCGCAGCGATGACGCTTTGTTTAAAATCAAGCGTAAACCGACCGGAGGGGATTAGTGGCTTGGACAAGATGAACGAATTCAGGACGTACGAACAGGTCGTTGGCGTGGAAGAAGCGATGCTTGAGCTGGAGAAGCTTTTGGCTGATCAAAGGTTTCGTGCTTCGAACAGGAACAAGCGTTTCCTCCGGTATGTCATGGAAAGGCTTTTCGACGGTTCCGCCAACCAGATTAAAAGCTTACTCTATTGCCGTTGATGTGTTTGGGAGATCTACGGATTTCGATCCTACTTTGGACCCCATCGTCCGCATCGAAGCCACACGTCTTCGGACCTCACTTGTTCATTATTATGAGCTTTACGGTCGTGATCACACCTTGCGGATTGATTTGCCGAAGGGAGGGTATGTGCCGGCGGTTTTGCGGCAAGCTCCACTTCCCGAGGTCGGGTCGCATCCCGTTTCAAAGAGTAAATTCAGGTTCCGGCACACTCATTCATTGCGATCTTCAATACCGTTCTCGGACACGCGCTCCGGGATTTTCGGGATCGCCAACGTTGCCTGCGCAGTATGTCTGCTTTTGGTCGCACTCTTTTTGATAAAAATACCCCTCACCCAGAAAGTAGTCATTTCCGAAAGGCCCGGCGCGATATTGGCTGTGACTGTTGATGGCAAAAGTAATCAGGCGGCCCGGGAACTGGCGGAAAAACTGGTGATTGCACTCGCTCGGTTTCGTACCATCAATCTTCTAACGAGTAGCGGTGAGAGCGGTCTGCCTGAGCCATCACAACGGGCAGCATATAACTGGCAGTCAAATGCCTACTACATCGAAATTGATTACCGGCCAGATGCGCCTCAACCAGCACTGTGGTGGCAAGTAAGCAATCAGTCGAACAAGGAAATACTGGTCTCCCAACTGGACAGTAACCCGGGCGGGCTAGACAGCTCAGATGATTTGGTCGGGCTTCTCGCATATCAAATAGCGGGAACCAATGGTGCCATTAGCAATTCCGAACTGCGCCGGGAATACAAGTCGCCGACACTTGGTCACGGTTGTGTTCTAAGAGCTTATCACGCAGTGCGGTCGCCCACCCAACAAAAACTGGAAGCTTCGAGAATTTGTCTGGAGCGTTCGCTGCGAGCGCAGCCCAATAATGCCGATGTGTATTCGGCTCTCTCCCCGGTTTTGTTGGCGAAATCGTCTTCCAAGCACGATGCCCGGGTACCTGAACGTACTCTTAAGCTCGCTGATACTGCAGTGCAGCTGGCACCGCTCGGCCGCAAGTGCCCGGGCGGAGATGGAATCGCTATTCCATGCGGAAAAGTTGGATGCGGCCATGGCAGCAGGCCGGCGTGCGTTAATACTTAATCCCCGGATAAAGACATAACTGCTGCGTTCGCCGCATTTCTTTCCGCTACCAACCGCTGGAATGAGGCTATACCGCAGAATATAGGGCCGCGATCAGAATATTACTTGAGCACATTATAATTTTTAAACTATATTATATAATTATTATTATAATACTGGGAATATCCATCGTGAGAGAGGCCATTTTGCCCTGAAAATGGGTTCAATGATTGAAGTTAATCTCATTTCTGGCGTATTAACAATGGAAAATTCGACAATCGGGCTGGAATGTCATTAGTTTTTTTTCCTTGGAACTGATTGCCGGGTTGGACAATAGTTTCATCGAAGGCCTTTTATGTTTGAACTTTCCCTGATGTGTTTTTTTCAAAAAGGGCCCTGATGTAGTCGACATCGCGTTATTGAGCGTTATCCAGTGCAGACTTTTCCACGTATGACTATCGATCGGGGAAATTGTCAGCGCAGGAACTTTTCCTGAACTTCATCCGCAACAAGTTCCGGTTTGGTTGGTGTTGGGAAGCCGGATTCCCAAATGGCCGTGAATATTAGATCCATATGCAGATCACTTAAGCACCGGCACGATTTCAGCCGGCATAAGGCAACCCGTGAACCCCATTAAGCGGGGAGCGTTTCTCCTGTGCGAAGACTATGATGGTACCGGTTGACGGCGCTACTGGTCTCGATTCAGTGCAGCGTTGCTCACCGGCATCCGGGCGGACAAGGAACTATCAGGCGATTCTTGTTCGGTGCGCAAGAGATCGGGCGCGGTAGTCTCGATAAGGTTTAACCAGTAAGCCCTCTTTTTCTTGCCAGCGCTCGCTCCGATAGCGCTTGTAACAGCGCCACCGCTGGCGACGACAAAACCGGTGAAACCGCTAGTTAACGTGGTCCGGATCAATCCCGTTGACCAGTCCCTGTCAAGCATCAGGTTGGTGGCCACCTGAGAGACATCCGACAGGACAGCCGTTGTAATCGGCGTGGTAAAGAACTGCACTGCATTTCTGAATCCCTCTTGCTTGAAAAGCTTCTTCAGACAGCAGGTCTCAGTGGCAAAGACCACACCTGAAATCACGGATGCTGAACCGCCGGCAGCAGCGGCAATAGCGAAGTGAGTCATGTTGAAGTCTTTATTGTCGGTCGTGAACGTGTATCGGGCACCGCCGGAACCTGTTCCAATAGGAATGCCGCTCACGGTTCTGGCGGTATTGTAGAGAGCTGTGTGGTTTTAAGCGCCCAGCCTTTCAACCCGGCGATTGTTGAGCGTGCCTCGACACCTTGCTCTACTGTGTCCGAGGCGCCCGTCGCCGGGCGACCTGCATTCTTTGCGAGTGTGGTTCCGGCCTGTTCAAGGCCCTTTGCAACGCCTAGTTCGACGCTTTCTTCGAGCATGGCTTCGCCAGCGGCAGCGGCCTCCATACCGGCTGCAACGGCAGACCCGAAACCGACCGTAGCCATGGTCAATGCGATCCCACCCAGAGCGAGACCGATAGAGGCCGCGCCTATGGCGACCTGTGCGCCCCGGGACATCTGTCCGGTGGGGTCGGTCTGATTGACAGGGGAGTTGGCTTCGAACACGTAAGGCGAGGTGAACTGGAGTGCGGGGTCCATGGCATGGAAACGAGCCAATGCTGGATCATAAAGCCGGGCGTTGAAATTGTAGAGCCCGATCTCACCATCCCACTCCTGTCCCCGGAACATATAGGGCACAGGCCACTCCGCCGAGGAGAGATCCGGGTTGACGCTACCGAAGGCGCGGTACAACATGGTCTGCTCCACAACAGCACCGACATCGCTTGTTGCCAATAGCAGGCTGTTCTGCACATCGGTGACGAGGGCAAACCTTTCGTCGGCGGTGGCGAAGGCGACCATCGAGCCCGGCCCTGAAACCAGCATGTCCCACCCCGCCGGGGTCTTGCGCAGCAAGGGCGCGGTGCCCGCACCCGGAAATAGAAGATCTCGCCATTACTCCCTGATTTCATGGCGCGGTCTGTCAATCCCCCATAGGCGAGGTTCAGCACTGCGTCGCCTTGAGTGACGCGTGTGGTCCCAGCCGCTGGCGCGGTCATATGTATAGTTGCGCCCGTTGCCCGACAACATGTTTCCGTGGGCGTTCCACGTACAAGGAACGACGGGTGTGTCACCTGTGATAACAGTCGCGATCTGGTCGGTGCCGGGATTGAGCGTGAAGGTCGAGATTACACCGCCTTCGGTCAGCCCGGACAGGTTACCATTCAGGTCGGGTGGGCCATAGCTGGCCTCGTTCGTGCCGGAAACGGTGGTTAGAGCACGCACGTCGTCATAGCTGAACTGATCCGCAACTTGCGCATTATTCAGATCGACGGTCCGGCTCTGGACCAGCCCGTCATTCGTATATGTGTAATCCAGACGCAGCCGGGACAGCTGTCGCCCATGCTGGCTTCCAGACACAGCGGACGTTCATCGGGGAGTGTAGGTCAGTGTTCGCGTCCGTATGGTTGCCGTGGATCTGCTGCAAAATCATCTTGGCATCAGGTCCATAGACGTAGCTGGCCAGCAGCTCACCGGTCGCACCGTTCCTGATTGTTTTGGTCTGGCCCTGATCGGTATAACCGTAGACCAGCTCGGGGATCGGGGCATCGTCCGGCAGGCAGATCGACACCACCTGATCCAGCGTGTTGTAGGTGTAACGAAGCATCGCTTCGGCATCGGTCCCGGCGGTGACGTGGCGATGAGCAGAAGCAATCTGGTTCCGAATGTCATAGCTGTAACAGTCAGTTACTGTAACTGGGGCAGCTAAGCCTTCAGGATCACGAGTGACCCGCGACATGGTGATCTTTTGGCCAATCTGCAACGGGTCGCTACCATCTCCGTCAAAGGTTGTCCGGCTGCGCGAACGGCAAAACTGTCGGTTTCGGGGTTGGGCCAGTGCGGGTCGTCGGCATGGGGGGGCAAGGGTAGCGATATCCCAAATTCCTTCCAGTGTACCCTCTTCGATCTGGCGTCCGCAACGGTCGTATGTCTTGTAAAGGCAGAACGCTTCATCCTCGCCGTTGCGCGGCAGGACAAAGCGGATCGCGCCAGTGCTGTTCAGTACAACCCGGGTTTCACCGCAGTTGGGTTCGGTATAGGATAGGGTCTGGCGCTTACCGTCTTGAAGCTGAATCCGCTCAAAGCCAGATTCCGCGGGGGTGGTCTCATTGCCATGGCTGCGAGGTAACTTTACTGTAGTGCTGGTCCGTGGTCCTGCAAGGTTGGTATAGTTTCGGTCCACGCTGGATTGCATGAGCGTATTGCCCGTGGCCGTTCCAACGGTCAGCGATATAATCTTACCCAGCTTGCTTGTCGCCTTGCTGTAGGACAAGCCACTGGCGGAAATGGAATCATCAAGGTGATAGGGTGGTCCTTCACCGGCATCGGAGGCGGGCTCTGCCGTGGCGCTGCTGCTGAGTTTCAACGTCTGCCTGTCCAGCGCGGGCACCGTCAGGTCTGCCGCGTGGCGGGTACCGTGACTGCTCATCTCTATCTTTTGCGCGCGCGCAGACGCCTCATACCGAATGCCGTAATAGGGATATCCGCCGTCATTTGACGGAGTGAGGCCACGCCACGTCCGGCCTGAATAATAATCAGCGACATCGCCGGTCATCCGCCCGGTACTTTCCCAACTGGCATGGAAATCGGAGCGGTTCACTGTGCCGGGCCGGTAGGCCATGGGCGGCAGGGGCTGCGCCACTACCAAAAGCGCCGGGGCAGGGTTTTGTGGTCGCGATCTGTCGGTTGGTGGTGTCGCGAAGGCTGTCGACCACGATACTGTCGAGACCCCAGAGCTGTTGCGCCTGCCGTGAGCGCCCGGCACCATCGGCGAACGTAACTCCCAGACGTACGTCATAGCCCGTGCTCAGGCGCCGCAGAGCCAGCGATGCGTTGGTTTGATAGACAGGGTGCGGTGCCCGGTGCTGTCCAGGGAGACCAGCAGTTGACCATCGGCATAAAACAATGTCGCGCCCCGGCTGCGTACAAACACCCAGTGCCGGGGGCAGGTGGCCGGCGCGGCCATGAGGGTTCCTTTATCTGCGGTAAGCCCCATCGTAGACCATGAGACTGTCAATCCGTCGAAGCTGACAGAGAAATCGAGCGCGCTGCCATATTGAATCTCGATCGAGGCGGTGGTGGTCTGTTCGGAATCTTCCGGTTCGGAGAAACGTCGATCAGTTGCGTTGAGACTGCTTCCCGCCGTCAGGGTCAGGATGCCTTTTGATACGGTACTGCTGCCCGTTGCCGTCCAGCGTTCAGACCAGTTACCGCCATCGCGGAATTCGTCGACACTGCCTCCGGCGGCGAACTGGAGCGCGAGCGTTGAATTGGGGCATGAGGCGTCGAGGCTGTCGTTGGCGGACACGGCACGACCATAGCCCTTGATCCGCAGATCGTGCAGGTGGCCGTCGGGTGACTGGCAGCCGATCGTGTCTCCCCGCGGGGCTCAGCAGCATACGCTGGCAGCGTCCGCCACCATCCATATAGGTGGTTTCGACGAGGCTGTCGGGGTCTTGTAGCTGGTAGCTGGGCTGGCTGGCCAACGGTACAGCAAAGAGTGCGTCGATCCAGACATCACCATCAATGGCGGTAACTGACAGGGTCAGGGTTTCAGCCGGAGCATCCAGTGGGAGGGTACGATATGACCAGCTGTCGCCGGTGGCGTCCAGTTTCACCTCCACCCCGCCAAATACAATTGCTACGCAGCCTGCGGCGCTGCGATATCGCAGGGCTGCCACATAGCGCTGTGCCCGGTCGGGGGTCAGAGTGGTTTTCACGGATTGCCCCACGCCAAGCCGTAGTGCTTGTGTGCCGGTGAAACAGCAATCGGGATCGAAACTGCCATCCGTCGTCAGCCGGTCAAGCTGCTCCCACGCCTGAAAGAACGTGGCTACCATCCCGGTGATGGTCGTATCCTTGGCGTGTGCCACGACACCGAGCCCGTTAGCTCCGTGCAGGATCGCTGAGGGCACTCCCAGCGCGTTGACCTCCCTGGCTGGGCTGGGACCGGGTGTAAAATTTGTAAATCGGTGTGCGAGAAGCCAACCTTGATCCGCGGCAAGGTCGGGGTTGTTGAAGGGGAAAGCGGGATTGGTGCCGTTGACCAGATCATAGCGGGATGATTCAACGCCAGTCATTACATCCGACCCCAGTGCCGAAGGTATCGAGGACCATAAACGGGCTTTGGCGCTGGTTACCGTGGACTGCTCCCAGAGTGGGGTGCCGTCGTCCATCGGCATGCAGTAATCCACGGTCAAGGCATCGTCATGTATCGCATGTTGCGCCCAGAGGATAGGGAAAGGCAGCAAGGCTGGTGTCTGGGTCTGGGCAAAGACTTCCGTTTCCCCTGCGCCATTCAATTGATGAAAGGGCGCACAGCGCCGTTCCGTTTAGACTGCAGGGTTGCGCCTCGGTTTCATAAATCATGACAGTGGTCTTCGTGACACAGTCGGAGGTCTCCGACTGTTCCACCGTTCGCGCCCAGCCGCCGCGTAGCGGCACTTGAGCACCGGTAATCGGATCCGACCCCACAGTGTTTACGACCTGCCAACGGGTTTTGGTTGACGAAACAATCTGATCCGAAGCATCGCGGGTGATCTGAGCGATCTGCTGACCTTCGAGCAGGTCGAAGTAATCGGCCTGATAAACACCGTTGGTGGTATTGAGATACAGGGTTTCAACACTACCGAAAGGGGTCACGTCCGGATCCGATGTGCCGGGATAGGTGATGGTCTGGTGAAAGCTGACGTCATCGCCCGTCGAGCTGCAAATGGCACTGTCAGGGAAACAGATATAAGCCACGTGGCTTATATCGCCCATTGCGTCATCAATGTTGCCCCGGAGACTGTATAATGGGTGACCGGCCCGTCCACGCTGTAGTTCTGGTAGCGGTGCAGGCGGATAGCGATTGGCGGACCGCTGGATTGGTCGACGGTGGCGAATGTCGATTGTCCGGCGGCAGATTGCCCCTGATCGCTGCCATTATACAGGGACCGTCCATTCAGCACCGTCACCAGCGGGCTTGAGGCTCCGTTGCGAAACACGAGGCATGTCACTGCACCAGCACCATTCGTCTTCACGGTATTGAGAGTGACGAAATTCGGTGCGCTGTTTACCGAGGATTTGCTGTCCAGCCATGCGAAATCCGCATCGGTCGCCTTTATCGTGTCGGTCATGAAGATCGACGGGCCTGTGTCGAGAACTGCGTTCCAGTCACAGCTGGTTCCCCGGTAATAGAGCAGCGACCCAATATTGAGCCAGTCCCCGCCAAGGTTGAAATCGTTGCGTGTCGCGGTCGGTGAAATATCGTTTGGGGCCAATGTATTGACCTGAACTGGCGAGGTACCCGCGCCCCAACCGTAGCCCGGCACCCGGGAGCGCATCGTGACAAAGGTCTGGTTACTTTTGTTGGTAGTCATCACACCGATCACATCCTGCCCGCAGACAAAACTCTGGCTGACATTGTGATAATTGCTCGAAGTGATGAGGCTGACGGTGTCCCATCCGGCATCGGTGCGCCGGAAGGCATTGGAATTCAGGGTGAAAAACTGTCCGAGACGATACTTGGCGTGTTGGTCAGGGGGTGCCAATCGACGCGTCGTAGTAGTCAGTTATCACACCGTGGTCGTTGGCGGTTAGCCCATAGTCGCTATCCCATGCAACGGAGCTGAGCTGCACCGCTTGCAAATTGGTGGTACGCGAAACGATCCCGGTAAATGCAACGGAAGCGGGGCCAGCGACCAGCGCAATATTTTCCCATGCGTTCACTTCGCAAGCACCGGGCATGACGATGGAACCCGGCGTTTCACACCAGCTCAGATCTGCATTTCGCCAGTAGAGGCGCATGGTCTGGTCGTTGTTGGAGTAAGTGGTAAAGAAGTTGCCGCCAGCAGCTATCCATGCTCCGCCCTGATCCAGCAATAACTGATCCTTTATCCATTGTCCCAGATCCCAGCGCCAGCTGTATCGTGTGATGGCGTTGCCTGTTTCGAACGGATCATTCAAGTTCTGATCAGCGATGAGAAAATGTGCCGCGCCGGTATAAAAGTCCAGTTTGCGGTTGTCGGCGCTACTCAGAATGATCGGTAGGTCCAGACCCAGCGCGTCCGCAGCTTGCCATTGGCCGGGGCGAGCTGCAAGTTTGTTCCAGACGTAGACATAGCGGTTACCGCCAAAGTCCTTGTAGCTCAGCACTACGAAATCACGGGCGGGTTGGCATTCGAGTGTCGTGAGATCGATATTCCCGACGGTGACGACGCCGTCATTCGCCGGTTGCCAAACCTGCCATGTACCATTCCAGCTGATCAGCCTCAGCGACAGCGACGCGGTGCTGGACCGATAGAGCGCAAGAACAGTGTAGTCGGGACCATAGAACAGGTTTGTCTGATCTGCTCCATCGGTCGAGATATCCACAGTGCGATTGGATTGCGAAAGCGATTGCTGCTTGTAAGCATAACTGACAGTCCCGCCTGAAGCCCCGGTCAGTGATATCAACGCGCCCGGCTGGCCGCTATCCGGGTCGGCCTCGAGACAATAAGACATGCGCAGTCCCGGAACAGGTGCATCGTCACTGTCGAACTTGGTAATCCGGGTCAGCAGACGCTTCGCAAAATGCCTGCGCTGCCGCCGATACAGGCGACGGGGCTTTCCATTGAAGGCTCGTAACAAAAGCATAGCGCATGATCTGGCGACCGCTCGTGCCCGTCACGGTCAGGCCGGACAAGTATAAAATCTCATAGTTGTCCTGATAACCGGTTGGCGAAAAGTACCCGGCACTGTCCAGCGGCGGTGTCGAGGCATGCGGATCACTGTACTCTTGAGCGCCGGTGGCAGACCAGAGCTTTGGCGCGTAAGAAAGGCTGACCTGCCTGCCAAAGACATCGGTGGTGCTGGTCAGGTAGACCGCTTTTGTAAAGGGTAATCCGCCTTCGGTGATGCTTTGTTCGGCATATTGCAAAAGTCCCGTGTCGGATTTACGGGGAAGTCATTATAGCCAAACCGATGGGTGTTGCCGTGACGATCGGTGACATTTTCCGGTACCATGCGTTCGCCACGGCGATCTGCCCGCTGGCCGAGGCGCTTGGAGCACTCCATGCGGGATGTCCTTCGGCATCAGTCCACCAGATCGACCACGCGATGGAGTTGCCCCGGCTCGTGGCAATTCCTTTTTCGGTACTGCTTACGCCGCCGCCAAAGCTGCGCCGGCTGCCGGTCTCGTCGATTACAAGCCAACGGTTATAAGTCGGGTAAAAGACGATGTGCCAAAAACTGTAATTCTGCAACTGGTAGAATTCACCGCCATAACGGATAGTGAGTTTATCTCCCTGAACGGCCAGCTTAAATTCCTGTTCCAGTGCGGCATCCCTTAAGGTCCACCCGGTAGAGGCTTCGACAACGACTGCATTCGCCGAAAGCGGAAGGCCGTTTCCGGTGAATACCGCGCGCAGATCGGCTGGAACGGTATCGCCCGATTGTACCGCGTCTAGCAGGCTGGCTGCGGCAGTCAGCAGAGTGGGTACAATGTCCTGACGCACCAGCGTGCT
Organism: Brucella cytisi; assembly: GCA_012103075.1. Taxonomy (GTDB): domain Bacteria; phylum Pseudomonadota; class Alphaproteobacteria; order Rhizobiales; family Rhizobiaceae; genus Brucella; species Brucella cytisi. The sequence goes on along the minus strand of JAAVLQ010000003.1, from coordinate 513,250 downwards.
GGAGATGCCGTTGTCGGAGATCGTATAGTTTGCTCCGGAAGGTGTCGGACCACCATCCCCGTCGAGCGTAATCAGACTGAGTGGCAAACCCCAACCTAGCCCAAGGATGCCGGTAGGCGCTTCAACGTTCCATGTCAGGGCATCGTGGCGGACGTTGCTGCCGTACTGGATGGACATCTTCAGCGTGTCGCTGCCGTTTTGCGCACGTCCCTTGAGGTTAACCAACTGATGGTTCAGATCGACATCACCTTTGAACAGATTGACCGAGGACGCGAGGGCGCCCTTCTGCACGTCGTCCGACTGGCCGCGACGCTTGGTGGGAGCGCTTTGGCTGGAAAAGACATTTGCACCGGAAAAAGCCTTTGAGCGGGACATGGCGGGTTCCTTGGACTGAAATGCAAAATCAGGCGCGCACCAATAGGGTCACGAACCCGAGGGCAGGGATCATGGGAGCCGCTGCGTAACGACAATCAGCAATTCGACATAAGAGTTGCTATCATCCTGTTTGTCGTCGCCGAAACCGGTTTGCCAGACGAAGGCGTGTGGTTGGGTCAGCGTCACCGTCTTTTGCCCGGGTCCGGTCCAAGTTTTGCATCCAGCGCCAATGCCGGTGATCTCGTGATCGGTGGACCCGGTTCTGTCTCCGTAGTAAACGCAAAAATCGGAGATAAATACCAACGCTTTGTCAATGACATAACCGTTTTCCAGCTCGTTCGAAAAGTCGACCACGACGTTGCCGGAGCTGCTCTGACCTTTCCACCGCTTGATCAATAGTAACAGTGGTTCTTTCTGGTCTTTGGATGCAGCAGCGGTGGTGAGCCCGATCAGGTTGAAGCTGTTCTCATCGGTCTCGGCGTTGTCGTCGTTTTTTGCAGTAGCCGGTAATTGATGCGTAAAGACCATCGTCTTGCTTGTCACTCGACGTCAGCACGGTCTTGGCGCTCCAGAACCGGTGTATTTCCGTACTGTAGGCCATACTGAAGCCAGACATCATGACAGCGTAGTTCTGGACGGTAGGCGATGCATTATCGCAGATCCCGGTTTCTGTCGCCCCCGACGGGACGTTGGGCTGGGTGCCGAGTTGCACGGTGTAGTCCCTACCCGATCCGACCACGCCGATGGCCGAGAGGGAAATGAAACTCTCGCCAAGGTTGATGGAGTGATCGTCGTCTTCCAGAATTGCGGTTACGCTGGTCTGGACAGAAGTGCCCGTCTGAGAGTTTGCAAAGGTCAATGCCATCTTGCTGAATTCGTAGTTGTGGTCTTCGCCATAACTGAGTTTGAAATAGGCAGGTCCAACGATGAACTGTTGTATCGTGTCGCCGAAATCAAAGGTGAATGAGGCACCGTTGGAAAGACTTTTATCCCGGATCGTCCGAAAGCTGAGGGCCATGTGTTGCTCCAGTTCTCTGAGCGTTGATGCTGACCGCCCCCGACGGGAGCTGGCGTTGGGCAATACTCCTGTTTTGGCGGTGTAGTAAGTAATGTAACGGTAACGAAATAGCTGTTTCTGGTTTCTTGAGTGCTGAAATCGACCCGTAAGGAGGTATTGCCAAGTTGTCTGAAGCGGGCCGCACAAAATAGCGTGTCAGTGATCGGACGCCCGGTTCTGGTGCATACTGACGCATTGTGTAAATGCATTGGCTCTTGCACGACAGGAAGACACAGTACTCAAATTGTGGGGAAGAGGGTTCCGTCATCGTCAAATCTGTTCCGGGCGGTTTTCCCCGTTGGGAGTTTACGAGCGGATTCGGCGGACCTTTTCGATGTGCCTGTCGCGACATGGAACCGCAAGAAATCTGGAAGCTTCAAAGGCAAGTTGATCAAGACAAGAAGTCCGGGGTTAGCCTTGCTGGGCTTTTCAATGGGCTACGGTTATACTTCAACGTCCCTTAAGCCAATGGGCGGCCAAAACGCTCCAATACAGATGCTATCTGTTTAGTCCCGGCATTTGATGGAGCATTATTCGACCAGAAATGGAAGGATGCGCTATGGGTCAGATTTTACACGGGAGCGCCCGCACGACAGCGGCGGTCCGTCGAGCGATACAACATAGTCAAGAGAGTTTGAGGGTTCTGGCGAAGCGCTATGGGATCAACCAGAAGACAGTAGCGAAGTGGAAGCGGCGTACTGCGGTGAAGGATCTGCCAACCGGTCCGAAAGACGCGCGCTCAACGACGCTTTCAGTCGAAGAAGAGGCGATCATCGTTGCCTTCCGCAGGCATACACTGCTGCCGCTCGATGACTGTCTCTATGCTCTGCAGGCCACGATCCCGCATCTGACACGCTCGTCCCTACATCGCTGCCTACAACGGCATGAGATCAGCCGATTGCCAGAAGTGACGGGCGAAAAGGAACCAAAAAGGAAGTTCAAGACCTATCCGATCGGCTACTTCCACATCGACATCGCCGAAGTGCGTACGGCCGAAGGCAAACTCTATCTTTACGTGGCGATCGACCGGACCAGCAAGTTTGCCTTCGTCCAGTTGGTCACCAAAACGGGCAGGACATCAGCGTCCGCCTTTCTGGTCGCGCTGATCGCCGCCGTGCCCTACAAAATTCATACCGTCCTGACGGATAATGGCATCCAGTTCACCTTCCCACCACGTTATGCCGATGGCCCCACGGCCACCTACATGACGCACATGTTCGACATGCGTTGTCGTGAGAATGGGATCTAGCACAGGCTCACCAAAATCAAACATCCCCGGACCAACGGCGGGTCGAGCGGATGAACCGAACGATCAAGGAAGCGACTGTCAAACGTTACCATTACGACAGCCATGCCCAGCTAACCGCGCACCTCCACGACTTTATCGACGCCTACAATTACGGACGTCGGCTGAAGACGCTGCGAGGCCTCACGCCCTATGAATACATCTGCAAAGTCTGGGCAAACGAACCAGAACGGTTTACACTCAACCCGCTCCATCAAATGCCGGGACTAAACAGCTATCTTCGGTGGAAAGATGCCCATCCGGTTTAAGAATGAAGGGACATTCCTGCAATGTTTCTTGCATCGCAAGTTGACATCAATTTCACCGTAGACGCGCATTGAAAGTGGCCAAAGTCATTGATGGCATTAGCCCCCATCGGGAACTGTAAACGACTTTCATGTCGAATTTTCATGACCTGCGCAGTATACCAGATCATGCAAGCTACCAGACTGACACGACGACTGCTTGTCCCTTCGGGCAGGCACTAGATCGATTTTTGCGAGCGGGTAGGAACGGCTTTGATCTATCCGTCCGTGGGACGTCCGTGGCGGTTGTAAAGCGGTTTTCAGGCCCGGATTGTCCGTCAGGGTGATTACATAACATTGAAGCGGGATGGAAATGAGATACCCGGGTTCCCGGAACCGCCGTACCACAAAGTACACGAGCTCTGCTGATTGCTTCAGAAAAACGCCGATCGCGATGGTGTCAACTCCCGATAGTGCATCTTCAGGAACCCGGAGTGACTGCACATGCGCGGCTACGTGCAGTCACTCCAACGTGTCGTTACCAGACGCACCGTTGAACACAAGCGCGATAATACCCCACCATCAACTCACTGCCTGCGTTGGAAGATAGACACGATCACCTTTGAAGATCAGGCTAGGGTCCGTGATATGTCCGAGGTTTAGTGCGACTGTTTCAGCTACGTCACGGTTGTTTGTCTTTGCAATGACGACAATATTGTCACCGGTGTCCACAACGATTGCCGTATATCCCCGGTTATCGAGTTCAGGATTGAAACGGCCTTGATTGTTCTGGTCCCCGGACGGATGCACGGCCACCGGTCGGCCAGCACCCAGCCGGTTCTTAGCGTGCCCTCTTCATTGAACCCGGTCATCTTGACCCACTGATTGCCTTCTCCATCCGTCTGGCGAGTACCTTCCTCGTCAATCAGAGAGCCGGGGCGAAGTGTGCCGAGCTTTTCACCGTTGGGATCGGGTACTTGTCTTATATTAAGGCCGTCCGGTGCGATCACCACCAGTTGTGGTTCTTGCTCGGGCTTTGGTTCCGGTTTTTCTTCTGGCCGTTCTGTCTCGGGAGGCTCAACCGACGGTTCGGTTTTGGTGTCGACGGCAGGGGAAGTGTTATCTTCGTTATCTCCAAACAGTTTCGCGAACTGCATGAAACTGGTTATCGCCAAACCGCCGCCAAACGTGACGCCGTAGATCCAGCGATCAGCGGTCGTCAAATTCCCGCCCCAACCGGCTTTACCCAGCTTTGGATGCTGTTTGGCCCATAACCAGCCGGAGCCAAAAGCAAACAAGGAATTGGCGGTGGCGTCCAGAGGCTTAATAGTCTCACCACCGAAAATCGGTAAAACGTTGCCAAACGGCAAAACACTGCCGGCCAAATAGGATGGCAGGTGATATTTATCCGCATTGGGGAAGGCGCTTTGACCGGTGCGTGCTTCTCGAAGCGCCTTGGCTCCGTAGGCAACATTGCTGCCCGTGAACAGACCACTGGAGATATTGGATGGGATGCTATAGGACCCATCGAACGTTCCGGGAATACCGCCATAGACCTGATTGGGCAGATAGCTGAGGGCTGTGACAGCACGCACACTACGTCCAAAAGGATGGCTTACATCCATCTGTTTGAAAGGCAGAGCCATAAGAACACGGGTTGCGGCACGCACCCCATAGCTGCTGGCATGGATAGCGAGCTGAACATTGGGGGCAGAAGTGGCATGACCACTGCAAATGCTCCCGTAGCGGTTCCTGTCATTACAAAATCGGTAACACCGGCGGCGCGCATACTCGCAATGGCCTGTACAGGACGCGACGCAGGTTTGTAGCCATTGAGCGCCCGGCGGAGATCAGGCTTGATCCCTGCTGTCTGTACCGGCCTGAAGGCCGCATTCTGGGTCGTCGTAAATGCCTCAAGATGCTCTTTGGTGAGCCCTCCCATTTGTCCCGGTGTAAACCTGCGCGACTGTTCCGTCGTGAATTCGGGCAACTGTTCCGGCTTGAGTGCGCCAAGGTCTATATGCTTTACCCGTTTTCCCGGAATGGCCCGTAACTGATCACCAGTCAATGCCTGCCATTGATGCCCTTTAAAGGTTTTCGGGCCATTGATGACATACCGCCGATTTCATCAACAGTCAGATTGCGAGCGGGGATAAGCTCCTTGAGCATTGTTCTGTTCTCTGCAGTCATTTTCAGTCGGTATTTGGCGGTTATTGCCTCCATCTGGGGCGTGGTAAGTTCCGGGATTTGTTCAGGCTTCAGCTTGGGGAGCAATTAATCCCACGCTGCTGTCGGGTACGGATCGCAATTGCGGTCCTGACATCACGCCCACCGGGCGTCGCTCAGCCAGCCGAACTGCTCTGGTGCGAGGCTCGACATATCAAGTGAACGGACGCGCTCCAGTGGAATGGCAGCGACACGGGGTTCTGTGAGATTTTTTAATTGTCCAGCCTGCTTAAAAGCCTCCCATTGTTTCTGGGTAAACCGGAGATCTGCTCGGGTTTCATCGCAGGTACATTCAGGGTTGCCATCCGGTTTGTCGGTATGGCGCGGGTTTGCCCCCTCCGTCATGTATTCCGACAGGCCTGCCCGATTAAACGCCTTCCATTGGGTGGTTGTCATCCCTGCCACCGGCCTTTTGCGGACATCCGGGGGACCTGTTTTCCTGCCAGCCCGGCCATACGGAGTTGTTCGAATTGCTTGTCCGAGAGCGATCTCAGCTGGGATTCGGTGAGGTTTTTCTGCTGTCCAGCCCGGTTGAAGGCTGCCCATTGTTCTGGGTAAGCCCTGCAATCTGCCCGGATTTCATTACAGGTACATTCAGGGTTGCCATCCGGTTTGTCGGTATGGCGCGGGTTTGCCCCTGCGTCATATATTCCGGCAGTCCTGCCTGATTAAATGCCTTCCATTGGGTGGTTGTCATCCCCGCACTGGCCTTTTGCGGACAACCGGGGGACCTGTCTTCCTGCCAGTCCGGCCATATCGAGCTGTTTGAATTGCTTGTCCGAGAGAGAGCTCAACTGGGTTTTGGTGAGATATGCCTGCGAGCCCGACTTGTTGAACGTCTTCCATTGAGGCCCGGTGAAGGCTGCCAATTGCCCTTGGGTAAGAGATTTGACCGGTTTTGCGTCAATATTCCAGCGTCGAGATATCTGATACGAGCTTCCGGGATTCCGCGCATCTGGTTACGGGTCAGATGAGGTTGCAGACCAGCCTGCTTGAAGTCGGCCCATTGCCCGGTCGAGAAACCCTCGATCTGATCGGATTTCAGCCACGGCACATGCTTTGGCTTCAGTTGCCCGATGTCGATCTTGCGAGGTGCTGTAGCCTCAAGTTGCGCGCGGCTCGGACCCCGGTTGGTTGATGGTCGGTGGTTGGGCGAGGCGCCCCGGGTCCACGGCACGACGTAAGCGTCATTGCCGTCCCAGACGACGGTGTGACTTTTGTTGCTAAACTGGGGTTCGTCACCCCGGGGTGACCACCCACCTTTAGCGGTTACATAGATATTCTCGGCATTCTTTGGACCACGACCGAGCACAGTCGCCGTAATCGGTTGCCCGGTTTCGTCGATCAGCTGGATCCTTGTAGGTTCCTTGGGGGATTTGATGCCGGGAAGTTGGGCCGCGGGGCTCGTGCTGGTCGGCCCGGTCCCTTCGGGCTCGAGGGGAGAGCGATAGGCGGCTTTGATAACAGTCGCATCCACGGGAGATTTTGTTGCACTTTCGTCGCCGTTGCTGGTCCGGACTGGCCGCATGGCTGCGAAAGATCTGACGCCCATGCCAGTGCCGACGACACCTGTTCCCAATCCAGTGATAGCGTTGGTAAATTCCAGCCCCGACATCTTGTCGCTGTTTGTTAGAAGGTCACTTGCAGTGGCAGCAATCATCGGAACGCCGATGATTGCTGCGGTGCCCTCCAATCCATGGGCGGCAACATTCATGGCACGTCCGCTGTTGAGATAGGATCGGGCACTGGCTGCATAGGGCGAGGCCCGGAGATTAAAGTTTCGTCCGCCCAACCTGAAGGTTGAATCTTTCATGCGCATTGCGCCGAAATTCGCCTGCAGCGAACGCCCGAATGACATTTCGGTGCGCGCAGCCATGCCGAAAGTGCGCATGCTGCTGCCGATGACAGGTAGCGCAGTCATGGCGACACTGGCCACGTTCATCAGAGATTCCGTATCTCCCCACTCGCCGCCATGATCGAGATAATCGGACTGTCTGATGACGGCACGTCCGCCCGTAAATACCGCTACCAATTGCGATTGGCGCTGCGACCGGTGCGAGCGGTGTAAATGACAAGAGGGTTGCGCCGGTCCCGACGAGACCAACGACCGGGTCAACAACCTTGTCCCATGCCGAAACGATGCGTGCATCTACGACATCCAGCGCAATCTGGCCGTCCTGCCCTTCCTTCATTTCCAGATTTTTGGGAATAACCAGTTTGCCGCTGTCATCGAACAGGCGGTTGTTCTCCGGAAATCTTTAATCCCATCGAATTTTTGACCATTGGCGTCGACATACTTCGTTTTGCCGCCACTGACCGGACAGCAAACAGGGTTGTCTGGCTTGTCTCTCCGCTTTCAGGTACGTAAAAGATCGGTACCGCCCTGACTTCGGGGAGTGTCGCCACCGACGTTGCGGATCTCATCAATGATTTTTATTGCGCGCTTCCGCGTCGTCTGCTCCGGCAAGGCCCGTGGTTTCGCCGATAAAGTTGCTCAGTTCTTCGCTGGAGCGTTTTCTAAACTTGTTATCAAACCCATCGTCTTGCAGACCACGGAATTTTGGCTGGAAAATACCATTCAGTGTTTTGTCTTCGTTCTTGTCAAGAAGGACACGGTCGGCGTCGTTGGTGCCAAGCCGTTCCGGTTCCGACAAGAGCAGTTCCGATTGGTCGATACTGCTTGCGATCTTTTGTTTGACGTCATCCAGCTGGTCGCGCTGGTGGTTCAGAATGCCGAGCTGAATCTGGAGGTTGGCAACATGCGGATTAACCCAGCGGCCTTCTTCTGGCGCACCCGGTTTCGGGCTTATCTCGATCCATATCGGCTTACCGCTGTCAGCGAGCGCCTTGATCTTTTCCGGACCCGATAAACCATCAAGGTCCTGTGCGACCTCCGGAGAAACCTTAACAATTTGTCCGTTTCCAAGTTTCACTTCTACCGGCTTTTGTCCATCGGAAAGCAATCCGGCAGGGGCTCCGGGGTGCGGGGCCGTACTGGTCGATGGCCTCTTGCACCTTGTTGTCCATACCCTTGATCTGTTTGTCGATCTCGCCGATGTTCACATCGACGCGTTTATCGAGCAGATTGTTAACATTGATCTTTGCTTGCTCGTAACCAGCGAGCGGATTGGGATTGGCGACGCACTGATAACCGTTTGATCCGGGCGCAGAGCTCGCCTGAAGCTCCCGCCACTGCTGGGCAAGCGGACCGTTGCGCGCTTCATCGCTTGCGTTCTTGTCGTCGGGATCGGCAGTGATGTCGATCTTCAGCGTTTTGTGTTCGTACTTGATTTCCGGGACAAACTGTCCGTCGGCGTTCTGGATGACTTCGGCACTCTTGAACTTTCCGCTGAATTTTCCACCGGCATCGGTAAATCCGTCCGGATCAAACTGGTGCGGGGCACGTTGTCTTTGTTGTTCGATTGTCTGATTTTCCAGAACGTCGTAATCGGCTTTCCCGCTCTTTTGCGAATAGTAGTTGGAATAGGCCTCGCTGAGTTGCAGGGCACCGTCGGTCTGGGTCTTGAATAGCGCCACTTGCGGTTCGACCCAACGCCATTCCGTCCTCACACTACCGTCTGGTTGGGTGACGTTAACCTGCACGGCTATCGAAGTAGCACTGGAAGTGCATCGATCCCGCCATCTGCCGCGTTGTACGCCTCCGCAATGTCCGGCGACACCTTAACCGTCTGATCACCGATGTTGATTTCCACCGGCTCCCGGTTCTTTTCCAGCAGGTCGGGCGGTGGATTGTCCGATCCGGTGGTGATAGCCATCATGTCGGCAAGCGCCTGATCACCTGCCTTGTTCTTTACGTCTGCACGGGCCATCAGGTCGTTTACCTCAGCCCATGCAGCTTCACCCTTTTCGACCTCATCCCGGAAATTGTAATCACTGTCGGCTGCGACCACGACTGTGTCATTGCGACCCGGATAGTAACCCATATTAACACGCTTATCGATTGCCCGGTCGAGAAGCGTTTTGCCATCCTTATAAGCGTTATACGCCTCGGTAGCCTTGGTATGGGCATCGTGAGCGTCAGTTTGTAGTTGCTTGGCGTCCTCCAGCGTGCCCGTCGGTTTGACCGGGTTCCACTGAAACCCCAGAGGTTCGAGTTTCTCGTTTATTCCGGCACGGGCGGCGTCGACAGCCTCCTTGTAGTCAGGATCGAGCAGGTATCGGTTGAGATCAGCATAGTTACTGCCAATCTGTGCCTTGGTTTCAGTCACCTGAGAAAGGGCAATATATTCATCCTGAATTGCGGCGGCGACATCAGGGTGCATCCAGACCCACTGGCCGTTGACGGGATATGCAATCCATTTCTCGCCCGGAGGGATGCCAAACTTGGGAGGATCGCCGGCAGGATCCAGTACACCATCTCTTTCCGTTGGCGTTGCTGCAATGCCGGGAAGTTTAGGCCCGTCAGGATCCGCCGGATTGGTGATGCCATGATCATCGATAGCGTCATTTTTCGCCTGCGTGGCATCGGTGGCGGTCTTCTCTTGTGCTTCCAGAAATTTGTCCGCGAGCTGGCTTTCAGCAAAGGCCTTGGTGACTTCACCTTCCTTCTTTTCCGCAGCATCACTGCTGTTGGGATTGGCTTCAATCAAAGACTTCGCCAGTGCAGCTTCCGGACTGCCCTTTTCGAGTGTTATCGTGTCGCCTGTCTCGTTATCCTTCAACGTAACTGTCCCGTCGGGGCCGTGATCATGGTGTAGTCGTTTGCAGTCACCGACGTTGTTGTGGTCTCTTTACCGTCTGCACCCTGTTGGGTGACGGTCTCTGTTACCCGACCGTTTTCATCGGTCTCATTATTCGTGATTTCACCGGTTTGCGTATTGGTAACAGTTTTTGTTGTTGCGCCAGTCGCACCATCTGTGGTTTCAACCGTAGTCACCGTAAAGGACGGAGCGACGGGTCCCTGCACGCCCTCCGGAAGGCTGTTGTCGTGCACCTCTTGGGTGTAGGTCGTTTTGTCACCGGTTTTGCTGTCTGTCAGAGTTACTGACGTGGTGGTGCCATTGGTTGTCTCTTTTTGATTTCGACACCGGCTGCCAGCAATTCTGCGCGGACCTGATCGGCAGACAAGCCCCGTTCTGGGCAATCTCCTCGACCGTCTTGCCGTCCTCGAGCGCGGTTTTAGTATCAGTGATATTCTGGTCAGCGGTTTTCAGAGTGCCATTGTCGCCGGGCAATCCACGGGGCCGATTGCTTTGGATCCAGCTCGACTTTTTCACCGTCTGGACCTGTTACAAAGGTTTGAACCGAGCCATCTGGCTTTATCGTCGTTTCGACTTTTGTACCGTTTTCATAACTGGTTTCGGTTTGCGTCTCGCCACTGCCGAGATCGTCCGTTTCCTTGGTGGTCGTCACGCCGGTTTCGGGAATCGTAGCTGATTTCTTGCTTTTTCGCTCTCAGTGCGAATGGGCGACGTATCCGTGTCCCCGTCAGCCGTGGTTGTCACGGTGTAATGAGTGCCGTGTTGATAATCGACATTCTCGGTGACCGAGCGCCCCGGCTATCGGTAATCGTTGTGACACGTGTGTCACCGTTCTGGCCCTGCGTGACAACAATCTCGGGAGGTTTTTCTCCGCCAAGCGCAGTCATGACAGCTTCACGCGTCATGCCACGCTCCTGTGCAATTGTATCGATACTCTTGCCTTTGCCGAGATCGGCATGAATTTCGTTAGCAATCTCCGTAGGTGTTTTCTCGGTCTGTGTGGTCGAGACCGGCTTCACATCCGGCTGCTTTGGTGCTGGCGGTGGTGGCGGGGAGGAGGCGGCGGCGGTGGTGGCGGCGGAAATTTCCGAATAATATCAAATATTCGCATCCAACAACTCCCGAACTGTGGATCCAGACCGTTTGCGCGTCACTTCCGGTACCCTTGACCGGTTCGGTCTGGAACGGGCAGGGCGCAAAAGCATCCAGCATCAGTATTCTTCAGAAAATATGGTAAGGCGGCTCAGCCAGACTGCAAAAAATCCACTTGGAATTCCGGTTCAATCCGTTGATTCCAAACAGAATATTTTTACGTATCGTTGCAAGCCGAAGACGAGGCAGCAAAAATAGGATGCGGCTGGCTGAACGGGCGGCAGCATCGGGCTTGTAATGGTTGAAAAGCGGACTTCCAAAAGTCTTTACAATCTCAAAAGTTGTATCATCTCATGTGTTCCTTTGCTTACCATTAGTTCCCCGGTTCTGGCGGCAGTGGCCACTGTGGGCTGCCCGGAATCCGAGGCGTTGAGACGGCACCATCGAAACGATTGTTACCGGCTAAACCTGATTGAGCGCAACAAGATGGGGCACAACCAAAGGAAAGAAATCGCTGTGCACGTACTGCCCGAGCGTTGAACGATCGAACATCGTATCGACCGGGCCGATATCCCTGATAACAGGTATCTGCATGCGACGTGCAGCATTCTCCAGTTGCAGGGCGTCCTCTCCAGACGCTTTCCCGGCGATCATTGGCATCGGCGTTTCGTCCCTGACGAAGCGAATGGCGATCGTCCGCCTGTTTCCTGTGAAGACCAGTGTCGGACCAGCTTTTGCACTTTGATAGGGAACAGAAACTGCTTCCTGTCGCAAGCGATTGAATTCACGTCGAATATAGGGGTCACCTTCGATATCGCGATGCTCACGCTTATATTCACTGCGGGTCATTTTCATGTCTCGGCCAAAAAGCCACCTCTGGACAGGAATATCGGCCAACCCGAGAACAACGAAGCTTAGCGCTCCAGTCACTGCAAATGCAACCAGCGCACTGAATGCCACGGGGGCCGGGCAGCCGGGCGCACACACCGGCGCCTGAAAGATTGGCGACAGCCAGCCGGCTCCGATGGCAATGAAAATCGATGAAAGTGCTGCAACCTTGATCACCCCCTTGAGGAACTCCATGAGATTGCGCAAGGATGCAAGTCGTCGGAACCCTGTTATCGGGCTCAGTTGGCTGAACTGGGGTTTCATCGGTTCGCCGGAGAAAATCAATCCCTTCATCATAATAATGGCTGTCGGGACGAGAGACAGGAACATCATCGCCAGAGCAGCTCCCATGATGGTAAGGAATAACCAGAACACCATCATCATTGCCTGCCCGGCCAGCAACTCGAACGGTTGGCTGCCCGCCAGAGTGACGATATCGATTAGTTCGATAAAACGTGAAAAGAACCAGCCACGAAAGAAATAAAAAGACCGAGTACCGCTATAAAGGATACAGCGCTCAACAGATCACGGCTGCTGGCTACCCGGCCCCGCTTTCGAGCATCCCGGAGTTTCTTGGCTGACGCCGGAAAACGTTTTTCTTCTGTATCTTTGTCGGCCATCGTTTATCGCTTCTGCAGGTTCCCACCGGAAGCGGGTAAAATGAGCGTGCTATTGCGTTTGCGGTTCACGGTCCCGGGGTTGTTCGGGAGCATCCTCCGTTCCATAGATATACCGGCGCGCCGCTCGCACCGAAGGTGCGGAAGGCGGAGGGCCCATCCGGCGCCCTTCGATCAGATCTTTTTCGCTTTCGACCATGAGCTGAAGATTATAGGCATTTGCGCAGCCCGGAGGTAAATGCGGTCCGACCTGCGAAACTTTCATAAACCGGGTGCCAGCTGACGTTGGTTCCCGGTCGGCCGGTGGTGTCAGGCAGGCATTAGGAACCAGAACGGAACCCTGAACCCCCTTGGCACCATCGCTCTGACCTGTTGGAACATAACTGTAGTCGTTTGAATGATCCGGTTCCGGCGCGGGTGTGGCGCACGCTGAAAGAAGGATAATCGGGAGAATCCTGCCAAGACCGTTTATATGAAAAGCCATCGGCGTCCTCCTCACTTGATGATCAATCCCATGGATGGGGCATTCTTGTTCCGCTGCGGCTTTTTCGTGCGGGACGGTCGATTGGCGTTGCAAGATTGCGGCTGCTGACGGGATTAACAATGTAGGGCGTGATCAGGACCACCAGTTCGGTCTCGCGTTTCTGAAACCTCTCTGACCTGAACAAGTTTCCAAGGATCGGTGTATCTCCGAGGACTGGAACTTTCTCCAGATTGCGTGTCATGTTTTGCTGAAACAGTCCCGCAAGCGCGAAAGTCTGTCCGCTCCCGACTTCAACAGTGGTATCAACTCTGCGGACAACGAAACTTGGATAACTGAACCCGTCCGAACCTGCAGATGCATTGATACTGGAGATTTCGCTGACCTCTGGCTTGACGTGCATGGCAATACGGTTCTTGCCGATAACGGTCGGAGTAAAGTTCAATGAAACCCCGAAGGGCTTGTACTCGACAGTGTAGACGCCTTGGCCCTGTGGCACCGGATAGGAATTTCGCCGCCTGCGAGGAAGTTTGCGGGCTGTCCGCTGACGGCAGTCAGATTTGGTTCGGCGAGTATCTTCACCAGCCCATTGCGTTTGAGTGCTTCGATGACGACGTCAAATTTGAAGCCTCCCGATGTCGATCCCCGGCTCCCAGATTGCCACCGCCATCCGGGACAGCATTATTACCGAATATTCCCAGCTTGAGACCGTTCGATTCATATCCGAACTCCCAGTCGATGCCGTAAGATTGCAGCTCGCTGCGCGCTACTTCTGCAAAACGTACGCGAATATTGACTTGTTGTGATCCTCCTCCAAGGGTCGAATTGTTGATCGGGGGCTGGTCGGGAAGCGAAAAGCTGCGCGCAACATTTTCCGTTGCCAGAGCGTCATCGATATTACCAGCCCGGCCATCTACGATTAATTGATTGCCGCTGAAGGTCAGATTAGTCGTTGAGGTGGGAGCTGCTGCCCGGTTCGCACGGTTGGCTGCCCGGGCATTGTTGGCCACTACAATCTGGGTCGCCGCCTGTATCTTGCGTGCCCGGGTCATGGCTATGAGATTGGTCGCGCCGGGCTTTATACCATAAACATAGACAACATCGGGGGCCACTACCTGCAGTTCTGCAATGGTTGAATCGGCCATGAAAACAGATTCTACTGGTTCGTTAAACCGTATGATCCGTCCCTGTCCGACAGGCAGATCGATAGCAGTCTGTCCCGAAAGACGTAATGCATCCTGAGCGCTCGCCGCCCAGCAAAGCAATAGAAAAAGCGCACCAGCGAACGCCAGAATACGGCAACATGCCTGCCAGAAAACATATATCCGGGACATGGCTGTCGTAATGCGAAATCATCCATGTTTTATTGTTCCCACTCTTATTGTCTCACGCCTCTTGTGAGTGACTGACGTCTTGCGGACCATTGGTCAGCCTCGCCTGCACGCGGTTCCCGGATCCTGATCCTGTCACTGTCCCCAACGGCTGTACGTTGAATTCAAACGCCAGCTCCTGATAGGACAATACCGGGATGTCGACGCCGTGATGGATGAGCAGGGCACGCAGGTGCGGGCGAATATCCGCAGCCGTAATAACAACGGGCGGGGTATTGGCCGCGGATCGTGCGGTTAACTGCTTGATTTGCTGTGCGACACTGCGAAGTGCGTCGTCGGACAAGTCGAGTACTGCGCCTGTATTCGCATGGCGTAGTGCACTTCGTACGTCGTGTTCGGCGGAGCGTTCAAGGATGAACGCAGCAATAACGTTATTGTCGTCGGCCGCACGGAAACTGATCTGTCTCTTTAAAGCCATGCGTACCTTTTCATGGAGTACGTGCGTTTCATCGTTTCCCGCCTCGACCAGAGCCTCAAGGATGACGCGCAGATTGCGTATCGTCACACCCTCTGCGACGAGCATTCGCAGAACTTCCAGCATTTTCGTCGTCGGTATGACTTCTTTTGCCTGCGACACGAGCTCTGAAGAGGTTTTACCCAGATCCTGCAGGAGACGGTTGGTCTCCGGATACCGATGAAATGCTGGGAATACATCCTGAATACAAAACCCAGCAGAGGTACCGTGATATTTCCCGGCGGCTGAAAAGGAATATTTGCTTCGCTAAGAACGGCCTGCTGGTCCCCGGCGACCAGAAACATCCGTGTGTGACCCTGAATCCTTATCAGATCGTCAGCGGAAATTCCTGCCAGTTCGAGATGAGCCGGATCTTCTTCGACGAGAACGCAGCCGGGCGGTATTTCCATTTCAAGTACTGGCACATCATCGAGATCGATACGCAACAGGCGCGGTTTGAGTGTCCTGTCGACGAGACGCGGAACCGGAGGCACGTCGATACCAAGCTCGGTGCCGATAACGCTGCGTGCTTCGTTCTGCGACAGTTGCAGCAAATCGGCGGGCAGATCCGCTGCCAGCTCGGTGCCAATCCGTACGACGAACGGGGAATCGTAAGCGATTGCACGCTCTTCCACTTCGTGATCGTCGGACAATTGCTGCAGTTGTACCGTTTCGCGGATTGACGGGTGTCCGTCGGCTTGATTGCGACGCATGGCGTATCCGGCAACGCCCAGAATAAGACCGAGTATGATAAATACCGGCATGGGGAAGCCCGGAACGATCGCCAGAACGAACATGATTATACTGGCCATTATGAGGCTTCGCGAATTGCGCAGAAGCTGCGAGGTAATCTGGCGTCCCAGATCACTACCGTTTTCTGCGCTCGCGACGCGCGTAACCATTGTGCCAGCTGCAACGGCAACCAGAAGCGCTGGAATCTGGGCGACGAGGCCGTCTCCAACTGAAAGCAGGGAATACGTCATCCCGGCTTCTGCAAATCCCATTTCGTGCTGCAAAATTCCAACTGCCAGACCACCGATAAGGTTGACGAAAATAAAACCATTCCGGCAAGTACGTCGCCTTTGACGAATTTCATGGCACCGTCCATGGCACCGAAGAACTGGCTTTCCTGTTCAAGTGTCTGGCGCATCGCACGCGCCCGGGCCTGATCGATGTCACCGTTGCGCAGTTCGGCATCGATGCTCATCTGTTTGCCGGGCAAGGCATCCAGCGTGAAACGTGCCGCTACCTCGGCGACCCGTTCCGCACCTTTGGCAATTACCACAAACTGCGCAATCGTGATGATGAAGAATATGATCAGTCCGACAGCAATACTTCCGCCCACCACGAAGTTTCCGAAAGCCGTAACGATTTCACCAGCGTCTGCCTGAAGAAGAATGAGGCGGGTCGTCGTTATGGTAATCGCCAGTCGAAAAAGGGTTGCGATCAGGATCGCGGAAGGCAACGCGGAAAATTGCAGGGGCGAGGTCGCATAAAGCGAACTGAGCAGGATGAGGACGCTGAAGGCGATGTTGAGTGTGATGAGCCCGTCAACAGCCCATGTGGGCAGTGGAATAACCATCATGCTGACGGCTACCAGAACCAGCACGGCGACAACGATATCGCTGGTGTTTCTTGCCCGGGCGAGGAAACGGGTTAAAGTGTTCATCATGTCCCGATCTCTGCCCGCATTTTCACAAACCGGTTAAACGCCTGCCGGGCCTCTTCCTGACGGCCAGCCACATGCAACGCTCGGCTTTTTAACAGATGAAGCGCCGGGTTCTCTCTATCACCCAGTACCTCCAGCCGCGCTATTGTTTCGAGTGCCTTGTCGGCTTCACCATCCAGCGTGAGAAGGTGGCTGAGCGTCCGAAGAACTCGGATATCGTTCGGGGATAGTTGGGCGGCAATCAAAAGATAGGCCGCCCCTCGTTTGGCCCGCCGTGACATCCGTAGACGTAGCCAAGCAAATGGAGCAGCTGAACCGTGTCATGAGGATCTGTCAGTGCCAGTCTCCTCGCGCAGCCGTTCGGAAAAACTCTTATGGCGACTGATTTCATCATCAATCAGGGCTACTGTGAGCGAGCGTAGATTTCCGTTTTGCTCCAACGGCGTCAGATCGCCATCGATGTATTCGCCGAGCAGTTGCACTGCCCGGCGGATGATCGAAACGTCGGCAATATGCGGGCGCACAAATTCGTTGAGAATTTCGTTGAGCGTGTCGCTGTTGGTCAGCGACGCGAATGTCATTCCAGGCTGTGTCGCTTCGCTGGCGTCGGTCTGGGTTGTACCTTGTGCGGTTCTGCGCTTGCGAAGCGCATCAATTGCCTTCAGATCCCGGCGTTCGACCGCTTTACCTTGAACTGCCGGGGACCGCCCGATATTCCGGATATCACCGTGAGGTTGGATCAAGGCGGATAGCGTCCGTACGTCGCGTCATCGGTAGTTCAGAGCAATAGTTGCCCCCTCCTTACTGAGGTGAAGCGACTTCTCGCCAATTTTGCTGATCATCCAGCCATCATCTACGTATGCACCCTCATGATATCGTGCGCCGTCTCCCGCAAGCACATATGAATTGGGTCCGAACCATATGGCTTGCAGCGCGAGGCGCGGAGGCGCGCCAACACCGCTAACGGTAACGTTGGAAGTCAGCACGATCTTGTCACCGTAGGTGCGATCGAACCAGACTGTATATCCAGCCGCTTCGCTTTTCTCCTTGGCAAGAGCGCCCGAAGCCACAAGGCGGTTTTTCTCGACAGCCAAAGTTACCCCGCTGATGCCTGCCCGGTCCAATTGCGCAGTAAGGATGCCACGGGCCATGGCCGGAGTTTCCGCCTTGTTTTGCGTAGCAACCTGCACAGTATTGGCGGTGTCAGTATCCAGACGGGCACCAACCGGGGCGCTCATCAGCGCATGTGCAGCCAGCGATACGAACACGCCAACACAACAGACCACCGCAGCAACGGCAGTCGTCGGACGTCTGAAAAAGCTTTTCGGTTCGGGTTGGGAAGGAGCGCAGATTACCATCCGGGCGCTACCGACGACGATATTAACGGGTAGTCGGGTCCTATACCCATGCCCTTCGGAAACATGGTGGCTGTCTACTTCAACATCACCACCGACAGCTTCTATTTCGATGCGGCGACCAGCGGGCCGCAACAACACATGGCGCGGGGCGATCCCGGCGTCCTTCAGAACAATATCAGCTTCAGCGTCGGAACCGATGACGTGAGCCGAACCATCCAGCGAGATGGTTGCGCCTCGGTGCAATCCTGCAGCGACGCTCAGTCGAACATTTCCATCCGCAAAGCCGTTACGCCATTTTTCCAGTAAAACGGGCAGGGCGTGCATCGGCTTGTTATCCTCCCGGCAAAATTACCCGGCCGACCATCCGGCCGGGCAGAATTGTGTCAGGACACGCTTGTATTAGCGACCGGACTGGCCGACCGCATCTGCTACACGGTTGCGTGACTGAGCTTGGGCCTTGTCAGTTTCGACCTGAAGATTGAACTTGGTCATTGCCAGCTGAAAGGCTTTCTGTTCCTGCCAGAAATTCTTCAGTTCGTTCACATTCCCGCCGGAATCGTCTACTTTGTCCACAGGGGTCTCCTTGAGTTCGAACTTCGTGCCCGACGGTAAGCGCCGGGCTGGTTCTCATGTGCATTGCGATACTAGCTTGTGGTTCGAGGTTCAGAAAATCCATTTGGTTCAGCGTTGCTCAGGTTTGCTGGCGGCGTTAGAAGGCCATGCGTTTCACGAACATTGCGGTGTGGCGGTCCCGGGGTGCTGGTAAGTATAATTTCAATCAATCAGGTCGCTTCGGATCTGTAGAAGTTCGCACGCACACTCGTTTCCGGGAGCCCTTTGCCACCGGACCGGATCGCCACCTGCGCATGTAGATCGCGTGATTATGGAACTACAGTCTGGGCCGGGCGTGAGAGAGCCGTCTCATCGCCAAATTCAAGGACGCCCGTAAGGGGCCGTGTCGGAAAGTGACTGAGCAAGCTTCAGGGGTTTAAGCTTCAGCGCTTCTGTGATTCCAATCCGGACGGCAGTATCTGCGAACAGGATCCATGTTTGTTTCTCTGTTGGGTATTACAGGAGGACAACGGCCGGGCTGACAATTAAAGTTCAATCGCAACACGCCGCACGATTTGAGCGCCCAGTTCATGGTGATCGGTATTGAAGTGGATTCGCCCGGGAATTTCAGCGGCAAACTTCAGTTTAAGCCGGGCGACCACTATATCCGGGGCGTGCATGCACCATCCGTGGAAGCAACACCATCCCTCTGCAACAATCTCGTCCAGTGCCAGTTCAATGTTATCGAGCGGTTGGTTCTTTGCCGCAAGTTCACGATTTCTCAGTGCAAAGGCGATGACATCCTCACCGAGCAGGGTTTGAAGGCGGATCGCATGTTTTTGTCAATAATACCAGCAATTGCATTCGCCCGAAAAACGGCACCGCTGCGCAGGATAAGCTCAACGAACCGGGTAGAGGGAGTTAGCGCAACTGACCGGTCTTCCTCTCCTGCCGGATCCATTGCCGGGGAGGGTAGTTCATAATGCTCGATCAGCCGTTGCGACAAGCGCGGTCGCAGGCGATCGCTTCTTAAAAGCAGGTCGCACTGTGCAAGCGAAATTCGATTTTCAAAGCACGCGGAGAGTTTCTCGGGCACGACATAGTCGGCAGGCTGGTCAAGAAAGCTGTGCCATGCGGTGTCTGTCTCATCCATTTGGTGAAGCCGTTCTCCGGATGGTGGCAGAGCTTCTCCGATCCTGTACTGGCCATTTCTGCGTCGGCTGATCAGCAGGAATATCCAGACAGCAAGTCCGGATATGATCGCTGCGAGGCCGCCGACAAGCCAGATCGCCGGCATCACGCTGTCGGGGTGTAACCACAGACCAAGGAAGGATGTATAACCCCGGATGTCTCCATTTGCCTCTGCTGGTGCCGTAACGGGAACCAGAACAACTGAAACCTTGTCATAGGAAAGTCCCGCGACGCCGTTGGCAACCAGCATCTTCACCTGAGGGATCAAACTGTTCATCGGGACGGTTGTCTTGTGCCGGATAAAGACTGAAGCGGAGGATGGCACCAAATTTTGACGAAGGGGATCGTTTTCGGGCAGCACCAGATGTACACGTGCCGAAAGCACACCATCGATATCTAGGATCGTCTTCGAAAGTTCCCCGCTCAGTCCGTAGATCATACGGGCCTTTTCCTGCACCGGCGAGGAGATAAGGCCATCATTCTTGAATACGTCACCAAGGCTTTCGAAACTTTGTTTGGGAAGTCCATTCTCGCTGAGAATGGACATGGCATCAGCAAATCGGTCTTTCGGAACAGAAACGGTTATCTTTCCGCTTTTACTGCTTTCCCGCTGCGCGGGTATGCCTTTGCGAGCAAGTGCGGCCACAACTTCGTTTGCCTGCCGTTGGTCGAGATCGGTGTAGAGCTCGACCGTACAGGCCTGCAGTATCAGAAGTGACACGACGACGAACAGGGCGCGGACCCTTGAAGAAGTCATGCGCGCGTTCAAACCGTTCGCCTCGACAGAATTGATAAGTGCATGCTGTCCGCCTATTGTTGCTTTACCGGGTGTTGACCGACGTGGAGGCAGCGGCGACGCTACTCGTCGCCAGTGAGGCACTGAAACTGGCCCGGGAGATGGAAACGTAACGATCCAGAACGTCATCCATACTTGCCAGTCCCTTTTCGTTACCGGGATTTTCATGAGCCTCTTGCGGTGTTGAGCTGCGGGAGGCGTCTGATGTCTGTTTTGCCTGCGCACCATTTTTTCCAGCAAGCACGCTCTGGGCGTTTTCAACAATGCCGACAAAGGATTTCACGCCGGAGCTTATAAAAGAATTGAGCGACAGTGACCGCCCATCAGAGCCTGCCTTGTCGAGATAATCCAGCAATGGCGCGGTTTTGACGTTAGCTGATTCATCCAGCTTCGATGACGGGTTGTCTGTCCCGTGATTTTGCAAAGTCTTGGTACCGGTTGCAGCCGGATCGGCCTGTGTGACCTGCGTTGCCCGGGTTTCAGCAATTTTCTGAGCTGCCATGCTGGCCTGCTGTTCTTTTACCCGCAGAGCTGTTTCCGCTTCAGTAAGACCGGCAGGCGAAGCGGCGGCTACGTTTGAAACGGGATTGGTAATCGTCAGAAGCTGGGTCGAAATCAATCCGGATGCGATGGGTGCGACTTGCATTACGTGCTCCTTAATTGACTTTTTCCACTGTCGGCGATCCAACGTCGACTGATTGTGCCTGAGTTTGCCGCCCGCGAAACACACGGACGTTTGCGGGACCATCTGACACAGTTTCTACTGTCGTAAATGTTCCAACAGTCTCTTTGACAAGTGCGATATAGGCGGGAGGACCTGAGATTGATGCAGCCTTTTGTTCCCGGTCAATCCGAACGGGGAAACGCGGATCCATTAGACCGAGGCTGTCAAGTCGCTGGCTGATACCATCAAGCGCCTTGTCGTCAAGGGTCAAAATTTCGGTGCGGTTTTCGGTTTCATTGCTGATGTGTAGTGTGGCGCCGTCAAAATACCATACGAGACCATAACGGTTGCACACCCACTCGAGGAACTCCTTTGCGTTACCTTGTGGAACA
This sequence comes from Brucella cytisi, assembly GCA_012103075.1. Lineage (GTDB taxonomy): Bacteria > Pseudomonadota > Alphaproteobacteria > Rhizobiales > Rhizobiaceae > Brucella > Brucella cytisi. The sequence goes on along the minus strand of JAAVLQ010000003.1, from coordinate 491,796 downwards.
TTCGCGGTAACTCGTCCCCTGATTTCCGGGCTCATCTGGATGGAGACCCCGATATTCCGACCGAACTCGGTCAGCGTGTCCCGCACCGACTGGTCGAGAACCATATACTTGTAAGGCCCCGCGGGCCATCTCGGTTCGGCTGCCCACCCCGAACCAACGGATGTGAAAACAAGTGCAAAAGCAATCCCTAAGACGGACATGGTCTCCGACCGGCGTTGCCGAAGGCGATTTCGGTCAGCTTTGAGCATCTATACACACCAGATTGAGCTGGGATTATTCATTGATGGAGGATACCGGCTCAACCGTGCAACGGAAAATCCAAATGGAACGGGGATCCGTGAAAACTGGATTATTGATCGAAAGGTTGTTCGCAGACGGCTCCGGGAGAATGGTGTGGCGAGAAGAGACAATGGCGTTTTCCAACGCGATGCCCGAAGGTGCGAAGCTGTAATCGTTTCTGCGATCATCCTCATGATTATGGCTGTGACCCCGCTGCGGGCACAAACCGGGGGTATGACCCAAGAACCCGGATATTTGAAGAAGAAGCCAATGTACTGCTGGCACCGGTGACACTATGTCTCCGGAGAATCCCGGGTCTGCTGACCGTCACAGGGAGCCCATACCGAAGCGGGTTGTAAACTACTCGGGGTCCGAACCGACCGGCACCATAATCGTGAATACAACCGCAAAGCGGCTCGATCTCGTTCTGGGAGGCGGAAAGGCCATGCGATATTCCGTGGGAGTGGGGCGCGAAGGCCTGAGCTGGTCGGGGCGTGACCGGGTGTCGGCCAAAAACACTGGCCTGATTGGCGACCGCCGGCCGAGATGAGAGCCCGCGAGAAACTGAAAGGACGCTCATTACCTGCCTTTGTTCCGTGCGGACACAACAATCCTCTCGGTGCACGGGCTCTTTATATTGGGTCCACCCTTTATAGGATTCATGGAACAAATCAGCCGTGGACCGTGGGCACTGCAACGTCTTCAGGGTGTATTCGTTTGACCAACGAAGACATTGTAGATCTGTATGAGCGCGTACCGGTTGGTGTCGGGGTCATTGTAGAGAATTAAGCGTTTAGGCGAAAAAATGAACGTCGCAGGACGCGACGGGAAAAGAGAGGGAAGATGCGGTATAGATTAGCGGTGGCCTTCGGTGCCCTCTTTGCTTACAACCGGTTGTCAGACGATGGGTGAAAAACCGCAAGTAAAAAGCCGGAGCCGACGTCTCAGTCGGAGCGACTGGCAAAACTGGCCAAAGACATCGAGGGGCGCGGAGAATCTGACACTGCATTGCCTCTTTATGCCCGTGCCGCCGCGATGCCCGAGGCAAGCGCGGCAATCATGGTACAAGCCGGCGATGCCTACTCACGTGCGGGGCAACCTGAAGAGGCGATCAATGCATATAAAGCGGCGCTGGCCAAATCGCCTGAAAATGGCCCGGCGTTGCTGGGAATGGGGACAGCGCTCATCCAGATCGGTGACTTGTCGGCTGGCGTCAGTGCCCTGACTACTGCTGCACCGGTGGTTGGCACCAGTAGTGCCTATAATCGTCTCGGCGTGGCTCTGACTATGACAGGGCAAACGCAGGACGCTGTCGCTGCTTATCAAAAAAAGCGCTGAGCATGGCGCCCGGAGATGTCGATATTCAGTCGAACCCGGCACTGGCTGCCGCTTTGCAGGGCGATGCGTCGGCGGTGGAACAGGCAGCACAGAAAGTAGAAGCCTCCGGAACAGCCGAGCTGCATCACAAACGCAATATAGTGCTTGCCTACGGTCTGATCGGTCATGATCAGCAGGTACGTTCCTCTACCCCCTGCTGGCTTAACCAGCGGTGAAGTCGACAGGATCCTCAAACTGGCGGCAAAGGCACGATCGAAAGGATCAGTGACGGCCAAGGCAGCAGCGCTACAAGATGTCATGAGCGGATGAATGCATTTTGCGATGATCCGGCCCGGTGAGCCTGTCGGGTTCCGATTGGTCAGCTACATGTCAGCATAGTTTATATAATCCACTGAATCCACAGCTCAAATTCGATGTTTGACTGGTCTGCCTGACTGGTGTTACGAACGTGTCTTCTTGCCCGATTGGGACAGGGAATACGCGGCGTGGGGAACGATCGGAGGCCGGGGAGAGCCGCATGAGTTTTATCGCTGCATATTTGTTTGAGGGACGGCAGTACCGGTCTGCGCAGGCCTTGGCCCTTCTTTTTTGCGCGTGCACAGTGCGGGGAAGGCTGCCTTTGGGCATGGCACATCTGCTGCGAACGGACGCGGTTCGTCCGTGACTTCTTCCGACCGTCGCCCAGTTGAAATGCGTGACATGGCGGGTGAAATTCTCACCTTGCTGCGTAGTCAGCTCAATGAGATGACGCCGCAGGTTCAGACTGCCGCAAGATTTATCCTCGAACGACCGCAAGACGTGATGCTCCTGTCTATGCGCGAACTGGCAAGCGCAGCAGGTGTTTCGCATTCCACAATAATGCGGTTGTCGGAATGGTTGGGGCTTGATGGGTATGCAGCCCTTCGCCAGATATTCATCAGTTCATTCCGGGAAGGAGCGGTTGTTGCAACCACGGATTCGAGTACGCCGGAGAAATCGGGCGAGGAGGGAAAGGCTCCGGCGCTGATCGCATCCTCCATAAAGGATCTGGCAGCTGACAAGGCTCAGTCGCAACTTGCCGAGGCAACAGGCCAGCTGATGAAGGCAAGAAAAATTGTCGTTGTTGGCTCGGCTCAGGAAACTCCCGTGATCGGCCATGCCCGGCAGCTTTTTCAGGCACTTGGTTCCCGGGTACAAACACCTGACCAGTTTCAGGCCGCAGATGCGACTGAAGAAGGTGTCTGTCTGCTGGTAATCTCGCTGCGTCCGCATGGACCCAAGCCAAAAGATGCTGTTCGTCTGGCAAGGAGGCTTGGTGTTCCGTCGCTTGCTATAACTGACAGTCCGAACGCGCTGGTCGCGAAAATGGCCGATATATCAGTCATTTTTCGTCCCGCGTCGATAGCGCTTAATATTCCCAGCTTGACGCCCGCAATCGCCGCCATTGAAGCAATCACATCAATCTGGCGGCGAAATGCAGGGTAACTGTCACACTTACAATGCTATACCGGGATCAACCATCAGTGACGCAATGATTTCTACTGACGCGATTGTTGCTGCAAGCATTGGTGTAGATTCTGATATTTGTGAGGGCAGTATGATAGCGTGGGAAAACCGCGCAATAGATGATGCCGGGCAATTGGTAATAGCAACTATTCGTGCTCCACGGCGCCCTGCATATCGCGCGGTGCTTGTGACCTGAGGAATTGAGTTTCCCATGCACACTGCCAGCATCGCATCGCGGGGCCAAGTGATTTGATTTCGGTGGGAGCACCTGTTGCTGAATCAAATGAAACGGCCTTGCGCCCGATTGCATGCATCAGATCTCCGAAACGGTGAGCTACGGTAAGTTCTGCCTCACTGGTTACGCAGATCACGCGATCTGCGTCGGCCAGTATGGTGGCCGCTTCGCCATAATGCTGTATCCGGTCCTGCAGACCGCATCGCTCCACCTCGGCTGCCAGCCATTCGAGGTTGTCACTGGACCTTTGCTGTCCCCAATCGGTACCTGCTGAACCTTCCGTTCCAGTCCGTGTGCCTGCTTTTTATACCTTCTTCTGAAGATCGCACGTAGTGCGTCATAACCATCTAATCCCATCCATTCTGCCGGGCGAACCATCGTAGAGTGAGACACCCCGACCTGTTTGGCTTGTCTGCGCATTGAACTAAGAGCAACATCAACCGGATGTGACAGCACGAAGCGTGCTGCCGTACGTAAACCCTTCGGCATGGTATCCAGTTGTTCGGTCAACCGTTCGCTAAAACGCTGAAAGTCATCGCTGGTAAAGTCAGCGATTTCCTGTTCGATATCCCTCTGGTGTTCGGGCATAGAAAATCGAGCTCCTCCGATTTATGCCCCCCTGCCGCTTTGCAACACCTTCATTCCTCCTTGGGTGATATGTTAAAACATCGAGTAGTTTCTATGATCAGAATTGCCATTCAGATGATTGAAGTGCCAATCCGGAATGATCAAATCAGGTAATTCATCGCACATCGACCAGATCCTCCAGAAAGCTGTTAATCTCGCCAAAGAAGGATAACTCTCCCTTCAGATAGGTGAGCAAAAACGCTGCGTAGAGGAGAAGCAGGACCGTAAACGACAATGATTTAACGGCCAGCGACATTGCAAAAATATTAAGATGCGGTGCAGCGCGCGAGACCAGCGCAAGCAGAATATCTGAGAGCAACAGGCCAACAATAAGCGGAAACGCCAGTGCCGGGGCCATGGTTACAATTCGTGTGCAAAGATTCAAGAAAAGCGTAATGCTTTCGGCACGAAAGATCGGGGTGAACTGATCGACCGGCCATATACGATAACTCGTGTAGACAATGTCGAGCATCAGCAACAATCCCCCAGAGACAGGAAAATCACGATCATGACAATGCTGAAGAGCGTACCGGTAATACTGGTTTCGTGGGTCATCATAGGATCGATCAGTGACCCCATCGTTACACCACGCTGAAGATCAACTATGTCGCCTGCCGCCTCTGCTGCCCAGAACGGCAAGCTCATTACAAAGCCGAGTGTGGCACCGAGAAACATCTCTTTTAAACCCAGTGCTACCATCATTGTCGCATCCATATTCGTCTCCACTACCGTCTTGTAAACAAGCGGCATGAGTGGAATCGACAAGGCAATGGCCACACCGTTGCGCAGGAGGCCTGCGATACGTGCGCGTGTGAATAAAGCCATCAGGATCATCAGGCCGACCATACGTGCCATGGCCAAAGCCGCAACCGGACCGGGACATGAACCCGGTGGACCGCCGAAAATATCCCGCTAACCGATGTCATCGCGTTGCACCGGGGAATTCTTCAAATGCAACCGTTGCCCGGCGTGCGATATCCCCGCCAGCTATTGGTCCAAAAATAAGGATTACGATCAAAATGACGACGATCTTGATGGCCTGAGGCAACGACTGGTCCTGTATCTGGGTCAATGCCTGCAGAAGTCCAACGATCAATCCAACGACCAGTGCAGCTATGATTACCGGTGCTGATGCATAAAGCACTGATAATAATGCATCCCGGACCCCGGTGAGGATTAGATCATCTTTCATAAGACCTCTTCACGAATAGCTCAGGATAAGGCCGTGCATCAGGCGCGACCATCCATCGATTGCAACAAACAGGAAGAGTTTCAGTGGAATAGATATAAGGACCGGTGAAACCATTATCATGCCTAGCGTCATAAGGATATTGGCGACGACCAGATCAATCACCGGGAATGGCAGATAGAGCAGAAGCCCGATCTCGAATGCGCGTGTCAACTCGCTTGCAACAAAAGCGGGTATGAGAATAGACAGATCGTCGTCGCGCACATTGTGTTGCTTGGCATCGGGCCACAACCGCTGCGTTGCACTTTGAAAAAAGCTACGTTCTTCCGGTTTGGTGAAACGCACAAGTTGTCGCTTGATGGGTTCGCGCACGAGCTCGGCGCTTCGTACGATGTCGTCTGCCGTATCGAATTTGGCCTGTCCTTCCACAAGCGTTCGTTGGATTTCTGTCAGCATTGGTGTGGTGACGAACACGGTCAGCACCGGGGCGATTCCGTACAGAACCAGATTTGGGGGCATCTGCTGTATGCCCAGAGCATTACGCACCAGAAACAGCACTACTGATATTTTGAGGAAGCCGGTCATGGTGACCACCGCCAGAGGCAGGAGGCCAACAATTCCTATAACAGCAATGAGCGGAAGGAGATTTTGTTGCGTTTCAATCATTGTCGAAAATATTCACAACACGAATGCCAAGTTTTTCACCCAGCTTGATGAGTTCACCGTTACCGACACGTTTGCCATTCGCAAAGATAGCCACTCCGCTGTCAACGGGAGCATCAAGCGGGATCAGACTTCCGGTATCGAGACGTTGGATTTCTGCGAGGGGAAGCGCGATACGCCCTGCCTCGAACACGAGTGTAACGGGTATATCGGCCGGGTTTGCAACCCTGTCGTCATCGCTGTTATCTGTCGCATGTTCTGTCGCCATGTCGAAATCCCATTCAGATCCGGTTAAAGGGAGGAAGTGATCGTCCATGCGCCAGCCACCATCTACAGGCGAAACGGGAGCAGCCATTCGGTCACCGATCAGACAACAGGACCGGCTTCCATGGAATTCGCTGTCAGCCGGCAGAATGACATCGTCGCGCTCCAGTTCCTTCATCTCGCCGAGCGCAATGGTGGTCGCTCCGTAGAGAATGCGCACTGCAACCGGCACCGATGTTGCAAAAAGGGAGGCTTTGTCGGCTGCGTGATCGAGCAGCTGTGCCAGCTTTTGTGCAAGCTGATCGCTACCGGTGGCAAGTGCTACGTCCCTGCCGCAGTCTGATATTGCCGTCACGGTGGGCAGGAGTGAGCCAATGTTTTTATCGGGAGTACGCCGGACTTCGAGAAACTCAACTGTGCTGTTCAGTTCTTTTTCGATCCAGTTCAATTCCTTATCGAAAAGCGCTTCTAGCAGGAGTGCCTGCTCTGCCGGCTGCAAATTCTGGAAACCTGTCGCTGGATCAGACTGTTCCAGCCATGCATCAAGTAACACACCCGGGACATAAAGCGTCGCCGGACCGTGCGGGGTGGTCAGCGTCACAGCGACGTCCCGGCGTATGTCCGGCGGATAGCTGACCGGGCCAAGTGTAAATACCCGGTCCACTACTGAAAATGAAACGGGCCCCGTCGCCGATTGAGTGCGTTAACCGCGTCGATATGCTGGACGGGTATTTCAGGCAAGTGCAAAGGCTCAACGACCGGGCGCGACTTGTTGCCGATACGTTTGGTGGTTTGTCGCGGGCTTGCCCCTTGTTTTGTGTTTGCCAGCACTGCGACCATTCAGACTGACCATCCGTCAATATCAGCGGACTTGTTCAGTTGATCGATCAGCTCCTCGAGTTTCATTTTTGAAGCCTGCACCTTTCTGAACCGGTCCTGCTCATCATCCAGTTTTCTATTTGCCTGATCGAGGGATGATTGTGCTGCAGCTTCTTCATTTCTGTGGTCTGCTCCGACTGCTGCGGTACGTTGCTGAAAAGCTTCCAGATAATGCAGAGAGGACATGGTTATCGTTTTACCGGCCATCGTTGCCAGTATCTCTTTCTCGATCATTGCAGCTTCGGCACTGTGTTTGAGGCGAAGTTCCGCTTTTTCGCGCGTGTCGGCTTCCGCTTGACGGGCAAGATCCCGTGCGCGCCCAAGATGGTTGCCGGCCCCGTTTCACGGAACTGGCGAATCTCGCGCAGATGTTTGAGAATGGCCTTGTTTTTGCCCGGTTCAATTCGTTAACCCTCGCATCAGACGCAAGGTCTCTTCCATTGGCGCACGCATTGGTTGTTTTGCTGGAGGAAGTCGTTGATCCTGTCGATCTTTGCAATGGCTTCGTCGGTTAGTGCATCAGCACCATGTTCGTATTCGCCGATACGGACGAGGAGCTCCGTCTCCCGGTATCTTGCAAGCAGCCGCCTGATCTGCGCTGCCGCAGCACGATGCTCATCGTCAATGACGTTCGACATCAGTCGACTGTTGGAGCGCACGACGTCAATCGCGGGAAAGTGGTTGCGCTGTGCAAGATCTGCAGAAAGAAAGATGTGGCCATCAAGCAAGGCCCGGACTTCTTCAACGACAGGGTCCTGATTACCGTCGCCCTCCATGAGTACGTTATAAAGTCCGGTAATCGAGCCGCTCGATCCGGGGCCGGCCCGTTCAAGCAAGCGAGGCAGCGCAGCAAAGAAAGAGGGCGGGAAACCACGTCTCGTGGGCGGTTCTCCGGCAGCCAGTCCAATCTCACGCTGGGCTCGCGCAAAGCGTGTGATGTTGTCGACTGCCAGCAGAACATGTTTGCCCCCCGTCGCGAAATACTCTGCGATTGTTGTCGCGGTATGGGCTGCCTTGACGCGTTCTATACCGGGTCGATCAGATGTCGCTGCGACCACCACGCAACGCTGTCGTGATACTGTACCAAGATGATGCTCCATGAATTCGCGCACTTCCCGGCCACGTTCTCCGATGAGAGCGACTACAGTCACGTCTGCACTGCTGCCTTCAACGATATCCGCCAGAAGGAGTGATTTTCCAACACCGGGTGCGCCAAACAGACCGATGCGCTGACCCTTCGCACACGTGAGCATTCCGTCGATTGCCCGCACACCGAAGTGGATGGGTTCCGAGATCAGCTTCCTTTGCATAGGCTCAGGCGGTTGGGCCATGACAGGATAAGAGTACCAGTCGTCGTCAGGATCCAGCGGTGCGCCATCGATAGGATTTCCCAGAGAATCGATGACCCGACCGAGAAGGCCGGCTCCGACGCGTACTCGTTGTACAGTTCGCGTCGGGATGACCTCCGTGAGATTGGATAAATTCTCGATATCGCCCAAAGGAAGCAGAATTGCAGTGTCGTCCCTTAGTCCGACCACTTCAGCTTTTCCCCGCTGGCCTGATTTGGGATCAACCAGATCGCAGATCTCACCCATGCGTGCTTCGTCAAGCGAGGCGCTGATCATAAGCCCCGTGATCTCGCGCACCCGACCGCGACTGGGCCGTGAAACCCTGTTTTCTGTCAATCCTCCACGCAGTCGAGGGATTATGGAAGCAAGTTTGGTGTCTGTCTCGTTCATTCATGCCCCGTTTCGATAGACGTTGCATCAACTGTCTGAAGACTGGTGCGTATTGCTTCCAGCTGGACCTTGAGCGTGGCGTCGATCACTGCAAGATCGGAGGAGAGAATGCACGCGTCGACCGACAGTTCAGGGTCACCGTGAATTTCAAGCGGTATCTCTTCGTTCGCCATCAGGTCCGCCGGTCACGACGCACGGTCTGCTCCATACTCGGGTGAACGGAAATCCTTACGTATTTTGAACGACGCAAATCCATCAATGCCTGACGAGCTGCCCGGGCCAGCAGGTCGCCTGTATCGAACGTACCGAGTACACGCCTGACAATATCGAGAGCGACGCCGGTGATTTCCTTTTCAAGGGAACCAAGATATCGATCAATTCTGGCCGTAGTAGTATGGACCAGCCGTGTTGCTTCTGTCCGACCCTCGCTGTACCCGTCTTCATAGCCCTGTGCGAAACTGGCGCCATAGGCCTTACGGGAAGCTGTTTGCTGGTTCTCTGCTGCAACTTTAGCGCTCTCGAGAAGACTGTAACCTTCCAGCCATACCCGAGCCGATGATGCCTTGATAATGCGTCCCGTCGGGCGATTGGGGAGATTGACGGAATCCGGACGCGAAGTCATCGATAGCCACCGATAATCCGTGCAAGTGCCGGTGACGGACAATTGTCGAAGCAATACGCTTTGTTATGACTTCGTCCGTGTTTCCACATTTGACCGTGCCAGTTTGATTTTCGATCACACGATAGCCCCACAACAGGGTGAGGAAAAATCCAAATGGATCGCCTGCGAAAAAGGGGAAGGCCTGTAAAAAATTGTGCCTTTTACTCGCTATGGCGGGTGGGACGAGACAACGATACAACAAGCGTCTTCCCACCCTCTGACCAAAGTTTTCACGGCTGTATGTTTGTCTGAATCGGCCAAACATGTCGATTGCCCCGCATGGCTATTCGGACAGATCTGTCGGCAAGAAAACCCACGCCGCAATGCCGACAATCAACATCAGCATACCGCCTGTTCCCACTGCAATATGCAAACCGGTAACGAAAGCTTCCCGGGCCTGTTCAACGGCTTGAGCGGATATACCGGTATGATTGATAGTTTCGTCGAGAGTGGCGGCAACACCGGGACCGAGAAGTCGAAAACCGAGTGCAGCCGGGGAGCCGAGGAGAGCGATGCCGAGCGCGTTACCGAGTTCGTTACTGGTTTCCGCAATCGACCCGGCTGCGCCGGCGCGCTGGACGGGAACGGCGGACACTGCGACTTCGGCGACGAGGCTGAATGACAGTCCGTAACCGACACCCGCGACGATCGTCGATGCAATGAATGCGACGGCTCCGGTCTGAGTTCCGGTAAACAGTAACATGAAAGCGCCAGCACTGATGAGCAGATGTGTCGAAACGAGGGCGACCTTCCGACCGAGTAACTCAACGATTACAGCAGTGCCTACGCAAGTTGCGGTAAGGACGAGGGCCCCGGCAGCATGAGCATCGCTGTTGTGAATACATCGAAGCCGAGTACCGATTGGAGATAGATGCCAGACAGGAAGCCGGCAGCGGACCAAACAAGAAGCGATAATAAACCGGTCAGGATCGCGATCGAAAAGACGGGGTCCTGAAAAAGGCTGATATCGAGAAGAGGGTCAAGGATGCGGGTTTGTCGGCGCAAGAACAGGCCCAGCGCGATAATGCCTATGATGCCGGCTCCGGTCTGAAGGGCGGTGAAGCCCTCGGCGGCCGTGGCTTTGATCGACCATGTGAACAGCAGAATGCCGGTGAACGACAACCAAAGACTAAGCAAATCCAGCCGGCCAGAGCACTTGAGCGAACTTCCCGCAATAATATCGGGGCGAGGACAAGAAAGGTGAGTACAACAGGGATATTAACGAGGAATACGACGCCCCAATCGAAATGCCGGAGCAATATACCTCCAATCAAAGGACCTATGGCGAAGCCAGCTGCGAAGGTCGCGGCGAAAACGCCTATAGCTCGTGCTCTCTGACGTGTATCGGTAAAAAGGGCACTGACGAGGGCCAGAGCAGAAGGCAGAAGTGTTGCACCGCCCAGTCCCATGAGTGCGCGTGCCATGATCAGCATCGAGGGAGACTGGGCATAAGCTGCTCCCAGCGATCCGGCGCCAAAGACGATTGCACCACTCATGATGAGCCGGAGGCGTCCATAACGATCACCGATACTACCGAAGGTAATCAGCAATGAACCCACTACGAAGCCGTAAATATCCAGAATCCACAGCGCCTGTTCGGCTGTCGGAGTGAGTGCAGACGTCACGTGCGGCATAGCGAGGTAAAGAATTGAAGCATCCATTGCAACAAGCAGAACAAGTGGCAGTATGGCGGGAGGCCCAGCCACGGATTTCGGTATGCAGGTACGGGGATTGCGACTTCGGTCATTGGGTTAAGTCCTCTGTGGGCGGCGGGCAGGCGCGCCGTTCCAGTCGCCGGACATGGTTCGGCGGGCGGTTGTGTTTGTGGGTCAGGTCGTATATACTTTAGGTAAGTTACTTTTGGTATATAGGAATGTCAACCGTATATGGTCGGTCACTGCACATGGATAAAAGGATGCGTATGACCCGTGAACAGCGCCAGCGCCAGCTACTGGATGTGGCGTGGCGGCTCGCGCGTGAGGAAGGCACTGATGCATTGACCCTGCCACGCCCGCCGTTGAAGCCTGTGTGACCAAGCCGGTGATTTATGATCATTTTGGTACGCGCAATGGTCTGTTGACTGCGCTTTACCGGGACTTTGACGAGCGTCAGACGGCATTAATCGACACCGCACTTGCTTCACGGAAAATGACGCTGGAAGGTACTGCAAGTGTCATCGCAGTGTCGTATATCGAGTGTGTGTTGGCTCAGGGTCGCGAGATTCCGGGAATTCTGGCTGGCCTTGCCGGCTCTCCGGAACTTGAGACCGTTAAACATAACTACCGGTTGGTGTTCATCGGGAAATGCCGGAATGCTCTGCTTTCATTCACAGGGCCGAACGGGATTCAGCAATCTGGCTTCTGGGCAATGCTGGGTGCGGCTGATGCATTGTCCCAAGCCGCGGCAATCGGAGAAATCAGTGTCAGTCAGGCCCAGTCCGAGCTCTACGAAATCATCATTGCGATGGTCGCCAGAAGCTGATGCTGGATGAACGTTACGAAACTTCAGCGCCGGCATGACTGCTCGATTCACTCAAAACGCGCTACTTTGCAGGAGGACCGCACGGGCATCGTGGTGGTGTTTCGCGAGCTTCAGTTCTATTTTCAGTCTCGTGCAGGATTCATCGCTTCCCCGACCGTTCGGTGAGCAAAGTCGGGAGAACGTTTAACGGTAGCAAGGGGTAATTGTCGTTACTGGTAGGCGCAGATCATTCAGGAGGAAGTTTTGCGCTCAAAGTGAGAACTCCGTGGAGACGTCAATATCGTCGCCTCTGATCGGTTTGCGATCGTCGATGAACAGAAATCCATCAGGTTTCAGCACCGCCTTTAACCGCATCATGGCCAGTTTCTCGATCTCGGGGTGTCTGCCATCCAAAGCACCGACGCGCATGGCAAAAGCGAGATCGAAAGGCTCTTCACCACTCTTCAGATGATAATTCTCGATCGCAACATTGTGCACGACAAGCCGACCCTTCTCGATGTCCGTCTTCGCCAATTGTTCGATCATGCGGATTGCTTTGGATGAGCGATCAATTGCGACGACTGTGCCGCTGCCGATCCTCGACAGTACCTCACGCGCAGCGGCCCCGGACCACAGCCAACTTCGAGTATACGTAATCCGTGTCTTAACGGTAGAGCTGCAACGTAATCTTTTATCCTCGACGATGGTTTTCTGCCCATGATGACACCGCGTGAAGGTTCGTTTTCCAACACAATACGCGATGGATCGGTATGCGCAAACTTGACGTTGATTTTATAGGATCTTGCCGGGCAACAAGAGACTGAATTAAAGGCAGGCCTTCGTCTTCAGGTTTTTCAGAATTCTTCGGGGGTGACGTTAAACTGGCGCCGAAATGCGGTTGTGACTTTTCCGGTCGGGACCAGCCGCGATCTCTGCTACCCGTACCTCGCGAAACGTTCTTAACGAGCGCATAGCGCGATGCCGGGGATGGTCGCCAGAACCATTACAGAGCCGAATATGCTGCTTCTGCCCTCTTGTCGACCGGGCACGAGAAATGACCGGTTTCCCCGGGGCGAAAGTTTGATATCATTGAAGACCTGTTGAGGAGAATGACCCACCGGGCGGGACCTGACTGACACCCGAAGGGCCGTTATCTTTTCCCGCCTTGTTCTCCGAAACCAGACACTGACACTCTGCCCGATACCCGCAGATACCAGACAATTATTTGCGGGTATCGCAAAGCCATGGTCGATGCGTCTCAAAGTTTGTTCTCTTATCCTGATCCCCGGCAGGAACATCGGGCTATCTGCGTTACGACTGAACATCAGGCCGGTCACATTGACAGCAGCCAATCCTCACGCCCAAGGCGGATTAATCCCGAATTTGAGGGCGTACGGCTGGCATTGCGGTGGTGTTTTTTTTACTCACTGAGTGCCAGCCGTCGAGACCTTTCCAATGCTGCAGAATATAGCCTTCCCGACTATTTTTCCCCGTAGGTTGGCTTGCCGTTCTCGCCCTTGGTCCATTCATAGACAACATAGTCCGGCCCGGTAATGTCCCCTTTTCCATCATAGCTGATCTGACCGATTACCGTGGGCGGGGGCCACCTTGCTTGATTGTCTCGGCAACTTTTTGGGCATCATCGGCAGAGCCAAGTTTTTCGATGGCCTGCATAATGATTTGCATGGCTGCGTAAGAGTATAGCGTATAGGCTTCCGGCTCAAAGCCCCGGGTGCGGTATTTTTCAACCAGATCTTTTGCTGCGGGGTTTTTGCGTGGATCGGGTGCAAAAGTGTTTAGCGTGCCTATGACCGCATCGCCCGCAATGGAGGCCAGCTCATTGGAAACCATGCCATCTCCAGAAAACAGGGTGGCCTTAAGCCCCTGATCTGCAGACTGTCGCATGATCAGCCCGGCTTCCGTGTGGAGACCGCCGAAATAAATCAGCGATACGCCGGATTCCTTCATCTTGCTGATAAGAGCTGAGAAGTCCTTGTCACCCATGTTGATGCCCTCATAGAGGACTTCCTTGATGCCAGCATCGTTCAGTACCTTTTTCGCGACATCGACGAGCCCGACACCGTAAGGTGTCTTGTCGTGAACGATAGCGATTTTGCGTCCTTGAAATGCTCGGCAATATAGTCGCCTGCAACTTTGCCCTGTTGATCATCGCGACCGCAGGTGCGGAATGTGTTCCAGAGTTCGCGTTCTGTATATTGCGGATTGGTGGAGGCCGGAGAAAATTCCAGTATGCCATTCTCGGCATAGACCTCCGAGGCAGGGATTGAAACGCCGGAATTATAGTGTCCGATGACGTATTTGACACCGTCGGCAGCAAATTTATTGGCAACCGAGATACCTTGCTTGGGATCCGAAACGTCGTCGCCGATTTCGATTCTGATTTTTTGGCCGAGTACACCACCCTTCGCATTGATATCATTGGCTGCCTGTTCAGCACCCTTTTTAAACTGGGCGCCAAAGGCGGCGTTTGGGCCGGTGATAGGACCGGCTACGCCGACCGGGATATCGGCGGAGGCGGCGCCAGCCAGAGAAAGTACGACTGACAAACTGATTGCTGGAAGCAGTATCCGTTTCATGAAAGTCTCCCATTTTATTCGCGGGCATAAACTTTGTCCCTTCCTGCGCTGCCCACACACGCAGATTTCCCTTGTTTTCGGGACCTTTGGGCCGGGAGGCGCGTGTCAACGCGTCCCACGGTCATACGTTTCCGCAGTCACTCCGGTCTTCTTAAGCTCACTGCGGGCAATCTTTTCCGTTGGGGTCCGCGGCAGCGGCCCGTCGATGAGGTCGATGTAACGAGGGATCATATGGCGAGGCGCCCGGGCGCGAAAATGCTCCACCAGTTCGGCTGGTGTCAGTGCGGATCCCGGTCGGCGCATGGCCACCAACATGATGTCTTCTTCAGTAAATTCGGAGGGAACACCAAATGCGGCACTCTCGACGATGTCACTATGGGCCTCCGCAATTGTCTCGACTTCGAAGGCGGAAATATTCTCTCCACGCCGCCGAATTGCTTCGTTGAGGCGTTGCTTGAAATAGAACCAGCCGTCTTCATCCTGATAGCCGGCATCGCCCGAATGGTACCAGAGATTGCGCAGCGTCTGGACGGTTCTTGCTTCCGCCCGATAATATCCGGAGAACATGTTCCAGTTCTTTTTCGGGCGTGAGACGATTTCTCCCACCACACCAGCTGCAACGGGTCGATCGTGTTCATCGACGATTTCCACTTCCCAATCGGGATGTGGTTTTCCGCATGAACCGTCGCGGGTCGTGCCGGGCGTATCGAGGGTTACGAAACTGGTTTCGGTTTGGCCGTAACCGGTGACGATTCATGCCGAAGCGGCGCTCAAACATGGATTTATCAGGTACCATTGGAATGCACTGACAGACCCGGAGAGGATTATCGCCATCGTCGGCTCTGGGTTCTGCCCGGGCCAGAATGACACCCATGGCGCCGAGCAGGTTTGTTGCTGTGGCGCCGCTGGCGCGAACCTGTTCCCAAAAGCGCGAGGCGCTGAAGCTCTCAACCAGCGTGGTCTGTGTTCCAAAGATGAGTGGCAGATAGATGCCGAACATCTGCGCGTCCGTATGGAAAAGGGGCAGTGTGCAGAAATAGCTGTCGGCGGCGGTGTATCCGAGATTGAGCGCCATCGCCATGCTCCAGCAATAGCAATGATGATGCGACATCAAAACGCCCTTGGCGGGGCCGGTCGTGCCAGACGTATAGAGGATCGCCATCGGATCAGAATAATGGATATCAATATGTTCGAACTGGTCCGGTTGGGTCATGCATTCATCGAAAGTGACAATGTGCTTTATGATCACACCGGCTGCACGCGCGGTGTCAGTATCTGTATCTGTCAGGACGATTGTTTCAATGTGCGGTAGCTGGTCCCGGATCCCGGCGAGGTCGTTGAGCCTTTTCGCATCCACGACGAGTACCTTCGCGCCGCAATTGTTCAGATTGTGGCTTAGCAGTTCGCCTTTGAGGTCTGGATTGTTGGGGGCCCTTATGGCACCCAGTTTTGCAACCGCAAACCAGATCGCGACAAACTCGAAACAATTGGGCAGCAAAAGCGCTACGCGGTCGGAACGCTCGACGCCAAGCGCACGCAGCCCGTTGGCGAGCTGGTTCGAAATGCGGTGCATATCGTGAAAACTGGCTTTGCGACCGCAAATCTCGATAAAGGGCTTGTCGCCCAGTATCTCAGCCTGATGTGCCAGAATTTTGGGCAGTACCCGCATATCGAGGGTACTGTCGCTGTGTCCGGAATGACCGTTTGAAGAGGGATATGATCCATCGCCAGACCCATCTGCCTAATAGTGCTTCGCGCGCATCTGCGCATCAGGGGACAGAAAGCCGGAGACCGTAGCACGCGTTTCGCGGGCCATGGCCTGTTCAAGCGATGAATGGAAACCTTCGTTGATCGCCTCTTTGATTGCAGAGACCGATGTTGCCGGACGATCAGCGATTTTTAGTGCGAGTGCCTGCGCTTCCTTGAGCAACCTTCATCTGGTACGACTTTCCGGGCTATGCCCACTTGAAGCGCTTTGGCCGCGTCGTGACGTTCACCCAGAATTATGAGTTCTTTCGCAGCCTGAGGGCCGATGTGTTTGGTCAGCAAGGCTGTGACGCCACCAGTGACAAAGAACCCATAAGTGACTTCAGGAAAAACCAGCTCGCTGTTCCAGCAAAGATCCGGAAGTCGCAATTGATCGCCCATTCCAGCGCGCCGCCGACACACCAGCCATGAATGGCGGCAATGACGATCTTTTTCGATCCCATGATCTTCAAGGTAATTGCCTGAATGGATTCGACCCACGCCTGCGTGGCGTCAGCAGACGTAGTCTGATTGTCGAGATCCTGCAGATCATCGCCTGAGCAAAATGCGCGACCTTCACCATGCAGGATGACAGTGCGAATCTTCTCGTCACTCTCGATACGGTCCAGTGCAGCAGCAAGATCATTCACCAGATCCTGATTCATGGCGTTCAGCCTGTGGGGTCGGTTAAGCTTGACCCGTGCAATGACGCCATCCACGCGGACGACAACGGTTTTTCCCATTCTATGTCTCATACGATCATTGGCTCGTCATAAGCGCCCCAAGTGTCGCGCAGTGCGCGGCAGATCTCGCCGAGCGACGCTTTGGCTTTCACGAGTTCCATGGTCTTTGGCAAAAGGTTCACGTGATCGGTTTGCGCTTGTGCAACCAGCTCCGCCATCAAGGTCTGGATATGCGCATTGTTGCGGCTCATGCGGACGGCATTGAGGCGGTCGATCTGAATCTGGGTGCATTCCTCATCATAGGGATGGATGTCGACGTCGGCGCTTTTGGCGGTGTCATCGACGTAGCGATTAACGCCGACGGAAACCTTCTCACCTGTTTCGATTTTCCGGAATGTCGCATATGCGGGATCGGCAAGCTGCTGCTGGAACCAGCCTTCCTCGACTAGCTTGATCGCACCGCCGCGCTCATCGACCTTGGTCAGCACTTTCCAGATTTCTTCTTCCATATCGTGCGTCAGGCGCTCGACGAAAAAGGAGCCCCGAGAGGGTCAACCACGGAGGTGACATTAATCTCGTCACGAATGATCTGTTGGGTACGGATAGCCAGTTTCATGGCTTCTTCGGTCGGAATAGCAAAAGCTTCATCCAGTCCGTTGGTATGCATGCTCTGGCAGCCACCCAGAACAGCACCCAAAGCCTGAATTGCCGTGCGCACCAGATTATTCTGGTGCTCGACTTTGGTCAGGCTCATGGCAGCGGTCTGCACATGCACGCGCAACCGCATCGATTCCGCTTTCTTTGCGCCGAAACGTTCTGCCATCAACCCGCATAGACGCGACGGGCCGCACGGAACTTGCAGATCTGTTCGAAGAAATCTTGCTGGCTGATGAAGAAGAATGAGAGACGCGGTGCAAAGTCATCGATGTCCATGCCGGCGGCAATAACTTCTTCGCAATAGGCTGTGGTGAAGGCCATGATGAAGGCGATCTCCGGATCGCATTGCCGCCGACGTCGGATAAATGATAGCCGCTGAGGCTGATTGGATTGAGCTTGGGCGTGACTCTGGCGCTGTACATGATCAGATCACGCAGGAGCCGGACGGCTGGGCGAACCGGATAAATCCACTCCTTTTGTGCTACGTATTCTTTCAGGGGATCAGCTTGCAATGTGCCGGCAAGCTTTGTCAGATCGTAGCCACGACTTTCGGCTACTGCCACATACATGGCATAGATAACCCGGGCCGACGGGTTGATCGTCAGGGACACCGAGATTTTCTCGAGATCGATCCCGTCGAACAGGCGATCGACATCGTCGATCGTGTCAATGGCGACACCACATCGACCGACTTCGCCAAATGCCATGGGATCGTCTGAATCAAGGCCAAGCAGTGTGGGTAGATCGAAATCGGTAGAGAGACCGGTTTGTCCGGTCTGAACCATATATTTGTAGCGCTGGTTGGTGGCTTCCGGATTTCCGAACCCGGCAACCCGCGGATTGTCGAGGGGGCGTCCCCGATACATCGTTGGATATGGTCCTCGGGTGAATGGATAGGCTCCCGGAAACCGAGAGCGTCGGCAGGGATATCGGCGACATCGGCTGCTGTATAGACACGCTTCAGCGGGATGCCGCATTCGGTTTCATATTCGAGTTTTTCTTCGGGGCGGTTGGCAAGAGTGGCCGCAAGTTCATTGGCTTCCCATATGGCCTGAGCTGCGCTAATGCTCCCGATTGCATCTTCCCGATATAGTTTTGTCATTTCAAAGCCTCTCTGCGGCTGAGAAGAGTGCGTGCTGCTGTCTCTGGATCGTCACGTCGCTCCAACACTGATTGCAGCAGGGCTTCGATCTCTGTGGCGCCGGTTACAAAACGCCGATGGAACAACCGCCGCGCTGCACCCAATATTCGCGTCATGCAGATTTTTCGCTGGCGAGACCCAAGCTCGCCGGTATCATTGAGATGGAGCCAGTGTTGCTGGATCAGTTCTTTAAGTTTGTTCACCTTGTCACCCGTCACCGGGCTGACCGCGAAAACGGAACAGTCCACGACGTCTGTTCTGCCGGTCCGCCAAGGGTCATCATGGCTTTCAGCGCCGCCAGTGTCGCAGCTGCCTCGGGCTTGTCAGCCTTGCTGACCGTATGGATATCGGCGATTTCCAGAATACCTGCCTTGATCGCCTGAACGTCATCGCCAAGGCCCGGCGCAGAAAGCACTACAACGGTATGGGCCGCAGAAACGACCTCGACTTCATCCTGTCCGACACCAACCGTCTCGATGATGATCGGTGAATAGCCTGCAGCATCGAGCACATCGACTGCCTGTAAGGTGGCTGGTGCAAGCCCCCAGATGCCCGCGTGTTGCCATGCTGCGGACGAAGGCGTTGCCTGCCTGCGCATTGTCATTCATGCGAACCCGGTCACCGAGGATTGCGCCGCCCGAATAGGGACTGCTGGGGTCGATCGCAACCACGCCGACCTTGTGACCGTCGGCTGCAAGTGTCTTGATGAGTGCTGACACGAGGGTGGATTTTCCGGCACCGGTACACCAGTGATGCCGATGACATGCGCTTTGCCCGCATGCCGGTAGATTTCCGCCAGTGCGGGACCTGCCTCAGCAATACCTGTCTCGGCTCTCGTAATCATGCGGGCGATAGCCAGAAGGTCTCCGGCAAGAACTTCGGCAACGAAATCCTGCGAAGGTCTGTAGGCAGGCTTCGTCCGGGTTGCGGCTTGAGCGACAGCTGTCATATGCGGCCACGGGACGTTACAAGATCGGTAATGGTTGTGACAATTGTCTCCACGCGTGCTTCTTGCGGCACAATTGCATCCACACCGGCGTCGATCAAAGCCGCATAGTCCTGCTCCGGGATGACGCCGCCAGCAACGACAAAAATGTGTTCTGCGCGCTGTTCTTTCAGGCAGCGTCCAAGCTGACGAAATAGTGGTACGTGTGAACCCGAAAGCAGGCTGACGCCGATGACGTCAACGTCCTCCTGAATGGCCGCCTGAACGACCTGAAGCGGCGTTTTATACAACCCGGTATAGATCACTTCCATTCCGGCATCGCGCAGAACGCGCGCCACGACCTTTGCTCCACGGTCATGTCCGTCGAGGCCAAGTTTTGCTACCAACACGCGGATTGTCTGCGACTGTTCGTGTTCCGCAGGAACTGGTGTCGCCGCGTTCATCATTCTGCTGCTGCCTTCTGGTCTGTCATGAGTTCGTGTTCGATGGATTGGCAGATGATGTCGAGACCGAGGTCGATTTCTTCTTCGGTGATGATCAATGGCGGGGCGATGCGGAATACCGCGCCCATGCCCGGCAGCTTGACGATGTTCATGTTCAGGCCGCGATTGAACGCCTCTTTCGCGATGCGTGCGCCCAGTTCATGGTCTGGTTCCCGGTTCGTGCGATCCTTGACAATTTCCATGCCAACAAAGAGCCCACGCCCACGAACATCGCCGACGCATTCGTAACGCTGCTTGATGGAATTGAGACCATCGATCAGTCTGTTGCCGAGGCGGCGTGCTCGCTCGACGAGATCTTGCTCGGCGACGACATCAAGCACGGCGAGGCCGACAGCCGCTGGCAGCGGATCCGATACGTGGGTGGTATAGAAGAGGAAGCCGCGCTCAAAGGCCTCCTGTTCGATCCCGGTCGTTGTCAACACTGCTGACAACGGTAAGCCTGCACCGATGGTCTTGGAAATGGTCAGGATGTCCGGTGTCACGCCATCCCGCTGATATGCAAACATTTCGCCGGTGCGGCCAATTCCGGTCTGAGCTTCGTCAAGGATCAAAAGCATGCCGCGTTCGTGGCATTTATCTCTAAGTGCGCCCAGATAACCTTCAGGCAGTTCCAGCATGCCGCCGCTGGAGAGGATCGGCTCTGCGATAAATGCGGCGAGGCTTCCGGTTGACTGGGCATCGACCGGGGCAAAAGCGTCATCAAGCTCGGAATGCCAGTCAATCGAACCGTCAGCCCGCTTGAAGCGTGGGCGGAATGTATTGGGTGCCGGAACGCTGATTGATCCGGCCATTGCCGGACCGTAGCCTTTGCGCCCGGCGGAATAGGTAGCTGAAGCGGCTGCACCGGTCATACCATGCCAGCTCCCGGAGAATGCTACGATTTCGTGTTTCCCGGTCACGAGCTTTGCCATGCGAATGGCCGCTTCATTCGACTCAGCACCAGTGGAGAGAAGCAGCACTTTATCGAGGCCCGGGGCCAGAAGCGCGAGGCGCCTTGCCAGTTCGACGACGGGTCGCGAAAGCATGCCACTGAACAGATGTGCAACGGTCTCAACCTGTTCTTTTACTCTCCCGGTGATTGCCGGGTGGGAATGGCCAAGCAGCGCGCTCATTTGCCCTGAAGTGAAGTCCAGAATGGGGCGGTCGTCGGCATCGTAAACGAAACATCCCTCTGCACGCTCGATAATCGCCGGGTCGAACGTGCCTCCGTATCGGATCAGGTGCTTGTCGACGTTCGCCCAGAATTCGGGCTCAAGGTTGTTTGACATGACAGTTCTCCGGCCAGATTTCAGTCAACCATTGCAGCTGGATACGTCGAAGTAAATTTGATAATAGTGGCACTACATTATCAGGAAAATTGATATGAACGCATATTTAGATCCTCGTTTGTTACAGACATTTGTTCGTGCCGCGCAAACCGGATCATTGAGCACGGCAGCGCTGCAGGTGGGGCGCACCCAATCTGCGGTAACCATGCAGATGCAACGTCTCGAGGAAGCGCTGGGGCAGACGCTCATGCACCGCAGCGGTAGTGGTATTCGATTGACGAGCACCGGTGAAAAGTTTCTTGCATATGCGGAACGCATCCTGAAAGCTCATGATGAGGCCCTTGCTGATTTCTCGGATCGCGGCCTAAAAGGTTCTATCGTTTTCGGTTGCCCCGAAGACTATCTCCGGCATTTTTCCTAGAATTTTCAGGAGCTTTGGCGTCAACCACGGCAATGTCGATATCAAGGTTGTCGCTGCGCCGACGTCGAATTGCGCGGTCTGCTCCATTCCGGACAGCTCGATCTGGCGCTTATCTCGACGCTCAATGCGAACGACGCCAACGATATCATCAGAACTGAGGCCATGGTGTGGGTAGGTGCAAAGGCAACGCTCGAAGAACATGAATTTGGTGAAAGAACGCCGCTTGCACTTCCGGCATCAAATGCGATGGATCATCGTGCCGCCTGCGAAGCTATGACCAAGGCTGGTTTGCCTTACAGTATCTCGTATGCCAGCAACAGCATTGCGGGCCTCATAGCAGTGACCCGGTCGGGGCTGGCAATCAGTGTAATGACGAAGAATGCTGTGCCGGCGGATCTTTTTATAGTCTACGAGCCGCTTCCGTCATTGCCACTCCTCGGGATGAAGCTGGCGCTTCCCAATGTTGACGTATCAGCGGCAACGCAGGCATTCATGCATCATATAAAAACAAGCCTCGGTACTACTCGGGTGATGTCATAAACAGGTACCGAACACGATCCGTTCCGGGAGACAGGAGGGGCACGCTGGTGCCATCAGGGAGGATGCGATTGTTAAACTGCCATGCGCCGACAACGACTGCATTCGAGACCGGAATGGCCCCGGGTCTCTTGAGCCGGCGGGGTTTCCGCATGGGATGCCACAATACATACGCTTGTCGTGAGGCGTCATGCAGATGAATCGGAAGTGTAGCGAGACCGGATGTAGTCTCTAAATTCGATGAGCGGTTTTCGATGCCGGGGCCCTCCTGCGAGTTGCCTCTGCGATATTGTCTGTGGCCAGTAAGAGTTTCGATATGCCGCAAGAGCTTGTGCGGCGGTACCCTTCAATTCATCCGGCAGGTTTGTCAGTGCCCACAATCCAGCTTCGTCCTTGCTTGGAATGATGCGTGCTTTGGCCTCGATCATCATGGCCCAGCGGCATAAATTGAGGATGCAGTAATATGGTGACGTCATGATATTCTGATCGTCTAGTATCCAGTCAATATCCCCCGCACTGAAGTCAGGTAGTCGCTCCAGCATATCTCTCCGATCACTTCCTGCGGGCTTCGGCCAAACAGACTCAGTCCCCGAAGTCTGGCGACCATAAGATGGGCTATCAGGTCTTCGTCTATCAGTGGTTCTCCTCGAATCCGGGGACGAAATCCGGTCGTTGTCTCGCTGAAATGCACGAGATAAGCCAACGGAGCCATAGGTGATTTCACCTCGGACGCCAGAACGACGCTGACTTCCATGCCACCCGCATAGGGTCTGGTGGCATGGTGATGCTCGAAAAGTGCGTACAGTCTGCGGGCGGTCTTCAGTCAGCTCATCTACTATTACCAGTAGATCCACATCGCTTTTGGAGGGTGAAATGATCCCATCGAAAGCGAACCGTGAAGGATGACGCTGACGAGAGATTCACCCAGTATCGTGGACAAATCATCGGTTGCATCGATGATGAAGTTCCGCAAGGCCGGCTCAGCATTATGAAAGGAAATGCCACTCATTTTGAGATTCTCTTAGTGGGTTTTAGAAAAGACAACACCTGATCGTCCGGAGATTTGGGTTTTGCTCGATAAGTCAGGGATGGGGTCTGGAAGCGCTATTCATGGACATTTGTACATTGCAGGAATGAGGGCGCAAATGACGCATTACGAGTGCTTCGGTGCGATGATGGTGTTTTTTGCCGTAGCAAGACTTCACAAAACGATCATGTGGTAAAACCTCCCGACTTCAAACTTCACAGCAACGGAACCAATTGTCAAATTGGTTCACGGTGTTTACGCGACATTTGACTTGAATAACTCCATTGGTTTTGGTTTTATTCTATAAAATATAAGAAAAAAAAAGGGATGTGTGAAATAGAATACGAACCGGTATCATTCTCGTTCAATCAGAGGTGAACCGCAGACAGACTTGGTTCCATAAAGGTTCAAGCTGATGTCAATGATGGGACGCGATCCAAATTCGACCAGAGCGCTCGAGCAGCTGAGGGCATTGCTTGCCGCAAATATGTCTGATCGCGAAGTCCGGCTTCCTCCCGAGCGGGAGCTCGCGGCCCGATTTGGAGTAGGACGACGTGCCGTGCGTGCGGCTCTCGACATTCTGGAAGAGGAAGGAGCAATATGGCGAAGGCAAGGGCAGGGCACATTTGGCGGCGAGCGCATGCCGATAGGGCGCGGACTTGCCAAGGGAATAGCAGGATTTACCAATCCCATTGAAGTAATGGACGTCCGTATCGAGATTGAACCGGCCCCGGCGAGAATGGCGGCGGCTCGTGCTACGCCTGCTTTGGTCGAGCAGCTTCAAAGACTGGCGATGAAAGCAGAGCAGTCAGCCGATGTTGCCTCATGGGAGCGATGGGACTCGGCATTTCACAGCAGGATTGCGGGTGCATCTGGTAATCATCTGTTTATCGCCATTATGGGGATCATCGATGAAATCCGTCGCAATGACGCGTGGCAGCAGTTTCGTGCCCGCGTGCGGTCCAGCGGCAGAAATGCCCTGTCGGTAGCTCAACATGATGCAATACTTGATGCCATTCGCCGCTTTCATCCGCTTGATGCAGAGGAAGCAATGCGAACGCATCTGGTTTCGCTGCGTGCTGCTGTCGTCGGCGAGATTGGCGGTGTTGCCCGAATGCAAACGACATCGCACGCTCCACAACCGGAAGCCTCGCCGTCCCGGAAGAATGATGAAATCAAATAAGGGGAACCAAAAATGAAATCCATGTATCGATCATATTTACAAAGGGCTGTCTTGTCGGTCGCTTTTCTTGGTTTGGCGTCAACCGCGATGGCGACTGATTTGCGGATCGGTTTGCAAGACGATGCCGACGTGCTTGACCCGCATCGAGCACGCACATTTGTTGGTCGCATCGTTTTCACATCGTTGTGCGACAAACTCTTCGACATCAACGAAAAACTGGAAATTCAGCCACAGCTCGCGACCGAGTGGAACTGGTCCGAAGATGGCAAAGTTTTACATGTGAAGTTGCGTTCTGATGGAAAATTTCATGATGGCTCGCCAATCAAGGCAACTGATGTGAAGGCGATCTCGAACGGGCAAAATCCTTGCCCGAGTCGTTGCGGAAAAGCGAAGTAGCTTCCATTGACAGAATAGAGGTGATTGACGACACGTCCCTCGACATTCATCTCACCAGACCGGACGCCTCCCTTTGTCGCAAACTCGCGGACAGGGCGGGTATGATCCTCTCGCCTAAAGCATTTGAAGGCGGAGATTTCGGGCAAAACCCCGTCTGTTCTGGTCCTTACAAGTTTGTGAACCGTGTCCAGAATGATCGCATCGTACTTGAGAAATTTCCCGATTACTGGGATGCGGCCAATTATAGCTTCGATAAAGTAACGTTTCTGCCCATACAGGACACAACGGTTCGCTTTGCCAATCTGCGTTCCGGTGATCTTGATCTGATCGAGCGCCCGGCATCATCCGACATCGAGGCAGCAAAGGCTGATAGCAGTCTTGCATTCTATCCCGTTACCGGGACTGGTTATCAGGCTCTTACATTCAATATGACCAGAGGTGACAAGGATTCGTTTCCAATTGGTCATGACAAGCGGGTTCGTCAGGCTTTCGAATTATCCATTGATCGTAACGCCATCAATGAAGTCGTAGGGCAAGGTGTTTTTCAGCCAGCCTATCAGCCGTTCCCGCCATCGAGCTTTGCCTATGACAAAAATTCGAAAACGTCAGCCGGGATGTAGAAAAAGCAAAACAGCTTCTGAAGGAGGCCGGGCACGAGCGTGTGAGCTTTGAAATTGCGTTCGGCAATAATACCACGTCGCAGCAGGTCTACGAACTCATTCAGGCGATGTCGGCTGAAGCTGGTTTTGATATTTCTCTTCGACCGACAGAGTTTGCGGCGTTGCAAAGCGCATTGAAGGAAAAGTCTTATCAAGCCGGCCAAAGCGGCTGGTCGGGGCGCGCTGATCCTGATGGTAATATCCATCAATTCGATACCTGTAAGGGAAGTCTGAATGATGCAGGTTATTGCAACGAAAAGGTAGACGCGCTGCTGGAGCAGGCCAAATCCATTTCCGATCCCGCCAAGCGTAAGGAAATCTATGATCAGGCACAGGAAATTCTGCAGGATGAGCTTCCTATCGTTTATCTCTATTACCAGCCCCGGCCGTTTGCTGCACGCGCCAATCTTCAGGGGTTCAAGGCATATCCGGATGGCATGATCCGTCTCAAGGGTGTTTCCCGGTAAAGTAGAAGGAAGCCGGTGGGTAGAGGTTGTAAGCGTGCTCACCGTTTCATTTTGAATATGGATCCAAGCTAATGATGGACTTGATAATACGACGCTGTCTGGTCGTCATCCCAACATTGTTCCCGGTGTCTGTCCCGGTTTTCGGGATGCAAAAACTCTTGCCGGGAGATCCAGTACTCGCTCTGGCAGGTGAAGATCGCGATCCACAGACGATTGCCTACCTGCAGGAAAAATATCGACTGAATGACCCAATCCCGGTTCAATATGTTGCCCGGCTCGGGCAGATACTTACGGGCGATTTCGGGTTTCCGTGCGCACAGAAGTGCCAGTGTTGGACCTGATAGCGCAAAATTGCCGGTGACAATACAGTTGGCCGCTTTTGCTATGGTAATCGCATTCATCATCGGCGTGCCGGCTGGTATTGTTTCTGCTGTGCGTAAAGGAACGTTGACTGATTACTCGATTAACGTAGCTGCTCTTTCCGGATTGTCGATACCCAATTTCTGGCTTGGCATTCTGCTAATTCTGTTCGTATCCGTACAATGGCAATTGCTCCCGTCCTCCGGTTACACGTCGCCGCTGGAAGATTTCGGCCAGAATATCCGGACCATGATCATGCCCGCCTTCGTGCTCGGTACCGGACTCGCCGGGGTGCTGATGCGTCACACTCGTTCGGCCATGCTGAGTGTTCTCCGGTCCGATTATGTACGAACGGCTCGTGCCAAGGGTCTGAATGAAACGACTGTCATTTTGCGACATGCCCTGCGAAATGCATTAGTTCCTATTATTACGTTAACAACGCTTCTGTTCGGTGAATTGTTGGCGGGTGCGGTATTGACCGAACAGATTTTTACTATTCCCGGCTTCGGTAAACTGATCGTAGACGCTGTTTTTACCCGCGATTATGCGGTTGTACAGGGTGTCGTGCTGTGCACTGCCATAGGGTTCATCCTGATGAACCTCGTAGCAGATATTTTGTACATCGTTGTCAATCCAAGATTGAGGGACGCATCATGAGCGCGATTGAAATGCCGGTCGCAAGGTCCTCTAATCGTGCAATACGCAAGTTTCTGGCAAACCGAGCGGCGGTACTGGGCACATTCCCCGGTCGTTTTTTTTGCGATTGTAGCCATACTTGCCCCGGATTGCGGGATACGACCCGTTTCAGACCAGCTTTACGGCTATTCGCAAACCGCCTTCAGCCGCTCACTGGCTCGGTACAGATGAGCTGGGGCGCGATCTATTTGCCCGAATGGCATACGGTGCGCGTACTTCACTGATGGCCGGAGGTATCTCCGTCGCGATTGCCATTGCCGTCGGTGTGCCGTTCGGGGTAATTGCCGGTTATTTCGGCGGATGGGCGGACAGTGTGATATCCCGCGTAATCGACGCCATGCTCGCTATTCCATTTCTGATCATGGCGATAGCGCTTGCCGCGTTTCTGGGAGCGAGTCTCGTCAATGCAATGATTGCCATAGGTTTTTCGGCTGCTCCGGTTTTTGCCCGCATCACACGCGGGCAGGTATTGTCGGTGCGTAATGAGGAATATGTCGAAGCTGCCAAGGTGATCGGTTTGCGGCACCCACGTATCATATGGCGATACATTCTGCCGAACTCTGTCTCGCCAATCATCGTGCAGGCTACCCTGACCATTGCTGCTGCGATTATCGCAGAGGCGAGCTTGTCATTTCTCGGGCTTGGCCAGCAGCCGCCTAATCCATCGTGGGGTTCCATGCTGAACACGGCGAAAAACTTTATTTCCCGGCACCCCGGATGTCGATCTGGCCGGGAGCCGCGATTTTTCTAGTCGTTCTCGGCTTCAATCTTCTTGGCGACGGATTACGCGACGCCATCGATCCACGCGAATATTGATACATTAACGGATAAGGCTAATGAGTATGTTCACGACCCGCCCTGAAATCCTTGGCACTTTCGGTGTAGTCACTTCAACGCATTGGTTGGCTTCTTCTGCAGGAATGGCCATGCTGGAACGAGGAGGGAATGCCTTCGACGCAGCAGTTGCCGCCGGTTTTGTATTGCAGGTTGTCGAGCCTCATCTTGTTGGTCCGGCTGGAGAAGTGCCGATAATCCTTCATTCGGTGAAAACGGGGAGAACCGAAGTTTTATGCGGCGGGGGAGTAACGCCGGAGGCCGCGACGATAGAACGCTATAAGCGGGAAGGACTGGATCTCGTTCCCGGGTCCGGCCTGCTTGCAACCGTTGTGCCGGGGGCATTTGACGCCCGGATGTTGATGCTGCGCGATCATGGCAGCATGAAACTGCGTGATGTAATGGAGCCGGCTATTTATTATGCTCGTCATGGGCATCCGTTACTGCCACGTGTTGCCAATACCATCCGCGAGCAGGCAGTTTTCTTCGAACAGGAATGGCCGACATCCTATGCCACATGGGCGCGAGGCGGCAAATTGCCAGAGGCACATGAACTTTTTGTGAACGATGCTCTCGCAACAACCTATCAACGGCTCGTTGATGAAGCCGAATGTGGTACAGGCGGACGCGAGGCGGAAATCGAGCGGGCTCGGAATGGGTTTTACCGAGGGTTTGTGGCAGAAGCGATTGATACCTTTTGTAGAACGACCAAAGTCGTGGATACGAGCGGAGAACGTCATGGCGGACTGCTGACCGCTGACGATATGGCACGATGGAGCGCTACATATGAACGACCGCTAACCTATGATTATCATGGATGGACGGTTGCCAAAACTGGTCCGTGGGGTCAGGGTCCCGCCTTTCTGCAGGCTCTCGCACTTCTGAAAGAGACTGACCTGTCAAAATGGCACCAGAGGGAGCGGAATTCGTTCACGCGACCATCGAGGCTATAAAGCTCGCCTTCGCGGATCGCGAAATCTACTATGGTGATCCAGACTTTGTCGACGTACCGATGGAACATCTTCTTTCTGAGGCGTACAACGCGGGCCGGCGTCAACTTCTTAAGTCAACGGCGGCACATGAATTGCAACCGGCGCGGTTCCCGGTTTCGAAACGCAGCTGGCCCGCGGAATCCGGCAATTTCGATATGCTGGAAAAACTCAGACAGGTGCGCCAGGGGCCGGCGAGCCGACTATGGCGCATTTACGTACAGAACGGCGGGGTGACACCGTACATATCGATGCAGTTGATCGTTGGGGTAACATGGTGTCTGCAACACCTTCAGGAGGTTGGTTGCAGTCATCTCCGGTCATTCCGGAACTCGGTTTTGCTCTCAATACCCGCGCGCAGATGTTCTGGCTAGAACCGGACCTGCCGACAAGCCTGGCTCCGTGCAAACGTCCGCGTACCACGCTCACGCCATCTCTCGCCTATTTTGAAGGCAAGCCACGGTTAGTATTCGGTACACCGTGGTGACCAACAGGATCAATGGCAACTGATCTTGTTCCTGCGTCGTGTGCATCATGGTCTCAATCTGCAGGAAGGAATTGATTTGCCCCTGTTCCATACCATGCACTTCCCTTCCTCTTTTTACCCGCGTGAAGCCATACCGGGGCGTATCGTGGTGGAAACCTCGATTGGAGAGGCCACTATCAGCGATCTCAGAAAACGGGGGCATGATGTGGAGGTAGTAGGTGAATGGACTGTGGGTCGTCTCACAGCCGCGGAAAGGGAGCCCGGCGGATTGCTTCGGGCTGCAGCCACACCTCGTCTCATGCAAGCTTATGCAGTGGGCCGCTGACCGCGAGGTGCAAAAGGATGAGCACGAAGGCGGATCGGGGAGTAAGCGATGGTCATGGGAATTGAAACTCAGGAACTGATCTGGCTTGGCTTTGGACTTTTGGTAGCAGGCGGGATAACTGGCCTGCTTGCGGGACTCTTTTTGGCGTGGGCGGTGGCGCGGTAGCAGTGCCGATCCTTTACGAACTGTTTCGCTATATGGGGGTGCCGGAGGATGTGAGAATGCCCCTGTGCATTGGCACATCGCTTGCCATCATAGTGCCCACGTCAATACGATCCTATAATGCACATCGCGCGAAAGGGGCGGTCGATACCAGCCTTTTGAAACTATGGGCCGCGCCCGTTGTTATGGGCGTGGTCATCGGTAGCGTTATCGCCCGTTATGCACCTGCCGACCTGTTCAAGTTCGTTTTTATCGGGGTGGCAGGCGTTTCGGCTGTTCGGCTGCTGTTCGGGAAGGATAGCTGGCGATTATCACATGATCTCCCGGGTAAAGCCGCCATCCGGTTGAGTGGTTTGGTAATTGGCGTACTTTCATCCCTTATGGGGATCGGTGGCGGGCAACTCTCAAACCTTTTCATGACGTTTTACAATCGCCCCATCCATCAGGCCGTCGCAACTTCTTCCGGTCTCGGCGTGCTGATTTCTATTCCGGGTGCGTTAGGTTATATCTACGCGGGATGGCAGCGTAGCTCAGAATACCCGGACGTCGTTGCCCTGCAGCCGCCTCTTGCCCTTGGCTATGTTTCTCTATTGGGTTTCCTGCTTTTCATTCCGACCAGCATCCTTGCCGCTCCTGTTGGAGTGAGACTTGCGCATAGTCTGTCGAAACGAAAGCTCGAAGTTGCGTTCGGCCTGTTTCTTCTCGTGATCTGCCTGCGTTTTCTTCTCAGCGTCATCTTCTGATTGGGACATATGGATGCAAACGCCTCTACTCTCCGTCACTGATCTTGAGATATCTTTCCTGACCGATGGGCTGTGGACACCAGTCGTGCATAATATCTCGTTCGATCTGGATCAAGGGACGACAGCTGCAATCGTCGGTGAATCTGGTTCGGGCAAAAGTGTGACTGCGCTGTCCTTAATGCGTCTTTTGCCTGCTGGAAACAGTCGTGTTTCCGGTCGTGTTCGTTTCAATGGTCAGGAACTGACCGATATTGGCGACGGGGCGATGCGTCACATTCGCGGGAATGAAATTGCCATGATTTTCCGGGAGCCGATGACGTCGCTAAACCCGAGCCTGACGATCGGTTTTCAATTGGCCGAAGTGTTGATGACGCACCGCGGCATGCCTCGAAGCGAAGCGGAGGCGGAAGCGGTGCTACTGATGGAGCGTGTGCGCATTCCATCAGCTGCCGAGCGCGTGAAGGAATACCCTCATCGTCTTTCCGGGGTATGCGCCAGCGCGTTATGATTGCGATGGCGCTCGCGTGCAAACCCAAGCTTCTCATTGCTGATGAACCGACCACCGCGCTCGATGTTACCATTCAGGCCCAAATCCCGGACCTGATCCGGGATTTGCAAAAGGAAGAGGGGATGGCTGTCCTCTTCATTACGCACGATATGGGGGTTGTGGCCGAAATCGCCGATCGGACGATTGTCATGCTGCATGGGAAGGTTGTTGAGAGTGGTGAAACGGCGAGGATCTTTAGCAGTCCGGAGCACTCTTATACGCGAATGTTATTGTCTGCGGTTCCAAAGCTCGGGTCTATGGAGGGAAAGAACGCACCGCTCAAGTTCCCTGAAATAGACCGAAAGTCTGGTTTGCCAGCTGTAACCCGCGAAATGGATGCTTCGTTGCCGTCCAGAACCGCATCTGCAGCGACGGTACTGGAGGTGCGCAACCTGCGCAAGTATTTCGAGCTGAAGAAAGGCCTTCTTCGCCGGCCTGCAGGCCGGGTACATGCGGTGGAGGACGTATCTTTTTCGATTGCAGCAGGTGAAACTCTGTCGCTTGTGGGCGAGTCCGGTTGTGGAAAGTCAACGACGGGCCGGGCCATTATGCGACTGAGCGAGCCCACATCTGGAGAAATACGGCTTAACGGAGAGGACATTCTGAACATGAGCCCGGCCAGTTTCCGCGACCGGCGCCGCCAGATGCAACTGATTTTTCAGGATCCCTTTGCCAGCCTCAATCCTCGCATGAAAATCGGAGAAACCATCGCTGAGCCGATGATTGCACACAAACTTGCCACGAAATCGCAGGCACGAGAGCAGGTGGGAGTACTTCTCGAACAGGTCGGCCTTGGACAGAACGTTGTAGATCGCTACCCGCACGAGTTTTCGGGAGGGCAGCGTCAGCGAATCTGTATTGCTCGAGCACTTGCTCTGGATCCTCAACTGATTGTTGCAGATGAGGCAGTCTCGGCGCTCGATGTATCGATCAAGGCCCGTCATTAACCTCATGCTCGAGTTACAGGAGAAGCTCGGTCTGGCTTTTCTTTTCATTTCACATGATATGGCGGTCGTTGAGAGGATCAGCCACAGGGTCGCGGTGATGTATCTGGGCGAGATTGTGGAAATCGGTAGCAGAGCCAATGTATTTGGCAATCCGCAGCACCCTTACACCAGACGACTGTTATCTGCCGTCCCTGTTCCAGATCCGGCACATCGCTGGACGAAGCCGCGGCTCAAAACCGGTGAACTGAAGAGCCCGGTGCGGGGTCTCGACTATCGACCGCCTGTGCATTCGATGCAACAGGTTGCTTTTGACCACTTTGTACAAAATTGGGACAAAGATTGGGGCTAGAATGGAACGGGACGGGTCAACGATAATATTGGAGCGTGAAGTGTGTCGCCCGGGGCGAAATCTCATGTTTGCAACGAGGCAGCAAATCATTGCGCCAGTGCTACCTGAATGCAAATAATGGAGTGTCGGGATCGTCGTGACCCATCAATTGGGCCGATATTATATCAGCGGCTATTTTGCTGAAGGTTATGCCGTTTCCGCCATAGCCCATTGCGGCAAATACATTCGGGCAGCCCGGAACTTCACCAATCATGGGTGTTCCGAGCGACGTGGTACCAAATGCTGCCGCCCATTGATAATCAACGCTGACAGGCTCACTACCAATAAGACCTGAAACTTTCCCGGCTATGGTTTCAGACTTGCAATCAAGTTTCGCTTTATCAAGATAGGCCGTCTGAGATGGTTCATCCTCGCCGCCGGCGATAATCCGACCGTGGTTTGCCGTACGAAAATACAGATAAGGATCCGAAGCCTCCCAGACCGGGGTAGTTTTGCAACCAATGCGGTGCTGTGGTCCATTTCTGGCTTGCCAGAGCCCATGTCGAGATGATTCTGTGATCTTTTCTCTTAAGCAATTTCAGAAATTCGTACCCGGTACAAAAACGACGTATGTTGCTGTCAGGAGATTGCCTGTTTGGGTCGCCAGAACGACTTTGTCAGGTAAACTCACCAGATCGGTAATTTCGACACCGGCAATTGTTTCTGCTCCTCGCGCAATTGCTGCCCTCAAGAATCCCGCGGTCAGCTGAGCGGGATTGGCAGATGCGCTGACGTTGCTTTCAATTGCTGCTGTACGATCAATATTAAATTCCTTTTTGAGCTGGTGCGAACCCGTGTACCTTGCCTTTAACCCCGCTTCATTCCGCGCAATTGTCTCAGCCTTGAGTGCTCTCAAACCATACTCATTTCCGGCGAGATAGAGGGCCCGCTTTTCGCTCATCTGACAATCGATGCCGAGTTTCCTTACCAATCGGGTGAGATCGATAACAGAACGACTGGAACGTAGCCAAATACGTTCCGCCATCGATTTTTCCAAACGGCGACTGAGTATGAAAAGGGGACATCGATTTCATGCTGGATCATTGCTGTGCTGGCCATACTACTTCCCGAAACCGGCGAGCGTCGCTCCACTATCGCAATTGTTCTTATGCCGTCTGCAAGTGCCTCGGCCAGCATTGCACCGCTGATCCCGGCGCCCACAATAATTACATCATAATTTTGACGTTTCGGTTGCCGGAATGTCCGAACGGATATACTAGGCGTTGTTTCCCAGAATGGTTTGGCAATACGAAGATTTCGTTGGACGGTAGCTTTACTGCGAACCATGACGGTTTCCCTTGCTCTGGTTTCGCCAGTTAACGGATTTCAAGGGAAAAGGTTCGAATGCAACGATTATTGTGCAATCCACCGCAATTTTTACAAGCAAAGATTGGGCTTTGGGCTATGCCAAAGAACCTACGTGTATTTTCCGATAATTTATTTCGATCAAAAAGCCTTGTAAAAATACTGCTCGGATTTGTTCTGACGCGCGGGTTTCCCGGAAATAGCTAGCCGATTCGTACTAATTTATCACTGAAGTTGCGATACTCGCCGCGTGCACAGGATTTATAGTTCCTTCAATCGAAAGCTCCCGGAAATATAAGATCAGCGAAATTCTGGGCCCATTGACGAGAAATATGCCAGTGTCAGAACTGCCCCCACAAGATCGCAGACAGCTGCATCATGGCGGTACCGAAACCTGATGATAGTGAAGGTCCGAAGAACGGGATAACGGCAAGCATCGCAATGGTGGTCCAGAGACCCAGCCACCGGCCCCATTTCCTGAGAAAGAACAACCCTGCAGGTGGAACAACAATTGCAGCCAACGACACTGCAGCGAGAGGTAAGAAAATGGCCGGATTTGACACAAATGGCGGTAAGGCCCCTCTCGCATACGCCGCTGCAAGTTCATCCGAAACCAATGCCGGGAAGTAAACACTTCGACGGTTGTTGCGAGTAGAGTCACTATGTAAGCAAAGTATCAGCACGCGAAACCACGTTTTTGTCATACTGGTTTTCGGGTCCGTTTTGTCAGAGTGTGGGTTTTGGACCTGTCAGTCTGAATTTCTATCCCGGCGAAATGAACTTGCCGCTTCCGTAAGCCCGATATGAAAGCGTTCGCCGGTCGGTGCCTCGCTCAATGCGGTTTCTATTGTTTCTTGCGGCGCTCACGGACAAGAATGTGGCAATCAGACCAGAGGCTACAAAGAGGTTTTTCATAGTGTGTAGCTTTCCAAAGTATGGCTTTGTGATGTTTATGGTCGAGATTTGCAGAATTCCTGATGCATGATAACACGCACCCCGATATAATCTCTTTGCTATGGCAGTCATGTCTGGAACGCTGGTTTCCCACCCGCTGACCATCTGAGAGCCAGCAGGACGGTGACGCAAACGATGAGCATTCCACCATCGGGAATTATTGGAAAATCTGAAATATAATCTACAATTCCAAGTCCTGTGCAAACCAGAATCTGAATGCCCGCAACCATCAGCATGACCGATCTGGTTTCGTTGCCCGCAAACTCAGGACGGACACTCGAAATGAGTCGATAATAGGCGTAAACGAAAACCGGAATGAGTATGGCAGACGAGATTAGTGAAACTAAAATCAGCTGCCGGGGTGCACCAGCGAACAGATCCGGGATGAATAATACCGGGATAAGCAGCAAATAACCTGCGACAATATTGGCGAGAAATGGCGGCCAGAGCAAGACTGTCAGCGAGAACTCTGCCCCGGCATCACCTTTCTTCCCGCATAAAAGCAGGTTAGCAACGACTATCGCTGCAACCGCTAGAACGATGGATAATATAGCAATCAGCCAATCCCGGATCGATACAGCGCCCACCCGTGTCAGGTCTAGCGCCCTAATGAAATCTGCCGGAACCGCACAAATCAGGGACACCGCCAACAACAACCAGAAACCATTGCCTCGATAGGGTACGTGCGCCACGCTGGCCAGCCAGATCATTACAGCGGAAG
The DNA here is from genome assembly GCA_012103075.1 of Brucella cytisi. Taxonomy (GTDB): domain Bacteria; phylum Pseudomonadota; class Alphaproteobacteria; order Rhizobiales; family Rhizobiaceae; genus Brucella; species Brucella cytisi. The sequence continues at coordinate 456,288 of JAAVLQ010000003.1, read as the reverse complement.
TGCCGACGAGTGATACAACTCCGGTGACGACTGCGCCGGGAGAGTCTTTCATCAGTCCCATGTCTGCAAGCGCGGAAGTGAAGCCATATCCCTGCATCGCAGCAACCAAGAGGATCATGGCCTTGATGACTATACTTGTATGAAAGGCATTATCTGGAGAAGCGACCTGCCACCGGAAAAAAGAGGGAAATACAAGTTTCGCGATTTCTGCATAAACAAACACGGTGAAGAGCGGCATGATCCCGAGGGCAACGACTGAAAACCTTATCAACGAGCCGTTGGGGAATAAGTCATCTGCTCGACGGGGGCAAATGTATCTATGCCGGGTAAAAGAATTCGCGACCCTATCAGGATAGCTGCAGCTACCGTTAATGTCACTGCAACAGCTTGCCAAAACATATTCGTGGGTCGGAGGCCTGACCAGAATCAAAAATCATTTTGTTATCTTACTAAATACTCCGGACATCTCAATCTATGCTGCAGAATATTGCATATCGCGACGAATTTGCACCCCGAATTACGTTTTTGGTTCATGAAATAGGGAATATTCGCGAAAATCAGGGTTTCGTTTCTTGCCGTCGGCGTCCGGTATCCCTGTTTCTTTCTCATTTTGAAGGCCATGCGGTTTTCGCCTTGAACTGAGAGACTGGCTCGTGGAGATTTTGTGCCATACTCGTCATTTCTGATGAACTATGAGACGCAGTTGAAAGGAAAAGAATGCCGAAACCTCTGAAACTCGTTGTTTTTCTGTCAACGCTTGGTGTCGTCGCATCCGTTCCAGTGTCGGCCGATGAGCAGCATGAAACGATCATATTGTCCGTTTCACCGAAAATGGTGCGGTGGGCGGATGTTTACAAAGTGCGACCGGAGCGAGCAGATGACCCATATTACCATGTGCGGGTTATCGAGCGACAGAAAGACTGGAAAATCTGGCAGTTCAATGAACTTGCGTCCCATCTAGCGGTAACACCAAAAGCGCTGGAAGCCAGCCGTACCAGTAAAGAAGCCAGAACATATAACTACAAGGACGTGGAAATTCGTAGCGCATATCATCGCTGGCTGAACGAGCCGGAGACACGGTCCGAAGTTCCTGTGTGTAATACGGATATACTGAACTGCGTTAAAAAATTCCGCCGCAATAATTGAGGAACCATTCATGCATAAGTTAATTTTCGGGGTAACTCTGTCGGCACTTCTCTGTGGCGCGGCTGCAGCCAACGATGCTGGTGGTATTGCCTTTGAGAACAAATTGAGGGCCTGCGTGGCGATCAAAGCTGCCAAAACGGTCGTTGAGGCGAACGTCGTCTCAGCCCGCACCCAGTTTCAGTTAAACAAGTCGATTGGAAACTGTGGATGCTTTTCGGCGCGGGCGACCTATACGAGCAGCGTCGATATAGAAGGCGGGCGAGACATATTGCAGCAAGGCGTCATCGTGATCAGGCAGGACGATACGAAAATACTGGTCCTTGCGAGTGATGCCGGCTTGGTCGGCAACCGGAAAGTCCATGTTCAATTGGCTTGCGCAGGTCCGACATAGGCCAGAATTGCGATGTCTCGTTTATAGGCACGTCAGCAGAAAGATTGGTTATGCTCAGAAAGATTGTGCTTTTGGCGATTTTCAGAGCGACAACGTCAGGCATAAGCAGTAGCGGGCAGATTAATATTTGGTCCAAAACCGCGATAAACTGTAGTGTCATCGCGTTGTTCCTGATGGTGATCTTTCCTTCTCCTTCAACCCTTTGAGAACATAGCGAAGCTCCGCCTGAGAAAAGGTTAAAATGGTAGGGCTCCAGTTGGTCGCAATCGATGCGGGAAATGCGAGAAGTTCGCACATGCGTCATGTATCGCCAAGCGATTGGGTGCGACCTATGGAAAACGAGGGAGTGTGGCATCTCCTGCACTGAAAAACGAACCGGGTAACTTCTTGAATGCAAGTCAACTGGTTCATTGACGCGTTGGAACAGTTGCCCGGTTCGGCAGTTTTAAACCTTGCTGAGGCGTTTGCGCGGTTCTGCATTCTCCGCGCGGAGTTTCCCGGCCAGAACTTTTCGAAGTTTGAAGTTCTTGGCTTCTAGAGCTGTCAGAGGGGCAGGATTAGCGCGTAAATAACCCGTTGGAGGCGTGGCCGTGGTTTTGCCGTAGCAGTCTTCAAATTGTAGTAGATCTGTCTGCGCCAATGTGTCACGGTCTTGCCACCCTTTGTAATCTTCTCGATACAAGGGGGGAAAGCCACGCTGAGCGTGCGTATATTTGTTCTGCTTGCGCTCTACCGGCTGTGTTGTAACGGGTTCTGCCTTTGCAGCCTCAGTTGCTTTACGGGGCTTCGTAGCAACCTTTGTTGCAGCTGAAGAAGAAATTGCTTCGTTCTTTTTGAATGCCTATGCGTTTTTCGCGGCGCACGCGGTTGCGGTTTCTCACCAACAGGTTCAGCAGCCCGGCTTCGGCTATGTCGGATTAGCGTTCGTACTTGTTTCGGCAGCCACGTGGAGTTTCTCGTGTTTGGAGAGGGCGGACAATTGTTCGATCGCAGATTATACAGATGAATATTCAGCGAGGAAATGAGATCGAATATTTCTTGAATCCGCCCGAGCAGACCTGTTTGAGAGGCGATTGTCGCAATCGAATGGTGCACTGAATGTTGAAATCCCCATGCAAAAACTGTACGTAGCGGCAAAGCTCGTTGAGCACCTTACAGTCATATCGCATTGGGATAGCTTTTCACAATGAAGAATCCAGTCCGCAACGTCGTCGTCGAATACAAGAACAAGCGTGCTCGCAAGGGAAATGTATCCTTGTGGGGAAATCTTGATTTGAAGTCCATTGCTCGTGAGGTCGAAGCGGATACCGCACAACCTCCGATCGACGTTCACGCAAAGTCTGGTTCCTCTGAACCAACAGCAAACAACGCGAAGATCAAAGTTTTGGAAGTTTCGCCCGTTGCCGCTGAGAAGTTAAAGGACGCTGCAATCGAACGAGAGCCTACTGTCTCTGACGTTGTGGAGACACAAAAGGCAACGAATGTGCCTGATCCCGTTTCAGAACCAGACATTGTCGTAGAAATTGATGTCATGCCGAAGCGTCGATCGGTTCAGCGTGGTTCGAGAAAAATCGCGCCACAGAAAAAAAAAAGGCCACGCTTCCGTTAGCTGAGCCTAATATTCATTCTGAACTGTTGTCCCTCGAAAGCGAGAACGCTTCACTCAAACGCGAACTGATTTCGAAACTACGTGTGGAAAACGAAAACTTGTTGGTAATGATCACGCGAGCAGATCAGCGGATCACAAACAGCAGATAAGGTCGCTTTATTAGGCTTGCATTCCCGGTGCCGATTCTACTGCATTAGTTCCCATCGTTCTGGCCATACGGGTGCGTTTGGTTTATCTTCGACCATGTTTTCGGAAAGAAGATATTTCATGCACTATCTGGTCAGAACAGGGAGGTTGATTGACGATGAAATCATGGGGTGAGCGTCTCATTGCGGGACTGAAGAACTGGCGATCACGCAAGAACGACGCTGTTGAGGCTGAAACCCCAAATGCCCGGCGCACCGCCGATACCTCAACAGAGCAGTCTGATTACGAAACAAAGATAAAATTATCGATCAGAGCTGTGTCGAATGAGGCGATCGGTGAATCCACACAGGCGGCTGAACTGGAAAGTTCAGACAATAGATCAGCTACTGCAGACCAGTTAAAGGTGCCTGAAGAGGCGCCGGCTCAGGCGGAGCTGGCACCGGAGCAAGCGGAAGAAAACCCGGTCCGTGTTTCTGTTTCCGAACAATCACTTCAGCGATCAAAGCCGAGAACATTAAAAACTGAAGAAAACCATGTGGCAGAAACTGGCGAAGCAGGGTCACTCCCTGACATGGAGAATGAGGGCAGAGACAAGCCGGAGACACCGGGCCGGGCACTGCAAAAGGAAATACCGGCCAGTGTCAGACTCGAGAGGGCACATAAAGCAGATGGAGAGGAGCACGGGCAGGCGACCGGTGTGGCCACACAGGCGGCTGAACTGGCAAATGCAGACTGTGCATCAGCTACTGCTGACGAATTGAGGATGCCCGAAGAGGCACCGGAGCAAGCGGAAGGGCTCCCGGTCCCGGCTTCTGTTTCCGAACAATCTCATAAGCGATCAAAGCCGAAAACATCAAAAACTGTGAAAAACCATGTGACGGAAACTGGCGAAGCGGGATCAACCCCCTGACAGGGAGATTGAGGGCAGCGACAAGCCGGAGACACCGAGCCATGCACTTCAAAAGGAAATACCGGCCAGTGCCAGACTCGAGAAGGCACATAAAGCAGATAGTGAGATACGCGGGCAGATCGAACCTGACACCAAGCCGGTAACGCAACTGTCGATTGACGAGCCGTTAAGGCAAAATCAAACGGCTCGTGAAGACGAGATAGCGAGCATCCATGCCATGTCAACCGTTCCCAATTCATTGGTAAGGCGATCTGTGGCGGGGAGGTCGAAAAACGGGTCTCAGAATGAGGCGGTCACTGATGAAGAATTGGAAGCTCTGGAAGCGGAAAATGCTCGGCTCAAGCGACTTCTAAGTGACAGGAAGGGTGCTAAATCCAATACTTCTGACGGTTGAATTAACGGTATATGCCTGACACTATCGGTCACTTGATGCTGATAATCGTCTGGCAATACGGGGCTGGAGTCGTTGGAAGAGGGATTTCTGGCTCCTATGTGAAACCGCGCAAGGTCGACAGTCCTCAGAAGTACATGGCTTCATAAGTAAAGAAGAGATAGGTGTGGGATAGCCATCGTTGGCGCTCGCGAACAGTTCAAAGCATCTGGAGAGGTAAGAAATAACCGGAAGTCTTTGACTGCTGGCGATGTAGGCTGACTTCTGCAGGCTGGTCGGCTGGCAGCCCACTGCAATGGCCGTGGCAATTTTCATAAAATCCAGCGATGCGTCGGCGAAGATATCGTCCAGAGAATTCAAGCACCCGCACCTGCTGTTGGGGAGGAGCAACAAAGAATCTTTTCGATCGCCGGAAAATGATAACTCCACCGATAACACTCGCCAGCACAAGAATGGCATGTCGAAAATAGGAGGATCAAATCCGGGTACCGTTCTCGATTAGCGAGAAGTCTGCCAGTGGCAAGGAAATGCCTCCTTTTGCCGGAAAGACCTCAGTCGGTGTACCCGCCCCGGCAATATATGCTTTACGGCAGCTGCGGTGGGTCGGTTCTTCACCCAACTTCATTTATGGGAGAGAAGATGAAACTTGACCAGATTTTACGACATTCGCTATTTCCCTTCGCTGATTTTCGTACCAACGACGCTTCGTTCCGGATGCTCGAGTTCTACTGGGCTGCGGTGGTCAGGGACGCTCTCGGGCAACAGGTTCAGGCGCTTGTCGCACCACTGCAGTTCGCAGATCAGGACACGGAGAACTGGGGTGACCCGCTGATGTTCGACTTCTGGATACCGAACCAGCGGCGAGGCACGAAGTTAGTGCTCGCTGAGAACACCGGAATTTACCCGCTTGTCGCGACGTATCGGACAAGCTCAACTGCTTTCCCTCGATCCCGGTCTACACGAGCAGCCGTGGTATTACTGGCCCTGATGACGAAATTGATCAAATTTGCTTTCGCGCAGACATGAGCGAGGTCGCTCGATCAGCTGTCGTACATTTCATGAGTGCATTTCTGGTCCACGGCATTGAAGTCGACAAGGTTGAATCTCAATACTACGATTTCTGCAATCGCACAGGCGAGGGTCCAAACCGCTCGTAACTTCAAGCCTGCTTTGCTACACGGAAAAACGATGTTCGACACCGATTTTGAGTATCCGCAAAGGTTGAACACAAGGTGATCAATGATCCCGATTAAAACGCCCGTCATTCTTGTTTTGACGATTGCATCATGGACCGTTACCGAGCCTGCATTGGGTGGTGTTTCGATCAGTCAAAGCTGCGTTCGGGATTATCCGTTTGCCGACATGCTGGCCCTCCAACCCGGAAAGTCGAAAAAATTGAACGTGTTTGGGAGAAATCACTCCGAAAGGATTTCAATCTCGTGGGAGGAGTAGACGGCTATGGTTGGGCGCGAGCTTGCCGTATGCCCGGAACAGCTACCGACGTTTTCTAAGGAGAATACCTCGATCAAACGACACGGTATCGCGGACGCTTCCGACTTGAGACCCGGGAAGGCAAACCGGCCCCGGAAAATGCAATGGAACGTTTTTATGTCAGTCACTTCGATTACCCCGATGGGCTTGTTCTTTATCCGATCACTGAAAGCGCTCCGCCTGTAAAAACGCTTCGCCTTGTGCCGGTCAACGCTGACAACTTCAAGTTTCGATCCGGTTTGGAATACTGAACGGAACATGAGTTCGCCTCACGAAACGCGAACCAGATTCCGATCCATTGCGTTATCCTCCGTCAATACAGACTTGCGCAAACGAGACCCTGTTAAACGAACCTCACTTCGGCCGGGCGTTTAATAGAGTAATCGTCGTTCCAGCAAACGGCAGCTTCCCGGCGGCCGAGGCCTGATGAGCAACATCCCATCTGTGTGCGTCAAGAGCTGCCGCATTGTGAGGCAGGGCCAGATCAAGATCGGCAGCGTCGACATGCGACTCGTCCCAGTCAATCAACGCTACCTGATCGCTTGTCATCAGAATATTCCGTGCGTTAGGGTCACCGTGAACAACGCAGGTCGGGCAGTCAACAAGCCGCGCCCAGGCCGCCCGGCATCGCACTACGCCCTCCGCTGGCATTGCGGAGAGGTCGATCCTTGTCCCCTGTTCAGTCAGGAGAAGATCGGTCGATGATCGCCACCACGGACGCTGCGGCCAATCCCGGGTCAGCCGGTGTAGTTCACGCAGTGTATCAGCTACCCGCCGCCAGTCGGCCTCTGTCCCGGGCGGCATGCCTTCCACGTATTCCATCATTACCATGCCTTCTACGAATAATCGTCCATCCATTGCGGGAATGGGCCGCGGTACCGTCATGCCGTTTCGATCCGGTATTGGAGGAGCTCGGTCTCCCGTGCCAGATCATCGTCGCTTCGCGTGCCAAGGCGTGCCACCGCAAGGCGTCCGCCGATCAGCACGCTCCAGATATCGTTGGCAACGCCGCCGGTAAGCGGCGCCGGGCGGTCAACATCTGCGCCCCAAGATTTGAGAGATTCCCATCCCATTTGTGTAGCCTTCCCGATTTTGGGTTAATCCAGATCGTACCTTACAATACTATTTTCGTCATACTTGCCGATTGCGATGACTCTGATCAGGCGGAAAATGGCAAGGGCAACGGAAACGGGATACAGGAATCCGCTGACAAACATGATCCCGTATAGGTCAGCGAACAGTTCGCGTTCTTCTCCGAACCTGTCTGTTATCCCGGTTACCGGGTATACATAAGCGGCGATGAATTCCCCGGTCCCGTATCCGAAAAAGATTCAGGCCGGCATGAGCCAGAGAAGGTGCATTCCTGAGATGTTGAAAGAATCTGGTTGCGCAGTTTTCCATACCGGGGCGCATTGGTTCATTACACAACATCATAGGTTTGGCGGCTGCATATGACGGAAATTTTGCTAGAAATGAAATGACGTGTTGAAGGCTCTGGGCCCGTCCGTAGCTGCGAGAGACGGATGCACCGTTTTTGTCCGGCTCGTGCTGAGTAAAACATCAAAGGATAAAGTTAATGCTGAAATTATTAAGCGGTTTGGCGGTGCTGGGCCCGGTCCTGTCAACTGCTTCGTTCGCGAGTGCCGACGAAAAATGTTGAAGATTGCAACCGAAGGCGGCTTTCCGCCCTTCAACATGACACGTCCAGACGGAACGCTGGATGGATACGAGATTGATCTGGCCAAAGATCTTTGCGCGCGCATGGAGATAAAGTGCGAGATTGTAACGCAGGAATGGGACGGCGCTGTTCCGGCACTTCAATCGCGTAAGTTCGACGTGCTGATGGCCGCGATGTCCATTACGCCTGAACGTGAGAAGATGGTAGATTTTTCGATCCCCTACCAGCTCGGTCTGATGGGTTTTGCCGCAATGGCAGATACTCCTGTTGCAGAGCTGCCGGGCACGGGAGAAGCCATCAATATCAGCTCAATCCGGATAAATTCGCCGAAGTTATCGAAAAATGGAAACCTGTACTCCAAGGCAAGACAGTTGGTGTGCAGAGCAGTAGCAGTAATGCAATTTTCCTTGAAAAATACCTTAAGGACGTAGTGGAAGTCCGCGAATATCCATCCACGGAAGAACACGATATGGATCTTCTGGCTGGCCGGGTTGACGCTGTGTTTGCGGCCTATCCGATCCTTATGGGTGATATGGAAAAGCCCGAATTCAAGGATATGAAGATTGTCGGAACAGGTGTGCGCGGTGACGTATTCGGCAAGGGTGCAGCAGCTGCTTTTCATAAGGGTGACACTGAACTTAAGGCGAAGTTCGATAAGGCTATTCAGGCTGCCATCGATGATGGCACGATCAAGAAAAACTGAGCATCAAATGGTTCAAGAGTGATCAGACGCCTTCGAACGACTGATCGCACGACAATAATGCAGGATTTGGCGCGCATGGTGCGCCGGCCACTTTTGAAAATGAAGCTCGGGATTAAATCTCCATGAACACACTTGTTAACGACACTGACCGTCTCATAGATGATCTGGTAACGAAGGAAGAAGCGCGACTGATCGAGATCAGGCGCGATATTCACGCTCATCCCGAAATCGGATTCGACGTTGAGCGCACAGCGGCTGTCGTGGCGCGCGAGCTTTCCCGTCTGGGTATCGAACACCAGACGGGTGTAGGTCGTACCGGTGTGTTGGGTATCATCAAAGGCGGGCGTGCCGGTCCTACACTTTTGCTACGTGCCGACATGGACGCACTGCCGATCCTTGAAGAGACCGGGCTGCCTTATGCAAGCACCATCGAAGGTCGCATGCATGCTTGCGGCCATGACATCCACACTTCCACGCTGATCGGCGTGGCGGCTGTACTCAAGGAGATCGCGCCCCGCCTTGCAGGTACCGTGAAGCTGATGTTCCAGCCAGCGGAAGAAACCCCCGACAGTGGCGCCAGAGCGATGATAGAGGATGGCATCCCGGATGGTGTGGACATGGCGCTCGGTTTCCACAACCATCCCGACGAACCCACGGGCATGTTCAGTTATATCGAAGGCAATGCCAATGGCTCTTGCGACGAATTTGAGATCACGGTTCATGGCCGTTCCGGGCATGCCGCTCATCCTGATCAGGCAGTGGATCCCATCGTTGCATCGGCTCATCTGGTGTTGGCTCTGCAGACTATAGTCTCTCGTGAAACCAACCCAATGCATCCGGCTGTATTGACGATCGGAGCGATTCACGGGCGACGCATACAACGTCATTCCAGAGACCTGCAAACTGATTGGAACTGTGCGTTGTCAAGACCCAGAGACACGGCGCTCCATTGATGAGGCGATTCATAGACAATGTCGTGCACTGGAGGATTTGCTGCGTGTCAGGTGTACAGTGAACTATATGCGGACCCTTCCTTCCCTGCAGCATGACGACAGGATTGTTTCGATCACTATGGAGGCCATCGCCGACCATTTCGGCAATGAGGTTGTAATGAAACGTGCACCCAGCCCGGGTGCGGAGGACTTCTCTCTGGTTGGCGAGAAAGTGCCATCTTTCCAACTTGGCATTGGCTCGCAAACCGCAGGACGGAACGATTTTCTGCACAATGGTGATTATCAGCCTGATGAAGCGTGCATTGGCCTCGGTGTTGCTGCATTGTCCTGCGCTGCGATACGTCTTCTCGAAGAGCGTGTCTGAATGAGATCCGATGCCTGATTGAAATTAAGGATTCTGCGAGCCCGGCTGCTTTGAATACCAGTATCTCGAACTCGTAAGTGCGAGCCGCTAGTAAGGGATTTTGTTGCCGCCAATGGGCGTGCTTCGATGTGCCCGGTCATTATTGCGACGAATTTTTGGTGGCCGGGATCGCGGTCGGGGACAGAATGAGAATCTGACGAGAGGGCAGGAGTTTCAACGGGGCGGGCATTATCTGTTTCAAATGGACGCTGCTCCGGAGCAAATGGTCGCGGAGCAGGACGCTGAGGTATTTCCTGATATTGACTGATCGCGGAAACTGTTTTGCGAACAATATGGTGTTTGCAATACGGGCAGCGTCGACATCGCTTTCAATTGTTGTCCTTATAGTGGACCCAAAACCTGCTTCATCGTTAAGCTATCGGCACGGGTGAGGCAGCTCCGGATTAAAAATTCAGATAATCGGTTTAATATGTACAATTGAAACGTAAGATCAGCGTCCCGCGCGACCGATTGCGGGTTCTGCTCCAGTATCACATCGATTGTTTGGCAAGAAAGTAGTTCTCGTTCCGTGTTCAAAAACTAATGAATAATGAACGAATGCGAAGATGTTTTTTTTTCCGAATTTTATTTTTATGGGTTGACCGAAGGAAATTGCAAATTTTACTGATATTATTTCCATGAACTATAATTACTTTTGAGAGGGAACAAATGTCAATAAAGCGGGCAATGAGAATCGCTGGATTACTTTCCGGCGCCCTTTACATTGTCGGAACAATGGCGTCTCCAGTGCTGGCACAGGAGCCAGCTATGGTTCCTGCCCCAGAGCGGTCACCATCGGATGGCGTGGGGCCGTTTAGCAAAATGGTTATCCGCGGTGCGACATTAATTGATGGAACCGGTGGTCCGCCTCGCGGTCCTGTTGATATTGTAATTGAACATAACCAGATTACAGATGTGATTAATGCGGGGACGCCCGCCTGCCGTTAAAGACCGGTCGCAAGCCAACGGATGCTGAGCATGAAATAGACGCCTCCGGTATGTTTGTGACTCCGTGTTTTGTGGACACGCACACACATGCGGGTACACCGGATAAAGCTCCCGAACTGGAGTATCCGTTCAAGCTATGGCTGGCGCATGGCGTAACGACGGTTCGCGGTGTTCCCCGTCGCGGGAAAGCTGGGTGCAAGCGAAAAGCTGCGTAGCGAGAAGAATGAAATTACTGCGCCACGGATATTCAATTATCAGACATTGGGCAGTGCGTGGGATGGGGAAGAGTTACCACACCAGCCATTGCGCGCGATTGGGTTAAATGGGCTGCAGCCAACAACATCGACGGGATCAAATTCTTTAATCGCGGAGACGAAACACCAGAGATTATTGCAGCAGCGATTGATGAGGCAAAAATCAGAAACTGGGCACTGTAGCGCACCTTTCTCAGAACCTTGTGATGGAAGTAAACGCAGAATCAGCGGCGGCGATGGGGCTTGGGACGGTCACCCATTTCTATGGTCATTTTGAAGCATTATTAAAAGACCATCGCATTCAGGATTTTCCGGCGACTTATAACTATAATAACGAGTATGATCGTTTTGCCGGTGTTGCCGATATCTGGAATCAGATTTATGAGCCGGATAGCCCGGAGTGGAAAGCTTATCTTGAAAAGCAGAAGCGGATGGGGATTGTATTTGATCCGACGTTCACCATCTATGCGGCGTCTCGCGATTTGATGCGGGCCAAAAACGCTGACTGGCACGCAAAGTATACGATGCCAAGCTTATGGAAATTTTTCCAATCCACTCGTGACAATCATGGATCCTATTTTTACGACTGGACCACGCATGATGAAGTACAGTGGAGAAATTTCTACAAGCGTTACATGCAACTCGTGAATGACTATAAGAATATGGGTGGCCGGGTAACGACAGGCACGGATTCTGGTTTCATCTACAAGCTTTATGGTTTCGGTTTTGTAGAGGAACTGGAACTGCTTCAGGAAGCCGGATTTACTCCGCTGGAAGTAATTCAGTCGGCAACTGTTAATGGCGCCCGCACTCTTATGGAGCCGAAGGGCGAGGCTGCTTTATTCGGCGTGGTGCGCAAAGGTATGCGTGCAGATCTTGTCATCATGCCTGAAAATCCGCTGGCCAATTTCAAGACGCTCTATGGCACCGGCCATGAAAGGCTAAATCCCCAAACTAACGAACCGGAGATTGTGGGCGGGGTTAAGTGGACTATTAAGGACGGCATAGTCTTTGACGCGAAGAAGTTGCTCGATGATGTTGCGATGATGGTTGCGGCGAAGAAAGAGAAATCCGGTTCAGAAAAACCTGTTAAGCCGGACTGACCGACCATTAAGCCGCCAGCCGGCATACGCCTGTCAAGGCAGCCCGTGGGCTGGTGGAAGCGCGATGTGAACACCGCCGTTACGAGAGAAATTTGGCAATCCGACGGGAGCACAGGACATTAACGAGGGCAGACGGGGTGCGGGTCAAAGTCATTGACGGGTTAGACCCGCACCTTTTCTTACGCGAGGTCAGCAGGCAGCACTTCCACAGGAATATTTTGATAGCTGACGGGCCGCAGGAAGCGGCGGATGGACATGGTTCCAACACTGGTTGCGCCGAAGTTAGTGCTGGCGGGGTAGGGGCCCCATGAACCATAGAATCGACTACTTCCACGCCGGTCGGAAAGCCGTTTGCCAGAACCCGCCCGGCCTTGCGTTCAAGAACTGGCAATAGCTTGCGGGCGTCAGCTGCATCGTCCCTGTCCATATGCAAGGTTGCTGTCAGCTGGCCTTCAAGACCCTTGGCCAGATGCACCATGTCATCGACCGACTTCACGCGAACGACGACGCCGAGCGGACCAAACACTTCTTCGCCGATGGTATGATCGCTGAGGAAAGCGTCGCCGGTCGTCTCATAGAGATTGGGCGAAGCTTCGCGGCCCTTGCTTTCTGTGGTCAGCACCGCTTTGACGGAGTTACGGCTGTCGAAATGTACCTTGCCATCCTGATAGGCCTTAGCAATGCCGTCGGTCAGCATGACCTGCGGCGCAACCTTTCCAAAGCGCTGCGGGTGGACTGCACAAAGCTGTCGGCGTCCGATCCGTCGATAACCACGGCGATGCCCGGATTGGTGCAGAACTGACCAGCACCCATGGTCAGGACGCGGCCCAGCCTTCGCCGAGCGACGGCGCGCGGATCTTCATGGCTTCCGGCAGCAGGAACATCGGATTGACCGAGCCAAGCTCGCCGAAGAAAGCGAATCGGTTCCGGGCGCTGTGCGCAAAGATTGAACAAGGCACGACCACCGCCAAGCGAGCCAGTAAAGCCGACAGCCTTGATCAGCGGATGCGTGACGAGCGCCTCGCCGACCTTGCGATCTCCACCACGGATGAGGCTGAACACACCTTTCGGCATGCCGGTCCCGGTAATAGCGGCTAGAATGGCATCAGCGACGATTTCGCCGGTTCCCGGATGCGCAGAATGGCCCTTCACAACCACCGGGCAGCCTGCGGCGAGGGCCGCTGCCGTGTCGCCACCAGCGGTGGAGAAAGCGAGCGGAAAGTTGGATGCGCCGAAAACTGCAACCGGGCCGATCGGGCGCTGCATCAGGCGGATTTCCGGGCGCGCTGCGGGCTTGCGGTCAGGCAGGGCTTCATCGACGCGACGATCCAGATAGTCACCCTTGCGGATATGGCTGGCAAAAGGCGCAGCTGGCTGGTCGTGCGTCCACGCTCGCCTTGCAGACGGGCAACTGGCAAACCGGTTTCCTGCGTGCCGATTTCGGTAATGGCCTCCGCACGCGCTTCGATCTCGTCGGCAATGGCTTCGAGGAAGAGGGCGCGTTCTTCACGGCTCTTGTAACCATAAGTCCAAAACGCATCTTCTGCTGCCTCGCAGGCGCGCGCCACGAGAGCGGGCGTGCCGACTGCGAATTCATGCGATGGACCCGTCGCCGGTGTCGAGGCAAAAGTCGTCTCCCCGCAACCCACTCGCCAGCTATCAGGTGTTGTCCATGGGGTGTCCAGCTCATTTCAATTCCTTTCCATAGCAATTATCGCATTGTGATCTGTATTTTTACATCCGTCGGATGAGCCGCATCCGCCCGCCTGAATGCCTCAACGCTATCCTTGAAGTCATATGTTTCAGAGATCAATGGCTTCACATCGATCCTGCCTTCTGCCAGCAATGCAATGACGCGTTCATAGACGTTTGCGTAGCGAAAGACTGTGACAAGGCGGATTTCCTTGACCTGCAATGCGACGATATCGATAGGTACCGCTTTTTCAGGCATGCCCACACAAGCCAATGTACCCCCCGGACGAATGCAATCGGCAATGCCATCAAATGCTTTGGCAGCACCTGAGCATTCATAGACAATATCGACGCCCCAGTCATCGGTCAGACATCGAATCTGATCCTTCAGGGGACCGTCGGCTGCGTGAAGTGGCTGGATGCCTGAATAGCACGCGGCAATGTCGAGCTTTTGTGACGCCGGATCGAAGATCAGGACGCGCGAACACCCGGCGGACAACGCGCTGAGCGCCACAAGAATGCCGATCGGACCTGCTCCGAGGACAAGAGCGACATCGCCCGCCGCCACGCCGGTTTTATGAACCGCCCGGGTCCCACCGCCAAAGGTTCGATCATTGCACCTTCGGCAAAAGACACATTCCCGGGCAGTTTATAAGTCAGGTTTGCAGGGTGCACGACGTCTGGTGTCAGACATCCGTGAACTGGCGGAGTGGCCCAGAAAGTGAGAAACGGATCAAGATTATAAAGTCCGATACGGCTCGGGCGGCTCGTAAAATCAGGGACGCCCGGCTCAACGCAGACCCGCTCGCCCACCGTGAGATTGTGAACCCTTGCGCCGCAGGCAATGACAGTGCCAGCTCCCTCATGGCCGAGGATCATCGGTTTCTTCACGATGAAGGGACCGATCCTGCCATGACGATAATAGTGAACATCGCTGCCGCATATTCCGACAATGTCCATCGCGATGCGCACGTCGCAATCGCCAAGTGTCAAATCGATATCGATATCACGCAAAGCCAGTTCGCGCGCCTTTTCCAGAACAAGTGCGAGCGCCATGATGAACCTAGATACTCGTATAGCCAGCGTCTGCAGTGACAATCGAGCCAGTCATCAGGCTTGAAGCGTCTGAGGCAAGGAACTGGACGATGGAAGCGATCTCCTCCGGCTTGCCCATGCGACCGGCGGGAGTCAGGTCAAGCCAGCGCTCAACCAGCCCCGGCTGATTTTCAAGTCCATGCAACAATGGCGTTTCGATATAGGTTGGCGCAACCGCATTCACCCTGACACCTCGTTTGGCCCATTCGACTGCGAGCGAGCGTGTGAGGTGGTGTACCCCGGCTTTCGAGGCGTTGTAGTGGCACTGTGGCTGCGGTACATTGACGATATGTGCCGACATCGAGCCGATATTGATGATCGAACCCTTGCCATTTTCCAGCATTCGACGACCAAAGGCCCGACAGGTGCGGAATACGCCACTGAGATTGACCTCAATGACACGATCCCATTGATCATCGGTCATGTCTTCAGCGGCGACATTGTTGACGATACCTGCATTGCAGACGAGCACGTCAAGTGGCGGTAAGTCATTCGCCAGCGCGTTCAACTGAACGCTGTCAGTAACATCGAGCTGCCGGGCGGTTGCAGACCCACCGATTTCTCCCGCGGTGGTTTCGGCGCGTGACAGATCAATATCCGTGCAGACCACCGTCGCCCCGGTTTGCGCCAATGCCTGCGCACATGCTGCGCCTATTCCCCTGACCGGATCCTGTTACCAGTGCCAGCCGACCGCTCAAATCCATTCTTGCACGATAGGACATTTTGTTCTGCCGTTCCTAAATCAAACCGCGTTTGGCCATGTCCCGCATCAGCGAGCGCATACCGTAAGCCCATGGACGCGCCTTGTCCGACGTCGTGACCACATTGCGCAGGGTTCCAAGCGTTGGCGTCGAAATCTCGACGACGTCACCTTCCTTGTGGGTGAAGCCGCTGCCTTTTTCCGCACGATCCTGCGTGGGAGCGAACATGGTACCCAAAAATAGCAGGAATCCGTCAGGATATTGATGGCTGGCATTGATGGTCTGTGCGACCAGATCGGCAGGTCTCCGGCTGATCTCGGCCATATTGGAGCGTCCTGACATTTCAAAGCCGTCTTCTCCTTTGACGGACATTTCAAGTGTTGCGTTCTCAATGTCTCCGAGCGTAAATCCAGCGTCAAACAGACGGATGAACGGTCCAATGGCACAGGAAGCATTATTGTCCTTGGCCTTGCCGAGCAGGAGAGCTGAGCGACCCTCAACGTCGCGCAGATTGACGTCATTTCCAAGTGTGGCGCCACGGATATTGCCGTTTTTATCTACCGCTAGCACGATTTCGGGTTCGGGGTTGTTCCACTTCGAAATCCGGTTGACGCCGACTTGCGCGCCATGGCCAACGGCAGACATGGGTTGCGATTTGGTGAACACCTCAGCGTCAGGTCCGATGCCCACTTCAAGATATTGCGACCAAAGCCCTTCTTTCTCGTGCCAGCCTTTACCTCGGCGGCCTGCTCAGAGCCTGCGTGTATGTTGGACAGGCTTCCGCCGATCAGTTCACCGATGCGCTTGCGGATCGCGTCGGCTTTTGCCGGGTCGCCCGAAGTCCGCTCATCGATGACGCGTTCGATCATACTTTGCGCAAAAGTGACCCCACAAGCCTTGAGCGCCCGGAAATCGCAAGGTGCAAGCCATGAATGGCGAGCCGATCCATAACCTGTTTCATGCGGGGAAAGAATGAAATCTTCAGGCTTGCCGAGCTTTTCGCCCTGCAGATCATCAAAGCGTGCCGCGGGATCGTTATCCGGGAAGTCGCTAACTGAAATCACCGAGTTTGTGACATCAATCACCTCACAATCGCGAATGATGACAACACTGGGCGCTGACAGGTCGGCGCGCCACACACGCCCGACCGGGCGGGCCTTTTCATGAGAATCGGGAAGCATGCTTCTCCTCCTTGTATGTAGTAAAACTATTAAAATCATTGCAGTTTCGTCAAGGTGTAATCCGCCTTTGTTGCGAATATTATTGCTGGCTTCAACTGGAAACTGACGTGAATTGCGCCGAGAAGTCACTGTATTTATTTAATTTCATCGCTGAAAATGATTTTGTGCCGTCGGTTCCTTTTTCTGGATTGGCAAATCTGATGCAACGCGATATGTAGTTATGCTATATCAGCGAACCTTGTGAACGTTGATGGCACTGAACCGGGTGGAGAAAATCATGACCGATGCGATCCTGTCGCGGATCGATGGCAAGCTGTTCATCGACGGAAAATTCATTGAAGGACGCGGGGCGCGTATCGACGTCGAGAATCCGGCACGCGGCGAAGTCATCGGGCAGATCGCGGCCACGACGCCCGAAGAAATTGACCGGGCAGTTGCAAGCGCGCGGGCAGCATTTCGTTCATGGTCCAGAGTTCCGGCCGGGAGCGGTCACAAGCTCTCCACAGGCTCGGCGACCTGATATCTGCCGATGCCCCGCACATGGCCCGGATCATGACGCTCGAACAGGGCAAACCGCTCAATGAAGCAAAGGGTGAAATCCTCAAGCTGGCCGAGGCTTGCCACTTTTATGGCGAGGAAGCCGTGCGCGTTCTTGGCGAAATCGTACCCAACGACCAGAACGGTTATCAAAGCCGTTATCCGCGAGCCGATCGGCGTGGTCGGTGCAATCACACCGAATTATCCCGCCGAACTTGTTGGCTGGAAACTTTGCGCAAGCCTTGCTGCTGGTTGCACAATCATCATCAAGCCGGCAGAAATTACACCCTTTACCGCCCCGCCATTGCCGAAAAGGTGGCGGAGGCCGTGATACCAGCAGGCGTCGTCAATGTCGTGACCGGCAAGGGCTCGCTCGTAGGTCAGGCACTCGTCGAGCATCCAGACGTTGACAAGATCGCCTTTACCGGCTCAAGCGCGGTTGGTCTTCATATCCAGAAGTCCTGTCCAACCGTAAAGCGCCTTTCATTGGAGCTTGGTGGCAATTGTCCGTTAATCATAACCGCCAGCGCTGACATTGATGCGGCAGTGAAGGGGCAGTGCGCCGTTCCTTCCGCAATATGGGGCAGATCTGCATTGCGATTAATCGTATCTATGTGGCGCGCCCGCTCTACGAGACCTTTCTCGAAAAATTCGCGGTTGCAGCCAACGCATTGACCATCGGCGACGGTCTGCTCGAACCGGCTGCCGATATCGGGTCCATGGCTTCGCTTGCACCACTGGAAAAACGCGCGAGCACCGGCTGATGCATTGCAAAAAGGTGCAAGGCTCTTTCGCCGGCGGCAAGACGCCGGAAGGTGAAAAATTTGCCGGGGATTCTTCTTTTGTCCCACCATTGTCGCCGACTGTACCCATGAAATGAAGGTCATGAGTGAAGAAACCTTCGGGCCGCTTGTCGGTGTGGCCGCTTTTGACAGGCTGGAAGAGGCTGCAGCCCTCGCAAACGATACACCTTACGGGCTTGCCTCTTATGTCTATGCGCGCGACTTGCGGGAAATCTATCAGCTGTCAAGCGATCTCGATTACGGAAATGTCGCCGTCAACAATGTCGACGCGGGCATCATGAACGCGCCTTATGGGGGCCGTAAGCAAAGCGGCATCGGCTATGAGCATGGTCGGGAAGGCTTGCTGGAATACTTCAATTTCAAGCATATCCGCCTGCATCATGGCATAGGGGTCTGACTTCATGACTTCCGCACTTCTAGGTATCGACATCGGAACCTCGGGCTGCAAGTCGTTGCTTGTGTCCGTCGAAGGCAAGATTCTGGCTTCCAGCACCGCCACCTACGCGCTGTCGCAGCCTCGTACCGGCTGGGCAGAACAAGATCCTGCACTTTGGATCGAGGGTGCGCGAAAGGCAGTGGCAAGCGTCATGGCGCAATGCCCGGATACTGAACTTGTCTGTGTCGGCCTTTCAGGACAGATGCATGGCCTGACACCGCTTGACCACAACAGAAAAATCCTGCGACCGGCAATCTTGTGGAACGACCAGCGTAATGCTGCCGAAGCGGAGGAAATCACAGCGAAGGCTGGCGGACTTGATGCTCTGATCGGACAGACGGGCAACCGCATGCTGGTCGGCTATACCGGTGGCAAAATCGTCTGGATGAAAAATCACGAGCCGGATCTCTTTGCAAAACTGCATCATGTACTTAATCCTAAAGACTATTTGCGTCTGGTTTTGACGGGAGAACTTGCAACGGAAGTTTCGGATGCGTCTGGCACCGGGCTTTTCGATGTGCGACGGCGCAAATGGGCATCGGGGCTGATCGAGACGCTCGATATCGATCCTGCATTCTTACCCGCCTGTCACGAATCTCATGAGATTTCCGGGCGCATCAGCGCTTCTGGCGCAGCACTCTTCGGGCTTCCCGCAGGGCTACCTGTGGCTGGCGGCGGTGGTGACAGTGTCATTCAAACTATTGGTTCAGGCGTTATCGAACCCGGTCAGTTGCAAACTACAATCGGTACTGCCGGTATTCTGGCAGCAGCCCCGATAAGCCTGTCCCATGCGCAGACGGTCGCATCCAGATGTTCTGCAATGTCGCCCCTGCCAAGTGGCACGCCATGGGAGTATCGCTGAATGCGGGCGGGGCCATGGGCTGGTTCCGCTCAATCCTTGCCGAAACCGGACATGGTGACGATCTTACCTTTGATGCGGTCGTGAAGGCTGCTGCGTCCACCACACCGGTGCACGTGGACTATTGTTCCTGCCGTATCTCAATGGTGAACGTTGTCCGCATCCAGATCCCGCAGCACGCGGTGCCATCATCGGCCTCACAGCACGCCACACACTTGGCGATGTCGCGCGCAGTGTCATGGAAGGCGTTGTTCACGCGTTTTATGACATGCATGCGCTGATGAAATCCATGGGGATCGAGGGCCGGGTGATCAAGGCATCTGGAGGTGGTGCCCGATCGCCATTGTGGCGACAGATCCGTGCCGACATGTTCGGTTGTGATGTGGTGACGACGGAAGGTGCTGCGGAAGGTGGAGCTTTTGGCGCGGCACTGGTAGCAGGAGTGGGGGCAGGTGTCTGGAAGGACGCGACTGAGGCAGCTGGCACCTTGCGCGAATTGACACGTCAAAAGGCTGATCGTGCCCATAGTGACGTCTACCACAAGGCACATGAAATCTATCGAGCGCTTTATCCTGCACTCTCCCGGAGCTTCCACGCTCTCGGCGATCCGGTTTTTGCAGGCTGACCGCCGAACGGGCCCAACCTAAGGACTTTTTGAATTATGAAACAATATTCGGCATTGATCTTCGACACGGATGGAACGCTGATCGACAGTGCGCCGGACATCACCGCGGCGGTGAATGTCTATATGGCGTCCATGGGCTGGCCGGCACTATCCGTCGACTATGTCGAAACCTTTATCGGTAATGGCCCGCGTCGCCTGTTGCAGGACATATTCATTGATCAGGGCCTGCCCTTTGACGATGCAACCGTGGATGCTGCGGTTCAAAGCTATATCGAAAACTATCATCGCAACCCGGCCGAGAAGACACGCTTCTTCAGCCATGTTCGCGAAGATCTGCAAAGCCTGCATGCTGCCGGTTTCAGGCTGGGCATCTGTACCAACAAGCCCCATGCCCTGACACAGGAAATTCTGAAAATCCCGGGGCTCGATCGTCTCATCGAGGTGGCGCTTGGTGCAGACGCGGTACCGGCGTGCAAGCCTGATCCCGGCCATTTGCGCGCCGTTGTCGAGCATATGGAGCTAAACGGTGCCAACTGGGCATTTGTCGGTGACACCAATGTCGACAAGGCGACGGCGGAGGGCGCGGGCGCCACTTTCTTCGTCGTGCCTTGGGGTGGTGGAGCCGATGTAAATGTCGAGCCACATCAACGGCTTGCGCGTATCGCCGATCTCATGGAGTATCGCCCTGATTAAATGGTGAGATGACGAAGGAACGAATTTCATGACGGTTAGCCTGTTACAGCGCATATTCCATGAAACAGACGGAATGGGTGCCGCCGAGCGGCGCATCGCCAACTTTGTGAGTACGTCTCCGGGCGAGGTTATTCATATGAGCATGGCCAGATTGTCCGAACGCTGTTCGGTCAGTGATCCAACCATTATGCGCTTTTGCCGGCGGTTCGGTTTCGATGGCTATCAGGATTTCAAGCTGCATCTGGCGCAAAGCCTCGTTCCTTCCGCACCTTTCGCCTATGAACAGATCATCCCCAATGACGGCATAGACAATATTGTCCGCAAGACCTGTCGCAATTCTCTCAACGCCATCCAGCGTGCTCTGGAGGATCTCGTTCCGCAGCAGGTTGAAAAGGCGGCCCTGCTTTTGCGCGATGCCGCATGGACCGGCATCTACGCCAGCGGTATTTCTGAAGTCACAGCCATTGATGCCGAACACAAGTTCCAGCGTCTCGGTATGCGGTGTGCAGCCGTCATGGGGCGCAAGAAGCAGTGGATGCACGTCGAAAGTTCGCGTCCGCACGAAGTCGCGCTGATCTTTTCGCAGTCTGGACACACCAAGCAGATGGTGGAGCTGGCCATTGCGGCAAGGGCGGGGGCGCGCGCGTCGTGTCGATCACCGCAGCCGAAAGTCCGCTCGCCCGTGTCACGGATGCGCTGATTGCTGTGCGTCCCTACGATCAGACCGAGTTGATGACACCGCTCGCATCGCGCCTCAATCATCATCTCGTCGTCAACATGCTCGTCACGGCAATAGCAGTGTCGAGCGGCAGCGAATTCCCCGATCAACTGCCAGCCCTCGATTCCTCGGCTGACCGACAAGATACGGGACTAACCTTCTAAACAACCGCCGCAGTCGTCCACAACGGCTCCGGTCAATCGGCAGGAAAGACAAATGTCCGCAGAGCAAAATGAAGCCAAGAAAGTCGCAGGCCGCCGGGTCATTGAGGAATTCGTTCGAGACGGTATGAAGCTTGGCTCGATCGGGCACCACCTCGCACTTCTTCGTGCGGGAGCTGGGCAAATATGTCGCCGGTGGCATGAAGCTGACCTGCACCACCACGTCGCGTTCGACGATCGACGTCGCGCGGGAAGTGGGTATCGCCATTACGGATCCAAACGAAATTGGCGAGATCGATCTTACAGTCGATGGGCCGGACGAGATCGATCGCCAGTTCAACATGATCAAGGGCGGCGGTGCGTGCCTGTTGTGGGAAAAGATTATCGCACATGCATCAAAGCAGATGATTACGGTTTGCGATGAAACAAAAATCGTCGATACGCTCGGTGCCTTTCCTCTGCCGGTGGAGGTGGTTCAGTTTGCGTGGAAACAGACTGAACGGATGGTAGATCGGATTTTGCAGGAACACGGGATTGCTGCCGGGATCACCCGCCGCATGCGTGACGGTCAGCCCGTGGTAACCGATAGCGGCAATTTCATCCTTGATTGCAGATGCGGCGCGATCGCCAAACCGGCACCGCTGGAAACTGAACTCAACCGCATACCCGCGCGTCGTCGAAAATGGCCTGTTTACCCGGGAATCTGCCGGTATTGTTGTCGGTTGTTTTGACGGTACGTCCTACGTCAAGATGCGTTAATCTAGTAAAACTTCAATCGGACTGATGTGACTGGATCCGCCCCAGTTTCCGGAAAGCGTAAAATTTTGCCAAAAATGGCAGATTATCGCGATTATTCGATCAGGATTGCGCCGATCAGTCTGAATTTATCCAAAGCATCTTGACAAGCTTACAGCATATGTAGTGAAACTATATCGACATACTCTGGGAGGTGAATATGGGTATCGATCTTAAACTCAACCGGCGCCATGTTCTGGCAGGGGGCTTGCACTCGGAGCGGCGGCATTCGCCGGACGTCAGGCATTGGCGCAGGATCGCGTATTCCTGCCGTTCAGCAACAAAAAAAAAGTCTCGATTACTATTTTTCGTTATCGAGGAAGAGGCGGTAAAGCGTGCTGTCGAAAGCCGCAAATGGTCGTTCCGGCAACCAATGCCAATTTCGACAATACAAAACAGCTCGAACAATGGCAGAGCCTGATGTTGTCCCAGCCTGCTGGTCTGGTTGCCGATCCGATTGATAGCCGGCGATCGTCAGCGCGATCCGCCGCTACAATCAGAAAAAGATACCGGTCGCCATCATCGATACGCCTGCAGATGGCGGGGATGTCGCCATCACAGTCAGCTTCGACAATTACCGGGCGGCGTCATGGCCGCACGCGAGATTATCGACCGGTTGACCAAAAGCACGGCAGCCCGCGCGGCAAGGTCCTCAATTGCTATGGAGCACTTGCAAGCGTTGCCCGGCGTCAGCGCAAGGAAGGTATGGACGCCGAATTCGCCAAGTATCCTGACATTACCTATATCAGCCGGCCCACCGAGGGGCAGCTCGATCAAATGCTTTCCGTGACGCTATCGACGCTTTCCGAACATCCAGATCTTGATGCCGTTCATGCACCCAGCGACTCGCCCGCACGCGGCATCACAACCGCCCTGCAGCAGAAAAACCGTTGGAAAAAGGTCGGCGAGGAAGGCCATGTGATTTTCGTCACTATCGATGGCGAGCCGGTTGCAGTCAGAGGCATTCAGGACGGGTACATGGATGCCTGCGTGTCACAAGACCCTATCGCCTACGGCGAGATAGCTGTCGAGCTCTTGGAAAAGCACGCAATGAAGGGCGAGGAAGTGCCGCTCGGCGCTTATGAAAACAAGAAATATTTCTGGGAGAAGGGCGAGATCGTCAAGGGCGATACCGGTCCAACCCTCATCATTCCGCCTTTCGTCATCAACGGCGACAATGCCGCCGACAAGCGCCACTGGGGCTATGTCGCAGAAAAGGAATGGGGCGTTCCCTATACCTGAACATGAAATGCGACGTCCGCGCAACAGGGGTGGGCGTCGTTTCGCATGTGATTGGCGTGCGGTCGCAGGCGACGGAGGAGTATCATGAAAAATATCCAGACAAATGGGCGCGACAAGGATGCTGGCGAAAGCAGCATTGCCTTGCGCGTCGACAACGTTACCAAACGATATGGAACCTTTACGGCCCTGCACTCCGTCAGCCTCGATATTCGCCGCGGCACTATCCACGGACTGCTCGGCGAAAACGGTGCCGGCAAAAGCACGCTAGTTGGCATCATCTCCGGGCAGCGTACGCCCAGCAGCGGAACAATCTATCTCAATAGCGAACCGGTGCAGGGCGCAGACGTCAAGGCCATGGAAGAAGCCGGCGTCTTTCTGGTCACACAGGAGCCGATGATCATCGATCACATCTCCGCCTCTGAAAATCTGATGCTGGGCATCTGGCCTTCGCGAGGCGGTTTCGTGCGCTGGAAGAAACTGAAGGCGGACGCTGCACGGATGCTGAAAGATTCCGGAATTGATCCAGCCGTCAATGCCGGCAGGCTCAACGCCGTTGCGAGACGCAAGCTCAATATCCTGCGCGCCATGTTCTCCGGCGGTAAGGTCATCATTCTCGATGAACCGACTGCCGCCCTGACCGTTCCCGACCGCCGGCAACTGTTTGATTTCATGCGTCAGTTGAAGGGCGAAGGTGTCACCTTCATTTTCATCTCGCATTATAATGACGAGATTCTCGAAATCTGCGATGCGGTTTCGGTACTGCGCGACGGTTTTCGCCGGCGGCAGTCAGGACGTAGAGGCGATGACGTCCGAGCAATTGTCTGAACTGGTGCTCGGGCGCGGACTCGACCTGTTTCAGCGCGAGCGCAAAACGTTCGGTTCTCAAACCCCTGCAATAAGCCTGCGAGGTGTTGTGGCGCATCATGTCGATCTGGATGAGCTTGATATCCGGCCGGGCGAAATCGTCGGCTTTACCGGCCTGCCAAGCGCCGGCGCAAAAGAACTCGCGCGCGCGATCTTCGGCCTTAACCGGGCGTCGGCTGGAGCGATCAGCTTTGCCGGTGGACCACGGGAAAGTCTCCCGCAGCATCCAAAGGCAGCTTTCAGCAAGGGTGTCGCCTATTTGTCCGACGATCGGCGCAAGGATGGCGTCGTCGGCCATTTGTCGATCGCTGAAAATATCGCTCTTTCATCACTCGATAGGCGTGCGGTCCTCGGTTTTGTCAAACGCGACGAGGAAGCGCGTCTGTGCGACGGATATTTCTCCAGCATGGGTATCAAGGCGCGAAGCGCTGCCGCAGCCGTCGATACGTTGAGTGGTGGTAACCAGCAGAAAGTATGTCTCGGTCGTGTTCTTGCAACACAGCCACGGCTTCTTATCCTCGACGAGCCGACACGCGGTATTGATGTCGGCGTCAAACAGGACGTTTTGCGCATCATCGATGAACTCAGCAACAAGGGCGTCAGCGTTATTATTGTCTCGACCGATACGGACGAGCTGGTGCGCGCAGTCGACCGTGTCTGCGTATTCCGTCATGGCTCGATCGAGGAGATCGTGACCGGTGACGACATTACCACCGACAATCTGCGCCGCCTTTCACAGGCGTGAGCACAACATCGGTAAAGGAATAAGTGAAATGAGCAATGTCATGACGGCCACCGCACCTAAAGAGGTCAAGCCTAACGAAAAAGCGACACATAATATTGTCGGCTGGATTTTGCACAATGTGGTGTGGATCTGGCTGGTGGCGCTGGTCCTCGGTTTCGGGCTGTTCAATGAGTTTTTCCTTACCGTGATGAACATGCAAAACATCATGGTCCGGGCGACGGTTCTGGGAATGCTCGGCCTCGCTGTCGCCCTGCCGCTGCTTGTGGCTGAGATTGATCTGTCGATCCCGGCCAATCTCGGATTTTCGTCCGCAATCGGCGCGCTTGCCTATTCCAATCTCGGATTGCCCGGTTTCCAGCCATGCTGGCGGGTATCGCTGTCGCAACTCTCATCGGTTTCTTCAACGGTCTTTGCATCACCAAATTGCGAATGGTCTCGCTCATCCAGACGCTTTCGATGATGATCATCCTGCAAGGCGCTCTCCGGCACTGACGCAAGGCAAGACCTTGACCAATCTGTCCGACGGATATGTCTGGATCGGTCAGGCATCGGTTGCCGGATGGCCAGTTATGCCGTTGATTTTCGTCGTCGCCTTGATCGCGATCGGTGTCCTGTTGCGCATGACTATTCTCGGGCGTTCCATCTACGCGGTCGGCGGCAACCCGCAAGCGTCGAATTCCGCGGGCATTCGCGTAGACCGTATCAAGATTATTGCCTATACGCTTTCCGGTTTCCTCGCAGGTGTGGCAGGCTTCCTGCTGGCGTCATGGCAGATGGCAATCACATCCAACCGGGGCTCCAGCTATCTTCTCTATGCAATCGCCGCACCAATCATCGGCGGCGTCAGCGTTTTCGGAGGGCGTGGAAATGTGGTCGGCATTCTTGGAGGTGTGTTGCTCCTCACTGTAATTCAGGTCGGGCTGGCGATCATCAATATTCCGTCCTTCTATGTCGGCATGATTGGCGGTTTCATGATCTTCATTGCCGTCGCCATTGATGCAATCAGGGTACGTTATTTCGCTTGATTGGACCTCGTTACCGCCTGTGGGAATTCAATAATCATGCCTGATCTCGTTGAACAGCTTCGCCATTTCGTCGGCCGCCGTCATGTCCTGACCGGCGATACGCAAACCCGTCGCTTCAGACAGGGTTACCGTTATGGCGGAGGACAGGTTCTTGCCGTCGCGCGTCCGGGCACGCTTCTGGAGATGTGGCGTGTACTAGAAGCATGCCACCGGGCCGGCACGATCATTATCTGTCAGGCAGCAAATACAGGACTGACCGGCGGTTCCACGCCGGTGCCTGAAGGCTACGACCGGAAAGTTGTCATCATCAATACGCTGCGCCTGCGCCGTCTCGATCTGATCGCCGAAGGAGAACAAGTCGTTTCGCAACCCGGCGTCACCCTTGATCAGCTTGAAAAGACATTGCGTCCCATCGGAAGAGAACCGCACTCGGTAATCGGCTCAAGCTGTATCGGCGCTTCGGTCACGGGCGGAATATGCAATAATTCCGGCGGATCGCTGATAAGACGCGGACCGGCCTATACACAACTTGCACTGTTCGCTCGCATTGATGCCAAAGGAGAATTGAAGCTCGTCAATCATCTGGGTATCGATCTGGGGAACACGGCCGAGGAAATATTGGGCAGACTGGATAAAGGCGAGATTCCAGCCGCCAATATCGACCAGTCGTCGAATCTTTGTGCCTCGGATCACGAATATTGCAATCATGTACGCGATATTTCAGCAGCCACACCCGCGCGATTTAATGCCGATCCCCGTCGGCTTTATGAAGCATCCGGATCGGCGGGCAAAATTGTTGTGTTCGCACTGCGGATCGACACGTTTCCGGCCGATAACAAGACACAGGTTTTCTATATAGGTTCCAACGATCCGAGCGAACTGGAAAGCATACGCCGCGATATGCTATCAACATTCGAGTATCTTCCCATCGCGGGCGAATATATGCATCGATCAGCCTACGATCTCTCGCGACGCTACGGCAAGGACCTCTTCCTGTTCCTCCGGGCTTTTGGCACAGACAAAATTCCATTCGCTTTCAGTCTCAAAAGCCGCTTTGACGGATTAACCGAAAAGTTTCGCCTCGGCGGTGCGATCAGCGATCGTCTCTTGCAGTTCGTAACCGGATTGTTGCCCGATCATTTGCCCGCCAGACTTAACAATTTTTTTCGGGACGGTTACGAGCATCACCTGCTTCTGAAAATGGGCGATGACGGGGTAGACGAAGCACGCTGCTATCTCGCCGCACGCTTTCCCTCAACGCATGGAGATTACTTTGAGTGCACGGGTGAGGAAGGCAACGCCGCTTTTCTCAATCGGTTTGCGGTTGGCGGCTCGGTGGTCCGATATCGCGCGGTTCATGCGAAGACTGTCGAGGATATTGTAGCCCCGGATATCGCCCTGCCACGCAATACGCTCGACTGGTTCGAGAGCCTGCCTGCTGAAATCGAAAAAAAAGATCGATGTCACAATGTATTGCGGGCACTTCTTCTGTCATGTTTTGCATCAGGAATATCTGGTCAAGAAGGGTGAGGACTGCGAGGCCCTGAAAAAAGGCAATCCTCGCGCTGCTGGAGGAGCGCGGAGCGAAATATCCTGCAGAACATAATGTCGGGCATCTCTACGAGGCCGACGATAGCCTTAAGCAGTTCTATAGGGATCTGGACCCTACCAATGCTTTCAATCCGGGGATAGGACAGACGAGCCGTTTCCCCGGATTGGCAGGAAGCTGGCCACCATTCGAGCATTTAGCCAGTCATTCTGGGAGAAACACCGCCCACTGTCACAAGGTGCTTCTCTGCGTCTTAAGGCACGTGCTATATGCAGGCGTGCACTACGGATCTGTGAAATACCGGGGAGTTAAGTACCGGCTTCATTCGGTTGGAATGATGAAGCGAGCCGGATCGGCCCCGGTCCGCTGATGATCGGTGTCTGGCGCGCGCGCGGTTCCGTTGTGCGGAATGTCTCAGATGGCAGGAAAAACCACCTCCATGCGGAAACAGCTCGTCCTTCCGTTCGTTGCTGCAACCTACACCGGGGCAGTCAGCCATAAGGGCTCGCATAGTCAAAGACGAGTTTGAACCAGAACAGAATATCGGTAAACAGGACTGCGATCAGGTTAAGTTAACATACACCGAAGCAAAATTTCAATGAACCTCGCAAAAGGTTCCCGATGTCAGTCGGCTTCATCGAAGAACTGCATCAGATCTGTGGCGAGCTGTTCTGGAACTTGCCAGCTCGGAGGATGCCTTGTTTCTGCGCACATTCAGGTTGCACCAGTTAATTTTCTTCGTGCTTCATGGATGTTGATCCGGGCTATGATCGACGTCCCGTTGTAATTCAAACTAAGGATCAGGTTGTCGCCGTCGGGAGAGAACCCGGCATGTTGGGCATTGGACGCAGGATCAGTGACCTGAGTGATATTGCCACTTATAAAATCATAAAGTTAAATTGCATAACCATTGCCGCTACGGTTTGTTTCGAAGGCAATTGTTCTGCCGTCCGGGGAGCACGCTGGTGCGCGCCCTTGATGCAACGGATCAAACTGATCAATGGTCGCGTCTGCTGGTAAAAATCCCGTTCTCGTCCATTTCGTTAATAAAGATATAGTTGGCGTTCTGATTATAAGTCGCTACGGCAGAGCCGTTCCAACCCCTGATGTTCGGTTGACCGGCAAAAGCTATAAGAATATCAGACAACGGGCAAGCGGCTGGCATGCCGCCGTAGAGTTGTCTGCCGGTGCAAACTATCCCGTTAACGTTTTCCCGGATTGTTGATCCGCTCTGATCAAAGATGGAGTTGCGGGGTGTCGGCGATGCATTTGTATCCGCATTCATAACTACCAGTTGGCCATCACCGCCTATCCATGTGGGATAGGCCGCGCGAACTATACCCGGAACAATACAGGTGTTGCCCCCGTCATCCGCTATCCAGACCTCCAGCTCTGGTTTCTCAGAACTGCTACCATTGTAAGCGATGTTCCTGAGGTCCAGCACCAGTCCGGTCGGGTTTGGTTAACCGGGCCCGTGGATGCAGGCAGAAACAGTCTGGCGACAGGAGAGGCAAGGTCTTCAATGATATAAAGCTCTGTGGGACGTCCCTTGAAGGTTCGCTCAAACACTACCTTATCACCAGACGCATTTATGGCTGGGCGATAGTCGTGAATATCAATGCCGCCGGTCCGTCGGTGGACTTCAGGAAACTGGTGAGTCATTAATGTTCCTCCGCGAAAGCAAGAGCTCTTCAGATCAATTCTATGGTTCGTACGAGAGAAAATCCGAATATGCTCAGAATGAAGCGCGCTATCAGAGCATTGAGGTATTCTTTCTGGATTTGCACTACGACAAATGCCGTACTTTATGTGAACCGGCGTTTTCTGGTATTACGATGAATGGACTTGGACCCGGGCCGTGGGCGAAGCGTGAGACCTCGAAACCTTCTGACGCATGAGAAGCTGGGCTGCCTTTGTTACCGGTGCGTCTGCAGTTCATTATCTTTGGGGAGTAGTAGACGTGGCAGTGTTAACCAATCGACAAAGCAAATTGTCTGGCTGCTGCTCTAGTAGCACCATTCGCGCGGATCCTTACCCTGCTATCGGGCTTGCTTCGCTGTGTCTGACCAGTCGGGTCAAGTGAAGGGTGACGCGGATAATTTCAGGTACCTTTTTGTCTACGACTTTCTCCTTACGTCTCTACTGCAGTCAAGACGCCTGTAGAGCATCTATAACTGACACAGTTAACGCAGGATCTGGTTGAGAAGCTCTCCGATTTCTCCCTTCGCAGGACCGGTCGATGGTGTTGTATCGATCTCATTTTGACCTGAACCGGTTGTTTCCTGCTGCGGGGTTGCCGCAGGCTGGCCCGGTTGGCGTCCTGAAAGAGCGCCGTTAATTAGATCTCCAAGCGCAGGTGCTTTACCGGAACCGTTGATCAAATCTCCGATTTTGTCACGAACCCTATCGCGTGTTTCATCCGTTGGCGTCTCGCCCGGAAGAAGTTTGTCGAGGCCCAGCTTTCTGGTCGGCAACCCCGGGCGACCCAGCATCTCAATAGCTCCTTTCGGATCCTGCATCAGTTTGCTTAAATCGGGATAAATACGCGGTGCCGATAGCGTGCCGTCGATGATGACCGGTACACCGATGCCCTTTGTTGCAATATCTCCACCTTGACCGGAAAGAGAGGCGACGACCCCGGGGTTGAGATTGATGGCCAGTGTCTGCTCTGCGAGGTCTATTGTTCCGGCACCATCCATTCGCACCAGAGGGCTAAGCAGACTGATGTCGCTGGTCGCCGCAATGCCCTTGTCGATGTTGAAGGTAGCGCCAAGCTCAGTGAAGGTCGTCTTCTTGTTTTCATCTGATTTGAATCCGCCCGCCAGCAGACCGACCAGATTGTTATATACTTCTGCGATATTGATACCGCGTACCGCGCCGTTGCTGAATTTCATGGAGGCCGTGCCGGTAAGCGACCGACGAAGTGTTTTTGTGGTACTGCCCGTCCCCGTTATTGCGAGGCTTGCTTGCAAGCTTGCCCTCCAGACGATTGAAACCGGCCGCATCATTCAGCAACGAGGCTGCGGTCGCCCCGGCGACTGACGCGGCTAACTTTACAGCTGCTGTCTTGCCGGAACCATCGGCGGTCATATCAGCGCTGATGGTTCCGGCATAAAACGGGCTTTGGGGAATGGTCAATTCAGCTTTGCTACCTGCAATGACAAGTGAGGTCTTTACTGGACCGGCAAATACTTTCCCATAACCGATTTTATCCGCCGCAACGTCGATCCTGACGTCGAGGTCTTTCAAAAACGAGAGATCGATTGGAGCATCGACTTGTTTGGCAGGAGCACCTGCTTTTGCAGTTGCACCGCTGCTTTGGCCTGAGAACGCTGCGAAATCAAGTTTATCGAAGATGAGCGCAGTACGGATACTGAGCGGCGAACCGAATTTTAGCGATCCTTCACCTGATGCCTTGATGCCGTTGAGACCAACCTTTGCTTTCGTGAAAGCAACGCCTTTTGAACTGCCATCAACGAATCCGTCGAAGGCAAAATCACGCAAGCCTGCCGATCCCGGCTGACCGATCCAGCGCATGAGTTTATCAAGCGATGGTGAGGTAACGGAAGTGTTGCCCCGGAACGTGCCGGTGGTTCCGATATTTCCATTCACGCTTGCGTTCAGGTGTTTCGAAGTGACTGAAAGGACCACCGGTCCGGAAGCATTGCCGATTGACGGAGCAGACAGGAAGTCAACGGGCGAAATCTGTGTTTTGAAGCCGACAGCCTCCCCTGCCATGTCATTTTTCCCGCAATGCTGACCGGCTTGGTGACGTCCTGAATTGTAGCGTCAAGGCTCAGGTTCGTAACATCGCCAATCTTGTCGGCCTCCCCGCCGTGAGTGCCGCCAGCGGAATTCTGCCCCTCGAATGCCTACCGTTCCACGCGCATTGACGCTTTGCATCATCCGGCTGGCAGTCAACCCGCGAAAGGCAAAAGCCGTGTCTATGGTCACTTTTCCTGACATCGGGATGGTTTGACCCGCGAGTTTGGCCAATGCATCAATGTCGAGTCCTGCACTCGTGACCGCCATGTACCGTAGGTAATGCGTCAGCCACGTTGGTCATAACAGAAGCGCTGATACTTCCCGCATCAATACGCATGCGTTTCAGTTGTGCATCCAGTTTTCCATTCTTCAGGGAAGCCGAGAACTGTAAATCGGATGCTGCCAACATGCCACTGGATAGCTCGCCTATTGTGACGCTGACACGGGCATCGACTGTCGAAAGAAACACAAGGCTCGGTTCGCTCTGGCCGGCAACCGGTTTTTCCGGACTGGTGTCGGCAGAACCGCTTCCAGATATCGTACCGATATCTACCTTGTCCGCAGCCAGATCCAATTGGAAATGATGGCGTTCGCCGGGCTGGAACAGCGCGTCCATTGTAAAGGCCTGACCGCCAAGATCAAACCGTCCTCCCCTGACCTGATAGCTGCCGTTTTCATTCAGGCTGATTTCGCCTTCGGCTTTGACGGATGCAAGCATTGGTGACGGTGCCGGATCCGTTTGCGCTTGCAGTACCAGTTCTGCCGGCTTGCGTTGAAGGATCGGCCTTAACGCCGACAGCGTACCGTCCAATTGAACGCGGCGCTTGTCTTGCGTAGCTGCCATGGAGAACGAAACCTCCCTGTCGAGGTCAGGTACGCCAAGATCCATATCAATAGCTTCTACCTTACTCGCGACGCCTGCCGCATCGAGCAGGGTGAGGCTGCCGTTTTCAATACTGATGTGATTGACTGCCAACCGCTCAAGCGTATCGACAAGCGAGGCAAAAGGGTCATTCTTCTTTATTCCATCGTCCGGCCCTGCATCATTTTTCTGGGTGGATGCGGACGAGGGAGCAAGCCGGATGGCCGGATCTGCCATCGAGATGGACTGAATCTCCAGCTTGTCCGACCACAATGATGAAAGCGTGATCGAAGTGGAGAAAACAGGAACCCTGACAGAAATGTCGCCGTTATCAGATGAGATCGCGATGTCTTTTGGCAACGACGGACAGGTTTGGAAGAAAGGAAAGTCTTACCGGACCTTCCAGCCGAACATCCATGTCACTTGCAGTCGACAGTTTCCGCCCCAGCTCGGATCTTGCCCAGTCTGTCGAAATCAGAGCGGGCAGAAGAAGGAGTAGCCCCACGGCAACTGCTGCTATAATTACCAGTGTGGCAAATATTTGTTTCATGTCGATCAGCCAGATTGATTGAATAGAATCAGTATTTTTGGATTATATAACAGTCTGGACTGGATTTCGTATTTGCGTGGAACGGATATTTTGGGTGCTGGTGCAGGCCAGCAAAGGACGGTGGCCAATCAACCATAGCGCTCAACGTCGACTGAGGCTTTTCCCGGCAGGTCGAAAGTTGTTTTTAAGTGCTAGGGGTTCAGGGAAGGGAGCCAACGTTTTTCCGCGCGAAGCGGCAATAGGGCAACCAACGTATCAGGTCCCACTGGGAAAAATTTGGTACTCTGAATGAATACTTGCGTCGAGCGGTTAAGCTATCCGTTTTCAGGTGACGTGTTTGAATACCTCGGACATTGTTCACCATTCGGACAGTCTTGGGGATAATTATCGATTTTGTATTCTGTTCTCGTCAATCGACCGGTGCAGGGTAAAGTGGGCTGACATACTGGAGCCGCTTTCGAAATCAACCGTGTCGTCAGTTGACCTGCGCTCCTGTTCATCCCCACATCATCGGCGGTGGCAATGGAATCCCGGAATACGCCTCTTGTGGACGACTTCGAAGGAACCGACTTTTCTCCGTCCGGCGGATTTTCCATGTCCGCACTTTCTCAACGCGTCAACTGTTCCGTGGATTTCGCTTTGACCTAATCGACAAAATATTGCGTGATAACACTCGAACGAACTGAACTGCCTTTATGGCGGCGTTTAGTGTTATCCGCGTCCTTGCGATGACCGCGGTTTTTGTTCGCAAAACTGCTTGAGAAAAGCAGTCAGTTTTGCCG
The DNA here is from genome assembly GCA_012103075.1 of Brucella cytisi. Lineage (GTDB taxonomy): Bacteria > Pseudomonadota > Alphaproteobacteria > Rhizobiales > Rhizobiaceae > Brucella > Brucella cytisi. Next base: position 422,481 of record JAAVLQ010000003.1, on the reverse strand, counting down.
GCTGCTGTTGTCGGGATGGATAGTAGACGAAGAACTGAACAGGCGAAGGTTCGTATTCGGGCAAGATCTCAATGAGGCTGCCGTTGATGATGGCGTCTTCTTCCGTCCACCGATAGCGCTGGGCGATACCCAGACCGCTACGCACCGCAGTCCACGCCACCCGATACTTGCCGCGCGCGCGGTGATGGAAACGACCGAGCATGTATTTCTGGCCGGTGATGGCGCCAAACGCTTCTGTGAAAATGCCGGTCTTGAATTACAAACTCCGGAATGGTTCAGTACCGAACATCGGCTCAATGCCCTCAAGGCTGAAATGAAGCGCCGTAAAGAGGGGCTTCCGGATGACGGCGATCCTGCTCGCAAGCATGGAACTGTCGGGGCGGTGGCGCTCGATCGGTTCGGTCACCTCGCGGCAGCAACCTCCACAGGCGGCATGACGGCAAAGACGCCCGGTCGCGTCGGTGATAGTCCCGTTATTGGCGCCGGAACCCGGGCTGACGATACCACTGCGGCCATTTCGGCAACCGGACATGGAGAATATTTCATTCGTTGGGCTGTTGGACACGAGATCGATGCACGTATGCGCTGGGCAGGACAGGACTTGCAGAATGCGGCAGGTGGTGTCGTGACCGAACTGGGTGAAATCGGCGGTTCAGGCGGGCTTGTGGCCGTGGATGCAAAGGGCAATATCTGCCTGCCCTTCAACAGCCCGGGAATGTATCGCGCATGGTGCGGTGTGGATGGTGTCATCCATACCGGGATCTATCGCCACTGATTGTCTCGCCCGAATTGCATCGCGATAGTTATATACTGCCTGAACTACGCTGAGGTCACGAACAGAGGTTTGTGCGGGCAAAGCCATCGTCGGGATGATGGTCGACCGGGGTATTGCCGTTCGTGCGGTTACGTCAGCTCGCGGACCGGGTACGCCGGTTCGCGAGATTAGGAGCAGGGACGTCAAATATGCCCGGGAAAGCTCGCGATCAGACCGACAAAACGTAGAACGGTCAGAACGTTGGCGTTCCAGTTCGCTCCATTGACTATGTAATCCGCTTTCGGGGCGGTCGACGGCGCTGTGGCACGCGGTCGGCTTTCATTTGAATTATCGCGGCTGAGGACTGGCTAAGCCATTAAAGCTTCGGGGAAATCGATTGAGACACATCACTATCGAAACCGAGCCGACAGTAACCGATCCCGTACAAAGAAATTTCGTCTTCCCTGCAATCTATCGCTTGGGCGTGTCATTGAACGCGATCGACAACGTCTTGAGTGCAGCGCGCGCCCTGTCGTCCGTTTCTCGCGTGTGCAGTACGACCGGCAGATACGGCAAGTCCGGCAATTCCAGTTGCGATCCTACGTTGACAACACCTGCGGGCAGCATCCGTTTTGCCAATGCTGCAACGCCGAGCACGGCCATCACTGCGGCGGAGACTGCAGTCACGCCACCGCCAACGAAGACTTCCGTCCATGCTATCCCGGCGTCCTCAAGAAGACGGCAAGCCGGGCTCCGCACCCCGCACGGCTCGGGCATCGTCACCGGGGGGAGCTGTTCCCCGGGTTGATGCTGCCAGCCATTGGCCGCGAACCAGCCGAACTTCTCTTCAGCTATTGTCTCGCCGTCGGTGCGACCGGAATGAAATCGCACAATAACTGTGTCGAGTTCGCGACGGTCGAAATTTCGCAGCAGCTCGTCGGATGTCCCAATTCGTATTTCGATCAAAAGGGCAGGATCGTGAGCTTTCATACGTGAAATCAGTGCGGGTAGTTCGGGGCCGGCCACGTGGTCACTGATCCCGATAGCAATACGTCGTCTCTGCTCTGTAACAGTCGCAATGGCCTTGTCATGCGCTTCGAGGAGTTCGCGCGCGCGAATGAGAAATGCCGCTCCCTTTGGCGTGAGTTTCAGATATCGGGGAGTTCGGGTGACAAGGTTGCAGCCAATGGCAGTTTCCGGCGCTTTAGCTTCAGGCTCATGGCCGATTGCGTTGTGCCAAGAAACTCTGCCGCCCGGGTAAAGCTTCCAAGATCGACAATGTAAACGAATGCGCGTACCGCATCGAGGTTCAGAGCTGCCTCAGCCATTTCAATCTGTTATTTCTGATATCAATTACATTGCATTATGAAATACATTCACGCGTGCTATCTGTAAAGCAGAGAAACGACTGGAGTAGTACCATGCCAATCCTGCAAGTTTCGATGCAGGTCGGAAAGCCAGCTGCTTATCGCAAGGCCATCCTTGACAGCCTCTATCAGTCTCTGCGGGATGTGCTTCGTGTGCCGGAGGGCGATAAGTTTATGACGATTACTGAGCACGAGCCGGAGAATTTCTGCTTTGGAAGCGCATTCGACGTCCAGCGAACCAGCGATTTGCTTTATATATCAATTACGTTGTTCGATACACGAACCACCGACCATAAGGCCAGTTTATTCCGACGAATGGTAGTGTTGCTTTCGGAAAGCCCCGGCGTTCGTCCTGAGGATGTCTTTATCAATATCTACGAGGCACCGAAAGAAAAAACTGTCGGTTGGAAACGGGGAAATGCACTTCGGTTCAGGAAAAGCTGCGCACGGATAAATACCCGGTGTGAATCCGTCGCGAGCAATTGCGAGGTCCCCGGCGAGGGACGTTCTGAAAGCCGAACTGCCGGGAACCGGATACAGAATCTGGTTTAAATACGACACCTGCCGTATGTCACTTTGTGTCAGCGAAGTTTAATCCTCCCCGCAATGAGACCGGGGAGGAACCATCATGTTGTCGCAGGACTTGTGGGTACAATTTGCTGTAGCAACGCTGACGTTTGCATGCATACCCGGGCCTGCAATACTCTACATGACAGCACAAACCCCGGCGTACGGTCGCAATGCCGGCCTGATGGCTGCTCTCGGCATTCACCTTGGCTGTTATGTGCATATTGTGGCGGCCACGGTCGGCCTCGCCTCGCTGCTGGAGCACGCGCCGATGGTCTACACGAGCCTTCAATTTATCGGTGCCGCCTATCTAGTCTGGTTGGGTCTCGCAATACTCTTTGACTGGAGGAAATCGAGCGATCAGTCCGATCGTCCAGCGTTGAAGTCATTTCGGGATAGTGTTGTCGTTGAAATTCTCAACCCCAAGACGGCTATATTTTTCCTGACATTTCTGCCGCAATTTGTGCAGCCGGCGGCCGAAATTCCAATCTGGATGCAGTTTCTTGTCCCGGGCCTGATAGTGAATTTGATCTTCTCACTAGCCGATGTCGCGGCCGTGGCCATTGCGTCGATCACCTTCGGGCGTTTTAGCAGTAACAGGACCGGTTGGCTGGTGCCAAAGACGTGCGGAACGATCCTTGTGGGGCTCGGTGCGGCGCTTGTCAGTCATCACTTTTAGTGCCGGTAGATTGCGGATGCTGTCATTGTGCGGGCTTAATCTGCCCCGATTGTAGAGCTCGAGCCGACACGGGATCCCGGTTCGATCCGCAGTTGCGATCATTACGTCAACGCTGCGTTCGACATCTGCCACTTTAAGCTCCGCAATTTCTTGAAACACATCACTGCTTGCACCGCTCTATATCGAACAACCCCGCCTGATGGCGGGGCTCTCGTCGTTACATTCGTATAGATTGAGCCCGAAACCGGAACCTTATTTACTTCTCCAGCATGTTATCGATTTGTTGGAATTCCTTCTCAGAAATTGTGCGGTTGAACGCTGTTTCCAGTTGGTCTTTCGCCTCATTCAGGGCTTCCTCTCTCTTGATCGGATCACTAATCGACAATGCACGATCTCTGGCCTGTTCGTAAGACGCGATTCTACCAACGGACGAGTTCGGAGCTGCGTTTGCTCGTGCCGTTGCCGATGCATGCGCCGCGTTCAGCGGACCAAGCGTGTTCTTGTCTTTCGTTACGCTCTGGCCCCGTAACGCCAGACTTCGTTATTGGGTCTGCTCTATGATGGCTTGATCTGGCAGCAGACGATCGGTGGGAATCTCGCATGCCAGAGTGGCTGGAATTGCCACCTTTGTTCCCTCCATTGCCACTGCCGTGACCGCCACCATGGCCCCCGCCATTTCCGCCACCGTTACCACCGCCTTCTCCCTTGGCGTAAGCAGTATCGGCGTGATTCGTGTCGGTCAGTACTGGCAGCAAGCTAAGTGAAACCGCTAATCCGGCGGAAAGGCCGACGGCGCCGATTTTTCGACCAATTGACATTTTTCTTCTCCCATCAATATCCGATGGGACATGAGCTGCCTGTCATGCGGCAAAAATCCGGGCAGACACTCGGTCGTTCATTCACTTATCATTAGCGGCGCGACAAGATACGTGACTGCAATTTGGGAGCGTCAGGCAATCAGATATCGCACCGCGTCCGGCATCGGCAGTAATGGTCGAAGTTGTGGCTCGTAAATGAAACCCCATCGAAAAAAGAGCGATGAGGTTTGCATCAGAAGCGCGGAATTTATTGTACAGGTGGTTGAATAGGTGCAGGAGTCGGTGTTGCTGTGCCCGATGGTGGTGGCATTTCCGTGGCCATTGGAGATTGCGAAGTCTGCGAACCTGTCTGATTGCAAGCGCTCAGTAACGCAGCAGTTATTCCAATGGTCGCGAAAAGGCAAAGTTTGCGGGTCATAAATGGTCCCTTCAGTTTTTACAGCCCCTCGCCGGCTGGAATTATCGGGACAGGAATTGTCAGGTCAACGCATAGGCGATCACAGGTTTTATCTGCTTGAAATGAAAAGGGGCCATTGAGTTGAGCTTACGCGTGGTTATGCCTAGATCAGAAACCGGGGGAATGTGGAATTCCGTTTTAAAACAACGTTTTCAAATTTATATAACGAACGTTATCGCTCGTGGCAAAAAAGGAGGGTTAAAAGTGATCATTTTTACTATTTGAATATTATTTCAATATTTAAATTATATTGAATTGTTATTTGTATAGTCTGGCAATGACAATTCAAACGGCAGAATATTATCGTGCAGAGGAGGGGAGGCGGTGGCGCGGATTATAGCGCAAGCGACGATGATCGCATCGTTGGAACTGCCGGTGAGGTGTATATTGCGGCCTCTGGTGGCGACGACGTTGTCGATGGGGCATCATGATCGCACCATAAGGACAGATTCAGGCGATGACAGGATTCACGCTTCGGATGGGTATGACCGAATTGATGCTGGCGGCGGTGACGATCAGTTTTCCATCTGCGCTTACCGGCTCGGTAGCGTGAAGGGACACCCCATATTCGCTTGTGACCACTTATTCCAGATAGATTCGAAGCGGTGATGAGGAAATTCCTGTCTATCTTTTTGAAAGGAGGCATCTGCATAGAGAAGCCTCGTCCGCCACAGTTCCATCATTAAGTTCAAAAGAAGGTGTTTTCTCTTGGCCAGAAAATCTACTGCCGGAGTGATCAGGTCAGCGTCCGAATACTCGCCAGCCTTGCTGGAAAGATCATAAATTCTTATTCGGACAAGGTGTTTCATGACCGGATCGGGGGTTAATTTCCACACCGAGCCACCGGTTCATCATAAAATGGTTGGGTATGCTGATAGTTCTCGATGGCGGAATGACAGCATGCAAGAAGATCGTTGGCGATGTTCGAGTAAGCGTCGCTGACAAGCGTCGTATGAGTGCAATCTGGCAGGATAAGTAAAAGATTCGACCAACCATGCTGACGTACCAGCAGGGAAATCTGAAATTCATCAAAAATATTGGTTTGTTTCATAATCATCAAATTTTACACGCGCCGGATATCGGTTTGGTTGGCTGTTACGACGCATCTCCCATCATTTGGGGCATATGACCAGAGTCGCAGACCGCTGTCGAGTAACGGTTCAGGATGAAAGCTGCTGTTATTTCCATTGGGGGTTGAATAAAATAGTCTTCAGTTCGGTTTAAACAGGTTTATCGAACACGTTTGCGGACACCGGGAGGCGTTGCCGCTTTTGATCTTGTCTCGCAAATGGCGCTGAAACGAGAAGATGCATTGTAGATGCTTTTTACTCTTGCGTGTTTGCCTGCCCGATCGGACTTGCAGCAAGCCACTTGATGACATCCCGGTTATTTGTATGTTGAGCGTGAGAAACCAGAGCGTCGTAAACGGTTTTCATGGCCGCTTTGGCCATCAGATCGTTCATTTGAAGTATGTCTGCATCCTCCCATCCACACTGTTCTATGGCGGTCGCTATATTTTCAATGAGGTCAGGCTTAGCCACGTGTTCAGACCTTCGTGAGTAGTTGGAACTCTTCCATTTAATCAGATTGGCAAGACAGGGTGTTTTGCAGGATTGCTAACAAGATTATAACATCAGATATACTGCAGCCGCCAGCGGATGTGGTGCCTGCAATGGTAGCGGGTTATGGATCTACAAACTCTTGCAGTTGACGACCTTAACCGGATTTCAACCGGGTTTTATCCTGATTTAGCCTGTACCATCCACGAAATACCCTGATGTACTCCGGCTGCTGTCGTCTGTCGTTCGTGAGCGCGTGTTTGCGAAGATGCGCAGCGACTTCTTCTTTTCGGAGCCCGGGTATTGCCCGCTGAACACATCGCGCACTGAACGGCTCGCGAAGATTTAGCTGACGGATCACGTTCTCTATGTGTGGCGTTTTCATATCCCACCTACTATCGCCCATCGACTTTTGGCATAGGCATTCTCCATTAAATGCAACGTTTGCTTGAAGTCTATTCCGTATACAGGGTCATCTTGCAAAGATGACGACAAGTTGACCGCAGTTTATGTTTCCGCGCACTCTGGCTGTTCGTAGCCGGGAAAGGAGCGCACGATGATCAGAGTTCCATTTCATTTAAATACGGCATATGCCGTATTTCGAACTCGCGATTGCGTCGGTCAGATTTGTAAGGGTCGAGAACACGATAAATGAAAAATTGTTGACCATTGTGTAAGCTTAATCGAAGCCAATGAAAAGTAAAGTCAGAACACAAGGATTTGCTGGCGCTTTAATGTTGTCCTTGAGTGCGTTACAGAAACTCGATGTATTTGAATGAGAAGTAATTTTCCTATGCAACAGAGGTTAGCTGAAACATTCTCGCAGGTCACGAAACCCGGCTCCCGTATCCGGCAGGATATGCATCGCCGCAGTGCCGTTTTTAACCAGTACCGGAGCTGTATCAAACGGCGAAGCTGAAGGGTATTCCGCGTAGGAGCGAGATAACAACCATTCTTTCTGTTCACTGCGCCTGACGGGTGATTTCTGTATTTTTCCGGTGCATTGCGCCACTTCTCAAACCAGACCCCTTCGTTTTAAGAGTGAACCCCGGGGCTGCGGTGGGTGGATCTGTTGTTTTAGCCAGATGTCGCGGAACAGCCGCGATGTCACTCAGACAAGTGCAACAAGAATAGTATCGTCAATCAGAGAATTGCAGCGCATGGCGGGACCCTCACGTTAGGTTTCAAGCTCTACGTGAGCTTTTGTCCGGCATCCATGGGATTATGGTCTCCGGTTTTTCGAGCATGTTGCGTATTCTCGCAAAACCTTCGAACGCGTCACGTCCGGCATGTATCGGTTTAAGGCCGTTCTGTGCATCGCAGCAGGTCTTCCACGCTACCTCATAGATGATATCGCGGGTTTCATCGGGCAATTCAAAAAGAAAATCAATTGCATCTTCGATGCTTGCAACCTCCTGTATGAGGTATCTGCCGTCTTTAACAAAAACAGGACTGTCAAATAAACGGTCGCTCATCTGAATCACCTGCGATCGAACAATAAGTTTGAATGATCGCTTCGATTTAGTGAGTGCACAGGTGGTGTCAAGAACCTCACATTGCGATCTCAGGAAAAATGCTGATTAGAACGAAGTTTCTCGCTCATGTGATGCAACGCGCAATCTGGAATTGGTCGCGTGGTGCCTGCAAGGCCAAGGATACTATCTAACAAGAACCAACAAAATTATTCTGATATGGCATATGTTTCCATTTAATAAATAGGAAAAACAGTGATCGGAAATTCTGATCACTGTTTTTGCTTTATGGTTATTTATACAGTGCAATAACATGGAATGTAGGGAGGCGGCCCGGAACCGCGAGCGCCGGCCCGGATATTCTATGCTACCGAATGATAACGTCGGTTCTTTCGAAACGGGTGACGTCGACCAGCCCGATATCGGAAATGCGTAATTCAGGGATTACCACTAATGCCAGCAGTGAATGCTGCATGTAGGCGTTATTCAGAGTACAACCGCATGCACGCATACCTTCCACCAGACGCTTGGCCTTGTCCGCAACAACTTCTGCCCGCTCGTCCGACATAAGGCCGGCAACCGGTAGTTCGACAAGTGCAATTTCTGAACCACCGGCGATGAGCACGATTCCGCCTCCCACTTCATGAAGACGGTTGGCTGCCTGCGCCATGTCGGCCTTGTTGGTGCCGACGACTATCATGTGGTGACTGTCGTGGGCGACCGTCGATGCCATCGCGCAATCAGTATCATAGCCGAAGCCGGAAACGAAAGCATTAACCACGGCTCCTGTCGCCCGGTGGCGCTCGACCAGCGCAATCTGACAGACATCGGCAGTACGATCCATTTGCACGATGCCTTCGCTGACGGGAAGGTTGCGCTGCAAGGCTTTGGTCGGCGCCCGGTTTTCCACTACGCCAACTACCCGTACATCCACCTTGTCAACGTCGTTTGCAGCGATGTCGAAGTCGGTGGCGGCCAGAACTTTGCCAAGCTTTACGGTATTTTTGCGCTTTCTGGATAGTCGTAGGCTGGGATATCAGCGACCAGTATGCCATTTTCAGCAAGCAACTGACCGCGTGCGAACACCATCTCGATTGGCAGACTGGCGATATCCGAGGTTACGATCAGGTCGGCACGGCGTCCGGGGGGCAATCGAGCCCAACTCGCGTTCGACACCGAAATGTTGCGCCGTGTTGATAGTAGCCATCTGGATTGCGGTGACGGGTTTGACACCACGGGCAATGGCATGGCGCACAACACGGTTCATATGGCCGTCGTAGACCAGCGTGCCAGAATGACTATCGTCCGTGCAAAGCACAAAATTACGAGGATCAATGCCGCGCTCGGTTATCGCCTTGACTGGGGTAGCGACGTCGAACCATGCCGACCCAAGACGCAGCATGGCACGCATCCCCTGACGAACACGAGCGATTGCATCGTCCACGGTGGTACCCTCGTGATCGTCTGCAGGCCCTCCTGCCACATATGCGTGAAATGTCCGGCCGAGGTCGGGAGAGGGATAGTGGCCGCCGACAGTCAGCCCGGCCCTTTGCGTAGCCGCGATTTCTGCTACCATCTTTGGATCATTTGCTGCAACGCCCGGAAAATTCATCATCTCGCCAAGACCGATTATATTGGGCGGTGAGGGCTTCTTTACGTCTTCGGCACTCAGTGTCGCCCCAGCATTTTCAAGCCCCGGCGCACTTGGAACACAACTGGGCACCTGCACGAAGATGTTTACGGGCAGGCTTTGCGCCTCATCATTCATCAGCTTTACGCCTGCCATTCCGAGAACGTTCGCAATTTCATGCGGATCGACAAACATGGTCGTTGTACCATGGGGGATTACCGCACGGGCAAACTCCGTCACCGTCACAAGTCCGCTTTCGACATGCATATGCCCGTCGCATAAACCGGGAACGAGATAGCGGCCTCCAGCGTCCACGATCCTTGTTCCTTCACCGATAGTGTGGCTGGCATCCGGTCCAACATAGGCGAAGCGGCCGGCAGCAATCGCGATGTCGATATCTGGCACGATCTCGCCTGAATAGACATTCACCCACCGACCGTTACGAACGACGATATCCGCGTGCCTGCGCCCCATCGCGACGTCTACAAGTAACGGCGCAGTTTCAGACCATGATTGCAACATTTCCGCCTCTTTTTCCCAATGCAACTGTTATATGTTGGCGATGTGACGCCACGCCGCCGACAAATGAATCATTGAACTTGTGCAACCAGCATCGCAGCCAGTACGGCTACGAACCACATTACCGGTCGCACCTCCTGTGGTTTTCCGAGAACAAGCTTCATCACAACGAAACCGATAATGGCAAGCGACAGGCCGAGTGTGATCGAGAATGTCAGGGGAATGAGTACTATAGCAAGAAATGCCGGAATGGCGTCTTCCATACTCCCCAGTTAATGCGTCCCATCGGTTCGGACATAAACAGGCCGGTAAGGATCAGCACAGGTGCAGTCGCAATCGCTGGCACCAGCGAGAGCAAGGGCGAAAGAAAAAAAAACGGCAAGAAAAGCATGCCTGCAATAAAGGCGACCAATCCCGTGCGCCCGCCCTGTGCGATGCCTGCGCCGGATTCCAGATATACTGTTGCCGGGCTGGTGCCCAGTGGAGCAGAAATCAGAGCCGCAACAGCGTCGACATGCATGGATTCCCTGACATTGCGCGGCATTCCATTGTCATCCTTCAAATTGGCCGCTTCGGCAAGCCCGAGGAAGGTAGACAACGCCTCCACGAAATTGGTGAAAAGGAAAACGAAGATGAACGGGATATAAGCGAATTGCAGCGCGCCGATAAGATCGATTTTGCCAACAAAGCTGAAGTCGGGTGCTGCGAAGAGCCCACTCCAGTTTACCAGTGTGTGCATGTCGGGTGTGCCGGCAGCAAATGCACTGCCGTCACCCCACCAGCGGCCAATCGGGATTGCGAGAAGGGTCGTAATGACCATACCGGCCATCATCGCGCCGGGTACGCGGCGCACGACGAGCGCGGCGGTAATGATGAATCCGGCGATAAATGTCAGCGTGACTGGTGTAAACGGCGTCAGTGCGACAATCGTATCCGGATTTGCCACGATAAATTTCGCGTTCTCAAATCCGATAAGTGCAATGAACAAGCCAATACCGCAGGCGATTCCGTAACGAAGGTCTCTTGGGATCGCGTTGATGACAGCTGTACGCAGATTCAAGATGGCGAGGATAGTGAAAAGTACGCCCGCCCAGAAAACGCAACCTAGCGCGATTTCCAGTGGTACGCTTGCTCCCATTACCATTGTGTAGGCAAAAGGGCGTTAATGCCCATCCCCGGCGCGACGAGAATGGGGCTACGGGCATAGAGCCCCATGGCGCAACTGCCGATAAGGCTCACCAGCACCGTAGCGCTCACGCCTGCGGAGAAGGGGATCCCAGCGTTCTGCAGAATTGCAGGATTAACCACGATGACATAGGACGCCGCCGGGAACGTTGTCAAAGCGGCAATGATTTCCGTGCGGATCGTTGATCCGCTCCGGGTGACCTCAAACAGGCGGTCGATGGTTCCAGTGAGCCGGGATTGCGCCCGGATCGTGGATTCTCCCGCGACTTTCGACTGATAGTTCATTTTGTTCCTCCCCATTTTGAACTTCATCGAGCCGCTTGACGGTTCTCCTACTCCGCCGCCAGCGTATCCGCTGTTCCGTGAGTATCCGGATGCAGCGGCGAAATGATCCTGAGATTCACGCAATCGACAACACCAAGATCGGTAATGGCATAGTCAGGGATTGCTGTAATCTGCAGTACGAACATGTACATGAAAGGCCACGGCAGGTCGCAGCCAAGGCTTCGTGCCCTTCATCAAGCCTGATCTCGGCAGCGGCCATTTCGTGCGGTTCTATATCGGAGACGATGCCGCCGATCGGAAGATGCAGGAACTCGATCACCTTGCCCTTGTCGACCACAACCCGCCTCCGTTATTGGCGATGAGGTGATTAATGGCGACCGCCATGTCTTCGGGATCTACTCCGATGCAGATGATGTTGTTATCATCAGGCGCGGTGGAACTGGCGATGGCTCCGGATTTCAGGTTAAATCCGGAGGTGAACGCAACGGGGCGGTTTTGCGTCTTGCCGTAACGCTCAACGACTGTCACATACTGCACGTTCCGCACTGGATCGGCCAGAACCTTGCCACCAACGACTGGCAGTACAACGTCACGCCGTGTACGAACGAAGATCTTTTCGGGGGTAACGGCGATTGCCAGTACATCGGCAGACGAAGTCTTCCCATCGAAGGGAACGACAATATCCGCAGCTGTTACAGGTTTGGCGTTGACTGACTGCAAAAGCGCGGCACTGCGCTGCGGCGCCACAAGTTCTACGGCCATCCGGCCTCCGCGAGCGGCAAGTATGCCGTTAGCAACCACAGCCTCAATGTGGAAATCGCGCAAGTCGTTGACAATAAGAATATCTGCAGCGCGACCGGGCGAGATTGAACCGACCTTGTCATCGATGCGCAGAGCTTCGGCACCGTTGATCGTCGCCATCTGAATTGCAGTCATTGGCGAGATTCCCATCGCAATTGCCATGCGGACCATATTATCCAGATGACCGCGGGCAAGAATGTCGCTGGCAACCACGTCGTCGGTACAAAAGCTGATACGACGCAATGCTTTTACGCCCATCTCCGTAACAATGCGCAGATTGTTGGAAAGAAAATGAGAAATGGAGGATTCGCGTACGACTACGTGCATGCCAGAGCGCAACTTCTCCAGCATTTCCTCAGGTGTATAGCTTTCATGGTCGGCGCGGACGCCGGACTGCATATAACCGTTAAGACGCGCGCCCCGGGTCATCGGACAGCAACCGAGCACGGGCAGGCGGCTTGCCTGACCTATCTGTATGGCCTCAAGCACATCGTCATCTTCCTCCTGAATGAATTCGCGCACAGTTTCCCAGATCCCGACACATTCAGGCCAATGGTGAGTGTCACGATGATCTTTCGGGCTAAAATAGTGGCCCACTGTCGATCGTGGCATGGTATAGGGTGTTTTACACGGCGCACCCCAGAATACTTTCAGTGGCGTTCCTTTGACCTCATCAAGGAACTCGCGCGCCGCATCGGGGCCACCAACCACAATAATCTGGTCGAGTCCGGTGACGATGGATGTGGTGCCGAGTGGAACAACGGCCTTTGCGAAACTGGTCAGTGATAGTTTGGAACATTCGACATGAAGATGTCCGTCAATCATACCGGGCGTGAGATACTTCCCGGTCGCGTCGATGATATCCGTTGCCGGTCCAATATAGTCACTGATATCACCGACAGCGATAATGCGATCGTTATAGACGGCGACGTCAGCGGGTAGATTTCTTCAGACACGACGTTGACGAGGCGACCGCCTCTGATGGCGACGGTTGCCTTGGTGTTGCCGCCGGACGCAGCGCGGATAAATTCACGAATGTCGGACATTCTAACCTCCCTTGTTGAGGGGAGTATTCCAGCGCCGTGACGTTTGCACAACTGGCCGAATTAAAGGTATGATCGGACGTATCGTCCAATATTCTGAACGAAATGAGGAATGTTAATGGATCTGTCGGTGATTGATTGTTTCGTGAAAGTCGCAGATGCGAAGTCAATATCCGCTGCGTCACGTCTCCATCGTTTGCCAAAATCCACGCTTAGCCATCGCATTCGTCAACTGGAGGATCAGTTCGGTGTCGAGCTGTTTGTACGTGAAGGTCATCACCTGAACCTGACCGATGCCGGTTCGGAACTGTTGCGCCATGCGAGGAAAATCCAGATGAGTTGCGACGATGCTGCAACTGCTATGGCTGATATGCATGAGGTAGTGGCCGGGACTTTGAGGGTTGGTTCGACGGGCGAGTTTGGCACAACGATCACTTCGGAGCTACTTTACGCGTTTCAGAAGAAATACCCCGTGTCATTCTGGATGTTGTATTTCTTCCGGCTCGCCAAACCTTTACCGACGTTTCCGAGATGGCACTCGACGGCATCTTTCACTGGGGCGAGCCGTCCGATGTCGACTATGTCAGTCGTCGTTTGGCAACGGCCTCATACGGACTTTACGCCAGCCCGGATTACCTCGCCCTGCATGGGATGCCGGTGCGACCGGACGATCTGACCCGTCATCGCGGATTGATCTTTCGCAACACCACGCGCCTTCAGCCATGGTATCTTTCCAGACAGGGTATGGAAGAAACCGAAATCCTGCCTACCGCCAGTTTGATGGCCAACGATTACTGGACCTTGAAATATTTTGCAGTTGCAGGGCAGGGGATTGCATATCTTCCCGGTTTTTGTCGAAACAGAGTGCGGGGGATCTTCTTGTGCCCGTACTCCCTGATTGGCGTTCACGCGAAACGGCAATCAATCTCATTTATTCGAGACGTCGACATGTTTCGCGTCGCTTCAAGGCGTTCGTCGGGTTCTGCATGGAATTTTACCGTCGAAGGGAACGTGACCAGATTCCCACGTTATTTTGTGGAGAAAATAGTCCGATAGCGGCGGCTCGGTTCGGTTCACCTCCGATACAGCATTAGTGCGGCAAGCAAGGGAACAGCGTGGTTCCCCTGAGCTACAGGCACGACGGACGTTAAGGTTCCCCGAGGGCAAGATGTAACGGACATAGAGTACTTTGAAGAAGAGTTGGTTCACCTGAAGTGCCCGGTGACGTGTTTCACCGAGAGATGATCCGAACGTGCCCACTTTGACGTTCCGTTAGCGCAATTGCCGTGATCTTGCGCAGATCGCAAAGTTGATTTCGCCTTCGGTCGAACATGGTCACTACCCATCGCTTATCGTTGCAGGCGTAATGCGCACAACAAAACTCATGGAAAAGATCGTTGCGCAGCAATCATATTCGAGGGGTTCACATGTCGAGAATCACGACAGCTTTGATACTGTCCGTCGTACTTGCAACAAGCAGCTCAGCATTCTCTGAGGGGAGCGAAAGACAAAAGCCAATCAAAGATCCGACAGCACTTCAACTGCAGAGTACGTTTGATCCAGTTGGAGCAGAAGTTCATACTCTGCAAGACAACGGGCGTGAGCTTTTTTCATAGATGAAGGCAAGCGAGATGATCGTGCCGTCGTTTTTATTGGCGGACAGGGCACAAGCCCGAAGCATTCCAACTGACAGAGTTCGCTCGAACCACGCGAGAACAGTTTGGGATTCGCATCATTTCGGTTGAACGAAACGGGTTCGGAGAGTCCAGCTTTGATCCCAAACTGGGATATCAGGATTATACAAGAGAAATACTGACCGTCCCGGATCATCTTGATATCGATAGATTCGCTATTGTAGCGATCTCGGGAGGGGCGCATACGCTGCTCACCGCCGCAACAGTACCAGACAGGGTCCTGTCTTTACACGCTGCAGCGGCCGTATCCAGAACATTGCCGACGCGTTCTGAACCGAAATGCAATATTGATGAGAAGACTGCACGCGAAAGTCTGATAGCTGATACCCACAATCCAAAGAAGTGGTGGGCCATCGGAGATTCCCTGTACAGGCCATTCCCCGGTTGGCAGACGCGAGCCTATGCTGACGCAACCCGTTCATTCTATGTTGGCGGCCAGCTTGGAGATCCTGCAGCGTTGGCGCACGAGAATATGCTTGTTTGTGGAAAAGATGCGGTAGTCGATTCAAAGCGTATCACTGCTCCGACGTACCTGTATTATGGCGATGCTGATACTGCTGTTCCGGTCGATCAGATGCGCCAGTGGCAAGCTGCCCTTCCCAATGTGGTTAAAGCAAAGGTCTATGCAGGTGAAGGACACACTGTCCAGTACCGGCATTGGGATCAGATACTGGCGGATCTTGCAGGGTACAGCGAATATACGATTGTATGCCGAGATGGGAACGGCAAGCTTGTTGCTAACGATGAAGTCGGCGTGACTGAGCAACTTGGGATCTGCGCCCGAAACCGAACAGTGACTGAGACGATAAGAAATCCGGGTGGGCCAGAGACCGTCGTCTGCTCGCATTAAACCCGGCAGTAGCGGACTGCCACTCGCCGTCAGAGACACTGATTTTTGATATCGGCGAGCGGCAGCAGTGCAAAAAGAACTGTCCCGACAGGCTGCAAGCAGTTTGCTGGGAAAAGCCTTCCTTTCTTAATTGTTGTATATTTCAGCGTACATATCACGCAGAATGTTTTTTTGTACTTTGCCCATTGTATTACGCGGCAGCTCGTCAACGAATACGATGCGTTTGGGTTGTTTGTAGCGAGCCAGTCGATCTCGCAATCCAGCGAGAATGGCACCTTCGTCAATCTCGGATCCGGCTTTGCGTACGACAACAGCGGTAACGCCTTCACCGAACTCCGGGTGCGGTACGCCGACAACAGCGCTCTCTATTACACCCTGAAGCTGATCAATCTCCGTTTCGACTTCCTTGGGATAGATATTATAACCTCCTGATATAACAAGGTCCTTGCCACGACCGACGATATGGACGTAGCCCCGTTCATCAAGTTTACCCAGATCGCCAGTGATGAAGAAGCCGTCGCCGCGAAACTCTGCCTGCGTTTTCTCTGGCATGCGCCAATAGCCTTTGAAAACATTCGGGCCTTTCACCTCAATCATTCCGGTTTCATCGGTTGACAATAGTTCGCCGGTTTCGGGATTGGTAATCCGCAAGGTAACGCCGGGGAGCGGGAAACCAACCGTACCAGCAATGCGCTCGCCATCATAGGGATTGGAAGTGCTCATATTTGTCTCAGTCATGCCGTATCGCTCGAGAATCGCATGACCGGTCTTTTGCCGAAACTGTATGTGGGTCTCGGCCAGCAGCGGCGCTGACCCGGATATGAAGAGCCGCATCCGCGCTGTTGCCTCACGCGTCAGCCCTTCATGTTGAACGAGCCGTACATAAAAAAGTCGGCACACCCATCAGGCATGTTGCGTCGTCCATAAGCTGCAGGGCTTCGTCGGCATCGAATTTTTGCATAAAATGCATTGATGCGCCCGCAAGCAGGATCGTATTTGAGGCGACAAAGAGCCCATGCGTATGAAAGATCGGCAAGGCATGGATCAGCCGGTCACGAGCGGTGAATTGCCAGTAGTCGCGTAGCGTCGAAGCATTCGATAAAAGATTGTCATGGGTGAGCATTGCTCCCTTGGAACGACCCGTGGTGCCGGATGTATAAAGGATCGCAGCGAGGTCATCCGGCGCACGGGGAACATCCTTGAAGGCGCTGTTCTCTTCAAGATCAGAGGTTAATGAACCGCGACCGTTCTGGTCCAGTGTCTCGACGCGTGCCGTGTGATTGGCTGCAATTGACCTGACGCCTTCAGCCTTCTCCGGCGCCACTACAACCGGGGCGTGGTTCGGCGTCCCCGATGAAGTAATCGAGTTCGGCCAGCGTATATGCACTGTTGAGAGGCAGATAAACGGCGCCGGCACGGATACAGGCAAGATAGAGTATCAGCGCTTCGGGGCTTTTCTCAACCTGTACGGCTACCCGGTCCCCTGCCTCAACACCAAGTGCGATCAATTTTGCAGCCAGCTGCCCTGAAAGGCGCAGCATATCACCATAACTCCAGACTCTGCCGTTGGCCGTCAACATGAAAGGCGCATCATCTGCGGAAATCGAGTTGCGAATTGCATCAAACAGATGATTGCTCATTAGGTAGTCTCCCGATTGTCTTTTCTTGACTTGTTTTGTGTTGATTGCTCGCCTTGGGTTGTTTCCTTTGAAACTGTGACCGGTTGTTGCGCTGTTTTGCGGAGGGTACCAGTCGGCGGATGGCCCGGGTCGCAACAACTTCGTGACGGCTGGCATATGCCTCGTGATTGGCCTCTATATCATCGAGCTTGTAGAGATAGTTGACCATCAGTCCGTGCGCCTGTCTCATTGCCCGTGCTGAACGATCCCCGAGGAAGTTGATACGTTCCGTGCGAGCACCATTTCCAAGATGAAACCGCGCAACGGGATCAATCGTCTTGCCGTGTCTGTTACGTGACTTCAGGAAGTACCGGGCTGCCAATGTAACCAATACCGGTTCAAGTGCGGTGACGTGGTCATCCTGTTCGGCCCAATCGGGTTCATCGAGGAGGCAAAGGGTTCTACGATCATCAGGGCTGACGAGGTCGGAAACTTCGGTACGGCGTTCTTGAGAGAGCCAGTTCGCGAAACCGGGAACCGGGGAAAGTGTCACAAAAGTATTCAGTTTCGGCAGTTCCCGCCGCAGATCTTCCACAACCTGTTTTATCAGAAAGTTGCCAAATGAAATACCTCGCAATCCGGTCTGGCAGTTCGAAATGGAGTAGAATACCGCCGTAGTTGCTTCATCAGCGCGGATTGTGGCACGGTCTTCCTGCAAGACGTTGGTGATACTGGAGGGGACATCTTTGGTTAGCGCAACCTCCACAAAGATAAGTGGATCGTCGACCAGTTGCGGATGAAAGAAGGCGAAACATCGCCTGTCTTCCGGCGCGAGACGGCGTCGCAGTTCATCCCATCCACTAATGTGATGAACAGCCTCATAGTGTATGATTTTTTCCAGTATATCGGCGGGTGTGGACCAGCTGATCGGGCGCAGGACGAGAAAACCGCGATTGAACCATGAGCTGAAGAGGTGAGCGAAGTCTGCATCAACAGCTTCAAAGTCGGGCTGATCTGCCTTCAGTTTCAGAATTGCCTCACGCATTCTGACCAGCGTCGCAATTCCGTTCGGTGCGAGATTAAGCCGGCGGATCAACTCCTGCCGCCTTGGTTCAGCTGCATTGTGGAGTTCCAGCAAAGTCCTGCTTCCCGGGTCGGACTGATACCCGTCGATTGCCTTTGCGAGCCGTTCACGATCAGGCCCGAAACGTTCGAGTAGCAGCGCGATGAACTCCCGTTGCTGAGATGAGTCAAACTGTTTCCATCGCGTCAGAATTGTGGTCGCGAGTGCCATTCCGGATGCTTCGCCCCGCTCGACAGCAGGGTCTGGCAGGCCCGCTCCAGATCGCGCAGTTTTTCGGCAGGCGTGGTCTCTGTTTTCGTGCTGAAGGACAGAAAGCGGCGCCCGCGCTCACTAATGGTCTGGAGCATATCGCTGAAAAACGATGTACCGTTCATTGTATCGATCCCAGCATCTGGTTCGGCAGCCATACGGCAATTTCGGGAAAGAAGCACAGGAGGATGATCGCAAGAAACATAACAAGCACATAGGGTAGCGAACCCCACAGGATGTCTTTCGTAGGAATGGTGGGCGCGATGGCATTGATGACGAACAGATTAAGGCCGATGGGGGTAATCAATCCTACTTCCATATTGATCGTCAGGATAATAGCGAACCAGTAAGGGTCGAAACCTGCCTGTGTGACGATCGGAAACAGCATTGAGCTGTCATGACGATTACTGCGACTGGTGGAAGAAACATGCCGGCGACAAGGAGGAAGGCGTTGATGATAGCCATCAAAACCCAACGGTTCACTTCCATATCGGCAATGGCGCTTGCAACTGTCTGGGTGATAAAAGAGAAGAGAGCGCAAAGGCGAACAGTTCCGCGGCCGCCATAATCATCATGATCATAACGCTTTCACGCATTGCCGAGCCGAATATGTTGGCAACAGGGCGGAGCCGGAAAAGTCGATAGGCGATGACAACAACCACGAGTGTGAGCAACGCACCAGCACCGGCGGCTTCCGAAGGTGTTGCTATACCACCATAAAGCACGTAGAGCGTGCCTGCAATAATCAGCAGAAAAGGTAATATTCGCGGCAGGCCGGCCAGCCGTTCCTTCAGGGTATAACGGACGGCTCTGGCACTGAACTCATAGCCTTTGCGCTTGCAGTCAATAACAGCCCAGATCATGAACATGATTGTCATGATGATACCGGGGATAACGCCGGCCATGAACAACCGGCCAATCGATGTTTCGGTAGCGATACCATAGACAATCAGCGTGACTGAGGGCGGAATAAGGATGCCCAGAGTGCCGCCAGCGGCTATCGAGCCAGTCGCCACCGATGCCGGATATCCCCGTCTCAGCATTTCGGGAATACCCATTTTGCCGATTGCCGCGCAGGTGGCTGGAGATGAGCCGGTCATGCCCGAAAATATAGCGCAAGCGCCGATATTGGAGAGGACGAGGCCGCCGGGTATCTTATTGAGCCAGCGATCGAGTGCGGTATACAGGTCAGAGCCAGCGGGCGAGGATGCCACTGCTGCACCCATCAGGACGAACATTGGGATTGAGACATAGGCAAGATTGGCAATGCCCGAAAACATTGTATCGCCCGGGATATAGAAGATATCCAGACCATTCTGCAGAAAGAGTGCGGCAACGGCAGCCATTCCCAACGCAAAGGCAATTGGCATACCTGTACCCAGTAGCAGAAAAAGAACGGCAATTATCAACAGACCAGCGGCAAGTGGGCTCATTGCACAGTCTCCCTCGTGTGTTCCGCGTGGGGCGCGTCGCTATGCACCGGATCTGCAGATGCAGTTACTGTATTGATACCCGAGAATTGTCCGGCAATCTCAGCAGTGTACTGCAAACTCAGCATTCCGAAACCGAGTGGCAGGGCGCTCAGCGGTATCCATAAAGGTGGTGCCCATACGCTTGAATGGCGCCAGTTGCCCGCCCATGCTTCATGAAACTGTACCCAGCCCGCTGCGAGCATGATCAGGCAAAAGGCCAATCCAATGAAACTTGCAACAAGACGCAATCGGTTGCGAACATGATCCTTTACAATCAGTTCGATTACGTCGACCCCAACGTGGCCCCCTTCATTAATACGTAAGGGGCGCCGAGAAACATTGCGGCGGTCGCAGAGAAAAACAACGAAGTCGGTTTGCCAGATCGTAGGCAGTCGAAACGCATATCGCATCAGTATCATCTGACAGACAACCAGCATGGCCATTATCATCAATCCTGTCGCCAATGCCGCCGTGGCACGGGAAAGGTTGCCGACGGCCCTGATATAGACCTTCACCATAGCAAACCCCTTAGATGGTAAACCTTTGCAAAACAGAGGCAGTTGAACAGGAAAGCCCGCTCACTCGACCGCGAGCGCCTGTTCAATCAGTTTGGCGCCGTCAGGCACCTTTTCGGCGAAGTTCTTATAGGCAGACTCTTTTGCGACCTTAATCCGGGCATCGTAGTCTGCCTTCGACATTTCCACGACCTCGACGCCAGCCTTTTATACGCCGAAATCATTGCCTCATCGCCCTTGCGTATCTCGCCGTTGAAATAGCTCTCGGCCTTCTCCCCTGCGGCAAGGATGGCTTTCTGTTGTTCGGCTGTCAGTCGATCGAATACCTTTTTGACATCAGTACAGGCTCGTACATGAACCACAGTGCATTCTCGCCGGTGCTGTCAGGCATTTAGCCTGTTCAAAAAGCCGATAGGAAACGAAGCTTGCTGATGAAGTGTTGGCGGCATCGAGAACCCCGGTCTGCATTCCGGTGTAAATTTCAGACGATGGCATGGACGAGATTGAAGCCCCGGCTGCAACCAGCATTTCCTCAAATGCGGGGCCTGCCGCACGGATTACCCGCCCCTTGATTGTGTCCGGTGCCGTAATACACTCTTTTTGGATGCAAATGCTCCTGACAGCCATGCATCTGCAATGACTATTGCCCCGGCGTTTTCGATAATACTTTTGATACTCTTCATGAAGTCGGAGTCATTGAGACGCAGTGCTCGGTCATGGCTCCCGACCAGTCCCGCATCAAGGTTGCAGAGAACTCCGCATGTCGACCGGAAGCATAATCCAGAGGAAAGGCCGTCATGTCGAGAAGCCCGCGTGTCACAGCGTTCCACTGGTCGTTCGGTTTATACAGTGAAGACCCCGGAAAACCTGTATCTCCAGATCAACATTGGCTGCGGCAACGTCTCGCGCGATCATCTGCACCATTTCGTCGCGAATATCGCCTTTCCCTCCGGGGAACTGATGAGATGCTTTCAGTACTGTCTGAGCGTTGGCGCTGCCCATCGACATACCTGATGCTGCGATCAATATGGCAAGCGCGAACGTCTTTCCCAAATGGTTTGGCATATTCTCCTCCTCAAGATTATTTTTTATCTCCCGATATGGAGGATTGTATAAACTTGCACACAGAGTCAATATTTTTGTATACAAGATCCGAAACGCCATCTGGAAACGCAAATGAGTGAGAACGCTTTTCATAAGCTCCGCGATGAAATCGAAAACGGGATCGTAACCGGTGTTTTCAAACCGGGAGAGAGGCTTGATGAAGTTCAGCTCGCAGCCCGCTTTGGCGTCTCACGTACACCTATTCGCGAAGCGCTGCTGCAGCTGAGCGCTACTGGACTGATCGAGACACGTCCAAGACGGAGTGCGATAGTTGCGGATCCGGAACCACAACGCATTTTTGAAATGTTTGAAGTCATGAGCGAACTGGAAGGGCTGGCGGGTGCACAGGCTGCCAGAAGGCACACTAATGTTGACCGGGAAGCTTTGCTGGCTGCACATCACGCCTGCCAAATGTCAGTCGAGGGCGAGGATGCGGATGCCTACTACTACGATAATGAAATTTTCCATCGAGCGATCTACGAAGCAAGCCATAATCAGTTTCTTGCTGACCAATGCATGACCCTTCACCGGCGTCTGCGTCCGTACAGACGTCTCCAGCTACGTGTTCGCAACCGGTTGAAAGCATCTTTTGCAGAACACGGTGGAATTGTCGAAGCGATTTTGGCTGGCAAGGACGACATTGCACGTGAATTGCTTCGACGGCATGTAGTTGTGCAAAATGAACGTTTCAGTGATTTGATCGCAAGTCTGAAGAACAGTACCAGTTAACCGGTTTCTTCGGGAAGAGAGACTGTGGTGTTAAAAATCTCCATCGCAGGTGTTACTTCAAAGGGTTAAACTTTCCACTCTTTCCCGATTTTATAGCGATTGACCATCTCGGCAATACGCGTTCCTGCTTCGACAGCCGCGCGGTGGTCTTGCGAGAAGTTCAGACGTACACTGCCATTGTGAGGTCCGAACTCCGTCCCCGGAGTAACAGTGACGTGCGCTTGATGCCGCAGCAATCTGACGAAATCAGGAAGATTAACGGCGAGAGGAGGCAGGGTTGGAAACAAATAGCTTCCTGCCTGTGGTGTGCGAGCCTCGATGCCGCTGCTACGGAAAACCTTTAGCAGGTCGTCCCGGATTGCCTGATGAAGTCTGATGCGTTCGTCGAGCCAGCCTTCCGGCTCGTTGAACCATGTTCTGAATACTGCCCGGTTGTAGCCTGCTGCGCGTAATGAAACGATGGCTTGCAGCTTCTCCATCCTTCCGATTATTGCTGGAGCGCCGAATGCTGCACCGAGCCGGTATCCACTCAGCGACTCTGTTTTTTGGAAGGCCCCATGATTGTCACCAGCTTTTCAGCTGGCGCTCCACGGGCTCTGGCATGGCTGTAGCCCTCTCCTTCGTAGCGCAGCCGCGAATAGAGCTGATCAACTATGATCGTAACCCCGAACTCGTTCGACAGCGCGATTATCTGGTCGATTTCCGACCCGGAATAAATGGCTCCTGTCGGATTGTTCGGGTTAGAGAACAGGAAAGTTCTGGCGCCCGCCTCAAACGCAGCCCGCAGTTGGGCAAGGTCCAGTCCTGCCTCCGTGACGGAACTCATATAGTTCAACCTAACCGGCACTGCTTTTCCGCCAAAGAATTGAACGAGTTTTCGATTGGCAAAGTAGTCAGGCTGGACTATTGCCACCTTGTCGCCGTCGGTCACAGTGGATGCTACTGCCAGAAAAAGAGCGCCCTGCGTCCCCGGAGTGAGTATAAGGCCCTCGTCAGCACAGACAGGTGCACCGGTGAACGCTTCCAGCCGCTCCGCCAGTTCCGCTCGAATGTCTGATGAACCGCGATATTCTGTATAGGCCCCGGCAACTGCCAGCTTCGACAGCGCCCGAAAAACCTCGAAGGAACCGGGTGTTGGTGTAAAGGCATCAACGTCGCCGTGTGAGAAGTCAACGGGACGTCCTGATATTTCCCCGCCTCGCATCAGGTGGTGGATGTCATTAGCGCTCTGTCTGACTTCCTGACCTGAGCATTGTCTGTCGCCAGCGCGGAAAATTTCTCGGAAACTGAAACCATTTTAGCCTCGAAAACCGGGAGTTATTGGCGTGCCAGTGCCGGGATCACGCTAACTCGAATGTTATATTAATCACAAGTGCAGAAGTAATCTGACTGGTTGATGCGACCGGCGCGACTTTGTGGCTGAGATCCAGCAAAGTGCATTCATTTTCGTTCAGGGCAGTAATTACTGGATGTCCGGAAAACCAAGATGCAACCAAAAGTATAAAATGATTTCGGTAGCCATGCAATACTGGTTGTCGAAGCGCCCGGAGGGTCAGTGACAATAATTATAATAATATATATTTCCTCATTTCTTATTTTTTTTATTGAAATAATTTGATTTGTATAATCAAATGAAGTTGTGATGTTGTCATATTGAGGGAGTGGGAACTTGGTGATTTTGAATAGAATCCTATGGTGTTCAGCGTTTGCCTTGGTCAGCTTAACGAATTCGGCGCGAGCAGAGCAAAACGCGCTTGATATTGAAAAACTGAAGACAGAAATTGCGTCCGGGATCGACTCTCGTGCAAAGCTTGCCCGAAATGAATGATTCATTGTTCAGTTTCGAGAACTTGCTTTTCACGAAGTAGAAACATCGAAGTATATTACCAAAGTCCTGCAGGAAAACGGGTTCACGATCAAAAAGGGAATATCGGGACTGCCGACCGGTTGGGTTGCGACCGGGGTGAAGGAGAACCTGTAATTAGTTTCGGAAGCGATATTGATGGTCTACCCACAACCTCGCAGTATCCGGGCGTCTCCTACCATAAGCCGATAATCGAAGGTGCTCCCGGACATGGTGAGGGACACAATTCAGGTCAGGCAGTCAATGTTGTCGCTGCATTAGCTCTAAAAGACGTCATGCAGAAGCAAGGCATCAAGGGTACACTCATGTTATGGCGGGGGTGGCCGAAGAGCTGCTGGGCGGCAAGGCTTATATGGTTCGAGATGGTGTGTTCAAAGACGTTGATGCAGTGATATTTACGCATGTCGGCTCAAACTTGCAGACGGCCCGGGGCCAGCCAAATGGAACTGGCATGGTTTCGGTAGAGTATACCTTCAGCGGCGAATCTGCGCATTCGGCCGGTGCGCCATGGAGAGGACGAAGCGCTTTGGATGGTGTCGAGCTGATGAATATCGGCTGGAACATGCGAAGAGAGCATTTGCGGCCCGAACAGCGATCTCATTATGTCATTACCAAGGGTGGCGACCAGCCCAACGTGGTTCCGCCTGAAGCGACGGTCTGGTATTTCATCCGTGAACTGGATTTCGAGAACATAAGTAAAAATTTCGAGATAGCGAACGTAATGGCGGAATCTGCGGCGGGATGTCAAATACCAGCGTCGAGCGCCAGATCGTGGGGTCGGCTGCGCCACGGCACTTCAACAAACCGATGGCAGAAGCTGCAGTCGAGAACATGAAAAAGGTCGGTATGCCATCCCGGTCTGATGACGATCAGAAGTTTGCCCGCGCCGTGCAAAAGACTTCCAACGGTAAGGTAGCAGGCCTTGACACCGAGATGAAGGGGTTGATTGCACCGCTGGAAGAACCGAAAAGCGGTGGATCAGATGACATTGGTGACGTCTCGTGGGTCGCACCGACGATCACCATCAACTATCCTTCCAATATCCCCAATCTGCCCGGGCATCATTGGGCAAATGCCATGTCAATGGCAACACCGATCGCTCACAAGGGCGTTGTTACCGGAGCAAAGGTAGTAGGGATGACGGCGCTGGATCTGTTGACCTCTGCTGATCTTTTGAAAGACGCCAAGGCTTACTTTAATGACGTTCAACTGAAGGACCAGAAATATCTGCCTGTTCTCTCTGCCGACGATAAACCACAAATCCAGAAAAATACGGAGATCATGGATAAGTTTCGTCCACAGATGTCCAAATTCTATTATGATCCCTCAAAATACACCACTTATCTCGAGCAACTCGGTGTGAAATATCCGGAAATCGAGCATTGAGTGCTTGATTTTTCAGCTGGAGAGGTCTTGAACCTCTCCAGCTTTTGACTGATCACTACGGGGTTAGCGAGGATAGATAAATCCGTCTTGTTTTCGTTTTTCTGGATGCATGAACGGATAGTTGCCGATTAATCGACGGTTTTCCTTCGCGCCGCCGGGCACGACTTTAATCAGGTTCGCATGCTGTCCGTCTCCGCTGCCGGTCCGCTATCAGGGACGGGAGCCGCCTTTAATGACAACGCGGTCAGTCCCGCAGCAACCATAAAGGCTCCGACCACCCACAGACCGGCTTTCGGAGAGCCGGTGAGGTCAGTAAGCCAGCCGGTTACGTATGGGCCGACAAAACCGGCCAGATTGCCCAGCGAATTGATGAGAGCAATACCGCCCGCTGCTGCCGCACCGGTCAGAAATGTGGTTGGTAAAGGCCAGAAAGTCGGCAAGGCAGAGCAAATGCCCATTGCACAGATCGTTACCGCAATCATGGTGGTAAAAGGTGATTGTAGATAAAGGGCGACGGGGATTGCAATGCCGCCGATTATTGCGGGAAGAGCTACGTGCCATACGCGTTCGCGCGTTCTGTCGCCATGTCGGGCCCAGAAATACATGGCTATCGCCCCGAATACATAAGGGACAGCAACGATGAAGCCTTGCTCAATCACGGAATAGTTCGTGTTATAGGTCTGCTGGAAGCCAGCAATGATTGTTGGCAGAAAAAACCCACAGCATAAAGGCCGTAAACAATGCCGAAATAGACGAAGGCAAGCGCGAGGACGCGCGGTTGTGTCAGAGCTTTGCGAAGGGGATAGTGATACCGTTTGCCTGTTTCTGCATGTTCGGTATCCATTTCGTTTTGTAACCAGTTTCGCTCTTGCAGCGTAAGCCGCAGCGTCTTTTGGTCTGTCTGTAAGGTAAAACCAGCAGCAGATACCCAGAAGAATGGCGGGTAACCCTTGCATGAGGAACATGAAGCGCCAGCCATCAAGACCAAACATCATCCCGTGTCCGACTTCGATTAGCCAGCTGAAAGAGGTGCGCCAAAGACTGAGGAAAGCGGAATTGCCACCATGAACAGGGCAACGGCCTTTGCCCGTTCGCGCTTGGGAAACCAGAAAGTCAGATAAAGGATAATACCGGGGAAGAAGCCAGCTTCGGCAATCCCCGTGAGAAAACGTAACCCGTAAAGAGTTCCGGCATTCGGAACAAATGCCATGGCTGAAGCAACGATACCCCAACTCACCATAATACGGGCAATCCATCGCCGTGCACCGACTTTGTGCAGGACCAGATTACTTGGCACTTCAAGTAGCAGGTAGCCAATAAAAAAAAAATGCCGGACGCCAAACCGAAAGCCGCCTTGTCAAGCCCGAGTGTTTCATTCATTCCATGCGGGGCTGCAAAGCCAATATTCGTACGATCAAGGTAGTTGATGAAATAAAGGAGCCCCAGAAACGGCGAAAGCCGCCGGGCGACTTTGCGCAATACGCGCTCACGCATCATTTCTCCGGCGGGTTCATTACCGAAATTTCTGGACACAAGCTCCTCCCTCGGTCGCAGTTTCAATATCCGCCCGTTTCCAGCCTATTTGAGAAAACAAGCTACGACCAGCGATGTCATCTGTTCTCCCCTCAAAATATTGCATCACCGACGCAGTATTCACGGTGGACATAGCAGTTCGCCGATACCATGCCGCAAATCGTGTCACGCGGGCAGCGTGTAGTTGAGGCGGGAAGGGCGCGACCACCGAAATCAGCAAAGCAGTCTGGTGGCGATTGGACAGAGATTGGCGAGCAGGCTTCCTCCTGCAAGGTACAAGCAGTTGAACCTGCAGTCGGGCTGGCAGACCTTTCGATGAGGGCGTCGGAATAGTCGAGTGTCTGTCCGGTTACGGGGATGTTTTGTATTCTGCCGGTATCCCAAACGAAGGTAGTGTGAGCCTTGACCTTTCGTCTGGCGCAAAGTAGATCATTCGCGCAACAATCGGACCTCAGCATTGGAAATTGTTTTTGACCGGGCCCGGGTAACTTTCAGCCAGCGCGTGGTGCTTAAGCCGCTGTCGCTGACGCTGACTGAGCAACGGATTGGGATCATTGGTCTCAACGGATCGGGAAAAAGTACGTTCTCGCGACTGATTAACGGGCTCCTGTTGCCTTCCTCCGGTCGCGTCATCACCAATGGTCACGACACCGCAACCAATGTCGTCCGGGCACGCGCGACCGTTGGCTATGTCTTTCAGAACCCGTCAGCCCAGATCATCATGCCGCTGGTCAGGGAAGATATCGCACTCGGCCTGCAGTCTCGCCGCCACTCGAAAATCGATGTCGATAAGGCGGTACTTGGTGCTCTTGAGCGCGTCGGTGCCGCACACCTTCTGGAGCGGCGTGCACATGAGCTCTCGGGCGGGGAGGTTCAGCTCGCCGCGCTGGCTGCAGTTCTCGCCACTGCGCCCGAAATCGTTATTATGGACGAGCCCACCAACCAGTTGGACCTTCTCAACCGCAACCTCGTCGAGCGGACAATTCGCACTTTGACAGAAAACGTCATCGTTGTGACCCATGACCGGCGCTGGTTTCGGAATTCCCGCGCGTACTTCTTTTCCACGAAGGGAGACTTGCACATGACGGACCCGCTGAAGAAACCATCGACCACTACCTGAAGCTCGTTGCATGATGATGCCAGAGCGCCCCGATAGCAGCCTGATCCACAGACTTCGCCCGGAGGCAAAGTTACTTGTTCTTTTCGTTTGCAGTATTTTTCTGTTTGTTCTGACCTCTCCGCTGGCCTTGATCTGGCCGGCGGGCGCAATATTAGCAATTACTGTGCTGTGTTGCAGTCCGGCTTTTCTACAGTGGCTCAGAGCCCCGCCGCTGCTCCTGACCATTGCAGCACTTGGCATCTGGACATTTTTTGCCGGGATTGGAAGAGACTTTAGTCATCCTGCTCCGTCTGGGCGCGCTCAGCCTGCTTGCCACCATAGTTACGGCGACCACAACGGTCGGACAGTTTATCAGCACGATTACACGTCTGGTCCGTCCTTTGGAAAAGCTTGGTGTTGTTAATGCGAGAGATGCCGGCCCGGTCATAGGTCTTGTCGTCCGCTTCGTGCCCGAGGTACAGGCCCGGTACCGGAGTGTTGTCGATGCTCATCGAGCCAGAGGCATCGGGCTGAAACTATCCACCATCATCGTGCCGATCATCATTGCAGTCATTTTGAGTGCTGATGAGATCGCCAATGCGATCGACGCTCGCAACATCCGTGACACACAGTCACGGAACAATTGAAAGTTCAGAAGAAGTGACCACGAGATCCCCGGTTCTTGTCGCCCTGTTTACTGCGATAATTGTGGTTCTAGGACTAGTTCCACCTGTTATGGTCGGCTTTTTCCCTGTTCCTATACATGCTCAGAGCCCGGGTGTTCTTCTCGCCGGTGTTGTTCTCGGTGCACGCGGGGGCTTTAAGTGTTCTGCTCCTCTGGGTTCTTGTCGCGGTAGGTCTACCTGTCCTGTCTGGCGGGAGAGGCGGGCTTGTGGTGTTCCTCGGCCCGACAGCAGGTTATCTGGTTGGGTTTCTCCCCGCCGCCTATGTTACGGGTTGGTTGTCCGGCATGACAGACGACCGCATCTACGATCGCCGGCAATTGGCTGCGGCCTTTTTTTCTCGCTACAACCATTGGGTGGTGATCGACCATGCTTTCGGAATCGCGTGGCTTTCATTCGTTGCAGGTCTGACGCTTGCTGAGGCGACCATCGGTAATCTGATCTTCGTGCCCGGTGACCTCATCAAAGGCGCTATCGCTGCCTATGTCGGTGTCCTGCTCAGGAACAATTTCGGTAACCTTTCCCGGATTGGATGAATATAACGGTTGCCTCATCTGTAGCATTGCGAGGATGCTGGCCTTTGTAGCAGCGCGACCGGGGAGATGGTTGAGCGCCTTGGCGGCGATGTTGGGATAGTTGGCCTGATGGAAAGCGTGCGGCAGCAGGTGTTTCCATCACGATTGCCCGAATGCGTTCTGTTGGGTATCGCTCTCGGACGGGTGGCAATAACGTTTTCATACGTAAAACAGGCGGCATCCACTGGATTCCGATCTGCATTCGCCTTGTTATGGTTCGGTGTGAAACCGTTTAACTTAAAGGTCGCTGGCCTTGTATTAATGTGCCTGAACACCCTCCACCTGCGGGTGCGCAGACGCGTACCGGTGGGGATGAAGTTGGTGTTCAGGCGGAGGTAGTGTCTGCGACCGAAATAAGGAAATCATTACCCCGCGCGACTGCGCCCGTACGTCCGTTAATGGTGTGATAACGATTTTATCCATCGGTATGTGCGCCTCAGCTGCATGGACCGGATTGGCGTGATGACTTTGAGCCAAAAAGTCTTGATGGTTTGAACCCGGATTAAATGGCTGAAGCGATCTGGTTCGGAATTACACTCCGCTCTGCTATCATCGTTTTGATGCCATCACGAATGGTGTGCTCCTTTGCCGTTCACCGGTCAGTCTGTATAAAGCGTTGGCGATGGCTGGAACAACAGCCGGATTTGAAAGTTCTCCAACGCCAGTTGGATGTTCGTGATCGCCCTGTATGACCGTAATATCGATATCCGGCATGTGAGACTGACGCATGACGGGATAGGTATCAAAGTTGGCCTGCATTACACGGCCTTCGGTGATGTCAACGCGGTCGAAAAGTGCATGTCCCACGCCCCACATTATGCCTCCGTAGAGCTGTTCTTCAACGCTTCCGGGATGCACTGCCAGTCCACAGTCGGCAACACATGTGATTCGACGTATCTCGACTGTCCCGCCGGTCTTCTCAAGTTCAGCCACGATCGCAATGAAGCTTTTATATCCCCGGTTCGTTGCCAGTCCTAGTGCCCGATGCGGGGAAGGGGCCTGTTCCAGCCCGCGCGTTGAGCGGCGCTGCGAAGGACGTTCATGTGGCGTGGCCTGTCCGACATCCGTGATATACGAAAGGCAAGGGGTCCTTCCCGCGAGATCGGCCATTTCGTCCATAAAGCTCTCTGTGGCAAATACGTTAGGAATAAAGCTGACGGCCCGATACCATCCGGTTGGCATGCCGGTTTCGTGACGTATCCAGCCGATATCCGTGTTTTTGGGAGCATAGGCGAAGTCCCACGCGCAGATCGATTCTGTCGTGCTGTAATCCATCTTGTCCCGGCGTTCATAGTAGCCGTGTTCCCATTCTTCGGGTGATGCCGGAGAGACCGCGCGAAGCTTTAACGCCAGCAGCTCGCCATTCTGATCGATTGCCCCGGATAGTTCCGTCAAAGTTGCAGCATGGTAATAGAGCTGCTTCATTTCATCTTCTCGACTATAAATCAGTTTGACCGGTCGCCCGGTCTCTCTGGCAAGATAGGTTGCTTCCAGAAGCCAATGCCGCGACTCCGCTCCAAAACTCCCGCCGCCGGTCAGTTCATGCAGCACCACATCTTCCTCACCAAGACCGAGAAGGGTACTTGCGGCAAACAATGCGTTGCTGGGTATCTGAAGCCCTCCCCAGTAATGAACTTTTCCGTCGCGAATTTCCACAGTTACACTTTGCGGTTCCATGGGGTTCTGTGCCTTGTAGGGCATGATATATTCGGACCGAAGTGTTCTGGCGGCTGTCGAAATTGCCTGCTCTGCGTTGCCGTTGCTGATTGTAGGTACAAATGGGGCTTGTGGTGATACAAGAGCGGATCTTTGCTGATGTGCAATATGCGCACTGTTGAAGGTGGAAAATTCACCATCGTCCCACTCGATTTGCAGACGGTCACGTCCGGACATGGACGCCCAATAGCTATCAGCCAGTACGGCTACGCCTTCCTGATTGCCACCCAATACAGAACGATCCGCTGCGGGAATAGTGATTACATGCTGCACGCCGGATACTGCGAGGCTCCCCTCCTTGTTCAGGGTTTTGACATGTCCATGAACAGTGGGTGCATGCAGGATGGTAGCAATCAGCATTCTCGGGAGTTTGACGTCAATACCAAAAGTGTGTTCGCCGGTAAGCTTGGAGAGAGTATCGATCTTGCGGGTGAGCTGCCCAATTATCCGAAATTTGTCGGGCGTCTTCAACGTTACATTTGTAGGCGTTTCCATAAGCGCTGCAAGTTGGGTAAGTTTTCCGTATTCCAGCCGCCGTCCGGTTCGAGAGTGGATGACCTGCCCCTGTTCTGCATGACATTCGCCGGCACCTACTCCCCATCGATCTGCAGCCGCATTGATGAGCATGGTGCGGGCTATAGCGCCTGCCTTACGTAAGGTTTCAAACTCAAGCATCACGCTTGTACTTCCGCCAGTTGAAAAAACATGCCATTGCGGGTGGAGATAGTCCTGAATGAAAGGGTTCTCCGGAGAGATCACTGTCACCTGCTCAAGCCCGACTTCCAGCTCTTCCGCAAGAATTGCACCAAGTGACGACCTTGTTCCTGTTCCTGAATCGTGTTTGTGAACGACAAGGTGGACGGAATTGTCAGGCAGTATGCGCACAAATGCATTGGGCTGGAATGTTTTCTCTATCGCCGCTTCCGCCCGACCGCCGGATAAATCCACTCCTACAAGGAGTTCCGCGCCCATTGTTGCTGTCGCCATCAGAAACTGTCGGCGGGTAGTACGGATATCTGGCAAAGGCACTGGCTTGCTCCGTAAAATGAGTTGGAACTGCGGTAAGGTAGGGAACCCACGAACAGGTATGCTGAAGCGCCAATGCCTGCGCCTTTGCTCCCCGAGAAATCCTGTCCGGGCACGAGGTCAGGCAAGTTCACCAGAATTGCACCAAAGCGTAACACCGCAGCTCTGGAAATCTACGTCTATAACGACCGAAGTAGACTGTACAATATTCGTTTCAGATCACCGGAATAGCTTCCGCGAATGGTTCAGAATGGATCGTGTTTCGATTATCCGGTCATTGTGCAAAGTCCTGACGAACAACCTTCAGGATTCCAGTGATACGTCAATGCTATCGCCACCATGCGATTTTCGTCTTTACACACCGGTGACAATTCAACATGCTGCTATGCCGATGGACGTCGTTTTCGGGAGGACCGCGTGCTGAAATTCAATATTAACGAGAAAAGCTATCAGGTCGATATCGCCGGGGATACGCCACTCCTATGGGTCCTGCGTGATGAACTCGGGCTTACCGGTACCAAATACGGATGCGGTCAGGGGCTTTGCGGAGCTTGCACGGTGCATATGGACGGAGTTGCAGTGCGATCATGCCGTGCTGGCGGGAGATGTTGGTGACAGCGTAATTACAACAATTGAAGGGCTGGGTTCTGCCGAGCATCTTCATCCCGTACAGCAAGCCCGGTTTGACGAGGATGTGCCGCAATGTGGATACTGTCAGCCGGGGCAGATGATGTCTGCTGCTGCATTGCTGCTCGAAAATCCTGCACCTACCGACGACGATATAACAACGGCTATGGATGGAAATATTTGCCGGTGTGGCACCTACGGCCGGATTCGTCGAGCTATTCATCGAGCTGCTGCTACACTTGAAAACAGGGGCAAGCAATGACCAGATCCTTCAATTCGCAACGGTTGGATGTGAGGAAGCCAACCGGACATTCATCAGACAGGCGATCATTTCTCAAACTGGGTGCGGTTGCTGGACTTGGTCTGATCCTTGAAGTTCGAGCTGGTGGAATTAGCAAAGCACTTGCCGGTACGAATAGAATAACGGAGAGCGAACCGCTGTTTCCAAGCGCCCGGATACGAATTGGCTCGGATAACCGGATCCAGCTCGTGTCGCACAAGTTCGACAGTGGTACCGGAATGAGAAACGCACTTGGCCTCATTCTGGCCGAGGAACTTGATGTCGACTGGAACAAGGTTGAAGTGGTGTCACCCGATGACCCTCTCGCTAAAGAATACATTCATCCCCTTTGGGGATGCACGCAACTGGTGGCGGTACGACGGTTGCTCTGGAATGGACCAATATGCGGCGAGCTGGCGCGACAGCACGTGCGATGCTTGTCGCGGAAGCCGCTGAACGCTGGTCAGTCGACGTCGATGCCTTAAGTACGCGAGGAGGGCAGGTGATCGACCGGCACAGCGATCGATCACTGCATTACGGTGAGCTTGCGGAAGGTGCTGCGAAGCGAGTCTTGCCTGAAAGTGTTTCACTGAAAAATCCACGGGATTTCCGTCTCGTCGGAAAACCACACCACAGCTACAATCTGAAAGACAAGCTGACCGGCAAGGCCCAGTATGCAATCGATCTGCGCTTGCCCGATATGGTGACGGCGATTGTGGTGCATGCGCCGGTTATTAAAGCGCGACTTAAAAGTTTCAACAAGGATGAGATCAAGGCATCGCCGGGCATTATTGATGCTTTCGAAATGGATTTACCTGAAATCATCGCGCATTTCCGACCGGACCATCCTCCCGCAGCGCCACTGAATGGCGCCACTCAGTCCGGTATCGCAATCGTCGGTCGTAGTTTCTGGGCATGTCAGCGAGCCCGTGCGTTACTTAAGGCAGAATGGCACCCTTCGCCGATGGCTGATTTCAGTTCCGATCAAGCGATTGCTGATATGGAAAAGCATGTGCAAGATGCCGGTTTAAAGGCCCATTACGTCGGGGAGCCCGAGCAGGTTTTTCGAAACGGGGGCAAAAGCCTCGAAGCGATATATCGAATGCCTTATAAAGCACACGCTCAGATGGAACCTCAGTCGGTAATCGCGTGGGTTAAGGCTGACGAAGTGGAGTATTGGGGAGGCATTCAGGTGCCGTCGCGTTGTGCCCGTGCATGTGAGACGATTGCCGGAGTTCCCAGAGATAAGGTGCGCATTCACATAACCGATGCAGGCGGAAGTTTCGAGCACGCGAGGGGCTGCATCCCATTCTGGAAGTTACTTATATAGCCGGGAAAAACGGGCAGGCCAGTCAAACTGTTATATAGTCGCGAAGACGACATCAGAGGACTTTATTATCATTCGGCCACTGTGCATAAAGCACGCTTTGCGTTTGATCAGAGAGGAAAGCCGGGTGCTTTTAGTCTAAGAGCAGTGTCTCCTTCAATCAAACAAGCCGATGATCCCGGTTTCCTCTCCAAGGTCCCGGTGGACCCAAGTTGCACTGAAGGCATCAGGGACGACTTCTATTATGATATTGATGCATTAGACCCGGCCCGGGTTCGCCATGAACCGGGGTTCCCCATTGGTGGTGGCGTGCCGTTAGCTATGTCCCCAATATATTTGCTGTCGAAAGTATGATTGATGAAGCTGCATATGCGGCGCGAGAAGATCCGCTAGCGTTTCGCCGTAAAATGCTTGCGCGTCGACCTGACCTTGTACGCGTATTAGATCGCGCAGCCGAATTATCCGGATGGACCAGTGCGGTAGCGTCACGACGCAAGGGTGAAGGACGTGGTATGGGGGTCGCAACCTACGAGGGTTACAAAAGCAATATCGCTGTCATAGCCAACGTGAGCGTTGAAGCGGGGAATATTCGGATTCTCGGTTTGACCTGTGTTGCTGATTGTGGCGTGGCCGTTGACCCTGTGTCTGTAGAGCAGCAAATTGCTGGTGGAATCTATTGGGGAATATCAACGGCTTTAATGAACGAAATTCACATTGAACAGGGAATGGTGCGTGAAAGCAATTTTCATGATTATCCCGTCGTTCGGATGAGTGATGCACCGCCTCTCACGATAGAAGTACTGCCACCATCTGACAGACCGCCAAGCGGTGTCGGTGAACTATCAAATCCTGTTGTGGTCCCGGCGATAGGAAATGCGATATTCGCAGCGACGGGGAGGCGCCTGCGTCAAACTCCGTTCCGGGTAACAGCTTAATTCATTTCCTGCTTCCGGTCAGCTTTAGATGCCCGGAGAATTGAAGACTGAGAGCAATTCGATGAAAAAACCTCCAACAACCCTGATGTTATCGGCCATATTTTTGCTTCTTGCCAGTGGCAATTACTCTAACGCGGCCGAAATTGAAGTAAAAATGCTGAACAGGGGCGAGAAAGGCCCAATGGTTTTCGAGCCGGATTTTGTTCAGGCCAATCCGGGCGATACGATCAGTTTTATCGCAACGGACCGTGGGCATGACGTTATGAGTATTCCGGGTATGCTTCCCGAGAAAGCAAAGTCATTCAAGAGTAAAATGGGCGAGAATTTTAGCATTACGCTCCGGGACGAAGGGGTTTACGGGGTAAAATGCTCGCCGCATTATGGGATGGGTATGGTTGCCCTGATCGTGATTGGAAAACCTGTCAATGAGGCTGAAGCGACCGGCAAGACACATCCGGGTAAAGCAAAACAGCGGTTTTCTGAACTTTTCAAGCTGATGAGCCAGCACTGACACCGTCGCAAGCTCACGCCTTGACAGCAAGTGAAGTTACGAGCTCCCGAAAGGGTTCGGCGACAGTGAGATCGGCATCTCGGCATACTGTGGCATAAACATCTGCGTTCAGTCCATCAGCATCGAAGGAAATGAATGATACCCGATCACGATAAAAGCCCTGCATGTTTGCGGGCAGTATACTCATCCCCAAACCAGCGCCGACCAGACTAAGAACTACTGTGGGATCCGTTGATGTGTGAACGATACGCGTGCCGACAACGGCTTTGCGGCAGCTTGCAAGGATCTCCCCTTATGAGGGGACTGCGCCCATCCAGCATGATCAGATCTTCTGAATTGATATCCCGGATGCCGATGACCGTTCTGGAGGCTAAGGCGTGAGTTAATGGCAAGGCGGCAACCAGTTTCTGGGGATAGGCGAGGAACGATTTCAATTCGCCATAACTCGTACGGTTACAGGAAAACCGATATCTATGTCTCCGTTGAGTAAGGCCTGTTCCTGCCGGTCAGGTAATAGCTCGTGCAATGACCAATCGATATTAGGTTTCAGTTCGCGAAAACGGCGCAATGCGGTCGGGAGGATACCATGGAGAAGGGAGTTTATTATGCCAATTCGAATGAACCCTTCAAGCCCCCCGCTGCGCGGCGCACAATCTGTTCGGTGCTGTTGCAATCGCTTACGATCGCTCTGGCGCGCACCAGAAGCATTTCGCCGGCAAGCGTTAGCTTGGCCCCCGTCGGTTGCGGTCGAAAAGACGCACACCCAGCCTGTCCTCCAGCAGTTTTATCTGCTGGCTGAGTGGGGGTTGGGACATATGTAAGCGCTCGGCGGCACGGCTGAAGTTTTTCTCTTCAGCAACGGCGATGAAATACTCTAACTGTCTGAGGTTCATGAATAGGTTGCCGCTTTTCTTGATTGCTTTGGAGATAGGTGCGGAAACCGCAGGCAATTATAGCGGACTTGAAGTTACAGGCAATCCCGCTTTCCGAAAGGACACCCCCGAGCGCATGGATTGCGTTTCCAGTATGACCTGTTTCCTAACGACAAGGATTTGCACATGACGGAGCTAATGCAGGATGTTCGCTTGTCGCGTTCCACCGATCAACCTCTGGAAATCCTTCGGTTTGCCAACGACGAAGCGAGGGCAGGGCGACGCTGTGCGTTGGTTACACTCGTTGAAATAGAAGGGGGGGCATCGCGAGCGCTAGGCACGCAAATGGCGGTGAGCGAAAACGGTCGCTACTGCGGTTACATATCCGGAGGATGTATAGAGGCCACCGTTGCGCGCGCCGCTATAATCGCATTAAGCCGGGGACAAAGCAGATTGCTTCGACTGGGGCTTGGCTCACCCTACTTCGACATTGTGCTGCCTTGTGGCGGTGGTATTACCCGGCGATACATATTATAACACAACCGGAAGAGATTGCCGAACTCGTGCTTGGTCTCGAGAAACGGAGGGAAATGACGCTCGAATTGAGGCTCGCAACTGATGATGTTGTGGCTTGCATGTCAAATCGGGCGAGCGGTTGGGACGGGGAGAAATTTGTGGTCGGTTACATGCCTGCTCCGCAGATTCTGCTTTTGGACAAGGGATCGAACCGGATGCGTTCAGTGAATTGGCACATGCAGCCGGAATCGCGGTAGAAAGGCCTGAGTCAGTTGATCGAATACATATAGATTCATATACAGCGGTGGTGCTGCTTCAGCATGATCTGGAGAAGGATATGCCTGTGCTGCAAGCGGCACTTGCGACCGACGCCTTCTACATTGGTTGTCTGGGCAGCCTCAAAACTCATCGAAAACGCGGTGAACGTCTGATAGAACTCGGGTTCGTGCCATCACAGATTGGGCGTATCCGGGCTCCTATCGGCATGTGGGGCCAACACGTGATGCACGAAGCCCGGCTATTTCCGTTCTGGCGGAAGTTGTTGCCCGGTATAACAAGATCCCTGTTGATAATTCTACGCCGGTGACTGGTCCAACAGTTTTCATTTCCGACCGGTCAATCAAAGTCTGTGTGACTCTTGTAACCGGGAATACTAGGTGCCACCGGGATGGAGAAGGCTTCGGATATTGCGGTCGTTGTACTTGGTGCTGGTGCCGGAAAAAGGTTCGGGAGCGGGGACAAACTGAATCAGAAACTGGCCGACAAACCAGTCGCGCATCATATACTGGGCTCGCTCGCGCCGTTTCAGTGGGGGCGTAAGATACTCGTTCATCACGGAAAAGCTCCCCGCACGATGCATTCATCGCCAATGGTTTCGTGCTGGCGCCTGTCGCCCAGCTTTTCGGGGCATGTTGGGGTCGATACACAATGGCCTGACACAAGTGATATATGAACGGCATGTCCTTTTATGTCTCGCAGATATGCCGTTGGTATCCGTCCCGCATCTGACAGGTCTCCCCGGCCTTGTTCAGAGCCAGTAATAGAGCAATTGTCGCGTCACGGTCACCGAATTTTCGTGGTCCGCCTGCCATCATTCCGTTGGCCAGACTGGAACTTCTCCCGAAGACGGGCGAGGGTGGTGCGCGTGCCTTGCTCAATGAAGCCCGGTTTCTGGATGCTGACGACCAGCAGTTCGCGGATATCGATACCGCCGGTGATCTCGAGAAGATACGGATTTTTCACGAGCAACCGGGTTCAGCTGCATTGGTTGCCGGAATTGGTTCAGGGTAATGGTTTTGCAGGAGACAGCGATCAGATTACTGGTCGGATAATCGCTCCTCGCGTACCGGGCCCGGACATTACATCTGCGTTCTCGGGAACATCCGGAAACCGGGGGCGTGTCTTCGGCTTTGTGTCTTAACGAATTCTGGTGAAGTATTAGCCCGTAATCGCGCAACGCCGGATTTCAGCCGGTCCTACCGATTGCGAACCGGTGTCCGGCAAAAATCTGGACCCCAGCACAGTCAAAGTCGACATTGAACTACATCTCATGTGTTGGAACAGCTCATTATCATCGCTGATCAGGTGCGCTTTCTGCCCGGAGATAGAAAAATTTGCGAGCGGGCGGGGACAGGACCGACTTTGGTTAATGTTCCAAATGCCAGCCGGTGACGAACGCCACCGTGGCAGAATGCGTAATCTGCTTTTTTTTTCCCCGGGGACAAAAGTTCATCTCTCACAGAGAACAGAAGGAGTTATTCGCGGGAAAATCGTTGAATGGAGGTTGCTGCCATTACCGCGTTATGGTCTGGGCACTCAAGAATTCTGTTGGCCCTGAATTCACCCGCTTGACGTTCACCCGACTATCAGGAAGATATTTATGCGTAGTCCACTATTCGCGTTTTCAGAATAGTTCTGGTTGGATTGGCTTTGGTGCCGGGACTTCTCGAAGAATCAGACTCGATCCTAGTCCACTCCAACGGACAAAGCTGGATCGCGGACATCACTGACCTGCTCCGTTTCAGGAATAGAGGCGGTAACTCGGGGCAGAAGGAACAGATTTTTGTCTCGTTCAGCTTCAAGTCATCTTCAGCGCGCTATGACCGCACTGCTTGCCTAATGTGGCCCCGTAAAAGGAGTAATAATCGTGAATTTCATTCGTACTGCTGTTCCGTTGCTGGCGTTGCCTTGATGTTGGTAATCGCCGGATGTCAAAAGGAAAAGGAGACCTCAGTGGCAGCAGATACCTTGCAGCCGCGTGTTTGTAAAAAGGAGGCTGCCGAGACCCTCGCGGGGAAAGACAGGATTTCGGACGAAGTTGCTATGAAACTGACCGGCGCAACCATTGTCCGTCAGATCAAGCCGGGCGATCCGGTCACGATGGACCTGAGACAAGAGCGAGTTACGATAGAGACCGACCGGGCCACTGGTAAAATCGTTCGCGCGTTTTGCGGATGAACCGGATTCTGCGCCGCATGCGGCCAGAATAATAGTGCGGGAAGGAGCTCGCTTTGGCTTCTCCCCGCAAGGAGCTGATTTTCCAGACGCCTGAGTGGTCCCGCCGATGCAATATCGTTTGGCGCACCATCCTCGCCGGAATAAGCGTAATAGACTTGTCTGATGCCCGCAAGGTACATTGCAGACAAGCGCGTCGGCCGGGATAACCGCTTGCATAGACGACACCGCCACTCAAATCGGTTGTGCCAAGTGACTTGCTGGCCTGACGGACGGCTTGCATTTCAGCATGGGCACATCTCTGGTCAGCAAAGCGATCACAGCGTCAGATAATCTTGCCGCGTCATACGCATCTCACAAGCATTCGGGCAATCCGAAATCAGTCAGTTTCAAATCATATTTCTGTACCGCATTGTTTCTTTTGATCAACTCTGATTTGGTATTTTCGACAGGTCGACATTTTGCTTCTTATTTCGCGGAATTCCTTCCTTTGGTTTATCGGGAGTCACCCATTCCTTTCCTAAAGATGACTTTCTATCAGCTATGGCACGATCGGGCGCACTACAGTCCCGAGCTTCGCTGGCTCCGCGACCTGATCAATCGCGCACGTAATAGTCTTTATCGATAACGCATAAGATCATTAAGTGCAGCCGGGGAAGTATGCTGGAGCAACTCCACCCGTCGGGAGAATGGAATGAGGACGAAATGCCGGTGTGGTCTCTCCAGATTGTCGGTCGACCGTCGCTTGCCGGCAACCAGCTCCGGGGCTGGATGCTTGAACCGGGTGTGGGGAACGCTGTTCCGCGCATCCCAGTCGAATGTGCCGATTTGGTCTTCAGACGCTACAGCCTGCAAGGTTTGGGAAGGGTGCTACTTTCAAAACATGGATGAAGCTGTCTGTGGAATTCAAGATGACAGCCTGTCAAGCACTTGCCGGTGGAGATCAGGATTTGCAGACGCTACACATCGGTCACCTGATGCGAGGCCAAGCCCTGCTCCCTGCCAGTCCGTAATACAGCCTCCTGCTCCATTAATTACAGGGACGAGTGCGCAATAATCATATGGCGAGAGACCGCCATCAATGCTTATATCCGGGCTTCCGTCTGCGACACGTCCATAAGCAATACAGCTTCCCCATAAACACACCAGCGTGTCGCTTCGCGCAAGTTATCGACACATACTCTGTCCGACCCGGTGAATACATCAGGATTTCCGTTGGCTATAAAGGCTTCGGCAAGGGTCCCGGTTGAGGCGCACTGGACAGGATTGCCGTTCAAGGTCGTTGGCTTACCCCGCTTTGCCAAGCCAACGGTCTCCTGTGGTTGGATTATCGATCAACCCGATGAGTGGTACGCCGCCGCGTGTTAGAGAAATCAGCGTCCCATAGATTGCAAGCCCTCCGATGAATGCCTTGGTCCCATCAATCGGGTCTACGACCCATACAAATTCCCGATCCAATCCTCCGGCACCGAATTCTTCCCCAAGAATTCCATGATCCGGGAAGCGTTCGGCTATGCGCTCTCGCAGACGAAGTTCCACAGTTTTGTCTGTGTTCGTCACCGGGCTCGAGTCTGGTTTCGCGATGGGGCGTCGGTCGGCCTGTTTCGAACTACGGATGGTATGACGTGCAATATCGGCTAGTTCATTTGCGAATATAGCCAACTGGTTCAGTGTCTGTTCAGACATTGTCGCGCTTCCGAATGCATGACCAGCTATGAGTTATCTGGATTAGTTACACGTATTTGGTTCCACAGCGAAGCTGTGTGGTTTCGGTTGGCGGTTCTGAGAACCCGCCAGCCGATCTTTCCGGTCCATCAAGTGCTGGAACTATGCGCTGCGACGTTCGGTCTGCCTCGTCATCTCCTCTATGAGATTTGCCCGGAGGTTTTCGAGCTGACAAATACGAAGATGCTCGCAGGCTGCGCGCGCTTCATCAATTGCGGGGTGGTGTGCTGACGCCGGCAGTTTTTCCAGATTGAGAGCACTCTTCATAACATCCGGAAACTTGGCAGGATGTGCGGTTGCAACACATACGATCTTGACATCAGCGGGCAATTGATCGCGGACAGAGTTAACGGCTGCAACTGCAACTGCGGTATGTGGATCGATGAGATAGGAACCATCAGTTTCATAAAGATTGCGGATGGTTGCAAGGGTTTTCTCATCACCGATAGAAGCTGAAATGAAACCGTCCCGAATTTTATCAGCTGTATCCTGATCGAACTCCACCAGCCGGTTTTCGGAGAAGTCCTTCATCCATTGCCGTATACGTTTTGCGTCGCGGTTTGTGACGAAGTACAAAAACGCCAAAAATTGTATGGTGCGACGATGTCGATCGCTGACGAGGGGTTTGAACAAGATCACGGCGCGGAAATATTCCGGTTGAGAACGCGGTATGCAGAGCGCTGTTGACGTTGTTGGCGCAGACAAACCGGGCAACCGGCAATCCCATCGAACGCGCCAGATAACCGGCGAACAGATTGCCGAAAGCTCCTGATGGCACGGAGAAAACGATAGGGTCGCCTACCTGATTGACCGTCCGGAAATAGGCGTAAAAATAGTGCACAGTCTGATACATGACACGGCACCAGTTAATTGAGTTGACGCTGGAGAGCCCCGTGTTGCGTTTAAGAGTGTCATCTTCGAATAACTGAGCAACGACAAGATCAAGATCGTCGCCGCCATCAGGGCAGTTTTCAACGCCGACCGGGTGAACATTATCGGCGCGCAACACCGTCATTTGACGCTCTTGTTCCCGGAAATCATTCCCCGCGGGTATAGCGGCCAGCAGTCAATATGGCGTTTTCCGGCTGCTGCCCACGCGGCGGCCGGACCGGTGTCACCGGTAGTGGCCAGCACGATGTTCAGCCGTTTCTGACGCTTCTCGAGGAGATAGTCCACTGTCTGCATCAGGAAGCCCATTGCCATGTCCTTGAAAGACTGGGTCGGGCCATGAAAGAGCTCTAGTACGCTTATATCGGGTTCGCCGGTGATTGGAGCCAGTCTGACGATGTCAGGGTGTTGAAAGTCACGATAGCTATCGTTTATGAGCCGTTTCAGATCATGTGGCGGGATGATTGATGGATCAATGTATAACGAAGTCAGCTCGAATGCGAGCTCCTGAAATGTGAGCCCGGAAAGTGCTTCCAGTCTGGTTTTCGATGACGGGGATCTCATCGGGAACGAACAGGCCGCCATCGGCTGCAAACCCCCGGAGCACGGCTTCATCAAAGCCGACCGGCTCAATACCACCTGTTGTACTAACGTACTGGATCATTACACTCCTCCTTGTTCGATTTAACTGGTGTAGTTTGCAGCATTTGTTCATGCGGAAGGGGATAACAGCCGCTCGCAAACTGCTTTTGCTATCTGGATATCCTGAACCGCAACGCCGGTTAGATCAGCTACGGTGATGTCGCTTTCGCTTGCCCGCGCTTTCGCGCCGGACTTTATGACATTGCCCAGCTCCAGAACTCCGTTCTCCGAGAGGTGCCCTTCACGAATGGCATGGAATATTTCCCCGCGTGAGCGGCATTGTTCTATGCTGTCTGCAATAACGACTTTGGCAATGCCCGGGATGCGTCCGTCCAGTTCCTGTTTCTCCGGCGTATCTGAACCAACGGCGGTGATATGTGTCCCGGGGCGCACCCGGCTTTTGCATGATCAGCGGTTGGACAGACGGAGTGGTCGTAACTATAACATTACAGGCATCCGTGACGTCGCTGCTTTTACGTGTGGGTGTAACGGAGTAGCCAAGCGCGGAGATATCTTCGCAGTAGCGATCCAGACCTTCCTCAGAACGACCCCACACCACTACTTCCCGGCAGTCTGTTACGGAAGCAAGATAGGTTAGCTGCAGACGTGCCATCGCTCCGGTACCATAGATCCCTATTGCGTTGACCGTTCTGGGAGCGAGGTATCTTGCCGCAATACGACCGGCCAGCGCAGTCCGGATGTTAGTAAGATAACCGTCATCGAGAAGAATGGACTGCAGGAAACCAGTCTTCTGGGAGAAAACAAGCATCAGACCGGAGCCAGACGGAAGTCCGATGGAAGGATTATCATAAAAGCCTGAAGCGATCTTGATCACGAAGATTTCGTCGTTATGGATATAGCCGTATTTTATGTGTGTGTCGCCGGTGGCTGTGCAAACAGGAGCTCGCCCACAGGCGGGACTACGACTTTTCCGTCAGAGTAGGCGACGAAACCGGCTTCGATGACAGACGTCAGGTCCATTGCCTCGGCAGCGGAACGAATATCATCAATTTGAAAGACTTTGGCCATCAATTGCCTCACATGGATTTTCTGAGCACAAGAATCCGCTCGGATGATCTGGACCCAATCATCCGTTCCTTCCTGTATTTGCCTTTTCCGATCGCTATGAGCTTCCGACGATCAGGAGAGTGTGTACGATCGCTCGCACACGCTAATGTCTGAGTATCTGACGCAGAAACAGCGCCGTACGTTCGTTCTTCGGATTGCCGAAGAAAGCCCGATCTGCTTCTTCAATCATTTCGCCGCGGTCCATGAACACGACCCTGTCGGCAACGGATTTGGCGAAGCCCATTTCGTGTGTCACGCAGACCATGGTCATGCCGCCCTGCGCAAGATCGACCATCACGTCGAGCACTTCGGATATCATTTCCGGGTCAAGGGCGGAGGTCGGCTCATCAAACAGCATGATCTGGGGTTTCATGCACAGGGCTCGCGCGATTGCCACTCGCTGTTGTTGTCCACCGGAAAGCTGAATCGGATATTTGTGTGCCTGTTCGGGAATCCTGACACGCTCCAGATAATGCATGGCAATTTCGGTGGCCTGTTTCAAGGGCGTTCGACGAACCAGACGCTGGGCAATGGTGAGATTGCGGAGAACGGTCATATGCGGAAACAGATTGAAGCTCTGGAAAACCATGCCGACTTCACGCCGGACTGCATTGATGTCCCGGGTCTTGTCGGTAAGCTCGTGACCGTCGATGAAGATATCGCCGCTTGAATGCTCTTCCATCCGGTTGATACAGCG
This sequence comes from Brucella cytisi, assembly GCA_012103075.1. Taxonomy (GTDB): domain Bacteria; phylum Pseudomonadota; class Alphaproteobacteria; order Rhizobiales; family Rhizobiaceae; genus Brucella; species Brucella cytisi. The sequence continues at coordinate 377,605 of JAAVLQ010000003.1, read as the reverse complement.
GATCAACGTTGATTTGCCCGATCCGGACGGACCGCATACGACGATCTTCTCTCCACGGTGCACCTTGAGGTTAATCTGCTTGAGTGCCCGAACTTGCCGAAGTTCTTGTTAACATTGACCAGTTCAATCATCGTGTGTTTATCTTCATTCATGGAAGTCACCTTCAAGAGACAGTTTTGCTTTAGCGCACCATGTGGCGGCCAAGATAATCCTCAAGGCGCTTGATCCCAGTCTGCAATATCCGTGTCAGGATGATGTAGACGAAGGCCAGTGACAGGAATATCTGGTAGGGAGCAAAGGTTTCAGCGACAATGGTTCGGGCGATGCCGGTCATGTCGACAAGAGTAATTGTGCTTGCAAGCGCGGTTGATTTCATCAGGCTGATGATCTCGTTGCCGTATGCTGGCAGACATATGCGGAAGGCGAGCGGCGCGGTAATATAAACGAAGCGGTGTATTGAATTCATTCCAAGAGCGGCGCCGGCTTCGGTCAGCCCGCGCTCTACCGCGAGAACTCCGCCCCGGAAAACTTCAGAAACATAGGCCCCAACATTTAGCGAAAGTGCGACAATGGCACAACCAAACGGGTCTCTGAATACTGGCCAGAACATGCTGTCACGAATCCAGTCAAATTGGGGTAGGCCGTAATAGATGATGAATATCTGGACGAGGATCGGGGTCCCGCGGAAAACGTAGATATAGAGCTGCGCCGGCGGGACAGCCACCATCTGGCACTCAGTCGCATCAGGAGCAGGATGACAGCGATCAGGGTTCCGGTGGCTAGGGAAACGACCATCAACTGGAATGTCATGGCAAAACCGCCCAGCATGCGTGGCAGTGCATCAAGGAGAATACTCATATTCATGATGGTCTCCGCTGCAAATGCCGGTTGGCCGTACTCAAGCAGATTGACTGAGAGCGTGATGATGCTGGAAAAAACAGGTATATCAGGCCCACGACGATATACATCGTAAAGGGTTTACCAGTCACGCCCGCTGCCTGTTTGGCTACAAACAGCGTCTCGTTTAGCCCGATGATCGAGATCAGCGCCGTATCCTTGATGAGCGATAACATGTGATTGCCAAAGGCTGGCAAGGCCGTGCGCCACATTTCGGGCAGGCGAATATAGACAAATGTCTGCAGGGCGTTCATTCCCGGGCGCGCGAAGCTTCGACGCTGCCGGGTTTGACGCTCTTGAACGCCCCGCGGAATGTTTCAGTGGCATAAGCGCCCACAACCGGGGCAATGGCTATCGAGCCCGCCCAGAATGGCGGAATGTCAATGAACTTGACCGACGGATTGAAAAGCCGTGCAATCGTTGTCAATGTGACCGCCGAACCAAAATACAGCATAAGGATGACAAGTATTTCAGGCGTGCCACGAAAGAACACCGTGTACATGTTGCCAATTGCATTCAGTGGCCGACTAGACGACAGCTTGGCAGCAGCGCCAAGCAGTCCAAAAATCACCGTCAGAATCAAGGAGTAGATGAATACTTTCGCAACTATGACCGATGCGAATAGATAATTATCCCACCAACCGTTCAGGGCTTCCAATTTGCTTCTCCGTCTTTTGAAAACCATGATCGACGGATTATTTATCAGCCCATGCATCATCATGGATCGGGAATGGAAATATCTTCAGGGCATACTCCTTGAGCTTGCCCTCGCGAATGAGCTGACGAATGGCATCGTCTATCTTGCCACGCAATCCGTCGTCACCTTTGCGCAGACCGATCCCAACACCGGTCCGAAATATTCAGGCTCGTTGATTTCCGGCCCGACCAGCTCAAATTTGCCTTTACCTTCGCCCTGCAAGAAGGAGAGATAGGCCTTCATCGGATTGGTCATGATCATGTCGACGCGACCGTTCTTGAGGTCGAGATACATTGGTTCGACACCGTCATACATGACCAGATCGGCATCAGGCAGTTTGGCCTTGAACCATTCGAAGTAGGTCGACGCACGTTCGACACCTATCCGGACGCCGTTGAATTTTTCGGGGATGGGCTGTCCGTTTGAGTCAAACATATCGGCCCCTTTCCAGCCTGCCCCACCGTGCCCGACCGACTTGCGATAAGGGATAGAAAAATCGATCTGCTGTTTGCGCTTGTCGGTAATCGACATGGAAGCAATGATCAGATCAAATTTGTTGGCGAGCAAGGCCGGAATCAATCCGTCAAACCCCTGACAAACATAGTCCAGCTCGTAACCGGTGATCTCGGCAACGCCTTTGGCCACATCCACATCGTAGCCTTCGAGATTGCCTTCCGCCGTGCGGTAGTTGAATGGCGGATAGGTACATTCCATACCAACCCGCAACGTTTCGGCTTGGGCCGTAGTAAGTGCAGCCAGCGCTACCGCTGCGGCACCAGTCAGAGACAGTTTCCAGTTATTCATCGTGTTTGTTCCCTTTTGTTATTATTTCAACAGCCCATTTCCGGGCGATGCATCTGATTTTCCCCGCTTGCGTGGCGCCCGGATTGTTATTAGACTATTTCATCTAAAATAGACTGTCTAGTCCAATTAATTCGGAAGTGTTCAAAGAGGATTCAGTCTATATTGCGTGGGATCGACGAAGGAGGATTCATTTTGGGTAAGGAAAACAAAGCTGTGGCCAACGAAATTGACCCGGCACTTTGCCTTATGTGCCGATATGCGAGGCAATAGCGAATTTGTTTGCCCCTTTGCGGAAGTTGTTCTTCATGATCTGTCGAGCAAATCTGTTGTTCATATCGCCGGGAACTTCTCAAAACGAGAACCGGGAGATCCTTCCAACCTCGATGAGATTGACTTTAAATCATCCGACGTACTGATTGGCCCTTACGCCAAAACGAACTGGGATGGGCGTAGAATAAAATCTATCAGTTCTGTTGTCAGAGCGGTGTCGGGTAAGGAAATTGGCGTTTTGTGTATCAATGCCGATATGTCAGTGTTCGAAAGTATGGTGCTCACATTACAGAATTTTGTATCGGTTCCTCCGGCGCCGGGCGAGATGGAAAGTTTGTTTCGCGATGACTGGTTTGAACGCATTAACAGTTATATTCAGCATTGGACCACGTCGCGTGGGCTGAACATTTCCGACCTTACCCGAGCACAAAAGAAAGAACTTGTGCAGGCGCTCGCCGATGACGGAGCGTTCAGCGGGAAAAACGCTGCCAGCTATATATGTCGACTGCTCGGTATGGGACGGGCTACAGTTTATAATTATCTGAATGGTCATGTCGCGAACGTTGGGAAATGAGTACAGAACCGTTGTATGCGAAGTGTGGCTGCTATTCCCGATCTGACCGTTTTTCTTGCTTCACCGGCCTGAGCTCCGTGCTCCAGTAATCTCTTGCGGAGGCGCATGGAGGGCCATGCCCGGGGATGGGGCAATGGAGGAAATGCCAAAACGGCGGTAGTTCCCGGCTCATTGGATCATGTTTCTGGCAATTTCATTATTATCAAAAACGCCCGATCCACAGTCTCGCTTTGGGTACGATCGCTTCTTCGTATACGTCTGCACGCTTCCTCTTGAAAGTATTTGGAAAGTGAATACTCAATATAGTAATATTTAATTTCCGAATGAATACCACCACACGTATAAGAGGCGGAACACGCTGCCCGCTATCAATTCAGCAGGTTGACGTGCGAGGTGGTTTCAGCGCCTGAACGGTGCATATTCATGAGTTATCCATGTCAGAACGGGAAGATATTGCAGTTGAGGCGGCGGCCTCGCATAGAACCGGGAAACTCGGTCACGGCGTAGTGAAGCGAATTGCATCCTCACTTCTTCTATACCCGCGCTACCGGTTGTTATGGCTCTCCAATCTTTTCTTTTTTTTGGGGTATGGACGCAAACACTCGTACTAGGGTGGTTGGTGTTCGAATATACACATTCCGAGATCTCGGTTGCAATTTTCACTGCCGCGCGCCTCTCACCAATGATGCTGGGTCCGGTTAGCGGTGTCATTTCGGACCGTTTTGACCGTCCGAAACTGTTGCTTGTGGCATCGGGCTGGGCATTCGTGATGATGGTGTTAATCGCGACCCCGGGTCGCGCTGAACATGGCCAGTTTCTGGGGGCTGGTTTTCGGTGGCTTCTGCATTGGTCTGGCGCAATCTCCCTCGCAACCGGCCCGGTTCAGCCCGGTCGCCGATTTTGTCGGGCGTGAGAGCCTGAGCAACGCGAACGCACTCAATTCCATCGTTGTTTACCTGACCCAGGTTATCGGTCCTGCACTGGGTGGTGCTATGATTGCCAGCTTTGGTCCAGCCGTTGCGCTGGCGGTCTCTGCATTCTGGTATCTGATCGCCTTTGTAGCAATCTGGCCGGTTCGAAATCTGAAAAACAAACACGGCTCTGCGTCAGGCGAGAGCCCGGGAGATCGTTGGCTGCCGGCTTTCAAGTCGTTCTATCCAACCGCTTGCTGGGTGCGGTGCTGTCGGTAACTTTTGCTGCGAATATATTGTTATGGCCAATTTATCAGGGGTTCATGCCAGTCATCGCCAAGGAACATCTGCATCTCGATCCACGAGGGCTTGGCTGGCTGCTGGCGTGTAGCGGGACAGGTGGTCTGATTGGCTCGCTTATTATCGCCAGCCCGGGTGATTTTCATTATAAGGGCGGTCTTTTCGTGTGCGCAACTGCGACGTGACGTGGGGAGCGCTTTGGGCGGTGTTCGCACTCTCTTCGTCAATTCCGCTATCTTTTATCCTGATGACGCTGATCGGACTGGCATCATCGCCTTTTGCGGTTTTGCAGACGACCTTGATGCTGATGATGACAAAGCCGCAGTTGCAAGGACGCGTGATGGGAATACAGGAGCTGACAATTGGCATTATGCCGGTTGCCAGTCTCATGCTAGGCATAGCCGCAGAATTCATTGGAATCATCCACGTCGCAATGTTGAGCGGGATCTCTCTGGTGATCGTCCCGGTAATACTGGCTGTCAGGATCCCGGCACTGCTGCGTTACAGTGGAAATGATACCTGAAATCATCACCAATGATCTCGGTTTGAAACATGAGTTGTTACGAGATGGGCTTGGTTGGGGGATGCCTCTTGGCATCGTTAGCGCCGACATCGAAGCCGGTCGTCTTGTCATATTGGACCTTGAGAAGCGGACAGCGCGCAATCGGAGAATGCCGATGCATTTGATTCATCGGTTTGACCGGTCACCGGGACCTGCGTGCGCGACGCGGACCTTCTTCCATTAATGAAGCGGGCGGGAATGATCTGCGTGCTGATGGGAATAGAGCCTACCGATCCGGCGACGCTGGCCGCGATCCGCAAAGGCTCGACGGTGCGCGAGGATCAACAGGCGGTCGCGGCCTTGCGCGAACATGGTATCCTGTCAATGCTGGGCCACATCGTCGGGTTCGAGGAGGAACGCATGGGCGACTACCTTCGCGCGATCCGGCAAGTTTCGCTTTACGATCCCGATCTGTTGAACGCGATGTATGTAACTCCTCATCGTTGGTCGGACTGGACAGCCAGCAACGCGGACCGTGTTGTGATTCAGCACGACCGGGCGAAATGGGATTATCGCAACCAGCTGCTGTCGTCGCGACACCTTTCATCACGTGCGATCTTCTGGATGGTGAAGCTGATGGAAATTGCGGTTCATGCGCGGCCAATGGCATTGTACCGGGTGCTGTTTCACCCCGATCGCGCGCTTTGTGAGCATCTGCGATGGTGCTTTCGTTTCAGTTTCCGTGTCTGGCGCGCGGAAGTGGCAGAATTCCTGCGCAACCCACCGGACGACGTATCGACATTGACGCTCGCCGACTGGTTTAAACGCAAGCCCTCCAGTTAGGATCCACGCAGGGCGGTTTGACTGATATATGTAGCCACGCCACCCGTAAATCGGACCCCGCTTTTTTGTGCAGCGTTTCCAGAAGACGTGCAAACCAACTCCGGGCCCTGCCAGCTTGCCTCCTGACCAACCGGGGTGATCGCCGGAAGTACTTCCCATCAACTTGTGACGGAAAGTACTATGCGTATCACGCATGTGGGTTACGGCATGACTGGAGCCACATAGGTAAAGGTCGACATCAGGATGGCTGCCAATATCATAACCAACGGAAAATGAATGCAGAACTGAACGGAAGTGTAGCCAATCAGGTCCTTGGGTTTCAGGGTTAGAATTCCAAGCAGCGGCAGCATCCAGAATGGATTAATGAAGTTCGGCAATGTTTCTGCAACATTGTACACCATCACGGTCCAGCCGAGATGAGCTTCCAGCTCATTGGCGGCCTTCATTACGTAGGGGCTTCAATCACCCATTTTCCTCCCGCTGATGGAATAAAGAACCCGAGTACCCCGGAATAAATGCTGACCACGAAAGAGAAAATCGTCGAGTTCGACGAAAAACCGACGAACCAGTGCGCAATCGTGTCGGAAAGGGTAGCGCCGCCGGAATTGGTCACCTTGGTAAGAATGGCGGCAATACCGGCGTAGAATGGGAACTGCAAAAGGACACCGGAAACACTCGGCATTGCTTTGGCGAAAGCATCAATCAGGCTGCGTGGGCGCCAATGTAAAAGGATCCCCAGAAGCAGAAACACAAAATTATAGGTATTCAGTCCCGAAAGTGTGATCAGCGGATTTCCGGACTGAAAAGTCTGCCATAACCAACCTAATGCCACAAGAACCACGAGAATCGTCAGTATCGGGCTGTATTCCAGATAGTCACCGGGACGTGTCGCCTTGCGCACTTCGATCTGGTCGGTATCAAGTCGCACTCCAAGATCTTCGGCTGTCTTGGCAAACCGGTCAACTGGGGCGGAATAATAGCAGATGATGGCTGACAATACGGTGACGAACAAGGTCATTACCGTGTTCTGCCGGTAAGAATGGTATCCGTAAAAGGAATAACACCGGTAATTGGTAAAAGTGATGGAGGAATGCTCTCAGCGTTCGCCTGCAATTGTGCAGCGGACGAGGTGATACCGAGCGTGAAACCGCAACCGAGACCCAGATAGCCGGCTGCGCCCGCAGCACGGTAATCGAGGCGGATATCGCGTCGGCGAGCGATCTCGCGCACCAATAAGCCGGAGAAAATCAGACTAACGCCCCAGTTTATGAGCGAAAGAAGGATCGACAGAACGCCGACAAATACGATTGCCCCGCGCCCGGTTTTGGAAATTTCGCCAGCCATTTGAGCGTGGCGGCAACGGGAGGGACATCGCCACAACATAGCCGCCGATCGCAACAAGTGCCATCTGCATCGTAAACGGGATCAGGTTCCAGAAGCCGTCCCCGAACGCTTGGCTGATCGCCAAAGCAGACGATCCGTGAGCTAGCGCGGCGCCCGCAACGAGAACCACGGCAAGTAATACGAAGACATAGGCATCTGGAAACCAGCGTTCGGCAAACAATACCATCTTTTGTGAAAAGCGAGCCATCCAGCCCGGGTTCTCGGTTGTCCGTACGACATCGGTCATTTTGATTTATCCCCTTGTATTTTCTATTTTTGATTTGCGCTTATCCTCTCGCCAGAGTGACGCCACTCAAAGGCACCGCCACACAGGCTAGACAATGTCCGGGTTCCACATCCACTGCAGAAAGGTGTGCAACCTCTCCGGAGATCACGGTCAGGGGAGCAGCTTTCGCACTGGCCGACCCGGCAACCACTAGGTAGCTGGACGCCGGAAGCGTGCGCCGCATCCAGATTGAACCTGCGTCCGGTTTCCAGACGAATGAAATATTGCTGCCGGCGATCCTGACTTCTTGTGCCGTAAGTTGTGGCGGGATTTGCGCTGGCGATACGAATGCCTCGGCAAAGATATCGAAGGCGAACACACCTAACTCAACCCGGGCTTGCTTTTGTGTCGGATATGAATTGCGGAGATCCGCAAAGATAGATGAGTGGTCGGTGGCTAAGGAGCAGTGTGAGTTCACCGATGTCAATCCGGCCCGCTCGATCATAATCGTATCCTGCCTTATCTTCAGAACGTGGCGAGGAGTAAAATGTAATGAGCTTCAGCGTTGATAATCTGGACTTCAGCTCTTGAAGGCGCTGCGCATACGGGTGCAGACCGCCATGTCTGCAGCCGTAGAGCAGATGGACCTCTGGCGCGTTGTTCCTGTGAGCCGGGGGTTTCAAGGTGGCTCATGAACGGCGTTATACCGATGCCCGCGGCAATGAAAACGATTGGCCTGTCGCCGCCAAGCGGAAGATTGAAAACGCCCGATGGTTGAGACAGTTTGATTTCATCGCCGATATTGAGCTGATGCATTAACTGTGAGAACGACGGCGGCGTGCCAGCAGGCGAGGGCGTGCGGCGGATGCCCAGCGAAAGGCTTGAGGGAGCATCACCGGTTCCTGTGAGAGAGTAAGAGCGACGTGTATCGACGCCGCTTATGGCGACTTCCACATGCTGGCCCGGCAGAAAATCCGGCAGCGCACCAGCATCACGCGGAACGAACTCGATCGCAATAACATCGTCAGCCTCGTGACGTCGCGCAGAAACAACGAATGTACGGGAACCAGTCCAGCGACCCTTGTTGGCATCGGACAGCGCGTGAACCCGGCAACTCGTTGCACGCAGCGGAACCGATCCGCTTACTGGATCAGAGTGACCGTCGTTCAGGATGGCGTTAAGATTGGTCACGAACGCCCGGTTGTCGTCGTCGTGGTTGCGTCCAAGCGGCTGACAGTCTTCCCACCAGCCAAATTCGGCAACGACCACCCGATCATCTAATGTGTTGTTGATACGCACCCGTAAGCGAGCCCCGCCGTTTGGCGTCTCGACCAGCGCCCAATCTCCGTCCTCGAGGCCGTGCTTATTGGCAAGTGCTTCGCTGAGTTCGACTGCGGGATCGGGTGACTTCTTTCGCAGTGATGCGACATGACGCAGCGAAGTATGGATGAACCAGCCACTCTTGGCTGTTGTCAATACCAGCGGAAAACGCGGGTCAGCAGTTGGACGGAGTGGACTTTCAACCGGCTCGACATGCTCGGGCAAGGGGTTGTAGCCATGCTGGAGAAGTGTTTCAGAATAAAGTTCCGCCCGGCGAGTATGTGTTTTAAAGCCGGTTACGCCATTGCCCTTGTTGGTGGCGTATTTGGCGTAACCGAATGGCTGTGGAAAGCGCCGGCCTGAAGGATGCAATGCCGTCAGCAATGTTCACCCCTAATGGCTCGAGTTGATAATTCCACCCACGTCGTATGTCGCCCTCGAAGAATTTCTCCCCGAAGCCAAGTCGCTGGGCCAGATCAAAAGCGATGGCGTAATCAGCTCTTGATTCTCCACATCCTGACAACATGGATGGGCGGAACTGGATCGTTTCGGCTGCCTCTTGTGTAATCTCAAAGCCGATCTTGAGCGCCTCACGTTCCCACGGCATGTTTGCGGGCAGAATGATATCAGCCATCTCGGCTGTAGGGTTCATGAACATGTCAACGTGAACATGAAAGTCGAGCGCATGCAGGACGGCAAGGTTACGTTCGGTATTGCTCTGCGATCCGACAAGATTTGATCCCCAACTCATGAGGGCGCGCACCTTGTAGGGATCGCCATGCAGTGCCGAACGTTCAAAGTCACGGGCAGTAATCCAACCCAGTGAGGGAGGTCCCGGGGGCAAACGGTCGATACCCAGCGCCTTTTGTAATTGTCCGGAAGGTAAAAGCGAAAGGTCGTTGACGGTACGCGTGGGCGGTGCAACCGGCCAGACATTGCCACCTGATCTGTCGCAAGCTCCGGTCAATGCATATAGCGTGGCAATCGCCCGTTCGATTGCGCTGGCGTTGGAGTGCTGACCGACGCCGGTCCACGAATGATAGGCAAGGCGAGGCGAACCCTCAAATAGTCCCGCAAAGGAACGAATAACGGTCGTGTCGAGCGGTAAGACCCGACACATGGTCAAAGTCATAGGGTTCGACCGCTTCTCGTAACATTTGGAACGCCGTCTTCGCGCCCACTTTTCGCCCGTCACCCAGTTTGATCGAGACCATTGCGTCAAGGCGTACACCGTGCGCGAGCTCATGTCTGGTATCGTACGCTCTCGGCTGTCCTGTCGGGTCGAGCACGACAAAGGCGTCTTTGTCTCCGCCGGGGAAAAACATCGTTTGCGCGCAGGAACCGCCCGCTACCGTTTTCGATTAGAAAAGGTGCATTGGTCCAGTGTGCAACGAAATCGTGATCAAAGGTTTCGGTTGCGATGAGGTGGCGTATAACAGCCATCGCTAACGCTGCATCCGCACCGGGCGAATTCGAAGCCAAAGATCTGCCATCTGGCCTGAGCCATCCGGCTTGGGGTCTATTACAGCGACTTTAGCGCCCCGCTGCTTCGCATCGGCTATTCTCGATGCTTGTGCCAGCCGGGTTCGTGCGGGATTATGACCCCATAGAACGATCGAATCCGCCTGTTCATAATCAGGAAAGCCAATGCCGCGACCAAAGGTCAGCGCATGAGCATAATCCTTGTGCCATCCGCAAACTTCAACTGCGTACAACAGGTTGGGGCTGCCGAAGCAGCGCACGAAGCGCTCAATCCATTCTGAACTGTCAACTATCGGCGTGCCGCTCGGCGTAGTCATTGCGAAAACTACCGCCTCCGCGCCGCATTCTTTGCGGACGATGTCCAGTCGTTCAGCGACCGTGGTCAACGCCTCATCCCGTGAAATCTCGGTCCAACCGGGATTTTTGGCGCCTTTGGGCGCGGTGCGACGCAGTGGTTTCTTCAAACGGCGCGGGCTGTAGACGAGCTCTGGAGCGGCGCGACCCTTGGCACAAAGCGCACCGCCAGTGGGATGCTCACCGAATGGCTCGACACCTACCGGGCGCTTCCCTCGACAACCGTCATCGATCCACAACGAGACCGACACAAAGTGCAGTAGCCCGGTATCTTTCTGGCCATAGGCATTGCTCTCGATAATGCATGACAGTAATGCACTACTGTAAAAATTGCAGTAGCCTCTGTCAAGCTGCTATCGTAGAAAGCGATTCAGGAGGCGTGGCCATGGACACAAACTTGAGAGAGCAGGTACTCCAGAGAGTTCGCGCGGAGATCATTGCCGGTGAAAGCTCCCGAAACGATGTATTCTGTTCCCACGCTGGCGTCTGCGCTCGGCGTGTCGTCGACACCCGTGCGTGAAGCGCTATTGGAACTTGCTCGCACAGGTCTGTTGGTTCCGGTTAAAAATCGTGGTTTTCGCGTAAAGGAGCGTTCACTCCAAGAATTGCGAGATTTGTTCAATATGCGTGAATTACTTGAGCTTCACGCCGCCCGCCCGGTTGCAGAAAGGCCGCAGAAAGACATTTCGTCACTAACGGTTCTGGCTGATCAGATCAGACAGGCTTACGAAGCAGATGACGTCAAGAGTTACCTTGAGTCAGATCGGGCCTTTCATCGTGACCTGATCGATGCCGCAGGCAACAGGCTGCTCACAGAGACTGTCATGGGACTGCGTGATACGATGCGTCTCTATGGTATCCGCTCACAAGCGGGTCGTGATCGCCAGAAGGATTCAATCGCTGAACACTATGAAATCATCGCACTGGTGAAAGCTGGTGAATCTGGCCAGCTCGAGGCATTAATGCGTCGTCACATCCGTGCACGGGAACCGATCTTCGTTGAGGCATTGACACAACCGAACGGAGTTTTGCCAAGGGCTGCTGCATCTCGATAAAGAGCAAACGGTTATCTCAGCAATGAGTATCGTCAACAATCGGGCCAGATGGTGCTCCTCATGAAGCTATTACGATTTTCGATCTCGTAATAACAGAAATGTGAGCGATCCGTTCCGCTTGCGAGAAAAACTGTTGTCAGTGTTTTGCCCAATGAATACGGGAAGTTACAGGCGGCAACTCAGCCTCTTCATGATAAACTGTGCATTTCGAACGAAACAACATTATCGTAAGTCACCGTGCTTGCGAATATTCTTACAGACCATTGCAATTACACAGAATTTCCAATAATTAGCGGAAATCCAGTCGCCTGTAATGATGCGATCAGACACTCTAGACGAGCGCCAGCTTTCTCCTGCGTAGGGGAAATGAACAGAGCGCACCAAACAAGCACGATCCGGTTTTTAGAGATGATACCCGGCAATTGTTGACCGGTAATCTGATCCAATCGGAACCCGCGCACGTTGCAGGATTGTGGTGTTGCCCCATACGGATCGAAATCTTCAGATTTATCTTACCCATCGCATCGAGTTCGTGGACTATGCAACCACCATCGTTGGTGATCGCTCAGTAGGCGAAGATCTGGTGCAGGAAGCATTTCTGCGCATGAAATCCGCTGTGGCCGATCGATCTCTCGATGAGCCGGCGCGATATCTTCGTCGCATCATACGCAATCTTGCTATCGACTGGACACGGCGATCCGTCATCGAGCAGCGGCGACGCGACAACAGCGCTGATTTCGACGCCTTCGCGGAAGACCGGCCTAGTCAGGAGGATGTCGTATCGCATCGTGACGACTTGCGTGTCGTCATGGCAGCGATGGCGGAGTTACCTGAGCGAACCCGGATTGCTCTGGAGATGCATCGCATGGAAGGTTGCAAGCTGAAGGAGATTGCTGCCCGGCTTGGCATCTCCGTTGGGCTCGCACATTCGCTTGTCTATGAGGGGTTGGAATATTGCCGGAAGCGGCTTTTACAAAATATATGAAGACTTAAGCCATTTCTGAAAAAAAATCGGGGGCTCCTTCGTTCTTTGTACAGGGAGCATCTAAACTGGAAGAGTTCCCTGCCCACGACAGGCCGAACAATCATTCGGGAGTCATACCCATTTCATCGAACGAGACATCGGAGAAGGCAGATCGGGAAGCGCTTGGCTGGCTGATTGCGCTTCAGGAAGATCCGGATGATGAGGATGTACGCGCCCGTTTTCGTGCCCGGCTTGGCTCTGACCGGACGAATCGGCAGGCATGGGCAAAGGCTCGGCATGTCTGGAATGTCCTCGGCGATGCAAAGTATGCGTCTGCGGCACCAAAAGTTGCTTCGGTAGGAACAGGCTTGCAGATTCACAAAATGAAGTCGGAAGCGGCACCGCGGCGTCATCGACGTCCACGTCAGTACGTGTGGGCGGCTGCCACTGTGTTAGCGATCTGTCTGGCAGTCGTGTTGCAGCCATCGTTTAACATCTGGCTTACCGCGGACTATACCACCAGTACTGCGCAGATTCGGAATATCCGGCTGGAAGACGGAAGCATTGTACATCTTGGCGCCGACAGTGCCATCGAAATTGCATTTGAGCCGGAAATGCGACGTATCCAGCTACTTTCTGGCGAGGCATATTTCGAAGTCGAGCCAAATCCGATGCGTCCCTTCAAGGTAGAGGCGAGGAATGTTGAAACAACCGTGCTTGGCACCGCTTTCGATGTGCGTTTGATGTCGGATGGGGTTACCGTAGCCGTCAATCGCGGGCGCGTCGGTGTTGTTGGGTCCAGGGCGGCCCGTTCTCGATGCCCCTCTCGAAGCAGGGGACTGGGTGCATGTCGATCGGAATGGGCAAGTCGAGCGCGGAAACGACGAGCCCGAGTTGGTCGCAAGTTGGCGCACTGGCATGCTGGTTGTGAAGAACCGGCCGATATCGGAAGTTGTGGATGAGATCCGTCGGCATTATCGCGGAAAGATTATACTCGCAGAAAATGAACTCGGCGGGCAACGGATCACCGGTGTTTACGATCTCAGAAAGCCTGTCGATGCGCTTCGTGCTGCAGTGCAGGTGCATGGCGCCAATGTGCGCCAGATCAGCCCCCGGATGGCGATTGTTTCAAGCTACTGAAACCCGGTTCCGCAAGAAAAATTAAAACATGAGTATTTTTCTCTGAAAAACTTGCGCACCGTTTCGTTCTTTAGGTGAGTGGGTGTGCTACCTGTCGCACCACCCCTCGACCGGAGAATGAAGGGGTTGGTGAATGCACCGCAAAGGGACTGCAATTAGAGGATTTGTCAGTGCTCTGACAATAATTGGAACGGTGGTTCCTGTCATTATGCAGAATGCAGTGGCGCAATCGGCTGCCGAGCAGGGCAGGACCTTTAACATTCGCCCGCAATCCCTTCAAAATGCCCTGACGATTTTCGGACGACAGGCGGGGGTTCAGATTTCCGTCGACGCCGCGGTCGTGCAAGGGCTGGCTTCGTCGGGCGTAACAGGCTCGATGACGCCGCAATCTGCCATCGGACGTCTGCTTGCCGGTACCGGGCTTAGCTATCACTTCACCAACCCGACAACCGTGCTTATCAGCACATCAGGCGCCCCTACAGACGGCAGTTTCGATCCGGATGGAACGACAGTGTTGGATAGAATTACCATTGTTGGTAACGGCACCAACAATTGGGACACACCTCCGGAATACGCAGGCGGACAGGTTGCAACGGGCGGGGCACTCGGTGTCCTTGGTAATCGTGACGTGATGAGCACGCCATTCACGGTCACAAACTACACCTCGAAACTGATTGAGCACCAGAACGCGCAATCGGTCGCCGATGTCGTCAAGAACGATCCTGCCATCCGCAACGTCGAACCCACCAATGTAGGCAACGGCAACTATTTCATCATACGCGGGGTTCAAGTAGGTAACGGCGCGCTTGCCTATAATGGATTGTTTGGGGTGGCGCCGAACAGCCAGACAACGCTGGCTGGCATTGAACGCGTCGAGGTCATCAAGGGACTGGTGCATTTCTGGGCGGACTTTCGCCAAGTGGTGTTGGCGGTGTAATCAATCTCGTGCCCAAACGTGCGGGAGACGAGCCCTTGACGCAACTCACCACAACCTACGCCACCGATAGCCAGTTTGGTGGACATCTCGACATCGGGAGGCGGTTCGGAGAGAACAAGGAGTGGGGTGCGCGTGCCAACATTCTTTACCGCAATGGCGACACGCCGATTTCGGACCAGTCTCAAAACTGACAAACGGAACGCTTGCCCTTGATTACAGAGGCGATCGTTTTCGGTTCGCCCCGGATATTGGCCATCAGGATCTTGATACCGAGCGGATGAACAATACTGTAATTGCCGCGCCCGGTGTTCCTCTCGCTCGTCCGCCAAAGCCCGATCACAGTTGGGTATCGCCGTGGAATTTCAGCTATTTCACTGACAATTACGGTGCGATTTCGATTGAGTATGATGTTTCCGATCAGCTCACTGCTTACGCTAAGGGCGGGTTAAGCAAAATGGACTGGAACCGGGCCGTCGAGGCTGGCCGCAATCTGATGCCCAACGGCGACTTCACCGCCACTGCCAGCCGTTATCTGATCGGGATTGATCGGCGTTCGGGGAGGCTGGCCTGCGCGGCAATTTTGACACAGGTGCGCTCTCGCATGAATTTACGCTGTCGATGAACGGTTATCGGGCTGACCGAAGTTCCGCCGGCACAAAGGTTTTGTCAGTAACAGATTCCAACATTTACAATCCGGTCTTTTCACCAGTACCCACCATTATCGATAATCCCCTCGGACTGCAGAGCAAAACAACTTTCACCAGTTTCGCGATTTCAGACACGGTTTCCGCATTGGATGAAAGGCTCGAGTTGACTCTGGGCTTGCGCAAACAATATGTCGATGTCGAGAATTACAATGTTGCCACAGGAGCCCTGACCGGTTCTTACGAAAGTAATGCGCTGACGCCTGTCGTCGGCATCGCAGTAAAACCGTGGGACAATACCACAGTTTATGCGAGCTATATTGAGGGACTTACCGCGGGCCAGACGGTGCCGGATACCTATGCGAATGGTGGAGACACATTGTCCCCCTTTGTGACGAAGCAATATGAGGCCGGCGTCAAGGTAGACTGGGGCGATATCCTTACCACACTCAGTCTGTTCCAAACCACTCAGGCCTCCGGTATCGCCAACAGTGCCACCAACACGTTCACAGCCGATGGTGAAACTGTCTATCGCGGTATTGAATTCAATGTGGCAGGCGAAATCACACCATCTCTGCGCGTGCTCGGCGGCCCGGTTCTCCTCGATACGGAAGCCACAAAAAACAGCGAATGGTCTTTATGACGGCAACAAAGCGACCGGCGCACCGGACTATACCGTGACGTTCGGCGCTGAATGGGATACGAACTTTCTCCCGAACCTGACTTTATCGGCACGCATGATCTCGACCGGTTCATCGTATGTCGATGCTGCCAACACACAGAAAATGGCAGGATGGAACACGTTTGACTTCGGTGCACGCTATACACGGGAACGGGAAAATGCCGAGCCGGTCGTCGTCCGGGCGAACCTTACAAACGCGTTCAATGAAGCATACTGGAGTACCTTCCCCGCACAAACCTGCTCTACTCGAGTGCTCCACGCACCCTGACCCTTTCGACCACTTTCAAGTTCTGATCGGTCATGCCCGTGTCTTCCCGTGTGTCACGACGTGGATTTCTTTCAGGCGGAGCGTCTGTTTTCCTGTCCGCAACTGCTCCAAATGGGTCAAGCGGGGTTCGAAGGGTCGAGACACCGCTGGGGTATGCCGAAATTCCGGTAAGCCCGAAGCGCGTTCTGGCAATCGATTCGCGCGTCAGCCCGGAATCGGCGCTGGCTCTTGATCTCCCTGTGGTCGGTTACAGTCACAGCCGGGTCCGACCGTGGGTTCCCTTGCCCGCCGGCGTGCCGATGCTGAAGGCGCCACCGGACCTCGAACAGATTCTGATGATGGCACCGGACCTCATATTGTGTCCGGACACTGCGCCAAATTCGGATTGGTGGCCATTGAACCGGCTTTCGTCAATCGCGCCGGTGCTGCCGTCCGTGCACCTCTACAGCTGGCAGGTCAATCTGGAACAGCTCGGCAACTGGCTTGGCAAGCTGCCGCTTGTTCGCATGCGCCTGAAGGAGCACGGTGAACAGATCGCGGATATTCGAAGAGCACATGCAAATGCGCTGGCGAACCTTCGTTTTGCCGCACTATATTACGACCCGCTCAAGCGCCGTGCCATAGTGTGCAGCCACGGGACGGGCTATGGTCTTGTCATGCCGGCGCAGGTTCTTTTCGAACTGGGCGGTCAGGAAGTCAGAGCCGACAGGCTCGGACCGTACGGTGAAGTTGCCCTAGAGTCTTTCGGAGAGGTCCTTGGTGACATTGACGCCATTTTGCTGATCGATTTTGGCAATGGCGCCACGCGTGAACTTTCATCAGAACCATTGTGGCAAAGGTTGCCCGCCGTCCGTGCCAACCGCATACACATAATCAGGGAAACTGCGTCTTTGGTTCTTTCTATACCGCGCGCTATCTGGCTGACGGTTGGCGCGACCTTTTGCCCCGAGCATACACAATGACGGCATTGTCCGCCAAACCCATACGTCCGATTGTGTTTTTCCTTTGCTTAGGTCTCATAGTGTTTGTAACAACCTTGCTGAGCCTCACAGCGGGTACTCGCTATCTCTCCCCGAAACTATCCCGGATGCGCTGAGCAATCAGGCTGATGAGGAAACACTGCTGATCTTGTGGAATATAAGAATGCCTCGCGTAGCTTTGTCGGCGATGGTGGGGGCGGCATTGGGACTGTCCGGCGGCATCATACAATCCATCACCCGCAATCCTCTTGGGGACCCCGGACTGCTTGGCCTCAATGCCGGTGCCGGACTGGCAATTGTCATCGGGACCGGTATACTGGGGACCGACATTGTCTCGTCTCCTTTCTGGCTGGCAGCCATAGGCGCAGGCCTCGCCGCCTTCGCAGTACAGGGGCTGGCCGGTTATCCCAGTCCGATACGCCTCACACTGGCAGGGATCGCCATCGGTGCTTTTGCTTCGGACTGTCACAGGCCATCGCGCTGACCGACCCGGAACGTTTCGATCTCGTCCGTAATTGGCGCGCTGCTTCACTCGCCGCAGCGACACCACAAAACGTCATAAATTCGATCTGGATGTTTGCCGCCGGCACCCTTCTTGTCGTATGGCTTGCGCCTCGAACGGGGTTGATCGCTCTTGGAGACGACCGGGCACTCTCGCTTGGTGTGTCCGTAAAATGGACGAGGCTCGTAGGTCTGCTGGCTGTGATGTTGTTAGCGGGTGGCGCAACCGCAATCGCGGGCCCCATCACCTTTATCGGACTGGCTGCGCCACATATTGCGCGGCGAATGGTGCACTTCGGTGAAGGCATCACCCTTACAGTTGCGGCATTTATCGGCGCTGAGCTGGTTGTTCTGGCAGATACTGTAGCGCGTACTGTCGTCGCGCCAAACGAAATACCCGTCAGTGTGGTGGTTGCAGTGATGGGCGCGCCATTTCTTATTTTCATGGCGCGCAGACAAAAGCCATCGCTGAGCGTGTAGAGGAGGGATTATGCGGCGGCTTTACAAACGACAATTCTCACACGCTTTTCGGCGCCGGGCAGGATGGAGCGCACTCTACATCGCCGCCGGCGCTGGACTGGTTTTTGCTGCTCTGGCAACAGGAACATTTCCGGTCACTTTTAATCAGGTGGCGAAAGCGTTGTTTGGTAATGGCGATCCGCACATCAGACTTGTCGTGGCGGATTGGCGAGCGCCGCGCGTTGTCGCCGCGATACTGGCAGGTATGGCACTGGGCATGGCCGGGGCGTTGTTTCAGACATTGTTACGCAATCCGCTTGGAAGCCCCGATATTATAGGGTTCGATTCAGGAGCTTTCAGCGGGGCACTGTTGGCCATGCTTGCCGGCGCCTCGCAGATTGCGGTCGCTGGCGCAAGTCTGGCAGGGGGATGCTCGCCGGTTGTCTCGTATACGGCCCGGCCAGTCCCGCCAAGGTAGCATGGGGCGCGTTGTTTTGATCGGCATTGCTGTCGGGGCGTTTTTCATGGCACTCAACGATTGGATCGTCATGACGGCGCAACTCGATACGGCACTGTCAGCCGCGAGCTGGAAAGCAGGCTCGCTGAATGGCGCGGATGATACAAGGCTTTCTTTGGCGGGACTGTCGCTGTGTCTGCTATTGCCGGCGGCGCTGGCCTGCACCCGCTCTCTGAGGATACTGGAGCTCGGCAACGACAGGGCAGCCAGTCTTGGCGAAAACGTTGCCATAACACAGTTGGTTATTGGCATTATCGGACTGGCGCTGACAGCCGTAGCCACCTTTGTTGCTGGCCCGGTCGGTTTCGTGGCGTTGATTGCCCCACGAATTGCCCATCGGTTACTCGGGGGCATCGATTCCGCTGTTTGCCTCTGCACTGTTTGGCGCTGCGTTTCTACTCAGCAGCGATCTTGCCGCGCGACTGTTTTTCCTGCCCCGCATCATACCAACTGGCGCAATGACAGCTGCATTGGGCGGCATTTATTTCGTCGCGCTTCTTTGGATCAGGCGCGATGGCAAAGGAGCGTCTGCATGAGTGCTTCTCCAACTGCCATTCATGTTCGGGGCCCGGTTGCCGCACCCGGTGGGACACCGGTCTTGCGTGACGTGAACGTGAATTTTCCGCGCGAGACCTTTTCAGCAATCATCGGCCCGAACGCGTCTGGTAAATCGACATTGCTGAGATGCCCGGCAGGACTTCTCCCGACGTCTGCTGGGCAGGTATTACTCGATGGTACCGATATTCGATTGTTCAGGCGCAGTGCCTTTGCGAAAAGGGTAGGGCTCCTGCCGCAACAGATGCAGTTTCCGGAAGGCGCCCTTCCAGTGGAACTGATACGACGGGGACGCCATCCCCACCACGGCTGGTTTCGCCGATGGTCTTCCGCTGATACGGCAGTTGTTGAGGAGGCGATGGCGGTGACCGCAACTGAATCGATTGCACGGCAGCAGATCAACCAGCTCTCAGGCGGGCAAAAGCAAAGAGTATCTCTGGCCATGCTGCTGGCTCAGGACCCCGATATCCTGCTGCTGGACGAACCCACGACATATCTTGACCTTGCCCATCAGGTCGAAATTCTGGATATCTGCCAAGGACTGGTATCCGGGGGCAAGACTGTAATAGCCATCATGCACGATCTGAGCCTCGCTGCCCGCTATGCTACGAATCTGGTTATTGTCCATCAGGGAACAGTTGTTGATCAGGGGAGCCCCCGACCATTCTAAAGGAACCAACGTTCAATCGGTATTTTGACTGAATTGCGCCGTCATTCCGGATCCGGAATACGCGACACCAGTGGTTCTGCCCAGAACGCTCACATCACGATCTTTCGTTCAATGTCGTATACGCAAGGACGTGGATGGTAATGAAGGTTAAACACAGCCTGAACAAAGCGGTAGGAGTTTGTGAGTTTGCAAGCTGGAGGTTCTTGTTAACGGGTCAAACTCCCGTCACGAAACTATCTGGAAATACGTGGTTCTGGTCGGGACGTTCCCGGTCGACAGGATCGGGGGCAAGCCCGGATCTGTTGCCGACGTATTTCTCTGTTTCTCGAATAATCTCGCAAGCAGATGCCTTGAAATCAAGGCCACTCCACCGGTCCGAAATCGAGCTTGTCATTTCTGTCTGATGGTTCATCCGCCCCAAGAATGTCCACCTCAGAACAATCGTTGTTCTGTTTGGGAATATCACATGCTGTTGATCCGGTCTGCACTAATCTTCATATTCAAGTCGGACGCTTTCGTAATCTCGGGTGTAGCCTCCATAGGGCACCACACATGTTTGTAACCGCTGCATCTGACAATCAGGTTCTCGGCGAAAGCGTCCGCTTGTTGAGCTTACTGAGGTCGACCTCAACACTCCCGGGGCCGTTCCATTCTGTGCGACTTATGCTTCGTCTGGCCGAAGTCCTTCTGATTAAAATCAAGTGCCCGGTTCAGAACATTCCTGCGATACATTCAGATCGACGAGACCGGGGCATGCGTTCATCATAAATTGGGGCGCTCCGTACCCATTGCCCTGTTTGATATCATCGGCCCCGCTCGATTAAAACATGGCAACAACCCCTCCCGTGGAAACCCTCGCAAGGTTGGTTCGAAGCGTCCACCTTTACTGTTTATGCCTGTAAACCCGGGTGAAATGCGTTATTAGAAGAACAAGGCATTCGAGGAGTTCTACCGTTACTCGGTTGATCGACGTGCGTCGGCCAGTATCAATGGCAGGCGTCTATAGACGCAGATGCATTGTTTGATCCACCATCAGAATTCCACTCCTGTGTACAATTGCCGGCATCGTCTATTCGGCGATCAACGCGATAGCGCAGATTATCCGGCGTTGCTTCAATGATGGCAATAACCGGGCCCCTCAGTTGAACTTCATGCGCTCCATGTGGAAAGCGCAAATTCTGTCCGCTACCGGAGTGTGCAAGATCGTCGCTGGCATAGCCGCGTATCTCAAAAACCAGTTCGCCACCCTCGATACCCTGATATGTTATGTCATAGATACGACCGACTTCATCGGAATCGTACTCGTTCAGTGGCGGTATTTCCACAGTGCGAGAATAGTCTCGAGGCGGCACGATCGGCCGTCCGACAGCAACTTGCTGTTCGGTGCCGAACGTCTCGGGCGGTGGTGCGGTGGAACGGATCAACGGCGTCTTGGAACCCCTGCGCAGGTGGTCATGGATTTCCGAAGGGCGTATGCCGGTATCCGTGTTGGCAATAAGGGCTTCGGCAAATACAGCCATGTCCACGGCTATGGGAAATGCATTACTTTTCCCGTCGGAGTGATTGGAAGCGCAGACAAAATCGAGTTCGGTTGCAGCAAAGGGTACCGGGTTCAACGGCTGTCGCTGCCGGATAGCTGGCAACCGTTTCGTCAAGCCGTTCGCCATCCAGACCGTAACGCACGACCATAGGCCACTGCATCTTCCGCGTATTGCAATCGGCCTGCATAAAAGCGCGCCGCTCGCCCAGATCGTCGGCGGTCGCGCACGATAAGGCTTGAATTGTAGCGAATCTCATCTCCCTCGCGTTGAATGGAGCCGGTATCGACAAACAGAACTCGATCCGCTTCCTCCGCAACGTACCACCATTGAGGTGAATGTGCCCGACTAGCCTCGGGAGTGCCAAGCATGATCAAAACTGCCACTGAAACAGAAACGATAATTCTATGCATTCAACCTCACAATCAGTACCAGCCATTACCCCGGTCAGATAATGCTGTCCAGCAACATGCCAAAGCGCGTGCCCGGGAAAAGGTAGCTGATCAGATTGATGTCCAAACGGTCATAAGAATTGCCGTGATTGCAGATCAGCGGCGTGAGGCAGCGTACGTCCTCCGGCGTCAACCTGCCCGCCCGTTTCGGTTCTGCCAGCAGGGTCTAAAGCGCACGGGTGTCCACATAGACAAGCGATGCCTGTAGCAGATGCAGAACGAGGGTCAAAACGTCCTGCCCGTCAGCCCGGGTGGAACGTCATTTCTCGCCAGCTCAACGGCCGGTTCTCACAAGGTACTTCAACCCGGTTAAAATCGCAGCGTCGGGCCGACTGGGCCCGATACGTTAAACGCTGCAATAGTTTCCTTACGTCCGCCAGCTCGCTTCAATTCTTATCTGACTGTGATCATGTGAGTCGATCATCCGGGATGCCGTAGTACCGAAAAGACGCAATGATGATGGCCTCCTCATTATGGGGCAGGCTCTCGGAAAGACGATGAAACATCCAGCAAAATTCAAGTATCTCCTCCTTACATAAAAGTAATTCAAATAAATAAATAAAGTATGCGCAATTCAATTTCGTTGACGGAAGGCATCTGTTCCTCTTTACTGCAATGCCATGATGAGTCATGCAATCAATACTATCGTTCCGGGAGGATGTCGATATGGTTGGACTTCCAGAAAATGAACGTGAAGCCGCTCCGCACGTTAACCACGATATGGACAGGATCTCGCTTGTGCCTGACATTGATGAGTCCAATCAACACGGTTCGATCGAAGTCCTGCAAGCTGGCTTTGCGATACCTGCCGAAACTGCGCGCGTCCACGAAACCCTTGCGCCAGCGAATGTCGGCGGCTACCCACAACCTTTCGAGGATATATCTACTGACAAAGCTGGCTCCAACGACGCCCTTATCGTCTCCAATGTCATGGTTGACGGGGATGCTACGGATGGAGATGACCTGATCCGGGGTGGGCCCGGCACTGATAGCCTATGGGGTGGCGGTGGTGACGATATACTCCCGGGGGTGGCGATGGTGATGACTACCTTGACGGTGGAGCCGGCAACGACTTTCTGGATGGTGGTGCAGGGCGCGATTCGCTGAACGATGGCGTCGGAGATGATATGCTTCTCGGCGGCGATGGAGATGACACCCTTTATAGTTACGATGGTGACGATTATCTCGACGGCGGCGACGGAAACGACCGGCTTGCCAGCTTTGGAGGCTATGACATTCTCCTCGGCGGCGACGGGGACGATTGGATCGATGCCTCCCGAGACTGTTTCGTGGATGGTGGCGCCGGCTACGACGTACTCGCGATCGATTTTGGCAAGTCGGAGAACCCGATCGTTTTTGATGCTGCGAGCGGGACCACCACGACTGGGCTCACCTTCCTCAATATTGAAGCCATCTCCGCTCAGGTGTCCGGCGACCAGAACAACCAGCTTCTTGGTTCCGATGCAAACGAGGCATTCTTTTCGTCATCCTCTGGCAATGACGTACTTGACGGTGGGGGCGGAAACGACACGCTTGTCGATCAGGGCATTTTGGAAGGTAGCGGTGACGATCGCCTCTTCGGCGGCGAGGGCAACGACAGGCTCCAGAACGATGGCGGAGGCGGTTCGGACGAACTGACCGGCGGCCCCGGCGCAGATACCTTCTCCTCGGTTCCTGATTCCGCCGTCTGGCGAAGGCGTCGACCGCATTCTCGACTTTGATGGTGCAAGCGGCGACAGAATTGAATTTTCCGAAACCGCTCAAGGAGTTACAGGAATAGACGATTTTGACGCCTTTCTTGCAGCATCACGCGACGTCGAAGAAGGTGTCTATATTTCCTTCAATGGTACTGACGATTTCGGAATCCCGGTGGAGAATGTGTCACTCGCGGACCTGTCGTCCAGCGACATTGTCTTTGACGTTGGCGGTGCGTAACGGCGCAACACCTGTAGTTGCACTCACCAACTCAGCATTAACAGATTTACCCTGTGCTAACGGATCAGGAGTGTCCAACAGGGATCTGTTTCAACAATGCAAACAGAATGGCTGAGAGGATTGCTGCTGCAGGGACTGTTACTACCCGGGCAGCAGCAATCGTCAATGCGTGGGAACGGCGCACCAGTTTGCGACGGCGACGCTCTTCTGCTGGGATAGATTCCAATGGCAGGGCCCGGCGCGCCTTCTTCAATCTACGCTCAGTGTCCCATTCCCGAAAGAACCCGACGCCAAAGATTGCACCAATGGCAATATGGGTCGAACTGACCGGAAGTCCCAACCAGCTTGCCAGAATGACAGTGATCGCAGCGGAAAGTGACACGCAGTAGGCTCGCATCGGGTTTAGTTTGGTGATCTGGTTTCCAACCATTCGAATGAGCTTGGGACCAAACAGGCACAAGCCGAATGAAATGCCACATGCGCCGATCAGCATGACCCAGAGCGGGATTACGACGCCGTCGTTTAACGCGCCGGTCTGCGATGTCTGGACAATTGCCGCGAGCGGCCCGACAGCATTTGCCACATCGTTGGCACCGTGGGCAAAGCTGAGCAATGCCGCTGAAACAACCGGGGGAATGCTGAACAGGACCTTGAGTGACTTGTTGCGATTTTCGAGACCGTGTGACTGGCGGCGAATAACCGGGACCAAAATCAGCCAGCTTCCGACGCCGACAGCCAATCCACAGATCAGGGCTGTTCCAATCGATACGTCGACCAATTGTTTCAGCCCTTTCATGATCAGATATGTTGCAAAGGTTCCAGCCATTAGACCAACAAGGATCGGTACCCATATGCGAGCAGCGGCAATCTTATCTGCACGATAGACAATACGGGCCTTGATCAACCAGAGAAAGCCAGCCGCTATGATGGCACCCAGCACAGGCGAAATAACCCAGCTTGCCGCGATAGCCATCATTTGAGACCAGTTCACTGCTCCGAAGCCAGCAGCGACGATGCCTGCGCCCACGACACCTCCGACGACCGCATGCGTGGTCGACACAGGAGCGCCGATCCATGTCGCAAGGTTGACCCAAAGTGCCGAGGCGAGCAACGCTGCCATCATTGCCCAGATGAACATGATTGGTGTTGCTAGCGTGTCTGGCGCGATGATGCCGGTTGCGACCGTCGACACAACATCAGCTCCGGCGATGAGCGCGCCAGCACTTTCGAACACCGCGGCAATCGCAATCGCGCCGCCCATGCTCAGCGCGTTTGCGCCGACTGCCGGACCCATATTGTTGGCCACGTCGTTAGCACCAATGTTCAAAGCCATATAGGCGCCAAAAACGGCTGCGGCTACAACTATAAGCGTCTGACTGGTCTGGCCCAGCAACATGGCAGCGCCAAGCCCGGCAAGGATGATGAATACAAGGGCGATTCACGGTGCCACAAGCGGACGCGAGACGTAACTCGCCGCCGTTTCCAGCTTGACGAAGCGGCCCAAGTCTCGATCCGGGGTCTCCAGATGACGAGCTTCGAGATCTTCGTTTGCCATAATTTACTCTTGATTCCTAACGCAGCTTATCTGCGGACACGGACGCCCGGAACTGATCCAGTTCAGGATTTTGACCGGTGTTTAAATGCAGCCATTTTGAAAAGTCAATGGTTCGAGATCGAGATGAACGATGTGGACTGCCGCTCGGCTGGCTATGGTGGAGCCTCAATCTGATGCGCGATCCGGCAACGGGATAAAGTTCTCTGCCCTTTAAGTCGGGGTATTCGTGGCGATATCGCCCCGGTTCAGGAGAATGTACTGGCGGCAATTGTCGAGTTTATGTTCATTCTTTAAGTGCCCCAGCGTCTGGTGGTTCGTTGTCCTATGGATAGACTGTGGACAGAGTTGGACACTGAAACAAAATGTCATGCCGAAGCTCGGGAACAACGGTCGATCGAAAGAATGGTAGATGTTGTAATCTGCATCTATCTGCTGGATCCAACCTGCTGGAGCGACCGATAATGCTGACGCCTGTCAGTTTCTGCTGCTACTCAACTGCTCGGGGAGACGAAACATACAAGTTACGCATATTTGGGAATGTTGTCAGTTGACAGCTATTATTCCGCTCAACGACAAAAGTGGTGCTGTGGGAAAATAAGCGCTGCAGAAATGCCAGCAGCGCTCACAGATTGCCACGAGGGGCATCGACAGCCTCACAGAGGGCGTACGTTCTCGGCCTTTGTTTTTCCGGTCTTGCGATCTTGACCGATATCGTAACTGACTTTCTGACCGTCCCGAGTGATCCACCAGCCTGCAAAAGTGCAGACACGTGCACAAAAACATCGGTCCCGCTATTTTCTGGCGTGATGAAGCCAAAACCTTTATCGTGATTGAAAAACTTTACAGTGCCAATTGCCATGTGATCCTCTTTGATGAAGCAATAAAAAGTATTGCCGCAAAAGATTATTCAATGCGTCTGCACTATGCAACTGTTTACTATCGGCATCAATCGTTCAGACGCGATGATTGAATCATTCTGGTACCGACCGAATGAGCATGTCGGGGGCGATTCCGGGTAGGGGCGAAATCGCATATGTGGACGGCCCCCGGATGCAAGAAGTCTTTATGGTTTTGATCGGATCGCTTGCGCTCATATGTCCGGCCCGCGGTGCGCCTCTCAGGCTACACCGAGCGATTTGCATCGCCACCAGCAGAATCATCCGCCATTTGTAATTACAAAAAAACTTGGCATTGCCGTTGACATCGAGATTATGAGCGGATTAATTGTAATTACAAATAGACAAGGGGAACAACAATGAAATTGTCTTTAACAATTGCCGGGCTGACTGTTGCGCTGGTTGCCGGTTCGCTGTCAGGCGTTCAAGCCGAAGAGCGGCGCGAAATCGTTATCGCCAATGAAGGTGGCTTTCCTCCGTTCAACATGACAGCAGCGGATGGCACGCTTCAAGGGTTTGACATCGATCTCGGAAATGCAATGTGCGAGATCATGAAGGTGAAATGCCGGTTCGTGACCAATGAGTGGAGCGGTATCATTCCCGCCTTGCTTGCCGATAAGTTTGATGTCGTCATCGGCGGCATGGGTATTACCGAGGAGCGAAAAAGCGTGTTATCTTCAGCGAGCCCTATGCACGCACCTATTCCTATTTCGGTGTGATCGAAGGCGAGGAATTCGACATTTCACCGGAAACCATGAAGGGCAAGACGATTGGCGTGCAACAAGGCACAACGAACGCGGCATATGTCGAAAAGACCTATCCCGGTCTCGAAGTCCGGCGTTATCCATCCATGGATGCCCCGGTTTCTGATCTGAAGACCGGTCGTATTGATATCGTTCTCGGCGACATCGAGCCCTTCGTCGGGAAAACCGACGACACACCGAAAATGATCAATATCGGTGATCCGGTCCAAGTCTCGGAAGGCATAGGCATGGCTTTCCGCCCGGCCGATACGGCGTTACGAGATGAATTCAACGCTGCCCTCAAGACGACACGCGAAAACGGTGTCTGGGATAGGCTAGCTAAAAAGTGGGGTCCGCCCATCAAGTAATTTATGGCCTTGCCGCTTTCATAGCGCAATTGTCATCACCGACTGCCCCGATGACTGAAAAGCGAAGGGGTAGCCGCCAGCCTGAAATTCCATTTCCGCCAGCGCCTAAAAAGTAGCCATTACCCGGCTTCAAATATTTTTTTTAGGAGGCGCACCCATTGGCTGCTCCGGTATTTCCTGTGCAGCTTCGGGAAATGCTTGTCTGGCGTGAAAACAGTCTGAACTTTCGCGTTACCAGTACCCTATAGAAACAGGTTATCCGCATGCTTGAATATTTGGAAGCCGGCTGGGGCTGGCAATTTGCGAGGGCCTTCGGTGTCAGCCTGACTGTGGCGATTTTCAGCTTCGCCTTCAGCATGCTTATCGGGATCGTGCTTACAATCGTCGCCAGATCACGGCTTTGGGGCGCAGCTTTCGTAGTTCGGCTCTACACATATATTTTTTAGAAGCCTGCCAGACATTTTGCTGCTGATCCTGATTTTCTACACTGCAGATGGGATTATCAACAGTCTTATCTCGGTCATTCCGGGCATATCCCACATCACAATAAGTCCGCTGGTGCGGGCATCATGTCAACATCCATTGTGTTAGGTGCCTATTCAACTGAGCTTTTCAAGGCCGGTTGGGCGGATATTCCTGCCGGGCAGCATGAGGCGGGCCGGGCGCTCGGCTTCTCTGGTTTGCGATCTTTGGGACTGATCATCCTCCCGCAGGTCTACAAAAAATGATACCGCATCTGAGTTCTCTTTGGCTCATCAGCATGAAGGAAACGGCACTTCTGAGCATTATAGGCATTTCTGATATCGTGCGCATCGCCTCGCTGGGCGCGCGTTCGACCGGCGCTCCCTTCACCTTCTACGGGATTTCTATCGTCATTTTCATCATCTTCGCATTCGTCTCGGCGAAGTTGTTTCACCGTCTTGAAAGACATTCCCGCAAGTCCATGGGAGGCATGTGATGGAACATATGATGTCTTACGCAATGGAAATTCTTGACGGGCTTTCCACTACCCTCAGCCTGTTCATCATTTCGCTGCTGATCGGCTTTGTGTTCGCCGCGCTTGTGGCCTTTGTCCAGATCCGTTTCGGCGGACTGACATCAAAAATCGTCTGGAACCTGATGTTCTGTATTCGCGGCGTGCCCATGCTGCTGATGCTTTATGTCATCTATTACGGCTTTCCGGTTCTGCCGGTCATTCGCGAGACATTTTTGTGGAGCATCTTCTCCAGCCCGTTCTGGTGCGCGGTTCTGTGTCTGGCCATTGTAGAAATGGCCTACACATCGGAAATCATGCGCGGCTCCTACTACCAGACGCCGAAGGAACAGGTCGAGGCTGCGAGATCGCTGGGGCTGACAGGCTTCCAGACCTTCCGGGTGGCGATTTTTTTCCGGCCATGCTGCGCAATGGTTTCGCCGCCTATACGACCGAAGTTATCATGCTCTGCAAGTCTACGGCTCTGGCGTTTACGGTCACGGTGATGGATGTCATGGGCTTCGCCAATGAAATCCGCTCACGGACGCTCGATATCTATGAGCCGCTGCTGATTGCCGGCATTATCTATCTCTGCATCACAATAATCACACGGGTCGCTATTTCTATGCTGTTTTCGCTCGTTTCCGTTTCGTGGCGGGGACGCGTCGAAGTGCTGTGATCACGCTGCCCATGATCTGAAGGAAAGGGGCCGGGCATGCCCGACATAAATATCGAAAAGTCGATTGAAATTGAACAGATGAGCAAGTGGTTCGGTGATTTTCAGGTCCCGGACGAAATCAATCTCAGCGTGCGTGAAGGTGAAAAGATCGTTGTTTGCGGTCCTTCCGGCTCCGGTAAATCCACGATGATCCGCTGCATCAATGGCCTTGAATCCTTTCAGGGCGGCAAGATCACCGTCAACGGTGTCGCGCTTTCGCAGAAATCAAAGGTGCTGGATGCGGTTCGCAGGAATGTCGGCATGGTTTTCCAGCAGTTCAACCTCTTTCCACATCTCACCGTGCTGGAGAACTGCACTCTGGCGCTACGGTGGGTTCACAAGCTACCCCGCCGGAGGCCGATGACATTGCCCGCCGTTATCTGAAGCGGGTGAGAATACCCGAGCAGGCAGATAAATATCCCGGGCAGCTTTCCGGCGGGCAGCAGCAGCGTGTGGCCATAGCTCGTTCGCTATGCGTCAAACCGTCGGTGCTTCTATGCGACGAACCGACCTCTGCGCTCGACCCGGAAATGGTGAAGGAAGTGCTGGAAACGCTGGCAGATCTTGCCCGGGACGGAATCACCATCATCTGCGTAACGCATGAAATGGGTTTTGCGCGAAAGATCGCCGATCGAGTCATATTTATGGATCAGGGCAAGATTGTTGAAGAAGCCCCGCCATCAACATTTTTCGAAAACCCGAAGGAAGCGCGCACCAGACACTTCCTCGAGCAGATACTTCACTAGCGCATGCGAAGCCTTGCGCTCCGATTGGCATTGAATGTCAAGGTAACTTGAGGCAAAAAATGACAGATCTGAATATTGAGACTCCTCGCTTGCGAAGGGGCAGAGGTCGCTTGGCCCGGGAAATCCGGCTTTCCCGCTACTTCCAGCGCTACTTTCGGGGTGCCCCGAAACCTCGAATGGCAGCATGCAGTTTCCGTTGGAAGTGGATTACGACTATGCGCTCGTATCCCGCGTCCGTTTCTCTAAGGGAGCGAAATGGGAGGACTGGCAGGAAATCCTGCCGCCGCTTCACCCGAAATTGACCATGCCGGTGGGCAACACGCCGCTGATCAATGTTTCCGCGGTTGCGCCCTTAGCTGTCCGCGACCGGGGAGTGTTTGTCAAGGATGAGAGCCGCAACCCGACTTGGAGCCATAAGGACCGGCTGAATGCATTCACAGTTTCGGCCGCACTTTATGAGGGCGCCTCAACGATTATCGTCGCCTCTTCGGGTAACCACGGCGTATCCGCTGCTGCCATGGCCAGCCGCGCCGGTCTCAATTGCATCGTGTTGACCATGCCGGAAGTGAGCCCGGCATTCCGCGATATGATCATCGGCTATGGCGCGTTTCCGGTATTCTTGCCCGCCGAGGATCGCTGGCCGGCATTGCGCGCGCTCCAGACCTACCGGGCACTTATCCGGTCAGCAACCTGACCTCCGTGCATACCGGGCACCCTTGGGGTCCGGAAGGCTATAAAACGATTGCCTATGAAATCCTCAGCGATCTCAATGGTCAGGTTCCATCTGCCGTTGTGGTGCCAACGGGCTATGGCGAGATGCTTTATGGTATATACAAAGGTTTTAACGAGGCGCGGCTCTGGGGCCATACAGACCGCATTCCGCAACTCGTTTCCGTTGAGCCCGCGGCGAGGGGCCGCTTTTCCATGCAATCGAAGCCGGGTTTCCGGCAATCACAGTCGAGGCGAAGCCAACGTTTCAGTCGGGTACAGCGACGACAGTTAATGGCTATCGTTCAGTAGTTGCCATCCGGGAAAGCAACGGCTTGCCGATGCTGGTGGATGACGATGCGGCGCTGGCAGCCCACGGCATAATGGCGCGCCGGGGCCTATGGCAGGAATATTCTTCCAGTGCTGCATTTGCGGCGCTCAATAAAATTGGTGGTTTGGAAAATGATGGTCCCATAGTGGTTATCGGCTGCTCGACGGGGCTGAAAGAACCGACTGAACCGAGGCCGGTTCCAGCTGTGAAGGCAGATATTGCATCGCTGCGCGCTTATCTGAAAACGGAATTTGCCTTTGAAATTGGAAAGGCGGGGAGGTAGGCATGGTCGAGGATGTCAAATTCGCCGGAAATGCTATCGACGCTGCGCTTCAGGAAGCAGATCGTAATCTTGAGGAAGGACTCCACAAACTCCTTGAGCTAATAGCGATCCCTCCATTTCGAGCGATTCTTCAGGCGTCGAAGGGATTGACCATGCGGCGCGCTGGCTTGAGAATGAACTTGCGCAGCTCGGCTTTAAGGCGCGGGTTGTCGAAACCGAAGGTCACCCATTGGTGCTTGCCCGTTCAACCGGCACGGTTGTCGAAAAAACTCCGCGAATGCTGTTTTACGGGCATTACGATGTGCAGCCGGTTGGCGAGCCGCAGGCGCGAAACATGCACCTTTCGCGCCGGAGATTATAGAGGAAGACGGGCTTCGCCGCTTCTATGGCCGTGGCGCATCGGATAGCAAAAGCCAGCTCTGGACATTCATCGAGGGGTTGCGCGCCCGGAAAAATATTCATGGGGATTTTCCGGGCGGTGATTGTGCTGCTGGAAGGCGAGGAAGAATCCGGATCCCATAGCCTACCCGCCTTTCTTGAGGCGCACAAAAGAAGAACTGTCCTGCGACGTGGCTTTCATATGTGATAGCGATATGTGGTCGCCCACACAGCCAGCACTGAGCATTCGCCTCAAGGGTCTTCTCCACGAAAAAATCGTTATAAAGACGCCAAATGACGATCTGCATTCAGGATTTTTTGGTGCGGTTGCGGCCAATCCGGTTCGCATTCTCAGCCGTATCCTCGCGGGCATTCACGATGAAAATGGCCGCGTAACAATCGAAGGATTTTATGATGATGTGAAGGATATTTCCCCGGAGCTTCGCCAGCAATGGCAGGCGCTCGGGCAAGAGACCGATCTGGTTGAGAAAGTCGATCTGCGCGGCGGCGTTATCGAGAATGGCTATTCGCTTCTGGAAGCCATCTGGGGGCGGCCCACCGTTGATATAAACGGCATTACCGGCGGCAACCGGGGACCGGGCGAGCGCTCGGTCATTCCCGGCTCGGCAACAGCGCGGCTTTCCTTCCGGCTGGTGGAAGGGGCAGGATCCGGCAAGGATACGCGAACTTTTCCGTGCCTTTGTACGAGCTCGTCTGCCGTATGGTTGCACGGCGGAATTTGAGGGTTTTCCCGGAAGCAGCGCCGTCACGATGCCTGAGGACAATCCGTTTGTGAAAGCCACCGCCCGCGGCCTTGCGGAGGAATGGGGAAAGCCAACTGTTCTCAAGGGTTCCGGTGGGTCTATTCCGCTTGCGCAACAATTCCGCCATATGCTGGGCATCGATTGTATCGTGATTGGCTTCATCTTGCCCGATGATGCCATTCATGCACCGGATGAACGTTACGATGTCGGGCGTTTCCATAAGGGCGTGCGCAGTTGGGTTCGCATTCTCGAGGAAATCCGCAAAAGCACGAACACGCCCGGTCCGGGTAACTAGGACTGTGTCCAGTGTTCGTTCAATAGGTTTTTCCGGCTCTGGTCTGGTAATACCGCATCGGGTTTTGCCACGTGGGCGCTACCATTCGTTCTCGGTATTGCCGTTTCGGAGAGTGTTCTCTCCACGATCGATCTGGGCATCTTTCTTGCGCTGCGCTCGGTAGGCTTTCTCGCTGCCGTGCCGATTGCAGGCGTAATGGCGGATCGGGTGGGAAGTCGTCGGATTATTCTGGCATCAAGCCTGATCGCCGCCTGCGGCGCGGCTCTGATATTCCTTGACGTTGCCGGAGATACGCGGCCGCTCTCCATTCTCACCGCTATGGGCGTTGTACTTTCAGGCATGGGGCAGGGCGCTTGCAGGCCTGTTTACCAGTCAATCGTTCCGGCACTGGTACAGGAAGCAGAGCTTCGTATTGCCAATGCTGCACTCAGTTTTTCGGTACGAGCGACGATTCTTGTCGGCCCGGCGGCGGCCACGATCATTGCAACCGTGTTCGGGCTTGGTTCAGCGTTTCTGGTAATCGGCATGATGTGGATAGTCAGTGCCCTGCTTCCGCCATGGCCCGCTGAACCGCAGGTGGAGATCGGGCGGGCAGCAGCCGGTAAAGGCCTTGCTGAAAGATTTATCTTAGATTTGCTCGAAGGCTATCATGAAGCCCGCCGCCATCCGTGGTTCTTTGCATCTCTGGCTGCCCTGTCGGCGGTGGTGGCGACAGGCTATTCTGTTACCGGCGTTCTCGTGCCGCTGATAAGCACGACCGTATACAACAATGCCAGCCTGCTCGCCGGCAGTGTGATGGCCTATATGTCCGGCGCACTTCTCGGCGGCATTGCGATCTCATACTGGCAACCTGTCAAAAGAGGTTGGTGGGCACTTGCCGGTCTTGGAGCCTATAGCGTGGTCCCTCTCAGCCTCCCGGTACCGGAAGTTTTCTGGATACCGATGGCGTCCTATGTGATCGCGGGTTTCGGAATGGAGCTTTTCAACGTCATCTGGTTTACCGCCATTCAGGGCGAAATTGAGTGTCGCAAGTTGGCCCGCGTTTCCTCACTGGATTTTATCGTATCCTACGGACTCGCGCCACTGGGGCTTTCGGCAATGGCGCCTTTGTCGCAAGGACTCGGGATAACGCCGGTTCTTGTAACTACAGCCATTATCTGTGTCGTTGCGGCATGCCTTGCAGCCGCAGTACCGACAGCCCCGGAGTTTCGTATGAAACGCATGTGAGCCGAATATTTTTACCGCAATGAGCCGATTAAGTAGAAACAAGCGAGCCAAAATGACAAGCGAGATGAAAAGCCGGTCTGGACGACAATCGATTTCGAGCGGCGCGGCGTGCAGATTGATTATGCTCGCGTGCCTTTTTCGTCCGATACATCGGCCTACGGCTGGATTCCGGTGCCCATGGTCTGCATCAATGGTGGCGAAGGTCCGACAGTTCTCCTCGCTGCAGGTACGCATGGCGACGAGTATGAAGGGCAGATTGCCCTGCGCAGGATTGCCACCGCATTGCTTAAGACCGAGGTGAAGGGCCGCGTCATCATCATGCCTGAGTTAAACCGTCCGGCCGTTATTGCCGGGCGCAGAAATTCGCCACTCGATTCGGGCAATCTCAACCGGCTGTTTCCGGGTACAGCAAATGGTGGGCCGACGGCCATGATTGCCCATTATCTAACCACAGTTCTGTTTCCGCTGGCCGATTATGTGCTGGACCTTCATTCGGGCGGTAGCTCGCTGGATTATATGCCGGTTTCCTTTGCCCATCGCGGGCGCACGCCCGAGCAGGAGGCGCGCATTGCCGCGCTGCTCGACTGTTTTGCCGCGCCCGACACCATTCTCACCGATGGCCGGGGCGGCGGCGGCGCAACGACGCTCTACGCATCGGCTGTCGCGCATGGGCTTGCGGCCCTGACCACGGAGCTTGGCGGCGGGCCCGGATTGTCGCAAGGCGGCATAACGCTGGCTGAAGCGGGAATACGCCGTGTTCTGCGGGACTTCGGTGTCGCACCCGACCTTGCTGCACCGGACAAGCCAACGACCCGAATGCTCAGGATGCTGCCGCCTGAAACATCGATCTATGCGGTGTCGGATGGTCTTTTTGAGCCGTTGAAGCAGGTGGGATCGACTGTGAACAAGGGCGACTTGGCGGGATATCTGCATCACGTCGGTTCGCCGCTCGGTGAACCGACAGAGCTTTGCTTCGCTGCAGATGGAATTGTGGTCTATCGAAGATTTCCTACTCTAACTGCCGCTGGGGATGCTTTATACGGTCTCTGCGCGCCAGTCGAATAGTAAGGTGAAATCAGGAAATGACGACGAGTTCGCGTGAAATCGTCGTAAGTGGCTCATAGCCCGTTTCGGTAACCCGTATCATGTCCTCAATCATCATTCCATCGACGCCGATTTCGTAATAGGGGTTTCTAGACACAGACACATACCTTCGAGCAGTGGCGTCGCCTCGCCGGGTCGGATCGTTGGATTGTCATATGATCGCAACCCAATGCCATGCCCGCAATGTTGTCGCCGGTAGTGAGGAATCCCGCTGGATTGAACACTTTCCACGGCGATTGCAAAGAGATCCTCAGCAGGTATACCGGCACGCACGGCTGACAGTTCCGCTTCGAGCCCGGCATACAACGCCTCGTAAATCCTGAACTGCCGGGAATCGGGTTCGCCAAACACGAAAGTCCGGCCTATATCCGACCAGTACCCGTCGACCGTGCACCCAGCATCGATCCGGAGGATATCTCCAGCCAGTATTTTCCGGTTCGTCGGGTAAGCGTCGGCAAGCGCTGATCTTTCGCCTGATGTTACAGAAACGAAGCGCGGCACGCCGCCGCCTGCGACGATGCAACGAGTAATCTCGGCCGCAAGTTCACGTTCGGTTATACCAGTTCTGGCGATTTCCGCTACCGTTCGAAAACCCTGCTCAACAACTTCACTGGCTTTACGAAGGCGTGCGATCTCGCCTTCGGTCTTGGTTGCGCGCGCTCGTGCCAGATCAGTAGTGATATCTCGCACTCTATTATCCCCGAGAATTTCGCAGCACAGCACCCAAGCCATATCGTCATTCGATCGATCCACGCCGACAAGACCGTCTTCAGACCGCTTTGCTCTGATTGCTTCGGCAAGGGCTTGTTGAAAATCGGCATAGGGATCTTTGCCGAATTCTGAAAACACATCATCGTTGGTTTCGAAGTAGAATTCTCCATAACGGTAGAGCTGGCTTGGATCCGAAAAAAAGCATGAGCCGGACCGGCATCGGCCGCGCTCACAACCAGCGAGACCTGATCGCGTGAGGCCAGAACTGCCGATCTGTAGGCAGGTGCAAGGTCATGCGTCATGCTGACATAGCCGGATAGGTAGGCCTTGTTTAGCGGGTCAGACGATACGACCAGCACTATCTCCTGCGGCGCTTCCCGAAAAGACTTTTCACGAAGGTCTCGCGAGAGAGCGCCCATATCCGCAATTCTGTCCACGTCGTTCACCTTGTAAAATGCGGTCAGGAGAGGTTCGCTAGGGGTTCAAGAGGGCTGAATTCGCCGACGAACTCGTTGCGGTAGCCCGGAAATGATAGCTTTACCCAAGTCAGCGCATCATTGTGAGCCCATGTTCGCCGCTCCGATACCAACACCGGCTCGTTTGTTGTTAGGCCGAGCACCTTTGCAATCCTGCGGTCGGGGTTTGCGGCCCGGATCGTATTGATCAGCCTTGTACAGGGCAACCGCGCAAGCAACCACTCATTGGGAAGCACGGCATCGAATTTCTGGAGTTCGACTTCCGGAATGACAGAAATGCGTATGAAGCGTTCCTCGAAAACTTCGTTCACGCCATTTGCCTTGTGAACAAGTTCCAGCCGCAAAAGCCGCTCGTCGCGAACGGCTTCCTGCCAACCATAGGCGTCTTCGCCATTGACGATCTCGCGTTTCAGGAGCTCGAAACTGTATTCCTTGCCGGATTGCTCGATCTTGTTGCGAATATCTATAATGCCGATCACGGCATGATTATCAGTCCGTTCGCTGACGAAAGTGCCAAGCCGCCGCCGCCGCACGATGATCTTGGCATTGGCAAGGTTATTAAGCACCTTGTTGAGCGGCGCGCGGGATACGCCAAGGCTGACCGCCAGTTCCTCTTCGGGTGGAATCCGGTAACCCGGTGGCCGGGCGCCGGTTTGTATTTTGTTGCGAATGGCTCTCTCGATCTGTTGATAGGGCGCGCCTACACCATCAAGAACCAGTTCCGAAGCAGCTTTGGTTTTAGCCGGTCTATATTCATCCCGAGACTATAGTCGACTGGTCAGCTTCGGGAAAAGAGGAGAGTACTCCAAACGCGCCGGTATCCGTGATTTTCTTTTGAAAACTGGCAGGACGCGCGGCGCTAATAGTTGAAGTGGAGTCTTACGAAGGCTGCGCTCAGACCAATCTGAAACACCTGATCGGTTTGCCCGGGCTGACCGACTCGGCGGCGCGTATAATGCCATGTGTATCGATACCGTAATGACGGTAAAGTTCGGCGATAGAACCGGCCTGCCCGAAGTGGTCGACCCCGAGCGGGCGTGTGCGATGTCCGTGTACTGAACCCAGCCAGCCAAGCGTTGCCGGGTGACCATCAATGACCGTAACGATACCGCAATGGGGAGGAACATCGGCCAGCAGGCGTTCGATATGGCTATCGGCGTGAGAAAGCCCGCCTTCACGCGCTTTTGCGCCGCGGTCCAGCCGGCATTGAGCCTGTCAGCGGATGTGACGGCCAGAAGTCCGATATCACGGCGGTCCTCGCTCATCAGGCCGGTTGCCTCTATCGCCTCGGGGCTATCGCACCCGTATAGGCAATAATCACCGGACAGCGGGGCCGGGTTTGCGCATCCAGTAGGCACCGCTGACGATGTCCTGTTCAAGCTGCGCTGTCATCTGGCGCATCGGCTGGTCGATGGTGCGGGTCGACAGGCGCAGATAGGTCGAGCCGCCATTATCGTCACGAAGCAAGGTCGAATCGCCTGCCGGGGTCTCTCCAGAGCGCTGCATATGTTCGAACCCCCAGCGCATCATCACCGCAAGCTCGTCCACAAAGGCAGGCTCGAAACTGGCGAGACCATCCTGCGCTATACCTATCAGCGGTGTTGCGATGGACTGGTGCGCCCCACCTTCTGGTGCGAGTGTTACACCAGCGGGCGTCGCGACCAGCATGAAGCGGGCATCTTGATAACAGGCGTGGTTGAGTGCATCGAGACCACGTTCGATGAACGGGTCGTAAAGCGTACCGACAGGCAGCAGCCGTTCTCCGAAAATCGAATGGGAAAGACCAAGTGCCGAGAGCATGATGAAAAGGTTCATTTCAGCTATACCCAGTTCCATATGCTGCCCGGCAGGCGAGAAGGCCCAGTTATAGGTAGAGGGAATGCGTTCTGTTCTGAAAAGATCGGCCATGGTTTCCCGCGAGAACAAACCGCGCCGGTTGACCCATGCGCCGAGATTGGTCGAGACCGTAACATCGGGTGAGGTCGTGACGACGCGGATGCGAACGGCGTATCGGCGCGGGCAATCTCGTGCATGATGAAGCCGAAACCCCCTGCTGGGTGGACATGGCGGACTGTGCATTGAATTCCAGTTTTTCCGGCACAGCAATTTTCGCGGCGTCGAAACGGCGGCGTCCGCGCTGGACAAACGGAACTGTCTTCAGAAAGTCGCGTGCCGCCTGTTCCGGAATGTTCATTCCCTCGAACATGTCCCATTCATGTCCGGTGCGCACATTCATTGTCTCGCGCAGCGCCTCCACCGGGTCGGCGTCAACAGTCCGGCGTGGTTGTCCTTGTGGCCGGCCAGCGGCAGGCCAAAACCCTTGATGGTATAGGTAATGAAGCATACCGGACGGTCGTGCTTGCGCGCCTCATCAAAAGCACCGAGCAACGTTGCCGTCATGGCCGCCGAGATTGGCCATCAGAGCCGCAAGCTCGTCATTATTGTGACGCTCTATCAGTTTCGACACCGGTCCCCGATCACCCAGATCATCCGTCAGCCGCTTGCGCCGGCCGCACCGCCCTGAAAGGTCAAGGCCGAATAGTCCCGTTCGGACATGCATCGATCCACTCGCGCAGCTTTTCTCCGCCGGGTCGGCAAATGCCGCCTGTTGCAGCGTGCCGTACTTGATTAGAACGACATCCCAACCGAAATTGCGGAAAATCGACTCGAAACGCTCCCAAAGACCTTCGCGCACCACGGCGTCTAGGCTCTGGCGATTGTAGTCGACCACCCACCGGTGTTGCGTACACCGTGCTTCCAGCCTTCAAGAAGCGCCTCGAAAATGTTGCCTTCGTCCATTTCGGCGTCGCCAACAAGGGCAACCATCTTGCCCACCGGGGCGGCGGTCTTCCAGTTCCTCGCCTGAACGTAATCCTGCACCAGCGATGAAAACAGCGTTTGTGCCACGCCGAGACCGACCGAGCCGGTGGAGAAATCCACGTCATCGGTATCCTTGGTGCGTGAAGGGTAGGACTGCACACCCTTGTAGCCCCGAAAGTTCTCCATTTTGTCGCGTGTCTGGTTGCCGAACAGATACTGGATGGCATGGAAGATCGGGCTGGCATGGGGTTTCACCGCTACCCGGTCTTCTGGCCGCAGCGCATGAAAATATAGCGCTGTCATGATCGTCGCAAGCGAAGCGGATGATGCCTGATGCCCGCCAACCTTGAGGCCGTCGCCGTTATCACGCAAGTGATTGGCATTATGGATCATCCATGTCGCAAGCCACAGAACCTTGCGTTCCAGTTCCTCGAGCATATTCAGGTCGACCACTTTCTCTCTCCCGGGTGCCGTTGACTTCGGGAAATGCTAGAATATTCCGGCAGGTAAAACCGGCTATATTTGTCCTTACAAATCTAGTATATTGGCTCCGATAACCAATGCGACCGCAACAATTGGTGTTTTATGCCAGATTCCGAACTAGACATGATTGACCGCAAGATCCTCGTCAGCTTGCAGACCGATGGCAAGATTTCCATCGGGGAATTGGCGGATAGGGTTGGTCTTTCACCCTCGCCCTGTGCCCGGCGGGTGCGGATGCTGGAAAAGGCCGGTATCATCAAGGGCTATGCGGCTATCGTCGACCAGAAGCGGGTCAGCCTTCCTGTCAATGCCTTTGCATCTATCAAGCTTGAGCGTCAGCGTGAGGAGGATCTCGACCGGTTCGAGGAAACCGTTTCACGATGGCCGGAAGTACTGGATTGCTACCTGATGACAGGTCAACGCGATTATCTGATGCGAATCGTTGCGGCGGACCTTGAGGCCTATGAGCGTTTCATCAAGGACAGGCTAACCCGGCTCGACAATATAGCATCCATCGAAACCAGTTTCGCCTTGGGCGGTTAAGCGTTCGAACGTGTTGCCGCTGAACTGATATTGTGACTGCGCCGAGAAGAAGTGAGAATTTTGCTCTTTCCAAATGCGGTCGGTGAAGGAATGGAAAATGGGGCGGAACTCACCAATGTCATACGACTTCTTAGCGTTCCGATCGATCACAGGTCGTTCGCATCCAGCGAAACAGAAAAATGGCTCATATGACGTCTTAACAACAATAGAATGTCATAATCCTCGGGAAACAGCCTCTTTCGCTGCGTTGGAAACCATTTTCACAAGGCACCAAGCACGCTTTGCATCATTTGATGAAAGAGATTGGCGAAGTGAAGACGCGTCGACCGCAAAGATGTCACGATTATTGCGGGCGCTAAGGGAGATGATCGCGTTAAAGTTGCACAACAGCTTTGAACGACAAGACCAATCCCTCGACCTTGTCTATGAATATGATCAAATCGCTTGATGTTTACGCTGGTGAAGAATGCAATACCCTCGGGGCTAGGTTCGGCAGCAGGAGAAGTTTTGGCAGGAGCAGCCGGTAAAAGCTAGATCACGGATGAGCTTAGCCTCACTGCACGGCCAACGCATCCAAATCGCGATAACAATCGAGACCAAACGGCTCATTGACGACGAGGGGCCTTCAAACATTTACTCACCCAAGAGTTCCGGGGGACGGCAGTACCGCCACCAACATGCCTAAGATGAAAGAATGACAGGGATGCTGGCTTCCTCGAGTAATCCAGACAGAATCGGGGCCGGCATTTCATTAGTTACGACGGCGGTAATGTCTTGAACTGATCCAAGTCTGACCATCGCACGTTTGCCAAATTTTGAGCTGTCCACTGCGAGCAGCTTGTGTGCCGCCTGCCGCAATGCGGCTGAAACGACGGCCACCTCCGTATGGTCGTCGTCACAAAAAGATCACCGTCAACATCAACGCCGCTGACGGAAATGATTGCATAGTCGAACTTGAAGCGTCGAATGAATTCCGGTGTATCTTCCTGAAACATCCCGCCATCGATAGGGCGTACGAAGCCACCGGGAACTGCTAAAGTGAAATCTGTTTTCTCACTGATAATGGCGGCTGATCTCAGGCTATAGGTGACAACATGCAGGCTTTCTCTGCTTATAAGCGCATTGGCTATGGCTTCGCATGTGGTGCCGGTGTCAAGAAAAATAGTGGCGTTATCGGGAATGAGCGCGACCACAGCTTCAGCAATTCGCGCCTTTTCATCTGCCCTATCATGCCTGCGCTGACGATATGTGATGGGGTCCAGTGGTGCTAGCTGCGAAACGCCACCATGTAACCTTCTGACTTTGCCCTGATGCTCCAGATCCGCAATGTCACGTCTGGCTGTTTGCGTGGTAACGCGGAATCGTTCAGCGATCTCCTCCAGCGAAACATAATGGCTGTTCTCAATCCACTGAAGCAGCATTTGCTGCCGGGTTTCTTTCTTCGTGCCACCGGAACCGGAAAGTTTGTTCATATTTGCCGTCGCATCCTTATGCGCGTGGTTGCTTAGATCCATCTCTCATTCCCGTGGTTGAAATAGGCAAGGAAATTGTGGGTTTAGGCCACAAGATCTCCCAAAAAGCGATATCAAATAAAAATGTAATATTAATGACATTGTCTATTCACGAGGCGGAATAACCGGGTCTTTCAGAGCCACCCTAGAGTAAAATGTAATAAAAGTGACATTGATCTCTGTCATTTCAACATCAGGTGAAGTTGGATGATCAATCCAGCTGTCACATTGATGAGATGAATGCATTTTCCAAGAAAAGGACTGAGGGATGGTACCGGGGACAACCAAACGTAACCGAAAACTTTTGGCTTTAACTGCGCAGCTTTTATGTGGTGTTGCAGTTGCAGGAATGGCCGCTGTTCCGGCACGCGCGGCCGATAGCTATGACATTCGCGTCATGACACTGAATATCTGGAACAAGTTCAAACAGAACCCGGAACTGACCGCCGATTTTATGGCAGCAGCCAATTTTGATGTCCTTGGTATGCAGGAAATCAACGGTAGTACTTATGTCACACGCATACCCGATTTCCTCCAAACCGCTGGTCGTGGGACTTACGGCAACGTGCAGATTGGTGATGTGGGTATTATTTCGCGTCTGCCGGGCACGTTTGGAACACTTAATCTGGGTGGATCGACGCAGGGGCGCTATGTCAGCTACACTCAGCTGGATGCCCAAGGTTCCCGCCCGCAGACAATGATCGGTACGGTTCATCTTGATTATGCAGACGGTTCAACTGGTCGCCTGAACGAAGCCAAAGCCCTCAATACATGGGCAAAAGGATTTAATCAGCCAATCATCGTTCTTGGCGATTTCAATGCTGGTGATGTTTCCGAGCGCGGTCTTCATCACATTGATGCACAAATTAGGCTGATGCAGCAGTCTGACGGCAATACATTTTACCGCGACCTGACACGACAATATGTTCTTAACGCCAATCAGCAGACCATGCGTGCGGTCATTCAGGAAGCATATGCTGGACAAAACATCGACAACCTGTCGTGGAAGCAATGGGGTGACGCCCTTTCAGCCGCCTACAGAGCTGGTAAGGATGTTGGTCTGCAAGAAGAAACATATGCGGTTGATAACAACACGCCGGTTACCATGAATGTTCTCAAGAAGCAGTATATGTTGCTTCAGACTGATGCAGCCCGCGAAGGTTTCAAGCCTCATGATCTCAACGATGGTAGCACCACATGGCCATCGGCAGGCGAAGACGCAACCAACACCGGGCGAGTTGGGATCGTGCCAAGATTGATCACTTTCTCGTCTCGCGACCATTCGGGAAATGGTATCAAATTGTAGATGATCCAAATGATCCCTACACCGGGGTGATTAAAGAAGTAAAAGTCACGCGGCCGGGCGGCCAGCCGGAAGCAATCTCGGATCACGAACCCGTTGCGCACGATTTCCGCTGGGTCGGGCCTCAGTTACAGACCTATTCGGAAAACCAAGTTCAGAAAACACGCCTCGTTTGGGGTGCCAGTGCTTATGGTTTTGCGGACAAGAACAAGGAATTTGTTCTAACGCGTAACAACCATCGTACAGATCTCTATCTTGGCCAGATTTCGGATGCCAATGGCAAACCAATCCTGAACGATCTGACGCTTGACGAAAAGAAGACATTGCTGAACTGCGACAGCACGGATGCGCGCTTCCAGCAGGCCATCAAGGACTATTGCATCGACGATCATTCCTTTATCGGTGAAACGGCTGTCACCGACGGCGGGACGATCCTCGTCAGCGAAGATGCGGCTCTTGGCAATGCCGATGCTCGGCTGCGTCTCATTGATGGCGGTCTGCGTATAACGGGCAGCGACATGAAAACGCTGGATCGCACCGTGTCCCTTGAGGGAGTTGGATGGATCGACATCGCGGAGGCAAACAACCGCGTGACGCTGCTGCAGCAGGCCACAGGAGAGGGCGCGCTGCTCAAGGGCGGAGCTGGTACGCTCGTTCTGGGCGGGCAAACAGCTATACGGGCGGAACCTTGGTGGAAGGCGGAGTACTTAAGGCTGGCGTGGACGGGGCATTCGTCGACAGTACGGCCTTCTCGGTGAACGGTGGCAAGCTCGATCTCAACAATTTCAATGTGAGCATGTCGTCGCTGATGGGCGAGGGCGGGACATTGAGCCTTGGTTCGGCAGCTCTGACTGTGGACCAGTCCGCCAATACCCGCTTCGACGGCAACATTGATGGTACTGGCAGTCTCACGAAGTCCGGCACTGGTGTTCTGGTTCTGAATGGTGCCAACACCTATTCAGGCGGTACGACTGTAAAAGAAGGTGGGCTGGTCATTGGCGATGCATCCCATTCAGGTGCATCCCTTGTCGGCACAGCCAGCGTTGAAAACGGCGCATATCTGGCTGGCGCAGGTTCAGTCGGAGGCCTTTATGCCCACGCTGGCAGTATCATCGCACCGGGCAATTCTATCGGCACGCTGAAGGTCAATGGCAATCTGGCCTTTGATGCGGGAGCCACTTACGTTGCGGAAATTGATGCTTCCGGTAAAAGCGACCGCATCGATGTGAGCGGAACGGCGACGCTTGGTGGCGCGAAGGTCTACATAGAAAAAGCCGCGGGCACCTATATGCCCGGCAAGAGCTACACCATTTTAAGTGCTGAAGGCGGCATTATGGGTACGTTCGGCGATTTGAGCCAGAACACGCCTTTCGTCGATCTTGGCCCGGCATATGATCCCAACGCAGTCTACCTCAACATCGCGCGCAACGACGTCGACTTCGCTGCTACGGCAAAGACAGGCAATCAGAAATCGGTGGCGGTGGCCGTCGAGGGGCTTGGTGCTGGTAATGCCGTCTACGATACGGTTGTCATGCAGGACAGTGAAGAGGATGCGCGTCGCGCATTCGACGCGCTTTCGGGGAAATCCATGCTTCGACGCGAACTGCGATCATCAATGACAGTTCGATCGTTCGCAATGCCGTC
Organism: Brucella cytisi; assembly: GCA_012103075.1. Taxonomy (GTDB): domain Bacteria; phylum Pseudomonadota; class Alphaproteobacteria; order Rhizobiales; family Rhizobiaceae; genus Brucella; species Brucella cytisi. The sequence goes on along the minus strand of JAAVLQ010000003.1, from coordinate 333,165 downwards.
ATGGAACGCGTTGACGCGGCGTTTGGCGGTAGCGCGCAGAGTGCTGCCTCATCATCCGTCGCAACAGACATGGTTTCATCGCAGGTTTTGGCACCGCGCGCAGCGATCTGGGGGCAGGCACTTGGCCAATGGAGTGAAACCGGCGCGGATGGAAATGCTGGCAAGCTGAAGCAATCAACGGGCGGCTTTGTTGCAGGCTATGACGCGGAAGTCGTCGAGAATTGAGGCTGGGCGCTCTCGCGGGCTATAGCCGCACCAGTTTCGATGTGAATGATCGCAACTCGTCTGGCCACAGTGACAACTATCATCTGGGAATCTATGGGGGCACTCAATGGGACGCGACACGGCTCAAAGCAGGTGTTGCCTATAGCTGGCACAAGATCGAAACTGATCGCCTTGTCGCTTTCCCGGGCTTTTCAGAAAGTCTTGATGCCGATTACAGCGCAGACACCTTTCAGGCATTCGGCGAACTCTCGCATCGTTTTGATGTGAACGGAACGGCGATTGAGCCATTTGCAAATGTTGCGGTGGTGCGCCTGCAAACTGGGCGGTTCGATGAACATGGCGGGAATGTCGCGCTCCGGATTGGAAAAGAAACGGCGACAACCACGTTTACCACAATTGGTCTTCGGGCTTCTGCTCCAGTCGTATTCGGCAGCATGAATGCAAGGCTTAACGGTACGGCTGGCTGGCAGCACGCCTATGGCGATACCATTCCGACGACAGCAGCCTCGTTCGATGCCGGAACGGTATTTGAAGTGGCCGGTGCACCAATTGCGAAGGACACAGCGATTATCAAGGCTGGCTTTGATATTGATCTCGGCAATCAGACGACGCTGGGTCTTGAATATACAGGTCAGTATGGTTCGAGCTTCAATCAAAACGCGGGCAAGGCCCGGCTTAGCGTAAAGTTCTAAGCTTATTCAGCACTGTTTCTACCGCCAAGGACATTAATTTTGGCGGTAGAAGCCTCTGGCCGTGTCCAATGGAGTTCGGCTTCATGCAACGAGCGCATGATTGAATAGAGGAAATGCAGGATAGATTGCGGCGATCGATCTGATCTGACAGAAATCTCCGTGTCCTGTGTCCAAACCGTAGCCGGTCGGGTTCAAAGCTCTGTCACATTGCTGAGAGGGGAGCCTATGCTGCCGTTGAAACCGCGATAGCGCTGGTGGCTGCGGGCGAGGTGCGCCTGCATCGCCTCGCGCGCAGCCTCCGCATTCCCGGCACTGATGGCTTCGCAGATTGCACGATGTTCAGTCACGCTATTGCGGATATAGTCGGGTGTAATCAACGAAGGATTGAGATCGCTCGAAAATGCGGGCTGGGGTAGGATCTTCAGGCTCATGACGCTGAAAAACTCGATAAAGGCCTGATTGTTGGTCGCCTCGGCAATCGAACGGTGAAAGATGTAATCCAACTCATCGAGCGCGGCCTCGTCGTCCACGGACGCCTCGAATTTTTGAGCGCTTCCCACATATTGGCCTCCTGCGCCCGGGAGCGCCGTTGCGCGGCCAGTCCCGCAGCATGAACCTCAAAGGCCATGCGTAATTCCAGCAAATCCATGAAGGGCAGCGACAACCGTGCCAAAGGTTCAAGCGGCGAAACATCGTCGCCTGAAAAACGCAGCCTTTCGAAATCACGGATGAAAACTCCGACGCCGTGCTTCACTTCCAGCAGGCCATCAGAGCGAAGTTCTGCAATGGCTTCACGGATGACCGTACGGCTGACGCCAAGCGTCTCGCCAAGCTCCACCAGCGTAGGCAGCTTGTCCCCGGTTTTAAAAATCCCCATCGCGAATGAATGCCTTAAGATTTTCAATCGTCCGTGCGGTAAGCGTCTTCAATGTCCGTCAGTTCCAGTTGGTCGATCAGGTTGTCTGTCATTGATACGATGCCGTGAACAGAATTACAAGATAATATCACTCATTAGAGATATTATCTTATCAGGTTATGGCGCTGAATTATGCCTCTGGATGTAACCTCTCTTTCGCAGAATGGTATTACTAATTTTTGGCGGTGAGGGTCATCGCGCGCAAATTTTCACCATGCTTCTTTGGGCGGATAATATGCGTCTGGCACGGTCTGGCATTATTAAATAGTTGGAAGTGTTATGTTAAATGGCAATCTCGCCGCGGGCTTCGCATCATGCCGCTCCCCAAAATATCCATCTTGACAAGTGATAATATTTTAGCAAACCTATCATCATAACAAAGGGCAAAGTCATAATATCACTTGTCGTCGAAACTCTGAGGTTGTCGGTCGAAAGAGCGCGTTGGCATCAGGTGCGAGGGCCCAATCCTCCGGCCTCATGGACCGGGTGATGGGACACGTGCTCTCAAAATGGTCTTGAACGGACATATGCGCCTTCCGGTCATATGTGCGTTCCGGCGAGAATAAGGGGAAACAGAATGGGACTGGTTTCAGCCAGACTGAAGGAACTGGGTCTTATCCTGCCTGAAGTGGGGGCGCCCAGTGGCGCCTATGTACCATACAGGCTGAGTGGTCATACGTTGTATATCTCTGGTCAGGTGCCGCGTGTCGATGGAGTTGACTGCTATCTCGGATTGGTTGGCAGCACGATGAATGTCGAGGAAGCTTACCGGGCAGCGCGCGTCTGTGCGCTCAATTTGCTGGCGCGGGCGGCCGCCGCCCTCGATGGCGATCTCGACCGCATTTCCGCCTGTCTGCAGCTGCGGGGCTTTGTGAACGCCGTGCCTGATTTCAAGGATCATCCAGCAGTGATCGATGGTGCTTCCGATCTTCTGATCGCGGTGCTTGGGGAGAAGGGGCATCATGCTCGCACAGCCCTTGGCGCAGGTTCCCTGCCGCGCGGTTTTGCCGTCGAAGTCGACGCCATCTTTGAAGTCCAGCCTTGAGCGCCAACTTCCTTTTGCAAATATAGACGAAGCGAGAATGAGATGTCTGACAAAGCCATCACGATGAATGGGGTCAACAAATGGTATGGCCAGCTCCATGTTCTCAAGGATATCAATTTGGAGGTGGACCGAGGTGAGCATATCGTGCTGTGCGGTCCATCCGGATCGGGCAAGTCGACACTGATCCGCTGCATCAATTATCTGGAAGAAATTCAGGACGGTATCATCGATGTAAATGGCACCCGTCTGGGACATACCGGCGCCAATGTCGATCACATTCGCCGCGATGTCGGCATGGTATTCCAGCAGTTCAACTTGTTTCCGCACATGACAGTGCTGGAAAATTGCATGCTGGCGCCACGCCGCGTGCACAAGAACTCGCTTCTCGAAGCCCGGGAAAAGGCGATGCATTTCCTGAAGCGTGTTCATATTGCCGAGCAGGCCGAAAAATACCCGGCACAACTCTCCGGCGGTCAGCAGCAACGCGTCGCCATTGCGCGGGCACTCTGCATGGGCCCGAAGATCATGCTGTTCGATGAGCCGACTTCGGCGCTCGATCCAGAAATGGTCAAGGAAGTGCTGGACACAATGATCAGTCTCGCTGACGACGGTATCACCATGATCTGTGTGACCCATGAGATGGGTTTTGCCCGTGCGGTCGCTCATCGCGTCATCTTCATGGATCGGGGCGAAATCATCGAAAGCGCGCCGCCAGCCGAATTCTTCGGCAATCCGAGACATGAGCGCGCCAAGGCGTTTCTAGGCCAGATTCTGAACCACTAGAAAACAAAGGGGAAACGGCCGCGAACGGGAGAATAATTTGATGCAATACACATTCGACATGGGACCGGTCCCGGCAGCCCGGCCCGCGCTCTTCAACGGTGCGATCCAGACGCTGAAGATTTCATCCATTTCCATGGTCCCGGGCCTCGCGCTGGGTATCGTCTTCATGCTGATGCGGATGAGTTCGGTGCGGGTGATTTCGCTCACGGCCTTCGGCTATATCGAACTGATCCGCAACACACCGTTTCTGGTGCAATTGTTCTTCATCTTCTTCGGCATGCCTTCGCTGGGCGTGACTCTTTCCGCCGAACAGGCGGCCGTTCTCGCCATGACACTCAATTGCGCGGCATATGCGGCGGAAATCGTGCGCGGCGGCGTGGGATCGATCAAGGCGGGCCAAATCGAAGCTGGCAAGGCGCTCGGGCTTCATACCTTCGACATCTACCGTTTCATCATCTTCCGCCCGGCCATACGCGCTGTATATCCCGCGCTTTGCAGCCAGTTCATCCTGATGATGCTCAATTCAAGCCTTGTGGCGTCAATCTCCGCGGAAGAACTGACCTATGTCGGACAGATGATAGATTCGGAAACCTTCCGCAGCTTTGAAATCTATTTCGTGCTCGGCGTCATCTACCCGCCTTGTCGCAATTCTTCTCGCTCGTTCTGCAAATCATCGGCAGGACCTATTTTTCCTACCCGTCGAAGTGAGGTCCCAAGATGATCCGCAGTTTTGGTTTCTCCGAATTTCTCTTCATTCTCGACGGTGCTAAATGGACCGTCATTCTCTCTATCCTTGCCTTCACTTTCGGGGGCTGGGCGGTCTCGTCGTAGCACTGGGACGCACATCCGGGAAAAGATGGCTGCGCTATCTGATGGCAACCTATATCCAGATTTTTCAGGGTACACCGCTGCTGATCCAGCTGTTCTTCGTTTATTTTGGCCTGCCCATCCCGGGTATCCGGGTCGACATCTGGGTGGCGCTGATCATTGGCCTGTCGCTGCATGCCAGTGCTTTTCTGGGAGAGATCTGGCGCGGCAGCATCCGGGCTGTTTCCAGCGGACAGGACGAGGCTGCCCGTGCGCTCGGTATCGGTTATTTCCATCGCATGAAGGATGTCGTGCTGCCGCAAGCCTTTCGCATTGGCCTTCCGGCGACGATCGGCTTTCTCGTCAATTTGATCAAGGGAACGGCGCTGGCCGCGCTGCTCGGACTGACTGAACTCACCCGTTCAGGACAGTTGATGGCCAACATTACTTTTGAGCCGATGAAGGTCTACGGCACCGTGGGGCTCATCTATTTCATCATCTGTGTGCCACTCACTTACTACAGCGCCCGGATCGAAAAGCGGCTGAACACCCCACGCTAGTCAACGATAAAACAAACCAGAGGTAAGAACATGATCAACGCAGTTTTCAAGGGTTCCGCGATCGCACTCAGCCTTGCAACCAGCCTCGTCGCATCCGCCTTGTCCATTGGTGCGGCTGAAGCGGCAAGCCCGGAGGAAATCAGGGCCAAGGGCGTGGCCGTCATCGGCGTGCAGATGGATCAGTTTCCATGGGGCTTCATCGATGAGAACGGCAAGAATGGTGGCTTTGACATCGATGTGGCCAACCTTATTGCCGGGGAACTGGGAGTGGAGGTCAAGTTCGAGCGCGTGACAGGGCAGAACCGCATTCCGCTTCTGACCAACGGCATGGTCGATTTTCTGGTGCCCTCGATGACGATCACGCCCGAACGCGCAAAGGTTATCCAGTTCGTGCTTCCCTATTCGGCCAATGACATCACGGTCTGGGGCAAAAGGACGCCGAGATCAACAGCAACGAGGATCTCGCCAAATACACGATCGGCGTCAATCGCGGCAGCGCGTTCGAGCCGATCCTCAAGAAGGCAGCCCCGCGGGCACAAAAAATCAAGGGCTTTGACGACGACGCCACCACCGTGCAGGCGCTTCTGTCGGGCGGTCGATGCGATCCTCGGAAGTCTCACCTATGGCCTTGTGATCGAGAGTACCGGTAATGGTGACAAATACGTTCGCAAATACAAGGCAGCGGACAATATCCGGGCCATGGCAGTGCGCAAGGGCGACCGGGCCATGCTCGATTTTCTCAATGATTTCGTGACGCGCCACAATGCAGATGGTTCGCTGGATACGCTTTATAAAGAAGTGGATCGGCGTCGACCGTCCGAAGCTGCCAACCACGCTTGAAGGGGTGGATTTCACCGGCAAGCAATAACGCCAGCACATAAGGTTCCCCGGTGCGTGTGAAACGCACCGGAACATCCAAAGTCTTCAGTATCCAATGACATGAACCCGCAAGGCCTTTTGCGGGAACCGGTAAACACGTGCCTGAACCAAGCCGTGACAGCACGCAACGTACTCGTCCCTTTCCGGGATATCTTTCTGGGAGTTAAGCAGAAAATGACGATAAATGGCAAACTGGTCAGGGTGGGTGTCGATATCGGCGGAACCTTCACCGACGTGGCAATGGAAGTGGGTTCCACCCTCTATTCAACCAAGGTGCTGACGGATTATGCATTTCCCGAAAATGCCATCATCAAAGGCATTCGGGAAGTGGCTGAAAAAGCTGGAGTGAAGCTTGATCAGATCGACACTGTCATTCACGGAACGACGCTTGCCACCAATGCACTGATTGAGCGACGCGGTGCGAAAACCGCACTCGTGACAACCGGGGGCTTTCGCGATGTGATTGAAATGCGCACGGAAAGCCGTTTCGAGCAATATGATCTCGATATCGTGCTGCCCGCGCCGCTTGTTGCGCGTAACGACCGGCTGGTTGTTAACGAACGCATAGGCGCCCGTGGCGAGGTTTTGAAGCCGCTCGATGAAAAGAAGTCGATGCGCTTTGCGACCGCATCATTACGGAAGGCTACGAAAGTGTGGCCGTCGGTTTCATCCATTCCTATCTCAATGGTGAGCATGAGCGCCGTTTCCGCGAGCGTCTTCTCGCCAGAAAGCCCGGTCTTTCCGTATCGATTTCCTCTGAAGTCTCGCCGCAGATGCGCGAATTTCAGCGTTTCAACACCGTCTGCGCCAATGCCTATGTCAAGCCGCTGATGGCTTCTTATCTCAACCGTCTTGTCGGACGTCTTCGCGAAGAGGGCCTTGTTGCCCCCGTCTTCATGATTCATTCGGGCGGCGGTATCATCAGCATTGAAAGCGCCATCGAATTTCCTGTTCGCCTGCTTGAATCCGGCCCTGCCGGTGGCGCGATCTTCGCGGCCCACATTGCCGCCAATCACAAGCTCGATCAGGTCGTCTCCTATGATATGGGCGGCACGACCGCAAAAATCTGCCTCATCGAGCAGCAGATGCCCAAAACCTCCAAAACCTTTGAAGTGGCGCGTACCTATCGCTTCAAGAAGGGAAGCGGCATGCCGATCTCCATTCCGGTGATCGAAATGGTGGAGATCGGTGCGGGCGGCGGCTCAATTGCAACCGTCGATTCCATGCGTCAGATCCGCGTCGGACCGCATAGCGCGGGATCGGAACCCGGTCCTGCCTGCTATGATCGCGGCGGCATCCATCCAACCGTTACGGACGCCGATGTCATTCTGGGCCGCCTCGACCCCGATACATTTGCGGGCGGCACGATGCAACTCTCACGATCTGCATCGGAAAAAGCCGTGGATGCCGATATCGGCTCCAAGCTTGGTTCCGACATTGCCACTTCTGCATATGGTCTGAGCGAAGTGGTAGATGAGAACATGAGCAATGCCGCACGCATGCATGCAGTTGAAAACGGCAAGGAACTGTCGGAATTCACGATGATCGCCTTCGGCGGTGCCGCTCCAGTTCACGCCGCGCGCCTGTGTGAAAAACTCGGCGTGACCGATCTTCTCATTCCACCCGGAGCCGGGGTTGGTTCGGCCATCGGTTTCCTGCGTGCTCCCTTCGGCTTTGAATCGGTACGCAGTGCATACAGCCGCCTGAGTCGCTTTGAAGGCAAGGCCATCAATGCGGTCATCAAGGAACTGGTTGAGGAAGCAACCTCCTTCGTTCGATCAGGCGCGCCTGACGCAGACCCGACGCTCGAATGCACCGCTTACATGCGCTATGCCGGACAAGGCTGGGAAGTGCCGGTTACGATTGACGTAAGCGATTACAGCGATGCGGATGCGGCGCTGTTCCGCACGCTTTTGACAAATGCTACGAGCGTTTCTTCGGCCGCGTGATCGATGATCTTGATGTCGAGATTGTCAGTTGGTCATTGCGCGCAAGCGCAGACGCCGCTGCCCTAACTCCCGCAAAGCCGGTCCAGAAACAGGAGCAAGCCGCCATATCCGCCACGCGTCAGGTGTTCGACGTTCTCGAAGAACGCTTCCTGAAAGCCTCGATCGTCGAGCGCGAAACCATGAAGCCGGGCGAGTGGATTGCCGGCCCCGCCATCATTACGGAACGCGAAACCTCGACCGTTGTAACCTCCAGCCGCGAAGCGATCATGCAGGCAGATGGATGCCTGCTGCTACGCGCCAAGGCTGCCTAAGGAGCTGTCTCACATGACAAAGAAACCCATTTCCGACGTTCATATGCAGATCATGTGGAACCGCCTGATTTCCGTTGTCGAGGAACAGGCCGTCACTCTCATCCGTACCGCCTTCAGCACCAGCGTGCGTGAATCCGGCGACCTTTCTGCAGGTGTCTTCAACCGCGCAGGCCTCATGATCGCGCAAGCTGTGACCGGCACCCCCGGCCACGTCAATGCCATGGCGGAAGCGGTCGGCCACTTCATCAACGATATAGGTCGCGAAAACATCTACGAGGGCGATGTCTATATCACCAACGACCCATGGAAAGGCACGGGCCACCTGCATGACTTCACGGTCGTGTCGCCGAGCTTCCGCAAGGGCGAGTTGACTGGCTTCTTTGCCTGTACGGCACATGTGGTTGATGTTGGCGGACGCGGCTTCGGCCCAGATGCGAACGAAGTTTATGAAGAAGGCATTTTCGTGCCGATCATGAAGTTTGCCGAGCGCGGTGTGGTCAACAAGGACCTCGTCAATATACTGCGAAACAATGTGCGCGAAAGCCATCAGGTCGTCGGCGACGTCTATTCGCTCGCAGCCTGCAATGAAATCGGTCATCGCCGCCTGATGGACATGATGGACGAATTCCAGCTCGATGATCTGGAAGGCCCGCCGATTTCATCTTCAAGCGCAGCTATGATGCGACGCTGGAACGCCCGGCCAGTCTGCCGCACGGCACCTATTCCAACGTGATGCGCGTGGATGGTTACGGCGATCCAATCGACATTGCTGTGCGGATAGACGTGCATGCCGATCATATCCTTGCCGATTTCGCCGGTACATCGGCACCGAGCCCCCAGGGCATCAACTGTCCGTTGATCTATTCTGCCGCCTATGCCTGCTATGGCCTGAAATGCTCGCTCGCACCGGAAATTCCCAACAACCATGCATCATTGCTGCCGTTCAAGGTGACAGCGCCGAAAGACTGCATCCTTAATGCGCAGCGTCCGGCTCCCGTTTCAGTGCGCCACGTGTTGGGCCATCTGGTGCCCGATGCGGTGCTCGGTGCCGTCCACAAGATGCTGCCGGGAAAAGTGCCCGCCGAAGGTTCCGGCGCACTTTGGAACCTGCATGTCAGCGCACGCCCGCTCACCGGCAAGGATGCCCCGAGGGACGGCGGCCGCCGTGCGGAAGTGCTGTTGTTCAACAGCGGGGGCACCGGCGCGCGGTCGCATCTGGACGGGTTGAACGCCACGGCTTTTCCAAGTGGCGTGCACTCGATGTCGATTGAAGCAACGGAGCACGTCGGACCGGTCATTTTCTGGCGCAAGGAACTGCGCGATGGTTCGGGTGGTGCCGGTCAGTTCCGCGGTGGCCTTGGTCAGGTGGTGGAAATCGCTCCAATCGAAGGACACGAGATTTACTTCAACGCAATGTTCGACCGCATCAAGCACCCACCGCGTGGCCGCGAAGGAGGAGAGAGAACGGCGCCGCCGGCGCGGTCCTTCTCGACGATGGCACGGTGTTGAACGCCAAGGGACGCCAGCATGTTCCTGCCGGTCGCAGGCTCATCCTTCAACTGCCCGGAGGTGGCGGTTATGGCCCCCACGACAAGCGTGATGCGGAAGCCGTCAAACGCGACCGGATTTTGATTATGTGGTGAATGGATAGTCCTGAACGTCATCGGAAGCCGCCCCATGAGGGCGGCTTCTTTCATCTCACCAATAAAAGAGTATTCCCATGCAGTATGAAAATCGCCGATCATCGGGCATCAAGGCGTCCCCAGCATGGCCGTCTCCATGGCCGCCGAGAAAACTGCGCGCCGAGGGCCGGGACATTGTTGATCTTTCTCTGGGTGAACCTGATTTTGAACCGCCCACCCATGTTCTGGATGCTGTCCATGCGGCGGTTAAAGCCGGCGGCGTGCGTTATGGTGCTGCTGCTGGCACGGAATCGCTTCGCAAGGCCATCATTGCCAAGTTCAGTCGCGACAACCAGCTTGAATTCAGCATTGATGAACTGACCGTGGCCAACGGCGCCAAGCAGATATTGTTCGACACGTTTCTGGCAACGCTGGAAGAAGGGGATGAAGTGATCATCCCCACGCCGTGCTGGGTATCCTATGCTGATATTGTCGCGTTGCATGGCGGCAAGCCGGTCTTTGTGCCTTGCGGACCGGACACTGGTTTCAAACTGACCGCGAGCCGGCTTGCAGCGGCAATTACACCCAAATCCCGCTGGCTGATGCTCAATTCCCCATCCAATCCGACAGGAGCCATTTATAGCGAAGATGAATATGCGCAACTAGCCAATATTCTCGAAAAGCACGAGCGCATTCTCATTCTCTCCGATGAAATCTATGAGCATGTCCTGATAAGCGAGGTGCCTTTCAACTCTTTCGGGACTGCATGTCCGCAGCTTCGCGAACGCACGCTCATTGTCAACGGTGTCTCCAAAACCTATGCCATGACGGGCTGGCGCGTCGGCTATGCCGCAGGCCCCAAAGCACTTGTTGCCGCGATCAACAAGATGCAATCGCAAAGCGTGACCTCCGTATGCTCTATCGCGCAGGCGGCGGCACAGGCAGCCCTTGACGGTGATCAGGCCTTTGTTGCGCAGGCCGCAGAAATCTTCAGTCGCCGCGCCGATCTGGTGGCCGACCATCTGGCGCAGATTGCGGATATTAATTTCCTCAAGCCCGATGGCGCCTTTTACGCTTTCATCGGCGTTGAAAAGCTTTTCGGTCGCAAAACCGGTGCGGACAATGTTCTTCACACCGATATCGACGTAGCGAAATATCTGCTTGAGGAATTTGGCGTTTCCAGCGTCCCGGCATTGCCTTCGGAGCCCCGGGCTTCATCCGCCTGTCAATTGCGGCTTCGGAAGCAGAACTGGTCAAAGCCTGCACGCGTCTCAGGGAAATGGTCGCTTCCCTGATGTGAGGCCATCAAAAGCCGCAGCCAAGAGCTGCGGCTTCTATCTTCAAGTCGAGGTTTCAAGCCGCCTGCTTGCGGGCATGATTGCCGATCAGAGCTTCAAGCATGCCTTCTTCTTCCCCGTCAGGTCGGAAAGGGGAGCACGAACCGGACCGGCAGCAAAGCCCTGCAGGCGAACGCCGGCCTTGACTGCGGCAACAGCATAGCCCTTACGGCGGCTGCGGATCGCCATAAACGGGTAGAAGAACTCATTGAGGATGCGCTCGCAGCTTGCGCGTTCGCCTGCTCGCAATGCCTTGTAGAATTCCACCGCCGGGCCCGGAACAAAGTTGAAAACCGCCGAGGAATACGTGGTGAAGCCCGCACCGAGATAAGCTTCGGCGAAGAGTTCCGCCGTTGGCATGCCGCCGAGATAGGTCAGTCGGTCGCCCATCTTTGCGGTAATCTGGCGAACCAGACCGATGTCGCCGACGCCATCCTTGAAACCGACGAGATTAGGGCAGGCATCGCAAAGGCGGGCCAGCGTGTCAGCCTGAAGAACCGAATTGTCGCGGTTATAGACCATGACGCCGATTCCGATTGACTGACAGACGCGCTTGACATGCTCATAGAGCCCTTCCTGCGGGGCATCGATCAGATAATGGGGCAGAAGCAAGATTCCATCAGCCCCGGCTTTTCTGCTGATTTCGCAATCTCGGTGGCTACCTCGGTGCCATAGCCGCAACCAGAAACGATGGCCGTATTACTGCCGCCCGCCGCCTCTTTGGCGGCCGAGACGATTGCCGGAATTTCGTCGGGTCTCAAAGAGAAAAACTCACCCGTACCTCCTGCTGCGAACAGCACGGGTGCGTCGAAACCCGAAAGCCATTCGACATGCGCCTTATAGCTTTCAGGAGCAAAATTCCCTCCACATCAAAATGTGTGACCGGAAACGAGAGCAGGCCAGCGCCCAGTTTCTGTTTGATTAGTTGCGGTTCCATGTGTCGATCCCTTCTGGAAAACTACACATAGGACCTACCCGACTCAGATGATAAGTGTCAACAATTTATATTATAAGTTATGGTGCTCTCTGCAGAATGGCCCGATAGCGGGACTGGCTGCCCTTCAAATGTCGGCGCATGGCGTCACGGGCACCGTTTTCGTCACCGTTGAATATAGCCTCTATGATCTGCGCGTGTTCCCTATGCAAATGGGCGATATAATCACCGGAACTGGTGTCTACACCCGACTGAAGTGCTGCACGGGGAATGACGCCACTGCCGATCATTGCCAGAAACTCGCGGAAGCGCGGATTGTTGGCGGCATCTGCAATGGCAAGATGCAAGGCAAAATCTGCCTCGCTTGTGGATTGACCGGATTCGAGGCAGGCCAGAACCTGCCTGTGACAATTGATGATGGCTTCTTCCTGTTGCGGCGAACGACGCAAGGCGGCAAGTCCCGCAGCCTCGACTTCCACGCCGGTTCGCAGTTCCAGAAGTTCTATGACGGAAGAAACGCGCTCATAATCAAGGTTTTGGAAAGGAACTGTTTCCGGCGGCTGCGGCTCGAGCACAAAGACACCCGCACCTTGTCTTGCTTCCACCAGCCGGTCGGCCCGCAAGGCTGCGATCGCTTCGCGAATGACCGTGCGACTGACGCCAAAGGATTCAGTAAGCCGTGCTTCGCTGGGCAACTTCGTCCCGGGCGTTATTTCGCCTGACTGTATGGATCGCCGCAGCTGTTCACTCACTTTGGCGACGAGATTACCAGCTGAACGGGATGTGTCCTTGTCTTTGTTCGTCACTGCAAACTTCCTTGGTTGTGCTTCAATCGTTTAGCAATTCTGATTGCGTAGAACAAGACTGCCTATGAAAGACATATGATGTATTGACGATCATATCCAAATACATATTATAACCTTACTAGTTCATCAGAAATGGAAATGACAATGAATTTTAAGCCCCACGGACGCCATCTGATCGCGGGTGAATGGGTTGCGGGGAGACGACTTTTGCCTCGACACCGGCGACGGGTCCATCGCATGAATTCGCAGTCGGCACGCCCACTCTCGTGGCGCGCGCCTGCGAGGCAGCGGAAGATGCGTTTTGGACTTATGGTTACAAGAGCCGTGAAGAACGCGCACTTTTTCTGGAAGCCGTTGCCGACGAGATCGAAACGCGTGCGGAGGCCATTACCGAAATCGGCACGCAGGAAACCGGTTTGCCAGTTGCCCGTCTGCAAGGCGAGCGTGGACGCACGACCAGCCAGCTTCGCCTTTTGCCAGCCATATCCGCAAGGGTGACTATCTGGATCGTCGCGTCGATGAAGCCCTGCCTGACCGCAAGCCCGCAGCGCGCCCGGAAATCCGCCTGATGCAGCGCCCGATCGGCCCGGTTGCAGTTTTCGGCGCATCCAACTTTCCGCTCGCTTTCTCCACCGCTGGCGGCGACACGGCAGCGGCCCTCGCCGCAGGCTGCCCGGTGGTCGTGAAGGGCCATTCTGCGCATCCGGGAACCGGCGAAATCGTCGCTGATGCCATTCTAGCCGCTATTACCGGACCGGCATGCCGAAAGGTGTGTTCAGCCTCATCCGGGTGGAGATTGCAAGGTCGGCGAGGCGCTCGTCACGCATCCGCTGATCAAGGCTGTCGGCTTTACTGGCTCGCTTGGCGGTGGTCGTGCCTTGTTCAATCTTTGCGCACAACGCCCGGAACCGATTCCTTTCTTCGGCGAGCTTGGCTCGGTCAATCCGATGTTCCTGCTGCCGGAAGCCATGAAAACCCGCGCGCCGTCGCTGGGCGAAGGCTGGGCCGCGTCCTTGACCATGGGTGCCGGTCAGTTCTGCACCAATCCGGGCATCGCCGTGGTTATCGACGGATCGGACGCCGACAGCTTTGTGCAGTCCACCCGCAGTGCTTTGGAAAGGTTGCGCCGCAGGTCATGCTGACCGACGGCATTGCCGGGGCCTATCAGGATGGCAAGGTACATTTCGACAGCCGTAACTCCGTCAAAGCGGTGCTGACCACAGAAAGCAAGGGCCGCGAAGCTTCGCCCAATCTCTATGAGACGACCGGCGACGCTTTCCTCAGCGATCACACCATCGGCAAAGAAGTGTTTGGTCCGCTCGGCATCGTCGTTCGCGTGAAGTCGGTCGATGACATGGTACATCTGGCCAAGGGCCTTGAAGGCCAGCTGACAGCAACCTTGCATATGGACAGGGACGATGCAGCTGACGCCCGCAAGCTATTGCCAGTTCTTGAACGCAAGGCCGGACGGGTTCTGGCAAACGGCTTTCCGACCGGCGTGGAAGTAGTCGGTTCTATGGTTCATGGGGGCCCCTACCCCGCCAGCACCAACTTCGGCGCAACCAGTGTTGGAACCATGTCCATGCGCCGCTTCCTGCGGCCCGTCAGCTATCAGAACATCCCAGCCGATGTGCTGCCGACGGATTTTGAGTAAGCTTCTCTATCGTTGTTGAAGCCGCCAACATCGGATCCTATCGAACTTTATTTGCCCTGTGAGCGGAATGTCAGAAACCCGAAATAATTATTTTGAAATCTAGCTGAAAGCCAACAGTCCATTGCTTTGGAAAATGCATCGACGGCCATTTTGTCATAGTTTGGGTTTTGACCGACATTGGGTTTCGCGATGTTTGTCCAGATGCGAGGCTCTTTTTGTTAGATGAACAACCAGAGTTTACTGATACCGGAATGAATCTTGTATAGGACGCGGGAAAAAGTTCGAACTCGATCAGCGCTTTCGAAAGTGAGGCATTGGAAGTTACTAACAGTATTTTCCTATCTGCTCAGATACTTAGCCAAGCATGCGAACGGGTCGATGGTCCGTATCCTTTCAAGGCAAAATGGGCCATTTTGTTCATGGCGAGAGGTAATCGCCAAGAATTTTGACTGGAAATTAGTGCATTGCAAGATTGTTCAATTAGCTTTAGTGTGTACTATTCCAGATATCGGATTGCTTCGCGCCTGAAAAATAAGAATATGCCGGGTATATTGTGGGCCGTAAATCAATATTTTCCGATATTAAAGCACAATAGTATTGCATGTTGAAATGAGTTATCTTTTGGAAGTTGCCAGAAATAACAATTGTTCTAAAATTCTGGAATGTTTTCCTTAAATATTACTTGGACGCGTGGTGGATGATGGTCGAAAGGTTGACCTTTGATGCTGCTCATCAAAATGGTCAGTGACTCACGCGCTTCCACGCGCGGATTCTGGTCAATGACGGCATCCATCGTACCATTCAACAGAAGTCGCTTGGTGCCTTCTGTCAGTTCATGCCCGATGAAAATAATTGAATCTGTTTTGCCTGAATCCATCAGCGCTTGCCCGATACCCTGATTGCCAGCGCCGAGATTATAAATACCTGCAAGGTCGGGGTGGCGTTTAAGCAAAGCTATGGTTTCTGAGTAGGCTTTTTCACGGCTGTCTTCGATTTCGTTCAGTTCAACGATATTCAGTTGAGAAAATTCTTCCGCAATGACGCGACGAAAGCCCATTTCGCGCTCTTCGTGGCCGCGATAGGAAAGTGATCCGGCAAAAGCGCGATCTTGTTTTTGCGCTGGCCCAGAAAGCGACCGAGAATATAGCCGCCGAGGCGGCCAGCTGCACGGTTATCGATGCCGATATAGCCGACGCGTGGCACATGCAGAATGTCAGAGGCGATGGTGACGATATGGGCGCCGGATTCAGCTAGTGCGCGCATGGCCTCACGCACGGTGGGGTGATCCAGTGCAATCACGCCAACGCCTTGTGACTGTCCCTTGAGGTCTTCAAGGGCGCGCGCAAGCGTATCGGGATTGAAGCCTTCGACACTATGGATTGTAAGCTCGATTTCAGGCCTCAAGGCTGCTTGCCTCACGATCTGGTCGCGAAGATTGGCAATGAAGGTGTTTGTGCCCGCTGGCAGAACGAAGTCCAGTTTGATGCGGTCGGTGGTATTTCCGAGCGGCCCGCTGCCGGGGAGATAGCCAAGATTGCGCGCGGCTTCGAGGACGATTTCACGCGTGCGCTTTTTCACGCCTTCGCGGTTGTTCAATACGCGATCGACCGTGGCGCTGGAAACGCCCGCTGTTCTGGCAATGTCACTCACCGTGGAACGCAAATCACACTCCTTATCAAAATGATGGAAAATGATGTATTTCGATTTGTGCAAGATGCAAGGCTTGTTGTGTCATGGCCATCGGTTTTCCTTATGAAATCGGCTCTGATGTGATGTAAAGCCATCAAAAAACATCATTGATTTATATATGGACGTTGAAATTCAGAAGAGTAATTAGAAAATTGATCAATTACGATGTGAAATGATGGAAAATGATTTCATATGATGTTGACACTGCCGCATTGAATCTTCATTAATCCTCAAGCTGCCAATGGAGGTTGGCATTGTCCTCGAATGAGGCGGGCTTGTTGGTCGATCTTTCGATGAGATGTTGGCCCGAAGTACAATGGGAGGATGCAATGAGCGAAGCGCGGGGCTTTATGCCTGATCCGCAGGTGCGGGCTCGGGATTTCAAAATCGGCTGTATCGGCGCAGGCATGATCATGGCCGAGTGTCATCTTGCTGCCTATAAGGAAGCGGGCTTTACGGTCGCCGCAATCGCCTCACGCACCAAGGCAAAGGCCGAAGAGGTCGCCGCGCGCTGGGGTATCGCCACAGTGCATGACATGCCAGAAGCGCTGATTGGCGACGAAGATATAGAAATCATCGATATTGCTTATCCGCCGGATCAGCAACCTGCGCTCATTCGCAAAGCGCTCGCGCAGCCACATATCAAGGGCATTCTCGCCCAAAAGCCACTGGCTCTGACGCTTGATGAGGCCATTGCGCTTCGCGATGAAGCAGCGAAGGCTGGCAAAATCCTCTCGGTTAATCAGAACATGCGCTACGACCAGTCGATGCGCGTATTGAAGCAAATTCTCGATAAGGGTGAGCTTGGCGCGCCTGTCATGGCGACAATCGAGATGCGTGCCATCCCGCATTGGCAGGGGTTTCTCGAAGATTATGACCGCCTGACGCTGTCTAACATGAGCGTGCATCATCTCGACGTGCTGCGCTTCCTGTTTGGTGAACCTGACACCATCACCACGCTGACGCGCACTGACCCCCGCACTCAGTTTGAACACAAGGACGGTATCACCGTTTCAACGCTGATGTTCCCGAGCGGTGTGATGGCTGTTTCAATGGAAGACGTCTGGTCGGGGCCGCGCGAAGAGGGCTTTGACAGCGATTTTACATCAAATGGCGGGTCGAGGGTACGGATGGTGTGGCACAGGGCACGATTGGCTGGCCGGATGGTTCGCCATCAACGCTGACTTATGCCTCCAGAAAGACGACAGGCGGCAAATGGGTGAGCCCGAATTGGGAAACCATGTGGTTCCCGCACGCCTTTATCGGTGTGATGGAGCAGCTGCAATACGCCATTCAGTCTGGCGAACCGCCAGCACTTTCAGTGGCGGACAATGTCAAGACGGTCGCACTCATTGAGGCTGGCTACAAGTCGATCGATGAAGGCCGCACTGTCAAATTGTCCGAGATATCAATCAATTAAACGAGCACATCCCAAAAAGAGCAAAGCGGTTTTCGGGAAAGATGCGCATTAACAAATAATCTTAACGGGAGGGTTTCGATCATGATGCAGGTGGGTATTTTCAGCGGCTATTTCCCTTATTCGCTTGAGGAAACAGCTAAAAAATCCGTGCACTTGACTTCAATACGGTCCAGCTGGACATGCATTTCAAAGATATTGATCTGAGCGCGGGGCAGATCACAAAGGACAAGTGCATTAAAATCCGCGAGACATTTCGCGATCACAATCTGCCGATTTCTTGCATTTCCGGTTATACGAACATCATTCATCCGACAAGGCAGAGCGCGAGCGTCGCGTGGGCTATCTCAAAGAGATTATCCGCCATGCACAGTATCTCGGCACGCCTTATGTGATTTCGGAAACCGGTACTTACAATACCCAATCCGACTGGGTTCATCACCCGAAGAACAAGACCGAAGAAGGTTTTGAAGAATGCCGCAAGGTCATCGCTGATCTGTCGCAGTTTGCTTACGATCACGGCGCAATGTTCCTGCTCGAAACTTATGTGAACAACGTCGTCGGTTCGGTCGAGGAAACAGTGAAAATGTTTGCGCAGGTCGATCATCCGGGCCTTGGCCTGCTGATGGACCCAACCAATTATTTTGAAACGCACAATATCGACCGGATGGATGAAATTCTCAACCGTGTTCGATACGTTGAGCGACAAGATCAAAATCGGTCATGCCAAGGATGTCAAACGTTCCGGCGATGACAAGACTGAAAAACATGCGGATATCGGCGACGCCGATGCCCTTGAAAGCCATACTTTCCGTGGCGTTGGCGAAATCGAACTGCCAGCGCCGGGTCTCGGTTCGCTAAACTACGACCTATACCTTAAGCGCCTTGCGCAGAAGCATCCAAATATTCCGATGATCATCGAACATCTCGATGAGGCCGATGTGCCACGCGCGAAGAAGTTCCTCGACGGAAAGCTGCGCGCGCAGGGACTTTAATACCACCCGGGCGAGGTGGAGCGGCTGGTGCTATAAACAAGTGTTTGGACACTGGCCGCCTTTTGATTGAAATGGCTGTATGCCGCAGCATTCAAGGTGTCAAAATGGTGAAGCTTTTGGAGAGAGGCGAGGTCGCGTCGCGACATCGCCGCGAGCAGTGGCTCTTTTGCTCAGTTTGCAGGCGTTCGCCTTATGGTGCTCGAAGACGGGTTGGAGCGCGGCATAAGAATGCTGGAGTTCCGTTCCGGCACTGGCTTGCGCTTTACCGTTCTGGTTGACCGCGCACTCGATATTGCTGACTGCGACTATCGCGGCATGGCCATCGGCTGGCACTCGCCGTCCGGTTTCCGCCATCCGGGATTGCATGAATATGAGGGCGAGGGCGGTCTTGGCTGGATGCGGTCTTTCTCCGGCATGATGGTTACGTGCGGTCTTGACCATATCCTCTTCATGCATGAGGAGGCAGCGGACCATTATAATTACAAGCCGCGCCAGACGATCAAGCACTCCATTCATGGCCGTGTTGGGACTATTCCTGCAAAACTGACTGGCTATGGTGAGCGCTGGGAAGGCGACGAATGTTATCTCTGGTGCGAGGGTGTCGTCACACAGGGAACCGTGTTCGGTGAGCATCTCGAACTGACACGCCGCATCGAAATCAAGGCCGGTACAAACGATATCAAGCTGACGGATCGCGTGATCAATCGCGGTTTCTATCGCACTCCACATATGTACTGCTATCACATCAATGTCGGTCATCCCGTTTTGGCCGAAGGTTCACGTTATCTGGCGCCTGTCAGGGATGTGGTTTTGGGCGGCACATGCCGGAGAAGACTACAAAAAGCAGGGCGTCGGCTATCGTACGCTGCCTGCTCCGCAGATGAAGTTTCATGAGCAGGTCTGGCAGCATGAAATGGGCTCTGATGCCAATGGCGAAGTGCCGGTCGCGCTGGTCAATGACAAGCTGGGTATCGGCTTTGAAGTCGTTACCCGCAAGGATCAGTTCCCTTGCATGTATGAGTGGCAGAATCTGCAGGCCGGGCATTATGCGCTTGGAATCGAACCTGCGACCAATCACGTTTTGGGACATGGCGCAGCACACGACCGCGGCGAGCTGATCTGGCTCGAACACGGCGAAGAGCGTTGTTACGACAGTACGTTCCGTATTCTGGGTGATGCAGCGAGCATCGCGGAAACAGAAACACGCATTGCTGCAATCGCAAAACAGCCAATAGAGTATTATCCGGTGCCATCCGGCAATCACGTTGCTATTGGAGGCCGCTCATGACCGCATCACCGCCGTTTTCCGTTGCAGGCAAAACCATTCTCTACACGGGTGCTGCCGGTGGCCTCGGTCTTGAAACTACGCTCAATTTTTCTGCGCGCTGGCGCGCGGGTTGTGGCTATCGATCATGATCCGAGAAAGATTGAGGAACTGAAAGGCAAGGCAGAGGGGCTTAGCGGACTTTCGATCCACGCGCTCGATCTGTCGGATTTGCAGGCACTTCGACCTGCATTGGAGGCAATTAGTCGCGAGGCCGGTGGCTTTGATATCGTGATCAACAATGCTGCGATTTATCCATCCAAGTCGTTTGAAGACTATACACTTGAGGAAATGCAGAAAGTGCAGCACATCAATGTCGATGCGGGCATTGTCTGCGTTCAGGTGGCGCTGCCGCATATGCGTGAAAAGGGGTGGGGTCGTATTATCAATATCGCCAGCGTGACTGCCTATGGCGGCTGGGCACTCCTGTCACCTTATGTGCAATCAAAGGGCGCGCTCATCGGGCTTGCGCGCGCGCGGGCACGCGAGTTCGGCGCTTATGGCATTACCGTCAATGCAATCTCTCCGGGCGCATTTCCAACAGATGCCGAGAAAATCCACCCCGACCCAGAAGGGTATACGAAATTCGTGCTTGAGCATCAGGCTGTTAAGCGTCGCGGATCATCGCGGGATATTGCTTCGGCTTTGATGTTCCTTGCCCTCTGATGAAGCAGGATTTATCACCGGGCAGACCTTGAATGTCGATGGCGGATGGGTGATGCATTAAGGAAAGAGTTTGCATTGGAGGAATGCGTGAGGAAGCTTTATCTGGCGGTTGGGTCGCTTAATCGCGAAGCCCCTTATTTTCAGGGTGCGCGTGGCGAAGGTCTTTCCATCTACGCATTCGATACGACGACAGGAGATGCATCGCATATATGCGCGACATCTTCCGTCGACAATCCAACATTCCTGAGTGTCGCGCCGGATACAGGGGTGATCTATGCAAATTCCGAAGTGTTCAGCTGGCACGAGGGAACGGTCAGTGCCTATCGCTTTGATGCTGAAAAGGGTGAACTTGTTTATCTCAACAAGCAGGGTGCCCAAGGCAGCATAACTGCACATAATACCGTGACAATGGACGGAAAGTTTGTGCTTGTCGCCAATTATGTGATGGGATCTGGCGGGCCTGATCAATCGCTTGTTGCATTGCCAGTGTTGCGTGACGGCAGCCTCGGGCCGGTTGCACACAGCGTTCGTCACCGGGGAAAGCCCGCCCCTGCCGTCGACCGGCAAGAACGCAGCCACACGCATTGCGTGGTTGAAACACCGGAAGGCGGCATGTTCCTTTCTGCCGACCTTGGCCTTGATGAACTCATTGCCTATCGTCTGGATGGTGATGGCAGTTTCAAGCGGGTGAGCAGTGTTGCGACGCCACCCGGCACCGGTCCTCGCCATATTGCACAGCATCCTGATAGCCGGTTTGTCTATGTCTCCAACGAACTCAATTCCACGGTTTCGCTCATTGAGCGTGACGGCGATGAGATGCGCCTTGTTCAGACCTTGCCGACAGTGCCAGCGAATGTTGAGTCGCATGGCGCTGATATTCACCTCTCGCCCGATGGTCGTTTTCTTTATTGTTCCAACCGGGGTCATGACTCGATCACTACATTTCGTGTGGATCAGGAAAATGGCAGCCCGTTGATATCGGTCACAGCTTTACGGGTGGCGCAACACCGCGTAATTTTACGCTGACACCGGATGGAAACTGGCTTCTGGTCGCTAACCAGAATGGAGATTGCATTGCGATCTTCGCAATCGATAAGGAGACGGGAAATTTGACCGATACGGGCAAACGCATCGAAATTGGCACTCCCGTCTGTGTCAGGCCGTTCTATCTGTGAGCGTTGAAGCCTCAACACCGCGAAAGCAGCGCCGCAAAGGTTCTGGTGTGACCATGGCAGATGTGGCTGCGGCTGCAGGGGTTTCCATGCAGACCGTTTCGCGCGCGTTGCGTTTTCCAGATTCCGTGATGCCTGAAAAGCGGAAGCTTATTCAGGATGCGATCGAGAAGACGCACTACGTCCATAATCTCGCGGCAAGCCATCTTGCATCGCATAAAAGCAATACGGTTGCGGCGATCATACCCACGCTGTCCGCATCTGTCTTTGCTGACACGATCCAGCATTTTTCCGACGTTCTGCATCAGGCCGGTTATCAGATATTTTTAGGCAATACCGATTACCGGCTGGAGCGCGAGGAAGAAATCATTCGCAGCCTCCTCGGGCGGCGTCCGGATGGCGTTTTTCTGATTGGCACACACCATAGCAAGCGCGGTGTCGCATTGCTCAAACGTGCGGAAATTCCAGTCGTTGAGGGCTGGGATTTTACCGACAAACCGATTGACCGGCTGGTTGGATTTTCCAATACGGCGGCGATCACCGAGATGGTCAGTCATCTGATCAATACGGGCCGGCGCTATATTGTGTTTGCCGGTGTGGTTCGGAAGGGCGACAGCCGGGCTGCTGAACGCCGCGCCGCATTCAAAGCGACAATGGAGCAACAGTTCCCGGATGAGAAGCCACGCATCACGGTGGCAACTGAAATGCCGATTGCCATGGCTTCGGGTGTCGATCTTCTGAGACGGGCGCTGGCTCAATATCCGGAAGCTGATGCTGTCATGTTTTCGCGATATTCTTGCTTCCGGCGCGCTTCTGGAGACGCAACGCATTGGTATCAAGGTGCCACAACGCCTTGCGATTACCGGCTTCGGCGACTTTGAACTTTCGCGTCATCTGCTGCCGCCATTGACGACGAGTTGCAGTACCTTCCGCGGAAATTGGACGGCAGGCAGGTGAGCTTTTGCTTGAAGCCATGCGTGGTGAAACATCGACAAACACAATTGTCGATGTCGGTTTCGAACTCAAGATCAGGGCTAGTGGCTAATAACCATCTGATGCTCGAAGTCGGTTAGCACTTCGCAGCCATTTTCTGTCACATGCAGCATGAATTCGAGCCGCACGCCGCCAGTGTCCGGATCGAAGGCGGTGGGTTCCACCATGACAACCGTGTCTTTGCGGAAACGTTCTGTTTCATAACTGACAAGCCGTGGCCATTCATGGACGGATGTGCCGATAGAATGTCCGGAATGATGAGCGTAGCCATAGCCATGTGCTGCTATATGGGCCTGCAATTTTTGATCCAGTTCACCGATGCCAAGGCCGGGCGGATGATTTCGATTGCCAGATCAAGCGCCGATTTTACGGCCTTGAACTGTTTCTCAAACCCATTAGTTGTTTTGCCCAGCATTGCCGATGCGCAGCTGTCGCCCCAATAGCCTTTGACGCGCGGTGCGAGATCGCAGATGAGCGGGTCGCCGGTTGCAACGATGCGGTTTGTTGGCCAGCCCATGAATGCTGATGTGCGGGTTTTGCCGGATATGAAATCGCCGGTAAGTGGCAGGCGTTCACCAGCTCTGCTTTCCATGGCGAGCCTAATGTCGCCAAATATTTCCAGCTCGCTGCGGCCAGCCTTGCTGTGCTCAATAAACGCGCGTTGCCCGGCGGAAGCGGTCAGCGCTGCCTCACGCAATAGCGCGATCTCAGTTGCTGTTTTCACCATGCGCTGGCGCTTGAAAGCATCGTCAATCGACACACGACGGCATGTGTCGATGAGTGGGAGCAAGGACAATGGGAAGCTGTTCTGCTCTATGGCAATTGCTCCCCGACACCAAATTTGGTAAAGAGAGCCTGTGCGGCTTTGAGATAGTTCGTAAAAATGTCTGTCGGCTCTTTATATGAGAAACCTTCATATGTGAGAACGATCTGTGCCCAGCTTGGCGTGTCTGCTTCGAGATTGGTTACGACAAGTCCACATTCGCCGTTTTTGCCAACCAGTGCGATGGCAGGTCCACCCGCAAAGGGTGATGGCCCCGCTTTAATGGAAACGATATGACCGGAGGAGTAGGCGATGCCATCGGGGCTGGTGAAAACGCCCCAATCGGCACCGGATGCTTTGATAGCGTCAATTGTCCGTGCAAGCCGCTCGTCCAACGGGTTCTCCTTCAGATAAGGTTGCGGATATGGCGATCACGGCCATAGGCTGCGACCAGAAGCAGGATGAGGACACCGAGTGACGACTGTACCATGGCATCCGAAAATCCCATGCCGATGAGAAACGTGCGCAGTTCCATTAGCATGATCGCGCCAGCCACCGTTCCGACAAATCCGCCGCGCCCGCCGATCAGTGCGGTTCCGCCGATAACGACCGCAGAAACCGTTTGGAAAAGATAGGGCGTGCCAACTGTCGCACTTGATGAGCCGGTGAAGCCGAGCAGAAGAATGCCAGCAAGTGCAGCAAATATGGCACTGAGGCCAAATGTGATTGCCCAGATTGCAACCGGTCTGATCAGTGCCAGTTCGGCGGCTTTGATATTTGAACCCAGCGCATAAAGCTTGCGGCCATAAATCGTACGGCGCAACACAAAAAGACGGTGCCAAGGGTAAGCAAAATTGTAAACGGATCAGCCAAGGGAATGGCAAAGGCCCGATGCTGCCACCCAGTGACACAAAAATCATTGATGAAAGCAGGCGCTGAACCTGTCGGCAAGCCGCGGGTCCAGATTTGTACGCCCGCTTGAACCATCGTTCCGACACCAAGCGTGACGATGAGTGGGTGGATGGAAAGCGCTGCCGATAATGCGCCGGAAAACGCACCGATCAGCCCCGCTGACGCCAGCACGATAATACCGGCCAAAAGCGGCGACATTCCATCGCCGTAGAGGCTGGCGAAGACAACATTGGCAAAGCCGATTAAAATGGAATGGAAAGGTCGATGCCGCCGAGGATCATCACCAGCGTCTGACCGAGTGCTGCAATAGCAAGTAGTGCAGCCAGAACCAGCATGGCGCGAATGGAGAAAAAAGGCTGGCAAAGCCCGGAATGAGGGCTGCTCCCAAGAGGAACACCAGCAGGACTCCGATGAAGGCGACCAGCGCGCGATTTGTAGCGAGTGCCTGAATCATGACTGCGCCACCTTGCGTCGGAAATAGAGTTTGAGTTTTTCGGAGTTGAGGCAGACAGCCAGAACAAGTACTGCGCCATAGACTGCCTGCAGCACGAAGGTCGAGACGTTGAAGGCCGTCAACATGCTTTGAAGCAGGAAAATACATGCTGCACCCAGAAATGCTGCGGTTAATCCGCCAACGCCGCCGGCGAGGCTGACGCCGCCAAGGGCGACTGCAGCAATAGCAATCAGCGTATAGCCGGGACCGATGATCGGATCACCCGAGCCAATGAGAGCTGTGAGCGACAATGCTGCAAGTGCCGCGAATAATCCGGCCAGCACATAAGCGATGAAGCGAACGAGCGGAACATTGACACCTGAGGTGTAGGCGGCTCGATCCTCGCTGCCGACGGCCATAAGCGTCTCATAAAAAGGCAGGCGTTTGATACCAATCCATATCAGAACTGCAGCGCCTACTGGCAGAATGGACCATGGACCCGCCAAAGATGACAGCCATGTAGGTACCGAACCAGATGGGGAAGGCAGGATGGTGAGTGCCAGCCCGCCAAATATCAAGTAGGTGCCAAGCGTTGCAACAATTGGCTGAATGCGGATGATCGCCGCCAGAAGGCCATTTAATGCGCCAGCTAGAATGCCGAGCGCAATTGCTGCCGGGATAATGATGAAGGGCGAGGATATGCCGCCTTTTTGTGATCAGTATCTGAACGAGAATGACATTGATCAAACCCACGAGCGGTCCAACGGAAATGTCAATCGAGCCACGCCCGGCAAGAAACGGTATGGTAATTGCGAGCGAAGTCAGCAGCAGCGGCGCTGCAAAGCCCCAACACCGAGCCCCAGTTTGACGGCGCAAAGCGTACCGGGTTAAGCACAATATTGATGACAAGCAGAATGATGAACAGGATTGCGGCGAGCCGTGTTTCCTGACTGCCGCAGAAGATGCGCCGCAAGCCGCTTTTGTTGTCGGTTAAGATCATAGCTCCACCTCATCCTGTCCGAACATGGCTGCAAGGACGCCCGACATAGACATTTTGGATTTGCTGATGGTTTTGAGCATTCAAAATCGCGGAACACTGAAACGCTGTCGCAGATTTGCAGGATTTCTTCGATTTCGCTCGACAGAATGACGAGCGCGATACCTTCTTCACGGGCGAGTTTACGGAAGGCTTCATAGAATTTCATGCGGGTGTTGAGATCAACGCCGCGTGTCGGATCGTTGAGCAGCATCACACGCGGCTTGAGCGCCAGAAGCCGTGCGAGCAGCACTTTTTTGCTGATTGCCGCCGCTGAGTGCCGTGATCGGCGCGTCCATTGCCGGACAGCGGATCGACAGAAATTCGGTATAGCGCTGCAGCTCTTCCTTCTGTTTGCGGCGGTTGAGAATGCCACCCCATGAAAAACGTGGCATGGAAGGCATGCCAAAATTATCGAGTACGGAAAGCACCGGGAAAATGCCGGTCGCGCGCCGGTCACGCGGCAAATAAACCACGCCGCATCTGGCTGCATTGTGATGATTGCTATAGGCGCTCTGCTCGCCGGACCGGGTGACGATTTCGACCTTTGAATGACGAGGCTGATCGAAGCCTGCAAGCGCCAGCAGAAACTGCTCCCCGCCATGGCCTTCAAGACCTGCAAGTCCGGTTATCTCACCGGCGCGGATTGTGCCGGACAGCGCTTTGCGCCCCGGCGCAAGCACGAGATTTTCATAGGTAAGAATGATTTGATCATTCAACATGGAGATGAGCCTCCGGCGCCATGAGTTCCAGAAGGATCTGGCTGTTGATCTGCTGCCTTTCGAGCGTATCGACAACATGGCCGCTGCGCAGCACCGTGACCTCATCGGAAAGGCGTTTTACCTCTTCCAGCCGGTGCGAAATGAAGATCACAATATTGCCCGACGCAGCGTAGTCTTCGATTGTTTCAAAGACGAGATCACGATCTGCATAGTCGAGCGCTGCTGTTGCTTCATCGAGAAGCAGGATCGAAGGACGGCTGATGAAGGCGCGCGCAATCACAACGAGCTGCTGTGCTGCTAGTGACAGGCTGCCAGCCGCTGCGTGCAAGTCGATCGGAAAGCGTGCAATTTTTGACAGAACTGCGCGGGCTGCCTTTTCGCGCACTGATTTGCTGACTTTGCGGGTAATGAGCCCGTCAAATCCGAGAAAGATATTCTCGACCACCGAACGATGCGGAGCGATCAAGACTTCCTGAAAAACCGTCGCAAGGCCCAGTGCCTTCATATCTGCAGGCGATTTGGCCGAGACGGTTTTGTCGTTGAGAACGACACGCCCATGCGTGGGTGCGACCACGCCAGACAGTATTTTCAGCATCGTGCTCTTGCCTGATCCGTTCTCCCCGGGATCGTATGAACGCCATGGCTGAAAGTCACATTGGCATTTGTGAGCGCAATTGTTTCGCCATAACGCTTTTCAAGGTTTTCGACCTGTAGTGACATAACCGGAGCGTGCGTGATGTTGGGCAGCCCCGCTTCGGCAAGCAGCCTGTGTATGCTGGATGTGCCCAACGGGGATGCTCAGAGTCTGGCATAATGAAATGACTTTCTGCATGCGATAAGCGAAAGTCATTGCCAATGGTTCGGGCCAAGTGATCTGGACCAACTGATCTTGGCAATGACGTTATTCAGCGCGTCGTCCTGCAAACCTTACTTGGAGCAGGAAGCTGGAACTTTCGCGAAATCATAAAGTGCGGTGGCGCTTCCGTTTGAGAAGTAGCCATTCAGCAGTTCTTCCGGGAATGGATCCTGCGGCGGTATCGGGAAGATGGCCGCGGGAATCCGGCTTCATGCAGTCCTTGTACCAATTTGAAAGGTCAGCCTGCGTCACAAGCGGCATCGGAGCGATGATCGTGTTGACGAGCGGTTTCTGGCCTTCAAGAACCCGTAACGCGACCCGGAAAGCGTTCTGGGCTGCAACATGCGGTGATACTTCGCCGCCATAGAATTTGAACGCATCCTGATTGGCATTCCAGTAGCCAAGTGCATCGCCAGAAATGGAAGCGGCAATCAAAGGGAAGTGGACGACCTGCCTGCTGGAAGGCTTCCGCAATAAAGCGTGCTTCGCTGCCCGTCGACCAGACTGCATCAATCTGCTGCGGTGTGGTGGCAAGTGCCTGAAGCACTGCGGATTTCGTTGTCGTGCCGGTCCATTCGCCGCTCACTTTACGGGCAATCTTGAGATTGCCGGACTCTTCAACGGCTTTTTCAAGTCCGGCATTTTCCTGCTGTACAAGCGGATGACCGGAGATGCCTTCAACTTGAAGGACGGTGCCACCATCTTTGAGCACTTCCGCAATGCCTTTGCCCATCTGGTAGCCCCAGAGGTTCTGGTTGTGCATGACATTGATGGCATTAGGGGTCGTTACGGAACCGGCGGACGTTATAACCGGAATGCCAGCCTTATAGGCATCGTCAATCACTGCATTGAGTGCGGTGGACGAACCGGCAATAGTCGAGATGACATTACAGCCCTGCTCGATGAAGGCGCGAATTTGCGAAATCTGCTGTGTGGCATCGCCATTGGAGTCTGAAACAACATATTCAGACACATCACCTGCGGCGATAGCACCATCCACAAGGCGCTTGAGTTCGTCATTGAAGGTTACACGCCACGGATTGCCCATATAGGACTCTGAATGGCACCAGCGCCATGGCTTGGCTGGCGCCTTGAAATCACCATAAGTAGAAGGGCCAACTTCAACCACATCGGTATAAAGTGCCTGAATTTCGGTTGGCAGGGTGCCGAGTAGTGACGCGCGGTCCTGATTTTGCGCACCGCGCTCAGCGCAGATGTCGACAAAATGGTGAGTGTGAGTGCCTGCAGGCCAAGGCCTGAGCGAATTCTGGTCATGTGTTCTCCTCCAGTGTGAACCTCCCGTTCACTTGTAAAAACTTTATTCACATATGCGTCATCACGTCAATTGAAAAATGTTAGCGCTAAATCATCTTGTGGCACTATCTCATAAATCATGAGGATATGAATATAAAAAATGTTAGCGCTCACTCTAGACAAGGCAAAAATATTGGGTAGGTTCTGACGCTATTGGATTTGAGCAGGGAGTGGAGCTGCCATGGGTGTTTTATCAGGCTATCGTGTGCTGGATTGTTCAATTGCGATGGCGGGGCCATTTGCGGCACAGCGGTTGGGCGATCTTGGTGCCGATGTGGTGAAGGTTGAGCCGACGACAGGCGAATGGCAGCGCCATGTGGCGGCGGGCGGTGCCGAAGGCAATCGCGTTAATGTCTCTTTCCTGTCGCTCAACCGTAACAAGCGTTCGCTCGCGGTCGATCTCAAATCACCAGACGGTAAACAGGTGCTTCTTGACCTTGTGAAAACCGCCGACGTGTTTTTGCAAAACTATCGTCCGGGCGTCGCAAAGCGTCTTGGCGTCGATTACGAGTCGCTTTCCAAGATCAATCCAAAGCTGATCTATGTTTCGATCTCTGGCTATGGCGAAGATGGTCCTTATGTCCATCGTCCGGGACAGGATCTCGTTTTTGCAAGGTATGTCGGGCGCTATGCTTTCGGCAGGCCGGGAGGGCGAGCCGCCAACCGCCGCCGGGCAATATCTGGTGGATGCCATCACCGCTTACACTGCGTTTGAAGGCGCGCTTGCAGCACTTCTCCATCGCGAGCGCACGGGTGAGGGGCAGTTGGTGCAGGTCAATATGCTCGATGCGATCACCACCATTCAGATGCAGGAACTTTCGGTTTTCACCGTCGGTGGCAAGCCGCAAACCCGTTCGGCAGAGCCACATGCCCATGTCTATATCCGGGCGCCTTACGGTGCTTTTGCAACCTCTGACGGCTTTATTATCGTCGCTTTTCCGAAGCTGAAAACGCTGGGTGAGGTGATCGGCGAAGACAGTTTCCTCACCATGTATGATGAGGTTGATACCGGGCGCGCCGCGATGAAATCTTTGCCAAGACACGCGATAAGCTGAAAACGAAAACCTCTGCCGAATGGCTGGAGCTTCTGCGCGCCGCCGATATTTGGTGCGGGCCTGTCTATGGCTATGCCGATCTCGTGGACGACGAGCAGATCAAGCATAACGGCACCTTTGTCGAATATGAGCATCCGACCGAAGGCAAGGTAAAAACGCCGGGCTTCCCGATCCGCTTTTCCAAGACACCATCGACGGTGGACCGTGGCGCGCCCGTAACTGGGCAAGATACGCGGGATGTGCTGGCGGAAGCCGGATATGCGGCAGACAAGATTGAAGCACGCGAAATCGGGCGCTATCGTGTCGGGGAATATCTGAAATGCAGGTGATTAAAGCTCTCACCGGGATCATCCGCGCGGCTATAATGCATTGGCGGCGGCATCAAAATTGCCGGACGTTATTGATGCCGGTCTGGATATCCATTGGGACAAGCAGTCGCTAGAAGGTTTTGAATCCCACCCGATTGCTGATCTCTGCGCCCGCTATGATCTCGTGGTTCTCGATCATCCGCATGTGGGCGAGGCCATGTCTGGCGACTGTCTGCTTTCACTTGAAGACGTGTTTGGCGCTGAAACGGTTGCTGAGCTTGCCAAGGCAAGTATTGGCCCATCTTTGACGAGCTATCGCTTTGCGGGCAAGCACTGGGCGTTGCCACTTGATGCCGCAACACAGGTTATGGCTCTTCGTCTTGATCTCTCAGATGGTGTGCCTGTCACTTGGGATGAGGTGCTTCGCCTGTCGCAGCAAAGCGGGAAGGTCGCGCTTTCGCTCGCTGGCCCACATGCCTGCCTGTCATTTCTGTCTATCGCTGCAGCTTTTGGCGAGCCACCTGCTGAAAAAGACCCGGACATATTGGTTTCAGAAAATGTGGGGCAGCAGGTCTATGACCTGATGGCAGAACTTGCGGCGCACAGCCCGGCATCTGTTCGGCAAAAGAATCCCATCGGTATATTGGGCCATATGGTCGAGCATGACGATGTTGCATTGTGCCCGCTGGTCTATGGTTATGTGAATTATTCAGTGCCGCAAAGCGGAAAGCCTGTCGCGTTTCACAATGCGCCACGCGCCGCCACTGGTGGTCGTCCGGGCTCGACATTGGGCGGCACGGGCATTGGTGTTTCTCGCAGCGCTCAAATCACCTCGGCGCTCAAAGCCCATCTTTTGTGGCTGATGAGCCGTGAAGCCCAATCCGGGTTCATTCCCGATCATGATGGTCAGCCATCGCGCCGTGACGCCCGGCAGGATGAACGGGTGAACCGGCAATGGGGTGATTTTTATCGCAACACGGCGGATACGCTGGAGCAGGCCTATGTACGCCCGCGCCATGATGGCTACGTTGCCTTTCAGGGCAAGGCTTCCGCGCTTTTGAAAGCGGCCTTCGACGAACACCGTCCGGCATCTGCGGTGTTGAACGAACTGCAATCTCTTTACGCCGTTTCGCGCGTTCATGGTGGTGAAAGGTAGTTTTCCATGACTGAAGACATCAAATTCGAAATCGACGGCGCGGTTGCCATCATCACGCTGAACCGACCGCAAAAACTCAACGCCGTTACCCCGGCAATGGCCGACGCCATCGTTGCGGCGGTGACCGAATGCAACGACAGTGACACGATCCGTTGTGTCATCCTGATGGGCGCTGGAGAACGTGCATTCTGCGCGGGCTCGGATATTCGTGAGCTCGACTCCTATGAGACGCCCCGGCAATTCCGCAATCGGCCGGATTATTGCGATGCGTTCCGTGCACTTCTCAAGCCAACGATTGCGGCCGTCAATGGTTATGCTTTTGGTGGTGGGCTGGAAACAGCGATGGCGTGCGATATCCGCATTGCTTCTGAAAATGCGCAATTTGCGGCACCCGAGATCAAGCTCGGCTGGATCGGTGGTGGGGAATGGCCGCCCATCTGGCACATTCCATTGGCGCATCAAACGCAGCATTGATGATTATGACAGGCGACCCGATTTCAGCCGAGAAGGCAGAGCGATGGGGGCTGGTGAGTGAAGTCGTGCCGCAGGCCGATCTGCTCACGCGTGCGCGCGAAATTGCGAGTGTGATCGCATCGCGCGCACCGATTGCTGCCGAAACCGCGAAGCTCAACCTCAAAGCTGCGGTCTCGATGCCGCTTGAAAAAGCCGTCGAGTATGAGCGTGACCTGCAAACGATCTGCTTTGCAACGGCTGATGCGCAGGAGGGACGTGCAGCTTTCAAGGACAAAAGAGCGCCGGTTTTCCGGCGTCGGTAGAGGCTCTCGGGAGGAAGCCTTTCTACTTTATCGACTATTTATTCATGGGAGGAATGCTCGTGGTAACGAGTTCAAGAAGCAAGTCGAAAGCGCTTGCTAGCACTATCTTCGCAAGCACAATTGGAACAGTCGTGGAATGGTATGATTTCATACTGTATGCCACGGCGGCCGCGTTGATATTCAATCACCTTTTCTTTTCCGCAATTTGACCCTACGACGGGCATCATTGCTTCTTTTCGCGACCTATACAGTGGGTTTCTGGTGCGCCCGCTTGGCGGGATCGTCTTTGGTTGGATGGGCGACCGCATCGGTCGTAAACCGGTGCTGATGCTAACGCTCTTGATGATGGGTGTCAGTACGACGCTTATTGGTCTCTTACCAACTTATGCCTCAATTGGTGTTTGGGCGCCAATCTTTCTTCTTTTGCTTCGTGTTATACAAGGATTGGGCGCTGGCGCCGAATATGCAGGGGCTGTCGTCATGGCAGGTGAGATTGCCGCAGACAGACGAGGTCTCTTTGCGAGTCTTCCCGCCGCAGCAGTGGACGTAGCGACTATTCTGGCTGCGGGTGTCTTTGCGCTCTTTACATTGTTGCCTGAAGACGCATTTATGAGGTGGGGCTGGCGTATTCCGTTCCTGCTGAGCGGACTTGTGCTGTTTCTCGGGGTTTATATACGCCGTAAGGTTCCGGAATCACCAGAATTTGTTCAGGTGAAGGAAGAACGCCGCGACGCAAAATTACCGGTCCCGGAAGTGCTTCGCAATCATCCGCGCACGATGCTGGCGGCGATGGGCGCGAACCTCGCTCCCAACCTTTCTATGTCTTCCAGACTTTCACTCTTGCTTATGCTACTTCCAAACTTGGGTTCTCACGAGAAATCATTCTGACCGGCGTGATGCTTTCAAGCGCCTTTGGTGCCGTCATGTGTGTCGTCTTCGGTGCGATATCTGACCGTTTCGGACGCGTTCCAATCATGGCAATGGGATCGGCAGCAGCAGCTATCTATTCGCTGTTTTATTTTCAATTGCTCGGCGCGGGAACACCATGGACCGCTGTTATATTGATTATTATTGGCCACGCTCTTGGCGCCCGATCGTCCTTTGGCGTTCAACCTGCGTTTTATTGCGACATATTCCCAACGGAAGTGCGCTATAGCGCGATCGCCTTCGCACGCGAGGTCACGGGCGCCATCTTTGTTGGCCCCTACCATTGGTCGCAACGGCGCTCGTGGGCTGGTACGATTCGGTCTGGCCGGTTGCTGTGATTACCGCGCTTTACTGTCTCATTACGCTTGCTTCGGTTCTGTGGGTGAACAAGGCCCGCGAGCTTGACGCGCGATCCAGTCAAAACCGCCTTACGCCTGAGCCCGAAGCCAATAGCGCATATACCCGTTGATCTTGCGCCGTTGAACAAAGACGCGATCAACAGAGGGGAGAAAACATGCAGTTTGTGAAGAAGCTTGCGCATTATCGTGAAGCATCGGTTCTGCTCATGCTGATTGCTGTCGCCATCTATCTGGCAATTGCGAGCGACTATTTCCTGTCGCCTCGCAACTTGCTGAATGTCGGGCGGCAAGCATCGGTCGTCGCCATTGTCGCGCTCGGTCAAGCATTGGTTATCATCGCGCGCGGCATCGATCTCTCTGTCGGTTCGGTCATCGGTCTGTCAGCGGTCGTTGCCGCAACTACGATACGCGACACCGGCTATGAGAGCGTGGGTCTGGCGGCGGGGCTTTTGACGGGCGTTGCTTGCGGCGTTATCAACGGCGTTCTTTACACCCGCTTCAAGATTAATCCTTTCATCGCAACATTGGGCGTCTTGTCAATCGGGCGTGGCCCGGCCTTGCTGATGACGGGTGGAATTCCTGTGCCGATTGGCGGCTTGGCGGAATTTGTGGGTGCTGGCCGCCTGCTCGGTATTCCTGTGTCCTTTTGCTAATGATCGCGCTTGCAATCGTCGTCCACGTGCTTGTCACCTATACAGTTATTGGGCGTGAGATTTACGCCATTGGCGACAATCCCAAAGCGGCCCGTCTTGCAGGCGTCAACATCAAGGCAACGCGCTTAGTTGTTTTACTATTTGCGGACTTCTCGCCGGGCTCGGCGGCTTGATTTTGTCTGGCAATCTAGCAAGTGCGGATCCAAATCTTGGGATTGGGTACGAACTTGATGTCATTGCGGCTGTTATTCTTGGGGAACCGCACTGTCCGGCGGACGCGGTTCCATCATTGGCGTCGTAATAGGAGCTTTGCTTATGGCGCTTCTTAACAATGCTTTCGTGCTGCTTGGTATCGCCGCCTACTGGCAGGTAGTCACCAAGGGCCCGGTTATTATCCTTGCCGTTGGCATCGATGGTTTAACACGTGGCAATGAAGACGATTAAATAACGATTAGAGGAGGAGATTTCGATGTATTGGGACAGAATCCGAACTTTCACCATGGCCGCGCTGACCACGGTTCTTTTGGCTCTATCCTCTCATGCCGCAGAACCACCGAAAGGAGGAACGGTCGCGGCTGTAGAAAATACCAAAGGTCCAATCAGGATCGCATTTCTCTCGTTCCAGAATAATCCTTTCTGGATGCCGGTGACCGAAGGGGCCGGGGCGGCGAACGACTATCTGTCGAACTTTAACGCGAAAGTGGATTTCATCGATTTGGGCAGCGAACTGTCGGCGGAGGCTGTTGTTTCGGGAGTGGAGGGAGCGCTCGCCAAACAGTATGACGGTATTGTCGTGGTGCCGATATTCGACGGCACAGCGCGGATCATCAACGAGGCATCAGACGCTGGTGTACCGGTTTTCACTATCGTTGCCGAAGGGGCGACGCCTTCCAAGCGTCTCGCTTTTATCGGGCAGAATGCGACGTCGGCTGGCGAGCAGATTGGTGAATTCATCGTCAAAAAGATGAACGGTCGAGGCAAACTTGGTGTCATCACCGGTTACTTTGGGGCAACGCAACACAACCAGCGTATGGCTGGCGCTCTAGATTATATCAAGGCAAATGCCCCGGAAATTCAGATATTAGGGCCCTTCGAGAACAAGGACAAAGCAGAGGCCGCCTATTC
The DNA here is from genome assembly GCA_012103075.1 of Brucella cytisi. Classification (GTDB taxonomy): domain Bacteria; phylum Pseudomonadota; class Alphaproteobacteria; order Rhizobiales; family Rhizobiaceae; genus Brucella; species Brucella cytisi. Next base: position 297,994 of record JAAVLQ010000003.1, on the reverse strand, counting down.
ATTGTTGCAGGATATGAGCACCGCAAATCCGGACCTAAAGATGGTTTATGTCACGGCTGGTGGCCCGTTCGGCGCCGCAAAAGCCGTCAAGGATCTGAACCTGACAGGAAAGGTCGGCATTGTTGGATTTGATCACACGCCTGATAATATTCAATATCTCAAGACGGGCGAAATGGTTGGCCTTCTCGATCAGGCTCCTTATCAGCAAGCTCTCGACGCCAGTGTTTATCTTTATAATTTTCTAGTCTCGGGTCATGAGCCACCTTCCAAAGTGATCCCCGTCGCTGGCAATTTGTTGACGCCTGACAATGTCAAATAACTTGTCCTCACAAAAACGGACACGAGGCGCCCTTCAGACGGGCGAGAAACGGTCATGAGAGCGCGGCGTTGCCAAGAGCTTTTCTGGTAACAAGGTGCTTCATGCCGTGGACCTCGACCTTCGAGCCGGCGAGATCGTCGGCTTGCTGGGCGAAAATGGCGCTGGCAAGTCGACGCTCATGCATATCCTCTCTGGAGGTCTCGCGGCTGACGCGGGATCGATCGAGATCGATGGGACCGCGATCACATATCGCAAATGCCGCCGATGGCATCAAGGCAGGGGTGAGTTTTGTTCATCAAGAGCTTTCGGTTGTAGGTGCTCTCAGCGTTGCTGAGAACCTTCACCTTGGAAGCATGCCCAAAAACGCGTTCGGCTTTGTTGATTTTGCAGAGATGGCGGACAAGGCGCGCCATATTCTCGCCAGTGTCGGTGCTGGTCACATTGATCCGAAGCGCTTGGCTTCCGGTCTGCGCGCCGGAGAACAGCAGCTGGTCGAGATTGCGAAAGCTGCGGCGCGTGATCCTCGACTTCTCATTCTCGATGAACCAACGTCTTCGTTGACCCCACACGAGGTCGAAAGCTTTTGTGACTACGTGAAAGCAGCGCGTGCGCAAGGTGCGGCGATCGTCTTCATCACCCATAGGCTTGAGGAGGCATTGTCTCTCTGTGATCGCATGGTCGTGCTTAGAAATGGCGCTATCGTCAGTGAAAGGCGTCCAGCGGACACGTCACGTGGACAATTGATTGCCGACATGACGGGCAAGCCGGCGCTTTTCGCCCGCCGTAATCATGCCGTGAGCCATGACACCACGGCCTTGTCCCTGAAGAATGTCAGCGATGGGACCTTGATCCGCTCCCTCGATCTTGAAGTGAGCGAGGGCGAAGTGCTTGGTCTTTTCGGGCTTGTGGGAGCAGGCCGCACGGAACTTATCGAGCTCATTCACGGAGCTCGCCGGCTTGCGGGTGGTGAAATTCACATGTTTGGAATGCCGCTCGTCGTATCCGATCCAAGTCAGGCGGTAAAAAGGGTATAGCGCTGGTGCCTGAAGGGCGCAAAATTGCGGGCATTTTGCCTCAGCATTCGGTGCTCGATAATGCAGCCATTTCAAGTCTGCGCCTTTATGCGCGGGGTCCGGTTTCGGATAGAAAGGCGGATACGGAACGGTTGGCGCGCTATCGCAAAATGCTTGGCATCCGGATGAAAGTGATAGTCAACCAATTTCCACATTGTCGGGTGGTAATCAGCAAAAGGTGATATTCGCCCGCGCCCTGATGAGCCAACCACGTCTGCTTCTGCTCGATGAGCCTACGCACGGTGTCGATGTTGGCGCTAAGGCGGAAATTTATGAAATCATCATGCAGCAGGTCACCGACGGCTTGACGGCGATCGTGGCGTCTTCAGAAATCCCCGAGATTCTTGCGCTGTGTGACCGCGTCGCCGTTTTGTCGAAAGGGCAATTGGTAGGGATCCTCAATAGAAATGAAATGACTGAAAGCAATATCCTGACCATGGCCTTCGACGCCCATTGAACCAACCCAGATAGTGAGGAAAATTCTACCGTGAGCAGCAACGAAACTTTCGCCTCGGGAACATTTGTCGGGCGAGCATGGAGCCCGACGGCCATGGGGCCGGTTCTGGTGACTTTGCGCGAAGGGCGCGTCATCGACTTTACCACCAAAGCTGCACCGACAATGCGCGACCTGCTCGAACTTGACGATGCGCTGGCTCATGTGCGCGCAACCGCCGGACAGGATATCGGTTCGCTTGAATCCCTGTTTTCCGGCAAGCCCGGCGATCAAAACACTCTGCATCTTCTGCCGCCGAACGACCTGCAGTCGATCAAGGCCTGCGGCGTTACCTTCGCCCGCTCCATGATCGAGCGCGTAATCGAGGAACGCGCCGCCGGTAATCCCGATCTCGCTTTGAAAATCCGCGAGCGCGTGGGTGCGATCATTGGCGACAGCCTGCGTAACCTTAAGGCAGGCTCGGAAGAGGCGGTCCGCGTCAAGGTGGCGCTGATCGAAGAGGGCGTCTGGTCGCAATATCTCGAAGTCGGTATCGGTCCTGATGCCGAAGTCTTCACCAAGAGCCAGCCCATGTCGGCGGTCGGTCATGGCGCCGATGTTGGCCTGCATCCGATTTCCACCGGAACAATCCTGAGCCGGAAGTAGTGCTGGCGGTCAACAGCCGTGGACAGGTCAAGGGCGCAACGCTTGGCAATGACGTGAACCTGCGTGACGTCGAAGGCCGTTCAGCCCCCTGCTGCTCGGCAAGGCCAAGGACAACAATGCATCTTGCGCGGTTGGTCCGTTCATCCGCCTGTTTGACGAAACCTATTCGATGGACGATGTACGTTCGGCGGAATTGGCGTTGAAGGTCGAAGGACCGGATGGATATGTTCTCAACGGCCGCAGCACCATGAAGGAAATCAGCCGCGATCCGCTGGATCTGGTTGCCCAGACCATCGGCAAGCACCATCAATATCCGGATGGTTTCGTGCTGTTCATGGGAACATTGTTTGCACCGGTGGAGGACCGTGACACGCCGGGGCAGGGCTTTACACACAAGATCGGCGATGTGGTCACCATCTCCAATCCGCAGCTTGGCGCGCTGACCAACACGGTGCGCCTGTCGACCGAATGCAGCCCATGGCGGTTTGGCTCGTCGCATCTGATGCGCAATCTCGCATCGCGCGGGCTGGTCTGATTTTGAAAGGGCAACTGACATGACAATTCATCAGAATCTGATCGCTGGCGAATGGGTCGGCGGCGACGGGATCGCCAACATCAATCCTTCGGATACGAATGATGTCGTTGGGACCTATGCGCGGGCAACTGCCGAAGACACCAACGCAGCCATTGCCGCCGCGAAAGCCGCTTTCCCGGCCCGGTCGCGTTCCGGCATTCTGGAACGGCACGCCATCCTGCGCAAAACTGCCGATGAAATTCTGGCACGCAAGGACGAGCTTGGCCGTCTCCCCTGTCGCGCGAAGAAGGCAAGACGCTGGCTGAAGGCATCGGCGAAACCATTCGCGCCAGCCAGATTTTTGATTTCTTCGCAGGCGAAGCCCTGCGTTTGGCTGGCGAAGTTCTGCCTTCTGCGCGTCCGGGTATCGGTGTGGAAATCACCCGTGAGCCGGTCGGCGTCGTGGGCATCATTACGCCATGGAATTTCCCGATCGCTATTCCGGCACGGAAGATTGCGCCGGCACTTTGCTACGGCAACACGATTGTGTTCAAACCTGCTGATCTCGTGCCGGGCTGTTCCCGGGCGATTGTCGATATCCTGCACCGTGCGGGATTGCCAAAGGGCGTTCTCAATCTCGTCATGGGCAAGGGTTCGGTTGTCGGTCAGACCATTCTGGACAGTGCGGACGTTCAGGCCGTCACCTTCACCGGCTCGACCGGTACGGGCAAACGCGTTGCGGCGGCATCCATTGAGCACAACCGCCGCTTCCAGCTCGAAATGGGCGGCAAGAACCCGGTTGTCGTCCCGGATGACGCCGATCTCGATGTCGCTGTCGAGTCCGTGGTCAATTCGTCCTTCTTCTCGACCGGCCAGCGCTGCACGGCGTCGTCGCGTATCATCGTGACCGAAGGTATCCACGACAAGTTTGTCGCTGCGGCAATCGAAAAGCTGAAAAGCGTTGTGGTCGACAATGCCCTGAAGCAGGGCACGCATATCGGCCCGGTCGTGGACGAAAGCCAGCTTCAGCAGGACATGGATTATATCGAGCTTGGTCGCAAGGAAGGCGCAAAGCTTGCTTTTGGCGGCGAACGCCTGAACCGCGAAACGCCGGGCTTCTATCTCCAGCCAGCACTTTTCACCGAAGCCACCAACCAGATGCGCATCAGCCGCGAGGAAATCTTTGGCCCGGTCGCTTCGGTCATCCGCGTCAGGAATTATGAAGAAGCGCTTGCAACCGCCAACGATACGAGCTTCGGACTGTCGTCGGGCATCTGCACGACGAGCCTGAAATACGCCACGCATTTCAAGCGCAATTCGGAAGCGGGCATGGTGATGGTCAACCTGCCGACCGCAGGTGTCGATTTCCACGTGCCGTTCGGCGGGCGCAAGGGTTCGAGCTACGGTCCGCGCGAGCAGGGCCGCTACGCCGCCGAGTTCTACACAACGGTCAAGACCGCCTATACGCTGGCCTGATAGCAATGTAAGTGGATGCAAAAACCGGCGGGAAACCGCCGGTTATTGCGACCTTTCGCTTCCGGCTCGATGTCTGGACGCCATTTCAACAAACTTTGCAACTCGCCTTTCTGACTGGCCATTAGCACACCGTTCAAAGACAAGGGAAAGTGGTTCGTATCCTTCCAACGCAAAAAAACGCAGCGGTTTGGCGTGCACAGAAATATCCTGCGGACTGTGTGATTCATATGCATTACAATCGCGCTTTAAGTAGGACAAACTTATGGCTTCGAACGCACTCGTTCAAACTCGCATTGATGCCGAAGTTCGAGATCGTGCCTCTGCGGTGCTTGAAAGTATGGGTCTTACGGTGTCGGACGTAGTTCGTATCTTACTCACCCGGACCGCGAACGCGGGGTCATTACCGCTCGAACTTATATCAGGCAGCGAAGCGCACGATGCTTGGTTTCGCAGCAAGGTTCTTGAAGCGCTTCACGACACACGACCGGACGTCCCGGATGATGAAGTCACGGCTCATTTCGAAAGGCGACGGGCGGCAGCGCGCCTTAAAGCAACGGCACTCAAGTCGTGAAGCTCACTTGGTCAGCATTTGCGTTGTCAGATCGAGACGCCATCTTCACTTTTATTGAGGCGGATAATCCCTCATCTGCAATCATGGTCTACGAACGGATCGTCGCGGCTGCTCGTCGCCTAATTGATTTTCCGGCGAGTGGTTGGGTTGGCAGAATTGCCGGAACGCGGGAACTGGTGATAAACGGTACTCCATACGTCGCGGCTTATGCTGTAACGCAATCGGCGGTTCGCATCCTCCGCGTACTTCACGGAGCACAGGAATGGCCAGAGATTATTCCTGCCAGCTAGGCGTCGAACGTTAATTTGGGGATCAACGGTTGAAATTGCCCTTGAGGAGGAGCAATCGCCAAGAATCTTGACTGGCAATCAGCACGTCACCCAATGCAGGGGTCGTCAGGCCATATTCTTTCGAGGCGTTGAGGCCAGTCTTTGATATCGTCGTCTTACAACGCGATGAATGAACAGATGCGCTGTAGTCGGGGATTGGGCCGAAACCAAGGGACATATTGCCTTTTATCGCGCACTCGGAACACCACCCAGCCTTTGAAGGTCGCTCTGTGTATCGACGTCGACAATCGCAGCCTCACCGATATCGACTTCGATGATGTCCAAATCACAGTTCTCAATCAACGTCCTCGCGCCGCGATCACCCGTAAGTGTCAGCGCCTGTGCGTAAAGGCCGTTAGGGAGAATGACTGGGTTACCGGAGGTGCCTGCATGGGCTGCTCGGACGATAGAGCGGCCCTTTGATGTTGCAAAGGCGTCGATGAGTTGGTCCAGATTGTGCGTGGTAATGGACGGCATGTCCGCAAGAAGGATCAGTACGCCGTTATGGTCCGTCACTCCGGGAATGTTCAAACCCACGCTCAGCGAACTTGACAGGCCTGAAGCAAAGGCCGGGTTGAAGGCGATCGTCATGTCGAGGCCGACAAGACAGGCCTCAATCTGCTTATGCCTGAAACCGGTGACCGCGTAGATGTCGATTGCCTTGCTTTCAATGGCCCGCAAGGCCATTCGCCTCACCAATGGAACGCCATCGAATGTCGAAAGCAGTTTGTGACCTGCTCCCGGCGACATCCGGCTCGACCGGCCAGCGGCAAGGATGATGATCGCGACCGAAATGTCGGGCTTAGCGAATTGATCGGAAAGCTCCTGTCTGTTGGTCATTGCAACGCTCTCCAATCCCCTCTCCACCAACCGCGCCGATCATCCGTTTTCCGGTCGAATTCGCAGTCCGTCCATGATCAAGCGAACGATCCTGTGCGCCCGTTCCGCCAATCGGGCGTGTCCGGGATCGAGTAGATGCCGAACAGCGTGTAAAGAACATCAGATGTTCCGATGTCGTTTTTATCGTGCCCGCTTGAACCGCCTTGCGCAGAAGCTCGTCAAATGTGGCGTTCATGAGTGTCGAACCCTCCGTGAAAAGGGCGGCGTTTGATGTAAACAGTAGTTTCAGACTGGTCGCCATGCCGCGTTTGGCGGCCATGTAGCTGACGAAACGATGCATCCATTCTTCGAGTGCTATGTCGGGCGCCTTTTCAGCCATGAGCTCGGTGGCGGCGGTGGCGAGCAATTCAAGTTCGCGCCGATAGACCGCTTCCACGAGATGCTCACGGGTCGGAAAATGCCGATAGAGCGTTCCGATCCCGACCCCTGCCTGCCGGGCGATCTCTTCAAGCGAAGCGTCCGCGCCACGTTCGGCGAAAGCACCCGCCGCTACTTCGATCAGCTTCAAGCGATTACGCAGCGCATCTGCGCGTAACCTTGGCTGCTCCTGCGGTTGCGAAGTCTGTTGCTTGGCCACCATAACTCCAACCCAGAACAGGGCTTGACGAAAACTCGCCAGCCCCTATGTTTTAAACGGAGGCGCCTCCGCTTATGTGGAGTGCCATCCAACTTCTAATCCGGGAAAGGGTGGATGTCATGCCCAAAACCGCGTGGAAGGCTCGCAAAGGTAAGCCGTTTCGGTCGCTCATATCAGGCGGTCTTTAATTTTCGAATTACAATCACTGCGATTGGCAGGAGCATGTTATGACGGTATCGACGCATCCAAGTCCTGATAACAACGCGTGTCTAGGCAAGTTCCCCGCCGGACAAATAATTTCGGGCCGGCGACCAATGGGTTTGCCGCTGAGATATTGCCCGTGCCTGCCGAGGCCTTTCCGACGGATTCCGCAGTCGAAGTTCTGGATTTTGCGATCCGGGCTGTGGAAGCAGGTCTGCAGGTGGCGCTCTGTACACTGGTGGAAATTCGTGGCGGCTCCTCGCGGTCACTGGGCGCGCATATGGCTGTCGCCGACGATGGGCGCTATTGCGGATATGTGTCGGGTGGCTGTACCGAGGCGGCTGTCGCTGCCGAAGCCCTGCAGGCAATCTCGAAACGGTATGATCGGTTCGTCATGCTGGGCGAAGGGTCACCTTTCTTCGACATCGTTTTGCCTTGTGGGGGCGGGGTCACCGTCGCAGTTCACGTATTGAGGGATATTCGGCCTATTCGGAAGGCGATTAAAGGCCTGCAGTGTCGTCGCAAGACCGGCCTGTCTTACAGTCCGAGTACCCAATCGCTTTCATTCGTTTCAGGAAGGGCCGATGCCGGCTGGAATAATGGAACGTTCCTCACCTCTTACCGCCCCGCTGTAAGGATCCTCCTTTCTGGCCGAACTTTGGAAGTCGAGATTGCCGCCAAGGTGGCGCGAGCAGCGGGTTATGAAGTTCTCCGTTATGACGCAGCGACTGGACAGGCTCCGGACGAGGCGCTGATTGATGCTGATACGGCGGTGGCAATTCTGCAGCACGATCTTGAGCTTGAAATACCTGTTCTTGATGCGGCTCTGCATGGCCACCCGTTTTATCTCGGCGCGCTGGGCAGCAGCCGGACCCATGAAAAAGGATGCAGCGTCTTAGAGACCTCGGGCATTCGCAGGTAGTCATCGACCGGATCAAGGCGCCGATTGGCCTGTTCGGCCGGGTCCGGGATGTCCAGTCACTGGCGCTTTCGGTGATTGCCGATATTGCCGCCTGTCGTCAGGCCGCGCTGTCTGCGGGCTGAGCACCCATCATATCCGGCGCGGCTTATGCGTCGGGACCACTGTCCTCAGGGACAGAAGAATCCTCTCAAGGGGATCATCCAGCCGTAGACATTCGTTTCGTCACTGCGATCCATCATCGCCAATGCTTTTCAGCCAAAGGAGATATCCTTATGCATTTTATCATCAATGGAGAAGCTATCAAGGTCGAGGCGGATATCCGTACATCGCTACTCGATCTCATGCGCAACTATCTTGGCTTTACCGGAACCAAGAAAGGGTGCGATCAAGGTGCGTGCGGCGCCTGCACGGTGCTGGTGGATGGAGAACGTATCAACTCCTGTTTGGCGCTGGCGGTTCAATACCGGGCCGCAGCATCACGACGGTCGAAGGACTTGCCGCCAATGGGGACCTACATCCGCTTCAGCAGGCCTTCATCGAAATGATGGTTTTCAATGCGGATATTGCACGCCGGGCCAACTGTGTTCCGCCATCGGGATGGCCGGTGAAATCAAACGCAACATCCCGAGCGTCGTTACTGCTGATCTCGCCGCTGCTGATATTCCGATCGACGAGCGCGAAATTCGCGAACGCATGAGCGGCAATCTATGTCGATGCGGGGCTTACAACGGCATCGTCGAGGCGATTTCTGAAACGCTGGCCCACCAGAAGGCAGTTCCGACCGAGGAAAGGGTACGGGCATGAACATCTTTTCCTACCAGCAGGCGTCGGATGCCACTTCCGCCATCGCCCTGAAGAAAGCCAGTCCCGCTGCTAAATATCTCGGTGGCGGCACCAATCTTGTAGACCTTATGCGCGAGACGGTCGAACAGCCGGAAACGCTGATCGATATCACGCACCTGCCCGGCGAGATCGAACAACGTGCGGACGGCAGCATACTAATCGGTGCTGCGGCGGGGAACACGGCGCTGGCCGCTCATCCGGCGGTGCGGTCTGAATTCCCGCTGCTGTCGCGTTCCATTCTGGCGGGCGCCAGCCCGCAAATCCGCAATGTTGCAACGGTTGGTGGCAATATCCTGCAGCGCACCCGCTGTCGGTATTTTTATGATAACGCGGCGCACTGCAACAAACGCCAACCGCAGATGGGATGCGATGCGCTTGAAGGGTTCAATCGCTACCATGCCATTCTGGGTGCCTCCGACGCCTGCGTCGCCGCCCATCCGTCGGACATGTGCGTGGCTTTGGTCGCGCTCGATGCGGTGGTTCACCTGAAGGGGCCGGCCGGCACCCGCAGCATGCCGCTGTCAGATATGCATCGCCTGCCGGGCGATCGGCCGGAGGTCGAAACGGAACTGCAGCCGGATGAGTTGATCACCGCGATCGAAATCCCGCCGCTCGGTTTTGCTCGTCGCTCGACCTATCGAAAGGTTCGCGACCGCGCCAGTTACGCCTTCGCGCTCATATCAGTCGCGGCCGCTGTCGATATCGACGATGTTGGGATCGTGCGTGATGTGCGCCTTGCACTCGGCGGTGTCGCCCATAAGCCATGGCGCGCAGTGAAGGCGGAAGCAGCACTGAAAGGGCAGATGGCGAGTGTGGAAAGCTTCCGGGCTGCAGCAGATGCCGAACTCGCTGATGCCGTCGCCCTCAGTGAAAACGCATTCAAGATTGAGCTGGCGAAACGCACGATTGTCGCCGTGCTAAACGAACTGAAGGGAGAGAACGCATGAGCGTCCAATCTCAAGCCGATACCAAAAGCCGAGCCGGTGGCAGCCGGCTGTGACGCCCGACCCCATACTGCACAAACATGGCGCCCTCGGGCAACCCGTCTCGCGGATCGACGGTCCTTTGAAAGTGCAGGGCAAGGCGCGGTTTGCCGCCGAGTTTCCGTATGAAAACATTAGTTATGCGGCACTTGCCTTCAGCACTATCGCGCGCGGAAAAATCACCGAACTCGACGTGGCGGCTGCGGAAGCGGCGGCGGGCGTCATCCTCGTCATGACCTATCACAATGCGCCGCGCATGAAGTCGCCGTCGCTGATGATGTCGTCGCCGACGGCCGCCGGCGCCAGTGACCTGCCGGTGATGCAGAATGACGAGATTCACTGGAACGGCCAGCCGATCGCGCTCGTTCTGGCCGAAACGCAGGAACAGGCGGATTACGCCGCTTCCCTGATCAAGGTGAACTATGCCAGCCTCCCGGCCGTAACAGTGTTCGAGGAGGCGAAGAAGACGCCTCGGCAACTCGAAACACTGCTTGGCCAGCCACCCGTGCTGGAAATCGGCGATGCCGAAACGGCGCTCGCCAATGCCGAGGTCAAGGTAGACCTTACCTACCGGACGCCGCGTCACAACCACAATGCCATCGAGCTGCATGCGGCAACGGTCGCCCGGAATGGTGACGAACTGCGGGTGCACGATGCCAGTCAGTTGCTCGACCTGACCGCCGGGCAGCTTGGCGATATCTTTGGTCTGGAGCCCGGCAAGATGCGTGTGACCTCGCCCTATGTTGGTGGTGGTTTTGGCGGAAAGTGCCTCTGGGATCATCAAATCCTTGCCATTGCGGCCGCGAGATTGGCCGAGCGGCCGGTGCGGATCATGCTGTCGCGCGAAGGCGTGTTCCGCATCGTTGGCGGCCGCACGGTAACGGAACAGCGGGTGGCACTCGGCGCACGTGCGGATGGTACGCTGGATGCGCTCATCCATACTGGCACGGCGGCCATGACACTGCACAATTCCTGTCCGGAACAATTCACCTTCCCGGCGCGGCATCTTTATGCCGCAAAAAACTTCAAACTGGCGCAGGATGTTGCCGACTTGGACATGCTTGCCAATAGTTTTATGCGGGCACCCGGTGAGTCCGTCGGGACCTTCGCGCTCGAATGCGCGCTGGACGAACTAGCGGAAAAGCTGGATCTGGATCCGATCGAACTGCGTCGGCGCATCGAGCCGGAAACGGATCCGACCACCGGCAAGCCGTTTTCGTCGCGCCACCTGATCGAAGCCTATGAGGCGGGGGCGGATCAATTTGGCTGGAAGAACCGCAACCGGATGCCGCGACAGAAACGCGAGGGGAATGGTTGATCGGCATGGGCTGCGCCACCGCGACCTATCCATACCATCGTTTTCCGGGTGGTGCTGTCAGGATCAGGCTGACGTCGGATGGTCACGTCACCGTCTCAACCGCCGTGCACGACATGGGCATGGGAACGGCGACGGCCCGTGCGCAGCATATCGCCGCCCGTCTCGGCGTTTGCTTTGAAAAGGTCACCTTTGAATATGGCGACAGCAGCCTGCCGCGTGGCGTGATCGCCGGCGGTTCGACCCAGACGGCATCAATCGGCGGCGCGGTGATCGCGGCAAGTGAAGTTTTCGTCGAAGAACTGATCAAGCTTGCCGGAAACGATTCACCACTCGCTGGGCTTTCGCTTGACGAGGTCGAACCACGGGACGGCGGCCTTGGCCATCGCGACGATCCTGATCGCTTCGAAAGCTATCAGTCCATTCTCGCCCGCGCTGGCCGTGATGAACTGGTCTGTCAGGCCGACGCGCCGGCACCTGTGGAAGTGGAGGCCTTCTCCATGCATTCCTATGGCGCGCAATTCTGTGAGGTCAGGGTCAGCGCGCTCACGGGCGAAATCCGCGTGTCGCGTTTTCTCGGGTCCTTCGATGCCGGCCAGATCCTCAATGCCAAAATGGCGACCAGCCAGTTCAAGGGCGGTATCGTTATGGGGATTGGTCTGGCACTTACGGAGGAAACCAATTTTGACGAGCGCACAGGCCGTGTCGTGAACGCTTCGCTCGCCGAGTATCATGTGCCAGTGCAGATGGATGTTCCCAAGATCGATATCCTCTATTCCAATTCACCCGATCCACAGGCGCCGATGGGTGCACGCGGCATTGGTGAAATCGGTATTACCGGTGTAGGCGCGGCCGTTGCGAACGCAGTCTATAATGCGACAGGCACCCGGGTTCGTGACCTGCCAATCACGCTTGACAAGGTGATGTGGGACGCGCCTATCCGATGATAACCATTTACCGGCAGCGCATTTCGCGACGGCGCTGCCGGTATGCAATTCAATAAATCATGCGTCTGTAATCTGGATCTCAAAAATTCCAACCGTACGAGCGGTCGATGGTCTTAGGTTCAGATACCATCAAGGCGAGCGATCAACTTTCCATCGAGAGGTGCGTTTCCTGACTGGCAATCAGCGCATCTCGAGAGTGTCAGAATGATTGATGGGCCGGTTCCATTCTGTGCGACGAGGGCTGTATTGATATGCCGGCCTTTCACGGCACAATAGATCAGAGCCCAAATAATCTTCGATCGATCATCCTGCAAATCTATTGATAAACGCTACTACTATTGCGCGCCCGCGGATGATAACAACTGTTGAGGTTCATCAGTTGTGAAAATGGTATGGCTCTGAAATCGGCGACCCTTAAAGATGTAGCGGCACTGGCGAATGTATCGCGCGCCACGGCTGCTCGCGCGCTCAACAGTTACGGCTATGTTGGTGATGAAACGGCACAGAGGGTTCAGGCTGCTGCGGAGAAACTGGGATACAGAGGCAATCGATTGGCCCAGGCTCTGCGCAGCGGGCAGTTGCCGATTATCGGTTGCGTTCTGGGTGACATTCAAAATCCGTTTTTGCAAAAATTGCCCATGATGTTGAAGTGCTGGCGCGCGAAGAAAGGCACAATCTCATCATTGCGAGCAGTGAGGAACAGCTGGATCAGGAAAAATCTCTGCTGGCCAGCCTGCAATCTTTGAGCATTCGCGGCTTCATCGTTGCGCCGACGTCAGCCGAAGACAGTTCGCATCTGCGACGTCTGATAGACGAAAACGTACCCCCGGTTCTGATCGATCGCGCAGCGCAGGGCGTCGAGTGCGACAGTGTTGTGGTCGACAATGAAGGGGCGCGCGCAAGGCCATTGAATATTTGATCGAAATGGGGCATCGCGATATTGCGCTTTTGCAGGATGATGCACGCATCTTCACATCACGCGAGCGTTTCAACGGCTATAAGACTGCGTTGCTTGCACATGGCATCGAACCCAGTGAAAAATTAATCTGCGTTGCACAATCGACGGTTGAGCATGCCGTTGATGCCACCATCCGCCTGTTCAGTCAAAAAGCCTCCAACGGCACTTTTACCGTCGATAGTTTGATGACGCAGGGAGCGCTTTTAGCATTCAGAGCGATGGGAATATCGATTCCCCACGATGTCTCTCTGATCGGTTTTGATGATTTCAATCTGGCGACTTTTACCGACCCTCAGATCACTGTCATTGCTCAGCCGGTGTCGGAAATAGGTCGTGCTGCTGGCCGGCTTCTGCTTGAACAAATATCAGGGAAAAAGAGACCGCCGGAGAAAATAAGTTTTGAAACCAAGCTGATAGTCCGGGGTTCGGTCAGCCGTAGATGAGCCGACGAAGCTTGATTTTCTGCCTACAAAAAATTTCTGAAACCCCACTTGCCACAAGAAAAATCTTGTGTGCTAAATAAGTGTGAGATCGATCTCATATTGTCTCAACGAATTACAGGCGCAAAACCGGTTCGGGCTTTTCTCGAGGTTTCAACTGCGCAAACGGGAAGGTAGTAATGCTCAACTTCGATAAAGATCGCTTTGTGAAAATACAGGGCGGCGCGGTCGCAATTGCAGGGGATGTACGCGCTCTGATGCGCAGGCTGCTCGATGATGGCCCGGAACGCATTTTCTTCATGGGGACGGGCGGCGTACAGTTTTTGACGCAGCCCGCAATCGAGATTGCCCGCAACGCAACCGTTTTCCCGGTGTCATCAGCATTTTCCGCTCAGGTTGTTCTGGAGGCGCCCGCCGGGTTGGACGAAAAGGCTCTTGTGATCCTTCCGTCGCTGTCCGGGACGACCAAGGAAAGCGTGCAACTTCTTGCGTTCTTGAAGAAGAAAGGCGTGAAAACGCTGTCACTCACTGGTCACAAGGATACACCCTTGGGCCTTGATGCCGATTACAACTTCACCAATTTTGCAGAAGATGACACATCTTCGGAATCGTTTTACCTGCAGACCCTCCTGATCGTGCTGGCCCTGCTGGCTGAACGCGGTGAATTTCCAGAATACGATGAAACCGTCTCCGAGTTGAAGGGCCTGCCCGAATTGCTGGTTTCGGTGAAGGAAGACTTTGAAGAAGGCGCAGCGGCGCTCGCGCAGGAAATAAAGGACGAGAAATATCACATCTTTACCGGCGCTGGCACTGCGTGGCCAGAGGCTCACTATTACGGCATGTGCATTCTTGAAGAAATGCAATGGATCCGCACCCGTCCGGTTCATGCTTCCGATTTCTTCCACGGCACGCTCGAACTGGTTGAGCCGGGCGTCAGCCTCTTCATATTCAAGGGCGAGGATGCATGCCGTCCGTTGACGGATCGGGTCGAGAATTTCGCAAAGCGCTACACCGATAAGGTTCGTATTCTGGACGCCGCTTCTGCCAGCCTTCCGGGCATCTCCCAAAAGACACGCAGCCTGATCTCCCCAATCATCCCGGCAACAATGCTGGAACGTTTGAGTGCTCATCTGGAAGTGCTGCGCGATCATCCGTTGACCACGCGGCGCTATTACAAACGTGTCGAGTACTAAGAGCCGTCCCCGATCCGGTTCCGCCGGATCGGGTTCCTGCATTCTGACGACATAAAGAAACAATAGCTAAAAGAGAGGAACTTCGAGATGAAATGCAAAACGCTTTTGAGCACAACAAGCCTTGCTTCACTCCTGATGTTTGGATTGTTGGCTGGCAACATGAATGCAGCTCTCGCCAGTGACGCCGTGGTTGCGGAACCTGATGCTCCCGTCGAATATTCTGGCACGTTGAGCATTTTGACGAAGTTCGGCCTTCAACAGCTTTCCCCTATTTCGTCAACGCTGCCAAGGAATATGAGAAGCTTCACCCGTGCGTCAAAGTCGAGCTTATTCAGGAAAGCGACGACAGCGTGAAGGGGAAAACCAAGGCCCCGGTTGCGTCTAACTCGCTGCCAGATATCTACTTCACCGGACTGGGAGCTGGGGCGAGAACTTTGTGCGAGGCAATCGTGCTGTCGATCTGACCAAGATTATTGGTCCCGACACGTCATGGGGCAAACAGCTTGCCCATGCAGCAGTCGGCGCATTCCAGTATAATGGCAAATTATACGGTATTCCGCTTTATCTGGATGCAAAGTTCATGGGCTATAACAAAGCCCTTTTGACAAGGCTGGTGTGGCGGAACCGAAGAGTTTCGATGAACTGATCGGTGCATGTGCAGCTCTGCGCAAGTCCGGTGTGACGCCGATTTCGTTCGGTAACAAGGAAGGCTGGCCAGCTGTGCATTTTGCCGGTCAGTTGCTTGCCTATAATGTACCACAAGCGACGCTTGAAAAGGATTTCAATCCGAAGACGGCCGAATATTCGGATGCAGGCTATGTTGCGAGCCTGACACAACTGAAGAAGCTCATCGACGATTGTTCGGACGGCGCAGGTACAAACGGCTCATCCTATGCTTCGGCATTGCAGCAGTTCAGCAACGCCAAATCCGCAATGTACTACCAAGAAATTATCGAGTTTGATCAAAGCACGGCAGATGGCGCACTGAAGAAGGAAGACTTTGGATTTTTCAAACTTCCAGCAGCAAAAGACGCCAAAGGTGATGTCAAATCAATCGAAGGTGCACCTGAAGGCTATATGATCAATTCAGCGTCGAAGAATATTCCGCTGGCTGTGGACTTCATGAAGTTTATTACCTCACCCGAAAACGGGAAGGTTTTGTCGGCCCCACCTTATGGACAGCCAAGCGCGACTGTTGGCGGATATTCGGCTGAAAGCATGAACCCGTCCGTCATCGAAGGTCTCAAGGTTATCGCGGATTCGTCTTATCTGATGCCGTGGCTTGATACGGCCAATCCACCGCGCGTTGCATCTGTCTGGCTTTCGGGCCTGCAAGCCCTGATTGGTGGATCCATGACACCGGAACAGGTCATGGAAAAGGTAAAAAGGCTGCAGCCTCTTCCCGATAAGGATGTTATTGGCCGATGACTGTCATGAAGCGTGAATATAGAGGGAGGCTGTCAAAAACGGCTTCCCTCTGCCGGACGGGTCGCAATTCGACAAGTCCGGTTTGCTGGCGAAGCTGCTGTCGTTCCGTTGGGTTCTGATCGCTTTCGTTTTAATCCTATGGTTTGTCTACTATCCCATCATCGACAACTTTATCGTCAGCACGACAAATCAGGATATTTTTACTGGCGAAACTGCCTTTGTCGGCCTCGATAATTATCGACGTCTGCAAGACGATCCGGTGATCTGGACGGCAATCTTGAACAACACGCTTTATGCTGTCATTTCGGTCGTGTTCCGTGTTCGGTGCATTCGTGCTCGCGGCGATCATTGAAGGTCTGCAACATGAAACATGGCGCAGGTTCTGGCGCGCTGTCTATTTCATACCGTCAGCAATTTCGATCACTGTGACGGGGCTGCTGTTCTATTTTATCTATCAGCCTGATATCGGCTTGCTGGATTCCGCGTTTAACCATCTTGGACTTGCCACCTTGTCTCGGGCATGGCTGGGAGAAGAACAGACTGCAATCTACTCAATCATTGCCATGAGCCAGTGGCAAGGCTTTGGTTATTCAACCCTTCTATTTGCGATAGCGATCCAGAAGATCCCGCGCGAACTTTATGATGCGGCGACGATGGACGGCGCGGGTATGTGGCGTCGGCTGTGGAACATAACCTTTCCACTGACACGCGAAATGACCGGTCTCATGGTTATCGTTACGATTACCGGAGCGTTTCAGGTATTCAACGAAGTTATGGTTATGACAGGCGGTGGCCCCAACAACAGCAGTCAGGTGTTGGGAACATGGCTCTATCAACAGGGCTTCATTGAAAATGACTTCGGTTATGGCGCGGCTATCGCCTCGGTGATTTTTATCATCACGCTGCTGACCGGCTTTGGACAGCTCTGGTATACCAGAAAGCGGAGGGTGGAAATATGAGCAACGCCTCCTATCATTCACGCGAGATGCAACCCACGGATTTTGTGCAGGCGCTTGTGCGTGTCTGTCTGATTACTTTCCTCATTAGTCTTGGTATCGTTGTAATCTATCCGCTGGTGTGGATGGCTCTGAATGGTTTCAAGACCAACTCCGAGATATTTGGTGAGCCCTTTGCGCTGCCAACAGGCTTCACGCTCGACAACTATATATCAGCGTGGAACCGGGGCATCAGGAACTATATTGAAACGAGCATCATCGTCACGCTGGCTTCGGCTGTGTGTACGGTTCTGGTAAGCGCCCGGACTGCTTATGGCCTGACGCGATCCAAACTGCCGGGCAAGCCGTTCTTTGTCGGTCTGGTGCTTGGCGGATTGATGTTGAGCCCAACGGTTGCGGTCATTCCGCTGGTGCGGATCATGCAAAAGCTTGGTCTCTACAACACCTATTGGGCGCTTATCATTCTCTATACGGCGTTCCGCATCCCGTTCACCACGTTTCTTATTCGCGCTTATATGCTTGGTCTTCCGCGCGATCTGGACGAAGCCGCCGTCATGGATGGAGCAAGTGAAGGTCAGATTTTCTGGCGTGTGACCTTACCTCTTTGCAAGCCGATACTCGTCTCGTGTGTAATCTTGCACGTTCTGTTTGCCCGGAATGAATATCTTTTCGCTATGATCTTCACCAGTGGTGCGGATGTGCAGACCCTGCCCGTCGGCCTTACATCGATCATGGCAAAACACGGAACCAATTATGCCGTTGTCTTTGCTGCAATGACACTTTCGGCACTTCCGATCCTGATCGTCTTCTTCGCCGCACAGCGTTTCTTTATTCGCGGGCTGGCGGAAGGCATCGGCAAATAGCGTGGTGGAAAATGTTAAAACGTGAACAGTTGATCGGTGCCAACTTTTCGTTCCAGCACTATCCCTTTCAATGGGTTGTCGAACAGCTTCGGCTGATGGGCTTTCAACGTATGGAACTATGGGGAATAGCCCCCATCTTGATCTGTTTCATTCTGACCGGGCACGGCTTTCAGGTGTTCAGTCAATTCTGAATGATAACGGGATCAGCGTACATTGCTTCACCCCGGAACAGGTTCTTTATCCGGTCAACATAGCCTCAGGCGACGTAGCTTATCGTGAAAAGAGTGTTGAATGCTTTCTGCGAGCAGCCGATTTCAGTGCCGAACTGGGTGCCAGCTACCTCTTCTTGACACCCGGACGGGGTTTTGAGTGCGAGAGCCGCGAAAGCGCGTGGAACCATTCGCTTCAGTCGTTGGAGAGAATTACGGCACATGCGGCCAATCTGGGGCTTCGATGTCTGCTTGAGCCCCTACAGCGTACTGAAAGCAACATCGTCAATAATGCCGCCGATCTTGAACGTCTCTGGCAAGACCTGAATGCGGAAAATGTCGATCTGGTACTTGATCTGGTTGCCATGGCAGTGGCCGAAGATCAGGTCGGTGATTACTTTTCGAGATTCGGCAAACGTCTGGCCCATGTTCATGTCGTCGATGGAACACCGGCCGGACATCTGGCATGGGGAGACGGAAATTTGCCACTTGACGGCTACCTTGCTGAAATTGCTCATCATTCATTCGGGGGCACATTGACCTTCGAGCCATTTGGCAACGGCTCATATGCACTGGATCCGGTTGCAGTCTGGCGGCGCTGCCTTGATGCGATTTCCCCACTTTGATACTGCGGAATTACGATGAAGAACGCAAATCTCAATCTTGTTGCTGTGGGTGACAACTGCCTTGATGCTTATTTGAACAAGGGGGTCGTTACTGTTGGTGGAAATGCCCTTAATGTTGCTG
This sequence comes from Brucella cytisi, assembly GCA_012103075.1. Lineage (GTDB taxonomy): Bacteria > Pseudomonadota > Alphaproteobacteria > Rhizobiales > Rhizobiaceae > Brucella > Brucella cytisi. Next base: position 279,131 of record JAAVLQ010000003.1, on the reverse strand, counting down.
TGCAGTGGAAACGGCTTGGGGTCGGCGCCCGCTATATGGGCGCACTGGCACCCGACAGGGAAGCAGAGATCATGCTTGGTGTGATCGAAGATGTCGGACTTGCGCCAAGCGATATTGAAACTATTCAGGGAAATTCAGCTGTAACGCTTTTGACCGATAATGACGGTGAACGGCATTTCCTGTTTGAATCTCTGGGTGTTGGCGAAAACTACATTCCAGACCAACAGCGATATCAGGCTTTGCTCTCATCTGACTGGACCCATCTTGGGACAAATTCCAGTGAAAGACTGGTCCGGCAGCTTGTAGAGGACGGTGTCAGGTTCAGTGTGGATGTCTCTACCCGGCATTTTGACCTGACGCTTGACGGTGTCCCGTTGGTTTTGCATCAGGACCAGACGATCCGAACGAACCGGTGCAGCCTTTGATTACACAATTCAAACGGGCTGGAGCTCAACAGGTCGTTATTACCTGCGGCAAACGCGGTTCTTTCTATGACAATGGACGCCAATTGTATTTCGCAGGTTCCGTACCCGTGAACGTGGTCGATACTTGTGGAGCCGGTGATAGTTTTATCGCCTCATTCCTTGTGGCGCTTTTCTTCGAAGGTTGTTCTGAAGAAGAGGCGCTTCAAAAGGCAGCTGTCAGTGCGTCTGAAACCTGCACGCACCCGGGGGCTTTCCCCAGCCCTTGCAGTCAATCCCGCAATGGCTGCTCGACAAATATCACGATGTGATTGCAACAGCGCAGAAGGTCTGGCTATGAGCTCTATCACAATGAGACTCCCCGTTGTCGCGGCGAAGCAGGATCGTTCCTTCTGGCTGCAAAGTATTGGTGCAGATCCTGTCACCGCACCTTTAACGGGTGAGCAGCAATGCGATATTGCAATCGTTGGTGGGGGATATGCCGGGCTTTGGACGGCATTGCGGATACGAGAACAAGAACCAAATGCGCGTATCACAATCACGGAAGCAGATTTTTTGCGGTTCGGGCGCATCCGGGCGTAATGGTGGGCAAGTCCACAGCTGGTATGCTGAAATCGATATGTTGCGCGATCTTGTGGGCGACGAAGATGCGCGCATGCTTTGTCAGGCAACCTGCGATGCGATTGATGAGCTGAAAGCGCTGCAAGATTGCGGAACCATTGACATGGATCTGCGTCTTGATGGCTGGCTGTGGACCGCAAGTTCTGTCGCACAGGAAGGTGCATGGGCGAAAGCACTGGATATCTGTCAGAAATCCGGGCTCAACCCGTTCCGGACACTGAATGCGCACGACATTGAACGGCGCACTGGCTCCAACGCGTCATATGTCGGTATTGTCGAGGAGCGGGCAGGGACTGTCCAACCCGCCAAGCTTGCTCTTGGCCTTCGCAAAACTTGCGCTTTCGAAGGGGATTGTCATTCATGAAAAAAGCCCTGTCGTGGAGATCGTTCGGGCGAGCGGCCCGAACTTAAAACACCAGACGGGACATTGATTGCCACCAAAGTTGCTTTAACGGTCAATGCTTGGGCTTCCGCGATCCCTGAGCTTCATCCCTATCTTTATGTGGTGAGCAGTCAGCTCATCGCGACAGCGCCTGCTGGAGATATACTCAAGCGTATCGGATGGACTGACGGTGCTTCGATCTGCGATGCGCAGCATCACGTGCTCTATTATCAGCGCACGACGTCGGATCAGGTCGTATTTGGACGGGGAACGGGTGGAATTGCCTATAATGATCGGATTGACGAACGTTTTAATCGCAGCGGCGACGGCGGTGCAGACAATATACGTGAACTGCACCGCGTATATCCTCAGCTAAAGGACGTGCCGATCCTTCATGACTGGAGCGGTCCTATTGACTGTACGGCGCAGCATCTGCCGGTGTTCGATCATTTGAGACACCATTCGAATATTTTCTATGCTCTGGGTTTCAATGGGACCGGCATTGCCCAGACGCCTGTCGCAGGTCAGATCCTTGCAAGCCTGATTCTGGGACGCGTGGATAAATGGAGCAGTTGTGGTTTGGTGGGGATCAAAAACCGCACCAAGCTTCCGCCCGAACCTGTGCGTTATCTGGGTGCGAAAATTGTCCGCGCGGCTATTCGAAGAAAGAACGACATCGAAATCCTCAATCGTGCCCCGGGTCCCATCACAAGGTATCTGGCAAGTCTGGCTCCATGAGCAACGCAATTAACGCGAAATAAGAATACAAGGAATGGGAATGATGGCCGACCTGTCGCTGAAGAATATACGTAAATCCTACTCCAACCCGGAAGTACTCCACGGCATTGACCTTGATATCGCTTCTGGGGAATTCGTTGTTTTCGTCGGGCCGTCCGGTTGTGGAAAGTCAACTCTTTTGCGTTCCATTGCAGGTCTTGAGACGATAACTTCGGGTGACCTCGTCATCGCTGGTGAGCGAATGAACAATGTAGCTCCGTCGAAACGGGGTATTTCCATGGTCTTTCAGTCATACGCGCTTTATCCTCATATGACAGTTTATGAGAATATGGCTTTCGGACTTCGGATCGCCGGCGTGGCAAAGTCAGAAATAGACAAACGGGTGAGGAAAGCCGGCGAAATACTCAAGCTTGATGGTTATCTGCAACGCTTGCCAAAGGCCCTTTCGGGTGGGCAGAGACAACGTGTTGCAATTGGACGTGCTATTGTCAGAAATCCGCGTGTTTTTCTGTTTGACGAGCCTTTGTCCAATCTGGATGCCGCTCTGCGGGTGGCTACACGCATCGAGCTAGCAAAACTCAAGCAAAGCATGCCCGATGTAACGATGATATATGTGACACACGATCAGGTGGAAGCCATGACACTGGCTGATCGGATCGTTGTTTTCAAGGATGGCAATATCGAACAGATTGGGACACCGGTGGAGCTTTACAAAAAGCCAGCCAATCTTTTCGTCGCCCAGTTTATTGGTTCTCCTGCTATGAATATACTCGCGGGTACCATATCGAAAGCCTCGGGGAATAATTATACCTGTCATCTTGACTGTGGGACGAAAATTGCCATTGAAGCCGGTGACGGAGCTTTCGCTCTCAATGATAGAATTAGCGTTGGAATTCGACCCGAGAATACCGGGATCGCCCCAAAGGGAAACCGAAGGACCTGTCTTTTCGGGAACCGTGGATCTTGTAGAGCATCTGGGCGAGGCGCAAATCCTTTATATCGATATGGCCGGTTCCGACACCAAATATTTGATCAAGACGCCTGAAGAAGCGGATTTTAGGCTATCAGATACACTATCATTTACAGCCTCGACGAAGGAGATGCATATCTTCTCCGCCAATGGAACAGCGGTTCCGGTTCGAGTAATCTAGAGTTTTGAGTATCAACTTTGGGCGGTGATTTCGGCACAGCGGTACATAGTGCGGTTCTTCAAGGGTAACGCCGTGATCTCCGGTAAACGCAATTGATTGTCGGTCGGTCGGAAAAGATCGTAGACGGCGAGCTCCGCATTATCGAGGCCATTCACCGTATAGCGAGCAGCCATGGCAATGTCGGGAACGGTAGTAGCCCCGGCCCAACTGCAACGAAGATTGAGCCGGGGTGCTGTTAGTAGTCGGTGATCTTTTTCATGTAGCGGCGACCGTCTAGCATGACATGTTCACGTTTCGCCGCCAGTTTATAGGCAAATTTCCAAAGAGCATCGAAGAAAATCAACGGCACGAAATATCCCTTGAAAGTGTCATCTATTCCAGCGAGATCGAGGTTCGCTGCATCCAGCACCAGCATATTGTCGGGCTCGCCGAACCGGTACAGGAAATCGCGGCTCCGCTGAGCCAGCGCTCGCGTTTCATCGAGCCCAATCATGATGACGAAACTGGCATTCTTGTCGACAACTTCGAATGGGCCATGGAAGAATTCATTGGCATGGATAGCTTGCGAATTGATCCACAGCATTTCCATCAACACACAGATGGAGAATGAATAGGCCGCGCCATAAACTGGACCGCTGGCCATAGTATAGATGACTTTCTCGCGTCCATAACGCTCGGCATATCTGGTAAAGGTTTCATCAAAATGCTGCTGCCCGCGTTCGATGGCCGGTTGCAGTGCCGGCAGGCTTTCCAGCAATTTTGGCAGAAGGCTGGTCTTTTCGCACAAATCAACAATGCCTGCCAGCAACATGTAAAGCACGCTGTAATTGCTGTCGGCGCCATCGATCGGAATGCCAGTGGTGTAGGAGGCCCGGTATTGCAGCACGTGGTCGGCGGCGGTAGCGAGCGGAGATTGCGGATCTAGCGTCAGGGGAGATCACGTGGGCACCCCGGCGGCTGGCATGTTTTGCTGCACGCACAGTTTCCTTCGTGGTGCCTGTCTGAGAGCAGAGAATGACAACGGCGTCACTGTTGAGGCGACGTGGGTCACGTGTGACGAACTCGTCGCCATTATAGACGTCAGATGTCAGCTGTCCCGAATGGCGGTCCAGAAAATATTTGCCCGGATGCATGATTGACAGCGATCCACCGCATGCAACCAGAAAAACATGTGAAAAATCCCGCTGCGCAAGCGCATTCAAGGTTTCGGCAATATCGGTAGGAAGTTGTTTTGGCATTCTGTTCCTCTTTTCAGCGTCTTGAAGAGCCCGGCTGCGCCGATCGGCAGCCGTTCCGGTCCAGTGCAACATTTCCCGGTACTAACCCCGCGATACGTTGACAGTTCTACTTCAGTGTGCGAACGTTCTCACATCTTGTCAATTGGGAAAATAAGAATGATCAAAATCGCGGCGATGGGCGATAATGTCGTCGATTGTTACATTTCGCGTCGGGAAATGTTTCCGGGCGGTAACTGTGTCAATGTCGCTATTCATATGAACCGTTTTGGGGCCGAGGCGGCCTATATCGGCGTGGTTGCCGCGGATGCGGCCGGGAGGGTCATTCAGGCGGCACTGCGCGACGAGGGCGTCGATACTTCGCATCTGCGCATGGAGGCCACAGGCAAGACGGCCTATTGCATTATTGGTCATCGCGGCAATAATGATCGCTATTTCATCCGCTTTGATCTCGGAGTGTCGATGTTTGAGCCGAGCGCTGCCGATATTCAGTTTGCGCGCCGGTTCGATGCCGTCCATATTGGTCAGTCGAGCGGCCTTGACGGCTGGCTGGATGCCATTGCGCCGCAACGCCTGTCCTATGATTTCTCCACCCGTCGCGACGTGGAACACTATCGACGTATCGGCCCGAAATGCTTTCTGGCCGCTGTTTCGGGCGGTGAGCTTTCGCCGGACGAGGTTACGGCGACCATTGCCTGCCTGCGCGAGAGCGGCGCGGATTGGGTGTTGGTCACCCGCGGCACCAAGGGCGCAGTTCTTGCCGGTGCGCAAGGGGTTTTCCATGCCGAAGCAACGCCGATTGTGGCGGTTGACACGTTAGGCGCTGGTGACAGTTTCATCGCCCGCACCCTTTATGGCCCGGTGAAGGCGAGGCGCCCGCAACATTGCTACAGGCGGCGTCACGCGTTGCTGCGGCGACATGCGGCCAATATGGCGGTACAGGCCATGCCGCGCCGATTGATCTCGGCGAGCCTATAGCCGAGTTGCAGGATTGAGCCCACCGCACATGTCTTTTTGAGGTTAAGACCGGCCAGATCAACCGCGATGGCGGGCGAGCGAACAGCGGGGCTGCCATTCGGCATGCAGCACAATATCCTGCTGCGCTCGATCGGCGCTATCGAGTCGCTCCGAGGACTAGACGCGCCGCGGCTTCGCCAACCTCGAGCAGCGGCTGCCGGATTGCCGTCAGTTTAGGGGTAAAGAACGACATCCAGTCCAGATCGTCGAAGCAGACCACGGACAGTTGCTGCGGAATGGAAATATCGAGTTCGCTGATTGCCAGCATGGCGCCGGCTGACATCAATCCATCGGTGGTAAACAGCGCTGAAGGCGGGGTTTCCCGGGTCAACAACGCGATGGCGTGCTGGCGGGCAATATCGATCGAATAGCTGCCCACCGGGCAACGAGGCTCGGATCAAAGGCGATCCCGGCTTCCTCATGCGCTTCGATATAGCCGAGCAGACGTTGCCAGCTCGGATAAAGCGATGAAATATCGATTTTCTTGTGCTGGCGGTCGTGAAGAAATGCGTTGAGATTCTTGTAGCGGCCATGCTCGAGTTCCGCCAGTACGCCAATCCGACTATGGCCGTCGAGAATCATTTGGGTCACTGCGGCGTGGGCGGCCCGGCGGCCATTGACGGTCACCGAATCCGCCTTCAATCCCTTCACGCGGCGATCGATCTGAACCACTGGACAGCCGCTGGCAACGACATCGTGCAAGTGCTGCGCCTTGAGAATATCACAGGGCGCAATGATGATGCCGTCGGCCTGCTTTTCGCGCAGAAGATCCACTGCCTCCAGCTCACGATCGATCGATTCATCGCTGTTGGTGACGATCAAGCCAAAGCCGCGCGCACGAACCACATCGGAAATACCGCGCAGAATACTGGCGTAAAACGGGCTTTGCATGTCGCCCGCGACAACGCCTATGGTCTTGCTGCGCCCGGTGATAAGACTGCGTGCCAGCAGATTGGGGCGATAGCCCAGCATATCAGCGGATTTCTTCACCTTGTCGCGGATTTCTTCGCTGGTATAGCCATAGCCGCCCAATACACGTCCGGCGGTCGCGGTGCTGACGCCGGCGGGCGCGCCACATCGGCAATGGTCGTCTTGTCGGCGCGTCGTTCACTCATGTCTGCGCGTTCCTTCCAAGCAGTTTCACGCTGCTCAATACCTGTACCGTTTCATAGGCGATGATGGGCCTGATCTCAACTTTCAACTTGACGGATGCGATCAATCAATGGCTATATTGTGAGAACGTTCGCATATCATTATCAGCAACGCAAGTAGAAGACGAGCCTCGCACGGGGATAAAGTTCCAATCAAAGGGGAGATAAATGACCAATCGTCGCAAAACCGCATCCCGGCGCATGATGGTAGCGCTGGCCACGGCCGCCAGCATCACCTCGCTGCATGCCGCTCCGATTAAGGCACTACAGGACGCTGTGCCGGAGAATTACAGGAAGGGCGTCAAGATTGCCGCCTTCAATGACTGGCCGCCGGATGAGTTTGTCGAAGACGGCGTCCTGAAAGGCTGGAGCATCGACATGGCCAAAGCCATGTCGGAACGCATTGGCGTGCCATTCGAATTTACCGCAACCAGTTCGACGCCATCATTCCGGGCACGGCCAGCAAGCGTTTTGACGCCGGATTTTCTTCCTTCGGTGTGACGCCGGAACGGCTTGATTCGCTTGATTTCATTCCTCAGCGCAAGGAAGGCACCGCCTATGCCTTCTTGAAAGGCAAGGACTTTTCCATCAAGTCGGAAAAGATCTGTGCGGCCATAGCGTTGCAGTGATGACCGGTGCCCGGGACTACCAATATCTGAAGGAAAAAGAGCGCGGAATTGTGCGAATCCGCCGGTGGGAAGCCGATTAACCTGCAGCAATTCACCACCCAGAACGCCGCCGAACTGGCTGTGTCCTCGGGGCGTGTTGAGATGGTGGCGGCCGGATCGGCAAAAATGCACTATATGGCCAAGATTACCGGGCGCTTCAGCGTATCTGAACTGGTCAGCAATCCGGTCTTCAACGGCATTGGCGTACGCAAGGGCGATGCGCTCGGGTCAGTTTTCCGTGATGCCATCCAGTCCATGATCGATGACGGCTCCTACAAGGAAATCATGGCAAAGTGGGGCGTTGATGGCGCCGGCACCTCGAAAAGGCGGTTCTGGTTACTAAGGACAATCCGGAGCCAAAATAGTCAGGGCCGATTGAAGGAGAACGCCCGTCAGCCGGCGGCGGTGCGAATACAGCCGCGGTCCATTACGCAAGGGCCAGCCCGGATCACGGGCCGGCCGGTTTGGTGAGTTCGAATACGAATTTCGCTAAACACGATACGGTAGTCTGGAGTAAATCATGGCAAGAACAGCAAAGACGGTCGCGCACCGGCCGGATATACATAGTGTCAAACCGATACCCGTGCGCCATCCGTCTCGATGGATCACCGGCGCCGTGCTCATTCTGATCGCATTGAGTTTTGTCAATATGCTGGCGACCAATGAGAACCTGCAATGGAACATTGTTGTGCGCTACATGTTTCATCCCGACATTCTCGCTGGCTTGGCGCGCACGCTGTTCCTGACTTTTGCCGCAATGATCTTCGGTTTTGCAATCGGCATCATACTGGCCGTGATGCGCCTTTCGGCCAATCCGGTGCTGCAATGGGCAAGCTGGCTGTGGATATGGTTCTTTCGCGGCGTTCCGCCTTTGGTCCAGCTGATTTTCTGGTACAATCTGGCGCTTCTGGTTCCCAATCTGACCATTGGCATTCCGTTCGGGCCGACCTTGTGGTCTTGGGACATGAACACGCTGATCACGCCGATGAGTGCAGCACTGCTTGGCCTGTCCTTTACAGAAAGCGCCTATGCCGCCGAAACCATCCGCGCTGGCATCCGGGCGATCAATCCGGGCCAGACCGAGGCCGCCGCGACACTTGGCATGACGCGGTTTCAGATCATGAAGCGCATCGTGCTGCCGCAGGCAATCCGCATTATCATTCCGCCGATCGGCAATGACACCATTTCAATGCTGAAATTCACGTCGCTGGTCAGCGTGCTTGCCTTGCCCGATTTGCTCTATTCGGCGCAAATGATTTATTCGCGCACATATCAGACCATTCCGCTGCTGATCGTGGCTACGATCTGGTACCTCATCCTGTCAACCGCCCTGACTATCATCGAACACCATATCGAGAACCGTCTGAAATCCCGGCAGATCACCCGTTCCGCGTCATTCCTGTCCAGACTGCTGCCCTTCAAATTTGCGCTTGGATATCAAAAATGAATGAAACGTCCGCGAGCTTGCCACTGCTGCAGGTGGAAAGACTGACCAAATCTTTTGGCAATCACCGGGTGCTCGACGGCATCGACATGACGGTGGAAAAGGGGACGTGACCTGCATTGTCGGCCCATCCGGTTCCGGCAAAAGCACATTGCTGCGCTGCCTGAACTATCTCGAAGTGCCGGATTCCGGAGCCGTGTTGCTGGAAGGCGAGCCGATCGGCATGCGTTGGCAGGGTGAGCGGCTTTATACGATGTCCTTCAACGAACTGGCGCGCCAGCGCCAGAAAATGGGCATGGTGTTCCGGGGCTTCCATCTCTTCCCCATAAGACCGTGGTGGAAAACATCATCGAGGCGCCTATGATCGTACGCAAGATAGGCCGCCAGTCGGCCACCGCTGCGGCGATGAAGCTGCTGGAAAAAGTCGGCCTTACCGAGCGCGCCAATTATTATCCCGACCAGCTCTCCGGTGGGCAGCAGCAACGCGTGGCGATTGCCCGTTCATTGGCGATGCAGCCTCGGCTGATGCTTTTGATGAACCCACATCAGCTCTTGATCCGGAACTGGTCGGTGAGGTTCTGGCGGTGATGCGCCAGTTGGCCGAAGATGGCGTGACCATGATTGTCGTCACGCATGAAATGAACTTCGCTCGCGAAGTCGCCGACCATCTGATTTTCATGGATGGTGGCGTGATTGTTGAATCCGGCCCGCCTAAAAAGGTGATGGGCAATCCACAACATCCGCGTACCAAAAGTTTTCTGACGCGCGTGGCCTGACAGGAACGAATGATGATAACTCTCAATGCACATCAAACCGATGCCGCGCTCGATTATCCGGGATTGATCGAAGCCTTGCGTCAAGCGCACGCGAGCGGCAAACGACCGCAATGCGACACTACCGTACTGCGGGACCGGCAAAGTGCTGACAACCAGTTCGTATCCCCGGTAGCGTGGCTCGAAGGCGAGGCCGTTGCCGTCAAGCTGGTCGGGGTTTTCCCCTGCGAATGTCAAACTTCCTGTGGCCCAACCTTCGATCCGGGGCACGGTAACACTATTCAGCGGTCAGACCGGCGAAGCACTGATGGTCTGCGACGGCGCCATTGAAACCTTCAAGAAGACGGCGGCAGATTCGGCACTTGGCGCCAGCCTGCTGGCGCGCAAGGACGCCCGTACCTTGCTGGTGGTTGGTGCCGGGGGCTAGCGCCCCATGTGGTGCAGGCTCATTGCGCCAGCCGACCGTCGATCGGTCAAGTCTTTGTCTGGAACCGCAACTTCGACAGAGCGGAAAAACTTGCCAGCCGAATTGACATTGCTGGCGTCAACATCGTTGCCGTGGAGGATCTCGATAACACAGTCTCGAAGGCGGACGTGATATCGTGTGTCACCATGTCGACCAGTCCGCTGGTGAAGGGAAAACTCCTGAAAGAGGGCGCTCATGTTGATCTGATCGGCGCCTATATGCCAGACATGCGAGAAGCCGACGATGACGTGTTCCGCCGCGCCGAACGGGTATTTGTCGATACGCGCCATTGCTGTGATGGTTCGGGTGAACTCGGAATTCCGCTCGCCACCGGTCTGATCAACCGTGAGCAGATCGAAGCTGATCTGATTGAGCTATGTCAGGCAAAACATCCGGGCCGCAGCGACGACCGCCAGATCACCGTCTACAAAAATGTTGGCGGCGGGCATCTCGATCTGTTTACCGCGCAGTATCTGTACAGCACTCTTTAAGAGGCGGTGCCACGTTAACATCATGGGATTGCGCACTGGATGGCTACGAAGACACGTTATTGACTGGCAATCAGTTCACCACCCCGAGATTTGTATGAAATGATACCGTGTGAATCAAATCAATACCGATATATCGCTAACGCCCATGCCCTCGCGGATGTGTCGAGAGAGCTCTTCAACAAATTTGTCCGGGTTTGTGGCAAGTGCAACTAACCGTGCGTGCCGGTCTGCTATTCCCGCAATATTCAGTTCATGTTTCTGGACATTCAGCATGGCCAGTTCAATCTGATCCTGTAATGCATGATACGATTCCAGAAGACGCCTGTGATCAGCGCATTCGATCAATATCTCATGAAAGCGACGGTCCGCCGCCGCCAGCGCCTTGAGATCGCGGTTCTCTGCAGCCAATGCGATAGCAGGTATGGTCGCCGCTAAAGCGGAAGATGTATAACTTCTTTGAAGCGCTAAACGGGCTCCCATGACCTCAAGAGCCGTACGCAAGGTGGCCAGTTCAAAAATATCTCGTTCATTGAAGCTCACAACGATATAGGAACGGTTGGGTGATTTCTCGATCAATCCACCCCTCTCGATTAGCCTGAGGGCCTCACGTAGCGTTGCACGACTGACGCTGAGCTCTGATGCTATGCTCGATTCGCGTATCCTCTGCCCGGCTGGCAGTTCCCCGCTTAAATTTTTCCTCGCAAACTGGCGACCAAGATCTGCACCATGTCACCAGTACGTCCTTGCTGATCGTTGTGCTCGTCTGAGGGCGTAAATTTATTAGACATGGCTCCATCTTTTCTATATGTGTCGACAAAAACAAAAAAGTGCCGACACTTTAATATCGGGAACTTAGGGAAAATTGATTCCCATGGAGGAGAAATTATGGATGAACATATCGCTCGACAAGTGACACGCAACATAATGCCGCTGCTCGGGATTAGCTTTTTCGTGTCAATTTTGGACCGCGTTAACGTCGGGTTCGCGTCGCTGACAATGAATGCGGAAATAGGTCTTTCCGCGGCCGCTTACGGTTTTGGCGCAGGTATTTTCTTTCTCGGCTACTTCGTATTCGAGATTCCGAGCAATCTGATTTTGCAGAAGGTCGGCGCGCGCCGATGGATAGCGCGTATCATGGTCACGTGGGGCATTCTGTCCATGTGCATGGCTTTGGTGCAAGGCCCCTATTCCTTCTATGCGATCCGTTTCCTACTGGGGCTTGCAGAGGCCGGTTTTGTTCCCGGTGTCGTCTATTATATGAACCAGTGGTACACGAAACGCGAAATTGGCAGGGCAACAGCAATCTTTTTTCGCCTTCGGCCCTGTTGCAAATGCGGTCGGTGCACCGCTTTCCACAGCGTTGATCGAAGCCTTTGACTGGCGCTTGATGTTTGTAATCGAGGGTATACCTGCCATCATCCTCGGCGTTATCGTCTTTCTCAAACTGCCTGATCGCATCGAAGACGCGAAATTTCTCAACAATGACCAGAAAAGCGTATTGCGCGCGCAGTTGCAGGCGGAAGGCAATTCTGCCGCAAAGCATGCCTCGCCACTGTCTGCGTTGATGGATTTGCCTACACTTGCGCTCGCGTTCCAGTATTTTCTTATCCTGACAACTGGCTATGCACTTAACATGTGGCTTCCACAAATCGTTCGTGAACTGGGTGTTCAGACTTCGATGGTGGGCTGGGTGGTGGCTGTCCCCTATATAGCAGCCGCGCTCGCGATCTATTTCTGGAGCCGTTACACGAAATATACGGATGATCGCCTGTTTTACGTGCTCATCCCCTGTGCTCTTGGGGCGCTGGGATTTGTGATCGGCGCTCTGACGACAAATCCGCTGATTTCGATGTTCGCGTTCTGTTGTGTTGCGGCGGGCATTTATGCTGGCGGGAGCGCCTATTGGGCGCTGCCGCGGCCTGCTGTATCAGGCGCTGCCGCGGCGGCCGCGATGGCACTGGCGAACTCACTTGGAAATCTCGGTGGATTCACCGGTCCCTACCTGTTCGGGATCATTCGCGATACGACCGGTAATTATGAATATGCGCTTTTCGTCGCGGCTGCTTTTCTTCTGTCGGGAGGGCTCATGAGTTTCGTGAACATCCGTCTTGCACGGCGGCGTGAGGCGCTACTTGTTGCTGCCCGCTAAAACTGCGTGGAAGGAAAGAAATTTCAGTCTTCTAACGCATTTAAAAGGAATGGATTCATGGAAAGTTTTCGTGCTCGCTGCAAGGCACGCTCACCGCTGATGGGAACGTTTTCCGCTATCCCCATCCTGTCGCGGTCGAAGTGACGGCTGCCACCGGGCTTGATTTCGTCTGCATAGACTGGGAACATTCGCAGATCAGTCGCGAGCGTATTGAGGATCTGATCCGGGCTTGCGATGTTCACGCTGTGCCGGCTATGGTCCGGGTACCGGGCCATGCACCGGAAGCGATTGCGGCTGTGCTTGATGCCGGTGCGCAAGGTGTTCTTGTGCCGCGCGTATCAACGGCTCACCGGGCACGGGCCGCAGTTCAGGCAACGCGCTATCCGCCGATCGGCGCTCGAGGGGTTGGACCCGGTCGCGCCGCGGCTTATGGCTATCGTATTCCAGACTATCTAACCGCAGCAAACGATGGCATCGCTTTGGCGATCCGTGTCGAAACGGCTGAAGGTCTGGCCAATATCGAAGAGATCTCAGAAGTTGATGGCGTCGATGTGATTTTCATTGGCCCCGGAGACCTGTCCGTTTCCATCGATGCGATGGGACCAAATGGTCGCGAAAAGCTTGTTGCTGCGATTGAAAAGATCACAAGAACAGCAATTTCTGCGAACAAAGCCGTAGGCATTTTTCCGCCCGGATACAAGCGACATAGCCGCTTGGTACGGGAAAGGAATCTCGTTCTACCTGCTCGCAAGCGATACGATGTTTCTCGGCGCTGCAATGGCTGGAGGCATATCGCAAGCGCGAGCCGCGCTCACTGAAACGGAAAGGAAATCTGCATGAAGATCGTCAAGTGTGATGGCGTTCTCGCCGTTGAGCCGGAACAACATGCCTATCTTGCAGAGCTCGATGCGGCCTTCATAGAAAAACACTTCTCAATGAAGACGAGCTGATTGAGGAATGCCACGACGCAGATGCGTTGATGATCTTGCGGGAACCGGTGACTGAGCGTGTTTTGAAGGCGCTACCAAAACTCAAAGTTATCGGTCGTTTTGGTGTAGGACTCGATTCCATTGATGTCGAGGCCTGTACACGGGCAGGAGTGCAGGTCACTTATGTGCCAGACTCCAATCTGGACGAGGTCAGCACTCACGCCGTGGCAATGATGTTGGCTCTCGCTCGTCGGCTGAAGCGCTACGACACCGCAGTGCGTGAAGGGCGATGGCAGGCTATGGTTGACGGCGAGGGGATTGTTCGGCCATCGCATCAAACGCTCGGTTTGATCGGTTTTGGTCAAATCGGTCGTATGACGGCACGCAAGGCCTCAGCATTCGGGTATAGGATCATCGCTTACGATCCCTATATGGCTGCGGAGCGCATTGCTGCGACCGGTGTGGACGCAGCCACGTTCGAGGAAGTGATAACTCAATCCGATATTGTTTCGCTTCATGTTCCCGCCACGCCTGAAACACAGAATATCATCTCACGAGACGTGCTTGCACGAATGAAGAAGGGTGCGATCCTAGTCAACGTTTCCCGCGGCGGCCTTGTGGATGAAGTAGCGTTGGCTGAAGCACTCCAATCGGCACATCTGTCTGGCGCCGGCATTGATACGCTGGTTCAGGAACCGGTAGGGATGGACAACCCGCTTCTGAGCGTGGAAAACCTCCTTCTTTCTCCACATGCTGCACATTATTCCAAGCAGTCTTATTCAGAGGTGAGAAACAAGGTATTCGCAGACGTAGTAGCCGTGTTGCGCAATCGGGCACCAAGGTACGGATTTAATTCAGTCCTTAAGAGGGATTGATCTCCGGTCATGCTACTTTCAGTAATGACGAGAACAATGGCCTTGGCGCCAACTATATCAGGTGGCAAGACATAGAGCCTCTTCCGCCTTGTGTGCGGAAGAGCATCTTGTTCTTATTTAACTATCAGCGGATCGCCCATTGCGGGGGCAGCGGTTCATACCTTTTCAAAGCGTAGCGAATGCTTTAACGACAGTTGGTTTCTTGGCTGGATATCAGGTGACTGTCCGCTTGTCGCCTTATGCGGTCAAGCTGAGTCAGGCGCTCCGGTGCTGTGGGACAGCAAAATAATACCAATTAACCTTAAGTTTGCGCCGAAGGGCGGCGGGTATTGAGCCTGTTTGTGCACCGGGCTGCGTGCCCAGTGCGTATCAATCTGTGTTGTGAAATCTGCCACACAACGAATCAAAAACGCGGCAATCCCACAAGCCGTTATCGTCGCAATCGGCAGAAGGCTCGTAATCACCGCCTCCTCCGTGGCTTATGGAGGCATCAAAAAAGGGGTCAGTTCCGGCTGAGGGCGGAATGACACCCTGCTTTTTCACCAATGGGCCAAAGATATTCTCCGGTCAGAAGGATATGCGCCCACCCGAGCGGGGAGGTATGCGCCAGCAGCTCCGGTGGAACGTCGAGCCCTTCATTCCGTCGATTTTCGATGGCACGCTCGAGATGTGCGGTATTCCAGTAGATGATGATTGCCGTAAGCAAATTCAGCCCGGCGATCCGGTAATGCTGACCTTCCGTGGTTCGATCGCGGATTTCCCCTTGGCGTCCAATGCGCAGGGCGTTTTCAGGGCGTGATGAGCCTCACCTTTGTTGAGGCCGATCTGCGCACGGCGTTGCATATCGGTATCGAGAATCCATTCTGTTATAAAGAGAGTGCGCTCAACACGACCAACCTCCCGCAACGCGACCGCTGTCTGGTTGTGAGACCTCATTGGCATAATAAAGCACATCATCTACTTTGGCCATGAGTTCGTCGTCAATTGCGGGTTTGTAAACAGGGTTGGCGAGGCGAGCGTTCTTCTCAATATGTTGCTTTACTTTGTCGACGGGCGACACTCCCGAAAAGAACCCGCTGTCTTCGTCGATTATAGGCATGGTTGAAGCCGACGAGCAGGGTCTCAAGATCAAGATGATCGGCAACATTAATCCCGAGAACCTCGCTCGCGACACGACCGTTAAAGCGTTCCACCATGCCGTTAGTCTGGGGCGTATATGGCTTTGTCGTACGGCGGATGACTTTGAGTTTTGCGCAGGCTTCTTCGAAGGCATCGGCGGTGAAGCATGATCCGCGATCGGTGAGCACATGCGTGATGCGGAAGGGAAACGCCTTTCGTGTCTGGCTCAGGAAGGCAACCGCATTGGCTGCATTTTCAGCATTGTAAACGGCCAGATGTACGAAGCGCGAACAGCGATCGATTGCAACATAAAGATAGCGCTTGCGTATCTCTCCATCTGCGGTCCGCAGCTTCGGTAAATGTTTGACGTCGATATGGACGTAGCCCAGATCATATTCGCGAAAGCGGCCCTGTCCTTTGGTCGGAAGGGTTGATGGTTTTGCTGGACGCCTGTTCAGACCTTCAGCCTTCAGGACACGATAGATGTTGTCGCGGTTGAGATGCGGCAGAAAGTGGCGAAGGACGAAAGTCAGGTCATCCAGTGGAAAGCCGGTCGCGCGTCGCACCGCGCAGATGATGGCGCGCTCTTCCTCCGTTACGCGCCATGGCAAACGCTTTGGACGGCTCGAGCGATCCTCGACAGCATGCTCTCCCCGTTTGCGCCATTTGCGCACTGTTTCATCGCTGATGCCATAGCGCCCGGCGATGACACTTGTCGGCTCCGTTGATCGGGCAATTTCTGCCCGCACCGCAGGGGTCGTTCGCGCTTGAGGATGGATTTGCATCATCACAGGGCCTCATTAATCATGGTTTTGAAACGCCGGGCATTTTCAGCAATAGCCCATCCTACCTCATCCCAATGATGTTCCGCAACCAAACACATAAGCCTCTTTAAAGTTCGCTCACTGATGGCGACATGCTCAGCCCATTGGTCGAGGGTTCGGCGGTCGCCGGGGGCCGCCAAAAGGGCTGCAGTGATCGAGGCAATCTTTGGATGGTTGGATACAGGTAGCTCCAGCCTCTCCCGCGGCATAAGCGCGAGTTCATCCAGCATGACCCGCATGAGGCGACCAACATGAGCGTCGTCCCTGTCATCCTGTGATATTTCCGCTAGCTGGAGGATCATTTCCCGAAGCATCGGCGATACCGAAAGAGTGCAGCATTCAGCCGGAAGCATGGCCGCGTGTGGTTCTACAAACAGGTATGTTATACGAGCGTTGGACGTGACCGGTTGCTGTGAGGAACGCCGCCCGGGATCCAGACTCCACAGTTTGGCGGAACGATCCAGACTTCCTTTTCCGCTCTGCAGGTAACTGCACCGTGCAGCGCCGGGACCAGTTGACCCTGTCGGTGCTGATGCTCGTGTCCCTCGGCTTCATGTTCGGCGAAGTCCACACTGATCGCCATCGCTGGCCCATGCGGGAGGCTTAGATCGATAGCAGTACTGCAGGGAGGTCGCTCATTCGAAAATTGACCCAATTTAGAGATCATATGGCATTATCTCCAATTTTGTTCGCAACGCAATCCTCTAGGATCCCGCCTAACAACTCCGTGAGATAAACCATCCGTATTGCCGTGGTTGGTGCGACCGGCAGGATCGGCGCCAGACTTACCGAAAACGTTTTGGCCAAAGGCCATTCCGTCAAAGCTCTTTCGAGAGGAGGGCCCGCCCTCGATGCACTTGTCGCGAAAGGAGCAGAACCATTCATTGGCAGCTTCGACACCGGTACCGGTGATCTTAACACGTTCTTCGAAGACGCCGACGCTGCGTTCCTGATGGTCAAAACCCTTTGGGGATCGGAGGACTTCCATGGGCACTATCCTACGGTAGCGCTTCGGTTTTCGATGCACTTCGGGATTCCTCTGTGAAACTGGCCGTGAACCTGACCGGAATGGGATCCGAGGTCAGTGGAAATACCTGCCATTTCCGGGGCTTCCATATCCTTGACCAAAGTCCTCAACCGGCTGCGCAACATCAAACTGGTGCACCTGCAAGCTGGGTGGTTCATGCAGGACCTGTCGAGGTGGGTCGACGCGATAGGGCACTACCACTCGATCGGCTGGACGCTTAAGCCCAACGTCAAAACTCCCCGGGTTGCCATTGAGGACATCGCGAATTTTGCGGCGAAGGAGTTCGACACGCCGACCGACCAGCACCGATCCGTGAAGCAACTCGGCGTCGATTACACGATGTCGGAGATCGCCACGATGGTCGGTCGAGCTCTCAGCAGGGAAGTGAACTATCGCTTCGTCGATCCAGACGACAGGAAGATCGAAACGGAATTCCGGGAGAGGACCGGAACGCTTGATCGGTGGGTCTATGACAGAAACACCGCGGCCGCTCTCAACGACGGGCGTGTAAAGCTCATGGCTGATCGTCCGGCGCTTCGCACCACAATGGAAGAATTCGTCAAAAGCACCCTCAGGCCGTTGATCGAAAAGGCGCGGACGGATAGCGGGAAACCCGAGTCCTTCCTGACGTGGATTTCACGAAGATAGAGTGGATTTCGATCATTCCGTGTCATACCCGCATGAACTGAAGTCGTTTGCGTAGTCTTGGGGTGGAAGATGTCGGTAAGGCTGCCGATGAGATCCCAGAGAGGCGCTGATGGTTCGCTTGCGATTTTCCGGGTATGGCCCCGGGGCGGAGGAAACGCGACGTCCCACCTGCGGCCTCGATCCTGCGCCAAACGGAGGCCGCTTGTGGCCTGAGGATGCCCATGGTGAATGGTGTCCCCGGTGTGAAGCCAGCAGGATCCTCGTCGCCTGCTTGCTTCAGTCCACGCCCGGGTGATCCGGGAGCTGCCAGCCCAATTGCCGTCAGATCATGGCAGCTGGCGGCTGTGATCGTTCGTCCCGCATCGCCAAAGCATCCTTTTTGGGCGAACGTTCGAACCTGCGCGCATATTCGCGATTGAACTGCGAGACACCGTCGTAGCCATGGCTATGAGGCCGACCCGCATATGCCCGGTGATGAAGCGGCCCGGCGGTCTGACATTCTGGCAGATCTTGCCACGCTCCGGTTCATCGCTCGTGCGCGGTCCGTCTTTGTACTCCGGTCGTAGTCAGTATTTCCGAATTCAGACCTGCATCACCGAATAGTCCATGTTTTTGAGGTCAGTGAGCAAGCTGGGACCAGTCGGCTGCCAACCCAGCTTCTGCCGCGTCAGCGTGCTCGAAGCCGTCATGTCGGTCGTGGCGAACATGGCGAACCAACCGAAATGGGCTTGCGCTTCTTCTTTCGAGAGGGAGGCGGCGGGAAGCCCAAGTCCGCTGGCGACAACCTCGGCGATCTCGCGCGCGACAACGCCTTCTTCGGCAACAGCATGGTAGCGCGCGCGCGGGTTCGGCGCGCGCGAGCGCCAGCACGTAAAAGCCTTGCCACATCGTTCACATGACCTGCGGCCCAGCGATTGGCGCCCTCACCAACATAGGCGACAACACCTTTTTTCGCGCGCCATTGCGATATATGGCGAAATGAGCCCCTGTTTGAGGGTGTCATGTACTTGCGGAAGTCGTACGACACCAAGATTGACACCCGCCGCGAGTTGTTCCTGCCCGGCCAGTTCCGAGGCTATGCGCGGGTTGAAATGACCGGCGTCGAACACATCCTCTCGAGCCGGTTCGCCATTGCCCGGATCACCGATGCCGACGCCTGATGTGATAAGCAGCGGCCGGTCGGATCCCTTCAGAACAGACCCGAGCGCGCCGATAACGCGGTGATCCTTCTCGCAATTTGCCGCGAAATTCGAGAAGTCATGGTCAAACGCCGTGTGGACGACGGCGTCGGCATTCTCGGCTCCTTTAGCCGGCCTGCGGAATCCTCAAGAGTCCCGAAATGAGCGGATGCACCGGCGCTTGCCAGTGCTTTCGCTCCGGCATCGGAACGGGTGAGGCCGATCACCTCATGGCCTGCGACCAGCAAATCGCGGAGGACCCCGGACCCGATGAACCCGGTGGCACCTGTCAGAAAAACACGCATATGAAATCTCCATGTATTGACGTGCCGGATAATCTCATGGAAAATTGTCCTGTTAAAGTAGTGACTTTATCCTAGTATAATTGCCAACAGGATCGCATGAGCGACAGCGTCACCGAAAATGCTCTCGGCACATTCCTGCGTGATCGCCGCATGCGCCTTGAACCGGCGTCATTCGGGTTTCAGCCGGGGCGCCGCCGAACGCCGGGCTTGCGGCGCGAGGAGGTCGCGCTGCTCGCCAATATAAGCCCTACCGTACACGTGGCTGGAGCAGGGGCGGGGTGGGTCGCCTTCCGGCCACGTGCTCGATCGCATCGCAAAGGGGCTGATGCTGACCGAGCCCGAGCGTGATCATCTCCATATTCTCGCTTTCGGACATCCTCCCGAGCCGCGTTACCGCCAGCACGATGGCATCACGCCCCGGCTGCAGCACGTACTGGACGCCATGCCCTTCAGCCCTGCCATCATCAGGACGGCAACATGGGACGTGGTGGCGTGGAACAAGGCAGCTGCCGTGATACTGACGGACTATGCCAAACTGCCAAAAAAGAGAAGCGCAACGTTCTTCGCATGATGTTCTCCGATGAGCGCATGCGCGCCGCGCAAGACGACTGGCGCACCGTCGCGCGTTATGTCGTCGGCGCGTTCCGGGCCGACGCCGCACGCGCCGGGGCGGGCGTGGAAATTCGGCAACTGGTCGAAGAACTTTCGGCCAGCAGCCCCGAATTCAAGGCGATGTGGGATGACAATGAAATCACGACCACGCGCGAAGGCGTAAAGAGTCTTTACCACCCGATCCTCGGACGGATCGATCTGGAATTCTCGACCTTCGCGGTCGAAGGCCGCTCCGATCTCAACATGATGGTCTACAGTCCAGCAAATACCGATGTGGCGGAACAGTTTCGCTCATTGATTGCCCGAGCTGTGTCAGCGTTGCAGGTCCAATCCGGTTCGGATGTTCACAACGCAAAGGATTAGAACGTGGCTCACAGAACCCCTGTGCCCGCCTCTTGATAGAATGCGGAAACGGCCATATCGGCTTTGCCAAACTCTTCCTTCCGGTGCTTTTGGCTTCAGCCGTAGCACGCCCGGACAAATTGAACTGGATTGTCGCCTATGTGGTTCTAACCCTCTGTGTCGCCGGGCTTGGTATGTTCATGAAAACGGTCGGCGAAGACACCCTCTCGAACAACTGATATCCGGAGTGCAACATTCGCCTGCAAAGCGATCGAAGAACGTCGAGCTCCATCGAGGCTCAGGAGTGTTGGCTGCATTTTTCAAGACGAAATTTTGCGACGTAACCTCTGCTGGAGACGATCGGCGTACTTGAGTCCACACGCCTTTTATGCCAGCTTCTAGGCAGAGGAGGAAGCTCATGGTGTCGACACTGTCGCACATCAGGGAGATTGAACGCGTCGCCATGGGCGGGACGACAGGTCGTGATCTGCCTGTGATTCAATCCCGGGTTGCGGTGCCTCAATGATTATCGGCTTAATCCTGCTCAGACGCAGGAAGCCTATATCGTGCCTGACACATTGCTGCGGGAGCATCGCGAGCAGTCGGAAGAACTCATTCGCATCGGGCGCACCGGTCTCGAAGCGCTGTTCAGACAAGTCGCCGATCAAAGCTATGTCCTGCTGTTGTCGGATGCGCGTGGCGTCACGGTGGAATTCATGGGCGACCCCACATTCGACAATCAGCTGCGCAAGGCTGGCCTCTATCTCGGATCGGAATGGTCGGAAGATCGTGCGGGAACATGCGCCGTCGGGGCCTGCATGGTTTCGAGCCAACCTGTCATCATCCATCAGGATGACCATTTCGACGCCTGCCATATCGGTTTGACCTGCACGGCAGCGCCCATTTTTGATACGTTTGGCGATCTGTCGGCGGTGCTCGATATTTCGCAACTGCGCTCACCGACTTCGAAAGCAAGCCAGCAGCTGGCACTTCATCTGGTCGCTTCAACAGCGCGGCGGATCGAGCTTGCCAATCTGATGACCGGGGCCCGCGAGGACTGGGTTTTGCGTCTGGCACGGTTGCCGGATTTTCTCGATGTCGATCCCGATGCAGCGATTACGATTGACGGCAGCGGCACGATCACTGGCATGACGCATGGCGGTTTTGGTGCTGTCGCCCGCGGCATGAACCTGAGCACGATCTCCACCGGGGACTTCATCGGGAAACCGATCTCCAGCGTCTTCGATATTGATATTGATCAGCTTCCGGCGCTAATGCGCGGACGGCCCAATGGCGAGCGCCTGCTCCGGGCGCGCAATGGTCTGGCACTGTTCGCAAGCGCCATTGCGCCCGTCAGCAGTTTCCGCGCACCTGCGACCAGCATATCCGTGCGGTTGCCGGCTGCCTTGCGTCAGTTGAGTTTCGGTGACCCCGCCATGGAGGCGCTTCAGGCCCGTGCGGCCAAACTGGCGGACCGGCATATCCCCATTCTCATCAAAGGCGAAACCGGCAGCGGCAAGGAATATCTGGCGCGCGCCATTCACGACAGCAACGCCAAACCCGGCCCCTTCATCGCCGTCAATTGCGCGGCAATACCGGAACAACTGATCGAATCCGAATTGTTCGGCTATGTTCCCGGCGCTTTCACCGGCGCGATGCAGAAGGGAAAGACCGGACTTATCGAGGCGGCCAATGGCGGTACGTTGTTTCTGGACGAGATCGGCGACATGCCGCTAGCGCTGCAAAGCCGCTTGCTGCGGGTTCTTTCGGAAAGCGAAATCCAGCCTGTCGGTGCTTTGAAGCCGAAACCGGTCAGATTCCGGCTTCTGTCGGCATCGCATCGCGATCTGGCCGCGCTGGCAGCCGAAGGGCGTTTTCGCGAAGATCTGCTCTATCGGCTCAATGCCGCAACACTGACCCTGCCGTCGTTGCGACAGAGACAGGATTTCGACAATCTGGTCGATCATCTTTTGCGCCGCATCGGAGAAGAAGAAGGCGAGACCATCACACTTGATCGTGCCGCGAGAAAAGCGCTGTTGCCCTACGGCTGGCCGGGAAATTTGCGCGAACTCAACAATACGTTGCGCGTTGCAGCCGCAATTGCAACAGATGCAACAATCACCACCGACTGTCTGCCCGAACATTTTCAGGCTGAAACTGCGGCGGAAATGGCCGTACTGACCAGCAAGCCTTGCGCCGTGAGCTTGATGCGTGTGGCAACAATATTTCCGCGCTGGCGCGAAAACTTGGCGTCAATCGGTCGACAATCCATCGTCGTTTGAAGCAGATACGCTGACGGCGCAACTGTTGCAACAGCTGTTGCATAAATCCTGTTGCATTGGTTCAGGATAAATTCTTGCCCCAAATATAATGAAGACCAAACAAAGGCTTAGAACATAAGCCGCAACTGGCATGCGGCTTGCTTTTCCTCCAGTGAGGCAAATGGAGGAGAAATATATGCGTGCGTTGCGCTTTTATGCTGCCGGGGATCTGCGCGTTGAAGACGTGCCGGCACCAGTCGATCCCGGCGCAGATCAGGTTCTGATTGAAAACCGCTTTTGCGGCATCTGCGGTACCGATCTGCACGAATATGCCTATGGTCCGATTTTCATTCCGGCTGAACCGCATCCCTTCACCAAGGCAAGTGGTCCTCAGATTTTGGGCCATGAATTTGGCGGCGTGGTCAAAGCCGTAGGGGCTGATGTTCGCCGCGTGAAAGTCGGCGACCGCGTGTCGGTCCAACCGCTCATCATGCCAAGGGCAGGCGACTATTTTGCCGATCGCGGGCTTTATCACTTAAGCACCAGTCTGGCTTTGGCGGGGCTGTCCCGGCATTCGGGTGGCATGGCCGAACAGGCTTTGCTCAACAGCTATAATGTCCAGCCCATCCCCGACGATCTCAGCGATGAAGAGGCGGCGCTGATCGAACCGACAGCAGTTGCGGTTTACGCCTGCGACCGTGGCGACGTGACGGCTGGCAACAGCGTGCTTGTCACGGGCGCCGGTCCCATCGGCATTCTGGTGGCGATGGCTGCGCGGGCTGCGGGCGCGTCGCAGATATTCCTTTCTGATCTCAACGAGACACGCTTGCAGCTTGCGCGCGAAAAGCTGGTTGATATTCGCACCATCAACCCGAAGTCTGAAAATGTTGGCGATGTAGTCCGTGCCGAGACGGAAGGCAATGTCGGCTGTGATGTGGCCATCGAATGCGTTGGCAATGAACATGCGTTGAAGAACTGTACCGATGCCGTCCGCAAACAGGGCGTTGTGGTACAGACCGGCCTTCACCCACATGAAAACCCGCTCAACTGGTTCGATGTCACGTTCAAGGATATCGATATTCGCGGCTCGTGGGCCTATCCCACCCATTACTGGCCGCGCGTCGCAAGGCTGATTGCGAGCGGCCAGATTCCGGCAAAAAGATCGTTACCGGGACAATCGCGTTGGAGAACGCTGTTGCCGAAGGTTTCGACCGTTTGCTCGACCCGGCGGGTACGCAGCTCAAAATTCTGATCGATCTCAAAAGGTAACGCATTTCACTGCCGGGCTTGGGAGAGCACGGCGTCAACATCTATGGGAGGAAATTGCAATGCTAGAGAAAACACCAAATGTCCGCGTGCAGGCCTTTCTCGACAAGTTTGGCGCAGCACTTGAAGCGGGCCGGATCGATGAAGCGGTTTCGATGTTTGCCGATGATTGCTACTGGCGCGATCTGGTCGCGTTCACTTGGAACATCAAGACTGTGGAGGGTCATGATCAGGTGCGCGACATGCTGCAGTCGCAATTACAGCTTGTGAAGCCGACAAAATGGCTAGTTGCAGCCGGGGAGACAGCGACGGAAGCCGATGGCCTCACCGAAAGCTGGATCTCTTTTGAGACCGAAGTCGCGCGTGGTTACGGTCTCATTCGCCTGAAGGGTGGCAAGATATGGACCCTTCTCACCGTCATGTCGGAGCTGAAGGGTCACGAGGAAAAGTCCGGCTTTACCCGCCCGCTAGGTGCGAAGCACGGTCAGGATATTGGCGCCAAGACATGGAAGGAAGAGCGCGAGGAGGAAGCCCGCACGCTTGGCTATGACAAGCAGCCCTATGTGCTGGTGATTGGCGGCGGGCAGGGCGGTATTGCGCTTGGCGCACGCCTGCGCCAGCTTGACGTGCCGACGATCATCGTCGAGCGCAATGAGCGCCCGGGCGATTCATGGCGCAAGCGCTACAAGTCGCTCTGCCTGCATGATCCGGTCTGGTACGATCATCTGCCCTATATCGACTTCCCGAAGAACTGGCCGGTTTTTGCGCCAAAGGACAAGATTGGCGATTGGCTGGAATTTTATACGAAAGTAATGGAGTTGAATTACTGGACACGTTCCACGGTCAAGTCTGCACAATGGAACGAACAAAAGAAGGAATGGTCTGTCGTCGTTGACCGGGATGGAGATGAGGTAATCCTTCGTCCAAAGCAGTTAGTCTTTGCAACCGGAATGTCGGGTAAGCCGAATATCCCGAACGTCAAAGGACAGGATTGCTTCAAGGGCGAACAGCAGCATTCATCCCGCCATCCCGGACCCGATGGCTACAAGGGCAAGAAGGTCGTTGTTATCGGGTCGAACAATTCGGCGCATGATATTTGCGCTGCGCTTTGCGAAGCAGGCGTGGATGTGACCATGGTACAGCGATCATCGACACATATTGTACGCTCGGAGCCGCTGATGAAACACGGCCTCGGCGCGCTTTACTCGGAAGAGGCAGTGCAGAATGGCGTCACCACCGCCAAGGCCGATCTGATCTTCGCCTCGCTGCCCTATCGCATCATGCATGAGTTTCAGAAGCCCATCTATGACAAGATCCGCGAGATCGATGCTGATTTCTATGCCGCGCTTGAAAAGGCCGGTTTCCAGCTGGATTTCGGCTCGGACGGTTCGGGGCTGTTCCTCAAATATCTGCGGCGCGGTTCCGGCTATTACATCGATATCGGCGCTTCGCAGCTCATCATCGACGGCAAGATCAAGCTTGCTTCAGGTCAGATCGACGAGATTACCGACAATTCGGTCCGGCTTGCCAACGGGACAGAGCTGCCCGCCAATCTGATTGTCTATGCGACGGGCTACGGCTCGATGAATGGCTGGGTCGCGGATATCATCGACCAGCAAACCGCGGACAAGGTTGGCAAGGTCTGGGGTCTGGGCTCGGAAACGCCGAAAGATCGGGGGCCATGGGAAGGCGAACAGCGGAATATGTGGAAGCCCACCCAGCAGGAGGCGCTCTGGTTCCATGGCGGTAACTTGCATCAGTCGCGGCATTACTCGCAATATCTGTCGCTACAGCTCAAGGCCCGTATGGAGGGAATCGATACACCGGTCTATGCCTTGCAGCCCGTCTACCATACCAAATAACCCGGCGTCCCATGCGCGTTGATTGAAAGCGGGCATGGGGTCATCGTAACCTTAACTTTGCTGTACGTCTCAGCGGTGGATAAGAGGGCATGCTCGACAATCGCTCCCCGCTTTATTATCGCCATCGCTTTCCACCTGAGTTATTGCAGAAGCGGTGTGGCTGTATTTCCGGTTTCCGCTAAGCTTTCGCATGGTCGAAGACATGCTGGCATACCGAGGGATTCTCGTCACCCATAACACAGTGCGCCGATGGGCTGAAAAGTTCGGACGAGACTATGCCAATACAATCCGTCGCCGCTCACCGCGCCTTGGTCACAAATGGCACCTTGATGAGGCTGCCGTGACGATCAACGGCGAACGGCACTTTCTGTGGCGCGCCGTTGATCAGGATGGCTTTGTGCTGGAAGTGCTAGTCCAGAAACGCCGTGATACTAAGGCCGCCAGACGCTTTATCCGTAAACTCTTGTCAGGTCAGGGCGCAGTTCCCCGCTTCATGGTCACGGATAAACTGGGATCTTATGGTGCTGCCAATCGGGAGATCAGCCTTACGGACTGTGATCATTGCCAGCATAAAGGTTTGAACAATCGGGCCGAGAATTCTCATCAACCCATAAGATGGAAAGAGCGGTGCATGAAGCGCTTCAAATCAGCACGGCACTTGCAGCGTTTCGCATCCATTCACGACCCAATCTACAACCTTCATCATTTTCCTCGCGACCGCTTCACCTCTGCCATTCACCGCTAGCTGCGCCAAACTGCCAATACTATCTGGCGCGATATCGCTGGCCTGTAATCCGCGTAATCACTACATCATAGTTCAACAGGCATCTGCGCACAGGTTAAGGTTACGCTGCGCCTGCAGCATAGTCGCGTCCAGCGGTCGGCCAAGCTTTGCCCCACCGAAATTTTTGCAACAGATCCCCATGACGCCCAAACAACCCCCTCAAATTAATGCTCAATTTGTACGAAGTCGAGCTTAGTGCTTAACCGCGACCAGACCGTACATGAGCGGAATGGACGGCATCTTAGCAGGCGGGATCATGCGTCGGCCGCCGATGTCGCGCATGTCGTTAAAACCCCGCCAGCCGTTAGCGTAAGGGAACTCAACCATTCTTTCCGGGGTTAGCCCTGCACGGATGAGCGCAGAAATTACGTCACCTACCCCCAACTGAACTCGTACGAGGGATGCGGGTTTCTAAAACCCACAACTCCTGCCGTACTATCGCCGAGAGTCAATCCGTGTCCGGAATCGGCCACGTAGTCGCCAACGCCGCCATCCTCG
This sequence comes from Brucella cytisi, assembly GCA_012103075.1. Taxonomy (GTDB): domain Bacteria; phylum Pseudomonadota; class Alphaproteobacteria; order Rhizobiales; family Rhizobiaceae; genus Brucella; species Brucella cytisi. Next base: position 251,893 of record JAAVLQ010000003.1, on the reverse strand, counting down.
ACGGGAGCCTTATTGAAATAGTCGTAGCGCGGCTGCCACTGCTCATCGAACACCATGGCGAATGGGTGGAATTCCAAGAATGTGAATCGACCGCCCGGTTGCAGAACACTGGCAATGCCGCGCGCCCAGATGTCGAGATCCGAAAGCCAGCTGATCGCTCCGTAAGATGTAAAAACCCGGTCAAATAGCCGGCGATTGCAAGCCGCTTGGTCGAACCATGTAAACAAATCATCGCGCTCAAATTGCGCCTGAATGCCGCTCTCGTCTGAAAGACGCCGGGCAAACGCTATCGCTTCATCGGAAATGTCGACACCGGTCACATCGGCATCCAGCAGTGCGAGGCTCAAGCTGTCTTGGCCGGAATTGCACTGCAGATGGAGCAGGCTCAATCCGCCAACTTCGCCAAGAAGATCGCGCTCTTCAGGGAACAATGTCGAACCACCACCGCGAAAGAAAGCTGCCTGATCACCCTTATGGCTGTTGTGGGCGACTGTCGCCGCATTCCACGAGAGGCGGTTCGCCTCGTGTAAATCTTTGTGCATTCTAATACTCTCTCGAGGTGAGCCCCGTCGCGAGGCTGTTGATCGTGGATAAACTTGGACTGGCCCTATGGCAGAAGAGTTCCTGAACGTTAATGAGCACAGATATAAGTCGCGCTACAATAGGGCATTTTCGTGCGATCTATATGTGGCGTGGGAAGCATCGCCTTAACGATAATACTACGATACTTGCCATTCGAAATGTCCTTTGACCAATGAAATCAGCGGCATTGTAACCGCCGCCTTAAAGGCCACAGACATGACTACACCCGACCCGCTCTGAAAAATCATCCGGGAATGGACAATTGCCAAACGGGCACCATCCAGACATCGCGGTGCTTTCACATCAGATGCTGACGATCAGCTTTGAGCGGCTTCCGGTGACTGCATCAGATCGTCCGCAACATGATGGGAGATTGGTTAAAGAACATTGGAGACCGCTCAGGAGAGCCGGATGTCGGCACTTCCTGACATTGCGTATGGTTCATTCATGGGAAAATGTCTCATGCAAGTGGTGCCACAGCAAGGTGCCGTCCGGGGACACTTTGAAGGCGATGGTTGATTGCCGAACCGTGCTTGAAGAAGAGCCTTCGCTTTGCGTCTCCTGATATGTCAGCAAGGCTCCATCATGCCAGTGCTTCGCAACCCCAACTCGACGAATCCGATCTCGATCTACGGGATTGGCTCGCTGCAATTGTCGACGGTTCAGACGACGCCATCGTTAGCAAGGATCTGAATGGCATTATTAGAAGCTGGAACAGTGGTGCCGAGCGCCTATTCGGTTATCATGGAGAGGAAGTCATCGGAAAGCCGGTCGGCTTCTCATCAAAGGCTGCGTCGAAGCGCGGATTACCAATTCCGGTAGCAGAGAATAGGGCTTAGGGGTTCGCGGTTCTGCAATCTGGCGATCAGCAACTCGACTGCAGCCGTGGCAACCTCATCGAGATGAAGATCGACTGCAGTAAGTGCAGGCGAAGCCAGTTTGGCGCGCAAGCCATCATATCGAGTTGCGATCCTCAGGTCATCCGGCACCGGGCGTCCAACAGCTTTTGCGGCAATAAGAGCGCCGGAGGCAAAAGCGTCAACGGGAACGCACAGGGCGGTCAGGTCGGGCGTATCGCGCAGAAGTATGTCGACGGCTTCCCTCGCTGCCTGCTCTCCACCGCTTTCTTCGAGCCTGATCGCCACTGGTTGATAACCATGGCGGGCCACATACTGCAAATAGGCTCGCTCTGTCTCGTAATACGAATTGCGTCGCGCGGTGCCTGTTATCAGCCCTGTTCTGCCACCCTCTGTGGCGAGGTGGTCCAGCAGCAGTTTGGCCGTGCGCTCACTTTGCAAGTCGACAAATGTGATATCATCTCGATCCGGGACACGTCCGATCGAGACGATCGGAATGTTACGATCGTCAAAATATTCCAACACCGGGTCATTAACGGTCGGCTCGACAATTATAACACCGTCCACCTCAAGGGCATCAAGGGCACCCTCCGACTCCATTGGGGAACGATCGAAAGCGCGAGGCCGTTCAGCAAGGCAGGCATGGCTGCAGCCGCCGCGATTTCCATCAGAAAGCCCAGTCGCGACGGACCGGCAGCCACCGCGAATGGCATACTTGATATGAGAGCTATGGAGTTTGCTGTGCCCGTGCGCAGCAGTCGTGCCCTGATATTGGGGCGATAGCCGATCTGTCGGGCAATTTCTTCAATCCGCTGACGAGTTCCGGGCTCGACATGACGCTTTCCACTAAAGGCGTGGGATACTGTCGTTACCGATACGCCCGCTGCCCCGCCAGTCGCCGATTGTAGGTTTCCTCATCGCAAACTCCAGTTTCGATATGAATATCACGGCGTCACATACGATGCAAAACGATTTGCAAACGTTATCCAACGTGATAATCAGGGGAACTCTGACCGGGTCGGCTTGCGGTCGCCAAAGAAACGGCGAAGGGCGGAGCTTCATTCCCCGGCTCCATAAATCAGGCGTAACAAAGGAGGGATCGTGGCAAGGCTCGATCTGACACGTCGAAATTTTTTGAAAGCTGCGGCAGCGCTTGGTGTCACCGCTGTAGTTCGCCCGCTCGGCGACGCGCGGGCGGACATGATGCCATCGCCGGTCGGCTCCGATGGCGGCTGGATCGCTGGCGGGTCGCTGCGATATCGCCGCGACGGCATGGCGAAAGTGACGGGGCAGAAAGTCTTCGCGATCGATAGCCGCGCGCACGATCTGCCCGGTTGGCCCGATCATCAGTCCTATGCCCTGACGATCCATATCCCGCGCGCGGAACGGATCTACGAGGGGCTGGATCTGTCCGTGCTCGGCCAATACAGGCCCGACGTGCTGATCGACGCCGACACGATTGCGTCCGACAATATGGTCATGCCCGAACCCGGATTCTATGGCGAGTTTTTCCTCAAACCCGGCAACGTCTCTCCCATGCTCGGGCAGCCGGTGGCGATAGGCATCTGGCACGATTATGAGCGCTTCCGCGTTGCCGCGAAACTGTTGCAGTTCAATACGGATATTTTCCGTTTCGGAGCCAAGGCGTTGCCGGCTGCCCGCGCGGCCTATGTGGCTGCGCGCCACGTCCGCGTAGATGGTGGCGATCCGTACGCAGAAGACCGTTATTCCTCGATGAAGAACACCATGGTCAGGGCGAAAGCGGATGCTTCCGGCATCGTATGGCCGCAAGAAGACGATCCGCAATTCGGTACCGCGATGCGCAGAATCCGCCCGCATCAATGGCGAAATGCGCAATCCGGGCAAGAGAACACAGGTATTCGCACGAAAGTTCTACAGCCAGTCCATTGAGCCCGCGGCGCTTGAACTGGATAACGGACTGGCACGGTATGAGCGCGACAGCGGCACGCTGCGCATGGTCGGTGCGACGCAGGCACCCTATGCAGTTGCGCAGCTGACGATGAGCATGATCAAGGAAAGCAGGCTACCGCTGCACAAGCTCGACTTCATGGCTGGTTACACGGTCGGCTACGGCCAGAAGGAACATCATCCGTTTCCCTTCTATGTGGCGCTCGCGGCACTCTATTCGCAGGGCCGACCCGTACGGCTGGCACTTGACCGCTGGCGGCACTTCCAGTTCGGCCTGAAACGCCATCCCTTCGATATTGAAACAGCGATTGCGGTGGACGATGAGGGTAAATTTCGCACCCTGACGTGCCATATGGTCGGTGATGGCGGCGGTGTCATGAATTTCAGCCCATCCATCGGCACGCTTGCCGTCGCATCCGCCCAGTCAGCCTATTATTTCCCGCAAAGTGACCTGTCCGTCGAAGTGCTGCCGAGCATTGGCGTAACGTCCGGCTCGGTGCGCGGTTATGGTACACTTCAGTCCATGGCGACGACGGAAATGCTGGTCGATGAAGTGGCGGACGGTATCGGCATTGATGCGATCGAGTTGCGTCGGCGCAATGTGTTGCAGGCCGGAATGAAGAACACGCAGGGCGCCACTCCGGCCGGCAATCTGCGAATGGGCGAAATCCTCGATCTTGCCGCGCGCGATCCCTTATGGACGGAACGTGCAAGGCGGAAGGCCGACTATGAAGCCACCAATCCCGGGATGTTGTACGGGATCGGCTTCGCCTCGGTGCAGAAGAGCTTCGGCACGGCTGCAGAGGCCGCGGTCGTGCAGATCGAGGTGACGGCGCAGGGACGTCTGAGAATGAGACACGTCACATCGGAAATCGGTGCCGGATCAACGACGGCGCAGATGCTCGTTGCCGAACCCTTCCTCGGACGTCCCGTGGACGAGGTCGAATTCGCGGTTCAGGACTGGCCGCAAATGCCGGTCCACACCGGGGAGGAACCCTATTCGACCCCGCAGGAGGATGAAGACAGACTGGCGCAGGACCCGTATTGGGTGCCAAGCTTCACATCACCACGTTCGGCTTCAAATTCGGCCTATTATTTCACCCCACGCAACGCAGCAGGCCGCGAAGCTACTGCTGCAACTGGGCCTGTGGGAAGCAGCCCTGTCGATTTGGGGTGGACCCGACGGCGGGCAACTTTTGCCGGTGCCAGTCAAGTTCGAAGACGTAGAATGGCGCGAGGGCAAACTGGTTGCTGGATCGCTTGAGCCGCTTTCCATGGAGCGGCTGGCGGCCGTGGCGCATGAACGCGGACTGATCACGGGCATCTGCGTCCATACTTTCAACCGGCGGTCCCGGCCGAGGCCGATTTCGTAGTCGACGGCAAGCCGATCACGATGCCGATCGACGCGCTGTCGGTCAAATGGGGCGACGGTGCCAATGCGGCCAGAATGGCTGCGATGACGGCTGGCGGCTATGCCTTTCAGCCGCGCACGCGGGTCAGTTATCCGCCTGTAAAACGCGCAGCCGCCGGCGCGATTTACTATGCGCCCTGCGCCACCCTTTGTCGAGCTTACTGTATCCACCGGCACCGGTGGGGTAAAAGCTACTGTCACACAAGACCGCTCGAATGCGGTACGCAGATCGTGCCGGAACTGGTCTCTGGTCAGCTTCAGGGTGGCATCGCCATGGGAATTGGCCATGCACTTTATGAAGACCTGCCGACGGGAGCCGACGGTCCCGGCAACGGCGAATGGGGTCTCAGCCGCTATCATCTGCCACGCGCTTCCGAAGTCGCGGTCTGGACGCAGACGGGCCATGTTCTGCCGCCGGCTTCACGCACGGATGCGCCTAAGGGCATGGCGGAAGTGGTGATGATCCCGATCGTCGGCGCATGCGCCAATGCCATCGCGCATGCGACGGGTAAACGTTTCTATCGGCTGCCGATCAGCGCGGCCAGAATCAAGGAGGCGCTGTGATGGAAGCCAGAATCAGCTTTTCAGCCACCATCAACGGCAAGAAGGTCGGCCCGGCTGATTTGCCGGAAGACTTGATGATGATCGAGTTCCTGCAGGAATATCTCAATCTCACAGGAACCCGTCTCGGCTGCGGGCAAGGGGTATGCCGCGCCTGTACGATCATCGTCGACGACGCTGAGAAAGGTTCCTCGACGGTTCCGGCCTGCATCACCGGCGTTGCGTGGCTCAATGGCAAGACCATCCGCACGGTCGAAGGCATCGCCGAAACAGATTCCAGCGGACAGCAGGTCCTGTCTCCCATACAGGAAGCGTTTTTGAAGCATTTTTCGTTTCAATGCGGCTATTGCACTCCCGGTTTCGTCAATTCGGCGACGGTGCTGATCGAGAAGCTGAAGCAGAATCCAGTACCTGCCGACGATGTGGAAGGTGCAATCCTTGCGGCACTTGACCCGCATATCTGCCGCTGCACGGGTTATGTCCGTTATTACGAAGCGGTTCGTGAGGTCGTCTTGAACACGCCCGGTCTCACCACGGTAACGCGCAGCAGGAAAGTGATGGACAATGGCTAAGTATCTGCGTGTCTTCGCGTTACTGTGCATCATCGGTGTGGCCGTCGTCGGCGGCATGTACTGGATTGGCAGCAGTTCCTCATCCATCCCGCCGTCGACGGTGGATTTCGCGCATCTGAGCGCCGAAGCGCATGCCGCTCTGGTTGCTCGGGGACAGAAAGTCGCGCGTGAGGCCGACTGTGGGGCCTGTCATTCCGACCCCGCCGGAGGATCGGACCGGCGGGCGGCATGTCCATGGTCACGCCCATGGGGACGATCTATGGCACAAATATCAGTGCCTCGAAGGAATACGGCATCGGCACATGGACCTCGGACGATTTCTACCGCGCCGTGGCCTATGGGATTGCACCGCCGCCGCAATCTCTATCCGGCGATGCCCTATGCAAGCTATCACCAGATTACGCGCGCCGACAGCGATGCGCTTTTCGCGTGGTTATTGACGCAGCCGGCCGTGGAGAAGCGCAACCGGCCCAATTCGATGGTCTTCCCCTTCAATATCCGTCCGGCGATCGCGCTGTGGAACGCGCTTGAGCGCCCGGCGGCAAAGCCTTCGATGCGACCGAAGCGGCGAAGGAACCTTTTGCCCGAGGCAAATACCTAGTGGATGTGCTGGGCCACTGCGGCGAATGCCACACGCCGCGCGGCCTCACCTATGCGCTGCAACAGGACAAATATCTCAAGGGCAACGTGATCGAGGGCGCCTATGCGCCGGACCTGACGACAACAGCCCCGGCCGAGCGCGGCTGGACAAAACCGGATCTCGTCCGGTTCTTCAGCCATGGCCTGTCTCCGCAAGGTGTCATGACGTTCCGCATGTTCCCCGTTCTCGAACATTCCACCGCACATCTCGACGATGCGGATTTACAGGCAATTTCGGCCTATCTTACGCAGGACCAGTCGATGCAGGGTCCACGCGTCAAGGAGCCGGTCGGCACGCCGGATCCGGCGGGCGGGCAGCTCTATGTCGGGCTTTGCGCCGGATGCCACGGTGTTTCCGGCGAGGGCCAGCCGCACTCTTCCGTGCCGCTCAACGTCAATACGACTGCCATGTATGAGAATCCTGTCACTCTCGTTCGCGTCATTCACGAAGGTGTACACGAGCGTAACCCCGGCGCGGGGAGAGCGCATGCAAACCATGCCTGCCTTCGCCGATCAACTGGACGACCGGCAGATGGCTGATCTGGTAAATTATTTGCGTCAGCGCTGGGGTGGACACGAGGCCAATGTGACGCCCGCCGATGTCGCGGACGCTCTTAAGCTCATTCGGCACGGAGGCTGAGAGTGGAATGCATCCTGCACTGATTGATCCCCGGCAGGCCGCGCCCGATATGGGCGAGGGAATAGTCATCGCTCTATTGACGGCGACAATCGGCCCCGCCTACCGCAATCCGGGCGCGGCGATGGTCATCGCCCCGGATGATCGCTGGGTCGGTGCGCTAACGTCCGGCTGCGTCGAGGCGGATGTTGCCTTGCACGCCCGCGATGTGCGCATGACCGGCCGGCCGAAGCGACTTCGCTATGGCGCAGATAGTCCTTATTTCGACATACGCTTACCCTGCGGCGGAGCAATCGAGATCATGCTTTTTCCGCTGCGAGACCGTACCGTTCTGGAAAGACTGGCCGAGCGGCGCAGATCGCGCGTGCCGGTAAATCTCCGCATTTCGCCGGAGGGGCCGGCTTGCGCTAGACCAGTTCGACGCGCCCGCCGGGGAGAGTGGAAGTTTGGTGATGCCGTTCTGTCCGCCGACACGGTTCGTGATCTTGGGAGCGGGACCGGAGGCCCTGATTTTTGCGCAGATGACGGCAAATCTGGGCCGCGACCACATTCTTATCAGCCATGACCAGACGACGCTGTGCTCTGCCGGTAACATGGGAATCGTAAGCCATTCCCTTACGCGGCTTTCCGATCTTCATGCCGTGCCGGTCGATGCGAACACGGCCGTGACACTTTTCTATCACGACCACGACCACGAACCGGAGATTTTGCGCCACGTACTTGGAAGTGAGGCTTTCTATATTGGTGCTCAGGGAAGTATCAAGGCACACCGCACCCGCCCGAACGACTTGAAGCACTTGGCGTTTCCGAGCCGGATCGAAGGCGCGTGCGCGGTCCGATCGGCGTCATCGCCTCGACACGTGATCCACAGGCGCTAGCGATCTCAGTGCTGGCCGAAATCACTCAGGCCGAAACCGGGCGGTCGATTCTCTCGCTGGCAGAAAGGGTGAGGACTGATTAATCATGCAGACACTGGGTGTAATGCTGGCGGCCGGAGCATCGCACCGCTTCGACCCGACGACAAGCTTTTAGCTCGTTGCAGGCAAAAGCCCCTTGTCGCAATAGCAGCACAAACTTTATTATCAGCCGGCTGTGACGTCTGCGCTGCCGTGGTCTCTTCGCCGGAGGTAGCAGCTGTCTTGCCGATAGAATTGCCCCCTTGTTCTTGCAGCCCGGTCTATCGATGGCTGCGTCGTTTCATCGTGCGGTCGACCACGCGCGTTATATAGGCGCGGACAAACTTTTAATCTGCCTCGGCGACATGCCGAATGCTTCCCCTAGGCATCTACGCAAACTAATGGAAAAAAATCACTCATGTTGCTCGGCGTTGGCTTCGGTGCGCCTGCCACCTGTCATGATTATGGCGTCCGATTACAGTAAGGCAGCGATAATGGCACAAGGCGATAGTGGTGCCCGGGGCCTGCTCTCCTTGATGAGCTCCGACGCGCAGATTGAACTAACACAAATCGAGGCCATGGATATCGATTATCCCGAAGATCTGGACAGGATCCGAAGGCCACGGTTTAAGCAGTGAATTGCTGCGATGACGAAGGCGTGTCCATCGACCCTCGCCAGTCCGGCGTTCAAGCCGCCAGAATATTCTGTTTATGAGGAAAGACTTGCATTCCCGGATCCACGACAAGGGAAATGCCGGACCTCGTGTCCCGAGACCGCGCTTGTTGACGATGTCGCAAGCATCGCCCGGGAACTGCAGACGGATCGATGTACTTTGGGTACCGCCCCGCTGCCAAGCATTCCAAAACGCGAAGCGCAACAGATTCCCGGCGCCGCTGAGTGCCAGCGTCAGCGAGCGAACGACGCTCGAATTGCCCGAACAGTTCGCGCCGAGAATTACGTGCCTACCTGCAGCCTGTTCGGCGTTATGCTTGAGGTCCAATTGGTCGATCGACCGGATATTGTTGATCTGTAGACGACGTACATACATTGATTTGGATCCAAACCTCAGGTTCGCGTCTCCACAATAGCAATGGTCGTCAGATGACCAACTCTTAGAGCGCCGATGTCTGAGACAAAGGAATCAAAACTGCATCTGGCCATGACAGCGTTGCCGTTGCGTGCTTCGGTCAGTTTATCAGCACTCAAAACATACAGCAGTCGAAACTGCAGTTCTGCAAACGTCAACCACGAAGGTCGGAAATGGTCACAGTTGTCATTCGAATTGCATGGCGTCAATTGTTTCCGCAATCATCGAAAACGGACCGACAGTTACGGTCCCCATGCCGGACTTCAGAATTGCGCGAACGTGGATTCTTGACTGGTTATCATGATCAACGGTCTGGCCCGGAACGTTAAATGGATAGGTAGCTAGTGAAAATAACATTGACAAACTTTTGCCAATCTGCAATTTTTAATTGCAGTGAAGGTAGAATTTGATGGTAACGATGAACGTATGGCTCCCTCATCCTATGAAAGAATGGGTTGAGACTCAGGCCAAAACGGGACGCTATTCGAATGCGAGTGACTATGTGCGCGATTTGATCCGTAAAGATCAAATGCGCAGCGATAAGATCACAGCGATGCAGCGCTTTGTTGACGAGGGCTTACAAAGTGGCCCGTGAAGTCGTTCACAGGATGAACTCTTCGCTACGGCAATCACAAGCGCCGAAAAATCTCTTAAACGCAACTGATGGAATTTAAACTCTCTGTTCTTGTGGAAGACAATATCATTGCTATCGCCGAGCAGGGTATAGCAAGGTTTAGATCTGTGCAGGCGAAACGCTATCATGCAGAGTTGTTTAACACTCTGGATTAATTGCCAAGAACCCACAAATGGCGCGTGCACCTGAAGAAATTGCTCCATCTGTGCGGATGCTTTCTTTTAAAGCCCACCTCATTATTTATCAAATTGAAGCAGACGGCACAGTTTTTGTAATTCAGGTACGTCATGCATTTGAAGATTGGGTCTGGGATCCGTTTTAATCTTTGCTTTGATCGTTTCAGATTTCGATGCAGCATGGTCTTGATTGCATACATGATGTAAACATTCCTGATTTGGAATCCACGCAAATGCGTCACCAGGCAATAACAGTCGCTTCCAAATCTTTTTACGCTGGATAGAACCGTCTGTTTCCGGGCCTAAATCAACATTGATCTTAAATTCGTTTTTCTGTGATTTCAGGCAGATAGCCTTCATAATTCCAGTCACTAGTTCCTATCCCTTCAAGGCGATGGATCGCCGTATCGCTGTGGGTGACAAGCGGAGCCCGGAAATTCGATGGCAATTGATTGGTGGCGCGTATGAAATCTGCTGATCAAATGATAGAGCAGTTCGGGCTGTATACCAGCCGCCAAAAAGAGATAAATCCGCTATTCTTATATATCCAAATTTCCGATATACATTTTTAGCGGCGATGTTTACATTCGGTCCATGAACCAGAAATTTCTTGTCATCGACCCGGAGAAAGACCTTGCGGCGCTCAAAGGCGTTGCATCGCTGCCGCGTTTGAAACTTTTAAACGTTTTGTCCCGGCATCCGGGTATCAACATAAACGATCTGGCGCAGGCTGCCGGTCTTCCGCAGTCCTCGGTCTCGACACATCTGCAAATACTGCAAAAGGCGGGCCCGGTACGGATCGAGGTACAGAGGGCTCGTAAAGGTAATCAAAAGATCTGCTTTACTGTTTATGACGAGCTGATCGTCAGTTTTCAGCCCCGGCGCAGGAACTGTCATCCAATCTCATCGAAGTATCAATGCCACTCGGACTTTATACAAACAATTCGGTTACTGCTCCATGTGGAATCTGTTCGACCGAAGGAATTATCGGCTTGCTCGACGTGCCTGAAACATTCATGGATCCGGAACGGATGAAGACCAGTTTGTTGTGGTTTACCAGCGGGTTCGTCGAATATCAGTTCCCCAATAACGCAAAGTTGCGTGGCGACAGGATAGAAGCTGTCGAGGTGGTCATGGAAGTCAGTTCCGAGGTGCCCGAAACGCTCGCCAATTGGCCATCGGATATAGTTCTTTCGGTCAATGGATGTGAGACGGGTGTCTGGACATCACCGGGGGATTTCGGAGATCGGCGTGGCACTTACACACCTGATTGGTGGAAGTTGAAAGGCTCGCAATACGGCATGCTGAAAACCCGGGCTGTGACTAATGCGGGCACTTTTGTGGATGGTTTGCGAATATCTGAAGTGACAACTACCGATCTTTCACTCGACGATCACCGATCGATTCGCATCAGGATCGAAGTCAAGGCTGAGAGTAAGCATCCCGGCGGTTTGAATATTTTCGGCAAGGGCTTTGGAAATTACGATCAGGATCTGCTTTTACGTCTGAAAACAAGGCAATAAGTACTATTTTTTTTGCCGTGGTGTCACGTGGCCCCGCGACGGCGGCTTTCAATTTCCCCATTGACATCAACGTGTTTCTTTCGTGAGTATATCAAAAATACGATTTATATCGTTTTGTTGATTGCTTTGGGAGGAACTAGAATGAAGGCACGTGTCGCCGTTCATCGGGATTTCAAGATCAGCACCATCGATGAGCGGCTTTATTCCGCTTTCATCGAGCATATGGGCCGCGCGATTTATGGAGGTATCTATGAACCCGGCCATCCACAGGCCGATGAGCACGGATTTCGTAAGGATGTGCTGAAATTTGTGCAGGATCTGAAGATTCCAGCAATCCGCTATCCGTGCGGGAACTTTGTTTCAGCTTATCGTTGGGAAGATGGCATCGGCCCCGTGATCAGAGACCTGTGCGTCTTGATCTGGCATGGCGTTCCAAAGAGACCAATCAGATAGGGATCAACGAATTCGCTGATTGGTCGAAACTGGCCGGCATCGAAATGATGCTGGCAGTCAATCTTGGCTCGCGTAGTCTCGATGATGCGCGCAACTTTCTGGAATACGTCAACTTTCCAGGAGGGACAGCATGGAGCGACCTGCGCCGCTCTCATGCGGGAAATGATGGTTATGGCGTTAAGATGTGGTGCCCGGGCAACGAAATGGACGGCCCATGGCAAATAGGTCACAAGGTGGCGGTTGAATATGGACGGCTCGCCAACGAAACAGCCAAAGCCTTCAAGAGTTTTGACAAGTCAATTGAGACTATCGTTTGTGGAAGTTCCAACGATGGGATGGAAACCTACCCAGAGTGGGAGCGGGAGGTGCTTGAGGAGTGCTATGAGAATGTCGATTACATCTCGCTGCACAAATATTTCGGCAACAAGAGCAAAGATACACTCAACTACTTTGGCAAGATCGAGGAGACTGGTCGCTACATCCAGACAATAGCTGGCGCCATCGATTATGTGAAAGCCAAGAAGCGGGCCAAGAACGATGTCCATATCTGCTTCGACGAGTGGAATGTCTGGTATCATATCCGCGAGGAAGACAGTCACCGCTGGCGCACACGGGATTGGCCGGAAGCGCCGGCTTTGCTGGAAGAGACCTATAATTTCGAGGACGCTCTCTTTGTTGCCGGCCTATTGAATGAATTCATCCGTCGCTCCGATCGCGTTCGCATTGCCTGTATCGCGCAACTCGTGAACGTGATCGCACCGATCAGGGCAGAAAAGAACGGTCCAGCCCGGCGCCAGACCATCTATCATCCCTACCGGTTTGCATCAATCTATGGTCGCGGTGATGCGCTAAGTGTAGCGGTTGATGCGCCGACATATGATTGTAGCGTTGCAGACGATGTTTCTTATCTCGATGTTGCCGCCGTGCACAATCGCGAGGAGGGGCTGTTGACACTTTTCATCGTAAACCGCCATCTCACGGAAACTGCCGAACTCGATATTGGACTGACTGGCTTTGCCGATCCGGTATTGGTGGAGCACCATGCTATGGAAGGTTATGGCCTGCAAGAGACCAACGGTCCAGACAAACCTGATCATGTGGTGCCAAAAGCTGGATCAGGCATTGGCGTTGAGGATGGAAAGCTGAAGGGGTCTCTGAAGGCACTGTCTTATCACGTGTTGCGCCTCAAGATTGGTTGAGGCGACACAATGGGTATAACGATACGGAATGTCAGCAAGAGCTTCGGTCCCGTTGGTATTATTCATGATGTCAGCATGGACATACCGACGGGCGATTTTGCCGTGTTCGTCGGACCTTCAGGTTGCGGAAAATCGACACTCCTGAGGATGATTGCGGGGCTGGAGAACACAAGTTCGGGTACAATTTCCATTGAGGGCCGGGACGTCACGCAAGTCGAACCTGCACGGCGAGAAGTCGCTATGGTATTCCAGTCCTACGCGCTCTATCCGCATTTGACGGTTTACGAGAACATGGCTTTCTCGCTCAAGCTGAAGAAAACGCCGAAAGCAAAGATCGATGAGATGGTGTTCGAAGCGGCGCGTATTTTGCATCTGGAAGAACAACTGAAAAAAAAGCGACCGTCGGAGCTTTCGGGGCAGCGTCAGCGAGTTGCAATAGGGCGCGCCATCGTTCGCCAACCCAAGGTCTTTTTATTCGATGAACCCTTGTCCAATCTCGATGCGGAACTGCGGGTCCAAATGCGTCTCGAGCTTGCCAAGCTGCACAAGCAGATCGGCGCGACTATGATTTATGTCACCCATGATCAGGTTGAGGCCATGACACTGGCTGACCGAATTTTTGTATTGAAGCAAGGCAGGCTGCAGCAAGCGGGTCGACCGTTGGAACTCTACGACAATCCAGATAACCAGTTCGTCGGTGGTTTCATCGGCTCACCCGCGATGAATTTCCTTGATGGACATGTGACAGGACGCGAAGGTGACGTCTTACGGATCGTGCTGGATGGTCTGGGCAAGGAGCTTCTGGCCAAGGTTGTCACCGATGTTGCCGCAGGCACGGCCGTGAAGTTGGGACTCAGGCCCGAACATCTCAACACGACCGAAGGCGGGTTTGAGGCAACGGTTCAGATGGAGGAGGACCCGGGAGGGGTATCCTACCTCCATGCCCGTCTCGGGAATGACAGGGAAATCGTGGTGGAAACACGTGGCCGGCGGGAGAGCCTGAAGGGAAAGTCTATCTCACTCTCGGCTGATCCCAAACATGTTCTCATCTTTGCGGAGGATGGCAGCCGACTTCGCTAACTTTCAGACATACAAGAACTGTAACTCACCGCCATCGGGAAATGGCGATCGGACCTTTGGAGGAGGAGATCCTATGCGATACAGAAGTCTTTTTTTGCAGCAGGAGCAATGGCATTGATGACCATGCCCGCCATCGCGCAGCAGAACATAACCCGGTGGGACTTCTTAAGTGGCGGCGACGGCGTGCGGATGAAAGCGCTGATCAATCGCTTTAATGAGGAGCATCCAGATATCAAGATTTCTGGCACGACGCTGGAGTGGGGATTCCCTATTACACCAAAGTTCGCACGGCCGTCGCAGTAAAACCGGGGGCCAGATATCATGACTTATCATCTTTCCCGCTTGCCCCTTGGGTTGGAAGAAGGTGTTCTTGACGAGATAAGCGAGGAGGATCTGAAGAATGCGGGAGTGGCGCGGAGTGATTTTTTTGATGCCGCGATAAACGCAGCAACGGGCGATGATAAGCTCTATGCGGTACCCTTCGACATCCATTCAATCGTACTTTATTATAACAAGAAATATCTTGAAGGTTCTCGCTTTCTTGATGCTGACGGCAAGCTGACCGGCATAGAAAGTCTGAAGGATTTCGAAGAAGCACTCGCATTGACTAAGGAAAAGGGTGCCGAGGCCCCCGTAACTTACGCTACAGGGGATGACGGAGGTACCTATCGTGTTACACGCTACTTCGTCAGCAGGGAGGAGAGCTGATCAAGGAGAAGCAGGTCCTGCCCGGCGATAGTCTCGACAAGGCTTCGAAGGCAATTGAAGTGATGACAAATTGGGGAAGGAGGGTTGGCAACCGGAGCAGGCCGCGTATGAAGCTTCTGTTGCTCTGTTTACCTCGGGTAAGTCTGCCTTCATGTTGAATGGTGTCTGGGAAGTGCCCACCATGGTCGACCTCGCCAAGAAAGGCACGCTCGGGTTCGAGTGGGGCGCGGTGCAGGTTCCGAACCTGATGGGTACCGGGACAACCCGGGCGGATTCCCACGCTTTCGCTATTCCGAAGAACACGGGCATGTCGCCGGAAAAGCGTAGGGCCGTCATGACCGTGATCGGCTGGATGGAGAAAAATGCCATTTCTTGGGCCGATGCGGGTCACATCCCGGCCTATAAGCCGGTCGCCGAAAGCGATGATTTCAAGAAGATGGAGCCAAACGCCACTTATTCGTCTCTTTCGAACGATGCATCCTACGATCCCCGCTCGCCGATCGCAGGCGTGGCTTCGCCTGCTTATGATGCTGCGATCAACGTCATCTCACCGGCTATTCACGGATACGCCGAGCCCATGGAGGCTGCCGAGCAGGTGAAAGCCGATCTCGAGAGCGCGCTGAAATGAGTCCTGCTGTGTCCGCACCGTGCCGGTGCGGACACAGCACATCATTTTTGGGGGAATTTGACGTGGCAATGCTTACCAACCGACGCAAAGAAGTGGCTGTGGCCGCCACGCTTGTGGCACCGTTCGTGTTCATCTTTGCGCTCGTTTTTCTTTATCCTGCCATTAGACTTGTCGAACTCAGTTTGACAAACTCGCCGCTTATCGGGCCGGGCGAATGGGTGGGGTTCGACAATTTCAAGCGTCTTCTCACCGATAAGTTGTTCCTTACATCGTTAAAGAACAACGGCTATTTCATTCTCCTGACCGTAATTCCTACAACCGCGCTTGCGTTGGGGATTTCCTTGATGATTACTCGACTGCGCGGATCCTTGCAGGCGCTGGCGCTCGCCATCTTTTTTCTACCCTACATCCTGCCGGTTTCGGTCGTCACGCAGATCTGGACGTGGATGCTGGATTTCCAATTCGGCGTGTTACAGCCTGTCATTAGCTTCTTCTATGGAAAGCCTGTGCCGGTCTTCAAGAATCCATACTGGGTCATGCCGATGGTTGCCATGGTGACGATCTGGTGGACGAACGGCTTTAATGTCCTTCTTTTTATTGCAGGCCTGCGAAATATCCCGAAAGATTACTACGAGGCTGCTCAGCTCGATGGAGCCACACGTCGCCAGCTCTTTACCAAGGTCACTTGGCCTCTGCTTTGGCCTGTCACGGCGCTGGTGCTGACCCTGCAGCTCATTTTACAGCTCAAGATATTCGACCGGGTCTATCTCCTGAGCAGTGGTGGACCTTTCAATTCATCTTATGTGCTGCTGCTAATGGTTTATCGTGAAGCCTTCCAGCTTAATCATGGTGGTTACGCTTCGGCGATAGCCTTGGTCCTGTTCGTCATCATTGCAGTATTGTCCGTCCTCCAATTCCAGCTTCTGCGCGCAAGAGGTCGTAAATGAACTCGATGAGAAAACTGGAAAACGGTGTCTTAACAATTGGCACGTTCTTTGCCGCAGCATTGTGGATATTCCCGCTCTACTGGGCTTTCATCACTTCTGTCCGGACCGAGGAACGAGTAGTCTCAACTGGAGCAGGCATATTACCCGACGAGTTCAATTTATCGGCTTATGCCGATATTCTCTGGAACTCGAACATAATCAGCTGGTACATTAATTCGATCGCTACTTCGCTCATCATCACCGTGACGGTTATTGTTTCCGGCATGATGTGTGCCTACGCGATCTCGCAGCTCCGCTTCCCGGGTCGACGACTTCTTTACGGTATCGTTCTTGCGAGTTTCATGGTGCCAACCCGGGCTCTGGTCGTCACCCAGTTTATTCTGATGAATGACCTCGGCCTGATTAACACGTGGGCTGGCATCATTTTGCCACAACTGATCGTCCCTGTAGTTATCATAGTCTACAAACAGTTTTTCGATGCTGTACCAAAGGAAATGCGCGAGGCCGTGGTGCTCGATGGCGGTGGGGATTTCACTCTTCTCTTCAAGATCTATCTCCCGCTCAATTGGGGTATCACCACAGCTCTTGCAATCATAACCTTCATTATGGCCCGGAACCAATTCCTCTGGCCTTTCTTGGCGGTAACGACGGAAAATAAGATGACCATTCCGGTCGGAATCACCCAAGTCAATGACGCTTTCGGCGTATACTATGCGCGGCTTATGTCGGTCGCATTGCTCGGCGCCATGCCGGTCGCAATTGCCTATCTTATCTTTCAGAAGAAAGTGACAGAAGCGGTGATGATTTCTTCTGGTGTGAAGGGGTAGTCGAACGCAAAACTATAGCGCACATCCACCGGATTTGTTCATTTTCAAATTCAGGCAATAGGACGGAGATATTGGAAAGTGTTCTGACTGGCAATCAGCACATCGCCAATGGCAAGCGGTTCATGTCCATTCCAA
Organism: Brucella cytisi; assembly: GCA_012103075.1. Classification (GTDB taxonomy): domain Bacteria; phylum Pseudomonadota; class Alphaproteobacteria; order Rhizobiales; family Rhizobiaceae; genus Brucella; species Brucella cytisi. The sequence goes on along the minus strand of JAAVLQ010000003.1, from coordinate 234,411 downwards.
AGCGACAGGGCGTCGTAACTGGCAAACAGATGGTGAGATGGGCAGTGGGTTGTAACGTCTTTCCAGTTTGTTCTTGCATATTGAACTTACCGTTTTTCGCATAAACCGGGCTGAAGCGGCATCGTTCTTGTCCATATGCAGGGTTACCGGCTGTTGGCATTCAAAACTTTTGGCCAGACGCACCATGTCATCGGTCGACTTGACGCGAACGACAACACCGAGCGCGCCGAACACTTCTTCACCGATGGTGTGATTGCCGGGGAACACTCCGCCAGTGGTCTGGTCGGCCGGGCTAGAATTGCCGTGGCGTGGCTGTGATCGACATAAGCGAACGGCAGGAAAGCGTGCAGGAGAGCTTCGACGGAAGGATTGGGGGCATCTTGTTCCATCAGATTTGCGCGCAGCAGCGCCACCATGTCCGGATCGGGAAGCCTCTCGCCTTTGATTCGTGCGGCGAGCAGCGGTGCAAGGCGCACAGCTGGCAGTCCGGGCGCCTCGATCGAATCCAAATCCCAGCCGCTGCCCTTGATATGCATAAGCTCTTCGCCATCATAGGCCTTCACCTTGACCGAGGTGTTACCGCCGCCGTGAAGGACAAATCCCGGTCGCCGCCGATGATGCGGGATGAGTAAATCCGCAATCGCAGTTCTTCGCCGTGTCCGGAAGCGAGCGCGGCCTTAACGTAACGGGCAGCGTCATCATCGTTCCAACGGCTTTTCATGCAATTGTCCTGTCCTTAAGGCGATTTCGGTGGGCAGTAGCGGCTGCCCACCGTTCGGCCTGATCAGAAATCGAATTTTCCGATGTTGTCTTTGGTGAATACAGTGCGCTCAGGCAACAGAATGATACCATTGCCGTCAGCTTCGTAACTATACCCCTGCACCTTGTTGGCGGAGACTTCGACAGTACCGATTCGGGGGATGTCGAGCTTGTCGCCCACCTTCATCGGGCCGTTTTTGAGGATGTGATCAGCGATAAAGATGGAGATTTTGCCCTGCTGTGTCACATCCCACAGACCAAAGCGCTGGATCGTGCCACGCTCGATATAAGGCCGCATGACGTTTGGCGTTGAGAAGCCAACGATGGTGACGCCCTCCGCGCGTTTGAGGTTTTCAGCCGCCTGTGCAGCTGCAGGTAGCGCATTGGCGTCTGGGGCAATAATCGCGTCGAGGTCCGGATAAGTCTGCAGTATGCTTTCGGCTGTCTGCAGTGACTTCTGGGCATCATTGTAACCGTACTGCGTGGTGACGATTTCCCAGCCCGGATGTTCCTTGGTGATTTTGGCCTTTGCGGCTTCAGCCCACGCGTTTTGGTCGGTCACGGTCGGGCTGGAATAGAAGAAAGCAACCTTCGCCTTATCCTTTTTCACACCTTCAGAGGCCATATCGACCAATAGACCGCCGAGCTGTTCCGGCGTGCCCCGGTTAATGTAATAGCTGCGGCATTCCGGGTTGACGTCGCTGTCCCACGTCATGACCGACACCCCGGTCCATGGCACGCTTGAGTGCCGGGCAAAGTCCATCGGGGAAACTGAGGAAACGACGATCGCGTTATAACCTTGGTTGACGAAGTTGTTAATGAACTGCACCTGACTGGAAACACTGGGCTCCGTTGGACCATCATAGGTCACCTTTGCACCGATCTCCTCACCAGCTTTGACCGCACCGGCACCGCCTGACGTGAAGAAGCCAACGCCCACTAGCTTGGGGATGAAGGCTATCTGGTTTTCTGCTTGCGCCGCTCCAACCAGCATCGTGCTGGCGAGAAGCGATGCGGCCATTGCACTCGATTTCATGATTGTCTTAATCATTATCATTCTCCTCCTGAGGTGATCGTTACCCGGTTGTTTCTTTGTTGTCGGGTGACGGCAACGACATCGGCCAATATTGCGCTCCCATGGCGCAATGCGACCGCGATAACCAGCAACCCTCCCGAAAGTGCGCTGGAAATTTGGCTGGGGACACCGGTGGCCTGTAAGCCTTGCTGCAGGTAACCGATCACGAAAGTGGCAAGCAAAGTGCCAAGAATGGAGCCCCGCCGCCATAAATGGAGGCGCCGCCGAGCACTGCAGCGGTGACTGCCGGCAGAAGGGTTGCCGAACCGAGATCTACGCGGGCCGAGCCGAAATAGGCTGACATGACGAGGCCAGCAATGGCGGCAGCGATCCCCGTTATAACATAGGTAGCGGTTTGCACCCGACCGACAGGAATGCCGGAGAAACGAGCAGCGCTTTCTGACTGACCGGAAAGGTATACGGCGCGACCGAAGCGGGTAAAGTGTAGAAGGACGATGAGGATGGCGGAAAGGCCGAGGAAGAGTGCAAGCGGCGCTGGCAGCCCGAAAAATTTCGCGTATCCGAAGGCGTTAAAAGCTTCTGGGAAATTGCCGATCCCCTCATAACCTCCGGCGCCCACGAGACCGGACGCGACCGTTGCCGTTCCCTGAAACAAATAAAGGCTGCCAAGCGTAACGACCAGTGGTTGTATTTTTGAGAGATGAATGACGGTAGCGTTCAGCAGTCCACAAAGCGCACCGGTTATCAGGGCCAGCAGAAGCGAAAGCGGCAAAGCTACGCCATAGAAAGTGGCAACTCCGAAAACGATGGCCGAAAGGCCGATCACGGAGGCAAAGGAAACATCAATACCGCCAGCGATGATGACGAGGGTCAGCGGCAGGGCAACAATGCCGATCTGTACGAAATCAGATGTGCCATAGATGAGGTTCGTGATGTTGAGAAAGCGCGGATTAACGAGACCGAAGATCAGGAGTTCGGCGACCAGCATGGCCAGAAGCGCGGTCTCCCAGCGGAAGATTATCTTTTTCATTGGCTTGCCTCCATGGTGCGGGCAGGGCCTGTGGGAATGTTACTGGTAGATGTTCGCTCATGCACTGCGTAGCGACGGGCACGAATACGCCGATCAATGATCTGGCGGATGCGGCCATCAAGAAGCAGCACCGTTAGCAGGATCGCACCCGCAATAAAGTCGTTCCAGTAGGCAGGAATCTTGAGGAAGACGAGGGCGCTGTCGATGGAGGTGATAAAGATGACAGCAACAAAGACGCCGGTGACAGACCCGGTTCCGCCGAGCAGGCTGACGCCACCAAGGACGTTGACGGCGATTGCTTTGAGCTCGATGCCGTTGCCGGCCTGATTTGGGATGAAGCCGATCTGGGCTGCAAAGACGAGGCCGGCGAGCGCAGCACAGAGGCCGGTCGCGACAAAGGCCGAAAACCGCACGAGTTTTACCGGCACGCCAAGATGGTGTGCTGCAGCGCTGTTGTCGCCGACAGCGTAGAAATATCGACCGAAGCGCGTTGCGCGCAGCACGCGCCGCAAGTGCGAAAAGTCCGAGAACGACAATGGTCAGTGCAGAAAATCCAAAGCCCAGATTGGCGGCCAGCGCTTTCAGTTCCTGCGGCAAATCCTCGATCCATTGTCCACCGGTCAAAACCAGCATGATGCCGCGAAAAAGGCCTAGCGTGCCGAGGGTGGCGACGATCGACGGAATGCCGAGATAAGCAACCATAAGCCCATTAAAGGCACCGGCGGTTGCACCGGTTAAAAGACAGAAGGTTATGGCGAGCGGCAGACTGACACCGGCATTGAGCGACAAGCCAAGGACTGCGGCACTAAGACCGAGGACCGAGCCGCTTGAAACATCGATGCTGCGCGTCAAGATGACGATCATTGTACCAAGCGAGATCAGCATCAGCACAAGGCTGTTGGAGATTACGACGGAGGCTGTTGCGCCGGAAAGATAACCGGGAGCGACTGCACCGATGGCGATATAGGCGCCAGCCAAGACAACCAGCAGGGTCGCAACACGGTTGCGCGCGAAGAGATCAAGCATAATGGCTTCCGTGGCGCCGAAGGCGAGGTGGGCAATTGCATCGACGGATATCTGTTTTTCCAGTTCGCCGGCGGACTGGCCAAAAGGCCATGACTTGCACGCGATCCGCGAGCTCGACGAGCTCATCGAAATCAGATGAGATGAGAACAATGGCGACCCCATCGGCAGCGAGCTGGCGGATGAGCTCATAAATATCGTTGCGGGCTGCAACGTCGACACCGCGGGTGGGCTCATCAAGAATCAACACCTTAGGCCGTGCCGAAAGACACTTGGCGAGCAGTATCTTTTGCTGGTTGCCACCGGAAAGTCTGTGGGCTTCCTGACTGGCGCCAGAGCACTTGATGCCCATACTGGAGCGGAATTCCTCGAACGTCTTTCGCTCCGTCCCCGGTCGCAGAAAGAAGGGTAGACGGTGCACCAGATAGGAAGAGACATTCCAGTATAGCGGTGCCTCAAGGAAGAGGCCGTGTTGTTGCCGGTCCTCGGGAAGATAGACAAGACCGAAATCGATGCAGTAGCGCGGGGAGCGCTTCTTGAGTTCGGTCCCTTCCAGCACGACCCGACCCGCAGTCTGCCGCCGCAGGCCAAAGAGCGTTTCAGCGAATTCGGTGCGACCGGCGCCGACGACGCCCGCCAGCCCCAGAATCTCACCGGCGCGGACGTCGAGGTTGATGTCCCGGAAGCCTTCTCCGCTTAGCCCGGAGACGCTAAGGCGCGGCTGTTCGAGCTGCGAGGCTTTGCGGCTCGTGCGCTGGGTGGAGTTTTTAGCTATTTGCACACGGCTCATCACTTCGATGATCTCGGCATCGCTATAGCTGTCGAGTGCGCCGGACAGTACAATTACACCATCGCGCAGTACGCTGATCGTGCCGCAGATTTCCCGGATCTCACGCAGCTTGTGCGAGATGAAAAAAAATCCCGACGCCTTGAGCTTGCAGTTTGCGCATACGCTCAAAAAGCGCGCCGGTCTCAAATGGTGTGAGTGCGGAGGTTGGTTCATCCAGGGATCAAAACATGCGCATCGCGCACAAGACCCCGCAGGATTTCGACGATCTGGCGCTCTGCTATTTCCAGTGATGCTGCCCGGGCGTTGAGATCGAGCGAAACGGCAAGCTCGCCAACAAGCTGTTCGACGCGGGGCCGCAGCGAACGTGGCGACGCGGCAAGGCCGAGACAGATGTTTTCCGGGACACTCTGGTTTGGCAGGATATGGGCCTCTTGCGGCACCGGTGTAGAGACCGAGTTCCTGAGCTAATGCCGGCGAGGCATGCGACAGCGGTTTTCCGTTGATCTCGATGGCGCCGGAATTGGCGCTGATGACACCGGACATAATTTTCATGAGGCTCGATTTGCCAGCGCCGTTGCCGCCAAGAAGCGCGTGCACTTCTCCAGCTTGTAAGGCGAGAGAAACCCCCTGCAGCACCGGAATGGCACCGTAGGATTTCCAGATGTCCGTCAGCTTCGCGACCCTCCCGGTCGCAGGGCTATCAGTCATACCGCACCTGTTCAATTGTAGTTATTGACAATCATGTGATCACATCCGTATTTGAGCGTCAATACGTTCAGTGACGAGTAGTAGTGAAATAATGTATAAGTACCGTTCAAAACGGCGATATATTGGCTATGCTTAAGACACCGGTTGTGCAGGAAATTTTCGTCCCCTTTGGCGTTGACGTATCAAAAGTTTAATTGATAATAAAATGATCACACGATGACCGAAGGAGCCGCGTGTATGGCGTCGGATAATGGAGAATGGAGCTACGCCGATACAGATGAGGAAATCCTCACACGTATCGCCCGGTATTATTACAACGACGGAATGACGCAGAGCGAAATCGGCGAAAAGCTGAACATGTCGCGCATCAAGGTGTCGCGTCTACTGGAAAGTGGTCGGCGTTCAGGCATCATACAAGTACGGATCAACTCGCGTTACCGGGGGTGCACGGCACTCGAGCGTCAAATCAAGGCGCGTTATGGTCTTCTGGAAGCTTATGTGGTGCCGCAATTGCCCGATCAGGATGCAAGCGATCGGCTTGGTCAGGCCGCAGCACAGTTTCTAATGCAGCGCCTGCAGCCGAACGATCTATTGGCCGTGGGATGGGGTAGCACCGTATCGAATGCAATCCAGCGTCTCGGGCACCTTGCAAACGAGCGCAACATCAGTCTTGTCAGTCTGACGGGTGGTGTAAGCACCTATGTGGACGGTATGCGTACGGCAAATTGGGGCAGCGGCGTTCATCTGGTGCCGGCGCCGCTCGTCGTTCGCGATACTGATGTTGCAAGTAAGCTTTCCTCCGAGCCTGCTGTTACCAACCTGCTTGATATGGCGCTTAACGCGACCTATCAACTCGTTGGCATCGGCGAGCTCTCGGCGAATTCCACCGTTGTTCGTGCGGGCTATGTTAGTCCCGACGAAGTGGAACCGCTGCGGCGCAAAGGCGCTGTCGGCGACATCCTCTGCCAGTTCTACAACGAGCACGGTGAAACGCTTGATCTGACGCTGCACGAACGGGTCATAGGCGTAAAGCTCGCGGCCCTTTCAAAGGCGGAAAAGGTCGTGGCGGCCGCGGGGGCGCGCAAAAGGTCCGAGCCATCCATGCGGCTTTGCGTGGTAAGTTCGTCGGTATTCTCATCACGGATGAAACGACAGCCAATGACCTGATCGAGATCAAGGATTAAGACGACATGAGTATTTCCTATCTGCTGGCAGTCGATGCCGGCACGGGCAGTGGCCGCGCAGTCATTTTCGATGAAAACGGCAACCAGATTACCAGCGCTCAGCAGGAATGGTGGCATGAGGTCGATCCCCGCTTCCCCGGCTCGATGGATTTCGATGTCAACGGTAACTGGTCGCTTCTATCGCGTGCCATCCGTAAGGCGATTACGGAAACCGGTATTTCTCCATCGGACATTCGTGCAGTCAGTGCCACAAGTATGCGAGAGGCGATTGTCGTTTATGACCGGAGTGGGAAGGAAATCTGGGCCTGCGCAAATGTCGATAGCCGCGCTAATCGTGAAGTACGCGACCTCAAGCGCGACTTTGCCGATCTCGAGCGAGAACTTTACGCAGCCACGGGTCAGAGCTTTGCTCTCGGCGCTCTGCCGCGCCTGCTCTGGCTGAAACGCAACTTACCTGAAGTCTACAGGCGCATGCACAGGATCAGTATGCTGTCCGATTGGGTGCTGGCACGACTTTCCGGTGTCATCGCCAGCGATCCGTCAAACGCGGGCACGACCGGGCTCTATAGCCCGGCGGATCGGGCCCGATACCGCAGGCTATGCGTCAGGCCGGCATGCGCGATGATATTTTTCCCGAAAGCGTTGAGCCCGGTACTGTTATTGGTCATGTCACAGACAAAGCGGCGCGAGAAACAGGCCTTGCCGCAGGCACGCCCGTCGTCATGGGTGGCGGCGATTGCCAAATCGGGGCCGCGGCCATAGGTGTTGTCAATGAAGGAGATTGCGCCGTGCTCGGTGGTACCTTCTGGCAGCAGGTGGTCAATGTTGGCCCCTCGGTTTCCGACCCGTCAATGGATTTGCGCATCAACCCGCATGTCGTAACCGGCCTCAATCAGGTTGAAGCGATCAGTTTCTTTGTCGGCATCGTCATGCGCTGGTTTCGCGACAGTTTCGGAGCTGAGGAATTGGCCGCAGCGGGGCAGGGCGGAGACGCCTATCGGCTGCTGGAAGAAAAAGCCGCAGCCATCCCCGTGGGTGCCTACGGTATCATCCCGGTCTTCTCCGACGTAATGCATTATGGAAACTGGTACCACGCCGCGCCCTCGCTGCTCAATCTCTCAATCGATCCGGAAAAATCCGGGAAGGCGGCCATCTTTCGCGCACTGCAGGAAAATGCTGCGATTGTGGCCGCACGCAACCTTGAAGCAATCTTCAAGCTTTCCGGAAAGACGCCAGACAAGATCGTTTTTGCTGCCGGTGCGTCCAAGTCCGCTCACTGGTCACAGATACTCTCAAACGCCACCGGCCTGCCTGTTGTTACTCCCATAGTGAAGGAGGCGACCGCGCTCGGCTGTGCCGCTGCTGCTGCTATTGGTGTTGGTCTTCGCCGTGATTTCGTCGAATTGGCGGGGAGCTGGGTTCAATGGGACAGGAGCTTCGAACCGAACTTTGATCACAAGGCCATCTACGACGAGGCAGGTGGACGTTGGGCACGTGCCTATGCCTTGCAGCGGCAGCTTGTGGATGAAGGTGTCACCACGGCGCTATGGAAGGCGCCGGTCTTTGATGTTTGTTATCTAACCGTGCATGCGCATTATCAACAACGGAGATAGAGTATGCTTATCCAAATGGTCAGCATTAATGTGAAAGAGGGATACGCCGCAGAGTTTCTGGAGGCGTTTCGTATCAACTACGAGGGCACGCGCCGAGAACCGGGCAACCTTCGCTTTGACGTCCTGCGCAGTCCAGATGACGACCACAGCTTTATCATCTACGAGGTATTCAAGTCGCCGGAAGCGCTGGATGAACACCGCAAGACGACGCATTATCAGGAATGCGTAAGCCGTATCGACCCTATCCTCACCGGTCCACGGACAAAAACCTTCTATAATGTTGAGATGGCTGATTTTATGGCTGATTGAATTGATGCGTCGGCAGATAACTCGCGCTTTCCGGTTCGATGAACCTCTCGAAGCACCCGGACAGCCGAAACGGTTCGCACTGCGTCTTCCGGCCTTGAACTCAAGCGCCTCGATCAGGGCCGGCACAAACTTTCGCAATGTCGCGTATCGGTCAGCGGCAACAATCAGTGGATCCTGATCCACTTCATGGCGCACTCGCAACAGGTTTGCCCAGCCGACCGATGCATCAATGGCGGAACACATGTCGATAAACTGACCGATCGATTGCACTGAAACATGGTACGGTGATAGTTTCATTGGATATGGTTTAGTTCCATAATTAAGCTTATGCGATCCGCGTATATAGCAGGGGTGGGTTCTAGCTTGAAGTGCGACTTGCAAATGATAACAATGGGTTATTCAATGCAAGGACCTCGTCATGGAACGTACCTACGCGCATATTGATCTGGATGAACGCCGCAGAATAGCACGCTGGCGCACTGCAAAGCTTTCCGTTGATGTTATTGCAGAGAAGCTTGGAAGGCATCGCTCGACCATATTTCGAGAACTCAAGCGCAATCAGTTTCACGATGATGAGATCAAGGATTTAAACGGCTATTATAGTACTATTGCCGAGCAGAAATCCCGCGAGCGGCGTTCGAAGCAACGCAAGTTGATCCGGTATGATGAGCTCCGGCAGTCAGTGATCGATCACATCAGCGATGGATGGTCGCCGCAACAGATTGCAGGGAGAATGCGATTGGAACGCCATCCAATCTCTGTCAGTCATGAAACGATCTATCAGTTTGTCTATTCCACCGACGGTCGAAAAGAAGAGCTTTGGAAATATCTGCCGGAACGTCGTGCCAAACGACGCCCACGTCATGCCCGGCGTCATCATGGACGCCGCTTTCCACCAGAACTGAGCATCCTTTATCGTCCAGACATGGTTGCCAAGCGCAAGCAGTTCGGCCATTGGGAGTGCGACACTATCCAGTTTCGCAAGAGGTTTGGCAACGCCAATGTGACGTCTCTGGTCGAGCGGGTGAGCCGCTTCACGGTTTTGTTGCGCAACAATGATCGTCAATCAAAGCCGGTGATGGAAGGTGTGATTAGGGCACTCCAGCCCCTGCCCCAAATGGCCCGCCGATCGATTACGTTTGATCGTGGTACTGAGTTTACAGAATGGTCCTATCTGCAGAATGGGATAGGGTCGCAAACATGGTTCTGTGATCCCCAGTCCCCCGGCAGAAAGGAACGGTTGAAAACACCAACAGACGCACAAGACGATGGCTTCCCCGAGATCTTGATCCGCTCACCCTCAGTGATCGAGACCTCGCCTTCATCTGTCATCGCCTCAACAATACGCCGCGCAAATGTTTGGGCTACAAAACACCTGCAGAAGTCTTTCGGCAAAAATTAATCACAAACAGACATCGTTTTGCGTAAACTCAAACCGCAAAAGTCGCGCTTCGGCATGAACTCACACATTGAACAATTGGAAGCCCATTGGTCGCCGGAACAGATCTGCGGCCGACTGGTTAGCCATGGTCTGAGCGCGATACGTCTGTGTGCAGAAACAATCTATCGCTTCATCTATTCAAAGGAAGAATACGCTCTGAAGCTGTATGAACACCGCCGAGATGCGAACAAAACGCTGCCCACGCGGCACCAGAAGATCACGCAGTTCCCGCATTCCAGACGCGTTTCGCATTCATCAACGCCCTGATTTTGTTGGTAATCGCCTGCAATTTGGGAACTGGGAAGGCGATTTGATTATCTTTGAACGTGACCTTGGAGAAGCCAATGTCATGACGCTTGTTGAACGCAAAAGTCGTTATTGCGTCATTCTTAAAAACAGCAGTCGACACTCAAAGCCTATTATGAACAAAATCATTCAAGCCTTTGCAGCGCTACCATATCATGCGCGCCGAAGTTTTACCTTTGACCGTGGTTCCGAGTTTATGGGTTATAGGGCTTTGGAGGATGGAATGGGGCCAGAAGCTGGTTTTGTGATCCAAACTCGCCATGGCAAAAGGTGCTATTGAGAACATCAACAAGCGCATCCGACGTTACTTACCCAGCAACACGGATCTGACGCAGGTCAACCCGGCCCAGTTGACTGCCCTCGCCCATGATCTCAACGCAACCCCGCGCAAGTGTCTTGGATTTAAAACACCCGCTGAAGTGTTCGCCTCCCTTTTGCAGGAGGCAGCATAATCAGGTAGCCTCATCAACGGCATGATGCACTTGGGATAACTTCTCCAGATATCGATCTCTTGGTTATCTGCTCGAATATCCGGTTCCGGTGTAGTCAGAATACAGGAGATTTATGATTATGGTCCCACAGGAAGTTTGGCGATTTCGACTTGCAAAAGAGCGTAATGTAAACGCGCGTGCGCCTGTGTTCGCTGACGGTCGCATATATCAGGTGTTCTATTTCGGTCGTAATCCTGACAAAAGTACCTTGATTGCCTTCGATGCAGAGGCGGGACATGAGATTTGGCGAGTAGACTTCCCTGATTGCATTAACGAACCAGTGGTTGGGGCCAGTGGTACAATATATGTAAGCAGTCTTGGCGGTAAGGCTTACGCTCATGATAAAAATGGCAGCGAGTTGTGGAGTGCCTATGTAGGGTTTGCACTTCGACGTCCCTGCCTTGCCGGGCCAAATCGTTTAATTCTTGTTGAAATGCATGGTCGGGCTTTTCGCACGTTCTGCCCGGATAGCTCTACGGGAGCGATTAATTGGCAGTTCGATAAGCCGGGGCATCGCTTCGATATCGGTGCCACAACCGATGTTGTTGTTCACGTTACGACAGAAGCTGGTGCGTCGTTTGATGATAAACCGATTAACCATCTGATTGCCCTCTCAGCCGACACTGGCGAAGAGTTGTGGGCGATCAGAAGCGAAACTTATCTTTTGGCATCGATGATCATAGATGATCTGGTCATCGTCGGAGCTCGTGGATCGTTGCGCGCGTTCGAGATGAAGCTGGAAAGTTGGTTGCGCAATTCCCCATCCAACAGGATGCTGCGATCAATAACGGCTTGTCGTCCGTATCTGACGGCTTCGTATTTTTTTGACGATAGCGGTACAATTCAGTGTGTTAGCCTAACAAAAAACGCTCTCTGCTTCGTTCTGCACTGCGGTTTGACGAAAGGTGGTCCAATTCACTGCCTGTGAAACTGCTCGGACGTCCGGCCACATTTGATTCTACCATTATAGTGCTCGATGAAAGGGGCCATTTTCATCATCTCTCGGCGGAAAACGGGCGCAGATTATACTCCTTTGAAATGGGAACGGGCGACACCCAAGCCAATGGTGGAGTGGCGGAAGTAGGGTCACTCCTCGCCGCGTCCCATGGGAGAATGCTCGCTCTTTACCGCATTTAGAATTGATGAAGTCGACAGTGGCAAGGCCCAATCCCCAGAAACAAAAAATATGGGAGCATATGTCCGGGATTATGGATGGCTCCATAGTGCTGACGCTCGCGAAGGTGTCAGTGAAGCGTCAAACGGCCTCGTCCTTGCATCGCGTTTTGATTTTCACGGATTGCGCTTGGTTTTACCCGTCATGCAAACAGTTGCCAAATCACTTTGGCGCTTGAAATCGTGCCAATCAGGTAATACCTAGACGTCCGCATTAACCTCGGCGGCCATACAATCACGTCAACATCGTTGTGAACACATTAGAATCGCAAAGGGAACAAACTGAGGGCCGGCAACTCGGCCAATTCCGCAAAGGAGGTAAATACGGGTGTCCAGCTCTTTGCCAGCGAGATCACGGTGCGGTGCTCCACTCCGTCCGTGGCAAGACAAGAGCGACAGTTCGAACTTGCACCCGAAATGACCGACCATGGCGAGGGAGCGACCCACCGGGCGCCGCCTGCGTTTATGCGCCGGACCGCAAGGCAGAGCGACGAAGCTCGCCGAGCCAATACGCTATATGCCGTCACGCTGGTTGGGGCTCGCCCGCCAGAAAAGCGAGCGGACGAAGTAAAGTCATGCGAACGCAGGGCTGACGACGTCTATCGATGGCAAATTGGCATTTGTGGTCGGGGGCACGGGATCGATCCCCGGGGTACGCCAAAGACGCGCGCTCACCAGACGACCGCCATGCCGATGTCAGGACCCAGCCCTTGGAGCGTCGGGCGTCCGCTGAAACAGCCGGCGATCTCATGGGCAAGCTCTTCGGTCAACACCCAGTTCAGCAATCAGTTTATCTATGACGAGCCGTATCGGCCTATGATTCGGGCGCTACTTCACGTGCAAGAAAACAACCGGTAACCGACTAAACAATAGCAACAGTTACGGTAAACTTATTGCCCGGATCGCTCATTCAGGCGGGACGTGCCAGAATGAAATAGACCAGGGAGGGCGCTGCCGAAACACTCATTTCGGCAGCTTCATGGAAGGGGTTGCCGGAAGGGACAACTCCGCCGCATTCCGGAAGGCATGATGCTGTGATCCGCCACCGGCGTAAGCGTCAGCAACAGCCGGCGCAATTTGTGAGAGGTCGGCTGGCGGGATTCCGGCTGCTTCGAACCGTTCCCTGACGATCGCAACATCTTCTGCCTTCACCGTCAGGCGCAATGCAGGACTGGTTGCCGCTAGTTCCGGTAACGCAACCGTGCTTCCATCGGCACCGCGTAGGTAGTCCCCGTTTTTGGTTACCCAGATCGGCATACTGTCCGTGCCATTGATCGTCTGATTACCCGCATCGAGCCCATCGGTCAGCCTTGATGCAAAGCTTTGAAGCTTGTCTTCAAAAGCAGGATTTTTCGCAGGCATCACGGTTGAAGGTTTGATGGGCATCAAACGTGTTGGCAGGGTTATAACGACCTGCCGTGTTCCGTCCGAGTCCGGTTTTGGTACATTGTCTCCTCGCTCAGCGAACCACTGCAACGGATCATTGGAGATGGCTTCATGCGCCGCGCGATAGGCGTTGTATTCGGTGAAGCTCGCGTGTTCGAGCCGGACTTCTGGCCCCAGTTCAGCACCGAGGTCACGCATGGACAACAATCCCCACATCGAAGTTTTCTGCTCCGGCCAGTTTATGCAGCCAGCGGTGATACAAGAGAATTTTTCAAGCGGGACACCCGCCTTGAACGCTGTTCCTATATCTTTTGTCAGTGGCATACCACCGAGTGCGAAAAGGGTTGCGCCGATGACGTTTCCTGCGTCTGCATTACTAGTGAACCACAGGTTTCGAGACCATTTCTGAAGTGAACCACCGCGGACAAGCCGCGGCACGTCACCGGTCACGAACGGCATGAGAATCACGGCATCGGTCTCGGCCGACACCATGTCCTTGCGCGCATTTTCGGCAGTCGCAGGTGCGGGAACTCGTCGACCGGTCGAATGATAACCTGCCAAAATGTAATGGCAATGACTAACAATGCCGCCCCAAAAGCTGCGGCGATCAGCGCCAGCTTACGCATGTGAGCCTTCTGAGGAGAAATATACGCAATTTCCGAACCCGGTCATCGTGTGGCCACCTACCATCAATTTTGTGTTCAGAAGAAACCGGCTCTCGCCTTCCCATGCTCGCATTCTTCTGGACCGTTTGGACTTGTTCTTTAAATTGGCCGCAATTTCAGCTTCGGCTCGACTGAACCAATTGAGAGCGAAAGGAGGCAAGACTGTGTGGAATTCGCCAGTTCTGCCGAAGCTTGTGCGAGAAAGTACATATTTTCACACTATACGGGAACTCCTGAATTTGCGTTCCTGAAATCGCCTATATACAGAAAATATCCGTAACTTTTCCATGGCTCGCAAAATGGAACTTAACAACCATTGCTGCAAAGCCAACGACAACATGTACCGGGCGATCATAATACCGCGAATGGTTTCTGCGGAGAATGGTAGTGTCCTTAAGATCAGCTCGCCGAGGGCGTCAAATGCATATCAAAACGTTTTACAGACTTTCATTAACCAGTTCCGGGGTGGCAATTGCCGGGGCTCTAATGGCAGCCGGATTAAAGTTCAGTGGCGGTCAACTTGTGAATAACAATGCCAAAGAGGTTTGAATACTTCCAAAGCGGGCGGATATGATCCCGTTTGGAGGCCATATTCGCCGCTCGGCAGGCCGACACGCTGCTGCAATCAACGGGTCACGAGAAGGAAACACGATTGGACGACTGTCTTGTTTGATAAGGAAATTCTTGCGGCTGAGCGGGCTCGGTTAACGCAGGATGTTGATGAACTGCGTAGACAACTCGCCCAGCTCAAGCTGGAGCAATCCGCTCTCCCGGCATTCATAGACAGGGCACATCGGCGCAACATTCTGGTCGTTGGGTTCGTTTCCGTGGCAACGGCGATCGGCTGGGCCCCGGACGCTTCAGAATGGTTGCGGTGGTATCTGCTCGCCTTTACCTTGCTGCTGTGTGGCGTGTTCACATTCGGGGCAAGCGGGCTAGAGCGTTTCCGTTTTTCTCTGAATCGAATGCGCTTCCCAAATCAGTTTTGTTCTGATTCACTGATGCTGGCTGGATGGAGGCCAGCGTTGGATGACCGCACCGATATCGAATGATCTTCGAGAGCGCGTTGTTGCCGCCGTGCTGAGTGGCGAAAGCGTTCGTTCAGTGGCGACGCGGTTTGAAATTGCCGCATCTTCAGTCGTAAAATGGTCCCAGCGCCATCGTGCGACCGGATCGGTTCATCCCGGCAAGATGGGCGGCCACCGCAAGCGGATACTCGAACCGCATCGTGATATCATTGTGCAACGGCTCGCCGAGAACCCACACCTGACACTCCATGGCCTGAAGGCGGCGTTGACCGAGCGGGGTATTTCCGTCTCGCACAATACGATCTGGGAATTCATTCGCAGTGAAGGGCTGCGCTTCAAAAACACTATTCGCCCTTGAGCAAGCTCGTGCCGACGTCGCTCGCAAAAGACAGCGCTGGAAGACCCTGCAAAATCACCTTGATCCCGAACGGCTGGTCTTCATTGATGAGACCCGGATCAAGACCAACATGTCGCCGATCAGAGGCTGGGGTCCAAAAGGCAAGCGACTGCGGGCATTTGCACCGCATGGCCACTGGCGCACGCTGACATTCCCGGGCGCTTTGAGAAACGATCAGCTTACAGCACCCTGTGTCTTCGACGGACCGATGAACGGCCAGTGTTTCCGCGCCTATGTCGAGCAGCAGTTGGTCCCGGTGCTCAAGCCGGGCGACATTGTCGTCATGGACAATCTCGGCAGCCATAAGTCGGCAACCATCCGTCAATTGATCAAAGCCGCCGGTGCGCGCCTCTGGTTCCTGCCACCCTATTCGCCGGACCTCAATCCGATCGAACAAGCCTTTTCCAAGATCAAGCATTGGATGAGAAATGCACAAAAGCGCACCATCGAAGACACATGGCGTCATATCGGCAGGCTGGTCGAAACCATCCAGCCCGCCGAATGCCAAAACTATTTGGAAAACGCCGGATATGGTTCCGTTAAAAGGTGAAACGCTCTAAAGCGCTATTCAGCACGCAGGATCGCTCAACTCGAAGCTGTCGCCGCAGAGGGCGAGGCCGCGCTGTTGCAACCAGAGAAATGAAAGGTTTCGTGGCTCGCGCGCGCAGCCGACACGAGACCGCCTGCTCACCCCCCATTACTCCCCGGCAAAACCGGCCCACTATCCGACGTTAACAAACGGCCTTTGCTGTACACTCGCTGTTTTCAGCGCACCTGAGCAAGCCTCTATGAGAAAGCCCGCCTCAGCGAAAGACGGCTGCTGGGCGGGCTTTTTCTGTAGTTTTGTCGCCAACTCTGTACTCATAGACGACAAAGGTAGGATGCGCCGATTTGGTTGACGAAATCTAAAGTCGCCAACACTTGCGTTCGGCTCTGATGGGATGGACGCCCCTCCGACGGCTTTCATGTGGCAGAATAGATGCGTTGAGTGCCATTGAGGTGGATGCGGCCATGGAAGAGATTACTACAGTTGGTTTGGAACTGGCGAAGAATGTCTTCAGGTCCACGGAAGTGACAGTGATGACGAGAGCAATTGTTGCCATTCTTCGCCAAACAGCCTGCTTGCACGGTGGCGATGGAAGCGTGTTCCAGCAGTCATCATTGGTGCCGAGAGATTGGGGCTCTGGGGTATACAGTTCGATTGATCCCGCCAGCTTATGTGAAGCCATTAGTGAAGCGGCCATCCGGCCAACGACGCGGTTCGTTCCGGTTAAGTCTGCTGAACGGCAGTCAAGAGCAATGCGCGCCCGCCAATGTCCAGACGCGGCGCACAAATATATTGACGTCGATTCAACCGTAAGGGAACACCGACGATTTATACTCGCTATCAATCAAGACTGCATTACGTGAGGCCAATCAAGTGGGCTCGCTACAGCCGACGACACTTGTCTCCTATGACGCTGAGTTTGCAAGTATCTTCGACACGCGGGTCAATGAAAATTATCCCGCTCCGCCTTAGTTCGCCATCAAAAACTGTTCTGCAACGCTGCGAATGCCAGCGCCGTCCAGCTTATAGTGCGCATAAAAGATGAGTCGGCGGTGCAATGAGACTGTATTCGTCATAGATTCCGTGACGTTTGAGTTTGACTCCAGCGCCTTCATCGGCCAGAACCTCCGCCACAGCCGCACCAAGCCCGCCCAGAACGTTGTGTTCTTCGACCGTCATTATTTTCTTCGTGCGCGCAGCAGCAGAAAGAATAGTATCCCGGTCCGGGGTTTGATCGAAGCCATATCGATCACCCCGACAGAGCGTCCATTGGCATTCATCGCACCGGCCGCTTCAAGCGCGCCGTGCACAGCCATACCGCAAGCAATGATCGTCAGCTCTTCCCCGATGTGTTCGTGCGCCTTGCCGAACACGAATCTCGTATCCTTGTCGTAAACAACTGGATCGCGACCACGACCGATACGGAAATAGATCGGACGATCATGGTCGGCCGAGGCTCGAATGGCGGCTTCCAACTGGGCACCGTCTGCAGGCGAAACAACAGAGAGATCAGCAATCGAGCGCGTCGTCGCTATATCTTCGGTCGCGTGATGCGACGTCCCGTAAAAGCCCGGGGATATACCGGTGTGATGGCCGATCATTCGCACAGGCTGTGCGGAATAAGCAACGTCCATGCGGATCTGTTCGCAGGCGAGCAATGCGATGAAAGAAGCAAAAGTGGCAACAAACGGTGTGACGCCGCAGGTCGCAATACCAGCCGCAGCACTCACCATATTCTGTTCAGAAATGCCGAAGGAAATATATCGATCAGGGTAGACCGATGCGAAACGATTGAGGCCGTTCGAATATTGCAGATCGGCAGACCCTGCGACGACGTTGTGTCCAGCCCTCACGAGATCGATAAGGCCGTTCGATAGATGATCGAGGCCCGGATTGACTGCGTTCAAGCCGCGATACTGCCGTGAATTGGGGAAAGGATGCGGCTCATGGTCAGATCTCCCGCGACTTGATTTCAGTGATAGCGGCGTCGGCATCCGACGGATCAAGGTAACCAAGATGCCAGCCCGGTTCGTTTTCCATATAAGATACGCCCCTGCCCTTGACCGTCCCGCTATAATGCAACAAGGAACCCGGCGCTCGTTGTCGGCGCGTATTCGCCGCAGAAGTTCAGTTGTCGCTGCTACGTCATGCCCGTCAACGACATGGACTTCCCAACCGAAGGCACGCCACTTTTCATCCAAAGGCTCGATGGTCATGACGTCATCCACCTTGCCGTCCAGCTGATATCCGTTCCGGTCAATGATAGCGATCAGGTTGCGCGTCTTGTGATGGGCAGCACTGATGGCGGCTTCCCATACCCGCCTTCCTGCATTTCCCCATCGCCCATCATACAGAAGACCTTGTAATCTTCGCCTGTCCATCGCTGCGCCGACCATACCAAGTCCATTGGAAAGCGCATGACCAATCGAACCGGATGAAAAATCCACACCGGGAACTTTACGCATATCGGGATGATCGCCGAGCGGGCTGCCAAGACGGGTATAGTTGTCGAGCCAGTCTTTCGGGAAAAAGTCGAGATCCGCATAGATCGGAAACAGACCAACCGCGGCGTGACCCTTACCAATTGTGAAACGATCCCGGAAGCCCAATTCGGTTCGCCACGTCGGATACGCAAAACGTCGTAATAAAGTACGGCGAATATCTCCGCCGCAGAAAATACCGACGTGTAATGACCCGTTCTTGCGATCTCGATGAGACGAACGGTTTCAAGACGAATAAACTGTGCACGCTCCTTTAGCATTGCAACGATTTCATTCGACGGTTCGAAGCTGTTCGGTTTGGACACTCCTACTGTGCCAGTCGTCGAAGCCATTTTAAACTCCTGATTTGAATGTGAGAAGCGCTCCCCGCCCCTGCTCACCCCATTGCATCAATAAGGTCGGCTCCGGTTATGGCGCACTCGAGAATCCTGTTCAAAGTTGAGCCGGTGCCTACAAGAAGGTTCGTCCGTCACTCTCGTTCCAACCGATTAGAATTTGATCGCCCGCCGCCGGTCTCGTGGTGAAATCCAGAAGTGGCTTGCGTACCACCATCGTTTGCCCACGCCCCATATCCACCAGTGCACGCAAATGATCGCCAAGGTAAGTAGTGTCTATGACCGTTCCCTTGCACTGATTGGTCCGGCTTTGCGCCGCTGTGCCGATCACAAGATGCTCGGGTCGAACGGCTATCTTCACAGGGGTGCCGGTATTGGCAAACCTCGGAGGAAAGATGCGCCGACACTGTCTGGCCGCAATCGAGACGGATGGTTCCACAACCCCGCTCATCCATCCCTTCCGATTGTCCGGAGATGATGTTGTTTTCACCAATAAAGCCCGCCACGAAGACATTTGCCGGCTGCTCGTATAACTCTTGCGGGCTGGCGATCTGAACGACCGAACCGCGCTCGAAAATGGCAATGCGGTCCGACATGGCAAGCGCTTCGGACTGGTCGTGCGTGACATAGACCATCGTAACACCCAAATCCCGATGAATTTGCTTGATTTCATACTGCATGTGTTCGCGCAGCGTCTTGTCTAGCGCTCCAAGCGGTTCGTCCATCAGAATCAGGCTCGGCTCAAAGACGAGAGCGCGAGCAAGTGCAACACGCTGCTGTTGCCCACCGGAAAGCTCGCTTGGTCGGCGGTTTTGCATTCCCTCCGGGCGAACCATCTCGATGGCTTTATCCACCTTGATCTGTATTTCGGGCTTGCTCATCTTTCGCATGCGCAGCGGATAAGCCAGATTTTGCGCTACCGTCATGTTGGGAAACAAAGCATAATTCTGAAAGACTACGCCGATGCCCCGGCGGTGCGGCGGCAAGTGTTCAATCGGCTTCCCTTGACCAGAATATGACCTCGAGTGGGAGTTTCGAATCCGGCAAGCATCATCAGCGTTGTTGTTTTACCGGAACCGGACCCGCCGAGAAGAGTCAGAAACTCTCCCTGATTCACCGACAGGTTCAGGTTCTCGATAACAACGGTTCGTCCGTCATAGGTTTTCTGCACGCCGACGAATTCAACGATTTTGCCGGTTTCCATGAATGACCTTTCGTACGGCTGGTACATATTCTCTGGTTTTGCGTACCGGTGAGAAGTATTGTCTGCGCGGTATCAATCCCCTGTAAGGCACTTCAGTTGCGAGCCACCCGTCTTCCTGTTTCTGCCAGTAAATATCGTGCAGTCGACGTGTTAGCGGACCGGGCTTGCCGTCACCTACTGTCTTGCCGTCAATTGTGGTCACCGGCATGATGCCACCAGCCGTACTGGTCATGAAGATTTCGTCTGCACCCACAACCTCATCAATGGCTACCGGACGGACCTCGCAACGTAATTGCAATTGCTCACACAGTTCCGGACTGTGCGTCGGGTCATGCCTTCGAAAACACCACTCTCTGGTGTGCAGAGAACATTATTCTTGACAACGAACAGGTTGAAGCCCGCGCCTTCGGTGATGTTGCCGTCACCATCACGCAGGACGGCCACGAAAGCATCCCTGTCGTAGGCTTCAAAGATGCCCATTGTGAGGTCGAGCCAATGGAAGTTCTTGATGCGTGGGTCCACGGCCTGCGATGCAATACGATGAACCGAGCTGACAATCATGGGAACTCCTGCCGGCGCTGATCGTCATTCGCAATCCAGACAAAAGGCGTGGCAAAAGCATAAAAACGCTGGGTACAAAGACGCGGATCACGGCTGCCAGCCGGTGGCATTCCCCGAGTGCATGTCATCTGTACATAGGAATCGCGCAAACCGCTCAAGCTGACGCATTCGATGAGGATTTCGGCGATCTGTTCATGCGTATAAGGGAGTGACATGCGAAGCCCGCGCATGGAGGCAAAGAACCGTTCGATATGGTCATCGAGACGGAAGAAGCGCCCTTTCCATACATGTGCGACGTCATAGGTGGCGTCGGAACGCACGAAGCCGCGATCAAGAATTGGAATACTAGCTTCGGCGACCGGCATGTAGCGGCCGTCAATGAATGCAACGCCTGCCTGTGGGTTAGGAATGTGGACATTGTTTTCTGTGGTCATATTATGCCTTTCCGAGATTTCTGGCATTGCGGTTCACGAGGAATAGCGCGGCGGTGAGGCTAAGGGTGGCGACGATCATGAGGAACGTTGCCATGGCAAGAATGGACGGTTCGATATTGTCGCGAAGTCCCTCGAACATTTTCAAGGGAAGCGTTCGTTGGCCGGGACCAGCAAGGAAGAGTGTCACGACGACTTCATCGAACGAGGTCATGAAAGCGAAGAGCGCTCCCGAGATGATACCCGGAGCAATGACCGGAACAAGGACCGTCATAAAGGCTTTGAAAGGTGAAGCGCCAAGACTTGCCGCAGCGCGCAGCAGTCCCATGTCGAAGCCTTGTAGAGTGGCGGTAACGGTGATCAGTACGAAAGGTGCGGATAGGACTGTATGCGCGATGATAACCCGTGCATGCTGGCGGTGAGACCGAACTTAGCCATCAGGAAATACATTCCGAGCCCGCTGATGACAGGCGGAACGATCATTGGTGCGATGAGAAAGCCCGGATCGCGGTTGGCATGGGCAAATCGCGGCGGGCAAAGGCGTATGCAGCCAGTGTACCCAGAATAGTTGCGGCAACAGTCGACACCGAACCGATGATCATACTGTTCCAGAGCGATGACAGCCATGGGCCATTCTCAAACACCCGCTCGTACCATTGTAGAGACACACCCGGCAGCGGATAGGAAAGAAAACTGCCGGAACTGAAGGATAGAGGGATAATAGCAATGAGTGGAACAACCAAAAAGAGTATCATAGCCACGCCAAAGCTGTAGTAGAGTGTCCGTATGATCCTTGCTTGACGATGATATGGCATTGGCGACCTCACTTTAGTCCCGCAAGCTGACGCACGCCCACCGTGCGGGCGGCAAGTGAGTAGACCGCAACCGTGCACAGCAACAGCACGATCCCAAGCGCGGACGCCATGCCCCAGTTGATGGTGGTGTTGGCAAAGAAGGCTATGAAATAGCCGAGCATCTGGTCGCGTGCACTGGCGACCAGCGAAGGTGTGATATAGTAGCCGGCTGTCACAATGAAGGTCAGCAGCACACCCGCTCCAACGCCCGGCAGCGTCATCGGCAAATAGACATTGAGAAAGCCACGGACCGGATGTGCCCCGAGAGAGGCAGAAGCCCGCATGAAATGAGGAGGAATGCCCTTCATTGTGGAGTAAAGAGGCAGGACCATGAAGGGCAGCATCATGTGGATCATCACAATATAAAGCCCGGTGGTGTTGAAGATCAGCTCCAGAGGCTGGCGGATCAGGCCGAGCCAGCCAAACAAGGAGTTGACAAGCCCCTCGCGTTGAAGCAGCACGATCCGGGCAGAGGTACGAGCCAATAGCGATGTCCAGAACGGCAACATCACAGCGATGATAAGCGCGATCGAAAGAAATCTCGGAGCGCTGACCATCAGATTGGCAAGCGGATAACCGAGCAGAGCGCAAACCAGAGTAACGACAGCTGCGGTCTTGAGCGTTCGAAAGAGGATATCGATATAGGTCCGCTGCTCTTGAGGCGCCTGTACCACATTACCGCCGTCATCGATGGCAAGGTCTACGGCGGCAAGCATGTAGTAAGGCGTGTAGGCAGGCGACGCTCGTTTCATGGCGTGCCAGTAGGCCGGCTCTTCCCACCTCTTGTCGATATCGGTCAGAAAACGGCGTGCCGCACCGTCCGCACCGAGATTGTCCGGCAGCTTACGCAACTTGCGAACGGTGCTGGTGAGTAGCGTTCGGTAACCGCTCTCCTCGTAGTTCAAGCGTCGGGCTGCCTCAGCGACGAGATTGCGCGGAGCACTGGAAATTTCATTCACGAAAGTCGTGAAGACAACATCCGGAGGCAACCCCGCTGAATCGCTCGCCGTCCAGCGGGACAATTCAGCCACGGTGTCTGGTAGAGCCTGCGTCAGCTCAACATTTTCAACCGCCTTATAGAGCATCATGCCGATCGGCAGCATAAATGTTATCAGTACATAGAACAGGAGTGGTGCCACCAGCAGTAAGGAGACCATGCGCCGCCGTCTGCCGGCACGCCCCCATTCCCGGCGAGTTGCCCCGGTCGTGGCGGTATCTTCATCGATCAAGGTCATCAGAACCATGCCTCCATGAACCATGCCGGCGGAAAACAGGCCGGCATGGCCTTTACCACTACCCAGACGGCTTACTGGGCAACCCAGCTGGCGAAACGTTCCGCCAGTTCCTCACCGTGATCAATCCAGAACTCGGAGTTGAAACGTACCGCGTTCTTGAGATTTTCTGGGGCAGACGGGAGTTTCGCCAACCGTTCCGAAGAAAGGGCTTCCATGGCTTTGATGTTGCTGACGCCGTAGGCGATACTGTTGGCAAAGGTTGTCTGTGGCTCTTTCGACATCATGAATTCAACGAAAGACGTTGCTTCATTGAGGTTCGGAGTGCCCTTCATGATGGCCCAGAACTCGGTCGAGTTTATCTGTCCGTCCCAGACGATCGCGAAGTCCTTCCCTTCTTTCTGGGCATTGTCGACGCGACCATTATAGGCCGTTGTCATGACGACATCGCCTGAAGAGAGCCATTCCTGCGGCTGGGCCCCACTCTCCCACCACTGGATGTGTGGCTTCAGTTCATCGAGCTTGGCGAAGGCTCTGTCCTGACCTTCCTTCGTGGCAATCACGCTGTAAACTTCCGATGGTGGCACGCCGTCTGCCATCAAGGCTACTTCCATGGTCAATTTCGCAGTCTTGCGCAAACCGCGCTTGCCCGGCCATTTTTCCACGTTCCAGAAATCGGCCCAGTTCCCGGGCCCATCCGTCAGCCCGGTCTTGTCATAGGTCAGAATATTGGCCCAGCTCAGAGCGCCAACAGCGCATTCCTTGAACTGACTGGGATCTATTTCATCCGCGTGGGATTTGTTCGACCAGTCAATATTCTCGAGCAGCCCCTGTTCGCACGCCATGGTGACCTCGTCGTCCTCCATCTGCATGACGTCCCGGTAACATTTCCCGCGTCAACCATTGCCTTCTGCTTGGCAAGGCCGCCATTCGTTGTGTCTTCGAGCACCTTGATGCCCTTTTCCTTGGCGTAGGGCGTGAAATAGGCTTCACGAAAAGCGTCCCGGATCGCGCCGCCAAAGCCGACAACAGTCAGATCGCGAGCATGGGCACCACAAAGGCAAGCTGCAATCGCGATGCCCGTTGCCAGAAACATCTTCCCATATTTGTTCATTATACTGTTCCTCTCTTTTTATGATCATTGCTCGCCCTGCATTAATCTTGTGACGAGGTATTCGTTTCAGACGAGAATTTGCATCGGGTCCTGAAGAAGCTCCTTGAAGCTGGACAGCCATTGCGCTCCCAACGCCCCATCTATCGCCCGATGATCCAGTGAAAGCGTCACGCGCATTACGCGGGCGTCTACGGCCGCTGTCCCGAGATACAATCCGTTCTTCAATCGCGCCGACAGCCAGAATTGCAGCTTGTGGAGGATTGATAATGGCAGAGAAGTCACTCACCCGTACATGCCGAGATTGCTGATGGTGAACGAACCGCCAAGATATTCCGCGGGCTTTAACGTACCATTGCGGGCCCTCAGCGCGAGACTGGATATCTCATTGGAAATTATGGACAGCGATTTTTGCCAGCATCCTTGATCACCGGCGTGATCAACCCGCCATCAGTGGCAACAGCAACGCAAATATCCGTTCGTTGCAGGTTAAGAAGAGCATCTTCAGTCCAGATGACATTGCTGGCAGGAACACGGCCAAATGCCGCGGCGGCTGCCTTGACGAGAAAGTCGGTAACAGAGAGCCGAGCTTCTGCGGGACGCATAGCATTGATCTGTTTTCGAAGCTCAAGCAGCGCATCGACAACGATTTGAGCATGCAGGTGAAAATGTGGGATCGTCCGTTTAGACTCACTCAGACGCTGGGCGATAGTCCGCCGCATGGCGGAATGCGGGATGGCAACATGCGGGATCACCACCTCGTTCGGTCGGGGAACTGCTACATTTTCGTTTGTTACCGTGGCGTACCGGGTGACGGGAACGGTCGGGGAAGAGACCGAACGTACGGTTGCTTCCAAGCCCTCAACATCGCCGCGAAGAATACGCCCGTGTGGTCCCGTACCCTTGATATCGGAGAGCAGAATTCCCTTTTCGTGCGCAAGCCTGCGTGCAAGCGGGCTGGCAAATTGACGGCACTTCACATCTCTGCCCGGCATATCCACTATCGGCGCTGTCTTCGCATCAACGATTACCGCTTCATGCTGTGCAGGTATTGCAGACACGGAGGTTGAGAGGAGCTGTGCTACATCAGTCTCGGTGTCGCCATCATTCATCAGAATACCGATAGGTGTCTCAACCGCTACTGTTGAACCGTCTCCATGCAATATGCGGGCAACGCGCCCGGTTTTTGGGCTGGAAATTTCGATGACGGCCTTGTCCGTCTCGATTTCGGCAAAAGCCTCGCCTGCAGCAACGGCATCTCCCTCGATCTTCAACCAGCGGGCAATGGTGCCATCGCGCGCATTGGCCACGACGGATGGCATGACCATAAACTCAGGCATGATGTCGCTCCGGCAGGGTAGCCAGTGAAGCCGCAATCTCTTCTCGCCCGGCATAGGCGGCCCGTTCGAGAATTTTGGAGATTGAAGGAGAAGCTTCGCGCCCACTGACCCGCTCGACAGGATGATCGAGCCAGTCGAACAATCGACGCTGGATTTCATCTGAAAGCCATGCGCCATAGGAGGATCCACGCGGCCCCTGCTCGACGATCATAACGATGTTGGTTTTCTTCACACTTTCAGTGATGGTTTCCCAATCGATGCTGGCACGATCGAGGCATCGCAGATCGACGACCTCGGCATCAAGGCCTGCTTCCTCTACGGCATCAAGCGTTGCCTGCACCATAGCGGAATAAGTCAGTATCGTCACAGCAGATCCGCTCCGGCGCACCGACGCTTTCCCAAAGGGAATGAAATAATCAAGATCTCCGACCGGTGCCGGGCCCATTGTCTGATAAAGATCGACATGCTCTATCACCAGAACCGGATCATTCGACGCCAACGCGGTGTTCATCAGCCCGACATAGTCAAATGGAGTGGACGGAGCGATAATTCTCCAGCCCGGCGAGGTGGCAAAAATGCCTGCAGGGTCCATGGAATGTTGAGAACCATAACCCGTACCGATTGCGATCTTCGTGCGCAGGACAAGAGGAACCGCCATGTCACCTCCAAACATGTGACGCGCCTTGCCGACCTGATTGAACACCTGATCCGCCGCAACCCACATGAAGTCCGGATACATGAACTCAATGATCGGACGATACCGCCCGTCCATCGCAAGCCCACCAGCAAGGCCCATGAAGGCATTCTCGCTGATTGGCGTCCCGAGGGTGCGATCAGGATATTTCGCCTTGAGGCCACGGGTAGCACCGTTGGTTCCACCTTTCAGACGGTGAATATCCTCGCCCGGGATAACGATGCCTTCGTCCAATTCCATGCGCCGGTCCAGCACATCAGCAATGACGTCGACGAACTTGCGTTGTTCGATCTCGCCGGTGAAGTTCGATTTCTCGACATATTGCAGGTCGGACAATTCGGATCCATCGCTACGTATACCTACATCGCAAAAGTCCGGCTTCGGCCACAAACCCGTTTTGATAATGCGACGGTTGTCGACGCGATCCGTCAGTTCTTCCGCCACGTCTTGCATGATCTGTTTGCAACGCGCTCTCAGCCCGTCGATACCAGTCTGGTTGACAAGGCCACGCGCCATCATCTCTCGTGCTACGCGATCCAGCGGATCCTTCGCCCGCCAGCTTTCCTCTTCCTCTCTGGTTCTATAACCAAAGGCAGAGCCGGGAAAGGAACCGTTCTGGTGGAAATAGCGGTAAACATCGGCTTCGATGATAGCTGGACCATTTCCGGCGCGCATATGCGCAAGTGCTTCTTTCATTGCAAGATTGACCGCCAGCGGATCCATTCCGTCAACGTGCGGGGAGGGAATGGCGAAGGCCTGTCCGCGCGCAGCCAGACGCGTTTCTGCCGTTGATTCTTCAATGTTTGTCGCGACCGCATAACGGTTGTTCTCGATAAAGAAGCACAAGGGCAGACGCCGGGCTGCAGCAAGGTTCATCGTCTCCAGAACCGAACCGATATTTATCGCACCGTCGCCAAAATAGCTCACCGCGACCGCGTCTGATCCCGACTGTTTGTGAGCGAAAGCGGCGCCCGCAGCCAGTGGCACGCCTCCGCCGACAATGGCATTGGTGCCCAGTGCCCCTGCGGCCTGCCATCGCAGATGCATGGATCCGCCGCGACCGCCACAGAACCCTTCCGCGAGGCCCATGATTTCGGCAAGGGAACGGCGAAGAAGAGAACGGATGGAACCGTTAAATGCCATACCGACAGGCAGGCCATCAGGGGCAACATAGTTCAGGGCCTTTGAAAGAAATTGATGATGTCCGCGGTGAGAGCCGTTGATCTGATCGTCGGTCCTAAGGGGCAGGATAGAGCCGACCGCCCCACCCTCCGCCAATAGAGGAATGGGCCGGGCCGTGAACAAGCCCCTCATTTGCAAGCTCGAGGACTGCTTCTTCGAATGCCCGGATCAGATGAAGCGAAGAGAGCATCGTTTCCGTGTCGGCAGCGTCTTCCGCATCCCAATCTTTCCCCGGTCGTGCCAAACTCTAGCCAGCGGGTGGAACTCGATACAGTCAGGGCTTGCGGCATTTCTTCCTCTACAGACAAAGTCCGGCTATCACCTGCGAGAGGCTCGCAAGCGGCAGACAGTGGTCAAAAACTATGCGCGATACTGGCGATCCGGATGCCCTGATCAGGCCAGAGCAGCTCCCACATTTATTCTCGTTTTGTCGCCGCTAGGCTTCCACTTTCTTGGCGAACTGTCAATCTAATGTATCCAATGTTTTTAAAAAAAGAGAAAAATGACATATAACGCCTCGACAAAGGTGATTTCTAAATGAACTATAGATAGATTGGATACATTTACGTGAAAGGTGAGGAATGTCGGACATGAGTGACAGCCATCAGGATGAAGCAGTCATGCACGCTACTGGCATACCGGGTCTGCAAGGTACGGAGCACATTGGTTTCACCGTCCCCAATCTGGAGGAGGCGGTGGACTTCTTCGTAAACATCATTGGTTGCGAGCCATTCTATGAACTTGGCCCTTTCTCGTCAGACGGGGACTGGATGAAGACAGCTCTCAATGTGCATCCGCGTGCTGTCATGAAGAAGCTGCAATTCCTGCGTTGCGGCAATGGCTCCAATTTCGAGATATTTGAGTATTCGTCACCCGACCAGAACCCGGTCCAACCACGCAACAGCGACGTTGGAGGACATCATCTCGCTTTCTATGTCGACGATATCGATTCCGCTGTGGAGTATCTGCACATGCATGATGTCCGGGTTCTTGGCGATCCGGTGGTACGAACAGACGGCCCGAGTGCAGGACAGACCTGGGTCTATTTCCTGACGCCCGGGGTATGCAGCTCGAACTCGTATCCTTCCCGAACGGCAAGGCTTATGAGAAAGGTCTGACGCGCCACCTCTGGACGCCACTGGGATCCACTTCCTGAATCTCCATCTTTCCAACGGCAAAAGTAGTAGATGTGTGGCAAATATTGTCTGCTATATCTGGCTTGTCTGATGCACTGTCAGATCATGGAAGGACCATTTTATGAATGAAACCACGTTGGGGCTTCGGGTAACGGGGAAATTCGTCAAAAGATTCTCAGCGGAGAATTCGCCCCCGGGCTGCGCATCCGGCAGGAGGAACTTGCTGCACAATTCGGCACAAGCCGTGTGCCCGTTCGGGAAGCTCTCAAGCAACTCGAAAGCGAGGGATTAGTCGTCATAGTTCCCAATAGCGGTGTCTGGATCGCTCGTGTCGATATCGATGAGTGTGTGGAGATGTGGAAGATCCGCGAGCGGATCGAGCCGCTGGCGCTTGGCGAAAGCCTCCCGCACCTGACCGATGAGGATATTCGCGGCCTTGAGGAGATCTGTCGCGCTATAGACGCCACGACGGATGTGGAAGAGTTCCTGCGGCTTGATCGCCAGTTTCACCTCGCGAGTTATCGCGCGACTGCCATGCCTACCCTAATTCCAATGATCGAGCGCATCTGGAATACCACCCAGCACTATCGGCGTGCTTATACAATGTTGTTGGGCCGGGAGCGTTTCTGGATCATACAGTGCGAGCATGGACTTCTGATGGAAGCGATCAAACGAAGAGATGTTGAGGACTCCGAAAGAGCTCTTTACAGCCACATCCGCCGCACCCGCATGGAGCTTGAACGAAACCGCTCGGCCTTTACCGACATTTGATGCAAGATATGTTTGTCTGACAATATGCTCCAGTCGGCCCGAAACTGCGGTTTTGGCCAACTCAATGAACGTTGTGGGAACATGATCGAGATTAGCTGAAGCCTGCATGACCGAATGAATGCCACCCTGCATTTGTAGACGCTGGCCAGACACCGCCACTCGCAATTTAAGACCCGGCGCGTTCGGCCAGCCTGACTTTTGCGACGTCTGAAAGCGCGACTATCTAGCCTGTGCTTCGGATCGATCGGAGCTGCAACTTCGGGCACGCAGCAAGTTTTTCGCCTGAGACTGTGAAGCCACCTGTCCCCGGGTTTAAGGTGCATCGTCCCAGAGTCATTTCGCTGAGGCGGCAAAAATCCGTATTGCGATAACTCCAGCCCCAAAGTGTTGGGCAGCCTCGACGACCGAAATCAGCAGCCCTGCCCCGACTATGACAAGAGGGGTCCCAATCGTCCAAACTGTGCTTTTCGAATTTGCCCTCATGTTCGTTAGTCGTCCTTCTGTTGCGTTGGCACGGCGTACGTTTGAACGCATATCCTGCCAATCACTCCCGGTTGAACACTCCTTTGAACTCGGGATCGGCGTGACAGGCGCTTTGATCAGCGAGAGCACGGAATAAGGTCATTCTGGAAATGTTCAGATCGCGATCAACCGCCGCATTGATTGCTCCCGCAGAGTTTCGCTTCCGGATTTCAATTTGATCCTGACAGCGATGAAGCGTGGGCCTAGTTCTTCTGGCGTCAGCACATTATCTAAATTCCGGTTGAATTATTGTCTGCAGTCGCCTCTGTGAACGACCGCAGCAAATCAATTTGCCGGCAGCAGATACATAAGGGGACTGCGCTCAGTAAACCCGATTGACGCCCATAACGCTTCGTGCAATTAGTATATGATGCATCATACAACAAACATCGGTTTCTCTCATGTATGATTATTGCCCGGTTGGTGGTGGCATAGTCGGCCTTGCCACAGCCCTCACCATTGTCCGGCAGAAGCCTTCGGCCCGCATTCTGGTGTTGGAGAAGGAAGATGCCGTTGCAATGCATCAGACTGGCCATAACAGCGGTGTGATTCATGCCGGCATCTATTATCAGCCCGGCAGCTTCAAGGCAGAGCTTTGTCGCGCTGGCGAGCGCATGACAAAGCAGTTCTGTGAAGAGAACAACATTGCCTATCGAGTTCCCGGGAAACTTGTAGTGGCGACAAGTGATGTCGAAGTGCAGCGCCTCACCGCGCTTGAAACAAATGCGGCTGCGAACGGCATCACCTGCCGTCGCCTGAGCGGCGAAGAGTTGCGCGAATTCGAACCCGCTGTGACCGGACTTGGCGCTTTATTGGTCGAGCAAAGTGGCATTGTGGATTATCGCGCGGTCTGCCGTGTTATCGCTGAACTCATTCGCGCCGCAGGCGGTGATATCGAGTTCAATATCAGTGTGGACCGCATTGAAGAACGCAGCGACATTGTGTGGGTCCATGCGAGCGGCAAGGTCTGGGAAAGCAGACAGGTTATCGCGTGTGCCGGTTTGCAGGCAGACCGTCTTGCACGCCGGTCCGGCGTCGATGTCGACTTCCAGATCGTGCCGTTTCGCGGCGAATATTACGCCTTGCGGCCTGAGCTTAGCAAACTTGTCCAACGCATGATCTATCCAGTGCCGGACCCTTCAATGCCCTTTCTTGGCATTCATCTGACGCCGATGATCAACGGCAGCCTGACCGTCGGTCCCAATGCCGTTCTAGGCTTGTCGCGTGAGGGCTATTCGAAATTCTCGGCCAATTTGCGCGATATGGCGACCTATGCGGCTTTTCCGTGTTTCTGGAAAGTAATCACAGCCCATCTTTCGTCAGGCCCGGAAGAAATGAGGGATAGTCTGTTCAAGAAGAGCTATCTTGAAAAATGCAGGAAATATTGCCCTTCCTTGCAGGAAAGCGACCTTCGTCCTTACCGGGCCGGAATAAGGGCGCAGGCTGTTTCGCGAGACGGGAAGCTTATTCACGACTTTAAATTCCAGCAGTCAAAACGCGTGCTGCATGTGTGTAATGCGCCGTCTCCCGCAGCCACTTCGGCCATACCTATCGGAAATCTGATCTTTCAACGCTTGCAAACAGGTAATTGAGTAAGTCATGACCAATCCCTACTACCGCGACACCAGACTGTTCATCGATGGCGAATGGGTTGAAGGCGAAGGCGGCAGCCCCTCGCCGTGCTCAATCCGGTCAATAATGAAACTATCGGAACGGTTGGCGTTGCCTCGAAGGCCCAGCTTGAATCTGCAGCTCTTGCAGCTGAACGCGGTTTCCTGATCTGGCGCGACACGAGCGTCTTCGAACGCTCGAATATCTTGCGCAAGGCGGCCTCGCTGCTACGCGAGCGCACCGAAGCCACAGCACGCCTTCTGACGCTCGAACAGGGTAAGCCGCTTGCAGAAGCACTCGCGGAAATCAATGCATCAGCCGATATTTTCGACTGGTTTGCCGAGGAAGCCGGCGCGCTTACGGTCGTGTCATTCCCGCGCGCGACCGTTTCGTGCGCCAGACAGTGATCAAGGCGCCGATTGGTCCGGTCGCTGCTTTCACACCGTGGAACTTTCCGGTCTCGCAAACGGCCCGTAAACTGGGTGCCGCCCCGCCGCCGGATGCTCGCTCGTCGTCAAACCCTCAGAAGACACCCCCGCGTCGCCCACCGTTCTGGCCGAGGTTTTGCATGAAGCCGGGCTTCCGGCCGGCGTTGTCAACTACGTCTATGGTGTGCCCGCCGAAATATCGAGCTATCTGATCGCACATCCTGCTATCCGCAAGGTCTCGTTTACCGGATCGGTACCGGTCGGCAAACATCTCGCTTCGCTGGCAGGTACTCATATGAAGCCTGCAACGATGGAGCTTGGCGGCCATGCACCGGTACTGGTCTTTGGCGATGCCGATATCACGGCCGCAGCCACCACGATGGGGCGCTCGAAATTCCGCAATGCCGGGCAGGTCTGCGTCTCACCCACGCGTTTCCTGATAGAAAACACGGCTGTCGATCAGTTTGTTGATGTGTTTTTGCAGGAAGTCGGGCGCGTCAAGGTCGGCTCCGGTCTCGAAGCGGACAGCACCATGGGGCCACTCGTTTCCCAACGCCGTGTGGAATCTATTGAAGCGCTTGTGGCTGATGCGCGTGACAAGGGCGCCTCTCTGTTGCCGCCGGCGGCAAGCGCATCGGCAATTCCGGCAATTTCTACGAACCGACGGTCCTGACCAATATCTCGCGCGATATGAATGTCATGAATGATGAACCGTTTGGTCCGGTCGCACTGATCATTCCTTTCTCCGATGCAGAAGAAGCCTTCAGCGAAGCCAATCGCCTGCCGTTCGGCCTTGCTTCCTACGCATTCACACAATCAGCAGCGCGGGTAGCCGAACTGGAACGTCGCATCGAGGTCGGTATGCTGACCATCAATCACCTTGGTCTCGCGCTACCGGAAGTGCCATTCGGTGGCGTCAAGGACAGCGGGTACGGTTCCGAAGGCGGAAGCGAAGCTATAGAACCCTATCTCAGCACGAAATTCGTCACTGAAAGACATGTGGTGTAATCTGTCCTGATCTCCGGACAATATGAAACGGCACTCCAATGGAGCGCCGTTTCTTTTACTCAGTCTGCGGTTCAATCAATAACCCCGCGCCACAATCATCAATGCGGGGCTATCTTTAATATGACCGGCTCATGCATCAGGCGCGAAGGCTCGCCGTTTTTGGAGATCAATCTTGAAGGTGCCCGGTTCCTTATCATGGGCAATCAGGGCAACACGATAGACTTTTTCGGCGGCTTCCGGGGACAGCCAGCCGCGATTTGCCGTTGCAAGCACGCGATCCGGGTCGCGCTTCAGAGGATCCCCGTAGCCTCCGCCGCCTGAAGCCGTGAAGGCAATCTTCGCACCACCTTCGATGACGACCTCTGCAAAGGCAGGTAGAGTTTCTTCTTCGCCCGAGCTCATAATCTTGACAGTTTCCGAAGCCTTACCCGTACCGCCACCCAAAACGCCCCGCGGAGGAAACGTCGTGCCATCAGCGGCGTAGACAATCGTCATATCATGGTCGAGCGGGTAGAAAACGCCGCCAACTGTCGGGGCACCTTCAAACTCACCATACCCCCTGCAGATCCTGCACAACTCCACGCCGCTCTATGATGATGGGATACATCGATTCATCGACTTCGACAGAGTCCAGCTGGATCAACCCGGCATTAGCCGGGCCACAATAAGTTAGCCAGCCGTCATGGCCGTGCAAGGCGCCTCCACCGGCATATCCGACGAAAACCTGATTCACATAGCCTTTGCCATCCTTGTAAGGATCCTGTCCGGAAATGACACCGACACCTGCTGGCAGATGGGAGCCACTTTCAGCTTGACCGTATGGTGCGCCCATCCGGGAAAAGACCGCGTTACCGGCAATCATCAAGCGGTCATTGACGTTGGTGGTGGCTACAGAAGTTCCCACCGGGTATCGCGGTTTTCCGATAGCAGAGCCTTCTCGCAACAACACCTTGATTTGCGATTTTGCTCCCTCATTATGTGGGACGCTTTCATCAAGATTGTTGAACACACCAATGCGGCATGATCCGGTCGCTGTGTTTTCTGACAGATTCAGGCCGCACGGAACACAATCAATGTTGTCTCTCGCATCAACAACAATCTCGCCTTTTTCAGGGTCAACGTTGATGGTCAGTTTGACGGGAATGCCTTCATCGGCAACGCCGGGCACCGGGTCGTGACGAATTTCGTAGCTGTATTGACCTGCGGGGAGCTTAGCAATGGCGGCCTTCGCACATCGCGCACCATAATCGAACCAGTCCTCCACAAAGTCCAATACCGTTTCCGGAGAATAACGTTCGAGCAGTTCATGAATTCGACGCTCACCTGTGCGGCAAGCTCCAATCTGTGCACGCACGTCGCCAAGCCACATTTCCGGAACACGATTGCGCATAGAGCCAATGCGCAGAATATCCGCCTTTTCCTTGTAGTTTTCTGCAATACGCACGCATGGCCAGTGCATTCCTTCTTCAAAGATATTCTTGGCGAATGGAAGATATGTCGATGGCGTTGGCGCACCGGTGTCGGCGTGATGCGATAGCGCCATCATCCAGAATAACGGTTTGCCCCGATAGAAAACCGGCATCGCCACGATCAGGTCGGCATGGTGCGTACCACCCGTAAACGGACAATTGTTGAAGAAAATGTCACCGGCTTGATATCGTCGAAGAGTTCGGTGATCGGGCGGGTCGCCGGTCCATCGACATGACGTGGATAGGCAGCGCGTCTTCTACTGACACCAGACGATGATCATAAGTGAGAATAGCACAGGAAAAGTCGCGTGCGTTTTTGATAACAGCCGACCGGCTGGCACGCATAACGACAAGCGTCATCTCACGTACCACTGCCTCGAAACGACTCTTGAGAACGGACATAAGAAACGGATCTACTCGACGGGCCGCGCCCGTATCGGATATCTTTGTGCTCATATTCATCACTGAACCTTTCTGTTCAGGCTACCCGGACAACGAGATTGCCATATGTATCCACGGTGGCGTCGTGGCCCTTCTTGAGGTAGGCGGTGAAGGTTTCGGCATCGACGATGCACGGCCCTGCAAGTTGTGCGCCAGCGCCAAGTCCTGCCAGCTCGTAGACCGGCAGCTCCTCTTTCGCCTTGATTTCATGGCTGTAAACATCGCGGAAGCCCTTCGGCTGAACCGCGCCGGCCTGATTATGCAGAGTATGGCTGAGCCAAACGTCCTGACCGGTACGCTTTCCAATTGCACGCAATTTCCGGCTGTGAACTCGACAACATCACCATCCGCACGGATGGAATAGATGCGTTCATGCATTTTGTGGAATGCTTCAACGAACTCTGTCAATTGCGCCTGCGTGACGTGACCATTTTCAGGGGTAAATGGAACTTCAATTTCGAAGGACTGATACTCGTACCGTCCCATGAAACTGAACTCGAAACGCCGGTTCTCTGGTGTAACCCCTGCCTCATCAAGGAACCCGTCGCCAGATTCCAAGAGCCGCGACAGAATTGCGTTGACACCATCAGGGTCGAAGCGTTCGCTCGATGTGAGGAGAACGCCGGTATCCTCGCGACGGATGTCCGAGATCAGGCCACCAAAAGCCGACAATCCGGCCATAAAACGAGGGATCATATAGCGTTTCAGACCGAGAATATCGGCCATTTCCGCGATATGGATGGCCGTTGCACCGCCGCCACAGACGAAGAAGCTATCACGCGGGTTAAGTCCCTCGCGCACAGTGATTTCTTCGATTGCGGCCACCATGTTGTGGTTTGAGGTTGTATAGACGGCGTAGGCAGCTTCCTCATTGGAGACTCCGAGCTCCGCTGCAACTTTCGATAAAGCCTTTTCGGCCAAATCCTTTCGGAGCTGCATTTTGCCGCCCAGAAAATAGTCTGGATCGACAATCCCCAGCACAACATTGGCATCGGTAACAGTCGGCAGTTCACCTCCCTTGTTATAGCAGGCCGGGCCCGGACGGGCACCTGCACTATGCGGTCCTACATGCAAGAGGCCGCCAGCATCAACCGAGGCGATCGATCCACCGCCCGCACCAACGGAACGCACGTCAACCTTGGGAATGCCGAGGCTGTCATGATGGATCATGCTGTCAGGCGTGACAATGATCTGATGATGGTTGCGCAAAGCGGAGACATCGAATGTCGTACCGCCCATATCACCAACAATAATGTCCGGTTCGTCAGAAAGGGCAAGCGCTGCCATGGGAGCAAGCGTTGGACCTGACATGACCGAGTAGATCGGTTTCCGGATCATTTCCGCCACCGGCATCATGCCGCCAACACAATTTGCCAACAACAGCTCCCCGCCGAAACTGGTTTCGTCGAGAGCAAGCCGCAGTTTTTCGATATAGCGTTTGACGATCGGGTTGATCGAAGCATCGATCGCTGCAGCGATGATGCGCTTGTACTCGCGCGGCATCGGATTGATTTCATGGCTGAGCGTGATGGCTACACCGGGCAGCTTCTCTTCCAGTATCTGGCGTATTTCCAGTTCGTGCTCCGGATTGACCACGGACCAAAGCAGGCCCACGGCAATGGCTTCAACACCCAGTTTCCCAAAGTCTTCCGCTGCTTTGATCACGTCATCATGATCGAGCGCTGTGACTACACGTCCGCGCGCATCAATGCGTTCACTGACAGTTCGCGTCAGGTGACGTGGCACGTAGGCCTCGGGATAATCCAGCCGCCACTGAAATGCACCTTTGCGCGGACCTTCACGCAGAACAAGCACATCCCGGTGGCCCTCGGTAACGATCAGTCCAACCTTGACGGTCTTGCGCTCTACCAGTGCATTGGTCGAAACGGTCGAACCGTGCACAATAAGGTCGACTTGCCGGAAGAAGGCATCCGGGGTCAGATCATATCCTTCGGCAGCAACATGGAGGACATTGATAAAACCCTTCTCGAACTCGCCCGGTGTCGTCGGCGATTTAAAAATGGAGATTTCACCTTTTTCATTCGAAACAAGGCAGTCCGTGAAGGTGCCACCAATATCGATGCAAACCTGATATGTCATTTGATCCTCAAGATATCACTTTTGGGTTCGATAAATGAACGGCGAAGCCGCCCTCAATGCGAATACGAAAGCCCCGGGCTAACGCTGTGTCTGCATCTGCACGATCACCGGGGAAACGATGATGATGAGGCCAAGGAATATCTGCTGAAGATAACCGTCGACCTGAATGAGGTTCATGCCGTTGGATAGAACAGTGATGAACAGTGCTCCGATCAGCGCTGCGGTGACGCCTCCCTCGCCACCTGTCAGACGCACGCCGCCAACGACTGCCGCCGCGATGGATTCCAGTGTGAGATTTCCGCCGAGATTGGGTTCCCCGGAGCCGGTGCGCGCAGTCAACATGACAGCTCCGATGGCCGTCAGCAGCCCGCAAATAGTGTAGGCGAGAATAACGGCAGGCGTGCCCCGAATACCGGCCGCCCGTGCAGCCTTGGGGTTCGCGCCGATGATATAGAGGCTACGACCGAATTTGGTGGCGGTCAGAACAAAGCCAAGCACAATAAAACCAGTGCAAGCACCCAGATCGGCGCGGACAGGCCAAGCAATTTTCCTTTGCGATAGCACGGCATTGAAGACTGGAGGCAAACCTGTGATCGGAAAGCCACCGCTGACAGTCGAAGCGAGAGCCGGGATGATATTGGCCATACCTAGTGTCACCACCGGGGCATTGAGCTGGAACCCGGCAATGAGCACTCCGTTCGTCAGTCCTATCGCCGCACCGATAAGAAGCGCTGCTCCCATACCGAGCAGTACAGACGAACCGTCTCCGCCGTTGACCATGACCATGGCTGAAACCACGCTGATCAATGAAATATTGAAGCCAAGTGAAAGATCGAAGCCGCGTGTCAGAATGACGAATGTTTGAGCCATGGCAAAGATCGCGAGAAAACTGGCCTGCACAATGATGTTCTGGATATTGCCCGGCGACCAGACGCGCGGTTCAACCAAGCCGAACAGCAGGAGGGTCGCAAGAATGGCGATAGGCAGAATCAGACTGGTAACGCGATGCGAGATCGACGTGGTTCTTTTGACGATTGGCCGGGAATTTGTGGTGTCGGACATGGTCATCTCCTCACCTGAAGCAAACGTTCGATCCCCAAAGCGATGATCAGAACCGCTCCCAGCATCAAGGTCTGAAATTTGCTGTCTATCTGAAGCAGGTTCATCGCATTGCCGATCACCGTGAGAAAAAGCGCCGCTAGAACAACGAGTTCCGCTCGCCCTACCCCACCGCGCAGTGACACGCCTCCGATCACAGCCGCAGCGATTGTTTCCATGGCAAGCGTGCTACCGATTGTGGCTTGCCCCGAACCCAGTCGAGCCGTCATCAGAAAGCCAGTCAGAGCAGCCAGAACGCTGGCGAGCACATAGGTGGAAACAATCACACGCTTTACTTTGATACCCGAAAGAAGCGCCGAACGAGGATCGCTGCCAACTGCATAGACGTGACGTCCGAATGCAGTATGACGTTGCATCACAACACAGAATACCGCGACGGCGAGAACAATGATCATGATCACCGGAATGTTCATAACCTGATTTCGACCAACGCCTTTGATGTATCCATCGAATACGCCATAAACTGGAATACCTTGCGTTAAATACAGCGCAATGCCCATGATGATGGAGGTCACAGCCAGCGTCACCATGAATGGCGAAATGTTGAAAGTCGCAACAAGCGCACCATTGATCAGTCCCACCATTCCACCAAGTGCGAGAACAGCCAGAAGTGCTAACAATGTTACGTAGAGTTCCATTCCCGGGAACATGGGCCCCACGACAAGCATGACGGTCGCTGTGATCAGCGTTCCTCCTGCGACGACAGCACCAACCGAGAGGTCGAAGCCGCCGATGGTCATGACCAGCATCTGGGCCAGAGCGGGCAGCGCCGGGAATGAGAAGTTCCTCATGACATTGATCAGATTGAGCCGGTTCAAAAAGCTCGGCGCTATCAGGGAGGTAATGATCAGGGATAATGCCGGGAACGTAAACACGATACCGCCACTGGCGATAAATCGCTGGAGAAAATGCGGCCCACTTTGAAGGGCAGCTTGTCGGGCGACGGTGTCCGTCATGCTATCAGTTCCTTCCCGGCGCTTTCCCCAAAATAGTGAGACAATACGCTCGCTTCGGATTTTTCATTTTCCCGGATTTCCGCCATGATCCGGCCTTCATGCATGACGTAGATACGCGTCGACAGATTGATCAGCTCAGGCAATTCCGAAGTGGAGACAATGACGCATGCTCCGCTCTCTACGAGACGCTTGATGTATCGGTAGACATCGGCCTTGGCGCCCACATCGATTCCGACGGTAGGTTCATCAAAAATATAGACGTCGAAGTCCTTCATGAGGCCGCGCGCCAGCATGATTTTCTGTTGGTTGCCGCCTGAAAATGCTCGAGCGCGTCTTTCGGGATCAAAGGGGCTAAGCGCCAGTTCCTTCAGTGGGCCAGCGACCACTGACGCTTCCTTCCTGTGTTTTTGAAGAACGGGCCGAAAGAAAGACACGGCAGATCTAATCCGGCCATGGTCACGTTTTCGCGGGCGGGTCGGATCAAAGCCAGTCCTTCCTCGCCCCGATCTGCAGGGAAATAGCAAAAGATGATTGTTCAACATGACAGGAGGCGTTGGACGATCGACCACCTTCCCGTGAAGTTCAACGCGTCCTGAAGATATCGTTTCGAGGCCGAAGATCGCGCGGCACAATTCCGAACGACCACAACCGACCAGACCGGCAAGGCCCACAACCTCGCCCGCACGTGCATAAATGCTGGCATCGATGACAGTGCCATTTTCAACTGAAAGCCTGTCGATCTTCAGCGCAACTTTGGCTGGACTGGTCGTGATCCCCGGAAACAGTTCCGAGACCGGGCGTCCGATCATCATCTCGATCAGACCTTCATCGCTGATCTCACCGGTATTGACAGTTCCGATAAATTTACCACCACGAAGAACTGTCACGCGATCAGAGAGATTACGCAGCTCCGCCATACGGTGGGATACATAGATGATACCAACACCCTTTTTTTCTTCAACCGCCGGATGGTGCTGAACAGTTTTTCCGCTTCGCCATCGGTAAGAGATGCTGTCGGTTCATCGAGGATTAGAATTTTCGGTTCAAGCCGAAGGGCCTTGGCAATCTCGATCATTTGCCGCTGAGCGCGCGAAAGATGTCCGACCATTGCATCGAGCGGAACATTAAACTCCAGTTCGTCCAGCAATCGCTGCGCTTCGGCTCGCATGGCGGCCTTCTTGAGGAACAACCTGCCGCGCTTCTCGCGCGCTAAAAACAGATTCTCGAGTACCGTCAAATCGGGAACGAGGCTGAACTCTTGAAACACTGACGCGATACCGAGCTTACGTGCAAGTGCGGGGTTCATTTTATTGTAAGTCTTTCCGTTGACCGTCAGCTCTCCTGCCGACGGCTCGAACGTTCCAGCGATCAAATTGATGAGTGTCGACTTACCCGCACCATTCTCACCCAGAAGCGCATGGACTTCGCCCGGCTTCAGATGCAGCTCAACGTTGCTTAACGCGGCAATGTTGCGGAAATTCTTTGTCAACCCTTTGATATGAAGCATGTTCATTTCCGATCAATGATCCCGCCCGGCCTCTTTCGAGGCCAGACGACGTCGCATTTTTGAAAGGCGAAACTGCCATAACGCAGCCTACTTGGCGTTGACCGAGAATACGGGCCGCGTATTGGCTGGGGCGAAGATCTGCGTCGTATCGAAACCATCGATATTGTCCTTCGTGACAATACCGGGAGAAACGAGCAGCACCTTTTCATGTGGTTTCTTTTCAAGGGAACGGACCGCAAGATCAACGCCAATTCGCCCCATCATGACAGGATACTCGGTGGCGAAGGCAACGACTTTCCCGCTCTTGACTGAATCCAGCATCGTCTGGTTTTCATAAGAAGATACGATCATCACATCGTCGCGTCCTGCATCTTCCACTGCACCAATCGCGGCTTCCGCGGTTGGCGCTCCGCCCCAGATGACGTTCATATCCGGATAGGTCTGCAATGCATCTTCTACAAGACGTAACTGTGCTGGAACGCTGGCTTCACCAAACTGTTCAGCCAAGAGTTTGATAGTGCCTTCTTTTTGACGGAATCTCGGAAGCCGCTCATATAGGTTTCCGCCCATCCAGAACCCTCGGGGCCCGGAAATCCGACCGCTTTGCCTTCCTTGTCGCCAAGAAGTTTCTTGGCGTACTCGCCAGTTTGATAGCCCTTCTGATAGAAATCCGGTGTGACACGGGCGGTAATCGGCGTTTCGAGAATGGGGTTCGCCACAGCGATATTAACGATACCCTTATTCATGCCTTCAGTGATCTTCGCAGCAACGCCCGCTTCCGAGATTGGCGAAATCAAAATGGCATCTGCGCCGGCCGCAACGCAATCGTCATATTGTGAGATCTGCTTGGGAAGCGATGTGTAGCCGCCAGCCTGATAGATAGTCAGATTGACACCCAGACGCTTGGCTTCCTCCACCATGCCATAGTTGACCGACACCCAGTAACCATCCTGAATATGAGGATAGAGAACGCAAAGGTTCCATGGCTTCTCTGCTTTTTCCAGCGGCGTATATTCAATCTCGGAGACCGACTTCAGGTCACCGTCCTTCGCGGACTGGATCTTGAAGGGCCACCATTTTCCGGATCCGTCTGCAGCAAGTGCGGCTGCCGAAAACGACACAGCCAGCGCCAGTATGGACGAGCCTACAGCATATTTCAGATTCATAACGAGACGAGCTCCCATTTTGCCCTCTGCGGTTGGATTTTGAGGCGATTTTGCCTTCTTTTTATTCGTTAACGCTTATATAGAATGGCCATTCTGTCAAGCGATTGGATACATGATGTTATTTTATTTTTAGAAAACAGGCCATATATGCGAGTTATAAGCCATCAATGTATCCAATCAATTTCCTGCGTTTTCCCACCGGCCTATTTTGACTGGTGCGCTATCGCGGTTTATTGGCTTCGAGCACGACCAATTGTGATCAGTGTTTCATCCAGCGACTTCCCGGTCGCTACGATGACATCGTCAACTTGTGCTGGCGTGATGATCATGGGCGGGCAGAAGGCAATCGCATCCGCCATGTTGCGCGTGATGACGCCATTGCCGAACATCGCCGCATTGGCAAGTCCGCCAAGCGTACCAACTTTTTCGTGCGGAGCCTTGGTTAGCTTGTCGCCAACCAGTTCAAGTGCGCCAATCAAGCCAACGCCGCGCACTTCGCCTACCAGCGGGTGATCGGCAAGCTCACGCAGGCGTTTTTGCATATAGGCGCCCGTTTCACGCGCATTCGTAACAAGATCCCGCTCTTCGATGATCTTGAGATTTTCGACCGCAACAGCAGCTGCAACAGGATGCCCTGACCCCGTGTATCCATGACCGAATACACCTAGACGTGCGCTTTCATCAGCCACCGGCTGATAGACACGGTCATTGAACATGAAGGCTGATATCGGCAGATACGACGACGAAATCTGCTTGGACAGCGTCATGATATCCGGCTTCATGTTGAATGTCTGCGAACCGAACATATTGCCCGTACGGCCAAAACCGCAGATCACTTCGTCCGCGATCAGCAGAATGTCGTACTTCTGAAGGACGGCCCGGATTTTTCCCAGTAACCCTCCGGCGGAACGACGACGCCGCCTGCGCCCATGACGGGCTCACCGATAAAGGCCGCAACCGTTTCTGGCCCTTCGGCAAGGATCATGTCATCCAGTTCCCCGGCAAGACGCGTGGTAAATTCATCGACCGTCTCGTCAGGCAGTGCGTCACGGTAATAGTGCGGGCAAGTCGTGTGCAGGAAGCCGGGAAGCGGCAGACTGAAGGAGTTGTGATTGACCGGTAGGCCAGTAGCGCTGGCCGATGCAATCGTCACACCATGATAGCCGCGCTTGCGACCGATAATTTTGGTACGCTGTGGCTGACCCATGGCGTTGGCGCGGAACCATAACATCTTGATGATGGTATCGTTGGCTTCGGAGCCGGAATTAGTGAAATAAACCTTGCTCATTGGAACTGGCGCAATACTGATCAGCTTTTCAGCCAGTTCGATAACGGGCGGATGGGAACGGTGCGTGAAAGTGTGCGAGTAAGGCAGCTTCAGCATCTGCTTGTGCGCTGCATCGGCCAAACGCTTTTCCGAAAACCCGACTCCGACGCTCCACAGGCCGGCCATCGCCTCGATATAACGCTTACCGTTATTGTCTTCAACGTAAATGCCATCACCCTTTTCAATTACCACCGGGCCGATTTCTTCGTGACGGCGCGCATTGGTGTTGGAATGAAAGTGATAGGCGATATCGCGAGCTTCTACGGAATTGGGCTGTCTTGTCATGTGAATTCCCTCTTAGTACCGGTCGACCGGCAATAGCGACCTCTTGTTTCCTGACGCAGCCCATGGCAGCGGTAATTATGCTGTCGCCACGCGAAATCGTGGGGGCGGATCGTCCTTTGAAAAGGAAGCTACAGACAACTTCGGCACCATGCAACATATTTGATGCATCATACTACAAATATGATAATGGTTATGCCGGGACATTAGTGGAGAGCGCGCATGCACAATATTGCTGAACTGCAGACCCCGGTGCACGAGAACCCGGGTGACGTCGTCTATCGCAAGCTCTCGGAAGCATTGATGCGCGGCAAATTTGCTCCCGGTACGCGGCTGACCATTCGCGAGCTGGCGGCTTCGTTGGGCACATCGGTCACGCCGGTTCGCGATGCTCTGCTACGGCTTATTCAGGACAACGCCCTCATCCAGAAAACACCGCGTGATGTGCGCGTTCCAATTCTGACGCCGGATCGGTATTGCGAGATACGGGACATTCGCGTGCGTTTGGAAGGACTGGCGGTCAGCCGGGCCGCTGTTGCGGCAACGCCGGAAGACATTGCCCGGCTCTGGGCCATTATTAACGACAATGAGATCGCTATCAACGAGCAACGCTGGGAAGATGCTCTTGAGTGCAACCAGATTTTCCATTCTGCTTTTGCAGAAATAGCACGCAT
Organism: Brucella cytisi; assembly: GCA_012103075.1. Classification (GTDB taxonomy): domain Bacteria; phylum Pseudomonadota; class Alphaproteobacteria; order Rhizobiales; family Rhizobiaceae; genus Brucella; species Brucella cytisi. The sequence continues at coordinate 190,563 of JAAVLQ010000003.1, read as the reverse complement.
GCCATCGCTGGTTACAATCCTTGGAACGCTCTGGCTTCAGATGGGTCCGTTGATTGCAGGTATATATGAACACGGGGGCCGTCTCATGATTGACGACCACTATATCGTCATGAAAGCAATTGAAGCGCGTGATGGAGAAGCTGCCGAGGCAGCACTTTCCAAGGATATCCCGGATGCCAGCGAACTTATTCTCGAAAGAATTGCCGTCCTTTTAAAGGAGTAGACCCGCTATGTCATTAGCGTTGCGTGAATAGGCCATCTCCCCTGCAACAATCGGGAAAACTGGACTGAAAGCGGTACGCGGACACGGCCCCTGATAGCGCTGTCCACACAATCTATCGCCGCCATAGCGAAGCGGTTCTGACCACGTGCCGGCAGGCGGTAACGCTTCGATCTTGCCATTGACAACCCGCCGCTTTCGGACCGTCGGGTCCGACGGGATATATCGTTCGCCCCGCCTGCGGCTGCACGATAACATTATGGCATGTGAGGGTCCCTCCCCGGCTGCCCAGTGCACGGATGGAGCGGTATCCAAACACCGTGATAGCTAAACCAGTCAACGCTATGAGGGTAAAGCAAGCTCCAGCGCTTATCGCATCGCTGCATTGTATGCCCGGGCAGCGATTATTGGCATCGGAAAAGGCCACTAACGCTAACAGCCCAAAAGCAGCCATTGTAACAGTGCTCACGGTCGTGACTACAACCCAGACAATCCTCATTTTTCTCCTTCATTAAAACTATCGGGCTACGGGCATTCGTGCGACAGATTCCCTATGGCAAATATCGCCAAATAGCGATTGCCTTTTCACTACAACAATCCAGACGCTTTTCCGATGCTGAGACAGGCACAGCATAATTGCCTGTTCATATCATTCGAGTAGCTAGATGCCTTGTGCAATGTCTCGACCGGTTTCGGTCAGGAAACCTTGAAGGTCCAACATTCGGGACTAGGCGAGGTCCAGCGTTGCCGGGGAACAAGGCGCCCTTCCCACCCGACGACCGGGCGTCAGGGGGCAAGGGACAGCCGGCTTGATTGAAGTCGTTTGGTCGCGATGTCCGTTATCGTTTCTCAACCTGCAATGGCTGGATTGAGCCTCGAAAAACCCTCCTGTCGCCGATATGGCGAATAGGGATAGGGCGCAGTAACGGCACTCGCCGCATCGAGTTTGGTCACCTGTTCTGATGTCAGGCTCCAGCCAACAGCACCGAGGTTCTGATGAAGCTGTAATTCGTTGCGTGCCCCGATGATGACCGAGGAAACAGTTGGCCGTTGCAAAAGCCAATTGAGTGCCACCTGCGGGACGGTCTTGCCGGTCTCCGATGCGACATCATCGAGTGCATCGACAACCCGAAAGAGGTAATCGTCCTCAACCGGCGGACCAAAGCTCGCGGTTTCATGGAGACGGCTGCCTGCGGGCAACGCTGCCCCACGGCGGATTTTCCCGGTCAAACGTCCCCAGCCAAGTGGGCTCCAGACCATCGCACCAAGCCCCTGATCTGCGCCGAGCGGCATCAGATCCCACTCATAGTCACGACCGACGAGGGAGTAGTAGACCTGATTGGTGACGTAGCGGGGCCAGCCATATCGATCGGCGACAGCCAACGATTTCATCACCTGCCAGCCAGAGAAGTTCGAGATGCCGGTGTAGCGAACCTTGCCGGCACGCACGAGTGTGTCGAGCGTAGACAAGACTTCCTCAACCGGAGTGTAGGCATCGAAGGCGTGTAGCTGGAGGATATCGATATAATCTGTCTGGAGACGGCGCAGTGCATCCTCAACGGAGCGGATCAGTCGGAAATGGGACGAACCAGCATCGTTGGGACCGTCGCCCATGGGCAGGCTGGTCTTGGTCGAAATCAGGACCGCGTCGCGCCGTCCCTTGACGGCTTCCCCAACACTTCTTCCGAAGCGCCATTCGAGTAGACGTCCGCCGTATCGAACAGATTGACACCTGCTTCGAGGCAGATGTCGACGAGGCGGCGTGCTTCTGTGGCATCTGAATTGCCCCAGTGGCTGAAGAGCGGACCGGAGCCACCGAAAGTGCCGGCTCCAAAGCTGAGAACTGGAACCTTGAGGCCGGATTTGCCGAGATAACGATAGTCCATGGGAATTTTCCTTATGAATCGGAAGGAAATGATCAGCGGCCAAGCAAAAGCATCGACGTCGATCGCCGCAGCCATAGCTTTGTAACCGGCATCGCCCGGATGAAGGTGATCGCCAGAATCCAGCTCGGCCTTCATGCGGGCCGGATTCGCGGGATCGCGCAGAACAGCGTCGAAATCCACGAAGTCATCAAAAGCGCCACTCTCACGGATCCACTGGTTCACTGTTTGCCGGATCCTGTCTTTCTCAGGTGAGTGGTGACCTTCGATTATCGAACCTTTCGCCACACCTTCATTGGGGGCGATCGTGCCAGCGATGATGCGGACATTGTTGGCGTGAGCCATTTCGATCAATTCGCGGTAGCCCTGAATGATGTCTTCAGCACTGACCATCTCCTCGTCCGGCGCAAAGCCGCCGCCGGGCCAACCGATGTCGTTAGTTCCGAACTTGACGATAACGGCCTTCACGCCCGGCTGCGCAAACACGTCGCGCGATGCGCGAACCAGTCCGGCGCGTCCCATTCCGTCTTTCAGCAGACGGCCACCGGAAATACCGGCATTGAGAACGCCGATACCGCTTCCCGCCAGTCGCTCGGCCAAAACATCCGGCCAACGGGTGTTGGCACCGGAGTAGAGCCGTTCCCGTCCGTAAGCGAGTCACCGATTGCGACGATTGTGGTCGGCGCCTGTTCAGTTTCCACGATCAGTCCGCTGAAGAAAACGCGTGTACTGAATTGCGACGCGGTATCGGGCAAGCTCACGTCTCCAGTCATATTGCCGTTTACGAGATAGGCAGTATCGCGTGCATCAAAGTGGAAGCCGGCAGGCCGTGGTCTCTGGGAGGTAAAGCGATACCGCTACTTCAGCAAGGGCTGGCAGCGACAGGTTGACCGGATCGCTTATGATGCGTCCACCGGCGGGAATCACGACTTCAGGATTTCCACCGAAGTGCAACACGCGGTCCGTGCCAGCTATGATCGCCGAGCCCTTCTCATGGCGAGCCAGACGGGCCGCGCCGATGCGAAGTGGCGTAGCCCCATCTTCGTTGCTGATGACCACTCGCAGCTTGTTGCCACCGATGCTCAGTCGCGCCATCTGGCGGATGGTTTGCCGATAGTAGTGAGCGGGAACCCCGAGCGGGAGAACGAAATTGCCGTCCCATATCGGCTGCGTGGCCGACATCCAGCTTGGGCTCCAGAAATTGCCTGCCTGTGCAGCACTTGCGGTGGAAACCGCGATCGTGCCGGCAACGGCAAGGGCGATAGCGCCGTGATAAAGGATAGACCGCATGGAAGAGGTTTTCATGGTGATGTCCCTTGATAAAACATGTTTGGAAGGTTTGGGACGTAGCTCCGGATCGATGGATGGCGCGCGGGCCCTTTTCCCGTGCACATCCGGTGCCCGCGCCCTTTGCATCGCCGAAACCATCCGTGGCCGAAGCGATAACGTTCGGGATCGATGATTACATGAAGCCGGCGGCGTTTGTTCGTCTGGCACCGCTTCAGCGAAGACTGCTTCGAGCAAAGGCCCGCCCGGTGCGCGGAAAAACAGTCGCCGCTCCTGAACGTCGGCCAGATCCATCGTGCTGTAACGTATGCCAACCCGTTCAAGTCTGGACCGGAAACCAGCATAGCCGCTCAGTTTGAACCCGACGTGGTCTATGGCCTCGGATGCGCAATCGAGATGATTGCCAAACGAGCCTATAATGTGAACAACCGGATGACCTTCGCTGTATAGCCAGCAACCGGGGATGCGCTGTAGCTGGCAAGGGCGCGGGCCCGGTACCATGTCGAAGACCCGGATAAAGAAATCGCGGGTGGCAGGAATGTTGCGGGTGCGGAGGGTGACGTGATCGAGTTGCATGTTCCGTCTCCTTTCGGAAACAGTTCTAACTCGTACATACATCACGTAGAATTGGTGATAAACTGAAATGATAATTCGGAGATCACGAATAATGATTCTGGACAATCTGGCACTGTTTTTACGCATTGTGGAAAAGGGCGGTCTCGCCGCTGCGGGACGTGAGATGGGCCCGGCGCCAGCGACAGTTACCGAGCGTCTGGCGGCGCTTGAAGCTTATTATGGTGCCACCCTGCTTACCCGCACGACGCGGGCGATCAGTCTGACAGAAGAAGGTCGGCATCTTGTTACTGGTGCCAGACGACTGCTCGCAGAGGCTGAAGAACTGGAAAGTCGCATCAGGCTGGGTGCAGAAACCATTTCTGGCCCAATTCGCCTGAGCGCTGCCGAGGATATTGGTCGAACCTATATCGTCCCGATTGTCGATGCATTCCTCCATGAGCACCCTAACGTTACGGTCGATCTCCAGCTGAGCGACGGTTATGTCGATCTCGTCGGCCAAGGGATCGACTTTGCGATCCGTCACGGTGTTATGGTCGACAGCTCGATGCGTAGCCGCTCTCTTGGCACAAACCGTCGACTGGTCTGCGCGTCTCCAGCGTACGTACCTGAAAGAGAACGGCACGCCGCAACATCCCGATGATCTTGCCGCCCATGATTGTCTGGTCGTTCGTTTTGGTCAGGACCTTTACGCGGAGTGGCCATTCCGGATTGACGGTGAGGTCACCCGCGTGATGGTGCGCGGGCGGCGTGCTGCCAATGACGGCGGGCTTGTTCGGGAATGGTGCGTTGCCGGTAAAGGCATCGCCCTGAAGTCCTTGCTGGATGTCGAGCTGGATCTGGCCTCGGGCGCGCTTGTGGAAATACTGAAAGAGTTCTCACCCGGTAACACCGACCTGCGGATTGTCTATCCGGCAGGTTCCGTTCAACCACGCCGTGTTCGCCTTCTGATAGATAGGATTGCTGATGCACTGAAACGTGATCGATGATCGTCGACCTGCGGGACATCAATGGAGCGCTGAAACAACCTCAGTCTGGATCGACGATTGGCGGAACCGCAGAGAGGATGAGCCGTTGCGGTAACTGGCAACCCTGCCTGCCTGCGGCCGGTCAGGGCCGAAACTGTTCGGCAAAGCACCGGTCATTTCCAGCTTGTCCGGACGCCACGGCTGTATTGCTTTGGGCAAGCTGGTGATCGGGAGAGCTCAAACCAACGAAATCCCGAAGGCCCAGTCCGCTTGACCTCGACATTTCGATTAGAGATGCAGCCAGAATCCTCCCCTGCATGTCGGGGAGGATTTTTGTGCCGGATAGCTGCTATGCCAGATCGAAGCGATCTGCGTTCATCACTTTGGTCCGGGCGACAACGAAGTCCTTTACGAACTTCTCCCTGCTGTCATCCCGGGCATAGACTTCCGCATAGGCGCGAAGGATCGAGTTCGAACCAAAAACGAGGTCGACGCGCGTAGCGGTGAACTTCGGCGTACCGGTCTTGCGGTCGCGGATTTCGTAGAGGCCTTCACCGGTCGGGATCCACGAATTGTTCATGTCGGTCAGCGTGACGAAGAAGTCTGTCGTCAATGCACCTGCCTTGTCCGTGAAGACACCGTGTGACGTACCGCCGTAGTTTGTCCCGATGGCGCGCATGCCACCGATAAGGACCGTCATTTCAGGGGCGCTGAGGCCCATGAGCTGTGCCCGGTCGAGAAGCAGTTCTTCGGCACTGACCACATAGTCCTTTTTGCCAGTTGCGGAAACCGTCAGCCAGCGGTTCAAGCGGAGCGAAGCTTTCAGCATCAGTCTGCTCGGCGGTTGCGTCGCCGCGTCCCGGAGCGAAAGGCACTTCAATATCAAAACCGGCGGCCTTGGCTGCCTGTTCAACACCGAAATTGCCAGCCAGCACGATGACATCAGCCAGACTTGCACCGGACGCGGCTGCGATCGGTTCAAGGATCGAGAGAACGCGGGCCAGACGTTCAGGTTCGTTACCTTCCCAGTTCTTCTGCGGAGCCGGGCGGATGCGTGCACCGTTGGCTCCACCGCGGAAATCCGAACCACGATAGGTACGGGCACTGTCCCGGCAGTGTGGACACCAGATCTTGAATAGAAAGGCCAGAAACGGCAATCTGGGCCTTCAGATCCTTGACGTCGTAATCAGTACGACCAGCCGGAATAGGATCTTGCCAGATGAGATCTTCGGTTGGAGCGTCCGGACCGATGTAACGGGTCTTCGGGCCCATGTCGCGATGAGTAAGTTTGAACCATGCGCGGGCAAAAGCATCGGAGAATGCGTCGAAATCGTTCATGAAGCGTTCGGAAATCGCGCGGTAGATCGGGTCGAGCTTCAGCGCCATATCTGCATCGGTCATCATCGGATTGAGACGAATCGACGGATCTTCCACGTCGACCGGTTTGTCCTCCTCAGCGATCGAAACAGGTGCCCACTGCGAAGCACCAGCCGGGCTCTTTACCAGATGCCAATCGTGCTTGAACAGCATCTGGAAGAAGCCGTTGTCCCACTTGGTCGGCTCCGTAGTCCATGCACCTTCGATGCCGGAAACGACGGTATCACGACCGATACCGCGGCCCTTGGTGTTCATCCAGCCCAGTCCCCGGTATTCTGGGCCTGCATCTTCCGGATTGGCACTCAGGTTAGACGGATCACCATTGCCGTGGGACTTGCCGATGGTATGACCACCTGCGGTCAGAGCCACAGTTTCTTCGTCGTCCATACCCATACGGGCAAAGGTTTCGCGCATCTGAGCTGCTGTTGCCAGCGGATCAGACTTGCCGTTAACGCCTTCCGGGTTGACGTAGATGAGGCCCATCTGGACCGCAGCAAGCGGATTGTCGAGCGTGTTCGGCTTGGTAAGATCACCATAACGGCCATCGCTCGGTGCAAGCCATTCCTTTTCGTTGCCCCAATAGGTGTCCTTTTCAGGTGCCCAGATGTCTTCGCGACCGAAGGCGAAACCATAAGTCTTGAGGCCGGCGACTTCATAGGCGATCGTACCGGCAAGCGCGATCAGGTCGGCCCGGGAAATCCGGTTGCCGTACTTCTTCTTGATCGGCCACAGCAGACGGCGCCCCTTGTCGGTGTTGACATTATCCGGCCGAATTGAGTGGAGCAAAACGCTGATTGCCGGTGTTGGCGCCGCCGCGACCGTCGGAGGTGCGGTAGGAACCGGCAGCGTGCCGGGTCACACGAGCCATCATGCCGACATAGCTGCCCCAGTCGGCAGGCCACCACTCCTGACTATCCGTCATGAGCGTGCGCAGATCGGTCTTGAGAGCCTCTACGTCGAGCTTCTTCAGCTCTTGCTTGTAATCGAAGTTCTTGCCCAGCGGATTGGTCTTGGTGTCATGCTGGTGCAGAATGTCGAGGTTCAGCGCATTGGGCCACCATTCCATGACAGAATTGCCAAGCGCGGTATTGCCGCCGTGCATGACCGGACATTTTCCGGCCGATTTCGTCTTCACGTCCATGATTGCTCTCCGATGGCTTTCCGAAAGATGGCTTTCGCTAAATTGAACGGGCGGCTGACACTGGCATACCAAAGCGACCGCTATGAAGGCGGTCGCTTCGGAGCCAACAATCAGTATTGGCACGGTAATCAATGCTTTCGATAAATTCCAATTGTATATTCTTAAGGCTGCGATATGCTGAGCTTATGATTGGCCTCTCCATGAAACACCTCCGCTACTTTGACTCGCTTGCGCGATTGAGCCATTTTGGACGTGCGGCGGCGGCATGTTCCATCTCCCAGCCTGCACTGTCCTTGCAAATCAAGGAACTGGAAGACCTGATCGGCGCTCCTTTGGTAGAGCGCGGCGGCAGGCAAATCCGCCTTACCGGCCTTGGCGAAGAATTTGCGGAAAGGGTGCGTGGCATCCTGCGCTCAGTTGACGAACTGGAAGAGCTGGCTCGTGCGGCGCATGGCCCATTTACCGGTCGCCTGCGTCTGGGCGTGATCCCGACTGTTGCGCCTTATCTTTTGCCTGAAGTTATCAAGACACTGACCCAACGCTATCCGGGGCTGGAACCCAGACCACGAGAGGCAATCACTCAAAAGCTGATCGAAGACTTGCTGGAAGCCAAACTTGACGCCGCGATTGTTGCCTTGCCGATTTCGGAGCCTGCCTTGCAGGAAGTTCCTCTTTTGAGGAGGAGTTTGTCCTGATGCGCCCGTTGGAGGATGCGGGCAAGCCAGTTCCGAGCGCCGAAAAACTGCATGAAATGCGTTTGCTTCTGTTGGAAGAAGGGCATTGTTTTCGCGATCAGGCCCTGTCGTTCTGTAATATCGCAGATGCGCCGCCGCGCGAACTAATGGAGGGTAGTTCGCTTTCCACGCTTGTTCAGATGGTGGGCGCAGGCATAGGCATCACGCTTGTGCCGGAGATGGCTGTCTATACGGAAACCCTTGCGGCAAATGTCTGCATGTTCCGCCTCGCAGAGCCACGGCCCTTGCGGACCATCGGATTGGTCTGGCGCAAAAGCAATCCGCTGTCATCCCAACTCAAGCAGATTGCCGAAATTGTCCAGGACGTGGGCTTACACCACCGGGCGAGAATGCAGAAGCTGCTGAGCCCTTAGTAAAACGGAGCAGCAACGAACCAGCCAGTGTGGCGCAGGAAGAGTGTATCCAATTCCATTTGATCAGGCGGGACGCGCTGTTGTGACTCTGGAATGCAGGTATCACAACCGTCATAGTTGACAACGTAATTGCCATATAAACCACGAGTTTTTCCTGTGGTCGACAACGACAAGCGTAATTTATCCAGCACCCGCCCCGTAGTCACTTTTCAGTTCTCAGAACCGGGCGGTCTTAAGAAAACAATCGATTAGATGCCTTAAAATGCACCCATATTCAATCACCTGCATAATACACAACGGCCACTAAACATTGGGACTTAAACAAGTTTTGAGACGTGCGTATCTTGAAGGGATAAACTGCCATCCCCAGAAAGAGAATGCCATTTTGAGCCCCAACTAGCATTGAAAAGCCGGATCCCGGGCCTGAAACAGAAAACGTTTCAGACTCACTCCGGCAAATAAAATGTAGGGTGGAACGGCAAGTGAATAGTGACCACAGTTGAGTTGCAGAACATTGGCGCGCGTAGCAATACTTCTCAATTTTTCGATGAGTGCATCCGAGAATGCTGGCAAAACGACTTTGTCTCGTTTAGCCAGTATGAACTGAATATCGAGATTTGCCCGCGCGAGACTATAGACGTAATTCTCTAGGTTAAGCGGGGCCCAAGCTCGTCGAAGTTCTGCTATCCCGATCGATGTTTGCAGTCCATCACGAATTGGGCGCGTTGCACGGCCTGTCCAGACCATATCAGCGAGACCCCGGCGGTTAGAAACAGAGAGGCTTTGGATACGTTGGGGTCATGCGCTGCAATCAGTCCTGCCACCCATGAACCGAGGCTCATTCCTACAACGGATATTTCGCAATAACCTTCTTTCTTCAACCAACGGATGAGCTTTTGCCCATCCCAAACCGCCCGGCGGGATTGCCCGGATTGTACGACCGAGACTCGGGCTAAGCATATAATCGGCATATTCCGCCCCCGGACGGCTTCTCTCAAAATGATAAGGCATAGAAATTTCGATAACCGCCACCCCTCTTTTCGAGAGATATTTCGCTATCTGTTGGTTTCGGGATCGTGCATTCCAATGATGGAAAATAACCGTTGCCTTATCGTGCGATCCACTTTCGGTAATCCCCGCCCAAACCAGATTGTTTTCTCGAACGTCCGTAGAAAGGTCAGACGGGAACCTGAGGAATTCTCCTTCGCGGTAATACTCTGGGTCGTGCCCGGTTGGCGCTTTGAAAAAGGCGGGGCTCGAGGTCGCCCGTTCCGCGAGAACGCAAAACTCCTCAATCGTCGTGGCGCTCGTAGCGTCGGGAAACACAAGATCAGCGTCTATGCGAAAACCAGTTGTCTTTTTGCTACTTCTCCGCGTTGTGCGCGCCGCTCATCCCAACGATCGAGCCAGAAATGATACAATTTGTTTGCTTCCCTACCATTTGACCGCGATTGTCTTAAACAGACCGTTTCACGCTTTCAACACTGTAACGTTTAGAAAAACTGAAATACCGCATATTGCCAATGACGAGTAATATTACGATCATTGACCTTCTCCACACAGGTAAAATCTCATCCGCTCCTGACTTTTGTGCCGATTTCCTATAGGAACGGTTCAACGGAGTTTTCCACGCCGTATGGGCCACGATAGGCGCTCGTATCGTTGAAATTGTACAACTTCTTGGGCCATCCAAGGGGAATGGCTATTGCTATTCTTCTTCCAAAGACGAGTTTGTAACGCGGCAGTCGACAGGCTGATCCACAACGGGGTTCACGATGGGTTGAGGGACAAGCCGGACTGACTGGCAACCAATTCACCGGGTAGATCCAACGCGGCTATTCGCGCTTGTGGACGATGTGCCCCAGCTTGGCCAGTCGCAACTTAGATATTCCTGCTTTATCGGTCAGATCGCGAGCCTGCGACAATCAGCTTCCGCTGATATTGCGCCATGCCATATAGGTAGCGACTATCACGATCATAAGCGCAAACAGTACGTTAAGAGTGCCCTTGCGACTTTCCAGCAGCCCCGCCATGGATGCGCCGCTGTAGCCACCTACGATACCGCCGCCGACAAAGGCGACCGCTAATGGCCAGTCAACCATGTCCGACATAGCATATGAAACGGCAGTGGTCATTCCAAAGGCCGTAACTGCGACCAATGAAGAGCCGACAGCGTTGATCATCGGCATGCCAGTCGAGGCGATCAGGCCGGTACAATCAGGAAACCTCCGCCGATCTCGAAGAATCCGGACAGGACACCGGTTCCGCCGCCGACGCCCAACACTTTTGGCAGTTTCTCACGCGTGCAGACGGTAGCGGGATCGCCCTCAATGTGTCTGCGGCGAAACATCAGCGCAGCAACCACCACCATCACGCCCGCAAACAAGACAAGCAACTGGCGACCATCAATGGCTTTACCCGGGGATGCACCAAATGACGCGCCGATGACTCCGGCGAAACTGAAGATCGCAGCACATCGCCAGTTTACCCTGCCGTTGCGGGCATGATTGGCGAGCCCGGTGATCGCATTGGCTGCGACTGAGACCGCACTGGTGCCAATGGCAAGATGCGCGCTTGGAACGCCAACAAGGTAGATCATCAGTGGAACGGCCAAGATGGAGCCGCCGCCGCCGAACAACCCAAGGCTCACACCGACAATGCCGCCTGAGAGTGCGCCCAAAGCATATTGAACGGGTTCCAGAAACATGATCCCGGCCTCTTTCAATCCGAATTGAAGTTTAACGGTCTATTCCGGTTCGGAGACTTCGTCACACCGCAGCGATACCGGGCTTCTTGTTGGTTGCCATCCGAGCCAACCACATGCCTAGAAACATCATCGGCAGGAAGACATAAGCGCCGGTCGCGCCGAGCGTTACAGCGGTAAGCGCTGGCCCCGGACAGAAGCCACCCAGCCCCCAGCCAATTCCGAAGATGGCCGGACCGGCGACAACCCCGCTGTCGATGCTGGTCTTTGTTGGCAGCTGAAAGGACGTGCCAACAACCGGACCGGGACGCCTGAACACGATGCGATAGCCGAAAAAGGCTGTTATGACAGCGCCACCCATGACGAAAGCCAATGACGGATCCAAGGCGCCCAACAGATCGAGAAAGTTCAGCACTCTGGCCGGGTCCGACATACCCGACGCGACGAGCCCGATGCCGAACAACAGTCCAGTTGCAAGATTGATGAGGAACGACATGGTCATACTCCCGCGACATGACGGACAAGAGCGTTGCGAAAGCAGCAGCCATAAAGACCGTGGTGGTCACGGTCGAGCGCAGCGACAGCCGGGACAGGTCGCAGACGTCATGGCCGCTGGTGCAGCCATTGCCATAAACCGATCCGAAGCCAACCAGCAGACCGGCAACCACCATTACTGGCAGATTGGAGGAGACCGATTGCATTACAGGCTGCCCGGTGGATGCTGAATAGACAAGTGGGCCACAATCAACCCCAGCACGAAGCCAAGGCGTGACAGGAATCCACCATCGAGTTAAGGCGGCAGCAAACGGCTTGCAATGCCACGGATACCGGCGATGCGCCCGTCCCGTGCCATCAACAGAACAGCAGCAAGGCCAATCAGCGCTCCGCCAAACAGTGAAGGAAGATAAAAGGTAAAAGTCATTTTTCGTCCGCCGGATTACAATAGATGGCGTAGAGCGCCTGTATGAGCAGCGCCGCCTTCTTTTCCGTGAGCTGGTAGAAGATCTGCTTGGCGTCCCGACGTGTTTCGACGATGCCGGCGTCACGCAACACGCCGAGTTGCTGCGATAAGGTCGGTTGATGAATGTCGAGTTTGTTTTCCAGCTCGCCGACGGAGAACTCTCCATCGACAAGCGCACATGCGAGCCGCAAACGGCCGGGGTGCGCAAGCGTCTTGAGAAGCGAGGCAACCTCGACGGCGCGCGCGTCCATGTCTTCGCGTGACATGGACGGCTTCTGGTGAGTGCTCAGCGTCGTCACCATGCTGCACCGCCAAGCGCATTCAGCGGGAACTTGAGATAGCGGTTCCCGTTTGCATCTGGCTCAGGCAGACGCCCACCGCGAATATTCACCTGTAAGGCATGGAGGATCAGTTTGGGCATTGGCAACGTCTTGTCGCGCGCTTCGCGAAGTGCTACGAACGCCACTTCCGTCATATCAGCCGTGAAGGTTCGTCCGCTTTTGTTCAGCGACAGTACTTTCCCATTTTGCTGCACGCCCGTCTGGTTCATAATCATGGCCGGTGAACAGCCGCGTTTCATCGGGAAGCGCCAGAATCCGCTGGATGCCCTCCCAGAGCGCTTTGGCACTCCCACCGGGGAAATCCGCGCGTGCCGTGCCGGAATCCGGCATGAAGATGGTATCATTCACAAAAGCGGCGTCCCCGATCACGTAGGTGATCGAAGCCAGCGTGTGGCCGTGTGAAAATCACCCGGCCCTGCAATGCACCGAGCGCGAATGTCTCGCCATCAGTGAAGAGTCGATCCCACTGTGATCCGTCCGTGGCGAGCTCGGACAGATTATAGATGTCTTTCCAGAGCTTCTGTACATCGACGACACGGGCACCTATGGCCGTAAGGGCACCGGTCTTCTCCTTCAGATAGTGCGCCGAAGAGAAATGGTCGGCGTGCGGATGCGTGTCGAGGATCCACTCGACCTTCAGTCCCTCCTCGCTGACATAGTCCGGGATGGCGTCGGCATGCGTCGTGGCAGTCGTCCCCGACTTCTCATCGAAGTCGAGAAGCGGATCGATGATGGCACAGGCCTTCGTCGCCGGATCAGAGACGACATACTGGATACTTCCTGTCCGGGGATCATAGAAACCCTTTACCCCGGGTGCTCCCGGGGCTTGCTTGTCGAGCCAGCGCATACCGATCGAGAGGTCGATGCCATGGCTCTTGCCGAAGGCTTCAACTTCCTCGCGGACCATTCGTCCATCAAGTACTTCGCCAAGCACATGAAGAGTCAACGCACGCCCGGCGCCTTTGCAATGTGCCACTACCGGGCCATCGGCCCCGTTTACAGCGCACTGAAAGGCTCGGATATCCGCTTCGGTGATGGTAGCGGCTGTGACCGGAATAAACGAATAAGCAACGCCAGCAGCCCGGGCAGCCTGTTTTTCAACAGCGTTTCCCGGCTGGTCGGTATCTTCCCCGTCTGGCCGGAGGTTGATGATAGCCTTAAAACCCTCACGGGCAAGGTCAGCAAATTTGGCGGGATCGATCTGACCCGTCACGGTCAATCGCTCATTGATCTTCGTCAGTTTCATTAAGCGCTCCTGCAATTTTCAATTTACTAATGTATATAATATCAAACCGTATAATATCAACGTATCGACGACAGGCCCTCAGGAGCTGACAGACTACGTTATAGATTATCTTGCGCGGTAAGAACGCCAACAGCGCATTCCTTGAACTGACTGGGATCTATTTCATCCGCGTTGGATTTGTTCGACCAGTCAATATTCTCGAGCAGCCCCTGTTCGCACGCCATGGTGACCTCGTCGTCCTCCATCTGCATGACGTCCCGTAACATTTCCCGCGTCAACCATTGCCTTCTGCTTGGCAAGGCCGCCATTCGTTGTGTCTTCGAGCACCTTGATGCCCTTTTCCTTGGCGTAGGGCGCGAAATAGGCTTCGCGAAAAGCGTCCCGGATCGCGCCGCCAAAGCCGACAACAGTCAGATCGCGAGCATGGGCACCAGAAAGGCAAGCTGTAGTCGCGATGCCCGTTGAAGCTGAACAGCCATTGCGCTCCCAACGCCCCATCGATTGCCCGTTGATCCAGTGAAAGCGTCACGCACACGCAGGCGTCGACGGCTAAGTGCCAACCGTCGCTTATCAGATCATTGCCGAATTTAACCGTATCGCTGGCGCTCATGCCGCTGCTGGATGCGGCTCATCTGGTAGAGGCAGCCGTCCGATCCCATATTGGTCGGTGGCTACTCTCGATCTCTGAATAAGTAATCCCGTGCGCCGTCTGATCGCCACCAAAGCCGATTTCGTTTCCCGTCTCACGCGTTGAATGCCATGATAAGGGGCTGGCCAAAAGCTTCGCCCGGGCGATAGAGCTGGCGCGCTGGATCGCGACGATCGACGTATCGGCGGTCCACCAGCCATTGCCGATTGCCACGACGATATCAGGGAATGGAGCATCGACTGAAGTATCGGCCAGACGACGAGCTGCTCATAGCAGATCAGCGGCGCAAGTGTCACCCGTTGATCTCGACGGTCGGATTGGCAAAGAATTTCGCCGGCACGCCTCCTCCCTGCCCAATCCAGACACGCCAAGGTTGCCACATGGACACAGGAACCGGCATGCGTTCGCGATAGAGGATTCCGGTTCGGTCTGCCGAGACCGCTACCAGAATATTGTCGTAACCCTGATGCTCGACTACGATCGCCCCCAATGACGGTAACAACGGAATCGCGCAAGCCGTCTCGCCAGAGACGCTCGACGGTTGGCGTCCAGAAACCGAGGGCGCTTTCGGGAAGGACGACGAACCGGGTCTGCGGATCGGCGTGCGACCGAACCGTTGCGATCAGATCACGTTGATGGCCGAGCGAAACGTCGCGGCCAAGGATATGACCGTGTTCGAGATCGACACCTTTCCATCCCGGGGGTAAAGCCGCAGGCGTCCAGCTTGCGGCAGACCGGGCCCAAAATCCTCCGAGAACGATGGCTGCGGCCGGCCAGCCTCGCGATGTCATCAACACGGGAATGGCCGCAGTCCCCGCAAGCCCCCACCATCCCCATCCAGGAAAGAGTACGCCGGCCGCGGTGATCGGCTGCGCCCATCCGGTGATGCCGAACGGGGGTAACGCCAGCAAGACGGTCGCCACTAGATAGCGCATTGCTCTCCTCCCTGCTGACGGGTCGTTCTCCGGAAAGCCCCGGCCCGCATCAACCCGCCGAAGCCGCCCCTTTTTCGGTTGCCTTGACCATGCCACGGCATGCACGATGACGAATGAAATCGAGGCCGCCAGCCAGAGCATCAGGCCGGGCCAGAGGTCGGCGGCGAAGAAATTCGCGACACCGAGGGGCAGTCCGCGCGTGGCAGCCGGAAATATCCAGCCGAAACAAGAGCTGCGACCACACGCGACGGCGACAGCGCCCATAGCGCCGGAAAGATCATGGCGACCGGAAGCGCCGGGACGTACCCGCTCCAGCCGATCACGCCGGCGGCAATCGCCGCCCCGATTAGAAGGGCCGGGAACATCTTGTCAAGGATCGAAGACAAGAACAGGCAAGCCGAGACCGAGCAGCCCGCTGTCCGGGACTGGTCCAAAATATCGGGAGTCATAGGAGCTCGCATAGATAGAGTGGAGATAGACATGACCGGTCGGCACGACGCCACCGGCATAGGGTCGGATCGTCCTGCCCTCGCCGTCGATTGGCCGAAGCTCGGAGCCGGGGAGTTCCACGCCATCGATGACGACGATCTTACCAATCTCAACACGCTGACCGGGAAGCGCGGCGACGGTCTTGATAAGGGGCGCCACACCGCCGGGACATGGGCCCCACCGCAGATATCCGCGACGGCGCGCCTCCTCGAACGAGGCCGTCATCGGCGGGCAGATGAACACCGGTCGCCGCGGGCAGCGGCCCGATAGAGTGCCTCGATGCGCCAAATTCCAAGCGGCTCGCTCGGCGTCAGGTTCAAACGGAACCCGCCGGTGAAGGCGATGGCCGCCACACCGGACAGGATCGCCACCGGGCTCACAACGGACAAGACAATGTACCGTCCCCTCATTTCTTCAAACCCGGCGTCTGGCTTTGCGAGAGCCGCAGGTCCTCAACCTGCTTGAGCGTCACGGCCGTGCGTTCGTGCGCGGCGAGTTGCTGGGCTGCACGCAAGATCGGCCAAGCCTCCGCGAGGCGCTCCCTTTCCTCAGGTGCGAGTTCCCGAGCAAGTTTTTCGAACGGCTTGCCGGAAGGTCCGCGAGCGGCATTAGTGAGCAGGCTGCGTTCGCCGAACCGTTCAGCAATAGCCTTATTGAAGCCGTCCAGTTCGACCTTCACCATTTTGTCGGCAAGCACGTATTCGAGACTCGCCGACAGGTCGTTGCAGTCGATCGCGTCGCGCACCCGCTCGAGTGCAGCCCGTGCCAACGGTGACAGCGCCGGAATATCGATCGAGACGCGATAACGTTTCGCTCTCTCTTCCGCCACAAGCCGCTGGGTGGCGCTTTCGCGTATCTCAAGATAGCGAGTAAGGTCACGAGCGAGTGCTGGCGCATTGAGCTCAGCCGTATTGCGATCCTGCTTGTCGGTACGGCTCGCCAGCAGCCCCGTCTTACCCTTCAGCGCCCCAAAGGATTCAGGTTCGTTGGCTAGCTTCATGGAAGCCGATTGTGCGAAGCCCGGGTCCTTCAGCATGGCATCGACATTGACGGCCCTGAACGCGGCTTCCGGATCGGCATAAACGAGACAAAAGCGCGTCGAGACCTCGTCCCATTGCTGCTTCAGTGCCGGATCGGAAACTAGCTTGTCCTCGACTGCCTGCTCGAGGGATTTCGGGAATATGGTGATGCCCGCGACCATGGGTCTGGTCTCCTTGGTACTGTTGAAAATTGATTGCTGCTGCGCACGCGCCGCGAGGCCGAGTTTCGCTCCAACGGCGATCAGACGCGCCTGCAGATCGGCAAGCAGTTGCTTCTGCCTGACCTTCCATTCCACACGATCGCGGACGATCGTGCGGGCCACTTTCATAAGATGAAGGCCGCGGATCTGGGCGAAGCGGAGGGCGGCGCGATAGGACGACGCCTTCTCGTAGTCGAGCGTCGTTTCTTTTGATCCGTCCCGCGACAGACGCTCGGAGAGACGGGCGAGCGCGATCGCCTTGATGTCGACGACTTTCCAGCTATGGCGCTTAACCTGCTTGCCGTCGGGAAGCCGCACGGTCTCCGAACCGTTGTGATTGATCCCGATGCGATCGCCGATCGCGCTGCCGGCGGCGCTGATCGCCCGCTTGAGGTCGACGCCCCAGATCGTGTGCTGTTGTCCTGCGCCAGTCTCCAGCGTTACGAAATAGCTGTCGCCGTTTTTCGGGTCATTCTGGTAAGGTGCGGCGCCATGATCGACGAGCACGCCGCCGTGGCTCATAAGCTCGTTCAGGCCGACATAAAGTCGCGCCGCGTCGCGATGACGCGTCAGCGCCACATAGGTCAGATGGCGATCCATGGTTTGCGAAGCGAGCACCCTGATATCATCGACGGTCGCGCCTTGCGACTTGTGCACGGTCGTCGCGTAGCCGTGATCGATGTTGGCGTAGAAGCGCTGCTCTATCGAGACCTTGCGGCACTCGTCGCCCTCTCCGATCTCGACAACCATCCGGTCGGGGATCGCCTCGATGACAGTGCCCGGGACGCCGTTCTTGACGCCGAGCGATCCCTCATTCTTGAGAAATACGATCCGATCGCCGGCGGAGAAGCGGCGTGCGCCATCCTCGGTGCGGAACAAGTGGCCAGCATCGACAATGCCGCGCTCAACGAGCTTCTCTCGCGCCAGCTCGTTCAGAGCCCGAACATCGGCGCGACGGTGTGCGAGGATGAGCGAACTCCCCGGTCGGATCATAGTCGCGGTTCCAGTCCTCGATCAGCGCAAGGGCGGCCTCCTCACGGGTCCATTCCATTCGCACCATGCCGGCGGCATCAAAAGCGGCGAGTGTCGCGCCGATCCGGCCGCGCGAAAGATCGATCGAGGCACGCCGCATCCACTCTTTACGCTGGCGATAGATCGTTCCAAGTTCCGCATATCCGATGCGATCGGTGATGGCGCGGAAGGCCGCTCCCGCCTCAATTGGCTGTAGCTGATCGGGATCGCCAACGAGGACGAGCTTGGCGCCGGATGTCGTGGCTGCATTGACGAAGAGCGCCATCTGACGCGACGATACCATGCCGGCCTCGTCGAGAACGAAAACCGTTTTGTTATCGAGTTGACCGCGGCCATCCTTCCAGAGCAGTTCCCGGGAGGCAAGCGTGCGCGAGACTATGCCTGCCTCCGTCTCCGGGCCCTCTGCCGCCTTGCCGGCGAGCGCGCCACCAACGACGCGATAGCCGGCCTCTTCCCAAGCTTCGCGCGTCGCTTTCATCATAGTGGTCTTTCCCGCACCGGCGCGACCGACCACAGCAGCAATGCGCTCATCGCCGGTGACATGCTCGATCGCCGAACGCTGTTCGTCGGACAGGCGCCCGTGTCCCGCGAAAGTTGCGTCAAGGATCTTCGTCCGGACGCCATGGCAGGTCCGGCGCGACAGCCAGACCGCCTGCTTTGCCATCTCCGCCTCGAGTACGATAAGTTCACGCTTTGCGTATTTCGCAGGCTCACGGATGCCGGTCGCAAGCGAGATACCTTCACGCTCCAGCCGCAGGACGTGCGGGTTCTGCAGGATGCGCGCCATCAGGTTCTGGAACAGCGTGGTATCGTCGATGTAACGGTGAAGGACCCTCGCGACATCGCGTTCATCGAAGACGCTTTTCTCGCGGGTGATGAGGTCGAGGACGAGTGCGGGATCGCGTACGATGCGAGCCCTGTTTTCCTTGCGGCGTTCCGCCTGCAGCGCACTGCGTTCGAGCTTTAGGAAGCGGATCGCACCCTGTTCTTCGACAAGCTCGGCTTTGCGTTCCATCGCCTTGGCGCCGACGCCGAGATGGATGGTCGGGACAAGATCGATCCCCTGCTTATCGTAGGAGCGTCCGTCGACCCGAAGATCGATACCGCTCAACGCCAGATGGTGGTTCTGACGTTCGAACCAGCCGTCGCGTAGCGCGTTGAAATCTTCCGCTCCTCCAGCCCAAAGCTCATAGACGATCTTGCCAGCCCCGGTCCGGAGAGGTTGGCCGTCATCGCCGATCACCGCAACTTTCTTCGCCCCGAAACCGTCTTCGGTCAGCGCGCGTAGCGTGGTCATCAGATGGATGTGCGGATTGCCCGGATTGTCGTGATAAACCCAGTCGGCAACCATGCCCTTCGGCAGGATGTGCTTACCGACGAAGTCACGCACGAGCGCGACGTTCTGCTCGGATGTCAGCTCCACCGGCAGCGCGATTGTCAGGTCCTTGGCAAGTTGCGCGTCGGAGCGTTTCTCGAAGGCCTCGACCCGGTTCCAGAAGGCCTCGGACGCGCCGGCGATTGACCGGTCGGCGATCAGCGTACGCGCCCATATCGGGGCATTTACCGGAAGCAGGAACTCCTCGTGCACGAGTCCCAGCTTGCGGGAATAGTCAATCGTGCGGGCCTCGCGCTCGTAATCCATCTTCGCACAGTGGCGGTACGCCGCCGACAGCACGACGCTGCGGCCCGAGCCGCGGGCGACGATGCTGACGGAGAAATGCGCGATGGCCATGGTGACGACTGCTCCCGATTTGAACCTCGTTCGCCGGGAGAGGAAAGCGACAGAACGCGTCGCACTAGCGACGTATAATTGCGCCCTTGGCTCCCGTCCCTGAGAACGGCAAGATGATCTCGCAAAGCGTCTTTCTTGCCGATATGCAGATTTGCACATTCCAAAGAATGATCATTCGGGAGAGGTTTGGTGCTGCGAATACGCAGCTAAACAACAAAAAAAATGGATGCCCCATATGAAGAAGCCCTCATCGAAGATCAAAGAAGAAATAGCTCGTTTGCAGGACCAACTGAGGCGGGCGGAAACACGCGAGGCCGAACGCATAGGCCGGGTCGCGCTCAAAGCTGGCTTTGGCGAGATCAAGGTCGACGAGGCCGCGCTACAGGCTGCGCTCGAGGAAATCGCCGTGCGGTTTCGCAAAAGGCCAGACGCCGCGTTGGGAAGGAAAAACGGCACCGACAGCAAAGTCGCCAGCGACAAGGTTTCTACGATCTCCACTGGCCGGCTGCGGGCGAAGCTGGCGAGGCTTGAGCGAATGGCCCGAATGAAATCGACTTATGCCCGAAGACAAGACGCGAGAGAGAAAAATTGAACTAGGTGGGCTGATCGTTCGCCGGCTTGGGTTATGAGAAGCGGATCGTTCTGATCGGGTTGCTGGTTGATGCCAAAAACCGGATCGATGTCAACGCTTTGGAACGTTCGAGACTTATGACGATCGGGCAAAAGGTCCTTGATGATGGCACCGGTAAGCTGCTTCTCGCCATCTTTCCTATAGCGTTCATGATTGCGATAACGATTATGCTCACGGGCATCGAACAATGGCTGTCAGCTATGGGAAAGACAATCCACACGCAATTGCTTTTTGGTCGCGTCGGGCTTGCTCTTCCCTATGTGTTTGCTGCTGGTGTTGGGGTGATTTCGTTACTTGTTCTCAAGGGCGACAACAATATCAGGACAGTCGGGGAAGCGTGGCTTGCGGAAGCCTCGCGGTCATTTTAATCGCAGTGCTGCGTGAGATTGTCCGGCTTTCCAGCATCGCCAATCGGGTCCCAACGGACCAGTCTGTTCTGTCATACCTCGATCTTCCCACAATGGCAGGTGCAATGACTACACTTATCTCTGGCTGCTTTGCATTGCGCGTTGCGGTCAAGGGCAATGCTGCCTTTGCAAAGCCTGCACCGCGGCGCACGCACGGCAAGCGGGCCATCTACGGAGAGGCCAGATGGATGAGGATGACCGAAGCGGCAAAGCTGTTACCAGCCAGCGGCGGAGTGGTGATCGGCGAGCGTTATCGCGTTGACTGGACGGATTCGCTGCCGACGCATTCCGCCCCCGCACACCCAAGACACGGGGGTGCGGGCGGCAAAAGCCCGCTCCTGTGTTTCGACGGCTCATTCGGCTCGTCGCATGGATTGGTTTTCGCAGGCTCTGGAGGGTTCAAGACAACGTCAGTGACCATACCTACCTCACTTAAATGGAGCGGCAGTCTTGTAGTACTCGACCCATCAAATGAAGTAGCCCCGATGGTTATCAATCACAGACGCAAGGCGGGACGGCGGGTGATCACGTTAAATCCTGCCACTTCGACCATCGGCTTCAACGCACTGGACTGGATCGGTCGTTTCGGCAGCACGAAGGAAGAGGATATCGTCGCTGTTGCAACATGGATAGTGACCGATAATGCACGTGGCACGTCTGCGCGTGACGATTTTTTCGTGCCTCAGCCATGCAGCTTTTAGTAGCCTTGATCGCAGACGTTTGCCTTTCCGGTCAAACAGAAAAGAAGAACCAGACGTTGCGGCAGGTACGTGCCAATCTGTCCGAGCCTGAGCCAAAGCTTCGCGAACGACTTGCACAGATACACGCCGGTCCCAATCTGATTTCGTCAAAGAGAACGTCGCCGCATTTGTTAACATGACGCCGGAAACATTTAGCGGTGTTTATGCAAACGCGGTAAAGGAGACGCACTGGTTGTCCTACAACAACTATGCATCTCTGGTTTCCGGTCACAGCTTTTGCACTGATGAGCTGGCGAACGGTCAAACCGACGTCTTCATAGCGCTCGACCTGAAGGTACTTGAAACACATCCGGGGCTAGCGCGTGTCGTTATAGGCTCATTCCTCAACTCGCTTTATAATCGTAAACGTAATGCCAGTCAGCCCACACTTTTTCTGCTCGATGAAGTGGCGAGGCTGGGATATCTACGTATCCTTGAAACTGCGCGGGATGCCGGACGCAAATACGGCATCAGTCTCGTTTTGATGTTCCAGTCGATCGGACAAATGCGCGAGACTTATGGCGGCCGTGATGCGAGTTCGAAATGGTTTGAATCTGCGTCGTGGATTTCTTTTGCTGCGATCAACGATCCGGAGACTGCCGATTATATTTCCAGACGGTGCGGCGACACCACGATCGAGGTCGATCAGACAAGCCGTACAAGCCAGTCTTCTGGATCATCAAGATCGCGCTCGAAACAACTCAATCGCCGACCCTTAATTCTGCCGTATGAGGTTATGGGAATGCGAAGTGACGAACAGATTGTCTTCACTGCTGGAAACCCGCCTCTGCGGTGCGGAAGAGCTATATGGTTCCGCCGCGATGAGATGACGCGTTCCGTTATTAACGGAACGCTTCCATCCGACTGAGCAAGCTACTTTGATGGAAGTACCTGAGAATAACTGGAGTTTGGAAAAGCAGCGTGATGATAACAATGCGCGGTCTATGAAACGTCTGAGGACCACGTTGCATGCGTGGTCTTGCAGCGTAGAAGGCCCCGCCTTGCGACGGGGGCGCAGTTATTTATCACGTTTCGTACGGTTCCAGACGAGGTCGTAATCACCCTCCGTTTCACTGGGCCACAAAGCGGCGTTGATCGGAGCATTGAAGCTGGGATCATCAAGCTTGACGGAGATGTAGTGCTCGCCATCGTTTGAGATAGAGCTCCGTGCGGCGCCCACTTCGGCCATGCCAGCCATCACCCGGAAATCGGGAGCGCCACGCGATGTACGTTCGATCGGCAAGAGGCGTGCTTTCATTGAGACAGTCAGGGTGCGGACTGCGCCGCTGATGAGGTTTCCGTTGGTGGAGAAGCTGCCGATAATAGCCATTTCAGAGATCCTTTCAGGTTAAACGGGACCGCGACCATCGCGACCTCGATGGCTGTCGATAAGATCGGAGACGATCAGACCGCACCCATCGGGCCGAAACAAAGTGGAGGACGGCGTACGAAACTTTCTTGTTCAAGCGAGGAATGACGGACGCCCGGGGCCCTGTTCGACCTTGCGAACGGGGTGGGCTCCGGCAGGGGAAGAAAGTTGAGGACGACGTTGCGGGATCATGATCGAGGCCAAGCCGTTCTTCGATCAGACATGCCTCATCGAGGACGTGATGGCCGTGCAAAGTCAATCAAACAAAAAAGGGCTCGGACGGCGGGCATTATTGAGCATCAATCAAGTAACCGGAATCAGCAGCCAGCAAACACCGCCATGCAGACGTATATGATCAGCATTCGCAAGAATATGTTGACAGCGCGCGCGGGTTCGGGCTGGCAAGATCTGGTGAAGTCGAAGGTCTTGCCGAAAGACTAGTACTCTGCGGCGGATGCTTGTACGACTGATTTACCGGTGATCGATCCCGCTCCTGACCGATGCTTAGGCCATATTCGACGTGAAACGCCGCAGTACGGTTGCCACTGATAGTCTGGGCGTGAGGAGCGACCGGGTTGCAAGGGCTGAGTCTGCGCCGCAGTTCACCTTTACGCCGGAGTTGTTCGCGAAAATACGTACACAGGGATGAACACTTTATTCGCACAAATGTGAGGATTAGTCTGGCGAGTGCAACATGTTATACCAGTATGATTTCATCTCGGACTGCCAGTGCAATTGCGGCATTTATATTCGGCGCACTCAGCTTCAATTTTGCCGTGGTCAGATACAGACGCACTGTCTTGATCGACAAATCAAGTTCGTAGGCTATTTTCTTCGGTACGGAACCTCGTGCCGGGAGCTCAAGACACTGATGTTCACGTGGCGACAGTTTTGATCGTTGCTGCAAACCAAACCCTGCAAGGGCCGGGCTGCGGTCAAAGAGGAAATGTGATAGTATATGAAAATCACTCAATAAGCGCGTTCGTCGCCGTGACCACGTATGTTGGGGTTCATAAGACGTTAGCGTAGCCAGAGATTTGCCTCGTCCCGGTCCATTTATCGACAAGGTGACACCCTGTGTCCCGACACCGTAAGATTCAGCTTCCTTAAACAATCGGCGCATTCGCTCATTTGACCGGTCAATATCCAGCCAATCGAGTGGCAAGAAGCTCTTCGCTCCAACCCGAACGACTGGGTCGATGCTAAAATAGTCCTGTTCGATGTACCGCTCCACCCAGTTTTTCTCATAAGTTGCGATCACGACAGGATGTCTTGTTTTGGTCACAGGCGAAGACATGACGTGCAATACGATGTTCGCCACTTGATAAGCTGCTCTCAACTCGATCACGAATGTTTCCAGAGCCGTGAAGGTCTCGATCCTCGATAGCTCATCAAGGGCATTTTCAAGTGGGATCACTTCCTACCTTCCAATCGGCAGGCGTTGAGATTGCGCGGGAAAAACGACACTTTCTAAAGCCAACCCCTGACAGCGTGCAATTGCGGAATGCACTCATTTGATTTGCCAAAATTTTGTTGAGTATACAGGGTGCGGAATTGGTGTTGAAGAGTGGTCACCAATTCGTGATTACTTGTCAGTCTTATTAGATGGCTTCAAATTCCGTCATTTTATTTACAATTTCGCGAAGGTGCTCCAATTTCGGCTTCGCCTGTTCAGACATACAATATTTGAGTGAAGCTTCGCCAAAATGATGAAAAAGGGATAGATGGCCCCCGGAGGAGTGCCCCATTCAGTGTAATCGTAAACCCGCTCAGTGGTGCTGTCCTGTAGCGGGTGCTGCACGGCCCAGTTTGCACTCAATACAACCGGGGATCCCCTTTTTTGCTTCTCGTCTATGAGAGTGTCCAACAGTGCAATCCGGCTATAGTGTTTCTCTCCCAGTCCAAAAAGCAAAGCACAGCCGCAAGCAATTTCATTGCGAGAAAGTATATCGAGTGCCCGGCAAAAGCGCACATGCCAACTGCCCGTCCTTGCGCCAATATTCTTACTCATACCACCAATCTCGTTGGGATCGAACGTTTCGAGACCTATAAAAAGATACCGAAGTCCGGCAGTTGCAAGACGCCGAAGCTGATCTTCCCGCCGCAATATCAGGTCGATGGTCAATTGGGCGCCGAATTGAAGCGCAAGAGGCTTCTCGTCAAGTAGATCGCAAAACTCGTCGAATGCGCGAGGACTACCACCCAACAGAACCGAATCCTCGATGAATGCACTGGCGCCTCGACCCGGATGGTCTTCCTTGATAACCCGAACCGCTTCCGCCATTTGCCTGTACAATCGCTGTGGCGCACCATTAACGTCAGCAAGCCTCCCCGTTACGCTACTGCGCTCGCTACAGAAATCACAATCGTAAACGCAGCCCGCGCCGGTATCACTAAACACGTGCGCAGTCATTCTATTGCCGAACACATCGAACGATGTGGAAACTCCGTAAAGTGGAGCCAGAGGGGCAAATCGTTAGGATTTATGACCACACCCGCACTTACAATATCGGGGCCTATGGGTAGCGAGACGATCCAGTTACCCGGAATATGGGGAGAGATGCGCTGAAATAGATTCTCCGTGTCCCATATCGTACCGGATGCCAAAACCTCTCCGAGTTCGGCAATCAGATACTCTGCTTCGCCGGAAATAACCGCGTCGAATAGAGGGGGGAATTCGGTTTTCGCGCATCAATCTGGCTGGAGATCCAGCGTGGTGCAATACGTCGGTCGTTTGACGAGCCTTTTTTGTTCCAGAGGTAAATCGTTTCATTGGGATGACGACCACCCAGAACAATGAGGACTTGTCGGCCCAGTATCTGCCGCGCGACCCGCGCGCATTCAATTGCTCCGGCATGCAAAGAGACATTGCGCCGAGCAAAATAACATTCGGTTTTTCGCGTTTTATCAAACGGACGAATTCGGGCATATCATCGAGCGAGTACATGAGCAGGAAATTTCTGCGTATCCCGATCCTGCCACCTTTCGCCCAATTACTTTCGCCCCACGGCCCTCGCCCTGAAAAGGCGCGTGACGCTGCTATTCTGCAGGCATTGAAGAGGCTCGCAGGATCTCGACTATTAAGTGCTCTTTCTTCTTTCCGTCCTTCGATCCGGTCTGGTGCTGCCACTGCAATCACGCGCAATGAAGGCAAAGAGCGAGTGCCAACCGATTGAAGATCTTGCCGCTCCGCTACATCGTCTCCGCAAGCGTCCAGTGGGTCTTTATCGTTCTCCAATACATCATACTGGAACGCAGGGAGTGTGAATTCCCGTCGAGTTTTCATGGCTTTCCCGCTGTGCAAAGCGAAGGTCCGCGAGTGCATCTGAAAATATTAAAACAGAGGCGATTGATTAATATTCCCGTAGCAGCGTCTGGCGAGGTTCTCTTCCATACGAGACAGAGACGATGCGTCAGCAGTCCAGATACCAACACCGAGTGTCTCTGCACCCGACTTCGCTGTTGCCAAACGTCGGGGATTCCATCCGATACGGGCATAAACCCGTTCCATTGGAAGCTCATAAAGGCCTACAATGCGCTCGATACCGCATTGCTCGCAAAGCCTGTGAAGTCCTATCAACAAACGGGTGGAAGTAGTGCTGTCCCCTGCATGCACGCAGAATTTGGTACATTCCCATATATGGGGGTCCACAAAGTCGACGTATTCTTCAAACAAATGCAAAAATTCTCTTCGGATCATCGTCGTAGACGTAGTCGGAAGCAATCGCAGCGAACCGTGAAGATGGCCCTCATCGTCGAGGTCAAGCAAATAGGACGGTTCACACGCTTCATCATAATAATCGACTTCAAGACCGTTGCGCACGATCACAGGCCATTGAAGGCGATCATGAAAGACTTCAGCGCGTCCGCGAAACATCTGTTCGAAAAGGTCGGCATGCCTTTCCCGGTCGTGCACCGTCAACACTTTCATGATGTCCCCTCTCGATAGCTGTTCGACAAGAAGGGCAAAAAGCGTTGCACGTCGCTATCTGGCAAAATTACCGGGTTTAATGAACACTCAACTCGCTGCATCATAGTAGGTTTTAAACTGGATCATAGGTATTCACACTTCTCCAAGGTGCAACCCAGACATTGGAGAATTCGGCAACCGTGCCCGCGGATTGCCCAACGGTAAAGGGTACCGTAATGCGATCCGGCTTTTTCATTGAAGGTGCACACAGCTGACATTTTCTGTGTTACGTTCGGTCGTTAATCGTCCCGACGGCCATCGGGGACCAGATGCGCTGGATCAATGCAATTGGCTTACGGGCACCGCGACGCAATGCTCACGAGGGAACCAATAACTATCAATTGCGCCTCAAACTATTCCAACCTTCAAACCCCCGGCACCTGCAAAGGCTCCATGAGAGAAACGCACAAAGATGAGATCGGAAAACGACACTGACCTTGCTACGGTAATCCGGCCATTGATCGGACTGACGCAGGATTTACGGCTCGCCACACTGGAAAATATTGTTATCGACGCGATCCGGCACCACCGTGATCTTGTAAACAAATCCGATGCGCTTTTCCAGTCGCTGCCAGAAGAATGCAGATCAGGTCAGACAACCGACAATCCGGAATATGTCGAGTATATAAAATCGGCAATTGATATGCACACACATATGTCCGGCCTGACAACATTGTTGGGAGTCCCGGGATATGTTCCGGACGTGAATTAGGAGTCAGATCAAGTGTCGCCTTATAGCCGTGGCAACGAGTTGGGTCGTTGTGGCACAATCCAGTTTCTTTTGCGCTGACCGGGCTGGACCGCACACTGTCGTAAGTTGTACCCTCTATACTCGCCACGCGGCTCCATGACAAACCGTGTGCGATCCAGCGCAAGTATATTGCCGCCTTCGGATCAAGACGTACACTTTCTTCATTGGAAGGTTGCATGTCGATACAAGCAATAGTCGCATGTAGTTGACCGACACTCGCAGCGGCGGCGACTTCGTCTACTATTCGGTTTTCTGCAGATCGGGGCCTCTTTGAAACAAGTGTGAACAGTGATGTGCCGCCATTGGCTGTTTTAACAGGAACAGTGATACCCGATCGAATATCGAATTCTGCTGCCTCTTTGAACAATAGGCGTTCGTCCCGGTTCCAAAGGGATCTATCTTCTTCTGCATCCCGTGAGAACGCGCGGCGTAACAGTTTAGCGCGCCGGACAACAGGATCCGACCTGACGAGACGGCGTTCGATATATCGGGATTGCCACTCCTGATGATAGTTGGATATCGTAATGTCACGGTTTTGATGTGAAAAGTAATATGCAAAACCATCAAATCCGCTGTCTTTTGTTACTATTTCAAGGCTGGCCCGAAGAGAGCCGGCATCCCGGATATAACCAGTTACGTCAACGAGTTTTTCCACCCAGCTTGTCACCACCGACCCTCCTCGAAACATCAACAAAACTGTTTGACAGTAATCACAATCTGAATGCATAATTAATACGGAGCTACGGTGCTTACTCAGCAATATAACAACTTCCCGAATTCTTTTACAAGCTCACGACTTTTTGAAAAAGCTTCGTCTAAGTTTTAAATTCTCCCGGAAATACAATGTCTCTATCAACAATAACATTGAATTTGTACCCGGGACGAACCTCCAGTGTCGGCTGGACCTCCATATTGTTTCGAACCGTTTTGTCAGCGAGACGGCCAAATGTGTCGGCAAAACTTCTACGCGCAGCATCCTGAGATGAAGTCTGGGAACCGTTCGCATTGTGATCCTGTGGAATAGCCATATCTATACCCGTCCCTATCAGAGCTATCAAACCCGCTGACCCGAATGTCTTCAGATAGTGATTATTTACTTTATCCTTGAAGCCGCCGTAGCCTTCTTCATCCGTTCCGGGCATCCCGTCGATCTGAATTGTAGATCCGTCAGGGAAGACAAGGTCTGTCCAGATCACAAGCACGCGACTTTGCCCGAATGAAACCTTGCTATCGTAACGGCCAAACAGCTTCGTTCCTTGAGGAACGAGAAGGTGATGACCGGTAGCGCTATCGAAAACATTCTGGCTTACCTGTGCTGAAATGCGGCCCGCAGATCTGAATTCAAGGCGCTGATGAGTGTTGCTGGAATAACCGAGCCTCTTTTGAGTTCATAGGGCGAAAGCTGCGACACCACACGTTTTGCAAGATAGCCCTGCTCTTTCAGATCCCGATTAAAAAATTCCTCTTTGTTTCGCTGCCCGTTCGGATCTGCACTGGATCCGGCCAGCCCAGCCTTGAGCGCTGCGGCATAAATATCCGCACGCGGATTGCCCGCCATCCCGGTCTGTTCCGACACAATCTCCCGCATCTGGCCTTGACCTTTCGCTTCCACTCCATTCTTGCCGAACTTTCGATTATTGATGGCTATCGGTGCATCATAGGCAGCGCCATTCGCCTGCAATCTGGCCATTCTCTGGCTTTGCCGTTCGCGAATATATTGTTCCTGATTTTCTCGTTTCAGTCTGGCGCGCCAGACGGACTCCGCTCGAGGTTCTGTTCAGCAGGATTTGCACTTTTCGTTGCTGCTTCAGGCGCGAACGGATTGTCATCAGGCCGGGGCGGCGTTTGATCCGGCGTTGGTTGAAATACCTGTTGTCGCGGTTCTCCAATAATTGCATTGGATACGCCGCCTTTTATCTGTTCGGCAAAATCGGATGCCGGGTTTCCTGCCGTATGGCGGGCCCTTCATCATGCGGGAAGAGTACACCCCGTGACATAAGGCCAAGATAAATGATAGCGACCAATGCGAACACAACGCCGATTCCAATGAATAGCGGAAGACGGTTGACGCGACGGATTTGCGCGGCGGTCTTTTTTGCTCTGGATTTCCACCAAGTTGCAGCGATTGGACCATGTCGAAACAACCTTATCCCTGACGCATGATGGAAAGCGGGTTTGCAGGTTGTGCGCCGGATTGAGTAATCATATAGGCGCGACCGAGTTCCACTTTGTCGCTTCTCAACCGGGCGGAGTTGTCCCTCAAAGGGAATAACGACATAAGCGATTGGAATCACGCGCTCCTTCGCATCCCACTTCTGATTTGTGACCACTGCATATCCCCGGTTTTTGAGCGCTGTATCGAAAGCCTTCCCGAATACAGATCCGTCCTGCCTGAGAAGCACAGTCCCCGTTCCCGGTCCGACCTGTTGGGCGAGATGGGCCACCAGATCGTTGGCAATGCCTTCCGCCGCTGCAACGGAAATGTCATCAGCAAGACTGCTTGCCATGAAGCTGTCAGCTTTATTCGTCTGACATCCGGACAAAATACCGGCCATTGCACTGAACAGCGCGATCTGACGACGGATCGAAGGCCACGAGAAGTTCATGATTGGCCTCCCCGTCGGATCGAGATTTTTCCTGCCGCCATCCTACACCTGATACGAGCACCGCACGATCTACATTATAGTCGACGATCATCATATTGTTTTTCATGCGGTAATTGACGATCCGGTTTTGTCCGCCGGCCACCACGAAGAGCACGGGCGCATCCCGCCTGACAGCGTTTTCGGGAACTGAATGTAGGTCTTCTGACCATCGGATAGACGCGTGTTGGCCGCCATCGGGCACGACCGGACACTGAATAGGCGAAACTCAATTGTTCGGCAGGCACGCCTGCACCGGGATGGTGCTCGCTTCCATCCTTTGAGTAATCTCTGCAAATCTGGCTGAGACGTCTTCCGGATAGTCAAAACCGACGCGAGCCATATACTGGCTTTGATGTGATTTCAGCTGAATGTGATAGGTACGCCGGGACGTTGTGACAACCATTGAGGTTTTCAGTTGCGATTCTGCCGGCTTGACAATGATGTGTACCGACTGGGTACCGGCCTCTCCGGAGGTAGCAGGCTCAACCTTCCAGCGTACGGTATCTCCGACCGGGACGTCGCGCACGACTTCACCGGCTTGTAACTCGATATCGCAAACCTGCAGTGGAGAGCAAACCACAGAAGGTTGGCTCTCACCGTAAAGAAAGACTGTCTTTCCGTCTGTCCCATGAGTTACCAGTCCCCGGTTTTCACGCCATTGCCCAGACAATCCAAGCGCTTTTTCTTCTTTCGGCGATATGCCGTCAGCAGCCGTGACACCTGACGGTATAACGAAAGCGGATCCAACAATTGTGAGCAAGAATGCAATGCCATGAGATTTTTTCTTCAAAACCGTTTGCCTTTCCAGCCTTTACAGTTGAGCCGTCCAATCAAAGTCGCGCAGATAAAGCCCTATCGGATTGAGACGGATCATGGCTTCATCCTGCGGCGGCGTCAGCGTCACCGTAGCGACACCACGAAACCGACGGACAGCGCGTTCCTTGCCCTTCCGGTCGCGTTCAAATTCGGTCCAGTCGATCTGATATGACTGGCTGGAGATCGCCACGATGTTGTTCACCTCAATGGCGACTGTCGCATCTTTCGCTTTCTCGAACGGTGAACTGGCCCGAAACGAAGCGTTGATTTTCTCGGTCGCGGGATCAGATGTGCGCAATAGCGCGTAAGTCCGGTCGATATACTGTTTCTGTACGACTGCATCAGGCGTTACACTGCGAAAACTGGTGATGAAACTGCCAAGCGTTGCACGAACAACGCGGGGATCGGCATATTCAAGCTGCTGGGGAAACCCCACCGCAACTGTTGTTCCCAGCTTATCGACTTCGACGATATAGGGAACGAGCTTGACCTGCCCGCTTTGATAAAGTGCATAGGTGAAGCCTATTACTGCCATCGCCATGCCTGTAATACCGACAATACGCCACGATGAAGCGGCCTTGATATAGGACCCGTAACGCTCGTTCCACTCGTTACGGGCAGCAAGATAAGGGTTATCAGGCGGGTTAGATCCGGCCATAAGCGTTCCGCCTCGTTCTAGCTGTTATCGTTCAAAGGGGGTGGAGGCGGCGAGGATGCCCGGCCAGAATTCCCGTATTTACGGGAGCGGTCGAGTTTGGCGTTAGCCAGTCCAAGCAATGATCCTGCATAGGCGCCGGGCGCTGCAATCGCTTTTCCTTTGCAGCAGAGCCTGCAGCCCACCCTGCACTGCCCAGTCCGGATGCCATTCCCCGCAAGGCGGCACCACCGACGGACGCGCCTCCCGCCCGGGCAGCGGTTGCAGTCCTTGTTCCTTTCGCAGCAGCGCCCGCACCAAGGAATGCACCCCCGGCAGCAAAAGTGCCAGCTTGCGAACCGTGACGGATTGATTCCATGCCGCTTGAGACCGATACGCCTTGTACGACGCCCGGATGATGGGCGGCACATACATTGCAACAATAAACACAACGACAGAAATTCCGGCGATAGCGAGAGTGACGATGTAGTCGTCCGTATCCGCCCCGGGTGCATCGACAAGGCCAAGCAGTATCTCCGAGCCAATCCCGGCAATCATGACAAGTGCCATGATTTTCATGCCGACGGAGAAGGCGTAGACGAGATAACGTATTGCAAAATCCTTAGTGAATGAGGAGCCGCCAAGCCCGAGCATGATCATGCCTGCAAGCAGG
Organism: Brucella cytisi; assembly: GCA_012103075.1. GTDB lineage: Bacteria > Pseudomonadota > Alphaproteobacteria > Rhizobiales > Rhizobiaceae > Brucella > Brucella cytisi. Next base: position 158,041 of record JAAVLQ010000003.1, on the reverse strand, counting down.
CCGATATACATCTCGATCAGTACCGACAGAAAAATTGCAGCGACCAAAGCTAAACGAGATGACGACGACGACCATTGAGAGAACGACGGCGAATGCCAGAGCGTTATCTTCCCAGAGCCCGAATTTTGCCTGCATTGACATCTGCGAAGCGACATGGACGCCAGCATCAAAAATATCGGCCGGTGAAGGCGACCCGTTGCCGGCGCCGATCTGAAAGAGACTGTCAACGATTGCCCCGCAAGTACGGGACCGCGATCAAGCACAAATGCAAAGAAACCAATAAACATGATGCGGCGCACGAGCTCGGCAAACCAGCCGTCGATCGAGGTAGCGCTGATTGCCAGCCATATGGCTGCAATACCGACCTCGATCCCCGCCAGAATCCAGAACAACGATCGCGCGGCATTGAGAACCGTGTCCTCCCAGTCTTTGGTGGCGGCGGAAACGGAGTTCTCGAACGATGTCAGGACCGTGCCTTGCTGTGCGAGAGATGACATACTCGTCCACAACAGGATCCAGCTCGTGACGACCAGCAATTCGAAAACACGACGTGGCATAACGATCACCATCTCGGTTTCATCTTCTGGCCACTGCGAAAATCGTGGTCTGGATTGGCATTGAAAAAGCGTTCCCGGCGCTTGCGACGCTCTTCGACGGAAGTTTGCGAACAATTCAACGAAGCCCGCGATGCAGTTGTTCTTTCCAGAACCAGAAAGCTTGCGAAAACTGTTGCTATTCCGATGATCAATCCGGTGATGAACGACGTTTTTTTGCATGTTTACCACCGTGGTTGCATGGGTTGGCCACCGCGAAAACCGCGCAATGGTGCATTGAAGAATTTTTCACGGCGAGCCCGGGCAAGATCCCTTTGCGTTTGCTCAGACCGATACCGGGTTCCCCATCATGACCATCTGCTGTGAAACCAGTCCGCGCAGCTTTTGCAATTGAGCGACTTCCTGCGTTGCAATCTGGTGTCCGATCTGAAGTGCCTTCATCTGGCCATCGCTGGTCTCTGACATGGAGCGCAGTGTAGCGATGGTCGCTTCTTCGCTGGCAAATTGTCGGGCCGTGAGACTAGCGGCTCGCAGTGTGTTGGCTATTGTGTCGCGATTGGTATCGGACCAGTTCTGGTAAGAGGACGAAAAGCTTTGGCCGTCTGGCAAATTGGTTCGAAGCTGTGAGAAACTCTGAAATCGCTGTTTGAGTACATCATCGATATTGCCCATGGAAAAGGCTACTCCCTGCCCTTTCCCGGCAATGCTTTGCAGGCGCTTCAGGTCATCTTCGACCTGACCCCAGATATGCACGGGCAGTTGCGCGGTGTTCTGCAGCATATTTTGATAGATACTCATCTGGTTCTGGATTTGCTCGGCCAACTGAGAGATTTGCCTGATCTGATTGTTGACCTGTTCTGCCGATTGACCAACGAGGCTCACCAGTTCGGCATTGTTAGCAAGCTGGGTCCATTCGGTTGCCTGCCCGGTCACACCACCGGCATTTCCAGCTGTTGGGATGAGAAGCATTAGCAATGCCCAGATGACCAGCATTCCTTGTGGCGCGTCAGCCGCAGCCCAGAATCTTGTCCGCATAAGCGATCCCCTTTGCCTGAGCCAATGGACAGGCCATGCAGCCCCGAACTTTTCGTAAAGCGAGCGCACGTGTTTGAGGTCTTCCTTGCCCGAAGCGCCAACAAAGGACAAAGCGACGGGACCGAGCGCCATATCGAAGAGGCGGCGCCCGTCCGGCGAGGAAACGTAGTATTCACGTTTTGGGAGCGCCGTTGCGACAATTTCAATCTGACGTTCGTTGAAACCGATCCTTTGATAGAATTCGCGTGTTCCGGGTTCGCGGGCTGCACCGTTTGGCAGACAGATTTTAGTAGGGCAGCTTTCTTTCAGGACATCGATGATACCGGATCGCTCCGCGTCGGAGATCGATTGCGTTGCGAGCACGACAGCGCAGTTTGCTTTCCTCAAAACCTTTAGCCATTCACGGATTTTATCCCGGAAGGTGGGATGTCCCAGCATCAGCCATGCTTCATCGAGAATAATCAGGCTTGGCTCGCCTGTAAGCCGCTGTTCAATGCGGCGGAAAAGATAGGTAAGGACGGGAACGAGATTGCGCTCGCCCATATTCATCAGCTCCTCGATTTCAAAGCACTGAAAGGCAGCAAGCGACAAACCGTCTTCTTCTGCATCGAGCAATTGCCCCATGGGGCCATCAACAGTGTAATGATGGAGTGCATCCTTAAGCGCTCGCATCTGCACACCGCTTACAAAATCCGAGAGAGACCGCCCGCGTGACTGCGCCATGAGAGAGAGCTGGCGAGAAATTGCATTGCGATAATCAGGTGTTATCGTCACGCCTTGAAGCATGACAAGAGCCTCGATCCATTCCGATGCCCGGCCCTATCGACATCAGTGGAAAGGTTGGACAGGGGGCAAAAAGACAATGACGAACCGTCATTATCACCGCCGCCGATGTCATAGTGCTGGCCTTTAACGGCAAGTGTCAAAGGCAGCATGGAGCGTCCCTTGTCGAAGGCAAAAACCTGCCCGCCATGATAACGGCGAAACTGCGCGGCGATCAGTGCCAGAAGCGTTGACTTGCCTGATCCGGTCGGCCCGAAGATAAGGGTATGCCCGACATCATCTACGTGAAGGTTCAAACGGAAGGGTGTCGATCCGCTGGCGACTTGCATGAGAGGCGCTGAAACCGGTGGATAGTATGGACAAGGTGCGACCGGACTGCCTGACCAGACGGAGTTGAGGGGCATCAGATCCGCAAGATTGCGAGTGTTGATCAGTGGCTCACGTATATTGGCGTAGGAAACACCGGGCAGGCTTCCGATAAAAGCGTCGGTCGCATTAAGATTTTCGATCCGCGCACCAAAGCCTTCTGCCTGAACAAGACGGCGCACCGCCTCGCATTTTTCCTGTAAACGCGAGCGGTCCGTATCAAAGACGACGATGACAGGCGTATAATAACCGTAGGCTACCAGTTGCGAAGACGCTTCTGCGATCGCGTCTTCGGTCTCGGTCACCATGGTCATGGCGTCCTGATCGAGCGAGCGGCTCCCGGTCTGGAATATCTGATCGAGAAACGGGCGGACTTTCTGCTGCCATTTCTTTCGTGTGCGTTCCAGTTTTGCCCGTGCTTCCTCGGCATCCAGAAAGATGAAGCGCGATGACCATCGATAGGTCAGTGGCATCTGATCGAGTGCATTTAAAATACCCGAAAACTCTCGGCGGGCATTCCGTCAATCGCGACCACGCCAAGGAAGCGATTGTCAACGACGGGAGTAAGACCATGTTGTAATTCGACGGTGACGAGCCAGTCGAGATACATAGGGATTTCCGGTAGTTGAACGGGATTGTTCTCACCGGTGATGCAAAAGCGAATAAACTGGAAGAGTTCGTCGTAACGTGCGAGACGGCAACCGTTTTTAGCTCGGTTTCCCGTGTCTTCATGCGCTGAATTGAAACTACATTGGCAAGATATTGTTCGAACTCCCTGATTGAGTTACTAAAATTCTCGGGGGCTATATCAGCGAATCTGGCCGAGCGGCTGGCGGTGTCGGAATAGATATAGCGAGTGAGACCGGTACGTTTTGGCTCGGGTGGACGCCGGTGAGGATAAAGCGCATGACGGCTTTCAAAATGGCCGCTTTCGCGCTCGAAATGTTTGCGCCGCTCCGCGTCGATCGCCCGGGTAACAACATCGGGGAAATGACAGGAATCCTCCGCGGGATAATCCGTAGTCGGAATGCGTATGGCTTCGACACGGATCATCCAGCCTGATCCCAGACGTGACAGGATTGCGTTGATCTGGCGCGAGATCTCGTTGCGTTCGACCGCGGTGGAACTTTCACTATCAGGTCCGGCAAAATACCAGCCTGCCATCAGACTCCCGTCTTTGAGAAGCATGATGCCGTTATCGACGATTGCCGCATAGGGGACGAGGTCAGTGAAAGACGGAGCACTATGCCGAAATTGTTTGAGAGCCACCATGTCGAACCCTCAATAACGTAGCCGGGTGTCGAGGTAGCGCGATAGGCAGCCCTGTAGGAGATGTGCCGCAGGTAGACCCGACGCATGAGAGGATCGGCATTCGCCATTGCACGTAGTGCGGCCACTATAAACAGCCACAGCACAATACCGGAAATCACTGCGTACCATGTCAAAACGACAAAAATCAGTATCGCCGATACAAGGCCGGTAAGGAGGACGAGTTCACGGTCTGCACCCAATAGAAGACTGGGGCGCGACAAGGCACGGTGAATTCGCGAATGGGCAAGTCCTGAAGCAATGTCAGACATCAGCCCCTCCCTCACCTTGTGACCGGGCAGATAACTCGAAACCGTCATTTCGGACAGAATGCTCTGACTATCGGCAATGGACGCACCTGTGGCACCGAACAGGGCAACAATTTGTGCGGAACCGAGCATGAGACCGAGGACGAGGATTATGTAGATGACCCGGCGTCCGAAATCGTTCAGTTCTCCGCCAAAATCAGCATGGCACCGGCGACGGCAACGGCTGCGGGGCCACGAACCCCATTGTCGGTCCGGTGATTGACTGCTGGATGGTTTGCAGAGGGGATTCCCGGGGCAAGCCTCCTCCACCGGACGAAGCCAGCGCTACGGAAGAACCGGACATCAGCAGAAAACAGAAAACCGTTACAGTCCGCCGAAAAATTTTCTTATGCTGCATGACGATCCTCTTCTATCCGGGGAAAATGCTGCGTTCGATAGGAAGTCCCATCGTGGCCATCGACGGAGATGACGTCACGGACCCGGCGGCCAGTCTTTGTGCGTTCTATCGAGATAACGAGATCGACGGCTTCACCAATAACCGCACACATAGGCCGCTGGCTTGTTTCTGCTGTCAGTTGTTCAAGGCGGCGAAGCGCGGACATTGCCGTATTGGAATGAATAGTTGTCACGCCGCCCGGATGACCGGTGTTCCAGCTTTTCAGGAGCGTAAGTGCTGCACCGTCACGAACTTCTCCAACAATGATACGATCAGGACGCAGTCGCATCGTGCTTTTGAGCAAGCGCGCCATATCGACAGTGTCGCTGGTATGCAACGAGATAGCGTTTTCGCAGGAACATTGGATTTCCGCGGTGTCTTCGAGGATTATCAGGCGTTCGTCTGGAAAATCCGAAACAATTTCAGCCAGAATTGCATTGGCAAGGGTTGTCTTCCCCGAACCGGTTCCGCCTGATATGACGACATTAAGTCTTGTTGCGATCGCCTTGCGGATGATGGAAAGCTGTGCTGAGGTCATGATCTGGCTCTGCACATACTCATCCAGCGAGATCAGACGTGAAGCGCGTCGACGAATGGTGAACGCTGGCGCAAAACGACAGGGGGCAGCAATCCTTCGAAACGATGCCCGCCGATCGGCAATTCTCCGGATATTATTGGATTGTCAGCATCGATTTCGGAGTTTAAAGCGTGCGCAACGCTTCCGATAATGGTTTCAGTGGCGGTCGCTGACATCTCGCCGAAAGGTACGATTCCATCACGAAGGTGCTCGATAAAACCCGTCCGTCGGGATTGACCATGAGCTCCACGACTGTCGGGTCGACAAGCGCGAGACAGAGCTCTTTACCGAGCGCCTCTTCCAGTTTTCGAACGAGACGGGACTGCGAGGATGGATGGATCATCTCAGCGATCCATCGTTATAGAATAAACCAGAATGCACATCGAACCGCTCCTTAATTTTGATCTCCGCGAACAATCTTGCGGACATCAAAATCAATTCATACGGTGATGGCTATGTGCAAATTTGCACCTGTGACAGGGTTCGTTGAAACGCATCGATGGTGGCCCGATCTTCCCACATAGAGGACCTGTTCTGATGGCTCGCCGTCGGACGCAATTGCCCTTCAATGTCTTCCTGAACGGTCGCCTCCCCGGAGCCTTGCGTCGCAAACCCACCGGCGCGACCAACTTTCAATCTACGCGCGAATGGTTCGCATGCGAGAACGCATTCCGGTTCCGCTTTATCTGCCATTGCGGGAGGATTGCCAGTGGCCGATGAGAGAATACTCGCCGCTTACAGTTGGGGGCAGTTTCGTTTGACGGATCGCTCGGTCCCAAATTCCCTGTTTGTCCCTGACGGGAACCGACTGTTGAGCTATACAGGCGTGGGATTACCACACAAGCTTTGGATCCGTGTCAGCACGGCTTTGTCGCTGTCAGCACGAAATATTCGATTTGTCGTGTGCTATCATCATATACAGCACCATATGGATGGTTCTGAAAAGGTGCCCCCGGACTGGACATCCCGGAGCCCAACCTCGTTGAGCATAGACCGCATCGCTTTCCGTCAGGCCGTTGAAGAACGGGAGAGGCCGACCGAACTCCACAGCACTGTCGTTCTCCCGATGCAGAAACCACAAACCATCCGAGACGAACACCTGTCCGCCCGGACGAAGAATACGTTTGGCCAGAGCCAATGCATCTGTCGGGCTCTCCAATGTCCAGAGAACATTTCGGAGGGTAACAATATCCGCGCTTTCGTCAGAAAGCCCGGCATCGTCCATCGAGGAATGCACGAAATCCACGGTGAGCCCGCGGACCTGTGCATCCCGGCGCGCATAGGACAGCATGCCTTCGGAACCATCCACTGCGGTGACCCGGTGGCCGAGCTCGGCAAGCACTAACGCACAGGCACCCGTGCCGCAGCCAAGATCGACAGCGGTCCGGGCATCCTCACCGAGCGTCGCTGAAAACACTCTCTTCCAATCGTCATGGTTACGCTTGTGCGACGCTGCACCGTTGAAGCGATGTGCCCGCTTATTCCAATGTTCGGACATGGCTCTGGCTGTGTTGGGTGCTGCTCTCATCATTAACCTCTGACAACGGAATTCGCCCCGGTTTCGAGCAAACCCTATTGAGATATCGCCCGGCCAAAGAGCCGGGCGCGTTTTTCAATCATCGTTTTAGTGCGCTTTCATCTCGCTGACGATCTCTTTCGCGTCCATGGAAGACGGATAGTAGGTCGGCCAGTTGGTCACTTCGTTCAGAAGGGCGGCGCGGTCATTGCCCCAATAGAGATGATAGTGGTCGGCCTTGTTCGGGGCGATGCCATGGTCGCTGAACTGAATGAATCGTGGAGCTGTCGCATCACCTTTGGTCTTCTTGAAGATAAAGCGGACGCCGCGATTGCCCTTCTTGTAGGTCAGGATTTCCTTTCCGTCATAGGCATAGTGACCGGCCAGCGGCTTACCCTTTTCGTAGAAGGTCACCACGTCGCCTTCGATGGTGATGCGGTCAACATCGGTCTTGTAACCGACTTCGTATTCGGCGCGAATGTCCTCGACTTTTGCGGTGCCCTTTTCGGCCTTGTGCTCCCAGACCGGCTCCAGCGTGCCATCCTTGAGATAAGGGTAGACGGACTGCCAGTCCCCTGCATAGTCCGAGAGCGGGCGATCCTTGACCTGACTGTCTTCGAAATAGCCGGCATAGATTTTTGGATCGCCATGGCTGTGAGCGTGATTGTGGCCAGCATGATCGTGGTCGTGCCCCCTCGCCTTCGTGAACCTTGCCGCTGCCACCGGCAACCGCAATATTGTAGGGCTTGCCACCGACTTCGATCTTGCCGACTTCCTTCAGTTCGTCCTTGGAGATGCGGCGGACAACGCCTGCGTTCGGATCGCTCATGACAACTTCGTTACCTGCCATAGCAATGCGCGGACGCGGGTCGTTCCAGTGACCGTCCATGGAATAGGGCTCCGTGACTTTTGAGCTTTTGGTGAGCTTCCCCTCAAGCACGTCGATCTGGTGCAGTGTTCCGTCTTCGGTGAGGACATAGCCGAAGCGGGCATTGGCCGGATCCAGAACGAAATCAACGCGACGGAACGGAAGCTCGATATACCGGAAATTGGGCTCATCCACGGGATCAACGACAACCGGGCCCCCGGAGCCATAGTTGCCGAGAAAGACCTGCATGCTCCCCGGCGCCAAGCAACGTGCCAGTGGTTTGGCCAGCCGGTAGATCGGCAGGATAGGTGAGCATCTTCGTGACCGGTCCATCCTTGCTCGCCGTCACCGTCAGGATGCCTTCCTTGCAGCCTGTCGCCGTATGCGCCAGAGAAAGCCTCACCATGGATGCCGGTGCAGATAGCGACATCACCGATCGGCGTCCCATCTTCCCTGACAGGGCGCAAACCGATGCGTGTCGGTGCTGTATCGCCCTCAACGGGCGCATCAGACGCCACGGTTGTGACCCAACCATTGCCGACCGGAGCCACAAAGCCGTGGTGAGCACGGGCCTGCTTCAGTTGCTTTGACTCGATCTCATTATGAGAAAGCTCATGCGCCTCGATGATCTCGGCATACCCTCCCTTGTCGAAGTTGATGACGATCTTGCCGTCATGATCAATGACGTGGAAAGGACGCGGCCCGGTCAACGCTTTGTCAATCGCCGACGGGTTTTGATCTCGATATCCGAATGATCGCCGTGCGAATGCAACGAGATGCCGCTGTTGATGAAGTGAACCGCGTCATTGTCGGACTCGACGGCGACGATCGCAGAACCCTCGTTTACGCTATAGAGCTTGTTCTGACCCGTGGTCTTGAAGTCCCAACGATTTCCCGGCTTGTCGAGATCGAACGCCGTGACCCCGCATCGACATGATCGCCGACGAAAACGCGGTAAAGCGTAATATCTTCCTCGCCATCCTCAGCGAAAGCAACCGGGCCAGCCAAAGCTGACCCCGATTGCCGGGGCGGACACGCCCGGGATCCAGTGCTTCATATCCATCTCTCCTTTAATGATATTACATTACATTGGCAGGCGACATTTCGGTCGCCCGATTTGGGAACTCCGTTCTTGCTGATGGCTGAGACGAGGGTTTTGACGTTGTAACGCATCATATCGATATAGCTCGGTGCGGGACCGTCGGCGGGCGACAGCGCGTCCGAGTAGAGCGTGCCCCCAATGGTCAGTCCGGCCTCAGAAGCGATCTGCTCGACCGGGCGGCTATCAGAGATATTCTCGGCAAAAACGGCGGCGGCGCGCTTTTCGCGGATCTCACGGATAAGGGAGGCGACGTCTGCGGCAGAAGCCTCCGATTCGGTCGAAACTCCTGCGGCGACAGGAAGGAAATGCCGTAATCCCGTTCGAAATAACGGAAGGCGTTGTGCGCAACGACCACCACGCGACGATCCTGCGGAATCGCATCGATTTGCGCCTTGATGTCGGCATCGAGCGCTGTCAGCTTCTCGATATAGGCTGTGGCGTTTATCTTGTAAGCTTCGCATCCACCGGCGTCAGCTGAACAAAATGCTTTCTCGATATTCTGGACGTAGGTTTTGACATTACCAACCGATTGCCATGCATGCGGATCGTTCGGTGTGGCATGAAAGATCGCCTTGCCGTCAACGAAGTGATAATGGCCACCGGTCGGATCATTGAGGATTGCGCCGCCGTCGGTGACTGTGGTGATCGGCGCCTCAGCCTGACTTGCCTCGATCAAACGCTCCATGAAACCCTCGAGCAGCAGGCCGTTGACGAGTATGACGTTAGCGCGGGTCAAAGCCATGGCGTCGGCGGGGCGCGGTTCATAGACATGTGCGTCACCATCCGGACCGACAAGGGTTCTGAGTTCGATGTGATTACCGCCGACCTGCTTTGCCAGATCTCCAATGATGGAGAAGCTCGCCACAACAAACAACTTTTTCTCCTGCGCATAGGCAGGTGCATCCACTGTGCTGAGCGAGGCGGCGATGAAACCGGTGAGACCGGTGAGAAGGAGCGTCCGTTTCTTCATGTATCTTTCAAAAACAGTTTGAGATCAGCCGACCCGATGAACGGATCGCGGCAGGCGCGAAAGAATGAGGCCACGCGGGCTTACGACAACTGAAATGAAATAAATGGCACCGGCAGACAGGATGATGGCCGGCCCTGAAGGCAGTGATGCGTGATAGGACAGCAGCAGGCCCGAAACTGACGAGACCAAACCGATGACGATCGCCAGCAGGCACATCGTTAAAACACGCTGCGACCAGAACCGGGCGGAGGCCGCCGGCAGAACCATCAGACCAACAGACAGCAGGGTTCCGAGCGCCCGGAAGCCAGCCACCAGATTGATGACAACGAGGCCGAGAAAGATGAAGTGCACCGGTGAGCCAAGGCGGGAGACGGAGCGCAGAAACAACGGGTCCATGCATTCGGCCACCAGTGCGCGCCAGAACAGCCCCAGCAGGAGCAGAGTGATTGCGGACACAAGCGCGATCAAAGTCAGCGCATCATTGTTCAAAGCCAGCACAGTCCCGAACAGGACATGCATCAGATCGACGCTCGACCCGCGCAGGGAGACCATCAGTACACCAAGTGATAGCGAGATCAGATAGAACGCGGCCATCGAGGCATCCTCCTTCTGAACGGTGAGACGCGCGACCGCCCCTGCGCCTAGCGCCACAAAAATCCCGGCGATCAGACCACCGATCGTCATCGGCACTATCTGCAGGCCATATATGAGGAAGCCGGCGGCAGCCCCCGGCAGGATGGCATGCGCCATTGCATCGCCGGTCAGGCTCATTCGCCTGAGCATAAGGAACGCGCCGACCGGGCAGGCACTGAGCGACAGCATCAGTGCGCCGCCTAGCGCCCGCTGCATGAAGACGAATTCGGTGAAGGGGAGAACCGGGGCGTCATAGAGCAGGGTCATGATTGTACCCCGCCGGCTATACGCCGGTCGGCAATTGACGACATCGCGGCATGTTCGTGTCCGTGGTGATGATGATCGTGGATATGCCCCGCTGGCTCAAACCCGGGTGAATTCTCGTTCCGGGCTTCGTGATAGTGCCGTGCTCGCAGAAGATTCTCGGCAGACAGGGTCTGGTGCACATCGCCCCGTGCGACTGACCTGCCCGCAAGCAGTAAGGCCTCGGGAAAATGCTCGCGCACCAGATCAAGGTCGTGAACAACGACCATAACCGTGCGGCTCTCGCCATGCCAGCTTTTTATCAGCGCCGGGAGATCGGTGATCGTACGCGCATCGACGGCGTTGAATGGCTCGTCGAGAAGGATCAGATTGGCATCCTGAACCATCACGCGTGCGAACAGCGCACGCTGCATCTGTCCCCGGAGAGTGTGTCGATCGAGCGCTTTTCGAAACCTTCCAGTCCGACGCCCTTCAGCGCATTGGCAACGGCCTGCCGGTCTTCCGGCCGATGACGGCCGAAGCCCGCGGCGCGGCCAGAGGCCCAGCGACACGAGGTCAATGACGCGGGCGGGAAAGGAACGGTCCAGTTCAGACTGCTGCGGCAGATAGGCAAGGCGACTGCCCGCAGCCACCGAGCAGGAACCATCCATGGGCCGCAATAGTCCTGCGATGCCCTTCATGAGGGTCGACTTGCCTGATCCATTGCCACCAACGACCGCGGTAAGGCTGCCTTTGCGCACGACGCCGTTCAGATGGTGCACGGCCGGATCGCGGTTATACCCGAGGGTCAAGTCGCTGAATGTCAGGCAGGCTTCAAGCATCTTCCTACTTTCGATGGACGTCCGTCGTGTGCCGCAGATTTGACAGCGATTGCATATGTAATGTTATTACGTTCGTCAATACCAAATGTAACGGTATAACAAATCGAGCATCGGATCGGGTATTCAATCTCGGGAAAAGTCATCCAGAGCAGGTTTTCGACCTCGCGCCGGAAGTCGCTTTGGGCGGCGGTCGAAACCGAGCCACCTGCGTCGACCGTCCGGTCGAGGCTCGAACTGCCTGCAAGCATCAACGTGCCAGCGCTGCGCCTGATCATCTTACCGCGGGCGCCGTCCGTGCTAGTGGTATCGCCGGCAAAGCTTCCGTCCCCTGCTGCCAACGCGTGCGCTCAATACCACAGACCCGGAATTGACAAAGGCATTCTGATTAGACTGCGCCAGTCGATCACTGGTCCACGCATCCCGGTTCGAAACTGTGTAAGCTACCGCGCCTCTATGGCGACGGCACACGCCAGCCACGGGACCAATTTGAGATGCGCCGGGCGCGGAAAAGGCAGCTGTTTATCCGATGCTGGAGATGGCCCGGTGGTCGTTGTTGCGGAACTAGATATGAACTTCTCAACTCAAATGCTATCGTTTGTTGAGAAGGATATTTCGGTGACAGCGCTTTTTGCGCGCGCAAGGGGGCCAAACCGTTCGTCGCGGCCAATTCAGGCTGAAATCGCGAAGCTTAATCGCAGAGCAGTCTTTTCACTAAATCAACGACGTGCTGTAATGCCGTATCCCTTGCCCGCCGCCGGTGCCACGCAAGATGCAGAGCGAAACCCGGCACAGTGATCGGTGTCGGCAATATGGTGAGTTCGTCGGCCAGCAGGGCAATACGCGAAGGCAGCATGGCAATCATGTCAGAGCCGCGCAACAGTTCAGGAACCATTCCAAATGATGGAACCACCGGGCCGACGCGTCGTGATCGCCCGAACCGGGCAAGTTCCATGTCCAGCGGGCTCCGTCCTTCACCCCTGCCTGAAACGAGAATGTGCGGAAAGTCCAGCCATCGGTCGAGATTGAAGTCGTCCGCCGCCGGATGGCCCCTCGCGAAGCGCAACGACGTAGTGCTCGTTCAGCAGAGTATCGCGATGGATGTCGTCATCTTCACCCGGAAAGACGGAAATGGCGAGGTCAGTCGTGCCGTCGATCAGTGCAGTCCGTGCGGCGTCTGCTCCGTTCCGGGGCAGGATCACCAGATCTATGCCGGGTGCTGAACACTGCAAAGCGCGCTGAAGCGGCGGCAACACGAAGAGCGCGGGATAGTCTGCCATTAATAGACGTAAGCTTTGCCGGATATTCGCCAATGGAATCTCCGGCGGATCGACGAGTTCCTCAATCCCTGAAAGCAGGGATTTGAGCGGAGCGCGAAGAGATTCGGCTCTGGCCGTCCGCCGCATCGTTCCGCGTCCGCGTTCGAGGAGTTCATCCCCGAACAATTGGCGGCATCGCTGCAAGGCCGCCGAAGCGGCGGGCTGCGAAAGGCCCACCCGGTTGGCAGCCCGACCGACATGGGTCTCATCGAGCAGCGCATCGAGGATCACGAGCAGGTTCAGGTCAATCGATCGTAAATTCATGCAACGAATAATATGTTAGACTCTATATCGATTGGAATAATTTTCTGACTTCCAGCATCGTCACTCCAACAGAAATAATGGAGTTGATGATGACCAAAACCCTTGTGCTTCTCTTCCATCCAGATCTCAGCCGGTCCGGGGCAAACGCCGTACTTGCCGGGAGGGCGGGAGCACTGCCCGGTGTCGAGGTGGTCAACATGCAGGAGGCATATCCCAACGGGATGGATATTTATCGTGATGGCGAACGCGAGGCGGTGCGCTTGCTCGAAGCCGACCGGATCGTCCTGCAGTTCCCGGTTCAGTGGTACTCGACGCCGCCTCTCCTGAAAGCCCGGCAGGATGCCGTGCTCACACGCATGTTCTATATCGCTTACGAGGCGGAGGGGGCGCCGCCTTGAGGGTACACCGCTGATGATCGCGGCAACTGCCGGCAACACGGTCGAAGCATACCGGCCCGGTGGAGCCAACATGTTCGCGATAACGGACATATTCACGCCACTGCGCGCCTCGGCAAATCGATGCAGACTGATCTGGATGGAACCGTTCGTCATATACCGTGCAGACAAACTTTCCTCCGACGAGATAGAAAATGCGGGCGGAGACTATGCTGACGCCCTCACCCACTGGATCGCCAATTCTGGTTCGAAGAGAGGATGAGCGATGACAAAGGTGCATGACACGTTGACTGACCTCCGCCTCGGGAGACCACTCTGGTTTATCTTGTCCGCGCGGCTGCTTCCGTTGGGCATTGTCAGTCAGTTCCTGAGTGCAGGAACGGCGCTGTTCATCGGTGCATGGGATTGGCAGATACACAAGGCAATCGGAGGAGCCTTGTCTTTGCCGATAATAGTCTTATGCGCCGGTGTGCTTACCATTCCGCGCCTGCACGGATTCAAGTGATGGGCTGGATTGGTCTTCGCACTCTATATCGTCCAGTTCGTATTGACGGCCGGAGCGAACTCGCTGCTCCGGCATTCCATCCGTTCAACGAAACGCTCCTGTTGATGGCTAGTCTGGTTCTGCGCGCCTCCGCATCGGCCACTTCGTTTTTCTGACGCTTGAGGAACGGCTTCACATAGACAGGTGGGATCAGCTGCACTTCATGCCCCAGCTTCTCAAACTTGCAACCCCAGCCATGGGCAGTCGCGCGGGCTTCCATCGCAACAACGCACCCGGACTGCCCGGCAACAAAAGCCAGAACCTGACCTCGGGAGAGTTTCTTGCCAAACAAGACTGACCCATTTGAGTCTGCACCATGGCACTGGAAGACGCGCTTTGCCGTCAATTCCAATAATGGTAACTTCCGACATGGATGCTCTCTCTGTTTTTGTGTGTCTTCAACGCCCATCACACTGGCACATTACGATGCCGACGGGAGGGGGCATCCATGCCATCAACAGAGCCATCTTGCTCGGTTCGCGCCGCGACTATCGTGACAGGCGGCCTTCTTCATCAATCAGCGTAAGCCGGCAAGGCGCGGCATTGCTCCATTTCCAAAGGACGAGATTGGCATCGTCCTTTGTGGCACCGGGAGCAAAGCTCCTGACCAGCAATCCATGATAGCCGGCTGCAGTAAGCCTGCTAGCGAAGGCCTGCGTCTGCGCTTGTCCGACCGTCTTCATCTGGTCGCGCCACGTCGGATCGGCAAGACTCGCATCGTCCATGCCCTCGGCTCGCAGGGCAAGATCGTCCCGCGTGTCGAAGATGTGCCCGAATTCAGCGTCATAGGAGACGAGCGTCGTCGGCTGTTGACCACCGACTTGATTGGCCTCACGCAGCGCAATCATAATCGACAGTGAGGTATAGAGCGTCGGTACTCCTTTTCGGTTGAACCGGCCTCCGTAGAGTTCTGCGCCGCGACCGGACATCGGTTCACGCGCATAGACCGGATTGAGAGCTCGATACAGGGTTCCGCGAAACTCTATGCGCGACATCAGGCGTGAACGCCAGCGTCAACCGCGTCGATATAGTCGAGGACTTCGTCGGCGCGACCATTGCGAACGAGATGCATCGCGGTCAGACCGGAGAAGCCGGGCAGTGGTTCGGAACGATACCGGGCATAAGCCATCAGGGCCGAACCGAACCGTGGCTCGACCTTGTTGACGATCTCGATCATTTCCCGCAGGCGACGCTGCGTCTTGTCGGAGCGAATGCGATCCTTCCGCTGGATTGCGTCTTTTCCCCAGACCGGCAGTGCGGGCGATCTCTTCACTTGTGGTGCGCAAGGCGCTTGCGATTTTGCGCGGCGAGAAAAGCCCCACCATCTGCATATTGGGCGAGACCCATCTCACAATCCTCCGTTCAGAAATGCCAATTCATATGACGCAATATGGCGTCAAAAAATACGTCATTCAATAGGAATGAAAAAAAAAAAAGTAGAGCAGTTCGCAGATCTGGCAGGTATCAGGGCGAGGAATTCAGTTGGATTGGACGCGTTGCTCAGATTTGAAAATGCGCATGGAGAAAGCTTTGGCTGGATGACGCTCAGAACTGTGTATCCGATGCAACTGGTAATGTCTGACGGAAACTTGGTCGTGCGTATTACGACGAGCCAGACAATCGAGCATTATACGCGAAATCTAATTGTGATAGTGGTACTTCTGGCCGTTAGCGCGGTTCTCTTTCCTTTTGTGAATAATGGCAGGGGATTCGTTATCGCCTTAGCGGTGTGCTTGCCGATAATGACATGTATGCTGTTCGCATTTCAGTATCTGGACACGCCTTATCGAAACGAAAAACGCCTTCAAAAATATATAGATAAGAAGAAGGAAAGTAAGCGGCACGGGGATGATTCTCCGAGAGCCTGAATCATAATGAATGTAATGATATCAGTCTCTTAGAGACATTGCTGTTGCTATTTCAGATTGCCAGTCAAGATTCAGGGTCCTGCTTCTTACCCATCAGCTGCCCTCAGCGCGCAAATTGCTATATGTGATTTATTCCTGCTCAAAGTCATGCCAATCGCTCCGAAACAATCAGCTTTCTATCAGACCATCCTCTAGAAATATTGTAATCTTCGTGCTACATATCGGCCCAATCTGTAGTGCGAAGGTGGCAAATGCCTACACCTCATAACCCTCCGGCCGCTGTGCGGCGCGCGCTGCTGCAAAACTGGGCGCAGACATCCACGACGCACGTCGACGTCGCCGCCTACCTATGGCGGTAGTAGCCGAACGTGCCTTCACCTCACGCTCAACGCTTCAAAAGATCGAGGCAGGCGACACCAATGTCAGCATCGGCATCTATGCAGGCGTCCTCCAAGCACTAGGCCTGCTAGATGGGCTGAGCCAAGTCGCCGACATCCGTAACGACAGCGTCGGCGGGGCTCTGGCCAGTGCGGAGTTGCCCAAGCACGCTCACCCAAAGCGATCGCCGGGATCGTCACGCAATGACTGATTTTGAAATTCATCTCGACCTCCACGGACGCACACGTCCAATCGGTTTGGCGCGGAGCAATCGCGTCCGTGGTGCCGAAACGATCATGTTTGAGTACGACCGTGCCCGGCTTGAGGACCCCGACCGCTTCTCGCTGGAGCCCGCTCTAGCTCTGAGCCGGGGAGCGTTCGCCCCACCCGCGGGCCTTGCAACATTTGGCTCTATTGGCGACTCAGCACCCGATACCGGGGCCGACGCCTCATGCAACGCTCGGAAAGGCGAATGGCTGAGCGCGATTACCGGGCCGTTCGCACGCTTGCCGAAAGACGACTATCTGCTTGGCGTCGCCGACGAGACACGGCTCGGCGCGCTCCGGTTCCGCTGGGTAGGCGACGAGGAATTCCAGGGCACCAATCCCTGCGGGCGTTCCAGCCCTCATCGAGCTCGGACGCCTGCTGCAGATCACCGAACGTATTCTGCGCGATGAGGAAACCGACGAAGACCTTCAACTCATCTTCGCGCCCGGCTCCTCGCTTGGCGGAGCGCGTCCGAAGGCTTCTGTTATCGATCAACATGGCCATCTCTCGATCGCCAAGTTTCCTAAGGAAACCGACGACTACAGCATGGAGACATGGGAAGAGGTCGCTCTGCAACTTGCTGAACAAGCCGGCATTGTCACCCCCGCCATGAGCTCATCGACGTCGCCGGCAAAAGGTCATGCTATCGCGTCGCTTCGACCGCGATGGTGGTGTCCGGATTCCCTTCCTGTCCGCGATGGCGATGATGGGCGCAAAGGACGGCGAGCGTGGAAGCTATCCGGAGATCGTAGACGCCTTGGCCGAACACGGCGCGCAGGGAAAGACCGATGCGCACGCGCTTTATCGCCGCGTCGCCTTCAATGTGCTAATTTCCAACGTTGATGACCACCTGAGAAATCACGGCTTTCTGTGGCTCGGCAAAGCCGGGTGGTCGTTATCCCCGCTTATGATCTCAATCCAGTGCCTACTGACGTCAAGGCGCGCGTCCTGACGACCAACATAGATCTTGATGAAGGCACCTGTTCCCTCGATCTGCTGGAAGAAGCTGCCGAATTCTTTTGCCCTCACGCTCGCCCGGGCCCGCGCGATCATTAAGGAAGTCGCGACCGCCACCGCGACATGGCGCGACACTGCAAAGGCGGTCGGTGCGCGTTCAGCCGAGATCAACCGTATGGCCAGTGCATTCGAGCACGATGATTTGCAGCGAGCGCTAGCCCTATGACGAAAATCTTCCTACACAGTTTCAATCTGTCCCCGGCCAGCCCGATCACCGGCGCGACCGTCGACCTCGATGTCGCGGACATCAAGGAAGTTATAACTCTCATTGAGAGGCATAGCGTTTTTAGCATGGGTATTGGCTACACGGATGCTCATTTGCTCGCTTCTGTCCTACTGGATCAGTGCACATCACTTTGGACCGGAGACAAGCGGCTCAAGCTAGCGGCCCACATAGCTGGCGCTGCTCTTTATGAACCCTTTCACAGTTAAGAAGACTATAACGCCATTTGTTTGAACGGGTGACACAGACTTGAATGGAACCGGAAGCAGAAAGTCCGGTCCAGCCAAAAAAAAATGTGGCGAAATGGGCATCATTAGCTGTCGGCACAACCAGTTGATTGCCAGTCAAGATTCTTGGCGATTGCCTCTCGCATGGACAAAATGGCCCATTTTGCCTTGAACGGATATGAACCTCTGGCATACCCGCTAATTTCCGTAAGCTTCAGCATTGATTAATCAATTCGCATTAGCAGCCCACGCCCGGCAAGAAGCCGGTCAATTTAGCAATTTGGGCTGCAATGAAAACACAGACTTCTTCACCTCTTCAATTTCGCAATATGATCTCTGAATTCTGCGACAAACGCGTCAGGCCGGATGTGTCCGAAGAAATACTCGATAAGATCAAGTCATATCTTGACGACCTGATCGTCCAGCACAGAAAGCCTCCGATGCGCCGAAGCCAGATCGACTGGTTGTCATTCGTCTCGGAAAGCCGGATCGATTGCGAATTAACGGAGAAGCTGAAGAATATTATCCGGCCAGCACTGGAAGCCCTAATTCGCTGGGTCGAAAATAGCGTTCCCCATGCCGATGAGATTACCCTAAAACATAAAATGCGGGATCGACGCCCCACCGTGCGTTTGCCAAAGCCGGAACGGGACCCGGCCTCTGGGAGAATTCCTGTTCGCTCAAAGCCGTCCAGTTTAGCGCCGGTGGATCCTGTTGAGGAGTTTCCTGAACCGCTGTTCGCCCGGACTGAAGATCCGCAGACTTTCCAGCAGACCTTGAATTATCATATGCGCAGGTTCGGCGAGACTTACTGGCGCCTCCACCGCGCAATAATAAAACAGCATGAGATCTTCGACATCCGTACGATATCGAATTGGGCGAATGGCACGAAGACGCCGCGCTCCGCCGACAGCTTCGATGTACTTACAAGGATAGAACGACGATATCGTCTCCCTGAGGGTCATTTTAAATCCGGGCTGCCTCATCAGGCACGATCAATATACGGTCACGACCTCGGCAGCGATATTAGTGCTGCCGAACGACGGCGCATTGTCTGGCATTTGCCAGACGACTTTAATCAGCTTTCCTTTAGCAAACGGGAAGAGATCCTCGAATGGGTCCGGCGTGTGATTATATCGGGCTCAACTGATTATCGCCAGTTTCAGAGGAAGGCGCCAAACAGAGATATGCGATCCGGTTCCCCGGAATTTCTTACGGCACGGTATTGTCACCACGCGTCAGATCAGAAACTTTGGATTTCGAGGGCAGTCTGGATGAAGATGATTTTATCGAAGATCCCGATTTGCTCGCGGGCGTCGTAGACGCTCCTCCCCGCCCGGCAATGGAGATGGCCAACCTTGTCCGGTTTAAAACAGCAACCCTGACATCAGTCGGTTTTCAGAGAAATGGTGTTTGGGGAGAAGAAACTGCGTCTCAAAAGGTTGAACATCTCGGACTTTTATTCGGTGCCCTTGCTGCTTCTCCAGATAGCGAAGTCAAGGGGCGCGGCATTCCTCTGCGGCAAATAACGTTCGGCTTGCTGGTCTTTCCCGGTATTTGGGACTGGTACCTTCAGTGGCGAGAAAAGCGTCGCGGCTTTTACACATCTTGGGAGCAGGACATGCTGAGCGCAATACTTGGCATGACACGCCCGGAAACCGGTTGGATGTGGCAACATGCTGAATTAGCAAAGGGACTGCAGCCTGTTCCGTGATTGGTGACAGCAGAAGAAATCGATTTTGCACAGCAAGATTGGCACGGGGCCTGTGCGGAGTGCTTTAAACATGCAACACACCGCTCCAGAGAAATCCAGCGCGTGATGCGGGTTCACCGGGATCCGTTTGAACCGATCATGTGCGTTTTGGAAGCCGATAGCCCACTTGCCGAATATCGAAAAATCACGGACGAGATAATTAAGCGATTGCCCGACGAGAACCGCTATCCGGTCCCAGCGGCAGAAGCGGTTCGCTCGTTCCTGATGCTCCGGCTTGATTGCATCTCGGCTTGCGTCAAAAGAACCTGCGACAGCTTCTTGTTTGCCCCGTGGACATTTCCCGACACCGGAGCGACGTCTTGAAGATATGAAGCGCGGAGAAATCCGCTGGAGCGACCGCGACAAGGGGTGGGAAGTGCTCATTCCTTCCAACGCGTTCAAGAATGCAAATTCGTCTTTCTTTGGTGCGAAGCCGTTTCGTCTGATTTTACCCGATCTGCTCGACCTCTATAAGTTCCTGAATGAATACATTGAACGGCACCGGGCGGTCTTGTTGAGAAATGCCCGCGATCCGGGCACGCTGTTCGTTAAAACTGTAAAGACAAACAGCAAGGATGCAGCCTATGATCAAACGACATTTTACGAAGCGTGGCGGCTCACAATCCAGCGATACGGTATCTATAATCCTTATACTGACCGCGGCGCGATAAGGGGATTGCTTCCCCATGGTCCGCACAACGTCCGGGACGTCCCGGCCACTCATATTCTGAAGCAGACCGGTTCGTACGAACAGGCCAGCTATGCAATCCGGATACGCCGGACATGGTGGCGAGCCACTACGGGCGATTTCTGCCCCGGGATAAGGCCGCGCTGGCCGCCGTGATACTCAATCAGGTCTGGATGGAAGTGTGAATGAGAAAGTGGCCAACATTCGTCGTCCTAAGGGAGCGGTGCGTCGCGCAGCCGCTCTTTCAACAGAGCATGAGAGAAAATCCGCCTTGCTGCGTCATAATGATATCCACACCGTTAAGCGCCAGCGGTGATGGCATTAAGCAAAAGTTTTCTTTATGTTCGCAATATAAGGGTGATTTGCTGACCTCATGTCAGAAATATTCCCGTGGAATACGCTAAGCGGAGCACTATCATGCAAACCGAATTCGACAGTCTTCTCCAGCAATCCGGGCTGTCAGTTGCAGACGCTGCAGAGATTCTCGGCTATTCCGAAGGCCATATTTACCGCTGGAGGCGCGGCGAGGAAACCCCACGAAAAGCGGTTGTGAATGTTTTACGCAGTGAAGCGGAAAAACGTAGTCAGCCATCGGGCGATAGTTCGTTCACCTTCATCGATCTTTTCGCAGGAATTGGCGGATTGCGGCGCGCTATGGAAAGTGCTGGCGGGCGCTGTGTGTTCACGTCCGAATGGGACAAGTATGCCCAGAAGACCTACCACGCCAATTACCGTGATAACCGGCCAATTGCTGGTGATATACGGGAAGTGTCAGCTGATGAAGTACCCGACCATGATGTGCTTGTCGCAGGCTTTCCCCCCGTCAACCCTTCTCAATCGCAGGTGTCTCCAAGAAAAATGCTCTGGGCCGTGCACACGGGTTTGACGATGAAACACAGGGCACGCTGTTTTTGATGTTCTTCGTATTCTTAAACATCACCGCCCGTCAGCATTTCTTCTGGAGAATGTGAAGAACCTGAAGAGCCACGACAAGGGCCGGACATTTAGCGTGATCCGGCGTAAGCTCGAAGAGGAGCTTGGCTATTCAATCCATACTTGTGTGATTGATGCTGGCCATTTTGTGCCACAGCACAGAGAGCGTATTGTCATTGTCGGCTTCCGTACACCGGTGGATTTCAGCTTTGATGCGCTTGAACTACCGGCCTATGGCGCGAGACGGCTTAAAGAAATCCTCCACCCAGAAGATGGCACCGAACAGCCGGAAGCAGAATTTACGGTAGGCGACTCTGCTGAGGTCAATAAGAAATACATTCTGACCGACAAGCTCTGGCAATATCTGCAGGACTACGCCGCTAAACACAAAAGCGAAGGGCAATGGCTTCGGTTTTGGTCTTGTTGGCCCTGAAGACATCGCACGCACGCTTTCAGCCCGCTACTATAAGGACGGATCAGAAATTCTCATTAGCCGTGGCAAAGGTAAAAGCCCGCGCCGCCTGACACCGCGCGAATGTGCGCGGCTTATGGGATATGATGATGATTTCCGCATACCGGTGTCTGACACACAGGCCTATAAGCAGTTCGGCAATTCTGTCGCCGTTCCGGTCTTTGCCGAGGTTGCACGGATTATGCAGCCATATATTCTGGATCTTATTGCTGAAAGCAAAACACCGGCACGTAAGGTTGGCTGACGTTCATGACAAAGCGACGCGCAGCCGCAATATGGCTGCGATACGCGCCACCAACACAAAGCCGGAACTGATCATCCGCAAAGGACTGCATGCCTGCGGTTTCCGCTATCGCCTGCATTCAAAGGAACTTCCGGGAAAGCCTGATCTGGTGCTGGCAAAATATCGTGCAGTGATATTTATCAATGGATGTTTCTGGCACGGACATGATTGCCATTTGTTTCACTGGCCTGCCACACGCGAAGAGTTCTGGCGTGCCAAGATTGGTGGCAATGTCGCCCGTGATGAGCGCAATCTTACAGAACTGAGAAATACTGGTTGGCGTATTGCGCTCATCTGGGAATGCGCGCTTAAGGGAAAGACCCGCAGATCCTACGGGGAAGTGATTGACACTCTCGGCCAGTGGCTTTTGACTGACGACAGGGAAATACAGATTCGCGGCGTACAGATTTAGACGGATAATTTGGGCGGACTGAACGTGGCTGGACGGGGTTATTTATCGGGATATTTTATCGGTGCTGGTGCAAAGGTACTTCGCGGTACCGAAGTTGATCCAACTGTCTCCAACGGACATGAGTTTCAAGGGGTCGATATTTTCCGGACCTTTGTTGGCACGCCGGATGAGAAAGAAAAAAAATCCCCTCACCTATATCTGGATGGATGACGAGCAGGACGAACCACTGCGACTGGAACTGACCGGCACGTGGTACAACAGCCGTAAGAGACAAAAGCATCGCTCCCCGGAATATCGCCTCTTTTATCCGGCAGCTGCAGAAAGCGTTGTTTACCGCGCAAAAGCAGGCGACACGCTATTCCTCTGCATGACGGCGGAGCGCAAAGTCCTCGCGATTTTGTGCCCTTCCGGAAGCTCGATCGAACAAAAGCTTCTGTGGCTGTTCGGATTACAGCTCACAGCTGATTTCAAGCTCTCTCAACAGGATATCAGCAATGATGGCGGCCGTGACATCGATCTGGCCGCAAAGTTTATTCTTGATGAGCTTGGCATTGAAACCGAAGAACCCGAACCGGATGCGCTCAGTCTGCTGATTACCCGCTTTGGCAACATATTTCCCGGAACAGCTAAGTTTTCAGAATTCGCCCGCAAAACGCTGAAAGGTATCGATCCGCTTGCAGATCCTGACAGCGCCGTCACTGCATGGATGGAGCACGAGGAAGCGCTGTTCCGCCACATGGAGCGCATTGTCGTGGCCGAGCGGTTGAAAGCAGGCTTCCTGCATGATGGCGATGCAGATGTGGATGGCTTCCTGTCGTTTTCATTGAGTGTTCAGAACCGGCGCAAGTCACGCGCTGGCTATGCGTTTGCTCATCACGTGGAAGCAATACTGAAGGCACACAAGATTGCTTATAAGCGCGAAGCAACCACCGAGAAACGCAATGCTGCAGATTTTCTTTTTTCCCGATGAAGCGTCCTATGCCAATCCCGCCTTCCCGGCAGAAAACCTTCGCATGCTGGCAGTCAAAACCACCTGTAAGGACCGCTGGCGACAGGTGCTGGCTGAAGCAAACAGGATTTCAGAAAAACATCTGTTAACGCTTGAGCCCTCAATTTCCAGAACCCAGACCACTGAAATGCAGGCACAATCGCTACAACTCGTCCTGCCCGAAAGCATTCACGCCACCTATCATGCCGATCAGCAGGAATGGCTCATGACCATCGGCGAATTTCTGAACTGGTCCAGTGACGGCTAGCCATATTTTGCTAGGTGAAGCGAAAACTGCTCCGTGGTTGAAATAGCTGAACTGCGTTGGCGAAATCTGTGTCTGATGCCAACAACCTTTCTCCCTTGTTTCGTCTGGCGTTGGTAAAAGCCTCTGCCATTGGGCGATGTGCGAATTGCCAGTCAAGTCATCAGATTCTAACATCTGAATTGGGGCCGTAAGCTGTCAGTCCGGTTCCGATGAACAAGGTCGATAAAGTAGACATCCACAGCGCATTCGAAACACGAACTACCGGTTCGAATCTCCTCCGGCGGACCGCGCGGGATTCGAACATATACACCGAAGTAATCGGTTGGGGCTCGGCTGCGACATAAGCAGTGTCGGCTTTTGGCAAATCTAAGTTGTCATTCGAACGGCAGGAATAAGACGCTTTACAGACCAGCGGCATTAGACCTTAATTGCTGTCGTTCAATGAGTTAATCGTGGTGTCAAAAACCGGACAGAGTACGACAGCGAAACGTGTCATATATTTCGAGATTTTTGTAACTAAACACTATAGAAGCCACCTTATGAAACACGCAGGCGAAATACTTATCCTCACGGGACCGCCCGGTTCAGGGAAGACCACCACGGCACTAGCCCTTACCCAACAATCCGGCTCGCCCAAGGTTCATCTGCACTCTGACGACTTCTGGCACTTCATAAAAATGGCGCCATCCCGCCGTTTTTGCCCGAAGCAAATGAACAGAACACCGTGGTCATGGATGTACTCGCAAATGTTGCCGAAGGCTACGCCGGGGGCGGCTATTTTGTCGTCGTTGACGGCATCATAGGCCCTTGGTTTCTGCAACCATTCAGGAGACTTGCCATGCCTCTCCACTATGTGGTCCTGCGCCCGCCGTTGGATGTCGCCATTCTTCGTTGTCAGAAGCGTGGTGGTAACACGTTGACCGACCCCGCACCAATCACCGCACTCCACCAACAGTTCTCATCACTGGCACAGCTTGAAAGGCATGTTCTGCCTAACGACGGACAAGCTAGAGCGTTTCCGTTTTTCTCTGAATCGAATGCGCTTCCCAAATCAGTTTTGTTCTGATTCACTGATGCTGGCTGGATGGAGGCCAGCGTTGGATGACCGCACCGATATCGAATGATCTTCGAGAGCGCGTTATTGCCGCCGTGCTGAGTGGCGAAAGCGTTCGTTCAGTGGCGACGCGGTTTGAAATTGCCGCATCTTCAGTCGTAAAATGGTCCCAGCGCCATCGTGCGACCGGATCGGTTCATCCCGGCAAGATGGGCGGCCACCGCAAGCGGATACTCGAACCGCATCGTGATATCATTGTGCAACGGCTCGCCGAGAACCCACACCTGACACTCCATGGCCTGAAGGCGGCGTTGACCGAGCGGGGTATTTCCGTCTCGCACAATACGATCTGGGAATTCATTCGCAGTGAAGGGCTGCGCTTCAAAAAAACACTATTCGCCCTTGAGAGCAAGCTCGTGCCGACGTCGCTCGCAAAAGACAGCGCTGGAAGACCCTGCAAAATCACCTTGATCCCGAACGGCTGGTCTTCATTGATGAGACCGGATCAAGACCAACATGTCGCCGATCAGAGGCTGGGGTCCAAAAGGCAAGCGACTGCGGGCATTTGCACCGCATGGCCACTGGCGCACGCTGACATTCCCGGGCGCTTTGAGAAACGATCAGCTTACAGCACCCTGTGTCTTCGACGGACCGATGAACGGCCAGTGTTTCCGCGCCTATGTCGAGCAGCAGTTGGTCCCGGTGCTCAAGCCGGGCGACATTGTCGTCATGGACAATCTCGGCAGCCATAAGTCGGCAACCATCCGTCAATTGATCAAAGCCGCTGGCGCGCGGCTCTGGTTCCTGCCACCCTATTCGCCGGACCTCAATCCGATCGAACAAGCCTTTTCCAAGATCAAGCATTGGATGAGAAATGCACAAAAGCGCACCATCGAAGACACATGGCGTCATATCGGCAGGCTGGTCGAAACCATCCAGCCCGCCGAATGCCAAAACTATTTGGAAAACGCCGGATATGGTTCCGTTAAAAGGTGAAACGCTCTAGCCATGATACACTCGGCATGGTGATTGAGGCTGTTGAAGGCGGCAAGTTTCAATTAGCGACATAAAAGTCACGCGTTGACAGTCCCGAATCTCCCAAAGTGTCGCAGTATGATAGCCACTGCTAATTTTCAGAGAAATTTCGATCGATCGCAATAATTAGGCGTAGGACACTGGCTCGAGCAACAGACTCTTGCCACATAGGAAGACCGCTTTCAACATCTGCCAGCTTGAAACCTGCCAGTGGCGCTTCCACCGGAATCTGATCAACGTTGCAAGCGCAGAGATATCCGCTTCCGGGGAGTCGTGAAATATCTCCGAACGACCGAAATTGCGCGCAAAGCTGCCGTTCGATGATCATAAACACACTTAAATAAGACCGAGTGCGAGCCGAGAAGCGCTTTATCTCGTGATGGATCACACGAGTGACGCTTGTCCCAGATTACTGTCGTTAAGGATTTACAGGGTTGCCTTGCTTTTTGAACTTCTTTGAAAGATCAACTAGCTACTCCAGTCATACGTTTATTTTTCAGCTGGCTCTCTAACCAAGATTCCGAAACCCCGCCCATTCTCATCGGAAATAAAGGTTATACCAGCTTCTTCCAGCACGCCTTTAATGCGTTCCGGGGTCGCGGGTCTTAGCTCTTCTCCTCTTTCGAGCCGTACAATTGTCTGGGTTGATACGTTTGCGGCGGCCGCTAATTTCAGAACGCTCCATCCCATCGCAACCCTTCCCAATCTGCCTTGAAGCCCATTAATCACCATGTCATGGTGAAAATTGTTGCACATTGAGGAAACATCCTGTAGCTTAACTCAGATAAAGCGGCCGTTCTGAGTGTTAGCACCACCCAAAACGACCTGACCACAACCAAGCTGTAAGGAGCTCGGATCATGGCTGATTCTGAGAATAGCAGAACTTTGCCTTCACGCACCCACAGAAACCTACTTTCCGCTGTCGAAGAATTTCTTTCCTGCAAATCGGAGCCAAACGCCCCTGCCCCCGGCGACGATCGTGCAGTGTTGAACTGGGAAATCTGGCAGCAAGCCTATACTGAATTTTGCCAGTTATGCCGATTGCAGCAGCACCTCGAAAGAAAACTGCTCGAAGAGGTCGGCGAGCCCTACATCCGGGTAGAAGTGCCCGGAGAAGGAACGGTTTCTGTAAAAGTTACAAAGACATTGAACTCGTCCTGCCCGGTCCCGCACTGGCTGAAGCTCGCGCAGAAGCAGAGGAACGGTTAAAGCAGCATTATTCGCTTTGGAAGGTTGCAGACAAGCTTACAGGTTATACGCGCGCCCTTGAAGCAGAGAGTGAAGCTTCCGACCGTGAACAGGCGGCTGCACAGGTCCTTTGGGATACACCGGCTCACTCCATTCATGGTGCAATCGCGAAACTGCACGTTCTAATAACACTCGGCGTGCTTTCGCCCGATTGCGATGAATTCCCCGCCACCGCTCCGATCCGTGCTTGCCGATCTGATGACCATGGTGAATGAAGCAAGTCTCAGTCCTCCTTGCGAGGACTGATGAGCTGCTCGATGGTCACATCAAGCGCAGCTGCAAGTTTCGCCATATTTTTCAGTGTTGGCGAATGCTTTCGATTCTCAAGGTTCTGAATCGTCGAGCGGTGTAAACCGGCGCGAAAACCCAGCTCTTCCTGAGAGAGTTTTCGCTCTTCCCTGAGCCAGAACAGATTGCGAGCAAAGATGTCACGGTCTTTCATCCTTGAACTTATTGCGTTCTGTTGAGTATTCCACTACAGAGTAAACTCTACATTATCACAGGAGGGCTAGTCAGCCGGGCAAAACAGGCCCGGATGAGGAGGACAGAATTTTTCGCGGGAGAAGCACGAGCCCGAATTGTGGCGTGCTGCGAAACATCCAAGGGAGCATTTCAATGACATTGATCGGCACTTTTCGCCGGGCGCTGGTTTGCGCCGGCGTGAGTATCTCGATGCTGGGAGGCCTGACAGCGATTGAGGCGAGCGCGCAGACGCTAAAAGTCGCAACCGCCTACAAGCTTATGACACTCGACCCGCATTATGCGGATCTCAACGAAAACACCTCACTTCTTTCCCATATTTTCGAAAGGCTGGTTTATCAGGACCAAAACATGGAGCCCAAGCCGGGCCCGGCCAAGTCCTCGAAGCGGCTGTCAGACAAACAGTGGGAGTTCAAGCTTCGCGCGAAACGTGAAGTTTCATGACGGCTCACCGTTTACGGCACAGGACGTCATCGCCACCGTTGAACGTATCCAGCATTATCTGAAGCCGCCGGGCGGAGGGCTTGCAGCCTATACGCAAGCCATCAGCAAAGTCACCGCGCCAGACGCGCATACCGTTGTCTTCGAGACAAATGAAGCTCATCCGACCCTGCCATTGTCGCTTGCATCAATATTCATTGTGCGACATGACGACAGCGGTTTCAAAGCGACCGACGAGATGAACCGCGGCTCGGCTGTGATTGGTACCGGCCCTTATAAATTCGATAGCTGGCAGTCAGGCGAAACCCTGAAACTGGTTAGAAACGACGACTACTGGGGTGCAAAACCAGCCCGGTCTGAAGTAATATTCCGCATTATTGAAAGCCCTGCCGCCCGTGTCGCTGCCCCGCGACCGGTGATGTCGATCTGGCTGACTATATCCCGGCACGCGATGTCGAAATGCTCAAACAGCGCGGCGCAAAAATTGAAAGCACCAGTGCTGCGCGTTCCAATTTCCTGCAATTTGATATCGGTCGCGAGAAGCTTCCCGGTATAACCGGCAAATCCGGCGCTCCCCTTGCAAATCCGTTTCGCGATGTACGGGTACGCAAGGCTTTGACAATGGCGACAGATCGCGATTTTCTGGCACAGAAGATCCTGATGGGCTATGGAAGCCCCGCCTCCCAGCTTTTTCCGACCGGGTTACCCGGCACCTCCGACCAGCTGTCCGTCAACAAACCTGATTATGAAGGTGCGGGGGACTTGCTATCGCAGGCAGGTTTCAAGGACGGTTTCAACGTCGAGCTCGGCGGTCCCGGAGGACGTTATCCGGTGACAGTGAATCCCTGCAGGCCGTCGCACAGAACTGGGCGCGCATAGGCGTTCGCGTAAAACCGGCTGTTGCACCCTATTCCGTCTATGCAAACAAGCTGACCCAAGGTGATTACCCGGTCTGGTATGCTGGCTGTTCCGGCGACGCGGTTACGATCTGTCTTGATGCAGTCTTGGCTTCGAAAAATGACGAGCAGAAAACCGGGTCGTTAAATTATGGAGACTATCGCAACGCGGCGTTCGACGAGGCGCTTGCCAAAGCAGAGGACATTGAGGTTGGCCCGAATAGGGACGAGGCTGTCGCTCGCGCCACCGATCTTGTGATGGCGGACTATCCGATTATTCCGCTCTACCATTTCCATCACATTGCGGGCTATGGAAAGCGCGTCGCCTCCTACACAGTTCATCCACGCGGATGGACGACAGCCATGCAAGCCGTGCCGGCGGGAGAGTGACCATGGGACTGATCGCTGCCGTCACTGGTCGTCTCGGACAGGCCGTTGTTCTGCTTTTCGTCATGTCACTGATCGGGTTTATCGGCATTCATAGTGTTGGAAACCCCGTCTTCAACATCGTCAATATGGAGACTGCGACTGCTGAGGATATAAGAAACGCAACGATTGCGCTCGGGCTGGACCAGCCTATCTGGCAACAGTATCTGATTTTTGTGAAATCGCTTCTCACCGGGTCGTTTGGCACCTCGTACATCTACCATCTGCCGGCCTTTTCATTGGTCATGACCAAGCTGCCGGCAACATTCGAACTGGCTTCTGCAGCAATGCTGATAGCGGCGCCCGGCGGTATCCTGCTTGGTCTCATTGCCGGACGCAAACAGGGATCCCTGATTGACCGGATCATTCTGAGATCCAGTGTCTTTGCGATCAGCATTCCTGCTTTCTGGCTCAGCATGGTTCTGATCTTGGCCGGAGCGGTCATGATGGGATGGTTTCCGTCGGGCGGTCGCGGTGACACGGCACAAATGTTCGGCGTCGAGTGGAGTTTCCTGACAGCAAACGGGTTAAAACATCTGGTTCTCCCCGCGCTTTCACTGGCCATTCCAAACATCGCGCTGATTGCAAGATTGGCCCGCGCCGGGACAGTAGAAGTGGAAAATCTCGAATTCATCCGGTTTTGCCGTGCAAAAGGCCTGTCATCCAGCCGGATTCTGTTTCGTCACACACTTCCCAATATCAGTGCGCCAATCGTGACGGTGATCGGCCTGCAATTTGGCGCCATGCTGGCCTTTGCAGTGGTTGTTGAAACGATTTTTGCATGGCCCGGTGTCGGCAAGCTGCTTATCGACTCGATACAGCTTCTCGATCGCCCGGTTGTGATGGCGACACTGACATTCGTCTCCGTCACCTTCGTTGTGCTCAACGCACTCGTCGATCTCTTTCATGCGTTCATTGACCCGCGCATTCGCCATTCTTCACAAAGGTAAGCTCCCATGAAAGCCGAAACGCTCCGGAAGTTCTGGAAGCTCCTTCCCTGCTTCCCAAAAACGCCATCGACGGTCATCTTCACCGTCTTTGTCCTTCTCGCTCTTGCGGCACCGCTTATAGCGCCGCAAAATCCCTACGATCCTCTTCAGATTTTCGCATGGGAGGCCTCATCTCCGCCCGGGACCACGGGAAGCGGCGGCTATGTGTATCTCCTTGGTACCGACGGGCTTGGACGCGATATCGCAAGCACCATTCTATACGGTTTGCGCATCAGCCTCACTGTCTCCCCTGATCAGTACCGCAATTGCTGGTCTGATCGGACTGACTGCGGGTGTCACAGCTGCCTATTTCGGTAACCGGGTCGATGTCATCATTATGCGGACAGTCGATCTGTTTTTGAGCCTTCCCTCAATGCTCATTGCTCTGATTGCGATTGTCACACTGGGACCGTGTGGACCGTATCGTCCCGGCACTGATCATAGTGCAATGGGCGAATTACGCACGCGTTGCGCGCGCAGTTGCGCTAAGCGAACGCGGGAAATCCTATATCGACGCAGCACATTTGCTGCGATTGCCAACGTTTCGGGTGATATTCCGGCATCTTCTCCCGAACAGCATAGCCCCCGCACTCACGCTCGTTCCGATCGAAGTCGGGCACGCGATCGCACTTGAAGCGACCCTTTCCTTTCTCGGACTTGGTGTCCCTGTCGATCAGCCATCGCTTGGTTCAGCCGTTGCCAATGGATTTCAGTATCTGATGACCGGCCAGTACTGGATCAGCTTTTTCCCCGGCCTTGCCCTGTTCGGGCTGATCGCGAGCGTGAACTTCGTGGGCGAGGATATCCGTCACAGATTTGATCCAAGGAACAACACACGATGACCACGGATTTGAACACCAACCTGCTGGAGATCAGCAATCTCTCCGTGCAGTATTCTACGTCAAGTGGACCAATTCCAATCCTGCACAATGTCAGCACAGTACTCGGCAAAGGTCAGATCCTCGGCATAATCGGCGAATCCGGTGCAGGCAAATCCACTCTGGGGAATGCTGTCATCGGATTGCCCGGAGCGCGGTTCAAACAGACTTCCGGTTCTATCCGGTTTGCCGGACAAGACCTTGGCGGGATCAATACGCAGAGCGCGGAGCAAGCAAGAGGAAGGCGGATCTCGGCAATTTTTCAGGACCACACGGCATCACTTGATCCGTTGATGAGTATTGGCGCCCAACTGGATGAAACAATCAGTCTGTTCTATCCAAGGCTTTCCCGTCATGAGATCCGCAAACGCGGGATTGAAATCTGGAACGGGTTGGTATTCCGCAACCGGAGCGGCGGTATAATGACTATCCTCACCAGTTTTCCGGCGGTCAGCGGCAACGCATCGTAATTGCCATCGCCCCGCAGGATCCCCGGAGGTCATTATTGCTGATGAGCCAACCTCTGCGCTTGATGCAACCGTGCAAAAACAGATCCTTGTGCTCCTGCGCAAACTCGTCGACGAAACCGGTGTGTCAATCATGCTGGTTACCCATGACATGGGTGTTATAGCCGAGATCGCGGACAAGGTTCTGGTGATGCGTCACGGACGTGTTGTCGAGCAAAACCTGACCAGCACCATTCTGGATACACCACAGGATGACTATACGCGCAGATTGCTCGCTGCTGTTCCGCGGTTACGCGTATCCGGTGGTGATACCCGATCCGATATGGTGGAGTCTTCAAACAGGGTTGATGCACCGGTGCGGACATGAAACAGGCCGTCGATATTCTGGTAGCCAGAGACGTTTCGAAAAGCTTCCGTTCCGCAGGATTACCGTGGCCTTTCTCTCGACCCGCACCTCAAAAAGCGCTGGACCGGTTTCGATCAGACTTCAACGCGGCACCATTACCGGCATCGTTGGCGAAAGCGGCAGCGGTAAGACAACCATGGGGCGGATCATAGCTGGGCTCGAGACAGCAAGTGACGGCGAGATCGTCATCGATGGATCAAAATTCGACGTCTCGAAGAAGGGTCGATCGAGCGGACTTCTTGGACGGGTCCAGATGATTTTCCGGATCCGTCTGTTTCCCTCAACCCGCGCATGACAATCGCCGATGCCCTTGAAGAAGCTGTTCGGTCGACAAACCGCCGTGTCGATCGGCCAACGACGAATTCTGATGTCGGAGAGATGATGGAGAGACTCGGTCTGCCCGGGAGTTTCCTGTCTCGTTACCCGCACCAGCTATCAGGCGGACAGAAACAGCGGATCTGCATTGCACGCGCCTTGCTTGCGTGCCCGGAGATCATCGTTGCCGACGAACCAACCTCGGCACTCGATGTCTCGGTTCAGGCCGAAATCGTCGGGCTCCTGAAAGAGCGGATCGTGGAAGACGGCATATCGATGATCTTCATTTCGCATGATCTTGCCGTCGTTCAGGATTTGTGCAGCCAGATATACATTTTGAGGAACGGTCGCGTTGAAGACAGCGGTCCGTCGGCAACCGTGTTTTCGCAGTCGCGAAATACCTACACGCGTAGTCTGGTCGAGGCCCGATCTCACCGATTTATCCAATAAAAGCACAACATTCCCGTCAGACGCAACCGGCCATGGGCATTGAACTGACGTTCAGGTTCCCGGAGCCAGTCGCAACACTTACGAAAAGAGGTGAATTATGAGCAACAGCTTCACTGTCGCTGTGACCGGGCAGTCCCTGATCAAGCACGATATCCGCAGCATCTCCAATCCAGCGTTTCAGGATGTCCGTGCAATATTGAAGAGCGCCGACCGGCATTTACGAACTTCGAAGGTACGATTGCCGGACGCTTTGGTGGCTGGCCTCTGAAAGGCTCGTTTTTCGATTGCAGCAAGCCGGTCGTTCTGGATGCATTGCAGGATACTGGATTTCGGGCTCTGTCGCTTTCCAACAACCATGCATTTGATCTGGGGCCGTCGGGCATATTGTCAACTCTGGAAGAAGTAGAGGAGCGGGGTTTCCTGCACGCCGGTATCGGTCGCAATCGCAATGAGGCTGCACAACCGTGTCTGGGTCAAACAGGTGAGCGCAAAATTGCCATCGTCGCGATGGACGCCGGCCCCGGCCCTGATTTCATGTATGCCGATGACGCAGGCAAAGACCGTCCGGAACGCCCGGGCATCAATCGTCTTGGCACATCGCAGCTCATCGATGTTGATAATGTTACATTCGACGAACTCCGTTCGGTGCGAGAAAAGGTTGGATATACGGAACTTGCCCTGACCAATGACAGTCAACCGAACGACCCATATCCGGTCAATGAGCGAGAGGAAGTCTGCATCGGACGAGCGGTCTTCCGGCGATCGGATGAGTTCCGGCGAAGCGTAAAGATCGACGAAGGCGATCTCAATATAAACCTTCAGGCTATCTCCGATGCCGCTCAGGACGACCGTCTTGTGATTGCCTATCTCCATCATCACCACTGGGCAACGGATTGGCTTCAGGTGCCCGACTGGGTCAGAGGCGTCGCAAAACAATGTATTGATGCTGGTGCGGCGGCCTTTGTCAGTCACGGGGCACCCGTCCTGCAGGGAATGGAGATCTATCGGAAGAGACCTATTTTCTACAGCCTTGGTAACTTCATATTTCACGTGCCATCAGATGAAGGCACATGGCGCGCACCAGAGGTCTGGGAGAGCGTCATGGGTGCATGTTCGTTTGACGATAACAATAACCTGAGCGAGGCAGTCCTTCATCCGCTATTATCGGTGGTGAACAGGCGCTGGGCGGAGCGACGTTCGAGCAGCGTCTGGTGCCTGAACTGGCGAGAGAGCAAAACGCAGATCGTATTCTGCATCAATTTGCGGAGCGGTCATCCATTTTGGAACAGACATCGAAATTTCCGAAGGCTGTGGTCGTGTTCGCCTGTGACCGATCCACACTTTGGCACGATCATGCAAACTCCCCGGGAATGGAAATCACACGATATGGATATCAGCAGTGAACTGACGGAGCGGTTTTTCCGCTATGCGGCAATTGCCAGTCAAAGCAACGCCGCCTCAACGCAATTGCCATCGTCTCCGGACAGATGGAACTGGCGCATTTACTGGCCAGAGAACTGAACCTCATGGGCATTCAGGATGTCATCGTCGATGATCAGGCCATCGTCACCGGGATAAGGCGCGGTACTCACCCCCACGCGCCGCGTATCGGCTTTATCGCCCATCTCGATACGGCAGATGTGGGTCTGTCGGCGAGCATCCGTCCTCAGATACATCACTTCACCGGTTCAGATCTCTGTCTTGACCGGGAACAGGATATCTGGCTGCGCGTTCAGGAGCATCCGGAGATCAATCGATGGGTTGACCACGATATCATCACAAGCGATGGAACAAGTGTATTGGGGGCGGACAATAAGGCCGCAATCGCTGTCATCATGACACTTCTGGCCCGTTTGGAAGGGACCGGCAACTATGGTGATATTGCAGTCGCCTTCGTTCCTGATGAGGAAATCGGCCTGAGAGGCGCAAAGGCACTGGATCTGGAGCGTTTTTCCTGTGACTTTGCCTACACGATCGATTGTTGCGAACTGAGTGAGGTCGTAACAGAGAACTTCAACGCAGCATGTTGCGAAATCATCTTTGAAGGTGTCAGTGCCCACCCGATGTCGGCCAAAGACAAACTCGTAAATCCCGTATTGATGGCGCAGGATTTCATCGGACAATTCGATCGCAAGGACACACCCGAACATACTGAAGCGACGGAAGGGTTTTTCTGGATATCCGACCTTGTCGCAAACGACAGCAGAGCAACATTGCAGGTTTTGATACGCGATTTCGAGGCAGGTTCATTCGAGGCCCGAAAGCAGAAACTTGCAGCAATAGTGGATGTGACGAAACGACAATATCCGTCCGGCAACATCCAGTGCCGAATAACCGACGAATATCGCAACGTCGGTCCGTGTCTTTGAAGGACACCCGACCGATGGAATTGCTCTTGACGTCTCTCGTTAGACTGAACGTGGAACCTAAGCTCATGGCGATGCGCGGAGGCACAGATGGAGCAGTTCTGTCGGAGCGCGGTATTCCAACGCCCAATATGTTCACGGGGGCCTATAATTTCCATTCCCGGTTTGAGTTTCTACCAATCCCGGCCTTCGTTAAATCGTTCGAAGTAGCAGCCATGATCTGTCGTCTCGCCGCCGATCAATGCGATCCTCACGCGCAATCCCCTTCCACACGAACCGCTCGCCCGCGTTCCGGGCCAATTAAGAATCCTTCTCCACCCCGATCGCCTTCGAACACCAGACCATTTCCATTGGACAGCAATGCGTACAATCGCCCGTGACGATCGAGCATCCTGTAGCTGCAATACAAAAGGTAAGTGCCATGCGATCCGGGTTTCAGCCATCATCCTCACGCGCCCCGATTAAGTAAGCCGAACAGCAGTCTGTTCCTCGCAAGGAATTGACGAACTCTCCCCGGAAAACAAAGTACCGCTTTACTGATTATAGCGACAAACAAAGAAAGGATGCGGCCTAGGCCGCATCCTCGACGTCGCGATGATCGAGCGCCAGAGACATCAGCCAGTTTCTTGCCTCGGAGGCTTTGGAAGCAGCTGTGAAGACTGCCTTCTTGTCGGACTTCAAGACGGTCAGCCGGTCTTGATGTACCGGGCGTGATCGATCCGCGGCTCAGGCGTCAGGCCGAGATCGCTACACAGGAAAGGCTGCGCCAAGCTCGGCGACGAGTTCTTCCATGGCATAGGCTTCAGTGCCAAATCTGCCGGAAAGATCGCGTGCAAGGCGAGTTTTCGAGCCAGACCAGTGAGTGAGTTCATGGCATAGGGTGCTGTAGAAGCTTACGGCAGCGCCGGTAGCGGCTGTGCCGGTAAAGCGGCGACGCTCTGGAATCCGGATGATATCAGCTGACGGGTCATAACAGGCTTCATCGCCGCCTTCCTCGATGATAGCACCTGTGGCCTTCAGGAAGGCTTCAGTCCCGGCAATCGGATCGAATGAAGGCTTTAGCGGGATATAGGTCTGATCGGGGGCGAAACCATCCACCGGGCGGCATTGAAAACCCGGCTGGCGCGCGCAACCGTGCGTTCAGCCTGCTCGGGCAGGTCCGTCCGATCGTCGATCTGCTCGACATTCAAGGTCTTGTAAAAGACAACGAGGGAAGATTTCTCGCCCTTTCGCACCGGCAACCGGCATCTTGCCACTGGCGGTATGTGCCCCAGACGTTGGAGGGATACCGAGAGGCCTGCGCGGAGACCCAGAGGCTGACAATGTTCACGCCGTTATAGGGCTTGCGTGATGCGATATTAACGGGGCGGGCGAAACTTCCGGCTGTGTTAGTGATCCGGGGAAGCTGGAATTCGCCTGCGTTCTCGAGAGCATCGACGATGCGATTGGTGATCTCCTGATGGACATCGGGGCTGGATGAAGATGATCTGGACATAATTGTCTCCTTTCGCTGTAGAGACCGCGACCATCGCGGCCTGATGGCGTCCGGAGAGACCGGTCAGAACAGCCCTTGCACCCCGAAGGGGCGGGCGAAGCGAAAAGACGGTGCGAACCGTTGCATGGGATGGGAGGGACCTGTCAGGAAAGCCTGAAAAAGGCAGCTATGGCCGTGGCTCTTTGCGACAGGCGGAATTTGTAGTTAGCAAACAACTCACCGCGTCAATCGGCACGAACCTCGCAACGCTCAGCTCCGGGATAATAATGATTTCTCCGATGAGGCTTCACAACACCTCCGTCACCCGCCTGCCGCCTTCGGGATCGTCCAGCGCGCCTCGGTGAAGCGTTGAAGGCGCAGCCGACAGATATTGGTGATAGTCGGATAGATGCGAGGTGCATCGCCATGCAGGCTCATGTCCAGCTGACACGTGCCTTCCTTACTGGCGAAAATGACAGTCCCGGCGATTGTCTTCTCAATCCCGGCAAGTGCCCTCCGGTCGGTGTGACGAGCACGTGCTTCCTGAAACGAACGCTGGAAATTTGCCAGCGCCATGTCTCAGAACAGAAAACGCCCCTCCTCCCGATCGGTTATCTTTACCGGGCGGGACCTTTTAGTTGACTGAATCCCCGGAGCGCAGAATGTTGCCATCGGGCTCCAGCAGATCAGCAGGTGAAACTTCCAGAATCTCTGCAAGGGTGGCGACCATATCAATGGTGGGACTATAAATGCATCTCTCCAGTGAACTGACATAAGTTCGGTCAATACCGGCCTGATGTGCAAGTTTTTCCTGTGACAGGCCCCCGGCGTGTCGCAGCACTCTCAAGTTGCGTGCAAATATCTCACGAATTTTCATTATCGCAGTCATGCGCGCTGCGGTGCATTCATCTACGGAGTAAACTCGACAAAACCGAATGACTTCGCTAAACTTTGAGATTGCGAATAGTCATCATGCGCGACCAGTCAAATATTCCCTTCCGACAGATCGGCAGAGAACATGGGCACGGACGGAAATTCGTTTCAAATTTCGCTAGATCGTTGAAAATAACCCTGCATCATTTCCTGCAGGGATCAGAGCACGAGGCGGCGGACCATCAAGACGTCGTCAATTTCTCTACCCTCGTGAATATAAGCGCCGGGAACCCTGCCAACCTCGACAAAGCCTTCCCGTTGATAAAAACTGATTGCCACAGAATTCTCTGCACTTACAGTCAGTTCCAGCTGCCTTACGCCGATATCCCGCGCAAATTTTTCGATCGCGCTGAAGAGTTCCCCGCAATCCCGCGGCCGCGAAGGTTTTTCGAAGATAGACCATAACGATGGTTGCACGATGGGCAGATCGAGCTCCTTTTTTCCCGCAGCAACCCAATAAGACCAACCGGGTATTCACTCTGAAATGCAATGAACACGGGTTCGTTTAACCGTTGCTGCCAAACTTCAGACGGTAACGCATGCCAGTCCTCGAACGTGCTTGCGAAGGACGCCGGCTCCGTGCAGAGAGCTTCCAGTCGAATGTGGCGAAAAGCATCCACATCGTCTTTACCGACACGGCGGATTATTATGTTTTCTTCTTCCAAAGACCTTC
Organism: Brucella cytisi; assembly: GCA_012103075.1. Lineage (GTDB taxonomy): Bacteria > Pseudomonadota > Alphaproteobacteria > Rhizobiales > Rhizobiaceae > Brucella > Brucella cytisi. The sequence continues at coordinate 119,712 of JAAVLQ010000003.1, read as the reverse complement.
CCCCGGCCCGTGAGTGCTGTTGCCTCGCGGGTCATTATATGCGGTCGAGTAAATCCTCGCCGGAACATTTGCACCAGAGTTCATCACCCGTGAACCCCGGAAGATCGGCACTTGCCTCAGCCAGTGTCAGTTGCCCGAACCTCTGGAGCAGCGAGGCGAGTGTTTCGGGGTTCTCGGCAACGAAAAACTGCCATGGAGTAACGCAAACCGGTGCAATCGTCCGATGTCCCCAGACACTGGGTATGGGATCGGCTCGAATATCCTTTGCCAGTTCGGTATTGCGAGGGGTCGATGAGCGATCCAGTGCCGCCAGTAATGTGCTGCGCATCAAGGGATAGTAAACAACTTGCCGACTGCCTCCCATTGCACGCAGGCACGGAAGGATTGCGATCACAAGGAACACAAGAAACAGACCGGGGACTATGTCGCCCACCTCCAGCGCATCTGCCGGGACCGGGAATTGAACCGTATCTTATACGTCCCCTCGTCATTGGATAATGTCGTGCCTTGCAATCTCAACGGCCTGAGCCGTCCCTCGCGTACAAACCAGAAGAAATGCGTATTGAATTTGAACCAGCCTGCCCGGGGTCCATCGTTCAGTTTATCGACCGCCTGCAAGAATGCTGCGATCAATTCGGGAGCATCGATGAAACAGCGCGTTAGCCAGCTATCGGGATCTCTTAGGTGATCTTGTACCAGCAAGGCGACATCTGCATCATCAAGTTGCAGCAAATTGATATCAGGGCCAAAGCAATACTGCCAAAGACGCTTGTTCGCGGATTTGATCGCCTCGGCCGCTGAGCAGAATTCCTGACCGGGAATGATACTTGCCAACCGGTCGAGTGCGGTTTGGTTAACCATGCCATCGGTTGGCTTTAACGCAAAACTGTGCAGAGCATGACGACCGCAAATGCTATATGGTTCCATCTGGCGACGGGATAATCCGAATACATTCACATCCTGTCCATCGATCCGAAGCCAGCCCGGACCCTTTTTCGCTTTCTCTGTAAATTTCACGGTCGAGACTGAATAATTGACGTACCAGTTCTCGCAATGTGCCGTTAGTCCCATCATGCTGAACAAATGCGTGTAGAAGGCATCCGGTTCGATCATCAAATGGCAGTGTGGGCCCGTCTGGATCGTAGGTCTGCGTTGAATAAAGTCGATTAGCTGGTCCGTTTCGGCTCTGCTATATCCGCTCCCGCAGCGCACCGGCGGAAAAGATTGCATAGCCTGCTGAATCCATCTCTCCTTATGTCTGACTGTGGAGGTTCCATGCCGTCATAAAGAGCATGCGAATAGTCCTTCACCGGGCGGTTCCAATAGTGCGCAACCCGGGGAACAAGACGGTCCAGTGAATGGCGGATGTCAGATGGCGTCGTCAACGGTGATCACCTCTGCCCGGACGATGCGCTTTGAATTTAGTTCTCGGTACTGTCAACGCCAAACCGCCAACAGTACCGACGAACAGCCCGTAGATTGCAATAACGCTGGAAGACGCGAGCCGATCACCGTTCAACCAGATTAATGTATAGACGAACAAGCCGCATCCCGTGGCCACAGTATTAATTACACCCTTCGCGCGCCCAATCGACGCGATGTCGACTGTTCGCTGGATCTGAACGTCCATGCTTATCCGGCCCAGATTGTAAAATCCGCCAAGCACGAGAAGCGTGATCCCTGCAGCTAGTGCATTGGGAAACATCCAGAGTAGAATGAGCCCGCCCCTAACATCAACAGGCAAAATGGAAGTTCGGGCAAGGGCGCTCTCATCCCGGGCCCCACCGACAAAACCGGGCAAAACCAGAACGGCGCCAAGGGCCCGGGCCGATTCCAGCCGTCCGAACAGGAAGGCGTCTCCGCTCAAGACCTTGAGAACATATGCTGCGAGCAATGCATTAATGACAGTTCCAGCACCAAAGACGAGGCTATAGCATAAGACAGCGACACCTTGATTGTTCTCACTCCAGTGGCGAATGGAGATATAGTGCTTCCATTGCCCGTCGCACTTTCCATAAACTGGTCGCAGAAAAGCAGGAAGCCTCATCAGGAAGGTTATGACAGCAGACAGGCAGAAGACGATGCCCAGCGACGAGATTGCCAGATCATAGGGTAGATAATGAAGAAGGAAACCAGAGAAAAGCGCCCCGACAAACGTGCCCGATTGCATCATTAGATAGGAGGCCGAGTTGGTATTGACCGCTCTTTCCTTTCCAGTCAGAAAAGGGATGATTGATTGCATGGCTGACAGGTAGCCACGATCTGCGACGGAAAAAAGCGCAACCGACAAATACAGACACGAACACCAGCATCGACGGCCACCGGGAAGCCGGTCAATACCACAATGACGGCACGAGCTAGATCCAGTCCGATTGCGAGGCGCCGACGATCTGTAGCATCGGCAAGGAAACCAATAATCCCACTCGACAGAAACTGGGCCAGAGTGCCTGTCAGAAGCAAAATCGTTACCGAACGCACGCTGTTTGTCGAGCCTAGAACAATCCATGTCATGCAGACAAAGTATGCATTTCGACCGACATTCGAGACAAACATTCCGGCCAGAAAGAGGATTGGCGGAGACCCGTTGCTGCAGGCACCGGACTGACTTTCAGACATTGCCGTCACTGTTCGTTGCAAAGTTGCGAAATCCCGGCAGTTTTATCGAAAACCCGGGCAAGCATTCAGGCAGGATCTCATACATGTACTCATGCGGTATGCATGGTTCACACATTCTTTCGACCAGTTGTCCAAGATTTTCAGCATGATCGCTTGCGGCCAGCGTGTAAAAATTCCCGCTGTTCCATGTCATGCAGGCATAATTGAAATGTTCCCTCAACACGGCGGCCATTGTATCCACAGTGACCTCGTTCAGATTCATGCCGGCAAGAATCTGTTTGTTCTTCTGTTCGATCTGTTCACTTGAAAAATACCGTACCTTATAACCATAGTCTTTTTGTAATTCCCGTCGAATATATTCTGCTGGACTGGGCTGTCGAAACTTTTCGACAAAAAGGAATATTCCGTCTTTCTTCAAATATTGTTTTACAAAGCCAATCTGCGCAGACCGGTTGGGCGAATACATCTGAAAGGTCGTATCTTCGACAATAACATCGAATTCTCCACCCAACTGACTGAGAACAGGATCAGTTTTCAGAAATGACGAACTCAGCCGATGAAACGGTCCATGGAAGAAGGAGGCAAAACGGGGGCTGCCATAGCGGAGGAAATTCTCCTCATTTTCTTTATTGGGACTGCATGACAGGGTCAAAATTTTCCCTTCTCCCAGTTCTGCCAGTGTTCGAGCAAACGTTCCTTCTGCTGCTCCGAGGATGTAATACCCGACTGGCGTTCCTCGATTGCATCTAGCGTATTCCAGTAAAGCATCGCCCAGCCTGATCTCTTCCTCGAGACGATAAGGTATGCTGCTGAAATAATGCGGATCGAATTGCCCCCATAAGGCTCGCTGCGTTTTTGCGAACCGGATCAGGCGAGGATCATGCTCGAGCAACCGTAGATCAATACGGGGAAATCGTTGTGGTATGCCCGATTTTCCGCCGGCGGTTGCCGAGAAAAATTCAAACATTTCATTTAGCCTCGGCGCGTTCTCGCATTCGTCATAAAAGTCTGTCGGTCGTTTGGGCATTGCAGTCCCCTCCTCGACTTACTCCAGAAAGCGCATCGCTGTTGATCAACGGCGTTGACCAGCCCTTTGCGGATCCATTGTCGATAAAAACAGACCACCTCATGCCTGTCGGCACCAGATGCAAATTTGCACCTGATGGTGAAGTCGATAAACTCACCATTCTTGTTCAGAAAATTTCACATAAACAAAGCATTATAGAGTTAACTTAATGCAAAGACCGAGAGGTCAGCTCTTCGCAATACAATTATCGCAAGTTCTACCATTTTCTTAATGTGGAGCGAATGAAGTTAGCGACCGGCGTCACCTCACCGGCCCGTTACCGCCTATCCGTTTAATCCCCCACTCATCGTTCCATGGTCGAAATTTGACGAACAGACGCATCTGCTATCAGTCGATTATTAACCGGCTCCGGTTGCTCGCTCTTGGTACTCAAAAAGGTCCTGTCCAGATTGCCAACAGGGTTGCTTCCGCACTCAGGCGAGAAGCGGTGACGATGCAAATTTGTCCAGTCGGCTACCTTGCCGCGATGATTAGCAGGAAACCCTGAACAACGCCTTCGAGCACGACCTCGGCCTTGTGGTCATCAGTGCCCCGGAAGCAGGAAGCAACCATCAGATTTAACAGTGTTGAGGGATTGCCTGTCAGGATCCCGGCTTGAGCAAAGCGTTTGTCATAAATACCCCGACGCATTCTCCATTAAGCGAATTGCGTCGGGGTTTGATAAAACGAGTATATTCACCCCGGCGGATCAAAGGCCGGGTTTACTTGTCTTCAGGCTTTACCCAGACGTTTGCGCAGTTCAGCGTTTTCGGCCCGCAGCTTGTTTGCCAGTTCCTTACGCAGTGCAAGGTTTTCTGCTTCCAGATTGATCAGAGCTTGCAAATCGTTAACTGGTGAACCCTTTGCCGGTGCTGGCTTTGCTTTTCCGGTCGCGTTCTTCCAATTATAATAGGTTTGTTCGCTGACCTCCAGTTTCTGCAAAGCAGTTTTCAGGGTACTGCCGCTGCTGGTCGCTTTCTCCACCGCCGCAAGAAGTGAAGCTCGTTGAGTGGGCGTATATCTTTTCACGGTGCGCGTGGCCGGCTCTGTTTTGGATGCAGCTTTCTGAACGCTTACAGTTTTAGATGCCGGACCGGACGATTTTGCAACTGACGCGGCTGCACTCTTGGCTGACTTGGTATCAGACTTTTTGCGCGTTGCCCTCACCTTTGGCTTCGCGACAGCCGTTTTTTAACTTTGGTTTCAGTCGCATTCTCACTAACGTTTGTATTGTTTTCGTCAGCCACGATATGTCTCTCCTGAGCTAGTATCCGTAATGGTATTCCGAGTATGAGCATATAAGACAATGCATACTGTAACAATAGGGACTGCATATCTTTAAGATTTCCTGATCGTCCGGCGGTAGTGCTTGCTTGTCTACCATTGCGAACGTCTTTGAGAATTTGCCCGGACTATGAGGATGGTGGAAGAAGTCAGCCGATAGTCGGACCGAAACCCTGTAGCGGTCGCAACAGGGTGTGCTGTTCAAGCGAAACTGGCAGCAACGTACAAGCAACACGATATCCGCATTATGGCCAGAGACTGATCGGTTTGCTGCGACGTCGTCAGGGTCTTATACGCCGATCAATGTGGAAGTTGCCGCGACGGTTTCACGGGAGAAACAGGCTCCGCCACGTCATGTACTTTTTTTTCTCAGGCACAGCCCATCGCACAGTCTCGAGAACAGTGACGTGATACCGGGAAATACGGTGCTTTCCGGGGTCCCATGGCCATTTCTTGCGCCATCATGTTTCACCTTTTGCATTTCAGACAACTTTCTATCGTGGGCCCAAAACACAAACTCCGATTATCGCCTGAACGGGCACAACCGGAATTTCATTCAATCAACAGCCGTTCCCGTTTCGCCCAAACTGATAATCGCGGAAAGCTCTCAACGAACATGACCTTTCTAACACTGATTGAAAATATCGCTTTCTGCGGAACGGATCATTGTCTTGCCCGGAGGGAATAACGAACAGCGGCCAAAGGCATTAATATCGCAAGAGATATGGTCGAAGCTGAGCTACGGTCCACCCTCGATTAAAGGATCGGATAAACAATATGTTGAAGGACCATTTTAAGGGGACATATCAATGACGGCGCCTTTGTGTTACTGCCCCTTCGACAAGGCAGCAATCTCACCAAACGCCGGCAACTCATGGTCACCTATCCCTTTCCGCATCTCATAGAACCAGTAGCATGAACCGTGCGATGTGCCGCCAATTCCGTGCACTTTTAGTTTTCGGCTGTACCACCAGACCCGGAAGGTACTCTGGCGCGGTAACAGGTCTGCTTTTCGAGGGACCTCCAGTTGACAGATCAGCAAACTGGAGGCCTTTATTCACTCGAAACCGGTCAGCCGGAGGTCTGTTCGCAGAATACTGACAGCTGTCGGCGAAAGCTATGGTTCAAACGCAAGCCGGGTTCCGGTTGACCCGGGCGTTTTCACGAACTAACTGCGGACAATATTCTCGCACGTCAGTCAGCCCGGTTTTCGGACTGACGGTTGGAGTTTTACAACGAGCCGGAACGGAGATCTAATGAGCGCTTATGTTGCCCTGTTACGCGCGGTGAATGTTGGTGGAACCGCCAAATTGCCGATGTCCGAGCTCAAAGCGATGTGCATTGCAGAAAATTTCGAAAATGTTCAGACCTATATCGCAAGCGGTAATGTCGTTTTCTCGTGTGAGCAAACCGAGCTGGAAGTCAAAGCAGCGCTTGAGAAGCGCCTGACGACCTATACCGGCAAGCCGGTCGGTGTCATGGTCCGTACAGCCCGGGAAATGGCCGACATTGTCGAAGCAAATCCATTCCCCGACGCTCCGCGCAACCGAACCGTTGCTATTTTTCTGGATGCATCACCGTCTGACAACACGCTGGAAACAGTGAGCGGACGAAAGGATGAAGAAATCATTCTGGGCAGACGAGAAATCTATGTGGCATATGGCGCAGATATGGGACGATCGAAGCTTAGAATTCCAGCTGCAGCAAAAGTGGCACGGCCCGAAATATCAACACGATCACCGGGCTTGCTGACCTTTTGGCATCGATTTAAATCGGGGACCGGTCACATCCGCTTACGAATACCGGATAAAGAAACCGACTGCCCGATGTCTGAACAAGACAAACATGCCACAACAATGTGTAAATGAAACGATACAGCGTCTAACTGTGCGATCGCACTCCAGTCGCATGGGTGCACCGGAACGTGCAGGAGATTCCGCAAAATAATGGCATCTTTTACTGCACATATTCAATGAAGAGCCGGCTCATTCCCTGCCTGTGAAAGGCTCAATTTATAACAGGATGGTACCTCAACTATCATTATAACAAGGGATCTATTCTTCTCTGTCTCTGAGAAGACAGGTCCTCGATAACATATCACTTTCCAACTCCCGCGCGAACATTGGCTGCTCGTTTTTTTTTTTTGACGTCCGTTCACTCTGGCCTCCATTCAAACCGGGTTTACCTAACCGGGCAGGATGTGTTTTTATAGGCACCGACAGGAGGCAGAAATGGTGTCGGATCAATTGAGCAAATCGCTTCGAATAGCGTCATCAATTGCATTGAGTGGCATGGCGATCGCATTGCCGATTGCCATCCTTCTCACAGTCCTCGTGCAATGATCACAGCACACGGTCCTTGTGCGAGCTAAGATGCCGGTAACCGCAAAAGCCGCCGAACGCACCTGAACCATCAGCGCCGACAACCGTGGTTCAGGACACTCGGTACTTTAGGTGGTCCCGACAAGATGGTCGACAGCGGTATTGTTGGTTTTCGGGGACGCCGCATCTTCGGTTGCCGCCAGCCGGTCATTTTCTTCTCGGCCCCGATCTTCCCGTGCCGCGGCGATCAAGGGAATTCAACCGATCAGAGCGTGGCGGGCTGCAGGGACAGCCCGCCATTTTAACTAGGGTTTGTGAACTGCGACAAGAAGCATCATGGGTCTCTCCAGTTCCTCAGCGAGATCAGGGTTCTCTTCAATCTGGCTCGTGGTTGGCGCAAACTCCTCAATATGGTCGATTACGAATCCACTTTGAATAAGTGCGTTTATCGTCGTTCCCATTGTTCGGTGGTATTTCAAAACACCGTCCGCAAACCAATTGGTGCGGCGTTCCCCTTCGATTGAATAACCATTAACCGGCCATGTCTTTCGTCCGTCGGCATCGTCGAACCATCCGGGCTGTGACGCTGCCATGAAGATCGGATGCTCGATAGTGAATACCAAAGTGCCACCGCTCACCAGAGCCTTATAAATCATACCGAGCAGACGACTGAAGTTCTCTACATAATGGAAAGTGAGAGCGCTGTAGATGAGTTCAAAACTGTCGGCAGACAACTCTAGTGTTTCGAGATCGGCGATGCGGTAGCTGATCTGGCTGTCACTCGTATCTGCCCGTGCCCGACCGATCATTTTCTCTGACAGGTCAATACCCGTAACAGACGCGGCACCATTCTGGCGCATCCACCGTGATGTCCATCCAAAACCGCAGCCGAGATCAGCAATGCGCTTGTCACGCAAGGGAGGCAGCATAGCTTTAATAGCGCGCCATTCCGGAGCGCCTTCCGTGCCCTACACCTGCCCGGGGAGTTGACTATACCCGGCGAAAAACGTCGGATCGTCGTAGATATTCTGTGCCATGTTCAAATCCTTTCAAAGATTGGACGAGGCACCAGCCGAACCGAAACACCCCGTCCATGAGGGCGAGGCCGGTAGTGGCAAATCGCTTGATCAGATCGTGCGCTTGACTTCCCGGCATCCCGCAAATGAGATACCGGCCGGGCGAGAGACAATATGGGTGTCCTTTTCGATCATGCCCTTATCATCCGTAATGGGACTGGCCAAGTCAAGCTGTTTGAACGGGTTCACTGTAAGTCTCGGGAAGTCCGTCACCCGAAGTGCACCCAATTACCTGCCGGCGCGTGGCCACAACGAATAAATAGCGTTATGCCCCTGCTATTGGTGTCACCGTTGACCGTAACGCCTCAATTGGCAATGAAAGCCCACACCGCGGCACAAACTCCTCCTGCCGTGCATGAGATGCAACGATCTCATAAAATTGCTGCTTTTGAGAAACTTCAAAAGATGCAGTGTGATTCAATACAAAATCCTGCCGGCAATTTCAATCATGAGGGCTGCTGATAGCTACGTCGACATAAATTTCGTGGCGCAGAACGCACTCGACATAAATCTTGCGATCCCAGTCTGATTTGTTCTTGATGTTAAAATCCTTCTGGCCGGGTGCCATGTCGTCTGGATAGCAATCCCACCATAAAATCTTTAAACACCCGTGCACTGCGACGCTGAAACCTTGTATTAATCATGACATGGGCACTCCGCCGGTTCCTTTGCTCGCCATTTGGAGAATGGGGCAATTCCGGTGAATTGTTTTACGTATCAATTCGTCCGGCATCTGACGCTGCAACCTTAACCACATCAGTTTGCTGGCGGCTTGCCTTTAGCGGATATTCCCCTGCAACAGTTGAACACTCGAAACTTTCTTCAAGCTCTCGCTCATGCAGCCCACCGTATATAAAACGTAGGATGTTTTCGCATCCATATCCAGCAGCGGATCGCCTGATGAATAGTCATCTGACCGTCGCTTCCGATGTCGGACAACCAACACTCCGATCAGTTGCATCATCCAATTCAGATTATGTTTTTCAACTTCTGTTTGCCTCGGGTTGAAACGCTTTTGACGCGTGAATATTCGATGGATCCGTTAGTCCATACTTCCAGACGGTGGTTTTTTTGCCAAATGGCCAGAAAACGTAAATGGCGCAGCTTCTACTGCTCGTTCCTTTTTCCTATGACATGGTTTTTAAGAGGTGTGCGCATTGGCTGGTTCCCTGTAACAGCTTCGAGCGTGAAATCTGGAGTGTAAATGACTCGCCCCCTATCGCTTAAGAGTGCCCTTGCATGGGTATCTGGTTTCGTTGCGTTTGCGTTCTTCGCGTCGCTCGCGATCTGGCTATACGCATCGCAATGGCACCCCTCGATCAAACAATTTCCAGAACAAGGTATCGACGTCTCTCATCACCGGGGCCCGATCAAATGGCAAGCCCTATCGGGGCAAGGAGTAAGCTTTGCCTACATCAAGGCCACCGAAGGCGGAGATTTCAAAGACCGTTTGTTTGCAAAGAACTGGAGCTCTTCGAAAGAGGCACGCATAAAGCGCGGCGCATATCATTTTTACGCTTTGCCGCTCCGGATTGGAGCAGGCGGCAAACTTCGTCGAAAGCGTTCAAATAGATCCTGAGGCTTTGCCGCCAGCAGTTGATCTGGAATTTATGGGCAATTGCTCGAACAAGATGTCGAAAGAGATGCTCCACTCCGAACTGGCTGATTTTTTAGGCATCGTTGAAACCCGCTACCAAAAGAAAGCTGTGCTTTATCTGACGCAAGAATTCGATGAAGCATTCGGGATAAGTCTGCGTTTTGATCGACCACTGTGGTTAAGAAGCATTGTTCGGGAACCGCGATTTGGCGCGCGCCCATGGCAGATCTGGCAGGCTTCCAACTTTCGCCGCCTTGACGGGATCGATGGCCGCGTGGACTGGAACGTCCGGCGTTAATTCAAAATGTGCGCACAATCTGAGCTGAACAATCCTCTAATCGATGCCCCGGAGTAACTGGTAACGTTGCCCCTTATTACGCGCGTCGGCAAATCGACTGCTGCATCCGACGAGACTCTGACGGGAACGGATTTTGTATACCGGCCTGCTCACCCCTCGGTTTGGGACAAGCCGGGCCAACCATCGAACCTCCGGGGCCTCTGTTTCAACTGTTCAACTGGACTTACTTCACATCCAGAAAAAGCCCATAGCGGTTGATTTTGCATGATGGAGCATATGTGTGTGGTGCTCCGTTCAAATTATCCGAAGCGGAATAGTAAGGTCCCAATCAAGAAATTTCTTTGGCGCATTCGCATTGATGTCAAATCGCCCGTACGTCCATCCTGTTGAAGGGCGCTTCGGACCATACAATATGTTCCTCTCCCCCTCTGGCCCCGCCGGAAAACATAGTGCTGCTATCACTCGTTTGGAGAGGCAAAGCCGGATCGAGGCGTCCAGCCAGCATTCCCCAGGTTTACAACAGCAGTACATTTAAACTGCGGAGAATAGATCCGGGAGAAACAGAACTGCACGCCATTTCTGCTATTGGCCTTAGCAGCGAACGGCTGGCTTGTCCCGGATCAGGAATCATGATTGAAGCATCCGCTTCCGGATAAGGTTGCTTTTGTATCGGGCGCCCGACTGTTTGGTGTTTTGGCCCGGCTCAATTGGAGTGAATGAATAATGGTATGTAACCACCCAGAGAAAACTCGCCGTCGAGCCCGCAATATAGCACGCAACCTCGTATTCTTGATCATAACGGTTTTCACAGCACAGACCGCTTTAGCCGAAGACGACGAATTTACCCCCGGAAACTCGATCTGGAAAAATTAATTGAATGTCGTGCACAGGTCCCCGACTATAATCAACTCACAACGTGGATGCAGGCAGAACCCGACGCTCTGAAACTTCTGGGTTGGAGCCGTACTGAGAGCGGTAATCCCTTCCTTGAGCAGTATAAGCTGGATAAACCTGTAAAAGTTTTTGGCTCAGAGACGATGGATATCGCTTTTGCAGGCAACGGTCTCCTTGCAGTGCTTGATGACGGCAGCGCGTCTGCCCCGCAAAACGGCTAGAAATCCCGGCACTCATTGATAGTCCCGCCAAGTTCATGGGTGAGCGGGTAGTTGCGGAAAATACCGACGATACCGACGAGATGATTACCGTGAAGACGCGGATCAGTCTCAATGTTTCAACAGTGGAAAGCCATCCGGGGAAGGTGCTGGCGGGCTGTTCCTACAGTTTCAGTCTCGACGTGAAGGAGTGATCAAGAATCAGGGGCCCCATTTAAAATGGCAAAGCTCGTGGTCTCGTAGCCGGACCTGAAAAAGCAGTTTCGCGCAGCCGTCAGGGTCGCACTTCTGTTGAGGCGGAACCGTGAGGGTAGAAAAACTTTTCCGAAGATCGACTACGCCGCTCTCCGGGTACCGGCGGTCCACTTGCCGGCATGTATCGCTGTTTCTCTTAAAGCTGACAGGATATTTCCATTCGGTCCGATCGGGCCATGCCTTGGAAAACACGACTGCCGCTGGACCTTTCGTAAGCCACTATCATATGGCTACTTTTTTTCGGCTTACACTGACGCTCCCGCTTCTTTTAGCTTGTTTCGAGAGAACGCAGGCACCGAGCGATTGTCAAAATTCTTTTTGAAAGGCTGTTTGCATGAATGAGTGCAATGTGTCGAATACCGCCGCGCCAGTTTTGGAAACAGAACGGTTGATTTTGAGCGGACATGGGGCGGAAGATTTCGGACGGCTCACCAGCATATGGGCGGAACCTTCCGTGGTGGAGCATATTTTCGGCAAGCCATCGACCCCTCGGGAATCGTGGATGCGTCTTTTGGCTTATAGTGGGCTATGGCCGCTTCTGGGTTTCGGTTATTGGGCCATCCGCGAGAAGGCGACGAGCCTTTATATTGGTGACTGGTTTTGCCGATTTTCACAGGGACGTGGAGCCGTCGCTAAGGGGCATTCCTGAGGCCGGATGGGTGCTTTCGCCGTCTGCACAGGGAAAAGGCTATGCATCAGAAGCGCTTACTGCCGCATTAGCGTGGCTGGAAGCGCAGAACCGATTTGAACGCAGCGTCTGTCTGATCTCACCCGTCAATCTCGCATCTATTCGCGTGGCAGAGAAAGCCGGATACTCTGATGCAAAGAAGGTGTTAATGAACGGTACAGAGACTCTGTGCTTTTCCCGTGCACTCAAGGGCTGCCATAGGTGAGTTCTATTATCCTTTTGATCACCGATTTAAGATCGTCGTAGCTAATGACACTCTTATTGAGCAAATCTCCTTAGGGTTGATCGATCACAGTCATTGGTCAGATCACATAACGAGTAATACCCGAGCGGATCGTGGCCCCTCGTACCCGGATTTGGAATCCGAATAACCTCTGTTCTCGACAGCCATACCGTATTCGACCCCAAGCCGGTCATCTCTTGCCAGTCAAGTTTCCATCAACGCAAGGGCAACACTGGAACCGATTGTTTTTCTGCTCTTGCCTACCTGCGATGCCTTAGCGCATCCACAATGATCTTGAATGCTGGCGAGTTCTGGCGACGAGTGGGATAGTAGAAGAAATAGCCATCAAAGAAGGGTGACCACTCATCAAGAACTCTGGTCAGTTCACCGGAAGCGATGTGTCGCTCTACGATATTCTCCGGGACATAAGCTATTCCATAACCGCTCACTGCGGCATCTATCATGGCATAGGAATTGTTGAAAGTGAGCTGGCCGTCCACGCGAACGCGCAGTTCCCGCCACCCTTTTCGAATTCCCGGGCATAAAGGCCGCCGGCAGTTTCGTGGCGCATATTGATACAACGGTGGCTGACGAGGTCTCGCGGGTGCGCAGGCACCCCATATTCGGCCGTAACCCGGCGAGGCAACTGCAACGAGGCGCCAATCCGGTCCGATCCTGACCGCAATCATATCCTTCTCGAGGCTTTCGCCTAACCGCACGCCAGCATCAAAACGCTCCTCGACGATATTGCGGAAAGTGCTATCAAGCACCAGTTCGACGCTGATATCAGGATATTGCTTGAGCACGCGCTTCAACTTCGGCCATACAACGCTCTCCAGAGCGTGGTCGGAAAGTGTCAGCCTGATCGTACCGGATGGCTTGTCGCGAAACGCCGTCAGCGCCGCAATCTCATCTTCAATCTCGGCCATGCGCGGGGTTATGGTCTTGAGCAACCGGTCGCCTGCTGGAGTTGTGGTAACATTCCCGGTCGTGCGCGTCAGAAGGCGTATACCCAAGCTGGTTTCAAGCTGCTTGATGGCATAGCTAAGCGTCGATTGGGCGACGCCGATCCTTGCTGCTGCCTTGGTAAAGCTCCGTTCTTCGGCGACAATCCTGAACCAGTCAACTGGTTGAAATCCGTTTTCTCCATGTGTCCTCTTCAATTCTGCACACCGAGATTAATCGATCAAGTCGATTGATCCAATCAAATTACAGCGGGTAATCGGTCCGTAGCAGATCAGTTATATCTGTTTCCCGATTTCAAACATTCAAACCGGAGCACACGAACGATGGTTTCCGCCGTGGATAATGTCGGCAGCAGACCCGCTGCCCGGGGCGCCGTCCTGTCGATGGCCCTATGCGTGGCGATGCTGATCGCCTCGGAATTCATGCCGGTCAGCCTGCTAACACCGATGGCCGAAGGGCTGCACGCAACAGAGGGGCAAACGGGACAGGCTATATCCATAAGCGGTTTTTGCCGTTGTAGCGAGCATGCTCGTCACCACTGCTGCTGGAGAGCTGAACAGGAAATGGATATTGATCGCGATGACAGCCCTGATGCTGCTGTCGTTAGTGCTGGTCGCGATCGCACCGAATTTCCTTTTGCTGATGGCTGGTCGTGCGCTGCTCGGCATCTGCATCGGTGGCTTCTGGGCGTTGGCCACAGCAGTCATCATGCGCCCGGTGCCAGCAGAGGACGTACCGCGCGCACTGGCTTTGATGTATGGCGGGCAAGCCATTGCTGCCGCGTTTGCAGCACCGGTCGGCAGCTATCTCGGCGGTTTGTTCGGTTGGCGTGAGGTGTTTTGGGCATTGACACCTATCGTTGCCATCAACCTCATCTGGCATGCAGTAGCGCTTCCGTCACTACCTGCAAATCAGAAACAGGATTTACTTGCGATGTCTGGCCTGCTGAGGCGTCCTTATTTCAGGCGCGGTCTGCTTGCTTGCATGCTGTCCTCGGGGCTCGGCCTTCACGATGTTCACCTATCTGCGTCCGTTTCTCGAGCAGGTCACGCGGGCAGATATTACCACGCTGTCGTTTCTCTTGCTGCTTCTGGGCTGCGCCGGCTTCATCGGCACGTGGGCGGCCGGTCGGTTCCTCAAGGGAAACGTCGCCCCTTTTCTGAAGCTACCCGCCCTCGTCATGGGCTGCGCCACCGTTGGACTTCTGCTGTTTGGATTCTCGGTTGTTGCAGCAGGCCTCTTCATGACCATTTGGGGGTGATGAACACCATGTTCTCGGTTATCTGGATGACATGGATGTCACAGAATGCTGACGATGTACCAGAGGCGGCTGGCAGCCTGATGGTCGCCGCGATTCAAACCTCGATCTTGCTCGGAGCGATTATCGGCGGACTGCTGCTGGATGGCATTTCGATCGAGGCGACGTTTATCGGCAGCATTGTTCTGGCCTTGTTTGCGATCGCCTTGATTGGCAATGGACAGCGCCTGCTGAAACCGGAAACAATTTGACATGGGCCGATCCGCATCGATTTCACGACGTCGCATACTGGCGACCGGTGCCGCAAGCGTTGCCCTCCCTACGCTTCTCTATCTGCTGTCGGACAAGACCCGGGCCCACGAGGGAGTCACCATGCGTCTCAGACTAGCTTTCGCCGGTCAGAATCTCACGGCGACACTGGAAGACAATGCAGCGGCACGCGAACTGTTCGCGATGATGCCGCTTGATCTCACTATCGACGATTACTCGACCAATGAGAAGATCGCCTACCTGCCGTGCAAGCTAAGCGATGATGGCAGTGCCCGTTTCGAAAACGAGGCTGTCGGCGATCTCTGCTATTACGCCCCTTGGGGCAATCTGGCGATGTTCCACCGCCCTTACAGTTGGTCGCCGGGACTGGTTCGACTTGGCCGGCTGGATCAGGGCGAAAAACCGCTACTCGTGCGCGGCAAATTCCCTCTCCGTGTTCAGTCGCTCATCTGACGCGCGGCAATGAATGCTCTCACAAAACCCCGGGGAGATCCTGACATGACCCGAATAACTGACCCTGAAACCGCACTCCACCATCAAGACTTACCTGATACGGACCGTCGCAATCTGCTCAAGCTGACTGGTGCAACTGTTGCCGTTCTTGGCGCAGAGTCATTTCTGAAATCACCTTCCGCAAGTGCCAAGGGGATGCCAGAGGAATGGGACAAGGTTTTCCCGGGAGCGAAAAGGTCGACCATCAGAAGGTGACCTTCAAAACCGCTATGGCATCACGCTGGCTGGCGATCTCTACCTGCCGAAGGACCGTACGGACAAACCTCTGGCAGCCATTGTCATCAGCGGCCCATTCGGCGCAGTCAAGGAACAGTCTTCCGGGCTCTATGCGCAGACCATGGCCGAGCGTGGTTTCGTCACGCTGGCTTTCGACCCGTCCTTCACGGGCGAAAGTGGTGGCGAACCTCGAAATGTCGCTTCTCCTGATATCAACACCGAGGATTTTATGGCGGGTGTGGACTGTCTGGGTCTGCAGCCTTCTGTCGACCGCGAACGCATCGGTGCAATTGGCATCTGCGGATGGGGCGGCATGGCACTGAACGCCGTGGCTGCAGACAAACGCGTCAAGGCTGTCGTCGCCAGCACGATGTATGACATGACCCGCGTTATGTCGAAGGGCTACAACGATAGCGTGACCCTCGAACAGCGCACGCAGGCACTTGAACAGCTCGGTCGACAACGCTGGATCGACGCCGAAAAGGGTGCTCCGGCCTACCAGCCGCCCTATAATGAATTGAAGGGTGGAGAGGCGCAATTCCTGATCGATTACCACAACTATTATATGACACGGCGCGGATACCACAAACGTGCGGTGAACTCGGGCAATGCATGGACGATCACGACGCCGATGTCATTCATGAACATGCCGATCCTGAGCTACATCAAGGAAATTGCGCCGCGACCGGTGCTGTTCGTGCATGGCGAAAAGGCACATTCGCGCTATTTCAGTGAAACGGCTTATGCCAATGCCGCAGAACCAAAGGAATTGATGATCATTACCGGAGCGAACCACGTCGACCTCTACGACAGGGTTGATTTAATCCCATTCGACAAGATCACCAGCTTCTTCAATCAGCATCTCGCAGTTTGACAAACAAGCCGCATCTATGCCTGACGCAAAGGTGCGGCTGACAATTGCAAATGGGCGATACGGACACCGGTCCAGCCGCTATCCCCGACCGCCGGGCTCCACAGGAGAATTGTCATTCCGGACCAGAGCACAGGCACACAATTCGGGTGCGTGGACGCACCTCAGCCCAAACTCCAGCGCGACAGTCGCTTTACACAGGATACGGCGTAGTAAAGAGAGAATGCCCAGACAGCGCTGTTCAGAATACCGGCGACAACCAAAATGCCCAAACTGTTTATTTTGGGCTCGCTCACCAGCCATATTATTCCTGTCAACGGCAAACCAAGCACATAACGAATGGTAATCTCCATCACCGAAATGGGTTCGACCTGATCGCCATAGTGACGTGCCGGGCCGTTGGCGGCAATTCGCGCGGACAAAACCACACAGACTGAAAAATGGATGAGCCAGATCCCGAAAACAAAAATTTCTGCTTTTGCGTCATCGTTCGCGTTTCCGCTCCTATCCTGCCTAGCACAGTCGCGCCATTGCATTATCCTCCGTTGTCTGGAGGCAGGCTGGCATGGTCGCAACCGAAGCGCAGCGGGCAGTAAGACAGCTATACCCTCGTCGGTCTCCAAAACGGCGGCGGGATCGCATCTGCCAAATTTCCCGGCCATTGTACGCACCCATTCATCAGATGTAGCTTGTGAACGACGAGCGCCCAACCTCCCCGCCCGCTCATCAGGGTAGTTCAATCGAGTATGGTCGAACGGGTTGAGGATTTGCATTTTTGGCCATGTGTGACCACAATTGCTCAAAAGAGGATACCTACAAGGCCAATTAATGGCGAAACACAGCAGAAATCGGCGCAAAGCCACCGGGCTCAGTCTGGAAACCCGACGGCCATTAGACGATGCCGTGTCGGACTACGCCGACGCCCACAATCGCCCTGCTCGATCCAGCTGCCAAAGCATCGCCTTGATTGCCCGGCTGATGCCCTGCAGTTTGGGCCAGAAGAAACGTGTCTGGGCGTTTCATCACACATCGAAGGAGCGCGCGTGAGGGCCATTATAGCAGCGCTAGTCGTCACATCGGCATTCTGCATCAGCTTCACCGCACCTGCCAAGGCAGACAATGAGGTGGTACGAGGGGAGCCATGCGGTGACCTACTGGCGGATCTCAAACAAGAATCGCCTCATCTCGATTTTCTCGGCTGTCAGGAAGAAATGCGGGAACCTGTGCGAGCACAAGTTGCCGTATCGGGTAGCGGGCAGTCAGGCTCAGGCGGTCGAGCGACATTTCATGAAGACCGCAAACATGCCTGCCCCGGTTTTCCTGTGCTGCGGTTGGGATTCCGTTGGACCGAAAGGCAGGGACGGATGGCTTCAGGCCGGAGTCGAACATTTCACTATATCGATGCACTCCGACGAAACACTCTTTAACCGCCGTGCCGACTGGTCCCGCATTCCATGGTTCAATGTTACAGTAATCCGCTATCTCGAAATGCCTTGATGGAAAACCGCCGAATTAACCGGTCTCGTGAGAGACATTCCGCTCAAGATCCGAATACGAAATGAATTTCGCATAGAGCGAACCTCTAATCATTGCCACTTAATTGATTGTCCGAGTTTGACTTTATCCAAATCCTGAAGAAGTCGTTTCAGGCGGCACATTAACAATGGAGAATTCGTCCTTCGCCTGAAGGAAATGCGAGGATGGTTATGTCGGATGGCCCACCAGTAGCGGAGACCGACATACAAGATTACGCTGATTTCTTTCGCGATTTACTTCATGATCAGCCACGCACTGATTTGAAACAGGAAATTGAAGGAATCTGCTATCTCCGTCTCAGTCGTACCTATCGTCAGGATTATTCTGGGGTTTGCCTTGTCACCTCTGGCGTCGGGCCTGCTACAGATCATTCTCATGGGCGGGTTTCGTGGATTTCCGATCATCTTGTTCAGCTATCCGCTCGCGTTGATATTCGGAATATCCGCCTTCTGCATTGCCCGATATCTCGGATGGCAGAGTTTGAAGGCTACGCTCCTTGGAGGCGCGGGGCTTGGAACACTCGTGTGTCTCGTTATAGTGGCGCTTGACGGAGGGTATCACGAACGACCTCTGCCGATTATCCTTGGCTTCACCGCACTTGCTGCACATGGCGCAGTCGTTGCAGGGCTATTCTGGTTTATCGCCTTCTGGCGAAGCGGGGCCGGTGAGTTCAATTTCACTGCAGCATAAAGAGAGTTCATGAATACAGTCAGACGGAAAATGACACTGGCAGATTGGGGAGTGACGACCGCTGGGATTGCATTCGGCCTGTTTGCCGGACTGATCATCGGCGGGATGATAATCCTGCTATACAGTGGTCTATGGATGCTCGTGATCCCGCACTCCCGCTGCTTCTTCTCAGTTACTGTTTGAGGGATTGCTTGCCGGGCTTGTCGCGCTCTGGCATCGCTGGCGCGGGCGTCCGCCCGAAGCCGAACCTGTAGCGATCACCCCTGCTGTTAGCCCATGGTTGCGGCGCTATAGTTTCACTATCGGATTTGTCATCGGCGCCGTGTATGGTCTGGCCACAATGCCGCCCCTTTAACCGGCTTCCGCCGCATCTTGCATAGGCAGGAGCTCGATCGGATATGAATCTGGCTGGAACGTCGTTTCACCCTCCTCAAGCCAACACCATAGTTATGAGAACGAGGTTTCGGAATAATGCACTGGATTTTCGTGTTTGGCATACTGGTTTCACTGCTTTCTGTTTTGTATTTTCCTACAAAAACAAACCACCTCAGGGACCCAACCGTTTCGGCGTTACGGCTTTGCCTGTCGATTTTCCGACTGCGGTCCGAAAGTTCTTTACCGGATACTTTGACTTCAATGGCCGGGCTAGCCGCACGGAATTCTGGTATGCGATGCTTTTCTATGTACTGTTATTATTCGTACTGGCCCGGCTCAATCTTCCGGACCTTGTCGTATCGATCCTGCTTGTCATTACAATGATCCCGTTTTTTCCGTCACCGCACGACGCCTGCATGACACAAACAGAAGTGGCTGGTATCAGCTCGTCTCGTGGTTCATGCCTGTCGGCACGATCGTTGCCCTGCTCTGGTTCAATGAGGAACCCAACGATTAAGCGAAAAGGAAGCAGAATGGGAAAACTGGTTCAGTTGACGATCTGCAACAGTGAAGTGGAGCGCACAGCACTTCTGCCATTCCTGAAAGCATATGGGATATATGCGACTCCACCGGATCAACATGCGCACAATGTTTCGCATTCCCCTGCCCACCGGGCGGATTTCCCATTTACGTTGTGGATAGCGACCTTAACGACGCCCGGGCACTTCTCGTTACCCCGCCGCGAGCAAACTTGACCGGAGTGAACCGGGCCCAAGAGTGTGAGAATGAAAATAAAGCGGTCGGTATTTGTTCTTTCGGGGATAGTTGCAGTTTTCCTGCTGGTCTGGCTGGCTGAAATCGTCGCGGCGAACCAGATCGCGCGGCGGGACTTCAGCTCAAATCCTTGCTGGTTCGTACCAGAGGCCCGTCCTGTCCTTATCCCGAAACTGGTAGCTGGTCCGCGCGGGCTCTATGTGCCTGACCCGCTAAGGCAAATCAATCGCCGCTATGTGGGCTTTGGATTGCGCGACCCGGCAGCCCACGCGCCACATTTTGCAGTAGCTGCGCTTGACGGAAAAGGTCGCCCGGCTCTCTGGGGCTGGAGTTATTTAAACCGCGACTTCTGGCAGCTTGATATGGCTCAAAGTCGGGGTGCGCCGGGGCTTGCAGAGTTTATCACCGAGGATGCCATGCTTGCTGCTTGCCCGGACCTCATAGCTCCAATCAATCCCGAGTGCCTCGAAAGATATGAGGTCAGCGAAAGTCGGACCTTACGGACGAGAAATACGCCAGAGCCGGGATCGCGCCCCATAACATTGCTGAAAGCTGTGACACTGCAGTTCCAAAACCCGAAGTAAGTGAGGGACCAAGGAACGGCAAAGCGACGAACATAGCAGCCGTTGCGCACAATCCGGACCACCGCCCCCATTTTCTGAAGAAAAACAAGGCCGCTGGCGGGGCAACAATTGCAACCAGTGCTATCACCGAAAGCACCGGGGAAGATGGCTGGACTGGAGACCAACGGCTGTATTGCCTCTTTGGCATATACCACGGAAAGTTCGTCCGAAACCTGCGCGGGAAAGTATTGAGTTTCAATCGCTACAACGATCAGCGACACTACGTAACAGATAATCAGAATGCGGAAACGCGATTTCGTCCTCGCATCATGCATCACGACTGTTTCTTCTTCCTTAGTAAAGCAACAACCCACAAGCCCGAGATTGCGGCTGCGAATATGAAAACCGGTCCACTATAGACATCCAGAAAGCCACCCATCTCCTGATCATAGCCCATATTCCAGATCAACGTCCGTGCGGCGAGAATACCTCCCCTGTTGCCGGGGCAAGGGCGGCCACGCAGATCAATATGGCGCGTCGGGATGTACCCGAAGCCCAATCCGCCAATCGCCAATAGATAAACCACTGTAGGGAAGAAATGCCAGCCACAGGATATACTGTAGAATATAACTCCAATCAAAATCATCGATCAAATGCATCGTGAGAAATGCGGACAGGAATCCCGACAAGCCGTTGCAAAGAAGAACCAGCCAATTGGCATAATCATAGAGCCGGGGGCAGTTCCAACTGCTCGCCAGTAGGGTTGGTCGGAGAACAAACCGAAAAGACCAACCGCGAGGACCGGGGCGCAATTTAATGTAATAACGAAACGTAATGACATGGTTCTTTCGGTAAACTGGACATTGCGCGACAATATGAGCGAAGTAAGGAATGATCAAGATCGGGCCAATATGGGGCCATTTAACGCCGTAGGCAGATGAAGATACAGCGGGAGCCGGCGCGTCCGTGGCAAGAACCCTGTTATTGCCGGGATCGTGGGGCTCCCTCCAGAAAGCCTTGTCGCTCTCCTTTAACAAATCAAGCTTCGGTTGATTATTCGTCCGAACTGGTACCACCCTCTTGTGCCGGTTCTACCCGGTTTGGTGCTGTTTTTCGGCGATGCCTCGACCACAGGCTGATTACTGACATCCAAACTGAGGCCGCTCAAAAGGGATCGGCTGACAAGATCGGCATTGGGCGCGTCGCCCGTTACCAACACCGTACGGCCCCCGTGAGAAGCAGCATCTCTGAGCGCCTCCAGCCGATTGATTTCCATCATGAAGGCCATGGCGTCGGAATCGGTTAGCGTCGTATCGGCACGAAATGCCGCGAGCGCCCGTGCATTGCCTTCTGCAATAATGCTACGGCTTTCCGCGATGCCGCGCGCGGTGATCGACATTGCTGCTGCGGACGCTTCCGCGCCCTTGGTACGTTTTATCTTTTCAGCTTCCCCATCATTCTGGGCGGCTTCCAGTCTGCGCTGGGATGCGAGCACTTCGTTGAAGGCTGAAATCATCTCCGGTGTCGGCCTTGGATCGTCGATCAGCACGGCTCGAATTTCATACCCATAGGCGTTCATGGCGTCATCCAGCGATTCACGAACGGTGCGGGTAAACTCGTCTCGATCAGTGTAGAGCTGGTCGAAGGTTCGCGCTGCCGCAACGGCGCGCGCGTCCGTCGCCACGTAGGATTCGATTTGGGCCTCCGGGTTGTGTAACTCATAGAAAGCCGCTTTGACCGCTGATGGTATGACACGATATTGCAGGCTGATCGGCATCGTCACGAAGGCATTATCCTTTGACTTGACGCCAAGCTGCAGGACAATTTGCCGGGTCTGGAGCGAGAATGGCTTGCGGGCGCGCTGAAAACGGCCATGGAAATTTGATCGAAAGACCGGCAGTACGATATCCTGTGTATCGCCCGAAGGTTTCAAGCACGCGCGCGTGCTGTTGCGGAGTAATGACAAATAATGTCTTCACCCACCGCAACAGGATCAGTGCACCGATAACGCCGGGAAGGGTGAGACTGGTATGTCAAAGCCAAAAAGATTGAATTCCGGAAAACTGTACATGAATTCCCTTCTCGATTATCGATAAGCTCACTAGTGGCGCGGCAGAACTCCTTCTCTTGCGGGGACAGGACGCTACCGCAGCATTCGCAATCGGGCAATACTTGCCTGTCCGAACCTTCTGCCCATTTCGACTGTTTATAAAGTTATCGCAGGACAAGGCGCCGAACAGTTCGCACAGTCCCTCAGCTAAATCGCGCCAGAGCCCTGATTACCTGTTTTACCGAGATCCACCCAATCTGCTTTCCCTTTTCATCGGTAATTCCGATCCGGTCATGCTGTGCAAACAACGGCAAGACATCTTCGCACCGGGCATCCGCAGAAACAAAATGGTCGCAAGATTCATCGATAGATGGGGTCATGATTGCACGGACATGGATTGCACGTGCCTTGTTCACATCGCGTACGAATTCCTCAATATGCTCATTGGCTGGTTTAAGTACAATCTCTTCAGGCTTCCCGACTTGCTGGACAGAACCATCCTTCAAAACCGCAATGCGATCACCGATCTTAAGAGCCTCGTCAAAATCATGAGTGATAAACAGGATGGTCTTGTTCAGGGATTTTTGGAGACTGATCAATTCATCCTGCATCCCTGACCGGATCAGGGGTCAAGGGCGGAGAATGCTTCATCCATCAGGATAATGTCGGTATTCATTGCAAGCGCTCGGGCAAGCCCTACCCGCTGTTGCTGCCCGCCTGACAGCTGACGCGGTCTTGCATTTTGGTAACCACCTAACCCGACCGTTTCAATCCACTTGTTTGCCTCTTCAAGCCTCTGATGTTTACCGATGCCACGCACCTGCAGCCCGTAAGCGACATTATCGATCACTGACCTGTGTGGCAAAAGGCCAAACTTCTGAAACACCATGGTTACCGTTTTGCGCCGAAACCGTCTGAGTTCGTTCTGGTCCATCGAAAGGACATCATCGCCATTGACGAATATTTCTCCCGCAGTGGGATCTATCAGGCGGTTAACGTGACGTATAAGTGTCGATTTCCCAGAGCCCGAAAGACCCATCACGACAAAAATCTGTCCCTTTGCAATATCAAGGGAAACATCATCGAGACCTATCACATGCCCGTCTCCGCATGCACCTCGATCTTTGATTTTCCTTCCTTCAGGAGTTTTAGGGCACCTTGTGGATCATCACCAAAAATCTTTGTGACGCCCCTGATCCGGATCGCCATATCTTTTTTCAGCTTCCTGGTTCATGGCTGCGCCTCCCTCACTCCGATACTGGTCTGCAACCGTCTTCCGAAAGCCTGTGTGATGCGATCAAATATGACCGCGAGAGCGACGATACCCAATCCCGCAAACAATCCTCGACTAATTTCAAGCCGTCCGATTCCTGCAATACACGGTAACCCGGCCACCTGCGCCAATCATTGAGGCAATTACAACCATTGCTAACGCCATCATAGTTGTCTGATTGACACCCGCCAGAATCGTGGGAAGAGATAACGGTATCTGGACACCAAAAGCCGTTGCATGGGCGTTGTTCCAAACGCTCTGCTTGCCTCCATAACTGACGGGTCGACTGAACGCAGCCCGAGATCCGTCAGACGGGCAAGAGGTGGCGACGCATAAACAATTGTGGCGATTAGTGCTGGTATCTTGCCCGCCCCAAAATCATCACAGTAGGAATGAGGTAGACGAAACTCGGCAACGTCTGCATCAAATCGAGAACTGGCATGACAATCTGACGGACCAAAGCAGAACGTGACATCCAGATACCTACCGGTATCGAAATGACTATCGCGCTGATCGTCGCGGCAAGCATCAGTGCGGTTGTAGCCATTGCGTCCCGCCAAAGATCCATAATGCCTAGAAAAACAGGGAAACCAACACTACAAGCGGTAGCTGCCAACGTCGGGTAGCGAGCCGGGCGGCACCTACCAGAATGATCATAATTACCCACCATGGGGTAATTAGAAGAAGTTTTTCGATCGCATTGAGCAGGAGTAATAGTGGGCGGGCGCCGGCTTCAAAGCTCTCCCCAGTTAGCGACCACCCAGTTCAGGCCATTATCTACAGCACGCCGCCGGGGTTCGTATCGATTAGATCAGGAAACATTTACTTCAATCTGAATAGTTACTTCATCAAAGGGCCGGGATCGTCCGGTTATGGAGATCCCAGCACTGTCCAGCCTTACGTTTTCTACCGCACGCAGGGTTTAGTTGAGACTTGCCTCTACTTTTTCTGCGACTTCGGCGGGCACCCATTTTTTCCACACGTCAGGTTTGCTCTTCAGAAAATTGAGTGCCGTAGCTGCCGCGTCTGCCTTGTTTTCGTCGCCATAAACCAGAAGCTCGCTGATTTGAGCATTCGTCAGCCCAACCTTGGAGAAATAGTCAGCAAGAACCGGAGCCTCATCCTTTATCCACGCAGCAGCACCGACGACCGCCGGGGACGAAGGGTAAGCCGTCACTGCCGGGGGCTCGTGCAATCTGGATCTGTATTGCAAGCGTAGACATCCGGCTTGGCTTCTCCAAGGTCGAGCTGTACCGTATCAAATTTACCGAGCACAGCGGTTGGTCCCCAGTAATAGAAAAGTATCGGCTCTTTACGCAGGAAAGCGCGGGCGATCGATGCATCAAGAGCACCGCCCGATCCCGCCGAAAACAGGTTCCATGTCTTCTCCATATCAAAGGCCTTAAACAGCGCAGTGGTTGAAAGTTCGCATGCCCAGCCCGGTGGGCAGGAATAAAGTCGACCCTTGCTGGAATCTTCTGGATCCGGGAACAGGTCAGGGCGAGCGATAACGTCCTTCGCGCTTTTCAAATCCGGATTAGCTTCCTGAACATAACGGGAATGAACCAACCCTCCACGGTCCCGTCTGTAATGGCATTGCCCAGATCAACGACCTTGCCGTTTTTCAGGCCCTTTTTCCCAATTGGTCTTGATAACACTGGTCCATAATTCCGGTGCTATTGCTGGCTTGCCGCGCGATAACATGGATGAAGCCGTTGGCACGGTATCGCCGGTAACGACTTCCACTTTGCAACCGAACCCTTCTCAAGGATAACCGCATGGATATGGGCCAAGGCTGCGGCAGATGGCCAAGTCATTTCTGCTATGTCGATGGTTCGATCTGTGCCGCATGCCGTGTCTGCCAGTGCTGGTCCTGAAAACACTGCTGCCACCGCTAGAAATGCTCCCATTACCAGACATTTTCCGCTTACTGCCATCCTTGTAAAATCTCCCCTGATTGAAAATATCTCCAAAGTTGATAACGGCACATCCCCACATGGTCAACCGAAACCGGCAGTCTCCAAATAACAAAACAAATATAACATATGGGATTCTTTATTATTATCCTAATAAATCTTGATATTATGATATTACCATATAGAAATAAAAAATTGTTATATCACGGTTTATAAAAATTCCATCAGTCTCTATAATATACATACAATTATACTTATAATCCATAAATTGCATTGCATAGATAATATTAAATCATACAAATCTTGAATAAACACATGTAATTGTCGATAAAATCCTCAACGCGTTAACCCTCCGATTTATGAAATTGTATTCGACGACAACCACCCGACAGGCCGCAAATGCACGTCCAACTGGATCAAATGGATTCGATTAATCTGTTTTCTCTATGTTGGATACGGGTTGCATCATAACGAATATCAAAACATCTGGAAAAGGCGTACCTCACAACGGGCTTTGACATCAAATGGACCGATCTCGAAGGAAAAAAGCCCCTGCGAAAGGCACCGTAAGTCGACGTTGGAAATCGTGTGACCTCTACCAGTCGAATAGCGAAAGCAACTTATCGGCCAAAAAGAAAAATATCATGTCATTCGACAATCAGTGTCGAGTTAAACGGTAAATTGCCCCCAACCGGATGACGTCGAAGGCAGCTTTGCGCACGTAAGGGAATGTGATTAGGTTGTCTCGGTTCTATTTCGTTCAACTATTTCATCGTGTGTCGCGCCGCTTAAAGACTGCATGAACTCTTGGATTAGGCGGTCCCGATTAACTGGTGCTTTAAGCCGGTCAGCGGATTTTAGTGCCTCGATCAATTCATCTTTGGCAAGTTCCGTGCAATAGGCGGGCGTTCCGGGCTGTTGTCTCCGTGAGTCCGATATAATTCCGGCGTCGACAGTGTCGAAACCGGTTTCCTCGACGAGCTCCATGATAATCGCCTTGGCAACTGGCTCGTCACCGGACACAGGTATCGCTATGCGTCCGCCTGTCCCCTTCGGGCGGCCTCGTTCGGCCAGAGTGGTCGCCAATGCAGCGTTCCGTGCCTTGATAACCGGAAGTCCAAGTTGCAGTTCTACCCAAATGCTCTCGGGTATACCACCATCGATACCTGAAATCACACCGTCGCGGAAGGGGTAATAGTTGGACGTGTCAACGACTATTGTGCTTCGTGGAACCTTGAGAAACTGGCAGGTTAACTCGCGGTAGCTCGAAAATGGAATTGAAAGAATAATAACCTCGACGTCATCCAATGCTTCCTCTTTTGAAACTGCCGTTGCGCCAAGTTCACGTGCCAGCGCGCGAAGAGAGTCCGGACCTTTTGAGTTTGCAATTTTTTACGTCATGGCCGGAAGCTGCCAGTTTCATTCCGAGCGTAGCACCGATATTGCCAGCGCCAATAATACCGATTTTCATAAGAGATTCGCTTGAGATATGGGGTAACTGCCGAACTAGACCGGTAGGCCGGATTGTTTGCGCAGGCTTTTATCGAATGCTGCTTCAGGTACCGTGCGGCGCAGTAATCGTATTTTTCCAGCGAGCTTTCCGGCGGTGTAGCGGCGTTTGGGAGAGGTCGCGGTTGCAGCTGTGACGACTGCAACAGCTACCGTTTCGGGGAATCTCCGACGGCGATCTGAACGCGCAAGTGCTCCGACATCGTAAAGCGCATTGGCTCATATAGGCCAATAGGCTGATCGGGCTTTAGTACGTTTTCCTCAAAGGCGGAACGAGTATAAGCAGGCTCGATCAGAACGACCCGAACTCCGAACGTGCGAACCTCGTGATCGAGAGACTCCGAATATCCTTCGATCGCATGTTTGGTCGAGGCATACAGCGCGTTATAGGGCGACGGGATGAGACCGAGTACCGAGCTCATATTTATAATGCGGCCTGACTTTTGGCGCCGCATCACCGGTAGAACTGCGTTCGTAACACGGATGACACCGAAGACATTCACGTCAAACAGGGCTTGCGCCTGAGCGATTGAGGATTCTTCCGCACCGGCCGGGGAGGCCAATGCCGGCATTGTTTACCAGCACATCAATCGAGCCGGCTTCATTTAAGACAGTCTCGACCAGCTTTCCCACCGACGTCTCATCAGTGACATCGCAAGGCACCATGGTGATGCCGTCGACATTTTCGTAATTCGCGCGCCTGCTGGTCCCGAACACGCGGTATCCGGTGTTGAGCAGTGTTTTTGCCGTGGCGGGGCCGATGCCGGAAGAGGCTCCGGTGACAATAGCAACATCAGGTTTTGAGCGATTCATGGGGCGGTCCTCAGTGTTTCACGACTAGCGGTAGTAAGTCGTTCTGTCCGGATTTTTGTTTCTGTTTCAAATTTCGTCGTTCCAACGGCGGAAAAGCACGCTGGCATTCACTCCTCCGAAGCCAAAACCATTGGAAAGCGCATAGTCCATGACTTTCGACTGGGCTTCTTTCGCCACGAACCTGAGACCTTCACCGGCACTATCCGGGTCATCCAGATTAAGAGTGGGTGGTGCGACCTGGTCACGTAAAGCAAGGATCGTAAAATTGCTTCAAGCCCCCGGCTGCGCCCGGGAGATGGCCAGTCGCCGATTTGGTTGCGCTGAGTGCCAAGTTGGCCCGGCACCCAAATACGGATTTTATGGCCGTCATTTCGCCCAGATCTCCGATCTGGGTAGAAGTTGCGTGTGCATTGATATGCGCGACATCGTCATAGGAAATGCCAGCCCGGGATACGGCAAGCTCCATCGCCCGTCGCGCCCCACTTCCATCTTCGGGCCCTGAAGTGATGTGATGTGCATCGGCAGATGTGCCATAACCCACCAGCTCGGCTAGCGGCGGCACCGCGCGCCGGGGCGTGACTGAGAGCTTCGATCACAAGGATTCCTGCACCTTCACCCATAACAAACCCTTCGCGTTGTGTGTCGAACGGACGAGAGGCTTTTTCCGGAGTATCATTGAAACCCGTTGACAATGATCGTGCGGCTGCAAATCCGCCCGGCTGACTTCGTTGATGCAGGCTTCGGTCCCGCCACATATCGCGATATCGGCTTCGTTGGATCTGATGAGGCGTGCGGCGTCTCCGATTGCCTGAACGCCAGCCGCACAGGCGGTTACCGGTGCTCCAATTGGCCCTTTAAAACCATGTCGAATAGACACCTGTCCTGCCGCCAGATTGACGAGGAACGACGGAACGGTGAACGGTGAAAGACGACGGGCACCTTTTTGGTCAACGGTTCTGACAGCTGCAGTGATTGCGGGAAAACCGCCAATGCCGGATGCTATGATTGTAGCAGTGCGCTCTTTCTCGGTTTCCGAAACCGGTTTCCATCCAGCCCGGTTCAGCGCTTCTTCAGCCGCTGCGAGGGCGAACAATATGAAACGGTCTACCTTGCGCTGATCTTTTGGCGCGAGAACACGATCGGGATCGAACCCCCATCCATGTCTTCCGATACGGATGGCACCACGCCACCGATTTTCGATGGCAGATCGCCCACGATGTCATCGGAAAGTCGTTTCACGCCCGAACGACCGGCAA
This sequence comes from Brucella cytisi, assembly GCA_012103075.1. Lineage (GTDB taxonomy): Bacteria > Pseudomonadota > Alphaproteobacteria > Rhizobiales > Rhizobiaceae > Brucella > Brucella cytisi. The sequence continues at coordinate 90,327 of JAAVLQ010000003.1, read as the reverse complement.
GCAAACGGGACGGGTTACCGGCACATTGGCTGCAAGGGGACTCACTGCCCCCATTCCTGTCACAACGATACGACGCATGACGAATACTCCGATTTCAATCCATTGATTCCGAAGGCGCACCAGCCAGACCACTCATTCGTCTTGCTTCGGCAGTTGCAGCATCGAGAAATCGTCTGGATAGGTCTTTATCGTTCACAACGCGAGAAAGCGTAACGGCACCCACCATGATGGAGAGCAGTGCCATGGCTTTGTCGTTTCTTTCTCGAGCCGGTGTGCTTGTAAGCAGTTCATCAAGAACGGCCAGATGGCCACGGATTCCGTCCTCAAAGGGAGCTTTAACATCAGGGCTTTGGCGTGCGGCGTCAGCCCCGAGCGCCACTAGCGGACATCCATCCCCGATTTCATCACGATGGTCGGGGAGAGATAGAGATTCAAAATCGCTTCCAGTTGAGCGGCGTTGCCCGCAGCGGCGTCGGACCACCTTCGAGTAGCGCTTTCCATGGCGCGCCGTGAAGCCCCGCCGCAAGGTCGTCCTTGGACTCGAACTGCTTGTAAAAAGCCGCCTTGCGTCAGGCCGGCTCCTTTCATTAGATCTTTCAGTCCAATGCCATCAAAGCCATGTTCTCGAAAAAGCCTGCTTGCGACATTGATCACTGTCTCGCGATTAGCTTCCGCCTGCGCTCGGCTGACTCTCATTTTGCCGTCTCCTTTAGATTTCAGTTGACATCTATATCATGTTTAGATTTTAATCGCAATCTAAATAAATCGCATTTGTCCGTTTAGAAGGTCCACCTGCTATGAAGCGCAAACACGTTTTGACATTAGGCAGCGGCATTGCTGCATTGGGTGTCGCTGCGTTCATCTTTTTCGAAGTATCCGGCCATGAGCGGACCGATGCCGATCCACGTAGTGCACCAGCTCTGGTGCGTCTGGTAGCAGCTCAGTCAGCCGGCTCGCAGACACGTTCGTTTACCGGTACGGTCGAAGCAAGGATCCAGAGCAATCTCGGGTTTCGTGTGCCGGGGAAAATTGTTGAGCGCCCGGTGGACGTCGGACAACAAGTCAGGGCTGGACAAGCCCTTTTGCGCATTGATGAGACAGATTTGCAGTTGGCATTGACTGCGAAGCGAAATGCAGTTGATGCCGCACGGGCACTCCTCGTACAGGCTCAGGCGGACGAACGACGCTATGCGATCCCGGTTAGAAAAGGACTAGCAGCAACGCCACAGCGTTACGAACAGGCTAAGGCAGCTCTAGACACGGCTGCGGCTCAGCTATCAGCCGCAGAGGCAGAAGCCCGCGTTGCAGAAAACGAAGCCAGCTATTCGGTTCTGACCGCAGATGCCGACGGTACGGTCGTAAACACTCTGGGCGAACCGGGACAGGTTGTCGCCGCCGGTCAGACCGTGGTTCAACTTGCTCACAATGGTCCGCGTGAGGCAGTTGTCTGGTTGCCTGAGACATTGAGGCCCCAGCTCGGATCGGTTGCCAGAGCAAATATCTATGGAAATCGCGAAAGCGGCGGTAACGCGCGCCTTCGTCAGATATCGGATTCAGCAGACGCACAAACCCGAACCTATGAAGCGCGCTATGTGCTTGAAGGGGCCGCCGCGTCTGCGCCTCTTGGGTCAACGGTTACGGTCGAGGTTTCGGATAGCAGTCACGCTACTGGTATTTCTGTGCCCATCAGCGCCGTTCTGGACAACGGAAACAGAACTGGGGTGTGGGTCGTTAATTCGGCTACCTCCACAGTCCATCTGGTTTCGGTGACAATAGAAGAGGTAGGTCAGGAGAATGCCTTGGTCTCCGGTGTCGAAGCCGGACAGCAGATCGTTGCTCTCGGCGCGCACCTTCTCAACGAAGGCGACGCTGTTCGAACCGAGCAACAGTTGAAGGTAGCAAACCAATGAGCTTCAATCTGTCTGCATTAGCGGTGCGTGAGCGTGCCGTAACTCTCTTCTTCATCATATTGCTGGCGGCTGCAGGTGTTTACGCATTTCTCAGCCTTGGCCGTGCAGAAGACCCCTCATTTACGATCAAGACCTTGACCGTCACAGCGGTGTGGCCGGGCGCAACTTCACGAGAAATGCAGGATCTCGTCGCAGAACCGCTTGAAAAGCGATTACAGGAATTGACGTGGTATGATCGGGTCGAAACAACAACGCGTCCCGGATACGCATATCTGACAGTCACGTTGAAAGACAACACGCCCGCAAGTGCAGTTGAGGAAGAGTTTTATCAGGCCCGCAAAAGCTGGGTGACGAAGCGCGCAATCTGCCTGCAGGCGTCTTTTGGCCCCTTCGTCAACGACGAATATTCTGATGTCAGTTTCGCCCTTTATGCGCTGAAAGCCAAAGGAATGCCTATGCGCGACCTCGTGCGTCAGGCAGAAACAATTCGCCGGGATCTGCTGCACGTTCCGGGCGTCAAGAAAATCAATATCCTTGGCGAGCGTCCCGAGCAGATATTTGTCGAATTTTCTTACGCGAAGCTGGCCACACTTGGTATCACGGCACAGGATATAGCGACGGCTTTGCAACGGCAAAATGCGGTCACGCCGGCAGGTTCCATCGATACGCGCGGGCCGCAAGTGTTCATACGTTTTGATGGGGCCTATAACAGTATTCAATCTGTTGCTGAAACGCCTATTGTTGCAGCAGGACGAACATTAAAGCTCTCGGATTTTGCCGAAGTAAGGCGCGGTTACGAGGAGCCAGCGACCTATCTGATCCGCCATCAGGGTGAACCCGCAATCATGCTCAGCGTTGTGATGCAGCAGGGATGGAACGGTCTTGACCTTGAAAGGCACTGGAGGAACGCTCGGCAACGATTGCGCAGTCTCTGCCTCTCGGAATGACGCTCGACAAGGTGAGCGATCAGGCGGTGAATATCGATGCTGCCGTCGGTGAATTCATGCTCAAATTTGCCATGGCACTTGGCGTGGTTCTCTTCGTCAGCCTCGTCAGTCTTGGCTGGCGGGTAGGAATTGTTGTTGCACTGGCCGTGCCGCTAACGCTGGCCGTGGTGTTCCTCATAATGCTGGAGACGGGCCGGTTTTTTGACCGTATCACGCTCGGTGCGCTCATTCTTGCGCTCGGTTTGCTTGTCGATGATGCCATCATCGCGATCGAGGTGATGGTGGTTAAGATGGAAGAAGGTATGGATCGTATCAAGGCAGCTGCCTATGCGTGGAGCCATACCGCGGCCCCTATGCTGTCTGGCACACTCGTGACAATTATTGGCCTTATGCCTGTCGGCTTTGCGCGTTCAACCGCGGGCGAATATGCCGGTAATATATTCTGGATTGTCGGTTTCGCCCTTATCGTGTCCCGGTTTGTAGCGGTTGTGTTCACGCCCTATCTTGGCGTGAAACTGCTTCCTGCAATCAAGCCCGTGGAAGGCGGACATCACGCGATCTACAATACGCCAAACTATCGTCGACTGCGGCAGACAATCGAGTTTGCCGTTCGTCATAAATTCATGACCTGCGCGATCGTGGGTATATTGATGGCGCTCTCGGTTGTCGGTATGGGCGCCATCAAACAGCAATTCTTTCCCACGTCCGATCGCCCTGAAGTTCTGGTCGAGATACGGATGCCAGAAGGTACCAGTATCGAGACAACAACGGCTACGGCTGAAAAACTGGAGCATTGGTTGAAGGAGCAACCGGAAGCAAAGATTGTCACCAGCTATGTTGGGCAGGGTGCACCACGTTTCTTCTTCGCCATGGCTCCGGAGCTGCCTGATCCTGCTTTTGCTAAAATAGTTGTTCTGACGCCGAACGCAGAAACACGCGAGGAACTCAAACATCGACTTCGCGCTGCTATATCGCAGGGATTGGCGTCGGAAGCATCCGTACGTGTCACGCAGTTGGTTTTGGACCCTACACCCCGTTTCCCGTTGAATTTCGCATCATCGGACCCGATCCGGCACAACTGTACAAGCTCTCGGAACAGGCGCTTGCCAAAATGAAAACGGTTCCAGATGTACGTCAGCCCAATCGCGATTGGGGAACCGTACGCCGGTTGTGCGCTTCATACCGGATCAGGATCGCCTGAAGCTGATCGGCCTGTCACCGGTCGAAGCAGCACAACAGTTGCAGTTGCTTCTCAGCGGCCTTCCTGTGACGGAGGTCCGCGAAAATATCCGTGACGTGCCGGTTGTGGCCAGAAGCGCCGGGCCAACCGGGCTGGATCCGTCCCGATTGGGAGACTTCTCGCTCATGAGTAGGGATGGTCGCCAGATTCCACTCGATCAGATAGGCCACACCGAAATTCGAATGGAGGAACCGATTTTAAAGCGTCGGGACCGGATGTCTGTTGTGACCATTCGATCCGATATCAATGAAGCGACCCAGCCTCCAGAGGTTTCTCAACAGATCATGACGGCTCTTCAGCCTTTGATAGCGTCGCTTCCTGTTGGCTACCGCATTGAAATGGGGGAATATTGAGGAGTCACTCAAGGCTAACGTAGCTCTCGTAAAGATTTTCCCGGCGATGATTGCAGCAATGCTGATCGTCATTATCCTGCAAGTCAGGAGTTTGTCGACGATGACGATGGTCATGTTGACTGCGCCGCTTGGGCTAGCGGGCGTTGTTCCGGTTCTGCTGATCTTTAATCAACCCTTCGGTTTTAATGCCATCCTCGGTTTGATTGGTCTTGCGGGAATTTTAATGCGTAACACGCTAATTCTCACCGAACAGATTAAAGAAAATCAGGCTGCAGGTCTTGATGATTATCACGCCATCATCGAAGCGACTGTTCAGCGCACGCGGCCTGTTATCCTGACAGCGCTTGCAGCCGTGCTCGCCTTCATACCGCTGACCCATTCAGTGTTCTGGGGTTCAATGGCCTATACGCTGATTGGTGGAACAGCTGTCGGGACGGCGATGATCCTGCTCTTCCTTCCAGCTCTCTATTCGGCATGGTTCAAAATTAAGCCGTCGACGGAGGACACAGTAAAAGAAGCAGATGTATCAACCAGTCCATCAGCGCTCGCGGCTGAGTAAGGCATACCGGACAGTCATTCAGGCTTCTCCGGCAAGTTCGGAAAGGCAATCACCCCCACACAGCCTTTCCGAAACGAGGCCCGGCACGTCCCCGCCGGGCCTCACGCACTCACCTATAATGCAAGGGACGCAAACGCGTCGCGGGTTCGATTGCTGGTAGAACTGGACGATCAGGCAGCAAACGAAAGGACAAGCCGATGTCGCTCTATCGGAAATCATGGCTGTTTGCAGCCCGGACCGCGGTTGTGGCCATTTCCCTCGTTCATTGGATAACGTTCCTGATGGAACTATTTGGCGGGGTAGGATTACTCGTTGGATTAGCCATCGCCGCCGGTCATAGCCTCGTGGCATTTTTTGCGTTTGACTGTCCCGAATGCGGTTTAACGATCTTTCAGGGTCACAAAGGCTTTTGGGGCAGGTTTTCCCTATGGCCTACCAGAAATGCGGACATTGCGGACGCGATCCCTCATTGGTCGATTGAGGATTCGTGCGCTCGTAGCCGCGGGCGCTCACGCGCACTTGATGTTGACGGTCATGCAGATGAAACTGTTGAGAAACGTCTGCAATCCTGACCCAAAGGCAACATAGCGGCCAAAAGGCCAAATAGCATGTCATTCGACAGTATCACTCTGTCTTGGATGGGCCGGATCTTACACTACAGTACATTTCCGCTGAAAACCCGACACATACGGGATACGTCCCTTCGACCAGATTAGCCCTGTTGCTGGTCGCGCCCATCGCCGTCCAGAACCCGACAAACCGGTTTCAAGGAAACGACGATGACGCTTCTCATAATTGCCTATCTCGGAGGCGCGCTGACCATCCTCAGCCCGTGCATCCTTCCCATTCTCCCCTTCGTCTTCGCCCGGGCCGGGCAACCCTTTTTCAGAAGTACCCTTCCGATGCTGATCGGGATGAGCCTCACATTTGCATTGGTTGCGACGCTCACAGCGGTCGGCGGCAGTTGGGCGATCCACGCGAATGAATACGGCCGCGTCGGAGCAATCCTGTTGCTCGCTGTCACCGGAATAAGTCTCCTGTCACCGCGTACGGCGAGCATCCTCACAAAACCAATTGTCGATTTCGGCAACAGGTTGATGAATGCGTCGGGCAGAACCGGGACCGAGCCGACTGCAGTGAGCTCCTTCATCCTCGGAATCGCAACGGGGCTACTTTGGGCGCCATGCGCCGGACCTATCCTCGGCCTTCTGCTGACAGGCGCGGCATTGAATGGTCCCAATCTTCAGACAACCTTTCTGCTCGCCGCTTATGCTGCTGGCGCTGCAACATCGCTTGCCATCGCCCTGCTTGTCAGTGGCAGGGTCTTCGCCGATCTGAAGCGGTCGCTCGGCATCAGCGAACGTCTTCGTCAGGCTCTGGGTGCCGCGGTTCTGGCCGGTGTCGCAGTCATTACGCTCGGCCTCGACACCGGTCTGCTGGCTCAGCTCTCCTATGCCAGCACGTCCGTGTTCGAGCAGGCCGTGCTTGACCGACTGCACGACAAGTCTGAAATTGAAATGCCGGCTGTCGTCGACCAAACGCGGCCTTTTCGGAGCAGGTTGCCGATTGAGGCCGGGGCAACATCGTTGAATGGTGTTGTCGGATGGCTGAACTCGCCCCCGCTCACGATCGAGGATCTACGCGGCAAGGTCGTACTCGTCGATTTCTGGACCTATTCCTGTATCAACTGCATTCGCACTGTCCCGTATGTCCGCGCCCGGGCTGAAAAATACAAGGATCAGGGTCTGGTCGTCATTGGCGTGCATGCCCCGGAATTTGCATTCGAGAAGAAGATCGAGAATGTCAAAAAGGCGATCAATGACCTTAAGATCGGCTATCCGGTTGCGATCGACAACGACTACAACGTCTGGCGCGCCTTCGAGAACAGCTACTGGCCAGCGCAGTACCTTATCGATGCAAAGGGCCAGATCCGCTACCATCATTTCGGCGAAGGCAACTATCGTCAGACCGAGCATGCGATCCGGGATCTACTGCGCGAAACCGGCAAGGAGATGGCGACGGCCACCACCGTGACGCCTGATGCCAGAGGTGCCGAGGCGAGCCCCGACCTCAAGAACATCCGCTCAGTCGAGAGCTATCTCGGCTACCATCGCGCCGCCGGCTTTGTTTCTCCACAACACCTGCGTCCCGATACCGGTACAGCTTACTCCGTCGCTCGACCGGACCTGAACGAATGGGGCCTCTCCGGAAACTGGACTGTCGGGGCCGAACGCGCCGTGCTGGACCAGCCAGACGGCAGCATCGTCTACCGCTTCAGCGCCCGCGACCTGCATCTGGTCCTCGGACCCGGAGGCTCCGGTAAACCTGTTCGCTTCCGGTGATGATCGACGGCAAGGTGCCCGGGCACAATCACGGCGCGGATACCGACGACGACGGACGCGGCACGATAAGCTCCACCCGACTCTATCAACTCGTCCGCCAGTCAGGCGACGTGGAGGAGCGGACATTTGAGATCCGCTTCCTCGATCCGGTGTCGAAGCGTACGCCTTCACCTTCGGCTGAGACACCATCCTTCTCATCAAAACCATCCACGACAACAGGAGTAAAACGCGTGATCCGACATACCATCTCGATCCTCGCAGTCATCTTCACTACCAGTATCATTGCGTTCTCGGCGCAGGCCGCCGAGGTCAAGAACATCGTCATCGTCCATGGTGCACTTGCCGACGGGTCCGGCTGGCGTAAGGCATCCGATATCCTCGTGCAGCGAGGTTTCAATGTGACGATCGTGCAGCAGCCGATTACTTCGCTCGCCGACGATATCGCCGCCACCAACCGGGTGCTCGATTTGCAGGACGGTCCGACGGTTCTCGTCGGTCACAGCTATGGGGGATGGTGATCACCGAAGCTGGCCACAACCCTGCTGTCGCGGGTCTGGTGTACGTGGCGGCTTTCCAGCCGGACAAGGGGAAAGCTTGCTCAGCCTTGCGAGTTCGAAGCCTGCTGGCGGCATGAATATCCGCGAAACCAAAGATGGGAAATATCTCTATCTCGACCCCGCCGCCTTCATGAACGACTTCGCGGCAGACCTCCCGAAAGATGACGCAGCGTTTCTGGCACGGTCGCAGGTCTTTGCCTCGAAAGAGGCGTTCTCCGCCAAGGTCGGGGATCCCGCCCGGAAGACGAAACAGAGCTGGTCCATTGTCGCGATCGAAGACCGGTCCATCAATCCCGAACTGGAACGTGAGATGGCGAAGCGTGCCGGTAGCACAGTGACTGAGATCAAATCCAGCCACGCCGTCTTCGCCTCTCAACCCCAAAAGGTAGCTGACGTCATCGAAAGCGCGGCGAAGGCTCTCTAGCGCCAACCCAATGTGGCGATCTGGTAGAAGTGGATCGCCACTGAACACTTGAAAGCCTTGTACGTAATCGAACGTTCGCACAACGCAAACATCGCAGTCCCGGGCGCGCCAAGCGCGGCGCGCTCCCGCAAGACCTCTGCACCTATGGCGAGACACGGACCGTCACCGATGACTGGCCCGACCCGCTGCCGATCACGCAAGCCTAAATCGAACTATTCGAGGCGTGGTTCGGCGATCTCTTCGATGAACTGTTCGGGCCATCCCCATGAATTGAAAAGGAGCCATGCCCCATAACCGTACCGCTACGCGTCGCCCTCTATCCGCGCGTCTCGACAGCGCGGCATGCCGAGCATGATGTCTCCATCCCCGGCCAGAAGCGGCAGGGCGAAGGGCGGTACGCCTCGCGCGGCTACCATCTATCTCTCATTTCCAAAGTACTTCCGCCTCAGATTCTCCAACTCACCGGCCTCCTGCAGCGCGAGGATCTGAAGTGTGATGCTATGGCTGAGAGCGTTGCCATGCCGGAAACCGAAACCGTATTTATCCGGATGGAAAATCGGCCCAACGACTGAAAGCGGCTGGCGAGAATTAGTGTGGGCGTAATGTTCCAGTACTGGAGCATCGCCCACGATTGCCGCTATCTGGCCTGACACCAGTCCGTGAACCGCACTGTCGATATTGCTGTAGGGCGTTGTAGCAAGGCGCAGTTCGTTGGAGTAGAATTCTGCTACGCTGCCTTCGAGTACGCCGACAGATCGTCCCGGCAAGTCGGCGAGTGAATTGACCTGATGCGTGAGCGTCAACGCGGTCATGACACTCGTTACAGACGACGTCAAAAGGCGATCACAGCTACCCCGCAAACCATCCAGATACCACCCGAAATCCGCCCTATCCAGCCAAGCGCATTCGCACGGGTGACCTTGCCGGACGTTGCGACCGACATCACCTCATAAAAGCTCTCGGCCAAACCTTCGTGCCAGCTACGCGGAAAATTCTTATCGAAGCGACGATAGAACAGCGCCGGGACGACAGTGCCAATGAGCACGATAAACACCAGCCGGGCCATCGCGCGAAGATGCCCGGCCTTTTCCAGTCCACCGATGACCTGCCAGAAGCCGGCGTCCTCGCTTTCCGCCACCATAATACGCAACCCGGCATCGTACCATGGTTGAGAAAAGGTGATGCGCTCGACGCGATCCCCGGTGATTGTCAGATTGGAGACAGCAGCATCGACTTCACCGCGTTGCGTTGCTGCGATCAGTGCCTCGAAGGTCGGATATTCCCGATAGGCATAGACGAGATGGAGCGGTTTGGCGGTGCCCTCCCAAAGCTCGATCGCCATGCCAGAGTAGTGATCGCCGTCTTTCATCACGAAAGGCGGGCTTAAGTAGACGCCGACGGTCATTGGTTCAGAGTGGGGAGCTCCACTCTGCGCTTGTGAAGGCCGAATGGATACGGACATCGCCGGGATCGCACATAAAAAGAAGAAATATGCTGCAGTTCAGTTTCATCAGTTCGCTCCTGATATCGATTTCCTCCCGATTTCCTGTTTGAGATTTTCGCTTTCGGCCTTGTCGAAGCCTGCAAAGATGGCGAAGATGCCACAGGCAAGTGCCGCGAAGATCGGCAACCCGTGCCATGAAACTTCCATGGCCATACCGCCAATCAACGGACCAGCAAGCGCTCCGAGCCCCCGGGCAATCGAAAGGAGAGCATAGACACTGACGAGTTCTCCACCTTTATATCGATCGCCCAGAATGGCGATGGTCGTTGTGTAGATGCCAACGAAAGCGCCGCCCCACACGAACAGCAGCGGATAGGCAAGCCACGCATGTGCCGGGGCAACAGGCCATACGAGTGCGCCGGCAGCCGAGATCGCAGCCAGAATGACGACGAGAATTCGACGGCTTATCCGGTCGCCCAGCCAGCCGATTGGAAGCTGGAGCAGAATCGATCCGACGAGAAGGATCGTTAGCAGGAAGGTGGCTGATTGCTCCGGCCAACCGAGCTGGATCGCATAGATTGGAAGAAGGCTCAGGCCCGCAGATTCGAGGGCCGCATTCAGTGCTGCGGCGGCGACCGCCACTGGTACCAGCTTCAGATAGCGGAACGGGTTTTCCCCGGATGCCTCCTCTGGCAGTGCTTCACGGGGCCGTCCGATCAAAAGAACGACGCAGGCCGCGCCTGCGATCACCGCCCCGATGATGAATGCAAGCGCTTCGTCGCGCCCGACGAAAGAAAGGATAGCAGGACCAAGCGCTGTGCCCGCCGACAGAGCCGTCACATAAATCGCAACCGTCCTGCCGCGTTTGACTTCGCTTGTAATCTGGTTCAGCCATGCCTCGGAGACCACAAATAGGGTCTCGGAGGCTGCTCCAAGGGCGGCGCGCAGCGGAAACCACAACCAGAGGAAGGGCGCGGCCGGAAAGAGCGCGAACAGCGCGCCGGCAAGCAGCAATGCACCTTTCGCCAGCTTGCCGAAGCCAAGACGCCCCCGGTGAGACCCGGAAGTGCCGGTGCGACGATAAGGACGCCGATAGCATACATGGCGCTGTTCGCGCCGATCAGGGTTTCCGAATATCCTGCGTCTGAAAGCTCGAGCGCGATCAGCGGCGCACTGAGGCCATAGGTAAGCCCGAAGGTGGCGGCGGTAAGGACCACGACCGCCGCTGTCCTCGCCAGCCCGGTCATACAGTAATCCTCTCGCCTTCGGCATGCTCCTGCCGGTGAACCAGTTCCGTTCTCGAACGAAACGCCTCGCTGATCCGCTTCCTCCAGCGTCGTTGGCTATGCTCGACGACCTGATTAAGCAAACGCGTATAATCGAGCACGAGACCGGCGTCCATGTCATCGCTTCCGCTCGCCCGCGGACGATGCGCATCAACCAGAAATGCGGATCACTGATAATACGGAAGAGATCGTGCCATGTTCTGCCGGTAGACCCTGCACCTTCGATGGCGGCATCGAGTGCCCGGATGACGGTAGTTGAGCAATTGCGTGCGGTAAGATTGTAGGTCTTGTCCCCGAAATAGGCTTCCCAGAATGTTCTCAATGCTTGGGGGTTGAAGCGGCGGAAGACGATCTTCTGATCCGGCATGCACCGGGCCGCGGCTTCGATTGCCAATGATTCATTGAAACGTCCTGCAACATCATTGTCTTGTCCTGCCGAGAGAAGCGCTCGAAAGTCGTCCGGGCTATGATCGATGTCATTAGCGGGATAGTGGCTGATATAGAGGTCAGGTGGCATTTCCAGCGCGCTATGTCCGGTCGAAATCACGCCATTCTTGTCGACGGCCGCCACATAGCGGTCGATCAGCAGCCGATGCTCCGGGTCCTTTACCGAGCCGAGGGCGGTCCAGACGTAAACGTTGAGCATTTCGTCGCCCCTGACCAGTCTGCATGATCGGCAATGATCGGATGGATTTTGCCACCCTGCCAGTTTCGCGCGGCGTAAAGCGGAAGCGAGGTGACCGACGCCCCATCCGGAAGCTCTCTCAGCGGCAAGGCCATTCGAACGAGAGCGTAGCCTGAGGTCAGAAGGAGAAGGGCGAAGCAGAATGGGACCGTCAGCATATGTGGGACCGGCCATGCAAACAGGATCATGGCCGCAAGACAAACCTCAATTGCCCCGGCGACGATCCCGACCCGCCAGCGTGGGCTATGCACCACATAAGCTGAACCGATCCGGAACAGTCCATCAACCAGAAACGCTGCACCAAAGACGATAGCCGCACCGATATTGTTGTCCCATGGCACGTTGAACACCGTGAAGGCGGCGAACAGGAAGGCCACGCCTCGAAGCGCATCGATCCAATGCCGGCGCAAGCCGAGCGAGGCGGCAGCCAAGATCTCGACAGCGCCCTCGACGATCAGGAACACAGCGAGCGTGTCGATCACGACGGATAAGGCGCCGTCACCGAGATCGAACAGGATCGCAGCACCGGTCAGCATCCAGATGACGCCTGCAACGACCAATATCCGCCACATGGGTTTCAGGGCTCGCGCGCCAAGAAGAAGGAAGAGAAGTCTGATCATGACAAGAACAACTCCCTCGTCACTGTGTGAAACCGCGCGCTCTCATGCAGTCCTTGATAAGGTCGGACTGTTCCATTCCTTTAGCAATTCCGTCGCCAATGCCTTCCCCGATTGCATCACCCCCAGTGTACGAGGAGGCCTGCCGCCTGTCCCAATGGTCGCAGTCGAACTTTCCGCCTCGTATTTGCATTCGGCGTAAGCCTGCTGGGCCTCACTGCGAGGCATGCCATCCTTGACCCAATTGTTGCCGTCGGGCGTGCTGCAACCGGCTATCATGGAAATACAGCCCGCCAGAATTGTAGCCAAATTGAACTTGTTCACAAAAATTCCCTTTCTACAAATCAACAGAAATGGCCGAATAAGATCGGCGATTGCAAAACCGGTAGTGATTTTTCGGCCCGGTTCTGATCAGTTGGCAGGCCGTATCCAGTCGTCCCCTCCTCACGAACTGCCGCTTAAAAACGGACGCCCAGCCCGGCATTAAAGCCATGTTCCTGTGCATCCGAGGCGACCTGCCCCTGATAGGCGATACCGAGCGTCGCGTTCCCAGTGAGACTGACGTCAAAACCGGCTTCAAGCAGTGCCGCGTTCTTTGCGATCGGCACACCCTCAATCGCGAAGGAAGAGCCGCCTGCGAAGGCAAGTCCGGTTTCAGGCCGGATGTCGCCAAAGGCGTACCGCCAGCCAAGACCGCCGCGAGCGGTAGCGTTGACAGTTCCGAAGGTCAGTTCCGTCGAGGCGCGCAAGCCGAGTGTGGTGTAAGTCGTGTCGCTCGACTGCCCCCGCTCGACAAGGCAGCCGCTCCGCCTTTCTCGGTGAAGCCATCCGCGTCGAAATTCACATAGGCAAGATTGGCATAGGGCTCATACGAGGCCGAAACCGTGTCAATCCGATAGCCAAGCTCACCGAAGGCCCGGAAGGTTCCGGCGTCGTAGTTGGTCGAAAGACTGTCAGAAAGACCCGGAACCACAACGAACCGCTCAGTCTCGATACGGTGCCGTATAGGCAAGGCCGGATCGGAAACCGAGATTGCCGTGCTGTGCGCCGGCGTAGACGCCGAGGTGGTAATTGTCGCTTGAACCGGACGATGCGCGATCATCGACGTCGAAGGATGTGTGGCTGTAACCAGCCAGCATGCCAAGCCGCCAGTTTTCACCGACAGCCGCGTCACCACCAGCAAGGAAACCGCCGGTCGAACGATCAAGGCGAGCAGCATTACCGTCACCGTCGAGATGTCCCCACGACCCGAACCCATGGCCCCAGACAGCGAATTTGTCGCTTGTTGCAGGAGCCAGTTCCGACCACCGGGGCCGTAGGCCATAATCGAAACGCTTGAGGCACCAACGCCATCGAACGCCGCCCGGATACGATCAGCAGCGGCATCCCGAACGAAATGACTATCTTCGATGAGCGCGCTATGGGTCGAAGCGTGAATCTCGCCCGACAGCATGTTGAAGGCGTCGCGAGCTTCCGGCGTCGTCAGGAACAGGATGTTGTCATAGACCGGATTACCGCCGCCAAGTGCCTGACTGGCTGCTCCAACCGAGCGCTGATTGAATGTTGCGCCCACATCGGTAAAAGAGGTCGTCGTGCGGCTGGTGTCGAGATAGACATTCCTCGCATCGTAGGCGAGCGCGAAATCGACAAAAGGCGAGTCAGTGGCAAGTGCGCCTGTCAGTCCGCCATAAGTTCCATTCACAAGACCGACCGCACTCAGCAGGGTATAGCGGGTATCGACCGAAGGCGTACCCTGCCGCAGTAACTCGACCTCGGGCGCCACTGTCGATGGTTGCGCTTCCCGGACATCAATGAGATCAGAGGATTTGGCAAGGCCAGCCTGATAGATCGAGCCTGACGCTTGCCTGAAATCGCCGGTGACGGTGAGTGCCGCGACCTCCCTGTTGGCGTCAAGAGCACTGCCCGGAGCAACCGCACCACCGCTACCGACAGTGACCACGCCATAGATACCGGCGCCAGCGACAACACCGCCATCGATTGCCAGTGCCCCTCCCCGATTTGCCCATCGTTGCCGAGGAAGCCGGCAGTGGTGACGTCTTGGGTAATCGACCCTGTGTCGGCAAGCAGCAGGCCCGCACCGGAAGCAACAGTCGTCATACCGGTATAATTGTTGTTGCCGCTCAATTCTTGAAGACCACCTGCAACGAGCAGGCCGCCGCCCCAGTGTTTCTCCCGGTTCTGATCGTCAAGGCCAAGATCGTCAATGCGACCGGCGAACGCATCGTTCGCCGCAGTGAGCACAAGGGTACGTTCGCCCAGCTTGATTGTCCCGCCACCACTCAGACTGCGGATACGGGCATCGTTGAATTCGTCCGATATCCCCAATAATCAGAACCGTTTCCGTGCTCCGCAATATCGAGCGTACCTTCGGCTACGACCCTCGCCGATTGCTCGATGTTTCCAAGACCGGCAAGGGAGAGCCAAGCATCGCGAGAAATAATCGTTTCGCCCGTATAGGTGTTGATGTTCGTCATCCGGACATTCGTGTAGGGATCGAGCGTCAGTGATCCCGAGCCCGAGATCACACCGGCAATGCCCAGCCAACCTTCGTTCCCGTTCTGATCATTCACAAACTGGCTGCCCATCTGGGCGGTGATCCGATTAAGCGGTGTACCTTCCGCTGCCGAAGCGTCAGTTGAGAAATTGCTGGCTGTGACAAAATACGGGGTATAGGCGGTAGACTTCTTTTCCAGATCAAAAATCACCGATCTTGCTTTGAAAAAATCCAGACCTGCAACAAACTCGATATATCCGTCATCGGCTCCAGACTGGACGTTTACAGCAATATTCTGGAGGGTAACGGGATCGCCGTTCGCACCGCTTATCGTCAAAGAAGACAGGTTATACCGACCATCCACACCTTGAACCGGCTTGATATCGGCTTTGGAATTTTGAAGTTCAGCGAACATCTTAGGGCTGAGGTAAAGGCTACCTCCGCCCGGAGTGCCGGTGTCAAGCAAGGTCGCTATTCCGGTTTTCGGAATGGAGCCCCGTCCGTTAGTGGACGCAATCTGGAGATTGTATGCGCCCTCGAACTCCGTGGATGCGTTGGCGCCAGAACCCGGAATTGCGGTCGAACATTGGCGCGATCCTTATTTCCCCGTGACATGACATTGGTATATTGCGCCCTTAGGCCCGGACTGAGATTGATGATCGTGCAAGGCGAACATCCCGGCGTTTCATTCTTTGTGGCATCGGGGTTTATATTCGCCGAGACGACGTAGCCGGTCCTCGGTAACGCTACCCATCATGCCCCGGCACTTGTGTAGTTGATATAGTCACCGGCTCCGAATGTACCTGCAAACTGACCACCCTCGTCAGCCATATCGCCGTTATCCATTTTGGCTTTCTGATCGAGATCGGCGAAGTAAGGCTCCGTGAGCGGCTTGCCAAAAATGTCGTTCAGCCCCCGGAGACGGTTTCAGGTGAGCATCTCAGATTATTATCCTTGCAGTATTGTTCTGTGTAGGCGAAATCAATTATACGGGCGACCCGGTATCTCTGATCGCTTACTTGTGGACCGCCTATTGTTTTTGACTGATCATCCGGGTCGACATACGTAAACCTGTTGATTTCAACTTGCTGGAGCTTGTAACCGTAGGTTCCATCGCCGTAGGCATACACATAAGGCCGGGGGAAACAGGGTTCACTCCCGTAACATCTTTTCCGATCTGCGTGTTCAGTTGATCTGAACCAGTGTCGAATACATAGCGCTGCGCTTTGCCGTTGTTAATCTTCGCCCAGATCCCAAGACGGTCATAGCTGACCTGATTATTACTATCGGTTTGCCCGACATATTCCAGCGGGATCGAGATCGGATCGTCTGCCAGTGTCTCCCCGGTTGACACGGCAAAAGCCCGACGCCTAGCGATAAAGTCGGCAGGAATGCTGTCGTCATGACAGTGGTGGTCGCCAGAAATCGTCTTGTCCTGAAATATACCCGCATGCTCGTTCCCCGGAGAGTTCTGGAAATGTCAAAGAGCGGCTGCCGTATCAACGCCCGCAAGGTGGGAGAAATACTATTCCGATTGCCTGTCAGACGTAGCGCGCCTGAGTGCACTCGGGGTGATCGATTTATGCTGTCGCATCGCTGCAGTCATATGACTGTGGCTGGAGAAACCCGTAAGTTTCGCGATCGCCGTCAGTGGTAAATCGGTCGATACCGCCAGTTGCTCGGCCATTTCAAGGCGGGTCGCCAGAACGTACTTGTGCGGCGGTTGCCCGACCGTTTCACGAAAGGCTCGCAGAAAATGGCTCGGAGATATCCCCGCGACCGATGCCAGTCGCTCCACGGACAGATTTTCAGCCAGATTGGCCCGGATATACTCCTCAATGTTCCGCCAGACCTTGACGGAAAGGCCGCCGCGGCTCTGGCGATTTGGCCGGCCCTTCAGCGTAGTGTAAGTGCGCAGGAGATAGGTTGAAAAACGGTAATCAGGGAATCAAAATAAAGCGCGTTGTATGGCTCTCCTCTGCGGATCTCGTCACGGATCAGGCTTGCCAGCATAAGCGCCTTTTCGTCCACGTGCCCTTCCTTGAGTTTCTGGAATTCGAAATCCGGACCTCGAATTCCAGTCGTGCCAATTCAGAAAGCTTGTCCGGTGTGAACGCGAACAGGAGGTTTTCCTTCGTCGTCTTCCAGCGTGCGAAAAGCTCTGCTGTCGCTGGCACAATTTCTACGGTCCCGACCGGTGCGGCAAACATCGACTTGCGGTCCGAGTTCAGTGATATCTCGCGATCCGGTTGTGGGGTAAGCAGGACGAGCGCCATATGTGATGGTGCCCGAAAGCCTATCTCGTTCGGTCCGGTCGTGGTTCGCGTGACTGCGCCGCTTTCCGCCTCAAATTTCGGTCCCCATTCATCAGGGATGCTCTTGAGCAAGTGACGCATCGTGCCGATCCTCACAGTTCGCTGTTACAACCGTGTTCTGGTTGGTGTGCGCCCAGACTCACCGTTGACATCGCCAGCCCGGTTTTCCCCACGGCCATAGTTCAATGAAAACTGTCAGAATTCAAGCAATAGGGCGTATTTTTATGTTGTTCTCGCCGCATTTGCGGCAGAATTAATCATTTCTAATAAAATTCGACAGGTCTTTTGAGGTATTTACCTCCTCTCCGCCCTTAAATGGATTTGATTTTCTATCGAAAAACGATCATTTATTGAAAAATCGCCATAGATTTTGTCGTTGCATGAAAGCTATCAGAAACTGTGCTCTTTTTCGAAAAGTACTGTGAAAACGGCGCCCCGCATTGGCGCGCGCAGTCAGGCTGCCTCCAACAGCGC
Organism: Brucella cytisi; assembly: GCA_012103075.1. Lineage (GTDB taxonomy): Bacteria > Pseudomonadota > Alphaproteobacteria > Rhizobiales > Rhizobiaceae > Brucella > Brucella cytisi. The sequence continues at coordinate 72,659 of JAAVLQ010000003.1, read as the reverse complement.
TTAAGGCAGGAGCAGTTCGAACGCCGGGATCATAGTGGACTTCATAAAATAGGAACCACGCAATTGATTCCGGTTATCGGAGCGGAACGATTTTGGATGGCGTCGGTATCGTTCGTGTCTTCCGCCTGACCTATAGCGCCAGCGAGGCAAAAACTATGACGCGGTGGCCGCGCGACCGCATTAAACACTACCCTGCTATCGCCATGCGTTACGACAAAAACCCGCCAGTTTCCGCGCTGCAATCAAACTCATCGCCTTCCGCATCTGGTCCCCAGCATATGGGTCTACGCTGTAGAAAATAAACCGGCGCGGTTGTTCCCCGCGCCGACCGTGAGGTTATGCAGTTTACAATGCTGATTTGTAGATGTTGCCATCTTTCATCACGAAACCCACATCGCGCATTTGCTCTATATTATCGAGAGGATTTGCTTTCACCGCGATGATGTCAGCAAACTTTCCCGTCGCAATCGTGCCGATCTGGTCGCTCATATCAATGTGATCGGCTGCATTCACAGTTGCGGCGGTCAGCGCCTCCTGCGGTGTCATGCCTGCTTCGACCATCAGTACCAGTTCGGTTGCGTTGTCGCCGTGAACAGACACACCACTATCGGTGCCAAATGCAATCTTGACGCCCGCAGCATGCGCCTTGCGCAACATATCAAGCATCAAAGGACCTGCTTCCAGTGATTTGATACGCTGCGGTTCGGTCATCCATTTTGCGTCTTTCGCAGTCTTTGCCACAAAATCACCAGCCATTACGGTCGGCACCAGATAAGCGTCCTTCTCCTTGAAGAGCGCAATCGAACTGTCATCCAGATAGGTCCCGTGCTCAATCGACAGCACACCGGAAGACAGAGACGTATTAATCCCGTCAAGGCCGTGAGCATGCGCCGTCACCTTCCGCCCCATGCTCCGGGCTGCGTCAACGATGGCTTCGATTTCGGGACTGGTAAATTGCTGATTGAAACCCGCCGGGTGTTCGACAATACGCCGCCGGTCGCGGTAATCTTGATGATATCGGCACCCTTGCGGATCTGCTCACGGGTTGCACGCCGGCAATCATCGGCCCCGTTGCAAATAGAATCCTTGTGCAAGACTTCCGCCACATCATCGTTGTAGCCCCGGCGACCGTCACCATGACCGCCACTGACCGAAACAGAATAGCCTGCAGCGCGAATCCGGGGCAACGGCAATTCGTTTTTTCGAAGCATCCCTCAACGCAAAGATCGCATCAGAACCGCTCGCTCCCAGATCCTGAATGGTTGTGAATCCAGCCTCGAGTGTGCGTTTGCCATGCGTGGCACCTTGCATGGCCCAGTCCGCATCGGAATTTTCAACGCGTTTCAACCTCGCATCGGGTGCAAGCTGGGAAGTGATGTGCACGTGACTGTCGATCATGCCCGACATCACGAATGCATTGCTAAGATCAACGATTTCAGCGCCGTCACGCTTAACAAATCCCACTTCGATGCCTTCGATTTTGTTACCTTTGATGATGATAGACTGTTCCGTCAGAGGTGCCTTGGTCGCATCCGCAAGAAGTGTTCCTGCATGGATGATGGTTGTATTTGCCTCGTCCTGCGCGAACGCTGGATTTACAAAAGCACTCGTCAACATAATTCCATATAGAATATTATACTTCAACGACACGTCTCCTCCATTTTAGTATTGCAAATCGAGTCGACCATTATATTTGTATCGCGTCAATATTTTTTATTCCCAATAAAGAATAAATAACAACGTATTAACAGGAATAATTACTTATACATGCCCGAAGACACCGTTGTCAATGCAATTTTGTAAAGGCGCCGCGGACGACCTACGTGACTTATTGATCGGAGATTGATTCAAGGCTGTTTGAAGGGATTATTACCGATTGAAACTGTCAGTCGGGGACGCGGGCGTCGCCCGGAGCAACGTCGTGCAATCATCAACGGCATACTTCGGAGACTTCGTTGCTGTACGTCGTGCAGTAAGCCGTGGCGGGATGTTCCACCCAAACACAGCAACGGGAATACGATCTATCAGCGGTTTCGACGCTGGAGCGAAGCCGGGGTCCGGAAAGCCCTGTCATTCACCATTGCCGGGATCATGGCTGGTATCGTCATGTCTCCCTCGTCATGCCTACCTCCGCCATGATGGCAGTGATCAGCTACCCTGCCAATAACGTCACGCCCCCGAGGATACCGACCATCACCATTTGATCCCGTGGTCTGTCCAGAAATTCGACGCATCGCAAATGATCTTGCCCAACAGCGTTTAATTCTGGCAAGCGTTATCGCATGGTCTTGCCGGCATTGAGCCCACCACGCCGTCGCGAGACGAGCCCATCTAAAGTTGAAAACGCAACTGTAATTCCAGAAAGCCATGCCAACGGGATGGGATGCAAGCCCGGTCAATATTGTCGGTCAGACTACTTCACAAAAATTGCCCGCATCAAGCTTCGGTATCGCTGAATTTCAATTATCGGAGTCGTTTGAAATTCGCGCGTACATACTCTGAAGCATGGCGTTCATCGCATATAATCCGCGAGGGTAAATCGTGCCTGTCTCTTTGAGCATTTTATGCCGAAGGCTGAGCAAAGAACTGAAATGACAGGCATTTGCCATTCTCGGACTGGTTCGTTCACATCATGTCGGCCCGTTCGACCCGGTCTTATGTAAATGTTAATGCCGATGCGACCGTAGAGCAGCCTGTTTGTTGTCGGGATCGACACAGTCCATCCCGATAAATGATCAAGACATAACACCGGTTGGACCAGCAGATCGCAGACAAACCTGTATGAGACAGACCACCAGATGCTCCTCCTCATCAGCCCGGAGTGCATTGCTCAATGGACGGACGAGAGTTTCGACGATCGCCCCGACGATACACATGGAGGTTATGCGGGCATCCTGAGGAGCGAACTGGCTTGCGTCGATCCCTTCGTTGATCACACCTTCAATGATAGCCCGATACGGCTCACGCAATCTTGCTCGTTCTACGTCTATCTCAATGTTTACGGATTCCACCAGCAAAGCCCGGGCCAGCTTACGGCCCGCAAGCGCCCGTCGGGCAAATGTCTCGACCATCCTTGCCAGACGTTCAGGCGCCGTGCCTTTCGTGTCGGCAACCTCGCGAAATGCCCTGATTTCGTGTTGGGAAGCTCGTCGGTAGACTTCTCCAAAAAGTGCGGTCTTCGAGGGAAAGTGGGTGTAAACGTTTCCTGTAGAAACTCCGGCAGCCCCGGCAATGTCGGGAACGCCTGTGCTCCCATAGCCTCTTTCTGCAACCAGCCCGTGCGCCGCCGCAATGATCTGTTCGTGTGCCGCATCAATGCGGCTTTGCATCCCGGCGTTCGCCGATACGTCATTAAAGATTGAACTCCAGTTCATTTTTAATATGTTGCACGAATACTAGGAACCAGTCCACTGTGTCTCAGTCGCGAGGAGGTCAGGATGAAGCACAGATTTCTGGTTGAACCGTCATGCTGGCCATGTGCCATGCGAGCGGATATCACCGGTGCGTCGCATCGATCCAGAGTGTCACGACAGCCGATCTTCCTTTTGAATAACGTGCGCACCACCTCAAAGGGATGCGATGACCTGAAGCCTCAGGTGAGGATCACAGCGTATCCGACAAACAGAATTTGCCAACAGACGTCGGCAACATGACTGCCCGTTACGGGATGTTCCGGAGAAACCGGTTCAGATTGACGATCTGTGCTTACCTGCTCTGTCTGATGGAGGAACCCTAATGAAATGGAGCTTTGCAGTCTTACTGCTTGCCGGTTGGACCACTTTGGTATCGGCATATGCCCGGATCAGGATCCCCGTGCCCGGGCGGCCTTTGGCATGCCTATGAATGTCGATAACTGGCGGGTCGACGTAATCGGGCAGAACGGCGTGTACAGATTTCGACAGGTCAAGGGATCTTGCCAGATCACTTTCGTGCAGAATCTCGGTGTCGAAGCAGCAAAAGCAGCTGGTCAGTCGGTGAGCGATTCAATCGCGGCCTATGTGCGGCGCCTTGGCAAGCAGGTGGGGGCCGTAGCAAACAACGACGCACCCGATCTGGAGCTGCACGCTAACCGCGGAGATGCGGTGAGCTTCCTGTCGGAAGAGATCTCCTATCGCGGGCGAGATGGTCGTGATTATCGCAACCGCATCGCCGCCCAATGGGTTGGGCGGGTGGAGTTGTTAATCGTTGCCGGGTGCCCATCCAACGAATGGAAAAATCAGGAAGCCTCCATCAATGCCTTCCTTACCAAAGTGTCCGTGAATCAATTTCAATGATGAGGCGGCGAATGCGCAATCAAATTCGCGTTAGCAGCCTCTTCTCCAAAACGGCTCGAACCGCCAATTGCGTGTTGGTTTGACAGGTCAGCGATCCCTCGGCGAGCAGGAGCCGTGTGAACGACAAAGCGCTCAATCTTGTGCGAACTCAAAGGAGAGGACACATGCGACAGAGTAACGAAGCCAGACAGATTGACCGCCCGCGACTTACAGGCCTCCCTCTTAGCTCATGGATCGGGACTGCACTTCTCGCGTTTGCGGCCTTCACCCAACAAGCCATGGCGCAGACGCAGCATTTTCCCGAAGCGCGCGAGCAATGACAAACTGCTTGCTCTCTATTCCAGCGCCGCAGATTTATGCGTGCGAAATCCCAATCGAGATGTTGAGGTTGCTGTTGCCTGCCAATCCATGGCGATCTACGGCATGGCTCTCAACGATCGTGGCATGTGCCTTGGCAAACAGGACGAACCTAACGCAATGCACGAATGGCATCCTTGTGCAGGTAACTCGCTGCGATTTCCAACTGTCAGGCTCCCCGAAGGGTTTCAGTAGCCCTCAGTGCGAGGCCGTGGAGATGAGACGGGTATGAAAAAGGGTTCCCAAAAAGCCAGTTTCCACGCGAGCAAAAAGAATTCGAAAAAAAGAGAATAAAATTTGTGTCTGAAACTATAACCTTGGTCATCGGCATGTTACTTCTTGTTCCGTGGTCGCTTTACAATGTGATGACCCTTTATTTTGATGGAACCGTATATGGCGGGGCATACGGTTCCAGACGATATCTCAGCTATGAAGCGGATGGCATCACATTCGTTGCACATGCTCTCATGTATGTGTTGATGATGCCTGCTTTGTTATTCACCGCCCCAATTATCTTGATGTGGATATTTCGAGATATCGTTGATTATTGGAGTGGAAGGAAAAAAATGGTAGCACCATAAACGAACCTCGTGCCCGACCGCATTTAATCTTTCTCCCCGACAGCACGAAGTGCAAACTTCGGAAATACCAGCATCTTTTGCATGGGTTCCAGACACTTGTGCACCACTCTTGAAATATCTCATTAAGTTGCGGTTACCGCATGTCATACGCAAACTGTGGATTATTGTAATTGGTGGCACCAATGCTCAAGAACGCTCTTCTTCTCCTGTTGCTCCTTGTCTTACTGGCTCCGGTCTGTGGACTTATCGGATATGCTGTCGGCCATCTGCTAGCGATTTTTAAGTTTTCGGCCACATTACAGCCCGATACATACCAGCACGACCGTGAACTTTTCGCCGGAATAATCGGCATTATGTTCATTGGCGGTTCTCTCTATCTGGTAACGGCCGGTTTTGCACTCTTTCGCTTCCTGAGGTCGGTGGTCCGTACCGGGAAATGATCTGATCCTGTCATTCTTCTTTCGTGAGGAGTAGCAATTGTCGCTTGCCATCATACCAGATCGGGACAGTGATTTTGGGATACCGTCATATTCTCGTCAATTCTGACTGAATCATTGCAAACCGGGTCGCATGAATTGCGGTTTACCGTTCGTCGCTTCATCAGCATTGACAGTGTCTCGCGCTATATCGACCCAAACACCGCGAACCAGACGGAAGACTTGTGCGAGACTAAGGAAGATCAAATTTCTCTTTAGGTACAGCGAGAGGCACCGGTGAGAGTTGGGTTCAATACGTCGATTTAGCCTGTTTTTTTGCCGTCGGCCCACGTCACCTCAAGCCAATTTGAACAAGCGTGCCTGCGCCTGAAATGCGCATAATTTATCCGGCGGGCAGCGGGCGGGAAGTACGTCTTATACAGTTGACCAATGACAAAAAGAGGGCCGACGGAAAACCGTGGCCCTTTAAGTTTTGAAGGTTATGAAACCTCCAGAGGGGAACAGCTGCGGCGCGCAATGGGAGGAGGCGCAACCGCAGCTAACTACGTTATGCCTAATTCCTATTCAGTTTGCACCTTTTTTTTATTGCGCAGACCTGCTATGCAAATTTGCGCAATTTCGGGACAACTGCCACCGCCAATGACGGTTCCCGTATCGATAACACCTGTTTTGATAATTCTGATGACTTGGAAAAGCCCTCATTTTACCATTGTACTAGATACTAATTGAAGAAAAAATACGATCTGAACAAGGGTTTATTATTTTCTCGGATCCCATACCGGGTTCTATATGGGAGCAGAGTGGTTAAGCTGGAATCGACCACAATCGGCGCACGTGACCAAATCGGTAAACGCAGCAGACTTTTGAAAGCGCACGGCATTGCAGCAGTTAGAAGCGGCCGATGCTAAAACCCGGCATTCCTCAACCTTAGCGAATTACCGATGACGCTGACCGATGAAAGTGCCATGGCTGCCGCGGCAATTATCGGAGAAAGCAATATGCCAAAGGTTGGATAGAGTACACCAGCGGCTATGGGCATGCCGCCGGCATTATAGACGAATGCGAAGAAGAGGTTCTGACGAATATTGCTCATCGTTGCACGGCTGAGCTGCCGGGCGCGGTCAATGCCTTGCAAATCCCCTGTAGCAATGTGACCCCGGCACTCTCGATAGCAACGTCCGTGCCGGTGCTCATAGCAATACCAACGTCGGCGGCAACGAGCGCGGGGGCATCATTGACCCCGTCGCCTGCCATCGCGACAATACGGCCTTCGTTTTGGAGCCGCTCGACAATCGCCTCCTTGTCTTCAGGCAGAACCTCCGCTTCAACGTCGGAAATACCCAGCTTTCGAGCAATAGCGTGAGCGGTGACCTTGTTATCGCCAGTCAGCATCACAACACGGATGCCCTGAGCCTTCAGTGCCTTTAGCGCGGCAGGAGTGGTTGCCTTGATCGGATCGGCAATCGCAAAAAGGGCAGCAGGAGCGCCATTCATCGCCATAAACACAACCGTTGCTCCTTCATTGCGAAGCCTGTCAGCTTCGACTACCAGTTCAGCAACGTCGATGTTCGCTTCAGACATAATGCGCTGATTCCCGATGATCAGCTTCCTGCCGTCCACCATGCCTGTGACACCCTTGCCGGTCGGACTCTCAAAGTCTTCAACCTCGCCAAGGCTCACCCCCCTGCTCTTTTGCCGCGCTGACGATGGCTTCAGCAAGCGGATGCTGACTGGAACGCTCAAGCGTCGCAGCCAGACGCAACAGGTCAGCTTCAGAATGGCCTGCCGCGGTTATGATTGCCGTCACCTTCGGTCGGCCTTCCGTAAGCGTGCCGGTCTTGTCCACCACGAACGTGTCAATCTTCTCGAAGCGTTCGAGAGCTTCGGCGTTCTTGATAAGAACGCCAAACCCTGCACCTCGTCCGACACCGATCATGATCGACATCGGAGTCGCAAGACCGAGCGCGCAAGGGCAGGCGATGATCAGCACGGCTACAGCTGCGACCAGAGCATGGGTCAACTTTGGATCGGGACCAAAGATGAACCATGCAATGAAAGCGACAATGGCAATGACGATCACTGCTGGTACAAACCAGCCCGAAACATCATCGGCCAGACGCTGGATCGGCGCACGCGAACGCTGTGCATTCGCCACCATCTGAACAATCTGTGAAAGCATAGTGTCCTGCCCGACCCTGCCAGCTTCCATCACGAAACTACCCGTCTGGTTTATGGTGCCGCCGATAACCTTTGCGTCGATCGCTTTGGTAACCGGCATGGATTCGCCGGTAATCATGGATTCATCAACGGAACTACGTCCTTCGACAATGACACCGTCGACGGGAACCTTTTCTCCCGGGCGTACACGAAGGCGATCACCGACCATGACGACATCAAGTTCGATTTCTTCATCCGTACCATCTTCCTTCATTCGGCGGGCTGTCTTCGGCGCAAGGTCGAGAAGCGCACGAATGGCACCGCCGGTCTGTTCGCGCGCGCGCAGTTCCAGTACCGGCCAAGAAGTACGAGTACGGTGATAACCGCGGCTGCCTCGAAATAGACGGCAACAGCACCACCCATAGTCTGAAATGTTTCCGGGAACGCAGCCGGAATTATTGTCGCGACCACGCTGTAGCCCCAAGCGACGCCGGTGCCCATGGCAATAAGCGTGAACATGTTGAGATGACGGGTGACAATTGACTGCCAGCCACGTTGAAAGAACGGCCAACCGGCCCACAATACGACGGGTGTGGCGAAGAGAAGCTGCATCCAGTTCGATATCTGCGGACTAATCAGCCCGTGAAGGTCGATCAGGTGACCGCCCATTTCGAGCAGGAAAACCGGTATTGTCAGCACGAGGCCGATCCAGAAACGGCGGCGCATGTATAGATATTCTTCACTCGGGCCTGTATCCAGAGAGGGACTTCCGGTTCAAGGGCCATCCCGCAAATCGGACAATTTCCGGGCTTGGGAAGACGGATTTGCGGATGCATCGGGCAGGTATAGATAACGTCTTTAGCTGTGGAGCCCGTTGCTCTGTCACTAGCCGGCATATTGGCAGTAGTGTGGCTCTTAATTGTCGCCCCGCCATGTCCTGCGTGGTCATGGAAGCCATCGGCAGCTTTGTGATGCGAAGACGGGTCTTGATGCGATGACATCGGCAGATTCCTTCCCGGCGGTAGCGGATAATATGAAGCGGTCTATCAGTTGCCGTGCGGCAATCCGGTAGCGCATCAATATGATGCGACCACATTTTTTTGCCGGAATGCAAATGTGAGGCTTCCAATCGTGACAAGGTCAAGCCAGAATCTTCCTCCAGCAAAGATGGATTGTCATTCAATGTCGGATAAAGCGTTTGAAAGGTTTTGAGCAAGGTTGAAGTGAAAGTCTTCACCTGCTTGCTCGGCCTCGGGCCGCTGCAAAACAAGCAATAGGGATCACAGTCACCGTTAATCCTTGCCCGTCATCGGGAGCGTCCAGATAATGCCTTGCAGATAGATGATCTTCGGTTGAAGCTCGTCAATATGGCGTCGTGATAGACACATGTCGCTGCCAATGTGGGCTATGCCTTGCCGCTCACTTTCAATCGTCCGTTCCTGTGTCTGCGCGGCCTGACATCACGCGACTATCGAGCCTCATTTCAAAAATGGCTGCAGAATAATCCGGTAACGCACCCACGCCACCGGATTGCCTCTATGCCGCAGCGGCTTGTGTTACTTCAAACTCCGCCCTCCGGTACCTGCCGGGTTCGGTTACAATATCAGTAACGGAAAAGTGGTGCGACGAGCGCTGGATCAGGCGGACACCCAATTACTCTTCCAATCGCGATGCGGCGGCTGAGTTCCGATTTTGCAGGCCGATGGCGCGGCCCGCCTGCGCGGAGCCGCCATGAGTTCCGGAAGCGCGGCGATTTTGGGAAAAACACACTTAAAACAAAAAGATAATCCATTCCCAACAGCTCAGGGAAACAGCTAAATTCTCGAGAATATGAAATGCCGGATAAGCGACAAACAATCCGTCAGTCTACATGGTAGACAGCGATAGTGTTTTTCTGGTTTGCGAGAAAACTTACCCGTCGAATTGATCTCGCCACAGGCACTTTCAGGATACCGGGTTTCGAAAATGTGCCTTCTTGCAGGTCAGTAGACGGTACCAATATTACACCCAGTTACTAATGGATACTGCTGAACTTGGTTGTCAGCATAGGCCTGAAGGAGAGAATAATATGGAATTGGGCGTATATAGTTTCGGGGACGTGCAGAAGGATACCGCCACCGGCGAGCTTGGCTCCACGGCAGATGCAACGCGCAACCTGCTCGAGGCGATCCAACTCGCCGATGATGTGGGCCTCGATTATTTTGGTATCGGCGAGCACCATACACGCGAGATGCCAGCTTCGGCTGCGACCGTCATTTTGGGTGCTGCGGCATCGACGACAAACAACATTAAACTTGGCAGCGCCGTCACCGTGCTGAGCACGGATGACCCGGTGCGTGTTTATCAGCAGTTTGCCACGGTGGACGCGCTGTCGAACGGACGCGCCGAAATTACGGCTGGCAGAGGGTCTTCAACGGGATCCTTTCCGCTTTTCGGACATGATCTCAATGACTACGACGAGCTTTATGCTGAAAAACTTGATCTGCTTTTAAAGATCAACGAAAGCGAAAAGATCACCGGCAGGGTAAATTTCGTCCCGCGCTAAACGATGCACTTGTTGTGCCGCGCCCGGATAGCGGATCGCTGCCGGTCTGGCTGGCCACTGGGGGTAATCCGCACTCGTCGGTTCGTGCCGGTCTTCTCGGCCTTCCGATTTCCTACGCTATTATCGGCGGTCAGGCATCGCGGTTTGCACCACTGGCTGATCTTTACCGGCGCGCGGCCGCCCAAGCGGAAATCGCCCCGGAAAAGGTGAAGGTCTCAGTCGCGAGCCCGGGTTTCATCGGCGACGATGCAAAGGAAGCCAAAGAGTTCTTCTGGACCCATTGGCATGCGGTCATGGAACAGCTCGGCAAGATCCGAGGCTTCGCGCCACCGCCACGCTCGCACTACGACAAAGAAGCAAGTGGCGCGGGCGCACTCTTTACGGGTAGTCCGGAGGAAATCGCCGAACGTATCGTCGAGTTGCACAAGCACATTGGTCATACACGACAGTTCTTCCAAATGGACGTCGGACAGATGCCACACAAGGCATTTCTGCGGTCGATAGAATTGCTGGGCACCAAGGTGAAGCCGCTCGTCGATGCGGAACTGGGTTCTGGAAAAAAAAAGGAACAAACTGAATATGCCAATATCTCAGGTCAAAACTATCGGCATATTGGGTGCGGGCCGTGTCGGCACCGCCATAGCTCGTCGCGCAATTGCGGCGGGCTATGAGGTGCGGCTGGCAACTTCAAAACGCCGGAAGACATCGCCCTCGTGCTGGAAATCATGGTGCCGGGTGCAAAAGCTGATATGGCGGAAAACGTGATTGCAGCGGCTGATATTGTCGTGCTTGCATTGCCGCTGTCTAAACATCGCAGCCTTTCACCGGAACTGTTGGCCAACAAGATCGTTGTTGATGCCATGAACTACTGGGCACCCACAGACGGAACAATTGCCGAGTTTGAAGGTGAACGCTCGAGCAGCGAGATTGTGCAAGAATTCCCCGGTTCATGCGCGGCTGGTGCGGAGCTTTAACCATATGGGCTATCACGAAATAGATGAGGAAGCTCGCCCGGCAGGCGATCCGGAGCGTCGTGCGATGGCAGTTGCCGGAAACGATGCAGATGCACGCCGGGAGGTTGCCGTCTTTATCGACCGGATCGGATTCGATCCCGTCGATGCAGGACCGCTGCCTTTCAGTCGTTCATTCGATACCGGTACGCCGCTGTTCGGCGCGATGGTCAATCGGGCAGATATGGAGCGTGCTCTCCAATTGCAGCGTGCCGGATAGAGCGTGTCCAGCAAACGCGTAAAATCAGAGAATGGGAGGAGATCGAGATGGTTGATATGAGGATGGATAAGGAAGACAAAGATGCCCTCTACGGGCGTTATGTAGCCCACGTAGACGGAATTGATGGTGAAACTGAAATCACCTTCACAAAGCGTGGGCCCAACCTTATCAGCGCCGACCATACAGGGGCAGCGGACAGCATGAAAGGGACGGGATCGGCTGCGGCGCTCGTAACCTTCATGATTGAGGACGCGCGTCGGAACGGAATAAAAATCATGCCACTGTGTCCCTACGTCCGGGCGCAGTATCGCAGGCACCCGGAATGGGCAGATGTGATGACCGTATCGCCGGGCGTAGACCCGGCAGTTTGAGCATAGGGCTTTCTCTCGCAGTATCTTTACGAAGTTCACAAAGTCACCCATGAAAGCCTGTAGTTGTCAATGATAGTTTTGTCCGTCGGCTTTCCCCGGTTATCGAATCCATTCCTCGCATGAAAGACCAGCAGGCGCCCTGCAAATCAGGGCTCTGTGCGAAAGGTGCGTAATGGTGCAAGCCACGCAGTCATCGCAAAGAGACCGTCGCCCGCAATCCAACATTTCATCCAAGCTCAGCCTGAATGTCAGCCAAAGTAGATTGTCGGATACGGACAGCCGTATCCCATAGACGACGTGCGAGATCGCCATCGCCGTATGACGGAGCAGCATTGTCGAAAAATTGTTGACATGGCTACACTGTGCATATTTTATAAATACACAAAGAATACACAGGGGAGAATACATTATGCCTCCAGCCGAAGGACCGGTAAACCGGCCTGCGCACAAGGGTAGAGACTGGGCGGAGGGTATGACAGGCTTGTCGCAAGTTATCCTCAAGGGCGAAAAAACCCCGGCGGGTCTGTTCATTGCGGTTCTGCTGACCCTGATCCTGATCAATGTGGTGACCCGGTTTGCCAGAATACCGATCTACTGGATCGACGAAGCATCAATTTTCTCGATGATCTGGCTGGGTTTTATCGGAGCTTCGGTGATGACGCGTCTGCGGATCGATTTTGCGGTGACGCTTCTGTCCGATCACCTGTCACCTACATGGGTTGCACGGATGCGCGCGCTGGCCACGGCCTTATCTCTCGCCTTTGCTCTTGGCCTTTTGACAATGTGCTGGTTTTGGATGGACCCGCTCGGCATCGCTTCCTATGGCTTTGACGCTAAGGCCTATGCCGCCGAGACGTTCAATTTTCTCTATACGGAACGAACACAGACACTGGAATGGCCGACCGGGCTGGTCAATCTCATCCTACCGCTTTTCTCGATTACGCTCATCATTCACTGTACGGCCAATCTTCTTGAGGATCTGGGAATTGCCCGCAAGCGCGACCGGTCTCGCTCACGACTGCGGAAGGGGCAGCGTAATGTTTACCTTCGCCGCTTTCGTTGTCCTCATGCTGATCGGCCTGCCGATCTCGATCGTTCTGTGCCTTACCGCCGCCGCTTATATCTGGCAGACAGACAATACCGTGCTGTTTGTTTCCTTTCCGACCCAGATGTTCACGGGTCTGGATAGCTATGGCCTTATTGCGATTCCTTTTCATCCTGATTGGTGAAATCATGAATGGCGGTGGCATCACGCGGCGCATCATCGACATGGCCATGGCTTTTGTCGGCGCGCTCAAGGGCGGGCTTGCCTATGTCAATCTGCTGGCCAACATGTTCGTCGCCTCCATTCTCGGCTCGGCCGCGGCGCAGGTGGCACTGATGTCCCAGATGGTCGTGCCGGAAATGGAACGCAAAGGCTATGACAAGACCTTTTCCGCGGGTCTGACTGCCTATGCAGGCATGCTCGGGCCGATCATTCCGCCCTCGATCATGTTCGTGGTGTACAGTGTGATGGCGCAGGTCCCTGTCGGCACCATGCTGGCAGCCGGCATCATACCGGGCATCATCCTGTTCGTAGCCTTCTGCGTGGTCATCGCCCTTATGGGGCTAATCTACAACTACCCGCACGGTGAATATCTGCCGATACGCCAGCGTATCGGCATCACCTTGAAAGCTCTTCCAACACTCATCATTCCACTTATCATCGTCGGCTCCATCGTGTCCGGCCTCGCCAATCCGACGGAAGCAGCGGCAATGGGCGTCATCGCGGCGATCCTCGTCGGCCGATTTGTGACAGGTGATCTTCGCTTCGCACAACTGCCGCAGATGTTCGTCAAAGCTGGCGTCCTGTCGGCGGGTATTTTGTTCCTGATCGCCGCAGCCGCCGTCTTCTCATGGGTTCTCGTATATGGAATGGTTCCGCAACGGGTAGCTGAATGGATTCAGTCCATCGCCAGGGATCCGATCACCTTCATGCTGCTGGTCAACATCATCCTGCTCGTCATCGGGACAGTCATCGACGGAGCGCCCGGCCTGATCATGACGGTGCCAATCCTGCTCCCCATCGCCACGGATGTCTACGGTATCGATCCAGTGCATTTCGGCGTCGTTGCCGTAATCAATCTGGTTCTCGGTTTCCTGTCACCGCCGGTTGGACTGAACTTCTTCATCGCCGCCGCCGTAACCGGGGCCAAGCCCGGCAAGATGTTCATCGTCACGCTTCCGTTCTTCTTCATCTGCTGCATCATTCTGGTGCTGCTGTCGATCTTTCCGGCGCTTTCAACCTATTTCTCATAACAGCGAACTAACAGAGAGGGAAAAACAATCATGACCTTCACCCGTCGTTCATTCATGAAGACCATGTCGCTCGGGGCAGCCATGGCCGGTGCAACCCCGCGGTCCTGCGGGCACAGAGCGCCAAGATCTATCGGCTCGGCATCACCACGCCCCCGGCCACCCGTGGAACGTTGCCGCTGAAGCGGTCGGCAAGCGGCTGTCGCAGGAAACCAACGGACGCTTGTCAATTCAGGTCTTCCCGTCAAATCAGCTAGGCAATGAAGGTGCGATGCTGCAACAGATGCAGTCCGGCGCGCTTGATCTTGGCTGGATCATGACTGCCGAACTCGGTTCGCGCATTCCGCAGATCGCTGCGATCAATGCACCACGGCTGGTCGACAGCACCGCCAAAGTGGCGAAGCTGGTCCGTCATCCTGCCGCCATCAAGCTGCTCGACGTCTTGCCTGCTGAAACCGGCACGGTTGGCCTCGGTTACGGCATCACCACGCTGCGGGTCGTCTTCACTGGCAAAGAAACCTCTGGAATCGACGACATCAAGGGTATGAAGCTGCGTATCAATACGACGCCTGCCTATCGCGATTTCTATCAATTGCTCGGCGCCGCACCGACACCGATCCCGACACCGCAGGTTTTCGATGCGATGTCCAACGGCCGTAGACGGGTTGGAAGCCGATCTTGATCTGTCATGGAACCAGCGGTATGACAAGGTCGCCAAAACCATACTTCGCATGAATGCCATTTTCATGCCCTGCGTTGCGCTGGCGTCAGGTCGCGTATGGAAAGGCGTGCCGGAAGCAGACCGCGAGTTGATTACCCGCATCACACGTGAGGAACTGGACAAGCAGATCGACGCCACAGTCGCCAAGGAAGCTGCCCTCCTCCAGAACTTCAAGGATGCAGGCATCAAGATCGTCGATGTCGATCTGAAGAACACGTCCGACATCATTGCCGCTTACGACAAGATCTGGCTGCCTAAAGCACCGGTTCTTAAGGAACTGCGCGAGGTTGGCGCTACGCTTTAAAACAAATTCCGCTTCAATGGAGGCCAATATCCTGCGGCAACACGTTGCGGCAGGATATTGGCAGACTTGTTGAGCACTTTGTATTTATAAGGGCTTGCTCCCGCTCAACCCATCGCAGCTTCGCGAGTGTGGTAGTGCCAACCCAAGTCGCGATCAGTGCGCCTATCTCAAATAACCGGGTTGGTGCACAACGACCAATCACCACGCATCCGGTTCGCGGACCATGTGGATGATGTTGGCTGGGCTGGTAATCCAGCCGCCCTTAAAAGCCCTCCGGCAGCTTCTCGATAGCATCGCAGCGGACAACACCCGCTCGGGACAAATGGACGGCCGCATCCTCGAAGCGATCGGTAAAAGCTCCAGCCAGACCTCGGCTCGGCTCATCTCCGGCGCCTCGGCGACCCAGAGCTTGTTGGGGCCAAGCTCAAAACCGACGTCCGGAAGTTTTTCTGTAATCGGCTTAAGCCCGATGATATCCCTGTAGAAGGCGATCATTGCCTCATATTGATGGGGTGGCACCTTGATGGCGATATCGATGCCACCGTAGAGTTTCGCAGGCATCTCGCCTCCTTCTCAGTTGCTATCTTCGGGGTGCGTATGGGCGGATGCGAGCGCCGGCTCGCCCCTCAGCTCTGACTGATAATAGCCCTCGCGTAGGTTGATGCCATATTCAAGGAACGCCTTCATGCAACTCAGCATCTGTGACCAGCCTTCACAGTTAATGTAGGAGGCACGATGACCCGGGAGATCCTCGCGCCAGCCTGTCTCGGCGATAGTCACAAGTGTCGCATCATCGTCCAATGGCTGGAAGTTCATTTCGATACGTGTCTTGTAAGGCTCAGGACCTTCGGTCGCATTCGCGCCGTCCCAATACAGCACGATGCGTCTACACGGCACGACCTCGCTGACCTCGACTGGAATCTTGCCCCACCACACTACCGTATCTCCGGCGACTAGTGGAGCACTCGCCCCCAACAGTGGTGAAATAGCCACTAAGCTTGCTCGGATTGACAACGGCGTCGAACACCTCGGAGGGCGGTCTCGCTACACGCGCTGAGACCCTGAATTCAGGTTTCATAAACCATCTCCTCTTGTTTTAAGCGACAATATGTTATATATTTATAACATGTCAAGCAGCGATACGGACGATCTGATTTTCAAGGCCCCGGCCCATCCACGCCGCCGCGCCATCCTCGACCATTTGAAGGACGAGCCGCGCACCACTGGCATGTTGTGCGAGATGTTCGATGACCGGATCGCTGCACGGTAATGCAGCATCTAAAGGTACTGGAGAGCGCGGACCTGATTATCGTCAGGCGGGATGGGCGGGAGCGGTGGAATCTGCTCAATTCCCTGCCGATCAAACGTATTCATGATCGCTGGATCAGTGAGTATGCCTCTCACGCGATGACAATCCTCGACCGGTTGAATTCGGATCTCTCAAAAGAGCCCTGAAGCGGACAATCGCAACCCGGTGTGGCGACCAAACCCGGGCGCATCTTTGAGTACAATCCCCGGTAGAACCCGCCAATTCGATCCGAGGTCCGTAGTTAACATTTACACTTGAAAACTGGCATCTTGATTTACCTATACCGGCGCAAGCTTTTACTTCCATTGTCGCCAGAACAACCACTGTGCAAGCACAGGGTTCGATGATCGCCGAGCTTCGCGCCCCCTCTGCTCCAGACTTCGTTCGAGGATGGGAAACACCCATAACTGCAACGTTCAATCGCCAGTTAGATTGTCGCGTGTATTAAGTCCTTAAAACCGTACCTCGTACAGGCTGTTTCAGAGCAAAGTGAAGATCTCCAATATTTTCATGGCGTTGTAACCGGTCCTGCACGTAAAGGCAGAGCCCAATGGGAAGTCGTTGTCGCATTAACGCCTTGCTTGTGCGATCGACGCAGGCGGTTGGACACTTCGCCGCTTCCCCTTAAGACTATTGCTCTTGCATTTTGGCTATATTATCGATTTCCACTGACGTTACTCATTTTCGAAGAAACGATGCTGTACGCGCCGTCCCTTTATTGAATGAGCAAACACTCGTGAAAGTGACTCTGAGGCGCTTATGGCGTAATCAGTATAAACCGATCCAACTTGCGGGTGATACAATGAGTGAAGAAAACGTGGATCAGCCGAGCGAAATATGGTTGCCCTCACATTCCTATTCCGGGGCATATGCGTGGCAAACGAGTTTTTATGACACCGATCCAGACCTGCGTGACTGGCTGGCAGCCATCATCGATGGTTCTGATGACGCTATAATCAGTAAGGATCTCGACGGTAAAGTTAAAACCTCGGAACAGGGGGCCCAGCGGTTATTCGGCTACGAGGCTGATGAAATTATAGGAAGGCCGATTACCATTCTTATTCCGGATGATCGCCTGCGAGGAACCCGCAATTTTAGCGCAAATTCGAGCAGGAAACCGGGTCGATCATTTTGAAACCGTTCGAAAGAGAAAAGACGGAACTCTTTTTGATATTTCTTTGACCATCTCACCGATCCGGGATGCAGGAGGCAAAATCATCGGAGCATCCAAAATTGCCCGGGATATCACCGAGCAACGCCGCGCTCAGGAACAGCAACACCTTCTGATGGGTGAAATGAATCATCGCATCAAGAACCTTTTGCACTGGCAAACGCGATTGTTTCATTAAGTGGTCGCGAAGCGAAAACGGTTGATGAATTACGTCAACGCTTACAATCCGGGCTGTCTTCACTGGCCAGAGCTCATGCACTTACAATACCCGATTGGAAAGACGATGGAGCAGCGTCAATTTCTCTTCATGCCCTTCTTCACACCATACTGGAGCCTTATGATCATCAAAACATAAGTGTTACCGGTGCCAATCCTGCCATCTCTGGAAAGCAACTGAGCAATCTGTCTCTTTTGCTACACGAGTTCGCAACCAATGCGGCCAAACATGGAGCGGTTTCAACGCCGGCGGCTATTTGTCTGTTTCTGTAATTGAAACCGAAGATACGTTCCAGCTGCTATGGTCCGAAACAGCGCGGAATGAACACGAAGAATCCGATACTGAGGGTTTCGGGACCCGGCTGGAGTCGGCACTCTCGGCTGCCCTAAACGCCAGTGTACAACGCAACTGGTTGCAGAACGGCATCGAAATAAGCGTTCTCCTTCCCAAAGCCAAATAACACCTTGCTTGTCATGCTACATACGGATCCGGCCAGCCGAACTGAAGTGCCGCGTTGCATTATTCGTTCCCCTTGCTTGCGCCACGCTGGCCGGATCCTTCACTGTGTTCGTCATCGGGCATTGCGCTTCCTTTGTTGGGTTGTCAAATCGGAACGTAAATCCAGCGGAACCACATCCGAATGTTTCAAAAATTCCACGGACCCGCGGTTTTGTGCTAACAGACCAAGCCCTGCAAACCAGAACATAACAGAAGTCGTCAGCTAACCGGCGCGCCCGTCAATCCAGATTCATTAATATGGCCGGCGCGAATATTGTGATTTGCATTAAGAAAAACTGCATCACATTATTAAACTGTTGTCGGGGGTTTCTACTAGCGAAAGCTAAAGGGAGACTGACATGCCGCTTTTCAACGAAGCGAGCCGAATTTACAATCCATCGGAGATCCGATTCATGCGCAGTTGCTTCGGCAACGCAGCCATTTTGCTTGAAGAAGGCGATCGCGGTTATTCGGCGTCGGACCCGGCATCCTGCATTATGATGCTCTACGAGAACGGATTGAGAGACCGTGAATATCTGTGCGAACTGTCTGCACGTATCGCTCATCAGCGATATCAGAGCCGACACGATGTCTCATCCGTGCCGGGCGCCCAATCCTATGGCACAATGCCAGCTTCTTCCTCGCGACGTAGTGATCCGTTTGGATAACAGAACTGGATTGCCAAGCGCGGCCCGACAAGTTGGGAGACCTGTCCGAGACTGGTAAAGTCAGAATGCGGACAGCTTGTCTGGAACAAATTCCGCCGTAACAGGTTTGTCCACGAACGGAATTCAACAGGCCTTGGTCGATGCCCGAACAAATACCCCTAACAACTCAATGCGACCTTCTGCTTCGCGCGCGAAAGCTAACCACCCGCAACCTTCCGATGCGTTTGCCAACGCATTGAGAAATCGTCTAAACACGACATTCACTAACGAGAATTCGGATATGTTCTCTAATCTGTTGGCACGGCTGGAAAACGCTGAAAAAGGCAGTGGGGAATGAACGCTTCCCACCGACTGAACGAAGACTGTCGAGAGAGATAGTATCCGCACGATTTCCATTTGAGCAGATTGCCAGCTGATATGAATGCGACGAGTGCAATGTTTCGCACATGGAGCAAGATGTCATAACTTTCCTTTTGGAAATCTCATATCAAATTGAACCGGTCTTTGCCCAGCTCCGGACGTTTCGTTTCAAACCCCGCTATCGAAACCGGTCTCAGGCTCTTCCATTTACTCATCAGGCCTGTATCGATACTCAGCCTCAACAAAATGGCCGTCATACCGTCGACCTGCGCCTGCGATAACGGCAAGCAAATGGCGTGTCTCGCCTACGCGAAGAATGTTGTTTTGTTCATGGATTTCTGTTTACTTGTAATGTGAGGGATATTTTCTTATGACGATTCAGCAATTCCTTGATGCCAGCGGCGATCAACTGGTGATCGGTGGCAGTGTTCCGATTTTGGTCGCAGGCGTTCTGCTTTTGTGTGCGAGATACCGGCGGTAATCACCGGTCATCTGCAGATTATGCCGATATTGCGTGAATGTTCCGTGACGGACAGCCAATGCGCACGGTTAATACTGCCCAGTAACTCCAATTGATCGAACAGAAGCTCGTGTCATTCGTTTTTCATATGCATTTATCTGATCCAACGGAGGAATGGCTATGATTAAAAATGGATTTGACATGCGCCGGGAGCATGACATGACCTGATGCGTCTTCGATGTTTTCAACGGAGAGATCATCTCTATCGACGGGCATAAGCAGTCTGGCCTCAGTGAAAGAGATGCCAAAGAAGCGGTGGACATGCTCAATCGAAAATATCTGGAGCGACACCGGGGAATGCGGATCGGGCAGACTTCCTTGAGGTGCTGAACAGGAATTGCCTTAGGCGTACCCGAAGGTCTGGAATTTTCAGGCCTGCGAAGCGATCTTCTCCCACTGATCCCGGCCCATCACAGCATTTCGGCGCGCCCGTCTGGGCGTATTTGCCGAAGTCCCAACAACCGGGCCTAAATCCGGGAGCGGGCATTCCGCAAACTGCAAGCTTAGCGTTTGGGCTTTTTCGTCTTTGACAGTAGATATGTGCAGCTTGCGTTTCACCATCGGTCGAGCGCACAAAGGATCAGCACTTTTTAGTCGAATAACTGGTGTCGTCATTCGTCTGAAACATCGCAATCACCTTGCTTGTTTGCCCATCGGGTCTGTAACCGATCGCGTTTTTGCGCGTATGGATGACATCCTCTTGACCGCCAGCGCTCGTCTCGGACATCGTCTCGGTGAGATAACGGGCTGGAGTTGTACCGAGCATCCGCCGGAACATGGCGCTGAAGGCACTCGGGCTCTCATATCCCAAATCGAGTGCGGTGTTCGTTACGGATTCGCCGTCCGCCAATCGTTGAAGCGCAAGACCGACATGCAGTTGTTGCCGCCAGCGACCGAACGACATGCCGGTCTCACGGTGAAACAGCCTTGTCAGGGTGCGATTGCTCGCACCGATACAAGCGCCCCATTCTTCCAGATTGAGCCTTAAAGAAGGATCGTCCATCAGCATATCGACGAGCCGCTTCAATCTCCGGTCCGAAGGCATAGGGAGACGCAGCGGCTCCGCTGGCGCTCTCTCAAGCTCGTCCATCAGGACCGACGCAAGCCGCGTCTCGCGGATATCCCCCTCCGGGTAGCAATGCGGCTCGATGACGAAACGCAGGATCAATTCGCGCAGGAGAGGCTGGACGAAGAGAATACCGCAATCTGGGCGCTGGCCCCGGCACTCATCAGGCTCGACGTACAGATTGCCGATCGACACCGGCCAGTCGCCCGGCAAAATGCATGACACCGCACGGAATCCAGATCGCACATTGTGGCGGGACCGTCCATACGCCGCGCTCGGCCTCGACTGTGATGAGCCCCTCAATGACATATAGCAACTGGTCCTTGCGGTGCTTATGCGGTTCCGTCTCGCCGGCAAAAGCGAGTTCGACCTTCAATCCAACGACCGGGCGCGCGATGGTATCGGGATAGTCATGAGGAGGAAGTACTGGAATGCTCATCAACTAAACCTCCACGGATTTTGAAAAAAATGTCGCTATCCTCTCCATTCACCAGCTTCGCACGATATCACGCTCCACTCAGTTTGGCTGCTGCGAACCGGCCATGATTTCTAGAGAAACGGCCATGCAACAGACGGTGTCAGCCCCGGTAGAATGTCAAAAACGCTGATAACAGATTACTTCCGGCCTCGCGCGGACTTCGCTGCGAGGAAATTGTTTATATCTCGTTACGAAAAAGGCTCTGGCTTGTGCCCTGCCCGGTTGGGATTCAGGTTAACTTGCGGGAGTATCGGTGAAGAGTGCCAAACCCATTTGGGAAACAACCGTCGAATTGTTCACGCATGGTGTGAACGTTTTCGAAAGTCGCTTGCCTCAGTCAGGAATTGTTATTAATTCAAATCTTCCCAGTTTTAATGAAAGCCTCCTGAACCTTGACGGAACAGAATTCGAAAATGGAGACGAAGCCGCCGGTCATTCAGGTAAATGATTTATCCGTCATTTATGACGCTTCGCCAGCACTGAAATCTGTTAGCGTTTCCGTCAGGTCCGGTCGGATTACTGCGATATGCGGCGCTAACGGTTCGGGCAAAAGCACATTATTGCGTAGCATGGCACGCCTGCAAAAGCCCTCGCGAGGCCGGTGCTGTTTGAGGGATGCGACATTAGCGGGATGCGCCGCACGGAATTTGCCAGAAAGGTCGCGGTACTGGGGCAGATGCCCGAAGTTCCTGCAGGTCTTACGGTCGAGGAACTCGTTGAGAATGGTCGCCATCCCCACCGTGGATTGTTTTCGCGTCTAGGGCAGTCAGACCGGGCAATAATCGCGCAGTCGATCACACAGGTCGGCCTCGACAAACTCCGACACCGCCGGTCGCTTCGTTGTCGGGCGGTGAACGGCAGCGAGCATGGGTCGCTCTTGCACTCGCACAGAGCCCTTCCGTACTTTTCCTCGACGAGCCGACGAACTTTCTCGACATCCGGCATCAGTCGGAACTACTCACGCTTCTAAAAAGCTCAACACAGAGCGGAACCTGACCATCATAGCTGTGCTCCACGATCTCAACCCGTAATTGAGCTGGCTGACGATGTTATTTTGATGCGTAAAGGGCAGCTTATGGCATCGGGCGCCCCTCAAAGCGTTCTGACGAAACAGCATCTGAAGGAAGCCTTTGAGTTCGACATGGACGTTATCGCCCATCCTCTTTTGCCGATCTCCTTTTGTCTTCCGCGCTGGATTGCCGTTGATCACGATCAGGCCGCGAGATGACATCACGGGATGTTGTCGCGGAAGCCGCGAAGCCCAAACTCTTTGTTTTCGGCCTGTTTATTTTGGCGTCGGTGCTTCTGCTGGGGCTGATTGTAGCCGAACTCATTCTCGGCAGCGGTAATGTCGGACTGTCCGACGTCTTACAGGCGCCGATGCGGCCCCGTTCGCTGGCGCAGATTATTATTGAAACCATCCGCTTGCCTCGGGCCATCGCCGCTATTCTGGTCGGTGCCGCACTAGCAATTGCGGGCACGATCATGCAAACAGTTTTGCGCAATCCACTTGCTGCGCCTGACATACTGGCTGTCACAAGCGGTGCGCAACTGGGTCTCATCGTGGCCAGTTTATTGCTTCCGTTTGCGTTTCCGTGTTTTCTCGCAACCATTCTAGGGGCGCCATCGGCGGAGGCCTCTGTCTTCTGGTAGGCGGCGGGTTACGTGCACAGCCGGTTCGGCTTGCTCTCGCAGGGGTGGCTATTTCCCCGGCCTTCTCTGCACTTTCATCAGCAATTGTCCTTATGGCCGACGATCGTGCATCGGGCGTTCTCCTGTGGTCTTCAGGTCTTCTGGAGCAATCCGGCTGGAACAGGACAACTCCCCTCGCCCCTGATCATTGGCGGAATATTACTGCTCACCCTGTCAGGACGACAGTTCGATGTAATGGCGCTTGGAAATGATATGGCCTCAGGGCTTGGACTGGGAAAAGCGCCGGCCATCATCGGTTTATTATCTACCGTCGTTCTTTCGGGAGCGGCAGTTTCGATCGCGGGACCTATTGGGTTCATTGGCCTCGCTGTCCCGAATTTTCTGCGGGCTGCAGGGTTCCACAGACATGGTATTTTGCTACCCGCCGCTGGCCTTTTGGGAGCAGTCTCCTTCTTGCGGCCGATATTGCAGCACAGTTGTTGAGCAGCGATGGTGCGATTATCCCAACCGGGGTCTTTGCCGCCTGTTTCGCCGCGCCTGTCCTGATTCTCGTTCTTCGAAGGATCAAAGGAGAAACACGTCCCCGCGCAAACGTTGTTTCGGAAAACGTTCTGTTTAAGCAAAAGCAACGCTCTATCCCGTTCTCGTCTGTTTGATGGTAGCGACTTGTCTGCTTGGCCTCGTCTTCGGAGACGGGAGTCGCCGGTTGGCAAACTGATTGGGATACCGTCTTTGCACTGCGATTTCCCCGTGTATTGATCGCGATGGGCGCCGGAGCATTGCTTGCATGTGCTGGACTGTTGCTTCAGCTCGTCACACGCAATCCGCTTTCAGGTCCGGAAACGCTGGGATTGTCTCAAGGGGCGGCGCTTGCCGGACTTGCCGGACTTTTGATCGGTGTCGTGCCAACCAGTCCGCTATTCGCGCTTCTTGCCGTGTCCGGGTCAGGCCCGGTGGTCTTGTGCATTTCATTTCTCTCGGTTCGAATGTCGCCAGAGCGAACCGCGCTGACCGGTATTGCTGTTGCCGCGAGCCTCTCTGCAGTAAGCACAGTCGTCGTCATTGATGCCAAATTACAGGTCGCCGAAGCGCTTTCCCCGGCTGGTAGGATCCACGCATGGCCGCAATTGGCAGGATGTGGCGGCACTGGCTCCTCGCGCTCGCGCTCATCCCTTCTTAATGATGCTTGCAAGGCGGTTCGATATTCTTGCTATGGGACGAGATGAGGCGGAATCAATCGGCCTCAATACGATGTACGCCCGCGTCTGGACGATGCTTTTGGCATCACTGGCGGTGGCGGGTGCTGTAGCGACGGTCGGAGCGATAGGCTTCGTAGGACTAATCGCTCCGCATGCCGCTCGGCTATGCGGTGGTGCTCGCTATCGTAAGCTCGTGCCAGTAACAGCGCTTATGGGAGCAATTCTCACCGCCTTTGCGGATATGTTCGGAAGAACACTTATAGCACCTCAGGAAATTCCGGCAGGGATTGTCACCGCCTTCATCGGAGCGCCGTTGTTTATTCTGTTGATGCGCCGACAATCGCGATAGCGTCGTGCTTTCACCAGTCGGTGAGATGCTGAAGCATAGTTCCTTTACAACACGCTGTCGGATTTTGGTATCAGACAGGCAACGCACTTTGCACGCGCTCCAGCAAACGCAACATAGAACGGGTGGAACCGAAAGGCCAAATATCGGGGCCAAGTGCGTAGACCTGATTGCTTGCGACGATTGGGAGGACAGACCAAAGGGAGCTTTCCGTCAATTCCCGAGGGAGCTCATCGTCAAGAAGGCAGAGATGCGTATCGGGGCTCAACATTGCGAGATCTTCAAGTCCCAATGTCGTAAAGCCGAAGGATTGACTACCAAGGTCGACCGCCGGGGAAAATCCTGCTTTCGCAAGTGTCGTCATCGCGGCGGAATTGGATGTAAAGATGCGCAGACGGCGACGCCGGTAATGGCTGCGCGATGACAATTCTGGTTTCCTGCGACGAGCGCTTCGCTCGGGCGTTGGAAAGACGACCTTCAAAAGAGGTCCATTCCGCACGTGCTTCCGACTCCCGTCCGACCGCTTTCCCGGAAGCTAAAAGCCCTGTTTGAATGTTGCTGTAGAAGTCGGACTTGTCGGTACCGGTATCGATTAACAAGATAGGTGAGATTTCGTTTAGACGATCCGCAATAGCGCCATGGCGCAATTCCGATGTGATTATCAGGTCGGGTTTCAACCGCATGAGCGCTTCCGGGCTGGGCTGCTGACGCCCGCCGACATCGACCGCTTTGGAAAGCTTGTTGTTCTCGATGTTAACCCACTGGCGATATCCAGCTAAATCCGCAACCCCGACCGGGCCGATCCCGAGAGAGAGAAGAAGCTCTGTTGCCGACCATTCGAGCGTTACTATTTTTGAAGGTTCTGCGCGCGCAACCGTCGTAAGGGCAGCCGGGGCCGCCCCTACAAGAATATCACGCCGCAAAAACCGTTACCATCGAACGCTTGTCGTTGCCACGATAGAACGACCCTGACCATAATAGCACTGGCTGGTAGAATTGCAGCCAGCGACATATTTTTGTCACCCAGATTATAGGCGTTGACTTGCAGCCTGTAACTGCCAATGTCGTAGCGCAGGAAAGCATCTACGAGCGTATAGGACGGCACATAGAAGGTGTTGAGCGTGTCGCCCGCCGTTCTTCCAATGCGGCGCACGCCACCTCCAACGACCAGATTGCCTTCGACATTACCCGGCAGCGGCATGTCATAGCTCAGGAACAAGGATTGCTGGTTCTTTGGCACGGTATAAGGCAACTTGCCGATTTGTGCAGGATTTTGGCTTTCGCTGACTTCCGGGTCCCGGAAGCTCAGTGCACCGGTCAGGCTTAGCCTGTCCCACAAGCGTGCTGTTCCTTCAAACTCGATCCCGCGAACCCGCACCTCATCGGTTTGATAATAGACGCCGGAGATACGATTCACAACGTTCTGCTGCTCGGCCTCGAAAGCAGAAAGGGTAACCGTGTAATCCTCGCCTTCCGGCGCATATTTCAAACCCACTTCCTTTAATGTCCCGGTTGTCGGTTTGAGTGGCGTGTCTGCGAGTGTCAACGTCGGCAAGAATGAGGTCGAGTACAAAGCATATGGCACAAACCCTGAATCGAATAGGTAGGCTACGCCCACGCGGCCCGTGAATTTGTCGGGGTCCTGCTTGTAATCAGTGGTCATTCCCGATGAAAGTCTGGTTTGCTCGGAACGAATGCTGACGAAATCCTTGCGACCGCCCAGCGTAACGCGCAGCTTGCCAGCTTCGATCTGGTCCTGCACATAAATGCCGGTCTGGTACTGTTTCTGCAAGAGCCGCGTCGTCGGCGACAGCTCGGCAAGCGGCTGATCGTATGTCGGGTTGAAGAGATCCTGCGAAGGGCCGCTTGCCGACGCGGTATAATTGTCGAGGCGTTGCCATTGCTGGTCCACTCCCACAAGGAGTGTATGAGCCAACGGCCCCGTATCAAAACGCGACTCCAGTTGCGTATCGACGGCCAGAGCATCGAGTTCAGGTTGGGCCAGATAGTTGGTGCGGGGATCGTATGTCCATCCCAGCCTTTAGTGGGAATGACCCCCGTGAACAAATTGCGGTAATCTGTCTTCATATGCGAGTAGCGAAAATTCTGACGCACGGTGAACGTATCGTTGAAGCGATGTTCGAAATCATAGCCCACATAACCGATCTCTTTCTTGTAGATCGCATTGCGAGGGTCGCCATCGGAAAAGTCGCGTGAAATCGTCTGCCCTGTCGGGTTTGGCAATACGCTGCCATAGGCCGGGATTATCACCCCGGCCTGACCCATATTGTCCTTCAGGTAGCCACCGGAAACAACAAGACTGGTATCCGCATCCGGTCGCCGGGCAAAACTGGGATTGATCGCAATTCGATCGTTCTTGCCGAGATCGTAGGACGTATTGCTATCGCGGAAAATTCCGTTCAAACGATAGGTGAAACGCGGATCGTTGTTGATCGGGCCTGTAATATCGACGCCGAATTCTTTACGTTCAAAGCTTCCACCGCGTAGATAAATCTCCCTCGAAGCCTCGGCCTGCGGCTGCTTGCTCACCATATTGACGATGCCGCCGACATTGCTTTGTCCGAACAGGGCGGAACTTGGACCGCGCAGGATTTCCACGCTCTCCAGTGAATAAGGTTCGACGACGAAGCCCGAATATCCGCCCGGTTGACTGGCAATTTGCGGAAGGCGCAAGCCATCCACGTAAAGATCGGCAGGAAAACCGCGTACGGTAAAATAGTCCGAACGGACATCCGCTCCATACCGTTGTGCGTTCACGTTGGCGCTATAGAGCATCGCTTCGCTAACCGACTGCACCGCGCGGTCATCCATATTGTCACGGGTAACAATCGAAATAGACTGCGGTGTCTCGCGGATCGGCACGTCACTTTTGGTTGCGGCACGGCTATATTCGGCAATATAACCTTTTACAGGGGCACGGGGGCCTTTACCATCTGAGGTACGGATTTCAATCACGTCAAGCTGGATGGTTCCCGCGTCCTGCGCTGTGGATTGTGCCACTAGTGCAATTGAAGCCGCGCCGCCCAGAAAAGCGGTTTCCAGCAAAAATCTGACGCTCGTGCGTCCTTTGGTCTTGGTGCCCCTTTTGCGTGCAGCAACACACGTATTCAATTCAGCTCTCCTTACCGCCCGTCAAGTAAGCGATACTTTCACCCGATGGCTGTCATGCCGCGGGCAATGAAATTATTCTGGCGTTGCGCAAACCAGAGTTTTAGAATAATTCTAGTTTGCGCCTGTTGATGAACGCGTGACGTTGCTGATTTATATTCAGTAAGCTTGGTGGAGTCAGGCCAAACTCCGTTGCAATCGGGTCGAAAATCTGCAATTTCCATCAAATATGACAATTTCAGTCAAATTGGGCCACTTGGAAATTCGCATGCGACCGAAACACGCCATCGATTATCAGGATTCACCACGGCCTTTGGCCGTCATGAGACGTGAATACAAAACCGGCATGAATTTTGGCTGGCATAGTCATCGGCGTGGACAATTGCTTTATGGGACTACCGGTTACATGACGGCGCTTACCGAAGAAGGCGCCTTCATGCTGCCAAGCGGTTATGCTGTATTACTAAGGCCTGATCTGCCGCACGCGGTGGAAACGTTTGGCGAAACGGAAATGTACTCGGTTTATCTGGAAGAGAACACCTTGCGCGGTTCATGGGAGGAGACGCGAGTTCTTAAAGTCTCCGCATTGCTGGACGCCAGCATTCAGGCGCTGGTGAAGGAGCCGCTGCTGTATGATGAATCCGGACGCGGATGGCATCTTTCCGCTCTCATCCCGGACGAAATCGGCAACGCCCGCAAACAACCGCTGACGGTTCCGCTTCCAACCGAAAAGCAGCTACGGAAACTTTGTCGGAGCCTTCTTGCAAATCCCGGGCTGGATCTCACTATCGACGATTGGGCAGAAGAGGTGGGAATGAGCAGGCGGACCATGACGCGTAAGTTTCGCCAACAGACGGGTATGAGCTTTATCGAATGGCGGCAGCGCTTGCGTGCTTCGCATGTCATGCGCCGGCAGGCCGAAGGAGCTCCATTGGCTGTGGCTAGCGTGGAAGCGGGTTATCACAGCGTTTCCACTTTGCGAAAAGTATTGAAGAGTCTTAGTTTAGTGTAATCAGATTTCAAGTCCCCGTCGTCAGACCGCGCACGGCCCGAAGGCGATTCCGGACACCATCGAAAGCATGGCTGGTTTGCGGACAGCCGCTCCAGAAATCGACATTCACGGTCGAACAGCGATCCTGAATGGGTTGAACTACAGTCAGCATTATAGTGGGACGACTTTATCTTTTGTGATGAACTGTAAAACTCCTTCATTATCACATGTTTCATGGCATACTTGGACCAAACAACATCACCGGTGTAAAACAGACAATATGTTGCTCCTGTAAAGAAAAACAGGGGATTTCCTTTTTCGTTCAATGTGTTGCCCAAAACCGCGTCGTTGTTAGTGAGGCGCTGGAAGTCCGCGAGCGAAGCGCGCTATCAAAATGCGCCGTAGCGAGCTCGCGGCCGCTTCGATGCTCAAAGATGTCAAAGAAGGCCCTTCAGAATGATCTTTCTACGCTTGAGATTATCAGCAGGAAAGCGATGGTCGGGCAATTTGTGACGTGTCTGATAGTCGTTCAAACTAGCAGCGTTGGACAGCATTATCGTCTAAATAAGCAAACTACACCGATCATCACTGCCATTAAAAACATAAGGTATCGGTGCAAACATAGATGTGAAGCGAGAAGCGAAATCTAACCGAAGGCTTGACTGACCTCCTCACGCCCGAGGTCGAATAGGTGATGCTCGTTTCAGGATGTCTCTGCATAGCTTAGCCAGCTCAAGATCGAGCCACCAAACTCGCCCATTACAAACCGAAAATTTGACGAGCGACTACTTAGGCTTGCGTACAACGCGCGCTTTGTATTCGTCGCGCGTTATATCGCCCGCGACGTAGGCTGCGGTTGTTGCTTCCAACAAAGGGTCGTGCAAATAACCCTGCCGCATATTTGCGGCACGTGCCTGATCAGTAGCTTTCTTGCGCTTGGCAACAGCTTCTGGACATAGATCGGGACGGGGGCCATGAATGCTCAAGAACATAACTCCTGTTGTTTTCTACCACGGCACGAGAAGCGCTTAAAAATCAAGAAAACAAAGGGATTTTTGTTCGGCTGAGGGTTGGCTCGTGATCGATTGCATGGATTGCGCTCAAGAACTAGTTAAAGGCGGTTTTAATGGCCCACCGGTGCCCGGCGTTGATTAGTTGCGCAACACTCAAAAACGCCACATCATCGCGTTTGATCAGTCATACCTTTGGGACAAGAATCGGCTCGGCGCAAGGTCCTAAAGCTGTTTATCATTTGCTGTCCTACATCCTCGGAATAGATTCCGGTGAGGTTCATGTGTTCCCAACTGAGTGGCGACACAGAGATAGCAGGTATTCCAGTTAACGATAGCACTACCAGATTAAGGCCAGAAGCGCGGAATGCCTAGCTGGCGTAAGACCGATCACGGATTTCTCCGCGTTCGTGGAAAAAGACGGCGCTTTTCAGCTTGTGAGCGGTTCCGCCCCTGTTGAGACCAGCCTGACAATGCCGGCGCAGCGCTCAAAAAAAACAAACATGTGATGTGGCGCTTTCGAGCCGACCGCCGTTGAGAATAAATGAAATTGAATTCGCAGTGGCGCCACCTTGCCCTTTTTCGGTGTGTCTTACAATCATGAGTGCAGGAACTGAATGTATAAACCAAGTTCTGCGTTCCGAATTGGAACAATGACTATGCGGAGTAATATTCCTCGTTATTTAATTGCCCCTGTTTACAAAATGACGCTGTTTTGAGAACATTTTTATTGATAGACCGCTTTATCTATCCTTTAATAAACGGGATCTTTGTGCATGAACTGAGGGGTTTCAATGCAACGTCGTTCCCACCTGTCGTCTATCGTGCTCTTTCTATCCAGTACAGCTCTCGCTTCGATTGGTTCAGCGCTGTTGCAACCTGTAACAGCAGAGGCGGCCTGTTCTTTTTTCCCGACGCTTGGCGATGATGCATATATCTGTGACAGCGGGACGTCAGCTGGCGGTTTGACCGACACGAGCGGCAACAACAGTCTCGTGTTGCCCACTGGTGGCACTGGCACGATCAATGGCGACGTAGTATTTGGACCGGGGACCGACCGGATCGAAATTCATTCAGGTACGATCACAGGAAACGTCCAGCAGGGTAGCGGAATTGACGACTTCCAGATGACGGGTGGCGAGATCGGCTCACTTAACCGGGGGGCGATGCGCTGGATACGTTCTTCATGTCTGGCGGCAGAATTGTCGATGCGTTCGATGATGGCGATTACGCCGTCATGACCGGTGGACGTATTGGCCGGGTCAACATGAAGCTCGACAACAACTATTTCAATATGTCGGGTGGAACGATCGACCGCAATCTCGTCACCGGGTTCGGCAATGACACTATCATCATTTCCAATGGCATGATCGGTGGGAACATCAGTGTCAGTGGCGGCACCGACAGCGTCACGATTACAGGAGGTACAGTCGCTGGCGATATACTGATGAGTTTCGGAGAAGACCAGTTCAACTGGAACGGTGGCGGCATTGTTTATGGTAATATCGATCTGGGCGGTGATAACGACGTTGCCACACTTTCCAATCTCACCGATGCCAATATCGGTGCCACGAAACGGGTGAGTGGTGGCGCCGGAGCCGACAGCCTGACTTTCAATAATGTGAAGACAGGCGCTGTAAGCCGTTTCGACAGCTGGGAAACCATCAACCTGACCAATGATACCAGATTAACTTTCGATACCGCATTGACGCTTGGCGATGCAGGCACTGGCACCGGAACGCTTAATGTCGATGCAACCAGCACTATTTACGGCGGTGAGGCGCAGTCGGGTGTCAATCCGTTTACTGCCGGACAGTTTGCCAATGTCGTTAACGCCGGGCGGATTGATCTGACCAATGGTGGCAGCAGCACAACGGACACTTTCACAATCACCGGCAATTACACTGGTCAGAACGGGCTGGTATTTCTGGACACCGTTCTGGCGGGCGATGCATCTCCTTCAGATAAGCTTGTTATCAATGGCGGTACGGCCTCCGGAAACACCGGAGTCGTCATCAATAATGTTGGAGGTGCCGGCGCCTCGACCGCATCCGACGGTATTATGGTCGTGCAGGCGTTGAACGGTGCAACCACATCAGCAGGGGCCTTTTCGCTCGATGGGCGCGTTGCAGCTGGCGCTTACGAATATTTCCTGTTCAAGGGCGGTGTCTCCGCGAACACAACCGAAAACTGGTATCTTCGCTCGACACTTGTCAACGGGAGCGAGCCGGGTGCTGTTACCGAAGAAACGCCAGTCACCGAGGAACCGGAGACAACGCCACCGCCGCCCGCTCTGGAAGAGCCACCTGCTGAACTGCCAGTCGACCCTGACGATCCGGACCCGCAAGATAACTCAGCACCAGTCACTGAAGACGCAGCGGCTCCCTCCTCTCCCCCCCGCCGCCCCCGACTGCCGAAGCGCCCAATCCGCCAGACAACTCGACGGGCCAGACAGGTCAGCCGCCTTTGCCGGTTGCAGGCGTTGCGCCGCCTTCACCCGGCGCCACGCGTGTCGAAGGCGATGTGGTGACTCTTTATCGCGAAGAAGTTCCCGTGTACTCGGCCCTGCCCCTGTGGCGCATCATCTTGCACTTTCGACGCTCGGCACCTTTCATGAGCGCCGCGGCGAGCAGGATCTGCTGAAAAGTGGCGGTTATCTGCCGGCAAGCTGGGCGCGCGTGTTTGGACAAGACGTCGATATGCGCTGGAAAGGAACCGTTGCTCCGGGCCTTGATGGCCAGCTTTACGGTATCCGTGCGGGTCAGGATCTTTACGGTCGCGAATCCGAAAGCGGACATTCCGACCGCTTTGGCCTGTTCTTCGGCTACGCGCGCGTGACCGGCGATCTCACAGGACAGGCGCTCGGCTGGAATAATCTTGCCGTTGGTGATCTGGAAGTCACGGGTACCAGCTTCGGTGGATACTGGACGCATATCGGCCCGCAGGGCTGGTATCTCGACGCTGTGCTCATGGGCACATGGTTTGGCGGCAACGCAACGTCCAACCAGAACCGGGGTATCGATGTGGATGGCCACGGTGTGACCGCCTCTTGAAGGCGGCTATCCGGTTGCGCTCAGCGAGAGCTGGACGCTGGAGCCACAGGCGCAGCTCATCTGGCAAAGCCTGTCGCTTGACGATCAGGCTGACCGTTTCTCGACGGTTTCATTCGATTCAGACAATGCGTGGACCGGCCGCATCGGACTGCGATTGCAGGGCACAGAAGATACTTCCATGGGCAAATTGCGCCCCTATCTTAAAGCCAATATCTGGCAGAACTTCTCTTCCGACCAGACCGTCAGTTTCGGTACCGTTCCCATCGTCACCGATCTCAAGGGAACCTCATTGGAGATCGGCGGTGGCCTGACACTTGATGTGACCGAAAAGGCAAGCCTTTTGCCACTGCCGATTACACGACCGATCTCGGCGGCGAAAAACCCGCATCTGGGAAGGAAATATCGGTCTCAATGTCAAATGGTGATGCGAAATGGCGGCCTACGGGCCGCCGTTTCCTTTGATTGCGATAACAACCAAATATGCATATCAGATCTCACATGTAAAAAGACCTAAGCCAAACAATATCAAAAGATCACGTTTGTGTGATGAGCTTCCGAAAGCGAGAATTCATAGCTGTCGAGGCACTGTATCGTTGATTCATTTATCGTTTCTAATTCGGGAAAGCCATAAAGTATTTTGCCAGTTTATTGAAATCTTTGATTAGATGGTGAAATCTAACGATGAGCCAGTGCACAACGTTGAAGTACGACCATGTATATTTGAAGCTTCCAATTGCCATTGAAGATTGATGACAATTGGAATTCTTTCCAATATTTTAGTATATATGCTTCTCATAAGTCCAATTAATATTAAGCAGTCCCATCTTGAAACACAATATATATACTAATTACTTTTTAGAAATTAAAGATTTTTAGTACATGAAATCGCAATATATCGCTATTCACTTCATTGTTTTATACAAACTCTAGTAACTTCATAAAGAATTTTCTTGCAAGAACTAATTCTATATAGTTTTATAACATTGACGCACGTACATCGCGGCTTGGGTAACTGGGATGGGTCCGATGTATATTCTCATTGGCATTTATGACTGGATGGGACGGAGTGCTCAGGTGCAAACAATCGTTCTGCAATTAATTGGTGGCATTGCCGGCGGATCAATATCCGGGAAAATATTCCATCCCTCCGATAGTGGGACTATCTGGAACGCAATTGCTGGCGCCTTCGGAGGCGTGGCAGGCGGGCAACTCATCGGCGTTGTTCTCGGTAAAACGGCTATTGCTGAAAACCCGGATATAGCAGGCATAATCGGTCCGTTTGTCGATGGCGCAGTTTCAGGCGGACTGGTCCAGATTGTGGCTGGCCTCGTTCTGCAACGAGTGCTGACAAAACAGCCCGCAAGGCAATGCAGACGCCCGCTAAATTTCTAGTCAGGGAAAAAGAGGAGGAACATAACAAATGGGCAAACGCGGTAGAAAAGTGAACCTTCGACTGGCCAAGGTTTGTGCCCGGGTTGGCAAATCCGAATATGAGTTGGCTCACGCACTGGGGCTTTCCCGTGCCGCCCTTAAATCAATCGAACGTCCCGACGCACCTCTTTATCTGAAACTGGCACTGACTGCCCTGCTGGACGGTCTTGAGCCTGATCCTGTTTTTCGATCCACCAACGGGAATATTTTTCCGCAAGGCGACATCAAGCAAATTCGTCTCGCTGGATAGATCGTCCGGCAAACGGAGATGGTTTCATGGGCAAGTTCACTCTCTTCGTCATCTTCGTATTGGCGATTTCGTCTTTCCCCGATCTCAGCGCGCTCGCATCGTCTTGCAGATCGCGTCAGTCGGCGACAGATCCGGCGGTTAAAATGCTGCAACGACAGCTTTCGGCGCTTCGGGCTATCCAGCGCGGACGTGGTTGCAAACCCGTGAATCAGGTGGAGGACTGTTCAATGCCTGCCGCGAGGTCGGAATGAAGATCAGTGAAGTACAACAGGAACTGAGCGCCGTTTCTGCAATTGATCGCGAATGCAGGGCTGAAAGCAGAGCCGCGGCTTCGGGGATAAAACGACTAAAGGCAACGAACGCCTCCTCTCCGGCCGGTCTTGCGCGAACAGGACTGTCTGCAGACGATAAGCAAAAAAGATACGCGGGGCAAGGAAAAGCCTGCAGTTTTGTGTTCGCTTGTCCGATGGATATTACTTTCCGACGCCGAATTCGCAGTTCAGTCAGAAAGGCGGTACAGATGCTGCGCTTGTCCAATGCCAGCTGATCTGCGATACAAAACGACATGGCCGTTTACGTCAATGATCAAAACGATGAAGCTCCGGAAATGGTTTCAGTGACGACAGGTCAGCCCTATGCCGATTTGCCAACAGCCTACGATTATCACGGTGAAGGCGAATTCAAGCGCTGCGATTGGAACGGCTATGTTGCCAAGGTCGCGCAGCTCCATGCGGCACGCAAGCGGCCCAAACAGTTGAAAGACGTAGAGGTTCCCCTCCCAAACACCAGACCCGAAGAAGACGCGACGGCTGTAGCGGAAATTCCACTCACGCAGTTCCGCCCGGCGCCAATAGAGAGTGTTCGTATGGTTGGTCCGGCATTCATACCAGATGTCGATAATGAGGCATTTGGGCGGATGCGCCGACAGCAATAGGAGTGTCGGCGGGGCTCGCTACCGCGTTTTGCATTACGCGGTCACTGGAATTCCAGATCAATGATGAAAGCAAAAATTCGCTATATTGCTATATCGCTGCTGATCGCCGCTTTGATGTTCTGGGCAGGAGCTGCGTTCAATGCGATGCGCTATGAAGACATCTGCCTTGACATGGGAGGTGGCAGGTTTCCGGGGACCACCCAATATGTGTCATAGAAGACAGACGCCTTGAACTGGTTGTTATGCTCGATCTGGTACCGGTTTTTCCAGCGCGAATAGTGAGGATCAGGCGGCGGCACAAGTCAGCCGCTCCTTTGTAACCCTAACGAGGGCAAGGGAAGCCCGGGGCAATCTTGCATTTTGGAGGACGATGGCTCGGCGGCCGTGGCCGATGCGGCGGTTTGTAATGAGGAGGCCGGTAATGCGGTGGCCGAATAACCGGGCTGATAATGATGGTTGGGCCGCCGCTAACGGAGCGGCTAACGTAGCGTGCAGATACCCATCCGGTCGTGCCGAGAGCACGAACCCGCACCAGCTTGATACACAGCGACGCAAGTTGACCCCGGAACCGGCTGGAAGCGTGGTGATTGTCTGGTAACTGGTACTGGGTCCCGTTCTCATATTCACGTTACCGGTCGTTACGGCTGGCGCTGCCTGTGCAGCTACAGTCATCATGGAAAGAGAAAATGCAAGGAGAATTGCCTTCATTGTGGTCCCCATTCCAGTTTACGGACCGCTCCGGTCAGAGCTCGCGTGATTTCCGATTTCATACATTAATCGTAAAGCTGGTGTAACTGAATATGAATTCCAAATACATTGCCCGGATGTTTGCATTTTTGTCGGAGATCCACCTCGAACAGGCTTGTCTGATCTCCAAGAAAAACAATTCGGCGGGCACGCAGGCACTGAGTATCCAGCGATGTGGGGCGTCCCACGGGACAGTGCTACTCATCACCGCCGTGCCAGACTGTCATGCCATGTTGCAAATCCTCGATTTGGATGCCCGCAGAAAAACGGAAAGATAGCTATGGGATCCTCAGAGCAGCAAGAGAATACCGGCCATGGCATCACTTCATCCATTCTGGCTGACCTTTCGCGAGAGGCGACCCTACGAGATGGCCTTACCGTTTTCGAGGCTCTTGAGCTAATGGGGCGATCAAGTTTCGGTTTTGTTCTCATTCTGCTTGCATTGCCCGCACTTATTCCGTTGCCGGGACCATTTGGCATGATTTTCGGTACTGCGGTTTCGATCATATCCTTGCAATTTTTGCTTGGGCTGCAGCCAGTTTGGCTTCCGTCGTTACTAGGAAAGCGTAAACTGTCAGCGAGGGCACTCTCTTCCATGGAACGGGTCGCGTCGCCGCTTGTCCGGAGAATTGAGCGTTTGGTTCGTCCAAATCGCATGCAAGCAATCGCCGGGAACAACCTAAATTATATTGCCGCTGTTCCAGTTTTTTGCCTTGGCGTCGCGATCGCCTTGCCTATCCCCTTCGGCAACATGGCGCCAGTCTCTGCGATATGTGTCATTTCAATCGGATTAGTTGAGAAAGATGGACTTATTGCACTCTTTGGGCTCGGACTTACGATACTTGCCCGCAGTGACAGGAGTACTTTTGTACGCCTTGCTAGACGCTACGCTTATCGCCTGATCTTGACGATGCAAACTTCACCGCCAACCCAGCCTCCTTTTCAAACTATAGAGTTTGTTCAGGCAGGGTTGCACGATACCAGCTCTTGAACGCAAGGCTTCTGGCGGCCTCCGTTCCGCGTAGATCGTCAAGTTCAATACTCACCGCCACAGCTGTCCAGTT
Source organism: Brucella cytisi (assembly GCA_012103075.1). Taxonomy (GTDB): domain Bacteria; phylum Pseudomonadota; class Alphaproteobacteria; order Rhizobiales; family Rhizobiaceae; genus Brucella; species Brucella cytisi. The sequence continues at coordinate 35,293 of JAAVLQ010000003.1, read as the reverse complement.
TCGAATTCAGCGGCTGCCAGCCCGTGCCTCTTTGCCGGGTCCCCGGTCGCGATTTTCCGCTGACTCCCACAGGCGGCACAATTGTTCCGCCCATCTGCCTTCAGTTGAACAGTGGGAAGCGCCGTCCCGCAAACATCCGTGAGCACCAGCCCAGCATTTCATAAATGACGCGATAACATGGCCTGCTTTCGCAACTTTACCGCCTGCGGTGCGTTGTGTTTTCGTCTGAACTAGCGATGGGGAGGATGGTTTCGCCAGTGTTTCCTCGGGCAAGAGATCGAATACGCTGTTCGCGGGGCTGGCTTTCGCTCGCCTTTTGCTTTTGCGCTTCTGGTTGCTCGGGAGTTCAATCTGCACTTGCTCCAGCTGGTGAGGAAGCAGCTCAGATCAGTCAACTCTTCTGGACCATGGCAATTGCCGGTATCGTCATCTGGCTCGTCGTTACAGGACTGTTCGTCTACGCTTCTCGAAAGGGAAACCGGACATTTGGCGAACGCACCGCCGGAAAACTTATTTTCTGGTGTGGTGCTGCAGTTCCTGCGATGCTCTTGTTTTTTTTGCTTTCTTATACACTCTGGCTCATGCCGGGCCTCCGGCCTCTCCAAAAAGCCGCCGACACCTCTCTCAGGATCGAGGTCACGGGAGAACAGTTCTGGTGGCGAATCAAGTACCTCCCCCGGACGGTAACCAGACTGTACTTTCGGCGAACGAGATCAGACTACCTGTCGGGGAGCGAGTAGAATTCCTACTAACCAGCACTGATGTCATTCATTCCTTCTGGATACCTTCTTTGGGAGGCAAGATGGACATGATCCCGTGTCGTCAGAACCGCGTTTCGTTCCTCGCACAAAAATCTGGAACCTATCGTGCTGCATGTGCGGAGTATTGCGGTACCTCGCACGCCTTGATGGCGTTCACTACAATTGTAATGGAACCACATGACTTTAGGCAGTGGCTTGCAAAACAGGCCAGACCGTCTCCCAACGCGGAATCGACAGAGGGTGCTCTGTTTCTGCAGCATGGCTGCGGGGCATGTCACCGTGTTGCGGGCACCGCGGCATCGGGAAATGTTGGTCCGGACCTCTCCCATGTCGGATCCCGAGCCACGATCGGCGCCGGAATTCTCCCAAACTCCGAGCACGCATTGCGACGCTTCATTAGCCATCCGCAATCGTTCAAGCCCGGCTCCCACATGCCGAGCTTCTCGATGCTTCCTGCACACGACATAGACCGAATTGCAACCCGGCTAAAGGGGCTCGATTAATGATGTCCGTTGTTACCCGGGTCAGGCGAAATCAATGTCAGCTCCTCATGAACAATCAGACGAGGAGCAGCTTCGCCGTGTCTGGGAACCGCCGCGTGGCTGGCGGTACTGGACATCCGTGAACAACACCCGTGTCGGCCTCTGGTATGGCAGCGCCGCCTTTTCATTCATGCTCTTTGCCGGGGTTCTCGCACTGATCATGCGGGCCCAACTGGCCCTGCCTGACAACGATCTTGTATCAGCCGACTTTTACAATCAAGCTTTTACCTTGCATGGCACGGTAATGATGTTTCTGTTTGCGGTGCCAATATTCGAGGCCGTGGCAATCTTCCTTCTGCCTCCGATGCTGGGCACACGAGAGCTTCCTTTTCCCGGGTTAGGTGCCTTCGGTTTCTGGAGTTTCTTCATCGGTGGTGTCTTCGTATGCGGCTCGATCTTTTTCAACGCTGCGCCGTCCTCGGGTTGGTTCATGTATCCGCCGCTAGCCACCGATAAGACGCTTTCCGGCATTGGAGCCGACATCTGGCTGCTTGGACTTTCATTTATCGAGATTGCGTCAATTGCGGCTGCAGTCGAACTTATCGTCGGTATCATGAAGTGCCGGGCGCCCGGTATGCGTATCAACCTCATGCCACTGTTTGCGTGGTATCTGCTGATCGTAGCCGGAATGATCCTGTTCGCATTCCCTCCGTTGATCGCAGGCGACCTGTTATTCGAGATGCAGCGCATGTTCGATTGGCCGTTCTTTGATGCAGCGCGTGGCGGTGACCCGCTGTTATGGCAACATTTATTCTGGATATTTGGCCATCCGGAGGTTTACATCATTTTCCTGCCGGCGATCGCGCTTATGGCGATGATCGTGCCGACTTTTCGCAGCGGCCAATTGTTGGATACTCCCGGATTGTGCTCGCTGCTGGTGGAACTGGCTTCCTGTCCTTTGGACTGTGGGTCCACCATATGTTTACGACGGGCCTGCCGCAAATATCGTTGGCCTTTTTCTCAGCCGCATCCGAAGCAGTTGCCATTCCAACCGGCGTCCAGATTTTCGTCTTTCTTGCTACCATGCTGGCAGGCCGTGTCATTTTCTCAGTGCCAATGTTGTTTGGCACCGGTGGGATTGCCATCTTCGTTGTAGGCGGCTTAACGGGCGTGATGGTAGCACTCGTTCCTTTCGATTGGCAGGCGCATGACAGCTATTTCATTGTAGCTCATTTGCATTACGTCCTGATCGGAGGCATGCTCTTCCCGCTCGTCGCCGGGATTTATTACTACTATCCTCTGATCAATGCACGAATGCTATCAATGAGGCTTGGTCGCATTGCATTCTGGCTGATGTTTACCGGGTTTAACATTGCCTTTTTCCTATGCATTTAACCGGCCTGCGCGGTATGCCACGCCGGGTATTCACCTATCCCGACGGGATGGGATGGAACTGGCTGAATCTCGTATCTACCATTGGTGCCTTTGTCTTTGCCCTCGGCGTACTGCTCGTCGTGATTGATGTTGTAAGACCTAAGCAAAGACAGCCCCGCAGCGAGCAAAAAATCCATGGAACGCTGGTACACTTGAATGGATCAACGAACCTGAAGAGAATTGGGGCATCCGCTCCATTCCGGTCATTGAAGTGCGCTACCCGTTATGGGACCAGAAGGGACTGGCCGAAAAGACCAATGCCGGTGCATATTATCTTGGCTCAGCAAAGGAAAATCGCCGCGAAACACTCATAACCTCGGTTCTCGACGCGCATCCATTGCAGTGCCAGCGCGTTGCAACACCGTCGGTCATTCCAATAGTCTCAGCTACGCTTCTCGGTGGTGTGTTCGTTGCGCTAACCTTTGAACAATGGATCATTGCACTGCTTTTCGGCGTTGGCGCTCTCGCTGCAATCATTTGGTGGCTATGGAGTGGCACCGGTGAAGTCCCCGAGAAACCTCGCAAGGACGTCGGGCTGGGACTTTGGTTGCCTTTTTATTCATCTGGCCCAACCTCAGTCAGTTGGTGGGCAATGTTCATTACCATGACTGGAGATGCTACGGCTTTCGCCAGTCTTGTTTTCGGCTACTTTTTCTATTGGACTGTTCATCCCGATTTTACTGCTACACATATGGGCCCCGGATGGGAATGGCCCATGATGGCTCTCGCACTATTCATTGCAGCGTGGGTGGCAACGCTCGCCGCACGCGCGCTGAATGCACGTAGTCGCTTAATTGGGTTGCGCATAGCACTGCTTACCGGGAGCCTTCTGACAATCGGAGCCTCGTTGTCAGCGGTCGCCGGACCATGGCGACACGCGATGCAACCGCAAGAGCATGTCTATCCCGCGATAGTATGGATACTTGTGGCCCGGGCGTTGGCTCACGCTGCCATCGGCATCATCATGCACCTCTTTTGCCCGGCACTCAGTTTCGCCGGTCGCCTCACCGCCAAATACGACATGGAACTACAAAATATTGTGCTTTATTGGCACTTCATGACGATCACGGCTCTCGTTACTTTCGCCGTCATCGGCCTTTTCCCGGAAGCGATGTGAGGCTGCGATGAGCATCATTCCGGCAAGACCCGAAACACTATGGACTCTTTTCACCGGACCGATGGTTTGGGCTTTCCATTTCCTCTTTTGTTACCTGATATCGGCGTTGTGGTGCGCGAAACGTGGAGGCGTGGATTTTGCAATAGTTCAGGCTGGCATCGGGGTAGCCACATTTGCGGCACTTGTCCTCATCTTGATATCAGCCCCGCTGGCGTGGCGGCAATGGGGTTTTGGCACGCAATATCCTCCACACGATGCCTCCACCGCTCAAGACCGCAGGCTTTTCCAAGGATTCGCCACGCTGTTGCTTTCAGGATTGAGCTTCATTGCTGTGCTCTACGTCGCTCTTCCTGCAATTTTCATTGAAGGGTGCGTTTCTTGAAGAAAATATCTTTCATAGCGGGCCTACTTGCGCTCGCCCTACTCTGGACAGGACCATTTCTTTCCACCGCAAGAGTCTTTTGCTGCGCACATGTTTGCGCATATGGGGGTCGTCGCTATAGCAGCCCCCTCATTTCAATCGGTTTATCCGCGCGGATCGCCGTAAAACCCTTCCTTGTTCTGATCGCCTCGTTGTCTGAACTTTTCGTAGTTTGGGGTTGGCACCTGCCAGCCGCGAGGTTGTGGGCCACGACTTCCGCGTTCGCAACCATTCTGGAACAGAGCATGTTTCTCGCAGCTGGTTTGTTCCTTTGGCTTACTGCGCTCGCCTCAGCAGATCAAAGCAAAGAGCCAAGCGCTTCTGGAGCACTTGCATTGCTTCTCACATCTGTCCACATGACTCTCCCCGGGCGCCCTGCTCTCACTTGCAAGTTATCCGCTTTTCAATGTTGGGGAAGTCACGTGCTTCGGTCTTGTGCTCGATGCCAGTCAGGATCAGGCACTGGGCGGTGTTATCATGCTGCTTGCCGGTGCTGTCGTCTACCTCGCAGGCGGCGTTTTTCTACTCTCCGGGCTTCTGTCCGGTGAGCGACAGGGAAAGAGGGTAATCCCATGAATGTCAATTGGAAACACTTTGCAGCAGCCCTCGGAGTTCTGCCATTTGTGGGGTGTTAGGTGCCTCGATTGGATTCTTCGACGTCTCCGCTTCGAGTGGTCACTGGAAAGTCACCGACTGGTTTCTGCACTTCGCTATGCGATCTTCCGTGCGCACCTATGCGCTGAACGTTGACGTCCCCGAAAACCTGCCACGCAATTCTATACAATCCGCTGCCGGTCATTTCGCACGCGGCTGCGCGCCATTTGCCACGGCGCTCCAGGAGAACCAAGGCCGTCTGTTGTTAACTTCATGCTACCTCAACCACCCGACCTCGCCACAAGATCAGGTAATTGGACAGACGCCCAACTGTTCCGGATCGTCAAGCATGGTGTAAAGTTCACCGGCATGCCAGCCCGCCGACGCAAAAACGAGACGATGAGGTCTGGGCAATGGTAGCGTTTCTGCGAGAATTGCCTGCTTTGGACGAGAAACGCTGGCGCGATCTTGCTTATGGCGAACTCAGCCCCGCAGTCGGACAATCCGCGAATTTCCAGCAGGTGCTGTCAGATTGCGTTCGCTGCCACGGTAAGGACGGTGCTGGGCGAAGCTTGATGACGCCCATACTTTCGGGCCAGAACAAGGTATATTTGGTTGAAAGCCTGCGCGCTTACGCCGCAAAGCTCCGCCCGAGCGGAATCATGGAAACTGCTGCGACTGCCGTTAATCCCGAATTTTTCGAGCAACTCGCGCAGTATTATTCCACCCAACCCATCCAGCGTTCGTCCGGTACGCGGGATCCAGAGTTGGTCAAACACGGCGAACGGATTGCAAATCATGGCGACCGGGACCGCGATATTCCAGCTTGTCTCGGTTGCCATGGACGACGCGACCGCAATCAGGTTTTCCCAGCGCTGTCCAGTCAGTCTGCGGAGTATCTGACAGGACAACTCAAACTTTTTCGTGCAGGAGTACGCGGCGGCACCCGCTTCGAACATCTGATGCGCAATGCGGCAAAAGGCTGACTGACGACGAGATCGCAGCGCTTGCCGCCTATTTTGCACATCGTCCGAGATCGGCGTCACCGGAACCGATGGCACAGTGAAAGGTCCTGTTCGGTTGATGAAAGTTGTAAGAGACGCCGCTGTGGAGGACTGAGAGGAAGTCTACTCCCGTCCCGTGCTTCTTCCTCTTGCGTTCCATCTCCTTCTTTTCTCACCACGCTTGGTCAAATCTCGCAACCAGCGTTGCACCAAATAGCCGACCTCCCGTCCCGCCCTGCGACCCTTTGAGATGGAACCGTGCCGCTGAACTTGATCAGCATCCAATTGTGGCTTCGTCAGAATAGCTGATAAAGGGAACAAACCCGGAGCCCACGGGTTTGATATCTCAATTATAAACAAAGAAGGAGAATAACAATGTTCAGGACAGCTGTTCTTTCTTCATTTTGCGCGCTTTTGTTATGCCCTCCGGCTTTTGCGCAAACTGCCGCTCCGGGTACCACAACCCGGGGGCCGATGCTCCCGTGCAAGAGGAACAACCCGTTTCAACCAAGAATATGTTTGGCGCTCCACCCGGAGCGGATACCAATAAAGTCGGTTTTGTTGAAGCCAAACAAGGAGAAGTTCTTGCTTCAAGCTTCATTGGACGGACTGTTTACGAGAGCGACGCAAACGACGCGCAATCTGTAGGTAAGCTGAATGACATTATTATCAGTCAGGATGGAGCGGTGGTGGCCGCAGTGATTGGTGTCGGCGGTTTCCTCGGTGTGGGTGAGAAAGATGTCGCCGTTAGCCCGGATTTGTTGAAATTGGCCACTCGAAGCGACGGCAATACCGGTTGGTTCTACGCGCCACGAAGGATCAGCTGAACAATGCTCCTGCATTTGATCGTTCGAAATTCTTTGCTGATGGTGTAGCGGATCCAAATATGTCAAAAGAAACGAACGCTCCGGCGACCAATGAGACGCCGTCGCCCGGAACCCCGGCTCCGGCCCAATAATACGTTCTGCAATTCCATGATGACGGTAACGTCGTTAGGCTACGAAATTGAAACTCCGAACCCGCCCAATGGGGAGCATTGTGCAGTGACGTAGAAGGAGGGTTGTCTACGTCCAGCATTTTCGTCTTACGAATTGAAAAAACTCGCCTCTATCGGGTTCGGTTTGCAGCAATGTAGTGACCATTGCAGAACAAGTATGCATCTGGTCGCCAGCTTAGAGAAAAGGTCGCAAGAGGAGCCAGTTATGCCTTGGAATGCACCTGTTAATGTCGAGCTTCGAGGGAATTATCTCACCATTCAAGACAGTCCTGCAGCGGCTGAACTCCTGTTGGAATCCCCGCCGGAGAATGCGCTGGGTGAAGAGTATCAGCAAGCGCTTCAGGCCTGTGTCGCCGACTGGAAGGATTACCAAATACGGCACGAGAGTCATTCATCAAAGCAGTTTTGGCCGCGGGATTATCAGTCGGTCCAGATCGGCTTCATTAGAATTACGCGAAGGCATCGTATTTTCCGGAAGTCGTGGATCCAATTTGCTGAGTTCAGGAATGGCTGAGTCCGCCGGGCTTCTCGACCCCGGCCATCTTTTCGGCAGGTGCTTAGTGCAAAGAATAACGCCGATCTGCAGGATACGGTGCGATGCGAATGAATAACCCCCACTCGGCGCGTTCACCGTCGCTATCAGGCACCTTTTTCGGGTTGGCTTCCATGTGCACTCAAACCCTGTAACACTCTCCCGAGGCCCCTGCAGATACCCGCCTCTCGTTTGGCTCGACGTACAGATCGCCTATCGACATTTCATCGGTGGACTTCGACCTTAAGACCGACGATGGGACTCACGGTGGTATCGGGATAATCATGAGGAGGAAGAACCGGATTGCTCATCGATGATATGCTAACTTTTTCGTCCAAACGCCGCCTTCGTCTCTATTTCCGAGTTTCGCGCATAGCACGTTCCATGAAGTCTGGCTGCTACAAAACGGCCGTGGTTGGGAGAGAGAAACGGCCACGCATCAGGCGGATCTCGGTGGTATCAAAGGGTTAACTAGCGCCCGTTGCAGGGTGGCGGCAAGGAGTAACGCGACGATCCCTACCCAGAAGACGAAGTAGAATCCATCCACATAGGATAGCACAGCCGCCTCACGTGCAATGAGGGAAGCGATGCCTGACGCACCGCTGGCGGCACGCTGGACAACAGCAGGCTGTCCAGCCTCCACGCTAGCCTTCAGCATGACGCTGTGGGTATCCGACGAAAGCCGCAGCACGAGCGCTATGACGCCGCTCGCTACGCCCGGTGCGAAGATGCGCGCGAGAGGAGCATAGACCCCGATGGCCGCCGCGTGCGCCGGATTCATGTTGACGACGATAGTCGGGATAATGCCCATAAGCGTCAGGCACTCCCCGATGGCGAAGAGAATGAGGGCTGGGAGATATTGGTCGGCCCGCCATTCGTTGTTGATGCTGGAGCCGCACCGGGCTGAAGTGAAGACAATAATGCTCAAGCCTGCGATCAGCAGCAGACGTGCGTCCACACGCCGTGCGAGCCACACAGCGACCGGCGTCATCGCGAAATAAGTGCTGAAGACGATGATGGCGGCCGATCCGGTCTGGAGCGGCTTCAGCTTTCCGATCGCGGCAAGGAAATTCGGGATCAGAACCGAGGTCGGCGCCATCAGTACCCCATAAAGACAGGCAATTAGGAGCGTGGTGCGGACGTTGTGGTTTCCAAGCGCGCTGAAATCGACGAACGCGTTCTTGTTCAGAACGATATTCACAATGGACATCACCAGCAGAACCGCGCCACCGGCTAGGCCGACCGCCACCACGCCGGAATCGAGCCATCCCGTGGTTTCGCCGAGAGAAAATCCTGCAAACAACATGGTTAGGCTTAAGGAAAACATCGCCATACCGCCCCAGTCGCTGTTCCGCAGCCTGTCGTGATCAATCGGCGTCAGGGGAAGCGCTTTCCGGGCCGAAAATGCGATGAGAGGCCCGGCGAGTGAGGCAGTCCAGTAGACCCACCGCCAATCGATGACATCGACATAGATTCCGGACAGTCCAACACCGGCGTCGGTGCCGAACGAAGCCCGGAGGCTGTAGACCGCCATCGCCAGAAGCCAGAAGTGAGGTTTCCAGGCTGCGCAGCGCCAGCGAAATCGTCAACGGGAGATAGGTCCCCGGGCACAATCCTACAACGACATGCAGAAGGAGGAGTAATTCGTAGTCGCGCACGAAGGGTATCGTCAGGGTGGCCAGTGCGATCGTCACGCTCGATACGATGATGACGCGGGCTGGCCCGAAAATCAGCGACAGCCAGACGGTGACAGGCATGGTCAAAAATTGCGCCGCGTTCATCGCCGTACTCAGCCACGCCCCTTCAATGACGTCGAGACCGAACGCTCCCCAGGTCTGCGAGAGACATGGAAAATAGCCGGCCCTGCAATGTGGTGAGAAACGCGCCCATGAAAACGACCGCCACTGTCAGTGCAGGATTTGGCGCTTGGGCACCGCGCCAGAGATGTGAGATTGAAGGGACCTTATCGAACTGCATCGGCGTAGGTCTCTTTTGTCACGGTTCGAATTTCACGGGTATAGGCGGCCACCTTCGCCCCGAGCGTATCGATCCGCGCCTCGGCGGACATGCCCGGCCTCAAGAGATCAAGGTCTGCCTGCCCCGGCTCAAGTTCGATGCGCACCGGGATACGTTGAACGACCTTGGTGAAGTTGCCCGTTGCGTTGTCTGTCGGGATTAGTGACGACTCGTTCCCGCTCATCGGGGCAATCTGCTCGACGCGTCCCCGGAAGCGATATCCGGGAAGGGCATCGATTGCGACTTCCACCGGTTGTCCGGCCCGGACGTTCTTGAGCTGCGTTTCCTTTGTAGTTTGCAATCACATAAGGCCGGGTGAGAGGTACGATCGCGACGATTTGCGTTCCTGACCCCACAAGGCTGCCGATCTGGACGCTACGCCGGCCAAGCACACCGTCAAAAGGTGCGATGATCCGGGTGTAACCGAATTCGAGCTTTGCCGACGCAAGGGCGGCTGTGGCGGCATCGAGATCTGCCCTGCGCTCAGCGCGTTGCCCTGCCAGCGTATCCAATTGTCTTCGCGAGAAAGTCAGGGCCGCCGCTGCCGCCTCGCGGGAGGCTTTTTTTGCCGAAGCCAGTTCCGCCTTCGCGTCATCGAAAGACTTTCCCGAGACAGTGCCATTGGTCACGAGCCGGCTCTTGCGGTCGAAATCCTGCTGGGATTGTGTTAGGCGGGCTTCCGAAGCATGAAGCGACGCCACGGCCTGCTCGATCGCGGCGCGCTGTTGGGCCTCCTCATTGCCAAGATTGTCGAGCACGGCTTGCGCTTTTGCGAGTGATGCTTCCGCCGCTTGAACGCGCACGACATAATCATCACTCTCGATTTCCGCGATGATTTGACCAGCTTTGACCATCTGGTAATCCGCAACGGGGAGGCTCCTGACATAGCCGCCGACGCGTGCGCTCAATACCGCAGGCTCGGATTTGACGAAGGCATTCTGGGTCCATTGTGTTCGCCTACCGCTGATCCACTCATCCCAATTCGATACCGTGTAAGTGATCGCGCCTAACGCAATAGCACAAGCCATCCACGGAGCTAGTCTAAGGTGCCACAAATGGCGGCTTGATCGTGCCCTGGCTTGCTGAGGCAGAGGGTTCGGTGGTGCTGACCCCGGAACTTGACATGTTGTTCTCAACCCGAGTTAGAGGTGGTTGAGAACGGTCTTTTCACGACTACCGGGCGCTTGCGCGTGCCAGAGAGACAGAAAATAGTGCAACACAGCCATGTTACACTCAGTCTCATTCGTGGCTTTAGAAGCAGCCGATGCGAGCGTTGTCTCTCGGCGAAACTCGGCAAATAATCTGCAGAGCGTCGAAGTTTCTGGTGCGTTCGATAGTGTAAGGCGCTTTGCACCGGTCATCTCGAGAGATTATGTGCTCGATTTAGACATTATGGTGATCAGGAAACTTCGCAAACGCCGCTAACAGTTCCGCAAGTCCAACTTCATAATCATTGAGCACTGCTTCATTAGGGTGCCGGCTCCCTCCGTGTCCTCCCCCCGGCTCGCGACGGCGAGAGCGGCACCATGCGTGTAGTCGACCAGAATGTGCGTCCAACGCGCGGCGTTGTTGCGCCCGCTCAACAGGCGGGTCAACTCTTTGGTGATCCTCACGGCGTGATCGGGAAAGAACGTTGGCTTTGCAAATATGGCGGGGTCAAAGCTGGATAGAGGACCACCTTAGAGTAATATGCTATGAGGAGACTATGAACACGTGCGAGTGCATCGCCTGTTTCAGGCGCCACGACGTCAGCATACACAAGCTCTGCAAGCGCTTTGATAAGTCCATCTCGATCCTTGAAATGGTGATAGATTGTCATGGGATTAATACCCACACGTGTTGCCAATGCGCGCATGGTCAAGCCGTCGAGACCGTCGGTATCGAGGATACTCAAAGCCACGGAAAGAATGCTCTCCGGCGAAACGGACTTTCCTTCAGCTGCTGTTGGCCTCCCTCGCCCCCTTGCCGTCATTTCATGACTTCGTAATGAGACTGGACCAATCCAGAAGGAAAGGACTTTGTGCCCTTGTGTGAAAGGGCCACATCGCGATGACCCCCACCAAAAGAGGACGCCCAGCACCGAGCAAGATCGGCACTGTCGTGATCACCATGTCACTGATCATGTCAAGTTCGAGGAACGATTGAATGACGCGCCCGCCATCCACATAGGCGCGTCGAGCGCCCTCGGAGGCAAGCATCGCCATTGCGCTTCCGGGAGATTTGTCCGAAAAGCGAACTTTTCCGCTGAGCTCCTGTGGCACTTCCTGTGGTGCAAGCTGTTCCGATAGGACCAGTACCGGTCGGGTATAGAACCACTCGCCCATGCGTCGGACCGCTTCGTAGGTGCCCCGCCCCATCACAATGACGTCGATATCCCTGATGAAGTCATTATATCCATGATCCTCCCCAGCCTGATCATGCTCGAGCAGCCAATCGATATCCCCGTTTTGACGGGCAATAAAAAACCATCGAGGCTCGTGGCGATGAAAACGTGTCCAGTGATCATTCATAACTCCGTAATTATACACCGTATAAATAACGGGGCTAAACGTATGTCAAGGTACTTGCAGGTGCGCCCCGGCAGTTCCCGTTCAAATATCTGTCTTCTCGGTTCCCACCCGATCTCGGAGATCGATGAGCTTGGATGGGGACTTGCAGTTTTCCGGATCTTATAACCGTTACCGTAGGAGACATGATCGCATCATATTATCAGCATGAGCACGGGTGAATTTTGTGCTTGTATCGACCAGACGGCACCGCGAATTTTTGCAAACTAACACGGATGGCCAATCAGGATTTGTGGCAGATTGGCAAATGGTCAACTTTCATTCGCTCGAGCGGGTTGAAGGATGTATTTTGTCACCTGTCGTCAGATCGCCGACAGGCTTGCTGTGCGCGTCATGAACCGGCGGGTGATCCGCAAGAGTGCCAGTGCCATCAACAGCGATATCCCAACCAAACTCATGGCACCTTCTCAGACGGAAACCTAGCCGCGCTAAGCAGTTACGGAAACCTCAAGGTGGCCTTTAAAAGCAGCAGTTGCAGTCGCAACTAAGTTGCCGGGTCGGGACGAGGACCGCTCTTGCTTCCCACCCGCAGATCCACTTGCTAGTACATAATCAGCGGTGCCCATTAGGACGAAACGTTTAGTCTGACCGGGCAGCCCGTCTAAACCCTCATCGGCTAAATGACCAAAAGACCGATCAGCTGGTGCCGCCATTCTTTTGACATTACCGGTCAATCATTGGCTGATAAAATAATCACCCCCATTCGCGCCCCTCCATCCCAGTCTATACACATCGCATTTTTGACCTAATCTCTCGCCCGTGCGGGATAAAGCACATTCGGTCGATAGTACGTGCGGGCTTTCCGGTGCATTTCCGAGACATCCAGCCTCTATTACTAACAAGACTCCGAATAAAACAACATTTATGATCTTCATATCACTAGTTAACCTATATTTTCTACGTGAGAGCTTGAACAACGGAGCGGGCTTTCGGTGTTTTAAAACCAAAAAGATGCTTCATATTCATTCTGGTTGACGATCTAGATCAAATATGTGAGTTTTTACTCACATTGTCTACTCGCATTAGGAAATCGAGAAAATGGTCAAGCAAAGCATCACGAATCCTAGAAAAGCAGCGTCGCAAGAAAGGTCAAAAATGACCGTCGAGGCGATACTGGATGCTACTGCTCGCGTTTTGGTACGTGAAGGGTACGCACGGACCAGCACAAATCGCATCGCTGCCGTGGCAGGGGTAAGTATCGGATCGCTCTATCAATATTTCCCCAACAAAGAATCGCTCGTGGCAGCACTCGTTGCAAGGCACAACCGTGAGATTTTAGCTCTGCTGGAAAACGCGATGCAGGAGTGCGCGTCAGACGATCTCAATAACGCAATGCGCGAGCTCATTCGCGCTATGATTGCTGCACACCGCGTCGATCCTGAGCTCCACCGCATCTTGAAAGAGGAAGTTCCCAGAATTGGAAAGCTTGCCGAGGTTGAAGCCATCCGAAAGGATACTCTACATCTCGTTCGGCACTATCTGGAACAATGCAAGAAGGACATTCAACTCAAAGACCTCGATACGGCTGCGTTTATCTGTGTTACTACCGTGGAAACCTTGACCCACACCATAGTTCTCAATGACTGCGGTCACTCCTTTCCGATGAAGCCGATATTGTTGAACATATCACCCGAATGATTGCGGGATATCTGGGTACAGCCCCACAACCTATCCGCGCCATTTTGAAAGAAGCGGCGTGATCTCAACATTTACACCCGGGTTGAACCAACCGCCGTGATCAAATATCTCCGTTCGTGGTACGGTCTTTGCGTCCCGTTACAATAACTGCTTTTCTGACAAGCGAAGGTTTGCACATGAAACACGGTCAGCTCAGATCAGTTGCTCACAGCATCGCCGATTCTTTAGCAAGCGGGATCAGCCTGATCACGGGTTTTACGAGTTGCGTGTCTACGAAGATGCAATGCGGTCGGAAGACGGCGTTCTGATCATCGATCTGTTGAACGGCAAGGTGATCAAAGGGGAGGCGTCTTCTGATCTTGCCGCTGCTGTCCTGCGCATTCCCGCAGAGTTCGACCGACTTTGCCAAGCGGAAGGCTTTTCACGAAGTGACTGTCGGCATGCACTGGCCCATTTCCACACAAACCAGCTCACCCATGGTTTTACGCTCGCCGTTGAAGATAATTCGGGAAGAGCTACCGAAACCGACTTCCGGGAGTTCCGGCCCGCCGTGTGATTGAACCTGATCAACTCGGAAGATTAAGGCGCCGAGCAATTCGCCATTACGGCAAGCGCAGCTGTTAACGCAAGGTTTCGCTCCCTCCCGCTACGAGACCGTCCAAGCGAGAATTTATATGTCGCTTCAATATTCGCGAGAATTGCCGGTCAAACCAATGACATTGCTGATGGCATGGCAACATCTCTTCCCCGATTTCGGCGACGTGTAACTGCTGGAGAATATTGGCTCCGGGCAAGTGGGTTACTTATACCACGCGGTTTGCCGTGGTGGTAAAACAATCCTGAACTCTCAGGAACCGGCAGGAAAACTGAAATCCTGAGGGCCCGGTATCTCAACAATGTTCTTGAACGGGGCCACCGCTTTATCAGACGGATCATGCGACCGGTGATGCGCTTCAAAGTATTTCATTCCGCATCAGCCACCGTTGCAGGCATTGAGGTTCCCCATATTCTCCGGAGTAACCAATTCGCGAATGACGTTCGCTTGCGATTCAAAATCTTTGCTGAACTCACAAAATAAAGGCGTCTGGACATAAGGACGCTTCCAGCCAGCACAAAGATTCACGACAGATTCCCAATATGCTCCCCTCCTTCGAGATTGTGTTGGTACGTCAAGGTGTTTGGATATGACGATTTGGGCTTCGCCGAGCGATGTGGCAAACCATCTTGTCCGGTCAAAAGACACACCGATTTGTGCGGTCACCTGATCATATTGTTTTTCCGCAATGAGGGGCTCGAACCGATACGGTGCCCCTTTAAACCGAATGGTGGCCAGCATTGTTATGAGAGTGATCACCATCTGTGTGTGCATCGGTATCAATAAAGGGCTGACCAACAAACTTCAGGATTGGCGTGATGGCATCAGCCACGGATTCGGTAATCTGCATCGCGGCGTTTGCCACCTCGAACATATTGGACCCAATCGCCGCTACCGTATCCGTCGGGTCGCTATCAACGTTGGATGCCGCTGGCTCTGCTGTCGAACCACCGCTTTCATTTGATGACGAAGTTGTTTCATCTGCCGAAAGAACTGCAGTGCCAAGGCCTCCGGCGAGAACCCCACCAACATCTACCAATTGAGCGACCACATTCGCTCCGGTATCAGCGACATTGTCAAGAATACCGCTTTCACCCGCAACCGAGTCGAGGATTTTGTCGCCGTTGGAGGCCGGTCAGAAGCCAGACCATCAGTTCCATCGCCGAGGATGGAGCTGAGAGGATTGTCATTACCGAGGGCTGTAGATACAGTTCCGGCGACGGCAGGTATAATTCCAAGAACGCCGTTGCTGCCCAATAAACTATCGCTGCCTAGAAGATCCGTTGCTACCTCGCCAACAGTATCCAGAACTGCAGCGGGTGCATCAGGACCTGTGTGACTGAGACCACGTGCGCCGGCCCGGCGATGACCGGTGATGTTGCAGCATCCACCGAAACATCGATGTCGCTTTCGGTTACGGTGGAATGGGCAGATCCCTCCAGTTGCTGATCATGGGATTTTGTTACCGCTTCACTGACTTCGAGGTCAGTGGCGGTATTCGCTGTGCCGACATTCTGATTAGCAGAGGTGATATCAGGACCTTGTTTAATTCCTTCGTGGGAGACAACGGTTTCAACAGGTGCCGCTACATGATCATGAGATACAGTGACTGGCGAGGTTGTGCCGCCTTCGCGATGCGCGCCAGAGTCTGCGCTGGCCTGATCCGAGGTCTGCGCTGTATTATTTGTTGTTGGGAAAGCGCTAGTTTTCTGATCGCTCTCTTTGCTTCGCGTCTCAGGAGATCAGCGTTGGCAGCGGCAGCTTTCTGCTGCTCAAGCATAGCAATTCCCAGACCCAATGCCCCTGCCGCGAGCGCGACGTTCAACGCACCCTCGGATTTGTTGACGACAGGTTTATCCGTCTCCGAGCGGGCTTCCATGCGGCGGCCCTTGCGTGCGGTCGTCTTCATTTCTGCGCGTGCCATGTCCGTTTCCTTACTGTTCCCGAAAAGCATGTCCGATTTCGTCAAGGAGGGGGCTAACCGGGTAGCCGATCAAGGTGCGGGATCCGTTGTTCACAATGACCTCCGCGGGCATTCCGGGTTGAAGCGAAACTTTCGACTGTTTGATGTCGTCGGGATTAATCCCGGTCCGGACAGCAAAATAACTAAGTCCCGAGCGAGAATCCGTCATCTTATCTGCTGACACACTAATTATCTCGCCGCGTAACTGGGGTCGCTCACTTCTGGGAACCCCCGTCAGCCAGATATTGGCCGGCGAGTTCGGTTTGACACCGTTGATATCGGATAGGGGCAGGCGAGCTTCCACGATAATCGGGTTATCGTCCGGAATAATGTCCATCAGTTGCTGACCGGCCTCAACGACACCGCCTTCAGTGAAGACGGTCAAAGCGACAATCGAACCGCTCACCGGAGCACTGATCGAAGTGCGATTCTTGATGTCCTGCGCCGATTTCAACTTTGGTAATGCCTCGGCCAGAGACGTTTGCGTCGTGCGTATGGTGTCAACAATCTCGTTGATCCGCTGTCGATCGAGCTTGGCAATTGCCAGTTCTGCCTCTCCCATCTCCTGTCGTGCCGATGCCATGTCGGCGTCACGCGATCCCATATCAGCGAGCAGACCGGCTGACATTCGCTCGAGTTCGAGAATACGGGTCTTGGGTGTGAAACCTTGCTTGGCCAGTTTTTGTGCGCCTTCGATTTCCTGAACGAGAGAGGAGTTTTGTTTGGACAGGCCATTTTTCTGCGCTTCAAGCCCGGTTATCTTCTCCCGTAGCTGCGCAACACGGGAGATAAGCATTCCCTTTTCCGCTTCGTGCTGGTGCGCGCGTGCACGCATCACGGCGTATTCGTTCTCGACCGCCTCTTCGATATCCTCGGTCGATTTTGCTTCAAGCTGGAATTTCTTAAGGCAATCTGTATCAGCACTGTCCCGTTCACACATGAGACGGGCTTGCCCGGCAATCAGATTGACAACTTCAGCCTTGGCAATATCCAGCTTTGCCTGTGAGTCAGTCTGGTCGAGTTCAATAAGCGGTTCACCCCGTTTGACGCGTTGACCCTCGGCAACATGCAGCTTTGCTATCACACCGCCATAAGGATGAGCCACAGATTGACGCTGAGCCTGAACTTGCAAACTGCCTTCGGCAATCGCAGCGCGCGACAAAGGCGCCACATAACCCCAGCCAACAAAGAGAAACAGAAACGTGAGGAGCGCCACCGCACCCCAGAACGCCGGTCGAAACGGGTTGCGATATGCATTGTGATCGGATGGTTTGATCTTGTTCATCTGCTTGCCATCAACTCGACAGAGAGGGGCGCCAAAGGCTTCGGGCGGTCCCACTTTTTCTATTCTTCCGGCGTTCAATACGAGGACTGTATCAACCACCGTCAAGATAGCAGGCTGATGCGTAACAACGACAATTGCGGTTCCCTGCGCCTTCATAACGAACAGTGCCCTGCTCAGCGCCTGCACACCGGCAACGTCCAGATGTGCATTTGGTTCGTCGAGGACGAGCAATCGTGGTCGTCCGAGCAGTGCCCTCGCCAGACCGATGCGCTGGCGCTGTCCGCCTGATAACCCTAGTCCACCCGGACCCAACACTGTATCGTATTGCTTGGGCAAGCTTAACACCATCTCGTGGATTCCAGCGGGTCGCGGCTTCCATTATCTGCTCGATCGAAGCCTCGCCAAAGCGCGAAATGTTATCGCGAACGGTACCGGCGAACAGTCCGACGTCCTGTGGCAGATAGCCCGTAATGCGACCAAACTCCGTTGGGTCCCAATGTGAATAATTCAAACCACCGAAGGATATTTCTCCGCCAGCCGGTTGAAGTGCACCTATAAGCAGCTTGGACAAGGTACTTTTGCCGGAACCGCTTGCACCCACGATCGCGAGTGCCTCACCCTCTTCGATTTTAAAATGAAATATCATCCAGAACCGGCTTTGTTCTTCCACCAACCTGACATGAAAGGTCTTTTACATCGAGCACGGTTTCTTTGGTCGGAACGATTGTCCGGGCCTCATTTGGAGGAATCTCGTTCAAGAGGTCGCGGATCCGCCTATAACCGTTGCGGGCACCAGCTGCTTGTTTCCATGCTGAAACGGCTTGCTCCACCGGTACAAGTGTGCGCCCCATGATAATGCTCGCCGCGAATATAGTTGCAGGCGAGATACTGTGATCGATCGCCAGCCATGCGCCGGTGCCAAGTATGAGCGACTGGAGCAGAAGTCGCGTAAAACGTATGCTCGCCGAAATGACTGCATTTCGATCACTGGCAAAAGCTTGCCTGATCAGCATTCCCGCCCGGCTTCCTTGCCAGTGGCGTTCAACTGCCGACTGCATGCCCATGGCCCGGATAACGTCCGCGTGCTGCATGATATTTTCAGTAAAACGAAAGACCGCCCGGCCGCAGCCCGGGCATCGTCCATCGGCTCGCGTGTAACCGCTTCATTGACAAATGCGAGCACCAGCAGGATCAGCGCTCCCGTCGTTGCGACCAAACCCAGAACCGGGTGAACAAAGTAAAGGAGCCCGAGGTAAATCGGAATCCGGGGCACATCAAATGCGAAATGGATACCCGGGCCAGTCACGAATGTTCTGAAATCATCAAGTTCCCGTAAAGGAAGAGCGCCCAGGGGAATAGCCCTGCGCGGAAGATTTCTGGACAAGTGCTGCAAATACCCGACTTGCCAGTTTCTCATCAAGCAACACACCACATCTGACCAGCATCTGGGCCCGGACTGCATCCAATATTGCCATGACAAGCAACGCGAGTACCAAGACAAGCGTCAAAAGGACAAGAGTCGGAATGCTTTCACTGATGAGAACCCGGTTATAAACCTGCATCAGATATAATGGGGAACTAAGATATAAAAAAAGATTGATAACACTTGAGAAAATACCCACGACAATGAGATA
Source organism: Brucella cytisi (assembly GCA_012103075.1). Classification (GTDB taxonomy): domain Bacteria; phylum Pseudomonadota; class Alphaproteobacteria; order Rhizobiales; family Rhizobiaceae; genus Brucella; species Brucella cytisi. The sequence goes on along the minus strand of JAAVLQ010000003.1, from coordinate 16,253 downwards.
TGGTCGAAGCGATCTTATCGCCGCGCTGATTTCATTTTCTGCACGCTTCTTTGTCGGGCGGAACAACGCGGTGGCGTCAGCCAATGACATACGAAAGGCTCCCTAACAACTATCGCATCCTTCGTTCCCGAGACGTTCAAGCCTTGCTATGTCGTGGACGACGACAGACATCTGGACGAACCGGGCTACTGGTTGACCACGCAGGGTCAGTGAAACACCAATGAAATCATGGGCCGCCGCGAGCGCTTTCTTGCCCGCAGCGGCTTTTTTGCCATTCGGGAATATTCAGATTCTCCTCACCTATACGTTCAGGCGAAACCTTATCCGCCTGCACGAATTCAGGCGATATGCACACCATCATCTGGTTGAAGAGAATCCGGGATCAGTGATGGAGTGAGTGCAATACCTGTCCGGGCGCTGCCGACCAGCATCGCAGCACCCCAGTCCAAGATGCCCGCCACCTTCCATGAAATTGACGTAAGCATCATCGAACGTGACTTCACCCGACCGATCGTAATCCAGAGAATCGGACACAACCGCTGTTGTCTCTGTGTCGCCACCCCCAAATAGAAGCTCAAGCATGGGAACCTCCTATATTTGCTTTAGCATAAACAGGGTCCCACATTTATTATTTAAGTCAAGAAACTGGGCCCGCTTTCACGACATGCGTCAAGCATTCGAGGAATTCATCAATCAAGCTTGCCGGCATAGTCGGACCAAAGTTCTTTAGCCGCCCAAAAAGCGTGGAAATGGAGGGGGGTAATCTTTATTGAAACGGGTTTCAACGCCAGCGAGGGCGAGGCAACCAAGCTCGGTTCACAGCCCCGGCTCACGCCTCTCATTGAGAGAATGCCGGTCCATTATCCCAATTGCGAATTGCTTTCCGCCGTGGATTGTTTCGATAGCGAACAGCCGAGATTCCAGAGCGCAAGCATCAACACCAAGATCGAGGTGAAGCATACTTTCGGGCCTGATCGGCCAGAAGAGCCGTTTCAGTATTTGCGAGGGTTGGCAGGGACAACAGTTCGATGACATATGATTGCATCAACTGGACCTCGCGATGAACCCACCAACCAGTGACAGACCGCTCGAAACCCAATCGGTAACACAGATTGATTGGGCTTCTGGTTCGTCGTTGACCAAACCACCGGATCCGGTGTAATCATTCTCCCAGTGGCTGGCGATTATTGGGTTGCCAGTTTGCGATATGACGCGGGAGGCTGGCCAACTATCTTCGAGAACACCCCGGTGAAGTGGACTTGATCGGCAAAGCCACACTCGGCAGCGATCTGCCCAAGGGGCAATGTTGACTTTGTCAGCAAATAACGCGCACGCCCGATGCGGCTGTGCAAGAGATACTGATACGGTGTTCTACCGGTTGTCTGCTTGAACAAATGAGCAAAATGGCTGGTAGAGAGTCCACTTCCCTCGGCGGTCGGCCAATGTCAGCTTCTTGCTCATCTCGGCCTCTATCGCGTCGCGAAAATTAGCCATCTGAGTATGCGTCAGCTGCCCGGCAATTTCCTTGCCGATTGGCCGGAAGCTCAGATCCGAGTATTTCCGGATCAAATGGCAGGCTGTAGCCCGGGCCAGATGATCCACGTAAAGACCCTCCATGTCCCAGTCTGTGGCATCACAAATTGCGTTGACCAATCCTTCGAGCAAAGTGTCGACGAACGCCAGCTTGCTAATGATCTCTATGGGTTTGGGACTTTTACTGGAAAAATCAGCAGCAACTTCCGCCAAAAGTGAATCCCGCAGATAAAGATGGGTTGTGTGCACCCTGCGTTCCCACCTGACACGTGCAGGCTCATCTGGCGCCGGGATGTTCATCTGACCGTGATGCAACCTCACATAGGACCTTTGTGCCTTGATGTCGAAAAATACTCTAGCCGGCCCTGACCGTGTCAGACTGATGAAAAGATGGGGACTGCCCGGGAACGTGCCTTCGTTGGGATCTTCTATCTGTTTTGATACATAAACTTGCGGCCAATCAAGGTTGGCACTTGATTGAAGGATCCGGCACGTTTCCAGTTGATCAAAGCAATGTGTTTCATCCAGCGGGAACTTGCGAACATCCGTAGTTCCCTTGGTCATATCCCCCGCAACGCCCTTCTTCGGCCCCATTTCGAAGTCTAGTACACTAACCATGATAATACCCTCGTCACTTAGTGAACGACATCTATGAAAGCGTTAGGCACACGCGCATCTTCGTCAGTCGGCCATCCATTATTGCCTTTAAGACCAATAAAAATTTCCGGCATAACACCGACTTGAATTTAGTTGCAGACCTCCTTTAATTCCACTTATGGTATATTTACTATCTGTTTATATACTGCGCCGAATTATTCCCGAATCTTCATATTGAACAAAAACTAACGCAGTCACAACACACCGATCACTTTCCGTAATAAGTAACTGTCTCATATAGGTGGATTTGGGTCATTGTCTATTGTGTGGAAACCTTGACTAAAAAGTGTAAATTGTGTGGCAGCGCCGCGTTGCCAGTGTTCGCATTTCGAAGAATTCGGACGGATGTTTAACTACCGCCCCACTCCTAGCCAGTTTCCGTCACTGAGTTCGGTGATATTTGCATGTTTGAACAGGAACTGGCTGGCGCAATGCGCGCATCTGGAAAGAGGGATAACCAGAACCTTGCTTCCTTGGCATGCAAGTTTGTAGTTTAACATTTGGTTTTCCTATAATTACAATAAATTCAAATATTTACGTGCTATAAGAACTCCCGATAAGGCGCAACGCGTTTGCATAACAATCCTTGTAATAAGCAGCCCGGAACGGTTCGGTTGAGTTTAATGTTGGCTGTTGGTATTTTTGCATATTGCTTCTGGCTGTCGTTAGAAACCGCGCTTTTGAACAAAAGCAGACGAGTTGAAAAGGGCCACATTACCGAAACTCGTGCACCATCAGAATTAACAATATAGTTCGTATTTTAAATTAATTTACTTCATTTTTTTCTTTGTTTTCAGCTACAATATGCAACTGTGCTCTGGTTGCATTCCCCATGATTTTGGCAGAAGTGACCCTACCACACCATCTGCTTGCACGAACTTGAAACCGGGACTAATTCCAAGACTTCAACGAACACGACCAAAGCATAAAAGGCGCCTTTCGGCGGCCTTTGGATGATTGCAACCATACTGATCTTCTTCAGTTTTTCTCTGGCACCTGCACGAAGTGGACTTGTTTATCCCATTGATTGCCAAAAACTCTTCCTTGCCCGCTTTTTATCGGTAATTGAGATTCTTCCCAGCAAATAGTTGACCACTTTCTCCTCATAAAGCCGAGATTTCAACGCGCTCACAGCTCGCGGATTTGAAGAATAGAAATTAATAATGTTTTGCCGTTTGCCCGTTGGAAGGGCACTTATCTGCTCTTGCAAGCGCCGTTTCAGATCTTCTTTCGTAACAGTAATACCTGCTTGTTGACCGATCGCGACCGGGGATTAGTCCGCTACGGATTCGACGCTCCGCGAAAGTCTGGTTTCATTCCGAACTTTTTTTCTTCTGTGGTGCCAAGTTCAGTGAATGTGGTGCCTTTCGTTTTAAGATTTCGATTAATCCCGGTCAGATATTGTTGAACTCGGTCTCCACCATCTGAGGAGGAGCGGTGAACTGATAAGACGCCACAAGCTGTTCAAGCAATTGTTCCTTCATCCTGTGCTGCGCAACCGCACCATATTGATTCTCAATCCGGGCCCGTACGCCGTTGCGCAAGTCAGCTAATGATTTAACACCGATTTTCCTCGCAGTTTCATCATTCACCGACAGTTTTCTGGTGAAGCGACTTCCTTAATCGTAACGTTGAAAGATGCCTCTTTTCCAGCCAGACCTGAATATCGAAGGTCGTTGGAAATTCGACAGTAATCATTTTCTCGTCGCCGGCTTTAGCTCCGACTAACTGTTCCTCAAAGCACGGTATGAGCTCGTTTTCACCAAGTACAAGAGTCCGTTCTGACCCGACACCAGCTGGCACCACCTCGCTGATCTTGCCATTCAGATTGACCGTGATGCGATCGCCAATAGACGCTTTGCCCTTCTTGGACTTATATGCACGCGTAGCTTCTGCCACATGTTCGACTTGCTCATCGACTTCAGACTTCGGGACGTCATAAACAAGACGTGTCACCTTGATCTTTTCAAGATCCTTCATCTCGATTGAAGGCACGGCTACACCTACGGAACATTGGGAGCCGAACGTTGACCTCCTGCATTGTACGCGAGCAGATCTGTCGACGAATTCACGTTGTTTGTATTCGCGAGCGAATTTCCGACGGTGCTACAGAAAGCAGCAATCGAACCTCCCAATGCTTCGTTGCGGTTCCCTGCCAAACCCGTACTCCGGTCGCGCGGAATACTGTCAGCTGCAAAAAGCTAGTTGTTGCACGGGCTACCATCATTGGCGGATAAGCTTTTATCCCTCGCTTGCTGACCATCGCTCGCTCCTGCAATCGATTCATTGGCAAGCATTCCGTTTCGGGGGAGCCATTTTGGTTGGCGCTCCCATGCCGGCGCTTTCGTTCGACGCTGCAAAGCCGGTCGTTGGCAAGTGAGCTGGTTCGGGGCCCCCGCCCGTGGGCGATCCGTGCCTGCACTTTCATTCGAAGCTGCAAGCCGGTCGTTGGCAAGTGGGCTGGTTCGGGGGCCTTGCCCGTGGGCGATCCGTGCCTGCACTTTCATTCGAAGCCGCACGCCGGTCGTCGCCGCTCTCGGCATCAGCACCGAATAAATTCGCGAGCAATTTTTTGAATCCGGACCGGATTCCTCCGGTTTCACTTCCACTTGCGCCGCTCGCAGAATTCGTAGGACGGTCACTGGGGATTGGGACCATCTGGGTCTCAACCTGAAACCCGTCATCGGTTGCAGCAATATTGCCGGCAGGTTCTGTCGTGCGATCGTGATTCTCATCTACATTTTTGCTACCGGGAAAGCCCGCCGGTGTTTCGTGCGCAGTTTTGTCAATTGGACTGTTGCGCGAATCATTATTTGCGGCACCTTCAACGGAGATTAACTCACCGGTGTGGCTGCGTTCGTTTCGTTCGGAGCGTTAACGATTGAGTTGGACGTCTTGGATCCGTTGCTATCTGACAAATAGGCAAGCAGCTCTTCAAAACCACTGCCAGATGCTTCAACAGCATTATTTTCCCCAGTTGTGCTCGCAGATGGGGATTGACTGCCTTTTCTTACCTTCGTTGTGAGCATCAGTCGGATCTACAACAGCTTCACTCGTTGTCGTTTCGAGACCGGGTAGAATTATTACTTGAATTAGCGCCATTTAGACCCGGGCATGCGGTTGGGGCTAGCCTCTTGAGCGATGGCTGGTTCAAGCCCCGAGAGACGATAGGGGCGCACTTGCATTACCGGTGTCAGTAGATTGATCGCGGAAGCCAGATCGACTGTTGCGGGACAAGTAAGCAAGCAAGTTTTCAATACCAGCTTCACGTGCCTTATCTGTTGCATCGGTTACACTCCCCTCAAATTCCGGATTTGAGGTTTCGTCCTGGATTTCGATGCTCGTAATGTCTCTACCTACGCCCGGAATGCTTCCAACTCCATTTTGAACGGTTACCACTCGTCAAACGGTTTGCGACCGCTCGAGTTGGCATCAATCTCATTAGGAAGTGAATCGTTTGCGCCCTCGCTTCGACTATCGGAGGCAAAAGCGAGCAAGCTTATCGGGCTTACACCACCGTCAGCACCTGCAAAGAGAGTAAGCGGCCTCACTTTTCGGCTTGACAGGAGATCCTGCATCATTAACGAACACCTTGTTCGGCTCACGATTTGCCGTTGTTACCAAGCCAATGGACGGACTTACGCAATCAAATGCACTGCCGCAGTTCATATCGTCCATCATGCGGATTGATAATATCTCCGACGATGATCCCTCCGCCCGTATCAATCCCCGGCATTGCCACCGCCAGTATCGCCGCCGCCAGTATTGCCGCCGCCAGTGTTACCGCCACCGGTATTGCCGCCGCCAGTATTGCCACCGCCAGTGTTGCCGCCACCAGTATTGCCACCGCCAGTGTTGCCGCCACCGGTATTGCCGCCGCCAGTATTGCCACCACCGGTATTGCCGCCGCCAGTATTGCCACCGCCAGTGTTGCCGCCACCAGTATTGCCACCGCCAGTATCGCCGCCACCGGTATTGCCGCCGCCAGTGTTACCGCCACCGGTATTGCCGCCGCCAAATAGCCCACTCAACGCACCGTCTAGTGAGTTAGTGACACCACTAACCACTCCACCGACGGTGCCGCCGAGGCCATCGACAACGCCGCCAATCGTGCCACCGATACCGCCGAGGCCACCGTCTTCTCCGGTACCACCCAGAACACCATCCAGCGACCCGACGACGCCGCCGATCGTGCCGCCAAGCGAACCGCCAAGACCACCGTCTTCTCCGGTGCCACCCAGAACACCGTCAAACCACCGACAACGCCACCGATACCGCCGAGGCCACCGTCTTCGCCGGTACCGCCCAGAACACCATCCAGCGATCCGACAACGCCGCCAATCGTGCCACCGAGCGAACCACCAAGGCCACCATCTTCTCCGGTACCGCCCAGAACGCCATCCAGCGATCCGACAACGCCGCCAATCGTGCCACCGAGTGAACCGCCGAGGCCACCGTCTTCACCGGCACCACCCAGAACGCCGTCAAACCACCGACAACGCCACCGATCGTGCCGCCAAGCGAACCGCCAAGACCGCCGTCTTCTTCGGCACCACCAGAACGCCGTCCAGCGATCCGACAACGCCGCCAATCGTGCCGCCAAGCGAACCGCCGAGGCCACCATCTTCACCGGCACCACCCAGAACGCCATCCAGCGATCCGACAACGCCGCCAATCGTGCCACCGAGCGAACCACCAAGGCCACCGTCTTCACCGGCACCACCCAGAACGCCATCCAGCGATCCGACAACGCCGCCAATCGTGCCACCGAGCGAACCACCAAGGCCACCGTCTTCACCGGCACCACCCAGAACGCCGTCCAGACCACCGACAACGCCACCGATCGTGCCGCCGATACCGCCGAGGCCACCATCTTCACCGGCACCACCCAGAACGCCATCCAGCGATCCGACAACGCCGCCAATCGTGCCGCCGAGCGAACCGCCAAGACCGCCGTCTTCACCGGTGCTGCCCAGAACGCCGTCCAGACCACCGACAACGCCACCGATCGTGCCACCGAGCGAACCGCCAAGACCGCCGTCTTCTCCGGTACCACCCAGAACGCCATCCAACGATCCGACAACGCCACCGATCGTGCCGCCGATACCGCCGAGGCCACCGTCTTCACCGGTGCCGCCCAGAACGCCATCAAACCACCGACAACGCCACCGATCGTGCCGCCAAGACCGCCGTCTTCTCCGGTACCACCCAGAACGCCATCCAGCGATCCGACAACGCCGCCAATCGTGCCACCGAGTGAACCGCCGAGGCCACCGTCTTCACCGGCACCACCCAGAACGCCGTCCAAACCACCGACAACGCCACCGATCGTGCCACCGAGCGAACCGCCAAGACCGCCGTCTTCTCCGGTACCACCGAACGCCATCCAACGATCCGACAACGCCACCGATCGTGCCGCCGATACCGCCGAGGCCACCATCTTCACCGGCACCACCCAGAACGCCATCCAGCGATCCGACAACGCCGCCAATCGTGCCGCCGAGCGAACCGCCAAGACCGCCGTCTTCACCGGTGCTGCCCAGAACGCCGTCCAGACCACCGACAACGCCACCGATCGTGCCACCGAGCGAACCGCCAAGACCGCCGTCTTCTCCGGTACCACCCAGAACGCCATCAACGATCCGACAACGCCACCGATCGTGCCGCCGATACCGCCGAGGCCACCGTCTTCACCGGTGCCGCCCAGAACGCCATCAAACCACCGACAACGCCACCGATCGTGCCGCCAAGACCGCCGTCTTCTCCGGTACCACCCAGAACGCCATCAAACCACCGACAACGCCACCGATCGTGCCGCCAAGACCGCCGTCTTCTCCGGTACCACCCAGAACGCCATCCAGCGATCCGACAACGCCACCGATCGTGCCGCCAAGACCGCCGTGTCTTCTCCGGTACCACCCAGAACGCCATCCAGCGATCCGACAACGCCACCGATCGTGCCGCCGATACCGCCGAGGCCACCATCTTCACCGGCACCACCACCCAGAACGCCATCCAGCGATCCGACAACGCCGCCAATCGTTGCCGCCAAGCGAACCACCGGGCCGCCGTCTTCACCGGTACCGCCCAGAACGCCGTCCAAACCACCGACAACGCCACCGATCGTGCCGCCGAGCGAACCGCCCCCGCCACCGTCTTCTCCGGTGCCGCCCAGAACGCCATCCAACGATCCGACAACGCCACCGATCATGCCGCCAAGCGAGCCGCCGATACCTCCATGCCACCTGCGCCGCCGCCCAGTGCGCCACCGAGTGCACCGTCAAGGCCGCCAACAACACCACCGACAGCACCGCCAGAGTGAGCCGCCGATACCTCCGACGCCACCTGCGCCGCCGCCCAGTGCACCACCGAGCGCACCATCAAGGCCGCCAACAACACCACCGACAGCACCGCCAAGTGAGCCGCCGATACCTCCGACGCCACCTGCGCCGCCGCCCAGTGCACCACCGGAGTGCACCGTCAAGAAACCGCCAGCAACACCACCGACAGCACCGCCAAAAAGCGAGCCGCCGATACCTCCGACGCCACCTGCGCCGCCGCCCAGTGCACCACCGAGCGCACCATCAAGGCCGCCAACAACACCACCGACAGCACCGCCAAGCGAGCCGCCGATACCTCCGACGCCACCTGCGCCGCCGCCCAGTGCACCACCGAGTGCACCGTCAAGGGTTTCCAGCAACACCACCGACAGCACCGCCAAATTGAACCGCCGATACCTCCGACGCCACCTGCGCCGCGCCCAGTGCACCACCGAGTGCACCGTCAGGACCGCCAGCAACACCACCGACAGCACCGCCAAGCGAGCCGCCGATACCTCCGACGCCACCGCCCGCCGCCCAGTGCACCACCGAGTGCACCGTCAAGACCGCCAGCAACACCACCGACTGCACCGCCAAGTGAACCGCCGATACCTCCGACGCCACCTGCGCCGCCGCCCAGTGCACCACCGGAAGCGCACCGTCAAGGCCGCCAACAACACCACCGACTGCCGCCAAGCGAGCCGCCGATACCTCCGACGCCACCTGCGCCGCCGCCCAGTGCACCACCGAGCGCACCATCAAGGCCGCCAACAACACCACCGACTGCACCGCCAAGCGAGCCGCCGATACCTCCGACGCCACCTGCGCCGCCGCCCAGTGCACCACCGAGCGCACCGTCAAGACCGCCAGCAACACCACCGACAGCACCGCCAAGTGAGCCGCCGATACCTCCGATGCCACCTGCGCCGCCGCCCAGTGCACCACCGAGTGCACCGTCGAGGCCGCCGACAACACCGCCAATTGCCGAACCGACGGAGCGACCCACGCCACCTGCAGATTTCCCGGCCGACTTGCCTGCTCCACCAGCCGATTTCCCAGCTGATTTTACCAGCTGATTTACCAACGCCACCAATCGCCGAACCGACGGGCGACCCACACCACCTACAGATTTGCCCGTCGACTTGCCTGTTCCACCAGCCGATTTCCCGGCTGACTTACCAACGCCGCCAATTGCCGAACCGACGGAGCGACCCACGCCACCTGCAGATTTCCCGGCCGACTTTGCCTGCTCCACCAGCCGATTTCCCGGCTGACTTACCAACGCCACCAATCGCCGAACCGACGGGCGACCCACGCCACCTGTAGATTTCCCCGCCGACTTGCCTGCTCCACCCGTCGATTTACCACCAGATCTGCCCGCACCGCCAAGGGATCCACCGAAGCCACCGCAACGATGAGCCGGCCGATCTGCCGACACCACCTTCAGATTTGCCGCCTGATCTCCCCGATTTACCCCGCCATTATTTGCACCTCCGGCTGCCGCTCACTCCTTATTTCCCCGCACCACCCGCCGATTTACCTCCGCCATTACCTGCCTCCGGCTGCAGCTCCACCAGGATTTCCCTGCGCCGCCAACAGATGAACCTGCACTGCCTCCCCGAGGACCCACCGAACCACCGCCCAGCGATGAGCCAGCAGACCTACCGACACCACCTTCAGATTTACCGCCAGATCTCCCGGCACCCCCTCGAGATTTCCACCAAACCCACCGCCCAGCGATGGAACCAGCAGACCTACCGACACCACCTTCAGATCTACCTGCCGAAGTTCCGGCACCGCCGAGCGAGCCCCCGAAACCTCCTAAACCTCCGCCTGTACGGCCTTCGCCCCGGGCCATTACTGTAGCCAGCAAAAAGCTATGTCGCGGTAGAAAAGAAATAGATAAGAATGCTTTCTCCTGAACATGACTATACTCCTACTGGTTTTGTTGAAATGCCACCGGCCACTTTTGACTACCAGCCAAGGCGAGATCCAGCATCGCCGTGTTTGAACCGGGATTTCCCGACTATTGCTCCAACGATGCCGGCAGTTCGCAAAGCATCGTAACCGCCAATCGGAGGAGCTTGTCTCTATCCTCGATCAGCTTCGATATCTGCGGTAAATCTGAGGAGGTTTTATTTATTCAAAAGCAAAAATATCAAATTGTTTTTATAACCATTCAATATCTTACCTATGTAGATAACAAGATCCACGTATATCTGGCTACTTCCCGATCTATCCAGAAATATCAACTATTTCTCATAGCCAAAACCTCCTCAATCAGATCAGATTCATGGCGAACTGATCCAATTTCCCGTTGTTTAAACTTTTGCCACAACATAATGGCGCCGTCTTTGTCTATTACATCGAAAGTATTGACCGAAACCGTCACTGAAGGTCGGTGATGCCGCGCGTAACCCGTCAGCGGATTAACCGTTAACGACAAGCGTCGAAAAGGTGCCTCATCTGATTTCCGCCAATCAATCGGGGCGTGACATGTCAAGCCATTCGCTTGCCTGCCCTCGCGCAATTTCATGCCATCGCCAGCGCTGAGCCAAACAGGGCGTCCTGCGTAGGGCAGATGTTTGTAGTGGTTGCGTATTGATGCGCGCACGGTCACTCATCAGAGCGAGGGTTTGGCAGCCGGTGTACCGCCGACCGGGAGGAGGTAAAGGCGCGCCCGAAACAGAATTCCGACCAGACGCTATGGCACGCCGGAGAAATGCGCGAGGTCATGACTTTCCTTGCCAGCGAGGGCGGCGAGCTATGTCAATGGTTTCGCATTGCCAATTGATGGTGGCCTAAGCCGCTCAGTGGTCTGCTTCAATTGAACATTGTTCAACACACGGAGTCAGTTGAACGTCAGTCAAGATTTTCGGCGGCGACCGCTTCCCGACAACAATATAGCCCCCTCGCCTTGAAAGGATATGAACCATCTGCCTATCACGGGGCGATGCGCTGATTATGATCAAAAACCATGCTATTTGAGTCCCAACGTCCGAATTGCAGCCCGGCGTTAATCGGTTTCGAAGGTACAGAAGAAATAGCTGCCATGGTGGTGGTAAATTTTCTGATGGCCACTGCTGATGTTCATCACTACTGGCGGTTCTGTCGCGAAAATTTTCACTTCTGCTGCGCTACTGTCCCTTCGGGCGAATAATTGGTGGTGACGGGGGTATGGCAATCGATTTCAAAGGGGCTCATTTTCCTAAAAGTGTCATCCTTTTACGCCGTTTTCTTTTTACGTGCGCTATCCGGTTCCTATCGTGACCTTACGGGAAATTATGGCCAACGTGGTGTGAACGTTGACCATACAACATTGAACCGTTGGGTTGTCGTTACGCGCCACAGATCGCAGATCAGGCACAGAAGCATGGACGTCGAACGCTTGCGTCTTGGCGTGTTGACGAAGAGACCTATTTAAAGGTCAAGGACAATGGACGTATCTGTACCGGGCCGTTGACCGTGACGGACAAACGCTTGATTTCAGGCTCGCCGAACGCCGAAATCTCAGGGGTGCTTGCGCGGCGTTTCTTCAAGAAAGCCATCGCAGCCAACGGTGTTCAGGGCAAAATTGTCGTGATAAAAGCGGAGCCAATCTGGCCGGAGCACAAGCTGTAAACACAATCCTGAAAATCACCGGTCACAGCAAGATGATTGAAATCCTGCGGGTTAAATATCTCAGCAACATCCTTGAGCAGGATCACCGGTTTATCAAGCGAATTACCAAACACATGTTGAGCTTCAAAGGCATTTCATTCGGCCTCAGCGACAATCGCGGGCATCGAAGTAGCACATATGATCCGCAAAACGGTTCGCGACAACCGCTCGCCATTCGGGGTCTTTGCGGAGCTTGCGGCATAATTACGTCTGAAAGATCAGGCCGCTTTTAACCTGATGAAAAATTTTGCGACATGGCCTGATGCAATTGGGATAACTTCTCCACAAAGTTAACGTTACAGTGCCGCCGTCTGCGCGCTCATCCCACGAAGTGCTGGACACAGCGTTCAGCCAATGGACATCATCGCGCGCAGTCTTTCGCCTTCACGATCAAAGCGAAACGCGCGTTGCGGATCGAAGGCGATGGCGCTGCGCGTCAGTGTGACGCTTGCCATGAGTGAAGCACCGTAACTTTGGCTGCATTCGGTAAGTGAACCATACAAGCAGCAGGTGCTATCGCCCAGCTCCTCTACGAAATCAATGACAAGCGGCGCTCCGGCATCTGCCGCATCGCACACTTCACACATGATCGGGACGAATCCCCAGCCAGATTTCCGACCCCGCGCCTTCAGGGAACATTCTTTATAGGCAGTCGCAGTCGTCCGCCCGCACTTTCCGCAAGATATTCCGCCGTCGTGCCGCTGGCATCGGTTTCAATCACTTGCGCCTTTATGAAATTCATCCGCGGCGTGCACAAGCCGGCGACGGAAACATGTTGTCGGGATCGTCGTAGAGTTCCAGGGATGACCGACCTGCTGAACCCTGCCTGCATTGAGGACGACCATCTTGTCGGCAAGCGTCATCGCCTCCCACTTGGTCATGCGTGACGTAGATCGTGAAAGCCATTGCCGAGGCGGCGGTGCAGTTGGGCCAGCTCTGCCCGCATCTGGACGCGGAGTTCCGCATCAAGATTAGAAAGTGGCTCGTCGAACAGAAACACTTTCGGCTCACGCACGTCGCCCGACCAATGGCCACGCGCTGCTTCACAGCCGCCGGAAAGCTGCGCCGGCTTGCGGTCCGAAGCTTTCGAGCTGCAATATGCGTGCCGCGTTGCGGACACGCTCCTGTAATCTGCGTTTTTTGGCGCCTTGGTCAGGCGCATGCTGAAGCCCATATTTTCCGCGACCGTCGCATATGTGGATAGAGCGCATAGGACTGGAACACCATGGCCACGCCACGCTTTGCAGCATCGACGTCGTTGATACGTTTGCCATCGAGCCGGATTTCGCCGCCGGTGATTTCCTCCAAACCAGCAATGGTTCGCAGCAATGTCGATTTCCACCCGGACGGCCACGACGACCGAAGATTCACCGGACGATACATCTATCAGGGTTGATGTCTTTGAGGACTTCGATGGCCCCGTAATTCTTGGTGGCGTTGAGAATCTGTAGCGACGACATGATATGTTCCATTCAAGGGACGGCAGAGACGGGCTATGGCCAGCCTTGGTTCCCGATGATGCGATGCCTTCCACGATCTGACGCTGGAAAATCAGGAAAAAAGACGAGCGGTGGGATAGCGGCTAAGGGTGAACCTGGCGACGATGCCTCAACTGTCGTATGGGAAGAAGGGGCGCGTTGAACAGGCTGACCGCATTCTGTGGGCATTTCGACGGCCTCTGGCTGATGACGAGGCGGCCGGATGAAGTTACTTCCCCACGTCTTCATGAAGGTAAGGATAGCCAGCGTCACGGAAAGCGCGGTTTTTCAGCGGCAACGCTATAAACCAGTAGAGCTGGAAATGCGCGGCTCACAGCACCGTCCAGCCGGGCCCGCTTCCAGCATTTCCCGTGGAATGCTCTTCCCTGCATGAACTGGGTCAGCATATGAAGAGACCGAAGAAGGCAGGCCGAGGCCAGTACGACGGGCCCTGCATGGTGTTGTTGAGCCAGCCGAGCTTCGCCACGAAAAGATAGGTCGGGATCAGGGTCACCGCCGTGGGCACCATCAGGGGAGAGCATGACGGTGCAAAGAAGATGCGTTTGCCCGGAAAATCGAACGGGCAAATTCGAACGCAGCCATTGAGCCGACCAGCAGAACGCCTGCACTGTCAGCACGGTATAAGCGACGGAAATATAATAAGCGCGCATATAGCCCGTCTACTGAGAACCCGACTTATGTTTTCGATGCCAGCGCTGAGAGGTGGGATAAAGACGCGGATTGAGGATACGGGGATGCCCGGATCGGCGAAACCACGCTGAACCTCCACCAAATTGAAATACCCATGACGATAGCGATGCACAGGGCTGCCACCCATTTCGCTGCGGCCCATGGCGTGATGCGGGGAAAGGCTGTGCGTCATGTCTGTGCATCCTTTTCTGCAAGGCGAAGATCGCGGCAGTGATCACGACGATCACGAAGGTTAAGATGAATCCGTAGGCGGAAGCGAGACCGAAGCTCAGGCTGCCGAAGCCGCGTCCCATCATGTCCATCACGGGGAACAAAGCGCTGGCGTCCGCCGTAGTCGAGGAAGGAGGGAGCCGGTCAGAAGCTACACGGCAGATCGAAGACCTGGTGGTCGAGATGAACTATAGGGTGATCACGAAGATCATTACCGGTTTGATCATCGGCAATGTCACGAACACGATCTCCTGCAATTTGGTCGCGCCGTCGAGGACGTGCAGCCTCGTAATAATGACGCGTGGGATATTCTTCAGGCCGGCGAGCAAAATGACCATATTGAACCCCGCCGACACCCAGACATCGACCGCGATCATGGAGTAGAGCATCACATCCGGGATCGTTGAGAAAGCGGATATTGCCCGCGCCCACCCAACCGGCCACCAGATTGAGCATTCCAAAATTGGGCGCGTGAGCCAGCGCCAAATCGTAGCTGCAAAAGAAGAGCGGCATAACAGCGGGACCGAAGTAGACGCTGCGGAAGCGACCTGGCCCCAGAAGCCCGAGAAATGATCGACGAGCAGTGCAAGGCCGAGGTCACCACCGTGACTTGGCTTTTGATAATGGCACATAGGTTGCAAAGATTTCCCGCCGCGATCCACGGAATTGCGCGCGAACCCAGCACCAGTTCACCATAGTTTTCAGGCCGACGAGCGCACTGGTTCTCGCACAGCATCCCAGTTGTCAGAGAAACCTGGCGAAGCCATCAATATCGGATAAACAGAAGGCGCGGGTGTGGCACAAGGTTCGATTGCCGTAGCCCGGAATCCGGATGAAGAAATGTTCGTTGCTGGCGGATGGGGCTACCGGGTGATTAGGGGACGAGAGCGGTGCAAGCGGGCTTGTTGTCCGCGAGGCGGGTACATAGCGAGCCTTTATCTCGATTGCGGTGGGTCACCGACGAGCCTCTCGTGCACCTGCTTTGCAAGACGCTTGGCATCACACCTCGCCGGTACGAATCGGGGCAACATTTCGGCAAGCGGCACCGGTGCACGTCTGGGACGACATGCGCCATCGGTGTTCCAGGCCTGCGCCAGTGGAGTTCGGAACTGGCGCACCACGGACAACGAAGGCGCGCGGCGCTGACTACGCTAGTTGCCCGTCTGATGGACCGTGGTGTGCAAGCCCGCGAGGGTGACAGTTTGCGGGGGGCGGCGTATGTCACTCAGCCGGATTTCGCGCAGGCATTTCTGCGTCGCGCTCGCGTAATGCAGGTTCGAGGGGCCGCGTTCAGGCGTATCACGGACAAGCCCCCCGTTATAGGCGCCTGCGCGCTGGCCAGACGCGCTACGGGCACCCTCTGCGATTTTATCGAACGGAAGGAGGTAGAAAATGAGCTATCGTTCAACGATTGCACGGCAGCCGCAGCAACGCGACGATCTGTGTCCGTCATTGAAACCGAGCTGAAACAGCTCGATCTCGCGCTCTTGCGCAAGGTGCACCTCGCCGTCACCGGGATTGGTGCCAGCTATGAGGCGGCGGTGGTCACTGCAGGGGAATTGCTCAGACGCGGACGCCGCGCCATGGCGTGGCACGCCGTCGATCTCATGCAACGGGTGACCCCGCCGATGCGATCATCACACTTTCGCGGGGAGGCCACAGCGTGAACCTGTGACCGCATTGC
>JAAVLQ010000002.1:1290000-2027280 GCA_012103075.1 Brucella cytisi | reverse complement strand
TAACTTGGGATCCCTAGTGACGGCACTGGAACTAATACCGCCTAAATACCGTCATTATGTCCGATTCTTATTCTATCGCAAGAGGCGGTCGAATTAACAAAGAGTTAGCGCCGGGATTAAAATTGAGCAAAGTTTTATCGATTCGACTGGAATGCGCCTATCTATTTGTTTTTGTATGGTACTATTGAATTTAGACGGCGGACTATAATTCAACAGTCTCCTCCGTTCTCGAATTTCAATCGAGAAGATTCTATTTCCACATGGGAATGAGGTGGTTTTCCTGTTGTTGGAGGTGTCCAACCGATTCTCTGATTGTATGGGCCGATCAAGCATCATTCCGACGCCGAAATGATAAATTCGACGCCGGTTGAGCCCGTCAGCGTGGAGGGGCTGTGCTCCGGTTCTGGCTTGAGAAGAGATAAGTTACGCAGAGCGGAAGCATCAGATATCACCAACGGCGTGTCGTTCAGAGCGATGTGGTATACCTTCTGTGCTTTTACCTCATGCTGAGGTTTGTCGTGAATGGTCTTTGACCAAGCCGGTAATCGACGGTGGAAAGCGCAACGAAGACAACATATTCATTTTATGATGGGATGATTTCGGTAACGGCTTTATTCCGCCCCGCTTCACATGGTCTTCAGCATATGAAACAAAGAGAACACGAAACGAGCAATTGCGGAACGATGGAAGGTGTGCCGGTGGCTTCGGCGATCTAACGGCGAAAGCTCGGAGAGGGAAGGGAGCGTGGCCTCCTTTTCTGAAAGTTAGAGGCCGGATTCTTTGTGACTCGGTTCCAGTTTTTGTATCGAACTCTTTTTCGGCTTCGGATCGCTGGTTTCAATGACTATGGTCCTGCTCCCGGGCTGCTGCAAACCAGCGTCTCCGATTTTTCACTTTGTGGAGCTTTCATCTCCGGGGATGGATTTCTTAACCAAATCGGGGTAGCATTGGTATCGTTAAGGAGATTGCTCCTGCGCTGTCAGATCAACCCAATACGACGCGCCAAACCCCTTCTCAGAACAGCGAAAACCATTGTCAGACTGGCGAAATCTAAGGCAGCTTTAGCTTTAGTAGCGTCCAGAATAGCTAATTGTTTCAATATAATGCCTGTGCGACTTGGTACCATAAAAAGGGTATGCGGCGGTAAGCGGGGCATATCCGTTGGCGGTGCCATTTTGTTGTGCAGTTGCACGGTGAGTTGCAATCTACCATAATTCCTTTTGCCAAAGAGGATCGTATAGATTGCACGATGAAGAAGACGCCGATTACCGAGCTCGATATTGATAGTCTTGATGAAGCCACGCTGATGGAATTGAACCGGCACATCGTTGAACGATTGCAGTTTCTCCATCAACAAAAGACAGCCGCTGTGCTGCAGGATATTAAGATCGGCAGTGGCGTGATGTTTGAGGGGCCAGATGGTACGATGGTTCGAGGCTTTGTTATTCGTCGCAATCGCAAGACGGTGACGGTGCACACGGATGACGACAAACAGTGGAATGTTTCACCATCATTACTGAGCTTGACGGGTGGTCATATTATGGAGGAAGCACCAGCAAGAGCAGGTCGGGTGGTGCCATTCTCAAAAGCCTGACAGTCGTAAGTAAGTGGGATCAGGCTTTGGCGATAATGAGGCCTGCAAGCTCCGGAATGGCTGTTTGTTGACTGGATATACCAAGCCGGTCGCCGAGATAATGCCAGAAGGAAAGCCGAAGCTTTTTGCAGGTCTTCATAAGGCCCAGCATGGTATCGCGGGCAATGCGTCCATCGTTGCTCATGGTGCCACCCGAGATTTTGCGTTGTCTAATCGCCGACTGCGCGTCAAGTGAATTCGTGGGCATTGAGCATCCTTGCGGGTTTGCGGAAGAGGCAACCCGGTTCAGATTGATTGATACCAAGGATCGTGCGCGGCTGGCTTAATTAGGCTCGCGAGCGCGTCCTCAATCGGGCGCTGTAGCGAGTGAGCGGCTTCATAGTCTCCCTCAGCGGGCCGTATCTTTCGGAGCTGTCCAGTGCCGGGAGCAGCGTTGTCTCCGCGGTCGACAACAGTCGCCGCACAATGGGTCTTCGCAGGCAGGATCTTCCTATGTTTGGTGCGCAGTCTCAAATGAGCTGCAGCGCAAATTAACGGAATGATCCAACCCACGTCCGCGGCAGGGGACGCTCAGCGCCTCAAATCAGATTTGACGACGCTGAGGGATGAAGGCTGACACTTCCCGCTTATGCGGTGGCGCCGGCCGATGCGTTGAAGACTTCTCCGGTCTTGAGCATGCTGTGCATGATGACCGCAAGCTTTCGGGCGACCGCCACTGCGGCACGCTTGAAGCCCAGCCGCTCACGCAGTTTAAGCCCCCAGATCTTGAGGCTGCTCTCGATCCCGGCACTGGTTCTTGTGAGGATCACCGTCGCCGCTTCGTAAAGCAGTCCCCGCAGGCGATTGTCGCCTCGTCGCGAGATATGGCCGTCATAGTCGACCTCACCTGACTGGTAGCGCCGCGTTGTCAGCCCGAGCGGGCGCCAACCGAGCGCGACGTTTTGAAATTATCTGGATCTTCAATCGCTGCCACGTAGGACACGGCGGTGACGGCGCCAATGCCCGGAATCGTCATCAACAGCTTGGTCGCCTGGCTCTGCCGCGCCGCTGCGACCAGCTGGCGATCAAGATCGGCCGCGCGCTTGCGGATGTCGCGCCACGCCTCAAGCAGAGGCAAGATGATCCGTGCCGGGCCGTCATTCCCATCCAAGAGTTCCCTGATATTGGCATCAAAGACCCGACCCGTTCCTTTGGGGACGATGAGGCCGAACGTCTTCATCAGGCCGCGGATCTGGTTGCTCAGCTGGGTTGAGATGCTCAGGAGCTGATTGCGAGCCCCGACCAGCGTGCGCGTTAGCATGCTGTCGAACGCTTTACCCGGACCGCCTTGTAGAAGCCGGCTTCGGCCAGCTGGGCCAAGCCATCCGCATCATTGGCATCGGTCTTGTTGAGCGTCTCGTTCAAGATCTTTTGCGCGTGCCGCGCTTCAATGCAGATCGCCGGCACCCCCTCGACCGTCATCGCGTGATAGAACCACGTCGACAGCGGCCCCGTCTCGAATACGACGCGTTTGGCGTGCGGGGCATGCTTGCGGATCATCTGCGCTAGAAGTTTTGGATCCGAAGGGCACTTCCCCGCCAGATCCGCTTCCCGTCCCGGCGGATCGAAATCGCGGTATCTTTCAATGAAATGTCGAGCCCTATATATTGGTCCATGGTTGCCTCCATTCGATGTTTGGGCCCGGTTCAGATCGTGAGCCCGTTTCTCCATCTTATCGGGGCAACCACCCCCGCCAGCCATCACTCTTATAAAATGGCCGGGACGATCGCACCGCGATTACCCCATGTTTGGTGACGCAGCTGCGCAGATCGTTCTCGGAGGCGTTGGTGTGCAACGGAATTTCCGGGCATTCGAGAACCTTGAGCAGTTCTTCCTTGCGGCGTAGCAGGCGTGCCAACAGCTTGTCCAGCTCCACACAACCCGTCCGGATAGAGAAGATGCGGTCAAACCGTTGCCGGAAAGCGCTGATTGATCCCGGTGAGGGGCTCTTCTGCCTGAATGCCTTGAGCTTTCGCGTCTGTTGCCTTGTCCATGCCCGACGGTTTGAACGGGGGCCGTGGCGGCAGGTCTTTCAGCCGCGCAATCTCATCACGCAGTAACCGGTTCTCGACCTTTAGCCGGTGTTTTCCAGACGAAGCTCAGCGTTGTCGGCACGAAGCTGTTTATTTTCTGTCTCCAGTTTCTCAAGACGTGCTTCAGCTTGCTCCGCTCGTTCCAGCAAACCAGTCACCAGACTACACAACGCATTCAGCGAAAGCGTGTCGGCATGTTCGGGTGAGGGAAGCCTTCTCTTCGACATGAGAACAAAGAATCATGATTTGTCACAAACAGGAATCCACCGGCTCAAAATGAGCGGCCAACTTCGCCTTTATGCACAAATCTTCAGTAAAATGCATTTCTGACTCTTACTCTCAATCAGAAACCCGCAAATAAATCTGCCCGCTTACCCGACAGGATTGATTACGCGTGTTCGGTAAAGAGACGCTTCGCAGAAGTGCCATGCAATAGACAAAACTGGCGGAGAGACGTCATTTTGCATGGCCATTGCTATCTCTGTCTGCGAAGAGATACGTGATGTCAGGCTCATGTTTTTAAGCTGCATTGGCTGCCCGTTCATCTTGCGCCGAATAGACTTCAGACGCACTCAATGCGCCGGCTACGTCATCCAGCCCCGCAAATAAGCAAACAGGACGTGCGTCATTGGTTCATGGGCACGCAGAACGGTGAAACGGCGGACTGCGACATGGTTTTACATCTGTCCGGTTAGAACAATGCGATCACTCTAGCGATGCCCCCACCCGCGAAACCTCGATCAAGTGTTCGATTTTCAGTGGCAGATGTGCCTTGCGCTTCGGCAGTGCTATTTCATGGAATGATTGAAGCCGGGACAATAAGGCGGCGGATGACGCAGTTGAGCTCCCGCCGCCTCGATTGCTTCTGTGATGCCTGCAACGCTGTGAGCAGGCAGATTATCCAAACAAGCAGAAATCTCATCGACCCGTGTTTCACACCGGTCGGATCATGCATTAATTCTTGGAACCGGTGGTCATTGGAACGACGATCTCTTTCCAGAATTTGTCTTCATCGATGTAGTTCTGAATGGCAGCTTTCTGAGTGCCGACCGGTCCCGGTTTTGCTTCTGCATTGCCTCCTATATCATTGTTGGTGAAAGCAAGGCTTCGGCCATAGTCGAGACCCATCTCGGTGTTCACGTCGACATAGACACCGGTGACAGGTGCAACTACACCATCCTTGGGGCGAGGGGCGTTGTTCCGGGCAAGGACAATCGACGGGTCGATGACATAGGCCGCCGCAAACAGGTCCCAGACGTTATCGGGTCCGAATGTCGTTCCGCCTTGCGCCTTGATTTGTTCCTCCCGTGCAAGCCAGAGTTTTTGAATGCCGGGAGGGCTATTGTCGACCATTTTCCGATAGAGGTCCTCCGGCATTCCTCCTGTATGTTCATTGGCCTCCAGACCGGAGATCACCTGATTGCCATATGCCTTGAAGGATTCGGAATTCGGATCGCCCCATTTCGAGCGGACGCTGATCTTGGCGGCTTCAGGGTCTGCCCACCAGTTGAACTCAGCCGATGCCGACGAATTCCCGGAACGTAGAAGGCGCCGCCCATATAGACGATTTCAGCGACCTTCGATGGAAAGCTCGGATCCTTCAGGATGGCACGTGCAATATTGGTGAGCGGACCAATTGCCACCAGCTTGACCGCCGGGATATTTGTTGACGGTCTCGACGAGAAAATCCACAGCGTCCCTGTTGCCATCCGGGTCCGGATTCTCCAGACCATATACCCGCTTATAGGACGGGGCCTCGCCATATTTATGCTTGTAGACGTCGGACCATTTTGCCGTCGGGTCGGCATCAATGTCGTTGCCCGCATCCGGCCGTAGATAACCGCCCCAGCCAGTGATAGGACTGATTTGCAATTCAGCTGCCAGCACCTCGGGGTGGCTTTATTTCCTCGCCAGTTGCGAATGCCGTAACGGCTGCCTTCGTAGATTGGCACCTCGGAGCCGAGTGCCTCCAGTTGTCGCGCGCCCGCGGCGACGCCGGCTGGCATGGGTGTGTTTCCTGAAACAACGGTTACGCCCAGCAGGTCGATGTTGGGAGCGCGCTCCAGCAGAAGCATGGCGGTGCCATCATCGAATAGTTCGACCATATCCGCGTCTAAAATGACTTTCGTGCGCGTTTCTTGTGAAAATGCAACGCCAGATACTGCCAGCGAACAAGTCAAAGTCCGGGCAAAGATAGACGGCCTGATATCCATTCTGTCCTCCCTTTGTAGGGCCCGCGCTGTCAGAGCGAGGCAAGGCGATAGAATATTACGTGGTTTTACCTGTCAACATGAAGAAATTATGTATATCGAAATCTTATACGAAAAATCATTCCATATATATTGAGGAACTACAGTTTAGAACTTTATGTATGTAACGTTTTGCGCCGCTGCGTGGATAGATTGTTTTGCCATTATTTCATCAACGAAACTGGGGCGGCGCTCCAGTTTCTGAAACCAGTCTTTCGGGCGTCTGTTGGATGTCCCGACCGAAGTGAGACAAGACAGTTTTTACCACTGATAAAAACGTTTTTATTTTTCTTGAAAACGTTTTTATATGTTGCTACCGTTTTGATATCACGATTGTGGGAGCTGGAGATGTCGAGGTCGATTGATCGAATGAAAACGCGTGTGCGACCTACGATCAAAACGCTCGCGGAACATACGGGCTATTCGATTGCGACGATTTCGAAGGCATTGCGCGGTTCGCCGGTCGTAACGGAAGAGACGCGCAAGATTATTCTTTCCGCTGCAGACGAGCTCGGCTATCAGGCCGATGCCCGTGGCATGGCGTTGCGTACCGGCAAGACCTACCGGGCCGCTGTGTTGATGCCGATGAATTCGGTGGCGGGTTATGAATGGGACGGTGTCGAATATACGCAGATTCTCAGCGGTCTCAGCCAGATTCTCGATGATAGTGATTATCAGCTTTCCGTTTATGGCTATCGCAGTTTCGACGATGCCTGTGCCATCACGCGCCGCATCGTTGATCAAAGCCTCGCTGACGGTCTGATCTTTTCAGGCGTTCTGGCCGATGATGCGCGCATCGACATGCTGGTGGAGACTGACTTCCCTTTCGTGTCGCTGGGGAGGTGTCGCAAATCGCTCGTTTATGCCCATGTCGATGTGGACAATGAATGGGCTGCACATGCTGCAACTGCACGACTGATCGCTGGCGGGCACCGGCGCATCGGTCTGGTGAATGCGGATGCGCGTTTTTCCTATGCTCTCGACAGGATGGATGGTTTTACGCGTGCCTTCACAGAAGCAGGTGCTGCGCCATGTACCGATCTGGTTATCGGCGGCGACTTGTCCACACGCTTCGGACGCGATTCTGCGCTGGCTCTCCGGGAAAAGCGTGATCCACCGACGGCGCTGGTCTGTGTCAATGAATCGACAACGCTCGGTGTGTTGTCCGCATTGCGGTCGCTGGGACTGGAAGTGGGGCAGGATATTGATGTCATCGCCTATGACGACATCAACGTCAGTGCCTATTTCACCCCGCCGGTCACGACCCTCTACCAGCCGATCGAAGTGTTGGGACAACGGTTGGGGAATTTCTATTGCAGCGTATGGGAGGGGAAGACCCTGCGCAATTGAGGGAGGTTTTTCGTCCGGAGCTCGTCGCGCGCCAGCCCGACGATCTGGGTGGGAAGTTTAATTCCTAGAGCGGTTTGGCCTTTTTACGGAATGGCGGGAACCGCTCCGGCGAACAGCTCTCAATGCTGTTTCAGAGGCACAACCGCTTCATGCATTCGCTGAAAGTGTTCTAATGGGAGGAGTACACATGAAAAAGACAATCCTGACTTTGGCGCTCGCGTTGATGTCCTCTGTCGCCGCACAAGCGGCCGATCTTGAGGGAAAAATGCTCAAGGTCGGTTCCGACACGACCTCGCCGCCGATGGAAAGCGTCGACCCCGCCACCGGGCAGATCGTCGGCTTTGATGTCGACGTGGTGAACGCAATCTGCGCCAAGATCAATTGCAAGGCGGAATTCGTGACTACGGGCTGGGATGGCATTTTCGCGGCTCTGGAGCAGGGAAATTTCGATCTCGTTGCATCCGGAGTTTCGATTACCGATGAACGCAAGAAGGCGATGGATTTCTCCGAGCCTTACATCATCAACAGCCGGGCCGTTTTGATGCGTGCCGAAGATGATGGCCTGACACTTGATGACTTCAAGTCGAAGGGCAAAAGCTGTCAGCCCGGGCAAATACGACCGACGCTCAGGTGGCCGAAGGCATTGTCGGCAAGGACAATGTTGTTGCCTATGACAGTTTCAGCGCCTCTGTCATCGCGCTCAAGAACAAGGACGTCGACGGCGTGGTGATCAACGGCGCCAATGCACCCGCCTATGAAAAGGAATTCGCAGGCGAGCTCGTTGTTCCAATCCGCGACCTGCAATCCGATCCGCTGGGGCTGGTCTTCCGCAAGGGCGATGAAACCGCTGCCGCCTTCAATGAAGGGATCAAGGCCATCAAGGAAGATGGCACGCTCGATGCTCTCATCAGCAAATATTGGGGCGCAAAATAGTCAGGAACATTTCTGGCGGTGGACCTGCGAAAGTGAAGCAAGAGCTGCCGAGATGATACGCAAAACCAAGAAGGAGAGCCTATCCCGAAGAACGCAGGGCGGTTTTCGGGATAGCCAAAACAGATAGAGCAGTTCCAACGACTCCAATTCCGTTGGCCTTGGCCCACACGCAACGCCTCCAGAACAATGTATCCGGAGGGTCGGGAGACGGTTCAATGTATTTTTGATGCGCTTGCGTCCGAGCAACATGATCGTGCTCGCCGCACTGCCATTTGTCGTCTATCTTTTCGCCAGTTCGAATGACTACCAGCGTTCGCTTCTGGCGATCCCGGGTGTCGAGCCGGGATCATCAGCTTTTGTGCCGGGTTTTGTGCTGCTTTGCGCAGCCTTTGCCTCCGGTCTTGCCACGATGCTCTTCATGCGCAGGAACAATACGCGCTGGGCGGTTCCTTGCGCAGTGTTCAATCTCCTGTCGGCTGCCGCGCTCGTGGCAACACCTGTCGTGTATCCCTATCTGCACTCGGTTGTGGCCAATGGAGTCGATCCGTTCACGTCCGATCTCGTGATGAAAGGCGTCACACCGCGGCGACTTACCGAGGCCGCGGCACTGGCGACTGATCGGTACGGGTTCACCATCCTGTTGAGCTATCTCGGTACGACCATTCTGGGTCTGCTCCTGAGCCTGACGGGGCGATCCGGTAACGGGTTGTCGCGATCGCGCAAGGCGGGTTTCATCCTGCTGGCAACGATCAACGGACTTGGATTATTTCTTGTCCTCTTTGCAGCGCATGTGGCATTTGCCGCCGGGGTTGCAACGACCATTCGGGCTGCCATCTCGGCTTATATCATTGCGGCGCTTCTGGCTCTGCTTTGGGTTGGCCTGCAAAAGCTTCAATATAGCAGCCGGGGAGATCTCATCTTCATCGGCCTGACGTTGCTGATGGCCTGCATGGCTGCCCGGTTTCTGTTTCAGCCACGCGGGGCCTATACACTCGCCGGCACGCTCGACGGAAAGATCGGCGTGGTGACCGGCACGCCGTCGAGCATGATCGGTACGGCGCGATACGGCCAGTTTCCCGGTGGTCCCGAAAATGAAGTGCCATTGCGCACATTTCGCGGTCCGCCTGAAGCGCTCGCCGCTCTTGGCAAGAAGGCCGATGTCAGCGCGGTTCTGCTTCCGGCGGCTTCAGTCCCAGCGAACATGCCTGTCCTGTGGCAGACGGAAGCATTGAACGACCGCGACAAATCGGCGGGCATTGCCTTCGTCGTTCTGGCCATTGCGCTCGGATTGCTGACGGCTTGCGGTCATATCCATCGCCGTCATCCTCCTCTCCATCGGGTCAGAATTCATCGTGGATACGATCCGGGGCATTCCCATGCTCGTCATCGTGCTCTATGTCGGCCTGCCCTTGAGCGGCGCACTGAAGGACGCCACTCAGGGCGTGATCGATCCACCAAACATGGCCCGCGGCGTGGCGGCGATGGCGTTGGCCTATTCGGCCTATCTGGCGGAAATTTTTCGCTCCGGCATCAACGCCATTCCAAGGGGACAAATCGAGGCGGCATGCAGCCGGGTCTCAATGGCTGGCAGACCGCCCGTCTGGTGATCCTGCCGCAGGCTTTCCGTATCATCATTCCGCCGCTTGGTAACGAGCTGATCGCTATTCTCAAGGACACGTCGCTTCTGTCGATCCTGTCCATTCGGGATATCACCCAGCGCATGCGTGAGTTCCAGTCAGCAAGCTTCCTGCCGTTCGCGCCGTATAATTCGGCTGCGATCTTCTACATTCTCCTCACGCTGGCTGCGGCCAGTCTCGTCAGCACAATCGAGAGAAAATATGATGCCAAACATCGTTAAAGCCCGCCGGGACCT
Source organism: Brucella cytisi (assembly GCA_012103075.1). Classification (GTDB taxonomy): domain Bacteria; phylum Pseudomonadota; class Alphaproteobacteria; order Rhizobiales; family Rhizobiaceae; genus Brucella; species Brucella cytisi. The sequence goes on along the minus strand of JAAVLQ010000002.1, from coordinate 2,017,209 downwards.
GCAGCAGCGCGCCTCCGGACTGGTCTTTCCAAATGACTTTGCCTTTGGTGCCGCGACCTCGGCCTATCAGATAGAAGGCGCCCCTTATGAAGACGGCAAGAGTGAGAGCATCTGGGACCGTTTCTGCAAAAAGCCGGGCGTCATCATTGACCAGTCCAGCGGCGATGTTGCGTGCGATCACTACCATCGCTGGCGCGAGGACATTGCGGTGCTGAAAGCGATGGATCTCAAAGCCTATCGCTTTTCCCTCGCCTGGACCCGGATTTTGCCGGGGGTACGGTGCGGCCAATATAAAGGGAATAGGCTTTTACGACCGTCTCATAGACGATCTGCTGGAGGCGGGCATCGAACCCTATGCGACGCTTTATCATTGGGATCTGCCGCAGATCTTGCAGGACAAGGGCGGCTGGTATGTCCGGGAGACCGCGGATGCGCTGGCCGAATATGCATCGGTTGCCGTTCGCAGTTTCGGTGATCGTGTCAAGAAATGGACGACACTCAATGAGCCATGGACCTTCTGCTGGTCAGGCCATGCCAGCGCTGAAGATGCGCCGGGGTTGGCTGACGGCGTAAAGGGCGGGGTCACGTCAAGCCATCATGCACTGCTTGGCCACGGCAAGGCAGTCCGGGCCATTCGTGCAGAACGCGCGGATGTCTCGGTGGGCATTGTGTTCGATCTCAACGTGGCGGAACCAGCCACCAACGATCCGCGCGATGTTGCGGCAGCGAAACGTTTCGATGGTGCACAGAACCGCTGGTTCCTCGATGCCGTATTCAAGGGAGCTTATCCGCAGGACATGCTGGAGCTTTACGGCGATCTCCTGCCGCCCATCCATCCGGAAGACAACAAGACGATTGCGGAGCCGCTCGATTATCTGGGCGTCAACATCTATCGCCGGTCTGTGATCGCAGAAGGTGACGAATTGCCACCACTCAATTATCGCCGTGTGCAGCCGGAAGGCATCTATTCTGCAGTTGGTTATGAAGTCTGGCCGCGCTGCATCTATGACATTCTGCATTACGTAAATGACGGATATGCGCCAAAGGAAATTTATATTTCCGAAAGCGGCGTAGCAACGCGGCCGGAAGATGTGGGGCCGGATGGGCATGTCTGGGACGATCTGCGTGCGAAATATTATGTCGATCATCTGGAGCAGGTGGCCATGGCCATTGATGAGGGCGTGCCGGTGAGGGGTTACTTCGCCGGACACTGACAGACAATTTTGAATGGGCCTTTGGTTACACGACACCGTTCGGCATTACCCATATCGATTTCAAAACCCGGGAGCGTCGCGTGAAATATTCCGGCGAGGTCTACGCCCTCATTGCACGGCAGGATGGAAATATTGAAACGAGGAGCGCGGCGATTGGCTGACAACGGGCAAAGGACCGTCCTGATTACCGGGGCCACGCGCGGCCTAGGCCGCGAACTGGCACGGCAATATGCCAAGGATGGCTGGCGTGTGATCGCCTGCGGTCGCCGCCCGCCTGAAACGCCATGCGCCCCCGATATCGAGTTTCAGATACTTGATACGGCTGACCCGGTTTCGGTGGCCGCCCTTGGTGATCGTCTGGTCATGCGTTCTCTGGACCTCGTCATCAACAATGCGGCTGTTCGCAGTCGCATTACTGGCCTTGCGCCGCTCGATCCGGATGATTTCATGGCAGTCGTCAGGACAAATATGCTCGGCCCTGTTGTTCTGGTAGCGCGCGCATTGCGGAACAGCCCGGCGCGCGGCACGGAGCCGATGATTGCCAATATCAGCAGCCGGGCCGGCTCGATCTCAGAGGGGCTGTTGGATGATAACGACGACGATTACGCATATCGGTGCTCCAAAGCCGGATTGAATATGGCGACCGCCCAACTGGCCTTTGATCTTCATGCCGACGGCATAAAGGTGATTGCACTTCACCCCGGCTGGGTAAAGACGGACATGGGCGGTGAAGGAGCCGTCGTGAATGCAGAGAACAGCGCGTGCGGATTGAGAACGGTAATCGCCGGTGCTCCCAAAACTGGGGCCTTCCTCTCCTTTAATGGCAACGAAATCAGTTGGTAAGCTGACCTGATTCAGCCAGATCGAAATATGCTCCGGGCAAACAATCGTCATTTATCGGGGATCAAGTGGTGCATTGACTCATCTCAGAAATTGGCTATAACCGTAAATGCAGACTGAAGATTTAAGACCATCTGCAAGGATGGTCTTATTGCGTCTGGAATCCGGATAAGTCCTCTTGCAGATGTCTTAACGACGTTGGGAGGACGCCGTAATGCACGGAAGCAAGATAGCCCTGAGGGGCGTGCCGGATATTATTTCCTACATTGATGCGAATGACGGTATTCGAGGTCGAGCCGGTATCATCTGGTGGCTTGCCCTCGGCGGCCTGTTCCTTGATGCTTTCGCCAATTCGGCGCTGAGCGCAGGGCTTGGGCCTATGACACGTGATCTGGGGCTGGATGCGGCGCAGGTTGCGCTTATGACGTCCTTCGCCTCGTGGGTATCGATCGCATTCAATCCAATTGGCGGCTGGATCGCCGACCGCTGGGGCCGTATGCGCCCACTTATCTTCGCCAAACTTATCGCACTCATCGGGGCGGTACTGGTGATGACGGCCCATTCCTATGAAGTCATTCTCATGGGGCGTTTCTTCGTGGGCGCCGCCTACGGTATCGATTTCGCCATTGCAATGGCTGTGCTTGCCGAATTCACACCGGCGCGCCTGCGCAGCCGCCTCAATACGGCAGGGCATCTGGTATACCGCCGTTTGTACAAACGTGCTTCTGGCCATGCTGTTCTACAGCTGGGACGTGGGTGACTCGATCTGGCGCTATTCTGTTGCCGCAACGGGTGTGTTCGCCTTCACCATCATGGTTCTTCAAGCGGTATTCATGGTTGAAAGCCCGATCTGGCTCGCCCGCAAGGAGCGGCTGGAGGACGCTGCCCGTGCGATGACCCGTATCTATCACCGCGATTTTGTTGCCGCCCTGCCTGAAGACCGTTTGCCGGTTCTCAATCAGGCCCGTCGCGGCATCGCCAATGTTGCCCTGATTTTCCGTGGCATCTATCTGCCGCGCACGATTCTTGCCGCAACCGTCCAGATCGGACAGTCGATCCAGTATTTTGCCGTGGGCTGGTACTTGCCGCTCATCAGTGCGGCGCTGTTCGGCAAGGACTTCCTCTACGCCATGATGGGCACGCTGGTGTTCAACGTGTTTGGCATCATCGGTGGCTTCTCTTCGCCGGTCATCGGACGCGTACTCGGCTTGCGCAAGGCTTCCGCCATCGGCTTCGGTGCAGTTTTTGTCATGCTGCTGATCATGGGCCTGTTCCATGACACCATGCCGACCGGCTCGCGGTGATCGTGCCGTCGCTGTTCATCCTGTTCCATTCCGGCGGTCCCGGTGCGAACGGCAAGAGCCTGTCGTCACTCTCGTTCCGCAGCGAACTGCGTGCAGGCGCCAACGGTATCATCGGTGCGCTCGGCGCCATGGGCGCGGCGCTTGGCTTGCTGGTGTTTCCAATCTTCCGGGAGACCTACGGTCTCGGCACGACATTCCTGATCCTGTCGGTCGTTCCACTGATTGCCTGCATCATCTGCTCGATCATTCAGTGGGATCCCACACGCACCAAGATCAGCCCGGATGACGAGCCGAATGCGCCGCAGTTCGAAGGCGACAGGTAATAACGGAGGATAATGTGAACGGACGCAGACAGGCCATTCTGGCCATTGATGAAGGAACGTCCGGAACCGGGGCCGCGCTTGTCGCGGCCGACGGTTCGGTCTCCGCCGTCAATTACACGACGCTTGCCGTATCTTCGCCGCGTCATAACGTGGTGGAACAGGACGCCGATGTTCTTTTGCAAAAGACCATCGAAGTGTGTGGCAAGACGATTACCGCAGCGCGGGATGCGGGCGTGGAGATCGCCGCAATGGCAATTGCCACGCAACGCGCAACCGGTGTTCTGTGGGATACGGAAACCGGCCGGGCGCTGGTTCCAGCCATGGTCTGGCAGGATTCTGCGCTATGCCGAAGAACTGAAGCCACTCGGTGCCATATGGGACGCGAAACTCGTGTCACTTGCCGGGCGTCCGGTTGGCGGACGGGCGATCTATCTGTGGGCGGCGCGCCATATGCAGGAAACGCCTGCTGTACGCGAGGCGTGGAAAGCGAAAAGACTTGCCTTTGGCACGGTCGACAGCTGGTTGCTGTGGAACCTGTCCGAAGAACGCAAGGCCGTCACGACGCCGACCAATGCGACCTCTGCCGGTGCCTATATTCTCGGTGAACATCGCTATTTCACCGATTGGGTGGAAGCGCAGGATTTTCCGCTGGAACTGTTGCCCGCGCTGAAACAGGATGCCGATGATTTCGGTTTTACGCGGCAGGACATTCTCGGTATCCGCGTGCCGATCAAGGCGTCCTGCGGTGATCAGCTCGGTGGTCTGGTCGGTCTTGGCTGTCACGATGCGGGGCAGGCCATGTGCGTGCATGGCACGGGCAGCTTCGTCGATTTGGTAATCGGAAAGCAGATGCCGAAAAATCCCGGTCTCTACGAGGCAACATTCACCATGACGGCCCGGCGGAGCGAAAACCTCTCGCATTTCGCGGTCGAGACCTATGCCGCCACAACTGGCTCGGCGCTCAACTGGCTCTGCAATGAAATGCGCTGGTTCGAGAACGCCGGGGAAATCAGCGAACTGGCCGCGACAGTACCGTCTTCCAACGGTCTTTTCTTCATGCCGACCCTGACGGGATTGCGCCAGCCGAACATCGTTCCGGATGGCCGGGCATCGCTGACCGGGCTTTCAATGGCCCACAGCCGGGCGCATCTTGCTCATGCCATTCTGGAGGGCATTGCCCATTCGGTTGTTTCCTGCGCAGAGGCAAGTTCTGAAGTGGCTGGCGTTCCGGTGCGGGAAGTGGTGGTGGGCGGGGGCTTTCGTCCAGCGATACGTTGCTTCAGCTGCAGGCTGATCTCAGTGGTGTTCCTGTGCGGCGCATGGCGGATCAGGATCGCGCGAGCCTGCGGGGCGCAGCGTTTCTGGCAGGCAGCGACGGATTGCTCTGGCGCGAGCTTGCGGAAGCTCGCGCCACGTTGCCCGAAGGTAGTCTCTTCATCCCCAAGACCAGCGAAGCGGAAAGACAGGACCGTAGAGCGCGATGGCACTCCCTCACGGATGAGGAAGTCGCACGCGTTCAGTCGGGTCACTATCATTAAACAGGAGTTGAAATGCTGAATCTGCGCTCCCGGCGCGCGGACAAGGATCGCGCCCGGATGATCCGCACCGAGCCACTGAGGTTGAACCGGTCGGAACACGAAGACCGTCTTGCAACTGAAACCTACGATATTCTGATCGTTGGCGGTGGCGTGACCGGTGCTTACTGCGCCTTTGATGCAAGCCTGCGCGGCTTTCGCGTTGCGCTGGTCGAGAAGGATGATTTTGCATCCGGTACGTCGTCCAAATCCTCCAAGATGGTGCATGGTGGCCTGCGCTATATCGAGCAGGGCAATCTTGGTCTGGTGCGCCACTCCCTGCTGGAGCGTCAGCGCCTGCGCCGCAATGCCAGCCATCTGGTGCAGCGCCTGCCTTTCCTGTTCCCCATTCTGGAACGGGATGGTGTGTTCGATTCACGCTTCGCCAAGGCGTTTGAAGGCTTGCTCTGGACATATGATCTGGCTGGTGGCTGGCGCGAAGGTATCCTGCATCAGAAGCTGACTGCGGCGGAAGTGCTGGCGCATTGTCCGACGTTCAAGGACGAGTATCTGCGTGGTGGCCTCATGTATTTCGACGCCCGCGTCGATGATGCGCGTCTGACGCTGGCACTCGCCCGTTCTCTGCCTTTTATGGAGCCACGGTCCTCAACCATTCGAAGGTAGCAGAGATTACCCGTAGCTCGGGTCGGGTGGATGGCGCTATCGTTCATACCGTCGAAGGTAAGGAAATCCGGGTGCGTGCCAAGACCGTCATCATGGCGACAGGCGTGTGGCTGCGCGACTGGATGGGACTCGGCAAGGATGGCGAAAAGCCGTTGCATGTGCGTCCGGCCAAAGGTGTTCACGTCGCGATCCCGTGGTTGAAAATTCGCAATGACTGCACCGTGACGGTGCCGGTTCCGGGGCGCAGCCGCCGTGCGACAATCACGCGCTGGGGCAACGTTTCCTATCTTGGCACAACGGACGAGGACTATCAGGGTGATCTCGATGATGTGCATTGCACGCGTCGCGAGCTCGATTTTCTGATCGAGGGCGCGCGCAGCGCGCTCAATATCGACCTGACGCCGGATGATGTCGTCGGCAGCATTGCCGGGTGCCGACCACTGGTAGCCGCTTCGTCAGGCGGCAGCACCATGGACGTCAAGCGCGACCATTCCGTGCATGTTGCACCAGACGGCCTCGTCACGATTGTGGGCGGCAAGCTGACGACTTCGCGCCATATGGCCGAACAGACAGTAGATGCTGCTGCAAAAGTTCTCGGTGATCGTCGTCGCTGCGCCACGAAGAAGGCATTTCTGCTCGGTGCAGCCGGTTATGACGCACAGGCAATCGTGGCCTCCGGTGGCTTGGAGGCGCATCTCGGCGAACGTTACGGCACGGAATCACGCTTCGTTAGCGATCTGACGGCTGCTCGTCCTGAACTTGCCGAACCGGTGGTGGAGGGCCTGCCTTACACTGGCGGCGAAGTCGTCTACGCTGCCCGGCATGAACTTGCCCGCACTATCGATGACGTGCTGTCGCGTCGTATGCGTGCCCGCCTGATGGCGCGCGATGCCTCCGCTCGTGCTGCCGCAAAGGTTGGCGCCTTGCTGGGTGAAGAGCTTGGTCTCCCCGTGCCGAAATCGACCGTCAGGTCGCCGCCTATGTAGCCGCGACCGAAAAAAGAAAAATCCATTCTCACAGGAGCGAACTGAACATGATCAGCAAGGAAGCCATCAAGCGCGGTTACAATCGCGGAAATTATGTTGTCGGTGCCCCGACCCAGCCGCATTATGCCGGCAGCATTAACGAAATCGGAACCAAGGCAGATCTGGCTCAGAACACCGTTTCAGTGGACGCCGCCCTCGTTGAGAAGCTGCAGGGCATTGCTGACGAAGTTCTGACCACGCGCGACGATCTCGTTGTGAATACCCGCGACTGGTGGGCGCGCACGATGGTCGCGGAAACGGGCGGAAAGCCTGCAACGGTTGATGGCGTGTTCGTTCGCGTTTCGACGGTGGAGCAGGTTCAGGCTGTCATGCGCCTTGCGCACGAAGCCAAGGTTCCGGTCACTGTTTCTGCAGGGCGCTCCAACGTTACGGGCGCAGCGTTGCCGCTGCGCGGCGGCATCGTGCTCGATGTCTGCAATCTCAATCGTTTTGTCAGCTTCGATGCGGACAGCCAGATCGTTGAAGTTGAAGCTGGTATGTTCGGCGATATTTTCGAGGAAATGATCCAGCGTGACTTTGGCATGACCATGGGGCATTGGCCGTCCTCGTTCGGTATCAGCACTGTGGGTGGCTGGATAGCCTGTCGCGGTGCGGGCCAGCTTTCGACGCGCTACGGCAAGATTGAGGACATGGTTTACGGCATGGAAGTCGTGCTGGCCGATGGTTCGCTGGTAACGGTTGGAAACTATGCCCGCGCGGCAATCGGACCTGATCTGCAGCAGATATTTATCGGTTCGGAAGGCACGCTCGGCATCATCGTGAAGGCGCGTCTGAAACTGCATCGCCTGCCGGACTACGCCCGTGCGATTGCCTATGGGTTCAAGAGCTTTGCCATCGGTCTGGAAGCCTGCCGCCGCATCATGCAGGGCGGTGCCAATCCGGCAGCTCTGCGTCTTTACGACGAGTTGGAAAGCGGCGTGCAGTTCGGCCTGCCGGAAAGCAACGTGCTGCTGATCGCCGATGAAGGCGCGAAGGAAATGGTCGATGCCGTGATGGCGATCAGCGAAAAGGTTTGCGCCGAACTCGGTGACAAGCTCGATGGCGATACGATCTTCGAGAAGTGGCTCGACACGCGTTATCTGACTGGCAAGAGCGCCGAGGGCTTCAAGCGCAGCCCGGGCTTCGTTGCCGATACGCTCGAAATGACCGGTTGCTGGCGCGATCTGCCTGCGATCTATGATGAGGTGGTCGCTGCCATTAACGCAGTGCCGGGTACGCTGGCGGGTTCGGCGCACCAGTCACATGCCTATGTCGATGGCGCTTGCCTTTATTTCTCGCTGCGTGGCGACGTGGAAGTGGAAAAGCGCGCTGAATGGTATCGTGCTGCATGGGATGCTGCCAATACCGTTCTAATCAAGTATGGTGCAGCATTAAGCCATCACCACGGCGTTGGATTGCTCCGTGCGCCTTACATGAAGGACGCTCTGGGATCGGCATTTCCGCTGCTGGAAACGGTGAAGAAGGCGCTCGACCCGGACAACCTGCTTAACCCCGGCAAGCTCGGACTTTCGCTCGACATGCCAAGAGACGGAAAATGATGGAATGACTTTGGACAGAACGATCGGTGAGCGGCTTTTACGGGCACCAGTCATGGCTACGCTCTACGGCGTGGACAATCTTCAGGCGTTTCTGGACAGCAAGGCGGAAGTGGGCATCGTCGCCAATATCGCCTTGCGCCATGTCGCCGAAGTGCTGAACGCGCTCAAGAAAAGCAACAAGCTGATCGTTCTGAACATCGACAGTTGTGAAGGCCTCTCGCAAGACAAAGGGGCCATCGAGTTTTTGCCGAGATCGGTATTTCGGTACTTCTGTCGACCCGCGTTCCAACAATTCAGAAGGCTGCGCAATGCGGCCTTCTAACCATGCAGAAGGTCTTCGTGACCGACCGTTCCACCGGCCCCGCAGCCTAAAGGCGATCTCGCAAAGCGCACCCAATCTGGTGCAGATTATGCCATCGCCGATGCTTGGATACCTGTCTGCAGAGGACAAGCGCCGCCTGCCGCCCATCGTGGCTTCTGGCTTTATTTGCAATGAGGACGATGTGTCTGCGGCAATGAAGCAAGGTGCTATTGCCGTTTCTTCAAGCAACAAGTCGCTCTGGAACTATGGTAGCCGTCGATAGGCGTAAGGCAAACCCAGTGGATCCTGTAGCTATTCCACGGAATGCAAACCGCTTCAAAGACGCTCAGGTTGCATGACTGTGGCCAATCGTCCCGCCAGCCCCATCGGTTTTGAATCTATTCAAGGCTATCAGCAGGTTCGCTCTTTATGGAGGCGTTCGGCCTGTATTTGTCGGTCGAAACTTACGTATAGCAACCCAGTTGCGCGGCTTCTGTTCTCGCCTGCACTCGCTGGATTTCTCTTAGCGCCGGATATTCCGTTCGCTGGAGAAGTTGCTTGCATCTGGCCTGCTTATATTCAGGGTCAATCGGCCGATCCGTGCTGCAACCAGAAAGGACGAGTATTGTGATACAAGCTGCAGCAAGCGTTTTCATTGGTGATCCTCTTTGAGAAGAGTATAGCGCTCATTCACGTAACTGCTAGAAAAGATGAGCCAGAAGGAGCGATAAAAGTGCATGGTCGTTTGCCGAGCTATCTCTTCAACGAAGCTTGAGAGCATCCGTGGAGATAGCGATCTTGCAAGCTTCGGACCATTGATCAGGTTTTCACGACATTCTCTGAATATCCTTCGATGATCAGAAAACATATCTACAGTTCATTTGGTTTTCTGGTCAGCCTATCGAGACAAGCTCTTGTGAAAGAGCATTCATGGATTCAGCTCCATCGGCGGCGATGAGGAATTGTTCTTCGATCATCAGGGCTCCTAATCCGTTTGCGTAAAACGGTGCCTCCACGGCCAGCACCATATTCGGTTCGATGACCATGTCGTTGCCATGCGAGATGAAAGGCCATTCCTCGATCCCGAGCGCCGAGCCGACCGAGTGCCCGAAATGCCCACGATAATATTCGCTAAAGCCATGACGACGCATGGTGGAGAGCATCGCTTCGTGAACCTGACCGAATGTGTTGCCGGGTTTCAGCAGGGCTGTTCCGGCTTGAAAGGTCTCTTGGAGCGCTTTGTAAATCTGCTCAGCAAGAGGAGCAGGCTTGCCATAGACGAAGGTGCGCGCGCCATCCGAAGAATAACCATTCACAAGCGTGCCGACATCGGCCTTGATGAGGTCGCCTTCCGCCAATTGTGCGGCAGGGTTTTGAAGGTTCGGCCCGACCGAAATATAGGCCCAATGGCCGGACAGGCTCTGGCTGTTTGCTTTGGCAGCATTGGTCGCTCCGGTCAGCCGGGCATCGGAAAGCTCGGCGGCTGTGGAGCCCGACTGCGCCGCAGTCGCCATATTCTGCAACCCGCTTTCCGCATAACGGGCGGCATTGCGTAGATATTCAATCTCGCGGGGGCTCTTTATCAGGCGCAACCGTTTTACGATGCTGGAAGCATCGCGCCATTGGGCAAAAGGCATAATTTCTTTCAACAGCACAAAATCAGCCACAGGCATGAATTCAAGGTCGACGCCGAGGCTGGCTTGAGCGAGACCACGTTCGGCAATCATATCTGCAAGCAGTTGAAAGGCTGCTTTGTGGTCGAAGGTTTCCGGGCGGGGACCGATATTACCACTGTTGCGATAGGCAGCGTTGAGGTCTTCTATCGAGTGGGCGTCGCGAACCGCGACGGCGTCAATCCAGATTCGATGCGAGCGGAAGTCGATCTCATCAGCCGTTGCGTGTGCTGCTGTCAGCGCCTGATCGCTGACAATGGCGCCGGGACGTGTCGAGGCATCCGCTGGAACCAGCGCTATGGCCGAACCGGCGCGCCCCACATTGTCGCCACGCCCGCAGCAATTCCGGTGGCATAGCGAAAGTTTTCCGGCTGAAAAAGCACCAGTGCATCCAGTCCTTCTGCAGTGAGCAGATCCTGTGCGCGGTTCCGATCCATATAAGTCATGGCTGATCTCTTGAGGTTATGCCTTGTCAGTGCGCCTTATATCGGACGGCTTGTGCTGCAGTCCGGATGGTTTGTCTAATAGATTGACTCTTTATGGAATAAATTTCTAATAATTCTCGCTATCTTACGGTGCCACCGCTTACCGATGCTCTCGCGGTCGCGGTATAAGCGTTGCTAACGGAGAGCCTGATAGGGCGCTTTCCACGCAGGAGAATAATATGGGCGGCTTCAACATTCGTGATCGCAAATCTGGATTGGCTTACTGGAGCTTGAGCGCGGCATTGGCCGTGACGCTCGGTATCGGATCGTTCAGCCGGGCGCTGGCGCAGGAAAGCGACCCGGACGCGACAATCAATATCGGCTCGCTCTACGAGCCGCAAAACCTCGACAATACCGCCGGTGCGGGGCAGGGCATCAACGAAGCCTTCAACGGCAATGTCTATGAGGCCCTGTTCCGGCTTGCTGATGACGGCAAGGTCGAGCCGGTCCTGTCGAAGGATTACAGCGTCAGCGACGACGGGCTGACATATACGTTCAAGCTGCAGCCGGGCGTGACTTTTCACTCTGGAGCGCCGTTGACTTCCAAGGACGTCAAATTCTCCATCGAGCGCGTTGCCGCGCCGGAATCGAAGAGCTCGCGCAAAAGCAGCCTCAGGACTATTTCGGCCGTTGAGACTCCGGATGATGAAACCGTTGTCGTCAAGCTGTCTTCGCGCTCAATCTCGCTGCCGTACAATCTAAGCTATGTATGGGTGGTGAACGACGAAGCGAAGGATCTGCAGTCGAAGGAAGACGGAACCGGACCTTACGAGCTGGAAGACTGGCGTCGTGGGTCGTCTCTGTCGATGAAGCGCTTCGATAAATATTGGGGCGCCAAGCCGAAAAACAGCGAGGTGGTCTTCCAGTATTTCACCGATGCAAGCGCGCTGAACAATGCTTTGCTGACCGGTTCGGTTGATATCATCACGTCGGTTCAAAGCCCGGATTCGCTAGCCCAGTTTAAGGACAATCCCGATTTCACCGTCAGCGAAGGGCAGTCGACCACCAAGCTGCTGCTAGCCCATAACGACCGTATTGCGCCATTCGACAATGTCAAAGTGCGCAAGGCGCTCGCCCGTGCAATCGACGACCAGAAGCTTTTGAAAGCTGTGTGGGGCGATTATGGCACGCTGATCGGCTCATTCGTACCGCCGACCGATCCGTGGTATGTCGATCTCACCAAGGTCGACGCCTATGATCCTGAAAGTGCCAAGGAACTTCTCAAGGAAGCTGGTTACCCGGATGGCTTCACCTTCACTATCGATACGCCGAATTACGATCCACACCCGATTGCCGCGCAGTTCATCCAGAGCGAGCTGGCCAAGGTCGGCGTAACCGTCAAGATCAACGTCATCACTGCCAATGAGTGGTACACGAAGGTCTATAAGGCACACGATTTTCGGGCCACCTTGCAGGAGCATGTGAACCATCGCGATATCGTGTTCTATGGCAATCCCGATTTCTATTGGGGTTATAACAATCCGAAGGTTATCGAGCTCATCAAAGAAGCGGAAGCAAGTGCGACGACGGATGAACAGACGGCCAAGCTGACCGAGGCGAACAAGATCATTGCCGAAGATGCGGCCAGCAACTGGTTCTACCTCTATCCGCAGATCGTTGTTTCGAAAAAATCAGTGAGCGGCTACCCGATCAACGGCCTGAACTCCCAGTTTTCCGCCTATGACATTGTGAAAGCGGAATAATAACCGCCTGTCGATATCGAGAACATCAACTCGACAGACCGCGCCGCCTGAATTAATTTCCGGCGGCGTTGTCGCATTTGCATGAGGGTCCGAGCGCTGCCCTGACATCGGAGAGGTAAACGCTATTTTCGCCTATATCATACGCCGTTCAGCCATATTGGTTCTGTCGGTTTTCATCGCATCGATCGTGTTGTTTCTGCTGTTGCGCCTTCTGCCGGGCGATCCCGCAAATGCGCTTGTTTCTGTCGGCGCGGATGCGGCGCAGATCGAGGCAGCGCGCAAGCAGGTCGGTTCGGACCTGCCTCTCTATGAGCAGTTTCTGCGTTTTATCGGTAGCCTCCTGCGCTTTGATCTTGGAAATTCCTTTGTGAGTGGAGCACCGGTTCTTGCCGAAATCGGCAAGCGGCTGATTGTGACCGTGCCTTTGACGCTGATGGCATTCGTCGTTGCAATCATGATCGCGGTACCACTCGGTATTCTGTCGGTTGTGCGTCAGAACCGCTGGTATGGAACGGTGATATCCGTCATCTCCCAGCTCGGCATCGCCGTGCCGGTGTTCTGGATAGGCATTCTGCTGGTCTGGTTTTTGCAGTTAAGCTGCGGTTGTTTCCTTCGGGTGGGTTCCCATCACGCGGATGGCAGTCGGTGCCAGCTGCTTTTCAATCGCTGGTATTGCCGGTCACAACCATTGCCATCGTCATGTCGGCATCGTTGATCCGGTATGTCCGTTCGGCCACGCAGGACGTGCTTGGCAGCGACTATCTTCGTACCGCACGGGCGCTTGGCGCGACATTCTCGCGGGCTCTTGTCCGTCACGGTATTCGCAACGGCGCGGTGCCGGTGATCTCGATCCTCGGTATCGAGCTCGCCTCGACTTTGCTTGGTGCTGTGGTGGTCGAACGTGTGTTCTCGTTGCCGGGTCTCGGTTCGATGCTTCTGCTCGGCATAGAGCAGCGCGACTATCCCAATGTCCGGGGTGTTCTGTTTGTATCGACGCTTCTGGTGCTGCTGGTCGGCTTTGCCGCAGATCTGCTGCAACGACTGATCGACCCGCGCTTGCGCCAGCGGTCTGCGGGAGGTCGTGCATGACGGAGCCTGCTGATATGACGCCTGCCGTCGGGGATGAAAAGTCGGCTTACCGACTGCCATGGCCTCTTATTGTGGGTGGATTGCTGCTGGGGTTGCATCTGGCTGTCGCTCTTCTCTCGCTGGTCTGGACACCTTACGGTGCCGGCGAAATGGTCGGCGGACGACTGGAGGCTCCGTCCCCGCTGCATTGGGCCGGTACGGATCGTCTAGGACGCGATTTGATGACGCAAATCATGATCGGTTCGCGCATTGCGCTTATCGTCGGCTGTGGAGCCATCGCACTCAGCGCAGTGATTGGCGTTACGCTTGGTGTGCTTGCGGCGTTTGCAACGCAGACGCTTGATGACGTGCTGGCGGCAACGCTCGATATTCTCATCGCCTTCCCAACCCTGTTGCTGGCCATGTTGATCGTTGCTTCCAGCGACGGTGCAAAGCCTGACGACCGCCATCGTGGCAATTGGTATTGCCGGATCGGCCATCGTGGCACGTCTGACCCGCATCCTCGCAAAGCGGGTTCTGGCGATGGATTACATTACGGCATCGCGCATTTCCGGCACATCACGGCTCGGGTTGGTCCGCATCCATGTGCTGCCGAACATCTGGCCGACGCTGATTGTCAATTTTGCGCTTCAGTTCGGGCTGGCGGTGATCGCGGAAGCATCGCTTTCCTATCTTGGTCTTGGCGCTCCACCGCCCAATTCATCCCGGGGACGGCTTCTGCAGGAGGCGCAAGCGTCGGTTTATACGGCGCCGTTCGGTGCCATAGCACCCGGTCTGGCGCTTGTCTCATTGGTGATCGGGCTCAATCTGTTTGCCGACGGGCTGCGTGACGTGGCCGACCCAACACGGAGGAGACAACGTTGAGCATTTTGCTGAATGTGGAGAACCTCCAGATAGAAGCGCCGGGCAGGTCTCTGGTTTCCGGCGTCTCGCTGTCGGTTGGACAAGGTGAAAGGGTCGGTCTGATCGGTGAATCCGGTTCAGGCAAGTCGTTGACGGCTCTTGCTATCATGGGACTGTTGCCGGACGGCATGCGGGCAAGCGGATCGATCACGCTCGACGGCCACCAAGTGATAGGCGCGCGAGACCGTGAGCTGGTGCCATTGCGCGGGCAGAGTATTGCAACGGTTTTTCAGGAACCGATGACGGCGCTCGACCCACTGATGCGGATTGGCAAACAAGTCGGTTTGGTCGTCCGTCGCCGTGCGCTTCGCGACGGCCGCCGAACCGGGAAAACTGAAGTCAGTGCTGAGGTCCGCTCACTTCTGGAACGCGTATCCCTGCCGGACCCAGAGCGCATTGCCCGATCCCGCCCCATGAAATATCGGGTGGTCAACGCCAGCGTGCGGCTATCGCAATGGCTCTCGCCTGTCGTCCCAAGCTTTTGATCGCGGACGAGCCGACGACGGCGCTCGATGTCACCACGCAGGCCGAGATTTTGAAACTGCTGGAGCAATTGGTGCGGGACGAGGGAATGGGGCTTCTGTTCATCAGTCACGATTTGCCGGTGGTTGCGGCCGTTACGGAACGCGCGCTGGTCCTGCGGGACGGAAAACTTATAGAAGAAGGGCCGGTTGCGGCGCTTTTCACCGATCCGCAGCTGCCCTATACGCAGGGGCTCGTGGCCGCTGCACGGGCGTTCGATGCCGCTCTGGAGGTTGCGCGATGACTTTGATGGACCTTTCGGGCGTTTCCTTTGCCTATGCCGGCGCTAAGACGGTTTTGCATGATGTCGATCTGAAACTTGAGACCGGAAGCAATCTGGGCATTGTCGGTGAGTCCGGTTCCGGCAAAACGACCATGTTGAAACTGCTGCTTGGACTGCAGCGCCCGTCTTCGGGGAACGTTTCGTTTCGCGGCAATCCTCTGGATATTGGCAATCGCGGTTTCATGCGCGATTTTCGCCGTTCGGTGCAGGCGGTGTTTCAAGATCCCTATTCATCGCTCGATCCGCGCCAGCGTGTCTTCGACATCATTGCCGAGCCGCTGCGATCCCTGAAAATCGCAACCGATATTGGGCAGGCTGTTGCGCAGGCGCTTGCTTCCGTCGATTTGCCAGCGGATGCCGCCCGCCGCTATCCGCACGAGTTTTCAGGTGGCCAGCGCCAGCGTATAGCCATCGCTCGGGCGATTGTCTCCAAACCTGAGCTCATCGTCGCCGACGAGGTGGTCAGCGCGCTTGATCTGACGACGCGCGCCCGCATTATCGATCTCATGCGTTCTCTTTCAGAGCAAACCACTTTCGTTGTGGTGTCGCACGACATTGCGCTGGTCGCGCTGTTGTGTGAGCAGTTGATCGTTCTGGAAAAAGGCCGGATCGTGGAGCAGGGCAATACGCGGGATATTCTGGCCAATCCGCAGCATGCCTACACGAGAAAACTTCTCACCAGCTTGCCGAGAATGCCTCAACCGGCTTGAGGATCGAAGCATTATTGGATCACGCGATGCCGGTTCGGAGCTTTTATACCACAGGTTAATAGTGAGACCTGCCGACACTGTTCTGCTGTTTCGAGTGGACGTGCCGTACAACACCAACGCTGGAATGGTTTGTGCTCCTGCAAGACAAATCCGCCAGCGCTGATGACCGGCGCGCATTTCTCAGCCTCGATCGCATCGGACCCAGCGGATCAAGTGGCCCATAAGCGTGCGCAAACCAGCAACGCTTCCGCGCGGCAATCTTTGAATATCACCACCAGCGTCAATCCGTTGTATTGGATTGACGCTGCCAATGAAACATACGCTGGACGGCACAGGGCCAGTTCAATTCAGCTGAACAAGACGTCGTCGGACGTCAACTCGCTCAACAAGACACCTTCAATTACAATCCCATTCGTTGCGCCATCAATGCTGACGAAAACACCGTCTGGTGTATCAACTGACGCCGCAACGAAGCTGGCGAAATCAGTTATGACCTCAGTATCCCGGAACAAAAGCACATCGCCACCTTGAACATCAAAGTCGGTGACGTGATCAATATCGTTGGATTGCAAGGATGCATTGTCCCAAATAAATGTATCGGCTTCAGTTCCACCGCTGAGAGTGTCTGCGCCGGTTCCACCCAGTAACCGGTCGGAGCTTGCGCCACCATACAGTTTATCATCGCCCTCGCCACCAAGAAGGCTGTCCAGCCCAAACTCTCCATGGATCACGTCGTTTCCCCGCGACCATTATAGCTATCGTTCCCACTCAAGCCTTCACGATAGCTCTCGATGCTGACGATGGTCATCGCCATTTCCGCCGAATACCTGAGCACCTTGATAGGCGGAGATTACACTGATGTTGAACATCTCGGTCGAGTTATAGTCGGCGGCGTCGAATTTGAAACCCGCCGCCACATCATCGAAAGTGACGGCCAATGTATCAATACCCTCTCCCCATCAATAGTACCAAGTCCTCCATCCGAATAGATCGAAAACGTGTCGTTTCCGGCACCGCCGTGCATTTCAAACCAATAGCCGCTATAACCGCTGTCTATAGAACCCGCCGAGAAGTAATCGTTTCCGTCGCCTCCAGCCAAAAAAATATCGCCGTCAGTACCCGAGTTCCGTAAATAGTCGTCGCCTGCTCCACCCAACAGTATGTCGGTCCCAGCTCCGCCGTAGAGACGGTCGTTGCCGTCTCCTCCATTCAGCGTGTCGTTACCTTCGTCCCCATCAGGGTATCGTTTCCCCTGCCGCCGCTGAGCCAATCGTTGCCATCATTACCGGACAGCGCGTCGTTGCCATTACCACCGTCGATCACATCATCACCGCTACCGCCCTTGATCTGATCGTCACCAATACCGCCCAGTAGATTGTCGTGGCCCGCTCCACCGGCTATCTGGTCGTTGCCAGTGCCGCCTCGCACATAATCATTGCCCGCACCTGCATGTATGTTGGCAAACTGGAAGCTCGTGGCGTCAATAGTATCATTGCCAGCGCCGGTTTTGAGGTTGAGACGTTCCAGATCGGTGAAGTAGAGATGATCAAAGCTTGAGCTGCCATCACCCCAATAGGCATGCCCCTGCTCTGCGTTAAACGCCACTGAACCTGAGCGATGGGATAAATCGGTGACGAGCGTATCAACCCCTTCACCCCCTCTTGCCGCACCACCCGAAAAATTGAATATGAGACGGTCGTTACCGCTGGCACCGTTCAATTCATCGAACTCCAGCACATTGCGCGATGTTGTTGTCAAGACGTCATCGCCTGCACCACCGTCGATGATATCGCTACCAAGACCTCCGTCGACGATGTCATTTCCCGCAAGGGCCCAGATGCGGTCATTCTCTTCCGTGCCAAATATAGTATCGGCATCATTGGTTCCAACGATCTTCGGCATCACATGTCCTCCTACTGAAGATAGAAGAAGTATGGTCGAATATTTCGTCATAGTTAGAGCCTGTACCAAAAAGGGTTGAGCGATTTCAGCAGGTTATGATTCAATCGGATTTCTGACATACGATGGAGATCACGATGGCCCGGACTGAAACCGCTCGCCGACAGTATGAGCGTCGCAATTCGCGTTATGCAAGCGATTTAACGGATGCGGAATGGTCTGTGCTCGAACCGCTGATGCCTTTGCCACGACATCTCGGTCGCCCTCGAAAGACAAACCTGCGAGAAGTGGTGAACGCGCTTCTTTATATAGCTTCTTCGGGCGGTGCGTGGCGGCTTTTGCCTACTGAATTCCCACCATTCTCCACGGTGCAGAAATATTTCTACCGCTGGAGATGATGGCATGCTGCGGACCATCAACAACACACTTGTGATGATTGCGCGTGAACAGGCCGACAAGCAGCCCAGCCCCACGGCTGGTGTGATCGATAGCCAGTCGGTGAAAACCACGGAAAGCGGCGGAATACGAGGTTTTGATGCGGGGAAGAAGATCAACGGTCGCAAACGTCATATTGTGGTTGATACTCTCGGCCTGATGGTTGGTCTCGTGATCCATTCTGCGGGCATTCAGGACAGAGACGGCGCGCCGGATGTCTTGAAAACCATTCTCAAACGTTGGCCGTGGTTGCGGCATATCTTTGCTGACGGCGGATACGCAGGACCAAAGCTCAAAGGCAGGCTGGAAAAGGTCGGGAAGTTTACACTGGAAATCGTCAAGCGGTCTGATCGCGCTGAAGGTTTCCAACTACTCCCGCGTCGATGGGTTGTCGAACGCACATTTGCATGGCTGGGACGGTGTCGCAGACTGACCAAGGACTTCGAGAAAACCATCGCTTCCTCTGAAGCGTGGATCTACATCGCAAATATCCGCTTCCTCACCCGAAGGATCGCAAGAGCCTGATATCGTTACGTTCATTATGATTCAGGCTCTTAAATAAGATAATATTACATTCAAAACTATTTTGATTATCAAAATAATTTAATTGTAAATAGTATATTATTCGGGTTACCTTAGTAACTTTTAAGTATATTTTGTGGAGAGTCGATGTTCTTATCCAAGAGAAGTTCGATTACTTTCATCCGGATGGATGCTTCCTCGACCGTAACTGCCCGATGTTGGACGGTACGATTAGGCTTCGTACTCAGTCCCTATTGCAATAGCAGCACGCGCTTGCTTAATTGCAAAATGGCGTTTACCCTGCGGCAGTTACAATACTTCATCGCTGTGGCCGAACAGGGGTCTGTGACCCGTGCGGCGCAGAAGCTATCCATTTCCCAGTCATCCGTCACGGAAGCCGTCAAAGAACTTGAGACGGACCTGAATGTCGAGCTTTTCGAACGACACCCTCGCGGCCTAACCGTCACGCATAACGGTCATCAGTTTTTGCGCCACGCGACGAAAATTCTGGCAGATGTATCGGACGCCCGCCGCTCCTTCACGGACAATCGCATTCAGGAAAAGGGTAAACTCAATCTCGGCGTCACCTCGCTCGTCGCGGGTTATGTGCTGTCGGAACTGCTTGCCCGCTATCGCCGGGCTTTTCCCAGCGTTGAAATCAGCGCCATCGAGGATAATGGTTCCTATCTTGAACATCTTCTGGTCGGTGGTGAACTGGACGTCGCCGTGATGGTTATCTCCAATCTTCGCGACCGGATGGCCTTGCACGCGGAAATTCTCGAAACTTCGCCTTATCGATTGTGGTTGCCGCTCGGCCATCCGCTTGTCCCGACGGACAGCATTTCGGTAAGCGACATCGCGAAAGAGCCGCTGATCATGCTGACAGTGGATGAAATCGAGGAAAATACCGGCAAGCTACTTGCCGCTCTAGGTGCCCGGCCACATGTGGCTTTCCGGACGCGCTCCGTAGAGGCTGTCCGCAGCCTTGTCGCCACTGGCGCAGGCGTGGCGCTCCTCCCCGATCTGGTCTATCGCCCATGGTCGCTGGAAGGTGACCGGATTGAAAGCCGTGATGTCTCCGGATCACTGCCTGTCGTGCAGATCGGCATGGCTTGGCGCAAGGGATCGAGCCTGCCACAATCCGCACGAGACTTTATCGGCATTGCCGAAGCTGCCCGTTCCGGCAGATTGCGCTAGTCTTCGATATCGGAAAACCGATATCAGCTTTTCGATAAATGAATTTGCGAAAGGCGAGGTTTAAGCACACCATCCGCTCTGGGAACAAAATCACTGAATGTGAAAAAACGGGAGTGGTCGATGAAAAAGATTCTGCAATCCTGTACCGCTTTGATGGCTGTTGCGAGCTTTGCGACGCAGGCCATCGCCGCCGAACCGCTGAAAGCGATCGGCGAAGGTGAAGGTGCGCTGAGTATCGTGGCCCGGGCAGGCTATATTGAACGCGGCGAGACCGACAAGAACTACGACTGGGTTACGGATTTCGAGAAGGAAACCGGCTGCAAGGTCAGTGTGAAGACCGCCGCCACTTCCGATGAAATGGTGGCGCTGATGAATGAAGGCGGCTTCGACACGGTCACCGCTTCCGGCGACGCCTCGCTTCGTCTCGTGGCTGGAAAGCGTGTGCAGCCGATCAATACCGACCTTATCCCAAGCTGGAAGACGGTAGACGAACGGCTGCAAAATGCGCCGTGGTTTACCGTCAGGACGTGCACTACGGCGTGCCCTATCTCTGGGGCCGAATGTGCTGATGTATAACACCGATGTTTTCAAGGACGAAGCGCCGAAGAGCTGGAACGTGGTGTTCGAGGAACAGACCCTGCCGGATGGCAAGTCCAACAAGGGCCGGGTGCAGGCTTATGATGGGCCGATCTATATCGCTGACGCTGCCCTTTATCTCATGAAGCACAAGCCGGAACTCGGTATCAAGAATCCTTACGAGCTTAACGAAGACCAGTACAAGGCTGCGCTCGACCTC
This sequence comes from Brucella cytisi, assembly GCA_012103075.1. Lineage (GTDB taxonomy): Bacteria > Pseudomonadota > Alphaproteobacteria > Rhizobiales > Rhizobiaceae > Brucella > Brucella cytisi. The sequence continues at coordinate 1,996,228 of JAAVLQ010000002.1, read as the reverse complement.
CTGCGTGGACAGCGGAAGCTCGTCAGCCGTTATTGGCATGACGCCATGATACAGATCGACGATTTCAAGAATGAAGGCGTGGTGGCTTCCGGCTCATGGCCATTTCAGGTCAACCTGTTGAAGTCGGAAAACGCCAAGATCGGCTCGACGTTTCCGGAGGAAGGTGCGACCGGCTGGGCCGACACCACCATGCTGCACGTAGACAGCGAGCACCCCAATTGTGCCTATAAGTGGTTCGAGCATTCGCTAAAACCGAAAGTTCAGGGCGATGCCGCAGCCCGGTTCGGCGCTGTACCGTCCGTTCCGGCAGCTTGCAAGGGTAATGCGCTCCTGACCGATGCAGGCTGCGCGACCAATGGCTTCGACAATTTCGCGAAGATCAGCTTTTGGCGTACGCCGACAGCCAAATGCGAAAGCGAGGGGGAATGCGTGCCCTATCATCGCTGGGTATCCGATTATATCGGCGTCATCGGCGGTCGCTGACATTGACCATCGTAAGCTCAAAGATCGCCTTTCCTTCGGTTGAAGGAAGGGATCGGGAAGACGTATCCGCTCCGCATGATGGATAGAACCATGACAGCAGCAGTTCGTTTTGAAAATGTGAGCCGTTACTTCGGCGAGGTCCGTGCCGTCGATCACGTCAATCTGGCCATCGCGTCCGGTGAATTCTTTGCCATGCTCGGCCCTTCCGGTTCCGGCAAGACAACCTGCTTGCGGTTGATCGCAGGTTTTGAACAGCCGACCGATGGTAGAATAGAGATTTTCGGCGAAAGTGCCGGCGGCGTGCCGCCCTATCGTCGGAACGTCAACACGGTCTTTCAGGACTATGCGCTGTTTCCGCATCTCAGCATTCTTGACAATGTGGCCTATGGGTTGATGGTGCGGGGCGCCGGAAAGGCCGAACGACATCGCGAAGCCGAAGAAATGCTGGAGCTGGTCAAGCTGCCCGGCTATGGCGCACGCAAGCCCAGCCAGCTTTCCGGTGGACAACGTCAGCGTGTCGCGCTGGCTCGCGCCCTCGTCAATAGACCCAAAGTGCTGCTCCTCGACGAGCCACTCGGCGCCCTCGACCTCAAACTGCGCGAACAGATGCAAGAAGAGCTGAAGAGCCTGCAAAAGGCGCTTGGTATCACCTTTGTTTTCGTGACCCACGATCAGGGCGAGGCGCTGTCCATGGCGGACCGTATTGCTGTCTTCAACAATGGTCGTATCGTTCGCCGGAACACCGCAGGAAATATATAACCGCCCGCAAACCCGGTTTGTCGCCGATTTTGTCGGCTCTTCCAATGTCGTTGCGCCTGAAGTTATGGCCGCATTCGGCGGGGAACGGCGTTGGGCAAGCCTTCGGCCGGAATCCATTCGCATTGCAGACAAGAACGACAAGGTCGGAGTAGCAGCGCGGATCGAAACCGCCAGCTTCTTTGGGTCCGCTACACGTCTCGGTGTGGAAGCCGAAGGCGCCGGGCTGCACGTCATGCTGCCTGCCGGCGCAACTGTCCCCGAGACCGGATCGGATATCCGCATCGTGTGGACTCCGGGTGACGTTCATTACATGGATCAGACAGCATGACTGGCGCGCAGGCTTCCACACTCGCAAACTCCGGGTCAAATCCGGCGTCCATCTTGCCGCAGCGCGGTGGGATGTTTGGTCGCCTCTCGGACCTTTTCTGGCGTCGTCCGGGGCTGCTCCTGTTTCTCATGATCACGCCGCCGCTTCTGTGGCTGGGCATCATCTATATAGGCTCGCTGATAGCGCTTCTCTTGCAGAGCTTCTTTTCGGTCGATGATTTCTCCGGTCTGATCGACTATAATTTCACGCTCGCCACTTATGCTCAGCTGCTAAATTCTGCCAATCTCGACATCATCATCCGCACCGTCCTCATGGCTGCGCTGGTCACGGTCGCCTCGGCATTCGTCGCCTTTCCCATCGCCTATTATGCCGCCCGCTATGCACGCGGACGCTGGAAGGCGCTGTTCTATCTCGGCATCATGTTGCCGCTCTGGTCGAGCTATCTGGTCAAGGTCTATGCGTGGAAGCTGATCCTCGCCAAGGAAGGCATCCTGACACGGATATTCGCAAAGCTGCATTTGTCCCCGCTACTCGACGGCATTCTGTCCGTGCCGGTCATAGGCGGTAATTCACTGTCGGTCAGCTATCTCGGCACGTTCATCGTCTTCGTCTATATCTGGCTGCCCTATATGATCTTGCCGACACAGGCCGCGCTGGAGCGTGTGCTGGGCAATCTGGTGGAAGCTTCCTCCGATCTCGGTGCAACGTCGGCGCAGACTTTCCGAACCGTGCTCATGCCGCTCGCCATGCCGGGCATCATTGCAGGATCGATCTTCACCTTTTCGCTGACGCTCGGCGACTACATCATTCCGCAGATCATTGGTTCGTCGCGCCTGTTCATCGGACAGGCCGTCTATACACAGCAGGGAACGGCAGGCAATGTGCCGCTGGCGGCTGCCTTCTCCGTCGTGCCGATCGTCATCATGGCCATCTATTTGTGGATCGCCAAGAAACAGGGGCTTTCGATGCGCTCTGATCGCAACAACCGCGCTTCCTTCGGATTGAAGCTTGCTGCCGGACTGGGCCTCGCCTTCCTGCATCTGCCGATCTTGCTCATCTTCGTCTATGCCTTCACGACGGAAGAGAAGAGCTATCAATGGCCGCCGCCGGGCTTTACGCTGCAATGGTTCGCAGTGACATGGAATCGTGCCGATGTGTGGTCGTCGCTTGCGCTCTCTTTGCAGGTCGCCACAATTGCGACCTTGATCGCGCTGGTGCTCGGAACGCTGTGCGCAGCAGCTGTCAGTCGGACGCATTTCTTTGGGCGTGAAAGCATTTCGCTGTTGGTCATCCTGCCTATCGCACTGCCCGGTGTTGTAACCGGCATCGCATTGCGCTCGGCCTTTTCGCTATTCGATATTCCTTTTTCGATGTGGACCATCGTGCTCGGTCACGCAACCTTCTGCGTGGTGGTCGTCTACAACAATGCCGTGGCCCGCTTCCGACGCACTTCCGGTTCGCTGATCGAAGCCTCGATGGACCTTGGCGCCAACGGGTTCCAGACGTTCCGCTATGTGATCCTGCCGAATATCGGAACAGCTTTGCTTGCAGGCGGCATGCTCGCATTCGCACTTTCCTTCGACGAGGTGATCGTCACCACATTTACCGGCGGCCAGCAGATGACCCTGCCGATCTGGATGCTTCAGGAACTGATCCGGCCACGCCAACGCCCCGTCACCAATGTGGTGGCCATGGTGGTGGTTCTGGTGACCTTCCTGCCCATCCTCGTCGCCTACTATCTCACCCGCGATGGCGATCAGGTCGCCGGTCATGGGAAATGACAAAAGGGAGAACGTCATGAACACCGAAATGCTGATTGGCTCGCGCTTTGAAGCTGGCACGGAGACAGAGGAAAAAGTCCTTAATCCCAAGACCGGCGAGACAGTTCTCAAGCTGCCCGAGGCCTCGTTAGGACAGATCGACGCCGCAGTCACCGCCGCGGACAAGGCATTCAAGGCCCGGTCACGCACCACACCCGCCGAACGTTCCAATCATCTTCTCAAAATTGCCGATGCGATTGAGCGGGACGCGGAAGCGTTTGCCACGCTGGAAGCGCTCAATTGCGGCAAGCCGATCAATGCTGTCATCAATGACGAGATCCCGGCCATCGTGGATTGTTATCGCTTCTTTGCAGGCGCGGTGCGTAATCTTCATGGACCGCTTGCCGCCGAATATATCCCGAACCACACATCGATGATCCGTCGTGATCCGGTCGGCATTGTCGGCTCCATCGCTCCTTGGAATTATCCTTTGATGATGATGGCATGGAAACTGGCACCGGCCATTGCGGGCGGCAATACGGTGGTTTTCAAACCGTCGGAACAGACACCGCTGACCGCGCTGAAAATGGCCAAGCTGTTGGCGGAAATTCTGCCGGAGGGCGTCGTCAATGTCGTTCTGGGGCGAGGCGAAACCGTCGGCAACGCGCTGATCAACCATCCACGTATCGACATGGTGTCGATCACCGGTGATGTCGCCACCGGCAAGAAGGTCTTGCAGGCCGCGGCCAAGACCGTGAAGCGCACTCATCTGGAGCTTGGCGGCAAGGCGCCGGTCATTGTTTTCGACGATGCGGACATCGAAGCTGTCGTCAACGGTATTCGCACTTTCGGCTATTACAATGCCGGACAGGACTGCACAGCTGCCTGCCGCATCTATGCCGATGCACGCATCTACGACCGTTTCGTCGCTGACTTGTCATCTGCCGTTTCCAGCATCCGCTACAATCTGGACGATGACAGCCAGAATGAGATCGGACCGCTCATTTCCCGCCGACAGCGTGACCGCGTTGAAAGTTTTGTGGCCCGCGCTCGCGAGCATAAGCATATCGAGGTGACCGCGGGTGGTAATACGTCTGGTGCCAATGGCTTCTTCTTCGAACCGACCGTCATTGCAGGTGCATTGCAGGAAGACGAAATCGTGCGACGCGAGGTATTCGGACCAGTCGTATCGGTGACGCGCTTCAGCGATGTCGATGAAGCTGTGCAATGGGCCAACGACAGTGATTACGGCCTTGCCTCGTCAGTCTGGACCAAGGATGTCAGCAAGGGAATGCAGACCGCCGCCCGTCTGCAATATGGCTGTACGTGGATCAACACCCATTTCATGCTGACAAACGAGATGCCACATGGCGGCCTGAAACAATCGGGCTACGGCAAGGACATGTCGATTTACGCACTGGAAGATTACACGACCGTGCGTCATGTCATGATAGCTCATTAGAGGGCATCTCGAAAAGTGTGAGCATTTTTCGGAACAAGATGCACGCCAAGACAAACAGTTAGAACGCCGATCTGATTCAATCAGATCGGCGTTCTATTTCGCACCGCAGATGTATTGTTCCGTCGCTATTCAAACTTGAAGCTCGTCAAACAAGGCTGACATAAAATATGGAAGCGTCTACGATCATTCATCAATATTGTTGAACGATATATTCCATGTTAGAACTTGTCCGTCATGGAACACGCGGTCGCGTATCGTGACGATCCAAACGCAAGAGAACGACAGAGCGCTTCATGAAGATAAATTCGATCACGCCGCGGCCCGCCGATGCCGCTGCTCGCATGGCCGTTAAACCAGTGATCTGTTATCCGGTCGATACGCTGCCGCCCCTGATCTCGATGCTTATCGCTGCCTTCGTGACAAACTTGTTCTTGTCGAACGCATCACCGTGCAGCCGAGGGATGCGGAGTGTTGGTCCGTTCCTGCCGGCCATTTTGCCGTATTCTGTGCAGCGAGGGGCCGCAGGTCGGGGACCTCAATCTGTTCAATGCGGACGATCTCAACGAGAAATTCTATAGCGGCAAGACGCGCGCGCTCAACGGAACCCATGTGGGGCTGGGAGACCAGCTGTTCTCCAGTTTTCCTTACTTGCGTCCGATGGCCACCATCACTCACGACAGTCTCGACTGGTATGGTTTCGACGAATTTGGCGGCGCGGTGCATGATGTGATCGGTACGCGTTGCGATCCTTATACCAATAATCTTCTGAGCCATGGCGGGCAGTACCATCATTGCTGCCACTCCAATCTCACGCGCGCTTTTGCGAACCAGACAGGCAAGCCGCTGCACGAGGCCGAAACCTATATTCACGACGTGCTCAACGTGTTCATGTGCACGGGCTTCACCCGGGATACGGGACAATATTTCATGAAGGCAAGCCCTGTCCGACCGGGCGACTATCTGGAGTTCTTTGCCGAGATCAATCTTCTTGGCTGTCTGTCGGCCTGTCCGGGAGGCGACTGTTCTGCGGAACATTCTTCCGATGCTGCTACCTGTCATCCAATGGTGGTGGAGGTTTACAAGCCGGAGCGTCTGCCTGAAGGCTGGGCACCGCCTGCTCCCAACGGATATGATCGGACGCACGGTCTCTAAGTTGGGAAAAGACCAACAAAAAACGCCGCGATCAATCGCGGCGTCTTCTTTCGATTGCCGACAACCCGATTTTTCAGTCGGCAGGAGCATAGCTCCCATCTTCTCGGTGCACCTCATTGCCTGCCAGCGGTGGCGTGAAAACGCAGACCAGCACGAGGTCGCCCTTGGTGGCGCGCAGGATGTGCGGGTCGTTTTCGTTCAGGGCATAGATCGTACCGGGGCGGATTGGAAACACGTCGCCACTCTGCTTGTGCTCGACTTCGCCTTCGCCCGAAATGCAATAATTGGTTTCGAAGTGGTTTTGTAATGCAGGTGCAGCTCTGCACCTTCCTTGACGCGGGTTTCGTGGACCGAATGGCCCATACCGTCGTCACGCACGATCATGCGGCGGCTTTCCCAGCCGGGTCCAGAAGCGTCACGCGCGGTACCGGCGATTTCGTCGGATGTCACGACAATCATGTTATTCTCCTCATGTCAGGGTCAGAAAGGCTATTAAAACTTGGCGGCCAGCGGCTCGAGTACTTCTGCGATGGCAAGCAGCGTCTCGTCTTCGCCGCGCAGTCCGGTCAGCATGAGACCGGCGGGGTGTTTGCCCATCGGCAGCGAGATGCTGGGCAGATCAAGACGATTGGCGAATTCCGTCAGCGAGAATGCGCGCCGGTTGAGCGCCAGATAGGTTTCCTCGTCTGCAAGCGTGACCAAAGCGGGCGGTAGCATGGGAACGGTCGGCAGAATGAAACCATCAAAACCTTCGATTTCCGCGTCGAACTGCTCACGGCAGGCAGTAAGGGCGTTCAATGCATTCACATAGAGATAGGCGGGGTTTTCTCGACCTTTTTGAATGCGCGTTCCGACCAAGGGATCGTAACTGTCGAAATCGAAGGCGAGCCGCTCGCGATGAAGCGCATAAGCCTCGGCGCCGATCATCCCGCCATCGACGGCAATCCTAGCACTCTCGATCAGGCTTGGAAGTTCGATATCCCGGATGACAATTTCTGCCGCTTCCAGAGCGGACCGGCAGGCACCGAAAAGCTTCTCGATAGTTCCGTCGAGGGGGCTTCCGAAAGCAGACGGGGAATTGCCAGTCTTATCCGCTTTGAGCGTGGAAGTTTTCCTTGCTGGGATGCTGGTTGCTACATCGTCGATCAGGCGACAATGGGCGACCGAGGTGCTGATGATCCCCGGCACATCAAAGCTTGTAGACAACCAGTGCATTCCGCTGGTTTCGTAGCGTCCGCGGCTTGGTTTGAAGCCCACCACGCCACAGAAAGCCGCGGGAATGCGCGCTGAGCCGCTGGTATCGGAGCAGACGGCGAAATCGCTATATCCTAGTGCGACTGCCACCGCTGCACCGGAACTAGAGCCGCCAGCGATTGCTTCTGGGTAGGGTCGAGCGGTGTGCGCGGCGTCCCGAAATGCGTGTTGACCCCCAGCGCGCCATAAGCAAATTCGGTCATGTTTGTCTGGGCGAGCAATGTCGCACCGCCCATACGGAGCCTGCGCACCAGAACAGCGCTTGTGAGAGCGGGAACAGCCCCTTGCAGCGCTTTCGAACCGCAGCTTGTCACCCAGCCTTCTGTGTCGAAGCAGGCCTTGACCGTCATCGTCAGACCAGCGAGAGGTGCGAGTTCATGATTACTTTCGCTAAGTTCCTGCCAATGGCTGAGCTCAATGCGAGCCGCCTCGAACCGCCGGTTGAGAAAAATCTCTCGTGCATCCCAGTCACGCGCCGCATAGTCGGCCAGCGCCAGTCAAGCTTTTCAACCCAGTTGCAAGGCATGGCATTCCCCAATCCGGATTTGTCTTGCGGATCGTGTTTCATAAAGCGTGTCCCGTTGGTGCAATCGGCTGTGATCAGTTCCGGACCAGTGCCGTCAGCATTTTTCTGAATTCGCCAGATAGTTCTCAAGCTGGTCGGCCGCGGCTTCGCAGTTCCCCACTGCAATGAGGCGACAGATTTCGGCTTCTCTTTTCAACCATGGCTCATGAAAAGCCTGTTCGTTGCCGGTGACGAAAACCAGACGCAGCTGGGTCACAAGCAGAGAGAACATCTGATCGAAGATAGGGCTCCCATGCAACGACACTATTTCCCGGTGAAAGAGAAGGCTCTGGCGGGCTACCGCCGTCCAGTCTGCGCGGGCGGTCGCATCACTCTCGTTGTGGATCACCTCGTTGAGCCTTTCCAGCCAGTGCGAAGGAACCGAGGTTCGCCCCGGAGCGCACCAAGTTCAACGACCCGACGCACCACGAAGATGTCGCCAATGTCCTTTTCCGTCAGCCTTTTCACACGGACGCTCTTGTTCGGCTCCTGCGAAACCAGTCCTTGCTGGCGTAGAAGCTGCATGGCTTCGCGCAAGGTGTTGCGCGAGACGTCGTAGACATTGATAAGTTCGGCTTCGATCAGGCTCGTGCCGCTCAACAGACGGCCTTTGAGAATGTCGTCGCGTATGGCATTGGCCACACGAATGAATGCGGGATCGCGAAGGGTGGCTGGCTGGTTCATGTGTCAGACCGTCATATTCTTCAGGAAAGGTTTCAACTGCGGATAGATCCCGGATTTGAGTTTATCCGGCGTATCGTCGCAGACGACCTTGCCCGCGTCCATAAAGAGAATTCTGTCGGAGACCTCGAAAGCAAAGTTCATTTCGTGGGTGACGATGACCATCGTCACGCCTTCGCTTGCAAGAGACCGGATAACGCCCAGTACTTCTTCAACGGTTTCTGGGTCCAGCGCCGAAGTGGGTTCATCGAACAAAACGATACTCGGCGACATCATCAGGGCGCGAGCAATTGCAACTCGCTGCTGCTGGCCACCGGAAAGCTGGTGCGGATATTTTCCCGCGTGAGCTGCCATGCCCACCTTGCTCAGATAATGAAACGCTTGCCGCTCAAGGTCGGCTCGCGCACCGATCTTGTGATACAAAGGCGCGAGGAGCATGTTTTCAAGCACAGTCTTGTGATTGAAAAGATTGAAGCTCTGGAACACCATGCCGACATCGCGGATTAGCGAGACATCTTCCCGGAAGACATGTTTGCCTGATTGTGTCACTTCTGCCGAGATGAAGGGCGAGCCGTGCAGTTTTACTTTACCGGCATCGAGACGTTCCAGTCCGTTGAGCAGGCGAATGAAGGTCGTCTTGCCTGAGCCAGAACGACCGATGATGGAGATCACCTCACCGGATTTCACCGTCAGGCTGACGCCCTTCAACACCTCATGCGAACCATAGGCCTTGCGCAGTCCGGTTGCTTCCGGGGCAACGGTGTCGGATTGCTGGGATTTGCCTTGGGCGCGATCAACGGGAGCTTCAGTGCCGGACAGTTTTGCCGAAACCTCCTGCGGCGACAAGGTGCGTGCCTTCTGACCGCGTCGTATCACATCCGAGCGCCGCTCCAGCAAAGTAAGACCGCGATCGAACAGCGTGACGACGAGGACGTAGAAGAAGGCAACAACGGTGAGCGTCTCGAGGACCAGAAAATTCTGCGTATAGAGCCGCTGGCCAACAAGCAGGATTTCGGCAAGCGAGATGACCGAAACCAGAGAAGTGAGTTTGACGATAGTGACAAGTTCGTTCGACATTGCGGGCAAGGAAACCCGGATTGCCTGTGGAATGACGATCAGACGCTGAATGCCAAAGAAGCTCAGACCCAGCGCACGCCCGGCCTCGATCTGGCCTTTGTGAATAGCGAGCAATCCACCCCGATGGATTTCTGCCATATAGGCGGTTTCACTGATGACAAGTGCGATCAGGCCAGCCGCGAAAGCATTTGACAGGAGCGTGCGAAGAACCGGAAAGACCTGCGGCAGGCTGTAGATGAAAATCAGCAGCACCAGAAGCGGAAGGCTGCGGAAGAACCAGATATAGGCCCGCGCGGGACCGTTGATCACCGACCGGGATGATTGCTTTGCCAGTGCCAGACCGAAGCCAGCAATCGCCGCCAGAAGCCAGCTCAGCAGGCTGAGCTTGATCACAACCCAGCTCGCCTCCCAGAAATCCCGGTCTGCAAGCAGACCGAGCGCGTAATGCCAATCGTAGTTCAAGCGAAGCCTCCCGTTTCGGCAATGCAGAGGGAAATGGGGCCAGTCCGGTCCGCCCCAATCCCGGTTTATCGAGCTGTGGAAACGACTTCTTTGATCTCATCGTCGGTGACGGGTTCCATGCGATAGGCTTTGACGAGCGCGTCATAAGAACCATTCTTTCGCATCTGGGCGAAAGCATCGTTCATGGCATTGAAAAGCTCTTTGTTCTGGGGTGTGGTAGCGATGCCCACCATGATCGGATAGATGAGCGCCCCGGACGTAACGGCATATTCGTCAGGAAACTTTTTCAGCAGTTCGGCGGCGACAACATTATCCATGAATTCTACGTCGACCGAGCCGCTGCGCAATGCCTGTGTGACACGGGCATCCGTGTCGAACTCCCGGGTCTCGATGGCGCCGAGATTATTCTTGACGCAGTAATCTTCCGAGAGTGCCTTCAACTTCGGAAGCCACGACGCGCCCTGCATCGATCCGATGACCTTGCCGCAAAGCTTTTTTTCATTCGAAGGGCGATATTTGGCGTCTTTCAGTACGAGCAGGGAAGACCCGGCCTTGATGTACGGGATGAAATTGAGAATCTTCTGCCGCTCCGGTGTCACATAAAGCGCCGATGCGATGACGTCGAAATGGTTGGCGCGTGCACCGGTGATGAGGCTGGTGAAGCGCGTGTCCTTGAACTCTGCAGCAAGCCCGAGTTGCTTTGCGATGCCTTCCATCAGTTCAACGTCGAACCCGGCCGGTTTGCCTTCTTTCATGTACACGAAGGGGGATATGTCAGATCGGAACCAACCGACAGCGTGTTTTCCTTCACGGTCTGAGGTGCGGCTGCGGCTCCATGCGGCACCAACGCGACGACGGCAAAAGCGGCGGCCAGCAAGGCTGATTTCAGTTCAGTCACGCGTATTGAGATTGTCGGAGCAGGCATATCGTTCCCTTTTTGTTCAATAATATTGTTGAACAATTAAAAGATGGGCCGTGCGATGTCAATATGTCTTCACGCGGAGGCGATGAAGACACGTATGCTCGTCTCTTCTGACGCAGTTAAGGGTATCGGATGTTCAACGTTGGGAACTGGCTTCTAAAACGGGTCTTTGCAAGCTTTGCAGACTTTTGAAGAGCAACTTTTCGCCGGGGCGGTTCCAGTTAAAACGGAGTAGCTGAAGTAGCGCTAGGTATTTGTTTCTTCGCATTATTCTAAACAAAGCCGCTTCGCACTTTTGCTGGGCATGCTCTAACTTTCAAAATCGCCGAAAATATCACGGAGACGGGTAAGGCTCTGCACTCTTTCATCCACCTGACTACCGAGCTGTATGATGATATGCGAAAGCATAAGATCCATGATGGCAGTCATCGTTGCGGCACCATCCCAAAGTGGCCCGTGAGAACCGGGTACGATCAGGGCAATATCGGCCACCTCGCTTGCCCATGGACAGAATTCATCGGTAAGAAGTATCACTTTTACGCCCATTCGACGGGCCTCGATGGCCAAGGGGCGGGCTTTTGATGCGAAGCGGCGGACATCGTGCAAAAAACAGAACACGGTTTTCCCTTGAGCCATCCGGGACTTCTGCATAGGTACCGTTCAGCCCATCCATGAAGGACACCCCCGGGCGCGAATAGGACAGCTGTGACGCGAAATATTGCGCTATGCCGCGTACATTCTGATAGGCTGCAACATAAACCTCGCTTGCCCCGATCAGTGCGTCGATCGTCTCCTGCCATTCAGGACGGGTAGTCAGCTCGTAGATGGCGCCGAGATTTTCGATCTGTTGTTGCACCAGACCGGCGAGCAGCTTGCCTTCTCGAAAATCTTGCTGGAGCCGGGCAACCGGCCCCTTAACCTGCCACGCAGGATTGGAGCGGCCGCGCCTTAATGCTGTTTTTAACTCCTCCAGCCCATCAAAACCGAGCCGTCGCAAATAGCGACCGACCGTCATCTGAGAAATACCAAGACGCTCCGCGATGGACTTTTGCCGTTTCGAATGGCAGTTCCGCCAGATTACGCTCGATATAGCCTGCGATCAGCTTGTCGGCCTTGGATTTGCGTAATTCCGCATTTTGGAGACGTATGAGAATTTCTTTTAGACAAACTTACCCCTCCCGTTTTGGCTCCGGTCCGGTAATGGAGACCGGAGCCAGCAAAAAACAGCCTATTGCGCTGTTTTTACCTTTGTCCATGCCCGGTCGAGCTGGCGAACGCCGGAACCCAGATCCTCGAAAATCTGGAGCCGTTTCATCGTTTCGTCGGTCGGATTGATTTCCGTGCTGTTCTTGATGTTGTCAGGTGTCAACTGACGTGCCGGCACATTGGGCGTTCCGTTCGTCTGTTGCGCAACATTGAGCGCGGCGATTTCGGGGCGCGTGTAAAACTGCATGAACTTCACTGCACTGTCCTTGTTCGGAGCTGTTTTGAGAATGCACATATCTTCTGGTACATGGTCGCGCCTTCTTCCGGAATGACGTAACCCAAATCTTTCGGATTGCCTAAAACATCCACCATGCTGCCGATAAAATAATGCGCAGCAGCAACGTCGCCTGCGCCGACCATCGGACGGGAATCATAGGTGAAAGCAGCCACATACGGCTTCATTTCGATGATGGTGTCCGCGGCCTGCTGAAGCTGCTTCGGGTCTGTGGAGTTTACAGAGTTTCCGTTGAGAATAAGCCCGACACCCAGCACTTCACGCATGTCATCGAGAAGTGTGATCTTGAGACCCTTTTCCTTGATCGTCGCAAGCAGATCCTTCCAGCCGGTCACATCCTTGCCGAGCACGCGCCGGTTATAGAGAATGCCCACCGTGCCGAAGGCGTAAGGCAGGCAATATTCTCCGTTGGGATCACTTTTGGCGCGCAGAAAGCGCGGGTCGATGTTCTTGAAGCCTTCATATGTATTGATATCGGTTTTCGCGAGCAGATCGAGCTTAGCCATGATGTCTTGCATATGCACGGACGGAAACACGATATCGTAACCGCTGGCACCGCCCTGAATCTTGGCCAGCATTTCCTCATTGGAGGAATAGGTCGATAGATTGACCTTGACCTTTGTCTCTTCTTCGAATTTCTGAAGTACTGCAGGATTGATGTATTCGCCCCAGTTATAGATGTTCAATTCATCTGCGAAGCTTTTGCCTGCAGACATGCCCAGAACGGTGAGCGCAATCAATCCAAGGCGCTGAACAGCACCATTGAAGATCGTCATTGTAGTTCCCCTTGTCATATTTTTCCCCGCAGCCCGTTTTCATTTCCCTGCCTTGGCAAGGATGCAAAGTACGGTCTTCGAGGCGTTGACTTGCACTGGAAAATGATATCAACATAACCAAATCACGCAAGAGTTAATTAAATAACATTTCGGGGAACGAAAATGCGGGATGCGATTGTGCGGCTGGTTTCCGCGGCCAAAACCTTTGCGAGTCCAGAGGGCGGTGAGGTCAAGGCACTGGACGGTATCGATCTGGATATCGGTCGTAATGAATTCATTACCTTGCTAGGCCCTTCGGGCTGTGGCAAGACTACTTTGCTACAGGCGATCAGCGGGTTCGCTGCGTTGGATGCGGGGCGGATCGAGATCGACAGCGTCGACATGACGGACCGTCCACCTTATCGCCGCCCGGTCAATACGGTTTTTCAGAACTATGCGCTGTTTCCGCATATGAGTGTGGGGCAGAACACCGGATATGCTCTGGAAGTCGCCGGCGTCGGCAAGGCGGAGCGCATGGAGCGCGTCAGGGCCGTTTTGCAGATGGTGGGGCTGGCTGGTTTGGAGGCTCGCCTGCCGCGGCAGCTCTCGGGTGGGCAACAGCAACGTGTGGCTCTGGCCCGGGCCATCGTGGCCCGTCCGAAGGTGTTGTTGCTCGACGAGCCATTGTCCGCACTTGATAAGAACCTGCGCGAGGCGATGCAGTTCGAACTGAAAACCTTGCAGCACGAACTGGGCATTACCTTCATCTTTGTCACGCACGACCAGCAGGAAGCGCTGACCATGTCGGATCGCGTGGCGGTGCTCTCGAATGGGCGCATCCAGCAACTGGATGCGCCGCGGGTTGTGTATGATCGCCCGGTCAATGCCTTTGTCGCCAATTTCGTTGGCGCGAGCAATCTTCTGGAAGGACAAGTCGACGCCAACGGCTTCGTGCTAACGGACGGAACGGTGCTGCAGCACGATGTTGGAGGCAAAGCCAAAGGCAAGGGCACCGCACTTCTGCGTCCAGAAAATTTCTCGCTTATCGCGCGCAATGAAAAATATGGGGTGCTCGATGTAACGCTCGACCAGATTGCCTTTGTCGGTTCGTCTTTCGAATTGCTCGGACGGCTCGCTTCCGGGCGCAAGCTGACGGCGCAGATTCCGGCTGTGGACCGAAACTCGGTCAATGATCTGCAGCCGGGGCTGGCCGCGCGCTGGTATTACGATCCGGCTACAGTCCACCTACTTTGCGAAGGGAAGCTGCGTGATGAACCCGGCGAGCTTACGGCGTTCAGCTGGCAGTTCTTCTCGGACCGGCGACGTTGTTTCTGATTGTCTTCTTCGCCATTCCGCTCGCGATCATGGTGGTGACGAGCTTTCTCGCGCACGGACTTTATGGTGGTGTCGAATGGGAGTTTTATCCTCATAATTTCGGGCGTATCCTCGGTTTTGCGGATCCGGCATTTGAGGAATTCGACCCGATCTATCTGGCGATTTTCTTCCGCTCGGTAAGGATCGCCATCGTGACGGTCATTGTCGCATTGCTGGTCGCTTATCCGGCTGCCTTTTTATATCAGCAGGCTTCCCGACAGGTGGAAGAACTTCTGCATATTCCTCATTACCTTGCCATTCTTCGCCAGCCTGATTGTGCGGCTGTTCGTATGGGTGATGATTCTGCGCCCGACAGGGTTGCTCAACGAGACCTTGATGTCGCTCGGTATCATCTCACGTCCGCTGGACATGATCTATACCGACGGCGCCATCGTGCTGGGCATGGTCTATGTGTTCCTGCCGTTCATGTTCATGCCTGTCTATGCAAGCATTGAAAAGCTGGACTGGCGTTTGGTGCAGGCGTCGCTTGATTTGGGGGCAGGTCCGGTGCGGACTTTTTTCGAATTGTCTTGCCGCTGACCACGCCCGGCATTGCTGCCGGTTCGGTAATTGTCTTCATTCCTGCGCTCGGAAATTTTGTTGTGCCTGCAGTGCTGGGCGGAGCCAAGGTGATGATGCTTGGCAATTTGATTGAAGGACAGTTCCTGTCTGCCCGCAATTGGCCGTTCGGGTCGGCGCTCGCGATGATGGTGATGGCCGTCATGTTGCTGCTGCTGTCTGGCTATGTACTCTTTACGAACCGGCGTAATGCCGCCGAAACGCTGTCGCGGTAAGGGAGGCGCAACAATGAAAATTACCCGTTCTCTCTTCAATGGCGGATTGCTGCTTTACGTCGCGCTGTTCTTCGCTTTCATCTATATCCCGCTGGCGCTTGTCATCGCCTATTCGTTCAACGCCAATCCGGTGAACATGATGGTGTGGAGCGGCTTTACGACCGACTGGTATGCGCAGGTTCTGGGCTTCAAGACAGTGGTTTCGGAAAGCGCACTCTATATTGAATCGACGGATCAGCTTGTGGCAGCCGTGTTCAACAGCCTGAAGATTGCGACTTCAACGACACTCATATCGACCGTTCTCGGAACGGGGCTGGCGCTGGCCATGCATCGCTACAATTTTCTGGGAAAGCGCTTCTATCAGGTGACACTTTTCATGCCCATGTTGATGCCCGATATCGTGCTGGGCATTGCTCTCCTGATTTTCTTTGTCAATGCGGGTATTCATCTGGGGCTGACCACGATCATCATCGGCCAATGCACTTTTCTGATCTCTTATGTCTTCATTGTCGTTTCGGCCCGGCTGGCCGGCATGGACCGCACGCTGGAACATGCATCGGCCGATCTTGGCGCCAATGAATGGGTGACATTCCGCAAGGTCGTCATGCCCCAGCTCATGCCCGGCATTCTCGGTGGTGCACTGCTTGCCTTCATCATTTCAATGGATGACCTCGTCATCACCTATTTTATCGCGGGCGTCGATGTTACGACCCTGCCGATGTTCATCTTCGCAATGCTGCGTCGCGGCATCAAACCGGAAATCAATGCGATTGCCGTGATGATGCTGACCTTCTCATTCGTTGTGGCTTCGCTTGGACTTTATCTTCGTTCTCGGCAGAAATAATATGACTTCACAAACACCTACACGTAAACCGCGCGCTCGCGATCTGGGGCTTCCTTTCACTGGCGTGACTGGTCCGTACAATGCGATCACCGATGTCAATGGAGTTGGGGTCGGCTTTCAGACCATTATCGAGAACGAGCCGCGCCCCGGTCGCAAGCGTCCGGCGCGCAGCGGAGTGACTGCCATTCTGCCGCATATGCAGTCTGAAACTCCAGTGCCGGTCTATGCAGGCGTCCATCGCTTTAATGGCAATGGTGAAATGACCGGCACGCATTGGATCGAAGATGGCGGCTACTTCCTCGGCCCCGTCGTTATTACCAACACGCACGCTATCGGCATGGCACATCATGCGACAGTACGCTGGATGGTCGACCGCTATGCCTCGACCTACCAGACCGACGATTTCCTCTGGATTATGCCGGTCATCGCAGAAACCTATGACGGTGCACTCAACGACATCAACGGCTTTCCTGTGACGGAAACCGATGTGCGCAAGGCACTCGATAGTGTTGTGTCTGGCCCGGTGCAGGAAGGCAATTGCGGCGGCGGCACTGGTATGATCACCTATGGCTTCAAGGGCGGGACGGGCACGGCATCGCGCGTCGTGGAGTTCGGCGGTCGCAGTTTCACCATCGGTGCGCTGGTGCAGGCCAATCACGGGCAGCGCGATTGGCTGACCATTGCCGGTGTGCCGGTGGGGCGGCATATGCGGGATGGCACGCCGCAGAGCCAGTTGCAGGAGCGCGGCTCGATTATCGTTGTGCTGGCGACCGATCTGCCACTGATGCCGCACCAGTTGAAGCGCCTTGCGCGTCGCGCAAGCATCGGCATCGGCCGTAACGGAACGCCGGGCGGCAACAATTCGGGCGATATTTTTATCGCTTTCTCCACCGCCAACCAGCGACCTATGCAGCATCGTTCCACGCCCTTTCTGGACGTGGAGATGGTGAATGATGAGCCGCTCGATCCCGTCTATCTGGCGGCGGTCGATGGCGTGGAGGAGGCAGTCGTAAACGCGATGATCGCGGCTGAGGATACGGGTGGAACGGCCTATGATCGGCTGCTGGTTCAGGCCATAGATCACGAACGTCTTCGTGCTGTGCTGCGCCTGTATGGGCGGCTTGCCTGATCCTTTATAGGATAAGGATTGGAGCTCCAGTCCCGTCTGATAGCGATCCGGTTCGTGTCACACGGTATCCGTCATGCAGCACGGAAACCGTGAACGTCTCCCTTTATGTTGCCGTCTTGACAGTATTCTATCGACGGCACTACGCTACAGTAACACGGCAGATTTTTACTGAAGTGAGGGGGAGGAATTCATGACTAAAAGTTCAATCATTACAGGGCTGGGTCGGGTTTCGATTTCACGACGCCAGTTTATGACATCGAGTGCACTGGGCGCCGGTGCTCTGCTTCTACCGTCCCTGCCGTCTTTTGCAGCAGACCAGCCTAAAGTCGGTCTCGTCATGAAATCGCTCGCCAACGAGTTCTTCAAGCAGATGCAGGCAGGTGCCGAGGACTATGCCGCCAAAAACACCGACAAGTTCTCCTTTGCCGCTGTCGGCATGAAGGACGAACGTGATTTTGCGGCTCAGGTCGATGCTGTAGAGAACTTCATCACGCAGCAGTTCAATGTGATCGTGCTGGCCCCAGCAGACTCCAAGGCGATGGTAACGCCGGTTAAAAAGGCTCTGGAGGCCGGCATCAAGGTTATTAATATTGATGTGGCGCTTGATGAAGAGGCGAAAAAGCAGGCGGGTGTCGATCTCGCCTTTTTCGGTCCGGACAATCGCGAGGGCGCAAAGCTCGCCGGCATGGCACTTGCCAAGGAATTGGGTAAGGGCGGCAAGGTGGTTATCCTTGAAGGCAATCCTGAGGCAGACAATGCCAAGGAACGCAAAAAGGGCTTTGACGATGCCGTGGCTGAAGGCGGTTTGACACTGCTCGATCCCAAGACTGCCCATTGGGAAACGGAAGAAGCCAACACGCTGATGACCAATTTCCTGACCCAGTATCAGGACATTCAGGGTGTTATGGCGGCCAACGATTCCATGGCGCTCGGCGTCGTGAAGGCGCTGGATGCCGCCGGAAAATCGGGCCAGATCAAGGTCGTGGGCTTCGACAACATTCCTGCTGTCCAGCCTTTGATCAAGGATGGCAAGATGTTGGCCACGGTTGATCAGTTCGGCGCGCAGATGGCGGCCATGGGCATTGATTACGGCCTCAAGGAATTGGCAGGCGAAAAGTTCTCCGGTTGGGTCAAGACGGACATCAAGCTCATCACGGCCCGGGATCTCTGAAAACCGGGATCGTCCAAACATCGCCAATTATGGGGCGGCGCTCCGCGCGCCGCTTCCCTTTCACCCGGCAGGCAGGAACAAGCATGCAGTCAGCCGACGCCATTTTGAGATTGGACAATGTCGGCAAGACCTTTCCGGGGGTGGTTGCGCTAAACGATGTCACGCTGGAGCTACAACGCGGCGAGACGCATATAATCCTCGGCGAAAACGGTGCGGGTAAATCGACCCTTATCAAGCTTCTAGCTGGCATATACCAGCCCGACAACGGTGAGATTTTTCTGAACGGCCAGCCCTATAAGCCAAAAACTCCACATGATGCGCAGGTTCAGGGTATCCGCATCGTTCATCAGGAACTCAACCTGCTGTCGCATCTTTCCATTGCCGAAAACCTGATGCTGGAAAGCCTGCCGAGACGTTTTGGCATCATGGACCGGGCGACACTGAACCGCCGTGCCGAAGAGCTTTTGGCCGAAGTCGGTCGGCGGTCGACCCGCGAATGCCGGTTTCAGAGCTGGGCGTTGCGCAAATGCAGCTGGTCGAGATCGCCAAGGCGCTTGGTTATGACAGCAAACTACTGGTTCTGGACGAGCCGACGGCGACGTTGACGCCGCCGGAAATCGAACGGCTATTTGCGATCATCAAGCGGCTGAAGGCGAAGGGTGTCACGATCATCTACATCTCTCACCGCCTGCATGAGGTCTTCGAGATCGGTGATCGTGTGACCGTGCTTCGCAATGGTCGTCTGGTTGAGACACGTGATTTGCGGGGGTTGAGCGTTCCGCATCTGGTACGCATGATGATCGGTCGCGACATTGCGGATGAGTATGGCTTCAATGCCGATATCAAGCTCGGTTCGGTGGCGCTGGAAGTGAGGAATGTGAAGCGTAACAGCGGCGCCCCGCCGGTTTCCTTCTCGGTGCGTCATGGAGAAATTCTTGGTGTCGCGGGTCTGGTCGGATCGGGCCGCACTGAAGTGATGCGCGCAATTTTCGGCGCGGATTCCAGATCGGCAGGGGAAATCAACGTCGACGGCAGGCCGATAACTATCCGTGACCCGCGCGATGCCGTGCGTAATGGTCTGGGTTTTCTGACAGAAGACCGCAAGAGCCGGGGCTGCTGCTTGACATGCCTGTGTCGATCAACACCACGATCACTGACTTGAAGAAAATCTCGCACGGTGGCCTGCTGGATGGCCGGATGGAGAAAGGCGCTGTAAGTGAGCTGGTCGAGCGGCTGCGCGTCAAGACGGCGTCTATCGATACGCCGGTGCGTAATCTCTCCGGCGGCAATCAGCAAAAGGTGGTTCTGGCAAAATGGTTATTTCGCGGTTCGTCCTTATTGATACTGGATGAACCGACGCGCGGGTTGACGTTGGCGCGAGACGCGAGATTTATCAACTTCTCTGGATGCTGGCCGAGAACCAGAAGGCCATTATCATGATTTCCTCGGATCTGCCCGAACTGATCGGCATGTGTCATCGTATCATTGTGTTCTCGAACGGCAAGCTCGTGGGAGAACTGGACCGGTCGCAATTCGATCAGGAGCGTATTCTTTCGCTCGCTTATCAGGAGCATGTTCACGCATGACGGAACCCATTTCTCCATCCACCCAACACCCCGGCGCTGTCGATCGCCAGAAACTGAAGCGCTTCCTGTTGCGTGATGCTGGCGTATTTTTGGCGTTGATCCTGATAACGCTGGTATTTTCCGTAACCGCACCCTATTTCGCAACTTCGGGCAACGCGCTGAAGATTTTCGTTCAGATTGCGATCAACACGGTCCTTGCGGCAGGTATGACCTTTGTCATTCTGACGGGTGGAATCGACCTCTCGGTCGGCTCGGTGCTTGCCTTATGCACAGTCGTCGGCGCTCTTATCATGACATCCGGTCTGGAGCCTGCCTTGTCAATCCCGCTGGCGGTTCTGGCATGTATTGCCGTTGGAGGGCTTTGCGGGTTTATCAACGGCAAGGTATCGACCTACTGGAAAATCCCCTCGTTTATTGTCACGCTGGGCATGCTGAACATCGCCGCCGGAGCGGCTCGGGTGGTTTCAACAACTCAACCATTACCGGTCTTCCTCAGGGTTTTGTTGATTTCGGCAATCTGATAGTCGGTGGTTTTCTGCCGTCCATTTTCCTCATCGCAGTGGCCGTGATTGCCGTCGGCTGGTTCGTTTTGCGTTTTACCGTCTTCGGTCGCATGATCTACGCGGTCGGAGCTAATGACGAGGCTGTACGTCTGTCGGGACACAACCCCGACGCCTATAAAATCGCCGCGTTTGTCATTTCTGGCGTCACCGCTGGTATTGCCGCGATTGTCTATCTCCTGCGTCTGAATATCGGGAGTCCGATTGCGGGTGTTGGTTATGAACTCAACGCGATTGCTGCCGTCATCATCGGCGGGACAAGCCTTTTCGGCGGCAAGGGCTCAATCGTCGGCACATTGGCTGGCGCCTGTATTTTGCAAGTGCTGGCGACGGGGCTGCAATTGCTAGGTATCGGCGATAATTACAAGCCAATCATAATCGGTACCGTGATCATCCCGGCTGTGATTGTCGATACCTACCGTGAAAGGCTCTTACGGCGTATTCGTTGAGTGCATAACGAAAAGGCGAAGGTGCAGCTGAGGTCAAGGCTGGACAGGATTTGTTGTCCGGCGAAGCAATGCTCTGGATACAGCAAAGTTGCTTTCGGGAGTCGTCTTCCCCGGTTATAAAGCTTGCTGGCCCGTTGAGGTTAACGCATTTGCCGGGCGGCGCCACATTAAGTTGCGGGCAACGCTTGGATGGTATGTGAGGGGACATGAAGCAACAGGTACGGCAATAAGGGTGAAACAGACTGCAAAACGAAAGATGAAACCGAAACTGACAAAGCAGCGGGTGTCAGTATCACGCTCGCATGTCAATCCAGCAACGCGGCATCAAGATTCGGTTATGCGGATCATTGCGTTCAATTCAATTGACCGACAGGACCGCTCGCTTACCGGTATCCCTGATATCACTGCGACACGATGTATGTGCTTTGGCATTGCGATACTCTTGTCGTGTGTTGCGTTGATGCTTCCTGCACTCACGATTCTCATCCGACCCAGCCCTGACCAAGATCCGGTAGCCCTGATTGTAGCGACACTCTTGGCGGCAATGCTGCTTGTTCCGGCCTTCATGTTTACGCGCGCTGGTTTATTGGCCGGCGCACGGATCACCATTACACCGCAGAGCGTCGAATATGGCGCAGGTAATGGAATTGTGGAGAAGCAAGGCACCAAGATCGAATGGGCGCGCATAGCGTCCGATCAGATGGCACGATATGACGTGCGTCTCATTTTGAAAGGGCCTGTTCGGGAGCCCCGGATAGCATTCGGGTATAAGATGCACGACGGAACGCAGAGCGAGCGTTCGCTTCCAATGACATTGCGGGAACGTGGCATGCAATGTATTTGGTTCGTCAATGCTGACGCCCTGCGTATCGCTCTGCTACACAATATGGCAGCTCGCTCGAATTTGCTTTTCGACCCGGATATTTTCGTTGAAGCTGGTATTGATCCCGAGACATGGCATCTAATGCCAAAACCCCGCAAGGTTGAGTGGGCGATAGCCATAGCTTCGATGGCAACGGTGTTGATATTCGGCAGTTTTATATCGGCGACGACATCTGTCGTGTTGGTCGTGGGGGTGTTTTCGCAATTCTGGGATTGGGCCTTTTGCAACATTCAGTTTCAGGAAGAGAGCTTATCCGGGCTTTGATCATGCCATCTGTTTTCGTGAAAGCCGATAGTTCGTGCTGGGTTACTGTAGTTCTTCCATATCCGCATAAACCAGATAGCGAAGCGGCCCGGGCGTGATAGCATCGAACGGATAACATGTCGCCAGTATAAGATGCCGACCTTCGCCATTTTCGGGGATCTTTGCTTCATCCCAACGCGCGACGGCCATATGACTGACACGATAGGAAATCGTCTTTCCGTCGCTGCGGGTGACGAGTATCTGGTCGTTCTTTTCGACATTCTTCAGAAAAGCGAAATGTGTGTCGCGATGCGCAGCATAGACGGCTGTTCCCCGTTCCCCAGCCATCGGCGTATTGTCCAGATGACCGGGGCCGAAAGCCAATGCTTGCCCGCTGGCGCCTTTCAGAGCGATGGCTGATTCATTAAGTCGTGGCGCTTTAATACGGGCAACCGGCCATGTATCGGCCCAGCTCCGGGGTTTGACTGGTGCGCCAGCTTCAATGCTTTCCGCAAAAGCTCGTTCGAGGAGGATCTGTGCCACAAATGCCTTCGCATGGATCCAGATTCCCTGACTGGCAATTATCATCCCCAGCGCAATTAGCAGCATGCCCACCGCAGGGAGTAGGGAACGCTTCAGCGCGTTCCCTGTAACAACCTGATTGATAGGCATCACACATTCTCCTTGCGGCGGAAGAACCAGAAGACGAACAGTCCAATCAGCATCAAACCCAAGCCTTGCATAAGCAGCAGTGTCGCTGGCGTTGCCGTCTGCGGCAACGGAATTGACGGCGATGGCGATGAAGGCGAGGCAGGGCGTTCATGGCTGCGGGCAGCGTCGCTTGCCTTATTCATGTCCATGCTTGCGTGATCCCCGACGGTGCGATCCGCACGAATGCCGAACAGCTTGTCAAAATCCCAGCCAGCAGGCAGTTGCAGTGGAATATCGGCGCGGGTCAGCGGCGCATTTGCCGGTCGGGACGGTGTCTTGTCGACAGCCACAAGGCTCGTCAGCCGACTGACCAGATGATGCTCCAGTGCGAGGCGAAGAATGCGCGCATCAGCGGCGTTCTGGGAAATTTTCCCAAGGGTAAGTTCCACTTCGGCGTCGTCAATCTTGCGACGTGCCCACAGTTTTGAAATGCCTTCGGCATTCATTGCCTGATCAAGCGGCAGATTGACCGTCCATGGACGACCGTCCATCTGGCCCTCAATAACAAGTCCTCCGGTTGCGTTTCCCATTCGCGCGGCGATGACAAGTGGTTCACCACGATAGAGATCGGGTAGAAGGGAGGGAGTCACGCTCACATTCTTTTCCGAGAAATTGGCCTTCAGATCGGTAACAGCCGGGTTTTCAAGCTTGTCGAACAGAGCCCGCATGCGTTCGTCCACTTCAGCCGCCGACCCGATATGGGTGAAGGTTCCGCGTCCAAGTTCTGCCGCACGGTTCATCAGATAGGAATTCGGGGCAGAACCGATACCGACCATGAAAATACGCGAGCGCCCCCGACGTGCTGCAACAGCATCTAACAATTGCTGCTCATTGCTGATCTCGCCGTCGGTAAGAAACACGATCTGGCGCAATCCATTGCCCTGATTGCTGTCATCAAGTGCGGCATGAAGGGCAGGCAACATTTCGGTGCCGCCTTGCCCTTCAAGGCTCGTCACGAAACGGCGGGCGGACGCGATATTCTCCTGATTAGCATCAACTGAATCTTCGAAGAATTTGGTCAATGTGTCATCGAAGCGGATCACGTTGAAACGATCTCCGGGCTGAAGTTGCGACAGTGCATAATCCGGGCTGGCCTTTGCCTGTTCGATGGAAGTACCGCCCATCGATCCGGAATTATCGATCACGAAGATGACTTCACGCTGGGCCCTTTTTGCGCTGGCAACTGCCGGTGGCGTAACATAGGCAAGTACATAATTGTCTTTGCCGATATGTTCGCGGAACAGCCCGACCTGCGGTGCGTCGCTTGCGACCGCGCTCCATTCAAGAACGAAATCGCGATCTGCACCAGCAGTTTCGTCCAGCGTGATTTCCCGTGTCGCGCTGTTCATCGTGTCGATGCTGACCTTGTGGTAAAGGCTCTCAACCTCTCCAAGGGGAAGCCTGCCTTCAGTTTGATCGAGATGCTCACAGGATTGGTTCGCAGGGCAGCCGGTGGGGCCAAAGGCGTTACAAGAGGTGCATTGTAAGTATCAGGTTTGCCCGCATCGCTCGACTTGCCCCAGCCGTTCTTCATTTCGACTTCTGGACAACCGGTGAGGCATTGTCCGGATTGTAACGTGGTGCGACGACCAACGGCACACGCAGCGAGAAACGCTCATCGGAAAGCCGCACCGCCTGCTGATACTCAATCTGGATGACGACTTTCTCATGCGGGCCGATATTGGCAACCGCATTGGTAAACACGTTGGGTCGCTGCTGTTCGATCAGCGTTGCTTTTTACCTTCGCTTTTCGCCTGTTCATATATTTCACGGGCTGCCTGCTTCTCCTTGATGTCAGCGACAATCACGCGATCGCCAATGACCATCTTCAGCGAATAGACCGCACTTTCTTCCGGCAATGGGAAGACATACAGGGCTTCAACGAAACCGTCGGTCTGGTTCTCGAATACCTGCGTCAGCCGGGCCCGGACCGTGGGGCCATTCACATCGAGGTTGACGTCCGTCGCTAGCCGAGGCGCTTCGATATAACGCCCGGGTTCGCTTGTCTCAAGCAAAAGACTGCCGGATTGAACCTCGCTCGGCGTGACCAGAGCGGGTGTTTCAGCGCGGGCCTGCACGATCTGCAACAGACAGAAAATGACAGCCAGCATCGGCAGCAACACCATGTTGCAGAACCAGACGAACGAACACAAGCGGGAGAGTATCCAGCCTCTTTTGTTATGATTTGGAAGACTTATCGCGGGTGACATGATGTGCTCCTTGTTCACCTCGAAGAACTGGAGCCATTGTCGCCGGAGCTATTGTTTCCACTCCAGCGTAAGCTTTGCCAAGTTTCAGCCGTCACTTTCCGCAAACCACCTTGCCGGTTACGCATATGTGTGGAATTGTGCAGAAAAGTACGCAATTCAGGATAAGCTATGTCCGATCAGGACTCTCACCTTCCCGACCAGCTCAATGCCCGCGTTGCCGTACGGGTTCGTGAGGAAATTGCCCGACGGCGAATTTCGCGCCAGCTTTTGGCCGACGAAGCGCGGATCAGTCTTTCGACTTTGGAGAAAGCACTGTCGGGCCACAGACCCTTCACGCTCGCAACCATCATCCGGCTCGAACAGGCAACGGGTGTCGCCCTGCGTGAACAGGCAGGTGAAGCTCCCGCACCGTTGGCCGGGAATGGCAACAGCCACGCAGGGCAAGAACTGGGCGCCTATTCTCGCGCATCGGTTTCATGGCTCGAAGGCGATTACCTCACCTTGCGTCCGTCCTTCGGCGAGGACAAGGCTATCTTCGCTTACATCACGGAAATCGGCTGGGATTTCGATGCCGGGCATCTCAATTTTCGTGAGCGTGAACGGTCCGACGTTTCGTTCTCGCAACAGGGAGCTGTCTCCGTTCCACACCTTTCGGGACACATCTATCTCGTCACGAATACATCCGGCCAATACCGCATGGCCGTGCTCTCCCGCCCAAGCATTACAGGCGAGATGTTTGGCATCCTGACGACATTGCGCGCCGGGCAGGGTGCACACCTGACACCAGTTTCAGCGCCGCTCGCGCTCGTGCCCATGAGGCAGTTCGCCGATCCGTCATTTGGGCGTTTACGACCCGGCGACGTGCCCTTTGCGGGATATTCGGCAATTCTGCACAAGACATTGGACGACGGTTACGCGGGTTTTATTTCTGGGTAGTTTTACAGCGAAATCCAGTTAGTTTTGGTTTCATTCCGTGCATCCCGCTGTCCGTGAACGGTGTCGTTATGATGATTAAGTGTACTTCCGCAGCCATATAATCTCGTATACTTTTCGCTGGTCAGCTCCCAACCCGGAGGATTGTTGCGTTGAATAGTTCATTAATCGCAGTATTTTGCGTCCTGCTACTTGGGGCTTTCAACCT
The DNA here is from genome assembly GCA_012103075.1 of Brucella cytisi. Lineage (GTDB taxonomy): Bacteria > Pseudomonadota > Alphaproteobacteria > Rhizobiales > Rhizobiaceae > Brucella > Brucella cytisi. The sequence goes on along the minus strand of JAAVLQ010000002.1, from coordinate 1,969,972 downwards.
GTCCGCAACCGGTGCGTCTATCGGTGCAGGCAATCCCTATCCCGTTGGCCACTACAAGTGCGAGGACGGCACCCAGTTGGCGGTACGCCTGTTCGGTGATCGTGCTTCCGTCTCCGTTAATGGCGAAACGGCGATTGATTTACCTTCTATCGGCAAAGAAGGTACGACCTATTCAAACGGCCGACAAACGCTGACCATCATACAGGGTCGATTATCGTGGGGCGTGGGCCGCGCCATGCCTTCTGCATGCACAGGCGGTTGAGACCCGGTCTTGCCATGAGGGAATAGTCAGGCAAAGCAGATCAGTCCATCGGACTGATCTGCTTTGTTAGGCGCTTCGCCCGTTTACTGGAAATGGCCTAGTTGGGGCTGTGAATGATCCAGAATTTTTCAAGATCGCTCGGATTGTCCCATGCTGCTACGGCACCGGGACGAACGAGGAAGATATCGCCCGCCGTAAATGTCACGCATCCCTCTTCAGGGTTGGAAAGTGTCACCTTGCCCTTCCGCAGCATCATCAATTCCGAGAAAGAATAGGTGATCGGATGGCGAGCATAAGGTGTAGTGGCCCAGATGCCCCGGGCAAGTGGATCGTCACTTTGGAACTCGTGACGGGATGTCGTTGGTGCAGGTGTGGTCAGAAGCGCAGGATTGGGCGCTCCGCCGGATGACATGGGATGGTCCAAATCAAGTTTGGTGAAGGATGCGCCCGGGCACTCCTGATGTATCGTGAGGATCACACAATCTGCCGCATTTGCGCGCCATGAGAATATGTCTGCGGGCAGGCTCCCGACCTCGCCTTTGGTCAACGCGATTTCGAGACCATTACCGTCCGGATCGTCAAAGCACCATCACACAGCATTATGAAGGAGGAAAACGGGCTATTTACCCCCCTGTTCCTTCGCCAGAAAGGATCGCGCGTCCAAAGCCGAAAGGCTCCGTCGACTGACCATCCGGGCTTATGGCTCGGAAAGCTTCTTCGTGTCGGAGGCGCAAGGAGGCGAAACGCCCAGATTGATTACGTTTCTCAGCATTTCAGGTTCTTTCTGTATGGGATTATTTTGATGCAAAACCAAGGCTGTCCTTGATCCAGTACCAGCGGATTCCGAGGTCCATGACAGGCTTGCGGATGGCATGCCACGCAAGGCGCGGTATATTGGTGGTCGGATAAACCATGGGGCGGCCTTCGGCGATGTATTCGGCATACATCTTGCCAAAAGCGGTGGCCATGGCCACGCCCCGGCCATTATAGCCAAGCATGGCATGCAAGCCCGGGGCAGGATTGTGAAGATGTGGCAGGCCATCCATGGTCAGCGCCACATGGCCGGACCAGTGATAATCGATGCCGACACCTTCCAGCTGTGGAAACAGTCTCACCATTCCAGCCTTCAGCGCTTCCATCAGTGCTTTCTTTTCGTTCATCCCGACAGCGCCGCGCCCGCCGATAAGAAAACGCCCGTCTTCTGACTGGCGCATATAAAAAAGCAATTTTGCGCGTCTCGGACAGGACAACGCCGCCCGGCATGATCTCACTTCGCTGCTTCTCCGAAAGAGGCTCTGTTGCAATGAGCATGCTTTGCACTGGAAGAATGCTTTGAGAGAGACCCGGTATGAGATTACCTGTATATGCGTTGGTAGCGACAAGTGCTTCACGTGCGCGAACCGACCCATTTGTGGTTTTGCGATCCAGTCGCCATTCTCCGGCGTCAGAGAAGTAACTGAGGAATCTTCAAAATCTGAACGCCGCGCGCCGTGGCGGCACGGGCAAGCCCACGGACATAATCCAGCGGTTGCAGGGCGCCCGCGCGCGGATCGCGCCATCCGCCGAAATAGCGCTCTGTGCCGGAAAGCTTTGCAATCTGCGCGCGATCCGGGATCTCGACTTCGACGCCTTGAGTCTGCCATTGCCGGGCACGCTTATGGACGGCAGCGGTTGCAAGCTGGGAATGGGCGGCCTGTATCCATCCGGCTCGAACAGGAGAGCACTGGATTTTCATGTTCGCGCACAAGGCCGAAGACAAGATCGCCTACACCGCCCACGAGATCGATCATGCGCCTGCCTTGCTCTGGCCCATAGTTCGCAAGCAGATCTTCGGGATCATGCTTCAGTCCGGGGATCACCTGTCCGCCGTTACGTCCTGATGCGCCGAAGCCGACATGGCGCGCCTCAAGGACCACTACAGTCTTTCCGCGTTCGGCGAGGAACAATGCGCTGGAAATTCCCGTAAAGCCGCCACCAACAATAACGACATCCGCCTCGTGTACGCCATTCAGTTTGGGATGGTCAGGCTTTGCCTCCCCAGCCACGTTCCACCATAATGAGCGTGAGAAGCTATCAGGGCTGCTTGCCATTTTCATCTTTCTCCAGTGTTTTTTTTTGCCTGCCGGGCAATTTCACTCTGGTTTGTTCACCCAGAGCACGAAAGCTTCGGCTTCACCATTATTGAAGAATCTGTGGCGGGTCGTTGAAGGCAGTGCAAATCCGTCGCCTGCTGAAAGCAGGTACTGTGCGTCTTCAATCTGCAGCGTGAAACTGCCCGAAATGACATAACCCAGTTCCTCGCCGGAATGCGTGTAGCACTCATCACCGGAACTCCCGCCCGGAATGATCCGCACGGCGAAGGATTTCATCGTCTCGATGAGTTCAGGCGAAGCGCGGTGCTTGATGACGCCGCCAGCGTTCAGCACTTCTGGCTGTTCACCGGCACGCAATACATAAGGATTAGCACGTGCGGCCGCCGCGAAGCCTTGCGGGTCGATGAGCTGGGCCGGGCTCATGGAGAGCACTTCGGCAATCGTATAAAGGGTACGCACAGTCGGCGACACCGGGCCGCGCTCAATCTGTGACAAGGCTCCTGTCGAAAGACCAGAGACTTCCGACAGGTAACCGAGCGTGAGGCCCAGCGTCTGCCGTCGCAAGCGAATACGCGCTCCGATATCCCCTGCATCGTTGGGAGCAGGCTCCCCGGTTGGGGCGGTCGGGGATATTTCTACCTTGTTCACTTTTGGCATCCTTTGATGGCTCTCGCTACGAACAGGATTGAATCGGGGTTGATTAGTTTTCACTATTCTGCTTCATATTTGATCCACGTTCAATAAACTAAAAACAAAATCCATCCAAAACATGGAGGGGACATATCGGACATGGCTTACAAGGATACACCTTACTGGTGGGAAGCCGCTCCGCCGCGCAGCAACGAGAACCACGAGATCGAGCGGGATTGCGACGTTGCCATTGTTGGTGCGGGTTATGCGGGACTTTGCGCTGCTCTTCATCTGGCGCGCGCAGGGCGAAAGGTTCAGGTTTTCGAGCGGGAACAACTGGGGTTTGGTGCTTCGAGCCGCAACGGCGGCTTTACCAGTGGCAATATTCGTCCCGACGATAAGACACTGGTGCGCAAGTTCGGCTTGGAGCGTGCGGTGAAGATTGCTGCTGAAGGCCATGAAGCGCGCCGTTTCATGATTGATTTTCTGGCTAATGAAGGCATCGACGCGGATTTCCAGCTTGTGGGACGATTCAGCGGTGCAATGACGCGCGCCGAATATGATGATATGGCGCGAAGTGTTGAAGCTATCCAGCGTGCGACCGGCATCGAATCCTATGCGGTTCCCTTTGAACGAGATTCACCGCCATATCGCCACGGACCTATATGCTGGCGGTAGTGTGCGTATGGATATAGGCGGTCTGCATCCGGCAAAATTTCATGCGGAACTGGTGCGGCTTGCACTCGCTGAAGGAGTGTTGATTCACGCCGAATGCCGCGTAGAAGGCATCGACCAAAGCGCTGGTAAGAAAACGGTAATTACCGCGCGTGGCCGTGCTCAGGCACGCGAAGTCCTTGTTTGCACGAACGGCTATACAGACCATTCGGACCGTTGGTTGCGTCAGCGGCTGGTGCCCTTGCGTTCACGAATCATAGCAACCGAAGAGCTCGGTGAGGAACGCGTGCGCGACTTGGTGCCGGGGTTGAAAATGCTGACCGACACTCGCGCTATGACTTACTATTTCCGCCCGTCGCCGGATGGACGGCGCATTTTGTTCGGGGGCGTGACGTAACAAGCCGAGGCGACCCGGATAGTGCCACACAGCGCAATTATACAGAAATGTGCAGGGTTTTCCCTCAGCTTGAAGGAGTTGGTATCTCGCATAGCTGGTTTGGCTATGTGGCGATGAATCGGGACATGGTGCCTCGAATTTTTCAACGTGGAGCGGTTCATTATGCAACCGGTTTCTGTGGCTCGGGTGTTGTCTGGGCTCCTTGGCTCGGTCTCAAGGCAGCGCAGAAAATACTGGGCGTACCGAACAGCGAAAGCAGTTTCGATTTCCGTCCCCGCGTCTTGTTCCTACGTGGCGCGGAAAAGCCCGGTTCATGCCGCTGGTTTTGCCGACCTTGAACGGAAGGATCGCAGGTTGGAAGCCGTAGCATCCAGTGAACGTGCATTGAGAAACGGTTCGGATTCCCACGGTGGCCACAAGTGAGAAGCCGCAACGTGGACGCTGGTCACAACGAGTTTCACTTTATCAAACGCGGTTTCACAACCAGCGTTACGAATAACAGCCTTATCGCTGCATTTAGGAAGGAGAATGTCATGCGTCTCAAGAAAATTTTCGGCCCGGCGGCTATGACGGTCATCATGGGGAGCGCGATGCCCGCCTTGGCCCGTGAAGTCGTCAAAGTAGGCTCTTCGCCCACCGGTTTGCCGTTTACTTTTGTGAACACGGAAACCAAGGCGATGGATGGCGTATTGATCGATGTGGTCAAGGCTATTGAATCGGATATCGGTATCAAGCCGGAATTCGAAGCCGTGCAGTTTTCGGCGCTCGTGCCATCGCTAACCTCGAACAAGATCGACATGATTGCCTCGGCAATGTTCATCACCGAAGAACGGGCAAAAGTCGTGAACTTCTCTGATCCTGTCTATGGTTATGGCGAAGGCGTCTTCGTACCGGTTTCGGATGATACTGCCTACAAGACCTATGCGGATCTCAAGGGCAAGACCATTGGCGTGCAGGTGGGGACCACTTTCGTCGATCTCTTCAAGAAGAGCGGGCTGTTCAGCGATGTTAAGGTCTACAAGGGCATTCCCGATATCATTGCCGACGTGAACGCCGGGCGCATTGATGCCGGCTTCGGAGATGGTCCGATGGCCGCGTATTATCTTTCGCAGGGCCGGTTCCCCAAGGTGAAGATGGTCGAGAGCTATGAAGCTTCGGCTGGCGGCGAGTTTGGTCTGGCCCTGCGCAAAGGTGATGAACGTATGCCCAAGATCAACGCGGCTATCGCCCGCATCAAGTCGGACGGTACGCTTCAGAAAATTCTTGCGAAATATGGACTGAAATAATCCCCATGCTCGAAATTTCAGGTGTGCTCCACGCGCGCGTCCAAGCTGAGGCTCGTCATGCTTTTCGGTCTGCGCACGAGACGGGGCCTGCCGGCCGCAAGGCCTAATCCCCGTTTGATCACGCCAAATAAACAGAGTTAAAGCCAATGCAAAATTTTCTCATGGACATCCGCGAGTTCTTCCCGATCTTGCTGGAAGGCGTGAAATACACGCTTCTCGTGACCTTGGGTTCCCTTGTCCTTTCGACGCTTCTGGGGCTCGTCTGGGCGCTGATGCGGGTATCGGGGATCCGTTGGGTGTCGGTCATTGCCGCAGCTATCGTCAATGTCATTCGCGGTATCCCCATTCTGGTACAGCTGTTCTATATCTACTTCGTTCTACCGGAATTCGGCATTGCGCTTTCCGCTCTTCAGGCTGGTATCATCGGTCTCGGCATTGCCTATTCAGCCTATCAGGCAGAAAATTTCCGCGCCGGCATCGAAGCTATCGACCACGGGCAGACGGAAGCCGCGCAGTCTATCGGTATGGGCTGGTTCATGACGATGCGCCGCGTGATCTTGCCGCAAGCCGTTCGTGTAATCCTGCCACCCTACGGCAACATCATGGTCATGCTGCTGAAAGACAGCTCGCAGGCGTCGGCCATCACCGTTGCTGAACTGACCTTGCAAGGCCAGCTGCTCGCCTCCTCAACCTTCAAAAACATGAGCGTCTATACGCTGGTTGCCATGTTCTATCTCTGCCTGAGCTTGCCGCTGATGATGGCTGTCGGGCGTCTCGAAAAGCTTTTCGGTAAAAGAAACGGACACTGATCATGGCGATGATTGAAATAAAGAACGTGACCAAATCCTATGGTCCGCTTCAGGTTCTCAAAGGCATCAGCGCTGATGTGCAGAAGGGTGAAGTGGTCTGCCTCATAGGTCCCTCCGGTTCGGGAAAGTCCACGATGCTGCGTTGCCTGAACGGGCTGGAAACCTATCAGGGTGGCGATATTCTGATTGAAGGCCAGCGGGTTAATGCGAAGGATCGTTCGATCCACGATATTCGCACGCGAATGGCGATGGTTTTCCAGCGGTTCAACCTGTTCCCCATCGAACCGCACTTGAAAATGTCATTGAAGGTCCAGTGTACGTCAAAGGTGAAAAGCCGGTCGAGGCTCGCAAATATGGCGAGCATCTGCTTCAGCGGGTCGGTTTGGGAGACCGGGCCAACCACTATCCGGGCCAACTTTCCGGAGGTCAGATGCAGCGTGTTGCGATTGCCCGCGCCTTGGCGATGCGGCCGCAGGCGATCCTGTTCGATGAGCCGACGTCTGCGCTCGACCCCGAACTGGTGGGCGATGTGCTTGATGTCATGCGCAGTCTTGCCGATGAAGGGCTCACCATGCTGGTGGTGACGCACGAGATGGGCTTTGCCCGTGACGTAGCTGACCGTGTGCTTTTTCTCGACGGCGGCGTCATCGTTGAGCAGGGTAAGGCCAAGGACGTGCTCGGTGCACCCCAGCATCCGCGTACACAGGATTTCCTGCGCCGCGTTCTCAACCACTGATTTATATTAATGCGCAACACGTGCTACGTGTTGCGCTGGGGCGTCATGGCTTTCTATTGTTATCTGGATGCGGGGCGCACCGAGCAGATTCGCGACGTGTTTGCCCACGAACTGCCGGAGATGGAGTTCCTCTCCGGCGAGCTGAACGCCGACGCTGCGGCAAGGGTGCGCCATCTGTTATGCTGGCAGGCTCCTGAAGAGCTGGCGGAGCGCTTCCCTGCATTGGAAATCATTTTCTCAAGTGGGGCGGGTGTAGAGCAATTTCTGGAAGCAGATATCCCTTCTCACGTTCGTATTGTCCGCATGACCGAGCCGGTCTTGCACGGATGATGCAGGAATATGTGACGCTCGCCGTGCTGTCCGTATTCCGGCAATTGCCCGCTTATCTGAAACAAAGCCGTGACGAGATTTGGCAGACCCTTCCTCAGCCAAGTGCGCATCGCCGCCGGGTGGGTGTAATGGGGCTTGGATATCTTGGACAGGCCGCTTTGACGGCGCTCAAGCCTTTCGGTTTCCCACTATCCGGCTGGAGCCGCGGCGAGAAGAATATTGAGGATGTGCAGTGTTTTTCAGGCACGGACGGGCTTCAGGCATTCGTTGCGCAAACAGACATACTGGTTTGCCTTCTGCCGCTCACGGCGGAAACAGAAGGCTTGATCGATGCCGGGTTTATTGCGCGCCTGCCGAGGGAGGCAAGTGTGGTTCTGGTCGGTCGCGGGCTGCATACGGATTATGATGCGCTTCTTACAGCTCTCGATAGCGGACATCTTTCGTCGGCTTTCATTGACGTGACCGCACCTGAACCACTTCCATCGGCGCATCCCCTTTGGTCGCATCCAAAGGTGATCCTTACACCTCATATCGCTTGCGTGACTGACAGCCATGGAGCGGCTGACATACTCGTTGAAAATCTGCAGCGGCTGCAGAAGGGCGAAGCGCTTATGGGCGAGATTGACCGCAAGCGAGGTTACTGAAGCAGAAGGTCCCCGAGCCATAACCGGTGGCGATTGATCACTGAATCCTCATCATGGCGGGCGTATCCATATCCAGCCTGCAAGTTGATACTGTTCACCCGTTGCGGCAACAAAGCGCTTGCATGCGCTGACCAGATCGGGTTCCGACAGCAGTGCGCCCCCAACGAGATACATAACGTCATTGCCGTAGGTATCTCGCATTTCCGGAATGCGGGCGAAAGTCATGCCGCCGCCGGGAGCGGCGGCGATGGCTTTCAATCCGCCGATATCGATGGCACACGCTTTTGCAATCGATTGACATTCCTCGCGGGTAAAGCCGAAGCGACCACCGAAATTTGGATAGACCACGGCGTCGACGCCCATCAGGCGGTGCAGCGTGCCAAAAAGACGCGGTGCGAGAAACCACAATCGGGTGAGACGACGTTAGCGCCGGAAAAGGCGGGGTGTGAGACGATCGGAAGCGAGAAATCCGGATCGGCGGCCAGTGCGCGCACGACGTCATAACCTGCGAGCGCCGGCGCGATCATCACGCCGCCGGCACCGCATTCCTCGGCCTGTTTTGCCCGTTCGATGATGGCGGTGGCGGGGCCTGTAATGTTGGGAACGAAGCTCGTCTTGCCCCCGCTCTTCGCATTCGCTTCGCCGACAGCCTCAACGCAAGCCTTCAGACGTTCGCCGAAGGGGGCGGTCTTCTGGTCGACAAGGCCGTGGTCATCCTTCACAAAATGCATGCCGCCCAGCGCAAAATCATGGGCGAGACGGGCGAGCTCCGTAGTCGACAGGCCGACCGGCTTGATGGCGGACATCAAGATCGACTTTTCGCCGATGCCAGCGCGGGCACGCAGACCCGCTATGCCGTGGCGTGGTCCCTTGCACAGATCAAGCAAGCCCGGTGACAGGCCGATATCCTCGACCTTGATGCCCGGCTTGATGGAACTGTTACCGAAGACGATGTTGAGGAATTGCAGAAAATCCCCCCCGACATCGTCCTCCGAATAGGAGATTGCGGCGAGAAATCCTGATCTGCCTTCGGGATCCCGGAGCAGGCTTTCCAACCGGCCGAGTATCTCGTCCTCCACATAGCCTTTCGGCACAGCGGTGCGTGGGATTTCCACGGTCTGTTCCAGCGCGATGTCGAGTGCGCGCGTCGGCTTCCGCTTCCTCGGCGGCCCGCACGAAATATGTGACCGTAAAGCGCGGTGCCATCAGAGCGCCTCGGCCTTCTGTGCGGAATGGACATGATCGAGGCGAACTTCCGCCAGTTCCTCTTCGCCGATGGCGAGATTCATGCCGACAAGCATCTCAATTGCTGAAACCAAGGCTCCCGCATCGAGCCCATATTTCTTCATGAGATATGGCTTCGAGGCACCGTGTGCAAAAGTGTCGTTGAGGCCCGGGCGCTTGAGGCGGATACCCAGCCCTTCCTCCGCAAGGATTTCAGCGACCATTGAGCCGAGGCCTCCAACGATTGTGTGGTTCTCCGGGGTCACTATGCCCTTCTTACCGCGTGCGGCTTTCAGGAGGCCGTCCCTATCGAATGGTTTCAGCGTTGAGGCGTGAAGATGATGGATGCCGACACCACGCGTGGCGAGTGGGCCGGTGGCGCGCAGTGCTTCTTCGGTGCATACGCCGGAAGAGACGACGAGGATGTCATCACCTTCCGAGAGCGTGCGAAGCCTGTTAAATTCAAATGGTGTCGAAAACAGACGAGGTACTTCGCCCCGCAGGATGCGCACGTAGACCGGGCCGTCGATGCTGTCGGCGATTTCCAACACAGTCTCGACTTCGGTCGCATCGCCTGTTTCGAGGATTGTCATGTTCGGTACAGCACGCAATACGGCAATATCCTCAATCGCCTGATGCGTAATGCCGCCCGGTGTGGTGATACCGGGAAGGAACCCCATCAATCGCACCTTGCGATTGGAATAGGCAATCGAGTTGATCAGCTGGTCATAGGGCCGTCGATAGAGGAAAACCGAAAAGGTATGGATGAACGGCCGGAATCCTGCATGGCGAGACCGCCAGCAAAAGACAACATGTTCTGTTCGGCCATGCCGAGAGTAAGAAACTGCTCCGGATGCCGGTCGCGGAAACCGTCGACCTCGCAGGACGAGGTCAGATCGGCCGAAAGGCACAACACTTCCGGGCGCGCGGTTGCGAAGGATTCGAAAGCCTTGGCGTAGGGGCGGTTGACGATTTCGACCATGGTCAGGCCCCTTCCATCGCATTGAGATCGACGTCGAGTTCGGCAGCAAGAGCCTTCTGCATTTCCAGCCTCTCTTCCGCGCTCTTGAATCGGACATAGTGCAGGCGCGGGAAACGCTTTTCAGGAAATCCATGCCTTGGTAAGGTGAAGTGTTGGCGAGGATGACAAGTGGTTTGCCTGCTTCCGCGCTTTCTGCAGCTGTCCGCAGCGCGTCGAGATCGTGGCCATCCACCGAACGGCAGGTGACCCCAAAGGACGTCACACGGGACGCAAGGTCGCCAAGGTCGAGTACGGAGGACATGGCACCGTCGCATTGCTGGCGGTTTACGTCGACGATGACGCGAACGTTGTCGATCTTGTGGTAGCTCATCGCCGCGAGACATTCCCGTGTCTGACCTTCTTGGAATTCGCCGTCCGACATATAGACCCACACCTTGCCGGGCTCTTTGTTCCGCAGCCGCGCCCGGGCGACGCCTGACGCCATGGAAAGCCCCTGTGCCAGCGAGCCCGTAGTCACTTCCATGCCGGGGCTATGCTCGGCACCAATCATTTCGACCGAGCCACCGTCCTTATTGAAATGATCGAGCGCATGTTCGTCCATTCGTCCCATTTCGATCAGCGCGGAATAAATGACGAGCGCATAATGGGCAGGCGAGATGAAAAGGCGGTCGAAGTTCGGACCAACGGGACCATGATATCCGGCTCCGGTGAAGGCGTCCGGATTATGGGCGGAGGGTACGCCGCGAAAAGGCAAAGGCACTTTTGGCAGGGTTGGTTCGCCGAGCGTCAGGAACTCGTTATAGAGAAGCGCGAGGCTCTCGGCGGCGGAGCAGGCCCGGCTTAGATAGCCACCATTGTTTTTCATTGTATGGAAGAAGACCCGGCGACGGATACCGAGTGCGATATCCTCGGTGGATTTTTCGTTGGTCAGAACCATCGTCTCAGCTCCTTTCCGGAAAGAGCGCCTTCAGGCCTTCAGATGACGGCGTTGCGATGCCGCGCTCCGTGATGAGGCCGGTAATGAGGCGGGCGGGCGTTACGTCGAAGGCTGGATTGGCAGCGGGGCTGCCTTCCGGTGAGATGCGGACGCTTGCAATTGAGCCATCGGTAGCGCGACCGGACGAAGCTCACTTCGTCGGCGGTGCGTTCTTCGATCGGGATTTCCCTGACGCCGTCATGCACCGTCCAGTCGATGGTTGGCGAAGGAAGTGCAACATAGAACGGCACGTCGTTGTCACGCGCTGCGAGCGCCTTGAGGTAGGTGCCGATCTTATTGCAGACATCGCCGTTTGCCGTGGTGCGATCGGTGCCGACGATTACCATGTCGATATCGCCGTGCTGCATCAGATGCCCGCCAGCATTGTCTACGATTAGCGTGTGCGGCACGCCATGGCCCTTCATTTCCCGGGCCGTCAGATAGGCACCCTGATTGCGCGGACGCGTCTCATCGACATAGACGTGGACCGGGATTCCTTCCTCTACGGCCATATAGATCGGCGCCGTCGCGGTGCCATAATCGACGGTAGCAAGCCAGCCAGCGTTGCAATGGGTAAGGATGCGCACCGGCTCGCCCGGCTTCTTTTTTCGAAGCGATCTCGCGAATGACATCAAGGCCGTTGGCACCGATTGCGCGGTTGAGCTCGACATCTTCCCCGGCGATCTCGGCGGCACGCCTATAGGCCGCATCAGCACGTTCGGCCTCAGGCAATGGTCGCAGATATTCGCGCATTGAGTTCAGCGCCCAACGCAGGTTGATGGCGGTGGGACGTGTCTCGTTCAGCTCTTCCCAGACTGCATCAAGGTGAGCATCCGAGGGGCTTTTCGCCATGGCGATGGCGACGCCATAGGCAGCCGTAACACCGATCAGTGGAGCGCCGCGCACCCACATGTCGCGTATCGCATCGGCGACGTCGGCGACCGTTTTCAGTGTTACGACACGGAATTCATGTGGCAGCCAGCGCTGATCGATGATGTCGACGGAGCGGTCGTCTTCGTTCAGCCAGATCGTATGGTAGTGGCGTTCTCCGACTTTCACGCGAGAATCTCCTTTTCAAGCCGCTCCACTGTCTCGCGGATATCCCGAAGACTATGGATGCGCTGCCTGTTGACTGCGAGATGACGCCCGAATTTCAGCGCCTTGCTCTCGCAAGCAGCGCGGCGGTCGGGGTCGGTGATGGTTTCGAAATCGGCATTATGGGCAAGACCCGGGATGCGGCGATGGGTTTCGATGCCGGCGAAGCCCAGCATTTCATGCCAGATATCGTCGATGACGATGTTGAGTGCCTGTTCGGCGGCAAGCGGGTCCCGGCGATCTTCGAAGAGACTTGCCTGATAGAGGATACCTTTGCGCTCCGTACGCCACAGGGCAGCGAATTCGGCGCGGAAAGTGTCCCACAGCGTCTCGATCGTATCGAGAAGATAGGTGCGCATTCTGTCGCGAGCGCCGGGTGCAGCCTCATGACCGGCCCGGGAAAAATAGCTCATCCAGAAATTGGCGATCAGCATGCCGACGTCGAAGCTGATCGGACCGTAGAACGCGAATTCCGGATCGATGACACGCGTCTCATCGTCGGTCACCATAACGGAACCGGAGTGAAGGTCACCGTGGCAGAGTGTTTCGGCCTTGGCAGAGAAGAGATGTTTCAGCCGCTGCGCTTCCACCTTGAGCTCGCGGTCTGCGCGCAGCTCTGCCACGATTGGATCGAGCTGTGGTGTGGTGTGATGGTTAAGTTTTGCCTCGAAATAGGGATCGGAAAAGACAAGGTTTTCCGTGATGTCACAGAGTTCAACGTTGTCGGAAAACAGGGCGACATCCGCCTTCTTCTCGCGTGTCACCATCGAAAGGTCGGAACCCCGGAAGAGGGTACGGGCAACGAAGAGGCCGAGGTCACGACCGATCACGGGAAGTTCGCGCCCGTCAATCAGGGCGCGGCGCAGGATGATGTGGGGTGTTAGAAACTCCATGACGATGATCGCCTGCGCTTCATCGAAGTGCAGGATTTCCGGCACCATGCCCGGATCGCGCGCACCTCGGCGTTTAAGAGCATGATATTCGAAGAAAGAACGCTTGAGCGGCAGAGGCCAGCTTTCACCGACGAGACGCACATAGGGTAGCGCCTGCTTGACGATCACGGCGCCTCGTTCTCCCGTGACGATGAAGACCAGATTGAGATTGCCGTCACCAACTTCCCTGATGGTCCAGCGCGACGAATCGCTTCCAACTTTTTCTTTCAGGGCGGCATTGCCGCCTAGCCGAACTGGCAATGTCTCTGTACTCAGCGCCTCGAAGACGTGGCTGTCCATAATGCTCTCCTCCTGCGCATGGGCCGCCTCCACCATGCGCCGCCATGCCGTCTTTCCCACAGCTAAGGCATCATTCTGTCAAATGTCAATGGCCTTGACATTTGATGGCGGCCTATCTTAACGTGGCGTAAGTGGGAGGAATTTATGAGCGAACAGCCAGTGTTTCGCATTGAGGGCGTGCGCAAATCCTTTGGACCGGTGACGGTCCTGCAAGGTGTTGATCTCGACCTCAAGGCAGGCGCAGTGACGGTTTTGATGGGCGCCAATGGCGCCGGAAAATCCACACTCGTGCGCATTCTCTCTGGCGTCTACACCCGTGGTGGCGGCACCATCACGCTGGCGGATGCTGCCTTTGATCCAGTGACGCCCGCCGAGGCAATCCGGGCTGGCGTCGTCACTGTACACCAGAATATAAATGATGGTGTCGTCGCCGATCTCGATGTGGCAACCAATCTCACTCTTGACCGGCTGAATGGACGCGGCGCGCGGCTGTTCTTCAATCCTCGCCGGGTGCGCCGCGAAGCGGCGGCGGTCGCCTCGCGCATGGGACTTGCCATCGACCTTTCGGCCAATATCAATGACCTGACACTTGCGGATCGCCAGATGGTAGCGATTGCGCGCGCCATGGCGCATGAACCGAAAGTGCTGATCCTCGACGAACCGACATCGTCGCTTTCCAGTGCCGAGGCGGACCGTCTGTTCGACCTCGTTGATCGGTTGAAGGCGCGGGGCGTCGCCATTCTCTATATCTCGCATCGCATGTCGGATATTCGTCGCCTTGCTGACAGCATCGTATCGCTGCGCGACGGTCGCATCACTGGCCACTTCGAAGGGCCAGAGCTCGATTACGAGGGCGCCGTAAATGCCATGCTGGGGCGCAAGGTGTCGGCTGGTGCTGTTACCGTGCGCGACGCTAGTCGCCCGGTCTTCAGTGTGCGGGGCCTCAAGCTTTCCGAACAGACGCGACCCTTCGATTTCGATCTCGGCGATGGTGAGATCGTTGCCGTCACGGGCCTTGTTGGCGTGGGCAAGACGGCACTTGCGGAAACGTTGTTTGGTTCGCGTGCCCCGGAAGCAGGCGACATGACGCTGGATGGAGTGAACTACGCACCGAAGACAACGAGTCAAGCGATTGCCAGAGGCGTTTTCCTTGTCGCGAAGGACCGTGCGATCAGCGGGATCGTACCGGACTTCAATATTTACGAGAATATCAGTTTGCCATTCTTACGCCGGCTTTCGACTTTCGGCATTTCAAACCGACGGGCGGAGAAGGTAACGGCGCGCCAGCAGATTTCGTCGCTCGGCGTTGTTTGCCGCAGTGAGCGCGACGAGATGCAGACATTGTCGGGCGGAAACCAGCAGAAAGTCATGGTTGGCCGTTGGCTTTCCGAGCCATCGCGGCTGCTCATCCTCGATGAGCCTTTCCGTGGCGTCGACATCGCTGCCCGTCGCGACATAGGTGAGAAGCTGCGAGCTTCTGCAGCAGGGCGCACCACAATTCTTTTTCTGACGGAACTCGACGAAGCCTTCGAAGTCGCCGACCGCATCCTCGTGATGTCGGAACACACCATCGTGGGCGAGCATCGCAATGCAGACATTGATGTCGAGCGGCTGCTCTCCGAGATTGCCGGACAATCCCATCAACAGGTCAGTGCATGATGATAAATGAAGAGAGCAAATCCGCCGTCACCGGTACAGTTCCGCCAGCGGCCTTGAACATCCGGGAAACCGTGATCAAATATGGCTTCCTCGTGCTGCTTGTCGGCATGGTGCTCTATTTCTCGGTTGTAACCGGTGGTTTCGCTTCACCCCAGAGCGCCGTCTTCATCCTGCAATCCGTATCAATCACGGGCATTCTTGCGCTCGGCGTCACCGCGACACTCGTTGTCGGCGGTTTCGATCTTTCCATAGGCTCGGTTGCCACTACCGCCATGATGGCCTCGTCCTATGTGATGGTGGTCATGGGCGGAGATGCTCTGACAGCGACACTCGTCTGCCTAGCCGTGGGCGTGGTCGTCGGTTTGGTCAACGGGATTATCATCGTCTATATGCGCGTTCCCGATCTTCTGGCGACGCTTGGAATGATGTTCCTGCTCCTTGGCCTGCAGCGAATCCCGACCGAAGGGCGCTCAATCGCAACGGGCATGACGCTTCCCGATGGTTCGACCGCCACTGGCACCTTCAACCCGGCCTTTCTGGCGCTCGGTCGCCACCGTTTCGATTTCATCCTGCCCAATCTGGTGCCAGTCTCGGTGGTGGTGCTGATCGTGCTGGCAATTGTTATCTGGTTCTTCCTTGAGTACACCCGTTTCGGACGGATGATGTATGCCGTCGGCTCCAACGAGCGCGCTGCAAGCCTCGCGGGCGCGCCGGTCAATGCCTACAAGATATCGGCCTATATCATCTCCGGCGTATTTGCCTCGATCGGCGGTATTCTGCTCGCCGCCCGCCTCGGGCGCGGGGATATCGCCTCGGGCAACAATCTGCTTCTCGATGCCGTTGCCGCAGCCCTTATTGGTTTCGCAGTGCTCGGCGCTGCAAAGCCAAATGCGTTCGGTACTGCTGTCGGCGCTCTGTTCGTTGGCATCCTTTTGCAGGGCCTCACGATGATGAACGCGCCTTACTATACCCGGGATTTCGTCAAGGGCGCCGTGCTTGTAATCGCCCTGATTTTCACCTTTGCGCTCTCGAAAAGAGGCAAACGCTGAGGCGGGAACCTTCAGCGGGCTACCAATATTGATCAGTGGAGGAGACTGACATGAATTTCACGCGTAGAACCCCGGGCAAGCTGACGCTGGGGCTGATGGCCGCGACAACATTTGCCGCGCCATCCCTCGCGGCCGATATGCCGAAACCTTTCGACAAGCCGGGCGAAGTAAAGATCGCACTCGTGCGTTATCTGTCGACCGGCGACTTCTTCCAGTCCTACCTCGCAGGCGTCGAAGCACAGGCCAAGGCGTTGGGCGTCCAGCTTCAGGTATTCGACAGCCGTCAGGATGCGGCGCTGCAGGCTGATATGGTCGACCGGGCCATCGCACTTGGAGTACAGGGCATCATCATTCAGCATGGCCTGACGGAATCCATGAAGGAAGCCGCCAAGCGTGCGGTTGACGCGGGCATCAAGGTCGTTGCTTTCGATGTGAACGTTGAGAACGAGAATATTCCGCAAGTCGAGCAGTCTGATCACGACCTTGCTCGCTTGGCACTGGAGCAGGCGATCAAGGATAATGGCGAGAGCTTCAAGGCTGGCTATGTCTATGTCGCAGGTATCGCGCCGCTAGACCGACGTGACGAGAAATGGAAAGAGTTTAAGACGAAATATTCCGGCATCAAGGAAGCAGCCCAGTTCGGTACAATGGACAATCCAATTGCCAATTCCGTCGCCAATCAGGCACGCTCTGTGATCTCCGCCAACCCCGACATTACAGTGATGTTTGCACCCTATGACGAATTCGCCAAGGGCGTGAAGATCGCGGTCGATGAAGCTGGGATGTCTTCTGACGTGAAAATTTATTCGGCGGATATCTCGACCTCTGACATTGCCGCCATGCGTGAATCCGGTTCTGCGTGGGTTGCGACGGCAGCGACCAATCCGGCGGTGGTCGGTCAGGTGTCGGTGCGCTCGCTGGCCATACTGCTGGCTGGTGAAAATCCGGGCAAGCAGGTCATTGTGCCGCCGACCCTGATTACACAGAAGGACCTGAACGATCAGGACATCAAGAACATGGAAGAGCTTGGCGCGAAACTACCGCAGTTCGCCCATGCCGATGTTGCCATGCCTGCATGGATGCCCAAGCCTTGATTTTGGCATGACTGCATACAGGAAGGGCGGTCAATCGGACCGCCCCTTTCTGTATGTCTGGTAGGCTGGCGTAGTTACCAGCCTTACCCCGGAAGATCAGCGCATCGCTGCTGCGATATTCCCGCCATCGACAGTGGTGACATCGGCAGTCGTGCGTTCAGCAAGCGCATGGTGCACGAAGGCGCGAGCAACGTCTTCAGCCGTCACTTCAAGGCCGAGCAGGTTTCCGCCCATATACTCTTTCACGGAGAGGCCGCGAGCTGCAGCCCGATTGGCAATCATCTCATCGTTAAGAAGACCGGAACGAATACGATCCGCATTGACCGCGTTGACGCGGATGTTGTCGGCACCATGTTCCAGCGCGTATTGCCGTGACAGGAAGAGGGTTGCTGCTTTCGGCAGACCGTAGGCACCGAACTTAGCACCGGGATTGACCGCCTGCTTGGAGGCGTTGAAGAGTAGGACGCCGCCGGTCTTTTGTGCTTTCATGATGCGCACGGCATTTTGCGCGACGGTCTGATGAGCGAAGAAATTCAGCTCGAAACTCTTGCGCAGCAGCGCATCGTCCATCGTGGCGATAGGACTTTCCCGGCCGCTCCGGCATTCGATACCACAATGTCAACACCACCAAATGTTGCGACTGCTTTGTCAAAGGCAGCGCGAACAGAGGCGGCATCAGTGATGTCGCAGGCAATGCCGATGGAGTTGTTTCCGGCGGCCTTGGCAGCCACTGCTACCTTCTCACCATCGAGATCAAGCGCAACAACGCCCAGGCGCCTTCGGCGGCAAAGGCCTTGACGACGGCAGCGCCGATGGCGCCCGCACCGCCGGTAACGACAGCGATCTGCCCAGTAAAGGGCTTCGGCCTGACGCCCGCGAGCTTAGCCTGTTCTAGCGACCAATATTCAAGGTCGAAGAGATCGGGGCGACTGACCGGCTCAAAACGCCCAACGGATTCGGCATCACGCACGGCTTCGATCCACATCTCGCCGACATCGACGGCAATGGTCGCATCCTTGAAGGTTCGTCCGTGGCCAAACATGCCAAGGCCGGGCACCAACGTCAGGCGCGGCATGGGATCGAGCATGGTGCGCTTGACGTCGTCACGTGCATCATTGCTGCGGAAATAATCGGTGTAATCGGCGACGAAAGTTGCGACGTGCTGGTCGATGACCGCGCGGTAACCGGCCAGACCATCCGTGGCAGGTGCCGGCAACACCATCGGGCCGGTCTTAATGCGGATTGAAAGATCGGGCGTGGAGACACCCCGCGCCGCCATGTCCGCGACCTCGCGGGCATTGACGAAATGGAGAATTGCCGGAGATGTGCGGAAAACGCTGACCATTCGGTCATAGCGGCCTTCCCCTTGTCGACGGCGATCGCGCCGCGCAGCATGGGGGCGATATCGCCGGGGCTGGGCGGGGAAGAGGACAGGGTAGCGGGCGTGAACGGATTGCGACCATTGTTCCTGACGTGATCCTCCGCGACCGTGACGTAGTGGATCATTCGATCATAGGCTTCTTTCGCGGTGTCGCGCCGAAGGTAAAGATGCCGTGCTTGTCGAGGATCAGGCCCTCAACTGTCGGGTTCTGTTCGAACACTTCGGCGGCCGCCTTGGCGAGAGCAAAGCCGGGCATGATATAGGGCACAAAGCCCATTTTCTCGCCGAAGAGTTCCGTGCTCATCTTCTGGCTCTCGGCCCGGTCCGCAATGGCGAGAATAGCCGTCGAATGCGTGTGGTCGATGAACTTGTGCGGGAGGAAGGCATGCAGCAGTGCTTCCACGGAAGGATTCGGAGCGGCGGGCTCGATGAGATTGGCGCGCAGCAGCGTTACCATGTTCTCGTCTGAAAGCCTGTCGAGTTTACGGCTCTTGAGGAGGGCGTCGATTTTCACCGCAGGCAGGCCTGCAGGTTCGATCGTGCCCATATCCCAACCGCTGCCTTTGACGCAGAGCACTGCATGGGTGTCACCGAGGAGGTCGGTCACCTCGGTTTTACCGACGTGTTGCCGCCGCCATGCAGCACCAGCCGTGGCTCGCCACCCAGAAGCCGCGTCGTATAGGTACGCAGCGCCAGATCACGGTTGATGTCTTTCGCAGCGTATTCGGCGATGACCTTTTCCGCTTCGTCATCGCGCCAGAGATTTTCCATGGTATTCAGCCTCCCGATAAACCGGCCCGACCGGCATCGACGGACCCAAACTTTCCTGACTCAAGCCTTGCGTGAACTGCCTTTTCGAGCCCATCCTTGCTCCAGCGATCCAGAATCCGACGCGCCATGGAGGTCGTAACGACGAGATGGGAAGCAAAGCTGCCCTTCAACGCCGCTACCAGCGGCTCGAATTTGTTGTCTTCCTGCACAACGAGCATGCGCTTCTTGATGGCGCGAATGGAATCGAGGTCAGCGGAAATGCAGCGCCTGTTGTGATTGCAATCCAGCCATTGGCCCTCGCGGTTAATTAGCTGACCAGCAATGACCCCGGCAGCGCCCTTTTTGCCCATGGCATGCATGTCGGCGGCTGAAAGCGCTCCGCATTTGACCAGATGGCTGTCATCCTCAATGCCGCCAACTGAATAGAGCGCCAGATTGCAGTCTGGGATCGTCGCGAGCTGTTCCTTGATAACCGGTTCACCGCGCAATTCGTCAGCAAGACGCTCGGACGAAAGCACGAGCGGCGCATAGAAGTTGATGCCTTCCGCATTAAGACGGCGAGCGATTTCCGTGGTGCACTGATCCGGTCGATAGGAATAGGGCGCACCGAGATTGCCGCAGAGCTGAACAACTGTAACGCCGCTAAGATCCGCGAAAGGCATCACGTCTGCAATATGATAGACGGTTCGGCCCCGGGCGACGCCGACCCGGTCCCCTTGTTGAGGAGCTCAAGGAAAACAGATGCTGCGACGACCGGCATTTCAGCAGCCGGGTCCATTGCCTGACGGTCTTCCGGCACCAGCCAGACAGTGTTCAGGCCCGTTGCGTCTTCCAGTTCGCGCGCCAGCACATCGTCTGAAAACAGTTCTGAGGAAGTCGAGATCGTGACGATCCCCATCTCGCGTGCCTTGCGCAGGTACATCGCAATCGAGGCGCGGGAGATTTCGAGCCGCTGCGCTACTTCGTCCCCGCGCAGGCCGTGCGTATAATAGAGCCGGGCGGCCTTGTGGATGATCTGGTCATTCGGTCGGACGGGCATTGGGGTTCTTTCGTTGGATATTCTGACATTAGTCATCGATGCTGACAAAAGTCAATGCTTCAACGCTGGCGAACGGCATGACAGAATAAAAAGAGAATTCAGTCTGACGAACCGTGGGGTCATCAGGGGCGGAAAGGGAATTATAGAGTTTTTACAGCCGTCTGTTTTGCCATTTGACGTGGCCCCTAATCAGATTTGACTAAAGATAGCGTTAGAAACTCATCCCATCTTCTGTTTGTGGTATCCTCTCCCGCCCGAAGGCTGTAATTCCGGAATATTCCAATCGCAAAGTCCTCCTTTGGTGATCCTTGCATGTTCATCAAGTGCTACCTGTGTCGAATCGACCGAGCCGTCTGACGCAGTTATAAAACCGTCGATCACACCAGTTTCATATCATTTGCGCATGTCGTTGGCGGCATCGTCAGCCGTTTCATCACCTGTCAATTTGCAGCGCTGATGAACCGGGGCCTGCGCAAAAGTTCATGGCTCGTGCCGTGTGGTTCCGTGTGAGCCGGGCAAAAACCCACTTATCTCCGATGAGCGAATCGTTTTCATTGCCGGTTGATATCGCTTGGCGGAAAGTTTGGCTTTGGGGTAATTATAGTTGAGGGTCGCCAAAGCCCGGAAACCTTATATCTGCCGAGATGGAGTGAACATGGCCACAGACGATATTTCATCTCTCCCCGTTTCACAGTCCGTTGTCGGAAAACTCACGAGAGCTGCGATCTTTCTGGTCGTGAATATCAATGACGGTCCCGAAGCAGAAAAGACTGTGAGGGGGGGCTGTGCGCTGATCTTTCGAGCCCGGTGCGAGGTGTCGGGTTCCGGCGATTGAATGGGCAACTCTCCTGCGTCACCGGTTTTGGAGCGCGGGCACGGGATCGTCTCTTCGGTTCACCGAGGCCGAAGGAGTTGCATGTATTCCGTGAGATACGCGGTGTTCATACCGCCGTATCGACACCCGGTGATATTCTGTTTCATGTCCGGGCAGACAGCATGGACCAGTGCTTCGAGTTGGCAAGTCATATCATGTCGCGGCTTGAAGGTTATGTTTCCGTTGCCGATGAGGTGCACGGCTTCAAGTTTTTCGACGACCGCGATCTCACGGGTTTCGTCGACGGTACCGAGAATCCGGTCAATCAGGCCGCTCTTGCAGCAACTCTCATTGGCAACGAGGATCCTGAA
Organism: Brucella cytisi; assembly: GCA_012103075.1. Classification (GTDB taxonomy): domain Bacteria; phylum Pseudomonadota; class Alphaproteobacteria; order Rhizobiales; family Rhizobiaceae; genus Brucella; species Brucella cytisi. The sequence continues at coordinate 1,948,423 of JAAVLQ010000002.1, read as the reverse complement.
TTTTCCGGCTGCAGCTACGTGATCGTCCAGAAATATCTTCATGACCTCGATAGCTGGAACAGAGTCCCGGTCGAGGAACAGGAAAACATAATAGGTCGGTACAAGCTGTCTGATATCGAGCAACGCGATGAGCAGAAGAAACCTTACGCTCACAATGTACTGACGAACATTGAAGAGAACGGAGAGCAGCTTCAGATCGTGCGTGACAACATGCCTTTTGGCGAAGTCGGCAAAGGAGAATTCGGGACCTATTTTATCGGTTTCGCCCGTTCGCCGTCACGTATCGAGAAAATGCTGGAGAATATGTTTATCGGCAATCCTCCCCGCACTTACGACCACATTCTCGATTTCAGTCGTGCGGTAACAGGCTCACTGTTCTTCGTTCCCACTGTGACTTTCCTTGATGGTGTCAGCCCCGACACAACCGCGGCGACGCTTGGGCGCTGATCTCCACACTCATTCAGGCATGAAAATACTTAACAGGTAACTTCCGCAGGAGTCTCCTGTCCGGATGAGCCCGCAGATGACACGGGACTGTTCTTTGCAGCAGCATTTTTCCAGTTGTAGTAGGTTTGCTCACTCACTTCAGCCTGCTTTAAAGTAACCTTGAGTGTGGATTTTCCACTCTTTGTTGCGCTTGCTCTGCAACGGCGGCAGCGCAGCGGGGCAGACCTTTGAAGCAGCTTTGGCCGCCTTAGCAGGCTTGGTAGCAACTTTGGTTGCAACTGATGAAGAAGCGGTCCCAGCTCGTTTTGATTTTGGCACGGCTTTTCTCCGCGGAGCGCGCGTCTTTGGTTGATTGCCGGCAGGTTCAGCAGCGTCAGTTTCCGTTAAAGTCGGATTTGTATCTGTAACCGGTTCATAGCCACGTGGATTTTCTCCTAGCGCTCGTGGACAAAGGTTGACTGAGGAATCAATTTTTGATTCAAGGCTGCCATTTGGAGGCTGCTTTGGGCGAACGGATAGGTTTGACAGACGAGGAATGGTCGGTAATCAGTCCGCTTCTACCTGCTGAAAGTGGGCGTGGATGCCGCCCTGCTCAGGACAATCGGCGTTATTTCGAAGGCATGCTGTGGATGGCGCGCACAAGAGCGCAATGGCGGCATCTGCCTGATGAATACGGCAAGTGGAACAGCGTCTTCCGCCGATATCGACGCTGGGTGGAGACCGGTGTTTTCGAGGCACTGCTTGAGACACTGGCCGAACTGGTGGAACGGGATCGAAGTGCCGACATGATCGACAGTACCGTGGTCCGGGCACACCATTGTGCAGTCGGCATAAAAAGGGGACTCAAGAGACCGAGGCGCTTGGCCGATCGCGCGGCGGTTTCACAACCAAACTCCATGCCCGGTGCGATGCGAAAGGCCGACCGCTCGGCTTCGTCCTGACGCCCGGACAAACGCATGATACCCGGGGCTTCGCGCCGTTATTCCGGATGATCTCCGACCAGATCGAGGCGTTCCTCGCCGACAAGGGTTATGACGCTGACGCCATTCGCGACGAGATCGCCAGCGCCAATATCGAGGCCGTCATTCCGACAAAAAGCAACAGACGCCAACCAATCCCGCACGACAAAGCCAAATACAAATGGCGTAATCAGATCGAGCGCCTCTTCAACAAGCTCAAGAACTGGCGGCGCGTTGCGACCCGCTATGACAAGACCAAGGAATCCTACCTCGGTTTCGTCGCAATCGCTGCAGTCAAACTATGGATACCCTTTGTCCACGAGCGCTAGTCAGAATTGGCTTATCTTAAGTCAACAGGCGTCCGCCTTTGATTTTCGCGCGGTGCACACCTAACAAGAAGATGAGGTGAAAGAGCTGGTTTACTGAACGTAAATTTCAATTGTTATTTCATAATACAACTGTACCGCTTAGGCCGCAGGAAAGATTGTTTTCAACAAGTGGTTGAAATTCCTCGTTGCGATATAAGTTTCTATTCAAAGTTTCGTTGCGATTGACGCAGGTATTCGTCTTGCTGATGCCGTGCCGCTGGACATGATTGCCGTACCCTTCGGTGGACCTCTGCGGTTTCTAGCCGTTGCCGCTCCTGATTATCTGGCAAGCCATCCAGCGCCAACAGTTCCCGATGAACTTCGGTCGCATCGCTGTATTCGCCAACGTCTGCCAAGCGGGAAATTGTATCAATGGGAGTTTGAACAGGCGGGTGAAATTCGCACCGTCGACGTGCCGGTGTGTTGACGCTTGATCATAATGGAATGATGGTGGAGGCAGCCGTTGCCGGCATGGGCATCGCCTATGTACCTGAGAAGGCGGCGGCAGAAGCGGTACAGAAAGGAAAACTGGTCCCGGTGCTGGAAAGCTGGTGTCCTCCTGCGCCCGGATTGTGTCTGTACTACCCCGGTCGTCGCCACGTCCCTGCAGGCCTTCGCGCATTTATCGATGTTTTGAGCGCACAGTTGCCAAACTGAAACAACATGTCGTGCCGGAACGCTCAATGCAGATACGCGCCCGGTTCATTTGGTTTAAACGCGGCATTCGAGTGCTGTGGTGACTACCGGTCAACGCAGGGCAGATCAGATGACATCTTAACTGCTTATCGATTGAAAAGTATTGATAGGCAGAATTGAAGTAACCAATAAAATTTCTATTGCATGGAAATGTCGAACGGCCTATTTTTGAATCGGCCTGTGCTATTAAGAATATTAAATAACATCCGGTGGGCTTGTATGACAAAAAAAAGAGCCTTTATTGTCGGCAATGGTCCTTTGCTAATGGACATGTCGGAGCAGGTTAATAATAGCGATCATGTTATTCGTTTCAACGAGCCAAAAACATCAATCGGAATGAGTGGTACCAAGACTACCGGCTCTTCGTTGCCAACACTGGCAAGCCGATGGAAAGGCGATTGAAGAATGATCAGTATTCTACGTCCTGCCCGGTACAGGAAGCGGAAATGGTTTTTCTGGTTTCCCATCCTTTAACGATCGAAAAATACTCCTTAAAACCGAGCCTGTGGGCGCGCATGAAAGGCAGACGAGCAGATTGGACCGGGCCGCTCTTGCCATGTATGGTCGCGTTGGGAAGACCGTCGCCATCTTGTCTCCGGTTGAATATGAAAAGGGCTGTGAAGCGCTTGGACTCAACCTCGATGAAATTGTGAGCCAGCGCACCTTCCCGAGCACAGGATACCGGCTATCCGCTATGCGCTGGAGCGGCTCCCCTGCCGAGATATGGGACGTGGAAATTGCAGGGTTCAGTTGGCAGGGCTGGCAGAATCACACGTGGAAACAGGAACGTGATTGGCTCTTTGAAAGAGCGAAAGAACGACCGATCAAGATTTGGCCAGCCGGGGACGACTGGAAACCGAAGTATGCCAAGCCGGACAGATATAGTCGCAATGCCGCTAAGTCCAAACAAAGGTCCAGCCGTTGAATATCTTCGTAATTAATCTGGACCGCCGACCGGATCGACTGCGGCATATGCTTGATACATTCGATGCTCTCGATCTGCAATTTACCCGCGTTCCTGCGATTGATGGCAGTAGTTTCTGTCACAATACATATGTCCGGCCCGGAGAAGCAGCCTGTTTCATGAGCCATCGTATCTGCTGGCAACGTATTGTGGAGGACGGGCTTGTCGCTGCTGCGATTTTGGAAGACGACTTGCATATTATGCCTGACGCGTCCCGGTTATTACGTACGACAGAATGGATTCCCGGTGAAACAGACATCATTAAACTGGAAACCATGTTACGGCCGGTGAAGCTTGATAAAGCTCCAGCTTCTATCGTCGCTGGGCGTAAATTATATGGCTTGCGTAGCAATCACCGGGAGCCGGGGATATATTCTAACTCAGCAAGGCGCACAACGGCTTCTGCGCCAAAGTGCGGGATGCAATACGCCCGTGGATCATTTTCTGTTTGATTTTAGAAAACCGTGGGCGAAAGACTTGAATACTCTTCAACTTTTTCCAGCTGTGTGTGTACAGGATTTTTTTTTCTTCGCGGCAGCAGACCATCATTCCAACTTGGTAGCGATTTACATGGCGAGCGCACTTTTTACCTGCAAGGGATGGAGTAAGGTGTGGCGCGAAACCAAACGGCCTCTACAGCAATTTTTTAGATTATTCAAACGGGTTAGTGCCAATCTTTTTACCAACAAAAATGGACTGTAGTGCCATGGGAATAGCGCGTACAGCTCCCACATACTTTGTCAAAGCTGATTAGAAACGCGATGTCGCCAGCCAGTTAGAAACGCGATACTGGCTTTGGCGATTAGCCCCGGCCTCCAATCCTGAAATCACGGGTCACAGCAAGATGATTGAAATTCTGCAGGTAAAATATCTCAATAACGCCCTTGAGCAGGATCACTGGTTTATCAAGCGGATTACCAACACGTGTTGGGCTTCAAGGCCGTTCATTCAGCCTCAGCGACAATCGCGGGCATCGAAGTAGCGCACACGATCCGCAAGAAGCAGTTCGCGAATGACAATTCGCTCGCCATTCCAGCTCTTTGCGGAGCTCGCAGCATAAATGTGTTCAAGAATAAGATTACTATTAACCAGCTGAAATTTTTGCGACAAAATCGTAACGATGCACCCCTATATCATTGAAGCTATGCAGCCCCCTCAGCCTAACCATGCCACGGCCACCAAACGGTCCATACCCAAACAGGTCTTTCACGCTGGCAACGCATTTACTTGCGGTTTACCCCCGCGTTCCTCGAACCCTTCGGCATTACCTTCGTCCACCTTTTGGCGCAGATATTGCTTCAGCCGATTGATATCATCGCTCTGCCAGTTTTCGGCGCTGGTGATGTCACGCCAAGCTTCCAGATAAAGAAGTTGACGTACGAATTATCATGCACCCTTATTCTTGCCTGAAGGGATGCAGTACATCAGGCAGGGACGAATCAATGCCCACGTCAGCACTCGGCACGGAGGCATTTCACCCGGAAGGACTTTGAGAACAAGGTGCGATTAACGCAACGGTGACCGAATAACCGGCAGCAGACCATTTGTTATGTTAAGCCGAGTATTGTTTACACTCGAAAGCATTCAAAGAAAAATTCAAACTTTCTAGTCCAGATACCACCGCCAACAATGCAAAACTGGCTTTTAAGGAGCGGAAAGTTGGCTCACAAAGGCCTTCATTCGACTGGAGATTCTTATGATAAAGCTTATCACGTTGACCTCGTTTGCCGTTACCTTGCTCTCGTCAACGGTTCTGGCTTCAAGCTCGGGCTCCATCGACGCAATTACATTGTCTTCTGGTGGTATGGCAGAAATATCCAGAAAGCCTACAGTTTCCAACGATGGAATTGTCGAGATCGAAGTTCCTCTCAATCAGGTCGACGATGTACTCAAGAGCCTTGTCCTCAAAGGTGGAACGGGTGCGATAATGAGCGTTTCTCTCGCTGGTCCAAATCTGCTTGAGGAGACTTTCCGACAGCTCCCATTTTCACCGTCGAGCCTGTCCTCATTGTCTGCTTTCCTGTCTTCGATACCCGGAACGGCAGTTACGGTTTCCAGTGCTGGAAAAACCGTCAGGGGTAAAGTCCTCGGCGTTGAAGCTTTGAACAAATCCGGCAATGCAAACTTTCACGTGCTGACTGTGCTTGATCAGGATGGGCATATCCAAACCATCAAAATTGGAGAAGATACGTCGCTAAGTGTTGATGACGCTGAGATGAAGCTAAAGCTCACAAATGCTACAACAGCCTTGGGACGCGGGAGCAACGATAGTGCTCGTGTCATTCGCATAACTGTCCGCAATCTTTCAGTCGCGGATCTGCGTCTGGCTTATGTCGTTGCAGCGCCCATCTGGAAAACAGCTTATCGGATTTTAACGGAGCCAAATGGCAAAGCCAGACTTCAGGCCCGGGCCGTTGTCGAAAATGCAAGCGGCGAAGATTGGAAAGACGTCAAGTTGACGCTTACTTCGGCTGACCCTGTCACCCTAAAGCAACGCCTGCACCATATCTATTGGAAGGATAGGACTGAGGTAATTGTAGACACGGCGACCAATAATGTTGTCGAGGCAGATACCGGGAATCTGGCGAATAGAGTGAGGTCGCGCTCCGCCGCGAGCGAGAAGGCCGCAGTCTTCGAGAGTGATGAGCAAGCGGTAGAAGAGATGCGCGCGCCTGCGCCAGCCATTAATGGCTATGGAGGTGGTTCTGCGGCGGCAAATCCGAGCGATACCGTTGCTGCGGTCTCTGAGAACGACAACAGTGCAAGTTTTGAGCTCCCCGGCACATTTAGTCTGACCAATGGTGATAGCTTATCTGTGCCTATTACTGATGCACAGATCGAAGCGGAAATGATCTCAATCTATCGAAACGGTAGCAGCAATATCCATCCGGTTGCCGCTATTATGCTGAAGAATTCAACAGGCAACAGCATGCCGGGCGGTATCCTGACTGTTTACGACAGTGTTGCCGGTTACGTTGGTGATGCCCAGCTATTGAACCTCCCAAAGGGGGGATACGAGAATTGCCGCTTTCGCGACAGACCGTAAGGTAACGATTACGCAAGAGCAGGAACCAACGAGACAGATCACCGATATCAAAGTCGCGGACGGAATCGTTCGTATTTCTGAAAAAATTGCGCGAAACTACGATCTATCGGATATCCGGCGCTCTTGATGTTGACAGGACGGTTATTATTGAACACCCAGTTCGGGTGGGCTGGTCGTTTTTCCTCTCACGCTGATGATGGCAAGACAGTTTCCCACCACCGGTTGAAAGCCTCGGTCAAGGCCGGGGAAGAACAATCAGTTGTCGCTGTTGATGAACAGCTCCGCAGCGAAAGTTTCGGGCTCATCGATGTCGATCCGACTGCCCTTCTAAGTTGGTCGTCCTCGGCTTCTGATAAGGGTGTTGCAGAAAAATTTAGCCAGCTTGCAAAATTAAGGCAGCAGCAAATCGACAAGCAGCTTGACCTTCAAAGGGTTGAGGAGAAACTTGAGTATCTTCAAGGTGAGCAGGGACGTATTCGCGACAATATCGGGGCTGTGCCAGAGAATAGCGATCTGAAAGCCAAATATCTAACGATGCTAGAGGAAAGTGAGGATGCGATCTCAGAAATGTCGAAAGCCAGAGAAACGGGTAAAACAGATCTCGATCGCTTTGCCAAAGAACTCAAACAGCAAATACGGAATTTCTAAAACGCGAAATATGGTGCTTCGATGGCTGATCCGTACAACTAGCCGGAAGGTCTGGTCCTTGATGGATGCGGGGATCTTGGTTGGGATTGGAAAAGCTTCTCCCCAGAACGGCTGCGGACTTGCTATCCGGGTGCTCCCGACTAGCCTTGCTCTCCCGTAAGTGCCTTGAAAGGCGCACAGAGCGCCAATGCGGCGATAAGGAGGGCCGACCAAATGGCCCTTATACGGTTAGCACCTGTAAGCGAAGAAATGGGCACTGTTATTTTTTCCTGAAATCCGAGTCGCATGAAGGCGCGGCATTTGAATAGCGGGATAGTGAACAGGCTGGCGACATGGAAGTTGTTAATGTGCACCGCCGGCGGTGCTTGTCGGAGCAAAAGCTTTGCAACATGCGAGCCTGTTCGATATTAAGCGGTCAAGGAGCTTAAGGAGAGGCATGCACGCTGGCTGTAGACAGCCGTGCGGGGGGCCTTCAGAAAGCTTCAGGCGGCGGGAATCCCCCCCTCTATTCCGCAGCACATCTTCAAGTGGGACAAGTCCTTTCATAGCACTACCGCCGATGACTGGCTTGCCGTTTTCGATTGCCAGTGCAAAACGAAACGCGGTGTCAGCCTCGAGGCGTTGGCGCAACCGCAGAATGCGCGGAAAATCGTGAGGTTCGATTGCCCGGTGGAAATCCGCCCAACGCGCTACGCCAACGAACACTGCGTCCGCCAATGTCGGCTTGTTTCCCAACAGATAGTCGGTATCGCCGATCATTGCTTCGAGCTGTTCGTGGCGTTGGGCAACGAAGCTGCGTCCGAATTTGCGCAGCGTTTGTTTTTCGTCTTCGGTGGCCTCCTCCGCTTCCAGCGCGACCCACATTGGAGAGAATGCTCCAGTGAATCCCGTGTTGAGAAAGGCGATGTATTGATGCATGCGGTCAGCCTCTGGCGTGCCGGGCTCGAAGCTGATCCTGCGTTCGGTATCGCGCGCCTCCAGCCACAGGGCGATCGCCATCGTCTCGGTGAGAACGTGATCTTCGGAAGTGATAAGCACTGGCGTTTCCACCCTGCCGTTCAGGCGTTGATAGGCTTCAGTGCGCATTTCCCCAAGCATGTCCACGCGGGTAATGCGATAGGGCTGGCCAAGCCATTCAAAGGCAGTGACGAGCCCCGCGGAACTGCCAAGCGGAAAGCCGGAGGCGAGGATTGGTTCGGATATCGCTTTCATTGAATGTCTCCGTATGATTGATCCGCTCCAGATTACATATGTAGACTTTCATCTAAAAGACTGGCAAAAAGAGACTCAATGTACACATATGTGGACGTTAATGTTGAACCTCAACGATCTATATTTCTTCACTCAAGCAGTTGATAACGGGGGCTTCGCCGCGGCAGCTCGACGGCTCGATTGCCCGAAATCGACGATCAGCAAAAGGGTCGCGGCCCTTGAGAAGACACTCGGCGCACAATTGGTCCACCGCACCTCGCGCAGGTTTTCGTTGACCGACGTAGGCCGTGAAGTTTACGATCATGCTCGTGCTGCGATGATCGAAGCGGAGGCGGTCGAAGCCGTTGTGCATCGGCGGCTGGCGGAACCCAGCGGCACTGTGCGCATCACAGCATCGGTACCTACCGCCCAGTTTCAGCTTGCGGACCGTTTGCCTCTGCTGGCACGGCAGTTTCCGAAACTCACGGTACAGTTACACGTCACCGACCGCTTTATTGATCTGGTGCAGGATGGTTTTGACATAGCGGTTCGTAGCCATTTTGAGCCGTTACCGGACTCAGACCTGATACAACGTCGCTTGAGTGAAGATCGGATTATTCTAGTGGCTGCACCCTCTTATGTCGACCAGCACGGCGAGCCGACAACGCCCGAGGTATTGAGCGAGCATCGGGGTCTGATGTCCAACATGACAATGAAGCCCCGGCGGTTGAGCGATTCAGACGGTCGTACTGTAGAAGTGGTGCCACGACCGCAGTTTTATTCCGATGAATCTGTGACGTTGATAAGGGCTGCCGTAATGGGTTTGGGGATTGTTTGTTTACCTGAAATGATATCTGCGGAGGCAGTCAGGGAAGGGCAGCTGGTCCGTATACTGCCGACATGGACGGCGGGCACCGTAATGTCAACAATCCTCACACCACACAAACGTGGGCAACTCCCCGCCGTGCGAGCAGTCATCGATTTTCTAGTAGAGGAGGCTGCATCAGACAAGGGTCTTTCGTCTTAGCGGGAAGATCAACAACCAACCGGCATACTTTACGATGGATTGTCAGGACCCGATGCGGCAATCGTTCGCTAAAAGAGCACCGGAAATGCATTTTGCAGCGAACCGGGCACAGGCGATGGCTGAAATGGGTCGGTCTGAATTCCTGACTGGTAATCAAGTTCCACGGTCCGCGTGGGTGGCTCGCTAGGCGGAATATTACGATGTTAGGGCTCCAGCCTACGATGTTTTCTCGGCGACCACTGCTACAGCAGACGGCAAAAGCCGTCCTACGGTAATCTTAAAACGGGTCGGATAGATGAAATTCAATCATCTATCTCTGCAAGCTTGACTGACAAGTGGTTGGTTCCTGCTAATTGGTAAACAGGGCTCTTATTTCTGCGGGTTGGCATCTAACGCTCTCAACCGAGGGGCCATGAATATAGTTCTCGCAGAGCGATATCACCTGCAGTGCAACTTCAATTCATCCCATCCCGAAGCGACGGGTTTACTCGGAGATTCTTGACGGTAAGATCAAGTGCACGGGCATATTGTCTGGCATAATCAGAATTATCTGATTTTACCTTCGGGGTTCGACTGGAAAGGGCCCGGTTGTCTGGATGTGGATCCGGATGCGTGACATGGCACGTTTGGCTGCTGCCGGGGAAAGGCATTACCGCTGGGCTATCATCGTCTCTATCGCTGGTGGTATTTATTGGTTTTCAAACATTTGCAACTGTTCTGGCCAGCTTATGGCTGATGATGACCGCAGCCCCGCTTCGGTAGCGTTTTCACTAACTTCGGTCCATTTTTTCGGGAAAAGACTCTTCGCACTACCGTCGGCACCTCAAGCATCTTCTGCCTGCTAACAGCACAGCTGTGGCGAGTATGGCGGTGTGCTTCGGGCCAAATGAATTGCTGCAACATACTTTTTGGGAACAGTCATGTTGCGTTGACCGGGTGAAATCGTCATGTTTATTATCGGAAAATTTGATCGCACAATAAGAGACGATAATGAAGATTTTCATAGCGGGCCTAGATACCGAAACGAATACGTTTTCGCCAATGCAGACTGGTCTCCGGCCTTCTCTGAAAACTTGATCGCCTATGGTGATGCCACTTCGAAGGCGCTGAACTGCTGTTCATCGCAACTGTCTGTCTGGCGCGATGCAGCAGAAGTCAGGGGTGGAGCATCGCCGAAAGTCTTTGCGCCGTGGCTGAGCGGCGGCAAAACCACCCGCTCTGTCTACGAACATTTTCGCAAAACAATTCTTGACGATCTTGAGGCGGCGTTGCCAGTGGATGCCGTCATGCTTGCACTCCATGGTGCCTGCGTTGCTGACGGTTATGATGATGTCGAAGGGGATCTTATTACCCGTATACGCAGCCTTGTTGGCGCTCATGTTCCGATAGCCGTCGAGCTCGATCTGCATTGTCATATCACTGACCGCATGATCGACAATGCAACGATAATCGTAACTTACAAGGAATACCCGCATACCGATATTGAGATTATAGCAGGTCAGCTCTTTTTTGCTATACTGGAACGAACGCTCTGGGGTGAAGTCGCCCCTGCCATGGCGGTCTATGACTGCCGTCTCATCAGCATTTTTCACCCGCACCGGGAACCGTTGCGCGGAATCGTGGACCGTATGAAAGCGGCAGAAGGGAACGATGGCGTATTGGCTGTCTCCTTCGGCCACGGTTTTCCATGGGGAGACGTTGCGGATGTCGGGGCGAAAATGCTCGTTGTCACCGACGGTGATCAGCAGAAGGCGGCTCGTGTCGCCGAAATCTTTGGGCGAGAGATATACGATGCACGTGAGCAAATGCGCGGCACTTACCTGTCCGTTGACGAGGCGCTCGACCGTGCATTCGAAGCACAGGATGGCCCCATCGTATTGGCCGACGTTTCAGACAATGCTGGTGGTGGAGCCCCGGGCGACTCCACTTTTATTCTGCGCCGCATTATTGAACGCGGAATTGAAAACGTCGCCTCTTGTCTTTATTGGGATCCGATCGCCGTGCGGATGTGCCGGGAAGCGGGAGAAGGCGCCAAGCTCGCGTTGAGGATTGGAGGAAAGGTCGGAGAGGTGTCGGGTGCGCCACTGGATCTGACTGTCACGGTCCGGCGGATTGCTTCGGACATTACGCAGCGATTTGGTCCGACGCCGCTTGGTATCGGGGATGCCGTTTGGGTCAATGTGGGAAGTATCGATATCGTGCTGAATACCATCCGCACGCAGACATTTCACCCGGAATGCATGACGGGGCTCGGAATTGATCCATCGAAAAGAAGATTATCGTGGTCAAGTCGAGTAACCATTTCCGGGCGGGTTTTGAACCTATCGCGCGCGAGATACTCTATGTTGGCGCTCCCGGTGCGCTGCAGCCACGTTTCGAAGATCTGCCTTTCACAAAACTGGAAAAACCTTACTGGCCGAGAGTTGCGGATCCGCTGGCCCAGTAGGGCACCATGTTGTTTTACAGCGAGATGTAAACTACGTGCTCATGTCGGCGACGTAATTTCACCTCTTGAAACAGGGCCCCCGGATGTCTCGGGGGTAGATCATGCGAATGGGAGATGTCGATGATGAATGATGCGAAATCCAGCCTCGGCGATATCCTGAGGGACATCCGGGGCCGCAACCATTGGACTCTTGCTGAAGTTAGCGCAATGACCGGGCTTGCAGTGTCAACCCTTTCCAAGGTTGAGAACAACCAGATGCAGCTAACTTATGACCGGCTTATCCAGCTTGCTCAGGGCATCAGTGTTGATATTGCAGAGCTTTTTGGGGCCGTAGCCACCCCTGATGAACTTTCAAATGTGATGGGCCGGCGTACATACACAAAGTCCGGAGAGGGCCGTTCGATCATTACGCAGAACTACGACTATCTCTATCTTTGCACAGAGATCTACAAGAAGGCGATGGTTCCGATCCTCGCTGTGGCGCATGCTCGAACGCTTGAGGAATTTGGGCCGCTCATCCGGCACAAGGGCGAGGAATTCATCTACGTACTCGAGGGTGAACTGGAACTGCATTCAGAAATTTATGCCCCTCTTCGTCTCAAGAAAGGTGACTCCGCCTATTTCGACGCTATGACTGGCCATGGCTATTTAAGCGTGAGTGAAGAGCCCGCCCAGATCCTGTGCGTCTGTTCAACACCCGAAACAGAACTGGTTTCCACGCTGGTCAATACACAAACCATCAAATTCAAAGCGGATTGATGTCTTTAGTTAAGACTGAATCCACATCCGCATTTTAGGAAAAATATTTTATTATAAGAAAATAATTTGATTGCCTGTCCCGGCTATGCAAATCTGTTTCTGCGACCTTCGGGTTTAGTGGAACGAGTTGGCGGCATGCTTTGCAGCCAGTCAGATTGCCGGAGATAACATTGATTGAACAAGCGGTGGCAATTAACAACTTCAACCGTCCAAACCCGGTCGACATCCAGACACCTTACGTAGAAATAAACGAAGATCGCCTGATGCGTAACTTGAAAGAGATGCAGCAGAAGGCGGACAACGCCGGGGTGTCGCTGCGGCCTCACATCAAGACACATAAGAGCCTTACGATTGCCAAACGCCAGCTTCAGCTTGGCGCAATCGGCGTCACTGCGTCCAAACCAGACGAAGCGCTGGTCTTTGTTGAGGGCGGCATTCCATCGGTGACCCTCGCTTATCCTATCGTCAGACCGGATTCGATCAGTCGTCTGATACGCGCTGCGCAGATTTTCGATGCCAAGCTGTCATTTATCGCCGCTCACGAGATCGGCATCCGGGCGATTGCTACTGCCGCAAAAGCACATGATGTAAAGCTTGGCGTTTTTCTGAAAGTTGATGTCGGCCTCGGGCGTGTCGGCGTCAAGCCGCGAGACCCTGTAGCCATTGTGCTGGCTCAAAAGATTGTACGACACCCGCATCTTGCGTTTACAGGCCTTTTTTTTTCTCATGCAGGTCATGCCTATGGCAGCAAGTCCGCTGGAGAACTGGCAGATATTGCAAACGCGGAAGCACAAACCCTCCTTCACCTCGCAGAACAGTTAAAGGAAGCGGGCGTCGAAGTTCCTGCAATATCAGTGGGTTCCACACCGACTTGCTTCGGCGCTCCGATTCCGTCCGGGATAACCGAGATACGGCCGGAAACTACGCTTTCCTTGACCGCACTGCGCTTCGCCTCGGCATAGCATCGGGCGATAGCATTGCGCTCTCGATCATTGCCACCGTTGTTGCTCATAACGATCATCATTTCATTGTCGATGCAGGTTCCAAATCCCCTCTCCTCCGACCTTGGTGCACACGGCTCTGGTGGCGGTGGCTTTGGAATAGCTGTGGGTGTGGGGGAGGGCACTTCAAAGATGTGGGAAGTCGAACGCCTTTCTGAAGAACACGGGTTCGTTTGTTTCAGTGACACGCCGCCGCTTGTCGGCAGTCGTGTTCGTATTTTTCCCAATCATTCCTGTGCAGTTATCGCCCAGTTCGATCAGGTCACCCTGCGACAATCGGATGGAAGAACACGAACCCTGTCCATCGAGGCTCGAGGCCATCAGACTTGATAGCGGTGACGTCGCCGCTCCGCTCTAACCAAACTTCATCTGGAATTATATAAAAGAGGACTGAACATGACGAAGGAAGTCGAATGGGCGCGTATGACCGCGCCGGTCCTGCGCGAGATTGCGGGCAAGCCGGGCGCTCTTGCTGTTCTACCCGTCGGATCGCTTGAGCAGCATGGCCCCCACCTGCCGGTCATTACGGACACGGTGAGTGCTTCGGCTGCCGCCATTCGCGCCGCGCGTCTCGTGGTCGATGAGGTTCCCATAGCTGTCCTCCCCGGACAATGGCTTGGTATGAGTGAACACCACTTGCCATTTGGCGGCACTATCACGCTTGATTACGATACGTTCAGCCGTGTCATCCGTTGCATAGCCAGATCATTGAAAGCGCTCGGATTTTCGCGTCTCCTGATTGTCAATGGCCATGGCGGCAATATCGATCCGCTTTCAGTAGCTGTCAGGGGAACTGGCTGTTGAGTTCGCGATGCCAATCGTTGCCACCACACCGTGGATGTTGGCGGGCGACGAAGCACGAGAAATCTTTCAGATCGATACTGGACCACATCATGCTTGTGAGGGGAAGCTTCCGTCATGCTGGCGATTACCGGTGATACCGTAAAGACGGACAAGTTCGGACAGGCATTCGGCAATCAACAACATCCTGTCGACGTACCGGCGGACGTTTCGCGCTTCTATTCGTTTGCCGAGCGTGCGCCGGTTACCGGAACTTGGGGAGATCCGCGCAGCGCAACTGCCGAAAAGGGAGAGCGGTTCCTTGATCTGCATGCAAGGGAACTCGTGAAACTGATTTGTAACGATGTGTTGTGGACCAGACCGGATTCCGTTTGGGCACGGACGAGGCCTTGCGACGACGGAAGGGCGAGCTGACTAACTTGCCCAGCATATGCAACTCGAAAAGAAAACGCGAATGTGGGAACGAAATGATAATGAAGTCGAGAAGAACACGCAAAACTCTACTGTCACTATTGGCAGCGGTAGCATTTTCCAGCGTAACACTTGTGCCGGCAATGGCAAAAACACTGGTCTATTGTTCTGAGGGAGCGCCGGAGGGCTTCGATGCAGCACTTTATACGACAAACAGTACGTGGGATGCTTCTGCCGAGACAATCTATGACCGGCTGACAGAGTTCGAAAGCGGCACGACCGACGTTGTTCCGGGCCTCGCAGAAAGCTGGGCCATCTCTGATGACAATCTCGAATATACGTTGAAGTTGCGCGAGGGGGTGAAGTTCCATTCTACTGATAGCTTCGCGCCTACCCGTGAATTCAACGCAGACGACGTCCTGTTCACCTATAATCGTCAGCTCGACAAGAAGCATTCATGGAACAATTATTTCCTCGGTGCAGGCTGGGAAATGTTCAACGCTATGGACATGCCGGTGATTATCAAGGAAGTCGTCAAAATCGATGACCACACTGTGAAGTTTGTTCTCCACCAGCCGGATGCATCTCTTCTCGCGAAGCTCGCTCTTAACTTTGGCTCGATTATGTCGGCGGAATATGCCGAGCAATTAGCGAAGGCCGGGCAGCGCGAGGATCTCGACCGCAAGCCGGTAGGCACCGGTCCTTTTCGTTTCGTGGATTATCAGACCAATGCGGTAATCCGCTTTGCTGCAAATGCAGAGTATTGGGGCGGTACGCCTAAAATTGATAATCTGATCTTCGTGATCACAACGGACCCTGCCACCCGTATGCAGAAGCTTCAGGCGGGTGAGTGTCATATAGCAGCTTATCCTGCTCCGGCAGATGTTGCGCGGCTAAAAGCCGATCCAAACCTTACTGTGATGGAACAACCGGGTCTGAACGTGGCCTATCTCGCCATGAACACGCTAGCAACCCCATTCGATAAGGTAGAGGTACGTCGGGCGCTAAATATGGCCATTGATAGAAAGGCGATCGTGGAAGCTGTCTATCGGGGAATGGGCCAGTCGCTCGAAGCGTTCTGCCACCCAGCATGTGGGGCTACAACGATGATATAAAGGGATATAGCTACGATCCTGATGGAGCAAAGAAGCTTCTCAACGGTGCAGGTGTCAAAGACCTCAAGATGAAGATCTGGGCGATGCCTGTCAGCCGTCCTTATATGCCAAATGCGCGGCGTGCGGCCGAGCTCATGCAGGCGGATCTTGCCAAGATCGGCGTCGGGGTAGAGATCGTCTCCTACGAATGGGGTGAATATCTCAAGAAGGCCCGCGACAAGGATCGTGATGGAGCTGTGGTGCTCGGAGGCACCAGCGATAATGGTGATCCCGACAACCTGCTTAGCTATTTCTTCAGTTGCTCTGGCGTTGGCGGAAGCAACAATGCCAATTGGTGCCACAAGCCATTGGAAGATATTCTGCAGAAAGCGAGGGTGAGTTCGAACAAGGATGAGCGAACCGGGCTCTATCAGGAGGCACAGGCAATCGTCATCGATCAGGCTCCATGGATTCCGCTCGCGCATTCAACGGTCGTGTTGCCGATGTCCGGGAACGTGAAGAATTACGTCATGGAACCACTCGGGTCGCACCGCTTCGAGAAGGTCGACATCGAGGAATAAAACAATTCGCCACTTGCCGACGCTGACTTTCCAGCGTCGGCAACAATTAGGTTCTGATATTTATTAGATATGCAGAACTTCAAGCATGTAGGCGATCACTCGGCTTGCACAAAAACATAGTTCTGTGTGCACGGGTGCCGTTATTCCGGCAAAAGCACTGCTCCGGAATATGGCATCACAATGTCGCTGCCGTTGGCGCGTTTCCCTATGACCTCCCCTTCTTCAACTTTTTCACCAGCCGCAAACTGCTTGAGCAAGTGATCATCTTGGTGATCGGCCAGAATAGCATCGCTGATTTCAAGCACCCATGACGGGTTCACTATGGCTGGCTGTGCGGAGATTAAGCCGAGCGACGCCATTCCGCTGACGACACAATCATAACCGACCTGCGGCCCGTTGGGATCGAGATGCTGACCGCATTCGACAGTTACGCCGTAGCCACCCGCAAATCGCATATATTCAGTGGTGCCGATGGCATGCAGGGACGACAGTCCTTCGGTCAAGCCAGCTTCACGTTTTGCTCAAGCGTCTTTTCGTGAGCTGGCAGCCAACCATGGATAATGATAGGAAGGCCAAGTGACTTGGCCAGCTTTTCTTCCGCCTCCTGATGCGCGAAAGGTTCGAGTGTACCGTTGTTGTTACGTGGTCCCATGAGAGCGAGCGGCGGACCTTCTGAACTGAAGGAATGAAGATCGATCAGCACGTCATGGGCGCGTAGCAACGGGCAGATGATATTGGCCACGCGGTCTTCGTTATCACGGGGATAGCGCATTCGGAAAGATTGCGGTTCAAATTGCGATCGCCGAAGCGGGTATTGTTATGAAAGGCGAGCCCATTCACAACTGGCACAAAGGTCACCGTGCCGCATTCCGGGCTCCTTTGTCCGCTGCGGAACTCGTGGATCAGACGTGTGATCGCGTAAAGGCCGCACGGCTCGTTACCATGGACTGAACCGGTCACAATAAGGCGCGGACGGCTTCAGGCCATGGAACGTAACTGTTTCTATAGCGCTGGGCGGGGTTGTCCCTCGGGGTTGGAGAGCCGTTTGGGATTCGTCCACCGACGCGATATCGATAACCATTCCGGGGCGTACTCGGCGCGCCAGTTCCATCAGATGTTCGTGGGCAATGACGACACAGCCCGATGTACCGCTAAACTCGGGGTGGGCCGCATGCATGAAAATGGCAGACCCGCCGCGTGCTTCAGGCAAGGCATCGTTCCAGCCGACGGGGATGATCAGATCGAAAAGCCGCTCCCCGACGGGAAGCCTGTGTCTCATCGGTTTCAAAAACCAGCTGGTTATAAAATGGACTGTCTGCATCTTCCACCCAGCGATAGTTTTCGGGCTTGGGTAAAAATGGGAAATCAAAACTGCGTAGCTCATCGCCAAAACCGTAGGATCGTAAAAAGCCATAACGCAAAGGATAGCGACCACGAGGGGTTTTCCCATCACCTTCACGTTTCAACTGTGGTTCCACCAACCCATTGCGGCCTATCGCGCATTTGACAGTCCACTCGTCAATAGTGAGCAAGCCGATATGGGGGTTCTGTTGGTCTTGCCCGGTACGCACGACAATGGTGGGCTGTTCAAGCGTTCCGACCAAAAATGGATTCTGACTCATAATCTTAGCCTTGTTCTAACAAGTGACAGCGTGCTCGATGGAAAGAGCGGTCCGACGAATTGGTGAAATCGGGAATATCGCCAGAGCGGCACGGAACAAATGCCGATGGGCAACGAGGATTGAAGGCACAACCTTGCGGAGGGTTGAGGGGCGATGGAGCCTCGCCTCGCATGCGGCGTTTACCAGCAGTTGGAGCCAAGGGGTCGGGGATCGAAGCGATCAATGCCTGCGTGTAGGGATGCAGCGGTTTGGTGAAGATATCGCTCCAGATGCCTTCCTCAACGATACGGCCAAGATACATCACTGCGATGCGATCGCTCATGTGTTCGACGACACCCAGATCGTGCGAAATCATCAAGAGCGCAATGCCCAACTCATCTTTCAGTTCCAGCAAAAGATTGATGATCTGGGCACGGATGGAAACGTCGAGTGCCGATACAGGTTCATCACAAACAAGAAGTTTCGGCTGTACGATCAAGGCACGCGCGATACAGATGCGTTGTCTCTGACCGCCAGAAAATTCATGCGGCCTGCGGTTCGCCGCATCAGATTTCATGCCGACCTTGCCCAGCATATCGACCACGCGGGCGTCGATCTCAGCCTTGTCCTTCATGCCATGGAGACGTAAAGGGGCGGCAAGCGCTTCGCGTATAGTACGGCGTGGATTCAATGAAGCAAACGGGTCCTGAAATACCATCTGCACGCTGCGGGCTTGAGTAAGAGGGTCGTTCCGCACATTCGCTGCTATATCGTGGCCCAGAACTTGTACGGAACCGGAGGTGATCGGAACAAGCCCCATGATTGCGCTCGCAAGAGTGGATTTCCCGCAACCGCTTTTCCCCACCAACCCCGGGCATTCGCCAGCGTTGATGGACAATGAGATTCCATTGACCGCCTTCAAGGTCTTTTTTTCCTGAAGTTTTCGCGAACCGTGTAATGGACGCGAAGATTCTGAATGGCCAGCACTTCTTCTGGATTTTCATCGAGGTTACCGGCGGCAGGTACCAGATCGGAGTTCAGTTCAATCATGATGGAAACACCTAATCGAGCCCTGTGCGTCGAGGGGAGTGAGTGGCGGCATAGCCCCACGACATTCATCGCTGACCCGCGGACAACGCGAAGCAAAGCCACACCCCATGTCACGTTCCATCAAACACGGAACGACACCTTTGATTTCTGTCAGTCGCGAACGCCCCTCCTCCAAACGCCGCCCCAGACGAGGAAGAGATGCGACGAGGCCACGCGTATAGGGGTGGCGTGGGTCGGTGAAGATTTCGCTTGCAGGGCGCTGTTCGACAATGTGGCCAGCATACATAACAGCTACACGATCGCACATACGCGCCACCAGCCCCAGATCATGGGAGATCATGAGCACCGCAGTGCCGCGCGCTGTGCACAGGTCGAGGATCAATTCGACAATCTCTGCTTGAATCGTAACGTCCAGCGCAGTGGTCGGTTCATCGGCGATCAGCAGCGCAGGGTCGCATGCCAGCGCAATGGCGATCATGACCCGCTGGCGCATGCCACCGGATAACTGATGCGGATAATCCTTGATGCGTCGCTCCGGGCTTGGAACTGGACCTGCTCCAGAGCCTCAATGGCCCTCAATCGAGCTTGACGGGGGTTCATCCCCTTATGCAACACGAACATCTCACCTATCTGATCGCCTATCGTCATCAGGGGATTGAGCGAGGTCATCGGTTCCTGAAAGATCATGGCGACGCGGTCACCCCGCAAACGCCTCAGATCCTTGTTGGGCAGACGACCAATATCCTGTCCTTCCAGAAGAACTCTTCCCCGGGTCACATTCATCGGCTCGCGCAGCAATCCAGCGATCGTCAGCGCGCACAGACTTTTGCCACAGCCGGATTCCCCGACCAGCCCAAATACTTCGCCAGACCGGATGGAAAAATCTAGATTGCTGACCGCCGGGAACGTGCGTCCTTTGGCCCGAAGCGCAATCGAGAGGTCATCGACCTGTAAAATTGAATTGTCGGCCATCAGCGCTTTGACCTCCCATGAGGATCCAGCAGGTCGCGCAGTCCATCGCCCAGCATGTTAAAGCCGAGAACGGTAATAAACAGCGCCATTCCGGGAAAATGGCTACCCATGGCGCCACCATCAACTGCTCACGAGCACGCGCCAACATGCCCCCAGCTCGGTGCTGGCGGAACGACGCCCAGTCCTAGAAATGACAGTGATGCTTCCGCCATAATTGCCGATCCGATGCCCATCGTGGCCACCACGATCAAAGGTCCACCGATATTGGGCAGAATTTCCCGCATCATGATGTAAAGCTTGTTGAAACCCAGCGTGCGGGCTGCCTGCACATAATTCTGCGATTTCTGGGTTAGAACCTGCGCACGTGAAATTCGACAACTATAGGCCCAGTCCGTCAGACCGAGCGCAATCAACAAGCTCAAAAGCCAGGTCCAAGCACGGCCATCAGCGCCAGTGCAAAGACAATGGTGGGAATTGACAGCATCAAATTGGTAAGGCCTTGGACGAATTCGTCCCACCAGCCGCCAATATAGCCCGCTGAGAGACCGAGCAACACGCCGATACACGTATTCATCATTTGAATGGCAAGCCCGATCATCAGCAAAATACGCGCGCCATAGACGATGCGCGAAAAAATATCCCGGCCCTGCTCATCGGTACCAAACCAGAACTGCGCGCTTGGTGCTTCTTCGGCATACAGGAGATTGGAATTGGAGACCGGATCATAGTGGGCAATCCATGGCGCGAAGAGTGCTACCAGAACAATGGTCACGAATATCGTGAGCCCTATGAGAAGATTGGAGCGTATCATGAATACCGCCTGTCCCGATCGAAATGTCTGAATAACTGCAGAGGACGCTTTTCCATAAGCGATCACCGATATCGGATGCGCGGATCGATCGCGAGATAAGCGATATCGACAAGCGTATTGATGACGAGAAAGAAGAGCACGATCACAAGAATGCAGCCCTGTACCGTTGGAATGTCACGCATGGAGACCGACTGCGTAAGCAGCGAACCGATACCCGGCCGGGCAAAGAGATTTTCGATGACCACCGACCCGCCTAGCATTGAACCGAACTGCAAGCCGATCGTTGTCAGTATCAAAACAAAAGCATTCCGCGCCATGTGCTTGGTCACAATGCGGAATTCCGAATTACCTTTTGATCTGGCAGTGCGAACAAAATCGGCATTCATGGTTTCGAGAACGGCTGCGCGGGTCGTGCGGGCCAAAAGCGCCATCGGAGCAATGCCAAGAGCCAGAGCTGGCAGTATCAGGTTCTTTAGACTGCCGTTGCCATAACCGAAGGTAGGCAACAGTCCCAGTTTCAGCGAGACGAAATACATCGCCAGCAAGCCGAACCAGAAACCGGGCAAAGACAGACCCGATACAGCTGTTATCATAGCCGTTGTATCAAGCCGGTACCTTGTCGCACCGCAGCCAAAAAGCCGAGCGGCAAGCCAATGATGATGGCAAAGAAAATAGCGGCAACGGCAAGCTTGAACGAGGCGACAATTCGGCCAGACAACATGGCCGTAACTGGGCGCTGCGTGGAGAATGACTTGCCGAGATCGCCAGTTGCAAGTCCGGTGATATATTTGCCGAACCGGTCTAACAGGGGTCTTTCAACCCCAGTTCTTTTCGATACGTTCCACAACCGCTGGGTCAATGTCACGTTTATCACCTGCAAGCGATGACACAAACGTGCCGGGCATCACGCTGAATAGAAAGAAAATCAACGTTATTGCAGCAAAGACCGTGACCAGAGATTGCAGCATTCGTCTGCCAATCACCATCAACATAAGAATATCCATAATTTTGTCTGGAGCGCACTCTGACCGCACGGACCGAAAGCGCTGAAAGCATTCACTTCTGAACGCTGTATTTGAACGACATTCGAGAGACGCTTTCGCTTATCCCGGCAGTCTGGCACCGCATGTCCTTTTCGGGTGCATGGTGCTGGGCTATTCTGGCTCACTGCCTGCCGGGAGCATTATCGTCGAGCCAAAGCGAATCTACCTCGATAATTGCTGCTTCAGTCACGTTTGCGTCGACACCATGAATCCATGGTTGGGTTGCCACTACAGCCTTGTTGTAGTTGTTGAACCAAACGGGCGCTTTTTCGAAAATATAGCCGTCAGCCTTTTTCAACAGTTCCACACGTTTGGCTGGATCCGCTTCAGCTGCAGCCTCATCGAGGATCGCATCGTAAGCCGGATCTTTGAACGCACTGCGATTGCAGCCAGAACGGCTTACGCGGCTATCGAAGCAGCGCAATGCATTGAGCGAATCCGGGCCTGTCCCCGCCGAGCGGAACCGGGCCATTGCTTTACCCTGATCCATTTCGTCAACAAGCGTATTGGAATCCACGACCTTTGCGGTGGCAGTAATGCCTACCTCCTTGAGAAACGGCATCATTGCTTCCAAAACTCCAAGGCTCGAAGTTCCTTCCGTCACCGAGATCGTGACCTCGAAACCGTTCGGATAGCCTGCTTGTGCCAGCAGTTGCTTCGCCTTGGCCGGATCGTAGGGATAAGGTGCGCGTTCCTTGTCGAAAGCTGCGGCAGTGGCCGGTAACCAGCCTGTTGCTTTGTACGCCTTGTCCTTGAGAAGCTTGCGGATAATGATATCGCGATCAACAGCATAATTGATTGCCTGACGCACACGCACATCATCGAAAGGCTTCTTCTCGGTATTCATGCCCATATGCCGCGTGAAGACTTCTGAAAGTTCGATCAAACCTTTGGAAAGTTCAGGATCGGCCTTGTAGAGAACATAGGCATTTTCCGACAAAACGGTGGCGTCCAGCTCACCTGCACGGAAAGCCATATCAAGCGCACTATTATCACCGGAAATGGTGAATTCAACCGCATCGGCATAGGGTTTGCCCGATTTGAAATATTTATCAAATTTCTTGCCGGAAATCTTGGAGCCCTCGACATGGCCTTCAAATTTGAATGGCCCTAACCCCACAGGATGAGAAAGGAAATTTCCGCTTTCCACTTCTTCTCTCGGCAAAATCGTCGTTATGGCTTCGAAGAACTGCGTTCCGGGATCGACGAGATCCTTGAATGTCAGAGAGAAGGTGCGGTCGTCGATTTTATGATGCCGCTGATTTCCTTGGCTTCACCCTTCGCATATTCCTGCGCGCCAGCCAGTGTTCCGACTTGTACCGCCCCGGATAGCCTTTCGTGGGGTCCATGATACGCGTGTAAGACCACACCACATCGTCCGTGGTCAGTTTGCGGCCATTGTGGAAATAGATATTGTCGAAAAGTTCATAAGTGAACGTCCTGCCATCTTCGCTGGTCTTTACCAACCCGGGCAAGATCGAGTGCTGGCGCGTTCTTTTCCGAATCCCACGTATAGAGGGACCGATGAAACGCCTTGGAGACCACCATATCCTGCGATGTATAGGTCGCATGCGGATCCGAGCTCTTGAGAGCTGCGCCACAAGGCGCCGCCAGATGTAATGTGCCACCGGACTGGGGGCATCGGCCCAAGCAGAAAACGCTGGTACAGCCACCGACAATGCCGCGCCAAACAGCGCCGCCTTGATAATCGAGCGATAATTCATCTTTTCCCCTTATGTTTGATTGATTTTATCTTTGCTTAGCTTTGAAACGCATATTCGTGAAAGCGCTTCGCGAATATGGGAAGGAAGGTTTTGTCGTCTGCCGCCCACTTGCTGTCGCACATAACGAACAAGACAAAACTTTTGCCATCCGGCGTCTCCCCATAAACCAGATCATGTCTGGTCCGGGACGTATGCCCACCTTTCGACCGGTCATCACTTCAGGCGGCAAGCCCCCAACCAGAAAGCCGCGAACCTGATCCCCTTCCGGCTCAGCATCGTTCGGATGCCGCTGAAATTCGCGATTCATCAGCCCCATCATCCACTTTGATCGCGGACGGGCATCGCGCGCGATGTCGTGCAATAGTGCGGCACCCGACAAAGGTGTAAGCAAATTACCGTTCTGGCCATTGCGGATTTGTTTGGCTCGCCCATAGGGACTGTCTTCGTAGGTACCGTGCAAGACATTGATGCTTGCAAACTCCATACGGTTTTGTGAATCGTACCATTGCTGGACGCGGTGGCGTGCGGCGCACCAGTCTTCAAGCGCCGTGCCTTGCAGGCATGCACCGTCATCCGCTCCTGTTAGACGGCCAACGAGATAAACAGTGGCCTCATTGGAAGAAATCGCCATCATCTGTGCAGCAGCGCGATCGTCTTCCTCATCTTCCGCAATCATGCCGTTCTCACGGAATGCTGCCAGAGCGTCCAGAAAGAACAGCTTGATAACGCTTGCCGGATAAATCGGCTTGTCAGCCTGATGCCCATACCATGGCGATTGAAGGAAGGGGCCGTGGTCGCACGAACGCAATGTTGCGTTGTAGATGCAGGCTGCAACCCCAAACCCGGCTTTCATCGAGCGCTCCACCGGTCGATGCCAGCGCGTCTGCCAAAGCGCGCTCCGCCGGATGGGACGTTGAGATGAGAGTTGTAGTATTCATTTCTATCCCCTTGTTCTGTTCTGATTTAGCCAAGGAAATTTTTTATTTGATATAGAAAACTTATTAGAACTTCATGCATATCGGATATGAAGTAACGGCCAGACGGCGCAATCAAAGCGAGAAACCCATGCAATCGCGGAAAAACCATATCAATGTTCGTCAAGTAGAAATTTTCCGTGCCACGATGAAATTTGGCACTGTCACGGCCGCTGCCGCTGCTCTTGGGTCATCTCAACCCACCATCACTCGCGAGCTGTTCAGACTGGAAGAGCATATTGGATTTCGTCTATTCGAACGACGTTTGCAGCGCTTAGTGCCGACGGCAAGAGCGCTCAAATTGTTTGAGGAAGTGCAGGCTTCATTCATTGGTCTGGATCGAATCAACGGCTTTATTGATCGCCTACGGAGGCCTCGGAGGAAATCCTGACGGTTTCCTCTCTGCCAGCCTTTGCACTGACTATATTGCCGGAGGCGGTCAAGCGGTTGAATGCAGACCATCCTGATTTAACTCTGCAAATCAGCACCGTCGACCCACGCAATCAATCAAGCATTTCAGGCTTCAACTTCGATATCGGATTGATCGAGGACATCTACACGGAGCGCGATGCCGATGCTCGCATTCTGTGGACTTTCAAGCTCGTCGCCGTGCTGCCTCCGCAACATCCTCTTGCAACAAGGGATTTTCTCGAACCAGCCGATTTTGAAGATATCAACTTTATAAGCCTCGGCCCCCGAGATCCTTATAGGCTCAGCGTGGAACGCATATTCGATATGGCAGGTACGCAGCGTCGTCTGTTCCTGTCATCACAGTCAGCTGGTGGCGTATGCGAATTGGTATTGAGAGGCTTGGGCGCCTCCATCGTCAATCCCCTCACAGCACTTAGCTACGAACAGCAAGGTTTGGTATTGAAACCTTTTTTACCCGCTCAGGATTTTGTCCTGTCTGTCCTCAGCCCCTTCAACCGGCCAATTGTCGCCAGCTCTGAATCCCTCGTAAAGCATCTATCGCAAATCTGTGCGGAAACACACAACACTCTGGTTCGGAAGGGCCTGATCTTCTCTGAAGACAAGAGAATTTAGCCAGTTTGCGGACGACTGCCATCAACGATGGCCTATGTATTTCAAAAATGTTGTGCAGCGGCGTTTACGAAGGCAACAAATAGCCGGGTGCCGGGATGCTCGGTAGTGTCGAATAATTCAGGATGCCATTGCACACCCATCGCAAATGATTGCGATGGAATTTCAATCGCTTCAACTACACCATCGGATCCGCAAGCGGTGACAATCACCTCATTGGAAATATCGACAAGCGCTTCGCGATGAAACGTGTTCACATTGAATTTGTGCACCTGCAATATATCAGCCATCCTCGTTCCAGCAGAAACAGTAACTTCGTGGAGAAGATCGGCCTGGTCGTGGTTGATTGCGTCTGGCAGGGCGGCATGCACATCCGAAACCATGCGACAGCCGTTCAGACAACCCAGCATCTGCATCCCGTTACAAATGCCCAATACAGGCTTGTCGTTAGCAAGAAATCCGTTCATCAAGGCTACTTCCACATCAAGACGATCGGAAAGCGGAAAAGCAGAGCGATCCCCTTCCACATACCAGTCATCGGGGAACTTTATTCGGGCCCCAATGCTTAAAAAGCCATCGAACTCTTCGATGATCCGGTCCACTATATCTGACAGGTAGGGTATGCCGTATGGGATGCCGCCAGCCCGGTGTATGGCTGAAAAGTAGCGTTTTGAGATATCGTATCGATCACCCCCGGCGCTGGTGTTTTCCCCATTATTACTGCGATAACGGGTTTCATGTCTCCGACTTTACTTTGATTCATCAATTTCAGTACCATGTGAGCTTGTTGTCGGGAATAAAGTCGCACAACGCTAGCTGACTGTAGCCGCGATGATAAACATGGGCCTAAGACTGGCGCACGTGGTGCGTTGGACTGATCTGGTTCATTGGAAGATGGCTAGGCACAAAATCCGGTGCCCTTACAACGCTTGGAATCTCATCCGACATCGGTTCGCGACCAATCGGGCGCTTCGCAGGATCGGCGATAGGGACGGTCGAAAGTAGCTTTTGGTATACGGGTGCTGAGGATTGTTAAAGACGGAGCGACGATCTCCGATCTCTACGATCTCGCCCAGATACATAACCGCAACACGATGAGCAATACGTTCGACGACAGCCATATCATGGCTGATAAACAAGATTGAGATACCGATATCCCGTTGAAGGTCCATCAGCAGATTGATTACCTGCGCCTGAATGGTCACGTCAAGTGAAGCAACGGCTTCGTCAGCGATGATCAGGCGTGGGTCGAGCGCGAGTGCGCGAGCAATACAGATGCGCTGGCGCTGACCGCCTGAAAAGGCATGCGGATACCGTTCAAGGTAGCCAGCGGGAAGGTTGACCTTGGCTAGCAGATCAACAGCCCTTTCGCGTAGCTGTGTCGTTCGACCTGCACGATGGACACGCATGGGATCCATCAAGGCTTGCTCGATCGTCATTCGCGGGTTGAGTGATGAGAAGGGATCCTGAAATACCATCTGCGCTTCGCGGCGAAAACGCCTGAGAGCCGTTTTGGTTGCGCCAATGAGCTCGGTTCCATCATAGCGGATCGAACCGGACTGCGGCTTGTCCAGTTGCATGATGCTCCGTGCTACCGTGGACTTGCCGCAGCCGGATTCACCCACCAGCGCGAGGGTTTCGCCGGGGAATATATCGAAGGAAACATTTTCAACCGCATGGACACGGCCAGTAATGCGTCCCAAAAGGCCACCCTTTAGCTCAAAACGGGTAACCGGGTTGCGAACTTCAACAAGCGGGGTTCTCGCATCGTTTTGCTTGGCAGCATCATTCATGGTGCTATCTCCGCCAAAACTGCATCGTGCTCATAAACAAGGAGAGGGAATTTTTCAGGGTTATCCTTATCTGCCATGCTGCCGAGACGGGGAACAGCAGAGATCAATGCTTGTGTATACCGGTGCTGTGGATTGTTGAATATGTCGTTGACAGGTCCTGTCTCAACTATCTCCCCTTGAGCATCACGCACACGCGGTCCGCGATTTCTGCAACAACGCCCATGTCGTGGGTGATGAACAGTACCGCCATGCCGATTTCGCGTTGTAGCGCCCGCACCAGATCCAATATTTGTGCCCGGATAGTGACGTCCAGTGCCGTTGTGGGTTCATCGAGGATCATCAATGATGGCCGGCACGCCAGAGCCATGGCGATCATCACACGTTGGCGCATACCGCCCGAAAGTTGATGCGGATACTGGTCCAGCCGACGCTCGGCATCGGGCACACGGACAAGTTTGAGGACATTCAGCGCTATCTGCCTTGCATCATGCGGCGTCTTTTTCTGGTGCCTGATGACAGCTTCCGCAATCTGGTCTCCGACGGTGAAAACGGGATTCAGGCTCGACATAGGATCCTGAAAAACGATTGAGAGCTCAAAGCCGCGCAGCGCCTCGACACGTCTTTCGGAAAGTTTCACCAGATCAGCGATCGAGCCGTCCTTCAGCCGCATCAGGATCTGGCCACCAGTAATCCGGCACCATCAAATTCTGTCAGGCGCATTACTGTCATTGCAGTCACGGATTTCCCCGAACCGGATTCACCCACCAGCGCAAGTGTTTCCCCATGCCCGATCTGAAACGATACTTTGCGCACGGCATGCACCGGGTTTGCCGCGTTCGGCGCGAAGCAAACTTCGAGATTCTCAACGGACAGGATGATGTTATCGGTAAGGGTTAAATTACTTGTCGATATCCCGGTCAAACTGGTTCCCCTTGCGATTGGCTCGCATTTTAAGGATATCTAATGCTTTGGACAAAGCCTGTGTCAACATACTGTCTTGGTAACAAGTGGTTTTAACAGGAGCATAAAGTGGCCGGGAGGGTATCAACTATGCCAACCCAATCAAAAAAACCCGACAAAGGATTGCTTTCAAAAGAGGTTATGCAAACTTTGCATTATCCTCTCTGTTTTCGCATGGGTAGTTTCAGCGTAGCTTAAGTGCGGGATCGATAAGGCTGCGTGCGCAGTTTTGGTTTTCTGCGAGATACTTCCAGAACGCTTCTGCGTTCCGGTCTTTGCGCCTGCGCGTCGAAAGATCCGAATTTCTATCTCCAACGACATCTGCTGCCCTCCGATTTGAACCAATTCGTTCTGGCCGATCGACTTCTGCACGCATATCTGGGGCAACCACGCGATACCACGGCCGGCTATCGCCATTTGCTTGAGGCCCTCCGCGAGTGAAGATTGATACACCGTGCTCAAGTTGAGCGGACGTCGCCAGCGTGACTGGATAAGAGATATGAGCTTTCCCAGATATCCGTCATTCCATGAGTAGGAAAGGTAGGGAATTCTGTCACCCTCAGATACATCCAGATCGTAGAGAGGTTTACCTGATGGATCAACTCCCGAGACAAGGATCAGACGATCCTTTCCAATCTGCAGGGATTCGAACGGCCCCGCTTCGAGAACTGGCGGCCCATCGGGATGATCATAAGTAATCGCGAAGTTACATTTTCCAGAAGACAGGTGTTCGATGCATTCGAGAAAATCACCCGTATGCATACTGCAGCGAACAGGTGAACTGGGTAGTTCGGAACGGCTGATCCAGTTTGGGAAAAAGTAGATCGCCAATGTGTGAAGGGCGGCGAATGTGAGGAGCTGTGAATTAGCTCCCGCTACGTTGTGGCAATCGGTGCGAAGACGGTACATGTCTCTCACGAGTTCCTGACAGCGTGGTACAAACATGTTGCCAGCACTTGTCAAATGCACCGGATAGGTGCTTCGATCAAGAAGATCTGCACCAACCCATGACTCTAGCGACCTGATACGGCGACTGAATGCCGGTTGTGAAATATTTCGCGATGCAGCGGCCGTGGAGAAATTCCGCGTCGCAACAATTTCCGTGAAGTCCTCGAGCCGGGCTAGCTCCATAATGACCTCATGCGTTATTTGCATAATTCATTCTAACTACGCATTGGACACCGATGCAAGTGTGCTCCTAGCTTAAATTCAAAAAAGAAGACTGCAAGACCAAATAGGGGAACATATCCATGAAACGTGCTTTGGCTCTGGCCCTTTCCTGTGGCCTTGGCCCGGCGGTAGCGCCCGCTGTCGCGCAGACCAAGAATCCCGGAACATTCGTCTTTCTCTGGACTGATGATGTTCAGTCCTTTGATCCAGCCTATATCGCGAATACACCCAGTTCCTACGGCGTACTGAATGTCTATAGTCGCCTGCTCAATTATAACGGTTCACAGATATCTGAATTTGTACCCGCTCTTTCCAGCGATGTACCGACGCTGGAAAACGGTCTTATAAAACAGGGCACCGATGGATCGATCAGTTATACGTTCCCCATCCGCAAGGACGTTCACGCTCACAAGGTCGGGATCAAGGGTAGCGACGGTAAGATTGCTTGGCAAAATTACGACGGATTGGCGGATGATCAGAAAGCGAAGATAGAACCGGGATACGGCCAGATCACACCCGAAGACGTGCGCTATTCGCTGTTGCGGGCCATTCTCATGGGGCAGTCGTGGATGGCGAATGCCATTACCGAAGTTGTAACGGCCGGAAAATATCCAGACGTCACGAAATGGGTCGAGACCGAAGCAAATGTCAAGGATATCAAAGATGCCACTCCTGAGGCCCTCCGCAAGGTCTATGACCAGCTTGCCTCGCAGATCACTGTCGAAGGGGACAATGTTGTCCTGAAGCTTCCGAAATCCTTCCCGGCTACACTTGGTGTTCTGGCCCTTCCGTTCGGTGCTTCCATAGTTGACAAGGAATGGGTCGCGTCTGTCGGCGGATGGGATGGCAATGGTGATACTTGGATAAAATACTATCGTCCCGAGCTTGGTGACGACCCGCTATTTGCTCAGGAAAACGGTACCGGCCCTTTCATGCTTGAAGAATGGGACCGTACCGATCGCCGCATCACGCTTAAGCGGTTTGACAATTACTTCATGGGACCGGCAAAGCTGGAGCGCGTTGTCATGCGTACGGTGCCGGAATGGACGACACGTCGTCTGCAGCTCCTTTCAGGGGATGCCGATTTTGTTACGGCTCCCGTCGAGTTTCTCGATGAACTCAGCAAGACGGAGGGTGTCAAGGTTGTCGACGGGTTGCCCAAGGTTTTCAGTCGCGGACTTTATTTTGCATGGCCTCTAGATGATGCCGACAACCCCGCACTCGGAAGCGGCAAGCTCGATGGAAACGGGATCCCGCCGGATTTCTTCGCCGACATTGATGTGCGCAAGGGCTTCAACTATGCTCAGAACTATGATGCGCTTCTCAAACAGGTTCTTCTGAACAAGACTGTCCAGTCGCGGGGCCCGACCGTGCGAGGCATCATGGGCTACCGTGACGATTCTCCGATCTACAGCTATGATCCGAAGAAGGCCGCAGAGCATTTCAAGAAGGCCTTCGGCGGCAAGCTCTGGGAGACAGGTTTTACTTTCACAGCCTATGTACAGGAAGGCACGCCGCAGGGTACGGCCGCATTGTCTGCGCTGCAGCAGGGGTTGCAGCGCATCAATCCCAAATTCAAGGTGAAGATCCAGTCGTTGCCCCGGGCATCGATTTCAGACAAGCTCAATAATCGCGAAAAGCCAGCGTCTCCGCTGACTTATATGGGCTGGGGCCCAGACTATTCGGATCCGTGTGGTCCGCTCGGGGCAGCAACCTATTATCTTTCACCGACTGGACTCGTCGGTGGCATGCTCGGCGACGGGTATCGTGGGTTGATGGCTGAAAAATTCAAACCCTTGCTGGACGAAGCTTGGGCCTCCTCCGATCCTGCCGTTCGTGAACCAATCTATGCAAAACTGCAGACGATGTCGCACGACTATGCAACCACCCAGTTCCTTTGGGAGGATTTCGGCTACATCGTTACCCGCAGTAATATCGATGGTTATGTGCATAACATGATCCTTTACGGCGCACGGGATTTTTACCCGGTGACCAAGGCTGACTGAGCCTCGCTGAAACGTGCCGGGCGACACAATCGCCCGGTTCTTTTCCCCAACTCCAAGCGAAACGGATCCCGGTGTGCTGAATTACGCTTTGAGGCGGTTGCTGACGCTTCCCGTCGTCCTCTTTGCCTTGTCATTGATGCTCTTCGCGCTGCAGATGTCGCTATCGCCAACACAACGGCTGGCGGCTTACGCGCCTTCGCCTGACTTTTAAAAAGGGGGGCAGGAGAGCATCCGACGCATGATCGAACAATACGGGCTTAACGATCCATTCCATGTTCAATACGGCAGATGGATCGGTAATATCATGACCGGTAATCTCGGTTGGTCTGAAACTGCACGTCAACCTGTATCCCATGCGCTGACGTCGCTGCTGCCTGCAACACTAGAGCTGGTTTTGCTGGCCTTCATTCCAAGTTTTCTGCTCGCGATCTACACGGGTTCGCGTGCGGGCATTTATCTCAACAAATGGCCGGACCACCTCATCCGGATATTCACCATTCTGGGCTGGTCATTTCCAGTCTATGTCTTCGGCCTATTGATGCTCCTGATCTTTTATTCCGCACTTGACTGGTTTCCGCCGGGAAGGCTCAGCCAATGGGCGCAAGCGACAGTCATGTCCTCCGATTTTACCAGATACACTGGGGCCAATACCATTGATGCGATCCTCAACGGCAATTTTCAGATACTTTGGGATCCCTTCGTCACCTTGCTGCCCCTGTCATTACGTTGACCTATGTCAATCTTGCGAGCATGACCCGTGTGATGCGAACCTCGATGCTTGAAACTCTGCGTCAGGATTACGTCCGTACGGCGCGAGCCAAGGGTATGCCTAAACGCATTGTGGAACTGCGGCACGCCCGTCGCAATGCACTTCTACCCGTTACCACAATTGCTGGCATGGAGCTTGCAACGATGATGGGTGGTGTCGTCATCACAGAAACCATCTTCGATTATGCCGGTCTCGGCCAGTTCGCTGCCAAGTCCGCCGCTAATCTGGATTTTCCAGCAATCACGGGCTTCAGCCTCTATTTTGCGATCGTGCTTGTACTGATGAACCTGATCGTTGACCTGATTATCCGTTACTCGATCCAAGGGTGAAGACGCGATGAAATTGCTGCGATATCTGCTGCGTAACCCTGTTTCCCTGATTGGAGTCCTGATTTTGCTGGCCTTTGTGCTGGTGGCAATATTCGCGCCGGTACTAGCACCGCCGCAGGAATTCCAGATGTCTGTCTACGATACGCCGCGAGCTGGCTTTCTGGCGACACCGCAACCGCCCTCCGCCGAAGCGATCTTCGGGACCACGGAAGGTCAATATGACATTTATTACGCAGTCATCTGGGGTACCCGTACGGCCTTCAAGATCGGCCTCGGCGTTGTCGCCATCTCTGTGCTGATCGGAACGTTGATAGGTTCTCTCGCCGCCTATTATGGTGGCACGGTTGATGAGGTTCTGATGCGCATCGTCGATGTATTTATGGCCGTTCCATTTCTGATTGCAGCCATGGTGCTAACTGCGCTTCTTGGAAAGGGCATTGGTCCGATTACGATTGCGCTGACAACTTTTGGCTGGATGGGGTACGCCCGCGTCATCCGCAGCGAAATCCTGCGTATTCGCGAGATGGACTATGTCCACGCCGCCCGAAGCTACGGTGCCGGAGATCTTCGTCTTATTGCCTTACACATTCTGCCGAACGCCTTTTTCCCGGTCCTCGTTCTCGCCACCATGGCGACTGGCTCAATGGTGCTTTCGGCCTCTGCGCTCAGCTTCCTCGGTGTCGGCACCGAAGAAGGCTATGCGGACTGGGGGCAGTTCATCGCCTATTCGCGAAACTGGATCGTCGGCCAGCCCGGAAATCCTTTCCAATACTGGTACACGCTGGTCTTTCCCGGCGCTGCAATCTTTCTCTTCGTTTTGTCATGGAACCTTGTCGGCGACGCTTTGCGAGATGTTCTTGACCCCCGCCACTCAAGCTGAACCTCCGGAGTATTGTTGTGTCAACGCTTTCAAATCAATCAATTGAACTCTTCGAAAGCCTTATCCGCCATGAGGTGGAAGACAAGACTATACCTTCAATTTCGTATGCACTTGTCGACCGTGATGGATTGCTGGCAGAAGGACATATTCAACATCCGGATCGCCATTTCGAGATGAATGCGCGAACATGTTTCCGTATCGGTTCGATTACGAAGACCTTCACTTCAATTGCGATTATGCAATTAGTCGAGAAGGGACTTTTGGACCTTGATGTCGATGTTTCAGAGTATCTTACAGGTTTCCAGCCCATCAATCCGTTCCTCGGGCGTGAAAGCGGGCCTTTCGGTTCCCATGTCAGTCTTCGCAAGTTGATGAGCCATACGGCCGGTATCGTTCGGGAGCCCAAAAGCGGTCATTATCTCGATGCTCATCGCCCCCACTTGCAGATACAGTGGCCGAGCTTGCAACTTCCACACTCAAGCAGGATCCTAGCGCCGGAACCATGCATTATTCCAATGCCGGGATCGCGGTCGTTGGGCTTGTTATCGAGAAGGTAACACGCAAGAGCTATGCAGAATACATAACTGACAATATCCTAAAACCTCTCGGTATGCATGACACGTCCTCGGGTATGGCAGACGGTATTCGCGAGCGTCTTGCGCCCGCAGACATGTGGACCATAGACAGGGATAGTCCTGCGCCTGTATTCAGTCTGGGCGGCTCTCCTGCTGGGAATATTTTCTCGACCAACCATGACATGGCAAGTTACGCACGGTGTCTTCTCCGCGGCGGCTTTGCGCCGGATGGTCATTCCGTTATCTCTCCCGCCTCGCTACGCGAGATGTGGACGCCGATTGGAAAACGGCCAACTGGCCACGACCGAACCCAGAACGGCTACGGACTGTGTTTTGGTGTTGGAGATATGGATGGCTGGACCTCCGTGGGGCATGGTGGTGCGGTTTATGGTTATGCATCCCAGATGACGCTGCTTCCACGTGCTGGCTTTGGTGTCCTGATATTTGCTACCCCGGATTTTGCCAATCAGATCGCTTCGCGCTTGGCTGGCGACGGTCTGCGTATTGCATTGTCGGAACATGGTATGGGCAAGCGCCCGCAGGGCCTGGTGCCGCCCGCAATAACCGATGAGCAGTTTGCCACCCTTCCGTGAATTTATCGTCAAGTCGAAAGCGGCGAAGTTGTCGAAGTGAAGGAAAAGGCAGGCAAGCTCTATCTCATGGGAGAGGGTGTGCCTTTGCAGATCCGTCCAAAATCTGAGAAAGATTTTGTTATTGACGGTCGCATTTATGGGCGTGGCGCGGACTATCCTCATATGGACGTCTCGTTTACCGAACCGGGCACACTCAACTGGAAAGGTCAGGAGTGGTTGAAAGCCGATAGTCTTCCCGTAGAGGAGGTTCCGGCGGAAATAGCCTCTCATCTGGGAAGGTATGGACCAGACTTCAACATCACATATCTGAGTTATAGCCACGGTCAACTCAAATGCCTGATCGAGTATTTCTGTACCCATACTTGTGAACCTGTCGACGGCAATCGTTTCCGGATGCACGGGTTGCTTTATGAGGAAGAGATACTCGAGTTGGGGCGCGACTGACGAAACCGGGCGAACAGGTATCCGGGTCGGACCGATGTTTCTGGAACGTCGGCAAGCCGAGAAGGTCGCCTGACAGAAGTTCTGATCCAACACTATCAAGCTCTCAGTTTTAACGGCACCTTCGGGTGCGTGCATGCGGATGAGATAAGGATCGAAGACCATGAAGATATTTATAAGCGCAGATATCGAGGGTACGGCAGGCATCACCAACTGGGACGAGGCGCGAAAAGGGCATGCCGACTACGAAGAGTTTCGCGAGTACATGACAGACGAGCTCGTGGCCGCATGCGAGGGGGGCACGAGCTGCCGGTGCGAAAGAGATCGTGGTAAAAGATGCGCACTCGTCCGCGCGTAATCTGATCCTCTCCAAACTTCCCGACTATGTTCGCATCGTCCGTGGCTGGAGCGGGCACCCCGACGCTATGATGTTCGGTATTGACCGCAGTTTCAGCGCGGCACTTTATACCGGCTATCACAACAAGGCTGGCACCGATACCAATCCACTAGCTCACACGTTGACAGGCACGGTTTCACGGATGCTGATCAATGGCGTGGTTGCTTCTGAATATACGCTAAACGCCCTTTGCGCCGCACGCTATGGTGTACCTTCAGCGTTTCTTTCGGGCGATGCCGGAATGTGCAGGGAAGCACACGATCTCTTGCCAGACATTCTCACAGTCGCCACAAGCGAAGGACATGGTCCTGCTACCTCTTCATTGTCGCCGCAGGGTGCTGTCAAAGCAATTCGTGAAGGTGTTGAACAGGCGTTGTCGCGCGACCTGTCCGAATGTCTTCCGAAGCTAGCAAAAAATTTCGAGCTTGTTGTCGAATACACCAATCCGATAGAAGCCTATCGTGGCAGTTGGTATCCCGGAATCGAACATCCGGGGCCCCGTATGCTCCGTTTCAAAGCTAATGATTTCTTCGATATTCAGCGTGCGATCCGATTTGTCGTATGAACATGCTGAAATTCTGGCAACTATGTCCAAGCTCGGCTTTGATGGCTTCTTAATGAATTTGCACAACCTCGGTATGGAGATCCGCAACGTCGAGCGTGTCACCGTTTGTTGGGGTCGGCCCAATGGATCAACGACGAGGCCGCCCACTTAATCAGAATCATACCCGGTCATCCTTTTGAAAAAGGCGATGAAGACGCTGTCGCTGGTGAAGCCGAGAGCGAAAGCTGCCGAGTGGATGGTGGACCGGCAGGACCGCGACCAGATGTTCGGTCCAAACACGTCGGGGGCGGTAGCCGGAGAGATCGGGCGTCCCGACCGCGAACGCGACGTCGAGCTTACCCGCACGCAGTTGCGTGATTGCCTCCCGCCCGTGTCTTCAGCAATTTCCAGATCGACGCTGGGGTAATCATCGCGGTATCGACCGATCAAATTGGCGAGGAAGCTGTACGGGATCAGATCATGAACGCCCATGCGCAGGCGACCACAATCTCCCCAAAGCCACCATGCCGGCGGACTTCACGGCATGATCGAGTTGTTCGACACCGGCAGGGGCCCTCTCGATAAAAGACGTACGGCCCCGGTGAGCCGGACGCCTTGCGTGTTGCGCTCGAACAGGAGGATATTAAGGGCGTCTCGCCATAGAGACCAGCAGGCTTGTAGCAACCAACGCAGCGGCAAGATTGTAGGTCATACCAGAGACGAAGGCAGCGGCGTAGCGCGTAGCCTGCCCTTCCGGTCCTGCCCCGAGTGTTGCACCGAACAGGATACCGACCGCCGCGACACCGAGCGCTGCGCCAACCTGCTGCAGTGTGGAAATCACACCAGAAGCCATTCCCGCCTGCCGTTCTTCGACGAAGCCGAGCACGAGGTTGAGCAACGGCGTCATGATCATTGCCTGCGCCCCGCCGATCACGATCAACGTCGGAACAAGATGCGCCACGACTAGGTCGGCTCCGGCGGTCCAGACTTGTCCAATCAACACGCCTAACGAAAGTGCGTAAACCAGCGCGCCAACGGCGATGGCTGGCGTACCGAAGCGAGCGACGAGGCGGGGCGCGCTGAGCGAGAATATCACGAAAGCGATGGAGCACGGTACAAATACGCTGCCGGCCGCGAACGGGCTCAATCCGAACCCCGTTTGCACCAAAAGCGCGAAACACAGAAAGAAGGAGGAGGCCGTTGAATAGATGAGCAGCACCAACAACCCACCTTTGGCAAAGCGTGGTTGGCGCATTAGCGTCATATCCACCAAGGGTTGGTGGCCGGTTTCGCGGCGACGTTCCTGATATTGATAGAAGATGGCGAGTAGGAGCGCGGCCCCGGCGAGCGATAGGACGCTCCAAAGCTGCCAGCCACGAGTTGGGGCTTCGACCAGTGGCACGAGCAGCAGGGTTAGACCAACGCTGGCTAGGACCACGCCCGGCCAATCGAGCGTGGGGCGCTCTGGGGCGATCGTTTCGGGGATGAGCTGTGCCATAGCAATCGCGAAGATGCCGACGGGCACGTTGATGAGGAAGATGGTGCGCCAACCGAGTTTCGGGATATTCGTCTCAACCAGAAACCCGCCGAGAATCTGTCCGGCAATGGCCGCAAGGCCAAGCGTCATGCCAAGGAAGCCGAAGGCACGACGGCCGTCGTTGCCGGTGAAGTTAACGCGAATTGAGGCATAGACCTGCGGAAAAAGCAGCGCGGCCGCCAGCCCTTGCAGCACGCGTGCCCCAATCAGGATTTC
This sequence comes from Brucella cytisi, assembly GCA_012103075.1. Taxonomy (GTDB): domain Bacteria; phylum Pseudomonadota; class Alphaproteobacteria; order Rhizobiales; family Rhizobiaceae; genus Brucella; species Brucella cytisi. Next base: position 1,910,558 of record JAAVLQ010000002.1, on the reverse strand, counting down.
CACGGTCGGAGCAATGCCGCAAAGAAGCGATGCCGCCGTAAACCCTGCCATTCCGAGGACGAATAGCCTTCGCCGTCCGTAAAGATCGCCCATTCGCCCGCCGGTAACGAGCAACACACCGAAGGCCAGTTCGTAACCTGCGACGATGAAGCCAATCTGCGACAGGCTGGCTCCAAGCTCGACCTGCATGGAAGGGATTGCAACATTGACCACGAAGAGATCAAAGATCGTCACGAATCCCGCTAGCAACAGGACGGAGAGGCCAAGCCAAGGCGGTCGGCGGGCCACGTCGGTAGTTGTGGTAGAAAGCGTATGGGCAGCGCAACCATCTGAACTCATTTGGCATCCTCTTGTGTTGACGCACCACCAATTTCACGATCATTATCCTTTTACAATTTAACACTTTATACTGTTGCTGATTGTAATGGGCTGACCAATGCGCACTCTTGAAAGAACCCGTCCCGAGCTTGCTGATTTCCTGCGAACGCGCCGCGAGCGGCTGTTGCCGGAAGATGTCGGCCTGCCAACCGCCACGCGTCGGCGAACACCGGGGGCTGCGGCGTGAGGAAGTCGCAGCTCTCGCAGGCGTCGGACTGACATGGTATACGTGGCTTGAGCAGGGTCGAGAGATCGGGGTCTCAGCCGATTTCCTCGATAGTCTTGCGCGTGTCCTCAAGCTCGATGCGGCCGAACGCCGACATCTCTTCATGCTTGCTCATGAGCGTCCGCCAGCGGAACCGGGCAAGACGTTCTGCATTGTGCCTTCGCTCGCCGCCCGGCTGGTGGAAGATCTTGCACCCCACGCTGCTTATATCATCAATCTTCGCTGGGATGTGCTGGCGTATAACCGGCCAGCCGACCATCTATTCGGGTTTGGCAGCCATGATCCCCGCCGCCGCAATCTGCTTTGGGCATTGTTCACCGATCCCCGATTGCAGGAAATCATTATCGATTGGGAGACGCAGGCACCCGCGATGCTCGCCAGCTTTCGCCGCGACTTTGCTGTTGCACGCGAGGATGCCGATGCCCGTGCTCTGGTCGAAGAGCTGGAACGTGTCTCGCCCGGGTTCAAAGAATGGTGGCGTAGCGGGACGTTTATGCGCCCTGCACGGGCACACGCACCATCAGAGTGGAAGGAGCGCCCGTAGATTTCGAGCATACTTCGCTCACCATCGACGGTGGGCAGCATTTGCGGCTCGTCGTTTATGCGCAGAAACTTTAATTGACGGATGCATATCCGTGCCGGCGCGATGCCGTAACGATATAGGTGCTGCTTCAGATGGCGGGCGCAATGACTGTCAAAAGAATGTCGAGATTGCACCCGCCTATTGTTGTCACGCTCCCCGATGTCCGGTGCGGAAGCCGTGTGCTTTCGCCTGCCAAGCCGCGACAAGCGCGATCATGATCATGGGGAGCAGCGTAAGCGGCAACCAGTCAGGCCCGGTCCCATTGATGAGCAACCCGCCGAGAAATCCGCCACCTGCGACGGCGAGGTTGAAGATGGTAACGAGGATGGATTGCGCAACATCGGCATGTTCACCGGCGGAATCCGCCAGTGCTGTTTGCAGCAGAGTCGGTGCGCCACCAAAGGTCAGTCCCCAGATCGCCACACCGGACAGCACGAGGATTGGGGAGGCATGCGAGATCGCCAACAGCAGCGATGCCGCGGCGAAGGTGGCGAGACTGAGTAGCGTGAGACCGCGCAGGTGACGATCGACCAGAACGCCAGTTCCCCAGATGCCGGCGACGGATGCCATGCCGAAGACGAGCAGGATGATGTCGATCCGCAGACCGGTATTTGTCGTGCCGATGAACGACGCAATGTAGGTGTAGAGAGTGTTGTGGGCGAGAATCCATGCAAACAACACCAGCAACACCGGGCGGACGCCCGGGATGGTGAAGATCCGGCCAACAGACAGGCGTTGATGTTGCACCTGTCCGGGGAAGTCGGGCACGCCCAGCCGCACCCGGGCGAGCAAGAGTAGGGCGATCGCAGACATCATCCAGAACACTGCGCGCCAGTCGAATAACCCTCCCAGCCGGGCCCCGAGCGGAACACCAGGGGAAAGTGCGATAGGTTGACCGACACCGACAATTGCCAGCGCGCGACCTTGCAGATGGGGCGGCGCAAGACGTCGCGCATAACCTGCGACAAGGCCCCATATTACACCTGCCGCCATGCCGGCGATGAAACGGGCCACAAGCGTCAGGCCGTAATGCACCGAGATGGCAGTAAGCGTGTTGAAAATCAACAGCCCCGCGATTGCGAGCAGGAACAGGGGACGCCGGTTCCAGCTTCGTGTCGCCGCAATAACCGGAATCGCGGCCACGACCGAGCCTAGCGCGTAGAGCGTCACGGTCTGCCCGGCCATTGCTTCGGAAACCCCAAGACCATCGCCGATTTGCGGCAACAGGCCGGCAGGCATGTTCTCGGTCATGATGGCGAGAAAGCCCGCCAGCGTGAAAGCAAGCAATTGGCCGATCAGAAGGTGCTCCGGCGTGGCTTCGCTTTCGGGCGCTATGCCTTGTATGTTTTCAGAAAGTGTCATTGGATCTTCCGTCAGGCGAGAATAGATGCGGCGATGTCCTTGTCGCCATGCCCGGCCCTGACGACACGTTCAAAGCGCGCAAGCCCTGCCTCGGCGGTCGGCGCGAACGCCGGCTCCCTTTGAGCGTGTCAACGACCAGCCGTGCGTCTTTCACCCCGTTCTCGACCGAGAAGCTGGTGGAGAAATCGCCCTTGAGCATCGCCGCTCCCTTGCCCTGAAAATAGCCGCTGTCCAGCGGGCCAGCCGTCACCGCTTCGATTATCAGTGCGGGATCGACGCCAAGCGCGCGGGCTATGGCGAGCGTTTCGGCCGTGCCGTGGGTCAGTGCGAAAACATAGGCATTGAGGGCGAGCTTCAGCCGACTGCTTGTGCCGGTTTTCTCGGAAACCCATAAGGTGCGTTGGCCGATTGCGTCGAAAACGGATTGGGCGGTGTGGCGTTTCTCCTCCGGCCCGGACGCGAGGATGACCAGCTTGCCTTGCTCGGCAGGCTGACGGGTTCCCTGTACTGGTGCGTCAAAGAGGACCAAGTCATTTTCGGCAGAAAAGCTCGCCATCTTGTCGATTGCTTCTGCACCGACCGTGCTGAGCTGAAGCCAGATTATGCCCTTTGACATGCCCGGCAATGCCGCTGCCATTGCCTCTGTCACGGCGGGACCATCCTTCAAAACGGTCACGACGATTTCCGCGCCGCGCACAGCATCGGCAGCATTCAGAAACGGCACCACGCCATCAGCAACCAATGCACTCGCCTTTTCAGCCGAACGGTTCCATGCTCGAACCGCAAAACCTTTCCGGGCCAGATTGCGTGCAACGGCGGCGCCAATGATACCAGTGCCAAGAACGGCAACGGAAGAGCGATTGAATTGTCTGCCATAAGATTCTCCTTTGGCTTGATTTTTATGTAACGATCGTTCCATAATGAGTCAAAAAATAGAACGCTCAGGTTAATACCGTCAGCGTCTGGTCGATAATACCGGTGAGTTTGGGCCGATCTTCAGGGCGGAAGGTCTTGGCGAGTACCCTCAAACCCTGCACGGCATTAAAGACGAATAGTGCGAGGGTAGCGGCATCGGCTTCAGGACGAATTTCTCCAGCGATTTGTCCGCGCTGGATCACCTGTTCAATGCCGCGCGTCAGAATATCGAAGTTCTGCCGCACGAGGTCGGCCACACGTGGATCGCGCCCTGCCATTTCGATGGCGGTATTGGTAGCGAGGCACCCCCGCTTTGCTGGCAAGCCCAGATCGGCATCGACGATATCCACCATCAACTCACGCAGTCGATCCATGGGGATCCGTCTTGCCGCAGCTTGTCGACGTGAGCTTGCGCACGCATGCGGTAGCGTGTCAGGGCCTGCTCAAACAGACCAATCTTGTTGGTATATGCAGCATAGAGGCTTCCGCGACCAAGCCCAGTCGCATCAACGAGATTCTGCGCGGAAGTGCCCTCGTAACCGTTACGCCAGAAGGTCTCCATTACCGCGTCCAGAACGCGCTCTTCGTCAAACTCTCTCAAGCGGGCCATACACATCCAACTCCATTATGGAATGTTCATACCATAATGGAGTTGGCAGTTTTGTCAACTGGTGGTACGAACGGTCATATTCCCAAACATTGTTGTTGTTCCAACTGCCACTACACCGGTCCACCCTGTACTATACCACTGACCTCGCGGCCGAGCCGGTCGCCATGGGACCTGCGTGAACTCATGGCTTCGCTCCATTGCAGCGAACTTGCCGCTTGATAGCTGGACAGTACCGGTGAACTTGCCACTGAGGTCTTGCCATCGGTTGCGGTGCGGAACGGCAGGTACTTCGTCGCGGCCAGCGTCGGTTAAATAGATTCCCCGCGTCGCCCGATCAAACAGTCTTACCCCATGCTCTTCTCAAGAACCTTCAGCATCTGACTGACGGCTCCCGGTGTCACGCACAATTCCTGTACGGCTAGGTTGACCGACAGGTGACGGGCAGCGGCGTCGAACGCCTTGAGAGAGGGACGTCGACGGTATCCTTAGCCCCCACGCTAAATTAACGACTATTGGGTTGGGATATACCCAAAGCGCACCGACAGGGACCTACCGCCTGTCCTCGGGCAACGGGGGTGGGTTGACAGGTTCACGAAAGGTTCGTTGCAGTTGGCCCCGGGCGGGATCATGCATATGGTTCTGCAAGCCAGCACGCTTCACCAGCGCGCGGGCTTCCGCTTCGCCGAAAGCCAGCGCTTCATGCATATTGGCGGTTAGCACCTTGCCGTCCTCCATAAGAATTTTCCCGTCCACGATCACGGTATCCACATCGCTCCCCAGTACCTGATGGATCAGACGGTGAACCGGCATCCAGTTGGGTGTCAGATGGGGTTTTCGCATATCGATAATGGCGACATCGGCTTTCTTGCCCTTTTCGAGAGAACCGATCTCGTGATCCATGCCAATCGCGCGCGCGGCATCGATGGTGATCATTTCGAAGACCTTGCCCGGTGGGAGGATATAGCGGTCATGATTGTGCAGGATATGCTGCGTCGACTGGGCAATGCGTGCGATCTGCAGCATGTCAAAATGGCGGCTGGGAGCGGCGCCGTCCGAAGTAATGGCGACTGGTACCCCGCGGGCCATCATCTGCATAATCGGCGTCGACCGGCCGGGCGGAGCATGGGTGACATGCGTACCTGTTTCAGCGAGAATATCTATTTCCTCATGTGAAATGCCCCAGCAATGCTGGAGGTGAACGTCAGGTCCGAGCAGCGCATTCTCTTTGTCTTGCCACGCCATGCGGATCTGTCCAGCAAAGGCATCGGAGTGAATGCGGACACCCCATTTGCTCGCGGTTTCGCGAATGCGCCTTGCCTGCATCCGGTCATCCTTGGTCAGGGTTACGGCGAAATCCGGCGTCGAGGCATTCGACGGCTCAACTGAGGGTACAATGGTGAATGGCGTCAGAAAGACCTTTATGCGTCCATCGGCAGTTCCGTTCAGACTTTCGATAACAGCCTCGGCCCCTCGATCATTTCCTCGAAGGAAACGCTGTGTCGCTCTGGTTTGCCGCTTTCCCAGCGTGTAACCGATTGCGGCCATGGCAGGCCGGCAGGGCCCACACAGATGATCTCCCCGCAAGCCGAGTTCGGAATAAGCGCGGGCATGATTGATTGCGAACGCCGGATCGTCGCTACGCGGCATGGAGGTGATAATGCTGGCAGACGTCGTTACGCCAGCACATAATCTTTCAAGGCCGGAAACAAGACCATCCGCGTACCAGTAGTCGCGTGTGACATAGTGATAGTAGGTTGGCGTGACGATCCGCATCCACAGCGAGTTGGTGTCTGCACCGATGCTGCGGATCAAGGCATGACCTGCGTGCCCGTGAGCGTCAATCAGCCCCGGGATTATCAGTTTTCCCGTACAGTCGATTACTTTCTTCCCGGCATGTCGGGTATGGAGTTCCCCTGCAGTACCGATATCAACGATTCTGTCGTTTTCGATCGCCAGACCACCGTCGTCAATGATCCGCCGGGTGCTGTCGACTGTCACGATCGTCCCGTGAAGCAGCAAGAACCCATCCATTCACTTTCCCCTTATCTTTTTGGTTTCGGTGCACGTTTCCTGCCTCGAAAGTTGTTTTTTGGTGTTGATGTTCTGAAGCATAATTGCCAACAATATCGTTGACAATAATAAAACGGATTATGATACTGCTGAAAAATCCGGACGAACGGATCTTATCGTTACTCATGAAGGGAAGAGCATGACGCGTCTCAACAGGTTTCTCATATCGGCGCTGACCGCCGCGGCTATCGCTGCTCCACTCGCGGTTTCATCGGCAGGCGCTGCGACATTACGCTGGGGCAGCCGAGCGGACATTTACTCCCTTGATCCGGATTCGGTTCCTTCGACGTCCAATCTCGCGTTTCTGAACCATATTTACGAGGGCCTGATCCGCTACGGTCCGAATTTCGAGATTGAACCGGCGCTTGCCACTAAATGGGAGCTTGTCGACAACAAGTACTGGCGCTTCACATTGCGCAAAGGCGTGAAATTCCACAACGGTGCAGACTTCACTGCTGACGATGTGGTCGCCTCGATGAACCGTGTATCGGATCCGACTTCGCCTCTGCGCGGTAATATTCCGCTTTATGTCGGGGTCAAGAAAGTCGACGATTTCACTGTCGATATCGAAGTTTCGGCGCCAACCGCATTGTTCCTCAACGACATGACCAATATCTTCATGTTCAATGCAAAATGGCTCAAGGACAACAATGCCGAAAAGCCGACCGATATCGCCTCCAAAACCGAAAACTATGCCACTCACAACACCAACGGTACTGGTCCGTTCAAGCTGGACAGCCGTGTTCCGGATTCGAAAACGGTTCTCGTGATCAACAATCAGTGGTGGGATGAGAAGAAGCATAATCTCGATCGTATCGAGTATGTTCCAATCTCCTCTGCTGCAACCCGCGTTGCCGCACTGCTATCGAACGAAATAGATCTGGTTGATTCCGCTCCCATTCAGGATCTTCCAAGGCTGGAATCCTCACCGGGTATCAAGGTGAGCAAGCGCACGGAGCTGCGCACGGTCTTCATCGGTTTCAACGGCAAGGAAAAGCTTGAGGATGGGCGTCCAAACCCGTTCCGGATGTTCGCGTCCGTCAGGCTGTGGAAGCGAGTATCGACCGAGATCTCATCAACAAGAAGATCATGCGGGCTCTGGCACGGCCTTCCGGTTCTCTCATCGCACCTGAAATCGCTGGCTATGCCAAGTCCCTCGACGTCTATCAGCCGGCCGATCCCAAGCTTGCACAAAAGCTGCTGGAAGAAGCAGGGCAGAAGGGGCTGGCCTTCACCTATCTGTGTATGAATGACGAGAGCATCAACGAGGAAGATATCTGCTCAGGCATTGCAAACATGCTGAAGCGCGCCGGCTTCGAGCCAACCATCGATATGGGGCCGCGTGCAGTGCAGCAGCCGAAGCGTACCAACGGCAAGGCTGATATGTTCAATCTGAGCTGGGCCAACGAGCCGACCCTTGATGCCTATTCGTTGCTTTCTCAGGTGCTCTCGACACGCAGCGGTTCGACCGGTGTTTCCAACTATGGCGGGTGGTCCTACCCAGAACTCGATGCACTCGTGACAAAAGCCGCCCAGAGCCGGACACCGCCAAACGCCTCGCTCTGGAAGAGGAAGCGCTGAAGATTGCCAAGGACAAGGCGATCCTGATCCCGCTCCATCAGCAGCCTATTGCACGGGGCATGCTCGATAAGGTCCAAAGCGTGGACTTTCGTGCTGACAATAAGCCGCGCCACTGGCGCACGATGATGGCCGAATAAGATAAGCCGTTAGATAATATGGAAAAAAGCGTTTCATCTCGATGAAACGCTTTTTAGTATCCAGACCACAGGAACATCGTTCGATGCAAACTAACATCTCCAGTCAACCCGTTTTGGATCAGCTGGCTCTCGGCAGGAGATCAGAAGGACTGACCCTTCTAACTGCGGAATGGGTGCTTGCATGGCGCGACGAGAGGCATTGGCTCATTCCCAATGGCGAGATCGTCTTCGAAGACAATCAGGTGCTCTATGCCGGACCACATTTCGAGGGACAGGTGGCACGACGTATCGATTTCGGCAAAGCAATGATAAGTCCCGGTTTGATCGACATCGACGCATTGTCCGATCTTGATACTTATTTGCTGGTGCATGACAATCAGCCGGCATGGGCGAAAGGGCGTATCTGGCCGCGTTCCTATGTAGAGCGCGGACCTTACGAAATGTATTCGGAAGAGGAGCTGGCATTCCAGAAGCGGTTCGGTTTTGGCCTTCTTCTGTTGAATGGCATTACCTCCGCCGCCCCTATCGCCTCGCTCTATTACCGCGAATGGGCGGAAACCGTAACTGAGTTCGAAGCCGCCGCGCAGGCAGCAGGCGATCTCGGTCTGCGGGTTTTTCTCGGTCCCGCCTATCGTTCCGGTGGCATGATACTGGAGGCACCGGGGCGCATCGAGCCGATGTTCAACGAAGAGCGCGGGCTCCGGGGTCTAGCCGACGCTATCGATTTCATCGAGCGCAACCACGGGCGCCATGGCGGCCTGATCAATGGATTGCTTGCCCCTGACCGTATCGAAACCTGCACGCTGCCCTTGTTGCAGCGCACCATGGCAGCGGCATGCGATCTCGACTGCCGGGTCAGAATTCATATGGCCCGGGGTAAGCTGGAACTCGATACAATGCACAGGTTGCATGGCGTTTCGGGGCCGCAATGGCTGGCCGACAACGGCCTCATGAGCGAACGACTTTACGCGCCGCACGGTACCTATGCCTCGATGCAGGATCTGCAGCTCTATGCCCGGCACGGTGTGTCCATTGCGCATTCACCGCTGGTTTCGGCGCGGATGGGCAGCATCCTGCATTCCTTTGCTTCTTGCCGCAAACTAGGCATCAATATCGGCATGGCCACCGACACGGCGCCACCAGATATGTTCATGAATATGCTCGTCGGATTGATTGCCTGCCGTATCGGCGAAAAAGCGTCGGACGCGGTTTGGTCGAAAGACCTGTTCGATGCGGCGACGTTGGGCGGGGCAAAAGCGCTCGGACGTCAGGATATCGGAAGGCTCTGTGCAGGCGCAAAGGCGGATATTGCTGTTTTTCGTCTTGACGACATCCATATGACGCCAAGTGTCGATCCAATTACGACGCTGGTCATTGGCGGTTCCGGCAAGGTCACAAAGGCGGTTTTTGTCGATGGGCGCTTGTCCATGCTGGATGGCAGAGTGGCTGGAATCGACATGGTAGCTGCGCGGGAGCGGGCGCAGCGGCAGTTTGACGGGCTGATCACCAAATATCCTGACAGGAGCTGGCAACATCCGCAGGTCGAAGAGATATTTTCGCCAAGTTACCCGGTATGGAGGTCTGATTGAAGCGAAGCCCTTCATTGGACGCCTTTGTCGACATATAAGACGCGCAAATATAATAATATTGTCAACAATCGCGTTGACAACTTTTGACTAATGGACATACTGTCGTTCGTGGCCAAGAAAACAGCCGAAAAGGCGGGGCCATGTTGCAGGGAGGAAATCACACTCAACTTGTAGCGCGCCGTAAGGGCGCGAATGGCCGAAATCACCGCGTGGGCGATGATAAAGGCGAACTGAAAACAGACCCCGAAAAGGGGCGCGAATTTCCAGAAGCGGAGCAAATCAATGTTGAAAAGACTGGGCCTTGCGGCCACCATGCTGGCCAGCCTGACTTTGTCAGGCCATGCCGAAACGCTGAAATGGGGGCATCGCGCGATATCTATTCGCTTGATCCATATTCCTACGGCGACAGCTATACGCTGTCTTTCCTCAATCATGTCTATGAAGGTTTGGTGCGTTACGACGCGGAATTGAAGATCGAGCCTGCTCTTGCCGAATCCGGGAGAATGTTTCGGATACGGTATGGCGTTTTCACCTGCGCAAAGGCGTAAAATTCCACGATGGTGCCGAGTTCAATGCTGATGACGTACTCGCTTCGTTGAAGCGTGTAAGCGATCCGGTCTCGCCGCTACGTGGAAACCTTCCTGCTTACAAGTCCTCCCAGAAAGTAGACGATTATACTGTCGATATCGAGTTGAGCGGCCCCTATCCACTGCTTCTCAACGATCTGACCAATATCCATATCTTTGATGCCGGCTGGTTGAAAAACAACAATTCGGAAAAGCCTACGGATGTCGGCGCGAAGATCGAGGGATATGCAACCTACAACACCAACGGCACAGGTCCGTTCAAACTTGAAAGCCGTGTGCCGGATTCCAAAACTATTCTTGTGAAGAACCCGGGCTGGTGGGACAAGTCGCAGTCCAACATTGATCGGATCGAATTTACGCCCATTACATCTGCTGCGACGCGCGTAGCGGCATTACTCTCCGGTGAAGTCAACTTTACGGAGAATGCGCCGTCGCAGGATCTTCCGCGTTTACAGGCCCAGCCGGATCTCAATGTGATGGAACGCACGGACCTGCGCACTGTAATGGTTGGGTTTAACCGGAAGTCGCAACTCGCTAATGGCTCGGAGAACAAGTTCAACGATTTGCGCGTGCGCCGGGCTTTCGCTCATGCGCTCGACCGTGATCTGATCCAGAAGCGCATAATGCGCGGCAAGTCGCGTACCGCCGGGGCCGTGGTTGCGCCGGAAATTCCGGGTTATACGCCGGAGCTGGACACCACGCTCAAATACGATCCTGAGCTCTCGAAGAAGCTTCTCGCAGAGGCTGGCGCCACTGATTTTCCATTCACACTGGTGTGCACGACCGACGCTTATGTGAACGAGGAAGAGCTTTGCGGGGCATGGTAAACATGCTGAGCCGCGGCGGATTCAAGCCGCAGCTGGACATAGCGCCGACTGCTGCGCAAGCGCCAAAACGCACAGGTGGTAAGGCTGACGTCTATCTGATCGGCTGGGCGACTGAGCCCATGCTAGACAGCTATTCTATCCTTCTCCAGATGATCGAGACCAAGACAGCCAATGCAGGTGTCTTCAACTGGGGCGGATGGAGCTATCCGGACATCGACAAGCTTGTCGTACAGGCATCGACCGAGATGGATCGCACCAAACGTCTCGCGCTGCAAACCGAAGCGCTGAAAATGGTGAAAGACGAACTTGTGATGCTGCCTCTGCACCAGCAACCAATGGCATGGGTCATGTCGAAGAAGATCGACAAGATCGTGCAATTACCGGACAACAAGCCGCGTCATTGGCTGACGCACTTTGCACAGTAAATCAATCATGATGCTCCGGGGGCAGTTGTCCCCGGAACGCCCTGTTGTTACCGAGGGATTTCTATGCTGGTTTTATCATTAAGCGCCGGCAAACGCTGTCATGGTGATGTTGGCCGTCGCTTTGCTTGCCTTTCTGATTTTCCGGCTGGCTGGCGACCCTGTCGAGATGATGGCCAACGAGCAGATGACGCAGGCTGACCGCGATAATCTGCGTGAGCGTCTTGGCCTCAACGATGGCCTGATGACGCAGTATACCCGTTTTGTGGTCAATGCAGCACAAGGCAATTTTGGCATTTCCTATCGCAACGGGCGGGACGTGTTGAATCTCATCGGTGAACGCTTTCCAGCAACACTTGAACTGGTTCTCGTCGCCACCCTGATCTCGCTGCTGGTTGGCCTGCCATTAGGGGTGCTGACCGCGATCAAACGAGGCAAATGGTATACGGAGGGTCTGCAGTTCCTCTCCATTGTCGGCGTATCGCTGCCGAGCTTTGTGGTCGGTATTCTGTTGATCCTCGTTTTTCGGTGTCACTTGGATGGTTTCCTGCATTCGGGCGCGGTGATGTGGTCCAGCTCGGGTGGTGGTCAACAGGGCTTCTGACCCCTTCGGGCCGTGCCGCAATCCTCCTGCCGTCAATCGCGCTTTCGCTGTATCAGGTCACTCTTGTCATGCGGCTCGTGCGTGCCGAAATGCTGGAAGTGCTTCGTTCGGATTATGTGAAATTTGCCCGGGCTCGCGGCATTCCGCGCTGGCGCATTTATTTCAGGCACGCACTGCGTAATTGCCTGATGCCGGTCGTGACCATGACTGCCATGAATGTCGGTTCGTTGATTGCCTTCGCACTGATCACCGAAACCGTGTTTCAGTGGCCGGGTATGGGCATGTTGTTCATCCGGGCTGTCACCTTCCTCGATATTCCTGTGATGGCGGCTTATCTCTGCATCATTTCCTTCATCTTTGTCGTGCTCAACACGCTGGTGGATATTGCCTACGCGGTAATCGATCCCCGCTTGCGCACTGCACGCTGATAAAACGGGAGTCCATATCGATGAGCACCCAAACCTCACAAGCCACCTCTGTCGAGAGACAGTCACTTTTCCAGCGCTTCCGTAAAAGCGATCTCTGGTGGTCCTTCACGCACAGCAAGACGGCTATGTTCAGTGCCGCGCTTCTCGCAATCCTGATCCTCACGGCTCTTTTCGCGCCACTGATCGCACCGCAGAATCCCTACGACGGTGCAGCGCTCGATATGTGGAAAGCTGAACTGCCACCGCTATGGGAGGAGGGCGGTGAATGGCCATATCTTCTTGGTACCGATACTCAGGGTCGAGATATGTTGTCCGCCATTCTGTATGGCACGCGCATTTCAATCGTCATCGGCATTGCTTCGGTGGTTCTCTCACTTGTGATCGGTATGAGTGCGGGATTGGTTTCAGGCTATTTCGGTGGCTTTATCGACAATCTACTGATGCGTTTCGGCGATATCACTCTCTCAATCCCGACCATTCTGGTCGCCATTCTGGTGTCCACGGTCGTGCGGCAGATGCTACCGGTCAGCCTGCGCGAAATTGGCGCTTCTGCAGTTCTTATTCTGGCGATCGCACTTTCGGCATGGGTTCAATATGCTCGTACAGTGCGCGCGCAAGCCATTGTTGAGACCGGCAAGGATTACGTGTCGGCGGCGCGATTGATCGGTGTGCCGGCACGGCGCATCATGGCCAAGCACATTCTTCCCAATACACTGACCCCGATCATGGTTGCGGCAACGCTCAACTTCGGCATGGCCATCCTTACTGAAGCAACGCTATCGTTCCTCGGTATTGGCATGCCGCCAAGCCAGCCATCGCTTGGAACATTGATCCGCATCGGCAACCAGTTCCTGTTCTCCGGTTCATGGTGGATCGTGCTTTTCCCTGTCATTCAGCTCTGCCTGCTGGTCGTGGCCGTGAACATGCTCGGCGACTGGCTGCGCGATGCTCTTAATCCGAAATTGAGGTGAGTTTTATGAACAATCTTTTGCTCCGCAACGTACGCCCGATGGCAGGTGAAACCTGCGATGTAATGATCAGGGACGGAAAGATTGCCGGTTTCGGGCAGTTCGAGGCAGAGCCCGGTATGGCTGTGGAAGATGGCGGCAACGCCATCGTCGCGCCCGGGCTGATAGATGCGCATACTCATCTCGACAAGACCACGTGGGGCATGCCCCCGCATGTCAACAATCGTGCCGCGGTTCTGCGCGAGCGTATCGATTTCGAACGCGAGAACCGGCTGGAGATCGGCCTTGATCCGCACCGCCAATCGATGCGCCACGCCATTGGCCTTGCTGCGCATGGCGGCACGCATATTCGTAGTCATGTCGATATCGATCCGACCCATGGCCTGTCGCTGGTCGAAGGCGTTTGGGAGACGCGGGAAAAGCTCAAGGGTATCATCGATATCGAAATTGTCGCTTTTCCCCAGTCGGGTCTGATGGTCATGCCGGGCACGAAAGAACTGCTCGACGAGGCGCTCCGTCAGGGATGCGAGGTTCTGGGCGGGATTGATCCATGCGGCATCGACCGCGACCCGAAAGGCCAGCTCGATATTCTGTTCGCTCTTGCAACCAAGTATGACGTGCCGATCGATATCCATCTGCACGAAACGGGTGATCTTGGTGCTTTCACGATGGAACTTATTTTTGAGCGTATCCGTGCCAACGGCATGGAAGGCAAGGTAGCGATCAGTCACGCTTTCGCGCTTGGCATGAACGACTATCTGCGTGTCGGTCAACTGATGGAACAGCTCGCTATCCTTGATGTTGCCATCCTGACCACCGGCGCACCGTCGGCCACGGTACCATCGATCAGACGGCTCAAGGAAGCAGGCGTTCGCATTGGTGGCGGTTGTGACGGTATCCGTGACACCGGGGCCGTGGGGCCAGCCGGACATGCTTGATCGCGCGAAGGTCATCGGCATGAAAAACGGCGTGCGCTCGGATCATGATCTGGAACATGTTCTGCATATTGTTTCCCAAGGCGGTGCAGATGTGTTGCGTCTGGAGAATTACGGACTGAGTGTTGGCTGCAATGCCGATTTCACACTTCTTACCGGTGAGACGCTGGCTCATGCGGTGGTGGATGTGGCCCCACGTCCGTTGGTCGTCAAGGGCGGTCGCGTCACGGCCCGTCAGGGCGTTGCTGTGGTGGAGATGCCGTGATGAACAAAATACTAGACGCCCTTCCAGTTGGTCGTCGACCGGAAGGACGCACACTTATCACCGCCAGCTGGGTGGTCGGACACAAGGATGGTGGCCACCGGCTTCTGAAGAACGGTGAGGTCGTCTTCGACAATGGCGAGATACTGTTTGTCGGTCATGATTTCGCTGGCGAAGTGGCCCGCCGCATTGATTTCGGCAATGCATTGATCAGTCTGGATTGATCGATCTTGATGCGCTTTCAGACCTCGATACGACGATCCTTGGCATCGATCATCATCCCGGCTGGGCGAAGGGCCGCGTTTGGCCGCGCTCCTATGTTGATGCAGGGCCATACGAGATGTACACGCAAGAGGAACTGGCCTTTCAGAAGCGATTTGCTTTCGGCCAGCTATTGTTGAACGGTATCACCACTGCCGCTCCGATTGCCTCGCTGTTTTACCGCGAATGGGGCGAAACGGTCGCCGAGTTCGACGCCGCTGCCGAAGCTGCAGGCGTTCTCGGTCTGCGTGTCTATCTCAGTCCCGCCTACCGTTCGGGCGGGATGGTGCTTGAAGCACCGGGCAGGATGGTGCCTGTCTTCGATGAGGAGCGCGGCCTCCGGGGACTGAGGGACGCGGTAGCCTATATCGAGCACCAGAATGGTCGTCATGGCGATCTGGTACGCGGTATGTTGGCGCCGGATCGCGTTGAAACCTCCACTCTCAAGCTGATCCAGAACACCGATGCTGCAGCGCGCGACCTTGGCTGCAAATTCCGCCTCCACATGGCACAAGGTGCGATGGAGGTTGACACTGTGCGTATGCTGCACGGTTCTACCGCGCCGGTCTGGCTTGCCAAAAATGGCCTGCTGAGTGATCGACTTATTGCTCCACACGCTACCAATGCCACCGAAGAAGACCTCGGGCTCTATGGCGAAAACGGTGTTTCCATCGTCCATTGCCCGCTGGTCTCAGGCCGAGGCGGTTCGATCCTGAAATCATTCTCGGATTGCCGCAAGCGCGGGATCAATATTGCTATGGGCACGGACACGACGCCGCCTGACATGCTGATGAACATGCTGGTCGGCCTCATCACCGGTCGCGTTGCCGATGGCGCGCCGGACTGCTTGCGCGCAGCCGACCTGTTCGACGCAGCGACGATCGGCGGCGCACGAGCGTTAGGCCGTCCAGACCTCGGTCACCTGTCGCCGGGTGCGCGGGCAGATATTGCCGTCTTCCGTCTCGACGATACGTTCATGGCACCATCTATCGACCCAATCACAACGATAGTAACCGGTGGCTCAGGCAAGATTACACAGGCGGTCTTTGTCGATGGGCGGGTTTCCATGATGGACCGCAAGCTGACCGGGTTCGATATGGAGAGGGCGCGGGATCAGGCACAAATCCAGTATGACCGCCTCATCGCCAAATACCCCGAGCGGAGCTGGAATAACCCTCCGGTCGCTGAAATCTTCCCGCCGAGCTATCCGATTGAAGGGCCGACAGAGGAAAACGCAAATGGTTGACACACAGGAACCAGTCGTTGATGTCCGTAACCTCCGCGTGGATTTTCCCCGCCGTCGCGGTACAGTAACGGCGTTGTCGGATGTCAGCCTGTCGATCCGCCCGGTGAAATTCTGGGCGTCGTTGGTGAATCCGGTGCCGGAAAGTCGATGACCGGTCTCGCTATACAGGGGTTGCTTGAGCGACCTGGCCATATCGCTGGTGGCGAAGTCTGGCTTGGTAAGCAACGGATCGATACGCTTGATGATCGCGCTATGGAAAAAATTCGCGGGCGTGAAATCGGCGCCATTTTCCGGGATCCGCTTACTTCGCTCAATCCGCTATTCACGGTGGGAGCGCAGCTTGTCGAAACCATTCGGCGGCATCTTGGTCTCGGCCGTGTGGATGCACGTGCGCGCGCTGTGCAGCTGTTGCGGGACGTGGGCATTCCCTCCCCAGAAGAGCGGGTCAACCAGTATCCTCACCAGTTCTCGGGCGGTATGCGCCAGCGTGTGGTAATCGCGCTCGCGCTCGCTGCGTCGCCGAAACTGGTCATCGCCGACGAGCCCACCACTGCGCTGGACGTGTCGATCCGGGCGCAGATCATCTCGCTCCTGCGCAAGCTGTGCAAGGAAAAGCAGACTGCGGTCATGCTCGTTACCCACGACATGGGTGTGATTGCCGAAGCTGCCGATCGAATTGCAGTCATGTACGCCGGAAGGCTGATCGAAATCGGGCCGGTGGAGCAGGTGCTGCACCAGCCACGTCATCCCTATACGCAGGGACTGATGTCTTCCATTCCGTCGCTTGGTGCACGGGTTGAGAAGCTCAACCAGATTGATGGCTCAATGCCGCGCCTTGATGCGATACCCGATGGCTGCGCCTTCAACCCACGCTGCAAGGCAGCGGGACCGCGTTGTCTGCGCGAGCGCCCGGAACTCATATTTTCCGACCAGACCGCTAGTGCATGCTGGCTGAATGCAGGAGGCACCGCATGACAAAACCTTTGGAAAAAGCCCCAGCGTTGACTGTTGATCGGCTTGTCAAAACTTTTGATGTGTCTGCTCCCCCGGCTAAACCGGGTGGTAGAGCGCAAGCCCGGGCAATATCTACAGGCCGTGAATGATATCAGTTTTACGGTGCCGGCAGGTGGCTGTCTCAGCATTGTGGGCGAAAGCGGTTGCGGGAAATCCACGGTGGCGCGGCTTGTCACCGGGCTGCACCATGCGACAAGTGGCGAAATGCGATTTGCTCCGGGTAAGAGCGGTGCTCCCTTGTCGGCGCAGATGATTTTTCAGGATCCATATGCCTCACTCAATCCGCGCTGGCGTGTGAAGAACATCATCGCCGAACCGCTGCGTGAGTTGAAGCTGCGCAGCAGTGCTGCCGAAGTGACCGAACGTGTGGAAGAACTTCTGCTTACTGTTGGACTCTCTCCGTCGGATGGCGAGAAGTTCCCGCACGAGTTTTCGGGTGGACAGCGCCAGCGTATCTCAATTGCCCGCGCACTTGCGAGCGAACCGGAGTTTCTTGTATGCGACGAACCTACTTCGGCGCTTGACGTATCAGTGCAGGCGCAGGTTCTCAATCTGATGCGTCGGCTGCAGGACGAGCTGGGTCTGACCTATCTGTTCATCAGTCACGATATGAGCGTCGTTCGCCATATGTCGGACCGTATCGCGGTGATGTATCTGGGCCGCATTGTGGAAGAAGGCGATACGGAAGAGCTTTTGCCCAGCCGCGTCATCCCTACACACAGCTTTTGCTGCAGACGATCCCTAACATCGAATCGCCAAACCGTAATCGCGAACCTGCGAGTGGCGAAGTGCCAAGTCCGCTCAAACCACCTTCCGGCTGTACCTTTCATCCGCGCTGCCCGTTTGCCGTGGAGCGCTGTTCGAAGGAAGTGCCGGCGATGCAGTTATTGCCAAACCGTACCCGCGTCGCCTGTCACCGGTCGAAACGGAGGCTTGAAGAAGAAAACGAGCAAAGAAGCTGGTATTCAACTTCTTTGCTTCACGCCAATGCTGCTCGCAGATCGTGGGAAAGATCGCGTATCTCGCTCAGGTCCAGTTCGGATTCCACATGTTCCAGATGATGCGCCATAAGATGCACGGCCTTCTGCACTTCTTTCGCCGAAATCGCTTCCACGATCTCGGCATGTTCGTCGGGCCCGCAATTGAACCGGGTAGTATTTCGATAAATGGCCGTGATAAGCGAGGTGCGGGCAATAAGATCCCGCATCGTTGTGAACAGGAAATCGGAACCCGTCAGTTCCGCCAGCAAAAGATGGAAGCCGCCCGAAAGCTTGATGATGTCGGTGGTGCTATCTTCGGCGTTTGCAACTCGTTCCTGATTGACGTGATCGCGAAGCCTTTTCACGCTGTCCTTCAGCATCGAAGTGCAGAGCCGCTCTACAATGCACCGCTCCACAGCTTGTCGAACGAAGAAAACATCACGCGCCTCTTCGACAGACGGCTTGCTGACGAAGGCACCACGATTGGGAATGATGGTCACAAGGCCATCACGTTCAAGGACCGTCAGTGCCTGACGGATACGAGCGCGACTGACATGAAAAATCGACGCCAGTTGTTCTTCCTTGAGTTGTACACCGGGGCGCAATCGCCGTTCAGCGATCGAAAGCCAAACCCTTTCAACTATCTGCTCGACCGACATTGCGGCTGGTGCGTTCATGTGTGGTTTCTCCTTGCTGACGCAGACAATCGTCATACGGGTGAAAAAGTCAACTCGTGGATTTAATTGCTTGCAGAATTGTCGACAATATGAAAGATTATTGTAGATGATGATATCAACGTCTGGGCTGCCCATGGAATTTGATTTCGAAGCGATTGAACCGCAAAGCCGTTATAGACTGCTGACGAATTTCATTGGTCCGCGTCCGATTGCGCTTGTGACGACCCGATCCGAAGCCGGGCATAACAATGCTGCGCCGATGAGCTTTTTCAATGTGTTTTCTCATGATCCAGCTATCGTCGTTTTGGGTATTCAGCCGCGTCTGACAGGGGAGCAGAAGGACACGATGGTCAACATTCGTCGGTCCGGTGAGTTCGCCATCAGCATGGTGGATATGGCTTTGTCTCAACAGATGCTGATTTGCGGGCTTGGTTTCGACAGCGAGGTGGATGAGCTCCAAGTTGCAGGATTGAGCCCCGTTCCGTGTCGCAAGATCGACGTCGCTTATCCTCAGGAGGCACCATGCGTTTTCGAGTGTCGGGTCGAACGTCTGATTGATTACCCACGTCGGACTCTGGTTCTGGGTGAGGTGGTACAGATGCACGTCCGTCGCAATTGTCTTGATGCCGAGGGTCATTATGTGGACCCGGAATCTTATCAGCCAATAGCCCGGCTTCACGCCGACAACTATGTGACATCAGACCGCCAGTTCGTTTTGAAAGCTCCACCTATTGGCGATTTCAAGAAGCCGAAACAGTAGGTCAAAAGCCGGGCAACAGAGAATACCAATATGCATATTCATCTCATCAATCCCAATTCCACGGCATCCATGACGGCGCAGGCGCTTGAGAGCGCTTTGCTGGTCAAGCATGATCATACGCATATCTCCGCCGCCAACCCGACCGATACCCCGGTCAGTATTGAAGGTGGAGCGGATGAGGCGATGGCCGTGCCCGGAATGCTGGCAGAAATCCGAAAAGGCGAGGTTCTGGGTGTGGATGCCTATGTCATTGCCTGCTTTGACGATCCGGGCTTGCATGCCGCGCGCGAAGTGGCGAGAGGTCCAGTGATTGGCATCTGCCGGGCCGCGATACAGGTGGCGATGACTATCAGCCGCCGCTTTTCGGTGATAACGACTCTTCCGCGCTCTGTGGCGATCATCGAGGATCTTGTGAGTGACTACGGTGCCGATCATCACTGCCGCAAGGTGCGCGCGATCGACCTTCCGGTACTTGCCCTCGAGGAAGATTCTGTATAAAGCCGAACAGTTGTTACTGAGAGAAATTGAACGCGCGAAGGCGGAGGACGGAGCAGAATCCATCGTGCTGGGTTGCGCAGGAATGTCGTCATTGTGTGAACGCCTGAAGGAAGCGACTGGTGTGCCAGTGATCGACGGCGTAACAGCTGCGGTCAAAATAGCGGAAGCGCTGGTTGGCGCCGGATATGCCACCTCCAAGGTGAATAGCTATGACTATCCTCGGGTCAAAAGCACGACCCGTTGTACGGTTGTCACCCAAGAGGCATAACGCCCAATAATTGTTGACAATATTGTCCTCCTTGCGAGCTGTGATGGTTGACTTTTCTTGTCGCGTCAAGCTTGGTGAAATGGAAGGGGAGTATAGCTCATGGCGGAGCAAACGGGTGCATCGACACAGCAGATTGTTGAGAAAGTCTGGCTGTCTATTGCAGAGCGGCGTCTTCGTCCGGGCGTACAGCTCAAGGAAGAGCAGATGGCGGAGATTTTCAATGTCAGCCGCGCTCGTATTCGACAAGCACTTGCCGCCCTCAAACGGGAGGGACTTGTAGATATTCTTCCCAATCGCGGTGCATTCGTCTGTAAGCCCACCGTTGGTGAAGCTCGGGATGTGTTCTTTGTACGCAGGACAGTTGAGCGTTGCGTCGTGGAGCGCCTTTGTCGGTCAGCAACACGTACCGATTTTAAGCGGCTAAGCGATCACGTTGCCAAAGAACGGGTTGCCAATACGAAAAATATCACGACCGACATTATCAAATTGTCCGGTGGTTTTCATCTTCTTCTGGCTGAGCTGGCATTGTCGGATTTTCTATTCACAATGATGCGTGATCTTGTGTCCCGGACGTCGCTTATCACCGCGGTCTATCGCAAGGCAGACTATTTCAATTGCGGACCAGACGAACACGCCGAGATCGTGGATGCCATATTGCAAAAAGAATGTAACGAGTGCTGTTAGTCTGATGGCGCATCATCTCGACCATGTGGAAACTCAGCTAGATCTTCGCGAAGTTAATGAATATTCGTATGATTTGAGCACTATGCTTGCTTAGTTTGCTGCGGCGACAGGGGTTCATTCCGAAAACAATGATTTGTAATGAGGTTTGAACTCTCTACCGTCCAGCATACGCCTATAATGAGAGAATGACAGGGATACTGGCTTCCTCGAGTATGCCGGACAAGATCGGGGCTGGCATTTCATTTGTTATGAGCGCGGTGATGTCGTGAACTGAACCAAGCTTCACCATGGCACGTTTGCCAAACTTCGAGCTATCCACTGCGAGCAATTTGTGTGCAGCTTGTCCAAGTGCTGCTGACACGACGGCTACTTCCGTATGGTCGCCGTCATCATTGATGCCGCTCACGGAAATGATTGCATAGTCGAACTTGAAACGCCGAATGAATTCCGGTGTGTCTTCCTGAAACATTCCTCCATCGATCGGCCGTACAAACCCGCTTGGGACTGCGGGGTGAAATCTGTTTTTTCTCACTGATAATGGCGGCCGATCGCAGGCTATTTTATTTCCTTTAGAGGGGTTATTGGACTTTATTTCAATAATTGCCTCGCATGTTCGTCAATCTACAGAATTTATTTCCCAGAAACGAAACCCAAATGACGAAGATGAATGGCTTGTGCTCGGATCGTGGTTATATCAAATTAAACTTGACTATTATAATCATATATAAGATGTGGAGCAGGCGTGCTGCCAGAGCAGTGACGCACCGGTTCGTCACCCCCATTTAACTGGCTTCGAGCAATGTGGAATTTGCACCGTCTCTTCCAAAACCATGCCCGGGAGTTGAACCGGTTCTTCCGACGCCGGGGGCACAATGCGGAAACAGCTTCCGATCTGACGCAGGACACATTCGTCCGGGTGCTGTCTCTGCAGCGCCACAGGCAGACAGCAATCCGCGCGCCTATCTGCATCAGATCGCGCGCAATCTGTCGACCGACCTCTATCGGCGCGAACGGCTATTCCAGCGGTCCGATCTCGCCGAAGGCGAATGGCAGCGGCTTGCCGATAATACGCCAACGCCTGAAGCCGTCGTCTATGACCGGCAGCGTCTGGCGCTTATCGAAAGTGCGCTTCTGGAACTACCAGAAAAAGACGCGAAAAGCCTTCGAGATGCATCGTCTCGACGAGAAGACAATTGCGGAGGTTGCATCGGAGCTTGATCTTTCAGTGTCGCGGACTTGGATGCTCATCAAGCGCGCCTATCTGCACCTGCGTGCGCGGCTGAAGGAAGACTCGTCTTTTTGATTGCTGTGCTTCCATCGACAGGTGAAAATTTCCTCCGCCCGTCCGTTTCACCAATTATAGAAAGATTGCTTCGGTTTGCAGTGTCGCGAGGAGCCGTTCGTTCATGAATGAAAAAGTGTCGAAAAGCGAAAGGCTGTTCGAGGAAGCGCTCGACCTTGTCATCCGCATGCAGGACGACCCCGGCAATCCTGTCGCGCATGAACTTGTTGCCCGCTGGCGTGCCCGCAGCCCCGATCATGAAACTGCCCGGTGCGAGGCAATGGAAATTCACGGAATGGCCGGAATGGTCATGCAGGCGAAACGCAGCGGCGTGGCGGGCAGGGCGATGTCACGGCGCTCGGTTCTATTGGGCGGTATGACTGGTCTGACGGTGATTGGCGCGGGCGCACTGCTAGGGCCGCAGTTGGTCCTGCAAGCACGCGCTGATTATGTGACAGCCACCGCCGAGTTGCGTCGGGTCACGCTCAGGGACGGATCGGAGGTGACGCTCGGGGCTGACAGCGCAATCCGATCTCGTTTCGGTGACCGGTATCGCCGCGTGGAGCTTATGTCCGGCATGGCCTTCTTCGATGTCGCACCCGATGCGGCGCGGCCATTCCGGTGACGACAGGCGATCTGGTGGCTACGGCGCTGGGAACAGCATTTGAGGTCAGCAACGATGCGGGTTACCTCGCCGTTTCCGTCGATCATGGTGCGGTGGATGTGAGGGTTCAGGCGGCAGGCATGGCCGCGCAGCCGCCAGTTAGCGCAGGCGAATGGATGTCATTCGACCCTTGCAAATCCAGTTTCGAGCGCGGTGTCCGCGATGTCAGCCAGATCGCGGCATGGCGGGACGGGCTGCTGGTGGCGGATCGTGACAGCATCGCCTCGGTCGTTGCCCGTATCGCGCGCTGGAAATGGGGCCGCGTCGTACTGGCCCAGTCGGATTTCGGCGCAGAGCGCATCTCTGGCGTGTTCGATCTCAGCCAGCCACTGTCGGCGCTGGAAGCCGTGGTCGAACCCTATGGTGGTAAGGTCCGCCAGATAACACCCGGCTCACGATTGTTTCCAGCATCTGATTTCCCTCTTTTTTGATGGCGGGGAGAAAATTACGCGCGTCCGTCCGTTTCAGACATCAGGGCCGGAAGTTAGCTGCTGCCATACGACTGCCCATTTCCATAAATGGCGGATTGGAGTGGTTGAGCTATGGGGCTTGATGTCAATAATTGGGTTGAGCGGCAGTTCGGACGGCAATTTGGAATCGGTATTCTGACGACGGCGCTTCTGGGATCGACCTGTGCCGTCGCACTCGCATTGGCGGCAAGTGTCGCCGCGCAGGCCCAGACCGCGAGGGAGACCGCGTTCAACATACCCGCCGGGTCCCTCTCGGGCGCGCTTGCCACCTTCGGCAAGCAGGCGGGTTTGCAGGTCACCTATCTGCCGGAGCTAGCTTCTGCCAAGCGCTCTGCCGGCGTTTCCGGCACGATGACATCGAAACAGGCACTGACAAGGCTTCTGTCGGGATCGGGCATTTCCTATCGGTTCACCGGCAGCGGAACGGTTGCGCTTTCTGGCCAGACAGTCGGGGACAGGCGCCGCTCGATGTGGGCGGGACGACGCTTCTCGACACGATCACGGTAACGAGTGGCGGGGGCATCGCCGCGCAGGATGCGCCTTACGAAACACCGGCGGCCACTTCGCACATTTCGGCTGAGACCATCGAGCGGTTCAGGGGTTCCAGCCCTGCCGATATTTTCCGCGGAACGCCGGGCGTGATGTCGGGCGAGGCGCGCAATGGTGCAGGCGCGGTTGATGTCAATATTCGCGGCATGCAGGGCTTTGGACGCGTTGCCACCACGATTGATGGCGCGGAAAACGGCATCACCGTCTATCAAGGGTATCAGGGTCTTTCCAACCGTACCTATATCGATCCCGATTTTATCGGCGGCATCGATCAGAGCAAGGGATCGGATGCCGCGTCGCGCGGCATTGCCGGTAGCGTCGCCATCCGTACATTGAATGCGGACGATATCGTCAAGCCGGGCGACACACGGGGCATCCGGGTGAAGGGCGAATATGCCGGAAATTCCTCGACGCCGCATGGTGGCGCCAAGGGCGGTTATCAATGGCCCTATTCCCCGAGGGACAATCCGGTGGCCATTCCTGCCGGCGATGGCCCGGACAGGCCGTCCCTTCTTTCGCCAACTGCCGGTTCAGGCAGCATTGTCGCAGCCATGAAGGAGGAGAACTACGACCTCTTTGCGGGCTATGCCTATCGCAAGCGCGGCAATTATCATGCGGGCAAGCACGGCCCATCGGCTAAACCCGTGAATGTCGGGCCGCGAAGGGTGTGCAACACTTCGGGAACATGGTGCGAAAACTGGCCGTCCTATGTCGAAAACGGCGGCCTCACGAATTATCGCGCCGGGGAAGAGGTGCTGAACACCCAGCTCCAGACCGAATCCTATCTGACCAAGGGGACGTTCCGCTTCGACGGCGGCCACGAGCTTCAGCTCGGCTATACCGGTTTTCGCAGCGAAGCAGGTGATCTTCTAGCCTCGCGCTTCACTGACGAACGCAGCCAGCCGGTACAGCAGGAGCAGACATCGGGCGCAAAGCTCGATACGGGCACGCTGCGCTATCGCTGGAATCCGGACGACAACGATCTGATCGACATGAAGGCCAATCTCTGGCTGACCAAGCTCGAAATGCGCAATCCGCGGCGGGGCTCACCGATCCCGACTTCGGAATCCGTTGGCCTTCCTTCCGGTTACAGGACCGGTGCTGATACCGTTATGTGGGGAGGCGACATATCCAATACGTCAAGTTTCGATCTGAGCCGCTACGGTTCGGTCGACCTTACCTATGGTGCTTCCTATCTTAACGAGGATACCAAGCCGAGCGGCTATACCGATCTGCTGGAAGGCTGGCTGAAACTTCCGAACGTCTCCCGTGAAGAAGCTGCCGTCTATACCAAGTTGGGCTATAAGCCGGTGGACTGGCTGACACTGAATGCGGGCCTGCGTTATTCGCATTACTCCTCGCATAACCGGGGCGAGAGCTCCAATGTGGAAGAGGAGCCGAGCGATCGTTCGCAAGGCGGGATAAGCCCGACGGCGGGCGTCGTGGTCGAGCCTTTCGACGGCGCGCAGCTCTACGTCAACTATTCCAATGCGCTGCGTTTCCCGAGCACGGTCGAATCCATGGGTGTTTTCACCGTGATCCAGCCGGACCTTGCTCCCGAACGGGGCAATAACTGGGATATCGGCGCAAATCTCAAGCGGAACGATGTTTTCCAGAGCGATGATACGCTCATGATGAAGCTCGGTTACTTCAACTGGGACATCAAGAACTATATTTCCCGCGAGTGGTGGAGCAGCCCTCTCGGTTATTCCAGCATGCGGATTCACAATATCGACCGGGCCCGCTTTTCAGGTCTTGAATTCTCGAGCCGGTACGAAGCCGGAGGTTTCACCGCCGATCTGTCGGCCAACTATTATCTCGATGTGGAGTTTTGCCGCACGGCAGATACATGCGGAAACAAGTCGCTTTATGGAGACTATGCGACCAACCATGTTCCGCCGAAATATTCCGTCGATCTGACACTGTCGCAGAAAATGCTGGAAGACAGGCTGACACTTGGCGGGCGCGTTTCCTATATAGGTCCGCGTGCCATCGGCCATGGTGATGTGACGGCGACGGGCGCCAGCGAATTCATCTCGCAGACGCGATGGAAGCCTTATGCGCTGGTGGATGTTTTTGCCGAGTACAAGGTTTCCGACAGCCTGACCGCGACAGCTCGCATCGAAAATCTGACGGATCAGTATTATGTCGATCCGCTGGGGCTGGTGAACCAGCCCGGACCGGGCCGCACTTTCTATGCAGGCCTGACGAGCACG
The DNA here is from genome assembly GCA_012103075.1 of Brucella cytisi. Taxonomy (GTDB): domain Bacteria; phylum Pseudomonadota; class Alphaproteobacteria; order Rhizobiales; family Rhizobiaceae; genus Brucella; species Brucella cytisi. Next base: position 1,884,505 of record JAAVLQ010000002.1, on the reverse strand, counting down.
TTCGGCGGTGACCAGAAACTGCCGCAACTATCGCCCTTCTCCCGCTGGCAGGGCACTGCTCCGGGCGTCGACTGGACCGGGTTCTATGCCGGTATCCATACCGGCATGTCATCGGGGCGGACATGGGGCACCACCACGGCGCTCAACGGTAGCGCCGACCCCATTTCCGCCTCTGAATCGGCAGATCGCGGCTTCGGTACCACACCGCTCTATGGCGTTCAGGCCGGTTACAACTACCAGCTCGGCAACCGGGTCGTGCTCGGCATAGAAGCCGATGTCAGCAAGACACGTATGCGTGGTTCGCAGACGGCCATGATGCAGGAGGAATGGCTTCAGCCGATCAATGACGTGGCGGGCATCCAGTCAGTGACCCATTACGACATTGACTGGACTGGTTCGGTTCGGGGCCGTCTCGGCTATGCGCTCGACAATCGCTGGCTCGTCTACGGTACTGCAGGCGTTGCCTTCCTGCATGAAAGACAGACCCGCGATCAATATCGCTACACGCAGGACATGATGGGCCAGAAAGACACGGCCATGTTTGCCGTCGACCAGTCCTCGGGAACGCGCGCTGGCCTGACGGTCGGCGGCGGCGTGGAATACGCGATCAACGACCGCTGGTCGGTAAAGGCGGACTACACCTACAGCCGGTTTGGAAACCGCAGCTTCAATTTCGAAAACGGACGCGCGGGAACCAGCGGCAATTACACCATGACCGAGCAGGTCGGGACGGAGATCGTGCCGCCGGAGCCATTCATCTGCGAAATCCTCGGGGAAATTCTGCGAGCCGAGCGAGCGCCCGATTTACGAAACCGTCGAACATCAGGGAAGTTCCGGTGTCGTGAATGGACGCAAGGCATCGAACTCTCTCGATACGCACACCGTGAAGGTTGGTCTCAATTTCCACTTTTAGGCTGAAATGCGGAACGACGGAAGTCGCAAGGTCTTTCGTCGGCTGTCCGATCGGTTGATTCAATCAAAACAGGGAAAAACGTCATGTCAGAAGCCGTGATTATTCGACACCCCACCCTTCTTCGTTCGAAACGCCTGAAGGCGCGGACGGCAGAGACGCATGAACGGCTGGATCAGAGCATCATGCGTGGAAATCCCTTCGCAAGCCGTGATCGCTACGGTCTTTTTGCGGCGATGCAATATCAGTTCCACCGCGATATCGACGCACTCTATGGCGACAAGGCACTTGATGCGCTTCTGCCTGATCTGAAAGGCCGGCGCCGCTTCGCGCAGATTGGCCAAGATCTGGACGATCTGGCGCTGCCGCATCCGGCGACGAATGGAGACCCGGCATTTACCGTCCGGCAGTCGGTCGATATTCCGACGGCCCTTGGCTGGCTCTATGTGGCGGAAGGCTCCAATCTCGGCGCCGCATTCCTGCTGAAAGAGGCGGAAAAACTTGGGCTTCATGAAAAGTTCGGCGCCCGTCATCTGGCTGGCGCCCCGGAAGGGCGCGGGCTGCACTGGCGGACCTTTACAGCCGCGCTGGACGAGATCCCACTGAGCGAAGCCGAAGAAGAACGGGTGGTCGCGGGTGCGGAGACAGCTTTCCGTCGTGTTCATGCCCTTGTGCGGGAGATGTTCGAATGAACGCTGTCGACCTATCGACCCGTAACAGGGATTTCACATCTGGCGAAACAGCACGTTATCCCGACGAAAGACAACGCGCAGGTTATCTAGCGCTCGGCTTTCTGCTCAGCGGGGCCGCGCTGGTTGGCTTGCAGGTCTGGCTGATGCCGTCCGCTCTGTTTGGCTTCTGCGCGCTGCTTTGTTTCATCCAGCTGTCATCGCGGGCCCTGCACTGGCTCGAGAGCAATCGTATTGCGCGTCGCACGCTTTCGCTCTGGCGAAGGCTCGGCGCGTTTCCACGTCTTTTTCGGCTGTCGGTCCTCGCCTTGATCGTCATGCTCTGCATTGTTGCGCTGGCACTCGGCTCACGCCTCTTCTGGCATTTCGAAATGGCGATCAACGTACTGCTTTGCGCGGGCCTGCTTCTCTTTGTCGGACCGCAACAACGGGTGGAAGCGTGCGTCTGAAGCACCAGAGGACATAAGTCAGTTCGACATGAAGCATATTGAAGACGATCGGAGTTTCGGCAACGGCTTTCCTAAGTTCATCCTGTGGGCCGGTGCCGGGCTCATGGTTATGTCTATTCATGTTGGTACGGCGCTATGGCTCTTGCGTGATGCCGCGATGGTCGCTGCCGACGACATGCCGCCAGCGGCGATCATGATCGAGCTTACGGAAATGCCGGAAGCCCAAGTGACGAAAGAAAATGAAGTCTCTCCCGATCCGGAGACAGCGGATGCCAGCGCTCCCGCGGAAAATGTGGAAGAGGCGATAGAGGAGCCGGAACAGCCGGAGGAAATAGCCGAACAGGAGCCGAAGCCGGTTGAGGACGAAGCGGTGGAAGAACTGGTCCAACTGGACAAGGTCGAGATCCCACTGCCGATTGCAAGGCCAAAACCGCCCGAACCGGAAAACAAAATCGTTCGGAAAGAGGAACCGAAAAAGAAGCCGGTCAAACAGCGCCAGCAGGAGCAGGCTGCATCGCGGCAGGTAAATCAGGCGCAGGCACGGGTGACCCAATCCAGTCGCAACGCGGCGCGCCAGTCGGCATCGGGCCTGTTTGCGTCTTCGGTCAGTCCTGCCCGCTGGCAGTCGCGGCTTATGGCCCATTTGGAGCGGCGTAAGCGTTACCCCGCGGGCGCGAAGTCCCGTCGTGAGGAAGGTGTAGTCTATGTCCGCTTCCGCATCGATGAAACCGGCAAGGTGCTGTCGGCTTCGCTGGCGCGCTCGTCGGGGTTCCCCGAACTCGACAGCGAAGTCCTGTCGCTGGTGCAACGTGCCTCGCCGGTTCCCGCGCCACCGCCCGATGTCAACAGGACGATCACAGCGCCGGTGAAGTTCTCGCGTCGCTGATTACACTTTTGGTGGTATCACGTTAAGTTTGCGACGTTGCGTGAGTCCCGTGGCACCTTACTTTCACGCGATACAGCCTGCATTTTTCCACCCGTCGAAAACGGTCACCGGCGTTCTGAAACGGTGCGTGCAGCATTTTCGACGAGTGGTCCGAAACTCTCACTGAAGCTTTCAGCCGTCCATTCTTGCAGGCTGCCAGCCACATGAATTGCGCCGACCGGATTGCCTCCTGCATCAAGAATGGCTGCTCCGATCGCAACTTCGTTATACAAAAGCTGGCGACACAACACAGAATGCCCGCGTTCCCGCGTGGCATTCACCTCTCCCATTACCTCTTCGAGCGACTGTATCGTATGGGGCGTGAAGGGCGTCAGGTCGGAGCGGCCAACGATATCAGCAATTCTTTCGTCAGGCAGTTTCGAAAGAATGGCCACACCACCGGCCGTGCAATAGGTTGGCACAGCATGGCCGACGAGCGTTGCGCTGAATATTTCGTGCTTCGAGGGCATGCGCACGGCATAGACAACCCGGACATCATCGAAAAGCGAAAGGTCAACTCGTTCGTGCACGCGGCGTCGCAGCTCGAGCATGATCGGGTTGGCGCGTTGCAGCATCGGATTGAGCCGCAACAGATCATGGGTCATATCGAGAATACGCAGGCCGGGCAAATAGCCGCGGTCAGCGGGATCGCGGGCGATTACATCCAGTTTCTGCAGCGAATGAACGATGCGCTGCGCCGCACTGCGGTCGATTCCTGCCGCATTCGCGACTGGCTCAGCGACAGCGGCTGTCGCGCCTTCTGAAACGCCATCATGACGGCCACGGTCCTCGCAACAGAGCGCAGGAATAATGGATCCTCATTGTACGCTTCCCCTTCGTCGGGGTGAAAAGTGGAGATGCCGCCCAAGTCTCGAAACGTGTTCATGCGAAAATCTTTTAGTCGTCGTTCTAGGATTGACAAGAGCCAAAATTGGTTCCTAAGATAAAAATAGATATAGATGTATCGCTGACAGATACACATTCCTGCCCGAGGGGCAAATCGATGAAATGGGAGTAAGCTCGTGTCAAAACGCGTGGCTGTTGCTGGCTTTTGCATGAAACGAATACGTTTGCCGCGACCCCAGCTGACAAGGCGGCATTTGTTCAAGGCGGTGGCTATATTCCATTGTCACGTGGCGACGCGATTGTTGATCGCGCGCAGGACGTCAATCTGGGCATTGCCGGTGCGCTGCAATTTGCTCACGAAGCAGGATGGGACATTGTGCCGATCCTTTGGGCTGGTGCCATACCGTCCGCACCGGTTACGCAAGATGCCTATGAGGCCATTGTCGCGGAAATCGTGAAGGGGCTAAAGGACTGCGGTCCGCTCGATGGAATTTTCATCGACCTGCACGGTGCAATGGTTGCGGCGCATGTGGATGATGGCGAAGGTGAATTGCTGGAGCGGATTCGTGCTGTTCGCCCCAATGTGCCTATTGCCGTCGCCCTCGATCTGCACGGTAATATAACAAAGCGCATGTTCGATCTTACCGATGTGATGGTCGGTTTCCGCACCTACCCGCATGTCGATATGGCTGAAACCGGTTATCGTTCTGCCGAGGCGTTGCAGGCGCTGATGGATCGATCGGATGGCTGGCACAAGACCATGCGGCAGGGCGATTATCTCATTCCGATTGCATGGCAATGCACGGACGAACAGCCCGCCAAGGCCCTTTATGGCATGACCGTCAACCTGCCGCAAAACGTGCTGACGGCTTCGCTCTTCATGGGGTTTCCTGCTGCCGATTTTGCTGAATGCGGCCCCTCTGTTTTCGCCTATGGCTGGGATTGTGCCGCAGTCGAGCGTTGCGCGGATGCCATTGCCGATGCACTTGCTGCCGCGGAAGGCTCATTTGCAGGCATTGCCTATCAGCCCAAAGAAGGTGTCGAAAAAGCGATCGAACTATCCCGCAATGCAACGCGTCCCGTCGTGATTGCCGACACGCAGGACAATCCGGGCGCCGGGGGCAGCTCTGACACGACAGGCATGCTCCGGGCACTTGTGGCCTGTAGTGCCGAGCGGGCATCCATCGGCTGCATGCACGATCCAGACGCTGCAGCGCTCGCACATCGGGCAGGTGAGGGAACCGAGATCGAAATATCGCTAGGCGGCAAGTCCGGTATCGCCGGGGACGCACCATTTACAGCACGGTTTCAGGTGGAGAAACTTTCCGACGGCAAAGCGCATGCCACCGGGCCCTATTATGGCGGCACATGGCTGCATATGGGGCCATCTGCATGTCTGCGAATTGGCGGAACGCGCGTCGTTGTCACGACCAATCTCGCACAAATGGCGGATCGCGCGCTGTATCGCATGGTCGGTATCGAGCCGGAACAGGAAGCTATTCTCGTCAATAAAAGCTCCGTGCATTTCCGCGCTGACTTCGCGCCGATAGCCGAGAAGCTTCTGGTATGCACTGCTCCGGGCGCCATGCCGCTGAGCCCCGCTCAACTGCCATGGAAATATCTGCGCCCGGGTATCCGGCTCGAACCGTTCGGGGAAAGAATTCAAACAATAAACAAACAAAAACCTTCAGAGGAACCACTTAGATGCTGTTTTTCAAATCCCTGCCTCCGGCCCGATTGTCCGTCGGTTGAAGTATGGACTAGCCGCCTCTCTGATCGCACTCGGTGCTGGCAACGCGCCGGGCAATGCATGGGCCGAAACGACCCTGACTGCTGTCATGCATTCCGATCTACGTGTCCTCGATCCAATTATCACGACGGCGCATATCACGCGCGATCATGCCTATATGATCTACGATGTGCTGATCGCCGTGGACGAGAATTTCAAGCCGCAGCCGCAAATGGCGGACTGGACGATTTCCGACGACCAGAAAGTCTATACGTTCACGCTGCGTGATGGCCTCAAGTTCCACGATGGCGCACCGGTTACCGCAACCGATGCGGTGGCGTCGCTGCAACGCTGGGCCAAGCGCGACGCGGGCGGCCAGCTCATCATGGACATCACGGAATCACTCGAGGCCGCCAACGACAAGACGTTGGTATGGACGCTCAAGGAGCCTTTTGCGCCGTTCCTCGATACGCTGTCCAAGCAGGCTGCCTTGCCGCCTTTCATCATGCCCGCCCGCATTGCCGCGACCCCTGCGGACACTGCCATCACTGAACATATCGGTTCGGGCCCGTTCAAGTTCGTGCCTGCGGAGTTCCAGCCGGGCGTCGGTGTCAGCTACGTCAAGAACGAGGATTATGTTCCGCGAAAAGAGCCTGCGAGCTGGATGGCGGGGGCAAGGTCGTGAATGTGGACAAGGTACGCTGGGTTACGATGACTGACGCGCAGACCGCGGTCAATGCGCTGATGAGCGGCGAAGTCGATTATCTGGAGCAGGTGCCGGTTGATCTGGTTCCGCTGTTCGACGGGGACGATTCCGTCGTTCTGGAAAAGCGCGATCCGCTCGGCTACCAGACCATGGGTCGCCTGAATTTCAAGCATCCTCCTTTCGACAATCCTGATATTCGGCGCGCGGCCTTCCTTGCCATGTCGCAGGAACCGGTACTGGCAGCGCTCATGGCGGACCCCAGCTATTACAAGATTTGCGGCGCGATTTTCGGTTGTAGTACGCCGAATGCCACCGATATCGGCGCCGAAACCATAACTGCGAAAGGCAATATTGAAGAAGCCAAGGCGCTCCTGAAAAAGGCTGGCTATGACGGCAAGCCGGTTGTGATGATGCAACCGACTGATGTGACCAGCCTTTCACCTCAACCTGTTGTCGCCGCACAGCAATTGCGCGCGGCCGGATTCACGGTCGATATGCAGCCAATGGACTGGCAGACGCTGGTCGGTCGCCGCGCTTCCAAGGACGAGCCATCGAAAGGCGGCTGGAACATCTTCTTCACCAATTGGCAGATTCCAGAAATCGCAACGCCGCTCAATTCGGTGATGCTCAACGGCCGTGGCGATCAGGGTTGGTTCGGCTGGCCGAAGGACGATCAGATCGAAGTTTTGAAGAAGGACTATATCAACGCGCAGTCACCTGAAGACCGCAAGGTTGTGGTCGAGAAGATACAGGCGCATACGCTCGAGAACGTGCTCTATATTCCGCTTGGCGAGTACAACCCGCCACAGGGACGCCGAGCCAATATCGTCGAAATGCTTGGCTCGCCTGTTCCGGTCTTTTGGAACGTGAAAAAGACAGAGGAATAATCCTGCCGCCTCTATCGCGCTGAAGTCTCCCGGCGTGATAGCTCCCTGTCCAATGTGGAACCGGCTTCTCCCTCCGGTTCCGCCTCACGCGGGACGTGTATATGGCTGTCTATCTGATAAAACGCATTCTTGCGCTGGTGCCGGTTCTGCTGCTGGTATCGATCTTCGTTTTCCTCCTTCTGCGCCTAACGCCCGGCGATCCGGCGGCGATCCTCGCAGGCGACGCGGCGACGACAGAGCAACTGGAGCGCATTCGCGAGGCCATGGGCCTTAATGAACCGATCCTGACCCAATATTTCACCCGGATGGGCAAGATATTGCAGGGCGATCTCGGTGTATCGCTGATTTCCGGCGTCCCGGTACTGGACATGGTTTCACAGCGCATCGGTCCTACCATTTCGATTGCCGTTCTGACTATCATCATTGCGGTTCTCGTGGCGATTCCCATGGGCGTCGTCGCGGCCCGGCGACATCGTTCTGGATCGATTATCTCGTCATGAGCTTTTCGGTTCTCGGCTTTTCCGTGCCCGTGTTTCTGGTCGGTTATGTGCTGTTGTTGATTTTCTCGGTTAATCTCGGCTGGCTGCCGGTGCAGGGTTTCAAGCCGATTTCATCAGGTTTCGGTGGTTTCATGGAACGGGCAATCCTGCCTGCCTTGACGCTGGCCTCGATCTATATCGCGCTCATTGCCCGTATGACCCGTGCGGCGATGCTGGATGTACTGGGTGAAGACTACATCCGAACCGCCCGTGCCAAGGGAGTGAGCGACCGCCGTCTACTTTTCGTACACGCGCTCAAGAATGCGGCTGTGCCGGTCGTTACGATTGTGGGTACCGGTTTTGCCCTTCTGATCTCCGGTGTCGTCGTCACCGAGAGCATCTTCAATATTCCGGGCATCGGTCGCCTGACGGTGGATGCGGTGCTCGCGCGCGATTACCCGGTCATTCAGGCCATGATCCTTCTGACGAGTGCGCTTTACGTGTTCGTCAATTTGCTGATCGACCTCTCTTACACTTTGTTCGACCCGAGGATTCGTTATTGATGCGCTCTGAATCGACATCGGCCGGCATGCACTGGATGCTTCGCCTGTTCTCGTTGCCGCGCGTTGCTCGCGTCGGTATCGGGCCACTGATTGCGGGCGTTCTTCTCGCCGCAATCGTTCTGATCACTATCATCTCGCCCCGGATAGCACCACACGATCCTTTGACCATGAACCCGTTGATGCGTCTAAAACCGCCTTCGGATGAATATCTGCTCGGCACGGACAATTACGGTCGCGATCTCTTCTCGCGCATGATCCTTGGCGGGCGGATCTCGCTCCTGATCGGGCTTCTGGCCGCAACGGCGTCGATTACGGCCGGTGTTTTCATCGGTCTCATCGCCGGTTTCTTTCGTACCGCCGATGCGATCATCATGCGTATGATGGATGCCCTGATGGCGATGCCGTCGATCCTGATCGCCATCGCGCTCGTTGCGCTCAACGGGCCGTCCGTCGGTTCGGTGATCGTGGCGATTACCATTCCCGAGATTCCGCGTGTGGTGCGTCTGGTCCGTTCGATTATTCTGAGTGCCCGGGAGGAACCTTATGTCGAAGCGGCGCTGGCACTCGGTTCCAGCACGCCGAAAATCCTGTTCCGGCATCTTTTGCCGAACACGATGGCGCCGCTGATTGTGCAGGCAACCTACATTGTCGCTTCGGCGATCCTGACCGAAGCGATCCTTTCGTTCCTCGGCGCCGGTATCAGCACAGAAATTCCAACCGGGGCAACATCATGGCGGAGGGCCGCCAGTTCTTCCGCATCAAACCGTCGATTGTGCTCTGGCCCGGCCTGTTGCTGACATTGTGCGTGCTATCGATCAATCTTCTGGGCGATGCGGCGCGCGATAGTCTCGATCCACGTCTCAAGAAGCGGGAGGGCTGATATGGAATTGCGCAATCGTGATTTGTCGCAAGAGAACGTTGTGCTTGAGGTGGAAAACCTCGTCGTGGCCCTGCCGGGCGGCACACCCGTCCTGCGTGGTGTCAGCTTTGATATCCGCAAGGGTGAAACAGTGTGCCTCGTCGGCGAATCCGGTTCGGGAAAATCGGTGACCTCGCTGACGGCGATGGGGCTTTTGCCCAAGCATGCCCTCAAGGTGGAGTGCGGCGCGATCCGGCTGGACGGCAACGACCTCCTCAAGCTGTCGCCCTATGATATGAAGAAAATCCGCACCACGCGCATTTCCATGATCTTTCAGGAGCCAATGACGGCACTCAATCCAGTCATGCGGGTCGGCGAACAGATCACCGAGGTACTGGACATTCACACTGGACTGTCTGCAGATGCCAAACGTGCCAAAGTCATAAACATCATGGAGCAAGTGCATCTGCCCGATGTCGAGCGCATTTATCAGAGCTATCCGCACCAGCTATCCGGTGGACAGCGCCAGCGCATCATGATCGCCATGGCGCTCATTCTGGAGCCGATGCTACTGATTGCCGATGAACCGACTACGGCACTTGATGTGACGACGCAGAAGCAAATTTTGTCGCTGATTGCAGAATTGCAGGAAAAGCATGGAACCGCGGTGCTGTTTATCACGCACGATATGGGCGTGGTTGCCGAGATCGCGGACCGTGTCTGCGTGATGTGCAATGGTGAGATCGTAGAGCGTGGCAGAATTCGGCAGGTGCTGACACAGCCGCAGCAGCAATATACGAAAGACTTGCTCAGTTCGGTACCAAGCCTCATCCCACGTGCGGCGCGCGAACGACAGGGACGCAATCCTGTAATTCAGGTCCGTAAACTCGGTATGACCTATAAGAGCGGCAGCATTTTCAACAGAAAGCCCGGCGTCAGGGCATCGAGCGAAGTCACCTTCGAACTGCAGCCGGGTCGCACGCTTGGTATTGTCGGTGAATCCGGTTCCGGCAAGACGACGGTGGCGCGGTCGATCATGCGCTTGATCGAGCCGACGGAAGGCGAAATCGTCGTTGACGGTCGCGACATCGCCCATCTCGGCAAACGTGAAATGAAGCCGTTTCGCAAAAACTTCAGGTTGTATTTCAGGATCCGTTTCGCTCTCTCAACCCGCGCTGGACCATTGAACAAAGCCTGACGGAAGGGCCGTTGAACTACGGTGTTTCCTATGAAAACGCCGTTGCGGAAGCCAAGCGGCTCTTGAAGGTCGTATCGTTGCCGGAAGATGCTTTGAAGCGTTATCCACACCAGTTTTCCGGCGGGCAGCGCCAGCGTATCGCAATCGCCCGCGCGGTTGCCCTGCGGCCGGATATTCTGGTTGCGGACGAGGCTGTGTCGGCGCTTGATGTGTCGGTGCAGGCGCAAGTTCTCGCTCTTCTGGCAGAGCTCCAGAGAGAAACCGACATCGCCATCATCTTCATTACGCATGACCTACGGGTCGCAGCACAAATCTGCGATGAGGTGCTGGTGATGAAGCGTGGCAAGGTGGTCGAGCAGGGGAGGCAGACGATGTGCTGAGAAGTCCATCGCACGATTATACACTCGCACTGATTGAAGCGGCTCTCGGTCGTTTCTGGGATTTTGCGGCGGGGCAGCCCGTCGTCTGACCGCTGTCTGATTGGGGGCGAAGGTACCGTCCCGATTTTCCGAGTGATTTTTGAACAGGAATGAAATCATGCCCATCATACCGTTTATTGAGGAGAAAGCCGGCGAGATGCGCGCGGTTTTTGAGGATCTGCATCGTCATCCCGAGATCGGCTTTGAGGAGAAACACGCGTCGGGCGTTGTCGCCGCTCTTCTGGAAAAATGGGGCTTCGATGAAGTTCACACCGGTATTGCCAAGACCGGCGTTGTAGGCATCCTGAAGGGGCGCAATGCCGGCAATCGTCGGGTCGGCCTGCGCGCGGATATGGACGCGCTGCCCATAGACGAAATTTCCGGCGTTCCCTATAGCTCGCAAAACCCCGGACGCATGCATGCCTGCGGCCATGACGGCCACACGACGATGTTGCTCGGTGCCGCGCAATATCTCGCGGCAACGCGCAATTTCGAAGGTAGTGCCGTTTTCGTTTTCCAGCCCGCCGAAGAAGGATTGGGTGGCGCACACAGTATGATTGCCGAAGGCCTGTTCGAGCGCTTTCCGTGCGATGAAATCTACGGAATGCACAACCAGCCCTTGGGCACGCTCGGCAAAGCCGTTATCCGCAAGGGCGCGGCCATGGCCGGCGCCAGTTTCTTCGACATCAAGCTGACCGGCAAAGGCAGCCATGCCGCCCAGCCTCATAATTCGCGCGATGTGTTGGTGATCGGGGCCGATCTGGTCGGTCAGTTGCAAACGATCGTCTCGCGCAATATTCCGGCGACTGAAGCCTGTGTGGTTTCCTGTACCCAGTTCCACACCGGTAGCGCTTACAACATCGTGCCGGAAGTCGCGACCATCACCGGTACTATCCGCTATTTCGAAAAGCGCGTCTGCGATCTTGCCGAAAGTCGCCTGCGTGAGATTTGCGCCGGTGTCGCGGCAGGCTATGGCATTACCGTCGATGTGGAAATTCGCAATGTGTTTGATGTCCTGCGCAACGATCACGAACTGGCTGAGGCTTATGTCGCGGCCGCACGGGATGTTCTGGGCGAGGAAAACGTGAGCGACGATTGCCCGGCTTTCATGGGCAGCGAAGATTTTGCCGACATGCTGGCACGTGTGCCCGGCGCCTATATCAATGTGCTGCATGGCGGTAAAGCTGCCCTTCACAATCCCGCCTTTACCCTCGATCCCGCGACGTTGCCAATCGGATCGTCGATCTACGCCCGGATCGTGGAAACTCGCCTGTCAGTGAACAAGGAATTAGCCGCATGAGTGCGCATGAACTGTCATTCGATCTCGACGATATGATTGGGCGCCTGCGCCCTTGGATTGAAACGGAAAGCCCGACCTTTGATGCGGTCGCTGTGAACCGCATGGTTGACGTTGCCGCTTATGATTTTGCCGCTGCCGGTGCGAGCGTTGAATTCATTCCCGGACGCATGGGGTTTGGTGGCTCTTTGCGTGCACGTTTCCCGCATGCGGATCAGGGCAAACCGGGCATTCTGGTTTCCGGTCATCTCGATACGGTGCATCCGCTCGGTGTCATTAATGTGAATCCCTATCGCCGCGAAGGTGGCAAGATTTATGGTCCCGGCATCCGGGATATGAAGGGCGGTAATTTCGTCGCTCTCGAAGCCATGCGCCGGATCGCTCGCTCGGAACTGAAAACGAAGCTGCCTGTCACTTTCCTTTTGACGCCCGATGAGGAAGTCGGAACCCCCTCCACACGCGATCTGATTGAGAACGAAGCGCTCAAGAACAAGTATGTACTGGTGCCCGAACCGGCACGGCGCGATGGTGGTGCGGTGGTGGGTCGCTATGCGATCGCCCGCTTTAATCTCGAGACGGTCGGACGGCCGAGCCATGCCGGCTGGCTATTGGCGGAAGGCCGCTCAGCCATCCGCCGCATGGCTGAAAAGATCATCGATATCGAAGCGCTCACCTCGGATGACTGCACCTTCTCTGTCGGGGTCATTCAGGCGGGACAATGGGTCAATTGCGTTTCCTCGAACTGCAGGGCCGAAGCGCTCAGCATGGCCAAGACCCAGAAGGATCTCGAAGATGGCGTTGAGAGGATCATGGCGCTTGCAGGCGTGAAAGACGATGTTGAATTCATCGTGACGCGCGGCGTGACCCGCCCCCCGTGTGGGAAAAATGCACAGCCGCAGGATATGAAGCTCTTTAACTTCGCCAATGACATTGCCAAGGAAATCGGCTTCACCATGACCGCACAGAGTTCGGGCGGTGGGTCTGATGGCAACTTCACTGGCGCGCTCGGTATCCCGACGCTCGATTCCATCGGCGTGCGCGGCGATGGCCTGCATACTTTAGGTGAGCATATCTTCGAGGATAGTCTTGTCGAACGGGCACGGCTCCATGCGGGGCTGTTTCTCGGCTTGAATAAAGCGCAACGGGTGCGACCATGGTTGATGCGAAGTCGGATACGGCGAGGCTTGATGCCCGGCGGGTCTCCGGTCTGAAACAGGACGTTACCATCACGGTGGATCTTTGGGGGTTGCCCATATTCGGGCTAACAACCTTCACGATCTTTTCTTTGCTCAAGGCTGGAACGCCGCGCGTGACCGCCTCTGGCAGATCGATATCGCGCGCAAGCGCGGTCTAAAACCGCTTGCGCGCGATTTCGGTCCCGGTTATCTCGAACAGGACAGAGCTGCAAGGTTGCTGCTTTATCGCGGCGACATGGCTCCCGAATGGAAAGCCTATGGGCCGGATTCGGAAGAAATCTGCACCGCATTTGCCTGTGGTATCAATGCCTATGTTGATGCCTGCGACGCGGGATCGATGGCGCTGCCGCCGGAGTTCATCCTGCTCGGTCATCGGCCGGATCGCTGGAAGCCGGAAGATGTCGTGCGCGTACGGACCCACTCGCTTACGCGCAATGCATCATCCGAGCTTCTGCGGTCGAAAGTGATGGCAGCGGCCGGAATTGAACTTGGCGCGAAACTCGATCAGTTGCGGAAAGAATTGTCGCACGGTGTGGTCCCGCAACCCGTTGAAGGGTTCGATCCGGCAATCATGACGGATCGGGTTCTGCGCGATTTCAATCTTGCCGTCAGCCCGGCGACCTTTTCGAGGGACCGGCTCGCCGCCACGCTTGTTGAGGCCCGTCTATGGACCTCGATTGCCTCGTCCGGTGAAATCAGCAGGGCCGCTTTCGAAGAAGGATCGAACAACTGGGCCATATCAGCGGCAAAACCGATACGGGTCGTCCGATCCCCGCCCTCGATCCGCATCGTATTCATGTCTTGCCGTCGATCCGCTATGTGGTTCACCTGTCCATGCCGGGGTTGGACGTGATCGGTGCGGGTGAACCAATGGTGCCCGGCATATCAATGGGCCACAATGGCACTGCTGCTTTCGGCCTGACGATTTTCGGAGCAGATCAGGAAGACATCTATGTCTACCAGACAAATGTAGACGATCCCGATCTATATGCCTATCACAAGGGCGAGGAACGCGTCCGGACGATAGAGGAGTCGATTTCCGTCAAGGGGTGCCCGGATCAGACGGTTGCGCTGAAATTCACCCGCCACGGTCCGCTCCTGTTTCAGGATGCGGAAAATAATCGCGCCTTCGCATTACGCACTGTCTGGATGGATGCCGGCATGGCGCCATATATGGCCAGCCTTTCCATCATGCGGTCGACCAGCTATGTGGAGTATTCGGACGCTCTGGCACGTTGGGGCTGTCCATCCGTCAATCATATCTATGCCGATACCAGCAACACGATTGCCCGGAAGCCATCCGGTGCGACGCCGGTTCGCAGCAATTGGGACGGACTTCTCCCTGTGCCGGGCGATGGGCGTTATGAATGGGGCGGATATTTGCCGCCGCAAGCCGGACCCTACGCGATCAATCCGACGCACGGTTTCGTGGCGACGGCCAATGCGATGAACGTGCCAGACGATTGGTCACGTTCCAACCCGGCCATCGGTTATGAGTGGCTCGACAGCAGCAGGCACGATACGCTTCATCGCGAATTGTCGCGCAGCGAACCGATTTCGCTTGCGGATTGCGTGCGCCTGCAATGCTCAACTTTTTCACCGATCGCCCGGCGTGTGCTCGCCTGTTTGTCGACCATGCCGGCGGTTACCGAGTTGCCTGTTTGGCGGTTGTTGCAAGACTGGGATGGTGATCTCGCGCCCGGATCCGCCGCCTCTGCCTTTTTCGAGGTATGGTTCAGCAAACATCTCGGCCCGCTTGCTGCCCGGGTGGAGGGTGCGACGCCGCAGATTGTCCCGTTGCTCTTCCCGTTCGATGCACCGAGCATCGTGGTATGGCTGGAAGGGGTGCACGGCGATACGCAGATGTCCGAACAGATTGTCCAAAGCCTCAATGATGGCTTTGCCGAATGCGAAGTCATTATGGGCGCTGATCCCGAACGATGGTCATGGGGGCTTATCCACAAGCTGCATTTGCAGCACCCCCTTGCAAGAACTGACCGAAGAAAACTGGTCCTTGCAGCCAATCGGTCTCGGCGGGAGCAGTTCGACGCTCAATTATGCCAATTACAGGCTTGCGGATTTTTCCGTTCTGGCCGGCCCATCAGTTCGCATGGTGATCGACGTCGGGGCTTGGGATAACAGCCTGTTTATCAATAATCCGGGGCAGTCAGGTATTCCAGAAACATCGAGTTATCAGGATCATTTTATTGGTTGGCGCGATGGAAACCATTATCCGCTCGTCTATTCCCCAAAAGCCGTGCAAGCTGCGGCTGTGTGCACGATCATGCTGAAAGCATAATCGGCGGTTACTGTATGGGGTATTGCCAAGTCGCTTAATGCAAGCTTCGCGAAAGCACATATAGATCTGGGGGCAGCGATTATGCGACCTATGGTGAGAGAAAGCAGTTTATCGGGGCAGCTTTGACGATATTTCCCTGCATCGCGCGAAGCCCGGGTTTTAATTGACGGCAATATCCACGGCTTGATGGACACAAAAGCGACCTGTCGCTCGACTTTGCTCAACTGCGACTGGGCCGTTGTCATCTTCCGCAGTTCGAGGTCGCTTTGTCGGCGTTGCCAAAAGCCTTCCTTGAACACAGTCTGATAATTCTTCTGGCCCGCATGTTGCTCCTCGTCGTTGATATCCAGCTCGAGTGCAGAAACGACGCTCAGCGAGACTAATCGTACTGCTCGATCGATATGGGGTACCAATTTCGCGTGTTGTTACAGAAGCAACGCTGTGTTCCTTCTGCTGAGGCTGGTACTTGAATCCAAACTCATCATACTGACGCATAGCGCGTATGAAGAAAAACAAGGAGGCCCGCGTGAAGGGGAACAATGTATTTGCGATGCGGCATATCTGGTTGCACGTATTTGTATTGGCAATCATCTGTATTTCAGAACTGGTTGGCATTCAGAAAATATCTATTGGCATAGGCGCGGTAATTTTCCTGCCGATGCTGTATGCGTTTACTCTTGGTGTCATTCTGAACCCGAGTATCCTGAAGGCGACGGGGAAAGTTCTGAAGTCTGATTCCGTCAAGCTGTCAGGCACTATGATCACCATTGCCATTATGCCGTTTATTGCCAAGTTCGGCACGACTGTTGGTCCTCAAATCGAGAACATCATTGCTGCCGGGCCTGCTCTGATTTTGCAGGAGATTGGCAATCTGGGGACGATTGCCGTCGCTTTTCCTATCGCCGTGTTTCTGTTGCGTATGGGACGAGAAGCGATAGGGGCGACCTATTCCATCGATCGCGAACCCAACCTCGCGCTTATTGCTGACAAATACGGTCTGGATAGTCCGGAAGGTGCTGGCGTGATGGGGGTATACGCTACTGGAACGTTGATTGGCACGTTCGTTTTGCCTTGATGCCGCCGCTCGTCAACAGTCTGGGAATTTTCGATTTTCGCGCATTGGCCATGTCGTGCGGTGTTGGTTCGGGCAGCATGCTCGCGGCCTGCACGGGTGGCCCGGTGAGTGTTTTACCAGAAAAGAAAGATCTCATTCTAGCTCTGGCTGCCGCGAGCAACATCCTCACCTATGCAACTGGACTATATGTAGGCCTCTTTGTGGCGTTGCCGCTCACGGAATGGCTTTATAAGAAGTGCCGCCCCGAAGAATATCGCAACGCGGCATGAGGGAGAGACGGATGACTTCCAAATCAATGAAGAATACAATCGACAACTTGACTTTATCCGTCGAGACAACTGATGAACGCAAGATCGATATTGTCGAAAATGCATTGCTCCCGGTCATTGCTTGCTTACTGGGGTTGGTTGCAAACTGGGTCGGAACGAATGTGACGCCAATCCGTGCGCTACCCGGCATGATGGTGCTTTATGCAGCATCTATCGGTGGCTTGATATTGGCCCGGTTTATGCCTTTCTACTTACCGAGCGTAGCATGGGTTTCACTCATCGCCATTATCATCACTATCCCCGGCGTCCCGGGCGCTGACTATGTTCTGGCGAAAGTCGGAGAATTAAATTTTCTGGCGCTCGCAACTCCGGCGCTGGCCTACGGAGGGCTGGCGTTGACGCGTAACGAATTCGAGATTGCCCGCCGCTCCGGATGGAAAATTGTCATTGTCGCTATTTGCGTAATGATCGGCACGTATCTAGGTTCGGTGGTCGTCGCTGACCTGACATTGCGAATTACGGGTTAAACCGTCTCGTGGCAGGTTCGATCCCGGGCCTGCCACGAACATGTAGGGAGAATGATATGATGCCCGGTTGTCTCAGCGAAACGGATTTGGCGGAAGCGACGGCCCGGCGCCATGATCTCCATCGACATCCCGAACTTGCATTTGAAGAAAACCGGACCTCTGCCTTCATAGTCGAAAAACTTCAGCTCTGGGGATTTAGCGTTCGCTCCCGTTTTGCTGGAACCGGCGTGATTGGTAGCTTGACGCGAGGGACATCGAAGCGCGCAATCGGCATCCGCGCCGACATGGATGCCTTGCCAATCATCGAAAAGAGCGGTGTCGACTATGTGTCGGAGACGTTGGGCAAAATGCATGCCTGCGGTCATGACGGGCATGTAACCATGGCTCTTGCTGCAGCAAAAGCTGTCAGCAAACTTGAATTCGATGGAACCGTACATTTCATTTTCCAACCGGCGGAAGAAAACGAAGGCGGCGCTCGCGAGATGGTGCGTGAAGGACTGTTTAAGGACTTTCCGGTTGATGCGGTTTATGGTCTTCACAATTGGCCAGCACTGGATATTGGCACCTGTGTCGCTCGCGATGATGCGATGATGGCAGCCTTTGGAACATTCGAGATCGAGTTGATTGGCAAGGGAGCGCACGGAGCGATGCCACATGAAGGCGTCGACCCGGTGGTCGCCGCCGCGCAACTCGTCACGGCATTGCAGACTATCTCCAGCCGCAATGTTTCGCCGCTGGAGTCTGCTGTTGTTTCGGTAACGCAGATGCATGGCGGTGATGCCCGGAACGTCATTCCAGAAAGTATGATCATCCGTGGAACCACTCGCTGGTTCTTACCTGACGTCGGGGAGACGATAGCCCGCCGGATACGGGCGATTTCCACTTCAATTGCCGAAGGTTTTGGCTGCGCGGCGCGTGTTGATTATGAAGAACGTTATCCATCGACGATCAATACAGCTGACAATGCCCGCAAAATCCGGGATCTGGCTACTTCGCCCGATCTTGGTCTCAAAGTCCTTGACGAAGCCCCAAGCATGGCGGCAGAAGATTTTGCATTTATGCTGCAAGAGAAGCCGGGTTGCTATTTCTGGCTTGGTAGTCGTCGCGACGGTACCAATCCGGGCTTGCATTCGCCCTATTACGATTTCAACGACGCCCTTCTGCCAATAGGTGCCAATTTCTGGATCAGACTGGTTACAAGCGAACTGGCGGTCAGTTGATTGCTGCCCGGCCTTGTTTCTATAGTCCATTCATCCTTGAAACCAACCAAGCAAAATAGTGCCATGGAAACGCTTGATGCGAAAGAATTGCGGATGTTCATGGCGGTGGTCCGGATCGGATCGATTAGAGGTGCAGCCGATCATCTAAATGTTGCGCCTTCTGTCGTGAGCCGTCAGATCGCCGAAACCGAGCGCGGTTGGCTTGTCTTTGTTTGATCGGAATGCGCGCGGCATGGCGTTGACTGAGGCAGGCGAGTTGGTTCTGGAGCATACCAGACGTGTTTTGGAAGAGCATAGCCTGCTTACCGAACAACTCGGATTTCTCAAGGGCGTGCAACAACGGCGTGTCCGCATTCTATGCGGGAGGGGTTCCTCGCTGACATTCTGCAGCATGGACTTGGTTCATTCGTCAAAATCTATCCAGATGTGCAGTACGACATGCAGCTCGGCGGTACGGAGAGCGTTCTGGAGGGGATTGCCAACGGAGATGCCGATATCGGGATTGCGTATAACCCGCTAGTCGATGCGAGGGTTCGCTCGCTTGCAATATCCAAACAACCTCTCTGTTTGGTCGCGCCACCAGAACATCCCCTATTGGCTAAAAGTCGGCTGGAACTGGCTGACTGCTCGGGTCTGCCTAATGCGTTACTTGGACCCGCCATGGCATTACCCGATTGGTCACACGTGTTGCTGCTGATCGCGGTTTTGCGATTTCCCCTTGTTGAAACGACATCGATAGATGTTTTGAGACGGTTCGTAATTGCCGGACTTGGTATAACGTTTTTGCCTCGCTTTGCCGTCTCTACCGAATTGGCACGCGGGGCAGTAGCAGTATGCGAATTGTCAGATCCGCTTCTGGCTGAGGCGAGTGCACACCTGATGGTACGTGCCCGGCGCCGGTTGCCGCTTTCAGTCGAGCGACTGAGCGGATTTCTCTCCAACAACATGGCAGCGTTTCGACAGGGTCTTTGAGCGATTGTTGCGTCGGACGGGACGCAGCGTTGCCTGTAAACCGGCTATGCCTCTGTCCCCTTTGGTGCGAGCCTTTCACCATTAATCATGCGATCAGTCTGAGGGTTGGTCGGCGAACAATGGAGACGCGGAATGGCGGAACGGGAAAAGCCGGTAATCGGTGTGGTTGGCCTTGGTAGCATGGGGCTGGGGATGGCTCAGACCCTTGTGGCAAAAGGGTTCGTTACGCTGGGGTTCGATCTATCAGCCGAGCGCAAGACACTTGCTCAAGCGGCAAAAGTAACGCCTGCAGACACACTCGAGGTACTTTTCGAAGAATCAGAATTCTGGTCTTCTCTCTGCCAACGGCTCGGGATGTCGAAAATGTAGTCAACGCGCATATCCACCAATTGACGAGTGCGCGCAGACGTGTGGTCATTATCGATACCTCGACCTCCGAGCCGGATGTGAGCCGCGCGTTGGCGCAGAGGCTCGCTTCACTCGGACATGGTTTCCTTGATGCCCCTGTAAGCGGCGGCCCGGCCGGAGCCGCATCCGGCAAACTGACGATGATGGTCGGGGCAGCGATGCTGATCTGGCGCTGGCGCAAACGGTTATAGAGGCAATGGCTGTCAAAGCCTTGCATGTGGAACCCCTAGCGGCGCAGGGAATGTTGCGAAGCTTGTCAACAATCTGCTGGCCGCGGCTCATATGGTGACAACTAGCGAGGGCCTGAAACTTGCACTTGCTGCCGGAATAAGCCCTGAATCGGCCCTCCGTGTTCTGAACGCCGCCTCCGGTAAATCCATGATCAGCGAAGTTCACTTTCCAACCCGGATAATGAACGACCGTTTCGATAGCGGCTTCTCTATGGGGTTAATGCGCAAGGATGTACGCCCGGCACAAGAGATGGCTGAACGCGTAGGTGTGGACAATCCGCTGACATCTGTTGTGGCAGAACTTTGGGCTGGTTCGGAGCATCTCAAGGATAGCGATGACTTCACCCGGATGGGCGCTTTTCAGCCTGATTCATCAAAGTAAGGACCAGAATAATGACTCAACCACATGATCCCAAAGGAAGAGCCGCGCGTATTGCTGAGATTTTCGAGAGCTTCTTTCCGAAGAGTGAGATTGGCAGTTTTGTGAACGGTGAGATGGTCGCGGGAAGCGGTGACGAGCAGAATCTGACGGACCCGGCCACCGGTATGGTTTTGCTTCATTCAAGGATGCAGATCGGTCGATTATCGATGCGGCGATGGATAGTGCGGCACGTGCTCAAAGGGAATGGATGGCACTGACGGCTTCAGCTCGCGGTCGAATTATGAACCAGATCGCTAGCTGTATCCGCGAACATGCACTGTTGATCGCTGAAATCGAAAGCCGTTCCGCTGGCCGCCCCATCCGCGACATTCGCGGCGAGGCGGTCCGTGTAGCAGAGATGTTTGAATATTATGCCGGCTGGTGCGACAAGCTCTATGGTGATGTCATTCCGGTACCAAGCAGCCATCTCAACTATACACGGCATGAACCGATTGGTGTAGTCACGCAGATTACGCCGTGGAATGCTCCCCTTTTACTGGCGGATGGCAGATTGCACCCGCAATCTGCGCCGGAAATGGCGTTGTCATCAAACCTTCTGAGCTGACGCCACTTTCTACCCTCATCCCGGGCTGATGTGCGAACAGGGTGGTGCGCCGCGCGGGTTGGTAAACGTGATTGCAGGGCAGGGTCCTACCGCCGGGCAGGCTGCAGTTTCCCATCCTCGTACGGGTCTGGTCGTTTTTGTCGGGTCGGCACAGGCCGGATCAGCGATTGCGGCGACTGCTGCAAAGAATGTGGTCCCGTGTATTTTGGAACTGGGCGGAAAATCTGGCAACATTGTATTCCCCGATGCCAATTTGGACCGCGCGATTATCGGTGCTCAGTCGGCGATCTTCAGCGGAGCGGGGCAGAGCTGCGTATCCGGGTCACGATTGCTGGTTCACCGGTCCATCCACCGGGCGTTTTTGGAGCGTTACGCTGACGCTGCCAATCGTATTGTTGTCGGAGACCCGTATGATGATAACTCGCATGTCGGTCCGATCAACAACGCGCGTCAATGGGCGAAAATTGATCAGATGGTTCGGGATGGTGTGGCCGAAGGCGCGGTACTTGCGGCAGGTGGAAAAAACCCGACGCACTGGAGGAAACCGGGGCTACTACTATGCGCCGACAATCCTTGATCGAGTTGAACCGGCAAATGACGATTGCCGGGGAGGAAGTATTCGGTCCGGTAGTCGCAGTCATGCCTTTCGATGACGAGGCGGAAGCAATTGCACTCGCCAACGATAATCCCTACGGTCTTGCAGGTGCGGTGTGGACTGAGAATGTCGCGAGGGCTCATAGGGTTGCGGCCAACGTGCGAGCCGGAACCTTTTGGATTAATGGTTATAAAACGATTTCGGTCATGTCGCCGTTTGGCGGTTTCGGTCGCAGCGGTTACGGTCGCTCAAGCGGTAAAGATGCATTGATGGCTTATACGCAAGCAAAGAGTATCTGGGTAGAAACAGCCGAAAATCCGACTGTAACGTTCGGTTACTCGCCAGAAGCATAACTGGAGGAATGGCAGCAAAGGTATTGCAATCAAGAACCGATTGCAAATTTTGCTGCCGCCTATTCCTGCCAAAGCCTGTCTCAAGGAAACGCATCGGGATGCTCATACCCGAGCTTGGCCGACAGGGTGCTGATCGTTACTTCGTCGTGTAGCCACCATTCACGAGGATGGTCTGGCCCGTCATCCACCAGCCATCGGAGACAAGAAAACGGATATAGGGGACAATGTCCTCAATGTCGGTAAGTCCTGTCTTTGAAAAGGCGGAAAGCGCCGCCGCCGTTTTATGATAAGCCTGCGCTTCGGCGCTTTCCTGACCGTAAAAGAATGGCGTGTCCATCGGCCCGGGTCCAATGGCCGTCACCGAAATCCCGCGCTCGCCGAACTCTTTCGAGGCCGCACGCGTGAAGTGCTCGACCGGTGCCTTGGTACCAGCATAGCTCGAGTAGAAGGGCGTGAAGGCGCCAAGCAGGAGGTAACGAGAGTCACCAGCTTGCCGTTGTCGTTGAGATGTTTGCCGGCTTCCTTGATAAAGAAGAAAGCGCTTTTGGCGTTGACGGCGCTCATCTCATCATATTCGGCTTCGGAAATCTCAATGATCGGTTTTTTCAGCACCTTGCCGACCGTGTTGATTGCAATATCCGGTCTGCCGATAGCGGCGACTACATCTGCGAAGAGCTTTTCGACGGCGTCCGCCGTCGTCATGTCAGCTTTGATGGTAACACATTTAGCACCAGCTGTTTCGACCGCCGCCATTGTTGCTTCGGCTTCGGCTTTAGTCGCCGGGCTGTTATAATGGATAGCGATCGCCTTAGCGCCCTGTGCGGCAAGATCACGGGCGATCAGTCCACCGAGGTTCTTTGCCCCACCGGCGATGATAACGGTTTTGCCCTTGATGCTGTGATCGGTCATGAGGTGGCCTCCTTTGCCAACGTGCGGTCGCACTAGAGACCGCTTTCGTCGGGAAAAGATATCGTCTATGTTTTCGGTATAAAGACTGTCATTCTGACTTCACTTGTCAGAAAAAAACGCACAATAAGGAATACTGCGTACCTTGGACCGAATTGATCTGTTCCGTATTTTCACCCGTGTCGTTGAGTGTGCGAGCTTCACCCGCGCGGCCGACACGCTCGGTGTGCCACGTTCCTCCGTCTCTGCCGCGGTTCAGGAATTGGAAGGACGGGTCGGGGCGCGGTTGCTTCATCGCACCACCCGCAAGGTGTCGCCGACCCGGGACGGGACGGCCTTCTACGATCGTTGTCAACGTGTTATCGCAGATGTCGAGGATACGGAAAACCTGTTTCGGCAGACGGCGGCTAAACCATCGGGCAGGCTGCGTATTGATGTCCCCGGTCGGATTGGTCGTCTGATCATAGCGCCTGCGCTTCCGGAGTTTCTCGAACGCTATCCGCAAATCGACCTTGACCTTGGAGTGACGGATCGTGCGGTGGATCTGGTCGAGGACCGCGTGGATTGTGTTGTCCGCGTCGGCCCTTTGAGCGATTCCGGTCTGATTGCCCGTCCAATCGGTAGTTTGGCCCTGATCAACGTCGCAAGCCCTGCCTATCTGACGCGACATGGAACCCCAAGGGAGCTAAACGATCTCAACGCGCATTGGGCTGTCAACTACGCATCCCCATCGAGCGGTCGCGTCGAAGAGTGGGAATGGCTGGAAGATGGAGCCTTGCGAACCTTGCAGATGCGCGGAAGGGTCACCGTCAACAGTGCTGAAGCCTACATTGCCTGCTGTCTCGCAGGGCTCGGAGTGATCCAGATTCCGGCTTACGACGTGCGAAGCCATATCGAGGCCGGCGAACTCGTTGAGATCATGCCGGATTATCGCGCCGGATCGCTGCCGATCACGTTGCTCTATCCGCACAGGCAGCATCTCTCACGCCGGTTGCAGGTGTTTGCTGAGTGGCTTGAAGCTTTGTTAAAGCGTCAGGTCCCGGATAGCTCGACCGTATCGTCAGCCCATCAATGATAACAGCGCCCGGAAGGCAGAAGAGGAAAACACCTGTCCGCCTGAAGGGTTAACGCTGCGGCTAACCGTGATGTAATGAGACGGTTTCAGGCCATGATTTCAAAGGCGTCTCGCTGACATCTGGGTTTAATACGTCAGCTTACACAAAAGATTGGTCATGGTATCTGTGCTGGAGGCAGCTGAGTGTGGCCCCGGCGTTTGCCCGGCTTCATATGATATCCACCAAATCTCCGCTTCTGAAATTATCGTGGTGCGTGCGAGACCGTTCACTTGACGGTCAAAGAAGAGCGGTCGAAAGTGATGCCCGCGGAGGGCGGTGTTTGAATTCGATAGAGCCGTCAATGACGCATACGAACATGTTCTCCATCCGTTAAAATGCGCTGATTTGTGCTTTATTCGGAGATGCAGTTCACTGTTCCAATGCAACGGGTGACGCCGCCAACATTGCTATCCATAGGTCTGAAGCCAGATCAGTCGTGATGGGGCGGGCTGCAGCTTTCATAGCTTCTGTGGGCACTTGTAGCTCGATTTGTACTGTCGAAATCGCTGCTTCGGCCATCACAATATACATGTCAGCTATATCAACATCTTCCCAACCACATTTTTCGATGGCACTTGCAACTTTGTTAAGTAAGTCAAGATCCGTCATTTCGAACCTCCAAAGGGAAACGCGGCAGACAGCTTAATTTCGAACAGGGGCGAAATCTTGTTTACTGCTCTGCACATATCTGCGCCTACGAGGTGCATTTTTTTTACACGTTTCACCGAGGCGGAAGATAGGTTCGTCCTTGAAACATTACATTGTACAGGATCGGTGCTTGATTTAGCCGGACAGGCACCGGATGTTTCTCAATGGGCAGTCCCGGTCCCGGAAATATGCAACGCCAGTAAAGAGCCTTGATAAAGACGCTGCAAAGGAGACCGGATCATCCGGATAGCAACAGGCTTCACTCGCTATACCTGCACTTGTTATGATCTGCCTGACAATACGACTGCACGTAACCAATGTGCTCAAAACGAACATCTTGACCCGACATCAAAAGCCGCATTTGCAACTTTTGCCGCGCCGCGGTTACCCCCGACCTGTTCATCGCTCCACCCCCGAGCCCTACTATTCAGCGCAAAGTAGGCTCTAGTCATGGAACAAGCAAGCTGCAGATTTGTAAGTTGTAAACTATCCACCAGATTTCCCCGGCAGATAGCTGGCTTTTTAAGTCTGAAAACGCCCAGTGCGGGCACTGCGCCTCTCTCCGGAATTTACTTGAACTCCATGGCCTGTTGAGGTGTAACTGTCTGAATGCTTCAATTTACTCTGGAACTTCGCGGCGAAGCTTGCCGGTCGCGGATTTTGCGTCGAAACGAGGCTGGGCTAGTACCTGTAGATGCGCCAAAAACACGCGTTAGGTGCATTTGGTCAGCAAAACCACAGTCGTGAGCCACTTCTGCAATTGGCGTATCGGTTGTTTCCAATAGGGTACGGGCCCGCTCAATCCTCTTCGCAATAACGTACTGATGGACTGTCAGGCCCGTGGCCTTCTTGAATAATCGTGAAAAATGCGCCGGTCCAACGCCTGCCAAATCGCACAGACTATTGGTGGTGATGCGACGATGCAGATTATCTTCTACATAAGTATACACTTTATTGAGTATACTGCGGGATAGTTTACCGCTGTCAAGTAAACTTTCATGATTAAATTTTGAATATCGGGTTATTATTCGCGAAACTAAAAGTCGAGACAAGTATTCCATCTCAATTCGCGAGAATGTACCTTGGTAATCTCTGACCTCCTTCATCGATATGAAAGTCTGAAATAGAAGCTCATCCTGAACCGAAAATGCGTTATTTAGCTCAAAAAAGATTATTGGTGAGTATCGAAAATTCGTTTGTAAGACTTTGCAATGTCCGTTCGGAAATGCAGATCACGTCAACTTCTGCAATGGAATCTATTCGTATATTTAGCGGCGCGCGGGGAGGGATAATGCAGACTGAGGATGTTTCGAGATTTAATCGCTTAGTTGATGCCCCTTCCGCGAAAGAACCGTGAATGCGGCCTTCAGCAATCATTATCACCTTGAGGTGAGAATCACGAGCAAGATTAAGTTGGCACGGCGTTATCCGATAACTACTCAATTGAACATTTAATGATCCAAGACTAGCGCTGGATTTCAATAATGTTGTTCCGGCGTAATCTTCAATGAAGGTCGTGGTGCTGACCAGATCGTCACGATTGCTTGTCATTCCCCATCCTGATTTCAAGCCCACTGGAATCGAGGCGAACGCTATATGGAGTATTCTAAGTGCTCTTCCGAGCAAAGATACATAAATATGTCGTTACTAAAAAATTCTTGCTCGAAAGTCAATTTTGTACAAAACGCGTCGATTTCTGCATAGACAGTAGTTGAATGTTGATTAGTTTTTCAAGCGGAGAATTAGATGGAGGGATTGGGTTCGAATGATTGTCAGGTCGGCAATGCGGGGAATAGTTCTGCAAAATACATTGCAGGTACTTTTCATACGATAATTACCCTACTATAAAATGCCAGCTTTGCTGGCGTTTCCGGCTTGTTGCTTTCATTTATCATTTTCGAACCCCTGTTCTTGTTAAGGAGAGGGTTATGGCAGCCATTGTTTACAATAAGGTATCCGGCGAATCTCAATCAGTCGGGCAGAATAATATTGTCTTGACGCAACCAAGCGTCGTTAAACTTTTCGCTGAGCCCGAAAGCTGTTTCGGGTTATGAGAAAGTAGGAAATGACCTTGTCATTCGACTTGATGACGGTAGCTCCATTCGAGTTGTAAATTTTTATGCGCATTTTGCGGCTGGCCAGAATAATGAGCTGGTTCTTGAAGACGATGATGGCAAGCTTTGGGCTGGCCAACATAGCGAGGGACTGGCCGATTTCAATTTTGCTGAAATTCAGTCAGTGGACCAGCTTGCCGGTGGATCAGGAAATCTCGGTCCCGTCTTGTTGGGATTGCTCGGATTGGGTGCGGGCGCAGCTATTATAGCCTCCTCAAGCTCTGACGATGATGATGACGATAGTGATGCAGACGCTGATGCTGATGCTGACGCGGATGCAGACGCTGACGCTGACGCCGATGCTGATGCAGACGCTGACGCGGATGCTGATGCAGACGCCGATGCGGATGCAGACGCTGACGCTGATGCCGATGCAGACGCCGATGCCGATGCTGATGCGGACGCTGATGCAGACGCTGACGCGGATGCCGACGCTGACGCGGATGCTGATGCAGACGCCGATGCCGATGCTGATGCGGACGCTGATGCGGATGCAGACGCCGATGCCGATGCTGATGCGGACGCTGATGCAGACGCTGACGCGGATGCCGACGCTGACGCGGATGCAGACGCGGATGCCGATGCCGATGCAGACGCCGATGCGGATGCAGACGCTGACGCCGATGCCGATGCAGACGCCGATGCTGATGCCGACGCTGACGCTGACGCCGATGCCGATGCTGATGCGGACGCTGATGCAGACGCTGACGCGGATGCAGACGCTGACGCTGACGCCGATGCAGACGCGGATGCTGACGCTGATGCAGATGCAGACGCTGATGCTGATGCTGACGCGGATGCCGATGCAGATGCCGATGCCGATGCTGATGCGGACGCTGATGCAGACGCTGACGCGGATGCCGACGCTGACGCGGATGCTGATGCAGACGCCGATGCGGATGCAGACGCTGACGCCGATGCCGATGCTGATGCGGACGCTGATGCAGACGCTGATGCAGATGCCGACGCTGATGCGGATGCTGATGCGGATGCTGACGCTGATGCCGATGCCGATGCTGATGCGGACGCTGATGCAGACGCTGACGCGGATGCCGACGCTGACGCGGATGCTGATGCAGACGCCGATGCGGATGCAGACGCGGATGCAGACGCTGATGCAGATGCCGACGCTGATGCGGATGCTGACGCCGATGCCGATGCCGATGCCGATGCAGACGCCGATGCGGATGCTGATGCGGATGCTGATGCAGACGCCGATGCTGACGCTGATGCAGATGCGGATGCTGACGCCGATGCCGATGCAGACGCCGATGCTGATGCTGACGCTGACGCCGATGCCGATGCTGACGCTGACGCTGATGCAGATGCCGACGCTGATGCGGATGCTGATGCTGATGCAGACGCGCGGATGCCGATGCTGATGCGGATGCTGACGCCGATGCCGATGCCGATGCCGATGCCGATGCTGATGCCGATGCCGATGCAGACGCAGACGCTGATGCGGATGCAGACGCTGATGCTGATGCTGATGCCGATGCAGATGCTGATGCAGACGCGGATGCCGATGCAGATGCTGATGCAGACGCGGATGCCGATGCCGATGCTGATGCGGATGCTGATGCCGATGCCGATGCAGACGCAGACGCTGATGCGGACGCGGATGCCGATGCAGATGCTGATGCAGACGCGGATGCCGATGCAGACGCTGATGCTCCAGATGCACCGACAGCCGAGCTTGCTAATGACACCGGGATCGCCGATGACGGTATCACCAGTGACAACACAATTCTCGTCAGCGGCCTCGAAGATGGCGCAACACGGGAATACAGCACCGACGGTGGTGCGACCGGCAAAGCGGTAGCGGTACCAGTTTCCAGCTTGGAAACGATACTTATGCAGCTGGAGACGTTCAGGTGCGTCAGACCGATGGCGCAGGCAATACCAGTTTGTCTGGTTCGCTTGGTGCTGTCACAATCGCCGCTCTTGAGGGAGCCGACGATACGGCAGATGTCGACATGGGCGGCCGGGAATCGACGGCTCATGCGCCTGTCACCGACGAAAATCTCCAACTGCTGGGGCTGCTTGATGACGGTAGTAATGCTGCTGGCGTTGCATTTACCGTAGCAGCCGGCTCGAGCGGCGACGTTACTATCGAGGTCAGTCAGAGTGCGCTTATAGCGGTGGCGGATGCCTTTAACGTTGAAGTCTACGACGCCGATGGCAATCTTGTGCAGGTGCTGACTACGGGCAATGATCCATTAGTCGGGGACGTTGCTGGTGTAGGACTGCTCGGTCTAACCGGAGACAATACCCGGTTGCAAATATCACCGGGCTTGAGCCCGGAGATTATACCGTCGTCGTACGCAAGGGGCGAGAGCGCACTGGGGTCTCTCCTTGATGCTGACGGTGACGGGGTATCTCTGGAAGAACTGGGTCAGGGTGGAGTTGTACTCGGCGCAGAGAACCGGGCTCTGGTCCGGATGCGGTAGAAACCGCCCTCAATGGTGAGATACTGCCGGGAATAGGCCTGCCTCTGGGCACTGTGGTGGTCAATATTCTCGAGCCAATTCTTGACACCACCACGGCTATTGGAGCCGGTCAACTGGTTGAAGTACTCTCTACAGCGCTTGGTAATCTGGGTCTGACAGGGTCATTGGATACGGTCTTAGGGGCCGTGGCGGAGGCTCTTCTCAGCAATACACTGACACTTATTCAGGATACATCGGTCACCGTTTCGCTCACCGAGCACAGTTTCGTGGACGGCGATACTCCCGTCAGTGGCAACGTGATTGATCCCGACGGTGCTGTTACTGGCGAAGCCGGTGAGGATACCATCGTTCCGGGAACCGAAGTTACGCAGGTAGCATTCAGCGATGGAACGGTTGTTCAGCTCGTAGACGGCAGTGCGACCATTGATGGCGCCTTTGGTACTCTGGTTATCAATGCAGACGGTTCCTACACCTATACTCCCAACGGAGACACTTCTTCGGTCGGCCAGTCGGAAGTCTTCACCTATACCATCTCCGATGGCACCAATTCAGTAGAGGCCAATCTGAGCATCAATCTCGATGGTGAACTGGTAGCTGATGATACTGCGTTGGCGGGTGTTGAATATGACTATGTGGTAACCCCGGTGAGAGCATTCCTGATGCAGTCGAGTATAGTTGGGTTGTCTCGATCCCGGGCCTTCCGCCGGTAGGAACTGGTAGCCTTGTAAGCAGCAGCTTTGAGGTCGAAGCCAACACCACCCAAGATATTACCCTGACCGTGGATGCGGGCAGCCTTCTGGGCACTGGGAACGGGTGTCGTTCTTTATGTCGAAATGAACGACGGAGAAGGCAACTGGGGGCAGTATGCCATTTATAACACCAGTCAGCTTCTCAGCTTGCTCGGATCTGGCGGTGTGGGTGACATTCTGGTTCCGGACCTCCCGATTGGCGAATATCGCGTCAGGATGGAAGTCGATACCGGCCTGAGTCTTGCAGGTGCAGTCAGTGTGGATATAGCATCCTCGATTACCCATCTGGACGAATATACTGTAAGTGATACCTTCGTTGCAGAAGGCAATCTGTTCGATAATGATCTGATCGGAACAGAACTGCCGCCACTTTCGGTGTCCGGTGATGGCACTACATTCCCGGACGTCGTAGAAGGTGCTTCCCGGGTAGTTCAGGGTAATTATGGCGCTCTGGAGATCAATGCCGATGGTTCTTATACCTACACACCGGATGATCGGGCAACAGCAGGTGGTGACTTCACAGATACGTTCACCTACCGGATTGAACATAACGGTGTTTATCAGGAAGCTACGCTTACTGTGAACGTAAACACGACCATACAAGGGAAGAAACAGATAGCGGCACAGCGAATGTTGCTTTCCTCAGCACGGGTGATGATGTTGTGCCAATGAATGAGCTGACAACCAATGGAGACGAGCAGTTCGCTCATCACGATCAGTCTGAAATCCTTCAAGAGAGCATCGTTCTTGATGATGGTAGTGGCGAAATCACCTTGCCAACCAGCGAGAGTGACATTGGAGAAAGTGGGTCTCCAACCACGTTGAGCAGCGCTGATACGGCTTCGGTCGCGATCGGCGAGGGCAGCGTTACAGATGATCCGCTGGCCTATCTGACGCCTGATCCACTTGCGCAAGAAGACCAAGTCCATACCGCACACGTGGTTTGATCGGTCTGCCCTGCCGCCAACCCATCGGCGGCAGGGAGCCATCCGATAAACTTCAGGCCTTGGCTGGTAATGACGGATCTTAAATGCGTAAAACCCGGTTTCAAAGTCATGCCACGACTTTCATGTTTGTCTCATGGCTTTTGGTCGGATGCCAAACAACCGATACGGAAACTGTTTCGATCGATAGGGGCCTTGACCGCAAAGCTGCGACAACCCGGGTCCCCCCAACTCCTGTCGACGGCGGCGCCTAATCCTCCACGATCCGCGGTCGACAGGAGTAATATGGCCGCGTCTACGGCTTCGGCCACGGTAGCCTCAGGCTCGATAACCATGGAAGCCGCTGTCCGTCGCGCCGTGGGGTGGCATCCTGCGGTTAGTGAAGCGACGGGACGTATCTACCGGGCTGATGAACGTATCCGTGCTGCGCAAGCAGGATATTATCCAAAGTTGAATGCCGGTCTGGATTCCGGATATCAAAGCAATAATCGTGCGGGTTGGCGACCGAATTTCAATGTTTCTGCATCCCAATTACTCTACGATTTTGGCAAGGTGTCCAGCAAAGTCGATATAGAACGTGCCGTTAAGGACATCAGCAACGCACGCCTTCTTCTCGCAATCGATGATCTGTCCCGAGATACTGCGAATGCTGTGGTCGAAGTACAACGTTACAGGCGGTTGTCGTTTCTGGCTCAGGAACAGGTCGAGGGGGTCAGGCGTATTGCGGGTCTCGTCAATCAGCGAACCGACAAGGGCGCAAGCACCATGTCGGACAAGGTGCAAGCTGATGCACGCGTAGAATCTGCATTGGCTACCCAGTTACAGTTCCAGTCGGAACTGAATCGTTGGCAAACTGCGCTTGGTGCATTGATGGGAGGAGGGACACCAAATCCGACTTCCGATGCGCCCGGTTGGCTGAGCAAGGCTTGTGACACTGCAGTGCCAGATTGGGAAGAAGTGCCGGCTATGCTTCAGGCAAAGGCTGAGAAGGAAGAGGCAAAGTCCCAATTGGCCGCCAGCCGTGCTGAAGCATTCCCTACCATATCGCTGGAGGCTTCAACCGGATATGATCTTAATGCGTCTCGCGATGATACAAGAAGCAATGACCGTCAACCCGAATACGCTGTCGGTGTGAATGTGTCTGCAAGTCTCTACAATGGTGGTCAGACGGGAGCACTTAAAAGAGCTGCAGCTTACGCGTTACAGTCGGCGGAAGCCGCCTCAGTACGGCCCAGTACGACGTCAATCGCAATCTCATGGAGGCGCGAAGTCAGATCGGAACTCTAGGTCGTTTGATGGGGTCGCTGGAATCGCGCGCTGACATGATGGTCAAAACCCGAGATCTGTATCGTGAGCAATATGTGGAGCTTGGAACACGCACTTTGCTCGATCTTCTCAATGCCGAACAAGAACTGCATGAGTCGCGATTTCAAATCGCCAACACGATTCACGATCTCCGCCGGCTGAATATCAGCTGTCTTTATAATACCGGCAAGGTCCGTAAGGAGTTTGGCGTCAATCCGAAGATGGTGCGAGGAGGCACGCCCAGCCAATGAAACACGGGGAAAATCCTCCCGACATGGGCTCAGTTCTGACGTTTGGTCGCTCGGAGGCTGCTCATCAACCACAATGCCATCCGGGCCATGCGGATTACTGGTTGGAGGCATTGCGCCTTGTTGCGCAATATTATCGGCTTCCACTCTCGGTTCAGAAGGCCAAACTCGCAGTCGCTGCCGAGGGCGACAAAGCAGCTATCGAAACGAAGCTTCACGCTATTGCCCGCAGCATGGGCCTCGGCGTCAAGCTGGTCGAGACAAAGAATATCAATTTTTCGAGCTGGCACGTTCCGTTCATTCTGGAGCTGACGGATGGGCAGTTGGTCGTTGTTCACAAAATTTCAAAGGACCGGGAAGCTGCAGTCTGGTTGAGTGGTGAACAAAGGCTCGAACAAGTCTACGTGCTCGATGAACTGTTGGCAAAAACACGCCGTGTTTTGCTCGCCCGCCCTGCTAGAACTGTCCCTGATGCACGCGTTGATGCCTATATCAAGCCCTTCAGGGGAAAACTGGCTGAGACGTATCGTCTTTCGCGATTACGGTTCCTATGTCCACGTCGTGGTTGCTTCGCTTATAGCCAATACACTCGGCCCGGCAGGCATTATTTTTTCTCAATGCAGGTCTACGATCGCGTGGTTCCGGCCCAGTCCTTCAATACGCTCTACGTATTGTTCAGCGGTGTGCTCGGCGCTGTTCTTCGATTTCATGATGCGTCGAGCCCGCATGGGCATAATTGACATGCTCGGCAAGCGGACAGACACGGAAATGTCCGATGTCGTGTTTGGCCATGCGTTGCGCGTACGCAATAGGGCCCGGCCGACATCGACAGGTTCATTTATCGCGCAATTGCGCGATGTCGAACAAGTGCGCGAATTGTTGACATCGACGACTGTATCAGCAATCGCCGACCTCCCTTTTTTTTTCTTCTGTTCCTCGCATTGTTCGGCTGGCTGGCAGGATCTCTTGTCTTTATCCCGATAGGTGCGATGTTCGCTCTTGTCCTGCCGGGTATCCTTTTGCAAAGGCGTATACGTAAGCACGCAAATGAGGCAATGCGTGAATCATCCTTGCGCAACGCCATGTTGGTCGAAACAGTACAGGGCATCGAGGACATTAAAAGTCTGCAGGCTGAGGATCGCTTTCAGCAGCAATGGAACCATTTCAACGCTGTGACCGGTGAAGCGCAAATCAGGCTTCGTTCGATTACCAATGGATTAAGTACACGGACACAGAATGTTCAGACCGGTGTCTATGCGCTAACCGTTTTCCTTGGCGCACCAATGGTAATCAGTGGAGATATAACAACCGGGGCATTGGTGGGAGCTTCCATTCTAGGTTCGCGAATGTTGGCCCCAATGGGTCAGTTTTCCCAGATCGCTGGCAGATTACAGCACGCCGGGATCGCAAAAGGGCCTCGACCATCTTATGCAGATGCCGGTAGACCATCCCGATAGCGAAAGCCGTATTCATTGTCCAAATATCAAGGGAGACTATGCTTTTAAGAATGCGCTGTTTCGCTATGGGGACGAAAGCTCTTCTCCAGTACTCCCGGTGAAAGATCTCCGGATTGAGCAGGGCGAACGAATTGCTGTGCTTGGACGGAATGGGGCTGGCAAATCCACTTTATTACTTGCCTTGTCGGGATTGCTGGATTCAAGCGAGGGAGATGTTGCCCTCGACCATCTGTCTTTGTCGCATATTGATCCCGCCGATGTGCGGCGCGACATTGGTCTTTTGACCCAGAATTCGCGCCTGTTTTTCGGTACACTGCGTGACAATATCATCATGGGCGCGCCCAATGCATCTGACGAGGAAATCCAGCGCGTACTCAGCATGGTGGGAGCGGACAGTTTCGTCAGGAAAATGGCGCAGGGACTTGAACATCTGGTCGGGAAGGAGGGAGCGGTCTGTCCGGAGGGCAGAAGCAAGCCATCTTATTGGCGCGCCTGTTGGTCCGCGATCCCTCTGTCGTGTTGCTTGATGAGCCGACTTCGTCGATGGACGAAGCAACCGAACGTCATTTCATTCAGCAGTTCGCCAAATGGAGCGAGGGGCGTACCGTAGTCATTGCAACACACCGCACTCGCGTTCTTGAGCTCGTCAATCGATTGCTCGTCGTCGAAAACGGGCAGATCGCGCTTGATGATACCAAGGAGCGCGGTTTGCAGACTTTGCTCGGCGTGAGTAAGGTTGAAACACCCAGAAAGTCCTAGGAGGAAGGGCATTATGGCGGCACTCGGGGAAGATTTCGGTGATTGGGTCAACGGGAACACAGGCGGGGCGCGGCTTAAACGCGCAAAGAAGTTTGTGCGACTTGTATGTGCGCTTTTGCTGTTTTGCTGGTATGGGCCTATCTGGCACTGCTGGACGAAGTATCGACCGGGACCGGTAAGGTGGTTCCTACCTCCCGGGAACAGGTAATTCAGTCTCTGGAGGGAGGAGTCCTTGCGAAGCTGAATGTGCGTCAGGATGATGTTGTTGAGCCCGGCAAGATACTGGCTCAGCTCGACCCGACTGTTACTGAAGCGACGGTGCAGGAAAGTGCAGCCAAGTACCGGGCAGCTCTTGCCAGTTCGGCGCGACTGACAGCCGAGGTTAGTGGAAGTGATCTGGACTTTCCTGACGAACTGGACGACTTCCCCTTGCTCAAGACATCCGAAACCAAACTCTTTGAAGCACGCAAGCGCAGTCTGAAGGAATCCCTCGACTGGCTAGCTGAATCCGTGAAGCTGGCACAGGACGAACTCGAAATCAGCCAGTCGCTGACGAAGATGGGGGCCGCCAGTAATGTGGAAGTCATTCGCCTGAAACGACAGCTGGTGGAACTTCAGCTCAAGGAAACCGAAATCCAGTCCGACTATATTGTTAAAGCCCGCGAAGAATTGGCGAAAGCAAACGCCGAAGTGGAGTCACTTTCATCGGTAATTCGTGGCAGATCTGATGCTCTGGCTCGTCTTACCTTGCGTTCACCAGTACGTGGCATCGTGAAAGATATTGAAGTTTCAACAATAGGTGGCGTAATTCCGCCAAACGGAAAACTGATGGTTATCGTTCCGCTCGATGACCAACTGCTCATCGAAGCCCGGATTTCGCCACGTGACATTGCCTATATCCACCCCGATCAGCCGGCGACTGTAAAAATAACGGCGTATGACTATGCAGTTTATGGCAGTTTGAAGGGCACGGTCGTCAGTATTTCTCCTGACACGATACAGGATGAGACCAAGCCCGAAGAATTCTACTACCGCGTTTTTATCAAAACGGAAACTGATGCATTGTTCAACAAGAACGGCAGTCGCTTTCCGATTGTTCCCGGTATGGTCGCGACAGTGGATATCCATACCGGCAGCAAAACCGTATTTGAATATTTGATCAAGCCGTTCAACCGGGCCGGCGAAGCACTGAGAGAGCGATAGGAATGCGAGGAGACCCGAAGGGAGCCTAAGATGCATTGTCGGAATATCCGACATTTTTCCCTTTTGTTTTTGAAAGATCCTCAAACAAAAATTCAAGCTGGTGGAATGAGCTCATGGATGTTTCGATAAAAATTCCGCAGGGATTTCGACAATTGAGGGCAAAGTCCCTTTTCCAGATGAGACCTCATTGGGTTTCTCACGCAAAATCCGGCTAATCGAAAAATACCTTCGCACCAATCCGTTTTTCAAGACATGGCGGAAAACACCGCTGACCTTGTTCATTTCTGTTTCAGACGGCGATGCGAGAGCATCTGTTATTCATAGCACAGCTGTAACAATCGAGGCGGCTTGGAAGAATATTATTCCTGCATTGCAAGAACTTATCAGAAGTCGGAAGCTTCGGGGTAATTGGTTGCGGATCGAGTGGTCGGACGAGATTGAAGCCGTGACTCTGAAAGAATTACGACTGCTCCTGAAAAAGACCAAACGAAATTACTTCAGATGCGGAATTGCGTTCGATTCTGATCTCCGGATTGCTTTTCTTGAGCAAGAACTCAATGGCAACGCCATGCTTTATGGGGAAGTAACATTGCTCATGCAGTCCTGAATGAGAACAACTTCAATATTTATGCGCGCAAACGTTACGGCGACAGTGTTTCACTGGATTTTGGCGACAACGATAAAGTCTTTTTTTTTCTACCAATGGATTTTTCATAGACGGGAATGAAGATTGCCATCAGCTGGAAAGTTCGGGCCGAAATGCCGGACGACGTAAAACAGATGCCTTGACAACAAACGATGTAGAACATCTGGTCCAAAACCAGCTCTGCGCATCTTGCACGACAGGTGGGCAATAGCGGAGCTTTTATATATGGTTATCATCCCTGTTTTGACAGGGAGATAGCTGCCTATAATGCGCTGCGCCATGCAAGCAGCACCTACGCGCTAATCGAAGCACGGGAGATAACGCGCGAGCCAGCATTGGGACAGGCAATCGATCGCGCGCTTCACTATCTTACCTCTACGCTCATCAGGACGGTGACCCTCGAAAGTGGTGCAACTGCAGCTTTTCTCGTTGAGCAAAATTGCGAAATCAAGCTTGGCGGAAATGCAGTGGCTGTTCTCGCCTTGACCAAATATAGCCGGTGACGGGTGACAGCTGCTATCATGTTTTGCTTGAGCAACTGGCAATGGGCATATTGCACATGCAAAATGCCGAGACCGGTGCCTTTGTCCACGTACTTTCCTATCCGGATCTCGCAGTTAAAGCGAATTTCCGCATCATTTATTATGAAGGCGAAGCGGCATTCGGATTGATGCGACTTTATGAGCTCACAGGTGACGAACGCTGGCTCAACGCTGTCGAACGGGCATTTGATCATTTTTGCGTGCAGAACACTGGAAATGGCACGATCATTGGCTTGCCTATTGCGTCAATGAATTGACCAGATATCGCCCCGACATCCGTTACTTCAAGTTTGGCATCAGAAATTTCGCTTCTTATCTGGACTTTGTCCTTGAGCGCATTACGACATTTCCGACCTTGCTTGAGCTGATGATGGCTGCCCAGCAGATGGTCCACAGGATCGGGAGTAACCCCGATCTTCGCCACTTGCTCAACGACATCGATCTGAAGAAATTTTATAGCGCCCTTCACCATCGAGCTCGTTACCTGCTCAACGGTTACTTCTGGCCCGAAATGGCGATGTACTTTGCCAGACCCGACAAGATCGTTGGCAGTTGCTTTATCCGCCACCATGCGTTCCGTATCCGTATAGATGACGTGGAACATTACCTCTCTGGTTTTATAGCCTATTTGAAGTTTCTTCGGGCGGGAGCGCCAGAGATAAGGCTGAAGCCCTCATCGTCGTTAACGAACGGATGGGACGCAGGTGAAATTGTTCGAGCCACGCAAGGCCATTGGGTTACACAGCCGCCAGACCATTGGACCGCGAGAGGCATCTCCATTCATGCTTCCACCTTCCGGGAAGGGCAAATGGTCCTGCTCCGCAACGCGCAGGGCAAAGGCATCCCGTTTTCAAAGATCAAATCCTTGCCCAAAACGCCAGCAGCAATTATTGCGCCCATCGGTACTTTGGCCGGTGCGAAGCTTGATATCCCTGTTTTGAAGTAGAAGCGACGGACAGAGCCCTATTTAACCCGGGGCCATGGCGCGCGATCACTTCGCAGGCAAGGTTATCGGCGTGACAGGCAGTGCGGGAAAAACGACTGTGGTCGCCATGCTGTCACATGCCTTAGGTGCCTATGGAAAGGTCGAGCAAAGTACACACAATGCCAATTTACCTCATGGAGTTGCACGAATCTCGCATCCTTCGATCGAGCAGCAAATTATATTGTTCTGGAAATGGCTGTCGGACGGATGGGACAAAGCACGCGTATGGCGCGACCCCAAGTGGCTGTGTTTACCAACATTCAACCGGCACATCTCAGCGAGAATAGTACTATCGGGGACATTGCCCGGACAAAGTCAGCAATATTCAAAGGCATGAGACAGGGGGGATATCGCCGTCCTGAACCGGGATATGCTTGAATGGGAAACGGTCCATGCGGCAGCAAGAAGCGCGGGTTTGACAATCGTACATTATGGAATCACGGAGAGCTCCGACTACGCATTGGTCGACTATTCTTCCGACCGGCGATTGGTTCGGGCAAGAACACCATTTGGCGAACTATGCTATCATCTCAAGGCCCCCCGAATGCACATGGCACTGAACAGCCTCGCTGTTCTTGCCGCAGTCGCTGCAGTCGAATGTGATATTTCTCCTGCGCTTGCTACATTCAACAGTTTCAAGGCGCTCCCCGGCAGAGGAGAAGATCTGCAAATCCATCTCGACGGCAAGCCGGTCAAGATCATCGATGATGCCTATAATGCCAATCCCGGTTCGATGTCTGCGGCGCTGGAGCACCTCCATCTTGAGCCAGCAACCGGTCGACGGATCGCGGTTCTGGGCCAGATGGCGGAGCTGGGGCCGGATGAAGCGAATTTCCACATTGGTCTTGCCCAGCAGGTCAATGACCGGCAGATAGACAAAATCTATGCAGTCGGTTCTCTTTATGCTCCTTTCTGGGAGAAACTACTTCCTGATAAACGCGCCATGCATGCGCAACATTTCGAACAGCTGAAACCCCGTTTGCTTAAGGAACTCAAAGCAGGCGATACTGTCCTATTCAAGGGATCGAATAGCACGAAAATACATGAGCTGGTTGCATGGCTGAAAGAAACTGCAGCAGACCCACAAAAACCAGACATAAAGCCGGGCACGAGCGCATTGTTCTTCGATTGTGAAAGAGAGGAGGTCCTGTTTTCGGTTGAAGATGAACTTGTGCAAAAGCCGGCCTCTCTAACGAAGCTGCTGACACTTTGCCCGGTAATGGACCGTCTTGTCGCACAAGCTATAGACCAGAAGACATTGCTCACTATTCCAGAAGACGTGCGCGAGACCAACAGTTGGTGGGGTTTTGAACCCGGGGAGCAAGTGGCAATCACCGACCTGATGAGAGCCAGTATTATCGTCAGTGCCAACGAAGCAAGTAATGTGCTCGCGGCCCGGCACAGCGGAAATCGCGCGCAATTCACACAACTCCTGAATGAGCACGCGCGCCAGATCGGCATGTTGAACACAATCTTCTCATCTCCAAGCGGGCTAGGCAGCAACCAGAAAACGACTGCGCGGGATGCCCCTTGTCCTTGCCCGCTATGTGCACAAAAATACCCTCAAATCGTCGCGATGAGCGCGGAAGAATTTTTCGAATGGAAGGGGAAGAAGCACAGGAACACCAACCGTCTCATATCAAAAATCGACGGCGCGGCAGGTTTGAAAACGGGTTCACTTAACAGGACAATCAATAATCTGATATTCTCCCGCTTGCAAAACGGAAGGTTGTCAATTGCAATTGTTCTTGGGGCTCCAGATAAAGACAGCCGGGATCAAATTGTCGAACACATGTTTCAATCCTTTGGAAAGTGACAGGCCTATTCGATCTGTTCCAGATCCATGGCCTGCAACGCCGCCATGATTTGTCGCGGCGTCTTTCCCCGGCAATCAATGCCGACGTCAGTTCTGCCTGTTTATAAAGTCCGTGATGCTGTCGGTCTCCGGCCCTGACATAAATGTGGTAGGGGTTAAAACCCGCCGCTTTCAGTTTGCGCACATAAAAAGCTGCGTGGAAAAGGGTATGACAAGATCTTCCGGGTCGGACAGGACCCAGATGATGGGGGCGGGGGTGTTGGAAATCAATTGTATTTCGTCGACAGGATCATAGAAAGCATCAATATCGTGCAGCAACGGGCGGGGAACAGAGCGGCGACGATCCCAGATTTCTGTGACCCGCTTTACCGCTAGAAGCCCGGACGAAATAACCACGGCCTTGATATCTTTTCTTTGCGTGAGCAAGGATGCAACGATATGGCCCCGCCGGATTGCCCGGCCAGAATGAACCGCTTGATACCATATCGTTGTTTAAGTTGATCCAGCGCGCCGTTCATAAGGTCGACTTCGCGTTTGTGACGGCGCTGATTATGATCCCCAGACGAACCGTAAAGACCCGGTCTTGCAAGAAAAACAACCGGAACGCTGGCCTTTTCACTCCATTCATACATGTCCGACGTAATGGAAGCGGGCGATTTGCCAAGATAGGATTTGCCTATGAAGCGTACTGCTTTCGAGTTCCGGAGAATTGCATCTCCGGGGAAGTAGACGATGGCGGTTGAGTTGTCCTCAGACCAACCGCCAGAATAATAGCGGATGCATTCTCCTCGCTTCTCTACTTCTACCCAGAAGCTATTCGTGATTTCCGAGCATTGTTGGGCGAGGCCGATGGAACCGTTCAAAGCATCATATTCGGCGAAGGTTTCCTCACCCATCGGAACGCTTAGCATGCGTGGCCCGGTACGCTCGAACGGCCCGAGTTTCATCGCGTCTGTCTGTGCACTGCCTACACCCCGGGGGATCGACAGGAAGACAAGAAGTGAACGGAATATTCTCGCCAGCACCTTCATTTGATCGCTTTCTCGTGGGCTTCATTCTGCCCGCCCGGATTCTGCATAACAATAATTACCTGAACAATTACATTCCCGGTTTTGAATTGGAAGGAAACTGATAGGCTCTGATGGGATAGACGCCCCTCCGACGGCGTTGATGTGGCAGAATAGGTATGTTGAACACTATTGAAGAGGAGGCGTCCATCCCATCAGAGCCACAAAGAACGTCCTTTCGCTTGCCCTTATGTCCATCAATAGCGGGAACTGAGCCCAGTACTATCACAAAGTCGCAGACGCGGTCGGCCAGACGTCCTTGCAGACCGCACCTTACTCGTACTCACTATTTCACGAGTGGCCGTTGGTTTCCCTGCTGCCGCAGAGCAATTCGGTTGCCATCGGGGTCCAGCGCTGTCACCAGCACGCCATAAGCATATTCACGGGGCTCCTGCTCGACGAACTTGACGCCACGCGCGCTGAGCTCGATAAAGTCCCTCCGAAGATCGTCAGTTTGAAGAAATATTGCCCCTGTCTTGTCAGTGTCGGAAGCCGCGCGGCCACCAACACGGCCAAAGCAGGATTGGCCATCCCTGACCTTTGTAGCTTATCAACAGGAAGCGACCCTCAGGACCGGGATTGTCGGCTGTCTTCTCGAAGCCTAAGTTTCTGGTATAGAAGTCAAGCGACCTGTCCTGATCCGATACGAACAACGTCGCGAACATAACCTTGCTAAACATTCCGATACCTCTTTGTTCCGATGCGAGCACCGATTGTTTGAGTAAGACGACGTCACCGCCGGAACCGTTCTTTGTCACATCCGCCAGTTTTCGTTCGTCATACCCATGACGAAGTGTTTGAAGGAAACGTGACCGATGGAAGCAAAAAATCTCGCTTGAGCAATTCGAGGCCAATCGCCCACACCTGCGGGCAGTGGCGTGCCGCATGCTCGGTTCACTGAACGAAGCAGAGGATGCGGTGCAAGAAACCCGGCTGCGCCTCTCCCGAACGAAGGTCGAGGATATCACCAATCCGGGCGGTTGGTTGACAACCACCACAGCCCGAATCTGTCTAGATATGCTGCGATCACGCAAGGCGAGGCGTGAAGAGTCTTTCGACAAAATCGGATCCAAGACTATTCACGAAGCTGGCAAAGGTCTGGAGGACCGGTTAACCGCAGCGGATTCGGTCGGCCGGCCTTGTTTGTGGTGCTCGAAAAACTTGCTCCCGCTGAACGTCTGGCATTCGTCGTGCTGCGCGACGTATTTGCGGTACCGTACAATGAGATCGCCTCCATTGTCGGCCGGTCCACAGAGGCTACGCGCCAACTCGCAAGCCGCGCCCGCCGCCGCGTGCAAGGTTTGCCGAAGGCGGATAGCGCCGACCGCGCCATGCGGTGGAAGCTCGTCGAAGCCTTTCTTGCCGCGGCGCGAGGCGGCAACTTCGAGGCGCTGGTATCCGTGCTGGATCCGGACGCCGTTTTTTCCGGGCCGATTGCGAAGCTACCCGCCGGGGTTCGCTTCCTGAGATCCGCGGCGCAAGGGCCGTAGCAGAGGCTTTCAAGGGCCGAGCGCACAGTGCCTTGCCGGCGGTTGTGGATGGGTGCCCCGCCTCATCATAGCTCCTGATGAACATCGGCATTTTGTGCTACGCTTTTTCTTTAACGACGGAAAAATCATCGCAATTCGGGCGGTTGCGGACCCTGAGTGCCTCGCACGCCTCGACTTGAAACTGTCGCCGGGTTGATAATTGGTCGCTAGTCCCCAGCCACTTCATTAGAGGAAATTGCGCTTGGTGGAAGGGATCTGTGCTTTTATTTCACGATTGGAATACCGGGCCCGCTACACTGAATGCCAACGGGCTCACCAATCGCAGTATACTCATCCGAAAAACCTTCGTTTTTTGCAACGGCAGCGACAGCAACGAGGTCGCTAGCCGTGCGAGCGCTTGCACCTTCGTTCCAGACATTGGTGTAAAAGTCACACGATTTCCAAAGTGATAGTTTCACTTTTCATGCTTCAACCACCGCTGATGGGCGGGAACCGGTCGGTCGGCTTGCGGGCGGAGAGAGGGGCGAAGTGGCCTGCAAAATCTGTCGTGTAAGTCGGGCTTTGACACCCGACCATTGCGACAGGAATTCCCGTGAGAATTTAAAGTCAGTTCTTCCTAATGCAACATTGAGGAATTTCGAGACAAATAGCCGAATAACAAACAGAGTTCGGCGATTGCGCGAGTGCGAAACGACCCATCAAATGCAGGGATCAAATACTTAATTTTTGGCGAACGGAGCAGGCAGAACTCTTCGCCCCGGAAGCGAAGTGCGACATAGCTACATTGGTTCATGTGATCAATCAAACAGGCTTGCTCGGGAGTTGACATTTCTTCCATCGTGCAGCGCTCTGCCGCACATATCTGACTATAAATCTGACCGGTAGGAACATGCGCGACGAAAAGCGAGGTCTTCGGTCCTTTCGGGTTGAGAGTTTCATATGCGGCTATCAACCTCTCGAAAACCTCACGATCCTGCCCCACAGGGTCAAGGTCGATCCCCATCTCGCCAACCTTGCCCACCATTTTCATGTAGCGCAGATGTTTTGATTCAGAACAAACAAGTCGATCAGCCTTTGCGGGGATCGAAAACGTCAAGATAATGGCACTGAAGATAACTGCCATCTTCTGCATAAATTCTCTTTCCATAGGTGATTAAGGGCCGTGTAAAGTTTTGGCTTTGCTGTCAATTCCGGCCATCTTAACGTCTGAGTCATGGAAAGTCATTCAAAACGACAAACGGCCACAATGAGGTCGGGACCAGACTGTCCGATTTTGCCGACCATGA
Organism: Brucella cytisi; assembly: GCA_012103075.1. Lineage (GTDB taxonomy): Bacteria > Pseudomonadota > Alphaproteobacteria > Rhizobiales > Rhizobiaceae > Brucella > Brucella cytisi. The sequence goes on along the minus strand of JAAVLQ010000002.1, from coordinate 1,840,689 downwards.
ATAAAATAGCCGCCATAGAACGTGACCCATCGCCAAGACTGTTATCGGCCCCATACCAGTCATGGCTATCGAGCAGGGATTACCAGAACCTGCTCGTGGCCTTGGACTTAAAGATATAAACATTTCTTTATGTGCTATTGACATTGTGTGGCCGATGCAGGAAGGTTGCAATGTCTAGGTTCTCCGGCTGTCGTATTCGATACGCCGGAGCTAAGAGGGAAGTCCGTGCCCCGTCTCATTCGGGAAAGTCGGCGCTGCCCCCGCAACTGTAAGCGGCAAGCTGACGTCCAGAATGTCACTGGGGTTCTCCCCGGGGGAAGACGGACGATAGCAATGACCCGCTAGCCGGGAGACCTGCCTTGGCAAAGTAACGTCCACGGGCGGGGTGTCCCGGTGTGCCGTAGCAAAGACCGTGTAACGGTCTGTGTTGCTATGTGTCCGCTGACCCATGCCCCCAACTTATTGGGATAGGTTATGTCTCAAACCGCAATTCCAGTCGCCGCCAAGGGCGAGCCGGTCGTAGATCGGTCGCATATCACGACGCATCACGACTTTACGTTCCGCGTCATGAGCCATCGTTTTGATGAGAACTATCACCCTTTGGACAATACGCGTATCACGACGAATTTTGCTAATTTGGCCAGAGGAGAGAACCGCCGGGACAACCTCCGTAACGCCTTGAGAATGATTGACAATCGTTTCAACGCGCTGGCGCATTGGGATAACCCGGAAGGCGATCGCTATTCCGTTAAACTCGAAATCATTTCGGTTGAAATGAAAATCGGTCTTGAAGGCAAAAACGATGCCTTCCCACTGATTGAGATACTGAAGACGAATATCGTGGATCGAAACACCAACGAGCGTATTGAGGGTATTGTCGGAAACAACTTCTCTTCTTACGTGCGGGATTATGACTTCAGCGTATTGCTGCCAGAGTACAATAAGAACCGATCCGAATTCGCAACGCCGGACAATTTCGGCGATCTTCATGGAAATCTGTTCAAATGTTTCCTCAATTCAGCTGCTTACAAAGAAAATTTCAATAAACCACCCGTCATATGCCTGAGTGCATCAAGTAGCAAAATCTATCATCGGACAGACAACCAACATCCTATACTTGGTGTCGAATACCGGCAGAACGAGTTCTCGCCGACCGATGAATACTTCAGAAAAATGGGATTGCAGGTTCGATTTTTCATGCCTCGAAATAGCGTTGCACCTTTGGCTTTCTATTTTATCGGAGATTTGCCGGGTGATTACACAAATCTCGAGCTTATCAGCACTATCAGTACGATGGAGACCTTCCAAAAGATTTACCGACCAGAGATCTATAACTCCAATTCTCCAGCAGGTGCATGCTATCAACCGAACTTGAAGCAGCAGGACTATTCGCTGACCCGAATTGTCTACGACCGAGAAGAGCGTAGCAGGCTGGCTGTTGAGCAGGGAAAGTTCGCGGATGAGCACTTCATCAAACCATACAAAGAGATTCTTGAACAATGGTCTGCCAATTACGCTCATTGACGAACTAACGATAAAAGGTCGCCCATCATGAAAAGACTATTGCCCACCTCAACGGCTGGAAGCTTACCGAAGCCCTCCCCGGCTTGCACAACCTGAGAAACTTTGGTCACCCCGGAAATTACAGGATGAGGAGTTGATTGAAGGCAAGCGAGACGCTCTGCGTTTGTCCTTGGATGATCAACGACGTGCGGGTATTGATATCGTCAGCGACGGTGAGCAGACGCGCCAACATTTCGTCACGACGTTTATTGAGCACCTCAGCGGCGTTGACTTTGAGAAACGGGAAACCGTCAGAATTCGTAATCGCTATGATGCGAGTGTGCCGACAGTCGTTGGGGCTGTTTCTCGCTCAAAGCCAGTTTTTGTCGAAGATGCAAAGTTTTTGCGTCAGCAGACCAAGCATCCCATCAAATGGGCGCTGCCGGGTCCCATGACTATGATCGATACGCTCTATGATTCGCATTATAACAGTCGTGAAAAGCTGGCACGGGAATTCGCCAAAGCTCTCAATGAAGAAGCCAAGGAGTTGGAGGCTGCTGGTGTCGATATCATCCAGTTCGACGAGCCTGCCTTCAATGTGTTTTTAATGAGGTAAATGACTGGGGCGTTGCCACGCTGGAAAAGGCAATGGAAGGACTTCAGTGCGAAACTGCCGTCCATATTTGCTATGGTTACGGTATCAAGGCCAACACCGATTGGAAAAAGACCTTGGGATCGGAGTGGAGGCAGTATGAAGAAACCTTCCCAAAACTGCAGAAATCCAGTGTCGATCTGATCTCTCTCGAATGCCACAATTCGCATGTTCCCATCGATTTGATTGAACTCATTCGAGGTAAAAAGGTGATGGTAGGGGCCATTGACGTGGCAACCAACGCCGTGGAAACCCCGGAGAACGTCGCCAACACTTTGCGGAAAGCATTGCAATTCGTGGATGCCGACAAGCTCTATCCTTGCACAAACTGCGGCATGGCACCTCTGTCTCGTCAAGTAGCGGTCGGGAAGCTGCAGGCCCTGAGTGCAGGCGCGGAGATCGTCAGAAGAGAGCTTTCGGCTTAGTGTTGGAAAGCCGGGCTGCCCCATGTCACACAGCTGAAACCAAGACATTGTTGCGTGCTGAAGCCAGAAGGGTCGCAGGTCTCTTGCCCGTTTCAGCACCTGTTGCTTTTGGTCTAGCTGATGAGTTCCGGTCGTCGTACACACCCTCGGATTGGGGAGGAGATACCTTGTTCGCAGAGTTTTGCAAGTCTGTTTTATCGCTTTCCCTGTATCGAGATCAGCTACTATTCGTACAAAGCTGTATTATCCGTTGGCTTCTGTTCCAGCCGTTTGGACCGATGTATGGAAACCATCTGACGCAGGTTTTCCTTCGCTTCACATCTGCGGTCGGGATAGCGGATCCGGCTTGCCGATGTTCTGCGCGATTGTCTCAACAACCGGTAAATCCGGTGCTGACACGCTTTCTCCGTCCAGTATCCTGCGGGCGCGATCCTTATCGATATCACCTACCCGGATGCGATGACCACGGTTGCCACGCAATTGCCGATATAGTTGCCGAGTGCACGCGCAATGCCCATGAACCAATCCACTGAGAGCACAAGGACCAGCCCGATGGCAGGAATGCTGGGGATGGCCGCCAGCGTCGCAGCGAGGATGACAATCGCCGAACCCGCACCCCATGAGCACCTTTAGACGTTACCAAAGCGACACCAAGAATCGCCAGAAGATCACCTAACGCGAGTGGCGTATTCGTGGCTTGGGCGATGAATACAGCAGCAAGTGTCAAATATATCGAGAATGCATCAAGGTTGAACGAATAGCCGGTTGGGATGACAAGGCCCACAGTGGAATCTTTAATACCGAGATGTTCAAGCTTGCGCATGGTCTGGGGCAAGACCGCGTCGCTCGAGGCTGTACCCGCAACAATACTGACTTCGGTGCGCAAATAGCGCAGCAGCTTCACGATGCTGAAACCGGCGGCCCTCAATATGGAGCCGAGTACGATGGCGACGAAAAGCGCAATTGTCAGGTAGAACAGAACCACGAGGTAGCCGAGTTGCGCCAATGATCCGATACCGTACCTGCCGACCGTGTAGGCTATGGCGCCGAATACGCCAAGCGGTGCCGGGCGAACGATAAATGCCATGATTTTGAAGACGACGTCGCCAGCCATCTCGATGATGTGGAGAAGCGGTCTGGCGCGCTCGCCAACTTGTGCAAGTGCGCAACCGAAGAGGATAGCCACCGGGAGTACCTGCAGGATATCACCCTCGACGAAACCACTCACGATCGTAGTGGGTATGAGCTTCATCAGGAACTCTACCGTGCCGCCGCTAGAGACTTCATGAGCCTTTTCAACGTAGGTGGAAAGGGCAGACGCATCGAGCTTGCTTACATCGATGTTCATGCCATGGCCCGGACCAAAGACATAAGCAACAACGATGCCAAGCGCGAGCGCGATCGTGGTGACGACCTCGAAATAGATGAGAGCCCGGACGCCGACGCGCCCAACCTTGGTGAGGCTGCCAGCACCCGCAATTCCGTGTACAACCACGCAAAAGACAATCGCTGGGACCAACATCTTGATCAGCTTGATAAAACCATCGCCAAGCGGTTTCATTTGCATCGCGAGGTCAGGTATGAAGAAGCCAGCGGCGACACCAAGAACAAGCGCGATGCACACCTGTCCAAACAAGGACTTTGACCAACTCGGCATTTAGATTCCTCCCAATCAAAAAGGGGAGTAATTTTCGCGAAAGCCCTCGAACAACGGCCTCCACCGTTTCCTCCATTCGCAGCATTCATCGTCAGTCCCCTGACATGGCAATAGTTGCCGAATAAATTATCCGTGTCTAATATCAATTTATGAGAAATCTATAGGGTCACGCTATGAGAATGCGTCAGCTCCAGTGTTTCGTCGTTCTTGCGGAGGAATTGAGTTTCACTCGGGCGGCGCAACGTCTCAATATGTCCCAGCCGCCACTCAGTACCCAAATCCAAACGCTTGAACGTGAGTTGGGTGTGGAGCTCATCAACCGCACGAGCCGAAAAGTGGCATTGACCCGCGCCGGTAAGCTTTTTCGGCAATATGCAACCAATATGCTTGTGCAGTATGAGCGCAGCCTGCAGGAAATGCGCGAAATACATCACGGACAGGAAGGCTTGATCGAAATTGGGACGACAGGCTCAATCCTGCGCGGTGGCCTGTCGGAGTTGCTCTCCAACTTTGCACAAGCTTATCCGCAGATCACCTTGCGCATACATGAACAGTCGCCCCAGACCCAGATTGATGAAGTTCGCCGGCGGCGCACGGACGTCAGCTTCAATCGATCTATACCTCATGGAAGCGAACTTGCCTATGAGCATGCATGGCAGGAGGAATTGGTGGCGCTGGTGCGCAGCGACCACAAACTAGCTGGAAGAACCAGCATATCAATGACGGATTTGAAAGATGACCCGTTCGTAATACTACAGCCCGAGAGCTCGGACTTTGCGGCCTATGTCATGTCCTATGTCGTGGCATCCGGATACAGACCGCGTATTTCGCAACAAGTAATCGACGCACAGTCTATTCCGAGTCTGATTGCAGCTGGTTTTGGTGTCAGTATCGTTCCTGCCGGAATTGCCCATCTGACCTCGGGTCCTTTAGTTTTCCTGCCTATTCGTCCGGATCCACCAGTTTCGGATATTTACATGATCTACCATGCGGATGATCCGGCACCGGCATTGCAGTTATTTTTAACTAGAGTATGCCGGGAGCTCAACAGTACGTGTTCGGGCCGAAAAGTTAGATGATACCAGTTGTTGCTCTGTCCCTTGGTCACTCAGGGCACCAAGTAATTGTTTCCGCAGCGAAAATTATCGAATATTTACTAGAGAAAACTCCCGGGTTACCGATGACCTTGATCATAATTTGAGCAATTTTTGCAGTTGGAGCTTCCACGACGCCCATTTGTCTTTGGTGGCAAAGAGACGTCATTGCCATGCCGACGGCTGGCAACACCAAATCATGGGCGAATGTCAACTAAGGTGTTGGAAGCAGCATGGCAAGCCTTTCCCCTTCGCGGCTCGCTTGTTCGTCCTGAAGCGTGCGTGATGTCACGGCACTCAGACCTGTAAGGCTGCATCAAGTGACCTGCGCCCATTGCCAGCAAGCCGGGACGCGAAAGTCAACAACTCGGGATTAATCTCACGCATGTCCTCCAGATCGACCCGCTCGGCAAGCGGTCCATCTTCCGTGCTCTTTGCCATATGGGCGAGATCCGCGTTTGCGTCGAGAATATCCGGGAAAACCGTTCATAGGTTATCGGGCGACCGGCTGCTTCGCTAAGGGCGACCTCAAGCTCGCGCCCGGTCAGGCGGTCGCTCGCGATCTTAAGTGTTCTGGCACCAAAACGGGGTTTGTCGGCAAGTACGGCAGCAACGATCTTGCCGATGTCTTCCACGGCGGTAAGCTGAATAGAGTGGTCCGGCCTGATGAGGGAAACCGGGCGGCCTTTGTCCAGACCGAAGCCGGGTCGCACGAGCATTTCCATGAAAATCATTGGCCGGATGATGGTCGTAGTCATGTCGAGCTGTCGAATTTGGGCTTCAATGCGATGTTTGGCGTCGAAACGCGCAACGCCTGTCAGTTCATTCCCCACGCTGGCGCCCGACGAATAAACAAAATGACTAATGCCGGTTTCGGCAGCGATATTCGCAATCGAAATGCCATAACGAATTTCGTCCTCGGCGGCGGGTTTCCCGGCAGTACGCTAAAGACGCCATAGGCGTCTTTAATCGCCGAGCGGATAACATCGGTCTCTTCAAGTGCTCCTGTACAAGATCGACCCCTGCATTCCGTAGTTGCTGAGATGCAGCTTTGCTGGAATCCTGAACGAGCGCGCGAACGGGCCATCCCGCCTTCAACAAGGCTTCGACGACAGATCCTCCCTGCCTTCCGGTAGCGCCAAAACCAGAATGTGATGCTTGCTATTGGTCACTTGAAACCCTCGCGTTGGACAAGGACAGTCTATATATACAAATGTAGGTTTGCCGGAAGACGGCACATTTTTCAGCGTGAGGCACAAGGATGATACCCTTGAATGAACAGTTCGATGCCAGCACACCGCGCGGATCAGGCAACGACAGAAAATTCCGGCCAATTCCGTCAAACGGTGTTTGCAGCCTGCTGAGTGACAAATGGACAGTGCCGGTTCTTTGGCGTCTATCTCTCGCCGAAGATAATCGCCTCCGTTTTTCAGCATTGAAAAGAGAGGTGAGTGAAATCACCCAGCGCATGCTAACACTTACGCTGCGCAATCTCGAGCGTGACGGCTTCGTTATACGACACTACTTCCCTGAAGTGCCGCCACGTGTTGAGTATGAGCTGACGGATATCGGCCACGGAGCCTTGCAAGCCCTTGAGGGGTTCAACTTCTGGGTCCACAACAATCTGGATGTCATCAAGGCGCGCCGACGCGTTTACGACCAGACGGAGTTGTAAATCCGGATTCCCATGCCGATCTCAATGCTCAGTGGTCGCTTCAGGTTAGTAGTGCTTGGCTGCGACCGCTTTCCGCAATTTCGATTGGTGCCCTAGAGCGTTTCACCTTTTAACGGAACCATATCCGGCGTTTTCCAAATAGTTTTGGCATTCGGCGAGCTGGATGGTTTCGACCAGCCTGCCGATATGACGCCATGTGTCTTCGATGGTGCGCTTTTGTGCATTTCTCATCCAATGCTTGATCTTGGAAAAGGCTTGTTCGATCGGATTGAGGTCCGGCGAATAGGGTGGCAGGAACCAGAGGCGCGCGCCAGCGGCTTTGATCAATTGACGGATGGTTGCCGACTTATGGCTGCCGAGATTGTCCATGACGACAATGTCGCCCGGCTTGAGCACCGGGACCAACTGCTGCTCGACATAGGCGCGGAAACACTGGCCGTTCATCGGTCCGTCGAAGACACAGGGTGCTGTAAGCTGATCGTTTCTCAAAGCGCCCGGGAATGTCAGCGTGCGCCAGTGGCCATGCGGTGCAAATGCCCGCAGTCGCTTGCCTTTTGGACCCCAGCCTCTGATCGGCGACATGTTGGTCTTGATCCAGGTCTCATCAATGAAGACCAGCCGTTCGGGATCAAGGTGATTTTGCAGGGTCTTCCAGCGCTGTCTTTTGCGAGCGACGTCGGCACGAGCTTGCTCAAGGGCGAATAGTGTTTTTTTTTGAAGCGCAGCCCTTCACTGCGAATGAATTCCCAGATCGTATTGTGCGAGACGGAAATACCCCGCTCGGTCAACGCCGCCTTCAGGCCATGGAGTGTCAGGTGTGGGTTCTCGGCGAGCCGTTGCACAATGATATCACGATGCGGTTCGAGTATCCGCTTGCGGTGGCCGCCCATCTTGCCGGGATGAACCGATCCGGTCGCACGATGGCGCTGGGACCATTTTACGACTGAAGATGCGGCAATTTCAAACCGCGTCGCCACTGAACGAACGCTTTCGCCACTCAGCACGGCGGCAATAACGCGCTCTCGAAGATCATTCGATATCGGTGCGGTCATCCAACGCTGGCCTCCATCCAGCCAGCATCAGTGAATCAGAACAAAACTGATTTGGGAAGCGCATTCGATTCAGAGAAAAACGGAAACGCTCTAAATAGCCGACTTTGGCTCGAATCGGTCGGACCGTTAATCGCCTCCATTTCAGTCATTAGCGTAGCATTCCCACAGTTTCCACAGCGGTAATGCCCTTATCCTGTATTAACGCCTGAGAAGGGGTGGCATGTGGTCGGTCCGCTTTTGTGCCGGCCCATCCGATAGCAAGACCATGGGATTTGCGTCGAAAACGTACTGGACGAGTTTTCAAGCAGCCTTGGCCGTTCGTGCAACCTCTTCCGGGCCGCGACGTAGGGCTGTGATTCATTGCCTTTGTTTGCGTGGCTTTCAGTGGCAAGAATGTCGAAGCCTGCACCGCATATATGCTCGCCCGGGTCCGCCGCACGGAAGACGCCGGCGTGGGGTGCTTTGCCAATCGTGCGCATTGCGGACAGCAAGGCCAACCGGATAAATGGGTTCATATCTCCGACACACGGTGTCTTGGAGATGAACAAGCCGCCTGATGCAAGCAAGGCATGGATGCTGCGCAGCGTGCCGGGCAGGTCACGGACCAGATGGAGATAGTTGAATCGGGACTGCATCGAGCCCCGCTTCAGACATTAGCCGGGCCGTCTTAAAACTCGATGGGTTTGAGGTTCCTCAGGCGTTCTCTGTTATTCGATGCGGACTTGCAGGCATTTCGCTTATCGGCGATTTGGGCGGCATATGACATCAGCGGAGCACTTTTGGGCAAACTTCGTGCGGTTTATAAGGCGGATTTGTGCCGATCATGCCCCTGACAGCCGCCATCAGGCCGGGCACGCCGACAAGGGTAATGGCCCTTTTGTTATTATTGGCGAGCGCCGTCAGGCTGAACGGTGAGCTTGCCTCCGGAACCGCTGTTTTCGCCAACGCGTTCCTCCTTGGCATCGCCGTCGTCAAGGCGCTTCATGTAGTCGGCTAGCTTCTCGTCGGCCTCGCGGATGAATTTCGACAGAGCACCACGCGTGAAGTTGCGGTCCTTGTTGTTGGCCGCCTTGATGCGCGTGCCGTCCATCGCCAGTAACTCCCGCCCGAACAGGCCGAACGGTCGATCCGCCGAAAGGCGGCGATTGTACAGAAATCCGGTTTCAGATGCCGCAGCAGCCAAATCACCTCGATGTTGCGATGACATTTCGCCCCAGTCGTCGGCTCGACCGAACGCGGTTGAGATAGCCGTATGTGTACAATCTGAGCAGATCGGCGGGATCGAAGCCCGACCGGTCGGTATCCTTCGCGTCAACCCGTAAAAAGCCGGCAGCCTTGAGATCGAGGCCGTCAACGAAGGCCTCGATGAAGCGGACCGGGTTGTCCGGTCTCACATAATCATCGACTGCTTCCGGCAGAAGCAGTAATTGCGAGCGGTCTGTTCCAGAAAGATGTGCCATAGTAAAGTATACCATCACCCGCTATCTTCAGGAATCCACAATGAGTTTTCAGACCGGGGAACCGCATGGGACATTTTAAGCTTGTTTATCAGAGCTATCCGCTCGACCTTCCAGTCGAGGAGCCACGCATCACCTTGCGGGCCTCAAGTGGATCTTGGCCCGGTCAGGAGCTGGAGAACTACGTCGTGCTGGATTTAGAAGTGAAATCTCCGAAATTCTTCTTCGATCCCAACAATGACCCCGAGGATGACGTCTCCCAGTGGTTGAACCCGGGTCTGGATACACAGTGGCTCAAAATACCATTGAAGCGCTTCGAGAACCGTGACTATCGCAGCCTCCGGGAAATCCGGGCCGACTTCCGGGCGAAGGAACTCGAAACGCTTTGACGAGTGAAGATTGGTGGGAAGCCCGGGTCTTATCACCACCTACAGCGATGAGTTTTTCGCTCGTGCGGAAATTTCCATCCGTCACGACGGTGGTGGCATGTTTTCGGTTCAGCTTTCAGGCGCCACCCAGTTTGCCACTGCCTTTGACATAGCCTTTAGTGCTCCCCTGACCGTCAAGCTGGTCGGATATCGCAACTCGTCGACCAAAGATGATCTTTTAGGCTGGTTCAACAGCTTTCTCAGAAAAGACGACTTCATCTTCACGCCGCTGCAGCGAGGTGAAGACCTCTATCTCAATGGTGCGGTCAAGTAACAGCCGCGCCAATCGCGCTGAATGCTTCGAGAATGATCGTCACAGCACCGTCCCGCTTGTGGCTTCAATTCGGGTGTACCCGGCTTTGTTGATCATCATCGCTTCTCTCCCTCGGGCTGGGGCCCTGTTGCGGCGGCACGCCGCCGCGAAGTCCTGGATAGCGATCAACGGGGATCTCCGGTTCACGATCGGAACGTCAGCCCCCTTCACGTAGCCCAGACCCTCGACGATCTTTCCGTCCCGCACGCGCATGATGTTGACGCCTCGAACCCGGTCCGCTTCGTGCTCGCTCCAGCGAAGCTGCCAGCGGATGATCCCGCGGTCACCTATCGCGGAGATCTCCTCAGCCTTAAAGACAAGGTTGGCCGACGACGCGACTCCCTTCCAGAAAGTGAGGCAAGCCTCGCGCCCCTCGTAGAGCGTGCCATCCGGGGCCGGCGCCGTATTTTCGAGAACACAGCCGTCGCCGATGAGATCATCGAGGTCTTCGGGGCGATGCTGCTCGAATGCGTTGTGGAAGCGTTCCACGATTTCGCGGGTAATTTTGCTGTCACTGGTCATCTTCTCACCTCATTGAGCGATGGAGCCGCGTCCATTTCGCCTAGACATGACGGACCACGGCTCGATTCGAACGGATATCGTCGGCTTGGTTCTCTCTCACGTGCCTTGCGCCCGGCCGCATGCGGCCGTCATTCCGGCAGCGGCGGCGCCGACTCACCGGGCGTCTTGGCGTAGGCGGGGCTTCGATGATCCGCCCGTCACGAACACGTATCAGGGTGACGCCGCGGATCGAGCCGCCGTCGCCGAAATGGAACCGCCAACGGATGTTTGCGCGGTCACCCATGACGATAGTGTCTTCGACCTCGAAGCGGTTGACGCGGTCTGCGGCCATGGCCTGCCAGAACGCCGGGGTTGACATCGTAGCCTTCGTAGCGCGTGCCGTTCGGTGCCGGCTGGATTGACTCCATGACGCAATCCGGCGCGACCGGGTCCTCGAAAATCTCGGGATCGTGCTCCTCAAACGCCCGGGTTGAATCGGCGGATGACTTCGGCTGTGTCTTTCGTATGCATGGCCTCCTCTTATACAGACAGGTCTGTCTATCTGTTGTAATATACAGACCTGTCTGTTAAGGTCAAGCGATGAGGCAGAAAAAATCTGAAACCCAGTCCGAAGCGGGTTCCGCGCGTCGTCGATTGCTCGACACCGCGACCCGGCTTTTCTACGAAGGCGGCATCCATACCGTCGGCATTGACCGCATCATTGCGGAAGCCGGCGTGGCCAAGGCGACCTTCTACAATCACTTTCCATCGAAGGACGACCTCGTCGTCGCCTATCTCCAAGAGATCGATAGGGTCGGGCGGGCAGCGGTGGCCGCACTTCCGAAGCAATCGCCCCGGAAAATGATCTCGGCGATCATGGAGCGCATCAGCGAGACTGTGACTGCGGGCCCTTGGCGGGGATGTCCGTTCCTCAACGCGGCAGCCGAATATCCAGATCCGGCCAGCGCCGTGCGGCAGTCCATCGATGCGCGCCGCGCGCTGGTATCACGATAGCCTCCAGAGCCTTCTCGCAAAGGACGGCGATCCGGCTCCTTCCGTCACCGCGTCCCTCCTCGTCGCGCTTTCGGACGGTCTCACGGAAAGTGCCTATCTGGATGACGCCGAACGTGTCCCCGCCCTTGTCCGCGAGGCGGTAGCCAGACTGCTCGATCGCCGATGAACGCCACTCGCCAACAAAGCCGCACCGGTCTTCGCCAGTTCCTCGATTTCGAGCAACAGCGCGATTGGATGGAAGGCAAAACGATCCTGCGCGACGCCGACGAGCGCACGGAATCCCTCGAACTGCGTTTCAAATACGCCGCCCGGTTCGAGAAGCTGCTGCGCATGCCACAGGCTCCAGAGGTTCTGGAGATTCTTAGGCGCTACGGTCGCGACTGCATCCCGATCCCGCGCCGGACTGAGCGGCACTACTGGTCGGTCTCCTGCCTGCCGTCGACGGCGGGCAAAGCGCTCGTTCGCGTCAATGCGAGCTGGATGGAGTTTTTCTCGCTCTATGCGGACGGCGAGGGCATCCGGGCGCTTTTCGTGGTGCATCTTTCCGATTTCACCACCGACCATTCACGCGACCGCGGTCAGGTGGACGGCGCTTTCCCGGAACGTTGTGTCGTGGCCCCGGAAGACGTTAGCTATTTTTTTCCCCGCGGAGAGGACATGTTCGGCGTCAAGGTCCGCGGCTTTGCCTCAATCGGCAAATTTCTCGCGTCGAGCAGGGCGTTGCGGGCCATCCGGGCATTCAATCTGACGCACATGAACCGGGGCCGGAACGCCTATCAGGCGAGCCACTGCTACAGCCGGCCGATCACATGCTGAGCGACGAGGGACGCTGAAGCCGCGAACCGCCGTTGAAAACTGCAGTCTAAATGGCCAAGGAACCATTTCTAGCGACGCGGCCCAGTCTGAGCTAGCAGCGGTGGTATTGCAGCCTTATTTGCTTTATTCTTACATAAGGCGCAAGGTGGTCATCGATAGCAATTGAAACGGGTGCTGTCATTCGGGCTTTAAATGCCTGACCCGCAACAAAGGAGGACATAATGTCTTCCATCGCCTTGAATTCCAGAAACATTACTATGATTTCGCGCCTTCTTAGGGAGGCTCGCAAACTGGCGACACGCAGGATTTGCGCACTGACGCTGCACGATATCTCGCACGCCGGTTTCAGGAGGGAACTCGTGATGAAGGTCGCCTGCAGATCGCCCTGAAACAGTTCATCCAGAAGCATAAAGCAATGGCAAAGTCCGCTGGTCGATATGATGACGGCGGCGGCGCGGTAAAAAGGGAAAAATAATTTCCCTTTCATTTCCTAACCCTAGCAGAAGTTTCGATGATTTTGACGTCGGAGTACGCTTTGTCGGCTACGATGCAATGATCTCGGTTCTGTTTCTAATCGATAAAACCGCACTGGAGAAAAATGGCGTCGTCGCAGCGACAGAATTATCGCTTCTTGCTGTCTTCGACGTCTCTCGGAATCTGATCTACAATGTTGCCCGCGAAGTTCACTCCCGGGCTCCGCCAACCTCCTATCGGATCACTGTGGAGGACATGAAGTAGCTCCTTCTGCAAATCTTGAAGTAAAAGGTGAGACCCCATGTCCTTGATCGGCATGGTGGCTCGTCTCGCATTATGTTCGAAACGAGGGTTAGCTTTCGAGCCAGAGCCTCAAACATAGGAGACGAGCCGTGGTCGATGATATCGCACTTTACGTTGGTTTGGATGTGAGTAAGGAAAAGATCGCGATCGGTCTGGCGGAGGCAGGCCGCAAAGGCGAGGTTCGCTATTACGGCGAAATCGCCAACCGTGCTGATGCGGTGCGCAAATTTGTCGACAAGCTTGCCGGACGTCACGGACGCCTTTGCCTTTGCTATGAGGCTGGCCCGACAGGCTACGGACTGTATCGCCAACTTTGCGATCTTGGTCATGAATGCCTTGTCGTTGCACCATCGCTCGTTCCGACCCGTCCGGGTCCTCAGATTAAGACGGATCGGCGCGACGCTGTCGCGCTTGCCGCGTTGTTGCGCGCGGGCGAACTGTCATCCATCTGGGTTCCCGACGAGACGCATGAGGCCATGCGCGATCTTTGCCGGGCGCGGGAAGCGGCAGTCTCGGATTTACGACGAGCCCGCCAGCATCTCTTGTCATTTCTGCTCCGGCACGGCCGGGTCTTCGAAGGCCGCTCCCATTGGAGCAAAGCTCATCGCAACTGGTTGGCGACACAGCGCTTTGATCACCGTGCGCAGCAAATCGCTATGGAAGAATATATTCGTGCCATCGAGCAAATCGAGGAGCGGCGCGACCGACTGACCCGGCAGATGCTGGAGCTCCTGCAGGATTGGTCGCTTAACCCGATCGTCGAAGCGATCCAAGCCCTGCGTGGTGTCGCGCAGATCTCGGCGGTGACATTGGTATCGGAGATCGGCGACTTTAGACGCTTCAGCAATCCGCGTCAGTTCATGGCCGGCTGGGTCTGGTTCCCAACGAGCATTCGACCGGTGCCAGCGTGTCGCGCGGGTCCATTACCAAGGCCGGCAACACCCGTGCGCGGCGCATGCTGGTCGAAGGCGCATGGACCTACAGATTGCCCGCGCGTGTAAGCCGGAAATCCTGAAGCGAACGGAGGGGCTGCCTGAAGCGATCAGAGCGACCGCCCGGAAGGCCCAAGTGCGGCTGTGCCAGCGGTATCAGCGCATGCAAGCCAGCGGCCGCCCCACCAACATCGTCATCGTCGCCATTGCGCGCGAGCTTGCTGCCTTCGTCTGGGCGATTGCGACGACAGTTCCGATTACCCCAACAAAGGCAACCTGACGAAAAGGGATCAACGCGAAGGAGAGAACAAGTTCAATTCCATCACGCTGCTTATTGCTGGGCGTGGCGGCCGGTCAGGGTAACCCTCGTTGTGATTCTGCGAGCCTGAAACGGCAACACGCGCCATGTGAGACAGAGGAAGGCCCGAGACGAACCACGGTCCTGCGGTATCCAACCCGCGCATCAGAGTCTGATCAACCGTCGTCTCAGCGCCGCCGCGTCCTGCAATAGGCAGCCCATTAGTCCCGGCGCCGAAAGGCGAGACGGAAACCTATGCCAAAATCCTTGAAAACGGACATGAGAATCTATAAGCGGCCACATTGCTGCCTCAGTTGCTTTACTCGAATATAAGGCGCAAGGTACGTTTCTCGACAGCTTTTGAAACGGGCGCTGTCGGTTTTGAGTGTAGACTCAAGCCCCAATACAAGGAGGACGAAATGTCTTCCAAAATTATCCGACCATATTTTGGCCCGACTGATTTCCGCATGATGCGCGAAATATTGCGACGCGCTGGCTATCGGCTTTACGATACTGCAGAAAACCGGGCCGCTCACCGCCGCAGCAAAGTTGCTCATTCAAAATTTCAATTTCGTCGCTCGCCATCGCGAGCGATGTCGAAGCTTTCTCGGCGGCATACAACTGAGAATAGGGACGAATCTCCAGCCGTGATTTGAACCATCAACGGATTGGCCCAGTATACAAGAAATAGTAAATTCCTCAAAACAGGAAGTTTTCAAAATGCCCCGTGGTCAGAAAAAAGAAGTAACCGAGAAATAAGAAAACCAAAGCAAGACAAGTCCAAGGCGAAAGTTACGTCAAATGAAGTTGTTGCAGGACGCTTCCCTACTCCTGCCAATGACTTGGTCAAAACCAAACGGCATTAGTTATAGCTGTGCCGCTTCACCAAGAGAGACGAGGCGATAAGCTCCTCTGGAGAACCACTCAGTACGTTCATCTAGACCCTAAACAGGAGCCGAACTCGCTTTCTCTCGTACTCATGCTTAAACAGCAGGAGCAAAAGACGTAATACCCTGCCGCTGCCTCGTACTTCGTTCAAACTTCGAAAGCTGCGGATGGTCGGAAGTTATAAATCTCAACGATCCAAGTCCAAATAATTTTGGATGCTTTGTTATATATTAATCTGATTAATTATTATTGATCATATCGCAACATCCGTTTGAGGATATAACTATGGCAACCTCTACTTTTTAGTTCAACAGGCGATCTGTATTGCGAAGGAAGGAACCTCGGATCTGTTCACTACAGCATTTCCCTGCTTACAGAAGGCGAAAAGACGTTCACAACAGGGACGATGTGGGCGAGCATGGAGATGCTCCGGCAAGCTTATTCAAGCGAGATTGTTCAGTTATCATCGGAAAAGGTGAAGGTTTGCTGAGCGTGGACGTACGAAACGTCAGCATCCATGGAAGTGCAGACTTCATTCTCGTGGGAAAGCATACGTTTTAGAGCTTCGCATGACTGCTTGGTAATTAATAGACGTAGGAGCCGAGCACCCAGACGACCAGCCCGACATCGATGCATATTATGAGAAACGCGATCAGATACACGCTCAGTTTACGATCCAACGATTTCCCAACTGACATTTTCTCCTCGCCAGATCTGTCACGTGTCATTGAGACGGTACCAGCCCCGAAAGACCCTCACGAAATATGCTTCTCGGTCCCGAAGCGACGTTGCCGCATTAGAGCTCAAATAACTTTTCAACCAAGGTAAATGCGTCGAGGGGGCATGTGTTTGGCTAAACATCTTGCGCTGAACGGTTCGCGGACCCGGTTTTCTATCCTCACAATATTCCGGATCGCGGGATAGAGCTGGTCGCGGCGAACCCCAGTCCTTCGCTCTCTCACCTCAACGTCTGATATTGGGGAACGCAAAGTATCAGCCATGGGCAAGCCTCAACCGGAGCCTCTTTCGAGGAGGCCATTGCAGGACTGAGGACTTTGCCGTGACTTGCGGGGCCGTATAGCCACCTTCATTCTCCCGGGCTTCCAGTTCTCTTTGATTGGATTGTGACAAGCGTTGGGCGCGAATTGCCAAAAGCATGTCCAGCATCTGGACGGGATCGTGGCGCCCGTCGCTGAATATCTCACAAAGGTGTTTGGCGGCTTCCGGGCGGGTCTCTGGCTTTTCGCACCCCTCCAACGAATAGCCTGAACGTTGCAGAAAAGCGCGAAGCAAAGGGAAGTCTTCAGGGCCAAAGTAGGGCAGGTGTGAAGCGGAAGACATCGCGTGTCCCCTTCATTTTTGGGGCCGGAGATTGTTCTCTCCCGACGACAGCGCCCGTTTCAATAGCTGTGGATAATAAACAGTGCGCCTTTTCGAGTTAAAGTGCAAGCAGGAATTTGATATTTATGTATTTAGAAATAATCATCTCAAGAATCTGTTAGCTATTCATGATCCGGAGAAAATCAACGCGTCGCCTTATACTCTTGCATCCTCTCGACTTCATGAATGAATTGTTCAGCATACTGAGCTGTATTAACATAGTCCTGTTCATTGGAGCCAATGATATGATGGCGCGTGAATACCGCCTTTAGTCGATCCAGAAATTTGGGTTCAGTTTCAGCCAGATGCCCGATGAGAACCTGAAGTATTTGCTCGTGTGCAAGAACCTTTCGTTCTAGAGCTGTGGTGTCATTAGCCATTGCGTTTACTCCTCGGTAAAGAATGGCGCGGCGACCGGGAACGTGAGAATCCACCGCAAGAACGCCGAAGAATGTTCGCAAGCTGCGTCCAATCCATTGACGGTGAGTTCATCTGTTCATGAGCGTTTCTTAGGTCGCTTCTGCTGGCCGTCGTGTCCTTATCGTGACGTGGGCGTACAGAAGTTTCCAATCCAATGTTACGATTACGTTGTTTTTCATGATAGCCTCCTCATTAGACTTCCCGCCATATTAAAGCGCCTTTGCGAGTTCGTTGCCGCACGCAGTTGCCAGCGCGGTGTTGGGTTGCTCTGTTCCCAGCGGTGTGGCCCAACCTGACTTCTCGATAAGGCTACGGCGAGAGTAAGCTGGGGCGGCCTTAAACTCAGCCGGGATGTTCACAACAGCCGGATCGTTTCTTGATTTTTCAAGGCAGTAAGGTGTCAGGGCGAGCGCCACCCCGTCCGATATGTTGGATACAATCAGGCGCTCAGAAGTGCCGTGCGTGACCCAACCTCCGACGGAAAACCCAATAGCAATTGCCGCAATGGCACCAACCAATGCTCCGCCGAGGGCGGGCTTTAACCATTCAAACCTGTTCATGATGGTATCCGATCTTCAACGATCGAACGCACATAATTATGCGTTGGATTTTGAGTATAGCACCATCTCCATCAATTTCCGCGAGAATTCTTCTGGTGTGTTAATTTTAAGTTGTACAACTACGGGTAGTTTTCATAGTCACCTAATTTTTGGAACAAACACATTTTCTGCAAGTAGGGTGTGCGGCGTCTGTAGCGGCTTGGCTTGCTTCGGCAGGCGAGGACTTTTCAGGTTGATTCATTTGCCAACATCCACCATAATTTTCTGACGTTAATGTTGTGGGGTGTTCCTTTGGCACAAGCAGAAGGGAGGCCACTATGCCGCTATTTAACGAAGCGAGCCGGATATATAATCCGCTTGAAGTCAATTTTATGCGGAGCTGTTTTAGCAATGCAGCGATAATGCTCGAAGAAAGCGACCGCACCTATTCTCCATCAGAATTAGCATCCGGCATCATCATGTTATACGAGAGCGGGTTGAGAGACCAATCGTACATCTGTGAGCTAGCCGCGCGTCTGGCGCACCAGAAGTATCAAAAGCGCCACTCGAAAGGTGTTTACCCGGTAGCTAACTGCAATGCCAGAGCGCAGGCTGGTTCCTTTGTTTCCGCTGAATATCCTTGGGAATAAAACGGAACAAAACCTGTCGAGGGCAGTTCTCCACAAGGCAATGACACTGCCGCGCGTCGGCCCCTCACTTAACGCCGGGTCATGGTGCAGCGCTGCCTAGCTCGTCCCTAAAGCAGGGCATTTCTCATTAACCGCAGGGTTGCACGAAGCTCAGCGGATAAAGCGCACGGGAAGGACATGCACCTCATTTGCCAAGCGTTGCCCGGGATGTTTCTGGACATCCCGGGCCTTATGCAAAATACCTATTTCGATTTGGCAATTATCGGAACATAGCCGCTGCACGTTTGTTTTACCGAAAAAGATGAAGGCGTTGGGTGCATGCCAGAACGACCAAACATATACCATACCGCTAGTCGTTTTACGGCGGGCGTGAGACGTCGTGATCTCCCCTCACAAGCAATAGCAGACGCGTTGAAAGACGGATTGAAGACGACATCCTCCAACATTAACGAAGATACCTTTTTGGAACTTTTAGTGCGCCCGGAAGGTGCAGAGAAAAAAACACGGCGATTGAAAAGCTACTTGATTTTCACGTTTTCCTGAATAAAATTTTGCCTGCCGATGACATATGACTTCTAGCCCCGCGCGGTTCTCGCTGCGGGGTTCTTTTTTTATGCAGAGTTAAATTTCCGAAGATGAAATCATTCGGAATGTTTCAGATCAAGTATCTTGCCCCTAAGTGACCTTAATTGTTCGCTTGCTATCAAATCACAAACAGTCCACCCTAAATTGTCAGTGAATTGATTGAATACGGGCTCTGCTGACATGGGTTCAATTGCCCTTGCCCGCAATTTGAAAGGAGGACGCCATGTCTTCCAAACTCTATAATGGCGATTTTCACTCAAACCATCGCATTCTGAAGCAGATGATTATTAAGGCCGGCTATCTCACGTCCGGGATGAAGCCCCTACCGGGACCTAATTACAATGAGTCAGCGATAATCCTGAAGAATTTTATGGCTGGAGTAATGGGCGACATTCAAACGGACCCAGTCCACAGACGGAAATGTCTTCCGCCTATGGGACGGCTTAACAATTATCGTTTGAGAGCGCCCAAGCCGGGCCTCTTAAATAATAAATTTGAAATCATTATTTCACTGTAAAACAACGAAAATATTAAGCGATTTAAGTATTTTTCATCAATTTAATGAACCGTAATATATTAATAGTTTGACAAATTTTATCTAAACCACTAAAATAAAACCATCGAGATTTTCTTGCTGAGCTTTGATCCTTGCGCGATTAGCACCGTGCCCTGAACGAAAACTCCCTTTAAAAATCGTTTCATCTCTGCGTTTTTCAAACGCAGCTATCAATATTGCTATGAAAGGGGTTCACATGAACACCGGCACAGTTAAATGGTTTAATGCAGCAAAAGGTTTTGGCTTTATTCAGCCTGACAATGGCGGCTTGGACGCATTTGTTCATATTTCTGCAGTTGAGCGCGCAGGCTTGCATACGCTCAATGAGGGCTGTGAAACTGACTTATGACCGGAACAGGATCGTAAGTCTGGGGAAAATGACTGTTTGTAATTTGCAGGCAGCGTAAATGAGGCTTCTTCTTTCTTGTGACCACGGATGTACTGGCACGAATGAAAGAACTAGCTTTGGGCCAAGCAATGCTTGGCCTTTTTTTTATTCTCCTCATAAGGAACTTCTGACTTGACGCAAAATTCCCTGATTTATTTTACGAAAGATACCCTTTTCAAGCGAATTCCATCAGGTAGAGAGTCAATCGCCTCACGCACAGACAAAGCTGTACGTTCTATCTTGGACGCTGAGGTAAGTGAGCGGGATGCCAAGACTCTCCGCTTGCGAAAACAACGTCTTGAGGGAAAGAGCATTATGCCGTCGACCTCAAAAAGGGTGGGCGTAACAGCCGGTAGCGTTAAGCTCACAAGTTCATTTATGACCAAGGACAAGGGAATGACACCTAAATGACCAAAGCGCGGCTCATTGTTGTCGCGGCATTCGATCGTAATGGCGCCGGTGAATTAGTTTCTGCATTCGACCCAATGGCTTTTGAAACCGAGGGTCGTGCTTTACGCGCAGCGGCGGAATTGCAAGGAAAGCACATTGGAGTTGTAGCCCGGAGCCGCGAAGCAGATCCTGATATTGGAGAATATGGCCCTCCCGCAATTTTGTTCCAGTATGGCGATATCCCGGATATGGATTAGCGCTCTTTAATTCAAGAATGGCCATACATTCAGTTTGCCAGAAATCGATAAGGCCATGCTTTTGTGCTTAATTGGGCTTTGTTGATAAAGTGGGTTCTGGCATGCTGAAATTATCAGCTATGCGGCTCATATATTCAAGCAGGACTGGCTCAAGCATCGGATTACCTACATTCGCGGCGGCATTAACCGAACGAGATGAACGTCCGGTTCCTTATATGAAAGCGAAAAGCTGACCGACAGTTCCCGGCCCCACGCCACGAAGCTTGAATTTGCGCGTTCTTCCACCAGCCAATGGTGGCCGAAGGAGAACTCAAATGGGTATCGCACAATATGATCCTGCTGCACTGGGCGCTCCGTATGGAACGCTGGCAGGAAGGCTTACGTAAAGAAGCTGCTCAAACAGCGGCAGATTTAGGCAGTTCGTTTCTTCCTTGATAGAGAGGGGCGGATGCGAGACCGAGCGTTGTTTGATCTCGCGATCGACAGCAAGCTAAGTGGCTGCGATCTCGTCAAGATCAAGATCGGAACTCTGGTCACGGGCCGGGATATCCGAACACGAGCAATGGTTATTCAGCAGAAAACTGGACGCCCTGTACAGTAGATTATGGCGGAAGTCAGAGCAAGCTTGCTCGCCCGGTTTCAGCGAAGAGCCGGCACTATAGATGATTTCATTTCCGAGCCGGGTCGATCAAACTGATCATCTCAGTACCCGCCAATATGCCGGGCTGGTCGATGAGTGGGTCACCGCGATTGGGTTGCGTTGTGAAGATTACGGTGCGCACTCTCTTCGACGCACGAAGGCTGCGGTGATCTATAAGACCACCGGAAATCTTCGTGCGATCCAGATCCTGCTCGGTCACACCAAGATCGAGAACACAGTCAGGTATCTGGGTGTAATATCGAAGATGCTCTGGACCTCGCCGAGCACACGGAGATCTAAAAATCCGCTGCGTCGTACCGGACGATGCCGTTCGTGCATAATCGAGCGGCATCGTCCAGTCTTGGGAGCAGCTATGCGCCCGTATCCCGTCATTCACGCGGCCTTGACGATTATCGAAAACAGACTTTTTGATTTGGTCGGCGCTACGATCGAGATGGTTGAGGAACCGGGCCGTATCGATGATTGCGAGAGAACTCTGCAGCTTTGCACCGATTGTGGATATGGTAACCGACAAAGCGTCATCCCTAAACTAGCCCAAGCAAGGGGAACAAGCCTTTCGCCAGACGATAGCGTCCTCCTTGATCCATTGGTTAGAGCGAAGACTAGTCCACTGCTTTGGCTACTGCACGTCCTGCTACAAACCTGCTTCAACCATCCAAAGCTCTGCGTCCGCCCCACCGGGGATACGCAGCGGGGCAGATGGGTCGGTGGCAGCTCGCCAAATCGCCTCTGCTACGTCAGATGCATAAGTCACGGACCTGTGTCTTCCTGCACGCTCTTTATGAATTGCTGGAGAAGCGGCGCATAGTCCGGGTCGTCCATGCCACGCAGATGTGGTCGGGCATTGGCGCCAAAGCTCGTTTCTGGAGAGCGGCCCGGCAAAACGATACGGACGCGCACACCAAATGGCTCCATTTCTAGTGCTAGTGACTCGGTGAAGGCGTTTACGGCGGCTTTGCTTGCGCGGTAGACCCCGACGACCGGCAATGTCTTGACCGTTACCGTGGAGGTGACGTTAATGACGACTCCCGCCCGGCGACGGCGCATTTGTGGCACGACAGCCTGAACCATCGCCAAGGTTCCGATGGTATTTGTCTGAAACAGTGCCTGAACGGTTTCTGGTGCTGTCAGTTCAACTGGAGCAGGCGCGCCGAGGCCGGCATTGTTGACAAGAACGTCGATGCGGCCTGCCGATTCCACTGCCTGCGCGACGCGTGTCGAATCGGTGATGTCCAGCGCAAGTATGCGCAGGCGCTCGCAGGACGGTAGCAAATCTTTGTTTGGTGTTCGCATCGTCCCGATTACTTCCCAGCCCCTTTCGAGGAACAGTTTTGCGGTTTCCAGACCAAAGCCGGACGAGCAACCAGTGATCAATATCGTAGGCATAAACATCTCCCTATAAGGTCACGATGCTATGGTAGCGAACAGATAAAGGACTTAATATGAGACATAGTCTGAATTGCTTTAGCGTGAGTCCTGATAATGGCCGTTGATCCTCTAGCCGAAATCGTCACTTTGCTACAGCCTGCCGCCCGCTTCTCGAAGCTGGTGGAATGCGTGGGTTCGTGGCGAATTCGTCGTGAGGCGACAGGAGAACCTTTCTATTGCGCGATCCCGGAGGGGAGTTGCCGCGTGACGTTCGGCGGCCATCGGTCATTTGTGCTTCAGGCCGGTGACTTCGTCCTTGTGCCGGCGATGCAGGACCTGATTAACGAGAGTATCGATGCGCCGACCAATCTGTCCGCCATGTTGCCAACTCAGGTTGACGAAGGGCATTTCCGGGTGGGACGCCGTGACGGTCCCGCCGATCTGCGCATGCGGATCGGCCATTGCAGCTTCGGCGCGCCGGATTCAGCCCTACTTGTCTCGCTGTTGCCGGATGTGGTTCTCGTTCGCGATCGGCCCCGACTTGCCACGCTGATGCAGCTAGTCGATGAGGAAACGCGTGAGCAATGCGCGGCACGCGAGATCGTGCTGGAGCGGCTTCTAGAGGTGTTGTTGATCGAGGCGCTGCGATCCGGAACGGGAACTACAGCCGCGCCCGGCCTGAGTCGCGGATTGGCTGACGAACGCCCGGCAGCTGCACTTCATGCGATGCATGCTCGTCCCGCACATTCCCTGGACTGTCAGCGATCTTGCAAAAGAAGCCGCACTGTCTCGTTCTGCATTCTTTGCGCGTTTCAACCACATCGTCGGCCAGTCCCCGATGGGGTATCTGCTGGCTTGGCGCATGGCGCTCGCAAAACAATTGTTGCGGAACAGGAATCTCGGAGTCGAACAGGTGGCAGAACGCGTGGGCTACGGGTCGGCAAGCACCTTCAGTGTCGCGTTTGCGCGACATGCGGGAATGCCCCCGGCTCGATATGCGCGCACGACAACCTAAGAAGCGATGATGGTCGCAATCGCCAACTGGCACCGAGGGGCGTTTTGTTCGGCCAATAGGGAAAGGGGCACGAGTGGGTCAATTTCCACGGATCAGACATCTGCTTATATGCGCAATTCCGGTCATTGGAATGATTTTCAGCCACCCAAAAGCGGACGGGTCTGCCGACACTTCAGTAAACGTTTGAAGGGGTGGGAAACGGAAAGGCAGCTTTCTGACCGGCAAAGTGTGAGAGAGATCTTCCGGTACTGCAAATGGCTGCCGGGCAAGGCGGACTCTCCCTCCCAGCGTATGCGACAGAAATGTCGAAGATTTTTTAGTGTCTGAAATCTTGACGATACAGCTAGGAATTGGGCGATAAAGGGAGGTTAGCGCCAAGGGTTATTCAAACCCGACTTTCGCATCTGTAACGGTAATCCCCGATGATTAACGGTCCCAATTCTTGAGATATTTGGCTGGCGATGTGCCGAGCGCTTTCTTGAACATAGTGATGAACGCTGACACTGATTCATATCCAAGGTCGCCAGAAACCTGCTGCACCGTTGCCCCAGCTGCAAGACTTCGGAGTGCGATGATCAACTGCAACTGCTGTCGCCAACGACCGAAAGTCAGGCCGGTCTCCTGTTGAACGAGACGAGCGAGCGAATTCTCGCTCATCGCCACTCGCTCCGCCCATTGCGCTATCGTGCTACGGTCGGAAGGATCGTCGACCAGTGCCCACGCGTGCGTCCAAGTCGAGGTTCATCCGTCAATGGCAGATGCAGATCCTCTACTGGCATACGCGGCAGAGCCGATAGAAGCAGTGTGGTGATGAGTTCAGCATCGGCCATCGCGACTGCGGACTGGTCAGCCATCTCTATGATAAGCTCCCTGACAAGCGGAGACAGGGAAAGCGTGCAGCATCGGTCTGGAAGATTGGCAGCGCCCGGTTCAATGAACAGGAAGAACAAGCGAGCATTGGCGGTCGCCACATTGCTGTGCAGCATACCCCCGGAACCCAGACGCCACAATGAGGAGGTACCATCCAAATCCCGCTCGGAACACGACAGGTCACTCCTCCCCGCGAAGCCAGAACGAGCTGGCCCTTGCGATGGCGATGCTCGGGTGCTTCGCGTTCATTCTGCGACACATCGATCCTTACAGCACTCGCCCGCGCCGCGGACTTGTCAAGATCATTATCGTCTCGAGCCCGGGAGAGGGTCACCGGAAGTTGGCAGGATTTCGTTATCATATGGGAGAATAACTAAATTCCTCAGCCTGATTTGTCGATAAATTTTCGAATGGACATGACGTTCGGAGACCTCAATGGCATTTCAACAACACCTCCTCCCTTTGCTGAAGAGAGCAAGCTTCGTCCTCTCCGGGTTCCGTGCCCTAATGATTTCTCCGGCGACAAATACGCCGGCCATGTCATGTGTGGATCCTGCGGAAGCTTATGTGCATGCCTGCGTTGCGGCTGCGCTTTTTTGCTATGTCTCACCTGCGATCTACGGCCTCACCGGCACCATTGACGAGCGAGGCGTTACCCGGAGCAGTTCACAGCCGAGGAGATAAGGTGTGAGCGTTCGGTCGATTGTCACCACCGATACGGTCGTCTTTTCAGTGAAGACATTCCCGGCAGCAATGCTTGCCTATTTCATCGCGATCAGCTTCGACCTTCCTCGACCGTTCTGGGCGGTGGCAACCGTCTACATCGTCGCTCATCCGCTTTCGGGCGCGATCTCATCGAAGTCGGTCTATCGATTGCTCGGAACCCTCATCGGCGGCGGTGCAACGATCGTCATGGTTCCGAACTTGGTGAACGAGCCGATACTGCTTTCAGCGGCGATCATTGCATGGGTATCGGCATGCACTTTCTTCAGTCTTCTGGACCGCACGCCCCGAAGCTACGTCCTGTTGCTGGCCGGATATAC
This sequence comes from Brucella cytisi, assembly GCA_012103075.1. Taxonomy (GTDB): domain Bacteria; phylum Pseudomonadota; class Alphaproteobacteria; order Rhizobiales; family Rhizobiaceae; genus Brucella; species Brucella cytisi. The sequence continues at coordinate 1,815,085 of JAAVLQ010000002.1, read as the reverse complement.
GGTGCTTCTTGCAGGACTGCCGTTGGTCACAGCTCCGGCGAACACGTTCGACACGGTCATGTCTCGCATTGAGGAGATCGGTCTCGCAATTATATGCGCGTCGATCGTCAGCCATGTCGTCTTTCCAGCTCATGTGGGTACCGTTCTCGTCAATCGGATCGACGGATGGATGGCCGGGCGTGGTCGCTCCTCACAACAATGGCGGTCGGAGAATGTGGTGAAACCCAGAGCAGAGTGGCACGACTAGGCCCGGCTGCGGACGTAGCAGACTTGCGGTCATTTACAACCCATCTTCAATATGATGGCTCCAGATATCGACGTGCGATATCGTCAGTGCGATCACTGCAGCACCGCATGGTGTCTCTCCTTCCACTCTTGGCAGAAATCGAGGATTTACGACGATCACTGGTCAAGCTCAACACGCCCGGCTCGGCAGATGCTTTGTCGTTGATTGCCGCTGTCGGTTCGGCGATCGGCTCTCGATCAAAGAATCCCACAAGGAGTTTCAAGACAGAGATCGATGCGCTCGACCGTTTTGATGCGCCCCACTCTTTGGGAAAAGCACCTTCTTGCCAACGCCGCTCGGAACCTGCGGGATATTCTTCGGATCTCCGACGACTGCGGTACCCTTCGCGAAGCCATAGAAGATGAGAACACAGCGAGAGCGGCTCGCCGCTTCGCTGCTGTCGACCAGACGCCAACCCAGCATCGTGACGTCGGCATGGCTTTGTTATCAGCGGTAGCAGTCGCGATTTGCCTGTCGTCATCGACCCTTTTCTGGATCGCGAGCGGTTGGTCTGACGGAATGACATTGACACAGATATCAGGCGTCCTTTGTTGCCTCCTCGCGACGATGGACGATCCGGTTCCTGCAATGCGCAAGTTTGTTGGCGTGACAATCGGCGCGTTCGTCGCAGCGTTCGTCTATGGCTTCGCGGTCCTTCCGATGATCGACGGATTTCTGCCGCTCGCCGCAGCTCTCGGACTGTTTCTGATTCCGGCTGGGATATGCCTCGCTGAGCCTTCCCCGGCCATCGTCGGGATGGGACTGTGTATAAACTTTCCTCTTCTTCTCATGCTCCAATCACACCAGAGCAGCGACTTCGTCTTATTCGTGAACACAGGAATCGCGACCATTCTTGCGATGATCTGGACGATTGTGGTCTGCAGGCTCTTCCGCTCCGTTAGGGCGGAGACAAACGCCAGAAGGCTTTTTTCCGTTGTACAGAAACATGTCACGCACCATCGCGTCATCGATGTTGCCGGCCTCTTTGCTTCCAGAGCTGCAAAACTTCCACTGAGTTCCGATGCTGCAAATGCCGACCTTACGCGGGATCTGCGGACGGGACTTCATATGATGGCTATGCAGAAGTTTGTCGATGAAGCGTCCAGCTCTATTCGCTGCAAAGCGGAAGCAGTCTTCGAAGCACTCGAAGACGTGTACGAACTGAAGTCCGGTGGCCGCCGCGGACCTTTGGAAAATGCCCTGAGGATTTTGGATGATCTTATTCTTTCCGCTCCGGGCACGATCACATCAACTGCGGAAGGGCAGCTTCTGGTGAGCGCGGTCGCTCTTCGCCTTTGCCTCGCCCCAGACGCTGATCCGCCGGTTTTAACAACACCACCTTCAGGGAGGATTGCTGTGTGACCGGACAATTCGATCTTTACGGCGTCTTCCTGCCGTTGTTCGCGGCGCTGGCCCTTTTCGCGTACGGCGTGTTCCGCGTTCTCGCGTCGGTTCTCGACAAGGACGGATTTTACCGACTGGTATGGCATCGCCCTCTGTTCAATCTAGCGATCTACGTCACCCTCCCGGCTGGGTTTTCAGTCGCTTTCAACTGGTTTCAAAGATGAAGAATGTCACCATCATTTCCGCACGGGTCTTTTTGACACTTTCTATGGTCGGCTGCGCAGCGGTACTGAGCTGGCACCTATGGTCCTTCTACATGGAAGCGCCATGGACGCGCGACGCTCACATCCGTGCTGATATCGTGCGTTTCGCGCCAGATGTCTCCGGCCCCGTCACTGAGGTTCTGGTGTCGGACAACGCTCGGGTGGAGAAAGGGACGCCGCTGTTCCGTATAGAAACAGACCGATTCAAGCTTGTACTCCGCGAAGCGGAAGCTCAGACGCAGAGCATGAAGGCCGCGGCGGAGCTGGCGAAGACGGATTTCGAACGATATCAACTGCTAGCCTCTAAAGAAGCCGTCAGCCTAAAGCAGCGGCAGCAGGCGGAAAGCCAGATGCATCAGGCAAACGCAGCGTATCAATCAGCACTTGCAGCGCGGGATCTGGCCAGACTCGACCTTGAACGGACAACCGTGAAGGCACCGGCATCAGGGGCGATCACCAATTTCTCTCTGCGCAGGGGAAACTATGTTTCTGCTGGAAGTCCGGTCGGTGTGCTGGTTGAAAGAGAATCCATCTATATCGCAGGATATTTCGAAGAGACGAAGCTTCCCAGAATCCACGTCAACGATCTGGTGAGGATCGATATTATGGGTGAGCCGGAACCGGTGATCGGACATGTCGCTAGCATCTCCGCCGGTATCGAGGATCGGGAGCGAAGCGACTCTGTCGGCTCCCTCGCAAGCGTGGCTCCGACATTCTCATGGGTCCGTCTGGCCCAGAGGATTCCGGTACGGATCGAGATCGATGACATTCCCGATGCCGTCCGGCTCATTGCGGGTCGCACTGCAACAGTGACGATTGAACCGAAGGGCAACTAATAATGTGAACTTATCTGACCCGGCGAAAGGCATAATCCGGTCGATATTATTATCCTGTCGAAAGTTTCCAAAAAACCTGCGACTGTCAATTGCCATCTAATCTGCAGCGAGGAAGCTGAATAAAATAATGTCTCCAATGAGGGTCGAAAGCTGCTGGTCAGTAACGCGCGCCCATTTCAATCAATAGCGTAGGATTCCCACAAGTTCCACAGCGGTCATTGCGCTTTCCTGCATAAGTCCTGCAGTCTGTGTCGTGATAAAACCGGTTGCATTGTGCAATTTGTTTTGCGACCCTGCGATGATGAAGATGCGGTCCAATTGCCCAATCAACCCGGCCGCAGAGGTGCTTGGTGATACCGGAGCTTGGTAATCCTGCGGGACATCATGTTCGGGAATCGGCGGTCGTTTCGCGACATCCTCAGTAATTCGCTCGAAGGGATCGCGACTAACATTCTCGGAGCCAAACTCAAGAAATTGGTTGCAGAGGGCCTGCTAGCGGGTTCCGATGATCCGAACCACAAGCAGCGGACGACAGCCTGACCGAAAAGTCGATAGCTCTGCTCCCGGCGCTGGTTGCACTCGGTGCCAGGGGAAGACAGTTCCTCCCTACAACACCGGAATTGGCGGTCCGCATTCAAGTGCTCGAAGAAGGGGGGCAGGCGTTGCAGGACGCATTTATGGCCAAACTGCGAGAGCGCCATCTCGGTATACCGAATCCCAATAACGGACCCTCCGTGTCGGACCGTCTGCGGGCTGCCTATGACGCCACTGTGGCCAAAGGCACAGATCAAACTCACTGGAAGGAAACGAGACCATGCCCGGGTTCATCACAATCGGATATGCTGACCGGGAGGGTTACGACCGTACGCCCCACCACGTCAGGGACGCTGCCCATGCACAGGACGAAAAACTGCGGTCCGAAGGCGCAGTGATGGGAATTGCTGGCAATCCGGTGCAAGTCCGCAATCCAGAGGCCTGTGGCATGGAAACTCGCGATGGACCGTTCATGTCGTCGGCCTTGCCGATTGCGGGCTTCGCCATCATTGAGGCCACCGATCTGGCCGCCGCCATTGAGAAGGTTTCGCACGTGCCCTGTGCTGTGGCGCATGGCGTCGTTGAGGTTTGGCCCTTAAAAGAGACGACCTGATCTGCTCGCAGCTTGCTCAGCAGGATGCTGTGGCGAAAATCCCGGAGACTGTTCAAAAACTCCCTCAATGATTCCAGAGGATAGGCAGCTGTGGTAAGATTTGCCATGGCTCACCTTTCAGGAACGGATCGCTCGCAACTGCTGCTTCTGCCGGAAGCGGTTGACGATTATGTGGGGCTGGACAACCCGGTCCGCTTCTTTGAGGCCTTTGTCAACGGCCTCGATCTCAAGGCTGCCGAAGGATACCGGTCGGCCGAGCTTCGATCCCGCCGATTTGCTCAAGTTGTACACATATGGCTATCTCAACCGCGTTCGGTCGAGCCGGCGGCTGGAGACGGAATGCCATCGCAACATCGAGGTGATCTGGCTGCTGCGGCACCTGAAACCGGATTTCCGCACGATCGCGGCATTTCGGTGGATCAACCGTTCGACCTTCAGGAGCGTGTTTCGCGAATACAACTATGAACACTGCCATGAATGAGAACGGCATACTAACGGCGGTCCTTCTTCCCGGGCTCGACGGGACGGGACTTCTACTGTCAGATTTCGCCAAATTACTGGAATCTCATTTCAGCGTGAAGGTGGTGCGCTATCCAACTCACCAGCCCTTCGATTACGATGACCTTATGGGACTAGTGCGGACGCAACTTCCCACAGGCGATTACATCGTGATTGGTGAATCCTTTTCTGGCCCACTCGCACTACGCCTTGCGCAGGAAGAACCCGCTGGATTGAAAGGAGTGGTTCTCGGCGCATCCTTTGCGAGACTCGATCTGCCGGCAAAGCCGGTGCTGTCGTACCTGGCCAATCTCATTTCTCCGCGCCTTGTTCCGACAAGCATGCTTACGCATTTTTGTTGGGGCGCAGTGCAACCCCTGAGTTACGAAGACACCTCAAGCAAGCGCTTGCGATCGTTGACCCTCTGGTGCTGAGCATTCGTGCGCGGGCCGCGCTAAAGGTTGACTATCTGGATTCACCTCAGACCGTTCTACAGCCCGTTCTCTATTTGCGCGCGAATGCGGATCGGTTAGTGCCGAAATCAGCGGCGCAGCATTTGAGTAAGATCGTACCCGATTTACGTATTCACGACATTGCAGCCCCGCATTTTTCTGTTTCAAGTTGCGCCTTACGAATGCGCGGCGGCGATCAATTATTTTCGGCAACAAATCAGTACAAGCATAGCGTAGATGACAAGCGACGGAGCGGGCGAGGCTTGAACTTTAACGTCTTGATGTCCCCTTGATGGAGTCTTGTTGCAAAACGCCCTGATCTTTGCGACGGGTTTGATCCAAGACGATAGCGACCTGCAAGGTCCGCTTTGAGCGTCCTCACCTCCAGCGATGAACGGCAGAGATTAAGGTCGAAAGCCGCTGTTCGGTAACGCGCCTTCATTTCAGATATTATCGTAGCCTTCACACTTTCCTCAAAGCAGTCGTTCCATCTATTTTCCCAGAGAAATCAGTACCTGTGTTTGCGTTCCGTGTTTTAAGAATTACGTGACAGGAAATTTTCAGATTATATGAACCAACGTCCCACTGACGGCGGGACCGCGACGACGATCCACGGCTGGACTTTCCAGACGGTGAGTAGGAGAAACCCGGCCAACGCTAATGCGAAATCCCGTGGTGAAAAAACCGCGCTTGTCCAAACCGGGTCGTAGAGGGCTGCGCCCGGGATGCCGACGACGGCGGCGTTCGCGCCACGCATGGCTGCCTGAGCGATCGGTCGCAATCGCAACGCATCCCAATAGGGGAGCATTCCGTAGACCAGTAGAAGACCCGGCAGGAAGATCGCAACGACCGCGATGGAAGCGCCCGCTAGACCATTGGGCATCGGCCCCATGACCGCGCCGAGATAGGCGGAAAAGGTGAATAGCGGTCCCGGTACGGCCTGCGCCGGGCCATAACCGACCAGAAAGGGTTCGTTCGTGACCCAACGTGTGTCACCACCTGAGCTTGCAGCAAGGGGAGCACGACATGTCCTCCTCCGAATACCAAAGCGCCGGAATGGTAAAAGCGTCAAAAAGTGCCACCGCCTGATGGCCGGTCGTCATGACCAGCAACGGCGGGATCACGAAAAGTGCAGCAAACAGAAAGAGAGCTACCGCCCCGTTGCGACGCGAAACCGGAAAGCGGAGATGGCCTGTTGGCTTGGAAAGTTCGTTGCGGCAGAGCCAGAGCCCGGCGATGGCGCCTAGCGCAATCGCACCGATCTGGCCGAATGAGCCGCCAATGAAAACTACTATGGCGATCCCGGCCAAAGCAATTCCGGCGCGTTCCCGATCGGGGGTGAGGTGCCCCAGATCGCCTGCGCGACCACGGCGACTGCGACCAGCTTCAAGCCGTGCAACACGCCTTCCGCAGCAGCTCCAGTAAATGCCGCTGCGCTGAGTGCGAGGGCAAACAGGATTGCGACCGACGGCATCGTGAAAGCGAGCCGGGCGGCGAAACCGCCGAGCAACCCATTGCCGCGCAGGACACCGAGCGAGAATCCAACCCGGCTCGAAGCTGGCCCGGGTAAGAACTGACAGAGTGCGACTAGATCGGCATAGCCTTCCTCGTCGATCCACTTGCGGCGCACCACCAGTTCATCGCGGAAGTATCCAAGATGAGCGATTGGCCCACCGAAGGATGTCAGCCCGAGTTTGAGAAACACTCGAAAGACTTCAAGAGCCGATCCGGCGGCCGGTTGCGCGGCACGGGCTGAATTATCGTGTGCGGTCATCACGATCTCCGGACGATGCAAACGTTGTCAATGGAGTGAACGCAGGTAAATGGACTCAGCGATGTTCTAGCATCTCGCCGATCAACTCGCGGACCTTGCCGCGTGCCATCTCCAGTGCCTCCCGACCGAGTGGCGTTGCTCGATAGATGTGCCGGACGGAACGGCCCGCACGCTGCTTCTCGGAAATGAGATAGCCCTTCTTCTCCATCGAACGCAGCATCGGATAGAGCGTCCCGGCACTCAGCTTGTATCCATGATTGGCCAATTCTTCGATCATACACTGTCCATAGACCTCGCCTTCGACCGCATGATGCAGAACGTGAAGGCGAATGAGTCCATTCAGCAGATCTTGATGTTCCATATGCCCACATGATCCCAATGCATCCATTCCATCGAGTATCGTTATCGAATTTCGATAATATAGAGTGACTATGTCACGGCGATGAACGAATTGCACGCCCGGCAAACTGGCAGAAGCAGGCGATGTGGACATAGCAGAAAGTCCCTCGATGGTTTGAAATGGGCGGTCTGCGGCTTGGTTTGGGCCTCGATTGTTACTGTATCGATCTGCTTGATTCTTCCGGGTTGGGCGAAATGCGCTTTACTGCCGTGATTTCGTTCCAACCACGTTTTCCTGTAAGCTGACATCAACGAAGCAACTTCAATCCTGTGAGCATCGCGACGCCTAAAGCGGCAGCAAAAGCTAGAATAGTGAGGCTCCAGCTCGCACCAAAGTTCGTTATACTGGAAGCCATCGCTAACGGTGCAGTGGCGGATACGATTAATCTGGCTGATATGATTTTGCCCTGCATGGAACCGTAACCATCACTGCCGAACAGTGACAAAGGCAAGGTTCCGGAGACAATACTGAAGAGGCCGTTTCCAAAGCCAAAAGGCAGGCAAACATCATCGTCGCAATAATGGACGGAGCTCGAATAACAGAACAATGAGGGCTAGACCCATCAATGAGGCCGAGACAACTGCCAGATTGATCGGCGCAAGGTTCTTGCCCCCGAGCATGTTGATCAGGCGGCTTGCCACCTGAGATGGTCCGAACATCGCGCCAATAAAGGCTGCAGAACCTGCAAGACCGAGCGCACCCAAAATCGGCATCATATGGACCAGAATAGCCGCTGCAACGAGAGTCTGCGTCGAGAATGCGACGAGAACCAGCAGGAAACCTTTACGCCGTTTATGGGCAGGCAGATCACCTGAACAGGCGGCTGCGACTGTTCCATTCGTTGAGCGGTTCCGACCACTCTTTGCAATAGAACGCGCGAGCATAAGGTGTACCGGCACGCAGAGAAACAAATGGAGGCAAGCGAACAGCAAATAGGTCTGTTGCCGGGTGAGCCAATGCTGAAGTGTTGTTGTGATAGGCCAGAAAATTGTCGAGGCAAAGCCTGCAATCAGTGTCAGATAGGTGATGCTACGCTGGGCAACATTTGGCGCCAATTGCACCAATAATGCAAAGGCTGCTCCATACTGGACGAGGTTTGCGGCGGTTTCGATGATCGTCAGCGTGCCTGCAAACACTAACACATTTGAAGAAAATGAACACAGTATGAGAGCGACGGCGGCCAGTATCGAACCTATCGTCATCATGCGACCTGCGCCGTAACGATCAATCCATTTGCCTAGCCGGGGCCGAGAATCCTCCTGCCAGCAGGGCGACTGACAGTGCTCCGAAAATCCATTCGTTGGAAACGGGAAGTCCCGCGCCATGGACGGCGCGAGAATGCTAAAGGAATAATATAAAGTGCCGTAACCGATATTCTGGGTCAGTCCGAGACCGGCAATGGCCGCAATGGGAAGCCGTTCAGCGCTCATATTGATTTCAACGAAACACGCTTTTCGAGTTTGACCGCTTCTTCCTTGCGCTCGCTATAACGGTCTGTGAGGTGATCCGAGATGCCACGCGTCAGAAGTGTAAACTTCATTAGCTCTTCCATCACATCGATCACGCGATCATAGAACGATGAAGGTTTCATCCGTCCAGCGTCGTCAAATTCCTGCCATGCCTTTGCGACGGATGATTGGTTTGGAATGGTGATCATTCGCATCCAGCGCCCAAGAATGCGCATCTGATTGACAGCGTTGAAGCTCTGCGATCCGCCTGAAACCTGCATCAATGCCAGAGTTCGGCCCTGCGTCGGACGAATTGCTCCACCCGGCAATGGAATCCAGTCGATCTGCGATTTCATGACGGCGCTCATGGCTCCATGACGTTCTGGACTGGTCCAGACTTGCCCTTCTGACCAAAGCATTGCCTCACGCAATTCCTGAACCTTCGGATGCTCTGCTGAACCGTCGTCTGGCAAAGGAAGACCATCGGCATGAAAGATACGCGTTTCAGCCCCCATCGCATCGAGAAGGCGCTGCGCTTCCAGCGTCAGAAACCGACTATAGGAACGATCGCGAAGTGAGCCATAGAGCAAAAAGAATACGAGGTCTATGCTTTGGAAAGTCGACGCGTAGTGCATCCAGATCGGGCAATGCGAAGGAATTTTGATCGAGGTTCGGCAGGTCCATGTCAGCGGGACTTTCTTTCATAGGTGATGACTTCTCCGTCCTCTTTGGTGAATGACGACACCGGGTTTTCCAGAATGTCGAGAACCAGTTCTGACGGACGGCACAGTCTGGTGCCGAGTGGCGTTTCCACGATTGGACGATTGATCAGGATAGGATGCGCCATCATGAAGTCGACCAGTTCATCATCGGTCCATTTGGGATCGGACAATCCCAGTTCGGCATATGGTGTGCCTTTCTCGCGAAGGAGCTGACGAGGTGTCATCGCCATTGCTTGAAGCAATTCGACCAGTCGTTCTCGCGGCGACGGATTTTGCACATATTCGATGACAACAGGCTCTTCGCCGCTGGCACGGATCATCGCCAATGTGTTGCGAGACGTGCCGCATTTCGGATTGTGATAGATCGTAACTGACATCAGAGTTTTCCTGTTTCGGTGACGGGCTTTTGATTGGAACCGCGTTCGTACCAGCCCTTGGAACGGTTCACGATCCAGACAACGGAGAGCATGACAGGCACTTCAACAAGAACGCCAACAACTGTTGCAAGTGCTGCGCCAGATGAGAAGCCGAAAAGGCTGATTGCGGCTGCTACTGCCAGTTCGAAGAAGTTGGATGCGCCAATCAAAGCCGACGGACCAGCAACGCAATGTTGCTCGCCTGAAATTCGGTTCAACAGATAGGCGAGGCCAGAATTGAAATAAACCCGGATGAGGATTGGCACGGCCAGCATCGCTATGATCATGGGCTGTGCGATGATCTGCTCTCCCTGAAACCCGAATAGCAGTACGAGTGTCGCCAAAAGCGCAATCAGAGACAGCGGCTGTAGTGTCTTCAGCATTGCATCGAAGGCTCGTTGTCCTCCGCTGGCGAGAATGCTTCTGCGCAGGATTTGAGCGATAATCACCGGAATGACGATATAGAGGACAACCGACAAAACGAGCGTATCCCACGGGACGGTAATTGCCGACAGTCCGAGCAGTAACCCGACGATAGGGGCAAATGCCACAACCATGATCGCATCGTTCAGTGCGACCTGCGACAGCGTGAAATGCGGCTCGCCCTTGGTCAGGTTGGACCAGACGAACACCATTGCCGTGCAAGGGGCGGCCGCCAGAATAATCAGCCCGGCAATGTAGGAATCGATCTGGTCTGCAGGCAGATGAGGGCGAAACAGCCAGCCGATAAATAGCCAACCGAGAAGTGCCATAGAGAATGGTTTGACGGCCCAGTTTATAAAGAGCGTGACGCCGATACCACGCCAGTGCTCAGTGACCTGTCTCAATGCGCTGAAATCGATCTTCAGCAACATGGGGATGATCATGAGCCAGATGAGAATAGCGACTGGAATGTTGACCCCGGCGACTTCAGCAGACCCGATTGCATGGAATACTGTCGGAAATAGATGGCCAAGAGCTACGCCAGCGACAATGCAAAGAGCCACCCAGACAGTCAGATAACGTTCGAATGTGGACATCAGTTGTTCTCCACATTTGTCTGTGTGCTACCTTCCATGGTGCCGATTTCTTTCAGATGATTTTGAAGCGCCATGCGGTCTATCGTGGCGTGAGGAAGGCTCAGGAATGCTGATATCCGGTTCTTCATAAAGCGGGCCGCCTGTGCAAAGGCACGCTGTTTTTCCGCGTTATTTCCTTCGACAGCGGCGGGGTCTTCAATGCCCCAGTGGGCTGTCATCGGATGGCCGATCCAGACAGGACAGGCTTCTCCGGCAGCGTTATCGCAGACAGTGAAAAAATGAAATCCATCTGAGGGGCGTCGGCACCTGAAAACACGTCCCAGCTTTTTGAGCTCAGGTTCTCGGTCGAATAGCCGAGAGCGCCCAGTTCCTTGATTGCGAGAGGATGAACGTCGCCTTTTGGCCGACTACCAGCCGAATAGGCGTGAAAACGCCCTTCGTCGTCCTTGTTCAGAATTGCTTCGCCCAAAATTGAGCGTGCGGAATTGCCCGTGCACAAGAAGAGCACGTTGTAGACCCGATCCGTCATTTTATCAGTCCGTTTGTGTAAGGCCGAATTCAGCGGCCTTGTGTTACTGGGCGACCGTCTTTGGTTCGCAACAGGGTGTCAGGCTTTTTATAAGAGGTGCACAGAGCTCGGCACTGCCGCCACAGCAGTCCTTGATCATGAAAAGGGTCAGTTCTCGAAATCGATCGAGATCAGCGCGATAGATGATCGAACGGCTTTGACGTTCGCCTTTCACCAGACCAGAACGAGACAGCGTCGCGAGATGAGCAGACATCGTATTCTGTGGCACATCCAGCATACGCGCCAATTCACCGGCGGGGATTCCCGCGGGTTCGTGCCTCACCAACAGCCGGAAGGTATCGAGCCTTGTCGATTGGGCGAGGGCGGCCAGCGCCGTAATTGCGTCTTCGTTTTCCATATATCTAGAATATTGGATATAATGGGGTTGTCAATAGGCAAAGCTGTTTCAACATGTTGTTGCCAATTGGTAAAGTTGTCGAAACCGATCGAGCTTACATCATAAACTGACAGTCTGGTTAAGTCCTCTTAGCTGTCTGTAGGTAATGCGCCTCCATTCCAGTCATTAGCGTAGCATTCTCACGCGTTTCAAAGCGGTCGTTCCGCTTATCATGCTTTCAACGATCGTTGAGGGTGACAAGAGGGCTGGCAGATGCTGGAAGCCCTGTCGGTGAAGTGGCCGCTCTGGGTTTGAGCTACGTCCAATCCTTTACCCTGCGTAATTTGATCCTGCTCGTCTGCAAGGTTGTTCTTCGAAGAAATCTCGGTGGACGCAGACAGTCGAGTGCACGCAACTCAACCTCGCAAGTTGTCTGACGTAATGGATAAATTCAATTAGTGACAATTACAGCGTTTTCGAATTCATGTATTCTGTATGTGTTTGTCGTCAATCGCCATTTAATTGTTCTTTTCATGGCTGGGATCGTGACATTGCAGAGATTGATCGTAACGGGCCCAAATGGCGCGGGAAAAAGCTACCTCGCGGCAAAATTGGCGGCAGTTCGTCCCGATGTGCCAATTATCTCCTTTGACAACATTAAGCTCATCAAAAACTGGGAACAACGTCCAAAATCACAAATTGAGGTCAAACTGCTTCAGGCTTTGCAAAGTGACGCATGGATATTGGAGGGTGGTCCAAGCTTATTTTCTTACGCAATACCATATGCTGACAGTCTAATCTGGCTAGAGCGTTTCCGTTTTTCTCTGAATCGAATGCGCTTCCCAAATCAGTTTTGTTCTGATTCACTGATGCTGGCTGGATGGAGGCCAGCGTTGGATGACCGCACCGATATCGAATGATCTTCGAGAGCGCGTTGTTGCCGCCGTGTTGAGTGGCGAAAGCGTTCGTTCAGTGGCGACGCGGTTTGAAATTGCCGCATCTTCAGTCGTAAAATGGTCCCAGCGCCATCGTGCGACCGGATCGGTTCATCCCGGCAAGATGGGCGGCCACCGCAAGCGGATACTCGAACCGCATCGTGATATCATTGTGCAACGGCTCGCCGAGAACCCACACCTGACACTCCATGGCCTGAAGGCGGCGTTGACCGAGCGGGGTATTTCCGTCTCGCACAATACGATCTGGGAATTCATTCGCAGTGAAGGGCTGCGCTTCAAAAAAAACACTATTCGCCCTTGAGCAAGCTCGTGCCGACGTCGCTCGCAAAAGACAGCGCTGGAAGACCCTGCAAAATCACCTTGATCCCGAACGGCTGGTCTTCATTGATGAGACCGGATCAAGACCAACATGTCGCCGATCAGAGGCTGGGGTCCAAAAGGCAAGCGACTGCGGGCATTTGCACCGCATGGCCACTGGCGCACGCTGACATTCCCCGGCGCTTTGAGAAACGATCAGCTTACAGCACCCTGTGTCTTCGACGGACCGATGAACGGCCAGTGTTTCCGCGCCTATGTCGAGCAGCAGTTGGTCCCGGTGCTCAAGCCGGGCGACATTGTCGTCATGGACAATCTCGGCAGCCATAAGTCGGCAACCATCCGTCAATTGATCAAAGCCGCCGGTGCGCGCCTCTGGTTCCTGCCACCCTATTCGCCGGACCTCAATCCGATCGAACAAGCCTTTTCCAAGATCAAGCATTGGATGAGAAATGCACAAAAGCGCACCATCGAAGACACATGGCGTCATATCGGCAGGCTGGTCGAAACCATCCAGCCCGCCGAATGCCAAAACTATTTGGAAAACGCCGGATATGGTTCCGTTAAAAGGTGAAACGCTCTAGACCCACCCAGATGGGTGCGAGCGTGGCGTTTGGCCATCAGACCGCTGCTAAACTTCGGACGGGTTCGTCCAGAACTTCCTGCAGGCAACATAGATTGGCCATGGGAACAATACCGTTTTGCAATCCGTAGCCTGAGAAATCAAACCAAGTTTCAAGAAAACATTTCTAGCCAACTTGCAGTTGCCGATAATATGCATGTCTGGCGTGTCAGGAAATCGGGGAAATTTCCAGTGTAATCAATGCATGGCGAATGGCTGCTGCTTAAATCACCCTTCGGATATTACCGCCATTCTGCCTGAACGTCTTCTGGATCCGTTACTTAAATATCGATCGCGGGGTACGGTTGCCGTAAGGCAACTTTTTGGAACGATATCTGGAGCAAAAGTCGACCGCATTTTCCGAAATGTGCCAAGTCACCTGAACAGTTACACGAATGGCTGCTTCGAAGGTTGGACGAAGTTCGGAGAAAGTCTGCAATCGAGGTCGAAAGTTGTCGGTCTGTAATGCGTCCAAATCCGAACATTACCGTAGCTTTCTCACACTCCTCAAAGCGGTCGTGAATGCTTGTAATTGTACCAATCTCTGCGAAGATGAGAAGCGGAACATGTGCTTTTGGTTTTGTGGTTTGAAAAGCTGCACCGTAGGGCCTCACTTGGCTAATTCTTGCAGGTATTGGTCGACATGCTCGCTCCAAAGCGCCGGTTTGAACATGAGCGCATGGCCCATCGGTGCGGCGACAAATGTTCCTTGCCCGCCGACAGATCGGAACTTGTCAAAATTACCCCTGCAATGAGCTATGCTGTAGTACTGGTCAACATTTCCATGCAGCCACAGTGTGGGAACCCCTGCACCAGCGCCTCGCTCGAAAAGTAGTGGATTGACAAATTCATGGTTTGGGCAACCCCTTCCAAGCCATCCGCCGTTGAAGTTTATTGAGCCGAGGAACGTGTTTGGCCTCATTCCGGCGTATGCGATTGCCAAGATTCCTCCACGTGAGACGCTCCCAATAATAAGTTTATCCTGATCTACATCAGATCGGCCTCGCAAATGGTTGACTACGGCATTGATGTCCTCGACGGCTCGCTCGAAACCTGCGATTGCGATGTCAACGTCGCAGGAATAGCCGGACCCGTCTGTCGCGAGACCTTCACCATATACTCCGCCAGATTTTCCCCTTCCTCGCCGTTGAGGGAACAATGCCATCCACCCGCGTTCGACAAAGTAGTTCGCTATGACCGCCGGAGCCACCGTTCTGGTGTAAAGGGATTTGTTCTGCCCTTTCCCGGTCGAGCCGTGGTTGAAAACAACAATTGGATGTGGACCTTCACTTTCCGGTCTCGCCGTAACAATCTCCAATATGACGCCGGGCTCGGTGGAAGGTATAAAGGATTTTTCCAGTTTCATTACGCCTCCCTAATTATCGGCTTACATTGTAGATATCACTCCAATCAATCGAGGCAATATGATCGATAGCCGATGGACTGCAATGCGTCTTCATTCCGGTCGTTCAGGCTGCCGAAAAGTTTGCTGAAAGCGGTCGTTTCGCTTTTCATACTAATAATGACTGCGAAGGGTTGGTTTGCGGATCGACAGCTACCGGACCCGGGTTAACGGAAGCGGATCTTTATCGAATCCTCGGACCGCGCTAAAGATGGAGGATGACTGAATTGCGTTCTGGCCTTCCGATAGTTTCATTTGCTGATCAAATTGCACTGGAGAGCTGGTTGGCGGAGCAACCGAGCGATTCCAAGGGTGCATGGGTTAGATTTCGTAAGAAGGGTTCGCGCATCGCAAGCGTCACCAAAGCTCAGGCGATCGACAGTGCCCTTTGCTATGGCTGGATCGACGGTCAACTCGACAAGTACGACGCTGACAGCTGGTTAGTCCGCTTTACCCCACGCCGACCGCGTAGCAAGTGGTCGGATGAAAATCGGAAACGCGCGCTGGAACTGATCTCGGCGGGGCGCATGCAATCGTCTGGGCAATTGGAAATTGATAAAGCGATGGCAGATGGCAGATGGGAGGCGGCGTATGCTCCAGCCAGCAAAGCTGAGGTCCCACCGGACTTGCAGACTGCGCTCGATGCGAACCCGAAGGCCGCAGCTTTCTTCGCTACGCTCACTGGCGCTAACCGATATGCGATCTTGTATCGGATTGGCGCGGTGAAGAAAGCTGAGACCAGAGCCCGAAAGATCAGGGATTTCGTTGGTATGCTTGAACGCGGAGAGACCATTCACGGGTGAAACGGCCGTTTTCGGTCGCCCTCTTCTGGTTCTGGTGACCGACATTGGGTCGCTAGCGCTCGGACTGTTTAGCGTCTATTCCAGTCATTAGCGTAGCATTCTCACGCTTTCCAAAACGGTCGTTCCGCTTATCATGCTTTCAACGACCGTTAATGGTAGAGGGCGGCCAATCACCTTGTGGTATCCCAAACGTCTGAAACTGCCGTGTATGAGCGGATCAACCTTCCCGGCGTGCTTGTAGTCCATCAACGCCGTCATGACGTCGCGAACTGCCAGCGCAATACCGGGCAGTTCGCGCGCTTCGCATCAGGGCTTTGGAAACAAGGGCATACCTGCCGAGACCCTGATTCCCGGTAATGTTTTTGTGTCGAAGTGTTGATTGCTGAATTTCTCGAGCAGCTTTCTACTTACTCTCGGTAGCAGCGGGGCAATGCACTTCGCGATTGCAACCAAAGAAACCGCCGGGCTCAATAAGGTGTTGTCTAACCCGAATCCCCACCGCAGCTATTTCGCTATCGGGCGAGGATGCAACCTTGGCCAGTTCGGGGCGCTTCTTCTGCCACATATCGGTTGGCATCCGCTACGAAGCCCCAGATCGCATCAAGCGCGCGGTCGAAGGCAAAGGCGTGCAGATTTGTGGCCACCGTGTCAGGGGAGCCGGTTGGCGGCTTGCAACAGCCTGTCGTTCTCGACAAAGCCTTCGGAAGGCGCAGGCACAACTCCGTCTCGATAGCGCTCGATCATGCTCAGGACACGATGCACGAGGTTGCCCAGTTGCCCGGCAAGCTCGGAATCATAAGCCTGTCGAAAGCGCGCATGTGAGAAATCCCCGTCGCCTGTGGAACGGATGTGTCGCAAAAGGAAATAGCGCAACGCGTCCGGTCCAAATTCTTCCGCCAAGGGCAGGGGATCAATGGCGTTGCCCGCCGACTTGCCAATCTTGCACCCATCGACGGTAACATAGCCGTGGACAAGAATCCGTGTCGGCACCGGCAAACCGGCAGAAAGTAGTATAGCGGGCCAGTAGATCGCGTGGAAACGAGTGATGCCTTTTCCGATGACGTGTTCCCGCGAGATGACTTGTGTCCACCATCGCGTCAGAGTGTCGTCGTCGCTGCCATAGCCCAATGCGCTGATGTAGTTGCCAAGTGCGTCGAACCAGACATAGATCACTTGCTCTGGGTCCCCGGGCACAGGTATTCCCCAGCCACGCGCACGCGTCGCACTGCGCGAAATGCTGAAATCTTCGAGCCCCTGCTCAATCCACGACCGCACTTCATTGCGCCGGGCGTCGGGAACGATCCCGTGTCGCCTTTGACATAGAGGTCGCGCAATTTGTTTTCATATCGCGAGAGGCGGAAGAACCAGTTTTCTTCTTCGATCAGCTCCGGCCCGGTTCCGTGCTCAGGACATTTGCCTTCGTCAAGATCCTCTGCCTTGTAGAACTGTTCGCAGCCCGTGCAGTAGAGGCCGCTATAGGCGCGCTTGTAGATGTCACCACGCTCGAAACATTCTTTCCAAAGGCGCTCGACACCGGTCTGTGGCGTTGGTCGGCGCTGGTGCGAATGAAATCGTCGTAGGAAAGATCGAGACTTTCCTTCAGGGCAAGGAACCGGGCTGCGTTACGCTCTACCAGATTTACAACTGAGAGCCCCGCCGTTTCCGCTGCCTGCACATTCTTGATGCTGTTCTCGTCCGTTCCAGCCTGAAACCGTACCTGCCAGCCCTGTTGACGGTAGAAGCGGGCAAGTGCGTCAGCCTGTACCGCCTCGGGGCAAAGCCGATATGGGGCACGGCGTTCACATAAGGAATTGCGGTAGTAAGATAGCGTCTTGGGATCAGAACATCTTGCGACTGTTCGGTCGGCATGTCGGAAACTCCTCTGGATAAAAGGTGAGGCGGATTCCAGACAAAAAATACCGCCTCGAATTGAAGCGGCTTTGGTGTGTCGGTTGATCGTGGTCAGGTCACATACCGAAACGTCCCGCTTCCAGAATGGAAAGCGGCATCATCATCGTCGAAGTGATGGTCGATCGGTTGCGGTTCATGGCCTGAAAGTAGCCGATCGGTGACCTCCGGTCAACTTGAGACTGGAATGCGCCATTTTCGCGGAACGTGCGAACCTGTATCATATGATACAGGTCAATCAGCTAATAGAAGGGTCCGCTTCCAATCTCCCCGGCTCCTCTCGTTAACGCCGGCAACAGAGCAAACCCGTTGAGGCAGGTTTTCGGGTGAATGGCTGGGTTACTGCCATTTATCATCTAGTCACGGCTGACGGGTACCTTCTGACCTCAGGAAATCCGTGATTACCTCGATGATGCCGAGGCGCGAGGGAAGGTCTGGATTGGAATAAGTGGCGATGTTGGCCGCCGGGTCGTCCGAGACGACGGTTTTAAGGACGTGGTTAGTGTTCGGAAGCCGCGTGAGTTTTGCCGATGGTGCGGCCGCCTTTATTACCATGGCATCAGGGATTCCTATCTGAAGGTCACGTTCACCTTGAAGAATGAGGATCGGTTTGGCGACATGCCCGGCGAGTTCCGCCGGATCAAGTGTGAATGCACTTATGAGAAAGTCCTGTATGGCAGGGGCGAACAGCGGAGCTAGTGACGTCGGCAACTCTGAAGGGTCGACGTGCTTGCCTACGGCCAAGGTATTGATTGCGGTATTTGCTGAAGAAAGTATGGATGCATTGGCTGGATTGGAGCGAAGCTGTTCCTTTAAAACGTCACCGAGAGGACGACCCGGTGTTGCGATGAGTATCAGTCCACAAATGTGCCGCTCGACCTGAGCCGTTGCCAATGCGACCGGGCCACCCTCACTATGCCCGAGAAGCCAAACGCAGTCAGAACCCGTTGAACTTCGAATGGCCTTCAGCCGAGCACGAGTGTCGCTTACATAATCGTTGATTGTTACTGCATTGGCGTCGGGAACAGCGCCTGCGCTCCCGAACATGCCACGTTTGTCGATCCGAACCGTTGCGACCCCTGCTGCCCCCAACCCTTCGGCCAGAAGGCGGTACAATCCGGCGCTGATCCCCAGCGGGCTGTTCCCGTCTCGATCCGTCGGTCCCGAGCCGGGTATGATAAGTACGACGGGAGCAGCTGCGTCAGAGGCTTTCGTCCATGTGCCCCTTAACTCCCCAAAGGGACCTGCCGCCGAGATTTCCTGTGATGATAATGCGGCAGCGGCAAACACGAGTGCGCACGCAAGTAAAAGCATCATTCCTCCAGCTCTCGGGATGAATTACCCCTCAAAACCGCATATTCGTGTGACGTCTGGTTTTAAGCAAGTTCGAATAGAGCCGAAGTGTCCCGGAAGAGGGGCGAAGCCTTTGGACTGCTGAGCGTCTTATTGCAGCCATTACCGTACAATTCACATGCACTCCAAAGCGGTCATTCCGCCTTTTGCTGCTAACGACCATGATGGGGTGGAGAGCGGTACGGCGGCTTTCAGCGTACGACGCGGTAAACCTGCCCTTCATTCGCCAATAGTATCGCAAGCGGCGCAGACTTGCCGTCAACCCGCGAGCGCGGTGACGTGCCGAGCTAAGTTGTCGAGAATGCCTTGCCAATCCCGGCGCTGCTCGTCCACGGAGGGAGCCGGTTCGGCATCGAACGTCTGATGGATGATGACACCCGCCTCGGTCTCCGCAAACTCGACACGCCTATGACGGTCGTCATCCGTCCGCCACTCGATTACCCGCATCGGCGTGAGCTTGGTGTAGGTCGCGGTGAAGTCGAACCCGTGCCTCCATGCCCGGGCGACTCTGATGCAACATGAGGCCGAAGGTACGCGAGCACCAACCAGTCGACGACTAGGCAGAGAATTCTGCACTTATAAAGTCTATGAACGCTCGGACCTTTCTTGGAACGATTGGTGCGCGGGGATAGATGACCGAGACTGTGCTGGGCGCGGGCTTGTATTCTTCCATCACCGGCACCAGCCGACCGGCCTCGATGTCGGGTCCTGCGATGAAGCTCGCAAGGATGGCGATGCCTTGCCCGGCGAGAGCTGCATGATGCAATGCCGCGACGTTGTCCGAATTCAAGACTGGATCGACTGAGACGTCCACGGAACCGTTTGCTCCGCTGAATCGCCAACGCGCACCATGAACGAGGGTAGAGAAGTGCAGGATGCGGTGTGATTGCAATTCGTCCGGGTGGGTAGGGCTTCCGTGGGCCTCGACATAAGATGGAGAGGCTACCAGGAAACGGTCGTTCTCTGCGATCTTCTTCATCCGATAATCGCCGCCCCTTTCGCTGGCGCCGATACGCACGGCAGCGTCAAAGCGGTCGCTCACAAGATCGACGACATGATCGCTGAAGTGCAGATCTAAGCGTAAAAGCGGATAAGTGCGCATGAAGGCTGGTATACGCGGAGCGACACGGGTTTGGCCGAAGATATTCGGCAGGGCGAGGCGCAGCATGCCAGTCGGTTGTTCCGCGTAGCGCGATACGGCAGCGCGGGCGTCGTCAAGTCGGGAAAGAACGTCTATCGCGTGCTCGAAAAAACCGTGCCTGCTTCGGTCAGCGTCACATTACGAGTGTCGCGGTTCAGCAGGCGCACGCCCACCTCAGTTTCGAGCGCCTTGATCCGGCGGCTGAGGACCGAAGGGTGGAGGGTAAGCGCGCGGGCAGCGGCTACGTAACTTGTCTTGCGGACGACCATAACGAATTCCGCCGGGTTCTCGCTCGCCAACGGCCTTTCCATACCAAGCCCTTATTGTTGCTATTGTAGCATCTGTTGATGGTATAATAGCCCATTAATTGTCAGGGAAAAGACGCCATCTCCCCTTTCATCGACTGAAAGGAGAGTTGAATGTCTGATTTCGCAAATCGCATTGCGCTTGTGACGGGTGCCGGTTCCGGCATTGGTCGAGCGGCCGCGGTCGCATATGCTAGGGCTGGCGCTCGCGGGGTCGTTCTAGCCGGTCGTCAAACGCGTGCGCTGGAAGACACGGCCGAGCTTGTCACCGCCCGGGGCGCTGTTTCACTGGTTGTCCCAACTGACGTCTCGGCCAATGCCGACGTTGAGAACTTATTGGCAAAGACGCTTCACAAATTCGACGCCATCGACGCGTGCTTTAACAATGCGGGCACTCTCGGCAGCTTCCTGCCGGCGGGGATATGACTGAAGCCGACTTCGATGCGACCATCTCCGTCAATCTGAAGGGGGTATGGCTATGCTGCAAGCATCAGATGATCGCCATGCGCTTGGGAAAGGGCGGATCGATCGTCAATACGTCCTCATGGCTGGCCCATGGCGCATTTCTGGGTCGTCGGCTTACTCGGCCTCGAAGTCGGCGCTTGACGGGATGATCCGCGCGCTCGCGCAGGGGGGGCAGCTGATGGAATCCGCCTCAACAACGTCAATCCGGGCATAATCGACACGCCAATGTTCCGGCTCGCCGCAGCCGACAACGACGCCACCCGCCCGTTCATTCATCACACGCCTGCCGGTCGTCTGGGGACGCCCGAGGACGTCGCGGATGTGGCCGTCTGGCTGTCTTCTGACCGCGCGAGGTTTGTGACTGGCCAAAACATCCTGATTGATGGCGGCTACACCATTCCGGGCCACAGAGCCTAGGCGACCATTCAACCGCAGAAGGAGAACCAAACATGATCAACGTATTAACATCGCTCACCTGCGCGATGCTGCTAACCGTGGGGGTTGCAAACGCCAATTCCTCGTCTGATCAACTGGCGCGTATCGCTTTGCCCGAAGGTGGCGTTTATCCGAACGGTATAACCCATGCCAATGACGGCACGCTGTATGTTGGCCAGATCACCCAAGGCGGCGTTTTACGACGTTCACCGGTGGCGAATGGTCGAAGCTACATGAGGGAGCGCCGGACATTTTTGCCGGTACGTCGCTTCGGTTAGACAGAGAACGTAACGTACTTTGGGGTGCTTCGCCCGATTTCCTTCCAGAGGGAGCGCCGCGCACTCCGCGCATTTTTGCACTGGATGCGAATACGGGCGAGGTGCTTCAGACCACGCCACTCACGACCGGTTTCACTAACGATATAGCGGTCGAACCCGAAGGCAGCATTCTGATTACTGAAAGCAACGGCGGTCGGTTGCTGCGTCTGGCTCGCGGCAGCACGGAGTTCGAAACCGTATTGCAGGATGAACGGTTGACCGATGAAACCGGTATCGGCGCAGGCGGCATAGCAAGGGCCGAGAACGGAACGGTCGCAATCGGCAATTTCAGCTCTGGCCAGCTCTACCTATACGAGAATGGCAACCTGCGGCAACTGGAACTCCCAAGAAGAATCGAGAACCCGGACGGCATGCGGTTTGCGCCTGACGGGTCCTTAATCCTGCTCGAAAGCGCGGTGCAATCGGGTAATGGCCGGGTGCTGCGGATTGCCGATCCGCTTGCGGCTGGTCAACGCAATATCGAAGTAATCGCAGAGGGTCTGAGGAGCCCCGTCAACCTTACGGTTACTGATGATGCGACCGCCTATGTCACCGAGTCGCTCATCAGGCATCGGATGGTCGATGGCCTAGGAGATCAGCGTCCGGATTCCTTCCACATAGTCGTCGTCCCGTTGAGCTAAGACAGCGGCTCGCGGCGGCAACCGATGTCGCTGCGAGCCTGCACCAAGCTTAAGACGCTCGCGCACGTTGGCTTAGAGTCGGTATCAGTTGCAAGCCTGATACGTCTGCAGGTGCTGATACTGAATGGTACCGGCAGCACCGACCAGCATGAGGTCTGCCATGCTACCACGAACATATCGTTTTCATACTTTTCCGGTATTCAGGGGCAATGCACAAGATTGATGATCAAGAGGGGCCTGTCTCGCTCCGACGTTTGGTTGCTCATCCGGGGTTTCTCCGGCTCTGGGTTGCCGACGGCCTTTCCAACTTTGGCACCTCTATTTTCACGTTATCCCTGCAATTGCTGTTGATCGAAACCATGTCCGCCGATCCGCTTGAGGTCGGCTGGGTGAGGACAGCGCAATGGCTGCCATCCCTGCTCTTTGGGCTCATGGCAGGCGTTGTCGTTGATCGCTTGCGCCGACGGTCCTTGCTGATCGCTACGGATGTCGCTAGCAGCTGTCTTCTCTCCACTATTGCGGTACTGGCATTGTTAGGACTGCTCACCCCGACCTTGCTGGCTCTCCTCGTCTTCCTTCTCGGCACTGCGGCGGTACTACAAGGAGGGGCCCACCAGTCATATACGGCAGACCTTCTTCCACCGCACCTGCTCGCTGCTGGGAATGTCAAGCTGAGCCAGACATATACCCTCGCACAGACATTAGGGCCTTTGCTGGGTGGAATACTCGTTCGTCTCGCCGGCGCTCCGTTTGCAATGCTCGCCAATGCCGCGACTTATTGCACTTCGGCGCTGCTGCTCTTGCGTGTACCCAATTCTGCCTGCGAGCGCTCAATCCAGCGGACATCGATCCTCGCGGACCTGCGGGAGGGCATCGCACGGGTGTACAGGCACCGGGTCCTCGCGCCTTATGCGTTTTGCCTCCACGTCTGGTTTATTGGAAACAGCGTGGCCGGAACGGTATATATTTTTCACGCATCAAGCCGGGTTTGGACGCCGCCGCGATTGGATTGACCTTGGCATGTGCTGGCATGGCAGGACTTGTCGGCGCGGCTCTCGCTGAGAGAATAGCGCGCGCCATTGGGATGGGTGTTGCTATCCTGTCCGCAGATTTCATTACCGGGCTCGCTTGGTTCGCTGCGGGTATTGCACCCAGCGATATCGGAGTGGTTGGGCTTTGTGTCGTCCAGCTTTTCTACGGATTCGGATTGGGGATGCGAGGTCCGTTGGAGATGAGCTTGCGGAATGCTCTGACGCCCTCGCGCTTGCGCGGACGCATGAACACCACGATAAGGTCGATAAACTGGGGTCTCATTGCTGTAGCCGCACCATTTGGGGGTGGATCGCTCTGGAGCTTGGCAACAATGCGGCTCTCGCTCTCGCTGGCACGATCATGCTAGCGAGTGGTCTGGCGCTACTCCTATCGCCCTTTCGGTTGGCGTCCATAGACACAACACGGTAGACGCAAGAAACGTCTGCTCTCGAGTGCACATCCTGTTGCTCCCAATGTCTGATTTCGAGGTCGAAAGTTGTCGGTCTGTAATGCGCCTCAAGTCGGTCTTAGAGGTCGCCATCGCGCTCGCTAGAAAGCGGACATAGCTAAGTGGCGACAGCTTCATGTTTCCTGCGGGAGAGTGGTCATGCCCAAACCCCGCTTTTATTAATCAGCGTCCTTGAGGCATCCGACTTTCAATCGCTCGAAGATGGCCAGCGGTTGCCACTCCGGTCCGCTGCCGATCTCGAACGCTTTACCATATTTTTCGGGGAGATAGCTTGGAGAGCATCGTTACGCCGGTAATAAAGGACGCCTGCAGATCCTTCATCGTCCTTTGATTGGCAAAGAACATGTCGCTGGACGGATTACTGCTACCGGTAACCGACTTACTCTCCGTGTAAACGAGTATGCCGGGGACATTGTAACCTGAGTATCGCGATCTCGCCCACTCCAGATGCTGGTAAACTTGCCCGACCTCCTCGGAATTGATCGGGCTGCCCTCAAGCTTGTCCGTCTTTAACTCAATAGGGATTACAACCTTGGTGTTATGATCGATCCAAATGTTGTCGGGGCCGTCGTGCTCGTCAGTATCGGGCCGACGAGAATCAAAACCCAACGCAGCTCCGATGATCCTGATCGCTTCCTCCGCCTTCTTGTGCGAGAGATCACCGTATGCAGGTTCAGCGGCTTTGATTAGCTTTATTAGCTTCCGATTGGCTTCGGGCACGGTAAGCGCGCAGAACTCGCGCAACCCCTCCTCGATAACGGCCTTGCAGGCCGGAAGCACCCCAACGTCCTCCTGCTCCTGACGAGGCAATGGAAGCTTACCGCCGAGCCTGTTTCTCGCCTCGTCAAACCAGTCGAACATTGCGTCGGGGCGACCAAGGATGGCGTTGGCTGATCCAAGCCAGATCGCGTACCAACCAGCGAGGCGAGGATTTTTCATCCTTACCTCGTCGATAATCTCCTCGAACTGCTTGATCGCCCCGCCATGATCTCCCTGCCAGAGCATAAGGATAAAGTTTGCTTCGCGCTTTGCGAGTTCATCATCGAATTTTGTGTAGTCCTCACGATCGCTAATGCGTTTCTCGTCGATCGGATTCTGACCGATCTGTGCCTGATAATAGGAAAGCCAGCCTGCGTCGCGCTCAATGATCTGCGTGACGATCGACTCGATTTTGTCAGCCGTCATGTCTTTCAGCTGATCGCAGAACTCTTCTGAAAGCCGTATCTGCTCTTGGAGGATCTTGGGGAAGTACGCCCGGTTGGCAACGTTTCGCAGCCAGTTTTCAGCATCGGTCGAATAGATGAAATAGATGCCGTAATCGTTCTTGCCACGATTGATGCGGCCAAAGAGCTGGGTGAACCGGTTGGCGATCCGCGGGAAGAATGTCTGGTCTAACTTAATACGATCGAACAGGTATCTTTCCAGCTGCGCCGACCCAACCGGCACCCCATCAACCGCCATGACACGGCAGTCATCGTCGGGGAGGTCGATGCCATCATATCTGCCAAGCAACATGAACGCGCCCGTCGTGTTTACGCGGAACTCGTTAAGCTTTTGCGTGAATGTATCAGCGCTCTTCGGCGGAGAGGCAAAGTCATCCCATTTGTCTGCCGCCTTTTCCGTTGGAGTGGCAATCAGAACCTTCACTTTTTGCTTAGCGCCTCGAGCCCCTTCACGTTGTTGCAGAATTCATTCAACGACGATCCGAACAACATGAGCCGCTCACCAAGGCCAGCGTCAACGTCCGGCTCGATTACCCTCGGAGATCGCCCAAAAGCCCTTATAATATCGCCCTTTGACTGGACAGTGGCCGAAAGGAAGGTTTTGGGCACGCGCTTGTCTTCAAGGGCGCGGACATGGAGTGCAGGGATGAAGGGTGGCGTGATCTCGATTACGAACTTGCTGATGGTGATCGCGCAGTATTGCAAGTGCCCGCGGAGGTAATCAAAAGGCAGCTGAAGGCCTATGTCGCCGTCGATGTGAGGTTCCAACGCTGCCCGGAATTCATGGCTGCGATTATGTACGCCGTTCGGTGGGCAAAGGGCTACGGTTCCGGAAGAGAAGTCTGAGACAATCTGCTCGAAATTATAAATTTGGCCGACATCGTGGAAACACTCCTTGATGATCGCGGCTATTTTTGAATAATAAAAGCACCTCGTTTTCTGCCTTCCTGATCGTCAGCGTAAACGCGTCTCGGACCAAACGCTCTCCAACATGGGCGTCATCAAAGATGATGGCACCGGGCGCATTCTGCCCGCGGAATTTGTTTCTGGTGTTCAGAAGAGCCTGATAGGTTGTTATACAAAAGGACTTCGACTGGGCAAAGTTTTGGTCTGAAAACTTCGATTGGTAGAACGTGGTGGGCGTGATTCCGATTCCGTTGGCCTCGCGAACCGTTTGATGGATTAGGTCGATCGTCGGGCAGACATACACTACATTTCGGACGCCCTGCAAAAGGTAACTTTGGGCTATCAAAACCCCAACAAGGGTTTTTCCGGCACCGGTGTACATAGAGATCAAGGTGTCTTGTTTTGGATTCTTGTACCATTCGTCCAGCGCTTGCGCCCGCCTTGCAAAAGCTCTTTAATTTTCGCCTTCCCTGAGGGCCGACTGCGGAAAATGTCTCGTGGATTGGGCGAAGCACTCCTCGCCTTGGGCTTGTCAAGTCCACCGAAATCAAAACCATGTGCCACCTCCCTTGAATCACGAGAGAGTAACAACCAACCGATTGAAATCAAGAAGCGATTGATCGCCCTAAAGTTATAACTGTCGACGGCGAGTTAATCAGGGAGAGAATGGAGGCCTCATGGGAAACGACCCGTCTCCGGTCACAATGAAGCCGTCTGGATCGATACTCGTTCCGGTTGCTTCTTCTTCTTCGTCGTCGCTATTGCCGGGTTTAAAGGTCCCAAGATTTTTAAGGAATGATCAAGAGGCATCATCGTCGCCAAGTGCTCGAACACATTCGAGAAAAGCTTTGTGAATGCCAAATTTCCAACTCGGTGCGAACCCGATGTCTGAAAAGTCGCGGCGAATTAGCTGGCCGCAGAATTTCGCACGGCGCTGTTTCCTGTGGGGATTATCCGCGAAGGTTACCAAGGTCTATTTCTTCTGCTACTTCTGATTTACATAAGGGTTGGGGAACGCGATTTATGGATGACGTGCATTTTTCGGTTAATACACGACTGACAAGACTTCTGGGTGAAACCTATCGATCGAGCGAAGCAGCCCTGAAGGAACTGGTCGACAACGCATGGGATGCTGATGCCAAAAACGTCTGGATCACATTGCCGACGCCCATGTCGTCTGATCCGATTATCGTCCGCGACGACGGTTCGGGAATGACATCTCTGGAAATGAGGAACGAATACCTCAACATCGCCAGCGACAAGCGGGCACGTACAGGTGAACGGACCCCGCTACTCAAGCGGAAGGTCAAGGGTCGAAAGGGCATCGGTAAGTTCGCTGGCCTGTCATTGGCAAGCCGGATGGATGTTTCAGCTGTCGCCCGAGGCCGGAAATGCAGCCTGACGATCGACAAGCTCGTCCCGCCGAGAATGAGAATGACCTAGAAGCTGTGCCTCTACCATTCATCGAGGAGGATGCAGGTGAAGCTCATGCAGGCACA
Source organism: Brucella cytisi (assembly GCA_012103075.1). Taxonomy (GTDB): domain Bacteria; phylum Pseudomonadota; class Alphaproteobacteria; order Rhizobiales; family Rhizobiaceae; genus Brucella; species Brucella cytisi. The sequence continues at coordinate 1,787,783 of JAAVLQ010000002.1, read as the reverse complement.
ACAATCATCCTGTCCGGTCTTGATAGCCGATTGAATTTCCCTACGCCCGATCGTTTTCGAGAAGTACTCGTGCACGAATACGGCCGGGAGGATGCCTTCAAGGTATTCGTCAACGAGGCGCGGTTGTCGGTCGACGATGTTCCGGGCGTATCAAGGGAAGTTGAGAAGACCCTTATAGAGAGCGGTTCAGTTCGCTTGAGGTTCACGATCGCAGACGGTAAAAAGAGCGCCAAAATCACCGGGTATAGTGCTGAAGGTGGACGGGAAGGTCGTCGGGAAGCCGATGATGTTCGGCCTCGATGATGACGAGGAAATTCCCTTCAAGCTGTCGAAACGAGTCTATGGAGAGGTGGAGCTCGAGGGTAACGACCATTTCGTAACTGCCGATTGGGGCGGGGTGGTCGAGAACAGCAAGGCGTTCCAAGAAATCCAATCCTATGTAAAATCGATCGTCAAAGAAGGGCTTAGAGAGAGCCACTCTCGCGATATGAGCCTTCAGCTAGCTCGATTGAAGAAGAAGTTGGACGCTAGGCTGAAGGACCTCCCAGAACACCGCCGACGCTACGCTGAGGAAGCCCTTCACCGGATCCTGCAGCGGTTTTATCGGGAAAGCGAAGACCGCATTGCGACGATCGCAGACGTCGCGCTCGACGCCATGGAGCATGACGCCTACTGGGCCGTACTCGAGCGGATAAATTCCACTGACCGCACAGATGTTAGTTCCTTTGCAGCAGCGCTTGAAGAGTTTGGTATGGTTGAGCTCTCTGGGATTGCTGCTCAAGCGACCAGACGAATGAGGTTTCTGGACTACCTCGAAGAGCTTGTCGACAACGAAGCGACCCTCGAAAAGGACGTCCATAAGGCTTTCGAGACGAATTTGTGGCTCCTTGGTCGCCAATATGCTCTGATGTCATCGAACATCACACTGAAACGGGTCATCGCGAACTATAGTGATAAGAAGTTTATGGGTAAGCGGGCCTCGAAGCGGCCAGACCTTCTGTTATCGCAGGATCTCGCTGACAGCTATCTGCTGATTGAGTTCAAACGGCCCAACCATCCGATTTCTCGGGAAGACATCGCTCAAGCTGAGCAATATCGTGATGACTTGTCAGGGACCGTCACCTCAAGCAGCCCGTTGAGGATCTTGATGATCGGTAAGGGCTCCGCAGCATCTATGGACAAGAGATATGGGACTGACATGACGACCGTCACTTCCTATGCAAGTGTGCTCTCGTCTGCTCGCACGGAACTTAACTGGCTGATTTCTTCGCTAACCCGTCCGTAAATCGCCCATTCGTTAAAGGCTCGGACGGTTAATATGTTAGTGAACCCGGCTGCAGTACGGACGAGCTGTTGATCGACAGGGGCCAGCGAGGCCGCTGCTGTTTTGACTGTGTCAGCTATACCCATCACCTATTGCCGGAAGCTGCCATTCCGCTCCCGGCCCCTCAAACCTCGACTTGTGCGTTTTTCCTATGGCCAATGGTTGGCCTGAGGAGAACGTAAATGGGTATTGCACAATATGATCCTGCCGCGTTGGGCAGACCGGCATGGAACGCCGGCCGACAAGTGGGTGTGAAGAAGCCACTAAAGTAGCGCCAAATCTGGGCGGTCCGCTTCTTCCTAGACCGAGAGGGAAGAATGAGAGACCGCGCGCTGTTCGATCTCGCTATCGACAGCAAGCTCCGAGGTTGCGATCTCGTCAAGATCAAAATTGGGACGCTCATCACAGGCGGGAAATTCGTACTCGTGCCATGGTCGTCCAGCAGAAAACTGGACGTCCAGTTCAGTTCGAGATTACGTCCGAGGTCCGGGCAAGCCTGCTTGCCCGGCTTCAGCGTAGGGGAGGAACTGTCGATGACTTTGCGTTTCCCAGTCGAGTCGACCACGCCGATCACCTCAGCACTCGACAATATGCCGGGTTGGTTGACGAGTGGGTGACGGCCATTGGGCTGAGGCGTGAGGACTACGGAACTCATTCGCTTCGACGCACGAAGGCTGCAATGATTTACAAGGCGACTGGCAATCTTCGCGCGATCCAAATTCTGCTTGGACACACCAAGATCGAGAACACGGTCCGTTACCTCGGGGTCGACATAGAGGACGCGCTGGAACTGGCGGAGCATATAGAGGTCTGAGAATGTGCGGCCTCGCGCGAGGGCGGGGCCGTGCCTCGGCAGGAAGCAGCTAAGCGCCCTCATGCCGGATAAGCCTTGCATGAAGGTCCATTCTTAGAACCGGACATCTCACCAGATCATGGAGGTGCCGTGTTTGCTCCGATTCCTGAGGTTAACTTCATCGGTTCAGACAGGGATCGCTGGCGACGAGGTTCGCGGGCGTTTTCACCTGTGGCAAATCGCTTGATTCACATGATGACCGGAACAACCTTGCAGAACGAGCGAAGTCTTTGCTATCGAACGCCTACTGGTTGAAAATCGGGAAACGAGCGACGCGATGAAAAACCCATTTAGATGGATTAATCCTGCAGAGGCCACCGCTGTAAAGCCCGAGGAACCTGAGTCTATGATCACGCTAGCGATCAAGCCGCAAAGCCACCTCGAGAAGTATCTCGCCTATTATGTCGGGCGGCTGAAGCCGGGCTATGCCGTACTGGTAACCGGAGAGTGGGGAACGGGCAAAACCCACCGTGTCCGGCGCGCGCTTCCAGATACACATGCCCACTACATCAGTCTCTTCGGCCTCAACACGCCCAGCGAGATTGAAGCACAGATTTTTACCAAGATGTTCCCCAAGGCCTCAGCAGTAAGGCGCTTCGCCGAGAAGATGGACAGCACGTCTGTCGACATGCCGGTACTTGGATCTCTTGGAACCGGAGGTCTGGCGAGTCTTCTGACTGGGCCTTTCATCAAGAATGAGGTCGACAACTCCCGCCCACTCATCTTGGACGACACGAGCGGTGCACCGTCGAAAACGCTGTGCTGCTCGGAATGATCAATCGATATGTAGAGCACCACGGATGCCGGGTGATTGTCATCGCGCATGACACCAAGGTGGTTGAGACCTTCGCGGACACCAAGGAAAAGGTCTTCGGCCAAACCCTTCACGTCGAACCGAATGTCGAGGCGGCCTTTGCGGAGTTCGTCGCTTTTTCAAGGATCCGCAGAAGCCAGACAAGCTTGGCGCCCATCGTCGGGAGGTGCTTTCCACGTTCAGGAGTCCGGAACTTCCTCCCTGCGAATCCTTAGACACGTCGTTGAGGATGTCGGTCGTCTCGCCGATGCCCTAGAGGATCGCCATTTTGAGAACGACATGGCGATGGTGGAATTGGTCCGCCTCTTTTCCGCTCTCGCAGTGGAAGCAAGAACGAACAAGCTGGAGCTCGAGGACCTCTTCAGGAGACAGGAAAAGATCTTTTCGCACAGAATGGATATGGGGCGCGCGAAAAAGGAAGAGCCACCGAAATCCCGGCTATACGACGCTGCCCAAAGGTACACGTCAATCGACATTGGAAGCACATTGGTGAGCGATGACGTGTTAGCCGAAATGCTCTTTGATGGCCGCTTCACGGAGGAGCACATCCGCACGTCATTGAACAACAGTGCCTATTTTCTCGAGAAGGAGGCGGCGCCGCCTTGGCAGATCGTCGGCAGCTTTGACAAGCTCGATGATGAGTACACCGATCCGGCGCTGGCACGAATGAACGAGCAGTTCGACAAGCGTCAGGTGACGGATTCCGGCGAGTTCCTGCATATTGTTGCCCTGAAGATGATGATGGCGTCCCGTGGTGTGCTGAAGGTCACATCAAAGCAGGTCGCCGACGATGCCAAGCGCTATATTGATGATCTCGTAGCCGCAAAGCGACTGCCAGCGCGAAAAGCGGGCTGGATGTGGACCGACGAGTTCAATGACGCATCCGGCGGCGTTATGTATTGGGTCGTCGATTCCTACCGAACTGAATTCCGGGATGTTCTCGAATACCTCATCAAGGCTCGTACGGACGTTCTGACTGACACCTTGCCGGCAAAGTCCCCGCGTTGCTGGAAGCTGTCAAAACGGACGGACAAAAATTCTTCGACATGGTTTGCCACAGCCGTAACGCGACTTTGGAATACGAAGACATTCCGATCTTTGCTTATGTTGATCCGGCGGAATTCGTGGATGCGTGGCTGGAATCGCCGAAAACGGGTTGGTACTGGATTGGTAACGCACTTAAGGAACGACATAAAGTTTTGACGCAATATCCTGCGCTGGCTTCTGAGAGTGCGTGGTACTCGCAGGTCCATAAAGAAATGCTGCAGAGAGCGCATAGCCAAGAAGGACTGGCACGAATCCGAATGGAACGCACTGCAGAATTGATGGGTATCCCCGAGGCCGCCCCTGCTTCAACGGCCGGCGCTTCAGTCAAAACTTCGGTGAAACCGATATTGGCGGCTGCAGTTCGTACGGCTACGGAAGGCGAGACGGATGAAGTTCCCGCAAAGCCTAAGCGTGCGCGCCGAAAGAAGCCTGAGTAAGAAACCATCGGAGCCGTTAAAGCGTCGGTTGAAACAAAAGCCGGAACCGGTTGTGTGTTTTCTGTCTTAAACGGCAACGCTGGATTAACTTGGAGGCAGCGCGCTGGGGTACTTCGGCTTAACCGTGACTCAATGGCAGGCTGCCTCGGAGCAAGCCTTGCCTGTCGTTGATGCCCGCATTCTCATCCTTTGCAAAACGTATCCGTCGCCCATTGGCAAGTATGCGGAAACGACCTGCGTGGCTGGTATGGCCGAGAATGGCATGATCCACTGCCACTTCTTAAACTGCTGCTCTTCAGCGATCAGACGAAACGGTGCCGCACCGGGCGATGCCGTTCGTGCATAATGGAGCAGGACCGTCCACTCGAGGAAGCGACTACCGCAATGCCGAATGCCGACCGTCGATTGATGTCCGCTATTGCCATTGATTGGCTCAAAGCCGACAGGCTGCCTCCGGCCCCATTCCAGTCGCCAAATTCTCAGGATTCTAACCAGCATTATGAAAATTCTAAGTATGTATTATTTGTGTATCTCTGCAAATGTGTCTCGAGGGCCACGTTTACTCGCCGCCCTCAAGGTAACAATCGAAGCTCTCCATTAATTGCGTAGCGGCGTCAGGAAGTTGGTACTGACTCGCGCTAGATGAAATCTGAGGAGCGAAATGATTTCGAAATTAGTAATCCCAAAGAGTTGGCACCCAACGATAACACTCTTCGGAAGCAGCTACGCGTCCCACCGAGGGAAAAGGCATATGGGTAGAAATCAGCCAAGAACCTGTTTCAGCTAATTCCTTCATAAGGCGAAGACGCACACGGGTTGCCTCTTCGGGATCGTGCTCAAAGCCGTTGTGCCATTCAGGGTGATCGAATGAGACAGGGAATATCGCATCCCCGCCGAACATTAGATGATCGGAACCTGACGATACTCGAACCACGCTGTGACCGGGCGTGTGGCCGCCGGTACGCTCAGTTGTAACCCCGGGCGCTATACGACTAGTTTCCTCAAAGGTTTGCAGATGGTCGGAATAGGCCTCCAAAAATCCTTCGATGCTTTCCGGGCGAGATCTGCGAGCGCAGGCGGCATTGCTGTCCGCGAGAAGTCTGGGTCCCGCCAGAACAGCGCCTCCGCCTGCGACAGGTGAACGCGCATCTTCGGATTTAACTTTTCCTTTACCCCGGGGACCAAGAGGCCGCCTACATGATCAAAATGCATGTGAGTGAGAACAACGTCCGTTACAGACGATAGATCAATGCCAGCGGCTTCCAGCCGCGACACAAACTGACCGGCCCGTGAAAAATCAGGATATTCTTCACCAAGTCCACTGTCGATCAGAATTGTTTGGCTTCCGCTTTTCACAACTACGGCGTTCAGTGCCCAGTCGAATGCGTCGCGGGACAAAAACGCTCGTCCAGCCAAGCATTGAACGTCGATCGATCTGCGTTTGTGGCCATGGACTCGGCAGGTGGTGTTACCACACCATCACTGATAATTATGACGTCAATATCGCCAATTTCGATAGCATAGCGAGAAGGCACCCGTTCATCGCGTGCGCTGGTAGCCTTTTGTAAAGTGGGAAATTCATAACGGTCTCCGTTGATTTGATTCTTCGCGGAGGACTGGTTCGACACGCCGCGGTGAGCGGCTTTTGTTAAGCCGCAAGAACGAAGCTAGATCAGCGTGAACATCAAAATCAGCTACACACGGGTATGAAGAAGGTAGCCACACGAATAGGATCGACGATAATCTTCACGATTACGCCGTCAGAGCCGAGCCAACTTGGCGTAGCCGCGCGTTGGCAGCGTCTCTAAGTATTGAGCGTCAAATGGACATAACGCGGCCATCTGGAATTATGTCCCACCTGTACATTGGCATTAGGGCACCGCATCCTAAGTCTGATTGGCTGCCGCATCAACGTAATTCATAGTTATCACTAGCAGGTTATGCCGCTCTCCTCTGAGGCGGATTAAATATCGGTAAACAAAATCAGATAACTAGCATAGTATTTCTTGGAGCGAATGAGAATGTTGCTTATTGGTATGAGTAAGCAAACAGCTGTAGATCTGCTTTCACTCCCTGATCTCTGTCCTTCGGGGCCGTACTATATTTCACACCGATCAAGTGTGGACTTGATCATTAACATTCAGACGCGGGAGAGATGTATGAAGATCGTTGTCATTGGAGGTACCGGTTTGATTGGTTCCAAAACCGTCAAACGACTCGGGCAAAGGGCCATGAAGCAGTAGCCGCGTCACCGAATTCCGGCGTCAATGCGGTCACGGGAGAGGGGCTCGACACGGCCCTCTTGGATGCAGAGGTGGTCGTTGATCTGGCGAATTCACGATCCTTCGAAGAGAAAGCAGCTATGGATTTCTTCGAGGCAGTTGGCCGCAATCTATTCGCAGCCGAGAAACGGTTTCACGTTCGTCATCACGTAGCATTGTCGGTGGTGGGCACTGAGCGCATGCAGACGATGGGATACTTCCGCGCCAAATTGCGACAGGAAGAGCGTATTCGCGCATCGGGCGTCCACTATACGATCGTTCAGGCTACACAGTTCTTCGAATTCGTCGATGCAATTGCAGAGTCATCCGCAACAGGAAACATGGTCAGGTTACCCACCGGCGCTTTCCAACCGATTGGGGCCGACGATGTAGCTGATGTGATGGCCAATGTGGCGCTTTCGGCACCGGCGAATGGCATCGTTCAAATCGCAGGTCCTGACCGTGGTCCGATGTACGAGTTCGTAGAGCGCTATTTCCGCGCTACAGGCGATAAAAGATCGGTTATTGCTGATCCGAACGCCCGGTACTTCGACGTCGCAATCGATGATCATACGCTGGTTCCAGATGGCGACGCCCGCTTAGGCAACATCCGTTTTGATGAGTGGATCAAAGCAAATGTTCCCCGGAAGCGATAAAGGCTCCGGATTTCCACTGCATTCTATGAACAACAATTACCTGATCGGGAGATTTATTATGGTCAAGATTTTTCCATACGCGGCGGCGCTCTTATTCGCTTCGGCGGTCGCGGCATTCGCACATGATAGCAAGGATGATAAGGTAACAGTCGTTTACGACCAACCCCTTCCAAACGTTCCGGGTAAAAGTATCAAAGGCATACTCGTGGAATATGCGCCGGGGGCAGTTCGCCTGCTCATACCCATGCAAAGTCGGCGTTTATTTACGCGACCGTATTGGAGGGGCGATCACCAGCCGAGGTTAATGGCGGTCCTGTAGTGGTGTACCATTCAGGAGACAATTTTTCAGAGTTTCCGGGCGATCATCACGCGGTGAGCGAAAATGCAAGCAAGACGGAGCCCGCTCGGCTCCTTGCAGTATTCGTCGTAGATACAGACGAGACCGAGCTGACTACCTATGAGGAATGATCGCTTATAGCACCATCACGCGTCAATCGGGCGGGTGGACGCCTGTTCGTGGACGTCAGGCCGATCAATGAACCGCACAGTTCGGGGAGTGCGGTTCTTTTGGGCCTGTCTCCAGAATATCGTAATTATGGAAAGAGGACGTCGTGCGAATTGAGCAAATTTCTCCCATTACGTTAGCGCGCCTCAGTGTGATTGACATCGACGCGACGTTGGAAAGTGCGGCCATTGCGTTGTCTCACCCCGGCATCGGATTGCTCATCGTGAGCAACAAAGCAGGTACTGCAACAGGGGTTTTGACTAAAACAGACCTTATACGGCATATCTCTGATCGCAACCGTCCCGCGACCGTCGGAACATTGATGAGCCGCAACATAATTGCGTGCGATCCTGCTGATGACTTGCAAGCCGCTTGGCAGGTCATGGTCAATAACCGGCTGCAGAACATGCCGGTTTTCGGGGGCGAGGCGAAACCATTGGGGGTTCTTGATATTCGTGACGCGCTCAAGGTTCTCTTCGAGCAGGAGCGGATCCAAGAACATATGCTTACCGACTACATAGCCGGAATTGGCTACTGAGGTGACGCTCGAGCTTTTCCCCGGGGGCGCTTGTCGAACAAAGCCGAATTTACAGGATTATACGTCGATGCGCCTAAGTTGGGGTGAATTCGTAACTGCTCCGCTGTTATGGCTGGCAGTTATCGGCATTGTTGGAATGATTGTCTGGAAGCTCATCGGACCGAGGCGCTCAAATCTGCGTTTGGTTGTGCAAATCGCGTTCTTTGCTGCGATGACGTCTGTCATCATAATTGGAGATGTTCCGCTGAGCCGAGCAGATGATGTGGGCTTTAATAGTGCCAGTACAATACTGATAGCATTCGCTCAAATTCTCTGGTGGCTTCATCTATCTTGGGCTGTGATTGGATTTGTTCGTATTTTTCTTGTCCTTGAGGGGAGGCCACGTGAGGCTCGACTCCTTCAGGACATCGTTGTCGGAGCCGTCTATACATTTGCTAGTCTGTCTGCCCTTGCATTCGTATTTGGAGTTCCTGTGGGAACTTTGATTGCCACGTCTGGTGTGATAGCGATAGCCTTCGGGCTTGCACTGCAAAACACGCTTGGCGATGTCTTTTCTGGTATCGCACTTACGCTGGGGCGTGCATTTTTACACTCGGTGACTGGATACGTCTTAGCGATGGAGTTGAGGGGCGCGTTATTGCCAGTACGGCGCTCCACACAAATACTTACGGTCGCCCATAACGTTGTTGTATTGCCAAACAGTGCGCTGGCAAAACTTCGGCTAACAAATCTCAGTCGGCCCAGTGAAACACATCTTCTTCAGTTGAATTTAAGAATCAGGCCCACACGACTTCCCTCTACTATTGAGGATGTCCTGAATATGGCTCTTTGTGGGTGCAATTTCATCATCAAAGACCCTCAGCCCCTCGTTGCTCTTAGAGGACTTGATGCTACAGCAGTCGATGTCGATCTCTTCTTCAGGGTCAAAGATCCTTCGAACATTATCAAGGCACGTAACGAGATGATTGATCTAATCATGCGTCATTGCAAAGCTGCTGGACTGGTATTTGCGCCAGCGTCATCGGTGATCGTAGCCAATGAAGCCTCATCGAGTATCGAGAACGAGAAATCGATCGATGCCCGACTGCATACAACGATTAAGCAGAGTCCGATCCTCGCAGAACTCCCAGAAGAAGATAAGGAAAGATTGGTTAGGGCCGGGGCAATCAAACATTATCGTGAGGGCGATGAGATCGTCCAGCAGGGGCAAGAACTTTCATCTGCCATAATAATCTGCGCGGGTGTCGTTAAGGCACTGCGAAACGATGAAGAGTTGTGGAGATTATCGCCGGGCGATTTCTTCGGAAGAATAGAATTGCAAGAAAAGGATGGGATCGATTTCAGCATGCGCGCTCTGACGTCTGTAACGGTTTTCGAGGTCGATAGGGCTCATCTCGAAAGGATATTCACATCAAAACCTTCTGTCGCGCAGGAGATCGCATCTAAACTATCGCGGCAGACAAGTTCAAACAGGCAATCTTCCTTGGCGGAGAAAAATAACGATGATAATCCACACTCAGTATTGAAGGCAATTCGCGCGATCTTCACCTATTGAATACGTTTTCTATAACCTATTCGGGGACAGTGTGCCTGTCGGTAACTTCCAGATATAATGGCTGGGATAAAGCGAAAACCGAGTAACCAGTGTATCTGTGTAGAGCAATATATTCGCCAATTCTTCATCCAACGTTCAGAGGACGCGATGCTCAACCAAGTGGATGTAGGACAAGGCCGGCGATCACGCCCCTTGCTCGAATTGTGCGCAGTGTTGGCTGGGGTGATTGTTTACACGTCCGCCAATGGTTTCATGACTGGCGGGCTCAGCGTCGCTGGGCGCCAGTTGGGATTGGGAGAGGTTCAGGTCGGACTTATACTTGGTAGCGGAGCCTTGGCGGGAGTTATTGCTGCACCGGTGTGGGGTTATGTCACCGATGTATGGAACAGGCGCAGTCTGCTGTTGCTGGCGGTATCGATGGTCGCCGTCGGGCCGGCGGCAATGGCGTTCATAACAGGAAAACTGGTTTCACTTCTTCCGCTTGTGGCCGGAGGCATCTTGGCGACAGCGCGTTTAATCCAAGCCGTGTTCGGCGCTGCACTGATACCGGCGGGGCAGGCGTATATGGCTGAGGTGACCCATTCGTCACGACGGGTGAGCGGGATGAGCATCCTAAGCGCAGCTATCAGCTCCGGTACGTTGCTTGGTTCCCTGTTGCTATGGCTGACCGGGCAATTCAGCGTCGCATCAGGGTTCGCAATAATTGCGCTGCTGGGAGTACTGGCTTGCGCCGCTATTGCGGCGTTCGCCTCAAAAGAGGTCTCTCACCTCCAGCCAAACAGCCGCGAATCAACCCTGCCATATGCGAAACTATGGCATTATTTTGCGATGACGCTTATCGGCTTTACTTGTTATACGACTGTCCCGCCGATCTTTGCCGTGCGATTAATGGACCGGCACGGTATGGACGCCGCCATGGCGGTGACACAGACGGGGCTTGTCCTCACTATCGGCGTTTTCGCCGTTTGCCTGTCGCAGGTGTTTATTGCTATCCAGCCGAAGTGGCGCCCCGCCGCGATGCTGCGTTGGGGAAGTGTCGGAATCTTTGTCGGTCTTTTGCTTCTTCTGCAGGCTGAAAGCCTACTTGGCATGTGTCTGGCGATGGGCATGATAGGCTTCGCAGTGGGCTTTCTGGCACCCGCTATACTAGGAGCAATAAGCCTTATCAGTGGCGATGGGGTCCGGGGCAAGATAGGTGGCTTGAATATGGCTGCCCGTGGTCTCGGTTCAGCAATCGGCCCGATCCTGGTACGATGCTGTACCAGCAAAGCCCCGACGCTCCGTTCTTCGGTTCGCTGGTGCTTATTATCGGTGTCTTTTCACTTACATTCTTCTCGAGCGCCGAGAATGGAAACGGAGATATGCTTTCCGTTGATATTTCTTCCGAGAAAAATAAATGATAATGACAGTATTATGATTAGATAAATCCCAGATAGCAAAAGTCGACTGATAATAAGAAATGAAGCGCAATCTCTCCCCTTTCCAACTGGCCTGTGCATTGGGAGCATGCGCTGCAGCCGGAGCTTTGTATTGGGTTACTTCTGTTCCTGTTGGATTTCTCCTCCCGATTATTATCTTGTTGCGAAATAGCAATCATCGCTTCGTCTGGTTTGTTTCCGGAATGTTTGCTGTTGCAGCTATCGTCGCATGCTTACTAGCGTTTTCAGGTTCGACCAATCCACTGAATCCGGCAGCACAATGGGCAGCTCTGCTTATTACAGGTCTCGGCGTAACGCTCGCTATTGCGTGGGAAGGTAGTTCAGAGGCTGTCGACGAGCAAATTCCTGACGTTTCAAGAGAAAAGAATCTCGGTCTGGTTCACCCGGAAGACCTCGACATTGCGCATCAGGCTACCTCCCGCGCGTTTTGGAGCGGATTTCCACAGATCATCAGGCATCGCAGTTTACAACCGGACGGTAGCTATCAATGGACTGAATTCAGAGCGGAACCGGGTTACACTATTGCGGGCGACACACCCGCGAAGGTTTCGGCTCAGCACTTGCCATGGTCAGCGGCCGGTTCGATTGGCGAAACTGGCGAAGCAGCACGAATTGCGCTCGTGTTCGAGACAATTTTCGGGACCGGTTGGGCGATGGATACTACCGGACGGTTTACCTATGCAACACCCAATGCTCAGACCACTATTGGGCAGACCCCGGAGCAAATGAATGAACAGCTGACGGAGCAGGAATTTCTCGACGGAGGCGATCTCGGGTGGAAAAGAATATTCCATCCTGACGAGTATGAGCGTGTCGCAACGTCCCTCCGTCACAGCCTCAAAACGGGGAACATTGGAACAATGAATATCGTTTGAGACGATTTTCGACTGGCGAGTATGGCTGGCATCGCGTTGCCATGAGGCCAACGCGCGGGAGCGATGGACGCGTTACGGGCTGGTACGGGATGTCTATTGATATTACAGTTTACAAAGAAACTGAGGCAGCCCTTCGCATCAGAGAGCAGGAATTGACGCAGCTCGTCAATATGCTTCCGATCCACATTATGCGGTTTTCTGGCAACGGTCGACCGATCTTTTTTAGCAAAGCAACACTGTGCTACTTCGACCTTGGCGATGAATATATGGACCAATCGGAGAGCGTTTTGGCGACGATGTCCGCATCCATTCATTCCGACGACAAAGAGAGGGTCCAGACAGCGCTGCGCCATGCACTTCTAACCGCCGACAATGTTGCACTGAGATACCGCTTGCGGCGTTGTGATGGGGCATATCGCTGGATGGATACGCGGGCCGAAGCCATACGCGACAAGAGCGGGATCATCGTCGAATGGTACGCCGTTTCGCTCGACGTTCACGATCAGGTGCTGGCACAAGATGAACTAAGGCTTGCCCATGAAGAGCTTGCTCATGCCAGCCAGACGGCAAATCTTGCCGAGTTATCGGCTTCGATCGCACATGAGGTATCGCAGCCGCTGACAGCTTTGTTATCCAGTTCTGAAGCGTGCCAGAGATGGCTTTCATTGGAGCCGCCGAATGTTGCCCGGGCCCAACAATCCTTGGAGCGCATCATTCGCAGTGGAAATTCTGCCCGCGAAATCATCAGCCGTATTCGCGCGCTTTTCGCCCAGTCTAACGACAACAGGCAAATGACAGATCTGCCACGGTTGATCAACGACGCTCGTGACCTTCTGGCGGAAGAATTATCGAAAAACCGCGTGAAGTTTGAATTCGAAGCCGAAAAGAATCTTCCTCTACTGATGCTTGATCGCATCCAAGTTCAACAGGCTTTTATCAACTTCATGCGCAATGGGATTGATGCGATCAGTTCCACCTCTCAACATCGACTGCTTCGCATCAGCGTGACGCGAAAAGACGACGTCGTCGAGACTGCGATCAGTGACACTGGTTGCGGCGTTGAATCGCCGCTGCAGATATTTGAGCCATTCTTCACCACGAAGGCCCAAGGTATGGGTATGGGGCTGGCCATCTGCAGATCAATCATAGCGTCGCACGGTGGTGATCTATGGGTGGAAAAAAAAACGAACACCATGGAGCCACATTCATCTTCACGCTGCCGATTGTGAACAATGACGCTTAGAGCCTGTTCAAAAAGGGTTGAGCGATTTCAGTGGGTTATGATTCAATCGGATTTCTGACATACGATGGAGATCACGATGACCGGACTGAAACCGCTCGCCGACAGTATGAACGTCGGAATTCACGTTACGCAAGTGATTTAACGGATGCCGAATGGTCTATCATCGAACCATTGATGCCAGCACCCAGACGACTTGGACGCCCTCGAAAGACGAACCTGCGAGAAGTGGTGAATGCACTACTTTATATTGCTTCTTCTGGCGGTGCATGGCGGCTTTTGCCAACCGACTTCCCACCATTTTCCACTGTGCAGAAATATTTCTACCGCTGGCGAGATGACGGCATCCTGCGGACTATCAACAACACACTAGTTATGGCAGCACGTGAGTTGACCGGAAAGCAGCCCAGCCCGACCGCTGGCGTAATCGATAGCCAATCGGTGAAAACCACGGAAAGTGGCGGCATACGGCTTTGATGCGGGGAAGAAGATCAACGGTCGCAAGCGCCACATCGTTGTTGATACACTGGGCTTGATGGTTGGCCTCGTGATCCATTCGGCGGGCATTCAGGACAGAGACGGTGCACCGGATGTCTTGAAAACAATTCTCAAACGTTGGCCATGGTTGCGGCATATCTTTGCTGATGGCGGATACGCAGGACCAAAGCTCAAAGGCAGACTGGAAAAGGTCGGTAAGTTTACACTGGAAATCGTCAAGCGGTCCGATCTCGCCGAAGGTTTCGAACTACTCCCACGCAGATGGGTTGTCGAGCGCACTTTTGCATGGCTGGGACGATGTCGCAGACTGGCCAAAGACTTCGAGAAAACCATCGCTTCTTCCGAAGCGTGGGTCTACATCGCAAACATACGCTTCCTCACGCGGCGCATCGCAAGAGCCTGATATTGTTAAATTCATTATGATTCAGGCTCTTAGCAGCAGGAATTCGATAGCATCATTAATCCCGAGCCGATGATTTGGGATGGTCGTGGTGGAGCCGGAATAAGTACTGGCTCACCGCCGTAGATCAATATTCGCGGTGAACCAGTCGTTTCTCCTCTGGCCGAAGGCTACCAAGGCCAGTTCAGAACTCTATTTTTGATAAATTCCAATAGGTCTGCATTGATAATGTCCGCTTGAACGGTCGCCATGCCATGCGGAAATCCCTTGTAGATTTTGAGTTCCGCATTTTGCAGCAATTTGGCTGAAAGAGGAGCGGAGTCGGCGATCGGGACCACCGGTCGTCGTCGCCATGCATAACCAACGTCGGAACGGAAATCGACTTCAAGTCTTCCGTAAAATCCGTTTCCGAGAACGCTTTGATACCAAGATAATGAGCATTTGCGGCACCTGCCATGCCCTGACGCCACCAATTCTGAATAAGCGGTTCCGAGATCTTGGCCCCTGTCGATTGAAGCCATAGAATGGTCCGCTTGCCAGATCTCTGTAGAACTCCGAGCGATTTGCAGCCAAGCACTTCTAAAGCCATCGAACACTTCGATTGGCAGGCCGCCCTGGATTGGACGGCGTTTTTACCATGATCGGCGGAACGGCACCGATCAGTACAAGCTTCGAAACGCGTTCTTTTCCATACTTCGCCGTATAACGGGCCGCTTCTCCGCCGCCAGTCGAGTGGCCGACATGGATGGCATTATGAACTCCCAGATGTTCGATGACTGAAAACACGTCAGCGGCGTAATGATCCATGTCGTGCCCATCGCTGACTTGGGCAGAACGCCCGTGACCTCTGCGGTCGTGCGCTATCACGCGGAAGCCTTTGCCCAGAAAGAAAAGCATCTGGTTGTCCCAGTCATCTCCGCTCAACGGCCAGCCATGATGAAACACGACGGGTTGCGCATCCTTGGGACCCCAATCCTTATAGAAGATAGCCACGCCGTCCTTTGTAACGACATGACCATTGCCGGAACGAGTTTTCAGGGAATTGCTGGCCGACTGGGCGGGCGCCGAACCCAGTGTGGTGCCGGCAGCCGCAAGGGCGATGGTGCCGGACATGATTGAACGACGGGTGGCCGTCATTGATAGCTGTGTCATCTCACACTCCTAAAGGTAAATTGAAGCGACGATTGATTTCATGAACTGACAGTTCACGTCAAAACGCTAACAGAGTTAGTTGGAGAGAGGACCTATCCTCATGATCAGCTGCTCCTCTCCCTTGGAAGCAGCATGCAGCCAGTATCAATGGATAGCTGCCAAGGTAATGGTCGCTCAAAAGGGCATCGGAGTAGAGGGAACTCGCAAGCCAAAATCCTCGGTTTTAGGCTGGGGAACATCGACGCTTGTATCGCTTCCTTAGACCCAAGAACAAATAGCAAGCGCAGCAGGCCCGTCTCATGATTGTCCAAATTACCGCAAACTAAGGAAATGCCGGACGTCTGGAGGGTCGGTTTATGGATGAGCAGGTACCAAAAAAATGGTTGGAATGGACGAGTTTGTTGCTGGGATTAGCGATCACCTATTGCGTGTTTGCATATACTGAGCGGCCCTTCATCGCCCGGAACGCGGGTGCAGTGGGCACGGTGGTTGTATGTTGCTCCGTCGTGGCGATATGCCACTATCGAACCTTTGCCGAGTGGATCAACTTTGTTCTCGGCTGCTGGATAGTGGTCACGCCTTATGCACTCGCCTTCGAAACGCAGTTTACAGTTACTTTAGTACACGTAGTTCTTGGCAGCTGCATCTCTGTAAATGCTGCAGCACAATTGATCTGTGAAAAAAGAACGAGACGCCGGTGCGGCGGTTCCAGCAGCCGCGTAAAATTTGATTGATATTCGCTTTCGCCCATTTGACTTAAATTTCTTTTGGGCAAAGGCGCTTCAGCAAAATTTTCTCGGATGGCACGGGATGTCAGATTACCGAGAGGTGAATAGTCCCTAGATTTGTAGACGGCTTCATTTAGGACCCGTTTTTAGTGCGCGACAAGCCCGCGCTTTATTTCAAAGCTCAATACCACCAATCTATACTTCAGTATCGTCAAGGTTAGACCTTCAATACGCGATTGGACACCTGCGAATAATTGTCTCCCGCAACCTCTTCCGTTCATGATCGACCCGCATTCAATCATCCTCGTTGGAGCACGCGGCATTGTCATTCTTCGATGGTCGAATAGCTCTGTGCCCGATCAATTAACGGTGGGCGCTTGTGAGAAGCGGCCGCACCGTCGTTCTGCCCTCACCAACGATAGGAGATCAGGAGTGCACCTTGGATAGGCACGCTCGTCAAACGGGCGCAACGGAGACATCTTATGAAACACGAGACAAGCACAAGCAAATCTGGGCCCGAAGAACTGGTACCATCGCGATATGCGGTACGTATCGGCGATATCGATGTACTGGTGGTCAGCGATGGTGTTCTTCCGCTTCCTACCGAAATGCTGGGGTACAATGCCGACGCTGCTTCACGGGCCGAATGGTTGGACGATATGTTCCTGCCCAAGGATGCGTTCGACTGGTCTTTGAATGTAGTGGTGGTGCGTAGCGGCAACCAGACTATTCTCGTCGATGCGGGACTGGGGCTCGACCCCGATCTTAACTTGCCCCGGGCAGGGCAGTTGGTGAAACGGTTGGCCGCAGCCGGTATTGATCTGGCTTCGGTAACCGATGTCGTGATTACGCATATGCACATGGATCATATCGGTGGCCTTCTTGTTGACGGTGTGAAAGAGAAGCTACGCTCCGATCTACGCATACATGTGGCGGCTGCTGAGGTGGAATTCTGGCAGTCGCCCGACTTTACCCACGTACATATGCCGGAAGGCTTTCCAGAAGCGCTTAGAGCAACGGCAAAACGTTTTGCTGAAGTATATCGCAATAATCTGCGAACATTTGACGAGCAGTTCGAGATAGCGCCGGGTGTCGTCGCCTATCGCACCGGCGGACATACGCCGGGACATAGTGTCGTTCGGCTGGTATCAGGCGAAGATCGGCTGACATTCGCCGGTGATGCGATTTTCGCAGTGGGATTTGATCATCCTGATTGGTACAACGGTTTCGAACATGATCCGGAAGAGGCCGCCCGCGTTCGTGCACGGCTCTTAAAGGAATTGGCGGAAACTGGCGAGCAGCTCGTGGCTACCCATCTTCCCTTTCCATCCGTTGGTCGGGTGGCGCTTGAAGGTAACGCCTATCGCTGGGTTCCCGTATTCTGGGACTACTAACAGGGTAAATACCGGACACACTCCTGTTGGTGTGTCCGGTATTAAAGTACCAGAGGAACGCGATCGGGCGGAAGATGTCTTTCAAGAATGCTTCAACTGAACAAATACAGACTGCTCACGGGCCTAATATCTAAAAGGGTTATTATCGTTTTCAGCGATGTAGCAGGATAAATGCCGGAAAACTGTTCTGCCCCAGATAATTTCGCACTGGGGCCGAGCAGATCGCTGCGCAGAAACCACGCAGCGATCTGCTATGAGGGCGACAACGCAGGGAGGGATGCGTTTTTCCGACAGATATTGCCGGTCGTCGCCCCGGTGGTGATGGCCGCTGTTGTTTGAACGCTAAGGAAAAGCGCCGGTTTCATTTATAAATTTGGCTGATGAGAACATTCCAGTCAGAACTGGACTTTCAACCGTGCTGCACAGGCGGCAGGTTCATGCAGACTTGTGCAAGATGAGCAGGCTTGAGGACAAAGCCTCTTTTCCTCATTTTCATCCGGTTTCGCGCTGCCGGCAATCGTTTCATTCTGGCTGGGCGGATTTACACGCACCGATGGTACAAAGGATCCCATAACTTAACCTCCCGTCAGGTTGATGGATGGCAATTATGAGTGTTCAGCAGGCCATGTTTCTACCGTTTTGACGAAGTGAAACGTTTAGATCATTGTTCAGGAAACCCTATCCCAAGGATGGGGTGGCGGCGTTCCCTTCCCGGCAACTTTTCATCCCGTGTCATGAACATAAGAACTTCGAGCCAGTAATGGTTGGAAGAAATCGATGACTGTCCCTTTTGCTGTATCGGGAAACCAAACGGTGCGAAGAGAGAAGAGCCTGTACGCGAGTATGGACCTGCTACGTCCTGCATCCAATCGATCTTTCTACCTCTTGCTCCTAGCATCGCACATGCACCGGCAGGTAAGCCGGGCGTAACGAGCAGGGAGAATTCGATGGTGCAGCTGAAACCCGATCAAAGTGCGTTTAAATCTCGAGGCTCCAATTCAAATGTAATCGTATCGCCTGATCTCCTTGAAAGAGCAGGCGTTGCGCACGAATTGGGTAACCTCATTCAAATTGCCTCTTCGGCGCTTAACATAATCGCCCGAAAAGCCGAGACGGATGGGCACCCTGTGCACGGCGCTGCGATAGATGGCGCCAGAGTATCGCTGGATCGCGCGGGCGTGCTCGTGAGAAACGCCATTCGTCAGGCGGGCCGTATCGAAACCACAGTTGAACCAATAGACGTTAAACGCTCACTCGCCGAAATTGGAGACCTCATTCGGGATAACTGGGCACCGGGGGACACAGGGTTGATATTCGGTTCAGTGAGCGTTTGCCAGCAGTCAGATGCTTATGCCCGGAACTTCAAAGTGCTATCCTGAATCTTGCGCTGAATGCTCGGGATTCCATGCCTGAAGGCGGCGAAATCATAATTGAAGCGAATGCAGTGCTGCAACGCAATATGCAGCAGATCGTGGAGTTGCGGGTCTCGGACAGTGGCATCGGAATGTCACCCGATACGATCAGGCGCGCATTTGATCCGTTTTTACGACAAAAGTGTCGGGATTGGGTGGCGTTGGACTTGCACTGGTTAAACGCTTCGCTGAAGACGTAGGTGGCAGCGTGAAGCTTTTCAGTGAGGCAGGCGCCGGAACCACAGTTTTACTGAGGCTGCCCGGAGCTAAATAGTTTCATATAATAATACTCACTTATACGAATAAGTTGTCGAAATTGAGGATCGGCACAGCCGATCCTCCGTGCGGGGAAGCAGTTTCTACTATTTTATTTCCCCAGAGTGTTCGTCCTCCTTCCTTGATAGGCTGTGGTGTTACAGGTGATTTCTTCCGAAGTAGTATTATCTGACCTATATTCGCTCGCTTGGAGGAGTTTTTACTCCGGATTTCGGTTTTTGTTGATGGGTATTGCCAATTCGACCCGATATGGTCACTCTGGGCTTGGGCACTACCTCCTACTACTAGAAGAAGTGCAGCAGCAATTTGGATAGTCGCTTTCATATTTGTTCTCCAGTGTCAGACTTACGCGACATGGCGCAACATGAAAGGTAATGGTCTCCTCTTCCTCGAACGATCATACCGTTGGACGGATATCCCTATCGGGAGGGCTAGCGGGGACAGTAGTGAGCCCGGGAAAAAGCAGCTTCTCGCACTGGTTATGCAACGAAAATGGCAATATCCACGAGTGAACGGCGCTAGGGAGCAGTACCCAGTAATCAGCGCAGGAATAAAGGGCAGGGGGCGTCGTGGCCCCTTTTGTCCATGGGGAATGTTACCCCTCAGATCCAGCCTGTGAGCTGCTAAATGACAAGGTCTTTACGCCGTATACAGAATAAGCGGTGCAGTAATGAAGATATATATGTTTCCATAGCATGCCATCTGGCGGCGTTGGGATTAGACTCCACGGCGATGAATGCTGAGAAGGCTGCAGCAAATGACGCTTACTTCAACATTGAATGTATCAGATCATAATCAGGCAACCGAAGCTGCACGGACTGTGGAGCGCGTGGTAGGAAATGCTTGGGCAACCGACAGCGCCGGCAAAATAATCTACCTGACAGAATCCATGCTTTCATTGGTCGGATTTTCACTGGACCAGTTCAACGAACCGGCTGGCACTGGCACGCGTGGCTGGTCAAAACTCATTCATCCAGATGATTATGCTTATTTTGCCGCAACTCGGCTTCGCAGCTTGGCGACAGGCGAACCATATGCCATTGAGCATCGTATCTTGAGTTCCAGCGGTGCTTATCGGTGGTGCCGCAGCGTTGGCGAGCCGTTGCGCGATAATGAGGCTGGAATTGTTAGTTGGTATGGAACTGTTATAGATGCTTATGTGCCGTCGATCACAGGTGAGCGTTTCGCAAATGCGGCGAACGCTGCTTTAGATGGGGTCACGCAATCCGATCCTGCACAACGGCTCGATATCATCCATCCGGAAGACCAGCTTTCAATCTCGCATGCAACTGCACGGGCATTCTGGACAGGCGTACCACAAATTACCGGGCACCGGAGCCGCCAATCCGACGGTAGTTATCGTTGGATCGAAACCCGGTCCGAACACGGCTATAGCGTTAGTGTCGAAATTGGCGATCTCGTCACCGAGAGAGATTCTGTTCCCCGGGCTGTCGCCGACACATCCGCCAATGATGAGGCAGAGCCGATGCGTTCTGCTAGGGTGGTCGAGAGTATTTTTGGAAACGGCTGGGCATTCGATGCAAAGGGACGGTGGATATTTCTCCATCCGTTTGCGCAAAGTTCGCTTGGCGTGAGCCCGGATTATCTTAACGAGGCTGTAGACAAAGGGCACACGGCACGGAAACGTTTGTTACACCCGGATGATTACCGAGGCGTTGCGAAGCGTTGGCTTCATTGTCTTGCAACTGGAGAAGACTTTAATGTCGAGTTCCGGTTTCGACGAGCAAGTGACGTATATGTCTGGGCGCGTACCGCCGCCCGGGCGGTGCGCGATCGTAGTGGTCGCATCGCCGGCTGGTATGGGATTGCGTTAGACAACGATGTTTATAAAAAGACGGTCACAGCGCTACGCGAACGCGAGAATAGCCTGCAGCAATTGGTCGACACGGTGCCTGCACTGGTCTGGAGTACTTCGGCCACAGGATCGCCAACTTATGTAAACAAGCGGTTCATCGAGGTAACAGGGGCGACGCTGGAAGATATCACAGCGCCCGACAAATCCTTGAATCTCAGCGTGGTTCACCCCGACGACGTTCAGAAAGCGCGTGACACCATGAACCATTCATTGGCGACGCACGAGCCATATCTCCAGAGATACCGGCAAATACGAGCAGACGGCACCTATCGGTGGACTGAAACCCGGGCCGAACCTTTGCGCGACGAGACGGGCGCGGTCCTCCAGTGGTACGGTGTCTGCGTTGATATCGATGATCTGGTGAGTGCGCAGAAATCGCTGTCCGAGCGCGAACGCGAACTTTCCATGCTGGTCGATACGGTGCCAAGCTTCATCTGGCGCCTTAACGCAGAAGGTGAGCCCGACTATTTTAACAAGCGATTGACTGATTTTTGCGGCGTAAGCATTGATGACTGGGCGGGGAGCAGACGAAGCGGCGAGCCGCGATCATCGAGAAAATCATTCACCCTGATGACCTCGAAGGAGTTTCGCAAGCTCTGAGCCATAGTATTAATACGGGCGAGCGCTTCTCAATGAGATATCGCGTTCGCCGGGCTGATGGCGTCTATCGTTGGGTTTCCGGTCAAGCTGACCCATTGTGGGATAACGACGGACGGATTGTGCAATGGTATGGCTTGTCGACAGACATTGATGATCAGGTCAATGCGGAAGATGCATTGAAGCAAAGCGAGCGTCGTTACAGAGATTTGTTTCAATACATGCCGATAGGGCTCGCTCAAATCGACGCGAAAAAACTTGCTGCCCTTTTCAAGGAGTTACGTTCTCAAGGTGTTGGAGAACTGCGGGACTATATCGACGAGCACCCGGATTTTCTTATGCTCGCTATCGAGGCTTTGGAAGTTGAGGAGGTCAACGACCATATTCTTGGTATGTTCGGCGCAAACAGCCCAACCGAAATGCACGGTTCCGCTAGACGTTATTGGCAGCGAGATTGGACACGATCCGCCGTTCGATTGAAGCGCGCTACCGTGGGGAAGAGGTTTTTCAGGAAGAAACAAAAGTTATGCGCCCGGACGGCAGTGTAATCGATGTCCTTTTCACAACCGCTCGACCAGACGCGGTGGCTGATAAAAGCCTTGTCGGATTTATTGACATAACCCAGAGAAAAAGGCTGAGGAAGCGTTACAAGAACGGGAGCGCTCCCTTTGGCGGCTTGTCGAGGCCTTGCCAGTGATGATCGACTGCGCCGACGCCAAGGGTGAACCGATCTATAGAAGTGATCGTTTGAGCGAGTTTCTCGGCTTCGGTCTCGATCAGCTTGAAGATGATAGAAAGCTCAAGACAACGCTCGACGCTGGCGTTCACCCTGATGATCTGGCAGGTGTTATGGAGCAATATGCACATTGTCTGGCGACAGGCGAGCCATATGCACGCCGACACCGGTTGCGTCGTTTCGATGGGCTGTATCGATGGGTGGAGACACGGGCAGAGGCGATGCGCGACGGACGCGGTAATATCGTCCAATGGAACGTTATCTGCCTAGACATCGATCGCGAAGTGCGAGCCCAAGAGGAATTGCGCCTGACGCATGAGAAACTCGCTCGGGCAAGCCGGGCTTCAAGTCTTGCGGAGCTCTCTGCCTCGATTGCGCATGAAGTAAATCAGCCTCTGGCCGCAATCGTTGCCAATTCGCACGCTTGCCGACGTTGGCTCATGGCAGAGCCGCCGAATACCGAGAGAGCGCTCAAGACAGTGGAGCGTATCACAAGAGATGCGACTTCTGCTGCAGAAGTCGTCGGTCGCATCCGCGCATTGTTCAAGCAATCTTCAGTTGCGAAAAACAAGATCATGCTGAGCGAGATTATAAGCGAAGTTTGCGGTCTGATGACGGAAGAACTGACGCGATGGCGGATTCGCACAGTCGTCGACGCGGCAGATGGCTTGCCGTTTGTAATGGCCGATAAAATTCAAATTCAGCAGGTAATACTGAATCTCTTTCGCAATGCCGTCGAAGCGATGGAGACTGTTTTGGATCGTCTCTTGACTATCGAAGTGGTTCGGGACGGAGACTTAGTGCGGACAAAAGTCAGCGATAGGGGAGTGGGAATATCGCCCACGGAAAGAATGTTCGAACCATTTATTACAACAAAAGAACAGGGAATGGGCATGGGACTGGCAATCTCCCGGTCTATTGTGGAGGCACATGGCGGTCGGTTGTGGGCAGAAAAAATGAACCTCAAGGGACATCATTGGTTTTACCCTCCCAGTCGTCACGAAAGCTGCAGCGGAATGAGCAAGAGTCAACTGGTATTTATCGTAGATGATGACGAGCGCATTCGGGAGGCTCTGGAGGAGCTAATGGAGTCTTATGGCATGCGCACCATGGTATTCGGATCCGCGGCAGATTATGTCAACGCGTCCAAGCCCGATGTTCCTTCCTGCCTCGTGCTGGATGTGAAATTGCCCGATATCAACGGTCTGGAACTGCAAAAGCAAATTTCGACAGGAGACCATCCACCGATCGTATTCATTACGGGGCATGGCGACATTCCCAGTTCCGTTCGCGCCATTAAGGGTGGCGCGGTCGATTTTCTGACCAAGCCTTTCAGCGACGTGAAACTCATGGCGGCGATCTATGCTGCAATAGCGCAGGATTGTGAAACACGTGCCAATCGATCCGAAATTACTGAGTTGAGAAAACGTTATCGCGAGCTCACCATCCGCGAGCGTGAAGTGCTGCCGCTCGTTGTCAGCGGACTCCTCAATAAACAGGCAGCAGCCGAACTCGGCATAAGAGAAGTCACACTGCAGTTACACAGAAGAAATGTCATGCAAAAATGGCAGCCGCTTCGCTTGCTGATCTTGTACGCATAGCTGAAAAATTGAGGATCCCGATTACCCATGCTCGGCGATCGAAAGGGGACGAATGATGATCAACGACAGACTCGTGATCGCAGTTGTCGATGACGATTCCCGCTTGCTGGAATCCATGGAGGATCTGCTGGAAGCGACTGGCTATACGGCCCGGTGTTACTCGTCAGCAGCTTCTTTGTTGACACGAGGGCTTGCTGGCGTAGATCTGATTATTACCGACGTTGGTATGCCAGATATCGATGGGTTCGAGCTCAGAGAAATCGTGCAGGAAATCCATCCCGATTTACCAGTTTTTCTGATCACAGGTCGTCATGAAATTGCGGATCAGGAACGCGCTCAGGGTGTGACGGGGTTTTTCCGTAAGCCCTTTGATGGGCAAACTCTGCTAACCGCTATCAGCGAAGCACTCACTGTACGCAGAACGGAGGGGTGATATGAGAATCGAACAGTACGCACGGAACCGCAGACCGGGCATGCCTTTGCAACCCACTATGGAAACCGAGCAGCCGTTGGTCATCATAGTCGATGATGATGAGTCCGTTCGAGAGGCTCTCTCTGATCTGATCTTATCCGCAGGGTTTCGGCCTGTTGCCTTTGGGTCCACGCGTGAGCTGGCAGGCACTGATCTATTGGAAGCACCCGGTTGCTTGATCCTCGATGTGCGCATGCCGGGGACAAGCGGATTGGATTTACAACGTCAGTTGGCACAGAACGGCAATCCCAAACCGATTATCTTCCTGACAGGTCATGGTGATATTCCTATGACTGTAGAAGCGATGAAAGCGGGCGCTGTGGACTTTCTCACGAAACCGGTCCGTGATCAGACACTGCTCGACGCAATAGCTTCGGCAATTGATATGGATGCGCGACGCCGAGCCCAATCGGTCATTGTCAAACGGAATATCGAGCGTCATATGACATTGACGCCGCGTGAACGGGAAGTTTTAAGGGAAGTGGCAAGAGGCCGCCTCAACAAGCAGATCGCTTTCGATCTTGGTATCAGCGAAGTGACAGTGAAACTTCATCGTGGAAACGTGATGCGGAAGATAGAGGCATCTTCAATCGGTGAACTGATCAGGATCTGGGAGACCCTGCCATTGCAAATCCAGCGTTCCTGAAGCCGAACGCCTGCTTTGGTTCAGAGCTCGGAATGTGGTGAAAGTTCATTTACATAGAGCGAGAGCCAAATGTTGACTTCACTCGGCAACCCCGTGCGAAAGATAGCTCGCACTCAAAACGCAGCTAGTTCCTTCGCGCGGCGCTCCACCAGTCGCAGAGAAGACGTACGCGCAAAGGAACCCGGTGTTGGAATGCGTGAACGGCATTAGTTGGATTTTCAATTGCCGCCCAAATTCAACCAGTTTTCCTTCTTCCAGTTCGTCTTTGACTATGCAGCGCATAACAACGGCCGCGGCGATACCATGCCTTGCAGCCGCTTTCAGTGCCTGCCCTGTATCACAGGCAATGGGGCCTGTCGGTGTGAACTCACTTCCATCCGAAAGTCTTATCTTTCTCGAAAAGCCGTTTAATTCATATCGTGCAAAAGGCACGCGGGATGCTTCCTCTGCCGTGCTTGGCGAGCCATGTTTTTTTTGCGAATGGGGGCGAGCTGACCATAATCATTTTGAAATCAACGAGCCGCCGGATCATAAGGTCGCTGCTAACAACTGTGCCAACCCGAAATGCAACATCGTAATCGTCGCGGATAATATCGACGTGTTGATCTGTGAGGCCGATTTCAAGTTGAATTGCAGGATATTGAACTGCGAAGTCAGACAATATCGTTTCAAGGAATAGCGGTGCGAGCTCGCTAAACATACTAAAGCGGACACGACCGGATATCTCCTTCGAGGCGTTTATGTCGTCACCGGCCATATTGAGCTCACGAAGTAACGGAGACAATCGCTCAAAAAGTGAATGGTGGATCGAAGGAAGAGGCGGGTCTGTATCAGTGTTTCAAGCCTTGCCACGCTTCTGGATACCGCTGACGGTGACGTTTTAAGCAGCCGCGCGGCTGCGCTGAACGTGCCAGCTTCTACGGTGCGGACAAATGCGAGAAGACCGGTCGTCTCATTCAACAGTTTTGCGATTCAAGCTCCGGGAGCAAAAGTGAAGTACCCAATCACTGACTAATGAAATGGAAATCAATCCATATTTTACCCTCAGATTAATATGGAGAAAGTATATGGGTCTTCTCAGAAACAAGGTTGCCAACATTACCAGTGGTAATAGCGGAATTGGCAAAGCGGCGGCTAAACTGTTTGTCGAGAACGGGGCACGGGTTGTAATAACGGCGCGACGCCAAGATGTTCTGGATAATACGGTGAGCGAAATAGGGGGACGTCGTTGGCATTTGCGGCGATGTATCCGATTTGGCCCATCATAAACGTGTTGCGGAGGAGGTCTCTCGCCGTTTTGGTGGGTTCGACATCTATTTTGCCAATACTGGCGTCATCGATTTGAAGCCGTCAGAAGCAATATCGGAAGCTAGCTATGATCGGCATTTTGACGTCAATACGAAAGGCGTATTTTTCGGCGCCCAAACCCTTTTGCCACTTATGCGCCATGGCGGAACAATCATTGTCACCAGTTCTCTGGCTGCAACCAAAGTGCTTCCCGATCATACAGTCTATGCGGGCTCGAAGGCTGCCGTGGTAGCTTTCGTGAAGAACTGGGCGCTAGAGCTCAAAACCGGAGAATACGAGCGAACGTTAGGCCCAACGGATACTGAAATCCTTGGGAAACTGGGCATACCGGATGCTGAGCGTGGCCCGTTCCTCAATAAGATAGCTGAAACGATTCCGCAGGAAGAATGGGAACCAGCGAGGAATTGGCGGAAGCCGCTCTCTACGGCTTCAGATGCAAGCGCTTTCATCAACGGCATCGATCTTCATGTCGACGGTGGAATGGGGTTGATCTAAAAGGCACTCGCCTGCTGGATGTTGGCTCGACTGCTAAAGATTGCTGTCGAGCACATCGATGCAAATCTGCAATCTTTGAGTAATTCGCGGCTGCACCTATACTTTGGTCCTAATTAGGCAAGTATCGAGCATAGGACGCTTCACCCCATCCGCCGATAGACCGTGTTTTACGCCCCGGGTTACCCTTGACGTGTGGCTGGCAATTCGCGTCAGCGCTGAAATCACGGTTCCAGTGCCTCGCCGATCGCAAAATGATTAATTCGCAAGCGTGAGATGTGAGCAATTTTTCTTGCAAACGCCGGTCGGGTTCCAGTGAGCGATCTGGATGAATAATTCTTACTCTTTAAGCAGGAGATAAACTAATGACCAAGCATATCCTCATCGTAGGCGCTGGTTTTGCTGGCGTTATGGCGGCTTTGGCCGCGTCTCGTCTGAGGCACGAAAAGGGTGTGTCAGCGGAGAGCTTGAAAATTTCGGTCGTGTCGCCGGACCCGGAACTCGTCATCCGTCCTCGACTTTATGAACCTCATCCAGAGAAAATGACCGCTCCCCTAGGCGCATTATTCGAAGCTACTGAGATAGAATTTGTTACAGGTACGGTAGAAGGAATTGATACGGCCAACAACCGTGTTACGGTCCTTGACGATCACGGTCAAAGTTCCTCACTATCTTATGACAGGCTTGTGCTTGCCTCTGGCAGTCGCGGTTTTCAACCACCAATTCCCGGTCTCTCCGAATATGGCTTTTCGTCCAACCATCTGGATGAAGCGATAATACTAGATCGCCATTTGCACAGTCTCGCTGCGCAGCCAGCAAGTCCCGCGCGAGATACCGTAGTGGTTGGGGGTGCCGGTTTTACAGGTTTGGAAGTTGCGACCGAGCTTACGGCACGACTTCAGAGCATTTTGGGGCCGGTTGCTCAACCTCGCATCATCATCGTTGACAGGAACCCTCACGTCGCGCCTGCGATGGGAGAACATCCACGGCCCTATATTGAAAGTCGTCTTGAGGGGCTTGGTATCGAAACGAGGCTCAACACGGGGATCGCGCAACTCGACAGTACGTCCGTGACGCTCGATAGCGGCGAGCGGATAGAGACCTCAACCGTTATTTGGTCTGGCGGAATGCGCGCTTCTCCACTTACATCTCAGTTTGATGTGGAGAAGGATTCCTTGGGTCGCATCATTGTCGATCCCGATTTACGTGTGCCTGCCCATTCTTATATTTTTGCAACCGGCGATACGGCAAAGGCAGCCACCGACGATAAGGGCAATTTCTCGCTGATGTCATGTCAGCATGCTCGTCGCCTTGGTGCGTTTGCAGGACATAACGCAGCAGCCGAACTGTTGGGCGAAGCCACCCTTAGTTATGATCAACCAGCCTATGTCGTCTGCCTTGATCTGGGCCCCGATGCGGCAATCTTTACTCGTGGTTGGGATGGCAAGGTCGAACTTACGGGCGCGGAGGCAAAAAAGGTGAAACAGGAGATAAACACCGTCTGGATTTATCCGCCGGCACCTGAACGAACCGCCGCGTATGAAAATGTTCAGACAGCGCGGACCGTTGATTTCTAGAACTATCGCAGCGTTGACTCCGCACATAGTCCTTCATTTCCGGCGCATTGCTACGCCCGCCTCCAAAACTGAAGCGGGCCATAGCATTGAGAACTGCTCATTGCGGATTAGGACATAGCGTAAATTTACATAATAGCGATGCCGAAGATGATGTCTTGGACGAAAAAGCAAATCGTTGGACTGGTGTTTTGTCTCAGCGCGATTGCAACCGCTGCAGGAGGTTTGGCGTGGGCGCGCTCGAGCGAGCGGACGACGACGGACAATGCTTATGTTCGCGGTAATACGACTGCAATCGCATCGAAGGTAACCGGATATGTCACCGTGGTTGATATAGCCGACAACCAGACAGTACGAGCAAATGATGTTCTGTTCAGAATTGATGACAGGGATTTCCGCGCACGTCTGGCGCAGGCTGAAGCAAATGTGCAGGCGGCACAGGCACATATCGACAATGTGGAGGCGGAGATCCAGCTGCAGCATATTCTGGTCAAGCAGGCGACGGCACAGAAACGGGCAGCAGAGGCAGATCTTGCTCTCGCGGTCAAAGCATCTCAGCGACAGCGTGAACTTGTTCGCACAAATTCGGTCAGCAGAGCTCAGGTCGATGAAAGCGACGCTGCGAGGTCAAAAGCAGAGGCTGGCTTATTCGGCGCAGAGGCCGCGCTGGAGGCACAAGAAACACGTATCAAGGTTCTCACCACACAAAAGGAAGCTGCCCCGGCTGCTGTGCTTCAAAGCCGGGGCTGCGCGTGACCGCCCGAATTGATCTCGACAATACAGTCGTCCGTGCTCCCTTTGACGGTGTTATTGGTAACCGTCAGGTTCGCGTCGGACGCCCGGTATCCCCGGGGCTTCCTTTGATCGATCTGGTGCCAATTAAGGACGTTTGGATTGTCGCAAATTTCAAGGAGACACAGATTGAGAATATTCAACCCGGCCAGTCGGCCCGGGTAACGGTCGACGCCTATCCGGGGAACAATTATCGAGGGAAAAGTTGACAGTTTTGCACCGGGTAGCGGATCGGCCTTCAGTCTCCTGCCCGCTGATAACGCTACCGGCAATTTCGTCCGTGTCGTGCAACGTGTTCCAGTCAAGATCAAACTTGTTCAGAACCCAATTCCCGGCCGCACGGTTCCCGGCCTTTCTGCCCGGGTTCAGATCATTCTGGGGAGCGAGAGCTGATGATCTCTCCCCAAACGTCTCGAGCCAGACCGGGCAGAATACAGGATGCCTCCTCCTCGCTGGCATTGTGATTGCCACTTTGACTGAGGCGATTGCGGGTACCGCTTTGACGCTTGGCAAAGGTGACATAATTGGTGACGTATACGCTACTCCCGACGAATTCGCCCGGCTCGACATCGGGTATACGACACTGAAGATGATCGCGCTCCTTACGGCATCCCGGATTGCGACGACCGTTAATTTGCGGATTATCGTTGTTGCGGCGACTGTGATGATAACATTGGCAAGTGCGGTCACTGCCTTGACGACCCGACTGGATTTGCTGATTGTTCTGCGCGCATTTCAGGGGTTTTCGGGAGGTCTCCTACTGGTAATCGGGCAAACCGTTATCTTTCGAGACTTTTCGCCTTCTCGCCAACCTGTTCTACAAGCCTTGTTTGCAACAGGGACTGTGGTTGCACCGGCGACCATCGTACCGGCACTGCAAGGATGGCTATTGGATAGCTATTCTTGGACGTGGATTTTTCTCTCAGTGGTTCCTATCGGATTGCTGGCAGCCGGGCTTGTGCTCCTATCAGAAGAAACCAGCGATACCCATATTCCCTATCGGCGCTTTGACTGGAGTGGCCTTCTGCTGGCATCAATCACGCTTTTCTGTCTCGTCTATGTGCTCAGCCGGGGCGACCGCTGGAACTGGTTCGATGAACGTCGTGTCCGGTGGCTGACCGGAATAGGTGTAGTGACGCTTTGCCTGTTTGTCGGTCAACAAGCGAGCCGGCCTGAGGATGAGGGACTGCTCGAGCTCAGTGTTTTCAGGTCCGCCGATTTCACGTTCGCATTCATAGTAAGTTTTGTAGCTGGTGCGGCATTGTTTGGAAGCACTTATTTGATTCGAGTTTCGCAATCTCGGTCCGGCTTTCACGCCAACGGATACCGGTGTTCTTTTGCTCGCCAGTAGCATTTTTTTGTATTTTCGCTTTTCTTGTCTGCCCTCATAATCCAGTGCCCGGCGTCTCTCCAATTGCCACCGTACCCTTCGGGATCATCATGATCATGATTGCTATGTGGCTCCTGTCAGGGGCCGCGGGCGACAGCGGAATGGACGACATGATGAACGCCGTTCTCCTGCGGGGCATGAGCCTCGGCTTTCTATTTCTGTCCCTTACCTTGATAGCGTTCAGTGAGGTCGGTACACGGAGTCTCCCTGCCGCGATCGGCATCTTCAATACTGGACGCCAGTTTGGTGGTCTTATTGGTATAGCTTGTCTCCAGTCTCTACTGACGCGAAATACAGCAGGCAGTTTGACTGTGCTCGGTAGCCATATGATGGCTGGAGATCCTGCTGTGAGCGAACGATTAGGGACAAGTGCGGCAGTTCTCGAAGCCGAGGGGATGACTGCCGTGGGTGCCGATCAAGCGTCGAGGATTTTATTGGACAGGGTTGTTGCTAGCCAGTCTACGGTAATCGCTTTCGATACAGCGTTCCTCACAATTGCACTGCTTTTCGTCGTTGCTGTGCCAATTCTGGCCGTTGCTAAGATGCTCTTGACGGCAATATCAACAAAAAGTAGTTAATCGGCGGGTTCCACTAAACCAAAAATAATCCGTTTATCTCGGCTGACCAAGCGCTTTGCGCGGAAATTGAGAGACCTGGACAAGGCGATTTCAATGCGGTGAGGAACTGTAGTTTATTGGCAAAGGCGCAAGTTCTTGACAGTCACTCAAACAGATCGGCGGACGAGTATGTCTGCTTTTCAATTCTGTTCGGAAACACCGGTCATTCCGCTAACGGCCCCAATCCGGTCATTCAAACCTAAGCGCGGATTGAATGCACGTCCGGCGATGTTTCGGCAGTATCGTCGGAACACGAGATTCAGACGTATAGCTTACGACGGCAGACTCCTATTCGGCAACTATACGCGCCGGATACCTGTAAGCAGTGGCTCCGAAGTCTAGGTTCAGTGTAGTCCATGCGTCTTTTTAGCTGGCTCCGGTGGCTTGGCGGCGTCAACCAAACGATATCTGGAACAGTGGCTTAGCAGAAATTCGATCCAAGCTGCTTGACAGTACGATAGCCGTGGATAGACTAGTGGTAAGACCACGGTTTGGACACGCGATGACGGAAAAAATCGATCCGACGCGAAACGCAGGAAGCTGGTGCACATAACCGTGTCTCTGCATTCCTTCGCGACCAGTTGCTGTCTGGGGAATTGAAGGCTGGCGATTGCCTTTTGCCTGAGCGAGAACTGGCAGCCATGCTTAATGTCAGTCGGCCTGTCCTCAGGGAAGCTCTTCGCGCGCTTTCCATGATCGGCGCCGTTGAGATCAGGCATGGCGTCGGCACGATTGTTAAAAGGCCGGACGCATCGGCACTGGGCGATGTATTTAGCTTCATGCTCGCACATGGCTCGGATATCACGAGTGACATCATGGAGGCCAGAAAGGCCATCGAACACCACGCCGTCCGTCTGGCGTGTCAGCGAGCGACAGAACAGGATTTTGCGAATATCGCAATTGCGTTGCGGCACATCATCGAGACGATAGAGAATCCGGATGCGGGCGGCACTGCAGACTTCAAATTCCACGAGGCAATCGTCACTGCGTCACACTCGCCGACGCTGGTCACAATCTATGCCTCGATATCGCAGCTCATGATGCGCTCGCACGGAACGTCGCGAGAAGATAATTCAAGTCGAAGGAATCGAGGAGTTCCTGATTGATCATCATCGATTGATCCTCGAGGCCCTTGCCGCCCGCGATCGCGTTCGGGCCGATGATCTGCTGCATCAGCACTTCGAAATCGGAGCCGATTTTCGGCGCCGGGCGAGTCTGCACGAACTGGCAAAGGGAACCAGTGTTTCAGACTAGTTCACTCATTCATCAGGGAGGATATTCATGAATATTGTCGTTGGAAGCGACCATGCGGGCTTTCCGTTGAAAGCTGACGTGATCGAGGTCCTCAAAGAGCTCGGTCATCAGGTGGAAGACATTGGTAGCTTCACGCCGGATCCTGTCGATTTCCCTGACATAGCAGGCCTGCTCTGCAAGAAGGTGCGGGATGGTTCAGCCGAACGTGGCATTCTTGTTTGCGGGACTGGCGTTGGCGCCGCCATCGCAGCAAACAAGATCAACGGCATCCGCGCTGCCGTCTGCCACGACGTCCATTCGGCGCACCAGAGCGTAGAGCATGACGACGTGAATGTCATGTGCATCGGCGCAAAAATCGTCGGGTCATGGCTCGCTCGCGACTTGGTCGTGTCCTATCTGAACGCTCGGTTCGACCGCAACGAAGATTTCGTCCGCCGTGTCGAAAAACTTTCCGCATTGGAAAATGCGCAGTCAGTCGCGTGACCGAAAGACTGGAGAGCAGACATGGGGACTAGCAACTTTCCAAAGATCGCTTTCATCGGGGTCGGCGTGATGGGTCGGGAGATGGTCCGTCATCTCATCACGGCTGGATATCCGGTGAAGATCTATGACATTTCGTCAGATGCTATCTCAGCATTGGCAGAGCAGGGGGCATTGCTTCGGATAGTGTCGCCACCGCGGTATGCGATGCACAGATCGTAATCTCGATGCTTCCCAACACACCTCAGGTTGAGGAAGTCGTATATCGGGACGGCATAATCGATCACATGCCCGGTGGGGAATTTACATCGACATGAGTACGATTTCACCGGAGGCTACACGGGCCATGGCTTCGGCTTTGGCTGCCAAATCCATCTTCATGCTCGACGGCCCAGTTTCGGGGGCCGATTGGTGCAAAGAACGCTGCATTATCGATCATGGTCGGAGGCGAGCGGGCTGCTTTCGAACGCGCCGAAAAGGTGTTCAAAGTCATGGGTGCGACCGTGACGCACGTCGGGGCCCCGGGCGCTGGTCAGACCGTGAAGCTTTGTAACCAGCTCGTCTGCGCGGTCAACATCCGGGCAGTCTGTGAGGCTCTTGCTCTCGGTCGTGCCAGCGGCGTCGATCTTGATCAGATGCGAGATGTCCTGCTTGGCGGGTCAGCTTCCTCCCGGATGCTCGACAAGCTTGGTCCGGCGATGATCGCTGGAGATGCTAGCGCTGGGTTCCGCATCGACCTGATGCTCAAAGACCTCCGACTTGTCCCCGAAAGGCGGGACAGAAGGATGTTCCACTTCCTGCTACGTCGCTTGTCACCTCGCAATATGTCGAGGCGAGGGCGCATGGCGAAGGATCGAACGGCAACCGGGCCCTTTTCAGGGTCTATGACCGGATGACGGGACAGAACCTGCCGCGACACATGGCAGTCAGACCATGACCTTCGATTTCTCAGTCGTCCTCCTCCGCTGGCACATGCTGGTCGATGGCATGGCGCTGACGGCGCAGTTGGCCCTGATCACGACAGTGACCGGCTTCATTATTGGAACAGCATGTGCGATAGCGCGCCGATCCGGCGGACCGGTGCTGCGCAGGTTGGCCACCGCATATGTCGAAAGCATTCGTAACACGCCGTTCCTCGTCCAGATATTTGTGATCTATTTCGGCCTATCCAGCCTTGGATATTCGTTTGGCGCAATTTTCGTGGCTGTCGTAGCTCTAACAGTCAATGTCGGAGCCTATACCGCCGAGATCATGCGCGCAGGGTTCGATTCATCCAGAAGGGAAGGGGCAATGGGAAGCGGGGGGAGTGTCTGGGCCTGTCTTCAACGCAGCTTTACTGGCATGTGGGGCTTCGCCCCGCGATGGAGCGGGTTTATCCAGCCCTCACAAGTCAGTTCATCCTGCTGATGCTTGCTTCCTCGGTGACCTCCCAGATTTCTGCCGAAGAACTCACCGCTGCCGGCAACTTCATCCAGTCGGAAACCTACCGACCGTTTGAAACCTATCTCGTCATCGCAGTCATCTACCTCTTCCTTTCCCTCGGGATGCGCGCGCTTTTCTGGGGGCTGGGCATGGTATTGTTCCCGCGCCGCCGCAGGCTCGGGACGCCGTTGTAAGGGGAGGCGAGCAGTGACTACCGCATTCAACCACAACCATCTGATGTTCCTTCTCGAAGGCGCTCTTTGGACCGTCATCCTTACCGGAATGGCATTTATCGGAGGAGGGATTGTTGGCTTCATCGTTGCGCTCGGTCGTATCACGCCATCGCGCGCACTCCGCCTCATTGCGGCGACCTATGTCCAGCTCATCCGGGGCACGCCGCTCTTGGTCATCATGTTCATCATCTACTTCGGACTGCCGACACTTGGGTTCTCGATCACGCCATTGTTTGCAGCCGGTATCTCACTGACAATCTATGTCAGCGCCTACCTTGGAGAGATTTGGCGGGGTTGCTTGGAATCAGTACCAAAGGCGCAGTGGGAGGGGGCTGAGTGCCTTGCGCTTTCTCGAGCGCAGCGCATGTTCAAAGTGATCCTTCCACAGGCGGTTCGGATCGCAACCCCACCGACCGTTGGCTTTAGTGTTCAGATCGTCAAGAACACGTCGCTCGCATCGGTCGTCGGTTTCGTTGAACTGACGAGAGCGGGGCAGCTTATCAACAACTCGATTTTCGAGCCCTTTCTCATCTATCTTATCGTTGCCGCCCTCTATTTCTGCCTTTGCTTCCCTCTGTCAGCATTCAGCCAACGGCTTGAGAACATGGGGCCGAGACGGCGCATTCGAAAAGAGCCTGAAGCACAGGGTACAGCAATTCAGGGAGGGTGATCATGGTCATGATCGCATTAAATCAAGTCAAGAAGAGCTTCGGCGCGGTTCCCGTCCTTCAAGGAGTAAGTTTTTCAGTAGAGAAGGGGCAGGTCGCGGCACTGATCGGTGCAAGTGGCTCCGGAAAGAGTACCGCGCTGCGATGCGTCGATCGTCTCGAAGTGATCGATAGCGGTGAGATCATCGTGGCCGACCACAAGGTTCATGACCCAAAGCTTGATCTCCACAAACTCCGCCTTGACGTCGGCATCGTGTTTCAAAGCTACAACCTTTTCCCACATCTCACTATCGAAGAGAACGTCATGCTTGCGCCTCGTTCGGTGAAGAAAATCCCAAAGGATGAGGCGCGCGAAATGGCGCGGGCTGCGCTCGAACGCGTCGGGCTCGATGAGAAGGCTAACCACTATCCCGAGCAATTATCGGGCGGACAGCAGCAGCGAGGGGCTATCGCGCGATCGCTCGCGATGGAACCGAAAGTGATGCTATTCGATGAGGTCACTTCCGCCCTCGACCCAAAACTGACCGGAGAGGTTCTACGAGTGATCGAAAAACTCGCAGAAAGCGGGATGACGATGATCATGGTTACCCACGAAATGAACTTCGCACGCAAGGTCGCCGATCGTGTGATCTTCATGCACCGCGGGCTCGTTCACGAGGAGGGGACGCATCGATCTTGAATGCACCCATGACATTGGAGCTCCGGGACTTCTTGAGCCACGATCTATGAGATAAAACAAAATGGAGGAGAATGTAATGTTGAAGAGGTTTCTCGTATTAGGCATCGTAGGGGCGATGCTGACTGCTCAAGGCGTTCCGGCCATGGCCGATACATACGCCGACATCATCGCAGCAAAGAAAATTCGGGTGTCGACGGACCGGCAATTCCGCCGTCCGGCATGCTTGATGCCAACCTCAAACCCGTGGGTTCCGATGTCGAAACCGCGCAGCTTCTCGCAAAGGACTGGGATGTTGAGCTGGAGTTCATTCAGACAACGGGCGCCACGCGTATTCCGAACCTCCAAACGAACAAGGCTGACATCGTCATCTCAACGCTGTCGGTAACCCCGGAGCGGGCACAAGTCATAGATTTTTCGAAGCCATATGCGGGACTGGTCTCGGTGATTGCCGCCCCGGCAGCATCCCCGATCAAGGATTGGGCAGATCTGAAGGGACAATCAGTAACCGTGACACGTGGTACGACACAGGACAGTGAACTGACGAAGCTCGCAGGCGAGCATGGTTTTACTGTCACTCGTTACGACGATGACGCGACGATGGTTACAGCAGCTGTGTCAGGTCAGGCCAAGGCGATTGCGACATCAGCCACGCTCGTGAAACAGATTCATGACAAGAATCCAACATTGGCTTTCGAACCGAAGATAACGATCCGCATTTTGAACCTTGCAATTGGTGTGAATAAGAATGAACCGGAATTGCTCGCCAAACTTGACGAATGGGTTGTGGCAAACCTCCAAAATGGCAAGTTAAACGAGATCTACCAAAAGTATCATGGTACACCGCTTCCAAAAGAAATCGTGGACGCGAAATAAGGTCTGCTTTGATAGCCGGCGCCGGATGCACTTATCCGGCGCTTTACATACTTATAGTGCTTAATAATGCCTTCGCATCTGTTGGCCGGGCAGTTGCATTATCAGCGGTCGGCCATTGAGCGATTTCTGACTGGCAATCAAAGCCGCGATTGCCTGCTTAGCACCTTCATGCCGGTCGTTCGGGTGCTGTGGGTGAAAATCCGAAAAAGGGGCGTCCAGTAGGGTCGTGTCACTATACAAGTTGGAAGAGATATCGGATTTAGACCGTTCGTTTACTTGACTGAATTAACGGTTAGAGCGGAATTTATTTCCGATGGAGTCCGTGTTGCTACCGAAGTGGGATATGCTGCACGACAATCCCCTGTTGTTATTCAGGGGTTGTCGGATTTTGCAGATGTTTGGTATTGATTACTTGTAAGCGGAAACCACAATCTCTATCAGCGTATCACCACCCAGATCGGCAACGCCAACAGTTGCACGGGTTGGCAGCAGCGAAGGATCAATCCATTCCTTCCGGGCCTTATCCATTTCAGGCTTCTTGTTGAGATCCGTTACGAAGATGGTTGCTGCCAGAAGCTTGGTCTTGTCCGTGCCTGCCTGCGCCAGATAGCTGTCGAGCTTGGCGAGGATTTCGCTGGTCTGACCGGCCATATCCGGGCTTTCGTCATCACAGGTGGTTCCACCGACATAGACAATGCCATTGTGTTCGACGACGCGATGCATAATCGGCGTCTGAATGAAACGCTCAGCCATAGTTTAGTCCTTTCAGATGGTTGGGGAGTTATCCGGTTGTTCGCCAGTGACGGCGAAAACAGCATCGGGGGTTTGAGGCAGTGCTGCGATTTCGCAGAGCGGCACCGGTTTCACCGGAGCGCGCAGACGATAGAAACCGACCGTTTGAGGTGCACGGTTTTGCACCTCGGCCAGTATTTCCGTGACGGTGGAACTGCACATGCGACCCTGACAGGGACCCATGCCGCAGCGGAACATGGTTTTAAGCTGGTTGGGGCCGACAATATTGCAGGCCGCCGCGTCGCGGATTGCGCCTGCGGTCACTTCCTCGCAACGGCAGACAATCGTTTCCCGATCCATTGGCGAGCGAAATGCCTGTGCTGGCAGATAAAGCGCGTCGATAAAGGATCGCCCGCGTTCGACGCGTCGCGCTTGCGCCTGCAGCTTCACGATTTTTGACGCCAACGATGTTGCTAGTGCCGGAAAGATATCCTGACACGCCGCGAGCGCAGCGATACGCCCGCTCTGTTCGGCAACTAACGCACCGCCAATGCCGCTACCATCACCGGCAATGTAGATGGCGGGAATAGACGAACGCCCGTGGCCGTCAATTTGCGGTTGAAAACATTTCTGGCCATCGTTCCAGACGAGCGCGCAGCTGGAAGCATTGGCGAGACTGTTGTTGGGTATCACACCGTGATGCAGGAAGACGCTATCAACGGCAAGTCTGTGCGTCTTGCCTTTTGCCGAAAAGCAGATCGCTTCTGCCTTGTTTTTCCTTCGATGGCGATACCGGTGACACCGGAATACACCGGTACCGACTTGCGCACTTTTAAGAGAAGCGAAAGCCCCTTCAAGGCATAGGGCGAGAAAAGGAACGAAAGCAGCCTTGAGGTGGCCTTCGCATAATTTGCGCCGGGCGTCGTATCGAGCAATGCTGCAACCTTGCCACCAGCCTGCAGCAGCTGCGCGGCGAACATGTAGAGCAGCGGGCCTGTCCCCGCCAGAACCACATTTCCGATGGGCAGGAGGCCGGAAGCCTTCAACGCAATCTGTGCTGCGCCGACGGTCATAACACCCGGCAACGTCCAGCCCCTGACAGGCATCGGGCGCTCCATGGCGCCGGTCGCGAAGATCACGCGGTGCGCTGAAACAATCCCGCTTTTGCCGCTTACCGATACGCGCAGATCAACGCCGTTGTTGTCGCCATCCTGTGGTTCCACACTCCAGACGAGGGCCTGCGGAACATAGGTGGCATTGCTGGCGATGAATGCTTTCAGGACGTCTTTGCCCCGCCAGTAGTCGGTGCCGAGAAACGGCCTTTGGGCATTCGTATTGTGTTCTATGCCACGGTATATCTGTCCGCCTGCGGTTGTGTTTTCGTCGAACAGAACCACGTTAGCGCCAGCGGCGCTTGCCTCTGCGGCTGCCGACATGCCTGCCGGTCCCGCGCCGATAATGGCGAGGTCGTAAAACGCGTCGAGTGCATGAATACTGGAAATTCTTTTGAGCATTGTCGTCATGGTTCCACCCGACGCGCACCAGTCTGGGAAGAAATGATCATTCCATTGGCCACAGGCGTCATGCAAGCCCGGCGGTTCTGAACACCATCAATAGTGATCAGGCATTCAAAGCAGATGCCCATCAGGCAATAGGGCGCTCGCGGCTGATCACCGACGACGCTGTTTCTGAGCCGGTTGATACCCTCTCCAAGCAACGCTGCGGCGACAGTTACATTGGCAGGTACCGTCAAGGTACGTGCATCGAATGTGATCGTTACAGTTTCCTCTGGTGTCTCAGTATTCAGGAACATTTTAGGAGACATGAAACCTCCGGCCGGAGAATGCATCACCAGCAAGTTGTTTGGCATCGGCTGCTATTTCCTGCGCTAGGATCAGGGCATGGTTGGCTGCAAGCGTGACGCCGGAATGGCACATGACGGCGTAAGCCCCGGGTGGCTTTCGGACTGTTCGTAAATCGGCAGGCCGTCCGGTGTCTTGATCCGAAACCCGGTCCAACTGCGAATGACATTGACCTCGGCCAGATGTGGGAATGTCCGCACTGCTCTGTTGGCCAGAACCGCGCTGATATCCTGATTGGTGGCGATCCGATCCGTGTGAGTTTCCTGACTGTCGCCGATCATAACGCCGCCTTCATCCGCTTGCCGCAGCGTGGCCGCTGTATAGGGGAAGAAGGGCGCGCATTTCTCCGTTACAAGAATTTGGCCTTTTGCTGCGCACAACCGGCGTAGCAAGACCGACACTCTTGGCAAGCTCTGCATTGCCGTTGCCCGCTGCCAGAATGACGCGCTCGGTGAAGACTTCACCCCATGCGCCACTCAGGAGAAAGCCGCCGTTTTGCGGAGTGATGGACGAGACTTCACAATGCGGTTCATAGGAAGCGCCGAGTTTGATTATGCCTGTATGCAAGGCGCGAAACAGGCGCAGTGAATTCACGTCGCCGTCCATCGGCGAATAGATCGAGCCGATCACATCCCGACCGATGGAGGGGACCATTTTGGCCGTTTCCTGATGGTTGAGCACGACATGTTCGGGGGCGTCATTGCCAAGCTCCCGCGCTACTGTCGCGACGTCTTCGGCAAACATTTGAAGCTCGCGCTTGTCGAGGCAAAAGGTGAAAGCGCCTGTCTGTTTCAACGCGACATCAAGGCCGGTCACATCCCGCAATTCATCTGCGAAAGCGGGCCACAGGCGCGCCGATTGCATTGTCCAACGGGCATAGTGTGGTGCGCCTACGCCTTTGCCCTGTACCCAAATGAGCGCGAAATTGGCACGGGATGCGCGCAGGGACAGGTCTTCCCCATCGAGAAGCATTGGACGCAGACCGGATCGGGCGAGACCCCGGGCGATGGCAGAGCCAACCAGTCCCGCTCCGATAATGACTATGTTTTGGTCCGGCAATCTGCGCATTCGTAAATTCAATCTGTTGTCACAGCGTCGTCAGTGGTGGGCCAGACGTGGGGCTGGCCCGATTGTGTTGGTTCAGTTTTGCGGGCTTACGTCCACTTTGAACCACTTCTCGGAAAGCTTTTTCACCGTGCCGTCGGCAATTGCTGCCTGAATGGCTGTATCGAAGCGACTCTTCAGGGCGGTATCTTCCTTGCGCAGACCGACGCCGATCATGCCGAAGACTTTGCCGGAAAAGCGCGGCCCGGCCAGCTTCGCGCCCTTCATGTCGTCCTTTTCCAGCGCAGCTGCAAGAACCGTCGCATTGGCGACAACCGCATCCACACGACCGCTGGTCAGGTCGAAATTGTGCTCTTCGGCGGTCTTGTACTCACGGACATCCGCGCCATCCTTGAAATATTGTTCCATGAAGGCCGAAGCGGTTGTGGAACCCTGAACGCCGACGGTCTTGCCGTTGATTTTCCCGGCGATTGCTTCGAGAATCGGCTTGGCTGTATCGGAATCGACATTCAGCGGCTTGCCGCCTTCCGGCATATCGGCGAGGTCGCTGTCTTCCATGACTGCGAAGGAATTGATGGCCGCCGCATAAGGCGACGAAAACGCGATCACTTCCTCACGCTTCGGTGTGATGCTCATGCCCGCCATGATGGCGTCATACTTGCCAGCGGTCAGCGATGGAATGATGCCGTCCCAGTTCTGGGCGGTAATTTCGCATTTCGCTTTCAGGCGCTCGCAAAGGTCTTTGGCAAGATCAATCTCGAAGCCTTCCAGCACGCCATTCGGGCCGGAAAAATTCCACGGCGCATAAGCACCTTCGGTGGCAATGCGCACGATGTCTTCGGCCTGCGCGGTCGGTGCGACGGCGAGAACGCCAAGGACGGAAAGGACGAATTTCAGTTTCATATGTTCACCTCTGTTAAAACCGATCGATCGCTTCATGCGTTTTGTTTGGAAATGAATTGCCGGAACCGTTCG
This sequence comes from Brucella cytisi, assembly GCA_012103075.1. Taxonomy (GTDB): domain Bacteria; phylum Pseudomonadota; class Alphaproteobacteria; order Rhizobiales; family Rhizobiaceae; genus Brucella; species Brucella cytisi. The sequence continues at coordinate 1,746,035 of JAAVLQ010000002.1, read as the reverse complement.
CTTTTGGGGTTGCCAAAAACCTCGTCGGGCGTGCCTTCTTCTTCAATCAGGCCCTGACGCAGAAACACGACACGGCTGGACACATCCCGGGCGAAGCCCATCTCGTGGGTCACAACCAGCATGGTGCGTCCCTCTGCCGCCAGATCGCGCATGACCTTCAGCACCTCTGCCACCAGCTCTGGATCCAGTGCGGAGGTTGGTTCATCAAACAGCATGATCTTCGGACGCATTGCCAACGCGCGGGCAATCGCCGCGCGTTGCTGCTGCCCGCCGGAAAGATGTGCGGGATAGAAGTTGCGCTTATCGGCAATGCCGACACGCTCCAGCAGTGCTTCAGCCTCGGCAATGCTCTCCGATCGGTTTCGCTTCTGTACATGGACAGGCGCTTCGATCAGATTTTCGAGGATAGTCAGGTGCGACCACAGATTGAACGACTGAAATACCATCGTCGCCTGACCGCGCAGCCGCTGAACCTGTTTCACATCGGCTGGACGAGGCGCGCGTCCGGGCTGTTGGTCGAGCTTGTATGCCTCGCCGTGAATAGCTACGCTACCAGCATCCGGTACTTCCAGCATATTGATGCAGCGCAGCAGTGTGGATTTGCCGGAACCTGACGCGCCCAGAATGGAGATGACTTCACCCGGTGGGCCTGCAATGAAACGGAATGCAGAACCTTGTGCGCGCCATAGCATTTTTCGAGGTTCTTGATCTCGACCGCAGGCGTTTCGAAACTTTGCATTATGAGTTTCCTCCGGCGGCATGCACGATGACAGGCTGACGCTGGGCCGCCGACAGGCGGTATTCCAGCAGTTTGAAGATTCTGGTGACCACGAAATTCAAGAGGAGATAGATCGCGCCCGCGCAGATAAAGACTTCGACAGGGCGGTAGGTGGCAGAAATCAGCTTGGCCGCCAGCCCTGTTACTTCCATCATGGTGATGGTTGATGCCAGCGCCGTGGACTTCACCATCAAGATAACTTCATTCGAATAGGCGGGCAGCATCTGCCGCAGGGCCTGTGGGGCCAGAATACGACGGACGAGGGTGAAGCCGCTCATGCCATAAGCACGCGCTGCTTCGATCTGCCCAGTCGCGACCGACAGAACGCCGCCTCGTATGATTTCGGCGCTATAGGCAGCCGTATTGAGTGCAAGGGCCAAGACCGCGCACCAATAGGGTTCGCGTAGAAACGGCCAGAGAAAGCTCCTGCGCAGTTCGGGAAACTGGCTGAGACCGTAATAGATGATGTAGAGTTGGACCAGCAGCGGGGTGCCGCGCAGCACGAAGATGTAACCTCGCGCAATGAGGTCCAGTATCAGATTACCCGACAGACGCATCGTGGCCAGTATCGTCGCCAGCACGGCGCCACTGATAACTGATAGCGCCATTAGCTGCAGCGTCAGCGGAATACCGCGACAAAGCTCAACGAAACTGTCGAACATGAACGGGAGGTCGAGAAAGTTCATACCGCCCTCCGGATGCCGCGCATGGCGCGTTTTTCGGCCGTCTTGAACAACAGGCCCGATACGAATGTGATGACAAGGTAAAGCAGCCCGGCGGTCAGAAAGAATGTAAACGGTTTGCGGGTCGATCCGGCGCCAATTTGGGCTTGACGCATCAGTTCAACCAGTCCAACGACAGAAATCAGCGCGGATTCCTTCAAGACGAGTTGCCAGACATTGCCGATGCCCGGAATGGCAAAACGTGCTGCCTGCGGAACCATGATACGGCGGAACAGTAGGTGCGTTGGCATGCCATAGGCCTTGGCGGCCTCGATCTCGCCTTTAGGGAGTGCAAGTACGGCACCGCGATAGACTTCGGCTTGATACGCGCCCGAAACCACGCCAATGGCCAGCGCACCGGTTATGAAAATTGGCGCACTTACGAAACCGTGCCCGCCGAACAATGCTCCAATTTGGCTCAACACAGCGCTACTGCCGAAATAGAATAGGTAAATGACGAGAAGATCGGGGATGCCGCGAAGCACCGTCGAATATCCGTCAGCCGCAATTCTCAGAATACGCTGGGATGAAAATGAAGAGGCAGCGGCAACAATGCCAAACACCGCGCCTGCTGCGAAACCGCAGAAAGCTACTGCAAGTGTCATGCCGGTAGCCCGGAGCATATCGTAGCCCCAGCCGTCTTCGGCAAAACCCATCAAATCCAGATATGCGCTGACCGCACCCAACTGCTTTGTTCCTTTTTTTTTTGTCCGGTTCATCGTCACGCCGGTACGTTTATGGGAGTGGTTTGACAGCGGGACTTAATACAGTCAAATTCGAAATGAAGCCCAGAGCATAACCAAATATTATGGTGAAACATGAACCTGCGTCAGGTCGAAGCGTTCCGCACTGTCATGCTGACGGGTAAAATGACGGCTGCAGCGGAACTGATGGCGATCACCCAACCTGCCGTAAGCCGCCTGATCCGCGACTTTGAAATCGACACGAAACTCAAACTGTTCAACCGGCGCGGGAACCAGTTGACGCCAACGCAGGCGGCCATGACGCTGTTGCAGGAAGTCGAGCGGGCCTATGTCGGGCTCAATCGCATCAGGAGTTTCGCCGATGAGATCAGCCGTCAGAATGCGGGCATGTTGCGTATTGCTGCCATGCCTGCGCTTGCAAATGGGATCATGCCGCGCTTCCTCGCCCGATTTCTCAGGGAGCGTCCCAATATCCACGCTTCTTTGAACGGCATTTCATCCGCTCTGGTTGTGGAGGCCGTCGCATCGGGTCAGGTCGATCTTGGTTTTGCCGACGGTCCGCTCGACAGACCCGGTTTCGATATCGAAACGAGGGCGATACCGGCCGTCGTTGCAGTTCCATTGGGACATCGTCTTGCAGATTATTCGGAAGTTTCCCCGGAGGATCTCGCTAATGAACGCATGATCACGCTGGAGCCGGGTTCGCTGTTTGCCATGCGTGTAGAGGTTGCGCTTGCACGCATCCCACGGTCGGCCACCATCGAGACCCGCCTTTCGCACACAGCGCTGACACTCGTCGCTGAAGGTGTCGGCATAACAATCATTGATCCGTCCTCAGCAACGGATTTTCGCGGACGTGGAGTGGCGATCCGACCTTTTACGACCTTTGTCGATGCTGGCTTTCTGGTCATCCGCCGGAGTAACGGTCCTGACAACAGCCCGGCTCAACGTTTTATAGATGAGTTCTGGGCCTATCATGAGACGTTGCTGGCGGATGAATGAGGGGCACGCGCGGCCGCTGTATCAGCGCAGAGGAGGCTTGTACCCTTCCAACAGCGTGCATGCGTTGAATTTGGTAGAACAAACTGAGATTGCGCGGGTGTGCCAGCCGCACGAGACGGCGGGCAAGATCAGGGCGATCAATCGTGGTATTGAAGAAGAACCTCAGCGCCGACACGACACTGTTCATCGTCGGCACCGGGACGACCTCGCTTTGCTGCCATATCTGGAAGCGGCGCAAATCATCCACGGACTTGGTATAGGGAGGCCTCCCGAGAAAACTGGCAAGTCGTGCGATATCGCGCAGATAGTTGCGTTGGGTCTCGTGCCCGAAGTGGCGCAGGTTCATGTCGTCGATCAGGCGTTGACGAAGTGGGCTGATCGCGGGCGAATTCGGTTGGTTGTGCATGGTCAGGCTCCTTGTTGAAAAAAGCCCGTCATTTTCTGCTTGCTCCGAGCGGCACTCAATGCAGTGCGCGATGGTCGCTCTGTGCCTTCTACCTCAGTAGCACGCGCCTTCCCGCAAAGCGGGTTCGTTCCGGCCTCGTTCAGGTCATTCAAAAATTAAGTGCGAATGGACGGGGCGTCCAGCCAGTTCGAGGGTGCCGCCCACGCGCGTTTCAGTCGCACTGCCCATGACAATACTGAGAGGCTAATACTTGAACATCGTGTATCTATGGGGGCTTCGATGCGTAAAGCCATCGTATTGGGCGGATACGGGCTCATCGGCAGAGCGTGCATGCGAGCTTTGGAGAATGCCGGATTTGAAGTTGTCGGCGTAGGACGGTCGCGTCATGCGGCGCTTGCCGCTGATGCAAACGCGACATGGTTGATCCGCGACATTTCCACCATCTCGGTCGACGAATGGCGAGTGCTGCTGGGCAATGTCGATGTCGTAGTAAACGCTGCCGGAGCACTGCAAGACGGCGCGCGTGACGGTCTTGAAACCATCCACGTCGCGACGGTAGCTCGTCTGGTTGAGGCAACGAAGGACATTCCCTTGCGGATTGTCCAGATTTCGGCGGCTGGCGTTGGAGCTGAAGCATCAACGGAGTTCTTTCGGTCAAAAGCGCGCGGCGACGAAATACTGGCGAGGAGCGGACGAGATTGCGTGATCCTGCGCCCAACGCTTGTTTTGTCGCCAGATGCCTATGGCGGCACAGCGCTTTTACGTGGCGTTGCTGGTTTACCGTTAATTTTGCCGCGTGTTTTTGCCTCATGCTCAGGTGCAGACTGTTCATATCGATGATGTAACAGAGGCAGTAGTGGCAGCGGCGAGGAGAAAACTGCCATCCGGGCTTATTGCCGATCTCACCGAGCCCGAAGTTCAAAGTTTCTCCGAACTCGTTGACCGCTTCAGGCAATGGCAGGGATTTTCGTCTCCGTGGTTGCGCCCGAAAGTGCCCGCACTGGTGCTGAAATCAGTGGGGAAGGGCGCTGATCTGCTCGGCTGGCTGGGGTGGCGATCACCGATGCGCAGCACTGCGTTACAGGCGCTTGCCGATGGGATACGAGGCGATCCGAGCGCGTGGCTTGAGGCGGGCGGTCAACCTTGTCGTTCACTGACTTCGATACTGAAAAGTCTGCCCACCACCCGACAGGAACGACTTTTCGCCCGGATGTATTTCATGCTGCCACTGGCCATTACGACGTTGGCACTGTTTTGGTGCGTGTCGGGCCTATTCGCTTTAATATCTCCGATGCGTGCTGTGGCAGTTCTCGAAGGACATGACGTCCCGGCATGGGTGGCAAGCATCACAGTGTATGGCGGCGCATTTGCAGATATCGGATTGGGCCCGGGAATCCTTTGGCGTTCGGCAACGCGCATGGCGGCAGTCGGAATGATAGTGCTTTCGGCCTGCTATCTCTTCGGTGGTCTGGTGGTTGCGCCAGATCTGTGGCTTGATCCTCTTGGACCGATGGTCAAAGTGGTTCCAGCTATTGTTTTGGCAGCTGTCGTTGCGATGATGCTGGAGACGCGATGACCTATGATATTCTCCGTTTTCTGCATGTGATCGGTGCAACGGTCCTGCTTGGCACCGGCGCGGGTATCGCGTTTCATGGTCATCTCCAATCGCTCAGGAGATCCGCGGTTGATTGCCCATGTCGGTGGCATCGTCGTGTTGGCTGATACGGTTTTCACTGCAACTGCTGCCATTTTCCAGCCAGTCACCGGCTATTTGCTTGCACGTGAAGCAGGATGGCCTGTCCTGTCCGGTTGGGTTGGGCTTTCGTTGGCGCTCTACATCTTTGTTGGTGCATTCTGGCTGCCAGTTGTCTGGATGCAGATCCGGCTACGGAACATGGCGCGTCAGGCTGTTGTTGAAGGAAAACCGCTGCCGTCGGCCTATCACCGTCTCTATCGCTGGTGGGTTGCTTTTGGTTTTCCGGCATTTGCAGCAGTATTGGCCATTATATGGCTGATGCTGACCAAGCCTTCAATTTAAAGACCGGCATCCCGATAGAGATGCAACGGGCTCTGCCATCTCGCCAGTCATCAAGATCTGCGCCAATCCGGAAACCTGTCGCAAGCTAGCGGGAGACATGGATGTCGACGCTGGCAGAATCACGGAGGGTCGCGCCACCCTAGACGAGGTCGGTAACGAAAGACTAGATCTCATAAAGAACGTGGCGCGCGGTGTAACAATCAAGTCGGAGCATCTGGGCCGCCACGAGTTTATCCTGACCTACAAGATCTTTGAGCCGGTAGGCCCTGCTTGCCTGCCTACGATCGCGGCAAGGATGTAAGAGTGGTGGCTGAACCTCTCAAAAAGCGCCTAATTGTGGATTGAATCTCATGAGACTTGGCACAGGCCATAGAAACATCACACTCAATTTGCATGGTTTGCTACAAAAGCCTGCGGGCGGGACCGACCTGCTGCGCTCTTAGATGCCATCGTGTTCCTGATCGTGGGGCTGTGTTATGAAGACATTCGACGCCATATTCATCGGCGCAGGCCAAGCGGGGCCTTTTCTTGCTGCTCGCATGGCAGCTCAGGGTCGCAAGGTCGCACTTATCGAACGAAAATATCTCGGTGGCACCTGCGTCAATGCCGGATGCATGCCGACCAAGACGCTGGTCGCGAGCGCTAGAGCCGCGCATGTCGCCAGCCGAGCAGCGGAATTCGGTGTGACAATCGTCGGGCCCGTCGGCATTGATATGAAAACCGTGCAGGCAAGAGCCGAGAAAGTCATATTGAACGCGCGCAACAATCTCAAAACGTGGTTCGACGGACTCGATACGTTGACTGTCATACAAGGACAGGCACGGTTCGAAAACGCAACTACGGTATGCGTCAATGGCGAGAGGATGACAGCGCCCGAGATATTCCTCAATGTCGGAGCGCGCCCCGTCATCCCCGATTATCCGGGCATTGATAAAGTGCCCTATCTGACTAGCACGTCGATCATCGAGCTTGATAGGCTACCATATCATCTCGTGGTCATTGGCGGTAGTTATATAGGGCTTGAATTTGCGCAGATGTATCGCCGATTTGGCGCCCAAGTCACCATTATCGAGCGCGGTCCCCGCCTTGCCCCGCGCGAGGATGATGACGTGTGTCAGAAGCTATCGCAAATGTTCTCCAAAACGAGGGCATCACTGTGTACACGAATACCAACATCGTTTCATTTGCCAACAAAGGGTCGGAAATTGAAGTGACCACGGATCATGACGTGGTTCTTGGCAGTGACGTCCTGATCGCGACTGGAAGAAAGCCCAATACCGATGATCTTGGCCCGGACACCACAGGCGTGGAGATGGACAAACGCGGCTTCATCGTTACTGATGATACGCTGTCGACCAACGTCGATGGTATCTGGGCACTGGGCGACTGCAACGGACGGGGCGCGTTCACACACACTTCCTATAATGATTTCGAAATCGTGGCGGCAAACCTGTTGGATGGAGCGGAAAGAAAGGTGAGCGACCGCATTCCCGCCTATGCGCTCTATATTGACCCACCGCTCGGCCGGGTCGGCATGACCGAGCGAGATGCACGCGCATCCGGCAAAGACATTCTGGTTTCCGTACGGCCAATGAGCCGGGTCGGTCGGGCAATCGAACGTGCTGAAACGCAAGGTTTCATGAAACTTGTTGCTGATGCCGTGACGGGCCAGATACTTGGCGCGTCAATTCTGGGTATCGAGGGTGACGAAGCTATTCATGGTATCATCGACGCCATGAACGCACGCGTTTCCTATAGAGACTTAAAATGGGCTGTGCCCGTACATCCAACTGTTTCGGAACTGATCCCGACATTAATCGACGGTCTCAAATAGGATGGAACACGAAGCCGTTCCCGCATTTACTTGAGGTCATTTCCACTGAACAGCAGGATATTGAACGCCGGGAAGCTATGGTGTCCGATGCGAAAGCGAGAGGCTATTACATTGCCGGTGTTTACCGTGAGAAAGCATCGGGCGCGCGCGCTGACCGTCCTGAGTTGCTGCGCATGATTTCCGATCTGCAGTCAGGCGAGGTGGTTATTGCAGAGAAGATCGACCGCATAAGCCGCCTGCCGCTCCCGGAGGCCGAGAAGCTGGTGCAGTCTATCAAAGAGACAGAGGCGCTCGTCTGGCTATCCCCGGCGTGGGGATTTAACCGAGCTGGCGGCTGTATCCGATGGCATTGCCAAGGTGGTGCTGGAGGGGACGAAGGAAATGCTGCTGCGGCTTGCTCTCCAGATGGCGCGTGACGATTACAAAACACGACGTGAGCGCCGGGAGCAGAGGATCGAGATCGCCAAGAAAAAGGGTGTCTACAAGGGGCGAAAACCTGATACCGCAAGACATGAGCTAATTCGCAGCCTGCGTTCCTCGGGCAAAAGTATCGCCGAAACCGCGCGGCTCGCGAAATGCAGTGTCAGTCTGGTCAAGCTTGTGACTGGCAATCAGGCGGTTGTGCTGGCAGATAATGATCGCCGCTTGTCAACGTTCTTTGGCTGAAGCAGATCGTCTGCTTCTTGCCCCGATTCGGCGATGGAGAGGAGCAGGTTGGCGGCTCATTTCCCTTTGAGGCGATCAGGATGTGCTTTTATCGGGCTTCGCTCATTTTCTTCAATTGAACGGCACATATCTTCTCGATTTCGTCGATGAGCGCGTTCGTCTGTCTCAAAAGCCAGCGTAAAGCTTCCTCGGTGATATCAAAATGCGGAGAATAGCGTGCCTTCACGTAAGCTTCATTGACGATATTAAACCGGGCCTTGTAGCGCTGTTGATCTTGCGGCCATGCCTTGGCCAGTTCATTGCGTTGCCCTTCCGAGAGTCGACGCAAGAATTTCAGGTTGTGCGAAGACGGGGAGTAGTTTGTTGTTACCAACAGGAAGGTAGAATAAGCTTGTTCGATCGCTTGGTGGAGCAGGAAGGCCGCTTCTTTGAAAATTCCCGTCTCAATGCAAAAATTGGCAGTCAGTACAAAATTGCGTGCATGCGGTAATCGGTCGTCGAAATATTCTTTCGCGATACGATAGGCGTCTTCCGGATTGAGAATGCCGGGTTGGGCGAGCGGGTCAGGATCAAGTTCGTAAAGTACAATACCTTCTTTGCGGATGTCAGTGAAGAAATATCGCCCCTCCTTTATTCGCGTGTTCACCTCACGCAGCGAATGGACGATGAAGTTTACCGGTGTCTGCACGTCACGCAGGCGCATAAGCCGGTCTTCGGTTTTTCGCCAGAAATCAAAGTCCGCCAGTTTACGATTATTGACGATAATCAGCAGGTCAAAATCGGAACGGTAGCCTTTGCCGGTGTGCGGCTCATCCACCGGGTGCCGCGTGCATAGGATCCGAACAAAATTGCCTTGACGATACGACCGCGCTTCTTGAACTCCGCCGCCCCCCTCCTTGAGCCCATCCTCGAATTCCTCGAAAATTACTTCCAGCACGCGCTGCAACTCGCGCTGCTTTACGTGTGGCAAGTGATCGATACGGTCTTTCATCAGCACGGGCGCACCTGTCGGTCAAAAGTAAGGGCGAACTATTTCGAGCGTCGGCTTAATCGGCTTAAACTGCAAAATTCAACGACGTTGATCAAGAAAGCCTTTGCAAAATTTGTGAGATTTTATTCCTATTCTGTTCTGCCGACGAGATAAGAGTTTCCTCCATCGGTCCTACAGCGCTTATTTTCCTTTGTCGTTGCGCTCCTCGAAATATCTTGAATTTCATCTAAACCTTATATCCGATTGTTGCCACAACTATTTGATTCTGTTACAAGAGAGTGCATTCTCAAACAACACATGCCGGGGACGACGATACAGCGATTGCTGTTAAAAAGCCGTCATGCGGTCTCCACAACGTCCGGCTCTATTCATTGAACCCTCTGCCGGGCGCAGGAGGAATGCTTGTGTTGCAAATTTCGAATGTGAGAGCCGCCCGGGAGCTTTTGCAGCAGGATGCTATCCGTTATGGCGCTGAAGACAGTCTGATTGTGGATGCCACGAGGCGAATTTATGCAGACACAGCCCCCACAGCTGCCGCGCTTTTGCACTCGACGCCCGGTTCGAAGACGATCAGCGAAATTTTCAGTTCTGGACGCGGATTTTTCAGCGCCTCATGAATTGAAACTCACTGTAACGGGTCTGCCGACCGATCGAGGGCGTAGCCCCGACCCTGCACAGTTCTGATCAGGTTTGGACCATACCGCGCCAATGCGCGGCGGATATGTCCGATATGAATGTCGACCGTACGAGGCTCGACGATAGCTCCTTGACCCCATACGGTGTCGATAAGCTCTTGCCTGCTCCATACAATTTCAGGCTTTTGCATGAGTGCTTCAAGTAAACGGAACTGCAACGGTGTGAGATCGACGCGAAGGCCGCTGCGAAACACCCTGAACTGCATAGGGTTCAGCAACAGATCGCTATAGGTCAAAACAACCCTCGTGGCATCCGTAGTAGCGAAATTGCCTCGGTATCTTTGGAGAAATCCCAGCAAAACAAGTGGATCGAACGGAGGTTTCATGACCAGATCCAATCGTTCATTGATCAGTAGTCCAGTATCGATATCATCCCTTGCCAGCAGAACCAACGCGAGACCCGGAAGCTTCCTCCTGAGGTGAACGAACTCGCAAAGGTCAGCATCGCCACTATCCAATATCAACGCGCTTGGGTTCTGTTCGGCACCTATCTTGGAAGTCGTTAATGCTTTTAGCTCTGATAAGAGATCAGCATCAAACCCTTCAACTGAGAGCAGATGACGAAGCATCAAAAACAATTGCGCGTCAGATGTCTTTATAAGAACCTTCGACATAACATTCATCGTCCTGCTGAAGTGGTATTAGGGTGAAACGTATTCTCCCCGTTTACATCGATCGTTGCGCCATTGATGAAGCCGGCGTTTTCCGACGCCGGGAATGCGATCACTGTTGCTACGTCGTCAGGGCTTCCCAACCGACCGACCGGAATACGCGAAAGGGCATCACGATTTGAATCGGAATCAATCGGGCCAGTCATTTCGGTTACGATATGTCCCGGCGCAACAATATTGGCTGTAACTCCGGTCCCGCCAAGCGTAGACACGAGAGAACGAAGACAACCCGATAGCGCAGTTTTTGATGCGGTATAGCGCGCTGCCAACGAGCCCGGTAATGTCCTGCCAGCAATAGAGCCAACTAAAACAATTCTCCCGAAACGCCATTTAATCAAATCCGGTAAAACGCGTTGGCAACAAAGGACAGGTCCGATCAAATTCGTTGAAAGGACTGCGTTCCATTCCTCGATCGACGTCTCGACAAACGCTGCAGCTTTGCCATCCTTGGCTTTGGGCGATACGCCAGCATTACAGATCAGCGTGTCTGGCGGGCCCCAATAGCTTCTCACCTCATCGAAAAAGCCGACAATTGCTGTCGCCTCATTTATGTCTACACTTCGATAAAAGATGGCATCTTCCCCGAATTGCGAAATGAGCGTTTCGCCAGCCGCCGAGACTCGCTGAGGTGTTCGCCCGAAAAACGCTACTTTGTAGCCTTCGCTAACCAATCGTCTAACCGTTGACAGCCCAATGCCTGAGCTGCCCCCGGTTACGACTGCTATACGCTCCCGCGCTCCAACCGTCATGCTGCCTGATCCATTGCCGCAAAAAAGAGAAAGCGGAGGATGAGCGTCGTGATCGGTAATAACTTCGATGAGCGAGGGTTTACCGCTTTCAATACTCAGACGTAGCTGCTCCGATAAGTCAGCAGCATTATCGACGGTGGCAGATCGACATCCGCACGCTGAAGCGACCGCCGCGTGATCGACCGGTGCAAAATGGCACGCCGTTGTATAGCGGCCGAATTTTACGGTTTCCGCATCTTTCTGGAAGCCTAGCACGCCATTATTCAAGAGGACGACAGTGACGGGTAACTGCATACGCATCATCGTTTCCAGTTCCGCCCAGCTATGCGCAAATCCACCGTCTCCGACAATGGCAACCACCGGCTTGTCAGGACGAGCGGCCTTTGCCCCCATCGCAAGTGGTAGACCCCATCCAAGGCCAGCGAGCCCGCGCGGTGTAATGAATCTCGTGCCCACCTTGCGACAGCGCAACTGACCGACAACCCACATGGACGAATAGCTCGCATCCGCCACGACCGTCACGTCGTGGTCGAGCCGGCTGCAATTCCTGCATAACGCGCTCAGGCCGCATGGCGCCTGATCGGTCATCAAGAACTGGTCGGCGAGCTTCATCATATTCCGCCCAGAAACCGGCAATTCTTTCTTCATAATTGAGGCGAGGCATACTGCGCCGAAGGAAGTCTCGTTTAGATAATGTTTCGCACAAGGCCGTGAGCGTTTCGCGTGCATCGCCGTGCAAACGCAATGCCTCGTAATTGCGTCCGATCTCCGGGATCGATGTCAATGTGAATGACTTTCGCCGAAGAAGGAATCTGCTGCCAATTGTCAGTTCCGTTCTGGTTGGTGCGTGTTCCGGCAAGGATAACCAGATCTGCTTCATTCATGAGGTGACGACTGTAGAAGCCTAGCGAACGAGGGCCAGTCAGAGACCCTAGAACGCCAGCAGATAGAGGATGGAATTCGTCAACCACCCCTTTGCCCATATTCGTCGTGAATACAGGAAGGGAGGCTATCTCCTGAAGACGAGCCAATGCTGCCGCTGCACCACCGGCATGAATACCGCCGCCAGCCAGCACAACCGGGGTTCGGGCTTCAGCAATAGTATCAGCTGCGTTCTGAATGAGGTCGTCGGATGGACGAAACCGGTCAAGCGGCCAGTAGCCAAGACAAGCAGTTCTCGGCTTATCGATCTTCGGAGCCGGGCAACGCAGCAAATCCGCTGGCAACAAAAGCGCAACCGGTCCCGCTCGCCCACTTGCCGCCGGTAAAAGCTGCATCAATGTAGTCATCGACGCGCTCGGCTACATTTAGTCGACGGACCCATTTTGTACAGGATTGGAAGAGGGTGATTTGGTCAATATCCTGAAAGGCGTTCTTGTCCGTTTGGTTTCGCTCGACATCCTGTACAAGCGCGACCACTGGAATACTCGCCTTTAAAGCTTCGGCTAGTGGCGGAACAAGCAGCGTCGCTGCGGGACCGTTCTGCGCCGCGACTACACTCACCTTGCCAGAAACCCGGGCATATCCGTCCGCCATCGCTCCGCCCATATTTTCCTGACGATAGGCGATCTGGCGAATGCCGTGGGCTTCGGCTGCAAGAATCACAGCGGAGGGCAAACTTTGTGCGAAGATCACCTCCACACCATGGCGGACAAGTGCTTGTGCGATACGATCGGCAACGCTGTCTGTAGTTGCGGCATGTTTCATGGATGGTCCTCCCGTACGGGATTTTGTGCAAGGAAATCATCAAAAAGCGCGGCAATGAGGTCGATTTCTTTTTCGCCCATCGAGGTGGATAGGCTGGCCGCGGCTCCAAAGGGCAACAGAACACCATTCCGGGCGAAATACCGTGTGAGCTCTCGCATGCGCAAGTTCTGATCAGGCGACATGATTGAAGCGCGATAATCAGTCGGCGCTTCACGTTTGGAATGAATGCGGAAGAGGGAAGCGGCTCCCGTGATCGAATAGGGAGCCTGCCGCGACTGAGCGATCTGCGAGAGACGCGAACGCAAGGCATCTCCTAGTTCTTCAAGCCGTGCGAAGGCATCGGGTGGCAATGCATTCATAGCAGCAAGACCTGCAGCCATGGAGACGGGGTTAGCGGAGAATGTCCCACCTTGCGGAACTGGTAGCTTACCGTCCCGCTTTTCGAAGACCGACATGACTTCTGCGCGCCCGCCGATGGCTCCAATTGGAAAGCCACCACCGATGATCTTGCCGGTTGCTATCAGATCGGGATTAAGACCGTAACGGTCCGAAGCCCCCTATAACCTTGCCGGATATTCAACACCTCGTCGGCGATCAGTAGAATGCCATGCTCTTGCGTGAAGGTTGTCAGTGCCTCAATAAATCCCCGGCTTGGCGCAAATAGCCCGGCGCGGCTAGGCATCGGATCAATCAAAATACCGGCTATCCGATGCGCGTGGCCTTCGAGTTTCGAAACAATCTCCTCCTTGTCATTGAACTGGATCACGATCACATCGTCGCCAAGGCTGGACGGCGCACCATGGTATCTGGTCGTGCAACGTTTCGACCGGACCCGTTGGTGGGATAGGTGCCGGTTTGCCCCGTTTCAGCCCAATCGTAACCCCCGTGATAAGCTCCCTCAAAGCGAACGATCGCAGAGCGACCTGTGAACGCTCGAGCTGCCTTGATTGCAAACATGACCGCTTCGGTCCCGCTGTTGACGAAGCGAATCTTTTCCATTGCCGGGATCCGCGAGATCAGCAATTCAGCCAGTGCGACCTCGTGTTCCGTCGGGTTGGAAAAACAGGTCCCGTTACGCAAAAGCTTCGCAACCACTTCCGCAACCGGTTCGAATCCGTGCCCGTGTATAAGCGTGGTGAAGTTGTTGTTGAGGTCCAGAAGACGGTTATCGTCCACATCAACTAGATAGGCGCCCTCACCACGTTGAATGTAAATCGGTGTTGGATCGATATCGATCGTGACGCGTGACACACCCTGCGGCAAAACCTGCAGGCTGCGGGCGTAAAGACGTAACGATTCCGTTCTCTCTACCGGATCGCCACGGTTTATTCTCGGACTAGGTATCATTGATTGGGCCTTTAAAACGCACATCAGCTAATGCTTTTGCGTTAGCTTCACAATTTTGTTGCAACAAAAATGCGAAAGGTCAAGCCCATACAACAAAAAACTATCTCGCCGAGGAGCGCGCTCGTGCTGCCCGGCGCAAGCGCCGATAGCCATCCCGAATGTCGTTCTCGAATGCGGCGCGCGGGGATGCGCCATCCTTGTCCTCTAGCGATTCAATGGCTAGCTGGTGGTTTCGAACGCCGTATTTTTCTTCAGCAAACTCTGGATAGAGATCGTAAAGTGATGGGCCAACCCTAAGCCGGGCCCCTTCGATCATGGATAAAAGCCGAGGCATTCCGGCCATTCCATACACATGAAAATGGAAATCCTTGTTATGCCGCAAAACCGTCTCGTAAGCGCGACGATCCAGTGCATCGTTTATATAATTTTGAATATCTTTAAGTTTTTCAATATCTTCATTGGTAACCGAGTTGACTGCCAGCTGTGCCGCCAGCCCCTCCGGGGCGAGCCGAATTAGTGTGATCTCGCGCAAACTGTCTTCATTTAAAACTGGTACGATTACAGTTTTTGGTCCCGAATAGACCAGTGCGCCTTCGCCGGTGAGCCGGTTGATAGCGTCCCGCGCAGGGGTGGAACTAAATCCGAGATCTTCCGCTACGGCTCGGACCGTAAGTTTCTTGCCGGGCTTATATTCGCCTCGTATCAGGCGCTCCTTCATTTCGCGGTATGCGACGTCGCCAAGACCCGGTGCCTGCCCTTCATTGGCCCGGTCCGACAATTTTATCGCGCTCATCTAAGCCTCAATCCCTGTTGACACATCAGAATTATGATGCAACAAAATGACCATATAAAGTTTTTGCAAAGTTTTTGTCGCGTCATTTTAGGTTTTAGCAGCGCGTACTCATAGAGTCACGCGGTAGCTGGATGAGCACGTCTATGCGTCTGGAACGTCAATGATGCATTTCGCATCGAGGACCGAACGCAAAGGCACAGATACCAAAGTGGTTTCCGGAGGAGGAAAGATTGATCGGTCAGAAATTAATGCTTGCTGGCGTTCAGAAAAGATTTGGCGAAACCGGGCTGTCCATGAAACCACGCTCGACATCCGGGCAGGCGAATTCGTTTCAATAATCGGACCGTCCGGATCAGGCAAAACGACTTTGCTCACCATGGTCGCCGGCTTCGAACAACCGACGAACGGAAGGATTATTGTGGGAGACGTAGATATAACCACCCTGCCGCCCAACCGGCGTAACGTCGGCATGGTGTTCCAGAAATATGCGCTGTTCCCCATCTGACGGTTCGGCAGAATATTGCGTTCCGTTGAAAATGCGACGACTGGGTTCGAAGAAAGATATCCGGTCTCGCGTCGATGAGATGCTTGAGCTGATCAGACTCAATGACTTCGCAGACCGCTATCCAAACCAGTTGTCAGGTGGACAACAGCGCGCGTGTGGCCGTCGCCCGCGCGCTGGTTTTTCTCCGCCCGTCATCTTGATGGACGAACCGCTCGGTGCCCTCGACAAGAAATTGCGAGAGGCAATGCAGTTTGAGATCAAACGCATTCAGGAGAATCTCGGAGCAACAGTAATCTACGTCACTCACGACCGGGAAGAGGCGTTGACCATGTCCGACCGCATTGTGGTAATGCACGATGGCTGCGTCCAGCAGGTTGGTACTCCCTCCGAACTCTATAACGAACCCAATAGAACCTTCGTTGCCGACTTCATCGGCTGTATCAATTTTATTCCGGCGACTTATCGCGGCAACAAAAACGGCAAGTGCATTCTGGATATCTCCGAACGTGTTGCTGTGGAACTTGATGCGCTGCTTCATCCCAAACTGGCTCACAAATCTATCGGTTCCGAAATCAGGCTAGCCGTGAGACCGGAACATGTCGGCATCTTTTCCGACCAAAAAAAAGGGCAACTGTCCGGAACTGTTGAGGCTTCCGTCTTCATCGGTTCGAGCACAGTTGTCTGGTAAGGCTAGACGCTTTTCCAGATATCGACCTGCGTGTCCAATTGCCTGCAACAACATCGTCACCGGTGATGCGAAAGAATAGCCGCGTCGGTGTAAACTTGGACACCCTCTCACTCCTGACTTTCGACCTTGAAACGAGGTTGGCCGCATGAGTTCGTCGTTTTCCGGTTTCGACACATTCCTTAGAGGAAGATCCGCACGCCAATACCCGCCGGTAATATCGTGGTTTCTGGTACTACCATTATTAATTCTACTGGTCGTCGGCTTTATGTATCCGATCGGCCGACTCATCGCTCTTAGTTTTTCGGACGATGCGATAAGCTATGGACGCATCGTTGAGGGAAGTCTTTATCTTGATGTCCCGCTTCCACGGTTGGCGTTGCGGTCGCTGTGACTGCCATTGGATGCGTGCTGGGCTTTCCTGTCGCTCTGACCATGGCAAGAGCAGGAAAACTTGCAGGGATTATAGCGGCGATTTGCGTCTTCATTCCGCTCTGGACTTCGGTTCTTGTTCGCTCCTATGCCCGGATTGTCCTATTGCAGCGGAATGGGATCGTGAACGGGTTTCTCAGCGCCGTCGGTTTAACTGAACAACCCTTCAAGCTTCTTTACACGCAAGGAGCGGTGACATTGGCGATGGCACATGTTCTCATGCCTTTCGTTGTACTGCCCATCTATGCTGCGCTCAAAGCTATACCCAAGGACCTTGATCGAGCTGCTCTGAACCTAGGCGCAAATCCCCTCGAAGGCTTTCTTCGTCGTCACATTTCCTTTGTGTCTTCCCGGGATCTTTGCCGGAGCTACCCTATGCTTTGTTTTGGCGCTCGGCTTTTTACATAACGCCCGCTCTGGTTGGAGGGCCGGATTCCATGTTGATGGCAACGCTGATCGGTCAGGAAACTACTGTGACTCTGGATTGGCCATTCGCTGCTGCTCTTTTCAACTGTGTTGCTTGGCATGACAATTATCTTTGTCGCGTGCTTCCGACGAGTACTAGCGCTCAATAAGGGGTTCGGAAGTGTCCATTAATCAGTTCCCTACAATCGGTTCGAGACCGGAGACCGGGACTTCAAGAATGTCACTGAAAGGATGGCGCATGGGTAATCTCGCCCGAAACTGTTAGCGGCCTTCTTCGTGAGTATCATCTTGTTGTTTCTCATCCTACCCACACTGATAATCGTCCCAATGTCGTTCAGCCAGACGGATTACCTGCAATTCCCGCCGCAAGGTCTGTCGTTAAGATGGTACGCTGCATATTTCGGCGACCCTGACTGGATGGCTTCAACATGGTTCAGTCTGAAAATCGCCTTGGCGACAGCCCTGACTTCTACCGTTGTGGGAACCATGGCGTCTCTCGCTTTTGTTAGAGGCGAGCTACCCTTCAAAGGGGTTTTCCGGTACTGACGATCGGCCCGATGATTGTTCCGCATATTGTTCTGGGTGTCGCCCTCTATCTGGTTTTGCACCGCATCAATTGACCGGAACCTTTTCGGGATTTCTGGTCAGTCACACAGTCCTGTCGGTTCCATTCGTGATGATTACCGTAGTAGCGGCTCTACAGCGCTTCGACCCAGCATTGGAGCTTGCGGCCCTGAATTGCGGAGCAGGACGTGGCAGAGCGTTCTTCCACATCACGTTGCCGATGATCGCCCCAAGCATCGGCGCCGGATTTGTCTTCGCCTTTCTGGCCTCTTTCGATGAGGCCACCGTGGCGTTCTTCATTTCGGATATCAACGGCAAGACGATCGGTAGAAAGATGTTTGAAGACATTGACTTTAATCTGACACCGACCATTGCAGCCGCCTCCACCGTGGTCGTCCCGGTGTCGATGTGCCTCATCGCATTGTCGTTCGCGCTTACACGCAGCAAACAAAACTGAAAAACGGGGAAACAATCATGATAATTCATAAAGTGATCGAATTCGTCTGCAGATCCATGACTGTCACGGCGATAACCCTTGCGACAAGTGCGCACGCCGATGCGACATCGGCCAATGAGGTCGTTATCGCATCGACTGGAGGTGCTTACGATCGCGCCCTAAAAGAAGCCCTGGTTCGATCCTTTTACTGAGCAGACGGGGATTCGCGTAAGAATCGTGTCAGCAACCAATTCAGAAATGCGGGCGAAAGCCTCAGCAATGGTCAAGGCCGGAAACGTTTCACGGGATCTTTATCTTGATGGAGAAATCCAGTCGGAATCCGAGGCTCATCGACTTGTAACCGAAGACCTGAGCGAGTTTTGTAAAGCATTCGCTGACCGGTCTGATTTGCCTGAGAATGCGTGTGCGCCGGGCGGTGCTTTGCTCCAGTCGACCGCAACGTTGCTCGTCTACCGGAAAGAAAAGGAAGGTCGACGGGAGCCGCGGACTTGGGCTGATATGTGGAATATATCCGAGTTTCCGGGAGGCCGGGCATTCCCGAATTTTGACGATCCCCGGCGCGTGCTGGCCGCCGCACTACTTGCTGACGGTGTGAAACGCGATGAACTTTTCCCACTCGATGTTGATCGAGCATTCAAGAAGCTGGACGAAATCCGTCCAGCCGTCTCGTTATGGTGGAAGAGCGGAGATCAAAGTGTCCAAGGGTTTCGCAACAACGAATATGCGCTCGGCCAAATCTGGCTTACCCGTGCACGTGCTCTGCAAGCTGAGGGGCTCCCAATCGGTTGGTCCTATGAAGCATCGTTCTTGGTTGGCGATCGCATTGCGCTAGTGAAGGGAGCGCCAAATCGGGAAAAATGCACTCAAACTCATAGCTTTCTGGCTCGAAAATCCGATCGCCCGGGCAAAGGCTTGCGATGTCTTGGCCTGTACACCTCCGAGTACGGAAGCGATTGCAATGATGTCCGATGAAACCGGGGAGTTTCATGCCGACAGCAACACAAGTTCGAGACACCGTCGTGGTTCCAGATGCCAAATGGATCAACGAGAATGCGTGGTGTTACTGCAAAGATGGAACATGTGGGTTCGAGGTTGAACATCGCGAAAGTATGCAAACAGACGCCGGATCGTGTAGTTCCGGCGCCGTAATTTCGTCGAAACGTGCTGAACTGACCGCAAACGTGAAGCCCCAGCGGTGCTGGAAACATCTCCCGAGTTACAAGCAACCTGTGGAGCGTAACCTTAAAGGTTAGATGACCCGGTAGTCGGCGGACTCGTAGCCAAGGACGCACGCCGTGCAATATACTCGATCCGAATTTTGATGTAACAAAAATATGATAATAACTCTCGATAATAGACTTTCAAACTTATTTTGGTTGACCAATGTGCAGTTTTATTAAAATTTAACGTAATTGTAAAAACTTTGTCGCAACATTTATCTCATCGGAGAAAATTGATCGTGAATCTCAACGTACCGATCGGCACAGAGAACCCACAGAGCTACCTCATATTAAGTCACATTCTCAGTGTCGGCGGTTACGTGCCAAGCCTCATGGACCTGCAAGCTTCATCGAACTTCGCAACGGAAGCAATTCCATATGCGATATTGTTTGATACAAGCGAGAACACGGAGCCCATTTTTGATGTCTGTGCTACCATCAAACAAAACCCCGCCACCAGAGATATAATTCTCGTAGCGCTGACTAAACCCTGTAATTCGATGAATTTTCTTGATTTTTACAGGCTGGATTTGACGAAATTTTCCCTCATCCATTCGTGCCCGAGCGGGTTCTGTCCTTTTACACGACCGGGAATCCATGCCACTGGAACGCAAGACACTGACGTCTGACCGTCGTGAACGTGTCCATATTGGCGACCTAAATATCCTGCCAGACGAAAGAATCCTGAGACTTGGGAGTCTGGAAATAAGGTTAACGCCCACCGAGTTTCGAATTCTGCGAGGGTTCATTGCCGCGCCGGGACAGGTAATGAAGCGGGAGCAAATCATCAAGATCGGTTGGCCCGCGCATCACTATGTTCAACTGCGAACGGTGGACGTACATGTCGGCA
The DNA here is from genome assembly GCA_012103075.1 of Brucella cytisi. Taxonomy (GTDB): domain Bacteria; phylum Pseudomonadota; class Alphaproteobacteria; order Rhizobiales; family Rhizobiaceae; genus Brucella; species Brucella cytisi. Next base: position 1,725,793 of record JAAVLQ010000002.1, on the reverse strand, counting down.
ATCTGAGGCGTCAGCTATGGAAATTGACCGGAAAGAACCTTATCCGAACAGTACATACGACGGGATATGCGTTCGAATTTTCACAATAAACTTATGAATGATAATAATGTAAATATTGTAATTAATATAAACTATAATTCTTCTTAACTGCTTTGTTGCGAATAATATTTCTTCCAGCTTTCATACTGGCACCACAATGGAGGATGTGATGCCAAGGAATCCGTTTGAATCATCTCAACGTCTATTTGGAACGGGTGCTCGCAATACTGCGAAGTTGATCGATATTGCTGGCTCTCATTTCGAAGCGGCTCACCTTCAAGGTGTTATGGCGCTTTACGCAGTCCCGAGAGAAGGGCGCCAGTCCAGTTACTCGGTCGCAACGACAATGTCATTGATTTCGTCCGGTGTTCTTATCTCGGGCTGGACAATCATCCACGTATCGTCGGGGAGCCATTGAAGCAGTTCGACAAAACGGTAGTCTACATTGGTCCTGCGCCCGGACAAGGCTAAACTTCGTACAGCTTGGCGAACTCGAAGAGGCGCTTTCGCAGCTCTTCGAGGCTCGCTCTATTACCTATACGACTGTATTAGCCGCCAACATGAGCGCACTTCCATTGGTTGCTTCTGGTCATCTGACTGGCGGTATAAAGCCAACGATGGTTTTCGATCGGTTTGCTCACGCGACCCTTGCCTACCACAAGAAAACAATGGCCGATGAAACCGTCGTTCAAACGATACCGCACAACGACTATGAAGCGCTTGAGGATATCTGCAAAAGAACCGAAGCGTCGCATACATTTGCGATGGCGTGTACTCTATGGGAGGCGGCGCGCGCATCGATGAATTGAAACAGCTGCAAGAAAAATACGGCTTGTTCTTGTACATTGACGATGCACATGGAGTATCCATTGTCGGTAAGGAAGGGCAGGGTTATGCGAGATCCCAATTCGATAACCCGGGAGACCGAACCATAATCGTCACATCGTTGGGCAAGGGATTTGGAGCATCTGGCGGGTTGCTGATGCTGGGAACCGCCCATCAGGAAAGTTTGTTTCGCCGTTATGCAATTGCACACGCATTCTCGGCATCACTCAATACAGCAGCTATTGGTGCAGCGTTGGCTTCAGCTGAAATCCATCGATCTCCAGAACTTGGGCAACGACAAGCCGCGTTGCAGGACAATATCGCGCTTTTGACAGACTAATGCCCACAGCCCAATCGGGATCCGCACTGCCGATCCGCATTATCCGTATCGGTGATGAAATGATATCAATTGGGTGTGCTCAGGAGCTTCTGAAACATAATTTCTACGCCTCAGCAATTTTCTTCCCTACGGTGGCGGGAGAAGCAGGATTGCGTGTCTCCCTCACCGCCAGCCATCAGGCGGATGAGATCGAGAGTTTTTGTAGCGCAGTCAAAGAGCTTCTGGTCGACAACGGCTAGCCCCAACTGCCTCGGTGCCGCGCAGAAGGGTTTCGATAGCCATCGCGTTATCAAGTCTCGTTCGCTCCGCGACGTCTCATTTGCATGACGGTCAGCCGTAACTGATCGATATGTTGGTTTAGTGAGGGCAACTGCAGAGGTGCAAGCAGTTCAGCGACCGTAATGGAGAAAGGTGCTCTGCGCGTCGGAGCGTGAAAAACTCAGGCTATATGATGAAAAATCTTGCGTATAAACACCGTGCTGAAGCGTTCGTCCTCGTTTCGAACCCCGATGAGGCAGGCAAATTTCTACACACCGAATTCAGTGCACAATTTGTGTCGATCGACATTATTGGTCGTGAGAGCGTCGTCGGTTTTGGCGACGGTTACGCGTTTCTGCGGCCCCTCACAAATGGCCTTCACCTTCGGGTGGAGGCGGCGGACTTTGTTACTTTCGTTGGAATACGATCTCTCCTCACTATCGGCCTCACTCTCAGCAAAAGGGGACCACAGGTGGGGTTTGACTGGATTTTTTGAGAAGGAAGCGCGTTCAAGTGAGATGATCGACGCACTGTGAGCGGCTGTCGCTCATCGGTCACATAAAGGAAGCCCTTCCGATTTGTCAGCGTTCCGATTGGCGATCCCCTATTGCTCTGTGTTGAGAGCTTTATCGAGAAATCCGTTCCCTCTTGCTTCGACAAGAGTAATCAAAGGTAGGCCCTTCAAATGGATAGTCGGGGCCAAAATTAATTTAACTTATAATATTCTTATAAGTTAAATTACTCTGCGCCGGTGAAGCGGATTTGCTCGAATACGTTGCGTGCGAATTCAAACTGCCTCGCCGTTCCCCGACCCATCGAATTGCGTCCAAGCGTCTCGGTGAGGATGCCTCGTTGCACCAGTTGTTCGACCGTTTCGATGACGCCGCCACGAGTTAAACCAGTAATTTTCATGATCGATGAAAGAGTTAGTGGCTCATGAGCCTGATGCATCATGTACAGTACATTCAGCATTCCGATCTGTTTGATACGCGATTGCGGCGATTCATCTTCAATCGGTTTTTCCAGAATTTCCCGAAGGCCAAAAAGAGCCAGCGCCCGGTTTTGCCATCGTTCGCTTAAATTGCTTGCCATTTTTTTAACTATCGATTATTTGAATAGTAAGGGAGTTGAGGCGCAACGAGTTCTGACAACGTGCCCAACAACTAATCGGAGGATAGGAGGCATGAGCAAATTTCTCTTTCGTGGTGCCATCGCAGTTTTCGGACTCGGTGCATTATATCTCGGTTCCAGTCAAAACGCTCGTGCCGATGACTGGGGTTGTAAAGTTATCTTGTGCTTATCCAATCCCGGTGGAGCCACGCAATATGCACAATGCCGTCCAGCGCTGCAAAAGCTATGGCGGTGGCTTGCCAGAGGCAAGTCGTTTCCAACCTGCAGCAGCGCAGGTTTTGAGAGCTCACGTCCTCGCTACGAACCGTATTATTGTAATGACGGTTATCGCCTTACCGTTTCTTACGCTGATCGCAGACGCGTAGTGTCTTGCGTCTCCACTTCGGCGCAGGCTGTAAACAGCAGCCTGTGCAAACATCGCAGCGAACAGCTTCGCAATGACGATAGCCTGTTCGTTGATGCCAAATGGCAGTACGAAAAAAGGCTACCGTCAGTGCATGGGCCATAAAACTGCTCGACCTCTTGTTCGCGAAAAACCTAACTACATTGATGTTACGATCGACGGTGTCGGCAAGCAGAGGGTGTGGTTCTAGTCATGCCCGTATGGTTTGTCGATCTTGCCCACAATTGCGCGCCGTCCGTTGCTACCGAAACGCTTGCCGGTATTGTCAGCCTCGAAAGCCGTTTCGAACCATTTAACATCCGCATCAATAGCGGCCCCCTTTAAAGCAGCAGCCGGCCTCAAAAGCCGAGGCGATAGAAGTCGCCGCTGCCCCCGGTCGCCGGGCATCAGGACATTCAGCTTGGTCTCGCGGGATTAGGTCTTGATGACCTCAGTAGGCTCAACCTCACGATCGCCGAAGCTTTCGATCCGTGCCTCAATCTGAAAGCGACCGCGACACTGCTTGACAGCACCTATCGTCGGGCCGTCCGGGCCGGTGCCGATGAAACCGAGGCCGGGAAGATCATGCTTCAGTCATTTTACGGTGGCGGAGATATCTCTGCCGGTTCATCCGCCGAATATGACAGCCGGGTTCAACGTGAGATCGAACGGCTAAAATCAACGAGCGCGACGTTGAGTGTCGGCAGCAGTCAAGATGGACAGCGCGAAGAATGGGCCGCTGCGACATCAAACGCTGTCGCAGAGAATCTCGGCCGGAAGGCCACCTCCGACGCCACCGCGCCTTCCCGGGATGTCTTCAAGTCCGGGCGTCAGTCGTCGGTCCTCGTTTTCCAGAACCAGCGTGGAGGAGAATAAAATGACCTATGGTTACCGTATGCGCTCGATTGCAACGTCCGCCATTATGACGACTGCAATTCTCGCAACTCTGGTCGAACCGGCCTTCGCTCAGGCCGCAGGCATCGAGTCCATCCTTCAGAACATCGTCGATCTCCTCACAGGCAATATCTTCAAGCTGATCGCGACCATCGCGGTCATACTGATCGCAGTCGCCCGGATGTTCGGTTACATGGACCTCCGTCGGGCTGGCTACTGGATCATCGGAATCGGCGTGATTGCCGGTTCTTCCGAGCTTGTCAGCACGATTGTCGGGAGTTGAGGCAATGTCGATCTCAAAGCCTGTACTTGAGGAAGATACACTGTTCATCGCCTGTACCCGACCTGCAATGTTCGCAGGTGTCACCATGGAAGCCATGGGCATGAACGTCATCGCAACGACGATTTTCTATCTCGCAGCCGGTTCTGTCGTCTATGCGCTCGTAGGTGTGGTTTTTCATTGCATCTTCCGTGCGCTCATCAGGCACGATCACAACATGTTTCGTATCGCCGTAGCCCGGGTCGAGACGCGTGGCCGGTCGCGAAACACCTCCCCTGTGGGGTGGTGGCTCGATCACGCCGCTCAGACTCTCCCGCCGCTTCGACGAAAGGGATCTCGGTCTTGCCTGATACCGCAATCTTCAAGTCCCGGGAGCTCGGTCCCGAAACCTTCATTCCTTACGTGCGTCACGTCGATGAAACGACAATCGCCTTGAACTCGCGTTCGCTCATGGTGATGATTGCACTTGAAGGCGTTTCGTTCGAAACCGCAGATGTTCTGGATATCAACGCTCTGCACCGCGATATAAACACGCTCTACAAGAACATTTCCGATGAGCGGCTCGCACTATGGACCCATCTGATCCGTCGGCGTGACAAGACCTATCCCGACGGACGGTTTAAAGCGAAATTCTCCGCTCAACTCAACGAAAATTATCGCGAGCGAATGGTGAGCGAAGATCTTTTCGAAACGATCTATATCTGACGGTCGTCTGGTCACCCCTGCGCGATCCTGCCGAAAAAGCAGCAAACCTGCTTTCGCGCCTCATTCGTGCGCGGAACGGCGATATCGAATTCGACCACGAGGCACTGAAACAACTCCGCGACAAGGTGGTCGACATAACAGCAGGATTGAAACGCTTCGAGCCGCGAGTGTTATCGCTGTACGATGCCGATGGCCTGCTTTTTTTCCGAACCGTGCGAGGTCTTGCATCAACTCGTCGGCGGACGAAGGGAGCCGGTCCCGCTCACAGAGGGACGCATTGCCTCGGCGATCTATTCTGATCGTGTTATTTTCGGTCGGGAGACAATCGAAATCCGGCACGAGGCTGAAAGCCGCTTTACCGGGATGCTGAGCTTCAAGGAATACCCCGCTACCACGAAGCCGGGCATGTTGGATGCTGTCCTGATTAGCCCCTTCGAACTGATTTTGTCGCAATCCTTTTCCTTCGTCTCCAAGGCCGACGCCCGTACAATTATGGGGCGCAAGCAAAACCAGATGCTCAGCAGCAGTGACAAGGCTGCTTCGCAGATCGAAGAGCTCGACGACGCCATGGACGATCTGGAATCCAACCGTTTTGTTCTCGGCGAGCATCATCTGACACTGGCAGCGTTTGCCTCGTCAGTAAAAGAACTGAGCGACCACCTCGCAAAGCGCGCGCGCAAGCCTCACCAATGGCGGTGCTGTTGTTGCGCGCGAAGACCTTGGTCTTGAAGCTGCGTGGTGGTCTCAACTCCCCGGCAATTTCAGATATCGCGCGCGCTCCGGTGCAATCAGCTCGCGGAATTTCGCAGCATTGTCGCCGTTCCATTCCTATCCGGGGAGGCCAGAAGGACGACAACGAATGGGGCGCTGCCGTCGCGCTCCTTAAAACTGCATCCGGTTCGCCATACTATTTCAATTTCCATTACGGTGATCTTGGCAACGCTTTCATTTGCGGGCCATCGGGCGCGGGCAAGACCGTGTTGCTCAATTTCATGCTGTCCCAGCTTGAAAAGCACGATCCGCACGTGATCTTTTTGACAAGGACCGCGGCGCCGATCTCTACATCCGAGCTGCTGGTGGCACCTATCATCCGCTTAAAAACGGGAAGCCCACCGGTTGTGCGCCACTTAAGGCACTCGACCTGACGCCAGAAAACAAGATCTTCCTCGCAGACTGGATTGGAAAGCTGGTGGGGCCGTTGTCGGGGCAGTTGTCTGTCACCGAACTGCGCGACATTGCCACCGCCATCGATGGGTTAGCGGATCTTCCGGTGGCACAACGTACGATCGGCGCACTCCGGACTTTCCTCGACAATACGAACCCCGAGGGCATTGCTGCCCGGCTGCGCCGATGGGAAAAGGAAGAGCCTCTTGGATGGGTCTTCGACAATGCCAATGAGGAAACCGGTTTGGCAGAATTTGGGGCTGGTGGAAAACTGCTCGGATATGACATGACCGACTTCCTCGATAATGAGGAAATCCGCTCGCCCTTGATGGCTTATCTTTTCTACCGCGTGGAGCAACTCATCGACGGTAGGCGCATTGTCATCGTCATTGACGAGTTCTGGAAGGCTTTACAGGATGACGCATTCCTCGACCTTGCACAGAACAAGCTCAAGACGATCCGCAAGCAAAATGGTCTCATGCTGTTTGCGACGCAAAAGTCCTCGGGGACGCGATCAACTCATTGATCGCCCACACCATCATAGAGCAGTGCCCAACGCAAATTTTTCTTCCGAACGCACGCGGAAGCCATTCCGACTATGTCGACGGTTTCAAACTGACAGAACGTGAATACGAGCTGATCGCACGCGAACTCAGCATCGAAAGCCGCCGCTTCGTTCTCAAGCAAGGTCATAACAGCGTCGTCGCCGAATTGAACCTCAACGGCTTTGACGATGAACTCGCCATTCTTTCCGGTCGGACTGCCAATGTCGAACTTGCAGATGCAATTCGAAGTGAAGTCGGCGACGGGCTTGAAAACTGGATGCCCCTTTTCCAGAAACGAAGGAGTGCAAGCTGATGATTGCGGATAAAATTCGGTGTGTGGCCATTGTTGCGGCGCTGATCTTCTCAGCCGGGACTGCGAGTGGTGAAGGAATTCCTGTCATCGACAGGACATCAATCCTCAAGCACATGGAGAGCATCGCCCAGTTGAAATCGCAGCTCGATGCGCTCCATCAGCAGATCGAGCAGGCGCAGCAACTTTATGGTTCGCTCAACAAACTGACCGATATGGCCGATGTTGCCAGCGTTCTGAACGATCCGGCCATTCGTAAGGCGCTGCCTCCAGATTTCGCAGCCATAGAAAGCTTGTTCAAGGGCGACGGATCAGGCTCGATAGGACAATCTGCTTCAAAATTTCTCGAAGGCAATTCCCGCTATAGGACCGACGCCGATGATTTCTACGCAAAGGAACTCTCGCGTACCCAGAATAATAATGCCGGGCAGATGAGCATTGGCCAGCAGATCTACGATGTAGCTACCAAACGCATCGACGGGATCGATGAGTTGCGAGAGAAAATATCTTCCGCCAGCGATGCCAAGGAGATCGCTGACCTCCGGCCGGGCTACAGGCAGAACAGGCGTTCCTCCAGACAGATGTTTTGCGAATGGAAGGCTTGCAAATGCTTCAGCGCACACAAACCCGGGTCGACGAACAACGCAAGGCCGAAGATTGGCGCAAGCGCATGGATTCGATGAAAGCGGTACTGCAATGAAACGGCTTGTTTCGATTGCTGTCCTTGTCTGTGTGACTGGCTGCTCTGAAGAAAGAAATCCAACCCTTCCCGTTGAGGAGTTGATGGCGGACGAGACGCTGCTCAAACGCATCCTTGCTGAATGCCGTAATGATCCGGGCCATCTGCGTGGTACGCCATATTGTGTGAACGCTGAAGCGGCGGACGGAAAACGAAGGCTACGCAAGATGCGCGAAACGTTGGGGAATTGATGCGATGTATCAGGTGTTCGACTTCATCGACGGGCAGTTCAAACAACCACTGGAAACGTTTGTTTCGGACGGAACGTCTAACATCGCACAATGGATAACAGGCCCGTTGACCGCTGCCGTCACCCTATACATCGTGCTTTATGGTTATCTGGTACTGCGCGGCTCGGTTAGCGAGCCGATCCTCGAATTCGTGTTCCGAGCGATCAAGCTCGCGATTATCGTAACGCTGGTCAAGAACGCCGACGATTATCAGACCTATGTCACGAACGTCTTCTTCAATGTGCTCCCGCATGAAATTGCCGGGGCACTCAACTCTGGTCCGGCCCGGTGCCAGCACTTTTGACAGTCTTCTGGACAAGGGACAGGCGTCCGCCACCGACATCTGGTCGCGCGCTTCCCGCCCATCGATATTGTTACAGGCGTTGCAGGAATATTGGTGATCGCGGTGAGCTTTCTGGCTGCCGGCATTGGCTATGTCGTCTCGCTTTATGCGCGTCTGGCGTTGGCAATCATACTGGCGGTCGGGCCAATCTTCGTTGCACTGGCTCTGTTTCAGTCCACAAGGCGTTTCACCGAGGCCCGGATCGGACAACTCGTCAATTTCGTCATTCTGCAAGTCCTCGTCGTTGCGGTGGGATCGTTGCTGATCTCGTGTATCGATTCCACCTTTACTGCCATCGATGCCTATTCCGACGTCCTCATGCGTCCGATTGCCCTTTGCGCAATCGGGATCGCCGCGCTCTACGTTTTTATCAACTCCCACATATTGCTTCGGCGCTGGCCGCCGGAGGCGCATCGCTTGCCTATGGGTACAGCACGGCGCGTGATGCTCATGAGGGTATGCTTGCGCGAAGCACCAGAAGCACCGGGCGCGCCCTTAAACGCACTGTTCGTCTCGTGGGGCGAACGGTTGGCCCCAGAGGCGCGAACACATGACGTTATCGAAAAGAAGAGGTCTTTCCCGATGAACAGATTTTTCTGGTCCATTGCGCTGGCCACATTGCTTGGCAGCTGCGCATCGTTGAACAATCCCTTGCCGAAGTGCGACGGCCGGCCCGTCGTCCGCTCAATCGCGCGATGTGGCAATGGGACGAGAACCGAAATCTGAAATCCCACCGACCCGATACACGATCACCGATGTCAGCATTGTCTTACGTTGAGCAGAGCAACGAACCTGCGGCGTTTTCCCATATGAACATGGTTTTGTCGCATCGTTCTTGCGCGAGGTGAGGAGATGGTTACGACTGAAAGCCTCAAATCCTACTTCGAAAAAAGCGCGTCGTTTTGACCGGGAGCGGATGATCCAGATAGAGCGATCGAACCGATTGGCCCGGTCTATCGCGTTGGCTGCAAGTCTGGTTGCGGTTGTCTCGATCCTTGCAGTTGCTGCGTTGACACCATTGAAGACGGTGGAGCCCTTTGTCGTTCGTGTCGACAATTCGACCGGTATCGTCGATGTGGTTTCGGCGCTGACGTCAACCGCCGGGACTTACGATGAAGCGGTGACAAAATATTTTGCTGCGAGATATGTTCGTGCCCGCGAAGGTTATGTCTGGAGTGAGGCACAGACAAATTTCAGGACGGTCGCGCTCCTCTCTACGCAAGCGGAGCAGGATCGCTTTGCGAGCCACTATCGCGGTAGCAATCCGGGTTCGCCACAAGTCATCTATGGGCGTGCGGCGACGACCAAAATCAGGATCGCTTCAATCTCGCTTATAAATCAGAACGTAGCGTCCGTGCGTTATATGCGCACCGTCACTCGAGGTGATGAAGTCCGGACGACACACTGGATTGCAAGCCTGACCTATGCCTACGCCAATGCACCTATGTCCTCCACGGATCGTCTTGTGAACCCGCTTGGCTTTGCGGTTAGCGAATATCGTTCGGATCCGGAGGCGATCAATTGATAAGACAGACACTCCTTTTATCTGCACTGTTTTCAGGTGCCGCCTTTCCGGGGCATGCCCTCGAAATTCCGCACAGTGCCTCGCAGGATAGCCGCGTCCGCTTCGTCAATTATCAGCCCTTCAACATCACCGGGATCGTTGGTTCGTTACGATCCTCTGTTCAGGTTGAGTTTGCTGCAGACGAAGAGATCGCCCATGTCGCGCTTGGTAACAGCGTTGCGGGAAGTTGCACCAGCCGGCAATATTTTGTTTCTAAAGCCGCGCGAAAAACAGCCGGTCACCAATATTTCCGTAGTAACGACCAGACGTGACGGTTCCACGCGCAGCTACCAGATGGAATTGGCCGCGCGAGACGGGACCGTCGAGGTTGGTCAGAACACCTATTTCTATTTGAAATTCCGGTATCCTGCAGATGAAGCAGACGCGCGACGACAGCAAGCTGCGGCACGTGCACGCGCTGCCAAGGCGGGGAAGCTGACGATGTGCTGGCCCTCCATGAAGCCTATGGGCCTCGCAACTGGCGCTATTCGGCGCAGGGGCCCAGTCGCTCGAACCGCAAAGCGTCTACGATAACGGCAAGATCACGACTTTCGCTTTCGTGGGCAACGAGGAAATGCCGGCAATCTATATCGAAAACCCGGATGGCTCAGAAAGCCCGGTGTCGAAATCCGTCGAGGGCAATCTAGTCATGGTTCACGCGATCAGCAGCAAGTTCATCCTGCGCCGCGGCAAGGACGTTTTTTGTGTGTCTTCAACGAAGCCTACAGCCGTGTCGGCATCAATCCGGATACCAACACCACGTCGCCCTCCGTAGAACGTGTAGTGAGATCCGATCCCGCGGAACAATAAAGGGGAAAACATGGCAGACGAAGAAGAAGCCCGTATCCCCGGAGAGCGCACCGAGACGATCACCGATCAGCGCATCGACAGCAATCCGGCTGTCAAACGCGGCGCAATTGCACTCGCAGTAGTGGCGTTTATCGCCTTTGCCATATGGTCTACTTCCGGAAACGACAACAAGGATCAACGCACCGACCCTGAGCGTGTGATCATTCGCCAAACCAACGCTTTTGAGCCAGCAAAGGAGAAGGTGGAGCCAGTCACGCCTGTGCCTGCGCCAAAGACGGTGCTTCCAATACCCACGTTGGAGCCTGTTCCGGAAATAGAAGACAAGCTACTCGATTCCGCACGTCGGGCACCCGTTCTGGCCTATAGCCGGGAACAGGGTAAGTCACCAATACGGCAAGCCGGTGACGATCCGGCACAATCGATAGATGGCAACTTCTTGCCGCTCGATAGCAACGCGATGAGCCGGGGCCGTGAGCAACGATGAGCAACGGTTCGATGGTCTATTGCGACCGACACGTCTTGAAGGCGCACGCGCAGGAACGCTTGGCAATCGGAATTTCATCGTCGCGATGGGAAACTCCATTCCTTGCGTGCTCGAAACCGCACTCGCTTCCGATCAACCGGTTTCACGAGTTGCGTCATTGACAGAGACGTCCTCTCCGACAATGGCAGGGTGGTATTGATGAAGAAGGGGACGCAGGTCGTTGGAGAGTACCGCGGAGGGCTTCAGCGCGGCCAGAAACGATTGCTCGTTTTGTGGAATAGAGCGAAGACGCCCGAAGGCGTGATCATCACGCTGGCATCTCCCGCGACCGACGCGCTTGGACGCTCTGGTTTCGATGGCCACGTCGATAGGCATTGGTGGGAACGCTTCGGAAGTGCGCTGCTTTTGTCGATTGTGGGCGACGCAACCAGCTATGCCAGCAGCCGTTTGCAGAATAGCGCTGTCGAAGCGCAAAACACCATGAGCGCCGGTCAACACGCAGCGGCAATCGCAGTCGAGAAATCGATCGATATCCCCCAACGCTAAACAAGCACCGGGGCGAGATCGTCTCCATCTTCGTGGCTCGTGATCTCGATTTTTCGGATGTTTATCGCCTTCGCGTTATCGAACCGAAGAACCGCATCTTCGATCGGGCTGTTTTGGGTGATTTCAAGCCGGAATCGAAAGTGGTGACGAAGTAAAGGTTGTAAAGTATGGACAGCACGAATGCGGCAGTCGTTCGCGAACTGTTGTCACCAATCGCGATCTTTCTCCGGGACAGGTCGCTTTTTATGAAGTGATCATCAATAAGCCCGGGCAGGTACTGACAGAAGGACCCGATGGATGGTGCTCCCATGATGCGCCGGGTCTGACCTTCGAAAGGCTTATGCGTCTTGCAAGGGCAGTTGCTACATTCTCGAACCAGTCTATCGATGAAAAGCGGCCAATTCTTTTCGGCAACGCTTCCAGATGATGAACGCATTCAAATCGTCATACCGCCTGCAACCACGAATGCCACGGTCAGCATCACGATCCGCAAACCTTCATCTGTTGATTTCGCACTTGAGGACACGGAGGATAACGGCTTCTTTTCCGAAGCGAGAAACACAGGCGCAGCCTGTTCAAGATCGGAAACCAAACTGGCGGAGTTATACCGCAACGGCGAATATAAGTTGTTTCTGCAGCACGCCGTCATTGCCCGTAAAAAATGTCGTAATTTCCGGCGCTACGGGTTCTGCCAAAACAACCCTTGCAAAGGCTCTGATCAAATACATCCCGCATCACGAACGAGTGATTTCGATCGAGGACACACCAGAGCTGGTTATTCCTCAGCCCAATCATGTGCGTCTGTTCTATTCGAAGGGCGGACAGGGGCTTTCCGGGGTCGGTCCCCGCGAGCTTCTGGAATCCTGTCTTCGCATGCGACCGGACCGTATTCTTCTACAGGAGCTGAGAGATGGCACTGCATTTTATTATATTCGAAACGTGAACTCGGGACATCCCGGCTCGATCACCACCGTTCATGCCGGATCGACACAACTCGCATTCGAGCAACTCGCCACCCTCGTCAAAGAATCGGAGGCGGGACGTGCTCTTGAGCGCGCAGAAGTGCTTTCGTCGTTAAAGGTTGCCATTGATATTGTCGTACAATGCAGGCGTATCGACGGATATTTCAGGGCTACGGAGATTTATTTTCGCGACGGGATGGATGCCCGGATTTCTTAAAATCGATCACGATTCTGTTATATCCGCTTATCTGGCCGCCACAAAAATCCTACGTCTGCCCCGGTCCACCGGACAATCGGCGGATAGCAGTTTTAATGGAGTACAAATGCAGCGTCGTCATTTTTCCGCACTTGCGATCGTATGCCCGGCAATCCTGACCAGTTTCGCTTTGTCGGCATCTGCTGAAAGCAATGCATCAACAGACGTTACCGCCTTCGGTGCACAGCTGGAAGGTTTTGAATATCCTTTTAAAACCGAAAGGTTCAAAGTGGAAAACCAGAGGCAGTCTCTGGAAATGTCCTTTATGGATATCGCGCCGGAGAAATCAAACGGGCGCACGGTTGTGCTTCTCCACGGCAAGAACTTTTGCGGAGCGACACGGGAAGGGACAATCAACGCCTTGTCTGAGGCGGGTTACAGGGTGATTGCACCGGACCAGATTGGTTTTTGCAAATCGAGCAAGCCGCAGAGCTATCAGTTCAGCTTTCATCAGCTGGCGGAAAACACGAAGGCACTGTTGGATCAGCGTGGCGTGGAAAAAGCGACAGTCGTGGGACATTCAATGGGGGCATGCTGGCCACTCGTTTTGCTTTAATGTATCCTGAAATGACTGAACAGCTTGTCATGGTCAATCCAATCGGGCTCGAAGACTGGAAGGCCAAAGGTGTACCTTATCAGGCCGTCGACGCCGCTTTCGAAAGCGAAAAGAAGACGACGTTTGAGGGCATAAAGGCATATCAGCAGAAATTTTATTACTGGGGCACCGGAGGCCGGAGTATGACAAATGGGTTGCAATGAGTGCAGGTATGTATCAGGGACCCGGTGGCGAGCAAGTCGCATGGAATCAGGCATTGACCTCTGACATGCTGTTCACGCAGCCGGTGGTCCATGAGTTCCCAAATGTGACAGCGCCGACGCTTCTCCTGATCGGCATGACGGATAGGACGGCTCCGGCGCCAACCGTGCATCTAAGGACATTGCTGAATCGCTTGGCGACTATACTCAGCTTGGAAAGCAGGCTGCCAAAGCTATCCCCGGTGCGAAGCTCATTGAATTCGAGGATCTTGGGCACTCGCCTCAGATTCAGGATCCGGGTCGTTTCCATCGGGCACTGCTGAGTGGGCTGCAGACATTGTGATCGGCCGATGGCTGTTACCAGCATTTGAATGAATGAGGGAACACGATGTGTCTTCCGTCATCGGCTTATACCGCCTTGGGTGTCGCTGGCAATTTGGGAAATTCATATTCTCGCCGGTGCAGTGCGAGTGCGACGGACCACATCCGTCGCCCCGGGTTTACTTTAGTCGTCATGATGCCAGTTGCGAACGGGCTCGCCAGTCATCGGATTAAATTCGGCCTCAACGCGCATACCATTGGCGTCGACGGCACTGATTTCATATAAACCATCATCGATCTCGGTCTTGTGGACTTTGTAACTGTTACCTTCAACTTTAGCGACGATCTGGTTCATGCTCATCCAACGGGCGTTTCGGGCGTCGCCGGAATCGGCGGACCGTGCAGTCTGGTGGCGCCGGCTCTCGCCGACGACCGGGACCGTGTACGTGAGGCGTTAGCGCGCGAGGATATCCTTCCGCTATCTAGAATTCTCCTTTTCGCCAAACGCGAAGGAGGAGGTCGCGTGATTGACGTCGAAATCGATCATGACGACGGACGCTATATCTACGAGGTGGAGACCATCTCGTCCGATGGCCGAATGGTGGAGTTTTCAATCGATGCCGCAACCGGTGCAATCCTCGATCGGGATATTGAGGACGATTAATGCGGGTGCTAGCTGTCGAGGATGATGCGCGTATCGCCGAAAGCATCGGGGTCGCCCATGCGGGAGCCGGTCTGCGCGTGGAGCACACTGCAAAGGTTGTGTGGCAAAATTTTCAGTCAGTTTAAAGCGTGCTGATCCTTGGGCACATTTATGCTGCGAGGTCCGCAAAGACCTGAAATGGCGAACGGTTGTCGTTGGCGAATTGGTTTTTGCGGATCATGTGGGCTACTTCGAGCCTGCGATGGTGGCCGAGGCGGAATGGAATGCCTTGACGCCCATCATTGGTTTGGTGATCCGTTTGATAAAGCGGTGGTCTTGCTCAAGGATATTATTGAGGTATTTTATCTGCCTGTTTTCGATAATATCACCTGTTCCGGTGAATTTCAGATGGTGTTAACAGCTTGAAGTCCAGCCAGATTGACGCCGCTTTTGTCAATAACAACCTTCTCGGGAACGCCGTTAGTTGCAATGGCTTTCTTGAAAACGCCGCGCCGCAGCCAGATCCCGACGTTCAGACAGCATGAAATCAAGCGTTTGGCCATCGCGGTCGACCGCTCGATACAGATAGGTCCATTTACCCCGAACCTTGAGATAGGTCTCGTCAACTCGCGGGGAACTGGCCGTGCGGCGTTTTCGCATCTGAGCTTGCTCAGCGATCTGCGATGAGTAGCGAACCATCCATCGGTTTAGGGTTGCATGGTCAACGGAGATGCCTCGTTCATCAAGGATCTCCTGCAGTTCACGATGGGAAACGGGTAGCGCACGTAAAAGAACACCGCGTGCACAATGACGCTTTTGGGAAAATGTGCGCCTTTGAAATCGACCGCCATCCGCTTCCGCCTCACTCAAGTCCTACATAGTTTCATGTGATAACTCATCAGATGTAAAAAATGCGACACATACCCCGGTTTATCCGTGACCATGACGCGGGGAACGGCACCCTGACATGACAGAAACTTCCGAATGGAGCGCCTTGCAGCCCCGATCGGTATCGCGACGTTTATGGACCAGCACTTCCAGCACAAAACCATCCTGATCAAAGGCGCGCTACAGAAAATGTCGCTCGCCATTGATCGTCACGACAGCCTCATCGAGATGCCATTTATCACCGGGGCGCGGTGTGCGGCGACGGATTGTATTGGCATAGTCTCGTCCAAACTTCTCAGCCCATTGGCGCACTGTCTTGTAGGTGACGATGATCCCTCGGTATGCCAACATGTCTTCGACCATGCGAAAGCTCAGCGGAAAGCGGAAATAAAGCCACACAGCTTCGGCAATAATCTCAGGCGGAAAGCGATGGCGATGATAAAGCGAGGAGCGATTGTCGTGCATGTTCTCTTATCAACTGCTGAGACTTACATCAAAGTTAACGTTACGGTGCCTCACAACACACGAGTTCGTCCGTAAATCATCGTCCTCGCCGAGACACTTCTGGGCGATCCCCAAAAGAGCCAGAAAGCCGTTTGGTTTCGGACTAACCGTCGGGATTATCAACCTCACAGCCAACACCATGGCAGCCAGTGTAATTGCCTTGCGTGTCAAAGTTCGGATTGCCGTCCCGGTCAAATTGTGGCCGGTTGTCGATCTGGCTTTCTTCGCGGCGACGGCGTTCCTTTTCCTTCTTGCGCGCACGATCGCGTTCCTCACGCGCTCGATATTCTTCATCCCAGCGGCGATTGTCGTCGTCACGACGAGCGCTTTGCTGCATCATGCAGTTTGCAAATGCGTCGCTACCGGCGCTGAACCCGAAAGAGGAACATTTATCCTGATCTATTTCTTCGTCTGTCACGCAGCCGGCAACCGCCAGCGGTACAAGTGCAAGCAATAAGTATCTGAGTTTCAGCTTTGTCATGAACGCTCCTATAGAAAAAATGTCGCTTGGCTGGTTTCAGTTTTGATGGCGGCGCATACGACCGAAGGCCTTGTTATCGGCATCAGGTATAAAGGCGGGTCCAACTATGCGGACAACCTGATCCGGGGCGGGACGAAATGACTGCGGTGGAATTTCAGCCACGGCCACGGGATCTTCGGCAGGTCTGGCACCCGGCTTCGGTATAACCACATCGGCAAGGTGTTTTGATTGCCTTTGGGCAGCAAGGAGTGAGCTGATTTTCTCGATATAGCCGTTCCAGTCGCAGCGTTCGAACTCTCTTTCACCGTGATAATCATAGGCCGTTGGCAGATCGGCATAGGCCTCGCCGGTCTGGGCCGAGATCATTTCAGCGGCTTCTTCGTTCTGGTCGTTGATATAGACCGCCATATCGTCGGTCTTGCAGATCATCTTGCATTGAATGAGAGCGGCATCCGTGCCGCCTTTCTGCTTGTATTGCGAATTCGGTGTTGGAAAATAATAGCCATCTGAAAGACGCACGCAGTATTGAAGGCCGTTTTGGGGCCACGTACCTTTTTGGGGTATCCGTGTCAGGTTGTGATCGGGTACTCGCTGCTGCTGATACTTTAATCGCTTGTGGCGTTTTTGCTCTGGTGGCGGCCGCACGCTCTCCGGCCTTGCAGGCGTTGTTGGCAGCACTGGTCGCGCCCAATTCCTGTTGGATGTCGCTGATTTTCAGACTTACTTCGCGGCAGGGATTGAACAACCCGCCGCCGCTGTCACCGGGCTTGCAACCGCGTGCGCGCTGAATCGAGCGCAACGCGGAAAGCTGACGTTGCAGTATCTTGACTGCGGGGCTTTGAGCCGAACGTCCCGCACCGCACGATTCGGCCGAGGCCAAAGACGGAAAGGCTGTTGCCAATAATATAACGCATGTAGCTGTCAGTTTCGTTATCATGTCCGTGCCCTCCGAACCGATTAGCGAACAAGCCTCAATTCCATTCTTCTTGTAGTGGATTTGAATTCATACCCTGTTTTCTGAAACAGGGGACTTGGCTGCACCCCATCCATCATGGCGGTAAGCGCAAGCTGCAAATAAAGCGGCACTTCCTGACGCTCGACTGATTTCAAGGCGGCGCGTGATAGCCCCAATGCAGAGACAAGCTGACCTTCTGTCATATTCAAAATTTCGCAGACCTTTGCTAATCGGAAATGGGCCGGTTTTCCCCGCGTCGCCATGGTTTTGCCTCTCCACACATACCAATGTTTAAAAATACGATCTGCGTCGCCTTGCCATCGTTCGATCCAGAAGCCTGCTCAGGAATATGCCAATGGCGATTTGGACCAGTGCGCCGGTCAGCGCGCCGTCAATGAACGGGCCGACAATGGCGATAACGTCGAGGCCAGCAGGAACTTCCGTTTTTCCAAGAATTGCACCGATCAACTGACCACCTGCAACACCGCCTACGCCTCCCGCAAAGGGCATTCCAGATTACGCCCATATCGGAACCACGTGCGATCTTTCCGACTATGTATCCACCGAGTAATCCGCCCAATAATTGCGCAATAATTGAAGTCATATGCTCCTCAACTAAGCAGTTCAATCTCGTGTTATCAGTTTGGTTAACGATAAATACTGATAGTATGGTATAATTTCTGAGTGTGATTTCCCGATGCGCATAAAATAACATAGTCGTTGTTCTGGCAAGTCGAATTTTCGCCATAATTAATATTTTTTTTTGGGTTTATAAGTGATATTTTCTTCTAAATGTAACGCATCTTGGTCTTCTATTTTGAGATAAAAACAAAAATATCTAACTTTACTGTTTCAATATGATACTTTTGGTGCTATTATTCATATATATTTAAAATTATCGCATATTTTCAAGAAATAATAAATTTAAATTTACAATATATCCATAATTAATTCTATTAAATAACTTAATGTTTGGATTAATAGTGTTATAATATTGAAATTTGACATATGAATATAATATTTAATTAAACTTTTTCAGTATTCATGGTGATATTAAGCCGCCTGAATCGATTGTTGTACGAAGCCTTGACTTATGTTGATAGGAAATTCTGAGTCCGAGTCAAAATCGCAACCTTACAATTGTCGTGTCATTCGTCCTCATGGATGAGATGAGGCGGTTTGGTACCCCGCCTTGCCGAACGCACCGGATATCGAAGCAGGGCCCCGTGGCTCTTCGGGGCATCATTCTCTATAGTTAACTCGCCGATCTTGGCGTGAAGCGTTTTGCCGTCAACTGCTGATCCTGCCGGTTCCGCCGTGGTCTCGTGGCCAAAAACATCGGTCGCCCCTCGAGAATCTGACCTTTCCATTGCTTGATTGGGTTCGTGTGCACGTCAAACTGCTGGGATAATTCTACAAGGTTCTGCTCGCCTCTGATCGCAGCGAGCGCCACTTTTGCTTTGAAGCCGGGCTATGGGTCCGGCGTGGTCGTATCGTCATGATCTCGTGTTTCCGGCAATTAAGCCGAACTCAGGCAGAAATTCCACTTATCCTCGTTGTTCGAATTTCCCAAACCACCTCTGTTCTCATTTTTTAATAAAATTCTGTCCAAACCACGATTATGTTTGGTTGGCCTGCTGTCATGAAAAGGGGAATTAAAAATGCCACGGATCACGAAATTCTTCGTCCTCCTTGGAGCGAGTATTTCATTTGCAACAATTTCCTTTCAGTCGCAGGCTGCAGATATGTTTGCTGCCCCCGGGGTCGAAGGGCCGATTCCGGTCACGACCAATTCGCACATCTTTAACGGTGCGGCGTGGCAAGTGAAACCGATAGATCTATCCTCCTATGGATTTCAGGAAGACGAGTTTCTCATCAGTGGAAGGGCCAACATCTATGATTGGTTGCCGAAGGGCGATTACAAGACAGCGGTGAAAGGTGAGGGGGATTACGTCACACGCATGACCATCCGCCGTCCGGCGGATATGTCTAAGTTCAGCGGTCGCGTCGTCGTTGAAATTATCAATCCGTCTGCGCTTTATGATTGGACCGCCATGTGGTCGGCGCTTTGGGAAAGATTCGTGGCCAATGGTGACGTCTATGTTGGCATAACCAGTAAACCAGCTGTCTTTCCGGGCATGATCAAGATGGATCCCGAGCGCTATGGTCGTCTGAAATTCCAGAACCCGGTTCCCCGGAAAAACAGGCTTGCGGTCATTTGCCGGGAGAAAAGGATTATTCGCCTGACCTTTCGAAGCTCGAGGAAAACGGCCTTGCATGGGATATTTTCACGCAGGTCGGAACGATGTTTAAAAGCAAGGATAATCCGCTCCGTACATCGGCAAAGACCGTTTACCTGACGGGTGAGTCTCAAAGCGGTAATTACGCGATAACCTATTACAAGTATTTCGAGCCGCAGGCCCGGATCAGCCGGGACGGCAAGAGTGAGCCTGTATTTGACGGCTATCTGCTGGAAGCCGCCACCAGCCCGGTGGGAAGCCCCATAAATCAATGCGCCGAACCATTGCCTGTGGACGATCCACAGCAAGCAATTCCCGGACGCAGCGCGCCGCTGATGATGATCAATTCGCAATGGGATTTCTTTCCGGCCCGCAAGCACGAGCGCAAACCGGACGGGGATAGCGATACGGACAAATCTCGTACATGGGAGCTTGCGGGAGCAAATCATGGATGGCGCTGGCAGTATCTCTACGGTGACGCCGACCACGCGGATCTCGACAAGGGCGGCTTGCTCGAAGGTAGCGACTGGTCAGCATGGCAATGTTCCCCGGATCGGATCGAAGTTCCACTCTACATGGCCGAAAAAGCCATGTACGAGCATCTGATCAACTGGTCCGAACACGGAATCGCGCCGCCGAAGAGCGATCCCATCGCATTGAAAGCGGGAACGTATGAGGTCGACTACGATGAAAACGAAATTGCGAAGGGCGGTCTCCGTTTGCCTATGGTCGCAGTACCGGTGAACTCCTTTGGTGAAGGGCGCGCCACTCTATCGGATAGCTGTCCTGAATTGAAGCCATTCAGTACCGATAAGCTAAAGGCGCTTTATGGTACTTCCGAGAATTATCTCAAGAAGTATTCGACCGCGACATGGGAACTTGTCCAAAGAGGCTATCTGTTGTCGGAAGACGCGGAGTCGTTGATCGATAGTGCGAGAGCAGTGAAGTTCTGACCGGAAGCAAAAGAGTTTCACGGTTGCTCTTCGCAAAACCACTGCCGATTGCGCGGGAGGGACGGGCTTCTGCCGCCCAAACGATAGTAAATGGGTAAGAACATGGATAGGGCGTGTTACAAACGTTTGGTGAATGATGACGCGTTGGCAATCGCTTTGTCGTTCTGCTATTTCCCGGCGAAAGTCCTATTCGTCCGAACTGTTTCCAGTTCGTCCTGTCAATCGTGGCAAATTCGCAAAAGATCTGCAGCCGGTCACTATGGCAAAACAGATGGATGTTTCGCCCGGATCGGTCATCGTCGATCCTCACAACAAGTATCTCTATTTTATCGAAGCCCAAGGCATCGTCAGGCGCTACGGTATAGCCGTTAGCAAAACCGGGTATAGCTGGCGCGGGACTGCAACGATCGAGCGAAAGGCCAAATGGCCGGCATGGCATCCCACCGATGATATGCATGCCGAAACGCCGGGCCTGCCCAAACATATAGCGCCGGGGCCAGCCAATCCGTTGGGAGCACGTGCATTATATCTGTTTAGCGATGGCCGTGACACACTGTACCGCATTCATGGTACTAATGAACCATGGACCATTGGCACGGAGGCTTCCTCGGGCTGTATTCGCATGCTCAACGAAGACATCATCGAGTTATACGAAAAGGTGCAGGTCGGCGCCACCGTTCAAGTCCTGTGACACAGGACAGCGCGTCGAAATGGATGTGTTGTAAAACCGGATGCCCGGCTTCAGTCGGCGGCAAAAAGCGAGAGTTTACCTTGTAAAAAACTGGCGAAAAAGTTCTTCTGATCGACGCAAGCCTTCGTCCGTCAGCACCAGCGACTTCGACTTGTTCACCGGATCGCAGATCAGACCCTTCTCATGCAATCGATCCGTCGTCGACCAGTCAAAGCTCTTCCGGGCGTAACGGCCATTATGAAGCGTTAGCCATAGCAAGGCTAGCAATATTTAAGCTGCCCTGTCCTCTACAAGACGGTCTCTTCCTAATTGCTTGGCTTTATAAAGATTTTTATCGGCACGTACGATTGCTGAATTGAATGGCTCGTCTTGTTCGAGAGTTGTCAAACCGAAACTTGCGGTCAGGTGGAGATGTGCAGATATATAGGGCCATTTTCGTGAGGCGAACTCCAGCCGCAAGGCTTCAATTAACGTGACCGCGATGTGCAAGGAGGTGCCGGGCAACAGAACAGCGAACTCTTCACCACCCAAACGGGCCACGCAGCTTCCACGCCCTGCCCATTTTTGTAACAGCTGGGCGAAATCCGCTATAATCATGTCACCGGCTTGATGACCAAATCGATCATTCACCATCTTGAAGTGATCAATATCCGCCGGACAATTGTCACTGGTTCGCGCGCTCCTTGGTCAGGGGTGAAACGAACTTATAAATGCCTGCATACCTCTTCGGTTACGCACGGGTTAGTGGGTCGGTGTGAGCCAATTCACGATAATGATGAATTGCATCCACGCCAGCTGCGATGACAATCGCAAAGGTCGTCAAGACGCCGCCAAAAAGACCTGTATACTGAACCATGACCCCCGGGAATGAGTTGCTCCACGAGCCAATCGGGCCCTCAATATCGTTCGATGATAAGTAGAATATACATTGGAATATAATTGAAGAAGCAATGATAATGAATGCTGCTATAAATATCTTGTCAGAAGCCGTCTTCTTCAGCGACTTTACACGCCAAAGAGAAATTAATATCAGCGATGCTGTGCCTACAAGTATCGATAAAGTCTCTAGCCGTACGCTTTGGTAAAGTATCAGTGATAGGGCGGCTGTGCAGAGGAATAAGCCTGCAACGAGCCAATCCAGAGCTTGAACGTTACCGGGTTTGAAGCGTTCTGTAAGTGCTCGACAGCAAATGAGGACGCCAGTCAGGATCAGCGCGTCTTCCCACATCGGTTTAATTGCCGAGAATGTTTCGGTACGGATAAGCATGAAGCCATAGCCGGTTCCAAGCAGGCAAAGTCCGACACCCCAACGGGTGGTCTGAACTCCAAACCGGCCCGCAACAATCAGACCAGTACCGCAAAAAGGATCAATAATGGAACGGACCATTCCAACGAGGAATTGATCATTTAATGTGGCCTTCTTAGAATGCAGTCAGGTAGTATTGGCAACGAATAGGGAACATATGGTCAGTAACCATGCATTGTTACGCATCATCAGTTGATCTTCCAGATCAACTGGACCCGTTATTTGTTAAGTACTATCTCAAATTTTGCCCTTTGCTGAAGAACAGGGGAACCTTCCGCTTCCTCAAAACACCGGTGAGCGGAAGAGCTCTCGCAGACGGATTGAAAGGCTTTTTCTACTGGCAGTAAGGTGGCTTCTTGTCACCGACCATGCTGCAACCACGCTTGATTTCATCCCTGATCATGTCGCACGAATTGCTTGCATTACACGGCGGGTGCGTTGCAGGTGAGATCTCCTTGCATTGATTAACAAGAACGTTTGCTGCCTTCGCACCAATCTCCTGTCTGCATTCTGTCGAGGATTCGGTGTCAGCCTCGTCGGCCATTTTTTTTCAGCCAGCCTAGCTGTTGGTTGAGGAGATCAGCCCTTTGGCGTGTTAGAATTTCATTGCAATCTGCTTCTGAAACCATGATCGCATAGTTTACTTGCTGATATCGGCACTCACTATCGCGATACTTGATCCAGTTGCGTTGGCTCTCCTTGAGCTGCATTTGATTTGAGGCAGGCAGAGAGTTGACTACCGGCTATAGAGATTATTCAGTCTGCGGTCTGCCGCTTTCAGGTCGGCGTATGCGACCGACGACTGCATTATTGCGAGGATAAGGAAACCCGCAGTCGCTAAACGTTTCATGTCCTGTCCCAACCTCTTGTTGTCATGCATCCTTCAGTCCAGACGGTACCAGTTCCCGTTGCAATAAACTACTTGGTCGTGTAGCCGCCATTGACCAGAATGGTCTGACCGGTCATCCACCAGCCTTCAGAGACCAGAAGTCGTACCCGGGGAACTATGTCCCCAATATCTGTCAGTCCTGTTTTCGAGAAATTCGACAATGCTGCAGCTGTCTTGTGATAGGCAACCCGCGTCGGCGCCTTCAGCCGGGTAGAAAAACGGCGTATCCATCGGGCCAGTCCGATAGCGGTCACTGAAATACCGCGTTCCCCAAATTCCTTTGAAGCTGCGCGCGTGAAGTGTTCGACCGGAGCTTTTGTGCCGGCATAGCTGGAGTAGAATGGCGTGTAGGCGCCGAGCAGGGGAGGTAACGAGCGTACAGATCTTGCCATTGTCATTGATTTGTTTGCCGGCTTCCTTGATGAAAAAAAAGCGGCTTTGGCGTTCACCGCAGACATCTCGTCGTATTCGGCTTCCGAAATCTCGGCCATTGGCTTCTTCAAAACCTTGCCGACGGTATTAATAGCAATATCCGGCTTGCCAACTGCTGCAATAGTGTCGGCAAACAACTTCTCGGTTGCACCGGCTGTGACAAGGTTTGCCTGAAAGGCGACTGCCCGGCACCCAATGCCTTCACTGCGGCTACCGTATCGTCGGCATCGGCCTTACTCGTCGCGCTGTTGTAGTGAATCGCAATTGCCCCGCGCCGTGTACGGCGAGATCCCGCGCAATGAGTCCGCCAAGATTCTTCGCGCCGCCAGCAATAAGAACGGTTTTACCTTTGATGGAATGATCAACCATTAACGCGACTCCTTTCAATTTTTGTCTACAGGCAACCCGGAGGCTGTTTCCGGCTACGTTTTGACTAAATCGGGAGACCGCTGTCAGTTAAAAAGAGGGCGGACTGACAGCGGTCCACGATTGCTGATGTTGAATACGTTCGGGCGTCAACATCAGCCCTCGGTGACTATTTTACCATTTCATGCGAAAGCCCACTGTTCCCTTGACAGAATAGCTGTCGCCGAAGTTGTTGAGACTGGTGTTGACAAGGCCCTCGCCATAGATCGAATACTTGTCATCATCCCAGTTATAGGTACCGCCAATCCCAAGACCGCCCCAAACGCGGTCATTGCGGCTTGCAAAGCTCACTCCCTGAACATCGACCTTCGTTCCTTCAAGGAACTCATAGTAAAGATTGGCGATACCGTAGACGTGGGTCCGGTCAAGCAAGCCCTTGTCATTTTGCCATGAGTTTTCATGATCAAGTGTAAGGCCGAGACGGCCCTGCAGGCTCTCGCCGCGATCAATGCTGACACGAGAACCGAAAACGTCCGTGAATGCGTCAAAATCCACGCTCGAATAGACCATCTGTGCTTGCGGCGTGAGGGACCATGCCGGGTCAATGGCAATCCGCTTGCCACCTTCCAGCGAGAGGGTATAGCCGAAGCCGTCATTGCCATCGGCGGGTTTGTGTTGGCAAGAAGGGAATTCAGATCGCTCGTGTACCACGTCACTTGTCCCTGACCGTCGAGATAGAAGCCGTTTTCGCCATACCACGTCAGTGTACCGCCAAAACCGTAACCGTCCGTACGGATCTCACCATCGCCGTAAACGGAGTTTATGTCTGTTTTGCCATGGGCGTAATGGATTGTTACTCCACCAATCAGCTTGCCGTTTTCGGTTTCAGTCAGCAGTCCATCAATACCGGCCTGCATCTTGAAGACATTCTGGTCGTAATCAGTAGCCGAGGTCGAGAAACGCGGTTCAACGCTATTATGTGCGCCTTCGATACGGCCCCAGACCCCGTTGCCTTCAATCGCAGCGCCAGCTTCTTCCGGAGCGGCATAAGGTGTGCCGATCGGATCAGCCCCTTCCGCGACAACCTTATTGCCATTACCCGCCCAGAAACGATTGCCAACACGCTGCTGCAGGGTCGGTACGCCATTGAGTCCGAGCAATGCCTGCGGATAAGCCTCGTAGGAGGAAACGCCGGCCTGATACAGCGGCGTTTCAGGTTCAGTCGGCTTGAGCTGTGAACGCAGATACCAGTCTCCGTCAGACGGCGTTGAAGCGCCGCCCCGGTAAAGCTGATAGGCGTAAGCGCCTGCAACGGTCGCAGGCTTTCCATCCACTAGGTAATCGCTGATAAGTGTGAACGAACCGTTGGAAGCACCATTCACCTCAATGATACGGATGCCTTCATTGGTTTGCGCACCTGCTCCGCCGACATTGTTGACGCCAACATTTGTTGTGCCGGATGTGTCGCCATTAATGACAACCATATCGGTCTTTGAACTGTCGTCGCCAAGAACAACATCGAACAGCATTTGTCCGCCATTGCCGTTATAATTTCCGCCGATGATCACGACATCGCCAACAGCATCATCGACTGTCGTGATGGTTCCGGCATTGGTCACGTCCCCGCTGAACGAATAAATCCCGGTCCCGTCGCCGGTTCCAATGAAAGTCGACGTTGAATCGATCGTCATATTGCCATTGAAGTCCAGCGATGCCATCCCATCGAGTGTGGATTCGTTCGCAAGACGAACGCCGGTTGTTCCCTCATCCGGCTCGCCGACATGCCATGCACCGTCATCAATCGACAGATTGGCTTGATCGAGAGTGACAACTTCCCAATTGGTAATTTTGCCGCCATTCGTGGTCGCGGTCACGCCCTTGAGCGTAAGTGTATCGATCATGCCGTCGGCAACAGAGGTGTCATCACCGCCATCAAACACCTGCGAGCCATCGTAGGCCGATGCACTTGCCGTTGCCGTATCGGAGCCGTCCTGACCGTAGAAACCACCAGCCAGCTTGCCGTCCGTCCAGTTGAAAGTGTCATTGCCCTCATGATTGGCAACGCCGTCATCGCTCTGGGCGCTGTCCCTGTCATCGCCGTAAATAGTTCCGGTATAGGTCCCGCCGGTCAGATTAAAGGTATCATCGCCGAGGCCCGGGATCGCATCGCCGGTTACAGTGCCAGCGCTGTTGACGGTGACATCGCCGCCGACTGAATCCGATGCGGTCGGATTACCCGCAACACCGCCATCGCGAATGGCAATCCCCGAGGTTGCTTTGAGTGTTGCTGAAGCTGCAATATCGATGGTCGAGCCGTTTGCCGCTATCGTTTGAATGCCCGCGCCCGAACCACCGGTCACTGTACCAACGGCGCTAACCAACGTCGCACCCGTGCCCCCGGTTCAGAGCCAGAACAGCAGTGTTGCCAGCAATAGAACCCGCCGTCTGTTTTACAGTCAGATCGGTGGCGCTGCTGCCGTTCCGTGCATAGACCCCGTAGTCACCGGAAGCGGTCACGTCGCCGGACAACGTAACTGTGGTTGAACCCGTTCCCGCATTGTCTGCGAAAACACCATAGGTACCACCTTTGACCGATCCGGACGTCTGCTGGACAACCATGTCCTTCGCTGTGCTGGCGTTAAAAGCATAAAGGCCGGCGCGTACGGTTGCCGTGACGTCTCCGGAACTGACGATCGTCGTTGTTCCGGTGCCCCGGTTATTGGCGTACATGCCAAACCAGTTGCCGGAGACCGATCCCCCGTCTGGATAAGGCTAATATCCGTCGCTGACACATCATTGTAGGCGTAAACACCGTAGGTGTCGTTATTAGTCGCGCCGGTCTGGGTCTGGTTTACAATTCCGGCTGTCGTGATCGTCACAGCGCCGGTGCCCCAGTTATCGGCGCGAATGCCATGCGTATAACCGGTTATGGTGCTATCCGCATCCTGTGTAATGGTAATATCCGTTGCGCTGGCTGAGTTTCGCGCCCAAATACCATTGTCGCGTGCTCCGTTCACTTCACCGGCGACACCGATTACTGTCGCCCCGGTTCCTCCATGGGTCGTGTGAATTCCGTTGTCCGCGCCAGAGATCGCCCCGCCAGTCTGACTGACAATCAAATCTGTCGCGTTAACGTCGTTGCTTGCGTAGATAGCGTCACTGGATGTGCCCGTCACCGTGCCTGATGATATGACTGCAGTTGAGCCGGTACCGTAATTGGTGACGTAAATGCCTTCTGTTCCGGTTACGCGGCCATTCGAGGTGATGGCAACCGAACCGGTTCCATCGTTGATTGCTAAAATGCCCTGCCCACCAGAGGACGTGATGGATGAAGCATTTCCATCAGTCAGAGTTATCCCGCCGATTGCGTCGACCCTGATAGCTTCTCCAGCAGTTGATACACCGAAACCCGGCTGTGTGATAACTGTTACCTGCGTAGGGGAAGAAATACTCACCGGAGCATCACCACCAGTGCTCGAGGCAGTGCCGGAGCAGCTCCGTATCAGTACCCGATGAAACGCAGTCACCTGCCAATGATGGCGATGACCAGCCGAACATTGATGCAAATGCCGCCGCGGACAGCACCGAAACGCCGGTAAGTGACTGAATAAATCCTGTTTCAGAAGGCGCTATGCCACCAGCGATTCCTTTACACTTGCCGACACGACCTCCACGAAGCCGGGTCGCTTCTTGCTGATCAGTATTTCCGCTTTTTGTCGCCCCTGGTTTCAACGATGCCCCTTCCACATCTAACTTGCTTCCTGACGCAGGCAATTTGCGCCGACATAATAATATCCGGCGTTGATGGCCGTCGATTTCTGGAAATCTATAAATAAATCATTTTCAAACCCGGATACTGTTCTTAAAATTTCGATAATGCCGCGCCCGTATCCTGAACAAGATAGAGAATACTTGTATTGCTCAATGCAAAATCACCATCGTTCATGGGATACTTGTAATCGGTATGTCTAACAGCATGTACTCATAAGGCAATTGCAGAGACTGGCACAAACTGTCACTTCCTGTCATTGCGGCGCAATTTCTTGTTCTGATATGAGCATCTGCGTTATGGCTGGTTCGGAGCCGGCCAATTCCGGGCCTTGAACGTGCATCCGGAGCGGCGGCGTGGCAATTCCGATAAATGAGGTTCGGATGATCGGTCCAACAACGGTCGTTATTCCGCTTTGGATACGGACTTGCCCCAAATCCTGCCTCGATGGGCAGCGAGAGGCAAAAGGTTGATCCCGTGGTATCGCTGGCCGTCAGTGTGACATCGCCCCCATTCTGTCGGGCGATCTCGCGTGATATGTAAAGTCCCGTGCCAAACCCTGTTGTAGTCTGGCCAGACGATCTAAAGTATTTCATGAATATCAGTTCACGCTCATCTGACGCGACGCCTTCGCCTTGGTCAGTCACAGTAATAAGAGCCATATTCTGATCATTCGACAATTGAATATTTACTCTGGAATTCACAGGCGAGTATTTCAGTGCATTCTGAACCGGGTTGTGCAATACAATCTCTATAAGAACGCGGTCACATTTAACCGGCGTTCTGCCACCATTCACAAAAGCAATGCGATCAGCGGCAACCTCATCAAATCCCATCCGGGCCGTGTGTATAATCTCGTTGAGATCAAATACTTCCGCTTGCCCGGACTGTGATTGTCCCGCATCTATCCGGTCGCCAGCCAGCACGTTTTCGATTAGCAATGCCATCCGTTTAACAGTGCGACTTATTTTGCCGATGCGCAACTTTATGCTGTCTGTGCCATCAGCCAACGAAATGAGCAGATTGTCGGCAGCAGCTGCAATCACGGCCAGCGGGCCCCGGAACTCGTGGGACACCACAGCTACAAAGTCCCGTTGCTGTGCGAGAGCATCGTTAACCGAGTCGAGAGACTGCTGGAGTTTTATCTCAAGCAGCCGGCGGCGTTCCACCTCGGCTTCAAGCGAGGCATTACTCTCCGCAAGTTCCGCCGTTCTCTCCTGTACCTTGACCGTCAGTTCGCGTTCAGCTGCCTGCGAGATGGCCAGAATGCGATTCTGTTCTGCTCGCTGACGGCGTTCGGTACGTTGGTCAGCCAAACGACCAGCAAGCACAATCAGCACAAGTCCGAAGACTGCAACGACCCCGGCGGCAACAAAATGTTGCCGTTGCATGGCGTCCAAATGATCGAGCGGCGCCGGGGTAAGCAACTGGTACTGCGCGTTGCCCAGCGGCTGGCGCCGTATCAGATAGGGGTGGCCATCGATCATCCACTTGTCGCCCCCTTCCACTTCCGCAATCTGGCGCACTGCCATCGCCTCCCGGGCCCTCGTCGCTATTTGAAGGCTGCAGGGTTTCCGGCGGCAGAACCGCCGCTACATTGCGTAGCATGAATGTCGCAGAAGACGCCGTCGTTACTCGTCCCCCGGCGGTTCACGATCAATGCGACGTGTTGACCTGTCAGATAGTTTGCCATTACCGGTGCGTCAAACCGCACCGTAACCGACCCCAATGCCCGGTCGTCAGTGTCGTCGATCCGGCTGGTCACAAAATACGATGGCATCTGGTTCAGGCGAGCGATACCAAACAATTGCCCGCTACCGTCGCGCAATGCATCAACCAGATATGCCCGACCGGTATAAATCTGTCCCACTATGTTAAAGGAATCCGCCCACTGGCTGGATGTCAGCGTATCGTGTGACAAATTGTTCATATAGATACGGGCATAGCGAAGGTCGTCGGATAGCCGCGTCATGAAATCGCCGACCGGGCGAACAAGCGGGTCGCTTGTAAGTATAGCTGCCCGCTCCTCACGCGTTAGTTCCGAGAAACCCGGGGATCAATCCGATAGCGAGACGCAAGTTCGATTACCCGGTTCTGCTTAGCAACCATGTTAGCGACGCTGTTCATCTCCGTGAACAGTCGATCAACAACGCGCGCAGTTGTCTGTGCCTCATACTCGGCGCTTGCAGCCAAACTCCCGGTCTCGGCTGCTACTGCAAGGTGGGAAATCCACCAGCCAAGGCACGCCACTATAGCCAGCCACGCTACGGATACGCCCAATGTCAAAGGCGATAGAATTTGACGCGGCGGCGGCCCGATCTTGACCTTTTCCCGGGTCAAACAGCTTTTAGACATAAGCGGCGCTACCGTTCAGATTTCTAGTTGTCACTATCAGCCGGATTATCGGGATTGTCGACCTCACATCCGGCTCCATGGCAACCAACGTAATTCCCTTGTGTATCAAAGTTTGGATTGCCGTCCTTGTCGAACTGAGGCCCGGTATCGATCTGTCGTTCCTCGCGGCGGTGACGCTCCCTTTTGCGCTCCCGGTCGCGCTGTTCTTGAGCATAAATGCGATCTCGCGCGCGTTGTTCATCCTCATCGTGGCGTGCGCTCTGTTCCATCATGCAGTTTGCGAATGCATCAGTGCCGGGCCTGAAACCGAAGGAGGTACAGTTGTCCGGTATACATCATCTGCGGTAACGCATCCGGCAACCGCCAAGGGTACAAATGTCTGGGTTTCAGGCCTGTCATTCAGTTCTCCCATTGGAAAGTGGTAAAAGTATAAATTGATTCAACGCATTCGAATGTTTTCTATGCCGGAGTGCCAGTTTCGGGAAATATTAAAAGTGATAGTGATATGAAGTCTATCCACGAACATGAACATTCGTCGTGGGTCTTGTAATATTTGCAGGATGGCGGGCTGCACGGTTTTACTAGTCTGGACTATCGACCAGACAGCCAACCCATGGCAGCCGATGTAGTTGCCGTGGGTATCGTAGTTTGGTTCCCCGTTTCTGTCGAACTGGGGCGTCGTATCGATCTCACCGGAGTTATCCGGTCGGTCAACATTACATCCAATGCCGTGACAGCCATTATAGTCGTCCGTATCACGGTGGTTGCTCGTCGTGTGATGGTGCTTCTTTGGATGATCCGTCAACATTCCTTCAACAATCGCTCCCAGTACCGCACCCGCTACTACCCCGCCAACATCATGGCCTCGGTGATCGTACTGGCGTGCTCCCGGATCAAACCCGTCGCCACGACCGTGATGATAGCCACCCACATCCGCAAACACACCCGAACACCCTTGAGCCACCCATATATAGCGGCTTTTCGGGTTGTATCCCCATGTGCGGTTTAATATGCAAGAGGCACTCGATGTCTGATGAATGAGCTGTGGCCCGGACAGGGGCCAGCATAGCATTCATCATATTTATAGTCTCTGGATCGGCACTCTACTGTCGTTTGAGCCCGGGCTTCGAAGACGACGGGCGGTGTGATCGTCGCACCAGCCAAAACCATTGCAGCTATTTCCATCTAGACATCATCAACCTCCGGATACGGGGAAATTTCTGAGCAACAGGCTCCCGGATTTTCATTCCATTAGAAGAACACACTAATTGATATACTGATATCCTATCAATAGACTGTTTTGTAAAATGATGAAAATTAATATTAATGCAAACAATATTAGCTATTACTGATATAGCTGACGTTGACCGTTTCCAACGCTATTAAACGAACAGGATGGTGAATTGGTTCTTGCTCGGACCATTTTGAACCGTGGGGATAGTACAGAAATGCTATCGGCGCCCACAATCGGCACGAGACCTGTGCCGGAGCCGATCCGGATTGAGTTTGGGAACGAGGCATTATGCAGAACAAAACGCGTGTTATAACTTCTCGCAGGTAAATACCTCGACTCGCAGTTGGATCGAAGGACAAGGCGGCAAATGTCGATGAAGAAAAATTGCTGTGAGGCTAAATCGGATCAGGACGTTATTGTTTCAACTGATTTCGTCGAGGAACAGCTGAGGAATGATTTCTGGCGGGAGGCGTCCCGGCCCTTTTATGAAACGACACCGATTCACGGAAGCAAAAGTGGTCGACTGGAGGGTACCATAAGATCTCGCGAGATAGCCGGGTTTACTCTGGCTTCCGTTACATTTAACTCCCAGCGATATAATCGCGACCGACGCATAATAGCATGGAGTGGTCTGGATCAATTCCTCGTTGCGGTTGTAAAGGGAGGGGAAATCCGGGCGACGCCGCGAACAACAGCCTGACGGCACGATCGGGAGATATCTGTATCCTTGATCTAACACAAGTTCTTCAGAGCGACGTGACCGCGGGTGGCACCCAGTCTACTCTTATACCGCGCGGGATTCTGGCGAAGGCGACGGGGCATGCAAATCTGCATGGTGTAGTACTGCAAGCACATCTTCCGATGACGCAGTTGATCACTGCTTACCTCGAGGGGTTGAATGGCCTGAGCGCACATCTATCGAATGACGAAATTGTCGCGGTGCAGGAATCGTTGGTTACGATTCTGGCCGCCGCCTTGCAAGGTTTGCGCGCAACCGGGATTGAAGAACTTCGCCCCTAAGCATTGCCTTACGTCAGCGGGTTCTGGATTTTGTTGACCGGAATCTCAATAATCCAGAACTTAACACCGACTTGATTATTCGTCGTTTTAATGTCTCACGTGCGCATCTCTATCGTGCGTTTGCGGAAGACGGTGGCATTGCGGGCGTGATCAGAGACCGCCGACTCGACGCAGCTTTTCTTGAGATCACGCAAACAGACATGATTCCGCGATCGATTGCCAAAATCGCATTTGAACATGGATTTTCGAGCACTAGCCATTTCTCACGTAGTTTCCGTGCACGTTTCGGCTTGATGCCCGGTGAAGCGCGGCGCGAGCGGTTGTCTGAGCCGCTCGTTCCTGAACTTCGAGCACATTTGCTGAGATTCGGGAGTGGCGTTGAAAGAACAAGCCGGATGAGACCGCCGGGCTATAAAAGTGAGACGTCTGGATAATGCGCCGAATACGTCATTGCTATACGAGGGGTGGATTGGCAGGAATTCGCGTTCAGCGAGCAAGATTTCGCCGCTTTTCTGCTTGCCCTCGCGGACCTGTATGCCAGAAAGTTGCCGATACCGGTAACCTCATGAATACTTGAGATTGACAATGTCAGATATCTTACGAAATCGACCCAATTTCGACGAGAGACGTGGAAAAGGCGATGCCGCCAGTATCCCTCTCGTATATGTGGTCGATGATGACGACGACTTCCGCGAGGAAATGGTCTTTGGTTTAGCCAGTCTGGGCTTGAACACTCATGGGTTCGAATCCGCTGCAGCTCTTTACCGAGCATATGCAGCCAAGCCGTCAGACATTGTTATTCTTGACGTCGGACTGAAGGGGAAAACGGGCTGTCCGCGGCCGCGCGCATTTGAGAACATCGCAATCAGTCGGAATTATTATGGTGACAGCTCGCGGTTCTATTGATGATCGTATTAATGGTCTCGAATCTGGCGCCGATGCCTATCTCGTCAAGCCCGTGGATGTTCGGGAACTCGCGGCTACTGTGATGGCGGTCTTTAATCGTCTGGAGAAACCCATAACTGTTTCGCCGTGTCCGTCTCCGGAATGGGCACTGGTGGAAAGCGGCTGGGTCATTACCGATGGCCGGGGGCACCGCCTGCGGCTCACGACATCCGAACAACGGATTTTGAGCCGTTTGCTGGTTGAGCGCGGCGCAATAGTTGAGCGGCATGATCTGGTCGTTGCGCTCGGAGAAGATATTTATGAGTTCAACTATGCTCACGGATACCATTGTGAGCCGCCTGAGACGGCGGGCCAAAAAGCCGGGATCGTGCTCCCTTTGCATGCAATTCGCGGGAAGGGCTTTACCTTCGCCGATTGAAAATCGGTTCTGTAGTTCGCCGGATAAAGTCGACAGCAGCGGCGAGTGGGTCGACCGAACCACCATGATCATCAGGCTCGCCGGGTTTGATGCTCGAAAGTGTGCGGTGGCGGTTTCAGGTCTGGCTGAGGTCAGATACATGCTTGCGTTGAAGCGTGAAACCTCCGCAATTACGTTAGACGCGAATTCCACCCGGGTTCGTGCCCCTTCTTCTTTTCTGCTGGAGACGGCGCCCCATCCCTTCAAATCAACCGGTCTTGAATTCACAAAGCCGACGTCCCCTTGTTCTATCGGAAAGGCTTTGACGCACTGCTTTGCGGCGAAAGCGTCTTTTACATAGACGGTAAAAGCGGGGGCTAACGGCAGCTTCGCGAATACTTTTTGAATTATCATTTTCTGGACTTAACGAACCGGTTGACTGCGGTGGCTCTGTCCATTTCCTTGCGTCGAAAATAAATGGCGCGACCGCAACGGATGGGGCGGTGTCCCTGTACAATAATGATCTGTTCATCCTTGCGCATCGACTGGGTAACCTCATGCGGCATTATAAGCGGTCGACGCTGGAAATTGATGCTTTCAGATTTTCGGGAAAGATGGCTCTTATCCCATCCTGTGTTGCGTGAACTGTTCTTCACTTCTACCGTCATCTCCCCGCATTGCGCTGACACATTACGCGCGGTATCGAGCGCCTTGATTGCAGCGTAGCTCGCGAATGCGCATCCATCGATCCATGAAACTGCACCATCTTTGCCAAAATGGCGTTCCAGCTGGCCAACAGACTGGTACATCAGCATCAAGCTGATTCCGTATTTGCGCCCGCGATCACGTGCCTCTTCCAGTATGCGCATATAGCCAAGCAGATCGACCTCATCGAGCATGAACAAAACCCGTCGCCGGAATGCGCCATCCGCCTCGATCATTGCATTGATTAACGAGCCAATAATTACTCGCCCGATTGCCGGGTAGGAGCGAAGGATTGATGCAGGGATATTGAGAAATACGTCTTTTTCGCCTTGGGCTATTTGTGCTGGTTTAAAGCTGTCTCCACAGACAAGGGATGCGTAATTTGCGAGGGATAGCCACTGGGTGTCCTTCGATGCCGTAGAGTAAACGCCTGAAAATGTTTGCTCTGTCATGTTGACGAAAACGCCAAGCGTCTCGCGAATAAATGTCGATACGGAATTTTCCTGAACGTCACGCAGCATGGCAAGAACCGACGTTTCCGGTTCAGAAACGATTTGACGCAGGCTGTGCAGATTGCGCCGCCCGGAAAATTCTGGCGATAGCATTACATGCGCCAACAGTCCTGTTAGCAAATTGTGTGCCTGACTCTGGAAAAAGAGACCCCGTTGAACTTTCAAGGCGAGCGCTTTCCGACAGCAGCATATGTGCGATGCTGACGATGTCTTCTTTTTTGATCGACGTTTCGATCCCGTCAAGTACATTGAAACCGTTAACCGGGTTGGCGGGGTCGAGCACCACGACGTCTCGCCCGAGCCTTTTGCGGCGATGCTCGATTACCATCGATGCAACCTCGGATGACGGATCCGGGCAAACGATCGGACCACTATAGACAAGGGCTGTGGGCACGACATTACTGGTCGTTTTAAACCCACCTGATCCCGCAAAAACAGCATATGGGTTGAATCGAAATTCTGATTATAAGTCAGGAGTGGAGCTTTTCCGCCGCGCCCCGGTGGACGGATCGACTGGATCGAAAGGCAGTTCATGGATGAGTTCCTTGTCGACACGATAGCGCTCGCCAACAACGATTTCGCCGTCTGCAGGAAAGAGCCGTGCCGCCGCCGACATCGGTAACCAGTCTGCATCTCCAAAGATTCCCGCGACGGGCGCGCTTCACCGTTTCGGGCACAACGCTTGAGATGCGCACGGATACCGCTAAAACAACAAAGCCAATTGCGACGCTAACCGGGGTAACCATATCGAGGAATGATAGAGCCTGATCCCATTGCAGGAATCCGCTTTCTACGAAAGGGGAGATGCGGGTGATATCGCGCAGCGTGTAGAAACCCACAATAAGCAGAAAGCAAAACAGGCTGACCATGGCGACCGGTCGGCGCCGGTGCAGCGGTAGCAAGCAAACCGTCAGCAGTGCCCCAAGCGGCCCCGATAGAAGCACTGGTGCAGGCGCAGCACGCATAAACCAGTACTGGAGCTTTCCTGACAAGCCTGCGGCCAGTTCGGTCCAAAACCAATGCGTGACATAAAAGGTAAAGCCAGAAAGAACGACTGGCACTAGGGCGAAAAGCAGACCCGGGAGCGGTATTGCTCTAACCATCAAATGCGGTCTCCCCGGTTTGAGCCCGGAATTTCTCCTGACACTTCAGACCTGAAGGCAATTTCGCCAATCTTGCGCAAACGGCGGTATTCGGGTGTTCCGGGCGAAAGTTTGGCCAGTTCCAGCAGTCCTCCTAACAGGAATGCCCGGTCGACCCTCGACAAGCCGGCCCGCACGACAATTGCCCCCAGCAGGCGTTTGCTCCGCGCTTCTGTCGTCCGATCAATTGTCTTTCTGGACATACGCCGTTGCTCCAGTGTCGCCATTCTGGCTCTTCAGAGGATAAAAAGCCTTGCTGTAAGGCGTTGCTCTTGTGGGTCTTGCAAGAAGACGTGTCGTTCGTTCAAACATCCTTTCCGTCTGGACAACGGGTTCACCCGCCAGCCGTCGTGCGGGCCGTTTCAAACGGTGAGCTGATTATAGTGTTCATAAATTTTATGTTCATGCGACATTCTTCAATGTCGCATCTGGATATTTTGCTCAGAAAATCAACGCGCATCTTGTGGTCCTCGTTGCTCGACACGGTAGAAATCGTGAATTTGACTGACTTAAAAAGATAGTTAAAAATGTGTTCATATTCAAGCCCCCAAATGCGACGGAGCAACTCTTGAAAGAGGGTGGAGAAGTGGCAAGTCTGCTGCCCGGCTAAGCCGGGGCTTTCACACGTATTGACTGACAGTCAGGAGGAAAGACGTGGCAATCATGTTCGTGCGAGCGCAGATGATCAGCCGGGGAGCGGGGCGCAACATCATCTCGGCTGCTGCGTATCGGCACCGCGCCCGGATGAGAGACGAACAGGCCGGAATATCGTTCAACTATCGCGGCGGCGACGATGATTTGGTCCATGAAGAACTGGCGTTGCCGGAAGATATTCCAGCGTGGCTGAGGTCAGCAATCGAAGGCAAGACTGTCGCTGCGGCAAGCGAGACACTGTGGAATGCGGTTGACGCATTTGAGACGCGTGTGAACGCGCAGTTTGCCCGTGAACTGATTATAGCACTGCCGGAAGAACTGACGCTTAAGGAAAACATTGCCCGGGTCCGTGAGTTCGTGAGAGACAACCTGACCTCAAGGGGCATGATCGCTGACTGGGTCTATCACGACAGGGACGGTAATCCGCATGTACATGTTCTGACAACGCTCAGACCCCTGACAGCGCAAGGCTTCGGCCTCAAGGTCATGCCTGTCCCCGGCGATGACGGAAAGCCACTGCGTGTGGCAGCAGGGGCCAGCCGAAGGGCAGGATCGTCTACACAGTCTGGGCGGGTAACAGGGAGACGATGAAGGCGTGGAAGATTGCACGGGCGCAAACAGCCAGCCGGTATCTGGCGCTCGCTGGCCGTGACATCCGCCTTGACGGTCGTTCCCATGCCGAACAGGGACTTGAGGGGATTGCCCAGAGGCATCTGGGACCCGGAAAGTCGGCGATGATGCGCAAGGGCGTCGAGATGTATTTTGCACCCGCCGATCTGGCACGCCGGCGCAAAATGACCGCCCGGCTGCTTGCCGATCCGGGGCCTCTCCTCAGGCAGCTTGGCAATGAGCGCTCCACCTTTGACGAGAAGGATATCGCAAGGGTCATCCACCGCTATGTCGATGATCCGGTGGACTTTGCCAATATCCGTGCACGACTGATGGCCTCTCCTGATCTGGTGCTCCTGAAACCGCAGCAGGCCGGCCCGATGAATGGCCGGGTGACTGGCGAGGCAACGGAACCGGCAATCTTCACCACCCGAAAGATCCTGCGCACCGAATATGACATGATGCGTTCAGCCGATATCCTGTCGAGGCGGAAGGGTTTCGGGATTTCGGATGCAGGACGCTCGGGTGCAGTGCGTTTCGTCGAGGGGGACAATCCGCTGAAG
The DNA here is from genome assembly GCA_012103075.1 of Brucella cytisi. Lineage (GTDB taxonomy): Bacteria > Pseudomonadota > Alphaproteobacteria > Rhizobiales > Rhizobiaceae > Brucella > Brucella cytisi. The sequence goes on along the minus strand of JAAVLQ010000002.1, from coordinate 1,687,695 downwards.
CCGTTCAGGCTGGATCTTGAGCAGATTGAAGCCGTTCGGCATGTGACGGACGAAAGTGGTATTGCTGCTGTCGTCGGTCTTGCCGGTACGGGCAAGTCGACATTGCTTGCAGCTGCACGCCTTGCCCGGGAGAGCGGGCATCATCGTGTTCTGGGCGCGGCACTTTCCGGCAAGGCTGCCGAGGGGCTGGAGGAGAGTTCCGCTATCAGATCGCGAACGCTTGCCGCCGGGAGCATGCCCGGAATAACGGGCGCGACCAGCTGATGCGCGGTGACATCCTCGTCATCGACGAGGCAGGCATGGTCTCCTCAATGCAAATGGCACGTATGCTGGATGCTGCAGAAAAGGCTGGCGCAAAGGTTGTTCTGGTCGGCGATGCCATGCAGCTTCAGCCAATCGGGGCTGGTGCGGCTTTCCGGGCAATAGCGGAACGGATCGGTTCCGCCGAACTTGCCGGTGTGCGCCGGCAACAGGATGAATGGGCACGCGATGCCTCAAAACTCTTTGCTCGCGGTGACACCGCGGCGGACTGGAGATCTACGCCAGACGCGGGCATCTGGTCGAGGCGGAAACCCGGGATGCACTGATCGGGCGTCTGGTCAGGGACTGGACGGATGCGCGGCGGAAATTGATCACGCCATCACAGACGGGACGAGGCGTGCAACCCGGGACGGGGATCGCAGCACCAAACGGTGGTGGCCAGTTGCCGGGTGATGCATTGCTGGTGCTGGCGCACACCAACAGGGATGTCCACAGGCTGAATGAAGCCTTGCGCAAGGTGATGAGGGAAGAGGGAGCGCTCGATGGCGCGCGCCGCTTCCGGACGGAGCGGGGCATGCGGGAGTTTGCTGCAGGCGACCGGATTATCTTTCTCGAGAACGCCAGTTTCCTCGAACCGCGGGCAAGGGGAAACCGTCCGCAATATGTCAGGAACGGCATGTTCGGCACGGTGGTCTCCACCGGCAACGCGTTCCTCGCGCCGCTTCTTTCTGTCCGGCTCGACAGCGGCAACGAGATTGTTCTGAGCGAGGACAGTTACCGCAACATCGATCACGGTTATGCCGTGACCATCCACAAGTCGCAGGGCGCGACTGTCGACCGGACCCTTTGTGCTTGCCAGCGGCATGATGGACAGGCACCTGACCTATGTGTCCATGACCCGTCATCGTCACAGGGCTGATCTTTATGCTGCGCGCGAGGACTTCAGGCCCGAACGCGAGGACAGATCCCGTATTGATTACGCGAAGGGGATCAACGGTGAACTGGTCGAAACCGGGGTGACAAAATTCCGGCGCGGGGATGAGGATACGAATGATACGCCCTATGCCGATGTGAAGGTTGAGGGCGGGAGGGTCCATCGCCTCCGGGGTGTCAGTCTGCCGGCAGCCCTGTCGGCGGCGGGAGCTTCAAAAGGGGATACGGTCACGCTTCGCAAGGATGGCGTCGAGACCGTGAAGGTAAAAATTGCAGTCCCTGATGCGCAAGGCGGTGAAAGGCACTTTAAGGAACGCACGGTTGAACGCAATGTCTGGACGGCCGGGCTGCATGAAGCCACAGATGTCCGCCGCAAAAGCATTGAAGGGGAAAGCCACACACCGGAATTGTTCCGGCAACTGGCCAAACGCCTCGGGCGTTCGGGCGCCAAAACCACGACGCTGGATTTTGCTGGCGAGGCTGGCTACGGGCACATGTGCGGGACTTTGCCCGCAGGCGTGGTATCGACACACTTGCCGAAGTGATGGCCGAAACAGGGGCGAGGGCAAGACGCCAGATGGCGTGGCTGGCACAAAAGCGCCAGCAGGTGGCAAATCTCCGGGAGAGGGCAGGTGCGGCGCTCGGTTTGGCAATCGATCGGGAACGCAAGGTTTTTTTATCATGAGAGGCAATCCGAAAGATTCCCCATGCAGAATCCGACAGCCCGGATGTCCGTGGATCGAAATACCCGGAGTTCGCCCCGGACCCGGCCGACTGACAATATCGGGCAGGGCCGGGAAGCCCGCTCCATACCGCCGCTGCTTGCCGCCGTGACAGAGTTTACAACCCCGGTTGAGGTTGAGGCGCGCGCGAGGGCATCCGCGGCAGCCCACTACCGCCATAACCGAACAGCACTTGCCAAAACGGCCTCTCATCTCTGGCGTGAACCCGCCAGTGCCGTCGATACGATCGAGGCACTGATCCGGAAAGGCATTGCCGGTGGTCGGATTGCGGCAGCCATTGCCAATGATCCTGCGGCCTATGGAGCCCTGCGCGGCTCCGGTCGGCTGAGGGACAGGCTTCTGGCCGTTGGCCGCGAGCGAAAGACAGCACTGGAAGCCGTGCCGGATGTGCAGGCAAGTGTCCGCTCGCTGGGATCGGGCTGGGCCTCAGCCCTGAAGGCTGCAACAACAGCAATCGCCGCAGAGCGTCAGCAGATGGAGACCGCCATTCCGGGATTGTCAGAAGAGGCTAGCGAAGAACTCCGTCGCATCACAACTGCGATGCAAAAAAGAAGAACGCGCGGCTTGATGTCCTCGCCGGTTCGCTCGAACCGCATATTCGTCGGGAGTTCACAAGCGTCAGCCGCGCCCTTGATCTCAGATTCGGGCGCAATGCAATCCTGCGCGGCGACCGTGACAACGTCAAACGCGTGCCTCCCGCACAACATTCCGTTTTCGAGGGGCTTCAGAACACGTTGAAGGTTCTTCAGCAAACAGTTTCGACCGCCGGGCCCGGGAAATAGCAGCGATACGTCAGAGCCAGAAACTCGACCGCGGTCAAGACTTCCGGCACTAACCTGTTTGCGAAGTCCAGAGTCGATCCATTTCGTGCCGTTTGCCCCGGACTGTTGCAACATATGAACTGTGTCGACGGGATCGGGTTCTGCATGAGGTAAAATTCGACCGTGTGACAAATCTCTTCACTTTGATCTATCTTGACATTCAACCTACTGGAAGGTAGGTACTGAGTATGAGCAATTTGTCCACCACTTCCGATGATATTCTCGCATGCGCCAAAACCTTGATCATGTCGGGTGGGTATAATGGATTCAGCTACGCGGATATCGCCAGCGTCGTAGGCATTCGTAAGGCCAGTATCCATCATCACTTCCCGAGCAAGGTCGATCTGGTAAAGGCACTAATCGTGCGGCATCGTGAAGATACAGAAGCAGGTTTTGCCAATCTCGAGAGCAAAGTCGATGATCCGCTGGAGCAACTGCAGGCTTATACTCAATACTGGAGTGCGTGTATCACAGACGGGAGTGCGCCATTCTGTGTAGGGGCGCTTCTGGCAAGCGAAATTCCTGTATTGCCACAGGAACTTGCTTCTGAGATTCAAAACTATTTCAGATCGTTATCGAGATGGTTGACATCAGTCCTCACACGCGGGGCAAGACAGGGCCGCATTCGCTTGATCGACCCCCTGACATCGAGGCAGAAGCTTTTGCTGCTACCGTTCACGGAGGGATGTTGTCAGCGAGAGCCCACAGCGATCCGAAGATGTTTTCGCTTATAGTTGAACCAATGCTTCGCAGACTGGCTGCGGCACAGTGATTTCGATCAAAGCCTGATCATGCTCTGTAGTCAGGCTATCAATTGGCAGGGGAGGCGAATGCGGCGACCCCGTTATCCAGCCTGCAGCCATCATCGCATTGATATTTCGAAACATGCCGGGCGCAGGCAATGCCCGGAATGAATATCGAAATGTTGTGTGCCTGTTTCTGGAATGTCGCTGTCACGACGGTGCTTCTCGTCGGCCATTTGTGGAAATGGCGAGGGAATTTTGGGAAGGATGACTGTGGAGAATGTGGATGGATGCTATCAGTATGTTTTGAATGGTTAATCGACCGTCCTGATCAATGAACAAGGTTTTATTCTAAAACCTATCTACTAGTAGGTTGTTATCTTTACAGGAGCTTTGGTTATGTTTGGAATTTCCCCGCTAGGCTGGGTGCACACGATCGGCAGTTTGCCTGCCATTCCCCCGCCATCTACATGTTCGTCCGCTACGGGCGAATTTTGCCCCGGTCAAAATCCGGAGGCCTTTATTTTGTCTCGATGCTCATAGGTGCTGGCACAACATTTCTCGTTGCACGCCAGCAGGTCAGCTATGTTATCGGTGCTGCGACGATGGTTCTGCTGATTGCCGGTTATTCAATCGGTTACAGTTCAATCTTCGGTCGTGCGACCCGCTATTTGGAAACAGTCTTTCTAAGCTTGACTGCCTTCCTGCTAATGGTGCCGGCGGTAAGCGAGGTATTGCGGCGCGTACCAGATGGACATCCATTTGTGACTGATCTCAAATCCCCGTTGTTATTGGGCGCGCAGGGCAGTCTTTTGATCATCCTCATCACAGGACTGACAGCTCAGCTTATCTATCTGAAAAAACAAAACAATCGGTGATCGCGTGGATGGCATGTTTCTCCTATCCACGGAATGAGGTTCAAAGACCACGCGGAATAATGAGCTCTGTCGGTATCATTTCGGGCAGGTTGATCGTTTGAACGGGCTCGTCCAGAAGTTCAAAGGCGCGTTCGATCATTGCCTGAACATTTTGCCGGACCATCACAACCGGGAAGTGGAGAACTTCGATGAAGGGGTCCCAGTCGAAACATCCGATGGAGCACTCCCGGACCTCGTCAACCGGCAGCGTCTTGAGAAAACTGACGACGCCCTCAAAGGGGCTCGTCGAGTTGACGAACAGTGCCTCTGGCAACCCATTCAATTTGTTATAAATATCGCGGATCGTCATCGCGGCCGCATCGGGACCATAACCATTCGTGATGATGGCATTGGAGTGAACGGGGAAGTGCAGCGCAGCCAGTTCATCCTTATACCCGCGCACACGTGCGCGCGTGTTGTGGTCACTATCCACGCCACCGATGAAGTAGAAGCTGTTTTCAGTTCGATGGGACCTGCGGCTGGCAATCTGATGCGTCAGCACACGGGCACCGTCATAGTTGTCACTGATTACGGATGCGCCATGCTTTCCGGGAAGATCTACGTTTATATGTTTCAGATGAGCCTTTTCGCAGAGTTCGGCGACACTGTCCGGATCGGTTGCGCCCGCGATCAACAAGGCGTCGACATTGTGGGCAATCAATGTTTCCACGGTGCTGCGTTCCTGCTGCGGGTCGCGTAATGTGCTGGCTACAACGGGGATAAGATTCCGTGAGCGCGCCACCGTCTCAAACGATGCGGCCATGGAGCTGAAGTATCGGTTGTCCAGCATAGGCAAGATCATGCCGATCATGCCGGAATTGGATATGCGCAACCCGCGTGCCTGAAGGTTGGTGGTATAACCGAGTTCGCTCGCTATTACTCGAATTCGGTCGGCTGTTGCTTTGGTAATTCTTCGATTTTCCCATGAACCATTCATAACCGAAGCAACGGTCGACGCGGATACACCAGCGCGCTCCGATATATCGTAAATGGTTACTTTCCGGGGATGCTCATCAGGCCTGCTTTTGCGTCTGGATCGGGTCCCGATCTTAGCGGTGCGATAGCGTTTGCTGCAAGTAGGGGAAGGCGTAATCCAATCTATTCCTCTGTCATTTTCCTCTTGACCAGATGCAGGATGTTGAGCGATGGTTATGTTGCACTATCGATGGTGCAACATGATTGTATGCCGAGAGGAGCGGTGCACACATGCCGAAGCCAGAAACGGCTTCCCATCATGCGTCACAAGCCCCGTCAGCATTGCTCGATTTGATTGGTGCGCCGCAAAGCAATGCGGCGCCAAAATGCCGGAACTCGGGGAACTGGAGGTCGCTATAGGGAGAACATATGGGGTGGAGTAGCGATATAAAGTTTGTCTGCAAGATTGTGTAAAATACAAAATTGAAAACCCAATGGGAGTGAGACATGAAAAAAAATATGTTTGGTAAGGCAGCCTTTGCTGCGGTGGTGCTATCGTCGTTCGCTGGCAATGCTCAGGCGGAAGTGAAGGACGCAGTGGTCGGCTTTTTAATGCCAGACCGGGCATCGACGCGCTATGAGGAGCGCGATTATCCGGGCTTCGCTGCCGAGATGAAGAAAATCTGTGAAAGCTGCAAGGTGCTTTATCTCAATGCCGATGGTGATGCGAGCAAGCAGCAGCAGCAGTTCAACTCGGTCATATCGCAAGGTGCAAAAGTGATAGTGCTCGACGCGGTCGATACGGCAGCGGCAGCCTCGCTGGTCAAACTCGCCCAGTCGCAGGATATCAAGGTCATTGCCTATGATCGTCCGATCCCGGATGCGACGTCTGATTTCTACGTGTCATTCGACAATGAAGCCATCGGCAAGTCGATTGCGGAATCGCTGGTAAAGCACCTGAAGGACAAGGGCGTCGCGGGTGACAAGGGCGGCGTTCTGCAGATCAACGGTTCGCCAACCGATGCCGCTGCCGGTCTCATCAAGAACGGTATTCACGCCGGTCTGAAGGACAGCGGTTACAAGACGCTGGCCGAATATGACACGCCTGAATGGGCGCCGAGCAAGGCTCAGCAGTGGGCTAGTGGCCAGATCACCCGCTTCAATGACCAGATCGTCGGCGTTGTCGCTGCCAATGACGGCACTGCAGGCGGTGCGATCGCAGCCATGAAGGCGGCAGGCATCGATCCGCTACCACCGGTTACCGGCAACGATGCGACGATTGCAGCACTTCAGCTGATCATTTCGGGCGATCAGTACAACACGATCAACAAGCCATCTGAAATTGTTGCCGCAGAAGCCGCGCGCGTCGCGGGTCAGCTTCTGAACGGCGAAACTCCGAAGGCCGAAGCCACGCTTTATAACACTCCGTCGAAGCTTTTCGTTCCAGTGGTGGTGACCGCTGAAAACCTCAAGGCTGAAATTATCGACAAGAACATCGTTTCCGCAGAAACGCTTTGCGTCGACCGTTATGCTGACGGCTGCAAGAAGCTTGGCATCACCAACTGACCAACGACGCGCCCGGCCGGTTATCCGGTCGGGCAGTTTGATGTGCAATGGCGTATCCTGCAATATGCCGGGGAAAGTGAGATCATGTCCCAAGATCACGAAGCCGCTGCGTCGTCGCGGCAGCCAGTGCTGCGTCTAAGCGGCATATCCAAGAATTTCGGTGCCGTTTCAGCGCTGACAGATATCGATCTGGAAGTCTTTCCGGGCGAAGTTGTCGCTCTTGTCGGTGATAACGGAGCAGGAAAGTCCACCCTGATCAAGACACTGGCAGGTGTCCATCAGCCGACATCCGGCAGTATCGAATTTAATGGTGAGAAGGTTGTGCTTTCGTCGCCGGGCGTTGCGCTCGATCTCGGCATTGCGACGGTCTTTCAGGATCTGGCGCTGTGCGAGAATCTCGACGTGGTCGCCAATATTTTCCTTGGCCGCGAAATGAGCCCCTATCGGCTTGACGAAGTGTCCATGGAGATCAAGGCGTGGAAGCTTCTGAACGAGCTTTCCGCCCGTATTCCGAGTGTACGCGAGCCGGTCGCCTCCCTTTCTGGTGGCCAGCGCCAGACGGTTGCGATCTCGCGCTCGCTGTTGCTTGATCCCAAGCTCATTATGCTCGACGAACCAACTGCAGCACTTGGCGTTGCGCAGACCGCTGAGGTTCTCGATCTTATCGAGCGCGTTCGTGACCGTGGGCTCGGTGTCTTGATGATCAGCCACAATATGGAAGACGTTCGTGCTGTCGCGGACCGTATCGTCGTGCTGCGGCTTGGCCGAAACAATGGTGTTTTCTACCCGGATTCCTCAAACGAGGAGCTGGTCGCAGCTATCACCGGCGCAAGCAGCAATTCCGTTTCCCGCCGTGCCGAACGGCGTCAGGCGCAGCATGAAACCGGTCAGGTCCATGATCGGGGAGAAGCATAATGAACCGGGCAACCGGAAATACCCCTCTCGATCGCCGGGACACCCGCGTGCGCCATGATGAAGGCGTTTCGGGCGCACTGCGCAATTTCTTCGACCGTGTCCGGTCGGGCGATCTTGGATCGCTGCCGGTCATCATCGGTCTCGTCATCATCTGGACCGTTTTCCAGACGTTGAACCCGGTTTTTCTGTCGAGCAACAATCTCGTAAACCTGCTGTTCGACTGTTCGACTATCGGCGTGATTTCGCTGGGTATCGTCTGCATTTTGATGCTGGGTGAAATCGACCTTTCGGTCGGTTCGGTCAGCGGACTTGCGTCTGCCATTGTCGGCGTGCTTTGGGTCAATCATGGCTGGCCTGTCGGCTTTGCAATGCTGGCGGCGTTGTGCACCGGTGCGTTGATCGGCCTGCTTTACGCGTTCCTCTATAATCGCTTCAGTATGCCAAGCTTTGTTTCCACACTGGCCGGTCTGTTGGCGGCGCTTGGCCTTCAGCTTTATCTGCTGGGCAATACCGGCTCGATCAACCTGCCTTATGGTTCCGGCTCGTGAGTTTCGGCCAGCTTCTGGTTATGCCGCGTCCGCTGTCCTATGCGTTGGTACTGATTGCCGGACTTGCGATCTTTTTCACCGGGTTCCGCTCCGCGCAGCGCCGCCGTGAAGCCGGTCTGTCAGCGCCGTCGTCGGTCGGGATAGCGCTCAAGGCCATCGTCATCACAGTCATTGTCGGCGGTGCTGTGTTTTATCTCAATCAGTCGCGTGGTGTGCCGTGGATGTTCGGTCTGTTCGTGGCGCTGGTCATCGCGATGAATTACGCACTCACACGTACCCAGTGGGGGCGCGCGATGCAGGCTGTCGGCGGCAACCGCGAAGCCGCACGCCGTGCCGGCATCAATGTGAAATTTATCTATATGTCGGCTTTCATGACCTGTTCGGTTCTGGCTGCCGTAGGCGGCATTCTGGCCGCAGCTCGCCTTGCTTCTTCCAGCCAGCAGGCAGGCACTGGCGACGTCAACCTGAACGCGATTGCAGCAGCGGTCATCGGCGGCACTAGCCTCTTTGGCGGACGTGGCAGTGCTTGGTCGGCTCTACTTGGCATTATCGTAATCCAGTCGATTGCCAGCGGTTTGACGCTGCTCGATCTGTCATCGTCGCTTCGCTACATGATTACTGGCGCCGTGCTCGCCATCGCCGTGATTGTCGACTCCCTTGCCCGCCGTTCGCGCCAGTCGCACGGTCGCGCCTAAAACTTTAAGGACTGAAAAATGGCTCAGGATCTCAATGGAAAAGTCGGCGCCGTTACCGGTGCTGCCTCTGGCATTGGCTTCGAATGTGCAAAGCACATGTTAGAAGCAGGAATGACGGTGTTTCTCGTCGACCGTGACGAGAAAGCGCTTAATGAAAAATGCGCCGAGCTTGGCGATAAAGCCGGGCCGCTGGTCATTGATCTGCTCAATCCGGCATCAGTCGCCACCATGATGCCGCAAATACTCGACCAAGCGGGCAAACTCGACGTATTTCACGCCAATGCGGGTGCCTATATTGGCGGACCTCTTTGGGAAGGAGACCCGGATGCATGGGACCGCATGCTGAACCTCAACATCAACGCGGCTTTCCGCACCATTCATGCGGTTCTGCCACATATGATGGAACGAAAGACCGGCGATATCATCATGACAAGCTCTGTCGCAGGTGTCGTACCGGTCATCTGGGAGCCTATCTATACCGCATCCAAACATGCCGTTCAGGCTTTCGTTCATACGGTTCGCCGTCAGGTTGCCCCGCACGGTATCCGCGTTGGTGGCGTTCTGCCGGGTCCGGTGGTTACCGCACTTATTAGCGACTGGCCGAAGGCAAAGCTGGATGAAGCGCTGGCTAATGGCAGTCTGATGGAACCGAAGGAAGTTGCGGAATCGGTGATGTTCATGCTGACCCGCCCGCGCAACATTACCATTCGCGATCTGGTCATTCTTCCACAAAGCCTCGATCTGTAAATGGGAGCGACCATGACCAGCTATTATCTGGGCGTCGATGTCGGCACCGGCAGTGCTCGCGCCGGTCTTTTCGACGCCAGCGGTACCATGCTTGCTTCGGCCAAGCGCGATATCACCATCTGGCGTGAGGCGGGCAGCATTGTCGAGCAGTCGAGCGCCAATATCTGGCAGGCTGTTTGCGAAAGCGTGCGCGAAACCGTCAAGACTGCCAATGTTGATCCGACGGACATTGCCGGTATCGGCTATGACGCTACATGTTCGCTGGTTGTGCTGGGCCAAGGTGGCAAGTCGCTTGCAGTCGGTCCGTCCAACGATCCAGCGCGCGATATTATTGTGTGGATGGATCATCGCGCTGTTGGGCGGGCAGAACGCATTAATGCGACCAAAGCCGGGGTTCTCGACTACGTTGGCAGCGCCATTTCCCCGAGATGGAAACGCCGAAGCTGTTGTGGCTCAAGGAAAACAAGCCGGAAACCTTCGCTGCTGCATGGCAGTTTTTCGATCTTACCGATTTTCTCACATGGAAATCTTGCGGCAGTCTTGCCCGTTCGGCCTGCACAGTCACCTGCAAATGGACCTATCTCAGTCATGAAAAGCGCTGGGATGAGACCTTTTTCCGTGAAGTGGGCCTTGGCGAACTGGCGGACGAAAATTTTGTCCGCATCGGTACGGACGTTCGACCCGGTGGCGAGAGTCTTGGCGGCTTGAGCGAACAGGCCGCAGCAGAACTCGGTCTTATGCCGGGCACAGCTATTGCCGCTGGCCTGATCGACGCTCATGCGGGCGGGATCGGCACGGTCGGGGCACGCGGTCCGGAGGGCCGGATATTGTCGCGCATGGCCTATGTGTTTGGCACGTCGGCCTGCACCATGACGACCACCGAACAGCCGGTTTTCGTGGATGGTGTATGGGGTCCGTATTATTCGGCGATGGTTCCGGGCCTGTGGCTTAACGAGGGAGGACAATCGGCAGCGGGTGCCGCTATCGATCATCTGATCCACATGCATCCTTTCGCGAAGGAAGCGGAAGAGCAGGCAACCGCCCAAGGCAAGGGGCTGGTCGACATTCTTGCTGCAGAAGTCGACGCGAGGGGAGGCCCTGAAGAGGCAGCTGCCATCATTGGCGACATTCACGTCGTGCCGGAGTTCCTCGGTAATCGTGCACCGTTCGCGGACCCTGATGCGCGCGCAATCATTGCCGGGCTCGATCTCGATGCCGGGATCGACAGCCTTACGGCACTTTATTTGGCCGGGCTGTGCGGCCTCGGCTATGGTGCGCGGCAGATCGTGGAGGCCCAGAAAGCAAAGGGTATCGCGACCGATACTATCGTCGTCTCGGGTGGGGCTGCACGTTCGCATCTGGTGCGACAGGTGCTTGCCGACACGACCGGTCTTGTCATCGCCGCCTCCACTTCGCCCGAACCTGTTCTACTCGGCTCTGCCATGCTGGGTGCGGTCGCGTCGGGGGCTTACCCTGATCTTGCATCGGCCATGGACGCCATGTCGGAACTAGGAGAAGTTAACAGGCCGGATGCCGGGCTGGCCAGATGGCACGACCAGCGTTTCGAGGCTTTCACACTTTTGCAGGCAACCGCTCGCAAAATCCGCGTGGTTCAACTGAGCTAGATTGTTCCCGGCACACAGGCAGTTCCGGTTGCATGCTCTGCGGTCGGGTCTGACAGCCCGGAGGATAGCGAACATTGAAGACTGTACACGCAGAAATGGACGCTTCTTCACGTCGGGGCTTCGACAGCAGGCTGTCCGTCTTGCGGGGCTGCTCGTCAACTCAGGTCGCTTCTCAATGATCTTTGCTATGCCGGGCGCATTGCCAAGGGACTGAACAATCTTCTTGAGATACGAAAGCGTTTCAAGGATGACTTGCTGCGAAGCCACTCCGAGATGTTTGACGAGGATACTGCGCTGGTAGCCATCTAAGGCAGGACGGAAATGCCGATTTCAGTTCGAGCCATGGTTGGATTTCAACCATCGCCAATTTCCCCAGACTGCAGCGCCGGCAAGCATGCCGGCACCGGCGGCTGAAAGAAGTAGCCGTTCGCTTGACTGAAAAGGCTGCGATTTCGATGCCAGTGATAGCGAGAGCGGGATCGTCGCCGCCGACGAGTTGCCGAACACGCCAATCGATCTGGCGGCAATCGAGGCAGGCAGGTGCAACTGGTCGCAAACCGTGTCGATGATCCGCGCATTGGCCTGATGGGGAAAGAACCTGTTCACATCGGAGGCAGTAAGCTTTGCCTGTTCAAGCGCGTCGGTTGCGCAACGCAACATCATACGAACGGCCTGCGTAAAGACGGCCTTGCCGTCTCGCATGGTCATTCTTGTCTCGCCAGCGGGAATGGAAATCAGTCCGTAATTTCCTCCATCGGACATGAGCGCCGATCCACGCAGTCCAGTATGTGGATCGTTCGATGGTGCAAGCAGGACTGAACCGGCGGCATCGGCAAAGAGAATTGCTGTGTTGCGCTCCTCCATACTGATCCGGCGGCTCAATATATTGGCTGCCACGACCAGAACTGGCTTGCGGAAGTTCTTGACAAAGCCGTCTGCCAGAACAAGCGCATAAAGAAACCCGGAGCAAGCGCCTGCAAGATCGATCCCGCCGCAGTTTTCCAGCCCCAGCTTGTGAGCGAGAAGCGGCGCGGAAGGTGGCAGGAGATGATCGGGCGTTGATGTCGCGAGAATGACAAGCGCCACCGAATTGTGCGAAACACCGGCATCCCGGAGAGCCATTTCTCCCGCCTTCATAGCCATGTTCGTCAGAGTTTCATCCGGTGCCGCCCAACGCCGCTCGCGAATGCCGGTGCGCCTTTCGATCCAGCCAGTATCCAGTCCGAGACGCTGCTCCAGTTCATCATTAGCAACTCGGCGGTCTGGCACGTAATGGCCGAAACCCGCCATACGGCTCGAAATACTCATCGCGCTGCCGTCTCGATCATATCGGCCGCCGCATGAATCGCGTCATAGACAAGGTCCAGATCAAGTGGCGTTACGCAATAGGGGGGCATCAGATAGATCACGTTGCCGAGCGGACGCAGAAGCACACCCTGTTTGCGGAAGAAGGATTTCAATTGCGGCCCAGCATCGGAAAGGTAGCCGGTTTTTTTTGACCGCGAGATCAAGGGCGGCAATCGTTCCTTGCTGGCGAAAATTGGTGAAGCGAGGATCATCCTGAAAACGCGATAGCCTTTCCGAGTGCAATTGCCCCAATGTCCTGATGCGATCCGCGACGGGTTCCGTTTGCCAGACTTCTATATTTGCAAGTGCTGCCGCGCAGGCAATCGGATTGGCCGTGTAGGAACTGGAATGAAAGAATGTGCGGCTGCGGTCTTTCGAAAAAATGCGCATCGAAGATTTCAGCCGTGCTGAGCGTTGCGGCCAGCGGAAGAGCGCCGCCGGTAATGCCTTTGGAAAGGCACAGAATATCTGGCGAGGTGGATGCCTGCTCGCACGCGAACATGGTGCCCGTGCGTCCCCATCCTGTCATCACTTCATCGGCGATCAGTAGTGTTCCGTATTGTTTCGTGATCCGCCGGAACTCGGTGAGCAGGTGAGGAGGATAGATTTTCATTCCGCCTGCACCCAGAACAAGCGGCTCCAAGAGCAGAGCGGCAACTTTGCCACTCCGGCAGAAGTGCTCCAGCGCGTCGAGTGCTTCCTGCTCCCGCCCCACCGATGGAAACGGAATGGTGTCGACCTGAAACAACAGGGGGCATAGGCGGAGTTGAACACGCCGCGCGCACCGGTGGACATGGTGCCAATCGTATCACCGTGATAGCTATGCTCCAACACTGCGATGCGTGAACGCGGTTTGTTTCTATTGTGATAGAAGCCGAGTGCCATCTTGATAGCGACTTCGACTGCTGTGGAACCGCTGTCGGAATAGAACACATGGGCGAGGCCTTGCGGGGTGAGTTTGACCAATTCTTGCGCCAGCTTTTCTGCCGGTTCGTGAGTGAATTCGGCAAAGATGATCTGATCGAACTGGTCCAATGCGTCCCGGATCGCCGCCATGATCTTTGGGTGACGGTGCCCATGTGTAATCACCCACCATGACGATATGGCATCCAGCACCGAACGGCCGGTTTCATCCTTTAAATAGGCACCGTCAGTTTTGACGATCCTGCGGAAAACCGGTTCTGTGGCGTGCTGGGTGAAGGGATGCCAGACAGGAGACGAACGTCCGCTCATTCGGAAGCCTCGTGAAAAACGTTCATATTGAAATGCTCGCGAAACGCATGGCGGAGCGTGTCCGGATCAAGATTCGCAAGGCGGGGCAGTCGTCCCAGTCTGCGAACGCCGCTCAGTTCGGGATTATCTGCTCGGTATCTGGTTGAGGATCGCCGATGAAGGCAATACCGAGCACGGGGATACTGCGCCGGTTCAACGCTTCAAGCGAAAGCAGTGTATGATTGATGGTGCCGAGGCTGGTTCTCGCACAGAGGATGATCGGCTTTTGCCAGCGCGCAAAAACATCAATGAATGTCGTGTAGCGTGTCAACGGTACATGCAATCCGCCTGCGCCTTCGATCACCAGAGGTGCATCGACCGATGGTACCTCGAGTGACTCCGCATCAATCTCCACACCGTCGATTTGCGCGGAAAGATGCGGCGAAGCAGGCGTATTAAGGCGCCAGCATTCCGGGATGATGTTCTGGCGTGAAAGTCCGGCAAGCTGAACAACGGTTTCGCTGTCGGTTGCTTCTTCCAGCCCCGACTGAACCGGCTTCCAGTAATAAGCACTGAGCGCGCCCGCCAGTGCTGCAGAAAACACGGTCTTGCCGATACCTGTATCGGTGCCGGTAACGATAAAAGCGCAGTTCATATCATTTCCTCTGCCATGATCGTGGCAAGGTGTTCGAACATGCGCGTTATCGTGGGTTCATCGACATTGAGCGTGATGGTGATGCGCAGGCGCGCCGTGCCGGCGGGTACTGTGGGCGGGCGTATGGCGCGTATGTCGAAGCCCTCGGTCTGCATGCGATGTGCAATGCGCAAGGTGCGGTCGGCATCGCCAATGACGAGCGGCAATATCTGCGTTCCGCTGCCGGTTTTGCCGAGGCGATCGGCGAATTGCGCATTGGCGAATGCGATAAGCCGGTGCAATTCGGGCCGACGATGTTGTTCGGCGATCATGGTTTTCAGCGCAAGCCGCGTTGCGGATACTTGCAAGGGCGAAGGCGCGGTCGAATAGATGAATGGCCGTGCACGATTGACGAGAAAATCGCGAAGGACCGGATCTCCTCCAACCAGCCCGCCCGAACTGGCCATTGCCTTGCCGCAAGTATGTAACGTGATGATGTTCTGTCGGTTTCCCAGTCCGGTAGCAAAACCGCGTCCGTCCGGCCCGTGCACGCCCGTCGCATGGGCTTCGTCGATGAAAAGAAAAGCGTCATAGTGGTCTGCTATCTCGATGAGATCGGAAAGCGGCGCGATGTCACCATCCATAGAATAGAGGCTTTCTACCACAATCCACGGGGTGCCGCGTCCGCCCTTTTTGCGCCATGTGCAGATTGCTCTATCGAATGCATCTGTATTGTTATGCGGGATGGAAACGGTTTCGGCCTTTCCGGCCCGCATGCCTTCACGTGCGCTGGCATGGATCAGTTCGTCATAGACAATCAGATCGCCGCGTAACGGCAAAGTCGAGAGAACTGCTAGATTTGCCGTATACCCGTTATTGAAATACAGCATTGAAGGTGCACGAAAACAGGAAGCAGCTTCAACCTCCAGAAGTTCGTGTTCCGGGTGATTGCCGCGCAACAGCCGGGAGCCGCCAGACCCGGTGGCAAGGCCGTTTTCCAGCTCGGCAATCAATGCATTACGGATGGACGGCGATGCGGCAAGACCCAGATAGTCATTCGAGCTGAAATCCGCACCTCTGTTATAGGCAAGTGCGCGCAGATGCTGCCGCCGCTGTAAGTTTTTCAACTTCGCAGCGTAACGGGCCAACGGGTTGGTGCTCATGCATGGGCATCCAGTGCATCGGCGGTCAGGCCAAGCCGTCGCATGAGGCTTGTGTCGCGATCTTCGCCCGGATTGGCGGCGGTCAGCAGCATGTCGCCAATAAAGATCGAATTTGCGCCTGCGAAAAAACAGAGTGCCTGCATTTCATCGCTCATCGAATTGCGCCCCGCTGTCAGCCTGACATGCGATTGCGGCATCATCAGGCGGGCAAGGGCGATGATGCGGACAAAGGCGATAGGATCGACGGGCGATGCTTTCTCCAGCCGCGAACCGGGCATCGGGATCAGCATATTGATTGGCACGCTTTCCGGTGGGATGGGCAAATTTGCCAGCGTCACCAGCATATCGACGCGATCGTCTTCGGTTTCTCCAAGGCCGAGAATGCCGCCGCTGCAAACCTTGATCCCTGCTTCCCGGACATGGGTGAGCGTTTCCAGTCGATCGTCGAAACTGCGCGTCGTGATGACCTGCGGATAAAACCGCTCCGACGTATCGATATTGTGGTTGTAATAATCGAGCCCAGCCTCCGCAAAGGTCTGCGCCTGATCCGGGCTCAACATGCCCAGCGTCATGCAGGTTTCCAGACCAAGCGCTTTCACCTGTTTGACCATCTCGACAATCGCGGGCTCATCCCGCGTCTTCTTCGGCTGCGCCGGGCCGCACCCATGCAATAGCGGGTTGCGCCGCTATCCTTTGCCTTCTGCGCTTCCTCGAGGACTGTATCCAGACTCATCAATCTGGAAGCTTTGAGACCCGAAGCGTGATGTGCCGACTGGCTGCAATAGCCACAATCTTCCGGGCAGCCGCCCGTCTTGATGTTGAGCAGTTTGCTGAGCTGAACGCGGTTCGGATCGAAATTGGCACGATGAACGCTCTGTGCCTCCAAAAGAAGATCGTTGAACGGAAGTTCATAGAGCAGACGCGCGCTTGCGCGCGTCCATGCATCCTGCTCCGATTTGGACGCCGTTTTCTCAGCGCTTTCCGGGTTCGATTGCACCGTATTGAGCATGCTTTCTCCATTTTATCGATAAAAATAGAAAGAATCTATGAAATATAGATTATCTGTATGTGTACTGGTGACTCAAGCTAAAATATTATAGATAATTATGGAATGTGTATAATGATGCACTGCGTTGTGACTGTGCCAGAACGCAAAACGCCGCGATCATTGGATCGCGGCGCTACGAAATCAGCGGGTTGGAGAAGTCTGCAAAAGCCTGTTGCGGCGCAGCCGGTTATCCGTCTGAATGCGCGAGCTGCGCTTCAAGATGCTCATCACGAAGGCGATGACGCCCCAAAGGCAACATGATCGGTCGACCGGAAGTTGGATCGGTCATGATACGGCTTTCCAGATGAAATACCTCACGAACATTTTGTTCTGTCAGCACGTCGTCGGGCGTTCCGGTTGCGTATAGTCGTCCGTTAGCCATTGCGACCAGAAAATCCGCATAGCGGGCGGCAAGATTGAGATCGTGCAAAACCATGACGACTGTGGTTCCCCGCTTCTGGTTGAGATCTGTGAGCAGATCCAGAACTTCAATCTGGTGACTGATGTCGAGAAAGGTTGTCGGTTCATCCAGCAGGAGAATATCGGTCTGCTGCGCCAGTGCCATCGCAATCCATACGCGCTGGCGCTGGCCACCTGAAAGTTCATCCACTGGCCTGTCGGCCAGTTCGGTCGTCTTGGTTGCTTCAAGTGCCGTTGCGATTGCTTCGTCATCTGCCCGCGTCCATTGCGAGAATACGCCGTGATAGGGGTTTCGACCTCGACTGACCAGATCGGCAACCAGTATGCCCTCCGGCGCTATCGGCGATTGGGGCAACAGGCCGAGCGTTTGTGCCAGTTGCCGGGAGGGAAGCGTGTGGATCGACTTGCCGTCAAGCAGTACTTCCCCGTGTCGTGGTGCAAGAAGTCGCGACATAGTGCGCAGCAAGGTAGATTTCCGCAGGCATTTGCTCCAACGATTGCTGTTACCTTGCCGGAAGGCACCTCAAGATCGAGACTATCCAGCACAAGCCTGTCACCATAGCCAGTGGTCAGCTCACGCGCGATGAGGGTGTGATCGGTCATAGGGATGCCCCGCTGCGGTTGGCGCGTATGATGAGGTAGATGAGATAAGGAGCGCCCAGAACTCCGGTGACGACGCCAACCGGATAGCGACCGGGGAGCAGGAATTGTCCGCAATAATCGCCGGCGAGGACTAGTATGGCTCCGATCAGGGGCAGACGGGACGAGCAGGGAACCGTTATTACCGATGATGCGTGCTGCAATGGGGCCGGACAGAAAGGCGACGAAAGCAATGGGGCCGGAAACGGCCGTGGCAAAAGCTATCATGCCGACGGCGGCAATTATTATAACAATCCGGGTTCGCCCCACATTGGTTCCCAATGCTGCGGCGCTGTCGTCGCCCAGCCGCAATGCTTCGAGATCGCGCGACCGGCTCAAAAGCAAACCGCCGAAAACGACCAGCGCGACCAGAAGAGGAAACATCTGGTCCAGCCTTGCGCCGTTGACGCTGCCGGTAAGCCAGCGCATGGCTTCCTGCAGGCTCCGGGCGGGCGCGTTTGAAAGAATATAGGCAATGACACTTTCGAGCATCGCCGAAACACCGATCCCAACGAGGATAAGACGGGTTCCGGCGACCCCGTTCCTGAAGGAAAGACCATAGACGGCAAGCGCTACGGCGAGGCCAGCCACAACGGCAAAGATTGAAACAATGGGGCCGTTTAGCGACAGCACAACGATTTGCAAAAAAACAGCCGCAGCGCTTGCCCCGGAACTGATTCCGATAATGTCAGGGCTTGCGAGCGAATTGCGCAGCATAAGCTGGAATGCGACACCGCCAAGGCCGAAGCTCAGCCCTGCCAGCACGGACAGGACGGCGCGCGGCAGGCGCAACTTCCCGACCGTGAAGCTTGCTCCCTGAACGTTTTCGCCCGGGAGTACCCGGACGACATCTTTTGGCGGCGTGAACGATTGGCCCAGCATCAAAGTGAGGAGGAAGAGGGCGACGAGAATGACCAGAAGAAGACCGATGACAAGATTGCGCTTGCGGGTGCGGCTGCGACGGTTCCGGGCGATAAGATCGGCGGTGGAATGCAGCATGATCACAACTCGCGAACCCGTTGGCGCCTGACAATCCAGATGAAGAACGGCGCACCGATCAGGGCGGTGACGATCCCGACATCGAGTTCGGCAGGGCGGGCAACGAGGCGTCCGGCAATATCTGCAGCAAGCAGGAGGCAGGCTCCGCTGAGGGCTGAGAATGGCAATAGCCAGCGGTGATCGACCCCGACCGGGAGGCGGCATACATGCGGCACAACCAAGCCCACGAATCCTATGGGACCGCACATGGCGGTGGTTGCACCACACAGCAGAATTGCGCCGAGCGCCGCAACAGCGCGAGCAATGGCGACCTTTTCTCCGAGCCCGGCGGCAAGTTCATCGCCGAGTGCGGGGAGTTCAGTTTGCGCGCCGATAGAAAGCTGACAACGAAACCGACAGCGAGAAATGGCAGCACATAAGCTAGCCGGTCGAAAGTCGCACCTCCAACGCCGCCGATTTGCCGGGCGCGAATGCCGCCGGCAATATCGTTGCGGGGCAGCACGATGGCGATAACCAGTGAGGAAAATGCTACCGACGTGGCTGCACCGGCCAGCGCGAGCTTGAGCGGTGTTGCGCCACCACGGCCAAGCGATCCGACCATATAGACGAAGACGGCGGCGCAACCGGCACCGAATATGGCTGCCCAGATATAAGCTGGTGCGGAAACGATGTTGAACCACGCAACGCCGATGACGACGGCAAGCGATGCGCCCATATTGACGCCCAGAATGCCGGGATCTGCCAGCGGATTGCGGGTAATGCCCTGCATAATGGCGCCTGCCAGACCGAGCGCTGCTCCGGCGAGAAGAGCGAGCAAGGTGCGCGGAATGCGCATGGCGACGGCGGCCTGTCCGATGGTGTCCATATGACCACGCAGGGCCGCAACAATGTCAGGCCATGGCACTTCACGCGTGCCGAGCGACACGGACAGAACACAAAGGGTCACGAGGAGAAAGACGACCGCGCCGAGCCAGCCGGTCCTCGCTCTGTTGGACCGATATATGGTGATTGGCTGGCTTGAACGCCGGATGCGGGCGACGGTCATTTTGCTTTATCGGCCGCGCCGGCAAGAAGGGCGACATAGTCCTTCAACACCCGTGAAATGGAAAGCGGTGTGGGATTGGCCGCTGTCCCGAGAGGGTTTCTGCCCAGCATGACCACTGCATTGTTTTCGACCACTGGCATGCTGGCGAGAAGTGGATTGCGCTTCATGGCGTCCAGCAATTCCTGACTGCCATAGGTAACGACGATGTCCACGTCATCGAACATGTCGACACGCTCGGCGCTGATGGAGCCGGAGAACTGGCCCGGTTTGGAGGCGTTGACCACACTTTTGGGTGAGTTCAGGCCAAGGTCCGTGAAGAATCTCACCCGCGTGTCGTTAGTGGTGTAGAAATTGACCGTGCTCAGGTCCGTCGTATCGAGATGCGTGACGAACATAGCCGACTTGTCTTTGAGATGCGGATACTGGCTGACCGTCTCGGCAATCTCGCCTTCGATCTTTGCAATCAGCGCTTCACCTTCTTCCGCCATGCCCATGCCGACGCTGTTGAGACGGATCATGTCGCGCCAGTCGGTGGACGGGGCGCTTCGGGATAGGCAACGACAGGGGCGATCTGGCTGAGTGTATCGTAGTCGGACTGGCTCAGGCCGGAATAGGATGCGAGGATGACGTCGGGCTGCGTTTCCGCCACCGCCTCGAAATCGATCCCGTCCCCTCATCGAAAAGCACAGGCGTATGGGCGCCGAGTTCCTTCAACTTTGCGGCTACCCATGGCAAGAGACCATCATTGTCGTCATCGCCGAAATTGGCTCGCGCAAACCCAACCGGAACCACGCCGAGTGCAAGGGGAACCTCATGGTTTGCCCGGGCAACGGTGACTATCCGTTCCGGCTTTTTTTCTATCGTTGTCGTTCCAAAAGCATGTTTTATAACAATCGGATAGGTTGTTTTTCACCAGCTAGAACCGCTTGCGGCGCAATCATCGCCGGGCAGCACAGGGCAGCGAAAACGAGAGAGCGAATGGACCAAGTCATTCGGTGCATTCTCCTTATGTATAAAGTGGCCTTTCACTCTCAAGTTAAACCCATCGCGTCAAGGCCGAAGCTCACACCTTGATAAAGGTGTTGCGAATTAACCGTGATTTCCTACAAAAAGCAGTTTTCTACAATACTGGATAAAGGTTCTCAAGTTAGTGGCGATCCGGGGACCATTTCAGTTTCTTGATTGCTTCGATGATCGGGCTCATCCGGTCGTTGATCATAACGCTGTCGATGTCTCCACGATTTGAAACCCGTCGCTAAAAGCGATCGCCGCAAACTGCTTATCGGACCTGACCATGGAAATTGAAAAGACCGCTGAGATGAAGAAAACCACCCGGGTTCGCTACCGCAGGGCAATTCTTCTGGGGTGCACGGCGCTTGTCGTATCCATGCCGGGTCTGGCTTTGGCGCAGCAGGCGACAACAGCGGAAGAGCCGACAGTGCTCAAGACCATTACGGTTGATGGGTCTGGTGGACGCGACGACGATTCGGTCGATTGTCGCGACGAGAACCACCGGCGGCGGCAAGATGGCGACGGACATCATGGATACGGCAGCCTCCGTATCGGTGATCACCGCCAAGGAAATACAGGAGCGCAACGCCCAGACCGTCGAGCAGGTGCTGCAATATACGGCAGGTGTTTCCACCAATTTTTACGGGTCGGATGACCGGTTTGACTTTTCCAGATCCGCGGTTTCGATGCCAACACCTATCGCGACGGGCTGTCCCTTGGCCGTCCCTTTGGCGGTATACGCGAGGAACCCTATGCGTTTGAACGGATTGAAGTTCTGAAAGGCGCAAGTTCCACGGCTTTCGGCGTCTCCGATCCGGGTGGTATGGTCAATTATGTGACGAAGCGGCCGAAGCGCGAACGCTTTGGCGAAGCCTATGTCACGGGTGGTTCGTTCAACCACAAGGAAGTCGGCTTCGATTTCGGTGATAATCTGACCGGCGACGAAACGCTGTCCTATCGCCTCACCGGCAAGTTCAAGGATTCCGACGCCGAATATGATTATTATTCGCGCGACGACGAAAAGTTCATCATGGGCGGGCTGACGTGGCGCCCGAGCGATGCGACCAATTTGACGGTGATCTTCGATCATCTTCACCGCAATGGCGTGCCCGGAAGCGGCGGCCATCCGGTCGGCACCGATTTCAACCGAAGCCGCTTTTTTCGGAGAGCCGGATTTCAACTATCGCGGCACTGACAGAAATACTGTCAGTGCCATGTTCGATCATGATTTTGGCAATGGTTTGAGCATGAGCGCCAACGGGCGTTACAGCAAGCAGGACACCGATTTCGGCTATGCCTATATTTCGGCCACACCAACCGATGGCTCCACGATTGCCAAGCGCGATTTCTTCGGCAATGAAGCTTCAGCCGAGAACTTCGTGGGTGATGTGAACCTGAAATATGAGACGAGTTTTGACCGGTTCGAAAGCAGGACGATGGCGGGCGTCGAATACAACAACTATTCGGCCACCAACAAGACATTCTATGGCCCGGCACCGAGCATCGACTGGACCAATCCGGTCTTTACCGGTGCGCCGGTCAATCTGCCTCTTATCGGCAGCACATCTACCAAGCAGAAAACCAAGGCGGTTTATTTCCAGCAGGATCTGACATTCGCGGAAAAGCTGATCGCCAGTGTTGGCCTGCGCAATGATTGGCTCGACCTGTCGCAGACGAACAATCTCAGCAACAAGACGACAGATGGTGATCTGAGCGAGTTCACCAGCCGCTTCGGCCTCACCTATCGGGTGACCGATGAATGGGCGGTTTATACGAGCTATGCTGAATCGGTCGCGCCCCCGGCCATCGGCGTCGATCCTGAGCGGGGTGAACAGATCGAAGTCGGCGTGAAATACCAGCCGACCGCATTTCCGGCCCTGTTCACCGCTTCTGTTTACGACCTGACCAAGAACAATATTTCGGTCAACGATCCCATTACGCTTCAGCCATCCACGATTGGCGAAGTTCGCGTTCGCGGTATCGATCTGGAAGCCAAGGCCGAGCTGACGAACAATCTCAACCTGATCGCGGCCTATTCCTATATGGACCCGGAGATCGTCGAGAACGGCACTGGCGGCAATGAGGGCAACCGTCCGCAGTTTGTTTCCAAACACCTTGCGTCGCTTTGGGCGAACTACAAGATCGAGGGCAGCGGTCGTCGTGGCGACATGACAATCGGTGTTGGCGGTCGCTATATCGGTGCGTATTACTTCACGCCGGCCAATACATCGGGCACCAGCGGCAATGTCGTGTTCGATGCCGCATTCACCTACGAGTTCTGGACAACTCGGCGCTTCAGGTTAATGTCAGCAATCTGTTCGACAAGAAATACGTCGCCTATGGCGGTTTCGGAGCGGATTTCTACAATCCCGGCCGCGAGATCACGGCAACGCTTCGCCGCACATGGTAGGATGAGCAGCTCCGCCGGAAACAGGCGGCGGAGCGCATGATCCGAAACTGGTCAGCGGTTCGACTGGAAGCGCCGCCATGCGGCTGGCGTTTCCCCACCACCTGACGGAAAGCCTTGGTCAGATGGGCCTGATCGGTGAACCCGAGCTGAGCTGCGATGCCGGCGACGGTCAGGTCGCTGTCCGCCAGCAATTGTTGCGCCAGATCGATGCGCTTCGCCATTTGCCATTGCAGCGGCGTCTTTCCGGTCGTCTGCTTGAAGACATTGGCGAACCAGCTTTCCGACAGGCCCACCGCTGCTGCCATTTCGGCGACACTCAACCGGCGATCACCACAGCTGTCGAACCGTGCGTTCAGCTTGTTCATCTGCGCCATGGTGAGGCGGCCATATCCCTGTTTGTTGTCCTCACCCGGTATATCGAGAAGTCCGGTCAGAATGCTGCCGATGAGGTTTTCCGCATAAAGCGCGTGTTTCATCGGACTGGCTGTTTCATCCACGATCAGGCGGGCAAGCGTTTCTATGGCACCAAGGTCCTGAATTTCTACCGGACTGCGCATGGCGGCCACGGCCATGGACGTGCCGAGCGTCGGGCTTAGATATCTGAGCAGCCGATCCTTGTGGAAATGCAGGTTCAGGTGCGAAAACCGGTGGAGCGAAACCGTATTCGTCCACATTGGTACGCCGGCGGGTATATAGATTGCGCGCGTCATCGGGCGGTGATGCCGGGTAAGGACGCCGCTATCGTTCGATATGCGAATATTGGACGATACATCACGGAAAAAGATCATGATACGGGGATCATGCGACAGGAAATAGCCATTGGCCCCGTCTGGCTTTCAGCCTCCCAGTAGACACTGACCAGCCCGTCCAGCACGCGCCACTGAACCGGCGCAACCACCCGGATGCCTTCGGCTTGCCAGATCATCGAATGCCAGAAGCCCAAAACGTTCCGATCCGTATGTGACAGCGTTTCATTGAAATTCCGGCTTCATTGCCGGGAATGTTTCGTAAGAAATGCGTCGGGATATCGTCGCATTAATATGACTAAAATTATCATCTTTGAGCGTTAAGACAAGACAATTCTGCCAAAATGCAGGGGGAGGCATTGTGCCCCGTTTCACTCGAGGTCTTCCTGCTCAAAATGCCGGGTAACGTGAATATCGGTTGTTTCCAGACGCCCGGGGCCCAGATTGACGAACTTGTGTGGTATGTTTGCCGGACCGAAGACAACCTGCCCTTCCGTCACCTCGATCTGTTCATCGCCAACAATGAACAGGGCATTTCCCCTGACGGACGATGAAAATCTCGTCATAAGGGTGCCGGTGCAGTTTGGGACCATGCCCTACAATATCGGTCGAGAAGAATATGATCGACGCATCGGTATCAAATCTCTTGCCTTCGACGCGCCCAGACCGGGCATCATCACGTCTCGCCCATTCTTCTCTTTTCAAGACAACGGCTTGTTTTGTCAAAACGGTTCTCCCGGCTTTTCAAGGCACTGGAATTTCGACCCTGCTGTTGGCATTTCCCGATCGGGAACGGAAGGTCAAATTCTAACGAGACCTGAGCGCTTCAACAACCCCATCAGGACCGGGGCAAAAGCGTGGTGATGAGAATGGCGATGAATGCCATGGCCATGCCGAGGCCGACCGAGCCTTGCTCGAATTGACGCCAGATGAAGATCGAGATGGTTTGCATTCCAACCGGAGCCACCAATATCGATGCGACGAGTTCACGTGTGGCCACTGCAAAACCAGTAGCATCGCCGTTATCAGGCTGGGGGCGATCAGCGGTAGCATGACGCGCCGGAAAGCGGTGAAGCTGTTTGCGCCGCAAACACGTGCCGCAGCTTCCAGATTGTCGCCGATCTGGTGGAAGGCAGCCGATGCATAGCGGATCGGCTGCGGTAGAAGAATGCAACAATAAGCAAGCAGAAGGATCAGCGGCGTATTGTAGGGCGAGATGGGTAGCGAGGGCTGGTTCCATGCCAGAATGAGCCCGACTGCGACGACAACGCCGGGCAAGGCATTTGGCAGGACGGTCAGTATGTCGAGCCAGAATCGCCCGCGAAAGCGCATCTTCACCACGGCATAAGCGGCAATCGCGCCAAGCAGTCCCGTGAGGAGAGCGCTTGCAACGCCGAGCGACAGGCTGTTGATCAGCGCGCGCATGCCGCCTGCGCTGTTTTCGGCAATTGCAGCAAAATTGTCGAAGCTGAGGTTCGATGACGTCAGCCCGCCAGACACGGTTTTGGATAGAGCGGTCGCCAGAATGGCCAGCAGGGGAATACCGGTCGCAGCAAAGGCGATGACAGCGAACAGAACCACGACGGAATTGTGAGGGCTCCAAGTGGGCGCTTGTCCTTTGCCTGTGGTTTTGCCGCCAGTCGTCACATAGGAACGACGCATCAATATCCAGCGTTGGACCAGAAAAGCGGCGAGCGACAGGCAGACAAGCGCCAGCGAAAAGACGGCAGCACCCGCAAGGTCGATGGGCCAGTCGGAGATGCGGAGATCAATTTCCGTTACCAGAACTTCAAAGCCGGAACGGCGTCCAAGGGCTGCGGGCGTACCATATTCCTCGATGGCTGCCGCGAAAACGAGCAGAAGGCTTGCCGCGAGGCCGGGCGTCGCCAGCGGCAGGGTAATACGGAAGAAGGAGCGCCATGGGGAAGCCCCGAATACGCGTCCGACATCTGAATAGCGAGCGCCAACTGCTTCAATCGTGCGCGACACCGCAAAATAGACAAGCGGAAACGTGTTCAGCGCCATGACAAAAGCTCATGCCTGCGACCGAGAACAGGAAGGGAGCCAGATTGAATCCGACAAGCTGTTCGAGATAGCCGCGTGGCTGCAAGGTCATGATCCAGCCGAGCGTTGCAATATAGGGCGGGATCATGAAGGGCACGAGCATCAGCACATCCCACAGCACGGCGAACGGCACTTTGTAGAGTGCCCGGAAAACCGCTAGCGGCACGGCAATGAATGCGGAAAGAGCTACCACGGAAAGACCGAGCAGAACGGTATTGCCGCTCATGCGCAAAAGCTTCGGGTCTTCAAACAGGGCCGAGAGATGCAGGAAAGGCTCGGCCAGCGAGCCTCTCCCCAGTTGTGGGAAGATTGCCTGAAGGACGATGAAGACAAACGGCACTGCGACGATGAATGTGAGCCCGGCGACTGCAACGAACCCGAGCGGATTGCCAGCCGCCGCACTGCCTGTCTTCATCTCTGTCTGTCCCTCAGATATTAGTTGCTGGCTGCGAAAGCGGCACCGAATTCCTTCAGCGTTTCGTTGCGCTTGCCATAGACTTCCCCGGCGTCGATCGGCAGGATTTTCAGATCGCCGATCAACGGGCGATTGGCCGGAATGTCGGTGCGCGACGGCATCAGATAGGTGTCGGCAACCATTTTTTGACCTTCGTCGGACAGCATATAATCGATGAACTGCTTGGCCTCGTCCCGGTTCTTCGACCATTTGAGGATCATGGCGGGGCGTGGCGCAATCACGGTGCCGGATGTCGGGAAAATAACGTCGATGGATTCACCCTTGGCCTTGCCCGCGAGCGAGATGTAATCGACGGCACCGAACACGGCGGCCTTGGCACCCTGAAGAACCGGGTTCAACGCTTCTGCATTGGCACCGGCGACAGTTGCGCCATTTTCGTGCAGGTTCCGGAACAGACCCCAACCCTGCTGTGCCTGAAGGGCGGCAACGAGTTCGAAGGTCGCGCCCGACTGTGCCGGGTCCGGCAGATTGACGAGGTCCTTGTATTCAGGCTTGGCGAGATCCGCCCATTCGGCGGGCTTGGGCGTCTTGCTGGCAGGGTTCCACGCGATGCCGAGCGCGGAGACGCCTTGCGCAACCGCCGTTTCATTCTTGAGAAAATCCGGCACTTTTTCGGCGTTCGGGCTGGTGTAGGCGACAAGCCAGTCACGCTTGGCAAAATCGGTTGCCGTATCCCACGAGGCGGAGATCAGAACGTCGACAACCGGATTGGCGGCTTCCGCTTCGATGCGGGCCATGACCTTGCCGGTCGTTGCCTGAAAGACATTGACTTTCGCACCGGTCTTGGCAGTGAAGCCTGCCGCAAGCTTTTCGATCAGGCTGCCCGGGCCGGCCGAATAAACCGTGATGTCTGCATAGGCTGCCGTGCTGGCCAGCAAAGCGGTGACAAGCGCAAGCCCCGCGCTGAGAATGGATTTCTTCATGTTTGCCTCCTGAGATATTGCCTGATGAAATGGTCTTATTTTGAGAACCAGCGCAGTTGGCTGGCATCGATTGAGATGCCGACAGGAACGCCGGGTGAAAGGCGGATGCTGTCGAGATATGTCAGTTCGTGGCCGTCCTGCTGCGAGCCGATGCGCACTGTGGTCAGATGACCGTCGCCGCGAAATTGTGAGCGCAGGACCGTTGCTGGAATCGCTGCTTCGCTTGCGGGCATGCTGCGAACCGAACGCGACGGCAACAAGACGTGTGTTGCCTGCTCAGCGGTGGACCCATGGGCGATGTGGATTTCGGTGCACGCAATCCTGTAGGCGTTGTCACGCTGCTCCACCGGGACGACACAGCCGAGCCTCAGAAAATCTGCGACTTCCGGTGTCATCGGTTCTGCTACAAGTGCTTCGGGTGCAGCCAGCTGTTCGATCACACCGGCGCGCATGACGGCTACCTGATCGGCAAGCGAGAAAGCTTCGCTCTGGTCATGGGTGACATAGATCGCGGTCAGGCCGAGATTGGCGACAAGCTGCCCGATCTCGGTGACCATGTTTTCGCGCAGTTCGCGGTCAAGATTGGAAAGCGGCTCGTCGAACAGTACCAGTCCCGGCTCGGCAACGATGGCGCGGGCAATGGCGACACGCTGCTGCTGGCCGCCAGACATATCGCTGATCGCGCGCTCGCCGAAGCCCGACAGGCCGACGCGATCGAGTGCCGAGACAACGCGCTTTTCGCGCTCCGCACGACCGAGGCCACGCATTTCGAGCGGAAAGGACACGTTGCCGAAAACGGTCATATGCGGCCAGAGCGCATAATCCTGAAACACCATGCCGAGATGGCGCTTCTCAGGCGGAATGAACGACCCTGTCGAGGCATCTGCAACGGTGACGTCGTTGATTGTGATTGAACCCTTCGTTGGGGCGAGAAGGCCAGCCACGAGACGGAGCAGCGTTGTCTTGCCGCAACCGGATGGCCCGAGCAAAGCGAGCGTCTGTCCCTTCGGAAGTGAAAGATCGATATTCTTCAATATAGTGGCAGGGCCATAGGCCAGATTCAGCCCATCGGCCCGAACGGCGATATCCGCTTTAATATTCGAGGAATGCAACATTTTCCCACAATCCAAATAGATTGGGAGCTTCTATTCCGATTGCATGACAGTGGCATGACGCTGGGGAAGCCTGCGTCCTTCAGGGTTCGGAACCAATTGTCATCACATCGGTTTGTCCCTTCATGCGATAAAGGAAGGGAAGACGATGAGATTTGGAAAACTTGCTCTTGGTCTGACGGGATTGGCGGTGGGATATGCGCTGACGCGGGTAAGTTCACCACAGATTCCAAAGGGTATCGTGCCGGTAAAACCCTTCGATCTCACGCGTTATATCGGCAAGTGGTACGAGATCGGGCGGTTTGAAAACCGCTTCGAGCGCGGTTTGACGCGGACGACGGCGGAATATTCACTGAATCCCGATCAAACTGTCAAAGTGGTCAATCGCGGCTTCGATCCATGGAAAGCGCGTTGGACGCAAGCCACAGGAACCGCCCGTTTTGTGCGATCCGCCAACGAAGGCGCATTGAAAGTTTCATTCTTCGGACCCTTCTACGGGGGCTATAATATCGTGGATATCGATGAAGACGATTACCAGTGGTCGATCATTGTCGGTTCGACGCGGAGCTATTTCTGGGTACTTTCGCGCGAGCCCGAGGCAAGCGGAGATCTAAAGGCGCGAGCAGTCGCACAGGCACTGCTGTTGGGGATCAATCCAGATACTATTTTGTGGGTTCCGCAATAAGCGCGAAATCCCTGCATCAAAAGGCCCGCCGAAGCGGGCCTTTTGGTTCTGATCTATGCCCCGTATGGCACCCAGATGTTTTTCACCTGAATGGCACGGCGCAGATAATCCCGGCCCTGTCCTTCGGTTTTGTTGAACCAGTTCGGCAAGCGGCCATTGCTGACCCACGTGGCCTTGAGATTGCCTGCTGACGCCTTTTCGGCCATTGCGCTGTCTTCGCGTGAACCAAAATACCAGAGCGCTGCAACGTCATCATGTTCGGCAAGTGTCTTCGTCAGAAGATCGCGTTCACCGGTGACGATATTGACCACGCCGCCCGGCACGTCGGATGTGTCGAGCACCTGATAGAAATCACTTGCGATCAGCGGGTGACGGCTTGAAGGCACCACCACCGTGCGGTTGCCCATGGCGATTGCAGGCAAGACCAGAGACACAAGCGAAAGAAGCGGCGCTTCATCAGGGCAGACGATGCCCATCACGCCCCACGGTTCATTCATCGCCAGTGTCACATGACGCGACTTGGTGGAATGAACCGCCCCGTCAAACTTGTCGGCCTGTGCGGCATAATAGAAAATGCGGCGAAGTGAGGTTTCAAATTCCTCTTCAGCCTTTTTCTCGCTGACGCCCGTGCTTTCGATCAGCCGTGCCACGAAATCCGTGCGGCGTGCATCGAGGTTTTCGCCAAGATAATAGAGCACCTGAGCCCGGTTATGCGCCGTGGTTGCGCCCCAGCTTCCGGCCTTGCTTGCAGCTTCCACGGCATTGCGGATGTCCTTTCGGTTGCCGATGCCAGCCGGCCAATGACCGCACCACCCTTGCCAGTGACCGAATAGCTGTAGCCGCCATCCGGGCGGGACTGCTTGCCGCCAATATAGTTCTTCATCGTGCGGTCGATGCCGTCGATGGTGATCTTGTCATCACCGGAAGGCGAAGCCGATGGCACGAAGGCATCCGCAACCTTGGTCGGGGAGTGCTTTCTCCCAATCGGAGACGAGATATTCGTACATGCCTTCGCGTGCGCCTTCGCGACCGAATCCGCTTTCGCGATAGCCGCCAAAACCTGCGCCCGCATCCAGCATGTTGGTGCAGTTGATCCAGACGACACCGGCCTTCACCCGCGCGGCGAGATCAAGCGCGATATTGATGTTTTCAGACCAGATCGACGCGGCGAGCCCGTAGCGCGTATTGTTGGCGAGCGAGACGGCTTCATCCGGCGTGCGGAAGGTTGTTGCTGCCGCAATCGGCCCAAAAATTTCCACCTGACAAACGGTTGAAGCCTGATCCACATCGGTGAAGAAGCCGGGGGCGATATAATTGCCTTTTGCGGGCAGCGGGTTCGGTGTCTGCCAAAGCTCGCCGCCTTCCTCGATACCTTTCCGGATGAGATCGGAAATGCGTTTCATCTGACCGGGTGAAACAATGGCGCCGACATCGGTGGATTTGTCGAGCGGATCGCCGACGCGCAAGTTTTCAAGGCGCTTTCTGAGCTTGGCATAGAAGCGGTCGGCAATGCCTTCCTGCACGAGCAGGCGCGACCCGGCGCAACAGACTTCGCCCTGATTGAACCAGATGGCATCGACCACGCCTTCGACTGCGGCATCGAGATCGGCATCTTCAAAGACGATGAACGGCGATTTTCCGCCTAATTCTAGTGACAGCTTCTTGCCCGATCCGGCCATCTGCTCGCGGATGATGCGGCCAACCTGTGTCGAACCGGTGAAGGCCACCTTGTCCACGCCGTCATGACCGCAGATTTCCGCGCCAGTGGTGCCATCGCCTTGCACGATGTTGACAACACCGGCGGGCAGGCCGACTTCATGGCAGATTTCGGCAAAGGCAATGGCCGAAAGCGGCGTCAGATCGGCAGGCTTCAGCACGACGGTGTTACCGGCTGCCAAAGCTGGTGCGATCTTCCATGCAAGCATGAGAAGCGGGAAATTCCACGGAATGACCTGACCGCAGACGCCAACGGGCGAAAAGCCCTTGAACTCATCTTCCACCATCTCGGCCCAGCCTGCATGGTGATAGAAGTGACGGGCGGCGAGCGGAATGTCGATGTCACGGGTTTCGCGGATCGGCTTGCCGTTATCCATGCTTTCCAGCACGGCCAGAAAACGCTCGCGCTTCTGAATATGGCGCGCGATGGCATAGAGATATTTGGCGCGCTCATAGCCCGAAAGTTTGGACCATTTGCCGAAAGCGGTGCGGGCGGCATTCACCGCCTGATCGACATCTTCCGCATTGCCGCAGATGATTTCAGCGAGCTTGTCACCATTGGCCGGATTGGCAACCGCAATTGCCTTGCGGCCTTCCGGTTTGACAAGGGTCCCGTTGATATAGTGGCCGAACGAACGGCCATGTTGTTCCAGCCACAGGTTCACATCACCGTTTGCTTCGGGGAAGGTCCATATTCCATGGTCTTCAGGATGTCCTTGATGGGTCGCATTTCAATTTTCCTTACGCAGCAGCGTGACGGTTGGCGGCGGAGTAGCGCCCGGTCACGAAGTGCTCCAGTTGCCGTTCGATATCGCCAAGCATCGACGATGCGCCGATGCGGAACAGATCGGGCTCCAGCCAGCGATTGCCGAGTTCTTCCTTCATCAGCGTGAGCGGGCGAGCGCGTCCTTCGCTGTCTTGAGGCCGCCCGCGGGTTTGAAGCCGACGCTCTGACCGGAAAGCTCGCCATAATCGCGTAATGCCCGCACCATGGTCAGGCTCACCGGCAGGGTCGCGTTCACATCTTCCTTGCCCGTTGAGGTCTTGATGAAATCGGAGCCTGCCTGCATCGCCACCATCGAGGCGCGATAAACATTGGTCAGCGTATTGAGATCGCCGGTGGCAAGGATTGCCTTCATATGTGCATCCCCGCAGACTTCGCGCATGGCAGCAATCTCATCGTAGAGGGCCGACCAGTTCTGTGTCAGCACATGCTCGCGCGTAATCACGATGTCGATTTCATGCGCGCCCTGTTCGACGGCATAGGTGATTTCAGCAAGACGGAGCGGCAGCGGCGTCAGCCCGGCGGGAAAGCCCGTCGCCACCGAGGCAACCGGAATGCCGGAACCTTCAAGCGCCTTCACGGCATGGGGCACCATGGTGGGATAAACGCAGATCGCGCCTGTGGTGATGCCCGCATCTGCAAGGCCGAGCGCTTCCAGAATATCCTCGCGCACCGGGCGGCGCGCCTTGGCGCAGAGCCTACGCACACGGCCCGCCGTGTCGTCGCCTGCAAGCGTCGTCAGGTCTATGCACTGGATGGCGCGGATGAGCCACGCCGCCTGATATTCCTTTTTCACCGATCGGCGGGCGCTAATCGTAGCGGCCCGGCGCTCGGAAGCGCTGCGATTGACGGATACATCCTCAAACCATTCCGGCTTGAGCGGTGTCCCGTTATTGCGGGGAGGGCTTCGGTCATTTCATTGTCCGTTCGTGGGTTCAATTACGTTCAAGTGCGATCAGGCGCGTTCGGTCGAAGGGGCGTGATCGCGGCAGAACGTTTCGAATTCTTCCCCGGCTGGCATAGGCTTTCTGCGTGCCCGGCCGGGTGATGGAATGGGCCGCATAAAGAGCGGCCTTGCGAAGCGAGGGCTTCCACATCGCCGGTCCCGGCGTAGAAGCGGGCAAAGGAACCGATAAAGGCATCGCCTGCGCCGGTGGTATCTTTTGGCGTGACCTTGACCGGTGGAATATTGACGATTTCGCTCGCGGTAATCATGCGCGCGCCGCGTCCGCCGAGCGTGACGATGACGGTGCGGATGCCGCGCACGATGAGCGAACGCGCTGCGGTGACGATTTCATCGTCCGTGCTGGTCGGCAGGCCGGAGAGGATCGCAAGCTCGCTCTCGTTCGGCACGAGAAAAGTCACCTGCCGGATCAGTTCGGGATCAAGGTCGGCGGCGGCAGGCGCAGGGTTCAAAATGGTTTCGATGCCGTTTTCCGCGGCGAAAGCGATGGTGTGGTAGACGGTCTCGACCGGAACTTCCATCTGCATCAGGATGAGGCTGCACGTTTTCAGATCGTCTGCAGCCTTGTCGACTTCGGCAGGCAGAAGGTCGGCATTGGCGCCCTTGACGATCAGGATCGAGTTTTCACCCGATGGCTCGACGAAGATGGGTGCTACGCCGCTCGACTTGCCGGGAACCTTGCGCACATGGCACGTATCGACGCCGAACTCGTTCAGGTTGCGGATGGTATTGTCGGCAAAAATATCGTCGCCTACACGGGTGACCATCATTACATCTGCGCCAAGGCGCGCAGCAGCGACGGCCTGATTGGCACCTTTGCCACCACAGCCGATTTCAAATGTCGGGGCTTCCAGCGTTTCGCCGGGGGCCGGGCATACGGTTCACATAGGTGATGAGATCCACCATGTTGGAACCGACCACTCCGATCTTTCTGGTCATGAGATGTTCCTTTGAAATTTCAGAGTGCCTTGATCGTGGCTTCAAACTGTTCGGCGTCGGCTGTATCGAGATAGCCGACACGCACAGGGAAAACGGCGCGCTCACCTGATGCCAGCACCTGAATATTGTTCTTGGCCTTTTCCGCCAGATAGCCTTCCGGCTCGCAGGTCGAGGGCAGGGCAAAGGCTGCAACCTGTGCATCCCCGTTCACGAGGATCCAGCGCACGGTTTTTGGGAAGATTTCGGTCGGGTAGGAAATGCCAAACGCGTCGCCCTCGGGAAGCTGCATCATCAGATGCGTGTTGCCTTCGGCATCTTTCGGCAGTCCGCGAATATAGAAGACCTGCTCGGGATCGTAGCGCTCCGGCTCGTCCAGCACTTCCATCGCGGCTGGATCGGTGGACAGTTCGTCGATCAGCGACAGGTAGTCATCATTGGGCGTAACGTGGCGGGAACGGCTGTTCGCACCTGCACGTGATCCGGCGTATAGGGCACCGGCTGGACGATCCGCGCGCCTTCTGCATAAGCGAAATTGACGTGGCACATATACATCAGCTCCATCGGAGCGGATGAAAGGTTCTCGACATCCATGGTGATGTCGAACAGTGTTTCATCGGCATGAAGCCGCACGCTTGGCCGTGCCAGATAATGCGCGCCGAAGCCCATC
Source organism: Brucella cytisi (assembly GCA_012103075.1). Taxonomy (GTDB): domain Bacteria; phylum Pseudomonadota; class Alphaproteobacteria; order Rhizobiales; family Rhizobiaceae; genus Brucella; species Brucella cytisi. Next base: position 1,653,263 of record JAAVLQ010000002.1, on the reverse strand, counting down.
ACATATTCATATTCACCGGTGATTTCGACAAAGGCGCCGCGCTCGCCATGGCCGAAGAGAAGACCGGCCTTGTCCATCTTCGCGCAGGCCATTTCGCCATGCAGAAGATGATTGTCCTGAGGCGAAGGACAGCCATTGCGCAGGATGCCGCTATGGAACGCAAAGCAGCCATAGGTCTCGACGATGGTGGTTGCCGGACGCGGCATGGAGAAGCTGTTGCCCATGGTCAGATCAACGCCGTCAAACTCCGCGCCCCAGATCATCTGCCCCATGAACGGGAGAATAATGATGTTGCCGCGTTCATTCTCGACCAGCAGCGCCTCGATGCCACTTGGATAGCGAAAGGCGGTCACGCTGAGGCCATAGGTATTGGCGATGACATGCGGCTGTTGGACAAAATCCTGACGGCGAAGATGAAATTCGATGTCCTGCATATGGGATCACCTGCCCTGATTGCGCGACGCGTTGATCGCGATGACGAGAATAAGGAAAGCGCCCCAGATGAAATCGATGAGGTGGTTGGAGAACCGCATCATCTGGAAGCCGGAGGAAAGCAGCATCAGAGCAATCAGCGCGATGGCGACGCCCAGAACACGCCCCTTTCCACCCGCCGGATTGGTGCCGCCGAGAACGGCGATCAGTACCGCCTGCAGCAGATAGGATGCGCCATAGTCCGACTTGGCGGCATTGGTGCGGCCCGAAAGGATGATCCCGGCTATGGAAGCAAGTACGCCGGTGAGCATGTAGGAATAGAGCACCATGCGATCCTTACGGATACCGGCAAAGACCGCAGCACGCGGATTGGTGCCGATCAGCATGAGATTGATACCGAGCGTCGTGCGTGTCAGGAGAATTGCCACGACAATGCACACCGCGATGAAGAGCAGGAAAGGCGTGGCGACGCCGAACAGCTTGCCGTTGCCGACCCAGTTCCATGCGTCGGGAAAACCGACGATGGCCGGGCCGCCTGTCAGAACCAGCGCAAGCCCCATCAACACCTGTCCGGTGCCGAGTGTTGCCGGGATTGGCGTGATGCGGAGCTTGGCTATCAGCAGGCCGTTGACCAGTCCCGATACCAGCCCGATCAGCACTGCCAGCAATATGCCAATGATGGTGTAGAACAGCATGCCGGAACCGGACGTCTGTGCTGCCTGCACCATGGAAGAATGGAAATAGACGCCAGCGATGATGCCCGCCGGGTTGGCGATACCAACAACCGAAAGGTCAATGCCTCCCGTCAGCATGGCAATCATCATAGCTACGGAGAGGATGCCAAGCTCCGGCATGATGTAGCTGATGGATTCAAAGTTGTAATAGCGCAGGAACTTGTCCGGATTCATCCAGTCATCAACGCGAAAACAAGCACCGTGATCACAATGAGCTGGATGATGTTGTTGTCTCCGCCAAGGATGCGGCGCATGTCAAAGGACTGTTTCATGTCGCGTTCTCCCCTCAGGCGATGCTTTTGCGGTCACGCCATGCGGTGATGGCTGTGGCGATGATAATGATGAGGCCGACAACGACGCGCTGCCATGTGGTGTCCACCTTCATGATGATGAGCGAGTTCTTGACCATGACGAGCATGAAGACGCCCATCAGCGTTCCAAGAACCGTGCCGCGTCCGCCGAAGATCGACGCGCCACCCAGAACCACGGCTGCGATCACGTCCAGTTCAAGCCCGACGAAATCGCGTGGATTGGCAAGCCAGATCATCGAAGAATGCAGAAGGCCCGCGAAACCTGCGAGCGCTCCGGCCACGCAATAGACGAAGAAGATCGTGCGGCGTGTGTTGAAGCCGACGCGCTTTGCCGCTTCCGGCGAACCGCCATAGGCGTAAACACTGCGCCCGATCATCGTATAATTGAGGATCAGGTGGATCAGCAGCGCCAGCGCCAGATAGACGAGGAACATCGCGGTCAGGCTAAAGGCGGTTCCGGCGGCATTGGTCAGCGAAACAACATCTGTCTTGCCAAACTCGATCAGTTCCTTCGGCATCTTGTTGATGTTGACGGTGCTTGTACCCACCAGACCAAGCACCAGCCCGCGTACGATGGAACCGGTGCCGAGCGTCACGATCAGCGGGATCATCTTGAAGCGATGGATGATGAAGCCATTGAACGCGCCGAGCAGCAGGCCGATCAGTGTCGCCGCCACGAACGGAATGAACACGCCGTCATAGCCGAGATAGACCATGGCGCGAACGGTCAGATACATGGCCGCGATGGCGAAAGCAGTAAACGATACGTCGATGCCGCCGGAAATCATCACCAGTAGAACGCCCAGCGCCATGATGCCGATGACGACATTGGAGCGCAGAAGGCCGAAGATATTGTCCAGCGACCAGAAAGCCGGATTGATGAGGCCGATAATGACCATCGCCGCGAATAACACACAGGCAATGATGAATTCGGTACTGCGAAAAACTTCATGTGCCGGTTCCTCAATTCAGCGTCTTGAGCCGGTCATTGACGGCATCTTCGGTCATGCTTTCACCGGAAAGTTCGTCGACGAAACGTCCGCGATGCATCACCAGCACACGATTGCAGTTCTGCACCAGCTCGGGCACATCGTCGGAAATCATAAGGACGGCGAGACCTTCATCACGGGCAAGCTTGCGGATGATATTGTGGATCTGCGCCTTGGAGCCGACATCGACACCGACAGTCGGCCCGTTGAGGATCAGCACTTTCGCGCCTGTCAAAAGCCAGCGTGCCAGCACCACACGCTGGGCATTGCCGCCTGACAGGTGATTGACCGGCGTATGCGGGCCGGGGGCAACGATATGCATCGCCGAAAACATGTCGCGCGTCGTGGTGTCAGCTTTCTTGCGGTCGATGAAGAGGCCACGCACGAATTTCTCAATCGATGTGACGATGATGTTGCGCTCGATGGATTGCGTCAGGAACAGGCCTTCCGTCAGGCGGTCTTCCGGCACATAGGCGACGCCGCAGGCAATCCCTTCCTGAACTGTTTTCGGATGGACTTGCTTGCCATCGATACGAACAGTGCCGGTGAAATCCGGCTTCATGCCGAAGAGTGCCAGTGCCAGTTCCGTACGGCCTGAGCCGATCAGCCCGGATATGCCGACGATCTCGCCCGCATTGAGAATGAGGCTGGCATTTTCCACCGAGCCCGGAACAGAAAGGTTCGTGATTTCGAGGGTCGGATTGGCCGAAGCGCCTTCACGCGGGGTCCAGCGATAATGGCCCGATGTGAGTTCCTGACCGGTCATCGCCCGGGTGATCGACGGTTCATCGAAATCGGAAATCGGGCCTTCTGCAACCTTCTTGCCATTGCGGAAGACAGTCAGCCTTTCGCTGATTTCCAGCATCTCGCGCATTTTGTGGCTGACGAAAAGCACGGCGATGCCCTGTGCTTGGATATCGCGTACGATCTTGAACAACGCATCGACTTCATGCCGTGTCAGCGCGGTGGTCGGTTCATCCATGATGATGAGGCGGGCGTCAGCCATGACGGCGCGCGCAATCGCCACGATCTGCTTGCCCGATGTTGGCAGGCTGTCCACATCTGCATCGAGGTCGATGCTGACGCCGAGCCGTTCCAGCGCCTTTTGCGCCAGTTCGCGCACGCGCTTCCAGTCGACGCCTTTGCGGCCTTCGATGAGAAAGGTATTGATTGCCAGATTTTCGGCAACGGTCAGGTTTCCGAACAGCGAGAAGTCCTGATAGATCACCTGAATGCCGTGATGAACCGACTTGACCGGGTCGAGCTTGCCGACTGATTTTCCGTCGATCACTATCTCACCATCTTCCGGCGTATAGACGCCCGACATGATCTTGATGATAGTGGATTTGCCGGAGCCGTTTTCGCCCGCGAGGCAGTGGATTTCGCCGGGCTTTATGGCAAAGGAAACGTCGTCCAGTGCCCTGACACCACCGAAGCGTTTTCCGATATGGCGCAGTTCAATCAGGTTTTCACTCATGAGGGGCCTCGTGCAAGGCTGGAATGCAATTTGCCGGATGGGAGGGGCGTGAAGCTCCTCCCATCGAACATCCATGGATATTAGAAGTCGTACTTATCCATGTTTTCCTTGGTCACACCGACCCAGCCTGCACCATAGAGCAGGTTTTTGCTTGGCAGCGTCCGGTGCCAACAGGCTTTCATAGCCCGGCAGACCGAGATTGAGACCGGCCTTGATCTGGTCGTTCTTCTTCTCAAGCGCTGCGACGGCCAGCATGTTCATGGCATAGCCTGCAACGGCAGGGTCCCAGAACTGGATGTACTGGACGTCGTCGTTCTTCAGATATTCACCAGCCACCGAAACGAGACCCGTGCCTGCGAAGAAGACCTTGCCCTTGAGGCCGCCTTCGGCGATCAGGCGCCCGGCACCGGCAGAGGTCGGCATCGGCGCACCGAGAATGCCCTTGATGTCCGGATAGGCGGTCATCGCCTCCTTGAGCTTGTTATAGTCGGTGTTGGCATCGTCATAGGTTTCGAGACGGCCGGTTGCTTCCGACATTTCCGGGAAGTTGGCCTTCTGATATTCGACGGCACCGTCGATCCATTCCATCTGCGACTTCGAGGTCAGGCTGCCGACGGTCGTGACATACTTCCCCTTGCCGCCCATCGACTTGCCGAGTTCCTTCATGAGGTTGGCGCCATAAGCCTTGTTGTCGAAGGCTTCAATGTCGTAATCGACGTTCTGGATGTTGGATGCTTCGTGGCTGATGACCACGATACCACGTTCACGTGCCTTCTTCAGAACCGGTTCAACGGCTTCGACCGAGAACGGCACGATGGCGATGGCGTCAACGCCCTGCGCGATCAGATTCTCGACGATCTGGACCTGTGCCGCGGCATCCGCGCCGCTCGGGCCGACCATCCAGACGTCATGGCCGGTATCTGCCTTGAACTGGTCGACGCCGTCACGCATACGGTCGAACGGGGCAATGCCATCGACCTTCACGACGGTCGCAATGGTGTACTTCTTGTCATTGGCAGTGGTGATCAGTTCCTTGTTGATCTTCGACGTATCAACGACGCCTTCTGCAAAAGCGTGCGGAATGGCCACGGACATGGCAATCGCCACGGATGCTAGAAATTTTTTCACCGGTGTTTCCTCCCGGGAATTCTTTGGTCGCCTGCGCTTGATGACTCAGACAACACAATTGTTGCTACGCTGACGCATCTCAGGAACGGTGAGTGCGTCGGCGTTTTTTCCTCAAGCCCGGCTTCCCGGCCGGGCGAAAATTCAATCTGGTTTCCCGCCTGTCTGACGTCCTCGAAAAATGGAATTCTGTTCGAGGCGTGCAAAACCCTGTTGTCATATCCTCCCAACAATGCGAATTATAATGTTACAATCCGATCATTATGTTTGGATCGTTTCACATTTATGTTCAGCCTGTCAAGATCGGATGATCGCATTGCGTGAAATGTGACGGACGTATAAACGGGGTGATTGGACCGTAAGGAATGAGGACAGCGTGAGCAGAATCAGCCGTAAAGAAGAGCGGATTGCCGAGCTGGCGGCGCTGGTCGATGAAGTCGGCGTGCTTCGCCTGCGCGATGCGGCAGCGCGTCTTGGCGTGTCGGAAATGACGATTCGCCGCGATATCGGCAGTGACGGCGGGATGCTGAATTGTTTGGGTGGTTACATTATTCCCACACAGGACGGGGTGAATGGCGATTATGTCTTTGATTTTGAAAAGACAGCCACGCCAATGCCAAAGCACAGGCTTGTGCCGCAGCCGCAGCGCTGATCGAACCCTATGATACGGTTTTCATCGATTGCGGCACGACGATGCCACACCTTGCTCACCGCATCCCGCAGAACCAGCACATTACGGTTGTCTGCTACGCTCTCAATATAGCGGAAATCCTGTCGCAGCGCAGCGATGTGCGGCTTATCGTTCTCGGTGGGCTCTATCACCCGGAAGCGGCGTCATTTTCAGGAGATGGGGATCGACGTCCTGAAGCGCGTCAACATCAACAAGGCATTTCTGTCGGCTGGCGGTGTCGATGAGCAGCACGGTATCACCTGCTCGCACTTTCATGAAGTGCCAATCAAGCAGATGGCCATGCAGCGCGCTGTTGAAAAACATCTGGTCGTCGACAAGAGTAAATATGGCAAGGTCCGTGCCGCGCGCTTCGCAGGCATGTCCGACTTTACGTCGATTGTGTCGGGCTGAGATCAGCCCGCTGAACCAGAGTACAAACGTAATGAAAGGGCGGCATATGCCGCCCTTTCATCTTCACGACCTCTGGACCAGATCGCATAGCCCCCGCGCAACTTGATATTGGACAATCAGCCGAATGCGCCGCGCCGACCGGAAGAGATGGATGGCAAAAATAGCGATTGGGGCCTACGGCCAGACGCATGGAACCGGCATGATCCTGCGAGGCTGCCGGTTGGCTTTCGGTTTTGCTGGTGGTTGGCGTCGCAGCAAAAGCTCCTGTAACGAGCATTGCAAACGCTGCCGCAGAAATCAAAGTCGTCTTCATATCGTCCTCCAAATACGTGGGCTGGTATGCGCCCACATGGTCACCACGAACGATAGTTGGAGGACTGCCGCACAAACAATACGGCAGATGTCGTATTTCGAAATGTGCTATTCCACCGGCAGGCCGAGGCGAACCGCATAGGCGGTCAGTTCGGCACTGTTGTGCTTCCCAGCTTGCGCATCAGATTCTCACGGTGTTTTCTCGCGGTGGGAACGCTGATACCCAGCCGCTCCGCAATCTCCCTTGTCGTGCTGCCACGCGGAATCAGCGCCAGAAACTGCATTTCTCTGCGGGTCAGGGCGACAGACATCGGCAGTTCGACGGCGGGAAGCGGATTACCTGCAGGGCGTTTTTCTGCGTGATGGGAAATAGTGGCTGGGACACCGTCCAGTTTTGCATTGCGTAGCGAGCGGACTGCAGCTACCAGTTCGTCGGGATTGCCGTTCTTGGTGAGGTACAGATCCGCTCCGGCTTCAAGTGCCTTTTCAATCGACTGCCGGTCGGAACTGGCTGACAATATGATGATGTTCAATCGGGGGTAAGCCGTTCGGATTTCTTCGATGAATGCATAGCCCAGAAATCCCGGCATTCCAAGGTCCAGAACAAGTAGATCGCAAGGGCATCGCTTCAGCTCAAGTAACAATGCGCCGTAATCCCTTGCTTCTCCCACGATTGAAGTGTCTTCTATTGTTGATAAAAGCATCTTCAGACCTTCCCGGACAACACTATGGTCATCGGCAAGTACGACTCTGTAAGTTCCGGACATGAACTTCCCCGCGGCAACAATCCGGCTTCAATATCACATGACGATCCATCCCGCACAAATAAATAGCTCCGTCGATAAGCCACGGAAACTCGATGAAACCAGAATCCGTGAGGAACTGACCGGCATGCTCTACAAGCATTCAGCGGGTGTCCTCCTGACAAACCTGTTGGTACCGGTGCCTGCATTCATCGTTTTCTGGGGCAAAGTTCCAGACTGGTGGCTTTGGACCGGGTAGCTTCCGTCTACCTTCTGTCCATTATCCGGGTATTCGTGACGCGGGCCTTCTTTCGTCGGAAACAACCGATCCACAATTCCGACCGATGGGCCCGGCTGGCTGCCGGTTTTTCCCGGTTGTCCGGGCTGAACTGGGGCATGCTCGGCTGGATAGGCTTCATGTCCGGCGAACCACATCTCCTCGCTTTCTCGATCATTGTCATGACCGGGCTTGCCTGTGGTTCGGTTCCTACGGGCTCGGCTTTCCCGCCCTCCGTGATTGGCTCACTTTTCACCACAGTGCTGCCGGTAACGATCTTCTGCCTGCAGGCGGGTGGTGGCGTTTATAATGCCTATCTCTTTCTCATCGTGTGTCTGGTGGCGATCAATCTCCAGCACTGTCGGGTGACCTATCGCGATCTCTGGGAAACCATTCGTCTGCGTTTCGAAAACTCGGCGCTTGTGGACGAACTGAGAAGCGAAAGAGACAGGGCTTCGGCGGCCGATCAGGCGAAGACGCGATTTCTCGCTGCGGCAAGCCATGATTTGCGCCAGCCGGTCCATGCGCTGGGGCTGTTTAACTCCACACTTGCCGCACTTGCGTCCGGGGAGACGGTTGCCGCATCTGCAGCGCGACAGATTTCGGATAATATCAAGCGCGTCGTGGGCAGCCTGAGCGATCTTCTCAATGCGCTGCTCGATGTTTCACGACTGGATGCACAGCTTGTCGTGCCCAACAGGCAGGCGGTTTCGATCAACCGGATTTTTGAAGAAGTGCAGCATGAATTTGCAAGCGAAGCGGTAGAAAAGGAGCTCCATCTTCGTATCGTGCCGACTTCGCTTTCCTGTGACAGCGATCCCACGCTTTTGAAGCAGATTCTCGCCAATCTCCTTTCCAACGCAATCAAATATACCGATCGGGGGCGCATCTTGGTCGGCTGTCGGCACCGGGGCCGTGAAATCGAAATTCAGGTGCTCGACACAGGCATCGGAATTCCACAAGAAAAGCATGCCCTCATTTTCGAGGAATTCGTGCAACTCGATAATTTCGAGCGCAATCGCGACAAGGGATTGGGGCTTGGACTGTCGATCATCAAGCGAACGGCGGCACTTTTGCGCCATCCAATCCGGCTTGTCTCAAGGTTCGGGAAGGGATCGTTGTTTTCTGTAACGGTGCCCCGCGCCGAAAAGGTGGGAGAGCACACAACATCGCCAACTGCGCAGGGAGGTATCCGCAATATTATAGTCATTGATGATGAGCCTGCCGTTCTGGATGCGCTTTGCGGGTTGCTTTCGGTGCTTGGACATAGGGTTCATGCCGGGCCGACTGCGGCGGCTGCCTATCGATCCTATCAGACATCTGAAGTGGCTGGGGAGCCAGATCTGCTGATCGTGGATTACCGGTTGCAAGGCCAGACGACCGGAACAGAAGCTGCGGGCGAAATATTCGCTCTGCTGAAGCGAGCCTTGCCAGTGATCATCCTGACAGGCGATACCTCGCCGGAAAAAGACTTCGCGAGGCATCTGCCAGCGGCTATCTGCTGCTGCACAAGCCGATTGACCCCGAAAGACTGGTTGCGGCTATTAGCGAAAGGGTCAGGGGCTGACTTTCATTTTTCCTGCCGGATCAGCAGACCTTCCAGAAACGTCCGGAACGCCTTGACTTCCCGCTTCGATGTGGCTTCCGGTAGATATCAACAATGACACCATCTTTTCGCAAGACGTCGAGACCTGTGGTGATCGTGCGATCATTAGCGGCATACTTTGGAGACTTCGCAGTGGTATGCCATGGCAGGATGTCCCGGCAATTGGAATAAGGCACAAGGGACATTCCGGCGCTGCGGTGAAGCCGGGGTATGGAAGGCTGTTCCGGTCACGCTCACTGTGACCATGACGGACATCGGCTATTACAGCATCGATAGAACGACGACGGAATAGGGCAAGGCGATATCATAATGGTGAGAGGTGCGATGCGGATTAAGGACCCGGGCACATTCTTCTCGATCCTTGTCTGGGCGGGCAGGTCGAGGAAAGCATCGGTGAAAACAAATGGAGACGCCCTGAAAAAGCTTGCAGAGTAGTGGTCAATATCTGATCACTGCGCAGCCCGGGATGCGTTTTAGTTCTTCTTCAGGAGTTGACGCGGTGTGATCTGAAACTGGCGCCGAAAAGCGGTCGTGAAATTTTCGGGGCTGGAATAGCCGGCAAGAATACTCGCACTGGAAATACTGATCTCTCCCGACACCAAAGCCTCATAAGCACTTTCGAGCCTCACTTTGCGGATATACTCGAATACGCTCATTCCGTCGCAGAGTTGAAACAGACGCTGGAGTCCGCTGACATTGATGCCAGCCGCGCGCGCTATGGTGGGCACGTTTAGCGGAGCTGTGAGATTGAGAGCGATAAATTCTTTCGCACGGGCAAGGCGCAGCCCATCCTGCCGGGTCAACAGGCGGCTGGATGAATTGCCACTCGACACTTGAGTAATTGCCGAAAGTGCTTCGGCAATAATTTCGACCGCGCGGCTTTCCAGAAACAACTTGCGCAGTGGAGGCGCCAGAGGAGAGGCGCCACGATCTGGTGAAGCAGCTCTATCGCGCGCGGTGTCACGGTCCATCGTTGATTGGCCAGATGGTCGCTCAAAAGCTTTGCGCTTTCACCGCCAGTCTCCAGACCTTCCATGTCGAGCCATTCAGGCGAAGCAGAGACCACGAGATGCCGCAGCCGCTGACCGCCACAGGAACTGCGTTGAAAACTCTCGGGGCGGGTATTCATTATCGCCGTCCCTCTACTGCGCCCATGCGCGGACCTTCGAAATGAAAGACCTTGTCGCCCATCTTCGTGTCCACTGCGCCGTCGAGGAAAAAAAATATGCAGGACAAGCCGGCCGACAACTGCGAGGTGGCTGTGAACGGACGCTCCTCCAATGCATCGCTGACATGCAGGAAAAGGCCGGTGCGCAGTTCCCGGTGAATGAATTGCCCTTCGATAAGCGTATCTTCCGGCGAAAGCGTATCGTCGGGACTGTCGAGCTTGACCCCCTCACGTTGCAGAAAGTCTCGGACGAGCAGCTTCTTTTGCCGGGCTTTGTCGCCGAGTATTGCGATGTCTGTGGGGCGATCATGAAATGACTTTCGAATGCCGTTTGGGCTTTTTTATCGTGGCGAGCCGGAAGGCGGGCTCTCATGCCGCCAATAACGCACCGCGGTACATCTGTGTGACAGCCCCGGGGCCGTTTGTGCTTCTGGCAAAGATTTTTCTGTTTCTGTCAAAGCTTGCCGACTTGCAGACAGGGCCGTTCTTTACGTAATCGTATCTTAATATGAATTTAGGGGTCAAGTTTAAATCGGTTGATGATCTGGAGAGTGATCCGGGTGCCCGAAATTCAGATACTACGTAATGCAGCAGAGGGATGGGGCTTTCGTGGAATATGTAACTGCCGGGCGACGGGGCATCCGTAAAAGGTCAAACGGATTGTGTGCGAAACTGGCGTCGCTTCTTGTTGTGTCGACAGCGATTGGGGCCGGTGCGTCTGGGCTGGCATTTTCTCAAGAACAGTCCGCAAATCCGGCCACAAATCCGACAGTACTGAGCACGATCACGATAAACGCCGATAGTGACAGTCCGACCGGACCTGACAATTCGATCGTCGCCAAACGCACCAGAACAGCTTCCAAGACGAACACGTCGCTTCTCGAAACGCCTCAGGCGGTCAGTATTGTCACCCGCCAGCAAATGAACGATCAGGGCGCTGACACGGTTCCGCAGGCATTGCGCTACACACCGGGCGTTCTGTCGGAAGCAAACGGTTACGATATCCGCTATGACTGGATCCATATTCGTGGTTACAACACATATGGCACGATCTGGATGGATAACCTCGCTCTTCCGGTGATCCGGGCAGTTACGCGACGCCGAGTGTGAACCCTTATGCCCTCGAAAGGATCGAGGTAATCAAGGGCCCTGCATCGGTCCTCTATGGCCGTACGATGCCCGGCGGCCTCGTGAATTATGTGAGCAAGCGCCCGCAAGCGACACCGCATAATGAAGTGGTGCTGGGTACTTCTGCCTTCGGTGGAATTCAGACCTCGGTGGATTCGACCGGACCGGTCACGAAAGACGGCGACTGGCAATACAGGTTCGTCGGACAATGGCGTAACATGCATACGCAGATCGACCGGGAACGTGATCGTGCGTTGATGTTCGCGCCGAGCCTGACCTCGAGTCCTCAACGGATACGTCGCTGACAGTTTCCGGCTATTATCAGCGTGACCGGGCAATCTTCAATCCAAGGTTTTATCCCGCAGTGGGGACATTGCTTCCAAATAGCCACGGACAGATACCACGCGATCTCTATCTGGGAGATCCGGAGGCCAATGAATTCAACCGTGATTTCTATACGCTCGGTTACGAATTTTCCCATGATTTCAACGAGACGTGGAGCGTAAGACAGAATCTGCGTTACAGCCGGTCTTCGCAAGACATGTTCCTCGTGCTGGTCAATCCAGCCTTTGCCTATCAACCGGACGGGCACACACTCAATCGTGCTTCTGGAGCCTCCGACGATACGCTGACATCTTTTAGTGTGGATACGCAGGCTGAAGCGCGCTTCGACACCGGCGGTTTCGATCATACGGTGCTTTTCGGTTTGGAATATCTGCGCGCTACCTCTGACCGCAATTTCGGCAATGCGACAGCTGGCGTACCGCCAATCGATTATCTCAATCCGGTCTATGGCGGGGTTCCCATTCCCTATCCGGCCTATACGTCGTCTGCGTTGCAGAAGCAGCATCAGGTCGGCGTCTATATGCAGGATCAGATACGCTACGATCACTGGGTGGGGAACACTTGGGTTGCGCTATGACCGCTCGGAAATCTCGACTTTCAATCGCCGGGCGATCCCGGACAAGGCATTCGTTGAAAACAGCGAGGGCCGGGTTTCGGGACGTGCGGGGCTGACCTATCTTTTCGACAACGGTTTTGCCCCTATGCGAGCTATTCGACGACATTCACGCCTTTGCTTGGCGTAGATGCGTTCGACGAGCCTTACAAGGCCCAGCGCGCCGGACATTTTGAGGTCGGCGTCAAGTACGAACCGTTGGGAACCAATGCGATGATTGCCGTCTCATTGTTCAATCTCGACATCAAGAATGCGCTGACCCCTTACCTGACCACCGGCATCCAGACCGGTTATGTACAGTCCGGACGGCAACGGGTTCGGGGATCGAGGTGGAAGGCAAGTTCGAGCTGACCCGCGAGATAGAGCTCCTCGGTTCCTATGCCTATTCGGATTCGGAAGTACTGGAGTCCAATCTGGCGGTCGAACGGGGCCGCGAAATCCTCCGCCTCCCGGAACATCAGGCGAGTATCTGGGTCAAGTACAGTCCTATGTGGGTGCCGGGGCTTTCCGTGAGTGCAGGTGTGCGTGGCTGGTCCTCCTACCAGACCGACAGCAAGTATCTGGACAAGCTGCGCATTCCCGGCCAAACGCTGGTGGACCTCGGTGCCGAATTCGATTTCGGCGGTCAAGAAGGATCTCGACGGTATGACACTGCGCGTCAACGCAACCAATCTGTTTGACAGGAAATACGTTTCCCATTGTCTCAACGATACGGGCGGAAGCTGTAACTACGGAGCAGGACGTGCAATCAACGCAAGCCTGAAATATAGCTGGTGAAACCGTTCCATACCAAGTTTTTGCGCATTTCACGCAGCTATTGCTTCTCTTGGGGGTGCGTGGTTTGCCTTCTGTCTGGCCTTGCGGGGCCAGTCCGGGGAGCTGTAGCTGAAATCATGCTCGAGGATGCGGCTGGACGGCAGGTTCGGCTTGAAATGCCCGCAAAACGCATTGTCACTAATGAAAGCCTGTTGCTGCTGTCATTGGCCCTGATCGAGCCTGATCCCGTATCGAGGATCGCTGGCTGGGCGAACCCGCGGCGCATCGACAGCGGAATGTATGCGGCTTTTCGCCAGAAATTTCCCGCAATCGACGATATCCCGACCGTTGGCGCATTGCAGCCGGCGCAAACGTCCGTCGAAAGTATCCTCAGCGCCGCCCCCGATCTCTTCGTTGTAAACCAGTGGCAGGCGGGTTGGGAGGATACGGTGTCCTTGCTGGATGCTGCCGGAATACCGGTGCTTTTTCTTGACGGCCCCGTGAATGACAAACGAGACCCACTGGAAGCGATGGCTTTTTCCGTTGAGTTGCTCGGCAAGGCAATCGGGCGTGATGCAAAGGCGGTGGAATATACGGCGTTCGTGCGCGAGCATTATACCGTTATTACCGGGCGTCTGAAAAATGTCGCGGATCGCCCCAAGGTGCTGGTTGACGGCTTTGCAAATGCCACCTGCTGTTCAACGCCGGGGCGCAACAACCGTATGACCCAGAACATCGCCCCGGCTGGCGGGGGTGAGCATCGGCGCGGACGCGGTGTCGGCTTATGAGGGCAGGCTCAACGCGGAATATGTGCTTGAGGCCGATCCGCAAGTCTATATCGCCACCGGTGCGCCGAGCCTGTCATCTGAAACCAGTCTTGTGGTGGGCGGCGGCGTTTCTACGCAGACAGCACGCGCGTCGCTTCGTAATATCGTTCTTAATGGTGTCCGCCGCGATCTGACGGCGGTACGGGAACACCGTGCTTTCGGTATTTCCCATCAAATGTCTATTTCGGCGCTGAATGTTCTGATTTTCGAGTGTTTTGCCAAATGGACGCACCCCGACATTTTACCGACATTGATCCAGACGAGACGCTTGCCGAGATCAACCGGCGTTTCATGGCTGTGCCGATAGAGGGAACGTTCTGGATCGGTCTCGGTGACGAACCCTCCAACACCTACCCTTGATACTCCAAAGTATAGTGACAGGATTATCCATGAAACAGTTCGCGGCTTATGCCAGCATTGAACTTGCGCAGCCAGACCGGTTGTCGGCAAACTTTGCGATCACATGCTCGAGCATGACGCAGAAGTCGAGCGCGAAGTCACTGCCACGCTTTTGCGTCTGAGAGGGGCTAGCGCGCGGTTTGTTTCTCGTGGGGATGAAGTGCGTATTGATCTATCGGCTCAGAGCCTTGAGGCGCTCTACTTCATACGCATGGCCGTCGCTTCGCAAATTGTGGAATTTGCGGGCGACTCTGCCCCGACAGTCGTCTGGCATGGCGACGGCACGGATATGGAATATCCGCCCAACTTCCGCAAGTTCGAAGTGCGGGCAATTCGCGATATTACCCCGCATATGCGTCGCATCACCTTTCACTGCGAAGATGCGGCGCGTTATGTCTCGATGGATGCGTTGCACGTCAACCTCATGATCCAGCGGCCGGGTGTGGAGCCGCAATGGCCACGCATCGGATCGAACGGCCTCATATGCTGGGAATATCCAGTGCTTCGGCCCGACATGCGCAAATACACCCTGCGCACGGTCGATACCGACACGGGATTGATCGACATCGATTTCGTCTTGCACAACGATGCGGGTCCGGGTTCGACCTATGCCGCTCGGGCGCGTGTCGGTGACACGGTTGGCCTTATCGGTCCGGGCGGTGGCGGTCTCATCGAAGCTGACTGGTATCTGTTTGCTGGCGATGAGACAGCGCTTCCCGCTATTGCGCGTATGCTGGAAACTTTGCCCACTTCTGCCGGGGGCATGCTTTCATAGAAGTTGCAGATGAAAGCGAAATTCAGCCGTTGAATTTCAACGCATCGATTGAGTTGCATTGGCTTTTTCGTGGTGCGGCGTCTGCGGGTACGACAACTCTGCTGCCGGACGCGGTAAGAAGTGTGAGCTTTCCGGGTTCAGGAACAAATGTTTATGTATGGGCGGGGTGCGAGTTCGATGCATTTCGTTCCATTCGTGCCTATCTTCGCGGCGAACAGAAACTGGGCAAAAGCGAACATCTCGTCGTGTCCTATTGGCGGAAGGGAGTCGATGAACATTAGAGCGCGTTCCGAAACCCGCTGCACGCATTTCTGGATGCACTCCGTGTCCTGAGCCTAGGATACCCGGTTGAGCACCATACCGAGACAATATCGCTTCAGCTCTACAATACGCTGATCGTCACGATGGCGAGGCCGCTCGAGATCGACATCAATGACAGAGCGGATGCGTCCCGGATTCGCCTCTAGTATAATCACACGGTCGCTCAGATAGAGCGCTTCCTCGATGTCATGCGTCACAACGACAATCGAGATGTGGTGCCGGTCCCAGATACGCAGCAGTTCGTCCTGAAAGCCGCAGGCGCAACAGCGAGTCGAGCGCCCCGAAAGGTTCGTCCATCAAAAGAATTTCAGGTTCGCACACCAGCGCCCGGGCGATGGCTGCACGTTGCGCCATCCCGCCGGATAATTGCTTTGGATAAGCGTCAATGAAATCGGAGAGACCGACCAGATTTAGATAATGGCCGATACGTTCGTTTCTTTCATGGCGCGGCAGTTTGAGCACGTCGAGCGCGAGTCCCACGTTTTCAGCAACAGTCAGCCGGGGAAGAGACGGTGATCTTGAAACACCATGGCAATATTGCGTGAAGCGTTTTGAATGGCCTGATCTGCAACGGTAATTCGTCCGCTATAGTCCGGTCCAAACCTATGATGAGACGTAAAAGCGTCGATTTTCCACAACCGGACGCGCCGAGCACGCCGACTATCTCGCCTTTTTAACCGAGAAACTTACATCGCGCAGGATTTCGCGTTCAGTTCCGTTGAGCGTGAAAGACTTGTTGATATGGTCGAGGGAGAGGGACGCGGTAGCCATTTATGACAGCCCTTTTCTAAACTGAAAGCCGAGCAAAAACGGAAGTGCTGATGCGGTTGAGCATGACGCCTCCGGCTGCGAGGACAAAGACACCGACGAGCACAATATCCATCCGGAACTGATCGCGGGCGCTGGCGATGTAGTTTCCAAGGCCACGCCCATTTCCGATAGCGTATTCCGCGCCGATGGTGCCGATCCGGGCGGAAAGGGCGGCAATCTGGATGCCGATTTGTATGCTGGGCAACGCCGCAGGTAGATAGAGCCGTATCAGGCGCGACCTGAATGGCAATTCCAGCGTTAGGGCGACTTCTTTCAGGGCGAGGGGTGTTGCGCGTATGCCTTGTTCGGTTGCTAGAAAAACCGGGAAGAATGTGGAGAGCGCTGTGAATACCAGTTTTGTCACCTCACCATTGCCGAACCAAGCGGTGAACAGGGGAATCCACCCGAAGACGGCAATCTGGCGAAGCGTGTGGATAGATGGCGCGAGAGAGAAGGCAGCAACCGACCAGAGGCCGCATACCGTTCCCAGCAACAGACCAAGCGCCATGCCAATGAAACCTCCGGTGAGAACGCGTGCGATGCTGGTCGCCACCGACGCCCAGATTTCACGACCCGAAGGATCGGCGAAAGGAGCGAGCAGCACGGCCATAGGTGACACGAAAAGGGGCTGTCCACTGCATGACTGATGGCGACAAGCGCCCAGAGTGCAATTAATCCGAGCGGAAGCCGGGCGCCTTTCGGCATTCTGAGGGAGCGATTGTGCGAGGCATCAGCCATGTCGGTCC
Source organism: Brucella cytisi (assembly GCA_012103075.1). GTDB lineage: Bacteria > Pseudomonadota > Alphaproteobacteria > Rhizobiales > Rhizobiaceae > Brucella > Brucella cytisi. Next base: position 1,636,288 of record JAAVLQ010000002.1, on the reverse strand, counting down.
TCCGACACAGGGAAACGAGCCTCGATGCGACGCAAAAGCAGGTCCAGAGAGAAGCCGGCCATTCCTACAACGATGATGCCTGCCATGACGATATCGAGCTGGAATAAGGTCCGGCCCCAAACCATCATATAGCCGATGCCATCGGTACCGGCGAGCATCTCCACAACAATCAGGGGAAGTGAAGGCCTGCGCTGTCGAAAACCGGAGGCCTGTGAAAAAGAAAGGCATGATCGCGGGCAACGTCAATTTGAAAAACCGCGTTCGGCGGCTCAGGGTCAAAACGTCTGCGACTTCTCTTAGACTAGACGGGATGCTGCGCACGCCTTGCGAGATGCTGATTGCCATCGGTACGAAGCAGGCTTTCGAGAGAATGACGATCTTGAGCGATTCATCGATCCCGAGAACGAGAATGAGAATGGGCAGCCAACCGAGAGAGGGACGGTTGCCACAGCGCGAAACGTCGTTCCGAGATAACTGTCTGCCTGCCCGGAAAAGCCGATAAGCAAGCCGAACAGAAAGCCAAGCGAAGCACCGATCATTAATCCCCGGGCGATACGGGTGAAACTGATCTGGATGTTTGCCAGAATCTCGCCAGTCCGGAGAAGATCGATGAAGGTGTTGAAGACCCATGCCGGGGAGGCAGAACCTGAAGCGAAATCCATTGCCGGGCCGTCGCTTCATGCCACAACACGAATATTGCTGCGGGCAGGGCCAAAGCAGACAGCAAAACTAAGGAGCCGCGCCAGAACTTTGCAGTCAAGTCCGGACGTGGCGTGCCAACTGCTTTAATAGCCGCTGGAGCCGTGCTCGTGATACGGGTTTCGCCAGTTATCAGGCCCGCCGACGACATGGTTTCGCCCCCGCTTAATTCTGGACCGCGCCGGTTGTACCCCGGTCAGCCCAGAAGTTTTCGAGATTCAGGTCAGTGATCGCCTTGTTGACATAGGACGCGTCTACCCGGGCGTTGAGATCTACGTCACGGCGGATCAGCTTCTGTTCCTTGTTGAAGGCAATGGCGCTGGCGTAGCGGGTGCGGAAGAACTCATCGAGACGCGGATTGTATTTTTCCTTCAGCGCACTACCCTCGCTGGACCTTGCAATGGTTGCGACCGGTGTTCCGGCGCGCGACCAGATCTGGAATGCTTCATCGCGGTTCTTTTCATCCGCCAGCCACTGGGCGGTACGCACGAAGCCGTTCACGACCTTCTGCGTTGCTTCAGGATAAGTCCTGCGGAACCTGTCAGTCACAAGAAATGCGCCGAAGCCATCGCCGAACGTGCCTGCGGCAGACGATTTATAGAAGATTTTCGCAAGGCCCTTATCTTCCGGGGAAGCAGGAAGTCAGCGCCGAAAACCGCGTCCACGCTTTTGCAGCAATAGCCGCGAGTTGGTCCGCATTCTTCAGGTCGATGATAGTCACATCGCTTTCGGTCAATCCCGCATTCTTGAGTGCCTGAATGAGCGCCCAATGAATGATCGTTGCCTTTTGAATGGCGACGCGTTTTCCTTTGAGATCGGCAATCGACTTGATATCGAGATCGGGACGTGCGGCACCGAAAATCGTCGTGCCGCCATAGGAGGCGATCAATACTGTATCGAGGCCGTTGGCTTTACCGATAGTGTTTGGCACGGCCCCGTAGGAAGCAAAATCAAGCTGACCGTTCGACAGCGCTTCATTGATTGCGGGTCCCGTACCGGTAAAATAGGTGAACTCCACCTTGCTGTTCGTTCCTTTGAACTCGTCGGCAATGAAACCTTTCGCATCTGCGATGGCCTGAAGCCCGACACCGAAGGGCTGGCCAAAGCCGAAGCCGACATCTCCAAAACGGATGACTGATGGCGCCTCTTCGGCTTGCGACGGTGCGGTGGAAAAATGGCTGCGGCAGCAACGAGAAGCGTGCTGATAAACTTTCGCATTGGTGTCTCCAGATTATCTGAAACTGAGATATGATTTCACGGTGTGATCAAGCCGCTCTCGAAGATGCGGTAGCTGAGATCGTTGGCGGTGCCGCGCGGCTTGGCGTTCTTCCAGCCCATTTCGCGGCGATAGCTGCCGAATACACCCGATGCTGCGATTTCGTCTTCGTGACGCCCTTCGACGGTGTCGATCAGGGGCGATACGTAAAAGTGCATCGACGGGGCAAAAGAGTTCGCAAAGGAAACAGGTCTGGCAATCGAGCTGTCGCGCGATGACTGGAACATCGTCCGGCACAGCGTCGAATACATTATCGGGGCATGCTTCGACGCAGAGATCGCATTTAATACATCTTTCGGCGCTGACGATTTCGATCATGATGCGATACTCACTTCCTGCTGTTCGAATGCGTAGTTTGCCCAAGGTTTATCGAGCCCGCCGCTGTGAACTTGAATGGCGAGCGAGGGGTCCATTTCAGGACGGTCAGTACGGCGATGTACGCCGCGGCTTTCGTTGCGAAGCAACGCGCTTGTGGCAACCCAGCGCGATGTTGCGATCAGCGCTTCCGCTTCGCGAATACGGGCCAAGTCGTAAGGATCACCGGACCGGCGCCACTGATCATCGCGCCAGAGATCGCTGAGCACGGTTTCATTGGCGATCAGGCTCTCCGCGGTCCGAAAAAATCCTTTGTCGAGCGGCAAGGTCTCAGCCTTGATCCGTTGGATGACATCAGCAATTTCTTTAGCCCGGCTTGGGCCTTCGGCCTTTGACAAACCGGATCTGCCGGGTCGCACGCGTCGCTCATGATGCTGCGATCCGATATTTTGTGCGAAGGCTGCAGCATTTTCGCCGGCCCATGAACCTGTCGCTATCGCCCACGCGGCGTTGGGGCCGCCCCCACCGCTTGTCGCTCCGGACATACTCACGCGAGAAGCCGCATCACCTGCCGCGAAAAGTCCCGGTATGGAAGTCGCTGCGGTCTTGTCGGTGATGATGCCGCCAGAACCGCGCACGGTTCCTTCGTGGCGTAGCGTAATAGGAAAACGGTCCTTGAAAGGATCAATCCCCATCCGATCAAAGGGCACAAAGATGTTGGGTTGCCCTTTGCGAAAGCCTTCCTGCAACCGTGGTGATGCCTTGTCCAGCACGGCGTAGACAGAACCCTTAAGCAGAAATTTTGCGACGCTCTGCCGATCACCGTGCAAGTCTATCTCATTGCCAGCAGCATCGGAGAACGTTGCCCAGAAATAGACGACACCTTTCGTGACGCTTGAGAAGACTGGTGAGATGCCATACTGGCTGGAGAACTCCATGCTGGAGAACGTGGCACCTGCCTCGGCAGCGAGCAGATAGCCGTCGCCAGTCAGATTATTGGTGCCGAGGCCTCCGCTGAGAAAAGCGCATCCGCCCGAGGCAACAATCACGGCGCCGGATCGAAGATCTGTAAGCCCCCGAGCGGCGCGAGCGGGCGCGTACACCGGCGACCGCGCCGTCATTCGTCAATAACAGTTCTTCGGCCGGGTGGTGATCAAGAATGCGAACGCCAGCCTTGATGAGACGCTGGCGCATGAAACGCAGGAAATCAGGGCCCCGCAACATGCCGCGATAAGGCCGACCATCCTCATAAGCAGGGAACGGATAACCCCATTCAGCCAGAAGGTCGAGGTTAGAGCGTGTCTGATCGAGAACCTCCTCCACCACGGACCGGTGCACCAGACCCAAGCCACGTTTGAGCCGTTGCGCAACGGTGGCGTCTCGCTCCTTGGTGCCACGAGCGGTGTCTATGATCGTGTTGTTGCCCGCGGCCATGGCGCCGCTGGTTCCCACATAGCCCTTGTCGATGAGGATAACCGAAGCCCCGACTTCTCTGGCTTTCCGGGCAGCCCAGCAACCGGCGGGCCCGCCGCCGATGATGATGGTATCGACAGCTGTCGTATCTGTTGAAAGGAGATGTGACATTAAATTCCACGAGCATGATTAGAACGAATTTAGTTATTCTATAAAATTAATAGACTATAGCGAGGACGCTGGTTCTATTATCACTGCCCGATCAGGTATTATTTCGCGGAATGGTATCGTGAGAACGACGGTCACCGGCGATGTACTTTTTCTCCGGTGCAGGACAATGTGCGATCCATCTGGCTCGAGGTGCGTGCTTTATGCGCGAATCCTGCAACCGTTTATAAACCGCTGAAATTTGCTCAATGGGGTGTTACCCCGGATCAAAAATAAAGCTGATCCGGTTCGCGGCTTTGAATCCGCTAGGAAATTCACTTGTCTTTCCTGATCAGAAGACCTTCCAGAAACGTCCGGAACGCGTTGACCGCCCTCTTCGATGTGGTTTCCGGATCGTCTGAATTGGCAATCCATTGTGCCGCAGCACTGCTCGCCGCATTGATCAGCCGCGCGGCGGCTTCCGGGTCAATATCAACGATGACGCCATCTTTTTTTCGTAGGGCGTCGAGACCTGTGGTGATCGTGCGGATACAGCCGTTGGCACTCGGCCAACTGGACGGATCGCCGAAAACCGCCGGCCCGTCGCGAAACATGATCCTCTGGATTTCTGGTTCGAGCGCCATCTCGATATAAGCCGTATTCTCTTCGACAAACCCCTGCCAGCGGTCGGGCGCCTTGGCAGAAATCGTGCACAGTCTCGCGGCCATCTCGCAATCAATTTCGTTGATCACGGCCTGCAGAAGCCCCTTCTTGTCACCGAAATGATGATAGAGCGCGCCGCGTGTCAATCCGGCGGAGGCGGTAAAATCATCCATCGAAGCTTCGGCATAACCAACGTTTCCGAAAGCCTTGCGGCCCGCAGCCAACAGCTTCGTCCTCGTTTCAGCAATCATTTCGCTTCGCGGTTTACGCATCATAGTTCCTTTTTATTTGCATACGCTGCGTATATTAGTTGACATACGCCGCGTATCAATTATTTAATTAACATACGGACCGTATGCAAGTGTAGTAATTCCCCTTTCAAGGACCCACTCCGATGTCCAATCCATATAGAGAAATTTTCAGCGCTCCGGGCGCTATAGGCTTTTCGGCGGCGGCCTTCTTCGCCCGTCTTCCCATTGCGATGGCCCCTGTTGGCATCGTGGCCATGCTTGCGCAGACGCACGGCGAATATTGGCTGGCTGGCGCGGTGTCTGCCACCTTCGCGCTCACGAATGCATTCATATCGCCGCAGATTTCACGCCTTGTCGACCGTTACGGACAAAGCCGCATCGTCATGCCTGTCACAATCGTTTCCGTGATAGCCTTTGTCTTTTTGCTCGTAGCGACAAATCAGGGCTGGGCAAACTGGACATTGTTCGTCTCGGCATTTTTGCCGGTGCCATGCCCAGTATCCCGGCAATGGTTCGGGCAAGATGGACGGAAATTTTCCGCAACCGCCCTGAACTGAACACCGCTTTCGCTTTCGAATCGGCGGCGGATGAACTGGTCTATATTTCAGGCGCTTCCCTTTCCGTGGCACTGGCGGTGTCCCTGTTCCCCGAAGCGGGGATGCTCATCAGCACGGCTTTCCGCCGTGGGCACGATCGCCTTCCTTCTGCAGCGCTCCAGTGAACCGCCGGTTCGTGCGCTCGATCAGAACAGCCCGCAACGTTCCGCTATCTGGTCGCGTCCCGTTCAGATCATCACGCTGGCGCTTATCTTCGTCGGCTCGACCTTTGCGACTGCCGAAGTCAGTGCCGTGGCGATCACAAGCGAGCTTGGTCAGCCCGGTGCGGCCAGCCTTGTGATCGGTGTCTATGCCATCGGTTCGTTTCTTGTGGGGATAACGCTCGGTGCATTGTCGCTTCGTATGCCCCTGCAGCGCCAGTTGATGATTGCCGTCAGTGTGCTGGCGCTGACTGCCTTGCCATTGCCCTTCGCTGGCACATCGGCCACGCTTCTTGCCGTGGCGGTGTTCGTCAGCGGCGTTGCGATTTCTCCGACATTCATCACGGCCTTCGGTCTTATCGAACGTCGCGTGCCGGAGACTATGCTGACCGAAGGCATAACATGGGTCATGACGGGCATCGGCATCGGAATGGCATTTGGAGCGTTCGTTTCCGGCTGGGTGGTCGACAATTTCGGTGCCGCAAACGGCTTCTGGGTGTCTGTTGTCGCCAGCCTCAGTGCGGTTGTAACCGTCGCGCTTGGTCAGGTCAGCCTGTCCGGCGCGCGGGAAGCCGTCGAATGTGAGGCGCTATGCGCCGCAGAGGCGGCAGAGTAGCCATGTAGGGACGAGCGGGTAAGCCCGCTCGTCAATCTCCGTAAATACGTTCTTCCAGCGGTGTGGAAGTGATTAGTCCCTTCAATCCGGCCAGTATGGCCTTCTCGGCCTTGTTGAGATTGGTTTCCGGATTGTGGATCAGGAAAACATCAATGGCGGGCGGGTTCTCGTAAGGTGGCAAACGCCAGAGGAGGCCGTCATCGATCTCGCGTCGCGCCACATGCAGCGGAAGCGGACCGATACCGAGGCCGGTAATGATCATCCTGCGTACCTCTTCAAGGCTCGACGAGGTGCCGACCACATCCGGTGACAGTCGTGCCTCGCTGCGTAACAGGGCTACGGGTCGCAGCGCGTCGGCAATATGATCGGTCTGGAATGAAACCGATGGTTCTCCCTTCAGATCGGCAAGGGTGAGGCCGGACTGGCCGAACATCCGGTGCCGGGGCCGCAGAAAAAGCCGAAGAATTCACGATACACCATGGTGTAGTCGAGCGCGGGATCGCGATTGCTCACCAGTCCAAGACCGAAAGAAGCGCGCTTCTCCCGAACCAGCCGCGCGACTTCGGTGCTGGCGGAGACATTGATCGTCAACGTCGCTCGCGGATGCTGTTCGTGAAAAAGCCCAAGCGCCCGGTCGAAGATCGGCGAAACAATGTGGCTGGCCACCGATATGGTGACATGGCCGGTTACATCATCACCGACCCCACGCACAAGCTGGGGCAGTTGCGAGATGGCGCCGAAAACTTCGATGCTCTGTTCATAGAGCAGTTTGCCGACTTCGGTCAGTTCAAAATGGGTGGCGTCACGCTCCACCAGTCGTTGGCCGATGCGGTCTTCCAGCCGGCGCAGCGCATTGCTCACACTTGGTTGCTTGAGATTAAGGCGTTCTGCGGCGCGGGTGATGCTTTTCACTTCAGCGATCACCACGAAACTGCGCAAAAGGTTCCAGTCCAGATCCCAGACAAGGCGCTCGGGGCGGTGCAGCGACATGGCTTTATCCATTCATAAAATCTATGCAATCCATTCCCATTATCTATTTGCGAAATGCATCCATAAAAGCAATCATGAAAATTGGGAGGCAACAAATAGCCTCGAGAAAGACAAACAAGAGGAAGTCGGGAACAACATGTTTAACAAATTCACGGGTTTCATTGCCGCTGCCGCGATTGCCACTACCGCAGTTTTTGCGGTTGCGCCCGCACAGGCGGATGATCTTGAAAAGATCAAGGCATCGGGCGAACTGAAGATCGCCATGAGCGGTCAGTACCCGCCGTTCAATTTCGTCAATGAGAAGAACGAAGTCGTGGGGTTCGACGCCTCCATCGGTTCGGCGATTGCCGAGCGCATGCAGCTGAAGCCGCAGCTCATCACAACGGCACGGGACGGTATCGTTGCGGGCCTTCGGGCGGGTAAGTTCGATACGGTCGTTGGCTCCATGACAATCACGCCGGAACGCGAAAAGGCGGTGGATTTTGTGGGGCCATATTATCACGCGGGCCGCGCGGTTTTCGTGAAGGAAGATTCCGCTGTTCAGAAGCTCGATGATCTCAAGGACAAGACACTGGGCGTGACGCTTGGTGAAACCCATGAGAAGTGGGCGCGTGAACAGGGTGGCTGGACCATTCGCACCTATAAGGGCCTGCCGGAACTGATGCTGGAACTGAATTCGGGTCGTGTCGATGCTATCGTGGTTGACAACATCCCGGTCATGGTGGCGATCAAGGAAACCGGTCAGAAAGTCCGCAAGCTCGATACGCCTGACATCGAAGGTGGCAGCGTTGCAATCGGCATCGCCATTCGCAAGAACAATCCCGAGCTGAAGGCTGCGATGCAGAAGGCCCTCGATGAGATCATGGCCGATGGCACCTATGAGAAGATCTCGATGGAATGGGTCGGCAGCGACATTCGCTGATACGTCGTCATCCCGGCCCGGCATATGTCCGGGCCGGTTGAGAACCGATTGACCGGAGTTTTCCGATGGATTTTGCGTTGATGCAGCGCGTCCTCCCGTTTTTCTGGAGGCGGCATGGGTGACTGTGCAAATTTCTGCGCTGGCCTTGCTTCTGGGCCTTGCGGTGGCTGCAATACTTGTCGCGGGCCGCCTGTCCCGCTCCAACATTTTGCGTGGACTTGCAACTGCCTATGTCAGTGTCTTTCGCGGCACGCCCTGCCTTGTACAGCTCTTCATTCTCTATTTTGGCGGTCCGCAGATCGGCATCAATCTGGAGCCTTTTGCCGCTGGCGTCATCGGGCTTGGGCTCAATATCGGCGCCTATATGTCGGAATCGATCCGTGGCGCGATCCAGAGCGTCGACCGCGGCCAGAGCGAAGCCGCGCGCTCCATCGGCTTCGGGCGTGGCCAGACCATGCGGTTCGTCGTGCTGCCGCAGGCCGCTCGGCTGATGATCCGTCCGCTTGGCGTCAACGCTATTGCACTTTTGAAAGGTTCAGCGCTGGTCTCCACTATTTCGGTGGTTGAACTGACCTATACGGCGCAGCGCTTCATCGGTTCGACCTACAAGCCCTTCGAGATTTTCGGCGTTGCTGCCGTTCTCTACATGATCATCATCTATATCGTGGCGCGCGGGGTCGATCTTCTCGATAAGCGCTTCGCGGCGCAGTGAGGGAGAACTGGATGCAAGCCCTCGATTTCAGCATTGTCACTCCCTATACGGATCTGCTTCTGACCGGCCTTTGGTGGACGTTGGTTCTGACCGTCGCCTCCGCATCCTTAAGCTTCGTGCTCGGAATCGCATTTGCGCTGGTGGTGCTTTATGCGCCTGCCATTCTTGCATGGCCGGTACGGTTCTTCATGTGGCTGTTCATGGGAACGCCTCTTCTGCTTCAACTGTTCCTGATCTATTTCGGACTGGTACAGATCGGCATCAATATTCCCGCACTCGGCGCTGGCATTATCGGCCTTAGTTTGCACTTCGCGGTCTATAATGCCGACATCATCCGGGCAGGCATTGTGGCTGTCGATCCCGGCCAGATGGAAGGCGCCCGTTCCGTGGGTTTCAGCCACGGTCAGGCTTTGCGTTATATCGTCATTCCACAGGCGATCCGAAACACGATCCCGCCCATTGGCAACAACATGATCGTTCTTCTGAAAGACACGTCGCTGGTTTCGATCATCGGCATTGCGGAACTGGTGCATAGCGCCCAGCTTGCCATCAGCGAAACCTTCAGCCCGTTTGAATTCTATATCACCGTCGCGGCCATCTACTACGTGGTCAATCTCGTCCTCGAGGCAGGCCTGCGGCGCATTGAAAGAAAAGTGGAGGTCACGCGATGAGCAGCTCCCAACCTGCAAAATCTATGGTCGAAGTGAAGGGCGCTCGCAAAGCCTATGGCGAGCTGGAAGTACTGAAAGGCATCGACCTTTCCGTGGCGCGCGGCCAGATTGTTGCGATCATCGGTCCCAGTGGTTCCGGCAAGAGCACGCTTCTGCGCTCGATCAATCATCTGGAAACTCTGAATGGCGGCGAAGTCTGGCTCGATGGCGTGCAGGTCAACCAGCCGCTGGCAGGACAGGCGTTTGAAAAGCACATCAATGCCGTGCGCCAGCAGATGGGCATGGTGTTCCAGCACTTCAATCTGTTCCCGCATCTGACAGTACTGGAAAACATTACGCTCGGCCCGATCAAGCTCAAGGGCATGGGCAAGGACGCGGCACGCACGCTGGCGCTGGAACTTCTGTCGAAGGTGGGGCTTGCCGACAAGATCGATGTCTACCCGTCGCGCTTGTCGGGTGGTCAGAAGCAGCGCGTGGCCATTGCGCGCGCGCTTGCCATGCAACCAAAGGTGATGCTGTTCGACGAGGCCACTTCGGCACTTGATCCAGAGCTTGTGGACGAAGTCAATGCGGTCATGAAGCAGCTTGCCTCCGAACATATGACGATGCTGATCGTCACACACGAGATGCGTTTTGCGGGCGAGGTCGCCGACCGTATCCTGTTCATGGATGGTGGTGTGGTGGTGGAAGAGGGACCACCGGATCAGATTTTGAGCAATCCGGTGCAGGACCGCACTCGCTCCTTCCTCAAGAAATATTTGGCAGCGTGAGGTATCGGCATGAGTGAGAGACATGTCAACGAGTTTCCCGATTTCGGGCTGACCCCGGCACAGCGGCGTGAAGCTGTGCTTGGCCATTATTACGAATATCCCGGCATGGACGGGCCGCGCGGTGAAATCTGGTGCTATACCGACGCCTATTCCTATCTTCCGGGCGCGACGGTTAATCTACAGGTGAGCGCAACCGCCTCGCGTTTCGATATCGAAATCGTGCGTGATGGAGCGGTAGAAACACCGGTCTTCTCCAAACGTGGAATTGATTGCAGATGGCAGGAAACACCGGCGCAATGTTCAGTTGTCGGTTGCGGCTGGGAGACGACATTCGCCTTCAAGGCGGATGAGAACTGGGCTTCCGGCGCTTATCGCATCACGTTGAAGGCGCATGGTAATGACGGTCAGCCGATCCATTGCCATCACCTGTTCATCCTGCGTCCGGCGGCGGGCCGCAAGCCGGGTCGTATCCTTCAGGTCGCAGCGACCGGCACATGGACGGCCTATAATACCGGGGCGGCTCCAACCATTATCAGGGCATCACCGGTCCGAATGGCGATCAATATGCGACGACGGTGAGCATCGAGCGCCCGTTCTGCCGTGGCTTTGTTGTCCTGCCATCCGATGCGCCGCGCGTGCCGCTGGAAATTGTGACGCCGCCTGCCGCGCCGCCGCGCTATCCGCATATGGAATGGGCTTATGCCAACGGCTATTCCAAGAAATATACCTCTTCTGGCTGGGCAAGCTATGACAGCCTCTTCTTCCGCTGGGCTGAGCGGGAAGGCTATGCAGTCGATCTCGCCAGCCAGCACGAATTGCATTTCTCACCGGAAATCCTCGAGGGTTATGACTGCGTGGCCTTTGTCGGTCACGACGAATACTGGACGTGGGAAATGCGTGATGCCGTCGATAATTATGTCGATGGCGGCGGTCGTGCGGCCCGTTTTGCGGGTAATTTCATGTGGCAAACCCGACTTGAGCACAATGGCAAGCGCCAGACCTGCTACAAGTATCGTGCACGTGCCGAAGACCCGGTCTATCGCTCCGCTGATCCGCGCCGCACCAGCGGGTGCTGGGAAGCGACTGAAACAGGGCGACCTGCTGCCGAAACCTTCGGCCTTAATGCGTTGCGCGGTCTTTATGTCGGCTGGGGTGGTTGCGCCCCACGTGGCGTGCGCGGTTTCCCGGTCTATCGCCCCGAACATTGGGCCTTTGCGGGAACCGGCATCTATTACGGCGATGTCACGGGCTCGGAAGGCCACGCCTTCGGCTATGAGGTTGACGGAATCGACTATGTGATCCGGGGAGGATTGCCGGTGCCGGAGGAGGGCAGTGGCGCTCCTGATGGATTGCAGATCCCGGCGCTCGGCATGTCGTCTCTCAAGGAGGAGAGTGCGGATATTCCAGCCGACGACCAGTTCCTCTCCGATGCCGATGCCAAATTCGTGGCCGATACGCTGATCGGCGACAATGGCGATGCAGCCGTCGAACGCATCAAGCGCGGCTGCGGCATGATCGTCAATTTCCCGCGCGGCAAGGGCGAGGTCTTCCACGCCGGAAGCTGCGAGTGGGTGGCGGCTCTCAAACGCGGCGACCGCATGGTCGAGCGTGTGACTGCCAATGTTCTCAACCAATATCTCAAGCGCTGACAGAGTAACGCCATGCTCAACACAAAAGCACAGAACGAACGCCCCGCATCGCATCTTTTCTACCAGTCGCGCCTGCGCAGGCCGCTGGTCGACCGTGCCGAGGGCATCTACATCTGGGATCAAGACGGACGCCGTGTCATCGACGGGTCGAGCGGTGCGATGGTGGTCAATATCGGCCATGGCAATCGCAACGTGCTCGATGCCATGAAAGAGCAGATGGACCGTGTGACCTTCGCCTACCGCCTGCATTTCGAAAACGAACCGGCGGAAGATCTGGCACGCATGGCTGCCGAGCGTATGCCGGAGGGCACGGACAAGATTTTCTTCGTTTCCGGCGGTTCGGAAGCGGTCGAATCCTGCATCAAGCTTGCCCGCCAATGGGCGGTTGCGACCGGGCAGGGCAAGCGCTGGAAAGTGATTTCGCGCTTTCCATCCTATCATGGCGGCACGCTTGGCGCACTGGCTGTGACCGGTTATGCGGCCCTGAGCGAACCTTTCGCCCCGATCATGCGTGAGATGCCAAAAGTCCCGGCTCCGACCGCCTATCTCGACCGCGATAATCTGTCGATGGAACAGCGCGGACAGAGATATGCTGACATGCTGGAGGAGCAGATTCAGGCAGAAGGTCCTGAAAGTGTGCTTGCCTTCATCATGGAGCCGATCGGTGGGGCATCCACCGGCGCGCTGGTTGCACCTGACAGTTATTACCCGCGTATCCGAGAAATCTGCGACCATTATGGCATCCTGCTCATCCACGACGAGGTGATGAGCGGTGCCGGGCGTACAGGCAAGTTTCTCGGCGGCGACCACTGGAATTGCAAGCCAGACCTTATCGCACTTTCCAAGGGTTTTGCCTCCGGCTATTGCCCGCTTGGCGCAATGGCGGCACCAGCCCGTATCGTCCAGCCGGTTCTGGATGCCGGCGGCTTCCTGCACGGCTTCACCTATGCCGGCAATCCACTGGCCTGTGCAGCCGGCAAGGCGGTGTTGCAGGAGATCGATCGTCTCGATCTTGTCGGCAATGCCGCCCCGCATGGGCGATACGCTGAAGGGCGAGCTGGAAGGGCTTGCGAAGCGCTTTCCTTTCATCGGAGATGTGCGCGGTAAAGGGTTGCTGTTGGCAGCCGAATTCGTGTCCGATCCACAAACCATGAAACCGCTGCCGAAGGAACTGAACGCTCATCAGCGCATGGTCGATCTCGCCTATGAACGCGGACTCATCATCTATTCGCGCCGCACGCGCGGTGGTGTCGAGGGCGATCATTTCCTCGTCTGTCCGCCGATGATCGTGAGCCGCGAGCAGGTTGGCGAGATCACCGCCATCCTTGGCGATACGCTGGAGGTTCTGGCGCGTGAGCTTAGCCTGCCCGTGAATGCGTAAGGAAACCGGATCATGACCGACAAGAAGAAGATGCGTCGCAAGATTATCATCACCTGCGCAGTGACAGGCTCCGTCCATACACCCTCCATGTCACCGCATCTGCCAGTGACGCCGGATGAGATTGCGAGCGAAGCCATTGCGGCGGCGGAAGCAGGTGCATCCATACTCCATCTTCACGCCCGCGATCCGCGCGACGGCAGACCGTCCGCCGATCCTGACGTGTTCATGCAGTTCCTTCCGCGCATCAAGCAATCGACGGCGGCGGTGGTGAATATCTCCACTGGCGGTTCGTCGCTAATGACGCTGGAAGACCGTCTTGCCGCACCGCTTAAGGCGCAACCGGAAATGTGTTCACTCAACATGGGCTCGATGAATTTCGCGCTGTTCCCTGCGCTCGACAAGCCTCGTGAATGGAAGCATACGTGGGAACCGGAACTGCTGGAGGCGACCCGCCATTCGATCTTCAAGAACACTTTCGCGGATATGGAAGGCATTCTGACCAGCCTCGGACAGGGCTGTGGCACGCGCTTCGAATTCGAATGCTATGATGTTGGCCATCTCTATTCACTGGCGCATTTCCGCGATCGGGGGCTGGTGTCCGGCCATCTGTTTATCCAGTTCGTCTTCGGTGTTCTAGGTGGTATCGGGGCCGACCCGGACAATCTCATGCATATGAAACGGATCGCCGACAAGCTCTTCGGGGACGACTATTCCTTCTCGGTTCTGGCTGCGGGACGGCATCAGATTCCGATGATTACCATGGCAGCGGCGATGGGCGGCAATGTCCGTGTCGGGTTGGAAGACAGCCTTTATGACGGACGCGGCCAGCTTGCCAAGAGCAATGCCGATCAGGTTAGGCGCATCCGCAGCATTCTTGACGGCCTGTCGCTGGATGTTGCAACGCCTGACGAGGCGCGTGAATATCTGGGTCTCAAAGGTGGAGACAGGGTGGCGTTCTAATGCCGAAGATCGCGTTGGACAGCAAAACAGGCGTCGTGGTCCGGCTTGGCGAGCTTGCCGATGCCGAACAGATTCACGAGGCAATCTGCACGATGGGCGTAGGTCTTGGCGCTGCGGGAAAAATCTCCAGCACGGTTGAGGACTTCCGCTGTTACGGTTTCGGTCCCTATGCGGCTTTTACCAGCATGATCGCCGAGGTGGACGATACGTTTGCCGGTCTTGCCCTGTTCTTCCCGATCTTCTCGACATGGTTGGGCAAACCCGGTGTCTACGTGCAGGACCTTTATGTCGATGAAGCCTTTCGCGGCAGAGGGATCGGCGAGGTACTTTTGCGCCATGTCGCTTCTTGGTCGATGACGCGTGGCGGTGTCTATCTGCGGCTCGCCGTGGACCGGGACAATGTCGCAGCGCAGAGATTTTATGACCGGCTGGGTATCGGCTGGATCGAAGCCGACCGCGATCACGGTGCCTATGGCGATGCTTTCGCCCGTCTGGCGCGCATTAATCAAATGAGGGAGCAGTCATGAAAGCCTTTTACGCTGTCGAGCAGAAGCGTCACGACCCGAAAGCCTTTCTTTCCAGCGGTGCGCCGCAGCCGAACCCCGAACAGCCTGAGCGTGTTGAGCGCCTGCTCGCCGGTGCGAAGGCCGCAGGCTACGAGATCATCCGTCCGCAAAATCATGGCCTTGGCCCGATTGCAGCCGTGCATACGCCGGAATATCTGGAATTCCTGCAGCATATCCATGCTCGTTGGCGGCGCATCGAGGAGGCTTCGGAAGAGGTGATCCCAAACATCCACCCACTGGCGCGTGACGGTCGCTATCCCGCATCGGCAGTCGGGCAGGTCGGCTATCACATGGCCGATACGGCTTGCCCGATTGCTGAACATACTTGGGAAAGCGTGTGCTGGAGCGCTTGGAGCGCGGTCGATGCCGCTGATGCAGTGCTTGCCGGCGAGGTCGCGGCCTATTCGCTTTGCCGTCCGCCGGGGCACCATGCATTTACCGATGTGGCGGGCGGTTTCTGTTTCGTCAACAATTCAGCGGTCGCAGCGCAGCGCCTACGCTCCAAAGCTGAGCGCGTGGCGATCCTCGACGTCGATCTGCATCATGGCAATGGGACGCAAGGCATATTCTATGCTCGTCCCGACGTACTGACCGTCTCGATCCATGCTGATCCGGTGCGCTTCTATCCATTCTTCTGGGGGCATGCCGACGAGCGCGGCGAGGGCGCGGGACTAGGTTACAATCTCAACCTGCCGCTGCCGCGCAAATCCGGCGATGCCGAATTCCTTGCGTCACTCGACACGGCCTTCCGCCGCATTAAAGCCTTTGCGCCGGATGCGCTGGTGGTGGCGCTTGGCCTCGATCCCTTTGAAGGCGATCCGTTCGGCGGGTTGTCGGTCACCACTGGCGGTTTTGGCCGGATTGCTGAAGCAATCGCGAAGCTTCGGCTGCCAACCGTTATCGTGCAGGAAGGTGGATATCTATGCGCTGCGCTGGGCGATAACCTCACGGCCTTCCTCGGTGGCTATCAATCGGTGGCGCGATGAGTGGTCTCGTTACCTTTGTGGGCGTCGCGCATCCGTGGATGTGTGACGTCATGGGGCATATGAATATCCGGCATTATGCCGGGATGTTCGATGATGCGAGCTTTCAGCTTTTGGGCCATGTCGCCGGGACGATTCCCGATGGCAGCTTCGGCTGGGCGGATGTGCGCTCGACAACCGAATACAAGCAGGAAGTGCCAGCCGGAGACCTGCTGACGATCCGTTCGCATGTGCTGAAGGTGGGGCGCTCGTCGATCACATTTCGCCAGATGATGGCCGGTTCGCTGGACGGCGAATTGCGCGCGGTCAACGAGGTAACCTCCGTTTATTTCGACAAGGTAGCACGACGTTCGACTGAACTCGGATCGGACATGCGTGTCAGGGCCGAAAAGCTGCTTGCGGATTATCTCGCCAACTGACACGAAAAACGCAGCGCGTTTTTGTGCAATCGCATTCAAGGTCGCGCAACAGGCCATCTTTGAGGCCGTAAATCCAGCCATGCACGACGATATCCTTGTTCTGTTTCGGGCCGATTGCAGAACCGGCGTGCGCGACAGGCTTTCCACCTGCGAGGCGACGGTCAGTTCGCATAGCCGGTTCAGACGTTCTTCGGGATCGGTAAAGCCGTCCAGTTCCTGCTCGTTTGCCTGTGCAATATCGCGAACCGGCTGGAGCCAGTTGTCGATGATGCCGTGACCATATCCGGCCATGGCAGCACGCACGCCGCCGCACCCGTAATGACCGCAGACGATGATGTGCCTGATCTCCAACACCTCGACAGCAAACTCAAGCACTGACAGAAGGTTCAGATCGGCGCGATGGACGAGGTTAGCGACGTTGCGGTGCACAAAAACTTCGCCCGGCTGCAATCCGGTGACGACATTGGCCGGAACGCGGCTGTCCGAACATCCAATCCAGAGATACTCCGGACGCTGCATCGATGACAGCCGGCTGAAATATTCAGGGTCTTCCCGGCGCTTTTCCGCTGCCCATTGCCGGTTGTGTTCGAAAAGGTCTGATAACATGCGCCTGTCTCATCCGGATGATCTTCATTCCAGACATAGACGAATATAAAAATACAGTAATTGATGTCGATCAAGTAAGAGCTGCTTCGGTAGAAGGAGCGGGACAATACCCGCTCCTCCTTGTTTCTTATGTTGCGGGCTTTTCGCTGCGACCAATGCCGAGCAGCTGGTAGAACACAAGGGCCGCAAGCGTCGAGGTGGCAATACCGCCAAGAGCGAAATCACCGATCTTCAGCGTGAAGTCGCCAGCACCGAAAATCAGCGCCACGCCAGCGGTGAAGAGGTTGCGGGAATCGGCGAAGTCCACCTTGTTGACGATCCAGATACGGGCCATTGCCGAGGCGATCAGGCCGAACACAGAAACGGCAAGACCCGCCAGAACCGGGGCAGGTATCGTCTGCAGGATGGCACCGAATTTCGGCGACATGCCGAGGATCAGTGCCATGACGGCCGCAATGACGAAGATCAGCGTCGAATAAACCTTGGTCATTGCCATGACGCCGATATTTTCGGCATAGGTGGTGACGCCGGTGCCGCCGCCTGAGCCGGAAATCATGGTCGCAATGCCATCACCGAGGAAGCCGCGACCGATATAGTGATCCATGTTCTGGCCGGTGATGGAACCGAGTGCTTTGATATGGCCCAGATTTTCAGCCACCAGAACGACGGCGACCGGCGCGATGAGGGTGATCGCCTGCCAGTTGAATTCCGGGGTGGTGAAATGTGGCAGGCCGAACCGGGCGGCATTGCTGACGGCGGTAAAATCGATTCCGGGCACGATGCCGAGGCCATTGCCGAGGATCAGGACCAGCAGATAGCCGAATAGCAGTGCGAAGAGCACTGAAAGGCGCTTGGTTCCACGCGGTCCATAGGCGGAAATCATTGCCATGCATAGAACGGTGAGGAGCGCGATAGTTATATGCGTGCCGGTTCCCTTCAACTGGCCGACCGCGACTGGCGCGAGGTTGAGGCCGATGGAAACGCCGATGGCGCCGGTGACGACCGGAGGCATCAGCCGTTCCACCCAGCCCGTGCCGATGGCCATGACCACAAGGCCGATCAGGGCATAGAGCGCGCCGCAGGCGATGATGCCGCCGAGCGCGATGGCGATGTTGGGATTGGGGCCAGAGCCGCCATAGCCGGTAGCGGCGATCACGACCGCTATGAAAGCGAAGGACGAACCGAGATAGCTCGGCACGCGGCCCGCCGTCAGCACGAAGAACAGAAGCGTGCCAATGCCGGAGAAGAACACGGCCACATTGGGATCGAAACCCATCAGCAGCGGCGCAACGATGGTCGAGCCGGACATTGCGAGAAGATGCTGTACGCCCATCGGTATGGCGGCGGCGGTTGGCAGGCGCTCGTCAGGAAGCACGACGGCGTTTGATGTCAAACGCCAACTTGGAAAATAGCCCATGATGTCCCTCTGGAAAATATTATCCTGTTGCCTTTATCGCCTCATGGCGGCGATTTCCAGAGGGTATCGGCCCAAACGGCAAGCGAGCTGTTGATGAGGCGTCTTAGAACTCCGTGCGCCATTACGGACGCACAAAGTACGCTCTAGACTATCGAGTCTACGCATAGTGCTTTCTGAAAATCGGTTTCGGTTTCAGGCCAATGCTGTAGTGGTTTTCATCCTGTCACCGTCACGCGGCCTGCGTCATCTGTCACCTTTCCGACGATGTGGGCAGATGGATAACCGGCGCCGTTGATACTGTTCAAAAGCCTTTCGGCTTCCTCCGGCGCGCAGGATACCAGAAGCCCGCCGGATGTCTGTGGGTCGGTCAGCAATTGCTGTTTCCAGAGCGGATAATCGTCCGGAAGCTGCACGTCATGGCCGTAGCTCGCCCAGTTGCGGGTGGAGGCTCCTGTTACAAAGCCGCCTTGCGCCAGTTGTTCAGCCTGTTTGAGAAAAGGCATTGCAGCATAGTCGAGGCTGATACCAGCATTCGAACCGCGCGCCATTTCGAGTGCGTGGCCAAGAATGCCGAAGCCGGTGACATCGGTGACTGCATGGACGGCATTATCCTTGCCTAGCGTGGCGCCGACCCGGTTCAGCAAGGTGACGGACGCCATCATTTCATCGTAACCGGCGCTGTCGAGTTCCTGTTTCTTGAAGGCGGCGGAATAAATACCGACGCCGATTGCCTTGGTCAGGATCAACGTGTCGCCGGGACGCGCGCCGCTGTTCTTGCGCAAGCTGGAAAGCTTGCAAGTGCCGATAACGGCCAGTCCGTAGATCGGTTCCGGCGCGTCGATGGAATGCCCACCTGCGACCGGAATGCCAGCTTCAGCACAGATGCTGGAGCCGCCTTTCAGGATTTCGCGGATCATTTCGGCGGGCATCTTGTTCACCGGCATGCCGAGGATTGCCAGCGCCATGATCGGTGTTCCGCCCATGGCATAAACGTCGGATATCGCATTGGTGGCTGCGATGCGTCCGAAATCGAACGGATCGTCCACCATCGGCATGAAGAAATCCGTGGTGGCGATCACGCAGTTTTCGTGATCCAGTTGCCAGACAGCCGCATCGTCGCCGGTTTCCGTTCCGACGAGAAGTTGGCCGAAAGGTTGCATGGCCGCTTGGCCGGCCAGCAGATCCTGCAGGACGGCTGGAGCCAGCTTGCAGCCACAACCGCCACCATGGGCAAGTGTGCTGAGACGAATAGGCGATGCGATATCCATGATGTCCTCGGAATTTATATTGTTATTTCGCGCGCGGTCATCGTGTAGCGGAAAGCATCCGCATCGAGACAATCCAAACGGGTGCTGGCTACTTCGGCTTGCGGGTACATCAGGAAACCGAGTTCCGGTCCATGAGCGGAAGGCAAGGCGATATCGCTGCCATCATTGAAGGCGATCCAGTTGCCCTCCCATGAACCGAAAAGCTTTTGCCGCACGGCTGCGACACGCGGATCGTCGGCGGTCAGCCCGTCCTTTTCTTCTTCCAGCATCACCTTGCGCACATCCGCCGGATCGGTTGCCACCCAGCCAATGCCGTCAAGATAAACTTCGGCGCGGCAGTGCTGGGCCTTGGTGATGACTTCGTTCTTCGCGCCAAGGCTCTTGTAGCCGAAGGCAGAAGGCGCAACGCGCACACCATAGAGGTCACGGGCCGGAATTCCAGCGGCCCTGACCAGAGCCACGAACAGCGGATTGAGGTCGGCGCATTTGCCGCCGAGATCGCCACTGTCGAGCATGGCGACAATGTTTCCATCACCGCAGCCACGCGTCGAGGCGCGCCGGTAGGTGTTGACGACGACCCAGTCATAGATCAGGCGTGCCTTCTCCTGATCGGTGACGGCACCCGCAACGATCTTGTCGGAGGTTTGTTTGATGATGCCATCGACCGGCGCAAGGCGTGTCCCGGTCAGATAACGTTCGCGTTCCGCGTGGGTCAGTGGCACGGCCTTTGCCGAAGCCTCGAGATTGC
Source organism: Brucella cytisi (assembly GCA_012103075.1). GTDB lineage: Bacteria > Pseudomonadota > Alphaproteobacteria > Rhizobiales > Rhizobiaceae > Brucella > Brucella cytisi. The sequence continues at coordinate 1,616,089 of JAAVLQ010000002.1, read as the reverse complement.
TTGCACGGTCGCGTGTCGAGATGAGGCTGATGATTTCGGTTTGCGGTTTTGCTTCGCCTGCGTCCCATTCGAGGTAAAGCAGGCCGGTGCCACTGGCCGGATCGCGGTCGAGTCGCGCGACCTTGGCATTTGTCGTCCAGCGATTACCCTCGGGGCGGTTCCAGTCATCGGTATTGAACCCTGCCAGCGGCACCCCAGACACGAATGACTTCCCCGAAGCGACGGGGTTGATGCTGGTGGTAATCTCGAAGCTGCGCCAGCCCGACGGTTGCGGTGCGAATGTATTGCCGGCCGCAGATGCAAAATTCGGCAGCATGCTGAAAGCGGCGCAAGCCGCACCGGATTTAAGAAGTTCCCGACGGTTCATGACGATCCCCTTTTTTGCTTTGAATTGTTGTTGTTACGATTGCGCGAGAAAAATCGTTCTCCCGCCTTCAGTCCGGAAGGCGGCAGGTATGCAGCGATTGCAGGAAATCTGGATGCGGATTTGCTCGATTGAAGAAAGCTTGAGCTGAGGGTCGCAGAATACCGTCGCATCGGGTTAAACAAGCCGATGCGAGGCAAGAGCCACTCAAAATTCAGGCCCCGAAACTCGGGAGCAATGTAAGAAGCCACAAAAGCAGTCTGGCGTTTTTACACAGGAACGTCAATCAGCCAGCGCATTTTCAAGTTATTCTCACTGCAAGGCTTATGTATTAATACCTGACAATTAAAGTCATGTTATTGATAAATGCACCTTATTGTTAATTTTTTAGCCTGCTGTTCGGTTGACAACTTGGTTTTATTGCGGTGAACTGGTGTTAGGCAAGTCCAATTTAAAGAAGAGCGTGTTTCGGCATTTTTCTTCTGACGATCAGGGAGGTGCAGCGCAATGAATGTGGAGCTCTCACGCCGCCAGTTTCTGGGCGGAACGGGGGCGGTAGTGGCGGCTTCGGCGCTTGGGTCCTTCGGTTTCGGTGCAGTGGAAAGCGCCTATGCCGAATCCATTCGCCCCTTCAAGCTGACAAACACGACCGAAACCCGAAATACCTGTCCTTACTGCTCGGTCGCCTGTGGCGTCATCCTGTATTCCAAGGGTGATGTCAGGAAAGGCGAAAAGGCTGAGTTGATCCATGTCGAAGGCGATACAGATCACCCGACCAATCGCGGCACGCTTTGCCCGAAGGGCGCAGCACTGAAGGATTTCGTCAAGGCGAAGACCCGCCTGCAGTATCCGCAGGTGCGCGAGCCGGGCGCTGCCGAGTTCAAGCAGATTTCACGGGAGGATGCGCTCGACCGCATCGCGCGGCATCTGAAAGACGACCGCGACGCCAACTTCATCGCAAAGAACGCGATGGGCACCACGGTCAATCGTTGGACCTCGACGGGTTTTCTTGCGGCTTCGGCAACCACCAATGAAACAGCGTTTCTCACCTACAAGGTGGTGCGCAGCACAGGCATCGTAGCATTCGATAACCGGGCACGCGTCTGACACGGCCCGACGGTGGCGAGTCTCGCCCCAACATTTGGCCGCGGAGCAATGACCAACTCCTGGACCGATATCAAGAACACCGATCTCGTCGTCGTCATGGGCGGTAATGCGGCGGAAGCGCATCCTTGCGGCTTCAAATGGGTGACGGAGGCCAAGGCCAACCGTGGTGCCCGGCTGATCGTCGTCGATCCACGGTTCACGCGTACGGCTTCCGTGGCGGATTTCTACGCGCCTATCCGGCGGGGCTCGGATATCGCCTTCCTGCTCGGCGTCATTAATTACTGCATCAAGAATGACAAGGTGCAGTGGGATTACGTGAAGCATTTCACTAATGCCAGTTACATCATCAAGGATGGCTTCGAATACAAGGACGGGCTGTTTACCGGCTATGACGAGGAAAAGCGGGATTATGACCGCTCGAGCTGGGACTATGTGATCGGTGATGACGGCTATGCGGTTGTCGACGACACGTTGCAGAACCCGCGTTGTGTATGGAACCTGCTCAAGCAGCATGTTTCCGTCTTCACGCCGGAAATGGTGGAACGTATCTGCGGTACACCGAAAGAGAAATTCCTGAAAGTGGCCGAGATGATGTCCGAATGCTCGGCGCCTGACAAGACGATGACGTCGATGTATGCGCTTGGCTGGACGCAGCATTCCAAGGGGTCGCAGAATATTCGCTGCATGGCAATGCTGCAGCTAATCCTCGGCAATATTGGCGTGCGTGGCGGCGGCATGAATGCGCTGCGCGGTCACTCCAACATTCAGGGACTGACCGATATCGGCCTGATGTCCAATCTTCTGCCGGGCTATATGAATATCCCGGTTGAAAAGGAAACCGACCTCGAAATCTATATGTCGACACGCGGTTTCAAGCCGCTGCGCCCGAACCAGACGAGCTACTGGCAGAATTATCGCAAGTTCTTCGTCAGTTTCCAGAAGGCTATGTGGGGCAGTGCCGCGACCGTCGAAAACGACTTCGTCTATGACTGGCTGCCGAAGCTCGACGTGCCGAATTACGACATGCTGCGTATCTTCGACATGATGTATGAAGGCAAGGTCAACGGCTATGTCTGTCAGGGCTTCAATCCGCTGATGGCGGTGCCGAACCGCAAGAAGCTGACCGACGCCTTGTCAAAGCTGAAATTCCTCGTGACGATGGACCCGCTGGAAACGGAAACCTCCCGCTTCTGGGAAAACCACGGCGAGTTCAATGATGTGGATTCCGCTTCCATTCAGACAGAAGTGTTCCAGCTGCCCTCCACCTGCTTTGCAGAGGATGAGGGTCGCTCACCAATTCCGGGCGCTGGCTGCAATGGCATTGGCCGGGTGCTACGCCGCCCGGCGACGCGAAAACCGACAACTGGATCATGGCGCAGATATATCTGCGGCTGAAGGAGCTTTATCGCAAGGAAGGCGGTGCTTTCCCCGATCCGATCCTCAATCTCGTCTGGGATTATGAGGATGAAGGCGAGCCGACGGCTGAAGAACTAGCCAAGGAACTAAACGGTCGAGCGATTGGCACGGTGACCGATCCAACGGATCCGACCAAGGTGGTTGCCGAGGCTGGCAAACTTCTGTCGGGTTTTGCGGCATTACGCGACGACGGTTCGACGGCATCGGGCTGCTGGATCTATTCCGGCTGCTTCACCGAGGCTGGCAACAATATGGCCCGCCGCGACAACCATGATCCGGACGAGACAGGTGCCTATCTCAACTGGTCGTGGTCTTGGCCTGCAAATCGTCGCATTCTCTATAACCGCGCCTCCGCCGACCTCAACGGCAAGCCGTGGGATCCGAGCCGCAAGCTCATCGAATGGGACGGTTCGAAATGGACCGGTTATGATGTGCCGGACATCGCGCCGACCGCCAAGCCGAACGAGGTCGGTCCGTTCATCATGAATGCGGAAGGCTCCTCGCGCCTGTTCAGCCGCGGCATGATGCGTGACGGTCCGTTCCCGGCCCATTACGAGCCGTTTGAATCGCCTGTCGCCAATGTGATTGCGCCCAAGGTTCGGGGCAATCCTGTAGCACGCGTCTTCAATGACGACTTCAAGCAGTTTGCGGAAACGGCCTCGGAGGAGTTCCCCTATGCGGCGACTTCCTACCGCCTGACCGAGCATTTCCACTACTGGACGAAGCACGTCACGGTGAATGCCGTTCTGCAGCCGGAATTCTTCGTGGAAATCTCTGAAGAACTGGCGAAGGAAAAGGGCATCGCCAAGGGCGACTGGGTCCGGGTGTGGTCGAAGCGCGGATCGGTCAAGGCCAAGGCCGTAGTGACCAAGCGCATCAAGCCGCTCATCTGCGACGGCAAGACGGTGCATGTGGTCGGCATCCCGCTCCATTGGGGCTTCATGGGCGCCGCCCGCAAGGGCTTCGGCCCGAATTCGCTGACACCTTTCGTTGGCGACGCGAACATCGAGACGCCGGAGTTCAAGGCGTTTCTGGTCAATATCGAGCGCAGCAGCGCGCCTGTAGCATAGGAGGGACTAGAGAGATGTTTCCACCCGTTCCCAATCCTAGCGTCCAGCCGCAACAGCCGCGTTTCGGTGAGAAGGACCTGATCAGGCGGTCGGCGTCGAATGTGACGCCGCCTGCCGAACGCCAGACCGAGGTGGCGAAGCTCATCGATGTCTCCAAATGCATCGGTTGCAAGGCCTGCCAGTCGGCCTGCGCCGAATGGAACGACACGCATGAGGAAGTCGGCATCAATGTGGGTGTCTATGACAACCCCCACGACCTGACACCGAATACCTTCACGTTGATGCGTTTTACCGAGTGGGACAATCCCGACACCGGCAATCTGGAATGGCTGATCCGCAAGGATGGCTGCATGCATTGCGAAGACCCGAGGTTGCCTCAAGGCTTGCCCGGCGCCGGGCGCAATCGTGCAATATTCCAACGGTATCGTCGATTTTATCCATGATAACTGCATTGGCTGCGGCTATTGTATCAAGGGGTGCCCGTTCAACATTCCGCGCGTTTCGGAAGTAACCCACAAGGCTTACAAGTGCACGCTCTGCTCCGACCGCATCGCGGTGGGACAGGGACCAGCCTGTGCTAAGGCCTGCCCGACACAGGCCATTGTCTATGGTTCCAAGGACGAGATGAAGGAATGGGCTGACGGTCGCATCAAGGATCTGAAATCGCGCGGCTTTGAAAATGCAGGGCTCTACGATCCGCCGGGCGTTGGCGGCACCCATGTTATGTATGTCCTGCAACATGCCGACAAGCCGGAAATCTACGCCAACCTGCCGAACAATCCGCGCATCAGTCCGGTTGTCGAAGCATGGAAAGGCGTGTCCAAATATGCTGGCATGGCTGCAATGGGACTGGCTGCGGCAGCAGGTCTACTGCATTATATCTTCAAGGGGCCGAACGTCGTGACAGAGCATGACGAGGAACAGGCAGAAAAGCTCACGGGAGAGAAAAGCTCATGAGCAAGACCGAATTTGACGATGTGGAACGCGGCGACGGGATAGAACCCGGCAAGCCGGTCAGGGTACACCGCTATTCAGGTGGTGCACGCATCAATCACTGGGTCACTGCCATCAGTCTTGTGCTGCTGGCCCTGTCCGGCCTTGCCATGTTCCACCCATCGCTCTATTTCCTGTCGGGCCTGTTTGGTGGCGGACAATGGACACGCGTCATCCATCCATGGATAGGCGTGGTGCTGTTCTTCAGCTTTCTGGGGCTTTTTGTGCGTTTCTGGAGTGCCAATCTGTGGAAGCGTGAAGACAGCCAGTGGCTGGCACATGCCAATGACGTGATTTCCGGCAATGAAGAAAAGCTGCCCGAAGTCGGCAAATATAACGCTGGTCAGAAGCTGGTCTTCTGGTCCATGTCACTGCTCATTATCGTCCTGATCATATCCGGCGTGATGATCTGGAACGAATATTTCAGTTCTTTCACCAGCATCAACCAGCAGCGCTGGGCGCTGCTTGTTCATTCCATGGCGGCGGTGGCGGCAATCTGTGTCTGGATCGTGCACGTTTATGCTGCGATCTGGGTCAAGGGCACGATCAATGCGATGACACGCGGCACGGTTACTGGCGGCTGGGCATGGCGGCATCACCGTAAGTGGTTGCGCGAACTGACATCGAAGCAGAAAGTAAAACAGGGCGGCGGCAAGCCCGCCGCCTGAACTTGCGCGGTCGTCATCCGAGGGCGATCATATTCAGTGGTCCACGTGACCCGTTGGGTTCGTGAGGAGTGACATGGCAGGCAAGAGAGATCTGGTGCCGGACCCGACGGTCATCGGCGAAATATCGGCCCCACCCTTCGTGCAATTGCCGGACCCCGGCGCGCTTTTTGCCCAAAGAGCAGAGCGTCTGCGTTTTCTGGGTTCGGTCAGTCCACTGAAACCTTATTTAGAGTTCATTGCCGACTTGAGCGAGGCGCAGTCTGAGACAGCGGCTGGTCTCGATCCTGTCGCTGCGCGGCACGGCAACGACCGGGGACGGGAATTCGGAATGCCAGCGATAGATCGTGTCGATGCCATATCGGAACCAGTACTCGAGACTGTCTTCGACCGGCTGTTCGAGCGCGCCAGCATGATCGCCAAACCGCAAGATGCCGCCGATGCGCTGGAGCGTGTGGCGAATAGCGAAGCGGGTGAGCGTCGCCGGATGATCGAGGCGCTCTTCACCGGTGTTTTGCCACCGGAAGCGATTGCCGAACATATCTACATCTGGGCAGGCTTGCAGCTTCATTTCACGCGGCTCGCCGCGACGCTCGACCCAAAGTCGCTGAAGCCCGTTGCCGACGGCGTCTGTCCAACCTGCGGCAGCATTCCGTCAAGCTCAATGGTCGTGGGCTGGCTCGGCGCGCATGGCGCACGCTTCTGCTCCTGCTCGGTGTGCAACACGCTCTGGCATTATGTGCGGGTCAAATGTGTGTGCTGTGGCTCCACGAAGGGCATCGGCTACAAGGAAGTCGAGGAAGGCGGCGGCATCATCAAGGCCGAAACCTGCGACGAATGCCAGCGCTGGGTCAAGATCATCTATCAGCAGCTATCGGCTGATGCCGATCCTGTGACCGACGATATTGCTAGCCTCGGCCTCGATCTATTGATGCGCGACACGCCTTACGGGCGAGGCGGCTTCTCGCCGCTTCTTGCCGGACTGTGAGGCAGCATGGACGGTCAAGGCTTCGCTGCGTCACCTTCCGTCCGTGGATACGACCCTGCAAATGCCTGAACTATTCGGGGCATTAGAGAGTTTTGGCCGTGCGTCGGTGACTGAGGCTATTCGCAAGGTTTTGAGCGACGAGCGCGAGGCGGTGAAATCCGGGGCCCCGCTCTCCAGCAACATGCATTTGGCTGAACGGGTTCTTCATTTTCTGGAAACGTCCGGGCAACCGAGCCTGCGCCCGCTGTTCAATCTGACGGGAACCGTTCTGCATACCAATCTGGGGCGCGCCATTCTTGCCGAAGCAGCAATCGAGGCCGCGACGCGCGCCATGCGGCAGGCGGTTTCGCTTGAATTCGACCTGTCATCGGGTGGGCGTGGCGAGCGCGATGATCATCTGCGGGCGCTTGTCTGTGAGCTGACGGGGGCGGAAGATGCCACCGTCGTTAACAACAATGCGGCTGCCGTGCTGCTGGTGTTGAACACCCTTGCCTCAGGCAACGAAGCCATTGTATCGCGCGGCGAACTGATCGAGATCGGCGGCGCGTTTCGTATGCCCGATATCATGACCCGCGCAGGGACACGGCTTGTCGAAGTCGGCACCACCAACCGCACTCATCCGCGTGATTACGAAAATGCCATTACCCCGGATACAGGGCTGATGCTGAAGGTCCACACTTCCAACTATCGGATCGAGGGCTTTACGCGGGAAGTCTCAGCGGCGGAACTGGCCGCCATTGCGCAAGCAAAGGGTGTGCCGCTGGTCAATGATCTCGGCTCCGGCACACTTGCCGATCTGACTTCTTTCGGTCTCGCACATGAGCCGACAGTGCGCGAAGCGGTCGCCGAAGGTGCGGATATCGTCACCTTTTCAGGCGACAAGCTTCTCGGCGGACCACAGGCGGGCTTCATTGTCGGGCGGCGCGACCTGATTGCCCGCATCAACAAAAAACCCGATAAAACGCGCTTTGCGGGTCGACAAGATGAGGCTCGCAGCGCTTGAAGCGACACTGAAACTTTATCGCAACCCGGAACGGCTTGCGGAAAAGCTGCCTACTATTCGCTATCTGGCGCGTCCGCAGGCCGAAATTGCATCGCAGGCAGCACGGCTCAAGCCGGAGATCGAGAAGATACTCGGCCCGACTTTCACCGTGACGGTGACAGATTGCGCCAGCCAGATCGGTTCTGGCGCGTTGCCGCTCTCAACAGTTCCAAGCGCCGGATTGTCAATTGTGCCAGAGGACGGCAGCGGCTCCGCGATGACAGCGCTCGGCGGTGCATTGCGCGCACTGCCTCTGCCCGTGATCGGGCGGATCGAAAAAGGGCGCACTCGTGCTGGATCTGCGCTGCCTTGATGACGAGAATAGTTTCGTCCGGAACCTGTCATCCTATGCGGTTCGCTGATCTTTTCACCCGCAAGCCCAAGCCGGACACGACAGCTCAAGCGCTGGAAAAGGCACTTGTCGCCGGAAAGGCGGGTGATTACGCAACGGCACTTTCCATCTGGGAGCCGCTGGCGCGCGCAGGCAATGCACGTGCACAGAACAATATCGGCGCCTGTTTTGCAGGCGGCATGGGCGTTGAGAAAAATGTCGGCTGGCGCAGCGCTGGCTGACACTTTCAGCCGCAGCTGGCGATGCTTCCGGCCAGCGCAATCTCGCTTCGCTCCTCTTCAAGGGCGAAGACCTTGAAGCCGACTATCCGGAAGCTGCAAGGCTGTATCGACTTGCCGCAGAACAGGGCGATCCGCTGGCACAGGACATGCTGAGCTGGATGCTTATGGAAGGTGAGGTTCTCACTGCCGATCCCGTAGAGGCGCGGGATTGGGCGCTGAAAGCGGCGGAAGGCGGTGTCGCAGCAGCCATGACCCGGCTTGGCATGATCTATCATAATGCTCTCGGCGTGCCCCGTGATCCTTCTCAGGCCGTACACTGGTGGCGAAAAGCGTCCGTTGAGGGTGATCCGGACGGAGAAGCCATGCTAGGTGCAGCGCTGCATCTTGGCATGGGCGTGGAACGCGATCCTTTGGCGGCTTACGAACATCTCTTGCGCGCCGAAGCGGGCGGCAGCGCACTTGCCGCCCCTTTCATCGAGGCAGCGCGCAATGCGCTGAACGAAAAACCATGATTGTCGGAACGGCGGGGCACATCGACCACGGCAAGACCTCGCTGGTACGCGCGCTAACGCAGGTCGACACAGACCGGCTGAAAGAGGAAAAGGCGCGGGGCATTTCCATTGATCTAGGCTTTGCCTATCTACCTTTGCCCGGTGACGAAAAGGTCATGCTCGGTTTTGTTGATGTGCCGGGACATGAAAAATTCGTGCACACGATGCTTGCCGGAGCGGCTAGTATCGATTTCGTCATGCTGGTTGTCGCTGCCGATGACGGGATCATGCCGCAAACGCGCGAACATCTGGCAATCATCAACCTGCTCGGCATCCGGCGCGGTGTCGCCGTCATCACCAAATCCGATCTTGTCGAACCTGACCGTCTCTCCGAGGTAGAAACCGCTATCCGCAATGAACTGGCGGTGACAGGGCTTGCCGACATTCCCGTTCTGGGGTCTCCACCGTGTCCAGCGCAGGAATCGACGATCTAAAAACCATGCTGGAAACCGAAGCAGTTGCATTCGGCGAGCGGCAGGCAAACGGTCGTTTTCGTCTTGCGGTGGACCGCTCCTTCACGCTTAAGGGCGCGGGTACCGTGGTCACGGGTACGGTGATGTCCGGCAAGGTTGCCATTGGCGACCATCTGGTCGTCAGCCCAGTTGGCAAGGAGGCCCGCGTCCGTACTATTCATGCTCAGAACCGGGCGAGTGAAACCGCGCAGGCGGGTGATCGCTGCGCGCTCAATCTGGCAGGCGACGGCATATCGAAAGAGGCGGTGCATCGTGGCGATATGCTGGTGTCGCCCGGCCTTCATCGCCCGACGGACCGTATTGATTGTGCGTTGCAGATCCTGCCTTCGGAGAAAAAGCCGATCGGTCAGTGGTTCCCGGCCCGCCTGCATCATGCATCAGTAGAGGTCGGTGCGCGCATCGTGCTATTGCGGGACAAAGAGCTTCAGCCGGGCACCGAGGACCGGGTGCAACTGGTGCTGGATCGCCCCATCACGGTCGCGGCCGGTGACCGTTTCGTCATCCGGGATGTTTCCGCACAACGCACCATCGGTGGTGGACGGTTTCTCGATCTGCGCCCGCCGCAACGCAAGCGCCGCAGTCTGGAGCGCATGGCGCAGCTAGACGCCCACTCCGTTGCCGACCCGGTGGAAGCGGCGCGGGCGCTCCTGTCCGTTGAACCTTATTATCTTGATGCGACGGCATTCTTGCGCGACCGCTCACTGGCGGATGATCCGCAAGGTCTGATGCAAGCCCTCGATGCCGTAATGCTCCAGCAGGCAAACGCTATGCTCTTGCTGTTGCCGGAACGATGGAATGCTCTGCGTGAGGATATTCTGGTGCGGCTTGGCGCCTTCCATGACGAAAATCAAGACCTGATCGGCATGGGTGTCGAACGGCTGCGATTGTTGTTAAAGCCGCGCTTGCCAGCACCGGCCTTCCGCGCTGCCATTGCCGCGTTGGTCGAGGCTGACTTGCTCAGGCTTGACGGCGCCGGCTTCGCCTGCGTGATCATGAAGTTACGATGAGCGATGTCGACGAGGCGCTCTGGCTGCACATCGCGCCGCTGCTTGAAGGCAATGCGCGTTTTCGTCCGCCACGCGTGCGCGATATTGCAGGATTGCTCGATGAGCGGGAGGAAGATATTCGCCGCCTGCTCAAGCTGTCAGGGCGCATGGGCCGGTGCATGAAGTGGCGCACGACCATTTTTTCCTGAGGGCGACAATTACCGAAATGATCGGGATCCTGTCCGATATGGATGCGGCATTCGATAGCGGCTGGTTCATCGCGGCGCGGTTTCGCGATCGGGTTGACAGCGGTCGCAAGGTGGCGATCCAGATACTCGAATTCTTTGATCGCAACAGCGTCACGATAAGACGCGGAGACATGCGCCGCCTGAACCGTCGCAAGCTGGACTTGTTCGGCGATTTCACGCAAGGGGAAGTAGGAACAACCGGAGGAACGAAGTGAAATCTCTTGCGACGACCATCTGCCTGATACTCGTTCTTGCCGCTATTGGCGGCTGCGCCAACCGGCAGTGCAATGATTGGCCGGGAACTTGCATAATTCAGTGATCGGCCTCTGGGTGCAGTCGTTCAGATTGACGCTTTGATTGCTGGTGCTGTAGGAATGAGGAGCGAATGAAAGAGTAGCAGCAGGTTGGAAATCTGCCCGTTGCTACAGTGTGTCGATACGAATTTATTAAATGAATTCAATATCTGGAAGGGATACATGCCCGGTGGCATGTCCGGACTTCAAATCCGGGAGGGGCCGATAGACGGTCTTTGGTGGGTTCGACTCCCATTCTCTTCCGCCAATCGCTCTATCAGCTCATCTTGAGCGTACGATGTTCAGCACATTGCGTACCACTTCGTCCTGAAGTGGGCGCTGTTTCTCGATGTTGAAATGGCCGATATCCTTCATGCCTGAGAAGTCGCGATTGTCGAGGTTGCCCTTGAAACGCGGGCCGGCGGTCAGCGGCAGACCCCAGCCATGCTGCTTGAAATAGAAGTTAACGACACGCCGGATATTGCCGGGCAGAGGGGCTGGCGCCGTGGCGGCAAAGGTGGCCATATAAGTGACCTGAATGCCCTTCTTTTCAAGCGCGGTTGCAATGTCGATGACGGCATTGGCGCCGAGCGAATGGCCGATAAGAATGACAGGCGCGCGTGGGTTCTTCTGCTGGTCGGCGAGTATCTGGTTCAGCACGAAACGCCGGGCCTGATGCCCTTCGACACGCGCGTCGACACCGTTGGCCTGCAACTGTTTGCCGATTTCGTCGATACCGGTGGAGAAGACGTCCCCGAAACCGCGCAGAAGATAGACATCGGCCTGCGGCGAGCTTCTGGAGGGCGTTTTGGGTGCCGCCTGTACCCCGGTGCTACCATAGAGCGCAAGCGCAGCTCCGGTAAGCAGCAGGCCGCGGCGGGTCAGGGGTTTCGAACGCAAACTATTCGGCTTTGAATTCATCTTCGATTACCTGTTGGAGCACGTCCGAGAACGATGAAATGGCGTTTCGAACGCGATATATGGCACAGGTATCTAGAGCGCCGATCCGTTTCAGCCAAATCACTAGAACTTGATTTTTGGAATGACGCGCCCGGTCCGGCTTGCATATTCGTCATAGGATGCGCCGAATGTCGTGCGCATCATCGCCTCCTCGTGATCGACCCGATAGAAATAGAGGATAGCAACGCCGACAAGGCCAGCCAGACCGGCAAACCAGTTCGGCAACAGGCAAAACTGCGCAATCGCCCACAGCCAGAACGACAAATACATCGGATGACGGACATATTTGTAAAGCCCGTCGGTCACGAGCTTGTGCTCGCGGCGGATTTCAAGCGAGACGGACCAGTTCTTGCCCAACTGGCGGTGGCTTTGCATAGAAAAGCCAGAGGAAAGCGATTTCGACAATCAGACCGATCCGGGCCAGCCATGGCTGGAAAGCATAATCGGCAAAGGCAGGAAAGCCGGTTGCGACATAGACAATCGGGATCAGCGACAGGCCGACGCTCGCTGTACCCAGCGCCAGCCTGTCGGCCAGCGTTTTTGCATTGTTCGCAACCTTGATCTTGCGCGCACGTCGCTGATGCGGAATGCGGATAACGACCCGGGCGACAAGCCCAATAGCCCAGACGATTGCGGCCAGTGTCGGTGTCATTCGGCAATAGTTTCCTTCTTTGGCAGGGCACCGATTATTCGGTCATCTGTTCGAGCCCGGAGCGAGATCGGCCCACAGCAAATCTGAAAGAAATCATACCAATAAGGCTTCGTGTTTCCGAATACATATTGATAGTGCACACGAAAAAGGTTCCGCTTCACGCGCTTGTAAATTTCGGGCTGCAGCATTTCCTTTATCCGAACGGTTTTGTGACAGGGAATGGCCGCTGGGGCTCCCGCTTCAGGCCCATCTCGGTTACCGGATCGGTTTTGTAAAAATTGATCGCATCGGTCAGGCACTGGATTTCCACCCAATCGATTTTGCCATCGTCCACCAGTTGTTGCACGCCTTCTCGAAAATGCTTGCCTGCTGGATGGTATCCGGCCTTGAGTGCGGTCGACCCAAGCGTGAGGATCGTCACGTTGGGCGCACGGCTGCTGAAATCGGGATCAATGGCAAGGCAGCGCGCGGCAACGTCCAGCATCAACATGCCGCCGGTGCTGTGACCGATCAGAATGACTTCGTCATAATGTTTTGCAGTGATGCGCTCGACGATGCGGGCTGCAAAGCGCTGCATCAGGGATTCGGCATCCTGCCGCCGCCCCCGAATGAAACTGAGTGAAAACGACCACAGATCCATCAGATGATTCGTTGACCATCGCCTGCCCAGAACGGCGAGTGCAGCGGAAAAACTACCGGCCGACGAGCCAGCTGGCGGCGCCAAGCCACTGGACTGCGCAGCGCGCCACTGCGTAGCCTGCGGCAGTAAACAAGGCGAGAACGAGAAACGGATAGAGGAAATAGAGTCCGAAGCGCCGGGCTTTTGCAAAGAAGCGAAAAGCTGTGCCGGTTACGACAAAATCGGCGAATGCGGCAAGATAGTTGGCCAGCCTGACCGGAAGAGGACGGCCGAAATCCGCCCGCACTATTCTGTCCAGAACGAGAAAATCAAAGTCCGTTTCGGTGTCCCAATTGTCGTCGGCAGGAACCGTTTTGATCGACACGGAGCCGACCTCACAATCAGGTGATACGCTGACATCCGAAACATCGGAACGAACGCCCCAGAGTGTCTCGAACCGCTTGATTTCTCTATTCAATCGCCCAAAAAAGCCTTGGGCGTTTTTGGGTCATAGCCGCCAATGAAGAAGACAGCGCGTCGTCGAACCGGTTGCTCCATGATCAAACCGTAATTTGGGGCTTTCTGATTGTCGAGATCATTGCCGGTCATCCCCAAACAAATATGATTGAACTTGCTCGCTTATCTCATGTCGACCAAACCGCGTCTTATTGCTTCACGGGTTGCCTCGGCGCGAGAAGAAACGCTCAGTTTTTGATAAATGGCCTTCACATAGTCGCTGACTGTATGTTCCGACAGTCCAAGTTTGCGGGCAATTTCACCATTCTTGTGCCCATCCCCGATCTCTTTCAGTACTTCGGTTTCCCGGCGCGAAAGATGGATGAATTCGCCTTCCGGTTCCATCGCAGCCGAATGGGCGGATATGGCTTTCACTCGAGCGACCAGATTGAGCCGGGCGCGGATTGTGAGGATGAGAACGTCGAAATCGATTGGCTTGGTCAGATAATCGTCAGCGCCTGCCTGCCGCCCTGTCAACTCATGGCTGCGGTCGGCAAGAGCGGTCAGGAACAGAAACGGTGTTCCGGCCAGATCGGAACGGGCGCCACGAATCTGTTCCAGAAACTGCAGGCCATTGGTACCGGGCATCAATATATCGCAGATGATGATGTCGGGCGTTGTCGTGTCCAGTACGCGCATCGCCTCGATCGCATTGGCCGCGCCGACAGCGTTGAAACCGGAAGTACCCAGTTCATCGATCAGTTCTTCCAGAATATGTGCCTCGTCCTCAATGCAGAGGACGGTCGGCAAGGGGAGGATTTCAGGTAGTCGCATGCTGGGCCACCTTTGGTAGGGTCAGAATGAACACCGTACCTTGTCCTTCAATCGAAGTGAAGACAAGCGTTCCGCCGTGCAATTCGGCGAGGGCGCGTGACAGGCTGAGACCAAGGCCGGTGCCAGCCATATGTGATGCGTTGCTGGCCCGGAAAAAAAGCGCGTGAATATGCGGTCTGTATCCTCTGCCGGTATGCCGATACCGTAATCGCGCACGATGCATCTGAACCCGTTTTCATCTTCTTCGGTGGCCACCTCGACGGGCTTGTTGGCCGGGGAATATTTGGTGGCATTGCCAAGCAGGTTGACCAGAATCTGTTCGACTAGAATACCGTCGCAATAACAGAAGGTATCGCTGTCCGGATGTTTGTGACAAGCTCCAGCCCGGATGCAGTTCCCGATGATAGGCGCAGGTATTGCGGACCAGTTCCGAGAAATCGACTGGTTGCCGGTTGATCTGAAATCCGTTCTCATCGAGACGTTCCGCATTGGCGGTGCTTTCCAGAAGCAGGATCAGGCGGCGGCTGGCGTTCCGCATCCGTTTGGCCTTGTCAACGATGATCTCGGGCGTGAATTCGTCGGCGCGACGGATGAAACGCTGGGCGATGATATCGATGATCGATACAGGCGTGCGAAACTGGTGTGACACCGTGGTGATAAAGCTCTTGTAAAGCTCCTTTGCCTTGCGCTCGCTCTCTAACGCCTCGCGTAAGGCGGCGGTACGGTCGGCAACTGTATGTTCCAGTTGCTGCTTGTATTCCTGCAGCGCCTTGTGAGCGCGTTCTGCCTTGCGCATGTTGGAAAACACCTGCCACGACAGAATGGCGCCGGTGGCCATGATACCCAGCACTGCGAACATGATCAGATAGATCGACTGTAATTGCTGATCGCGCTGCGCGCCGCCGCGGTCACGCTCCGGGATCATCGCATCATTGGCGACCTTGCTCAGTTCCTCGCGCATGGGGACCAGTGTTTCATAGATGGCAATCGGGTCGAATTTATCAGGTTCCGCATCGATCATCGCCTCGATTTCGGGAAGCCGGTCGGCATTGCGCTGAATGGTTTCGGCACCGTCCGGAATGCGGGCGAAATATTTCTTCTGCGGCGCATCGGCCAGAAGCGCAAAACGGCTGTAAAGAACGTCGAGACGGAGTGAGAGGTCGGCGGTGTTTGCGTTGCCGCTTGGCAGTGTCAGCGCGGTTTCGCCGAGACGCCCGGCGTCGCGTTCGGTCTGGGTAATGGCCCAGACCATGTTTTCGCCGACATAGGTTGCGAGCGATTTCTGGATGACGAGAAGTTGAATGAAAGCATAAGCGAGCAGGGCCGCAAACCCCACCATGACAAGGCCAGAAAGAATGTAGCCCCGCTTTAATCTCATTTTACCTCGATCTGCTTCAGCTGCCATGCCCAGCGGTGATCATAGCGCGAATCGTTCAGTTCCTCATGCTGGTCGCGCGGGTAGACGATCCAGTACGGTCCCTTGTCTCGCCGGTTCAACTCCTTGCCATTCATCTTGTGCGCGACGAGGACGTCGTATTTATAGGCGTCTTCCAGCGGAATGCTGATGCTGTAATCGTTGAGCGCAAGCACCGTGATCGAGTGGCTGCCTGCTTCCGTTCCGTCAACGCCCACCGTTGCCAGCACATCGCGCAGCAGCACACCGTCGAAACTCTGCGGCCCTTCGGTCCATGCCGTGTTGGTTTGCAAGCTGTTCTGCGGCAGCTTCGTGAAGTCATCGCTGCTGAGCACGCGCGTCGTTCCATTTGGAGCGATAATGGTCAGTGTGATGGTCATTGAGGGGGTGGCGCAGCATCCGCCGTGCCAGTGAATTGTGTGATTTGCCAAATAGCGAAAAGCGCGATCAGTGCCCGGAGCGCGAGAAGACGCCGGAAAGCGAACATCCAGTTTGCGCATGACACGTGAGGCATCTCCAGAAATGAAAAATTGCGAATGTATCCAAGCTTAAACGGGAGGACGCGCGCAATTTCAAGAATCTCTTGAGTTCGCCGAGCGAAATTTCCGTTCAAAAGTGACAATTCACACATAACACTAAATTTTGGTCCAATTCCAAATAAATATCAAACTGATTTACGATTTTTTTAGTCTCTACCGGCGTTTACAAGTCATTTAAGGATGGAATGGCGGATTGTTCTTTGTGAACTATCCCCTGAATAGGGAATTGTTTTTCGCTACTAGAGAGTTCACTAAATGATCGCCGGCCTGTTGGGGCTTAGGAGGCTGGCACAAAAATTGGGCGGGGCTGCTTATCGGCCGCGGGGAGTCGGGGTCGATAGGCAGCCAACCAGTCCGGATAGCGCAGAAGCGGTGATAAAGGTTACTCTCGAAGCGAAGTGTTTCGAGCTACGAATAAAACCAATCACGCAGACATTGATGCTTTCCGGGAAAGAATGGCCGACTGGCATCTGGTCGAGCCTTGTGAACCTGCCGTTCGGGTTCCTCGATCAGAGCGAGCTTGCACCTCTTTCGCGTCCTTCATCTGGAGGGCTTTTTTTTTTTGCTCTTCTACTGAAGCGGATAATATTTTCCGGCTATTTTTCACAACGTCTCGCGATTTCCCGACTTAGCCCTCTATTGGTTAAATATTTAAAAGAAATCTCTTTGAGAAAGCCAGTTTTCCTCCGGGAACCTGAGATTTTCATCTTTTGGTTTGGTGAATTACAAAAGGACAATTTGGTAATGGAGTGGTGCGAAATGGCTTCAACGCTTCATTCAACGTGAAGTTCCAGTTCAAAAAATTTGTGACGATGGTTGCCTATGACAACGATCGTCACAAATGAAAATATGGCAGTTCAGCTTCAAACATTCCGGCAGTTATTTCTGTTCCGGTGCTGTTGTCTGAATGCTTGCAGTTGTCTGAGGTTTCTCAATCTTCGTGGAAGATTGAGCATTATGATAAGTGCAGTCTGCCATCGCAGCTGTAACCGACAGAGCGAGGACAGCTGTAGTCACGAATACGACTTTCATGTCTGTCTCCCTTCAGTTTGGGTGTGGCATTGCAACGGTGAGTTTAGCAGAGAGGGATTGCCCTGTCGCATCACATCGTTACCAAAAGCTATTTGCCATATTTTGGTCACAACTTCGGCGGTCGTTCGCCATAATTTCCGTCAGGAAAATGCAACGCTCTATCCGTAAAAACGCGTTTGGCGCGAAAAATCGCGCCAAATCATGGTCGGCTTCAATGTGATTTAGGGGCGGTCAGGAGGCGCAGCGGCTCACCACAGCACGCTTGCCGCCCATAGACAGGAACGAGATATGCAGCGATTGGCCGACGGGGAAATGGTGATGTTTTCGTTCGACTGCTGACCGTTGGCGGTACAGGACATGGCGACGGTAAACGTGCCTTCGTAATTGTTTATCCGTGTTACAGAGCACTGGCTGTCGCGGCTGTCGAAACGCTCGCCGGAAATGGAGAACCGCTGGCCATCGGAGCTACACCAGTTGCCGGTGATCGGTGTGGGGTCGACGGGCGGTTTTGCGGGAGAGGCACTTGCCGACGGGCCGGGCGTCGTTTCGGAACATGCTGTTAGCGCAGTGACAACAAGGGTGAGGGCAAGCAAGCCGGACTTTTGCAACAATCTTCTCCTTCATGCATCGAACGAGCCCCTCTTAAAAACAGATTCGGGCGATATCGCGACGCGAAGAAAATATATCCGTTAATTGCATGAAAAGGGCCGGATTGCTCCGGCCCTTCTGGTCAGGTTTTGAGGTGATGCCGGGATTATTCCCCGGCGCCAGATGCGGGCTTCGATCTTGGCACCTGCATGCTTTAACGGGCGTTCACCGGAGAGCTTGCGGATCAGCACATAGAACACCGGTGTCATGAAGATGCCGAAGGCCGTCACGCCGATCATGCCTGCAAAGACCGCGATGCCCATGGCCGAGCGCATTTCCGCACCGGCACCGGTCGACGTCACCAGAGGTACCACGCCCATGATGAAGGCCATCGAGGTCATCAGGATCGGGCGCAGACGCAACCGGTTTGCCTCGACCGCCGCCTGCACGACGGTTCGTCCGGACAGCTCAACTCGCGGGCGAATTCCACGATCAGGATCGCGTTCTTCGCCGATAGCCCCACAAGGACTATCAAGCCGATCTGGGTGAAGACGTTGTTATCGCCTCCCGTCAACCAGACGCCGGTGAGTGCGGCCATGATCCCCATGGGCACGATCATGATGATCGACAGCGGGAGGGCAAGGCTTTCATATTGGGCGGCCAGAACCAGATAGACCAACAGCAACGCCAGCGGGAAGACGAGGAAGCCTGAGTTGCCGGCGAGAATTTGCTGGTAGGTCAAGTCTGTCCACTCGTAAGCGATGCCCGGAGGCAAGGTTTCTTCTGCGATCCGTTCGATGGCAGCCTGTGCCCGGCCGGACGAGAATCCGGGAGCTGGGTTACCGTTGATATCGGCAGAAAGGAAGCCGTTATAACGGATGGCGCGTTCCGCACCCACCGTCTGCTCCACCTTCAGAAGAGCCGACAGCGGGATCATCTCGCCCGACTGCGAACGAACCTTCAGCTTGCCTATGTCCTCGGCATGGCTGCGGTAATTCGCATCGGCCTGAATGCGCACGCTGTAGGTGCGTCCAAAGGCATTGAAGTCGTTGACATAGAGCGAACCCAGATAAATCTGCAGGGTTTCGAACACATCGGTCACCGCCACGCCTAGCTGACGTGCTTTCGTACGATCAAGATCGGCATAAAGCTGCGGCACATTGATCTGGTAGCTCGAATAGAGGCCAGCCAGTTCGGGTGTCAGATAGGCCTTGGCGAGAAACGCCTTGGTTGCATCGTCCAGCGCACGGAAACCAAGCCCGTTGCGATCCTCAAGCTGGAGCTTGAAACCGCCTGTTGTGCCGAGACCCCTGAACGGGTGGCGGCGGGAACATGGCGATGAATGCGTCCTGAATGGCGCCGAACTGCTGGTTCAGTTCTCCCGTAATTGCATTGGCCGAAAGCTCTGGCGATTTACGTTCCTCGAACGGCTTCAGCGTCACGAAGACGATGCCGGAGTTCGACGAGTTGGTAAAACCATTAATCGACAGACCGGGGAAGGCGATGGCATTGGCTACGCCCGGATGCTTGAGCGCGATGTCGCTCATGCGGCGGATAACGTCTTCCGAACGATCGAGCGTTGCCGCATCCGGCAATTGCGCGAAGCCGATCAGATATTGCTTGTCCTGCGCCGGAACAAAACCGCCGGGTACTGCACGGAACAGCACGAAGGTGATGCCGAGCAGCACGACATAAAGGCCCATCACCAGCGACTTGCGCGAGAGAATGCTGCCAACGCCGCGCCCATAGGCTTCCGAACTTGCCCCGAAGAAGCGGTTGAAGCCACGGAAGAACCAGCCGAACAGCTTGTCCATGATCCGGGTCAGACGATCCTTCGGCGCGTCGTGCCCGCGCAGCAGCAGGGCTGCAAGAGCAGGCGAAAGCGTCAGCGAGTTGAAGGCGGAAATCACCGTCGAGATTGCGATAGTGAGAGCAAACTGGCGGTAGAACTGACCGGTCAGACCGGTGATGAAGGCAAGCGGCACGAAGACTGCAACCAGCACCAGCGCGATGGCGATGATAGGCCCGGACACTTCCTGCATGGCGCGATAGGTTGCCTCGACCGGTGACAGTCCCTGCTCGATGTTACGCTCGACATTTTCCACCACCACGATGGCGTCATCGACCACGATGCCGATGGCAAGCACAAGGCCGAAGAGGCTGAGCGCATTGATGGAGAAGCCGAACACATACATGACCGCGAACGTGCCCACGATGGAAACAGGAACGGCAACCAGTGGAATGATGGAGGCGCGCCATGTCTGCAAAAACAGGATGACGACGATCACCACCAGCACGATGGCTTCGAGCAGGGTGTGAATGACCGACTCAATGGAGGCTTTCACAAATGCGGTCGTGTCATAGACGATGTCGAAATCCACGCCTTCCGGCATGGTTTTCTTAAGATCGGCCATGGCGGCATGAACGTTTTCGGAGATTTCAAGCGCATTGGAGCCGGGTGCCTGAAACACACCCATACCGACAGCAGACTTGTTGTCGAGCAGCGAGCGCAGGGAATAATCAGCGGCGCCCATTTCCACACGCGCAACATCGCCCAGCCGGGTGATCTCGCCTTCGCTACCCGACTTCACGACGATATTGGCAAATTCTTCCGGTGACTGGAGGCGGCCTTGCGCATTGACGGAAAGCTGAAGATCGAGTCCCGAAACGGACGGCGATGCGCCGATGACACCGGCAGCGGCCTGAACATTCTGCTGGCGAATGGCAGTGGCGATGTCGCTTGCAGAAAGTCCTCTTTCGGCTGCCTTCTGCGGGTCAATCCAGACGCGCATCGAATAATCGCCGCCGCCGAATATCTGCACCTGACCGACGCCCGGAATACGGGCGATACGATCCTTGACGTTCAGAACGGCATAGTTGCGCAGATAGTTCACGTCATATCGCCCATCGGGCGAGATAAGATGAACGACCAGCGTCAGATCGGGCGAGCTTTTGGCAGTTGTGACGCCAAGGGTGCGCACCTCTTCCGGCAAGCGCGGTTCGGCCTGCGAAATACGGTTCTGCACCAGCTGTTGCGCCTGATCGGGATCGGTGCCGAGCGCAAACGTGACAGTCAGCGTCATGACACCGTCGGCGGTCGCCGGCTCTGCATATAAAGCATGCCCTCGACGCCGTTGATTTGTTCTTCAAGCGGTGTGGCGACGGTTTCGGAAATAACGGCTGGGTTGGCGCCCGGATATTGTGCGCGAACCACGATCTGCGGCGGCACGACTTCCGGATATTCCGAAATCGGCAGACCTGTCATGCCGATCAGACCGGCAACAAAGATCAGGACCGACAGAACGCCAGCGAAGACCGGGCGGTCGACGAAAAAGCGTGAAAAGTTCATCTGTTTATCCCCTTAAGCGGGAAGGCAAAAACTCTCCCGGCCCGCGGGAACAAGCGTTCTCGCGGGTTGTTTAGGCTGAGTGTTTGCGTTTATGCGCGCTTCAGGCGCGCACTGTTTCATTCAATTCTGGGCAAGTGTTTCGGTTACAGGTTGCGGTACAACGACCACGCCCGGACGAATGCGCTGCAGGCCGTTCACGACGATACTCTCGCCGGGCTTCAGCCCGCTTTCTATAATGCGCAGGCCATCGTAATTGCGACCGAGAACCACCTGTCGGTATTCAACCTTGTTATCCGTGCCGACAACGAAGACGAACTTCTTGTCTTGATCGGAAGAAATCGCCCGGTCGCTCACCACCAGTTTTTCATCGGGTTCCGGCTCGCCGAAGCGAATGCGGACAAACTGCCCCGGAATGAGCCTTCCATCCGGATTGTCGATTGCCGCACGGACCCGGATTGTGCCGGTCGTGGCATCGACTTCATTGTTGATGAGCTGGATATGGCCGGAAATCGGAGTGCCTTCATCGGAAGCAGTGCCGATCTGGACAGGAATGCGCTCGATGGCGCTTCCACCGTGTGAGGCTGCAAGCTTGGCAAGTGCCTTGGTGACGACTTCCTCATTCGCGCTGAAGCTTGCGTAAATCGGATCGACCGAAACAAGCGTGGTCAGGACTGGTGAGGCAGAACTTGCCGCAACGAGATTGCCCGCCGTGACTTCCAGCCGCCCGACGCGACCGGAAATCGGTGCGCGCACTTCCGTATATTGGAGATCGAGCTCGGCTGAACGCAGTGCAGCCTTGGCGGAGCGCAGGCTTGCCTGCGTCTCGTCATAGGCGCTGGACCGCTGGTCGAGACCGCTCTGGGCGATGGTGCGGGTGGTCACGAGCTGGCGACCACGTTCCAGTTCGGTCTTGGCCAGTGCGACGCGGGCTTCTTCGGCTGAAACCTGCGCTTTTGCTTTTTTCAACAGCTGCTGCGGGGCTCGGGATCGATGGTGACGAGCAGGTCGCCCTGTTTCACCAGAGCGCCTTCGCGGAAATGAGCTTTCAGTATGGCGCCGCCGACACGCGGGCGAATTTCTACCCGGTCAATCGCTTCCAGACGGCCGGAAAACTCTTCCCAGCTTACAATGCGTCGCGCTTCTGCCTTGGCGACCGAAACCGGCACGGCAGGCGGTGGAGCGGAAATATCGGTCGCAGCATCGGCCCTGAGGTGAGGCACGCCGAAGAGAATGGCGCCGCCGCCGGCTGCAGACAATAGGATACTCAGGCCGGCGCCCCATAGGGCCCGGCGGGCTGTGATCGATGTCATTGTTGTATCTCCTGACCGGTGGGGGCCGGCTTCAATGTGGACATCAGATCAAAGCTTGGGAGGACTTTCGATCTGATGTTATGCTGCGATTGGCTTTGCTCCTGCCTGCCGGAAGAAATCGGAAAACAGGTCGATAAGTTTATGTTCCTGTGGCGACCAGTCGGTGCTCGCCACCTTGTTTTCGGCTATCCAGCCGGCTTTTCCGGGCAGGACGTGCGATTGTACTTTCACGCCCGCCTGACGGAGACGCTCGGCATAGGCCTGCGTTTCATCGCGCATCGGGCACTGGGCGCTGGTGACAAGCAAGGTGGGTGTCAGACCAGCAAGACGCGTACACAGGGCAGGCGCGGCGTAAGGGTGGGTGAAACCCGCACACTCGCCCAGATAATGCTGCCAGCCATCCGACATCGTCTGGACGGCGCTTTCCGCGCAATACTTGCGGAACGAGGCTGTGGCGAGGCAGGGGGGTCAAGCATGGGCGAAAGCAGTATCTGACCCTTGAGATCGGTCAGGTATTGATCGCGCGCCATAAGAGCCACGCCGGCAGCAATATTACCGCCCGCCTCTTCACCGGCGACGAACAGCATCGACTTCTTGTGCGCAAATTCAGGGGCAACGCGCGCGCATCGAAGTCAGAATGGAGTAGGCTATCTCAAGCGCCGCCGGGAACGGGTTGAGACAGGCTGACGAATATTCCGGCGAGACGACCACCGCACCTGCCTCGGCAAGTGTTTCGGCGACGCGCTCGCAGTCACCAAGGCAGTTGACCGAGAAAGCACCACCGTGAAGGTGCAACACCACCGGTGGGGAGAGAGCAATTTGGCGCCCTTATAAACGCGCGCCGTGCAGTTGGTGTTACCCGCCTGCATTGTCTCAACCGTAAACTTCTCGCACATCTTTCACGGCCTTCGTGTCTAGAGCGGGTTCTGCTTTACGGAATCGTCTGAACCGCTCTATCCATTTTATTTCCACGCATTTCCGAACGCAAAACCGTTTCAAGGTTTTGTTGGAAATGCTTCAGCGGCAAACCGCCACGATCAGATATTATCATTGTCTATAGACTGGAATAGTCCCCTATAATTGGTTACACTGTCCAGAATCTCGAACAATGACGGCTATTTGATAATGGACCAGCTCTCGGCCATGCGCGCTTTTCTCCGGGTTGTTGAAACCGGGAACTTCACGCGCGCCTCCGCCTCGCTCAATATGCCGAAGGCAACAATCAGCAATCTCATCCGGGGCTTGGAAGCTCATCTGCGCACAAAGCTCCTCAATCGTACGACCCGCCGCGTTCTCGTAACTCCGGACGGCGCACTTTACTATGAGCGCGCAGCACGATTGCTGGCCGATCTCGCGGAACTTGATGGCAGCCTGTCGAGCGCCCAGACCTTGCCCAAAGGCCGGCTGCGCGTTGAAATGGCGAGCGCGGTCGCCAATCTGATCATCATTCCCGCGTTGATCGAGTTTCACCAGCGCTATCCCGATATCCAGATTGATCTCGGCGTATCGGACCGGCCTGTCGATTATGTGGCGGAAAACGTCGATTGCGCCATCCGCATTGGTGAGCTGGCCGATCAGTCACTCATTGCGCGGCGCATCGGCGACATGCATTTCATAGCCTGCGCTTCGGCGGAATATCTAGACCGTTGTTCCACGCCGCTGCATCCGTCCGATCTGGGCAGGAACTGCACGGTGGTCGGTTATTTCCGGCCATCGACCGGCCAACAGATGCCGTTCCGTTTCAAAAAGGGACGGAGGAAATCGAGGTCAACGGGCGCTATGTGGTGGCAGCGAACAGATCGACCACCTATCTCGCCGCCGCGCTCGCGCAGGGCTCGGCGTAGTACAGGCGCCTTTGTTCATGGTGAAGGACGACATCAAAAATGGCACGTTGCGCCCTGTCCTGCAGGAGTGGGAAATCGAACCGATGCCGATCTATCTGGTCTATCCACCCAACCGGCATCTCAGCAACCGCCTTCGCGTCTTTGCCGACTGGGTGGTCAAGACTGTTGCCAAGTCACAGCTCAATGGAAGTTAGCGCGCACAGCGCCGCTTGTTGAGCCGGACCTTGATCTTGTCGGGAGAAGTGCTTTTCGCCTTGTGACCCGACGAGACGATATGCGCGCGCACGGTGCAGTCGCCGGCGAGAACCTCGAAATTATTGGAGCGGATATACATCACCGTATTGATCGGCTGGTCGGGCATTTTCTGCGCGACGGCGTTGACGACAGCGGTGACTTCCTTCGCTCGTTGTTTCGAGTTGACATTGCTGGCAGCGAGCGCCGGGCTGAGCGCGGAAGAAAATGCGAATATGCCCGCAAAAAGAAAAGCAGTCTTAGCTTTCTTCATTGGCATGGCCTCCGATTGAGCTGGAATTGAATGCACCAACATAGGCCGCAATTGCGTCAATACCAGTACCAGAAGGCCTGATTTAGCCTCTTTTACCGGGTTTTGCCTCGCTTACGCCATTTGCGATACGCTTGGCCGTCGTTATGACCAGAAGCAGGCAGAGGAGCGGCTGAAGCCAGAAAATCCAGTCCGGGAGGCTGCCATCAATGGCGATCCGGGCGCCGAGAACGCCGAAGACGACGGCGCGGTCGCTCTTGCCCATCGGGCCGTCATAGCGACGGCTCGCACTTACGGACGCACCGGTAACACCCGCAAATTCTGTAAGGGTGGCCAGAAAGACAATCGCGAAAATCCATGGGCCGGTGAACGGCAAAACCAGTGCAAAAGGCGCGTAGAGGGCAGCATCGGAAATCACGTCACCGATCTCGTTGAGATAAGCGCCGAGCGTCGATTTCTGCCCATGTTCTCGTGCCAGCATTCCGTCGATGGCGTTCAGCGCCATGCGCAGGAACAGCCAGACCGGGACGAGCGCAAACCATGCCGCGTTTCCACTCCACGCCAGAAAAGCGCCAAGTATGACAGAGACGAGCGCGGCAGTGACTGTAACCTGATTGGCCGTTACACCGCCTGCGGCAAGTCGCATGACAAGAGGTCTCAGTAAATTCTGGAAACGCGACTTGAGTTGATAAACCGACATCAAGAATCTCTTGGGAAACGAAGAATAAGTATTGAACAGCTATTTGCGGTTCGCTCCAGCTCGTTTATTCAAACATTTTGTTTCACTCAATAGAAATTGGGGGCGATTGCCTCATGAGGAAACAGGTGGAGAGGGGATGGCATGAACGAGCACGCAACAAATCAGCATCGCGCGGCACAGGAAAGCCAGTTCGTCACCCACGACGGCACGTCGCTGTTTTATCGTTTCTGGCCAGCACTCTCCGAAACGCCGAAAGGCGTTATCGTTCTTTGCATCGCGGGCATGAACATAGCGAACGTGTTGCGCACCTTGTCGATGAGTTGGGGCTGGACGATTACGCCTTCTACGCCACGGGACGCGCGCGGCCATGGCCAGTCGCCGGGCGTGCGCGGGTTCTCGCCATCCTTCGGTGTGTCGATCCGTGATCTTGATAGTTTCGTAACCCATATCCGACAGGAAACCGGCACGGCCATCGAGGACGTGGTAATCATCGCGCAGAGTGTCGGAGCTGTACTGGCGGCCGCGTGGGTACATGACTACGCGCCGAACATACGGGCGCTGGTGCTGGCTTCGCCCGCTTTCGACATCAAGCTCTATGTGCCATTCGCCAAGGAAGGCATCGGCCTGTGGCAGAAGCTGAAAGGCAAGTTCTACGTCAATTCATACGTCAAGCCACAATTCCTGACCCACGATCCGGAACGCATTGAATCCTATCGTACCGATCCGCTGATCACGCGGCCCATCGCCTCGCATATCTTGCTGCAACTCTATGAGACGGCCAAGCGTGTGGTTGACGATGCACGCGCGATTACCGTTCCGACACAACTGCTCATTTCCGGTAGCGATTTTGTCGTGCGTCCCGCGCCGCAACATCGCTTCTTCGAGAATCTCGGCAGCCGGATCAAAGAGCGCCATGTGCTCAAAGGGTTTTACCATGACACGCTCGGCGAACGGGATCGCAAACTGGCAATCGAACTCATCCACGATTTCATCAAGGCTCGTTTTGCCGAAGCGCCGCAGCGCACCGATCTGACGGATGCGCATGTTGCAGGCCATACGCGTGACGAGGCGGATCGGTTGTCGAGCCCGCTGCCGCTGCTGACGGCGCAGGGGCTTTACTGGGCGTCGACACGTGCTTCGATAGCCTTCGGTGCGTTGTTTTCTGAAGGGTTGAAGGTCGGCAAGCGCACCGGCTTCGATTCCGGTTCCACGCTCGATTATGTCTATGAGAATGAAGCACGCGGCACGGGGCCGGGCGGCAAGCTCATCGATAAGCAGTTTCTGGAAGCGATCGGCTGGCGGGGTATCCGGCAGCGCAAGGTGCACCTGGAAGAACTGATTGGTGCGTCGATCAAACGGCTCAAAAGCGAAGGTCGCTCGACCAATATCCTTGACATTGCCTGCGGTCATGGCCGCTATGTGATTGATGCGGTGGTACGTGCAGGTGAATTGCCGGACAGCATTCATCTTCGCGATTACTCGCCGATCAATGTACTGGCGGGCAACAAGCTCATCCGGGATCGCGGGCTGGAAGCCATTGCCCATATGGAAGAAGGCGATGCTTTCAACGAGGAAAGCCTTGCCGCCGTCACGCCGCAGCCGGACCTTGCCATCGTTTCCGGTCTCTATGAGCTCTTTCCCGATAATGCGCTGATAAATCGTTCGCTATCGGGGCTTGCCCGTGTGCAGAAACACGGCTCACTGCTGATCTACACCAACCAGCCATGGCATCCGCAACTGGAAATGATCGCGCGGGCGTTGACCTCGCATCGCGGCGGTGAGGCATGGGTGATGCGCCGCCGCACGCAGGGCGAAATGGATCAGTTGGTCCAAAAGGCGGGCTATCGTAAGATCGAACAGCGCGTCGATCAGTGGGGCATTTTACTGTCTCGATTGCAGAACGCATGGGAGATGGCGAAGCGTGACAGTGCAGTTGACGGAGCTTAATGGATCTTCGCGACGGCCTATGATGCGCCGCGCCATCCTTTGGCTTCTGTTTCTCGCGCCCTTTTTCTACCTGACCTACGGTACGGCCAACTGGCTCGCGTCGCAGCAAGATCATGTGCCGAACCTTGCTTTTCGATGGGAAAGCCATGTTCCTTTTATCGCGTGGAGCATTATTCCCTATTGGTCGGTCAATCTGTTTTATGCGATTGCGCTATTCGTCAATGACAGCCCGGAACAGGTCGACCGGCTGGCAAAGCGTTATCTGACCGCACAGATTATCGCGGTTCTTTGCTTCGTCGCTTTTCCATTGACCGCAACCTTCGCAAAACCTGCGACAGCTGGTCTTCCGGGTTTCATGTTCGATGTACTTGGCGGCTTCGACAAACCCTTCAATCAGGCCCCCTCGCTGCATATCGCGCTCCTGATCATCATCTGGGACCAGATGCGCCGCGCGATGGGCGATGCCATGCGCGTGGTCTGGCATGTCTGGTGTCTGCTGATTGGTTTGTCGGTGCTGACCACCTATCAACACCACGCAGTCGATATTCCGGCAGGCGCTTTGCTCGGCCTGTTTGCCTTGTGGCTTTTCCCACGCAACGGTCCTTCGCCGCTCGCTGGCTTTCATTTCACATCCGATCCGAAAGCCAGAAGGATCGGGTTTTACTATCTGGCGGGTGCGATCCCGTTTCTGGTGTTCGCCATCCAAGGCCTGACTGCAACTGGCTATGCGATCTTCTGGCTCTGGCCTGCAACCGCACTGGCCATAGTGGCGCTTGGCTATTTCGGTGCAGGCCCCGGCATTTTCCAGAAGCGGAGAGATGGATCGGTAGGTCTTGCAAGCCGTTGGCTTCTTTGGCCTTACCAGCTTTTTGCCCGACTGAATGTGCTTTTCTGGACACGTAAACTGCCACCGCATGTCGAGTTGGCCGACGGGGTGTTTCTCGGACGTTTTCCAAAAGCCGCAGAACTCTCATTCTTTGCTGCCGTCATCGATCTTGCTGCTGAAATGGTGCCTCCGCGCCATTCGGCACGCTATTCTGTCGAATGGAAAAGCTTCGGTATGATTGATCTGATCGAGCCGTCATCCGAAAAAATACAACTGGCCTCCGATGCTGTTGAAACCGCACGCCATCACGGTCCGGTTCTTGTCTGTTGCGCGCTTGGTTTTCAGCGCAGCGCGACGGTTGCGGTCGCATGGCTCGTCTCTACTGGCCATGTCGCCAATGCACGGGAAGCCGAAGCGCTGATCCGCTCGGGGGCTGGCCGGTCCATCTGCATCTGGCCAAGGGGCTGGTATGAATTCCCGGGCAGCGTCCATAGCAATTGTTCTGCGCCGCAATGCCTTTCTCGGTATCGTTGTTGCCGTGGTTTTGCTTGCGGTCGCGCCCTTCATGCGTCCGGTGCATGATCTGGCGTTCTGGCTGATCTGGCCGCTTTTGTTGGTAAGCGCATTGGTCGTGCTTGGTATTGCAGCGCATCTCCTGTTCGATGCCGCGCTTTTCAAGCTGATTGCCGGTTCATGTGAAACGGGATTGAGTGAGGTCGACAACATTCTTGAGCGCATGGGTTTGCGCTCCGATGACGGAGTGGTCCGTCCGCTTGCGAAAAGAATAGAAGGCTCGCGACGTATTATGGGGCGTCTGCGGTTCTTCATGGGTCTGGGTGTTGTACTTTTCATTCTGCTGGCCACTGTGCCATTGGGTCAGGGGCTGTAACATGCGGGAATTGATCCGCCATCAGGTGCAATCGACGTTCGGTTCGTTTCTGGCAATCCTGTCGCGCGGGATTACCGGCGTGCGTCCGATCTGGAGCGGCACCGGTCCGTCGCGTAATCAGCGCATCTATTTTGCCAATCACACAAGCCACGGTGACTTTATCCTACTTTCCTCCTGTCTCGATCAGGAAGAGCGCGCGCGCACCCGTGCAGTTGCTGGTGCCGATTACTGGCGGGGCAATCGCGTACGCCAGTTCATGGCCGAAGTTCTGCTGCGCACCGTGCTTGTCGAACGCAATTGGGTGGAACGCACGCAAGACCCGATGGAAGTGATGCTGAAAGCGCTGGCCGATGGCCATTCGCTCATCATCTTTCCCGAAGGTACACGCAACATGACCGACGAGGCGCTGCTGCGCTTTCGGTCAGGAATCTACAATCTGGCGCTGGCGCGCCCCGATGTCGAGCTGGTGCCGTGCTGGATCGAAAACATGTCGCGCGTGCTGCCCAAGGGCGCAATGCTGCCAGTGCCACTTCTGTGTCGTGTCATTTTCGGCGCGCCGGTGCAGCTTCGCGATGGCGAGGACCGCAAGGAATTTCTCGTCCGCGCCCGCCAAAGCCTTCTCGATATTCAGCCCCAGAATGGTAAACACCCATGAGTGAAACGACCCGATTATTCCTTGGCCTCATGGGCGTTCTGATAACGGCAAGCGCCGTTGCCGGTGTTCTTTCATGGCGCGCGCCGAAGCCGCTTTCATCCACGCTGGTCAATCTCAATGCCCGCATAAAGGCATGGTGGATCATGGTTGGTGCCATGTGCATCGCCTTTCTGTTCGGCAAGGAGGGCGTGATCGTGCTGTTCGCGCTGATCTCGTTTGCCGCTTTACGCGAATATGCCACGCTGACTCAGACACGCCGCGCCGACCATCGCGTGCTGCTCGGCATGTTTTTGCTGGTTATTCCAGTGCAATACTATCTGATCTGGATTGACTGGTACGGACTCTATTCCATCTTCATCCCTGTCTATTGCTTCCTCGCCATGCCGGTTCTGACAGCACTTTCCGGGGACACGTCGCGCTTTCTGGAGCGTATCAGCGAGCAGCAATGGGGCATCATGCTGTCAGTCTATTGCATAAGCCATGTGCCCGCCTTGATGACGTTGGACATTCCCGGTTTCGATGGCAAGAAACTGCTTCTGATAGCGTTTCTGGTGGCCACCGTGCAGGGCAGTGATGTGCTGCAATATATTTTTGGAAAGCTGTTTGGAAAACATCGTATCGCGCCCAGCATATCACCCTCGAAGACTTGGGAAGGGTTTGTAGGCGGGGTCGCGAGCGCCTCTCTTCTGGGAGCTGGTCTTGCATGGCTGACGCCGTTTTCACCGGTTCAGGCGGGAGCTCTCGCGGCAACATCATGCATCATGGGCTTCTTCGGCGGCCTTGTCGCCTCCGCCATCAAGCGGGATCGCGGCGTTAAGGACTGGGGCCACATGATCGAAGGACATGGCGGAATGCTCGACCGGGCCGACAGTCTCGTCTTTTCAGCTCCGGTCTTCTTCCATATTGTGCGGTATTTCTGGACCTGAGCCCGGGCCGGTCAGGGTAGCTTCAAAGCGATGAACTGCGAAACCTGACCGTGATTAAAGTTATTGTCCGAGGCAAGGACCAATGTTCTCTTGCCGTCAACCTTCGGTCCGAAGGTGATGGCCTCTATATTGTCGATGCCGAGACCGAAATCGCCTTCGTTCAGTTGGAGGACCGGCTTCTTGCCGAGCGGCGCCACGGCCTGATTGGCCAGTGACGGCATATCTTTCACATTGCTGGCGACGTCGAAGGATGCGCGGTAAAGCGTAATGCGATTGCCTACGCCCATGGCGAAGGAGCGCTCGACTGTGAGGAGATCGTTTCCATCGGCAACGAATTCCGACAGACCGTTATCGTTCCAGAAGGGTGGCAGCGTCGCCCCTGGTGAAAATCGTGTCGGTGTCATAGGCATATTCTGCCGTCACATTGCCCGAGGCGAGGTCAAGGGCGATGATGCGTGAACGGCTGCCGTGGTCGAGCGTCGCCTTGTCTCCATCCTGTATCAGGGCGTTTTCCGTCCCCGCCAGAAGCGTCTTTCCGTCTGGCGTGATAGTAAGGCTTTCGAAGGATAGATTGTTGCGGATACCGCGCGTCTTGCCTTCGTCGGGGAATGTAGGCTTCCGGCAAAACAAATTCGCGAATGAAACTGCCGTCGGTCTTCGCTTCGCCAATAAAGGGTCTGCCGTTTTTGTCGCCTTCGCTCGACCAGTATATCGTGCCGGTCGCCGCGTTGAAGCGGATGCTTTCAGGGTCCACGTCCTTCAGCGCAAATGGTTTGCCGGCCTTGTCCAGAAGCTTGACGGATTCCGGGATATCAAGGCTTTGCACGCCGGAACCGTTGATGGCGAGCTTGAGCTTGTAGAAGCGCGCAGGCGCATTTTCCGAACGATCATCGGATATGGCGTAATAGACATCCTCTCGCGGGTCGTAGTCGAGGCCGGAAATTCCGCCGAATTCGACGCCGCCAATTTTCAGGCCTGTCGGTAGCGTGATAGCGCCGATAAGTTCCGGCTGCTGCATTTCCTGTGCCGTGGCGCTGGTGACAAGGGCAAGAAGCAGTGCAACAAAAGGTGCTTTCATGGCGAATATCCGTTCGATCAGAAAAGTCACCGGATAGTCGTTCTGTTTGACAGGAAGATGAAAGCGGGTCTCAAACCCTGTCGGCTGTACGCGCCGGTTCTTCCCTGTCAATCAAATGGGAAGGGGCTGCAAACTGCAGCAGCTTGTTCTTGTTCGTGATTTTGATTGCAGAGGCCTGCACACTGACACCATGGGATCCGAGAGTGGCAAAACTGCGCGACAGGTTCTCTGGCGTCATGCCGAGATAGGCGGCAAGCGTCCGTTTTTCATAAGGGATCATCACGACGTCGGCGCCGTTGTTAAAGAGCGATTCCTTGACGATCCAGTTGGCGAGGCGCTGGACGCTGCTTCTAAGCTTCTGAGCCTTCAGTTCCTTGACCAGACGACGATAGGCGCGTGCTGTTTCAAAGACGACGGCGCGCATGAAACCGACGTCCTCGCTCATCAAATCCCGAACCATGCTTGAAGGCACCATCAGCACACGGGTTGGCGTGAGGGTCTGTGCGGTTTGCAGGCACACATCGTCATTGAGCACGGCTGCGAGAATGAAAATATCGCCGGCGCGAAGTATCTCCAGCGCCGTCTCGCCATCATCCGATTTCGCGGACATCAACACAAGACCATCCAGAATTGCAAACAGGAAGTCCGCAGGTTCATCTTCCTTGATCAGGGTCGTGCGTGGCGGAAACGACTGCATGAAGCTCGGGCGCATGATCCGCTCGAAAGTGGCATCTTCCATATCCATGAAGAGAGGCAAATTCTTCAGCGCGTCGATGTCATCTTTCCGCATTAAACCTCACTTTTGGGATCAAGTTTTTATCAGTCTATTATGCTTGATAATTATCAATTATGCAATACGCATAAATCAATACTTTGAACTAACTATGTCTATTTTGGTTGTTAAGCCACGAATATCTAAAATTCAACTTGAATAGTCTAAAGATATTGATCTTAATCAATGTATTCATCTGAAAGTCGACGCATAAGTGCAAACGAAACCTCCCATGGTATTCAATTCGGAGTACGCCTATGCAACATGTCGCAGGGGAAAATCCGGGGGCGCAGACTACGGCGCTAGCGATGAGTACGACCGCTTTCACAGTTTGTTTTGCGGTCTGGACCATCTTTGCAATCATCGGCATTGAAATTCGATCCGAGCTTGGGCTGAGCGAAACCCAGTTCGGCCTGCTCGTCGGCACGCCTATCCTGACTGGGTCGCTGATCCGCGTCATTCTGGGCATATGGGCTGATCGATATGGTGGTCGCGCCATCTTTACGCTCACAATGCTGGTATCGGCGGTTGCTACTTACCTTCTGACCTACGCCACCACCTATCCACAAATGCTGATTGCAGCGCTTGGCGTCGGCGTCGCGGGTGGGTCGTTCTCGGTTGGTGTTGCCTATGTCTCGCGCTGGTATCCGCCGGAAAAGCAGGGCGTCGCGCTTGGCATTTTCGGAGCGGGCAATGTCGGCTCGGCAGTCACGAAGTTCTTCGCGCCGATGATTATGGTTGCCTTCGGCTGGCATACGGTCGCTGAAGTCTGGGCGGCCGCGATGGTCGTCATGGCGCTGATTTTCTATTTCACCACGAGCGACGACCCCGTTCTGGTCGAGCGTCGGCGCAAGGGCGAAAAGCCCACCAGCACCCTGATGGAGCTGGAACCGCTCAAGAATATTCAGGTCTGGCGTTTCTCGCTTTACTATTTCTTTGTCTTCGGCGCTTTCGTGGCACTCGCGCTCTGGCTGCCACAGTATCTGATCCATGTTTATGGCGTCGATATTCGTTTGGCAGGCATCATCGCTGCTTTCTTCTCTGTTCCAGCAAGCCTGTTCCGCGCCTATGGCGGACATCTTTCGGATGTCTATGGCGCGCGCCGGGTCATGTACTGGACCTTCGCCGTCTCGCTGGTCGCGACATTCATACTGTCCTATCCGCCGACGGATTATGTCATCCAGAGTGACAACGGCCCGCTGGCCTTCCATGCGGAAATGGGTGTGATCGGCTTCACGATCACGGTTTTCATCCTCGGCTTCTTCATGGCCCGGGCAAAGCTGCCGTCTTCAAGCACATTCCCGTCTATTATCCGGGCAACGTCGGCTCCGTCGGTGGTCTTGTGGGCATGATCGGCGGTCTCGGCGGCTTCATCCTGCCGATCCTGTTCGGCGTGCTTCTGGACCAGACAGGCCTCTGGACGAGCTGCTTCATGCTGCTTTTCGTCATCGTCGCGGTTTCCTTTGCATGGATGCATGTCTCGATCCGCCAGATGGAGCGCGCAGCCGAAGGCAAGACAACGGAGGAGCTTCCGGCCTTTGCTGAATTGCAGGGCTTGAAGAAAGCCGACTTCAAGCCTGCAAAGGGCGATTCCGTTCTGACCGACTGGCGTCCGGACGATCCGACCTTCTGGGAAGAGAAGGGAAGAAGGATCGCCAAGCGCAACCTATGGCTTTCGATCCCGGCACTGCTTCTGTCTTTCGCCATCTGGCAGGTCTGGTCTGTGGTGGTGGCAAAGCTGCCGCTGGTGGGCTACCAGTTCACGACTGATCAGCTGTTCTGGCTGGCAGCGCTCCCCGGCATTTCGGGCGCGACCTTCCGCATCTTCTATTCCTTCATGGTGCCGATCTTCGGCGGTCGCCTGTGGACTACACTGACTACGGTCGCTGGTAATTCCGGCCATCGGTATCGGCTATGCCGTGCAGAATCCGAATACGCCTTACTTCATCTTCCTGTTGCTGGCCCTGTGCTGCGGCTTCGGCGGCGGTAACTTCGCCTCCTCCATGTCCAACATTTCCTTCTTCTTCCCGAAGAAAGAGAAGGGCAATGCGGCGGCGCTGAATGCGGGCCTCGGCAATCTCGGTGTCAGCGTCGTGCAGTTCGTGGTTCCGCTGGTCATCACTGCCGGTATCTTCGGCAAGCTTGGCGGCGATCCGTCAATGGTTGCGACCGAAGCGGGCAGCACGCCGCTCTGGCTGCAGAATGCCGGCTTTTTCTTCGTACCGTTCATCATCATCACGGCTTTTGCCAACTGGTTTGGTATGAACGATATCGCGTCGGCTAAAGCTTCGTTCGCCGATCAGGCTGTCATTTTCCGTCGCAGGCATAACTGGATCATGTGCTGGCTCTATACCGGCACGTTCGGCTCATTCATCGGTTATTCGGCTGGCTTCCCGCTTTTGACCAATATTCTGTTCCCCGAGGTGAATGTGCTTCAGTTCGCCTTCCTCGGACCTCTCGTCGGCGCGCTATCGCGGTCGGGTTCAGGTTGGCTTGCCGATAAATATGGTGGCGGACGCGTCACCATCTGGGCGTTCGTGCTGATGATGATCGGCGTGGCAGGCGTATTGTACTTCGTCGGCATCAAGGATCAGCCGAATGCATTCTGGGGCTTCTTTGCTTCCTTCATCCTGCTGTTCTTCGCAACGGGCATCGGCAATGCCTCTACCTTCCAGATGATCCCGGCGATCATGTCGAAAGAGATGGACAGGCTTATGGCCACTGCCACCCCGGAAGAACGCCGTCACGAAGCAGACAAGGAATCTGCCGCCATCACCGGCTTCACCTCGGCCATTGCTGCCTTCGGCGCCTTCTTCATCCCGAAGGGTTACGGCACCTCGATCAGCATGACCGGCGGACCGGAAGCCGCACTCTGGGCCTTCCTGATCTTCTACGTGACCTGCCTCGTCATCATCACGGGGCGTCTACACCCGAAAAGGCGGTCTGCTCTACGACGTGGAGCACCGTGGCAAACCAGCCGCTGCTGCTGCCTGAAGAAATAAAAGTGAGGATAAAATCATGAGTCTACTCCTCGATCGCCTGAACTTTCTTGCGCGCAAGAATGTCGGCACCTTCTCGGAAGGCCATGGCGTTACGACCAATGAGAACCGTGACTGGGAAGACGCCTATCGCAAGCGCTGGCAGCACGACAAGATTGTACGCTCCACCCATGGTGTGAACTGCACTGGCTCCTGCTCGTGGAAAGTCTACGTCAAGGGCGGCATCATCACTTGGGAAACCCAGCAGACGGATTATCCGCGCACCCGCGCCGACCTGCCGAACCACGAACCGCGCGGTTGTTCGCGCGGGGCAAGCTATAGCTGGTATGTCTATTCTGCCAATCGCGTGAAATATCCGCTGATCCGCTCCCGCCTCCTGAAGCTGTGGCGCAAGGAACGTGCGCTGAAAACGCCGGTCGCAGCCCGGGCCGCCATCCAGCAGGACCCTGCCAAGCGCGCCGACTATATGAAGGTGCGTGGTCTTGGCGGCTTCGTTCGCGCAACATGGGAAGAGGTCAACGAGATCATCGCTGCGGCCAATGCCTATACGGCCAAGACCTATGGACCGGACCGTGTGATCGGCTTCTCGCCGATCCCGGCCATGTCGATGGTGTCCTATGCGGCGGGCTCACGTTACCTGTCACTGCTCGGCGGTGTCTGCATGTCATTCTATGACTGGTATTGCGATCTGCCGCCCGCTTCGCCCATGACATGGGGCGAACAGACGGACGTGCCAGAATCGGCTGACTGGTACAATGCCGGTTTCCTGATGCTCTGGGGTTCGAACGTACCGCAGACCCGTACGCCAGATGCGCATTTCTATACGGAAGTGCGTTACAAGGGCACCAAGTCGGTCGTGGTCTCGCCCGACTATTCGGAAGCCGCGAAGTTCTCCGACCTGTGGCTGCATCCCAAGCAGGGGCACCGATGCCGCGCTTGCCATGGCGCTTGGCCATGTGATCCTGCGCGAATATCACCTTGACCGGCAGGTTCCCTATTTTGAGAGTTACTGCCGTAAATATTCCGACTTCCCGATGCTGGTCATGCTCACGAAGAAGGACGGGCGGTATGTGCCGGATCGCTTCCTGCGCGCGTCCGACTTCAAGGGCGATCTCGGCGAAGGCAATAATCCTGACTGGAAAACGGTCGCCTTCGACACGAAATCGGGCGTCTATGTTGCGCCGCAGGGCTCCATCGGTTTCCGCTGGGGTGACGACGGCCAGTGGAACCTTGAAGAAAAGGACGGCAAGGGCAAGGATGTGGAACTTGCCAAGAGCTTCATCGACAAGGACAGCCACGATGCCGTCGCAGATGTGGCTTTCCCATATTTCGGCAACCGCGAGCACGATTATTTTGAAGGCACGGACCATGACAGCGTGCTGGTGCGCAAGGTTCCGGCCCGCAAGCTGAAGATCAAGGGCGGTGACGTCATGGTCGCGACCGTGTTCGACCTGTTCGCCGCCAATTACGGTCTCGATCGCGGGCTTGGCGACGAGAACTCTGCCAAGTCTTATGACGAGGGTTTGCCATATACTCCGGCCGGGCGGAGAAGATCACGGGCGTCCCGCGCGACCAGATCATTGCTGTTGCCCGAGAATTTGCAACCAATGCCGAAAAGACCAATGGTCGTTCGATGGTCATCCTCGGTGCCGGTCTCAACCACTGGTACCACATGGACATGAACTATCGCGGCATCATCAACATGCTGGTGATGTGCGGCTGTATCGGCCAGTCAGGCGGCGGCTGGAGCCATTATGTGGGGCAGGAAAAGCTGCGTCCGCAGACCGGTTGGACAGCGCTTGCCTTCGCGCTCGACTGGAACCGTCCGCCGCGCCACATGAACTCGACCTCGTTCTTCTATGCGCATACCGACCAGTGGCGCTACGAGACCGTGAAGGTGCAGGACATCCTCTCGCCCACCGCACCTGAGGGTGCGTGGGACGGCACGATGATCGACTACAACATTCGCGCCGAACGCATGGGCTGGCTGCCTTCCGCGCCGCAGCTCCAGACCAACCCGCTGGAGCTTGCCAAAGAGGCAGCCGCATCGGGCAAGGAGCCGAAAGACTTTATCGCGAATGCGCTGAAGAACGGCACCGTCACCATGTCCTGCGAGGACCCGGATCACGAGGCCAACTGGCCGCGCAACATGTTCGTCTGGCGTTCGAACCTGCTCGGTTCGTCGGGCAAGGGGCATGAGTATTTCCTGAAGCACCTGCTTGGCACGTCGAACGGTCTGCTTGGCAAGGATCTGGGTCAGGAAGGCGCACAGGAAAGCCGTGAGGCCGTGTGGCATGAGAATGCTCCGGAAGGAAAGCTCGACCTTCTGGTTACGCTCGACTTCCGCATGTCCACCACCTGCGTATATTCCGATATTGTTCTGCCAACTGCCACCGGTACGAGAAGAACGACCTCAACACTTCCGACATGCATCCTTTCATCCATCCGCTGTCCAGTGCAGCAGACCCGGCATGGGAGGCGCGCAGTGACTGGGACATCTTCAAGGGTATCGCCCGGAAGTTCTCGGAAGTGGCGCCGGAAGTGCTGGGTGTAGAGAAGGACATCGTTCTCGTGCCGACCCTGCATGACACGGCGGGCGAACTGGCGCAGCCGAAAGATGTTCTCGACTGGAAGAAGGGTGAGGTCGAGCCGATCCCCGGCAAGACAATGCCATCGGTTGTGGTTGTGGAGCGCGATTATCCGAACCTCTACAAGCGCTATACGTCCGTCGGGCCGCTTCTAGATAAGCTGGGCAATGGCGGGAAGGGCATTTCGTGGAACACCGAACATGAGGTGGAACTGCTCGGCAATCTGAACGGCAAGGTCCATGAGCCGGGTGCAAGCGAAGGACGTCCGCGCATCTATACCGACGTTGACGCAACCGAGGTCATTCTGTCGCTCGCGCCAGAAACCAACGGCGAAGTTGCGGTGAAGGCATGGGAAGCGCTGTCAAAGTTCACAGGTCGCGACCATTCGCATCTCGCGATCCCCAAGGAAGACGAAAAGATCCGCTATCGCGATATCGTTGCGCAGCCGCGCAAGATCATATCCTCTCCGACTTTGGTCGGGCATTGAATCCGAGACTGTCTGCTACAATGCAGGCTATACCAACGTGCACGAACTGATCCCGTGGCGCACGCTGACCGGCCGTCAGCAGCTTTATCAGGACCATCTGTGGATGCGCGCTTTCGGCGAAGGCTTCTGCGTTTATCGCCCACCGATCGATACCAAGACGGTCAACCCGGCAATTCGTGAAAAGGCGGACGGCCAGCCGCATCTGGTGTTGAACTTCATCACGCCGCACCAGAAATGGGGCATCCACTCCACCTATACGGACAATCTCCTGATGCTGACGCTCAATCGCGGCGGGCCGGTTGTCTGGATTTCGGAGCCGGATGCCGCAAAGGCAGGCATCGTCGATAATGACTGGGTGGAAGTCTACAACGCCAACGGCGCCATTGTGGCCCGTGCGGTCGTCTCCCAGCGTATGAAGGACGGAACCGTCTTCATGTATCACGCACAGGAGAAGATCGTGAATACGCCCGGCTCGCCGCTCACCGGCCAGCGCGGCGGCATTCATAACTCCGTCACTCGCATCATCACCAAGCCGACGCATATGATCGGCGGCTACGCCCACCAGTCCTATGGTTTCAACTATTACGGAACCGTCGGCGCCAACCGCGACGAGTTCGTGGTCGTGCGCAAGCTTGAGAAAGTGGACTGGATGGAAGGTCCGCTTGAAGAAGGCAACCAGAGCTCCGCAGCGAAGGAGGCAGCAGAATGAAAATCCGTGCCCAAATTGGAATGGTGCTCAATCTCGACAAGTGCATCGGCTGCCACACCTGCTCCGTGACGTGTAAGAACGTCTGGACCAACCGTGAAGGCGTAGAATATGCCCGGTTCAACAATGTCGAGACCAAGCCCGGCATCGGCTTTCCCAAGGAATGGGAAAACCAGAAGAAGTGGAACGGCGGCTGGGTTCGCAAGAAGAACGGCAAGATCGAGCCGAAGATGGGCTCCAAGTGGCGCATCCTCGCCAAGATCTTCGCCAATCCGGACCTCCCCGAAATCGACGACTATTACGAGCCGTTCGACTTCGATTACGGCCATCTCCAGACGGCAGGCGAAAGCAAGACCATGCCGACCGCCCGTCCGCGCTCGCTGATTTCCGGCGAGCGGATGGAAAAGATCGAATGGGGTCCGAACTGGGAAGAAATTCTCGGCGGTGAATTCGCCAAGCGTTCGAAGGACTACAATTTCGAAGGCGTGGAAAAGGAAATCTACGGCCAGTTCGAGAACACCTTCATGATGTATCTGCCGCGCCTTTGCGAGCACTGCCTCAATCCGACATGCGTTGCAGCCTGCCCGTCAGGTGCGATCTACAAGCGCGAGGATGACGGCATTGTCCTGATCGATCAGGAAAAGTGCCGCGGCTGGCGCATGTGCGTCTCCGGCTGCCCCTACAAGAAAATCTATTACAACTGGAGTTCGGGCAAGTCTGAGAAGTGCATCTTCTGCTATCCGCGCATCGAAGCCGGCCAGCCGACCGTATGCTCGGAAACCTGCGTTGGCCGCATCCGTTATCTGGGTGTGATGCTCTACGATGCCGACCGTATTTCGGAGGCCGCTTCTACGGCCAATGAACAGGATCTCTATCAGGAACAGCTCAATATCTTCCTCGATCCGAACGATCCTGCAGTGATCGAACAGGCGCGCAAGGACGGTGTGCCGGAGGCCTGGCTGGAATCCGCCGGGCATTCGCCGGTCTACAAGATGGCGATGGACTGGAAGATCGCCTTCCCGCTCCATCCTGAATACCGCACCCTGCCAATGGTCTGGTACGTACCACCGCTCTCGCCGCTCCAGTCGGCTGCCGCTGCAGGCAAGCTCGGCATGGACGGTCCGCTGCCGGATGTCCGCTCCATGCGCATTCCGGTCCGCTACCTCGCCAATCTTTTGACGGCAGGCAAGGAAGAGCCGGTCATCTCGGCGCTGGAACGCATGCTCGCCATGCGTGCCTATATGCGCGCCAAGACTGTCGACGGTGTTATCGATGAGGCGATTGCCGACCGCGTCGGCATGAGCAGCGCGATGATTGAGGAAATGTACCACATCATGGCGATTGCAAATTACGAAGACCGCTTCGTCATCCCGACCACTCATCGTGAAGTCACCGAGGATGCCTATGACGTGCGCGGCTCCTGCGGCTTCACCTTCGGCAATGGCTGCTCGGGTGGGACGTCGACAGAAGACCTGTTCGGTTCCGGGCGCCAGAAGGTCGTCCAGACACCAACGGATATCTTCCGGGAGCAGGTGTAATGAACAAGACCCTGAAAATCATATCGCTGCTGCTATCCTATCCGACCGCAGAACTGCAACTCGGCGGCGAGGAGCTAAAAAAAGCCTTAGCCGAGGAAAAGCTTTCCCCGGCATCCGCAGGCTCCTCGACAGCCTTGTCGATTATGTCTGCGACTGCGATCTCTATGAGGCGCAGGAACGTTACGTGCATCTTTTCGACCGCACGCGGTCGCTGTCACTGCATCTTTTCGAGCATGTGCATGGTGAAAGCCGCGACCGTGGTCAGGCCATGGTCGATCTAATGAAGATGTATGACGACAATGGCTTTGTCGTCGATGCCGTGGAACTGCCGGACTATTTTCCGCTGTTCCTTGAATTCCTGTCGACACGCTCGCCAGAGGAAATCCACGATCTCCTCACCCAGACGGGCCATATTACGGCGGCCATCGGTGAGCGTCTGCGCAAGCGCCAGTCGCCCTATGCCAACGCTTTTGCGGCGCTGCTTCATGTCGCCAATGCCAAGCCGGACAAAAACCTCGTCGGAGAGTTGCTTCGGCAAGAGGAAGACGACCCCAACGATCTCGCCGCGCTCGACCGCATCTGGGAAGAAGAAGCGGTAACGTTTGGCGGCAATGTGGGCGACAATTCCTGCGGCCCGGACCGGTTGCGCACACAGATGCGTGCAGCACAGCGCAAGCCCGGCAACCCGTCCAACCCTTCACATATATAGGAGACGGAAAATGGCTTACCTCCATACGTTTCTTTTCGGCATTTATCCCTACATCGCATTGAGCGTGCTCGTGCTCGGCTCGATCTTCCGCTATGACCGCGAGCCCTATACGTGGCGTTCCGGCTCAAGCCAGCTTTTGCGGCGCAAGCAGCTCATGTGGGGTTCGGTTCTGTTCCACCTCGGCGTGTTGTTCATCTTCGCTGGACATTTCGTCGGGCTGTTGACGCCGATCTGGGTTTTCGACATGCTCGGCATTAGCCATGAGGCAAAGCAGATTCTCGCTGTCGTGGCGGGTGGCATTGCCGGTGTGATGGCAATTATCGGCGGCAGCATGCTAGTACATCGCCGTGTGTTCGATCCGCGCGTTCGCGCGTCCTCACGGCCATCCGACACGCTGATTATCATTCTGTTGTGGTTGCAGCTTCTTCTGGGGCTCAGCACCATTCCGATTTCGCTGCAGCATCTGGACGGCAGCGAAATGGTGACATTCATGAACTGGGCGCAAGGTATCTTCACTTTCAATCCGGCTGCATCGAGCTACATCACCAACGCGTCGATCATCTTCAAGATGCATATCTTCACGGGGCTTACCATCTTCCTGCTTTTCCCGTTCACACGTCTTGTGCATATGCTGAGCGCGCCAGTGCGCTACATCTGGCGTCCGGGCTATCAAGTCGTGCGCGAGCGCAACCATACGGCTCAACCCTCGCATATGCGGGTTCCTGCGGAGTAAGGCTCATGGTGACACTTTTGACCGAAAACAGCCAACCGGACAGCCGCATGATGGGCATGCTCAATCCCATAATACGGGCTACACGACCTATCAGGAGCCGGATACGCGCGTGCCACCGAAGCCGCGCCCGGTCTTCGATGCGGTGTCCGTTAATGGCGTGGCGATCAATGAGTCCGACATTCTGACTGAGGCGCAAAACCATCCGTCGGGAAATCCCGGCGCGGCGCTGCTTGCCGCCGCGCGGGCGCTGGCCGTGCGTGAGCTTCTTCTGCAGCGCGCAAGAGAAATCGGCATTATACCCGGGCCTGAGAAGGATGCAGAGGGGCGCAGCGAGACCGACGAGGATGCGCTGGTGCGCATGGTGATTGAACAGGAAGTTGAAGTACCTTCCGCCACGCGTGAGGAAGCCTTGCGCTTTACGAGAACAACCGCCACCGCTTCACCAGTGCTCCCATTCTGGAGGCGAGCCATATCCTGATTGCCGCCGATCCTGCCGACCAGCAGGAACGCGAAAAGGCCCGCACGACAGCATCCCAACTGGCGTCCTCGGTGATTGCCGCGCCTGCCACTTTCGCCTCGGTTGCGCATGAATATTCGTTTTGCCCTTCAGGCGCGCAAGGCGGCAATCTCGGTCAGCTCACACGCGGCAGCACGGTGCCTGAGTTCGAGCGGGCGCTGGAGCGCCTCACACCGGGCGAAATAACGCCAGCACCGATTGAAAGCCGCTTCGGCTTTCATATCGTGCGGCTTGATCGACGCATCGAGGGCGAAGAACTACCGTTCGATTATGTCGCCGACAGGATTGCCGGGTGGCTGGAAGCCTCCACCGGTCGAAGGCCGTGTCGCAATATATCGCGATCCTCGCAGCCGATGCCGACATTACCGGTATCGATCTGCTGTCGAACGAGGGAGCCGAGGCATGAGCTGCGAACCGACACTTGCAGCCATCCCGCCGCAAAGGATGTGCCAGTGGACCAGCTTCTGGCTGGTGTAGCCCTTCAGGCGAGGCAAACGGGGCTGCGCGTGGCGGGCTTTCTTCAGCACCGCGAAAGCAATACGGATGAATGCTGCCGCGATATCGAGATCGAGCATATTGGCACCGGCGAGAAGCAGATCATCTCGCAGTCGCTTGGTTCGGGGTCGAAGGGGTGTCGTCTCGATCCAGCGGCTCTTGCCGATGTAGCAGGCTCGCTTCTGGCGGAACTGGACGGCGGCGCCGATATGCTGATCCTCAACCGTTTCGGCAAGGGCGAGACAGAAGGTCACGGATTCCGTTCCATCATCGAAATTGCCTATGCGCGCCAGATTCCGGTGCTGACTGTGGTGCGGGAAACCTATGTCGAAGGCTGGAACGATTTCGCCGGTGATTGCGGCGTTCTTCTGGCACCCGTCAGCGAGGCAACGCTTGGGTGGTTCGACCGGGTGACGGCAGCCCGGCAATTGCCGGAAGCCGTTTGACGGCGGCTCTCTGCCGGAAATGCTCTATAAATCGATCTGGTCGCGACGGTCTTCCGCAATCAGCTTGCGGATTTGATAGACGATCTGGTCACCATGTGCCTTGCCAAGCAGATCCGCAGTATCCACGTCCCGTTCTTCGATGGCGCGGATCATATCTTCGTGCTCTGTGACGTAGCGCTCGGGCAGGCGATCGGCGAAAGATTGATAATAAAGGCGCAACAGCCTGCGCCCTTCATCAAGAAGCCTCGAAAAGAAGGTGGTGTAGAAGGGATTGCGACCCGCTTCCGCAATAGCCGCATGAAAGTCGCGGTTTGTCGCGATCATTTCCAGCGCGTTTTGTGCGTGAACTGCGCGGGCAAAAGCTTCCTGATGTCCACGGATATTTTCAAGATCCTTGTCGGTCCGGTTGCGGGCGGCAAGCCGCGTCGTTACGCGGTACATCAGCGTCACCGCGTCGAAAAACGCAGGGAGGCTCAGAAAGTCGATATTGGACACAACGGTTGAGCGATTGGGCAGCGTGGTCACGAAACCGTCGCTTGCCAGCCGCACCAAAGCTTCACGGATTGGCGTGCGCGACATGGAAAAGCGTTCGGCCAGTTGATTTTCATCAATGGGGCTCCCCGGCGCGAGCGAAAGATCGATGATCTCGTCGCGCAGCACGTCGTAAACCAGCTTGACGCCTGAACCCTTCTTCCGGTCGGCCATCTGGTTTGCGTCGTCTTTATCCATGATTTTATCGGTCCTTTATCCGTGTATTTGCCGCAGACAACTGTATTCTAACAGCAGTTTAAATCTCAT
This sequence comes from Brucella cytisi, assembly GCA_012103075.1. Taxonomy (GTDB): domain Bacteria; phylum Pseudomonadota; class Alphaproteobacteria; order Rhizobiales; family Rhizobiaceae; genus Brucella; species Brucella cytisi. Next base: position 1,571,412 of record JAAVLQ010000002.1, on the reverse strand, counting down.
CGGTCAAGCAATCCTATCCCGAAATAAAATTTTGGTCGACAAGAAAAATACAAAGTGTATATTTGATATCAATACAAGGTTTTGCAGACCGATTGTAGATCCAGCCCGCGTGAAGAACGCTCAAGGAAAAACGTCCAAGGAACGACGCTATGACCTCTAATATTTTCTCCGGTTGCATTCCGGCCCTCATGACCCCCTGCAAGCCCGATCGCACGCCGGATTTCGATGCGCTGGTCCGCAAAGGCAAGGAACTGATCGCGAAGGGCATGTCTGCGGTTGTCTATTGCGGTTCCATGGGCGACTGGCCGCTTCTCTCGGACGAGGAACGCATGGCTGGCGTCGAAGCGCTTGCCAAGGCAGGCGTGCCCGTCGTCGTCGGCACCGGCGCTGTTAATACGAAGATCGCTGCCGCTCACGCAGCCCATGCGCAGAAAGTTGGTGCGAAGGGCCTGATGGTCATTCCGCGCGTTCTCTCTCGTGGGTCGTCGATCTCGGCGCAGAAGGCTCATTTCAAGGCGATCCTTGCGGCGGCTCCCGATCTGCCAGCCGTTATCTACAACAGCCCGTATTACGGTTTTGCAACCCGCGCCGACCTGTTCTTCGCACTGCGTGCGGAACATCAAACCTCATCGGCTTCAAGGAATTTGGCGGTGCGGAAGCCATGCGTTACGCAGCCGAAAACATCACGAGCGCTGATGACAATGTAACCCTGATGGTCGGCGTGGATACCGGCGTTTTCCACGGCTTCGTCAATTGCGGTGCAACCGGTGCGATCACCGGCATCGGCAATGTGCTGCCAAAGGAAGTCCAGCATCTCGTGGCATTGTCGAAGGCGGCCGCCACAGGCGATGTCGAGGCACGCAAGCTGGCACTGGAGCTGGAAGCCGCACTAGACGTACTGTCATCCTTCGATGAAGGCCCGGACCTCGTTCTCTTCTACAAGCATATGATGGTTCTGACCGGCAATCCGGAGTATGAACTGCATTTCAACGAGACGGACAAGCTGTCCGATAGCCAGCGCGGCTATTGCGAAACCCAGTTGAAGCTCTTTCAGACTGGTATGCGGACTGGAGCAAGCAGAGCGGTGCAGCGGAGAAATATGCCGCCTGAAATCAGGTCAGATAAAAAAAAAAGGCGCCGAATTCAGGCGCCTTTTTTTTGTCAGGTCAGGATACAGTGTCCAGACCCTTTTCCTTAAGCTTTTCCAATAGCGCCATTTCGGCTGCAGTAAGCGTGATGCCTTTGGCCAATGAATCGCGGCGAGCGGCAAAGCGGCGCTGTGACGGCAGGCGTGCGCCCTGACCGGCAATCGCTTCGATCAGGATTTCGCCGCGCTCCTGCGGGTTGCCGCGGCCACCTGCCATGCGGGCAGGGTCGAAGGCAATGATCAGTTCGCCATGGCGCGGCGCAAGCGTTGTCGTGCCAAGAAAGTCCAGCGCCTCGGGACTGGTGAAATCACCGATCATCACACCGGCTAAAAGTTCGATCATCGTGGAAATGGCCGATCCCTTGTGCCCGCCAAACGGCAGCATTGCGCCTGCGAGTGCAGCTTCCGGGTCGATCGTCGGATTGCCATCCGCATCGACGGCCCAACCTTCAGGCAGTTGCTTTCCGGCGCGGCGGTAGAGTTCCAGCTCGCCACGCGCGGCAACGCTGGTGGCAAAGTCGAACACATAGGGATAATCGCCGGAGCGAGGCCAGCCGAAGGCGAAGGGGTTGGTGCCGAGAAGCGGCTTCGTTCCGCCTGCTGGTGCTACGGTGGCATAGCTCGGGCACATGGCAATCGCCGCAAGGCCCTGTTCAGCGAGTGCTTCGACTTCCGGCCACAAGGCTGCGAAATGGGTGCAGTCGTTGATCGCCAGCGCAGCGATCCCGAGCTTGCGTGCCTTCTCGACGAGAGCAGGCGTGCCGCGTTCGAATGCCAGATTGGCAAAGCCACCCTTGGCGTCAACGCGAACGACGGCGCTGTCGTCGGTCGTGATGACCGGGTCGGCATCGGCGATGACCTTGCCGCTCTTCAGCGTGCGCAGGCAGCCTTCGATACGATAGACACCATGCGATTTGCAACCGTCGCGCTCACCCGCCACAATCGTCTTGGCAATGGCTGCGGCATGATCGGAGCTGAAACCCGCCTTGTGCAGGATTTCTCGCACAAGCTTGGCGAGTTCTTCTATCGAAATCGAAATGGTGTCGCTCATTCTGTCATTCCTTGCCAATTCTTTGGGCGCAGTACTTGGGGGCGGGGCTGAGTATAGGCGAATATTGTTCATTGAATGCATACAAGATGCATGCAGGCTTGTCATGCCGCGCAGACGGGGCGGAGGCTGCGGCAAAAGGGCTGGCGGGGAAGGGCCGATCCCCTTACTGGCGTGCATCAAATGGTGCGACAACCTGACGAAGGAAATCAATCAGTTTGTTGGCTGCGAGCGAGCGCGGATGATTTTTGGGTGTAAGCAGCCAGAGATCGATGGTTGTTTCCGGTACGATGCGCCGCCTGATCAGCATATCGGGGCCAAAATCGAGGCCAACAAAGGAAGGGACGATGGAAACACCCACGCCGTTGGCCACAAAGCAACAGGCTGTCTCGGAAAGTGGAACTTCTATGCGATTCCTCTTCTGTACTCCTTTGATCTGGAAGGCGCGGTCGATGGTCATCAACGAACAATCGTCTCGGGCCAGCGACACAAAGGGATCACTGCCGAGGTCTTCGGTCAATAACGGCCTTGTCGGCAAGCGAATGACCGGCCGGCAGCACGCAGACCATTTCAAATCGCACGAGGCGCTCAGCTTCGACATTCGGGTGTTCAAATGGCAGTACGCTGAGGCCGATATCAACCTGTTGCGCGGCAACGAGATCGATGATGCGCGGGGAGGGCAGGCTGCGCATGGTGAAATGAATATCCGGCTGGTCGGCGAGAAGCGGCGCGAGCGATTGCGCCGGGAACCGCGTGGTGAGCGCCGGCGGTGCGACGAGCGTGATCTCGCCCCACTCCTGATTTCGGACAGCATCGGCCAGCCGCGCCACCCGCGCCGTACCGGAAAACATCTTGGCGACCTCGACAGCGAGCATGCGTGCTTCGAGTGTCGGCGTCAGCCGTCCGCCGGAGCGAATGAAAAGCCGGAAGCCGCAGGTATCGGAAAAATTACGCAGGAGCTTGCTGACAGCCGGTTGCGAAATCCGCATCCGTTCGGCTGCAAGCGTAACCGACCCGGTTTCTATCGTGTTGTGAAATGCTTCGAGCTGGCGGATGTTCATGCAGGCGCTTTCGTATGGAATCGACAATATGAGTTTTGGTTATAATGACAGGATAATTTGATATTTGACAATTATACCCTGTCTCGCTTTTCTCCCTGCAAGAAAGCACGACGGGCCGTTTGGCGGTTCGTTTCATAAAAGGGGAATGCGCATGAAACTGGCCCGTCTATTGGCCTTTGCTTCCACATTGGGGTCGGCGATGCTGGCCTTTTCGCTGTCGGCTCCCGCTCACGCGGGAATACTGTCGGTTTGCGTCGAGGGATCGCCGGAAATCTTCAACCCGCAGCTAAGCAGCAACGGCACCACATCGAACGTTCTTGGCAATATTTACGACAATCTCGTCTCGGTGAAAGCGAACAGTTCGGATCTGGAACCTTCCCTTGCCGAAAGCTGGACGATTTCGGATGACGGTCGCACCTACAAGTTCAAGCTGCGCAAAGGTGTCAAATGGCAGTCAATGCGCAGTTCACGCCAAGCCGCGATTTCAACGCGGATGATGTGGTTTTTACTTTCGACCGGATGATGAACCCGGATAATCCCTACGCCAAAATCAATGGCGGCAACTATGTCACATTCAACACGAAGCTTGCCGACATTCTGCAATCGGTAAAGAAGATCGACGACTACACTGTCGCCTTCACCTTGAAGGAGCCTTTGGCACCTTTTGTCGGCGTTATGGCACACCAGTCGCTCGCGATCACCTCGGCGGAATATGCCGATGTTCTCCGGAGGCTGGAACGCCGCAGACTTTTGATATGGACCCTATCGGGACGGGTCCATTCGCCTTGCAGGCCTATCAGCAGGATGCGATCGTGCGGCTTGCGCCGTTCAAAGAAACACGGGGACAGCTATCGGCGATAATAGTCGGACGCCGATGGTTGATGCACTCATCATGGCGATCAGCACGGATGCGTCGGTGCGCCTGCAACGCGCACTTGCAGGCGAATGCCAGATTGCGCTTTACCCCAATCTTGCGGATCGCGCGACGATCGAGAAGAGTGAAACGCTTGAACTCAAACAGACCCCTGTGGCCTCGACCGGCTTTATCGATTTCAACTTCCGCGACGAGAAGTTTCAGGACAAGCGCGTGCGAACGGCTCTTGCCGAAGCAATCAATGTCCCCGCGCTGGTTGAGGCGGTCTATAGCGGCATGGGTGTATCCACGGGAGCGCTGATCCCGCCGGTTCTCTGGGGACATGCCACGGATCTGCCACCTCACGAATATAATCCTGAAAAGGCCAAGGCGCTATTGGCGGAAGCCGGCTATCCAGACGGTTTTTCAACGCAGGTCTGGGCCGTTCCGGTCTATCGGCCCTATATGCCGAATGGCCGCCGTGCCGCGGAAATGATCCGGGCCGACTGGGCCAAGATCGGTGTGAAGGCGGAAATCGTCTCTTTTGAATGGGGTGAATATATCCAGCGCGCGCGGGCTGGCGAAGCGCCGGTCGCGATGTTTGGCGGAATTTATGATTTCCCCGACCCGAGCCAGATCCCCAACAATTATTTCATCTGCGATTCCGAGGGCAAGCCGAGTCCGTCCAATGTGGGCGCGTGGTGCGACAAGGAATTTATCAGCCTGATGAACGAGGCCGGCCGCGTCACAGACAAGGAGAAGCGCATCGAGCTCTATGAGAAGGCCCAAAGACGTTTCCACGAGGAAGCGCCCGCGGTTATTCTCGGCGGTGCCGACACACTGACGACGGTTGCCAGAAACGTAAAGGGTTTCGAGCCCGCAATTTTCGGGACGAGCCGGTTCTCCGGTGTCACCGTGGAATAGTTGAAAAGTCAGGCGGTTCCGACCCGTTTTGCCGGGGGCCGCTTCAAACTGCGCATTCGCATGAGAGCAGATACGGGAGCAGATATGAAAGTCCTGATTATCGGTGCAGGCATACTTGGTGCAAGCACGGCCTACCATCTCGCCCGCAAGGGCATCGACGTCGAAATCGTCGATGCCCAGCATGAAGGCAAGGCCACGCTTGCCGGTGCCGGTATCGTATGTCCTTGGGCAACCAAGCGAGGATGGTCCATTTTACGATATGTATGCCGCAGGCGCGGCCTATTATGCGGCGCTGGTAGAAGGGCTCAAATCATTCGGTGAAACCGATCTCGGCTATGGCAAGGTAGGCGGTCTGGTCGTCGCAGAAGACAGGCAGGAATTCGAAGCTGCTGCCGAGCGAGTAGCGCGTCGGGTCGCCAATGTTCCGGAGGCAGGCACGGTCGAGCATCTGAGCGCAGCAGCGGCGCGCGAGAAATTTCCGCCATTACGCGAGGATATGGAAGCAATCTTCATTCCGGGTGCTGCTCGCGTCGATGCACGACTGCTTGCTGCAGCCATGTTGCGCGCTGCGGCTTCTCTCGGTGCGAAAGTGCGACAGGATCGGGTTTCACTCGTTTTGAAGGACCGCAAGCCGGTTTGCACGGCAGGCGACGGCACGGTGGTTGAGGCAGACGAAATCGTCGTGACCGCTGGTGCCGGGCTTCGCAGATACTTGATCCGCTGGGTCTCGATCATCCGGTTGAGCCGCAGAAAGGGCAGATCATTCATCTCCGTCTGCCGGGTGTCCAGACTTCGAACTGGCCAGTGCTCCTGCCGATGGGCAGCCATTATCTGCTGGCATTCGACGATTCCCGCGTGGTGATCGGCGCTACTCGCGAGGATAATTCAGGCTTCGATTATCGCGTAACGGCAGGTGGTGAGGCCGAAGTACTGAATGCGGGGTTGGCCGTGGCTCCGGGCCTTGCAAACGCGACCCACATCGAAACACGCATTGGTTTCCGTCCGGCATCCGGGAGCATGAAGCCTATTCTTGGCCGTGTGCCGGGCGTTTTGGGTCTGACCGTCGGAAACGGGCTCGGCGCAGCCGGGCTCACCATAGGGCCTTTCGCTGGCAAACTGCTGGCCGACCTTCTGACCGACGCGCCAATCGACGTCGATCTTTTCCCGTTACGCGCCTGCGTGACGGGTCACCTCATTTGAAATTCAATCCTGTAAGAGAGGTATAGTCATGGTAACGCGTCACCGGAAGCACCGCATCATGCATGCGGCAGTGGAGCACAACGGTCTCATTTTCGTCGGTGGACATGCGGCGTCCGATATTTCGCTCGGCATGAAGGAACAGACGCAGCAGGTCTGCGCCAAACTGGACGACGTGCTGGCCGAATGCGGTTCCGACAAGACACAGCTCGTTTCGGCACGCATCTACATCAGCGACATGTCGAAGAAGGAAGAGATGAACGAAGCCGGCTCGAATGGCTGGATGGGGACGACCTTCCTGCCCGCGCCACCATTGGCATCGCGGATCTGGGCGACCCGAAGCGATTGATTGAAGTCGTGGTCGTCGCGGCCAAGAACTGAAACGTGAGTCGAAGGGAGCGCCAAGGCGCTCCTTTTGTTTCTATTGAAATCTGAGCGTGAATATCAGGAATAGCTTCACCTGTTTGATCCAGATCAAAGAGGTTGGCAGGCGACAAGTCTAAATCCCATGACGTGGCGTGTTAAAGCCGAGACGGCAGGTACGCCAATCGATGGAGATCAGGACGAAAATGCGTAACCTCGCGATCAAATTTGCTGCAGCAGGTATTCTTGCGGTGCTGGCGGCTCCAGCCCTTGCTGAAAATATCGAAGTTCACATGCTCAATAAGGGTGCCGAAGGCGCCATGGTTTTCGAGCCCGCCTATATCAAGGCTAATCCCGGCGACACGATCACCTTCATTCCAGTGGACAAGGGACACAATGTCGAATCCATCAAGGACATGATCCCCGAAAGTGCTGAAAAATTCAAAAGCAAGATCAATGAGAACTATGTGCTGACAGTTACCCAGCCCGGCGCATATCTGGTAAAGTGCACACCACATTATGCAATGGGCATGATAGCGTTGATCGCGGTAGGCGACAACCCGGCCAATCTCGACCAGATCGTTTCGGCCAAGAAGCCGAAGGTTGTTCAGGAGCGGCTGGAAAAGGTCATCGCCAGCGCGAAGTAGACTTAAAAGAAAACTCTCGATGAGCCGAACTTGAACCGGCTTTATGACGAGGACATCATGACCAGACAGCCAAGCCTGCAGGCAGTACCTGCTGCGATGCCATCCGATCAAAAGGGTATGCCGCGCGGACTGAAAATGACCGGTCCCGTCCTCCTCAGCTATGGCTTCCGCCCATTCTTTCTGGGTGGAGCCATATGGGCCATTCTGGCCATGCTCTTCTGGATATTGTCATTGACCCTTGGGATGCCGCTGGGCGGCTCCTATGGCGGGCTGAACTGGCACGCCCATGAAATGGTGTTCGGGTTCTCCTCCGCCGTTTTGGCAGGCTTTCTGTTGACAGCCATTCCGAACTGGACGGGCGGCCTGCCGGTGGCGGGCGCACCACTCGCCATTCTCTGTGGGGTATGGCTCGCCGGACGGCTCGTCTTTCTGGAGCCTGATCTGATCGATGTGCGCTTTGCAGTCGCTGTCGAAAGCCTGTTTCTGCCCTTGCTGCTTTTCATCTGCGCGCGGGAAATCATTGCCGGGCGCCAATGGAAAAAACCTGAAGGTACTGGTTGGCGTGACGACGGTGATGGTTGCCAATCTTGTCTTCCATTATCTGATCCTGACCGACGGCGACGTGGCATTGGCCAACCGCATCGGGGTCAGCGCGTATGTCCTGCTGGTCATGGTGATCGGCGGGCGCATTGTGCCAAGCTTCACCCGCAACTGGCTCAACAAGATGGGACGGACACGCTTTCCGGTGTCTTTCAACCGCTATGACGGTTTCAGCATTCTTGTTGGGGTGGCTGCCTGCATCTGCTGGATCGCTGCTCCCGATCAGACGATAACGGCGGTGCTGGCGTGGAGCGCAGCCCTGTTTCACATCGTGCGGCTTTACCGCTGGCGGGGATGGTCTGTGGCGCGGGAAAAGCTGCTGCTTGTTCTTCATGTCGCCTATGCGTTCATCCCGCTCGGTTTCATCGCCATCGGTCTTTCCGCCATTGATCGCCTCAATCCCTATTCCGCCCTGCATGTCGTGACTGTCGGCGCAATCGGCTGCATGATGCTGGCGGTCATGACGCGGGCCACTCGCGGCCATACCGGGCGCGAACTGACCGCCTCGCCAGTCACACAGGTCGCTTATCTTTGCCTTGTCGCGGCAGCGCTGATCCGGCCACTGGCCGAAGTCATGCCGAATTTCTTCCATACCATCCTCGCAGCATCGGCTTTGCTCTGGATGGGTGCTTTCGGGCTTTATGTCCCGGAATACGGTCCGATGCTGTTGCGTGAGAGACGCCAGCGCATGGCCGGGGCGTAACCCGCCTCAACTCGATACCATTATAAAGCGCAGTCCGTGGTGATCTACGGGCTGCTTTTTGTGTTTCGAGAGGTGAGTCGCGACGCCAGAGCTGCGATTCGGCCAGTCTGAAGGGCCTGAAACAGGGGTGTGGAAAGAAAAATCACACTCAAGATCACATTTAAATCGTTATAATGTTATGGCCGTATTGTTATGCTTTTGAAACGGTGTTACCGGAATTGGTGCCTGAGAGCCCGGCCTTAAAAGGACTGCAAAATCTCAGGCAGCACGAGCGCAATGCGCTCTGGCTTAGTTGTTTTACGCATATCGGCACCGAACCGGGTTTCGTCTGCCGGACATGCTCAAGGCTTTGCTTTTGGCAAGGAGGTTGCCGCCGATGAATTTCGCCCCGCCCGTATCAGATATGCTGCAACTCGCCAACTGCATTCGCGCTCTCTCGATCGATGCCGTCGATGCCGCCAATTCCGGCCATCCGGGAATGCCGCTCGGCATGGCTGACGCCGCAGCCGTTCTGTTCTCGAAGCATCTGAAATTCGACGCATCGGCTCCCAACTGGGCGGACCGCGACCGTTTCGTGCTCTCCAACGGTCACGGCTCGATGCTGCTTTACAGCGCGCTCTATCTGGCGGGCTACAAGGATGTGTCCATCGATGAGCTGAAGAACTTCCGCCAGTGGGGTTCGAAGACCGCCGGTCATCCGGAATATGGTCATACAGAAGGCGTTGAGCTGACCACCGGCCCGCTCGGTCAGGGTCTCGCCAGCTCTGTCGGCATGGCAATCGCCGAACGCGCGCTCGCCGACCAGTTCGGCAAGGATATTGTCGATCACCGCACTTATGTGTTCTGCGGCGATGGCTGCCTCATGGAAGGCGTGGGACAGGAAGCGATTTCGCTTGCCGGTCATCTTCGCCTCGGCAAGCTGATCCTGCTTTATGATGATAACGGCATCACCATCGACGGCAGCACGGAAATCGCCTTCACGGACGATATTCCTGCCAAGTTCAGGGCGTGCGGCTGGAATGTCGAAAAGGTCGACGGTCACGATCACGACGCCATCGATGCGGCGCTGACGCGCGCCAAGGCTCAAGCCGACCGCCCGACGCTGATCGCGCTCAAGACTGTCATCGGCTATGGTTCGCCAAATCGTGCCGGTACGAGTGGCGTGCACGGCGCGCCGCTGGGTGTCGCTGAAAATGCCGCCACCAAGGCAGCACTCGGCTGGACGGCGGAAGCTTTCGAAATTCCGGCCCCGTTGCTCAATGCCCGGCGTGAAGCCGGTGCGCGTGGCGTTTCGGAACGTGAAGCATGGCAGAAGCGCGTTGATACGCTGCCTGCAACCGAACGCGCCGAATTCGACCGTCGTATTGCTGGTGTTCTGCCGGAAGGCTTTGCGGCAGTTGTCCACGACGCCAAGCAGCGCCTCCTCGACAAGCCGCTGAATGTTGCGACCCGCAAGGCAAGCCAGATCGCGCTTGAAAGCCTGACGGCAGCCCTGCCGGAAATGATCGGCGGTTCGGCTGACCTTACCCATTCGAACCTCACCCGCGTTCCTGCCGTCGACAGCGATTTCACGCCGGAAAAGAGCGGTCGCTATGTCAGCTACGGTGTGCGTGAATTTGCAATGGGCGCGGCTATGAACGGTATAGCGGTCCATGGCGGTTTCATCCCTTACGGCGGCACCTTCATGGTGTTCTCCGATTACGCCCGTAACGCCATCCGCCTTTCGGCGCTGATGGGCGTGCGTGTCATTCATGTGCTGACACACGACTCCATCGGTCTCGGTGAAGACGGCCCGACGCACCAGCCGGTCGAACATCTGGCCAGCCTGCGCGCCATGCCGAACCTTCATGTCTTCCGCCCGGCAGACACGATTGAAACGCTGGAATGCTGGGCTGTGGCGGTTTCTGATCCGCATACGCCTTCGGTTCTGGCCCTGTCGCGCCAGAACGTGCCGCAACTGCGCACCGATAATGGCGAGAACCTTTCCGCACGCGGCGCCTATGTGCTGCGTGAGGCGAAGGGCGAACGCCAGATCACGCTGCTTGCCACGGGCACGGAAGTCTCGCTCGCAGTGAAGGCCGCCGAAAAGCTCGCAGAAGAAGGCATCGCAACGGCGGTTGTCTCCATGCCGAGCTGGGATCTGTTTGAAAAGCAGGGCAAGGATTATCGCAAAGGGTGTTCTGGGCGATGCGCCGTGCATCGCCGTCGAGGCCGCAGGCAAGTTCGGCTGGACACGTTATGTTGACAGCGAAGACGACGTGATCGGCATGGATGGCTTCGGCGCTTCGGCACCTGCTGAAGTGCTCTATGAAAAAATTCGGCATCACGGCCGAGGCGATTATCGCCCGCGCCAAATTCTTGCTGGAGCAGGGCAAATGACGATGGCCGGCAATTTTTTTCTCCACTGGTTCTGGTGGGCGATAGCGATCGCGTGGAAGCCGAAGCGGTCGGTGCCTATCTCGACAACTGGGCTGGCAAGGACGGCTTGCGTCTTGCGACTGCCGATGCGATCAAGGCTATTCTTGCTGGCGCTACGCGGCTAGCCGGTCGCATAGCACGTGGTTCGCTTCCCGGCGATCCGGGCAAGCTTGTCGGCGTCAACAGTGATCAGGACCAGCAGAAGTGCATCGATGTCGGTTCGCACAATCTGTTCGTCGAGCTGCTGATTGCGGCGGGTGCAGCCTCCATTCTTTCGGAAGAAGCGGACCTCCCCGTAGCAGGCAAGGCCGATGGGCTGATTGCCGTTGCCATCGATCCGCTCGACGGTTCGGGCAATGTGGGTCTCGGCGCCCCGCTTGGCACGATTTTCTCGATTTTCCCGGCAGATACGGCTGAGCCGTTTTGCAGCCCGGCAACCGCCAGATTGCTGCCGGTTATGTTTCCTACGGCAATTCGGTCGATCTCGGCTTTTCGGTCGGCGAGGGCGTGATCTTCGCGACCTTCGATCCGGCAAGCGGGATTTTCCATATCACGCGCCGCAATGTGACGCTGCCGGAACGCACGTCCGATCTGGCGTTTAACGCATCCGTCCAGCGGCATTTGTCCGCTGGCATGCAGGCCTATGTCAACGATGCATTCCTTGGAAAGGATGGTCCGCGCGGGCGTAACTTCAACATGCGCTGGCTCGGTGCTGCGGTGGGCGACATGCACCGCATCATGCAGCGTGGCGGCTTGTTCTTCTATGTGAATGACAGCCGCCCCGGCTACGAAAAGGGCCGCTTGCGGCTCGTCTACGAAGCCAATCCAATTGCTTTCCTCGCCCGTGAGGCGGGTGGCAAGGCGACCGACGGTTCGAGATCCATTCTCGATATCGTCCCGCAAACCTATCACGAGCGCAGTGCGCTGGTGTTCGGCGTGGCCGAAGAGGTGGATATCCTCGGCGAATACTTCGCGAAATAACCTGATCTGACATCGTCTGGAGCATTGGAAATGCTCCATCCATTTGTTTTACGCGCATCTTGTTCCGAAAACCGTTTCACACTTTTCGGGATGCGCTCTAGGAGGCTAGAAATGGCGCGCATTACGCTGCGGCAATTGCTCGATCACGCCGCTGAAAAGGGTTACGGCGTCCCGGCATTCAACATCAACAACATGGAACAGGCGCTTGCCATCATGGAAGCGGCGGATGCCGCCGATGCGCCGGTGATCCTGCAGGCTTCGCGCGGCGCGCGTTCCTATGCAAACGACATCATGCTGCGTCATATGATGGATGCGGTGACGGAAATATATCCGCATATTCCGGTTTGCGTGCATCTGGACCATGGCAACGAAGCCGCTACCTGTATGACCGCTATCCGGGCAGGCTTCACCTCCGTCATGATGGACGGTTCGCTCAAGGCTGACGGCAAGACGCCTGCCGACTGGGACTACAATGTTTCAGTCACGCGTCAGGTCAGCGAGATGTCGCATCTCGGTGGCATTTCTGTGGAAGGTGAACTCGGCGTTCTGGGTTCCCTCGAAACCGGCATGGGCGATGCAGAAGACGGCCACGGCGCGGAAGGCGTGCTGTCGCACGACCAGCTTCTGACTGATCCGGACGAAGCCGTGAAGTTCGTGCGCGAAACCAAGGTCGATGCACTGGCGATCGCCATGGGCACGTCGCATGGTGCTTACAAGTTCAGCCGCAAGCCGGACGGTTCTGTGCTGGCCATGAATGTGATCGAGGAAATCCATCGCAAGCTGCCGAACACGCATCTTGTCATGCACGGTTCGTCTTCGGTGCCGGAAGAGCTGCAGGAAATCATCAACAAATACGGCGGCAAGATGAAGCCGACACGGGGTGTTCCGGTTGAGGAAATCCAGCGCGGCATCAAGCATGGCGTGCGCAAGATCAACATCGACACGGACAACCGCATGGCGCTGACCGGCCAGATCCGCCGCGTCCTGCAGGAAGATCCGAGCGAATTCGATCCGCGCAAGTACCTGAAGCCTGCAATGGCTGCCATGACCAAGCTCTGCAAGGAGCGGTTCGAGCAGTTCGGCACTGCCGGTCATGCTGCCTCGATCCGTCCGATCCCGCTTTCCGAAATGGCAAAGCGCTATCGCGATGGTTCGCTGGACCCGAAGTTCAGCTAGATTCTGCTGTTACGCCAAAGAAAAGCGGCCTGATGGCCGCTTTTTCTTGTTTTCAAGAAATTGAATAATCAGCCCTTGTTGTACTTCGCGTCAACTTCGTTGATCGCATTGACATTGCCAGCCGAACGGCCGTTTTCGTCAAAGGTCTCAGCAAGGAAGGCGTCGGCAATGGTCTTGGCCACTTCCGAGCCGATGACGCGGGCGCCCATGGTGATGATCTGGGCATTGTTGGAGAGCGCCGCGCGCTCTGCTGAATAGGTGTCGTGCGTCAGCGCAGCGCGGATGCCCGGAACCTTATTGGCTGCAATGCATACGCCGATCCCGGTGCCGCAAACGAGGATGGCGCGGTCATAGGTGCCGTCGAGAACGGCGGAAGCCACGCGGTCGGAGAGGTTGGCGTAGAATGTATCCGCGCCAGCGTCTGTGCGCGAGATCTCCGAAACCTCGAAACGATCCTTGAGGTGATCGGCGAGTATCTTGGCCAGACCTTCGCCAGCGCTGTCGCCTGCTACTGCTACTTTCATAATATTGCTCCTTAATTAGCTTGAATCTTGGCGGCGCACTTGACCAGAATGTCGAGATAGCCTTCGACGTTCCATGCCGAGCGACCGATGAAAAGTCCGTCGATATGAGGGCAGGCGATTAGCTCTTCGCAATTGCCCGGATTGACCGAGCCGCCATAGAGGCAAGGCACGCGACGACCGAGCACGCTTTCTGCAACCGCAATGATTTCCGCCCGGCGGGCATCGGCATAATCCGCTGATGCCGGGATACCATTTTCGCCGATAGCCCAGACCGGCTCATAGGCAAACAGGATTTCCGCCTGCGTCTGATTGCTGGACAGCTTGGAAAGTGCCCCGCGCACTTCTTCTTCCAGCACTTCCGCCGCACGTCCGCTTTCACGGTCTTCAAGCGTCTCACCGATGCAGATGAGCGGGATCAGACCGTGGCGCAAAGCGGCTTCGACCTTGAGGCCGACGGTTTCGTTGGTTTCACCGAAATGTTCACGGCGCTCGGAATGACCGAGTTCGACGATATCGAGATTGCAGTCCTTGAGCATCAGTGGCGAAATCTCGCCGGTCCATGCACCCTGTTCGGCCCAGTGCATGTTCTGTGCGCCAACCTTGACGGAAGTGCCGGACAGGATTTCCTTCACTTCGCGCACGGCGGTAAACGGCGGGATGACGAAACGCTGGACGTCGGCGGAACGGCTGCTATCGGCAGCTTTCAATGCCTCGGCGAAAACGCGGGCCTCGGCCAGCGTCTTGTTCATCTTCCAGCTTGTGCCAATCCAGAACTTGGTCATGCTCAATTGTCTTTCTATAAGTTTATGCGCAGTGGTCAGCGATGGTCAGTGCAATACCCGCCTGTTCAAGATCGGCCAGTACAGTCGTGTCGGGGAGGCATCGGTTATAATCGCGTCGAAATCGGAAAGATCAGCCATGACATGCAGGGCAGGGCGTCCGAACCGCTGGTGATTGACCAGAAGGCAGGTGCGGGCGGCGGAAGCCGTCATGGCGCGCTTGGTGCGAACAACATTCTCATCCATGTGATAGACGAGCTTGCCATTGACTGCAGGCGAGGAAATGAAGGCGATGTCGGCGCTGAGATGCGATAGGGCCCCTTCCGTCAGGATGCCGAAAAACGCGTTGAACTTGGCTGAGAAAACACCGCCAAGTGCAATGAGATTGATACCGCTCTCGCCCTTAAGTTCCTCGATGATGACCGCATTGTTGGTAATGACTGTCAGCGGACGCTTTTCCAGAAGCATGCCGCCAAGGACAGCCGCCATGGAGCCGTCATTAATCATCACCGTCATGCCCGGTTCGACAAGCTCAAGCGCGGCGCGGGCCATCTTATGCTTCGCTTCGCCGTCCTGCCGTTCGCGGAAGCGGAAATCGCTTTCAAATTGTGTGCCGGTATCGATCGTTGCGCCGCCGCGTACCTTGCGTAGCACGCCGGTATGTTCCAGCGAATCGAGATCGCGATGGATCGTCATTTTGGAAACAGCAAACCGATCAGCCAGATCGTCAAGATCGACGGCCTGATTTTCGATCAGAAGGTTTATGATTGCCTGTCTTCTGTCGTCGCGCTTCACGCTCTCGTCCGATCTCATTGGCGGAACATTTGTCGCGTGAAGCTAGATCACAAAATCACAAAAAATCTATTGAAAAATGTTATTATGTTATTTCCAATTCGGCTGTTCAACGAGCATCTTTGCCGTGCGTTCATCGGTGATGAGGCCGTATAGACGACCGCTTTTCAGTACGGCGCGGATGGCTTCCGTCTTGGAAATTCCACCGGCAAGGCCCACGATTCGGCTCATATCCGCGTTTTCCACCGAAGCGGCGATGGTGCGGGCCGTCAGCGCGGTTTCGAGGCGCTGGCCCTTGGCGTCAAAGAAATGACCGAGCATTTCACCAACGCCGCCGAGGCTGGCGATCTCTTCGACTTCAGCCAGTTCTATCATACCGGATGTGACAAGCTGCGCCTGCGCATCGACTGTGCCGATGCCGACGATCTTCAGTTCGGCCCGGCAACCCATGTCGAAAACGGTGGTAACGCCGCGCTGCGCAAGCAGCACTTCGCGGTCTTCCGCCGTGTTGGCGAAGAAGGGCACCGGCATCACATAAGCGGGCATGCCGGTCTTTTCGGCGATGCGGTGCATCACATCGTGCGGGTTGGCGGCGAAGTTGCGCGTAAGGCCACCGAGCAGCGACACAAAGCGCAGATCGTTGGCGACGACGCGCGGCATATAATTGACTGCAGCCGAAAGCGTGCGGCCATGGCCAATGCCGATGACTTCGTGGTCGCCATGCTCGATCTCGCGGCGCAGAAAATCCGCACCCGCATGGCCAAGCGCCATGAGCGGCAGGCCTTCCTCACCGATGTCGGGAACGACTTCGCAATAGTCGAGGCCGTAGATATCGGCGAGACGATTTTCGAGGTCGATACATTCGGTAATGTCACCGTCGATACTGACCTTCACCGCACCGTCGGCGACGGCTTTGGCAATAAGGCGATGCGCTTTCACGGAAGGCAGACCAAGGCGCTTGGCAACGGCCGACTGGGTCATGCCCGCCACGAAGTGAAGCCAAGCGGCGCGCAGCGCCAGTGAATCGTCAGCATCTGCCATTGAAAGCGGTCCGGTTCCTGAAATTGGTTATACCTTCAGATCCTTAGCGCCGGTGTCAATGTGCGGAGCCCAGAAAGCCACACTTTCCGCAATCTGCGGAATGACTTCACGGTCGTTCGGCTCGCGCTCCTTGAATGAAAGCTCAAGGCAGATTTCATTATCAACCGCGCCGCCTTGGGCAAAAGCTTTCAGAAGTGGTTCCGGCTGGATGCGTCCCTTGGCATTGAACGCGGCGGTGAACGGACGATGCCCACCCTTGTCCATCAGGCTCTGCTTGATATGAATGATCGGCGAGACTTTCGGCACGGCACGTGCCCATGCATATGGGTCGAAATCGTTCGGATTGGCCGACGTCACATCGCCATGGTCGATATCGGCCATCATCCACATCGGAATAGCCATGTCGGCAGCGGTCAGGCGATCCTGAAGCTTCATGCATTCGGCAATCGTCTCGCCAAATTCACGCCCGATGCTCATCGGTTCCCCAAAACACATAGTCGAGACCGGCGCCGCTCGCATGCTCAGCGACTTCCGCCCAGCAATCGATGGCAATCTTGATCAAGTCTTCGCGGCGCGCAGCGTCGTCGAAATCCTTATAGGTGAAGATCGCAAACTGCGTGCCGACCGACTTACCGCCAAGATCTCCGATAATATCGGCAAAGGTCTTGAACCAGTCGATATAGTAGCGACGCACTTCCACATCGGGGTGGCCGAAATGGTTGAGACGGCCATAGGGGCCGGTCATGCCCGAAGTGACGCGGACACCGGTGCGCTGCAAGGCCTTGTCCATATCGCGGGTGAGGCGGCGGATGGTTGAAGCTTGCCAGCTTGGGTTGATGAACTCGTGGGTGAGCTGGAGGTCACGCAGGCGCAGGTCGCGTGCCACGGTTTCGATCAGATCGTCCGGCTCGGCAAAGCGGTTCACAAGTGGATTGGTGTTCAGCGAAAGCGTAAGAGCCATAGTGTCCTCAATTTAGTCCGCAAAGTATGTCGTTATCGGAAAACCGGTTCCTGCTTTTTCGCGACATGCTCAAGCGGCAAGTCTAGCGTTGTCGAACCATTCCACGAAAGCGGCGCGTTCGGCTTCGGTCAGGTGCAGATAGTGCTTGGTGCGGCGATAGAGGATGTCTTCTGCCGTCTTTGCCCATTCCCCGGCTGCCAGATAGCGCACTTCGGCCTCACGGAGGTTACCGCCGAAATGACGGCCAAGCCCTTCGAGATTCTGTGCGCCGGCAACAACGTCTTTCGTACGTGCGCCGTAAAGGCGACCGTAATGCTGGACGAGCGTGCGCGGCATCCATGGATAGGTGTCGCGCAAGCTATTGGCGAAGGTTTCATAATCAGCATTGGCGATTTCGCCGCCCGGAAGCGGTGCACCATGCGTCCAGTCGCCCCCATCTTCGGGAAGATGTGCTTGAGGCGATGCATGCCGCGCTCCGCCAGCTCGCGGAACGTGGTGATCTTGCCGCCAAAGACGTTAAGCAGCGGCGCATCGTTGGTTTCATCGAGGTCGAATACGTAATCGCGGGTGACGGCGGAAGGGTTACCCTTGCCGTCGTCGAACAGCGGGCGCACACCGGAGAAGGAATGTAACACGTCTTCGCGCCTCAGCTTTTTCCTTGAAATAGCGGTTCACTGCGGTCAGCAGATATTCGATTTCCTTCTCATCTGCTGCAACATCTTCCGCACGGCCTTCATAGGCGATGTCGGTGGTGCCGATAAGCGCCTTGTCGCCCTCATAAGGGTTTATGAAGATCACACGCTTGTCGTGGTTCTGGACGAGATAGGCATTCGCGCCCGACCAGAATTTCGGTACGATGATGTGACTGCCCTTGACGAGACGTACATTGCGCGACGAGTTGGAGCCGGCAACATTGTGGATGACATCTGTGACCCATGGTCCGGCGCAGTTGACGATGCAGCGCGCGCGGAAGCTGCGCACTTCGCTGGTATCGCGGTTCTTCGTTTCAACGATCCAGCCGCCTTTTCACGGCGTGCAGAGACGACAGGCGTGCGGGTCAGAATGGTCGCACCTTTTTTCAGCAGCGCCAACCGCATTCAGTGCAACGAGACGCGCATCATCGACCCAGCAATCGGAATATTCGAAACCCTTGGTGTACTGGTCGAGGATCGGTGTGCCTTCCGGATCGCGCCGTAGGTCGAGCGTGCGTGTGCCGGGAAGTTTCTTGCGGCCGCCGAGGTGATCATAGAGAAACAGGCCGAGCCGCACCAGCCGTGCGGGGCGGTCCTGCGGGCTGTGCGGAAGCACGAAACGCATCGGCCAGATGATATGGGGAGCGGCGTTCAAAAGCACTTCGCGTTCGATCAGCGCTTCGCGCACAAGGCGGAATTCATAATATTCGAGATAGCGCAGGCCACCATGCACCAGCTTGCCGGAGCGTGACGAATTTCCTTGCGCCAGATCGTCTTTTTTCCGCCAGCACCACCTTGAGGCCGCGCCCGGCGGCGTCACGGGCCACGCCCGCGCCGTTGATGCCACCGCCGATTACAAAGAGATCGCAGGTTTCCGGTTCAGCCATTTCATGCTCCTTCGGATGCAATCGCATCCCACAGTCTATATGTGCCGGAACTGAAGTCCCGCCTTATTCGTTTTGTTCACCGCATTTCCGAGCGTAAAACCGCTTCACACTTTTGTTGGAAACGCCCTATCAGAAGCCAGTTTGTCCCAGACGGGCGTCAGTGCCGAGCGAGCTTCCTGATAGGCAACGAAGAGTTCTTCATAGTGCTTTGCGCGCGGACCATCCGGGGCCTCGCAAGGGCCAAGCAGCGGCTCGACCCATTCCGCAATACACGCATCCATGCTCGGATAAGCACCGATGGCCACCGCGGCCATCATGGCAGCACCTGCGGCCCCAGCCTCTTCGCGCGAGGAAACGCGCACCGGCGCATTCATCGCTGCGGCAAGGGGTGCTGCGCAAAGCCTTTGAGCGTGCGGCACCGCCGGTGATGCGCAATTCGGCGGGCATTTCGCCCATGGCCGTGTAGCAATCGCGCGTTGCCATGCCGAGGCCCTCGACAACCGAGCGCACCATTTCAGGGAAACGGTCGCGGCTGGAAAGGCCGACGAAACCGGCCCGGGCGTAGGCATTGACGAAGGGGCCGCGCTCGCCTGCTTCCGAAATATACGGATGATAAAGGATTGCGCCCGGACGGCTGGCATTGAACCAGTCATCAAGGCGGGGAATAAGGTCACCGAGCGAAACGGGCTTGTCTGGCGTCGACATGAGATCGGCCGCGACCTGCAATATCCAGTCGATGTTAATCGTCGCACCCATATTGGTCTGCACTTGTGTGACGATGCCGGGAATGGGCAGCGCGATGACGTAACCGGTGCCTTCCTTGTTCAGATGAATATCTGCAACCGGTTTGGCGCGCATATGGACGCCTGTCGAACCAATGGTCGAGCACCCGGCACCTGCCGTGCCGCCGCGAACGCCTGCACCAAGTGCTGTCATTGCCATATCGACATAGGCAAGACTCACCGGTGTCCCTGCCCGCAAACCCGTTGCAGCTGCTGCTTCGGGGATAGCGGATACTGTATTTCGGTGCCGTCGATGATCTCCGGCAGCAACCCACGCCGTTTCGTCAGGCCGAGCGCGTCGATGACGATATCGTCATACTGGCGATTACGGAAATTGCCGAAGGTGAAGCTTGCTTCCGAGGGGTCGGTGGCACGAACGCCGGTGAGATTGAGAAAAGCCAGTCCTTGCAGTGGAGTGCGACTTCTGCATTGTCCAGCAGTTCGGGCGCGATGATGTCCATATGCGCCATCTGCGAGCCTTGCTGGCAGGTGTTCAGTCCAGTTCCAGTCGCTTCAAAGCGCGCGCGGTTCATGGGGCCGGCGGCAAGGCGCGTCACCGTCGTTGCCGCGCGGGCATCGAGCCACAGCCGGGCATCGCCAACCGGCTGGTTGTCGCTACCGACAAGCCATGTTCCGTCGCCCTGACCGGTAACGGCGATTGCCGCAGTGCGTTCGGCAAGACCGGGCATCTTCGCGCCAAGGTCGTGCAAGGCGCGCGCGCAGTCCTGCCACGTTTGGGAAAGCGATTGTGTGACGGCACCATGATCGCCGGTATCGTATTTGTTGCGAACGGCCGCAGATTCGATCTGCCGCCCGCTAAGATCGAAAGCGACTGCCTTGAGCACTGAGGTGCCCGCGTCGATCCCGATGATGATGTCACCTTTCTCACGCATGGCGGCTATGTGCTTTCATTGACATTTGGATTCCTCCCGCGACTGAAAATACGTCGCTCGCGGCCCTGTTTATAATGAAATCGGGCGATGGCGTATGCTGGAGATAACATAACGGTATCACGTTGTCTGTAAAATTTTCTAGAGAGCGCATTTTTTTTTTCACCAAAGAGTGAATGCAGGGGAAATCGCCGCCTCTGCGAGCGCGGTTTTTCGGTCATTTCCCATCAATAGCTTATTGTTTCTTCAGTTTAGATTGCATTTAATCCATTGAAAATAAATGAAAATACAGAAATTCTAGAACATTTGTTTGGCTGGTTTTGCGAGAGAAAGCTGTGCTGTGAATAGTTCGCTCTGTAACAGATTATGTAGTGGATTTCTCTAGATCGTGATCGAGATTCGGTGCGAAATTGTGCTAATTCACCGGTGTTTCGAAAACATCCGATTGACAGCTTTCGAGCTTTATAACATCATTATTGGAGTTCATAACACGCCGCTATCATAAGTTTCGATTGTGGCGCATCTGTTTCCGGGATGCACGGAGGAGCGGGGCCCCGGAATTCTGAGGAGGCTATCATGATCTCGTCTGTCGCATCCTGCACCGCTTTGGCGGGGCTTTTGCCTATCCGGCAAGCGTGATGGGAATGGTCGAGGGTAGTCTCCGGGCGGTTTAGTCCAGCCGCATCATCCGTTTCCATAACGACAATACGGCAGAATTGCTGAAGGCGTTTGATAATGAGTGCACAAACCAGTCAAGTTTCACAAAAACCCGCCAAGCTGAGCCGCGCCGTCGTCTGGAGCGTGATCGCTGCGATCGTGGTTGTCGGCGCGATTGCTTTCGACACGAAGGTCGTGAAGATCGGGTCTGATTCCGATGTGCGCCAGCAGGCTTTCTCCCCGATGCCTACGGTGCTTCTGAATTCCCCAAGGTGAAGGCGAGCGTTGAGCAGCACGCCGTGGATGCCGTGGAAGTTGGAATGGCTCTCGCTGCCGACAAGGCCGCCGCCGGAAAGAAATATGGCGTGGGCGACGTTAATCCGGTTGTCCCGGTCAAGTTCACGGGTATCGTTGAGGAGCGCAAATCCAACTACAATGTCGTGAAGGTCGACGGCTTGCCGGAAGGCGTTGCCATCCGCGTGCAGACCGGCCCCGCTGTCAACGGTACTGATCTGCGTGATGCGACCGGCGAAATCCAGTTCGGCCAGTTCAAGAACCAGATCGAATATCAAAATGCCGGTTCTGCCCTGAACAACGAGATGAAGAAGCAGGTGCTTTCCGGCGTCGATGTCGAGAATCTCGTCGGCAAGACCGTGACGGTGGTTGGCGTGTTCAAGGTCGTCAATCCGAAGAACTGGCTCGTCACGCCAGTGGGGCTCGAAGTGAAATGAGCACCGCTTCTAAAATCGAAGGCAAAAACGGCGATGTCGTTCTTGCCGCGCATAACGTCGCCAAAGCCTATGGTCGCATTCATGCCTTGAAAGGCGTGAATTTCGAAATCCGCCGTGGTCAGGTCACGACGCTTTTCGGCGAGAATGGTGCTGGCAAGTCGACGCTGATGAAGGTGCTTTCCGGCGTGATTCAGCCGACCTCTGGCACGATCATTCTCGATGGCGAACCGGTCAGCTTCAACTCGTCTACCGAAGCCCGCGACCTCGGCATCTCGATCATCCATCAGGAATTGAGCCTCGCGCCCAACATGAATGTGCGCGACAATATCTTTATGGGGCGCGAAATCCGCACTGCTACCGGCGTTGACTTTGCCGAGGAAGAACGCCTGACACGCGAGCTGCTGAAGGAACTGGAAGAAGATATCGATCCGCTGACGCCGGTTGAGGAACTTCGTCTCGGCCAGCAGCAGGTCGTTGAAATCGCCCGCGCTCTTTCGGTCAATTCACGCATTCTCATCATGGACGAGCCGACTTCGGCGCTCAGCGCCTCGGAAGTGGAAGTTCTGTTCAAGGTCATTCGCGACCTCACGGCGCGCGGAGTCGCTATCGTCTATATTTCACACCATCTGGAAGAAGCGCTGCAGATCACCAACCATGCGGTTGTGCTGCGTGATGGAACCATGACGGCCTATGCGCCACGTGAGGAAATCGATCTGGAATGGATCGTGCGCAACATGGTCGGCGAAAACTTCGATCTCGGCTCACCCCCCTCCGGCTATGACTGGGGCGATGTGGCGCTCTCTGTCGAGAACCTGACCGTTCCCGATCCGGGCGGCGCGGGCTTTTCGCTGGTCGACCGTATGTCGCTCAATGTGCGCGCGGGTGAAATCGTCTGCATTTATGGTCTCATGGGCGCCGGTCGCACCGAATTGCTGGAAACTGTTGCCGGTCGTCTCAAGGCAAGCGGCGGACGTGTTCTCCTGAAAGGGCAGGACGTTTCCGGCCTCACCATCGCGCAGCGTATCGAGAAGGGCCTTGTGTTGGTGCCGGAAGATCGCCAACGCGACGGACTCGTTCAGACGATGACGGTCGGCAAGAACCTATCGCTCGCCAGCATCGCCGAAATGACCAAGGGTCTGTTTACATCGCGCAAGCGCGAAAATCAGATCGTCGACCAGTCGATCAAGAATGTGCACATCAAAACGGATGGCGGCGAAGCGGCAATCGGTTCGCTTTCCGGCGGCAACCAGCAGAAGGTCGTGATCGGCAAGATGCTGGCGACCGAGCCGGAAGTCATCTTGCTCGATGAGCCGAGCCGCGGCATCGACATCGGCGCGAAGGCGGAAGTGTTCAAGCTTCTGGCTGAAAAGGCGAAGCAGGGTCTGGCCGTCGTCTACACGACTTCGGAAGTCGGCGAATGCCTCAGCATCGCTCATCGTATCATCGTCATGCACCGTGGACGCATCTCCGCCGAATTCGGATCGGACGTGTCCAAGGAGAAGATCATGGCCGCCTCGGGCGAAGCCATGGTCGGTCACTAAAATAGTTATGGAGCACTGATAGAATGTCAGTCACGAGCACCAACAAAGAAACAGCGGCTCCGAACGGCGCGAAGCGGAAACCCGGCATCGTGCATCTGCTGCTCGAAGGTCGTGCATTTTTGCGCTGATCGCGATCATCGCAGTTTTCTCGTTCCTTTCGCCTTATTATTTCTCGGTCGATAACTTCCTCATCATGTCGTCGCACGTGGCCATTTTCGGCCTGCTTGCCATCGGCATGCTGCTCGTCATCCTCAATGGTGGCATCGATCTTTCCGTTGGCTCCACATTGGGGCTGGCTGGTGTGGTCGCCGGTTTTCTGATGCAGGGCGTGACGCTGCAGGAATTCGGCATCATTCTCTATTTCCCAGTCTGGGCCGTGGTTCTCATCACCTGTGCGCTTGGTGCGTTCGTCGGTGCGGTCAATGGCGTGCTTATCGCCTATCTGCGCGTTCCGGCCTTCGTTGCGACGCTCGGCGTTCTTTATTGCGCCCGCGGTGTGGCGCTTCTGATGACCAATGGCCTTACCTATAACAATCTCGGCGGACGTCCGGAGCTTGGCAATACGGGCTTTGACTGGCTCGGTTTCAACAAGCTGTTCGGCGTGCCGATCGGCGTTCTTGTTCTGGCGGTTCTCGCCATCATCTGCGCTATCGTTCTCAACCGCACCGCATTCGGTCGCTGGCTTTATGCCTCGGGCGGCAACGAACGTGCAGCTGAACTGTCGGGCGTTCCGGTCAAACGCGTCAAGGTGTCAGTCTATGTCATTTCCGGCATCTGCGCTGCCATTGCAGGTCTGGTTCTTTCTTCGCAGCTGACGTCGGCCGGTCCGACGGCAGGCACCACCTACGAACTGACGGCAATCGCCGCGGTGGTTATCGGTGGCGCTGCGCTCACTGGGGGCGCGGTACTATCCAGGGCACACTTCTCGGCGCCTTCGTGATCGGTTTCCTTTCCGATGGCCTCGTGATTATCGGTGTGTCCTCCTACTGGCAAACCGTCTTTACCGGCGCGGTGATCGTGCTCGCGGTTCTGCTCAACAGCATTCAATACTCCCGGCGATGATCGATAGCGGTTCTGTCCACCGTTCCGGGCGGAGCCGCTAAAACAGCCGAGCGTATCGATAAACTTCCAAAAAGGCACAAGATCTCGAAAACAGCCTGATGGAAATGGGTACCGCCGGGGAACCGGCACAACGCAAACGAAAAATGTTAAGGGAGTGAGACCATGTTCAAGAAGGGAATGCGCGTTCTGTTCGCCGCTGCGGCAGCGTTGCCTCTCATCGCTAGCACGGCCGGGCCGAAGGACTGATGACGATCATCGTCAACGATCCGTCCAATCCGTACTGGTACACCGAAGGTGAAATCGCGAAGAAGACCGCTGAAGGTCTCGGCTACAAGGCTGTTGTCGGCGGCCACAAGGGCGACACCAACACCGAAAGCAACCTGATCGACACGGCTATCACCAACAAGTCGGTCGCCATCATCCTCGATCCGGCCAATGCGGACGGTTCGGTCGGCGCGGTCAAGCGTGCGATCGCCGCCAACATCCCGGTTTTCCTCGTCAATGCGGAAATCAATCAGGAAGGTCTGGCCAAGGCACAGCTCGTTTCCAACAACGCACAGGGCGCCGCTATCGGTGCGACCCAGTGGGTCGAAAGCGTTGGCGACAAGGGCAAGTATGTCGAGCTGTTCGGTTCGCCATCGGACAACAACGCCGCAACGCGCTCGAACGGTTATGAAACCGTTCTGTCGCAGTATCCGGATCTGGTGAAGGCCGGTCAGGACGTCGCCAACTGGGATCGTACCCGGGGCCACGACAAGATGCAGGCTCTGCTTCAGGCCAATCCGGACATCATCGGCGTTATCTCTGGTAACGACGAAATGGCTCTGGGCGCAATTGCTGCTTTGAAGAAGGCTGGCAAGCTGGATCAGGTGAAGGTCGGAGGTTTCGACGGTTCGCCGGATGCAGTTGCAGCCATCAAGGCGGGCGAACTGCAGTACACCGTTCTGCAGCCGGTTGCCGTGTTCTCGGAAGCTGCTGTCAAACAGGCCGACAACTTCATCAAGACCGGCAAGACTGGTGTGGATCATGAAAAGCAGCTCTTCGACTGCATCCTGATCACCAAGGACAATGTCGACAAGTACACCTCGCCGTTCGTTCTCGAACAGTAAGGTCTGAAAAGGTGCATCCCGGCAGCAGAAAGCTTTCGGGATGCGCATTTCCAGAAGTCCCTCTCCTCAAGAAGGTCCCATGCAATCACTCGCTGGATTTTGGGGCTGAAGACCGCGCAATATAAAGCCTATCAGGCGATTCCGAAGCTTTGGGAACGCGCAAGCAAGGGGACAAGTGACAGGCATGGCAGTGAGCAACAAAGCAAGCATTGACAAGCTAATGACGGAGCAGGTGCCGAACGATAGTCGGCATGCGCGTCAGCTCGTCCGTCGCCAGCAGATTGCGGAAACTGTAATGGCTGAAGGCTCGATGCGTATCGAGGACCTCACTGAACGGTTCGGCATCAGCCTGATGACAGCACATCGCGACGTCGATGAACTGGTAAGCCGTGGCCTGTTTCGCAAGTCACGCGGCATCGTGTCGGCTGCGCCCACCAGCCTGATTGAGGCAAGCGATCTTTATCGCGTCACCCGCCAGTCGGAAGAAAAGAAAACTGATCGCCGAAGCTGCAATGCAATTCGTTGAGCCGGGACAGGCCATTTTCTTCGACGATCCCACCACAGTTCTACAGATGGTGCCGCATCTTCCGGGCAAGGGACCGCTCACTGTCATCACCAATTCGCTGATCCTGATGAACGAAGTACGCGACATCAAGGATGTGACACTGCTCGGCCCGGGCGGTCAGCTCTATAACTGGTGCAACGCATTCGTCGGCGGCATGACGATCCACGAAATTCGTCGTCTCCGCGCCGATGTGGCTTTCATTTCGATTGCAGCGATCACCGACGATCTTCTGTTCCACCAATCACCGGAAATGGTGGAAACCAAGCGTGCCATGCTGGACTGTGCCGCCAAGCGTATCCTTCTGGCCGATCACACAAAGTTCGAGCGACGCGCTTTGCACAATTTCGGTGCGCTCAACGACTTCGATGTCGTCATCGTAGACGAAGATACGCCTTTCGCGCATATCGAGCGCATGGAGGCGCAAGGCATCAACGTGGTGGTTGCCCGCACCAATGCCCGGACGGGCGGCAAGCAAGAATAGCTCGCGCATACTTATCAGGAATACGATACATGCCCTCTCTGCTCGGAATCGACAGCGGACTGACCGTCACCAAAGCCGTATTGTTCGATATTGACGGAACTACCCTTGCCGTTGCGCGTCGCCGCGTGGCGCAATCCTTTCCGCGTGCCCGCCATGTCGAACGCGACATGGATGAATTCTGGAATGCAACGGTCGATGCGATTGCCGAAGCCATAGCCAAAAGCGGGCGGTCTGCTTCCGACATTCTGGCCATCGCCACCACAGCTCATGGTGATGGCGTCTACATGCTCGACAAGGACCGCCGTCCGCTTGGCGCAGGCATTTTGTCGCTCGACAGCCGCGCCGTCGATGTCGCGGAGCGTTGGGTCAATAGCCCCGTTGCAGAACAGGCCATCACTATCACGGGCCAGCTTCCTCATGCATCGGCGCCATCCGCCATTCTGGCATGGGTGAAGGAGAACGAGCCGGAACGCTTTGGCCGCATCGCCCATGTGATCGCCTGCAAGGACTGGCTGCGTTTTTTTTGCCTGACGGGCGATGTGGGCACGGATCGCACTGAAGCCTCGACCTCCTTCACCGATGTCAACACGCAGGAATACTCGAAAGAAGCGCTCGCCCTTTTCGGGCTGGACGCACTTTGGGATGCGCTGCCACCCATGTCGCGTTCCGATGAAATCGTCGGTAGCGTTTCTGCTGAATGCGCGGAACGCACCGGCCTCATTGCCGGTATGCCGGTTGTCGGTGGCTTGCATGATGTCACTGCTTCAGCGCTTGGCGTCGGTGGGCTTGGCATCGGGACCGTCGCCGTGGTTGCCGGGACCTATTCCATCAACGAAACATTGTCTTCCGAACCGCGTGTCGACAAAAGCTGGTTCTGCCGCAATGGCATTGCGCCGGGCGAATGGAACAATATGTCGATCTCGCCCGCATCGACGGCCAATTACGACTGGTTTCTCGACAAGCTGTGCCCAGCAGAACGGCGCGAGACGGAGGAAATAGGGCGTTCCATCCATGATATACTGCGCCCGGAAATCGACGCGGCATTGGCAAAGCCTTCGACGGCGATGTTCCATCCCTACCTTTTCGGTTCGCCCTATGGGGCCATGGCAAGCGGCGCGTTTTTTGGTCTGCGCGGCTGGCAGGATCGGGGCGATATGCTGCGCGCGATCTGGGAAGGCATTGCCTTCAATCATCGCATCCATATCGATCACCTGAACGACGGATTTGCATTCTCTGCCGCGCGCCTCACGGGTGGCGTTTCGCGTAGCCCGGCTTTCGCACAGATGTTCGCCAATGTTCTCGGCATGCCCGTTACCGTCACGGATACGGACGAGGCCGCTGCATGGGGTGCAGCCCTTTGCGCTGGCAAGGGTGCAGGTGTTTTTGCCGATGTCTACAGCGACCCGCGCGATCTCGATGCGATAGGACGCACCTATGAGCCGGATGCTGCGCGAAGTGTGCTTTATGAAAAGCGCTATCAGCTTTTCAAGGAGATTGCATCGGCACTTGGGCCGATCTGGCCGAAGATCGAAGCGCTCACGGATTAAAGTAAACGGCGTATCCCGCGCCTCAGCGACGTAAAGACAGTAAGATGAATGACTTCGTAGGCAATGCCGGAATGAAAAGCCGCATCGGACAACTCGAGACCGAGGGCGTGGATGTGCTCATCCTTGGCGCAGGTGTCAATGGAGCAGGCCTTTATCGCGATCTTTGCGAGCAGGGCGTGAGCTGTCTCATCGTCGACAAGGCGGATTTCGGTTCAGGCACAAGTGCTGCGCCGTCGCGGCTTATCCACGGTGGTCTCAAATATCTCGAAACCGGCGAGTTCGGGCTTGTGGCCCAGTCCACGCTGGAACGTAATCTGCTTCTGAAAAATGCGCCGCACAATGTCGAGCCGCTGCCGACTTTCATTCCTGTCTTCTCATGGACCAAGGGCATCACGGCGGCATTGCGCACCCTTTTCGGTTCGACGACCGCGCCGCGCAGTCGTGGCGCTGTGCTGATCAAGATCGGTCTGGCAATTTATGACTATTTTGGCGCGCGCGAGCGCGTCATGCCGCGTCACCGTTTTTTGCTGAAAGAGACGGCGACGAGGGAAATGCCCTATATCACGCCGGCAATCGTGGCGGGCGGCATCTATCACGATGCGAAGGTCAGCCAGCCGGAACGTCTCGTCTTTGAACTCGTCAGCGACGGGCTATGCGTCAATCCGAAAAGCGCTGCCGCCAATTTCACAACACTGGTTTCCGCCGAGAATGGTCTTATCGGCTTTGAGGGGCCGGACGGTGTGAAATTTGCGGTGAGGCCGAAGCTGGTCGTCAATGCTGCCGGGCCATGGATCGACCGGGTCAATGCCGCGCTCGGCAAGCCGACCAAGATGATCGGGGGCACCAAGGGTTCGCATATTCTTGTCGACCACCCCGAACTGGTGAAGAGCCTTAACGGACGAATGATCTATTTCGAGGCGGATGACGGACGCATCTGTCTCGTTTACGATTATCACGGTCTGGCGCTGGTGGGCTCCACTGACATTCCGTCAGATGATCCGGACAATGTTCGTTGCGACGATCATGAAACTGACTATTTCATCGACAGCCTGCGTTCGCTACTGCCGAAGCTCAAATTCGACCGCAGCCAGATCGTCTACACTTATAGCGGTATCCGCCCGCTTCCGGCTTCCAATGCTTCCGAACCGGGTTTGATCAGTCGCGACCATTCCGCGCCCGTCATCGAGCCGGATAGCAATCGGCCATTCGCGATCATTTCGCTTGTTGGTGGCAAGTGGACCACATTCCGTGGCTTTGCCGAAGAAGTGGCCGACAAGGTTCTGGGCCGGTTCGACAAGACGCGGCAAGTGTCAACGCGCAACCTCCCCATAGGCGGCGGCAAAGACTATCCGTCCGACGATCGCGCCCGCAAGGCTTGGGTGACGAAATATGCCACTGAAACAAGGTTGCCCGCCGCACGGGTTGAGACATTGTTGAAGCGATATGGCAGCACGGCCTTGCCGATCCTCCGCGAGGAAGCAGGGGCAACGGTCACGATGCTGCCTGAAACCGACACGGTCAGTGCGACGGAAATCGCATGGATCGCACGCAACGAGCTCGTCGTGCATCTGGCGGACGTGGTGCTGCGGCGCACCACACTTGCAATCGACGGGGCGCTGACTATCGGCAATCTTGCTGCAACTGCCGATATTCTTGCGCGAGAGCTTGGCTGGGACGATGCGCGCAAGGCGCAGGAAATCGAAGCTGTCAACACAGAGCTTGAGAAACGGCATAACGTGATTTTGCAGCGGAACCCCGCCAAAAGGCGCTGATCTCTCCACAAGTTGATCTATCCATTTGCTTGACGCGCATCTTGTTCCGAAAACCGTTTCACACTTGTCGGGATGCGCTATGGTGCGCCTCTCATATTCGAAAGGAAACGCGTCATGGATATCAAGCGAAACGGAACCGATCCTTCGGGGAAAGGGCCAGCCGACTGGTTTACGGGCAATGTCCGTATCGACCCGCTGTTTTCTCCCAATAATGCCCGGCGTGCCGCGGCTGCGACCGTGACCTTTGAGCCCGGTGCACGCACTGCCCGGCACACACATCCGCTTGGTCAGACCCTGATCGTGACCGCCGGGCGTGGCCTTGTGCAGCGCGAAGGCGGACCGATTGATGAAATCCGGCCCGGTGATGTGGTCTGGTTCGAACCGGGCGAGAAACACTGGCACGGTGCATCCGCCACCAATGCCATGACTCATATAGCCATTCAGGAACAGCTCGACGGCAAACTCGTTGACTGGATGGAGCATGTCAGTGACGTGCAATATGGCGGTGAGAAATAAATTTCGCCCCCGGTTTTGCGCAGCTTTTAGAGCGTTTCACCTTTTAACGGAACCATATCCGGCGTTTTCCAAATAGTTTTGGCATTCGGCGGGCTGGATGGTTTCGACCAGCCTGCCGATATGACGCCATGTGTCTTCGATGGTGCGCTTTTGTGCATTTCTCATCCAATGCTTGATCTTGGAAAAGGCTTGTTCGATCGGATTGAGGTCCGGCGAATAGGGTGGCAGGAACCAGAGGCGCGCACCGGCGGCTTTGATCAATTGACGGATGGTTGCCGACTTATGGCTGCCGAGATTGTCCATGACGACAATGTCGCCCGGCTTGAGCACCGGGACCAACTGCTGCTCGACATAGGCGCGGAAACACTGGCCGTTCATCGGTCCGTCGAAGACACAGGGTGCTGTAAGCTGATCGTTTCTCAAAGCGCCCGGGAATGTCAGCGTGCGCCAGTGGCCATGCGGTGCAAATGCCCGCAGTCGCTTGCCTTTTGGACCCCAGCCTCTGATCGGCGACATGTTGGTCTTGATCCGGGTCTCATCAATGAAGACCAGCCGTTCGGGATCAAGGTGATTTTGCAGGGTCTTCCAGCGCTGTCTTTTGCGAGCGACGTCGGCACGAGCTTGCTCAAGGGCGAATAGTTTTTTTTTGAAGCGCAGCCCTTCACTGCGAATGAATTCCCAGATCGTATTGTGCGAGACGGAAATACCCCGCTCGGTCAACGCCGCCTTCAGGCCATGGAGTGTCAGGTGTGGGTTCTCGGCGAGCCGTTGCACAATGATATCACGATGCGGTTCGAGTATCCGCTTGCGGTGGCCGCCCATCTTGCCGGGATGAACCGATCCGGTCGCACGATGGCGCTGGGACCATTTTACGACTGAAGATGCGGCAATTTCAAACCGCGTCGCCACTGAACGAACGCTTTCGCCACTCAGCACGGCGGCAACAACGCGCTCTCGAAGATCATTCGATATCGGTGCGGTCATCCAACGCTGGCCTCCATCCAGCCAGCATCAGTGAATCAGAACAAAACTGATTTGGGAAGCGCATTCGATTCAGAGAAAAACGGAAACGCTCTAGAAATCGACCCAACCGATCATTGGTCAATTGTTGCGCAAAACGCAAAGATGATTGCGCATATTGCGAACAGGTGTTTCCTGTTTCCCCTATCATGTTGTTCTCAATAAAACAAAGGGGAGAAGACATTGAAACGCATAGTTCTATTGCTTGCAGCAAGCGTCGCCAGCTTTGCCAGCGTTCAGGCGCATGCCGCTGAAGGCGCAAACTGCAAGGCACCCAAATTCTCCGATGTCGGCTGGACCGACATAACTGCAACGACTGCGCTCGCTTCTCTGCTACTTGAAAAAGCCGGATACGAGCCGCAGACGACTATCCTTTCCGTGCCGGTCACCTTCCAGTCGTTGGAAAACGGGCAGATCGATATTTTTCTCGGGAACTGGATGCCGCTTCAGGAAGAAGCACGCAAACCCTATCTCGAAGGCAAGAAGATCGAGCAGGCTGGTGTCAACCTTGAAGGTGCGAAGATCGGTCTCGCTGCGACGGGCAAGGATCTCGGCATTAAGAACTATGCCGACATCGCAAAGTTCAAAGACCAGCTTGGTGGAAAGATTTACGGCATCGAGGCTGGTAGCAGCGCCAACGCCACGATCCAGTCTATGGTGGAGCAGGACAAGTTCGGCCTGAAGGATTTTCAGCTCGCAGAATCGAGCGAGCAGGCCATGCTCTCGCAGGTTCAAAATGCAGTGCGCAAGGATGAGCCCGTCGTGTTTTTCGGCTGGACGCCGCATCCGATGAATATTCGCTACAAGCTCACTTATCTGGAAAATGGTGAAAACCTGTTCGGACCGGATGATGGTGCTGCGACTGTCGAAACATTAACTCGCAAGGGCTATGCGACCGACTGTCCCA
Source organism: Brucella cytisi (assembly GCA_012103075.1). Lineage (GTDB taxonomy): Bacteria > Pseudomonadota > Alphaproteobacteria > Rhizobiales > Rhizobiaceae > Brucella > Brucella cytisi. The sequence continues at coordinate 1,539,038 of JAAVLQ010000002.1, read as the reverse complement.
ATGTCTCGCGCTTTCTGTCGAACCTGAAGTTCAGCACGGATATGGAAAGCACGATGATGAACATGATCCTGAACGACGGCATGGAAGCCAAGGATGCCGTCACGAAATGGATCAAGGAGAACCCGGCGCAGCTGGACGCATGGCTTGACGGCGTGACCACTTTCGACGGCAAGCCTGCGCTCGCAGAGGTGAAGTCGGGGCTGGGCCTTTAAGTAAGGTGCTTTTACTGCCGCAGCTTGCTCGGCGACTGACCGAAGTGCCGCTTGAAGGCGCGCGACAGCGAACTGATCGACGAAAAGCCGGTCTGTTCGGCCGTGTCCGCCATGGAAAGATGCGTGTCGAGGATCAGCCGCCGGGCTGCTTTCAGCCGAAGTGACAGATAGTAATTCCCCGGTGACTGCCCGATCACATTGGCGAACAGCAATTCAAGGCTGCGTGTCGAAAGGCCGAGTCTTCGGGCGATGCCCGACACGGGAATCGGGCGGTCGATATGGGTTTCCATGATTTTTATGGCGTCAGCCAGTCGCGGTTCGCGATTGAGCAAACGACCAAGAGACACCAGCGGCTGTGCATCGGAGGCCTGTTTCACCTCATCGTAGATATAGAGGCTCGCCACATCCAGCGCGATGGAATAGCCGTGACGGGCGCGAATGAGCGCCAGCATCATGTCGAGCGCCGGGGCAGCGCCTCCGGTTGTCAGAAAGGCTCCGTCCCGCACCCAGCGATCCGATTGCATTTCGACTTCCGGGAAGCGCTGTGAAAATGCTTCCATGTCTTCCCAGTGCGTCGTTGCCTTGCGTCCGTTGAGCAGTCCCGCCTTTGCCAGCACCCATGATCCGGCTTCCACACCCACGACGAGCTTCGATTGCTTGGCGGTCTGGCCCAGCATGGCGAGAAGCTTCGGTGTGGCATGTTCCAGCGCATGGAAGGCGCTGACAATGATGAGAATGTCCTGCGCGCCAGCCTCGAAACGGCCATTGGCCGCAACTTTGAGGCCGCTGGATGTGACGGGATCGCTGCCATCTGGTGACACCACCCGCCAGCGATAAAGTGAGCGTCCCGTCACGCGATTGGCGCCGCGCATCGGGTCGAGCGTTGCAGCCAGCGACATAAGCGAACAATCCGGCAGGACCAGCAAGGTAACGCTCAGTTCTTCGTCGGAGGGTTCAAAGATCATGCAATTCGCTCTTCGCCAAATAGATTTCGTAAAATGATAATCCCGGCATTTTGCGACCTGTCAAACTCGGCGAAAATTGAGGGAAACGATCATGCCTTTAAAGCCCGCGCGCGAAATATTCATCACTGCCGCCGTTACCGGTGCCGGAGCCACCACGCATCGCTCGGACAAGGTGCCGATCACGCCGCGCCAGATCGCGGATGCGGCCATTGAAAGTGCGGAAGCAGGTGCCGCTATTGCGCATATTCATGTGCGCGATCCGGAAACAGGTGAACCTTCGCGCAAACTGGATTTTTTCCGCGAGGTTGTGGATCACATCCGGGCGTCCGATGTCGATATCGTACTGAATCTGACAGCAGGTGTCGGCGGCGATCTGGTCTTCGGCTCGCCGGAAGCCCCGCTGCCGCCGGATGCCGCCAAGACCGATATGGCGGGCGCGACGGAACGGCTTGCTCATGTCGCTGAACTCTTGCCGGAAATCTGCACGCTGGATTGCGGCACGATGAATTTCGGCGAAGGCGATTACGTGATGACCAACACGCCCGCCATGCTCAGGGAAATGGCTGGTCAGATACAGCGGCTTGGCGTGCGCCCGGAGATCGAGATTTTCGATACAGGTCACCTGCCGCTTGCCCAATGGCTGCAACAGCAGGGCTTGCTTGATGATCCCGTTCTGGTGCAATTATGCATGGGCATCCCATGGGGCGCGCCAGACGATCTGGCGACGCTGGTTTCCATCGTCCACAATCTGCCGGACAACTGGATTTTCTCGGCGTTTTCCATTGGTCGCAATCAGTTGCCTTATGCGGCGCTTGCCGTGCTGGCAGGCGGCAATATCCGCGTGGGGCTAGAAGACAATATCTGGCTCGACAAAGGGCGTTCTGGCGTCGAATGGGGACTGGTTGAACGGGCGAAAGCCATCGCCGTCAATATGGGTACAAAGGTTTTGACGCCTGTCGAAGTCCGCGAAAAACTCAAGCTTGCAAAGCGCTGGTGATATCCATGAACAGCCATCCTCCCAAGATTGCCTGTATCGGCAGCGGTGTCATCGGTAGCGGCTGGGCAGCACGCTTTCTGCTGAATGGTTTCGACGTTGCCGTTTATGATCCGTCGCCCGATGCAAAGGCGACGACCGAACACATTCTCGACAATGCGCGCAAGGCACTCGCGGCGCTGACCACCGTGCGCCTTCCGCAGGAGGGGCAACTGTCCTTTTCGGCCTCGTTGGCAGAGGCAGTTGCGGACGCAGCGCTTATTCAGGAAAGCGTGCCCGAGCGTCTCGACTTGAAACTTGCCGTGCTGGCGGAGATTGAAGCCGCTTGCGCAGACGATGCACTAATCGCGTCGTCCACCTCCGGCTTCCTTCCAAGCAAATTGCAGGCTGCGTTACGGCATCAGGAGCGCCTCTTGATCGCGCATCCCTACAATCCCGTTTACCTGTTGCCGCTGGTAGAACTTGTACCGGGAGGTGCGACTTCCGCATCGACGATTGAACGTGCGTCCATGCTCTACCGCCAGACCGGAATGGAGCCGGTCGTGCTTGAAAAGGAGATCGACGCTTTTGTTGGTGACCGGCTTCTGGAAGCGCTTTGGCGCGAGGCCTTGTGGCTCGTGCGTGATGGCATCGCCACGGTCGAGCAGATCGACGATATCATCCGCTATTCGTTCGGGCTTCGCTGGGCGCAGATGGGGCTGTTCCAGACCTATCGCATTGCCGGCGGTCCGGCAGGTATGCGGCACTTCCTCGCCCAGTTTGGGCCTGCGCTGCAATGGCCATGGACGAAACTGACAGATGTACCCGATCTCGATGACAGCCTTATCAACCGCATTGCGGACCAGTCGGACGCGCAGAATGAACGGCTTTCAATTCGCGACTGGAGCGGATTCGCGACGAAAATCTGGTCGCGATCATCCGCGCTCTTGCGCATCAGCAAAACGGCAAGGGTTGGGGTGCGGGCGCGCTTCTCAATTCCTATACCGCACGGCTCGATGGGGCGGGCTCTTCCAAGGCAGGTTCCGGTCCGTTGCGTCTTCTGGATGCGCGGGTGATCCCGGAGTGGATTGACTATAACGGGCATATGACCGAGCATCGCTATCTTGATGTATTCGGCCGGGCGACGGACAGGTTTTTGGCACATATCGGTGTGGACGAGGCGTATCTGAAATCCGGTCATAGCTACTACACGGTCGAAACCCATATCATGCATCTTGGCGAGGCTAAGGCGGGCGATGCGCTGCATGTGGAAACGCAGTTGCTCTCCTTTGACGAAAAACGCGTGCATGTCTTTTCATAGTCTGAGGCGTGACGATACGGAAATCGCCAGCGCCGAGCAGATGCTGCTGCATGTCGACAGCAAAGCGGGCAAGGCGGTCGCTGTGAAGGCCGGAATTCTGGCCGCATTGGAGGGGCTTTCTCATACACACTGTGAGATGCCGACGCCGATCGCTGTCGGGCGACATGTTGGAAGACGAGGTTGAACGACGTCTATAATTTTCAGTAAAATCAAGGTGCAGATCCACGATCGGCACCTTGATTTTTCTTTTATTACTTGACATTTAATCAATCGATTGATTAAATTAAGGTATGAGCAAAACGAAACATACAAGGCAAGAGCCCCCATCGCCCTCGGTCGATCAGACGCGAGCGGCGCTGATCCATGCGGCTTTACAACTGTTTGGTTCGAAGGGTTTCGACGCCACATCTACCCGCGAGATCGCCGGTTTGGCCAAGGCGAATATCGGTTCCATTGCCTACCATTTCGGCGGCAAGGAAGGTCTGCGACTGGCGGCGGCAGACTATATTGTCGAAACGATACAGGGCATTGCAGGGCAGGCGCTCGGGCACCACGGTGTGATCAGTGCACCTGCCGAAACGAAGGAAACGGCCCGTCAGCAGCTTGGTCTGGCGCTGGAGCGGATGACGCATTTCATCGTCGCGCAGCCACAGTCTGGAGAGATTGTCCAGTTTCTCTTGCGTGAACTGGCGCATCCGACGGCAGCTCTCGACCGCATTTATTCAGGTGTTTTCGAGCCAACGCACAAGAGGCTCTGTGCCATCTGGGAAGTAGCGACGGGCGAACCTGCCGAGAGCGAGGCCACGCGGCTTCTCGTCTTCACTCTGCTCGGACAGATCGTTTATTTCCGCATTGGCCGGGAGGCGGTGAAACGGCGCATGGGCTGGTCCACGATGGGCGCGGAAGAGGCGGCGGCTGTCGCGGCAATTGCACGCCAGAATCTCATGGCTATTCTTGCAGCGAAGGACACCGCCAAAAACGGCGAGGTGTTGGCATGAGCGTTCTCTGTATTATTCCTTTCGCTTCTTATCTCTTCGCCGCATGCAGTGCGCAGCCCCTTGCCGTTGGTTATGTTGAGGGTGAATTTGTGCAGCTTGCGCCGCTGGAAGTCGCGCAGGTCCACTCCGTTGCAGTCAGGCGCGGAGATCGTGTCGAGCCGGGCAAGCCGATAGCAAAGACGGAAGATGCGGACGCAAAGATCGCCGTCGCGCAGGCCGAGGCTGCATTGGCGCAGGCACGCGCGCAACTGGCGGACTTGCAGGTTGGCAAACGTCCCGATGAAATTGCAGTTCTGGAAGCCACCGTAAGGACGGCTAAAGCACAGGCAGACGATGCCCAGCGAACGCTTTTGCGCACGCAAGACCTGACGAAACGCGGAGTGATGACGCAGGCGCAACTTGACGACGCGGCCACCAAGGTTGAAGTGGCTGAGGCCTCGATCAATCAGGCCACAGCCAATCTGGCGGTCGGTCGATTGCCCGCGCGCCCTGAAGAAATCAAGGCGGCGGAAAATGCCGTCAAGAGTGCTGAAGCGCAGCTTGATTCCGCACGCTGGCATCTGACCAAGCGAACGATTGAAGCACCCGCCCCGGGCCGGATCACCGATGTCATCCGCAATCCGGGCGATATCGCCGGGCCGTCTGCACCGGTTTTGACGATGCTACCCGATGGCGCGGTCAAGTTGAAAGTCTACATACCGGAAAACAAATTCTCGGCGGTGCAGGTGGGCGATACGCTGTCCGTGCGCTGCGATGGTTGCGCGCCCGGCCTGCAAGCCCGGGTGAGTTATGTCTCCCCGATCCCGAGTTCACGCCTCCCGTCATCTACTCGCTCGAAACGCGCCAGAAGCTTGTCTATCTCGTCGAGGCGCACCCGGTCGATCCTGCATCGCCTCTGCAGCCCGGTCAGATCGTGGATGTCGATCTGGCTGCCCGATAGGCGGAGGCGGCAATGGTGAACGCTATCGATGTCAAAGGTCTCGTCAAGCGGTTCGGCGACGCTACGGTCGTCGATCATGTGAGCATGTCGGTGGCCGAGGGTGAGATTGTCGGCTTTCTGGGGCCGAATGGTTCAGGCAAGACGACTACGATCCGCATAATGTGCGGACTGCTGACACCCGACGAGGGTGAAGGCAAGGTGCTTGGTTTCGATCTTCGTACCGAAGGGCTGAAGATCAAGCGTGAAGTCGGCTACATGACGCAGCGCTTTTCATTCTATGAAGACCTGACAATTGCCGAGAACCTTGAATTCGTTGCACGTCTCTACCGGTTGAAGCCGGTGACGGAGCATGTGGCACGGACACTTGAGGAACTGGGCCTGACATCTCGTGGAGACCAGCTGGCGGGCACGCTTTCCGGCGGCTGGAAACAGCGGTTGGCACTGGCAGCATGTATCATGCACAAGCCAAAGCTTCTGTTGCTGGATGAACCAACTGCCGGGGTTGATCCGAAGGCGCGGCGCGACTTCTGGGACGAGATACATCGCCTCGCGGATGGCGGGCTGACTGTGCTCGTTTCAACCCATTACATGGATGAAGCCGAACGCTGCCACCGCATCAGCTATATTTCCTATGGCAAGTTATTGGCGACGGGAACAGTCCGGGACGTTATCGATAAGGCAGGGCTGACGACCTTCATCGTCAACGGTCCGAGGCTCGGCGAAGTGGCGCGTGAACTGGAGGGCGAGCCGGGTGTCGAGCAGGTTGCGCCTTTCGGTGCGACGCTCCATGTCGTGGGGTCCGACAGGGCGAAGCTTGAGGCAGCTCTGGAAAAGATCAGGCACCGCGAGGGCATTACTGTCGAGGCGGGTGAAACCAGCCTTGAGGATGTGTTCATCCAGTTCATGGCCAATGCCCGGGACAATATGTCCAAAGGCAAAAACTCAGGGAGCAGCAAACAATGAGCGGCTGGTTCTCGTTCGAGCGTCTTGGCGCGATGCTGGTGAAGGAATTCATCCAGATGCGGCGTGACCGCATCACCTTTGCCATGATGCTGGTCGTTCCATTGATGCAGTTGCTGCTCTTCGGCTTTGCCATCAACAATGATCCGAAGAGCCTGCCGAGCGCTTTGGTTGTGACCAGCCAAGATCATTATACGCGCGCCATGATTTCCGCTCTTGAAACCACAGGCTATTACCGTTTCGACCATGTGGTGCAAAAGTGCGGCAGAAGCCGAGACGTTGATTGCCGATGGCACGGTTTCCTTCGTGGTGACGATCCCGTCGGATTTCGCAAGGCGTGTCGATGCCGGCGAACAGCCGCAAATTCTGATCGAGGCCGATGCGACCGACCCGTCGGTGGCAAGCGGCGCCATTTCAACGCTTGGAACTGTCGCAAGTCAGGCGCTCCTGCGTGAACAGGGTAAGCAGGCCGAAGCCGCAGATGCCGCGCGAAGCCAGCTACAGGTCATCGTGCATCGGCGTTACAACCCGGAAGGTGTGTCGCAATACAATATCGTTCCCGGCCTGCTGGGCGTCATCTTGCAAATGACGATGGTGATGATGACGGCCATGGCACTGACCCGTGAGACCGAACGCGGCACGATGGAAAACCTGCTTGCCATGCCCGCCACGCCAGCCGAAATCATGCTGGGCAAGGTCCTGCCATTTCTGGTCGTCGGCGGCGTGCAGGTTGTGGTCGTGCTGGTCGCGGCAAAGCTTCTGTTCGGCGTGCCCTTTGTGGGATCGCTGGCACTTCTACTGACCTGCGTGCTGATCTTCGTCCTGTCGCTGGTCCTGCTCGGCTACACGATCTCGACAGCTTCGCGCACGCAGATGCAGGCCATGCAGCTCACTTTTTTTTTCTTCTTCCTGCCGTCTCTGATGCTGTCCGGCTTCATGTTTCCGTTTCGGGGTATGCCCGATTGGGCGCAGGCGCTGGGCGAGATTTTTCCGCTCACGCATTTTCTGCGGATCGTCCGCGCAGTCATGCTTAAGGGCGCCCACCTTTCCGACATTGCCGGAGAGGTGAACGCCCTCATATTTTTCGTGTTCCTGTTTGCGTCGCTGGCGCTTCTGCGGTTCAGGAGAACGTTGGATTAGCAGGCTGATGGAGCCAGTGCTGTTTTTGGGCGGCGGGACAGTGTGAACAACAGTCCTGCCGCTGCCAGCAGGCCACCTGCGACCGGAATGGCTGCATAGCCATAGCCTGCGCTGATGACGCCGCCACCAAGGGCCGCGCCCACGGCATTGCCGAGGTTGAACGCACCGATATTGATCGACGATGCCAGCCCAGGTGCTTCCGATGCAGCCTGCATCACGCGGGTCTGAACCGGAGGAACGATGGCGAAAGCCGCCGCACCCCGGGCGAGCAAGCCGATTGCCGCACCGGTATGGCTTCCCAGCAGGAACGGCAATGCCAGACTGATGATGGCAAGCGCTGCGAGAAATATCCGCGTTGCACCATTGAGAGACCAGTCTGCGAGGCGTCCGCCGAGTGCGTTGCCGATAGTGAAGCCCACGCCGATAAGAATAAGCGCCAGTGTCACGAAGCCTTCCGAAGCTCCGGTAAGGTCGGTCAGTACAGGTGCTACGTAGGTGTAGAGCGTGAACATGGCGCCAGCGCCCATGACGGTTGTTGCGAGCGACATCAGCACGGTCGGGCGCATCAGGACGCCAAGCTCACGACGGATGTCGGGCATCTTGCCTGCTTCGCCGCGCGGCAGCGAAAGCCAGAGCGCGGTGATGGCGACCAGACCCAGAACAGCGGTACCGGCAAATGACATGCGCCAGCCGATCTGCTGACCGATCCGGGTTGCAGCCGGTACGCCACCGATATTAGCAATTGTCAGACCCATGAACATGGTGGCAACGGCGCTTGCCCGCTTTTCAGGAGGCACGACGCTGGCTGCAACAATGGAACCGAGGCCGAAAAATGCACCGTGATTGAGGCTCGTTACGGGCGCGCTGCAAGCAGCGTCCAGTAATCCGGTGCGAGAGCCGACAGGATGTTGCCGAGTGTGAAAATGCCCATCAGCAGCATCAGTGCCGTGCGTTTGCCGAACCGTCCGAAGGCAAGTGTCATGATCGGTGCGCCGACCATGACGCCGATGGCATAGGCGCTGACCAGAAGACCGGCCGTCGGAATGGAAACGTCAATGCCGTCGGCAATGACCGGCAGCAGACCCATAGGTGCAAATTCCGTAGTGCCAATACCAAATGCACCGATTGCAAGCGCCAGAAGCGGCCAGTTGAAACCGGCCGTCTTCGTCGCGCTGTCGTGAGACGTCATCGTGCTCATCATAGCCTCCGTTATTTGTCCCAGACCGGGGCCAGACCTTCGGGGCTGACCAGTCGTCCATTGGGGCGAGCGAGTTTGGAGATCGCCGTCATGTCTTCTACGCTGAGCTCAAAGTCGAATATGTCGAAGTTTTCAGCGACACGCTCGGGCTTGGCTGTCTTGGAAAGTGCGATGAAGCCGCGTTCAATCAGCCAGCGTAGACCCACCTGAGCGGCAGTCTTGCCGTATCGGGCGCCAATGGCCTGCAAGATGGGGTCGCGCGGCACTGCGCCATCAGCCATGCCGTAATAGGCGGTGATGGCAATGCCTGCTGCCTTTGCGGCCTCTGCTACGGCATTCTGGTCGAGATAAGGATGGACTTCGATCTGGTTGGTGACGATGGGTGCTGCACTGCGAAGAATAGACTCTTTCATTTGCGCGACATTCTGATTGCTCACGCCAATGAAGCGCGTCTTGCCTGCCGTTTGCACTGCGTTCAGCATGTCAATCTGATCGGCAATAGCCACCTTGTCGGCAGGCCAGTGCACAAGCAGGAGGTCGACCTGATCCACTTTCAGCTTGTCGAGGCTTTCGTCGACGGATGCGCCGAATTTTTCGGCATTATAATTATCGACCCAGACTTTCGTGGTGAGGAACAGGTCCTCGCGTCGTGGGCCTGCTTTTTCCAGTGCGCGCCCGAGAGCAGCCTCGTTCTGGTAGATCTGCGCCGTGTCGAAATGGCGGAAGCCGGCTTCCAACGCCGCTGGAACAACGTTTTCCACTTCCGCATCCGTCATGCGGAAAACACCGAAGCCGAGCGCGGGTATGGCCGCGCCGTGTGCGTTCACGATTTTCATATTATCTCCTGTTGACCGGCCTTCGGCGTTTCGCGTGAGGAGCGCGAACTTGGGAGGCTCATGCTTCGGGCCGTCATTTTGTTGATCCTGTACCAAACAGCTTTCGGTCAGGTTTGATTTCGTGAAGCAGAAATAGGATAATCTCGTGGGCTTGAAAATCCGCTCGGAATCCACATTATCGGTGAAACTGTTTCACAGATGGAGCGGGCGATGGATAATCGCGTTGGCGAAATGCAGGTCTTTTGCGGGTGGTGGAAACAGGCAGTTTCTCCGAAGCGGCCCGTCTTCTGCGCATGAATCCTTCGACCATCAGCAAGCTCATATCCCGTATCGAAGCAAGGCTCGGCGTGCGGCTTCTGGAGCGCACTTCCCGCCGCCTGTCGCTGACGACCGAAGGACAGATTTATTATGAGCGTAGTCAGGGGCTGCTGCACGATTTCGAAGAAGTCGAACGCGAACTTTCGCAGGGTTCTGCAAGCACGGGCGGTACGGTTCGCGTCAATGCATCGGTGGCATTGGGCACGCTGGCGCTGGAGCCTTTGTTGCCAGAATTTCTGTCGGCCTATCCGAATATCGTGATTGACCTGTCCCTGTCGGATGAGCTGGTTGACCTTTATCTTGACCGCACCGACGTGGCTTTCCGCATCGGCACCTTGCCCAATTCCAGCATGATGGCGCGCAAGCTGGGTACGGCCCGTCGCAAGATCGTGGCGGCCCCCGCCTATCTGGAACGTTGCGGGACGCCGTTGACCATAGACGATCTTGCCGATCACAATTGCATTGGTTTCAATTTTCGCCGCGCAGCACCCGTCTGGCCGCTGAAGGAAAGCGGTCGCATCGTGGATCGCGCGGTCTACGGTTCGCTGCTGGCCAATAATGGGGAGACGGTCCGGCGCATGGCAGTCGCGGGGCTGGGGCTCGCCCGGATCGGCGATTATCATGCGCGGAACGACCTCGCCTCTGGCGCATTGGTGGAGGTTCTGGCCGAGGCGGTGGAGAACGACATTGAGGAAGTACACGCCGTGTTTCTTGGCGGTGCGCGATTGCCGCAACGGGTCCGTGTCTTCCTTGATTTTGTAGTGCCGCGTCTGCAGGCCTATCTGGTGGCTTAGTGGGACCGTTTTGCTCGAATCATTGGCAATGATCCCCGGAAACGTCGAATTTCCGGAGTAAAACGTGCGCTTCATCCAAAATAATTAGCTTGCCGATAGCTTAACGATTTCAGCTTGTTGCTGATGCGCACCCCATGTTCACGGGTTAGTGCTCCGCTTTTGTGTTGACTATTAACACTCCGTTAACCACAGTTTGTTGCAATATGTTACAAAGCGTTACAAATTTGGTGCTAGAACGAGGTGTGGATTGAGCAAAAACCGGCAGACCAGACAGCAATCCTTGCAGGCAAGGGGGGGAGGTCTGCCGTGGCTGACATGACGTCATTCTGGGGGCTGATGCGCGCCTATTGGGTTTCCGACCGCTGGAAGGAAGCACGGGTTCTCACCATCGCAATCTTCCTGATGACGGCGTTCGTGAGCAAGACCACCGTATGGGTAGCTGAGGCCTCGGGCCTGCTCATGAATTCCATTGTTAACGTCAACACTGCGCCTGTTCAGCATCCTCTCATAACCATTGCCGCCAATGCAGGCATTCTTGTTCTGCTGATGCTGGCAAAGGATGTGATGCTGGTCGGTTCCCGCCATTTCCTGTCCACCACGTTGCATCGCAAATGGCGCAAATGGCTGAACGACCAGTTTTCCACTGCGCTTTTGAACGGCAAGCATACGCATTTCCATCTGCAACAGGGCAGGGGCAAGGATCAGCCGGACAATATCGATCAGCGCCTGCAGGAATCGATCAAGGGCATGACCGGCGGCGCCATCGGCCTCGTCATGGGCATTGTCGGTGTGTTCCTGTCTGCTTTCTTCATTGGCCAGAAGCTGATTGAAATGTCCACCCACGTGGAGGGACTGGATTTCCTCGGAAGCTATGGCAGCGCCGTTCTGGCCTTTGCTGCAATCGTGATCTATGTCCCGCTCGGAACGCTGGTCGCGATCAAGATCGGCAAGCGCACGGAGCGCCTCAATCTCGGCATCCAGAAGGCCGAAGGTTCCTATCGTGGCGAGTGGACGACGCTGCTGCGGCGCAGTTTCCAGATTTCTGCATCCGGCGGTGAAGCCGTCCAGCGGTCGGTCAATGATCGTCTCTACAAGGATGTCGATGGCACTTGGAATCGGCTTAACCGTTTCGATGCTGCCTATCTCGCCTTTTCGCAAGCCTATGGTTTTCTGTCGAACCGTATCGTTGCCTATATTCCGGGCCTTCTGCCCTATATGAGCGGTTCCGTCAGTTTCCGGAACTATGTAACGGGCGCGGAACTCGTCGCAGCAATGATCAACGATTGTTCGTGGTTCATTCAGGTGATGCCGGCGATTGCCAATCTGCGCGCCAATGCGGGCCGCGTGATCGGTCTCGCGCAGGCCATCGAGAATGTTCAGGACCCGACGGAATTCTATAGCCGCTCAGGCATCAACCGCTTCGCTTTCGCCGAACAGCATCCGCGTTTCGGCCTGTCGGTACGCAATCTCACTCTCATGCAGGGACCGGATAGCGAAGCACCGTTCCTGCGCTCTGGCGTGATCAATATTCGTTCAGGCGACTGGGTCTATATGCGCGGTGAATCCGGTTCAGGCAAAACTTCCTTCGTAAAGGCGCTGAACGGCCTGTGGCCATATGGCACCGGCGATATCATCTATCCGCAGAATGCCACCTCGCTTTATGCGACCCGGGAGGCCAAGTTCCCCTCCGTCTCCTTGAAGCAGCTTGTCAGCCTGCCCGCCGATGAGAGCCTGTTCAGCGATCTCGCTGTTGCTGCCGTCCTGCATGAGGCGGGGCTGGGTGAATTTATTGAGCGTATGAATGACACCGATGCCGATGGCACGCCTTGGGATATGATTCTTTCCGGCGGCCAGAAGCAGAAGATCGTGCTGGCGCGCATTCTCTTGCACAAGCCGTCGATTATCTTCCTCGACGAGGCAACCGGTGCCCTCGATCCGGCTTCCAAGATGCGGTTCCATGAGGCGCTGAAGACGCGCTGCCCGCAAGCCATCGTCATCAGCATCATGCATGAAGACAAGCTACCGCGGCTCGAAAACGGCCAGAATGTCTATTCGCATGTGCTGGACATCCGCAACGGCTATGTCTCGCTGCGTCCGGTCCACTTCGATACAATGCCGGATGCGGCTGCTGAAACGCCCCTTATCGCCGCCGAATAAAGCCTGTCTCCTCACTCGAAACACCGTAGGGTTGCAAAAGTCCAAATTTGGACTATATTCTGATCTGGACGATCGGAGGCTGTTATGGTCAGAAACAATACGGTGTTGAAGACAATGATAGGCAAGGGGCCTGATGTTCTCGACGCGGCTCGTTTTTCTCCTCATTCCCGCAAGCGGTTGAGTGGGCCGGGTCTGCGTACATTTCTGACCATTGCTGATCTGTGGGGGCTGGACGAGCAGCAGCGGCTCATGGTGCTGGGTCTGCCTTCCAGATCAACCTATTACAACTGGGTGAAGGCGGTGCGCGAGCGTCGCGATATCACGCTGGATGTGGACGTGCTGATGCGCTTGTCCGCCGTGCTTGGCATTCATCAGGCGCTGGGCGTGCTTTATTCCGATGAAAAGGCCGGTATCCGCTGGTTGCATACGCCCAATCAGTCCGGCGTCTTTGGCGGGCATCCACCGTTGCGGCTTGTGACAAGCGGCTTGCAGGATGGCTTGCTGACCGTCCGCCGGTTTCTGGATGCGGCGCGCGGCGGCCTTTATATGGAGCCCAACGAACTGGATCGCGAGTTCCAGCCCTATCGCGATGAAGACGTGGTGTTCTCGTGAAGCGCAATCCCGCTCCATGGCCAAGCTATCGCCTGATCCCGTCGCGGTTCCCGCCGATTGGTCTTTTGACACGGTTGCCACTGCTGCCGATCTCGAAGCCGTAATGGAACTGGCAGGCTGGACGAATGACCGTCTTCTGAGTGAACGACTGCAGCGCCTTCCGCACGAGGAATGGGTGTTTGGCAGACCCAATTCCAGCATCGTCATGGCGACGTTTCTGCATGTGGCACCGGGCGGTATGCGCTTCAATGGTCCTGAGCTTGGTGCGGTATGCGGCGGCGCGGCTGACCACATCCGTCGTCGAGGTTGCGCACCACATGCGTCGCGAAACCGTTGCAACACAACAGGACGGTCTGGCCCGTACCTTTCGGGTTTATACGGCGAAGCTGGAGGAAGATTTCGTCGATATATGCGGTGAACAGGCAGCATTGCCTGCCATCTACGATCCGACTGATTATGCCGCTTCACAGGCGTTCGGCGAGGAAATGCGCAAGGACGGTGAGTTTGGAATTCTGTTCGACAGTTTGCGCCACGAAGGCGGCATCAACGCGGTTGCGTTTAGTCCGAGCCGTATCGCTGAGGTAACGCAGGGCGATCACTATCAGATCACGGTTGAAAGAGCCTCTTCGCGCATTCAGGCGAAAAACTTAGAGCATGATTCCGAAAAGTGGGAACCGGTTTTCGGATAGAATCATGCTTAAACAAAAGCTTAGAGCGGGATAACGATTCAACTTAAAATCATCACGCTCTAATAGCTGAAAAAAGGCAGGCGTTGCCACCTGCCTCATTTCATCCGGTTATGACCAGCCATATTCCTCATCAAGATTCTGAAATTTCTTCAGGTCAACGATGTCGCAATACTGCTGATAGGTGATCATATCGCCAGCGCGCGCCTTCGGCGTACCGTCACGCTTGAGGGCTGACAGCGTGTCGCCCACCGCCTTCACTGCCGAAAACAGCGTTGAAAGTGCATAGAACACTACGTTGAAGCCCATCTGTTCGAGGTCGGCGGCCGTCAGCGCCACGGTTTCGTTGCCGTCGACAATGCTGACGACCTTCGGTCCCTCGACGTGGCGGGCAACGGCTTCCACTTCCGCGATGGTCTTGATGCCATCGACGAAAACAAGATCGACACCCGTATCCTGATACATTTTCGCGCGACGAATGGCTTCTTCTGCTCCGGCTGCAGGCATGGCATCGGTGCGGGCGATCAGGAGCAGGTCCTTTTCGGCGCGCGCCGCAATCGCGCATTTTAGGCGACGCACATTTTCTTCGGCGGGGATCAGCCGGATACCGGCAAGCTGACCACAGCGTTTCGGCGCCATCTGGTCTTCCAGATGAATGGCGGCGACGCCGGACTGAATATATTCCTCCACCGTACGAACGATATTGGCCGGGCCGCCGTAGCCAGTATCGGCATCGGCGATGACCGGAATATCCACCACGCGGGTCATATCCCGCGCATGGGTTGTCATTTCGGTCTGTGTGAGAAGACCAAGATCAGGTGTGCCGAGGCGGCTCGCCGTCGCGCCGAACCCGGTCATGTAGATGGCCGGAAACCCTGCCTGCTGCACGATGCGGGCGGTCAGCGGATCGGGCGCACCCGGCGCCTGAATGATACGACCGGTTTTGATGAGGTTTTTCAGGGCCTTTGCCTGCGTCATCGTCGTCTCCTTATCGTCCGCCTGAAACATCAAGCACAACACCGGTAATATAGGCAGCTCCCGGCGACAGCAGCCAGATGGCTGCGTCTGCAACTTCATCGGCAGTTCCAAGCCGCTTCAAGGGAATGAGCTCGGCCATCTTCGCGATATTGGCCGGATCGGCAAAGACGTCCTTCTGGATTTCTGTGTCGATCACGCCGGGCGCCAGCGCATTGACACGGATTTCCGGCGCAAGCTCCTTGGCAAGCGCGTATGTGTAGGAAGCGATTGCTCCCTTGGTGGTCGCATAGGCGATATTGCCGACCATGCCGCCGGTACGACCGGCGATGGAAGACAGGCCGACAACCGATTTATTCGGCTTCTTGCCCAGATTGTTGAGAAAAGCGCTGGAAACGTAGAACACGCTTTTCAGATTAACGGCCAGAACCCGATCCAGCTCGTCCGCATCGAATTCCTTGACGGTCATGCGCTGACCGATAATGCCCGCATTATTGACCGGTGGTCGATGCCACCCCATTTCGTGGTGAGGTTGTGCGCTGCGCGATCAACCGCGGCCTTGTCAGAGACATCCACAATTGCTGTCAGAACCTGTTCGCCGTGCTTGTCAGCAATTTCCTGCAGGCGAGCGCCGTTCACATCCCAAAGCACTACCTTGGCATTGAGCGCGATAAGCTTTTCAGCAACGGCTTTGCCGATACCTGACGCACCGCCGGTGACAAGCACCACCCGGTCTGCAAAAATCGGTCGGAAACGCTGTTGAAGCGTTGTTTTTCGTCATGAAATCTTCCTCCTCGAAGGCGAGCGCTGTTACGCGCCCATGGGTCGCCGAAGGGAATCCGCAGTCGCAACCGTTCGGCGATAGTGGCTTTAAAAGCCATGTACGGGCACTTCTGTCAATCTAGGGTACAAGATTTTGTATGCTACTTGTAAAGTAGTTGTTTGCACGCTAATCATTGCGGTGGGAGTGAGACGATAACGGCCGGACCAGTGCTCGTAGCCTGTCCGTGATCGGGATTGCCTGTCTGTTGGAAGTGAGCCGGAATGGCCCCCGGTTCCATTTCCGCTGATAAAGCTCTAAACGGGAGTGCGCATCATCGTGTGACAGCTCCCGCATAGATCACTGCATGCCGCTCATGCCGGAACGTGAGCGGAGACACGGGAGGACATCGTGGTCAATTCCACTCTGAGTGCAGTCGGTAACACCCGACCTGCGCGACAGCACTATTCGCAAGCTTAATCTGCGGATCGTTCTGTTCTGCTTCATCTGCTTCATCGTCAACTATCTCGACCGCGTGAATATCGGCTACGCCGCGCTTCACATGAACAATGATATCGGCCTGACGCCATATATGTTCGGCATCGGTGCGGGTATTTTCTTCATTGGCTACATGCTGTTCGAAGTGCCGAGCAACATGATGTTGCACAAGCTCGGCTCGCGCGTCTGGATTGCGCGCATCATGGTTACGTGGGGGATCGTGTCCTGCGCCATGGCCTTCGTGCAGGGCCCGGTTTCATTCTACATCCTGCGCTTTCTGCTCGGCGTGGCAGAAGCCGGTTTTGCGCCGGGCGTTCTACTTTATCTCACCTATTGGTTCCCGGCCAAGGAACGTGGTCGCGCAACGGCCCTGTTCATGACGGCAACGGTACTTTCAATCGTTGTGGGTGCACCGTTCTCCGGCTGGCTGATGGATGCAGGCGAGGGGCTTTTCGGCCTGCATGGCTGGCAGGCGATGTTCATTCTTGAAGGGTTGCCCGCAGTGATCCTCGGTGTCGTGACCTTCTTCTATCTGGTCGACAGTCCAGAAAAGGACAAGCGTTGGCTGACTGCCGACGAACGCGCATGGCTGATGGCCGAACTTGCCAAGGAAAACGAGGGCAAACAGGCCGATACCCGTCACTCGCTGAAAGAGGTTTTCAGTGATTATCGCGTCTGGCTTCTGACGCTGGTCTATATGTTCAACGGTATCGCTGTTTACGGCGTGATCATGTGGTTGCCGCAGATCGTGAAGAGCCTTGGCGACTATACCGCAGCTCAGACCGGGCTCATTTCGGCCATTCCGTTCGTGTTTGCCGCGATCGGACTTGTCGTGATTTCGCGCAGTTCGGATCGTACCGGCGAGCGCAAGATTCACACCGCGATTGCTGGTCTGTTCGGCGGTATCTTCCTTGCTGCCAGTGCGCTGTCTCCGTCGCCGATCCTGAGCCCGGTGCTCCTGTCGGTCTGCGCGTTCTTCCTGTGGTCTTACCTTGGCGTGTTCTGGACACTGCCGACGCAGTTCCTGTCCGGCGCCGCTGCCGCTGGCGGACTTGCGGCCATCAATGGCTTTGCACAGCTTGGCGGGTTCACCGGGCCCTATCTGGTTGGCTGGGTCAAATCCACGACCGACAGCTTCTCGCTGTCGCTGCTGGCATTGTCGATATTCCCGATCCGGGCTTTTTCCTCTGCATGAGCCTGAAAGCCAAACGGGACTAATCGGAACGACGGGCCCGGTCTTCGGTCGGGCCCGTTATCGTTGACGAGTGTAATTTGAATGCGGTTTGAACCGCTCTATACGTCGCAATAAGGCGTCTGTAAGATTCGGACATGAGAGAGATTCGAGGTAAGAGCAAGAAGTCGCTGGCAAGCAGCATCGCGGAACGTATTCGCGGTGCCATTGTCGATGCAGAGTTTCAGTTCGGAGAAAACCTCTCTGAAGACATGCTCGCTGCGGCTTTCGATGTCAGTCGCACGCCGGTGCGCGAGGCACTCAACATCCTGCAGATGCAGGAACTGGTTCACATCGTTCCGAAGTCCGGCACCTATGTTTTCACGCCGACGCAGGAAGACATAGCGGAACTTTGCGATTTCCGTGTGGGGCTGGAAGATCAGGCCATGCGACTGGCGCTGATCGGCAATCGCAAGAAGCTCGTCTCTCAACTGAAAAAGCAATATGATCTTATGCGTGTGGCTATAGATGAGAATGATCTGCGCGCTTACGGGCGTTGCGACACGGAGTTCCATCTGGCCTTTTTTCCGCGTCTGCGGCAACCGCTATCTCGCGCGCGCTTATGACAGCATTCTGGGGCGTGTCGCAGCCTTGCGGACACATCTTGCCATCGGTGCCGAAGGCGAGCCGGCGCGATCCTTCGCCGACCATGCCACTATCATCGAGTTGGCCGATGCGGACAAGCCCGAGGAACTGCGGGAAATACTGGAGGCACACATCATGCGCACCAAGACCAACTACCTGAACGCTTTCAACCGGCTGCCCCGTCAGCCCGGCGACAACCGCACGATGCGGCTACGCCGACAGTTGTCGCTGACGAACGAGTAACAACCTTTCAGGTCAGATGGCCCCTCCAAATCTGTGGTAAAGGCAATCGTCAGCCAACGGTTCGGCCCTTCACCGCCAAGCGCATCGCCGATCTCGTCGCGCAATGCGTCCCATTCCTCGAGCTTTCGTGGCGGAAGATCGGGCGGAACGATGAAATAGAGTTCGATCTGCTTGCCGCGACCGACCTTTGCGACATAAGCGCGGTATGACAGAAAGCTGTTCCGTTTGACGAACTCTTCTGCAACCGCATCGACATGTTGTTTGAGATCAACGGGCGTAACGGGGAATATGTCGGCCAGTGCCTGTCTGATCGTGCCGATTGGCATGGGAATGATGACAAGACAAACGACCGCGAGAACTGCCGGATCGATATAGGGCGTCAGCCAGCCGAGTTCCGTTCCTTCGATGGCATAGCCGACCGAAAAGGCTATCAGAAGTGCCGCGGTTATGCCGCCGGACATGATCCGGGCTTTAGCATCAAGTGCGACGAAATCTGATTTTAAGGTTCGGTTCGCACGCATTTCCAAGAGTGCCATACCCGGGCAGGCAATCAGGGCAACGACTGCATAGAAAATGGCGTAGCTGAATTCGAGATCGCGTCCGCCATCCATCAGGCTGCCGACTGCGTTGATGAGCGCGTAGATCGCAACGCCGGTGAGCATCATGCCGTTGAGGCCGAGAACCATCGGTTCGAGATGCCAGAAGCCCATTGTGAAGCGATCACGCAACTTTCCGCGCGGCTGTTCCGGCAAGGCGGAAAGGGCGATGAGACGCGAGACGAGGAGGGCGAGCCCGCTCATCGCAGCGTCGGCCAACATGTAAACGCCATCGAATACGATAGAAAATGAGCCGGATAACAGGCCGAAAACGACGCCGAATCCAGCAACCAGAATAGTAACCGCTATGGAAATTTGAAGAATAGATTGTTCACTACGCAATTTTTACTCCGATATAAACCGCATGCAACGCGGTTTGGTTTCGGAAGCGTATTTCTACGTGTTGAACCAATTCCGCGTTGCACGACAAATCTACACCAGTGGCCTGAATCTGACAAATCGCGTCAAATCTTGAATATTACTAGGCCCATTCCGGCACGCGGGTTGCTGATTCCCGCAGGATCAGTTCGACCGGCCATAATTCATGGATGTCAGTTGCCGCACGCCCGTCGAGTATATCCATCAAGAGATCGGCACAGCGTTTCCCCGCAGCGCGCATCGATGAGCGGGTTGCGGTCAGGACGGCACCATATTGTCGGCGCTCAGGAACGAAATGACGTCATCATGAGCGATGACGGAGATATCCTTGCAGATGGTCAGGCCGAAGGAGCGCGCGGCCCGATATATGCCAAGCGCAGTCATCATAGAGCCGGCAACAAACGCGGTCGGGCGCGGATCGCGCTCCAGAAGTTTGCGCGCGAGGCGATAGCCGATCTCGTCCGTGAAGTCGCCGTGCTCGACAAGTTCCGGATCGAAGGCAATCCCCTGCTTTCGAGAGCTTTCCGGTAGCCTTCGTCGCGATGGAGCGAAAAGGTGAAGCCGTAGCGACCGTTTATCATTGCAATGCGACGATGACCTAGGTCGAGCAGGTGGGCGGTTGAACGATAAACCGCGCCTTCATTGTCTATGTCGAGCCATGCATGCGGGATATCGGTTTCAGATCGTCCGTGCACGAGGAATGGCATGCCCAGTTCGTGCAGCATGCGGATACGCTCGTCATTGGGCTTTGGAGAGGTAACAATGATCGCATCGACGCGATGGCTTGTGGCCAGACGTCGACAGAGCTGCACCTCGTCATCAGTTCCGTTGTTGGCAATCGGGCTGACGAGAATATCGACTTCATCCTGACTGAGCCGTTCTGCCATGCCGCGCATGAACTCGGCGAAGTGAAACTCGCTGTTGCGGCCCATCACGACACCAATTGCACCGGCACGACCGGTAACCAGTCTGACCGCGTTGACATTGGGTCGGTAACCGAGGCGCACAGCCTCGTCCATGACACGCTTGCGCGTGCTTTCCGCCACTTCGGGATAGCCGCTCAACGCCCGGCTGACGGTCGTGGCTGAGAGGCCGAGTTGTTTGGCGAATTCACGGAGCTTCATTTGGCTTTCGAATTATTCAGGCAGGCAAGGCAGCGGATTATAGCTGCTTCCTTGCGATTAACAATTGATCGGTTGAGTTCTTTGAACCGGTGCAACATTTAGGGTGCACGAAATCCAAACCGATTTCAAGTTTGTTTAAACTTTCGTTCTGAAACATTTGAAAGGCCGAGAACTTGGAGTACTAATCAACAACGAGATGCAGCGATAAGCTATTGAAATACTGCCATTATAGAACTGACATTGGATGAAGTGAAGTGCGGTGCTGAATCTGCAGCTTGACAGAAATGCGGTCCTCTGCAACCTTTTCGCTATCCAAACCGTTTTCGATTTTATCAAACCGCTTACAGAATGGATGGGAGGAGGGAACAATGAAGGCGTTTCAGGGTGTGCTCGCAGCCTGCGTGGCATTTGGTATGGCGACGGTGAGCGCTCATGCGGTGGAGATTTCCATCGCGGCCAATTCAACGGGCAATAATATCAAGTTTCTGCAGGAGCAGATCGTCAAGTTCGAGAAGGATACTGGCAACAAGGTCAACATCGTATCGATGCCGCCATCAAGCAGCGAGCAGTTCAGCCAGTATCGTCTGTGGCTTGCAGCCGGTAACGCCGACATCGACGTCTACCAGACAGATGTGGTCTGGGCGCCGCAGCTGTCTGAACAGTTCGTTGATCTGACGGAAGCTACCAAGGATGTCACCGGAGCGCATTTCCCGTCCATCATTGCGTCGCAGACCGTGAATGGAAAGCTGGTTGCGCTTCCATTCTATACTGACGCTCCGGCACTTTTCTATCGCAAGGATCTCCTCGAAAAATACAATAAGCAGGTTCCGAAGACTTGGGACGAGATGACGGCGACCGCCAAGGAAATCATGGATAAGGAGCGGGCCGAGGGAAAGTCCGATCTCTGGGGCTTCGTGTTTCAGGGCAACGCTTATGAAGGCCTGACCTGCAATGCGCTTGAATGGGTCAAATCGTCGGGTGGCGGCCAGATTGTTGAAGCCGACGGCACGATTTCCATCAACAATGAAAAGGCTGCGGCGGCAATTGACCGCGCCAAGGGCTGGATCGGTTCGATTTCTCCACAAGGCGCACTTGCCTATCAGGAAGAGGAATCGCGCGGCGTCTGGCAGACCGGCAATGCTGTCTTCATGCGCAACTGGCCTTATGCCTATGCGCTTGGCAACAACGCCGATAGCGGCGTGAAGGGTAAATTCGAGGTTGCGCCATTGCCTTCCGGCGCGGAAGGTGATGCGCCATCCTCGACACTTGGCGGCTGGAATCTTGCCGTTTCCAAATATTCCACCAAGCAGGATGCTGCCATCGCGCTGGTGAAATATCTGGCTTCGCCGGAAGTGCAGAAGGTGCAGGCGGTCCAGATTTCGCGCCTGCCAACCATTGAAGCACTTTACGACGACAAGGATATCATTGCAGCGCAGCCATTCATGGCCAACTGGAAGCCGATCTTCCAGAATGCAGTGCCACGCCCGTCAGCTGCGACGAAGGTGAAATACAACGAAGTGTCGTCGAAATTCTGGACTGCCGTACACAAGACGCTCTCGGGCAACGGTACGGCTGCGGAGAATCTCGAAATGCTTGAGGTCGAGCTGACTGAGCTGGAAGGCTCCGGCTGGTAGGGACCGATCAAGCTGCGTTCGGGTTGTCCTCCCAAGCCCCCGAAAAGGGCAACCCGAACGCTCCAGTTTCTCTGAGCAGGACCAAGAGTGGGATCATGACGGAGACTTCTCTCGAAATGTCGGGGAGCTCGGCCACAAAAAGCCGGGTTCACTCCGATCTGCGCGCGCAGCGTATCCGGTCGGCATGGATGTTTCTCGCACCCACGCTGATCGTGCTGGCGCTGGTGGCTGGCTGGCCGCTGCTGCGGACCATCTATTTCAGTTTCACCAATGCATCTCTGACGAGTCTGGGCGCTGCTGAATTCGTCGGTTTCAACAACTATCTGTCGTGGGTGACGCTCAAGAGCGGGCGCACCGTCTATCGTGGTCTTCTGGCCGACCCCCGCCCGGTGGGGTGCGGTCTGGAACACGATCAGGTTCACTGTTCTGTCGGTCAGTTTGGAAACGATCTTTGGATTGATTGTGGCTCTGGTATTGAACGCGAATTTCCGGGGGCGCGGACTTGTGCGCGCCGCAATCCTGATCCCGTGGGCAATCCCGACGATTGTTTCGGCCAAGATGTGGGGCTGGATGCTCAATGATCAGTTCGGCATCCTCAATCATATTTTGCTCAATCTCGGCTTCATCAGCCAGAAGATCGCTGGACGGCCAATCCCGACACCGCGATGGTCGCGATCCTGATTGTCGATGTCTGGAAGACCACGCCCTTCATGGCGCTTCTTATTCTGGCCGGTCTGCAAATGGTGCCATCGGACATTTACGAAGCTGCGAAGATCGATGGTGTGCACCCGGTCAAGGTGTTCTGGCGGGTGACGTTGCCGTTGATCCGTCCGGCGCTGATGGTGGCGATCATCTTCCGTATGCTGGATGCCTTGCGCATCTTCGACCTGATCTATGTGCTGACGCCGAATAACGCGCAGACCAAGACCATGTCGGTTTTCGCGCGCGAAAACCTTTTCGATTTCGACAAGTTTGCCTATGGCGCGGCAGCATCGACGATGCTGTTCCTCATCATAGCGGCGATTACCGTGCTCTACATGTTCTTCGGGCGCGTCCATGTCGGCGGCAGGGGAGAGTAGCATGATGCAATATGTGAAAACCCTCGGCTTCTACCTGCTGGTGGCACTGATCATTTTGATCGCCGTGTTCCCCTCTATTATGCGATCATTACCAGTCTCAAATCCGGGACGGCGTTGTTTCAGGTCGATTACTGGCCAAGCAGTTTTTCGCTTGAAAACTATGCCGGTGTTCTCACGCAGGGCAGCTTCCTTCGCAGTCTCGGCAATTCGCTGCTGGTGGCGACCGTGGTGGTGGCGATCTCGCTGTTGCTTGCGGTGACTGCGGCCTATGCGCTCGCGCGTGTGAGTTTCCGTGGTCGCGGATTGCTACTGCTCACCATTCTTTCGGTGTCCATGTTTCCGCAGATCGCCGTTCTGGCGGGTCTGTTCGAGTTGATCCGTTTTCTCGGTATCTTCAACACACCGCTGGCGCTGATCTTCTCCTATATGATCTTCACGCTGCCTTTCACGGTCTGGGTCCTCACCACCTTCATGCGCGATCTGCCGATCGAGATCGAGGAAGCGGCGATCGTGGACGGTGCATCGCCATGGGTCATCATCACGCGAGTTTTCATGCCGCTCATGTGGCCGGCGCTGGTGACGACCGGACTGCTCGCTTTCATCTCTGCGTGGAACGAGTTCCTGTTCGCGCTCACCTTCACCTCTTCGGGCAGCCAGCGCACCGTGCCTGTTGCTATCGCGCTTCTGTCCGGCAGCAGTCAGTTTGAAATCCCCCCGGGGCAACATCATGGCGGCTTCCGTCGTCGTGACGGTTCCCCTCGTCATCCTCGTGCTCATCTTCCAGCGGCGGATCGTATCCGGTCTGACGGCAGGCGGCGTAAAGGGTTAGGTACAACCATGGCAGAACTTCAGTTGCGCGATGTGCGCAAATCTTTCGGTAACTTCGAGGTCATCAAGGGCGTGGATATGGATATTCGGCCCGGGGAGTTCATGGTTTTCGTCGGCCCTTCCGGTTGCGGAAAGTCCACGCTGTTGCGCCTCATTGCAGGTTTGGAGGAAATCTCGTCAGGCAGCCTCTCGATTGATGGAACTGTGGTCAACAGCTTCGCACCTTCGAAGCGCGGCATCGCTATGTGGTGTTCCAGTCCTACGCGCTTTATCCGCATATGACAGTTTATGAGAACATGGCCTTCGGCATGCAGCTAGCGGGCAAGAACAAGGATGAATGCAAGAGCCGCATTCACAAGGCTGCAGAGATGCTGCAGCTCACGCCCTATCTTGAGCGCCTGCCGCGCCAGCTTTCCGGCGGGCAGCGGCAGCGCGTCGCAATCGGTCGCGCCATCGTGCGCGATCCAAAGGTGTTCCTCTTCGATGAACCCTTGTCCAACCTCGATGCGGCACTACGTGTGGCTACAAGGCTTGAGATCGCCAAGCTGCACCAGAGCATGGAAGACACCACCATGATCTATGTGACGCACGATCAGGTGGAGGCGATGACACTGGCCGACCGTATCTGCGTGCTGCGCGACGGACGCGTGGAGCAGATCGGAACGCCGCTTGAGCTTTACGAAAAGCCAAATTCGCTTTTCGTCGCCGGGTTCATCGGATCACCGAAGATGAATTTCCTGACCGGCGGATATAGTGAGCCTTTCGGTGCGCATACAGTGGGCCTGCGTCCCGAACACCTCGCCATTGTATCCGAAAATGCTCGCTGGACCGGCGGGTGATTCACACCGAAATTCTCGGTTCCGATACCTATGTCTATATCGATCTCGGCCCGGAGGAACCGCTGGTGGTCCGCGAAAGCGGCGTGGCAGTGCGTAAATCAGGTGAGACGCTTTCGGTTTCCCCGATGGGTGAAAACATTCATCTTTTCGATGAAAAGGGCCGCGCCGTCTGACGCTGACCTCCCAAGCTTAATGACACATGAGACAAATGGGCCGCGGTGCCCGCAGCAAGGAGAATACTCGTGCCTATTCGTACCGTCGTCTGGGGTGAAAACATTCACGAGCAGATCAACGAAACAGTGCGTTCGGTTTATCCGGACGGCATGCACAACACTATCGCCAAGGCGCTGAACGAGGATAGCGCAATCGAAGCGACGACCGCCACCTTGCAGGAACCTGAGCATGGTTTGACCGAAGGCCGTCTCGCCAAGACTGACGTGCTGGTCTGGTGGGGTCACAAGGATCATGGCGGTGTCAATGACGAGGTTGTGGAGCGCGTGGCAAAGCGCGTTTTCGAAGGTATGGGGCTGATCGTGCTCCATTCCGGACATTTCTCCAAAATCTTCAAGCGCCTGATGGGAACACCCTGCGCTCTCAAATGGCGTGAGGCGGGCGAGCGTGAGCGGCTCTGGGTCATCAACCGCGGCCATCCGATCACTCAGGGGCTGGACGAGAACTTCGTGCTTGAGAACGAGGAAATGTACGGTGAACAGTTCTCCGTGCCTGAACCGCTTGAAACGGTTTTCATCTCGTGGTTCGCGGGTGGTGAAGTCTTCCGCTCGGGCATGACCGGCGGCGCGGCGCGGGCAATGTGTTCTATTTTCGTCCCGGTCACGAGACCTACCCGACCTATCACGACGCGAATGTGCAGACGGTTTTGCGCAACTCAGTCAAATGGGCATACAATCCGCAACCGGCATGGACGGGCATTCACACCGCGCCGAATGTTCCGGTCGACAAGGCGCCCGAGCCTGTTGTCGAGCGTGGACCTAAACTGCACAAGCCGGGCGAAGCCGGTTATCGTTGAGGTGCATGATGCGTCTTCTTATTCTGGGAACAGGTGGCATGGCGAAGAACCATGCCGAAGCCTTCAAGGCCATTGAGGGCGTCGAGGTCGTTGCCGCATGTGACGTTTCGGCGGAGCGTGTCGATGCCTTCTCCGAAAACCACGACATTCACAACCGCTTCACGCGGCTTGAGGATGCGCTGGAGTGGGGCCGTTTCGATGCCGTTGCGAATGTCACGCCGGATGCTATCCACCATCCAACCACACTTGCGCTGGTGGGCGCGGGCAAGCATGTCTTCTGCGAGAAGCCACTTGCAGAAAGTTACGAAAAAGCCGCTGAAATGGCGGATGCTGCCGAGCAGGCCGGTATTATCAACATGGTCAATCTGACCTATCGCAATGTCGCGCCCCTGCAGAAAGCCCGTGAAATGGTGATGGCGGGAGAGATTGGCGGGTGCGCCATTTCGAGGCGTCTTATCTGCAAAGCTGGCTGGTCTCGAAGACATGGGGTGATTGGAAAACCGAAAGCAAATGGCTCTGGCGCCTATCGACCCGACACGGTTCGAACGGTGTTCTGGGCGACGTCGGCATCCATATTCTCGACTTTGCGAGCTATGCCATCGGAAGCGATGTGGAACGGGCATCGGCACGTCTCAAGACATTTGAAAAAGCAGATAACAACCATATTGGTGAATATGTGCTCGATGCCAATGACAGCTTCGTCATGATGGCTGAATACGCGAATGGCGCGCTGGGTGTCATTCATGCCAGTCGCTGGGCGACGGGGCACCTGAATGAGTTGCGGCTGCGTATCCATGGTGACAAGGGTGCGCTCGAAATTCTCCACACGCCCACAGGCTCAAGCCTGCGCGGTTCCATCGGCGAGGACATTGAAACGCCAGTCTGGCGGGACATTGATGCCGGAACGGTGGAGACGAACTATCAACGTTTTGCGCGTGCTGTAGCCGATGGTGCGGAACTGGAACCGGGTTTCCGTCACGCTGCCAATCTGCAACGGGTTCTCGATCATGCGATGATAGTGGATCGACCGTTGCCTGAAGTCGTGAGTGGATAGAAAGCCAGAAGCCCTCCCGATAGGACCGGGAGGGCTATAGGTCAGTTGTCTTTGGTAAAGGTGTTGTCTACTTCACCACGGAAGAAGTCACGACCATATATCAAAAGGCACAGGACGACACCGGTCGCAAAAGCCCGGGCTGCACCGCGAGTGGCAAGAACCGCACCGACCACGCCGGCAATGCCAAGATCGCGTTGGGAACGTGCTTCAAGAATGCCGACGCGAACCGACACATACCCCTGAATAAGCAAGGTGAGGGCGAGTGCAACGCCAAGGATCGGCTGTACCAGAGTGACGATCGGCATCAGAAACAGGCCAGTATTGGTGCCCCAGCGAAATGAACCTGCGCCACCAAAGATCGAATGCATGGCCTTCTTTCCTTGCGAAAACCGCTCGGTGATGACGACGTGCATGGCCGACCAGAGCGGGCCGCACATGCATACATCCGGTCCGAGAACACTCATTGCAGCATTGCGTCCGCCAAAGATGAGATGGGCCCGGTCGGGGTTGTAGTCCACTTTCTCATCAGGACGTGCTTCGTCGGCTTCCTTCAGAATGGCGCGGCTTTGCAGGACATCGCCGAACACAACGATATAGGCTGCAAGCATTGTCGGGATTGCACTAAGGAACATCGAAATCGGCGGCAAGCCAAGGCCGAAAACCGTATATTCGCGCCATAGCGTGGTAAAATCCGGACTTGTGATCGACCATTCAAGCTTCGGCCACTGTGCTTCACCGAAGAGGGAGCGATAACGACAGCGAGCAGAATAATCGGGAACACGCCAAGCTTTCCGACAATGGCAAGCACCGGATTACTGTTCTTGATACGCGCAAAATGGCGGGAGAAGATGACGTAGAAGCCAAGGCCGACGGCAATGGTGATCGTGAATGGGAATGCATCGAAACGTCCACCCAACTGGAAAACCGATATCACAGCGGCAAATCCCGCGCCGACAATTATGCCCGCCTTGATGGCGGCAGGAATAATCTGCACCACTCGATGCGCCATGCCCGTCGCGCCGATAAAGATCGAGAATATGCCGAGCATCATCTGGAACGCGACCGGGGCGTGAACGCGTTCGGGGCCTTCGGGGAATGTGGAGCAATAGGCCATCAGAAGTGGGATGGCAGGCGTGATCCAGCCCGGAACCACGGGATCGCCAAGAAGATGATGCGCAAGATAGAACAGGCCGTTCAGCACGACCACAGCAAGGGCGACCTCGAAAGGCATCCCGAGGAGTTCAGTCATGAGCGGGATGG
Organism: Brucella cytisi; assembly: GCA_012103075.1. GTDB lineage: Bacteria > Pseudomonadota > Alphaproteobacteria > Rhizobiales > Rhizobiaceae > Brucella > Brucella cytisi. Next base: position 1,510,817 of record JAAVLQ010000002.1, on the reverse strand, counting down.
CGGAAAGGTCCACTGCGCACATCAGCAGACCTTGAAAATAGTCAGGCCATTCGAATTTGTAGTGAACGAAGGGCAGGCGAATTTTGAATGGTCCAGCAGGCCAATAGGGCTGCTCCTGACCGTCGATACGTTCAGTGCTCAATTTATTCTCCGGAGACGCAGAGACAAGCTGCGGGAAGCGGCAGTCAGCTCACTTCCCCGGTGCCTGACGCGTCAGGTCGTTGTGTTTGATTAGAAAGCTTCGCGATAAAGCGTCAGAGCGTCGGCCTCGGCCACGTTGACCGGGTTGTTACCCAGAAGCCGTGTTTGCAGCATCGCGTCGCGCGCCAGCATTTCGAGGCTTTCTTCCGTCACGCCGACATCACGCAGACGGCGCGGCGCGCCGGACTTGTCCATCAGCTCTTCCATATAGGTGACGAAGGCTGCTGAACGCTCTTCGGTCGTGCCTTCGGATTTCTCCAGCAACAGATCGCCAAGCTCTGCATAGAGCTTGGCCGCGCCCGCCATGTTGTAACGCAGCACAGGCCCCAGCATCAGCGCATTGGAAAGGCCATGCGGCACATGGTAGTGGCCGCCAAGCGGATACGCCAATGCGTGAACAGCGCCGACGGGCGAATTGGAGAAAGCCTGACCAGCATAATTGGCGCCGAGCAGCATGGCCTCGCGGGCATGACGATCATTGCCGTTTTCGCAAGCCGCGATGAGATTAGCCGAAAGAAGCTTCAGCGCTTCGCGTGCAAATGCGTCGGACAGTGGGTTTTTCTTGATTCGGCTTGTGTAAGCCTCGATCGCGTGCACCATGGCGTCGATACCAGTTGCAGCCGTATGAAGAGCAGGCAGGCCACAGGTCAGTTCCGCATCGAGGATAACGAAATCGGCATAGAGCTGACGGGCAACGACGCCCATCTTCGTGGTTTCGCCGGTTGTCAGAATGGTGATGTTCGTGACTTCCGATCCCGTCCCTGCTGTGGTCGGGATCTGGATCAGCGGAAGGCGGCTGCCCTGCACCTTGCCGATACCATACAGTTCGGAAAGTTCCTGTTCAGAGACAAGCAGTACTGCTGCGAGCTTGGCGATATCCATGGAAGAGCCGCCGCCCAGACCGAGCACGAGGTTGCAACCGGCGGTCTTTGCTTGCTCGACGCAGGCAAACAGCACGGATTCCGGTGGATCGGCCACCACGTCATCGAAAACACTAATGCCGAAGCCTGCTTTTTCCAGCGAGGCCAATGCTTGATTGAGGACGCCGGCCTTATGGAGACCCCTGTCCGTCACGATCAGAATCTTGCGTTCGGAAAATCGTTCGCCGAGGATTTCGCCGAGGCGCTTTGCAGCACTCCATTCGACGAGCATCGAGCCGACAGTATCGAACGAAAATGGCTTGATCTCTGTTGTCATCATTCCACCCTTATTACCATCATCAGCGCGGAGGTCTCTCATTTCCTCACCGGCACACTACGCTGAGCTTATCCCGGAAACGCTTCTGTCTTGGGAAAGAAGCGCTCCGGCAATTTTTCGATGCAGCCGATGCATCGGCGTTTTGAAATGAAAGTCTTGGGAGAACCTCCGTTTGTTCAATATGCTGAACAATGTTCAAAACTTAGAGACGGATACAGGATGGACTGCGGGGCTGTCAATTTCACCCTTCGACTAAGGCGCTGAAATCAACTCTTAAAAGCTGTTTGGCGAAGCAGATCACGAGGTAAGTGATTGAAAATGTTTATTTGTTATCCGTGTGCATCACACGACTTTGTGATGTTTTAATCAAAATAACTTGCAGGGCTTCGTCCAAGGCTGCGCTTGAACGTTGCTGCAAAGGCGCTCGCGCTTTGATATCCGCAGTCCAGCGCCACAGTCACAACAGGCATGCCTGCGGCCAAGCTGGGCAAGGCAGCGAGCAGCGGCCTGTTGCCGCCAGCGACCATAGGGCAAGCTGGTTTCACGCTCGAAATGACGCATGAAACTGCGCCTGCTCATTCCGGTTCGAGCGGCGGCAGCATCAAGGGGAGTTCCGTATCAGGATTCGCTTGCAACGTTTCGCAAAGATCGCGGAATCGTTGATCTACAGGCATCGGCAAATTGAGTGGTTCGGTCGGGAGAAAGGTCAGCTCTTCCAGTAAAAGTTCACCGATGCGCTGTGTAAACGATGTAATGGCACGATCCTGTAAATCCACCAGACGCAGGATCAACTCCCGCAACAAGGGCGAAACCTCCACCACGCAGCAGGACATGGGGAGGGATCGGGCCGGATCCGAACAGACAAAGATGGTGCGAAACTGAACCGGTCCGTGGCTGCGTGTTGCATGTTCCATCATCGAAGGTACCCAGACTGCGCGGTTGGGCGGTACGACCCGGTGCCATTCTCTGTTGTGACGGATACCACACCGGATCGCGCATAGATCAGTTGCGCATCCTGATGTCGGTGCGATGGTCCTGCAAAGGACGCATCATCATGTGCCACGGCAGATAAGCCAAGCGTAAGCGGTGACGGGTAATTCAGTGACATGGGTTGACCCTTTTGCGCTATATAATGACCTATGCCCGCAAGAACGCCAATAGCGCCCGGTCTATTATTGATCGAACAAGCCCGCTTTTCAGAGAGCCGATCAGTGCCACCTTGCACCTGCTGCAGAACACTTGCTTCGACGGAGTTGAACGCTCCGTTGGGCGAGACGCGTCTCACTGACGCGCTCCTTCTCCTTCGACTTACACGCGACCGTTGGACCTGATGGCATTCCGGCGGTCGTAGCCCGCCATCATCCCCATTGTCGCAGTCGCTGCTCCGGGCAGTTGAAGGAATTTATTGTCATGATTCAGAACCCGGATATCAAATACCGCCCCTTCATTTCCCCGATTGATCTAGCGGACCGCCAATGGCCGAACCGGCGATTGACGCAGGCGCCGCGTTGGGTGTCGACCGACTTGCGCGACGGCAATCAGGCACTTGCCAATCCGATGGATGGTGACAAGAAAATGCGGTTTTATCGCATGCTTCTGGAAATGGGCTTCAAGGAAATCGAAGTGGCATTTCCGTCTGCCTCGCAGACAGAATTCAATTTTGTACGGCGTCTGATTGAAGATAATTTGATACCCGACGATGTAACTATTCAGGTGCTGACGCAATCGCGCGCCGACCTGATTGCACGTACTTTCGAATCCCTGCGCGGTGTGCGTCAGGCTATCGTGCATCTCTATAACGCTACCGCGCCGCTGTTTCGCCGCGTGGTTTTCAAGATGGAAAAGCATGAAATTATAAATCTGGCGGTCAGTGGTGTAACGGCCATGCTGGAAGAAAGCCGGAGACAGCCCGAAACATGCTGGACTTTCGAGTATTCGCCGGAAACCTTCTGCTTTACCGAGCCGGATTTTGCGCTGGAAATCTGCGAACGAGTTCTGGATGTTTGGCAGCCGACGCAGGAAAACAAGGCGATCCTGAACCTCCCTGCTACGGTAGAAGTTGCAATGCCGAACGTCTACGCGGATCAGATAGAGTGGTTCTGCCGCAGTCTATCGCGCCGCGACAGCGTCATTATAAGCGTGCATCCGCACAATGACCGGGGGCACGGCGGTGGCCGCAACAGAACAGGCCTTGCTGGCGGGCGCTGATCGCGTCGAGGGCTGCCTGTTCGGCAATGGTGAACGCACCGGCAATGTCGATCTCGTTACGTTGGCGCTCAATTTCTATACGCAGGGTATCGACCCCAAGCTTTATTTCCCGGAGATGCGCTCCGTCGTGCGAACGGTCGAACACTGCAATGACTTGCCGGTTCATCCGCGCCATCCCTATGCAGGCGCACTGGTCCATACAGCTTTTTCCGGCTCGCATCAGGATGCGATCCGCAAGGGTTTTGCCGCGCATCAAAGCCGCAATGACGATATATGGGAAATGCCCTATCTGCCCATTGATCCTAAGGATATTGGTGAAAGCTATGAAGCTGTTATTCGCGTAAACAGCCAGTCGGGCAAGGGCGGCGTGGCATGGGTGCTGGAGCAGGACCGGGGGCTGAAACTGCCGCGCCCGCTGCAAATCGATTTCAGTCGTCGCGTGCAGGCATTTGCCGATGATACGGTAGGGAAACGACCGCCGAAATAATCTGGTCGCTGTTCCGCGATGTTTATCATCTGGAAGAGAACGCCAATTTCGAGCTTCTGAACTACAAGGAAAGCAGGCCCGCACGGAGCGGCGAAACGCGTGTCTTCGCCGGACGCATTCGGCATCGCGGGAAAGAAATCGCCATGACGGGGCGCGGCAATGGTTTGATATCAAGTGCGGTCTCGGCATTGCGGGCCGGTTGCGATATCGATCTGGAAATCGTCGACTATCACGAGCATTCATTGAAAAAAGGGTACCTACGCGCAGGCTGCGGCTTATATAGAATGCCGGACGATCGACGGGAGGAATGTTTTCGGTGTCGGGATTGATGACGACATCGCAACCGCGTCGATACGGGCAGTGTTGAGTGCTGCCGCGAACTTTTCCACGAGCGGTGTCTAAAAAGTGAAAAAGCAGACGAGATTTGCTCTTGACCTCAACCTTGGTTGAGGAACTAGAGAAGCATGGCCGATTATCTGGAGTATCGTCCATGCGCTTGTCGCTTCTTCTTGTTCCCCTTGCTTTTTCCACGGTCCTCATTGTTTCGACGGTCGCCTCTGGTGAAGGGGCAGATGCTGCGGCAGGGGAAAAACTCTTCAAGCGATGCTCTGTTTGCCACACGGCGGATGCCGACGAAAGCAAACGCGGCCCATCACTGAAAGGTGTGTTGGGCCGCAAGGCCGCATCCTATCCCGGCTATCCCTATTCGGATGCAATGCGCAAGGTGGCTACCGAGGGATTGGTCTGGAACGAGAAGGAGTTGAAGACCTTTCTCAAGAAGCCGCAGGCCATGGTGAAAGGCACCGGATGGCTTTTGCCGGACTGACCAAGGAAAAAAAGATCTCGAAAACATGATCGCCTATCTGAAACAGCACTCCGAATAGCTGTTTGGAACCGATATGGCCGAACGGACATCCCGACGTGAGGCCATGGCCGGTCGGAAGCGCTGCGGGGCGTTTTCCGACCGGCGCTATCGGGACAGAAGCCGAAGGTTGCCTGACATGATGAACAGAAATGTGCTGCATATAGACCGCGACGTAATCGGCGCCGTTTCGAAACGAGAGTTCGCGGATGCGATGTCGCGGATGGCCGCAACGGTGTCCGTGGTGACGGCATGTGATGCTGGTGAAGCCTGCGGTCGCACGGTGACAGCGGTGTTGTCGCTTTCCGCCGAGCCGCCGATGGTTTTGGTTTCGGTGAAACGCGACAGCGCACTGGCAACGGCGATCATTTCTGATGGCGGCTTCTCGCTCGCCATGCTCGCGGAAGGGCAGGAGATGATCGGTGATGCCTTCGCAGGCAAGGTTCCTCACGCGCAAAGATTTCTCATTGGTGTGTGGGGCGATTGGCCATCTGGCAGGCCGCATCTTTTCGGGGCTTCGGCTGCTATTGACTGCGAACTGGCGGGCAGCGTTCCAATGGCGGATCACACGCTTTTGCCGGGCTGGTAACGAATACCGATTTGCCGCTGCATTCGCGCCCGTTGCTATGGGCATGCCGCAATTATCGCGCGTTGAGACGGGACGCGGATTTGTGAACCGTCTTGCAATTTTGCGGGACTGCAGCCTACACATTCGGCATGATCGAGTTTGACGATATGGAACATTCAGGTCTCAAGAAAAGCCTGACAGTTGGTGACGTTTCCCGGCGCGCTGGCGTGGCGGTCTCTACGGTCCATTTCTACGAAACCAAGGGGCTCATCGAGGGCTGGCGCACAGAGGGTAACCAGCGCCGCTATCACCGCGCTGTGTTACGCCGCATCGCCATCATCAAGATCGCGCAACGCGCGGGTATTCCTCTGGCGATCATTCGTGAGGCCCCACGGCGGATCTTCCGCACGACCACGTGCCGACGACAGAAGATTGGCGGCGTTTTTCTGAAGCCCGGAAAGATATGCTTCAGGAACGTATCGACAGCCTGATGCAGCTTCGCGACCAGATAACGAGTTGCATCGGCTGCGGTTGTCTCTCGCTGTCCGAATGCCCGTTGCGAAATCCGGACGACATCCTCGGTCAACAAGGCGCTGGTCCCAGAAGATTAATGGTCAAGCCCGGCGATCTCATCTGACTTCCCTACATCTGAGACGAACCTTTCCCGGCGCTGCTGCGCTCTTTCACGGCGGCGATTTTGCGGAGTTCCATACCACATTTCGCACCGGTCAAAAGCCTTCATTTCCAGTGAAAATAGCCTATTGACCTCAACCAAAGTTGAAGTCCTATAAACCCGTCGGCAACAATTCAGATTACGGAGGCCGACAGTGCAAAGTTCGATCGAAGAGACAACACCAGCGGGAAGTGGGGAACATGCGCCTGCTGGCTGGGGGAGCTTCTAAGCGGTAAAACGGCCTCTATGCCTTAGCTTTGGCCGGAGGGGTCACTCTCCATGCGGTCAATATGTACATCGCGACTACAGTCATGCCGAGCGTGGTGCAAGACATTGGCGGTATGGATTTCTACGCCCGGGCGACGACCTTGTTCGTCGTTGCCTCCATTCTGGGGGCTGCACTTACCGCGCGGCTTCTGAAAAGTGCCGGTCCAAGAGGCGCCTATGTCGTGGCGACCCTGCTGTTCGCAGCCGGTACGCTGATTTCGTCTCTGGCCACCAACATGCCGGTCATGCTGGCGGGGCGGAGCGTGCAGGGCCTCGGCGGCGGCTTTCTTTACGCGCTCGCTTATGGTCTCACACGTGTCGTTTTGCCCGAGCACCTGTGGGGCCGGGCAATCGGTCTTATTTCCGCGATGTTCGGCGTGGCGACTCTGATCGGTCCGGCGATTGGGGGCATCTTTGCCGGATATGGCGCATGGCGCGCCGCTTTCTGGTCGTTGCTGCCGGTTTCGGGTCTTTTTCACCGTAGTGGCCTTCGCGACTTTACCACGCTCGAGCTGGGACAAAATGAGCGAGTTTCCATTCCGGTTCTTCAGCTCATCCTCTTGACCGGGGCTGTCCTCGCGGTGTCAGCGGGGAGCCTGTCAAAGGAGACGCTATGGAAAGTCGTCGGTCTGGGTGCTGCGATATTCATGATCTCCATCATCGCGGTCGTGGACCGCGACGCCAAGGCACGTCTCCTGCCGCGTCGGTCATTCAGCCTGTCGACGCCGCTCGGTGCTCTCTATCTCATTATTGCGCTTTTGATGCTCAGCATGCAGCCCGAAATATACGTGCCTTATCTGCTTCAGCACCTGCATGGCCAGTCTCCGCTATGGGCAGGATATCTGGCGGCACTAATGGCAATCGGCTGGACGGTTGCATCCTTCCTGAGTTCCAGATGGCAGGAGAAGGGCGGCGACAAGCTTGTCGTTGCCGGACCTGTTCTCGCGCTTGCCGGTCTCGTCCTGCTTGCCGTATTTCTCCCGATCCATGGCAACGGCAACTGGTCGCTGCTCGCGCCCGTTTGCACGGGGCTCATCCTGATCGGTTTCGGGATCGGCCTTGCACCGCCAAGCCTCGTTACCCGCGTCTATCAGAGCGCTCCGTCCACCGAGCAGGATCTCGCAGCGGGTGGAATGACGATCGTGCAGCTCTTCGCCATAGCCTTTGGGACGGCTTGCGCAGGGATGGTTGCCAATTTTGCAGGCATTGCCGTGCCCGGACGCGTGGAAGGCGCGGCGAATGCCTCGCTCTGGCTATCGGTGACATTCGCGCTCGCGCCAGCAATTGCCGTGGCCGTCGCATTCAAGGTCATCCGTGTCACCGGCGGAAAGGGCTGACTATGCCGCGTTTCATCGCCGACACCCTCGATTCCCGTGCCAGTCATTTGCTGACGCGGGTCGTCCTGACCTTCGTTTTCTGGTCGAGCGGTCTGGCCAAGCTCTTCGATTTCGATGCCAATGCTGTGGAAATGGAGAGCTTTGGTCTCCATCCTGGCTGGCTGTTCAACAGCGCGACCCTGCTTTTGCAGATTGTCGGATCGCTGATGATCATCTTCAATCGTGGAACCCGGCTGGCTTGTGGCGTTCTTGCCGTCTTTACGATCCTGACCATTCCCGTTGCGCACCCGTTCTGGGCCAAGGAGGGAGAAGAAGCTTTCCGCGACATGACGGTGGCACTCGAGCACATATCGCTGATCGGTGGTTTGGCGATGGCCGCCATTCTATCGCGCAAAGTCTAAAGTGCTGGACGCACGGATTGCCGTGCCTGTACCTTGCCTGTCGTCTGATCGATAGGCAGGGAGGGCCCGCATGGACGTGACGATCATAACGGGAGCATCGGATGGTATCGGCGCTGAAACCGCGCGGCAGATCGCTCGGCGCGACCGCGCCAGTGTTGCTGTGGTGCTCGCTGCTCGCAATGTGCACAAGCTGGAGAATCTTGCTACTGAACTGCGGCAACTGGGCAGCTCCACCCTTGTGGTGCCTACCGACGTAAAGGATCGCGCCGCCTGTATCGCTCTGATCGATAAGGCGGTTTCCGCCTATGGTCGCATTGATACGCTGATCGTGAATGCGGGCATGTCGGCCCATGCCAATTTTGCCGAGATCAAGCCGGATGATCTCGATTGGATGCATGACCTGATGGAATTGAACTATTGGGGCAGTGTCTGGCCTATCCATGCCGCACTTCCATATCTGGCGGCCAGCAGGGGGCGGATTGTCGCTGTCTCATCCGTGGCCGGATTGATCGGCGTGCCCGGGCGCACGGCCTATAGCGGAACGAAGTTTGCTCTGTCAGGCTTCTGCGAGGCCCTGCGCGCGGAACTGTACCCAAGCGGCATATCCGTGACAATCGTCTATCCGGGTGTCGTCAAAACCGACATTCGCAAGGTGGGCTATAGCGCAGACGGCAGCGCGCTGGGAAAGAGCGGTGTGCGTGAAGATGACATGATGCCGGTCGAAGAAGCTGTGCAGCTGATGCTGGAAGGCACGCAGGCGCGCAAGCGTGAGGTGCTGATGACACGCCAGATGCGCCTCGGACGCTGGCTGAAACTGATTGTCCCCGCAATGGTGGACCGCATGGCCCTCAAGGCCATCAAGCCGGAATTCAGACCGAAACCGATCAAACCCGCAAAATAGGCAGCTATGGTCCCCGGCGTTCACAGGGTCCCCAAATTGGCTCACTAATTTTACGCTATCGCCAACTATCCGTTGACGGGTTTTAACTTCGGCTACTATATATAGTGTTCTAGGTTCTTTCGATTCGTTGAGTCGAAAGCTAAGACGGGAATCCGGTGCGTTTCATCCATGACGGATGCGGCAATGCCGGAGCTGCCCCCGCAACTGTAAGCGGAGAGTTTTGTCTATCACGTCACTGGCTTTGGCTGGGAAGGCGGACAGAACGTTGATCCGTGAGCGGGAGACCTGCCTTGAACGAGTACGTCCACGGGCGGGGTGTCCGGTTGGCGCGCAATCTTGTGTGGCAAACTATTGCCTTACGGGTTGCTGCCCCGAACTTCCCGCTCATAGCTTCGGGGTGAAGTCCATGCCCAGTATATTCAGTTTCGGTTCCGGTCCTCCCTTCGAGGCATAGTTTGTTGCGGTCAGGCTGTTTATTTGCGGCTGGCCAATCCCGTGTCTCATGTCTTTCAACGCGCATCTTGCGATGCGCGAATGGCTCTTTGCGTCTCCCCAATCAGTGAGGAAAAAATGAACGTCACCGTTTACAGCAAGCCCGCCTGCGTCCAATGCACGGCCACTACACGCGCCCTTGATCGCGGGTATCGAATATGAAATCATCGATATTTCTGCCGATGTCGATGCTTTCCATCTCGTTCAGGGCATGGGTTATCGCCGGTGCCGGTGGTTGTGGCAGGAGAATCCCATTGGGCGGGCTTCCGGCCCGATATGATCAGCACTCTCGCCTGAAGGCTGCGGTCGCATGAGCCTGATCGTCTATTTCTCCAGCCGGTCGGAGAATACGCACCGGTTTGTTGAGCGGCTTGGCATGCAGTCGAACCGTATCCCGATGGACGGTTCGGACGGATTGCAGGTGCGCAAGCCATTCGTGCTCGTGACGCCCACATATGGCGGAGGCGGCTCCAAGGGCGCTGTCCCCAAGCCTGTGATCCGCTTCCTCAATGACGACAGCAACCGCTCCTTCATCCGCGGCGTAATCGCCGCGGGAAACAGCAATTTCGGCGAAGCTTTCTGTATCGCCGGCAACATTATTTCCGCCAAATGTCAGGTTCCCTATCTCTACCGCTTCGAACTTCTGGGAACCGATGAAGACATCGGCAATGTCAAAAACGGGATGGAACGATTTTGGACACGGTAGAAACGACCTTGATCCGAGAGCGCGAAGCACGGCAAGTGGCGCAGCAGGATGCGCCTCAAGCGGCAACTTCCAGCAGCAGCAAACCGTCAAAATCCTCGGACGGGCTGGATTTATCACGCGCTCAACGCGATGCTGAACCTTTACGATGACGAGGGAAAAATCCAGCTTGATCGCGACGGGCAGGCCGCGCGGCAATATTTTCTCCAGCACGTGAACCAGAACACTGTCTTTTTCATAACTTGCGGGAAAAGCTCGATTATCTGGTGGTCGAAGGCTATTACGAACAGGAAGTACTGGACCAGTATTCCTTCAATTTCGTACGCGATCTTTTCGACGAAGCCTATGCGAAGAAATTCCGGTTTCCGACGTTTCTCGGCGCATTTAAATATTACACCAGCTATACGCTGAAGACCTTCGACGGAAAGCGCTATCTGGAGCGCTATGAAGACCGTGTCTGTATGGTGGCGCTGGCGCTGGCGCGCGGCAATGAACAGCTGGCGCGCGATTTGATGGAGGAGATTATTTCAGGCCGCTACCAGCCTGCGACACCCACCTTCCTCAACGCAGGCAAGAAACAGCGTGGCGAACTCGTCTCCTGCTTTCTGCTGCGTGTCGAGGACAATATGGAGTCCATCGGGCGCTCCATCAATTCGGCTCTGCAATTGTCGAAGCGGGGCGGCGGGGTGGCCTTGAGCCTCACCAATATTCGCGAGGCGGGAGCACCCATCAAGCAGATCCAGAACCAGTCATCCGGCATTATTCCGGTGATGAAGCTTTTGGAAGATTCCTTTTCCTACGCCAATCAGCTTGGCGCACGGCAAGGCGCTGGCGCTGTCTATCTACACGCACACCATCCGGATATTATGCGTTTCCTAGATACGAAGCGCGAAAACGCGGACGAGAAAATCCGTATCAAGACCTTGTCGCTGGGCGTGGTCATTCCAGACATTACCTTCGAACTCGCCAAGAACAACGAGGATATGTACCTCTTCTCGCCCTATGATGTGGAGCGGGTTTACGGCGTGCCGCTGACCGAGATTTCGGTTACCGAAAAATATCGGGAAATGGTCGACGATGCGCGCATTACCAAGAAGAAGATCAACGCACGCGAGTTCTTTCAAGTGCTGGCCGAGATTCAGTTCGAATCCGGTTATCCCTACATCATGTTCGAGGACACGGTGAATCGCGCCAATCCGATCGACGGGCGCATCACCATGAGCAATCTCTGTTCGGAAATCCTCGGGTGAGCGAAGCGAGCATCTTCGGCGAAGACCTGTCCTATAATTATCTCGGCAAGGATATTTCGTGCAATCTGGGTTCGCTCAACATTGCAGCAGCAATGGATTCGTCCGATTTCGGCAAGACCATTGAGACCTCCATCCGCGCCCTGACTGCAGTTTCCGATATGAGCCATATCGGTTCCGTGCCGTCGGTCGCCCGAGGTAATGATGAAAGCCATGCCATCGGTCTCGGCCAGATGAACCTGCATGGTTATCTGGCCCGCGAGCGGGTTTATTACGGCTCGGAGGAAGGCATCGATTTCACGAATATTTATTTCTATACGGTGACTTATCACGCGATCCGCGCATCGAACCTGATCGCGGTGGAAACGGGCAAGTCCTTCAAAGGGTTCGAGAAATCCAAGTATGCGTCGGGTGAATATTTCGACAAATATACCGAGCAGCTTTGGGAGCCGGCGACGGAAAAGGTTCGAGAAATTTTCGAAAAGGCTGACATTGCGATTCCGACGCAGGATGACTGGCGCGACCTGAAAAATGCGGTGATGAAAGGCGGACTTTACAACCAGAACCTTCAGGCTGTGCCGCCGACAGGCTCAATCTCCTACATCAATCATTCGACCTCTTCGATCCATCCGATCGTGTCGAAGATTGAAATCCGCAAGGAGGGCAAGATCGGTCGCGTCTACTATCCGGCAGCGTTCATGACCAATGACAATCTCGATTACTATCAGGACGCCTATGAGATCGGGCCGGAGAAGATCATCGACACCTATGCGGCAGCAACACAGCACGTCGATCAGGGCCTGTCTCTGACATTGTTCTTCCGCGATACCGCAACGACACGCGATATCAACCGCGCACAGATCTATGCGTGGAAGAAGGGCATCAAGACCATCTACTACATCCGCCTGCGCCAGATGGCGCTCTCCGGCACGGAAGTGCAGGGCTGCGTTTCCTGCGCCCTCTGACCACTGGTGATGACCATGAATATTCAAGTGAAGACCAAGAAGCCGAAGCCTGCAGCCGTGCGTGCGATCAACTGGAACCGGATCGAAGATGAGAAAGACCTTGAGGTCTGGAACCGTCTGACCGGTAATTTCTGGCTACCGGAGAAGGTGCCGCTTTCGAACGATATTCAGTCGTGGGAAACGCTGAAACAGCAGGAAAAGCAACTGACGATCCGCGTTTTCACCGGGCTGACACTTCTCGATACGATCCAGAACGCAGTCGGTGCCGTAAAGCTGATGGATGATGCAGCGACGCCGCATGAAGAAGCGGTGCTGTCCAACATCTCCTTCATGGAAGCGGTTCATGCACGATCCTATTCGTCGATTTTCTCGACGCTGTGCCTGACGCCGGATGTTGACGATGCCTATCGCTGGTCCGAGGAAAACGAATTCCTGCAGCGCAAGTCCACTCTGATCCGGACCAGTATCGCGCAGATGATCCGCTGAAAAGGAAAATCGCCAGCGTCTTTCTGGAGGGTTTTCTGTTCTATTCCGGCTTCTATCTGCCGATGTACTGGTCGAGCCGGGCAAAGCTGACCAATACAGCCGATCTTATCCGGCTCATCATCCGTGATGAGGCTGTGCATGGCTATTACATCGGTTACAAATTCCAGCGTGGACTGGAACGCTTGAACGAAGAGCAAAAACAGGCAATCAAGGATTTTGCCTTCGAGCTTCTTCTGGAACTTTACGACAATGAGGTTCGCTACACGGAAGCGCTCTATGATGGCGTTGGCCTGACTGAAGACGTCAAAAATTCCTGCATTACAACGCCAACAAGGCCCTCATGAACCTTGGTTATGAAACGCTCTTTCCAGCTGAAGCGTGCAAGGTCAATCCGGCGATCCTGTCTGCGCTTTCGCCGAATGCAGACGAAAACCACGACTTTTTCTCCGGTTCCGGCTCTTCTTACGTCATCGGCAAGGCGGTCGCGACTGAGGATGAAGACTGGAGTTTCTGATGGCATCTCGGCGCCGCGTAACACCGGTGCCGACGTTTTCTGTTCTGGAGATGACGTTGACGTTGCGGTCTTGTTTTGCGACACATGAATGATGCAGACCGCTATCACAATCGATCAGGACTATCTCGTAACACGGCTCAAGGCGCTTCTCGCCATACCGAGCCCGACCGGGTTTACCGACGAAGCCGTGCGTTATGTTGCGCGCGAGCTGGAGCATCTGGGGCTTGAGGTTATGCTGACGCGCCGGGGTGCCATTCGTGCACGCCGGGCGGGCCTGACGGAGAGACCGGCGCGCGGGATCGTATCTCATGTCGATACACTCGGCGCACAGGTAAAATATCTGAAGGAAAACGGACGACTGGAACTGGTTTCCATCGGTAACTGGTCAGCGCGTTTCGCTGAAGGTGCCCGCGTTTCCATCTTTTCGTCCAAAGGAATTTATCGTGGTTCGATCCTGCCGCTGAAAGCTTCCGGCCATACATTCAATGACGAAGTCGATACGCAGCCGGTCGGCTGGCCTTATGTCGAACTCCGCGTCGATGCGCTCGCCCGAAATCGCGATGATCTGCTGCAGCTCGGTATCGATGTCGGTGACATAGTTGCTGTCGACCCCGCGCCCGAATTCATCGATAATGGCTTTATCGTCTCGCGCCACCTTGATGACAAGGCAGGTGTCGCCATCATGCTTGCAGCCCTTGAGGCAATGCAGAGAGCCAATGTGGAAACGCCGGTCGACAGCTATTGGCTGTTCACCATCGGCGAGGAAGTTGGAGTGGGTGCCTCTGCGGTCGTTGTGCCGGATATTGCCTCGCTGGTCGCCATCGATAATGGAACGACAGCACCGGGCCAGAATTCTTCGGAGTTCGGCGTCACGCTTGCCATGGCGGACCAGACCGGACCGTTCGATTACCATTTGACGAAGAAACTCTACGAGCTTTGCGGAGAGCATGACATTCAGGTCCAGAAGGACGTGTTCCGTTATTACCGTTCCGATGCTGCGTCTGCGGTTGAGGCGGGGCATGATGTGCGCACGGCTTTGCTGACCTTCGGTGTTGATGCCTCGCATGGCTATGAGCGCATTCATCTGAGCGCGCTCACTTCCATTGCAAAACTTGCAGTTCATTATGCAATGAGCGAAGTCGAGATCAAACGCGATGCCGAGGAAACCGCCAAGGGCCTCAAGGGTTTCACGCATCAGAAATCGACCAAGGCGGAGCAGGATTTGAAACCCGAGGATACGCCTGCAGAATAGGCTCTGAACTTTCTGAATTCGCGAGTGGGCTCAGGCCCGCTTTTTTTGTCTCGCAAAAATTAATTATGATAATTAATTGATGATCGTTGATTTATGCCTATAAATTAGAGTCTGACGGATTTGACAAATGAAGGGGAACCCCATGAGAAGGTTATTCCGTGCCGTCCTGACTGCTATGGCGCTTTCGGTCGCCGGGGCGGGCACAGTCGCGCTGGCGCAAACGCCGCCCAATGTGCTGATTGTCGGGCAGATTGCAGAGCCGCAATCGCTCGATCCGCATACAGTCACGGCCACCAATGATTTCCGCATCCTCGTCAATATTTATGACGGCCTTGTGCGCTACAAGGACGGAACGCTGGAAGTAGAACCGGCACTGGCGGAAAGCTGGACGATTTCGGACGACGGCAAGACCTATACGTTCAAGCTGCGTCAAGGTGTGAAGTTCCATGATGGTTCGGATTTCAATGCCGAAGCGGTCAAGTTCAACTTCGACAGAATGCTAAAGGAAGACCATCCGTTCTATAACACCGGCCCATTTCCGCTTTCGTTCAATTTCTCGTCCATCGATGCAGTCAATGTGCTCGATGAACACACTGTCGAGTTCAAGCTGAAGGAGCCTTTCGCTCCATTTCTTTCCAATCTGGCCTATCCGACCGGCCTGATCGTGTCGCCGGAAGAGGTCAAGAAATACGGTAAGGAATTTGGCCGTCATCCATCTGGAACCGGTCCGTTCAAGTTCGCGGAATGGCAATCCGGCCAGCGTGTGGTGGTGGAGCGTAATCCCGACTATTGGGACACAGCGCCAGCATTGGAAGCAGTTGTGTTCCGCCCGATCACGGATGCCAATACACGCGTCGCGGAGATGATGGCAGGCGGGCTGGATGTCATGGTGGAAGTGCCGCCAGATAATCTTGCCACCTTCAAACAGGACGCGAATTTCGCGGTTGCCGAACAGGCGGGCCCCCATGTCTGGTTTACCATCCTGAACGCGAAGAGCGGTCCATTCGCGGATAAGAAAGTGCGTCAGGCGGCGAATTATGCGGTTAACAAGCAAGGCCTTGTAGATAATGTGTTGCAGGGTTCCGCAACTGTTGCTGCGGGGCCGATCCCACCCGCCTTCAACTGGGTCGAGAACAAAACCGAACCCTATCCTTATGATCCGGAAAAGGCCAAGGCGCTCCTTGCCGAAGCTGGTGCAAGCAATCCTGAAATTACGTTCTATGTGACCGAAGGCGGTTCGGGCATGCTTGATCCAATCACGATGGGCGCCGCAATCCGGGCCGATCTTCAGGCTGTGGGCTTCAAGGTCAAGATAGAAACCTATGAGTGGAACACGTTCCTTGGTCGGGTCAATCCGGGGCTGGAGGGCAAGGCCGATATGGCCGAGATGGCGTGGATGACCAATGATCCGGACACGGTGCCTTATCTGACGCTGCGCAGTGATGCATTGCCGGACAAGGGCGGCTTCAATTCCGGTTACTATTCCAACCCCAAAGTGGATGAGCTTCTGGAAAAGGCGCGGTCATCGACCGATCAAACCGAGCGCGGCAAGCTTTATGGCGAAGTGCAGAACATTGTCCATGACGATGCACCATGGCTGTTCGTGGCGAACTGGAAGCAAAACGCAGTCACGACCGCTGCCGTCAAGGGGTTCAAGTTGCAGCCGTCCTTCCTGCTGCATCTGAAAGACGTAACCAAGGAATAAGCAGGGGAGGGCATTCATGCCAGCCTATATCCTCAAGCGACTTTTGGCCGTTGTTCCTGTGTTGCTCGGGCTCTCGATCATCGTTTTTCTCGTCATGGCGATGATCCCCGGTGATACGGCGACTGCGTTGCTCGGATCATACGCAACACCGGAAAATGTAGAGCGGATCAATCGCGATCTCGGTCTCGACAAGCCGTTGCTGCAACAATACTTCATCTGGATGGGCAATCTCCTGCATGGAGATTTCGGGCGTTCCTTCGTGCTCAATCGTCCGGTGCTGGATGAGGTTATGGAGCGCTTTCAGGCGACACTCGTGCTTGCGGGCGTAGCACTGGTACTGTGTTCAGTCTTCGGCCTGCTCGCGGGCATCGTTTCGGCGGTACGGCAGTTCGGCTGGGCAGACAGGACGATCACTTTCATCGTGCTTGCCGGAATTTCCATTCCCTCATTCTGGTTGGGGTTGCTTCTGATCTATCTCTTCGCGGTCCATTGGCGCATTCTGCCAGCGTCCGGCATGTATGCTGTTTATGGCGGTGGTGACCTGAAGGATCTGCTCTGGCATCTGATCCTGCCTGCCACGACGCTGGCCGTGGTAGCGGCGGGCGTGATCGCACGTCTGACCCGCGGCGCGATGCTGGAAGTGCTTCGCCGGGACTATATCCGGACAGCCCGGGCCAAAGGTCTCAACGAACGTCGCGTGATATACGGTCATGCGTTTCGCGCCGCACTTGTCAGCGTCATTCCTGTGATCGGTATTCAGGCGGGATTTGTGCTGGGCGGCGCCGTCTACATCGAAACCGTGTTCCAGTGGCCCGGTATTGGCGCCATGCTGGTGAAAGCCATTTCCACCCGCGATATCTTGCTGGTGCAGGGTGGCGTACTTGTGGTTGCCGCGAGTTATGTTCTCTTCAATCTACTCGCTGATGTCATCCAGACTATGCTCGATCCAAGGATACGCTCATGAGCGCGCTTCCAGAAATTTCTGCCGCGCCAACGGCGGTCCGCATGTCATCATGGCGGCTCCTGATGAGCAATCGACTGGCGGCTTTCGGTTTTTATGCTGTTCGTGATCTGCCTCGTCATTCTGCTGGCCCCGGTTCTCCCGCTTCCCAATCCTGACGCGACTTCTCCCGCAATGCGATTGAAACCCGTTTTCAGCGAAGGACATCTTCTTGGAACGGATCAGCTCGGGCGCGATATATTGAGTCGTGTCATATGGGGCACGCGGGTGTCTGTCGCAGTAGGATTTGCAGCGACGCTGATCGCAGCGATTGTTGGCTCGGCGATCGGTCTCGTGGCCGGCTATGCGGGCGGACGAACCGACAATTTGATGATGCGCGGCATCGATATGCTGATGGCATTTCCTTATATCCTGCTGGCGCTGGCTATCGTGGCGGTGCTCGGGCCGGGCCTGATGAATGCGCTTTACGCGATTGCGGTGGTCAATATTCCGTTCTTCGCGCGTAATGTTCGCGGGGTTACGCTTGGTCTCGCGCATCGTGAGTTTATTGATGCTGCCCGGCTCTCCGGGAAAAGCCCGGTTTCGATCCTGTTAAGCGAAGTGCTGCCCAATGTGCTGCCGGTTATCGTCATTACCATGTCGACCACGGCGGGCTGGATGATCCTCGAAACGGCGGGCCTGAGCTTCCTCGGTCTTGGCGCGCAGCCGCCGCAGGCCGATCTCGGCTCCATGCTCGGCGAGGGCCGCGCGCAACTGTTCAATGCCCCGCATGTCTCCATCGTGCCGGGACTGATGATCTTCCTGCTGGTCATCAGTCTCAACGTATTGGGAGATGGGGTGCGCGATGTTCTCGATCCGCGATTGCGGTCAGGTGCGCTGGGGCGGCCGGGCGCGATAACCGATATTGCCGGGGACCGGTCATCGCCCATGATCAAGGATAGCCAAAAAGCTCTTTCTATTGCCGGTCTCGAAACGGGCTTCGTCAATGGCGGGCATTTCACCCCCCGCTGTCCGCAGCGTTTCACTGGAACTTGAACGCGGCGAATGTCTCGGCCTGATCGGGGAGAGCGGATCGGGCAAAAGCGTGACCGCCCTGTCAGTAATGGGCCTCGTGGCGTCCCCGCCCGGACTTATCCGCGACGGCGCGATCTATCTGGGCGACCGGGACGTTCTTTCAATGTCTGAAACCGAGTTGACGGCGGCACGGGGCGCAAGAGTTGCTTATGTGTTTCAGGACCCACTGACGACGTTGCATCCTATGTATCCGGTCGGTCGGCAGGTCGAGGAAGCAATTGCAGCGCATCGGCGGATTGGAGCCAGTGAGCGGCGAGAACAGGCGATTGTGCTTCTTGACAAGGTTGGCATTCCGGATGCAGCGGAACGGGCCAATCACTATCCGCACCAGCTTTCAGGTGGCCAGCGTCAACGTGTCGGCATTGCCATGGCTCTGGCCAATGATCCCGATATCATCATTGCGGACGAGCCGACCACGGCGCTCGATGTCACCGTACAGGCGCACATTCTTGAACTGCTGCGCGATCTCCAGCGCGAGCGCGGCATGGCTCTCCTGTTTATCACCCATGACTTTGGAGTGGTTTCGGAGATTTGTGACCGCGTGGCAGTGATGAAAGACGGCGAGATTATCGAGACGGGTACAACTTCGGCAGTTCTGTCCAATCCGCAGCACAGCTATACGAAACGCTTGATAGCTTGCGTTCCCGAACTTGGGCAGGGTGCCGACTTTCTGGAACGTGTGGCTGGTCTCTTCAAGCGTGAAAACGGGAAGGCGGCAGGATGAGCGGAAATGCGATCAGCGTTCGCGATCTCACCAAAACGTTCGGTGGCGGACGAACACTTCTGGGGAAAAGAGCGTCACAAGGTCGAGGCGGTTAAAAATGTTTCGTTCGATCTTGGAAGCGGTGAGACACTGGCGATTGTCGGTGAAAGCGGATCGGGCAAAAGCACGCTCGCCAGAATGCTCGTCGGGCTGACAGAGCCGACGGGCGGTACGATGACAATTGCTGGACGCGATGCGCATGAACTGCGAAATTCCGGTGCTCGGGCATTCGGCAAGGTCATACAATATGTGTTTCAGGACCCTGTCGCTTCACTCAATCCCAGAAAGACGATCCGGCAGATACTGGAAACACCACTCAGGCTTCTGAGCGGGCTGGATTCAGCTCAGTGCCAGCAACGCATGATCCAGTTGCTGGACGCCGTTCAGATGCCCAAGGATACGCTGGAACGCTATCCGCACGAATTCTCCGGCGGGCAGGCGCAGCGTATCGCCATTGCGCGCACGCTGGCCGCTGAAGCGGAAATCGTGGTGCTCGATGAACCAGTTAGCGCGCTTGATGTCTCAGTTCAGGCACAGGTTCTTCTGCTTCTGGATCAACTGAAGAAAGAGTTTGGTCTCTCCTATCTCTTCATCAGTCATGACCTTGCCGTGG
Organism: Brucella cytisi; assembly: GCA_012103075.1. Classification (GTDB taxonomy): domain Bacteria; phylum Pseudomonadota; class Alphaproteobacteria; order Rhizobiales; family Rhizobiaceae; genus Brucella; species Brucella cytisi. The sequence goes on along the minus strand of JAAVLQ010000002.1, from coordinate 1,490,940 downwards.
TGGAAGCCATCTCCGACAGGGTTGCGGTTATGTATTTCGGGGAGATCGTTGAAGAAGCAACCGCAAGCGCTCTTTTGCCAGACCTGAACATGCCTATACACGACAACTCGTGGAAAGCGCGCCGCGCATAAGGAGAGAGTAGCAAGATATGGTCAGAATGGGCCAGAATTCCGATCACGAACCGCAATCGCGCGCGAGGGTGGCAAAGGTCCGTCGGCGACCGGAAGAGATTGCCGACCGTATCAAGGATGTTATCCGTTCCGATGCATTGAGGCCGGGAGATCGACTGCCACAGGAAAAGGAACTGATTGACCAGTTCAAGGCCGCCAAGGGCACTGTGCGCGAAGCGATGAAGGCGCTGGAGACGCAGGGTCTGATTTTTACGCGCAGCGGTCCCGGAGGCGGGGCTTTTGTGGCCGAACCTTCCGCCCAGCACGCAATGGAAATGCTTGGAAGCTATTTCTTTTTCGATCAGCCGAGCCTTGCCGAAGTTTACGCTATCCGTAAGCTTCTCGAACCGGAGGTTGCTGCTCTCTTGTCCGGCAGATTGACTGGTGACGACATTGCTCGGCTGGAAAATGCGATGCGGGTCTACGATCGCCCGCCGGTCGATCTTGATGATCAATATCGCCAGCGCATTGCGGAACTGGATTTCCATTCCTTGCTGGCACAGCTTTGTCCGGACCGTCTGTTGGGGTCATCTGCGGATTGACCCACAATCTGTTGCGAAGCCTGCCAATAGCGCGCGCGATCTATGCTGATCCGACACCGGCTTCGCGCGAAGAAGGACTTATCTTCCAGCACCGATTGCTTGCAGCGCTTGTCGAAAATCGCAGCGAGGATGCGCGCTGTATAACGTTTGAGCATATGGTTTCCGCTGAAAACTATATGCTTTCCAAGGCGAATTTAGTCGGGAAAGCCACGTAGTGGAAACGAAAAAGTTGGGAACAATCCCGGCGCTCCCGCATTTGCAATTATGCAGGCCGCCGCCTTAACAGATGCGACGGCCTCATTTGTTTATGAATGACAATGGAGGTTTCGACCCTTTTTATGTGTGGTATTTGCGGAGAAGTCAGGTTTGACGGTGGTTCCCCGTCAGTTTCGGCAGTCTCGAAAATGGCGGATGTACTCAGTCCTCGCGGGCCCGATGCATCCGGGATTGTGATCCGGGGCAATATCGGCTTCGGGCATCGAAGATTGAGAATCCTTGATCTTTCCGAAAAATCGCAGCAACCGATGATCGATGCTGACCTCGGTTTGACGCTGGTGTTCAATGGCTGCATCTATAATTTCCGCGAACTGCGCGCCGAGCTGGAACAGATGGGCTACAAGTTCTTCTCCGATGGAGACACAGAAGTCATTCTCAAGGCATGGCACGCATGGGGCGAAAGCTGCGTTACGCGCTTTCTCGGCATGTTCGCTTTCGCCATTCACGAACGTGATACCGGCAGGATTATCCCGGCGCGTGATCGGTTCGGCATCAAGCCGCTCTATATCGCCGAGGTGGCCGGTGCCTTGCGGTTCGCCTCTTCTTTGCCTGCTCTGGTTAAGGCAGGCGGCATTGACACCTCGATAGACCGCGCGGCCTTGCACAATTACATGAGCTTTCATGCCGTCGTGCCGCCACCGCGCACGATCTATAATGGTGTTCGAAAGCTTCCCCGGCGACGATCCGTGTTTACGAACCGAATGGGCGCTTCACTGACCGTATTTATTGGCAGGCACCCTATCGGCGTCTGCCGGGGACGGCGCGTTGAGCCGCGAGGAATGGCAGGAACAATTGCTCGATATGCTGCGCGTCGCTGTCAAGCGCCGGATGATTTCCGACGTGCCGGTTGGTGTGCTTTTGTCTGGCGGGGGGGTGGATTCGAGCCTGATCGTTGGTCTGCTTGCTGAGGCGGGCCAATCCGGCTTGATGAGCTTTTCTGTCGGGTTTGAGGAAGCCAACGGCGAAAAAGGCGACGAGTTTGTTTATTCCGATCTGATCGCCAAACATTTCGGCACCGAACATCATAAGATCTTCGTACCGTCAGCAGACCTCATGGATGCGTTGCCGGGAACAATCGCGGCAATGTCCGAGCCAATGGTGTCCTATGATAATGTCGGCTTCTACCTTCTTTCCAAGGAAGTTTCGAAGCATATCAAGGTTGTCCAGTCGGGACAGGGCGCGGATGAAGTGTTCGGCGGCTATCACTGGTATCCACCGCTAGTCGATTCCAACGATGTCGTCAGCGACTATGCCAAAGGGTTCCGTGACCGCCCGCACGACGTTCTCGCCACGCAGCTATCGCCGGAATGGATGTCAGAACGTGATTACAGTCAGGACCTTCTGGAAGAACATCTGCTGCAGGATGGAGCGGATACGCCTGTCGACCGTGCGCTGCGGCTCGATACGAATGTGATGCTCGTGGACGACCCGGTCAAGCGCGTGGATAACATGACGATGGCGGGGGGCTTGAAGCGCGGGTGCCATTTCTGGATCATGAGCTGGTCGAGCTTGCCGCCCGCATTCCGTCGGAGGAAAAACTGCGCGACGGCGGCAAGGGTATCCTCAAGGATGTGGCGAGAAAGGTCGTTCCAAGCGAAGTGATTGATCGCAAGAAGGGATATTTCCCGGTTCCGCAGCTCAAATATATCGATGGCCCTTATCTCGATATGCTGCGAGACGCTCTCTCTTCACAAAAGGCGAGGGAGCGCGGGCTTTTCCAACGCGATTATCTTGAACGCCTGTTTGCAAAACCGTCCGAACACATAACGCCGTTGCGCGGTTCTGAGCTTTGGCAGGCTGGCCTCCTTGAAATGTGGCTGCAAACGCAGGAGGCATGAAATGCGGAAAACCGGTGAGGTGGATATGACCCGGCAGAAAGCGAAGGGTCGCAAAGCCTTTTCGCACCGTCTTACGCGCTTGCGTACACCTGAAAGCGCAGGCTTTTATCAGGAACATGCGCACGGCCATGACAAGGCGGGAAGCGAAGATCGCAAGCAGGATATGGTTGTCGATTGCGGCTGGGGTCGACTACTCTTCGCGCAGACCTTCGAGACCAATGAAGCCATAGTGGAAGCATTACGGGACGAAGCGCCAGCGAGCCGCGATATCGTCTTTTACGTCAGCGATCCTCATGTACTACTGTCACTCGCACCACATGAGATATTTCTCGATCCGTCGCATACATACCGGATTGAACTTGCGACTTATCGACCGGGCGGGCGACGGATACGTGGCATCACCATACGTCGCGCAGTCTCCGAAGTGGACGCGGAAGGCATCAACGCCGTCTATGCGGCCTGTGGCATGGTTCAACTGCGTCCCGACTTTTTTCTCATCGGAGCGAGACAACCGTGCTGTTACCTATTTCGTGGCTCAGGACGATGCTACCGGCGAAATTGTTGGCACTGTAACGGGCATCGACCATCAGCGCCTTTTCGATGATCCTGATCGCAGTGCTTCGCTTTGGTGTCTGGCAGTTCATCCTCAAGCGCGGCAGCCGGGTATCGGTGAAAAACTGGTGCGAAAACTTGCCGAGCATTTTCAGGCTCGCGGTTTGAGCCATATCGATCTCTCGGTTCTGCACGATAATGAGAATGCCATAAGGCTCTATGAAAAGCTGAAGTTTCGTCGCGTTCCGCTCTTCGCGATAAAGCGCAAGAACGCAATCAACGAGAAATTTTTCGCCTCGCATCTGGAAACCTTCGATGCGCTCAATCCCTATGCTCGCATAATCGTGGATGAAGCGGTGCGTCGTGGTATTCAGGTTGAAATAACCGATGCTGAAGGCGGTTTTTCCGCCTCTCCTATGGCGGGCGTTCCGTCCATTGCCGTGAGAGCTTGTCTGAAATGACATCGGGTGTAGCGATGTCAATTTGCGACGACAAGGCCGTGACGCGGCGCGTCGTCGAGAAGGCTGATCTGACAGTACCGGAGCAGATTGCCGCCGAAGCGGACGATGATGCGCTGGAAGCTTTTCTAAAACGTCACAGCAAGCTGGTGGTGAAACCAGCCCGGGGCGAACAGGGGAGAGGAATTTCCGTCGGCATATCGACCATGAAGGACCTGCGAACGGCGATCAAACAGGCGCGAACCGTGTGCGACCGCGTGCTGCTGGAGGCGTGTTTTGAAGGTGAGGACCTTCGGCTGGTGGTTATCGACTACCAGCTCGTTGCAGCTGCAGTTCGCCGTCCGCCACGGGTGGTCGGCGATGGCAAAGCAACAATCCGCAAGCTTATCGAGATACAATCCCGCAGACGCGCTGCGGCGACAGGCGGAGAAAGCCGTATTCCTGTCGATGCCGAAACGAAAAGATGCTTAGAGGAACAAGGTCTGTCGCTCGATTCTGTTTTGGAGGATCATCGTGAAGTCACGGTGCGCAAGGCGGCCAATCTACATACAGGCGGTACGATCCACGACGTGACAGCGTCTGTTCATAGAAACCTTGTCGATGCTGCCTGTAAGGCTGCGCGTGCAATAGGCATTCCCGTTGTCGGGATCGATTTCATGGTCAAGCAGCCCGAAAAGCCAGACTATATTTTCATCGAAGCCAATGAGCGACCCGGCCTTGCCAACCATGAACCACAACCGACTGCTGGCAAGTTTATCGATTTGCTTTTTCCGGGCTCAAGATAATGATTGTTGAGAGAGATCTAAACTATGGAATGTTCGCCGGAAAGTCTCTCCGGCGAACTTAAAACTATGAAACCCGCAAACAATATGCTGTATTCTAGCTATTGAGGAAATTTTAAGCAGAAACTGTACTCAGCAAATCAATTCTCGATTGTAACGGAAAAATTCATTTTTCATTTGGTTTCTGCCTCTATCCCTTTACGACAGGGGCTCGGGCGAAAAAGGTTGATCGAACCGCATTCACGCCTGAGCGGAAAAAGGGCTGAAAATGGATACGCGGGGCAAAGCAGCAAGAATGTGCCGCTGGCAGTCGATCTGGACGGAACTCTGGTTTCGACCGATCTGCTGTGGGAGGGTATTTTTCTTCTTTTGAAGAGGAACATTCTGTTCGTCTTCATGCTGCCTGTGTGGCTGTTCTCAGGCAAGGCATATCTCAAGCGACAGGTGGCTGAGCGCGTAACGCTCGATGCATCGCGACTTCCCTACCGAACCGAGTTTCTGGAATTTCTGCGTAGCGAACATGGGTCCGGGCGGACTTTGGTGCTGGCAACAGCTGCCGCTGAACCGATGGCCAAGGCTGTTGCGTCTGAGCTTGGGATTTTCAGCGCTGTCTATTCAACATCCGGTACGACCAATCTTTCGGCACAGCGCAAGGCTGATGTGCTTGTCCAGCACTATGGGCGACAGGGATTCGACTATGCCGGAAATGATCGTGATGACCTGCCTGTTTTCGATGCCGCCCGACAGGCGATCGTTGTCGCACCTGATCGTGCAGCGGCACATTTCCAGAAGCAAACTGGTTGTGAACTTTTCAGTGCCGAAAAACCAACTATTCGAACCTATGCTCGTATGCTCCGCGTTCATCAGTGGCTAAAGAATCTGCTCGTCTTTGTCCCGGCCATTCTGGCGCATGACATAATGAAGCCAGACGTGTTGATTGCGACTTGCCCGGCATTCGTGGCCTTTTCTGCGGCATCGTCTGCGATCTATATCGTCAATGATATTGTCGATCTTCCGGTGGATCGAAGACATGTGCGAAAAAATCAGCGACCTTTTGCACACGGAAAGATATCGATTCCCTTTGGCCTAAGCGTTGCGGCCCTGTTGTTGCTTCTGACGGCTTTCGTCTGCTTTTTCCTTCCGCCCGCCTTTACGCTTGCAATCGTCACCTATCTGTTTTTCACGACCGCCTATACCTTCGCCTTGAAACGCATGTTGTTGGGAGACGTGATTTGTCTCGCGGGACTTTACAGCCTGCGGCTATTGGGAGGGTCGGCGGCTTCCTATATCCCGCCATCGTTCTGGCTGATGGCCTTTGCCATGTTCTTCTTTCTGTCGCTGGCGCTGGTGAAGCGTTATGTCGAACTGCAGGGCGCTACAGTGACAGAAAAGGACCGGATTTTGGGGCGAGGCTACCGTCCGGAAGATCGCGATATTGTCGGACAGTGTGGAGTCGCAGCCGCGTTTACCGCAGCGCTGGTTTTGGCACTCTATATCAATAGCGATGCCGTCAAGACGCTCTACACCTATCCTTGGCTGATATGGCCGCTCGGTCCGATCGTGCTCTATATCAACGTGCGTGTGTGGATATTGGCGCATCGCGGCGACATGGATGACGACCCGGTCCTCTTCATTGCCGGGGATTGGCGCAGTCAGGTCGTCATCGTGCTTGGCGCGGTGCTGCTTCTTGTGGCTGGTATGCACTGATGGAACAATCCTTCGACAGTTTCGGACGTATTAACCGGCGAAGGCGGCAATACCTTCCGCTGGAGAGACTGGAGAATGATTTCACGCGAGCCTTGCCCGGCGATGCGAGCCTGTTGCCATTCGGAAATGGTCGCTCCTACGGCGATAGCTGCCATAATGATGCGGGCTTTCTCGTGCCCATGCAGGTGCAAAAAGATACTGCATTTCGATCCCGATACGGGATTGCTTACGGCTGAGAGTGGCATGCTTCTGAGCGAGATCATCGCCCATGTTGCTTCGCATGGTTATTTCCTGCCTGTCACGCCGGGCACGCAGTTTGTGACGCTCGGCGGTGCCATTGCCAATGACGTGCACGGTAAAACCATCACCGGCAGGGTACTTTCGGGTGTCATGTTGAAAGGCTGGAACTGCTTCGCTCGGACGGCGTCTACTACAGATGTTCCGATACGGAGCACATTGATCTGTTTCGGGCAACCATCGGTGGAATGGGACTAACTGGATTAATTCTTCGCGCAACGATCCGGCTCAAGCGGGTCGGCGGTCTCGATGTCGAGGAAAAGGTTCTGCCTTTCGCCAACCTCGATGCTTATTTTGATATGGCCGAGTTGGCCGATCATGAAAATGAATATGCTGTTGCACGGGTCGATCAGCTCTCCGATGGCCGGGGGCTTGCTGATGGTCGGTAATCATGTTGCCGCGCCGAATGGCTCTATTTCGATCGCTGGACGGTTTGGCGTGCCGGTTGAATTGCCATTCTCGCTGTTGAACAAGACAAGCCTGTCGCTTTTCAATGCGGCCTATTTCCAGCGCAAGAGGCGGCTGAAAACAGCGCGTAGAGTGCCGTATCAAAGCTTCTTTTATCCACTCGACGGAGTGAGAAACTGGAACAGGCTTTACGGCCCGGCAGGGCTCTACCAGCATCAAAGTGTAATTCCATTCGAAGCAGCCCGAAAGATCGTTCCAGCGATGCTTGAGGCCAGTCGCAATGGAGGACAGGTCTCCTTTCTGACGGTACTCAAGCGTTTCGGTTCGATGAAGTCTCCCGGTCTCATGTCATTTCCGATGCCGGGATATACGCTGACGATGGATTTCCCCAATCGTGGCCACACAACGCTGGAATTGCTGAACCGTCTGGACCAGATGACTGTTGAGGCCGGTGGCCGGGTCAATCCATATAAGGACCAAAGGATGAGCGCAGAGGTTTTTGCTGCAAGCTATCCGCGCTGGCGCGATTTCGAGGCCTTTCGCGACAAGGCTTTCAGTTCCAATTTCTGGCGCCGGACCGCATCGATGCTTGGCGCTGCAGGTTAGGAAACGTGATGAAATATATTCCCTTCATCCTGTTCACAGTCATGACCAATGCTGCCGCGCAGTTGATGTTGAAATATGGCATGCTGACGCTCGGGCCGATCAGCTTTTCAGCCGAAACATTGATCCAGCGCATATTCCAGATTGTCTTCAATCCCGGATTTTTGCCGGTTTGCTCACCTTCGTGATCTCGATGGCGTCGCATCTTTACGTGCTGTCGAAAGTGGATCTTTCGTTTGCTTATCCGTTCCTCAGTCTTGCCTATGTCGCGGTCGCTCTGTTCGCCCGGCTTTTGTTCAAGGAAGAACTTGGCGCCTACAAGATTGCGGGAATTGCTTTCATCTGCATCGGGACGGTGCTGATCGCACAAAGCGGCAAGCCGTCCGAACCGCAGGTGGAAAAGCATGTGAACCAGCAGACGCATAGTTGAACGGGGGCAGTACGATGAGACATGTAATCTTTGGTGGCGACGGTTTTGTCGGGCGCTATCTTGCTCCAAAGCTACTTGCCGATGGTCACGAGGTCCTTGTCGCGGATATCGTGAAAAGCGATCTGCCACACTATGCTGATACCGCTTTCATCGCGACTGATGTGACCGATCCGGAAGCAATCCGCAGGCTTGGTATCCGCGCAGACGACATGGTCTATAACTTGTCCGCCAAAATGCTTTCACCAATTCAGGTCCGGGCAAAGCGGCACGACTTCTTCTTTCCTGTCAATTATTACGGGACGGCGAACATCATCAAGGCGATGGATGCGGCTGGTGCCAACAAGCTCGTCCATTTCACCACCGATATGGTGTACGGGCACACCTATGTCTGGCCACAGAAAGAAGACCATCCGTGCAAGCCGCTCGGTGAGTACGGCCTGTCAAAACTGAAAACCGAAGAACTCGCCATTGAATGGCGCGTGCGGGGCATGAATATCTCCCTGTTTCGTCCTCGTCTTATCATTGGACCGGGCCGTCTCGGCATTTTGGAAAAGCTATTCAAGCTGATTGATTACAATTTGCCGGTGCCGATGATCGGCTCGGGCAGGAACCCTTACCAGTTCATTTCGGTGTTCGACTGTGCGGAGGCGGCACGTGCCGCTTTCAAGGCTAGCGTTCCAAACGAGGCCTATAATCTCGGCTCGCTCAATCCGCCTCCTGTCCGCAAACTGCTTGGTGATCTGATCAGCCATGCGGGTTCGAAATCTATTTTGTTGCCAACACCCGCCCGGGCGGTGAAACGCACGCTGGATCTGCTGGACTGGATGAACATGCCGATCATGGACCCGGAGCAATATCTGATTGCCGACGAAATGTGTGTTCTCGATGTCTCGAAGGGCGAGCGTGAGCTTGGCTGGATACCGCAATATCGTGATGAGGACATGCTGATCGCGGCTTACAGCGAATATCGCAAGAAAATCGGCGCGGCATCATCGGATGTGCGGGCTTCCGAAACGGCATAGAGGCAGAAATGAACAAGACTAATACAACGCTGAAGCCGAAGCTGTTGACGGTTGCCGAGGCGAAAGCGCTCGATCTGCCACGGATGACGGAGCTGTTTACCACTCACCTCAATCCGGGCCAGCTTCACTTCATGAAGCTGCTCGGCTTTCATAAGGTGAAGATCGAGCGTGCTGAAGGCATGTATTATTATGACCAGAATGGGCGCCCCATTCTCGATTTTTTCGGTGGTTTCGGATCGCTGGCTTTCGGCCATAATCATCCACGTATTCTCGAAGCACGGCGTCAGTTTCAGGAAGAAATGCGCCACGAGATTGCAATCGCCTTCATGTCGCAATATGCAGCCGCTCTTGCTTATGACATTGCGGCTTGCTCGCCGGGCGATCTCGACATGGTGTTTCTGGGGTCTTCCGGCTCGGAAGCAATGGAAGCGGCGATCAAGGTTGCGGAACGCGCCGCAAGTCCTAAAAAGGCCAAGATCGTCTATGCGGAAAATTCGTTCCATGGCAAAACGAAGGGTGTTCTGTCCATCACTGATGGCGGGCTATATCGTGGCGAATTCAAGCTGGTCGATAACACCGTTCGGGTTCCCTTCGGTGACATTGCAGCCATTGAAAATGCGTTTCGCTCTGACCCCGAGATCGGGGTGATTGTGCTTGAAACGGTGCAAGGTGGCGGCGGTATCATTCAGGCTGACGCACAGTTCTGGCAAAAGTTGCGAAACCTTTGCGACCAGTATGGTGTGATCTGGGTTGCCGACGAAGTGCAATGTGGACTGGGGCGAACCGGGAAATTCTATGCTTTCGAGCATTATGGCGTCATACCGGACGTCACCGCACTGGCGAAGTCGCTTGGCGGTGGAAAGACCGCGATGGCCGCCATGATCGCGCGGCGCGACGTCTACATGAAGGCTTACGGCACGCCCAAGACGGCGATGATCCATGCGATGGCGACTTTTGGCGGGATTGGCGAAGCCTGCATCACGTCGATTGAAGCTCTGAACGTTCTTTACGACGAGCATCTGATCGACAATGCAGCCGATGTCGGAGAATATCTTCTGGATCGTCTGCATGAGCTGCAGAACCGCTATCCTGCGCTTTTGAAAGACGTGCGCGGGAAGGGGATGATGGTAGGGCTGGAGTTCCATGATTTCTCACAAACGATGCCGGTCGTGTTGCGACCTGTCCCGGCGATGCTTGATGAGAAGCTGAAAGGTTCGCTTCCCGGCTTTATTGGCAGCCATCTGCTGCGCGATCATGGGGTTCTGGTCGCCTTTACTGAATATAATCGAAACGTCATCCGTCTTGAGCCGCCGCTGATCTGCGGGCGCGAGCATGTGGACGCGTTCATCAAGGCGCTGGATGAGGTTCTTTCACGCGGCATCGTCCGAATTGTTCGGGACTTCGTCAAGGCTCAGATCAAATGAGTCATTTCTGATTACGGATCAGACCGGGGCGAAGCAGCAAATCCCAACAGGGGTTCAAAGCGACGACGGCGCGATCCTGCAGTGCTTCGGCATATATTTTCTGTAAGGCAAGACGATTGGTCGTCGTCGGACATTTCGGGCGCAATATGCCGTCGGTTGCTTCTACGGCAGCCTTCGTTTCCTCGGATAACGCCGGGACGGTGCGGAAGGGATCGGCGCCGATCTGGATATGCCGTGTCGCATCGCGATCCAATATCCATGCAAACGGATTGACGAAGTCGAGCGACATGATGCTTTGCAGGCGAACGTTGTTCTGGGTCTCGAAGGATTTCAGATCCTTCACCATCCGGTTTGCAGAAACGAGCCAGTAGACACGGAAATCGATTTCCGAATAAAGCTGCCAGCTAGGTAGTTGGCCTTGCGCTGCCAGCGCGTCATAGGCTGCATTGTTTTCCGGGTAGTGGGTTTCGAAAAGCTCTGCCCGTTGCAGAAAATCGGGTCGGGTCAACACCTGCCCGAGATTCTTCAATTCCGGTAAAGTCGGTCGCACATAAGTCGGGGCGGCGGCAACGGCGCGCAGGGCACGGTGCGCAACCTTGGTGAATGTCGGGATGACGCAGAAGGCAGCGAGCACGAGGAAGGCGATTTTGAGTTTCTCGGTGCCAGCTTTTATCCGCTGAAAAATCATGAGCAGGATAGGCCAAAGGAATATGAATTTCGGCTTCCGGTGTTCTGTGTCTCAAGGATGATGCCACCCAGAAGCCCAACGGTGAGCCAGACCGAACTCCGGTCGAAAAAGCGATTGCGTTTGCCGGAATGGAACTGTTCATTCCAGAAAAGAGTGAGAACAAGGATCGCCGCTGGCAGAATGACGTCCAGCTTCGACGATATGACGGTCAGGAAACGTGGGAGCAGGGCTTCTTCGTTCAGGGCGATCAATGTAGCAATATCGCGAATATATCCGCCGATATTCCCATTGTGCAATTCATGGACGAGCAGAAATGCAACGGTAATGGCGGCGGCCAGCAGAACGTTGCGTAAAGAGATTCGTCCAGCGAGAAGTGCCGCAAGCCCGAACAGTCCACCTGCAAGAAAGCCCGTGACCTTCATCAAAAACAAGGCGAGCATCACTGCCGCACAAAACAGCGCGAGCTTTGCGCCGTTTCGCATAAACAGCAACCCACATATCAGCACGTAGAGCAAAAGCGATGTATGGCGATTATAAATGCCAAACCCATCCAGTCCGGGATAGGGATAAAAGCTTTGTGTATTGGCCGGAAAGATTGCGAAAACCAGAAATGGAACAAGGATGAGAAATCCGGTTATTCGATTATGGGGAAGCTCTGTCAGTACCCATGCCGTCAGAGGGGCTGCAACGACCAATATTGACCATTGAACGAGCAAAAGCGGTTGTGCCTGCGGGAACAAGGAGTGTCCCCATGCAAAAGATAGTAGCCAAGCGGCCCGACAGGCGTGGAAAAGTCTACACCGGGAATCTGTTCCATTTTTATGCGCTGGGCTGCGTCGAAGTAGATGTAGCTGTCCCAGTACATTGGTCCAATGGGGGCATTGAGCCTGAATGACAGAAGCGCGATCAGCAGAACGAGAACAAAACCTAGCCAGAGCATAGGCGCGCATAGCAGCGACGGTCTGGCCGATTTGAAGGTCGTGCTGAAGAACATGGAACCCCGCTCCCTCGTGCATCACGCGCAGAAATTACCTGCAAACCCTTAAAACTACTGAAATAGCCACAGGGTCACCTGATTGGGTACAAATTTCCGATATGTGTGGAGAGTTCCAGAAAAGAGAACGCCCACTGCACTGGGAGGAGGAATGTGCAGTGGGCGGATCTATAAAGCGCGATTGGGAGGAGGAGTATCGCGCTTTGGGTTCGGTTTTTGGGAGGAGGAGTAAAACCGAACAAGATCAAAATAGGAATAAGGGCCGCTGCTTACAAGGGCCAACGCTGCAATGCAGATATGCATTTTGGGTAGCTAAAAAGAAACCGCCCCGCAGCGGTCTAGCGCGCTGGGGCGGTACTCCCTCCTCCAAGTGAGAGGAACAATAACCGTGCTCATGGAGAAAGCAACCCCCTAATAGAACTCTATAATTTTCAGAAAATACTGAAATTTGTGTAGGATTATTGAGTGATACTCATTCAGGTTCCACCCGGTATAAGAGCATTTTAATTGCATTGCAGGACTGAACTGTACCCGATCTTTAATAGTGTTTAGTCGAACGATTGCAGACGCGGAAAAGTTCGTTGAGATAGGTTTCTCAACCATTGGCTGATATTGTTCACCAGATTCTCAAGTGTGCGTGCAGATTGTCTATTTATTTTCGTTAAAGCTGTGAGTAAGTTCCTCCATCTTCTTCGATTAGGGGCTTTCGGGGAGATATGCCGCCTCAGCGCGTTCATTCGCTGCGAGGCGGTTTTCATTTGGATCTGTTGAAAGTGCATATCAGCAATGCAAGCTTGTTGATTGAGTAGGCCAGCCGGAGGGGTTATTAAAAAGCGTCCGGTTCACTCCTCCTCCCAAGAGCCGGACCCAAAGCGCGATACTCCTCCTCCCAATCGCGCTTATAGATTAAGCCCACAACGTTCTCCTCCTCCCGAGCGTTGTGGGCTTTTCTATATTCTACTCACGTAATTTTTCAGGCTGGAACGTATTGTTAGTTCCAGAATCGGAGCTAACGTTCCATTTTCCTGTGCGTGCACTCCTGAGAGCTCGCCCGCCTCGCGCCCCTAAGCCCCCCGCCCAAACGCGAGGCGGTTCCTTTGAGCGGAACCTTCCAGAAGATTTATATTACAGTGTTTCCGTCAGGGATTATTCTCACTGAATAAAGCTGCGTTCGAAGAGGAATGAAAGCGATCAGAAAGATCGCTGTTGCCCTGGTTGGGTTATACTCATTTGCTGTGTCGGCTAGGTTGGTTGATAGGGCGTGTGAAGATTCTTTTTATAGCGCAGATTGTTCATGGAATTCTTGACGCAGTGTCGACAATACCAGAAACTGATTTAGTTGATCTGCAATTACGGAACAATTAGAATAAATATACTTTAAAAAGAATCGGATAATGTTTTGCAATTTCCTAATTGTTGCAAGTTATTCTGATTTTCGGCCAAATAAAAATATATTATAAAATTATAATACATTACGTAGCGTCATATTTGATTGGAATTTAAATATATATTTTCTGCGCGGTCTTCTGTGGATGGGTGAAGAAACAATGATTATCGATCCTGATATCCGTTTACAATCAAGAATAAGCTGAGTCGTTTTCAGGCTGGAGGCGCTTTCGGCTGTTCAGGTGGGCACAATGTTGCGTTCCGTGCCCGGAGGCTGATGCCTCGCCGATAGTTATGCTTTGATCGTCAAAAGTGACCGACCGCTCCAGCAATGGGGGCGTTCTGGCTTCAGAAATTAACCATCTGTTAACCATTGTGCATATAGACCGGATAAACCGTTTTTTAACCAAGATGAATCAAGTGCTAACACAGTCTCGTCCAATCCGTTTGAAAGGGAGATCCTTTCTTGCGCTGGTACTCTCGCCTGAACTGCCGCTCGATGGCTGGCTCGACAAGCTGGACGATCTTGCAGCCCGTTCCGTGGGTTTCTTTCTGAATCGTCCGATCGTTCTCGATCTGGAGAACGTTTCGATCGAGCGTCCGCAATTGGTTCAATTGCTTGAGGATTTGGTTAAACGTGGTGTCTGGATCACGGGCTTTGAAAATGCGCGGCCCTCGCTGCTGGGGCGGGCATGCCGCCAGCGATGCGTGGCGGACAACCTGCCGCAGATTTCGACCCGGAGATCACAGAAGCGAAGTTGCAGGAGCGCACTCCGGTGGCACCCGCATCGGTACAACTCGTCAAGGCCGTTCCGTCCATGGTGGTTACCGAGCCGGTACGGTCTGGTCAGTCGGTCTACTTTCCGGACGGCGATGTAACGATTGTTGGTTCTGTAGCGTCCGGCGCGGAAGTGGTGGCTGGCGGCTCGATCCACGTTTTATGGCGCGCTGCGCGGTCGTGCGATGGCTGGAACAGCCGGAAATGCCGATGCGCGCATTTTCTGCCGCAAGATGGAGGCAGAACTCGTTGCCATCGATGGTCTTTACAAGACGGCCGAAGACATGGAGAGCCGATTGCGCGGACAGGCAGTCCAGCTCTGGCTCGACGGCGATTACATGATGGCCGAAACGCTAAACTAGCATTTTCCCAAAAGGCCAACAGCCTTGAGAGAATGCTAGTCCAGACAAATTGTCAGGGCACTTTTGAGTGCTGAAAAGAAAAGCAGAGCATTTCATATCCCGGGTAACGAATGCTCTGGAGGCGCGCGGGAGATACAGGAGACAAATATGGCAAAAGTGATTGTTGTAACTTCCGGTAAGGGTGGCGTTGGCAAAACGACATCAACCGCTGCAATCGGTGCCGCGCTGGCGCAACGCGGCGAGAAGACAGTCGTTATCGACTTCGATGTTGGTCTGCGTAACCTTGACCTCGTCATGGGGGCTGAACGTCGCGTCGTGTTCGATCTGGTTAATGTCATTCAGGGTGACGCAAAGCTTCCGCAGGCTTTGATCCGTGACAAGCGCCTTGAGACACTGTATCTGCTGCCTGCCTCCCCAGACGCGCGATAAGGATAACCTGACCACCGATGGCGTCGACCGCGTCATGGAAGATCTCAAGAAAGAGTTCGACTGGATCATTTGCGATAGCCCCGCCGGGATCGAACGCGGTGCCACACTCGCCATGCGTCATGCGGATATGGCTGTGGTTGTCACGAATCCTGAAGTGTCGTCTGTGCGCGATTCCGACCGTATCATCGGTCTGCTGGATGCCAAGACACTCAAGGCCGAACGTGGCGAACGTGTGGAAAAGCATCTCTTGCTGACCCGCTATGACCCGGTACGCGCCGAGCGCGGCGACATGCTGAAGGTCGATGACGTTCTCGAAATTCTGTCCATTCCGCTTCTGGGTATTATTCCGGAAAGCCGGGACGTTCTGCGGGCATCCAATATTGGTTCCCCGTAACGCTCGCCGATCAGCGCAGTGCGCCTGCATTGGCTTATCTCGACGCAGCCCGCCGCCTCGCCGGCGAAGAAGTGCCGATGACTGTTCCATCCGAAAAGCGCGGCCTTCTGGGTAAACTTTTCGGAAGGAGAGCGGCATGAGCCTGTTTCGTTTCTTCAGCAAGCCTGCTTCCGCGCCGCAAGCGCGCGAACGGTTGCAGGTTCTGCTCGCCCATGAAAGGGCGTCACACGAACATTCCGATCTTGTTGCGGTATTGCGGGAGGAAATTCTCGCCGTTATCGCCAAGCATATCCAGATTGATCGCGACAAGGTCAGCGTGAAAATGGATCGGGGTGACCAGATGTCGACGCTCGAAGTCGATATCGAGCTTCCGTTGAAAACAAAAGCGAAGGTGCGGGCAGCCTGATTAACGCATAATCCGACCGGAATGAAACGAAGGTCGATAAGATTATGCTTACAATAGAAAAGGTTAGAGCGCCGATCTGATTCAATCGGATCGAAATGCATTCTAATACCAGTCTTGCGGATAGCCAGAAAGATGGAGGGAAAACCATGAACCGCGGTGCACTTCTCACCAGATTGAAGGAGCTTCAGGAGCTTCCAAAGTTTCAGAAGCGGGATATCTGTACCATAAGCGCTTTCCTGCAGCTTGAGGCACTGGCTGAACATGTCAGAGTCTGTGAAGAGGCAGCGGGCGTTGCACAAACGGGGCAGGATCACTGATCCTGCCTTTTCCTTGTAGGATTGAGCTTTTCTGAGCACTCATAGCGTGTGTTCTCGGCAGATCAAGATTGTTGCGTGTTTACGGTACGGCAAAAACATCAGCAAATAGCAGCCGAGAAAGACAAGGGCGATCAGCGCCACGATGAGGAACAGGAGTTTCATGCATCACGCATCGCTCAATCGCTGTTCACGTTCAAGAAAACAGATGGTGATTGACGGCAATGGTACAGAAAATACTGCTTCATCCCATTGTTTCCATGTGTTTTTCGAATTGGCGGCTTTCCTCATTTGTTTGAGATAGGCGCAAGCTCCTGTCGTGCCGTCGTCAAAACCGTCTGTGTCAGGCTTGCGAGCCTGTCGGCCGCAAGGCGGTTGACCTGCCAGAACAGGGGAATATCCAACGGCGTATCCGGGATGAGTTCGACCAATTTGCCCGACTGCAAATGGTCACCGACCAACTGCACCGGATTCATCCCCATCCCATGCCTGACAGGCTTGCCTCGACAAAAGCTTGTGTCGAGGGAAGCCAATGTGTCGGGCATGCTATGTCGGTTCGGAGGGCAGTGCGCACCCACTGATCCTGCAATCTGTCCTTTTGGTTGAACGTCAGTGCCGGAGCTTTGGCAATAGAATCGTGGGTTATTCCGTCTGGAAAGTGGCGAGCGATGAATTCCGGTGATGCCGTGGCGCGATATTGAAGGATACCAAGCGGGGTTAGACGACAGCCTTGAACTGGCTTTGATAAAGAAGTCACGGCAGCTACAACACGCCCGCGCTGCAGCCATTCGGCAGTGTGATCCTGATCATCGACCGCAATGTTGAAAAGATATTCCGCTGTCGTGCTGAAATGCGAGATTGCTTTCAGAAACCATGTGCCCAGACTATCGGCGTTGGTCGCTATATGAAGCGTTACGCGCTGTGCAGTATTTTCGCTTCTGGACAGTCCGGGCAACTCTGCCAGAAGTTCGCGTTCGAGCATGCCTACCTGCTCGATATGCCGGCACAACCAGTCTCCTTTTTCGGTCGCCGTGCAAGGAGAGCCTCGCTCAATGAGTACTACGCCAAGCCGCTCTTCGAGATGTTTGACACGTTGCGAGATTGCTGACGGAGTGACGTTCAACGCTCGTGCGGCTTTTCAAAACTGCCCGTCTGAACCACCATCGCCACTGCCCTCAAGGCGGAATAGTCGATCATTAGAGCTCCTAAACTGAAGTTATTAAGTTTAATTATTCTAATCCTCTAGCATTTGGTATCCAAGTGCCGACTTACTCCCAGACGGCGACTACTTATGAATCCTTCAGTTTACGTTACCGGCCTTTACTATGGGCCTCACCCTCATTGTCGCGATTGGTGCACAAAACGCTTTCGTTCTGCGGCAGGGTTTACGCGATGAACATGTGTTCGCCGTCAGCCTTGCTTGTGCCGTATCGGATGCCATTCTGATCCTGATAGGTGTGACAAGCTTCCAGAAGATCGCTGCCATCATGCCTGCGCTTGATCCCATCATGCGATATGGCGGTGCAGCTTTTCTGATCTGGTATGGTGCGCGAAGCCTTTACTCTGCTTTAACCTCGTCAGCGGTTCTGGCCACTGCGAACGGGGCGTCCGTGAGCCTCACCAAGACGCTTGTAACCTGTCTGGCACTGACATGGCTCAATCCGCATGTCTATCTGGATACTGTCGTGCTGCTCGGAACGATTTCTACGCAGTTTCCCGGTTTGGAAACGTCGTTCGCGGCGGGGGCTATCACCGCATCCTTCGTGTTTTTCTTTTCGCTTGGCTTCGGTGCCCGCTGGCTGCGCCCGATCTTTGCCCGCCCGTCGTCATGGCGCATTCTTGAAGGCATCATTGCCGTTACGATGTGGTCTATCGCGCTGAAGCTCGTGACCGGTGTGTAACGATCGCAGGCTATCAAACTAAAAAGCCGGATGCGTTTACTGCATCCGGCTTTTTAGTTTTTGGAAGAACACACCTAGAGGCCCATAGCCTTCAATTCCTGAAGCGGAGGGATCGTTTCGTACATAACAGGATCGAGGCGGTCCCATATGATTCCCGCAAGTTGGCTTGTGCGGGTCCTTCACCTCTATTGTGCGGGTGGGTGTGAAAATCACGTCCGCGACGGTGTCATAGACATCCGGCGTGAGCTTTTCGCTCAGAACCTGACAGTCGTGTACGACAGCGGCAGCAGGCGTCGCTGCGGTGATGCGGCCCAGACCGTAAAGCATACCCCATTCGGCATCGAAGAAGCCATGCCCTTTGCCGAAGCGTACGCCCTCGAGATTGATCGCGCCGGTGCCGGTGACCATGTAATCGACGACCGGCATAGCCGAGATATCTTTCAGCGTGACCGGCTGTCCCACACGCTCCATGCCGTCGAGCGTCGAGGCGTAAAGATAATAATCCGGCGAAATCAGCTTCGGATCGAGAACCCAGAAGCCGCGCTTGATGGAATATGTGGTTATCAGAACGGTCTTGCCGTCTTTCAAAGCTTGAAGACGCAGGCGGTCGAGACAATTATCAGGGGTAATGAAGATGAAATCTGCATTCTGGTAATAATGATGGCTTGTCAGCCGGGCTACCGCATCCTCTCCACCTTCAAAATCTGCGATGAACTCGCCGAAGTCGAAATGGAAACGGCTATCCGGGACAGCAACCTTGCGCAACTCGCTCCACACACGTTCGCGAACGGAAGCTTTATGATCGGTGATTTCCATGGGAACTCCTTGCATTTTAGTCTGCCGGGCTCATGCCGCGACGTGCGAGCACCGGCGCTCGCAGAGGGCTACGATTTGATAGAAAATGACGGACAGCATCACGGACACCACGGCAACGGCCCAGATCATGCCGTAGTCAAGATAGCCGCGTGACTGGTTGAGAAGGTTTCCGAGCCCCGTACCGGTTGCCAGCCATTCGGCGATCATGACGCCAAGCAAAGCGCGCGGTACAGCAAGGCGAATGGCAGCGAAGAGATAGGGCAGGGGAGGCGGGCACGGATACCAGACGGATTTGTGTCCAGATGCAGGCGCCATAGGCGCGGGGCACATCCAGTGCGGCACGCGGAACCAGTGCCATGCCCCTGAGCCATAGTCACGAAGGCAGGGAAGAATGTGACCGAGACCGTAATCCAGAGGATGACGGACGGACCGCGTCCCAATAACAAAACGAGCAGGGGTGTCAGGGCAACGAGTGGCATCGTCTGCGTCACAAGGGCGACAGGCATGAAACCGCTTACGATGACGGGCTTGGCGACTGAGGCGATGGCGAGCGCAAAGGCGAAAAGGATGCCTGCTGCCATGCCAAGAAAAGTAAGCGGTAAAGTTTGCGAAAGCGCTGTTAGCAATTTTGCCTGTGCGGGAGCTGCAGACGGAGCGAGGAAAAGATAGTCGAACAGTCCGGCTGGTGTCTTGGCAATCATGGCCGGTGTTCCCATGAAAACGAGCAGCAGCCACCACAAGATGAACGGAAGCGCGATTGAACAAATGACGAGAATAATGTTCAGGCCGCGAGAGCCGCGCGCGGGGCAGTGTTGGGAGCGTTGGCTGGGACGGTGATGGCCTTGGTGCTGCCAGTCAGCATTTTTGCAAGAATGGAAAAGAGCGCATAGGCCAATCCTGCGAGTAAGGTAGCGCACAGACCGATACCCCAGAGCCGAGCCGGTTCGGCTCGCCCGAGAGAACCGATCAGATAGGCGCCGAGACCGAAACGTCCACCACCACCAAACTCAGCCAGAATGGAGCCTAGAACCGCATTGGGAGCGGCAATACGCAGACCGGCAAGGATTGACGGCAGAGCGGATCGCAATTGGGCCAGACGCAGCACTTTCCATCGGCTGCCACCATAGGCACGAACAATATCCACCATACGGCGGTCCGTCTGGCTGATGCCAGTCATGGTGGCGGCCATGGTGATGAAATAACAACCGAGTGCCGCCAGCGTAATACGCGGCGTCATTCCTGAAAAAGTCAGCACCAGAATGGGCGAGATGGCTATTGGAGGCAGTGCAAAAATCGCGATGTTGACGCCCCGACCCAGTTTCGCGGCAGCTGGAAAGAGGGCGAACAGAATGCCTGCAGCTACGGCAACAAGGTTTCCGATGACAAAGCCAGCACCGGCGCCCTGAAGTGTCGCTATTATATGAGCTGGATAATCGGCACGGTCGATCCACAGACGGGCGGGACCGCCGAAGGTGCTGGCAAGGCGCCGCCTGCAATCAGGGAAAAGCGGCCACAAATCTCCCAGACAGCAAGAAGAATAACCCAGTTGCGCAAGGTGGAGAGATGGGATGATGGCTTCATGTCAGCCATGCAAAGCCTCCGCGACGGCGTCCTCTAGCGCATGGAATTGCGATGTGCTGAATATTTCGGGGCTGCGTGGGCGTTCCAGCGGAATATTGATGATCTTCGCGATGCGTCCGGGGCGACTGTGCATCACCACGATCCGGTCGGCGAGGAAAACCGCTTCGTCTATGCCATGGGTGACAAGCAGGGTGGTGGCCTTGCTTTCAAGCCATATGCGTTGAAGCTCAATGTTCATTTGGCGGCGCAATATCTGGTCGAGTGCGCCGAAAGGCTCGTCGAGAAACAAAACGCGCGGATCGGTGACCAGAGAGCGGGCAATTGCCACACGCTGGCGCATGCCGCCGGAAAGCTCACCCGGAAGTGCTTTTTCGAAGCCTTTGAGGCCAACAAGGGCGATCAATTCGGCAATCCGGTCGGCCTTTGCTGAACGAGACAGGCCAAGCACATCCAACGGCAAGGCAATATTGTCTTCGACATTGCGCCAAGGCATGAGCGCTGCATCCTGAAATGCCACACCGGTCAGTCCGGTCTTTGCGGCCTCTACAGGGCTTTTGCCCATGACTGAAATCGAGCCGCTATCAGGCTGATCGAGACCGAGTGCCAGCCGCAACATGGTCGACTTGCCACAACCGGACGGTCCTATGAGTGCAGTGAACGAGCCGGTGGGGCATTCGAGCGAGACATCGGATAGTGCAATTACATTCGTGCCGCGCCCCGAAAAAAGGAGCGCGTTACATTTTCAAGTTTGATCCCGGACATATCAGGCATCAAATCTCTTCAAGAAGCGTTGTGTCGAAATGATCGCGCTTGGCGGCGATTCCAATCGTACCGAGCGCCTTGATCGTGTTCTCGATGGCTTCTTCGCTCATGGAGAATACACCATTCGGCGTCTCGATCAGCGGCTTCTGCGCCGTGTTGAAATAGACTTCGTTTTCGATCGAGCGGCCGGTGCCCTTGAACCAACTGTCGGCAAATTTTGGTGGGTAGGCTGCCGGGTCCTTGAGGTTTTCATCCCAGCCCTTGCGGCTTGCGCGAAGGAAAGCAACAAGATCCTTGCGCTTTGTCTTGAGTGTTTCTTCCGTAACGACAATCGTATCGTTGAAGATCGTAAAGCCAAAATCATAGAGCAGGAAGGAAACTGCTTCTTCGCCAGCCTGCTTGATGGTGAAAGGAACATTGGTCGTAAAATCGAGTGAAGCGTCGATTTCACCCTTGATGAGCGGCGTCGGATCATAAGCGTAAGGAACGATGTTGACTTGAGAAGGTTCTATGCCCGAAATCTTCAGCATGGCTTCAACCGAGATGACGTTGACCGGCGGTACAGCCAGCGTTTTGCCGATCAGGTCCTTTGGCTCCCTGATCGGGTTCTTGGCCAGCGAAATAATACCGATTGGGTTCTTCTGATACTGGGCGCCGATGATCTTGAAAGGCGCACCCTGTTCGACGATGGCCTTGATCGTCGTGTCGGGGGTGGTGAGGGTCAGATCGGCCTTGCCCGCAATGATCGTGCTTTCCGGAATGACGTCGGGACCACCGGAGATATAGTTCAGGTCGACGCCTTCTTCGCGATAGAAGCCCTTGTCGACTGCAATGAAATAACCGCTGAATTCCGCGTCATTGATCCGGGAAGCCTGAAAGTTGAACGGTGTATCCGCAGAGGCAAAACGGCTCATGGCTGGCAGAGCGGCTGCGGCGCCCATCAGTCCGAGAAAACGACGGCGATCCGGGGCAATATTCATTGAATTTTCCTTTTGGTGCTGAACTGTCAGGCAATGCCGCGCATGCGCGCAAAGCTCACGCAGCGGCGGGATGGACTGGATTTCTTCGGCTGAAACGTCGTTCCAGCGAATACCGCGCGGCCTGCGACGGTTGCGCGTTATCTCGATCAGGCGGCTGGGCGTGGCAATGAAGTCGAGTGCAATATCGTTCTCCAATACGTTGAGGCGCTCTTCCACGATCTGTACGTCATGCACGGCGGCCACAATCAGAGACTGCTCGTCGGCAAGTCCCAGATCGGTGAACATGCCCCATTCCAGATCGAAGAACGCATGGCCTTTGCCAAAACGGACTCCATCGATGGAAACAGCGGATGCGCCAGTCGCAATGACATCAAAACGACCGATATGGGTCAGGGTTCTAGACTGACCGATCGACCGAAATGTTCCATTCCGTCAAGCCGGGGCTGCGGCTTTCTCCAACCCCGGGGAACGGATCCCGGTTCGAGTAGAAGAAAGCCGCGCTGCATGCCGTAGGTCGGCATGATGAATGGTGTACCCGACATGATCAGGCGACGGCGCAACTCGATCATGGAATTATCTGGCGTCACAAAACCAATCTGGCTTTCGCAATCCCTTCAATCGCCAGCAAGCGATCCGTAGCTGCCTCTACTTCTTCAAAGTCCGGTATGAATTCCGAGAATTTGAAGTGGAAGCGTGCATCAGGGCGCGCGACGTCTTTCAGCCGATCCCAGATGCGCTGCCGTGTATTGCGGGAATACGCCATGGAGAATCCATGAATTTCAATGTTTCACTATCAATGAAACAAATGTTTCAGTATTGCAAGAGGCGATGATAAGCTTTTTAGTGCACAGAGAGATTCGGAATAAACGCACATGGCTTCACGTCTGGTACTGCGCATACAGGAACGCTACGCAAAAGCTCACGGCAGGCGAGCAGAAAATCGCGCAGCTCGTTCTCGAGCGCGAGGACGACATTCTGATTCATTCCGCTACCGAAATCGCGGAGATGGCCGGCGTATCCAAGGCGACCACAGCTCGCTTCTTTCAGCATCTGGGCTATGCCGATTTCAATGAAGTGAAACTTCAGGCGCGTGAAGAGCGCAATCGCACCGAACCTTTTGAATACTCGAGTACGGTTGACGAAGAAGTGCCGCTGGTGCGTACCATCAGCGCACATCTCGATCTGGAGATCGCCAATATAACCCGAACATTCGAGGGGCTTCGCTCCGACAAGATGCGCGAAGCTGCCGAACTTATTGCAGAAGCGCCGCGTGTCTGGGTGATCGGGCTTGGTGACGAGGAAGGGTTTGCGCGCTACGCGCGGCTTCTGTTTTCAAGGCTGCGCCACAGCGTGATGCTCCGGGCATCAACCGGGGGTCATGGGCTGAGGACCTCGCCATGACTGGTCCGAAGGATGTGTTGCTGCTGATCACATTGTCACCGCATCGGGCATTGCTGAAACAAATTCTGGGCTACGCCGCAACGAGCCGGTTGAATATCGTGACTATTACAGACCGCGGATCAGTTTTTGAGGCACAGCGTTACGCGCGTGTTGTTCTCCCATGTCATGTAGACAGTATCGCATTGGGCGCATCTTATACCGCCGTCAGCAGCGCCATCCGGCTTTTGGCGCTGACCTACGCTTCATATGCGGGGAAATCGGCGCAACAGCGGCTTGAGATCGTCGCCGGTATTCACGACGAACTTGACGATATGGACTGAAACTCAGCCGTTCAGTTGTTCCTGACATGCTCCGGGCGGAAGCCGACACCGATCAACCTGCCCGCAAGATGTGCAAGAATGGGCCAGCGTGCGAGGTGACGCATAAAGGCGGGTGGCCCATCGCGTCTGGTATTATTCGTTTCACGCTTGCGACGATCACTGCGCATCATCAGTTGCAGTTTCTGCGTTGCCTTTGTGGGAAAGCGACGTCGGGCTTCGACTGCTAGGAGATACGGTTCCAAAGTTTGGTTATTCCTGAGCGGAGCGGCCAGAATATTGGCTGTTGCAACGGCATCCTGAATGGCGAGATTGACCCCAAAGCCACCAATTGGCGACATGGCATGGGCGGCATCGCCGATACACAGAAGCCCCGGTTTCCACCACATTTTAAGTCGGTCGATGCGTACGCTCAAGAGATGAATGTCATCCCATGTGCCTATTTCGTTCATTCGGTCAGGAGGCAATGGAGAGACTTCTGCAACTGCCTTGCGGAATGCATCGAGTCCTCCCTGCCTGACATCGGCAAAGGTCTGTTTGCGGAGTACATAACCGCATTGCCAGTAGTCACCGCGATCGATCATGACGAAACCCTGTCGAGGGCCGCCATGGCCCATCGTATACGGTGGGTCATTGGGAGCGTGCGACAGCTTCATCCAGAGAATTTCGCTGGCGAGCCAAAACTTTCGACCTCCAGACCGGCTTTTGTACGCACCACGGAGTTTCTTCCGTCCGCACCCACAACAAGTTTGGCATTGATATTTATGGTTTCAGCTGGTGTTGTCGCGACGAGGCCGGTGACACTTCCGTCCCTCTCGGTCAGATCGATCACATTTGCAGGCATAAGGAGCCTGAAGTTTGAATGTTTCGCAGCTTCGCGTGCAATGTAATCCAGAAATTCCCATTGCGGCATGAAAGCGATGAAACGACACTGAGCGGGAATTCTCGAAAAATCGGCTATCGTGATGTCCTTGCCGCCAATCTCCGCATGTAACCGATGCGCCTTGGTATGGGGCAAGTCGAGAAGACCGTCCAGCAAGCCGAGTTCATGCATGACTTGAAGCGTGGACGGGTGAATTGTGTCCCCGCGAAAATCACGCAGAAAATCTGGATGCTTTTCGAGAACGGTCACGTTCAGGCCAGCGCGTGCGAGCAAAAGTCCCAGCATCATTCCTGCTGGCCCACCACCCGCTATCGCGCAATCGGTTTCGATATAGCTTATTGGCTGCGTCATGACTGTTCCACTCGACCGCGCTTGTTTTGCACAAGACATAAAAAGACCGGCGCTCTCAATAGGTCAAGCGCCGGCTGGAAGTCTACGCGACCAGTAGAGGTCAAAACATGAATTAAATTATCAAGTTTAATTTGTCAAGCCAGTGAGCCCTGTCGTTGGGTCAGTGATTGGAGCCGATTTGACGGAAAGTACTCGAAACCTCTGACTCGTCAGTATATCAGGCATTGAGAATTGAAACCTATCCAAGCGCGGGTGGATTTCTTTTGCCAAGCTGCCGCTCGCGGAAGACCGAGAACAATCCGGCGCTGACGACGATGACCGCACCGGCAATGATGTTCCATGTCAATTGCTCGTGGAACACTGTGACTGCGATACACGCGCCGATAACGAGCTGCAGATAGGTAAGCGGCTGTACTTCTCCTGCCTCCAGAATGTCGTAGGCACGGATGAGGAAATAATGGCTTGCTATACCGCAGGCACAAAGGGCTGCCATCCAGAACCAGTCGCTTCTGGCAATAGGCATGAGATAGAAACTGCCGACAAATGTGAGGGGGCAACAGCACCTGCTATGCCAGTGTAGAAGAAGCTGGTCATGGCATCGTCGCTCTTGCTGACGGCGCGTGTCGCAACCGCGTAAACGGCGAACATGACCATCGCCGCCACGGGTAGAAGCAGGCTTGCGTCGAATGTCGCGTTCACTGGATTGATAATCAGCAGAACACCGATCAACCCGACAATAATTGCAGTCCAACGTCTCCAGCCAACCTTTTCGCCAAGGAAGGGCACGGAGAGCATGGTCACCAATAGCGGCGCGCCCTGAAAGATCGATTGTGCTGTTGCCATGCCCGCGCGACTGAGGGCGAATATGAATGTAACGATTTCAGCAGCAAGCAGGATGCCGCGAAAAACCTGCAAAACGGACGTTTCGTTGCTGCGGCCTTGGCAATGCCTCCAGAGCGGATTGCAAGCAGGAGAACGAAGGCTGCAAAGACCCAATAGCGGATCATCGTTATGAGGATCGGCGAATAATGGGTGCCGAGATACTTCGAGATACCATCCTGCGTTGCAAAAATGGTAACCGCGAGAAGTGTGAAGAGATAGCCCGGCCTTTGCGTGTCATGGCGCACTCTTATCGACACAGCATTGGTGCTGCCACCCATAAAATCTGAAATGCCCACATTGTATGAGCATTCCATCGTTATCGGCGGAAGATTTCCAGTCGATGTGCTTTGATGGATTGACACCTCCAAGTTCTCGGTTATTCTTTTATAAAAGCCTATATAACATAATTGTGGAATAAATCAAAAATGGGGGTTCTGCCTTGCGGATCAAATTAGCACTCCTTCTGGCTTCTGCCATGATCTTCAGTCCCGGCGTTTCGCTGGCTCAGGACAAGGGTGGTGTCATCAATGTCGCGACCATTGGCGAGCCACCGACGCTCGACCCGATGGTATCCACTGCCGATCTTGTGGGTATCGTCACGCAGCATATCTTCGAAACGCTCTATACGTTCGACAAGGAATGGAAGCCGACGCCATTGCTGGCGGAAAGCCTGCCTGAAATCAGCGCGGATGGAAAAACCTATACGATCAAACTGCGTTCCGGCATCAAGTTCCATGACGGTAGCGACATGACATCGGAAGACGTGGTTGCGTCGCTGGAGCGCTGGACGAAGCTCGCTTCGCGCGGAAAGCAGGCGTCGGCCTTTATCGATAATATCGCAGCGACCGATCCGGCCACAGTGACGATAACGCTCAAGCAGCCTTATGCGCCATTGACCTCTCTGCTCGCCTTCAACAATTCTGCGGCGATCATCATACCGTCAGAAAAGCAGGCTGAGCCGATGAATGAATTTATCGGTACCGGTCCCTATATGCTCAAGGAGCGAAAGGCTGATCAGTATATTCAGCTCGTGCGTTTCGACGGATACAAGTCGCGCGACGGCGAGAGTGATGGTTACGGTGGCGCACGCCATCAATATCTAGACGAAATCCGTTTCGTGTCAGTCCCGGATGCTAACACCCGTGTCGAGGCAGCGGTTTCCGGACAGTATGATTATGTCGATTCCATTCCGGTTGAATCATTTGACAAGATCAAGTCGTCGACAGCTTCCCAGCCATTGCTTCTCAAGCCCTTCGGCTATCCTGTCTTTGTTTTTCAACACCAAGGAAGGTGTGGCGTCGAAACTGCCGGTCCGAAAGGCCGTAACACATGCGTTGAGCATGGAAGACATGCTTGCAGCGGCATTTGGCAGCACGGAATTCTATGCATTGGACGGCGCTTTCTATCCGTCCAATTTTGTCTGGAATACAGAAGCTGGCATCGAGGGGAACTACAATGTGGCCCAGCCGGAAGCTGCGGCGGAAGAATTGAAGGCGGCCGGCTACAACGGCGAGCCGCTGCGTATTCTGACCAGCCGCCAGTACGAGTTCCATTACAAGATGGCGCAGGTGGCTGCCGAATATCTGAAACTTGCCGGCTTTACAGTGGATTTGCAGGTTGTCGATTGGGCGACGCTCACACAGCGCCGCGCAGATCCCAAGCTCTGGGATATCTACATAACGCACAGCCCCTTCCTGCCCGAGCCTGCTTTGATGGGCTCTCTGTCGACCAGCTCGCCGGGGTGGTGGGACACGCCAGCGCGTAAAACCGTAGTCGATGCTTTCACGTCCGAATCAATCCGGAAAAGCGCGTTGCGCTGTGGGCGGACGTTCAGAAGACCATCTATGACGAACTGCCCCTGATCAAGATCGGCGACTTCAATGCCGTCGCAGCGATGTCCACCAAGCTGGAGGGTGTTGAGCCAGCGCCGTGGCCTTACTTCTGGAATGCTTCGTTGAAGCAGTAACTTCCGGCAAGGCGAATGCCGTCCTTCCGGTCGGCATTCGCTGAATGGTTCAATCTGGAGAATCTGATCGCATGGTGCGCTACATCCTTCAGCGGTTTGTCGGCATGGCTGTTGTCATGTTTCTGGTCGTAACGATCGTATTCGTGATCGTTCGTGTGACGCCCGGCGATCCTGCCGCCGTCATGCTTGGGCCAGACGCATCGGCGCAGGACATTGCCGATCTGCGTGCTCGACTCGGACTCGATCAGTCGCTGATCATCCAATACTTCTACTACATTGGTCAGCTACTGAAGGGCGATCTCGGTCAGTCGATCTTCCTCAACATGCCGGTTGGTGCAGCATTGCTCGACCGGGCTGAGCCGACCTTCTTTCTGACCGTTCTTTCGCTTCTGATTGCCTGCATCATTGCCCTGCCGGTTGGAGTTTATGCAGCTTATCGGCGCGGTTCCTTTGTCGATCAGGCGGCGACAACGGTTGCTATGCTTGCAGCGAGCATACCGAGCTTCTGGCTCGGTCTCATCCTCATGCAGTTTTTGCTGTCCGACTGAACCTGTTTCCGGTATCCGGCTATGGTGGGCCGGGTTCGAGCTTCATCGATCGAATGTACCATCTGATCCTGCCAGCCATCGCGCTGGGGCTGGTTTCCTCCGCTCTGATCCTGCGTTTCACGCGCGCCTCAATGCTTGATGTTCTTGGTGACGATTACATCCGCACGGCGCGCGCAAAGGGGTTGATCGAGCGGCGCGTGATCATGAAGCACGCATTGAAGAATGCGCTTATCCCTATCCTCACTGTCGTCGGTCTCACTGCTGCTGTTCTGATCTCCGGCGCTGTGGTGACGGAGACTGTGTTCGGCCTGCCGGGGGTTGGCAATCTTGTCGTGTCTGCGGTCCTTCGACGGGATTATCCGGTAATTCAGGGCGCGCTGCTCGTCATCGCGGGGCTATATGTCCTGATCAATTTTATCATCGACATGCTCTATCTGTTCGTAGATCCGAGAGTTCGCTACTGATGGCCGATTTTGTTACGACCACGCAAAAGCCCCTTCGGAACGCGCTTTGTTCATCCGCCGGCTGTTCAAACGCAAGACGGTGGCGGTAGGCATTATTGTGCTTGCCGTCTTCGCTATCCTCGCGCTGCTGGCGCCCCGGATCGCGCCCTATTCACCGTCGAAGCTATCCATCATCAACCGGCTCAAGCCACCGAGCGAGATGTTCTGGTTCGGTACGGATGAGTTCGGGCGCGATGTCTTTTCACGCACGATCTATGCCGGACGGCTGTCACTTATGGTGGGGGCGGCGGTCGTTGTCCTGTCGGCGATCATAGGGGTTACGCTTGGATTGCTCGCAGGCTTCTTTCAGCGTCTGGATACGCCGATCGCTCGCCTGATCGATGCGATGATGGCATTCCCCGACATTCTGCTGGCCATTGCGCTGGTCGCGGCGCTCGGCCCGTCGCTGGCGACGGTCATCGTTGCGCTGTCTATTGTTTACGCACCGAGGCTGGCGCGCATTGTGCGCGCCTCAACGCTGGTGATCCGTGAGCTGCCCTATGTCGAAGCAGCCCAATCGCTTGGAATTTCGACATTCCACATCATGACGCGGCACGTGCTGAGAAATCTAATCTCACCCATCATCGTGCAGTGCACTTTCCTTTTGCGAGCGCAATGCTCGCCGAAGCGGGCTCTCTCCTTCCTCGGTCTCGGCGTTAGCCCCGAGATTCCAACCGGGGAACCATGATTGCCGCAGGACGCCAATATATCGGTCAGGCCGACTGGATGACCTACTTCCCCGGCTTCGCCATCATTCTTTCTGTTCTCTCGCTCCAGATGGTGGGGGATGGACTACGCGACATGCTCGATCCAAGACTGCGAAGGGATTTGTAATATGATTTCCGGTGAACAGGCGAAGCCGCTTCTTATCACCAATGTCAAACCGGTAGCTTTCGGTGCAGAACATTCCGATACGGTGACCGATATTCTGGTCGGGAAAGACGGCAATATAAGTGCCATTGGCAAGTCGTTGAACGCACCAGCCGATGTGGAGCGTGTCGATAGCAAAGGAGCCCGGATCTCGCCGGGTTGGGTCGACCTGCATGTCCACATCTGGCATGGCGGTACGGATATTTCGATACGCCCTTCGGAGTGCGGCGCTGAACGAGGAGTGACGACGCTCGTCGATGCCGGTTCAGCGGGGAGGCCAATTTCCATGGATTCCGGGAATATATCATCGAACCGGCCAAGGAGCGGATCAAGGCGTTCCTCAACCTCGGTTCCATCGGTCTTGTCGCCTGCAACCGGGTTCCGGAATTGCGGGATATCAAGGATATTGATCTTGATCGTATTCTCGAATGCTACGCGGCCAACAGCGAGCATATTGTCGGGATCAAGGTCCGAGCCAGCCACGTCATAACCGGATCATGGGGCGTTACGCCGGTCAAGCTTGGCAAGAAGATAGCCAAGATACTCAAAGTGCCCATGATGGTGCATGTGGGCGAGCCGCCTGCGCTCTACGACGAAGTTCTGGAAATCCTCGGCCCCGGCGATGTGGTCACGCATTGCTTCAACGGCAAATCCGGCTCCAGCATCATGGAAGACGAAGATCTGTTCAATCTCGCGGAACGCTGCGCAGGCGAGGGCATCCGGCTGGACATCGGCCATGGCGGGGCATCCTCTCGTTCAAGGTCGCTGAAGCGGCAATTGAACGGGGTCTCCTTCCATTTTCAATCTCGACGGACCTACACGGCCATTCGATGAACTTCCCCGTCTGGGATCTGGCGACAACCATGTCCAAACTACTGTCGGCCAACATGTCGTTTGAAAATGTCATTGAAGCCGTCACGCATAATCCGGCGTCGGTGATCAATCTCTCGATGGAAAATCGACTGGCGGTTGGCCAGCGTGCTGATTTCACGATCTTTGATCTGGTTGATGCGGACTTGGAAGCGACGGATTCCAATGGTGATGTGTCTCGTCTGAACAGGCTGTTTGAACCCCGCTACGCAGTCATCGGTGCCGAGGCCATTACGGCCAGCCGCTACATACCACGTGCGCGCAAACTCGTTCGCCATAGCCATGGCTATTCGTGGCGCTGAAACTGTCGGCGCAGCATTGAATTTGCGGGAACGTCCCGTGACGAAATAATGAGGAAAATTCGTGTCTCATTCTCCCCAAACAACCGAAGTACAGCATTCCCCTATGACAGGCTGGCTTCACTTGGCATAACTTTGCCGCCGCCGCCGCCGCCTATCGCGAATTTTGTCACGCATGTTCGGGAAGGCAATATCCTCTATCTTTCCGGGCAGGGGCCGCGGGAAGAGAGCGGACATTTGCGCGCGGGAAAAGTTGGTGGCGACATTGGCGTGGATCAGGCTTATCAGGATGCCCGTCTGACGGGTATCAATTTGCTGGCCGTCATGCACGAGGCACTTGGCGACCTTTCCCGTGTAAAGCGTGTCGTGAAGCTATTGGGTATGGTCAATGCCGTGCCAGATTTCGAACTGCACCCCAACGTCATCAATGGCTGCTCGGATCTTTTCATCGAAGTATTTGGCGCTGCCGGCCAACATGCGCGTTCAGCCGTCGGCTTCGGTTCCTTGCCGGGCAATATCACGGTTGAAATCGAAGCGATCGTCGCCCTGAACGACTAGGACAGCGTCAATGATTGCGCCAGCCCATCAGCTTTTCGATCTTTGCTGCCGAAGCGCGCACCTGACTGGTGTAGCGGCCTTCGTCGGAAAGCACTTTCTGCTCCGGGAGCACGATGGAGATCGTTGCAACGCATTGTCCATCGCGATCGCAGATCGGGGAAGCAATACAGGCAACCGCGTAATCGGATTCCGCAATCTGGATCGAGAGTCGCTCATCAAAGGCTTTCGCCGCAGCCTCCGAAAGACTTGTGGCGTCGATCTCGGCCCGACCAGTGGGAGAAGTCCGGGCGCAACGCTTGAAAAGCTCGATCCGTTCATTCGCAGCCAAATGACCGACCAGCAAGCGTCCGGACGCGGTCCAGTTCAAGGGTACTCTTGTGCCGACACGCGAGGCAACCTGAAACGGGCTTGGTCCGTCCGCCATGGCCAGAACGAGCATATGATCTCCGTCTCGGCCGCACAACTGCACCGCTTCGTTCGCTTCGCGGCAGAGATCATGCATTTCGTGCGTGGCGACGCTCATGAAATCAAGCGAGCGCGCATAGGCAAGACCATAGTGATAGAGCCGCGCACCGAGCCAGATTGCGCCATCCGCATTGCGGGCGAGCATATTCTTTTCAACGAGATCATCGATGGTCACATAGACCGTCGACAACGGCGCCTTGATCGCTTTTGCAATCGCATAAGGACCGGCTGGAGCACCGGTTTCATAAAGATAATCAATCACCTGCAACGCACGGTCTATGCCGCTCACACGCGAGCGGCGTGTCGACTTTGTTTCTGTGTCGTCCGCAGGTGACGTTTCGGCAGGAATGGCGGCTGACGATACTTTCAATCAAGTGCTCCGTGTAGAATTCGAGAAGTTATTACATTATTATGGCATAAATGTCGATGCCTGAGACAGCAAAAGAAATGGGAGAATTGAAATGACCGATGATATCCGCCGCAAGATCGGGCTTCGACCGGTCATCAATGTTTCCGGTACGATGACATCGCTCGGCGCATCTATCGTTGTGCCTGAGGCAGTAGAGGCAATGGCGGCCATCCTGCCGCAATTCGTCGAGGTCAATGATCTCCAGCGCAAGGCAAGTGAAGTTATTGCGCGATTGACAGGCGGCGAGGCTGGCTTCGTCACGGCGTCCTGCTCATCGGGCATTACGCTTGCTGTTGCCGGTGCAATGACGGACAACAACCTTCTTGCAATCGAAAGACTGCCGGACACTACGCCGGAAAAGTATGAAGTTCTGGTGCAGACCGGTCACGTGGTCAGCTACGGCGCTCCGGTCGATCAGGCAATCCGGCTTGCGGGAGGCAAGGTCGTCCTCATCGGACAGGCAACGTCAACTCATCGCTATCATATGGAAAATGCGATTACCGAAAAGACGGCTGCGGCGGTTTATGTCGTATCGCATCATGTCGTGGACTACGGCCTTCTACATCTCAGCGAGTTTGTCGAAATCGCACATGCCAAGGGCGTACCCGTGATAGTTGACGCTGCCTCTGAATACGACTTGAAGTTGTTTCTGGAAAAGGGCGCCGACATTGCAATCTATTCGGGACACAAGTTTCTGGGCGGTCCGACCTCCGGCATTGTTGCAGGCAAGAAGGAGCTCGTCCGCAATGCTTTCCTGCAAAATCTCGGCATCGGGCGCGGCATGAAAGTTGGCAAAGAGAGCATTTACGGCGCCATGGCTGCATTGGAAGCGTGGGAACAGCGTGACCATGCCGGAATTCGCGAGAGGGAGACCGGGTACACGGAACTGTGGAAGAAGACGCTGGATGGCCGTCCCGGTATCGCGGCTCTCATCGAACCGGATCCGACCAACAATCCGCTCGACCGCCTGCGAGTGATTGTATCGGCTGCTGACGCTCACATCACGGCACGGGATTTGGTAACCGCTCTTGCGCGAGGGAATCCGCCGATCATCACTCGTGACCATGAGGTAGAGCACAACTATTTCTATCTCGATCCCTGCAATCTTCATCCCGGTCAGGAGACCGTCGTTGCACAGCGTTTGGGTGAAGAACTCGATAAAGCCCGGACATCGAACGAGATTATCGCCACTCCCTTTGAGGACCGCAGCAGACATCGCTTTGACGGGCTGCTGCGTTGGCCGGATTGATGATCGGCAGAGACTGAGTAAAGCGGAGGAACATCATGATGTCTGAGAAAATTGCGACGGTTGGAAAACACGAACCTGTTTTATCCGTTCAAGGACTGACCACCTCCTTTCTGGTCGATGGTGCACGGAAGCCGGTTGTCGATGGCGTTTCATTCGATGTCCACCACGGGAAACCGTGGCAATAGTCGGGAATCCGGCTCAGGCAAGAGTGTCACCTCGCTGTCGATCATGCGCCTTCTGCAAAAGGACACGAGCCGCATCGCGGGCAGTATCAGGTTGGGGGATCAGGAGCTTCTGACGCTCCCGGAAGAGGGCATGCGCCGGATACGTGGCAACGAAATCGCCATGATCTTTCAGGAACCGATGACCAGCCTCAATCCGCTCTTCACAATCGGGGACCAGATTTCGGAAGCGTTGCTTTGCCATTCGCAAATGTCGAAAGCAGATGCGCGGGCTGAAACGATCCGCTTGCTTGAAAAGGTCCGCATTCCGTCCGCAGCATCCCGCTTCGATGAATATCCGCATCGCTTTTCGGGCGGTATGCGTCAGCGTGTCATGATTGCAATGGCTCTGGCGTCGAGACCTAAACTGCTGATCGCCGACGAACCGACGACAGCGTTGGATGTAACCATTCAGGGCCAGATACTCGATCTGATCAAAACTTTGCAGGAAGAAGAGGGCACGTCTGTTCTTTTCATCACACATGACATGGGCGTCGTGGCCGAAATATCCGACCGTACAGTCGTCATGTTTCGGGGAAAGCAGGTCGAGACAGGGCAGACCGCCGATATTTTCCGGCAGAGCCAGCATCCCTATACGCGAGCACTTTTGTCGGCGGTTCCTGTGCTGGGTTCAATGCAGGGCTATCAACGCCCTCTCCGGTTTCCGATAGTAGACAATGCGACGGGCCTTTCGGAAAAGCCGGTTGAGGTGGCGGATACGGTCGACAAGATCGATGTACCCGTGTTGGAAGTGAAAGGCCTTACCAAGCGCTTCGAGATTTATTCGGGCTTTATGTCTCGCTTGAGCGGGCGTGTTCATGCCGTGGAAAACGTGTCCTTCGATCTTCGCAAGGGCGAAACCCTTTCGCTGGTTGGTGAGAGTGGGTGTGGGAAATCGACGACCGGCCGTGCCATCATGCGGCTGAGCGAACCGGATTCCGGTGAAGTTCTGGTTGAAGGCCGAAACATTCTGTCCCTCGACAAACAGGCTATGCGCGAGATGCGACGGTCGGTTCAGATGATCTTTCAGGATCCCTATGCATCGTTGAATCCGCGCATGACAGTGGGTGCCGCGATTGCGGAACCCTACATTGAACACCGGCTGGGGAGTGCGCGGGACGCGAAGGATGTTGTTGCAGACATGCTGGAGAAAGTTGGCCTCACGCCTGATATGGCAAAGCGCTATCCGCATGAATTCTCTGGCGGGCAAAGGCAGCGTATCTGTATCGCCCGCGCGCTTGCCTTGAAACCTAAAGTCATCGTGGCAGATGAGAGTGTGTCGGCGCTCGACGTCTCGATCAAGGCGCAGGTCATCAATCTCATGCTCGATCTTCAACAAAGTCTCGATCTGGCGTTTCTGTTCATTTCACACGATATGGCCGTCGTTGAGCGTGTAAGCCATCGTGTGGCCGTCATGTATCTGGGCGAGATCGTAGAAATCGGACCGAGATCGGCGGTATTTGAGAACCCTCAACATGATTATACACGCAAGCTGATGGCGGCTGTTCCGGTTCCTGATCCTGACCGACGCCGGGTGAAGCTTTCAAGCGAAACGGGAGAACTCAAGAGCCCAATCCGTCCTGCGGATTTCGTTGTGCCTTTGCGCGAATATCGAGAGGTTTCGCCGCAGCACTTCGTGGCGTTGTAGAGCACACAATTCATTATGGTGCGCCGAGACGATCCAGTGCGGTGCGAAGTGGAGTTTCGGAAATGTGGATCAGTCCGGCATAGGGGCTCGCCATATCCGAAATCACGAAAATCGCGCCGGCAACGGACAATGAGCATACGATTATTATCAGTATGACAGTGCTGTTTAGCGGGGCCTGTAGACCAAAAGTTGCGAATAAAAGTGCCAGCCATGAAATCAGCACGATGAGAAATGGGACAGGCAGCCCTTCATCTGTCGTTTCCACCAATTGCCAGTGACCTTCTGCAATCATGCCGCTGACTTCAAGCGCGCGTGTTTGGAGAGAGCCTTGCGCGGCGTCCTTCGGGTTCAAAGCGCGCAGACTGTCCTGAATATCCTCAATATCCTTGAACTCCGGCAAAGCTCCATTAGACAGTTCATCGGCTCGCTCGGCATTCCATGCCCGATCGAGACGTTTCTGGATTATTTGCTTGAGTACGGCACGTGGACGCTCCGTTTCAAGACCATAGCGGGCCATGATCCGGTCCAGAGAACAATACGGGCTGCTGATGTCTTCATCTCGGCTTGCGCATTGTCATAATCGGATTTTGCCGAAGCAATCAGAAGTCCGAGAGCGAGAGCGGAAAGTGTTCCGACAACAGCGGTGGCAAGGCGTATGACATCCTTGGACTCAGAGTTGAGATGATGCTCGGGCAAGCGCGATCGAGCGAACATGCCAAGCATAGTCGCCAATATCAGGATGAAGAACACCAGTGCGCCAAGCAATAAAGAATTCAACTTCGCCTTCCGCGAATTGCTCTCGAATGATCGCCCATTGAAACTTAGTATATCACCTGTGAGTTGAGATGCAGCTTCACCAAAGGGATGGTGTTTTCGGCTCGATATGACCTAGTATGCGAAGAAAGTGTATTCAGTAAATCACACTGCGATCAGATGAAAAAGGTCGGCACATATGGCCGACCCTTTGTTATCAAAACTGCTTTCAATCAGTTCTCTGTATGTTGCTGCTTGGCGAGGTCCTCGACGCACATGTCCGGTTCGTTACGGGTTTTATACAGCGAATAAAGCACACCGCTTGCGAGGATAGCCAGCGTTACGACAAGCGACAGCAGCGTGTTGATGTGAACGCCCAGCGGTACGAGGAAAATCTTGATGCCGATCAGCACGAGAATAATAGCAAGCGAAACCTGTAGATAGCGGAACCGGTTCATCGCCGCAGCCAGCGCGAAATAGAGCGCCCGCAAGCCCAGAACGGCAAAGATGTTCGAAGTGTAGACGATAAACGTGTCCTGAGTGACTGCGAAGACGGCGGGGACAGAGTCGACTGCAAAGATCAGATCGACAGTTTCCACCATGATGAGCGCAACCGCCAGAGGGGTCAGCCGGTGACCATCTTGCCGGTTTTGGGATGTGGCTGTTTGACCGTGAAGTTGCGACCATGCAATTCGCGGGTGATATTGAACCGGCGACGAAGGAACTTGAAGACAGCGTTCTGCTCGATGTCGGGCGTTTCGTCCTGATGGCCGAACATCTTGAAGCCGGTGAAAACGAGAAAAGCGCCAAAGAGGAACAGGATCCAGTTGAACTCGTGCACAAGGGCGGCACCGAGTCCAATCAGGATTGCCCGGAAGGCAATAACGCCCAGAATGCCCCAGAACAAAACACGGTGCTGGTAAAGACGGGGAATGCCAAGAAAGCCGAAGATCGTTGCGATAACAAACATGTTGTCCATCGCCGGGGCTCTGCTCAATGAGATAACCGGTATAAAATTCCAGACCGGATTCTGCGCCGCGTTGCCACCAAACCCAACCACCGAACGCCAAGGCGATCAAGACATAAAACCATAGAGCAGGAGGCTTTCCTTGGCTTCGATCTCGTGTTCGTCACGATGGAGAATGCCGAGGTCGAAGACAAGTAAACCGACGACAACGACAATAAATGCTGCCCAGAAATATACAGGTGTGCCAAGAAAATCGCCCGAAAGGGCTACAAAAAGCGAATCCATCGCCGGACCATCTCCATTTGAACAAGTGGAGCAGCCCCGACATCGCCATAGCGGTAGCCATGACCAGAGGGGCCCGGCGCTGCATTTCTTCAAATGTGTATGTTTTTGCCGAGTTCAAGAGTGGAGCCTGAACTTTTTGTAATGTTCGATCCGGTACATGTCCCGTTCTGCGAGCCCTTAAAGCCGTTTATGATATTATAAGCTCGGAACTGAAAGCTGGTTGCCGCTAAACGCGACATGGAAAAAGCCAAAAAGTATCCTGATTTAGATTTAAGATACGGAATTAATTTAAAAAATTTTAGATTGTGGGCAGGATCGAACCAAGACTTACGGAGTCAGGGTGTTTCATCTGGCATTGATATCATTGTTGAATCTAGTTGCATGCCGCGTCGATAGCGAGCAGCGCTTGTTCTGTCACCGCCAACTCTGCTCCCTCATTCAGCGAAGGAAATAGGCGACCGTAGGTATCAAAGGTCCTTTGACTGGAGCTGTGCCAAATATAGGGGTGAACAGCTTTTGATGTCAATTCTAAGCCGCCGTCAGCAATCACACTGATTGCGTTCTTTAGCGGTGTGCTGATTGCTTCATTTTGGCCACTAGCCAAGCCCGGAAAGACAGCGGCGATCAGTTGCACGACCGTGTGGACTTGTTCGGGGCGGAGATGTGTGTCGTGTGGATATTGACGATCGCGTAAAGCAGTTACGCGAGTACAAGGACGAAATGCAGAACGAAACCCGAGAAGGACTGTAGGCGACGAATAAACTTCTCGACCAAGTGCGAGCCGTGTTGGTGCAGATTAAAAATGTAGTCCCCGCTGCGGGGGTTTATTTCGTAAGTGGTCGTGATCGCCATTCAACCGGTACTGTCCTCGAAATACTTTGATGTATGGTGGCACGTGACTCCGGCCTAGCTTTTACTGAATATTTGCTGGGACGGATGCGATCTGCTTCTTTCGAAGTCCCGGTACTGCACGCTGAACGCATCGTGCACTGAACGGCTCCTGCATCTCATTGGACGGGTCGCATCGTCAATATGTGAGCGCTCCATTGTTCCGCCCCGTTTGATGTTTCCATTCATAACATATCCCAGACGCTCTCTACGAGCGTCGGGCCCGCGCGCGGCAAATGAGGTGCATGTCCTTGCCTCGCGCTTATCCGCTGAACTTCGTACAACCCATCGGATAATAAGAAAATGCCCGGCCGGGGATGAGCACGGCAGGGCGACGCCAGTAGTGGTTCAGGTGCTGGTTGGGGTTTGCAGGCGCGAAGTTGTGTTCTTGCACTAGTAAAACTCTTACAAGAGTTAATTGTTTCGCCGGGGGCAGGTCATTCTTCGGGAACAGTTCTCTTATCACCCCTCTGTATGCCATTAACCGTACAATCGATCAAATCATAGCCACGCGTTTCTAAGCCGGTGTTTATTGATCAGCAGGGTCTAATTAGAAGCTGTTTGGCTTCGCCGGGGCGTGGTCGGTGCCTTGCGCTTGGGCTTGGGTAACAAGCCTTCCCTTTTTGCCCTCTTTTTCGCATCCTTACGTGCTCGTCGAATAGCCTCTCCTTTTTCGCGAGTGCGTTTTTCGGATGGCTTTTCGTATGCTCTGCGCTCTCGAAGTTCACGGAAAATGCCTTCTCGCTGCATTTTCTTTTTGAGCACGCGCAGCGCTTGATCAATATTGTTGTCTCGTACAAGTACCTGCATTAAATTCCTAACTATGGCTTTGGTGGTTGGTTGTGTTCCAATCGCGCAGCTCGCAGCCGCTCTGTTTTGGCAACGACAGCGGCTTTTTCTGTCTCGAGAATAGCTTTTGCGGTTTTGTCGGTTATCGCGTTTTTCGCTTCCATACGTGACAAGGGTCTTTTTGAAGAGCGTATCTTTAGTTGGTTCGGTCGATTTTTCTTCAAGCATTTTCATTGTTCTTGTTCTGGAAAGGTCACACTTTCCGGTGAAGGATTGAACGGGTGCGAGATTAGCTTCCATATGATCGCCGTAACATCGGTTCCGCCGAAATAATTGGAATTGTTGAGGTCTATCCTGTCGATGCGAGAACACCGTTTGGATGTTTTGACCTCCGCTTATGGGCGAAAAACAAAAGGCCGGGAAAACCCGACCTTTTAATCGCCTCAACGATCAGTGCCAGTACATCCGTGGTCGGGGATCGAAGGCAATGTCTGAACACTAAAACTAAAGTGCTTGCAGATTATCAGCGGCTTTCTTGCCAGAACGGCGATCAGCTACGAGCTCGAAGCTAACCCTTTGACCTTCGTTGAGCGTATGCAATCCTGCGCGTTCAACTGCGGAAATGTGAACAAAAACATCTGGAGATCCATCTTCGGGTTGGATAAATCCAAATCCTTTGCCGCCATTAAAGAATTTTACTGTTCCATTTGCCATATTGATTTCCTTTCAATTTGCATGGTTTGGGAAACAACGAATAAACTCGTTGCTATTGTTACGAAATTGAAAGAAAAATCAGGGCGCAATAAGCGTCTTGTCGTTCGATTACAAAATCGATATTTGGTAATATATTCCTCTATGATATTTTTTACAAGGCTTGGCCAAAATTAATATTTTTCTTGTTCTGGCGATCAGAACGCTGCGCGGTCGTATCTCTTGCCCAATTCGTGGGGAATTTGCCAAAATACCCATTGAACAAGCCGCCAGACACGTCCTTGATCGCTCTGGCTGCCTCCGTGGCGGATCACCCGGCCTTCTCTGTTTCTTCAACTAGGTTCACGGTACAATCGGAGATTGCAGAGTGGCAGTCATTATTGCGATCAAGATACTTCTCCTCACGCATAGGGGCGGACCACGGAACGATTAGACATCGCGGTCTCCCTCAATCTGAATCGAAGTTAGGTCGTCGTGACTGGCGTTTTGAGGCGCCGTTCAAAACAATCTTGCTTGCGCGTCCTTCGCGCCTTATTGCCATTGCCCGGCATTAGATTGATCAAATCAACATCGGGTGGGTGCTTCTGCATTCCATCCCATGTAGCATGTAGACAAATGTGTAATTCTTCCGTGGTGCGGGAAACGACGGTCATTGCCCGCGGGTGAATTGGCTTTAGGACGGCATTCGTTTCTGTGGAGAGAAACCCAAAGATATCGACCGCGACCGGTCCTTCCTTCTTTTCATCAAGCCTTTCCAAGCCGACCAGATGTCAGCGAATGCGAAAAGCGGCTTTTCCTCATTGAGAGCGAACCAGCGAAGCGGCTGCGCTTCGTCTTTGGGTCGGATTGACGCTTTGGCTTTCTGCGCCCTGTCGTCTCCGCCAGTGAGGCGAGGTGAGATTGCGGATACTTGTCACGCAGCTATCTGCTTCCCCCCTTCACATACATCTGCGGGTGGACAGGTTTCAGCGGTTCCGAAAAATTTCCTCCTCAGGCGCCGCATGGTTCATATGTCGCGGAAATATTATACAGATTGCATGCGCGCTCCTCCATCGCATGGCTATTCGTCTGCACGCACCTGAGCGTGCGAAATTAACCCAAAGATGAACGTTCCTCCTATGACGTTCCCGACCAAAGTTGGGAACCCGAACTTAAAGATGCTGTCGAACGGGGTGACTTCTCCAATCATAAGTAAAAACAGCACCTCAATTGAACCCACTACGATGTGCGTTAAATCGCCGATAGCTATGAGGTATGTGATGAGGAATATTAACGCTATATGCCCTTGTTTCGTGCTGTGTAGCATCCAGACCAATGTGGCGATAAGCCAACCAGACATTATTCCCTTGCTGAACAACTCATTGCTGCTGTTGGCCATGAGATGTTTACCCATGTCAACAAACGTCCCGGTTACTTCGTCCGAGAAAATCGGCATACTAACCATAACGAAGGCTGCAATAGCGCCACCGATCAGGTTCCCGAAGAGAACAATGGCCCACAGCCTGATCATTTTCAGGAAGTGAGATAAAGTTGGTTCCGTCATAAATGGTAAAACAGGAGTGATCGTATTTTCGGTGAACAGCTGTTGATTGGCAATGATGACGATAATGAACCCGACCGTGTATCCTGCTGAGCTCACAAGGAAAAAGAGATCGCTTTCTGGAAGGTAAGTCTCCAGAATGCCGCGAGCGATCATTGACGTACTCATGGAAATTCCGCCTGCAATAGCAGACCATAAAAGTGCCATTGCTTCGCGGTTTATTTCCTTCTCTCCATCACGCCGGATTAGCTCGTGGATGGCGGCTGACTTCGATGGAAGTCGTTCCTTCAACCCATCTGCTGTCGGCTCCGTCTCTTCCGAACTGGACATCGTGATCCCCTGAATATTTTGTTTTCGGCAGATAGCGCGCCGCAGATGTTTGTCGAGAGGACGGAACCTGACTGGTATCTGTTCGTTTAGTCTGTCTTGGACAGAAGAAGTGATTGCGTAAGTTGATGCTGTTCTTGATTTTAGCCGTTGCTGTGATCTTGGGATTTATCTTCGCAATACCTTATTATTATGGGGTAATTCCCAGAACAGCGGCGAACAGGGCTCTTCTGGGGATCAATAGGCTTTTCTTTCGCAAGATGCGGAACGAGGGCTCAAGCAGTTCCACGATTTACGTTCGGATTAGGAAAATGAAAAGTATAGTCATTTTTGCGCTACTATTTATAGCCCCGAATATAGCGGCTGCGCAGGAATCAGGTATGCCAACACAATCAGGCACGCAAGAACCAGAGGTGCCGGGCAATCCGCCACCTTCTCCCAATCTGCCGCCCTCTGACCCTGATGCGGTTCAGGTTCCACTGAATTCTGAGCCAGAGAAGCAGGACCGCTTGAAAAAGCCAGAAGAAGACGAATGTGCGCACGGGAAGAATGCAAAGACCTGCGTTGAGAGCCAGCGCGGGCGTAAGTAGGCGCTTATCTAGGTTGTCCAGCGAATGCATCCTCGCCGTGCTGTTCATGATTAAGAATGTACCGGAGCTGGCTAGAGGTCGGCCCGTAGCTGAACGATCCCCAATCCTTGCAGCTCTTCAAATCGTGGCGATGCACGAACGGGCTTTCGCCCCTTGTTACTTGTGTGCTGTCACTGTTGTATCCGACCATTTATCAACTCAGCAT
The DNA here is from genome assembly GCA_012103075.1 of Brucella cytisi. Lineage (GTDB taxonomy): Bacteria > Pseudomonadota > Alphaproteobacteria > Rhizobiales > Rhizobiaceae > Brucella > Brucella cytisi. The sequence goes on along the minus strand of JAAVLQ010000002.1, from coordinate 1,448,145 downwards.
TTTCGTCACTCCGAATTACGCATCGTCCTTAGCTGAGTTGATTTTGCCAAGTGTGCTTGTTTCACTTCAGCAATTGTGTCCACATGACTGGTTTCTGCTATTTTTGGTCTGAGGAGAGCATGAAGAATACCATCATCTATCTGATCGGTCATTATGCTGTTGGTAAACTGACAGTTGCGCGTGCTATCGTAGATGCCACAAACGCACGACTTTTCGACAATCATCTAGCAAACAATGTCATTTTCTCTCTCATTCAGGTAGATGGCAGGACGTCACTGCCTGAACGCGTATGGGATATGATTGGCGTCATTCGCGATCAAGCGTTGTTGGCTATGGAGGAGCTAGCTCCATCGGATGCCAGTTTTGTTCTGACAAATTGCCTTCTCGAAAGTGATCCGGTGATCGGGCGACCTATGAAAAAGTCGAGCAGCTTGCTATCGCCCGCCGCAGTGTGTTCGTGCCAGTGATCCTGACAGCGTCGGATACAGCACACTCCTGTCGTATGGCGTCTCCAGACCGAGCAGAGCGTTTTAAAATGACCGACGCTGTTGCAGCCGCACGTAAACGCCAGACAACGGAACTATTGCGCGTCAGTCATCCTCACCGTCTGGACATTGACACCACCGATATGCCTCCGGTCGAGGCTGCTCGTAAGATTATCTCATATGCAGCAAGCCTAGCCGCTGGTTTGTCGCGTAACTCCTAAGTTTTTTTTTTCGACAGGATCGCCAGTGCCGATTTTTCAGGGGAATATCTGCCGCAAAAGTCGTGTCCGAACGTCAAACCCTCGCGAGCGATCTTCGCGGCGGAAAGTACTCCACAATTGAGTTAATGGCTGGGGCTTCGGCTTAGCTTTCTTGTTGGTTCAGTTGACGGTTTTTGGGGGCTGATTCTAGCGATCAGCACCGGAATTATTATGACCGCACTCGGAGCAGACCTTGTTGGGCCATGGATGGTAAATATACAGGCCAAAAAACCTTCGCTTCTGAAAAGGGAAAACGAACATTTGGGGCATACAAATACGAACATGAACAGAAGGCCGCCGAGGACTAAAACGACTGATCCAATCGTAACGTTGCTCACCCCGATCGCATCACCGATGCCTCTCGTCCAGTCAGGGGATGTCAGTACGAGAACAGACACCATGATCAGAAATAGCCGGGCTTTTTTGTAAAGTGTCATAAGCAATTGATATCTTTTTATTTAAACTCGGCCATTTAATACGTCTTACTTGCCACATCGTTGTAGAAAAAGCTTAACCGCAAACTGCCTAGGTCCGACCATCATCTGATTCTGAGGGCGTGTAACGATTTTAGCTCGGATAGAACAGGGGCCTGCAATCACCTGATATTGGCCCGGTTTTTGATAGATCACTTTGGTTACCGGATATCTGGGAATCTCACCGGCTACTGCTTCAATTACTGCCATCATTTCTTTTGCGCGTTGATAATTTGGAGCCAACGCTGCTTCAGCCGTTGCGGTAAAGGTCAGTAGGCCAGTTAAGACAAGAGCATACTTCAAGCACATTCGATTTTTCCGATTTTGCAAGGATTGAACGGCGAGTCTCTTCCGGCAGACAAGCGGAGAGATTCCCGCCGACTGGTGGTCTGTTTATTCCATATGCTTTGCCAAGGCCATCAATTAACTCGGGTCGCCCCGGCGTGTTAAGCGCTTCCGCAACGGCTCGCCGCTCGTCGAGCGATCCCTGCTGAATGTCCGCAGCAATGGCTTCCAAGGCCTTTGCGTTAGCGTCAGCATCGCTTCCAAAGTCTTCTATGCAGACAACAGCGATTGCTAGAGCGGTGGCAACATGTTGCATGTTGATGGCCCATTATACGGCGTAATTGGGCACGACCGGGTTAAAGCTTCGGAGTGCGGCTTCTCCATTCGATGTAGATCATAACAAGAATAGCTATCGGAAACAGAACGCCTAGCGGGAAGGATGTATAGCTGACTATCGTGAGCGCTATGGCGGCGACCGCAGCGGCAAAAATCGTTCCCCAATACGCCATCATTTCTCGTTTTTCCTCGGCCCCTTAGCATCACCAAGGCAACTTGACCGAAACGGTAAGGATTCAGTCATGCTGCGACGGACACTCCTCAGTTTACTCGGCCTCTCTCTTTTTAGCTGCTGACGTTATTTAAATAACGAAACCGCCATCACCACCAATACCAAAATGAGCATGGCAATGTAGAAAGGGCGGAAAAGATACAGGCGCTGCCAATTGGTGAGACCAAGAGGATACGCGGCAATTCGCTCATCAATTCTGTCTAGTCCGCTATCAACGGAAAAGTCCCAATCATTGTTTTTGTAGAACGCATATTCCTTCATCCGGGTGATGAATTGATGCAATGCCAATGAGCAAACGGCGGCAAATGCAGCTAAAAAAAACGATGATCTTCAGTGCCAGCATGGTTTCAACAATTTGTTTATACGGCAGAGGTGGCTAACGGTTTCGAATGCATAATCCACGCCACCCATTATTCAACACCGAGACAAGTGGCGTGTACGCCAAGAGAGCCGTTCCCAGCTCTTGCCCACATCCCAATGTGGCAATCATAATACAGCTTCTGATAATGCGCACTTCTTTGTGCGTACTTCTCGGAAAACCTAAAAGAAGTTCGCAAACACACGCGGCCTTATAGGTAGGCAGTCGTCCTACAAGTCAATCAATGCCCGCTCTTTAATAGCCGCAACTCGAGTGGGGATACCTTCGGCACCGTCTTTGAACGGATCGAGGTCCGCGAGGCGCTTATTCGTCACTAGATCTACTCGATGATGCATAGCGGCAATCTAGGTGAGATTCGTATTGCCTCATCGAAAAATGCTCCCGAACGGATAGCATATTGCCTCACCAGAATGCTCCCTAAGCCCTGCTGAGCGCTGGTAGTTGTTCATCTTCGCCAGACTCGTTTCCGAATATCATTCTATGCGCGCGATCGCGACGCCGGGCTTTCACCCGTCGTTGCACCGTACGGATTAGTGCATCAGGATACTCGCCGGGATAAATGCTTTGAAGTCGCTCCAGTAGCTCCCGGCCGGTTCTCCATGGCTCAGCTTCAAACCAACTGTAAAGATCATTCGTGACGTTAACCAGCGGGTCAGGCCGCCGTCGCTCGCGTTTCAGTTTTGGCTTTGCTTTCGCGGTCGGACGAACTTCGCCCTCCGTCCACGCGATACGCAGGCTTCGCAAAAGCTCTCGATATCGGGAGCCTCGCTTGAGGGTGCTCCCTGATGCGCAATGTCGGCAAGCCGCTGTTGTCCTGCACGAATGTTTCGGAGGAGCATCACAGGGTCGAGTTGCTCACTCATGCGCACCAAGGGGTCGCGTACCTCGACCGCCGTCCTTGCATCCGACAATAGCCGTTGATGTGGCGTCGCGGGAGAAGAGTAGAGCTTCTTTGACCATCGCTCCATTTCGCTGCTTCTCGAGCAATTTAAACGACGGTTGAAAGAAGTTCACGAACAAGCGTACCGAACGATAAAGCTCCGCAAGTGTTGCTGCAGCTTCAACACCCTCATACCGATGATAGCCAACAATTCGGCGGACGACCGATCCGTTTTTCTGCTCCACATAAGCCTGATCATTTTTGCGATATGGCCGACAGCGAGTGAATTCGATATCTGAATGAACGCAATAGTCCCTGAGGGTCTCGTTGATGAATACGCTATCGTTATCCGTATCAAAGCCAAGCAGCGGGAACGGCATCATGCGGCGAAGCTCGGTCAAAACTTCCGTCAAGAGCTTCTGTTCGCGAACAATCAGAGGCGCGCACTCGGTCCAACCGGTCGCAATATCCGTAAGGACAAGAGTATGAATAAAGCTGCCGCGTGCGTTGGGACCGGAGTGCGACACAAGATCGGCCTCGATGAAGCGGTGCGGGATCACCCCAGTCGGAGAATTTTCGAATTGGGATACTCCGCTTCAATGCCGATGAAGCAACGGAACGTCGGCGTCGACGGCCGCCTGCTGTTTCTCGCACGCTTTTCAATGCACGGTCGATGGTAGCCGCACTCATCTGTAGCAGAAGTGTGCGGACCTGATCGTCTAACTTCAAATGGCCATGTTGTTCCATCGCCGAGATCAGAATTGGCAGCAAGGGCTTCAATCGTTTGCCGCAGATGCGGTCAGAGGCTTCCCACAGAACAATAAGAGACTGTCGGGTCGCCTCGTTATAAATCTGCGCCCGCGTTCGCGATTGCGGTTGCTTATCTGCCCCCGCAATAAACGCATCGCGTGTTTTCGATGCATCCCACTGATCGATACGAACTGATCGAGGATCTGCGATTTTTCCTCCCGCTTTCCGGCCGCATAGCGCTTTGCCAGAGCAGCAACCAATTCCTTCTTCGTCGTCACGCTGATCAGCCTCATCTGATTTGCTCCGCACCCACAAATGCTGGGAGCAAATCAGATGAGGCAACGGCCAACAATCAGGGAACATTTCTAGTGAGGCAATGCGGCGTCTCATCCTGATTGTCGCGCTATACGATGAAGTCTTTCACCTGCGGTTCTGCAAATAGCGAACCGCTTGTTCTACGCTCCGCGATGCGATCGCGTGTAGCCTGTCTGGAAACGAGATTGCGTTGTATCCCTTCTACACGCTCAAAAGCGGCAGAAGAGTCTGTTCTGTCTCAGGGAAGTAAGCAATTACTCCGGAAATGGCATCAAGCCACCGCTCAGTGTCCACGCAGGTGTATGCCGCCATCAGAATATTCTCCAAGTGGAGTTGACGTACCTATAAATTCGATGTCTGCATCGTCCATCGCACTATGGCCCGCTAGCCTTCCACTGGCACCAGCCATGGATACTCCACGCGAAGCTCACGAATTGCTGTTTCTAAGCTATCGAATATCGAGCTGTTGTCGGTGAAGGCGGCCCAATACTCAGCGTGATAATTGTACTCAGGTACATCATCAATCCAGAATTTTTCCGCGGTGTAAATAAGGGAACCATCTGACCGCTGGATAACCATTAACCTGATTTGCCCATCTGGGCTTAGTTCTTGATGAATCACCGTACGCTTCATGGCTGGGGCCCTTCAGGCGAACGCCGGGGCCGTTGCCATTCTGGTCAATGAAGATGACACCAGCGGCCTCAAGAGCATTGCGAATAGCCTCCACGGTGCGGGGTTGGGCAGCAGGTTCACCACGCTGCGTTTCGAGACGCTTGATCGACGGCAGCGATACTCCGCATGCGCCAGCAAGTTCTTCGAATCCTGCCGAGATCGCCATCAATCTGGTCTACCATTTGTGAAAGTCGCAATTATTGCGAATTGCAACCAAAGCGCGAGGAAGTGAATCGCCGCACATACTAAGTCGGTGGGCGGGGCAAGAATCGAAATTTCATATCGCGCTGATGTCGCGTTCTGCCGCCTGAACGTAGCGCTACCTATTCAACTCAATGCGTTATGTTGCATTGAATTTCAGAGTTATGCGATATGAAGATGAAGGAAAATGACAACTAATTCATTGATTTTAAAGTGGCTGGGGAACCACGGATTCGAACCAAGACTAGCGGAGTCAGAGTCCGCTGTTCTACCCTTAAACTATTCCCCAGCAGGAATATGCAAATGCCTTCAGTCTGGAGGCCTGCAAGCGCGATAAAAGCGTAAGCTCATTCGCGCCGGCCTCCATCTAGCGAACTCAAACACCGAACGCAACACTTTTCTTCGAAAAAATCAAAGTGATTTAAGTTATCCAGCAATTGCCGATTTCATACGGTGGGGCCGCTGCAAATTGATGCGCAGCGGGATGCTTTCGTGAAGTCGGCGCATAAAAAGCCCGGCCAGCGGAGGAGCGGCCGGGCCGGGCAGGCAGGCTGACCGGGAGGGACCCGGTATGTGAAGGTGGCGCCTGCCAGATGATTTGTCTGCGGGTTCAAATAGGGCCGTGCCTTACCGAATCCGAAGAGATGTTGGTTCAGCAGATCAGGCGTGTAGCCTTGATCCGTAGCCGAGCGTCTGCCAGTTCACTCAGAACCCGTGTAGGGTCTTCCGTGCCGCGATAATGAGCTGCCGTGTAAATATCCTCACGACGAAGTCCGATATCGCGCAGCATGTGGTCGTCAAAGCTGCTCAGGTTCAGCACTTGCCGTCGACCATTGGAAAACGTCCAGCGACGCATGACCGACGTAAATACGGCCTTTACCATCTGCACGAACGTGGCGGTCTGTCCGCTCATTGCAGGTAAATGCGTTGTCGTTATCTTGCTTGTCGCTGTCATGTCCGCTCTCCTTTGATCTGGCGGGGCTAAGTGATCCTTATCGTCAGGGTCATTCGCTTTCGCGGCTCCTTTTCCTTTACGATGGCGGCTTTATCCAACAATCAAATTGATTGTTCCAACGAATGTTTTTAATGTAATTCTTCAATAATAATGATGGATGACGCCGATGAGCACGCCTCTGGATCTCGATCAATTACAGACCTTCATAGCCATAGCTGATGCGGGCAGTTTTACGCGGGCGGCGGATGCCGTTTTCAAGACGCAATCCGCCGTTTCCATGCAGATGCGCCGCACGGAAGAGCGTATTGGCAAGCCGTTATTTGAACGTGATGGACGGACCAATCGTCTTACCGAAGAGGGCGAGCGTCTTTTTACTTTATGCGCGCCGCATGATGCAGCTCAATGGTGAAACCATCGCTGCGTTTGATGACACTCAACTGGAAGGCCACGTGCGTATCGGTACGCCGGACGATTATGCCGATCGGTTTTGCCGGAAATAATGGCGCGTTTTGCGCGATCAAACCCGCGCGTCGAATTGTCGGTTGTGTGCGAACCGACCGTCAATCTGGACGAGATGATCCGCCGCGGAACACTAGATATTGCTCTTGTCACCCAGTGCGATGACAAACGTCGTTCGGAAGTTGTTCGAACGGAGCCATTGCTTTGGGTGACTTCTGCCAATCATGCTGTGCATGAAGAGGCTGTCCTGCCGCTTGCTGTCGGACGCCCGACCTGTATCTGGCGTCATGCAGCCATTGATGTGCTGGAAGCGGCCAGACGCGATTATCGTATCATCATTACCAGCTGGTCAGCGACTGTTTTGGCGGCGGCAGTTCTCTCCGGCCTTGCGGTCTCAGTTCTTCCGGAATGTGCACTGCGTCCCGGTATGCGGGTCCTTGGTGAAGCAGACGGGTTTGGAATGCTGCCGGAGTTCGGCATTGGCATCATGCGCGGCCATACAAAACAGAATGCAGTCGTCGACGCACTTGCGCAGCATATTATTGAAAGTCTAGACAATATATCGTCACCGCAGCCCGGCGCGATGGCTTCGGCGGAAATTTCACCGTTTCCGGCGGTCCGTACGAGGAGGGTACGAGCCAACGAATTGCTGCCGGGCTGGTGACGACTTCGTAAATCGCCGCATGGCTTCTTGACCAGCCATGCCACGTGGTTTGCCTATGATGGGATGAGCATGGGTTCCGATTCGAGTTTTACCGGCGCATCGTCCAATGTTGCCGAGTATAGCGTTTCCGAGATTTCCGGCGCGTTGAAGCGCACGGTCGAGGATACGTTCGGGCATGTGCGTGTGCGCGGCGAAATTTCCGGCTATAGAGGTCCGCATTCGTCGGGGCACGCCTATTTTGCATTGAAAGATGATCGTGCGCGTCTTGAGGCCGTCATCTGGCGCGGTTCGATGAGTCGTCTCCGCTTCCGTCCCGAAGAGGGGATGGAAGTCATTGCTACAGGCAAACTCACGACCTATCCCGGCTCATCGAAATATCAGATCGTCATCGAACAGATGGAGCCAGCCGGCGCGGGCGCGCTGATGGCACTTCTGGAGGAGCGCAAGCAGCGGCTGGCTTCGGAAGGCCTGTTCGATCCTGCCGTAAAGCAACTCTTACCCTTTATGCCCCGTGTGATCGGAGTGGTGACTTCTCCGACCGGTGCCGTCATTCGGGACATCATTCACCGGATCGCAGATCGCTATCCGCTGCATGTCATTGTCTGGCCTGTGCGTGTGCAGGGCGAGACAAGTGGACCTGAGGTGGCAGCTGCGGTACACGGTTTCAACGCTTTGCCCGACGAAGGGAATATTCCGAGGCCGGATGTGCTGATCGTGGCGCGCGGGGGCGGCAGTCTGGAAGACCTTTGGGGCTTCAATGACGAAATCGTCGTTCGCGCCGTTGCTACATCGCATATACCGGTAATTTCTGCGGTCGGTCATGAAACCGACTGGACCTTGATTGACCTTGCGGCGGATATTCGCGCGCCCACTCCAACAGGTGCGGCGGAAATGGCGGTGCCCGTAAAGGCAGATCTTCTGGCAGCGCTGGTGGGACAATCCGCGCGACTTTCGTCGGCCATGTCACGCTTTATCGATCTGAAACGACAAGCACATCGTTCGGCAGCGCGTGCTCTTCCGTCGGCTGACCAGTTGCTGGCTTTACCACGCCGCCGTTTCGATGAAGCAGCCTCGCGCCTCACGCGGGCTCTGTTCGTCAACACACAAAAGAAGCGGGTTCACTTTGAGGGGCATGCGCGACAGCTATCGTCGCGCCTGCTGCAGCGCCGGTTTGCGGAACTGCAGCGCGATGTTACCGCTCTTGGACAAAGACTGCCTCGTGCGCTCGAAGCATTCCTGCGCGAACGAAGAACGGCTTTCATTCATCGGGCAAATCGTCTTTCGGCGGAGCCGATACTGCGGCGAACAAAACTTACGACCGGAGCAATAGAACAGCTGGATCGTCGTCGCGATCAAGCTGTCCGTCTTCTCATTGAAAGAGCTAAACGGCGCGGGCAGGAACTGGAGCGTCTTATGCGCACGCTTTCTTATGAAAGCGTTCTGGAACGCGGTTTTGCAGTTGTCTTCGATGAAGAAGGGAAGCCGGTGAAGCAGGCTGCATCCGTATCGGCTGGCGATGCATTGTCTATTCGGTTTCGCGATGGTGACGTTGCAGTCGTTGCGGGTGATGAAGACAGGACCGAGCCCGCAAAGCTTGTACAAACAAAAAGGTTCAGTCTCCCGGCTCAGGCAATCAGGGATCGTTATTTTAGCAACAGTCAGTCGCTGTGTTTTCCGTTTTCTGCTGAGATCGTTTGGCCTTAAGGCTGGCTTAAGCTTGGACGTCTTTTTCTCGCGCATCTGTCATTGTTAGAGATTCAGGATGTCGCGTAAAAAATCCCGGGACGACCTCACAAATGGCTTTGCGAAGGCTGCTTTCAGCCGTCGCGGCTTTCTTATAGGTATAAGCGCTGTTGCGTTGTCGGGCTGTGTTTCCACGACGCAACAGCCACCTCAACCGGTGAAAAAACTGCCTGAAGCTGCACCGTCGCGGCCTGTGCCGCTGATGTACCGAGCCCTGCCGGAAGAACAGTTCCCGATCCCGGCTGTCGATACGAGCAAGGTTGATCCAAAGTTCTGGCGGCAAGAAGTCGATTATCCAACGGACGAAGTGAGAGGCACTGTTATCGTCGATACGCCAAACAAGTATCTCTACCATGTACTCGGCAATGGGCGGGCCATGCGCTACGGTATCGGTGTCGGACGCGATGGTTTTGCATGGGCCGGACGCGCTAAGATCGCTTATAAGCGTCAATGGCCGCGCTGGACGCCGCCGGATGAGATGGTTGCACGTCAACCTGCGCTGGAGCCTTACAGCATCGCCAATGGCGGGATGCCTCCCGGTATCAAGAATCCGCTGGGTGCGCGAGCGATGTACATTCACAAGGATGGGCGCGATACGCTCTATCGCATTCACGGATCGCCGGAAGCATGGAGCATCGGTAAAGCCGTGTCGTCGGGGTGCATTCGCATGCTCAATCAAGATGTGATTGATCTTTACAATAATGTACGCGATGGCAGCACGATTGTCGTGATACCCGATCCGAGCAAAGGCCAGCAGGTCACAAGCTGACTAAAACAAAAGGGCGCGGATACCGCGCCCTTTTGTTGGATGTGTTTTGCGGCTCAATGCTCAATAGGCATATTCGAGAAAGATTGGATCGACCGATCCTGCCCATACGCTGTTATATGCCTTCAGCATGCGCTCGGCATCCGTGACGCCTGCTGCTACGATTTCTTCAAGCGGCGCAAGGAAATGCGTTTCGTCATGGCCTTCGCTGTTGAGCTTGTTACGGTTCAAAAGACCGAGCCGGGAGATTTTCAAAGTCTCACGTGCGACCTGTTCCAGCGGCTTGCCCCGGAATGTCGTGTTCAAAGCTTTAGCGGGAACCTCGTTACGAAGGGCAAGGACCTCTTCGTAGGTCCAATCCTTGGTGAGTAGCTCGGCAGCAGTCAGAGCCTCGTCATCATAAAGCAGGCCGACCCAGTAGGCTGGAAGCGCACAGATGCGGCGCCACGGACCTCCATCGGCCCCCGCATCTCAAGGAAGCGTTTCAGACGGACTTCGGGGAAAAGCGTGGAAAGATGATTGGTCCAGTCGCCCATATTGGGAACCGGGTCGCTCACTTCACCTTTCAGCGCACCATTCATGAACTGACGGAACGTGACATGCGTACAGTCGTGATAATGGCCGTCGCGCAGGATGAAGTACATCGGTATATCAAGCGCCCATTCGACATAATCGGTAAAACCGAAGTTCTCCGAGAAGACGAACGGCAGGACGCCCGAACGCTGGTTATCGGTATCGCGCCAGATATTCGAGCGCCACGACAAAAGGTGGTTTGGCTTGCCTTCGGTGAATGGGGAGCTGGCGAAAAGTGCGGTGGCCACAGATTGCAGCTTCATCGAAACCTGCATCTTGCGGCGCATATCTCGTTCCGAGCTGAAGTCGAGATTAACCTGAATGGTCGACGTGCGGTACATCATGTCCGGGCCTTCATGCCCGACTTTTGGCATATAGTTGGTCATGATCTTGTAACGCGATTTCGGCATGACAGGTGTTTCAGCCAAGGTCCATTTTGGACTGCCACCAACACCTAAAAATCGGATGCCCAGAGGCTCAGCAATTTCGCGGACTGGGACAGGTGCGCATTCACTTCACGACATGTTTGGTGAATGGTGGAAAGCGGTGCTCCGGAAAGCTCAAACTGGCCTCCGGGTTCTAGCGAAATGGCACCCTGTCCGGTTGGCTCGACCAAGCCGATGATATTGCCTTCATCGATAATAGGCTCCCAACCAAGCGTGGCCTGCATGCCTTCGAGTATGGCTTTGATACCGCGCGGCCCCTCATAGGGAACAGGACTGTTATCGGCTGTGTAGAATGGAAATTTCTCATGCTCGGTGCCGATACGCCGGGCATCCTTGGGCTTGCATCCGCCAGCCAGATAGTTCGCCAGTTGTTCAACGCCCGTCAGTGCCGTTTCGTCAGTTGTATCGCGCGCCATGCAGTCTATCCCTAGCCTATTTTTCGCTTTTCAGCGTGATTGGACAAATTTGTCAAATCACGCAAGTCAATTCCATTGAACGTCAGATTTCGAGAACATCATCCTGCTTTCCGCCAGTCTCCGAGCACAGATTGTACCAGAGCCATCGCAGCGACAGCAGCCGTGTCGGCGCGCAGGATTCGAGGGCCGAGCGGAATAGCTGTCACAAAGGGGAGATTTCGGAGCGTTTGACGTTCGTCTTCCGAGAAGCCACCTTCCGGACCAATCAACAACGCAACAGGGCCGGGCGCCATTTTCTGCAAGATGGTCAACGGATCGTCCGATTCGTAACCTTCATCGCAGAAGATCAAATGTCGGGATTTGTCCCACTGCTCAATGAAGCGGTCAAAGCGAATGGCCTCACAACATTCAGGTATGGAAAGTACGCCGCACTGTTCCGCAGCTTCTATCGCATTGGCCTTGATGCGGTCGCCCCCAGCTTTGATACCTGAGTGTGCTGTGTGATGACAGGTTGCAGTATACCTGCGCCCATCTCGACAGCTTTCTGGACCATATAGTCCAGCCGCCCCTGTTTTAGAGGGGCGAAGCAATAAACAAGATCACTCGCTAAAGGCTGCGGGCGCGTCTGTTCGAAGGGCATGAGAAACAGACGCTTTTACCCTCCGGCTTCAGCCGTGATTTCCATTCGCCGTGGCGTCCATTGAAAGCAAGAATTTCATCGCCATCCTTCAAGCGCAGGACGTGGGTGAGATAATGTGCGGCCTGCGGGGCGACCTCAATCTGGTCGCCGTCGTCGAGGTCGTTTTCAACGTATAGTCTCTGCATTTTGTAGTTTGCGCGCATGACAGCATCGATGGCAGAGGGCAGGGGCGGCGGTCAAGCGCTTTGGTAATGCATCAAGAGACAATTAATTAGCATTCCTACACAAACAATTGATGGGAAATATCATGGCAGTTGCATTTAATTAGATTGTATCCATATAGGTATGAAGCTATCTATTTGAATGGAATTGATGTGATGAAACAAACGTGGGTCGAATTCGCACCGCTTCTTGCAAGCACCGCCAGAGGATGGCGGAAAGCTTTCGATGCAGCGATGGCGGAACATGGTCTTTCCGACGCGAAAGCCATACCGCTGATGATCCTGTTGCGGCACGGAGATCGTGTTCCCCAAGGAGTGCTGGCCGAACGGGTCGGTATCGAGGGAGCAACGATTGTCCGGGTTGTCGACGAGTTGGAGAAGGATGGCCTGATCCAGCGGGTTGCCGACGATGCTGATCGTCGCGTCAAGCTCATTCAACTGACAGAGGACGGTCGCGTCCTTGCCGGCAAGGTGGAAAAGTCTGCTGCCCGTCTTCGCGCCATTTTCCTCGGTGATTTCGATTCCGACGCGGTCGACATTGCCATGGAAGTACTGCGCAAGCTGAATGAGAAGTTTCAAACATAATCTTTCTGATCGGTCGCGCGACCGGAAAGATGCGACGCATTCAACCGGTGCCCTCACAGCCATGACGAAGCCAGTCGAAACAACTCCGAAGTTCTGGGACGTAGTCTTTTCACTGAAGACTTTCGCTGCAGCCATGCTTGCGCTGTGGATCGGCCTGATGGCCAATTTGCCCAATCCTTACTGGTCCATTGCGGCTGTCTATATTGTTGCGCATCCGCTATCAGGTGCGACCACATCAAAGGGTTTTACCGTCTGATCGGTACGATTATCGGCGGAGCAGTGACCATTCTGTTCGTGCCGCATCTGGTCAATTCCCTGAAATACTGACGCTGGCGATCGGTCTTTGGATGGGCCTCTGCCTTGCGATCAGCCTGCTCGATGGTACGCCGCGCAGTTATTTGTTCATGCTGGCTGGCTATACGGTGGCTATCGCGAGTTTTGCCGTTGTTTCCGTGCCTGAAACGACTTTCGACTATGCCGTAGGTCGTGTGGAAGAGATCGCAATCGGGATCATTTGCGCTGCTGTCGTCAATCGACTTATTTTTCCACGTCACAGCGGCCCGGTGCTCGTCAGTCGTATCGATAATTGGCTGCGTGACGGCTCAAAGCTGGCGCTGGCAAGCATGCGGGGTGAAGGTGCTACACCTGAATTTCTTCGGGATCGCCAGCGTCTTGCAGCCGACGCGCTCGAGCTGCGCAATCTGACGACGCATGTTGCCTATGACACTTCATCAATCAGAAATGTCGGAACGCAGCTTCACGTTTTGCAGCAGCGTATGGTGGCTGTTCTTCCGATCATATCAAGCTTGCACGATGTGCTGGCGATGAAGCCCGGTGAAAACGAAAAGTCCCGGCATCCAGCGGTGCAGAAACTGTTGGACGAGGCCGGTGACTGGATCGAGAGTGGCGAAAACCTGACAGAGGAACGCCGTGCTGTTTTCTTGCAGTTGATCGACGAAATCGACCGGCATGGGAAGGATGCGACAAGTTGGGGTGAATTGCTGCCGTTCAATGTGGCTGCGCGCGTTCGCGATCTGGTTCAAATATGGAGCGATTGCATCACATTGCGTCAGGACATTGTTTCCGGTTCCCGACATTCGCTGCGCTGGCGTCGTTACGACGCGCACTTGAAATCTCGCCCTATGCATCGGGACTACGGCATGGCCTTCCTGTCTGGCTTTTCTGCCTTTCTGGCAACTTGTGTAGCGACTGCATTCTGGATTGCGAGCGGCTGGTCTCAAGGCAGTGCTGCAGCCATGATGGCCGGTATTTTCTGCTGCATCTTCGCAACCATGGATGATCCGGTGCCGGTCATGCGCAAGTTCAACTGGCTACTTTTGATTGTCATCGTTGCCGCCTTCATTTTTGAGTTTGCGTTGTTGCCGCTGGTGGATGGGTTCTTTCCGCTGGTTCTGGTGCTGGGACTGTTCCTCATTCCAGCAGGGTTGCTGCTTGCCATTCCTTCGCAATTTTTGCTCGGCATGGTGCTCTGCGTGAACTTGCCGAACATGCTCATGCTGCAGGGCCATCTGACCCACGATTTTGTCAGTTTTGCCAATGCCAATCTCGCCACCGTAGTGGGGATCGTAATCGCTGCCGTAGTGACTTCAATTGTCCGGTCTGTCGGTGCTGAATGGGCGTGCGCCGCCTGATCAAGGCGGGTTGGAACGATATTGCACTTGCTGCTGAACGGCGCCCCGGACGTCATCGTCGCCAGCACATGAATCGCCTTTTGCTCCGGATGATCGACCGTATCGGCATGATGACCCCGCGTCTCGCGCTAGTCCCGGCGGCAGATGTCGCGAAGGTCGATCTGTTGCGCGATCTGCGAAACGGCATGAACACGATCGATCTCCAGCAATACCGCTCCAAACTGCCCGAAAACTGTCGGCCAGCGGTCGATGAAGTGCTAGATGGTGTTGGCGCGTATTACCGAGCCTTGACCAACAAGCCACAGCAGGCAGGTGAAATCGACAGAAACCTGCTTGCCTCCATCGATACGGCAATCACCACCATTATCGAGAGCGGATCGCCAGCAATAGCCAAACGTACGCGAATGGCGCTGGTCGCCCTTCGCTTCAATCTGTTTCCGAAAGAGCCACCTTTTGCCTTGCCGCCGCGTCCACTCATGGAACTCCCGCAAGCAGCCTAAGACAACGATGTGATTTGTGATGCAACCTGAACTCGATATCTACGGAATTTACATTCCGACCCTCGGCGTGCTGGCGCTTGGCGCTTATTTTGCAAATACGGTCATGCAACGCCTATTGGCGCGGGCACGCCTTTATCGTTTCGTCTGGCATCGGCCTTTGTTCGATGCTGCGATGTATTTTTGTATTCTCGGTGTTGCCGCCGTCATTCTCAATGGAATACCGCTATGAAAAAGCTCTTTGCACATTCAGGCCGTGTCTTTGTAACCGTCGTCATGGTCACGATGGCAGGGCTCCTCGGTTGGCATTTGTGGGATTACTACATGAACGCGCCATGGACACGCGATGGCAAAATTCGTGCCGATGTCGTGCGCGTTGCGCCGGATGTCTCGGGCCTTGTCGGCGAAGTGCTCGTCCACGACAATGCGACTGTTCATCAGGGCGACGTTATCTTTCGCATAGATCAGGCCCGTTACAAGCTCGCCCTGCAAACAACGGAAGCAAAGGTTGATAGCAGCAAGGCGGCACTTGATATGGCAAACCGCGATCTGGTCCGCTATCGCCAGCTTAACGACACGACCGTGACGCGCCAGAAACTGGAGCAGATTGAAACGACGGCCCAGCAAGCGGAAGCTTCCTATCGGCAGGCGCAACTGGATCGCGATCTTGCAGCACTCAATCTCGATAGATCGTCGGTAAAAGCGCCCGTCAACGGTGTGATTACCAACTTCTCGCTTCAGCCGGGTGATTACGTCTCTGCAGGCTCAGCGGTGACTGCCTTGGTGGATACGGACTCGTTCTACGTTTCTGGCTATTTTGAAGAGAACAAACTCGAGCGTATCCAGATTGGTGACCCGGTAGTGGTCGATATCATGGGCAGCAAAGTGCAACTCAAAGGAAAGGTTGAAGGCATCGCTGGAGGTATTGAAGATCGTGAGCGTAGCGATTCTTCCAGCTTGCTTGCGAATGTTTCGCCGACCTTCAACTGGGTGCGTCTAGCACAACGTGTGCCAGTGCGTGTGAAACTTGAAGAGGTGCCGGACAGTGTCCATCTCGTTGCTGGCCGAACGGTCAGCGTTTCGGTGGTGAACTGATTTAAAGGCCCGGCTGTCGTCCGGGCTTTTTCCATGTTAGCAAAGACAAAAGCGGTTGGGGATTTCTCATGGGTGTGCTGGTTGTCCAGAACTACGATGGGTCCGGATTGGGACAGATCGAGCCAATACTGGTGAATGCTGGGCATTCGATTGATCTGCGTCATCCCTACAACGGCGATTCACTACCCTCTGATGACAATGGCTATCAAGCCTTGATCATTCTCGGCGGCGAGCAGAATGCGCTTGCCGACGCCGAATGTCGTTATTTTCCCCATTTACTCGAGCTTATACGCCGGTTTGGCGATCATGATAAGGCCGTTCTCGGCATTTGTCTGGGCAGCCAGCTCGTGGCTCGTGCTTATGGTGGGGAGAATATTCTGGATCGCCCGATGGAGTTCGGCTGGCAAGAAATTCGGCTTACTGAGGAGGGTAAAAGCGATCCGGTCTTGTCTGCCGCAGGTGACATCTTTCCAATCTTTCATTGGCATCGCGATACGTTTTCGCTTCCGAAGCAAGCTTTGCATATGGCGATAAGTGATATGACACCTCATCAGGCTTATCGCATTGGACGTGCAGTCTATGGCACGCAATTCCATTTCGAGGCGAACACGCAGCTTGTGGACGAGTGGAATGGCCAGCTAAGCGAACTGATCGCGGGTTTCGCGCCGGATTGGGCGTTACAATATCCAGAGCTTGCAAAAAGTTCGGAGCACAAGCGGATGCCGCAGGTGCTGCATTAGCCAAGGCGTGGGTAAACCAAATCTAGGGGCCTCGCAACTGCGTCTTAACCTTAAGTCGAAGTATCGCGTTGCCGCTTTGCCACAGCGTTCAACCAATTCGGTTTTTCAAGAGAAAAGCGGTGGCTTGGCTGGAACCGTTCAGTTGCGGGTAACTTTTTTCGGGTGTAACTGAACGCCGTCTCCCCGGGCAGCAGCAACCGAATGAGCAAGGCTGATCGCCATGCTCTCAAGTGGCGGCTCGTCTACCGAGCTTTATCCGGCCACCGTCGAAAGAGTTTCCGAATATGACTGCCAAGCATGCCGCTCTTCTCACCGTCCTGATGGTTTCCGCGATTGTATTCATGGCGGTCGGCATATTTACCGTCGATGCGGGCAACAACGCGATGTCTACTGACGGTTATGGCATTTCCAGCGCTCATTGAGCGCGTACTAGCTAAGCTTCAATAAAACGCTTTTCAGAACCGTCGATCACGATGGCTGACAGTTGCCCACTTCTCCATGCATATGTATCGAGATTGACCCTGTTGGGTTGAATATCGATGGCGCTTTGCGGTGTATGCCCGTGGATGATGACCTTTTCGAAGAGTTCAGTCCATTTAAGGAAAGCTGTGCGAATCCAGATCAATTCTTCCGGATCTTGTGCATCTAACGGCACAGCAGGGTTTATGCCTGCATGACAGAAGAAGAATTCGCCAAAAGCGACTGAGCGCGGCATGGCGCGAATGAAGTCGATATGGTTTTGGGGACGGTCTTGACGAGCGCGGCATGACCTTGGTGCGCTGAATCTGCATCAGTAAAATCAATTTCTACACTGTAGGGCGTGCAGTATCAATGCCACCGTGGAGTGCGAATATCCCCGCTACATCTCCTGTTGCCAGATAGGTAAGAAAGCCGTCGTCGTGATTGCCCAACAGCGAAATGACGCGCTCATCCCGATGTGACACATCAATCAGAAAATCCAGTACTTCTCTCGAGCTCGGACCGCGATCAATATAATCACCAAGATGAATGATGCGCCAGTCGTGAGCCGGGCGGTGGTCAAGGTCGGCACGGATCAGCCTGTGCATATCCCGCAACAAGTCGAGACGGCCATGTACGTCGCCGATGGCATAAAGGCGGATGCCGTCAGGCCCTTTAGCTTCCTTTGAAAACCACGCCGTTCATTCGCTGTTACTTTCCTTCAAGTCTTTGCCTGACTTCGCACCGACTCGCTGACGATAGCGTAGACGCGAGACACGTTCGCGTTCTTCGTTAAGCTCGCGATCATGCATTGCCTGCTCCACGAAACGAATGTGTTTTCGAACCGCTTCGCGTGCCGCTTGCGGATTGCCTGCCATGACTGCATCGTAAATGGCGCGGTGCTGCGATAGAAACATATCGGCGACGCCGGGATAGCTATAAATAAGGCTGCGGTTGTAAAAAACACCATCTTTCAGCAATTGATAGCAGGACCGCAATGTGTGCAGGAGAACAATGTTATGGGCAGCCTCACCAATAGCGTTGTGCAATTCTACGTCGAGGCGTGCTTCGGTGTCGAAGTCACTAACACCATGAGCCTTTTCCATGGCTTCCATGATTTCAGTCAGTAGTGCCTTGTCGGCTGGCGTGGCTCGAAGTGCCGCATATTCTGCAGCGATGCTTTCAATCTCGCGCCGATATTCAAGGTAATCTCCAGTTGCCTTGCGGTGATCGGCAAAAGTTTGACCACAGGGGCGCTGAAAACCTGTCCGATCACGTCCGCAACGAATGTGCCTCCACCATGACGGGAGATCAGGAGTTCAGCAGTCTCAAGTCTCTTGAGCGCGTCGCGAAGTATCGGGCGGGAAATGTCGAACTGGCGCGCCAGCTCACGCTCACCGGGAAGCCGGTCGCCACCACGTAGAACGCCTTCGAGAATAAGCGTTTCAATCTGGTGCACGACGTCGTCTGCCGTGCGGCTTGCCTGTATGCGTGAAAAAATCGTTTCGGCCATGCCGTCTGAAGCCCTCTCCATAACGGCGGCAAAGTAGCCCTTAGGTTGATGTCCGGCAACGGAATATATTGAAAATGAAAGCCCGATCGATAATGCAATCAGGCTCTCAGGAATTATAATCGAAAAATGATCAGGCTTTTTGCGCTTGCGTGTCGCGACAAGTACGAAAAGGCCTGCGACAAGGCCATACATCGCCCATTTGAACGGAAGTGCGTCGGCTGTCTCGCTCCGGATTGGAAGTACGGTTACCGTGCCGGGACGGCTTTCTACGCCCGATTTGCCGTCAGCTTTCGCTTGTTCGATCTGTTGTGGAGAAACGACCCATTCAGCGCCGCGCGATTTGTCATAGAACATGAAACCACAGCCGACGATAACGGCGACGATGATTGCTAGAATAAAACGTACAGGTGTGTTCATCATTTTTCCCGGGAAATCAGGACAATGGGAGGAAATCATCCGATTCGCTTGAATAACGGATTGCGAGATATTTAAGCCTTTTAGAATCAAAAGCTTAGTCAGCTGTGTACGCTGGCATGCTAATATAGCGCGCGTGACTTATTAACCGACGAATGAAAGCCAGTCTATTTCTTTGCTACTTCGTGCGGAGATGCGCCGCTCTCCCAGTAAGGAACAGGGCCATAAAGATCTGCCAGATAGTCGATGAACAGTCTGACCTTAGCCGGGAGGAACTGTTTCGACGGATAGACAGCATGAATTGCAACGTTGCGAGAAGCAGCGTAGTCGGGCAGCACTTGCACCAACTTGCCTGCTGCAAGTTCCGGGCCGATATCCGAGGTCGATCGTTGCGCTATGCCAAGGCCTGCCGGGACTGCCTCGCGTACCATTTCACTGGAGTTAGTTTGCAGTGGCCCCACTGGTCGTACAACGATGGGTCCTTTGGGTCCTTCCAGCCGCCGGGGTCGTTGTTGTGCGGTGCCAGACAGATATGCTCCTGCAGATCCTCAATCGTCTGTGGTGTGCCCCGTTCCGCGATATAGCCGGGTGAAGCGACGAGAATACGACGCACCGGTGCGAGACGGCGTGCAACGAGGGTCGAATCGGAAAGCTCCGCGATCCGAATGGCGAGATCGTATCCATCGCCCACAATGTCGACCATCTCGTCGGTGAGCTGCATATTGACGGTAAGATCTGCGTTGGCGCGCATGAACGGCACGAGATAGGGCGCGATATGCATGCGACCGAAAGTCGTGGGCGCTGAAATTTTCAATGTACCGCGCGCATCGGCAGAACGGCGAGCAACGAAGGCTTCCGCTTCTTCGATGTTAGAGAGAATGGCCAGAACCCGCTCATGATAGCCTTGACCAGCTTCGGTAAGCGCAATTTGGCGTGTGGTTCGTTGAAGCAGTCGGGTTCCCAGCCTTTCTTCCAGCCGTCCGAGACGTTTTGAGACAACCGCTGGCGAGAGACCCAGATCGCGAGCGGCTGCCGACATGCTGCCCGTTGCCACGACACGGGCAAAGATTTCCATATCAGCCAGACTGCTCATCATATTCTGCTATCCCATTCCCTGCTGTGCTTTTTGCTAAAGCGTTGGGTTTTAAAGCATCTAGCCGAGCGCCGCGAAACTAGGCAAGCAATTATGCCGCAGCGTGGAAACTGTTTAGCTACTGAATAAAGTGGTAAAAATGATTTACCACTTGACGAAAATGGTGTGGAGTGCACTTTGACCACACAAGTGGTGGAGGAGAATATGAGCGGACTCATCATGCCGGAGCCGGACGCGTCCGTCATGCAGCGTCGCGAGCAGATCGTTGCAGACTTGCGCGACATTGTGCCGGGCGAAGGCGTCGTGGATGCCATCAATGCAATGCGCGTGTTTGAGAGCGATGGCCTGACGGCACACCGCTCGCTTCCGCTCGTCGTTGTGCTGCCTGAAACAGTCAAACAGGTTTCGCAGGTTCTGCGTTATTGTCACGATAATAACATTCGTGTCGTGCCACGGGGAGCGGGTACTTCGCTGTCCGGCGGCTCCATGCCGCTACAGGATGCGGTTCTGCTTGGTATGTCGCGCTTCAATAGCATTCTTGAAATCGATTATCCGAACCGAGTCGCTGTGGTGCAGCCGGGCGTGACCAATCTCGGCATTACCAAGGCTGTTGAACACGAGGGGTTTTATTATGCGCCTGATCCCTCGTCACAGATTGCCTGTTCCATCGGTGGTAACGTCGCGGAAAATGCGGGTGGTGTGCATTGCCTTAAATACGGTCTGACCGCCAATAATGTGCTCGGGATCGAAATGGTGCTTATCACCGGAGAAGTTATCCGGCTTGGCGGTAAGCATCTCGACAGTGAGGGCTACGATCTTCTCGGTCTGATGACCGGCTCAGAAGGACTGCTCGGTGTCGTGACAGAGATTACGGTCCGTATCCTGCAAAACCGGAAACGGCGCGTGCAGTCATGGTCGGCTTTCCCTCCAGCGAGCAAGCCGGTCAGTGTGTCGCTGACATCATCGGCGCAGGCATCATACCGGGCGGCATGGAGATGATGGACAGGCCAGCCATCAAGGCCGCCGAAGATTTCGTGCGGGTCGGTTATCCGCTCGATGTTGAAGCGCTGCTGATCGTCGAACTTGATGGGCCGCCCGTCGAAGTGGACTATCTGATAGGTCGGGTCGAAGCACTGGCGCTTACAAACGGTTCTACAACCTGCATTTTGTCGCAGTCGGAAGAACAACGTCTGGCTTTCTGGGCAGGCCGGAAGGCGGCATTCCCGGCAGTGGGACGCATCTCGCCGGACTATCTGTGTATGGATGGCACCATTCCGCGCAAAGAACTGCCGCGTGTTCTGTCGGGGATGCGCGAACTTTCCGAGAAATATGGATTGCGGGTGGCCAATGTGTTCCACGCGGGCGACGGCAACCTGCATCCGCTTATCCTCTATGATGCGAATATTCCGGGCGAATTGGAAGCAGCGGAAGATTTTGGTGCGGACATTTTGCGCCTTTGCGTGAAAGTCGGTGGTGTTCTCACTGGCGAACATGGAGTAGGCATCGAAAAGCGCGATCTGATGCCGGAAATGTTCAACGAGATTGATCTTGACCAGCAGATGCGTGTCAAATGTGCTTTCGATGCCAAGCACCTCCTTAATCCCGGCAAGGTCTTTCCGCAATTACGCCGCTGCGCCGAGCTTGGTCGTATGCATGTGCATCGTGGCGAGCTGGCCTTCCCGGATATTCCCCGATTCTGAGTTGTGGTTTGATCATGAGCGATGCAAATATTCTAAAGCCGCAAGATGAGGCTGGTGTTCTGGATGCCGTGCAGGATGCACTGGCCAGTTCCACGCCGCTGGAAATTATCGGCCATGGCTCCAAGCGTGGCATCGGACACAGGGTTGATGCCGGTCGCGTGCTCGACGTTTCCAAACTGTCGGGCGTGACCTTGTATGAGCCGGACGAACTGGTGCTCTCGGCAAAGGCCGGAACGCCGATGGTCGAGATCGAAAAGCTTCTGGCCGACAACAATCAGTGCTTTCATTTCGAGCCGATGGATTACGGCCCGTTGTTGTTGGGCGATGCTGGTCGCGGCACGATTGGTGGCGCGCTTGCCGCCAATCTGTCCGGTCCGCGTCGCCTCAAGGCGGGTGCCGCACGCGACCATGTGCTTGGCGTGCGCGTTGTGTCCGGGCGGGGCGAATTGTTCAAATCTGGCGGTCGCGTGGTCAAGAACGTGACGGGCTATGATTTGTCCAAGGGTATGGCCAATTCACGGGGCACGCTGGGCATTGCCACCGAGGTAACGTTCAAGGTTCTTCCGAAGCCGGAAACCGCAGCCACGCTTGCCGTGCGCGGTCTGACCGACGAACAGGCGGCGCGCGTCATGGCAATGGCTATGGGATCGCGAGAGGAAGTCGCTTCCGCTGCGCATCTGCCGCCGACCGTTGCCAATCGCTTCCTTGACGGTAAGCTAGGCTGGGATGCGGCGACCGTTCTACGGCTCGAAGGCTTTGCACCTTCGGTCGAGCACCGTAGTCGGCAATTGCAGGCGCTGCTGGGCCAATCGGGTGAAGTCGAGATGCTAGATGGGCAGCAGTCGCACCAGCTCTGGCGTGAAGTGCGCGACGTCTTGCCTTATGCCAATGCAGGAGACAATCGCGCCGTCTGGCGTGTTTCGATAACGGCGATGCAAGGCTGGCGTATGGTGGACGAGTTCCGGCGTTATGCAGGTGTCGATGCCTATTACGACTGGCAGGGTGGGCTGATCTGGATGCGGATGGAAGCTGACACGGAAGCGCAAACTTTGCGCAAGCTGATTACCAAATATGGCGGTGGCCATGCGACGCTCGTGCGCGCATCGGAACATATTCGCGCAAGCAATGCAGTGTTCGAACCGCAACCGGCAGCACTCGCAGCGCTTTCTCAGCGGTTGAAGCAACAATTCGATCCCGAAAATATCCTCAATCCGGGGCGTATGCATCCCCGTCAGGCTGGAGCTTGAAGCCATGCAGACCCATTTCAGCCCCGATCAACTGCGCGATCCCGGCGTCAGTGAAGCCGAAAAAATCTTGCGCAAATGCGTGCATTGCGGCTTCTGTACCGCAACATGCCCGACCTATGTGACGCTCGGTAATGAACTCGACAGTCCCCGCGGACGAATCTATCTAATCAAGGATATGCTGGAAAACGGTCGCCCTGCGGACGAGGAAATCGTTCGCCATGTTGACCGCTGCCTGTCCTGCCTTTCCTGCATGACGACTTGTCCTTCCGGGGTCAACTATATGCATTTGGTCGATCATGCGCGGGCGCATATTGAAAAAAACCTATAAGCGCCCATTTGTGAACCGCTTCCTGCGTGGGGGTTTTGGCGCAGGTGCTGCCCTATCCGGGTCGTTTCCGCGCTGCGCTAAAACTGGCAAAACTTGGAAAGCCGTTTGCGCCGCTCCTGCGCAAAAGCCAATCCCTGCGACCGATGGCGGCCATGCTCGACCTAGCGCCGCAAAGTCTGCCAGCGGCCGCCAATATCGAAACAGTTAGTGCTGCCAAAGGCGAGAAGCGTGGTCGCGTGGCGATCCTCAATGGCTGCGCGCAGCCAGTGCTCAATCCGGGCATCAACGCTGCAACCTTGCGGCTTTTGAACCGCTTCGGCATCGAAGTGGTGACACCGAAGGGCGAAGGCTGCTGCGGTTCGCTGGTCCATCATATGGGCCGCGAGGAGCAGGCGCTTGAACAGGCACGGCACAATGTCGATGTCTGGACGCGTGAGGTCGAAGCGGGTGGTCTTGATGCCATTATTGTCACGGCATCGGGCTGCGGCACGACCATCAAAGACTACGGCTACATGCTGCGTCTCGATCCATTGTACAAGGACAAGGCAGCACACGTATCAGCGTTGGCCAAGGACATCACCGAATATCTCGCCAGTATTGATCTGCCGGAGCCGGATGTACCGCAAGCGCTAACAATTGCCTATCATTCCGCCTGCTCCATGCAGCATGGTCAGAAAAATCGTGCGCCAGCCTAAGGATCTGCTCTCAAGGGCGGGCTTCAAGGTGAAAGAACCTCTGGAAGGACACCTGTGTTGTGGATCAGCAGGTACATACAATATCATGCAGCCAGATATCGCCACGAAGTTGCGTGACCGCAAGGTGAAGAACATTGAGGCGACAGGCGCCGATCTGATCGCTACCGGCAATATCGGCTGCATGACTCAGATCGCCACCGGCAGCAAGCTACCCATCGTGCACACGGTGGAACTGATTGACTGGGCCTATGGTGGGCCGAAGCCTCAGGGATTGTCACAAATAGCTGCATAAAAACCGGGCAATTGCCCGGTTTTGTCTTCGATGTCTGCTCAGCCAGCCGAAAAGGTACTCGGGTTCGGGCCGATCCGACCGTCTGCCTTATCCAGTTTCGTAATCGCATCGTGATCGGTTCCGTTGAGACGGAAATCGAAAATATCGAAATTTTCTGTGATACGGGCGGGCGTAACGGACTTGGGAATGACGATATTGCCCGTTTCGATGTGCCAGCGCAGGATGATTTGTGCAACCGACTTGCCATGCTTTTCAGCGATGGCATTCAGCGTGGCATCCTCCAGAATTTTACCCTGACCAAGTGGGCTCCACGCTTCCGTCGCGATGTCGTGTTTGCTGTGGAACAGACGCAACTCGTCCTGCTGAAATTGTGGGTGCAGCTCAATCTGATTGAGAACCGGCGTTACGCCGCTTTCCGTGATGATGCGTTCGAGATCGGCTGTACGGAAGTTGGATACACCAATGGATTTGGCTCGACCCTCTTCTTTCAATTTGAGAAAAGCGCGCCATGTTTCCATGAAAAGATCTTTTGACGGCATCGGCCAGTGGATGAGATAGAGATCCACATAATCGGTGCCAAGCTTTTTCAAGCTGGCGTCGAATGCTTTCAGCGTCGATTCATAGCCTTGTTCACCGTTCCACAGTTTTGTGGTGAGGTAAATGTCGCCGCGCTCGATTCCGGAACTCTTGATCGCCTTGCCGACGCCTTCTTCATTGCCGTAAATGGCAGCGGTGTCGATGTGACGATATCCTGCTTTCAACGCTTCGCTGACAGCGGTCACCGCTTCGTCATTACCTACTTGCCAGACACCGTAACCGAGCTGCGGAATGTGATTGCCGTCGTTCAGTTTAACCGTCGGTACGGTCATGATTTATCCTTTCCCTCCGAAGCATTGAGCGCAAAGGTGGATCCTTTGATGCGCATGAATGCTATTGACCTACATGCCGGTTCTTTCTCCAGCACGAACTGCCATCTGGCAGCCATTTTCATCTCGCTTTGGACTTTGCCACTGTCAGCATATGGGTGTTCGGGGAAAAGGAAAAGCCCTTTCAATCATGTTTCCAAGTCTGCAATCATTCTTTCTGTGCAGAAATTTTGATCTTTTCAGATTTATGAAAACAATACGACCGCCTCCGAGAGAAGGCGGTTGTAAATGACATAAAAAAAGATGGTTCGATTAGCGGACAACCACCTTTGCGCCGACCGGGACACGTTCATAAAGATCGGTGACATCTTCATTGCGCATGCGAATGCAGCCGGACGACATTGCCTTGCCGATAGTCCAAGGCTGGTTAGTCCCGTGGATACGATAGAGTGTTGAACCGAGATAAAAGCGCGCGCGCGCCAAGCGGGTTATTTATCCCTCCTTCCATACGCGCCGGGAGGATACGCCCCTTCTTGCGCTCGCGGGCGATCATTTCCTTCGGTGGCGTCGGGTTGGCCATTCAGCCTTGCGGCTGATGCGCTGCGAACCCTTCCAACTGAAACCTTGTTTCCCGACGCCGACGCCATATCGCATCGCTTTACCTCCGGATTGAACGAGATAAAGGAAGCGCTTGCCTGTATCAATGACGATTGTGCCCGGTTTTTCGTTGCCGGAATAGGAAACCGTCTGCGGCAGGTAAGCGGGATCAATCTGATTTTTTCGCACCGTATTGGCCGGGTTTGCAGCCGGGCGTTGATACGAAACCTGACGATAGCCGGATTTGACTTTCTGCTTCTGTCTGGCGGTAACACGTGGCGCTGGCTGCAAAGATTGCGGTACGACCTTTATGCGGGCAGGCTGTCCATGCAATTGAGCTACCCATGGCGCGGAAAGATCAGGACTCACACGTACCGGCGGCAGTGTTGCATAGCGGTCATTGGCAAAGGCCATGCCCGTGCTGACGATGGAAACGGCAATAGCCGCAAGCGACCCGATTAAAAGAAGATGCCGTGGTTTCATAATCCCGATCCGTATCTTTGCGCCTGAAAATCTTTGTGACGCAGTTGCCCGTTGCAACTCCTGACATCAGCTGTCAGGAGAGTGACCCTCATGCTCGTGTGGGGATTGTGTGCCGGAATGGAATCGTAAAGGTAAATTTTGGTAGCGTGTTTTGCCTGACGGCCCTTCCAATTAAAGTTGTGGTTAGTGTCAGGTTGCGCGACATAATTAATTATGGATGAAACTTGAGAGGCGGAACAATGAGCGATGTCGCTGAGGCAAAACCGGTCTGATCGTCGGCGCCGATGGAATGACGCGTTGCTTCTGGCCGGGCGAGTTACCCGATTATCTTGCTTATCATGACAAGGAATGGGGTGTTCCTGTCTCTGACGATTTCCGGCTTTTCGAAAAAATCTGCCTTGAGGGATTCCAGTCAGGCCTGTCGTGGCTCACGATTTTGCGAAAACGCGATAATTTTCGGGCCGCTTTCGATGGCTTCGATTTCCATCGTGTTGCGCAGTACAATCAGGAGGATGTGGCGCGCTTGCTGGCCGATAAGGGTATCGTGCGCCATCGCGGCAAGATCGAATCCACGATCAACAACGCCAAGCGCGCAATTGAGCTGATAGCAGAAAAGGGTTCACTTGCGGCCTATTTCTGGTCATTCGAACCGGGCGTAAAAGATCGCCCTACGGTGGTGGACTATCCAACCCTTGTTGCCAATCCGAAGACTGAAACATCAATTCGCATCTCCAAAGATCTGAAGAAGCGCGGCTGGTCATTCGTTGGTCCAACGACTGTATATGCTTTCATGCAAGCAATGGGGCTGGTGAACGACCACATCGAAGGTTGTCACTGTCGGACACACATTGAAAAATTGCGACAGAGTTTCAAACGACCCAGCTAGTGCAACGATTGCTAAGCCGCATCATTTCTGCGAGAAACATCAATCTTTGAGTATGGGAGACGATCATGGATTTGGTGTCGTTGTTGGCATTTGCCGGTATTCTGGTTGTGGCTGCGGGTACGCGAGGGCCGAATGTCGGCGCGCTGGTGGCACGCGTTATCAGCCGCGGCCACAAGGGCGTCTTTCCATTCATGTTCGGTCTATGGCTTGGTGATGCTATCTGGCTTTCACTCGCTGTCTGGGGACTGGCGGCGCTGGCCAACACATTTCACACTGCGTTTCTCATCCTCAAATATGTCGGCGTAGCCTATCTGATCTATCTTTCGTGGAAGATGTGGATCGCACCGGTAGATGAAGTTGCGGATGAAAATGCCATTCCGCGTCAGGGTGAGGCGGGGAAGCTCTTCCTTAGCGCGCTGGCGATAACGCTTGGTAATCCGAAGATCATGGTGTTCTACCTCGCCATTCTGCCGACGGTGGTTGATATCACCCATGTTTCGCTGGTTGGTTGGGCTGAATTGCTGCTGGTCATGTTTGCCGTTCTCGCTGCAGTCGATACCGCATGGGTGGTGCTCGCAGCACAAGCACGACGGTTTCTGCGCAGTCCCCGCATGATGCGGATCGCTAACAGAACCAGTGCTGGCATGATGGCGGGTGCAGCCGTCGCCATTGCGACACGCTGAACACGCTTCCTGCACTTGCCGCAACGGACTTGATCGGTTAGGAAACCGGCAACAGAATTGATGCCGGTTCCAATCGGCATGTGTGTATAAATCAGCGATCAGGCAGGAAAAATGGCCGATAAAGCGGACAAGATGAAGGCGCGGTTGCCGCGCGGGTTTGTCGATCGGGTGCCGGATGATTTGCGCGCCGCTGAAAAGATGATGGCGACAATCCGTGAAGTTTACGACCTTTATGGCTTCGAGCCGGTGGAAACTCCGCTCGTGGAATATACGGATGCGCTCGGCAAGTTTCTGCCGGATCAGGACCGCCCGAACGAAGGCGTGTTCTCGTTTCAGGACGACGATGAACAATGGCTGTCGCTGCGCTACGATCTGACTGCGCCGCTGGCACGTTACGTCGCTGAAAACTACGAGTCACTGCCAAAACCGTATCGCAGCTATCGCAATGGTTGGGTATTCCGCAATGAGAAGCCGGGACCGGGTCGTTTCCGTCAGTTCATGCAGTTCGACGCTGACACGGTCGGTGCGCCGAATGTCTCGGCCGATGCCGAAATGTGCATGATGATGGCCGATACGATGGAGCGCCTAGGCATCAGTCGTGGCGATTATGTGATCCGCGTCAATAACCGCAAGGTTCTTGACGGTGTGCTGGATGCTATCGGTCTTAAAGGTGAGGGCAATGCCGCCAAGCGCCTCAATGTACTGCGTGCCATCGACAAGCTCGACAAGTTTGGACCTGAAGGCGTTCGCCTTCTGCTCGGTAAGGGCCGTCTTGATGAAAGCGGCGATTTCACCAAGGGCGCTGAACTTACTGATGATGCAATCGAGAAAGTTCTGGCTTTCACTGCGGCGGGCGGGGCGACCGGCGTCGAAACGATCGCCAATCTCCGTGCAGTTGTGGCTGGCAACGCCAAGGGTGAAGAAGGTGTAACCGAACTTGCCGACATGCAGGTGCTGTTCTCGGCGGGTGGCTACGATGGTCGTGTGAAGATTGACCCGTCCGTTGTGCGTGGTCTTGAATATTATACCGGTCCGGTTTTCGAAGCGGAACTGCAATTCGACGTTACCAATGAAGACGGTCAGAAGGTCGTGTTTGGTTCCGTGGGCGGTGGTGGCCGGTATGATGGTCTAGTGTCACGCTTCCGCGGCGAGCCAGTACCGGCGACGGGCATTTCCATTGGTGTTTCGCGCTTGATGACGGCTTTGAAGAACCTCGGCAAACTTGATGTTTCCGATGTTGTCGGCCCGGTAGTGGTTCTGGTTATGGACAGGGATACAGAAAGCCTTGGCCGCTATCAGAAGATGGTCTCCGACCTGCGTCAGGCCGGCATTCGCGCTGAAATGTATGTCGGCGGGTCCGGCATGAAGGCGCAGATGAAATATGCTGATCGTCGTGAAGCGCCTTGTGTCATCATTCAGGGGGCTCGCAGGAGCGTGAGGCCGGTGAGGTGCAGATTAAGGATCTGGTCGAGGGCAAGCGCCTTTCAGCGGAGATTGAGGACAATGTAACCCGGCGCGAAAGCCGCCCGGCTCAGATCACGGCCAAGGAAAATGGCCTCATCGATGCCGTCCGTGAAATCCTTGCCAGCCGGGCGCGAGATCGCGCAGAACAGTCGAAGTGACGAAAACTATGGCTGGATCGAGCTCGTCTGGTGTTTTCAATTCTCTTCGTGCGACGCTTGGTGCGCGCGAAGCCGAACTTGTCGAAATTCCGCTGATTCAGCCGGCAGATCCATTTTTGGATATGGCGGGCGAGGATTTACGCCGTCGTATTTTTCTCACTGAAAACGAGAACGGCGATAGTTTGTGCTTGCGGCCGGAATTTACCATTCCCGTCTGCCGCAACCACATCGCCCTGAATGCTGCCACGCCGAAGCGCTATGCCTATCTGGGCGAAGTGTTCCGTCAGCATCGTGACGGTGCGGCCGAATTCCTTCAGGCCGGTATCGAAGACTTGGGTGCCTCCGACGAAGCCGCATCGGATGCGCGCTCGATTGCTGATGCGCTTTCCTGTGTTCGTGCGGCTGCTCCCTGAAGCAGAGCTTGAGATTGTTCTGGGAGACCAGTCGGTTTTGCGGGTATGCTGAAGGCGCTGGGGCTGCCACAAGGTTGGCGCAAGAAGCTTCTGCGTTCTTTCGGCGATGCGAATTCCATGGAACAGGTACTTGCTGAACTGACCGGCGCACAACGGCGTGATCCGTTACCGGAAACGCTTGCCGGGCTTGTGGCAGAGGGCGATGAATCCGGACTTGCACGCATGCTGGAAGCAGAAATGCTCGAAGCTGGCATTTCGCCCAGTGCAGGACGTTCGCCGGCCGAGATTGCACGCCGGTTGATAGAGAAGGAAGATCTTGCAGTTACGCGCTTTCCTGCATCCGCGCTTGATCTTCTGAAGCAGTTTCTTGAAACGCGCGTCTCGCTTGATTCCGCAGCCGTTACCTTGCGGGCATTTGCTTCGGAACACGCCCTTGATCTTGCTGCAGTCTTGCAAAAGTTTGAGGCCCGCAGTGAAGCTATTGCGAATGCGGGCATCGCTACAAAAGATATTATCTACGATGCCTCCTTCGGGCGTCCGCTCGATTACTATACCGGTCTCGTTTATGAAATCCGGGCTCCGGGTGTTGAAAAGGAAGGCGTTCTCGCTGGCGGCGGTCGCTATGACCGGCTTCTGACCATGCTTGGCGCTTCGGAAAACATTCCCGGCGTCGGCTTTTCCATCTGGCTCGACCGACTGCAAATGCTGGCGGGAGAGAGAAAATGAGTGTGACTCTGGCATTGCCGTCCAAAGGGCGCTTGAAGGAACAGACGCTCGCAGTGCTAGACAAGGCGGGTTACAAAGTGATCCTGCCGGATGACTCGCGTAATTACCGGGCTCGTGTTGAGGGCGAAACTGATCTCGACATTCTGTTCCTTTCGGCTTCCGAAATAGCCCGTGAACTGGGATACGGCAGTGTTGATCTGGGCGTTACAGGCGAAGATCTTGTTCGCGAAACATTGGCGCATTCGGAAGAACGCGTGGCCATCGAAGCGGAACTGGGGTTCGGTCATGCTGATGTTGTGGTGGCAGTCCCGGAAGTCTGGCGTGATGTGACCAGCATGGCTGACTTGGACGATGTGGCGGCAGATTTCCGCCAGCGTCACGGTCGCCGTCTGCGTATCGCCACCAAGTACTGGCGACTGACACAGCAATTCTTTTCGCAGAAGCATGGCATTCAGGTTTACCGCATCGTTGAAAGCTTGGGGGCTACTGAAGGCGCTCCGGCTGCAGGTTCTGCAGACATGATCGTCGATATTACATCGACGGGTTCAACGCTGCGGGCCAACCGCCTAAAGGTTCTGGAAGACGGCGTTATTCTGCGCTCACAGGCTTGCCTTGTTTCAGCGCGCAGGGCTCGCGAGAATGCACGCGTTACAGAAGTTGCGACCCGTATTCGTAAAGGACTAGGCGGGTAGATAACTTCAAGTTTGTCTTTTATGTTGCGAGTTGCCCTTTCACAATTGGAACTCGGAACAGTTCAGATGAATAGTGTGCGGAAATTGATTGGACGTTGTACCTGCGAAGCAGTCCGTTTCACAGTGACGGATGAATTCGAATATGCCCTGAACTGCCATTGCTCATTATGTCGTCGTGCCACTGGCAGTGCATTCAAGACTTTCGGTGGAATAAAACCCACGCACTCGAAGAGACGAATAGTAAATCGTCGCTCATGCTTGTCGGCAACGAGATCGATCACGATGTGCGATGCGCTTCTTGTGGTTCTTTTCTATATTCCATCGTTCGCGGGGGCGAATATGTTCACGTCAATTATGGTGTGTTGGCTGAGGAGCCAAAGCTGAAGCCGTCTGCTCATATTTTCGTCAGCTCGAAAGCTCCATGGTATGATATTCTGGATGACTTACCTCAATTCCGGAGAATCCTCCTTTTTAACTATTGACAGCAGCTGGGAATTAAAAAACCGCGCCATCTATATAGCGCGGTTTCTTTTTATGTTGTGTTGGTGATGTCTGCTCAGCCGCGCTTGGCGTCAATCGAAAGCGAACCTGCACCATGCAGGGCAAGGATGAAGAGGCCACCCGCAATTGCGAGGTTTTTCTGCGCCATCATGGCGTTCATGCCTTGCGAGAAGTCCATATGGGCAACAAGCGTCGCGCCGATGGTGAACAGACCGACAATGGCTGCCGCGATGCGGGTCTGAAAGCCGACGAGAATTGCGAGGCCGCCGACAAATTCCACCAGACCGACAAGGACAGCCGTAACGGTTGGAACCGGAAGGCCGAGACCAGCGAAGTAACCTGCAGTGCCCGAGATGGCGGTCAGCTTGCCGTAGCCGGCAAGAATGAAGAGGATCGAAAGAAAGATGCGGGCGATGAGCGCTACAGCGCCATTGGACTGTGGAGTGATAGAGGACATGCGAGGCTATCTCCTGTTGAACTGAAGCATCAATTAACGACTGCAGACTGTCAAGGAAAGCCGTCTAATCTTCGACAGTTTGTTTACAGTATGAATACCAATTCACTCTGGTGCAATCATTCTCTCTGCCCGCACCAGCCGCTCATAGTCTTCTGCCGACACCAATCCGCTCGCCAATGCTTCTTCACGTAAGGTCGTTCCATTCTTGTGCGCGGTCTTGGCGATCTTGGCTGCATTGTCATAACCGATCGCCGGAGCCAGCGCGGTCACAAGCATCAGCGAGCGGTCCAGCAGTTCCTTGATACGGTTCAGATTCGGTTCGATTCCCTCCACACAATGATCGGCAAACGACACCATGGCATCACTGAGAATGCGGATCGATTGCAGGACATTATATGCGATTACCGGTTTGAACACGTTAAGCTCGAAGTGACCTTGGCTTGCGGCGACCGTAATTGTGGTCTGGTTACCAAACACCTGTGTTGTGACCATAGTCAAAGCTTCTGCCCGGGTCGGATTGACCTTGCCCGGCATGATGGAGGAGCCGGGTTCGTTTTCCGGCAGTGACAGTTCACCAAGCCCGGACCGCGGACCCGAACCGAGGAAACGAATGTCATTCGCGATCTTGAAAAGGTCTGCCGCCAAAGCATTCAGGCTGCCATGGAAATTGAGGATAGCACCGTGGCTGGCAAGAGCCTCAAATTTGTTGGGCGCCGTCTTGAAAGGGAGGCCGGTAATTTCGCTCACGGCTTCAGCAAAGCCCGTATCGAAATCGATTGGCGCGTTCAGGCCCGTGCCGACTGCAGTCCCGCCTTGTGCGAGCAGAAAGACGTCTGCGAGCGATTGCTCGATGCGATGGCGCGCATATTCCAACGCGGCGCGATACCCGGAGAATTCCTGTCCCAGTGTAACCGGCGTTGCATCCTGCGTATGGGTACGACCGATCTTGATGATATCCTTGAAGGCCTCTTCCTTGGCTTGGAGCGCCTTGGTCAGTTGTTCAACCGCCGGATAAAGCCGATTGACGGACCTCGACTGCCGTGGCAACATGGATTGCCGTTGGGAAGCTATCATTGGACGACTGGCTCATATTCACGTGGTCATTGGGATGGACCGGCTTCTTGGACCCCATTTCACCACCGAGAAGTTCGATAGCCCGGTTTGAAATGACCTCGTTGGCATTCATGTTCGATTGCGTTCCCGAACCAGTCTGCCAGACGACCAGCGGGAATTGCTCGTCGAGCTTACCCTCGATGACTTCGGACGCCGCCACTGCAATTACGGCCGAGAACCGGATCGAGTTTGCCAAGCGCAATATTAGTTTCCGCTGCCGCGCGCTTGACGACACCCAGTGCGTGGACCAAGGGAAGCGGCATGCGCT
Organism: Brucella cytisi; assembly: GCA_012103075.1. Classification (GTDB taxonomy): domain Bacteria; phylum Pseudomonadota; class Alphaproteobacteria; order Rhizobiales; family Rhizobiaceae; genus Brucella; species Brucella cytisi. The sequence goes on along the minus strand of JAAVLQ010000002.1, from coordinate 1,414,377 downwards.
CCCCGCCGATCTTGAAGTTTTGCAACGAGCGTTGCGTCTGAGCGCCCCAGTAGCGGTCTGCAGGAACATCAATCGGTCCGAACGTATCTGTTTCGGTACGCGTAGCGGTCATTTCAGGTCTCCGGGTAATTGGACTCGAAACCGAGCCATCCAAAGCAAATATAGCACCGCCGGTGCTTGGCGGGCGAATGTTTCTTCGTGAAACTTTTATAACGCAGTCATTTGATAAAACATGACTATAAAAGTCAATTTTTGTTGACCGGGACTTCCACGGTCAAGCGTCGTCCTCTTCGTCACCGTTATCCGTTTCGGAAATCCGGGCGGTCGGTTCGATCTTGCGCTGGGTTTTGCTATCGGTGAACGTCCACCAGCCAGTATCTGTCTCATCCCACTGACCGCCACCGGCCTGTAATTGGGCTAGCGTTCGATACTGCGCAATTGACTCATTACGCTGCTCATCTTCATCGGTCCAGACGACTGTTATCTTACGGCCGTCTTTCGGAGCTGAGGCGATAGAAAGTTCTTTGCGCATATGATCATCCATTCCATTGTGACTGCGGATAATCATAGGGCATACAATGCTAGCGGCAAGCCGGAACTCTAACGTTCCGGCTTGCCGTCTTATTCAGACGGCACGCGCCGACTTAAGTGCCTTGCCCCACCAAACCAACTGATCCAGCATGTTTTTGGCTGCTTCTGCCAGATGAGGGAGGTCGTCCAGCTTATTCTCGCCTTTGACGACGGCGAGATAATCAGGGAAAAGTATATGAACGCCGGTCTTGACTGACATAGAAGACATTTCGACTGCAATCATCCGCAGTTGTTCGACAGCGCGAGCGCCACCGACGCCACCATAGCCGACAAATCCCATTGGCTTCTGAATCCAGTCACCATAGTCGATGGCGTTTTTAGAACAGCAGTAGGAGCGTGATTGTATTCAGCCGCAGTCAGGATGTAGGCATCGAACTCGCGCAGCTTGTTTTTCCATTTGTCAGCAGTTTCTGCTTGTGCGGTCGTGGTGGAAGTGTCGCCATAGAAGCCCATCGGATAATCGGCGACATCAAGAATTTCCACGTCCAGTTCCGGGCGTTCTGCCACGAGTTTCGCAATCCACTGAGCAGGGACTGGAGCAAAACGCTGTTCACGTGCTGCCGACGACGACGGCGACTTTGAGCTTAGACATAGATAGCACCTTTATTTAGAGTGGTAACCGTTGGAAACTGACGCTATATAAGTGACTTACCTAGCGCACAAGGAGGCACTTTTATGAAACCCGGTGACTTCAAGGAAACCAGTGCATGCAGGACCGTTGCGGATATTCTGTCTCGCGTGGGCGATAAATGGACGGTGCTTGTGGTGAGCTATCTCGGTAATCATCCAATGCGTTTCAACGAATTGCGTCGAAGCGTAGATGGTATTTCTCAAAAATGCTGACGACGACGTTACGCAATCTGGAGCGAGATGGTTTCGTCACGCGTACGATCTTTCCGACAATTCCGCCCAAGGTCGAATATGAACTGACTGAAATGGGGAGCGATCTCTTGCGGCCTGTGCGCGCATTGGGTGAGTGGGCGATAGCCAATGAAGCAAAGGTAATGATGGCTCGCGCGCGTTATGACGCCTCGATATCAGGAAAGGCGCAGATTGACGCCGCAGAATAGAAGCTGAACTTTTGGAAGTGCAAGTGGAAAGACAGGCCGAAGCCTGCCTTTCCTGTTGCCTGAGACAGGACTTCCAAAGTGCGGGGGCAAACAGGAAGTCCATCTCTGTGTCATTCGGGATTGACCATGATTGGTGGTTATGAGTCAATCAGAAGTTTCTAAAATAACGACTTAGGTGCGGCAAAGCGCGAGCAGAGTAAATTTTTCATAAATCACAAACGGTTACGCAACGTAAAGAAAGGCGGCCCTAGGCCGCCTTTCTCGCATTTTCATCAAAGTAAGCTTTATGGACTTCTTAGAAGTCCATGCCGCCCATGCCGCCCATGCCGCCGGGCATGCCAGCCGGAGCTGCATCCTTCTTCGGCAGTTCAGCAATCATGGCTTCCGTCGTGATCAGAAGGCCGGCAACCGATGCAGCATTCTGCAGAGCGGTACGGACAACCTTAACCGGATCGACAACGCCAGCCTTGATCAGGTCGCCGAATTCACCATTGGCTGTGTTGTAGCCATAGGTTTCAGAGGCATTCTCAAGGATCTTGCCAACGATAACCGAAGCTTCTTCACCGGCATTGGTCGTGATCTGACGAGCTGGAGCCTGCAGAGCGCGACGAACGATGTTGATACCAGCTTCCGGTCGGCGTTGATGCCCTTGGCGGAAATCTTGGCCGAAGCGCGGAGCAGGGCGGTGCCGCCGCCAGCAACGATGCCTTCTTCAACCGCAGCGCGGGTTGCGTTCAGGGCGTCGTCAACGCGGTCCTTCTTTTCCTTCACTTCAACTTCCGTTGCACCGCCGACGCGGATCACGGCAACGCCACCAGCAAGCTTGGCAAGACGTTCCTGAAGCTTTTCACGGTCGTAGTCCGAAGAAGTTTCTTCGATCTGCTGCTTGATCTGGCTAACGCGTGCATCGATTTCAGCCTTCTGGCCTGCACCGTCAACGATCGTGGTGTTTTCCTTCGAGATCGAAACCTTCTTTGCACGGCCGAGCATGTCGAGCGTAACGGTTTCGAGCTTGATGCCGAGGTCTTCGGAGATAACCTGACCGCCGGTGAGGATCGCGATGTCTTCGAGCATGGCTTTGCGGCGATCGCCGAAGCCGGGAGCCTTGACAGCAGCGATCTTCAGGCCGCCGCGCAGCTTGTTGACGACGAGCGTTGCAAGAGCTTCGCCTTCGACGTCTTCAGCGATGATGACGAGCGGCTTGGAGGTCTGAACGACAGCTTCCAGAACCGGCAGAAGAGCACGGAGGTTCGAGAGCTTCTTTTCGTGCAGAAGGATGTAAGCGTCTTCGAGGTCAGCAACCATCTTGTCAGGGTTGGTGACGAAGTAAGGCGACAGGTAGCCGCGGTCGAACTGCATGCCTTCAACGACTTCGAGTTCGGTTTCAGCGGTCTTGGCTTCTTCAACCGTGATCACGCCTTCATTGCCGACCTTCTGCATCGCATCAGCAATCATTTTGCCGATTTCGGCTTCGCCGTTAGCGGAGATGGTACCAACCTGAGCAACTTCTTCCGACGTGTTGATCTTCTTGGCCTTGCCGAGAAGTTCAGCAACAACTTCGGTTACTGCGAGGTCGATACCGCGCTTCAGGTCCATCGGGTTCATGCCGGCGGCAACAGCCTTTGCGCCTTCCTGAACGATTGCTTGACCGAGAACGGTAGCCGTCGTCGTGCCGTCACCGGCAGTGTCGTTGGTCTTCGAAGCCACTTCACGCAGCATCTGTGCGCCCATGTTTTCGAACTTGTCTTCCAGTTCGATTTCCTTGGCGACCGATACGCCGTCCTTGGTGATGCGCGGAGCACCGAAAGACTTGTCGATGACAACGTTACGACCCTTCGGGCCGAGCGTTACCTTTACAGCGTCAGCGAGGATATCGACGCCGCGCAGCATCTTTTCGCGCGCAGAGCGACCGAATTTTACGTCTTTTTGCAGCCATTTTACTCTCCCCGGAATTGTCCCGGTCAGATTATGGTGAATTGGTTTGTGGTATATGATCGACCCCGTATGTAGGCCATATTAGCCGACGATACCGAGCCGGAGGCGTTAGCCGACAATACCCAAAATGTCGGATTCCTTCATGATCAGCAGGTCTTCGCCGCCGATCTTGACTTCGGTTCCCGACCACTTGCCGAACAGAACCTTGTCGCCAGCCTTGACTTCCAGAGCGATCAGCTTGCCAGCTTCGTCACGGGCGCCTGCGCCAACAGCGACGATTTCGCCTTCCTGCGGCTTTTCCTTGGCGGTGTCGGGGATGATGATGCCGCCAGCGGTCTTGGCTTCCGATTCAACGCGACGAACGACGACGCGGTCATGAAGCGGGCGGAACTTGATATCAGCCATGGTATAACCCTTGGTGTTATAGACGTTGAACCCTGTTAACGGATCGAGCCGATCCGCGCTTGTTAGCACTCATCCTATGAGAGTGCTAACGTGGCTCTGAAATAGAAGCTAGACCTTATCTTGTCAAGATTGCCTGAGAAATTTGACAGACGAATGATGGTTAATTTGCACTATCCTTAACGCGGAGCGGCCACGGGTTGACGATGCCCGGTCCGGCATATGGTGTTGTTGTTAGCAATATCAATCGACCAGACGCAAGTTTGACAATTCGTCGCCGATCTGCCGGAAGGTTTCCGCAAGATTCCCACCGGTGGAGTTCCAGAAAAGTTTTGCAGGTTTGCCGTCTTCCGGGCGAACACGCGAGTTTGAAGAGCAGGATTTAAGCAGGTCGATCTGTGCTTTCTCATCGCTTTTGCTTGCGCTGAGATCGAGTGCAACGGTCATGATGATGACATTTGCAGCCTTTGCGTTGTTACAAAGAGTTTCGAATTTCGCATTCATCGCTTTTGCCATAGGCAGCGTTGTCTGGAATACACCTACGCTCGTCTCCTGAAATAGTCGGGTACGTCCATATTCGGCAGGAACTTCACGTGTATAACCGTAGGCCGAATAGTAGGATTGGTTGCCTGCCCGGTCCGAACCATTGCTTCCGAGTAGGAATTTATAAGTGTAGTAAGTGTTTGCGCCGTCGGTCAGAGCAATCACGACTTTATCGTTTCCACGTTCGCTTTCGGGCCGACCCTCGGTAAAGGGAGCCGCATGAGCAATGGTTCGCCATCCCCACGCTAGCCCCTCAGGTACGTTAGTACCACCGTTCGCTTTCATGGCGCTAATTGCATTCAGAATCGCTGTTTTGCCTTCATCCTTGGAAACATCTGTAAGCAGCGTTAGAGGAGAGGTCGTGCAGCTGTAGTTCGGACCACCGTTCTCATCAGCGCGTGCCGTTTTTCCTTTAAGATAATATTTGGTGATGTCTCGCTGTAGTTTTGTATAATTACTACCGGATAAATTTTCGGTCCACCAGTAGTTCACCCCCGATCCCGATTGCTATTATAGTATTCAGCGGGTGCAAACATCGGCACAAACATGGTGGCCGGATTACCTAGAACAGGGGCAGAGACATCGAGTCCGTATTTGCCACCTCGGGCCTCAACGCATCCCGACCATTTTAGCCGGGATGTAGCATCCCGCGCCATAATATCATTATAAAGAACGGTGCGGGAAAAAGCCTTTCCGTCATCTATCCCCAGCCGGAACCGGATTTGTAGAAGCGTTTGCTTCCAACGGGGTTTTCAATAATTTTTCGGTTATTATCGATTGTAATCGGGAGCTCGAAATTTTCGAAGTTGACTTTATTCAGCCCTGCTGTATCCATCCATGACGCATTGAGATATTGCGGGCCGACATTTACCGAGCCAGCGAACGGAACAAGCGAAAACTGTACGGGTTTTTGAACGCGCGTGATGATGGAGGATTGCGCGGCCATGGTTTCTACCAACTGCTTGGCTGCATCCTTGAGTAAATCCATGCGCTTTTTATTAGAGCCACTTCCGTAGTAGTCCATTGAGCCGGAGTTATCGAGGACCAATGCAACTTCAATCGTGTTCTTGAGTCTTACGGCTGACCGAAGCGCATAAGTTTTATTGTCCCAGTCATTTTGTTCTGAACCCAGTAGGCGAGATGCAATGACGCCAAAAAGAGACTTGTATGTGAAGTTGGCGGTTGCTTGTACTTGCTGCTCCGTTTCCCGGCCTTCTGGAAAAGTGACCTGAAACCGAACTGCACTGCCGCTTAACGCTGTGAGGTTTGCGCTGAAGATTTGCGAGCCATAAACCTGCATATCGGACTGTGGGGCGCCAGTGGAAAATCTCTTACCCACAGCGAGTGCCGCAGCATCGAGCGAAGCCTGTACATTGTTGCGCACACGCATGAGATTGGCGGAGTCGACTGCAACCATGCCGGCGAGCAACAGAGACACCAGCACCAAAGCCATTATCATCGCAAAATTACCGCGCTCGTCTTTGGCAAAGCGCAGGCTCATCGGTTGGGTCAAATGACGAAAACTACGCAGCGCAAGCCTGCGGGTTTGAGTGATCCAGTTTTTCAACGTAGCCCCCGCCGACGGTTGTGTCTGAGACACATGAAATGAAAGGTTGTATCCGCTCCTACCAGCATCTTTCTAACAGTCAGTCACGAAGCACGGTAAATGATCGGTGAAATCACCTATGAGATAATTGGACGCGCTTTGCCGGTCGGATATCCGGGCCAAAGACCGTGACAGATGTGATTGGCTGCGTTAGATGGAGCGCTGGCTGCCTTTTCGGCAGTCTTATAGACACCCTATAGCGGTTCTCGCCTTACCGATGGATTATCAAGAGGAAATCATGAAGCAGCTCGAACGCCTCGACGATCTGACCGACCAGTACGATGTGCTCTTCTGTGATGTATGGGGCGTGGTGCATAACGGCGAAGCCGCGTATCCGGCTGCAATCGAGGCTCTAAAGCGTGCGCGCGCCAAGGGCGTTACGGTCATTCTGGTGACGAATTCTCCAAGACCTCATCCAGATGTCGAAAAGCAGATGCTGGGTCTTGGTGTTCCCGCGGATGCCTATGATCGTGTGGTCACGTCCGGCGATGTAACCCGTGATCTGATCGCCGAAGGTCCGCGCAAGGTGTTTCACATCGGCTGTGAGCGCGAGTTGACCATCTATGACGGTCTCGTTGTTGAATTGGTTGAAGAATTCGAAGCTTCGGGGGTCGTCTGCACCGGACTTTATGATGATGAAAGTGAAACACCGGACGATTACAAGGAATTGCTGGTCCGGCTGCGTTCGCGCAATCTTCCGTTCATCTGTGCCAATCCGGACATTATGGTTGAGCGCGGTACGCGGCTGATCTGGTGCGCAGGTGCCCTTGCACGCGAATATGGCCAGCTCGGCGGACGCACTCTTATAGCTGGAAAGCCGCATCGCCCGATTTACGAGGCAGCACTGCGGTTCGCTGAAGAGATTCGGGGCGGAAAAGTCGAGAAGAGCCGAATTCTCGGTATCGGTGACGGGGTTCTGACTGACGTGAAGGGCGCCACCGACTTCGATTTGGATGTGCTCTACATTTCCGGTGGAGTTCATGCAGCGGACTATACAACCGATGGCACGGTTGACATTGCCCGAATGGAAGCGTTTCTCCAGAAGCATGGCAATCGTCCGGTTGCTACGCTTAATGCTCTTGTTTGAGGACGAGCAATCTCGTTACGACCAACGAAGTTCGGATCACTATGACCCCATCCAGCTTTCAGCGCCTTTCTGGAACGGATTCTTTGCCGGAACGCCTGCAGAATTGTGTCGTGGCAATCGGTAATTTCGATGGTGTCCATCGCGGCCATCAGGCTGTTCTGGAGCGCGCGCTGGAGATTGCTGAAAAAAGCGGCCTGCCAGCAGTAGTCCTGACTTTTGAACCGCACCCGCGTAGCTTCTTCAAGCCGGATGCGCCGATCGATCGTTTGACCGCAGCAGCGAAGAAGGCTGAAATTCTACATCTGATGGGTTTTGATGCGGTCGTCGAGCAACCATTTACCGGTGAGTTCTCGTCTCGCTCTGCGGAAGACTTTGTTGAACACATTCTGGTTGAAAGATTGCACGCAAGCTGTGTGGTCACCGGTTATGATTTTCATTTCGGTAAGGGCCGGCGCGGAACACCGGAATTTCTTCAGAAAGCTGGAGAAAAAGCCGGTTTCACGGTTACACTTGTCGACGCCTTTTCAGACGAAGGCGATAACCTCGTCTCATCGACCCGCATAAGAAATCTGCTTTGCGAAGGGGACGTCGTTCAAGCAGCGGGACTTCTTGGTTATCGCTATATGGCTTGCGGTAAAGTTGTGCACGGCAAGAAGCTCGGACGTACGCTTGGATTTCCGACCGCGAACATGCAAATCGACGCGCAGGCGGGCTTGAAGCACGGAATCTATGCTGTCAGGTTCAGGCGTGAGAACGGTGACCTTTATGACGGGGTTGCGAGTTTTGGCCGCCGCCCAACCGTGGACAGTGACGGTACGCCCCTTCTTGAAACATTTCTTTTTGACTTTTCGGGCAACCTTTATGGTGAGATCGCTTGTGTATCCTTCTTTGGCTTTCTGCGCGGGGAGATCAAGTTTGATGGCCTTGATCCGCTTATCGATCAGATGAAGCACGATGACGCAGAGGCACGAGCCCTGCTTGCAAGCGCGAAGCCACTGTCAGAACTGGATCGCTTGCTTTCTTTTGAGTGAGGCGAAGTCTTGGTTTCGTTTTCCACTTAAGATTTAAATCAAATTTTACTTATTCTCGACAAAAAGTGATAAATGCCTCAAAATTTGTTGGGGCGCTTTTTGTTGGAGTTTAATGTGGCACGTATTGTTCCTCTGGCGCTTGTTGCAAGTGCCGCATTCCTAACGAGTAGTTCGCTCGCTTTCTCCGCCGATGTACAGCAAGCCGATATTTATGCGGCGGAAACCGTTCAGCCGGCTCGCAAGCATTTCTGGTCTGGCGATTGGTATCTCAAGGTCGGCGCGGCAGGCCTCGTCGCTCCAAAGTTCGAAGGCTCGAACAAATATCGCTTTTCTGCCCAGCCGCTGATCTCACTCGGCCGACAGGGGCAGGCGACGCGCTTCTCATCGCGAAATGACAACGTATCCTTCGCGTTGATCGACAACGACCGCTTCCGCGTGGGGCTCGCCGGTAAGCTGTTGTTCGAAAGGGATGACGATATTCACGGCCTGAAAGACACGAAGTTTGGTGGTGAAGCGGGTGCTTTTGTCGACGTCTACCCCACCGACTGGTTGCGTGTGCGTGGCGAAGTGCGTCATGGTATCCGTGCGCATAATGGCGTCGTAGCCGATATTGCTGCCGATGCATTCTATGATGTTACGCCGACTGTTCGTGTGTCGGGTGGTCCGCGTGCGACTTTCGCTTCAAAGGATTACTTCAAAACCTATTTCGGCGTCGATGCCGAGGAAGCAGTTGCGTCGGGACTTTCCGAATATAGTCCGGGCGGTGGCTTCAAGTCAGCTGGTGTTGGTGGCGCAATTACCGGAAGGCAACCGACAAGATCGATACGAGCCTGTTTGGTGAGTACAGTCGTCTGCAAGGTCCGGCAAAGGATTCAAGCATCGTGAAGGAACGCGGCTCCCCGGACCAGTTCATGGTCGGCGTTTCTGCGACTTACCGTTTCGATTTCTCGCTGGACTGACCTCAACGGTGTCAATGTGAACATTTTCAGGGGCAGGGATGCAGTTTTATTGCGTCTTTGCCCTTCTGGCCTCTTTATTCCTGCGAAGCTCATTGCTAAAAGCGTGCCCATGATGACGGATTTTCGGCTTATCATGACGGCCATACGAATTATTGGCCCGGCCTCCCGCTTTGCCTGAATGGCTGCTTTGCGGGTAATATCTGGCGCGGAGGTCCGGGAGCGACTGGCTGTGCTTTACAGTCCCCTGTTTTCTTTGATCCACTTGCCCGCCATCTCCGGCCGGGGCTTCACAGGCGAATACCCTCATGACTGAGACGACCAAAATCGATTATTCCAAAACCCTTTATCTGCCGCAGACCGAGTTTCCGATGCGTGCTGGCTTGCCGCAGCGCGAGCCCGTTTTCGTCGAGCGCTGGGAGGGAATGAATCTCTACAAAAGCTGCGCGAGCAGGCCAAGGATCGCCCGCTCTATGTGCTGCACGACGGTCCGCCCTACGCCAACGGCAATATCCATATCGGCCACGCGCTGAACAAGATTCTCAAGGACGTTATCACGCGCTCTTTCCAGATGCGCGGCTATAACTCGAACTACGTTCCGGGCTGGGACTGCCATGGCCTGCCGATCGAATGGAAGATCGAGGAAAAATATCGCACTGAGGGCAAGAACAAGGACGAAGTGCCGATCAACGAATTCCGCAGGGAATGCCGCGAATTTGCGACCAACTGGATCAAGGTCCAGTCGGAAGAGTTCAAGCGCCTTGCTATCCTCGGCGATTTCGAAAACCCGTACACGACGATGAACTTCCACGCTGAATCGCGTATCGCTGGCGAGCTTCTCAAATTCGCGGCTTCCGGTCAGCTTTATCGCGGCTCCAAGCCGGTGATGTGGTCGGTCGTCGAGCGCACCGCACTCGCCGAGGCTGAAGTCGAGTATCACGATGTCGAGTCGGATATGATCTGGGTTAAGTTCCCGGTCGCCGGCCAGAATGATCTCTCCGGCAGCGATGTTGTGATCTGGACGACCACGCCGTGGACCATTCCCGGCAATCGCGCCGTGTCCTATTCGTCGCGCATCGAATACGGGCTTTATGAAGTCACGGAAGCCGAGAACGACTTTGGCCCTCGCCCGGGCGAAAAGCTCATCTTCGCCGACAAGCTGGCTGAGGAAAGCTTCGCCAAGGCAAAGCTCCAGTTCAAGCGCCTGCGCGGTATTTCGGCAGACGAGCTTGGCAAGATCGTGCTCGATCACCCGCTGAAGGGCTTTGGCGGCGGCTATGAGTTCGCAGTGCCAATGCTAGACGGCGATCATGTAACCGACGATGCGGGCACGGGCTTCGTCCACACCGCACCAAGCCATGGTCGTGAAGACTTTGAAGCCCGGATGAACAATGTTCGTGAACTGGAAGCGCGCGGTATCGATCCGAGCATCCCGTTCCCGGTCGATGATGGTGGGTTCTATACCAGGACGCGCCGGGCTTTGGTCCGGATCGCGATGGCGGCCCCGCGCGCGTCATCGACGATAACGGCAAGAAGGGCGACGCCAACAAATCGGTGATGGATCAGCTCATCGCCCGTGACAAGCTCTTCGCCCGTGGTCGCCTCAAGCACTCCTATCCACATTCCCGGCGTTCCAAGAAGCAGGTCATCTTCCGCAACACGCCGCAATGGTTCGTCTATATGGACAAGAACCTCGGCGACGGCACCACGCTGCGCTCGCGCGCGCTGAAGGCCATCGACGATACGCGGTTCGTACCGGCTGCCGGTCAGACGCGCTTGCGCGCGATGATCGAAGGCCGCCCGGACTGGGTGCTTTCGCGTCAGCGCGCCGGGGGCGTGCCTATCTGTGTTTTCGTCGATGAAGAAGGTAACATCCTTCAGGACGATGCGGTCAACAAGCGTGTTCTCGATGCTTTTGAAGCCGAAGGCGCTGATGCATGGTTTGCCGAAGGAGCGCGCGAGCGTTTCCTCGGCAACCGCACCGATGAACCATGGGTGCAGGTGCGCGACATTCTGGACGTGTGGTTCGATCCCGGTTCGACCCACACCTTCACGCTGGAAGACCGCCCGGACATGAAATGGCCGGCTGACGTTTATCTCGAAGGTTCGGATCAGCATCGCGGTTGGTTCCATTCGTCGCTGCTGGAAAGCTGCGGTACGCGTGGCCGGGCACCATATAATGCCGTCGTGACCCATGGTTTCACCATGGATGAGCACGGCAAGAAGATGTCGAAGTCGCTCGGTAATACAGTCACTCCACAGGACGTCATCAAGGAATCCGGTGCGGATATCCTGCGTCTTTGGGTCATGACGACCGATTATTGGGAAGATCAGCGCCTCGGCAAGAGCATCATCCAGACTAATATCGACGCTTATCGCAAGTTGCGCAACACGATCCGCTGGATGCTGGGCACGCTCGCCCACGATGAAGGCGACAATCTTCCCTATGCGAATTTGCCGGAACTTGAGCGCTTGATGCTGCACCGGTTGACTGAATTGGATGAAGTTGTTCGCTCTGGATATGATGCTTTCGACTTCAAGCGCATCGCTCGCACGCTTATCGACTTCATGAATGTCGAGCTTTCGGCCTTCTATTTCGATATTCGCAAGGACGCGCTTTACTGCGATGCGCCGTCGAGCGTGCGCCGTACGGCTGCGCTTCAGACTGTGCGTGAAATCTTTGATCACCTGACGACGACGGCTGGCGCCAATGCTGCCTTTCACTATGGAAGAAGCTTGGCTCGACCGCTATCCACAATCGGTTTCGGTTCATGCCGAGCAGTTCCGTCCGACACCTGCCGAATGGCGGGATGATGTGCTGGCCGAAAAGTGGCGCAAGGTTCGTGCGGTGCGTCGTGTCGTTACTGGCGCTCTGGAACTGGAGCGTGCGGATAAGCGCATTGGATCCTCGCTCGAAGCTGCACCGCTCGTCTACATTTCCGACAAGAGCTTGACCGATTCGCTCGAAGGTCTTGATTTTGCGGAAATCTGCATCACCAGCGGTATTTCGTTGAGCGATGCGGCTGTACCGGAAGACGCTTTCACGCTTTCTGATGTGAAAGGTGTTGCTGTTGTGCCCGCACGCGCCGAAGGTGAAAAGTGCGCCCGTTCGTGGCGTTATACGACGGATGTTGGTTCCGATCCCGAGTTTCCCGATGTCTCGGCGCGCGACGCTGCTGCTCTCCGAGAACTCAAGGCACTCGGCAAGCTTGAAGCTTGATGGAGTTCTGAAGGTTTTACCCTCGGCGCTTCATATGTTGGGGGTATTTTCAGAAGGAAACGGGTTGCAATCCTTTCTTCGGACATGGTGAAATACCGATTAACATCGGATTGCCGCATGGGTTGCACTCATGTACAAGGCATTCCTCGGATAATTTCAAGATCTGCCTTTGGGTTGCCGGTTTCTTCAGTCAAGGCTTGCTTGAGCAAATTTTGGTGAAGATAAAATCGGCAAGCGTAAAAAGAAGTGGCGCTAATGAAGATTGAAGGACGAGTTCTGGTGCTTATGACAGCGATAGCGGGCGTTTCGCTATCCGGCTGCGTTTCTTCGCCAACCTATGGAACCGACAAGACCGCAGGAGCACAGCTCTTTGACGATGTGTCGAATATGGCGAGCTTCGGACGGGGTAAGAACAAGAAAGAACGGATTGACTACAAGCCTCGCCCCGACCGGTTCGTCCGGCTCCGGGGATAAAGGTCAGTTGCCCGCTCCGCAACAAAGCGTTGTTAGCGCCAACGATCCGAATTGGCCAGAATCGCCGGAACAGCGTCGCAAGCGTCTGCGTGACGAGATCACGGCAAACCGCGATGATCCGGATTTCGTGTCGCCGGTCGTTCAGGATGGTCCGGTAGCGTCAACATTCAGGCAGCATTGCCGAGTGGTAACAGCCGCCGCGAAGATTATGAGTCCCGTACGCCAACATTCGACCCGGCAAAGGTTGCGGCCTACAAGGCTGCACGCCAGCAGCAGGTTCAGGGTTCCTCGACGACACGCCGTTATTTGAGCGAACCGCCGCTTACTTATCGTGAGCCTGCGTCTACTGCAGCTGTAGGCGAATTGGGTACGGACGAGGCGCAAAAGGAACGTGAGCGCAAGAAGGCATCCGGCAAATCCAAGGGCTGGCGCGACTATTTGCCTTGGAACTAATCGTTTGCTGAATTTATTTTTCTTGATAATAAGCCACAGTAAATAGAATTTACTGTGGCTTATTATTTCAGTAGTTTTAGTGAATGTTTAATCTGTTTTCTCGCAGGAACGATTATTAAATTTTTTAATGTTGGCAGTTTTGACGTATATTTGATTTCAATCAAAGATTCCTTTCATGCAGATCTTATCATGCCAACATGGGATGTAAGGTATGATTTGATGAACGATACGAACACTATCTGGGATACGCCGTCGGGATATGGTCTAATCAGTCGATCTCTTCATTGGCTGATGGCTCTCCTGTTTCTTTGGCAGTTTGCGTCAGCAATTCTACGCGTCGTGGCTAAAGATACGACGGTCTACAATATCTTCTGGTCGGCTCATTACCAGCTTGGTTTCGCGCTTATGGTGCTTGTACTATTACGCGGGGTCTGGGGATTGTTGAACTCAGGTCGTCGTCCGCATAAGTCAGGCCATGTCGGCAAACTGGCTAAACTCGGGCATCTCGTTATCTATGGCCTAATGTTCGCAGTTCCTGCATTGGCTCTGCTGCGCACATATGGCGGCGGGCGAGGCTTCTCGTTTCTTGGCATCCGGATTTTCGAGCAGACCGATGTGAAAAATGCCGCGCTGACCGCTCCGGGCAGCGCATTGCATGGTTTGCTGGGTTGGGGCCTGCTTGTAATAATTGCGGGACACGTTCTGATGGCTCTTATTCATCATTTCATGCTGCAGGATAATACGCTGCGCTACATGGCCGGACACAAGGCTCTGAGCAGAAGCTGGCGCTTGTCTCGGAAGAAATCCCGCAGGATTTTCTGTGAATCCCCCTCGGAGAAACCCGCATAAATCTCCGGTACATGGTGGCAGGTGGGCTGCGTATAAAACCGTGGCCCATGTTCCACACCACCACCTTTCGGGTCGGAGGCGCCGTAATAGAGGCGACGTATACGGGCGAAAGAAATGGCGGTTGCGCACATCGCGCATGGTTCCAGCGTCACATAAAGATCGCAGTCGACCAGACGTTCGGATTGTAGGGCTTTTCCAGCCTCACGAATTGCAAGCACTTCGGCATGGGCGGTTACGTCATTGAACTCACGTGTACGATTGCCTGCTCGTGCAATGATCGTGTCCTGATGTACGATGACTGCGCCAATTGGAACCTCTCCACGTGAACCTGCAGCGCGCGCTTCTGCAAGTGCTATCTCCATGGGGGTAGCCTTATTTGGGTCCGGGACTTTGGCACTCTTATTCATGCCTGTTCCATTTCGTGCATTCTTTTCGGAAATTTCGCTCGCAAGCCATGAAGCGATTTGTTACTGCATAATTCTCGAAATCGAAACCGATTTGCGAACGGATTTATACAGCGTTCCTGTTTCCGGCTGTCCCTTGCCTGTCATTAAAGGTGTAAGGTGACACGGCAGCGCTGCTGAAAGGCCAATACCAGATGACTAAAGATGATGACAACAAGGATGGCAAGCGTCCGCATGGCCGTGGAGGGCGCTCCGACCGTCCCGGTCGGCCAGATCGTGACACTCGTCCGCGCCGCGATGACGGCGGACGTGACAAGCCACGTAAATTCGGACCGCGCGACGCCGAGGGGCAAGAGGACACGGGCGAACGTATCGCCAAGCGTCTGGCACGCGCAGGCATAGCTTCACGCCGTGAAGCGGAAACGATGATCGTTGCTGGCCGTATTGCCGTGAATGGCAAGGTGCTTGAGAGCCCTGCGGTCAATGTCAAGCGCACGGATATTATTACGGTCGACGGCAAGCCATTGAAGCAGACCGAGCGTACCCGTCTCTGGCTTTATCACAAGCCTGCGGGTCTTGTGACGACCAATCGCGATCCTGAAGGTCGCCCAACGGTTTTCGAGGCACTGCCTGCCGAGATGCCACGCGTACTTTCAGTTGGTCGTCTCGACATCAATACCGAAGGTCTGTTGCTGCTCACCAATGATGGTGGTCTGTCGCGCGTTCTGGAGCTGCCATCCACCGGCTGGCTGCGCCGCTATCGCGTTCGCGCCCACGGCAAGGTCACACAGGTACAGCTTGATGAGCTGAAGAACGGCATTGCCGTCGATGGCGTCTTCTACGGCAGTATTGAAGCAACGCTTGAGCGTGAGCAGGGTGCCAATGTCTGGATCTCTATCGGATTGCGCGAAGGCAAGAACCGTGAAGTAAAAAGAATATTCTGGGCGCTCTTGGTCTGACTGTTGGACGTCTGATCCGCGTTTCGTTTGGTCCGTTCCAGCTCGGTGATCTTGAAGAAGGTGCAGTACGCGAAATCAAGGGACGTATCCTGCGAGATCAGCTTGGTGACAAGTTGATTGAGGATTCAGGCGCGGATTTCGATGCGCCTGTTCTGAACGAGTTTTCCAATGCCGCTGTTCAGGGACGGACTCGTCGCGACGTGGAAGATGAGGGCGAGGAAGGCGAACGCCGGCGTGGCCCGCGCGAACGTGAATGGATTTCCAGCAGTCCTCAGCGTCGTCGCGGTCGCGAAGATAAGGGAGCCGAAAAGGTTGAGCCGCGTCGTCGCGGAAACGCCAATGTCTGGATGGCTCCGGTGCGCGTCCCAAGGGCGAAAATGCGGCTGCCAAGCCCGCCCGTGTGGAACGTCAAGTTCCGCATCGTTCAGCGAAATTCAGTGGCGATCTGCAGATGCGCCCGCGTCGGGCTGGTGATGAGGAGCAGGGACGCGACGAAGGTAGTGAACGCCGCTATAACAAGCGACCGGAAGGCCGCTTTGATAAGGACGCTCGTCCACAGCGTCCGCGTCCGGAAGGAAACCGTTCGGAAGAGGGACATCCAGAGCGCCGTGAGCAGCGTGAGGATGGACGCAAGGAGCGTCGTCCCGGCAAACGCGAGCGTGCAGAATTGCGCGACGCGGAAGGCCGGACTGTAGAGCACGGTAAGGGCGGCTTCGAGGGTCGCAAGACGGGAAAGCCGGGCGGACCGCGTGGTGAAGGTCGTTTTGGTGCATCCGATCGCGATACGCGCTCAGGCCCGCGCAGCAGCGGACCGGGTAATAAATCTCGTCGTTTTGATGATGGTCCGAAGGATGGACCGCGTCGTGGACCGGGAAACAAGCCGGGTGGTAAACGGTGGAAAGCCGGGTGGCGGCAAGTCAGGCGGTGGCAGAACTGGAGGCGGTGGTGCGGATCGTCGGCGGTAGATTGCGCGGGCGTGCGCTCGTAACGCCTTCGACCAACGCCATTCGTCCCACCACCGATCGCACACGCGAGAGCCTGTTCAACATCCTCGCGCATAATTTCCCCAACAAGGTAGAGGGCGCACGCGTCCTCGACCTATTTGCAGGACAGGCGCGCTTGGTCTTGAGGCCCTATCGCGCGGTGCGCGCTACGCGACCTTCGTGGAAGAATCTGCGGAGGGGCGGGGATTGTTGCGTCAGAATATCGAGGCTTTCAGTCTGCAGGGGCACACCAAGATTTTGCGGCGCGACGCCTGTCAGTTGGGTATCGTCGGTACGATGGAGCCGTTCGATTTGGTTTTTGCCGATCCGCCTTATGGGCGGCGTATGGGGAAAAGGCATTTTTGTCTGCACTTCAAGGTGGTTGGCTTAATCCTGACGCACTTTTGGTGCTTGAAGAAGATGCTGAGGCGGCGCTCAAGCTTGATGAGCGATTCGTCGTGTTGGAAGAGCGCAACTACGGGGGCACGATTATTCGGCTGATCCAGTTGAAAGCCGCCGGTTGAATTAGCGGACGCTTCTGTTCGCATAAAAATTGAAATGCTGCCCGGAAGAACCGGGCGGGAATGAAACCGATTGGAGATGTCGCTTGGTGAATAACCCCTCACTCCGGCGCTTGCTGTTGTCTACCGCCTTGGGTTTCGTGCTGGCTTTACCACTGGCAAGCGGCGCCGTCCGGGCAGAAAGCCAACCTGCTGCGGTCACTGAAACACAGCCGACGCCTGCTGTCGACCAAGTCGCCCTTCCCGAAATCACCCAATCCGACGGGGTCAGTCATTTCACATTGCCAAATGGTCTGAAGTGGTCGTCATTCCCGATCATCGCGCTCCAGTCTTAACGCAGATGATCTGGTACCATGTGGGATCGGCCGATGAAGCGCTCGGTGTTTCGGGTATAGCGCATTTTCTCGAACATCTGATGTTCAAGGGCACGAAGAACCACCCGGCTGGCGAGTTTTCGGCGAAAGTCGCCTCCATCGGCGGGCAAGAAAACGCCTTCACCTCCTATGATTATACGGCCTATTTCCAGCGGGTATCTCCCGAAGCGCTGGAAATGGTGGGATGCAGTTCGAGTCGGACCGGATGGAAAATCTGGTGCTCAATGAAGAAGCAGTGAAAACCGAACGGGATGTCATTCTGGAAGAACGCCGGATGCGAGTTGATTCCAATCCGGCTTCCATGCTGATGGAGAATAGCGACGCTGTTCTTTTCTATAACCATCCTTATCGCAAGCCTGTAATTGGCTGGCAGCAGGAAATGGAAAAGCTAAGCCTCAAGAACGCCATCGACTTTTATCAGCAATATTACACACCGAATAACGCAACGCTCATCATCGCTGGAGACGTTACACCGGAACGCGTACGCGAGCTGACGTTGAAGACATGGGCAAAGGTGCCGAAACGCGCCGAAGTTCTACCGCGTGAGCGTCCGCAGGAGCCCGCGAAGCACGCCGCCCGCGTCGTGACGTTGCACGATGAGCGTGTAAGCACCCCCTCATTCCGTGTGTCGTGGCTTGTTCCTTCCTATGCGAACGAAAAACGGTTTCCGAATGTAAAACCGGGGATGCCCCCGCCCTCGATCTACTGAGCGAAATTCTCGGCGGTTCGTTGCGTTCACGCCTTTATCAGGAATTGATCGTCAAGCAGGGTATCGCTGCCAATACGGGCGCGAGCTATGGTGGCGATGCGCTTGATGACGGTACGTTTTCTGTATATGGCGCGCCGCGCAATGGCGCGACGCTTGGCGATGTCGAAAAGGCCGTTGAAGCAGAAGTGACACGGATCATCAAAGACGGTGTCAGCCAGACCGAGCTTGATCAAGCTCGCAATCGTTTCCTGAAAGCGGTTATCTTTGCACGCGACAGTCAGACAGGGATGTCCCGGATTTATGGCTCGTCGCTGTCTGTTGGTCAAACGGTTGACGATATCCAGAAATGGCCGGAGGTCATCAAGGGTGTCACAGTCGATCAGATCAAGGATGTGGCGACGCGTTATCTCGTTAAAGACCAATCGGTAACGAGTTACCTGCTTCCTCCGGACGCCGAGCCGGAGAGCGCTCGCGAGAACCCGGATGCGTCAGCGGGAAGCGCCGGGGCCAATGGTGCGGGAGGAGCGATCCAGTGAAGAACATTCTTACGTTGAACTTCAGACGTGTTTTCGACTTTCGCTATGCCGGGTCGGCTGTGGGTGTTCTTGCCGCATCCGTGACATTGTTGATCGTGTGCGCCTTGCCGGCGCGCGCAATCGAAATTCAGGAAGTTGTTTCGCCAAAAGGTATTCATGCCCGGCTGGTAGAAGACGATTCAGTCCCGCTTATTTCCATGCGGTTCTCATTCAAGGGTGGCACATCGCAGGACCCTTCCGGGAAGGAAGGGTTGGCTAACCTGATGACAGGGCTGTTCGACGAGGGAGCGGGCGACCTGAAATCGGATGTGTTTCAGGAGAAGATAGACAATCTGGGCGCGGAAATGAGCTTTTCTGCAACACAGGATTCCGTTTCGGGCGGTATTCGCATGCTCGCGGAAAATCGCGACGCAGTCACAAACTTGCTTGCTCTTTCTGTCAACAAGCCTCGCTTCGACCGGGATGCAATTGATCGTATTCGACAGCAGGTGGTTGCGAGTATCGAATCCTCACAACGCAACCCTTCGACGATTGCTTCGCGTAAGTTCTCCGAAGTTCTTTACGGGAACCATCCTTATGCGCATCCCGATGATGGCACGGTGAAATCACTGCAGTCGATCACGCGTGACGATCTGGTGAACTTTCACCGCAAGAACTTTGCGCGTGACCGTCTGACTATCGGCGTTGTGGGTTCGATCAATGCGAAGGATTTGGGGGCGTTGCTGGATAAGGTGTTCGGCGATCTCCCGCGATGGCCGAACTGGTTCCTGTACCCGATGCCAAACTGGCACTTGGCACGACGACCAGCCTCAATTTCGATATGCCGCAGACCTCGATCAGCTTTGTCTATCCGGCAATTCCGCGCAAGGATCCCGAATTCTTTGCAGCCTATCTGATGAACCATATTCTGGGTGGTGGCTTTACATCGCGTCTTTATGCCGAAGTGCGTGAAAAGCGTGGCCTTGCCTATTCGGTATCGTCATCCATGGTCATGCGCGATCACGTTTCGGCATTGATGATTTCGACTGCGACCCGTCCTGACAAAGCGCAGGAATCCTGAAGATTATCCGCGAGCAGGTTGCTGCTATGGCCGCGGACGGGCCCACGGAAGACGAACTTGCTGCTGCCAAAAACTTCCTCAAGGGATCTTACGCCGTCAACAATCTGGATTCATCCGCCGCTATTGCTGAAACTCTCGTTAGCTTGCAGGAAGCAGAACTTCCGCGTGATTATATCGACAAGCGCTCGGAGTTGATTGATGCTGTAACGTTGGATCAGGTCAAGGCTATTGCCAAGAAACTGCTTGAAGCGGAACCGGCAATATTGATTTTCGGCCCGGCCCAAAGCTAAAAGGTGCCAAATTGGAAAAGGCAGTGCCGTCATCGCCCCGAATTGCCGTCGCTTTCGGCGGAGGTGGGGCACGCGGCATTGCCCACATCCATATTGTCGAGGTACTCGATGAACTTGGTATCAAACCGGTTGCAATTGCAGGCTCCTCGATAGGTTCGATTGTCGGAGCCGGAATGGCGAGCGGCATGACGGGCAAGGAAGTTCATGAATATATGGCGGCGATTTTCAATCGCCGCTCGGAAGTCGCAAAGCGTATGTGGCAAACCCGCCCTGCGCGCTGGGTAGAATTGCTGAAAGGTGGCTTGCGCGTCAGCCAGTTCAATATCGAAAAAGTGCTGGACGTCTTTTTTGCCTGCAAGCCTGCCGATGAATGTAGAAGAGCTGAAAATCCCGATGACTATCACAGCGGCGGACTTTCACGCCGCTCGGGAAATCCATATTCGCGATGGCGATCTGCATTCGGCCGTCGCGGCATCCTGTGCCATACCACCAGTTTTCGCTCCGGTGCGTAGGGATGGCCGCATTCTGGTCGATGGCGGCTTGTTCAATCCAGTACCCTTTGATCTGCTGTTCGATGAGGCCAATATTGTCATCGGTATCGACGTTGTCGGCACGCCGGTCGGACCAGATGACTACATGCCAACCACGTTCGAGGCAGTGATCGGGGCGAACCAGCTGACCATGTGCTCCATCATCGAAAACAAATTTCGCATTCGTCCGCCGCACATTTTTATTCGCCCTAATGTTGAGAGGATCGGGCTTCTGGATTTCCTGAAGTTCGAACAAATACTGTCACAGAGCGCCGGTGTTCGCGACGAGCTGAAACGTGCTATCGAACTGGCAGTCGAGGGAAAAGTGGTGCCGATAAATTCCACGCTTGCGACCTGAATTTATCGGCGTCCTAAGTTTTTTTGCTATTCCGCCGGAACCGGTGATCCGACTGCGCCGCTTGACGGCGAGGCGGATATGATGTCATCCGCGCCTTTGTCGATGCGTTGACCTTCGCGTGTGGGTTTGACCAGAGGTTCTGGTGTGACCGGTTTATTGAAGAGCAGATGACGGCCAGCCATGATTCCTTCCGAGGCCTGCACATGGAGACGGTCTTCGTCACGCTGGCGCACATCTTCGCGAATTTCGTAGGCTTGTGTTTCAGCTACACCGAGTCCTTCCAGGTACGCTGTCCGAACAATAATCCGGACTCGAAAGTCTCACGCAGTTCATATTCGACACCTTGAGCGCGCAATTGCAGTGTGTGCTCGCGATCGTATGAGCGAACGAACAGCCGAACATCTGGATATTCGGACTGTATGAGGTTGACGATGTGGTTAGTCGTTTCCTTTTTGTGGGTACAGATAGCGACGATCTTCGCCTTTCTTATACCTGCCGCTTCCAGCACGTCCTTGCGGGTGCCGTCACCGAAATAGATACGAAAACCGAATTTTCCAGCAGCGCGGACACGGTTAGGTGAACTGTCAATCACGGTTACGTCGATACCACCAGCAAGCAGAATCTGCGACGCTATCTGACCATATCGCGAGAATCCGATCATCAGTACGTCAGAACCTGCACCCTCGAAATTTTCTTCAATTACATCGACAGTCTTGTCCTTGATAAGCAGCTTTGAGCCAACGAAAACGGAAAGCGGTGTTAGCGCCATGGATACGGTGACGGCAGCTACAAGCTCTGAGCCGAGTGCGCTTGAGATTATGGATGCGGCAGAAGCTGCCGAGAAAAGAACAAAGGCGAATTCGCCACCCTGCGGCAAAAGAAATGCGATCCGCACAGCATCGTTATGGCTTGATCGGAAGACGCGGCACAGCAGATAAATGATCGCAATTTTGGTCGCCATGAAGACGGGCACTGCAAGAAGAATAATCTTCCAGTATTGCAGGATCACCGTGAGGTTCAGCGACAAGCCGACAGAGACAAAGAACAATCCAAGAAAAATACCGCGGAAGGGTTCGATGTCGGCCTCCAATTCGTGCCGGTAGGATGACTCGGCCAGCAATACGCCTGCGATGAATGCCCCCATGGCCATCGAAAGACCAGCCGCCTGAAGTAAGCTGGCCGATCCGAGCACAACAAAGAGCGCCGCTGCAATCATTACTTCCCGAGCACCCGTGTTGGCGATGATGCGGAACATCGGATTGATGAGATAACGCCCCGCGACGACCAGTGCTGCAATGGCTGCAATTGCCGTGGCAAGATGGAAACCCGCGCTCACCTGCGACGGTTCATTCGGCGAAAGTGCCGGAATAATCGCAAGGATCGGTACGATGGCGAGGTCCCGGAACAGCAGAATTGAAAAGCACGTTGACCGTGTTTCTGGTTCGTTTCGGCCCGGTCCTCCAAAACCTGCATGGCAAATGCCGTAGACGAAAGCGCGAGACCGAAACCGATGATGATCCCTGCTTCGGAGCTGAGGCCCGCAAAGTAGATGCCAAGCGCAGTCAGGGCTGCTCCACAAAGCAGAACCGGGCGGTACCAAGACCGAAGATCGATTGGCGCAACGCCCAAAGTCTTGAGGGTTTCAGCTCAAGTCCGATGATGAAGAGAAGAAAGACAACGCCAAGCTCGGAGAAGTGCAGAAAATCTTCTCCGTCTGCAATGAGGCGTGCCACGGGGCCGATCGTGATGCCTGCCGCAAGATAGCCGAGGACCGTGCCGAGCCCCAACCGCTTGAATAGCGGCGCAGCGATTATTGCACCGCCCAAAATCATCAGACACTGTAGGTAGAGACTTCCGCCAGTTGCAACCATACTCAGCTCTTGGAATTTGGAGAAATGTAGAAGGGCTTGTCTTGAAGCCCTTTGATTTCGGCAATATAGAAACAAGATATGGCTGTAATCAGCCCGATGTCGAACAATTTGACGATATTTTTTGGCAAGTCCCGCTGCAGACTGTGGTGCAAGGTTGAGCCGCGATAAACTTGAGAAACTCGGATTATATAATGATTTCAGATAATTCGGCAGAGAAACTTGTCGATCGAGCAGCCGCACTCGTGGCTGCTGCCAAACGGGCGGGTGCTGATTACGCTGACGCAGTCGTGATGCGAGCGCGCTCTGTGAGTGTGTCGGTGAGATTAGGCAAGGTTGAGGGAACCGAATCGTCGGAAAGTGACGATTTCGCTTTGCGTGTTTTTGTCGGCCGTCGCATCGCCAGTGTTTCCGCTAATGCGAGCGCCGATCCGGACCGTCTCGCAGAGCGCGCTGTTGCCATGGCGCGTGTTGCGCCGGAAGATCCTTACGAGCAGCTTGCCGACCCATCGCTGCTTGTTGTTTCGGCTCGTGATCTTGATCTCTACGATTCGACGGATATCGATTCCGAACGTCTGACGCAGGACGCACTTGCGACAGAAGCGGCTGCACTCGCAGTCAAGGGTGTGACGAATTCAGGGGAGCAGGCGCCTCGCGTAGCTTGGGTGGTCTGGTGCTGGTCACGTCTACGGGATTTTTCGGGGCATTACGCAGCCACACGCTTTGGACGATCGGTCTCCGCCATTGCGGGCGAGGGCACGAAGATGGAGCGCGATTACGATTTCAGTTCGCGCCTGCATTTTTCCGATCTCGATACGCCCAGTGCTATCGGAAGTCGCGCGGGTGAACGCGCCGTGCGGCGGTTGGATGCACGTCAGGCAAAAACGGGCCCCGTGACGGTTGTCTATGATCCTCGCCTTGCGCGCGGTATTGCCGGACATCTTGCAAGTGCGATTAACGGTGCCTCGGTTGCGCGGAAGACGAGCTTTCTTCGGGACAGTCTTGGTAAGCAGGTTCTCAAACAGGGCATAAATGTTACCGACAATCCGCTGCGCGTGCGTGGCTCTTCTTCCCGCCCGTTCGATGGCGAAGGGATTGAGGGACAGCCTTTGACGATGGTTGAAGACGGAATTCTCAATCAATGGTTGCTTTCTGGGTCGAGCGCCCGCGAACTTGGCCTGCAAGGCAATGGCCGTGGCGTCCGCTCGGGTTCCGGTGTTTCGCCGGCGTCTACCAATTTTGCCATTGAGCCCGGTTCCCAGTCGCCGGACGAGCTAATCAGTGCCGTTGGCACAGGTTTTACGTGACTGAGGTGTTTGGGCAGGGCGTGGACATGATCACTGGCCAGTATAGCCGCGGAGCATCGGGCTTCTGGATCGAAAATGGTGGGCTTGCCTATCCTGTCAGCGAAGTAACGATTGCTTCGAACCTCAAGGATATGTTCCTCAATATGACTCCTGCCTCCGATATCGATCGAAACTTCGGGATGACTGCGCCGACACTCGTAATTGAAGGCATGACACTTGCCGGGAACTGACAAGCACAACGAAATTGTCGGTGAACTGGCGCTCTTGCGTGATGCTGCGCGCGAAGCTGGTTGCATCGCGATGCGATACTTCGGTCGTTCTCCGGAAGTCTGGCTGAAGGATGGCTCATCGCCTGTGAGTGAAGCGGATCTGGCTGTCGACTGCTATTTGAAAGACATTCTTTTTGAAAGCGCGGCCGGACTATGGCTGGATATCTGAAGAAACCGTCGATGAACGGGCTGCTGCAAAACGCTGTCGTGCCTTCGTGGTCGATCCTATTGACGGCACCCGCGCATATATTGCCGGGCAAGATCAATGGTGTGTAAGCATTGCCATTGTTGAAGATGGTCGCCCGTTGGCGGGCGTTTTAGAATGTCCGGCGCGCAACGAACTCATCGAGGCTGGCAAAGGGACGGGTGCATCGCAAAACGGTACGTCCATTCATGTCAGACTACCGTCGCCCGGTGAACAGGTCACCATCGCATCAGCGCGCAATATGGTCACGGCACTGCCGGAAAGCTGGCGGGATCGTGCAAAAGATTCATCCTTATGTTCCCTCCCTCGCCTACCGTATCGCAAATGGTCGCACGCGGAGATATAGCGGGCACCTTCATTCGGCCAAATTCGCATGATTGGGATCTGGCGGCAGCTGATCTGATCCTGAGTGAGTCGGGCGGGGCAATCCTGACAAGCGATGCTTTACCGATCACATATGGCGGCCCGACGTTGAGCCATGGTGCTCTCGTTGCCGCCAGCGGGGACCTTCTGCAGGAAATGTTGAGTGTTGTCGCGGACTGACCCTTGGGTTAATCATGCCGCGAACCAAATTTGTTCAGGGATAATTGTCATGAGCGTCGAAGGCGACAAAAACAGCTTCTTCACCGGTATTCGGCGGCGAGTTGAAAAAGCTCGGTACCGTTGAGTTCCGTGATCTTGAGAACCTCGATATTGTTGGCATCTACCCAGATTATGAGACCGCTAAGACTGCATGGAAGTCGAAGGCACAGCAAACAGTAGACAATGCTCATATGCGCTACTTCATCGTGCACCTGCATCGGTTGCTCGATCCGGAAGGCGTGACGCTGAAGGCGGATTGAGCGGTTTGTCTGCTCCCGGCCAACATCGGATGCAAAGCGGAGATAGCTCGGGTCAGACTACCGGGCATAAGAAGCAAGGGTTCGCGAAGCGCCTCTGGCGGCGTATGCGCGGGCCGCTGGCGCAGTCTGCCGTGGTTAAAGCTCTGCTGGTCTGGTTGATCACGGCCTACTTCAAGCTTGTCTACTTCACCAATTCTCGCTTGAAGGAATCAGCAGATCCACAGGCACTGGTGGGTAAGGATGATCCGTTCATCGTGACTTTCTGGCACGGACAACATCTCATGGGGCCGTTCATCTGTCCCAAGGGAATTGAACTGGTTGCCATGTTCTCGCGAAGTGCTGACGCGGAGCTGAACGCTCGCGTTGCGGAAAAACTCGGATTGTTGACGGTGCGCGGTTCCGGAGGGCGAGGGTCTCGTTCCAAGCCTGAAAAGGGTGGCGCACGCGCGCTTCTGACGCTGAAGAACGCTCTCAAGAACGGGCAGTCGGCGTCAATTATAGCGGACATTGCTCACAGCAAAGCGCGTGAGGCCGGAGAAGGCATCATTTTATTGGCGAAATTGTCCGGTCGCCCGATAATACCGGTTGCTTATGCTTTCTCTCGGAACCATGTTTTGGAAAAGTCGTGGGACAAGACGACGATTCCACTGCCCTTTGGGCGTTCGATTATCGTGCGCGGCGACAATGTGTGGGTCGACGCGGATGCCGATGAAACGCAACTGGAAGAAAAACGCATGGAGCTAACGCGCCAACTCAACGACGCGACCGTCAGGGGCCTATGCTGCGTTGGAGAAAGCGAAATGAGCGAACGATGGGCGCGCAGTATGTTGTCTGCCTACCGTGCACTCGGCTCTGCGGCCTATCCATTCATGGGGCCTTACATCGCTTATCGAGCGTCTCGCGGTAAGGAAGAGCGAACGCGTCGTGGCGAGCGCTATGGTAAATCGGCCATTGTGCGTCCACAGGGGCCGGTTATTTGGGCCCACGCGGCAAGCGTTGGTGAAAACCGTCGCGATCACGCCATTGATTGAGCGGATCGCCGCAACGGGTATCCATATTGTGCTGACAACAGGTACTGTGACGTCGGCAAAAGTTGTGGCGGACCAGTTGGGTAACAAGGTTATCCATCAATATGCTCCGCTGGATTTGCAGCCAGCGGTCAACAAGTTTCTCAACCACTGGAAACCTGATCTTGCCATTGGTTGTGAGTCTGAAGTCTGGCCCGCAACTGTGCTTTCGCTCGGCAGTCGTCATACGCCACAGGTCCTCGTCAATGGGCGCATGTCTGACCGCTCCTTTGCTGCCCGGCAGAAGAGACCGGCTCTCGCCGAAGCGCTCTTTGAAAATTTTGCCTATGTGGTCGCTCAATCGGAACTTGATGCAGATCGGTTTCGGACGCTGGGTGCGCGACCGGTCAGTGTTTCAGGTAATCTAAAAGTCGATACGAATCCTCCGCCAGCCGATCCGCAGGCTTTGGCTGCATTGCAGCGCCAGATCGGTGGACGGCGGACATGGGCAGCAATTTCGACCCATGACGGCGAAGAAGCGATCACAGCAGAAGTTCATCAGATGCTGAAAGTGCGCTATCCGCATCTTGTCACGATTATCGTTCCGCGTCATCCGGATCGCGCTCCAGCCATTGAGGCTATGCTGGTGGAAAAGGGGCTCAAGGTCGCGCGTCGCAGCGCCAATGAGCCGATTGAAGCCGATACCGATATCCTGTTGGGAGACACCATCGGGGAGATGGGACTTTACCTCCAACTCACTGAAATAGCGTTTATTGGTAATTCGCTGACCAAGGAAGGCGGTCACAACCCGCTGGAACCGGCGATGATGGGGACTGCCGTGCTAACCGGGCGAAATGTTCAGAATTTCCGCGAGTCCTTCCAACGTCTCATCAAGAATGGTGGCGCACGCATTGTGAAGGATCGCAATATGCTCGCAGGAGCGATCAATTTCCTGTTCAACAACCCTCAGCATCTCCGAGCCATGATCAATGCCGGGGTAAGCACGGTCAGGGACATGCGCGGTGCACTGGATCGTACGCTCGTCGCGCTCGAGCCGTTTATCCAGCCATTGATCCTGCAGGCACAATTGCCGGGCAATCGCAACGAGGCTGCCTATCAGTCGGGCGGTCACTGAAGATGGCGAGCGAAGCGCCGCCTTTCTGGTGGGAGAAACCTGATTGGCGCGCTTGGTCTTTGGCGCCTGCTGCTTGGCTCTACGGAGCGGTGGCGGGGCGTCGGCTTTTGAAAGCGGCACCACCAAGAATTTCTTTGCCGGTTCTTTGCGTGGGCAATTTTACCGTAGGCGGGGCGGGGAAAACACCGACCGCAATTGCTTTTGCTGCTGGGGCAAAAGCACGAGGTCTAAAACCCCGAATCGTCTCGCGCGGTTATGGTGGTACCTACAAGGGACTGCACGTTGTCGATGCTGCTCATGACAGTGCTCGTTATGTCGGGGATGAGCCGCTTCTGCTGGCACAACATGCTTCGGTGGCTCTCTGTCCTGATAGACTAAAGGCGGCTCGACATTTACAGACGCTCGGTTGCGATTTCATCATCATGGATGACGGTTTCCAGAGCGCACGACTTTTGCCGATTTTTCGTTGCTGGTTGTGGATGCGACGCGTGGTATTGGCAACGGCAGGGTAATACCGGCAGGCCCCTTACGTGCTCCGCTGACAGACCAGATGCGTAAGACCGATGCTTTACTGCGCATCGGCAAGGGCGACGGTGCTGATTTCGTTATCAGGCAAGCGGCGCGGGCAGGTCGGCCGATATATGAAGCCCAGCTTAAGCCGTCGTCTACCACACCGGTAGCGGGCAATCGTTGGCTTGCATTTGCAGGCATAGGCAATCCTGAAAAATTCTATGCAAGTGTTGTTGAAGCAGGCGGTGAGATTGTGGAAACACGCTCGTTCCCCGATCATCACAGCTTTGCATCGGACGATATTCGCAATCTGGCAGACACAGCACGCCGTCAGGGGTTAGGATTGATTACCACAGCGAAGGATCAGGTGCGTCTGGCAACGATGATTGGAGTAACTTCCGGCTTTCTGGCGAAACTTGCTGTCCTCGACGTCGATCTCGAATTTGACCGCAATGATGGACTTGACCGCATTCTGGACACGATCATCGAGCGCTTCAAAAGCCGTATTACGGGCTAATTTTAAGCTTTCTTGCGGCTACGCAGTTCTGGATTGGCTTCCAACTCACGTTCAAAGGAAATCAGGCCTGTTGCGTAGGGTTCCTGCCGTGAAACGCTCCAATATTTGAGTTCATCGAGCGGGATATGGGCGCCGGTTACAGCACACGCGACATAGGCTCCGTGCCTGACGATTTCATAATCACCGTCGAGATAACGCAGAACAGCTTCGGATGAGCGGGGCGATTCAAATTTATTCATGTATCTAAAACCTTTGCGACTGACTCTAGCAAGCACCGGGCGTCGCGTCCAGCAGTACCGGCTCTTGCTTGGTGGTAATTCTATCAGCGCCTGCCAAAAAGCCGTTCGATATCTGTCAGTTTCAATTCGATGTAGGTCGGACGACCGTGATTACAGGTGCCTGAACCGGGGTGTCTTCCATTTCACGCAGAAGTGCATTCATTTCTTCAGGCTTCAACCGCCGTCCCGACCGCACGGAACCATGACAGGCCATTGTTGCGGCCACATGGTTGAGCATGGCCGTCAATCCTTCAGATGTATCGTGCTCGGCAATCTCATCCGAAAGATCGCGGATCAGCTGTTGTACATTCATTTCTCCGAGCATTGCGGGTGTTTCCCGCACAGCAATAGCACCCGGCCCGAATTGTTCGATGCCAAGGCCAAAGCGTGAAAGTGTTTCTGCGTGGGTTGCCAGCCGCTCGGCATCTTCTTCCGACAGATCCACGATTTCAGGAATAAGCAGCATTTGTCCCGGTATCGGGCGAGCATGCAGGGCGTTTTTCAGCGCCTCGTAGACAAGTCGCTCGTGAGCTGCATGCTGATCTACAATGACGAGACTGTCTTCTGTCTGCGAGACAATATAATTCGCGTGGATTTGTGCGCGGGCCGCGCCAAGCGGCTTCTGCCGGAGTTCCACCGGCGCTTCGTCAAGCGTCGCCCGGGTATCTGCAGCAAGCACATTGAAAGTAGTGAGCGTCGCCTGATCACTTTCTTGAAAAGAGGGTGCCGGTCCCAAGTCCAGCGGTCGATGCGCCGGATGCGCGGTCTGCGGTGACCATTCGTTTATGGGAGCTGAAGGCGCGGGGCGCCAGTTTCCTGATGCATAAGCAGTCGAAGAGGGACGCGATGTGAATGATGGTGAGGCCGACTGGAACCCTTCTGCGCGGAACGCTTGCAGCATGGCACCGGCACCGCTGGTTGCAGGCCGAATGCCTGACTGCGCCAGTGCCTGTTTGATTGCACCGACGATCAGTCCGCGAACAAGGCCCGGATCACGGAAACGCACGTCAGCCTTGGCCGGATGCACATTAACGTCGACCAGTGCCGGGTCCAGCGTCAGAAACAATACGGCGACCGGATGACGGTCGCGCGCCATAACGTCAGCATAGGCTCCGCGTAATGCGCCGAAAAGCTGTTTGTCCCGCACCGGACGCCCATTCACATAAGCGAACTGGTGCAGGGCATTGCCGCGATTGTGGGAGGGGATGCCGACAAACCCGGCCAGACGCACACTGTCGCGTTCGGCATCGATGGCAAGCGCATTTTCACCGAATTCTTTTCCAAGCACTTGATTGATGCGCTCGAGCGTTGCTTCTGCACCGCTGCCGGTTGCGGCCAGTTCCAGCGGTGTCCTGTCGGTGCCCGCGAGCGAAAAGCGGACATGCGGAAAGGCAATTGCGATGCGCTTGATGACATCAGTTATGGCGGAAGCTTCTGCACGATCGGTTTTCATGAATTTGAGACGGGCAGGTGTCGCGTAAAAAGATCGCGCACCTCGGCAATTGTCCCGCGGTTCAAAGCAGAAGGGCGAGGACCGTCAAGCTGTCCGCCTGAGACCGAAACTTCGAAACCGGAATCTGCATCTTGCGGGCGAGATTTGAGGGTCAGTTTTGCGACTGAACCGATGGACGGCAGAGCTTCCCCACGAAACCCCAGTGCGCGAATGTCGTGCACATCATCGGAAAGCTTGGAGGTACAGTGGCGGGAAACTGCCAATGGAAGTTCATCGACCGGAATTCCCGAACCATTATCCGTCACCCGCAACAAGGTCTTGCCACCGCCGCCGGTCACGACCTCAATACGGGTCGCGCCGGCGTCAATGGCATTTTCGACAAGTTCCTTGATAACGCTGGCGGGGCGTTCGATGACTTCACCCGCCGCGATCTGATTGATGATGGTTTCGCTTAAGTGTCGAATTGGCATGGCCGGACTATAGAAGGATTCGCTTCTGTAAAGAACATGCTTCTACGCCCCGCACAGACTGTCTTTTGTGCATTCACGAATGACGCCGAATACACACTATTGTCAGCAGATAATCACCTTATTGCGGGGCATAGTCCTTATAGGCTGGCAAGTTCAAATCCTTGAGGCTGTCCGCATTGATAACTGCACGTGCCACGGCTTCTGCCATAACTGTCGCGGCGATTGCTCCAATTGCCGTCACATCGGCTTCCACGCCCTTTGCCTTGCCTGTGGAAAGCGCGAAGATCGTGTCACCGTCCCACATTGTATGGATAGGATTGATTGTGCGTGCAAAACCGTCATGCGCCATGCCCGCAATCTTTTTGAGCTGAGCCTTGTCGAATGGGACATTGGTCGCTATTGCGCCAATCGTTGTGTTGGCACCGCCTGACTTTACCACGCCATGGCCCTGCATGATGGCGGATATGGTATCCCGGTAGCCCTTTCCGTCCTCTGTCCGCGCACCAGCCAGAATCTGGCGCGAATTCGGTGCATAGACGTCGCCGACAGCATTGACGGCAACAATTGCGCCGACAACGATTTCGGTGCCGGGTACCTTATAGCTAGCTGTGCCGAGTCCTCCCTTCATAGCGTATTCCATACCGAACATCTTGCCGACAGACGCGCCTGCGCCAGCACCGATGTTGCCTTCTCCAGAAGCTTCAGCCTTTGCGGCCTTGCATGCCAGATAACCGGCTTCCTCATCGGGACGCACAGAAAAATCTCCGACGCCGAGATCCATCAAGATTGCCGCCGGTACAATCGGAACGACGCCTTTGCCGATCTTGAAGCCGAGATTGTTCTCTTCAAGATAACGCATAACGCCGGTCGCAGCTGCCGGGCCATAGGCACTGCCGCCCGAAAGCAGGATGGCCTGAACCTGTTGTACATAATTGATTGGATCGAGCAGATCGGTTTCACGCGTACCGGGCGCAGAACCGCGCACATCAACGCCCGCAGAAGCGCCTTCCTCGCATAGAAGAACGGTGCAGCCGGTCGGGCGTTTTGTCAGTGTGTGGTGTCCCAGCTTGATTCGGGTACATCCGTGATGCTTCCACCCATAAGCTCCAGCATGCCTGCTCCTCCCTCAGTAGCTGCCGATGCCACATTGACGACAAAGGGCATTGCCCCGAGTCCCGCAAGCGACTTGGTGAATGTTCTGCGATCCATGAACAGTTTTCTCCTCCATGTTTACTCTATTGAGAGAGCGTATTCTTTTCGCGCGCCCGGCGCTGGCGCAGTTCGTCTGCTACGTAGTCACGTGACATGGCATGATAGAGCGGCTCGTGAGAGATCAGCCGTGCAGTGCCATAGCCCATCATCGATGCGCACATGAGTGGAATGACGTTGTTATGATTGCCGGTCATTTCCAGAATGATGACGAATGCAGTCATCGGTGCTTGCACGACGCCGGCAAAATAACCTGCCATGCCGAGAACAGCAGCAAGACTGGTGCTGGTTCCAAGAACCGAGGCCGATGGTGCTGCCCAGTCCCGCACCGACCGACAAAGAAGGTGCAAATATTCCGCCCGGTATCCCCGAAGTCATGGAAAGAAGCCCGGCAAGGAACTTCCCTATGAAATAAAGAGGTGGAAGAGCCAACCCTTCCACAGCGCTCCGTGCCTGATCGTAGCCTGCGCCAAAGGTCGATCCGCCGGACGCAATGCCGATGATTGCGACCAAAAGGCCGCAAATTCCCGCGAAAAATACTGCATTGCGAAGAGGAGCCTTTTGAATGCGGCGTCGCACACGACGTCTCAGTTCGAGTGCGAGCGCACTGAAGGCAGCCCCGAATGCTCCACCAATTACACCGCACGCAATCACCAGAATCCAGTCTTTGCCGCTGGAAGCGGTAACAGTCGTCAGCCCGAAATAATTATAGTTTCCTACGAGACCAAGCGAAGCAAGACCGGCGAGAATAACGGCAGATAATACGAGACCGTTGGTTCGTGCGGCATAGGCACGTCCCATCTCCTCGATTGCGAAGACGACACCTGCAAGGGGGTGTTGAACGCAGCCGCTATGCCTGCGGCAGAGCCCGCAAGGATGAGACCGCGTGCTTGTTCCATGCCGCCGAAACGGGCGGACTGCATCATGATGGATGCACCGATCTGCACGGTCGGGCCCTCGCGACCGATGGATGCTCCACTGAAAAGCCCGGTCAGAGTAAGAATGATCTTACCGATCGCGGTTTTGAGTGAAAGCAGCAGAGTTCGATCTTCATGGTCGTGCAAATGGCGTGCGGCGATTGCTTGCGGAATGCCGCTGCCTCCAGAATTTGGGAACCGGGATAAGGCAATCCGGGAACAAGCCATAAACCCGACCGGTGTGATAAGCAGTGGGAGCCATGCGCGCCAGCCGCTTCCGCTTGTGAGGGTCTTGAACCAATCTTGCGCAATGTCCGCAGCTTCGGCAAAGCCAACGCTGATAAGGCCAATAGCGAGTGCGCCACACCAGAAGACCAGTCGTGGCTTCCAGACATGTGGTGACATCCACATGGCTTTTGACCGGCGGATGAGCGGAACGCGTCTATAGGATTTTCTCACTTTGCCCCTGCAAGCCTGCTGCTGCCCGATTTCGATGTGTGTCGAGATTTATCACGTAAATCCTTATCGGTAACTGAAACTTGTCAGTAAAAGGCTTTCCATTTGGTCATAACCGTGTTACCAGCCGGTGCCAATTCAACCTAGCAAACCAGATGCGTCGCTGCTCCCGGACCTATTCCGAGAGGCGGCTTTTCTCATTCGATAAAATCGGCAAAGGAATTGGCAATGGCTAAAATCGTGGAATCGCCCACCGGCGCTCTCGCTCTCACATTTGACGATGTGCTGCTGCAGCCGGGCCATTCCGAAGTAATGCCGGGGCAGGTCGATCTGCGCACGCGCATCGCCAGGATATCGAACTTACCCTTCCTCTTCTTTCTGCTGCGATGGATACCGTGACGGAATCCCGGCTGGCTATTGCCATGGCACAGGCCGGTGGTATTGGCGTCATTCACCGCAATCTGACGCCCGAGCGACAGGCAGAAGAAGTCCGTCAGGTGAAGAAGTTCGAATCAGGCATGGTTGTAAATCCAGTGACGATTGGCCCGGATGCCACTTTGGCTGATGCGCAGGCACTGATGAAGGCTCACGGAATTTCCGGAATTCCAGTCGTTGAGAATACAACCAAAGGCCCGGGACGGCTTGTCGGTATCCTGACCAATCGCGACGTTCGCTTCGCTTCTGATCCGAAGCAGAAGATTCACGAGCTGATGACCCGTGAAAACCTCATTACGGTTCGCGAGAACGTCAATCAGGACGAAGCCAAGCGTCTGTTGCACGCTCATCGCATTGAAAAGCTTCTCGTTGTCGACGATCAGGGCCGTTGTGTCGGTCTTGTTACCGTCAAGGACATTGAAAAGTCGCAGCTCAATCCGAACGCCGCCAAGGACGCTCAGGGACGTCTGCGCGCCGCGGCTGCTACGAGCGTTGGTGAAGACGGTTACGGGCGCGCTGAACGTTTGATTGAAGCCGGTGTAGATCTTTTGGTGGTGGATACGGCGCATGGCCATTCGCAGCGCGTTCTCGATGCAGTGGCCCGTATCAAGAAAGCCTATCCGAATATAGCGATTCTTGCAGGTAATGTTGCAACGACCGCTGGTACAAAGGCGCTGATCGATGCAGGTGCGGATGCGGTCAAGGTTGGTATCGGGCCGGGCTCGATCTGCACCACACGTATTGTTGCTGGCGTTGGCGTTCCACAGCTTTCGGCCATAATGTCTGCGGTTGAGGCAGCACAAAAACAGGATATCCCGGTGATTGCAGATGGCGGCATCAAGTTCTCCGGCGATTTTGCCAAGGCGCTGGCAGCCGGCGCGGTCGCCGCGATGGCTGGTTCGCTGTTGGCCGGTACGGAAGAGAGTCCCGGCGAAGTCTATCTACATCAGGGGCGCTCGTTCAAAGCCTATCGCGGTATGGGTTCGGTCGGCGCTATGGCGCGTGGCTCGGCTGATCGTTACTTCCGGGCAGAAGTGCGCGATGAACTAAAGCTGGTACCGGAAGGGATTGAAGGTCAGGTCGCCTACAAAGGGCCGATTTCCGCAGTTCTTCACCAGCTTGCAGGTGGCTTGCGCGCTTCCATGGGCTATGTTGGCGCCAAGACGCTGGAAGAGTTCCGTGAAAAGGCAACGTTCGTGCGAATTTCCAATGCCGGTCTGCGGGAAAGCCATTCGCATGGTGTCGCTATCACCCGCGAAAGCCCGAACTATCCGGGCGGCATGTAATTCATGACATTTGGCGAATGAAAAGAGGCGGCTCAATTGAAGCCGCCTTTTTTTGTTTTGATTTGCCGATTGCCTTTTCCCTGTAAGGAAGGCTATGCCCGAGAGCAGGCATTCGAGAAGGAGACACAATGCGGCTTGGCGGACGCCTGCAGGCGGCTATCGAGGTATTGGAGCAGATTGAAGCGGGTACACGCCCAGCTTCCGACGTGCTGAAGGATTGGGGCGCTTCCCATCGCTTCGCAGGCGCGGGCGACCGTGCTGTGATTGGCAACATCGTCTATGATGCGCTGCGCCGTAAGCTGTCCATCACGTGGCGAATGGATGCCGATGATGCGCGCGCTCTGGCATTCGGTGCACTGCTGGCTGATGGTGGCATGGATACTGCGGCCATCGATGCTATACTCGATGGAGACAAATTTGCGCCGGAAACGCTGGAGCAGCCACGCCGCAGAGCATGGGGAAGCCTAGATATCGCTGAAGCTCCAGCTCACGTTCAGGCGGATGTACCGGGATGGTGTGCATCGTCGCTTGAGGAACTTCTCGGTGCGCGCTGGGTGGATGAAGGCAGGGCGTTGGCAACGCGGCCGCCAGTCGACTTGCGCGTCAACAGTTTGAAGGCGCGACCCGAACAAACGCTCTCAGCGCTTGAAAAATCCGGTGCATCATCTGCGCCTTTTTGGCGCAAGCACTGCGCATTCCGCCTATCGAAGCACTTGGTCGCCATCCCAATGTACAAGGCGAACAGGCTTTTCTCGACGGCTGGTTTGAGGTTCAGGATTTAGGCTCACAACTTGCCGCGCTTTTTGCTGGTGCGAAGCCCGGTCAACAGGTGCTTGACTATTGTGCAGGTGCGGGCGGCAAGACTTTGGCTTTGGCTGCTGCAATGCAGAACAGCGGTCAAATTCATGCCTATGATGCTGAACGAGCGCGGTTGTCGCCCATGCATGAGCGACTACAGCGTGCAGGGGTGCGTAACACGCAGATACATGGAAATCTCGATGCACTGGACCCGCTGACCGGGCAGATGGATCTCGTGCTTACCGATGCGCCTTGCACTGGTTCCGGCACATGGAGGCGCCGCCCAGATGCAAAATGGCGGTTGAACGACCAGCAACTGGAGCGGCGCGTTCAGGACCAGAGGGAAGTGCTGGAATCTGCCAAGCATTACGTGAAGCCGGGGGACGCCCGGCCTATGTTACCTGTTCGTTGTTCGCAGAAGAAAACACGAAGCAGACTGCACAGTTTCTCAAAGGGAATGTCGATTTTACGGAAGTTGTGCCACAGACTTTGTGGGATACAATTGTAGCGGATGCTGGTGATGTAAAGCCGGTATTTCCGTCGCATGGTGCAGTATTTTCGCCATTGTCCACTGGCACTGACGGTTTTATGTGAGCATTCTGCAAAGGTCAAAATAGGACGGGAGAGCCGATGTCAGCGCACCGCGTAGCGGAACCGGATTTCAAGGAGCGCGTCGAGGAAAGTTTCGGGCGGCAGGCGGCCATGAAACTGATTGGCGCTGAACTGACACGGTGTGAGCCCGGTATAGTTGAAGTTGAAATGCCGTTTCGTGAGGAGCTGACACAACAGCACGGGATTTTGCATGCGGGCATGATTTCTGCTGCGCTCGATTCTGCCTGCGGCTACGCGGCGCTTACGCTGATGCCTTCCGATGCTGCCGTACTGACCATCGAATTCAAGGTGAATCTGCTTGCTCCGGGCAAAGGAGAACGGTTCCTCTTTCGCGGTGAGGTCACCAAGCCCGGTCGTACCATCATGGTTAGTGATGGACAGGCGTTTGCGGTCACCGACACGGAAGTGCGCCTGATCGCAACGATGACCGGAACAATGATGGTCGTGCAGGACAGAAAAGGCCTGCAGGGATGATGAAAATTGTCGCCGGAAAGCGTCTGCTCTACGTTATGGCTGTTGATGCCGAATATGGTCGTCATCTGGCGAAGCTATTCACGCCGGTCATGATCGGGGTAGGGCCGGTTGAGGCGGCTGCCAATCTTGCATATGCTCTTGCGGGTCTGGTCCAATCGGGAGAAAAACCTGACCTCGTGGTTTCACTTGGTTCCGCAGGCTCAGCCAAATTACCGCAAGCCGAGGTGTTTCAGGTCTCTTCCGTTTCCTATCGCGATATGGATGCCTCTCCGCTTGGGTTTGAAAAAGGCGCAACGCCTTTTCTCGATCTTCCCAAAGTTATTGCGCTACCGGTCTCTGTACCGAAAATCCCTGTTGCATCGCTTTCAACAGGTGCAAATATCGTTTCCGGTGAGACATATACCACGATCGATGCAGATATGGTCGATATGGAAACTTATGCCTGCCTGCGCGCTTGCCAGCTCGCAGAAGTTCCGCTTTACGGCCTCCGCGGTATCTCCGATGGTGCAGGTGAATTGCAGCATGTCGGGGACTGGACACAGTATCTGCACATTATTGATGAGAAACTGGCTGATGCGGTCCAGCAATTGGAGGTCGCCATCGCTAACGGGCTCTTGTCGGCTCCTGACAATGGTATGTCAGTATAAGTCGTTTTTGACAACGCACTTGTTGAGCATGATGTCTATAACCCATATAGGCATTGCATCCCGGTCACTTTTTAAATAGACGCTGCACATGAGCACCACGGCACATCCCGACACAATCCTAATCATCGACTTTGGCAGCCGGGTTACGCAGCTGATTGCGCGTCGCGTGCGCGAAGCCAACGTCTATTGTGAAATCGTCCCTTTCCAGTCTGCGGAAGAGACTTTCAAGCGGCTGAAGCCGAAAGGTGTTATCCTTTCAGGCAGCCCCCATTCGACGACTGATATTGGTTCGCCGCGTGCGCCGCAGGCCGTTTTCGAAGAAGGTATTCCCGTTCTCGGCATCTGCTACGGCGAACAAACGATGTGCGCCCAGTTGGGTGGTAAGGTCGAAAGTGGCCATGATCGCGAATTCGGTCGTGCTTTCACGGATGTGCAGGAAGATAGCCCACTCTTCGAAGGCATCTGGGCCAAGGGCACCCGTCATCAGGTCTGGATGAGCCATGGTGACCGTGTTACGTCGCTGCCCGATGGTTTTACCATTATCGGCACTTCGCCAAACGCACCTTTTGCGGCTATCGCTGACGAGAAGCGCAAATATTATGGCGTGCAGTTCCACCCGGAGGTCGTGCATACGCCGGATGGCGCCAAGCTGTTGCAGAACTTCGTTCATCGTATCGTCGGCGTAAAGCCGGGCTGGACTATGGGCGCATATCGCGAACAGGCTGTCGAAGCGATCCGTAAGCAGGTCGGTAGCGGCAAAGTGATCTGCGCGCTTTCCGGTGGTGTGGATTCGTCCGTTGCAGCGCTTCTCGCGCATGAAGCTATTGGTGATCAGCTGACCTGTATTCTGGTTGATCACGGGCTGATGCGTAAAAACGAAGCTAGCCAAGTTGTTGAAATGTTTCGCGAACATTACAACCTGCCGCTCATTCTCGTTGATGCTGCTGATCGTTTCATCGGTGAGCTGGAAGGCGAAACCGATCCTGAAAAGAAGCGCAAGACAATTGGTCGCCTCTTTATCGAAGTGTTCGAGGAAGAAGCCAAGAAGCTCGGCGGCGCAGATTTCCTCGTGCAAGGCACGCTCTATCCGGACGTTATCGAAAGCGTTTCGTTTACCGGCGGTCCTTCTGTCACGATCAAGTCGCACCACAATGTCGGTGGTCTGCCGGAGCGCATGAAGATGCAGCTCGTCGAACCACTGCGTGAACTGTTCAAGGACGAGGTACGCTTGCTCGGCAAGGAACTTGGCCTGCCGGATAGCTTCATCGGTCGCCATCCGTTCCCGGGACCGGGTCTCGCTATCCGCTGCCCGGGCGGTATTACACGCGAGAAACTCGAGATTCTGCGCGAAGCCGACGCGATCTATCTGGACGAAATCCGCAAAGCTGGTCTCTATGATGCCATCTGGCAGGCTTTCGCCGTTCTGTTGCCAGTCCAGACCGTCGGTGTGATGGGAGATGGTCGTACCTACGAATTCGTCTGTGCGCTGCGTGCTGTGACATCGGTGGACGGCATGACTGCCGATTTCTATCACTACGATATGAATTTCCTCGGCAATGCGGCAACCCGCATCATCAACGAGGTACGTGGCATCAATCGCGTCGTCTACGACGTGACTTCAAAACCGCCCGGCACGATCGAGTGGGAATAATTTGGCGTCTGCCTATCACGCCAAATGTGATTTAAGTCGCCGAAAACCTTTTGGATTTATGCCCGTCAGTTCTTGCTGGCGGGCATATCATTTTTATAGCTCAGCGTTGGCCGCTCCTGATCAAAACAACACGACGCGATTAAAACTATGAGCGTTTCAAGTTCTGGACCGCGTAGGGCTCGAGAGCAATCGGCGAATTGAGCGATGCTAACAGTCTGAGGCTGTGACGTGATGTTTACCAGCCAGAATTCTTGCTCAGTTGCAAAGGCCAGAACGTGGTCAAGCCGCGACGAAATAAGCTGCTGCCATTTTTTTTTCCTGCAAGCCGGGACAATGTTTTTATCGTGGTGAAGAGTGGACGTTTCCCACCTGCGAGTGTTGGTTCGCCGTCACCAGCAATAAGTCCGAAAGGTCCGGTGAGGGCTGAAAGCGTCAGGCTGTCAAGGCCAGCGTTCAGTACAGATACGACATAGGCCATCGCGAAGCTTTCCGCGAATTTTCCATTGTGGCGGGGATCGCGATTGGCCATAGCGATGCGCTTGCCATTCGGGTTTTCCATAGTTCTGCTGCCATAAGGGTTTTGGCGCATGGGGATGGTAGACGGCCCGATGCGATAGGGCTTGTCGCCGTAGATCGCCCGCACCGAGCGGATAATGAACGGCAGTGCCTCCAATGTTTGCATGACGCTC
Source organism: Brucella cytisi (assembly GCA_012103075.1). Classification (GTDB taxonomy): domain Bacteria; phylum Pseudomonadota; class Alphaproteobacteria; order Rhizobiales; family Rhizobiaceae; genus Brucella; species Brucella cytisi. The sequence continues at coordinate 1,374,401 of JAAVLQ010000002.1, read as the reverse complement.
AGATCGTCTGCTGCATGGACAATCGGATTGGTGCAATGGGTCACGAAATCAATAAGGTCGCCGGGAACGCGCTTGCGATTAAGCTCGGTGAAATAGCTCAGCATTCCGCCGCCGAGCCGCACATCCGGGAAAGCTGCTCTTGCTGCCCCATAGACATCTTCAAGCGCGGCGGGCAGGGTGGCCACTCGCTGCCGGGCGGCGTCGACTGCCGATCCATAACCGGTGAAACAATGATTGCATCCGGGGTAAAACCAGCCGCTTTCATGTCAGAAGCGATTGCTTTCGTCTCTTCGATGAGCGATTTCTCGCAAGGCAATGCAATTTCGAGTGAAACGCGCCCGCTATGCTTCGCAGCTAAGGCTGCAAAATCCGCAAAGGTCGACCCTTTATGCCCTGCTAGAGGATCGTAATGAAATAACAGATCCTGCGGGGCTATTTCCCCGAGTAGCTCTATTGCGGCTAAGCTGGCCTTGGCTTCTTCCGGTGTGATGATGATGCCGATATTTGGCATTTTGCCGCTTGCGTCACCAAGCGTGATGCTCACCGGCTCGGCATTCCGGGTGGCGTTGAGAGCAGCTTTGCGACTATCACGAATATTGAGCACAATGCGCTGATGTTGGGGTTTCGCGGCTTCGATCTGATAAGGCCATGGCAAAGCCAGCGGACGCACATAGGTCTTGTAAGATGCATCAGACCAGTTGCGTTGGTCTTCCATCTCAAATGTGTCACCTTCCATGCGGCATTCGGCTGAAACGCCGGGCATGGCCTCATGAGTGATCGCGCGCATGTCCTTGAAAGGCTGCCATGGCTCAATCAGACAGGGCAGTTGTGTTCTATTGAGCGTCCCATCGACATGCTCGATAGTTACAGGCGAACCGGCAACCCCGACGATTGGATGCAGAATGCAAAAGCCGCAACGGTTGGTTTCAAAACCGGTCGTGGTATTGGCCACGGCATCAAAAGTGAGCGTACCGCCACTCTCTGCCTGAATGCGAACATCAATGGTGAGTTGGGTCGCATCCGGGCCTTCGCAACGTGCCTGATAGGTGACGATGAAACCGCTGTCGTTTTGCTCGACGTTCAGATCATGGATTTTCGGGTGGTAGGTTCCCCAGTCTCGATCCCGCACCAGATATGAGACGGCGCGCAGAACTTCGACGCCATCGTAAGTGATAGTGCGGAGATTGCCGTCGCTTAAATCCAGTCAAGTAAGCCCGCTTTCAGATGCGTTGGCTTAGCTTCGGCTTCACGCGTCCCATAGAGCAGGAAAGGATCGACGTTGCTCATTTGAGCAACGCCGTAATGTCAACGCGGTTGCCGCTTGCGGCACTGTCATAGGCGGCTTCGACAAGCGCGAAAGTCTTGAGATTATCCGCACCCGATGTCGAGGTTTCTTCACGAGCTTCCAGCTTGTCCACCCAATGCTGTTGTATGGCAAAAACGCTTTCCTGAATATTGTGCCATGGACGTGAGGCCCACGAGAGCAGTCTTGGCGAAACGTCGGAAACCGTGGGGCCGTTCGGCGTAACCACTTCAAGGCGATAACCCTGATAAAGCCGGATTGATCCTTGCGTGCCATCAAGTTCAATGAGTGTTTCCGGGAAAGGATCGGTTTCGAGCTTGGTGGCATAGCTTATGTCAACAATGGAAGTAGCACCATTTTCATGGTCCATGAGAATGGTTGCTACATCTTCACCCTTGATCTTCGGGTTCACACGCTTTGTGCGAGCAACAAGGCTGGTCACGTCGCCCAGAATGAAGCGCGCAATATCAAGCGTATGAATGCCTAAATCTTCGATGATAAAGCGTTCGCCTTCTGCAAGATAAGGCTGGCCGGAAAATACGTCAAAGCCGGAGCGAAACGAGAAACGTCCCCAGAATGGCGTGCCGATGGCGCCACCGTCGAGTGCCTTGCGCACCGCCTGAATAGGCGTCTGCCAGCGGAAGTTTTCATGCACCATGAGCGGAATGCCTGCTTCATCGCAAACCTTCACCATGGCCTTTGCATCATCAAGCGTTTTGGCAAAAGGCTTCTGGCAGATTACTGGCACCTTGTGGGTGGCAGCAAGTTCCACCAGAGCACGATGGCTTGAAACTGTGGTGGCGATATCGACAAAGTCGATGCCGCCATCTGCAAACAGCGCCTCAGCATCCGTGTAGCGGCGTTCGATGCCAAACTGGTCGCCGACAATCTTCAACCGCTCAGGATCGCGGTCGCAGATTGCCACGATTTTGGCACCCGAAACGTCATTCCATGCGTGAATCTGGTTGATTGCGAAGAAACCGCAGCCGATCAGAGCGCCATTCAATTCTGCCATTTACTGAGCCTTTATCCTGCTTTTGCCATTTGCATGAGTGTAACGCGCTGCTGGAGGCGGCGCTGTGCCTGATCAACCACTACGGCAATGATGATGACTAGGCCCTTGATGACCATCTGCCAGAAGGACGAAACGCCCATCATGACCAGCCCGTCGGAGAGAATACCGATGACAAATGCACCGATGATTGTGCCACCAATGGTGCCACGCCCGCCCGACATCGAGGTGCCGCCGAGCACTGCCGCCGCAATGGCGTTCAACTCGAACGAGTTACCCGTTGCCGGATGCGATGACATCAGTTCGGATGAAATGATAAGGCCGGCGATCGCAGCACAGAAGCCCGAAAACATGTAAACGAACATCTTTACGCGGTCGACGCGGATACCCGACATGCGCGCCGCACGTTCGTTGCCGCCGACTGCGAAAATTTGCCGTCCAAGCGGCGTGTATCGCGCGATATAGGCTGCGGCCAATGCAACGACGATCAGAATCCAGATCGAGACCGGAAGACCGAGAATGCTGCCTGATCCGAGGAAGGCGAAGCCGGTTGTGCCTAGGTCTTCACGGCCTACAAGGTTCGGGAAGGTTTGGCCGTCCGACGACAGAAGTGCTAGGCCGCGCGCTACATAAAGCGTGCCGAGTGTCGCGATGAAGGGCGCAACATTCAGTTTGGTTATCAATAGCCCGTTTATGAAGCCGACTGCAACACCCACAGCCAGTGTGATCAGCGAGATTTCGATGATGTTGAAATAGATCGTATAGCCGATGCCAAGATCGATGCCGTAGATCAGAAGACCGCCTGCAACCATGCCGCAAAGCCCGACAATGGAGCCGACCGAAAGGTCGATGCCACCTGTGATGATGACGAAGGTCATGCCCATTGCAAGAAATGCGTTAAGCGCAACGTGCTTCGACATCAGGATTAGGTTCGCGGCTGAAAGGAAGTTCGGTGCTGCGAACGAGAAGAAGATGAACACCGCGAAAAGCGCGATGAAGGTTCTCAGTTTCATCAGCGTCAGCAGGGCGGAGCCGCTGTTAAAGGTTGAGTCAGTGGCGGCCGTCGTCGTGTTGGCTGTCATGACGCGAGTTCCTTTATTTGTTTGTTATGGTCGTTGTCATGTGTGTGTCCATGGCCCTTGGCCGATGCAGCAACAATGTCGGCTTCCGTCGCTTTATCGCGGTCAAATATAGCAATCAGCTTCCCATTGCTGAGCACCGCGATGCGATCGGAGAGCGCCATGACTTCTTCCAGATCAGAGGTTGAAAAGAGAATGGAAAGACCTTCGGCAGCAAGCCTGCGCATGGTTCGGAAGACATCGGCCTTCGCACCCACATCAATGCCGCGCGATGGCTCGTCCATCAGAAGAACCTTCGGATTGGTCATCAGCGCCTTGCCGATGACAACCTTTTGTTGATTGCCACCCGACATCGAAGTGACCCCGAATTCGGGGTTCGGTGCCTTGATCGACAGATCTTTGATCGCCTGTTGAATAGCCTGCTTTTCACGCTTTGGCGTGATGTGGAAGAAGCGAGCCAGACGATCGAGACTTGCCAGTGTCAGATTGCTGGCAATCGACAAAATCTGCACCAGACCTTCGCGCTGGCGATCTTCTGGTATGAGAGCAAGGCCACGCCGGATGCGACGGGTCGTATCGCGCTCCTTCACTTCCTCGCCATCGATATAGATATGGCCAGTGGAGTGCCCATGCTGGCCCATCACACATTCGAAAAACTCAGAACGTCCGGCACCCATAAGGCCGTAAATGCCCAGAACTTCGCCTGCCCGCACAGTCAGTGAAACGTCATCAACTGCAAGCCCGCCAGTCGCACGCGGCAAGGTGATGTTTTCGGCGCGAAACCGTTCTGTACCGATCTTGTGGGTCACAGGCTTGGCAAAATCCTTGGCATCGGAACCGATCATCGAACGCACAATCCATTGCGTATCGATGTTCTTGATCTCTTCCCGCCTGTGATTTTTCCGTCGCGCAGAACCGTGATGTAATCGCCAATCCGCATCAGTTCTTCGAGACGATGCGAAATATAGACGATTGCCACGCCCTTCTTTTTCAACTCGGCGATAACCTTGAAGAGAATATCGACTTCGGCAGCAGAAAGGGCCGATGTCGGTTCATCCATGATTACGATGCGTGCATCAAGCGAAATAGCCTTGGCGATTTCGACAAGTTGCTGCTGACCGATTGGCAAATCGGCGACGAGCGTACTTGCCCTGATACCTGCGTCAAGGCGGTCGAGATATTCATTGGCCTTGACGACCTGCGCCTTGTGATCGATGCCGCGCACACCGCGTGTAATCTCGCGTGCGGCAAAGATATTCTCTGCCACCGTCATGTTTGAAAACAGGTTGAGTTCTTGAAAGATCATCGCAATGCCGCGCTTCTGCGCGTCGGCGGGGCTGTCGAATGACACTTCCTCGCCATCGAGAATGATCTTTCCCATGGTCGGACGCTCAACGCCCGCGATGATTTTCATCAGCGTTGACTTGCCAGCGCCGTTTTCGCCGACAAGCACATTGACCGAACCACGGCGCAATTCAAGATTGGCGCGCTTGACCGCGACAATGCCCGAATAGACCTTGGAAACATCCTCAAGCTTGAGAACGATATCGTCCTTTGGGTTCAATCTCGTCCCCATCGCTTATTTCTCCAAAGAGATGGAAACAGGCGTGACGAGCGGAAGCTGACCCTTCGATGGCAACGGGAAAGCACCTCCGGCTTTCACCTTCATGCCAACCAAATCTTCGCGTGGTAGCTTTGAAAGAACATCGTCATTGACGCGGGTGTTGAACGCCTTGCCAAACTGAGCCCAATCGATCTGATTGCGAAACTCATTGAAGTTCACAAAGGAGAGGCTGTCGCGAATTGCGCTGCCGCGAACGGTCGGTCCGATCTGCACGCGTGCATCGGCCTTGCCATCGCCATTGCTGTCGACATCAATATAGGCTGCGCGCGATTTCGTTTCGGCGGCGACCACCGTGCCTTCAAGCTTGGCTGCAAAGGTCCAGGGGGCATTGCCCTGCTTTTCGCGATGACCGTATTTTGCTCCAGCGGCATCCGCATCTGCGTTTGCTGCCTGCATCACTTCATCGAGCTTTGCAGTTTTCTCGGCAAAAACGGCTTAACTTTTGAGTCCCAGATGTCGGCAACCGAACGATCGGGATTGAAATTATCGCCGCGTGCTTCGGCGGCTTCTTCTGCAGTCGGAGTCTTGATGATTTTGCAGCCCGAAAGCGCGACACCGCAGGCCAGCAGGATAATGGAAGCTGACTTCAGCACTGACATGAATTTATCCTCGGCATCAAAGCATGTCGCGGAAAAGTGGGCACTGGCTTTCCGATAACGACATGCGTAAAAAACAAAGACCTAAAGCGCGTCGCCGCGTTTTGGAAAAACACAATGCACTTTAGGAGCATTTCGGGAACGCTAACATTTGTTGGAGCTCCCGATGTCGCAAGCCTTGGGAGTTAGTCCTTCAAAGCGAAGGTTTCGAGCTTGTCTGCATTGTCAGGATTGATGAGGACGCAGTCCATCAGCTGCTTTTCTTCAGCAGGTCCCTTACCGGTCTTGATATATTCGTCAGCCTGAACGACAGCCATCTGTGCCTGAGCATAGGCTGGCTGAAGAACAGTTGCCTTGATGCCGCCTGCCTTGATGGAGTCGCGAACATCATTTGAGCCGTCGAAGCCGACAACGATAACGTCCTTGCGACCGGCGGCTTCAAGCGCCGCCCATGCACCCATAGCCATGGTGTCGTTACCGGAAATCACGCCCTTGATGTCAGGGTTTGCCTGCAAAATGCTCTGCATTTTCGTGAAGGCTTCAGTCTGGCTCCAGTTGGCAGACTGCTGCGCAACCATCTTCATGTCAGGATATTCATCGATGACGTCGTGATAACCCTTCGAACGAGTGCCTGCATTGAGATCGGATTCACGGCCGAGCAGCTCGACATAATTGCCTGCTTCGCCCATTAGCTTGACGAATTCTTCCGCACCGAGCTGTGCGCCTTGATAGTTGTTGGAAACGATCTGTGACACCGCAACGCCTGATGCATTAATTTCACGGTCGATCAGGAATGAAGGGACTTTGGCATCCTTGGCCTTCTGAACGGCGGCAATCGATGCTTCCGAGCCAGCATTGTCGAGAATGATTGCCTTTGCGCCACGACCGATGGCCGTATCGACAAGCTGTGACTGCTTGGTTGGATCATCATCATGCTGAAGGATCAGTGTTTCGTAGCCAAGTTCCTGGCTTTGGCTTCAGCGCCCACGGCTTCGGCTTTGTAGAATGGATTGTCGTGCGACGGCGTGATGATTGCGATCAGATCAGCGGCCCATGCTGGCATGACAACACCGCCTGCCAATGTTGCCGAGACGGCTGCAATCGCAAAACCGCGCGCAATTGTCCTGCGTGTAAACTTCATATTTTCCTCCCAAATCAAGCCCCGTTTCCCAAGAGGCGGTAAAAAGGGAAGGCGCATTACGCCCTCCCGGATAACGTCACGTAATGCGACGGATGCTTTCTGCAATTTCTTCCGGTTCGAAAACGTTCTTCCAGTCGTCGCGCATCAGCGCAGGAATGCCGAATTCGATTGCCTTGTTGCAGGCATCGGAGAATACGCCCCGGACTTCGCCAAAGATGACGGCGCCGAGAACATTCATGTGGCCGAGCAGGAAGTCGCGTGCTGCTTCTTCAGGAACGCCGCGACGAACGGTTTCATCCATGGCCTGCTTCATGACAACGAGAAGCGAAGCTGCAACGGTTTCCGAAAGACCGGGCTCGAGAATTGCGAGCTGCTCAACGGTTACGCGATGCGAGCGCATTACTGGTGCCCAGATGACCTTGGCGATTTCTTCGCCCAGTGCATAAGCTTCTTCCGGTCCCTGCATCAGAGCCGAAACGATGTGCTGCTTTGCAAACAGACCGCCGAAGTGGTCCTTTTTTGCTTGCATATCCGTTTCGTCGTTGAAGATCGGCGGATGGCAAGGATGGGTCACGAAATAGGTGAGGTCTGCACGTTCTGGCAGATGACCGGCAAATGGCGCGGCTGCGTCGAGTGCAACAACCATCGTGCTCGGCTTCAGCTTGTCTACGATGCCTGCTGCAACCTTACCGATGATGGTATCCGGAACAGCCAGAATGACGACATCAGCACCTTCAAGACCTGTATCCGCATCGATAGTATCGATGCCAAGGTCGCTCTTCAGGCGTGCCTTGCCTGCGTCGCTGACTTCGATGTGACGGACGTCAAAGCGCGAACCTTTGAGGTTCTTGGCCAGACGGTAGCCCATCTTGCCGCCCGCTCCGAACAAAGCGATAGCTGTCATGATTGTAGTTCCTTCCCAGACTTTTGGTAGCGTAACTGGTATAACCAGTCAATGAGTATTCCAGATTCAAACGGTCAGGCCGTCGCGAATCTGACTGAAATAACCGTCAGAACCGACCTGACCGCCCTTGAGGGCAATCTGGAGGCCGTTGGTGGCGGCGTGAGCGCTGTGCGCCGTGCAAAGCGGCGACCCCGGTGTTTGTGGAAGCGGCAAAAGCGTGGTGAGTGCATCGACATGCAATTCACGCAATGCGTGGCTCGAAGTGTCGCCGCCTGCAATGACGGCGCGGGTAAGCCTTTCGCGCTCGACAAGGCTGCGGAGGATGAAGCCGAGGCTGCGGGCCAGCTTGTGGCGGCTGCCTGCGATCTTGTCGATTTCTGTGCCTCGGTCAGCCGAAGGGCCAAGGGCGGTATTGAGGATCACACTGTTGCCCTGCTTGAGTGCCTTTTGGCCGTCAGCAATGGCAGCTTCGATTGCCTGATTGCCATTCTCACCCAGAAGGTCGAGTGGGTTGAGATCAATGCCGGTAAAGCCCGATGCGGTCGCGTGGCGGATCTGGCGTTCGGTGGTTGGCGACACGCTTCCCGAAACGACCGCGATGCGTTCAGCTTTGCCGGGAAGCGGAAATTCCTTTTAGCGTTAATCAGTCCGACCTTGGCCCATGCTGCGAGAAGCGCATATTCAACACCGGACGAGCCTGTAACGAACCAACCCGCATCAGGACGCAGACGCCAAAGCTGGTCACCTGCCTGCAACTGGCTTTCATGGCTGTCGACGTCGAACAGCAACATGCCGTCCGCATTTTTGGCAATGGTGTTTACGCGATCATTTGCATCTGCGACTGAAAGCGCTACGAGATCAGCAAGCACTGTTTTCAGTGCGGTCTGCTTTGCCAGATGTACGCGCAGATCGGCTTCATGCATCGGCGTGACCGGATGGCGGCTCATGACGGGATGGCGGTCGATGCGGTAGGTTTCGCCCTGATAGGCGGCAAAGAGATTGCCGAAAGATGTGTAACGCTTTAGCTGCGGCGCACCGACAATCAACGGTACATAGGCCTGATCGAAGATTGCTTTGCCGATTTCCACGGCCTTGCCAATATTGCCGACATGTGGTGCGGAATCGAATGTCGAGCAGACTTTGTAATGCGTAATCGCAGCATTCAGGCTTTTGAGCCAGTTGAACGCAGGCGTGAGATTTTCCTGCATCCATTCCGGCGTTTCACTGCGGCTGGTGCCTGCAAGACCAATAGCCTTGCAGTGTGAAAAGCGCGAAAGAAGTTCTTCATCCGGCACATTCATGAACAGCACAGTGTCGACGCCGTTGGAAGCCATGGCTTCCATAACATCGGTCGAGCCGGTCAGATCATCGCCGTAATAAGACAGCAGTAATTCGTTGGAAGCCTGTGACATTACTCGCCACCTTTCCCGAATTTTGCGAGCGAGGCTGCAAGTTCGGGGTGATCTGCGGCGTAAGCTTCAAGCGGGATACCCGCAACTGCTGCTTCCCATGCTTGCTGCACAGCGCGAACACCGGCTGCAGGGCCACCCGGATGGCTGACAATGCCGCCGCCGCACAGATAAAGCAGGTCCGTCGTGCGGCCCGTGCGCTCATAGGTTTCCGGTGCCTGTCCACCCCATTGCCCGGAACCGGCCACAGGAAGCGGACAATCGGACGGATCAAACAGCGGTGTGCTGACCGCCTTGAACGAATTGACAAAGCTTTCGTCCGGCTCCCAATATTTGATGCGGATGCCGTTGATCTGGAACTGATCGACGCCGAGCAGCCGCCAGAACTGCTGATAAACACGGAAATCCATGCCTGCGCCCGGGTTGCGGGTCAGGATGTCCCAACCGTTGCGATGGGCGTGAAGCACGAGACCCGAGCGCTTGCGCAGGAAGCTCATGCCGCCAAAGCCGACCGAGTTGATGTTGACCACGGCGCAATTGCCGCCAGCCTCTAGCACCATGTCGTGGTTGCGCATCATGACATCGGGATCAGCATGGGAGATGCCGAAAGCATACATCACCTTTTGCCGGTCTTCTGTTCGTGATCGAGAATACGCGGCATGATCGCGGCGATGCGCTCTTTAAGCGGCGAGTAGGCCGGACTCATCAGTTTTTCATCGTCCTTGATGAAATCGACGCCTGACTCAATGAGTTCACCGACGAGTTCTGCCGTCTCATGTGGACGCAGCCCGAGCGCGGGCTTGACGATGGTGCCAATGATCGGACGCTTTTCAACACCTGTCAGACGACGGCTTCCGGCAATACCGAATTGCGGACCGGATGTGCGCTTTTGAAGGCTTCCGGCAGCTTCATGTCGACAACGCGGATGCCTGTCATGCCCTTAATCGAATAGACGCCGCCAACGGCAATCGTCATGAGTGCTGCAAGATCAGTACCGATTGCATCGAGTGGAAAAGCAATATCGACATCGGCGCGCTTGATCGGGCTGTGTCCGGGCTCGAGCTCCGGCCATGCAGGCACCGTTGCGTCTTCAAGCGGGCGAATCTCGAGCACACGTGCTGCGATGCGCGCCTTCAACTCTTCGGTTTCTCCCGGAACGGCGACGAAAGTGCCGGTCGACTGATCGCTCGCGATCTTGGCGGCCATCTGTTCGATGCTGCCGGTTGTCTCAATGCGATAGGTCAAACAGATGTTCATCGGAATTGTCGTCACTCACGGTTTTCATTGCGCCTGCAATAAGCGCATGGTGTTTGAGTGCGAACTGGTATAATGAGTATTCCAATATCTGCAAGCGGAAAATTGTTAACCGGTCGCGAGAGTGTGGGTAACGGCTTTCCTCAGAGCATTTGAAGATGCATAAGGGAGAAAAGCTCATGAGCAGTGAGACGCAATGACCCAAGCAATTGAACCCATCATTCGCCGCAAACTATCTGACGAAGTTTTCGACCGGCTCGAAAACATGATTACTTCCGGTGAATTGACGCCGGGCGACGAGATGCCGTCCGAGCGCGTTCTGATGGAGCGTTTTGGCGTTGGACGGCCCGCGATCCGCGAGGCGATGCAGTCACTTGCCAAGATGGGTCTGGTCAGCATCTCGCATGGCGAGCGCGCCAAGGTTTTGAAACTCACTGCACGTTCAATTTTCCAGCAGGTCGATCCGACTGCGAAGATCATGCTTGCGCAATCAATGGACACGCTGGAAGATTTGAAGAGCGCGCGAATTTTCTTCGAACGTGGAATTGTTCGCGAGATTGCACAGAAGACAACGGAAGATGATATCGCCGAGCTGCGGGAGATCATCGAACGGCAGCGGAAATCGCTTGGTGATGCAGAGGCATTCATCGCTGCCGATATGGAGTTTCATGTCCGGATAACCGTGGATTTCCGGCAATCCAATATTGGTCGCAGTAAGCGAAGCTATGCTGGCTTGGCTGAAAGAGTATCACACTCATATGCTTATCTGGACCGGCAAAGAGAAATATACCCTCGTTGAACACGAGGAAATATTGGATTGCTTGTCGATTAAGGATGCGGACCGCGCCGAGGCTGCCATGCTCCGACATCTTGAGCGGTCGCGCACGCTTTACAAGAAAGAATAGAGCTTCGTGCCTGAAAGCTATTGTCGTTTCATCAGGCAGTAGACCAAAAGCGAGGAGGCGATGGCCACGATTGCAGAAACCAGAAGCGCAACCGAGAAGCCAGCAGAATAGCCTCGCATGGCAAGTTCGGTTGCGGCAATCCTCGCCGAAGGTGCTACCATACCAAGTGCGTTAGGCAAGTCGCCCGCGACTATCGCGTCAGCAAAATTTTCACTGCATGTCGGATCCTTGCAGCCCGTTTGCATTAAGTGAGTCCGAACAGCACTTGCCAGCACTCCGCTCAGGACCGCGAAGCCCAACAGAATGCCGGTAAATCGGGCGGTTGTGCTGATACCCGATGCCATCCCGGCACGGTCACGTGCAACGGTACTCATGATCGCTTTCTGGGTTTCACCATTCAGCAAGCCGCCACCGCTCCCAATCAGAAACATGCCGCACATAACGATAGACCGGGCGCCGCAATGTGCGCCGAAGCTTGTCACAAGGCTGCCGATACCGACGATCATGAGTCCAAGGGACAGAATTTCCGGCGACGACATTCTCTTTCCGAGAAAATGCCCGACATTGGGGAAGATCAGCATCGCGCTTGCAAATGGAAGCATGGCAAAACCAGCTTGCAATGGCGGCTGACCGAAGCCATTTTGAAGGAATAGCGGCAGCATGGACGCCATCACCTGTGCACAGGCGGCATAAGCAAACATAGCCCAAACACCACCGATGAAACGAGGATTGCGGAACAGGCTGAGATCGAGCATCGGGCGCTGCTGGATATTCTCCGCAGCCAAGAAAATAGCGAGGCCGGCTAAGCCGCCGACAAATCCTGCAATCGCGGTTGAAGAGGTCCAACCATGTGCCTGTCCATTGATAAGTCCCCATGTGAGGCCGAACATTGTACTCGCAAATGCAACGATGCCGATTGGATCAACGCGCCGCGCATTTTCATCTTTTGAATCGGTGATGGAATGCAGCGTAGCCAGTGCCAACACAATGCCGATAGGTATGTTTATGTAGAATGCCCAACGCCAGCCGAGACTATGCGCGATAAGGCCTCCGATAATCGGTGACAGCACCATGGTCAGGCCCATGATGCCGCCCCAAATTGACCATGCACGGTTACGTTCCTCATCGCGATGGAACGTATGGCCAATGATTGCGAGCGCAGGCGCGAGCTGGAAGGCGGCACTGGCACCTTGCAACGCGCGAGCAAGGTAAAGTGAAGCGGCTGAATCTGCTACACCGCAAAGCCGGGATGAGAATGCGAACGCACCAATTCCAATCAGAAAAACAGTGCGACGTCCGAACCGGTCGGCTAGAGCGCCAGCCGGCAAGAGCAGCGACGCGAAGCAAAAGGACATAAGTGCTGATGACCCACTCTACGTCAGCAAAACTTGCCGAAAATTCCCGCGCAATGGTCGGTAGGACCATCGCGACGACATTTGTGTCCAGCACGGTCATTGCGCAACCGGTCGAGGCTGTCAGCAAAATGAAAGTTGAATTGGTAACGCGCGGCGCGGATGCGAGGACGGTTGTCATTTGGTTGTCAATGCTGCCGCACCAGCCTTCGCAATCTGCTGGTCATGATCGGGTGTGTCGGCTGATACGCCAATGGCGCCAACAATCGTACCATTCACCGTGATTGGAACTCCTCCGCGCATGAGCACGAAGCCGCGCGCCGTGATAGCGGCAGGGCGTGCCCCGTTAATAGCATCCTCGAGAGCACCGCTTTCCCGACGGAAAAGCGCGGCTGTGCGAGCTTTGCCGGGCGCGAGCTCGACGCCAGCGGGTACTGACGCGTTGTCCATGCGTATCGTGAGGATCGGCAGACCTTCTGCATCGACGACTGAGATCACGCAGGGCCAGCCGTTCGCTGTCGCTTCTTTTTCGGCAGCAGCTACGATGGAGCGGGCAGCTTGAAGGGTAAGATAAGGCTTTGTCGAATTCGATTGCCAATGCCGGGAAGGCTGCGGTGAGGGTCATCGTTGCGGTCAACGAGGCGAGGATTGCGACAGAACGGGCGGACATTGGACTTCCTTCGTTACATTTGAGGTGCCAATAAACAGGATGTTTGAATTTCTTTCATTCGTGGTGTTTTGAGATAATATTAGTTTTTACCTAATTATTGGAGCCGCTCATGGAACTCAGGCATCTTCGTTATTTTTTGACACTCGCTGAGGAGCTTCATTTTTCCAGAGCGGCAGAACGGTTGAACATTGCGGCTCCGACGCTCACGGTTCAGATACAGGAAATCGAGCGGCGGCTCGGTACGAAACTTTTCTTCAGAACCAAACGCTCAGTCGCAATCACTCCCGCGGGTGAGGTGTTTCTGAAGGAAGCGAGATTGGTGCTGGATCAATTCGATAAGGCGGAAAGTGTCGGCCGCAGAGCTGGACGAGGGGAGATCGGGCGGATCGAAATTGGCTATGTCGGCTCGGCGGCTTATGCCGGAGCCTTGCAGATGCAAATCAGTCGTTTCTCGCATGATTGGCCCCAAGTGGAGCTTCATTCGCGCGAATTTCCGATGGAGGAACTACCGAAGCTCATTGAGGGCGGGCATCTCGACATTGGCTTCGTCCGTATGCCGATGATGCTCCCACCGTCACTTAGCGCCCATGTTTTGCTACGAGACTATTTTTGTCTGGCGCTGCCCTCTGATCATCGGCTTGCGGTTGCTGAGGTGGAGGACCAATACGCTTTTCTTGCGGAAAGCCGGTTTATACTGCCGGAACAGGAGGCGGGCACATATGAAGTCGCGAAACGAGGAAGCTTCACTCCGAGGATCATTGCAAAGCCGGGCGGTCTTCTTGCTGTTCTGACACAGGTATCGCTGGGTGCCGGTATATCGGTCATACCGGGCGTGGTGAGAAACGTCGTGCACATGCCCAATACGGTTTTCCGTCCAATAATCGGAAAGCCGATCATGTCGGAAGTAGCCGCCATTTTCAGAAGTAAGGAATACGCGGTCAGTGTCAAAAATTTAATCGACCAAATATGCGCTTCGCCACCGATCCAGCTTGACTATAAGCGAAATGAACAAATAGTGTGAAATATATTTCATATCCTGAATTATATTGACAGTCGCGTTTCTTTGCGATTAGCTATCAATACTGGTCTTCGAGGAGGAGGGCCGGTCTTCATAAAGGTCAACGGCGTTTTTGGGACGCTTTCCGCGCGTTTGGGAGGGGCTTCGGCCTCGAGGAGGACACTTGCGCAATTTTCTGAGTACGACCGCAATGGCGGTTCTTGCGGCAACGCTTCTGGCCGGTTCCGCAACGGCAGCCGAGACCGAGAATCCGTTCCGCTGCAAACCGGGCGAAAAATATGTGATGAACGTCATGGTTTCTGGCGTTGAGTACTGGTTTCCCGTCTATGAAATGTTCAAACAGGCTGGCCAGCAGTTTGGCTGCGAGACGGAATATACTGGCACACCGGAATAGACGTGAACAAGCAGATCGCCACGTTCGATCAGGCGTTGGCGCAGAATCCAGCTGGTATTCTTGTTCATCCGATGAACTCCGACCCGTTCATCGAGCCCATCAACCGGGCGATCGATCAGGGTACGGCGGTCGTCACATTCGCAGCAGATTCTCCGCTGTCGAAGCGCGTGTCCTTCATCACTTCGGACAACACCCGCGAAGGCACCTATGCTGCCGATGCCATTGCCCAGAAAATGGGCGGCAAGGGCGAATATGCTGTTCTTGAAAATCCGGGACAGGATAATCACGACAAGCGCATTGCAGCTTTCATCGCCCGCATGGAGGAGAAGTGGCCGGACATGAAGCTGGTTGGTCGTGCTGCTTCCAATCAGGACCCGACGAAAGCGTATCAGGGGCTGTCGAGCCTCATTCAGGCCAATCCGAACCTCGGCGCGGTTTTCATGCCGGAGGCCAACTCTGCAATTGGGGCTGCTCAGGCGAACAAGGAAGCCGGTGGCAAGGTTCTCGTCATGTGTGCCGACGTCAACGCCAACATCCTCGACATGATCAAGGCTGGTGAAGTCTTCGGGTCGATCAATCCGAACCGGGGCATGCAGGGCTATATGGGCTTCATGCTGCTGTGGCTTGCCAAGCATCCGGAACTGATCGACCCGATGAATGACGCTAAGCGTTCCGGCTTCAACCCGATGAGCATTCCGTTGTCGATAATGGCCTCTCGATTGTGACCGCAGAAAACGCGGACGACTTCTATTGGGACAAATATTTGAAGCGTCGCGGTACTAAGGGCATTGAGGAATAGGCTCCGTTCAGAAGCCATCCGCGCCCTGCGGTGCGGATGGTTGGAATGGAGAGGGAGGAAAAAGATGGCTGAACCGGTGCTTACCATTCACGGTGTAACCAAGCATTTCGGAGCGGTGAAGGCGCTGACGCAAGTGGATTTCAGGCTTGAACGTGGTGAGGTCCATGCGCTCTGCGGCGAGAACGGTGCTGGTAAATCGACACTGATGAGCATTATCGCTGGCGTTTTGCAGCCGACTGAAGGTGAGATACGCATTGACGGCAAAATCGTTCACATTGCCTCCCCGCCGTGGCGCAATCGCTTGGTATCGGTCTGGTGCATCAGGAAATAGCGCTTTGTCCGGACGCGACAGTGGCCGAAAACATGTTTATGGCAACGACCAATCGCCGTCGTTCACCGTTCATGAATTACCGCGCGCTGGAAAGTGATGCGCAGATCGTGATGAACCGCCCGGCGGCTATCGATGTTCGGCAGAAGGTCGCCAACTTGCCGATTTCTAGCCAGCAGCTCGTGGAGATCGCCAAAGCGCTGACACTCGACTGCCGTGTGTTGATTCTGGATGAACCGACGGCTGCGCTCACCGAAACCGAGGCACAGCAGCTCTTTTCGATTATCCGTGATCTAAAGGCGAATGGCATTTCCATCATCTATATCAGTCACCGTATGGCCGAGATTTTCAGCCTCTGCGACCGGGTGACGGTTTTCCGCGATGGTCGTTATGTATGCACCGATCGCATTGCAGATGTGAAACCCGACGATGTGGTGCGTCGGATGGTAGGACGAGAGATCACGCAGCTCTACCCAGATAAGCTTGGATCACACGAGGCGACGGGTGAAGTCATTCTTGAAGTTGGTGGTATTGGCGATGGGTTGCGTTTCACAGATGTAAGCTTCTCTCTGCACAAAGGTGAAATTCTTGGTGTCGGTGGCCTTATCGGATCGGGGCGAACGGAGATTGCCGAAGGTATCTGCGGCCTTCGCCCACGTACCGCAGGAACAGTTCGCCTCCATGGCAAGACACAGAAGATCAATTCATATTCCGATGCCGCCAAGGCCGGCATTGTTTACCTTTCCGAAGACCGCAAAGGTTCTGGCGTATTCACGGAGATGTCCATCGCACAGAATATTTCCGTGCTGGACCTGAAATCATTGACCAATGCCGCCGGACTTCTGAACGGTCGAGCCGAGGCTGCACTTGCAGAGGATTTTGCGAAAAGGCTTTCCGTGCGAATGGGTGGCATCGAAGCGCCCGTGAAATCACTTTCAGGCGGCAATCAGCAGAAAGTGGCAATCGCCAAGCAACTGGCGGTAAAGCCCAAAGTCATTCTGATGGATGAACCGACACGGGGCATAGATGTCGGCGCGAAGGCGGAAATTCATCGCCTGTTGCGGGAGCTTGCGCTCTCCGGCATCGGCATCATCGTCATCTCGTCGGAAATGCCGGAACTGCTTGGGCTTGCTGACCGCGTGCTGGTCGTTCGGGAAGGGCACATTGCGGGAGAGCTTTCTGCGGACACCATGTCGGAAGAGGCAGTGATCCTTCTTGCTTCAGGCGTAGGCGCGGAACGGGCATCGCATCATGCCGCATGAAAAGAAAATGGGAGAGGGTGAAATGGCAATCGACACAATGGCAGCCGCTGCGCCAAAAAATTCGTCGATAAGGCGCACGGGAACCATGCGTGAAGCCGGTTTGATTGCGATCATTCTGGCATTGGCCGTGGTGATGAGTTTTGCGTCGCCGCATTTTCTGACGCTAGGCAATTTTCGTGCGATGTTGATGAGTTTCTCGGTGGAAGGCATCGTCGTGGTGGGGATGACGATCCTGTTGATTGTCGGGGGCATCGACCTTTCGGTCGGCTCGGTGGTCTGTTTTTCCATGGTCCTTTCCGGCGCACTCTTTCTTGCTGGGCTTGATCCATGGACGGCTTCGCTTGTCGGTATCGCGGCGAGCGCAGCCATCGGCGGCATTATGGGTTTCTTTGTAACCGTCGTTGGCCTCAACCATTTCATCACGTCGCTGGCAGCCATGGTAATTGTGCGCGGCCTCTGCCTTATCATCACCAAAGGAACACCATTGTCGCTTTTCACGCTGCCGCCAAGCTTTAAAGCGGTGGGGCAGGGCACATTCTATGGCATCCCCTATGTCATTTTGATTTTCGTCGCCGTCGTCATTCTGTTCGACTTCCTGCTCCGTCGTGCCACGGCCTTTCGCAAGGTGTTCTATACCGGCAGCAATGAGAAAGCGGCGCTCTATTCAGGCATAAAGACGAACCGGGTCAAATTCTGGGTTACGGTGTTGTGCTCGACGCTCGCCGGTGTTGCAGGCGTCATTTATATGTCCCGCTTCGGTGCTGCTACGCCTACTTTTGGTGTTGGCATGGAGCTGAATATTATCGCTGCGGCAGTCATCGGCGGTGCATCGCTCAGCGGTGGTTCAGGTACTATCCTTGGCGCTATTCTCGGCATGGCTCTGCTTTCGCTGGTCACATCCTCGCTGATCCTTCTCAATGTTTCGGTGTACTGGCAGGACATGATCAAGGGCTGCATTCTTCTTGCCGCTGTTTCGATCGACCATTTCCTGCACAAGCGGAAGGCGTCCTGATATGCCCATTGCTAAACTGAAACCAAGAACAACAGCGCCACGTGAGGAAATCGTCGTTGCCCGCCAAATGCATCAGGCTCTCGTCCTGCATTTTCTGGAAGGGTTGACACAGGCGCAGATTGCGGAACAGCTCGGGATTTCTCACGCAACTGTCAACCGGCTCATCAAACGCGGCCGCCAGCTTGGCCTTGTAGAAATCAAGATCAAGTCGCCGGTCGAGCCTCTTATCGATCTGGAAGAACGATTGCTGGCGCTTGGTGGCATTAGCCGCGCCATCGTTGTGCCGACCGCATCCAACAACCCGCAAACGGCTTTGCTGGCGGTGGGGAAGCCGCTGCCCGCCTGCTTCTTGAAGAAATCGCCGATGGTGACACGATCTGTATCACTGGCGGAAAGGGCGTGAGTTCCGTGGTCGCTGGAATTCAGGCCCCACGCCGTTTCGATGTCGAGGTTATTCCAGCAACGGGCTGTGTGCAGGGGAAGCACTATACTGACGTCAATCACGTCTCGACTTTGATGGCCGAAAAGCTTGGAGGGCATTCCTATCAGATACATGCGCCCTTGTTCGCAGATGATGCTGCGCAGCGCGCTATGCTGATGAACATGCGCTCTGTCGCTGACGTGTTCCAACGGGCGAGGGAGGCCAAGGTGGCCATCGTCGGTATCGGCTCTATCGTCAGTACGGATTCGACCTATTACGATCTGCACCCGTCGTCGAGTGAAGACCGGACGGCTATCGAGCATTCCGGTGCCAGTGCGGAACTTCTCGCCCATCTGCTCGATGTGGAGGGACGGATTTGCAACTATAGCCTCAACCGTGCGCTGGTCTCGCTTACGCTGAATGAGTTTGCGCACATCCCGACGAAGATCGGTGTCGCCAGCGGATTAAACAAGGCCGAATCTATCCTGAGTGTTCTTCGCGGCAATCATCTCGATACGCTCGTCACCGACGAAGCGACTGGCGCCCGCATTCTCGAACTCGCATCCCAAGAAGGATATTCCGCATGAGCGGCGAACAGTTGATCCGCGAAATCGGGTGTTCCGGCGTCAAGGCTTCCGCAGTCGGTCTCGGTACATGGGCCATAGGCGGCTGGATGTGGGGCGGAACGGATGAAACCCAATCCATCGCAGCTATCCGGGCATCGCTGGATGCTGGCGTGACGCTAATCGATACGGCACCGGCCTACGGCCTCGGACGCTCCGAGGAAATAGTCGGTAAGGCGATTGCCGGGCGTCGTGACAAGGCGGTGATCGCGACCAAATGCGGCCTCGTCTGGCATACCCGGAAAGGTAAGCACTTCTTCGATCAGGATGGAAAGCCAGTCTATCGCTATCTGGGACGGATTCAATCATCCACGAGGTGGAAGAAAGTTTGCGCCGTCTTGGCACCGATTATATCGATCTTTACATCACCCATTGGCAGGACCAGACGACGCCCATCGAGGAAACCGTCGCGGCACTTGAAGAGTTGAAGCAGGCGGGTAAAATCCGGGCGATCGGCGCCAGCAACGTCAATCGGCCGGAACTGGAACAATATATCCAGACTGGCGCGCTCGATGCGATTCAGGAGCGGTTCAGCATGATCGATCGGGAGATCGAGCAAGACTTGCTGCCGCTTACCACTGCAAACAATGTGTCGACGTTGAGCTATTCCTCACTCGCGCTTGGTCTTCTGTCCGGCATGATCGGACCGGAACGTGTGTTTTCCGGGGACGATCAACGCAAGGAAAATCCACGCTTTTCCGTTGCCAACCGGCAGAAGGCAAAGGATTTCGCGACGGCTATCAAGCCGGTCGCCGATCGCCATGGCGCGACGATAGCCCAGATCGTGATTGCTTGGACGCTGGCGCAGCCGGGAGTGACCTTCGCACTTTGCGGGCGAGAAATCCGGTACAAGCCCTCGACAATGCGCAGGCAGGAGGGCTCCGGCTGTCGGCCGATGATCTTGCGGCCATCGACGCTGCCATTTCGGCACAACTGGTTAACATGGACGGATAACGGACGGCCATTATGAACCGAAAAGAGATATTAGACGGGCTCCGCCAGAGCCCGAAGGTGGACGTTTGTGTCGTCGGCGGTGGCATTAACGGGCTCAGCGTTTTCCGTGAGCTTGCGCTGCAGGGCGTGAACGTGCTGCTGGTTGAGCAGTCCGATTATTGTTCGGGTGCCAGCGCTGCGCTTTCACGTATGGTTCACGGTGGTTTGCGTTATCTGGAGAATGGCGAGTTCAGTCTCGTGAAGGAATCCCTTGTCGAGCGTGACAGATTGCTGCGGAATGCTCCCCACTATGTAGCGCCGTTACCGACGACGGTTCCGATCTTCGACATTTTCTCGGGATTAGGAAATGGGATTGTACGTTTTCTGGGGCTTACGCGCCGTCCGAGCCGGCGTGGTGCAATCGCCATCAAAACAGGATTAGGCATCTACGATTTTCTGACGCGCAAACGAGCGCTTATGCCAAAACACCGTTTTCGCAGTCGCAAAACGACACTTGCAAAGTGGCCCTCGCTCAATCCTGCGATCCGCAGTTCCGCTACCTACTTCGATGCGTGGGTCAGCCATCCTGAGCGGATTGGTATCGAGCTTCGGCGCGACGGCCTTTCAGCTGGACCAAATGCCAAGGCGCTCAACTATGCGGCAATTCGTGAACGTGGCGGCGGTGATTTCCAGTTATTCGACGGTATTTCCAGCGAAACACTCTCTATCCAGCCGCGGCTGGTCATCAACGCGACGGGTGGCTGGATCGATATCGCGAATGGCACACTGTTTCCGAAAGAGGCACAACCTGCCCCGCTGATGGGGGCACCAAAGGCTCGCATCTCATTGTCGATAATCCCGCTCTCAGTGACAGTCTTGATGGGCACATGATCTATTACGAGAACGAGGACGGACGCATCTGCATCCTGTTTCCCTATCTCGGCAAAGTTCTCGTCGGCTCGACAGATATCCGCGTCGACGATCCCGGCACCGTGCGCTGCGAGGCAGACGAACAGGACTACATTTTGCAATCGCTCGCTTCCGTGCTGCCAGAGATCAAAATACGTCCTGAGGAGATTGTCTTCCAGTTCGCAGGAGTGCGCCCGCTGCCAGCCAGCAACGACAGTTTTACGGGCCGTATCCCACGCGACCATTTCTGCACGGTGCTTGAAGGGCAGGATGACCGTCCTCCCGTACTCTGCATGATTGGCGGAAAATGGACAACTTTTCGTTCCTTTGGCGAAATGGCTGCTGACATGGCGTTGAAGCGGTTGGGGTTGTCGCGACGGATCGACACGACAGAACGTGCCATAGGCGGTGGACACGCATTCCCGAAAGATCGTGCAAGCTGGATCGAAAAATTGACTACCGCCACCAGACTTCCCGCAGACCGCGTTGAAATACTCTTCAAGCGCTACGGCACCGATGCTGCCGAAATAGCTCGCTTCATTGCCACAGGGGCGGATCACGTCTTGCCCAATACCGACTACAGCACACGGGAGCTCCTGTATCTCATCCGCACAGAGGCGGTCGAACGTCTTGATGACTTACTCCTGCGGCGCACGACATTGGCGATTTCCGGCGAACTATCTCTCGCCATGACCGAGGCCGTGCTTGATTTGCTGGCGACGGAGAAAAGCTGGTCACCAAAGTACAAAAAGCAGAGCTGACGCGATTTCTAACCCTCATGCGCGAGCGCCACGGCGTCGCCGCAGAAACCCTTTCCGCAAGGAACGAACGAAGGAGTGAATTATGCGAGAAAACCGCAAAGTCCGGATGAACCGACTGTTCGGCAACGGTCGCTGTCTGGATGTGGCTGTCGACCACGGCGTGTGCAATGAGCCCCTTTTCTCGACGGCTTTGGAGAATATGCCAGCTGTCATCAAGGCATTGATCGACGCAAAGCCTGATGCAATTCAGATGAACTATGGTCAGGCCGATCTGCTGCAGGATGTTCCCGGCAAGGATAAACCGGCGCTGGTCATGCGTCTCGACATGGGTAATCCTTATAACCGTATCCGCCATCGCGACATGTGGGCGGTGCTGCAGAACGAGGCCGATCCGCTGATCGGAGCGCTGCAGATGGATGCGGCCTGCGTGGTGGTGAACCTCTTCATGCTGCCGGACGAGCCAGACCTCTTTCGTCAATGCGTGCAGAACATTTCCCGCGTCCGGGCAGATTGCGAAAAATATGGTATGCCGCTGATGATCGAACCGCTCGTCATGCAGCCAGTCACAGAGCGCGGCGGCTACATGGTCGATGGTGACGCCGACAAGATCGTGACGCTTACGCGGCTTGCCCGTGAAATGGGAGCTGACATCATCAAGGCAGATCCGACAACAAATGCAGAGGATTTCCATCGTGTCGTAGAGACGGCGCGCTGTCCGGTGCTGGTGCGTGGTGGTGGTAAGGAAGATCTCTCCACCGTATTTGCAAAATCTGCAGCCTTGATGCAGCAAGGTGCAATGGGCATGGTCTATGGACGCAACATATATCAGCATGCCAATCCAAGCGCCGTGGTGCGTGGGTTGATGGCGATTATTCATAAGAATGCGAGCGGCGAGGAGGCCTACTCGCTTTATCAGCAGGGCTGAGTTACTGGATTAGTTGGACCTTGGGAGGGTTCTTCATGCAAAAATATCTGTTGGGGCTCGATGCGGGCAACACTGTCATCAAGGCTGTGGTTTTTGATCTTTCGGGACGGGAGCTCGCCCATGCAGGTGAAGAAGGACATAGCCGCATGACGCATCCCGGTCACGTCGAGCGTGACCTTGGCGAGCTCTGGTCCAATGCCAAGCGGGTTATTCGGGCTTGCCTTGATAAGGCGGGGATAGCGGCGAGTGATATTGCCGCTATCGGCTGTGCCGGACACGGCAACGGGCTCTACGCGCTCGACCGGGAGGGAGATCCGCTCATAGGTATCCAGTCGCTCGACACCCGCGCGACCGGTCTCGTTGAAGAGTGGACGGCAAAAGGGGTGGGCGCAAAGACCTATCCGATAGCGCGCCAGCGTCCATGGCCCTCCCAAACCCCGACACTGCTTGCCCGGCTGAAGCGCTACCAGCCTGAACTGTTTGACCAGATAGGCACGGTATTTTTCTCCAAGGACTTCGTGGTCAATCGCTTGACGGGCAAACGTTTCAGCGAAGTTTCCGACATGTCGGGGCAGGCTTGCTCGATCTTGCAACGCGCCGTTACGACAGTGCTTTGATGGAAGCTTACGGTTTGGGCGACTGTATGGATATCCTGCCACCGCTCATCGAAAGCGACAATATTGCAGGCAATGTAACTGAGGCTGTGGCGCGGGAGACCGGGCTTGCGGCGGGCACACCCGTTGTTGGAGGTCTCTTCGATGTTGTAGCTTCGGCGCTAGGTTCTGGTGTCTCACGCACAGGAAGTGCATCGATCATTGCGGGTACATGGAGCATCAACCAGATTATTGTCGACGGCCCTGATCTCAAGGGGCCGGTCTTCATGACCTCTACTTTTGATCGCAGCCGTTACATGGCGATGGAAAACAGCGCTACCTCTGCGGCGAATCTTGAATGGCTGGTGCGGGAATTCTTTGAAGGAGACCATCATACCGATGTCTCGTCATTTGATGTTTGTTGTAGTCTCGCCGCAGCCGTCGAACCTGCAGGTGATGATCCGCTTTACCACCCTTATCTCTACGGAGCGCAGCAGGACGGCCACGCCCGCGCAGGGTTTTACGGTATTGCGGGCTGGCATACGAAGGGGCATCTGATACGCGCTTTGCTTGAAGGCGTTGCCTTTGGTCATCGCCAGCATGTGGAAACCATCCGAAAAGCAGGCGCGACCTTCGAGGAGGCTGTGCTTTCCGGTGGCGGCTCACGCAGCCGTTTATGGCCCCAGATATTTGCCGATGTACTCGGCGTGCCAGTTTCCGTTGCCGTCTCACGAGAAACAGGCGCACTTGGCGCAGCCATTGCGGCAGGGACCGGTGTTGGGCTGTTCTTCGATTTCACAGAAGGTGCCAATGCCATGGTGCGCGCCGATCGGCATTACAAGCCGAACGCCGCGCTGGATGGACACTATAATCGCCGTTACGCGCTTTATGGAGATATCACAGCTGCAATGACGCCTCTATGGCGCCAGATACAGGCTAAACCGGTACAAACCGTCCAGTTAGCGGAGACTGTTTAGTCAATCGTGAGTCAGGTGGGAATTGCCCAAGCTGCTTTAGCCACCTCTTGGCTCGCCAAAACTGGTATAAATATCCGCTCTCGTCTGCGGCACAGCGGAAATGCCGCGTTTGCGTTTTGAAGCCGGTCTGGTTAATCTGGACGGTGCCTCTCTCAAATGCCAGTGAACACCCCGCAAGATAGAGCAACCAGAGACGCGCTTTTGGATAACCGATTTCGGCAACGGCCTTGTCGAAATTGGAATAAAGTCGTTCGCACCATAACCGGCAGGTGCGGCCATAATGTTCGCGCAGATTTTCGACGTCGTGGACTTCGAACCCGTGCCCTTCGAGGTTTTCTACCGTCATCCCAAGATGATCGAGTTCCCCACCGGGGAAAAATATACTTCACAAGCGCCTTATGCTCTGCACTTTTGCGTTTGAAGGATTTCTTGTCCCTCTTCATACGCCGTGTGATTGCGTGGTGCATGTAAAGCCCACCGGGGCGCAGAAGCCGGTTCACGGCACTGAAATAGCTGTCGTAATTGGCGATGCCCACATGCTCGAACATTCCAACAGACGAAATTTTATCGAACTGACCATCAAGCTCTGTATAGGATTTGACGTGGATGGTAATCCTGTCTTCGAGCCCTGCCTGTTTAATCCTCTCTCGGGCCAGCGCCGTTTGTGCCTCCGACAATGAAACGCCGGTTCCGATGACGCCAAAGTTCTGCACTGCATAGATCAGGAGGGCACCCCAACCGCAACCGATATCCAGAAGACGGTCACTGGTTTCAATCGTAATTTTCGGCAGATGAGTTCCAGCTTGTCCTTCTGGGCCTGATCGATATCATTGGCCCAGTCCGTGAAGTAGCCGCATGTGTAAACCATTCGCTCATCGAGGAATAAGCGATAAAACTCGTTGGACACATCGTAATGATGGGTAATTGCCTCCTTGCTCGATCCACTGACGAAAGGCTCTTGCCGTCAAGAACCTCGCGCGCATCGGTTTTGCCAGCGAGCAGAAGAGCCGGAAGATCCTTGAGTAGTTGCCATTTTGGCAGCTCTTTCAGCCTGTTCTTCACACTTCCATCGGTTTTGGCATTTGCGAGGTCGAAGATTGTACCATTACTGATATCCACACGACCGGATGTCCAGATATCGATCAGAGAATCATAGTTGGGCTTGAGGAGAAGCTGTCGAACGATTGTCGGATCGTTGATTACCAATGATGGGCCATCGAATGCACCGATGCGCGTGCCATCCCATAACTCCACGTTGAACTGTGGGCGCAGTGTTTCAACAACTGTCCGAATAACGCGAACGGACTGGTTTCAACCGTCATGCCATGCCTCTCTATTGAGGTTTCAGAAGATAATCTTCCCGCGCTGACCCTAACCGAAGGCATCTGCGATTGCAGTCATAAAATCGTGACAGTTACTGCTATGCCTTCAACAGGTACAGCACCTGATATGCAGGATTGCTTGCGCGTTGCGTTTCGGTCAAAACAACGCCGTTGATTTACGATTCAGGAAAAGGAGCAGCCGATGGGTAAACGTTCGAATACAATTCGATGGCTTGTAATATTCTCGGCCATATCTTGTATTCTGAGTTTTCCGGCGAACTTGCACGCGCAACAGGCAGAAGGTGCTGAGGTGTCGGCAGGGACTGAAGAGACATCGCATCATTCTGCACCGGTAACCGACACCTTTGGTCAGATCCAGTTCGTTCTGAGTGGCGATCCTGTTGTCCCCCGCGCGATTATGCCAAAGGGTTGGAGATACCAAATCCTGATGAGTATGATCCTATCGAGTCCGGCACGATTTTTGACATCGTTTATTTGGGCGTCGCCGATGGCAGAATGCGTTTCGAGATTCGCGGTTATACCGCGACTGATCTGCAAAACCCGGATACGGGACAAACAGTCGATTTTCCGGTTGAGCAACAATCTATCGAAATCAGGAATATCCGGATTGACGTTGAGGCTGCCGAGTCGGGAAGCCTGACTTACCGGGCAAACAGGTTCTCTGAAACTTCAGGAGATTAGTTCTCTGATGTATCCCAACCCGGGTAGACGCCCGAACGTATGTTGCCCCGTGTCGGATCAATGTCGTGATACTCGTGATAAAGCCTGATAAAGATGGCAGTCACAAGGAAAACTGCGCATAAAGCCAGTATGATTTTAAAGAATAAGTCCGGCTTCAAGCTCTGCCTCGCCCATTGCTAAATGTAGCCCTCAGCGTTTTATATCCGTGCAGATCAATGTTTTCCGTTAACGGGTGCTGTCGAACGAAAGTTTCGTTCAGTGCGGCATTGTTGAGAAGTGCCTGCTATATTGAATTGTGAAACGATAGAAGCAGCGGGTAACAGCTTGCGATTCGATGAGCCGAAATTTTGCGCATTGAACCACGTGAAGAGGCAAACGGCATGGAATTTCCCCGTGATATTGAAGATGCGGCCAGAAATTTGTGGCTCGAAGTCTCAGAAGCGAACGAAAAAAGTTGCACCCGTCGATATGATCGCACTTGCTATCCTGAGGGAGAGGCAGCGATGTGCGACAATTGCGCTTTGCGTATTTGATGATGAAGAATGGTCGGATGAATACCGCATGGCAGGTGGGTTGGCTGCGGATGCAATACTTGCAGGCAATAGCAATATTTCAGATTAAGCGGTGGCATCGCACGTGAAGCCTGTCGCATAAAGAAACGGAATGAAATGGTATTCGAACGTTTAGGGGCAGGGATTGTTGGCCTGCTGTCAATGACTTTGGTTGGATGCACGACATCGCCGCAGAATTATGCGTCCTCGCTTTCAATTCAGGATCCCAAATGGCAGTCGCCACAGTGCGAAGAAATTCGTGCGGAGGCCGCGAATTATGAGGCGAGAGAAAAGAAGGTTTCCGACCCGGCTCCCGGACTTCTCATCGGCCCGTATGGGCTGGGTATAGCGGCGGCAATAAAGGAGAATGACGAGAAGCGACGAAAAGTGTTCGTTCGCGAGATGCACCTGCGCTGCTCAAGTTTGCCTCTTCCGAGAGAGCTCGAAAATACACAAAACGAAACGAACCAATCAAAACCAGCTGATACATTTCGATAGTTTGCGTTCTTCTTCACATAATTCCGATCCGCAATAGCGACGTCAACAGCGAGTTAATGAAGATGCCCGAATTTGTACCTGTCATCGCGTTGCATGGCGGCGCTGGAACCATTCTTAAAGCCAATATGACGCCAGAGAAGGAAGCAGCCTATCATGCCGGTCTGCGTGAATGCCTGCAGGCTGGACTGGATGTCTTGCGTAAAGGTGGCAAAGCACTTGATGCTGTGACGGCGTCTGTGATTGCTCTGGAAGAAAATCCGCTCTTCAACGCTGGTCATGGGGCTGTTTTCACGACGGATGAAACGCATGAGATGGATGCGGCCATCATGGATGGTGCAACACGGGCATGCGGCGCCATCTCCGGAATTTGCGGGCCGCGCAATCCTGTTCTGGCCGCGCGTGCGGTCATGGAGCAGACCGAGCATGTATTTTTGCAGGCGAAGGGGCAAAGCGATTTTGCGAAGCTGCGGGTCTGGAAATGATGGCGCCGGAGTGGTTCTCGACGGAGCAGCGTCGCAAGGCCTTGCATGACGAAATGGCACGTCGTCGCAGTGGTGCTGCCGATGATGGCGATCCTGCCCGCAAGCATGGCACTGTCGGGGCCGTTGCGCTGGATCGTTTCGGTCATCTGGCGGCAGCTACCTCCACGGGCGGCATGACCGCCAAGACCCCGGGACGCGTTGGTGACAGCCCGGTCATTGGTGCTGGAACCGGGCGGATGACGAGACGGTAGCGCTTTCCGCCACAGGTCACGGAGAATATTTCATTCGCTGGGTGGTGGGTCACGAAGTGGATGTACGGATGCGCTGGGCAGGGCAATCGCTTAATGAGGCGGCTGGCGCGGTTGTCCGCGAGCTGGGTGAAATCGGCGGCTCCGGTGGTCTTGTCGCGGTGGATCGCAAAGGCAATGTCAGCCTGCCGTTCAACAGCCCCGGCATGTATCGTGCCCGGT
The DNA here is from genome assembly GCA_012103075.1 of Brucella cytisi. GTDB lineage: Bacteria > Pseudomonadota > Alphaproteobacteria > Rhizobiales > Rhizobiaceae > Brucella > Brucella cytisi. The sequence goes on along the minus strand of JAAVLQ010000002.1, from coordinate 1,346,172 downwards.
GCGGTGCAGACGGGGAGATTCATACCGGTATATATAGATAGGGTCGAAGCGCTCGCCTGTTTTTAACAGGGCTTGTTCAACAAGCGTCAGCTTTTCTATTCCAGATTGGAATGGCAAGTCTAAAATTGCATTGGCCAAAGCCTAAATTTGCTGCCTATAAATTTCAAATAACAAAATTGACGGTCAAGGGAGATCACTCCTCGGATTTTCTTCAAGCTCTTGAAAAAGCAAGAAGATTAGCTTCGGATAATGATGACTGGTGCGCCTTTCAAATGAGCGCGAAAATGGGGAAATGAATGACGGAAGCCAAGCGCGTTCTGGAGGGGAAGATTTACTCTTCTGACGAAAAGGCGCAGCTATTCAACAATATGGAGCCGCAAAGCGGTGCCAGTGGAGCGGCAAGTCTTGCGCAACCAGTGCAGGAGTTTCGCTTGCCGGTCAGTGATCTGCATGAACTTTCCGTTTTGGAATATGGCAATCCCAAAGGGATCCCAGCTGTCTTTCTACATGGCGGTCCCGGTGCAGGTGTCTCGGACAAGCAGATTGCCAGTTTCGATCTCAATACTTATCGTGTCATTACCTTCGATCAACGCGGTGCGGGCCGTTCCACCCCTATCGCGGAAATTGCTGAAAACACCACACAGCATCTGATCGCGGACATGGAGACCCTGCGCAAAAACTGGGTATCAAGCGCTGGCTTGTGGCCGGAGGCTCTTGGGGATCATGTCTTTCGCTTGCCTATGGAATAGCGCATCCGCAGCACTGTCTCGGGTTTCGGCTGCACGGAATATTTCTGGGCGGGCAGGAGGATGTTGACTGGTGGTTCCATGGCTGCCGTGCCATTTTCCCGGATCACTGGCAGGAATTCGCCGAATTCGTACAGGAAAGTGAGCGCGCCGACCTGCTCGCCGCCTACTATACGCGGCTAACGTCTGGTGATCCGGTACAAGAACAGGCGGCGGCCCAGAGCCCTGCGCGGATTTTCGGCGCGCACGCAGACCTTCGAACCGGACACGAACCACGTCTCCGAACTTCTGAAGCCGGAAGCGGCCTTGGCCGTATCACGGATTTTACCCACTATTGCATCAACCGCGCTTTCTTGCCGGAGAATTATCTCATCGGGAGAATTGATCGTATTCGTCACCTGCCGGCTGAAATCGTGCAGGCGCGATACGATACGGTGACGCCGATGATGACGGCCCCGAAACTCAAGGAAGCTCGGCCGGAGGCCGGATTCACCATCGTCACACTTGCCAATCATCAGTCGACGATCGGCCCGATGGCCGATGCGCTGGCAGCTGCATCCGCCCGGCTGGCGCGGCAGTTGGTGTAATCCAGTTCATCAATGCTTGGAATTGAGGACAATTCGATGTTCGATACAAGGACCGCCGATACATCGCTTTCGATGACACACTACATTGATATCTGCAAGGCGGTGAAGCCCGCCGTATCACCGGACGGTGAACTTCTGGTCTATCTCAGCGATGAAAGCGGTACGGCACAGGTTTGGACGCGCTCGCTTGCAGGTGGCAAGCCACGCCAGCTCACCAATCTGCCGGAACCGGTCGGCAATCTTGCCTTCAATCCCAAGAACCGTGATCTGCTGATCACTACAGACTGGGGTGGCGACGAGCGTCACCAGCTCTGGCTGATCGAAAACGCCGAAGGTGAGCCGCGCCTCCTCACCACCGATACTACGGTTGTGCACGCCCGGGGCTGCTGGTCACCGGATGGCACGCAGATCGCTTATGGCGCTAATTATCGCGACCGTTCGCACATGGATATTCATGTGATGACCGTTGCAACGGGCGAGACGAAATGCGTCTACGAGGGTATCGGTTGGCGCAGCCCCGCAGCTTTTGCGCCCGATGGCAAGTCGCTTCTGGTCAATGATTGCCAGCGTGCCATGACGGATCAGGACCTCTGCCGCCTCGATCTCGAAACAGACGCCTATGAAAACATTCTGCCGCATGAAGGCCGGGCGCGCTATCAGGGGCCGAAATTCTTCAAGGATGGCTCCGGTATTCTGTTGATTGCCGATCAGGAACGCGAATATCTCTCGGTCATGGTCAAGCCGCATGACGCGGCACCGCTGACCGAACTCGCCGCTTTTGAAGGTCAGGATGTTGAAGCGCTCGCAATCTCACCTCATCAAAACAGAATAGCACTCGTCCTGAACCGTCAGGGCTGGAATGATTTGCTTCTGATCGGTCGCGACGGAATGGTGCTGAAACAGCTAGAGATGCCGGTTGTCGGGGTCGTTGCTTCGATTGCATGGACGCCCGATGGCATGTCGTTGATCATGCCTGTGGAAGGTGCAGCGACGTCGGGCGATATCTGGCGCTGCGATGTTGAAAGCGGTGTTTTTACACGCCTGACAGATGCGCCGAAAGCCAAGGTGAAATTGCCGGCCTTTCTGGAACCAACGGTAACGAGCGTTGCAAGTTTCGACGGTCTCGACGTTCCGTATTTCGTCTACAAGCCGGAGCGTGCACCGGGTCGTGATGGTTATCCAGTTATGATCATTGTGCATGGCGGTCCTGAAGCCCAGTGGAAGCCGGATTTCCGGGCGGACATCCAGTACATGCTGGCACGGGGCATCATGGTCATCGCGCCAAATATTCGCGGCAGCACCGGTTATGGCCGCGACTACCAGCATCTCGACGACCGTGAACTACGCATGGACAGCGTCGCCGATCTCAAAGCGGTGCGCATGGCGGTTGCAGCACGTAGTGACGTAGATGAAAGTCGTATTGGCGTGTTTGGCCGGTCTTATGGTGGATTCATGGTCCTCTCGGCCATGACGGAATATCCCGACCTGTGGAAGCTTGGTGTCGAATATTACGGGATCGCCAATTTTCTCACTCTGCTGCAGACAACGGGACCGTGGCGCAAGGAACTGCGCGCCATCGAATATGGTGATGCCGAAACCATGCGGGATGACACGAGCGGTTCTCGCCCATCAATCGCATAGGCAATATCGCCGCGCCATTGATGATCGCACATGGTCTGGAAGACCCGCGTGTCACGCCGTGCGAAAGCGAGATGGTTTATTCGTGCCTGCGCGGCCTCGGCAAACCGATCGAATATCTGCGTGTACCGCATGAGGGCCATGGCTTCGCGCGTATCGAAAATCGGCGCCGCGTGTTTGGCGCGCTGGCCCGTTTCATTGACGAGAATCTTTAAGAGCATTGTTGGGAGAGAACACCGTGAAGAATGGTGAAGATATCTGGGACCGGTGGACGCGAAGAAGGCTGATTTTGAAGCCTTGAGTGACCGCGTCTGGGGCATGCCGGAGATCGCTTATACCGAATATAAGTCCTGTGCCGAGCATGCTGCAATGTTGAAGGAACAGGGGTTCCGTATTGCCGAGAACGTAGCGGGCATTCCCACCGCCGTGATGGGTGAAGCCGGGGATGGTGGACCGGTCATCGCAATCTTGGGTGAATACGATGCCCTTCCGGGCCTCAGCCGGGAAGCGGGTATTGCGGAACCCCGTCCGATCCCCCGGTACGGGACATGGCCATGGTTGCGGCCACAATCTTCTGGGGTCCGCCGCCATTTTGGCTGCGACGGCGGTTAAGGACTGGCTGGAACAGACCGGCAAGAAGGGACGTGTACGCTATTACGGTTGCCCGGCGGAAGAAGGTGGGGCGGCGAAGTCGTTCATGGCGCGTGCTGGCGCTTTCGATGATGTCGACATTGCCATCTGCTGGCATCCTGCTTCGTTCACCCGGGTAGACGACGCGCAGTCGCTCGCCAATACGCGCATGGATTTCGAGTTTACCGGACGGGCCTCCCACGCCGCCGCGGCACCGCATCTGGGGCGCTCGGCTCTGGATGCGGTGGAGCTGATGAGCGTCGGTTGCAATTATTTGCGCGAACACATCCCTTCTGATTGCCGTCTTCACTATGCCTATCTCAATGCGGGCGGTATCGCGCCGAATGTGGTTCAAGCCAAAGCCAAGGTGCGCTACGCCATCCGCGCAACCGACCTTCGGTATGTTCGCTCTCAACGACCGGGTGAAGAAGGTTGCAGAAGGCGCTGCGATGATGACGGAAACGACCGTCAACATCTCCATTATGAGCGCGGTGTCGAACCTGCTTGGTAATACGCCGCTGGAAATCGCGATGCATTCGAACATGGAACGTCTGGGCGGTGTGCCGTTTGACGATGTGGACCGTGCCTTCGCAGCCAAGATTCAGGCAACGCTTTCGAAGGAAGACATTGAAACCGATTATTTGCGCGTCGGCCAGCCGCTGACAGAAAATGAACCTCTTTGCGACTACGTCTTGCCACGTGAACAGAAGGGCGTGCCGATGATCGGCTCCACCGATCTGGGTGATGTAAGCTGGGTCGTCCCGACCGTTCAGGCGCGCGTGGCAACACATGCGATCGGCTCGCCCGGTCATTCGTGGCAGATCACCGCACAAGGCAAGATGCCAGCCGCGCATAAGGGCATGGTCTACGCCGCCAAGGTGATGGCGGGCACTGCACTTGATGTTCTTCAGAACGAGAAAACGCTGAACGACGCCAAGGCTGATCACAAGGCTCGTACGGCAAAAGACGCCCTATACCTGCCCGATCCCGCCAGACGTCAATCCGCCGCTCCAACCGCGTCCAGCAGACTGACTGGCTGAATAATTGCATTTCGTGCCGCGCGGACTCGCGCGGCACCTTTCGAAAATGCTCAACCATAAAAGGGGATAATAATGCAAAACAAAAGACAACCATCTTGCGCCGTACCACAACACTCGCACTTGTCGCCGGTATGAGTGCTGCGACGTTCCCGCTGAGGCCGCGTCGCCACCGAACGCGCTTGTCATGGCGTGGAACATCGACGCTATCAGCACTTTTGACCCAGCACAGATCGGTGAGGCGGCTACCAACGAGATCATCCAGAATATCTGCGACCCCATGGTTGATTTCGATCCGGCTGACGAGACCAAGATCGTGCCGCAACTCGCCAAAAGCTGGGACGTCTCGCAGGACGGTCTGCAGATCACGTTCCACATGCGCGATGACCTGAAGTTTGATAATGGCGACAAGGCGACGGCGGGCGATATGGCCCGGTCGCTCCAGCGCGCGGTCAAGCTGGGTTTTGGCAATGCCGCGACGTTGACAGAATATGGTTTCACCAAGGACAATGTGGACCAAACCATCTTGGCACCTGACGACGACACGGTCGTTTTCAAGCTGGACAAGCCCTATCCGGTCAACCTCATTCTGGCGGCGATCGCTGCCAACCGGGTTGCCAGCCTTCTTAATCAGAAGGTGTTGATGGAGAACCGTGTCGATAATGACATGGGCAACAAATATCTGGCCACTCGGTCAGAATGCGTCGGCCCCTACAAGTTGATGCGGTGGAACCCCGCCGAAGTGGTTATCCTTCAGGCGACCGACAATTACTGGGGAGAAGCACCGAAGCTCAAACAGGTACTGATCTGCCATGTTTCAGAAGCGGGAACTCAACGGCTTCTGCTTGAAAAAGGTGACATAGACATTGCTCGCGATCTGACGCCGGAGGACCTGCGCGATCTCGAAGCCCAGGGACAAGGTGACCGCTTCACGCTCGCTAAAGCCTTCACTGTTCTATTGGAATTTCAACAATGCCGATCCGATCTTCGCCAATGAAAAGGTGCGGCTCGCGATGCGCTATCTCATTGATTACGAGGGCCTCGGCAAGACGGTCATCAACAATGTCGGCGTGCCGCGTGCGAGCTTCGTGCAGCTAGGTGCTTTCGGTGCACTGGATGAGAAGGAAGGGCAGCCATTCAAACTCGATGTGGAAAAGGCTCGTGAACTACTGAAGGAAGCCGGTTACGAGAAGGGCTTCGAGACGACGATGTTTATCAGTACCGCGCCTTATGCGGCTCCGATTGCCCAAAGCATTCAGGATGCCGCCGCCAAGGTCGGCGTGAAGATCAAGATCGAACGCATGGCCAACGCGCAATTGTTCAGCCGCATTCGCGGTCGTGAGTTCCAGACGTCGCTGATGGGCTGGCAGACCACCGTTCCGGACGCGCATGGCAATGCTTCGCGTCAGATTTTCAATCCTGATAACCGAGCTGAGGCCAAGCAGACCATGTATCCGAGCTGGCGCGCGAGCTACTTCAACGAAGCCGTAAACAAGGAAGTCGACACGGCTTTGTTCGAGAAGGACGAGGCCAAACGCAAACAGATGTATATCGATCTGCAGAAGGAGATGATGGAGAAGGGGCCGCACGCCTTCATTTTCCAGATCTATAATGTCGCTGGCGTTAACAAGGCTATGAAGAACTGGAGCTGGAACGGCTTCCGCGTCTACTACGATCTGGCCGCGAAATAGCGAGAATAGCGTTCCCGGTGGCTTCCTCACAGTCGCCGGGCGTTCTTCGCTTCGATGGATGACCGTGTGACCGCTTGTGGCTCGCAGTGCGATCCCGCCCGGCATCCCGTTTTTTTCTCTTTCGGGAATTTGCAGATGACGACGCACGAAATCATGGAAGACGTGGAGGAGGCGGACCGCGACAGGGAAGCCGGTCCGGTGCTTCAGTTTCTCGCCGCCACAGTGCGCCTGATCATTTCAGTGGCGATTACGCTTCTGGGACTGGTCACACTAACCTTTTTCATCAGCCGCCTTTTGCCGCTCGATCCGGTTATTGCCATGCTGGGGACAATGTTTCCCAAGAAGCCTATGACACGATGTATCGTAAGTTGGGTCTCGACCAGCCGTTGATCGTGCAATACGGCCTATACCTCAAGAATGCGCTTATGTTCGATTTTGGCAATGCGCTGACTTCCGGTCGTCCGGTACTAGAAGATATTGCACGCGTCTTCCCAGCCACCATCGAACTGGCGACCGTGGCTATCGTCATCGGCACCACGCTTGGTATTCCGCTTGGTGTTTTTCTCTGCCATGTATCGCAATTCGCCGCTGGACCATGCCGTGCGTATGGTCAGTTTGTTTGGCTATTCTACGCCGAACTTCTGGCTCGGTCTGATGGCACTGCTGATCTTCTATGCCACGTTGGGTTGGATCGGTGGGCCGGGGCGGATCGACTTCATCTACGAATATTCCGTCGAACCGACGACCGGCTTCTTGCTTCTCGACAGCGCAATGCAGGGGCAGTGGGATGCATTTTGGAACGCTGTAAGCCATATCATCATGCCGGCCCTGATCCTCGCTTTTGGTTCCATGGCTTATATCAGCCGCATGACGCGTGGCTTCATGATCGAGCAGCTCAATCAGGAATATATTATCACTGCGCGCGTGAAGGGGCTGTCCCGGGCGCGTACCGTTTGGGGCCATGCCTTCCGTAATGTGGCGGTTCAGGTCGTGACGGTGGTGGCGTTGTCCTATGCGTTCCTGCTGGAAGGTGCGGTGCTGACCGAAACGGTGTTCGCATGGCCGGGCTTTGGGCGCTATCTCACCAATGCGCTTCTGGCGGGTGACATGAACGCGGTGGTGGGCTGCACGCTGATCGTCGGCATCCTGTTCGTCGGTATTAACCTGATCAGCGATCTTCTGTATCGCGTTTTTGATCCTCGCACACGATAGGACACTGCCGATGAACACCCACACCAGCACATCGTCGGCCCAAGCTTCCAATTCTCTGCGGGGTTGGCTGACTGCCCCCGTGCCTATTTCTGCCTTTCAGGCCAATATCCAGCAGTTACGCCTTTCCCGGTTCAAGCTGATGGCCAATACATCCGCCGTGTTCGGTCTGGCCGTAATCGTGCTTTTGGTACTGGTAGCTATTTTTGCGCCTCTAATCGCCACGCACGACATTGGTGCCAACAATCTCGCTAACCGGCTTCAACCACCGTCATGGGGGCATTTCTTTGGTACGGACGAACTGGGGCGCGATATTTTCAGCCGCCTTGTCTATGGCTCGCGCATCACGCTTTACATCGTGACGCTGACTGCTGTCATCGCTGCGCCTATTGGTCTCGTCGTTGGCACCACCGCAGGCTATATGGGCGGCTGGGTTGATACGGCACTGATGCGTATTGTCGATATCTTTCTTGCTTTTCCTAGTCTCGTGCTCGCGCTGTCCTTTGCTGCAGCGCTTGGGCGGTGCATCGAAAATGCCGTTATCGCCATTTCGCTCGCCGCATGGCCACCGATAGCCCGTCTTGCACGTGCCGAAACACTGACCATCCGCTCGTCTGACTATGTGGCCGCCATTCGTCTGCAGGGGCTTCCACGATGCGGGTGATTACGAAACATGTCGTGCCGATGTGCATTCCGTCGGTGGTGATCCGTATTACGCTCAACATGTCTTCGATCATTCTGACGGCCGCCGGCCTTGGCTTTTCTCGGTCTTGGCGCACAGCCGCCAAGCCCGGAATGGGGCGCGATGCTTTCCAGTGGTCGCGAATTCATGATGACCTCGTGGTGGCTTGCTGCTGTACCCGGCACTGCAATCTTGATCGCGAGCCTCGCCTTCAACTTGTTCGGCGACGGTTTGCGCGACGTTCTCGACCCCAGAAACGGATAAGATCGATGACAAAACCATTGCTTGAAGTTGACGATCTGTGGGTGTCGTTTCCCGGCGCTGACCGCAACATCGATGTCGTTCGTGGTATCAGTTTTTCCATTGGTCGCGAAAAGGTTGGCATTGTAGGCGAATCCGGCTCCGGCAAATCGATAACTGGGCGCTCGATCCTCAAGCTGACACCAAAGGCGGCACAAATTCGTGCCAAGAGCCTGCGTTTCGGCGAGATTGACTTGCTGTCGGCCAGCGAACGTCAGATGCGCGGTGTACGTGGCAACCGCATTTCGATGATCCTTCAGGACCCGAAATATTCGCTCAACCCGCTGATCCGTATCGGTGATCAGATCATGGAAGCCTATCGGCTACACCATCGGGTGAAATCGGCGGCGGCGCGACAGAAGACAATTGCCATGCTGGAGGCCGTGCATATTCGCGATCCCGAGCGTGTCATGCGTCTGTTCCCGCATGAGATTTCCGGTGGCATGGGTCAGCGGGTGATGATCGCAATGATGCTGATCCCCTGAACCGGACATGATTATTGCTGACGAACCGACCTCCGCGCTCGACGTGACTGTGCGGCGTCAGGTTTTGACTGTTCTCGATGAATTGGTCAGCCGTTCAGGTACTGGGTTGATGTTCATCAGCCATGACCTCAACCCGGTGGCGGACTTCTGCGACCGGGTACTGGTTATGTATGCGGGGCGCATCATGGAAGATCTGCGGGCCAAGGACCTGCACAAGGCGCGTCATCCCTACACGCAGGCGCTTCTGGCAAGTCTTCCTCGGCTGGATCAGCCGGTCGATATGCTAAAGGTGCCCGAACGCGACAAAAGCTGGCTCACCGAGCCGACGCTGGTGGGAGAAAACTCATGACACATGCCGCCAACTCTCCATTTGTAGATGTTTCGGACCTTTCCATCAGCTTCGGCAAAGGGCGCAAGCACGCCACTGTCGTCAGGAAGGTAAAATTTCATATCGAGCGCGGTGAGGCTTATGGCCTGATCGGTGAATCCGGTTGTGGCAAGTCCACGATCCTGCGTGCTCTCGCAGGCCTCATCCCGCACCATCAAGGCAATTTCGTTTTTGATGAACAGAAAATGGGCGGCGAGCGCGACAAAGCGTTTTTCCGTCGTGTGCAGATGGTGTTTCAGGACCTTTATGCTTCGCTGCACCCGCGCAAGCAGGTGCACAAGGTGTTGGCGGAATCGCTTGCCATTCACGACATGGATCGCAAAGACGAGCGTATTCGTGACGTATTGCAGGCGGTCGGTCTCGGCCCAAGTTTCCTTTATCGCTATCCGCATGAATTGTCCGGTGGTCAGCGTCAGCGCGTCGCAATAGCGCGTGCGCTTATCATCGAGCCGGATGTGCTGCTTCTCGATGAACCGACATCCGCGCTCGATGTTTCCGTGCAGGCGGAAATTCTCAATCTGCTCAAGGTACTGCGCCGCGAGCGCAATCTGACCTATCTCATGGTTTCGCATGACCTCGCCGTAGTGGCCCATATCTGCGAGCGTGTCGGGGTCATGCACAAGGGCATCATTCTGGAAGAACTGACGGCAGACGATCTTCGTCATTTGCACGCCAAGGCTGAATATACGCAGGAATTTCTGCAGGCCAGCGTGGAAGCCGTCGCACATAATCAGGCTAGGGAAATACGGGTATGAACTATCATTCGGTGGCCAATCCGGACAGGAATGGGAACGTTTGAAGAGTCCTGCTGCGGCGGGTTGGTCGGAAGCTGGACTTCGTGCTGTTGATGCTTACGCGGACCAACAGGAAACCGATGCGTTGATGGTCATCCAAGGTAACAAGATCGTCCACACATATGGTGACATCACACACAAATATCTCTGCCATTCCATTCGCAAGAGCATCCTTGCTGCACTCATGGGGCAGGATGTGGCTGATGGCACCATTGATCTCAGTCTGACGCTGGAACAGCTAGGTATTGATGACAATGAAGGCTTGAGCGAAGTTGAGAAGCAGGCGACGGTTTATGATCTCCTGACTGCGCGTTCCGGCGTTTATCATCCCGCGGGCTACGAGACGCCATGGATGCGGATGATCAAGGAAAAGCGCCACTCCCATGCGCCGGGTACTTTCTGGTGTTACAATAACTGGGATTTCAATGCGCTCGGCACTATTTTCGAGCAGTTGGCCGGCAAGACCGTACACCAAGCTTTCGATGAGCGTATCGCAAAACCGCTCGGGCTTGAAGATTTCAGACTGGATGGTGACAAGCCGGATGGCTGGCATGATCGCTTTACGGAAAGCCGGCACGCCGCCTACCCGTTCCGTCTGTCGACACGCGATCTGGCACGCTTCGGCCAGCTTTATCTGCGCAATGGCCGCTGGAACGGTGTATCCGTTCTACCTGACGGGTGGGCGCAGGAATGTGTGATGCCTTACTCTCATGCTGGTGCACGTGGCGCTTATGGCTATATGTGGTGGCTGGAGAGAGACGGTGTGTTCTTCCCCGGTGTGGTGACACCGAAAGGCAGCTATGCAGGCTTCGGCGCTGGCGGCCATTTCTGCATCATATTGCCCGCGCTTGATATGGTGATTGTGCATCGCGTGGATACCGACATTGCTGGGCGCCAGCTCAATCGACACAAGTTCGGGCGTCTTTTGAAGCTCATTCTTGATGCTTTTCAGGGGTAACGTCATGCAGCAGAAGGAGATGACAGTCGCACTCGCGATTGCTTCGGCATGTGCAAAACCAGTGTTGAGTGCCAATGCGCGGGAACTGGCGCGCGATGCCATTTTAGATACCTTGGCCTGTATGCTGGCAGGTCGTGACGACGACAGCACGCAAAGCGTTGCGAAAGCCTTTGCAGAATTCAGCGCTGGTGGAACTGCTTTATTGGTTGCGGGAGGAACAGGCAGCCCGATGTTCGCTGCGCTGGTCAATGGTACAGCAGCGCATGCGCTCGATTTCGACGATAATTTCCTGCCCGGTATGAGCCATGCCTCGGCGGTGATCGTGCCCGCTATCCCGGCGCTGACCGATCTAGATGAAACCACAGGGGACGTCTGATCGACGCCTATCTGGCAGGACTGCAGGCGCAGGCGCTGGTAGGCGAGGGCCCGGGACAGGCACATTACACAGCTGGCTGGCACGGAACCTCAACCGTGGGGAGTATTGGCACGGCTGTCGCCACGGCTCATATGCTCGGTCTCGACATCGACACGACCACACAGGCGATCACTATCGCTGCCAGTTTCGCATCCGGCACGAAAGGACAGTTCGGCACGCTGATCAAGCCGTTTCATGCAGGCATGGCCGCGCGCAATGCCGTTGAGGCTGCATTGCTCGCAAAAGCTGGAATGGAGGCACGGCACGACATTCTGGAAGGTGAACAGGGTATTCGTGAGTTATTTGCTGGGGATTCACGTCTCGGTTGGAATATCGATGATATCCTCACCGATAAGGCGCATGTGATTGAAACGGCCGGTGTCATGCCGAAACGGCATCCTTGCTGTGGGTCCACTCATATGATCATCGACTCATTGCTTGATCTTAAGGAAGAGCACGGGTTTGATCCCGAGGATGTTGTGGCTGTAGATGCATTGGTTGGGATCGCGAACTATCGCAATCTTACCTATATGCAGCCGGCCGACCAGATGCAGGCACGCTTCTCCATGCAATATTGCGTCGCGCGCGCGCGCTGCGGCAGGGACATCTGGCACTAGCAGATTTCACCCCAGAGGCTGTGGGTGCTTTCCGGGATGATCCACTGCTCGATGTTATCGCCATGCGAAGTTATTCGATGGAGGAAGAACGGGTATCAGCGGAAAAGCTGCCGCATGTCGCAACTGTTGCACTGAAAAACGGGTGTGTTTTGCAGGCATCGCGCAGTTTCGCCGTCGGTACTCTGCAGCAACCGTTCAGTGCCGATGACCGGACGCGAAAATTTCTGGATTGTTCTGCGGCGATTCCGGCGGCGGATCAGATCTATTTGGATTTGCGTGATCTTGACGATGCAGAGAACCTGAAAGCTGTTGCGGCGCTTTTCAAGCAGCCTTGATGTTTTAACTCGGCGCAAGACTTCCGGCGTTGTGGCCACTTTTCTGGGAAACCAGTTGTGAGGCGCGGCGCCAGAAGAGTTCCGCCTGTTTGTTCCTGAATTGGGGGTTCGGTAAACACGGATTTCGATCAACAGATCGGTGTTTGTTTCACCGGCGCGGACCAGCACGCCACGCTTCAACTCATCGTCGACAAGGCTTTCCGGTATCCATGCAACACCGTGTCCGGAGACCGCCATTGCCTTGAGTGCGACAGACATGCCGTTTTCGTAAACCGTGTTCAATTCGAAACGATGTTTCTCAAACAGCCGGGGCAGTGCGAGAGAAAAGAACGAGTTGCCACGATAGCTGAGGAAGTCGATAGGTAGCGACTTTTCCTTCAGGCTATGCAGGGCCCGTCCATTCGGCGCAGGAGCGGATACAGGGATGACCCTCTCGGTGCCCAGTGCCAAAAACGGATAACCGCCAAGATCGTCCATCTGCGGAACAGCCGGATGCGCATAAGTCAGAAAGAAGTCACAATGCCCGCTGACGAGTGTGGAGATATTACCGACGAACGATGAATGCGGATCGGCAAAACGAGCGCGGAATGAAGCCCCAGAAGCTTCAATCTGTGCCATCCAATGCGGGAAGAATGTGAGCGACAGCGTGTTGAGTGTTGCGAAAGAAATGATCTCCCACGTTGCGCTGTAGCCGTCGCTGACACTCTTGCGAGCACTGAGCAGCATTTCGAGAGCGTCTTGTGCCCGCGGAAGAAAGCATTCTCCGGCCTTTGTCAGGCTTATTGGGTTGGATGAGCGATCGATTAGTGGCAGACCAACCCAGTCTTCTAGTTGCTTGATGCGCTTGCTGAGAGCGGACTGTGTGATATTGCGGTCACCTGCAGCACGGGAGTAGCTCCTGTGTTCCGCGAGGCTGACGAAATCTTCCAGCCATTTTAGTTCCATAGTCTGCACCAATGCATCGGATAAGCGAAAATGATCTCGTCCTGATTTAGAACGCGATCCGGCTCCATTAAGTTAGAACCATCCGATGTTTTCGATCAAACGATAATCTGACTGATAGTGATAAACAGATAGAACTACCCACCTGATTGCCTTTACATCGAGTCGCGTACGCGCTCCCATGCCTTGGTCAAATGGCGTCCCAATACTTCAGACAGTCGGGTCGCATCGCGGGCTTCCAGCGCCTCGATCATTTCTTGGTGCTCAGATACAGCCGCCGCCCATTTTCGGCGCCTTCGTGGCCGACGAAACGGATCCGCTTTAATCTCGTCTGCAGCATCTGGTGAATGTCAGCGAGCGTGGGGTTCTTGGCAAGGCGAACGATGGCGAGATGAATCTGCTGGTTCAGTTTGTAATATTGCAGTCGGTCAGCATGCTTGTAGCGTTCGATCATTTCATCGTGTAGCGAACGAACCTCGGCGATTTCCTTGTCGGTCGCAAGCTCGCAGGCGAGTTTCCCAGCAAGTTCTTCCAGAGTACGCAGGACCGTGAGCATGTCCCTGACATCAGCTGCACTGAACCGTTTCACAACAGCACCGCGGCTTGGAACAAGCTCGACGAGTCCCTCGCTGGCCAGATACTTGATCGCCTCACGCAGCGGTGTCCGGGACACGCCGAGTTGTTCTCCGAGCTGGCCTTCATGCAGGCGCGTGCCGGGCTCCAGTTGCCCTTCGATAATCATGTCGCGCAGATGGTTGACGAGCATATCGTGCAAGGCAGTGCGGCGGAACGCTTGTGAGCCGTTGTCGGCTTGCCCGGTTTTCTGAATTTCGTCCATCGGCCTTTTTCTCAAAGAGTGGTTTCGAATCCTCATCGCACCAACTGAGGCGAAGATGGCTGGCCTGCTTTCAACCGTCAACATAAAATGCTGCATACAGAATACAAAATGCTTGTGCTGCGTGGAAGGCCATATTATGAATGCTGCATACAGAATGCAGACGAGGAGGATGCTAATGACCGTTACTGGCGCTGAACCGAGCGTGATCGCGCTTGCAATGGGGATCCAGCTGGTGTCAGTCCGGAGCTGACAGCCCGTCTGCTCGCTTTGCCGGATGTCAGAAAAGAAGCGCATATCATCGTCTTCGGTGATCGCCGCATTCTGGACGAAGGTGCGTATATCGCAGGGGGTTAAGCTTGATCTGCAGGATGCTAACCTCGAAAATGCGCCTAACATGCCGGTCGGCAAACACGTCTTCGTTGACTTGAAAAATCTCGATCCGAAGGATGTTGTGCGTAGCGAAGCCACGCTGGTTGGCGGAACTTTCGCGACCCAGAACTTTCGTACCGCACTGAAATTTGCCGATGCTGGACATGCGCAGGCTGTTTGTTTTACACCGTTCAACAAGCAGGCGATGCGGTTTGCCTATCCGGGTTACGACGACGAAATCCGCTTTGTTGCCGATGTGCTGAACTTCACAGGTAAGGTGCGTGAGTTCAACGTTCTGGAGAAAGTCTGGAACGCGCGCGTGACGTCGCATATTCCGCTCAAGGATGTAGCTTCGACCTTGACTGTTGAAGGAATTCTCGCCGAGCTGGAACTGGCTTGGGTGTGCCTGAAGAAAGCGGGATACGACAATCCGAAGATTGCGGTGGCCGGGCTCAATCCACATGCCGGTGATGGCGGCAGCTTTGGCATGGAAGAAATCGACATTATTGAGCCTGCAGTAAGGGCAGCGAAGGCCAAGGGTTTCGACGTCGATGGTCCGTTCCCGGCTGACACAGTGTTCCTGCGTGCGCTGAAAGATGATTTTCAGGCGGTGCTGACCATGTATCACGATCAGGGTCAGATCGCGATGAAGCTGATGGGCTTCGACAAAGGTGTGACAATGATGGGCGGATTGCCATTCCCGCTTTGCACGCCCGCTCATGGAACAGCCTACGATATTGCTGGAAAGGGCATCGCCGACGTGGGAGCCACGCGCGAAGCGATCCTGCTCGCGGCACGAATGGCGAAAAGAGCAGCAGCACTTTCAGACGCTGCCTGATTTTCGTCATTTTGACACTATCGGCATGGGGAGGCCCATGCCGCTTAACTGGGAGGATAGACCATGAAGAAGTCTTTGCACATTGCTTGCCCGGCAGCAGGAGTGGCAGTAATCGCATCATCCGCTTTGGCATTCGAGCCGACACGGCCCGTGGAGTTTGTCGTGACTGCCGGACCGGGCGGCGGTACGGATATTTTCGCGCGTACGATCCAGTCGATCATCGGCAAGTATGACCTGATGAGCGCGCCAATCGTCGTCACCAACAAGGGCAGCGCAGGCGGAGCGGAAGGCTTTGTCTATACCGCTGGCTATAAGGGCGATCCATACAAGCTCGCTTTCGGTACCAACAACGCCTATCTTTTGCCAGTGCGCGCGAAGGTTCCTTATAAGTCGGTGGATCTGGTTCCAGTTTCAGCACTGGCATCGGACGAATTCATTCTTTGGGTCAACGGAAAGTCTGATTTCAAGACAGCTGCGGAGTTCATCGCCAAGTCGAAAGAAGATGCGGGCATGAAGGTTGGTGGCAGCCAGTCCAAGGACGTTGACCAGATTTTGACATCCATGATCAACGATGCGACGGGCTCTAAACTCGGCTATATCCCGTTCAAAAGCGGTGGTGAAGCCGCCGTCCAGCTGGCGGGCGAGCACATCGCGGCCAATGTCAACAATCCGAGTGAGAACCTCGGTCAATGGCAGGCGGGCATGGTGAAGCCGCTTTGCGTCTTCAAGGGCGAAAAGCTCAAGGGCGAAGGTAAGGTTGCTGGTGATATGGGGTGGAACGACATTCCAACCTGCAAGGAAGCAGGAATCGCTATCGAAAATTATTCCATGCCGCGCACCGTATGGCTTCCAGCAGGTGTCGATCAGGACGTCGTTGATTACTATGCAGGCGTACTCAAGAAGGTTGCCGAGACACCAGAATGGGCGAAGTATCTTGCCGATAGTTCGCAATCTGCCGCCTATATGAGCGGTAATGAACTCTCATCCTTTATCAAGAGCGATGAAACAGCGGTAACGGCCGTGTTGAAGCGTGAAGGTTGGCTTGCCAACTGACGTTTTGTGCATTCATGCAGGCGCCAATGGCGTCTGCACCATTCATCGAAGGAGCTCATCCCATGAGTGAGAAAGGTGAAGGCGGCGTTTCCCGGTTCGTCATCGAAGCGGGCGTTGCTCTCCTGACCGGCGCGCTGGGGGCGGCGGTTTGTTACGGCTCACAACAGGCTGGCACAGGCTGGACGGAAATGGGGCCGGATGCGGGGTATTTCCGTTCTACATCGGGCTGCTGATCATGTTCGGAAGTGCGGTCAATCTCGCTGTGGCATTTATAAAACATCGTGGTAGCGGGGAAGTATTTGTTGAACTCTCCCGGCTGAAACCGGTTCTCGGTTTCGCTCTTCCGCTGGTTGCCTTCGCTGCCATATCCGCGGTTCTCGGACTTTATGTCGGCACAGCACTCTACATCGCTGGAGCGATGATGTTTCAGGGACGCTACAAGTGGTGGGCTTCATTGCCAGCCGGTATTGCCGTCTCTCTCTTCTTTTTCGTCATTTTTGAAATCGGCTTCAAGGTTCCGCTCCTTAAAGGTCCGGTCGAGGCTTTCTTCGGCATTTATTGATACCGGAAAGTCCGATGTCTTTGGAGGAAAGACATGGAAAACTTCAGTCTCCTGATGGATGGCTTCGCCCACATACTCAGTTTCAATCATGTTCTGCTGATGATGCTGGGCGTGACGCTTGGAATTCTTGTTGGCGTCCTGCCGGGATTGGGTGCGCCCAACGGCGTTTCCCTGCTTTTGCCGCTGACATTCACGATGGACCCCATTTCCGCGATTATTCTGCTTTCCTGTATGTATTGGGGGCATTGTTCGGCGGATCAACGACGTCCATTCTGTTCAATATTCGGGTGAGCCTTCGTCCGTTGCCACTACTTTCGATGGATATCCGATGGCGAAGGCCGGACATGCGAGCCGCGCCCTGACGCTGGCATTCGTTTCGGCTGGTATAGGTGCGCTGGCCGGCGTGGTAATGATAACACTGCTCTCCAGCTGGGTCGCCAATTTCGCACTGCGATTTTCATCGCCAGAGTATTTCGCTGTTTATTTTCTGGCTTTCGCCAGCTTTATATCCATGGGTGCTCAATCGCCCTTCAAGACGCTCGTTTCCATGATGATCGGTTTTGCCTTTGCCTCGGTGGGCATGGACACTATCTCCGGCAATTTGCGCCTGACATTTGAAATACCGGAACTCATCAAGGGTATCTCCTTTCTGATTGCAGTGATGGGCCTGTTCGGGATCGGTGAACTGTTGCTGACGACGGAGGAGGGGCTGCGTTTTGATGGAATCAAGGCACGGGTGCGCCTCGGCGAGATCGGGCGTACGCTACTGGAGATACCGCGTTACTGGTTCACGCTTGCACGCTCAACGCTGATCGGTATCTGGATGGGCATAACGCCCGCCGGGCCAACGGCTGCATCCTTTATGAGCTATGGCGTGGCTCGTCGTTCCGCCCGCGATAAATCGAAGTTCGGCAAGGGGACCCGCGCGGTATCGTGGCTCCGGAAACCGCTGACCATTCTGCCGGTACATCTGCGCTTCTCCCCATGCTGGCACTTGGTGTTCCGGGGTCGGCTACTGCTGCTGTGATGATGGGCGGCCTGATGATCTGGGGGCTCACCGGCCCGACATTGTTTACGGATCGCCCGGATTTTGTTTGGGGACTGATTGCATCCATGTATCTCGGTAATATCGTCGCCGTTATTCTGGTGATTGCGACCGTGCCGCTCTACGCATCTATTCTGCGCGTGCCGTTCTCGATCATCGGACCGATCATTGTCGCGGTCATTTTCTCCGGCGCTTATCAGGTCGCCAACTCGATAACCGACGTCTGGCTGGTGATCGCATTTGGCGTGCTGGGCTATATCTTCAAGAAACTCGACTATCCGCTGGCACCATTGGTTCTCGCCATGGTTCTCGGAGACAAGGCAGAAGATGCATTCCGTCAGTCGATGATGATGTCCAGCGGTCAGCTTTCGATATTCTGGTCGAATGGCCCGGTTGCATCGCTGATGACGCTCGGCGTCTTCCTGCTTGTTTCACCCGCCATCTTCTGGGGCATTGGCAAACTGCGGAACCGGAAACCCGAAATTCCCTCCGGTAACGGCAACGTGGCCTGATGTCGATGGATCACGCAAAAGAACAGGAATGTAAGTTGCAACAGACGACTTCCAAATGGACACGCGAAACCCGGCCAATTGCAGCAGCGATGATCCAGTATCCCAATATGCTGCCAGATGGCAGTTCGGTGCAGGATCAGTCGGCGGAAGATTGGGCCCGCACTTTGTCCGACGTTGCGGATGCAGGGTTTACCGAACTCGATCCGACTGACAGCTGGCTGCGACTGGCTGACTTGTCATCCGTCCGTCTCAGTGAATTTATGGCGGTCGTCAAATCGCTCGGCTTTACTATGCCTGCAATTTCGACGTCGCGACGCAGCGTGATCGACGCAGAACACGGCGACGAATATCTGGCTTATGGTCACAGGGTTATCGACACCGCTAAGGAAATTGGCGCGAGCTGCGTTTCCTTCGGGCTTTTCGAACCGCTGACGGACGCTCAAAAACAGGCATTGTGGTTCTGGACGGTCGATGGTGCTAAGAACCCGGACGATCCGGTTGTGTGGAACAAGGCTGTTGTGCGAATTCGTGAACTCGGTCGCCATGCGGAGGAGCTTGGTATAGAGCTGTCGCTTGAAATGTACGAGGATACCTATCTCGGCACCGCGGACAGCTCGGTCCGTTTTGTCGAGGACGTGGGGGCTCAACAATGTCGGGATCAATGCCGATCTAGGTAATCTCATCCGTCTGCACCGTCCAGTCGAACATTGGCAGAAGATGATGGAGAAGGTAGCGCCATACGCAAAGTTTTGGCACGTTAAGAATTACACCCGTACGGAAGACCCAGCATCCGGTGTGACCGTCACGCATCCAGCTCCCCTTGAAAGCGGGATCATCAATTATCGTACGGCTATCAGGATGGCGCTGGATCACGGTTTTGCCAGCCCCTTCTTATGCGAACATTATGGTGGCGACGGGCTCTCCGTTTCGGCTACAAATCGTGACTACCTGCGCCGCATCCTGCCACGCGGCTAATGACCCAGACCAAGGACTGTTTCAATGACGACGATTTTCGACGCGCCGGAGGAGTTTGCCTCGACCGCTCTTGCCGGGTTTGCCAGTATCTATAACCGCTATGTTCGCCACGTGCGTGGCGGCGTTGTTCGTTCCACAAAGGTGCCTCAAGGCAAAGTTGCTGTGGTTGTCGGAGGTGGCTCGGGTCATTACCCGGCATTTGCTGGTTACGTTGGGCGGGTTTGGCGGATGCCGCAGTTGCTGGTGACGTATTTGCTTCGCCTTCCACTGCGGCAGTGGCGCGCGTCTGCCGACAGGCGCACAAGGGCGGCGGTATTCTGCTGGGATTCGGCAATTACGCCGGAGACGTTCTTAATTTCGGTGTTGCCGCCGAACGTCTGCGTGCCGAAGGTATTGATGTCCGCATCGTACCCGTAACCGACGATGTGGCTAGCGCTCCGGCGGATATGCACGAAAAGCGGCGCGGCATTGCTGGCGATCTGGTTGTGTTCAAGATTGCGGGTGCGGCTGCCGAAGCCGGTCTGTCACTGGACGAAGTCGAACGGCTGTCACGCCACGCGAACGCGAACACTGTCTCCCTTCGGCGTTGCCTTCAAAGGCTGCACCTTGCCGGGCGCACCGCACCCGCTCTTTACCGTACCGGAAGGCCAGATGGCGCTTGGTCTCGGCATTCACGGCGAACCGGGGATCAAGGAGGAGGCGATCCTGCCTGCCTCCGGTCTGGCAAGCCTGCTGGTGGAAAAACTTCTGGCGGAACGTCCAAAAGGAACGCAAAAGTTGGTGTTATCCTGAATGGCCTCGGTGCGACCAAATACGAAGAACTGTTTGTTCTGTGGACGGCGATTGCGTCGCTGCTGGAAAAAGCCGGTCTCGATACTGTAGCACCGGAAGCGGGTGAATTTGTCACCAGCCTTGATATGCAGGGTTGTTCACTGACCCTTCTTTGGCTCGATGGCGAACTCGAGCGCTACTGGACAGCAGCTTGCGATACTCCGGTTCTACGTCGCGGCGAAGCGATCGCAGTCGAGCCTGCGAACGATGTCATTGCCAACGAGGATGCAGCCCCCGATTTTGCTAAGGCGGATGAAGCCGGGCGTGCCGGTGGCGTTTGCATTCAGGGAATTTTGCACGCCGTCGCAGACGTGTTGGTCGAGGCTGAAGAAGAACTGGGCCGCATCGATGCCTTCGCCGGCGACGGTGATCACGGTCAGGGCATGCGACGTGGCTCTGCAGCTGCAAAAGATGCAGCTGATCAGGCCGTCAAGGCTGGGGCCGGAACCGCAAGCGTATTGGCTGTTGCAGGCGATGCCCGGGCAGATCGGGCGGGAGGAACATCCGGAGTGCTGTGGGGACTTCTGTTGCGTTCGTGGAGTGCAGAGCTTTCCGACAATGGCAACATTGATGATGGTGCAGTCGTTTGCGGTGGCAGGCGTGCGCTTGATGCCGTAACAACCCTCGGCCGCGCGAAACCCGGCGACAAGACATTGGTGGATGCGTTTGTGCCGTTCGTGGAAACGCTTGAAAGCGCATTTGCATCGGGCAAACCACTTGCTGATGCATGGAAACAAGCCGCAGAAGTCGCCAAGGTGGCTGCGAAAGCGACGGCTCCGCTTATTCCGAAACTCGGTCGAGCAAGACCATTAGCTGAAAAGAGTGTTGGTCATCCCGATGCGGGCGCCATTTCACTGGCTCTGGTCGCAGAAATCGTCGGCAAGAAACTGAAAAGCTGAATTGTCAATCAGGCGGGCTGGTTCGAAGCCGGCCCACCTGCTAGGCATTAACTGATTGTCTAAATCGCGATCAGGACGGGAGGATCTGGTAGAAATTATCAAGCTTTCCCGGCTTTGAGTGGGCTACCAGCATGACCAGTTTTTCCTGATCGAACACGCGAAACCAGTCTTCCCATTCCACGACTTCAAGACCACCAGCATCCAAGGGCCGTTCGACATCGGCAACGAATTCCGGCTCGAAGACAATTCGCAAAACGGGCAAAGCATCGGGATCTATGGAAGTGCTGACAAATGCCGGGTTTCCATTACGAGCGGCCACCCAGTCCCGAATGGCTTCATGCGTATCAAGGGTGATCGTTTCACTCATCGGGAGCATTCCTCTGGTTGCTATCATTAAGGACATCTTTGGCTCGGCTGGCAGATGAGTCAAATGCAAGCTTTCGTAATGTGCCATGATATTCAGATAGGCCCGCCCGTGTTTCTGAAAAGACACTGCTCCGTTCACTTTCTTCACGAATCTGCAATCGGGGTGAAATCTTTTCAGTCCATCCTGTTGACGACGGCTGTGCGTTCATTCATGTCGTAAACCGACTATCTGCTGTTACAGCCCGGAAATCTTCAAAATGACTGAACGTCTCTCTCTCGCACGCGACCGCATCAATGTTCTTCTACTGGAGGGCATCAATCAAACGGCCGTCGATTACTTCAAAGCCTCCGGTTACACCAATGTCACGCATCTGCCGAAGGCGCTGGATAAAGCCGATCTGATTGAAGCAATTTCGTCTGCGCATATCGTCGGAATTCGTTCGCGGACGCAGCTGACTGAAGAGATTTTTGCCGCGGCTAACCGCCTGATTGCAGTCGGTTGCTTCTCGGTTGGAACTAATCAGGTTGAATTGAAAGCTGCGCGCAAGCGCGGCATTCCGGTCTTCAACGCACCATTTTCGAATACCCGTTCAGTCGCAGAACTGGTAATTGGCGAAATCATCATGTTGATGCGCCGGATTTTCCCACGCTCCGTCTCCGCACATGCAGGCGGTTGGGACAAGACGGCAAACGGCAGCCGCGAAGTGCGCGGCAAGACGCTTGGTATCATCGGTTATGGCAATATCGGTTCGCAGGTCGGCAATCTGGCCGAAAGCCTCGGCATGACTGTGCGCTACTTCGATACTTCCGACAAGCTGCAATATGGCAATGTCAAACCGGCTGCGAGCCTCGATGAGCTGCTGAAGATTTCGGATGTCGTCAGCCTGCATGTGCCGTCCAACAAGTCGACTTCGAAGCTGATTACCGAAGCGAAACTGCGCAAGATGAAGAAGGGAGCCTTTCTCATCAACAATGCGCGCGGTACGGTTGTTGATCTGGAGGCTCTGGCGAAGGTTCTGCAGGAAGGTCACCTTGCAGGCGCTGCCATTGACGTGTTCCCGGTTGAACCAGCCTCCAACAACGACAGGTTTGTCTCCCCGATTCAGGGGCTGGAGAACGTCATTCTCACACCGCACATCGGCGGATCGACAGAAGAAGCGCAGGAACGTATCGGTTTGGAAGTCACCAGAAAACTGGTCGAATATTCCGATGTCGGTTCCACGCTGGGCGCTGTCAACTTCCCGCAAGTCCAACTGCCGCCGCGTCCCACTGGTACGCGCTTCATGCACGTGCATGAAAACCGCCCCTGGCATCCTCAACAGCCTCGTGAATGTTTTCTCGACGCATAACATCAACATCGCCAGTCAGTTTCTGCAAACCGATGGCGAAGTGGGTTATCTTGTGATGGAAGCAGACGGCGTCGGTGAGGCCAGCGAAAAGGTTTTGCAAGCCATTCGCGAAATTCCCGGCACAATCCGGGCCCGTCTGCTCTATTGAGTGTATTTCGCAGCGCCAACTATCTCTGGCGCTGCGATTTCTCAAAACGTTTGATGAGGCGGTCTCGACGCAATCGCGAAAGGCGCTGAATCCAGAAAATACCATCGAGCTGGTCTATTTCGTGCTGATGGCAAACGGCGAGCAAGCCTTCCGATTCCTCGGTTTGCTCGGTGCCACTCAGATCTTGATAGCGAATTTTGATGCGGGCATGGCGCTCGACGTCGTCGACTACGCCCGGCATCGAAACGCTGCCTTCCTGATGACGTTTTTTTTTCGTCCGAAGCCCAGACTATTTCCGGATTCACATAGAATTTCGGGCTTGGCTCGGTCTGTAGTTCCAAAACCACCAAACGCTTCAATATGCCTATATGCGGTGCCGTTATGCCGATACCCGGCGCTGCATGCATTGTATCGAGAAGATCGGTGCCCAGTTCCTGCAAAGCGCTGTCGAACAGGGTGATCGGCTCGGCAACAGCGCGTAGCCGTTTATCCGGATAGCTTACAATCGGGCGAACAGTCATCGGACCTCACATTTTGCACGCGGATAGACCTCGTATCCGCACGCGATCTTTGGCCGATTTTCACCGTGGCTTGCAAACACTATCGCAGGTGACCGTCACAATCCTCGCGCTATAACGAGACGCTGCACGTCGCTGGTGCCTTCGTAAATCTGGCAGACGCGAACATCGCGATAAATGCGCTCAACCGGATAATCAGCAAGATAACCGTAGCCGCCATGAATCTGGATCGCGGCGGAGCAGACCTGTTCTGCCATTTCGGAGGCAACGAGTTTGGCCATTGAGGCCTCCGTCAAGCAGGGTTTGCCCGCCTCGCGCAGCGCAGCTGCATGAAGAACCATCTGACGGGCTGTCTCAATCTTCGTTGCCATGTCGGCGAGCCTGAAAGCGACGGCCTGATGCTCGATAATCGGCTTGCCGAATGTAATGCGCTCTTTGGCGTAAGCGCATGCAGCTTCGAACGCTGCGCTGCGCGAGCCATACCGACTGATTGCGCCGCAATGCCGATGCGTCCGCCTTCCAGATTGGCAAGCGCGATTTTGTAGCCCGGCCCTCATCGCCCAGTCGGTTCTCTACTGGGATGCGCATGTTGGTGAAAGCGAGCGCACACGTATCCGACGAATGCTGGCCGAGCTTGTGCTCGACGGAAACAACCTCGTAGCCCGGGTGTCGGTCGGCACGATGAAAGCCGAAATGCCTTTCTTGCCTGCCGATGGATCGGTAACGGCAAACACGATCACCACGCTGCCGTTCTTACCCGACGTGATGAACTGCTTGGAGCCATCGATCACATAATAATCACCGTCGCGGCGTGCACGGGTTTTGAGCGCAGACGCATCCGAGCCGGCCTGTGGCTCGGTCAACGCGAACCCGCCGATCCATTCACCGGCTGCCATCTTGGGAAGAAAATGCTGTTTCTGTTCGTCGGTGCCGAAACGCACGATCGGAACGCAGCCGACGGATGAATGGACCGAAACGATGGTCGAACATGCCCCATCGCCCGCAGCAATCTCTTCCAGCGCCAGAGCGTAGGCAACCGTACCGAGATTGGAACCACCCCATTCTTCCGGCACCAGCATTCCGAGAAAACCAAGCTCGCCCATTTCGGCGAGCTCCGCGCGTGGAAAAGCGTGTTCCCTGTCACGTGCGGCGGCACCCGGCGCGAGCCGTTCTTGCACGAACTGCCGGGCGGCGTCGCGAATCTGCTCCTGCGTATCGCTCAAGAGCATCAGACGATCCTCTCGATACCAACCGCAGTCGCTTCGCCGCCGCCCAGACAGATGCCAGCAACACCGCGCTTCAAACCATGGGTTTCAAGGGCTGAAAGCAGGGTGACAAGTATGCGCGCCCCTGACGCGCCGATGGGATGGCCTGGGGCGCAAGCGCCACCATGAATGTTGACTTTGTCGTGCGGTAGATCAAGATCACGCATGGCCGCCATGGTTACGACCGCAAAAGCTTCATTGATCTCAAAGAGATCGACATCTTTCAGGTTCCAGCCGATTTTCGCTGAAAGCTTGTTTATAGCACCGATCGGGGCGGTCGGGTAGAGATTCGGCTTGTCGGCATGGGTCGCATGGCCGACCAGAACCGCACGTGGGGTGAGGCCGCGCTTTTCCGCTTCGGAAGCACGCATGAGAACAAGGGCTGCCGCACCGTCCGAAATCGAGGAGGAGTTGGCAGCCGTCACGGTGCCGCCGTCACGAAATGCCGGGCGAAGGGTGGGAATTTTTTCCAGTTTCGCCTTGCCGGGCTGCTCATCAATGGAAATTTCAACTTCGCTACGTCCAGCTTTCACTGAAACGGGGGTAATTTCGGCGGCGAAAAGGCCGTTCGTGATAGCATTCTGCGCACGTGTCAGAGAGGCAATGGCGAACTCATCCTGAGCTTCGCGAGTAAACTGGTAGGCTTCCGCGCAGTCTTCGGCAAAGGTGCCCATCAGACGACCTTTGTCATAGGCATCTTCAAGCCCATCGAGAAACATATGATCGATAATCTGGCCGTGTCCCATACGATACCCACCACGTGCCTTTGGCAGCAGATAGGGGAGTTCGTCATGCTCTCCATGCCGCCGGACACGATGACATCGGCAGAACTTGCCAGCAGCAGATCGTGCGCCAGCATGGTTGCCTTCATGCCCGAGCCGCACATCTTGTTGACCGTCGTCGCGCCGGTTGAAACCGGCAATCCGGCTTTGATTGAGGCCTGACGCGCAGGAGCCTGTCCCCTGACCGGCAGGCAGAACACAGCCCATATAGACATCTTCGACCGCTTCCGGTGCAAGACCCGCGCCCGCAAGTGCGCCGCGAATGGCGGCGGCACCAAGATCGGTCGCCCGGGCGTTGGCAAAATCGCCCTGAAAGCCGCCCATGGGAGTACGAGAAGCACCGACAATGACAATAGGATCGCTGTTGGACATGATTGTTCCTCGTTACTTTGCTGCCATGCGAAGTGCGCCATCCAGACGGATGACTTCACCGTTGAGCATCTGGTTTTCCAAGATGTGGCGGGCAAGAGCCGCATATTCGCCCGGGCGACCGAGGCGAGGGGGAAAGGCACGGAAGCGCCGAGGGCATCCCGGACTTCCTGCGGCATGCCCGCCATCATCGGCGTGGCGAAAATTCCGGGCGCAATGGTCATGACGCGGATGCCATGTCGCGCAAGCTCGCGCGCCACAGGCAAGGTCATGGCAGCAACGCCGCCCTTGGAAGCGGAATAGGCAGCTTGCCCAATCTGGCCGTCAAAGGCTGCAACCGACGCCGTGTTGATGATGACGCCACGTTCTCCGCCTTCACCGGGCTCGTTCTTTTGCCATGGCTTCGGCAGCAAGGCGCAGCATGTTGAATGTGCCAATCAGGTTGATCGAAATTGCGCGCGTGAAGCTTTCCAGCTTATGTGCGCCATCGCGACCGAGAACTTTTTCGCCCGGTGCCACACCCGCACAATTGATGAGTATATCGACGTGCCCGAAAGCCTCAAGCGCTGCCGCGATGGCAGCCTTGCCATCCGCATCGCTGGTGACGTCGGTGCGATGAAAGTTCGCCGCCGAACCAAGCGTCTTGACCTGCGCTTCACCAGCTTCCGCATTTACATCGAGAAGCATGACTTTGCCACCGGCACCGACGGCCATTTTCGCAACTGCTGCACCGAGGCCAGAGCTTGCGCCAGTAATCAGAAATACCCGATCCTTAATCTGCATAATCTTGTCCTCAGGCCTTCGTCTGTTGCTGTTTGTCGATTTCCGCCTTGCGCAGGAGGAACCGTTGGATTTTTCCGCTTGGTGTCTTGGGAAGCTCGTTCACGAAATCGATTTCGCGCGGATAGGAATGCGCGGAGAGCCGCTTCTTCACGTGCAACGCCAGCTCATCCTTCAGTTCATGCGTACCTTCGAAACCGGGTGCAAGGATAACGAATGCCTTCACAATTTCCGTTCGTTGCGGGTCAGGTACGCCGACGACCGCTGCTTCATTGACGGCTGCGTGTTCAAGAAGGGCGCTTTCGACATCGAAGGGTCCAATGCGATAACCTGATGATGTTATAACGTCATCGGCACGGCCTATGAAGCTGATCGAACCATCCGGCTCGAATTCCACTGTATCTCCGGTGCGATAGTAACCGTCCGCAATGGCTGGTGTTTCCTGCTTGTAATAGCCGGAAAACCAGAGAAGCGGCGATTTTGCAACATCGACAGCAAGAATACCGGGCTGATTAGGACCGAGCTCATTGCTCTGTTCATCCAGAACGGCAATGCGATAGCCGGGCATTGCATAGCCAGCCGAACCGTGTCGAACGGAATGTTCAAGGCCGTGATGATTATTCACCACCATGCCGAGTTCGGTCTGGCCGTAATGATCGTAAATCGGTGCGCCAAGATATGCGTCGAACCAGCGAATGACTTCCGGGTTAAGCGGTTCTCCGGCGCTCGACACCACACGCAGGCGACCTTTGACACGTTTCGCAGCTTCCGGTCCCTCGGCCATTAACAGACGGAAGGCAGTCGGCGAACCGGCAAGGCTGGTGACGCCAAGACGCTCGATGATGTCGTAGGTGCTTTCGGCGGTGAAACCGCCTTCGTAAAGCGTGGTTGCCATGCCAAGTTGCAATGGCCCGGTCACAGCATAGTAAAGGCCATAGGCCCAGCCCGGATCGGCAATGTTCCAGAAAATATCGTCGGAACGCAGACCGATGGCTTCACGCATATAAGCGCCAAATGCCATCAGCGCATAAAGCGGGACCGGTACGCCTTTGGGCAGGCCAGCGGTGCCGGAAGTCGACATCATCATGAACAGATCGCTGCCCTTGCGAAGCACTGGCGCGCAATCAACCGAAGCAGAAGCCGTCGCCGTGCGAAAATCGATGTCGCCGGCTGGCAGATCTTCGCTGGGCGCCAGCACGATTGCGACTTTGGGGCAGTTTTCAACTTCTGTCAGCTTGGAGCGGTTGGCCGTGTTGGTGACGACCAGTTTTGCGCTGCCGGTTTTCAGGCGGTGTTCGATTGCTTTTGGGCCGAAAGCGGTGAAAAGCGGCTGATAAATAGCGCCGACACGCCATGCGCCGAGAATGGTTGCAATGAGTTCTGGTGTGCGCGGCAACAGGCCGGCGACTACGTCACCAGCGCCGACACCCGCATCTTTTAGTACATTGCCGACACGAGCGGCCATATCGCGCAGGTTCTCGAAGGTAAATTCGGAAAGTTCGCCATTGGCTGCAATCGCGTGCAGGGCTACGCGATTATCACCCGTATGCCGGTCGCAGCATTCAATACAGGCATTAATGCCTTTTCAGGATTGCCGTGAAGTTTTTGCGATGGCATCTTCGATGCGAAATTGTGCAACTGCATCAGCATAACGCGCCAGTGGCGCTGAAACGGACGTTTCAGTCATCCAGTATAACCTCCTGACCGCCACCTCCTCGTGGCCAACCATACCTAAAGGTTAGCGCGTCACGCATTGCAAACAATGACATTAGATGCATTAATGTGTGATCGATTTTGCAATATAGAGAAGCCATGGAACGCCAAAATATTGCACCGGGCTTTGTCGAGGATGCGCTGGAAAGTGTGCGTGTCCGGGGCATGGATACGGCTGCCCTGATGACGAAGATCGGCCTGCCGGAGACAGTGACAAAACCCGTCACTAATGTGGAATATGGTCGTTTGTGGTGGCTGATTGCCGAAACGATCAACGACGAATTCTTTGGGCTGGCTGCAAGGCCGATGCGCCCCGGCAGCTTCAATCTGCTTTGTCATGCCGTGCTGCATGCTGGCACGCTGGAACGGGCTTTGCGACGGGCTTTGCAGTTTCTCAATGTGGTGCTGGATGATCCACGGGGCGAATTGCGAATCCGTGATGGCATGGCCCATGTTGTTCTGACCGATGCCGGGCACCCGAGACCTGCCTTTGCTTATCGTGCCTATTGGCTGATCCTGATGGGTGTGGTCTGCTGGCTGATCGGGCGACGTATTCCGTTGCGGACGCTCGACTTTGCTTGTCCGGCACCGGTCCACCGTCAAGACTATCACAAGTTCTTCGGAGCGCCGGTCCTGTTCGACCAGCCGGTGACGCGACTGGTTTTTTCATCGTCCTATCTATCACTGCCGATCATTCGCAGCGATGTAGCGCTGGACAGTTTTTTACGAGAGGCTCCCGCCAATATTCTGATCCGCTATCGTCATGATAATGATCTTTCCGCAAGGGTACGCGCGCAATTGAATGCTTTGCCAATCACAGACTGGCCTTCTTTTGACGAGCTTGCGAAGGACTTGGCATGTCCGTCCCGACCTTGCGACGCAGGCTGCGCGGGGAGGGGCAGAGCTTTGGCACGATCAAGGATGAGTTGCGGTTCGTTATTGCTGAAAGGCTATTGCAGGAAAACAGGTTGAGCGTGGCGGAGGTGGCTGCCGAACTTGGCTACAGTGAGCCGAGCGCCTTTTATCGCGCCTTCCATAAATGGATGGGGCAAAGCCCCGGGCGGTTTCGGACAGTACAACAGGAGGAATAAAAATGCCGGACGGTTAAGTCCGGCATTTTGTCGCTTGGGAGGCGGTATCAGTCTTCCTTGATCATGCTGTCCTTGCTCGTATCCCGCATACGCAGATAAACGATGAGGGAAATGCCAATCATGATGGTGACGTACCAGTAGAACCCGCGTTCCCAGCCACCATTCTTGAAGCTTAGTGCAACATATTCGGCAGTACCACCGAAGAGAGTGTTGGCCAGTGCGTAGGGCAGGGCTACGCCGAGTGCACGGATATGCGCCGGGAAAAGTTCCGCCTTCACCACAGCGTTGATGGAGGTGTAGCCGGTGACGATGATGAGCGCACCCATGACCAGCAGACCAGCCGTGATCGGGTCGCGGGTCTGTTCTAGCGTCGTGAAAATCGGATAGGTGAAAAGAACACCTGCGGCGCCGAACGCGATCATCAATGGCTTACGACCAATCCTGTCTGACAAAGCGCCAGCGATGGGCTGCAGGCACATGAAGATGAAAAGGGTCACGGCATTGATCTGGCTTGCCACTTCACGGCTGAAGCCGGACGTATTCACCAGAAATTTCTGCATGTAGATCGAGTAAGCATAGAATGCGAGCGTACCGCCGGCAGTCAGAAGCATGACGAGAGCGGTTTCCTTCGGATGATGCTTGATAAGCGTCCAGAAACCGGACTTTGGAGTGTCTTTGGTCTTGGCGTTTTTGAAGCTTTCGGTTTCCGCAAGGCCGCGACGCAGCCAGAACACGACAACGGCGAGCAATGCACCGATGAAGAACGGAATACGCCAGCCCCGGGCTTCCAGTGCCGGGGTCTCCATGGTCGACTGAAGCACAATCAAAAGCAAGATTGCGAGAAGCTGGCCTGAAATGAGCGTGACATACTGGAACGAGGAGAAGAAGCCGCGACGATCCTTGCCTGCCATTTCCGACAGATAGGTGGCGCTGGCGCCATATTCGCCGCCGACTGACAGGCCCTGCATCAAACGTGCGAGCACGAGAAGGGCTGGGGCTGCGAGGCCGATGGTCTGATAATCGGGCGTTAATGCGATGATGAGCGAACCTGCACACATCAGCGTCACGGACAGCGCAAGACCCGCCTTGCGACCCTTGCGGTCGGCGTAAATACCCATGATCCACGCACCGATGGGGCGCATGACAAAGCCGACTGCAAAGACTGCGGCAGCACTCATAAGCTGCGCGGTCTGGCTTTCAGACGGGAAGAAGTGCGGTGCAAAATAGAGCGCAAATGCTGCGTAAACATACCAGTCGAACCATTCGACCAGATTGCCGGTCGAGCCACCGATGATGGATTTCAGGCGGCTATTGGTGCTTTGCACTTCACTCCGTTCACTTGTAATTGAGACCATGGGTTGCTCCTTCCAATCTCTGGATTTTTGAATTTCACCCCTTGTTGTGGAACCGGATCAGCGAAACGGTTTCAGGGTGTTTTTCCGTCGCCATTAACTCGTCTCTCTGCACTTCCAC
This sequence comes from Brucella cytisi, assembly GCA_012103075.1. GTDB lineage: Bacteria > Pseudomonadota > Alphaproteobacteria > Rhizobiales > Rhizobiaceae > Brucella > Brucella cytisi. The sequence goes on along the minus strand of JAAVLQ010000002.1, from coordinate 1,314,942 downwards.
TTAGGTTCGTGAGAGAAGGCTTGTTTGGCGCTGGTGAATAATCTCACTCCGCGCTCCGCTTCAGCTTCGAGCACGCAACATCAGTGACCCAGCCGATAAGAGTGGCTCCGGAAGTGATTGCGATGCGGGTGCTATATTGATGCGGTTCACGGTTAAGCTCCTCTCTTCGAAACTCCCTTTTTCGAAGTAGCGCTAACATGCTGTAGCTGAACAATGACCGCCAGAGGGCGAATTTAAAAAGATTAAACTATTGAAATTAAATGATTCTTTGCCGATTTCGATATACTTTCGTGCAGGTATTGTGCAAGATTCTGCGTGACTCTTTGTTTGATTTTGCATAAATCTGCACAAATGAAGGTGCCATCGAGTATTACAAAATTCCTTTTGGTTGCCCCCGCTTTCTTGCTGGCAATCGGTGTGTGGTTTTCCGCCCGGCTGTGGGCGGAAAACGAGGCGCTTGATGGTCTTCGGCAAAATGCGACGCTTATAGCGCGTCAACAGACCCGCCTGATAGACAGTGAACTGGCAAAGTTCCGGTTGTTGCCTGTGGTTTTGAAGGAATATAGCGATCTGCGTGATGTGCTTGCTGGCAGATCGGAGGACGCGACCACTCGCCTGAACCGAAAGCTTGAACTTCTTGCACATCAGATTGGTTCACCAATCATCTATGTGATCGCTCGTGACGGAACTGTTATTGCGTCATCGAATGCTAATACGCCGGAGAGCTTTGTCGGACGCAATTACGATTTCCGGCCTTATTTCAAGGGCGCGATGGCAGGAGGTTCGGCAGAGTATTATGCCATAGGTGATTTGAGTGGGCGTTTCGGCCTTTTTTTTTGGCGCGGCGCATCGGTGATCAGGCCAGTCCGGTTGGTGTGGTCGTCATCAAATTTGAATTCCACAGACTGGTGCAAACATGGGCAAATGACCCCGGCCAGACCTTCGTTGTTGATCCTCGCGGGATCATACTGGCCTCCACTGATAAGGCCGAAGACCTTCGCTCTTTTCAGCCGATATCAACTACAGAACGCACAAAGATTATCGAGAGTGGACAGTTCAATGCTGCGGATATGAAGCCGAGCAATTATCGTTTTGCGCCGGATGGGATGATGATCGGGCCGTCTGGCCAGTATTCAGTTGCGGTCGACGAGCCGATTGCCGAAACTTCTCTGAAACTGGTTCATATCGAACCTATGGGGCGGGCGCTACGCGCTGCCAACGATCTTGCGCGCCTGATAACGGTGGCAGTTATGCTCGTTTTTGTCATGATCGCCGGTGCCGTTTACTGGCGAGTGAGCCGCGCAGCGCGTGCGGCAGCCTATCGTGCCGAACTCGAGACTGCAGTTGAAGAGCGCACTGCCGCATTGAGCGCGGAAATGGCGGAACGTGAACTGGCCGACAAACGCTTTCGTGATGCGCGGGAAGAGCTCGCCCGGGCGAACAGGCTCGCCTCCCTAGGGTCGATAACCGCAGGGCTGGTGCATGAAATCAACCAACCAGTCGCGACCATTCGGACGCTCACCGAAAACGCACAGCATCATCTAGCACATGGCAAGCTCGATAAGGTCGCCCAAAACCTCAATACATCTGTGGAACTGACAGCGCGCATAGGCTCTATCACACAGGAAATGCGCCGGTTTGCGCGCCGTCGCAGCGGTGTCGTTCGCTCGCTCCCGCTGAATGAGCTTGTGGATGGCACAATGCTACTGATGGGAGACCGGTTCCGCAACGCCAAGGTTCAACTGGATATACCCGAGCGTTCCAACTTGGTGATACTCGCCTGCCGCGTCAGATCGGAGCAGGTGCTGGTGAATTTGCTGCAGAACGCATTGGATGCGGTCGTGAACATCAAGAATCCACGTGTTTCGTTCAGCGTCCGCGACGAGGGCGACCAGATTTCCCTTGTCGTGGACGATAACGGCCCCGGCATTGATCCCCAGTTGGCTGACGAGATTTTTAGCCCATTTGTTACAGGAAAAGCGGACGGCCTCGGTCTGGGGCTGGGCATCGCGAGAGACCTCATGACCGAATTAGAAGGAACGCTACGCGTCGTTCCATCGCAGCTTGGCGGTGCAGCTTTCGCGGCAACCTTGAAGCGGGCGAAAGAGGAGGGTGGCCTTGTCGGAAAGTGAGCCTTTGCGCGTGATGCTGGTCGATGACGATGCAGCATTTCGTACGGCCTTGGCCGATTCATTTGAAATCGCAGGTCTTGATATTGAAGTGCACGGTGACGGTCAGTCCGCTTTGACCAGTTTGACGCCTGACTATCCGGGCATCGTTGTGACCGATATCCGCATGCCGCGGGTCGATGGACATGCGGTGATGGAAGCATTGCTGGCGCGTGACCCGGAACTGCCAGTCATTTTGATGACTGGGCATGGCGACATTGGAATGGCTGTGGCCTCGCTCAAGAAAGGAGCGTTCGATTTCATAGCTAAACCTTTTGCTGCCGATCATCTGATATCGAGCGTACGCCGCGCTTTGGAAATGCGCCGGCTGGTGCTGGAAAATCGCCGCCTTCGCCGGGCTGCGGCAAATGCCGAGCAGGATTATCCCTTACTTGGCGAGACGCCGGTGATGGTGCGACTGCGTGACACGATCCGCCAGCTAGCCAGTGTCGATGTCGATGTGTTGATAGAAGGCGAAACCGGGACCGGAAAAGAATTGGTGGCTCGCCTCCTGCACCGCTGGAGCGCGCGTCATGCCCGCAGTTTTGTTGCCATCGATTGTGCCGCGTTGCCCGACGCCATTGCCGATGAGGTTCTGTTCGGTAGCCGCATTCAGCGCGGCAGAATAGCCGACGCGGATCGCGGCACATTGTTTCTCGATGAAGTCGATAGCATGTCACCGTCCGTTCAAGGCAAGCTGCTGCGTGTTGTCGAAGAGCGTGAGTTGCCTTCGCTTTCAGGAGAGCCGCGCGCGGGTCAATCTAAGGATCATAGCGGCTGCGAAAGGCAATCTGGAGGAAGCTGTGACTTCCGGTCGCTTTCGTTCCGATTTGTTTTATCGCCTTGAAACGGTCAGGCTCCGTGTTCCGCCTCTGCGCGAGCGACGGAAGGATATCGGTCTGCTTTTCTCCTATTTTCTTGACGAAGCGGCAGCACAGTTCAGCCAACCGCGACCTGCAATTGATGCAGTCATGGAAGCGCGATTGAACTCGGACGAATGGTCGGGAAATGTCCGCGAACTGCGCAACTATGCCAAGCAGGTCGTGTTGGGATTGCGCCACGATCCAATTACGGAGCCCAGTCCGCTTTCGCTGTCGGAGCAGATGGACCGTTTTGAAGACGGCGTTATTCGCGCGACGTTGGATCGTTGCAACGGTGATGTAGGCGTTGCTGCAATTCTGCTGCAATTGCCGCGGCGCAGTCTCTACGCCCGCCTGCAAAAGCTTGCAATTGACGCTTCGACCTTCAGAAAGCGGATTGATGTTTTCATTACGGGGTTGGTTTGATAACGATGCCAGCGAACCCGCTGATATTGACGCCAAGTTTTTGCCAGACGACGGTCTGGCAATGAGGATGTGATGGCTACCCCCTTGATAAAACACAGATCCGCTCCCTGTCGGTCTTTGCCGGCATGGATGATGCGGGTTTAGATCAGTTTCTTGGTCTGGCTACTCGGCGCGCTGTTCCGAAAGGAGCCGCCGTCTTCAATCAAGGTGACGATGCAAGCCACTTTTTTTGTGTTGTTGCATGGACGGTTGAAAGTTATGCAAGTTACCGCCGCTGGGCAGCAGATTATTGTGCGGGTTGTCAATCCCGGAGAACTTTTCGGCTTCGCGGTAGCGTTGGGGCGCAAAGACTATCCCGGTACGCCTCTGGCTGCGGTCGATAGTTCCGTCCTTGCCCGGCCGATGGAAATGATGACTGATTTCATGGCGCGCAGCCCCGCACTCGCTGTCAATACGATGCAGATGATCGGGCGCGCAGGCTGGATGCCGCGCACAATCGCATCAGAGAGATATCAACCCAAGAAGTCGAACCACGTGTGGCACATGCAGTGCTGAGACTTGTTCGTGAAGCTGGGGTAAAGAAAGTGGCGGTGTGCGAATCGATTTTCCGGTTTCGCGACAAGATATCGCTGAATTGACCGGAACAACTTTGCACACGGTTTCGCGTATTATCAGCCAGTGGCAGACTAACGGCTGGGTGGAAGGTGGCAGACAATCGTTGCTCGTTCGCGACCTCCGGCATCTGAAATTGATCGCCGAAGGTGAGGACTAGGATTTTTTCGACGGAATTAAGAGCTTCCTGTGTCTAGCTTGCCGCTGTTGAACGTTGACCGCTGATCCATGCAGCCCCGATGTTCCCATGCAAGAACCCGTTGGAGAGCGGGACGCCCGGATAGACAGTTCTCAAGCGCGCAATGCCGTCGTCAGGGCTGATAGATCGGTTTAGCACCTCGTCATGGATACGGGCTACTTCCACCATATCGCAGTCTTGCGGTGACAGTCTAAAACGCCTGATCCCTGCTTCTTGCAGCTCAGGAAGGTCCTCAATCAGTGACTGACAGGTATGAGAGAGCGTCTGCACACCGTTCAGTGCCAGAAATGGTTGGCTATCCGGGGTTTTGACTGGCAGTCCGTCTGGCTCTTCACCGCAAACAAATTGGCAGTTGTCCTTTATGTGGCCCTTGGATCGCGCATGCGCACAACGAGCTGAAATGGCGAGCGGCACTCGTCCGAACGTGAATACTTCAAACGCAATCTCAGGCGCGGCTTTGACGATCTCCCGGATTGATCTGATTGGTAACTCTGGCGGCAGGCAGATAGACTGTGCACCACGGGCCGCAAGAACCTTGGCAGTCGCAGCATTATAAACATTGACCAGTGGACCGACTATATGCGGCACACCGGACAACAGCCCCAGCGCCGACAGATCGTTTGCCTCGACTGGCAGTGTCGCCTCCTTGATTGTTTGACGGACCTGTTTTGCTTCCCGTTCAAGCATGACAAGCGCCAGCGAACCGACGTTCACCGTTTTTCCTGCGCGTTGCAGCCGCTCGATCACAGCATCCATATAAGGTGTCAGGAAATGGAACCGTTTGGAGCAGACGATTTCACCGACGGTGACGCGATCGATCGGGGCTTCATCGGCGATACGAAAATAAAAATCCCGCCATTTTGGGCCGTCCCACAGGAAGAGAACGGGACCAAGGCTGAGGCTGGGTGCTGACATATCTATCTCCAGCGTTTGTCGTAAGCGCCCGAAGTCGTTTGCTGGCCTTCGCTCAGCAGACGGAGGCGGGACAGAATGGCGGCGCGACGTTCGGGACTTGCTGCGAGTGTCTGACGAAGTGTGGCGACGACTTCACCAACATAAGCCCTGCCACGCTGGCGCCCTTCAATCTTGAGCGCCGAGACGCCCGCCGCTCGCAACTCGTCGATATGATTCATGACATCGAGCGAAACCGGATCTTCAAATGCATATCCTTGATCGTCTGCGATATTGAAGCGGCCTTTGCAGAGTGTTGGATAGCCGGTGGGTTCGCCCAAAGGAAAACGGTTGATCGTGTAATCACCGAGCTCGGAGACGAGTTCCTCTCCGTCTTGCCGGTAGCGGACGTGGCTGGCCGGTGAGCAAACACCGTTCATGTTGGGCGATCTGCCGGTGGCGTAGGACGACAGAGAGCATCGTCCTTCTGCCATCACGCATAGTCCACCGAACACGAATACTTCCATTTCGCAGCCGATCTTGCGGCCGAGTTTCGCAATATCGGCAATGGTCAGAACGCGTGGTAACACGACACGCTTAGCCTTGAATGCATCGACGAGAAACTGAATCGCGTCTGCGTTGGAAGCTGAGGCCTGTACGGATACGTGGAGCCGCTGTGTTGGATGCTTCTCGGCAGTATAGGCCATGAGCCCGAAATCGGCGAGGATGACTGCATCTGCGCCAAGGGAGGACGCATCGTCTACAGCTTGATACCAAATGTGCTCATCGCCTGCGCGCATGAACGTATTGATGGCAACGAAAACTTGCGTTTTACGAGCATGGGCGAACTGGATTGCGTCGCGTAGTTCGTCACGGTTGAAGTTAAGGCCGGGAAAGTTGCGTGCATTCGTTTCGTCGCGAAAGCCGCAATAGACCGCATCCGCTCCAGCACCCACTGCTTCACGCAAGGCCGATGGCGTTCCTGCAGGGCAAATCAGTTCCATCCGGTAGCTTCCTTGCCGAGGGCCTTGCTGCGTACGTAATTCGCGATGCCGCGGACCATCGGGGCAAATGGTCCTGCACTTGTGCCGAGGTCGGATGGAAGGTCTATATTGCAGTCATCCAGCGCATTGCGAAGCGCTAGCATGGCCTCCATGTCGCCCGTCACGGTAACATCCCCGAGAAGAACAGCGCATCTCCATCAAGCTTACCTTCGAGAAGCGCTAGCAGCATAACCAGTGGTCCTTCGATGCCTGCGTCGACCTCCGTCGCTTCGTCGCCGCGCACGATTGTGATGCGCGGCTTATCCGGCTCGATCACAAAAGCGAATGGTATGTCGGACGGGCGAAAACGGAACCGCTTCGTCGCATAGTCTCCGAGACGCTCGAAGAGGCCCGGATGCGCGCGCATTACTTGAAAGAAAATGCGCGAGACAAAAGGGGCGATCAGAAAAGGCGGAACAAGCCGGGCTGGAACAGCCACAGCCGGAGGTATCTTCATCATCACTCAGCTCCGGTGAGCTTTACAAGGTGAGTTCAGAACTAGGCGATTCAATACAATGACAGTTTGATTCAGATCAAAGACGGCGAAGGAATTCGATATTCAAAACTAAGGGCATGAAAACGGCTCGCTCTCTTCCGTCACATTACGACTGCCTGCAAAGCTTTTTGTCGGAGCTTGAACGGCGCAACGATCTCATTCGGATCAAACGTTCGGTTTCGCTCGTCCAGAAATAACAGAAATCCACAAGCGTGTGCTCGAAGTGGATGGTCCGGCATTACTCTTCGAACAACCGGTCGATGCAGACGGTCATCAACATTCAATTCCACTCGTGGCCAATCTTTTTGGTTCCGCGCGACGTATTGCATTGGGACTTGGTCGTGCCGTCGAGGAAATTCCCGATCTTGCGGAGATGCTTGCGGAACTGCGTGCACCAAAGCCGCCCCGTTCAGCAGGGGAAATATGGAGCAAGCTGCCTTTGGCAAAGGCAGCATTGGATATGCGTCCTCGGCAGCTCCGACGCGCATCGGTGCAGGCGACGATACTCGAAGGCGAAGCAATCAACCTCGATCTACTGCCGATCCAGTGGTGTTGGCCGGGAGAGCCTGCGCCGCTTGTTACCCGCCGCTGGTTATCACGCGGGCGCCAGACGATCCATCCGACGTAAATGTCGGAATTTACCGGATGCAGAAGCTTGGCCGGGATAAGTTGATCATGCGCTGGCTCGCCCATCGCGGCGGTGCGCGTCATCACCGCATGTGGCAAAAGCGAGGCGAGGATATGCCTGTTGCCGTTGCTATCGGGGCCGATCCGGCGACGATCCTTGCAGCCGTTATGCCCTTGCCTGAAGGGATGAGCGAACTGGGCTTCTCGGGCCTGCTTGCTGGACGAAGGCCTTCCGTCGTTGATGCGCACACTGTGCCGCTCTCCGTGCCCGCTAACGCTGAAATCATTCTGGAAGGGCGAGTTTCCACATCAGTGATAGCGCCAGAGGGGCCTTATGGTGATCACACGGGCTATTACAATAGTGTCGAGGAATTTCCGGTCATGCAGGTGACAGCGATAACCATGCGGGAAAACCCGGTCTATCTTTCGACCTATACCGGTCGCCCGCCGGACGAGCCCTCAAGACTTGGCGAAGTGATGAACGAGCTGTTCGTGCCAATTGTACGAAAGCAATTCCCGGAAATCGCCGATCTGTGGTTGCCTCCAGCGGCGTGTTCCTATCGGGCAATAGTCGTTTCGATTGACAAGCGCTATCCCGGTCAGGCGCGGCGGGTGATGATGGGGCTTTGGTCGATGCTGCCACAGTTCAGTTACACGAAGCTCATAATCGCCGTCGATCCCGACATAAATGTCCGCAACTGGGATGACGTCATGTGGGCACTTGCCACACGCTTCGATGCCAGTCGCGATGTCATCACGCTTACCGACACACCAGTGGACTATCTCGATTTCGCGTCGCCGCGCTCAGGTCTGGGCGGGAAGCTCGGACTTGATGCGACCAACAAAATCAGTGCGGAAACTGACCGGGAATGGGGTGCGGTGCTGAAGATGAGCGACGATGTAATCGCCCGCGTGGATGCAATGTGGGGCGAGCTTGGGTTGATTAAGGAAAGCATGCGATGAAACGGGTTGTTGTTGGCATTTCCGGCGCATCGGGCGCTCTCATCCCGCTCAAACTGCTGGAACAGCTTTCTGCTTTAAGCGATGTCGAGCCCCATTTGGTCGTATCGGACGCAGCGCGACACACATTGCGCCACGAGTTGGGTCCAGACGGCTATGCGCTTCTGCACAGGCTGGCGCACAGAAGTTATTCCGTCAGCGATATAGGTGCACTGATTGCGAGCGGATCAGTCGCAACGGCCGGTATGATCGTTGCGCCGTGCTCCATGCGGACGCTCGCGGCGATCGCAACGGGGTACAGCGACAGTCTGTTAACCCGCGCTGCGGACGTTCATTTGAAGGAGCGGCGCAAGCTGGTCCTGATCGCGCGGGAAACGCCGCTACATCTGGTTCACCTGCGGAATATGTGCACGGTGACAGAAATGGGCGCGATTGTGATGCCGCCGGTTCCGGCCTTTTACTTCAAACCCCAATCGGTAGAGGATGTGGCTGATCAGATCGCGGCGCGAGCCATTGATCTGATCGGTATTGGCGAGAAGCAATCGGAGAGCTGGGCGGGAATGCCCGGCAATCGATAGCAGCAGTGATGGCATTATGCGAAAGGTTCGGTTGGGCCTTTCGCTGGCTGGGTAAACCATTTCGGTCCGGTTGCCGTCATATGGATATGATCTTCCAGACGAATACCGAACTGGTCCGGGACCACGATCATCGGCTCGTTGGAGAAGCACATGCCTTTAGCAAGTGGGAGTGAATTCCCGCGAACGATGTATGGAGCCTCGTGAATTTCCAGACCAAGGCCGTGACCGGCTCGATGCGGAAGGCCGGGTAGCGCATAATCCGGTCCCAATTCATACTTCACGAGCGTAGTGCGTGCTGCATCGTCAAGGGTTGAACAAGCCGCACCAAGCTTTGCTGCGTCAAAAATGGCTTGCTGCGCTTCGCGTTCAATTGCCCATATGCGCGAAAACTCTGCGCTTGGATCGTCCAGCATGTAGGTGCGCGTGAGATCGGAGTGATAGCCATCAATCCGGCACCCGGTATCCACAAGGATAACGTCACCGGGCTGATAGAACTGTTCGCCATCTGCGCCATGTGGCAACGAAGTCGCCGTTCCGAACGAGACGATGCAGAATGTCGACCCGCCTGCGGCGCCGAGGGCACGGTGCTGTTCATCGATAAAGCGCACCACTTCGCTTGCGGCAATACCGGGCTTGATCAGCGCGTGCGCTCGGCGATGAACTTCAAGCGTCAGATCCATCGCGTACTGAATAATAGCGATTTCATTGGTTGACTTGCAGATGCGCTGTTCACGGATCAGTTCGCCGCCGTCAAGCAAGCGCTCCGGCGAGATTTCCTGTTTAAGCGCATTATAGACGAACAGCGGCACGGCATCGTCCACGGCAAGTGTCACGCTTGCCGGAATGAGTGATGCTATCAGCGCTGCGCTACTTTCTTCCTCCTGCCAAACACGGATTTCTCCCGGCAGATGCGGCAGGCTTTCTACGCGGCTCTGTTCAAAGCCGGGAACGATATAAATGACTTCCGACGGTGTGACGAGGGCACCCAGAAAACGTTCGCTGATGTGCCAGACAAGCCCGGTATAATAACGCAAACTTGCCGTTGGTCCGAGCAGAAGGCCGCCAATCCGCGCGCTCTCTCAACTTGCCTTGCAACAATGCCAGTCGTTCCAAGCGCTCTTCCTGTTCGACCCGCGGAGGAGATGACGGTAAAGTCATAATGCATACCTTTGTGATTTTGTTTGTGCGCAAGCCTGTGTCTGAAAGCGGCTCACTTGTCGCCAGATATATCACGGCTTGCGCTGTCTGAAAGTAATCTCTCTGCTCTTGTGTTCAAAAAAGTGCAGGACTATAAGGTCAATCGGCGTAACACGATGTGGAGTTCGTTTTTCAGCATTTATTGCGACAGATGCGAAACCATTCCTGCAACTGCATGAGAGAGGCAAGCGCTCACAAATTGATGATTACCGGACCAAACGTCCTATGGTACATTGCAGGCTTGAATGTGAAACATTAAGTGACATCACACTGTAGTAATAATGTTTTGATATAATTCGCGCAGTTTCAAAATGAGTTCAGCGTTTGTGAGGTTTCATGTCCGAGATATGGCAGTGGGTTTCCGCTTTCGGTTTTTCGATTGTCATCATCGTCGCTGCGCTGGTCTATCTCAACATGTCCAACCGTGAAACGCCCGGCGACATGTTCAATCTTTTCACCAAGGTCGGCGCTGTCGCAGTGGCATTCGTTGCCGCTCTTGCGAGCCCCGCCGCCGCAGCTATTATTGATTGATCCAACCGCTTATATTTTCAGCGAAGACACTGCGGCTTCGCTTTTATGTACATAATCATTGGCATCCTGTTGTCGCTGAAATAGCAGGATAAAAAGCAAGTCCGTCAGAACCAGTTGTGCATCGCGTGCGGTGATCGATGATGAGCGAACGCGTTCTTCGTCTGCGACTGTGTACAGACGAATGTCGGCGATCTTATTGAGCGGGTTCTCGTTGAGTCCTGTGACGGCAATCACAGTCGCTCCCCATTTTTAGCCTGTTCAGCAATGCGAAGGGTTTCAATGCTCGTTCCGGAATAGGAAAGAGCAAACAGAACATCGCCTTCGTGCAATGTGGAAACATTGGCCATCTGGATGTGACTATCGCTGTCGTGCATCACATTGCGACCGAGCTTCATCAGCTTGTAAGAAAAATCGCGTGCGACGAGTGACGATGCGCCGACGCCGGCGAGGTGGATACGCCGGGCGCTGATCAGGGCTTGCAAAGCGCCGTCGATACCTTTTCATTGTTGACGGAAATCGTCTGCTGCATGGATTGCAGTTTACTGCCGATAAGCTTCTGCAGAACCGTGATATAGCTGTCCCCGGTCTCAATGCTGCCATGGACCATGCCTGCCGGAACCTGCCATTCCTTGGCGCGCGCCTCGCTGACGGCGAGTTTAAGTTCCTGATAGCCGTCAAACCCGAACTTCTGACTGAACTTGACGACGCTGGATTGACTCCGACCGGTTGCGACCGCGAGCGCGGAAGAGGAAAGCTTCAGTACCTGTTCTGGATGATCGACGATGAACTGGCCGATCTTTCGGTCTGCAACAGTCAATTCGTTCAGTTTGGCGTTGATCTTTGCAGGATCGACATGCGCGATTATTCCCCATTCCGGCGCCGGAGGGCTCGATATTCGGTTGCCTTGCCTCATAGGATAACCGAAATTGATTTGGAATATAAAATTCCAATCTTTTTAAAATTTACGGAATGAGCTAACAATCCGCAAGAGAGGACATGGTGGAGAGACATGGAACGATTGCGAATTGTCGGTGGACGACCATTGCAGGGAGCGGTCAATATCTCCGGTGCGAAAAACGCCGCGCTGCCTCAGATCGCGGCTTCCTTGTTAAACCCTCACCCTGTTGAACTTACCAACCTCCCAGCGGTGAGTGATGTCGGAAACATGCTCAATGTCGTGCAGTCATATGGGGCACGAATCTCCCGCGCGCCGCACTCGACGACAATAACCGCCACAGATGTTGTCGGAGGAGAAACTCCTTATGACACTGTAAGGCGAATGCGTGCGACGGTTCTGGTGCTGGCACCCTTGTTGGCCAGACTGGGCAAGGTTCGTGTTTCCTTGCCGGGCGGGTGTGCCATCGGTGCGCGTCCCGTGGATATGCACTTGAAAGCGCTCGCAACACTTGGCGCAGATGTTTCCATTGATCGCGGCTGGATCGTGGCTTCGACTGATAACGGCCTGATCGGAAGCCGGATTGTTTTGCCAGCGCCTTCCGTTGGTGCGACGGCGACGGCGATGATGGCGGCAACTTCCGCTCGTGGCGAAACGGAAATATTGAATGCGGCTCGTGAGCCGGAAATTGGCGACCTCGCCGCATGTCTCGGGGCATGGGGGCGCAGATTGAAGGAGCGGGTACGCATCGCATTCTGATCCAGGGCGATACATCTTGGCAGACTGCACGCCACCACGGCATACCGGATCGAATCGAGGCCGGAACTTACGCTGTTGCTGCCGCCATTACAGGCGGCACGCTCGAACTCACGCATGCCCGTCTTGAACATCTCGCGTCTGTTGTGCAAGTGCTTGAAACGATGGGCGTAAGCGTTTGGCCAAGTGATCGCGGATTGGTTGTTTCACGTAGCGGTTCCTTGCGTGGAACTGATCTGACGACAGAGCCCTATCCCGGTTTTCCGACCGATCTGCAGGCCCAATTCATGGCACTGGCAGCTTGTGCCGAAGGAGCATCACTCATTCGCGAAACGGTGTTCGAAAGCCGGTTCATGCATGTGCCGGAACTGATGCGGCTTGGTGCCGACATCAAACTGCATGGGACAACTGCGCTGGTACGCGGCGGGCGCCCGCTGCATGGCGCACAGGTTATGGCAACGGATTTGCGGGCGTCCGTGTCACTTGTTCTTGCAGCGCTCGTGGCCGAGGGAGAAACTGTCGTTAATCGCATCTATCATCTGGATCGTGGATATGAACAGCTTGACCGCAAACTGAAGCTTTGCGGTGCAGATATAGAACGGCTGTCAGAATGACGTCGGACAGGATTGGGAAAGATCAGTTCTATCTTGGTGTGGATGGCGGCGGTACGGGCTGTCGAGCCCGGCTGGAAAATGAGACCGGCAATGTGCTGGGACAAGGATTGTCTGGCCCGGCAACTACACGGCTCGGGATAGACAAGGCGTGGGAATCCATCGCACGTGCGTTTGACGCAGCAATCAGCGAGGCGGGCCCGGGTGCTGAAGAGTTGGCCAGAACACATGCAGGCGTTGGGCTGGCGGGCATAGGCAGGCAAGGTGCGCTTGAAGGACTTCAGGCTATACAGCATCCCTTTTCGAGTATTCATTTCATGAGTGACGGCAAAGGCGCATGTCTCGGTGCACATTCGGGTAGTGATGGGGCTATCGTTATTGCCGGGACCGGCTCAATTGGTCTCGGCTTCGTGAATGGTATCGACATTCGCGTCGGAGGCTACGGCTTTCCAATTTCCGACGAGGGCAGTGGTGCTTTTCTGGGGCTGTCAGCGATTCAACAGGCCCTTCAGGCTTATGATGATCGGATCGAGCGTACGCCGCTTCTCTATGAGGTTATGGAGCGCTTTAACCAAAGCCCGATGGAAGCTGTGGCGTGGATGGACTGCGCAACCGCTACGGAATATGCGTCTCTGGCGCCTATGGTCATGCGTCATGCGGACCGGGGAGATGCAGCGGCACGCCGTATCGTTCAGGCGGCTGCGGGCCACATAGATACTATCGTGCGCGTGCTTTTCGAAAAGGGGCGCCGCGCGTGACCTTGCTTGGCGGGCTTGCTACCCCACTTGAACCGTGGTTGGCGCCCGACGTCCGCAGGCGGTTGAAACCTGCCGACGGTGATGCGGTTTCCGGTGCGATCATTCTTGCGCGAAACATGGCTTCTGCAAATAAGGAATAATTTATTCCTTATTTTGATTGACTGAAGGAATTTATAATCCTAACATTTATTAACTATAAGGCGGCGCGTTTTGAACGCTGCTCGATAAGCAGGCAGAGGCATGACGGAACAGGCGTTGTTATCTGAACTGGATAGACTGGTTTCTGAAGAGCGAAACCCACGCACGATGGATATCGATCTCTTGTCGAGCCTTGCTATCGTACGCCGCATCAACGACGAGGATCATCTGGTTCCCGTTGCTGTTGAGCAAGTGCTGCCTCAGGTCGCCGAGGCCGTCGATAAGATCGTCGACGCATTTCGGGTTGGCGGCCGGCTGATTTATTTGGGCGCAGGAACAAGCGGACGTCTTGGCGTTCTCGATGCATCGGAATGTCCGCCGACTTTCAGCGTACCGGAAGGCATGGTGATCGGGCTGATTGCAGGCGGCGTGGATGCATTGCAACATGCAATCGAAGGGGCAGAAGATGATCCGTCGCTCGGGGAATCTGATCTGCGCAACATAGGTCTGACTTCGCACGATGTTGTCGTGGAATCGCCGTTAGCGGGCGAACGCCCTATGTAATAGGCGGTCTCGCCTACGCAGCATCTATCGGCGCTACGACCGTAGCGCTCTCCTGCAATCCCGATTCGACCATTGCGACCATGGCTGAAATCGCGATATCGCCGGTTGTTGGGCCTGAAATACTGACGGGCTCGACGCGGCTCAAGTCCGGTACGGCGCAGAAGCTCGTTCTTAATATGCTGACGACGGCGAGCATGATCCGAATAGGGAAAACATACGAGAATCTCATGGTGGACGTCAGTGCCACCAACAATAAGCTTGTCGCGCGGGCATCGCGAATTGTCATGCAGGCAACCGGTTGCGGGGCGGGGAGGCAAAACGCGTTCTCGCTTTGACGGATAATGAGGTCAAGCTTGCAATCCTCATCACGATCACCGGAATGCCAGTGGATGAGGCAAGAAAGGCATTAAAGAATGCTGGGGATTTCTTAGACAGGCAATAAATGCCAATAAAGCGTGAGCCGAAGCGGGGAAGCAGTCGGACATTAGCATTGCAGTCATTTGCGAGGGAAGAAAATGGGAGCGAGTTTCAAGAAAAGCCTTATTGCGGGCGCAGCCGCAATAGCGTTGAGCATTGGAAGCTTTGGTGGATTAGGTGTTTCGACGGCTTTTGCCGCGACGCTCCGGAATGGCCCGGTCGCAGGATGCCACTGGTCTCGATCCGCATAAGCAGCCAGCATTCTCATCGATTCGTCTGCTCGAGCTCATCTATGAGCCGCTCGTCCGTCTTGGTTCCGACCTTCAGATCGCGCCTGCCATTGCCAAAAGCTGGGAATTTTCCGAAGGCGGAAAGGTTCTCACATTCAAGCTCGACAAGAATGCGAAATTTCAGAACGGTCAGCCGGTAACGCCAGCCGATGTGAAGGCCTCCTTCGAGCGCATTCTGGATGAAAAGACAGGCGCTGTCGCGCGTGCGAACTTCGGTTCCATTTCTGCTATTGAAACGCCGGACGCTGAAACGGTCGTCTTCAAACTCTCCCAGCCTGACGTTCCGCTATTGGCTGCAATCGCCAGCATCAATGCGGCGGTCGTTCCAGAAAGCGAGATCAAGGCGGGAACTATAGGTACGAAAACTGTTGGGTCGGGCCCATTCGTCCTTGAGCGCTGGGAACCGAATTCCAAGGAAGTGCTGAAAGCCAATCCCGACTGGGCGGGCGGTAAAGTAGCGATCGACGGGATCGATATCAGTGTCCTGCCGGACGAAACAGCAATCCTTGCAGCGCTTCGCGCCAAGCAGATCGACTTTGCGCTCCTCAGCGACCCGCTGGTCGCAACGATGGTGTCAAACGAAAGCGCTCTGGAACTGGTGCGCACTCCGGCTCTTGCTTATCATGTCCTGCAGTTGAACCCGTCGCGCAAGCCGATGACGGAACTGGCGGTGCGTCAGGCAATCTCCTGCGCCGTTGATCGTCAAGATGTGCTCGATACAGCCTTGCTCGGTGAAGGCAAGGTAACGGGCCCGCTGACAATGCCGGCCTATGCGAGCGATCCAAACACGCTCTTCTGCTACAAGCGCGATGTCGAAAAAGCGAAGAAGCTGATGGCGGATGCCGGTTATGCGGATGGTTTTTCGGCAACTATCATTGCTGCGAATGGAGAGCCTGCAACCGCTGCAGCCGAAGCCCGGGTTCTCCAGTCGCAACTCGCCGAAATCGGCATCAAGCTCGATATCCGCATGATGGAACTCAACGTCTATGTCGATACGTGGTTGAAGGGCGACTTCGATATGGCGGTGGCGCTTAACGGTGGTTCGGCTGATCCCTACACGATGTATGGCCGTTACTGGACAAAGGCGGGTAACCTGCAGAAAGTCGCACAGTATATTGACGATACGCTTGACGATTTGATGCAAAAGGGAAGAGCCGAAACTGATCCTGAAAAACGCAAGCTTATCTTCTTTGACTTCGAAAAGCACATAACAGAAGTTTCTCCTTGGATATGGCTTTATACGGCCAACAACTACGTCGCCTACCAGAAGAACGTTACCGGTTTTGAGCCTCGCGCTACCGGTTCGCTGTTCGGCGTAACCAAGCTGCAGATCGGGCAGTGATGTCATGAAATCCGCCACGTCTTCAATATGGAGGCGTGGCTTTCCCAGTGCCTTCCTTGATGGCAGGCCGTGAGTAATCTGACATGAATTATCTGACACGTCGGCTGCTGACATTTCCCCCGGTTATGCTGGGGGTGTCGATCCTTGTCTTCGTCGCGATCCGTATGGTTCCGGTGATTCCATTACGGCTATGCTTGGAACGGAAGCAGGGCTGCTGACGCCGGAACAGCGGCAGTCTCTGGCGCAATATTTTGGTATCGACCAAAGCTGGACCACACAGTACTGGCGTTGGCTCGGTGACGTAGTGCAAGGTAATCTGGGTGTCTCGGTCACATTCGGGAAGCCAGTTCTGACAGTTATTCTTGAACGCTTCCCGCTGACACTGCAGCTGGCATTGATGTCGATGATTATTGCCTTGCTCATCGGCCTCCCGGCAGGGGTTTATGCAGCAACGCGCAACGAAAAATGTCCGATCTCGTGGTTCGCATTTTTGCAATGATCGGGCAGTCGACTCCGAGCTTCGTTCTTGGTCTCCTCTTCATTTATATTCTTTCGGCAGGGTTCGGTGTCTTGCCTGCCATGGGCGAATTCACGCCACTATGGGTAAATCCGTGGCAGAATTTTCTACAGATGATTTTGCCCGCCATAACGCTCGGCTGTGCATTTGCGGCGTCGGTCACACGCATATCGCGTTCGGCTATGCTGGATGTTCTCAGTGATGATTATGTTCGCACAGCGCGCAGCAAGGGGGCCTCGGCTCGCTCTGTCATCTGGCGACACGCATTGCCGAACGCACTCATCCCTGTGGTGACGCTGAGTGGTGTAGAATTCGGTTACCTTCTGGGCGGAGCTGTGCTGGTCGAGCAGATCTATGCTCTGCCGGGGCTCGGACGCATGGTGCTGGATGCCATATTGCAGCGCGACTATGCGCTGGTACAGGGTAGTATTCTCTTCATCGCGTTAAACTTCATGATCGTCAATCTGCTTGTTGATCTTCTTTACGTTGCGCTCGATCCGCGCATTCGTCTGGGGAAAACTAATGCAGATATTGCGTTCCGTTTTTGCTCATCCGAGTGGCCGTATCGGCGGGCTCATCGTATTGATCTATCTGATCGTCGCGTTTCTGGGGTATTTCGGTTTTACGCCGCATGACCCGTTGATGCAGTACCGGATAGACAGGCTGCGTCCTCCAAGTGCTGCTCACTGGATGGGAACTGATCTGTTCGGTCGTGACGTCATGAGCCGCCTGATGGCAGGCATCGCGCAATCCTTCATCGTTGGCTTTTCTGCGGTCGGAATTGCCGCCATCACGGGCACCGTTCTGGGATTGACTGCGGCATGGTTTGGGCGCTGGTGGGATGGAACTGTCATGCGCGTCATGGACGTGCTTCTGGCATTTCCGGCAATCTTGCTTGCGCTTCTGATCATTGCCGTTGTCGGACCGGGAACAGGAACAAGTATCGCCGCCATTGCCATCGTCTATACCCCGATTTTTACGCGGGTTGTGCGTGGTCCGGCGTTGTCGATCAAAACACGTGAATTTGTTGATGCAGCGCGTACGTTCCACAGTAGCAACCGTTACATCCTTTCGCGCCATCTACTGCTTAA
Source organism: Brucella cytisi (assembly GCA_012103075.1). Taxonomy (GTDB): domain Bacteria; phylum Pseudomonadota; class Alphaproteobacteria; order Rhizobiales; family Rhizobiaceae; genus Brucella; species Brucella cytisi. The sequence goes on along the minus strand of JAAVLQ010000002.1, from coordinate 1,296,975 downwards.
TCTGGTCGCGCCTCTGACCGTACAGATCACCTTGGCGCTTGCCCGGTCGCTGCTGACTGAAGCAGGCTTGAGCTTCCTCGGTCTCGGCACGCAGCCGCCGGCTTCGTCGCTTGGTCTCATGCTGGCAGATGCGCGCAATCTCATGGAAACCGCGCCATGGCTGCTGGCATTTCCGGGACTGGCGATCATGATCGGTATTCTTGGCTTCAACCTTCTGGGTGATGCTCTGCGCGACATTCTCGATCCCAGAATGCGGAGGGTAGCGGCATGAACAAGCTTCTGTCCGTCTCAAACCTTCGTGTCGGTTTCGGGCGCAATCCTGAAGCCAATGAGATTGTGCGCGGTGTGAGTTTCGATCTCGCCGCCGGGGAAACGCTGGCGATTGTCGGGGAAAGCGGTTCCGGTAAATCTGTAACGGCCTTGTCGATCAATCGCCTTGTGGATTTTGGCGGCGGGCACATTATCGATGGAACGATCGAGCTGAATCGCGCGAACGGTACCACCATCGATCTTGCGACTGCGAAAGAAGCTGAGCTGACGAAAGTCCGCGGCGCGGAAATCGGCATGATTTTTCAGGAGCCGATGACGTCACTCAATCCAGTGCTCACTATCGGGACACAGATTGAGGAATCGTTTCGTCTTCACCGTGGACTTACCGGCAAGCAGGCAGCTTCCGCTGCCAAGGACGTACTTGATCGCGTACGCATTCCGGATGCTGCACGGCGTCTCAAATACTGCCCGAACCAGCTTTCCGGCGGTATGCTGCAACGGGTGATGATTGCAACGGCGCTTGCGTGCAATCCGCGCCTCATGATCGCCGATGAGCCGACCACTGCGCTCGATGTTACGGTACAGGCACAGATCATGGCACTTCTGGCAGAGCTGAAGCGCGAAACCGGCATGGCGATGATCTTCATCACTCATGACATTGGTCTGGTCGCAGGTATGGCCGACAAGATCATGGTCATGCAACACGGCGAGGCAGTGGAGCAAGGTGAACTGAATGTCGTTCTCGATCAGCCTCAGCATCCTTACACGCAGCATCTCCTGAAGGCTGTGCCACATTTTGAAAGCGGCAAGGCTGTACGAACGGATAACGTACGCGCAGCCAAACCCGGAACGAATCCGATTCTGGCTGTGGAAGGGCTCACAGTCCGGTTCCCCGTCAAGGGCGGCATTCTTGGCCGCAGACTTGGTGCAGTTCATGCCGTGGAGGGTGTCGATTTCGATCTTGTTCCGGGCGAAACACTGGCGGTCGTAGGGGAGAGTGGTTCGGGTAAGTCGACGACTGCGCGTGCAATTCTCGGGCTCGTCAAAGCGTCACGCGGCAAGCTTGAAGTCGGTGTAACTGATACCGCCGACACTCGAAATTCATCTTCTGTGCAGATGGTTTTCAAAATCCCTATGCATCGCTTAATCCTCGTCTGCGTATAGACGGCATTCTTGCTGAACCGGTTATAGCTGCTGGCGGGCGCGGCGGGCCGGAAACACGACAGAAGATGCTGCAGTTGCTTGACCGGGTGGGGCTGCCTGCAAACAGTCTGGAGCGCTACCCACACGAGTTTTCGGGTGGGCAGCGCCAGCGGCTTTGTATAGCCCGCGCCTTGATGCTGAATCCTTCAGTGGTGGTGCTCGACGAAGCCGTCTCAGCTCTCGACGTATCCGTACAGGCGAAAGTGCTGGAGCTGTTGATCGATCTCCAGAAGGAACGTGGTCTCGCTTATCTGTTCGTGTCGCATGATATGGCGGTGGTGGAGCGTATCGCGCATCGCATCGCCGTCGTTTATGCTGGGCAGATCGTGGAAATTGGCGATGCCGCTTCCATCCTTTCTGCACCAAAACACTCCTATACGAAGCGGCTGATCTCTGCCGTTCCAAGTATTGATCGGCGCAACGAGCATTTTACCCTCGATACGCGACAAGTGCCTTCACTCGTACGCCCGCTGGGATATGAGCCGGCACCGGCAAACTGGCAGACATATGGTCATGATCACATGGCCCGGACCGAGGCATAACTATCATGGCAGAACCGAATGTCCGCCACTCCGTCGATACTGCTTTTACGGCTCGCTTTGAAAAAGCTTTTAGCCTTCTGACAGGTGCGTGTGACTCAGGCCGTATTCCGGGAGGTGTGCTCGGAATGGTCGATCTCTCCGGGAACCGGGCTGTCCGGGCGACCGGCTATGCGCAGACCATTCCGGCCCGGCGCGCGATGACAACCGATACGTGGTTCGATCTCGCTTCGCTGACCAAAGTGATTTTCACGACACCTCGCATCCTTACGCTGGCCGAGGAAGGTGTCATTGACCTCGATGCACCATTGATCACGTTGCTTCCGGATCTTCGGCAATATGATAATGATGCCCGGGAGCGCAAAGTCACCTTTCGTGAATGTCTCGGCCACCAGACGCCATTTCCGTCGGTCGAACCGATCTACACATATGGACGAGATCCGGAATTGTTGCGCGCATTCGTATTGCAACGCGAATGGAGAGAATCCGCGCTGGTTTATTCAGACATCAATTTCATTCTGCTCGGTTTTGCGATGGAAAGATTTTACGGCAAGACCATTCGCGAGATGGACCCCGGCGAAGGCTTTGCCTTTTCCGCGGAGCCGGAGATTAGTGCCGCTACCGAAGATTGCACCGGCGCAATCGTGTACTCTGCGGTGAGGTGCATGACGACAATTGTTCAGCGTTGCAGGGGTGCGGCGCACGCGGGTCTGTTCGGTACGGGTGCGTCCATACTCGATTTTGCGCTTGGCTTGCTTGACGGCACGGGTGCATCGCAAAACGTTATCGAACACATGCGCCAACCACTATCCGCCACCCGCACGCATGGCTGGGAACGGCCTTATGACGGTTGGTCGGGGGCAATTTCAATTCGAAGGATACAATCGGGCATACCGGTTTCACGGGAACCGGCTTGTGGATTGATTTTGAAGCGGGCAGGGCATGGACCTTGCTCACCAATCGTATTCATCCGACACGTCACTTTGACGGCGGTATTCTGGCGCTGCGTCAGGGTGTCGGCGACGCAATTTCATTGGGATAGGAGACGTCTATGCAGCCAATATGGGCCGTTGGCCTGATGACCGGTACCGTTCTTGATGGAAACATCGATGTTGCTCTGTTGAAAACTGATGGCGAAACCATTGCGGAATTCGGCGCTTACGCGTTGAAACCTTATCCCCTTTGGATTCGTGATCTTCTCGAACAGGCGCAGGCCGAGGCTCGCGTCTGGAATTTTGAGGGCACGGAACCTGCGATTTTTGCTGAGGCCGAGGAAGCGCTGACACGCGCGCAGTCTGCGGCTGTGCGCGAACTGGTCGAGGAAAGCGGGCTGTCGATGACGGATATCGGCGTTGTAGGTTTCCACGGGCAGACGGTTTTGCATCGTGCACCGCAGGCAGGCAGGCTTGGTGATACGAGGCAGCTTGGCGATGGAAGACTTATGAGCGAACTGCTCGCTACTAAAGTGGCTTATGATTTCCGGACGGCAGATATTCGGGCTGGCGGGCAGGGTGCTCCGCTTGCGGCCGTCTATCATGCTGCCTTGCTTCGCAGTGCTGATGCGAGTGGCAATACTGCGATCCTCAATCTCGGTGGCGTCGGTAACATCACCCGGTGGGATGGTGATGATGCGCTTGTGGCATTCGATACCGGTCCAGCCAATGCGCCTATCAATGACTTTATGAAAAAGCGGGGATTGGGCGAAATGGACCGCGATGGGGCACTGGCGGCAAAGGGTAAGGTAGACGAAAACCGGCTCGCCGAACTGCTCAAGCACCCCTATCTGATTGCTCCGTATCCCAAGTCGTTGGATCGCTTCGACTTTACTGAGACGATGGCAGACGGTCTGAACGAGGAAAATGGCGCGGCGACATTGACAGCGTTCACGACCTCAGCGGTGGGGAAGGCTCTGGACATTCTGCCGCGTCGGCCGAAACGGCTTGCAGTCAGTCAGTGGCGGTGGCCGTCGCAATCCAACCATGATGCATATGCTGGTCGAGCGAGCCAAGGTGGAACTCGTGCCTGTCGAAACGCTTGGCTGGCGAGGCGATGCTGTAGAAGCTGAATGTTTTGCTTTCCTCGCAGTGCGAGCCTTGCGCAGTTTGCCTATCAGTTTTCCGAGCACAACCGGCGTTCCTGAGCCGATGACCGGCGGAAAACTAGTCGGTTGAGGAGACAATAACTATCCAATTTCTCCAAAGGGCAGCGTCAAACACGTTGTCTTTTTGTTTTTGACAGCACGAATTGAGCCTGATTGACCTAGTGCTCAGCTGATACGGCATATTAAAAGCGTTACTATCCAATAAAAACGATCTAACATTAGGGTAATTCACTAACTGCGGTCGTTTGAAGTTACGTTGCGGCAAGCTTGACGTCGATATTCCATTTTTATTGCATAAGAACATGAAAAAATACAAGACTCATGCGATCTTCACGTTGGTTTAGGCAATTCTCTTTATTGTTCTAATTTATCATGGAGAAATGCAATGAAACTAATTCGAGTCCTTGCCTGTCTGCTCTTGCCTTTCGTCTGGCTATCCGGGGCCGCTGCTGAACCGCTGGCCAAACCGACGGGTAAGCCGATCCCGGTCATATCCGGCAATATTTCGAATACAAATGTTGGTAATACAGCGCAATTTGATCGGGATATGCTGGAGGCCCGGGGTTTGGTGACCGTAGAAACGGCAAATCCATGGTATGATGGTCGTGTGCGTTTTGACGGCGTGTCGATGGACAAGCTTATGACGCTTGTCGGTGCCAAGGGAACGAAAGTGACTGCGGTAGCGTTGAACGATTATGTTAGCTCGTTACCGATGGAAGACTTCAAGAAGTTCAATGTTATTCTTGCCATGAAACGAGATGGCAATTACATGCCGGTTCGCGATAAAGGGCCATTGTTTGTTATTTACCCGTATGACAGCGACCCACAGCTCCAAAGCCAGACCTATTACACACGTTCCGCGTGGCAGGTTGCCAAGCTGATAGTTGAATAGAGGCAAAGTGTGAGACGAATTCTAGGCGTCATTATCTGTTGTTTCGTGGTGGCAACGGCCTATATCGCCTATGTCATTGCCGAACGACAGACAGCGCTTCAGAAATTCTCCCGTTATAATGATTCCCGGGCTGTTGGTCAGACAGTATCGGAATATATGCGGCTTGAACATGTTCTGGCTGGATACGTCCCGGATATGAACGAAGAAACGCGCGACGAAGTGCGGCTTCGCCTCGATATTATGCTCGGGCGACTGGAACTGTTGCAGCAAGGCAATCTGCGCTCCTTCATTCAAAACGATCAGCGGCGACGCGATCTCTTTTGAAGTTAAGCGACGTTCTTCAGGCACTTGACGTCCAACTGGATAAACTTGATGCAGACGAGGTCAAAACCCATCTGCAATTAATGAGTGCGCTTGATGGTCCGATGACAGCGCTTGCGTCATCTGCAGTTGAGTATGATGTCGGACTTATCGATGCTGCCCGGGCAGAGGTTCGCCAGTTGCATCTCATCTACACCGGATTGGCAGCGGGCCTCATTCTCTGCGGCGTCGTGCTCGTTATTCTTCTGCTGCGTCACAACAAGCTTCTTGATCGGGCGCATGGCAGCATGCAACGCCTGACAAGCGATCTTCGGCAAGCGACAGGTGAACTGCAGTCGCAGAATTTTCGGCTGGAGCACGATGCACATCACGATGCGCTCACCGGATTGCCCAATCGTGTCCTGTTCCGGCAGGATTTGGAGAAAAGGCTTGAGGCCGCACAGACGGGAAGCCAGTCGGCCATTATTCTTCTTCTGGATCTTGATGGGTTCAAGGACGTAAACGATACGCTTGGGCATGATGTTGGCGACGCACTGTTGCAGGCAGTTGCACGACGTCTTACCAAACTCGGCGAACGAGGTGACATGGTGTGTCGCCGGGTGGGGACGAGTTTGCCGTGCTTTCCACGGGATTACGGGAAGAGGAAGCACTGGAACTTGCGGATCGCCTGATGGACGTGATCAGCCAGCCTTATCATGTCGGCGAGCTGGAAATCAAAATCGGAACCTGTGTTGGTGTCGCAATCTCCGAGGGTGAACCCGACACGGAGGAACTTTTCAAACATGCCGATTTGGCGCTTTATGAGGCAAAGGCTCTCGGGCCCGGTCATGCGAGCGTATTCAAATCGCAGATGCAGACGCGTTTGCGGGAGAAGAAGTCATTTGAAGCCGATCTTCAGAAGGCACTGGAGAATGGTGAAATGGAAGTTTACTATCAGCCGCAGGCCTGCACCATAACGCGTGAGATTTGCGGTTATGAGGCTTTGCTCCGTTGGACCCACCCTATCCGGGGGCAGTTTCGCCGGTTGAATTTATTCCTGTGGCAGAGAAGATTGGCTTTATTCACGCACTCGGGGATTGGGTACTCAAGACGGCCTGTCTTGAAGCTGCTCATTGGAACAAACCGCTCAAGATCGCGGTCAACCTCTCTCCTGTTCAGTTTCGCAGTCTGAACCTTATTCAAAGCGTCATCGATGCCCCGGAGCAAAGCGGCCTCGAAGCGAAGCGGTTGGAGCTCGAGATCACAGAATCAGTTCTGCTGGACAAAAACGAGCAGACCTTGAGCACCCTACGCCAGTTAAAAGCATTGGGTATCCAGATCGCGATGGACGATTTCGGAACAGGCTATTCCTCGCTTGGCAGTCTCAGCGGATTTCCGTTCGACAAGATTAAGATTGATCGATCTTTTTGTGCGCGATGTGACTACGCGACCAGACGCATTGGCGATTGTCGAGCTCGTGACAGGAGTGGGACGTAGCCTAAGAATGGTAACAATCGCTGAAGGTATCGAAACCGAGGAGCAGTTCGAGAGCCTGAAGCGGTTGGGATGCGATCAAGTCCAAGGTTACCTCATAGGTAGGCCGATGCCGGCTTCAAAACTCGAACATCTTCATAGTCGCAGTGGGCAGCCGGACGTCAAGGTGGTCGGTC
>JAAVLQ010000002.1:265000-1285000 GCA_012103075.1 Brucella cytisi | reverse complement strand
CACTGGTCTAAATAAGGGTCTTTGCGCCGAAAATGTACCGGGGCTCAAGCCATACACCGAAGCTGTGGATGCACATTTGTGCGTGGTAGCGGAGCGTTCCGTAAGCCTGTGAAGGGACAGTCGTGAGACATCCCGGAGGTATCGGAAGTGAGAATGCTGACATGAGTAACGATAAAAGGAGTGAGAGACTCCCTCGCCGAAAGTCCAAGGGTTCCTGCTTAAAGTTAATCTGAGCAGGGTTAGCCGGCCCCTAAGGCGAGGCCGAAAGGCGTAGTCGATGGGAACCACGTTAATATTCGTGGGCCTGCAGGTAGTGACGGATCGCGTGTGTTGTAAGGTCTTATTGGATTGATCTTGCAGCGAAGCGGTTCCGTGAAATAGCTCCTGCATATAGACCGTACCCTAAACCGACACTGGTGGACTGGTAGAGAATACCAAGGCGCTTGAGAGAACTGCGTTGAAGGAACTCGGCAAAATGCACGCGTAACTTCGAAGAAGCGTGACCTCCATTTGGGCAACGGTGGGGGTGGCACAGACCGGGGGTAGCGACTGTTTACCAAAAACACAGGGCTCTGCGAAGTCGCAAGACGACGTATAGGGTCTGACGCCTGCCCGGTGCTGGAAGGTTAAGAGGAGATGTGCAAGCATTGAATTGAAGCCCCAGTAAACGGCGGCCGTAACTATAACGGTCCTAAGGTAGCGAAATTCCTTGTCGGGTAAGTTCCGACCTGCACGAATGGCGTAACGACTTCCCCGCTGTCTCCAACGCAGACTCAGTGAAATTGAATTCCCCGTGAAGATGCGGGGTTCCTGCGGTTAGACGGAAAGACCCCGTGCACCTTTACTATAGCTTTACACTGGCATTCGTGTCGGCATGTGTAGGATAGGTGGTAGACTTTGAAGCAGTGGCGCCAGCCATTGTGGAGTCATCCTTGAAATACCACCCTTGCCTATATGGATGTCTAACTGCGGCCCGTTATCCGGGTCCGGGACCGTGTATGGTGGGTAGTTTGACTGGGGCGGTCGCCTCCTAAAGAGTAACGGAGGCGCGCGATGGTAGGCTCAGAACGGTCGGAAATCGTTCGTCGAGTGCAATGGCATAAGCCTGCCTGACTGCAAGACTGACAAGTCGAGCAGAGACGAAAGTCGGTCATAGTGATCCGGTGGTCCCGCGTGGAAGGGCCATCGCTCAACGGATAAAAGGTACGCCGGGGATAACAGGCTGATGACCCCCAAGAGTCCATATCGACGGGGTTGTTTGGCACCTCGATGTCGACTCATCGCATCCGGGGCTGGAGCAGGTCCCAAGGGTATGGCTGTTCGCCATTTAAAGCGGTACGTGAGTTGGGTTCAGAACGTCGTGAGACAGTTCGGTCCCTATCTGCCGTGGGTGTAGGAATATTGATAGGATCTGTCCCTAGTACGAGAGGACCGGGATGGACGTATCTCTGGTGGACCTGTTGTCGTGCCAACGGCATAGCAGGGTAGCTATATATACGGACGGGATAACCGCTGAAGGCATCTAAGCGGGAAACCCACCTAAAAACGAGTATTCCCTATCAGAGCCGTGGAAGACTACCACGTTGATAGGCCGGGTGTGGAAGTGCGGCAACGCATGTAGCTTACCGGTACTAATAGCTCGATCGACTTGATCACTCCCATTTACAATATCCATCAAGCGTAGCTTGATGATGACAAAAGCACGAAAGACAACCAGCTTCTCAAATTTTGTGTTCTTCGCCGACACGGGTGGTTATGGCGGAGCGGCTGCACCCGATCCCATTCCGAACTCGGCCGTGAAACGCTCCAGCGCCAATGGTACTTTGTCTCAAGACACGGGAGAGTAGGTCGCTGCGGGTCTGCCAAGAACACAAATCAAATCATCTTCTCAAATATATACAAAACACCCATGGCGCGGGGTGGAGCAGCCCGGTAGCTCGTCAGGCTCATAACCTGAAGGCCGCAGGTTCAAATCCTGCCCCCGCAACCAAGACATTCAAACCCCGCAGAAAAACTGCGGGGTTTTTGCGTTTTAAACGGATTCTGGTGTTTGAGGCAGCCTCGAATGGTCGCGCTGCAACTAACAAAGACTCGTGTTGGGTTGATGCGCTGTCCACGTGGGTAATCCAATGAACTCATTCAGCCGGGACACCCGGGCTGACGATGGAAATGCCTGCTGTTACTTCCCTTTCCAGACAGGATCGCGCTTTTCGGCGAAGGCTTTAGCGCCTTCCAGATTATCGTCCGACCCATAGAGAATATCGACCGTTGCCAGCTTGCGACGCATGACAAGGTTCATCATGGTCTGGAAATCTTCGCTTTCGGCGCGGCGCACGGTCTCCTTGATTGCTGCGTAAACCAGCGGCGGACCGGATGCCAGCAAACGCGCAATCTCCCATACGCGCTCTTCCAGTTTATCTTGAGGCAGGACCTCGTTGACGAAGCCCCAGCGATGCGCTTCCTGAGCGTCAATCCAGCGGCCGGTCAACAACAGTTCCATCGCGATGTGATAAGGAATGCGTTTCGGAAGCCGGATGCTTGCTGCATCTGCAATGGTTCCCGAGCGGATTTCCGGCAATGAAAAGAAGAGTGGTCCGCGGCATAGATCAGGTCGCAGGACAGGGCCAGTTCGAAACCACCGCCTGCGGCCATGCCGCTGACACACGCGATGACAGGCTTGTTCAGGTCGCGCAGTTCCTGAATGCCGCCAAAGCCGCCAATCCCATAGTCACCGTCGATGGGAGCGCCTTCGGCCGCTGCTTTCAAATCCCAACCGGCAGAGAAGAAGCGTTCACCGGCGGTCTTGAGAATGGCGACGCGCAGTTCGGGATCGTCGCGAAAGGCCGCGAAGGTTTGCCCCATGATCCGCGACGTTGGAAGATCAATTGCGTTGGCCTTGGGCCGGTCCAACGTAACTTCCAGAATAGCGCCTTCACGGCGGGTTGTTATGGCAGCTTCGGCCTGCGTGCTCATTTCATCTGCCTTTCCAAACGGGATCGCGTTTCTCGACGGCTGCGCACGGTCCCTCCAGCGCGTCTTCGCTTTCGATCAGCGCTTTGAACAGTGGAAACGTACCGGCGCGCATGGCGGCATAGCTCTCGGCCGGGCTCATATGCTCGGCCATGCGTGTCGTCTGTTTTGCGGCGGCAACTGAAAGCGGCGCAGAACGCAGGATGCGTGCGGCGAGCGCTCTGGCCGCATTCATCAGCTCGGCCTGCGGCACCACATCATTGACCAGTCCCCACCGGAGGCAGTCCTGTGCATTGAAACGTCGACCGGCGTAAAGAACTTCGTTTGCAATGACCTTGGGCAGAAGTTTGGGCAGAACGAACGAACCGATATCCGGCAGAACACCGAGCGACGTCTCGGGTAGCCAGAATTGTGCATGATCAGCGGCGATAATGAAGTCGGCGGTCAGTAGTATTTCGAAGCCAGCGCCAATGGCATAGCCGTTGACCGCACAGATGACCGGTTTTTCCAATCCGGGCAGTTCTGAAAAGCCATAGATGCCGCCCTGACCATAGTCGGCGATATAGCCATCCCCGCCAGTGGCGGCAGCTTCGTTCAGATCCCACCCAGCGGAGAAGAACTTCTCACCTCCACCTGTGAAAATCGCAACGCGCAGGTCCGGATCATCGCGAAAAATGGCGAAGGCGTCGCCGAGCTTTCGACTGGTTGGCTGGTCTATCGCATTGGCCTTGGGCCGGTCGAGCGTGATCTCCAATATCTGGCCGTTGCGAACGATTTTCACCTCTTCAGACATCATGTTCTCCTGTTGCGTATTAGGGCATCGACGGCGATGGCATTATCAGCGGTGACGATGAGCGGATTGATGTCGAGTTCCTCAATCAAATCTGCCTGAGCGAGTGCATGGTTGCCAACTCGCCACGCGGCTTCCATGGCAGCTTCGATGTCTGCTTTCCGTCGGCCACGGAACCCGGTCAGAAGCGGGGCTGAGCGCAACGAGAGAAGCGCGGTTCGAACATCATCGCGACTGGCGGGTAAAAGAAGCGCGCGCGTATCATTCCAGAGTTCGACCATCACGCCGCCTGCGCCGATGGTGAGATAAAGCCCGAATTGCGGATCGCGTGCGATGCCGACAATCAGCTCGGCAACACCTCCATGAACCATTTTCTCGACCAGAAAATCGCATTCAAGATGGGCAAGCGAAACTGCGGCTGTGCGCACAGCCTCGGCATCTGCCAGATTGAGGTGGACCGCCGCCATTTCGGTCTTGTGGAGAAGGTTGTCTCCAACGCCCTTCAGGACGACGGGGTAGCCCAGCTTTTCGGCAAGCGTGACGGCGTCGTCAACACCGGATGCAATGCCGCCCTGTGGGGTAACAAGACCGATTTCACGCAAGACCGACTTGGACGACCATTCGTCCATTGCAGTCGCGTCAGATGCAAGGGCTGGCGCTTGGGCTGTCAGCAGCGGAGGTTGTGGGCGCGACCAGACCTCACCAATCCGGGCGGCATTGGCAGCAGCCGTCAGCGCTGTGGCAAGCCCCATCATTGGCGCGATACCGGTGGCGACCAGCCGTTCGGCATGGGTTTCGGTGAGGTTTTCCGGCAGACTGGCGACGAGTGCGAAGCGCCCACCGCCTGCCTTGTGCGCCTCTATCGCCGCTTCTAGCGATGTTTCGCAACCATTGTCGACGCACCGGTCGCCGCGAGGAAAGTCGAGCACCAATATGGTCAGTCCGAAATTCCCATCCAGCATGGCGCGATAGGTTGCCGTGAGTGCTGGTCCATTTCCCCATGTGAAGGTGTGATAGTCGAGGGGGTTCGAGATCGTGACCATTTCGGGCAAGGTGGCGCTGAGTTTCGGGCCTCGTCAGGTGCAAGCGGTCGGAGGTCAAGACCGGCAGCGCTTGCAAGATCGCCAACGAGCGATGCTTCGCCGCCGGAACAGCTCATCGAGCCGAGACTGTTATCCGGCGAGGGGCCAAGCACATGAAGCAGCTTCAGGGTTTCGACGAATTCGTCGAGCGTCCGGGCACGGACGACGCCGCATCGTGCGAAAAAGGCATCGGCCAGCGTATCGGCTCCGGCCAGTGAAGCGGTATGTGAAAGGGTCATCGCCTGAGCGGCGGCGGAGGTCCCGACCTTGATCGCCACGACGGGCTTTCTCATCGCGCGCGCTTTGGCGAACACCCGTTCCAGACGTGCAATATTGTCGAAGCCTTCAATGTGCAGGCCAAGAACGGTAACACGCGGATCGTCCGGGGCAGCTTCGGCCAGTTCAGAAAGACCCGTCTGTGCCTGATTTCCGGCGGTCAGCACATAGGCAATCGGCAGGCCGCGACGCTGCATAGTGAGATTGATGGCGATATTGGACGACTGCACGACAATGGCGGCACCGCTTTCCACTCTCTTGCCGCCATGCTGGTCTGGCCAGAGCAGCGCGCCGTCGAGATAATTGATGAAGCCATAGCAATTGGGGCCAAGGATCGGCATATCGCCCGCCGCTTCCAGCAAAGCCCGGTTGCGCTCGGCGCCATCGGAAACCCTCATTGAAGCCGGATGCAAAGCACACCGCGCCGCCACTGCCACGGGCTGCCAGTTCGCGAACGATGTTGATTGTTCCGTCGCGATTGACGCCGATGAAGCTGACATCCGGCGCGCCGGGCAGGTCTGCAACGGATCGATAGCAAGGAATATCGTTAATGGTATCGCGGGTGGGGTGGACCGGCCAAAGCGCGCCTTCAAAGCCCATTTTACTGCATTGCCTGAGCACTGCCGTAGACCATCCTCCACCAAAGATCGCGATTGAACGAGGACGTAGAACACGAGACAGGTTCTTTTTGTTCACGGTCAAGCTCCAAGCGGACGGAGGAGATCGCGGGCAATGATGTGGCGCTGGATCTCGCTCGTGCCATCCCAAATTCGCTCGACACGCGCGTCGCGCCAGAATCGTTCCAACGGCAGATCGTCCATCAGTCCCATGCCGCCGTGAACCTGAATAGCGCGGTCGGTAACGCGGGCCAACATCTCAGACGCATAGACCTTCGCGGACGCAATCTCACGGTTTGCGGGCAAGCCCTGATCGAGACGCGCCGGGCGGCCGCCAGTGTCAGCCAGTCCGCGGCATCGATTTCGGTAACGGAATCGGCAAGCTGGAAACCGACGCCCTGAAAGCGTCCGATGGGCTGACCAAATTGCTTACGCTGCGCGGCATAGTCCACCATCATGTCGAACACACGACGCGCGCGCCCAACTGCCATTGTCGCCACGGTGATGCGGGTGGCATATAGCCATTCATTCATGACCGCAAAGCCCCCATCGACATCGCCGAGAACCTGAGCATCCGGAATGCGGCAATCATCGAATTCAAGGATCATGTTCTTGTAGCCGCGGTGGCTGACGGATTTATATCCCTCGCGGATGGTGAAGCCCGGCGTGCCGCGGTCCACCAGAAAGGTCGTGATTTTCTTCTTCGTTCCGGCTGAAGATTGTTCTTCACCGGTCGCCATGAAGACAATGACGAAATCGGCGTGTTCCGCGCCAGAAATGAAATGCTTGGTTCCGTTCAACACCCAGTCGCCGCCATCGCGGCGCGCATTGGCCTTCATACCGCGAATATCGGAGCCCGCATCGGGCTCGGTCATGGCGAGCGCATCCATCCTTTCGCCGCGCACGGCAGGCAGGAGATATCGCTCGATCTGTTCGCCCTGACAGGCCATCAGAATATTTTGCGGACGTCCGAAGAAATGTGTGAGCGCCATCGATCCACGACCGAGTTCACGCTCAACCAGCGCGAATTCGAGATGGGAAAGTCCCGGCCGCCGGCAGATTCCGGAAAATTGCTGGCGTAGAAGCCAAGTTTGATCGTCTTGCGCTTGATTTCCTCGCCGATCTCGTGTGGCACATGGCCGAGACGCTCGACGGTCGTTTCATGCGGATAAATCTCGTTCTCGACAAAGCTTCGAACTGTCGAGACGATCATTTCCTGTTCTTCAGTCAGTCCGAAATGCATTGCGTTCCTCCCATTACGCCTTGCTAGACCCTCTGGCCTATGGCGTTGTTATTTCTATAAGTGCAGGTCCATCAACCGCCCGGACGGTTCGCAGCGCTGTGGCAAGCTGCGCAAGATCAAGTGCGCCCGGACGAAGCGCGTCCTGATTGTCGCCATTTGTCAGCCGAATATGTTCGCCCGCTATGCCATAGGCCTGTGCGAGCTTGACGAAATCGGGCGCTGTCGGGCGCACCCCAACTGGTTCTATCTCCCGGGACAGCATGTAATCTTCGATTTCCTGATAACCGTGATTGTTCCAGACCACGAAAATCACCGGTGCTTTCTCATCCACAGCAGTGCCGAGCGTGCCCAAACAAAACTGGAAGCCGCCATCGCCCACAAGGCAGACAACAGACGCGCCGCTCTGCGCAAGGCTGGCGCCGACTGCGGCAGGAGGACCAAACCCGAGCGCACCATAGCCGGTTGAAGCATTGAACCAGCTTCGCGGGTCGTCGGCTTCGAAGAACAGATTGCCTGCATAGGCAAGCTGGGTGGAATCCCCGACGATAATGCTCCCGGGAAGCGTGTCGCGAATGGTATCCAGAACTTCGATCAATGCCTGCATTTTGGATGAAAGAGAGCGGTAGGCTGCCTCCGTTGCGACAGAAGCGCGTTCCTTTCCGTCGTCGCGCTCTGCGTGAGACAAATCACGAAGGGACGACGCGAGCGCTTCCACTATCAGGGCTGCGTCGCCTGTGAGTGAGAGCGCGGCCGGATAGCTGGTAGCAGCTGCATCGGGATCGACATCAATGCGGATCATTCTGGCGGGCGGTTCAAAACCACCGTCCACATACATGTCGTAATCGGTCGGCCCAAACTGGGTTCCAATGGCGATGACAAGATCGGCCTCTGCGATCAATTGGCGGATCGGCGGCAGGCTCGGGCTTGCCTGCACCATAAGGGGATGGCGACCAAGCAAAGCCACGGGCGTTCGTTGTGGTGACCACCGGTGCGTCAAGCATTTGTGCAAGGGTGGAAATGGCGTCACACGCGCGGTTGGCGCCCCCGCCAGCGAGGATCAAAGGACGCCGCGCTTCCGCACACAATGTTGCTGCGTCGTTGATTTTGTCAGTGTCGAAAGCGACGGCAGCCTTTTCCAACGGCTTCAGTGGTGCGCCTTCAAATGGAGCTTCCATGAGGTCGGTTGGAATTTCGATATGGACAGGGCCGGGACGTCCCGATTTCATCCGGGCAAAGGCGCGGCCAACCAGTGCTACCAGATCGCCGGGTTGTTCCAGTCGTTCTGACGACAAGGCGATTGTTCGCATCGTTGCGGACTGATCGGGCAGTTCGTGCAGATGCCCCCGGTAATGTCCGAGCGTATGGCGGGCATTGACCCCGGAGATGACCAGCATCGGGATGGAATCCGCGCGCGCCTGCGCCATGGGGGTGATGGCGTTGGTCAATCCCGGGCCGGTAATCAGCAGGCAAACGCCGGGCTTGCCGGACACCCGCGCATAGCCATCCGCCATGAAACCCGCATCCTGCTCGTCGCGCGGCGTGACGTGCCGAATGCCCGACCCGGCCAGACCACGATAAAGCTCTGCCGTATGCACGCCCGGAATGCCAAATACTGTGTCAACGTCATGTGCTTCCAGAAGCTCAATCAACGCCTGCCCGACCGTTGTTTTGCTGCTCATGACACCAGACTTTCCGCATTGTGGTTAAGGCCGCGGGCAAAACGGGCAATGCGGTCGCAAGCCTCGATAATCCGGTCTTCGGGAACGGTAACGCTCATGCGCACCAGATCCTTCGCAACCCGCCAAAAGACGTGCCGGGCATCATCGAGACATAGTGTTCTTCAAGCAGGCGGCTGGCGAATTCTTCGCCATTCAGTCCAGTGCCGCCAATATCCAGCAGTACGAACATGCCAGATTCCGGCATGAGCGGCTTGATGCCTGCGACACCGCGCAATTGTTTGACGACGAGTTCCGACCGGGCCTTGTATTGGGCGCGCATGACGGAAGATGTCGACAGATTGTGGGTCAGCGCATAAGCCACCATGTCGGCGATGAAAGGCTGTCCGCCGAAAAGCATGGATCGGAAAACGGCAGCAATCTTTGGCAGAACTCTTCCGATCCAATGGCCCAACCCGCGCGAAAACCGGGTGCTGCATGCGACTTGGATATGGAGGACACCACGATTGCGCGATCAGCCATTTCTGGAATGTCGAGCGGCGAAGCAAATGCTGCGCCGAAGGTGAGCTCTTCATACACCTCATCGCAGATGATCCAGAGATTGTGCTTACGGCACACTTCGGCGATGGCGGCAATTTCGGGTTTTGTCAGCACCGAGCCGGTGGGGTTGTGCGGATTGTTGAGGAGCAACGCGCGGCAGTCGGGCGTAATTGCGGCTTCCAGTATGTCCGCGCGAAGATGAAAACCGTCTTCGGCCCGCAATGGCACTGGAACGATATCGGCTCCCGGCGCGCGCACAACGCCCTCATAGGTCGCATAATAGGGGTCTGGAACGAGAACCTTGTCACCGGCCTCGACCAGTCCGGTCAGGACTGCATAGAGCGCTGTCTGGGTGCCCGGAAAGTAGAGGATGTTGTCGGTGGTGATGGTGCGGCCAGTGCGCTTTGAGTATTTTGCGGCCAGTGCCGTCAGCACTGCCGGTTCGCCGCGTCCGTTCGAATAGCGGGTGCGACCGGCGCGCATGGCATTGTTGCACACCTCCAGCAACATGGGGTCTGGCGCGACGTCGGGTTCGCCAATCGTGAACTCGATAACCGGATGGCCGAGCGCGCGCAGTTCCTGCCACGCGCATGGACACGCCATTTGTCCGACCCCAGTCCTGATAGTCTTTCGGTGATGGAAGCGTAATGCATGTCAATGTCTCGGAAGTGGTGACACGGCGGGAAGCTCGATGCCAAGAAGGGCGCCGATGGAGCTTAGTCCGATGCCGATTTGCATGGTGTCGTCGATTTCGTCCGCGCTGAGACAGCCCTCGATCCAGAGGCCGTCGATCAGTGCGTTGACTGCGATGGCGAGGCGTCGGCATGCCTGCGGAGTTGGCTCGCGGCCTTCCGCCGACAAGACCTCCGCAATCAGGGTCTCAGTCGCCCGGCGAAAAGCGAGATAGCCTTCACGATGCTCGCGTTCCAGATCCGGATCGAGATGAACCTGACTGACGAAAGTCGCCCAGAGCGAAAGCATACGCGGGTCTGCCACTGCTCCGCCAAGGCTGGCCGCGACGAAACGCGTCAGCCGGTCATGGGGCGTGCCACCGTCCGATTCCAGAATACTCAACGCCGGCACGGTCATCATTTCAATCATACGCCGGTAGGCAGCGGCGATGAGGTTGGCCTTCGATGTGAAGTGATGCCGGATGAGTCCATTGCTGACCCCGGCACGTGCCGCGACAGCGCGCACCGTCGTCGCCTGTATCCCCAGATCGGCAATGCAATCGAGCGTAGCCTCTATCATGTCTGTGCGACGGTCGAAGTCTGGCGCACGTCGAAACGATGCGGTCATCTTCTCCTCCCTTGATGCGTGACTATGCACTTGCATAACAATTATTCAAGCGTATAGTCAGCGTCAAGGGAACCGTTGGCCGCTTGTTGAGAAGTCGAACAAGAACTTCGAAGTGGCTGATAAACAAGCAATATCCGGTGGCTTTCGGCGAACCGATTGGGTGGCCGGGCCAAGGGAGGTTCGTGCCGCATGAGCCGGGGCGAAGAGGCGATCTCTGTCGTCGACCTTCACAAGCGTTTCGGTGATCTCGAGGTGCTTAAAGGCGTTTCACTCAAGGCGCGCGAGGGCGACGTTATCGCACTTATCGGCGGATCGGGCTCCGGCAAATCGACATTTCTTCGCTGCATCAACATGCTGGAACTGCCGACTTCGGGGGCGGTTACCATCCATGGTGAAACCATTGCCATGAAGAACAGCGGTAATGGCAGCCAGATTCCCACTGACAGAAAGCAGATCGAACGCATTCGCACACGGCTTGGCATGGTCTTCCAGAGCTTTAATCTCTGGCAGCACATGACTGTTCTGGAGAATGTGATCGAAGCGCCCGTTCATGTGCTGGGGGTGCCGAAAGCCGAGGCGATAGATCGCGCCGAAACGCTGCTGAAGCGCGTTGGGCTCTATGAAAAGCGGGATGTTTATCCAGCTTTCATGTCCGGCGGCCAGCAGCAGCGCGCCGCGATTGCGCGTGCGCTCGCGATAGAACCGCTGGTCATGCTTTTCGATGAACCGACCTCTGCGCTGGACCCTGAGCTTGTTGGCGAGGTGCTCACCGTTATCGGAGATCTGGCCAAGGAAAAGCGCACGATGATTCTCGTTACGCACGAGATGAAATTTGCGCGCAAGGTCGCGAACCACATTGTCTTTTTACATGATGGCAGGATCGAGGAAGAGGGGTCTCCCGAAGACGTATTCGGGGACCCTAAATCCGAACGACTGAAAAAATTCATTAGTTCAACGCACTGAAACGGGAATGGGAGAAGTACTAATGAAGCGTCTTTTTACAAGTCTGTGTATCGGTGTAACATTTGCTGTCGCGGGCGTCGCGGTTGCGAATGCTGAACAGGTAAAGGTCGGTATCGCAGCCGAACCCTATCCGCCCTTTACGTCACCCGACGCGTCAGGGAAGTGGCAGGGATGGGAAATTGATTTTGCCGATGCCGTCTGTAAAGAGGCCAAGCTTGATTGTGTGATCACGCCCGTCGCCGGGACGGCATCATTCCAGCGCTGACCACCAGCAAGATCGACATGATTGTCGGCTCCATGTCGATGACGCCCGAACGTCTCAAGACGATCGATTTCTCGGACAAGTATTACAATACGCCGACGATTGTTATCGGTACCAAGGATCTCAAATTCGATGCGACGCCGGAGGGGCTGAAGGACAAGACCATTGGCGTGCAGGTCTCGACCATCCATCAGGCTTACGCGATGAAGCACTTCGCGCCCGGCGGTGCGACGATCAAGGAATATCAGACGCAGGACGAAGCCAATAACGATCTCACCGCCGGGCGCATCGACGCTGTACAGGCGGATTCGCTGGCGCTGCGGGCGTTCCTTGCTACAGATAGCGGCAAGGCATGCTGTGAGGGAAAAGGGTACAGTCGCGCAGGACGTTGAGGTTCTGGGACCGGGCGTAGGGATCGGGTTACGCAAGGGCGATACGGAACTCAAAGACAAGCTGAACGCTGCAATCAAGGCAATCCGTGCCAACGGGACCTACGATACTTTCACGAAAAAATATTTCGACTTCGACATTTACGGCCAGTGAACGTGATGGCCAGTCGGCATCCTGTCGGCTGGCCTATTCTGATTTCAGCATGAACGGACTGGCCATGGATGCACCACTGATCAACTGGAGCTTGCTTGCTCTCAATCCGCCGGGGTGGGGAGGCGTGCTTCTGCAGGGCTTCTGGCACACGCTGCAAATTGCCGTCGGCGGTTATTCGCTCGGTCTGTTGATCGGCATGTTTGGCGCGCTGGGCAAGCTCTATGGCGGCCCTATCATTCGCGATTTGCTGGAAGTCTACACGACCGTGGTGCGCGCCGTGCCGGAGCTGGTGCTGATCCTCATCCTGTATTACGCAGGCACCGATTTGCTCAACCAGATGCTCGCTGTGTTCGGCTATGGCAAAGTGGATATTAGTGGGCTCGCTGCTGGTATTTTTGTTATCGGGGTGGTGCAGGGCGCTTACTCGACGGAAGTGCTGCGCGGTGCCATCAAGGCGATTGCGCCCGGCCAGATCGAGGCAGCGCGCGCTTTCGGGATGCCTCCATCCAAGATGCTTCGACGCATCACGATACCGGCTATGCTGCCCTTTGCCATACCGGGCCGGCCAATCTGTGGCTTATCTCAACCAAAGACACCGCGCTTCTGGCTGTCGTCGGGTTCAGCGAATTGACGCTGGTAACACGACAGGCGGCAGGCACGACCAAGCACTATCTGCTGTTCTTCTTGACAGCTGGCGTGCTTTACCTCGGGCTTACCCTGATTTCGAATGCCTTCATCGGCATGATTGAGCGGCGCTCGCGCCGTGGTTTTGCGCGGATTGACTGAGATGAGCACGTCTTCAGCCATATACGAAAACCGAACCTCCGCCAGAATCTGGTTTTGAACCGCACCGCGTCGTGCTGATTGTCATCGCAATCGCGCTGTTTGCTTCGGCGGTGATTTTTGGCCGCTGGGACTGGCTGCCGCAATATCTGCCCCGTCTGGGGTCCGGCATTCTGGTCACCCTGTTCATGCTGTTTGGGTCGGCCATTCTCGGATTCATGCTGGCGCTCCCGCTTGGCTTGCTTCAGGTGACTGGCCCCGGTGGTTGAGCTGGCCAGCCAAGGCGTTCTGTACTGTCATCCGGGGCACACCTCTGCTGTTGCAGCTCTGGCTGCTCTATTACGGCCTTGGTTCTCTGTTCCCGTCTATTCCCGGCATTCGCAGTTCCTTTATCTGGCCTTATCTGCGTGAAGCATGGCCCTATGGACTTGCTGCACTGACGATCTCATTTGCGGCTTATGAGGGCGAGGTCATGCGTGGTGCTTTCGCTGGCGTGCCGTCTGGCGAATTGCAGGCCGGGCGTGCTTTTGGCATGTCGCCCCGGAAAGTGTTTCGCCGCATCTGGCTGCCGCGTGCCATCCATCGCGCGTTGCCCACGCTGAACGGCGAAACGGTTCTGCAATTGAAGTCGACACCGCTCGTCGCAACGATCACCGTGGTCGATGTTTACGGCGTCGTCTCCCGTGTGCGGCAGGACACTTACCTGACCTATGAACCGCTTCTTCTGCTGGCATTGATCTACATGATACTGACCGCAGGCTTGGTCTGGGTCTTCCGGCGTCTTGAGAACCGAATTCCGACAAGAGGTGCTTGAATGCGCGATTTTTCGACTGCTATTCGCAACAACCTGCCCGAGCTGACGGCATTGCGACGTGACCTCCATGCTCATCCCGAACTTGGTCTTGAGGAAAAACGGACCTCGGAGATTGTGGCGCGGGAGTTTGAGGCTTTAGGGTACAAAGTCACACGCGGGCTTGCAAAAACCGGGGTGATTGGCACTTTGACGAACGGGTCGAGCCGAAAGTCGGTCGGCATTCGCGCTGATATCGATGCGCTGCCGATCCACGAGCAGACAGGTCTTCCCTATTCCAGCAAGTCGCCGGGGCTGATGCATGCCTGCGGGCATGATGGCCATACGACCATGTTGCTTGGCGCCGCCAAGGCCTTGGCCGAACGGCGCAATTTCGACGGTACCATTCATCTGATCTTTCAACCGGCTGAAGAGAATTTCGGCGGGGCCAAGATTATGATCGAAGAAGGATTGTTTGATCGCTTTCCTTGTGA
Organism: Brucella cytisi; assembly: GCA_012103075.1. GTDB lineage: Bacteria > Pseudomonadota > Alphaproteobacteria > Rhizobiales > Rhizobiaceae > Brucella > Brucella cytisi. The sequence continues at coordinate 1,270,672 of JAAVLQ010000002.1, read as the reverse complement.
CGCTGTTTTTGCCCTTCACAATGATCCCGGCATCCCGCTTGGCAAGTTTGCCTTTCGCGATGGACCGATTATGGCTGCGGTCGATGAGGCGCTGATCAAAGTGAAAGGCTATGGTGGTCACGGATCGGAGCCGGAAAAGACCGCCGATCCCATAATGGCGGGCGCTTCCATCGTGATGGCGTTGCAGACTATCAAGTCGCGCAACGTGCCAGCGCTGGACCCGGCGGTTGTGACGGTCGCCGCCTTTCATGGCGGCTCGGCTAGCAACATCATTCCGTCGTCGGCGGAAATTGTCGTCGGTATCCGCACCTTTTCGCCCGTCATTCGCGATCAGATTGAAGAGCGGATCAAACGTGTTGCGGCCTATCAAGCAGAGAGCTTTGGGCTGACTGCGGAAGTCGATTATCTGCGGAGCTACGACGCGACGATCAATCATACCGCTGAAACGGATTTCGCGCGCAATCTGGCGCTGAAATCGTTTGGCGCGACGAATGTGATTGAGCTGGAGCGCCCGTTTATGGGCAGCGAGGACTTCGCCTATATGCTTGTCGAGCGGCCCGGCACCTATTTCTTTTTGGGTGGGGGCAAGGGAGAGAATGACTTCCAGCTCCACCATCCATCTTATGATTTCAATGATGATCTGATCCCCATCGGCGCGGCCTTCTGGACCGAGCTTGCTGAAGCCTATCTTAAACCCGAGTGAGCCCATGACCGCCGTTTATGAATTCAATTCTGCCATCGTCCGGACACCGGGACGATCCGTCATTAATGGTTTGCGCGCCGATGACCGGGGCAACCCGACCTATGAGGGCGTCAAGGAAGAACACGAAGCCTATGTGCAGGCCTTGCGGCAGGCAGGTGTGGAAGTAACCGTGCTTCCCCAATGGAGGAATTTCCGGATTCGATCTTTGTCGAAGACCCGGCACTCGTGTTTCACGAAGGTGCTGTTCTGCTGCGTCCCGGTGCGCCTACGCGTGTCGGCGAGACGGCGGAAATCGAGCCGGTTCTGCGCTCTCTTTTTGAGAGGGTGGTGCTGCTTCCATCTCCGGGCTTTGCGGATGGTGGGGACGTTCTTGTCACACCGTCGGCGGTGATGATTGGCCTGTCAGCGCGTACAGACAAAAGCGGCGCCGAGGGGCTTCGTGCAGCACTTGCAACCTCGGTCATGCTGCGGAGATTGTCGAAACACCGAAGGGCGTTTTGCATTTCAAGACTGACTGCTCGCTGCTTGATGAGGAGACCGTGCTTGCCACGCACAGGCTGGCGGGTTCGGGCTTTTTCAGAGGCTTGCGTGAAATCGTGACGCCGGAAGGTGAGGAGGCCGCCGCCAATGCACTGAGGGTCAACGATGTTGTCTTTGTCGGTGCTGATTATCCCCGTACAATCGATCTGCTTGATAAGAAGGGCTACGAGGTGGTTGCCCTGAAGACCGGGGAAATCGGTCGGATCGACGCGGGCCTATCGTGCATGTCGCTGAGATGGCGGCGATAGTCAGGACGCACTCCAGATGATAGATCGGCGCTGGTATCCAGCGCCGATTTTATTGAATGATACGCGGACGGGCCTCAGCGATCCGGGTCTATCGATAAACGTCCATATTTTCTTCGGCTGGTGCGCCAAAACTGCGCGCATAGGAATGGCCGCTATAAACCGCAGCGGCGATGATCGATGGTGCATAACAGTCACCAATTGAGGTGACGGATTTTATACCAGCGTCCTGCCATTCATTTCGGCGCGCTTCCAGTGCAGCCGACAGGCTTTTGTCGGGATGACGGCTGGTTACAGGCACCAGTGTGCCACATGGAATTTCGGTTTCCCTGCCGGAATAAACACATGCGACGGACAGGTTGTCGGCGGTTTGTTTGGCGAGCTTGTGCAGCGGGATTATCGCGACGCCCAGTTCTATCAATCTCGTTTGAATCTTCGACTGTTCGAGTGTGTGTTCACCCGGGGAGCCACAATCGGCGCTGGTGTTACCAATGTCGTATGAATGTCGCGGCTCACGGCCAACTCGGCCAGTACAGAGCCGAGATAGTAACGATCATCATCGAATATCACCAAAGGTCCGCGACAATCATCAAGGGATGTTTTGTCTTTGAGAATGGTGTCGACACTCAATGTGTGACCATCCAGTGTTTGCAGAGGTTGTCGGTGGGAACGGCCCACGGCATCCGTGCGCCAGTGCGCGCCGGTTGCCAGCACCACGTTTGCAATTCCGTAGGTTAGAATCTCATCGGCATCCAGATGGCTGTCGAGATACATCTCCACATTGGTCGCACGCTGCAATTGCGTCATCCGCCAATCGCGAACACGCGCCCAGCTTGCCAGACCGGGGAGGGCCGCTTCCTCCGTCACACGCCCGCCCCAACAGGTGTTTTTTCAGCGATGATGACTTCTGCGCCGCGCTCGGCCATGGCGCGGGCAGCTTCCAGACCAGCGGGTCCACCACCCACCACCAGAACTTTCTCGGTGGTCTGTAATTTGCCGATTTTTTCAGGGTGCCAACCCTTGCGGGCTTCTTCGCCAATTGTCGGGTTTTGGGTGCAGCGCAATGGTGCAACGATGTTGTCGCTGGCGGTGCAGATATTGCAGCCGATGCATTCGCGAATGTCATCGGCGCGACCGCTCCGAATTTTCTCGGGCAGAAATGGGTCGGCAATCGATGGGCGTGCAGCGCCGATAAGATCGAGAACGCCGGAGCGGATGGCGTGTACCATCGTGTCCGGCGATGTATAACGACCGACACCAACGACCGGTTTGCTGGTGAGCGATTTCACAAAGGAGATATAAGGCTCCTGAAACCCCTCCTGTGAAAAGCGGGATGTCTGGCTGTCGTTGGACCAGCCGGACAGGTTCACATCCCAAAGATCCGGCTCGTCGGCGAGAGCGGCAATGACGTCCCGCCCTTCTCCATCGTGCTGGATGCCCTGATCACCCAGAAATTCCTCAACCGCAAAGCGCACGGCAATCGCGCATTTGTCACCGACAGCGTCGCGCGTATCCGCCAGCACTTCACGAAACAAACGCAATCGGTTCTCGAACGACCCGCCATATTCGTCCGTGCGGGTGTTGTAACGTTGCAGCAGAAAATGCTGCAGCAAGGTCATGTCATGGCCTGCATAGACATAGACAATATCGAAACCGGCCCGCTTGGCGCGCAGTGCTGCATCGCGATGCCACTTGCGAAACCGCGCAATGTCGGCCTTGTCCATCGCTCTCGCTTGAACCGGATCCTCCACATCGACAATCATGTCCATGGGGCCAAGAGGCGCCAGTCTGGTCAGACGGTTGGAGACATGGATGCCGTTATGCACGAGCTGGATTGCAGCGAGACTACCATGCTGATGAACAGCGTCGGTCAGCTTTTGAAGGCGGTCGGCATCCTTCTCGTCCCATATGCGCCCCTGATTGGAAGGCGTGATATCCGATGTTGGATGGATTTCGGTTTCCTGTGTGGAAACCACACCCCAACCGCCCTCTGCCTTCATCTCACGCAGCCGCAGGTCGTGCTCGGGATAACGATGTCCCATGCCGCTACAATGCGGAACCTGATAGAAGCGGTTCTTCGTCGTGACGGGGCCAATCTTGATCGGCTCGAACAGAATTTCGTGACGCTTGTCCATGGTCGCTCTGCTTGTCATTGTTCAGGATGTCATCCCTTGCGGGCGACTGCATGAAAAGTGGGTTTCCATCGCGCTTAACGCGCGATGGAACGCTTGAAGCGAGCTTCGAGTTTGGCCTGTCCATATTCCAGAACTATGGACAGTGCCCAATAGATCATCGAAGCGGTGATGAGCATTTCGATATGTCGGAACTCGGTCTGACCCTGCGTACGGGCAAGATACATGAGTTCCCAAACGCCGATGACGGAGACCAGCGACGAGTCCTTGAGCATCGCGATGAACTGGTTGCCGGTTGGCGGAATGATGATGCGCATTGCCTGCGGAAGAATGACCAGCCACATGGTCTGCGAAGGGCCGAGGCCGAGCGCGAATGCGCCTTCCTGTTGCCCACGTGGAATGCTCTCGATGCCCGCACGGAAGATCTCGGTCATATAGGCGCCGTAGCATAAGGACAGCGCCAGAATGCCGGCAGGGATAGGTCCGATGACATAGCCCACCTGCGGCAGTCCAAGGTAGATAATGTAGATCTGCATCAGCAACGGCAGGCCGCGGAAGAGCGAGGTGTAGAACGTCGCCAGACCATAGACGAGGCCATTCTTTGAAAGTTTGGCCACCGCACCAATCAACGCCAGAATGGTTGCGAAGAATATCGAGGCAGCGGAAATATAAAGCGTCGTGACGACACCGGCTGATCAGAAATCCGATCTTTCTTGCGATGAATTCAAATGAGAGATCGAAAGAATAGAAGAAGATCATCAGCAGCAGGAACAGTTCCAGCCATATTGCCGTGATCTGTGCCCAGCGTGGGAAAAGTCTCAGGAAACTCCAATTGGCGAAGATGATAGCGCTAAGCAGTATCGAGGAGATCAGCGTCGCTTTGGTGAAATCGGCTTTCGCGACTTTGGGGTCGATACCAAGCCAGTTTGTTATGCCGGAGAACCGGATATTCATAAAACAGAAGAGTGCCGTCAGGATAACAAAAAGCTATCTGGACAGTGCGTTTGGCGGCCTCGGGCCGCGTCAGAAAAAAACCTCCCGAGCATGTTCTCTCCCCTGTCAGCTTGCTTTTCGCTCCGCAAGCCAATCCTGCATCTGCAATTTCCAATAGGTTAGCTGGGCGGCAGCAAGACCTGCAGCGCCTCCGGCCCAGACCAGCCCGAATTTTTCGAAGAGCTTGTAGCGGTCACTTTGTCCGCAAATGGCTTCGGCGACGACTTTACCGCCGATGGCGGTTGTGTTCAGCCCATGGCCACCGAAGGCGGTGCAGTACCATGTGGCGCGGTCCAACTGACCGATCTGCGGCATCAGGTGTCTGGCGTAGGACATCAGGCCCGACCATGCCAACTCCGTCTTCAGTGAAGCAAGTTGAGGATAAGTCCCCACCATTTCATTGCGCAACTCGCGCACCACGCCGGGTGTGTCGGCTGCTCGTGTCGTGATGCGTCCACCCCATAAAAGTCTGCGACCACCGTCGATCACGCGGTAGTAGTCGCCAGCACGACGATTATCACCAATTGCGGACGTGGTTCGGATGGCCGATGCGATCAGTTCGGGTGCTTCTTCACTCACCATCACATAGGTCGCAATTGGCAGATAGGCCCGCCTGATCTGACCCACCGGGCCGTCCGTATAACCACCGGTGGTGATCAGCACTGCGCCTGCCTTGACTTGTCCCTGATTTGTTTTGACCAGCTTGCCGTCCTTGTGGTCGAGCAACTGGACTACGCGGCTATGCTCGAAAATCCGCCCGCCGAGCCGCTCGATCTCGCGTCCGAGCGCCCGTAGATAGTTCAGCGGATGGATATGAAACGCATTGGGATCGTAGACCGATTGGAAATAGCGCTTGGACTTCAGAATATTGCGCGTTTCAGCCGTTGCGTGAAAATCTATTCTGTAGCCATAATCGCGCTGAAGCGCCTCGGCATAATGTTTCAGACTCTCACCGTCGTCATACCGGCGTACGTTCAGAATGCCGGGGAATGAGTTGTGCTTCTTCAATCTTCAGCGTGTCGATGTTCTGTCGAACGAATTCGACACCTTCAATCGATAATTGATGCAGTGTCTTGGCAACAGACCTGCCAGCCCGGGCAGCAATTTCATCGCCGCCTGAGGCAAAGCCGGGGCTGACAAACCCGCCATTGCGCCCGGATGCACCGAAACCGATGCTCTCAGCTTCGGGACAACGACTTTCTTGCCCGCTCGCGACATCTGCAATGCGGCCGACAAGCCTGCAAGTCCGCCGCCAATCACTGCGACATCTGCTGTTGTTTCGCGTTCAAGCGTTGGACGCGCGAAATCGTCCGCCTTTGTTTGGCTGTAATAAGTGGCCGGATAAGTCATCGCAACACCGGGGAAAAGCATATCGGATGAGCCACCTTCACGATGGCTCATTTCGATATTGATCTAAGGATAATGTCAGTCGGCGCTGTAGTCTTTGCCGTACCACTTTGCAGTGAGTGTAGCCAAAGTGCCGTCAGACTTCATCTGCTGGATGATTTCGCCAATCTTGGCGGTCCATTCCGGATCGTTCTTTTCCGCGATGACCACGAGCGGTTCACGGAAGGCATATTCGCCCTCAGAATCTTCACCGGATAGCCGTTCTTGATGGCGTTCTGCGCGGTCTGTTCCGGCGCGATGATCGCATCGATGCGAACGCCGTCACCCAGTCTCAGATCGTCGAATGGCAGCATGGAATCCGCGAAGGTGCGAATTTCACCGGGTTCCAGCTTGTACTCGATCGGGGAAGGCCGGGCGCGTCGATTTCCAACTGCCGACGCGCGAAATCTTCCGACGTCGTTGCCGTTTCTACGCCAATGACTTTGCCTTTGAGATCGGCGACCGATTTCGCCTCGCTATCCTTGTGCACGACATAGACATAGGGGCTGTAATAGTAGACCCCGGCAAAATCGATGACCTTGGCGCGCGCCTTGGTCGGGGTCACCGACCCAACGCCAACGTCGTAACGGCCCTGCCAGCGCCCACCGGTCAATGTCGCCCAGTCCGGCGTCTCGAAGGAAACGGTGACGCCAAGACGTTTGCCAATCTCGTTGGCCACATCCACGTCGAAGCCCACGAGCTTGTTGGAATCATCCAGAAAGCTTTGGGGTGGCCAGCCTGCATTGGTTGCGACGACCATGGCCTTTTTTCCATGACGCGATCCAGCGTTTCGCCTGCAAAAGCAGAGAAACCAGTCGCCAGAATGGCGCCTGCGACACCCATTATCGTTATGATTTTTTTCATTTTATCGAACCCCTCCTCAGGTCTGATGCATGAGCATTGCATAAACACGGAAGCAACGGCTAGGCGGCCCGGATAAGTAGCTTATGAAATTAGCGTATGATGATATGCAATTTTTGCAGGATATAAGGTCAGCCGAATGTGGCGCCGGGGCCGCCCGAATGAGAAGCCCCGCGATGGCGCATGAAATCGGCTGATCGCTCGTGGCGTAAATTATTGATTTCGCACAGCCATTGCAGTGACTTCGACCCGCATTTCCGGGGTGGCGAGGCCTGCAACGCCCACGGCGCAACGAACCGGAAACGGCTTTTTGAAAAAGCGCAGATAGACTTCGTTAAAAGCCGGGCGTTCATTGATGTCGGTCAGGTAGATCGTCAGGTGAAAAACATTTGCCAGACTGCTCCCCGCCTTTTCGAGCGATGCTTTGAGACTATTCAGCGTGCATTCGCTCTGAGCGGTTATGTCGCCGGTTTCCATGGAACCATCTGCCCGGATGGGAACATGGGTGGTCACTAGGAAATTGCCGATGCCTGCAACATCAGAAGAGATTTCGCTTTCGTCCGTATCCTCCAGAAAATAGGGCGTTGCGTTGTTTGTCATGGTCATTCTCCAAGAGGTTAGGTGTTTGTGAAAAGCGTGAAGCGGTTTTCCGATAAGTTGTGCGCTAAAACAAGCAGCCAGATCATTTCCGTCGATTGAGTGAGCCTGATGGTCTTGAGGTAGCAACAATGTGTGCTCGCCGGGACGGGCAACCTATTGCGATGGTGGTCGAGCGGGTCTAAGAAACACGTCGGAGGCGAGGAGGCTTCCCTCAACGATGACCGGTTCCGGTCTGAAGGCAATCCATGACAGAAAAACATTCTCATCGCGGGCTTGTTGTTGCCGCGATTATGGCAAGCATGGCCATGATCGCCGTCGAGGCAACGATTGTGTCAACCGCAATGCCACAGATCGCGGCGCAGCTGGGTCAGCTCAATCTCTATTCCCGGGTTTTCTCCTCATTTCTTTTGACCCAGACAGCAACGACCGTCGTGTTTGGCAAGCTAGCCGACATCTACGGGCGCAAACCGGTTCTTGTTTTTGGTATTGCGCTGTTCCTGACGGCTTCTGTACTGGCCGGTTTCGCATGGTCGATGCCGTCGATGATTGTTTTCCGGCTATTGCAGGGCATTGGGGCAGGGGCGATCCAGCCTGCGGCCATGACCGTGGTGGCCGATCTTTTCCCCGGAGCACAGCGCAGCAAGGTTCAGGGATATCTTGCCAGTGTCTGGGCACTGTCAGCCGTTGTCGGTCCGCTGCTTGGCAGCCTGATTATTCACAATCTGAGTTGGGCCCGGGTGTTCTGGATCAATGTGCCGGTCGGTATTCTGGCGGCATCGGGCTTTCTTCTCTTCCTGCATGAAGAGAAGCGGACAAAGCCGGTATCGATCGATGTGCTCGGCGCAGCACTTTTTGCCGTCTCCATTTCCTCCCTGATGATTGCGCTCACCCTGATGGAGAGTGCAGTTTCGCTCGAAGGAATTCTGGCGTTCATTCTCTTTGCTCTTTCACTGATTGCGTTCATCTGGCAGGAACGTCGCGCAAAGGAGCCCATGGTCGCACCAGACCTGTGGCTGAAACGTCCTATCGCTTTCTCCAATCTGGCGGTTTTTCTGGCCAGCATGTCGATCATGGGGTTGACGACATTCCTGCCGATGTATGTGCAGACAGTTCTCGACCGTTCTCCTGTGGTCGCGGGCTTCGCCTTGACCATGTTGCTGCTGGGCTGGCCGTGCGGGGCCACGATTGCATCGCGGCAGTTTACGCGGTTCGGATTGCGCCCGATCATGATCGCCGGAAGCATCTGCATTCCGATTGGCACCTCTCTGCTTGTCATGCTGAGCCCGTCAAGTTCCGCCACACTGGCCGGAACCGGTTCTCTGATCATGGGGTTTGGCATGGGGCTGCTCAATATCGGGGCGCTCATCCTGACACAGGATAGCGTGAGTTGGTCGGAGCGCGGCAGCGCCACGGCATCGAACGTCTTCTCGCGCAATTTAGGCAGCACGCTCGGAGCAGCCATTCTCGGTGCGGTGCTGACCTATGGCCTTGCCAACGCCAATCATGGCGAAGCGATTACGTCAGACCAACTTCGGGACCTGTTGAATGGCGCGGAGATGTTGATTGACCAGCAGGAGCTTCGGCTGGCGCTTCAACATGCGCTGCACGCAACATTTGTAGCAATGATGCTTATCGCGGTGCTGATCGTGCCGGCTTGCCTCTGTGTGCCCGGAGTGAAGAAGACCTACGAAAAGAAAACGTGGTGACTTGAATGTCTCCGAATATCTGCAAGCCATGGACTCAGCCGACCTGAAATCAACGGTCGGCTGAAATCGTGACCTTGTGGTAACCGCTTTGGTGAGCAATAGCTCTTCGCAGATGGAAGGCGTCTGAAAAGCAAAAATCCCGGACAAAGCCGGGATTTTGTTGCCTGTACTTAACGGAAAACTGGAGCGGGCGAAGGGATTCGAACCCTCGACCCCAACCTTGGCAAGGTTGTGCTCTACCCCTGAGCTACACCCGCTCGCGCCAGTCGTTTCCGTCAGGCAGGCGCTATATGAACTAACACCCCGGAGATTGCAACAGGGAAATTACAGGAAAATGCCGTTTCAGCGAATTTAACTGCCGGTTAAATTGTAACTATTTGTAAATGTTGCATTTTTCAGATTATGCGCCGTATTCTCGACTGTGGTTCTTCGTTAAAACAAGGAAAACGCGCTTCCACGGATAACGGAATCGGCTGTCGGAGGTGTGAGTCAGCGCAGTTGCGTTTCGCGCGAACATTCCAATTTGCTTTGCATGGTTTCTAAGCATGTATCCATGGTCTATAAGCGCTGTTGCAAGTCGCCGAAGCGTGAGGAGCGTGACGACATGCGCAATATTTTCAATGCCGAACAGAATGGGTGGAATCATGCCTTTGTCGCCGAGCGAGCTTCACGACTATCTTCAGAAACTCGGTATCGAAGTAAAAACTGTCGAACATCCTCCCTTGTTCACAGTCTCGGATTCCCCAAAGCCTGCGTGGTGAAATTCCGGGTGGCCATACGAAAAATCTCTTCCTGAAAGACAAGAAAGACAATTTCTTTCTCGTGACAGTCGAAGAGGATGCGGTGGTCGATCTGAAGTCGATTCATCAACTGCTAGGCGCTGCAAGCCGTGTTTCGTTTGGCAAGCCGGAAAAGCTGATGGAATATCTGGGTGTGTTTCCGGGCGCAGTCACCGTGTTTGGCGCGGTCAACGATACTGCACACAATGTGCAGGTCGTTCTTGATGCCGATTTGATGAAGTATGACGTCATCAACGGCCATCCATTGACCAATGAAGCCACGACTTCCATCAAGCGCGAAGACCTTGTCGCTTTCCTCAAGTCCACCGGCCATGAACCGCGTGTTCTGGCCGTTTCCGAAGGTGCGAAAGCAGACACTTCGGTATAAACTGATTTTCAAAACGGGCGGCTTTCTTGCACATAGCAATTGGCGATTGAAGTGGAAGGCCGGAGCGCTAAGTTACAGCGCAACTTGCTGAAATGACCGTCTTGAAATTGGCTTTCGAAGATACGAACTGAAAGAACGACACCGGCTTATATGCGGAGCATCGCATCGGTCGGAAAATACGAAGGAATTTCCTATGAGTAGCCAGAACAATCCTTATGCCGGTGCAGGTGGCCAGATGACGGCAAATGTCTCTTTCGGTTCGGCGCCGACCGCTACTGGAGGCGCGGAGCTCGTCAAGGATACGACGACGGCAAGTTTTCAGGCGGACGTCATTACCGAATCCCGCAATCAGCCGGTGCTGGTGGATTTCTGGGCGCCGTGGTGCGGACCTTGTAAGCAGCTCACACCGATCATTGAAAAGGCCGTGCGGGACGCTGGTGGCGCTGTCAAACTGGTCAAGATGAATATCGATGATCATCCTGCCATCGCTGGTCAGCTCGGGATTCAATCCATTCCGGCGGTCATTGCTTTCGTCAACGGTCAGCCGGTCGATGGTTTCATGGGGGCTGTGCCGGAATCGAAGGTGAAGGAATTCATCGCCAAGATCGGCGGACCGAGCGACGCGGAAGCGGCGCTTGCCGAAGCCGTCACTGCCGCAAATGAACTGGTCGAAGCTGGTGATTTCGTTCAGGCATCGGAGATTTTCTCGTCCATTCTTCATGCCGTCCCGGATAATGTCGATGCGATTGTCGGTCTTGCGACCTGCCTTCTGGAATCCGGCGATGCGGAAAAGGCGCGCGAACTTCTCGCCCAGCTTCCCGCTGACAAGCAGAATGCACCTGCCGTTCGGGCATTGGAAGCGCGTCTTGCATTGGCTGATCAGGTCAAGCTCATTGGTGATCCGATTGCGCTTGAAAAGCGAATTCAGGCTGATCCGAAGGATTATCAGGCCCGGTTTGACCTTGCTCAGGTGCGTAATGCACAGGGGCGGCGTGTAGATGCGGCCAATGAGCTGCTTTTCATCATGAAGTCTGATCGCGAGTGGAACGAAGACGGCGCACGCAAGCAGCTTCTTCAGTTTTTCGAAGCATGGGGCAATGCCGATCCGGCGACGCTCGGTGCGCGGCGCAAACTGTCGTCGCTTCTGTTTTCCTGATCGCGAGCGGTCGGGATTCCAACTGTTAGGGCGCATGTTTGGTGCGTCCTAAAGGGAGGTTGCAATGCAGGTGGGCAATGCCCGTTACAGAACGGGTGCTGATATACCCGAGACCGTGCCGGTTTTCCCGTTGAAGGGGGCGCTGCTTCTGCCCGGTGGCCAGCTTCCGCTCAATATTTTTGAGCCGCGCTATCTGGCGATGGTCGAGAATGCCTTGGCGGGTAAACGCATCATCGGCATGATCCAGCCGAAAATCGACGGCGATGATGACGAAACAATCAATGAGCTGGATGAAAGCCTTCGCCCGCAATTGAGCAGTGTCGGCTGTCTTGGCCGCATCACAACCTTTGCCGAAACGGGCGACGGTCGCCTGCTGATTACCCTGCAGGGCATCTGTCGGTTTCGCGTGCGGGAAGAAGTCAATTGCCGTCAGCCTTACCGGCAATGCCGGATCATGCCGTTTCTGGCTGATCTGGAAGAGGCGCGGGATCTGTCGGAAATTGACCGGGACGCTTTGCTGGGGGCTTTCCGCGATTATCTGGAAGCGCACAATCTGGAAGCGGACTGGGATAGTATCACGCGGGCAAACAATGAAACCCTCGTCAATGCGCTCTCCATCATGTCGCCTTTCGGTCCGGCAGAAAAACAGGCCCTTCTGGAGGCCCCGATTTGAAGACGCGTGCAGCAACTTTGATTGCCATTACCGAAATGGTATTGGCCAGAGTAAAGGACGACGATTTCGGATCGCGGCTGCAATAGATCTCAGGAATAAGCCAATGGACGACAAGACGGAAACCGGAAATATCGATGTTCGACTGCTGGAACTCCTCGTATGCCCGCTTACAAAGGGGCCCTTGGAGTATGATGCGGAACATGCCGAACTGATCTCGCGCAAGGCGAAGCTTGCCTATCCCGTCCGGGGCGGAATACCTATCATGCTGCCGTCCGAAGCACGCAGTTTGACAGAGTAAATGCAGGTCGATTTACAGGTGACTGGCGGCCTGAAGCGCTGAACAGCACGCGCTCTATCGGCTGTTATATAATTTCTGCACAAGCCCCTATCTTTTTCATAAGTTTCAGCCACGCGCATTATTGCTTGTCGGACAACAGGGCTCTATAACCCTCGCGGAACTTGATAAAGATGGTATCGGACGGCTATATGCTCTTCGCTGCTGTCATGGATTTGAACGCAGTATTTCTGGCAAAACGGGTCATTGTTTTCCGGAATATGCGAAAACAAAACAGAGGCTTGGCATTATGGCATCCAGAAAACTCCTTCTCCTGCCCGGCGACGGCATCGGCCCAGAGGCGATGGCGGAAGTCCGCAAGATCATCGCTTTCCTCAACTCGGGCCTCAATCTCGGCTTTGAAACCGAAGAAGGTCTGGTTGGCGGCTGTGCTTACGACGCGCACGGTCAGGCGATTTCGGATGCTGATATGGAGAAGGCGCTGGCTGCCGATGCCACGCTGTTCGGCGCTGTCGGCGGTCCGAAGTGGGATGATGTGCCTTATGAAGTGCGTCCGGAAGCCGGTCTTCTGCGTCTGCGCAAGGACATGCAGCTCTATGCAAATCTGCGTCCGGCCATCTGCTACCCGGCTCTGGCCCATTCTTCTTCGCTGAAGCCGGAAGTGATCGAGGGTCTCGACATCCTCATCCTGCGCGAGCTGACCGGCGGCGTTTACTTCGGCGAGCCGAAGGAAATCATCGACCTCGGCAATGGCCAGAAGCGCGGTATCGATACGCAGGTCTATGACACCTACGAAATCGAGCGCATCGCCGATGTTGCCTTCGAGTTGGCGCGCACGCGCCGCAACAAGGTCACTTCGATGGAAAAGCGCAATGTGATGAAGTCGGGCGTCCTGTGGAATCAGGTCGTCACCGCTCGCCACAAGGACAAGCACGCCGATGTGGAACTGGAGCATATGCTGGCCGACGCTGGCGGCATGCAGCTCGTGCGCTGGCCGAAGCAGTTCGACGTTATCGTGACGGACAATCTGTTCGGCGACATGCTGTCGGACGTTGCTGCAATGCTGACCGGCTCGCTCGGCATGCTGCCGTCCGCTTCGCTCGGGGCTGTCGATTCCAAAACCGGCAAGCGCAAGGCGCTTTATGAGCCCGTCCACGGTTCTGCACCGGATATCGCTGGCAAGGGCGTTGCCAATCCGATTGCAATGATCGCTTCGCTTGCCATGTGCCTGCGTTATTCGTTCAACCTCGTCGATGAAGCCGACCGTCTGGAAGCCGCGATTGCGCAGGTTCTCGATGATGGTCTGCGCACCGCCGACATCTGGTCGGAAGGCAAGACCAAGGTTGGCACTGTCGCAATGGGCGATGCCATCCTCGACAAGTTTTCGAAGCTTTCCGCTGAATAAGCGCGACGAGATCGCTTGATGAAAGCCCGCCTTGCACTTTGCATGGCGGGCTTTTCTTTTGAATAAGCGCCCGATTTGAGGCTGTAAATTCCTGCTCTGCTGCATAAGAATAGCTGCATGTTGTTCACGCTCCCAGATCAAAACAAACTCTACGACGCACTTGTCGCCCGCGATGCCGCTTATGAGGGCAGGGCCTATGTCGGTGTTGTCTCAACCGGAATTTTCTGCCGCCTGACTTGTCCGGCGCGGAAACCGAAACAGGAAAACTGCCGCTTTTTCGCATCGGTTGCCGAAATGCATGGCCGATGGTTTTCGGCCCTGCAAAAGATGTCATCCGTTACAACCCGCTGCCGAGGCGGAGCCTTCCGTCAAGAAGCTTCTCGATGCGCTTGAAGCCGATCCGGAACGACGCTGGAGTGAAGAGGATGTTGCCCGAATGGGGCTTGATCTCTCGACCGTCCGTCGCAGTTTCCGCCGTCATTTCGGAATGACATTTCTGGAAATGGCGCGGCAGGAACGCTTGCGGCACGGGTTCCGTGCGCTTGCCGATGGCGGGCGCGTCATCGACGCCCAGATTGATGCGGGTTTTGAATCCCCGGAAGCTTTTCGGAGTGCCTTCGCACGTATTCTCGGGCTTCCACCCGGAAAATTGCGGGGTGATGGTTTGCTGCGCGCTGACTGGATCAAGTCACCGCTTGGTACGATGATCGCGATCTGTGATGCGCGAAGCCTGCACCTTCTGGAGTTTGCTGATCGCAAGGCGCTGTCAGCGGAACTGAAGAAGCTCTATACTACCTGTCGCGGTGATCTGGGGATCGGTCGTTTCAGCACCCATGACCTCGTCGAGCAGCAGTTGAATGCCTTCTTCGACGGCAATTCTCCGACGTTCGATTTGCCGCTGGTGCTGCATGGCAGTGCTTTTACGCAAGGGGTCTGGCGGGAACTTCAGAACATTCGGGCCGGAGAGACGCGGAGTTACAGTGAACTGGCGCAGGCCATGGAAAAGCCGCTTGCCGTGCGTGCGGTCGCCCGGGCCAATGGGGCGAACCAGATTGCCATCGTCATTCCATGCCATCGTGTGATTGGCGCGGACGGATCGCTGACCGGTTATGGCGGCGGTCTCTGGCGGAAGCAGAAGCTGATCGAGATCGAAGCGCAATATCGCAGATAGATCATCAGACGAACATGAAAACGCCGCCCGATGGGCGGCGTTTTCTCGTTTGTAGGCGCGTTGGCTAGTCGAGCTTGTGCAGGTCGACACCCTTGGTTTCCTTGACGAAGATCATGCCGATCACAAAGGTGATGGAGGCGATAATGATCGGATACCAGAGGCCGTAATAGATGTCGCCCCCGGCAGCGCTCAGTGCGAACACGCCAGCCGGAAGCAGGCCGCCGAACCAGCCGTTGCCGATGTGATATGGCAGCGACATGCCGGTGTAGCGGATGCGGGTCGGGAACATCTCGACGAGGATCGCGGCAATCGGGCCGTACACCATCGTCACGTAGATGACGAGGATGGTCAGGATGGCGATTGTCAGGAACCAGTTCACCTGTGCAGGGTCGGCGACCATCTTGAACGCACCGGCATTCGGGATGGTGTAGACAGCCTGATCGGTGCTGACGCCAAGGCCGTCAGCTTCGGTCTGGGTCAGAAGCTTCTGCTTCACCAGATCGGCAGCCGGAACCATGGTCTTGTCTCCGCCGCGGATGGCTTCGGCATTCAGCTGAAGTTCCGGATTGGCGGCGACGAATGCATCAAGCTTGCTGTCCGTCACTTTCGCAGGGTCGCGAACGAGCGGGAAACCTGCCTTCTGCAGGGCAAGGTTCACGTCGTGAGACAGGGCTGACTGCTTGGCCGCAGCATCTGCTCCAGCCTGAACCGCGTCGTAAGACGTGATCGTGCTGTCGCCGATCGTGACGGTTGCCGGGGTGCCGGCTGCTGCTGTCTGCACAATCTCATAAGGCACCGAGCTCTTGGCGAGGAAGCTTGTCGCAACATCGCAAGAGGTAGTGAACTTCGACGTGCCGGTGGCGTTGAACTGGAAGTTACAATCGCCGGGGGCAGCAGTAACGGTTGCCTTGATGGTCTGTTCAGCCTGTGCGAGAGCCGGGTTTGCAGCGCCGGTGAGAGCCTTGAACAGCGGGAAGTAAGTTACGGCAGCAAGCAGAAGACCTGCCATGATGATCGGCTTGCGACCGATCTTGTCGGACAGCCAGCCGAAGAAGACGAAACCACCGGTGCCGATCAGGAGCGCGATGGCGACCATGATATTTGCCGACTGGTTTTCAACCTTCAGAACGTTCTGGAGGAAGAACAGGGCGTAGAACTGACCGCAATACCACACCACGGCCTGACCGGCGGTAAGACCGAAGAGGGCGATGAGTGCGATCTTGGCGTTCTTCCATTGGCCGAATGCTTCGGAAAGCGGGGCCTTGGAGGTCTTGCCTTCTTCCTTCATGCGCTTGAATGCGGGCGACTCGCTCATCTGCATGCGAATCCAGACGGAAATGCCGAGCAGGAAGATGGAGACGAGGAACGGAATGCGCCAGCCCCGGGCAGCGAAGGCTTCCTTACTCAACAAAGCCCGGATGCCGAGGATCACCAGCAGCGACAGGAACAGGCCGAGCGTTGCCGTGGTCTGGATCCATGACGTGAAGAAGCCGCGCCGATTGTTCGGAGCATGTTCGGCAACGTAGGTTGCAGCACCGCCATATTCGCCACCGAGTGCCAGACCCTGCAGCATGCGCAGGGCGATCAGGATGATCGGTGCGAAAATGCCGAGCGTGGCCGAGCCGGGCAGGATGCCCACGAGAAACGTGGATGCACCCATGATGACGATGGTGACAAGGAATGTGTATTTACGTCCGACGAGATCGCCGATGCGTCCGAAGACGAGAGCGCCGAACGGACGGACGAGGAAGCCTGCCGCGAAAGCGAGCAGAACGAAGATGTTTCGGGTTGCTTCCGGATATTCGTTGAAGAAGGCCGCGCCGATGAAGGCAGCAAGCGTTCCGTAGAGATAGAAGTCGTACCATTCGAAGACGGTACCAAGCGATGACGCAAAGATCACCTTGCGTTCTTCGCTCGTCATTTTCTGCGTGCCGACATCGGCACTTGACGAGACTGCCATTAATCTGTCCTCCCAAACAGAGCCCCTGACGGGCAAATGTAAGACGATCCTTCTTCACCGGGTAAATGAAGTTCGTCTGTTGCGCCGGGAACAGTTCCTCTCAACTGTCCGGGCGCTCTCCTCACACTTGCATGATGAACCGAAAAAGGGGATTCGTGCAGTAGTCTTTAGTATGAGACAGAACTGACGGCTTGAAATACTACGGAAAATTAATAAAGCGCATCCCGAAAGGTGTGAAACGCCTACGCAGGGAAATCAGTCCACTGGACTGATTTCTGATCCTGCTTCGATCGGATAAGATGTGCGTGGACAGCCAACGATTAGAGCGCTGATCTGATCCAATCAGATCGAAATGCGCTCTTAAGCGCCAAAAAATGCGCTCCTTGAAGGTTGGAGAATTGACTCCATCTATAAACCGCGTAAAAGCAGTGGCGAACGAAGGAGAACCCGCGTGGATCGCGTCAACGTAGCGTCAGTTTCGCTTGGAACTGCCGGCATTTTGCCGGGGCAGCGCGCATGCCTTCGATTTCCAAAACACTCACGGCCATTACTAAAACGACCACGAAAACGGTCTGATTCCCTTGGCCTGCTCGCCCTCTCCCCGGGTCTGGCCCGGGGGCGGAAGTCCCGCGTGGCCTGCGGGGTTCCGAATCTGGAAGCGGAGAGGGACAGGAGACGAAAAATGGGTTTCAAGGTTGCAGTTGTCGGCGCCACCGGAAATGTCGGGCGCGAAATGCTCAATATCCTCGAAGAACGCGGCTTTCCGGCTGACGAAGTTGTCGCGCTTGCATCGCGCCGCAGCCGGGGCACGGAAGTGTCCTATGGCGACCGGACGCTGAAGGTCAAGGCGCTCGACACATATGATTTCTCCGATACGGACATCTGCCTGATGTCTGCTGGCGGCGAGATTTCCAAGGAATGGTCGCCGAAGATCGGCAAGCAGGGCTGCGTCGTCATCGATAATTCCTCGGCCCGGCGTTATGACTCGGAAGTGCCGCTGATCGTGCCGGAAGTGAACCCGGATGCAGTCGAAGGCTTCCGCAAGAAGAACATCATTGCCAATCCGAACTGCTCGACGGCTCAGCTCGTCGTGGCTCTGAAAAGCCTTTGCACGATGTTGCCAAGATCAAGCGCGTCGTTGTGTCGACCTATCAGTCGGTTTCAGGCGCAGGCAAAGGAAGGCATGGATGAGCTGTTCGAACAGTCGCGCGCTGTTTTCGTCGCCGACCCTGTCTCTGCGAAGAAGTTCACCAAGCGCATCGCGTTCAACGTGATCCCGCATATCGATGTCTTCATGGAAGACGGCTACACCAAGGAAGAATGGAAGATGGTGGCCGAAACCAAGAAGATGCTCGATCCGAAGATCAAGCTGACGGCAACGGCTGTTCGCGTTCCGGTCTTCATTGGTCACTCCGAGGCGGTCAATATCGAGTTTGAAAACCCGATCACGCCGGAAGAAGCACGCGAGATTCTGCGCGAAGCTCCGGGCTGCCGGGTTGTCGACAAGCATGAGAACGGTGGCTACATCACGCCTTACGAATCCGCTGGCGAAGATGCGACTTATATCAGCCGTATCCGCGAAGACATCACCGTCGAGAACGGTCTGGCTCTGTGGGTTGTTTCGGACAATCTGCGCAAGGGTGCTGCGCTCAACACCATCCAGATTGCAGAGCTGCTGGTCGCGCGCGGCCTGATCAAGCCAAAGGCTCTTGCTGCCTGATCTGCTGTACTCAGTACTGATATTAAAAGCGCCGGGAAACCGGCGCTTTTTTTTAGCGGGAAATGCTGTCTGAAAGATTGCCGCGTATATTGAGCAATCGCGTGCGTAAATCCCGCAACTCATCGATGGGCTGACCAAGTGCGCAGAACACCTGTTCGGGGATGCTCTCGGCTTTCATGCGCAGTGCCTTGCCTTCGTCGGTCAATGTGATGCGGACTTGCCGCTCATCTTGCGGGTCACGCCGACGCGCGATACGTCCGGCGGCTTCAAGGCGCTTCAGCAGAGGGGTCAGGGTTCCTGAATCGAGATTGAGCTTTGCGCCAATCTCCGAAACGGTTCGGTCGTCCTGTTCCCAAAGAACGATCATCACCAGAAACTGCGGATAGGTCAGATCAAGCTTGCTGAGGATCGGTTGGTAGGCACGCGTCAGCGCATTCGCGGTCGAGTAGATCGCAAAGCAGACCATGTTGGAAAGACCGAGATTGGAATCCTGATCGTTGCGCTTCATCATGATAACTCCTTGGCAAAATATATACATCATACGCAATTGGATTGCGCGTCACTTAATTGTGAAATTAAATTTCGCAAAACTATATTGCGCACAATTTAATTATCTGCAAGTTTGGCTACGGAGACAAACCAAAGGAGAAGCCCAAATGCCAATTCTGTACACAACCCAATCCACAGCAACCGGCGGCCGCACCGGCAGCGCCAAGACTGCCGACGGACGGCTCAGTGTCGTTCTCGATACACCGAAGGAACTCGGCGGTTCGGGTGGCGAGGGCACCAATCCTGAGCAGCTTTTCGCCTCCGGCTATGCTGCATGCTTCCCGGCGCGTTGAAATTCGTTGCTGCCAAGGAGAAAGTTGCCATTTCGGCAGACAGCACCGTGACTGCGACGGTCGGCATTGGTCCGCGTGAAGATGGCACTGGCTTCGGGCTTGATGTGGCGCTGCAAGTGGCACTTCCGGGCGTGGACAAGGCGAAGGCAGACGAGCTTGTTCAGGCTGCGCATATCGTCTGCCCATACTCGCATGCAACACGCGGCAACATCGATGTTCGCCTGAGCGTGGCTTAACAAAGAAATGCAAAAGGCGCCCGACGAGGGCGCCTTCTATTTCGCAAGCTTATCGGCGCGTCACTTCGATCGCTAATACATCAAGTGCTTTTTCTACTTGCTCATACACCCCGGTTCCCAGTGGCAGGATCGGGCGTGGTGGCGCGATTTTCGCGAGGCCCAGAAGGTCGGCAATGACATACATTGCGCGGAAACTGCTGTGGGCTTTGAACAGATCCCAAAGCGGCGTGAAAGCTGCATTGAGGCGTTCCGCCTCCGCCCTGTCTCCGCTTTGTGCCGCGCGCGTCAACGCCAGCGCTGGCTCGGGAAGAAGCCCTGCAACCACGCTGTACCGGGCATCCGCGCCAGCCAGAAGCGCATCCGCCGCACCCCAGTCGCCGCTAAAGCCTATGACGAAGCTTGATGGAGCTTCCGAACGCAATTTGGAGATGGCACCCTCGTATTCACCGTTTGCGGGCAGGGGCATCTTGATCGCGCTGATATTCTTTACATTGGCAAGCCGTGCGATCAGTTCATCGCTGAAGATGAACTTTGTCGTGCCGGGATTATTGTAGATGCAAAGGGGAAGGTCGGTCGTCTCGGCAACGGCTTTGAAGTGCTGGAACACTTCTTCCTGTGTCAGCGGTGTATAGGAAACAGGCGCCAGCAACAGCCCGTCTGCACCGGCATCTGCGGCCTCCCGCGCCAGTGCTTGCGCCTCATCTGTCCGCAACGCACCAACGCCGACGATGATCGGTGTTCTGCCGCCGATAGACCTGACGGCGGTGTTGATCGTATGCAACCGCTGTTCCCGCGTGAGAAAGGCATAGCTGCCAGTGCTTCCCAGAAGACCGATAGAATCCGCTCCCGCCTCGCAGATGCGCTCAAGAAAGACGCAGAGCGTATCCTCCATGAGTTTGCCCGCGGCATCGATTGGTGTGAGCGGAAAGGCGGAAAGACCTTTGAAGAGTTTCATGGTGCTCTTTTCTCAAACGGATTAGCGCGACAGAAGCAGGCGGATACCGGCAAGGCCGAAAACAGCCGCGAGTACGCCTTCGATCCAGCGGCGCGCGCGACGATAGAGGCGCACCATAGGCATAGTGGAAAATACGATGGCATAGCCGCAGAAAATGGTCACGCTGAGCGCGATGCAGCCGCCCAGAAATGCTGCCAGATGTGGCCATGAGGAATTGGCGCCAAGCCCCAGCGTAACCAATGCGATCCGTGACAGAATGGACTTCGGGTTTGACAGATGCATCAGAAGGCCACGGCGATAAAGCTCCCCATGGGACAAAATTGTTTTGCTGCCGGAAGTTCGCATAGCCAATGCTTCGTCCGATGTCATGGCCGCCCGCCCGGCCTTGAAGGCAAGATAAAGCAGATAAAGCCCGCCGAAGATTTTCAGGATGAACAGAGCTTCGGCAAATCGTGTGAGGATGGCCGAAACGCCGGTCGCGGCCATCACGCCCCAGAAAATGGAGCCCGTAACGACACCGGCAGCAAAGAAAAGTCCTGACTTGCGGCCCTGATCCATCGCCACGCCCATGATCCGCATTGTGCTCGGACCGGGGCTGCCTGCTGCAATGATGTAAGTCACATATACGAGGAGAAGCTGGTAGATGGCAGGGGAGATGCTCATATCGCTACTCTAGTGGATTGAATTTGACGTTTGATACCCGTCCGATATAAATCCCGTTTCAAACGTCAAATTCGAAAAATCCACTAGATTCATAAGGTTACTAGTAGTCTTTTTGCTTCCGACATTTGCTCAGCGCTCATATCCGAGGGATGCAAATGTCGGAATCAGACCGCTAGTTGCATCAGGAGAATCTATAGCATTCTCTCAATGCAATATCTGTATGCGATTGTGCCAGAATCCAAGGAGGAACTGCTGGAACTGCCGATGGTTTCGTCGAAAACGACAAAACTTGACGCTTTGATCCTGCTCGAGCGGTTCTACTCGGCCTGTGCCTCGATATTTTCCATATCGTCATCGGACAAGCCGAAATGATGGCCGATTTCGTGGATCAGAACATGGGTGATGATATCGCCCAGCGTTTCTTCATGTTCGGACCAATAGTCGAGGATCGCACGGCGGTAGAGCGTGATGCGATTGGGGCCTTCGCCCGTCTGCAGGCTGAAACGTTCGCCGATGCCGCGACCTTCGAAAAGGCCAAGCAGGTCGAAAGGCGTTTCCAACCCCATATCCTCGATGATCTGGTCGTCAGGAAAGTCGGCGATCTGGATGATAATGTCGCCGCACAACGCACGAAACTCCTGCGGCAGATGCGCAAGAGCCTCAATCGCGATGGATTCTATTTCGTCCAGCGAGGGCGAGAGACGTCCCGCCCAGTCGCCGCTTTGATCTTCTCGGGCCATTCCAGCCAATCGTGTCCTATTCACTTGTGCAGGCCGCCAGACCTGCGACCGGGTATTCTGGCCGAGTATATATAGTGCATACCGACATTATGCCCGGGGACGCTGTTCAGCGCGCTTGGCCTCGAATGTGTCGATGCTGCCAGCCTTTTCCATGGTCAGGCCGATATCATCGAGACCGTTGAGCAGACAGTGGCGCTTGAAATCATCGACATCAAAGGAAATCGAACCGCCATCCGGACCGTGAATTTCCTTGGCTTCGAGATCGACGGTAAGGGTCGCATTGGCGCCGCGCGAGGCGTCGTCCATCAGCTTGTCCAGATCTTCCCGGCTGACCTTGATCGGCAGAATGCCGTTCTTGAAGCAGTTATTGTAGAAGATGTCGGCAAATGAGGTCGAGATTACGCAACGGATGCCAAAATCAAGCAGAGCCCATGGCGCATGCTCGCGCGAGGAGCCGCAGCCGAAATTGTCGCCAGCAACGAGGATCTGCGCGTTGCGATAGCCCGGCTTGTTCAGGACGAAATCCGGGTTTTCGGTGCCGTCTTCGTTGAAGCGCATTTCGGCGAAAAGACCCTTGCTCAGACCCGTGCGCTTGATCGTCTTCAGGTAATCCTTCGGGATGATCATGTCCGTATCGATATTGACGATCGGCAGGGGGCGGCAACGCCCGTGAGCTTGGTGAACTTATCCATGTCCTGAACCTGTCGGTTGGGAATTTGCAATTTGCAAACTGGTTTACATCAGCTTGACCGAGAGTCAACGTTTGAGGCCGAAACTGCCCAATAGGTCGCAACTCCCGACCCGTTTCGCGAAATATCCGACGCGCGGACAAGCGCGCCGGATAGTCCGACTGTCGGGTTATGCGCATAATCCTGTCTGGAAACCGCGTCAAGTTTTCCGGATCATGCGTCATTGACGCAGTTCACGCAATTATCCGACGTTGAGGGCGACGCCACCGGTCTCGCTGCCGGTCAGGCGGCGGGATTTGCCATCCGTGCCAACGACGATCGTATAACGCCTGCGCCGCATTGAGAGGTTCGGCGAAACCGCCACATCGATGGCCGGATCGAACTGAAGCGTGATGCGCCAGAGTTCGGGCTTGATCGTTTCCTCGACGGCGATGATGCGGGCATCGAACGGCGTGGTATGAAACATGCCGGTAATGCGCTGTCCGACGCGGTAAGGCGCGGTATCGTCCTCAACGGGTGCGGGTGCCACCTTGCCGTCATTGGCGGCAAGCGTATTCCAGTCACGTGTGCCGGACTGGCGCGCCACAAGGTCGAGTGCCTTGCCGTGGCTGATGGTGATGCCTTCCTCGCTCAAAGCCTGCCGCAGACGGCGGGCCTGATGCTTGAAGTCAGCGTTATTGGTCCCAGCGATAATAGCCGTGGTCATTGTTTTCGCCCCGGTTGTGAGCGGCGTTTTCATGAACGGGTGCCCGCATTGCCGTTTCTGCCGTCACCGGAACAAAACGAAGTTTCAGAATGCTTTACCATGGCCGTAAGGCTGCGGGCGGCGGGTGCATTCCAACCGAAGGCTGGAAAATAGGCGTGTCGATACAGGTTTTCAAGGGCCTGCCTGCTCGCGCTCTCGGCGCTTGCGCAGCGGGATGGTTCCGTGCACAAATCGGGACATGAAAACTATTGTTCGTCCGCGCCGTTCTGTCCTCTTCGTTCCTGCCGCCAATGCTCGCGCTCTCGAGAAGTCGCTGACCCTTTCAGCGGATTGCGTGATCTATGATTTGGAGGATTCCGTCGCGCCGGAAGCGAAGGTCGCGGCGCGCGATGCGCTGGCGGTGCATTTCGCAAGCCATCCGAAGGTCAATTTCGAGCGGATTGTACGGGTCAATACGGCGGAAACGCCGTGGGGCAGGGATGATGTCGCGGCGGCTGCGAAGATGGGGGCGGACGCCATCCTTCTGCCCAAGACTGAACGACCGCAGGATATAATCGACGCGGCCAACCGGCTTGATCGTCAGGATGCCGATCCGGCAGTTGGTGTATGGGCGATGATCGAAACCGCGCGCGGTATTCTCAACGCCGACGAAATCGCCGTTCTTGGACATCGTTCGGCGGTACGGCTTGCCTGTTTCGTCGTCGGGCCGAACGATATTGCGCGGGAAACCGGTGTGCGCCCGCAACCGGGGCGACCTTATCTCGTCCCATGGCTAATGCAGATCATTCTCGCAGCGCGCGCTGGCGGGATCACCGTTCTCGACGGCGTTTACAATGATTTTCGGGATAGCGTTGGCTTCGAGGCAGAATGCGCGCAAGGTGCCGCCATGGGGTTCGACGGCAAGACGTTGATTCATCCGGGCCGAGGTTGAAGCGGCTAACCGGGCCTTCTCACCAACCGAAGACGAGGTGGCCCATGCCCGCGCTGTCGTTGAAGTCTTTGCCCGGCCTGAAAATGCCGAGAAAGGCGTCGTCTCGCTCGACGGGCAGATGGTCGAACGTCTTCATCTTGAAATAGCCGAGCGCGTGCTCGCGAAGGCGGACGTAAAGTTATAACAGAGGAAGTAACAGCATGAAGTTATATCGTTTCATCACAGGTCCGGATGATTCCGCATTCTGTCATCGCGTCACGGCGGCGCTCAACAAGGGCTGGCAGCTCTATGGTTCGCCGACCTATGCTTTCAACGCCGCAACCGGCGTCATGCATTGCGGTCAGCCGGTGGTGAAGGAAGTCGACGGCGTCGATTACACGCCGGACATCAAGCTCGGCGAATACTGATGGCCGTCCGCCGCATCGTTGCCAATATTGCAGCCGCCGATCCTGCGGCGGCAAAGCGCTTCTACGGCGACTTGCTGGGCCTTGATGTGGCGATGGATTTCGGCTGGATCGTCACCTATGCCACGGATGCGCAGGCACGGGTACAGGTGAGCATCATGAGTGAGGGCGGGGCGGGCACACCGGTGCCCGATCTTTCCATCGAGGTCGATGATGTCGATGCCGTGCTGGAGCGCGCGATCGCGTTGGGATTTCCCGTCGAATATGGTCCGGCCGATGAGGAATGGGGCGTGCGTCGTTTCTACATGCGTGACCCGTACGGTCGGCTTGTGAATATTCTGACTCATAAAACTGAAAAGGCCGGTTTCCCGGCCTTTTGTTTTTGATTAATTCAAGCCGCGCTTTTCAATCATCGCGTCCGGTGTCGGCATCTTGCCACGGAATGCCTTGTAAAGATCTTCCGGGTCACGGCTACCGCCAGCGGCATAGATATGCTGCTTCAGCTTCGCCGCCAGTTCAGGATTGAAGGCGTCGCCGGTTTCCTCGAATGCCGAGAAAGCGTCTGCATCCAGCACTTCCGACCACATATAGGAGTAGTAGCCAGCGGAATAACCGTCGCCGGAGAAGACGTGAGTGAAATGCGGCGTGCGATGACGCATGATAATCGCATCCGGCATGGAAAGCTTTTCCAGCGTCTTCACCTCGAAAGCGAGCGGATCAGCGATCTTTTCCTTGCCGGTATGGAACGCCATATCCACCAGCGCGGATGAGGTGAACTCGACCGTATTGAAGCCTGCATTGAAAGTACGGGCCGCAAGCACCTTGTCGAGGAGCGCCTTCGGCATGGCTTCTCCTGTGCGATAGTGCACGGCGTATTTTTCGAGAACAGCCGGAACTGTAAGCCAGTGTTCGTAAAGCTGCGACGGCAGTTCCACAAAATCGCGGGAAACGGCGGTGCCGGAAACGGCGGGCCGGTCACATCCGAGAGAAGCCCATGCAGTGCATGACCGAATTCGTGGAACAGCGTGCGCGCATCATCAAGCGAGAGCAGGGCAGGTTCACCAGCCTTTGGTTTCGCAAAATTCATCACGTTGTAAATGATCGGCTTCTGTCCGCCGTCAAGCTTGTGGCTCGATTGCAGGGAACTCATCCATGCGCCAGAACGCTTTGAGGTGCGCGCAAAATAGTCGCCGAGGAAAAGACCGCGTTCACTGCCGTCCGCGTTGAACACCTGAAACACGCGCACGTCGGGATGCCATGCGGCGATGCCTTTCTTTTCCTCGAAGCGGATGCCGAAAAGACGGGTCGCCACATCGAAGCTTGCCTCAATGATTTTTCGAGCTGAAGATAAGGCTTCAGTTCCGCTTCATCAAAGGCGAAGCGTTCGGCACGCAGTTTTTCGGCATAGAAGCGCCAGTCCCATGGAGCAACCTTTGTGATTGCCGCCATCGGCTGCGATCAGGCGCTCCAGTTCGACCTCTTCTTCATGGGCCTTGGCGCGCGCCTTGTCCCAGACCGGCTCAAGCAAGTCCATGACTGCCTTAGGTGTCTTGGCCATGGTGTCGTCGAGCTTGTAGGCTGCAAAGTTGGCGTAACCGAGCAGATGGGCTTTGCGCTCGCGCAGTTCCACCATTTCGCGCACGATTTCACGATTGTCGCTTTCGCCCCCATTCTCACCGCGCTTTGCCCGGGCATTGAACGCCTGTTCGCGCAGTTCACGGTTTTCGGAGAAGGAAAGGAATGGCTCGACAATCGAACGTGATAGCGTAACCGCCCGGAATCAGGTTTGCCGCGTTCGGCGGAGGCACTCTGCATGGCGTTCTTCAGGAAATCCGGCAGGCCGGTGAGGTCGGCTTCATCGGTGATGAACAGGGCCCAGCTCGATTCATCCTTCAGCACGTTCTGACCAAATCGCGCGCCAAGTCCGGCAAGCTTTTCATTGATGCCTGCAAGCTCCGTCTTGCCCGCTTCATCGAGCTTGGCTCCGGAGCGGACAAAACCTTTCCACGTCTTTTCAAGAACGCGTTTGGTCTCGGTGTCGAGGTCCAGCATGTCGCGATTTTCATAGAGCGCGTCAATGCGGGCGAAAAGCGCCGGGTCCATCATGATGCGCGAATAATGACGCGACATTTTCGGCGCTATCTCGCGTTCCAGAGTCTGGATCGTGTTGTTGGTATGGGCGCCAGCACGCATCCAGAAAACTGCGGATACGCGGTCGAGCGCCTTACCGGTCAATTGCAAAGCTTTGAGTGTGTTGTCGATGGTCGCTTTGTCCGTCGCCTTGGCGATGGCTTCCACTTCTGCGAGGTCCGCAGCCAACGCGGCATCGAATGCGGATGCGAAATCGTCATCTTTGAAAGCGGTGAAATCCGGCAGGCCCAGCGGTCCGTTCCATTCAGTCAGCGCGTGATTGTAAGCAGTCTTGTCGGACATGATGAAACTCCGGTTCAGATGAATTCGAGGTGAACCAGACTTAGGATTTACTTGCCGGTGGAGCAAGGGTCTGAACAGCCAAATAAAGTGAGAAGCCGCCTTTGCTTGACCCTGTTCCGCACTGCGAATAAGGATTGCTTGCGCGCGGGTCGCCAATATCGCGGGCTATTTTTCGCAGACCCTAGCCGGTCGTAAACGAGCATCGCATTTCATGAACGTCCAGCCGCAGCATCGCCCGGAACAGGAAAACGAACGCCCGGTGATGAGCGAGCTGCGTGTCGGTATAGTGGGCGGATTGCTTGCTGCTATCGGCCCAATGTCTATGTCGCTTTACACACCTGCCATGACCGAAATCGTTCATGCTTTTGGTACGACCGATGCGCTGGTCAAGCTCACGCTATCCATCTACTTCGCCGGTTTCTGCTTTGCCCAGCTCATCTGCGGGCCGCTGTCTGATGGCTTTGGGCGCAGACCCATCACCATTGCATTCATGGGCATCTATCTGGCCGCAAGCGTTCTGGCGTTGTTCTCCGGATCGATAGAGGTCCTGCTGGCCGCACGCTTTCTGCAAGGTGTGGGTTCTGCCGTCGGTGTAACGGTTTCCCGCGCCATCGTGCGCGATCTTTTCACCCATGAAGCCTCGGCGCGCGTGATGAATCTCATTGGTATCGTGATTGCGATTGGGCCTGCAATTTCGCCGACGCTCGGCGGTTTCACCATGGAGTTCTTCGGCTGGCACGCGATTTTCGTGGTGATGGTGATCCTTGGATTGCTGGTCGTGTTGATGGCGCTCTTCGTCATCAAGGAAACGGTGGCACGCGATCTCAGCCGCATCCGCCCGCGTGAGCTGGTTCGTTCTTACCGAACTCTGCTGACAAGCCGCCATTTCATCTATGCGAGCCTTGGTGTTGGCGGCACCACGGGAGCGCTCTATACGGCTGCAACCATTCTGCCTTTCATTCTGATGGGGCGGGTTGGTATGTCGGCCACCCATTTTGGAATGGGTCTTTTGCTGCAGACCGGGAGTTATCTCGCTGGCGGGTTGCTGTTTCGTCGTCTGATGACGTTCTACAATCCGCGACAGCTTGCCATGGCGGGTTATCTGGCAATTGTGATTGCCGGTAGCATCATCATTGTTTTGCTGAGCTTCTTGGAACCATCCTACCTGCTGGTTATGGCGCCGATGGCGCTCTTTTGCCTTCGGGATCGCTCTGGTCATGCCGGTGATGACATCGGCAGGCATGGCACCGTTTCCGGGCATGGCTGGTGCCGCTTCGGCATTGATGGGATTTTTCCAGATGGGCGGTGGTCTTGTCGGCGGAGCCATCGCTGCCCTGATGGGCGATCCGCTGGTCGCTTTCGCGACGCTCATCCCCACCATGGGCTTCATTGCCACCGGTTCTTTTCTGCTTTGGCGGCGTTTGCCGCATGCAGCTTGATGGCAGGACGAAAAAGCGTTCGACATTGTCTCGAAGGGCTTGACTTTGTTGACGACCAAGCGCACATCACGCCCGCAGCCGAATTTCTGCGGCAGCATTTTCAACCGGAGTTTTATTCTCTTATGCCCAGCGACAGTCACAGTCGATTGTTTCAGCCGTCAAGGCAGTTCGTGATCTGATCGCTCGCGGTCGGCTTGCACGGTCTGCCTTCGACGGCGGATCGACAGAAAGGCAAGCCCATGACCGACAACAACTTCTTCCCGGAAGTACTCAATGTTGCCGACCTCCCTGCTGCTGCCATCGCAAGCCGCATTGCGGACATGCGTACCGGCGACGCAGTGGAACTCATTAACGAACTTGATGCCGATGATGCAGTCGCCGTCATCGCGCAGCTTTCGCACGAAGATGCCATCCGTCTGCTCGACCAGCCGGAACTGCACCGTGCTACCGAAATCATCGCTACCCTCCCGCCCGGCCTAGCAAGCCTTCTGCTCGACGGCATGTCGGCCGACCGTGCAACCGACGTTTTTCAGGAATTGGAAGACGATGATCGTGCACGCCTGTTTCCCATTCTCGCGCCTGAAACCAAGGTCGCGCTGAAGAAACTGATGGGCTATCCGCCGAATACGGCGGGATCCCTCATGACCATCGAGTTCATAGCCGTGCCTTCCAACTGGAATGTTGGCCAGACGCTGGAACATATCCGCAAGGTTGAACGCACGCGCGAGACGGTTTATGCGATCTATGTGGTCGATCCGTCCAGCCGTGTTCTGTTGGGTGTGGTCAGCTTGCGCCGCCTCATCATCCGCCAGCCGGACGAACCGATTCTGTCCATTGCCCGCGACGAAGAGCCGATTACCATTTCGCCTCTCGCCAGCCGTGAGGAAGTGGCGCGCCTGTTCCGCAAGCACGATCTTCTGGCCGTGCCTGTCGTGGACGAAAGCCGCCACATCATAGGCATTGTGACTGTCGACGACGTGCTCGACGCCATGACGGAAGAGGCAAGCGAGGACGCGTATCGTTTCGGCGGTATGGAGGCTCTGGACCGGCCTTATATGCGCATTGGATTCGGCGAGATGCTGAAGAAGCGCGCCGGCTGGCTTGGTATCCTTTTCTCGGGCGAGATGCTGACCGCGAGCGCGATGCAGCATTTCGAGCTGGAGCTTGAAAAGGCTCTGGTGCTGACGCTGTTTATCCCGCTCATCATGTCATCCGGCGGTAATTCCGGTTCGCAGGCGACGTCGCTGATTATCCGCGCGCTGGCCTTGCAGGAAATCAAGCTCAAGGACTGGTGGCGTGTCGCCCTGCGCGAATTGCCAACGGGGTTGGCCCTTGGCAGCTTCCTCGGCGTCATTGGCATCATTCGCATCGCCATCTGGCAGACGCTCGGCATATACGACTATGGCGAACACTGGATTCTGGTGGCCGCGACCGTCAGTATGGCGCTGGTCTGTATCGTGACTTTCGGCTCGCTGACAGGCTCCATGCTGCCTTTCATACTGCAAAGGCTCGGATTCGATCCGGCCAGCGCATCGGCGCCTTTCGTTGCAACTCTGGTCGATGTGACCGGTCTTGTGATCTATTTCAGCGTCGCGCTGGTCATTTTGTCAGGTACGCTTTTATAAGGCTCAGGCATGTCGCGAAAAAGTGGAAACCGGTTTTTCGATAGCGACATGCCCGAAAAGAATTCAAAAAACTGTCAGAATGACACTGTAAAAAACGCAATGAAATTCAGGTTTTTCGGGTTAATTGAGGGGCAGTTTCGCGCTGCCCCTTTCTAAAATGCAAAAACCTGTAAGAGCGCCGCATTGTTTTTCCGCGCGGGTCTGTTGGCGCGGCTCCCAACTCATATAGAAGTGATCTCCATATGGAATTGCGTAATATCGCTATTATCGCACACGTCGATCATGGCAAAACCACTCTGGTCGATGAACTCCTGAAGCAGTCCGGCTCGTTCCGCGACAACCAGCGCGTCGCAGAGCGCATGATGGATTCCAACGACATCGAAAAGGAACGCGGGATCACCATTCTCGCGAAGGCCACTTCGGTTGTCTGGAAAAACACGCGTATCAACATCGTCGACACGCCGGGCCACGCCGACTTTGGCGGTGAGGTTGAGCGTATCCTTTCGATGGTGGACGGCGCTATCGTTCTCGTTGACGCTGCCGAAGGCCCGATGCCACAGACGAAGTTCGTCGTTGGCAAGGCGCTGAAAGTCGGCCTGCGTCCGATCGTTGCGATCAACAAGATCGACCGTCCGGATGGCCGTCATGAAGAGGTCATCAACGAAGTGTTCGACCTCTTCGCCAATCTCGACGCGACCGACGAACAGCTCGACTTCCCGATCCTTTACGGTTCAGGCCGTAACGGCTGGATGGCGCTGAACCCGGAAGGTCCGCAGGACGAAGGTCTGGCTCCGCTGTTCGACCTCGTGTTGAAGCACGTGCCTGCGCCAAAGGTTGCTGAAGGTCCGTTCCGTATGATCGGTACGATCCTCGAAGCCGATCCGTTCCCGGGCCGCATCATCACCGGTCGTATCCATTCCGGCTCGATCAAGCCGAACCGGGCCGTCAAGGTTCTCGGTCAGGATGGTTCGCTGCTCGAAAATGGCCGTATCTCGAAGATCCTCGCTTTCCGCGGCATCGAGCGTCAGGCCATTGACGAAGCCCATGCAGGCGACATCGTCGCTATCGCCGGTCTTTCCAAGGGCACTGTTGCCGACACGTTCTGCGATCCTTCGGTAAGCGAGCCTCTCGCTGCTCAGCCAATCGATCCGCCGACCGTGACCATGTCCTTCATCGTCAACGACAGCCCTTATGCGGGCACCGAAGGCGACAAGGTGACGAGCCGCGTTATCCGCGACCGTCTGCTCAAGGAAGCTGAAGGCAACGTTGCGCTCAAGATCGAGGAATCGACCGAAAAGATTCTGTTCTTCGTTTCCGGTCGTGGCGAATTGCAGCTTGCGGTTCTGATCGAAAACATGCGCCGTGAAGGCTTCGAGCTTGGCGTTTCGCGGCCGCGCGTCGTCATGAAGGACGGCGAGAACGGCGAAAAGCTGGAGCCGGTGGAAGAAGTCGTCATCGACGTCGATGAAGAATATTCCGGTACGGTTGTGCAGAAGATGTCCGAACGCAAGGCCGAAATGGTCGAACTGCGTCCTTCGGGCGGCAACCGCGTTCGCATGGTGTTCTACGCTCCGACCCGTGGCCTTATCGGCTATCAGTCGGAACTCCTGACCGATACGCGCGGCACGGCGATCATGAACCGCCTGTTCCACGACTATCAGCCGTACAAGGGCGAAATTGCTGGCCGCAACAACGGCGTTCTGATCTCCAACGATCAGGGTGAAGCTGTTGCTTACGCATTGTTCAACCTTGAAGATCGCGGCCCGATGATCATCGACGCTGGCGTCAAGGTTTATCAGGGCATGCTGATCGGCATCCACAGCCGTGACAATGATCTTGAAGTGAATGTCTTGAAGGGCAAGAAGCTCACGAACGTTCGCGCCTCGGGCAAGGACGAAGCCGTGAAGCTGACGCCGCCGATCAAGATGACGCTGGAACGCGCCCTGTCGTGGATTCAGGACGACGAGCTGGTTGAAGTGACGCCGAAGTCGATCCGTCTTCGCAAGCTCTACCTCGACCCGAATGAGCGCAAGCGCTTTGAAAAGAGCGGCAAGTCCAGCGCTGCATAAGTTCGACAACATAAAGAAAACGGCGCCTTCGGGCGCCGTTTTTGTTTGCACGTTTAACGTGAACTTCAGCTCTTTGGTCGATTATGAGATCAATTGGGAGCGCTGATGATATTCTCGCGTTATGAGCGATTTGTTCTGACTGTCGTTGGTGCGTTGGGCGCAATCGACATTCTTCTGATTGCCGCGAAGGGCATTCGCGTAGACTGGACAGGCTACGGGATGATCGGTCTCGGAACGATCATGCTTGGCCTGTTCTATCGTCTGGTCAGACATGATGCGCGCATTTCGGAAACGCTCATTCTGACGGCGGGCTTCATATTGTTCACTCTGGTCGGTTCGGTATTCAACTATATGTTGCTGCCGATCCTTTTCCCGCGAATTGACGATTTCTGGGTGAGTGTTGACCAGCTGATGGACTATCACTGGCCAAGTCTGGTCCTGTTCTTTTCCGAACGGCCCGGCTTCGCGAAGCTTCTGAAGGTCGTTTATTTCACGTCTTTGCCGCAACTGGTCATCGTGGTGCTTCTGCTTGGTTTCACGGGGCAGTCCCGTAGACTCGCGCATTTTCTCATCACCGGAATGATTGGCGCGCTAGTCTCCATGGCGATATGGGCGTTCTTCCCGTCATTCGGAGCATCCGCCGTCTCGACACTGCCCGCGAACGTCGAGGCAAAGCTTGGTCTTCCCGTTGGCCCGACCTATGCCGCAGAACTTGTTCGTCTTTCGATACAAGGTGTCGACTATCTGTCACCAGCCAATGTGCTCGGCCTCATAGGCTTTCCATCATTCCATACCGTAATGGCGGTCATGTCGGTGTTCTTGACATGGCAGATCGTGTGGCTGCGCTTGCCCGTACTGGCCCTGAATATACTGATGGTGCCCGCTTTGCTTTTACACGGCGGACACCATTTGAGCGACTTCCTCGGCGGGCTGGCCGTATTCGCCGTCGCCTGCCTTGCTGCCGGTTGTGTTGTCAACGCTCTCCGCGACGATAAGGCTGCATCAGCGCCTGCGGAACACGTGCACGCCGCGCCATGACGATCAGCGCCACAATCGACATGATATAAGGGATCATCAGGAAAAGCTGGTAAGGCACGACCTTACCGTAAACCGTTTGCAAGCGGAGCTGGAAAGCATCGAACAGCGCGAACAGCAGCGCACCCAGAAGTGCGCGTGCAGGCTTCCATGACGCGAAGACGACGAGCGCAATACAGACCCACCCGCGCCCCTGCATCATCGTCGGGAAGAACGAATTGAAGGCGGAAAGCGTAAGGAACGCGCCGCCGACAGCCATGAGCGCGCTGCCGAACATGATTGTGAAAATGCGCACGCGGATCGGGTTGATGCCCTGCGCTTCGGCTGCATGCGGGTTTTCGCCAGTCATGCGGATCGCAAGGCCGAGCGGCGTGCGGAAAAGCACATAACCAAGCAGCAGTGCCAGAGGAATGGCGATCCACGTGAGCGCCGTTTGCGTGCCAAGCACCTGTCCGACGAACGGGATATCTGCAAGCCGGGACGGATTGACCGGCTGGAATGGTGTGATCGTCGGCGGAGTTGAAGAGAGCGGTACCAGAAGACGAAACAGGAAATAGCTAAGGCTCGATGCAAATAATGTGATGCCCAAGCCCACAACATGCTGCGACAGGCCGAGCGGCACGGTGAGGGCTGCATGAAGCAGGCCGAACACGGCGCCCGATGCTGCTGCCGCAAGCACGCCCACCCAGAGGTCTGCGCCATTATAAACCGTCAGCCAGCCGATCATCGCGCCGAAGGTCATGATGCCTTCAATGCCGAGATTAAGCACACCCGCCCGTTCGCAATAAAGTGCGCCGAGCGTGCCGAAGATCAGCGGCGTTGCAATGCGCAGGACCGAGACCCAGAGGCCTGCGGAGAGCAGGATATCCATCAACTCGTTCATCGGGCGATCCTGTATTGTGTGAAGAACAGAGCAACCAGCATGGTCAGAAGCGACAGCGCCACAGTCACATCGGCAATGAAGCTTGGAATGCCGATAGCGCGGCTCATGCCGTCGGCACCGACAAACATTGCGGCTGCAAAAGCGCTGAGAAGATCGCGCCGATAGGATTCAGATTGGCCAACATGGCGACAATGATACCGGAATAGCCGAAGCCCGGTGAGAGGTCAGTTGTGACGTAACCCTTAACGCCCATGACCTGTATTGCGCCTGCAAGGCCCGCAAGACCACCGGAAATGCAGGCGACTTTCACCAGCGTCTTGCCAAGCGGAACGCCTGCAAAGCGCGCGGCTTGCGGATTGAGACCGGCAGCCTTGGTTTCAAGCCCGAAGACGGTGCGCTTCTGTACATAGGCAATGATGAGCGCCAGAGCGATTGCGATGACGATACCAACGTGCAGTCGCATGCCCGCCATGATTTTCGGCAGCACCGCCGCATCCGGCACAGGCTCGGATTGCGGCCAGCCAAAGGCGAGGGGGTCTTTCATCGGCCCTTCGATCATCATCGAGACGATGAGCACGGCAACAAAGTTCAAGAGTAGTGTCGTCACCACTTCATCGACACCGAAGCGGAGGCGAAGCCCGAGCGGAATAAGCAGGAAAATCATGCCCGCAATCGCACCGACCACGAGCAGCAGCGGAATGAGAATAGCGGCTGGAAGCTGCAACTGCGTGCCACAGGCGACGACCGCAAGAGCCCCCATATAGAACTGGCCTTCGGCGCCGATATTCCAGAGTTTTGAGCGAAAGGCGACGGCAGCCGCTAGGCCGGTCAGCATCAGGGGTGTTGCGCGGGTGAGTGTTTCGGTGATCGAAAGCTTGTTACCGAAAGCGCCGATGGCTATCTGGCGGAAGGATTCCCAAAACCGGCGCACCAGCGGCGGCGATCAGCAGACCGGCAAGCACAAAGGCGGTCAAAACGGCGATAATTGGTGCGGTTGCTACCAGTGCCATGGGCCGTGTTTCGCGTCTTTCAATACGCATCAATTGAGCCCCTTCTGGGTATTTGTCTGCCACTCGCCAGCCATCATCAGGCCCAGCCTTTGTGCATCTGCTTCTTCCGCGTCGATGGGTGGGGAGAGGCGCCCCTTGACAATCGCTTGAACACGATCCGCCGGGCCGATAATTTCATCCAGATCTTCCGAGATTAGCAGTACTGCGGCCCCTTGGCACGTGCTTCCAGAATGCGGGCATGGATGGCCGCGACCGCACCTTCATCAAGGCCACGCGTCGGTTGCGCCGCGATCAGAATGCGGGGAGCCGTTTCAAGATTGCGACCCAGAATAAGCTTCTGCATGTTGCCGCCGGAAAGCAGGCGAATACGGCTATCAGGCGTGCCGCCGCGCACATCGAAATCCTTGATGATGCGGTCGGTAAATTCACGCGCAGCCGCGCGATTGACCAGAAGACCATTGGAGAACTGCGGATCACGCACGCGTTCAAGCACAGCATTTTCCCAAAGCGTAAGATCACCGATTGCGCCTTCAGTGTTGCGATCTTCCGGGATACGGCCAACACCTTCCGCCACAAACTGGCGCGGGTCGAATTTGGTGACCGTTTGCCCCGAACATGACAAGTGAGCCACTCGCAGGCTGGCTGAGACCCGAAACGAGACGCCCAAGCGCTGCCTGCCCATTGCCCGACACGCCAATGATGCCCAGCGTTTCGCCTGCGCGGAGGTGAAAGTCGAGATCGCTGAGGCGTGTCGCGCCATCTTCCACGACCGTTACATTCTTTGCTTCCAGCAAGGTTTCGCCGGGCGTTGCCGCGGCGCGGGCAGGGGCGCGAGACGCGCCGCCCCACCATCAGTTCGGCGAGTTCCTCTTTCGAGGTTTCGGAGGCCTTGCGCTCAGCGACAAGCTTTCCACCGCGCAGGACGACAACGCGGTCGGCTGCCGACATGACTTCATGCAGCTTGTGCGAGATGAAGATCAGCGACAGCCCCTGACGTGCCATTTCTTTCAGTGTCGCAAACAGGTTTTCGGCTTCCTGCGTGGTCAGAACGGCGGTCGGCTCGTCGAGGATCAGAATGTCGGCGTCGTTATAAAGCGCTTTCAGGATTTCCACGCGCTGTTGCTCGCCCACCGAGAGATCGCCAAGCCGTGCATCGGGATCAACCTGCAGGCCAAAGCGTCCGGCGATGTCGGCAATCTTGGTGCGCGCGGGTCCATGTGCCGATTTAAGTTTCCAGAGGCTTTCAGTGCCGGTGATGATATTTTCAAAGCACTGTGAGGTTGGGCGCGAGCGTGAAATGCTGGTGCACCATGCCCACACCCGCATCGATGGCAGCGCGCGGCTTGCCTTGCGGGATTTCCTCGCCCTTGACGAAGACGCGGCCCTCATCCGGCACATAATGGCCGAACAGGATGTTCATCAGCGTGGTTTTACCTGCACCATTCTCGCCAAGAAAAGCGAGGATTTCGCCGCGCTCAAGCTTCAGCGAAATATCGTCATTGGCGGTAAGCTGGCCAAATCGCTTGGTGATGTTCTGCAATTCAAGAACGGTCGTGGTCATATGTTCAACCCCGCAACGGGAAATCTGTGCTGCCAGCGCTGATCCTCCTCCAGACGCTGGCCAAGGTTCAGAAGCAGCCGGTCAGCGCCCATTGGCGCCACGAGCTGAAAGGCGACCGGCATGCCGTTGGCGTCGGTTCCAAAGGGAAGCGAGAGCGCCGGGAAACCGGAAATATTCGCTAGCGCCGCATAAGGCGCGAAGGCATTCATCTTCTGCCAATGCGCATCGACATCGCCGTGATCCATGGGAAAGGAACCGAGTGGCATCGGCCCGCGCGCGAGCATAGGCGTAATCAGCACGTCGATGTCGCGGAAAATCTGCCAGAGCATATGTGCGGTGCTGACGGCTCCGTTCATGGCGCGGTAAAGTGCGGTGGCTTCCATGCGCCGCCCGCGCTCCGCAACCGCACGGGTAAGCGGTTCAAGCCTGTCTTCATCAAGCGCCAGAAAGTCGATTGCGGCCGCGAGATTGACGGAAATGATGCGGTCGAAAGCGCGTGCGCTGGAAGCGATCAGCGGGCTGAATTCCGAAGCCGGAATTTCACGGATTGTATGACCTTGTGCATCCATGAAATGCGCTGCATCGGCCACAACCTGCAGGCGCTCCGATGTGATTGGATAGTTTGCAAGATCGCCGGTCACGATGCCCACACGAAGGCGCTCCGGCAAATCACCTGCCTGCATTGCCGGGTCGGGCAGAAAGCCTTCTGTTTTGCCTTCGACAAGCGGCAGAAGCGCTTTCGCATCACGGACGGAGCGACAGAGCGCAAATTCGCTCGCAATGCCTGCAAGATAATTGCCGAAATGCGGACCCGCTGGCATGGCGCCACGGCTTGGTTTCAGGCCGACAAGACCGCAGGTTGCGGCGGGCACACGGATGGAACCGCCAGCGTCGGTGGCGTGCGCAATTGCGACTATCCCGGCTGCGACGGCTGCTGCCGCTCCGCCGGATGACCCGCCGGGTGAAAGCGCTTCATCGAAGGGATGGCGTGCAGGCGGTGCTCCTGCTGGCTCGCTCGCAAGCGCCAAGCCGAATTCTGGCACGGTGGAGGTGCCAAAAAGTTGAGTCCGGCTGCGCGCAGCCTGCGACCGAGTTCGGAATCCATCTGCGCTGAGGCATTGAGAAATGCCTGTGAGCCGAGCCGGATCGGCAGACCGGCACAGGGGCCGCCCAGATCCTTGAACAGTGAGGGAACGCCCGCAAAAGCCGCCCGGATGGCGCGGCATCGAATGCAATGGCACCGGCACGGCCCAGATCGCGATCGAGATATGCAATGGCGCCCAATGGGCGCCATTTTTCTGCTGCGTCGAGAGCGGCATCCATGGCCTGTTCGGCACTGAGGATTCCTTCCGCAATCGCCTGCGCGAGCGCGGTTGCATCCTGCTGGTTCATGTCGATTGCCACGATGTGCTTGCCCGTCCTGAGAGGTTACTTCGGTTCGGCCGGGTTCGGCTTGTACTCGAACTTGCCTTCCTTCAGTTCCACACGACGGGCTTCCATCTTGGCTTCTGCTTCGGCAGGGGCAATGCCCTTGACGTAGATGATATCGTTGCCGCCTTCCTTCATCAGGCTGAATGGCGTGTAATCCTTGCCGGTTGCCCGGCTGGCTTTCACGTCGGCGATAGCCGCATTGAGGATCGGGCGGAAATTCCAGATCGCATTGGCAAAGACCGTATCGGGATAGCGCGGCGTATAGTCGATCAGCGAGCCGATGGCCTTGATGCCGCGTTCTTGGCGGCGTCTGCCGTGCCGATGCGCTCGCCGAACAGGATGTCCGCGCCAGAGTCGATCTGGGCAAGACCGGCTTCACGTGCTTTTGGCGGGTCGAAGAAGGTGCCGATGAACGATGCGATGAACTTCGCGTCAGGCCGGGTTTCCTTCACGCCGTCCTGAAAGGCATTGATGAGCATGTTGACTTCCGGGATCGGCACGGCACCGACCGAGCCGAAGGTGCCGGACTTGCTCATAGCGCCTGCCAGCATGCCTGCGAGATAGGCAGCCTCGAAGTTCAGTGCCGAAAACACCGAAATTGTCGCCCTGCGGCTTGCCCGAGGAGCCCATGACGAAAGCCGTCTTCGGATAATCGCCTGCCACCGGCGCGCTTCGCGTTCGACGGCATAGGATTCGCCGACGATCAGCTTGATGCCCTGTTCGGCATATTCGCGCATGGCGCGGGGTAGTCGCTCGCCGAAACGCCTTCGGAGAAGACATATTCGATGACGCCTTCGTCATTGGCCTGCTTCAGTGCATCGTGGAGACGCGAATTCCACGCGTTTTCGACTGGCGAGGCGTGGATGCCTGCTACTTTCAGCTTTTCATCGGCAGCGAAGACGCGGGTGGTGATTGCCGTTGCGCCCAGTGCTGCAGACATTGCGAGAATGTCGCGACGGGTAAAGTTCGGTGTTTTGATGATTTTTGTCATTTGGTCAGGGACCCCTCATGTGTGTTTTCGGCGCGTGGGTGCGCGCAGCCGGTTGCTTCGTTTTGACGTGCGGATTTCATGAGCAACGATTTCCATCATTGCCCAAACCACCTTTAATTCAAGAAGATTCTAAAGCTGGCCGACTGGCGCGTAGTCTGCTCCGTCAACCGAAGACGGACGGCCTTCGAGGTTGAGGCGGCTTATGCGCTGCGGGGTTTCGGCGATGACCTTGCCGCGCTTCACGACTTTGAGGCGGTTTGCCTTGAGGCGCAGCGCTTCAATCGGGTCGCGTGCCTGCAGCACCACGAAGTCGGCATTGCAGCCTTTTGCAAGGCCATAGCCTTCGAGGCCCAGCGCCTTGGCGGAATTGACGGTGAGCGCGTCGAAAACCTGCTTCTTGCCTTCGATGGAGGTCATTTGTGCGACATGGATCGCCATGTGGCCGACTTCCAGCATGTCGCCGGAACCCATGGAATACCAAGGGTCCATCACGCAGTCATGGCCGAAGGCGACATTGATGCCAGCAGCCATCAGTTCCGGCACGCGGGTCATGCCGCGGCGCTTCGGATAGGTGTCCGCACGGCCCTGAAGCGTGATGTTGATGAGCGGGTTCGGAATGGCATTCATCTTTGTTTCCGCAATCAGCGGAATGAGCTTCGAGACGTAATAATTGTCCATGGAATGCATGGAGGTCAGATGCGAGCCGGAAACGCGACCCTGCAGGCCAAAACGTACGGTCTGCGCGGCCAGCGTTTCGACATGGCGCGACATCGGATCATCGCTTTCGTCGCAATGGATATCGACCGGCAGGCCGCGTTCGGCGGCGATACGGCAGAGTTCTTCCAGCGTGGCTGCGCCATCGGCCATGGTGCGCTCAAAATGCGGAATACCGCCGACGACATCGAGCCCCATATCGAGCGAGCGGTTGACGAGATCAACCGCGCCCGGCGAACGATAGTAGCCGTCCTGCGGGAAGGCTACAAGCTGAAGGTCGATGTAAGGCTTCACCTTCTCACGCACTTCGATCATCGCTTCAGCGGTGAAGAGGCGCGGATCGCTGACATCGACATGGCTGCGGATTGCCAGCAGGCCCTGCGAAAAACGGCCAGATCGCAATAACGCAGCGCGCGCTCGACCATGGCCTCAACGGTCAGTATCGGCTTTAGTTCGCCCCACAGCGCGATACCCTCCAGTAGCGTGCCGGAACGATTGAGGCGCGGCAGGCCGAGCGACAGGGTCGCATCCATATGGAAATGCGGGTCGACAAATGGTGGGGTTACGAGCCGGTCGGTCGCATCGATTTCCTGCGCCGCCTGATGTTCCCCCTTGGAGGGCACGATATCGGCAATCTTGCCGTCCTTGACCAAAATGTCCTGCTTCTCGCGACCGTCGGGGAGATTGGCGTTTCTCACGATCAAATCGAACATCGGCAAGACCTTTCATCTGGATATGCAAGAACAGAGCCCAAAAATATGGGCTCATTTTTCAATTGCCTTATACCCTATATCCAGTGGGCGCAATGCGAGGGGAAGCTGGAAGGGGTCGTCATCCTCAATGGAAAATGCTAGGCCCCCGAAATCATCTTTGCAGGATTGCCATGTTCACGATTAGTCGCGTCGAAACCTATAGTCAGGAGATCAAAAAAGTCGGTTTCTGGCCATTGCCGCGCCTGTGGCGAGCGAGCAGGCGGCGAAGGACTTTTGAGCGAGCATTCCGACCAGTCGGCAAGCCATAATTGCTGGGGCGGCGCATGGGGCAGAACTACCGTTTCAGCGACGATGGCGAGCCGAGTGGCACGGCAGGAAAGCCGATCCTGCAGGCAATCGACGGCCAGCAACTCGATAATATTGCAGTTGTGGTCACGCGCTGGTTTGGCGGCATTCTTCTGGGAAGCGGCGGCCTGATGCGCGCCTATGGCGGCACGGCTGCAACCTGTCTGCGACAGGCGGAGAAAACAGAAGTTATTCCGCTGGTCGGATTTCAGTTTGCCTGCGATTTTTCAGATCATGCGCTGCTGAAAGCCCGTCTGACAGCGGTGGAAAACCTTACCATAGCGCAAGAGAACTTCACCGGCACCGGCGTGGAGATCGCGGGCACCATGCCCATTGCCATGCGGGATGAACTATCCCGCCTCGTTACCGATCTGACGCGCGGCAAAACGATTATCGCATTTGATGACTAGATCATGCCGCTCGTATATTGCTGACGCTTGTTCTCATACATCAGCAGGTCGGCGCGCTTGGCAACGGTTTCCAGCTTTTCGCCCGGCATGCTGGTTGCAGAGCCGATGGAAAGATTGAGTTTGAGCTGGGAATAATACTGGTTGTTGATTTCGACCAGCCGCTGAATGTCATCGACCATTGCCTCGGCGCCGCGCTCATCCACATAAGGCAGCACAACTGCGAATTCGTCGCCGCCGATGCGCGCCGCATGGCCCGGCTGCTTCACCGCTTCATTCAGCACTTCGCCGATGCGCCGCAGCAATCCATCGCCTGTCGCATGACCCCATTGGTCATTGGCGGCCTTTAGGCCGTTGAGATCGATGATGATGACCGAAACGGGCGTATGGCCCTTCCGTTCAAGCCGGTTAAGCTCGTCGACATAATAGGCGCGATTGTGAAGCTTGGTCAGAACGTCGTGTTTGCCCAGATATTCCAGATAGGCTTCTGCCTTCTTGCGCGCAGTGATATCGGTCAGCGCGATCTGCACCAGAGACCAGTCCGTCTCATGTCCCGGCAGAACGGAGAATTGCAGAAGCACATGCCTTTCGGAGCCGTCGAGCGCGTAGTTCACTACTTCGCGGCGCTGGAACAGGACACCGTTCCACAGATCAATCAACTGTTCGCGGAACGATGATTCCATCTCGTCCTTGAAGATGTGCGGCAGGTTCTGCAGCAGCGTCTTCTTGTCGGATGCGAGGAAGAGGGCAGTTGTCTCGGTGTTGACTTCGAGAACCCGGATTTCGCTCATGCACTGACGTACGAATTCCGGATGCACGTCGGTAAATACCCGAAAATCAACGATGCCGCGCTGGCGCACATCGTCCATCAATTGCTTGATGCGGCTGAAATCCTCGACCCAGAGCGACACGGGCGAATGTTCGAAAAGGCCCTGCGCGTGCTGCTTGTGGCGGTCCTGTTCGCGGCGGGCGTCCTCGCGGGCGGTAACATCCTCGATGGAAAGCAGCACCCGCTCCCGGGTGTGCTCATAGCCGGGAAGCACGACGCCCTTGAGCTGTATGTCGAGCCGCTTGCCGCCAAGCGAATAGTTGATGGTATCGCTTGAGAAGGCATTACCGCCATTCCAGAGCTGGACCATCTCGTCGATATGTGGGTCCAGCATGTCGTCGCGAAACACGCGCTCGAGATTGGCGACCAGATGGCTGACGCTGTCCGCCTCGAAAAGCGAAAGCGTCTTGCGGTTGACCTTCAAAACCCGGATATGGCTGGTGCAGATGCGAAGCCGGGTCGTGTCTTCGTGCAGGAATGCCTTGAGATCGGTAACGCCAAGCGCGCGCCATTCTTCGAGCTGTTTGCGCAGGCCGCTATAATCCTCAAGCCACAGGGGAAATTGGCGCAAGGTCAAAAATATTGGCGCTGTCGCTCAAGGCAGACTCGATATTCATGGATTTCCCGCTCTACCATTGGCTTCCCGCATTTCCGAAACTGAGACGTTCGGAATATGCGCTCAAACCGGATTCTCTTTTCCCATCGGGAAAAGCCGCGATGGTTTATTGGGGCGCGTTATATTACGAGCGGCTCAGATAAACTAGAGGTTTTATTGTTCTGCAACTTCGCTTTCTACGCAAAACACAAAGGGCGGCTCCCAAAGGTACCGCCCCTGTTCATATATAGGTCGCTATCAATTCTCGATCGGCAGCCGATGGCGTACGAGCGTGGTCCAGTATGAGCAACCCCGGGCGATGACATCGTCGTTGAAGTCATATTTGGGGTGATGGAGATTGGCACTCGGGCCGTTGCCGATATTGATCATCGCGCCCGGCACTTCGTTCAGCATGAAGGCAAAGTCTTCACCGCCCAGCGTCGCCGGCATGTCGCGCGTCACACGGTCGGCGCCTGCAACTGCATCGGCAGCGATTGCCGCCAGTTCCGTTTCGCGCTCGTGATTGACGGTGACCGGATAGCTGCGCTGATAATCGAGCGTGGCCTTGGCGCCGAAAGCATCGGCAATGCCCTGCACGGCGCGGGTAAGCTTCTCCTCGATATGGTCACGCACTTCCTCGCGAAGCGTACGAACCGTGCCGGTCAGCCGGATTTTCTGCGGAATGACGTTGAACGCGTCGCCACCCTGAATGGTGGTGATCGAGATCACCGCGGAATCCAGCGGGTCGATGGTGCGTGCCGTCAGCGTCTGGATTGCCTGAATGAGCGCTGCGGTGACGGGAATGGGGTCTATGGTCTGGTGCGGCGAAGCGGCATGTCCGCCAACACCCTCAATGGTGATGTCCAGAACATCGACCGATCCCATGATCGGGCCGGAATTGATGGTGAAATGACCGACTGCGAGGTTTGGACGGTTGTGCATGCCGTAAACTTCGTTGACCGGCCAGCGCTTGAACAGACCGTCGTCGATCATCGCCTTGGCGCCTGCGCCACCTTCTTCGGCAGGCTGGAAAATCACGATGACTGTGCCGTCGAATGCGCGGCTTTGCGCCAGCTCGCGGGCAGCGCCCAGAAGCATGGTCGTATGGCCGTCATGGCCGCAGGCGTGCATCTTGCCCGGCACTTTTGACGACCATTCAGCGCCGGTTTCTTCGAGGATCGGCAGTGCGTCCATGTCGGCGCGCAGGCCGATGGCGCGACCCGAGCGGTTCGACTGGCCGCGAATGACGCCGACGACGCCGGTGCGCCCGATACCAGTCACGACCTCATCGACGCCAGCGGCGCGCAGCGCTTCGGCAACTTTTTCCGAAGTCCGGTTCACATCGTAAAGCAGCTCGGGGTTTTCGTGCAGGTCACGGCGGAACGCGACGAGTTCGTCAAGCTGGTTCGATGTCCAGTTTTCAACCGGCATGTCAGGCTCCTTTTGTGTTGTCTTCAATCGTGTCGAGGCGGTAGCGGAAATCGCAGTGGCTTGCGCCCTTCATGATGGTCTGTGAGCGTTCCAGCTTCATTTCGGGATTGTAGCCG
Source organism: Brucella cytisi (assembly GCA_012103075.1). Lineage (GTDB taxonomy): Bacteria > Pseudomonadota > Alphaproteobacteria > Rhizobiales > Rhizobiaceae > Brucella > Brucella cytisi. The sequence continues at coordinate 1,226,166 of JAAVLQ010000002.1, read as the reverse complement.
ATGCAGAAATCGCCATCGCGATTGCAGGAGAGCAGGTGGCCGATATGGCCAAGACCCATCTCGCGGTACATTTCCGAATAGCGGCAGCGCGTAACGTTGAAATCGAAATGATCTTCGCCCTGCGAAATCACGTCGATCTCCAGTGCGTTTTCCTTCGTCCACAGCGGCTGGATATCGGCAAAGTCCTGTATCGTCGGCGTGCGGCCCAGCTCATCGGCAAAGCTCTTGCCCTGTTCGATGGCCGAACGGCTGACTGCTTCGCCGATTGCAGCCTGCGCTTCTTCCTCACCGGAGCGTTCGCGAATAACTTCGTAAACATTCTTGAGAACCAGCGCTTCGATGCGGCGACGTTCGAGAATTGACATTTGATTCATGGACCTGACCTTTCACATGAACGTTAAATGAGCGGGACTAGAGATTTGGCTCGAGAGATCCTTGCGCCGAAGCCATGCGAGGTAGAACGGGGCAATCTTTCGCGCGACTTTATGAAAAGGCAGCGGTGCCGGTTCCGAGACGGGCAGGGCAAGTTCCTGCACAGGCTCGCCGTCGAGCGCCCGTGCGAATTCACGCCCGAGCGATGTGCCAAGCGCAACGCCGCGTCCGTTGCAGCCGATCCGGGCCCAGCCATTGGGGCCGAGCTGATGAACGCGTGGAAAGCGATCCCATGTCATGCCGATATAGCCGCTCCACACATGGGTGATTTCCGGCTCGCCAAGTGCTGGAAAGGCTTCCGCCATGTTGCGCGCCGTCTTGCGCTTGACGCGTTCTGCGATGTTGAAATCGCCCATCACCACGCCGCCGGTAATCAGCCGGTTGCGGGCATCGTAGCGGAAGAAACGCAGGTCGCCGCGTGTATCGGAAACGGCCTGCCTACCGGGCAAAATCGTTGCGCGCAGATTATCGCTGACAGGCGCCGTCGCCATTTGCCACGAGAGCACCGGCACGATGGTGCGGGCAAGGCGCGGAGCAAGCCCTTCGCGCAGCTCACCGGTATAGGCGTTGGTGGCGAGCAGAAAGCCCTTGGCGCGAACTGTGGCGCTGGTGGTCTTGACCTCCCAGTGATCACCCACCGGGCATAGGAGATGACCGGGCTTTGTTCGTGAATGATCGCGCCGTGGCGTTCGGCAGCCGAGGCAAGACCGCGTGCGAATGCCAGCGGATTGATATGACCGCCGGTCGGGTTGAACATGCCGCCATACCAGAAATCGCTGCCCAACAGCCGCGATGTTGCGGCGCGGTCGAAAAATTCCGCCGGGAAGCCGAAGCGTTTCCATGCGTCCACGCGGGTTTGCGAAAGCTTCACCCGGCCCGGCGAATGGGCAGGCTGGAACCAGCCGTTCTGCTCGGCCTCGGCCTCGATGTTTTCATCACGCACGATGGAAAACAGAATGTCGGCGCTATTGCCGATCAGTCGAGCAAAACGTTCGCCCGATGCGCCGTAGCGTTTGGCGATTGCATCGGGTTCCGCCGAAGTCATGGTCGGAATGACCTGTCCATTATTGCGCCCCGATGCGCCCCAGCCGACCGCATTGCCTTCCAGCAGGATGACGCGCTTGCCGCGTTTCGCCAGATGGAGCGCTGCTGAAAGCCCCGTAAAACCACCGCCGACGATGGCGACATCGGCTTTCGCGTCATTGGTCAGCGGCTTTGCCGGTATGCGGGCAGGGGCAGTGGCAGCCCAGATGGAGGGTGGAAAGACTATGTTCTGCATGATGTCACGCATTTTCCAAACGAGGAGGCGTCCAGCCCTTGCCGGGAATGGAGGCAAGGAGGCGCTGTGTATATTGATGTTGCGGATTAGCGAAGACCTCAGCCGTCGGACCTGCTTCGGCGATCTCTCCCTTCGACATGACGATGATGCGATCGCAAAGCTGGGCCGCGACGCGCAGATCATGCGTTACGAAAAGAAGCGACAGATTGAGCCGTTCGCGGAGGTCGGCCAGAAGCCGCAACACCTGAGCCTGTACGGAGACATCGAGCGCGGAGACCGGTTCGTCGGCGACGATGATGCGAGGTTCCAGCGCCAGCGCACGGGCGATGCCGATGCGCTGCCGCTGCCCGCCCGAAAATTCATGCGGAAATCGGTCGGCGGCAGCGGGCGAAAGCTCTACCAGCTCCAGCAACCCGCGGGCCTTGCGTGCGCCTCTGCCTTCGGTACGCCATGGACGATTGGCCCCTGTGCGATCAGGTCCACGACGCGGCGGCGCGGGTTGAGCGAGGCCATCGGGTCCTGAAAGACCATCTGGATGTCCTTGCGCATGGCCCGCACTTCACGCGGACTGGCGCTCAGAAAATCTTTGCCATTCACATCGACCTTGCCGCTATCGGCTTCAAGCAGACGGGTGACGATGCGCGAAACGGTTGTCTTGCCCGACCCGCTTTCGCCCACGACGCCAAGCGTTTCACCCTGACGTAGTTCAAACGAAAGGTCCTTCACGGCAGGAACGGCACTTCTTTTGCCGGTGAGCAAGCCGCCGCGCGCCTTGAAGGTTTTGCGTAAAGCGCTCGCCTTGAGAATGATCGGCTGAGCGTCCACAGATGGCTTCGGTTCGGGCGGAGTGAGAGCTGGAACCGATGCAATCAGCGCCTTGGTATATGGGTGCTGCGGATGGTTCAGCACGTCGTTTGCCGGGCCTTCCTCGACCAGTTCGCCAAGCCGCAGAACGGCAACGCGGTCGGCAATTTCCGCCACCACGCCGAAGTCGTGCGTGATGAACAGGATGCCGGTATTGTGTTCGCGTTGCAGGTCGCGGATCAGTTTCAGGATTTGTGCCTGCGTGGTCACGTCGAGCGCGGTGGTCGGTTCGTCGGCGATGATGAGGCGCGGTTTCAGGATCAGCGCCATGGCGATCATGACACGCTGGCGCTGTCCGCCCGAAATCTGGTGCGGGTAGGCGTTATAGGCGGATCCCGGGTCCGGAATTTTCACTTCCGCCAGCATATCGAGCACGGCGGCGCGACGTTTCTTGCGACCGAGCTTCATGTGCAGGCGCAACACTTCATCGATCTGCCAGCCAACCGTCTTCTGCGGGTTGAGTGCGGTCATCGGCTCCTGAAAGATCATGCCGATGCGGTCGCCGCGCAGCTTCTTCATATCGGTTTCGCTGAGCGAATAGAGATCGGTGCCTTCCAGTCTGATTATGCCATTGGTCACGCGCACATGCGGTTCCGGCAGAAGGCGCATGATTGCGCCTGCCGAAAGCGATTTGCCGGAGCCGCTTTCGCCGACGAGGCAGACGATTTCACCGGGGTTGATGGTCAGTGTCAGGTCCTGTAGGGCGTAAGGGCGGTCGGCGCCCTTTGGCAGCGCGATCTGCAGGTTTCTGATTTCGAGAACGGGTGCAGCGGTCATTATTTCTTCTGCCTCGGATTAAGCGCGTCGTTCAGGCCTTCGCCGAGCAGGCTGAAGGAAAGAACGGTGAGCAGAATGGCGATGCCGGGAATGACCGAGCAGAACCAGTCGGTGCGCAGCACGGCGCGACCCCCGCCGATCATGTTGCCCCAGCTTGCATAGTTCGGATCGCCGAGACCAAGGAAGGCGAGAGCGCTTTCCATCAGGATGGAGGTGGCCATCACCACCGATGCGAAGACGATCACCGGCGGAAGGGCATTCGGCAGGATTTCGCGGAAGATGATCGAGGCATTGCCAACACCGAGATTACGCGCAGCATCGATGAATTCGCGCTTGCGCAGCGCCAGAAATTCGGCGCGCACCATGCGGGCAGGCGCGGTCCATGACACGATGCCGATGCAGATGATGATGTTTTCGATCGATGACCCGAAGATTGCCACCAGTGTCAGAAGCAGTACGAAGCTTGGAACGGTCTGGAAGGCTTCGGTGATGCGCATCAGAACGTCATCCACCCAGCCGCCATAATAGCCGGCAAGAGCGCCGATGATGATGCCGATCACGATAGAAATCAGGGTGGCGACCACGCCGATCAGAAGCGAAATGCGCGCGCCATGGACGATGCCTGCCATGATATCGCGCCCAAGCTGGTCGGTACCAAGCGGCGTTGCAGCATTGACGAATGGCCAGACGAGCGGATCGCCTACGCGCCGTAGCGGGTCGCCGGGCGCAATGACATCGGCCAGCAGCGCAATCAGGACCACGGCGATGAAGAGGATAAGGCCCAGTACGGCGGCGCGGTTGCGGCTGAAGCGCTGCCACAGAATTTTTGCGCGCGAGACCTGCGGGCGGGTGAGGGAGAGTTCCTGTGAAGTCATGACAGTTCGATCCCGAATCAAGCCGCGCATAGATGAGATCGGTGATGAAATTCACGATCACCACCAGCACCGAGCACAGGAAGATGATGCCCATCAGCGTGTTGAGGTCGCGCTTGATAACGGAGGTGTAGGCAAGTTGGCCGAGGCCGGGTAGCGAAAAGATTGTCTCGATCACGACCGAGCCGCCAAGCACAGTCGAGAATTGCAGTCCGAGCAGCGTAACGACAGGCAGGAATGCGTTACGCATGATGTGATGGAACATCAGCCTTGCACCGCTTGCACCCTTGGCGCGTGCGGTGCGAACATAATCAAGGTCGGCCACTTCCAGCACGCTGGTGCGCATCAGGCGCATGTAGAAGGCGAGATAGATGAGCGAAAGCGCCGTCGTCGGCATGACGAGGTGCAGGCAATATCCCAAACATTCTTCCAGCCGGTATAGAAACCGGCAATCGTCTTGTAGCCACCGACCGGCAGCCAGCCGAGCTTGACGGAAAAGATGAACATCAAGATGAGGCTGAGAAAGAAGCTCGGCATTGCATAGAAGACAAGGCCAAGCGTGGAAATCGCATTGTCGGTCAGCGAATAAGCGCGCCGCGCGGCGAAAGCTCCGAGCGCAATGCCGAAAATGAAGGCCACCGAAAGCGAGGAAACCATGAGCAGGAGCGTCGGCACGAGACGGGCCATCAGTACGTCCAGCACCGGCTGTTCGTAGACATAGGACCAGCCGAAATCGAACTGTGCCAGCTTGGTCATGTAGATCCACAACTGCGTCCAGACCGGCTGGTCGAGGCCGTATTCGGCGCGCAGATTGGCGACGAATTGCGGGTCTGCGCCGCCCATGTCGCCAACAAGCGCGTCCACCGTATCGCCGGGGGCAAGCTTGATCAGCAGGAATGACCCGATCAGATGATGAGAAGAATGACGGGGATCGCCTGCAAAAGATGCGCCGCAGCGCAAAAGTCAGGATCGGGGGCAGGGGCATTGCGGGTTATCCTGCAAGATATTCATTTCAGCATTCATAAAACTGGGGAACCGCTGCCGGATGACCGGCAGCGGTTGGTATTGTTTATTGATCGATCCACAGATCGTACCAGCTGGAGGAATCCCAGCGCGGCGTGTTGTGGTGGTTCTTCAAGACCTTATTGGTCACGCCGACGAACGGATGTTCGATGGCGAAGATGACCGGCAGGTCTTTCATCTCAAGCTGCTGGATCTGGTGATAAAGATCGGCGCGCTTGGCCGGGTCGAGCTCGCTCGCGGCCTTGTCGATCAGGTTGTCCATTTCGTCCGATTTGTAGTCGAACTGGTTGGACCATGCGGTGCCGACCGGAGCGCCGGAGCGCAGCCAGACGGTGGTGGAAACAGCCGGATCGGAGCGGAACTGGTGCCAGCCGCTTGCCGTGTCGAAGTCATGGTCACGATAGACACCGTTCAGAAAGCCCGGCGCATCGTTGGTCAGGATCTGGACGTCGATACCGACTTCCTTCATCGCCTGAGCATAATATTCGGCCCAGAGCTGCGTATATTCACCCCATGGTGCCGGGCGATGACGCAGCTTGAAGCGGATGCCGTCGGGGCCAGCCGGATAACCGGCTTCGTCGAGCAGTTTCTTCGCCTTTTCAACATCATACGGGTAGGTTTGGACCTGATCTGTGTAATTGGCGCCGCCGGCGCTTGGGATCGGGCCACGGCCCGGCTTGGCATAGCCGCGCATGATCGTCTTGATCGCAAAGTCGATATCGAGCGCGTGATAGATCGCCCGGCGAACCTTCAGATTGGCAAGGATCGGATTGCGCAGATTGAACTCGATGGTCGAGTGGGCAACGTTGTTTTCGAAACCCTTGGTGCCGGTGTCAAAGCGGCCATCCTTCTGGAGGCGCTCGGTATCCGACATGGAAATACCGTTGAAGGCGGTTTCCATCATTTCACCGGCTTCAAGCGCTGCGGCAGCAGCGGCCTTGTCCGGCATGAAACGCCAGACGATGCGGTCGAGATAAGGATATTCCTTGCCACGCCAGTAATCGTCGTTGCGCTCGGCAATGATGTGCTGGCCGCGCTCATATTCAACGAACTTGAACGGTCCCGTGCCGACCGGTGCGGCGTTGTACTTGTTCTTGAGAATATCCGTGCCTTCATAAAGATGCTTCGGCACCGGATGACCGAGATCAGGCATGGCGGCGACGAGCAGCTCCAGCGGCATCGGCTTGGAATAGCGGAACACTGCCGTGTGCGGATCGGTGCAATCGACGGCTTCGAGATTGGCCTGAAGCGTGGTCGAATAGTTGAGCAGCTTCTTCCAGAGGTTCATCGCGCTGTACGAAACGTCATCGCAGGTGAAGGGCTGGCCGTCATGCCAGCGCACATTCTCGCGCAGCTTGAAGGTGATAGCCTTGCCGTCTTCCGAGGAAGACCAGCTGGTCGCCAGAACCGGCACGTAGCCCTCATAAGTGCGGTCGATCAGCGGTTCCATGATGCGGCCGGTGATTTGATAGACGCCGGTGGAGGCGCGCAGCGCAGGGTTAAGCACACCCTGCTCGGTGTTCATATGGACGATGACGGTGCCGCCGCGCTTCACTTCTTCGGCGTGCGAAGACGCCGTCGCAAGCGAAAACGCCGCTAGAAACAGGCCAAGGCCAGCTTTTCTGATATGCATTCTCTGTTCCCCTGAAGGACGTTGAGGGAGGGCTTTCCAGCCTCTTTTCCCGCACGTCCCAATATTGTTCAAGCCCCTGAAATCGCAACGAAATGCCACCTCAGAGGGTCTTTATTGTATGCAAGCATTGATATGCTAGAATCCGTGGCGATAATGTCAAGATAAACTAATATCGCGGGCAAAATTGGTAAAATTTCTCGACCAGCCTGCGTTAATAAATGTCGATTTTCTACGACGGAGTTTGTTGATGAGCCAAAATTCCCCGAGCAGAATGCAAACTCGGGCAAAAACGAGCGCGGCGCGGTCTGGATCACCGGCGCCGGGTCCGGCATCGGCGCTGCCATGGCACGACGGTTCGCGCGTGAAGGCTGGCGCGTCGCGCTGACGGGCCGCAAGGCGGATGCACTTGCAGCGATTGCCGAGGAGATCGTCTCCAATGGTGGCGAGGCGCAGATATTTCCGGCGGATGTTCTCGACCGGGAGGCGGTTGCCGCTACTGCCGGAGCTATCGTCGAATGGGCAGGTCGTCTTGATGTGCTCTGCAACAATGCCGGTCTCAATATTCCGCGCCGTAGCTGGGCGGATATTGATTTCGATTCATGGGACGATGTCATCGACATCAACATCAAGGGTGCAATCAATGTGATTGCCGCTGCTTTGACGCCCATGCGCGCGCAGGGTGGTGGGTTGATGATCCACACATCGTCCCGGCAGGGCGGTTTTCATCGCCCGGCGGCGGCGTCCCCTATGGTGCGGTCCAAACATGCGCTCAACGATTTGAGCGCCAGCCTGAATGCGCAGGAAGGGCCGAACGGCATCCGGTCGACAGTGCTGTGTCCCGGTGAGGTGGCGACGCCGCTTCTGGCGCGTCGTCCGGGCTTCGATCTCTCCCGCATGGATGATGTCATCCAGCCCGAGGATATGGCTGACACCGCGCTCTATGTTGCCAATATGAATCCCAAGGTTACGATCCACGAGATCGTTCTGGCTCCGACCAAGAAATAGAAAAGGAAGTTTTGTATGTCTCATCCGGTCAAAGGCGTCGATCATATTTTCCTGCTGGTCGGCGATCTGGAGAAAAGTGCCGAACAATATCGCCGTTTCGGATTTACGCTGAGCCCACGTGGCCTCCACAGCAAGGAAAAGGGCACTGGCAACTACACCATCATGTTTCCGGAGGATTATTTCGAGCTGCTCGGCATCGTCGCCGAGACGCCGGGCAATCTGCATCAGCGTGAGAAGCTGGCAGCGCAGGGCGAAGGACTCCATGCCATTGCCTGCCGCATCGACAATGCGCGCGATGCCAAGGCGAAACTGGACATGCTTGGCATCAAGACCGGCGAGGTTGGCGCGTTTCAGCGTCCCGTAGAACTGCCGGGCGGTGGCGAGGGTGTTGCGGCTTTTGAAACGGTGTCTTTCGCGGAAAGTGAAGTGCCGCAAGGTATGGTCTTCATGTGCCAGCACAAGACCCGCGAAACGGTCTGGCTGCCGGAACTGATCGAACATGCAAATGGTGCAAATGGCCTTTCCGCCATTATTGCCATCTCATCCGATCCAGAAGCTGCTGCCAATGGTTTTGCCCATCTGTACGCCAATGGCGAGGCAGAGGCACAGGATGGTGGCTGGAAGGTTTCGACAGGCTCACGTTCGGCAGACATATGGGTTGTGAGTGAGGAGAAAGCCGCTGCAATCTATCCCGGTGTGGATTTTGCCCGGACACCGGGCAAGGCTTTCGCCGTTCTGCGCATCCGGGTCGCTTCGCTGGACAAGGCGCGCATCGTTCTCGATGCCAACGGAATTTCCCACGCGAAGACATCTGCGGGCATCGCCGTGCTGCCGGAAAATGCCAGCGGCACGGTTCTGGAATTTTCCGAGCAGTAAGAATTTGAACAAGCGGGGCTGTGAGGCCCCGCTTTTGCTAATCAGCGCGGAAAGCGCTGGTTTTCTTCCAGTACGTTCAGGTCCATGTGGTTGCGCATATAGCGCTCTCGGACGCCTTTGCAGCGGCTGGTAGTCCCATGGATAATAGGCGCCGTTGCGCAACGCCGGATAGACGACGTGGCGACGAGCCTGACTGGCCCGGACGTCGGCATCGTAGCGTTCCAGATTCCAGCGTTTTTCAGCTTTGGCCAGAAGGTCGTCCAGAACGGTTTTGAATTCCGGCAGTTCCGCCAGATTGCGCAGCTCGTCGGGATCGTCGGCAAGGTTGAACAATTGTGGCGGGTCGGCGCGGCAAAGGTTGAGCTTCCAGTCGCCATCCCGCAGCGAGACCATCGGCGCGATGGTGCCTTCGGCTGCATATTCGACTGGAACCGCGCCGCGTTCGGCGGAACCTGAAGCAACACCAGTCAGTGAAACGCCGTCGGTCCACGGCATGATGCCCTTGAGGTCGATGCCCGCAAGGTCGGCCAGTGTCGGCAGAACGTCGAGCGTCGAGACGGGCGCATCCACGCGGCCAGCCCGCAATTGCGGGGCCGCAATCATCAACGGGACGCGAGCGGAGCCATCGAAGAAGCTCATCTTGAACCACAAGCCGCGTTCGCCAAGCATATCGCCGTGATCGGAAGTGAAGACGACGATCGTGTCATTCGCCATGCCGCAACGCTCGATCACATCGAGCAGCGCGCCGATCTTGTCATCCACATAGGAGATATTGGCGAAATAGGCTTGCCGTGCCGTGCGAACCTGTTCGCGGGTCAGATCGTAGTCCTCGGCCTTGCAGGCTCGCAACAGGCGTTCCGTATGGGGATCGATTTCGCTCTCCGGCAGAGGTCTGATCTTCGGATCAAGTTCGGGAATGTCCGCATAAAGATCGAAGAAGCGCTTGCGCGCTACGTAAGGGTCATGCGGATGTGTGAAACTGACCGTCAGACACCATGGCCGCTCGTCGTGGCCGCGCGCCAGATCATAAAGCCTTGCTTCGGCCTGATAGGCAACTTCATCGTCATATTCGAGCTGGTTGGTGATTTCGGCGGAACCCGCTCCGGTGATCGAACCGAGATTGTGATACCACCAGTCTATACGTTCACCGGGCTTGCGATAATCCGGCGTCCAGCCGAAATCCGCCGGGTAGATGTCGGTGGTGAGCCGCTGCTCGAAACCGTGCAACTGATCCGGCCCGACGAAATGCATCTTGCCGGAAAGCGCCGTCTGGTAGCCAGCGTTGCGAAGGTGATGCGCATAGGTTGGGATTTCAGACGAAAACTCCGCCGCATTGTCATAGACGCCAGTTCGAAACGGCAACTGGCCCGACATGAACGACGCACGCGCCGGGGCGCAAAGCGGGCTTGCCGTGTAGCAGTTGGCAAAACGTGCTGAACGTTCGGCAAGCTTTCTCAGATTGGGAACATGCAGGAATTCGGCCGGGCCATCTGGAAAGAACGTGCCGTTCAGCTGATCGACCATGAGAATGAGTATATTCGGCTTTTTCATTGTGCGGGACCGTTGGCAAGTGTGGGAACGCGAAACGGCGGGCGCTGAAACGCCCGCCTGCAAAGTGCGTGTTGTTCTCGGTTAAAGACCGAGGTTTGCCTTGACGGCTTCCGCGCCCGGTTCGCCCTTGAATGTGGTAACACCCGCAAGCCATTTGTCGATCTGGTCCGGATGCGCCTTCAGCCATTCCTTGGCGGCTGCAGGGCCTTCCGCACCTTCATCGAGAATCTTGCCCATCAGCTCATTCTCGATATCGACAGTGAAAGTGAGGTTCTTGAAGAACGTTGCGGCATTCGGGCACTGCGCGGCCCAGCCGGTGCGGCCAAGCGTGTAGACTTCCGCGCCGCCGAAATTCGGGCCGAAATAGTCATCGCCACCCGCCAGATATTCTATCTTGAGCTTGTTGTTCATCGGGTGCGGCGCCCGGGCCAGAAACACGACCCATGCCTTATCCTTGTTCTTGCGATCCACCTGCGCGAGCATGGCCTGCTCGCTCGATTCCACCAGCTTCCAGCCATCGAGCTTGAACTTCTGGTCCTCGATGATTTTCTGGATGTTCTGGTTGGCAGGCGCACCCGGCTCGATGCCGTAGATTTCCTTGCCAAATTTGTCCGCATGGGCGGCGAGGTCGGCAAAGTCCTTCACGCCTTCGCTTGCCACATAATCCGGCACGGCCAGCGTGAACTTTGCCCCTTCGAGGTTTTTCACGATGACTTCGGCGGCTTTCGCCTTGTCGAGATCGTCGCGGAACTTCTGCTGTGCGGGCATCCAGTTGCCGAGGAAAACGTCAAGATTGCCAGTCTTGAGCGCCTCATAGCCGATGGGCACGGACATGGTTTTACATCGGGCTTATAGCCGAGACCTTCCAGCAGCACGCTTGCGACGGAGTTGGTGGAGGTGATGTCGGTCCAACCCGGATCGGACAGCCGGATGGTTTCGCAAGCGGCGGGATCGGCAGCAGAAGCCGCTCCTGTAAGTCCCGCCAGTGCCGTGAACGCCAGTGCCGCAATCTTCAAATAGCGCATTTTGTGACCCCTCCTATAGATTAAGACCAGTTATGTCTTATGTTCCTACTTTAAGGAGAACATCATTTAGGCTAAGGAAAAACCCATTCATTTTTTTATCGAAGCTATAGAAAGAATTTATGGTTTCTCCATCCCGGGACCTTGGCAGCCTTGGCGTTTTCGAAGCGGTGGGACGATTGGAAAATCTGACCCTTGCCGCGCGTGAACTCGGCATGACGCAACCGGCGGTCAGCTATCAAATAAAACGTATCGAGGAGCGTCTGGGCGTCGGATTGTTCGCTCGACGGGCCCGTGGTGTCGAGATATTGCCCGAGGGCCGCATTCTTTATGAAGCAGTGCGCTCCGGTCTTGATGGAATCGATGAGGCTGTGCAGCAGATAAAACGTCGCCAGCGCGCGCCGGGACTGCGGATCGCGACCGACTATGGCTTCGCGACATTCTGGCTGATGCCGCGTGTCGCGCAATTTCGCCCGAAACATCCGGAGGTGGATGTGCGCATCACGGCATCATCCATGCTTCAGCCGCTCGACCGGCGTGACGCGGATATTTCGGTCCTTTTCGGCGGTCGCGAGGATTTCCCGAAGGACGCTATCGCCTTCATCGGTGAAAAAGTCGTGCCAGTCTGTTCGCCAACCTATCTTGCCGAGCATGGCCCGTTTCCGGATGGGAAACGGCTGGGTAGCGCTTCACTGCTGCATCTTGATACGCTGCAGGGTGATCGCTGGTTCACATGGCAGTCATGGCTCGATGCTATCGGTGAGGACATCGTGGACGGCAATTACGGGCTGGTCTTCAACACCTATAATCTGGTGATCGAGGCAGCCATTGCCGATCAGGGGCTGGCGCTTGGCTGGGCGGGGCTGATCGACGGGGCCGTGCAGCGCGGGCAGCTTGTCCATGCTTGCGAGGTGTCGCAGACGAGCGACAAGGGTTATTGGCTGGTCTTCAATCCGGACATTTCTGCGGGCGCGCGTAAGCTCGCACTGGAATTGCTGCAAGCAGCAGAGGAAAGCTGATATTGTAAGAAAGCAGTCGCGATCCTACTTTTGCACATCATTCAATATCTGACGCGCTTGCCAAAAAAGCGCGCGTTTTTAAGAGGTGTCGATATGATTACCGGAACCGGATCGATGAAACGAATTGAACTTCTGATCGAAAATATCATTCTGGCGTCACGCTGGCTGCTGGTTGTCTTCTATCTCGGCCTCGCCGTTGCGCTGGCGATCTATGCTGTATCCTTCGTGGGCAAGCTGTTCGATTTTGCAACGAAAGTCACCGCGCTGAATGATACCGACACGATCCTGAAAGTCCTCGGGCTCATCGACGCGGCGTTGATTGCGAGCCTCGTGGTGATGGTCATCATTTCGGGCTATGAGAATTTCGTCAGCCGCTTCGATCAGGCTGGCGACGAGGTGCACTGGCTTGGCACCATCGATGCAGGCTCGCTCAAGATCAAGGTTGCCTCGACCATCGTGGCGATCTCATCGATCCATCTGCTGCAGATATTCCTCAACGCCACCACCTACACGTCAAACCAGTTGCTGTGGTTCACCATCATCCATCTGGCATTCGTGTTTTCGGCGCTGTTCCTCGCCTATATCGACAAGCTCACGGCCAAGGATAAAGGCGGGGCTAAAGGCAAGGGCAAGATCGAGCCGAATATCTGATGCTCTCGGATATAATTCATTGAAAAGACCCGGCTTTTGCCGGGCCTTTTGTTTTGAAAGACGAATGCAGTAAAGTTGGTTTCAATCAATTTGAAGAAGCTGCCGATATGCATTGCTGGCAGCGGTGTGGCTCCATTTCAACCTTGTGCTAGACTGACCTTCTTTGAGAGGAAGGGCTGACCATGACACGTCTGACGGCGAAGGATTTCCCGCAAGAACTTCTCGAACTCTACGATTTCTATGCCCATGGCCGGATAACCAAACGAGAGTTTCTGGACAAGGCTGCAAAGTTTGCGGTCGGCACCATGACGGCCACAACCATACTGACCTCGCTCAGTCCCGATTATGCGATGGCGCAACAGGTCGAATTCACCGATCCCGATATCCATCCCGAATACATCACCTATCCGTCACCGGAAGGAAACGGCGAGGTTCGAGCCTATCTGGTGCGACCGGCCAAGCTGCAGGGCAAGCTGCCCGCCGTCGTGGTAGTGCACGAAAATCGCGGACTGAACCCGTATATCGAAGACGTCGCCCGCCGTGTCGCAAAGACCGGTTTCATCGCACTCGCGCCCGACGGTCTCACCTCGGTTGGTGGCTATCCCGGCAATGACGATAAGGGCCGTGAATTACAGCAGCAGGTCGACCCGACCAAGCTGATGAACGACTTCTTTGCGGCGGTCGATTTCATGATGAAAAGCGATCTGACGACCGGAAGGTCGGCATTACCGGCTTTGCTATGGCGGTGGTGTTGCCAATGCGGCGGCGGTCGCCTTTCCGGAACTCGCAGCCGCCGTGCCTTTCTATGGCAGGCAGGCCCCTGCAGATGAAGTGCCGCGCATCAAGGCGCCTATCCTGTTGCACTATGCCGAACTGGACACCCGCATCAATGAGGGCTGGCCCGCTTATGAGGAAGCGTTGAAAAAGAACGGCAAAACCTACGAGGCTTATATCTATCCGGGCGTCAATCATGGTTTCCACAACGATTCCACACCGCGCTACGACGAAGCGGCGGCGAAGCTCGCATGGGACCGGACAATCGAATGGTTCAAGCGCTATCTGGCCTGAAGTTAGAGCATGTCTCCCGAAAGTGGGAACCGGTTTCGGGATGAAGACATGCGTGAAAACGAACAGATGGGGCGCCGATCTGATGCAATCAGATCGAAACGCGCTCTAGGCCTTCGCTTTCAGGGCCTTGAAGACGTTGACGGCTATCACGACGACAATACCGATTAGAACCGCAAGTACAGCCTGTAGGAAGGAGGTGGCGATCCATTCGAAGGCGGCTGCAAACCGGGTGCCCTCGGTCGGCAGGTGCGAGACGATGGAATGGATGAAGGCTTCAACGCTATGGATGCCGATGGAATCCAGCCCATGTACGATGATGCTGCCGCCGACCCAAAGCATGGCGATGGTGCCGACAGTGCTCAGAACCTTCAATATGATGGGCATGCCCGCGACCAGCCCCTTGCCGAGTTGCCTGCCGAAAGCCGTGTGACTGTTGCGCACGAGCGAGACGCCCATATCGTCGAGCTTCACGATGATGCCGACCACGCCATAAACGGCGAAGGTGATCAATATGCCGACCGCGGCGAGGATGGCCGCCTGCGTATAAATGCTCGACGGAGCCGGGCCCGCCAGCGTCAGCGCCATGATTTCCGCCGACAGGATGAAGTCCGTGCGGATCGCACCGCTGACGGTTGTTTCCTCGATCTCCTTGGCAGTCGTGCCCTTGGTTTCCTCATGTTCCTCTTCCTTGTGCGGGATGAAGAACTCCACCAGCTTTTCCGTTCCTTCAAAGGCCAGATAGACACCGCCGATCATCAGAAGCGGCATGATGAAGGATGGTGCGAAATAGCCGAGGATGAGCGCCAGCGGCAGCAGGACGATGAGCTTGTTGCGCAGCGATCCCTTGGTGATTTTCCAGATGACCGGCAATTCACGTTCCGGCTTCAGCCCCACGACATATTTCGGCGTGACGGCCGTATCATCAATCACGATGCCTGCAGCCTTGGCGCTGGCCTTTGCCGTCTGTCCTGCAACATCGTCGAGCGAAGCTGCCGCCATTTTCGCAATGGCTGCGACATCATCGAGAAGCGCGAACAAGCCGGACGCCATGGGGAACCTTTCTATATTGCTGTTGCGGGTAGCTAAACTTTGAATGGGTAGTACGTCTAGATGGAAATCATCATTGCCTGCAACTGTATCTGAAATCGATACAATCTGTGCATGATTGTCAATGTTTCAATGATCATACTGATGGCTATATTGGCGGTAACACAACAGGAGAGATAGCCATGCTTAATCAGATCAAGGGCCTCCACCACGTGACCTCGCTTGCCGCCGATGCGCGCCCAATAACCGCTTTTTCACCAATATTCTGGGACTGCGCCGCGTCAAGAAGACCGTCAATTTCGACGATCCGAGTGTCTATCATCTCTATTACGGTGATGAACTAGGCACGCCCGGCACTGTCATGACCTATTTTCCATTTCCCGGCATGCCGCGCGGTCGCGATGGTACGGGCGAGGTGGGGACGACGGTATTTGCCGTGCCGCAGGGTTCTCGTGGCTTCTGGAAGGATCGTTTCGAACAATCCGCCGTCAAGATTGAATCCGAAGACGAGGCGTTCGGCGAAAAGCGTATCCATTTCCGTGGACCGGATGGCGACAGTTTTGCACTGGTTGAAGTGAAGGACGATCCGCGTGTGCCGTGGGCACATGAGGGGATTGATGCCAAGCACGCCATCCGTGGCTTTCATTCGGTCTCAATGCGGCTTCGCGACGAAGGCGCGACCTCGGAACTGCTGAAATATATGGGATACCAGAAGCTCGATGCGAAGGACGGTGTCACCCGGCTCATCATGCCGGAAGGCAATGGTGCGGGCGTCATCGATCTGGAAACCTTGCCAGCAGTTGGTCGCAACCAGCAGGGTGCCGGTTCCGTGCATCATGTGGCATTCGCCGTCGAAAACCGCGAGAAGCAGCTGGAGGTGCGCAAGGCGCTGATGGATACGGGCTATCACGTCACACCGGTCATCGACCGTGATTACTTCTGGGCGATCTATTTTCGCACGCCGGGCGGTGTGCTGTTCGAGGTGGCGACCAACGAACCCGGTTTCGACCGCGACGAGGATACGGCCCATCTCGGTGAAGCGCTGAAGCTGCCGGAGCAGCACCAGCATCTGCGCAGCTATCTTGAAGAGCATCTGGACAAGATCTGAAGAGGTCGGGACAGGAGATCGAATATGACAATCCAAACCTATGAGCATCGGCTGAAGGCCGGTGCGACCGGAGCGCCGCTGTTCATCGTGTTTCACGGTACGGGCGGCGATGAGAACCAGTTTTTCGGTCTGGCAGAGCAGCTTTTGCCGGAAGCGACCATCGTGTCGCCACGCGGTGACGTTTCGGAATATGGCGCTGCGCGCTTCTTCCGCCGCACAGGCGAGGGCGTCTACGATATGGAAGACCTTGCTCGCGCCACCGACAAGATGGCCGATTTCATGGCTGGCCTTGTGGCTCAGCACAAGCCGTCCGAAGTGATCGGGCTCGGCTATTCCAATGGCGCCAATATCATGGCGAACCTACTGATCGAGAAAGGCAGGGGTGTTCGACAAGGCGGCACTTCTGCATCCGCTGGTGCCATTCAGGCCGAAGGACAATCCGGCGCTCGAAGGCGCGAAAATTCTGATGACTGCCGGGCGGATGGACCCGATCTGTCCGCCGGATCTGACAGAAGCGCTTGCACACTATTTCGAGCGCCAGAAAGCTGATGTCGAGCTGGCCCGGCATCCGGGCGGGCACGAGTTGCGCCAGACGGAACTGGCCGCCGTTCAGTCACTGCTCCAGAATTAAGCTCAAAGCCGCCGTTCAATTTTGCACGGCGGCATTATTGTTCTGGCTCTCTTGTAAAAACAATATACATTATATTTAAATGTATATTGAATGCAGGGTGCCATGATGGATGCGATTTCGGGCCGTGTGCCAACCCATGAAAACAAAATGACGCGTTCGGAAATGGAGGGGCGGGCAACCGAGGTTGCCGAACTCCTCAAGACGCTGTCGCATCCAGCGCGGCTTATGCTGGCCTGCACGCTTGCAGAACGCGAATATTCGGTTGGAGAGCTGGAGGAAGTGCTTGGCATTCACCAGCCGACGTTGTCGCAGCAGCTGGGCGTGCTGCGTGAAGCGGGCATTGTCGAAACCCGTCGCGAAGCGAAGCAGATTTTCTACCGGCTGACGGAAGCCAAGGCCGCACAACTCATCGAGGCGCTTTACGGTATTTTTGCGCACCGGAGGAACGGGCATGATCACAACCTATCTGCAATCATTGGCAGGCGGTATGTTGCTTGGCCTTTCCGCAATCCTGCTGCTCGTCTTCAATGGGCGCATCGCCGGTATCAGTGGCATCGTCGGGCGGCTTCTGGGCGGCAAACAGGTTCCAGCCAATGCGGTCTTTGTGGTCGGCCTCGTTCTGGGACCGATTATCTATGCGGCAATTTGCGGTTCCTTTCCCCAGTCACGATGGCTATGTCCCCGCCCGTCATCGTCGTGGCAGGACTTCTGGTCGGCATCGGAACGCGGATGGGATCGGGCTGCACATCCGGTCATGGCATCCTCGGCATGGCGCGGTTTTCCGTGCGTTCGATAGCCGCGACGCTCACCTTTCTCATAACGGGCATCGTGGTGGCCAGCATTTCGGGAGCATTGCTATGAAACAGTCGGCATATGCGCGTCTGGCTATGACGCTGCTTGCGGGCGCGATCTTTGGTTTTGGTCTGTCGCTGTCGGGCATGATCGATCCGTCGCGGGTGACGGGCTTCCTGAATGTTACCAGCGGCCATTGGGACCCGAGCCTTGCCTTCGTGCTGGGTGGCGCCCTCCCCGGTGGCTATCCCCGGCGTGATGTTGCAGCGGCGTATGGCGCGGCCGGTGCTGGACCAGTCTTTCCATCTGCCGGAGAATGCTGAGATCGACTGTCGGTTGATTACCGGTTCTGCCATCTTCGGCGCGGGCTGGGGGCTGGCAGGGTTCTGTCCCGGCCCTGTCGTGTCCGCACTGTCCATGGGGTTGCCGCAGGTATGGCTCTTCGTTGCGATGATGGTTTTGGGAATGATTTTCCACGATCGTATTATGACGAGGTCTTCATAGGAAAATCATTCCGGGCGGCGAAATTCGGACAAAAGCCAGCAGAAGCATTCAAATCTTGAACTCTTTGGTCAAATTACCCTTTTAATAGGGGGATGAATGAGTTAGGCACCCTTTGAACGATCTTGAGGGAACCGTGCCATGGCTGGATTGCTGAAACGTTTTGCCGGATATTATCGTCCGCATCGTGGGCTGTTCGCGCTGGATTTTACCAGCGCCGTGGCCTCCGGCCTGCTTGAGCTTGCCTTTCCGGTTGCCGTTACGCTTTTCATCGACAAGCTGTTGCCGACCGGCCAGCTTGGCGTGATCGCCATTGCTGCGGTCGGCCTGCTGGCCATTTACGTCGTCAATGCCTTCCTGCAGGTCATCGTGACCTATTGGGGGCATATGCTTGGTATCAAGATCGAGACAGAGATGCGCCGCAAGGCCTTCGATCATCTGCAGAAACTCTCCTTCGGCTTCTTCGATAATCAGAAGACCGGCCATCTTGTGGCGCGGCTGACCAAGGACCGGAAGAGATCGGCGAAGTGGCGCATCACGGGCCGGAAGATGTCTTCATCGCGATCATGACCCTGATTGGCGCCTTCATCCTGATGCTGTGGGTGCATCCGCAGCTTGCGCTGATTACCGCCGTCATCGTACCGCTGTCGGCCTATGTCACCACCCGCTATGGCGGACGCATGACGCACACATGGCACGCGCTTTACCGGCGTGTGGGCGATTTCAACGCCCGTATCGAGGAGAATGTCGGCGGCATCCGCGTCGTTCAGGCCTTTACGAACGAAGATCACGAACGCCAGCTTTTCGCGGAGAGCAACGACAAGTATCTCACCACCAAGCTCGCCGCCTACAAGATCATGGCCGCGTCGATGTCTCTGTCCTATCTGTCGATGCGCTTTGTACAGGTCGTGGTGATGCTGGCAGGCGCATGGTTCGTGGTGCGCGGCGAACTGACGGCTGGTGGATTTGTCGGCTTCCTGCTGCTGGTGAACGTGTTCTTCCGCCCGATTGAAAAGATCAATTCGGTCATCGAAACCTATCCAAAAGGCATTGCCGGTTTTCAGCGTTATACGGAATTTCTCGATACGCGCCCGGATATTGCAGACCGCCCCGGTGCGCAGTCCGTTGCACGTCTGACCGGCGATATCGTATATCGCGATGTCAGTTTCGGCTATAGTACCGAGCGCCCCATTGTCGACGGTCTCGATATTTCCATTCGTGCTGGCGAAACGATTGCCTTTGTTGGTCCTTCCGGTGCAGGTAAAACGACGATCTGCTCGCTGCTGCCGCGTTTCTATGATGTGACGAAGGGCGCGATTCTTGCCGACGGCCGCGACATTCGCGATATGACCCTGAAGTCTCTGCGGTCGAATATCGGTATTGTCAGTCAGGATGTGTTCCTGTTCGCCGGAACGATCCGGGAAAACATCGCTTATGGCCGTCTTGATGCGACCGACGCGGAAATCGTTGAGGCTGCGCGCCGCGCGCGGCTTGATGGTGTGATTGCCAATCTGCCGGAAGGCTATGACACGGTTATCGGCGAGCGTGGCGTCAAGCTTTCCGGCGGGCAGAAGCAGCGCATGGCCATTGCGCGCATATTCCTGAAGAACCCACCGATCCTGATCCTTGATGAGGCGACTTCCGCGCTCGATACGGAAACCGAACGTGCCATCCAGCAATCGCTCGCCGAGCTTTCGCAGGGCCGCACGACGCTGGTGATCGCACACCGCCTTGCAACCATCGTCAATGCCGATCGCATTCTGGTGGTGGAGGGCGGACGGATTGCCGAACAGGGCAGTCATGCCGAGCTTCTGGCCATGAAGGACGGACGCTACAAGCGCCTGCATATTGCGCAGGCTGGGCTGAATCAGGGGCATTATTCAGCGGCGGAATAGGCTGATCTGCACATCAGGATACGCTTAAGAAAGGCGGCCTTTGGCCGTCTTTTTTATTGTCTGACAATGAGCGGAAGAGTTTCCGTTGATATCTGATGTATCAGATATTGACATATCAGATTCGCTGTTTCAGGATCAGAGCGTGAATTCAGTGACAAACAGGTGTTGCCTTGGGTGATAATGTTTCCCCCCTTTCTCCGATCAAGGTGAAGAGCCTCAGAGACCATGTGCATGACAATCTGCGGGAGGCGATTATTTCCGGGCGGATCAAGTCCGGCGAAAAGCTGAATGAGAGGCAGCTGGCATCCGATCTGGGCATCAGCACGAGCCCTTTGAAAGAAGCGCTGCGCCAGCTGGAAGGAGAAGGGCTGGTGCGCACGGAGGCCCGTCGTGGAACGTTCGTATCGTTCAATGCGCGGCAGGCCGAAGAGATGACGCTCGCTCGTGCCGCGCTTGAAAGCATCATTGCGCGGCAGGCGGCCAAGCATGGCGGCGAGGAGGCGTTCGGCTTTCTTCGCGCGGTGATTGAAGAAATGCGGGCGGCGGTCGAGGCAGGCAATGTCGATCAGCTGATCGAGCTGAACGAGGTTCCACGACGGCATCCATGAGGCATCGGGATGTGAATATCTGCGCCGGTTGCAAAATGCACAGCGCATGTACGACCACGCACGCCGCAAGGGTGACCGTTCTGTCGCGCGAGGATGTGCGTCGGCAGTCCTTCAACGAGCATGAAGCAATCATGAAGGCAATTACGGCACGTAACGGCGATCTGGCTGAGCGTCTGATGCGCGAACACATCGTGAAAGCGGGAGACACGCATATCGAACTGGTCTTCTGACCAGTACATTGGGAGGAAATAATGGATCTAGCGGAATACCGCCGGGTGCTTCGGGGCATCTCGGGTGTGCACGCGACTGCCTATGATACAGATGGCGAAATCGATGACGCGCTGACGGCGAAAATTGTCGAGCGGATCGCCGGCGCCGGTGTGCATAATATCGTTACCGGCGGCAATACGGGCGAGTTCTACAGCATGACTGTGGATGAGGTTATCCGCTTGCAGGCTATCGCGGTGAAAGCGGCAAATGGCAAGGCTGCAGTGACAGCCGCAGCCGGCCGTTCCGTGCGTGATGCGATCAGGATTTCACAAGCAGCACAAGCCGAAGGCGCCGATGGCGTGATGATCCATCATCCGCTTGATCCCTTTGCGGCGCCGCATGCGCAGGTGGATTATTTCATTGCGATTGCCGAAGCCATAGACTTGCCAATCGTTGCCTATATCCGTTCGGATCTGATTCCGCTCGATGAAATGGTGCGCCTAGCGACCCATGCCAAGGTCGCAGGCGTCAAGTTTGCATCGCAAAACACGATGCTCTTCTTCGAATGCTGTCGGGCGACAAAAGGCATGGATGCGACACGGATCTGCGGCCCGGCGGAAAGCTGGGCCTTGCCTTTCTATGCCCTTGGTGGCCGCGGCTTTACCTCTGGCCTCGTCAATGTTGCACCGAAGCGTTCGCTGGCGGTCTGGAATGCGCTGGAAGCGGGAGATTTCGCAAAAGCGCGAGCGGTGGTCGAAAGCATTGCCGATTTCGAGACCATGCGCACCAAGTACCGTAATGGCGCGAACGTGACTGTTGTGAAGGAAGCGTTGCAAATTCAGGGGTTTGAGGTCGGAAAAGTGCGACTACCCGGATTGCCACATCTTGAAGCGAATGATCGCGAGGTGCTCCAGACAATCGTCTCGGGCTGGGAGACTGATGGCATTGTCTGACAAATGAAAGCCGGCCGTCCTGACAGGGGGAGAAGAGGGGCGCACCGGAAAACCAAAAAGTGGAGGAGAACATGAATAAGGGAATTTCACGTCGTACATTCATGGCGGGGGTCGGGATTGCGACCGGCATGGGTATCATGCTGCCGAAAAGCGTATGGGCACAGTCGGCGAAACTGCCGTCTTCGCCAGTAGCGCTCAACGTCATTGATGCCGCTGGCAATCTGGCCCTGACCCAACCGATCTTCGACAATTTCGCAGCCGAGCAGAAAGCTCTGGTTTCGCGCTTCACCTTCAACAAGGCACCGGCGCCGGAACTGCCGGGGAAAATCAAGGCGCAGCAGCGCGCCAACCGAATTGACATCGACATGGTGATCGTCGGGCCGGATGCGCTTTCCGCCGGACTTGCCGATGACATATGGACCGACATCATCGCGTTGCCGGATAACGGCTTGCCGAAGCTTCAGGATATCTATCTTGAACCGGCATGGCGTATGCAGGAAATGTCGAAGGGCAAGGGCGTTGTGGTTTCCTATTATCCATCTGGCCCCTTCTTGAATATCACCCCGACAAGGTGAAGACACCGCCCAAGACCGCTGAAGAACTGCTCGCCGGACGAAGGAAAACCCGAACAAGTTCATCTATGCTCGCCCGGCCAATTCTGGTCCGGGGCGCACCTTCCTGATGGGGCTTCCCTATCTTCTGGGTGATAGTGATCCGAAGGACCCGGTCAAGGGCTGGGACAAAACACGGGCCTATCTGAAGGAGCTGCACAAGAATATTGAATACTACCCGGCAGGTACGGGCGCGCTCATGAAGGAACTGGGCGAAGGCACGCGCGATATGACGGTGACGACCACTGGCTGGGACATCAATCCGCGTGCGCTCGGGGTGGTGCCGAAGGAAATGGGCGTCAGCAAGCTGGAAGGCTTCCACTGGGTTTGCGATGCGCATTACTTCGCCATTCCCAAGGGCGTGTCCGAGGAAAAAATCGCAGTGCTGATGGAATTCATCAAGTTCTCGCTCAAACCCGACCAGCAGGCCTATTCCTACGATGCCGGTTATTTCTATCCGGGTCCTGCTGTGAAGGACGTCACCATCGAAATGGCGCCGAAGGAAAGCCAGAACATCATCGCGGAGTTTGGCCGTCCGGAATATGCCGACTGGATTGCAAATAATCCGATCGAGCTGCCGCTCGAACCGGAGGCGCTGGTCGCTGCATTCCGCCGCTGGGACGAAGACGTCGCCGCTGGTTGATTGACCGAAGGCTGGGTGGTGGGCCGTGAAGGGCTCGCCACTGGCCGCTGATAGTCGCCAATTCTAAATCATGGTGCTTGTCTCAATGTCCTTTCAAGAACTCCGGCTCGACCGGATGAGCCGATCATTCGGAACTTTCAATGCGCTGAGGGAAATCAACCTCACAATCCGGAAAGGCGAGTTCATCGCACTTCTGGGACCTTCCGGCTGCGGGAAATCGACGGCTCTCAATTGCATCGCCGGACTTCTCGGCACGACGAGCGGTGGCATCTATATCGATGAACGGCGCGTGGACCAGTTGAAACCGGAGGATCGCGGTTTCGGCATGGTGTTCCAGAACTATGCGCTGTTTCCGCATATGAATGTCCTGCAAAATGTCGGTTTCGGTCTCAAGATGCGCGGTCTGGCAAAAGCGAAATAGAAAAACGTGCGCGCGCTGCATTGGCTTTGGTGCGCCTGCAAGGACAGGAAGAAAAACTGCCGGGACAGCTTTCCGGTGGCCAGCAACAGCGCGTGGCAATTGCCCGCGCCATCGTCATCGAGCCGCCGGTGGTTCTCATGGATGAGCCGCTTTCCAATCTCGATGCGAAGTTGCGGCTTGAGATGCGAGCCGAAATCCGCCGCATCCATAACCAGCTCGGCTCAACGACGATCTATGTGACCCACGATCAAGACGAAGCCCTGTCGCTGGCCGACCGCATCGTGGTCTTGCGCGACGGTGAAATCCGTCAGGTCGGCAAACCGCACGAGCTTTACGAAGAGCCCCGCTATCGTGATGTCGCCGCCTTCATGGGTTTCCGCAACGCCTTGCCGGGCAAGGTCGTGCGCGTCGAGAACGGGCAGGCGATCATTTCCGTCGCGGGAAACGAACTCGTTGGCCGTGCGATGGATGAGCTTGAGCCGGGCGACGATGCCGTGCTGATGGCGCGCGGCGATGATGTTGTGTCCGGTTCACGGCACCGCAACGACCTGCAGGCGACTGTCGAAACCATTGAATATCGCGGGCGTGAATATGTTGGCACAGCCCGCACCGAAACTGGGATGGAGCTGATCTTCCATGGGCCGCAGGGCGTGGAGCCCGGCAGTGGTATCGTGTTGGGCGTCGATGCTGGCCATGCGCTGGTTTTCCCGGCGGAGGGCTGAGCAATGGTGGCCGAGACCTATGCGGATGCACCGCTTAAGCCCGGTTTGCGACAACGGCTTGCAAATCGCGGCTTCGATGGCGTTACGCTTCTGATCCTGCCGGCGTTGCTGTTTGTGGTGGGCGTTTTCATCTATCCGTTTCTGTACGGGCTGGTTCTGTCATTCAATCCGCTCGATGGCGGCGGGGCACTGGCCAATTACACCAAGTTCTTCTCCGATCCCTATCTTTACAAGACCATCGGCGCGACGCTTTGGCTTGCGATTCCCGTCACCGTCATCAGTGTTCTTTTCGCGGTTCCCATCGCCATGCGCGTGCGTCTGATGCCGCGCCAGCAACTGCTGACCACGATCCTCGTTCTGCCGGTGACGCTCGGCACGGTTCTGATTGCTGAAGGTCTTTTGAATTATCTGGGGCCGCAAGGCTGGTTCAGCCGCACGCTGATCTATATTGGCCTGATCGACAATCCGCTGAAGCTCACCAATAATTACTGGGGGTCTTTGCATCGCTGGTCATTACGGTTTTTCCGTTCACCTTCCTGCTGACGCTTTCCTACATAACCGGCATTGATCCCGCACTGGAACGGGCCGCCGCCACGCATGGCGCCAATAGCTGGCAGCGCTTTCGCCATGTCATGCTGCCATTGCTGGTGCCGGGGCTGGTGGTCGCGGCCTGCCTCACCTTCGTGCAGGCTTTTGCTGTGTTTCCATCCGCTGTCCTCTTGGGCGCGCCGTCGGGACCGACCCGCGTGATATCCATCGCTGCAGCACAGGCGGCCTTCGAGCAATATGACGACTCCATGGCTTCATCCATCGCCATGATCATGGCGGCAGTGCAATTGCTCGTCGTCGGGGCACTGCTCGGTGTGCGCTCGCTCTTCTATCGCGGCTCGACCGCTGGCGGAAAGGGATAGATCATGATCCGCGATACTTCCATCCTTTCCAAGCTCTGGATCACGCTCGTTTGGCTCGTAACCGGCTTCTTCGTGCTCAATGTTCTTGCTGTCATCGTGGCCGTGGTGGTTTCAAGTTTCGGCACGCGCTGGCTGGGTACATGGCTGCCAGACGCGTTTACCACGCGCTGGTATGCAGCCGCCCGGGCCGAATTCCAGCTTGATCAAGTGCTTCTGGTCACATTCCGGTCGTCTTTGCAGTGGTGATCCTGTCGGGCGTTCTGGGCGTCACGGCAGCTTACGCCATGGCACGCCGCGATTTTCCGGGCAAGAAGCTTGTGCTGCTGATCTTCCTGCTGCCGCTTCTGGTGCCGCCGATAACCTTCGGCATTCCGCTGGCAACCGTGCTTTACAAGTTCGGGGTCGGCGGTACCTTCTGGGGCGTCGTTCTCGCCAATCTCGTACCAACGGTACCCTTCGTCATTCTGGTGATGATCCCCTTCATCGAACAGATCGACCCAAAGGTCGAGGCGGCAGCGCGCGTGTTCGGTGCAGGCACATTCAAGCTCTTCATCCATGTGCTTCTACCCATGCTGTTACCCGGTGTGCTTGCGGCCATGCTGCTGGTTCTGGTGCGCACGGTCGCGATGTTCGAGCTGACCTTCCTGACCGCAGGACCGACATCGCAAACGCTCGTCGTCGCGCTCTATTATTCGGTGTTCGCTGCCGGGGTCCGCTCCGTCCAGTCCATCGACGCCATGGCGGTCATTTACATGGTCACCTCGCTGGTTTGGCTGCTTCTGGCACTGCGTTTCGTCAATCCGACGCAGATCGTTGCGCGCAACCGTCAACCGTCTGCGCATTGAGGCACAACAGGATGAAAATCATCGCTATCGAAACGGTGCAGCTTCCGCACCTCAACAACATAGTGTGGGTGCAGGTCCACACCAATGAGGGCGTTGTCGGACTTGGTGAGACTTTCCGTGGCGCAAATGCGGTCGCCGCCTATATCCACAGCGATATCGCACCGCTGCTCGTCGGCCAGAACCCGCTGGAGATCGACCGAATCTCGAAACTGCTGCTGGAGCCTTATGTCGGCTTTCGTTCGTCAGGTGTGGAAATCCGCGCCGCCTCGGCGATAGACATCGCGCTCTGGGATATTTTTGGCAAGGTGACCGGCCAGCCAATCCATCAGTTGCTCGGTGGCCTGTCTCGACAATCGATCCGCACCTACAATACCTGCGCGGGCTACACCTATAACAAAAGCGGCGCGCGCCGATATATCGGTGATGCCGATGAGGCAAAGGAAGGGCCCTACGAGGACCAGATGGCTTTTCATAGGGACGCAGGTGCACTTGCCGAAAGCCTTCTGTCGGAAGGCATCACGGCCATGAAAATCTGGCCCTTCGACCCGTTCGCTGTCGCATCCGGCGGAAACTTCATCCATGCCGGCGATCTCGACAAGGCGCTGGCACCGTTTCGCCAGATACGCGATGCGGTCGGCGAGCGGATGGAAATCATGGTCGAGTTCCACTCCATGTGGGACTTGACGTCGGCTCTGGCCATTGCGCGCGAACTGAAAGTCTTCCGACCGTTCTGGTCGGAAGACCCGATCAAGATGATGAACCCGCAGGCGCTGGCCGTTTACGCACGCCAGTCCGGCATTCCGGTCTGTGCCAGCGAAACCATGGCGACGCGTGCGCAATTTCTCGATGTCCTACGCGCCGATGCCTCCGATTATGTCATGCTCGACATTTCATGGTGCGGCGGGCTTTCGGAGGCGAAGAAGATCGCCACCATGGCCGAGGCATTTCAGCGCCCCATTGCGCCGCATGACTGCACTGGTCCAGTGGTGTTCGCGGCCTCCGTCCATCTGTCGCTCAATGCGCCCAACGCGATCTTTCAGGAATCTGTGCGGGCCTATTACACCTCATGGTATCGCGATCTGGTGACGGTGATGCCGCGCATAGAGAAGGGCATGATCTATCCGTTCGAAGGAGCGGGTCTTGGATTGGAGTTGTCTGATTTCGTACTCAGTCATCCCGATGTCATTCGGAGAAAGACGGGAGCTGAATGATGGGGCCGTTTCGCTGCATAGCCGATCTGCGCGGGCAACTGATGGAAAGTCCGGTCTGGGATGACCGCAGGGGAACACTTTTCGCCTGCGATATCTATGGGCGCCGCATATATGAAATCGACATTGACGCCGATAGGGGCGCGCTTCGTGAATGGTCCTTTACAAGCGAGGTAGCAAGCTTCGGATTGACAGAAAGCGGACGTCTCGTGGTGGCGCTTTCACGTCAGGTCATCCTGTTTGATCCTGAAACCGGCATCCGTGAACCGCTATGGACGGGGTACGATGAGCCGGGAACATCCCGACTCAATGACGGCAAGGTCGGTCCTGACGGTGCGTTCTGGATCGGCAGCATGGATGGCCGTCCTGAGCGGGAAGCCATCGCGCGACTCTACCGAGTAACATGGGACGGCGAGGCTTCTGTTAAGGCCGAGGGTTTTGAGATTTCTAATGGTCTCGCTTGGACGGCGGACGGCAGAACCATGTTCCATACGGATTCCCGCGGGCCGTGGATCGACCGTTATGACTTCGACCCGGAGACCGGTGAGATTAGTGGGCGCAAGCGCATTCGCGATCTCGATGAACTGAGCGGCAGGCCGGATGGCGGCGCCTGCGATGCTGAGGGTGCTTATTGGAGCGCGGGTGTATCCGCTGGCATTCTGAATCGCTTCGACCGCGAGGGTAATCTGCTTGAAAAGGTTCCGGTACCGGTTTCGGCTCCAACAATGCCCTGTTTTTGCGGACCAGACCTGACACTTCTGGCCATCACCTCGCATCGCCAGCTGCCGGAAGCGGCTCTGGAGACGGCCCCTCGGTCGGGCGGTGTGTTTCTGGCGCAGGCGTCTGTTGCCGGGGCCCCGGTGACCCGGATGAAGGGAGCGTAGTGTGCTCGCTGATCTCTCCATAAATATTTGTTTTGATTTAAATTTTTCCGAAGACGTGTTTCACGCCCTTTGGAATACGCTCTGATCGGGAAGGTAGGGAAATGACGAGAAAGACCTATGGTGATCTGCGCTCGGCGCGCTGGATGCTGCCCGATGATCAACGCTCGTTCGGCCATCGTTCGCGCACCATGCAGATGGGATATGATCCGGTCGACTGGGAAGGTCGTCCGATCATCGCCATCATAAAACACGGTCCGAGGCCCAGCCTTGCCACATGCATTTCAAGGATCGGGTGGAATGGGTCAAGCGCGGCATCCTGCAGGCTGGCGGATTCCCGATGGAGTTGCCAGCATTGTCGCTGTCGGAAAACTTCGTGAAACCGACAACCATGCTCTATCGCAATCTGCTGGCGATGGAGACCGAGGAACTTCTGCGCTCGCATCCTGTCGATGGCGCGGTGCTTATGGGCGGTTGTGACAAGACCACGCCGGGTCTCGTCATGGGAGCCGTCAGTATGGGACTGCCGTTCATTTTCCTGCCCGCCGGACCAATGCTGCGCGGCAATTATGCCGGTAAATATCTGGGCTCCGGCACTGATGGCTTCAAATACTGGGACGAGCGCCGCGCAGGCACCATTTCCAAGGAGGAATGGCAGGGGATTGAAGGTGGCATCGCACGGTCCTACGGCCATTGCATGACCATGGGAACCGCATCGACCATGACCGCGATTGCCGAAGCCATGGGGCTGACGCTTCCCGGTGCATCATCGATCCCGGCTGCGGATGCCAATCATCAGCGCATGTCCACGCAGTGCGGTCGCCGCATTGTGGAAATGGTCTGGGAAGACCTGACGCCGGAAAAGATCATGACGCCCGCTGCAATAACCAATGCGGTCACTGTTGCGATGGCAACGGATGTTCGACAAATGCCATCATTCATCTGATCGCGATGGCGCGCCGGGCAGACGTGCCACTGGAACTGGACGATCTGGATCGCATCGGACGCACGACGCCTGTGATCGCGAATATCAGGCCTTCCGGCACGACCTATCTGATGGAAGATTTCTACTATGCGGGAGGGTTGCGAGCGCTCATGAAGCAGCTTGGCGACAAACTCGATCCTTCGGCCGTGACCGTGACCGGCAAGCCGCTGACCGACGGTCTGGATGAGGCTCACATCTGGAACGATGACGTGATCCGCCCGCTTTCCAATCCGGTCTATCATGAAGGCTCGCTTGCGGTGCTGAAAGGCAATCTCTGCCCCGATGGCGCGGTGATAAAGCCTGCTGCCTGCGACCCCCGCTTTCACTGCCATAGTGGCCCGGCGCTAGTCGCGGACAGTTACCCCGACTTGAAAAAGATCATCGACGACCCCGATTATCCCATGACGCCGGATACGGTTCTGGTGCTGCGTAATGCCGGTCCGCAGGGCGGGCCGGGAATGCCGGAATGGGGCATGATCCCCATGCCGAAAGCGCTGTTGAAACTTGGGCTGCGCGATATGGTGCGGATTTCGGATGCGCGCATGTCGGGAACCAGTTTCGGTGCCTGTGTTCTGCATGTCGCGCCGGAATCCTTCATCGGGGACCACTCGCCCTGCTGAAGACGGGCGACATCGTCGAACTCGACATTCCAGCCCGCAGCCTCAACATGCTGGTTTCGAACGAGGAACTGGCGGCACGGCGCGCAGCCCGGCAGACGCCACCACCCAAATATGAGCGCGGCTATGGCTTTGTCTTTTCCAAGCATGTCGAACAGGCCGACAAGGGCTGCGATTTCGACTTCCTGAAAACCGATTTCGGCCGTCCTGTCGACGAACCGGTCATCTATTGAGAGGCAGTTTCGATGTCAGATTATGTGCTTTCCGAGGAAACGCGGGCCAAGTTGAAGACGGTTTCGACGGCTTCCGTTGCGACGGCGCTTTACAAGCGTGGCCTGCGCAACCAGTTCATTCAGGGTGTGTTACCGGTGGCGCGCAAGCGCGAGAACATGGTCGGTCAGGCCTTCACGCTGCGCTACATCCCGGCGCGTGAGGACCGTAATCCCATCACGGTTTTTCGTAATCCGGACCACAAGCAGCGCGTTGCGATAGAGACTTGCCCACCCGGTTTCGTGCTGGTGATGGATGCGCGCAAGGATGCGCGTGCGGCGACTGCGGGGTCTATCCTCGTGACAAGGCTTGCCTTGCGCGGCGCGGCGGGCATTGTTTCTGACGGCGGATTTCGCGATGTCAGCGGGATCGGCGAGCTTGATATGCCTGCTTATTGCTCAAAGCCATCTGCGCCGACCAATCTCACGTTGCATGAGGCGGTGGATATCAATGTGCCGATAGCCTGCGGCGATGCGGCGGTGTTTCCGGGCGATGTGCTGGTTGGCGATGCTGACGGTGTCATGGTCATTCCGGCTGGTCTTGCGGATGAAATCGCAACCGAATGTATCAGTATGGAAACTTATGAGGATTTCGTGCTGGAAGAAGTGCTGAACGGCGCTACCATTGTCGGCCTCTATCCGTGCACGAAAGAAGAGACCGAGCGCAAGTTTGAGAACTGGCGCGAACAAAATGGCCGTTAGTGCATCCCGTAAAGTGTGAAACGGTTTCCGGATAGAATCGCGACGAAACAAAAAGGGAGGCGTTACGCCTCCCTTTTCATACAGCTTTGTTGCCGTGTTTTAGTAGAGCACGTTCTTGGCTTCCGGCTGGTCGATATTGTCCTTGGTGACGACGACGGCGCCCGTATCGACAACCTTCTCGACCTTTTCCTTGTTCAGCACCTTCAACAGGGTTTCGATGCCCTTTTCGCCCATCTGGTAGGAACCCTGAACCACGATGGCATTGAGCGTGCCGTCCTTGACGAATTCCTGCAGGTCCTGATTGCCGTCGAAGCCGATGGCAGTCAGCTTGCCGGACTTGCCTGCCTGCTTGATCGCGCGGCCCATGCCGATGGCGGTCGGTTCATTGGCACCGAAGATGCCGACGAGGTCGCCATTGGCCGCCAGAACGTCGGTGGTCTGGTTGAGCGCCGTCGCCATCTGCGATTGCGAGTAGTAAGGACCGACGACTTTCAGCTTGGAATTGGCCTTGATGTAATCCACGAAGCCGCCGACGCGACCGATTTCCGAGCCAGCGCCCGCAACATAGGACATGACGGCGATCTTGCCGGTCGTGCCTGCCTTGTCGATCAGGGCCTTGGCAGCGGCTTCACCGGCCTTGCGGTTATCGGTGGCGAGGAATGACTGGTAGTATTTGTCGGCACCATCGGCGAGCTGCGAGTCAATGATGACGACCGGAATGCGGGCTTCCCACGCCTTCTTCACGGCAGGCGTCAGCGCATCCGGATCGGACGGGGCAAGAAGGATTGCATCCACTTTGCGGTTCACGGCATTTTCCACCATGTTCACCTGATCGGCTATGGCCGATTCAGCCGCCGGACCCCGGAAGGTCATGGTGTGATCCTTGGAATCCTTGATCGCAGCTTCGGCACCCTTCTGGACGTTCTGCCAGAAAGTCGAATTCACGGTCTTCACGATAACGGCGATTTCGCCCGCCGAAGCGCTTGCCGCTCCAGTAAGCACAAAGGCCGAAGCCATCAATGCAGAAACCAGTCTACGCATGTTTTCCTCCTGTTATCGAGCTCTTGGCTCTACCCTTTTCCGGAATGCCTGACACATTCCGTCTCCCCTCTCATCGACGGTTGCGCATCTGGTCGATCCATACTGTGACCAGAATGACGAGGCCGATGATGATCTGCTGTGTAAAAGCGGAAATGCCGTTCATGTTGAGGCCGTTCCGCAGGATTCCGATGACGAACGAGCCGATGAACGTGCCCGAAATCGTACCCACACCGCCAATGAGCGATGTGCCGCCGATGACCGCGCTCGCAATGGCGTCGAGCTCATAGGCGACACCTTCATTGGGCTGTGCGGTCACGAGGCGGGACATGAGAACGCAGCCCGTCAGACCAGCCAGTGTTCCCGATACGACATAAGTGAAGGCCGTTACGCGGGCGACATTGACGCCCGAAAGCCGCGCTGCTTCCGCATTCGATCCGATGGCATAGATGTGGCGGCCAAGCACGGTGCGGTTCAACACGAGCGCTGCCGCAATCGCAATCACGATCATCAGCACCACCGGGTAGGGGATGCCGGGGAAGGTGACGACCGGAAAGCCCTGTTCGTCAATGCTCTCGATGCGAAACAGTGAGCCGTTGCCCAGCACGCCGAAAGATTCGCCAAGGCCGGAGACGGCACGCGCACCGGTGATCTGAAGCGCGACACCGCGCGCGATCAGCATCATGCCGAGTGTGGCGATGAAGGGCGGCAGCTTGAGTTTTGTGATGACGACGCCGTTGATGAGACCGCAGAGCGATCCCGTCAATATACCGAGTAGCATGGCGAGGGGGATCGGCAGCGAAAGATCCTTGACCGCAAGTGCGGCCACAACACCGGCGAGTGCCAGAACCGAGCCGACCGAAAGATCGATGCCGCCGGTTATGATGACATAGGTTGCGCCGATGCCGAGAAACGCGATTGAGGTCACCTGCAAGGCGATGGTCATCGCATTGTTGACGGTCATGAAGGCGCTGCTGGTGACGGAAAAGATCGCCGCCAGAATGATAAGGCTGCCGACAGCCGCAAATTTCTGGATGATATCCTTCTGACGGTCGCTGAGCCCCTTGGATTTTACCGTCTGCTGGGGCTTGTCCGTAGTGATTTCGGCCATTACTGCGTCCTCATTTGTCCTGCCGGCCCCGACCGGAGGCATAGGTCATGATTTCTTCCTGCGATGTCGCGGCCGTGTTCAGGACGGCGGTGATGCGCCCTCGTGAAAGACCGCCACACGGTCCGAAAGCCCCAGAATTTCCGGTAGCTCCGAGCTGATCAGCACAATGCCGATACCCCTTGCGGCCAATTCGTCCATGATCTGGTAGATCGCGAACTTTGCACCGACATCAATGCCTCGCGTCGGTTCATCGAAGAACATGATACGCGGTTCGCGGAACAGCCATTTGCCGATGATGATCTTCTGCTGATTGCCGCCCGAAAGCAGCCGAACAGGCTGGGCCAGTCCCGGCGTCTTGATATTGAGAAGATCGACATAACGCTGGCTAGCCTGTCGTTGCCGTTCGAAATCGATCACACCATATGAGCTGCTGACCGCTTCCATATTGGCGAGTGTGAGATTGGCATCGACCGGCATCTTGACCGCCAGTCCTTGCGCCTTGCGGTCTTCCGACAGATAGGCAATGCCTGCCTCGATGGCGTCGCGCGGGCTGGAGATGGAAAGCGTCTCGCCTTCAAGCACAATCGTTCCGGCATCGTGCGGATCGGCGCCGAAAATCGCCCGCGCTACTTCCGTGCGCCCTGCGCCCATCAGTCCGGCAAAGCCGAGGATTTCTCCGCGCCGGAGTTCAAAGCCGATATTCCCGAAGAGGCCGCTTCGCGTCAGTCCGCTGACGGAGAAAATCACTTCCTCCGTCGGCTTTCGGGTCGGTTCCGGAAACTTTTCATCAAGCGAACGCCCGACCATCCCGGCGACGATTTCATCGATGGTGACAGCGTCAAAGTCCTTGGTCCAGACATAGCGTCCGTCGCGCAGGATGGTGACGCGGTCGACGATCTCCGCCATTTCATCGAGACGGTGCGAAATATAGACGATGCCGGTGCCTTGCGCTTTCAGTTCGCGGATAACCTTGAACAGAAGCTGTGCTTCCTGTTCGGTCAGCGAGGAGGTCGGTTCGTCCATGATGAGGACAGAAGCATTGAGCGAGAGGGCCTTGGCGATTTCGACCATCTGGCATTGGGCGACGGACAGGTTCAGCACCTGTGCAGACGGGTCGATCTTGACGCCAAGCCGGTCGAGGCAGTGCTGCGCGTCCTGCTTCAGCTTGCGGCGATCGACGAAGAGGCCGCGTTTCGGCTCGCGAGCGAGATAGATGTTTTCGGCAACGCTCAGGTGTGGAACGAGGTTCAGTTCCTGATGGATGATGGCGATGCCCGCCGCTTCCGATTCAAGCGTGGAAGCAAAGCGGACAGTCTGATCGCGATAATGGATCGTCCCGCCATCCGGCTGATAGACGCCACTGACGATCTTCATCAGGGTCGATTTGCCCGCACCATTCTCGCCGCAGACGGCATGAACTTCGCCCGCCCACAATTCGAAGCTGACATTCGACAGGGCTTTGACGCCCGGAAATTCTTTGGAAACGGAATCCAGCTTGAGCAAGATAGGCGCGGTATCGGCGCGCGCAGTCGCTGACGGCAATCCTCCCATCGCGCTTCCTCCCTCGCGCAAAGTTTCGTCACCTATGAATGGAAGAAGTAGAAGCCTGCTGGTTTCTGGTCAAGCCAATTTTGCGCGAGCAGCAAAAACCCGCTACATGGCGGACCGGCTCTCCAGAATTTCGGTTATTAAACTTAATTGGCCTGACCAGACGATGGTTTTGCGGTTTTACCTGCATCGTGAATCATTTACTGGAAAGAAGAGAAAAGGCAGCTTCTGCTGGCGAGAAGAGAACACATAAGTACTGCAATTCCGACAGTATCGCAGTATTTTTGTGTCGCGGCCTCTGGAAAGAGGGGCGGTTCCTTTCTATCATTATATTCCGATTATCTGATCCCGAGGGGCAGTTTTGTACTTTGAAATAATTACGGTCGTGCTGTTGACGATCCTCAATGGTGTTCTCGCC
This sequence comes from Brucella cytisi, assembly GCA_012103075.1. Lineage (GTDB taxonomy): Bacteria > Pseudomonadota > Alphaproteobacteria > Rhizobiales > Rhizobiaceae > Brucella > Brucella cytisi. Next base: position 1,191,419 of record JAAVLQ010000002.1, on the reverse strand, counting down.
ATGTCGGAACTCGCAGTGGTTTCCTCCCGCCCGGCGCGACTGAGGGTAATGGCCGACAAGGGCAGCCGCGGCGCCCGCATGGCCATCGAGCTTGCCGATAATCCCGGCCGTTTCCTGTCCACCGTCCAGATCGGCATCACGCTGGTCGGCATTCTGTCGGGTGCATTTTCCGGCGCGACGCTGGGTGCTCGTTTGTCAGGCTGGCTTCTCGGGCAAGGCTTGTCGCCAGCCCTTGCCGATGCTGTTGGCGTTGGTTCGGTGGTCGTGGTCATCACCTATCTGTCGCTGATCGTCGGTGAACTCGTGCCAAAGCAGATCGCGCTGCGTGAGCCGGAATCGGTTGCAAGCCGCGTGGCACCTACCATGACGCTATTGTCCAAGCTGGCGGCACCTTTGGTTTGGCTCCTCGATACGTCGGGCCGTTTAGTGCTGAAGCTGCTTGGCCAGTCGGGCAAGTCGAGCGACGGCGTGACCGACGAAGAGATCAAGTCCGTTCTCGCCGAAGCGCATAGCGCGGGCGTGATCGAGACGGAGGAATCCCGCATGATTGCAGGCGTTATGCGCCTTGCGGACCGGACGGCACGCGGGCTGATGACGCCGCGCATGGATGTCGAAATGGTCGATGTGGACGATAGTTTCGATGAAATTCGCCTGCAACTGCACAATACAAGCCGCTCGCGGCTTCCTGTGCGCGGCGAGGATTCCGATGAAGTGATCGGCGTCTTACAGGTGCGCGACTTCTTCAATCAGCTGTCCTCCGGGGCAGTGTCAATCTGCGCGAGATCGTCCGTGATGTTCCGGTCGTGTCGGACTTTTCCGATGCGCTCGACGTGGTGGAAGCCATTCGCGGCACGCCAACGCATATGGTGCTCGTCTATGACGAGTATGGTCATTTTGAAGGTGTGATTACTGCGGGCGATGTGATGGAAGCGATCATCGGCGCCATGCAGGAGGACCATATCGAGGAAAAGGCTATCGTGCGCCGGGCGGATGGTTCTTATCTCGTCTCGGGCTGGATGCCGATTGACGAGTTCTCGGAGTTTTGCGTTTCCCGATTGACGACGATGCGGAATACAACACCGTTGCCGGGCTGGCGCTTGAGGAACTGAAGCATCTGCCGGATGTGGGGAAACCTTCGTCAAGAACGGATGGGTGTTCGAAATCGTTGACCTTGACGGACGCCGCATCGACAAGCTGTTGCTGACGGCGGAAGAACAGTCGACCGAGTAATTCCGGGATAGAGCATTCCCCTGGTTTGTCCGAACTGTAGGGCAATGCTCTATCGGCCTGTTTTACAGTATCTGCTATCTCACCATCGTGTCCCGCCTGTGGCGCATGAGTATGGGTTCCTGCGCGTCCCTAACTATTGTTGAGCGCGCGCCTCAAGCGGCATGTCGATGGTATGCCTTGTCCGCCGAAGTGATCGTCTTGATTGAACTGCCGTACCATTGGCATTTTAGATTGTATGCATGTTATAGTTGTCAGTCGGGGGCAGGTTTGCTGTCATTCCTTTTTAATCAGGACACGAGGGGCGTCCCGATTGGAAAAAAGCTGAACGTGCTCTGGCCAGTGGTGGCGTTTAAATGGGGTCGAGAACTGAATATTGGCTTCAACTGGTCAGGTCTGCCTATAGCAGGCAGGACAGCCCGATAGCCGACAAGATACTTGCGGACCAGCTCAGGGAGATTTGCGACGGCGCGCGCTTTTCGATGCCTATCAGCACGATTCTGTCCGTGCTCATTTTGCTGGTCCAGATTGCTGCCGGGCATTTCTGGATGCCCATCATATGGTTCGCGCTGGTCAATATCATCAATGCGCTGCGCCTCATCGATGCGATAGCCTATTATAGAAGCCCGGCTGCGCCAGTTGAGAATATCGCGGTTCTGCAGCGCCAGCTCGCCCGCTTTCAGCTGTTTGGCGCTATGGCCGGTTTCGTCTGGGCCGGTGTCGCCATTCTTTCCCATGGGTTCTCTGATCCGCAATCGTCAGTCTATCTGGTCATTCTGGCCGGTATCTGCGCGGGCGCCGTCACCTACGGCTCGTCCTATGCCGCCGTTGCAATCAATTTCATAACGCCGCCGCTTGTCGTGACGGTGGTGTGTCTGGTCCTGCAAGCCGACCTGCAATATGGCGTGATTGCCGTTGCTGTTGTTCTGTTCTGGCTCGGGCTTACGCGTGGCGCACTCTTGGGGCAGAACCGCTTCATCCAGACCAGCAGGTTGAAACACGAAGCCAAGCAGTTGGCTGACGAAATGGCGCTCAAGTCGCAGGAGGACCCGTTGACGGGGCTCTTCAACCGGCGCGGCCTTGAAACCTCCATTCGCCTCTATCCTGTGAAAGACGGCCCGTTCATCGTCATGCTGATCGATCTCGACGGGTTCAAGTCCGTCAACGACACCTATGGTCACAAGGTGGGTGACGATCTCCTTGTCGCCATTGCGCAGCGTATCCGTCAGGTCTCGCCGGAGCGTTCCGTTCTGGCGCGTATTGGCGGTGATGAATTCGTACTCGCTTATCCCGAGCCCTCAGCCAAGATCGAGGCCGCATTGGTGGCCGCACGCATCATCGGCAGTTTGACCGCCCATTACGGGGATTCTGTCGGTGGAGATCGGCGCCTGTGTCGGCATCTGCCGGCTGGAGCGTCTCGATCCGGTCGAAATGTTGCTGCGCGCCGACTTCGCGCTTTATGCGGCCAAGAAACGCGGACGCAACGAATATTATTTTTTCGAGAAGCGTTTGCAGCACGAGTGGGAGCGCAAGCAAAGCATCGAGCGAGACCTGCGCATTGCAATCGAAACCGGGCAGGTGCAAACCTACTTTCAGCCGGTGGTGCAACTCTCCAGTGGGCGCATGGTTGGTTTTGAGGCATTGCTGCGCTGGGATCATCCGCAGCACGGCACAATTCCCCGCCGGAAATTATCGATGTTGCGTGCGAAGTGGGTGTGGTGCGCCAGCTGACGAATAATGTGCTCTTCAATTGCTGCGAGATGATCGACAAGCTCACCGAAGGCGGGCGCAGCGATCTGACAGTTGCCATGAATCTTTCCCCTCGCGAACTGGCGGGGGACGCATTCCACACGAAATCCTGTCCCAAATGGAAAAACGCGAACTTCCGATGTCCATGCTTGAAATCGAGATAACGGAGGAAGCTCCCTTCGATCAGCGCGGGATGAGTGACAGCCTCGGAGTGCTGTCGAGCGCTGGTGTCTCCATCGCACTTGACGATTTTGGTACCGGCTTTGCTACTTTCGCCTCCTTGAAGAAGGGCCTCATCACCAAGATCAAGATCGACAAGGTTTTCGTGCGTGGCATTGCCGAATCCGAAGGCGATCAGCATATCGTGCGCGCTATGGTCGAGCTGGGCGATGCTCTTGGCATCAAGGTCACTGCCGAAGGGATCGAGACCGAGGAAGATCGCGACATGCTTTGTAAACTCGGTTGCAATGCCGGGCAGGGCTTCCTGTTTTCACCGGCTCTGCCGGCGAGCATGGCTCTTGATGCCCTTGCCAAAGCGAGTGCCAGCTCACGGTTCGATCAGGCTGTCCGGTAGTTTGGGTGGATAATCCATCTCGATTTCGTCCTGACCGTAAATGGGGCTCTTCAGGTTGGGGCCGGTCAGGATGGGGCGGATCTTGTATTTTCCTGTAGTCAGCCCTTCGGGGAAGAACGGCGAATAGGCGTCGTCGTCGCCGACCGGGTGATAGATCACAAATTGCCCGCCGCGCTTCTGTACGGGATTATCGTCGAGCGTTTCGCTCTTTCCCGGCTCAAGGGTCTTGTTGAAGAGATCATAGAGCTTATGCGTGGTCTGCTGGCCGTCGGCAGATGTGAAAATCAGGTGCAATTCACCATAGCCGAGTTCCACGGCTTCGCGGCTTTCATTGGCCAGCGTCAGCGTGAACAGGTGCTTGTAATAATCCTGATCCTTGTCGACATCGCTGTAATCCGCGAGACCGAGCTGCAAGGATTGCGGTTTTTGCCCGTTTTCCGCCTGCCGGGCCGCAAGGTCATAGGCTTCTTTCAGGGATATCCAGCCCTCCAGCGGCCCGGTTTTGGCCAGATAGGCAATTTTCATCCAGCCATCGCCGGCAGAGACAAGCTTGCGTGCCTTGTCGCCCTTGGCCAGATAGGAGCTTGTGGCGCTTTGCCGGTCAGGATCGCTGTACAGGGCCAGCTTTTCTACAGGAACCTCCCAGCCCTGTTCCATTTCATCCGGTGCCAAAGGCATTTCAAGAACGCTGTTTCCCTGTGCGTCATAGGTGACCATGCGCATGGGTTTCATCAGGTAGGGCCAGCCAGACAACTGCTCTTCCGGGCGCGATTGTTCCACAAGCCGGACTTTTCCGTCGCGGTCGATCGACAGGATGTCGACGCGGTTATAATGCCCATCCAGACTACAGCTGCTTTTGATCAGCTTTCGTTCCGGGATGCGCTCGACATTCCACAGCTCGCCGCAATTCAGTTTTCCGCCAAGTTCGTCCTCGATAATCAGTGGGGAAAAGGCTTTGGCTTTTGGATCATAGAGATAAAGCGCGACGCCAACGTCGAGGCTTCCCGCTTCGCGGGCGCCCAAAGAAAAATCGGTGTAGCCATCGAAGTCATAGTCGCCGGTTTCGAAGCTGACAGGCCCGTCCAGTCCGTTGAGCCAATCGGAATCCAGCAAAACGAGTTTCGATCCATCGGGCTGGGTCAGAACATAACCCTCTTTGCGTCTTTCGATATGCGCGCTCACGCCCGGTTCTGGCAGAAGGCGAGGAAGATTTTCTTCCGCGAAAGCAAGGTTCATCAGGCCCGGCGATAGAAATGCCAGACAAATTCCGAGTGCCGCGAGGTGGAAAAATCGTCTCATTGCCATCTGCTTGTTTGATGTGGTCAGCTTTGCTTACACGAGACATGGCTGAAACGGGAGTTGTTCTTTCCTGTCATCCAAAGCTTGGTCGCAAACCGGATGAGATGTATGGTCCCAGCAACGAAGAACCAGCGGGAGACGCGATCGGTGGAGGAAACGTAATGAGCGATAAAAACCTGACGGTCCGGTACTTTTGTCGGGCGGCAATCCCCAGATTGCAAAAGGGGAAGGGGATGCGCCGGTTCAGGCCTATATCGCTGCCATGCCGGGATGGAAAAGCGAAGCAGGTCGCCGCACGGATGCTCTCATCGTGCGTACCGTTCCCGATGTGCATAAAGCGGTCAAATGGAATTCCCCTTCTACGGAATGAAGGGAGAGGGGTGGTTCCTCAGCTATCATTGTTTCGACAAATATATAAAGGTTGCATTCTTTCGCGGCGCCAAGCTGAAGCCGATGCCGCCGGTTGAATCCAAGAGCCGGGATACGCGCTATTTCCACATTCATGAGCACGACGATGTGGATGAAGCCCAGCTGACGGACTGGATCAGACAGGCAAGCCAGCTGCCGGGTGAGAAAATGTAGGTTGGAGCGCAGATCGAAAGACGCTCTGGGAGGGGTTTCATGACAGATGATAATGACGCTTCAAAGCTTATTGACGGGCGGATTGTCGAGCTCGATGACTGGCGCGGCGAGACGCTCGCCCGAATGCGGGCGCTCATAAAGCAGGCCGATCCCGACGTGATCGAGGAATGGAAATGGCGTGGCGTGCCGGTATGGTCGCATGACGGCATCATCTGCACCGGCGAGGCTTACAAGAAGGTCGTGAAGCTGACTTTTGCCAATGGCGCAGCGCTGAACGATCCCACCCGCATCTTTAATTCCAGTCTTGAAGGCAATACGCGCCGCGCGCTGGACATAAGCGAAGGTGAAGAGGTCAACGAAGATGCCTTCATCGCACTCGTTCAAGCTGCTATAGCGCATAATACAGCCAAGCGGGCGCAGCGAAAAACCAAACGCAGCTGATTGCCCCTAATTTCCAAGAATTTTTGTGAAATCCGTCGGTTTACGGCGGATTTTTTTTTAATGCGCATTTCGATGCTCGGGTGCGTGTCTGTCGTGCAAAAGGCAGTCTCAAAGTTACGAGCACACGAAATCGCGAAGAAAAAAACATGTATCTATGTCTATCTTTATTTCTTATAATTGATCATCTTGTAGAGTGTTTATTTTAGTAAATACTAATGAAAGTAACAATAATATCCATTTGATAAATTGTAATATTGTATAAGTATAGTCTCGATACAAAAATAATTGCCACTTGATCTAGGGCTTTTTTGTTGTGGCGGTAAAGAGGATATTCAGATGTGTATAGCCTGTAATCCGGGTATGGTGGCGTTTCTGCGGTCCACGGCCTCAAGGCGCGATTTTCTCAAATATCTCGGCGCTGCCGCCGCGACTTCGGCCTTTGCCTGTTCTTCGCCGGGCATGGCGTTCGCGCAGCAGGCTGCAGCACCCGCGGGCGATATCATCTTCAAGGGCGGGACAATCCTGACCATGAATGACAAGGCGCCGCGTGCCGAAGCGATTGCCATTCGCGGCAACAAGATATTGGCCGTCGGCAAGCTGGATGACGTGCAATCCGCCATCGGTTCTGGAGCGCAGGTGGTGGATCTTCAGGGCCGCACCCTGATGCCGGGCCTGATCGATCCGCATATGCATTTCGTGTTCACGGCATTCGAGGACTGGATCGATGTCAGCCCGATCACGACACCGGATTACGCGACCGTCTGGTCGAAGTTGCAGAAAGGCGTGGCGGATGCCAAGCCGGGGAATGGGTGCGCGCACAGCAGTTCGATGCCAGCATCACCCGCGATGCCAAAATTCCGACGATTGCTGAACTGGATGCGCTTGCGCCCAACAATCCTTTCTTCATGCAGGAAAGCAACGGCCATATCGCCTATGCCAACAGTGCCGCCTTCAAGGCCGCCGGTATCACCCGCGAGACGCCTGACCCGTCCGGCGCGCGCTTTGTAAAGGATGCCGATGGCAGCCTGACCGGGCGCACGGAAGAGATGGCGGCGCAACAGGAGTTTCTCGGCGTCATGCCGTCTCCGACTGCGGCGGATATGATCGGTCGCGTCCAGCGTTTTCTGGATCACGCAAGCTCCGTTGGCTGCACCATGCTGCACGATTGCGGCATCGGCATCATGGCCGGTGCGCAAGATCTCAAAATCCTCGATGCGGTTCTGGGCGAAGGCAAGGCCCCGGTGCGCTATCGCGGTATGCTCGTGTCAACGATCATGGATGAATGGGAAAAGGAGGGATCAAGCCCGGTCGAGGCAACGATCTTTTCCGCGTTGATGGCATCAAGGCGTGGGCCGATGGTTCCAATCAGGCGCAGACAGGCTATCAGCGCGAGAACTATCTGGGCACCGATGCGCGCGGCGCCCTGAACTACAGCCTTGAGCAGGTAACGGAAGTGATCCGCCGGGCGCATGAAGGCGGCTGGCAGGTTGGCGTTCACGCCAATGGCGACGCGGCAATCGACATGGTACTGGATGCTTACGAGGCCGTTCTCGGAAAGTCCTCGAACAGCGATCTTCGCCATCGCATCGAACATTGCAGCGTTTTCCACCCGGAACAGATGGTACGTATGAAGGATATGGGGCTTTCGCCGTCCTTCCTGATCGGCCATGTGCGCTGGTGGGGCAAGGCGTTCCGCGACCGTCTTCTGGGGCCTGAGCGCGCCCGCTTCTATGATCCGTGTGCTTCCGCGCTGGCTGCGGGTCTCAAGATTTCGCTTCATTCCGACTGGAACGTGACACCGATCGAGCCTCTGAGCTATGTCGAAGATGCCGTCACCCGCGTGATGAACGAAGGTGGCGACGTCTTCTTCCCCGAAGAACGTATTCCGGTGGATGCAGCGCTGCGCGCCGTTACCATCGATGCGGCCCGGCAGTGTCATATGGAAGACCAGATTGGTTCGCTGGAAACCGGAAAGTTTGCAGACTTTGCCATTCTGGAAGAAGACCCGACTGCGCCGGATGTGAAGATCGGCAAGATCAAGGTCAGCGAAACACGGATGGATGGCACCAGACGTTACACGGCCTGACCGGAAAAATCCGGCGACAGAATGAAAACTGTCGCCGGATTGATTTGGCTTCATAGAATATCGGCGGCGCGGTGATCTTTATCGACGCCGTCGATCAGAAACACCTCTCCTTCTGATCCTTGCCGGCGCCATTCGATAATCGCCTGATAGGCAGGCGAGGCATACCAGTTGCGTGCTGTTGCCAGATCGGGAAAAGCGATGACGATCAGATCGTCCGGTGACAAACCTTCCAGTTCGTCCTTAGGTCCGCCGTGGATGATGAAGTGTCCGTCGAACGGTGCGAGAGTTCCATCGATGGCTTTCAGATAATCGACAATTCCCTGATTAACCCGAACATTGCGAAGCTGCGCGATTGCATAAGCGGTCATTTGAGGTCTCCGTTCGATCAGAATGCGGTTTGAGGGATGCGGGCGGCGCGAACTTCGAGCCGGTAAGCACAGTCACAGCCGCGGCCTGTCCAACGAGAAAAACCCAGCCGAACAGATTGGGTGCAATCATTCCTGCAACAGGCAGGAAAAGGCTGGCAACAACCCATGCGCCATTGCCAAGAATGACGAGGTTTACCGCCCATGCCGGAGGATTTGAGCTCCGCGACACCCATGCTATGAAGGCCGCCACTGGCAGCAGCAGTACGCCTGCCCAGTAAAGCAACGACGCTGGAATTCCAGTCAGTTCGCCCACCGGTGCTGAGGCAGTGACAAGCGCGGCACCCATCGCTGCGCAGGTAATGGCATCAATGGCGACGAGCGGTTTGAGGGCAAATATTGGGTGTGCGGTTTTCATCCTATCGACCTTTCAATTTGGCGTCCCGTTCTTCGGGCTGGCTGCATATTTGCCCTGTTGCGTTCTGGGGTCGATTACGTGAGAGGTAATTGTTGCTATGAATTTTGCGGCGCATTCCAGAATGCACCTACCAGCCATGATGGGCAGTCAAATCGTTCAAGGGATCCGACAAGCCTATGACCGAAACACAACAGACAGTCGGCTCGCTTCTCCGGGAATGGCGGCAGCGCCGCCGCTTCAGCCAGCTATCCTTGGCGGTCGAGGCCGAGATTTCGCAGCGTCATCTGAGTTTTCTTGAATCGGGGCGCTCGGTGCCGAGCCGCGACATGGTTCTGCGTCTGGTCGAACATCTGGACGTGCCGCTGCGGGCGCGCAACCGGATACTGGTTGCCGCCGGATATGCGCCCGTTCACAGCGAGCGAGGGTTGGAAGCGCCGGAATTTGCCGCCGCGCGAAGCGTGATTGAAGCCCTGCTGCACGGACACAACCCGCATCCGGCCCTTGCAATCGACAGGCATTGGACCCTGCTTCTGGCGAACAAGGCGGTAGGTGTTCTCACGGAGGGTGTGGCGGAATATCTTCTGCAGGGGAGGTGAATGCGCTTCGCCTCAGCCTGCATCCGGAAGGACTGGCCCCGCGCATCCAGAATTTTCGGCAGTGGCGCAGCCATATTCTTGCGCGCCTTGCCCGCGATGCGGACAATTCAGCCGATCCGCGTCTGGCAGCGCTTCTCGATGAACTGAAGTCCTATCCGGTTCCCGCGCGCGCGGTGTCTTCGGGTGGGGGACTGTCACTGATAATCCGGTGGCCATTCCGCTCAGGATCGACAGCCGTGAAGGCCCGCTGGAGTTTTTTGAGCGCGACGACGGTATTCGGCACCGCCGTCGATATCACGCTGTCGGAAGTGGTCATCGAGACCTTCTTCCCCGCCAATGAGGAAACGGCAGCCGCCATGCGGCGGCTCACCGTCGAGTCGTAGTTTAAACAGCTCGCGTCAACCCGCCATCCACGCGCAGGTTCTGGCCGGTGATGTAGGCGGCGCCATCCGATGCGAGGAAGGCGATCGTCGCCGCGATTTCCTCGCTCTTGCCATAGCGCTGCAATGGAACGCTTGCTCGGCGCTCTTCCGTCTTCGGCAGGCTGTCGATCCAGCACGGAAGAACATTGTTCATGCGAATATTGTCGGCAGCATAGGTGTCGGCGAAAATCTTGGTGAAAGAGGCGAGCCCTGCGCGGAACACCGCCGAGGTTGGGAACATGGCGCTCGGCTCGAATGCCCATGCGGTCGAGATATTGATGATGACACCAGACTTCTGCTTCTGCATCGTCGGCACGACGAGACGCGACGGGCGAACTGCATTCAGGAAATAAGTGTCCATTCCCTTGTGCCAGTCTTCATCGGTAATTTCGAGGATCGGCGCACGCGGGCCATGACCTGCGCTGTTTACCAGCACGTCGATACGGCCCCATTTTTCCAGAACAAGGTCTACGAGGCGCTTCAGATCATCATTCGACTGGTTTGATCCGGTGACGCCGAGGCCACCCAGCTCCTGTGCCAGCGCTTCGCCCTTGCCGGAGGATGAGAGGATTGCAACCTTGAAACCGTCCTGCGCAAGCCTGCGCGCGGCGGCTGCGCCCATGCCGCTTCCGCCCGCCGTTACAATCGCTACTTTTTCTACTGTCATGATGCGTTCCTTTTTTCCGAAATGTTGCACCGGTCGCAACTGTCGACAACCATTATTTGACGTTATAGCGGAGAGCCATTATCGTGACGAACGAAAACGCGTAACTTTAATCAATAGAAATTCTATCGAGTTTAACTCATGAAAAGGCTTCCCTCGCTCAATGGTCTACGTGTGTTTGAAGTCGTCACGCGACATCTGAATTTCCGGCTGGCAGCGGAAGAACTTGGCGTGACACAGGCAGCAGTGGCCCAGCAGATACGCGGGCTTGAGGCAGAGCTTGGACTGAAACTCTTTGAACGCCAACCCCGCACGCTGGTCATGACCGAACCGGCCCGTGCATACATTGCCAATGTGCGACGGGCTTTCGACCTGCTTTCGGAGGCGACCGAAATGCTGCGACCCGAGCCGCGGCACCTGACCATCAGCGTGACGCCGACCTTCGCATCGAAGTGGCTGATCCCGCGATTGGCGGAATTTACGCACGCACATCCCGATATAGAATTGCGCATTGTCGCCAGCGACAAGGTCGCCAATTTCCAGACCGATGCCGTCGATCTGGCGGTACGCTACGGCGCGCCGCCTTTCGGTCTGGGCTGAACGCGGAGCTGCTTTTCGAGCACGTGATTGTCGCCGTGGCAAGCCCGGTGCTGGTCGAAAGGCTTGGTGATCCGGGGCTGCCGGAAAATCTAAAGCGCTATCCGCTGCTGCACGACGCGCATAATTTCTGGCCGCAATATTTGGAAAAGGCTTTTCCGGGCGGTGTGTCGACATCGCCGAAGAATGTCCGCTTTAACCAGACGTCACTTGCCATCGATGCGGCGATTGCCGGGCAGGGGTTGGCACTGGCAAGCCGTTTCTTCGTGGAAAAGGACGTTGCAGCGGGCAGCCTCGTCCAGCCAATGGCCACCGAGCTACGGGTGGGCGCGGATTTCTATGCGGTTTCCTGCGAAAACCGCGTCATCCGGAATCGGTCGACGCAGTCAAAGCACGGTTAAAAGCGCATCCCGAAAAGTGTGAAACGGTTTTCGGACAGTGCGTGTCAGGTTGATGGCTCGGGCACTTCCAGCGGGGCTTTCTGGCTGCGGGTCGGTATGGTGATACAGACAAGGCAGATGACAACCAGAAGAACACCAAACCAGCCGAGGGCGGAAAGGCGTTCACCGACAATGACCACTGCGAAGAACGCGGCGACAACCGGTTCAAAAAGTGTGATCGTCGTCGCCACACTGGTTTCAACGCGGCCCAACCCGTAACCGAAGCAGACATAGCCGAGGAACATCGGCACGAAGGCCATGTATAGGCCGACAGCTGCATTGTTCCACGAGGCGAGGAACGGTCCGCCGGTTGCGAGCAGAACTGGCATCAACAAAAGACCGCCTATACCGAAAGTCGCGCCCATGGCGGTTGTCGATGATATGCCGCCCTGCATCAGCTGGCGCGCGCATGAGGAATAAAGCGCATAGGTGAAGCCCGCCACCAATCCGACCAAGGCTCCCATGAGTGTGGAGCCTTCTGCTGACGCGGCGTGGCCGCCGCCGTCCTCCGACATGCTGAGCAGCACCATGCCGACAATGCCGATGATCGCACCTGCCAGCCAGCGCAGCGAAGGGCGAAAGCCGCTTTGCCGATACTCAATCCCTGCCGAAAGAAGCGGGGCGGAACCGAGCGAAATGACCGTTCCGATGGTCACGCCAGCCATCCGCATGGAGCCATAGAGGCGCGGGGATAGATCGCGACGCAGACGGCTCCCACCAACAGGACGCGCCATTGATCGGCGAGCGCCTTTCGTGAAGCGATCAGCCCGCGCCGGGCGATTGCCGCCTGCGCCAGTCCACCAAGTCCCATGGCAGCGGGCGCCGATCGCCGCCGCGCCAACCTCGGGCGCAAAGGTTGCTGCGGTGCCTGTCGTGCCCCAGATGGTGGAAGCGACGATGATGGCGGTCACTCCCAGAAGATAGCTTTTTGATGATTGCATTTTACACTGGTTTCAAAATTGTCGTGATCATGGCCTTGGCCTCGCCAAGACGCGCACTATTGCCTTCAAGGCCAGCCCGCATGATTGCTCCTTCGAGAATGAAGGAGAGCTGCACGGCGAGCTGGCGGACCCGAGGTGGATCGTCCGGGATCAAGCCGGTGAGATGTGTCACAAGCAGGCCTTCGACTTCTTCCTTGTGTTTTCTCACCGCCTTGCGGCCCGGATCGCCAGCGGGCAGTTCTGCTGCCGCATTCAGCAGCCCGCAGCCGCGAAACCCGTGTTCGTAGGCAAATTCCGCGTGATCGCGATAAGCGTCGAATATGGCCAGTATCCCATCCATCGGGCTTGCTGCCTTTTCCGGGCGCTTGTCATAGAGGCCCAGCCATTCGGCATGGCGATGCTCCAGATAGGTGGCCACCAGCTCCGCCTTGGATGCGAAGTTGTTGTAGAGGCTCTGCTTTGCCACGCCCGCACGCTGGATGATCGTCGATCCCGGTCGCCGAAATGCCCGCATCGTAAAACAATTCCGCTGCCGCTTGCAGAAGCCGCTCGCGTGCCGGTTTTGAACTAGGTGTCGCGGGATCGCTCATTACATTTCGTCCGAATGATTAGGTAGACCAGTCTACCTAATTGATAGGTGGAGTCAATCGGGGAGAAAAACTGTTTGGAAGCCTCACTGGAGGAGAAGTTCTGCGCCGGTTTTGGTTTTAACCCCTTGTCCCTTGGGAGAGATTCACGTATCCGCTCTATTAGGCAGATGGAACGGGAGGTCGTCCGGTGCCGCAGAGAATTTCCCCCCGGCGCCTTTCCAATACAAAACATTTCGGGCGCTCTGGTCAGCTACATTGGTTTCCAACCTCGGCGGTCTGGTGCAGACGGTCGGTGCTGGCTGGATGATGGCAACCATCGCCCATTCGGACGATATGGTTGCACTGGTGCAGGCTTCGACAACTCTGCCCGTGATGATCTTTTCAGTTGCTGCAGGCGCCTTGGCCGATAATTTCGACCGCCGCTGCATCATGCTCACCGCGCAGGTTTTACTACTGATTGTTTCGGTTGCACTGGCGGTTTTGCCTATCTTGGCATTCTCACACCATGGATGCTGCTCAGCTTCACATTCCTGATCGGCTGCGGCGGGGCCTTGCACAACCCGTCATGGCAGGCGTCGATGGGGACATCGTGCCCCGTACCAATCTGCCCGCAGCTGTAGCGCTCAACAGCATGAGCTTCAATCTCATGCGCAGCATTGGTCCTGCCATCGGCGGCATCATCGTTGCGGCAGCGGGTGCTGCTTTTGCCTTCATTTTCAACGCGTTCAGCTATTGTGCGCTTATTCTGGCGCTATGGCGGTGGAAGCCGGAAACGGTCAAATCCACCCTGCCGCGCGAAACGCTGGGACCGGCCATGGTGGCAGGGCTGCGTTATGTCGCTATGTCGCCGAACCTGCTCAAGGTGATGTTCGGGGGTTTCTGTTCGGTCTGTCCGCGATTGTCATTCTGGCGCTTTTGCCGCTCGTCGCGCGCGACCTCGTCGACGGAACAGCGCTCACCTACGGTATCATGCTGGGCTTTTTCGGGCTTGGCGCCATTGGCGGCGCCTTGCTCAGTGCCCGGCTTCGCGAACTGCTCGGCAATGAATGGTTGGTGCGCGGTGCTTTTGTGGCCTTTGCGATCAGTTGTGCCTTGCTGTCGATCAGTCGGAATATGTGGCTGAGCTGCATTTTCCTGCTGCCTGCGGGTGTTTCGTGGGTTTTGGCGCTGTCGCTGTTCAACGTCACCGTACAGCTTTCCACGCCGCGCTGGGTGGTGGGGCGTGCTCTGGCGCTCTATCAGACGGCGACTTTCGGCGGGATGGCGGCAGGTAGCTGGCTATGGGGCTCTGTCGCAGATGAATATGGCGTGCCGGGCGCGCTTCTGGCTGCTGCCGTGGTGCTGATGTTCGGCGCGCTGATCGGTCTGCTCCTGCCGCAGCCTGAATTTGAAGACCTCAATCTCGACCCGCTCAACCGTTTCAGCGAGCCGCAGCTTCGGCTGGATTTGCGTTCGCGCAGCGGTCCGATCATGATCATGGTCGACTACAAGATCGCACAGGAAGATGTTCCAGCCTTCCTTTCCGCCATGGCTTTGCGCCGCCGTATGCGTATCCGCGATGGTGCCCGGCAATGGGTGCTGCTGCGTGATCTGGAGAATCCGGAAACACGGACGGAAAGCTATCACGTGCCAACTTGGGTCGAGTATGTCCGCCATAACCAGCGTCGCACCCGGGCCGATGCCGAAGTGTCGGAACGGCTCCTTTCTTTGCACAAAGGGGACAAGCCGCCGCTCGTCCATCGCATGATCGAAAGGCAGACTGTTCCGGTTCATGACGACATGCCGCTCAAGGCACATCTGGATCTGTCTTAGAGCACCGATCTGATTCAATCAGATCGGTGCTCTAAGATTTTCTTTCCAAAGCATAATCTTATCGATCCTCGTTTTGCTCCGTTCGGATTATGCTCCAAGCGCCGATTTCAAATTGAGGAAGTTCGGGATTTGCGTCCGTTCGGCGCTGAAGCGGCATTTTTGGAGCAAAATCTGCTTATTTCGCATCAAATTTTGTGGCGACGAACGGGCGAAAACAAGGCGAAACAAAGGCTAGAAGCCCGGGCGCTCCCGCAACGCTTTTCGATAGGATCGCGAGACCGGCCACGACTGATCGATGCCACGCATCCTGACCAGCCATTTGTCGATGGTACTTCTGTCCAAGTCCGATACATGCAGCACGTTTATGAACGTCGTGCGGTGAATGCGAAAAAAAGACGCTAGCGGGGAGAATGCCTGCCCATATGCCAAGCGGTCTGGAATCAAGAACGGAGGAACCATCGCCAAGCCATATCTCGCTGTAATTGCCAGCCGAGCGCACCCCGATGATTTCCTCCGGGGACACTCCGCGCATTACGCCGCGTTTGCTGACATAGATTACTGATGTCGGGTCGGGCTCTTCGTCTGACACCGCTTCCTCATCGGAGGTCGAATATTTCGCCTGTGCGATCAGGCACGCACATTGGAACATGGCCTTGATTTCCGCGCGCGACCAGTGTCTGGCTTCCACGGTCGTATCGAAACCGACGATCCCTCGCAGCCGACGCTGATGAAAAACCGGTATGCTGAGTATGCTTTGATTGCCCTGACGCAGGAATTCAGCACGGATGGCGCGCGCGGTGCGCGGCAGCCCCTGACATCGTGGACGGCGACGGCCTGTCCCTCGGTCAGATAACGGTGCAGCCAACCAATTAGCGTGGTTGGGGTTTCCTGAAGTTCGGAAATATAGGCGGTTGTATCGCCTTTGCACCATTCATGCGTGTTACAAAACCGCAGCAGATCAGGCGAATATTCGATCATCCGGGCGCGATCAGCCCGCGATGCATTGCCCACGAAGGCGAGAAACTCCGAAATCGCGTTCTCGAAGGGTTCTCGGAGCAGGTGCAGTGCGCAAACGTAGGGCCAGTCGAGTGCAGGTGCGTCCGAGCACTCCTTTTCAGAATAAATCCGGTAGGCCCCAACTGCGCTGTCCAAGCTGCCTCCCAAAATGTTGCGTTATCGAAATCGATAGTCCTTTAATAGTAAGACAGTATATTGAATATAGTTTTTCGCTATTTGCAATGGAAATCATGCTGCGGCTGCAACCATTGTGCCGGTTGATTTACCTATCAGAGTGAAGAAATATCTGGAATGGGGCGGCGTAATGGACATGAAACGGCCAAAAGCCCCGGAAAGCCTCGGTATGTGTGGTGATAGCATAATCATACCGAGGCTGCGCATTTGCCTGATTCCGCCGAAGCGGTGCGCTGGATCAGATTAGTGATCATTGCGACAGAAAGAAGTCTTACTTCATGGCCCGATGTAATGCCTGTGGATCAATTAATTTGTATGCAAATTATTTCCATATCGCGGTTATTTTATTTCAAATACTTCGCGCGGCCATGCCTTCGATTTCGACCTTCAGCTCGGGCCGTGCCAGTCCGGCGACATAAACGAGCGTGGTCGGTGGAAGGCTGTCACCCAGTAACTCAGCGCGGATGTTTTTGGCGCGTTCCGGGTCGAGCCGGTCCACGAGGAAGATGTTCAGCTTCACCAGACTGGCCGGAGTGAGGCCCTGACTGTCGAGGATGCCGACAATGTTGCGCAGAGCCAGTTCGTATTGCTTTTCCGGCTCTTCGGGAATTGTACGGTTCAAGTCCAAGCCGACGGCCTGCAATAACCAGAAGTTCCGTGCCGGACGGAATGACTGCCAGATGTGAATAAGCCGCTATAGGCGGTGCGACATTGTCAGGGTTTAAAATCCGAACGGAATTCTTTTGTTTCGTCTGGCAAGGTCGCCTCTATCTTTGGAGAGCATTCAGGCCCGAAACGGGTCCGGGCCTGACATAGAAATCAACCGATATCTTCGACCTGATCGAGATACTGACCATATCCCTCCGCTTCCATCCGGTCTTTTTGGAACGAAAAACGGAGTGAGGCCGAATTGATGCAATAGCGAAGGCCGCCGCGATCAACCGGCCCATCCGGGAAGACATGGCCCAGATGACTGTCGCCATGTGCCGAGCGCACTTCGGTCCGTACCATGCCATGCGAGATATCGTTCAGTTCGGCAACATTGGCGGGTTCGATCGGCTTGGTGAAGCTGGGCCATCCGCAATGGGACTCATATTTGTCGGCCGAGGCGAAGAGCGGCTCGCCCGAAACGATATCGACGTAAATTCCCGGCTCTTTGTTGTAGAGATATTCACCGGTCCCGGGGCGCTCGGTGCCGCTTTTCCTGTGTGACGCGATATTGCTCGGGCGTGAGCTTCGCAATCGCTTCGGGGTTCTTGCTGTAGGTCATGATATGCGCTCCCTTGATATGTGCCCTGAATCTAGGACGAAGGGAGCAACTATTCCAGCCCGTCGCAAGTGACGAACTGTTGAAGAAGGAAGGTTGCGTGCGAAAAGATTTTCTTCACATGCAACAAACGCTTCAATTGCAGAGTTCAGTCAACTGCGATCATCACGTCGGATGCCTTCACCACGGCATAAGCGGCGCCGCCAGCTTTCAGGCCA
This sequence comes from Brucella cytisi, assembly GCA_012103075.1. Taxonomy (GTDB): domain Bacteria; phylum Pseudomonadota; class Alphaproteobacteria; order Rhizobiales; family Rhizobiaceae; genus Brucella; species Brucella cytisi. The sequence continues at coordinate 1,173,940 of JAAVLQ010000002.1, read as the reverse complement.
AGCTCGTCGACAGCCTCGTTGGTGATGGACGAGGTAACGACCACACCATTGCCGATATCGATCCGGACATGGGATGTGGTTGCCCCTTTGGTGACTTCGACGATTGTTCCCTTTAGTCGATTGCGGGCGCTTATCCTCATTGTGCAGTCCTTTCGAAGGTTGATTTCGATCGCTGAATATAGAGTGACTCCACATATTTGGAACAGAAAAACCCCCGCTGGAGCGAGGGTTCTGTTTCAATAATTTCGCGAAGATGAACCTTATTTGGCAGTGACCACTCGCCCTCACGGAGCGGCCTTGCGAGCACCTGCGAGAAGCAGAACAGCGATGCCGCAGAGGGCCGCAAGTGTATAGAAACCAGCATCGTGATTGCCCACTGCGACATCGGCCCAATTCTTGATTTGCGGCGCGAAGAATGCACCGAGATTACCGATGGAAACAATGAAGGCGATGCCGCTGGCCGCGCCGATCCCGCCCAGATAACGGGTAGGCAGGCTCCAGAATACAGGTTGCGAAGCTGTGAGGCCCGGCACGGCAATGCAGGCCGCAAGAAGCATCAGCCATGGGTTGCCGGTAAGCCCGATGACGGCAAGCGCCACTGTTCCAGCGATGACCATGCCCATACAGACAAGCCGATGCTGGTTGGTCTGGTCGGCCAGAACCGTGAAATAACGGGTTGCGATGACCGAGCACAGCGGGGAAGGGCGAGAAGCGAGCCGATAAGAAGATTCATCTGCCCATTCGATGCTGCCTGTGCGAAGCGCGATGGGAAATAGAAGGTCAAAGGCGCGGTGCCGATCTGCAGGAAGAAGTAGATGCCAATAAAAGCCCAGACGCGGCGGTCTTTCAGTACCGACATGGCTGAATGCTGAGCCTGTGTTTCTTTTGCGGCTTCTTCCGCGGCGATAACCCGTGTGAGGGCATCGCGCTCCTCGACCGAGAGCCAGCGCGCTTTTTCGGGGCGATCCGTCAGGTAGAAAAGGGCGATGATCCCGACCAGTGATGCGCCAAGCCCTTCGACCACGAACATCCATTGCCAGTTGGTGAGGCCAAAAATACCGTGATGGGTCAGCAACCAGCCGGAAAGCGGGCTTCCCGGGACGAGCGCCAGCGGAACGCCAAGATAAAAGATACCGGTCGCGCGTGCGCGCTGCTTCGCGGGGAACCAATAGGTCAGATAAAGCAGGACGCCCGGATAGAAACCGGCCTCGCAAACGCCGAGCAGAAAACGCAGCGTGTAGAAGACGCCTTCCGTATGAGCGAACATCATGGCGGCGGAGACGATACCCCACGAAATCATGATCCGGCTCAGCCAGAGGCGTGCGCCGACCTTGTGCATGATGATGTTGCTGGGAACTTCAAAAGCGCATATCCGATAAAGAATATGCCGGCTCCGAATGCATAGGCAGCGTCACTTAAGCCCGTGTCAGCCTGAAACTCGGACTTGGCGAAACCGATATTGGCGCGGTCCAGAAAGGCGGGATCAGCATGATTGCCAGAAATGGCAGAAGTCGCTTTGTCGCCTTGCCAACGGCGGGATCGACGAGATTGTCTTGCATCGTTGAGCCTCCTCCTCAATGCTGCCCCTCCGGGCACGATGGTGAAGCGGAAACTAGTCGCAATTCTCTGATAAATATATAGCGCATATATGAATATATGGCGATGTATTTGAGGCTTTACCGGTATATCCGGTGCGATGACAGCTGCTTTAATCTTTGGTTCTATGTGTAAGTTGAGGTTTAATTTATATATAAATAGTATTTTTAGTATGCGAGTTTTGATGGATTATCAACGATAGTTTCCTATTGGAATAATCCGTGATTTTGCGTGTCAATCACCGGCTGATCCGCACGCGCGGGAAAATTTCCATGGTCAGATAGTGCTCATCGAAGCTTGAAATATGGACGAGAGCTGACCGGTTCAGAAATTCGACCTCATTATTGCGGAAGACGAGAAGATCGTCCTCACGAAGTTCACGCAGCATCCGGTTGATATGGATCGGCGTAAGCCCCAGCGCATCGGCCAGCTCGCTTTGTGTCAGCGGACAGAAAAAGCTGTTTTCATCACCCGTTCCGTTGATCCGCGCCCTGTGCCCCAGTTCGAGCAGGAGATGTGCGATACGCACAAGTGCACTTCGGCGGCCTATACTGATGAGATGCTCAATCAGAATGGCACGCTGGCGCGCCATCAGTTCCATGAATGTCATTGCAAGGCGAGGGGAGTTGAGAAGGCTTTCGGTGAGATGATCCGGGGAGATTTCGAGGACAGAAAGCTCGGTAACCGAAATCAGGGTATAATAGTTGAAGCCGAGCCCGGTTCGGAAACCCAGAAAATCACCTTTCATGGGAAAGTCCAGAATCTGGCGGTCGCCATCGGGAAGATCGCGATAGATGCAGCCCCAACCGCTCTTTATTATGTGAACCGAGTTGGCCCAGTCTCACGGCTGCTCACCACGGTGTGCGGGGCATAGTTTTTTTGAGGATATGGGCAGGGCGCTAAGAACGCTCAAGTCGCTTTCATTGAAAACCGCACTGATAGGCGCGCTTTCCAGAAAATGGCGCAGCGTTTTTGCTTCGTCGGCATTTACCACCATAGAGCCTACCTGCCGTTTCGCCCAGCATGAGTGCATATAAGTTTAAAGTCGAGCGACCCCCACGGTTCGTTTCCCCAGCTCTTCCAAGGAAGCGGTATCTAAAGAGTTTCAGCGAGGCCATTTGTTTTGGCAAGGTAGTAATTTCTACCACTAATTGGGTATATATCCGCGCTTTGTCTAAACCATATTTTGCCGAAACCCTTAATCTAGGTTAATGACACTCAAATAAATTTCAGGCAGTCTTTTCATCAAAATAAGAACAAAAACGAGAATTGCTTCCGGGGTTTTGTCTAGATCTCAAGAAGAAAAAATATAACAGGTAACCGATGCGCTTCCGTGATTGTGATGTGCAAACAATGGGGTCATGCGCATAAGTCGGATTAGAGGGCGAACAGATGAACATTTCTCCACAATTCAGTAGCAGGACGAGTGAATTAAAGAATAATGGCTTTGGGGCGTCAAAAGATAGTTCTTTTAAACCTGAACAGCCTAACGACAGCATGTTGCCGCTACTGGTCATCATAGACAACCGTGCGTTGGATCGCGAATGCCTCGCACATGGACTGACAAACCACAGCATCGAAATGTCGATCGCCACATTCAGCTCGTTCGAGCAGTGGCAGCATCAGCGCAAGGGCCGCACCGCAGGTGCAGTGCTCTTCAACATCGGTGGCCAGAAGGTTTCGGACCCGGCTGTCGGCAATTATCTCAATCGCATTGTTACTGACTGCGCTCCGGCACCGGTCATTCTTCTGGCCGACAAGGAAGAAATCTCGCAGGTTCTCAAAGCGCTCGACCATGGCGTGAAGGGGTATATTCCAACATCGGTGAATGTGAATGTCTGCGTTGAAGCATTGCGGCTCGCCATGGCAGGGGAACTTTCGTTCCAGCCAGCAGCGTGCTGGCTCTGCGTCACGCCACCGATCCGAATTCGCAGCGGCTGCAGCCTCTTGGCGGAATGTTCACCCAGCGTCAGGCCGAAGTGGTCAATGCGCTGCGCCGGGGCAAGGCGAACAAGATCATCGCCTATGAGCTGAAGCTGCGGGAAAGCACGGTGAAGGTTCATATCCGCAACATCATGAAGAAGCTGAAGGCGTCCAACCGTACCGAGGTGGCTTGCATCATCAACGAGCTGTTTCCGTCGGAGACTTCGTTTTCCGATCTGCAATAGGTCGGAAACTGGAACAGTGGGCGTTCGGCAGCCTGCGGATTGAATTATTCCGTGAAGGAGAATTTTGGTGATTATCTCCGACGTTTCAGCAGGAAACGGGAGGCAGCCGGTGGCTGACCTGCTCGATATTATAAAACGTAGAAGAATGATGCTTGTCGTGCCGGTGCTTGCGGGCATCGGCGTCGGCTTTGCGGGCTATCTTACAGCACCGATCAGTTATGTGTCGGAGTCGGTACTGGTGCTGGATATGCGGCGATTGCAGGCACTGCCCAGTGAAAGCGCAATCACGCCGCTACCGCAGGACAGTCCGGTTCTGCGGTCCGAGCTCGACATCATCAATTCGCGCATGATGGCGCTGAAAGTCATCGACATCCTGCAAGCGGAGAACATTGTCGTGCCGACGGAGTTCCGTTCGCGCACGGTGTTGTCGTCTGCTTCGGATACGGGCTCGCAAACGAAAGGTGCGCGTGATGTCGATCCGGCGATGCGCGAACGCCAGCAGATCGACCTTCTTCTCTCGCGGTTGCGGGTTACCAATGACGGTCGGTCCTACACGATTTTCATTTCCTATCGTGCGTCCGATCGGGTTTATGCGGCACAGGTCGCCAATGCCTTTGCGACGGCCTATCTCAATCACCAGATCGATGTGCAGCAATCGGCCACGCGGCGTATCAGCGATTGGCTTGGCGATAAATTGGGCAATTTGCGCAGCGATCTTGAAAATGCAGAACGCGCGGCGGAAGAGTTCCGCCAGAAATCCCGGCTTGCAGGCGAGCAGGGGCAGATCAGCTTTCAGGCCCAGCGCGTTGCGGCGCTGAACAGCGAGATTGTCGCGGCAACAGGTGCGGTCTCGCTTGCCGAAGCGCGGCTGCGCACGGCCCGGGAGCTGAAGAACAACAATGAAGCGCCTGCGCTCGCCGAAGTGCTGGCATCGCCAGCGATCCAGAGCCTGCGCAATGAGGAGGCGCGTGTCGAGCGTCAGCTTGGCGAGTTACAGTCGAATGGAGCGCTGAAAAGTGCCGAAATTCCGGTGCTGAAGGCTGAACAGGAAGCGCTGAAGCAGCAGATTTCGAACCACGTTGGTGAAATCATCAAGAGCCTCGGCAATGAAATCCAGATCGCACGGCAGCGGCGCAGCGGACTGGAAGATGCGCTGAAGAATGCGGAAGCCGACCTTGCCGAAGCCAACCGGGCGCAAGTCAAGGCCGGGCAGCTCGACCGTGAAGCCAATGCCAGCCGCACGGTCTATGAAAGTTATCTCACACGCTACAAGCAGCTGATCGAGCAGGACGGCATCGCCGCGCCGGAAGCACAGATGATCTCGCCTGCCGAACCGGCCATGGCCAAGGCCAGCCCGAACTTGGCCAATTGGCTGCTGCTGGGGCTGGGGCTGGGTGGGCTCGTCGCGCTTGTTGGCACCATGCTGAAGGAAACATTCGACAAGATCAGGCCTGCGCAAACGGCATCTCTGGTGTTGCCCGGCATTCCGGCAGCGACGCTGCTGCCGGTTTCGCCGCGGCTGACTGTACCGCTTCTCGTCAATCGCGGTCTCGATCCGGCCAGCCCGTTCGGTCGCGCCATCAAGTCGGTCCATGACCGTCTTCGGGTCCTGACACGCGGTCGGGATTCGCTGGCACTGTCCATCGTTTCGCTGTCTGACGGCGAGGGAAAGACGCTGCTGATAACCGCACTTGCACAACAGATAGCGGCGACGGGCCTGACGGTTGCGGTCATCGACGCGACGAACAAGCGAGCGGGCTTGTCGGAGGCCTTCGGGCTTCCGCACAGCGATTACGGTGGCGTGTCGACCGGACGTCTGCTCACTGGCGCAACACTTATGCATGATCACGGTTCGGGGATCGATATTATCAAGCCGAACAGGCAGATGCGCGAGGGAGACTGGCTAGCCGATCTGATTGCCCAATTGCGCGCCGATCACAAGATTATCCTCGTGGATCTACCGGCGGTTATGGAAGACAAACGTTCGGTTCTCCTGTCGCGGGCGACGGATACGGCGCTTCTCGTCGTGCCGTCCGACCGCCGGGATCAGCACGCAACCAATGCGCTCATCCAGACGATGGCGTCTTTCGGGCGTAAACCTGCACTTGCGGTCGTGAACCACAATTCCTCGTCCTATCGAAGCTGGATAACGGTACCTGTCGTGCTTTGCGGGCTGGGTCTGCAGAAGGCGAAGCGGAGCGTGAGCGCCATGTTCTCGCGAAGGCGCAAGCCAGCCACAGATGGCGTTCAGGAACAGGCGTGAGGGGCAGACCATGTCACACAAGATCATCAAAAACCGCATCGGCATGCATCTCCGGGCCACTATGCTTTCCGGGCTCCTGCTTTTGGGTGGCAGTTTCGGAGCGCTCGCCGATGGGCAGGCCTATCGCGTCGGCCCCGACGATGTGCTTCAGGTTACCGTCTACGGGCAGCCGTCGCTTACAGGGCTTTATCCTGTCGATGTGGACGGCAATATCGGCTATCCGGTGGTAGGCAATATTTCCGTCACCGGGCTGACCACCAATGAGATCAGCGAGAAGATCGCGGGATCTCTATCCCAGCATATTCCGGGACTGACGGTCACAGCAACGATCAATCAATATGCGCCGGTATTTGTCGTTGGTGATGTGAAGGTACCGGGAAAATATCAGTTCCGGCCCGGAATGGTGGTGCTTGAACTCATGGCGCTGGGTGGCGGAGCCGGAAAAGCGGAATCTCCAGCCCTGACTGCCGGGATGCAGCTTATTTCCGCGCAGCAGGAATATGTCGACCTGCAGATGCAGATCACTGCCATGGCAATCCGGCGGGCCCGTTTCGAGGCGGAACTGAACGGCACGGATTTTACTTATACTCTGCCGGATCAGGCGGCTGCGAACAAAGGAAACCGTGGCTCTGACGCAGAAGATGCTGGACGGTGAAAAGACAGTGTTCAACGTCCGCCGCAACAATCTTGCAGCCGAGCGTCGAGCGCTTGAAGCGCAAGCAGCGAGCTATGGCGATGAAATCCAGACCCTGCAGCAGAGTATCAAGCTGCACGACACCGAAATTGGGCTGTTGCAGGAGAATGTGGATTCCAGCAAGTCACTGGTGGATCGCGGCCCGGCCGCAAAATCCAACCTGCGCGACATGGAGCGTGATCTGTCGGCCACACGGCGGGCCGCGCTGGAGCTTGCTTCGTTTCTTGCACGGGCGAGACAGAACCAGCTTGCCATGGAGCAGCGCATCGCCAATCTGGAAGAAATTCGCAAAAGCGAAGCGGCTACCAATTTGCAGGATATTGACCTCAACATTGCCCGCATGGAGCGCCGCAGCAATACACAACTCCGGGCTATGGCCGAGATCGCCAAGTCTTCCGGTAATATTTCCGCGGCCACGCTGCGCCAGAAACTGGTGTTCTCGATCAGTCGTATCGTGAATGGCAGCTTTCAGGATATCGTCGCCAACGAAAGCACGGAAATCAAACCGGGTGACATCCTGCGCGTCGAGCTGGATATGAGCAGGGTCGGCGGCTCGCCGTCATAGGTTGAGAGTTTCACTTCAATGGAAACTTAGGAAGGCGGGGCGTCTCTTCGTGCTTCGGGACGACGCTGCGCGTCTCCCCGGCATGAGGGATGCCGAGGAGACTTGTCGGGATCGACAATATCGAAGAAAAACGTCGCGCTTGATCGGAAAAGCGGGTTCCGCTTTTCCGGGGGCTTCAAGCGGCGACAGGATCGGCGGCTTCCTCCAACCAATCGCGATAGACTTCACGCAGGCCGTCCTCCAGACGAATTTGCGGCTTCCAGCCCAGCGCCCGCATCCGCGACGTGTCGAGGAGTTTGCGCGGTGTACCGTCCGGTTTGCTGAGGTCGTGTTCAAAGCGACCTTCGTAACCGACGACGCGGGCAACGGTCAGCGCCAGATCCTTGATTGAAATCTCTTCACCCGTCCCGATATTCATCGGCTCAATGCCGTCGTAGAAACGCAGTATGTGCAGGCAGGCATCGGCAAGATCGTCCACATGCAGGAACTCCCGCAAGGGTTTGCCGGTGCCCCAGAGCGTCACATGGTCGGTCCCTCGCACCTTGGCCTCGTGAATCCGGCGGATCAGTGCCGGCAGGACATGCGAGGTGTTGGGATCAAAATTGTCGTTTGGACCGTAAAGATTGGTCGGCATCGCCGTCATGAAGTGATTGCCATATTGCCGTGCGCAAGCCCGCGCATATTCAAGCCCTGCAATTTTGGCGACGGCATAGGCTTCGTTGGTCGCTTCCAGCGGGCCTGTCATCAGGGCATCCTCGGTGAGAGGCTGCGCTGCGTCGCGGGGATAGATGCAGCTTGATCCGAGCCACAACAGGCGTTCGACACCGTTCTGATGGGCAGTGCGGATGAGGTTCATGCCGATGGCGAGATTGTCATAGAGAAAATCTGCCGGATATTGCGAATTGGCAAGGATGCCGCCAACGCGAGCGGCAGCGATGATGATGACATCGGGTTTGCGACCGCTGATGAAATTCTCCGTTGGTCCCTGCCGGGTCAGATCGAGTGCGCTGTGCGCTGCAGTGATGATGTCGCAATCCGTGCCTTGCAGGCGGCGCAGAATGGCCGAGCCGACCATGCCTGTATGCCCGGCAACGAACACCTTCTTGCCTTCGAGTGAATAAAACGGAGCGGGGGTGATGTCAGCCGTAGAAGTCATTGCGTCCAACCTCCCGCATGATGTTGCGCAAATCCCAGTCGACCATTTCGGTGACAAGATTGTCGAAGCCGGTCCTATGCTGCCAGCCGAGGCGATTTTTCGCCTTGGATGCATCGCCGAGCAGGAAGTCGACCTCGTTCGGACGGAAATAGCGGGGATCGATCTCTATCAGGCAATTGCCGGATTTTCGGTCGCGGCCGATTTCTTCCACGCCGTTACCGTGCCACTCGATCTCCTTGTCGACGGCCTTGAAGGCGTGTTCGACAAACTCGCGCACGGTGTGCGTTTCGCCGGTCGCCAGCACATAGTCGTCGGCGGTGTCTTCCTGCAGGATACGCCACATGCCCTCGACATAATCACGCGCATGACCCCAGTCGCGACGGGCATCGAGATTGCCGAGCCGAAGCCTGTCTTGCAAGCCGCGTTCAATGGCCGCGACAGCACGGGTGATCTTGCGGGTAACGAAGGTTTCGCCGCGAAGCGGGCTTTCGTGATTGAACAAAATGCCGTTGGAAGCATGGAAGCCATAGGCGTCGCGGTAGTTTACCGTCGTCCAGTAGGCATAGAGCTTTGCTGTCGCATAAGGACTGCGCGGAGCAAAAGGCGTCTGTTCGTTCTGTGCACGGGGCGAGCTGTTACCGAAAAGTTCCGACGTGGAAGCCTGATAGAAACGGCATGTCTTGCCGAGACCCAGAATACGCATGGATTCGAGCAGGCGCAGCGTGCCGAGCGCATCGGCATTGGCCGTATATTCAGGCGTTTCAAAGCTTACCTGAACATGGCTTTGCGCGCCGAGATTATAAATCTCGTTGGGCCGCACTTCCTGAATGACACGGCACAGATTGGTTGCATCGGTCAGGTCACCGAAATGCAGGCGGAAGCGAATGTCCTCCTCATGCGGGTCCTGATAGAGATGATCGATACGCGCAGTGTTGAACGAGGAAGACCGCCGTTTCAGACCATGTACGCGATAGCCTTTTTTGAGCAGAAGCTCGCTTAGATAAGCGCCGTCCTGTCCAGTCACACCGACGATGAGAGCTGTTTTCTCTTGCAAGGGCTTCCCTCCGACCAAAGCTTTCCAAAGCTGCAATGAAACCATGTTAGCGATTTCCTGCGTGGGCAGAACGGCTCCAAAACGGCAATTGCGGGCCGGAACATCCCTCTTCGGATGAGGCTTGAGGCGCGCCCGGTATGTCCGGTTTCACCCAAAGAGGTAGGCGGTTCGCCCGGTGTCGGTGCGTGCCATGCCTTTGTGTTTCTTGCGGTATCTGCTGCGCAGTTGCGATGCTCGTTTCAACGGGATCGAACAACAGGACGTGAAATCATGCGTGTGGTGCTTGCCAATCGTTACTTCTACCCGGACCAGTCGGCGACGAGCCGGATGGTGACGAGCCTTGCCCATACGCTTGTGCGTGAAGGCATCGAAACGACAGTGCTGGCAAGCCGCAGCTATCACGACAAGCGGAAGGACGTGTTGCCCGCGCGTGAAACGATCGACGGCATAGATGTGCATCGCATATGGACCTCGGGCTTTGGTCGGGGCAAGCTTGTCGGGCGCGCGGTCGATTATGCAACCTTTCATCTGTCCGCGGCCGCCCGGGTTTGCATCTAATGCCCGCAAGGACGATGTCTGCGTCGTCTGTACCGATCCGCCGCTTCTTTCCGTTTCGGCAGCGCTGCCTGTTCGCTTGCGACGGGCAAAGCTGGTCAACTGGGTGATGGATCTTTTTCCCGAAACGGCAATGGAACTCGGCCTCATCAAGTCCGATACCGTTTCCGGTAAGCTCGCCCTGATCCTGCGCAACTGGTCGATGCGCCAGTCCGCACTGACAATCTGTCCGATAGACCGCATGGCGCATTATCTTTCGACGCGGGATATTCCGGCGGAAAGCCTGAGCGTGGTTCACCACTGGGCCGACCGCAACGAAATCGTTCCGGTGGAGCCGTCGCAGAACCCCTTGCGCCGTGGCTGGGGGCTCGGTCGAAAATTCGTCATCGGTTACTCGGGCAACTTCGGGCGCGCGCACGAGTTCAAGACGGTGCTCGATGCTGCGGAGCGGCTCCGGCATATGAAAAGCATCGTCTTTTTGATGATCGGCGAGGGGCAGCAGCGTGGTTTCGTCGAAAGTGAAGTCAAGCGACGCGGTTTGACCAATGTGATGATGAAACCATTCCAGCCCGTGGAAAAGCTCTCCGAGAGCCTTGGCGCGGCCAATGTGCATCTGGTTTCGCTGAAGCCGGAGCTGGAACATTGTATCGTGCCCAGCAAGTTCTATGGCGTCCTCGCGGCGGCCCGTCCGACAATCTTCATCGGTGATACGGAAGGCGAGATCGGCACAATCGTCCGCGATTTTCAGTGCGGTATGGCGCTGAGACCGGGCGATGTCGATGCATTGGTCAACGCGATCCTTCATTTGCGCCATTCGCCTGTGGGACGCATGTCGATGGGCAACAATGCCCGCTATCTGATGGAAACGGCCTATTCGCGTGAATATGGCGCAGCCGTCTGGCAGTCGGCCATCTCGCGGCTTGAGGAAAAGGTGGTGCCACAGGCTATGCCGGTTCTCGACCGGCAGTTCCAGCCGAGGGAATTATGATGGATGGGTCGGTCGTTGTCAGCCAGTTGGGCGCCCGCCGGCACTATGCAGTCCCGCGGATTTTTTGCGAATAATCAGAAGCTGGCACATTTTTTATACGGACATATGCGCTTTTCAGGGATGGCCACGTTTCCTCAACAGCTTGCCCTCCAATGCGCTCCCATCCTCTGTTCGGAGATTGATTGGACGCAAACCCCGGGGAATTCCCCAACAACAGATGACAACTTTTCCGGGCTTCGGACTGCATTCCGCCGTACGCAGACTGGCGAACCAGACCGGGCCGAAATCCACTGCCAATGCAATATGGGCTGGTGAAACCTTCGGAAGGCTGGTCGCTGAAAGCGGATTTCACGGCGCAAGTGGTGTCTATGCCTTCAGCGGTGAAGCTGTTGAGCTGTTGTCGGCTGCGCGAAAAATGGGTCTTTGGACAGCGATCGATCAGGTGATCGCGCCGCGCGCCATCGTCGACCAGCTTGGTTATGAAGAGGAATTGTTGAACCTGGGGTGGCAATTGCCGCTCGAAAGCGATGGATATTCCGAGGCTTTCGCGGAGCGTGAACGAGCCGAATGGCAGCTGGCCGATGTGGTTGTGTGTCCATCACCTTTTGTTGCCCGTCATGTGGTTGAAGAAGGTTGTGCTCCCGAAAAGATCGTGGTGGTTCCGACAGGTGTCGATACGCGTTTCCGTGTTGAACGGAAACCACGGGCACCGTGCAAATTGCGCGTGCTGACAGTGGGCGCGGTTGGCTTGCGCAAAGGTTCGCCTTATGTCGGCGGGGTTTCTCGATTGCTGGCGGGAGAGGTGGAATTCCGGATGGTCGGCCCGCTGGAACTGTTGCCGGAAGCACAGAAGAAGCTCGCCGCCTCGGTCGAATTGACAGGCCCCATTCCGCGCAGCGAGATGCGCAAGCAATTTGAGTGGGCCGATGTCTTTCTGTTGCCTTCGTTATGCGAAGGGTCGGCGATTTCCGTTTATGAAGCGCTGGCCGCTGGGCTGCCTGTAATTTGTACGGAGAATACGGGCAGTGTCGTTCGCAACGGTATCGACGGCTATATCGTGCCTATCCGGGACGTCATGGAGACAACAGAAATCCTGCGGGAACTTGCAAGCAATCCGGCAGCGCTGGAACGGATGGGCGAAAGCGCCCGCGAACGCGCGGCTGATTTTACTTTATCGCGTTATGGCGAACGGTTGACCTCAGCAATCTTTCGGGAGAAGGCGGCATGAACATTGTCCACGTCATCGGTTCCTACGATCCTGCCAAGGGCGGCCCGCAAGCCGTCGTGGTGCGGCTTGCAGCAGCGCAGGCCACGCTCGGTCATGAAGTGACAATCGTGAGCTATAGCGATGATGAAGTGAGCGGTCGCGCCGTCAGCGCCACGGCCACAATTCCCGGTTTCGACAAGGTGCGTACCCTGCTTTTACCAATGCCTGACCTGCGGGAAACCTTGTTCGGCGGGGCTGCAGCAAAAGCAATGGAGATGCTGCTGTGCTCGGCAGATTTTGTGCATCTTCATGGCATATGGGAAACCAATCTGTTGCGGGCATCAATGCTTTGCCGCCGCTATCGTGTGCCATATTGCGTATGTTGTTGCGGTATGCTTGACGTGTGGAGTATGCAACAGAGCGCATGGAAGAAGAAGATCGCGATGATGCTCGGTTTTCGTCGTATGCTCGACGGTGCAGCGTTCATCCACGCGCTGAATGCGGATGAAATCGAGCTGATGCGGCCGCTAGGCCTGAAATCACCCTCGATGATCATCCCGAACGGAATTTTCCTCAATGAAGTCGAGGGCGACAAGGATATTGCCGTGCGCGGATTGCCGGAACGGCCCTACATACTTTTTCTGTCGCGGCTGCACTACAAGAAAGGTCTTGATATACTTGCCGATGCCTTTCGTCGTGTTGCCACCTTGTTCCCTGATGTGGATCTGGTTGTCGCGGGTCCTGATGGTGGTGCGGAAGAAGATTTTCGGCAGCGTATTCGTCAATACGGGCTTGAGACGCGGGTACACATGACAGGCGGGCTCTATGGTTCGGCGAAGATCGCTGCCCTGAAACAATCGGCCTGTTTTTGCCTGCCAAGCCGTCAGGAAGGATTCAGCGTCGCCATAACCGAGGCGTTGGCCTGCGGCGTACCGGTTGCGATTACCGATGTATGCCATTTTCCGGAAGTGGCTGAAGCTGGTGCCGGTGTGGTCTGTTCGCTCGACCCGATGGCTGTGGCTTCAGCGCTTGAGCAAATTCTGGAAGATCCCGATCACGCGAGACGCATGGGTGCGGCTGGTGCCAGACTTGTGCGGGCCAACTACACGGCCACGCATCGCTCTCCAGACAATTGCGGCCTATCAAAGCTTTCAGCCGCAAAAAGCGGCGCCGTTGCGGGCAGCAAGGCGCTCCGGTCCGTTCCTGCTTCCTGATTGTCAGGGCTTTCGTCGGGGTCTCACGGGCTTGGCCGGATTGCCGACATAGACCATCCATGGTTCCATATCACGGAAGCCGACCCCGCGTGCGCCAAGAACTGCGCCTTCACCGATGGTCACGCCCGGCCCGACAAAGGCTTCAGCTGCAACCCAGCCATAAGGCCCGATTTGAATAGGTGCTGCCGTGAGAGGAAAATCCGCCTGATCGATATTGTGCCCCGCCGTGCACAGATGCGCGCGTTGTGAAATGATGGCAAATGGGGCAAGCGTTACGTGCGCTACGTTATAGCAGAGTGCTCCCGGTCCCAGCGATGAATGAGCGCCCATGGTCAGATTGCCCGGCCACCAGATGCGCGCACTGCCGCGCACGATGGCGGTCTTGTGAACCTTCGCGCCGAAGGCACGCAACACCGCGCCACGCCAGCGCCACAGGAAAGACGGCGTCCATGCCGCCAGTAACAGCCAGCTTGCCTGCCAGCACAGACGCTGAACACGGTGTCCGAGTGTGAAGGTCGCGCCGCCTTCCATGGGGCGCGACGCGTTCATTCTGCCTGAAATGCCATCCAGTTGGCGCGATTTACCGGTTTCTCCGGTGAACGTCCCTTTGTGGTCTGACGTCACGGTCATGATGACCATCCTTCCTGAAAACCGCCCCCGCAATGTTGATCGCGCCGCTTTGTGATGGCGGAAGCGGGAGCTGGATTGATCGATTGCGGATTACGCAGAACGACAGAACGGGAATGAGGAACAATGCCATGTGAATCCAGACAGGCACGACCCAATCCGTGTGATGAGAAATTGAGTGCATGGCCGGAACAATGGAAAGCATATACACCAATTGTCCGAGCATCTCGCCTGCCATTGCCGTTTCCCAAAGTCTGCGCATGGCCCGGGCAAGCAGCAGGAATTTCAGGGCTCCGAAATACCAGAATGACAAGAACGCATCGACCAATCCCGTTTCGGTCGAGCCTGTCAAAGGGTTGTAATCCCGGCTGGGTTCCGGGACATCGAGATAGAGCGCTTCCTTGATGCGACTACCCACAAGTTGCGCCGGAACGAATGTAAAGATGATACGGTTCCAGTGATACTTGCCGTAATCAAACTCGAGCCGCCGATCAATTTCATCAATACGTTGCACGGCATTGCGCATTTCCGGACCACCACGGTCAAGGGTAGCGCGAAAATTGGCGGCATAGTCGATCTCCAGAATCTCATCGAGAACAAAGCTCGCATCCGCACGGGTTACCTGTCGATAATCGCCCATACTGGTCATGAGAAATGTGCCAGCCGGGATGCTGATTGCCATGATTGTTCGAGGTACGACAATTCGTCGGTAGAACCAGAAGGCGAGAAGGAACATGAGGACCAGCTGGATGGTCTCTGCGCGTTTTCCTGTGACCAGAATACGGTCCAGATAGAAAACCAGATCGAACAGGATGATCGCGATGGCAAACCATGACGGCCGCCGTGCGAAACACAGGACGGCGATGGCCGGGCCATAGGGCATGAGCTGTGCAAAGAAGAGGTACACCACCGGCATACCAGTCATTTGTACGCCGATGGAGACGTCTCCCGGAAGGCGGCTAAGGAGGAAATAGAAGACAGCGCCGAAAGCCGACAGGCCTGCTGCAGCCCAGAGCAGTCTGCGTTCGCTGAAACTCATGCTGAGAAACTGTATCGGCTTTTTCGTCAGGCGCCACCCAAGCATCAGCATTGCGAACGACAGAATGCCCATGATCATGGTCTTGGCATAAGCGCCGGAAGGCAGAAACTGATCATATACGAGGGCGGGAAGCTGCGGCAGCAGGAAGCCGAAGGTCATCACCCCTGCAAGAAACGGAAACTGATACATGCGTTCCGGTCTGGAGAAGAGACCGCCAGCCAGAAGGCAGAGGACGCAACCGACGAAAATCCGGGTGAGTGAGAGGTTCATTGTGTAACCCCCGCATCAGCGCATACATCCGAAAGATCGGGTGCCGGTTCGTCCGTGGAAAGGTCGTGTGGGAAGATGCGGCCTGAAATCAGATACCAGCCAAGTTTCACATATTCCTTGACGACGAGTTCCATGTCCGTGGGTGTTGTTGGAAAACCGGGCCGACCGTCATCGCCGCCGATGGGAGACGAGATGAAACGCATCTGGGGGCAGGCGGCGCGAAAGCTCGCTATGGCACGGCGCGAGTGATACCAGTTAGTCACGATCAGCGCACTTCTGGCCTGTATTTCGCGCATGAGGGGCGCGGAAAATCGGGCATTCTGCCGGTGCTGCCCGATTGGCATTCCACAAAAATCGCCGATGGTGTCACGCCTTTGCGCACCATGATCCGTTTGTTGGAGAGACAATCCCCGTCGCCGGTAACAAGGATCACCGGTGAGCGGCCTTCCTTCCAGAGACGTGCGGCCTCCGCCGCGCGGGGTGGTCCGTCTCCGCCGGGTACGACGATCACATCAGCTCTGCCGCCATCATCCTGCAAGGTCAGAACAGGTTCCGAGAAGAACATGGCGACCAGTCCGAACAAAACGGCACAGGGCAGAATAATGGGCAGCATCATACCATACGCCGTTCTGGTGCTTCGGTTTCCAAAGGGCGTCTGACTGATGATGATTCAGCCAGAAGCGCCGATTGGCGCTGGCGTTGCTCTTCCATCTTGATCACGATCATGAACTCGTAAGCCGAAAGCAGGCGGCAATAGAGATAGCCGGGCTTGCCGTCGAGGAAGCCACCGCGCAGCACATACATGTAGAAGAAGCGCAAGGTCGGCCGACACGGTAAATTGTAGGACAGGGATTTCATGGCGCGCCGACGCCGTTCCGGATTGCCCGACAGGAGGCCACCCCAATCGACGCGCCGCTCAAGAAGCCGCGCTGCCGACAAATCCGCTTCAACGGTGGAATAGAGATTGTGTTTGTCGTACCGGGCGGCGAGCCCCTTGTTGAAGCTGTAATGGATGAAATGCGCCTGTAACTGGCCGCTCGGACCTCCGGTTGCGCGTGCATGGATTGAACGCTCGAAGCGTACGCGATCCGACCTGACCAGCCGGGTGATCCATGTCGGATAGAGGCTTGCATGGCGTATCCAGCGCCCCATGAACATGTTCTTGTAGCGAAGCCGGAAAAACACTTCCGGTCGGTCGGGATCAGCGGTGACCGACAGTATTTCATCTCGCAGGTCCGGCGGTGTGATTTCGTCCGCATCGGGTGTATAGATCCAAAGATGTTTGAACTCGATTTCCGTCAGCCCGTACATGCGCTGGCGGTCCTCGGTGTCATAGACGCGCTGATAGACGCGCGCGCCCGCTGCTTTGGCGATTTCCACGGTACGATCAGTGCTGAATGAATCGAGCACTACGATATCGTCGCACCAGTCGAGTGAGGCGAGGCATGCAGGTAGATTGACTTCCTCGTTAAGCGTTCTGATGAGGACGGACACAGTCATGAAGTTGCCCCCGGATAAGTGATGTTCGGTTTGGTGGTCGGGTTGGCCTCGGCCATCGAAGCGGTAACGATCGGACGTGCGCCTCTGGTCATGCGCAGCACGAAGAGCGTGTGCGCTGCGGCAGGGATCGCCAGCGCCAGAAGCATCGGCCAGACGGGTATGTCGAACCGGATGGCGATGTAGGCGATGGCTCCCGCCAGAAGATTGAGCGCCATGACCGCTACGGCTGTTTGCCCGCAGGAAAGGCCCGCATCCATCAGCAGATGATGCAGATGCTGCCGGTCCGGCGAGAACGGGCTTCTGCGTACAGACATGCGGCGCACGATCAGACTCAGCGTATCAATGACTGGCACGATCACGATCCAGATCAGGACGGGAAAGGCGACGGCGGCGGTTCCGCTTGCAAGGATGAGGATAAATCCGGCAAGGGCTGCACCGAGAAATGTGCTGCCGCCATCGCCAAGGAAAAGGCTTGCTCGTGCGCGCCAGCGATGCCGCATGTTGAAAACCAGAAAGCCGAGGCAGGCAGCAGCAAGAGCGAGCGCACGGAGCCCGAGGCGATGTTCGCCGATCCCGAAGCCGATGACGGCCAGCCAGAAGAATGCGGCAGCACTCGCCGACCCTGCCAGTCCGTCCACGCCGTCACTCATATTGACCGCATTGACAAGGCCGACAATGAAAGCAAGCGCGATAATCAGGAAAAGCGGTCCGGTCAGGACCTGTATAAGCATTTCCGGAGTGGACGTGGCGGCAGTTTCGACGCCATCGGAAGCAAGCCCGAGATAGGTCTGCGTCACCCCGGTGATAGCAATTATCAGGAAGGCTGCGAGCAACTGGATTGCAAGGCGCGGCGCGACAGGCAGGTTGAAACGGTCATCGAGAACACCGGCGACGAGGATGAGCACAAGCCCCGGCAGCAAGGCCATGGCATTGGCATGTCCTGAAACGCCAAACGCCAGAAACGTGGCTGCGGAAAACGAGAGGAAAATGGCAATGCCCCCGCAAAGCGGGACATTCCCGTCATGCCTCTTGCGGGCATCAGGAATGTCGATGAGATGCCATTCGCGTGCCAGCCCCCGAAAGCCGAGGCAGAAAGCGACGGAAAGAGCGAAGGCCAGAAGCGTGATCCGGGGAAAGACTCGTCATGTCTCCTCCGAGGCGCGTGCAAAAGATCAAACTCCGGAAATTTTTACGCACTGACGCTGCTATCCACGACTTGGCTTTAGAGCGTGCCGCATACTCCTTTCAGGTCAGGTGCTAACACCAAGGGCGACATTTCGTGCCTGTGGCAAAGGATTATTCTGAGCGAGGATTGGAAAATTGCGCCTGCGGACGCTTTTGCCCGCGCTGTCATGAATGGGGATGAAACGATGATGCAGAAAACGCTGGCGGTGCCAGAGAATACCTGTTGGAGCGGATCATGAATGGCAGTCGCAGGGGTTTCCTCATGGCGGCGCTCGAACAATATGCAGGGCTGCTCTTCAACTTTGTGACGGTGGCTGCGGTGTCACGTGTTCTGGGGCCAGCCGAAACCGGAATGGGTGTGATAGGCTTGAGCCTTACGGCAGTCGTGTTTTCGCTGCGTGAATTCGCCAGTCCCGAATTTTTGATAAAGATCGATAAGGTACGCGATCAGGACATCCGGACTTCGCTTACTTTTCTGATGGGTGTAACGGTTCTGCTGTCGCTGATCCTGTATTTTGCACTCGGATACTTCGCCGAATCCTATAACGATCCGAAGTTGAAGCTTTTTCTCAGCATCACGATTGTGGCCGCGCTGGTCGAAAGCCTGTCCTTACCGATTGTCGCATTGCTGAAGCGCGACATGGCCTTCGGAACATTAGCGCGCATCCGCACCGCCGGGGCCGGTCTGGGTGCATTGGTAACCATTGCCATGGCCTTCAGCGGTTTCGGGCATATGTGTTTTGCCTTCGGACTGCTGGCAAGCGCGTTGATAACAACGGGGCTGGCTGTCTCGATCCACCCTTTGAAAAATCTGTTCCGCCCGTCATTGGCCAGTTTCGACACGGCCCGGCGGTTCGGGATTTATCTTGGAGGCAATGCTGGTCTGAACAAGATTTGCATGACGCTTCCGCAGCTTCTGCTCGGGCGTTTCATGCCCATATCGGCAGTTGGCATTTACAACCGTGCCGACACTTTGAGTGGTTTGCCGGATCGCATCATCCTTTCAGCCGTCTTCACCGTGGCGTTCCCGATGCTTTCGGCGCAAGTTCGTGCCGGAGCGGATATCAGCCAGTCATACATCCGCGCCTTGTCCTATATTACCGTCGCCTACTGGCCGGCACAGGCATTGCTGGCGCTGCTCGCCTATCCGGCAGTGCACATCGTTCTTGGCCCCGACTGGACTGAATGCGTGCCCATAGTGGCGATCCTCAGCCTTGCCTGCCTTTTCTGGTTTCCTGCGATTCTGACCTATCCCTTGCTGATGGCATTGGGTGAAAACCGCGAAGCTTTCCTGTCCAATCTCATTTCGCGGCTGGTCGCACTCACCGTTATAGGCACAGCTGCATTTTATGGGCTGCTTGCCGTCGCGCTGGGTCAGTTCATCAGCTTGCCCATACAGATGGTCATAGCCATCGTTTTCGTGCGCAGGCACGTGGCCTTTTCCTATGCCGTGCTTGGTCGGGAATTGCTGAAAAGCGGTCTTGTGACTCTGATTGCGCTGGCCATACCGCTTGCAATGGTTGCCGCTGATGGTTTTTCGCTGGAAATCCCTTTGGACCAGAGGCGTCGTGATGGGCCTCATCGCGGTGGTGAGTTGGCTGGGCGCGCTATTTGTGGTGCGCCATCCCTTCGCTGCCGAGGTCGAGCCATCGCTGAGCTGGCTTTTCGGAAAGCTTCGGGCGCGGCTTATGCCCCGATCGGCGTCGACCCCTGCAGAATAGGACGGCCTGTCATGGACAAATGCAAATTGGAACAGCCGACAATCGACGTTGTTATTCCCAACTTCAACTATGGTCGCTATCTTTCCGCCTGCTCCAACAGCGTCTTGCAACAATCAGGCGTCAATGTCCGTCTGCTCATCATCGACAATGCCTCGACAGATAATAGCGTCGAGGTTGCCAAGAGCCTTGCGGCCGGCGACAGCCGTGTCCAGCTGCTGCTCCGTCAGAAAAATCTGGGGCCGCATGCTTCGTTCAACGAGGGCATAGACTGGGCCGCATCGGAATATTTCCTGATCCTGTGTTCGGATGATCTGCTGGCGAGAGGGGCTCTGGAAAGGGCGACAAGAATGCTGTCGCAACGCGACGACGTTCATCTCGCGCATGGCGCGACGGGCCGGATAAAAGCCGACGATGGTGAAGCTCGTGTGACAGGTGCCACGTCCCCGCTTCGGACGAGTGGCGGATATGGTCCGGGGAAGAATTCATTGAGTTTGCCTGCCAGCATGCGTTTAACCCGGTTACAGGCCCGACTGCGGTTGTGAGGACTGCGATCCAGAAACAGATGGGATATTACCGCACGTCGCTTTCCCATACTGACGATCTCGAAATGTGGCTTCGCATCGCCACACGCGGTTCCGTCGCCTCTACCGGCCAGATACAGGCTTTTGCGCGGTCGCATCCCCAGAACCGGTCGGCGACGGTGAATGGTATTCTGTCCCGGAACCGCGAGTTTGAGGCGGGATTCCGGTCCTTCTTCGATCATGAAGGCGCCAGCTTGCCGCATCAACACCGTCTGTTTGCAATGGTTCAGGATTGCCTTACCAAACGGGCTTATTGGTCAGCGGTCTCCAATCTGGTGCGGAGGCCGAAAGTGGCGGGTTCGCTGATGGCATTCGCGCTGAAGCGGGAGCCCTTGCTCGCTGTCATGCCACCCTTCGACTACCTGTTGAAGCGTTCCGCCCGGCGAAGCGGACGCGGCGCCTAGAACGCATCCCGAGAAATCCGAAACGATTTTCGGATCAAGGTGTGTGTAAATACAAAAAGATAGGGCTTTTCCAAACACGCACTAGTTCGGTCGTAGTGACTGAATGGCTGGATCAGCCGTACTCCTGACATTGTCGAGAAATGTGGTGCGAAGAAGCTCTTCCTGTCGTGCCAGCCGGCTGCGATAGCGCTCCACACCGGCTTTCACCTGCGTGGTCAATATCGTTCGATGCTCGAAAGCAAAGTCGACCTCGGGAGAGGATTGTTTCAGGATCAAAACTGTCAATCCGGTGGCAGAATGCCGCCAGTCCGGTATCGTGCAACAAAGCGTCGTTTTTGATCGCATAAGCCGTGGAGATTGTGGGGCGTCCCATGGCCAGCGCGCAGACGATGTTATGGTAGCGGCTTGCGATAACGACGTCGGTTCTGGCGATCTGCTGCATGAGTTCGTGCAGGGAAGCGGATGGTTCAAATGCGACTTTGTTCGCTTCCGCCGGAGCGAGCTGCTCCAGTATATCGCGGGCCGCCTCTATGTCGCCCTTGTCTCCGATCAGCAGACGCACCTGACGCCCGCTGGCCAGAAGCCTGTTCACCAGTGTCGTCACTTTGGAGACATAGTCCCTGTAGATGGCATCGCCATCCTTCTCCATCTTTTCCACCCGCGATAAGTCATCACGCCGATGCCCACACATTGTTCCGGGCTATCCCGGTTCTGATCTGGAACCGTTGGCAATGCAAAGGCGATATCAGCACTGACGAAATCCTGAGCGGGTTTTACGCCCAGCTGTTTCATGAAGTCATGAGAGATCTGATCTCTATAGGAACGAAAAGACGCCAGCATTGCAGCCTGACGGATGAAGAACCTGCTCCATCGATGATCGACCGGTCCGGCACCGATCGACACGAAGATCATGCGCGTGCCGGTCAGTCTGGCCGCCAGCGACCAACGCAGTACTGCAAAAGGCCAGCCAAAGGGGTTCTCGTTGAAGTCATCCAGTATGCCCGTACCCGGCACAATGATGAGATCGAGCTGAGAAGCAAGCAGAAGCGCGCAACTGAAACCAACTGTTCGTCGGGGAAAATGCAGCATCGCTTTGTTGGCTGCCCGGAGCAGCCAGTTGGATGGATCGGGCTGGGAGACCGGATGAGCCGAAAGATCGAATGTCTGCGCAACGATATCGGGTTTGGAGCAGATGCAGACAAGCTGGGCGTCGGGACAGTTACGCTTCAAGAGTTGCAACATGGCTTCCAGCGAACCGTCATTGCCGGTATTGCCGGAACCAAACTGCCCGAAAAGTCCTATTCTCATGCGCGTGTCTCCCGCTGCACCGACAAGCTTAGGCCAGACCGACCTGCAGGAAAACTGGCAGAAGGGTGAACACCATACTCTATTGTAGGATGGGGTGTACCCCTCATAGCCGAAATGCGTGGCAGAGCAATTTCGATACACTGGCCAGCGGTATATCCATTGCCCCCGATATACCGGAGTAAGGCTTCGAGGGAGTTGTTCCCTCGAAGTCTTGTCTCCCCTGAGGTGTTTCTGTGGCAACAAGGTTCTGGCCATGAAATGTGCTTACTTTGTCCGTCCTCACATAGGCGGGACCTATTCGGTTTTCACGCGTCTGCGCGCCTCGCTTGCCCAGTCGGGCATAGAGCTTCGCTGGCTTGCTGCAGGCGCTGCTGGCGATACGGTCAATGTGCCGACAGGGCAGGGCCTTGATGATGCGCTTCGCAAGGGCGATGCCATCGACCGCATGGGTGTGCTGGATGAAGAAACCCGCGCAAGGCATATGATCAGCTTCCTGCGCGAAAACCATTTCGACGCCGTTTTCGTCAATGTTCTTGCGAACCGTTTCGAAACCAATCTGGCGCGCTATCTGCCCGCCGATATTCTGCGCATCATGATTGTGCACAATATCACACCCGGCACCTACGCGGCGGCGCGGGCAATCCGCGATCATGTTCACGCAACTGTCGGCGTTTCAAAACGCTGCCGTGACGATCTCGTGCGCCAGCATGGTTTCGATGCGTCGCGCACGCTTGTCATCCCGCATGGACTGAACCGGGACATTCACTTGTCGCGCAATGTTCAAAAGCCGGATGAGTCCGGCCCGCTTCGCCTGCTTTATCTGGGGCGGATGGAAGACAACTCGAAGGGCATTTTCTGGCTGCCGAATATTCTGCGCGAGCTCGATTGCTCCTATCACCTAACGGTCGCCGGTAATGGTCCCGATCTGGAACAGCTGCGGCATCGTCTTGCGCCTTTCGGCGACAAGGTGAGTTTTAGTGGCTGGGTTGCGCCTGCCGATGTTCCCCGGCTGGTGAACCAGCATGACGTCATGATCATGCCGTCACGCTTTGAAGGTTTCGGCCTGACGCTCATTGAAGCGATGAGCGGGGATGCCCGGCGGTCGTCTCGAAGATCGCTGGTGTGACTGATACGATTGTCACCGATGGCGAGGACGGGCTCTTGTTTCCCGTCGGCGATTTCCGTCAGGCTGCGTGTCATATCAACCGGCTTGCACGCGACCGAGAGCTACTTGCCGGCATGGCAGCCGCCGCCCAGCAGAAAGTGGAAACGGTCTTCGACAACGATATTGCCGGTCGAGCCTATGCCGGTCTTCTCGAACATCTCGCGGAGGATCGCCCAGCCATTGCGCCGCCACTGCCGCTTTCGCAATGGTCGATGCCGAACGCACTTCATTCCAGTTTGCGCAGTCGCTTGCCAAAACCGGTAAAGAACTGGCTGCGTCAGGTGCGCGAGCGCCTGCATACGAGATGGTCGGCAGCATGATCTGTGAATAAGAAAGGAGAAGGGGCATGAACCTTTTCACATCGCAGTTCCGCAATTCTCAGTTGCTCGCCAGCAAGGCGCACGCGCTCATTCCGGGCGGCTGTCACACCTATGCCAAGGGTGACGACCAGTATCCGGTACTCGCGCCCGGGTTCATCCAGCGCGGGTCCGGTTCGCATGTCTTCGACGTCGATGGCCATGAATATATCGAATATGGCATGGGCAATCGTGCGGTCGGGCTTGGCCATGCCTACCCGCCCGTCGTGCGCGCCGTGCGCGATGCCTTGCAGGACGGATGTAATTTTACGCGCCCAAGTGCCATCGAAGTCGAATGCGCGGAAAGTTTTCTGGAGCTGATCGACGGAGCCGAGATGGTGAAATTCTGCAAGGACGGTTCGGATGCGACCTCCGGCGCGGTGCGATTGGCGCGTGCCTATACCGGACGTGACATGGTTGCCTGTTGTGCCGATCATCCATTTTTCTCGACCGATGACTGGTTCATTGGAACGACGAAGATGAATGCAGGCATTCCAGCTTCGGTTTCGGCTTTGACGGCAACTTTCCGTTACAACGATATTGCAAGCGTTGAAGCCCTGTTCGAGGATTATCCGGGGCGTATCGCGGCCATTATCCTCGAACCTGCAAAGGCTGACGAGCCGCGAAACAACTTCCTGCAGGAAGCAAAGCGCATCGCCCATGAAAACGGAGCCTTGTTCATTCTGGACGAGATGATTACCGGCTTCCGCTGGCATATGCGCGGCGCGCAGAAGCTTTATGATGTCGAGCCGGACCTGTCCTGTTTCGGCAAGGCGCTGGGCAACGGTTTTGCAATATCGGCGCTGGCAGGCAAGGCGGAATATATGCAGCTGGGTGGACTGACACAGACCGACCATCCACGTGTGTTCCTGCTTTCGACCACCCATGGCGCTGAAACCCATGCCATGGCAGCCGCGATTGCCACGATGACGATCTATCGCGACGAGCCAGTGATCGAGAGGCTCTATGAGCAAGGTTCCAAACTGGCAGAGCGCGTGAATGCGACGATTGCCAGTCACGGCCTGCAGAACCATGTTCGCCTGTTCGGGCGTCCTTGCTGCCTTGCCTATGGAACACTCGACGAGAAAGGGCAGCCGTCGCAGGAATTTCGCACATTGTTCCTTCAGGAGACAATCCGGCGCGGCGTTCTGATGCCATCGCTGGTGGTGAGCTATACGCACAGTGACACCGACATTGCGCGCACGGTGGATGCCATCGACGGTGCGCTCGACGTTTACGTCCGGGCGTTGAACGACGGTGTAAGCTCTTATCTGACCGGACGTCCTTCACAGGTGGTCTATCGCCGCTTCAATGAAGCGCCGACCTATCCGCCGACGATGCGATGAAACACTTTGCAGCGGCCATGATCGCCACGATCCTGCTGTTAATGGCAGCAGGATCGTCCGATGCAGCTGCTTCGTTCCCGATCAAGATCAGCCGGGATCGGCGCATTTTCGAGGATGCGACGGGTAAACCGTTTTGTTGCAGGGCGATACTGCCGGTCGTTGATCGCCGAACTGAAGCGCGAGGATGTCGAGATCTATCTGCAGGATCGCCGGAAGCGCGGTTTCAACGCCATTCTGGTCAATCTTGTCGAACACTATTTCTCCCGTGATCCACCCGCCAATGCCTATGGTGAAAAACCGTTCAAGGGCGATGCCTTTGGCGATCTCAACCCGAAATATTTTGACCACGCCGCTTGGGTGATCGGGCGGGCGGAGCAATTGGGGATAGTTGTTTTTCTGGCTCCCGCCTATCTGGGCGTGAACGGTAACAGTCAGGGCTGGTTCTCGAAGGCTGAGGTTGCCGGTCCCCAGAAAAATGCGCGTCTATGGCGAGACGATCGCCCAACGATTTAAGGAATTTCATAATATAGTCTGGGTCTTGGGCGGTGATTTTAATGCGCCGGATCAGCGGCTTGTCTCTGAAATGGCCGAGGGTATAGCGCGCGTTGATCCAGACGCCCTCCAGACGGTGCACTCTGGCCGCAAGACGAATACGGCGGAACTCTGGGCCGATCAGTCCCGCTGAGTTTCGATACGGTTTATACCTATGACGATGTGCATGCCACGGTTTCCGAGCGGCGCAAACCGAACAAAATGCCCGTCATTTTGCTGGAGGGGGGCTATGAGTTCGAGCGGGAGACGACCGCGCAAATGATCCGGCGCAACGCCTATGGTGCTTTGCTTGCCGGTGCTGCCGGACAGTTCTTTGGCAATAATCCCATCTGGCATTTTACCGGGCCGGGTGTTTTCACTGCTGATCGCAGCTGGCAGGAAGCACTCGACAGCCCCGGCGCGCAGTGATGACGGCGTTGAAGAGGCTCTTCGACAAACTGTCCCCGCCGCAACTTAAACCAGATGGCGAAGGAGCTGTTCTGGTCAGCGCGAAAAGCTATGCCGTATCGCTGCCTGATGGCACTTTGTCGGTGGTCTACGGGGACGCCAACGATTTCAAGGTACAGAAAAATGTCGTGAAAGATGGCCGGAAGGCCGTCTGGTATGACCCTGTTTCCGGCAAGTTTGCCGATGCAGGCCAGCCGAGGGTGGAGGGGCCGATTGCCACCTACACGCCAAAGCAGGTGCAAAATTCCGGCGGCGGAACCGATTGGCTTCTGCTGATCGGCAGCAACGAGCGTCTGCGACCCATCCAAAAGAGGTAGGCGATACGTCCTTTCACGCTTTTCATAAACGCTTGTCCTAATCGGGCATGCCTTCGGTCAAGTCGTCGCTCCTGTCCTCTCTGGCTAACATGCATTTATCAAAGCTTGAGGAGTCGGACATGAAAGTACTGGTTACGGGCAATCAGGGCTATATCGGATCGGTCATGGTACCGGTCCTCATGAATGCGGGGCATGAAGTGTCCGGCTATGACATCGGCCTTTACGAACATTGCCTCTTTGATGAAGGCGGTGCCGTTATGAACGTGCCGACCATCCGAAAGGACGTGCGCGATGTGTCGCCGCGCTATCTGGAAGGGTTCGACGCGGTCATTCATCTAGCCGCGCTCTCCAATGATCCGCTGGGTAATCTCAATGAGGAATTGACCTACGACATCAATCACCGGGCAAGTGTCGCCATGGCGAAAGCGGCCAAGCGGGCAGGTGTCGGGCGTTTTCTGTTTGCATCATCCTGCAGCAATTACGGCATCAGCGATGCTGATTTGATCGACGAAACTGGAGAATTGAAACCGGTAACGGCCTATGGCCGGTCCAAGGTGCGGGCGGAACAGGAGATCCGGGAACTGGCGGATGCAAGCTTCTGCCCGGTCTATCTGCGTCCAGCAACGGCTTACGGTGTTTCGCCTTTCCTGCGCTTCGACATAGTGCTCAACAATCTCGTGGCATGGGCGGTGACGAAGGGGCTGATCTATCTCAAATCCGATGGCACGCCATGGCGACCCATCGTGCATATCCGCGATATTTCCCGCGCCTTCATGGCGGCTATGGAAGCACCGCGCGAAAAAGTCTGGAACGAAGCTTTCAATGTCGGTTCGACGGAGCATAACTACCGCATCCGCGACATTGCGGGCATCGTCGCCGAGAATGTTCCCGATTGCCGTATCGAATATGCGGATGATGCCGGACCGGATACACGTTCCTATCGCGTCAGTTTTGAAAAGCTGGCGCGGGTGCTGCCAGAGGCAAAACCGGAATGGGATGCCGTTGCTGGTACACGCGAACTGCTTGCCGCCTATAGCCGCTCGACGCTGACGCTTGAGGAGTTTGAGGGCCCGCGCTTCCAGCGCATCGCGCATGTTCGCAAGCTGATTGCGGAAGGGGTCTTGGATGCCGATCTGCGGCGCGCCGACGATGAACCGCAACCGCTTCGGGCAACGGCGTGATGGATACGGGGGCCGGGCACAAGGGCGTTGAAATTGCCATTCCGCCATTGTCGAACGGGATGGCCATCTACGATCTTGCTGCCCGCCTCTATCCAGTCTGCCGCAGTCTCGCCGGTGATGGCGTGCGCGAAACGCTTGCCATCATCGGGGAACATTTGCCGCTGACGGTTCATCAGGTTCCAACGGGCACTCTGCTTTATGATTGGAAAGCGCCGCAGGAATGGATCATCCGTGAGGCCTATATCGCGGACATGAACGGCAATCGCATCGTCGATTTTGCCCGGCATAATCTGCATGTGGTGAATTTCAGCGTGCCTGTGCGGGTGCGAATGCCGCTCAACGCGCTGAAGGAGCATATTCATACACTGCCCGACCAGCCGGACCTCATTCCCTATCGCACCTGTTACCATGCGGAGGGCTGGGGCTTCTGCATGACGCATAACGGGTTTCTGTCGATGCAGGACGGCGACTATGACGTCGTGATTGATGCGGAGCGCCGGGACGGTTTTCTGACCTTCGGCGAGTTCATTCACCGGGGAAACCGACGAGACGTTCATCCTGTCGGCACATCTTTGCCACCCGTCGCTGGCCAATGACAATTGCTCCGGGCTGGCGCTGCTGGCGCGTCTTGGCGAAGTGCTGCAATCACGGTGCACGCGCCTGACCTACCGGCTGCTTTTCGGCCCGGCGACTTTCGGCGCTCTTGCATGGCTAAAGCAGAATGAAGAGCAACTGGGGCTGGTCCGGCACGGGCTGGTCCTGTCTTGCGTCGGCGATGCTGGTGGGCCGAATTACAAGCGCAGTCGTCGCGGTGATGCGGAGATTGATCGCATTATGGGCCATGTCCTTGCCGGTTGCACCAATGCGACGCTTCATGATTTCTGGCCATATGGCTATGACGAGCGCCAGTTCTGTTCTCCGGGATTCAACCTGCCAGTCGGTATGTTCCAGCGCAGTCTTTATGCCACCTTTCCGGAATATCACACATCAGCCGACAATCTCGATTTCATCAAACCGGACTATCTTGAGCAATCGTTCAACATGGTCTTGCAGGCTGTTGAAATTGCTGAGCGAAACTGGCTTCCGCTGAACACGTCGCCAAAGGGGAGCCGCAGCTCGGGCGGCGTGGCCTTTATGGAAACATGGGTGGAGACAGTCGCGCCGCGCAAAACGCCATGGCGCTGCTGTGGGTGCTCAATCTGGCGGATGGCGAGCACTCCATTCTCGATATGGCCGAACATGCGAAACTGCCATTCGCAACCCTTGCCGATGCCGCAGGCCGGCTCCGTGATGCAGGCTTGTTGGTGGAGAGCTAAAGCAGCGGCCGTGCCAGATCCTTATCGGAAATGACGCTTGGCCTGTTCGGCCATGGTATGCCGAGCGACGGGTCGTCATAGCGTAAACCTGTCGCATAATCAGGTGCATAGGGCTTCGAGATCATGTAGCGCACGAGGACGTCAGATGTCAGGGTCTGGAAGCCGTGTGCGCAGCCTTCGGGGATGTAGAGCTGGACGCCGTTTTCGGCGGATAGTTCCACGCCGGCCCAGCGCCTGTAGGTCGGTGAATGCGGGCGCAGATCGACCAGAACATCCCAGATGACGCCCTGCAGGCAGGTGACGAGTTTGGTCTCCGAATGTGGCTCGTTCTGGTAGTGAAGGCCGCGCAATGTTCCTTCTTCGCGTGAGAAAGACAGGCTGTGCTGCGGAAAATGTGTTTCCATCTGTCGCTCCGCGAAGGCGGCTTCGCAATAGACCCGCGCGAACCAGCCGCGCTCGTCCTCAAGCCTTTCCGGCTCGATAGACCGGGCGCCATCGATGTTGAGCGAAGTGAAACGCATGTTTTGCTCCGATTTCCATACATGCGCATTCTGACAGCGGGATTATCGGGCGATAGAAGTTTCTTCGATGCATCCAAATAGCCTTCCGGGCGAGGCCAACCTGTCCGAATGAGGTAGGTGCCTACGCCCACGTCGCCATAGGGTGAAGATCGGGTACCTACTCCTCGTAGTCCGTCCGGTGAATGTTGCGCCCGATCGTATGTACGGCTCGCCCCTGATGACAGTCTCGGCAATTTTTAGGCCGCTTAGTAGTTTTGATTATCCGACGTGGATCGGAGTTCAACCCCATCAACCCGTAACGGACCAGTCCGAAGGTTCGTTGAGGCGAGGAACGACGTATGACCATCCAGACGCCGGATATTTCGCGGAGCACGAGCATGGCGCAAGAGCAGACCGGCTGTCGCCTGTGCGGTAAACTACTCAAACACACCTTTGTTGATCTTGGGATGTCGCCGCCTTGCGAAAGCTTCATTACGGCGGATCGCCTCGACCGCATGGAGCCTTACTACCCGCTCTACGCGCTTGTCTGCGATCATTGTTATCTGGTGCAGTTGAAGGAGTATTTCTCGCCTGCCGAGATTTTCACTGAATATGCCTATTTCTCGTCTTTCGCCACCAGCTGGGTCAGCCATGCGAAGACCTATTGCGACGAGATAACCGAGCGGTTGGGACTGAACGAAAACAGCTTCGTGGTCGAGATTGCCAGCAATGACGGTTATCTCCTGCAGCATTTCCTGCCGAAGGGCATCCCGATCCTAGGCATCGAACCGGCGGCCAATGTGGCAGAAACGGCCATTGCCAAGGGCGTGCCGACGCGCGTGGATTTCTTTGGTTCGACGCTCGCTGCCGAACTGGTCGGCACAGGACGCAAGGCCGACCTCCTGATCGGTAACAACGTTCTGGCGCAAGTCCCTGATCTCAATGACTTTGTGCGCGGTCTGCAGCTGTTGCTGAAGCCGGAAGGCGTGATTACGCTGGAGTTTCCGCATCTCGCCAATCTTATCGAACAAAACCAGTTCGACACGATCTATCACGAGCATTTCTCGTATTTCTCGTTGCTGACGATCCGGTACATGGCGCACCGCCATCACCTGAAGGTCATCGACGTGGAGGAACTGCCAACCCGGCGGGTCGCTCCGGGTGTATCTTGCGCATAACAGCAGCAAGCGGAAGGCAGGACCGCGTGTGGCCGCCCTTCTGAAGCGCGAAGAGAGTTTCGGCCTCAACGAGATTTCGACCTATGAGCAGTTTGCCGAAAAGACCCGGCGCACCAAGCGCGATCTCCTGTCCTTCCTGATTGCAGCCAAGAATGCCGGCAAGCGCATCTGCGGTTATGGCGCGCCGGGCAAGGGCAATACGCTTCTGAACTATTGCGGCATTGGCACGGATTTCACGGATTTCACGGTCGATCGCAATCCGTACAAGCACGGGCGTTTTACACCGGGCATGCACATTCCGATCTACGATGTGTCGGCGATCGACAAATACCGGCCCGATTACATCCTCATCCTGCCGTGGAACTTCAAGGACGAGATCATCCGGCAGATGCAGCACGTGGTCGAATGGGGTGCAAAGTTCATCATTCCGATCCCACACGTCACGTTGATTGACCCGGCACTACTCACAGAGGAGCGGTAAGTCATGAAAGTCGTTCTGTTCTGCGGCGGTCTTGGAACCAGAATCCGCGAATATTCGGAGAACATCCCGAAGCCGATGATTCCGCTCGGCCATCAGCCGATCCTGCATCACGTTATGGAATATTACAGCGACTACGGGCACATGGAGTTCGTTCTGTGCCCGGGCTACAAGGCCAATGTCGTGAAGGATTTCTTCCTGACGATCCGCCCGCAGACCTTCGCGGACTGTGTGGTTTCCGATGGCGGGCGCAATGTGCAATTGCTTGAGGAAGTGGATCGTGACTGGAGCGTGACGCTGCTCGATACGGGGATCTGGCGCAATATCGGCGAGAGGCTCTGGAGCGCACGGTCGCATGTGGCGAATGAGGATATGTTCCTTGCCAATTACAGTGACGGGCTCAGTGATGTCGATCTCGACGACATGACGGAACGTTTCCGTGCCAGCGGCAAGATTGCCTGTTTCCTCGCCGTCCGCCCGCCGCTGACCTATCACCTTGCCGATATTGCCGAAGGCGGCGACGTGCGAGCTTTCCGGACTTCGAACACCTCCGATATCTGGATCAACGGCGGTTACTTCCTCTTCCGCAAGGAAATCTTCGACTATATGCGCGAAGGCGAGGAACTGGTGCTTGAGCCATTCGGCCGTCTGATCGCCGAAAACCAGCTGATGGCCTATAAATATGAGGGTTTCTGGCGCTCGATGGATACGCTGCGCGACTGGCAGACGCTTGAGGACATGGTCGAAAAGGGCGACATGCCCCGGAAGAGGCACAAGGCGGAAGAGGCCGAACGACGCGCTACCAATGTCGCGATAGCGCTATGATTGATCTGCGCTCGCTCGCAAATCAGAGCCGTCCGCTGCAGTTGCTTTGTCTGGGCGCGCATTCCGACGATATCGAAATCGGTTGCGGCGGCACGCTTCTGAGCCTGATCGAGAGCGGCACGCCATTGCATGTGGAGTGGTGTGTTTTGTCGGGAAACGAGGAAAGGCGTGCGGAAGCGGAAGCTTCCGCGCGCGATTTTCTGCGCGGGATAGACAGTTTCAACATTCATCTTGCCTCGTTCGAGGATAGTTATTTCCCGGCGCAAAGCCGTGAGATTAAACAATGGCTGATCGAACAGCGCGGGCGAGGGCAGCCGGATATGGTCTTTACTCATCGCCATGGCGATGCGCATCAGACCACCGCACGGTCAACGAGCTGACATGGAACCTGTTTCGGGATCAGGTGATCCTTGAATATGAAATCCCGAAATGGGATGGCGATCTGGGCCAGCCCAACGCCTATTCGGCGCTACCGGCTGTGATCATGGATCGCAAGATCGACCTGTTGATGAAACACTTCGGCACGCAGCGCTCGAAGGACTGGTTTGACGCGGAAACTTTTCGCGGGCTTGCCCGGCTACGCGGCATGGAATGCCGCGCGCCTGAAACTTACGCCGAGGCGTTCCATGCCCGTAAGTTGCGGTTGTTTTAGTTTGCAACTGGCTCAGCATTTGTGTCGACACGGACGACCACCGACATGCCGGGCACTAGACGTGCCGCATCCGGTTGATCTTCATTGATGGCGATGCGAACGGAAAGGCGCTGCGTGATCTTGGTGAAGTTGCCGGTCGCGTTGTCGGATTTGATGACGCTGAATTCGGAACCGGCAGCAGGCGCGAAGGCTTCGATGTGCCCCTTCAGCTCTGCGTGACGCAGCGCATCGACGGTGAATGTGACCGGCTGGCCAATCTTCATGCCGTAGAGCTGAGTTTCCTTTGAAATTCGCCATTACCCATTTGATCTTCGGTACGACGGAGACGAGCTGCGTTCCCGCTGTCACATATTGACCGAGACGCACGCCCACTTCGCCGAGTGTGCCGTCACGCGGTGCAATGATATGGGTGTTCTGCAGGTCGATCCGCGCCAGTTCAACGGTTGCTTCCGCATTGGCGATATCGGCATTGAGGCTGTCGCGATTGACGATGATGGACTGCAGGTCCTGTTGTGCGACGGCCAGCGCTGCCTGAGCTTCCTCGACGGAGGCCTGCGCCTGAAGCAGGGTGCCGTGAGCCGTATCGGCAGAACTTTGCGTGGTCACACCGCGCGGCAGCAAAGCCTCGACGCGCTTTGCATTGGCTTCGGCCACCTCAAGTGCTGCCTTGGCGCCGGAAATCTGTGCCTGCCGCGACTGGATCGTCGCTTCAGCCGAACGCTGGCTCTGTTCTGAATTGGCCGGGGCTGCCTTCTTGCTGTTGAGTGCGGCCAGCGCCTGATCCAGCTTCTGCTGATAGCTGCGGCTGTCGATCTCAAACAGTAGGTCGCCCTGTTTTACTGTTTGATAGTCGTTGACATTGACCTTGGTGACATAACCGGCGACCTGCGGACTGATAACCGTCACCTGTCCACGGACATAGGCGTTATCGGTTGTCTCGACGGTGTGTTTGAAAGGCGGCAACTGCCACGCCCACAGCACCATCAGAACGCCTGCAAGGCCGATGATGAGGGCGAAGCCGCCGCGAATATACTGTTTTCCAACTGACATTTTCAAATACTCGTCGATTTAACCAGCCACCGTAGCGTTATGGTGGGTGTGCATGTTTTCATAGAAGCGATAGGCGATCAGGCAAACGAGCGAGAGGCCCGCAATGACGGAGATTGCGAGAAAAGCATCGTTATAGGACAGCACCGTCGCTTCCTTTGGTGACCTGTTGTCCGAGAAGCGCCAGCCCTTCGGCCTTCGTCAGTCCCTGATCAGCCAGAACCTTTGCATAGGTGCCGGAGAGCGCCTGAACGCGCTGGGCGACGACGGGGTTGGACATAACCAGTTGCTCCACCAGATAGGCGGAATGATACTTTTCGCGGATCGCGATGAATGTGCTGAACACGGCAGAGCCGATAAGACCGCCGATGTTCTGCGTGAACAGGAAGATGACGATGAAACTCGTCATGTAGGTCGGTCCTTGTTTCAGCGCCTTGGTGATGCCCGCAAGCATGGCCGGGGGCAGGAACAGAGCGCCGCCGAAGGCTATCAGGCCCTGACTGAGATAGGCGTTGTGCGGGCGGGTCAGGTTTGTGGCATGGCTGTCCAGAAAGGCACCGACCGCGATGAAGACCAGCGCCAGCCCGAAGATGAACGATACGCGTTCAAGCTTCATCCACATGCCGCAGGTAATGCCCCCCCCGCCAAGGATGCAGCGAGAATGACGAGATAAAGGCCGCGGCTCTGGCCGTCCTGCAGGCCGAATGCCTGAAAAGAGGCCGACCGCACCGGTTGTCTGCTCGGCAAGCACGATGCGGAATATGAAGAGGATCAGCGTGAAGCGCAGGATTTCCGGTTGGAACAGCCAATGCAGGTTCATCAGCGGCTGCTCGCGGTTGAGTTCGATTGCGGCAGCGCAGGCAAGAACAGCGATTGAGATCGCCAGACATATGCCGATCCGGGGGCTTCGAACCACCAATAGTTCTTGCCCTGAACCAGTACGACCGCGAGAAGCCCAAAGCCGATGGCAATCAGTCCGTAAGCGACGAAATCCAGCCAGTGCAACACTTTTGCACGCGGCGCTTGTGTCATCGGCAAAATATAGACCACGGCGAAGGCTGCGAGCGACAAGCCTATCTCGACCATATAGAGCTGCTGCCATTGGCCGATATCGAACAGTAGCGGTGAGATGACACGCGCCAGTGGGCCTGCCGCAGCCGAACAGGTGAGCGCGAGGCTGAGGCCCCAAGTCATTTTCTTGGCGGGCGGAAAGGCTTCGAGCATGTAAAGAAAGCCGATGGTCGAGATCGGCGCCGCAGCAGCGCCCGCAATGAAGCGGATCGGGATCGCCGACCAGATATCATAGACAAGCAGATGCAGCAGGGAAGAAATCAGGAAAACGGCAATCGCGATTTCCGCAAAGCGGCGCAGACCGAACTGGGTGCGTATCTTGATGAGAAGGATCGTCAGGCTGGCATAGGGAGCCATATAGGCTGCGATCAGCCACGAGGTTTCCGTCAGCGTTGCGCCGAGTGATCCCTGTATATGCTGCGTGTTGGCCGAGATGAAATACATGCTGAGACCGCGCGTCGACCACATGAGGACAGACGCGGCGATGTAGATAGCGGACATGTAAACCGGCATATGCGGAACAGCAGGCGCGGCAGCCGGTTGGCTTGCCGGGGAAGCCTGTTGTCCTTGCTGATTGTTGTCTTCTTCCGACATGGTTCTAGCGGTCTTTCCCCGCGAGTGTCGTTTCCACCGTTTGGCTGATTTCCTGAAGAACAGTAAGGGCAGTTTCAAGTGACTTCTGATCGAACTTCTGCAAGAGCTCCGACCGGATGTTGCGGGTGATTTCCTGTAACTCGCGCACCTGCGCCTGCGCTTCACCCGTCAGCTCGATACGTTTCGCGCGGCGATCGCTTTCAACCGCGGCGCGATAGATCAACCCCTGCTTTTCAAGGCCATCCAGAAGGCGGACCACGGAAGGGTGCTCGATTTCCAGAGCATCTGCCAGCTCGCGCTGGTTCCAGTCGCGCTGCTGGGCGAGAAGCAGGAGCACGCGGGCACGTGCCAGCGTCAGCCCGCGTTCCCGGACGCGGAATCGAACAGGTTGCGCATTTTGCGCGCGGCCGTGGAAAGCTCCATCGTGAAAGCCGCTTCGAGATCATGTTTTGACTGAGACATTGTATAGCTATCTATTATATGTGTAGCTATATATAATGTTTAGAGCCTGCTAATCAATGGTTTTGATGGCATTCAGATGCAGGAACGGAAAAATATTTGCGGCTTCGGGAATAAATCGCGGTTGTCGATTGTCTTATCTCCATATCGCATGTCGCGATTGGAACCCCGTGAGGCAGATCATGAAAACGTTTGGTTTTATGTCCGTACTGGCAATCGCTACCGTGGCGGCGTCAGCCGCGCTGGCCGCGCCATCCGTCAAGACGATGGAAAGCTCGAAGGGGCAGAGGTGCTGGCAGGCGCCAAGGATATGACGCTCTACACTTTCGACAAGGATAGCAAGGGTGAATCCAGCTGCTATGATACTTGCGCAAAGAACTGGCCGCCCTTCATGGCGATGAAGGGAGCAAAGGCTTCCGGCGCATATACGCTGGTCAAGCGCAAGGATGGCAGCGAGCAATGGGCGAAAGACGGAATGCCGCTCTATTACTGGGTGAAGGACAAGAAGCCCGGCGATGTCACCGGAGACGGCGTTAATGGAGTCTGGCACGCAGCAAAGCCATGAGGCCGATGTGAGCCATCCTGCTCCCGAAAGCTTCGAGGGCCAGCTTCTGGCCCTCCTGCCGGTCATGCGGCGTTATTCGCGTAGCCTTGCTCAGTCCGATGCCGAAGGCGAGGACTTTTGCAGGATTGCGTGGCGAAGGCGTTGTCGCGGCGCGGCCAGTGGCGTGGCCTCAATCTGCGTGGGTGGATACTCACGATGATGACCAACCTCTATCGCAATGGCTACAAAAGCCGCGCCCGGACCCGACATGAAACGCTGGATGCTGTGCAAAATGTCAGTGTAGCTGCGACGGAGACGGATCCGTTCCAGTTGCAGCAGCTTGAGGAGGCGATCAACACCCTGCCGGACGATAACCGCGCGGTGCTGATGCTCATCGTCGTCGAAGGCTACAGCTACGGCGAGGCGGCGGAAATGCTGGGCATACCTGTCGGAACGGTCATGTCGCGGCTTTCACGGGCAAGACATCGCGTTGCCGAACATATGAGCGGCTCGAATATTGTAACGCTTCGGAGAAACCGATGACAGAACGCAATTCTCCCATAACCGAAGCGGAACTGCTCGGCTTTGTCGACGGGCAATTGTCCGAAGCAGAACATGCGCGCATTGCCGGGCTTCTTGAGTGCAACCCCGAGCAGGCGGCGCTGGCTGCCGAATGGCGCAGACAGAACGAAGGTATCAGGCAACTCTTTTCCGGTTATGCCGAGGCAAAGAACGACGATCCCGGAATGATCCGCTCAGCGGGGATACGCCAGTCGCGCACCTATCGTAGCGCTGTTGCCGCAGCGGTTCTGGCGGCCTTGTTGATCGGCGCCGCTGGCGGCTTTGCTGGCTCGCGCCTGTTTGCGGAAGCAGAGCCACAAATAGCGAGCGTGCAGACTCTGCCGCAGCAGTCGCAGGCGGCATATCTCATCTATGCCAGCGAAGTACAGCATCCGGTTGAGGTCTTTTCCAACGAAGAGGCGCATCTTGCGACATGGCTTGGCAAACGGCTCGACATACCCGACCTTCGTGTTCCCGATCTCCGTTCGTTGGGCTTCCAGCTTGTCGGTGGGCGCCTGTTGCCGGTTGACGGCAAGGCGGGCGCCTTCTTCATGTATGAGGACGAGGCAGGGAAACGGCTTTCGGTGATCGTCGGTCGCAATCCGGATAACCGCGATACGAGTTTCCGTTTTGCTTCAAGCGATGGTGTCGAAACTTTCTACTGGATCGACAACGATCTTGGTTATGCAGTAAGCGGCGAGATTTCGCGCGAACGGCTGCGGCAGGTGGCGGAAGAATGCTACCGCCAGTTTCCGGGCTGACCTGCTTATCGGTCGTCGCTGAAAGCGTGAACCATCGCATCCTTTGAGCTGCCACTCGCGATCAATGCGGCAAGCAGGATGCGCGCCTGACCCGGGCGAAGCGTATGTGCGTGAATGGCTCCAGCTTCGCCAAGATCATATCCGCCGCCGCCGCCGCCATAGCCGGGTGTCAACAGGCCTTCCGGTACGCGGCTTGAAACTGCAACGGGAATATTGCGGCGCGAGCATTCGCGGACAGCTTCGACAACGCAGGGTGTGGTATTGCCCGAACCGAGCGCTGCAAGAACGATGCCGCTGGCACCGGCTGCAATGCTCGCTTCTATGTGGAGGGCATCGCAGCCGGGATAAATGGCAATCGTGTCGATCCGGCGTTCACCGACAGGGGCTGGAAGCGTCGGGCTCTGGATCTGCATCATACGTGCAGAGCGGAAGGCGTCGGCGCTGTCGCTGTTGAACTTGTATGCCCCCAGCCGGTACGATCCGTCCGCCGAAGGCAATAAGGACGCCTTTGTCGGCATTGGCCGGATCGCAGGCAAGCCGAATGGCGGTGGCGAGATTTTCCGGCCCATCCGCCTGCGGGTGGTCGGCGGTAAATTGTGCTCCGGTGAAAACCACGGGTTTGCTGATGCGGCGCTGCAGATGCACCAGCAGCGCCGTTTCTTCCATGGCATCCGTTCCGTGCAGGACGACGATGCCGTCGACGTCGCGATCCTTGAGGCAGGAACCGACGGCACCGCTGATGCGCTGCATGTCGGAAAGGGTGAGGCTTGCAGAATCCTTCGCCATCAGGTCGACCGGGAGAAGCTCCGCTTCAAGGTCCGGTACGAATTCCAGCAGATCCTCACCGGACAGGACCGGTGTGCTTGCTCCGTCTTCCCCACGCTTGCTGGCGATGGTGCCGCCAGTGGCGATCACCGCTATGGAAGGCTTTGCAAGCGTCATATTTCCGAATCCTCTCACTTACCGGGAATGCTGGCGTCTACAGCACGTTCGGTAGCAAGTCGATGGATGCGTTCACGCATCATATACCAGCCCAAGATGAGGGCAGGGCCGATGATTGCCAGCGAAGCAATCGTCCATGTGCCGACTGGATAGTCGAGTGCCATCAGGACAAGTACGCCAAGCAGGAATGCGAGTGTGAGGATGCCGGTGTAAGGTGCACCGAACATGCGGAAATCCGGGCGCACGATTTCGCCGCGACGCGCAAGATGCCAAAGTTTCAGCTGGCAAAGGACGATGACGCCCCATGCCGTGATGATGCCGAGCGCGGAGAGATTAAGCGCGATTTCAAAGGCTGCTGCAGGCACGACAGCATTGAGAACAACACCGATGACAGTGACGACAGCGGTAACCGCGATGCCCATATAGGGAACGCCGTTCTTGTTCATCTTGGCCAGTGAGGCTGGCGCCGAGCCGGAAATGGCCATGGAGTGCAGGATGCGTCCGGTGGAATAAAGCCCGGCATTCAGCGACGACAGAACCGCGGTCAGGACGACGAGGTTCATGATGATATCCGCACCTTCGACGCCGATCTTGCCGAAGAAGGTCACAAACGGGCTCTCGCCAGCAGAATAGGCTGTGTAGGGAAGAAGCAGCGACAGCAGCAGAACAGAACCTACATAAAAGACGAGAAGGCGGAAGACCACAGTGCGGATTGCGCGGGGCATGACCTTGCGCGGGTCTTCGGTTTCTCCCGCTGTGGTACCCAGCAACTCGATGGATGCATAAGCGAAAACCACACCCCGGATGATGATGAATGCAGGCAATATGCCGTTCGGGAAAAGGCCTCCGCTATCCGTGATGATGCTGAAGCCAGCCGAATGACCGTCAATCGGCGTGCCGGAGACAACGAAGTAAATGCCGACAACCAGAAAGGTCACGAGCGCAATGACCTTGACGAGACTGAACCAGAATTCCAGCTCGCCAAACACTTTCACCGACAGAAGGTTCATCGACAACACGATGACAAGGGCCGTCAGTGCGAACACCCATTGGTCAATGCCTTGCAGCCACGGCACATAGTGCTTGAAGAAATTCATATAGAGCGCGACAGCCGTTACGTCCGCAACCGACGTCATGGCCCAGTTGAGCCAGTACATCCAGCCTGCCACGAACGCCAGTTTTTCACCGTAGAATTCGCGGGCATAGGAGACGAAGGAACCGGAGCTGGGGCGATGCATGATGAGCTCGCCCAGTGCACGCAGCACCAGAAAGGCAAAGAAGCCGCAGAGGGCATAGACGAAGACCGGGGCCGGACCTGCCATTGCGAGGCGTCCGCCTGCACCGAGAAAGAGCCCGGTACCGATCGCGCCGCCGATGGCGATCATCTGGATCTGACGCGGTTTCAGGGCTTTGTGATAACCACGGTCCTCTTCAATGAACACTTCGCGTTCGGCCGGGGTGGCCTTCATGGTTTCGATCGGCATTGCTCCTCCCTGAGAGCGCGGTTTCGACAGGCGACCGTTCGGCGTGAAAGGCCAATTAGGGCGCGCCGCCGGTCATTCAATGAGGGTATGGAATTCATCCCTATTTGATGGGTATTCTGTAAAGCTGCATGACAGATTTTGAAGCCGGTTTTAACGCATATCGCAGAACGCGCGTCAAGTATTCGGCTTCAAATGAGAAGCATCGCATGCATTTCCGAAATAGGCTGGCAGGGAAAAAATAAGCAGGAATAAAGTGTTACCGGCTTGTGCTTATCTGGCATGAAAATACCGTGCCAAGCCGGATTGGCATGAATAATCTGCGCGAATCCTGTGTAAAGCAGTGTTCCTGCAATTGTGGTGTCAGACCTCATCCTTGCCGATGATCGTCGTTACAGCAGTCTTGACTTTGCTCAGATGCGCTTCCATCGCAGCGCGGGCATCAGCTTCCGATCCCGCCTCAATAGCTTCGACAATCAGGCGATGTTCGACATTCGAAGCTTCGCGGCGGCCAGACATCAGGTTGACGAGTTCAGATTGCTGGATCAGCGCCTCGCGGGCATCAGCGACAATCTTGAGAAGACCGTGTTTCCGGAAGCCTCGGCAATCGCGCAGTGAAATTCGGAATCGAGCAATTCCCATTTCTGCGGGTCCGTCTGGCGGTCCATCTTGTCGCAAAGTTCAAGCAGGTTGGCGAGTTGTTCGGCGCTGCGTCGTAAAGCTGCCCAACCTGCCGCCGGCACTTCGATGAACGGGCGTGCCTCGATCAGATCACGCGCGGAATAGCCGCCATAATTCAGTTCGCTCGCGGGGAAGCATTCAGGACGTAGGTGCCACTACCTGTCCGGGTCTGGGTGAGGCCCAGTGTCTGTAGTGACCGCAGCGCCTCCCGCACGATTGGGCGGCTGACACCGAACCGGCCAGCGAGTTGAGTTTCAGAGGGCAGGCGGGTGCCCACGGCAAGGCGACCGGATGTGATGGCCAAGCGAATATCGTCGAATACAACTTCAGCCGCATTCTTTCGTGTGACCGGATGTGTGTCCGATAACCAGTCGGCCAATTCGCTCATGTCCGAACCTCCGTCAATTGCTTCGCTCCTGTCAAGCAGCTAGGCAATTTTCAGAAGGATATCAATCCCAAAGCGGTTCAAAAGGGCAGATCAAAAGACACAAAAGCCCTGCGATCCGGCTGGAGCGCAGGGCTTTCCTATTGAACTTATCAGGCCGCTGTGGCGGCCGTGTTCAACTTGTTGGCCGACAGGATGCTGATGAAAGCTGCACCATAAGCCGTGAGCGGCGCCATCTTGGCAAGCGCGCTCGCAATGGCGTCATGGTGGCTCAGCTCTTCCTCGGAATCGTGGCGGAAGGATACGCAAACAGTTTCGCCATCTTCACCGATGAATTCTACCTGATAGGAATTTTCCTTGTCGCATCTTTTGACCAGAGCATCGACAATTTGCATGCAATCATTCTCCTTCCGAGCCGCATGAACGCGCTGGAATGAAGATGGTTCCATAAAATTTTATCTTTTGTCCAATCTCAGTTCCGGCTTGACAGGCGGGCTGCACCCAGTGCCGCTGCGAACGCAATGGCAAGCATGACAAAAGGTGAATTCGGCAACCGCAGACCATCCATCCGCAACCCAGAAATAGCCGCCCGCTGCACCGGCGACACTGGAGCCGAGATAGTAGGCGAGCAGATAGAGCGATGACGCATGTCCCTTTGTGTGGAGAGCGAGCCGACCGACCAG
Source organism: Brucella cytisi (assembly GCA_012103075.1). Lineage (GTDB taxonomy): Bacteria > Pseudomonadota > Alphaproteobacteria > Rhizobiales > Rhizobiaceae > Brucella > Brucella cytisi. Next base: position 1,132,323 of record JAAVLQ010000002.1, on the reverse strand, counting down.
AGCGCTGGCGACCGAATGGCTGACGAAGAAGCCGACTGTCACGAGGATGATACCCACAATGATGACAGGCAGCGGTGCAAAGAGGGTCAGAAGACAGCCCGCAGCCTGTATGGCAAGCCCGATGGGAAGCACGGTGAAATAGCCGAGCCTGTCGCCCATTCTGCCAGCAAGCCATGAAGCTGCAATGCCGAACAGATAGACCGTGAAAATGGCGCCGAGCGCCGTCTGGCTGAGGCTAAAAGGCGCCGTCACGAGGCGGAAACCGATATAGTTATAGATGGTGACGAACGAGCCCATCACGAGAAAGCCAATGGCAAAGAGCAGTGGCAAGGCCGGGTTGCGGATGTGACTGATCTACGCGCTGAGGTGAAACCGTGCATTGAAGCCGGGGCGCGGGACGAAGTTCTGCGAGGCGGGCAGCAGGAGGAGGAAACCAATGGATGACGCTAGTCCCAGCAGGCCCATACCTGCCGGGCCGACACGCCGGGGAGAAATACTCTGCGAGCGTTCCGGCGATGACACGGCCCGCCATGCCGCCGAATGCATTGCCAGCAATATAAAGTCCCATTGACGCGCCAAGGCCGCGCGGGTCGATTTCTTCCGCCAGATAGGTCATGGCGACCGCAGGCACGCCGCCAAGCAGCAGGCCCTGCAGGGCGCGAATGACGAGCAGCATATGCCAGTCCGGCACCAATGCACTGGCTATTGTGCAGAGTGCGGAGCCGAGGAGCGAGGCGAACATCAGTGTCCTGCGCCCGAAGCGTTCGGATACGGCTGCGGCACAGAAAATTGCAAAGGCGAGAAAGCCTGTCGAAACAGAAAGCGACAAGGAGCTGGCTGCAGGCGTGATGTTAAAATCATGCGCGAAAAGCGGCATCAGCGGCTGGACACAGTAAAGCAGGGAGAAGGTCGCAAAGCCGGACAGAAACAGCGCGATGCTCGCATTACGGAATGCCGGCGTTCCCTTGACGAGATAATTTTTCTGTTCGGTTGCCCCGGGAGCTGAAACGAGCTTGAGCTGGCTTTCCGGTGTTCTGACGCTGTCGAGGCTGCGTTCTGCGAGGCGTGACATGACTTTGCCTTTTTAAATCCTCCCGCTTTTTGATCTAGTCAAAGATGTTTCATTTGTCCAATATATGGATGTGACGATTGTAATAGCTTTTGGATATGGCGATGGAACTGCGTCATCTGCGTTATTTTCTGGCTGTGGCCGAAGAGAGCAATTTTACACGTGCGGCTGCGAAGCTCGGTATCGGCCAGCCACCGCTCAGCCAGCAGATACGCGACCTCGAAAACGAGATCGGCGTTGCGCTGTTTCATCGCGTGCCGCACGGAGCGGAACTTACCGCAGCAGGAACGGCTTTCCTCGGTGAAGCGAAGGCTTCTCTTGCTGCCGCCGAGAAGGCGAAGCTCGCAGCGCAAGGCGCGGCACGGGGAGAAACCGGCAGGCTGGCATTGGGCTTTACCGCTTCGTCTGCCTTCAATCCGGTCGTCAGTGGCACGATCCGTAAATTTCGCGCCAGATGGCCCGATGTCCGGCTGACCCTGACGGAGATGAACAGCCATCTTCTGATGGAAAAGCTGGTCAGGGGAAGTGGACGCCGCCTTCATCCGACCCGGTTTGGAAAACCCCAAGGATGTGCGCATGAAACGGCTGGCTGATGAGCCGATGCTGATCGCCCTGCCGAGCCATCATCCGCTTGCGGTTCACCCCAAATTGCCAATTTCAGCTCTGGCAAATGAGGCATTTGTGCTTTTCCCGCGTATTGTGGGGCTTAGCCTTTACGACGACGTGGTTGAGGCTTGCCGAAATGCAGGCTTTGAAATGATCGTGGCGCAGGAAGCGCCGCAGATGCCGTCGGTCGTAAACCCGTCGCTGCCGATCTTGGCGTTTCGATTGTTCCCGCTGCCATTGCCCAGATCAAGCTGGCCGGTGTCACATACAGGCCTATTGAAGGAGAGCCGCTTCTGGCTCGGCTGGGGCTGGTTTCGATGAAGAACAACCGGTCGCCGCTCATCGATAATCTGATTAGCCTGTTACCGGATCAGTAATCATTCCGTATCGTCGTCGGAAGCGATAAGTTGCCGGCTGTGTCGGCGTTGACCGTCACTTTTGGACATGTATGATGGTTGTCGCGGCGACGTACTTGGGAAGGGGACGCTGCTTTTCCATCCTTAAGATAACCGTTCACGAGGGCTGACGCCCACAAGCCGAACGGTCGATTTTGCTCTATCCCGTCCGATTGGAGATTTTCGTGAAAAGACTTCTGATTACCGGTGCTGCGGGCGGACTCGGGCGCGTAATGCGAGATAAACTGGCCGGCAAAGCCGAGCTGCTACGCCTGTCCGACGTTGCCGATCTCGGCAAAGCCAAACTCAATGAAGAGTTGGTTCAATGCGACCTCGGCGATTTAGAGGCAGTCATGCGTCTTGTCGAAGGTTGCGACGGTATTCTGCATCTCGGTGGTATTTCGACCGAGGCGTCTTTCAGCAAGATACTCAACGCAAATATCGTCGGGATGTACAATCTGTATGAAGCCGCGCGGGCGCATGGCCATCCGCGTATCATTTTTGCCAGCTCAAACCATACGATCGGTTTCTATAAACAGGACGAATATATCGACGCAAAGGCCCCCCACACGTCCAGACGGTCTTTACGGCATTTCAAAATGCTTCGGCGAGTCCATTGCCAGCATGTATCATGACAAATTCGGTCAGGAGACGGCAATCGTTCGCATCGGCTCGTGTTTTGAGGAGCCGCGCAATCATCGCATGCTTTCGACCGGATGTCGTATGACGATTTCGCTGGTCTGATTGAGTGTGTTTTCCGGGCGCCGATGCTGGGATGTCCCGTTATCTGGGGTGTTTCGAACAACGATTCGGCGTGGTGGGACAACAGCCATGCCCGTTTTCTCGGCTGGCACCCCAAGGACAATGCGGAACGTTTCCGGGTCGAGTTGAGAAGACAACGCCGCGACCAGCGCCGGATTCAGCACTCGCGGTCTATCAGGGCGGTACATTTGTCGATGAACCGGTCCATCAGGATGATTGATCGGAACCTTTCTGTTTAACGGCAGAAGCCTTGTAAGGTCAGGGCTCCTCCGGTTTGATAACACCTTGGAGTGCATATTTTGCTTTACGTACCTCAAAACGAAAGCTAAGCTTTTTATCGTGACGCTTTGGGAGGAGTTCACGTGCAGCCAGAACTGTCGGCAAAGAGCATATTAAAGACGCAAAAATGCGGCAGTTCGCTGTGGGTGGTTGCGCATGAGTGCGCCAGATAAAGATGACGGGCCAACACTGCTGGAGGCTGTGTCGCTTTCCAAATCATTCGGTCCTGTTCAGGTTCTGAAAAATATCGATCTGCGCATTTTCGGCGGCGAAGTCCATGCGATCATCGGCGAGAATGGAGCCGGGAAATCGACGCTGATGAAGTTGCTTGCAGGCAATGAGCGTCCTACGAGCGGAGAAATCCGCATCGACGGCAAGCCGGTTACTTTCTCGGGGCCGGTGGAGGCCGAAGCGCAGGGCATTGTGCTGGTGCATCAGGAAATTCTCCTCGCACCCGATTTGACCGTCGCGCAGAACATCTATCTTGGTCGCGAGCTTAACCGTGGACTGGTTGTCGATGATAAATCGATGCGCGAAGGTGCGCGCAAGGCCATTCATGATCTGGGCGCCGATATCGATCCGGATGCGGTTGTCGGCTCCCTGTCGATTGCGCAGCGCCAGCTGGTCCAGATCGCCCGCGTGCTGCTGGTGCCGCATCGTGTGGTGATTTTTGACGAACCGACCGCTTCGCTGACACCGTTTGAGACGGAAGCGCTGCTGAAAGTCATTCGCGACATTCGCGCAAAGGGCGTCGCTGTTCTTTATATCTCGCACCGCCTGCCGGAAGTGAAGGAAATATCCGATCGCGTGACCGTGCTTCGCGACGGCAAGCTTGTTTCAGCACACCTGTCTTCGGAATTACAGCCGTCCGACATGGCCCGCCTGATGGTCGGTCGTGACGTTTCAAAGCTTTATCCTGACCGCGCAAGCCAGCATGACAACGCTGCCATTCTCGAAGTCGATAGCTTCAGCGTACCCGGCTACGTGCAAAATGCGAGCTTCCATCTCAACCGGGGCGAGATACTCGGCTTTGCCGGTCTGGTCGGCGCCGGACGCACGGAGCTGATGGAAGGGATCGTCGGTCTGCGACCCGGTAAGGGGATGCACGCCACAATGGCAAGCCGGTTCATTTCCGCAATGCGCATGAAAGCCAGAAGGCGGGAATTGTTTATCTCAGTGAGGATCGGAAGGGCAAAGGGCTGCTTCTGTCCAAGGACCTTGGCGTCAATCTCACGCTAGCTTCATTGAAGAAATTCGTGAGTGGTTTGCAGATCGACCGCAACCGGGAACGCTCCGCGCTCGATGATGCGATCCGCGAGTTCGATATTCGCACGGGCCGCAAGGACATTCTGGCAGGACAGCTTTCGGGAGGAAACCAGCAGAAGCTTTTGCTTGCCAAGATGATGATGCTCGATCCGTCCATCGTGATCATCGATGAACCGACACGCGGCATCGATGTCGGCACGAAGGAACAGATTTATCAGTTCATCGCCAATCTGGCCGATGAGGGAAATCAATCATCGTCGTTTCGTCGGAAATGCCGGAACTGATCGGTATCTGCGACCGCATCGTCGTGATGCGGGAGGGGCAGGTTGCCGGTGAGGTGACAGGCGACCGCATGACGGAACATGACATCGTCGTGCTTGCAACCGGCGTTAAAGCCGAAAATGCCGCATAAAACAATAAAGTGGGAAGCAGATGACACAGGTTGCGACCGATAAAAGCTCAGTGGCGAGGACGTCCAAGGATTGGGATCTGCGGGCAATTGCCCCGTTCATCGCGCTCGCCCTGCTGCTTGTTCTGGGCACGATTGCCAATCCGAACTTCATCAGCATCGACAATCTTCTCAATGTCGCAACGCGTAGCGCTTTCATCGCCATTATCGCGCTTGGTGCCACCTATGTGATTTCATCCGGCGGGCTCGACCTGTCCGTGGGTGCAATGGTGGCATTTGTCGCCAGTATCATGATCCTGTTTATGAATAGTGGAGTGATTGCCGATCCGGTGATGATGCTGATTGCAGCCGTGATGCTGGCGCTGATTGTCGGTGCAGCCTGCGGCCTGTTGAATGGTCTGATAACGACGGTTGGCGGCATCGAGCCATTTATCGCCACGCTCGGCACTATGGGCATCTATCGTGGTCTCACCACATGGTTGTCGCAAGGTGGCGCGATCACCTTGCGCAATCCGGACATTCAGGCGCTTTATCGCCCGGCCTATTTTGGTTCCATTTTTGGCGTGCCGGTGCCGGTTATCGTGATCTTCGTGACTGCGGCACTTGCGGCATTCGTCCTCTATCGGACCCGCTATGGCCGCCATGTCATCGCAGTCGGATCGAACGAGGATGTAGCGCGCTATTCCGGCATTTCAGTCAAGAAAGTGCGGACTATAGCCTTCATCATTCAGGGCCTTTGCGTCGCTGTGGCCGTGCTTTTTTTATGTGCCGCGTCTGGGTTCTACCTCGGCGACGACCGGCCTGATGTGGGAACTGCAGGCGATTACCGCCGTCGTTGTCGGCGGAACAGCTCTACGTGGCGGGGTGGGCCGTATCTGGGGCACGATCTGTGGCGCATTCATTCTGGAGATCATCGGAAACATCATGATCTTGTCGAACTTCGTCAGCGAGTATCTGCTCGGGGCAATTCAGGGCGCGATTATCATCATCGCCATGCTGGTGCAACGTTCGCTTTCGCGAAGATAGGTCTAATGCATGTCTCCCAAAAGTGAAAACCGGTTTTGGGATGAAGACATGCATAAAACAAAAGCTTAAAGCGTGTCATACGAGTACGATAAAATGCGACACGCTTTAAGGATTGGCGGAATTGTTGGGGCGATTCCAGCCAGAGAGGAATGAGAGCCCCGTGTTTACTGGGAGGAAGACTATGCGAGGGAATTTGATGAAGCTTGCTTTCGCCGCTTTGACGGCGGGTGCGCTTGCCTTTGGCAGCGCAGCAAGCGCACAGGACAAGAAGGTGACGATTGGCGTGTCGATCCCGGCTGCCGATCACGGCTGGACGGCAGGTGTCGTCTATCACGCCGAACGCGTGGCGAAGCTTCTGATGGCTGAACATCCGGGCCTCAACGTCATCGTCAAGACGTCGCCCGACGCGGCATCGCAGGCCAATGCGTTGCAGGATCTGGCCGTTCAGGGCCTCGACGGGCTGGTTGTTCTGCCGACCGATCCCGATCCGCTCGTCAACGCCATCAAGGAAATCAAGGACAAGGGAACCTTTGTCGCTCTGGTCGACCGCGCACCGAGCAGCAACGACAATTCCATCCGCGATCTTTACGTGGCGGGTAACAACCCGGCACTCGGACAGGTGGCTGGCGAATATATCAAGAAGACCACGCCCGATGCGCAGGTCGTCGTTATTCGCGGCCTGCCGATCCCGATCGATCAGCAGCGTCAGGACGGTTTCGACAAGGGCATTGAAGGCTCCAACGTGAAGGTTCTCGACCGCCAGTATGGCAACTGGAACCGCGACGATGCTTTCCGTGTCATGCAGGACTTCCTGACCAAATATCCGAAGATCGATGTGGTCTGGGCACAGGATGACGACATGCTTGTCGGCGTTCTCGAAGCTATCAAGCAGGCCAACCGCAGCGACATCCAGTATGTTGTGGGCGGTGCAGGCTCCAAGGACATGATCAAGAAGGTGATGGATGACGACAAGCTTGTGCCGGTTGATGTTCTCTATCCGCCAGCAATGGTTTCAACTGCCATGGAACTCGCCGCCGGTCATTTCTATGACCAGATTCCTGTGAGCGGCAGCTACATCCTCGATGCAACGCTCGTCACCAAGGACAATGCGAAGGATTTCTATTTCCCGGATTCGCCGTTCTAAGGTGCTAGAATATCGTGCGCCTGTCTAAGCGGGCGCACGGCTTTTCTTTTCATTCCCGATATGCAGCGCGAAGCGCGCTCTCAAATTGCTCGATGCCGGTTGATGGCGGGGTCTGGGCAGATTCAGGAGAAATTTGATGAAGACGATCAAGGGCCCCGGGATTTTTCTTGGGCAGTTCGCAGGCGATGAAGCGCCGTTCAACACATGGGATGGCATCACCAAATGGGCTGCCGAAAAGGCTATGCCGGGGTGCAGGTTCCCACATGGGCGAGCCAGCTGATCGATCTGAGGCAAGCTTCTGAATCGAAGGATTATTGCGATGAATTCGCCGGTGTAGCACGTCAGAATGGTGTCGAAGTCACGGAGCTTTCGACCCATCTGCAGGGACAACTCGTTGCGGTGCACCCGGCCTATGACGAAGCTTTCGACGGTTTCGCAGTACCGGAAGTACGCGGCAATCCCAAGGCGCGTCAGGCCGGGCGGTCGAGCAGGTAAAGATGGCGATCCGCGCCTCACGCAATCTCGGCATCGGCGCACATGCGACCTTCTCCGGCGCGCTGGCCCGGCCGTTTGTCTACCCATGGCCGCAGCGTCCTGCCGGTCTGGTGGAAACAGCATTTGGGGAACTTGCCCGACGCTGGAAGCCGATCCTCGATCACGCTGACGAACACGGCGTCGATATCTGCTATGAAATCCATCCGGGCGAAGACCTTCACGACGGTGTGACCTTCGAGATGTTTCTGGAGCAGGTCAAAAATCACCCGCGGGCCAATATGCTTTACGACCCGTCGCATTATGTCCTGCAGTGCCTCGATTATCTGGACAATATCGACATCTACAAGGACCGTATTAAGATGTTCCACGTCAAGGATGCGGAGTTTAATCCGACCGGGCGGCAAGGTGTCTATGGCGGCTATCAGGGCTGGGTCAATCGTGCAGGCCGCTTCCGCTCGCTCGGTGACGGGCAGGTGGATTTCGGCGCGGTATTCTCCAAAATGGCCGCGAACGATTTTGACGGCTGGGCCGTTGTCGAATGGGAATGCGCGCTGAAGCATCCTGAAGATGGAGCGCGTGAAGGCGCGGAGTTCGTCAAGGCGCACATCATCCGCGTCACTGACAAGGCATTTGACGATTTCGCATCCGGCGGCACCGATGACGCTGCCAATCGCCGTATGCTCGGCCTATAAGATATAGGGATCGATATGACCATCGAAGCAAAGACCACGGAAACAGCTGCTCCCCGTATCCGCCTCGGCATGGTGGGTGGTGGTGCTGGCGCGTTTATCGGCGGTGTTCACCGTATGGCGGCGCGGCTCGACAACCGGTTCGAACTGGTGGCAGGCGCTTTGTCGTCATCAGTGGAAAAGGCGCAGGCCTCGGGGCGTGAACTGGGGCTGGCCGAAGACCGCATCTATTCCAGCTACAAGGACATGGCTATTCGTGAGGCGCGGCTGAAAAACGGCATTGAAGCCGTTTCCATCGTAACGCCGAACCACGTTCACTATGAAGCTGCCAAGGAGTTTCTGCGGCGCGGCATTCACGTCATCTGCGACAAGCCGCTGACCTCGACGCTTGCCGATGCGAAGAAGTTGAAAAAGGTCGCTGATGAAAGCGGCGCCTTGTTCGTTCTGACGCATAATTACACCGGCTATCCGATGGTGCGGCAGGCGCGCGAGATGATCGCCAATGGTGACCTTGGTGATCTTCGTGTCGTGCAGGTGGAATATGCACAGGACTGGCTGACAGAAGCGGTGGAAGCGACAGGTGCCAAGGGCGCTGTCTGGCGCACCGATCCGGCGCAATCAGGGTTAGGCGGCGCGACCGGTGATATTGGCACGCACGCGTTCAATCTCGCCTCCTTCGTGACCGGCCTGACGCTTGACAGTCTTGCCGCTGATCTCGATAGTTTTGTCGAAGGGCGTCGCCTCGACGACAATGCGCACGTGATGCTGCGTTTTGCGGGCGGTGCCAAGGGCATGCTCTGGTGCAGTCAGGTTGCGCCCGGCAATGAAAATGCGCTGCGCCTGCGTGTCTATGGCACAAAGGGCGGCATTGAATGGGCGCAGGAAGATCCGAACTATCTCTGGTTCACGCCTTTCGGCGAGCAAAAGCGGCTCATCACGCGGGGCGGTGCCGGTGTTGGCTCTGCGAGCGCCCGCGTGACCCGCGTACCGGCTGGGCATCCTGAAGGTTATCTGGAAGCTTTTGCTACGATCTATTCGGAAGCGGCCAATGCCATCGAAGCTCATCGCAACGGCAAAAAGCCGGATAGCGCCGTGATTTATCCAACCGTCGATGACGGCTTGAAGGGCGTTGCTTTCATCGATGCCTGCGTGCGCTCGTCACAGAAAAACGGCGGCTGGGTCAAGTTTTTTAAAACTGACATGGATTAAAGGAAAGGGCGCCACTGGCGCCCTTTTGTTCACGCCGGTTTGCTGATTCAAACGTAGCGATTGACGACGTTTTCGAGATACTCCCGGCGGCCGGATTTCGGCTGCGGATTGATGTCCTTCGTTTCGACTTCAGCCGTGATCTGGTCCAGCGAGAGGCCAGTCAAAAGCTTCTTGCCGAAATCGCTGTTCCAGCCTGCATAACGCTCATCGAGCGGCTTGGACAATGCGCCGTCTTCAAGCATTGCGGCGGCTGCTTTCAGCCCGCGTGCACAGCAATCCATGCCACCGATGTGGCCGATCAGCAGGTCCTGCGGATCGAGTGACTGACGGCGCAGCTTGGCGTCGAAATTCGTGCCACCGGTGGTGAAGCCGCCTGCAAGCAGGACCTGATAATAGGCGAGCGCCATTTCGGGCACATTGTTCGGGAACTGGTCCGTATCCCAGCCTGACTGATAGTCATTGCGGTTCATGTCGATGGAACCGAAAATGCCAAGCGCACGGGCAAGCGCCAGTTCATGCTCGAACGAGTGACCGGCCAGAATGGCGTGGCCCTGCTCGATATTGACCTTTACTTCGTTTTCGAGGCCGTAACGCTTCAGGAAGCCATAGACCGTCGCGACGTCGTAATCATATTGATGCTTGGTCGGCTCCTGCGGCTTCGGTTCGATCAGGATCGTGCCCTTGAAACCGATCTTATGCTTGTATTCGACTACCAGATTGAGGAACCGCCCCATCTGGTCGAGTTCGCGTCCAAGATCGGTGTTGAGCAGCGTTTCATAGCCTTCGCGACCACCCCAGAGCACGTAGTTCTCACCACCGAGCCGTTTCGTCGCGTCGATGCAGCTTTTACGGTCGCTGCGGCAAAGGCGAACACATCGGGATCTGGATTGGTTGCGGCCCCGCCCATATAGCGGCGGTTGGAAAAGAGATTGGCTGTGCCCCAGAGAAGCTTTACGCCGGTTTCGGCCTGCTTTTTCTCGAAGATATCGACAATTTCATTGAGATATCGCGTGTTTTCCGCAAAGTTGCGCCCTTCGGGCCGCACATCTGCATCATGGAAGCAATAATAGGGCGCGCCAAGCGGGAAAAGAACTCGAAGGCCACGTCAGCCTTGAGCTTTGCCGCATCCAGCTCGTTGGAATACCGGGGACGGTCGAAGGTGCGTCCGCCGAACGGGTCGCCACCCTCCCGGGCAAAGCTGTGCCAGTAGGCGACCGCAAAGCGCAGATGGTCTTCCATACGCTTGCCCAGCACGATTTCATCCGGATTATAGTGGCGGAATGCCAGCGGGTTGTCGCTGTCCGGTCCCTCATATTTAACCTTCTGAATGTCGCCGAAAAATCCGGTGCTCATTGTGTCCTCCCGTTCGAATGTCGTCATGTCTAATTGTTTGCGGCAGCGTCACTAACCGGCGAGGGCGTGAAGTGCCGGATAAAGGGCGTGGTAGCGCTGATAGGCTTCCTCATAAGCCGGGAGCAGGGCGGCTTCCGGCTCTATCGTGCGCTCGGTGCGCGGCGGTGTGCAGATGGCAAACGGATCGGCACCGGTTGCCGCAATGAGGCCCAGTCGCGCGGCACCAAAAGCCCCACCGAAGTCGCCTTCTTCCGGCAAGGCAATCGGTACATTCAATGCGGTCGCGATTGCCTTCAGCCAATAGGTGGAACGCGAGCCACCGCCGACGGCGGTCAGCGACTTGATATCGGTGCCAGCCGATTGCAGCGCGGCGAGATTGTCGCGGATCGCGAAGGCGACGCCTTCCAAAACGGCTTGCGTTAATGCGCGCTGATCGGATTCATGCTCAAGGCCTGAAAATACGCCGCGTATTTTCGCATCGTTATACGGGGTGCGTTCGCCCGAGAGATAGGGCAGGAATGTCGCGCTGCCCGGTGCATTCAGCGTGTCGCCGAGTGCCTTGTCGAGTTCATGTGCCGTTTTGCCGACAAGCCGTGCATACCAGTCAAACGCGCTCGCTGCGGACAGGATGACACCCATCTGGTGCCATGTGTCGGGCAAGGCATGACAGAAGGCATGAACCGCACTTTCAGGCTTCGGCTGATAGGCACCATTTGCAGCAAAGAGTACGCCTGATGTGCCGAGCGAAACGAAGGCATGGCCGGGCTTGACCGTACCCATGCCGCAGGCCGAGGCCGCATTGTCGCCAGCGCCGCCCGCCACGACCGGTTGACCGGCAATACCCCATTCGGCGGCAAGTTCGGCCCGCAGCCGTCCGGTTGCGTCCGTGCCTTCGGCAAGGCGCGGCATCTGGCTCTCATCGAGGTTGGTCTTGTCCAGAAGCTCGCGCGACCAATGGCGTGCACCTGTATCGAGCCAGCTTGTACCTGCCGAATCCGACATGTCGGAGACGTATTCCCCGGTCAGCCAGAGGCGCAGGTAGTCCTTCGGCAGCAGCACCTTACGGATGCGCGCGAAAATCTCCGGTTCGTTATTGGCAACCCAAACCAGCTTCGGTGCGGTAAAACCGGGAAAGACAATATTGCCTGTGATGGCGCGAAACGCCGGATCGGCATCGAGTTTGGCCGCTTCGCGATAGCTGCGCGTATCGTTCCAGAGGATGCAGGGACGCAATACCTGATCCTGTTCGTCCAGCAGGGTAGCGCCATGCATCTGGCCGGAAAGGCCGATACCGGCAATCGCCGAAAACTCTTTCAGATGGGCCGCGCGCAGGCCATCAATTGCAGTGCGGCAGGCCTTGATCCACTGTGCCGGGTCCTGTTCGCTCCAGCCCGGATGGGGGCGGGACACGTCCAGTTCGCCATGGGCCGAAGCGATCACCGTCTGCGCGTCGTTGATCAACAGCGCCTTGACACCGGATGTTCCTAGATCGAGCCCGAGATACATATTTGCTCCTGTTGGAAAGGCGTTGTGGCCCGCGCGTCAGTCGAAATGCGGCAGGTTGTCTTTAAGGAAAATTTCGATGCGGATGTGTTCCTGTCCCGGAACGATCGCCAGACGATCCGCAGATGCTTTCAGAACTCGGATGGCGCTGCGGATTTCATGGCCCGCATCCTGCGCCAGCACCGCATGGATAATGCCATCTGTCAGCGCTTTCGAGGTCACGCTGTCGCGTTCATGCGCGATGACGAGCGGTCGATTGGATGTATGCTCAGCCAACGCCTTCACAAGACCGCTGTTGCCAGCGCCGAGGCTATAGATCCCGTCAATGTCGCTGCGCTCGTCAAGCAGCTTGCCGACAAGCTGTTCCACACGCGATCCTTCATCGAAACCTTCCAGAACGGGCAATATCTCGCGGCCCGGAAAGTCAGCTTTCATGGCTGCCGTAAAACCGTCGAAACGTTCCTGATGATCGCGGACTTTCAACGAACCGGCGACCACCGCAAGAGCCCCCCTCCGTTCCGTTGGCAAAGAGCCCCAGAAGCCGCGCTGCTGTGCGTCCGGCTGCGCCGTTATCGACGCCAACATAATGCGTTCGCGTGGAATGCCCAAGGTCGGATACGAGCGTGACGGCATGAATGTCTTGCTCACCCAATCGGGCGCAGGCTTCACGCACGGGATCGGTATCGACTGCCACGAATGCAACGCCGTCGGGCTTGCGCGAGGCACATTCGTCCAGTGCTGCGACAAGTGCTGCTTCATCGAAGGCCGGAACGAGTACGACATTGACCAGCACACGCTCAGCCAAAGCCCGTTCTGTCGCGGATTGCAGTTCCGCGCGCAGGCTCAGCATGAAGGTATTTTCATTGTCCGGCAAAATAAAATCGAACTGATAAAGCCTGCCGCGTGCGAGGTTGGCAGCACCCACATCGCGCACATAGCCGAGCGTATTCATCGCCTCCATAACCCGGTCGCGCGTCTTCGCTCTCTCACACGGACGTTCGTTCAGCACACGGTCGACCGTGGCAAAGGCTGACGCCCGCTGTTCTGGCTATATCATGGACTGTAGGTTTCATCCTCGCTCCTCGATGCGGACCATAAGATCAATAATGAGGTACGTAAATCAAAAAAAATACTTGCTAATCATTTTTCTTCACGTATCAATGGTTCCCGAGGATGGGGCGGTGTGTCTTTTGCATGCTGTCCCGATGGAGTGATCTTGGCGCACAGCGCCTTTGGGAGGATCAACCTTTCAAGGAATAAGCAGCTCTGAAGAGGGCTGTTTTGTTGTGCCGAACTCCGGGGGCGGAACACGTTCGGGGACGCGGTTTGGTATCAGCCGGTAGCACGCCGGTGTTGTTTGGAGGAGATGTGCATGAAACGTCGTTATTTTCTGACCGGCGCGCTGGTTGCCGCGGCTTTGGGTATTGGCGCTATGGCGTCCACGCCAGTCTATGCTTCGCCGGAAAACCCGGTCATTGGCTTTTCCATCGACGATCTTCGCGTCGAGCGCTGGGCGCGTGACCGCGACTATTTCATTGAAGCGGCAGAAAAGCTGGGTGCCAAGGTCAATGTACAGTCGGCTGACGGCAACGAGGAAAAGCAGGTCAAGCAGGTTGAAAACCTGATTGCGCAGGGTGTTGACGCCATCGTCATCGTGCCCATGAACTCCAAGGTTTTCGATGCGGTTGTGGCTGACGCCAAGGCATCCGGCATCAAGGTTCTGTCCTATGATCGTCTGATCCTCAATGCGGATATCGATGCCTATATCTCTTTCGACAATGAGCGCGTCGGCTTCATGCAGGCTGAAGCTGTCCTGAAGGCCAAGCCGGAAGGCAATTATTATCTCCTTGGCGGTTCGCCGACCGATAATAACGCCAAGCTTCTCCGTGCCGGCCGCAGGAAAAGGCTCTGAAAGAAGCTATCGATTCCCGGCAAGGTGAAGGTCATCGGCTCGCAGTGGGTGAAAGAATGGAGCCCGACGGAAGCGCTCTCCATCATGGAAAACGCCCTGACGGCCGCGCAGAACAAGATCGACGCTGTTGTCGCTTCAAACGACGGCACCGCCGGTGGCGCCATTCAGGCACTTGCAGCACAGGGGCTGGCTGGTAAGACAGCCGTTTCCGGACAGGACAGCGACCTTGCCGCCGTCAAGCGTTTGATCGACGGTACACAGACCGTAACGGTCTACAAGCCGCTGAAGCTCATCGCGTCGGAAGCTGCCAAGCTGACCGTCCAGATGGTCAAGGGCGAAACGCCTGAGTTCAATTCCAAGCTCGACAACGGTGGCAAGCAGGTCGACACGCTTCTGCTGACGCCGACTGCCGTGACCAAGGACAATATCGACATCTACGTTCAGGACGGCTTCTACACCAAGGAACAGATTGAAGGGAAGTAAGTTTTTCCGGCGACTTATCCTTGAGAGAATAGTGGGGCCGGAAGTCTGGAAATCATGATCCAGCTTCTGGCCTCACCAACTTGTCGATGCTGTCTGTGACAGCGTTGTCCGGAGCATTTCCGCCGGGCGATGGTGTGGTTTGAAACCGGACGGCTCATTCTGCTGCGTTACTGCAAGGTCATATGCGATGTCCGAATATCTTCTAGAGATGCGCAATATCGGTAAGGACTTCAACGGCGTGAAAGCGCTTGACGGCATTTACCTGAAAGTGCGCGCGGGCGAGTGTGTCGGCCTTTGCGGTGAGAACGGCGCGGGCAAATCCACACTGATGAAAGTGCTTTCCGGCGTTTATCCCCATGGCACCCGGAGCGGGGGGAAATTTTCTGGGAAGGCGGGGAACTGAAGGCGACGGGCATCCGCGATACGGAAGCCGCGGGTATCGTCATCATCCATCAGGAACTCATGATGGTGCCGCATCTCTCGGTTGCGGAAAACATCTTTCTGGGATCGGAGCCGACAAGCGGAGGCTTCATCGATTATGACCAGATGAATGCGCGCGCGACGGAACTTCTGGCGCGCCTCAAGATCCACGACATCAATGTCGCGCTTCCGGTCTATCATTATCCGGGTGGCAAGCAGCAGTTGATCGAGATCGCAAAGGCGATCAACAAGAATGCGAAGCTGCTCATTCTGGATGAGCCGACATCGGCGCTGACGGCATCCGAAACATGCGTCCTTCTCGATCTCATCAAGGACTTCAAGGCGCAAGGCATGGCCTGTGTCTACATCTCCCACAAGCTGGATGAAGTGGCCGAAATTTCCGACAAGGTGACGGTCATTCGCGACGGAACGCATATCGCGACGAAGCCGATGGCGGAACTCACCACGCCAGCCATCATCACCATGATGGTGGGGCGCGAGATGAAAAACCTGTTTCCGCGTGAGCCGCACGATATCGGCGAGGTTGTTTTCGAAGCAAGCAATATCAACTGCTGGGATGTGACCAATCCAGATCGCAAGGTGGTCGACAATGTTTCATTCGCGCTGCGACGCGGTGAAATTCTCGGTATTGCCGGGCTGGTGGGCGCGGGGCGCACGGAACTGGTGTCCAGCCTGTTCGGTGTCTGGCCCGGAGCGCATGACGGGCAAGTCTTTCTGGAAGGCGAGGAGCTGAAAATCCGCACGCCGCGTGATGCGGTTCGACAGGGCATCTGCATGGTGCCGGAGGACCGAAAGAAGGATGGCATCCTGCCGATCATGCCTGTGGGCTATAATATGACGGTTTCCGTGCTGGATCGCTTTTCCTTGCGCGGATTGCTCGACAAGGAAGCGGAACTGGCCACGATCCAGCGCGAAATTCTGCGCCTCAAGGTGAAGACTGCCGATCCGATGCTGGAAATTGCGTCCCTGTCCGGTGGCAACCAGCAGAAGGCGGTGCTGTCGAAGATGATGCTGCCAGACCCCAAGGTGCTCATTCTCGATGAGCCGACGCGGGGCGTCGATGTTGGTGCGAAATATGAAATCTACAAACTGATCTTCGCACTCGCGAAACAGGGTGTCGCGGTGCTGATGGTCTCTTCCGAAATGCCGGAAGTTCTTGGCATCAGCGACCGTGTTCTCGTGATCGGCGAGGGCAGGCTGCGTGGCGATTTCCTCAATGAAAATCTTACCCGGGAGAAGGTGCTTGCCGCTGCAATCGGCAAACCTATGACCAATGCGGCCTGATCCTCGAATAACTCTTTGTTTTCACGCATTTTCCTTATGCAAAATCGTTTCACATCTTTGCTGGAAATGCTCAAATTTGACCGGTGCATAATATGACATTGACGGGCAAAAGCCTTCGAAGGTTTCTGGCGGATTATAAGATCGTCGCGCTGCTGATCGTGGTTGCGCTCATCTGGGCATTGTTTGCAGTCCTTACCTACGATCCCGAAATGGGACGTTCGCAGTTCCTGACGGCACGCAACTTTTCCAATCTTCTACGCCAGATGGCCATAACCGGAATGCTCGCATCGGCGATGGTTTTCGTCATTGTTGCCGGTGAAATCGATCTGTCGGTTGGCGCGCTTTTGGGGCTTTTGGGCGGCATCGCCGCCGTTCTCGACGTGGTCTACGGATGGCCATTATGGGCGACGATCAGCACGGTTCTGGTTCTCGGTGTGGCGCTTGGCGCTTTTAACGGCTGGCTGACTGCCTATCTCGGCATACCGTCTTTCATCGTCACGCTCGGCGGCCAGCTTGTGTTTCGCGGCATCGTGCTCGGCATCATGGGTGGCGTCACCATTGCGCCAATCTCGCCGGAGTTCAAATATATCGGGCAGGGCTATCTGCCGGGCTGGCTTGGCAATCTCTGTGCTATTGCCCTGTTCGGCGTGCTGATCCTGATGACGCTGCGCACGCGGGCCAGCAAGCGTAAGCACAATCTCCAGACACTTTCATCAGGGATGGAAGTCGCAAGGCTTCTCGGTATCGGTATCTTGATCCTCGGTTTCATCCTAATCCTCAACAGCTATCAGGGTGTGCCGGTTCCCGTCCTAATCCTGCTGGTGATCCTCGGTGTCTTCACCGTGACCGCAAAACAGACCGTGTTCGGTCGTCACATCTATGCGGTCGGCTCGAACACCGAAGCGACGCGCTTTTCCGGCGTGAACGTCAATTTCGTCAAGATGGCGGTCTTCGCTCTGATGGGGCTGATGGCGGCGGTGGCTGGTCTGACGACAACCTCGCGCCTCGCGGCAGGAACGCCATCTGCAGGCATGGGCGGCGAACTTGACGCCATTGCCTCCTGTTTCATCGGCGGCACCTCCATGCGCGGCGGCGTTGGTTCCGTGCTGGGCGCACTGGTCGGCGCGCTCATCATGTCGAGCCTCGACAACGGCATGTCCATGCTCGGCGTCGATACGTTCTGGCAGCAGATCATCAAGGGGAGCATTCTTGTTCTGGCCGTCTATCTCGACATCGTATCTTCCGGCACTCGGCGTGGATAAGTGCAGGTCTATATACTAGGCAAATAAAATATGTTGAGCCCTACCAATCAGCTGGCTAAACTGCGGCCATGACTATGCTCAAGGATATCGGCGGTCTGCTCGCTCTGACAGCCCGTCTTCTGGCACGGTTTTGGCCCCAGCTGCTGCTTATTGGCGCGCTGGGCTATATTGCGCGCGACTTGCTGCTCGATGCCGCGGTGAGTGCGGGTGGGTACTTTCCGCTCGCCGGAATGGTCGTTCTTTCGCTTGTCGTACTTGTGAAGCTGCTCGTCGTGGTGGCGATGTTCGCCACGCTGCGCCCCGGATTGCCAGCGCTTGCTTCGTTGCGCCAAACCGCTACGGTAGAAACCGCGCAGTTGCCCGACAATCGCAAGGCCGACCGAATGCTGATGGTGACGGCGGCTGTTATTCTACCTTTCTTCGCATATTACGCTGCATGGGGCTTTCTTGGCGACACAGTGCGCGAATATTCGCGGCTTGCTTTCGAGCGCACGGCCTTTGGCGAGAAGATGCACATATTCGATCTTGTGCGTTCCGGTAGCTGGTCGCGGCAATTTTCGTCTGCTGGCTGATCCGCTGGGTTGCCAAGCGGGCGAATGAAAAAAATCCATTCACCTTGGTTGCGGCTGTTGATTGTCGCCGCAGACGCAAGCTGGATATTCATCGGTCTGTTTGCACTCGATAAGTGGAAGGACGATCTGATTCGCTGGATCGGGGCCGGGTCGCTGCTCGACGGTTTCGATGACAGTGCTGCATGGTTTTCGATGAGCGCTTACGCCGCCGAAAATTTCGTACCGGTAGAGTTCCAGCAGCCGAGCTTCTGGGTACAGGTGCAGAATCTATTCTTCTATGCACTCCTGCCGATGGTCTGGTTGGTGATGGCCGCAATCATCTACGGCTATGATCTGTCGGCCAAAGAAAGCACCGGTTCCGCCAGCCCCGACTCGCGGAACGACCTTCCGGAAGTGGTTGAGCGACTTCGCAGCACATTATCTGGGTGGTTATCGCAGCCGCTATCGACCGGTATGGACTTGCCTGAAACTGGTCGTCGGGGCCGGGCTTGGAACCCTGCTGTCGTTTATCGTTCTCTACCGCGCTATAAGTTGGATCGGTGCGTGGATCTGGTACAGCACGACCCATTATCTTGGACCATACGATATTGAAATCTGGCAGCGTATTGCCAGTGTTCTGGTTATTTTTATCGGCAGCCCCTCGGAGCTTGATGGCGGCATTCTGCTTGATGCAACACGTATTGCACTTCTGGCGGCGGTCCTCGAATATGCGTTGGTGAACCGGAAGAACAGAGCTATTTCAGAACCAGATGCTCAGGCTGTTTCCCAAGCATAGTAAGCAATAGCGAAAGGTTTCCGGCATTTGCGGGAACAAAGGAAACTCTCGACAAGACGCACTGGGCCGCTGCCGTGCTCATTGGCGAGATCGTAACATTTTGGCTTGTCGGCAGCCTCGGGTTTCAGCTTCCGGATAGTTTGCGTCGATACATACAGGGTCGACCAGCGACGGCCCTCAGTGTCCGTCACGGTCATAAAACAGGGGATCAACTGTTTCAATTGATCGGCGTCCTGAATAGTCACGTCGACTTCAGCAAGCACAATATTTGTCTCCGGCAATGTGCCCGAAACCTTTCCAGCGCAACCATTTTCCAGTTGCCGCCCCCATAAGCCTGCACATTGCCGCGCGGCACGACCATCGGCTCTTGCAGGTTCTGCTCGATCCATCTCAACAGACCACCATCGGAACCAACAAAAGCGGCAAGGGGTAGGGCGATAATCAGGAGGGCAAAGCATATCCAGAAGGATTTCCGCTCGCTAGAGGAGGTCGTTTCGCTCATTGGCTGACCTCCAATTGCCAAGGCATGATGGTCCCCATGCGTTTGATCGCGATTGATCGGCTGACATTGTCCTCTGCCGTGGAATTCATGCTGATCTGCATCTGTTCTGAGAGGGGAGTCAGTGAAGATTCGGCAATGAGCAGCTTTCCCCTGCGATCTGGTCACGCGGCAATTCAAACACCATCAGGATGGGACGTGGTATCCCCGGCTCCAGCCGTTCGGAGCCCACTATGCCGGGTGCAAGGGTCGGACGACTGCTCATGGCATAACGGATACCGTTCGGCCCAAGCCATTCGACAGACCCAAGCCCAAGGCTTTCGATCTTTGCTTTCGCTGCGGCCTCGATGATCAGCCATTCGCCGTCCGTATCATAAGTGCGGGTGCTTCCGATGCCGGGTGTCGTCACTTGTCGAGTCCGATAGGAGTTCACAATGCCAACCACGAAACGGCTGGTTTCGACAGGCTTTCCCTGCTTTCCCTCAACGGTGACCGGGGAAAAATATTGCTGTAATAAGGGGTGGAATGCTGCATGCCGTAAAGTGCTGCTATTGCTACACACAGCATGACGGCGCATTTGAGCCACCCCATCATCCTTCGCCCCGGGCGGATGACATATGTACCGGCAATTGAATGACGGCGATCGGGTCCCGATCGAGCCATGTAGAAGCCCCATAGAGATTATCCCGCTTCTTGTAGATTTCGCTGCCAATGAGGAGACGGATTTCCTGTGGCGGAGCTTCGCCTTTTGGCCATTCCCACACTACCGTAAGCTTTTCGGGCATGCCCGGATTGACCCGACCCGCAATCCACTTGTCTTTTACGATGTAAACGGTCGGATCTTTCAAGGCCGAATTTGGCGGGCGAGGGTCAGAAGCGCCCTCGCGATGCATGGGCTGAAGATGCCGAACGATTATCTAAACTGATGTCGACCATGAGATAGTTTGTAGGCTCGTAAGGTTTCACACCGGTCGGTGGAACAGAGCCAAAGCGCGCGTCAGTTACCGCCACATGCCAGCGCCCGGTGTCGACCGTTTCGCCGGGGCTGAGTTCCCGCATGGGCTCGGGATTGGCTGCTTCATAGATTGCTGCTGCATAGGAGAATACGCTTGCGGCGGCCGTGCCGATACCCGCAATGACGATGGCAGCCAGTCGCTGCCGGAAGCTTCGACGCTGTTCGTCCGCCATGACACCTCCCTTTGTGCTGGCGATTCAAACGACAATACAGGCCCCCAGTTTCTTTAGCATATCAATGCTCCATCGTCATCTTTTAGCTTAATCTATGTTAGCTCTCTTCGACGAACACCTCGTCGCGCTTCTTGCGTACCGATGGAAGCAGCACGACGACGAGAACGACCGCAGCTATGGCGAGCAGGATGGCGCTGATCGGGCGGGTGAAAAAGGTTGCCGGGTCGCCGCGTGACAGGATCATGGCGCGACGCAGATGTTCCTCGAGCAACGGGCCGAGAACGAAGCCGAGCAGCAGAGGAGCCGGTTCGCAACGCAGTTTGGCCAGCAGATAGCCGATGAAGCCGAAGAAGGCGACTGCATAAAGATCGTACACATTCGAATTGACGCTATAAACGCCGATTGAACAGAAAGTCATGATAATCGGAAAAAGCACATAGTAGGGCACTGTCAGAAGCTTTACCCACAGGCCGATCAGTGGCAGGTTCAGGATGATGAGCATGAGATTGCCGATCCACATCGACGCAATCACGCCCCAGAACAAGGCGGGTTGTTCCGTTGCAACATTCGGGCCCGGCACGATGCCCTGAATAATCATGGCGCCGATCATCAAAGCCATGACTGGATTGGCAGGAATGCCAAGCGTGAGCATCGGAATGAAGGATGTCTGCGCACCGGCATTATTGGCGGATCCCGGTCCTGCAACGCCTGCAATTGCGCCCTTTCCAAATTCTTCCGGCGTATCGGAAATGCGCTTTTCCACCGTGTAGGAAGCAAAAGACGCGAGAATAGCGCCTCCGCCGGGCAGGATGCCGAGGGCTGAGCCGATGGCCGTTCCGCGAAGGATTGGCGCTGCCATGCGCTTGAAATCGTCGCGTGTCGGCATCAGTCCCGTGACCTTTGCCATCAGCACTTCGCGTGCATGTTCGTTTTCGAGATTGCGCAGAATTTCAGCGATGCCGAACACGCCGACCGCGACGGCAACGAAATTGAGGCCATCCGCATATTCTGTAATGCCCAGCGTGAAACGTGGTGTGCCGGTGTATATGTCAGTGCCGATGAGACCGAGCAGCAGCCCCAGTACAACCATCGCCAGAGCCTTAATGATCGAACCGTGCGCCAATGCCACGGACGACACCAGCCCGACGACCATCAGCGAGAAATACTCAGCCGAGCCGAATTTCAGGGCGATTTCTGTGAGTGGCGGAGCGAAGATCGCCACCAGAAAGGTGGAGACAGTACCGGCGAAAAATGAACCGATTGCCGCAATGGCAAGTGCTGCGCCGGCGCGCCCGCGGCGCGCCATCTGGTAACCGTCGATGGCGGTCACGGCGGACGAGGATTCTCCCGGCATGTTGATGAGAATTGCGGTTGTTGATCCGCCATATTGGGCACCGTAATAGATGCCAGCAAGCATGATCAGAGCGGAAACCGGATCGCCAATCTGGAACGTGATCGGAAGAAGCATGGCAATGGTCGCGGTGGCGCCGATGCCGGGCAGAACGCCGATCAACGTGCCAAGCAATACGCCGATAAGACAAAAGCCGAGATTGGCCAGCGTCGATGCTGTCGAGAAGCCAAGCGCGAGATTGTTGAAAAGCTCCATGCTTGTGCCCCTTTAGAACGGCCACCGGGGCCCGAAACGCTGATAAGGCAGCGCGAGCGCGTAGCTGAAGACAATGACAGAAAAGACCGTGATCGCAGCGGCAAGAATGATTGCTGCGAGTGGTTTCATGCGCATCGAGGCGAAAGAGGCAATGAGACAGGTCAGGAACAGCGAGGGTACGAAACCGAGACCGCGCACTGTCAGACCGAAGAATATCGGTGCAGGCAAAATAAAGAACAGGCCGCGCCAAGCGATCGGGCCGATTGGCTCGCCGGAGACACGTGTAGCCCGGATAAGGATGACCAGTCCAAGAAGGATCAGGACACCAGAAAGGACAAGCGGGAAATACCCCGGTCCCATACGCAGCGAAGTGCCGAGGTCCAGACTAAGCGACTGATAGGCAAAAAGGCGCCTGTCAGTGCGAGCAGCGCACCGCACAATCCGTTGGTCGGATCTATCGAAAATTTCCTTGAGGGCTCGTTCATGGCCAATCGTCTTTCGGATTTGCCGTTGAAAGGGCTATGCCGGAAGATCGGCATATGACATCGGTCGCGTATCCCGTAGACTGCAATTCTGATGTGCTGCAGCAGGGGAAACGACAATCAAGGCGCGTCAAATGACACGCCTTGATTGTTTCCTGTATGATCAGTCCGCGTATTGTCCGGCGGCTTCGATAATCGGCTTCCAGCGCGCGATTTCGGATTCGAGCTTGGCCTTCAACGCGGCCGGTGTTGCATCGGCTTCCGGTGACGGCTTTGTGCCGAGTTCGGCAAAACGGGCAACTACGTTCTGGTCTTTCAAGGCCACCTGAAGTGACTTCGACAGACGTTCGGTGATTTCAGCCGAAGTTCCCTTGGGCGCATAGATGCCGTGCCAGATGCCAACTTCCATGCCGTCCAGACCGGCTTCCTTGGTCGTCGGAAGGTCTTTCAACACGTCCAGACGTTCGGGCGAGGTAACGGCGTAAGCCTTGATCGTGCCGGCCTGAATCTGCTTCGTCGTGTTGGTGGTCTGATCACACATGATGTCGACCTGTCCGCCGAGAAGATCTGTCATGGCCGGGCCGGTTCCCTTTGTAGGGAACTGTGACGAGCGGCGTTTCAATCGCGCTCATGAACAGCATGCCGCAAAGATGCGATGCTGCGCCTATACCGGCATTGGCGACCGTCGCTGTATCCTTGTTGGCCTTGGCATATTCGATCAGCCCCTTAAGATCGGTTGGCTCAAGGTCCTTGCGCGCAACAATCGTCATCGGAACTTCCGTGACAAGGCCGACATATTCGAACGCATTCAGCGTGTCATAGGCAAGCTTGCGGTAGAGCGTAGCGCTTGTGGCCATGCCGATATGGTGAAGCAGAAGCGTATAGCCATCTGGATCGGCGGTTGCGACCCGCCCGGCACCGAGTGTGCCACCTGCGCCGCCGACATTCTCGACGATAACCTGTTGTCCGAGATCCTGGACATGGATTCTGCCAC
Organism: Brucella cytisi; assembly: GCA_012103075.1. GTDB lineage: Bacteria > Pseudomonadota > Alphaproteobacteria > Rhizobiales > Rhizobiaceae > Brucella > Brucella cytisi. The sequence goes on along the minus strand of JAAVLQ010000002.1, from coordinate 1,108,620 downwards.
AAGTCGCGTGACAGTGTCGGTAGGCCCACCGGCTGAGAAAGGCACGACCATGGTGATCGTCCGTTCTGGATAATTCTGTGCTTGTGCGGTGAAAGCAGCGGTGGAAATAGCAAGTGTCGTCGCCAGAGCGGCGATAGCTTTCATCATAGCGTCCTCCCAGACTATGTTGCGACGGGGCAAGCCCGTGTTCTGAATTTAGTTCCCCACGTCTCTTTGGACGCTTCGGGCAATTAGATGCGATACTATCCAATGACTGCAATAGAATGCGTCTGCACCGTTGTTGCTCTTGAAGCGGCAGGATTATTCGGTACGCTTTTAAAAGAATGTAGATGTATCCCGTCGGCTTGCCAATGCCTGACCTTCAATGAAAGCGCTTGTACTACCAAAGTCTGGGTAGCTCGCTTGTCATGTTTTCGTTGTGCGCTGGCGTATCGTCTTGAAGATCCTTTCTGATCGAGGCTAAGCTTTTGCAGTTTTGATTGCGGGAAGTTCTGCATTCAAGACGAGGTGATCGACGAGGCTCCCCGGCCGGTGCGGTTAGTTCTGCTATAGATTGCACTGCTATTACCAGATTTCTTTTTGCCCAAGCATCGGAAATAGAAATCGTTGCAATGGGGAGTGTGTTCCTAAGACGTCGGGCGGCAGCCTGCGGAATGATCGCAATGCCTACACTAGCAGCGACCATATTGCCAACCCCTTCAAAGGTGCGGAGTTTCGTCCTGATTTTAATCCTGCCGCCCAGCCGGGTTGCCTGAATTTCGACGTGCTCCTGCAGCGCGCCTGCTGACAGACCGATGAACTGTTCCTGCAGGATGTCCGAGAAACTCACGCGTTTATGTTCAGCGAGCGGATGATCTCTGGCAGTGATCAGTACCAACTGATCTCTAGCAAAAGGAACCAGTTCCAAACCCGTAGTTTCCACCGCATCCGATAGAATGCCGATTTCAACGAAGCCGCGCGAAATGGCGCGGGCGATATCGGTGCTTTGCCGTTCTTTCAGCTCCACATCGATGCGAGGATTTTCTGCCATCCATGCGGCGAGTTTTGCCGGAAGATATTCAGTGGCGGCAGCCGTATTCGCCGCGACGCGAATAGCGGTGCGTATAGCTTTGGCATATACAAGCCCAGTTCACTATGCATGTCGGCCATCTGCCGCATGACCGCTCTTGCATGATGTACAAGGGCTTCGCCTGCTTCGGTAAGGCCAACACCGCGCCTTCCCGCTCCAGAAGCAAAAACTTGCCCTATTGCTTCCATGTCGCGCAGGCGTTCACTTGCTGCTGGAAGCGACAGGCCAATTTCAGCCGCACCGTGAGTGATGCTGCCCGTATCGGCTACCGCGAGGAACAGGCGAAGGTCGGTAAGATCAAAACGCATAAGTGATATTAGCGAGAATTCTGCCTATGGCAAATCCGAAGGCTGAATTAGGAGCTTCCGCATTTCGCCCGGCGCGCATGTTGCTATGACTGGGACATGATTTATTCATTACCCTTGATCCTGACGATTGCGGTAACGTTCCTCGGTGCTGGCTTTGTCAAAGGCGTGACAGGAATGGGGCTGCCCACAGTCGCCATGGGTATATTGGGCGCACTGATCTCTCCGCTCGCAGCTGCGAGCCTGCTGATTATTCCGTCCTTCATCACCAATCTTTGGCAGCTTCTGGCGGGGCCTAGCTTCGGGCAACTTATGCTTCGTCTCTGGAGCATGATGCTTGCCATTGCAGTCGGCACTATTGTGGGAACTGCGGTTCTGGTTGGCGGAAACATTGCAGTCACCACATCGATGCTGGGTTCCTCGCTTGTTATCTACGCAGCCTATACGTTGTTTTCCCGCCAGTTGCAGGTGCCAGAACAGCTTGAGCTTCTGCTGTCTCCTATCATCGGCCTGTTGACTGGCTTGATTGCTGGTGCGACAGGGATATTCGTCATCCCGGCTGTGCCCTATCTGCAATCGGTAGGGTTCAGAAAAGACGATCTTGTACAGTCGCTCGGACTTTCCTTTACTGTTTCGACCGCCGCACTTGCGGTCGGGCTTTCTAGCAGACAGGCCTATTCGTGCGATCTCCTGCTTGCATCCGTTGTGGCGGTCGTTCCTTCATTGGTCGGCATGTTTTTCTGGGGCAGGCTTGCCGCCGCAAAATCCGACCGGAAAACTTCCGTCGATGGTTTCTGATCGGCCTTATGATCCTCGGGCTTGAAATGGCATTGAGACCATTGTTCTCGTTCAGTTGATGAACTAAGAATGATTTTTCCGTTCCGCCACGCGGATACGGATTTGCTTTCTTGTTCGAATCCGGCAAGGGCAGGATATTGTCTCACCCCCAAAGAGAATAATCTTTTTTGCTTCATCGGGTTTTCGCTGAAGCGTCCCTATCATCGGCCTGATTGACGGAATGACCCAGAGAGATCCTGAACAACGCCAGTCGCTCGCGCTCCGACTGTTCAAACCGGTTCTTGCCGGTGCAACGCTGCGAGAACGTTCGATTGCTTGCCTCGGTGCCTTGATTGGTATCGCGCTGACCGGATTCATATCGAGCTTGTTGCTGGGAAACGGTCCGCATCTGCCTTTGATTGTAGCGCCAATCGGTGCTTCGGCGGTTCTGCTTTTCGCAGTTCCAACAAGCCCGCTTGCTCAGCCTTGGTCGATCATCGGGGGCAACACAATTTCAGCCTTTGTGGGGCTGGCCGTCGCTCAGTTTGTTGATGATCCAGCTTTGGCGGTCGGCCTTGGTGTGGCGCTTGCCATCGCGGCGATGTCCGTTACCCGTAGCCTCCATCCGCCCGGTGGTGCAGCGGCGCTGACTGCAGTTTTGGGTGGTTCGGCGGTTGCCAAATGGGGATTCCTGTTTCCGCTTGTGCCGGTTGCACTGAATTCGTGCCTTCTCGTTGGCCCGGGTGTCCTGTTTCATAAACTGTCGCGCAGGAAATATCCGCACGTGGCGGCCGCCGCACCGGTAAACAAGCACAGTACGGAAGATCTGCCACCTTCGGTTCGCATGGGTATCCGCGAGGAAGATATCGACCGCGCCTTACTTGCCTTGGATGAAAGCTTCGATATCGATCGCAACGATCTCGGACGTCTGCTGCGGCAGGTGGAGCTTGAAGTATCAGTTCGTTCCCACGGCGACTTGACCTGCGCCGATATTATGTCTCGCGATGTCGTCAGTATCGATGAAGATGCAACCGCCAGTCAGGCACGCGATCTTATCCTGCGGCATAATCTCATGACATTGCCAGTGTGTGGGACCGATGGGCGTTTGAAAGGCGTGGTCGGCTTGCGCGAATTGATGCATCCGGGCGACGATTTCAAAAACTATATCGTGGAAGCTCCCACCGCTGCGCAAGCCGATCCGGTGATGAGCCTTTTGCCAAGTCTTACCGATGGACTGGCGCATGCTGTCGTGGTCGTTGATGAAATGCGCCGCATTATCGGTTTGGTGTCGCAAAGTGATCTTCTGAGCACGCTTGCCCGTTCTCTTCCCAATGAAAAACTGGTGCCGTTAAAAGCGGCGTAAGTTGTCAGGTCGAGGCTTCTCTATTGAATTGGAATGGTTTTCCGGGCAGGGTTTCCTGACCCGGAAATCTGTAGCAGGTGATTATGTCCGTCCAGCGCGCGAGCTTTTATATTCTACTGGCACTGGTCACCATCGCCTTTGCATGGCTGCTGCTGCCTTATTATTCGGCGGTTCTCTGGGCAGTTATTCTCGCCGTGGTGTTCTCGCCAGTACAGCAGCGCCACGGAACGTCAGCTCGGCGGCAGAAAGAACATTGCCGCTCTGCTTTCCGTGCTGATGTGCATCTGCCCGGTTATCATTCCAATGCTCGCGATTTTCGGCTCGCTGGTACAGGAGGGAAACTCTCTCTATCAACGCCTGAGCAGTCGCGAGTTTGATCTGAACAGCTATATCTCACGCATTCTGGGCGCCTTGCCAGATTCTCTCGAAGAGTGGCTGACCCGGTTTGAGCTGGGCGATTTCGCGGAATGGCGTGCGCGCATATCGTCTGCGATCATGCAGGGCAGTCAGCTTTTGCCGGAAAACTGGTTAGCTTCGGCCAGAATACGCTGCAATTCTTTATCGGCTTCGGCATCATGCTCTATCTGCTGTTCTTCCTGTTTCGCGACGGTGCTGACCTTGGACGGAAGATCAGGCAGGCCATTCCGCTCAACGACGATTACACGCGGCAGTTTCTGGAAAAGTTCATCGCTGTCATCCGTGCGACGGTGAAGGGCAACATCATCATTGCCATCATTCAGGGCACGATCGGCGGCGTGACTTTCTGGTCTTTGGGCGTCGAGGCAGCTCTGCTCTGGGGCGTATTGATGACGTTTCTCTCCATGTTGCCAGCGGTCGGCGCTGCACTTGTCTGGGTGCCGGCAGCGGCCCGGTTCTTTGCAAGTGGAGAATGGATCAGCGGAGGCATTCTGGTTTTGTCGGTGTATTCGTGATCGGACTGGTCGATAATCTCCTGCGTCCGCCTCTCGTCGGCAAAGGCACCCGCATGCCTGATTATGTCGTCCTCATATCCACTGTCGGCGGTATTTCACTGATCGGGATCAACGGATTTGTGGTCGGGCCGCTGATTGCCGCGATGTTCATTGCTGCATGGTCGCTTCTGGCAGAGGAGCAGAAGGGCAATAGCTCCGCTCAACTGCCAAAGAACTAAATCTTACGCGACCTTCAACTCCGCGATGGGCAGTCCAGTTTCGGTCATCTTGTTGTCGATACCGTTTTCATCGAGAAACTGCTTCATCTCGGCATAGGTCTCGAACCATGCCCGGTTATATTTGTCGAACAACGACTGATCCCAATAGTCTTCCAGCCGGAAAGGCTTGTCGCTAAAGACGTCATAACTCGGTATCTTGTAGGTTTCGGCAAATTCGGCTGTACGGCTGTCATAAGTGAAGTAGATGGACGGCACGCCATTGGCCAGCGCCATCAGATTACCATGCAGGCGATAGCCAGGACGAGCTGTTGCCTGCGCACCAGTTCCTCGTAATCGGCAACGACATCCGAATAGAACATACGATGGCGATAGAGGTTTTCTATTGTCTCGTCGAAATACCAGTCCGCTGTCCAGCGATGGTTCTTGAGCGCTGCAATGGCCTCCTCCTTCTGCTCCGCGTTACCGAAGACCATCTTCTTTTCATCGATCTCGCCTTGCGCCATCAAAGTTACGTCGAAGCGTCCGGCCATGGATTTGATAAGGTCGCGGTGACGCGTCAGATATTGCTCGATATCCTGCGCATAGGCTGGTGAAACTTCGCGGCGAACCGTGACGCCGACCTGTGCCACGTTTTCCAGTGGTGGCAACTTGATACGCAAATGCTGGTTGTTGCGGCGAAACGCAGTCGGGCAACCGACGATGCGCACGTTACGGATGCCGATATCGTTCAGCACCTGCGCCGTGTAAGCGCCACGCACACCGATGGACGTCGTGGATTCTGCAATGATGCGCAGGACCGCTTTGGTCTCTTCGGAAAGCTGTATTCCCCTCTGACCGGCGCTTGTGCTCCGATACCGAACGCTATGACCGGCAGTTTAAGCCGTTGCAATACCGGGATCGTATCGCGCCAGTTCATATCCTTGTTGATATAATTCGAGCCGCGCAGGATCACATAATCAAATTCCTCACGCAGCTGGTCAATTTTCTCCGGTGAGAAATTGGTGATCGGAAGTTCTGAAGCCTTCTCATAATTCATCAGCTTCAGCGATGACTCGAACACGAAGGCATCGCCAATATTGTGATAGTGATTGATGCTGCCCTGCACATCGGTATGACGATACCAGCGGACATTGTCGTGATCGTACACTTCTCCCGCAGGGATCATGACGAGGGCGCGTGCCATACGTTCTTCCTTCTATTTCAATAAGGTCAAGCCGGGCTCAGCTTGCCTGAGAAAGAGCAGTTTGCGTAACTGCCGGTTTCTGTCTGCGGGGTTTTGACTCACGCAGACGATTATAAAGGTCTAGATGTTCCTTCGCGCAGTCGACATAGTGGACCGGATTGCGGATGGAATGATGCAGTCTGTCCCATATGCTCGGATCGCTGAGCACCTCTGTAAAGCGGTCGGCCAGATCCTCGGCGCTGCGAACACGGAAATGCAGGCCGTCTTGGCCATCGCGGATCTTTTTCAGCCATACCGCCAATATTCGAGCAGATAACCGGACGGCGATGGTGCAATGCCTCCTGAATGACGATGGGTGAATTTTCCCACCAGATCGAGGGCATGATCACCCAATCTACCGACTGCATGAGGCGTGGCATTTCAGCATTCTGGTACGCGCCATAGAAACGCACGCGTGGGCCTGCCTCTTCAATCAGTTTCTGCATGCGCTCCTGAAAGGCGGGGGTTGTTTTTCCAGATTGCCGCCGAAGATCATCAGGCGGGAATCCTCGCCCCAGACCTGTTCCGGTACACGCGATATGGCATCAACCAGAACGTCGATGCCCTTGAACGGGTTGATCTGGCCGAAAAAAAGGCAAAGCGGCTGCGTCGAGGGTTCGGGCCAGTCAGTTCTCGCGGAGGGTAACATCGCGGATGGCGATGCCGTTCTCGATGACTGCCATCTTGTCGGGGTTGAGGCCCCATTCCAGATAGCGATTAGCCGGGAATTCACTCGGTGATACGAAAGCGTCCGCCAGTTCCAGCATGCCGCGCACAAAACGTTCGCGCTTGAGGAAACGCGCCGGCGGTATCTGCGGAAAACAGGCGTGGCAATCGATGGGGACGCCTCGTTGCAGAGTTTGGATGTTCCAGCTTTGACCATCTGACCGTCATTGTTGCAGATCGACAGGAACTCATGAAACGTTACCAGAATGATGCGATCCGGCAGTGCCTCGCGGATGGCATAGAGCGTTTCGAGCCCTAGGCCGAGAACATGATGGAAATGCACGACGTCCGGGTCGAAGTCGCGGACAAAGCGCAGCAGGTCACGACGGATTTCATCGGTGTTCTTGTTCGATAGATAGAAATGATCATATTCGTCGGCATGGAACAGGATTTCGTCGCTGGCGCGCCGCATGCTCATAAGCGCGGTCGTGCCGTGCCGCGGGATCGGGTGAGCGGCTCGGGCCAGATAGACCGACTGCACACCGGGAACAGCGTTCAGCCCCTTATGCAGATTGTAGGAGGCGATTTCACCGCCACCGAGCGAGATCGACGGGTGAGCGTGTGAGATCACGAGAACACGGAGTTTATCACTCATGCGGGTTCCTCCACCTGTACCTTGCGTCTGCCAGCGAGAATGGAGGACCAGCGTGCGTCGAAGACCTGCCGGTCAATGCGCTCGATGAGCGCTATAGTTGATGCTCTGTCGGTTAGGGATGCGTCGTCCGCTCCCAGCATCTGTGCCGAAGGCAACCAGTAGGAGCGCAGGCCTGATTGTTTCAGTTTCAATCCGAGATCCAGTCCCTTTTCATGGGTGCCGAGATAGCCGCGCGTGAACCCTCCGACGGAAAACAGGGCTTCACGCGGAAGGATGCAGCACTCGAACGTGGCTGTTGCGACTTCCGTCAGGGACATTCCTGAAACGGCGTCGATGGGATAACCGGCATAGCGACTGATCAGAGCGCGATCCGCCGACATGCCGGATTGCGGCCCCGCAACCCAGGTTCCCGCCCAGCGAATTGAATCATCCTCATAGGCAAGTGTGGGAGACAAAACGCAGTCCTTGTGCGCTTCATAGGCGCTGACGAGCTTGTTCAGCCATCCGGAGCGGCGCGGCAGCAGTGATCCGGCCAGAAATATGACCTGATCCGTTGAAACCGTGCGGGCGCCGACTTCCAGTGCATCGTAGAGGTCTTCTGATCCTGTGGCCGAAACGAGCCGGATACGCAGGCGGTAGAAATCCGCAAGGCGCCTGATTTGTACACCGATACGGTCGATGATCTCTGTCGCTGCCGCAATCACAATTGGCGCGATGCGGGTTTCGGGATCGAGCGCAAGAAGCGCCAGCAAAGGTTCGATTTCCTCGACGCGCTCATCGATACCAATAATGATCGCAGGCCCTATCGCATCCTCGAAGGGGCCGAGATCGACCACGCCAAAGACTTCCGGCGCAGGACGGTTGACGCCGCGCAGCAACGGCACGAGCTGTTGGTCTACAATATGGCGCAGCGCCCATGCATTCGGATCGGTAGCGCGGATTTGCCGTACGATTGCGTCACGCGACGTGACGCGGGTTGGCGTCAATGGAAAGAAGGCGCGCCGTCCGTCGCTGATCGCAAGTTCAAGATAGAATGGCGAGGTGCTGTCACCGGCAAGCTCCGGCGCGAAGGCGACAAAACCATGGGCGTGACGGCTAGGGTCAAGGCCTGCATTGAATGGCGGTTGATTGTCGAATTCGCGGGTGACGTCTGGCCGGTCGACGCGGGTCCAGCTGGTATCAATCTGGGTTTCACCGCGATGGCGGCGCAGCTTTACGCTTTCCACGTGGCTATCGGGATCGAGCAGCCAGCCAGAAACCAGCATCCCGCTGCCTTCAACCCGGAAGACATTGTCTATGCCCATCCGGACAGGAAAGGGGAGGCTGGATATCGTGTCGGCACCATCGAAACGGTTTGCGGCGGAACGCATGCGCAGAAGAATGTCCGTCGAACTGCGTACTCGCGGCAGGATTGCCCGGATATGGCCCGGCGTTTCACGCGAGCCAGACAGCAGTCTACGGTCGTAGACTTCAGTAAAACGCCAGCCCCGTCGTCCGCGAAACAAAAGCCGTTCGATATCAGTCGGTTCGACTGGTTCGTTGGCAAGCAAAAGTCCTGCAAATCCAGAAGCTTCATCATTAAGGTCTGGCCGTGCGAAAACGCTGATTGCGCATTCCGCAAGTGAAGGGTTCTTGCCGCTGATCAGAAGCCGAGTTACGGCGGGCGTCAGATCCTGAGCCCAGCCCTGAACGAAAATCTCGCCTTCATCGCTGCCGCCGATGAGTTCGATGCAGCCGTCAGAACGGGCTCCCGCCTGCAATAGAACGGTGATGGCCGAAAGTTTCTTCCGGCTGATAGGACCGGAAATCAGACCTTCCACCAGTTCATCGATGACGCCCGGCAAGGTCGGTCCGGCAAGATCGCCGATCATGGCGACAAAATCGGCAATGGAGGCGGAACGCGACGCGAAATTGTAGCGAGCAACTTTTGCCCGGTGCTGAAACATGATCGTCTTGAGCATGCCGCGGCGCAGAGCAACCGTTGGCACGATGGCAACAAAGCCATGCGTTCCGGCAGGTGAAGGCTCCTTGAGCGGCCATGTGATCAGACTTGTCTTTACGCTCATGGCGGGGTCGCCATTCAGGAACGCTGTTACCTGATCGTTTGTCGCACTGCCGATGCCGAGCACCAATACCAGTGTGTCTTCGATAACACTGCCGACGACCATTTCGCCCTCCATCATCATGGGAGGGCGGTCAGGTGAACGGGCGGGTCTTGCCGTGGGCTGCTGTGTGATAGGTCTCTCGTCTTGCGCCATAAGGTTTTTCCTCAGGGCATGACCGCGAGGGTCAGCAGTGCGCCTGCGACGAAGCCCGTCAAGACGGCAGCCAGTAAGAACAAGAACTTGAGGTCGCCGCCGCTGCGCTTGCGCACGTCATCCAGACGTTGTTCCAGTCCTGCGACAACGCCGTCCATGCGCATGATGTGCACGTCAAGTTCGGTCATGCGCTGATGGAGGTCGGTTCGCAAACCATCGACGGAACTTGCAATATCAAGCAGTTCAGCGGGGGCGGCATTGCCGGATGCATCAAGGGTAGGCGCGACGCGTTGCAACGAACGCTGATTGACTTGCAACTGGCGCTGCGCTGCCATCAGCATATCGAGCTTGTCCAGAATGCGCGTCATCGGCGCGGCGATAAGCGCTTCGGCCGCCTGTTCGTCAGGCTTCGGTACACGTAGCTTCTGCTCCGCGCCAGACGCGTTGGCGGCGACGACAACGAGTTCGCCAGCGCGTGCTGCCGCAAACTGTGGCAACATCACTTCAAAAGCGTGCTTGCCATCGCCGATACCGTTGCGCTTAAGATCGGGGCGATCCTTGTCGGCAGGTGCTTCAGCGATAGGCTTGTCGTCCAGCAGGACGCGGATCAGAAGCCGCTCCGTCGGAACGGATGGATCGAAAGCCCAGCCATAGAGACGGCCTTCCTCTATGGCGTCAACGCGTCCTTTCATGGCTTCGGTCCTTTGAGGTCGGGCTGCAGCATTGGGGGCCGCTGCCTGCATTGTTTCCCCTCAGATGGAACTTTGGTCGCGATGTTCATGATTTACCTCTTATGCTGCCTCGACACGCGCAATACGCAATGTCCCGATCAGATCGAGGTAGCGTGTGGCGGTCGTGTCGATCGTGTCCGGATGACGCGCATTCTCGCTGAGCGACCGGCGTAAGTCCGGGTTTTCCGCCATCCGACGCATCGCCCGGGCGAGCGCGAGCGGATCATTCGGCGGAACAGTGATGCCATTGACCTCGTTTTCAATCATTTCTGCCATTCCGCCGATATTACTGCATATGACAGGACGGTTCTGTCCCTGTGCTTCCTGAATGACGAGCGGAGCATTTTCCCACCAGATCGACGGCATTATGGCGCAGTCGACGGACTGGATCAGCTTGGCAATATCCTCACGACGATAGGCACCGCGGCGTTGGACGAACGGCGATGTCTCGGCAAAGAGCCGTTCGATTTCGCTGACGAAGCTTTCACTTTGAAATGGTGCTGCACCATGCACGCGCAATTCGAAATCGAAACCCTCGGAAATGAGCTGTTGTGCTGCTTCAAGCAGGACTGTTGCGCCCTTCCACGGATTGAGATTGCCGAAATAGCCGAAGACCGGCTTATTGCGTTCGCCCTGCAGTTCTTCCACAGAAGCGCGCTCCGGTTGACCATTGGGAATGACGCTGATCAGCTCTTCCGCAAGTCCCCATTCGACATAGCGTTGTTTCAGAAACTCACTCGGTGAGACGAATGCATCGACCGCGCTGAGGAGCGATTTGATATGCCGCTCACGCAGTACGAATTTATCAAGCGCGATGTCTTTGAAACAGGCATGACAACGGTCGGGACCAGCCCCATGGCAAAGCTCCTTGCCAGTAGTGCGGACCATAAGCCCGTCGTGGTGGCAGATTGGGTAATAGTCGTGCAAAGTAAGAACAATACGGCAATCTGGTAATGTTCGGCGCACGATATGCGGAAATTCGGCGCCCAGCAAAAGTAGATGGTGCAGGTGGACCACATCGGGCCGGAAATCCTGCAGTAGTTCGACAATGTCGGGAACAATTCCATAAAGGTCGATCTGGCTCATATAGAACCGGTCGAAATGGCCAGACCAGAGCAGGATTTCGTCCCCGCCGGTGCCGATGCTCTGGAAGCTCGTACCGGGACGGGCCTCACGATGCACCTTGTTGGTGGCTCCCATGAACATCGCCTCACAACCGGCGCGCTGATAGGCCCGGAACAGATCGTGTGCAAAAATCTCGGTTCCGCCGGGGTGGAGCGACGGATGGTTATGGGCCGCTATGAGGACACGCTGAGCCATCAGGCAGCACCTCGCGAGGCGATGAAAAGATCCTGATAGTGATCCCCTTCGATGCCGCGCCAGTGGCCGAATGATTTTGTTTCGAGCGTCAGTTTCGCGCCCGTAAGCGCGCGATCCAAGAAGCCGTTTTCAAACCCGACTGCCGCAAGCGGCGGCAGTTCCGGCACGAACCAGCAGGGTCCATTTCCATGGCGTTCAAATGCAAGTCGTTTGTCACGTTTACCGTGACGGTCGCGCGCGGCGACATCATCCACGACGAAAGCTGTCATGAACAATTTTCCACCGGGAGCGAGGACGCGAGAAATCTGATCGAGATAGGTTTTGACTTCATCTGACGTCAGATGCGTGACCACCGACGTCATGATGATGAAGTCGAAGCTCTTGTCCGCGAAAGGCAGGACGAGATTGAGTCCGCTGACCGCACCTTTGGGATTATAAAGATCGTGGGCGATATCGATGTGGCGGAACTCGAAGTTCGGATAGCGCGAGGTTATGTATTGTCGACACCAGTTAACACCGCCTGCTACGGGATCAATCCCGGAATAGCGGGCTTTTGCCGGATCGAGATATTGGGTCAGCGGCACGGCCATGCGACCGATACCTGAACCAATATCGAGCACATGGGCGTCGGGTCGAAGCCCGCCTTTGCGAATGAAATGACCGAGAAATTCGGCGCCGACTGCACGATAATCCCCATCGCCGACGAACACGTTGTTCGGGTCCGGGGAGGGCAAAAGCGGTTCTTCAAAACAGACTGCATCAGCCAGTCGATCTGCTCATTCGGTATTGCTGGTTTGGCTTCGGGTTCTGGCTGTTTCAGCGCTACCACGTCCGTCAAGCGGCGCTCCTTTCAGATTTGGTCATGATCACATTGGACAGGTCGGCAGTGCCTTCTTGTTCTTGTGGCAGGACCATCAATTCAGTAATGTCGTCATCCCAGCGCTGTGTATGAAGCCGGGCATTATATTGACTGGCGAGGCCGCGCATGTAATCCGAGCTGCGACGGATCGAGCGGCGCTCGAAATGGTAAAGTGCTACGGAAGATTCATAGAATATCTGGAAGCCAAGTTGCCTGATCTTCAGGCACAGATCGCTGTCCTCATAGTCGCCGATGACGTAGTCTTCCGTATAGCCGCCTACGAGATCGAAGATATCCTTGCGTGTTATCAGGCAGGCACCGGTGACGCCCGGCACTTCCCGCGAGCGTCGTGCTGGCGGATAGTTGCCCGGCATACCCTTGTAATAATGGTGGTTCAGCCAGATGCCCTGACGGTCGCGGGCAAAATAAAGCCCGGCATGTTGAAGCGAGCCATCCTCGAACAAAAGGCGGGGACCGATTGCTCCGAGCTTCGGCTGATCAAACAGAGGCTGGATCAGTTGCTGCAGCCAACCATGTTCGGCAGGCACGACGTCGGAATTCAACATCACGATTGTCGTTCCTGTCGCAATGCTGGCGCCAGCATTGCAGGCACGCGCATAGCCGCCGTTGCGATTCATGATGGCGAGCTTGAATGGCATGTCGTGCAGAATGTGCAAGCCGCCCAGCATGTGTTCAGTGTCATCTTGAATCTCAGGGGAATCCAACACGAATATGAACTCTGCATTTTCGACGAGCCATGGGTCCGTCGCCATGGATGAGAACTGGAAACGCAGAAAGTCGAGATTGCGATAAAGTGGAATAACGATGGATGCGAGCGGGGAGGCAGGCGTCGTTCCGTAATCCTTCACCTCGGATATCCGCACCGTTGCAGCGAGCTTCTTCTCAACTTCGGTTAGAGCCGGTCCCAGAATATGTGAGAAGACATGCGGTCGGGCCTGTTGTGGTGGTACAGACCGCAAGATGCGATTGCGCTGCGCCGATGGCTCGAAGGGTTGCGGGGCCGGCACGAGCGGCGCGGTCGCGCCGGATGCAAGGCGCATCTGGAACCGGGGTTGCAAAAGCGGCCCAAGATTTTGCACTGAAGGAAGCCGGGCTACGAAGCCCGTTACATCCTGCTGCGGTGCGTCTTCCCGTTTGGCTATCTTGCCGGGAAATTTGTGAAAATTGGGCTTCAACGACAAAGCGCTTCCATTTTCCGGAAGATAGTCGATGTCTGCGAGCATGGCGGCCGGGTCATGCATCCACCCGCCCACGATCAACCCACCGTCAAGTGCCAATGCAAGATCGATTTCCGCTGCCGGATGGGTGGTTGACTGTGCGATCTGGCGAACGGGCAGCGGAGTGCGCGTTTGCAGGTCGATGGCGACTGCGGCGCCGGCAGAGCTTAACTTGCCGAGCTGGCGAACGAGAAACTCCCGCAATGCGCCATTGCCCTGCCATTTGGTCCACCATTTGGCGAAATCTGTTTGTTCGCCGGTCGATGCCGCAAGCTTGCGAACGGCAACGCCTTTCTGACCAGTGAGCACCAATAACAGCGATGACGGCAGGTTCTGCGCTGCTTCCAGCAGAAAATGACATGGCTGCCGGGCATTGCGAGCCTGCTTTCCCATCACAAACCCGGGTGGAACTACCATGACGCTGCCGGAAGTGATGCCATAGATAGCCGAAATCTCACCCAGCATCGGGTCGACCGCTGTTTCAAGAAGATGATGTCCCTGAACCGGTTCGCCGCAATGCTGGGCCTCACGCGGTTCCGGCGTCAACGCGAAAGTCAGGTCACGCACGAGGGATGCGAAAGTCTGGTTTCGGGAGAGCCGGAAAGTGCTACGCCACGTGGTCAGTAAATTGGTAAGAAGCTTGATATGTCCGGGCAAAGTGAGTTCGCTAACGACATATTCGACGTCGAAGGGAGCAAGTTCGTTGGCCGGATAGATGATCGCCTGAGCAGTGGGGCCAAGGGGCCCGCAGAGAGCGAAAGTTCGACTGGTTCACTGCCGGTGCGCAGTGCCCAGAACATGCGTAGACCGCCATTTTCGAGCGGAATACCGACGCTCAACAGCGGGACCGGCTGAACCGGCATTTCAAATTTGCATTTGGTGGTTGTCCGAGCCGGGCGGGATATCCCAGATAACCACAGCGACATCGGCGCAGAGACGGCAAATGGAGAGGTTCTCGGTTTTGCTTTCAGTGTCCGCCGAATGGTCGAGGTTCAATGTGAGGCCCTTTCATTCTTGCAGGAATATCGGCTTGCAGGGATTCAGCTTGCCGGAGTGCCCGGGCACGCAAAGCTAAGGAAATGCGTGCCCGGTAAAAAGACGAAACGTGCCCGGCGGGAGGATTGCCGGGCACGCTCTCAATTGTTCAATTAGTGAACAGTGAAGTACTGGTCGGGATGATCCTGTACATCGTCTGCATTGGTGTTTACGAGGGTAACGGTATCGCCATTGCCGAGATCGACAACGACATTGCCACCAACCTGCGTGACACGGTCGGCCAGATCGTCTGCGGAAGAGATATCAAGACCATTGATGCCCTTCTGAATCTGCAGAATATCTTCGCCGGGATTGAAGTCGAGAATGACGTCGTTTCCGCCGCCACCATTGAACAAGAATGTATCGCTGCCATTTCCGCCGATAAGGATATCGTCACCGGCACCGCCATCGAGGATGTCGTTGCCGTTGCCACCCTGCAGGATATCGTTTCCGTCGCCGCCAAAGAGAAGGTCTGCGCCATTGCCGCCCTGAAGAACATCGTCTCCAGCACCGCCAAATAGCACATCATTCCCGTTGCCGCCGCTTGGGACGTCGTTTCCTGCATCACCGAACAGAATGTCATTGCCATTTCCGCCGAAAAGTAAGTCATCACCATTTCCGCCGAAAAGGGTGTCGTTCCCGTTGTCGCCGAAGATGGTGTCATTGCCATCACCTCCGAAGACGAGATCATCACCGCCATGGGCACGGATGAAATCGTCAAAGCGGGAGCCGAACAACACGTCGTCGTAGGCGCCGCCTTCTAAAGTGGCCATCTGCTTCTCCTTGTGTTCCTGTATGGGGTTTCCACAAGCCGGAATGCTCCGACCATTATGCTCTTAGTAGTCTGCTCTGCATTAATTGGAATTGCAACATTGGTAATTGGTATAATTGCGGCAACGTTAAGTAACAAATTATTACCATTAATTTATATTTCATTTATGTAAACAAAATTATGAAATATATTTGCTATCATTATAATTTATATTTACGTTGTAATTTTATCGAAATTAATTCGAAATTTGAACTTTATAGTTAGCAAGGCAGAAATTGAAAATTATTTCAATAAGATGACACCGCACATGAAATTTCATGTGCGGTGTTTCTGTCTTTTGGAATTTCAACCCGGGATCGATTTGTACTTAGGAATATTCCTAGCGCTAATCTTCGCGGAATGCCCGGTTCAAACTATCTGTGATAGGTGAAACCAAGTAATCGATAGCGCGACGTTCCTTGTGGACGATAATTATTTCGGCAGGCATGCGGGGGGGTAAAGCCGCGCAGTTGGGTTTGCTGCAAGTGACGCTGGAGTTATTTCGGCTCGCGCGACGAAGAATGCGGTATCTGTCTTTTCGTCGAGCGACTGATCGGCGGCAATATAGGTCAGTTTGCCGTCTAGCGGTGCCATTGAACGCTGATTGTAGGCAGTTAATCGGATCTGTGCGCCTGCGCCAACTGAGATACTGTCGATATCACGCGGGCTGATTTTCATTTCAACGACCAAAGGTTCGTTTTCAGGAACGATATCCATGATCGCTTCGCCCGGCGCGATGACGCCGCCCGGCGTGCGCAACCGGATGTTCGCAACAATACCATCCTGCGGCGAGCGTACTTCCACGCGACGCATCACGTCCTTGGCGGCAACGATACGTTCCTGCACATCGGAAAGTTCGACGGCTGGAGGTGATTTCGCCTGCGATTTCCGACTGGAGATCGCTTTCGATCCCCGTCAGGGCGAACTCTGCACCGGCTTTAGCCTGTTCGGCTTTAGCCTTGTCACCGCCATATTCGCCGCGATCACCCGCAAGCTGGCTAAGACGTGTATCGATTTCCGTGAGTTTCGATTTCTGCGCAAAGCCTTTTTCAACGAGGCTGGCAATCGCCTTTCGCTGATCGCTGATAAGTTCGATTTGCCGATCGGTGGCAGCTATCTGCGATGTGGAGGCCTTAGCCTGTTCCGTATATTGCTCGATGCTTCTGCTGGATGTCGATCTTGCTCAGTTTTTGTGCAAGTCGTTTTTGAAAAAAAAAATGTTCTCGGCACGAATGGCATTCTGGGCGTTCTCACCGCCATCGGCGAAACCTTCAGGAAAACTGATCTCCTTCTCGCCCGATTGTTCGGCGCGCAGGCGGGCCAGTTTTGCGATCAGACCTATGCGCCTGCTTTCCAGAGATTGGAGATCAGAGCGTGCCTTGGTGTCGTCAAGCCGGAGCAGGGGCTGGCCAACCTTGACTATGTCGCCTTCCTGCACGAGCAGGCGATCAAGAATGCCGCCTTCGAGGTGGCTGATCGTCTTGCGTTTGGAATCAACGATCACAGTGCCCATTGCGACCGCCGCGCTTCCCAGATTGGCGGAATAAGCCCAAGCGAAGAACCCGCCGAACGCGACGCCGATCGTGGCAAGGCCTGCTATGATGAGGCCGCGTAGCGGTGACCTTGAGTCCTCTCGTTCGAGATCGAGTGCCCATTCAGGTTTGACGCTGCCAAAACGGGTGAGGGTTTTGTGATCCGATGATTCTGCTCGTGGCGCGAGCAGGCTGGAAACACGACGAGGAATAACAGATTTACCCATCATGCGTTTGCTGCTCCCATTTGCGGGCCGTTATTGGCGGGTGTCAATGAGGCGACAACATCGGTGCGCGGGCCGAACTGCGAGATGCGACCGTTTTCGAGCACCAGCAGCTTGTCGGCGACCTGCATGATAGATGGCCGATGTGCGATCATAATTACAATCGCACCATCGTCGCGGGCATGTTCGACGGCTCGGATCAGTGCACGCTCGCCGACGGCGTCGAGATTTGAATTCGGTTCGTCGAGAACGATCAGGCGGGGGCGATTGTAAAGGCAGCGGGCAAGCCCGATTCTCTGGCGCTGGCCACCTGACAGTGTCAGGCGACCGTCACCAACCGGCGTGTCATAGCCGAGCGGCATGCGCCCGATCATTTCGTGCACATCGGCAAGGCGCGCGGCTTCGAGCACACGGTGCGGGTCGCTGTCACCCATGCGGGCAATGTTGTCCTTGATGGTTCCGTCAAGCAGCGAGACCGATTGTGGCAGATAGCCGGCAATCTCACCGAAAGAACCGCGCTCCCAGAGATAAACGTTATTGCCGTCGAGGAAAACGCCGCCTGACGTGGGTTTGACGATGCCGATCAACAGTCGGGCCAGCGTTGATTTGCCGGCAGCCGAAGGGCCGACGACGCCCAGTACTTCACCGGGCGAAATCGAGAAGGAGATGCCCTTGATGATCGGAACGTCGATGCCGGGAGCGGCATAGATAAGCTTGTCAATCACAAGATCGCCGTTGGGCCTCGGTGTTGGCATGGTTTGGCGAACGGCCAGATTCTCCGAAAGCAATGACTGAACGCGTTTCCAGCTGGCAATTGCACTGACCCACTGGCGCCAGTTTTCGACGATTCGGTCGAACGGCATCAGCAAACGCCCGATTATGATGCTGGTCGCTATCATGGCGCCGGGGGTGATTTCCTGCTGCATGGCGAGTAGCGTGCCGATACCGAGGATCCAATCTGGATGATGAAGCGAGCCGTGCGGGCAATTGAGGAGAGGGCGCGGGCACGGGTTCCACCAAGGTCAAGCACCTCCGGGGCATGAACCTGCATCGTTCGCCAACGACGGGCGAGCGCCGGAAGCATGCCCATGGCTTCGATGACTTCAGCGTGGCGCAAGCTGCTGCCGATTTTGGAAACCGCTTCGATGTTGGCTTGATTCGCCTCCTGAATAAGATTTCGAGTCAGGAGGTCGGTGAGTAGGCCACACGCGACCAGAATGATGACGGCGACGAGACCGATCACGCCCAACATTGGGTGAAGCAGGAACAGAACCCCGAGGAAAATCGGCGACCATGCCGCATCGAGCGGGGCATTAATGGCGGAGATGTAAAGGAAACTGCGCAATTCGTTGAGATCGCGCAACGTCTGCGTTGCTTTCGGCATGCCTTGATTCACAGAGGCCTGTACCGCAGCCGTCAGAACCGCGAGGTTCAGGCGGCGCACGAGCGCGCTGCCCATGGCACGGAAGGAAAGCGAGCGGATATATTCTAGCACGCCGAACACCAGCATCGCACCGATGGCGAGCACGGTCAGCATGGTGAGTGTATCCATGCTTCGGCTGTTCAGCACTCTATCATGAACCTGCAACATATAGAGAGGTACAGTGAGTTGTAGCAAATTGATACAGGCGCTCAGCAGCACTGCATAAAGTAGTCCTGACAGGAAAACGCGGCGGGCCTTGAAAATCAGGCCTTTGGGCGTAGTTACCGAATCGTCCTGCCCCTTTTTGTGTGCTGGGCTCTTGCCAATCGATTTGAATTCGCGAGTATCATTCATACGCTATCTGCCTTGGAATGGTCACAGGTGGCGGATATCCCTAAAAACTGTGTGCTAGTTCTCAATGTCAGTAAAGTAATACTGCAGAGAATGTGACAGAAAAAAGGTTCTTACGGCGGGGAAATGCGAAAGGAGAAAAGAAAATATAACTGCAAATTTCTTCAAAATTTGAAGTAAAACTGAAAATGGAGAGCAAAAGATGCAAAAAACTTCTGCACGAGGGAGTGGAAGTCGAAACATCAGTCGATGGCTTTACTGCCGTTGATTTTCCTGAAGTTACCGCCGAAAAACAGGAACGCAGACATCCGGTCCATACAGTTGTTATCACGCATTTCGAACTGGCCCGGATGATAGAACGAGTGAACCGCCGCTTTGTGAGCTTGCTGAAAACCGAGCTGACGAAGTTAGGTGTGGAAGATATCGGTCCGGCCCAGACCCCGGTTCTGATGGCTATCGGCGATGTCGAGCTCACTGTGGGTGAATTACTGGATCGCGGACATTACGTCGGTTCCAACATTTCCTATTATCTTAAACAGCTTACCGATGGTGGGTATGTCGACCGCGTCGCCTCGCAGAGGGACAAAAGGTCTGCCCGTATCCGCCTGACGGATAAGGGTGAGCGGCTGTGTGCAAGCTTGCGGAATGCGAGCCGGGCCTACAACCATATCCTCACTCGCGATGATGACGATCTCAGAAATCTCGAGATCGCCTATCAGACTCTGCACAGACTGGAACTCGTGTGGGGTAACGCCGCACGATTTGGCATTTGATGTGTTGCGACGTTTTTCGGTCGTTAGCCGAGCACGTTTCGTAACATGCGTATAGCATTTGTGCACAGGCGCGGTTTTGGCCAGTTCGCTGCTTTAGCCGAAAATTTGGCTACCAGCGGTCATGATGTAAGCCTGATCTGCGAGACAGTGGACCGTCGCCTCCCAGCGGTCCGCGTCATCCGCCACAGAGTGGAATCTGGTCCCGCACCGGCGGTGCGATGGCCAGATATCTCGAAGTACCCGATCATCATACGAGGATCGGGTACCGTGTGGCCGAAACCCCGAAACCATGGCTCATCAAGGCCGGGCGCCCGATATTGTCATCGGTCATATTGGTTGGGGCAGCATGATGTTCGTCAAGGACGTGCTGCCCTCAGCACCAGCTCTTGGTTATTGCGAATTTTTCTACCGTGCCAATGGTGCGGATGTAGGATTTGCGCCCGGCGACCGACCAGATATCGAAACCCGCAAGCGTCTGCGTTTGCGCAACATGGCGCAGCTCGTTACCCTTGAAGGAATCGATGGCGGGTTTAGCCCGACACACTGGCAGAAAAGCCTCTACCCGCGTTCTGTGCAGAATCGCATCGCCGTGGTGCACGAAGGGGTAGATACAAAACTTTTCTATCCAGACCGTCACGCCACGATTCAGCTACCCGATGGACGCACGCTGAAGGCAGGAGAATCGCGCGTGATTACATTCGTCGCACGCGATCTCGAACCCTATCGTGGATTTCCGCAAGCGCTTGAAGCTGCAGCCAAGGTCGTTCGGCAGAACGAAGATGCGATCTTCGTTTTTGTTGGCGGTGATGGCGTCAGCTATGGCACGCCGCCGCCCGGTGGCGGATCGTGGCGCGAGCATCTGGTCAGAATCTGGATCTGCCGCCGGATCGCATCGTATTTCGGTACAATTCCGCACGCCCAACTCCGTAAGCTCTACCAGATATCCACCGCACATATTTATCTGACATATCCGTTCGTCCTGTCCGGTCGATGGTGGAAGCGATGGCCTGCGGCGCGCTTATCATCGGTTCGGACACGCCGCCCGTTCGGGAAGTGATCCGCTCAGGTCAAAACGGGCTACTTGTGCCATTTTTGACTCGGATGTGTTGGCGGAAGTGATCATGAATGTCCTTCGCGACCCCGATGCATGCCTCCAGATGCGTGCAGCCGCACGCCGGACAGTCGAAAACCGGTTCAGGCTGTCGGATTGTTTACAGCAGCAAAAACCTTGATCGATGCAGTATTGAACGGGAGATAATCAGTATGTGGCGACAATCGGGCGTGCAAACAGTGATAATGAAATATAAAATGCCGTATTTCTGCGTGTTTACGACGTAGGCGCAATATATACGCACATTGCTTCAAATTTTGAATTAAACTTGTTCCAAATATTCGCAATATTATCATACAGTTGATGCTATAAGGCTGTTGACAATACATTGACTGTATTTTCTCATTGCAAGTGCAGGCCGAGACTCCCAAGTCGGCCATCACACAATGGATGATTATGTTGAGCACACCACTTCCTGCGATCTCGGCGCGGAAATCCCGCCGATATGCCATTGCTTCTATGCGTGATCGTGAAGCGCTGGAAGCGACGTCTCTGGGCGGGCTGACCACTTTTGTTGAAGGGGATGGAAAACGTCTTCGGCTGGCGAATACATTTCCGCTCATCGCGATTGCTGCTTCGCAAGAGGGCGAGGACGAACTGAAGACGGTTCTGCAACAGGTTTATCGTCTGAGCACCATTCCGGAACTTCCCGTTGTGCGAATCGACGATGCGACGGCGGAAACCGTTCCCATGCTGGTCACCCAACTGCTTGAGAGCAGTTTGGATCGCCTTGTCGGCCACGTCAGCAAGGTTCACACCGAGCTCGCCATGCTGCGTCGCGAGCGTGAGACAATGTTTGAGAATTACCGGGCGATTGAAGACGCGTTTCACGCTCGCAACTGGGATTCCTCAACGGAAATCTTCAGCCATGCCCCTCTGGTCGACCCCAAGGATGAAGGCTTTGCGCGTCTGCTGAGAGAATCGGAGATCGAACAGCTTTTCCCGGTTTCGAGCTATGCCGTTTCCGGTTTTGCCCTGCATTTCCGTGATCTGCCAGTCAGTCGCAATGGCCAACTGATCGTTACGCTGGACTATCTTGAAAACGGCGAAGGGATTGCTGAGTGGCTGGTGCCTTACGGTGCGCTGCATTCGGAGTGGAACTTCTTCTCGCTTCCGAAGGCGTGCGATGGCAGCCATCGGACATTGCGTCTGCGCATCTCAGCTTCGGGCGGGGTTCCACCAGAATTGTCGTTGGGGAATGTGATCGCCAATGAGCGTTATGCGGCGCGTGCGCGTATTCCACATGCTGATCTTGATATGCGCCCTCTGGCATTGCGGATCTTCACCGGCCTGCCGGGTGTCCGTCCGGCATCGCTGCCGAATGCCATTGTACCGACTGCGCTGATCAATGGCCGCAAGGTTGATGATTACCGTCTGCCCGTTGAATTGCTGCGTAACGTGGCCAACGTGTCCGTCACACCTATTACGCCCGACTTTCCGACTGTGCGGTTTCTGGAACATGAAGATGCCATCGGCTGCCATCCGCTTGAGGAAGGGGTCACCGCAGCTGCAATCCGTCGTGTGGTCGCGCCGGGCACAGTTCGAGTTTCAGCGCGGGCTTTGATCGATCATCCCGAAGGCCAGCCCTGCGCAGTGGGACTGCTGCTGGTCAATCTGGCGTCGGATGTGAAGGAAGAAATCGATGCGATTTCCAGCCTCGACCGCCGCCGCCAGCAGGGGTTGTTCAGCGGCTGGTCGGAAGTTGCACCCAATCGTCCGATCGACATCAACTTCATGCTTGAGGAGCCGATCGACCGCACGATGGATCTCGTCGTCCTGAGCAAAGCCGCTGGAGGTTCCGTGGATTTTTCCCGGCTCAAAGTATTCAACTTCCGGCTGGTTAAGCACATTGAGGCGCGCGCCAGTCAGGAAATAACCAAAGAGGCCGCGAATGTACGATAGGTCGAAAGATTTGATCGTTGTCGCCATGCCGCTTTATGGTCATGCGGCGCTGGCTCTCGAAGCGCTGGAAACCGTTCTCGCGTCAGAAACGGTTTTCCGCACGCAAATAGTGGTGTCGGTCGATGGTGATCCGCGCCGCGAAGTGTTTGATAGCCTGACGCTTTATGCGGCGGCTCATCCAAACATTCACATCATCTTCGGCGAAAATGCAGGCCCCGGCGGCGCGCGCAATCGTGCTGTCGACTATATTCTCGAAGAGATGCCCGATGTGAAGGCGGTTTATTTCGTTGATGCCGACAACCGGGTACAGCCCCACACCATCGATACGCTCTATCGCAAGCTTTTGGCGTCGAATGCGGGCTGGGTCTACACAAATATCGATACCTTTTCGGTCAACTGGCGCGCTCATTATGGCGACAGCTATTCGCGCCTGATTCACTGCATCACTGATAATATCTGCGATACCGGATCGATGATTTCCGCGGAGGTTTTCCGCAGCGGTGTCCGTTTTGATGATGATCGTCAGAATGGTTTCGAGGACTGGGAGTTTTGGCTGTCGGCGATTGAGGCGGGTTTCGTGGGCGCGCCTTGTCACGATACTGGTTTCGAGTATCGCCTGCGCGCGGAGAGCCGTTTCAAGGAAGCTAATCGTGACCGCTCCGGCTCAATCAGTTTCCTGCGCAAGCGGCACAAGGCACTGTTCCGTCGCCCGACGCTTGTGGGTTTCGAGCATGAAGAATGTCCGCGCTATGGCGTGATCCGCGCAGGCGAGGGGACCGTCAGCCTTTTCACCGACCTCAGCCTTGGCACATCAGACCTTAAATTCGATGATGCCATTCGCGCCTTCTGGGGCAGTGTGTCTGAGCCGGACAATTTTCACTTCCCGCCGTTTCTTGCCTCGTCCAATACTGAGACGCTGAAACTTCTGGCGCGTTCACGACTGCTACCGAATATCCTGTCACGGCTCGAAAAGCTTTCTGAACAGGCCAATATCGTCTTTGTGGAACTCACCAATGTTGAAGACGAGCGGCGCATCGATACAGAGATCATGCCTTCCGGCACGCGCCAGCCGCACGCTGATCTGATTTTCGTCTCGACGAAACTGATCAAGGACATCATCGAAAACGATGCGCTGGATTGGTTTGCATCATTGGGCACGCAGCAATTATGGCCCACATCGGCGCGGATGAAAGTGCGTTTCCCGTTCCCGCGTGTGCGTCAGCGCCGGGCCTTGTCGCGGCCTGAACAATCGATGCTCAATCTGGTGACGTCGATTGCGACGAGCCCGCTCAAGCAAAGTGCGGCCATGCGCTGGACATGGCGTCCGCGTCGCCTGCCCGCACTTTCTGAAATGTATCTGGTGCTGCGCAATGAACTTGGTGGCGGGCCAGTGCTGCCGCTTGCGCATAATGCAGCAAGGAAGAAAACGGCTGCCGTTCTGGTGCCGAATGCCTCGTTCGGCGGGGCGGAGAAGGTTGCTTATGCCGCCGGGCGTGAGTTGAAAAACCAAGGATTTGAAACCCACCTCTTCGTGCTCGGCAATGAGCGGATGGACGTGCTGGACGAGTTCGACCAGTCCTTCGACTACCTGCATTTCTGGAAGGACGGCATTCCCGCCCGGGGAGACACAAATCGCTTCTTGGGGCAGGATTTTATCACCGACGATCATCCGCTTGATTGGAGCATCCTGCGTGGCCAGCTTTCAGGATTCGACCTTGTCGTGAACAATCACGTCATGGCGGCGCATCCTTTGATGGGGAAACTTCGCTCTGAAGGCACGCGCACCGCCTGCTATCTGCATGTAGTGGATGAAACGGTCTTCCGCCGCCGGGCGGGGCAGCCCTATGCCGCGATTGCCTTCGAACATGCCTATGATGCATTCCTGACCTGTTCGGATCAATTGAAAATCTATCTGCACAGCTTTGGCGTGCCGTATGAAAAAGTGTTCTCCGTGCCAAACGGAGCCAGTTTTTCAATCGATACAAAACTGCGTACGCAGGTCACCGCAGCGCGCAAGCAAGGCCGCAAGGGCGAACCGATGCGAATGCTCTATATGGGGCGTCTCGATCGCCAGAAGGGTATCGACAGGCTGCATGATGCAATCGTCAAGCTGAAAGAGCAGGGTATTCCCTTCGAAGCGCAGGCAATTGGCGGCGAAATCCTCTCCGACGATCCAAGTGCCTCTTGGATGACGCGCCTGAAGGATGCGGGTGTGAAAGTCTCGCCACCAGTCTTTGACGGCAAGGACATTGCGAACCATCTTGCATGGGCCGATGTTCTCTTGATGCCATCGCGCTGGGAAGGTGCGCCGCTGATGATTGCCGAAGCGCAGCAACTTGGCTGCGTGCCGGTTGCCACAGCCGTTGGTGCTGTCGATGAGCTCATCAATCATGGCCGCGATGGCATTCTCATCCGCAATGGCAACGATGCGCAGATCGTCTCCGACATGACGCGCATTCTGACCATTCTTGCGCAGGATCGCGAAGCCCTGATGCGAACCGCTGAAGGTGCGCTCGCCTCCGCTGCTCACCGCACATGGAGTTCGGCTTTCTCCGAATTTACCGATTGGGCGAATGAAATACGCCCCGCTTATCCGAAATCCCGGTCTTCCCAGCCGGATGTTGCAGATGCTGCCAGCACGATCGCCGCTCTTCCCGGCCGTGCAGTTGCCTGATTATACCAGAAAGGTCGACCTATGAGCCGCCCAACCAATCCAAGAATCCTCGTTACGGGCATTCCTAGCCATCTGACGCGCCTTATCCAACGTGCGGATAAAGCGCAGGTCCATTATTCGGAAAAACAGCGGGATTCAGAATCCGGGGATAATTTCATCCGGGAACTGAAGAATATCAGCAATACTGGCAATTATCTGATCGGCGAAGGTGCGATGACGGCGCTTCTGCCGAGCGCCAAGCACATTCCGTTCTGGCATCTCTATAATTGCGTGAACAATGGAACGGGTCTCGAAGAGGTCAACAAGGAATTCGATATCTGCGTCTTCACTTGCGCAAACCTTCTGCGCAAGGGCCTGTCTGCGGATGCGGAAGCCCTCGTTCTGTCAAGCTCGACATGCCGGTGGTTATGCTCGGCATCGGCATCCAGAACCGTCCTGACATTGAAGGCGAAGACGGTCTGCCAGCGGGCACGAAGAAGCTTTTGGAGGTGCTCAAATCCCGCGAGCATTATTTCCTCACGCGCGGTGAAAATGCTGCCGGATATCTCCGCGATCAAGGCTTTTCCTATGTCCGTCCGGTTGGCTGTCCGTCGCTCTATTTCCGTCCCGATAATATGCGCAAGGCGATCAGCCGTCTGCCCGATGTGAAAGTGGGGGGAGGGCCGTACCGTTTTCACCGGCTATATGGGTGCGGAACTTGAAACCATTGGCGATATGAACGCGCTGAGTTCGGATGACGGCCGTTCTGCCTATGTTGTTCAGGATGAGTTGCTGCACTTCGACATGCAGCTTGAATCCGATGCCAATGGCCGCGCCTACGACTCCACAACTGGCGAACTTGTCGGTCCGCTGACCTACAAGGGCTCGGACGATCTCAAGAAGAAGATCAGCGTTCACGCCTTTCTCGATACAAATCAATGGCGCGCACGGTGCTCGACCATGGATTTCTCCTTCGGTCGCCGCTTCCATGGCAATGTTATTTCAATGCAGGCTGGTGTGCCGAGCCTGATGGTCGCCGTAGATGATCGTATGCGAGAGATGCTGAACTTCTCCGGTCTGCCGAAAATCGATGCCCGAGACCTCAACGCGGCCAATGACCGGCGGGCTTTCGTGAGCGACCACATCGCCGCGATGAATATCCCCGAAGTCATCGAAAACTACTCGGCGCGAGAACGCAATTTCCGAAGCGTGCTTTCAGAAATCGGCATTGGATAACTCCCAGTCCAACCCGGTCTGAAGCAGGATTCAGATTTTATTGTTCGCATGTCTTTGTCCCAAAACCGGTTCCCACTTTTTGGGAGACATGCCTTAACTCCAGCGAAGATGGATCACCATGCGCATAATGATCACCGGCATCCCGTCCTATTTGATGCGGACCGTCGAAAGCGTTTCAGGGGCGAGTGTCAAGCATCGCCCTATTTCGAACCCATCCGCACGAAGAAGGATGTGATCGATCAGGTCAAGAAGATTGCCAATACGGGCAATTATCTCATCGGTGAGGGTGCAGCCAATGCAGTGCGCGGCCATGATGTCACCTATGTCCCGTTCTGGCATCTGGCCAACAGCCTCAATTCACCCGATACCTATGCGAAGCTCAACGAAAGCTTTGATCTTTGCCTGTTTGCCTCAGCCAATCTTCTGCGGCCCGGCTATGCGGCAACGACGGAATCATTCGTCTTTGAAAAGCTGAACATGCCGATTGTAGTCATGGGTATCGGTATTCAGAAGAAGGAAAATCTGAAAGCGGAGTTGCCAGAAGGTACGCGCCGTTTCCTCGAAATTCTGCGCCGCAAGGAAAGTTTCTTCCTGACGCGCGGGCATTTCACCGAAGAATTCCTGAAAGATGCGGGCATGAAATATGTCCGTCCGACGGGCTGCCCATCGCTCTATTATGCACCGGATCAGATGAAGCTCTCGCTGAGCCGCCTTGCCGATCCTAGCCTTGCAGACGCGCAGAAAATTTCCTTCGGTGGCTATCTCGGCAGTGTGGCGGATACGATTGTTGATGCTCATGCGCTGCTCGAAAAGGACAGCGTTGCAAGCTACGTCATTCAGGACGAGGTCATCGTCTACAACATGAACATGACGGGTGAAGATCATTCCGAAGCCTATGATCAGGCCGCAAGCCGCATCACGGCGCCGGTCGATTACAAGCACATGGAAAAATGGCAGCGCAAGAACGAATTGCTGGTGTTCTTCGATACGCACAAATGGCGCAGCTGGATTTCTAGTCAGGATTTCGGCCTGAGCCGCCGTTTCCATGGCACGATCATCGGAATGCAGTCGGGTGTCCAGGACTGATGATCGCTGTCGATGATCGCATGCGCGAAATGCTCGGTTTTGTCGGCTTCCCGCATATCGATGCGAGCGTCTGGAACCGTGAGCCGCAGAAGAAAGCCTATCTGCGCGATTTCCTTTCCGGGATCGATGTGCCAGCGGCCATCAATCGTTATTCGGAATGTGAAGCCAATTTCAACGGCGCGCTGAAGGATATCGGTATCCGATGATGGAAACGCGCAAGAGCATCGGGATTGGGGTGGTGGCAGCGGTGGCGCTTTTAGGCGGTATGTTGTTAGCAACCCAATCTGAGAGTGCTTTTGCCGATACGCGCTTTGGCGTCAACAGGGTCAACATGGCCGGCTCAAGCCGGTAGAGCGCGAGAACATCTTCGAGCAGATGGTAGAGAACGGTGTGGTGGCGGTTCGGCTGTCACTCACACGACCGCTCGATCAAAGCATCGATGCTGTGCGCCTTGCCCATGAGAAGGGTCTGGCCATTCTGCTCGAAATATCGCTCAACAATGCAGACTTCTATCCTGAAGGAACGAAGCCCCGTTCCGGGCGCGGGCGTATCTGGGACATGTATCGGCTTTCCGACATATCTCCCGAGCACTTTCAGCAGGCTATGGGTGACGCTTTGCAAAAGATTGATGCGCTGGGTGTGCCGCTGGTTGCGGTTGAACCCGGAAACGAGATCAACTGGGGCGCTTACAATGGCGATCTTGCCATCCTGCCCAAGGAAAAGATGAAGACCGCACGCTCTTTGGACGAGATGGAAGAGCTTCCTCTGGTCGAAAAAAGGTGCTGAAAAATATGTCGAACTCTTGCGCATCGTGCGTGCTGAACTGGTGAAAACAAAACACAGCGCCAAGGCAAAGGTCGTATCGGCGGGCTTTTTCTGATATCCCCTTCATAGATGCCGACCGGCGTGGAATTGATACTGTCGAACCCGCCGCCTTTACCGATCTTCTCAAGAAATATGGTTTGGATGGCGCTGCAGACGGCTACGGCATTCACATTTATCCGGGCAGCAGTGGCACACGGGCTGCGCGTGCAAAAGCACATCAGCAATGCGCTTTCGTTCTGTGGTGGGGTGGATGGCAAGCCTTGTTGGATCACTGAGTGGGGCTTTGCCAATACGTCCAAGGCTTGCCCGGCCAATGACAATAATCGCGAACAACTGGTCGAGAAAGCACGCGACCGCTTCCGCCGGATGATGGACAGCGGCCAGATCGCAGCCGCTTATTATTTTGATTGGGATGCAAGCACTTACGGTGTGTGGCGTTGCGGTTCGCTGACGCCAGCCGGTAAGGCTGCAACGGTGACGAAATGAAACTCAAGACTGTAATCATCGGTGGTTCAAACACCGTCATGCTGCCCGGTTATCTGCCGACGCTTTTATCGACGATGGCGAAACGCGGCGTGGAACTCGACATCGTCGCTGATCTCGCGGTTGGGGGCACGACGAGTGCTCTTGGCCTTTATCAGCTCAAGCAGTTCGAACAGCTCGAAGAGTGTGAGCTGTTGCTGATCGAATATGCGATCAATGATGCCTTCGTTTATGGCGATGAACGGCGTCCATTCCGTCATTGGGCACGGTTTTACGAAGGGATCATTCGTTACGCGCTTGAACGCAACCCAAACTTGCGTATTGCAACGCTTGTGTTCGGCGCACGCAATGGCTCATTTCTGAATTCCGTTCCCTCGATTGATGCAGGCATCAACTACATTTCGCAATGGTATGGAACGATCACGGTTGATGTTTCGCGAATGCTGATGCAGCAATACGGCCGCGATGTCGTAAGCAATCCGGCTTTCTATCTCGATCAGGGCCATTATGCGCGTCCAGTTTCGACAACCATCGTTGCGAACTTGATTGCAGATGTTCTCGAACCGGCCTTGTCTGTTCCACATCGTCCAAAAGCGCTGCCGTTCGCTATCGACCCGGACCATTTCGCCAATGCACGCGCTTTGAGCGGCGAGCAGCTTTGCAAGCGGCTGGGGCGCGTGCCGGTCCAATACAGCAATCGCCGTTTTTCGATTTCGGCGCTCGATCTTGGTGCGGACAGGATGCGCTTTGAAGTTGATAACGGACAACTGCTGGCGCTTGGCTATGTCTGTGATCCGCGCATTCCACCGCTCGATGTGGCGATGGGCGGGGAGGTGCATCGCGCGGCAATGATGAAGGGCGGCGTACGCGACGGAACCTACAAGTTTCTGGTTTCGATGCTGAGTTTCGAGTTTCTTTATGGCACTAAATTGCTGGAAGCACGCGGGAATGTGGCGCTTACTCTATCTGGTGCCGAAGAGGGCGTGGAACATAAGCTGCATGTTCCCAAAGATAGTGCCCATCACGAGGAACTGCCTGCGGAGCCGGTGCTTCCGATAACCGGCATGCTGTTTTCCGGCAATTTGAAAGTCATGTCGCTGGAGAAGAAGGCCGCTGTAAGCGCTGTTCTATCAGAAGCGGCCCAGTAGCTGTTATTCTACGAAAATGTTGACGCTGGCGGCCCGTCCGGCAGCGTCGACCACGGTCAACGTCGAATATCCGGTTCCGTCCGGTTGCCAGTTTGTTGTCCGCCGCCGCTCAATCTCAGCAATAGGCTTGCCATTGGCAAGCCAGCGAAACGGTGCGCGTCCGCCCTGTAATTTCAGCACCAGTGGCGAGGCATTATCGGTCAGGGCTTTCAATTCGACATGCGCGCCATCAGGCGGAAACACGATGCGCGGTGCAGGCTCAATCGTGGCTTTGAGAACCGGCAGAGGATCGCTTGCAGACGAAAAGCGTATCTGCGTCACAGGAAGATCGGCGCGTGCTGTGCGAAATGCGCCAGCGGGCGCACGCGGCAGCGGCACTGACGCAACGCCCGAACGCACAAAGGCTTCAAACAGAATGGGCGCTGCCGAAACATAACCGGAAAGGCCCGGCACCGAGCCCCCATCGGCTCGTCCGACCCAGACACCCAGCACATAACGCCCGTCATAACCGACCGACCAAGCATCACGATAGCCATAGGACGTGCCGGTCTTGTAAGCGAGGCCGAGACGTTTCGCGCCTTGCGGCGGCACGACACCGGCCAGAATATCGCCAATCTGCCACGATGCCTGTTCGCTCAGAATAGGAGCCGATGGCTGCACCGGCTCGGTACCTTCGGTGCCGTCACGAAGGGCTGCACCGCGACCGCCATTGGCAAGGCCTGTATAAAGCTGCACCAGATCACGCAGGCTGATGCCCGCGCCGCCAAGTCCGATGGCAAGGCCCGGCGCTTCACCTTTCGGCAATTGCAAATTGACCGCCGCCTGACGAATACGTGTGGTGAGCCGTGCAGGACCAATTGCATCCAGCAGGCTGATGGTCGGCACATTAAGCGACATTTGCAGCGCCTGACGGATGCTGACATCGCCCTGATAGCTCATATCGAAATTGCGCGGACGATAGCCTGCAAAATCCTGCGGGCGATCCTCGATGATGGTTTCCTGCGCAATCAGCCCCTGCTCGAAAGCCAGCCCATAGATGAAGGGCTTGAGCGTCGAGCCGGGCGAACGCACGGCGCGGGTCATATCGATCCAGCCCCTGCCGCTTGCCATCAAAATAATCAGCGGAACCGACTTCGCCTAAGATATTGCCGTTGCGACTGTCGGCCAGCACCATGGCGACCGATACTTTTGGCCCAAGCTTCGCAGCAGCTTCGCGCGCCACAACTTCAAGCCCAGCCTGCACCGACTTTTTAAGCGTCAGTTGATGCCGGGCCTCGGTCGGTGCCTGTTTCAAAGCGAGATCGGCAAAGTGAGCGGCCAATGAAGGCAAGGGATGACGCGTCGCGGATATGCGCTCACGCGATGCGCGCTCGGCTTCTTCGCCTGTGAAAACATCAGATGAAACCATGCGTTTAAAAAACGCGATCCCGCGCGGCAACCGCGTTCTTCATCTCGCGATCCGGGCGGCGGCGTTCAGGCAATTGCGGCAGAGCCACAAGAAGTGCTGCTTCCGAAGTGGTGAGGCGAAGCGGCTCCTTGCCAAAATAGGCAAGTGATGCCGACCGCACCCCCCTCCAGATTGCCGCCATAGGGCGCAAGCGTCAGATAGCGCTCCAGAATTTCAGACTTGCTTAACCGCCTTTCGATCTGGATTGCACGCGCCAGCTGTCGGAACTTGGAGCCGAAGCTGCGGCTTTCGCGCGGCTCGATAAGGCGTGCAAGCTGCATGGAAAGTGTGGAGCCGCCGGAAACAATACGGCCGCTCCTGCAAGCTGATAAGCGGCGCGCAACAGCGCCCAGCCATCAATGCCGCCATGATCGTAAAAACGCTTGTCCTCATAGGCGATCAGCATTTTCACGAATTTCGGATCGACATCCTCAATCCGCGTATTCAAGCGCCAATAGCCGTCCGGCGTTGCATAGGCACGCAGCAAAGCGCCGTCGCGATCCATAACTTCGGTGGAAATGGTCAGCCGTTCCGGCAAAAGGCGGAGGATAGGCGCGGTCGAGCCAGTCAAGCCCGACCACGGTTCCGAGTGCAGCGATGCCGAGAAACGCGGCACCGCCAATCGCTATTTTCCAAAGCCTTTTCATTTGTTTGAGCGCATACTAAGGTGCCGCCACCTCCATCATGCCTGTCGCCGTGCGCGCTGCAAATTGCGGACGATACATGTCCTCAACCGTTGCTGCCGGATGGGTGTAAAGACCCGGCGTCACCGCACGCACCACATAAGCCAGCGTGATCGGCTTCTTCTCGCCTGCAGAGCGATCGAAAGCGGCCACAAAACGATCATTGCGGAATTCGAGATGCGCTGCCTGTGTGCTTTCAAGCCATGGGAAATTGCCAAGATCAGCACTGGAAACAAGGCCCGGATTGTCGATCTCGAAACCAGCTGGCAGCAGATCGGTCACAAGCAGACGCGACTGCCATTCCTGCAGGTCGTCGATTTTAAGAACAACCACATAGCGCTCATTCTGATTGACCCCGGTGACATTGGCCGGTTCCCCATCAAGCGTATAATAGGTGCGCTCGATTGCGAAACCTTCGCCACCGGCAGGTAGTGACTGCGCAGGCGGTGCAACTGCGGTCACGACCGCATCAACCGAACCCTGCCCCTTGTTGGTGACGACCAGCGGCTGTGCTTCAAGGGCTGCACCATTGAGACGCTCGGAGAACGCGCCCTGATGCGCTGTGCCATTGATGTCGAGGCTGATTGCGCCATTGTCGTCCTGAAGCCCGCGTGCTGCAAGCAGCATCCATGCCTGATCCTGCGTGCTGAGATAGCGTGCCTTTTCGCGCTGGAACTCGACCAGCGTAATCAGCGATGGCAGCACTTTCGGCGCAGGCTTGGTTTCCGAAGCAAGAGCCAGCATTGCCGCACCATCGCGCAAGGGCGAACCATAATCCGAGCGATTATAGTCATAGCTCGACTGGCTGGTTGCGAGCTGGAGCGACGCATTGAATACGCGTTCCGAACGCGGCTGCTCACCATAAAGAGCAAGTGCAGCACCAAGCTGGGCAACGGCCATCGGGCTTGCAAAGTTTTCAAGCTGGGTATCGGCAAAGTAACGCAGATCGCCAACAGAAGCCTTCTTGTTGCGTGCCAGAACATAGAGCGCATAGGCAATGTCGTTGCCGCGTTCCTTGACGTCGGTGGTATAGTCGAGCGCATTTTGCAGATTAGAAAGTGCGGACAGCATCGCCTGCTGCGGCACGTCATAGCCCTTCTCGCGGGCACGCGTCAGGAAGTCGGTCACATAGGCGTCCATCCAGAGATCACCCGATCCCGGCGACCAGAGGCCAAACGACCCGCTTGAAGACTGGTTGTTGAGGACGCGGAAGATGGAATCTTGTACGCGCTTTTTTAAGTTCTTCCTGACTTTCCAGACCCGCTGCCGCTTCCGTACCTGCAGCCATTTCGCTCAAATAAAGCAGCGGCAGTGCGCGGCTGGTGGTCTGCTCTGTGCAGCCATAAGGATAGCGGTCGAGCGCCATCAACAAAGCTGGCACATCAAATGCCGCACTGCGCGTCACGCCAACGCTGACAAAAGCACCATCAAGCAGGCTTTCAGACAGAAGGCCGCCATCGACTCTCACACTTCCGCCATTGGCCGTGAGATTGACGACATGGCGGCTCGTGACCGGCAGATCGACCGGACGCACCGGCAATGCCAAGGCCTGTTCAACGTTAAGGCCTGCATCGTTGGAAAGCCGGATAGTCACACCACCGGCACCCGTTGCCACAGCATTGAGCGGAACGGTGATCGACTGTCGTTTGCCACCTTCAAGCGCAATGCTTTCAGGATAGGAGCCAACTTCAACACCGAGATTATCGGTGGTCTCAAGGCTCACACGATAATCGCCGTCCGGTGCATCCGTATTGGCAATATCGAAGCGGATATTGGCCTGATCGCCGGGGGGGCCATGAAGCGTGGCAGACCAGCGGTGATGACCACAGGATCGCGGATGATCACGTCGGTCACCGCGTGACCGACGGCCTTCTTGGTCCATGCCACCGCCATCACGCGCGCGGTGCCGTTGAATTGCGGTATGTCGAAAGTGATTGTTGCCTTGCCGTCGCTGTCGAGTTCAACAGGGCCGGAGAACAGCGCAACCAGCTTTTCGGTGGGCGGGCTGCCTTCCGCTGCCATATTGCCACCATCGCCACCTGTGCGCAGCTTGCCGGTGACGCCGAGCGAACCATCGATCAGGCGACCGTACATATCGCGCATTTCAAGGCCTAGCTGACGCTGGCCGAAGAACCAGTTTTCAGGGTTCGGCGGCTGATAGCGTGTCAGATTGAGAATGCCGACATCGACTGCCGCGACCATGACATAGGCCTGCTCGCCACCCGCATTTTCAACCGAAACCGGGATGGAAAGTGCGGAACGCGGCGTGATCTTTTCAGGCGGGGTCAGCTTGACTGCAAGCTGCTTGTCGGCAGGATCGACCTTCAGCCATTTAAGACCAATCGCACGCGCAGGCATACGGCTTTCAATCGCCTCACCCGGACGGAACAAAGTCGCCGTGACATAGGCACCGGCACCCCAATCCTCACCCACCGGAATATCGATGGTGGTGCCACCTTCCGGCACGCTTGCGGTGATTGTCTTAAGCAGCTTTTCTGCACCAATGGTGATGAGCAACTCACCGGCAAAACGCGGGGAGATTTTGAGTTCTGCCGTGTCACCCGCCGCATAATGTTCCTTGTCGAGCGCGATTTCGAGCCCGTCCGGTGTTTCGGTCGAGGTTGAGCTGACAAACCAGCCCGCATCGAATTCAGAGCTTGTGGCCGGGCCCGAAGCATCAGCTGTTTCGATTTCCAGACGGTAGCGACCCCAATCGACCGGCAGACTGATTTCAGCCTCGCTATCGGTTGTAAGGTCAATCTTGCCGTTGGCAATCGCCTTGGTGAAAGTCACTGGTTCGTAGTTCCAGCTGTTGCCACTGCGATACCACTGATAATTACGCTCGATCTTGACCAGCGACCATTGTGCGCCATCAAGCGCCTTGCGATCACCCTTGCTGTCAGAGGCGATCAGGCTGAACTTTGCAGTGCCGCCCTGCGGAACTTCATCACCAGCGAAATCCGGGCGAATGCCGATGAGATCGGTTTCCGGCTGAATGGCAACATCGATCTTACGCTCAACCGCACGACCGCCGGTTTCGCGCATACGAACGGTCACGGCTGCATTTACGAGACGCGTCGTTGACGGCATTTCATCGACTGTAACCGGGAAAGTCGCCTTGCCATTGTCATCGACTTTTGACAGGCCATCGAGCGGCAGGCGCGTGGCTTCGCCCTGTTCTTCATCGGCGAGGCCGAAGTAATACCCCTTGAAGCGGTCCCACAGACGCTTGGTCGAAAGCGTGACTTCGCCTTCAAGCGCAAGACCGGCGGCAGGCGCACCATAGAGGAAACGTCCGTCCACGGTGATATTGGCGGTTTCGCCAACAGCGATTTCCGGCTTGTCAGACGTCAGATCGAACTCGATCCGGTCCGGCACGAAATCTTCAACCGGGAACATCTGCGTGGCAATCGCTGGCTGCTTGGGATCGGTATAGACCGAAACATTCCGGTGCCGCGCATGGCGTTCGACGGCAAGGTCAGGTCGATGGCATGACCACCGGCCAGTTTGCTATCGGAAACGAGACGGCGATCTTCCACGCCATCGGGACGCGTAAAGATGAAGGTGAGCGGTAGATCATCAATTGCGGTTGCGATGTCGTCACGCGCAAGCGCGCCTACATGCACAACTTCGCCCGCGCGGTAGATACCGCGCTCTGTCCATGCATAAAGATCAAGCGCTTTCGGCACGGCACGGCCCGTCACACCACGATCAGAAAGATCGAAACCGGCGCGAGCCATATCGAGGAATGTGAAATCCTCATCATGCTGACTTGCCATCAGTACCGCTGGCACCATGCCGTTTGTGCCGCGTGTCAGTCCCGGCGTAAACGTCGCACGGCCATCGCTGTCGGTGGTCGCTTCGCCCAGCACTTCATTGTTCCGTGCAAGCAGCGTCAGCTTCACGCCTTTAAGCGGCTCTGCGCTTTCCAGCGAACGGGCAAACACATTGATGCCGTCCTGCCCGGTATAGGTCGAAAGGCCGATGTCGGAAACGACAAACCACTGCGTTGCCTTGGTGCCATATTCATCATCGGACTTCTGAACCAGCGGCTCAGCAGTCAGCACATAGACGCCGGGCTTGCGTTCCGGCAGTGCTTGATCAACCGGAAAACTGGTCGTTGCTTCCTTGTTCAGCTCATTGCCTGCAACCTCGATCTCACCTTCCCAGACAGGCGCACCCATCTGATCGGAAACCGTGCTGATGTCGTAGCTGTCCAACTGGCGCAGGAACTGATAGCCGGAGAGAAGCTGTGCCAGCGAACGGTCGCCGACGCGGTAGAGCTTGACCTTGGCTGTGCTCAAATTGACGCTGACCAGCGGAATGCCGCGACGGGCTTTCGCAGGCAGCACGAAGCTGTCGCCGGTAAAAAGCGCACCGATGGCGCGCGGTCCTGCACATAGATCGAAAGATTGACCGGAGCTGGCAGCACTTCGCCAATAGCCGATGGCAGGCCCTGACGGAACGTCACCGTATAATTGCGGCCATGTTCCAGACCCTCGACACAAATCTGGCGGTCCTTGGCGTCAACGGCTTTTGGCGCGCCATTATCGAGCGTAACGAAGCTCGAATAATCGACACCGCTTTTCACCAGTTCTTCGGAGAACTGCGCGCAGATGCGCGGCGCGGCATTATCATTATCGACCGTATTATTGACGATGCGGAAGCCTTTGCGGGCCTTCAGATCTTCATAGGCGGCACGAACGGATGCGGAATTGACGAGATCAAGGCTCGCTTCATAAGCCTGCAGAGCCGGGCGCGATGCATCGCGCTTTTCGAGTGCCTGCGCCATGACGGCAAGCGCTTGCGCGCGCTCATCCTTGGTGCGTGAGGTCTGGTAGGCAAACCACGAGGCCGACGTCGCATCGCGCTGGAACTTGGAACGTTCCTGACCATTGGACGGCTCGGTCGCAAGCGCTGACAGTGCATATCCGGCCCAGATTTCGCTTTCGTCCGGCGACATGCTGGCAGCCAGTCGGAATTTTTCCATTGACGTGCGCGGATCGCCATTCATCCCAGCAGCGCCTGCTTCATTGCGCAGATCGCGCAGGCTGTCGGAGCTTTCAAGGCCGCCGATTTCGCGCTTGAGACGACGGGCTTCGTCAACCAGATTGGTGGCGAAGAACGAGATGGCAGGCGCGGCGCCAAGATCTTCAACTTCGCGGGCTGCAGCGGATTGCGTGACGACCTTACCTGCAATGGAGCCAACGGACTGATTGAGCTTGTTGAAATCGGATTTCAAGAAGCACCACTTGACCTTCGGATTGTAGGTAAAGGCGAGGCATGCATTGTCGCCCAGACAAATGCTTTTGCACTGGTCGAGCGAGACATTCTTCTCCGTACGCAAGTCGAAGCCGAAATAATCGCTATCTTTGGTGATCTCTATCCGCCGGGTTTCGGCAGCTTGTGTAGTGTGTGGAGCTGCCGACAGGCAAGCTGTTACTGCAAAGGCCCAGAAAAGCCGGTTGAAACCAATAAGCATTTGCATCCCCTCACGACGACCGGTGCCATTTCCAGTCTATTAGAAAAGGCGAAAAGAATCCGGCTCATGTGAAGCCTCACCGCGACAAACTGTCAAGGCGAATAGGGATTATCTACAACTATTAGGATAAGTTTAGGGAATAATACGCTCTACGAGGTAAACGCTCTCGCAGAGCGTGCACGGGTATTCTAGATGATCCCGCCATTGGCACGCAATGTCTGGCCATTTACCCATGCGCCGTCGGGTCCGGCGGGAAGGCGACCACCCCTGCAATGTCTTCCGGCGTCGCCAGACGTTCGAGCGGGCTCATCTTGGCCATGCGTTTGACCAGTTCTTCGGATTTTCCATCGAGAAAGAGGTCGGTCGCGGTGGGGCCGGGCGCAACGGCATTGACGTTGATGTTTCGACCGCGCATTTCCTTGGCCATGATCGCCGTCAGCGTTTCGACTGCGGCCTTGGTTGCAGCATAAACACCGTAGTTTTTCCAGTTTCAGGCCGACGACAGTGGTGGAAAAATTGATAATACGCCCATTGTCGCGCAGTCGTTTACCAGCCTCCCGCATGGTATTGAAGGTGCCCTTGAGGTTGACTGAAACGAGCTTGTCGAAATCTACGTCCTCTGTTGTGGCGAGAGGCGACAGGGTCATGATACCGGCATTGTTGACGAGAACATCTACGCCGCCGAAAGCGTCTTCGGCCGCATCGAACATTCTCTTTACTGCGGCAGGATCGGCAACATCAGCCTGTGCTGCTCGCGCAATGCCGCCCGAAGCCTCGATCTTGTTGACGACGGCGTCGGCGAGAGCGGCATTGCCTGCATAGTTGACGATGATAGTAAAACCGTCGTGGCCCAGTCTTTCGGCAATGGCAGCGCCAATGCCACGCGATGCTCCAGTGACGATGGCAACCTTGTTTTTCATATCGGACATTGTCTGCTCCGTTCCGGTGGTTTGGTTTTGTACAACCCACAGCAAGATCGCACTTTTCTAACACCGTTTAATCCGGCATTATTTGTCATTACTATCCGAAAGTAGCGAACAATCAGATGGACCGGTTTGATGCGATGCGGGTTTTACCCGTGTACTGGAACGACGCAGTTTCACATTGGCGGCGGAAGATCTAGGGATCCCGCGTTCAACCGTCACCGACGCGATCAAGCAGCTCGAAAGACGATTGGGCACGCAATTGTTCTTGCGCACTACGCGTCACGTTAATCCAACGCTTGATGGTCAGGCCTATTATCAGCGCTGCATAGAAATCATAGCTAGTATCGAGGATGCCGAAGGCGGATTTTCTGGCGCAATGCCGAGAGGTTTGCTTCGGGTGGAAGTGCAGGGCACGCTTGCGCGGCATTTTCTGCTACCGGAATTGCCAGCTTTTCTGGAAAAATATCCGGATATTGAACTTTATATGACCGAGGGCGATCGGTTCGTCGATCCGGTTCGGGAAGGTATCGATTGCGTTCTGCGTGTGGGTCTCCTGCAGGATAGCGACATGATTGCCCGGCGTGTTGCGATGCTGGATGAGGTTACTGTCGCGTCTCCTTCCTATCTTGCACGATTTGGAGAGCCCCAGCATCCAGATCAACTGACTGATGGCCATCAGATGATCGGCTTCCGAGCCAGCGGCAGCATAGCCCGTATGCCCCCGGAGTTTATGGTCGACGGCAAGTTGCAAACAGTGACGATACCGGCTCCGGTTTCGGTCAATGCCGCTGAAAGCTATACGGCTGCGGCCAGCTTGGGCCTTGGGATGATTCAGATACCTCGGTATCATGCGATACGGCATATTGCGGATGGAAAATTGGTGCAGATACTCCACGCTTATCCGCCCAGCTCGTCACCAGTATCTGTTGTATATCCGCGCGATCGGCAACTTTCTCCTCGGGTCAGGGTATTTATCGACTGGATTGCCGTGATACTCGCCCGACAGAACAATTGAGGCTGTTAACTCCTCATTAAGAATTTGGAACAAAATGGCTTATTACGTGTTAGAATAGAGCCTGCAGAAATGCAGAAAGCACATCGCTACGCACCACGGGAGGGAGGGCAGAGATGAGCAACATTCTATTCTGGACCGCTTTGGTAATCGTACCCGTGCTTCTGGGCACAGCCTACGCCTATCTGCAATCGATACGGCATAGGGACGACTTCTAGAACGCAAGCGTAGCTGACGGAAAGCTGCTCTTATCTTGAAGCAGGCGAGTGGTCGCGTGCTTCAAGATAATTCTATTGCATAGAATTTTGTATCGACAGCCATCCGCGGAAAATCTTCCGGCAGATCTTTATGGGAGATTTCCACGAAGCCGTTCTTTTCATAAAACCGATGTGCGCCCAGAAACTTCTCGGTCGTTCCAAGCAATATTTTGGTAACGCCTCGTTCGCGAGCGTGCGAAATGAGCGTTGCAAGCAATTTGCGTGCAGTACCGAATTCGGAACCGCGATAAGCCTTGGCGACAAACATTTTCCGCAAAGCAGCCTGACCTTGCCCTATATCCTTGAGGGCTATGGTGCCAACGATGTGACCATCGGCTTCGGCTACCCAAAATTCGCCGCTTCCCTGACGATAGAACCCCTCCACGTCTCGGATATCGGGTTGGTCGTCTGCGCTGATCGGAATGTCGAACTCGCATTGTTGTATCGGTAGAATTACAGCAAAAACACTTCCGTCTCGCCCGTCTGGAATGTTCTAATTCTGATCAAGTCCGCTTTGCTCGTCATAGTGCTGCCGTTCATCTCGCCCGCGAATCTGCATTGATTTAGTTGTTAATCAATCCGCTTCTCGGATTCTGGGTCAAGAGACGTTCAGATCTGTCCGGTTGACCGGGCTTACGTAGATAAAGTTAATATTGGGCTCGTTTTGAAGGTTTTATCACATCCAGCTGGTGTTCGGTTGCTTACACCAATTTCAACCAGAGCGCGCTGTGTGCGGCAACGCGTGAATCCCTATTCAGGGGGATCAAGGCGAATATATGAGCAAAATTAGCAGTTTACGCTATAAAATATATTTCATGCTATTCTACTCGGAAGAAAAGGTGTCATATTTTGATAATCGATATGGTTGCTTTGAAATTTTGATTATCTCCGTTTTGTGGAAGTAGTTTCACTTTTGAAGTGATATTTTACGTTGCCTAATGAAAGAAAATACCCTTCTATTGTTGTGAGTAGAGCACTGCAAAGAGCTGAGGGGTTTCAATGCATTGTCGCAACATCGGCTCGCGCGCCATCCGTTTTCTGTCCAGCACAGCGCTCATATCCTTAGGAACGGTTTTGCTACAAAGCACTCCCGGCATGGCTGCATGTTCGTTTTCGCCGACGCTAGGTGATGACACATTCATTTGCGACAGCGGCACATCTCCCGGTGGTCTTACCGACCTCAATGGTAACAATACATTGCTTTTGCCGACTGGAGGGACAGGCACCGTCAGCGGAGATGTAGCGTTCGGCTCCGGTGTGGACCGCGTGGAAGTCCATTCCGGTTCGATTGTCGGGAATGTCAATCAGGGCGATGGTCTCAACAGCTTTCTCATTACGGGCGGAAGCGTTACAGGCAATGTTCGTCAGGGGAAATGA
The DNA here is from genome assembly GCA_012103075.1 of Brucella cytisi. Lineage (GTDB taxonomy): Bacteria > Pseudomonadota > Alphaproteobacteria > Rhizobiales > Rhizobiaceae > Brucella > Brucella cytisi. Next base: position 1,067,230 of record JAAVLQ010000002.1, on the reverse strand, counting down.
TATTGACGAGTTCCGTATAACGGGGGCGAGATTGGTTCGCTCAATCAGGGTAACGGGTACGACCAATTTTTATGTCGGGTGGACGTATCGTCGATGCCTTTGACGATGGTGATTATGCAGTGATGACTGATGGACGCATCGGACGCGTCAATCTCAAGCTCGATAATAATTATTTCAACATGTCTGGCGGAACAATTGACCGGAATCTGATTGCCGGGCTTGGTAATGATACGATTATCGTTTCTGGCGGTATGATCGGCGGCAATATAAGCATCAGTAGTGGAACCGACAGTGTAACCATGACGGGCGGCACGGTTGCGGGTGATGTTCTGCTCGGTTTCGGTAATGATCAGTTTTCATGGAGTGGTGGCGGCATAATCTATGGGAAGATTGATCTTGGCCCGGATAACGATACGGCCGTTCTTGCCAACCTTACCGATGCCAATATAGGCGCTACTGCGCGGCTTAGCGGCGGCGAGGGGAATGATGTTCTCACGTTCAATAATGTGAAAACAGGAAAAGTCTCCCGTTTTGACAGCTGGGAAACAATCAACCTTACTGACGATACGCGCCTTGTTTTCGACAGCGCTCTTACGTTGGGCGATGCCGGAACGGGAACGGGGACGCTCAATATCGATGCGACGAGTACCATCTATGGCGGTGCTGCAATGGGTAGTGTGAATCCGTTCGCAGCAAGCCAACTGGCTAGTGTCTTCAACGCCGGGCGTATTGACCTCACCAATGGAGGGACGAGCACTACTGACACATTTACGATCAAGGGTAATTACGTCGGGCAGAACGGTCTTCTGTTTTAGATACCGTTCTGGCTTCTGATGGCGCTCCTTCGGACAAGCTTGTGATCGATACAGGTGTTGCATCAGGTAACACCGCTATTGCGGTTACCAATGCGGGTGGGGCAGGCGCTGCAACAAATGCGGACGGCATTATGGTCGTACAAGCATTGAATGGTGGTTCCACCAGTCAGAATGCTTTTCGCTGAACGGTCGTGCTGCTGCCGGTGCCTACGAATATTTTTCTGTTCAAGGGCGGTGTAACGGCGAATACCACCGAGAACTGGTATCTGAGATCAACTTTGGTTCGTGGAAGCGAACCGCCTGCTTCGACGGGGAACATCCGTTACGCCGGAAGAGCCCGAAACAACTGCGCCGCCATCCGCACTCGAGCAGCCTCCAGCGACTTTGCCTGTCGATCCGGATACAGAAACTCCGGTAACAGAAGATGCTTCCGCTCCCGATTCGCCTCCACCTCCCGTATCGGCGGAGGCTCCCAATCCACCCGACAATACGACGGGTCAACAACAGAATGTTGACCTTCCATTCGATGGAGCAGTTCCGCCTTCACCGGCGCAACGAGGGTTAAGGGCGACGTGATTTCTCTCTATCGCAAGGAAGTGCCGGTTTATTCAGCTTTGCCGCCTGTGGCGGACCATCTGGCGCTTTCTACTCTCGGTACGTTTCATGAACGTCGGGGTGAGCAGGATTTGCTGAAAACTGCCGGATATCTGCCTGCGAGCTGGGGCAGGGTCTTCGGGCAGGATATTGATATGAAATGGCGGGGAACGGTTGCACCGGGTCTCGACGGAAAGCTCTTTGGTATTCAGGCGGGACAGGATATTCTGGGTCGCGAGACGGATGGCGGACATTTTGACCGCTTCGGTCTGTTTTTCGGTTATGCCCGCGCAACAGGTGATATCACCGGGCAAGCTCTTGGCTGGAACGATCTCGCTGTTGGCGATCTCGAAGTTACGGGTACGAGTTTCGGCGGGTACTGGACTCATATCGGGCCGCAAGGCTGGTATCTCGACGCCATACTTATGGGAACGTGGTTCGGTGGTGATGCAACCTCGAATGAAGGTCAGAGTATTGACCTCGACGGGCATGGGGTTACGGCTTCGCTCGAAGGAGGCTATCCTGTCGCCCTGAGCGAAAGCTGGACACTGGAGCCGCAGGCGCAACTGATCTGGCAGCATCTCTCGCTTGATGATCAGGCCGATCGTTATTCCTCGGTAGCGTTTGATACAGATGATGCGTGGACGGGCCGGATCGGGTTCAGATTGCAGGGTGAACAAGAAACTTCGGTCGGAAAATTACGGCCATATCTGAAAGCCAATCTCTGGCAGAATTTTTCATCGGATCAGACTGTACGTTTTGCCACCGATCCGATTGTGACTGATCTCAAGGGCACATCGCTGGAACTGGGTGGCGGGCTGACCTTGGACATTACCGAGAAAGCCAGTTTGTTTGCGACTGCGGACTACACGACCAATCTTGGTGGCGAACGCAACCGGATATGGGAGGGTAACTTGGGGCTGAATATAAAATGGTGAAGGCAATGGCGATCGGAAATGATCGCCGAAATGACAGAGGAGGGAACAACGGTAATGGGTAGACGTGCATACGAAAAGCTCGCGAGAATCTGTGCATCCCTAAACACATCCGAGCAGGAGCTGGCCCACTCTCTCGGTATTTCGCGAGTTGCGCTGAAAGCGATAGATCGCACTGATGCGCCGCTTTATCTTCGATTGGCATTGGCCGCTCTGGTATCGGAAATGGATCCGGATCAAGTGCTGAACTCCAAACGAGGGAGCTCAGAAATGGAAGCACCTCGTCAGCTCCTGTCGGTGAGGTGATCATCAAAAGTTATGGGTTTCAAAGGTGTTGTGGTGGCAAAATCTTTCGCCTTGCTTCTTTTGATTGGACTGTTCTGTTTCCCGCAATTGGCTGCCGCGTCCTGCACGCGTGCAGCCGGTGCTGCGGATATGATGACGCAGCGCCAGCTTTCGGCACTGCGCGCGCTGGAACGCAGCCGTGGTTGCAAGGGTGGCGACGAACGCGGCGGTTTTTTCAATCCTTGCCGCGATCTTTCTCAAAGAATAGCTGAAATACAGCGGCAGCTTTCATCCAGTTCGCTTTCTTCCCGATCATGCGTAGAACAACCGACTGCCAGTCCGGCAGCAAAAGTGAAACTTGACCGTCCCAAAGTTGCGTCTGTCGCAACGAACGACAAGCCATGGGTGCCGAATGGTATCAAAGGCGCTCTGACTTATTGCGTGCGTTTGTCGGATGGTTATCTTTTCCCAGCTCCGCATTCACAGTTTCAGAAGTCCGACAGCGTGACGGAAACAATGGCACAATGCCGTTTTATTTGTCAGGGGAGAATGTCGATCTCTACGTTCTGAATGATCCGAACGGCGAAACGGCCGATATGGTGTCGGTCTCGAACGGTAAGCCCTATGTCGAGTTGTCTACCGCATATAACTATCAGGGAAGCGGTGATTTCAGAAGATGCAACTGGGCCGGTTATGTCGACAAGATCAGTGAGCTGCGGGCCAGTAGCAAGGGTGGTCGCGCGCTCAAAAATGTCGTTGTTCCCATGCCAGATGCTCGACCGAGTCGTAATGATGACGTAGCTGCTTCAGCGGCGTCTTTTGCTCCCATAACAGACCGTAGTGTACGTGTTGTCGGCCCTGCCTTCATTTTTGATGACGGCGCGGGAAACATGAAGCTTACTGCACACTGACGGTGATGAACCAAATCCTCAAGTTCAATTTGAATGAGACGTGTCGCGATTGGGACTGAACCGCTCGCTTTCCGTCTGTAACCTCCCTGAAACGGGCGTTGTCAATTTGCGTCCGGAGACCATCGATCATTGCATTGTTTGAAATCTGTCAGTGTTGTTCGACCGGAGGAGGTAGACATGAGCAAGAACCGTGGCGTCGTTTATTTGCGGCCCAGGACAGTCGAAGTGCGCGATATTGAAGATCCAGCGTTAGCGGCACCGGACGGGAGGAAGCTGGACCACGCCGTTATATTGAAGGTAATCTCGACAAATATTTGTGGTTCCGACCAGCATATGGTTCGCGGACGCACGACTGCGATGCCCGGTCTCGTGCTGGGGCATGAAATTACCGGTGAAATTATTGAAAAAGGCAGTGATGTCGAGATGCTCGATGTGGGCGACATCGTTTCAGTCCCGTTCAATGTCGCTTGTGGTCGCTGCCGCTGCTGCAAATCCCGGGACACAGGTGTTTGTTTGACGGTCAACCCGTCGCGTGCCGGTGGCGCCTATGGATATGTTGATATGGGAGGCTGGATTGGTGGGCAGGCCCGCTATGTCATGGTGCCCTATGCCGATTTCAATCTGCTCAAGTTCCCCGATCGCGAGCAGGCGATGGAAAAATCCGCGACCTGACGATGCTTTCTGACATCTTGCCCACCGGCTTTCACGGTGCGGTGAAAGCCGGCGTCGGGGTTGGTTCGGTTGTATATGTCGCGGGTGCGGGACCGGTGGGGCTTGCTGCTGCGGCATCCGCTCGCATTCTGGGCGCTGCGGTCGTTATGGTCGGTGACTTCAACAAGGAACGGCTCGATCACGCGCGGAAAGTGGGCTTCGAACCAATCGATCTTTCGGCAAGTGATCGTCTCGGCGACATGATTGCAGAGGTCACAGGCAGCAACGAAGTGGATAGTGCTATTGATGCTGTTGGGTTCGAGGCGCGCGGTCATAGCGGTGGCGAGCAACCGGCGATCGTGCTGAACCAGATGATGGAGATAACTCGTCCCGCCGGGGCAATTGGTATTCCGGGGCTTTATGTCACCGAAGACCACGGTGCTGTCGACAATGCTGCGAAACAAGGCAGCTTGTCGTTACGGTTTGGTCTCGGTTGGGCCAAGGCGCAGTCATTCCATACCGGACAGACACCCGTTCTGAAGTACAATCGCCAACTGATGCAGGCGATCCTGCATGGACGTCTGAATATCGCCGAGATCGTAAACGCTCAGGTCATTTCACTTGAGGACGCAGCGAAGGGCTATGAGAGCTTTGATCAGGGGCGGCGAAGAAATTTGTTCTCGATCCGCATGGCCTTGTGAGCAAGGTGGCCTGATTCAAGTCGATTTCGAAATGCAGGAAGGGCGCTCTCACGAGCGCCCTTTTCGTTTGTGATTGCTTCAATCTGTAACGTTACAGATTCTTTGATCTTGAGTGTTTCATCCTGAATCTCTCACAAGATGAAACACGAAATGATACCTTCGCACGTAAAAAATAGTTTTCAGGAAAGCTGTAGACAATCAATCAGTTAAACTCCGCCTGAGTGCTAAATCCCACTTGTCAGAAATTAAGGACTTGCAAGCGATATTGTTTTGAATACCATATCTGTAACGTTTCAGATTTGGGAGGATATGGAATGTTATCAGAAAGAGCAAAAGTTCTCGCCACATCCGTTTGTCTCGCTATGACAACGTTGACAATGGCAGATTCAGCTTCTGCGGCTAATCTTGAAGTTACGCATTGGTGGACATCTGGCGGTGAAGCGGCAGCTGTCAAAGTTCTCGCTGAAAAATATGATGCGCTCGGCGGCGACAAGTGGGTCGATGGGGCGATTGCCGGTAGCGGCGCTACGGCCCGCCCGATCATTATCAGCCGTATTCTCGGCGGTAATCCAATGGGAGCGACCCAGCTCAATCATGGACGGCAGGCTGAGGAACTGGTTCAGGGCGGATTGATGACGGATTTGACCGAGCTGGCCGAAAAGGAAGGCTGGGCCAACTTCATTCGCCCGAAGAGCCTCTTGGAATCCTGTACTTATGAAGGGCGCCTCTACTGTGTGCCGCTGAACATTCACTCGTGGGAATGGATGTGGATCAATCCGCAAGCCTTTCGCGAGGCCGGAACCGAACCTCCAAAGAACTGGAATGACCTTATAGCTGCAGCTCCCAAGCTGAAGGAAAAGAACATTGTGCCGTTGGCGACCGGTGACGGTTGGCAGGTGAATGGCATGCTGACTGTCCTGACAACTGCGATTGGCGGTAAGGACCTCTATCTAAAGGTCAATAAGGACAAGAACGCCGATGCGGCACGCGGTCCTGAAATGAAGAAGGTTTTTGAAGCGCTGGCTCAGGCGCGCTCACTGGCTGATCCGGGTTATGTGGGCCGTTCATGGAACGAGGCGACCAACATGGTGCTGACCGGCCGCGCCGGTACGCAGATCATGGGAGACTGGGCGCAAGGCGAGTTTGGGACAGCGGGCAAGGTTGCAGGCAAGGATTATGACTGCTTGCCGGGACTCGGCGTTCATCAATATCTGGATACTGGCGGTGATGCGATCTACTTCCCGAAGAACAAGGACCCGGAAGTCACCAAGGCACAGCTCAAGCTGGCAAGCATGCTCATTTCCAAGGAAACGCAGGTTGCCTTCAATCTGGCCAAGGGTTCGCTGCCGATCCGTGGCGATGTGGATCTCGATTCAGCCTCGAGCTGCATGCGTGCGGGTATCGATATTCTGAAGAACCCGGACAACATCGTTCCCTCTGTGGAGCAGTTGCGTGCGCCGGATACCCAAGGGCAAATCGAAAGTTTGGCTGCCGAGTTTTTCTCCAATCCAGACATGACGGTCGATGATATTCAGGAACGTTTTGCGGAGATTATCGAACAGGCGCAATAGTCACGTTCAAGTCCTGCGCTGTCGATGAGGACGACAGTACACGACACCCGAGAACCGGAACAGGGAGGAGTATCATGGCCGTCATGGAAGAGGGCAATCGTGGAAAGCCGTTGGGAATATTTCGAAATCTGAATGCAAAGGTTGCAGCACTTCCGATGATCGCGACGGTTCTCGTGGTCTTCATTGGCTGCACGCTCTGGACGGTTGTTTATTCCTTCACGTCCTCCAAATCGCTGCCTATGTTGAATTTTGTCGGTTTCGATCAATATACGCGCCTGTTTTCTGCAACCCGCTGGCATGTGTCAGTCCGCAATCTGGCGATCTATGGCGTCCTCTGCATGGGCTTTTCCCTTGTGGCCGGGTTTGTCCTTGCTGCCCTGATGGACCAGAAAATCCGCTTCGAGAACACATTTCGCACGATTTTCCTCTATCCCTATGCCCTGTCGTTCATTGTGACGGGCCTTGTCTGGCAGTGGATTTTCAATCCGAAACTCGGACTGGAGAAAGTCATTCGCGATATCGGCTTCGACAATTTCCAGATGGCTATCCTGTCGAGCCGCACCTACGTCATCTATGCAATTGTCATTGCCGGGCTCTGGCAGATGACGGGGTTGGTCATGGTTCTGATGCTGGCCGGGCTGCGCAATGTCGATGATGAAATCTGGAAGGCTGCACGAGTTGACGGCATTCCGAAGTGGAAAGCCTATCTCTTCATCATCCTGCCGATGATGCGCCCTGTTCTGGTGACGACCGTCGTTCTTATCGCGACAGGCATTGTCAAACTATACGATCTGGTGGTTGCCATGACCAATGGCGGTCCCGGCATAGCGTCGGAAGTACCCGCAAAATACGTCTACGACTTCATGTTCGGCTGGGCCAATTTGGGGCAGGGACTTGCTGCTTCTACCGTCATGCTGACCACGGTTCTGATCATTCTCGTTCCTTGGACAATGCTGGAATATAGCCGAAGGAAAGCGCGATGACTGAAGCTGTCCTCAACAGGAAGAGGCCTGCCGAAACTGAGGCAGCCGCAGCTCAGGCTCGTCCGGCACAAAAGCGGGCTTCACAGCCGTGGGGTCGTAAGCCAAAACGGCGCTTTGCGCCCGCCACCATCATGCTCTACAGCATTTTGTTCGTTGCAGCTGTCTATTATCTGCTGCCGCTCTACGTGATGGTCGTCACATCCCTGAAAGGCATGCCTGAAATCCGGCTCGGTAACATCTTTTCACCACCAGTCGAGATCACATTTGAACCATGGGTCAAGGCATGGAGCCGGGCTTGCACCGGCCTTTATTGTGAAGGCATCAGCGCGGGTTTCTGGAATTCGATCAAGATCACCGTGCCGAGCGTGATCGTTTCCATCACCATCGCTTCAGTCAATGGTTACGCGCTGGCCAACTGGAAGTTCAAAGGATCGGAAATATTCTTTTCGGTCTTGTTGTTTGGGGCATTCATTCCGTATCAGGTCATGCTTTATCCCCTCGTGATCATAACCCGCGAGCTTGGTATATTCGGCACGCTGACCGGCGTTGTCTTCATCCATACCATCTTCGGTATGCCGATCTTGACGTTGTTGTTCCGCAACTATTTCGCCGGCCTGCCGCCGGAACTCTTCAAGGCAGCGCGTGTCGACGGAGCCGGGTTTTGGCGCATTTTCTTTCAGATCATGCTGCCGATGTCACTGCCGATCTTCGTGGTTGCAATCATTCTGCAGGTGACCGGTATCTGGAACGACTTTCTGTTTGGTGTGGTGTTTGCAGGAACGCAGAATTTCCGATGACCGTCCAGCTGAACAATATCGTCAACTCCATGCAGGGCGTGAAGGAATACAACGTCAATATGGCCGCCACCATTCTAACCGGGGCCGTGCCATTGCTCGTCTATTTTGTTTCTGGTCGGTATTTTTGTACGCGGCATTGCCGCTGGCGCAGTGAAAGGATGAATTCATGAACTCCAGCGTTTCCATCCGGGATCTGTCGCTCGGCTTCGGCTCGGTCAATGTGCTGCAAAATCTCAATCTGGAAATCGGGGAGGGCGAATTCCTCGTTCTTCTGGGGCCGTCCGGTTGCGGCAAGTCCACTCTGCTCAATTGTGTAGCGGGCCTTCTCGATATCTCCGAAGGCAGTATTTTCATCAAGGGGCGCAACGTTACGTGGGAAGAACCGAAAGATCGCGGCATCGGCATGGTGTTTCAGTCCTATGCGCTTTATCCGCAAATGACTGTTGAGAAGAACCTTTCCTTTGGTTTACGTGTTGCCGGGCTACCCAAAGGGGGATTGATAAACGCATCAAACGCGCGGCCGAAATTCTGCAGATCGAACCCTTGTTGCAGCGCAAACCTTCGGCACTGTCCGGCGGACAACGTCAGCGTGTTGCGATCGGTCGCGCGCTGGTGCGCGATGTCGACGTGTTTTTGTTCGATGAACCGCTTTCCAATCTGGATGCAAAATTACGTTCTGAGCTGCGCGTTGAGATCAAGCGCCTTCACCAGAAACTCGGCAATACCATGATCTACGTCACGCACGACCAGATCGAAGCCCTGACATTGGCGGACCGCATCGCAGTCATGAAAGGTGGGGTGGTCCAACAACTGGCTGATCCGTCGACGATTTACAATCGCCCAAAGAACAGGTTCGTAGCGGGTTTTCTCGGCTCGCCGTCGATGAATTTCTTTACGGGAGAAATTAGGGCTACAAATGGCAAGCCAGTCTTCCATGTTGGAGAGACCGCCGTTCAGCTTGATGGATATGACGGTGGGCTGACACCCGGACGTAAGGCCACTCTCGGGGTTCGTCCTGAGCATACTAGACTTGATGTCGAAGATGGTTTTGAGGCGACCGTCGATCTGGACGAGCCGATGGGCGCCGACAGTTTGGTCTGGCTTCGCCTGAACGGACATTCGCTATCCGCACGGGTGGAAGCGGGTAAGCGCTATCGGGCAGGTGAGAAGGTCAGGATTGGTTTCAAGCCGGATGCCCTGTCGCTTTTCGATGCGCAAACGGAGGAGAGGCTTTAGATGAATAGCGAAGAACGCTCCCCTTAAGAGCCTCTCCTGCGAGAGGCGAAGCTATTGGCTTTCAATGGACGGCACGAGGGCTTGCCTCGGACTGTGCGAGGATTTTTGCTCGCTAGAAAGCCCGACACAATTCTGGATAGAGTTCTGAGGACGAGGACATGAACGGATATTCCTATCAACTTTACAGCTCCCGCAACTTCCAACCGTTGGAACGCACGCTCACCATGCTGCGGGATCTCGGCTATCGTTGGGTGGAAGGCTATGGGGGATTTATGGTGATCCTGTTCGATTAAAGAAGGACCTCGACGCATTGGGGCTTTCCATGCCTACCGGGCACTTTGGTCTGGATATGCTGGAGAACGAAGTCGACCGTGTTCTAGAGATTGCCAAGGTCGCCGATATGAAGGCTATTTTCTGCCCATATCTCGATGCAGACCGCCGCCCGGATAGTGTTGCCGGTTGGCGGGAGTTCGGAAAACGCCTTGCTATCGCTGGAGAGCATTATCGCAAGGCGGGCTACGCATTTGGCTGGCACAACCATGATTTCGAATTCCGCCCGTTGGCCGACGGTTCCGTGCCACAAGAACATATCCTCGATGCTGCGCCCGATCTTGCATGGGAGGCGGATATTGCGTGGATTATCAAAGGTGATGCCGACCCGCTTGAATGGATCAGGCGCTATGGCGACCGAGATCCTTGCGGTCCATGTCAAAGATATCGCCTTAGCTGGTGAAAAAACCGACGAAGACGGCTGGGAAGACGTCGGGCATGGTACTGTGGACTGGGCTGAGTTGTTTACGGCTTTGCGCAAGACGCCTGTCCGCTATTTCATCATGGAACACGATAATCCGTCGGACGACACCCGATTTGCGAGCCGTTCCATCGAAACCGTAAAGAACTTCTGAGTTGGAGAACGAAATGACCAAGGCACTTGGTGTCGGCATTATCGGTTGTGGCAATATATCCGCTGCCTATCTGCGGCTGTCTCCCATGTTTCGAGGTATCGAAATAATAGCATGCGCCGATATAAATCCTGCTGCAGCAGAAGCGCGCGCAGACGAGTTTGGTGTAAAGGCGCAGACTATCGACGAGCTGCTTCAGAATGACGGCATTGATATCGTCGTCAACCTGACAGTTCCCGATGCTCATTATGCTGTCACGAAGCAAATTCTGGCCGCAGGCAAACATGCATACTCAGAAAAACCTTTGGTTCTCTCGATGGAGCAGGGGCTGGAACTGAAAGCGCTTGCCGATGGTCGCAACCTGAAAGTGGGGTGCGCGCCGGATACGTTTCTGGGTGGAGCCCATCAGCTTGCGCGGCGCGAAATCGATAATGGTAATGTCGGTCGCATCACCTCCGGTACATGCCATGTAATGAGCCACGGCATGGAGCATTGGCATCCGAATCCGGACTTTTTCTTCCGAAAGGGCGGTGGGCCGATCCTCGATCTTGGACCGTATTACATCGCCAATCTCGTTAATCTGATTGGCCCCGTGAAGCGCGTCGCCGCTTTGACTTCTGCAGCTACACCGACGCGGACGATTAGCTCTGAACCACGCAAGGGCGAAGCCATTCCAGTGGAGACGCCAACGACCATTCACGCATTATTGGAATTCGAACAGGGCGCAACAGTAACACTGTCAGCCAGTTGGGATGTCTGGGCGCATCGCCATGCGAACATGGAGTTGTATGGCACCGAAGGATCGCTCTACCTGCCCGATCCCATTTTTTTTTGGCGGAGAAGTTCAAATGGCGAAGCCGGGCGAACCAGCAGAGCCAGTTAAAAATTGGGAGCATCCATTTGGCGTTGCCAATGAACAGCATTCTCAAGGTATGATGGCTAACTATAGAACGGCTGGTCTGGCAGATATGGCGGCTGCTATTCTGAATGGTCGCGATATACGTTGTTCACTGGAGCGTGCACTGCATGGGGTCGATGTCATGCTGGCTATTCTAAGATCAGGCGAGGAAAAGCGCTTCATCGACATCGAAACGCGTTGCACGCGCCCGGAAGCATTGAACATTAAAGCGGCTGAGGCTTTGTTGCTGCCAGTTGAAAATGGAAAGAAACGGGTGGCAAACTGACTTTGCATCGCTCCTCCCGAGCGATAGGAGGCTATTCCGGTCCTACGGGTCCGGAGTGGCCTCCGCCCATTTTATCCGATGGTCTGCAGGGACCTGACATCGATGCCGTTAATCCGACCCGGGATGGCTTTGCCAAGCTGCTGCCCGGCCAGCTTGAAACTTTCCTCGGCGACAATCAGCCCCGGGCGAAACCAATGCAAAATCTGCGTCGATTGTTTGGCTGCGACATCGACTTCATTACCGATACTCAATCCCGCATCTTCTACACCGGCAACAATTGCCAGAGCGGCTGCGCTGCCAGAGCAGATGATACCGTCCGGTCGATCAGGTCTTTTCATCAATTGAGCAATATGCTGTCGCAAATCCTCAAGCGGTGTATCGAGATCAACGTCTTCGAGCGGCGATCCACTACAGTGAAAGGCACGCAGACCTTCATAAAATCCACCTACCATATGCCGGTAATAGGTGAGATGCGCGGGTGGAGTCAGTAAAGCGAGTCGCTTTCGTCCGCGCGCCGCCAGTTTGCCAACCATATCCAGCGCGAAAGTGAAATTATCAAAGTCGTGAAAAGGGTGCTCAATGCCCGTATCAGTGCGACCATGGGTGGCGAACGGAAAATCATGTTCCGTCAGATAATGGACGCGTTGATCGTCCGGTTCTGTACGCGAGAAAATAATACCGTCAGCTGAGCCCGTTTCCACGATATAGCGGATCGGTTCGATTGGCGCCCGCGAATGAAAATAGGGCGTCAGAATGAGGTGGTATTGCGTTTCAGCCAGAACATCCGCGACACCATGAATGACCGGCTGGTAAAGCCCATGATCTCATCTTGCGTATTGAGGACCAGCGCAATGACATTCGTCTTGCCGGTTCGAAGACGCACACCGGCACGATTGGGACGATAGCCGATCTGTCGGGCGATCAGTTGTACGCGTTTTCGTGTTTCCGGACCGATTTCCGGTGCATCCTTTAAAGCACGCGAAACCGTGGTCACGCCAAGGCCGGTCATGAATGCAATTGTCTTCAGCGTCGGACGTTCATTTTCAAAGAACGATTTGGCTGGATTTAGCGGCTTGAAGCCTGCGGGCTCCGTTTTTCATTCATGCGTATTTCGTCCGGCAGCGAGGAACGATGTGTACGGAAAAAGCTAGAATTCGCTTTATCTATCAATAGCTTATTTTAACGTACTTGTCATCTTTTATGATGTTGAATCAATATTTCCAGATACCATTTCGAACGGTTTTATTGCGCTCCGCACGTACTCGCTGAGGCATGCTTTCCATCGTCTCGGTGCTTGTCATTGCCAGCGATAAGAACTTTTCCTTGAACGCTGTTTTGACTAGATTGTCATGAAGAAATTTCAGTATAATAGGACAATTCTGGATATGTCATGATGGAGTCGGTAGACGCATGTGGGAACCCATGTTGGAAATGCGCAAGGGCGTCACCAAGCACAGGCTTTTGACAGATAAAATTGTCGACGATATCGAGAAGGGCGTTCTTTTGCCCGCCACGCGCATGCCGACCCATCGCGATTTGGCGCACAAGCTCGGGCTTTCGGTGCAGACGGTCAGTATCAGCTACAAGGAGGCAGAACGGCGCGGTTATTTGCGTGGTGAGGTTGGCCGGGGAACCTATGTCTGCAACCGGGTGACGGAGCGGGCTGATCGCTTCATGCTTGATCGGGATCCCAGCGGGACGGCGGATCTTTCTATCATTCGGGCCGTCTATACAGAATCCCACGAGAATGCCTCGCGACGTCTGCTCGAAGAAATGAGCCAGTCGGACAATGCGAGCTTCATGCGTCCATGTCGACCTATTGCGGGGCTGGACCGACATCGCGCGGTCGCGCGCGACTGGCTGCGTGGCCTGTCGGTTGATGTTGATCCGGGCCGGATCATTATTACGAATGGCGCTGCTCATGGCTTGTTTCTGGCAGTCGCAGCGGTTGTGCAACCGGGTGAGGTGGTGCTGACGGAAAGCCTGACCGATCATGGCATCATAGGTCTTGCCAATGTGCTTGGCTTCACGCTGCGTGCGCTGCCGACGGATAGAGAAGGTATTCTGCCCGATGCCTTTGAAACTGCGTGCAGGGCGGGAGATGTAAGGGCGCTGGTGCTCATCCCGACGCTTGGCAATCCGACTAGTCATTTGATGGGCGCTGAAAGGCGCATTGCTGTCGCGGATATTGCCCGGCGATACGGCGTTTGTGTCATCGAGGATGAAGTCTACAAGCCGATCCTCGAAGAGCATCTGCCGTCAATGCCGGAACTGCTGCCAGAACTGGGCTTCTTCGTAACAAGCTTCACCAAGACGGTTATGACCGGCTTGCGGACAGGCTATCTTGTGGTGCCAGCGCATTATTCCATCCGCGTAACGTCGATTTTGCGCGTCACGAGCTGGAGCGGCGTCAATCTCGTTGCAGAGATGGCCAGCCGCTGGATCGAGGACGGAACGGCGACTGAGCTGCTGGATATTCAGCGTAGCGAATTGCGTTCAAGGCAGACATTGGTAGCCGACATTCTTGAACCTCACATTGCAGGCAGCAATCCGCTGTCGCTTTGTGCGTGGTTGAAGATCCCGCGCAACTGGTCGGAGGATGGTCTGGTCCGTGCTCTGGCAAGCAAGGGCGTTGCTGTCACACCTTCTGATCCATTCGTGGCGGGTGGGTGAGCGGGGGATGGGGGCATCCGCATCTGCCTCGGCGGAAGGCTTTCGCGATCTGCCTTGCAGACAGCTCTTGAAACTATTCGCGAAACCTTCGCGCAACTACCGCCGGTCTATGATGTCAGTTCTATAGCCTGAGTGCTATAGAACTGATTGCAGAAACTCTTTCGTCCGCTCTTCGGTCGGAGACTGGAATATCTGTTCTGGCGTGCCCTGTTCGCAGATGCGTCCCTTGTCGAAAAAACAGACACGATCAGACACTTCGCGTGCAAAGCGCATTTCATGAGTGACGAGGAGCATAGTCAGATCATGTTCTTGTGCCAGACTGCGAATGACCGCCAGAACTTCGCCGACAAGTTGCGGATCAAGTGCCGATGTGGGCTCGTCAAAGAGTAGAACACGCGGACGCATAGCCAATGAACGCGCAATCGCAACGCGTTGCTGCTGGCCACCTGAAAGCTGTGAAGGGTAGTGATCTTTTTTTGTCTGTCAGGCCGACAAGAGCGAGAAGATCGAGTGCACGCGCCTCGGCTTCGTCCCGCTTCATACCGAGAACGTGAACCGGCGCTTCGATGATATTGCGCAGCACAGACATGTGCGGAAACAGATTGAAGCTCTGGAACACCATGCCAACATGCGATCTGATTTTACGCAAGTGGGCTTCACTCGCCCGAAACTGTCCTTTGCCGTTTGGTTGGTGATAGGACATATCTGCGAGTTCGAGCGTACCCTCCTGAAACGGCTCCAGTGTCATGAGAATACGGAGCACCGTTGATTTTCCCGATCCTGATGGACCGATCAGCGTTACTTTCTCGCCTGTCTTGACCGAGAAATTGAATTGATCCAGCACAGTCAGTGCGCCGAAACGCTTGGCTACGTCCTGAAAGCGGATAATTTCCCGGGTCATTTGAGGGCGATCCCGTTCTTTGGAAGTGTGCGTTCGAGCAGGCGTATGAGCGCCGAGCAGATAAGTGTCAGGATGAGGAAGATCAGGCCGACCATCGACAGCGGCACCAGATATTCGAAGGTGCGGTCGCCGATCAGATTGGCGAGGTTCAGCATGTCGACGATACTGACGACAGACAGAACCGGGGTCTCCTTCAGCATGGAGACGAGGTAGTTGCCCATGGCCGGGATGATCCGGGGTATGGCTTGCGGAATGACAATGTCGCGATAGGTGCGCCAAGGCGTAAGGTTCAGGGCGCGCGCTGCTTCCCATTGTCCGCGCGGAATGGCCTCTATACCTCCGCGGTAAACCTCCGACGTATAGGCTGAATATTGAAGGCCAAGCGCCAGAGCGCCGGTCAGGAAAGCAGGCAGAACAATGCCATAGACAGGTAGCACGTAATACAGGAAAAACAATTGCACCAGCAACGGCGTATCGCGCAAAAATTCCACAACGACCACGGTCGGCGGGGATATGATTTTGTATGGGCTGCGGCGCAGAAGCGCAAAGACAAGGCCGAGCACCAGTGCAATAGCAAAGCCGGTGGCTGCCGCTTTCAGGGTTACCGTCAGACCAATTGCCAGAATTGGCAGAATGGAAATCGCAAAGGAAAGCGTGGACGAGGTGTCCCATGCATAGCCGTAGATCATGCGAAACCTCCTGCCATTGTCTGGCGTTTCAGTCGTCGCTCAAGCCAGCGAATAGCGGAGGCGAGCACCAGAGCCATTGCAAAATAGCCGAGTAATGTCAGCGAGTAGATCGTTACATTGTCCAGCGTCAGATTGCGCAAACGCTGGGCCGGAAAGTCAGATCGCTGATGGCGATAAGCGAGGCGAGTGCTGTATCTTTCAGATTATGAATAGCCAGATTGCCGAAAGCCGGCATCATCTCGACAACCGCCTGTGGCAGGACGATATGAAACAATGTGTGGCCTCTGCTGAAGTTGAGGGCTCTTGCGGCTTCATGTTGCGCTTCGGGAACAGCCTGTAAGGCACCACGCACGACCTCAGCACCATAAGCACCAATGTTAAGGCCAAGCCCCATAATTCCGGTCGTGATCGGATCGAATGAAATGCCGATCAATGGCAGGGCGTAATAGAGCCAGAACAATTGCACGAGCAGGGAAGTACCCCGGAATATCTCGATATAGATCACCGCAATCGTGGAAAGGATCGGCCCACCCGCAAAACGGGCAATGCCGGCAGCGAACGCCAGCAGGGTGCCGATAGCCATCGAACTGAGGGCAAGAACGACGGTGATTTGTGCGCCTTTGAAAAGGGCGGGAAGATACTCCGTCCAGTGCATATGGTCTTCTCCCGATAGAGATGAGACAAGGCCCGCCGAACCAATCATCATGGCACGGCGGGCGATAAAAGCGTTACTTTGCGTTGCAGAGGCTGGCCGTATCAACAGTCCGCGCCGCTTCGACGCTCTCTTCGCTAAGCCCATAGGTCATCAGGATTTTCTTGTAGTCATCGGTCTTCTTGAACTCGATGAGTTCCTTGTTGAAGGCGTCGTAGAATTCCTTGTCCTCTGGACGGAAGCTGAAAGCGCCGAAACTGCGCGCGGACTTGCCATCCACAACCGGGTCGGTAAACGGATGTGCCTGTTCCAGTTGTGGCGAATTTTCAACGAGCTTGGCCACTGTCAGCTCTGTTGCGGCATAGGCATCCGCACGACCGGTCTGAACCGTGGATGGAGCGTCAGCATTGCCCTGAATCATGACAATCTGCGATTCATCGATACCCATTCCATGCAGGAAATCGATCTGATCAGCACCCGAAACAATTGCGACTTTCAGAGACGGATCTTTCTTGATGTCGTCATAGGAATGAATGTTTTTGGATTGCCTTTTGGCACCGGAGACCTTCACCATAGCTGGAATTAGCGACCGTGAACTGAACCTGTTTGCAGCGGTCAGGCAAAACATTCTGCTCGGCGGCGACAAACTCAAAGCGTTTGGCCTTCAATCCGGGAATAAGCGAGCCGAATGGCGTAACCGTCCAATCTACTTCTTCAATTCCGAGTTTTTGAAGATTGCTGCGGCAACGTCCGGGCCGATGCCTTTGGCTGCGCCACTCGCGTCCATATAACCATAGGGCACTTCGTTGGCAGTCGCTCCTCGCACAAAGCCCGCGCTTTTCAGATCATCAATGGTGACGGCCTGTGACGGCATTGTAAGAGCTGCAAATGCTGCCGCGGAAAGCAGAGCAGAAATCGTATGAAGTTTCATGCGCATGGTGTTCACTCCTCTTTATGGATGCCGGTTGTTTTCGGTCCGGCTTTTCAATTGGTTGGTACTGATTGATTTAAGACGAGGACGGCTCCTCGCTGATCGTGGCGATGACCGAAAGGCAATCACCCATCTTGATGAGACCCGGAAAATGCCGTGCCGCGAGAATTCCGTCGAGTGCGGCGCGGTACTTTGCGGAGCTACGCCGGTGCGCGCCACATTATGAACGCGGGCAATGAGGTCGCCCGTGCGTATTTCCGCGCCAAGATCGACCAAAGGTTCAAGTAAGCCTTCGGTATCGGCAAAGCCGAAGCATTCCTGCGATGGCATATCGAGCCATGTCGTGGGTGAAAACTCCACTTCACCATGCAAAATGTCTGCGTGACGCAGAAGGTTGCGAATGCCGCGCTTGGCGATTGTTGCCGACCGTGCTGAAATCGTGCCACCGCCGGAAAGCTCGGTCGTCACAAACACCTTCCCGGCTTCCTCAGCGGTCGTGTCGTACATGCCTACAGCATCGATCTCTATCATTCGCATGGAAAAGGGGGCGGAGAATGCTTTGACGGCAGCAAAGCATTGGGCTTCCTGAGTTGCATCGGGCAGGGCATGTGCTGCGGCATAGGGCAGGAAATCGAGTGTTCGTCCGCCGGAATGAAAATCCATGACGATATCGGCTGCGGGCAGCAGATAGCGGGTGAAATAATCGGCGATCTTTTCAGTTACCGTGCCATCCGGGCGGCCGGGGAAACTACGATTGAGATTGCCTTTATCTATCGGCGATGTGCGTGTTCCCGCCATGAAAGCTGGAAAATTCATTGCAGGAACAATGATAACGCGTCCGTTGATCTCAGCCGGTTTCAGATTGGCGGCGAGATCGTAGAGTGCAACCGGCCCCTCATATTCATCACCGTGATTGCCACCCGTAAGAAGGGCGGTGGGGCCATCGCCATTGCGAATGACGCAGATGGGCAGCATCAGCGAGCCCCGTGCGGAATCGTCTCTGGACCAAGGTAGCCGCAAATGCCCGTGCTGTACGCCGTCGCGGTCAAGATCGACAGTCGGCGTGATCGGGGAGGGACGTGATGGAGGCGAGCTAAGCATCATCGCAGCGTCCTAATCCTTGACCACGAGCTTGCGTGGCACATTCGACAGGCATTCGACGCCGGTTTCGGTGATCACGATGCTCTCGGTAATCTCGAGCCCCATGGTTTCCAGCCAGAGACCTGTCATGAAGTGAAAGGTCATGCCGGGCTGCAATTCCGTGCGGTCGCCGGGACGCAGGCTCATGGTGCGTTCGCCCCAGTCCGGCGGATAGGACAGGCCGATTGAATAGCCGGTGCGGTTGTCCTTGATGATCCCGTATTTCTTCAAAACAGCGAAGAAGCCGTTGGCGATATCTTCGCAAGTGTTGCCGGGGCGAGCAACAGCAAGGCCCGCTTCCATACCTTCGAGCGTTGCCTTTTTCTGCATCAAGAAAAGCCTGCGTCGGCTTGCCGAGAAATACAGTCCGCGACAGTGGACAATGATAACGCTTATAGCAACCCGCAATCTCGAAGAAGGTGCCTTCTCCGGTCTTCATCGGCGAATCGTTCCGTGTGAGATGCGGGGCGGAAGCATCAGGTCCAGAAGGCAACAGTGGCACGATGGCAGGATAATCGCCGCCGAAATCGTCAACGCCGCGCGTGCCTGCATCGTAGATTTCGGCAACCAGATCGCATTTTCGCATGCCCGGCTCGATTTTATCGACGATGCGCTGGTGCATGGCTTCCACGATGCGACCGGCTTTGCGCATATAGCCGATCTCGGTTGAACTCTTCACCGCCCGCTGCCAGTTGACGAGACCTTGCGCATCTTTGAACTGTGCATTGGGCAGATGCTTCTGCAGAGCATGGTGGGCCGCAGCAGTGTACCAGTAATTGTCGAACTCGACGGCTATCGTCTTGTTACCCCATCCCTTTTCCTCAAGGATTGAGGCCAGAAGGTCCATCGGGTGGCGTTCCAGCGATTGCACGTAATGGTCGGGATAGCCGATAATGTTGTCATGGCTGATCCACGCGGTGCGTTTAGCACCGTTGCCATCCTGACCACGACCATACCAGATCGGTTCGCCTTCCATCGAAAGCACAACGCATTGATGGACATAGAAGGACCAGCCATCATAACCGGTAAGCCAGTGCATGTTGGACGGGTCTGTGACGATGATGACATCGAAGCCTGCCTTCTCCATGTCGCGACGGGTTTTGGCTATCCGGTGATCATATTCCGTGCGGGTGAAGTTGAGTTCCACACTCATCGACTGGCTCCTGCAGTTTTGGTTGAATCGATTTTCGCGCCTGCGTCGCGCAGGCTGGGCGCGCTCCGTCGCGAGATGGGCGATTGCAGTGTCTTGAACTCCGGTACCCGTGAGGTCGCAGAAGGTTATGTCCTCTGCCTTCCGCTGGAATGTGGGAGCATTGAGAACGATCTGGCCCAGTTCTGGAAAGACAGTATCCGCTGCAACAATCCCAGCCGAAATTGCGTGGTGCAGTTCGCCAAGCCTGCGTGTCTGGGAGAGGCTGTCAGCGACATAGATGATTGATCGCTGGAAAAGGGTGGGGTCGATCTCGTTCTTATGTTCGGCGTCCGATCCCATAGCAGTAACGTGCTGACCGGGTGCAAGCCATTCAGCCTTTATGAGTGGCGTTTCCGATGGCGTGGTCGTGACGATGATGTCAGTGCCAACACAAGCTTCCTTTGCATCTGCGATTGCCGTCACCGGTATTCCGAGCTTTTGGGTAAAGTTCTGCGCGGCTTTTTCGCGCCATCGAAGTTGCGTGCCCAAATCCGCGCCTCGGTGATGGAGCGCACGAGTTTCAGCGCTTCGAGCTGCATTCCTGCCTGCATGCCCGCACCGATGATGGTGGCGATACGGGCATTTTCCCGCGCCAGATATTTTGCTGCGACAGCACCGGCAGCCGCTGTACGCACATCGGTCAGATAGCCATTATCCAGCAACAGTGCTTCGATAAGACCGGTCTTTGCCGAAAATTGGATCATCAGTCCGTTGGTGGATGGCAGGCCGATTGAAGGATTATTGAAGAAGCCCGGACTTATTTTGATGGCAAAGCTGTCTAGTCCGGGAATATAGGCCGTCTTTACATCGACTTCGCCACGCTCTGCAGGGATATCCAGCCGAAGAATGGGCGGCATGCTGACGCCGCCACTGGCGAGTGCCCGGAAAGCATCCTCCACGCACGCCACGCTTTCAAGGTCGAGGGCTATGATCTGTCGCAGATCAGCTTCGGTCAGAATTCTCATTTCAGCCATCAGCCTGCCCTCCGATAGCGGTCTTCCATGATTGCGCGGTGTTGTTCGGGATCGATATTGCCACCTGAGACTATGATGACGGTCGGTCCTGTCGGCTTGATCTTGCCACTCAACAAGGCGGCAATGCTGACGGCCGCAGCACCCTCTATGATTTCACCTTCCTGTGTCGCGGCGTGTCTGATCCCGGCTGCAATCTGCTCTTCATCAAGCAGGACTACGTCGTCCAGCAGCGAGCGGCACATTGAAAATGTCCAACGATTGTCGAGCCCAATGCCCCCGCCCAGTGAATCTGCAAGTGTCTCCAGTTCCTCGACATTGATCGGCTTACCGGCTTTGAAGCTGGCATCCATGGCTGCACCGCGAGACATGGAAATACCGATCACACGGCTATGGGGGTGCCGGGCTTTGACTGCTGCGGCGATGCCTGCAGCAAGTCCCCCACCTGAAAGAGGAATGAGAACAGTCTCGGTGTCCGGCTGGTCATCAGTGATTTCCAGACCAATTGTGCCCTGTCCGGCAATAATGCGCGGGTCATCGAATGGCGGAATGATGTTCATTCCTTCTTCGCGGGCCAGTCGCGTTACCTCGTCCATGGCGTCATCCTGTGAGTTCCCAACGATGCGCACATCCGCACCAAGATCGCGGATTGCATTGACCTTGTTGTGCGGCACGAGCGATGAGAGGCAAACGGTAGCGATCAACCCTTGTTCGGAAGCGGCATGCGCGAGAGCACGTCCATGATTGCCGGTAGATGCGGTCACGAGTCCGCGTTTGCGATCGTCGGGCGACAGGCTAAGAATAGCGTTGGTCGCACCACGCAGTTTGAAGCTGCCGGTCGTCTGTCGATTTTCCAGTTTCAGATAAACCGGAGTTCCGGTAAGTTCGCTCAGATATTCTGAGCGTGTCTGCGGCGTTCTCACGACGAGACCTTTCAGCCGGTCGCGCGCTGCTTCGATTTCCTCAAGACCAATCATTTCAATAGTCATTCTTGGCACGCCGCCGCCTCTCATAGCGTCATGGCAATGGGGAAGGCAGCGTTGAGTTTTGTCGAACGCTGCAATGAATGAGCGGACAGAAAGCGCAATAATACGCCACGCGCGCGAAACCGTAAGGCCGCATCCTCGTTCCCCATATGTTTGATTTTTTTCTTGGCTCTATGTGTGAAAGACCTATAGGATCATGTCAATAATTATATTGAATCATTACAATTTTGATCTGTCACGACTTTTCGATGTCGGAGCCTTGTCAGCGGCGCAGGGGCGTGCCAATGAGAACAGGAATGTTTGCAGATGCTGGATCAACAGAATGAAAGCCGCCTTGAAGCTCGACGCCGTCGATTTGCGTATTCTCGAAGCCGTTCAGGAGAATGCGCGGATCACCAAGCTTGCCTTGGCGGAGAAGGTCGGGCTTTCTGCGACACCCTGCTGGCTGCGACTGCGCAAGCTGGAAGAGGCGGGGATTGTCACGGGCTATCATGCACGCATCGCCTACCGTAAAATTGCTCCCATCGCGAATGTCATTGTGCAGATCACTCTGGGCAATCATCGTCAAAGCGATTTTGACCGGTTCGAAAGAGCTGTCACAGCAGTAGCCGAAATCGTGTCCTGCTGGTCGGTTGGCGGTGGGGTGGACTATTTTCTGATGATCGTGGCGCGCGACATTGATGGCTATCAACGTCTGATTGACCGTCTTCTGGACCAGAATATCGGCATAGAACGCTACTTCACCTATATCGTGACCAAGCTGGTCAAGGACGAGAAAGCGAGCGCACCTTTGTCGCTGTTCGGGGAAGTCGCAGACTAGCCCAAACAGACTGTCTGGCTTTCAAATTTAGTCCAATTCGCATGTTCGTCGGGCTGCCTTTGGTCCGAATCCGGGGCTATCCTGTGACAAACTTCTTCCTGAATTGGGAGAAGAACAATGAACGCCGTTCTGGATCATCCGATACAACATGACGGGCTTGGCAGGCTGCGCGATAAGCATCTTTTTCGCGAGCTTGGCTATATTGATGGACGCTGGTTTGCGGGACGAAAGGCCGAAACCTTCCCTGTTCTCGATCCTGCAACTGGTCAGCGGCTTGCCCGTGTGGCTAGTCTTGGCGAAGCTGACACGACGCTCGCGATCGATGCCGCAGTAAAGGCCTTTTCGACTGGCGTGATAAGCTGCCCCGGGAACGATCTGCGGTCTTGCGGCGTTGGTTCGAGCTGGTCATGGCAAATCGCGAAGATCTCGCATTGCTGATGACGCTGGAGCAGGGCAAGCCGCTGGCGGAATCACGCGGCGAGATCGATTATGGCGCGTCTTTCATCGAATGGTTTGCAGAAGAGGCCAAGCGTATTAACGGCGAAACCATAGCGAGCCATCTCCAAAATGCCGAGATGCTTGTGCGCCGCGAGGCGTTGGGTGTCGTAGCACTTGTTACTCCATGGAATTTTCCGCATGCCATGATCACACGCAAGGCGGCTGCAGCGATTGCCGCCGGTTGCCCGGTCGTCGTGCATCCGTCTTCAGAAACACCGCTTTCCGCGCTTGCCTTGGCCGAGCTGGCCGAACGAGCTGGGATGCCTGTGGGTATCTTCAATGTGGTGACTGGCAAGGCCGCGCCTATCGTCGATGTATTGTGCCGCGACGAGCGTGTACGGGCGCTGAGCTTCACCGGCTCGACGGAAATCGGCAAGCTGATCGCTACCAAATGTGCGAATACGATGAAACGGCTTGTCATGGAGCTTGGCGGACATGCACCTTTAATCATCTTCGATGACGCCGATGTCGAGCGGGCGGTCGATGTTGCTATGGCTGCCAAATTTGCGACCTCTGGTCAGGATTGCCTTGCTGCAAACCGTATCTTTGTTCAGCGCGGCATTCTGAAAGCGTTCACAAAGGCTTTTGCAGCGCGCATTGCGGCGCTGAAGGTCGGCAATGGGATTAATCCGACGGTGGAGATTGGGCCTCTGATGCACAGCCGGGCGCTGGACAAGGTCGAAGAGCACGTGCGGGACGCTGAAAAGCGAGGCAGTAAGGTACTCGTCGGCGGCAACCGACTGGGAGAGAACTCGCTTTTCTTTGAGCCGACCTTGCTGGTCGATGCGCCTGACGATGCGGCGATTATGCACGAAGAGACATTCGGACCGGTAGCTGCCGTCACGGTTTTTGACGATGAGGACGAAGTCATCGCCCGCGCCAATGCCACACAATATGGTCTCGTTGCCTATGTTGTAACGGCGAATGGCGCCCGGCAGCTCCGTATGGGGCGCGCACTCGAATATGGAATGGTAGCCATCAACCGCGCGAAAATTACCGGCGCACCGATCCCCTTTGGCGGCTGGAAGCAATCCGGTCTTGGCCGCGAAGGCTCCCATCAGGGCATCGAAGCCTTCACCGAACTCAAGTATCTCTGCATCGATACCGCCGCGTGAAAGCGTGGCGACAGGAAAGGAACACAACCATGTTGAATAATAGCAATGAACTGACCGCTTGGGATCGGGATCATTTCTTTCATCCGTCCACGCATATGGGTATGCATGCCCGTGGTGAAAACGCCAACGCGCGTGCTGGAAGGCGGCGAGGGCGTGTATATTGCCGACGTGAATGGCCGGAAGAGCCTTGATGCCTTCGCAGGTCTTTATTGCGTCAATGTTGGTTATGGCCGCACGGAAATTGCGGATGCGATTGCAGAACAGGCGCGCAAACTTGCCTATTATCATGCCTATGTCGGCCATGGCACCGAAGTGTCCATCACGCTTGCCAAGATGATCATCGACCGTGCACCAGACCATATGAGCCGCGTCTATTTTGGTCTTTCCGGTTCGGATGCCAACGAAACCAACATCAAGCTGATCTGGTATTACAACAATATTCTTGGCCGCCCTGAAAAGAAGAAGATCATTTCTCGTTGGCGTGGATATCATGGTTCGGGTGTGATGACGGGCAGCATGACAGGGCTTGCGACCTTCCACAACGCCTTTGACCTGCCGCGTGCGCCTATCCTGCATACGGAATCCCCTTATTATTTCCGTCGCGCGGACCGCTCGATGAGCGAAGAGCAGTTTTCGCAACATTGCGCCGACAAGCTCGAGGAAATGATCCTTGCGGAAGGCCCGGAGACAATCGCAGCCTTCATTGGTGAACCTGTTCTGGGCACCGGCGGTATCGTTCCGCCACCTGCTGGCTATTGGCAGAAGATTCAGGCTGTTCTTGATCGCTACGATATTCTGCTCGTTGCCGATGAGGTCGTTACCGGCTTCGGCCGTCTTGGCAGCATGTTTGGTTCCGACCATTACGGCATGAAGCCAGATCTGATTACCATCGCCAAGGGATTAACCTCGGCCTATGCACCGCTTTCCGGCTCGATTGTATCGGACCGCATGTGGCAGGTGCTGGTTCAGGGATCGGACAAGATGGGGCCAATTGGCCATGGCTGGACCTATTCTGCCCATCCGATCTGCGCTGCAGCAGGCGTAGCCAATCTCAAGCTCATCGACGAGTTGAAACTGGTTGAAAATGCCGGCTCCACAGGCGCCTATTTCCGCAAGGCACTGCAGGATGCTCTTGGCGATCACAAGCATGTCGGCGAAGTTCGCGGCGAAGGTCTGATGGCGGCAATCGAATTCGTGGAAGATCGCGACGACCGCAAATTCTTCGATCCTTCGCTGAAGATCGGCGCACAGGTTTCAACGGCACTTCTTGCCAACGGCGTTATCGCTCGCGCTATGCCTGAAGGCGATATTCTCGGATTTGCTCCACCACTCTGCCTGACGCGTGAAGAAGCAGACAAGGTTGTTGCCGCGACGAAAAAGGCAGTTGCGACCGTCTTTGCTTGAGCCAGTAAAAGCCGTGGCTGTCGGATATTCAATGTCTGACAGCCACGGCTTTTCTCTTTGTTCGCCAGAACAGAAATGTCGCCTTGTCGAAGCGGTTCCATTCGCCATATGTGTTGGTGAGGCATTGAGGAACCATTCCTATGACGACGATTGGCTTGAAGCGTATTTATGAAGCTCCTTCACCGAACGATGGCTACCGTGTACTCGTGGATCGTGTTTGGCCGCGCGGTATGACAAAGGAGAAGGCGGATATAGATCTTTGGGCCAAAGATATTGCCCCGACCGCCAATCTTCGCAAATGGTTCTGCCATGATCCGGCGAAATGGAATGATTTTCAGATAAAATATCGCGAAGAGTTGGAAGGTAACAAGCCAACACTGAAGGATTTGATCGCGACCGCCAAGGCAAGAGGTGGGCGACTAACGCTCTTATATGGCGCGAAAGACGAAGAGCATAATCAAGCTGTCGTCTTGCATGAATTCATGCAAACTCTGTAGACGGCCTCAAAGAGTGCCACAACCGTGGCACTCTTTGGTATTCAATCTCAAAATCACCACTTGGTGTGGACCTTGAGTAGCGCTTTACGCCCTTCACCATAGCCGCAGACATAAATGCCCTGACAACCAGCGACATAGTTCTTGTCGAACAGATTGGTGACGTTGAGGTCGACCCCCAATTGTCTTTTTCGTAACCGAGCTTCAGGTCGGCAAGCGCCACAGCTGGCACCTTGAGTGTATTTTCCTCATCGGCATAAGAGGAACCGAGGTAGCGTACACCGCCGCCGAGCGTCACCCCTTGAAAAGCACCGTCTGGCACTTTGTACTCGACAAAGACGGAGGCCTGTTGTTCCGGCAAGAGGTAAGGACGATTGCCGATAATATCGGGGTTGCTGTCATTCTCTTTGATTTTCAGGTCGTAGGCAGTAACCGAAGCAGTCACTTTCCAAGCATCGGTGATATTGGCCTGAACTTCCAGTTCGAAACCGCGCGAGTTGACCTTGCCAAGCTGCTCACGCGCGAAGCTGGAGCCAGTGAGGGCATTCTCCTTGGTCAAATCAAACAGTGAAGCGGTGATCAAGCCGTCGAACAATTCCGGACGGTATTTGACGCCCACTTCATACTGTGTTCCCGTCTCCGGTTGAGCATAGCTGCCATCTGCCAGCGTTTCGATGATCGGATTGAAGAAGGTCGCGACGCTGACATAAGGCGTTATGCCATTGTCGAACTCGTAGCCCAGTCCAGCGCGGCCTGAAGCTTTTGCCCTTGTTATATTCGTAGCTCGGCAATCCTGCCGCGTCAGTTTTGACATAGTCGTAGCGACCGTTGAATGTTGCGATCCAGCCGTCGCCGAACTCTACTCGATCCTGTGCGTAAATGCCGATCTGGTGACGTCGCAGATCCTGATCGATATAAGGGTCGAACATCGGGCCCTGTGGTTCACCATATATCGGATTGAAACCATCGATAACAGTCGCCCCGCCGGTCTGCTGCATCTGTTCAATACGGAAATAACGGTACTCGACACCAAACAGAAGATTGTGTGTCAGAGCATCGGTCTCGACTGTTCCCTCAAGCTGGTTGTCGGCAAAGGAAGGTATTGACCGTCGTATCGTGCCTGAAATTGATGCGCGCAATGTTCGGATTTCCCGGTGCCGGCTGCGGCAAGAAACCTTCATAACCATAGGCGTAAAGGGTGTGTTCTTTCACATGTGAAAACCATAGCGAACGTTCTGCCGTACAGTCCAGTCATTGTCGAACTGATGCTCGAATTCATAGCCGATGGAGGCCTGCTCGCGCTCGTAGGAATCAATGTCGGGCTCGGTGAAATTTCGCTTGCGCGAAATCTTGCCGAACTCGGTTGGAACGACAGTGCCATAGTAGGGAAGAAAGCCTCCGCCATCGTGGGTCAGATCAAGATGGGTATAGTTGCCGAGAATGGTCAGCTTCGTCGCTTCGTCCGGCTTGTATTCAATGCTTGGCGAGATGACGCCGCGAAATTCCTTGGCGAAGTCTGTATAATTATTGCCACCCTGAATCTTGCCGTTCACACGGTAATTGACCGTATCGCTGGCTTTGTCGCCGATGTCGAAGCCAAGATAGGCATTACCGTAACTATTGACGCCCGTTTCTAGATATCGCAACCGCTCGTCGGTCGGACGCTTGCTGATATAGTTGACAATGCCGCCCGGATTGGACCCGCCGTAAAGGGCAGACGATGCACCACGCAGAACGTCGATACGTTCAATGCCAAAGCTATCGATCAGGAAACCACCGAAGCCGTAGCTGAAGTTCTGCAAACCGTCGAGATAGGTGCCGTATTGGGTGGCTTCGAAACCGCGAATATAGAGCCAGTCGGTATCGTTATCGACACCGAAAGGCTGTCCGAGCACACGGCGTATAGCGCAATGCTTCGTCCAGCTTTTGCGCGCCGATGGCATCCATCTGCTTGCGCCCTACAACTGATACGGATTGTGGAATCTTTTCGATGGCAACGCTGTCTTTCGAGCCGGTTGTCGTTGCTGTTGGAACAAAGCCGTTTACCGGCGCAACACCCTCATCACTACGACCATTTCTCGTCTGTACGACAACCGTGTCAAGGCGAACCGTATTGTTAGCCTCTTGCGCATAGGTTGTCGAAACCGGCAGAAACGCAAATGCTGCGTTGCCGGCCAGCAGCATCAGGAAGTGTTGCTTTATCGATGTGGTCATTCGGTGCAAGCCCCTTGAGAAATCCTATATCTGACCCAACTTGCCAACGTCCGATAAGACAACAGCGGTACGGCGAATGCGTCAGCGCTGCAACGCATTGCGAATTAATATGAGTATTTACATCAAGATATTGCTAGAAGATTGTTCGTTATTTCGCCCAATTGAATGATCTTTGGCTAATGTAAAATGTCCTCAAATATCGCTCGCGCTGGGTTTACTGTTGGTGTTGTCTGACCCGGGCGGCAGGCGTAGTGCCGGTCAGTTTCTTGAAAACACGGGTGAAATGCGCCTGATCGGCGAAGCCCGTGAGAGCTGCGATATGGGGTAAGGAGACGTTTGGTTGCAGAAGCAGCATCTGCGCTTGATCAATGCGCTTCCGCATCTGCCGGGCGTGCGGTGAAACGCCTGTCGAGGCCTTGAAGGCGCTGCAGAAATAGGATTCGGACAATCCGGTGAGCGTTGCCAGTTCTTGAAGGCGGATAACGCGCGCGTAATTATCCTCCATGAATTCAGTCACGCGGCGAAGCTGTCGCGGTGAAAGCTTGCTGTTAAGCGTCCTTTGTTTCAGCTGCGCTTCAAAGAGTTCTGTTACAAGTGCGGTTAGCAGACCCTCTCCATAAAGGTCATGCATCGGCGCTTTTGAAATGCATTCTTCGGCCAGCAAGGAACCAATCTGTTCGATCTTCGAGTTCGAAAAAAAGAACAGGCGAGGCTTTTCGATGCTACTTTTGTCCAGTACGTGACCGAAGCGTTGTTGTAGGGCAGTAATATCGAAATGCAGATCGAGATGCTTTAGTTTTCCCGGACGTGTTACGCGGCTCCAGATCGTCATGCCAGCAGGGACGTAGCAAAGCCTTTGCCGCGGTTGAACACTCGCCAGCGTATGGTTGGTTTGTTCGGGGCGGATTGCCAGTTCCCCTCGGCTTTCAAGCACAAGAAAAAGGCGCGGCGCTTCCGAAACATACTCTCCGCGTGCGCACGGTCCGCAATCGACCGACCATACGTCGGCGATTGCGCCACCCAAACGCGATAATGGAGATCGTCCAGTAAGCTGACGTCTTCAATGTGACTTTTCATATGCGGATGGAAGCCCAAACTCTTCTTCCCGATGATGTTTCTCAAAACATGTATATCTTTCTCATATTTTGCTATCAACCTTCGATGAACTGCTTTATTGCAGGGCAGATATCTAGGTCCTGACCCTAGAGTTGACCAAAATCAGGAATGAGAATGATGACCTCCGCTCTGTTCGAACTCGAGAATGTCACCTTTTCAGCCGCCGGGCGCATCCTGTTGCAACCGCTGACGATGTCGATACCGGTGGGAAGTCTGACAGCGCTTATCGGGCATAATGGTTCAGGCAAATCAACACTTCTGAAAATTTTGGCTCGGCAGCAGCCAGCGTCCGGCGGGATTGTACGCTTTGCGGGTAAGGCGCTTGGTGATTGGGGTGACCGTGAGTTTGCGCGCAAGCTTGCCTATCTGCCACAGCAGACTGCACCTGCGGCAGGCATGCTGGTCAAGGAACTTGTCGCTTTGGGGCGCTACCCCGCACGGTGCTCTAGGGCGCTTCGGCGCAACGGATCGTCAGAAGGTGGAAGAAGCCATCGAACTGACCGGGATCGGAGCCTTCGCGGACCGATTGGTCGACACCCTTCGGGCGGTGAGCGTCAGCGCGTCTGGCTCGCCATGCTGGTTGCTCAGGATGCGGAATGCCTTCTGCTTGATGAACCGACTTCGGCGCTGGATATCGCGCACCAGATCGAAGTTCTCTCGCTTGTGCGTAAGCTGTCACACGAAAAGGACCTGAGCGTCTTCGTCGTCTTGCATGATGTCAATATGGCCGCACGCTTTTGCGATGAAGTGTTTGCACTCCACAGCGGCAGATTGATCGCACAATCCACGCCTAAGGGAATTATGGTGCCGGAACGCCCGGAGGAAATCTATGGCATTCCGATGGAAGTTATGCGGCACACTTCTACGGGACAGTTGATCGCTTCGCCGCGATAGGCTGTCAGTCCCTACCTTCTTCGGGCGCTCCTAACGGAAACAGATGACGGAATGGTCGCGCTTCGTCGAGTGCGCTGGCATAGCTCGGCCGTGCAAGCAGACGTTTGCGATAGGTCCACACATTGGCGAATTTTTCGGGAATGGCATAGGTCCAGTCTGCGTAGAGCAGGGCAGGCGCCGCAGCGCAGTCGGCAAGGCTGAAATCATCGCCCGAGACCCATTTGCGCCCTTCCATATGTCGATCCAGAAACGCATAGGCTGTATCGAAGGCTGCTCGCCAGCGATTGCCCCGTCGTCATGCTCGCGACCAAGTGCGATATAGACGAGGCGTTGCTGCGGGTAGTTTATGTAATTATCGAAGAAACGATCCCACATTCTCACGTCCGCGCTGACAAGCGGGTCTGATGGGATTAGTTGTCTGGTGTGGGGATAGGCAGCGTCGAGATACTCGATGATACCGGTCGCTTCAAACACCAGTTTTCCATTATGCGTTAGCACGGGGAATTTACCGAAGGGCCAAAGGGCGTTGAACTCGCTCGCTACCGGTTCCGTACCATCAAGCATTCTTGCTTCGAAAGCTATGTCCTTTTCATAGAAGGCGGTTATCGCCTTCTGGCAGTACGACGAAAAGGGATGAAGGTAGAGTTTCAAGGTCATCGTGGTCCTCCCAGACAGATGGCAGATGAACTTCAATCGCCGTTGGTGCGATAGTCCGCGCGATTGATGCCATGACGTTGCATCTTATCGTAAAAGGTCTTTCGCGGAATACCGAGCGCCTCAATGGTTTCCTGAACATTGCCATTATGGGCGGCAAGCGTTTCGCGGATGAGCGTTTCTTCGTAGCGCTCGAGCCGTTTTGGAAGTGTTTCTTGATTGCCGACCATCGATTGCAGCAAGTGAGCCGGTTTCGCAACGCCAAGCGCTACGCGGTCGGCAAAATGTGCCAATTCGCGGACATTTCCCGGCCAGCTATGGTTCATGAGATGTCGGTGTGTCGCTGCATCGATAGCGGGCACATCGCGATTGAAGCGTTTCGACGCTCGCGTCAGGAAATGTGCAAAAGCAACGGAATGTCGTCCCGTCTTTCTCTCAGCGGCGGGATGGAAAGCGTGACGACATTCAGCCGGTAATAGAGGTCCTCACGGAAGTCGCCTCTCTGGGTGGGGTCACCGAGGTCGATCTTTGCTGCAGCCACAACCCGCAGATCGACGGGGCGAACCTCATTCGTACCGAGTGGTGTGATTTCGCGCATCTCAAGGACGCGCAGCAGTTTCACTTGTGTTGCTGCAGGCATGCTTTCAATTTCATCGAGAAACAGCGTACCACCACTTGCATGTTCAACCCGTCCGAGCCGCTTTTTCTGAGCTCCCGTAAAGGCACCTGCCTCGTGACCGAACAGTTCGCTTTCAATCACCGTTTCGGGCAAGGCTCCGCAGTTGAGCGCTACGAAATTGCCTTTGCGGCGGTGGCCCCAGTTGTGCAGCAACTGTGCGACGACTTCCTTGCCACTGCCAGTTTCACCAGCCACGAGCACATCAACATCCGTATCGGCTATATCGCGCAAGGTACGGCGCAGATTTTCCATCGCCGGTGTCTGGCCGATCAACGGCAGATCGCCCTCCACATTCTCGGCGGCTTCGCGCAAGGCGCGGTTTTCAACGATAAGTTGTCTCTTTTCCCATGCACGACGGATGCTGTGCACGAGCCTGTCGGCTGCAAACGGCTTGGCGATGAAATCATAGGCACCGTCCTGAATGGCTTGCACCGCCATCGGAATATCACCGTGGCCAGTAATCAGGATTACTGGCAAATCGGGGTCAATGGCTTTGATCCGGGCAAAGAATTGGAGACCGTCGATCTGCGGCATGCGGACATCGGTAACGACAACGCCATCATACTCAAAAGTAACGCTGTTCAACGCATCCAGTGCGCTTGGAAAATCAGCAACCTCGAAACCGGCAAGCTCAAGCGTTTGACGAGTGGCGCGGCGGAGCGCCTTGTCATCGTCGACAAGAATAACGGAGGGTGACTTGTCCATCATGCTTTTCTCAGTTCGATGCGGAAAGATGTGCCTGCGGCATTACTGTCGGCGGAGATGGCCCCGCCATAGTCAGTGACGATCTCCTTGACGATCACAAGACCTAGACCGAGACCTTTTTCCTTCGATGTATTGAAAGGCGAAAACAGATTGTCGCGAATATGCTGCGGCATACCCGGTCCATTGTCGGAAACCAATATGACGACTTTGTCACGATCTACATGAGTACGGACATCAATTTTTCCATCATTCTGTTTTAAATCAATGGCTTCCAGTGCATTCTGGAACAGGTTGATGAAAACCTGTTCCAGCCGGATTGAATGACCGATAACTTGCAGTTCCGGCGGTGGTAGTGCGATATCGAGCTGATCCATGCGCCCGGAGAACCTGCTTCGCAGCAGTACCAGCGCACCCGAAATGACCTGACTGAGCGAAGTCGGCTCGGAAGGAGTGCGTCCCTTGCGGGCAAGTGCTTTAAGGTCGCCCGTGATTGTACCTATGCGGTCTGTTAATGCGGCGATTTCACTGAGGTTTTCGGTTGCGTCGGAAAGGCGTTTCCGTTCGATGAAGGTTTTGCGTTGTCTGCATAGGCGCGAATGGTTGCGACGGGCTGGTTGATTTCATGCGCCACGCCAGCCGCTACTTGCCCCATGATAGCCGGGCGATTGGCGTGCACGAGGTCCTGCTGCACCCCCTTGCAGCATTGTTTCGGTGCGACGATGGTCGCTGATCTCAGCTTGCAGTCTGTCGCGTGCCAGACTGAGATCGCGGGTGCGCTCTTCCACGCGTTCTTCCAGTTCCATCTGTGTACGCTGTGCATTGGCGATGCGTGTCGCGATTTTCTGCCTGCGACGTAGAAGAAGTCCGGCAACCGTTGCGATAGCTGAAAGGATGATAAAGGTGAACAACCGGGCTTCTCGAATGGCGGAAGGTATCTGCGGGCGAATTGGCGCGAGACTGTACATCTGCCGGGGAGTGGAAGGCACGATCGAACGGATCGCGAGAAAGTCGGTATTGCGCGCATTGCCGGGCAGCAGCGCATCAATCAACTGTACATCCTCGCCGTCAATTGACTTGATCGACAGGGGCAAGGGTTTAAGTGGCGCGTCACCAAACTGCAGGCTATCGCGGATAAACTGAAGCTGCTCCTGATTGATCGAGCCAATGGTCATGAAACGCCGGGGACGGCAAGCTTGTAATTAGAACGATATTGCGTTCATCCGTCACGAAGGTCGGTCGTCCGGCATTGTTCCAGTCACTTTCCAGCCTGTCGAACTCCAGCTTGACAACGATCACCCCCAACGGACCGCTCGGGCCGTCGATGCGACGGGATATGTAAAGACACGGGCGATTGCTGACATTGCCGAGCGCAAAGTACTCTGCATCCCCGTTTTTCAAAGCGTTGTGAAAATAGGGGCGAAACTTGTAGTCGTTGCCGACAAAACTTGTTGGTCCGCGCCAGTTGCTTGCCGCGATGGCAATGCCGTCCATGCCGACAAGATAAATGACGGCCGCTTGCGTCCCATCCGCCAATGCTTCGAGTTTCTCATTCAAGGGATCGATTGTTGGGGCTGTTTTGTCCAGTAATGCAGATTCCAGCGCCTTGTCCTTTGACAGCACCAGAGGCAAAGCACGTTGCTTGTCGAGAACAGCGCGCAACAGTGCAGTGTTGAGGTTGGCATCGATCCTTGTCTGCTCGCTTAATGCGAGGACGGCCTTGTCTCGTGCCATGTCGCCGACGACCCAGAATGCAAGCGCGAAAACCGCAGCCCAAAACAATCCGAACAACGCCCAGATCCGTCGGTTGATGTTTGTGGGTCGGGTGCGGCTGTCCGCTGGGGAGGGGTTCGAACTCATTGCTCTCATTGTGCAATATTTCACACAAATTGGAAATAAAATTGTGCGGATAATCACACTTCTGCTAGATTTACTTCGACGCAAAAACTCACAAATTTAAAGAAAACAACATGTTAGTGAGTCATCTCCAAACTGGCACGGACATTGCAATCAATCAGTTCAGCAGCGGCTGGGACCGTTGGAATTCGAGACTGAAGGCTTGGGAGGCTGGACAGGTTCGGACTGAGCCGAACGGAGGACACTATGATTGCAGTACCGACAGGTGCCGCGGCTGCGCCGCGCGGCCCAGTCCCTTCTACAAGCATCTTTATGTACAGGTATTGGTGGCTATTGCTGCCGGTATTCTGCTTGGCCATTTTATCCCGAGCTGGGCACGCAGTTGAAGCCGCTTGGCGATGCGTTCATCAAGCTCGTGAAGATGATTATCGCGCCTGTCATCTTCCTGACCGTTGCAACCGGCATCGCCGGAATGACCGATATGAAAAAGGTCGGTCGCGTTGCCGGTAAGGCCATGATCTACTTCTAACCTTCTCGACGCTTGCCTTGATTATTGGACTCATCGTCGCCAACGTCGTACAGCCGGGCGCCGGGATGCACATCGACCCGGCTTCGCTTGATCCGAAGGCCGTTGCCAACTACGCCGCCAAGGCACATGAGCAGACCATCACCGGCTTTCTGAGTAACATCATCCCGACAACGATTGTTGGAGCATTCGCAGACGGCGACATTCTGCAGGTGCTGTTCTTCTCGGTTCTGTTTGGTATTGCGCTGGCTCTGGTCGGCGACAAGGGCAAGCCTGTCACCGATTTTCTTCATGTCCTGACAGCACCCGTTTTCAAGCTGGTTTCGATCCTCATGAAGGCCGCTCCAATCGGGGCTTTCGGTGCCATGGCATTCACCATCGGCAAATACGGCATAGGCTCGATCGCCAATCTCGCGCTTTTGATCGGCACATTCTATCTCACGGCCCTGCTGTTCGTGCTTGTCGTTCTGGGAGCAGTCGCCCGTTACAATGGCTTCTCAATCCTCGCTCTCATTCGCTACATCAAGGAAGAGCTGCTGCTGGTTCTGGGCACATCTTCGTCTGAAGCCGCACTTCCCGCGCTGATGGACAAGATGGAGAAGGCTGGCTGCAAGCGCTCTGTCGTTGGCCTCGTCATTCCGACGGGTTATTCGTTCAACCTCGACGGCACAAATATCTATATGACGCTGGCAGCCCTCTTCATCGCGCAGGCAACGGATATTCCACTGTCACTGAGTGATCAGATACTGCTTCTACTCGTGGCAATGCTGAGCTCCAAGGGTGCAGCAGGCATTACGGGTGCCGGTTTCATCACGCTAGCAGCTACGCTGTCCGTTGTTCCAGCCGTTCCAGTCGCGGGCATGGCCCTGATCCTCGGTATCGACCGCTTCATGTCAGAATGTCGCGCGCTGACCAATCTCGTTGGCAATGCGGTCGCAACCATCGTTGTGGCACGTTGGGAAAATGAACTCGACACCGACAAGTTGGCCGCAGCGATGAACGGAACGCCCGTTGTCACAGACCTTGTGCCGCAGCTGGAACCTGCTGAATAACGGCATATCAGACAGTAAGAGAAACGGCCCGCTTCTGGCGGGCCGTCTTCCATCTAGCGCTCTACAGGTTTGCCTTGCGTTATCAACCGGGCGCTATGCTGGCCGGAGATGTAAGTCCAGAGCCAGCTCCGGGCGACAGCGGCACGGCTTCGCGTTCCAATAAGGAAGAAGATGTGCGCAATGCCCCAGAACCACCGGGCGATTAGCCCCTTAAGCTTGAAGCGACCCATATCAACCACAGCGGCGCCTCTGCCGATGGTCGCAAGATTGCCCTGATGCTTATAACGGAATGGCATCGGTGGGGTCTTTCCTTCAATGCGACTTTTGATGACCTTGGCAACATAGGCACCTTGCTGCTTGGCGGCAGGGGCAATACCGGAACCGGCTTGCCGTCCGGTCCCTCGACCCACGCCGTATCACCAATGACGAAGATATCCTCATGGCCGGGTACATTGAGGTTGGATAACACCTTCACGCGCCCTGCTCGGTCACTCTCGGCGTTGAGCCACGTTGCGGCTGGAGAGGCAGCCACGCCTGCTGCCCAGATTGCCGTCCGGCATGGAATGAACTCTTCGCCGACAGTCACGCCCTCGGCTGTGATGTCCTTGACCGGAATTCCGAGCCGTACTTCCACCCCCAGTTTTTCGAGCGCTTTCAACGCATAATTGGACAGGTCTTCTGGAAACGCCGCCAGAACGCGCGGACCGGCTTCAAGCAGCATCACGCGTGTCTGCCGCGTGTCTATATTGCGAAACTCCGGCCATATGGTTTGTTTGGCCAACTCAGCGATAATGCCTGCTAGTTCAACGCCCGTCGGTCCGCCACCGACGATGGCAAATGTCAACAACGCTTGCCGCTTTGCTTCATCGCTTTCACGTTCTGCACGCTCAAAGGCGAGAAGCAGGCGACGGCGAATGGTGGTTGCGTCCTCAAGCGCCTTCAGTCCGGGGCCAACGCTTCCCATTGATCGTTACCGAAATAGGCGTGTCGTGCTCCGGTGGCGATTACGAGCATGTCGTACGAAATTTCGGTGCCGTTTTCGAGCAGCACCTGACGGTGCTCGCTGTCAACATCGGTGACTGTGCCCAATAGCGTGGTCACTTCCTTGCGATCTTTGAACAGATGCCGGATCGGCCGGGCAATTTCGGACGTGGCGAGAATGGTTGTTGCAACCTGATAGAGAAGCGGCTGGAACAGGTGATGATTACGCTGATCGATCAGCGTGATTCGCACGTCGACGTTTCTAAGGTCGTGGATCAGTTGCAATCCGCCAAAACCGGCGCCGACGACAACGAGATGGGGGCTCGCTTTTCACTCATTACTTCAGCCTGCTTTCATTCTTAAAATGCCCGTCAATCACCCCGTTGCAAGAGGAGGATCGTCGTCAGACATATTTTATGTCTGTGTCCTGTTTTTTCCAGACATCTTATCCCGATATTGATCGATTTTAAGGTTTCATCACAGAACGATGTAAAGAGATTGTCTCCGTTCTAGAATAGAACAATTCCAGAAAGCACTTTCACCTTTTTGAGCGATCTTGGCTTTGCTGTCATTTCTTTTTAACATTTTGTGTTTTTGGCCTCTTGTCTTTGGTGTTTCCGCTCTAGCTAACCCTAGGTTGTTATCGGAGCTTGGAGGGACGGATGCATTGGCTTCAGGCAATATTTCAGCAGGCACCCGAAATTGCTTTGTTCCTTTCCCCGCCGGCGGGTATGCGATCGGCAAGATACACTTCGGCAAGTTCCAGTTAGGAGGAGTTGCCGGGTCACTGCTTGTCGCGGTGATAATCAGCCGGTGGGCGTTCAGATCGATAATGGGGTGAAGGCTCTGCTCTTCGCCCTTTTTATTTATGCGGTCGGTTTCGAAAGTGGTCCGCAATTTTTTAGATCACTCGGGCGGCAATCCTTGCGTGAGATCGCAATGGCCGCGGTGCTCGCCATCAGCGGTCTCGCGACCGTCGTCATCATGGCGCGCATATTCGGTTTGGACAAAGGTCTTGCGGCGGGTATCGCAGCAGGTGGGCTGACGCAATCTGCAATCATCGGAACGGCAAGTTCGGCCATTTCCAAGCTTGGTCTGGCAGCTGACGAAGTACAGCGATTGCAGGCCAATGTCGCTGTTGGATATGCTGTGACCTATATTTTCGGTTCCTTCGGAGCGATCATTGTCTGCGTCAATCTGCTGCCGAAATTCATGGGACGCACTATCCGCGACGATGCCATCAAGGCGGAAGCCGAACTGTTGGCTGGCATAAGGGTCTTGGGGCAGGGCGAAAGCGAAGCAGCTCCTGATCTTGTGGGGCGCATCTATAAGGTGGAACAGGCATCAGGAAAGACCGTGGCCCAGATTGAGGCGATGACCTCTGTTGAAGACGCCATAACCATTGAACGGGTCAAACGTGCTGGCAAGATCATCGGCGTCGCACCCAATCTCCATCTGGAAAGGGACGACATCGTTCTTGTGGCCGGCAGGCGCTCAGGCGTTGTCGCTTCTGGCAACAAGATCGGCACCGAATTGCAATCTTCTGAAGGCATGGATGTCGTCGTGCAAATCCGTGACGTGACGATCACTTCACCGGATTATGTCGGCAAGACCGTTGCTGCGATCAAGGAGAATATAAGCTCTGAACTGCGCCACGGCGTCTATGTTATCGGCGTCAAACGTGCCGACAAGCCTTTGCCGCTGCAACCTGATACGGTCATCAGTGCTGGCGATGTCGTTTCACTCTACGGAACCGATCAGGATTTGCAGCGTGCGGCGAAGTCTATCGGTCCGGTGATCGTTCCAAGCGATAAGACCGATTTCGTGTTCCATGGCCTCGGTATCGCTTTCGGTCTTCTGATCGGTCTGGCTGTCGTGCGCATTGGTTCGATACCGCTGACACTTGGCAGCGGCGGCGGAGCGCTTCTGTCAGGTCTGCTCTTCGGTTGGTATCGCAGCCGGAACATGACCATCGGCAACATGCCGACGGGTGCCTCCACATTGCTGCGCGATTTGGGCCTCGCTGGCTTTGTTGCAGTTGTCGGCCTCCAGTCAGGTCTGCAGGCCGTGCAGACAATTATCAGCAGCGGTCTCACCATTTTCCTGATCGGTGTGGTCGTAACCATTCTGCCGCTGATCATCACGATGTTCTTTGGCCGTTACGTGCTGAAATATGACAATGTGGCTATATTTGCTGGCGCTCTTTCCGGGTCGCGCAGCGCAAATCCTGCCTTCGGCGAAGTGCTCGACAAGGCAGGCAATTCCATTCCTACCACCCCGTTCGCAATCACCTATGCGCTTGCCAATGTCTTTTTGACATTGCTCGGGCCGTTGGTGGTCGCTTTCTCCTGAGGAGTAGATCATGGCGAAGACTGATTATAGCAAATATGCAAAGCTAAGCCCGTTCGAACTCAAGGATGCACTGATCCAGCTGGCTTCAAGCAAAGCTGATCTGACCATGCTGAACGCCGGGCGCGGCAATCCGAATTTTCTGGCTACCCTACCGCGTCGTGCCTTTCTGCGACTAGGGCTATTTGCAGTCGCAGAAGCCGAACTTTCCTATTCCTATATGTCGACAAGCGTGGGCGGTTTGCCGAAAGTCGAGGGAATTGAAGGGCGTTTCCAGAGATTTCTCTCTGAGAATGGCGACCAACCCGGGGTGAAGTTTCTCGGGCGTGCACTGTCTTATGTGCGTGATCAGCTGGGCCTTTCCCCATCAGAATATCTGCATGAAATGGTGGAAGGCATTCTTGGGTGTAACTATCCGGTTCCGCCGCGCATGCTGAAGATCAGCGAAGAGATCGTGAAGCATTATCTCGTGCGCGAGATGATCGGCGGTTACATGAGTTCCGATAAACTCGATATATTCGCGGTCGAAGGCGGAACTGCTGCCATGACCTATATTTTCGACACGCTGAAACAGAACAAGATACTTGATGAAGGCGATACAGTCGCCATCGGTATGCCAGCTTTCACGCCCTACATCGAAATACCGGAACTGAACAATTATCGGTTGAAAGAAGTGCACATCAATGCCGACCCGCATCAGGGCTGGCAATATCCCGAAGCGGAGCTGAACAAGCTGCTCGACAAGTCGGTCAAGGTCTTCTTCCTGATCAATCCGAGCAACCCGCCGTCGGTCAAGATGGATCAACGCGGCCTTGAGCAAATCGCGCGGATCGTCAGGAAAAGCGTCCCGATCTCATGATCTTGACGGATGACGTCTACGGCACTTTTGCAGATGACTTTAAGTCGCTCTTTGCGATCTGCCCTTACAATACAATGCTCGTCTATTCTTTTTCCAAGTACTTCGGAGCAACCGGCTGGCGTCTTGGTGTTGTCGCCATGCAGAAGGACAATCTTCTGGATGAAAAGCTCAAGAACCTCCCGTCTTCGGCGAAGAAGGAAATGAATGAGCGCTATTCCTCACTAACGCCGGATGTCTCAAAACTGAAGTTTATTGACAGGCTTGTTGCCGACAGCCGCACTGTCGCGCTTAACCACACGGCAGGGCTATCAACGCCGCAGCAAGTGCAGATGGTTCTGTTCTCGCTTTTCGGTCTGATGGACGAAAAGGATTCCTACAAGGCCGAACTCAAGAAGTTGATCCGTCACCGTGAAGCGGCGCTTTTTACCGCGAGCTTGGGCTGGAACCACAGTCCGACGAGAATGAAGTCGATTATTATACGCTGCTCGATCTGGAAGATATCGTTCGCCGCCTCTATGGCGATGATTTCGCGGCCCGGGTGAAGAAGAATATCTCTCCAACAGAATTGCTTTTCCGTATCGCAGATGAAACCGGCATTGTTTTGCTTCCGGGCACTGGCTTCGGTACTTTGCAGCCTGCAGGGCGTATCTCGCTGGCGAACCTCAATGAGTATGAATATGCCGCTATCGGGCGTTCGCTCCGGCGTATGGCGGAAGAGGTTTACAACAAGGAATTCAAGCCAAAGAAGAAAAACAAATAAGTTGTTGGGCAGGGGCGCGAAAAGCACCCCTTCAGCCATTAAACTGACGACAGAACCAGCAAGTCGCGGCGGACGTCATCACCGTTGCCGCTTATGAGCTGCTTCTCGATATCCGCATGTGTAGCCTTCCATATCGGCACCGCTGCAGCAAGAGCTGCTTTTCCCTCAGGCGTGAGTTGCAATAAACGCTCGCGCCTGTCCTTCGGGTTGATAACGATCTCCACCCAACCTTGCCGTTGCAATGGCTTCAACGCTGCGGTCAAAGTCGTCTGATCCATGGCCAACAGTTCTGCCACCGGCTTCATTGGCGGCGGTGATGGGCGATTGAGCGACATCATCAGCGAGAATTGACCGTTGGTCAGCCCAACTGGACGCAGAGCGTCGTCAAAGCGGCGGGCGAGCGCACGTGCGGCGCGCTGAACATGCAAGCAAAGGCAGGTATCACGAACCAGAAGTGTTGTTTCAAAAGGTACATCGAGGCTATTTGACATGATTTATTAATATTGATATCAATGTAAATCGTCAAGCGGGAACATTGATATCTGGGCATAGACAGGAGCAAAAGCCGGAGGAGGGCTTGCACCATGAATGAGGTTGTATCCCGAGAAGTTTGGCTTGAGGCGCGCCGTGCGCTTCTGGCAAGTGAAAAAGAAGCCACTCATCTGCGCGACAAGGTCAATCGTGAGCGGCAGGCACTGCCATGGGTGAAGGTTGATAAGGATTATGCATTCGATACGCCTTCGGGTCGGAAGTCGCTTTCCGAACTGTTCGACGGGCGTAGCCAGTTGCTGGTCTACCATTTCATGTTCGGACCCGACTGGGATCAAGGTTGCACAGGATGTTCGTTCCTTGCTGACAATCTTGATGGCGCCGTGACACATCTCAACAATCACGACGTCACGCTAATTGCCGTTTCGCGCGGACCGCTGGCAAAGCTGCAAGCTTACCAAAGGCGGATGGGTTGGCATTTTCCATGGATTTCGTCAGAAGGCAGTGATTTTAATTTCGATTACCACGTCTCCTTTACGAAGGATGAGCTCGAGAATAACCGCGTTTTCTACAATTTCGACAAGCTGGCTGCTGAAGATGCTTTTGATGAGCTGCCCGGCATGAGCGCTTTCTACAAGGACGACAGCGGTGCCATCTATCACACCTATTCCAGTTATGCCCGAGGCATCGAGGAGTGGATAGGCACTTTGATGATCCTCGACCGAGCCCCCAAGGGTCGGAATGAAAATGGCACGATGCATTTCGTCAAACGGCATGATGAGTATGAAGCACAGGCTTCCAAGCACAGCTGCTGCGGCTGATCATTCAACCGTGAAATAAATCCAAGGGAGTACTTTCAATGAAAAACGGCTCTTCTCCGTTCGTCTGGTATGAACTTATGACAACAGATGCTGACAACGCACAGGATTTTTATACAAAAGTTGTCGGCTGGACAGCGAAAGATGCCGGGGTTCCCGGCATGAAATATACATTGTTCGAAGTGCCCGGATGCATGATTGCAGGCATGATGTCGATGGCGGATATGTCAAAGGAAGATTGCGGAGGCGAACCCGGCTGGATCGGTTATGTCGGTGTCGCAAATGCAGACGAATATGCCAAAAAGGTTGAAGCTGAAGGTGGCAAGGTGCTCAGAGCAGCGCAGGATATCCCGGACATTGGACGGTTTGCGATCGTTTCGGACCCGCAAGGTGGTATCTTTGCACTTTTGAACCGAAAGACGACATGCCGCCACCGGCTGACTTCGGTTCGCGCAAACCGGGGCATCCGGGTTGGCATGAACTGTATGCTCAAAACTGCGAGACGGTATTTTCGTTCTATGAGAAAGTTTTCGGCTGGAAGCTCTCACGCAATTTCGACATGGGGCCTATGGGCAATTACAAGGTGTTCAGTGTCGATGGCGCCGATCACGGCGGTATCATGACCGCACCTCCCGGCACTCCGGTTGGCTGGGGTTTCTACTTCATGGTCGATGGCGTGAAGAATGCTGCCAGCCGGGTCAAGTCTCGGCGGAGCGGTTTTGCAAGAGCCGATGGAAGTGCCGAACGGCGAATGGGTTGTTCAATGCAAGGATCCGCAAGGTGTGAACATCTCGCTCGTGGAGCCAAAACCGTAGGATAATTGCGTCTTGTGATTGACTGCCGATACATTTGCGATGATTGGTTGGACCATCGAAACGTATCGGCGGAAGATCGATCATGCACGACAGAAGGATGCGTCAGTCTCGGCAGGCAGGTACTGTTTTTGCCGCGGATGTTGGCGGGTCCTTCATTCGGCTGGCCCGCTCGGCACGTCCGGGACACATCGAACTTCTTGAAAAGTTGCCGACCCCTGCAAAAGTTGGGATGGGTTCGGGAGCGCATTGGAAACTGCGCTTCGAACCCACGCATCGGATGAGGCGGGGCCACTTGCACTTTCCATCGCTGGATTGGTTGATCCAGTAACAAGTTCCGCTTTCTCGGCGAACATTCCT
This sequence comes from Brucella cytisi, assembly GCA_012103075.1. GTDB lineage: Bacteria > Pseudomonadota > Alphaproteobacteria > Rhizobiales > Rhizobiaceae > Brucella > Brucella cytisi. The sequence continues at coordinate 1,024,077 of JAAVLQ010000002.1, read as the reverse complement.
TGCATCACCGATCACAGATTAAGTCTTGAACTCGGCGAGCGATTGGAGCGACAGGTAATCGCCGCCAATGATGCTGATTGTCTGGCCCTTGCAGAAGCTATCGAAGGGGCTGGTAAGGGGCACGACATAGTTTTTGCGCAGTGCTGGGCACAGGTGTTGGCGGCGGACTTGTTATCGACGGTCGATTGGTTCGCGGTAAAGCCGGTTTGACTGGCGAATGGGGCATGGCCCGATCCTCAACACATGTGTAGAAATAGACGGACAAACAGTGTCGGTTCCTCGCTTCGATTGTGGCTGCGGTCAGAGCGGTTGCGTCGATACGATTGGCGGCGCGCGCGGGATCGAAAAACTGCACCAGTTTTTGAACGGTATAGATGCGAGTAGCCATGCGGTCCTGCAGGAATGGCTGGAAGACAGACCGGAGGCGAGACGGACGATTACCGCTTATCTCCAGCTGGTTGCCGATCCGCTTGCAGCCGTCGTCAACATAACAGGCACGTCGATTATTCCGGTTGGTGGTGGACTTGCTACTGCTTCCGAATTGATCTCCGCACTTGATACGGCCGTCAGGGCCAGAATTTTGCGGAAAATGAACCAGCCATTGGTCGTTCCGGGTGTATTCGGCAGTGATGGCGGTTTGGTTGGGGCCGCAATATTGGGGCATCAGACGTGAGCGTGTTACTTGAAGTCTGCGTAGATAGCGCCGAAGGGTTGCGGTCGGCAATAGAAGGTGGTGTGGATCGTATCGAGCTCTGTTCTGCGCTTGAGCTTGGTGGTTTGACGCCTTCGCTGGGATTGATGGAGCTTGCCTCGAAAGCGCCAATCCCGGTTTACGCAATGATCAGACCGCGCGCGGGCAATTTCTGCTTTTCGACAGAAGATGAAGCCATCATGGTGTCGGATATTCGTAATGCCAGAAATGCCGGTTTGGCCGGTGTTGTCATTGGAGCTTCGCTGAGCGACGGTTCTCTTGATGTCGCCATGTTGGAAAGACTGGTTGCAGAAGCAAAAGGCCTTGGAACGACGCTTCATCGCGCATTCGATCTCGTTCCGAATATGGAGATTGCCGTACAGCAAGCAATTGCACTCGACTTCGAGCGCATTCTGACGTCTGGTCTGTCACAAACTGCGGAAAAGGGGTTGGATAATCTGCGGGTGCTGGCTGAGTTGGCTGGTGGCCGAATCCGCATCATGCCCGGCAGCGGCGTCAACGCGGAGAATGCGAGACGGATCGTGGAGGCAACGGGCGCGACAGAGATTCATGCTTCATGCCGTGTCCCGGTCGAAGAGAAGGATTCTCGTGCTATCGCTTTCGGTTTTGCCGCAGAACAATCATTTCGGACATCAGCTCAGCGTGTAAGCGCGTTGAAAGCCGCCTTAGAAAAAATTTGAAGGACGTTCATTCCAAATTTTGTAAGTCGCTGAGTGCAACATTCATAAACTGATCGGCAAAAGAAATGGAAATTTCTCATACACTTTAAGGCGACACTTAAACCCTATTGCCACCCCGAAAGAGTTTGAGTAGAAGTGACATCACATCAAGAGTTGGGGAGACGCCCAACGCCAACCTGCCTCTCCGGGCAAGGTGGTACTCTCTGTAAAAGAGAGGATGTGGCCAAACCGGCAAATATACGGATAAAGCCACTCGCGTCCTCCCCCAACATAAACTAGGGACCGACGCGACATGCCGATTAAAATTCCTGACGATCTGCCAGCAACCAGTGTTCTCTCGGGCCGAGGGCGTCATGGTCATGCGCGAAGCAGATGCCATTCGTCAGGATATTCGTCCGCTGAAGATCGGCCTTCTCAATCTGATGCCGAACAAGGTCACGACAGAGACGCAAATTGCGCGTCTGCTTGGCGCGACACCGCTGCAGGTCGAGCTAACTCTTGTTCGTATCACCAACCATGTGGCGCGCCATACGCCTGCCGATCACATGTTGTCGTTCTACCAGCCGTGGGAAGAGGTGCGGGACCAACGCTTTGACGGTTTTGTCATCACCGGTGCTCCGGTCGAACGCCTCGAGTTCGAGGAAGTCACCTATTGGGATGAGATGCAGCGTGTCTTCGATTGGACGCAGACCCATGTGCACCGGTCACTGAATATATGTTGGGCCGCACAGGCTGCCGTCCATCATTTCCACGGCATGGGCAAGTACGAGCTGCCGGGCAAGGCGTCAGGCGTCTATAGCCAGCGCAACCTTGCGCCGTCGTCTCCCTACCTTCGTGGCTTTTCGGATGATTTCAAAATCCCGGTTTCACGTTGGACCGAAGTGCGCAAGAGCGACATTCCAGCCGAGAGTGAGCTGAAGGTTTTGGTCGATAGTCCGGAAACGGGCCTTTGCCTGCTGGACGATCCACGTCATCGCGCGCTGCATATGTTCAATCACGTGGAGTACGACACAACGTCGCTTGCCGATGAGTATTTCCGCGACATTCAGGCTCAGCCTGAAACAAAGGTTCCAGCCAACTATTTCCCCGGAGATGACGCGACGCGCCAGCCGGAAAACCGCTGGCGCAGCCACGCACATCTTCTGTTTGGAAACTGGATCAACGAGATGTATCAATCGACGCCTTACAACCTGCAAAATATCGGGAAGCGTTAAGGGCACACAGTAAGGAAAGCGCGACCAGAATGCATCCGATCCACGGCAGGGCTTGCAAGTTCCAGTGCCGTAAAGCAAGTCCGCCCGTGGCCGTGCCAAGCGCTACGCCTATGTGCATGGCAGATAGATTGATCCCGACACCGGCATCTGCCGTTGCGGGATCGGTCGTGATGAGAAAGCTCTGAACGACCGGAGATATCATCCAACTTATACAAGCCCAGATCATCAGTACCGCGCCGAAAATAGTGCTGGACCCTGTTGCAAGCGGTATCGTTGCTAACGCAGTCAGATAGAGAAGTGGCGTCAGCTCGATAGCCAACCTTGGTGAAAGCTTGTCGACGAGCAGTCCGCCGAGATAACCGCCTGTCATTCCGGCCACGCCGAACGCCACCATCGCCCAGATGACTTTCTGTGAAGAGATGTGGACAGCCTCCAGAAGATAGGGTGACAGATAGGCGAACAAGACGAAATGACCGCCGATCATCAGGATGGAAACCAATTGTGCTGATACCAGCCGGAAGGATTTCAGGTGCGGCATATAAGGTGGCAAGCCACGCAGGCTTCGTCCTGCACGAGGCAGGAAAGCAACGACAGGAGCAGCACCAAAGCTGCCGCCAGTGCCGTGCACAGGAAGACCGCACGCCAGCCCAGCCAATCGTTGACAATCATTCCCGTGGGGACACCGGCCACCATCGATCCGCTTATACCCATGAATATGATCCCGATGGCGCGTCCGCGCATTGCGGGACTAACCAGCTCTGTCGCCAGCATGGTGGCAATCAGGCAGACGACGGCACTTGCGGAGGCCATGCCGATGCGCGCGATAAACAGGACAGCATAATTGGGGCTAATGCTCGCGATGATATTGCTTGCGATGAAAACGCCCAAGGCGAAGACGAGGACGGCTTTCCGTTCGAAGCGCGTTGTTAGAACGAATGCCAGTGGTGCTGTGAGAGCGAAGGTAATCGAGAAGATTGATGTCAGCTGCCCGGCGGCACTGACTGAGACATTCAAACCGGGTGCGATGCCCGGAAGAATGCCGACAATAATGTTCTCGGCGGTGCCGGTAACGAAGGTAGCCAGCACCAGCACAAATAACCGGATGTCCATATTTGCCATTCCCTTTCATGGTAACACCATGCGGGCAGCAAATGGCCCGGCATGGCGATATTGCATGCCGGGTTTCGAGGCAAAGCTTCGGTTATCCCTGATATAACTTCATAACATCCAAACTGGCTTCTGGCCAGTTTCTCGCTGTTTAGCTGGCGGCACGCGCCAGCCATCTGTGCCAGTCGTCCTCTGAGCCGTGGAAAACGTTCAGGTCAATCTTACCGTTCACACCCTGCGACAGACCCGACCCAGAATACTGCCAGAAGGTCCATGGGCGACCCGGATAGACCTTCGACGGATGCTGGGCAACGGCACGCAGCCAGAATGGATAGTTGGTGAAGGCACCTTTCAGGTTATCGTCATAGAAGTCCGGAGCTGTATAGATGATTGGCCGCTTGCCATAATGCTGCTCCAGCCTGTCCATGAAGACCTGCATCTTTTCCCGCACCTGCGCCGGAGAAGGCCGACGCTTGCAGGAGGAATCGCCGTTCCATTCTACGTCGATGACAGGTGGAAGCGCATCGGCTTCCTTTGGAACATTGCGGATGAACCAATCGGCCTGCTGGCTTGCCACGCGGCACCAGTAGAAAAAAGTGGTATGCGCCGCGTTTGATGCCCGCTGCTTTCGCTTCGCGCCAGTTCTTGCGGAACATGGGATCGAGGTGGTCGCCGCCGTCGGTCGCCTTGATATAGGCGAAGTTTGCACCTTGCGTGCGCAGTCTCACCCAATCGATATCACCCTGCCAGCGGGAGACGTCCACACCGTGCACTGCCAGCTTGCGCGGCGATGAGCGTCCAAAATTGATTGGTTTCGCATCACGAAAGCGGTGGCTGTAGACTTTCGATCGTTCCTGTGGTGCGAGGCGCACCGGCGGATAGGCTGCGACTTCCGGCTTTGGAACAGAGATGCGCGCACGGGGGCGTTCCTGCAACTGCGGTTGCGGTGTAACGGGAGCAGGCGGCTCGGCCTTGAACGGACCCGCATCCGGAATGGGGCCGGCCCAAGCTAGAACTTCTTCCTGTTCAGCAGCTGGCATCGGCTGAAGTGCGCTCGCCATTTCGCTCAAGGGGCGGGCGGAACCGGGCGAGCCACCGAACTTGTGGTCTCAGCCGATGTCTTCGACTGGAGCATAATGCTGTCGATGCCCGAACTTGACGTACAGCCCGTCAAAGCGGCGCAGGCAAGGGCAATGACTGATACAACCGAAGAACGCATGAGCACCCGTAACGCAAAACAAATGGGCTGCAACGCGCTCCTCCGAGCTAATTGCTAATCAAAGCTTACCGGGAAATGCTGAATCCAAAGTTTACGAAATTGCTAATGCACATTCTCTAATTCGATTGTTCGAGAATTTTTATCAGCGCTGTTGCCGAATTCTCCAATGCAGTTTCATCAAATCCTGAGAATCCGAGGATAAGCCCCTGACGTGGCGTCAGTTTTGTATAGAGCGTTGATAGCGGATGAGCCTCGATACCAGCATCTGCAAGAATAGTGGCAAGGCGCGTATCGCTTTTCCCGTCTGGCAAAGCCAGCAGCAATGAAAGCCCGGCAGGAGGGGCTTCAATTCGAAAAAAAACGTCGGATCTCCGGGAGCGAGCGCTGCAATCAGTTTACGCCGCCGCGATGCATGTATGCGCCGCATGCGCCTGATGTGCTGTGCAAAGGCTCCCGTTTCGATAAAACTGGCCAATGCCGGTTGGGCCAAGGGCGATGGCGCTGGGAATAAGGTTTGTCGCAGCGCCCTGAATCGAGTGGTCATGTGCGACGGTACAATCAGAAAACCGAGCCGCAGGAGTGGCGAAAAGACCTTGGAGAAACTTCCGATATAAAGGATGCGATCTGGATCAAGCGACATCAGGGATGGCAATGGCTGGCCGACATAACGGTGCTCGCTGTCATAATCGTCCTCGATGATGATGGCGTCGCGTTCCCTGCCCGGGCAAGCAGCTCCAGACGGCGCCCTAATGGCATGGTCACGCCTGTCGGGTGGTGCCGTGCCGGTGTGACAAACGCTCCACGCGCATTGTTGGCCTTGTCTCGCGCGGTCGAAACATCGAGGCCTCCGCCATCAATGGGGACGGGAATGATGTCGAGGCCATTGACGCCAAGGATCTTGCGCGCGGGCGGATAGCCCGGTTCCTCCATCCACAGTCTGTCACCCGGTACAAACAGGGCCTCCCGAATGAGGGAAAGAGCGTCTGCGCTGCCGCCGGTAATGATAATCTGCTCTGGTGACACAATCATCCCGCGCCACTCGTGCAAATGACGGGCCAGTGAAGATCGCAAAAGATGAAAGCCGAACACATCGTCACTGCTTAGCAGCTCAGGGGATGGGTTGCGCCAGATGCGCCCGAGCAGCTTCCCCCACTCGTCGTGTGGGAAATGATCACTATCAAATACACCAAGATGAAAAGGTTTGGCTTCCTCGTGATGTAACTGCGGCTGGACTATCGCGTCGAGGGGCGCATGGTCGACTGTCAGGCTGGTGTCGGGAAGTTCGGCGGTGACATGGGTTCCGGAACCTTGACGTCCTTCGAGATAGCCCTCGGCAATCAACTGGTCGAATGCCGCGAGAACGGTTGTTCGTGACAGGCCAAGTTCCAGAGATAAGGCGCGGGTAGACGGCAATCTTGAATCGGGTTTCAGGCGTCCGGCTAAAACCGCTTGTCTTATCTGATCAACCAGTTGGGCGGTCAGCGAGACATCGCTGGAGCGATCAATCCCGAATTCTGGAAGTGTATTCGAAATTGGCATTATATTATTCTCTTAAAGTGGCTATTTTCTCAAAGCCACTATGACGGCAGTTTGGCCGAATATAAAGGAGAAAAATCGCCCATGACGACAGCCCCTTCTGAACGCAGCCGTGTAAAACGCTTGCATGAGCGCGGTGCCTATGACGCAGCCACGGTTCACGCAATCATCGATGCGCAGCCTCTGGCGCATGTGGCCTATGTGTTCAACGGAACGCCCTATGTCACGCCTACGCTGGTCTGGCGTGAAGGCGATTTCATTTACTGGCACGGATCATCCGCCAGTCGTATGCTGGAAAGTTGCGACGAAGCAGAAGTGTGCGTAAGCTTTACGTTGCTCGACGGGCTGGTTCTCGCTCGCTCGGCGTTTCATCACTCCTGCAATTACCGTTCGGTCATGGCTTTCGGGACAGCGCGCAAAGTTTCGGACATCGCGGTGAAGCAACATCACTTGCGCAGCTTCGTAAACGGCCTTTTTCCGGGGCGCTGGGAAGGCCTGCGGCCGATGATGGCAAAGGAGCTGAAGGCCACCATGCTTCTGGAACTGGAACTGAATGAAGCGTCAGCAAAGGTTCGTTCCGGTCCGCCGAAGGATGACGATGCCGATTATGCCCTGCCAATTTGGGCAGGCGTCATTCCCATGACCACCCAGATGGGCGCGCCGGTGGATGACGGTCGTATTCTGCCGGGTGTTGCTGCGCCGGATGCCATCATGCAGTTCGGTTATGTGGCTGAAGCGGCGGAATAGGCAGCCGAAGGTTCAGGCGGGTCCGAGAAAGATGTGTGTCTCGGATTTCGCGATCCCGTCCATGGCGCGGATACCTGTTACCAGCCGGTGAAATTCATTCATGTTGGGGACTTCGATCTCGGCGATCAGGTCCCACGTACCATTCGTGGTGTTCACCGCCGAAAAGCCGGGGTTCTTGCGTAAAGTCGCTATCACGCTTTTGATGTTTCTCCCGGTCAATTCGATCATCATGATGCCGCGGATCATGTCGGTGGCACCATGATCCTTCAATCTGACTGTAAAGCCTGCAATGACGCCTGATGCGATCAGGCGTTCCATCCGGCTTTGGATCGTGCCCCGCGCCACACCCAAAATGCTGGCGAGTCGGAATGGACGCACGCGCATTGATGCGCAGTTCAGATATTAATCGTTGATCCAGATCATCCATCACCACACCGCCATTTGACGATTTCGTCGGTTTGATTGCGTTTATCGCAGATTGTTGGACATTTCTATACAGAATTGACGTTTTCGTTGATCCTTTGCTCCGTTAGCGTGCTTGAAAACAAACAAGTCGGATAAGCAAGCAACGCAACCGGCAAGGGAATTTCGGAGGTGGATCGATGGGGCTTTTCTTTCTCCCGCTCCCGGGTAACCAGAGCATATCGTTCTTGCCTGTTCCGAATCTGTTTTCCCAAGAAATTTGCCGTCGCCCGTCGGGCGTCGACGATCTGGAAAGATGCGTCCAGCCGGGCGCTCGGAACAGGCATCGCCCATGATCGCGACACGATCACTTAGGAGAAAAATGAAATGAAAACCCTTCTGTCTTCGCTCATTGCCGCTGGCGTCGGCGCGCTGATGATGCTCGCTCCTGCTCATGCGGACGACCTCGAAAAGGTCAAGCAAAGCGGCGAATTGCGCATCGGCATGAGCGGTGTTTTCCCGCCATTCAGTTTTGTTGATGGTCAGAACCGGTGGTCGGTTTCGACGTCGATATCGGCACCGAAATTGCCAAGCGCCTTGATGTAAAGCCGGTTGTCGTGACCACCGCTTTCGACGGCATCATTGCAGGCCTGCGCGCAGGCAAGTTCGATGTGGTCGTCGGCAGCATGAGCATCACGCCGGAACGCGAAAAGGCTGTCGATTTCGCAGGCCCTTACTATCGCGGTGGCCGTGGAATTTTCGTGACGGAAGCCTCGCCGGTGAAGTCCATGGACGAACTGAAACGTGGCAAGACCATTGCCGTGACGCTTGGCGAAACCAGCGACAAGTGGGCGCGCGAGCAGGGCGGCTGGACCGTCCGTACCTATAAGGGCATCCCGGAACTGCTGCTTGAGCTTCGTTCAGGTCGCGTGGACGCCATTGCATCGGATGACATTCCGATCCTGATCGCCATCAAGGAAAGCGGCGAAAAGGTTCGTCAGCTCGATACGCCTGAACTTCAGGGCGTCGACAATGTCGGCATCGCTCTGCGCAAGGGTAACCCTGAGCTTAAGGATGCGATCAACAAGGCTCTCGACGACATGAAAGCGGACGGCACCTACGAGAAAATCTCGACCAAGTGGATCGGTCGCGACATCCGCTAACCGCATGAAACCCCGAGCCGGGACAACTATTAACGCAATTGTCCCGGCAACATTTCTTTCCGGCTTGGTTTTCCAGACAGGAAAGGGGAGATAATGAACTTCTCTTTGATGGTGGAGGTCTTTCCATATTTTTTGGAGGCCGCCCGGTTACCGTCGAAATATCGGCGCTTGCCATTTTGATCGGGTTGAGCGTCGGTGCGCTTGCCACATCTGCAAAACTATCGCGTTTCTGGCCGTTGCGTTTTATCGGTACGGCCTATGTCAGCGTTTTTCGCGGCACACCATGCCTTCTGCAGCTTTTCGTTCTCTATTTCGGCGGCCCACAGATCGGCATCAATCTTGAGCCGTTTGCAGCCGGTGCCATCGGTCTCGGTCTTAATATCGGCGCATATTACGCCGAAGCAATGCGAGGCGCCATTCTGACGGTCGATACCGGGCAGAACGAAGCCGCCCGTTCCATTGGCTTCAGCAACGGACAGTCGATGCGCTTTGTGGTGTTGCCGCAGGCAGCGCGGCTCATGATCCGTTCGCTCGGTGTCAATACAGTCATGCTGATCAAGGGGTCTGCTCTCGTTTCCGCGATTTCCGTGGTCGAACTGACTTACACGGCTCAACGTTTCATCGGCTCGACCTATCGTCCGTTTGAAATCTTCGGCATCGCCGCGGCCATCTACATGGTCCTCATTTATATCGTTGCACGCTTCGTCGATTTCCTCGAAGCCCGCTATGCACTCAAATAGGCGGTGATCCCATGCAACTCGATTTCTCTATCGTCCCGCCCTATACTGAACTTCTGATGACCGGCATCTGGTGGACGCTCATCATCGCCGTGTCCTCATCCATCGTCAGCTTCTTCGGCGGTATCGCTTTTGCCTTGCTCGTTCTCTATGGCAACTGGCTGGTGCGTTACCCTGTCCGTTTCTTCATCTGGCTGTTCATGGGCACGCCGCTGCTTCTGCAGCTGTTCCTGCTCTATTACGGCCTGTCGCAGATCGGCATCAACATTCCAGCCGTATGGACTGGCATCATCGGCCTTGGCCTGCATTTTGCGGTCTATAATTCGGATATCTTCCGCACCGCGATCCTGACTGTCGATCCGGGGCAGAATGAAGGTGCCCGTTCGCTGGGTTTCGGCAGCGGTCAGACGCTGCGCTACATCATCGTGCCGCAGGCCGTCCGCAATGCGTTGCCACAGGTGGGCAACAATCTGATTGCGCTTTTGAAGGACACGGCGCTCGTGTCGGTAATCGGTATTACCGAGTTGGTTCACGCTTCGCAGCAGGCGATCAGCGAAACCTACAGCCCGTTTGAATTCTACATCACTGCCGCAGTGATCTTCTACGTACTCAATCTCATCACGGAAGCCGGATTGCACTGGATGGAAAAGAAAGTCGAGGCTTACCGATGAGCAACAGCAAACCCATGGTGGAAGTGCGCGACGTCCACAAGTCTTATGGCGCGCTCGAAGTTCTCAAGGGCATCAACCTGTCTGTTGAACGCGGCCAGATTATCGCCATTATCGGGCCGTCCGGTTCCGGCAAAAGTACTTTGCTGCGCTCCATCAACCATCTGGAAACGGTCAACTCAGGCCAGATATTGCTGGACGGCGTGCAGGTAAATCAGTCGCTGAGCGGACGTTCTTTCGAGCGGCATATCAATGCCGTGCGACAGCAGATGGGCATGGTTTTCCAGCACTTCAATCTGTTTCCGCATCTCAATGTCATGGAAAACATCACACTCGGACCCATCAAGTTGAAGGGCAAGAGCAAGCAGGAAGCGCAGGAGCTGGCCGTTTCTCTTTTGAAGAAGGTCGGTCTTGTCGATAAGGCGTCAATGTATCCGTCGCGTCTGTCGGGCGGGCAGAAACAGCGCGTGGCTATTGCCCGTGCACTGGCGATGCAGCCGAAAGTCATGCTGTTCGACGAGGCGACTTCTGCGCTCGATCCGGAACTGGTCGAGGAAGTCAATCAGGTCATGAAACAGCTCGCGCAGGAACACATGACCATGCTGATCGTGACCCACGAAATGCGTTTTGCCGCCGAAGTTTCAGACAAGGTTCTGTTCATGGACAAGGGCGTCGTGGTCGAAGAAGGCAAGCCGGACGTGATCTTCACCAATCCGGAAAATGAAAGAACGAGAGCGTTCCTGCGAAAGCATCTCAACCAGTAAGTCGACGTTTAAACCAGATTTGAAAACCCGCCTGTGCCTTCCCCAAGGCACGGAGACGGGGAACTATTGAGCGAGGAAAAACCGTGGCATCCCCAAATGAATGGAACCCGACAGAACGGGTGCGAGAACTCTCCTATCGCATGGTGAGATGGCCGAGCGAAACGGGAACACCTGACGAGGCATCGTTCGGGCTGAAGCTGGCTGAGCTTTTGCGCGAGATCCCCTATTTCCAAAAGAACCCTGACGATATTGCCGTCATCGACAGTCACGGCTCGCCGATGACCAAGAATGTTATCGCCGTAGTGCGCGGCGCCGGGCGACGAACCCCGGCTCTGGCGGGGCACTTCGATGTGGTGGAAACTGCAAATTATCGCGATCTGAAACATCTTGCTTTCGAGCCGGATGCTTTGCTGGAAGCTCTTCTGGCCGATCTTACCAGCCGTCCGCTTGCACCGAACGAGGAAAAGGCGCTCGCCGACTTCCAGAGCGGAAATTACATTCCCGGTCGGGGCATGCTCGACATGAAAAGCGGTGTTGCAGCCGGTATCGCAACGTTGGAACATTTCTCGCAGCGGGTAGATCGCGAAGGCAATCTGATTTTGTTTGCGACACCTGACGAAGAGCGTGGTTCGCGAGGAATGCGCAGCCTGCGCGATGCGTTGCCGGAACTTGCCGAACGCTGGGGCCTCGATATCGTTGCCGGTATCAATCTTGACGCAACGAGCGATCAGGGTGACGGTGCGGAAGGCCGAGCCATCTATCGGGGCACAATCGGCAAGCAGCTTCCCTTTGCTTTTGTGGTCGGACAGCCGTCTCATGCGAGCTATCCGTTTGAAGGTGTCAGCGCGCATCTCATTGCATCGGAAATCATGCGGGCGGTGGAAGCCAATGCAGCCCTTTGCGACACGGCGGATGGCGAAGTTTCGCCACCTCCAATCTGCCTTGAAGCGCGGGATTTTCGCGGCGGTTATGAAGTGACCACGCCGGAACGGACGTGGATTGCTTTCAACTGGCTGACCCATTCCGTCTCGCCAGATGCTTTGTTCCAGCGGTTCAAGGCAATTGTCGGTGAGGCGCTGGATCGGGCAATCACGCACTTCAATGTGGAGGCGGAGCGCTTTACAAAGCTGGTTGGCAGCGATGCAGATGCCAATCACAAGGGCAGAATTCTGACCACGGCCGAGTTGCGCGACGAAGTCCGGCGTATTGGTGGTGATGCGGCACTGGAACGGATAGCGGCACTGGAAGCTGAAATTTCAAGAAGCGATAACCCGCTTCTTATCACGCGGGAACTCGTCAACGCCATGGTTGCCGAGGCACGCATTACAGGCCCAACGGTCATTGTCGGCTTCGGAAGTCTCGTCTATCCTCACGTTCGCATGGGTGTCGAAACGGCCGAAGAACAGCGTTTTACAGAAGCTCTGGAAACCGCACGCCCGGATGCGGAGCGCCAGTTCGAAACGACGATCCGGTATCGCGAAATCTTCGCCGGTATTTCAGATATGAGCTTCTTCGGTCATATTCCTGACGCGACGGATAGTGAAGTCATCGCGGCCAACACACCAGCGGCTCAATTTATCGATCGCGCCAATCCGAAAGCACTTTCCTATCCGGTGGTGAATATCGGCCCGTGGGGCCGCGAGTATCATCAGCGGTTGGAGCGGGTCTACGCGCCCTATGCCTTCACGGTACTGCCACAGTTTCTCAACGGCATCGCTACGCGCTTCCTGAAGTCTTAGCGGTTCGCGAATAGCGGCGCGATGTCCTTCACTTTGCCTGATTAACGGTTATAGCGATCATGTGGAGGACATCGTCAGCGCTGCACCCGCGTGAGAGGTCATTAGCGGGTTTGGCGAGGCCCTGAAGCACAGGGCCTATGGCCTGCGCCCCACCAATACGCTGGGCGATCTTGTAGCCGATATTGGCGGCTTCGAGATTGGGGAACACAAAGACGTTGGCATTGCCCCTTGAGCGGTGAATCCGGCGATTTGGCATGGCTGATTGCCTCGACGAATGCCGTGTCGAACTGTAATTCTCCATCGATGCACAGATCAGGCTTGCGCTCCCGCACCGTCCGGGTTGCCTGAACGACCTTTGATACGCGCTCATGCGCAGCACTGCCGCCGGTGGAGAAGGACAACATGGCAACGGCCGCATCTTTTTCCGTGAGCTGGCGATATGAATCGGCCGACTGTATGGCGATATCGGCAAGTTGCGCGGAATCCGGTTCCACCACGAGGCCGCAATCGGCGAAGACGAAAGCGCCTTTCTTCTGATGATGAGACTGGCACAGCAACATCAGGAAGAAGCTTGAGACGAGTGATGCGCCTTCGGCCTTGCCGATGATCTGCAGGGCATGGCGCACCACATCGGCTGTCGTTGCGACTGCGCCAGCCACCGTCCCATCCGCATCGCCTTCACGTACCATCATGGCGGCGAAGCCGAGTGGCGTCTTCACTATTGCCTCAGCCTGTTCTTCCGTCATGCCTTTGGCCTGACGCAGCCGATAGAGTTTTTGCGCATAATCCGCGCTTTTGTCCGATGTTCCCGGATCGATGATCGCGATCTCTGACCCGTCAATCTGCCTGCTGATGACGCTTTCGGAGCCCAGAAGCGTAATGCGGGCAATGGCTTCACGTTCGGCCCGCAGTGCCGCATCGATGATACGCGGTTCCTCGCCTTCGGCCAAAACGATGTGACGTGGCCTCGAACGGGCTTTCTCAAAAATCTTTTCCAACGGCAGCATGGCGCAATCTCTTCAAAAGGCCGGGAGTTGCGCTCCCGGCCTGATCACTGACGGACTGGTTCAGACGGGCATTTGCTGGCACATGTCGGCCTTGTCGATGCCGGCCACGACAACGGGCTTCTTCATCGCATCACGGCGGAATGGTTCGCCCAGTTCCTGATTGAGCACGACTTCGATGAAGGTGGTCACCCCTTGGCCTGCTCGTCGATTGCCGTCTGCAAGGCTTCGGTCAGCGCCTGCTGGCTATCGACGGTCACGCCTTTCAGGCCGCAGCCATCCGCCACCGGCGTAGCTCAGGTTCGGATTGAGCTCGGTGCCGACGAAGTTGTTGTCGTACCACAGTGTCGTGTTGCGCTTTTCGGCACCCCACTGATAGTTGCGGAAGATGACCATGGTGATCGCAGGCCAGCCCTTGCGACCGATGGAGGTCATCTCGTTCATGGATATGCCGAACGCGCCGTCGCCTGCAAAGCCGACCACTGGCGTGTCAGGCTGGCCGATCTTGGCGCCGACGATGGACGGGAAGCCATAACCGCAGGGGCCGAACATGCCCGGTGCCAGATATTTGCGTCCGTGTTCGAAGCTTGGATAGGCGTTCCCGATGGCGCAGTTATTGCCGATGTCGGTGGACATGATGGCGTTCTTCGGCATTCCAGCCTGTATGGCACGCCATGCCTGCCGCGGCGACATGCGGTCCTTATCGCGCTCGCGCGCACCGGCATTCCAATGCGTGCCCGGATCGTCATCCTCATGATCCATCGAGGAAAGCTGCTGCAACCGGGCGGATTTGCGCTGATGGATGAGCTGCTTGCGCTCGTCGCGACCGGCATTGCCCGCATTGGCTCCCATCTGGTCGAGAATCTGCTGCGCAACCTGCCCGGCATCGCCGCAAATGCCGACCGATATCTTCTTGGTGAGGCCGATACGATCAGGATTGATGTCGACCTGAATGATCTTTGCATCCTTCGGCCAATAATCGATGCCATAGCCGGGCAGGGTCGAGAACGGATTGAGACGGGTACCGAGCGCCGGGACCACATCGGCCCCGGAGATCAGCTCCATCGCGGCCTTGGAGCCATTGTAGCCGAGTGGACCGGCGGACAGTGGATGGGTACCGGGAAAGGCATCATTATGCTGATAGCCGCAGCAGACCGGCGCATCGAGCCTTTCGGCAAGCGCGATGGATTCAGGGATCGCACCGCCGATAACGACACCGGCCCCGTTAAGGATGACCGGGAATTTCGCATTGGTGAGAAGCTTTGCAGCCTCGGCAATGGCATCGCGTCCGCCGCTCGGGCGTTCCAGCCGGACGATCTGTGGCAGGTCGACGTCGATGACCTGAGTCCAGAAGTCACGGGGAACGTTGATCTGTGCCGGTGCACAGCCGCGCCATGCCTTCTCGATCACGCGGTTCAGCACTTCGGGAATGCGGGTCGCATCGCGCACTTCTTCCTGATAGCAGACCATCTCTTCGAACAGCGACATCTGGTCAACTTCCTGAAAACCGCCCTGACCGATGGTCTTGTTGGCAGCCTGTGGAGAGACAAGCAGCATCGGCGTGTGGTTCCAGTAAGCAGTCTTGATGGCAGTCACGAAGCCGGTTACGCCGGGCCCGTTCTGAGCAATCGCCATACCCATCTTGCCCGTCACGCGGGTATAACCGTCGCAGATCAGCGCCGCATTCGTCTCATGGGCGCAATCCCAGAAGGTAATGCCCGCCTTCGGAAACAAATCCGATACCGGCATCATCGCGGAGCCGATGATCCCGAATGCATGTTCTATCCCATGCATCTGCAAAACCTTAACAAATGCTTCTTCCGTCGTCATTTTCATGGCGCGTACCTTTCCTTGGAATTCAGAGAACTTCGTCTTTCAGCGCATACCAGTGAGTGATACATTGCGCGCTGGCCTATGCGCCTGAATGGCGTCAGCATGCCGTAACTCGGCAATTCGGAGGTGAAGATCGGCAGGTCGAGTTCCTGTCCCCGACCCGTCATCAGTTGGGCAACCCGGCGTCCGGCCTGCGCTGAATACATCACGCCGTTGCCGCCGTAGCCCATGGCATAGTAGATTTCCTGCGTCGGATCAGGACGATAGATGCGGGGCATCATGTCATGACTGACATCGACCCACCCCCACCGGGAATAATCGACCTTGATGCCTTTCAGAGCCGGGAACTTCCGGTAAAGGCCCGAAAGCAGCAGATCGTAATGTTTAGGGTTCGGTGCATCAGCCCCGGTAATCGCGCTGCGGCTACCGATCTGCATCCGCCCGTCAGGCAGAAAACGATAATAGTGACGAAGCGTGCGCGTGTCGGTTAGCGGAATACCGGTCTTGGGGCCGCATGCTTCAATTTCATCGGGTGTCAGCGGTCGTGTCACGACAGAGTTCGACAGCACCGGCATCAGCCGGTAACGGGTGAGAGGATGGAGGCCGGGCGAGGTGTATCCCGCTGTCGCGAAGCAAACCTGTCGCGCCGTGACCGTACCGTTCGGCGTGTTGAGATGGAATACATTGCCGTTCTTGCGGCAGCTGAGAACCGGGCTTGCGGTGTGCACCTTTGCGCCCAGCTTGCGTGCAAGCCGGAGATAGCCGAAGGCAAGTTTCGCGGCGTGAATGCCAATGCCGTCTGGCTCATACATAGCTCCGCGAGCTTCTTGATCCCGGATGAAATCGCGGTGAATCTCGTCGCGACCGACCATGCGCGTCCGATAGCCGAATACGTCGTTCAGCAGGCGGGATTCTTTCTCCAGCGAAGGAATGACCTTGTCGCGATGGGCGATGTAGAGATGACCGCCATCCTGCGGATCACAATCAATTTCCGGTTCGGCAATGAGTGAACGAAAGAGATCAAAACCCTCGGCAATTTCCTTATGCAATTTCCGGGCGACGTCCACACCCCAGCGCTCGATCCATTGTGAACGCTTGAGCCGGCCGGCTGAAATCTGCGCCTGACCGCCATTGCGGGTGCTGCAGCCCCGGGCGACGCCATTTGCTTCCAGCACCACGGCCTTGACGCCATGATCCCGAGCGAGATGGATTGCCGCCGAAAGACCGGTATAGCCTGAGCCGACGATAACGACATCGGCATCGACGTCTCCGCGAATAGGGCCATCGTCTTCCGGCGCCGGTCCGGCAGTGCCTATCCAGTAAGTCGGGGCATAGTCGCGGCCTTGTCCCGGCGTCTTCGAAACCACCGGATCATAAGCGGGGTCGAATGGCTGGGTGGCCGAGAAACTGTTGAGAGTGTGGGTATCCATATGTCGGTCCTCCAAAACACCGACTGGCGATGTTGCGGCTTACGCCTTCAGCAAAGGCCGGTTCTTGCGGAATGCCTGTTTGCGGACGATCTTGCCGTCGCGCTGTGTGAAGAGATCGCAGCCTTCTGCCTCGACGCGTGCGCCGTTGGCATCCGTTCCGCGAAAGGTCCATTCGGACACGGCACGGTCGCCGCTCACGAAATGTCTGTGTCCGTCCCATTTCACGTCGGGCATCGCAGCCCAGACGCCGAAAAAGCCTTGGCAATCGCATCCTTGCCTTCGAGGCGGGTGCCGTAAACTTCCTCACCACCGATGGTGTAAAACACGCAATCGTCGGCAAAGAAGGCCATGATCGCGTCGATGTCGTGCCGGTTGAAGGCGTCGAAGAGGTCGGAAAAATGCTTCTCTGTGAGTTGTCCGGCGGACATTCGAATGCTCCTTGATACGTCTGAAATCTGCACTGATTTCGGGCAAAGTTTTCCTGTGGCGCGGCAGAGTTGCCGCGCGATTGATATTGCGAATTGGATTTCGGTCGGGCAGGTTAAAGCGGTTGCAGCGCCATCAGACTTTACCCTTCCACGGGATGAGGACCTTTTCCATGTAACGGATCAAAAGGTCGAAGGCGAAAGCGAACACACCGATGACGATGATGCCCATGATGACGGTGTCGCTGGCCAAAAACTGCGCTGCATTGAGTACCATGAAGCCGAGACCGCGATGTGCCGCCACCATTTCCGCCGCTACCAGCGTCGTCCAGCCCACACCGATCCCGATGCGCATGCCGGTGAAGATTTCCGGCATGGCCGCTTTCATGATGACCTGCGTTATTACCTGCGTCCGGGATGCGCCCATCGCATAGGCGGCATGGATCTGTTCGGTTGAGACCGAGCGCACGCCAGCTCTCGCTGCGATCGCCATTGGCGCAAAGATCGCGAGAAAGATGAGGAACACCTTCGGGAACTCGCCAATACCAAGCCAGATGATGATCAGCGGCAGGTAGGCAAGCGGCGGCAGTGGTCGGTAAAACTCGATAATCGGGTCCAACACGCCACGAACGAAGCTGCTCATGCCCATCATGATGCCGATGGGAATTGCCGTGATGCAGGCAATCGCGAAGGCACCCAATACACGTCCAAGGCTGGCGAGCGTATGTTCGGCCAGAGTGGAGTTTGCGACGCCGTCGGTCATGGCAACCATGAACTTGCCATAGACAGCGAACGGTGAGGGGAGAAACAGCGGCTTGACCCAGCCCATTCCCGTCACGAGAAACCAGAGCCCCAGCAAAATCAGTGCAGTTACAAGGCTGATGAAGCCGCTATTATTGCCGTCGCCGGGGGCGCCATAGATTTTACCGGGTTTGACTGGTCTTGCCCGAGTTACGAACTCAAGCATGGACCAGTTCCGGGTTTCCTGATGCACGTTCATCGCCATAGATAATCCCCAGAATTGTCTCACGCATCTTGATGAAGTCGGGACTGGACTTGACGGCGCGCGCGTCACCGCATTCCAGAAAGCGTCGGTTGAAATCCAGATCATAGGTATGGGTGATCCGTCCGGGGCGCGGCGACATGACGATCAGCCGCGAACCGAGGAACAAGGCCTCTTCGACGCTGTGAGTGATGAAGAAGAACATTTTGTTGGTCATTTTGCCATACCCGCAAAAGCAATTCCCCGGATCGTTTCGCGGGTGAGGGCATCAAGCGCTGCCATGGGCTCCGTCCATAAGCAGCATCGCCGGGTCGCAGGTCAGTGCGCGGGCAATGCCGACACGCTGCTGCATACCGCCGGAAAGCTGGTAAATCTTGTGATTGTGGAAATCCTGCAGGCCGACCAGCGCCAGATTTTTGTGGCACGCGCCCGGCGTTCTGCCTTCGGTACACCTTGAAGCTTCAGGCCAAATTCGGTGTTGTCAACGACATTGAGCCAGGGAAGCAGAGCATGTTTCTGGAACACGACACCCCGGTCGGCGCCGGGACCACGCACTTGCCTTCCGCCCAACGTGATTTCGCCGGATGACGGGATCATGAACCCCGCCATCAGATTGAGAAGCGTGGTCTTGCCGCAGCCGGACGCACCAAGCGCCACCACGAAATCCCCGCTGTCGATCCGCAAATTAACGCCCTTCAGCGCAATCACGGCTTCTTCCACATAAAGACCGGGATAGGTCAGACTGACATTCGATACGTTCAAGGTTTCCATTACGTCACCTTTCGGGAACGAAGAAGCGGTTCCGGCAAAAGCCAGAAGGCACACACAACATTGCAGGAACCGTCTCGGTTCAGCGGCTTGCCCGAAGGCATGCCGCTGGCGGAGGCGCTTGAATTACTTTACGTAATTACTTCGCTGCGGCTTCGGCAAAACTGCCATTTACGTTGCCGCTATAGTCATCCAGAGCTTGGTCTAGCTGTTTTTGGTCGACAAGAAATTTTGCACTCTGGGTGACGGATTTGAGCGCTCCGCTGTCCTTGCCACCACCGAGCCATGTCGGGGAGGCTTGTTCTTCCACGGTGGGGAAGGACAACAGCGCGAGTGAGCCCGGTATGTCAGCGGCATTGCCACCGATCAGCTTGACCATGCCTTTGACCTGTTCGGAGTCTGCCGTCCACTGGCCGCCATTGGCCTTGTAGTCGGCATAGGCATCCTTCAGCACCGTGATGAAGGCGGTCATGAATTTGGGGTTTTCGCTGGCGAAGCTCTTATCCACCACAAGGCCGTCGAAAGTCGGGACGCTTTTCGCGCCGATTTCTTCGGAATTGGCAATTTCCTTGCCGGTCTTGAGGATTTCGGAAAGAGCAGGGGGCCAGACATAGGCCGCGTCGATATCGCCGCGCTGCTGGGGCGGCAACGATCTGCGGCGGTGTCATGTTGAGTATTTCCGCGTCGCGCGGATTGATCTTCCAGATGTCGCTCATGCCGACAAGGAGATGGAAATGCGAGGTCGAGACAAAAGGCACGCCGACCTTCTTGCCCTTGAGGTCTTCCGGCTTCTCTATGCCCGAACCTTCGCGCGCTACCAGTGCTTCCGATTTGCCGATATTATCGAGAATCCAGAAGAGTTGAAGGTCAACACCGCGTGTGGCGGCTGCTGCGATGCCCGTTGAACCGATAACGCCGATCGGTACGTTGCCGGAAGCAAGTGCCGTCGAAATATCGCCACCCGATGCGAACTGGCGCCAGTCAATCTTGTATCCGGCTTCCTTGGCTGCCGCATCGAATTTTCCGTTAGCGATTGCGGTCAGAAACGGCCCGACGATCTGCTGATAACCGACCACGACCGTGGTTTCGGCATAGGCCGCAGACGTGGAAAGCGCTGCTACGGCCGAAAATAACACCACCCGGTTTATGCTTTTGAAATAGTTCATGGAGTTCCCCTTCCATTTAAGAACCATGCCTGACTTGGTCACGACTGTTGACGTTTTTCGCCAATCTGCAGTTCCAGTTACAAACGATAGCCATCTCATGAAATTTGCCTTATATCCAGTTGGAATAGTCAATAAGTCCAGTTTAGCGAGCAAGATGGTGCTACCCGGAAATTGGGGTTCGTGCTCACTTTACCGTCGAAATTATTCCACGAGGAGAAACAGAAAGAAGAAACGCTATTGCTAAGTAGAGCACGAAGCGGAAAAACTGACGCGAACTTGGGTGTAATCGCAGATTCACTAATGGAGCAGCGTTTTGGATGCCGTCTCGCCGACGATCTTCTTCATAGATGGCAGCAGAAATACCGGATTGCAGTCGCAAATCCGGGAAACAACGGTATCAGCCATTCTTTCCGGCGCGGTTTTGCCCGGTGCCCGCATGCCCTCCACTCGGCGGTTGGCGGATTATCTGAAAGTCTCGCGCCTCACGGTAACGCTGGCCTATCAGGAGCTTGTGTCCCAAGGTTATCTGGAAGTGCATTCCCGCAGTGCCTATCACGTGGCTGCAGCGCCGCCTATCAGCCGTCCAGACAAGGATTTTTTGCAAGCACCTGACACCGCCGTCGATTGGTCATCCAAGTTGCGTCTCGGCTTCAACATTGCCAAGACCATTCGCAAGCCTCTGGATTGGCGGAAGTATCGCTACCCCTTTCTCTATGGCCAGATGGATCAGACCTTGTTTGATCTCGCCGCATGGCGCGATTGCGCACGGCGCGCGCTGGCCAGAGAAGACTTTATCCTTATGGCGGGTGATTTTGCCGCTGCCGATGATGTGGAACTTGTCAATTATATCCGTTCGCGCACGCTGCCTAGCCGCGGAATACACGCGGAGCCAGACGAGATACTTGTTACCGTTGGCGCGCAGAACGCGCTTTGGATCATCAGTCATCTGCTTTTGACACGGCGCTCGCATGTCGTGTGCGAAAATCCCGGACATCCCGATATTAGTGCCACACTCCATCTGACTGGGGCCAATGTAACGGCGCTTGACGTTGATGAAGGCGGCTTACCACCCGAGTTACTACCAGATGAGATCGACGCGGTCTTCGTCACGCCGAGCCACCAGTCACCCACGGCCGCCACTATGCCACGCGCGCGGCGTATAGCACTTCTGGAGGCTGCAGCCGAGCGCGATTTCGTCATTGTCGAGGATGATTACGAATTCGAGATGAGCTTTTGCAGCCCCCGACGCCGGCGTTAAAGTCGCTCGACCAGTATGGCCGCGTTCTCTATGTGGGCAGTTTTTCAAAGTCGCTGTTTCCGGGGCTTCGGCTTGGCTGCTTGGTTGCTCCGGCACCTGTCATCCGTGAGGCGAGGGCGCTACGCGCGCTCATGCTTCGTCATCCGCCCGGACATTTGCAGCGAACAGCGGCCTATTTTCTGGCTCTTGGTCACTACGATGCGGTTATTCATCGTATGCGGATTGAATATCACAAGCGCCATATTGTCATGATCGAGGCCCTTAATCGCGAAGGATTGAAAATCGCTGGTAAATCGGCCTTTGGCGGTACGGCATTCTGGATCGAAGGACCGGAGGGCATGGATGCCGACAAACTCGCGCGTGATCTGCGCGAGGATGGCGTGCTGATCGAGTCGGGGTCCCCTTTCTTCTGGAGCGATGACAGGCCATGCCGCTATTTTCGCATCGCTTATTCTTCCATTCCGATTAATCGGATTGCGGAAGGCATCGAGCTTCTGGCCAAAAGAATGCGGCAAATCTCGTAGTTTTGGAACGCTTGGGTTCAGGCTGCGTTCATGTGGATTACGATAACGGATTTGTGAAGTTGCCGGAATTTGTCCCAATTCGATGGATATCGCTGGCGGTTCTACGGCGTCTTTGCCCGCGATTCTGTGGGTGAGACGCATATCAATTCTGCCTTCCAGAAGGAGAAGGATTTATGTCTATTCGTTCGAAGCTTCTTGCCACTGTTGCCGTGCCGGTTCTGTCGGCCTCCATTCTAGCGCAACCCGTATTGGCGGATTCATTGACGGCTCCAATCCTGCTGGCACAGGAGAATGGAGACCAGCCATCCGACGAGCAGCTGCAGCAGCAACAGCGCGAGGCTGAAGAACAGCAAAAGGCAGCGGAAGAAGAAACGCGTCGGGCTGAGGAACAACAGCGCGCTGCCGAGGAAGAAAACCGTCGTCAGGCCGAAGAGCAGCAGAAGGCTGCTCAAGAGGAAGCCCAGCGTCAAGCGGAAGAACAGAAGCGCGCTGCGGAGGCAGAGGCGCAACGCCAGCTGAAGAGCAGCAAAAAGCCGCCGAGCGCGAAGCACAGAAGCAAGCCGAGGAACAACAGAAGGCAGCAGAGCGCGAAGCGCAGAAACAGGCCGAAGAGCAGGCGGGCAGGCTGCCGAACAGAAAAAGGCTGACGAAGAGGCACAGCGTCAGAGCGAACAGCAGCAGAAGGCCGCTGAAGGGGAAGCTCACCGTCGCGCTGAAGAACAGAAGAAGGCTGATGAAGAGGCTGCTCGCAAGGCCAATCAGCCGCAGGAACAGACCGCTCCCGCTGAAAAGCCGATGAAGGAAGAGCCCGCACAGGAACCGGAAGCGAAACCTGAGCAGCCGACGGCGAAAGAACCGGCCAAGCAGGCTGAGCAACCTGCCAAGGAAGCACCGGTGCAGGAACCGGAAAAGCCAGCCGAACAACCGGCAGACGCATCTCCGGTCACGCCTCCGCAGAAAGAACCAGCGGAAGAATCCGTTGTTGAGCATCCCGAAGAAGCTCCACCGCAAGAACCGAAAGCAACGGAAGAGCCACAGAATGAGGCTCAGCCTGCACAGCCGGTTGAACAGCCGCAATCAACCGAAGACCAGCAAAACCGTCTTCGGAGCCAGCACCAGAGATAGTCGATCAGCGTTCGACCGAGGAAAATCAGGAGATTGCGAAAGACCCTGCGAAGACGGACGATACGGTTGTCTTGCCAGTCGAAAATGGCGCTGCCATTCTCGACAGCGACAAGGACGCCGACAATTCCGGCGGAAGCCAGTCGCGTGAAGAGCGTCGCAAGCAGCGCGAACAGCAACGTTCCGTTGAGGAAAGTGCACCACCGCCCGCAAATGATGCGGCGGCACAGGTTGCGATTCCCAGAGGAAGTGAAGGCAGCGCTGCCGCAGAAGATCGAAGCCAATCTCAAGGAAGAGGGCACCCGTATCAAGGAAGCGCCGGTTTTGCAGTGCCGGAAACCACCAATATCATCAACAACACGGTGGTGAACAATACGGTCATCAATAATACGACGGTCAATAACGTGACCAACAATGTCACCAACGTCAAAGTGATCGAGGAGGTGGATAATCGTGTCATTCTGGACGTGGGCGACCGTATCTTCGTTCGCGGCGATGATCGCCCAAGGTTGCGCCGTGATGCCGAGGAAACCTATTACGATGAACTGCCGCGCGGGCGCACCCGTGAAACCATTGTCCGCCCGGGTGGCAACCAGATCGTCACAGTCTATGATCGCTACGGCGATATTCTTCAGCGTTCCCGTATCGACCGGGACGGCAATGAATATCTGATGATCTATGCGCCGGAATATGACGACAATCCGCGCGCTTCGATTATCGATGTTGGTTACGAACTGCCGCCGATGCGTCTGACCATTCCGGTAAGAGATTACATCATCGACGTCGCAGACGATCCGGATCGCGATTTCTATGACTTCCTTGCCATGCCTCCGGTAGAGCGTGTGGAGCGTGTCTATACGATCGACGAGGTTCGTCATTCAGCCCGCCTGCGCGACAAGGTGCGTCGTATCGATCTGGATACAATCCACTTCGCGACGGGTAGCGCCGAGGTTTCGCTTTCGCAGGCGAAGACGCTGCGCAAGGTTGCAACCGCCATGCAGAAGGTACTGGCAAAGGATCCGGGCGAAACCTTCTTCATTGAAGGGCATACGGATGCGGTTGGATCGGACCGTTCAAATCTCGTCCTGTCCGATAAACGTGCTGAATCAGTTGCAAGCCTTTTGACGGAAGTCTATGAAATTCCACCAGAAAACCTTGTCACGCAAGGCTATGGCGAACGCTTCCTGAAAATTCGCACGCAGGCAGCCGAACAGGAAAATCGTCGTGTCACGATCCGCCGCGTGACTCCGCTTGTCCGCCCGGTGGCTCAGCGCTGAACAAACAAACACCCGGATGCGATTTGCATCCGGGTGTTTTTCATGAAGTAATTTTGCTCAGGCAATCTTGGGCTGGATCGTCGTCCACGGTCGAGCATCTGTTCGCTCAACGGACGTGGTTTGACCGCTTCGATCTGCACCATGAGTTCGGCGATCTTCTCGGCATCCATGACGCCGCATTCATAAATCTGGATGATTTCGCGCGCCATTTCGTCTTTTTGGGGAGAAGTGATTGGACAACGAGCCATCGCTTCACACGACTTGACATAAGCCGCTTGCAGCTCCTCCAACTCAATGGGCTTGAAACGCCCGAAGTAGTAATCTCTCGAAAATGGCATTTTATGCATTCCGCAGATGGCGACAGACAGATAATCCGATCTGAAAGCCTGAAAATTCTTGCGACCCGCTATACTAAAACATAGCTGATTGCAAAGCATTATAATCCAGAATTATTTAGTTTATGTAAAATATTCAGTCAGTTGCAAAACCGAAAGCATTAGAGAGCTAAAATTTGCTGAGGGATCGTAAGCAGACTCTTTTCCAACCAATGCCGTTAAACGCGATCAAGTTCCAGTTTGGCTACTATTTCAGCGATCTTGTCTGGATTTTGTTCACCGGATTCAAATGTTCTTATAATTGCGCGTGCAAGCGCTTCTTTGCTTTCGTGCGTCGTTGAACATCGATCAAGCAGTGCGCAGCAGCGATTATAGGCAATCTGCAGCACTTGGAGATCGTTTGGCGCATATGTTCCCTGATATTTGTTGCCGCGAAATGGCATGGACGCCTCCCCGTTTGATTGATTGAACCTCTAATTCAGAGGGAAAGCAACAGATCGTTTTATGACAGCGATATCAGGCGCATCACGATAGTGTTCTTAGTGATCCGGTTCTTCCGAATATAAATAGCGATAATCTCTGGCTACCGGTTTACGGCGTTCGAAATCTCGCCGCGAGTTTGTTGAAAGCTGGTTGAAAGCTTGCCTGCGCTAACCATTCAAAACCGATTGAGGAATCGGCTGCATATCAGGGGGTCTGGCATTGCCGGGCCAACAGGAGCTCTCGGAGGAGCGTAGATGAAAATCTCTATCGATTCATGCCGCCATCTATTTGGCGCAGCCTTCATTGGCGGCGCAATGGTACTTGGTGCAGGCGTTGCCCATGCCGAAAAGCTGACAGTGATTGTCGGCGGTATGGAAAAGCAGATTTACCTTCCGGCAGTGCTGACGGAAAAGCTGGGTTACTTCAAGGATGAAGGCCTTGATGTCGAGCTGATCAACAGCCGCGCCGGCGTGGATGCTGAAAACGAACTTTTGGCCGGTGCGGCTCAGGCTGTGGTCGGCTTTTACGATCACACGATCGACCTGCAGTCGAAGGGCAAGTTTATTCAGTCCATCGTCCAGTTCAGTCAGGCGCCGGGTGAAGTGGAACTCGTTTCCAGCAAATATGCCGACCAGATCAAGTCGCCGGGCGATTTCAAGGGGCATACGCTTGGCGTCACCGGGCTCGGCTCCTCGACGGACTTCCTGACTCAATACCTTGCCATGCGTAATGGCCTCAAGCAGGGCGACTACACGCTGCTTCCTGTCGGAGCGGGCAATACTTTCATTGCCGCCTTCAAGCAGGATGCCGTTCAGGCAGGCATGACCACGGAACCGACCGTCGCCAATATGCTGAAGAGCGGCGATGCCAAGGTGCTGGTCGATATGCGCACGCCCGACAAAACCATCGAAGCGCTTGGTGGACCTTACCCGGCTGCGTCGTTCTATGTGCAAAGCGCATGGCTTGAGACGCACAAGGAAGACGCGCAGAAGCTTGCCAATGCTCTGGTCAAGACCATGCGTTACATCGCTTCGCACAGTGCCGAAGAAATCGCCGACCAGATGCCCAAGGATTATTACGTCGGTGACAAGGACCTTTACGTAAAGGGACTTGCCGAGGGCAAGGCGCAGTACACCCCGGACGGCCGGATGCCGAAGGATGGACCTGAAACCGTTCTCAAGGTTCTCGCAACCTTCAAGAAGCCGCTTCAGGAGAAGCAGGTCGATCTTTCGAAGACCTTCACGACCGAATTCGTGGACAAGGCCAACGCAACGCTTGACGCTGCAAAGTAAACAGCCTTCGACTGGCGTTCAAACATGAACGTCAGTCCCGCTGTCCTCCAAAGATTCAACCGCATTGCAGGCGCGCGACAGAGCATTTCCAGCAAACGTGTAAGACGGTTTTGCGCTCGGAGATCTTTGATAACGAAACTATCGCGCGCGAGCGGTGCCGCATACCCGCGAGGAACCCATGCTGATGGAAGCCCCCAGAACCATTGTGCGTGAGAAAGCTGCTGCAATCGCGCTCAACAATGTAACTCGCCGTTTCGTCACCCCGGACGGCAAGATGATGACCGCATTGCGTGACTTCACCATGAATGTTGCGCAGGGCGAGTTTGCCTGTGTTGTCGGTCCGACCGGCTGCGGCAAGTCAACGACGCTTAATCTCGTAACCGGTCTCGCCAAGCCAAGTGCCGGCGAAGTCCGCCTGATGGGCAAGCCTATCGAAGGTATCAGCCCTGATATCGGCTTCGTGTTTCAGGCCGATGCGCTTTTTCCGTGGCTTAATGTCATCGACAATGTGAGTGCCGGGCCGCGTTATCGCGGTATGGGCAAGGAAGAAGCCTATGAGAAAGCGCGTAGCTGGATCGCCCGTGTTGGTCTGGCCCGTTTTGAAAAGCACTATCCGCACCAGTTGTCTGGCGGCATGCGCAAGCGCGTGGCGCTGGCACAGACCTTCATCAACGAACCGAAAATCCTGCTCATGGACGAACCGTTCAGTGCGCTTGACGTACAGACGCGCACTCTGATGCAGGGGTGAATTGCTCGATCTCTGGCAACAATCCGGCGCGTCCGTCATCTTCGTCACGCACGATCTCGAAGAAGCGATTGCGTTGGCCGATAAAGTCTATGTGCTGACCGCCGGTCCAGCCACGGTCAAGAGTGTCTACGATATCGACATCCCGCGCCCGCGCGTCATGGAAGACATCCGCTACGACAGCCAGTTTGTGGATATCGCCAAGGTCATCTGGGACGATTTGCGCGAGGAAGTGCAGATCGGCCAGAAGCGCGCGCTGGCAAACGGAAACTAATCGGAGAAAATGATATGACAACACAAGCTCTCTCCGCGTCACCAAGCTTGCAGGTCAATGCAAGTGCCGACGAACTTGCCCGCACCGAAGCGAAATTTCGCGCCGACATGCGCCGCCGTCGCGCGGTCGTTATTCTCGTACGCCTCGCCATTCTTGTCGTTGTTCTGGGCGGCTGGGAACTCGGTGCACGGACCGGCCTCATCGACCCATTCTTCTTTGCAAGCCCGTCCGGCATTGCCGACCAGATATGGATCTGGGTCACGGAAGGCACGTCACAGGGACCGCTTTCGGAACAGATCATCGTAACGCTTGAGGAAACCGCGCTTGGTTTCCTTATCGGTGCGGTCGGCGGCGTCATTTGCGGCATCCTGCTGGGTCGCAACAAGTTCCTCGCCGATGTGTTTTCGATCTATATCAAGATCGCCAATTCCATCCCGCGTGTCGTGCTGGGCTCGATCTTCATCATCGCGCTTGGCCTCGGCATGGCATCCAAGGTGGCGCTGGCCGTCGTCATGGTGTTCTTCGTCGTGTTCGCCAATGCGTTTCAGGGCGTGCGCGAAGCCGACCGCGCGCTGATCGCCAATGCGCAGATATTGGGTGCATCCCGTTCGCAGATCACGCGCACCGTCATCGTGCCGTCAGCCATGAGCTGGATTCTGGCAAGCCTTCACGTCAGTTTCGGTTTCGCGCTCGTCGGCGCAGTTGTCGGTGAATTCCTCGGCGCGAAAAGGGCGTTGGCCTGATGATTTCCACGGCGCAGGGCACATTCAATGCCAACGGCGTCTTTGCGGCCATGGTCATTCTGGCGGTACTGGCGCTCGTCGTGGAATACATCATCACATTGGTCGAAAACCATCTGGTGAAATGGCGTCCACAGGCACTTTCCGAACAGGGAAGCTGATAGTCGGACAGATGCAAACGAGTCAGGCGGCGGGCAGGGTGACAGTCACCGTAAGCCCGCCGCCTTTCGTTTGGGAAAGCTCGACATGGCCGCCCGCCGTGTCGGCAACTTCGCGCACGATGGCAAGGCCCAGCCCGCTTCCATCGGCGATGGTGCCCGGAACACGATAGAAACGCTCGAAAACGTGTTCATATTCATTTGCGGGGATGCCGGGTCCGTTGTCCTCGACCCGTATGTCGATTTTGGGCCCATCCTGATCAATCACAAGCGTTACTGTGCCGCCTTCGGGCGTATAGGTAAGGGCGTTGTCCACCAGATTGACGATCATTTCCCGCAGCATAGTGCCGTCGCCAGAAATGATAGCTTTGGTTGCTTTGAGCTCGAACCCGAGATCGATCTTGCGCTCGAACGCCTTGCCCGCGAGGCTTTCCAGAATTTGTTGTCCCGCTTCCGCCAGATCAACGGTCAGTCAGCGCGAGGACGCCTGCTGCCCGGTTCGGCACGCGAAAGCGTCAGCAATTGTCCGGCAAGCCGCGACAGCTGCATGGTGGTATTCTTGATACCTGCCAGAACGTCTTTGCGGTCACTTTCGCAGGTTGTCCGTTCTGCGAAACTGGCCTGCGTTGATAGTGTAGCAAGTGGCGTGCGCAACTGATGTGCTGCATTCTGGATGAAACGATGTTGCGCCGACATCTGCTTGCGCACGCGTTCCATATACTGGTTCAGCGCTGTGACGAGCGGTCGAAGTTCGGTCTGAACTGTCTGTGGATCGAATGGTTCCAGCTCGGATGTGCGATTGCGAACTTCGTTGCGGAGCCGGATCAACGGGCGTAATACAAAGCGCAAGCCCATTAACGAAAGGGCACCCGCGACGATGATGAGCAGCGATTGTTCCAGCACAGAGTTCAGCCAAAGCTCCCGCTGCATGGAGGTGTATCCTGCAAGGGTGACACCCACGACCACGTCGACAGCCTGTGGCAGGTTGGACGGTGCTGCAACGGGATGGCGCAAGACAACCAGACGCAAGGGATGGTCGCGATAGCTGCCCTCATAATGGAGTGGGTCGTAATTCGCGATTTCAGCCGGTTTCGGCAAGTCGGGAAACCCTGCAAGCAGGCGTCCGTCAGAAGTCTCGACCCGATAATAGACCCGGTCGCCATTTCCCGTCGAAAACATCTCCAGCGCTACCGGCGGAATGACAGCATCGATGGCATTATGCGAGGCGGCAGTCGCTTCGCCAATGGCGCGTGCTGACGCTGTCAGCATTCTGTCTGACACGATCCCGGCCATATTTTCCGACGCACGCCATGCGGTCCAAAGGTTGATCCCGGCCACGACAATCAGCGGAATCACGATCCAGGGAAACGAGCTGTGCACGCAGGCTTTGGGAGAGGCGGGTGAACAGCCGTTTCATCTCAACTCGCCTCACGCAGCAGATAGCCCGGGCCGCGCAAGGTTACGATCTCGGCTTTGCTGCCCTCCAGCTTCTTGCGCAGACGATGAATGTAAATCTCGATGGCGTTCTCATCAGTCTCGCTGTCGAAATCGTAAATACCTTGAACAAGTGTTGTCTTGCTGACGGTGGTTCCGATGCGCCGCAGAAGCTGTTCCAGAACTGCATGTTCTTTGGGTGCAAGTGACAGTGGATCGTCTTCGAGTGAAAACAGCCGGGTGTTGGTGTCGAAGCGCAAAAGGCCGCAGGTCACAACAGGCGCTGTCCGCTGACTGGACCGGCGAAGATGCGCACGGATGCGCGCTTCAAGTTCGCTGAGTTCGAACGGCTTTGCCAGATAATCGTCAGCACCGGCATCCAATCCACGGATACGCCCATCGAGACTTGCATTGGCCGTCAGGATGATAACGGGCACCTCATTGCCTCTGCTGCGGATGTGCTCCAGCACGTCGAGCCCGGTCTTGTCCGGCAATCCGAGGTCGAGAACCACGAGATCATACTCCGTGAAGGCGAGTGCCTGTTCCGCATCCGCCGCGTCGTGCACGGTATCGACGCTGTAGTTCGACTGTTGCAGGCTTTTTGCCAGCCAGTTTGCGAGGGTGAGATTGTCTTCGACGAGCAGAATTCGCATGAGTGACGATGATAGTGGTTTCTGTTCCGCGTCAAGAAGCTTGGGCGTTGAAACGATGGATGAGATGAATATCTTCCGGCTCGCGCTCGAAGAGCAATGGATCAGGCGTCGTGGTGACTTTTGCACCTTGCTTCACATAAAAATCGATGGTCCGTCGTGTGGGTGTCGCAGAAATATAGAAACCTTCTGCTCCGGCCTCCTTCGCAATGGCCACGCTGCGACGATAAAGTTCACCAGCAAGTCCCAGTCCCCGGACTGTCTTCCCCACATGCATGAAGCCAAGCTGGTACAATTCGGGATAGGCACCGACAGGGCGTACATCCGTAACTGCGACGGCCACCGGGGTGCCATCGAGATAGGCGCCAAGAAATACGCCACCATGGTCGTGACAGTCGAGCAGGATATGTGTGTAGATTTCCGCTTCGCCCTCCGGCCAGCCCTGCACATCGTAGAATTGTGGCTCCAGCAGGAGTTGCTCTCCTTCGAGGCGATACATTTCCTCGATGATCTCGCTGCGATCGATTTGCCAGATGTCAGTCACTTCGCTGCGCTGCAGTGGACGTATGATGAAATCCGCATGCTTCTTTTCGTGTACCATGGCCGCCACCTTCGAAATTTCATTTGTACGATGAACTATCGTTTCATCGATAGGCACTCAAGGGGAGCAGAAGTGGCGATCGCAGCGCTTCAACGAGCTTGTTGGCAATTTGTCAGGAGGAACCTCTCATATTGCAAAAACTCACAATAATTTTGACCAATATCGTGGCTACTCCCCGCCATTTTGTCTCGGGTACTGCTGAGTACAGGTGCGAGGAATATTGAGGCGTGTGGGAGGCTAACAGCTAACTTCAATCGGACGAATTGGACCGAAACAGCTTGTTGAGGGCAGAAAACTCCCTGAAAATGAACAATTTCCCATCAACTCTCCGATCTGCCCTTGCGAGAGCGGGGCCTGAGTTCTATCAGCATCATCAAAAATTGCAGTCTGAGGAAGGTTCGGCAATTGCATTGCCGGAACGTCACGGTGCCCGCCGCCATCTTGTATGGCGTCGGTGAAATGATCGATGGAGCCGAGTTGAAAAACCATCACGATATCTGGGATATCGTCGACGCCAAGAGCGCCGCATATTTCGAACTGAGCGATACGGTTTGGGATAATCCTGAAACAAACTACGAAGAGTACAAATCGAGCGATGCCCATGCGGCGATGCTGGAAGCCGAAGGGTTTCGCGTCGAGCGTGGTATTGCTGGCCTACCGACTGCGGTGATGGGCGAAGCTGGCGACGAAGGACCGGTCATCGCCATCCTTGGTGAGTTCGATGCATTGCCGGGCCTCAGCCAGATATCTGGACTGGTTGAAGATCAGCCAGTCGAGGCCGGCGGCCATGGACATGGCTGCGGTCATAACCTGTTGGGCTCAGGGTCGTTGCTCGCTGCTGCGGCAGTGAAGGATTATCTTGCCGCACAGGGCATCAAGGGCCGCGTGCGCTATTATGGCTGCCCGGCGGAAGAGGGCGGTTCAGCCAAGGGGTTCATGGTCCGCGAAGGACTTTTTGACGATGTGGATATCGCGCTCTGCTGGCACCCGGCGCCTTTTGCCGGTGTAAACGATCCGGTTTCGCTTGCCTGCAACGAAATCAATTTTCACTTCAGCGGTCGCGCAGCCCATGCTTCGTCAGCCCCGCATCTGGGGCGCAGTGCGCTGGACGCAGTTGAACTGATGAATGTGGGCGTGAACTATATGCGTGAGCATATGCCGTCCACGGCGCGCATTCATTACGCTGTGACCGATACGGGTGGTTTTGCGCCGAATGTCGTGCAGGCGAAGGCAACGGTACGTTACCTCGTTCGCGCCCGCAGCTTGCCGGAAATGCAGACCCTTCTGGAACGCGTCAAGAAGATTGCCGACGGCGCGGCACTGATGACCGAAACGACGGTCCGCAGCGAAATCGTCAGCGGTGATGCCGATCTGATCGGCAACACGCCGCTGGAACAGATGATGCAGCTTCAGCTCGAGCGGCTCGGACCTCCGGACTTCGATGAGCAGGACCGTGAAACTGCAAGCCGTTTCCAGAAGACACTGTCGAGGGAAGACATTTCAGATGCCTTCCGCCGCTTCGGTGTCGAGCCCAAGGATGGTCTCGCGCTTTGCGAAGATATCTATACGCCCTATAAAGGCGATAACACCCTCGTCGGCTCGACCGATGTCGGCAGCGTGAGTTGGGTCGTACCCACCGTGCAGATGCGCGGCGCGACCTGCGCAATTGGCACACCGCTTCATTCGTGGCAGATGGTGGCGCAGGGCAAGCTGCCTGCGGCGCATAAAGGCATGGCCCATGCTGCAAAGATCATGGGCAGCACGGCCATCGAATTGTTCCGTAATCCGGAGCAGATCAAGAAAGCCAAGCAGGATCACGAAAAACGGCTCGACGGAACCGTGTTCGTCAATCCGATTCCAGATAGCGTTCAACCCGCTCTGCCCCGAAACCGCGAAATGACGCGGGCGGGCAGACAGAATCTGAAAATAGAAATGACATTCAATCCCCAATTCCAACAGGGCCTGACGCATCATGAAGCAGATGGGCTTTCTCGATATTTTGAGCTTCGGGCCGGACGGCTGGGGCTACGTGCTGATGATGGGTGCACTGGTGAGCGTGGCGCTCGCCGTCCCGGCTTCCTTCTTGGCGCTGCCATCGGCGTTTTTGCCGCCCGGGCGAAGATTTCCGGCGGGCGCACGCTTCGCGCTGTTGCCGATGGCTACACCACGATCATTCGCGGTATCCCGGATCTGCTCGTCATCTATCTGTTTTATTTCGGCGGCAGTGCGGCAGTTACAGCGTTGGGCAAATATTTTGGTGCGGAAGGCTTCATCGGCTTTCCGGGTTTTCTGGCAGGTGTGCTGGCAATTGCCATTTCCTGTGGTGCGCACCACACCGAAGTGTTCCGTGGTGCATTCCGAGCCGTTTCCAAAGGTGAACTCGAAGCCGCTACTGCTTGCGGCATGGGCCAGATGCTGAAATTCCGCCGCATCATCGCGCCACTCGCGCTGCGACACGCATTACCGGGGCTTGGTAATGTCTGGCAGGTTTCACTCAAGGAATCCGCTCTGGTGTCCGTTGCGGGTGTGGTTGAGCTTCTGCGTCAGGCACAGATCGGCGCTGGCTCGACCGGACTGCCCTTCAACTTCTTCCTCATTGCCGGTGCGCTTTACCTGCTGATTTCGTCTGTTTCCGGCGGGCTTCTGCAGTTTGCCGAGCGCCACTTCTCGCGCGGCGTTCGGAGGGCAAAATGAATCTTGAATTCTATTCCGATGCATTCTTCCAGATGCTGGGCGGCGTGCCGCTGACCCTGAAGCTTGCGGCAACTTCCATCGTGTTTGGTGCCATACTGGCCTTGCTTTTCGCCTTGATGCGCCTGTCGGGCATCAAGGTGTTGACTGGATTGCCCGCCTTTATGTGTTCGTGTTCCGCGGAACACCGCTTCTGGTGCAGATATTCATCATCTATTACGGTCTCAGCCAGTTTCCGGCCATCCGTTATTCGTTCCTGTGGCCGGTTTTGCGCGAGCCTTACTGGTGTGCGATCATTGCGCTGACATTGAACAACGCCGCCTATGCGAGCGAAATCATCCGTGGCGGCCTGCTGTCGGTGCCGCATGGCCAGATCGAAGCTGCAAAAGCCTGTGGTATGTCGTCCTTCACTTGCTTCCGCCGCATCGTCATGCCGCTTGCGATCCGTCAGGCGCTGCCGGGCTACGGCAACGAGATGATATCGATGATCAAGGCAACCTCGCTTGCATCGATCATCACGCTCATGGAAGTGACCGGTATTGCGGCAAAGCTGATCGCCGAGAGCTATCGGGCCATAGAAATCTTCGTGATCGCCGGTGCGATCTACCTTGCCATCAACTTCGTTCTGACACGTGCGCTGATGTTCGCAGAATATAAGCTGACCCCTTATCTGCGCCAGCCGGTCGTCAAGCTTTCCTCCGAAGGACAAACATCGTGAGCAAAATCGTTTCCCCAATGCACCGGTGGCGCTGAAAGTCGAAAACCTGCGCAAGAGCTTCGGTGCGAATGAAGTGCTGAAAGGCATTTCGCTTGAAGCACGTGAAGGTGAGGTCATT
Organism: Brucella cytisi; assembly: GCA_012103075.1. Taxonomy (GTDB): domain Bacteria; phylum Pseudomonadota; class Alphaproteobacteria; order Rhizobiales; family Rhizobiaceae; genus Brucella; species Brucella cytisi. Next base: position 989,340 of record JAAVLQ010000002.1, on the reverse strand, counting down.
TCGATCCTCGGTTCGTCGGGTTCCGGCAAGTCGACTTTCCTGCGCTGCATCAATCTTCTGGAAACGCCGACGTCAGGCACTGTGACGGTTTCGGGTGAAACCATCCGCATGGCGAAGAATTCAAAGGGTGAAGCCTACCCGACCGACAAGAAACAGGTTTCGCGCATTCGTTCGGAACTGGGTATGGTGTTCCAGAGCTTCAATCTGTGGTCGCACAAGACCATACTGGAAAACATCATCGAAGCGCCGATCTATGTGCAGGGACGCCCGCGCGCGGAATGCGTGGCGGAAGCAGAAGCCTTGCTGGCAAAGGTCGGCATTGCCGACAAGCGCGATTTCTATCCGGCCCATCTTTCGGGCGGACAGCAGCAGCGCGCTGCAATCGCCCGCGGACTGGCGATGAAGCCGAAGGTCATGCTCTTTGACGAGCCGACTTCAGCACTCGATCCGGAACTGGTCGGTGAAGTGTTGCGCGTCATGCGCGGCCTTGCCGAAGAAGGCCGCACCATGCTGGTCGTGACCCACGAAATGGGCTTCGCGCGCGACGTCTCCAACCGCGTCGTATTTTTCCATCAGGGTCTGGTGGAAGAAGACGGTGCGCCGGAAGACGTGTTCGGCAACTCGAAGTCGGAACGTTTCCGCAAGTTTATCAGCCACGAAAACGCTGCCTAATTACCGAAATTCTGTGTTCCGGCGTAAACCGGACAGAAATAACCGCAACAGGATATCTGCAATGAAGACCACCGGACTTTTCAAAGCCGTGTTCATTTCCGCTCTCGCTCTGACGAGCATCTCGGCCCATGCCGAGGAAAAGAAGTGGACAAAGATCACTATCGCCACGGAAGGTGCTTTTCGCCCTTACAACTTCACCAAGCCCGATGGCTCGCTGGATGGCTATGAAGTCGATCTCTACAAGGACCTCTGCGCCCGCATGAAGGTTGAGTGCACGATGGTTGCACAGCCTTTCGACAGCATCATTCCGGCGCTCAATGCTGGCAAATTCGATGCGATCATGGCTGGCCTTACTGCTACGCCGAAGCGCGAGGAAACTATCAGTTTCTCGATTTCCTATGGCCTGACGCCGCAGACCTTTGCGACGCTGAAGGACAGCCCTTACGCCAAGCTGCCGCATACCGGCGAAACCCTTTATCTCGCCAAGGATGAAGCGGCTGCCCAGAAGGCAATCGACGAAGTATCGGCTGAAATCAAAGGCCGTACCGTCGGCGTCCAGACCGCTTCGCTCGGCCTGTCGCTGCTCGACAAGTATTTCAAGGATGGCATCGACATCCGTGAGTACAAGACGACGGAACAGCACGACCTCGACCTGAAGTCTGGCCGTGTAGATCTGATCGTGGCTTCGCTCGCTTACCTCACGGATGCGGCCAAGAAGCCGGGCAACGAAGACATCGTCATGACCGGTCCGTTCTTCAAGGGTGGCATTCTGGGCCGTGGCGTTGCTGTCGGTCTGCGCAAGGACGATACCGAACTGAAGAAGATGTTCGACGTTGCCATTGAAGCTGCAAAGGCTGACGGCACGATCAAGCGTCTGTCGGAAAAGTGGTTCGGCTTCGACGTTACGCCGTAATTTTCGAGTGACATCATAAGCAAGGCGCCGCCTTCGGGCGGCGTTTTCATTTGGGAGTATGCAAACCTTCACATCAAACCGACGAGCGCCTATAAGATCGCCAGACGTTTGCTGAGAGCCAAAAAACTTACTGTGAGGGTGTGATGGTAAAGATCGGTTTCGTGACTGTTTCCGACCGCGCAAGTCGCGGGGAGTACGAAGACCTGAGTGGCCCCTGCCATGGAAGCATGGCTGAAAAGCGCTGTCGTCACGCCTTATGAAACAATCCGCCGTGTCATTCCCGATGGCATGGGAATCGGTACGCGACACGCTTATCGATCTTTGTGACAACGAGGCCTGTGATCTTATCCTGACCACGGGTGGCACGGGACCAAGCCCGCGCGATGAAACACCGGAAGCCATGCAGGCCGTTCTGCATAAGGAGCTGCCCGGTTTCGGCGAACTGATGCGCCGCGTCAGCCCGGAACAAACCCCGACCGCCATTCTATCCCGCCAAACGGCAGGCAGTCGCGGCAAGAGCTTCATCCTCAATCTTCCCGGTAAACCAGCTTCAATTGCCATGACCTTGCAGGCGATTTTTCCGGCAGTGCCTTATTGTCTCGACCTCATCGAATCCGGGCGTATCGACACCGATCCGGCAGTAGTGAAAGCCCATCGACCGGGCTGAATTTTCGCCAGAGCTGTGTTTGCGGGCGTAGTAGATCGCACCTCGGGGGTCATGTCGTGACGAAATTGCGCAACCCAGCTTTGCGCTTTTGCATAATTTCCATGCTTGCTTTTCCCTGAGTCAGGACTGAATAATAGGGAAAAAAAAGAAGGGGAATTAGGTGAAGCCATTTGACGAAATGCTCAACTATGGCGGGAATGTCCGCCAACCATATGAATTTCTCAAGCAGTGGCTCGACCAGCAGGACCCGCACAAACTTCTGCAGAAAAGCGATGACGCCGAAAGCGTTTTCCGCAAGACGGGCATCACCTTTGCTGTCTACGGCGATCAGGAAGCGGGCGAGCGCCTCATTCCCTTTGATATCATCCCGCGTATCATTTCAGGTCAGGAATGGCGGCGTCTGTCGCAGGGCATCGAACAGCGTGTGATGGCGCTTAACGCCTTCCTCGATGACATTTATCACCGTCAGGAGATTGTCCGGGCAGGGCGCATTCCGAAAGACCTGATTTCCAAGAATGAAGCCTTCTTGCCCGAGATGATCGGCTTCCGCCCTCCGGGCAATGTCTACACCCATATTATCGGCGTCGATATCGCGCGCACCGCCGAGAACCAGTTCTATGTGCTGGAGGACAATGCCCGCACGCCATCCGGCGTTTCCTATATGCTGGAAAATCGTGAGACGATGATGCAGCTCTTTCCCGAGCTGTTTCAGAACGTCAAGGTTCGCCCGGTTGAGAATTATCCGCAATTGCTGCGCCAGTCGCTGGCAAGCGTTGCACCTCCCGGCACGCAGGATGTGCCGACCGTCGCGGTGCTGACACCCGGCATTTACAATTCAGCCTATTTTGAACACGCATTCCTTGCCGACCAGATGGGCGTCGAACTGGTCGAGGGAAGCGATCTGCGCGTCGTTGACGGACGCGTCGCGATGCGAACAACACAAGGTTATCGCGCCATCGATGTGCTCTACCGGCGCGTGGACGACGCGTTTCTCGACCCGCTGACATTCAGGCCGGATTCGACGCTCGGCGTTGCAGGCATTATGGATGTCTACCGGGCAGGGAATATCACGATTGCTAATGCGCCCGGAACCGGCATCGCCGACGACAAGGCGATCTATTCCTACATGCCGGAGATCGTGGAGTTCTATACGGGTCGCAAGGCCATTCTCGAAAACGTTCCGACGGCGTTGTTCCGAACCAGATAGCCTTGCTTATGTGCTCGACAATCTTGTCGAGCTTGTCGTCAGGAAGTGCACGGCTCCGGTGGTTATGGAATGCTGGTAGGTCCCGCTTCGACAAAGGCCGAACGCGATGCTTTTCAGAGAAACTGAAGGCAAGGCCGCGCAACTATATCGCGCAGCCCACGCTTGCGCTTTCAACGACGCCCATCTTTACCGAGAGCGGGCTGGCGCCACGTCATGTCGATCTGCGCCCATTTGTTCTGGTTTCGGATCGCATCCGCATCACACCGGCGGGCTCACCCGTGTGGCATTGAAGGAGGGATCGCTTGTCGTGAATTCCAGCCGGGGCGGCGGAACCAAGGATACGTGGGTACTCGACGACTGAAACTGCATTAACGTGCTGCAACTGACGACAAGATCAGGGCGCGAAAAGGGGAATGATTTATGCTTCTTGGCCGTACGGCAAACGGACTTTACTGGATGTTCCGCTACATAGAGCGTGCCGAAAACATGGCACGTCTCGTCGATGCGGGGCTTCGCATGGCGCTGACGAAAACGTCTGACGCACCGGAGGAGTGGTCTTCGGTCGCGGTTTCAGCGGGTGCAAGTCAGGGCTTCTCTGCAAAATACGACGTCTATAATGCTGCCAATGTTGCGGACTTCCTGCTGCGCGATGCAGACAATCCATCAAGCGTGATGACCTGCATTGAAACCGCGCGTTCCAATGCCCGCATGGTGCGCACGGCGCTGACACGCGAGGCGTGGGAAAGCGTCAACGAAGCATGGATGTCACTGAAAAGTCGCTGTGCAAGCCGTTGAAGGAAAGTGATCTTCCGCAGCTTCTCGACCAGATCAAGCGCGAGACGGCGCTCATTCGCGGCTCTTTCCATGGCACGATGCTGCGCAACGAAATCTTCGATTTTGCAAGCCTTGGTACTTTCATCGAACGCGCTGATAATACGGCTCGTATTCTCGATGTGAAATATTATGTCCTGTTGCCCGCGATATCCTATGTCGGCACGACGCTGGACAATTACCAATGGGAGTCGATCCTGCGGTCGGTCTCTGCACATCGCTCCTATCGCTGGGTTTATGATGGTGATTACCGTCCGGCGCAGGTCGCGGACTACCTGATCCTGAACGGCCGTATGCCGCGTTCGCTCCATTACTGCTATCGCAGCATCGCCGAACATCTGGAGTACCTGTCGAAAGATTATGGCAATCGTGCTGCCTGCCACGCGACAGCGGACAAAATCTATGCAAGCCTGCAAAATCAGGACATATCCGCGATCTTCGATGTGGGCTTGCATGAGTTTCTGACCGAATTTATCACTCGCAATAACCGGCTCGGCAACGAGATTGCTGAAACCTATAATTTCTATTGAGGTCTTCGCTTGCTGCTCAACATCCGGCACGTTTCGCATTATCGCTATGAGCATCCGGTTCCTTATGCGGTGCAAAGGTTGCGGTTGCGTCCGCCAACAGTGCCGGGCCAGATGGTCAAGCACTGGGAGTTGAAAATCGAAGGCGGTGAGCCGGAGGTTTCCTATGTCGACGGCTTCGGCAACAAGACCGATCTGGTCCAGCATTCTCGCAATATCAATGAAATTGTCATAACCGCCAGCGGCAGCGTCGAGATGGAAGACCGGGCCGGAGTGCTTGGACCAGTCTATGGTTATGCGCCGCTCTGGCTCTTCGAGCGCGAGACGCCGTTGACTGCGCCGGGCGAACGCATCAAGGCGCTGGCAGCTGATCTCACGACCGGGCAGGAACGGCTTGCCCTGATGCACGATCTGATGAACACCATCCACAAGGCGGTCGCCTATATGCCGGGGACGACGAGCGTTTCAACGGATGCTGAAAGCGCGCTGGAAAGTGGGAAGGGCGTTTGCCGGGATCACACGCATGTTTTCCTTTCCACAGCCCGATTGATCGGTATTCCGGCGCGATACGTATCGGGATATCTAATGATGGAAGGTGTGGAAGAACAAACCGCAAGTCACGCATGGGCTGAAGCCCATATCGATGGTCTGGGATGGGTGGGGTTCGATGCCGCCAACAATATTTGTCCGAATGACCGTTACGTGCGGATTGCAACCGGCCTCGACTATCGTGATGCGGCCCCGATTTCCGGCGTTCGTCTGGGCGGCACGGTGGAAAGCCTTGCGGTTCACATCAATGTAGGGCAGTGATCTTTCTGGATAGCGAGTTGCCTGCCGGATATTGCTTATGACCTATTGTGTTGGAATGAAAATCGATCGTGGCCTTGTGTTCATGTCCGATACACGGACGAATGCCGGGCTCGACAATATTTCTGTCTTCTCAAAAATGCGAAGCTGGTCAGAGCCCGGCGAGCGCGTGATTGTTCTGCTCTCGGCGGGAAACCTCGCGACAACGCAAGCCGTTGCAAGTCTTCTGGAAGAACGGATGAAAGCTCCGGCAGACAGGCACCCCTCGGTTTTCGACGCGCCTTCCATGTTTCAGGTTGCGCGTCTTGTCGGTGACACCGTCAAGGAAGTGATCCAGAACTCCGCTACCGGTGGACAGAATGCCGATGCTTTCGGCGCATCGTTCATTCTCGGCGGACAGATCAAGGGCGGGCAATCGCGCCTTTTCTATATCTATCCCGAAGGCAATTTTATCGAGAGCTCGGCCGATACGCCTTTTTTCCAGATTGGCGAGAACAAATATGGAAAACCGATCCTCGTGCGCGCTTATCAGAAGCAGATGAGTTTCGAGGAAGCGGTGAAGCTGCTGCTGGTTTCGTTCGATTCCACACTGAAAGCCAACCTTTCAGTTGGGCTTCCGCTCGACATGGAGATTTATGAAGCGTACAGTTTTGAAACTGGCGCTCGCAGACGGTTCGAGGCCACCGATCCTTATTATCAGACCGTATCGGAAAGCTGGTCGGAAGCGCTAAAATCCGCGTTGGAAAAATTGCCGCCGTTCAGTTTCGACGACGAGTAAAAAGGCCGGGCACTTTGCCCGGCCTTTTCGTATCGCATCAGTCCTTCGTTACGGTCTGAACATAGTTGGCATCGGCCACCATGTTGAAATCGTGCACATTCGGACCCGTCACAGCCGTTTCAATCTGCTGATAGATGATTGCGAACGGGCTTGTTTCCTGAAACTTCTTTTGAAGATCATGATACATCGTCTCACGTTTGGCTGTATCGCGCTCTTCAACAGCAGCCATCGTTTCCGCCGTCAGTTCCGGAATTTCCCAATGCGCCTGCCGGGCGTTGGTGCGCATCGAGACATCTTCGCCATTGTTTGGATTGTTGGTGAACGTCACCGCATTGGTATGCGGATCCCAATAATCTGGTCCCCAGATGCCCAGCGCCAACTGGTGCTTGCGTGCGCGAACCTTGGTGGTGGTCAGCTTGCCGTCACCCTGCAGGATTTCCACCTGAACGCCTGCTTTACCCATCGTCTGCTGAATGCTTTCCGCTATGCCGACGAATGGCTGGCTGTTACGTACATCGAGCGTCACCTTGAAACCGTCGTTGAGGCCAGCTTTGGCGAGAAATTCCTTGGCTTTATCGACGTCGTAGGTGAATGGCTTGTCGCCGACAGCACCGAACATGCCGAGTGGCAGGAAGGACTGGTGCGTGCGACCGATACCCTTGATGAGCTTCGCTTCTATCGTATCGTAATCGACCGGGTATTTCAGTGCCTGCCGGACTTCGGGCTTTGCGAGTTCAGGTACATTCTGGTTGGCGACCAGATAATAGACGCGCCCCTTCGGGGCGTTGATGACATGGTACTTCTGATCCTTGCTCAATTCCTCGATATCGCGGGTTCCAGATTGCGTGCAATGTCGATGTCGCCCGCCTGCAGGAGCAGGCGCTGCGAAACGCCTTCTTTCACATGGCGATAGATGACGCGCTTCATTGCCGGTTTTGCATCGCTATAATTTTCGTTGCGCTCCAGAAGCAGGACTTCATTTGCGCGCCATTGCTTCAATGCGAAAGGACCGGAACCGGCGTAATTGGTCTTCAGCCATTCATAACCGAAATCGGTTTCGTAAGGAAAATCCTTGGTCTTCTCTGCCTTCTGCTCATGCTCCTTGACCAACTTACTGTCGACAATCGACGCAACGCTGGATGTCAGACAGTTCAGGACGAAGCTTGGCGCAAACGCCTTGTCGGTCGTGAACACAAGCGTTTTCGTCGTCGGTGGCGACAATATTCTGATCGGCATTATCGCGAGTGAGACCGAACTGGCTGAGAATGAAGGCCGGGCTCTTGTCGAGCTTGATCGCGCGCTGCAGCGAATAGGCGGCGTCGTGTGCTGTCAGCGGGTTGCCGGAGGCGAATTTTAGGTCCTTGCGGATCTTGAACGTGATCGACTTACCGTCATCGGAAAAGGCCCAACTTTCAGCAATCTGGGGATGATCTTCGTCGGATCCTTGGTGTCGGTCGTGACGAGGCGTTCATAAGTGCTGGTCAGCACTTCAGACGTCGTGATCTCGAAGATTTCCGCCGGGTCGAGCGAAATGACGTCATCTATGCTCATAGCAATGACGAGCGTGTCAGTCGGTGTAGCTGCTTCCACTGCCTTGGGTGATGCCGATAGAACGAGCGTGAAAGCCAGTGCGGCTGGAATCGATGCGCGCAGCAGCTTTCGTGCAAGGCCATGTCTTGTATGGTCAGCCTTCGAGTTATTCTGAATGAGTGACAGTATTACAGTCGTCATGCAACTTCCCCTCCGGGCTGTGCAATACGCATATGTTACGCAATCGCAGCCCTGCATTGATGAAGCTTCAAGAGCCTGTCGCTTTGTTCGCGACTCTCTTCAAAGCGTCTCCATTACAGCCAGCTTTTGGGGAGGCGACAACGGTCTGATGAAATATTTTTCCGCGGAAATGCAAAAGCCGGAGGAAATTCCCCGGCTCAATTCATACAGTACAATCAGGCGATTAGAAGAACACTTTGAAGCGGTCGCCATCGTCCATGAAAGCCTTTTCAGCAAAAGGCTGTTCGTTCGAGCCGAACGGCATCTGTGCGCGGAGCTTCCACGAAGCCGGAACGTCCCAAGCCTTGGCGACTTCGTGGTCGATCAGCGGGTTGTAGTGCTGAAGACTGGCACCAATGCCGGCGTTGGCGAGCGCGGTCCAGACCGAATGTTGCGCCATACCGCCCGACTGTTCGGACCAGACCGGGAAGTTGTCAGCGTAAAGCGGGAAGTTTTCCTGAAGACCCTTAACGACGTTCTGGTCTTCATAGAACAGAACCGTGCCTGCACCGGCGGAGAAGCTGTCGATTTTGGCTTCGGTCTGGGCGAAAGCGTCGGCAGGAACGATCTGGCGAAGTGTTTCCTTCACGATGTTCCACAGCCTGTCGCTCTCGGCGTCAAACAGGATCACAGCGCGCGAGCTCTGCGAATTAAACGAAGACGGCGTGTGCTTGACCGCTTCACGGATCAGCTCGGCGGTGTCTTCATTCGACAGCGGAAGGGACTTGCCCAGAGCGTACTGTGTGCGGCGCTTCTTGATGGAATTCAGCAGGGAATTGTTCATTATTCTGTCCTGTGTTTCAGCGGTCCAACAGGCTGTCTGGCTTGGGATTTTCAAGACAACCTCATGAATGATGTTGAGGGAAATATTGTTATTTTGGCTGTCGAAGCCAGCCCGTGTTTCTGAAACACACTGTCAACGATCCGTTGTTAGCCGGGTTTTACTGTTTACGTTTTGATCGTTGCGTCCATGCGCTGTCCGCGCCTGCAGGCGTCTGAACAGGGCAACCTTCCCAGCTTTATGGGGTTTACAAGGGCGATTGTTTATTGGAATCTAACTAAAACAGTGGGATTTAAAACGACAGTTTGACGACGCGCTTTTCTTGTCGTTGTCGTGAAAAGGGACGAGGTCACGATAGTTTGAAGTCATTCATTATCATCGGAGCGGGCGCAAGCGGCATCATCCGGCTGCACAATTGCTTCGGCGCTCACCAGATTCGACTGTGCGGATTTTCGAGCGTTCAGGTCAATTAGGGGCAGGCATCGCATACGCGACGGAAAACCCGAGCCATCTTCTCAATGTCCGCGCCAGCAATATGAGCGTATATCCCGATCAGCCGGATCATTTCCTGAACTGGTTGCAGTCGAGCGACATTGCCGCTCCCGGCCATTTGTGGGAGCCGCACAGTTTTGCACCACGCAAACTCTACCGCCCCTATCTGAAGCATCTTATCGCGCCTTATCTTTCCGACGTTGATACACGTTTGAAGGTTGAAAAGACCGGCGTCGTCGATGTCGCGCTGAAGGACGGCAGACCAGCCGTTATCGCTGAGACAGGAGACACGTTCACTGCCGATGCGGTGATTGTGAGCACGGGCAACGAAGCCGCCATCGCGAAATCCGGCAATCACGTTACGGAATACTGGTCGAGCAATGGTTATTTCGATGTGCCGACAGATGCGCTGGTGGCGATATTCGGCACAGGTCTGTCGATGGTCGATAGCGTCCTGTCGCTGCTCGACAACGGGCATCGTGCGGAAATCTATGCGATCTCGCGCCGTGGGCTTCTTCCTGTGGTTCATGCCCCTGCGCAAGCTTTCCCGGTCGAGGCCGACGACCTCCCGGTATCGCTGGGCCTTTCCAAACTTATGCAGCGCGTGCGTGTCATGATGGCGGAAGCGGAAAAACCGGTTCCTGCTGGCGTGGCGTGATGGATGGTCTGCGTCCGCATACACAACACATCTGGGCGAGCCTGCCGACGTCGCAACGCCGCAGCTTCCTCCGTCATCTGCGTCCTTGGTGGGATGTGCACCGGCATCGCATGGCACCGGCTGTCGCAGAGCGTATTGAAGCTGCCGTTAACAGCGGCCAGCTTAAAGTCGCAGCAGGCCATCTGGTTTCGGTGCGCGACCAAGGCGACGAGATTGAAGTCCGTTATCGCCCTCGGCGTAGTGAGCATGTCGAAAAACTGCAGGTATCGACGGTTATTGATTGTCGTGGCGGCAATCCACGTTTTTCGACAACCCGCAATGTGGCACTGATCGGTCTTATGGAACATGGCTTGGCCCGACCGGATCCACTCGATCTCGGTTTTGACGTCACACGGGATCTGCAGATTCTGAATAAGCGAGGAGAGCCATCCGGTCCGTTTTTGCTATCGGACCTGTTACGAAAGGCGCGTTCTGGGAGGTTACTGCCGTACCGGACATTCGTGTTCAGGCCGAACGGCTATCGGCAATTTTGCTTGAAGGATGAAGCCGCATCTGCGGTAAAATTCATGGCAAGTTTTGTGTCATCCGGCTGAAAGATTTTCAAGTCAGTATGGCCGACAGTCAGGCGTCGCGGTTCGCAGCGGTTGATAAATTATAGATTTTTCGGCGCAGGGAACAATAAAATGATTCAAATCTATGCGATAAGCCATTGAAAGCTATTGCCATAATGTTCCGTGGCCGGTCATAATAAGGCCATCGGAATATATGATTCCTCACTACAACTTGCCGGAGCGATTCTGTTGCTGTTTTCTTGAGCGGTGCCTGCTTCGGATCAACCTTGATTTCGGCTAGGAGGCCTGTGGCGCATGACGATGGACGGCAGAATGCTTTTCCTGCTTGTCCTTCTACCATTTCTTGGCAGCGCCATAACCGGCTTATTCAGGGGGCGGATCGTAGCGGTTCGGCACGGGTTTACGGCAGCAATTGCGCTTGTTGCCTTTATTGTCACCGCCAGCCTTTATCCCATCGTGTCGGACGGCAAGGTGCTTCATGGCACTGTGGAATGGCTTCCGGCCTATGGCCTCAATGTCACGTTCGAATGGATGGCTTCGCCGGCTTTTCGCGATGCTCATCACGGGTATCGGCCTGCTGGTCGTCATTTATGCGCGTTATTACATGTCGCCCGAAGATCCCGTGCCGAGGTTCTTCTCGTTCCTTCTGTCCTTTATGGGATCGATGCTCGGCGTGGTTCTATCCGGCAATCTGATATTGCTCGCCGTGTTCTGGGAGCTGACCAGCATCTTCTCGTTCCTGCTGATCGGCTATTGGTATCACAATGCCAGTGCCCGCGACGGTGCACGCATGGCGCTCACCGTGACGGGTATCGGCGGTTTCTGTCTGCTGGCAGGCGTTCTGATCCTCGGCCATATTGTCGGAAGCTACGATCTCGACACAGTTCTGGCAGCGGGGAACATCGTTCGGACACATCCGCTTTATAGCGTGGCGCTCATTCTGATCCTGCTCGGTGCCTTTACGAAAAGCGCGCAGTTTCCGTTCCACTTCTGGCTTCCCAATGCGATGGCAGCGCCGACGCCCGTTTCGGCCTATCTGCATTCGGCCACCATGGTGAAGGCTGGTGTCTTCCTGCTGGCGCGCCTGTGGCCGGTTCTCAGCGGAACGGAAGAGTGGTTCTGGATCGTCGGTTCAGCAGGGCTGATCACGCTTCTGATTGCAAGCTTCTTTGCGGTTTTCCAACAAGACCTCAAAGGCCTGCTTGCCTATTCGACCATCAGTAACCTTGGCTTGATTACCGTTCTGCTTTCTCTTGGCAGCCCACTTGCTGCGGTTGCCGCGATCTTCCACATGGTCAACCATGCGATTTTCAAGGCATCGCTGTTCATGGCTGCGGGCATCATCGATCATGAGACCGGCACGCGCGACATGCGAAAACTGAGCGGGCTATTGCGTCCCATGCCCTATACGGCAACGCTCGCCATGGTCGCGAGTGCGGCCATGGCAGGCGTACCGTTGCTCAACGGCTTTATTTCCAAGGAAATGTTCTTCGCTGAGGCGGTGGAAACGCACATGGCGTCGTGGCTAGATACGATCACGCCCTATGTCGCCACGATTGCCGGTATCTTCACGGTCGCCTATTCGGTGCGCTTTATTTATTCGACGTTCTTCGGACCACCACCGCATGACCTGCCGCATGAGCCGCACGAACCGCCGCACTGGATGCGTCGTCCCATTGAACTTCTGGTCTTGCTTTGCCTGTTGATCGGCATCATTCCGGGCCTTTCCATCGGACCGTTCCTGCATTCGGCAGTTCTGTCGGTGCTGGGCAAGGCGACGCCAGAATATAGTCTCTCGGTCTGGCACGGCTTCAACCTGCCGCTGATGATGAGTATCGTTGCCATGATCGGCGGTATTCTTCTGCACTGGATGCTGAAAAACTATCTTGCCACCAGTGAAGACGCCCCCCCTTATTCCGGCATTTGCAAGGGCAGCGCATTTTCGAACGTGTTCTCGTGACCTTGTCATGGAATTGGGCACGTAAGGCAGAATCCTTCCTCAGCACGCGTCGTCTGCAGCCGCAGCTCCGTATCGTGGTTGCGGTGGCCGTCCTTGCAGCTGCCCGGCCGATTTTCGTTTCCGGCTTGCAGTCAGGTTCGCTTGGCGCCCAGCCCGTGGACCCGATTTTTGCCGGACTTTGGATACTTGGTGGTGCCTGTGCTATCGGCGCGGCCTATCAGGCCAAGTACCACCGACTTGCGGCGTTGATCCTCCTCTCGGGGGCGGGGCTCGTTACCTGCATCACCTTCGTCTGGCTGTCCGCGCCCGATCTTGCTGTGACCCAGTTGCTGGTCGAGATCGTCACCACTGTTCTGCTGCTGCTCGGGCTTCGCTGGCTGCCGAAGCGTTGGGAAGATCCTGACCCGCTTCCGGTGCAGATAGGCCCGCGCATCCGCCGTTATCGCGACTTGCTGCTTGCAATCGGCAGCGGGGCAGGGGTCGCTGTCATCGCCTATGCTGTTATGACGCGTATTTCGCCCAGCAGCATTGGCGATTATTTCCTCGAGAACGCCTATTCAGGCGGCGGTGGCAAGAATGTCGTGAACGTCATTCTGGTCGACTTCCGTGCTTTCGATACGTTTGGCGAAATTGCCGTCCTCGGTATTGTGGGCCTCACGGTTTTGCGCTCCTGCGTCGTTTCCGTCCTGCCCCTGATACAACCGGATCGACAGCCCAGCAGCAAATCCGGGACGCCTATGACGAGGCGGCGCCTGACCGCAAGGCAGGTGAAACACTGGCCGATTATCTGGCCGTGCCGTCCGTCATCATGCAATGGTTGTTCCCGGTTATCATTGTACTGGCAGTGCATCTGTTCCTGCGCGGTCATGATCTGCCGGGCGGCGGATTTGCGGCCGGTATTACGCTCGCAATTGCATTTTTGCTGCAATATCTGGCGTCTGGCGCACGCGTGGTCGAGGACCGCTTGCGCATTCTGCCATTGCGCTGGATCGGGCTCGGACTGCTGTTTGCAGCGGCAACAGGTGCGGGGTCGTGGTTCTTCGGCTATCCGTTCCTCACCACATTTTTCCAATATACGGAAATACCGCATATCGGAAAAATGCCGACAGCCAGCGCACTGCTGTTCGATCTTGGCGTCTTCACCCTCGTGGTTGGCGCTACCGTGTTGGTTTTGATTGCACTCGCACACCAATCACTCCGTAAACACCGTGTCGAGAAGCTTGCCGCAACGAAGGAGGAGAACTGATGGAACTCGTTCTTGCTCTGGCAATCGGCGTATTGATGGCATCCGGCGTTTGGCTCATTCTCCGCCCGCGTACCTTCCGGTGGCAATCGGCCTGTCGCTGATTTCCTATGCCGTCAATCTCTTCATTTTTTCGATGGGACGCTTGCGCACGAATGCTGCACCTGTGCTTGATAGCGGTGTTGACGTTCAGGCCGCACAATATACCGATCCGGTGCCACAGGCGCTCGTACTGACCGCCATCGTCATCGGTTTCGCAATGACCGCACTTTTCCTTGTCGTGCTGCTCGCTTCGCGCGGGTTGACGCGTACGGACCACGTGGACGGCAAGGAGAACTGATGTTGGACTGGAAAACGCACCTCATCGTTGCTCCAATCATTCTGCCGCTCGTCACGGCAGCTGTCTTGCTGCTGTTCGATGAGCGCAAGCGCAAGCTCAAGATGGCCATCAACTCCATCTCGACATTGGGTTTGATCGCGATTGCCATCACCCTTGCCGGAATGGCGAGCGACAAGGCGCCTGACGCTCTCGTTTACCTGATTGGCAACTGGCCCGCACCGTTTGGTATCGTGCTGGTTCTGGATCGTCTCGCGGCCCTTATGCTTGTGCTGACAAGCCTGCTCGGCATGGCTTCACTCAGCTTCGCACTCGCGCACTGGCACAAAGCCAGCCCGCATTTCCATACAATCTTCCAGCTTTTGCTGATGGGGCTGAACGGCGCATTTCTGACTGGTGATCTGTTCAATCTCTTCGTTTTCTTCGAAGTGATGCTGGCGGCATCCTACGGCCCGGCGCTGCACGGGTCAGGTCCGGCGCGCGTAAAGGCCGGCATGCATTATATTGCCGTCAATCTCGTCGCGTCGTCTCTGTTTTTGATCGGCGTCAGCCTGATCTATGGCGTGACCGGCACATTGAATATGGCCGATCTTGCGCAGAGAATTCCGCAGGTCGCGGCTGAAGATCGTATGCTGCTTGAAGCAGGTGCTGCGGTTCTGGGCGTTGCATTCCTCGTCAAGGCAGGCATGTGGCCCCTCAATTTCTGGCTTGCGCCAACCTATACGGCAGCAGCAGCACCGGTGGCAGCGGTCTTCGCCATCATGAGCAAGGTCGGCATTTACGTCCTTTTGCGCCTGTCGCCGCTGATGTTCGGTATCAGTGCCGGTTCATCCTATGGATTCGGCAATGACTGGCTCTATTTCGGTGGAATGGTCACGCTTGCCTTCGGCCTGATCGGGGGTGGTCGCATCGCAAGCAATGGGACGTCTTGCCAGCTATAGTATCCTCGTATCCTCGGGCACGTTGCTGGCTGCCATTGGCAGCGGTAACACCGCCATGACCGGTGCCGCGCTGTTCTATATGGTGAGTTCCACGCTTACCATCGCTGCGTTCTTCCTGCTGATTGAACTGATCGAACGCGGTCAGGATGCGGCTGCAAACGTTCTCGCCGTTACCATGGAAGCCTATGGTGACGATGAGGAGGAAGAAGACGAAGACGAAGTCGGCGCAGTACTGCCCGCAACCCTTGCCGTTCTGGGAACGTTTTTCGGCATTTGTGCGATATTGCTGATCGGCTTGCCGCCATTCTCTGGATTCATTGCCAAATTCCTGATCCCGGCAGCGGTTTTCAACGGCGACAGTCCGACACCACAGCTTGCAATGCCAGTCAGCCCAGCAAGCTGGGCTTTGGTCGCGCTTCTTCTGCTGTCCGGTCTTTCAGCGTTGATTGCGATGACACGTACCGGCATTCGTACCTTCTGGGCATCGCTCGAAGGCAACGTGCCACGCGTTCTGGTCCGGGAGGTCGTGCCGATTGCGGGGCTTCTGGCAATCTGTCTGGCGCTGACAATCGCTGCCGGTCCGGCGATGCGCTATATGGATGAAACGGCGCGTTCGCTGCACAATCCCGCATCTTATATCAGCAGTGTCCTCAATGCGCCCCGCGCAGGCACCGAAACGGAGGGGACACAGTGAAAAAGATCCTGCCTTACCCGCTTCTGTTCGCCTCGTTGCTCCTGTTCTGGCTGCTTTTGAACGGCTTCACACGGGCACAGCTTCTGCTTGGCGCGATCATCGCGCTCGTGGCGTGTCTCATCATGACGGCCCTGCAACCGCAGAAGAACCATATTCGTTCGATCCCGACGATGCTCTTGCTGTTCGGCACCATGAGCTACGACATCCTGCAATCCAATATCGCGGTGGCTGGCATTATTCTGTCACGCAAGCGCAAGCGACGTCCGGGCTTTGTCGTTATCCAGCTCGATCTGGAAAACCGGACCGCTCTTGCCGTTCTCGCCTGCATAATCACAGCGACGCCGGGCACGGCCTGGGTGGATTACAACGCCGCAAGGCACGAACTGACCATCCACGTGCTCGATCTGGATGATGCGCAGGCGTGGCGGGACACGATCAAGGGAAGATATGAGCAGCCGCTCATCAAGATATTCGGAGCGGCGGACGTCATGGAAGAGGAGAAATCCGCATGAGTGCAGTCATCATCTTCTGGTCCCTGCTTGCTGCTCAGCTGATGCTTCTTGGCGCTCTGGCTTGTGTGGTTTATCGGCTGCTTGTAGGCCCGCGTGCGCAGGATCGCATTCTTGCGGCCGATGCGCTCTACCTCAACGCGCTGCTTCTCCCGGTCACGTTCGGCATACGCACGGGCAGCATCATTTATTTCGAGACGGCGCTGATTATCGCTCTTCTGGGTTTCGTTGCCACCGTGGCGCTTTCAAAATTCCTCATGCGCGGGGAGGTGATCGAATGATCAATGCAGGTGAACTTCCTGTATGGGCCGCTGTGATCATTGCGTTCTTTCTGGTCTCCGGCGCCTTCCTGACACTCGTCGGATGCATCGGACTCGTCCGCTTCAAAAGCTTTTATGAGCGTGTTCACGCCCCCACGCTTGGCTCGTCGTTTGGTGCTGGCGGAATCTTGATCGCTTCGATCATATTTTTCTCCATCTTGCAATCGAAGCCGATTCTGCATGAAGTGCTGATTACCGTCTTTGTGGTCGTCACAACGCCGGTAACGCTCATGCTGCTCAGCCGCGCCGTGATCCATCGCGACAGAACGCAGGACAGCAAGGAGCTGCCTTCATCTTCCGACCCGCTATAGGTCTGTAGGTATCATGCTTGAGGGTGCGGAGAGGGCGGAAAGCTTGCGTTTTCCGTCGCACCAAATGGGGAAATTCGCTGCTCCGTCATGGAAGCGGCGGCGGCTGCTTCCGGGCTGATCGGAGACCTGTTTTGGAGTTCGCTTCAAGACCGGCTATCCTGCCGATCGGAAACATTATCTCCCATTTGCCGAATCTCTGGCCTGACTGCCCACCGACTGCGGAGCGGAAGCGGTGGCCTTTCGTGTTTTTGGGCATTTGGAGGAGTGTCGGGGCTGCGGCCAATTGTCCATTCGGGCTTTCGCCCGGGACAAACGGATTGAAGGTTAAAGCCATTTGAATTATCTGAATTTCAGTAATTTCTGAAAATTCAGAATTTACGGAGAGAGAATTTTGGAATTGTCGCCAATCGTTCAGTCGTTCGTGCTCCACTTCGGAGAAATGGGCAGCCGTTGGGGCATCAACCGCACGGTGGGGCAGATCTATGCACTGCTTTACGTGTCGCCTGAGCCTCTTTGCGCTGACCAGATCGTCGATGCTCTCGGTGTGTCACGTTCGAATGTGTCCATGGGTATTCGTGAATTGCAGGGCTGGAATCTGGTGCTGCTGAAGCACATTCCCGGTGATCGCCGTGATTTCTTCACGACGCCCGACGATGTGTGGCAGATTCTGCGCACGCTCGCTGAAGAGCGCAAGAAGCGCGAGATCGATCCCACGCTCTCGGTTCTGCGTGAAATCCTGATGGAGCAGCCGAAAGGCGACAGCGATCTTTATGCGCAGGATCGCATGAAGGACATGTACGGCCTGATCGAAAGGCTGACCAACTGGTACGACGACGTCAAGCGACTCGATACCGATCGTTTGACAAGTCTTCTGGCGCTTGGCGCCAAGGTGACCCGCTTCCTTGAAACCACGGACAGGATCGTGGCGCTCGGACGCGGGCGAACATCGGCCAAAAAGGAGCCTAAGAGAGAGTGAAATCCGTTGTCCCCGAACGGAAACTTTGACGGCAGAAGACGGCGAAGCGGCAAGCGACCAACAAGGTTCGCGCCGCTCGCAGCGTCGTCCTGTTCCGCCTTTGCTGAAGCGGGGGCATATCTTCAGGCGTTAGCCGCACTTTTGTGGCTGCCGCAAGCGGGCATTCTCGCATACGCAATCGGACGACTGGCCGACACCGGCTTCGATAATTCCATCTATTACAGCGCGGCGGGCATATTCGTTCTCGGCTGTCTGCGCAGCGTTCTTGATAGTGCAGGCGCTACCAAAGCTTTCGACGCCGCCCGACTGGAGCTTTCCCGACTTCGAACCAATGCTGTTTCAGCGCTTGCGCAACGTTCACCGCTTGATGTGACGCGCCCGTCATCCGGTGAGGCGGCAAGCATTCTTGCCGAACAGGCGGAAATGGTCGTTCCTTATCTTTCGCGCTTCGTGCCAGTCCGCATCCGCGTGATGCTGATCCCATTCGCAATACTTGCCGTCGCACTCTGGTATTCCCGGGCTGCAGCGCTTGTCCTGATGGTGGCCGCACCGCTGATACCGATCTTCATGGCATTGATCGGCTGGCGTGCAAAGGCCGCCAGCAAAAGCAACTGACAGCCCTTGGCGGAATGAACGGCTTTCTGCTTGACCGTCTGCGCGGCCTTGCAACCATTCGCACATTCCATGCCGTGGACGCGACGGCGAACCGGCTGCGCCAGAACGCCGAAACCTTGCGTTTCAAGACGATGTCTGTCCTGCGCATCGCATTTCTGTCTTCGGCTGTGCTTGAACTCTTCGCTGCTATCGGCGTTGCCATGGTCGCGGTTTATATCGGCTTCCATCTGCTGGGCCAACTCAACTTCGGAGCGTGGGGCCATAAGCTGACTTTGGCCGAAGGTCTTTTCGTCCTGCTTCTATCGCCTGCATTCTTCGAACCATTGCGCGATCTTTCAGCGGTCTGGCACGACCGTGCATCGGGCGAATCTTCAATTGATGCACTGGAAAAGCTGGCTGAACATCCGATGCCAATTGTCGGCAAGGTTGGAAGCCACGCAGCAACTGGTGATGCTCCTACCGTAACTCTACACAATATCGACTTTGGTTATGGGACTGGGGGCAAGGTTCTCACCGCATTCAATCTCGATATTGCGGCAGGCGAGCACGTGGCTCTGCTGGCGCCGAGCGGCTATGGGAAATCGACTGTTCTGGCCCTTGTTGCCGGGCTGACGGCTCCTCAAACTGGTCAAATCGAAATCGGTGGAATCGGGTTGGCCGACGATACAGCAGCAGAGGCGCTTCGCTCAAGGATGAACTGGATCGGACAGAAGCCGCATATCTTTGCCGGTTCTGCTCGTCAGAACATCACGCTCGGTCGGCAAGCCGATGTGGAAACCACCAAAGCCATTATTGATGACATGGCGCTGGGTCATGTTCTGGGTGTCACCGGCAACCGTCTCATCGGCGAGAACGGTGCTGGAATATCCGGTGGCGAAGCCCTACGGCTGGCGCTGTCCCGAGCGGCAGTTGATCTCAATGCCGATATTATCCCCGCCGATGAACCTACAGCCCATCTTGACCGGGGAAACAGCGAAGGTCATTGCCGACAGCCTTCTCAGACTAGCCAAAGGCAAGACGCTCATCGTCGCTACCCATGACGAAACCCTTGCCCGCAGGATGGACCGTATCGTCCGTCTGGACGGCAGCGTGGATAACGATCCTGTCTGGCAGAGGAGGGCGGCAGAATGAACGGTTTTCAATCGTTGCAACCGATCCTGCGCCTCTTTTTCCGCACCAAGGGGACAGCACTTCTTGCGGGTATAGCGACGGCTACTGTAACGGTCCTTGCCGGTATCGCTCTTCTCGGCCTGTCAGGCTGGTTCATAACGGCAACGGCGATTGCGGGCTTGAGCATGGCGACGGCGGTTGTGTTCGATGTGTTCGCTCCTGCAGCCGGTATTCGTCTGCTGGCGATCCTGCGCACTGGGTCGCGTTATCTGGAGCGGCTCGTCACTCATGATGCAACGCTTGCGATCCTTGCCGCACTGCGCGAAAAGCTGTTCCGTAGCTGGGCGCGCCCGAGTGCTGCAAACGCGCTATTGAAGCGCCCTGCGCGTCTGCTGTTCCGCCTGACGGCAGACATTGATGCACTCGACTCGCTTTATCTGCGCGTGGTGGTGCCTGCCGGTGCTGCACTCGCTACCGCGCTTGTGGCTGGCATCGCTCTCGGCCTGATGAGCCCCTTTTTCGGGTTACTGATTACTCTTGTCCTGCTTGTTGCCGGTCTGGGCCTTCCGCTTGCTGCGGCTCGTCGTTCCGAAAAATCCATGCGACAACGAGCAAAAGGTACGGAAGCGCTGCGCGCCCGCACCGTCGATCTCGTTGCCGGGCAGACTGAACTTCTTATGGTTGGGCGCCTCGAAGATCAGAAGCTGGCTTTGGTCGGTGCAGACGGCTATGTCGCCGCTTCGGATCGCAGGCTTAATCGCATAGAGATCGTAACCGGCGCGGGTTTCGGCATTGTTCACGCTGCGTTGCTTGCAGGTGGCCTTGTCGCCGTTGGTTTGCTGATGCAGTCAGGAATGATCGGTGCGCCCGTCGCAGCGCTCGGAATGCTTATCATTCTTGGTGCGATGGAGCCGTTTTCAGCATTGCGGCGCGGCGCGATGGAACTCGGGCGCACGATACTTGCTGCCGGGCGGGTTGCACCTCAACCGAACGATGACGCTGAACTAACGGCACCCAAAAACCTGAGAATGGCGTAGCGGTTCAGCTGAAAAACGTGTCGGTTCGTCACGAGGGCGCGGATCACGACGCCCTCAAAAACCTCGATCTCGATATTGCAGCGGGCGAGTGTATTGCCATCGTCGGCACAAGCGGCGCAGGCAAATCGACCTTGTTCAATCTCCTTGCCGGAGAAATTCCGGCTGATCAGGGCCGCGCTTCGGTTTTGCCCGCGCGCCTTCTCACGCAGCGGACAGAGCTATTTCAGGATAGTCTTCGCGACAATCTCCGGCTGGCGCGTGCCGATGCGAGCGATGAGGAACTGATTGCCGCTTTGCGGGCTGCGGGCCTTGGCGCGTTTATCGATGAATTGCCTGCCGGACTGGACGCAATGCTGGGCGAGGGCGGGCTGGGGCTTTCGGGCGGGCAAGCACGTCGTCTGGCCCCGCGCGGCTTTTCCTGACCGATGCGCCGCTCTGGCTACTGGATGAACCGACCGAAGGTCTCGATAACGCAACCGCACAGGGATGTTCTCGATCGCCTCAAGGCGAGAACAGGTTCGCGCGCATTGCTGATCGCAACGCATATCAGTCGCGAAGCGCGAATTTGCGAACGGATCATTGTTTTAAATCAAGGCGCTCTAGTTGAGTCTGTAGGTAAGAGTTCGCCGCGCTTCGGCGAAATCCTCGAAACCATGAGGTGAGCTGCGCGGACATGGAAATGATTTGAAGTCCGTGTCCATATCTGGACCGATATTTGAAATTGAAGCGGAGTACGGTTTCCGGGAAGCCGCCGTTTTCAAAAAGGGGCCGCGTTGAAGCGCCGCTCATAACACCGGGAGGGCCGGGTTACCGGCTTAAAGAGATGGAACTCGATATTGTCTCCCTGTCGCGATTGCAGTTTGCAATCACGGCACTTTATCACTTCCTCTTCGTACCTCTGACCTTGGGTCTTTCCGTGCTGCTTGCCATCATGGAAACCGTTTACGTGATGACGGGGCGACTCATCTGGCGGCAGATGACGAAATTTTGGGGTACGCTGTTTGGCATCAACTTTGTCATGGGCGTCGCGACGGGCATCGTGATGGAATTCCAGTTCGGCATGAACTGGAGTTATTACAGCCACTATGTCGGCGACATCTTCGGCGCACCGCTCGCCATCGAAGGCCTTATGGCTTTCTTCCTTGAAGCGACCTTCGTAGGTCTGTTCTTCTTCGGCTGGGATCGCCTGTCGAAAGTCGGGCACCTCATGGCGACTTATGCGGTCGCGGCAGGTTCCAACTTCTCGGCGCTGTGGATTCTGATCGCCAATGGCTGGATGCAGAATCCGGTCGGGTCGGCCTTCAATCCCGAAACCATGCGTATGGAAATCACCGATTTCTTTGCAGTGCTGATGAACCCGGTCGCGCAGGCCAAGTTCGTGCATACGGTTTCTGCCGGTTATGTCACCGCGTCCGTTTTCGTCCTCGGTGTTTCGGCCCGGTATCTGCTCAAGGGACGCTCGGTAGAACTCGCCAAGCGCTCGATGACCATCGCAGCATCGTTCGGCCTTGCCGCGACACTTTCCGTTGTCGTCCTTGGCGACGAAAGCGGCTATCTGGCCAACGAACATCAGAAGATGAAGATTGCGGCGATTGAAGCCATGTGGGAAACCGAGCCTGCTCCCGCTTCGTTTACCGTCTTCGGATTCCCCGACCGGGCAGCACGAGAAACCCATTTCGCGGTGCATATTCCATGGGTCATGGGCCTGATCGGTACGCGGTCTCTCACGACTCCAATCCGGGGCATCAACGATCTTGTTGACAGTGCCGAGAACCATATCCGCAACGGTATTGTCGCTTACGATGCCTTGCAGAAAATCCGCGCGGCTGGCGATACGAACGCCGTTCCGCAGGAGGTCAAAGACGTCTTTGCCGATAACAGCCAATGGATGGGCTATGCGCTTCTGCTGAAGCGCTATGTCGACGATCCGCGTCAGGCAACCGACGCGCAGATCACGCAGGCAGCAAACGACACCGTTCCCGGCGTCCTGCCGTTGTTCTGGGCCTTCCGCATCATGGTCGGCATCGGCTTCTTCCTGATCCTGCTGACGGGCACATTCTTTGTGCTTTCCGCGCGTCGTAAACTTGACCGCTATCCGTTCCTGTTGCGGATCGCCGTGTTTGCGATACCGCTGCCATGGATCGCGGCCGAAATGGGCTGGATCGTCGCGGAATTCGGCCGCCAGCCTTGGGTCATCGAAGGCATATTGCCGACAGCAGTCGGTGTCTCCAATCTCGGAGCGTCCACAGTGCTGCTGACCATACTTGGTTTCGTGGCGATCTATACGGTTCTCTTCGTCATCGAGATGGGCCTGATGATCCGCGCCATCAAGGCTGGACCTGAACCCGACAGCAAGCCGGAAGCAATTCTCGCCCCGGCCAGCATCGCACCTGCGGAGTAAGGATCATGATACTCAGCGACTTGTTGGACTATGAAACCCTGCGTCTCATCTGGTGGGTATTGCTCGGCGTATTGCTGATCGCTTTTGCCGCGATGGATGGGTTCGACCTCGGTGTCGACATACTCATGCCCGTCGTTGGCAAAACCGATGTCGAGCGACGCATCATCATCAACACGATTGGCCCGGTCTGGGAAGGCAATCAGGTCTGGTTGATCCTCGGGGGCGGCGCTATTTTCGCCGCCCGCCACCACTCTATGCGGTGTCTTTCTCGGGATTCTATCTGGCGATGTTTCTCATTCTGTTCGCACTCATTCTGCGTCCAGTCGGGTTCAAATATCGTTCCAAGCGTGACAGTGAGGCCCGGAGGAGAGGTTGGGACAGGGCACTTTTCATCGGTGGTTTTGTTCCTGCTCTCATTTTCGGCGTCGCTGTCGGCAATGTCTTGCAGGGCATACCCTTCCGTCTCGCAGACGACCTTCAAATCTATTACGAAGGCTCGTTCTTCGGTCTGCTTAACCCGTTTGCACTGCTTTGCGGCGTGCTTTCGGTGGTAATGCTCAGCATGCACGGCGCGTCGTGGCTTGTGCTGAAGACGACTGGGGATATTCAGGCGCGTGCCCGGTCCTACGGCAGCATCGCAGCTCTTCTGACTGTCGTGCTCTATGTGCTGGCTGGCGTCGTCAGCTGGTTCTGGGTTTCGGGCTACCGGATCACGAGCGCCATCGTCACTGACGGGCCATCCAATCCGCTGCGCAAGACTGTGGAACTGGATCACGGCGCATGGTTCACCAACTATGTGAACTATCCTGTCCTGCTGATCGCTCCGGCGCTCGGCATTTTGGGGGCACTGGCGGTCTTCATCGCATTGCGTAGCCGTCGTGAATTAGCCCCGCTTCTGTTCGGAAAGCTGTCGATCTTCGGCATTATTTCGTCGGTCGGCGTGTCGATGTTCCCGTTCATTCTGCCATCGTCGCTCGATCCGCGCTCAAGCCTGACGGTATGGGATTCGTCTTCCAGCCATATGACGCTGTTCATCATGCTGGTTGTAACGCTCATCTTCTTGCCGCTGATCGTTGTCTACACGTCACGGGTTTACAAGGTCCTGTGGGGCAAGGTCGACAAGGACATGATCGAAGACGACAGCAATCACGCTTACTAGAGTGCTTTTTGATCTGATTGCATCAGATCGGCGCTCTATAAGTTTCGTTTCAACGCGCATCCCGAAAACCGTTTCATACTTTTCAGGATGCGCTTGGAACAACTTTCGAAAAGGAAAGCAATATGTGGTATTTTTCCCGGTTGTTGGGGCTTCCGCTTGCTGCGGCTTTCGCCGTGCTCAACGCCATGTGGTATGAGCTGATGGATGACCGGGCGCGCAAGCGTCTCACGGCCGATCCAACAGCGGATCTGGCTCGTGAAGGCAAGAAACATCACTGACATGAAATAAAAACGGCCCGGAAACGGGCCGTTTTCGTCGATAGAGGTCGCTTAGAGCATAATCCGACCGGAGTGAAACGAGGATCGAGAAGATTATGCTTAAAACAGAAAGAAGTTAGAGCGCGTTTCGATCTGATCCAATCAGATCGAAACGCGCTCTAAGGCTGCGGTATTGTCAGCTCGGCTACGAAATCATAGGCATCGCCGCGATAGAGTGATTTTGTAAACTCCACCACCCGACCGGACGACAGATAGGAAATCCGTTCGATGGACAGGCCCGCATCGCCTTCCTTGACGCCCAGAATGCGCGCGTCGGGGTCTTTGATGTTGCAGGCTGCTATGCGCTGGACCGCACGCACAGGGCGAAATCCGGTGCGGCTCAGCTCGGCATAGAGCGAGCCCTTGACCGCATCCGGGTCGGGCAGGATTTCGCTTGAAAGACTTGCGCGCTCGATGGCCAACGGCATGTCACTCGCAATGCGCAGACGACCGAGGCGGGCAACGCGGGTTTCCGAGGAAACGCCCAGCTTCATCATCTCTTCAGGCGAAGGATAATAAAGGCCGCGCTCCAGCCATCTGGATTCCCGTGGTGATGCCACGGCGCGCCATGTCTTCGGTAAATGAGGTCAGCATCGAGAGTGACTGCTGCACGCGCTCGCTCGGGCGCACAACGAACGTGCCCGAGCCATGGCGGCGCACCAGAAGCCCGGCCTTGACGAGATCATCCACCGCCTTGCGCACTGTCACGCGGCTGATATTGGCATACTCTGCAATGTCGCGTTCCGGTGGCAGGGCCTCACCGTCAACCAGCTGCCCGGCGCGGATTGCAGTCTCCAGTGACTGACGCAGCTGCATATAGAGTGGGCCACCAGAAGGGGGAGCAGAACCCTGCAGGTTCTTGGGCAGGGAAAGCGCTGAAATTTCCACTCATTCACGCGCCTTTCCATTTTGCGACCCATATCGCTTGAGGGCCAGTTGTAGAGCGCCTGTCAAAGCATCCGCAGCCGGTTTGACCAGAAGCTTCTGCTGGTGTAGCGGCAGCCATTCCACATAAAGCGGTGCCATGCCGCCAAGTAGGCTGATGCGTTCAGCGCCCTGTTTGATCAGTACGTCAAGCGTTTCACTCACATAACCAGCAGAACGCTCAAGCAACATCCGCGCTGTCGCGTCTCCCTCGTTCGCATACTGGAAAATACGTGGAGCATATTTGCCAAAGTCACCGGGCTTCGCCGTCCACGCAAATTCGACCAGATTATCCGGATTGTTGTCGAACTCGTTGAGAAGGTCGGTCGTCAGGCGTGTGCGTGGATGAATTCTGTCATGCACGAGCAGGCTTTCCTGCAACAAGCTTTGACCGAGCCGCGCACCGCTGCCGAGATCGCTCAGGGGAAACCCCATCCGCCGACTGAATGAATTCGACCGTTCCGGCGTGTGATATAGGCCGTGCCCGTGCCGAGAATGGCAACGATACCGTCCTGATCGCCAAGCGCACCCTGCAGGGCGATCACGCCGTCAAACTCCACATTGGAGTGCGCGAAGGGCAGGCCGCGTTCTATCAGGGTGCCTGCACCCTCGACATTACCGCCTGCCAGACCGAGAACCGCGTGACTGGTCGCATAATGCGTCTTGTCCAGCCCGGCATCATCAAAAGCGTTATCGATCGCCGCGATCACATTGATCAGCGCCGTTCGCGGATCGGTGACGATATTGGCGGAGCCGCTGCGCCCCGAACCCAGAATCGCACCATCGCTACCCGCCACCACGGCGCGACATCCCGTGCCGCCACCATCGACGCCAATGAAGAATTCAGTCATGAAGATACCTCCGGCTTGAAGATACCAAAAAATACCATTAACCAAGCAGATTTGTCGGCTTGTGAAAAAATTGATTAATTCATTGATAAAATTTGAGAAAACAGACTGCTTTAAATTTTTATGCGCGAAAGTTGTAAACTTCTCTGGACAATTGGTACGTTTTTGGCATTAATTTCAACAGAAGGGGAGCGCAATGCCGCTGAGGGCGAGGAGCACGCGGAATAGGGATAGAGATCACCGGCGGGGGCCGGTACTTTTCCCACAACGCGAGGAGCGATCGTACTGAAGCGGTCTGGCGTACTTTCGCCTCTGTTGCGCATCCGCGCTAAAAAACGGGAGAAGGTCAAATGGTTCGTAATACGTTGAAACTCATGCTGCTGGGTTCCACGCTTTTGGCGTCGGGATCGGCTGCGCTTGCCGAAGACGTCACGCTGACGGTCGAAAGCTGGCGTAACGACGATCTGCAGATCTGGCAGGAAAAGATCATTCCGGCTTTTGAAGCCAGAATCCGGCATCAAGATCAATTTCGCACCGAGTGCGCCAACCGAGTATAACGCGGCCCTCAATGCCAAGCTCGATGCCGGTTCAGGTGGCGACCTTATTTCCTGCCGTCCGTTCGACACCTCGCTCGAACTGTTCAACAAGGGCAAGCTCTCCGATCTGACCGATCTCGAAGGCATGAAGAACTTCTCCGACGTCGCCAAGTCCGCTTGGAGCACCGACGACAGTTCGAAGACCTTCTGCGTGCCGATGGCATCGGTTATTCACGGCTTCATCTACAATCAGGAAGCCTTCGACAAGCTGGGGCTCAAGGCTCCGACCACGGAAGCCGAATTCTTCGAAGCACTCGACAAGATCAAGGCAGACGGCACCTACATCCCGATGGCCATGGGCACGAAGGATATGTGGGAAGCCGCAACCATGGGCTACCAGAATATCGGACCAACCTACTGGAAAGGCGAAGAAGAAGGCCGCAAGGCTCTGATCGCCGGTACGGAAAAGCTCACCGATCCGCAGTGGGTCGAACCGTTCAAGGTTCTTGCCAAGTGGAAGGATTATCTGGGCGACGGTTTCGAAGCGCAGACTTATCCGGACAGCCAGAACCTGTTCACGCTTGGCCGCGCCGCCATCTATCCGGCTGGTTCGTGGGAAATCGGCCTGTTCAATACGCAGGCGCAATTCAAGATGGGTGCCTTCCCGCCACCGGTCAAGAATGCAGGCGATACCTGCTACATCTCCGACCACAACGATATCGGCCTTGGCCTCAACGCTTCGAGCAAGCACGCAGAACAGGCAAAGGTATTCCTGAACTGGGTATCTTCGCCTGAGTTCGCTGAAATCTACGCCAATGCGCTGCCGGGCTTCTTCAGCCTCAATTCGACGGCAGTGAAGATGAGCGATCCGCTGGCACAGGAATTCGTTTCACGGCGCGAAAAGTGCAAGCCAACCATTCGTTCGACCTACCAGATTCTCTCGCGTGGCACGCCGAACCTCGAAAATGAAACACGGGTTCAGTCGGCCAACGTCATCAACGGCACTGTGACGCCGGAAGATGCCGCGAAGAAGCTGCAGGAAGGTCTGGACAGCTGGTACAAGCCTGCGAAGTAAAAACGCGGGACAATATGGGCGGCGATCGCGGGGGCGCGCCGCCCATATCTTTTCGTCTGTCGCATCGACATGCAGTTTTGCAATCGGTGCATTCCGTGTCAGTTTAAAATGACGCGAGCGGGCAGGGATGGGAAATATGGTTTCCCGGTTTGCACGCATTCTCTTGAACGAGAACGCTAACCATCGGTTTTATGCATTTCCGAACGCAAATGGTTCATACCTTTGCTGGAAATGCTCTTGAAGAGCGAATGCCTATATGAGCCAATCTGCCGACATGACAGGTATTGTGCACAAGCGCCCAAGGCGTTGGCATATACTTGTATTTCTTCTGCCCTGCGTCCTGATCTATACGGCGGTGATGGTGCTGCCATTGATCGAGACACTTCGGCAGGCATTCTTCAATGTCGTCGACGGACAGCGGGCTTTTGTGGGGTTCGCCAATTTCGGGCACTTTTCGGTGATCCGAACTGGTCACGCGATTTCTGGAATGCGTTGAAAAACAACGTTATATTCTTTTGTATTCACATGCTTGTTCAAAACCCGATCGGCATTCTGCTGGCAGCCATGCTGTCCCTGCCGAAGCTGCGTTTTGCCGCCTTCTACCGCACGGCGATCTTTCTCCCAACGCTGCTGTCCTTCGTGATCGTGGGCTTTATCTGGAAGCTGATCCTGTCGCCGATCTGGGGCGTCGCACCGTGGATGATGGACCTTGTCGGTCTCAAATGGCTGTTTGGCCCGTGGCTCGGCAAGGCGGATACGGCGCTTGTCACCGTGTCGCTCGTCTCGGTCTGGCAGTTCGTCGGCATTCCGATGATGCTGATCTATGCAGCTCTTCTGAATATTCCCGATGAAATCATCGAAGCTGCCGAATGTGACGGCATCACCGGTTGGAGCCAGTTCTTCAAGATCAAGCTGCCGCTGATCCTGCCTTCAATCGGCCTGATCTCGGTGATGACCTTCGTTGCCAACTTCAATGCGTTCGACCTCGTCTATTCGATGCAGGGTGCGCTTGCCGGACCGGACAAGTCGACAGATATTCTGGGCACGTTCCTTTATCGTACTTTCTTCGGCTTCCAACTGCAGCTTGGCAATCCGTCCATGGGCGCAACCATCGCCGCCGTGATGTTCCTCATCATTCTGGCAGGTGTGTCGCTCTACCTGTTCGGCATCCAGCGCCGCATGCGCCGCTACCAGTTCTGAAAGACGAGACCATGTCGAAAGCACGCACATCGCCCATTCGCACCACTCTCGTTCATGCGGCCCTGATCTTCTACATGCTGATCGCCGTGTTCCCGGTGGCGCTCACGCTGATCAATTCGTTTAAGGATCGCAATGCGATTTTCCGCACGCCGTTGCAGTTTCCCACACCGGAAAGTTTCAGTCTCATCGGCTATGAAACAGTTCTGAAACAGGGCTCCTTCCTGACTTACTTTCAGAACAGCACCATCGTCACGGTGGTGAGCATCTTCCTTGTGATCCTGTTCGGTGCGATGGCAGCCTTTGCGCTCGCTGAATATCGCTTCAAGGGTAACACGCTGATGGGGCTTTATCTCGCCATCGGCATCATGATCCCGATCCGGCTTGGCACGGTTGCACTGCTGCAAGGCATGGTAGCCGCAGGTCTAGTCAACACGCTGACGGCGCTGATCCTCGTTTATACCGCGCAGGGCTTGCCGCTTGCGATCTTCATCCTGTCGGAATTCATGCGAACAGTATCCGACGATTTGAAGAATGCCGGACGAATAGACGGCATGTCGGAATATGCGATCTTCTTCAAGCTGGTGCTGCCGTTGATCAGGCCTGCCATGGCCACAGTCGCCGTCTTCACCATGATCCCGATCTGGAATGATCTCTGGTTCCCGCTGATCCTTGCGCCAAGTGAAGTCACCAAGACGGTGACGCTCGGTTCGCAGCTGTTCATCGGTCAGTTCGTCACCAACTGGAATGCGGTTCTGTCAGCGCTTTCGCTGGCGATGTTCCCGATCCTCGTCCTTTACGTCATATTCTCGCGGCAGTTGATCCGCGGCATCACCGCGGGGGCTGTAAAATGAGTTCTGCAATGCAAAATCCTGTTCGTGTTCTTTCCGCCGGTCTCGGCAATATGGGCCGCAGCCATGCACTGGCCTATCACCGCAATCCCGGCTTCGAGGTCATCGGCCTCGTCAATCGCACCGGGGTTGCCGTTCCGGATGAACTGGCAGGCTATGAAATTCATCCTTCCTTCCATGAAGCACTGAAGGAACTGAAGCCCGATCTCGCCTGCGTCGCTACTTATTCGGAAAGCCATGCGGATTATGCCGTCGCGGCGCTGGAGCAGGGCGCGCATGTGTTCGTGGAAAAGCCGCTGGCAACGACGGTTGAGGATGCGCGTCGGGTAATCGACTGCGCACGCGCCAACGGGCGCAAGCTCGTCATCGGCTATATTCTGCGCCATCATCCGTCGTGGATGCGGCTTATTTCCGAGGCACGCCAGCTCGGCGGACCTTACGTCTTCCGCATGAATCTCAACCAGCAATCCAGTGGCGCAACCGGGGAGACGCACAAGAACCTGATGAACACCACGTCGCCCATTGTCGATTGTGGCGTGCATTATGTGGACGTCATGTGCCAGATCACTGACGCCAAGCCGGTGGAAGTGCGCGGCATGGGATTGCGCCTCTCCGACGAGATCAAGCCGGACATGTATAATTACGGCCATCTTCAGGTGTTGTTCGATGACGGCACGGTCGGCTGGTATGAAGCGGGCTGGGGACCGATGATGTCGGAAACGGCCTTCTTCGTGAAGGACGTCATCTCGCCGAACGGCTGCGTCTCGATCGTCATGAACGAGGCCGTGACCAAGTCCGACGATGTGGACGCACATACCAAAACCTCGACCATCCGTGTTCACCGCGCCGAGCGCGGAGCAGATGGAAAGTTCCTGAAACCGGATACGGACCTCTCGATGGCCGACGAGCCCGGACATCAGGAATTGTGTGAACGCGAACAGGCTTACATGCTGAAGGCCATTCGCGAAGATATCGATCTCAACCGACATATGGATGACGCGCTGCAATCGCTGCGCATCTGTCTTGCGGCAGATGAAAGCGTGCGCTCGGGCCAGCCTGTCAAACTGTAAGCCGGTAGAATTTAAGGGAATTTGTTACGTGGGATCGCTGCTACTCAAATCGGTACACAAGCGCTACGGCGCACAGGAAGTTCTGCAGGATATCAATCTTGAAGTGCAGGACGGCGAATTCATCATCTTCGTCGGACCTTCCGGTTGCGGCAAGTCAACGCTGCTGCGCTCCATAGCCGGTCTGGAAGATGTTTCTTCCGGTCAGGTGCTCATCAATGGCGATGATGTCACAGTCACGCCGCCTTCCAAGCGCGGCATCGCGATGGTGTTCCAGTCCTATGCGCTTTATCCGCACCTGACGGTCAAGGACAATATGGGGCTTGGCCTCAAGCAGGCAGGCACGGCCAAGGCTGAAATCGAAACACGCGTTTCGAAAGCTTCAGCAATGCTGTCGCTTGACCCTTATCTGGGTCGCCGTCCGGCTGAAATGTCAGGTGGCCAGCGCCAGCGCGTCGCCATCGGGCGTGCACTGGTGCGCGAACCGGAATTGTTTCTGTTCGATGAACCGCTGTCGAACCTCGATGCTGCACTTCGCGTGCAGACGCGACTTGAAATCGCCAAGTTACACCGCGAGCTCAAGGCGACGATGATCTATGTCACGCATGATCAGGTTGAGGCCATGACGCTTGCTGACCGTATCGTTGTCCTCAATGCCGGCCGCATTGAGCAGGTCGGTTCGCCGATGGAACTCTATAACAAGCCTGACAATCTGTTTGTCGCGGGCTTCATCGGATCGCCGCAGATGAATTTCGTGGACTGCACCCGTGTTGGCGACACAGGAGCGAAGACGGTCGGTATCCGTCCCGAGCACATTTCCGTCAGCCGCGACGGCGGCAAGTGGAAAGGCAAGGTCATCCACGCCGAACATCTCGGTGCCGATACGATCCTTTACGTCGAAACCGAAGCTGCAGGCCTGATTACGGTGCGGCTCTTCGGCGAACATCACTACAACGAAGGCGACATGATCTTCATTACGCCTGATGATAGCAAGACGCATCGGTTCGATGTGAACGGCAAAGCGATCCGCTGAACCGAACATTTCGCAGCTTCTTACCAAGCCGTACCCACAAGCCGCGCCCTCGGGTGCGGCTTTTCTTTTTGAAGAATCGGTATCGTTTGATGGACGTAATTCTCGCTGGGATACATGGACAAAACGCCTCATGCTGAGTTTGTAAGAAACGAAAACGGCGCTCGAAAGGGTCGAAAGAGTACCAATAAGTACTGACGTTTTCGTCAATCAAAAGCAATATTATTGCGGTAGTAGATAGTTAAACATTCCACTTAAAATCCCATCGAAATCACGGGAATAAGCTTGTTTCGTCCGGTGCACCTTAGCTGCTGCCAAAGCACGAGCGAACCCGTTTCACAAATGAGTGCCGAAGTGACCGAAAAATAATCTTGCTTTATTTTTGAACCCGTTCCACCCTGAAAACGGATGGTGCCGAAGGAGGAAATCGGCGCCATGTCGCATGGGAGGAACAAGGTCGGCAGATGTGACCAACAACGCCGGCGATAGGGTTTCCCGAAACGCACGGAACCAATCCAATATTCTCCCGTTCGACATTTTGTAAGTTCCCGAGGCCAGTTGCGAGGCCAGTTTCGAGGGTTACCCGCATGAGCGATGATGTCGTACTATCCCTGCATGTTCCCGAGCCGGAGTGGCGGCCCGGTGACGCGCCGGATTTCTCCCATGTCAAAATCCCGCGTGCGGGAAGCGTTCGCAGGCCGGAAATCGATGAAAAGCCGGAAGCGATGCGCGATCTGGCTTTCAGCATCATCCGTGTTTTGAACCGCGAAGGCGAGGCAGTCGGTCCCCGGGCGGGCACTCTGACGGATGACGAGTTGAAGGACGGGCTTCGCCACATGATGATCCTGCGGGCATATGATGCACGCATGATGATGGCCCAGCGTCAGGGCAAGACCTCGTTCTATATGCAGCATCTGGGCGAAGAAGCGGTGAGCTGCGCTTTCCGCAAGGCGCTGCGCAAGGGGACATGAATTTCCCGACCTATCGTCAGGCCGGTCTGCTCATCGCTGACGATTATCCGCTCGTCACAATGATGAACCAGATTTTCTCCAACGAGCAGGACCCGTTGAAGGGGCGCCAGCTTCCGGTGATGTACTCGTCACAGGACCACGGCTTCTTCACCATTTCGGGCAACCTCGCGACGCAATATACGCAAGCTGTCGGCTGGGCCATGGCTTCTGCCATCAGCCACGACACGAAGATCGCTGCCGCATGGATCGGCGATGGCTCGACCGCGGAAAGTGATTTCCACGCAGCTTTGGTCTTTGCTTCGACCTACAAGGCCCCGGTGGTGATGAATATCGTCAACAATCAGTGGGCAATTTCCACTTTTCAGGGCATTGCGCGCGGTGGCTCAGGTACTTTCGCAGCTCGTGGGCACGGTTTCGGCATTCCGGCGCTTCGCGTTGACGGCAACGACTATCTGGCCGTTCACGCGGTTGCCAAATGGGCTGTGGAACGCGCCCGGCGTAATCTCGGGTCGACCATCATCGAATATGTGACCTATCGCGCTGGCGGGCATTCCACCTCGGATGATCCTTCTGCCTATCGCCCCAAGGCCGAAAGCGATGCATGGCCGCTCGGCGATCCGATCCTGCGGCTCAAGAACCATCTTATCAAGCGCGACGTCTGGTCGGATGAGCGCCACAAGCAAGCCGAAGCTGAGGTGATGGATCTGGTGGTTGCTGCACAGCGCGAGGCGGAAGCCATTGGTACGCTGCATGACGGTCGCAAGCCGTCGATGCGCGACATGTTTGAGGATGTCTATGCTGAAACGCCGCCGCATCTTATCCGCCAGCGTCAGGAAGCGGGGTTCTAATCTATGAGTAAGATGACCATGATCGAGGCGATCCAGAACGCCCACGATATCGCCATGGAACGCGACAAGAAGGTCGTCGTGTTCGGTGAGGATGTCGGATATTTCGGCGGTGTTTTCCGATGTACGGCTGGCCTTCAGAAGAAATACGGCAAGGAACGCTGCTTTGACGCACCGATCAGCGAGTTGGGCATTGTCGGCACCGCCATCGGCATGGCTGCCTATGGCCTTCGCCCCTGTATCGAAGTGCAGTTCGCGGACTATGTCTACCCGGCCTACGACCAGATCGTTTCGGAAGCGGCACGTCTGCGTTATCGCTCTGCGGGCGAGTTCACCTGTCCTATCGTGATCCGCATGCCATCCGGCGGCGGCATCTATGGTGGCCAGACGCACAGCCAGAGTCCGGAAGCGCTTTTCACCCATGTATCGGGCCTGAAGACGGTCATGCCGTCCACACCTGCCGATGCCAAGGGGTTGCTGCTGGCGGCCATCGAAGACCCTGACCCCGTTATCATGTTCGAACCGAAGCGTCTTTATAACGGTCCTTTCGACGGGCATCATGACCGTCCGGTGACATCTGGAAGAAACACGATCTCGGTGATGTGCCGGAAGGCTATTATACCGTGCCGCTCGGCAAGGCTGCCATTCGCCGCGAAGGCAGCGACGTGACGGTGCTTGCCTATGGCACTATGGTCCATGTGGCGCTTGCTGCCGCCGAGGAAACTGGCGTCGATGCTGAGGTGATCGATCTTCGCACGCTGCTCCCGCTCGATACGGACACCATCATGGCGTCTGTGAAGAAGACCGGGCGTTGCGTAATCGTGCATGAGGCGACGCTGACCTGCGGTTACGGCGCAGAGCTTGCCGCACTCGTGCAGCGTGATTGCTTCTATCATCTGGAAGCGCCGATCCTCCGCGTTACCGGTTGGGATACGCCTTATCCGCATGCGCAGGAATGGGCCTATTTCCCCGGCCCCGACCGGGTTGGCCGTGCGCTAACATCCATCATGGAAGCTTGAGGGGAGGGAAAGATGGCACATTTTACAATTAAACTCCCCGATGTTGGTGAAGGCGTTGCTGAGGCCGAATTGGTCGAATGGCATGTGAAGGTTGGCGATGTCGTGCGCGAGGACGATCTTCTCGCTGCCGTCATGACCGACAAGGCAACGGTAGAAATTCCGTCGTCACGCGGCGGCAAGGTCATCGCCGTCAATGGAGAAGTCGGCGAGAAGATCGCTGTCGGCTCGGAACTCGTCCGTCTGGAGATCGAGGGTGGTGCGACGGAAGAGAAATCCGAAGGGAACGCAGAAGAACCGGCTCCGATTGCTGTTGAAACAGCCAAGCCGCAACCGGCACCAACTCCTGAAACACCAGTTCTGTTGCAGACGCCGGTTCCTCCAAAAGCGGCTGCCCCCAAGCGTGAAGCCACAAGCCGCGCATTCTCTGGTGCGGGTCCGATACGCAGCGAGGGCGAAAGGCCGCTGGCAACACCGTCCGTAAGACTGCGCGCTCGCGATGCAGGCGTGGATCTGCGTCGTGTTCGCGGTACGGGTCCGGCGGGACGCATCACGCATGAAGATCTCGACCTCTTTTTCCAGCAGGAAACAGGCGCGTCACCGGCTCTGTCCGGTTATGCAACCGACACCTCGGTCAACGAGATCAAGGTCATCGGCCTTCGCCGCAAGATTGCCGAACGCATGGCCGAGGCGAAGCGCCATATTCCGCATATTACCATTGTCGAAGAGGTCGATGTTACACAGTTGGAAGAGCTGCGTAGCGGCCTCAACAATCAAAAGAAAGAAGATCGCCCGCGTCTGACGCTTCTGCCTTTCATTGTTCGTACTATCGTCAAGGCAGTGAAAGAACAGCCCGGTCTCAATGCCCATTTCGATGACGAGGCCGATATCATCCGCCAGTTTGGTGGTGTGCATATTGGCATCGCCACGCAGACACCCAACGGTCTGATTGTACCGGTGGTACGGCATGCGGAAAGCATGAGCGTGTTCGCTGCAGCTTCTGAATTGTCGCGCGTTACCGACGCGGCGCGCAACGGTACGGCGAAGCGGGAGGAACTGACAGGTTCCACCATCACCATCACATCGCTTGGACCGCTCGGTGCAATCGCCACGACACCTATCATCAACCGCCCGGAAGTCGCAATCGTTGGCATCAACAAGATGGCCGTTCGTCCTATGTGGGATGGCGTGCAGTTCGTGCCGCGCAAGATGATGAACCTGTCGTGCAGTTTCGACCATCGCGTGATCGACGGCTGGGATGCAGCGGTTTTCGTGCAGAAGCTGAAAAGCCTTCTTGAGACGCCCGCGATGATTTTTGTAGAAGGCTGATCGAATGAGCGAGATTTCATGCAAACTCCTGATCATCGGCGGCGGCCCCGGCGGCTATGTATGCGGCATCCGGGCAGGCCAGCTTGGCATTGATACGGTGCTGGTGGAAAAGACACGACTGGGCGGCACGTGCCTCAATGTGGGCTGCATCCCATCCAAGGCTCTGATCCACGCAGCTGATGAATTCCACCACCTTTCCGTCTTTGCATCGAAGGGCGCGCTCGGCATTACGGCGCAGAATCCGGCCATCGATTTTGCCAGAACGCTTGAATGGAAAGACGGCATTGTGAGCCGCCTTAATGGCGGTGTGGCTGGACTCCTGAAACGGTCGCGCGTGCGCATGTTCCATGGACAGGCACGCTTTCTCGACGGGAAAACCGTTCTGGTCGAAACCGATACCGGCCGCCAGACGATCCATGCCGAAAACATCGTTATCGCAACCGGCTCGGTTCCGGTTGAAATTCAGGCGCTGCCATTTGGCGGAAAAATCATTTCATCCACCGAAGCGCTATCACTGGAAAAGATACCTGAAACGCTGGCTATCGTCGGTGGTGGCTATATCGGGCTGGAAATCGGCACCGCCCTTGCCAAGCTTGGCGCAAAAGTCACTGTGGTGGAGGCAACAGACCGCATCCTGCCGCAATATGATGCGGAACTGACGCGTGCGGTCATGGCACGTTTGAAGGCGCTCGGCGTCGAAGTCCTGACCAGCACTTCGGCCAAGGGACTATCGAAGGATGAGGCAGGGCTTGAAGTCCTGACCGCCGACGGAGCCACGAAGACCATCAACGCCGACAAGATACTTGTCACGGTGGGCCGCAAGCCGCAGACCGATGGCTGGGGTCTCAGCGAAATCCGCCTCGATATGGACGGACGTTTCATCCGTATCGACGAGCGCTGCCGCACCTCCATGCGCGGTGTCTATGCTATCGGTGACGTGACCGGCGAGCCGATGCTTGCGCATCGTGCCATGGCACAGGGCGAAATGGTGGCGGAAATCATCGCAGGTGGCAATCAGCTTTGGGACAAGCGCTGTATTCCCGCAGTTTGTTTCACCGATCCGGAAATCGTCACTGTTGGGCAGTCACCGGATGAGGCTCGTAAGGCTGGTCATGAAATTCAGGTCGGTATCTTCCCGTTTCAGGCCAACGGCCGGGCGATGACCATCGAACGGGAAGACGGCATGATCCGCGTCGTTGCACGTGCCGATAATCACCTCATCCTCGGTATTCAGGCTGTCGGCGTCGGCATATCCGAGCTTTCATCATCCTTCGCGCAGGCGGTGGAGATGGGCGCAAGACTGGAAGATATCGCCGCTACGATCCACGCGCATCCGACATTGAGTGAAGGCTTTGCCGAAGCCAGCATGAAAGCGCTCGGCCACGCGCTGCATATCTAGCTCTGTGACTTATAGCAGGGCGCTAAGATGCTTACGCATCACGCTCTGAAAATGCTCAATCGCCGCACGGGCTTAACCAAGTCTCGATGAGTCAAACTCAACGAGACTTGGTGTTACGCTCGTGCCGCCAGAGAAAAATCGCAGCACCGGCGACCATTGCAGCAAGCGCAAACCATGTAATCGCGTAGGAAAGATGGCTGTTGCGGAATTTCACGACCGTCAGCCCGCCAATGGGAAGCGCCCCAGTGCCGGATGTCGCATCAGCATCGACAAAGTAGGGTGCAACCGGCCCCAGATTTTCCTTCTGTGCAAAGGCTGCGACATCGCGCGAATTCCAGTCATTACGCGCTGGATCGTTGGGACGCAGGAAAAATCCGTCAGGTTCCGGCATACGCAACAGGCCTGATATAGTGGTTTCACCGGCAACTTGCGTTTCCTGCCGCGATGACGGATCGCGCTTGTCGCTTGGAACAAACCCGCGATTGATGAAAGTCAGCGCGCCATCGGGCGAACGCATCGGTGTCAGAACCCAACAGCCCGCGCCGCGTTCGGTCAGCGCATGAACCAACACTTCCTTGTCGTTCAGATAAGTACCCGTCAATGAGACATGGCGGTACTCATCGTCCTTCTGATTGACATTGGCCCAGTCATCCGGACCCGGCGCTGCAATCGGCTCGGCGTGAACCCGCGCATCGACCCGTGCAATAAGATCGAGCTTCCATTGCAAACGCTCCACCTGCCAGATGCCCAGCCCCATGAAGAGAATGAAGAAAGCCACTCCCAAAACCGACATCAGACCGAGAAGGAAACGGGAGGAGGTCTTCTGGACTGCCTGTTCATTTCTGGAGGAGGGCATTATCTTGTCCTTCAATCACCGCGATCAACAAAGCCTGATTCAGAAAGTGACCTTCTATAGCAAAAATGCAATGGCAAGAACGAGCCGAGCCACAAAAGAACGTGATCGCTGAACTTGTCAGTCGCGGGCCGGATTTCACATACTGGCTAAAAGAGAATCGCACCATTTCTGAGAAGTAGCTGGATATGACAGATTGCATCGTTCTGGGTGCCGGTATGGTGGGTGTCGGGGTTGCGCTCGCCTTGCAGGAAAGGGGCTGGTCGGTGCTTCTTGTCGACCGAAGCGATCCGGGAACCGAAACGAGCTATGGCAATGCCGGGATAATCCAGACCGAAGCCGTCAGCCCCTATGCCTTGCCACGCGCCCCACTGGAACTGCTGAAGGCCGCGTTCGGTGCCAATAATCAGGTTGCATGGCGGCTTCGCGATTTGCCGGGGCAGGTCGGCCCCTTGTCGCGCTATTGGCATAATTCGGAAGCGAGGCGTCACCGCATGGCTTCACAGCTCTATGCACGCATGATCCGGCGCGCAGCTGACGATCATGCGCCATTAATCAAAGCTTCCGGCGCTGAGAAGCTGATAAGACGGACAGGACTGCGTGAGCTGCATCGCTCCGTCCACTCGTTCGAGATGTCTGCGCGTGATGCGGAGCGGAAAAACAGGAGTTCGGTGTTGGCAGCGTCATCGAGGACAGCAGGACTGTAAGCGCTGCTGAACCATCCTTGAAGGCCGCTCTGGCCGGGGCCATACACTGGACTGACCCTTGGTCCTGCTCCGATCCGGGTGCGCTTGTCCGGTCCTATGTCAGTCTGTTCGTAAAGCGCGGCGGCATCTTTCAGCACAGTGATGCGCGCAGTTTGCGGCAAGATGGTTCCGGCTGGCAGGTTGACACGATGGAAGGACCGCATCGTGCGCGTCACGTCGTGCTTGCTCTCGGTCCATGGAGCCCGGAAGTCCTTCGCGGTTTCGGCTATAAAGTACCGCTTGTTATCAAGCGCGGATATCATCAGCACTTTTCAGGTGCCGGACCGAAGGTGCCCATTGTTGATGTAGGCAATTCAACAGTTGCAACGCCGATGCGCGCAGGCTTGCGCATCCTGACCGGGGCGGAACTGACGCCGCTGGATAGCGCGGCTCGCCATCGGCAGCTCAACAGGTCCATCAAGGCCATAAGCGAGCTTTTGACATTGGCGTACCCTTGGAAAGCATCCCGTGGTTCGGCAGTCGCCCCTGCATGCCGCGAATGCTTCCCGTCGTAGCAGAAGCCCCGCGACACAACGGTTTATGGCTGAATTTCGGACATGGTCACCAAGGTTTCACGCTTGGGCCAACGACAGGCCGAATTCTGGCAGAACGGATGAACGGTGAGACAAAGGATATCGAGCTTCATCGCGCGCTCGATCTTCAGCACTGAATATCATGTCAGATAAAATTACAGCGCCTGCCGCATCGCAGTGAATGCGTGGCGCTGAACAGGATTGCTATTATATCGCTTTGTTATCAAGCAAGTTTATGAATTCTGCGTCTGCGGTGCGAGTAGCCGCCCTTCGACAAGCGCAATACGTTGCAAACCTGTGTTTTGTCCTCCGAGGGCTTTGGCATCTGCTCATGAATGCGCAGCAAAATCTGCTGCGTAACTGTACGATCCTTTTCGGTAGCCGCAGGACCGATAATAATGCTCTTCATCGATCATTCTCCTATCTTCTGGGCGCGAGACCGCTTTCGAGGCTATCTCGACCGATTATCAAGAATGTACGAATGAACTAAGTATTAACCAAATTTTACATCTTGACAAGCGCATTGGCGCAACAGTTTCCAACCCATTGGCAAGGCACAGAAAAAGCCGAATCGCGTGTGCGATCCGGCTTTTTAACTTGGATTTAGTGGTACTCAGTCGCGGTTGCCTGTCAGGATCTCGCGCTTGCCGACATGATTGGCAGGGCCGACCAGACCATCCTTTTCCATACGCTCCACGAGCGAGGCAGCACGGTTATAACCGATACCGAGGCGGCGCTGGATATAGGACGTGGAACACTTCTTGTCGCGCATCACGACCTTGATGGCCTGCTCATATACGTCGTCACTATCTTCCGAACCCATGGAGGTTGCATCGAAAACCGCTGCTTCCTGCGTTGCGTCTTCGTCTTCCTCGTCTTCCGTGACGGTCGCCAGATAATCCGGACGTCCCTGTTCCTTCAGGTGGTTGACCACTTTTTCGACTTCCTCATCGGAAACGAACGGGCCATGGACACGGACGATGCGCCCGCCGCCTGCCATATGAAGCATGTCGCCCTGACCGAGAAGCTGCTCGGCACCCATTTCACCGAGGATCGTGCGGCTGTCGATCTTCGAGGTTACCCGGAACGAGATGCGGGTTGGGAAGTTTGCCTTGATCGTGCCGGTAATGACATCGACCGAAGGGCGTTGGGTTGCCATGATGAGGTGGATACCGGCGGCGCGGGCCATCTGGGCAAGACGCTGGACAGCACCTTCAATATCCTTGCCAGCAACCATCATCAGGTCGGCCATCTCGTCGATGATGACCACGATGTACGGCATCGGCGTCAGGTCGAGCTCTTCCTGAATATAGGTCGCTTCACCCGTTTCCTTGTCGAAGCCGGATTGCACCGTGCACATCACGGTTTCGCCCTTGCCCTTGGCCGAGGCGGCGCGGGCATTGAAGCCTTCGATGTTACGCACGCCAAGGCGGGCCATCTTGCGATAGCGTTCTTCCATCTCGCGCACGGCCCATTTCAGAGCGACGACGGCCTTTTTCGGATCGGTAACAACCGGGGTCAGCAGGTGTGGAATACCATCATAGATGGACAGTTCCAGCATCTTCGGATCAACCATGATCAGGCGGCATTCTTCCGGCTTGAAACGGTAGAGCAGCGAGAGGATCATCGTGTTGATGGCAACCGACTTGCCCGAACCGGTGGTGCCGGCCACCAGAAGGTGGGGCATCTTGGCCAGTTCAGCGATGATCGGCTCACCACCAATACCCTTGCCGAGGCAAAGCGGCAGACGGTAGTTCGATGACTCGAAAGTGCGGCTGTCGATCATTTCACGCAGGTAAACGGTTTCGCGATTGGCATTCGGCAGTTCGATGCCGATGACATTGCGGCCGGGAACCACAGCCACGCGGGCGGAAAGCGCCGACATGGAGCGGGCGATATCGTCGGCAAGGCCGATGACGCGCGAGGACTTGACGCCGGGCGCCGGTTCAAACTCGTAGAGCGTAACGACCGGACCGGGCGAACATGAATGATCTCGCCGCGCACGCCGAAATCCTCCCAGCACGCTTTCGAGCAACCCCGCGCTGCGTTCCAGCATTTCCTGCGTGATGACATTTCCGTCCTGTTCGGGCGGCATCTGCAGAAGGTCTCGCGGCGGAAACTCATAGCTGCCGTGAATGACAGGCGCTTCGGCGCGGGGAGGGGCTGTGGCTGGTACAATGCAATCGAAGGCGCCGCCTTGACCGGGGCAGGCTTTCCGATGATCGGCTCTGAAACCACTACTTCCTCAACGACATGTTCCTCCGCTTCCGCAACGGTGAGTACAACTTCGTCCTCGGTGGCTTCGCCGATAACTTCGGGTGTGATCTCAGGCGCAGCCACAATCGGCTGCGGCGCGGGCGTTTCGACCTGAACGGTGGCAACAGGTTTCGGTGCAACCGTTTCAACTGGCGCAGCGGCAGCCGGTGTCTGTACGACTGGCTGAATCGGGGTTACTGCAGGTGGCTCCGGTCGCTTGTTCCATTCGCGAATACGAAACTGTGCCAGAATGGATTCAACGGTCGGCAAAGGCTTGCGCGGTTCTGCTGGAACAGCAGAAACCAGAGGCTCCGCCGGCACGATTGCCGTATCGATGTCGCAACCTTCCCAGAAAGCGAAGTCTGAAAGATAGGCAAAGGCCGATGGCTGGGCCGGATTTACAATGTCAGCCGCGACCGGTTCAGCCACAACTGGGGCTACTTCCAGAGCGGGCTCTGCAGGAGCTGCGACAACTGCCACAGGAACCAAAGGCATTGCAGGCGGCACCGGTGCTATTGGCGAGCGAACCATGCTCTGCGACACGGTCTTTTTGCAATTTTGCGACAGCCATAGGCTGGGCTTCGGCAACCTTCTCGACACTGATCTCTGGCGCAGCTTCAGTTTGAGTGCGCTCATTGATGCTCGGGAGTTCCTCGCCGCGACGACGCAAAAGCTCAACTTCTGGCGTGCGGGTAAAACGAACATTCGCACCGAGCGAAAAATGGATTTTCCGGGCATCGTCACTGGCGGGATTTTGACTGCCCGTCTGACCGCTAGGCTGCTTCGGGTCCTGAGCGTTCTCTGCACGATTTCCTGTAGACTGGGGAAATTTTCTCTCAAATTACGCATGATACCTGAACCATAGATACTGTCGCCTGAATGAGCCCAAGTAATAAAAAAATGAAGGTTAACAACCCCCTTCCGAAACGACCCCAAAGACAGAAATTTCTTGCGGGACATATATCCTCATGCATAGCCTCCCAAAGGCTATATTACCTTCGGTTGCATATATAAAATAAATAATATCAATCTAATAAAGATATTTCTTATATTGATTTATGCGCAATGCAACAATCATGGGTAGTTTCCGCTACCTGTTAATTTTGCAGCCGTGAACGGCATCCGGCGGCAGAGAGTCGTCAAGTCCGAGACTCACCGATCAGTCCCGTGCGAGGGCGACGACCGGATCGAGTTTGGAGGCGTTGCGAGCCGGAATAAAGCCGAATCCGATGCCGATCAGGCTCGAGCAGACAAGCGCAACCACGATGGAGGCGGGAGAATAGATGAGCTGGAACATCGAACTGAACTGCGCAAACAGCAGGCCGAATCCGGCAGCGATGAGAACACCAAGCACGCCGCCAATCAGACAGACGAGAATCGCCTCGATCAGGAACTGCTGCAAGATATCGCTCTGGCGTGCGCCAATGGCCATGCGGACACCGATTTCGTTGATTCTTTTCGGATACGGCGACAAGCATGATGTTCATGACACCAATGCCGCCGACAAAAGCGATATGCCTGCAATGCTGGACACGAGAAGGGCAAGCGTCGCCGTTGTGGCCTGAATGGTCTTTTGCAGGCTGTCGGTATTGAAGACTGAAAAGTCCTTCTCGCCATGCCGTTTGGTCAGGAAAGCCGTAATCAGTTTTTCGGCTTCCGACGGGTCCATTGTGTCGGCGACGCGAACGAGGATCATCTGCAATGAACGTGAGCCGGTCATACGTGTCTGCACAGTCGTGTAGGGCAGGTAGACTTCAAGCGTCTGCGCGCCACCCGGTCCACGTTCCTC
Organism: Brucella cytisi; assembly: GCA_012103075.1. Taxonomy (GTDB): domain Bacteria; phylum Pseudomonadota; class Alphaproteobacteria; order Rhizobiales; family Rhizobiaceae; genus Brucella; species Brucella cytisi. The sequence continues at coordinate 945,470 of JAAVLQ010000002.1, read as the reverse complement.
GGCCTTGACGACACCGACGATGCGCACTGGCACTTTGTTCAAAAGGATGATCTTGCCGATGACGGACCCCACTTCATGGGGAAAGAGTGTCGTCTTGGCTGTTTCATCAACCACAGCCACCTGTTCCAGATCATCGACATTGCGCTGATCGAAAAACCGGCCTTCGAGCAACTTGCTGTTGCGTGTGACGAAATATTCCGCACCCACACCATTCACCGAAACGCTGACTTCCTTGTCGCCGACACGGATCGTGGAACTTGTCGAACCGGATGGCGTCGCAGCTACCACGTAAGGCAGTTTCGCGATCTCCTTGGCATCGCCCAGATTGAGCGTCGTGATCTGCGCGGCTTTCAGGTCACCAAATCCCCTGCCGGGACTGATGTAGAGCGTATTGGTGCCAAGATCGCTGATCCGCTCGAGAATCTGCCGCTGTGACCCTTGCCCGAGCGCCACGACGCAGACGACCGATGCCGTACCAATAATGATGCCGAGCATCGTCAGAAACGTGCGCAGCCGATGCGCATTCATCGACCGGAGCGCCATCGCGAATGCCTCGTTGAAGCGGTCGCGAAGCCCGGCGAGCAGTCTTGGCTTGGCCTGCTGCTGCTCAACCGGCACAGACATCACTCGCCGCTCCGTCTCACCGTTATGTGTGTCGGAGATGATTTCGCCGTCGCGAATTTCGATGATGCGCTGCGCCCGCGCTGCAACCTGCCGGTCATGCGTGACGATGACGATAGTGCGTCCTTCGCGGTTCAGCTCCTGAAGGATGCCAAGGACTTCCTCGCCGCTATGGCTGTCGAGCGCACCCGTGGGCTCGTCCGCCAGAATGACATCAGCATCGTTGATAAGGGCGCGAGCGATGGAAACGCGCTGCTGCTGGCCGCCGGAAAGCTGGCTGGGCCGGTGATGGGTGCGTTCACCCATACCAAGCCGCTGAAGGATCATTTCAGCCTTTTCGCGCCGTTCCGCCTTTTTTTTTCTGGCCTGCATAAATGGCCGGGATCTCGACATTGCCTACGGCATCCAGTTCACCAAGCAGATGATAGCGCTGAAAAATGAAACCGAAATGCTCACGCCGCAATTGTGCCAACTCATCAGCTTCAAGCTCCGACGTAGCGCGACCGGAAATCAGATATTCGCCTTCCGACGGACGATCCAGACAGCCGAGAATATTCATCAGCGTGGATTTGCCCGAACCGGACGCGCCAATGATCGCCACCATCTCTCCGCGCTCGATGGTCAGGTTCACATGGTTTAGAACCGTCGTGAAGTCGTCACCCGACGGATATTGTCGGGAAACGCCCTTGAGCGAGAGAAGCGGCGTATCGCTCATGTCAGAAACTGTCCGAGGCAGGAACGGTAACCTGATTATCGGTGACGACTTTGTCCCCTCGCTCAGACCCGAACGGATTTCGGTGTTGACCTTGTCGGTAATGCCGGTTTCGACCGTGCGTTCTTCGATCTTGTTTGCGCTTGTCACCACGCGAACCGTGGCCTTGCCCGGTTCACTCGTGTCCTTGAGAGCGGTCACAGGCGCAATCAAGACATCTTTAGCCTTCGCAAGCAGAATGTGAATCTCGGTCGTCATGTAGGTTCTGAGCAGCCCATCCGGATTGGGAACGCTGAAAATACCCTTGTAGTAAATGGCCGAGGCAGTCGCCGAGCTCGATGCGCTCACAGCCGTTGTCGTGAAGCTTTTGTCACTGACGATGGGAATCCGGAGCCGGTTCAATCTTTTCCAGCGTCGCGTCATAACGCTTCAGGTTTTGTCCCGATATGGTGAAATAAAGCGGCATTCCTTCGCGAACCTGAGTAACATCCGCTTCCGAAATGTCCGCCTCGACGGTCATCGTGTCGAGCTGCCCGAGAATAGCGATCGTCGGCGCGCTTTGCTGCGCGTTAACGGTCTGGCCTTCCTGAACCACCGTCGCAAGGATCGTGCCGTCAATGGGCGCTGTGATGCGGGTATAAGCGAGATTGGTTTCGGCGATCTGGACGTCGACTTTCGCCGCCGCAATCGCCGCTTCGCTGTTGGCGACCTGTGCTTCCTTCGACTTTACGGTGCTGACCGCCTTATCGTAATCCGCACGTGCAACGGCATTCTTGCCGATCATCATCTGGTTTCGCGCCAGATCCTGCCCGCCAGCTCCAGATCGGCAAGGTTCTGTGCACGGGTGGCTTCGTTCTGGCGAAGCGACGCCCGGCCTTGTTCAGCTCGTTCTGCTGATTGGTCGAGTCAATCAGGGCAACGACTTCGCCGGCCTTTATCTGCTGGCCCGGTTTGACTTTGAGCGAGAGAATGCGGCCTGTCGCCTGCGCGCCGATGGCAACCAGATTTTTAGGCCGCAAAGTACCCGTTGCAAGAACCGAACTTTCGATCTCGCCGCGCTTGATTTCAGTCGTGGCGGGCAGAGGTTCTTCTTTCGTGAGGGAGCGGACGACAAAATAGCCCACGATCAGCAATGCGATGAGGACGGCCAGCCACAGGCGCCAGCGAAAACGGCGTTTCGACTTGGGTTTCATAGTGGTCTCTTATCGGTTGTCAGCGGAGGAAGCGGCGGGGTCTTGACGATGCGCGGACCTGTATAGCCGTCAACGACTTCAGGTTTCGCAACATCAATGATGCCGTTCCAGCCACCACCCAGTGCTTTCTGCAGGGCGACATAATTCAGGACCAGATCGGTCCGGGCCTGACTAAGGTTGGTTTCTGCGCTCAGAAGGTCGCGTTGTGCAGTCAGCACATCAACGAAGCTCTTCGTGCCAGCTCTATATTGCTCCAGCGTCAGCTCGTTGATCTTGCGGCTGTTGCCAACGATTTTCTGTAGCTGCGCGGTGCGCAAACGGTTCTGGTTGAGCGATACGCTGGCATTCTCGACTTCGCTGAGCGCCATCAGGATTGACTTCCGATAGGCGATAAACGACTGGTCGCGTGCCGCTTTCGCCGCGTCGACATCCGCATTCAACTGGCCGCCATGGAAGATCGGTACGCTCAAACTTGGACCAAAAGCCCAGCTGATTGTAGACAGTTTTCCAAGGTCGCCGAAATTGGCGCCGCCGGTGTTGATGTTACCGGTGAGCGAAATGCTTGGATAGAGGAGGGCCTGCTTCTGGCCGATGCTGGCAGTTGAACTTGCATAATCGCGTTCCGCTGCGCGGACATCCGGGCGGCTAAGCAGCAAATCGGCAGGCAGGCCGGCTGAAATTTTGCGTGGGATCGCGGGTATCGGACGTGATTTGTCCAGAACGCTCGCCAGTGCCGAAGAAGACCGGCCCGTCAACACTGACAACTGATTGAGATATTGGGCGTAGCTGATCCGCAGACGGTATCTGGGCTTCAGTCGATGCTGCCTGTGTCTCGGCGCTCAAAAGATCGACCTGCGAGATTTGTCCGGCTTCCAGTTGGCTGCGCGTCAATGCTACGGTCTGCCGCTGGGACGCCGCATTGCGCTGCGCAATGGCAATATTGGCCTGCGCACCGCGCAAGTTTGCATAGTTGGTTGCGATGTCGCCGATCAGCGTAACGAGCGCTGCCCGCAATTGCTCATTTGCGGATTCGACATTGTAGTAGGCTGCTTCCACACCGCGCCTGTTGCCGCCGAAAAGATCGAGTTCCCATTGGGTTTTGAAACCCATGCTCGACTGATTGGAGGCAAGAGTAGTTCCACTGTCAGATCGCGTGAAGCTTCCGCTTCCATCCAACTGCGGATAAAGCGCGCCACCGGCCGAGGTGTAATTGGCGCGGGTCTGCCGCACCTTCGCCTTCGCAGTAGCAACATCCGGGCTACCGGCAATTCCGTCCGCTATCAGCTGATCCAGAACCGGGTCTTTCAGGTTTTTCCACCAATCGCCCAATTGAGGGGCACGCTTGTCAGCCTTGCTGTTCCAACCAGCAGGCGTCAGCACATTTGGCTTCTGATAGTCGGGACCAACGGTGACGCATGCCGCCAGCAATGGCAGGATACTTCCCAGTACAGTCAGGCGAACAAACGATGTCGTCAAAAAATTGGTCCTGAAATTTCAGCGCTGTCATCGATTCGGTATATGACTACCCCGAAAACGAAGCGCCCTTATACCGCCAACGGTTGTGCCTAAGCAGCCCAAACTCGTGGGAGCGTGCCATGGGTCGCGCCGAGTCGCGGTTTTTTGCCGCATATTGCCATCCTTCGACTTCGACCATTAGGGAATGATCGAAGCCAAATGTGGCAATACACAGAAAATATCAGGATTTGATGTGGACCCCGTCAGAGGTTGCCGGGCCTAATCTTTGTTGCTTTCCAGCCAGTCGGCCAGCGAGCGGCGGTTTGCGGCGCGTCCGCGCATAGGTTCAGCCATGCACATGGAGTTGAGGACGGCTTCCTGCGTGCATTCAGCTGCTGCGCGAAACAGCGTGTCGATACGGCTTTCGTTGAGCACCGCGATCTCGACCACATCACGCGTTTCATCATGGTCGAATATCACCGCCGTTGAAAAGCCGATGGCGATATCACCGCTTCCGTGGCCCCAGAATGCACCCAGACGTGCTAGTCCCGCGCCACAGCGGCGGGTCACGCGCTTCAACTGTCGGTGTTCCATCGGAACATCTGTCGCGAGCACCAGAATGACTGAACCTTTTTCCGGCTGTGCTTCGGCCTTCGGCGAGGGCCTGCGCCCGTCCGGAAGAACCAGATCACCGGCGCGGCCAAAATTGGTCAGCGCCAGAACACCGAGGTGATGCACCTTGCCGCCAAGTTCGAACCGGCGCGAGGATGTGCCGATGCCACCCCTTGAATCCGAAACAGCTCATACCGGTTCCTGCACCGACATTGCCTTCGCCAACGTCTGTTCCCGCAATCTGCAACGCTTCCTGCGCATCGGCTTCCGTGACGGCCATGGCCTGAATGTCGTTGAGCGGGCCGTCATTGCATTCCAGAACGACCGGATTGACGGTCGCCGTGGTGCGCCCGATATCGGGATTGCCTGCAATCGCCTCTCGGATCAACGCATTGGCGCAGGTTCCGACGCCAAATGTATTGGTGAGCAGGATCGGCGTTTCCAGCGTGCCCAGTTCCTCGACCTGCACGAGACCTGTGCTTTTGCCAAAACCATTGATGACATCGCAAGCGGCCAGTACCTTGCGGCGATATATGTTGCCGTCATGTGGGATGATTGCTGTCACGCCGGTATTGATATCGCCGTTGCGCAAGGTGCGGTGCCCCACGCGCACGCCCGGAACATCGGTGATGGCGTTGTTTTCGCCCGGCTGCATGATGCCGCAGATGATGCCGTAGTCGCGTGCCTTGCCTGTCATGGTTATTTCCGTGTGCTGGCCTCGATAATGCGCATGAGGAAAGCCCGCATCGACGGGCCTTGCTCTAGGATTCTATCGTTTTGCAGAAAACAGGTCTTGTTCGCAACCTCGCAGGCAAAACCCGTTCGTTAGTTACGGCTGAAGTACCGGCTCAGATCCCGTGCGAGCCATATCCATGTAGATCTCCTGCAAACGGCGGGTGACCGGCCCCGGCTTGCCGTCGGAAATCGTATGATCCTGAATGCCGATGATTGGCGTCACGAAGCTTGATGCGCTCGTGAGAAACGCTTCCTTGGCGGCCTTCGCCTCATCGACCGTGAACAGGCGCTCTTCAATGCGAAGGTGCTGTTCTTCCGCGATCTTGATCACGGCGCGACGCGTGCAGCCGGGGAGGATAGCGTGCGAGTTCGGCCGCGTTACCAGCACATTGTCATTGGTGATGATGAATGCCGTCGATGAACCGCCTTCGGTAACGAAGCCGTCTTCAACCAGCCAGACTTCATGGTAGCCCTTGCTCTTGGCCTGCTTCTTTGCCAGCACCTGCGCCAGAAGCATGACGGTCTTGATGTCGCGGCGCGCCCAGCGCGTATCCGGTGCAATATCCACCCTTACGCCATTCTGGACCGACGGCGAATTGGCGAGGTTCTTGGCCTGCGTGAACATGACGAAATTCGGCTTGATGTCGTCGGTATAGACGAAATCGCGTTCGGCTTCGCCGCGCGTCACCTGCATATAGACGACGCCTTCATGCAGTTCATTGCGCTTCATCAGCTCGATCTGTGCGGCGCGAATGGCGTCCAGCGAAGCAGGCAACGGAATTCCGAGTTCCCTGACGGAGCGCTCCAGACGGGCGAGGTGAAGTTCGTTATCAACAAGGCGGCCATCGATGACAGCGCTGACTTCGTAAATACCGTCACCAAACAGAAAGCCGCGATCGAACACCGACACTTTCGCCTCGTTCTCAGCAACGAAAGCGCCGTTCAAATAAATTACCCGGCCAAAACACGTCCTCGGACATCTATGTGATTGATTATGCGCACTCCGAAAAACGTGAAGCGGTTTTCGGAACAGATGCGCGTTTAACAGTTTTACCGGACGGTATGGAAAAAGCTTGAGAGCTGCCAATGCTATGTTTTGCAATCACTATGCAGAAATTGCATAAGGGGTAAGGTAGCAGGAAAAAGGTCTCGTTCGAGCCGAACCAAACATACTGCCTTATTGCCCTTTGTTGGAAAGGCCCCGACCCAATGGAACTGAAATGGCTGGAAGACTTCATCGCGCTGGCGGCAACGTCTAGTTTCTCGCGCGCGGCGGATACCCGGCATGTGACGCAATCCGCGTTTTCCCGTCGCATCAAGCAGCTTGAACTCTGGCTTGGCGTTACTCTCGTCAATCGCGCGACTTTTCCTGCAGAGCTTACTCGCGAGGGACGAACCTTTCTGCCGGTCGCGCAGGATACCGTTCGCCAGTTCTACAACACACGCAAGGCGCTGCAGCCGAGCCGCGAGGTCAAAAACCCCGTCCTGACATTTTCAGCCTTGCACACGCTGACAGTCACATTCTTTCCGCACTGGCTGAAGCAGATCGATGACGATGTTGGCAGCATACGCTCTCTGCTCAGTCCGGATCGGGGTGGCTTCGAGGACAATATCGCGACGCTGACGGAAGGAGAGGTTCATTTCTTCCTGACCTATGCGCATAATTCAGTGCCGATCCTGATCGACCGCACGCAGTTTCCTTATATCGTGCTCGGCACGGAACGGCTGATGCCGGTCTCGCGCCCGTCTCCGACAGGCCCGATCCTTGATCATGCCGTTGCCAGCGGGGAGCCATTGCCATATCTGAGCTATGGCGACTTTTCCTTCTTTGGCGCTGCCCTGTCGCAAAAATTTGCATCCGGTACCGCGTTCAAGCGTCAGGTGGTTCACGAAAACACCATGTCGATCGGTCTGAAGGCCATGGCGCTTGCAGGCTGGGGATGGCCCGGCTGCCCGAAAGCCTCATTTATGATGAACTGCAACGCGGTGAACTTGTGCCAGCCTCAACTGATCCCTATTGGGATTTCACGGTTGAGGTCCGTATCTATCGTCACGATGCGGCACTTCCGGCCCATGCCGAGAGCTTCTGGGAATATTTGCAGGCAAAAGATCGGGCAATATCTGAAAAGGGCGATTGACAGCAGCCCATCGTCGGCGCTGTAAAAGGCAGCATATCTTCAGCCGGTAGCAGGGGACACGTCGCGGCATGAAAGTTACCATCGAACAGACGCTCGATCAGGCGGGTACGGGCGCATTTCAGCGCGGTCTTCTGGGTGTGTTTGGCCTTGTCTGGGCCGCCGATGCCATGCAGGTGCTGGCGGTCGGCTTTACCGGTGCTGCCATTGCAAAGACTTTTGGCCTGACCGTCCCACAAGCATTGCAGACCGGCACGCTGTTCTTTCTCGGCATGCTGATCGGCGCAGCCGTATTCGGACGATTGGCCGATAAATATGGTCGCCGTCGCGTGCTTCTCATCACTGTCGCCTGTGATGCCGTATTCGGACTGCTTTCGGCATTTGCGCCAAGTTTCAGCATTTTGCTCTTCCTGCGCTTCATGACGGGCGTGGCAGTCGGCGGAACATTGCCGGTCGATTATGCGATGATGGCCGAATTCCTTCCCGCCAAAAATCGCGGCCGTTGGCTCGTCATGCTCGAAGGTTTCTGGGCGGTCGGCACCGTTGTCATCGCCCTTGCGGCATGGGCCACCAGCCTTGCAGGCGTAGAAGATGGATGGCGTTATATCTTCATCGTCACCGCTGCGCCGGCGCTCATCGGCATCTGGCTGCGCCTCTGGGTGCCGGAATCCCCGATGCATCTTCTGAAATCGGGACGCCCGGAAGAAGCCAAATCGGTCATGAACCGCGTGCTTCGCCGTAATGGCAAACCGGAGTTACCGCCGAAGGCCCGGCTTGAAGCGCCCCTTATGGTGACAGGCGAAAAGCTTCTGTCGCCAAATCTGCGCCAGCGCACGCTGACGACGCTGGCAATCTGGTTTCTCGTTTCGGTGTCCTATTACGGTATTTTCACGGATACCGGCCAAGCTTGCCGGTGATGGGTTTGGCTTCGTCCGCGGCTACGGCTTCCTTGTCGTGGTTGCACTGGCCCAATTGCCGGGCTACGCACTCGCCGCCTATGGCGTGGAAGCGTGGGGACGCAAGAAGACGTTGATCACCTTTCTGTTCATCAGCGCAGCTGCCTGTGCTCTCTTTACAGTGGCCAACAGTTCAGCGGTTGTCGGTGCATCCATTCTCATCATGAGCTTTGCCCTGCTTGGCACATGGGGCGCGCTCTATGCCTTCACACCGGAGCTTTATCCGACGGGATTGCGCGCAAGCGGAATGGGAGCGGCGGGTGCGATGGCCCGCCTTGGCGGCTTGCTTGCGCCGTCCGCGCTGGCACTCGTCATCAGCCAGAGCTTCTATGTCGCCGTGGCACTGTTTGCGGGACTTCTGGCGCTGGCCGGTATTATCGCCTTTTTCATCGATGTGGAGACACGGCAGAAAGCTTTTGAACTAGAACATGTCTCCCAAAAGTGGGAACCGGTTTTGGGAGACATGTTAGAAAAAACAACCCAGAGATCATTTTATTTCCGGGCATATTATATATTATTTCAGTAATTTATGTCGTATTCTTTATCCATTGCTTTCGGTAATCAGCGTAGGCTTCATTGCCCGGTCTGAAAATCCTGCCGTGTTTCTCCGGAACCGTTGCACCTGCGAGCAATCCGGCACCAAGCGACGTGCCGGTCGATCCTGATACAGCTTCGACGTCTCGTCCCGTAAAATTCGCCAGCGCTTCAAGATAGACCGGGTTTCCGGCAAACGGCCCTTCGACGATAACCGGTCCATCGGCACCCAGCAGATGGAGACAGGTTTCCGTCATCAGCGCCGCATAGATGCAGGCGGCTACATAGCGCTCTGCATCGCTGGCTGTGTCAACATTGATCCAGCGAAGATTGGACCTCGGATAGGGACCGCAACCCGGCACGGCTGACGGCAGCGCCATGATGTGCTGCGCCAGAACCTTTGCTGCAATATCGGGCTGGTCGATGACCGGGGGACGGTCAATCCTTCCGTCATGATATCGAATTCGCGCCCGCCCATGTAACGGGCGGATGGAACAGCACGACCATAGGCATCGACATTGGCAAGCGTGTCGCGTTCCGGGGCAAGCCCGTCGAAATTGCCGCCAACGGCGAAACTCACCACCCACGTCCCGGTCGAGACGACCGAGAACGGGCCCTCCCGATCCATTAGATGCGCGAGCAGCGATGCATTGGAATCGTGAATGCCGCAAAGAACCGGCACGGCTTTGCAAAGGCCGATTTCTGATGCAATCTCGGGCAGAACTTCGCCCAACGCATCGAAGGCAGACCGAAGCGGCGGGAATTTTGCGCGAACGTCCAGCCGGTCAACGAGGGGCGAGAAGGCGGATTTCTGCGGTAGCCATAAATCGGTGTGGCAGCCCAGCGAGGTCACTTCCGAAGCGGCAATGCCGGTCAGACGCCATGCCCAATATTGTGGATAGGTGAATATGAAATGCGTCCGCGCAAAATCGGCGGGAAATACCGTCTTCAGATAATGAAGCTGCGCACCGAGATTAAGGCCGAGCGACAGCGGTGGCGAGAATGTATCTTTGAAATCCGGCTTTATGGCCGCATAGGCCGCGCGGATTTCAGCCGGATAGTCGAGTTCATAGTCGAGGACAGGCATGGCCAGCGTGCCGTCCTTCGCGACGAGAACCGCCGCCGCGCCATGCGTGGTGATGGAAATGGCGTCGAAGCCCGGCTCTTTGACAAAAGCGGCAAGGCTTTTCAGGAAAAAGCGCCACAGAGCCTCGATGTCATAATGTGGATAGGAGCCATCGCACAGCACCGTATTGGAGATGCGGTTTGCGACGATTTCTTCGCCGCTTGCCGCATCAAGCACAACGACTTTAGCGTTTGTTTTGCCTATATCCAGAATGGCAATGCGCTTCATGGCATGTGAAACACTGGCTTGAGGTCCACGGAAACCGGCGAATTATCGGCATTCGTTGCCATGATATCCGCCATATGCACCCACCAATTTTTCATCACCGGATGATCAGGCAGGGCGGCCATGCCGTGATTGGGCTTACGTACCAGCACGCCGAACAGGATATTGGTCTCTTCATCGAGATAGATCGCGTAATCCGACACACCTGCCTTGTGGAGAAGGTCCACCAGTTCTGGCCATATCTCATCATGACGGCGGCGATATTCCGCTTCCATGCCCGGATTGAGCTTCATGCGAAATGCATAGCGTTCGCTAGTCATGCTGCACGCCTCGTTTTGAACTGCCGGATGAGGATCGGCAGTGAAATGGTGACGATCAGCAGGAGGCCGATGAAGATCGACATGACGATGCCCGGCACATTGAGAAGCCCAAGCCCGAAGGTCACAAGGCCCATGACGAAGGCCGCAATCACCACGCCGACAATTGTGCCCGAGCCGCCAAGGATCGACACGCCGCCCAGCACGACCATGGTGACGATTTCCAGTTCCCAGCCTTGTGCAATGGATGGGCGTGTCGAGCCAAGGCGCGAGGTGAGGCAGACGGCGGCGATACCGCTCATCACGCCGGTCAATAAGAAGAGCACGAATTTGGTTTTCTCGACTGGGATGCCGGAAAAGCGCGCTGCGAATTCATTGTTGCCGATGGCATAGATGCGGCGTCCGAAGCTGGTCCAGTGCAGCAGCACGCCGAACAGAACGGCAAACAGAACGAACAGTGCGAATTCGAAAGAGATCACCCAGAAAACATAGCCCTGTCCGAAATAGGCAAAGCTTGCCGGGTAGCCGCCAAAGGCCTGATCGCCCAGCACAATATAGGAAATACCGCGGAAAAGGCTCATCGTGCCGATGGTCACAACGATGGATGGCAGTTTCAACCCGGCCACCAGCCCGCCATTGATTGCGCCGCAGACGAGGCCGGTGCCGATGCCGATCATCACGAGGCCGGGTGTGCCGACACCTGCCTGCGTCGCTGCCCCCATCGCCGTCGAGGCGAGCGCAATGATCGCGGCGACCGAAAGATCGATTTCACCGGAAATAATGAGAAGCGTCATCGCAAAGGCGATCAATGCCTTTTCGGTGAAATTGAACGTGGCGTCCGACAGGTTCGGGCATTGAGGAAGTAGGGCGAGGTAAAGGAATTAGCGATGAAGATCGCAATTGCCACGCCAAGCAAAAGCATTTCCCAGCTTGCGAAGATGCGGGAGAATGGCGTTCCGAGCCGGTCGGGGATATGACGGCGCTGTTCATTATTCATGCCGCAACCTCCTCGTAAGTTTTTGCAGCCTTGTCGCGCAGGATGATGCGTCCGCGCCGCTTTTCCTGTCGTGCATTGAAGATCACGGCCAAGATGATAACAGAGCCGGAAATCGCCATCTGCCAGAAGGGCGATATGTCGATGACCGGCAGTGCGTTCTTGATGACGCCGAGGAACAGCGCACCGAGAACCGCACCGGCAACAGAACCTATCCCGCCAAGTGTCGAGATGCCGCCAATGACGCAGGCCGCAACGCTGTCGAGTTCGAATCCGGCTGCAACATCCACATAGGCGACGGCGTAGCGCGACACCCAGAGATAGCCGCAAAGCCCGGCGAGCGCACCCGACAGCACGAAGGCGAAGAAGCGCGTGCGGCCGACGTCGATCCCGGCATAGACGGCGGCGGTCGGGTTGCCGCCGGAAGCATAAAGCGCGCGGCCGAAGAATGTCCGCGTCAGCAGTACATAGACGAGCGCCACAATCAGGATCGCCGTCCAGCCGAGGAGCGGCAGGCCAAGAAAGGACGTGCGCGGCGTGTTGAGGAAGGGTGCGGTCATCTGATGCGCGTTCACCCACGCGCCGCCGGAGAGCACAAAAGCCATGCCGCGATAGATGGTAAGCGTGCCAAGCGTGACGACAATCGCCGGAATGTTGAGCTTCCAGACCAGAATGCCATTGATGGCGCCCAGAACCGCGCCGATGCCGATGGCCAGCACAATGAGAAACACGAGCGGCAGGCCCGGATAGGTCGCATTCAGCATCGCCACTGCCGTGCCGGTAAAGGCGAGGTTGGCGGCGACCGACAGATCAATAGACTTGGTCAGGATCACCGCCATCTGTCCAAGCGCGACAATGATGAGGATGGACGTGTCGTTGAAAATATTCACCAGATTATGCGCGCTGGCAAAACCCGGAGCGCGGCTTGCGAACAGCCCCACCAGAATAGCGATGATGACAAGAAGCAGGAGTTCGCGCTGCTTGAGCGACTGTTTCATCGTCTACTCCGTGTTTCCGGTGGCGGCGCGCACCAGCACTTCCGCGTCGAGGCTGGCGCGCTCAAAGATGCCTCCCATCAGCCCTTCGCGCATGACCATCACACGGTCAGACATGCCGATGATTTCCGGCAGTTCCGACGAGATCATGATGATGCTGAGCCCTTCTGCAGCCAATTCGCTGATAAAGGCGTGAACCGCTGCCTTGGAACCGATATCGATGCCCTTGGTCGGCTCATCGAGAATGATGACCTTCGGATTGGTCGCGAGCCACTTGCCGATGACGACCTTCTGCTGGTTGCCGCCGGACAGCGTACCTACCGGTACGGAAAGGGCGGCGGCGCGCAGGTCGAAACGCTCGGCATATTTGCGCGCCAGCGCCAGTTCTTCCGCCATGCGCAGAAAACCATTGCGCGAGGTGCGGGCAAGCGACGGCAGCGATACATTCTGGAAGATCGGCAGTTGCAGCACGGCCCCGTGGCGTCCGCGCTCCTCCGGCACATAGACGATGCCATGCGCCACCGCATCGCCGGGACGGCGGATGCTGATCTCGCGATCTTCGAGCGTCACGCGGCCATGGGAAGGCTTAGTGATGCCGAACAGCGATTGTGCAAATTCCGAGCGACCGGCCCCACAAGGCCGTAGACGCCAAGGATTTCACCCTTGCGCAGCTCAAAGGAAATGTCGCGAAATTCGGTTGGATGCGAATAATTTTCGACCTTGAGCACTGGTTTGCCGATGGCGACATCCTGCTTGGGGAAAACCTGTTCGACAGAACGCCCGACCATCATGCGGACAATCTCATTCTGCCGCGTATCAGCAAGCGTGCCGTGGCCGACGGCGTGCCCGTCGCGGAAAACCGCGTAATTATCGGCGATTTCATATACTTCATCGAATTTGTGGCTGATGAACAGGATGGCTTTGTCCTGTGCCTTTAGCCGCGCCACGATGCGGAACAGATCGTCCACTTCCTTGCGCGAGAGCGCCGCGGTCGGCTCATCCATGATGACGATGCGCGAATCCACCGACAGCGCGCGGGCAATGGCGACCAGATGGCGCTGGGCAATGGACAGTTCTTTCAGCTTGATACGGGCATCGACAGTCGTTTCGAGCGACGAAAGCAACGCCTGCGAGCGTGCATAAACAGCCTTCCAGTTGACGAAACCGAACTTCGTGCGGGGCGCATGGCCGAGATAGATGTTTTCACCCACCGACAATTCGTCGAAGAGCACGGTTTCCTGATGAATGGCCGTTACGCCGTGATCGGTCGCATCCTGTGCAGTTGCGAAATGCACCGGCTTGCCGTCGATGAAGATTTCGCCTTCGTCGGGCTGATAGATCCCAGTCAGGATTTTCACAAGCGTGGATTTGCCAGCGCCATTCTCTCCGATCAGCGCCGTCACCTTGCCGGGATAAAGCGCGATGTTCACGTCATCAAGCGCACGCACGCCCGGAAACGTCTTGGCTATGCCGCGCATTTCCAGAATGGGCTGATCCGTGGTGGAAAGCGTCGGCTCTCCGCCGGATAGGCCGCTGGATTGAAAGGCTGCATTCATAGCAGATACCTGAAGTCGGGTTTGGAAAACGATAGGCGGCATTGGGGTTGCATATCCAATGCCGCTTCTTTTTGTACGCGCATCTTTTCCGAAAACCGGTTTCCACTTTTCGGGACGCGCTTACCGATCAGAAGACCTTGGAGAATTCGTCGATATTCGACGCGTCATAGACGAACGGATCGCTCATTGCGGCTTCGCCATTGTCACCAATCTTGATCTTGCCCATGCGTCCGGCTTCGATTTCCGAGCCCGGCTTGCCATCGGCATCACCCTTTACAAGATGATAGGCAATCTGGGTTGCCGAATAGCCAAAGGTCGATCGGGTTCCAGATGGCGAATTCCTTGGTTGCACCCGTCTTGATGGCGCCGGCCATTTCGGACGGAAGACCAAGGCCGGTCACATAGACATCACCAATCTTGCCTGCATCCTTCACGGCCTGCGAGGCAGCGAGAACGCCAACAGTCGTCGGTGCCACGATGACCTTCACATTCGGGTTTGAAGTCAGCAGTCCTTGCGCTTCGCGGTAGCTCTTGTCGGCGGTCGTCACCATAAACGGTGGTCACCAGATTGAGGCCGGGGAAGTCCTTGAGCTGCTTCTTCATCTCGCCAATCCAGATATTCTGGTTGGTCGAGGTGGTGGTGGCAGACAGGATCGCGAAATCGCCCTTGCCGTCCGGCAGGTGATCGGCTGCGAGCTTGAGACACATCTTGCCGATCAGTTCGTTGGAAGACGGGTTGAGGTGGACGATACGGCCTTCAGGTGCGACGCCCGAATCCCACGAGATCACCTTGATGCCGCGCTGTGCGGCTTTCTTCAGGGCAGGGACGACAGCATCCGGGTCGTTGGCCGAAATAGCGATGGCATCCACGCCCTGCGCGATCAGGGAATTGATGACCTCAATCTGACCTTCCGCCGTCGTGGTGGTCGGGCCGGTATAGATGACCTCTACGCCGCCCAGTTCCTTCGCAGCTTCCTGCGCGCCCTTGTTGGCAGCTTCAAAGAAGCCGTTGCCGAGCGACTTCGCAACAAGCCCGATCTTCATGTCGGCGGCCTGCGCATGGGCAGCCATGAAGGCAACGGCCAGTGCAGTGCCTAATGCCAGTTTCTTGAAAAGTTTCATGTCTCATTCCTCCCAGTATAAAGACATATGTTTCGCTTGTTCCGGCTCAGGCCACCTCGGCGGAATCCTCCCGTGGGTCGCCCTTGCCAGCATTTGCGGAGACCTGCGCCACGATGAGCCGGATGCCCGCATTTTCCACCATGCGCCGCGCTTCATCCGAAATGCCGTCATCGGTGATCAGCGTGCTGACCCGGTCGAGAGGGCAAAGGATGAGGCTGGAACGGCGTGTGAATTTCGTTGAATCGACCATCAGGACAAGTTCGTCCGCCCGGCCCATCAGTTTCTGTTCGCTCTGGATGATCAGCGCATCGGATTCCATGACGCCGAGCGGGCTGATCCCCTGACAGCCCATAAACATGCGCCGTCCGTAGAAATTACGAATAACGTCATTGTCGAAAGGTGACAGGATAAGGCTCTGGTCGCGATAGATCGCACCGCCGGGCACGATCACCGTGCTTTTCGACTGGTGCAGAAGATGTTCGGCGATGGCAAACGAATTGGTCAGCACCTGAAGGCGGCGCGGAGCAAGATAATGCACCATCTGGAAAGTCGTGGACCCGCCATTAATGATGATGCTGTCGCCTTCCTCGCACAGCGCAACCGCTTCACGAGCTATTGCGCGCTTGCAATCCGCGTTTTCCGATTCGAAACCTTGAAAGGACGGCCCGCAAGATTGCCGAACTGCGGCGGATGAATAGCCTCTGCGCCACCACGCACGCGCTTGATACGGCCCCTGCATATGGAGAGAAGCAATATCCCGGCGAAGGGTCGCTTCCGACGCCTCCGTCAATTCCACCAGATCCTGAATGGTAATCACCGGCTTTTCCTGAACAGCACTCAGGATGATGCGGTGGCGCTCTCTTTCGTGCATGGCTCCTCCTTGTCTTTGTATCGGGCATAAATGTCGCGCCTGTCAATCATAAACAATCACAATGGCGCACGATAATCACATTAATGATTGATTATGATCGTTTGTGATTGACAGCAATTCGTTTGATACGTCATATCTGCCGCAACATGATCGCTGGCACATTGAACGGGCATGCAACGTACAGGCGGCTTGCGATTCACCATAACAGACTTGGGAGGATGACATGGTGGCCCAGAGCAGGCTTCTCGAAAACCGGTGGGATGACGCCAGAGCAGCAACGATGGATGAGCCGGGCAAGCTGCTTTACCGCTCCAATCTGCTCGGTTCCGACAAGCGCATCACCAATTACGGCGGCGGAAACACTTCCGCCAAGGTGGAGGAAACCGATCCGCTGACTGGCGAAAAGTTCAGGTTCTCTGGGTCAAGGGTTCGGGCGGTGATGTCGGCACAATCAAGCTCGATGGCTTTGCCACGCTTTATCAGGACAAGCTCGACGCGCTGAAAGGTATCTATAAGGGTGTCGAGGACGAGGACCGCATGGTCGGTTTCCTGCCGCACTGCACCTTCAATCTCAACCCGCGCGCCGCTTCCATTGATACGCCGCTGCATGGTTTTGTCGCCTTCAGGCATGTGGACCATATGCATCCCGATGCGGTCATCGCAATCGCCGCATCCCGGAATTCCCGTGAACTGACGGGCGAGATTTTCGGTGGCGAAATCGGCTGGCTACCGTGGCGTCGTCCCGGCTTCCAGCTCGGTCTTGACCTTGAAGCCTTCGTGAAGTCAAATCCCAAGGCAAAGGGCGTTGTCCTTGAAAGTCATGGACTTTTCACTTGGGCCGATGATGCTAAAGCCTGCTACGAAACCACGCTCGCCATCATCAACAAGGCCATTGAATGGCTGGATCAGAAGACGGCAGGCAAGCCTGCTTTCGGCGGCGCTGTCACGCAGAGCCTCCCAGTTTCCGAGCGCCGGGCCATTGCCGCGCGGCTGATGCCGGAAATTCGCGGACTTATCGGAAAGGATGAGCGCAAGCTCGGTCATTTCGATGATCAGGATGCCGTGCTGGAATTCGTGAACTCGAAAGAATTGCATCCGCTCGCGGCACTCGGCACCTCCTGCCCGGACCATTTCCTGCGCACCAAAATCCGTCCGCTGGTCGTTAATTTCGACCCGGCCAAGCCCGATATCGATGCCGTGGTTGCCGGACTTGAGGGTGCACTGGAAGCCTATCGCGCCGACTACAAGCGCTATTACGAGGCGTGCAAGCACGACAATTCGCCGAAGATGCGCGATCCCAATCCGGTAATTTTCCTGATCCCCGGTGTCGGCATGCTGTCCTTCGCACGCGACAAGGCGACTGCGCGCATCGCCGGTGAGTTTTATGTCAACGCGATCAATGTGATGCGTGGTGCATCCGGCGTATCGGAATATCAGGGCCTGCCTGAACAGGAAGCCTTCGATATCGAGTATTGGCTGCTTGAAGAAGCCAAGCTGCAGCGCATGCCAAAGCCGAAGAGCCTCGCGGGGCGCATTGCATTCATTACCGGCGGCGCTGGTGGCATCGGCTTTGCCACAGCAGAACGGCTGGCAGGCGAGGGTGCTTGCGTGGTTCTGGCGGATATCGATGCAGGATCGCTCAAAATCGCTCACGAAAATCTCGTAAAGCGCTTTGGTGCCGATCAGGTGCGCAGTGTCGAACTGAACGTCACCGACGAAAAAGGCGTCGCGAGTGCGTTTGTCGAAGCCAGTGTCGAGCTAGGCGGCATCGACATTCTGGTTTCCAACGCTGGTATTGCATCATCCGCGCCGGTAGAAGCCACCGAACTTTCCATGTGGAACCGCAATATCGACATTCTGGCGACCGGCTACTTCCTCGTTTCGCGGGAGGCGTTTCGCTTGTTCCGCCGCCAGCAAATCGGCGGCAATGTGGTATTTGTCGCCTCGAAGAACGGGCTTGCAGCTTCGCCCAATGCTTCGGCCTATTGCGCTGCAAAGGCCGCAGAAATCCATCTGGCGCGTTGTCTGGCGCTGGAAGGTGCAGATGCCGGAATCCGCGTCAATGTGGTCAACCCGGATGCTGTCCTGCGCGGCTCCAAGATATGGGACGGCGAGTGGCGCGAACAGCGTGCAGCATCCTCGAAGATTGATGTTTCCGAGCTTGAGGAACATTATCGCAAGCGCTCCATGCTGAAGCTGAATGTCTTCCCCGAAGACATTGCCGAAGCCATCTACTTTCTTGCAAGCGATGCTTCGGCCAAGTCGACCGGCAACATCATCAATGTCGACGCCGGAAACCAGCAGAGTTTTCCGCGCTGACCATATAATCTGGACATTCTGGGAGGAACCATGTCCGAGCAACGCATTGCGGCAGATTTCATCGCCGAGCATAATTCCGGTTTCGAAAATGCATTGAAGAGTGATTATCAGGCGCTCGGCGAACAGCTTTTGCGCCGTGGCATCGAGATCGACACGATTACAGACAAGGTGGCGGCCTATTACGTGGCCGTGCCTTCATGGGGCACAGGCACAGGCGGCACCCGCTTTGGGCGCTTTCCGGGAAAGGGCGAACCGCGCGGCATTTTCGACAAGCTCGATGATTGCGCCGTCATCAACGAGCTTTGCCGTGCCACACCGAATGTTTCCCTGCATATTCCATGGGACAAGGCCGATCCGAAGAAGCTCAAAGCCCATGCCGAAGCGCTTGGTCTCGGCTTCGACGCCATGAACTCCAATACATTTGCCGACGGCGCAGACCAGAATCTTTCTTACAAATTCGGGTCGCTTACCCATGTCGATCCGGCAGTGCGGGCGCAAGCCGTAGAGCACAATATCGAATGTATCGAAATCGGAAAAGCCATAGGTTCCAAAGCCTTGACCGTCTGGGTGAGCGATGGTTCCAACTTTCCGGGCCAGCAGAATTTCACCCGCGCCTTTGAGCGCTATCTGGCTTCCATGGGTGAAATCTATCACGCACTACCCGACGACTGGCGCCTGTTCTCCGAACACAAAATGTATGAACCGGCCTTCTATTCGACGGTGGTGCAGGACTGGGGCACCAATTACCTCATCGCCTCGACACTGGGGCCGAAGGCACAATGTCTGGTCGATCTTGGCCACCATGCGCCCAACACCAATATCGAAATGATCGTTGCGCGGCTGATTCAGTTCGGGAAACTCGGCGGATTCCATTTCAACGACAGCAAATATGGCGACGATGATCTCGATGCCGGGTCTATCGATCCGTATCGATTATTCCTTGTTTTCAATGAGTTGGTGGATGCAGATTATCGTGGTGTGGCCGACTTCCATCCGGCCCATATGATCGACCAGTCGCACAATGTGACCGACCCGCTGGAGAGCCTGATCTCATCCGCCAATGAAATCCGCCGTGCCTATGCGCAGGCGCTTCTGGTGGATCGTGAGGCACTGGAAACCTATCAGCAGGAAAACGATGCGCTGATGGCATCCGATACCCTGAAACGCGCCTATAGAACCGACGGCGAACCGATCCTCGCGGAAGCACGTCGCCGCACCGGCGGGGCCATCGAACCGATTGCCGCCTACCGAGCCAGTGGCTACCGCGATAAGGTTGCGAAGGAGCGTCCGGAGAGTAAAAGCGACGGCGGGGCGTTTAACTAAAACTCCACTTGCCACAAAATCGCCGCACAATGAACGGTCCTTCGCCGCAATTAAAAGGCGATTTCTGTCGCTTGTCCGTTCCGAAAACCGCGTTTGGCAACTGTCAGCGCGATTTTCTGAATGTCAGATTGAGGCGAAACGGACCCAGTTTTTCATGCTCGCTGCGCTTCAGGGTGAGTATGCCATGATAGAAGAGACGTGAAGGTCCGCCCCACACAACCACGTCACCGTGATGCAGGATATATTTCGCAATCGGGTCGGTTCGCTTCAACCCGCCAAACTGGAAAGTCGCAGGCAGACCGAGCGACACCGAAACAATCGGATTGTTGAGATCCTGTTCGTCCTTGTCCTGATGCAATGAAAGTTTCGCACCCAGTTCATAACGATTGATGAGACAGGCATCCGGCGCAAAATCAGGATAACCGGCTTCACGAGCAGCAGTTTGGGCAAGCGCGCGGAAGGAATCCGGCATCGTCGGCCAGAGAAGGCCGGTTTCCGGATCGTCGGTACTGTAGCGATAGCCGGTCCGGTCCGTGACCCAGCCGAATTCTCCACAATTCGTCATCGCAACCGACATGCGATATCCGCCCGGCGTGGTCATATGGCGAAAGGGGCCACGGCAGAAACATCGGCCACGGCTTTCAGAACAGCATCCTCACTTGGAAGCGCAAAGCCACGAGAAGCACGGCGCCCGGCGCCGGATTTTACGCGGTTCAATCTGGTCGAAAAGGTCTCTCATGAGACCTTTCTAGCACGAGATCAGGAGACAGCCTCCCGAAACCTGCTTTCAAACTCAAGCCAGTCCTGTGGCGTTTTCGAAAGTGCGCATGAAAAGATCATTTTCTTCCGGTGCGCCGACACTGACGCGGATGAAAGTCGTGTAGCCCTGCTGCTTCCAAGGCTTCACGATGACGCCGTCTTCCAGCAGTTTTTCGGCAAACGCAACAGAATCCGATTTCACGTCAATGAACAGAAAAATTCCCTTGGAGGGCGCAAAACGGATTTGTCGATCGCTCAGGAAACCGGCCATCCGGTCCCGCTCGCTAAGCGCAAGCGCGATACCCTTTGCGAGATGGTCTTTATCCCGGCGCGCAACCAGCCCCGCAGTCTGTGCAATGCCATTGGCGTTGAAAGGTGTGCGGGCGCGGTCCAGAAACCCGCGCAATTCGGGTCGCTGACAAGCCCGAATCCCAGACGCACACCGGCCAGCCCATAAGCCTTGGAGAAGGTACGCAGCGCCACCCAGTGAAGGCCACTGTCGCGCAGAAGTGTGGCGGCAGACGGATAATCGTCACCGGCTGCATATTCAGCATAAGCTTCGTCAACGACCAGCAACGTCTCCGGCGAGACCGCATTGACAACGCGCTGCAAAGCCTCCGGTGTCAGCCAGCTCCCGACTGGATTGAGCGGATTTGCGAACATCACGAGACGTGGAGCGGTCGCAACTGCAGCCACCAGCGCATCAACGTCGACTTCAAGCGACGGCGTCACTTCAACCCGTTCGACACTTGCCCCCATGGTCGTCGCATAATCCTCGTGCAACGGAAAGGACGGGTAAAGTGTGACCACCCGGTCGCGCGGCCGCAAAACGGTGCGGCAGATTACGCCGATCAGGTCTTCCGATCCGTTGCCGAGAATGATGCGGTCCTGCGGCCAGTCGAACTCGATCGCAATTTCCTGCGCCAGTTCGCGTCCCGACGGGTCGGGGTAGAGCCGCAGCAGATCATGGGCACCGGAAAAGAGCGCCTGCACCTTGGGTGACGGTCCAAGCGGGTTCTCGTTGGAGCCGAGTTTTGCGATTGCCGGAGGATGATAGCGCGCCTCCACCTCGGCAATGGTGAGACCGGCATTATAGGGGCTGAGACCACGGATTTCGGGCCGAATCAGATCGCCAAACCGGGCATTTTCCTGCGCCATTCACGTTCTCCTCTGGTGCAGCGCGTCACTTGTCGCGCGCCTTGGGGAGAGAAGTTCTAAGACTAAAATCCAATTTTGTATATATATGTATAGACAAGTTATGAAAAAGATGTTCCTATGCTGGGCAGACCACAAAAAAATTGCTAAACATTCGACCCGGAACAGTTAGAAGTTCGGGCAACAATATTGTTTTGCCAAAGGTCCGCAGGGGAACATGATGCAGGTTTTATCGCTTTTCGACCTTCGCGGGCGTAAAGCGCTGGTTACCGGTGCAAGCCGGGGACTGGGACAGGCCATTGCCGAAGCGCTAGCCTCGGCTGGTGCCGATGTCGCCATTACAGCGCGCAAGTCCGACGACCCTCTCCGAAACGGCATCCCGTATCGCCGCCCATGACCGCGCCTCGGCCACCCTTTCGCTCGATGTGCGCGATGTTGCCGCCTGTGGAGCCGCTGTCGCGCAAGCCTCGAAAGCGCTCGGCGGTCTTGATATTCTAGTCAACAATGCAGGCTATGAAGAAATCCGCCCCTCGCTCGATGTGGACGAGGCGCTTTGGGACCGCATCGTGGCGACCAATCTCAAAGGCGCGTTCTTCTGTGCGCAGGCTGCTGCCCGCCAGATGACGGACAGCGGAAAGGGGGGGAACGATCATCAATCTGTGCTCGCTGACCTCCTATGTCGGTGTGCCAACCGCCGCTCCCTACGGTTCTTCCAAATCCGGCCTCATGGGCATGACCCATGCTCTGGCGACAGAATGGGCGCCTTCCGGCATCCGCGTCAATGGCATTGCGCCGGGCTATTTCCGCACTGCCATGACCGATGTGTTTTACGAGAATGACGACTGGCAGAAGGCGATGCTGGGCAAGATTCCGCAGGGCCGTTTCGGCGCGATGGAAGATGTTGCGGGCGCTGTGGTGTTTCTGGCAAGCGCTGCGTCGTCGTATGTCACGGGGCAGGTGATCCCGATAGACGGAGGCTACCTTGCATCCATTTGATACTCTCCAGCGGAATATCAGCGGATTGTGAAACAGGATTGAAATAACTTCATAAAATACCTTCCGGTACTTTGACTGAAATGGGAAACAACGATGAATACAACCGAAACCGGAACTGGCCGTAAAAGTCTCCAACGGACCGGCTGCCGTATCGGTCAACAATGTCAGCATGATCTATAACGGCTTCCATGCCGTGCGTGCGGCATCTTTCGATCTCGCCAAGGGCCGTTTTCTGACCATTCTCGGGCCATCCGGCTCCGGCAAGACGACGCTTCTCCGCCTCATCGCCGGTTTCCAGAAACCGAGCATCGGTGAAATATTCATCAACGATGAAGCTGTCAGCGCCGTACCGCCGCACAAGCGCTCCATCGGCATGGTTTTTCAGAAGCTTGCGCTTTTCCCGCATATGACGGCCGCTGAAAATGTCGCCTTTCCGCTGAAAATGCGCCGCTTCGATGCGCGTTCTATCCCTGAGCGGGTGGAACGCTATCTCGACCTCGTTCGTCTGAACGGCCTCGGCGAACGGCGCGTGCACGAGCTTTCCGGTGGCCAGCAGCAGCGTGTCGCCATCGCGCGCGCCCTCGTTTTCGAACCGGACCTGCTTCTGCTCGACGAACCTCTGGCGGCACTCGACCGCAAGCTGCGCGAGGAAATGCAGCTTGAATTTCGCCGCATCCAGCGAGAACTTGGCGTTACGACCATCAATGTCACCCATGACCAGCGCGAAGCGCTTCGTCGTATCTGACGAAATCATCGTCATGGATGGTGGCGAAATTCAGCAGATGGCACAGCCATCCGAGACCTATCGCAATCCGTCCAACGCCTTTGTGGCGAACTTCATCGGCGTCACCAATTTCATTTCCGGCAAGGCGTCTTCGCTCGACAGCAATCTCGTGCGGGTCGATGCCGGAATAGCTCTGGTAGGTGTGGCAGGCGAGGGGCGCGGACCGATTGGCTCCGGCGCAAATGTCTCGTGTGCAATCCGCGCCGAACAGATCCGTATTGGCGGCAGCGCCGCGGCACATGCAGAACTCGATACCGTGCTTGAAGGCATCGTTACCGACGCGATTTTTGAAGGCGAACGCATCGTCTATGAATTGCGGGTTCCTGCCTTGGGAGACGTGTTGATGCGCGTCTTCGACCACGATCCCATCGGCCATAGCCAGTTTGCGGAAGGTGAAACCGTGCATCTTGGCTGGAACGCCCGCGATCTCATCGTCTTTGCCGCATGAACTAAAACGTTACGGGGAAACTCCAGAGGAGAAACAAAAATGAGCAATCTGAAGAAACCTTTTCTGATACTCGACCGCCGCCGCTTCCTGCAAAGCGCAGGCGCTTTTGCCGCTGCAGCCGGCACGACATCGCTCGGCCTGTCGCGCGCATTTGCTGAAGAGCCGGCAAAGCCGAAGGAACTGATCGTGCGCGCCCGGGGTGGCAGCTGGGTGGAGGCGCTTAAAGCCGGCGTTTCCGATCCGTTTACTGCCAAGACCGGCATTTCCATCCGTCACGACCTGACGGAAGACAACGAAATCCAGCCGAAGCTCTGGGCTGCGGTCGCGCAGAAGCGTGTTCCACCGATCCACGTCAACTGGGATACGACCACCAATGCGACCAAATCGGCATTGCGCGGCGTGACGGAAGACCTGTCGGACCTGTCAATCTCAAGAACACCACCGATCTTGCCAAGCCGGTTGGTCTCGACGGCTATCCGATCGTCAACACCTATGGCTATGTCTATGTGTTGGCCTATCGTCCGGAAGCCTTCCCGGATGGCCCGCCGAAGTCGTGGCACGCTCTGCTCGATCCGAAGTTCAAGGGACGCATTGCGCTCTATAATGATGGCATCGGCTTCCACTTCCCGGCGCAGGTTGCCGGTGGCGGCAAGCTGGAAGACATTCCGGGCAACATGCAGCCCGCATGGGATTTCATCACCAAGGTGAAGCAGCAGCAGCCGCTTCTCGGCGAAGACCCGGATTTCACCACCGGTTCCAGAAGGGCGAAATCGATCTGGCCTGCACCATTTCCACCAATGCGCGCGAAGCCCAGAAGAACGGCGTCAAGATCGATTGGACCGTTCCGGAAGAGGGCGCGAAGTTCGACACAGACGGCCTTTGGATTCCAAAGGGCCTACCGGAAAACGAACTTTACTGGGCCAAGGAATATATCAATTTCGCGCTTACCAAGGATGCGCAGCAGGTCTGGCTCGACGGCCTTGGCCTGCCGGGTGTCGTGCCGGGCCTGACCCCGCCCGCCGATCTGGTGAACGACCCGGCCTATCCGACCAAGGACGAGGATTTCAAACACCTCATCCGTATTTCGGCAAAGGTGCAGGTGGAAAACGAAAGCGAATGGTTCTCGAAGTTCAAGGCCATCATGCAGGGCTGATCCAGCTCCGTGAAAACAAGACGGGTCGCCCGAAAGGGCGATCCTGATGCCCGACATATCCGGGCAAACATTTCGGGCAAACATTCAGGAATTGAAACATGCGAGCGGCACGCACTGCCTATCCCATGACATGGCGCATCATGGACGCGCTGGAAGCAATCGCAGCCTTTTTGTGGCCCGCGCGGTTCAATCGCGCCGTGCCTTATCTGATGCTGCTTCCGGCGATTGTTCTGGTCGGACTGCTGGTGCTGGGCTTGATCCAGATCGCGGATACCAGCCTGCGCACGCTCGACACTTCGACGTTCCTGATGTCGGACTATTACACGCTCGCCAATTACAAGCGCGCACTGACGGAAAGCCTCTTTGCAACCGTGGCATGGCGCAGCCTGTTCGGCTCGCTCGTCGTGACCGCATTCACGCTTCTTCTGGCATTTCCCTATGCCTATCTCATGGTGCGCACGCCATCGGCTGCATTGCGCAAATTCCTGCTGATCGCGCTGTTCCTGCCCTTCTTCATTGGTCAGGTCGTGCGCGCCTATGGCTGGCTCATCATTCTCGGTAATCAGGGCATGGTCAACGAAGCGCTTGGCCTTGTCGGTATCGCGCCAATGCGGCTACTCTATAATTATCCGGCAGTTCTGTTCGGCCTCATTCAATATATGTTGCCATTCGCCGTGCTGATGCTGGCGCCAGCCCCTGACGGCCATACCGGAGGAAATGGAAGCGGCGGCGAGTTCGCTCGGTGCGAACTGGCTGCGGACCTTCGCCCATGTTGTCCTGCCTATGGCCCGTCCGGGCCTGATCGGCGCTGGACTGGTGGTAATGACGCTGTCGCTCACCGATTTTGCCGTACCGGCCATTCTTGGCGGCGGGTCGCAGGATTTCATCGCCAATGCGATCTATGACCAGTTCTTCCGCACATCCGATCAGGGACTGGGCGCAACGCTTGGGCTGCTTCTGGTCGGCGTCGGTTCCATCCTCGTCGGGATCGTGTTCACGCTGTTCGGGGCCGGTACGCTTGCCATGGGGAGGGCGCGCAAATGACCTCGCCACTGTCAAAATCCATCGTCATATGGACATTCGTGATCGCCGTTCTGGTGCTGCTTTCCGCACCGACCATCGTGGTGCTTGGGCCTCCTTCACATCCGGCAACATGATTACCTTCCCGCCGGAAGGGGTCTCGCTGAAATGGTATCAGAAGATCGCCGGAACGAGCGACCTCTGGGATGCATTCCTGCGCTCGCTCTATGTCTCCTTCATCTGCACCATTGTCGCCATTCCGGTCGGGACCTTGGCTGGCATAGCGCTAGCGAAATATGCCGTGCGGTTTGAAAAGACAATCCAGATTTACCTGCTGCTGCCCTTCACCATTCCGCTGATCGGTTCCGGCATCGGTCTCATGCTGGTTTTCGGTCAGGCAGGAATTCTGGGCCAGCTCTGGCCGGTAGGGATTGCAGCCTGCGTCATCAATCTGCCCTTCATGATCTGGGCCGTAACGGCAAGTGCCGCCAATCTCGATGCCGATCTGGAACTCGCCGCCGCCAATTGCGGGGCTGGGCCGATCTCGACCTTCTTCTTCGTCACACTGCCGGTCGTCGTGCCGGGCGTCATCAGCGGCTCGCTCTTGATGTTCATTCTGGCGCTGAACGAATTTCTGGTAAGCCTGCTTCTGGTCGATGCACGCATCGTCACGCTGCCGGTGCAGATCTACAATTCGATCCGGTCCATCATCACACCGGACCTTGCGGCCATCTCCGTCGTCTTCATCGCCTGTGCCGCTGCTGCTATCTTTCTGCTCGACCGGCTGGTCGGGCTCGACATCTTCCTCAAATCGAAATGACCGGTTGCGCCACCTCCGCAACCAGCAAGGAGCCGATCATGTCCGATGTTTCTTTTCACGAACTGGCTAAACTGGACGACGCAGCGCGCGCCGAACTTCTCAAGCGCTCGGAAACCGACCTGTCGGGCTTTATCGAGAAGGTCAAGCCGATCATCGAAGCCGTTCGCACCGAAGGCGACGCGGCGCTTGTCCGCTTTGCGCGCGATCTCGACAAGGCAGAAGTCGATCCGGCGAGCATCAAGGCAACGGAAGCCGAGTTCGATGCCGCGTTCGACAAGGTGGAAAAAGACGTGATCGACGCCATCCAGTTCGGCATCGATAATATCCGCCATTTCCACGAGGAGCAGAAGCCGGAGGCCATGTGGCTGAAGGAAATGCGTCCGGGCGCCTTTGCGGGCGACCGCTTCACCCCGATCCGCTCCGTCGCGCTCTATATTCCGCGTGGCAAGGGAGCCTTTCCGTCCGTCACCATGATGACCGCCGTTCCGGCTGTCGTTTCAGGCGTGCCTGATCTTGCCATCGTCACCCCGCCGACACCGGATGGTTCGGTCGATGCCGCAACACTCGTTGCCGCACGACTTGCCGGTGTGGAAACCGTCTATAAGGTCGGCGGCGCGCAGGCAGTCGCTGCTGTCGCCTATGGCACAGAAACGGTGAAACCGGCGCTCAAGATCGTCGGCCCCGGCAGCCCATGGGTGGTTGCAGCCAAGCGCCTGCTTGGCGGTGTCATTGATCCCGGCCTGCCTGCTGGCCCTTCCGAGGCTGTCATTTTTTTGCCGATGATACGGTGAAGGGTGGACTTGCGGCACTCGACCTCCTGATCGAGGCGGAACATGGCCCGGACTCGTCGGCGTGGCTCGTCACGCATAGCCGCCGCGTCGCGGAAGAGGCGCTGGCTGCATTGCCGGACCATTGGGCGCGCATGACCGAACAGCGCGTCGGCTTCTCCAAAACCGTGCTTACCGGCAAATATGGCGGTATCGTCCTGACGTCATCCGTGGAAGAGAGCTACAAGTTCATCAACGACTATGCGCCGGAACATCTGGAGCTTCTTTCTACCGATCCGTTCGCGCATCTCGGCCATATCACCGAAGCTGCCGAAATCCTGATGGGACCGCACACGCCGGTCGTCATCGGCAATTTCGGCCTTGGCCCGAACGCCGTGCTGCCGACCAGCCGCTGGGCGCGGACCTATGGTCCGCTTTCGGTAACGGATTTCGTCAAGCGGTCGTCCATCGGCTATGTGACGGCTTCCGCCTATCCGGAATTTGCAAAACATGCCCGCACACTGGCGCGTTACGAAGGGTTCTCCTCACACGAGAACGCCGTGTCGGAAATCCGCAGGGATTACCTCTAGAAAGAGCCGGGGAGGCTGACGATGAAGGCTGTCCGGCTCTATGCGGCGAAGGATTTGCAGGTCGAGACAATCGACCCGCCGTTGCGGCCTAAGCCGGGCTGGGTCCGGCTGAAAGTATCGGCTGCCGGTATCTGCGGCTCCGATCTGCATAATTTCATGACCGGGCAGTGGATCAACCAGTCACCTTCGGTCGCAGGCCATGAATTTGCAGGTGTCGTGACTGAAACTGGTGCTGGCGTGACCAGCTTCAAACCCGGCGATACGGTGATCGCGGACTCCCGCTACTGGTGCGGCGAATGCCAGTCCTGCAAAAGCGGCAGGCACAATGTCTGCGAGACGCTGGGGTTCATCGGTGAAGTCTGCGATGGCGGTTTTGCCGAGGAGACAGCACTTCCTGCACGGCTCCTCGTTCATTACGATCCGGCCATCAACCCGGTGGTCGCCGCCATGGGCGAACCGCTTTCGGTGGCGTTGCACGCCATCCGCAAGCAGCGCGTACCGTCGGGCGAGGCGGTTCTCGTTGTGGGTTGCGGGCCAATCGGCGGGCTTGCAGCGCTTCTTCTTTCCCACCTGCATGACGGCCCGGTGCTGGTCTGCGACCGCAACGAGCAGCGCGCCAGTCTTGTTTCAACTGTCACCGGCGCAAACGGGGTTCCGCTCGACAAGGCGGCAATTGAAGCCGCACTCGATGGCCAGCCAATCCGCTATGCCATTGATGCCACCGGCAATATCGGCGTCCTCAAGGCAATGCTCGACGTGCTTTCCGGCGGCGGTTCGCTGGCACTGGTCGGCATATCCCACGGCATGATCGAGCTTGATCCGAATAGTCTGGTCGAGCGGGAGATCAGCCTGATCGGCTGCCATGCCTATCAGGACGAACTGCGTGAAATTGCAAAAAGTCCTGCCCGATCTTGAGGCGTCGCTGTTGCAGCTTGTCGACCGGGAAATTTCGCTCGATGAGGTTCCGGACGCCTATGCCCGGCTGATTGCCGGTGAAGCGAACGGCTTGAAAACGATCATACGGACAGGGATGTGACTCATGGGTGCTGGCGACAAATCGGAATCCCATCATGCCGCCGACATGGAACTGCCCGAAACCGCCGGGCCGCTCTATGAGAAGGTCAAGGCGCAGGTGCTGGACAACATCCGCTCCGGTCGCTGGCCCGGTAATCATCGCCTGCCTTCGGAACATGAACTGGTCGATGCACTCGGCATTTCCCGGATGACAGTCAACCGGGCCCTGCGCGAACTGACCGATCAGGGCATATTGAAGCGTATTCAGGGCGTCGGCACTTTCGTCGCGCCCCCGAAGCCGGAAACGACGCTGATCGAAGTCGTCAACATCGCCAACGAAATCAAGGCGCGCGGCGGGCAGCACCGCGCCGAAGTCGTCACCCTCGACATTATCGAACCGACGCCCGAACTGCTCAATGCGTTCGAACTGCATAAGAGTATCCCCATCGCCCATTCGCTGATTGTGCACCTCGAAAACGAGGTGCCGGTGCAACTTGAGGAGCGGTTCGTCAATACGAGCCTCGTGCAGCATTACGAATTGCAGGACTTCCGGGCTATCACGACTTACGATTATCTTCAGAAAAGCACCCCGATGACCGAGGTTGAGCAGGTCATTTCGGCGATAACACCAGACGCGGAAATTGCGCGTCTGCTGCGTCTCGATGATGGTATTGCCTGCCTGCTTCTGGACCGCCGGACATGGACGGGTGAAACGGTTGCGACCGTCAACAAGCTGATCTACGCTGGCAATCGTTACCGTCTTGGCAGCCGTTACAAACCTGAAATCTATAGATAATCCAAACCACTCCGTAACGATCACAATTATCTGACCCAATGCTTTTCACTGGTTGTGTTGACATTTACTGATTCTCGTAACATTTATAGTTACATGAAAAGAGACAGCAAATTATCGGGCGTTCTGCACGTCCTTCTCCACATGGCGGAACATAAAGGGCCGGTCACATCGGAGGTTCTCGCCAAGGCCATGACCACCAATCCAGTCGTCGTGAGACGTGTCATGGGCGGCCTGCGTGAGCAGGGCTATGTTCGCTCGGAAAAGGGACATGGCGGCGGGTGGGAGATCGCCTGCGACCTCAATAAGGTTACCTTGCGCGATATTTACGAGGCCATCGGGGAACCAGCGCTTCTGGCCATGGGAAACCGCACCGAAATGCCGGGCTGTCTGGTGGAGCAGGCAGTCAATGCCTCGCTCAGCAAGGCATTCACAGACGCCGAAAACCTTCTTCTGGAGCGTTTTGGCGAGGTCACGCTGGCCATGCTGAGCGCGGATTTTCATCAGCGCGCGCTGGAGCGCGGCGTAACATTCGATCTGGAGAGCAGTCATGCATCATGATGCAATCATTATCGGCGGCAGCTTCGCTGGCTTGTCTGCCGCAACCTATCTGGCGCGCGGCAGACGATCTGTCCGCGTGATCGACGCTGGAAAGCCGCGCAACCGTTTCGCCGAACATTCGCATGGTTTCTTTGCGCAGGACGGCAGCAACCCGCTGTCCATGCTGGAAACAGCAAAAGCGCAGGTCGAAGCCTATCCGACTGTCACGTTCACACAAGGGAAGGCTGTTTCCGGTAATGGCGAAATCGACAACTTCGCGATCAAACTTGATAGCGGCGAAATCATTGAAGGGCGCAGACTGATCCTTGCTTTCGGCATATCGGATGAACTGCCGGATATTCCCGGCCTCACGGAGCGATGGGGCAATTCCGTCATTCATTGTCCTTATTGCCACGGCTATGAATTCAGCGACCATCAGCTTGGCGTTCTCAATATGTCGCCGATGTCGGTGCATCAGGCTATGCTGATCTCCGAATGGGGATCGACAACCTTCTTCATTGACAAGGGACTGGAGCCGGATGCGGAGGCATTCGCAGAACTGGAACGGCGCGGCGTGAAGATAGAACACAGCCCGGTCCGCGCGTTGCACGGCGAGGGGATCGACATTTCAGAGATCGAGCTTGAAGATGGGCGACTGGTCCCACTCAATGCGCTTTACATCGGGCCACGCAATTGGCTGAACAGCCAGATTGCCGACACGTTCGGCTGCGCAATGGATGAACTGCCACTCGGCAGAACGATACAGACAGACGGGTTGAAGACGACAACGGTTCCCGGAATTTTTGCGGCGGGCGATATTACCCGTGGCGCGCACAGCGTCGCCCGGTCGGTCGCTGATGGCGTGACGGCAGGAACTGCGGCGCATCGATCTCTGGTGTTTTAGCCTCCCAATTTGTTGCAATCTAGCTACATTGGCACACCTGTCTGCGGCCGTCATATATCAGCCCCTTGCTTACACGCTCCAGTCCTGCAAATTCAGCGTTCGTGGCCCTTTCCGCAGTAGGGATTCTAGGGCCGGATCGAGGAATCCATGGTCACCGGGTCAGTTAACTCAAGACCGCTCGCAGGCATCGCGCTTGCTTTGCGGCGGTTACGCCTGTTTCGCCCTTCAGGACGCGATGGTAAAATGGCTCGTCGCGACCTATCAGGTGCCGCAGATATTGTTCATGCGCAGTTTGGTGATCGTAGTCATTACCGGCGTACTGATACGCTATCGCCGCCATCCGTCCATTTTCCGAAGCCCATATCGCAACACCATCGTCCTTCGTGCCGCACTTATGCTTGGCGCGTGGCTGCTGTTCTACAATGCGGCCCGCCATCTCGAGCTGGCAGAACTGACCACGCTTTATTTCTCCGCACCGATCATGGTCATGTTCCTGTCGATCCTCGTGCTCAAGGAGAAAATCGGACCGGGGAGGTGGATCGCCTGCGCCGTCGGTTTTGTCGGTGTAACGGTTGCTGCTAATCCCACCCATTCGCCCAATCTCATTCCCGCCGCCATGTGCATCATGGCAGGTTTCTGCTGGGCGTGCAGCACGATCCTTGTCCGGCTCGTCAGCCGCAGCGAAACCACGATGACGCAGATGTATGCCACCGGCCTGCTTTTCGGTCTGGCCTGCGCGCTGTCCTTTCCGTGGACATGGCAGGACCCCGATCTCTCCGGCTGGCTTCTGATGATCTGTCTGGGACTTGTATCGACGCTGGGCCAGTTCCTTCTCTATGAAGGATTTCGCCATGCACCCGCCTCGGCGCTGGCGCCAGTGGAATATAGCGGGCTCATCTGGGCCTTTATCTACGGTTATCTCATCTGGGCGGAAGTTCCGGCAGCAAATGTGTTTGCCGGTGCATTCCTCATCGTGCTGGCAAGCCTGCTGCTCATCGCCCGGGAGCAACGGCAGGCAAACCTGCGCAAGCGCCGCGCCCCCTGTTGAGAGTGCGCTCCAAAACTCGCCCTGTGTGGCTGCAAATGGCAATTTGTCTCCGTTCCGGTGCTCATGTACCCAAAAGTACATTGTGCTCCGGTACTCTAAAATCACCATTTTCGCACACATATGCCGCTTTTGGATTCAGCCTCTAAGGCGCGGCCGCGCCACTCTTGAAGCGATGTCAAACCGCTTCTGCGGTCTGCCCGAGCGGTAGCGGGAACAGTCTGTCATATGCAATGTTGAACACAAACGCATAGACCAGATAGAAAACGACAATCGCTATATCCATCACAAGGGCGGCAATCAGCGAAATTCCCAGATACCGGGCGATGAACGGGATCAGCAGCACGATCAATCCGGCTTCAAAAGGATTGCGTGAAGAACACGGACAGCCATGCTCTTGTTGACGCTACCCGTGAAACGCAGCATCGCCTTGTCAAAGCCCAGATTGAACAGAAAATTCCACACGGTTGCGGTGGTTGCCGAAACAACCCCGATCACGCCCATCTCTGCTGCAGGCTTGTCCAGAATGAAGGCGGAACCGGGTATGAAGATCGCCAGACCGATGATTTCGAACATCGTTGCGTGGCGGACACGGTCCATAAAACTGCGCATTTCCTTTAATCCCTGTTGTTAATGCGCGTGCTTCTATCTTATTCTGGCGATAAGAAAAGTTAGATACTATCTGGATTTGCGATAAATGAGTATCGAACTCGAACAGCTAGAGGCCTTTGTGGTCTCAGCGGATCACGGCTCGTTCTCCGCTGCTGCGCGATATTTGCGTAAGGCGCAGTCCGCCGTCAGTGTGCTGGTTTCCTCGCTGGAAGACGATCTTGACGTCAAGCTGTTCAGCCGTGCATCCCGCAATCCGGTGCTGACAGATGCCGGTGCGAGGCTGTTGCCGGAAGCGCGGTTGCTGCTTGCCCGGCGTGAACATCTGATTTCCGTCGCCAGAAATTTCGGCGATCATGTTGAAAGCCGTCTCGTGGTTGCAATCGACGAGCTTTATCCCGAACCGGCTATCGCGACGCTGTTTGCAGCCTTCGCGCAGGAATACCCGCATGTCGAACTGGAGCTTACTTTTCCGCCGTCAACGGCAATAAGCGGGCTTGTGCTGGAAGGAAAGGCGGACCTCGGCGTGATGTGGCGCGCCGAGCAGATGCCGGATGAACTTGGCTTCCACACCATCGGATGGGTGCCTCTGGTTCTCGTCTGCGGGCGAGAGCATCAACTGGCTCATACGGCGGTCAGCTGGGAAGATTTGAGATCGTTTCGCCAGATCATGGCCCGAAAGCACAGTGATACGGCTGAAAGCCGTCGTCTGCGAGTGGGTGCCGAGGTCTGGTGGGTGGAGAGCCACTGGGTTATCCTGCAGATCCTCACGCGGGGATCGGCTGGGCATTCATTCCCGAACATATTTTGCAGGATTCACCGCTGGCACCGGAACTCGTCATTCCGAAACTGCAGTTCGACGAAGGTGCGCATCCGGTCGCGCTTGAGCTTATCTGGAACAAGCGGCGACGGCAGGGGCCAGCCGCGCAATGGCTGCAGGAGCGCTTTGCCAAGAGCCGCTTTTGAATTTCCGTCGACGAAGGTGCAAAGGGCAGGGAATACCCCTGCCCAACGCGGATTATGCCTTTGCGGCTTCCACGAAACGTGGATCGAAAGTTTGCGCAAATGAGATATCCGCACTTGCCAGTTCCGGATCGAGCGCCTTGAGCATTTCGAACAGGCTCTTGAAGCCGTCTTCCGCAATCAGGCCCTTCTCGGAGTACATGGCGCGGGACTTCTCGAAGCCGGTTTTGTAAAGCTCGCGGTCGCCCAGCAGATACTCTTCCGGCACAGCATCAGCCACGTCATCGGCAGAAGCCTTGTGAATCCAGTTCAGCGACTTGACGAAAGCGTTGACGACCCGCTGCGTCGTTACCGGATTTGCATCGATGAAGCTCTGCTGCACATAAACGGTCGCGGCCGGATTGGTGCCACCGAAAAGCTGGCGCGTGCCTTCTACGGTGCGCGTATCCAGAAGCAAGGTGATGTCGCCATCCACTTCCAGTCGCGTGATGACCGGGTCAAGATGGACGAGGGCTGCAATTTCGCCCTTCTTGACGGCTGCGACCGCGCTTGCGCCACCGCCGACACCGATGATCGAAGCGGCATCTGCTGCCAGACCGTTCTTGATGAGCGCATACTGCAGCAAAAGCGAGGTCGAAGAGCCCGGCGCCGTGACGCCGACATTCTGGCCCTTGAGATCGGCAATCGTCTTGATCTCGCCGGCGAGATCCTTGCGCACGCCGATGCAGATGCCCGGAAAGCGGCCAAGCTCGCAGACGGCCTTGATGTCCTGTCCCTTGTTCTGCATGCGAATGGTGTGTTCGTATGCGCCCGTCACCACATCGACCGAACCGCCGATCAGCGCCTGCAGGGACTTTGCGCCGCCACCAAAATCATTGATGGTCGCCTTGATGCCTTCTTCCTCAAAGAAACCCTTGCGCTCGGCAATGGTGAGGGAAGGTAATAGAAGAGCGGCTTGCCACCAACACCGAACATTAGCTCCGGCTTTTCCGGCGTCGCCGATGCATTCTGCGCATAGGCAGGCAAGCGCGAGGCAATACCCGCAAGCCCGAAAGCGGCGGCGCCCAGCAATATATCTCTACGTGTTGTCCTCATGGTTTCCTCCTTGAATCCTCTTAACCATTGTGTCCGGCAGCTTTCGGGCGCCAGACAAGCAGGCGCTCCTCGACGATGGACACGACCCAATCGATGAGCAGTACGAATGCTGTCAGCACCAGCATTCCGGCAAAGACACCGGTGACGTCGAACACGCCTTCCGCCTGATGGATCAGATAGCCGAGACCTGCCGACGAGCCGAGATATTCGCCGACAACCGCGCCGACGACGGCAAAGCCGACAGCCGTATGCAGACTTGAAAACATCCAAGACAGCGCCGATGGCAGATAGACATTGCGCAGGAGCTGGCGCTCGTTCATGCCAAGCATACGCGCATTGGCGAGCACTGTCTGGTTCACTTCCTTCACGCCCTGATAGACGTTGAAGAAGACGATGAAAAAGACCAATGAGACGCCGAGCGCCACCTTCGACCAGATGCCGAGGCCGAGCCACAACGCGAAGATCGGCGCCAGCACGACGCGCGGCAACGAATTGGCTGCCTTCACATAGGGGTCGAAGATTGCTGCGAGCAGGGGCTTGCGTGCAAACCAGAACCCGATCAGCACGCCGCCAATTGCGCCAATGGCAAAGGCCAGCATGGCTTCAAGCAATGTGATGCCGAGATGATACCAGATCGTTCCATCGGAGAACCATTTGTAGATGCGCTGCGCCACATCGCCCGGCGTCGCAAAAAGAACTTCGCTTTGGCCGGATTACCCAGCAGCAGATGGGTGGCGGTGAAGAGGTGCCAGACCAGAATAACGGCGACAGCCACGCTGAGCTGCGC
The DNA here is from genome assembly GCA_012103075.1 of Brucella cytisi. Taxonomy (GTDB): domain Bacteria; phylum Pseudomonadota; class Alphaproteobacteria; order Rhizobiales; family Rhizobiaceae; genus Brucella; species Brucella cytisi. The sequence goes on along the minus strand of JAAVLQ010000002.1, from coordinate 909,427 downwards.
CAGAAACAGCATAGGCTTTTTCATTTCTTTTCCCCACTCGTCTGCTGATAGCCCTTGAGAACCTCTTCCTTGAGCGCGCTCCATATTTCGCGATGAATTTCGTGAAACTTGTCGTCGAGACGAATTTCGGAAATCTCGCGCGGGCGGGCGGGGGGGATTTTATATTCGGCCATGATGCGGGCCCGCGGCCCGGCGGACATGATGACGACGCGATCCGCCAGCGCGATAGCCTCTTCCAGATCGTGGGTCACGAACATGACCGCCTTCTTGTCCTGCGACCACAGGTCCAGCAGAAGGTCGCCCATGATAACCCGCGTCTGTGCGTCGAGGGGACCGAAGGGTTCATCCATCAGCAGATATTTCGGATTGCGGATCAGCACTTGCGCAAGGCCGACGCGCTTGCGCTGTCCTCCCGACAGCATATGCGGATAGCGGTCGCCGAAACTGGCAAGACCGACGCGACCGAGCCACTCACGGGCCTGTTCGCGCGCCTGAGCCTTCGAGGTGCCTGCAATTTCCAGCCCGATGGAGACATTGTCCAAGACAGTCTTCCGGGGCATGAGGGCATCCTGCTGGAAGAGATAACCTGCCTTGCGATTGAGACCCTGCAGCCGCTGGCCGCTGATTTCGACAGTACCGCTGGCCGGTACAAGAAGCCCGGCAACGGCATTGAGCAATGTGGATTTTCCGCAGCCGGTCGGACCGACAATCGCCACGAACTCGTTTTCAGCAACTTCAAGATTGCTTTCGGCGACAGCATCGAAGCGGCCGCCATCGGCCAGCTTGAACGAAATCTGCACATCCTTAAGCGCGATTGCGGTCTTGCGTGTTTCTTCCGGCTGAATACGGCTTGGTTCGGCGCTCATCGCTCGTCACATCCGGTGAACTGACGATGTGCTTTGCCATAACGGCTCATATTTCCGCTCCTTTTCGGGTAGCGCCTCATGAATGGGGAAACAGACAAGACGCGGTGTCTTGCCCATCTAAAATGAGACGCAAAAATTTGCGATAGAGTCCCTTCGTATAACGCCCCGGTAAGAACATGCAACGAAAAGCGAACAACGCATTTCATTCTGTCGACAAAATATGTCTATACGAAATATTATTGCGATCAGCCGCGCCAGTCAGGAAACGCTTCTCGATCTGCCCGATGATGAAATTGACGATCAGTCCCATCACCGACAGGATTGTGACTCCGGCAAACAGCTTTTCGAGATCGTAGAGTGATCCGGCTTCAAGGATATAGGAACCGACGCCGAACTGGGCGCCGAGCATTTCGGCTGCGACCAGCAGAATGATGGCGATGGAGATCGACACTCGCAGCCCGGACAGGATCGCAGGAAATGCGCCGGGCAGGATGATCTTGCGCACGATCGACCACCATCCGAGACCAAAGCTCTGGCCCATGCGCACAAGCGAACGATCCACATTGTCGACCGCGCCGTAAGTGGCGACGACGGTGGGCGTAAAGGTGCCGAAGGCAATGAGCATATATTTCGACATTTCGTCGATGCCAAACCAGATCACGAAAAGCGGCAGGAGTGCGATCTTCGGGATCGGAAAGAGGGCGGCAACGAGCGGCACCAGACCGGCGCGGACATAGCTGAACAAGCCGATCATTACCCCGAGACTCACACCGACCGCGATGCCAAGACTGGCGCCGACAACAAGCCGCCGCAGCGATGGCAGCAGATGCTGCCACAGAAGGCCGGTCTGCCAGAGCTGGACGAAGGTTTCCAGCACGGCGGATGGGCGCGGCAATGTCAGATTGGATATGAAGCCGCTGCGGGTTCCGATTTCCGCCAGCGCCAGCAGCGCTATAAACAGGATTAGGGCCATGTGGCGCACCGGCTGAGGTGCGAAACCGCCACCTCGGAAAGGAACCGGGCGAACATCCGGCTGGACTGCTTCATTTCTGCGATCTCAACCATTGATCAACTCCTGATCTGCTGCCTGCGCTTCCGCCCGCATCAGCTCCCAGAGCTGCTTCTGCTTTTCTTCCAGAACAGGGTCGCCAAGATGACGTTCGGAAAGGGAATATCGATATCGACTATTTCCCTGATCCGTCCCGGCCTTCGCGACAGTACCACCACCCGATGACCGAGCCGCACTGCCTCGTTGAGATTGTGCGTGACATAGACTGAGGTGAATGGCTGGCGCGTCCACAGCGCAATCAGGTCATCCATCAGCAGTTCCCGTGTCTGGCTATCGAGCGCCGACAAGGGCTCATCCATCAGCATTACGGCAGGACGTACCGACAAGGCGCGTGCAATCGCCACGCGCTGGCGCATGCCACCCGAAAGCTGCTTCGGCAATGCCTGTCGGAAATCCGACAGCCGGGTGCGCTTCAGAACATTGGTTACGATCCTGTCCATTTCCGCCCGGCCAAGACCGTGATCCTCCAGCACCAGCTTGATATTTCCTTCCACGCTGCGCCATGGCAGCAGCGCGAAGTGCTGGAAAACATAGGTGAGGGGATTGAGTGAATCCTTCGGCGGCGAACCTATCTGCAGCACTTCGCCCGAAGATGGCCGCTCAAGACCGCCCAGAAAACGCAGGAGTGTGGACTTTCCGCAGCCCGAAGGGCCGATCAGGCAGACGATCTGCCCCTGCGGGATGGTAAGCGATATATCTTTGAGAACTTCGACCGGACCATAGGAATGGCTGATATTCTTCAGTTGCAGATCCATTTCAACTCCAGTCAGAAAGTCCGCCCTTCGACGTCAGAGCGCGTTTCGATATGATTGGATCAAATCCGCGCTCTATCTTTTTTGGTTCAACGCGCATCTTTTCCGAAAACCGTTTCACACTTTTCGGGATGCGCTCTAACATCCCGGTTTGGAATGCCTGTCGTCGGACTTTGTGCCCGACAAAACCTGTCGGGCACTGAATGTTCAATTTCAGCCAGCCTTGGTCAGTCTCAAATTGTCTTGACGTAGGATGTGTCGAACAGCTTTTCCTGTGTCACAGCTTCCTTGACCATACCTTCGGAGCGGAACCAGTCGAGCTGCTCCACGCAGCTGTTGAGCGACAGGGCCAGCCCCTTGTTGATGCGCATAGCGCCATCGATCAGGTTTTGTTTTGCCGTCTCGAACGGGCTGTCGCTTTCGACATATTTGTGCACGATCTTTGCAATGTCGTCGCGCGCAGCGTCGTCTGCCGTGTTGTCGACAAAGGCCGCATTATAGTCATCGATAGCCTTGGAATAGGCTTTGACGAAGGCTTCAGTCATGGCGCGCTCGTCGCTCGCATTCTTGGTAGATGTGAATGCTGTCGTGACCTGATAATCCGGCGCATAGTCTGAGACGAGGCCGATCTGCTTTGCAGCGCCCTCACGGATGAGCTTCTTGGCGATATTGGGCTGGATGGCCCGGGAATCAATCTGCCCGGTCGACAGGGCACCCACAACAGCGCCGAGCTTCTGCAATGGCCGCAGCTGGATTTCAGAAAGAGGAATATTGTTGGCCTTGGCAATCTTGTGCGCCATGAAATGGAATGACGATCCTGCCGTGGTGATGCCAAAACTGTGTCCTGCCAGCTTGGACGGGTCCGTCAATCCGCCTTCATAGGCCTTGTTGGAGGCCAGAATGACATTGCCGGTAATGCCTTTTTCTTCTGCAAGCGCACCGCCGATGACCTTGATCGCACCCTTGTCGGCCAAACTGATCAGACCGCCACTCATTGCCGTCACACCAAAATCTGCATCGCCGGATGCGATGGCAACAGCCATGGGCTGGGCGGCTTCAAAGAACTTCAACTCGATATCGAGACCAGCATCTTTGAAATAGCCACGCTCGTGCGCGATATAGCTCGGTGCATGGCTCGCCAGATGGAGAACGGCCAGATTTCGCGTCGCGGCGCGGGCAGGGGAGCCGAAAGCCGTGCTGATGCCCAACGCACCAAGTCCCATCAATGTCTGACGGCGTGTCAGGGGTGAAATCCATTCCGGTTCTCCTCCGATGCGGGTGTCAGCCCGGCGCAACAGATTTCCTGCTAGGCCCGGCAAATAAAATTTCATTACGTCTCTGCCACGGAAAAATATGGAAGATTGCTTTCGCATAAAGCCACATAGCGGGATTTTCAATAAGATTAACGGTCACGTACTTGTTCTGCCGCCAATGCACAGGCATCGATTCTCCGCAGGAACGGGTCTAACCGAGTCAGTATTGGACCTGAAGCCATCTCAGGCAGAAGATGCCCGCCAACCAGTCCTTCGCCGTCAACATCGATGGCCCAGTCTGCCCATATATCGAGCGGTTCACGCCCGCCGCCATAGCGTCGGCCTTGTTCCCAGAAAACCAGAACCGGCGCATGAATGCGCCGTCCTGCCGCCCGGTCCGCAAGATCGTCAGCTTCATCCACACCTGCGCCTGCGCGATAATCCTCGCATATCCAGTGCCGGACTTCCGCACTGTCAAAGGCTTCCCGATAATCCGCAAGTGCAAGCGGATGCAGCTTGTTGAGACCATGCGCCATCTTCTGCAAGGACGTATCGATCATGAAACGAGGATTGCCGGAAAGAAGCATTTCAGGCAGCGGTTCGGGCTGTGCCAGCATGAACCAGTGCCACGCCCCCATGCCGAAAGCCTTGCTGGCGCCTTCCCACATTTCCGGAGTCGGTACGACTGTCACGGATACCAGTCCAACCACCTTGTCCGGGTGATCCAGTGCCATGCGATAGGCGACACGCCCACCGCGATCATGCCCGATCACAACAAACCGCTCATGCCCGAGCGCCTGCATCAACGCGACCAGACTAGCGGCCATCCGGCGTTTTGATCCGGATCCAACCGGATTGGACGTGATGCGGCTTCGTCCATAGCCCGGCAGATCAGGCACGACGACTGTGCGGGAGCGGGCGAGTTCAGGGGCAATGCGATGCCATGCAGCCATGGTTTCCGGATAACCGTGCAGCAACAGAACCGGCAGGCCTTTACCACCAGTCATGACCGCGAAACGAACATCATTCGTTTCCACCTCCCGCGTCTCAAAGCCGGGAAAGAGCTGCTCGATTGCTGGATTCATACCCCACCGTTTTGATCTCGTCGGAAACTGATTCAGTTGAAAGTGCTATGCTAGAGCATTTCCTGTTTTGATTGAAACATTGGAATCAGGCCACCGCGCGACCTGTCCGCGCGATGGCCATACAACCAGCCTTTATTTCATTTGCTTTTAAGAGACAGCCAGCGGGTTGCGTGTATGTTCATCAGATTGTCGCTGTAGCCTTCAACCTTGTCTGCCACGAGCGCTTGTGAAGATGGGTAGAGCAGTGGGATGACTGGAACCTCTTTCAGCAGAATACGCTCTGCCTGAGCAAGGGTTTCAGCCCGCGCTCTGGTGTCGTCATCGTTTCCGATCTTATAATCAGCGCGTCATAATCCTTGTTCGACCAATCGGAATTATTGAAATGTGAATTCAGGCTGAAGCGCGACTTTTCGGTATGAGTTTATTCATAGCGATGTCTGTTTGCGACAAGTTTCTGACGGAAGATCTCTGCCGGTGTTTTGTAACCCAGACATTTGCGCGGCGTATTGTTGAGGCGACTGCAAATGAATGTCAGATCCCGGTCAGTTATTGCCAGCGGGTCGATGTCTCTTGGAAGCCAGCGTCTGGTGCGTCTGTTGGTGTTTTCGACAGTGCCTTTTTGCGGGGTGATTGTGGGTCGCAAAACCATGTTTGCGATCCAGTCCCCTGCCTGCAGATAGGCCCATTCTGTGAACTCGGTGCCCCGATCAAAGGTGATCGAGCGACGCGCCATTTGGGGCAGGGGTTGGAGTACCCTAATCACACCGTCCATCACCGGCCTTGATTGACGATCATTGTTGCGCAACAGGACGGTAAAGCGGCTGACCCGTTCGACCAGAGACGTTACATTGGCCTTGCCGAACTTCTTGCGAAACTGGATCAAATCACATTCCCAATGCCCAAACTGTTTGCGTTTGGCCACTACGTCTGGACGGTGCAGGATGCTCAGTTCCGGCGAAAAACGGCGTCCATGACGTCGTCTTGCATGTCGTGGCCGTCGTTTGGTACGGCGCTCGGGCAGATACTTCCAAAGCCCATCTTTCCGACCCTCGGCAGAATAGACAAACTGATAGATCGTTTCATGGCTGACAGAAATGGGGTGACGTTCCAACCGCATTCTGCCGGCAATCTGTTGTGGTGACCACCCATGGCTTATGCGGTCGACAACCGATTGACGCAAATGAGCAAAACGAATGAGCTTGCGTTGCCGCGATCGCCGCTCACGCGCTTTCTGATCCGCAACCGTGCAGTAATAACCGGTCAGATCCTTGATCTCATCATCGTTAAACTGATTGCGCTTGAGCTCACGGAAAATGGTTGAACGGTGACGGCCAAGTTTCTCGGCGATAGTTTCGACAGAAATATTTGCCATACGCCAGCGCGCGATCTTGCGCCGCTCATCCAAGTCAATTGCGCGTAGGTGCGGTCCATGACGGGTTCCTTGCTTGGGATAACTCATTGTTATCGTTCGCAAGTCGCACTTCAAGCTAGAACCCACCCCTGCTATATACGTCGATCACATAACATGTATTATGGAACTAACTCATATCCATCTGTCTTGAAACATGGCGACAACCGCTTGCGGCGCTATCGATGGCTAAGCCCTGAATATTCGCGGCACCAAGCACCAGAGAAATAGCACTGAAAACGAGCATGTAACTTCCAGCGATCGGACCGTTTTTCCACCTCGTTTCAGCTGACATTCAAACGTCGCAAACGGCGGAAATTACGGCGTTTTTTTCGGGCGCGCTCAGCGAGCATTTCTACTTTGTAAATCCGGCGAAAACCCATAGTTCCGTACCAGAATGCGAGCACTTAATTCGCTCAAGAAAATGTGAATATGTTAATTAAGTCAAAGTGTTGATAAGTTCTCTTGCAAGTGGCGCGCTTATCCATAAGATGCGGGCCATTCCAAAAAATTTCAAAGGAGGGGTTCTCAAATGTATCGTAAATTTCTACTGACAGGTGTGTGTCTTCTGGCGCTGGCTGGCGCAGCTTCGGCTGAAGTCGTTCTCAATCGCGGCAACGACACTGATCCGGCGACACTGGATCATCACCGCACCTCGACGGTGGCTGAAGGCAATGTCATGCGCGACTTGTATGACGGCCTGACTATTCAGAACGCAAACGGCGAAGCAGTTCCGGGCGTTGCCAAATCCCGGGATGTTTCCGAAGACGGTACGGTCTACACCTTCCATCTGCGCGATGACGCAAAATGGTCGAACGGCGATCCGGTCACGGCCGGTGATTTCCAGTTCACCTTCCGCCGCCTGATGGACCCGAAGACAGCCGCCGGGTACGCCAGCATGCTGTTCATCATCAAGAATGCCGAAGATATTGCCGGTGGCAAGAAGCCGACTGACCAGCTCGGCGTTGAAGCCGTCGATGACCATACGCTCAAGGTCACGTTGAACGCCCCTGCTCCGTATTTCCTTGAGCTTCTGACCCACCAGACCGGCTTCCCGATGAACCAGAAAAGCGTCGAGGAAAATGGCGACAAGTTCACCACGCCCGGCAAGATGGTGACGAACGGCGCCTATATGCTGGAAAGCTTCACACCGAACGACAAGATCGTGATGAAGAAGAATCCGTATTACTATGAAGCGGATCAGGTGAAGATCGATACGGTCAACTGGATACCGTTCGAGGATCGCGCAAGCTGCATGCGCCGTTTTGAGGCAAAGGAAGTGCAGATTTGCTCCGACGTTCCGGCCGAGCAGATGGACTATGTGAAGAAGAACCTTTCCAAGGAATTCCGCATGGCGCCTTATCTCGGCGTCTATTATCTGCCGGTAAAGGGCAAGACCGCCGACAGCAAGCTGAAGGATCCACGCGTCCGGCAGGCCATTTCCATGGCTATCGACCGTGATTTCATCGCCGATCAGGTCTGGCAGGGCACCATGCTTCCGGGCTATTCGATGGTTCCTCCGGGCATCGCCAATTATGTGAAGGATGCGCCGAAGCTCGACTATTCCGATGACATGCTGGAACGCGAAGACAAAGCTAAGGAACTGTTGAAGGAAGCTGGCGTCGAACCGAACACGCTTTCAATCGAACTGCTTTATAACACCTCGGAAAAAAACAACAAGAATACCATGGCCGCCATCGCCGATCAGCTCGGCAATATCGGCGTCAAGGCTTCACTGAACGAGACCGAAGGTGCGACCTACTTCAACTTCATGCGCGACGACGGTCCATTTGACATCGCCCGTGCAGGCTGGATCGGTGACTATAACGATCCGCAGAACTTCCTGTTCATCAGCCAGAGCAATGTGAGCTTCAACTATTCCAAGGTGAAGAACGCCGATTACGATGCGCTGATGGCAAAGGCCGAAAAAAGATTCTCGATCTCAACGAGCGTGCCAAGACGCTGGCGGAAGCCGAAAAGCTGAAGCTCGATGAGATGAGCAATATCCCGATCCTCTATTATTCGTCGCGCGCCCTTGTTTCGGACAAGATCGACGGTTGGAACGACAACCTCATGGACAGCCACAAGACGCGCTGGCTCTCGTTTAAGCAATAAATTTTCAGCTTGGGCTGCGCCTGTTGGCGCGGCCCTTTTCTCTTCCGGCAGTTCCGGAGGGCCCTCTTTTGTCGGGGCTAACATTTTTTTAAAAAGCATATGGGAGTTTTTACAATGGTTCGCGGATTCCTGATGACAGGCGTTTGCCTGATGGCGCTAACCGGTGCCGCATCGGCAGAAACAGTGCTCAACCGGGGCAACGATACCGATCCCGCCACGCTGGACCAACACCATACCACCACCGTTTCGGAAAACCGTGTTCTGCGCGACCTTTATGAAGGTTTGTTGGTGCAAAACGAGAAGGGCGAAGCCATTCCGGAGCGGCTGCATCGTGGGATATTTCCGAGGACGGCCTCACCTACACGTTCCACATGCGCGAAAATGCCAAATGGTCGAATGGTGACCCTGTTACCGCCGGTGATTTCGAGTTTTCCTTTCGCCGCATCATGGACCCGAAGACGGCTGCCGGTTATGCCAGCGTCCTTTACGCCATTAAGAATGCCGAGGAAGTTGCTACCGGCAAGACGCCGGTCGATCAGCTTGGCGTGAAGGCGCTTGACGACAAGACGCTGCAAATCACTCTCAAGAACCCTGCCCCTTATTTCCTCGAACTTCTCACTCATCAGACCGGTTTCCCGGTCAACAAGAAGGCTGTCGAGAAGTTCGGCGACAAGTTCACCCTGCCCGGCAACATGGTGACCAATGGCGCCTATACGCTTGTCAGCTTCACTCCCAATGACAAGATCTCCATGAAGAAGAACCCAAATTACTGGGACGCTTCCAATGTGAAGATCGATGCGGTGAACTGGATACCGTTCGAGGATCGCGCAAGCTGCATGCGCCGCTTCGAGGCGAAGGAAGTCGATATCTGCTCCGATGTCCCTGCCGAACAGATGGACTATGTGAAGAAGAACCTCGGCGGTCAGTTCCGCCTCGCTCCCTATCTCGGTATCTATTATGTCGACATCAAAGGCGAGCCATCGAGCAAGCTGCGCGATCCGCGCGTGCGCAAGGCCATATCGATGGCCGTCGATCGTGAGTTCCTCGCCAATGAAGTCTGGCGCGGCGTGATGCTGCCAGCCAGTTCCATGGTGCCGCCCGGCATTGCGAATTACGTCAGGACGCGCCGAAGCTGGATTTCGGCGACGAGGATGTGCTGGACCGCGAAGATAAAGCCAAGGAATTGCTGCAGGAAGCCGGTGTCCAACCGGGCAGCCTTTCCGTGACGCTGCGCTACAACACCTCGGAAAACCACAAGAATACCATGGCAGCGCTTGCCAACATGCTGGGCAATATCGGCATCAAGGCAACGCTCAACGAAGTCGAAGGCGCCACCTTCTACAACTACCTTCAGGAAAAGGGGATGTTCGACATCACCCGTGACGGCTGGATCGGCGATTACAACGATCCGAATTCGTTCTGGAGCTTTATACCACCGGCAATTACTTCAATTATGCCGAATGGTCGAACAAGGATTACGACGCGTTGATGGCAAAATCTGCAACGACGACCGATCTCGCCGAGCGCGCAAAAATCCCGGCTGAAGCAGAGAAGATACTGCTCGGCGACGGCGCTGTCGTGCCGCTGATGTATTATTCGTCCACCGCCCTCGTTGCCGACCGTGTTCAGGGTTACGAAGATAACCTCATGAATTCGCACGGCACGCGCTGGTTATCGACAAAGAACTAAAAACAAAATGAAACAAGCCCTTAGTGGGATTTGCCGGATCGTTCAAAGCGGTACGGCAAAGAAGGGAAAAGAACATGCTGGGCTATACGCTCCGACGATTGGGTAGTGCGATACCCACGATATTCATCATCATCACGCTGACGTTCTTTCTCATCCGGCTTGCGCCCGGCGGACCTTTCGACCTTGAAAGGCCGATTGATCCACTGATCCCGGAGAACCTCAAGAAGGCCTATAATATGGATGCGCCGCTATGGCAGCAGTATCTGATTTATCTGGGCAATCTTCTGCACGGCGATCTTGGACCGAGCTTCACGCGACGCGACTTCTCGGTGAACGATCTTTTCGCTTCCGGCCTGCCGGTTTCTATCATGCTCGGCACGCTCGGTCTGACGCTTGCAGCGATCATCGGAACATTCCTCGGCACGCTGGCGGCGTTGAAGCAGAACTCAGCTGTCGACTATTTCGTCGTCGCGCTGGCCACATTCGGCATCACCACGCCCAACTTCGTCGTGGCCCCTCTCCTCAGCCTTCTGTTCGGCGTCATTCTCGGATGGGTTCCTGCGGGCGGCTGGTCTTCGGCCAATATAACCTACTGGATATTGCCGGTCCTGACGCTTGCATTGCCGCAGGTCGGCGTCATTGCGCGTCTCGTGCGTGGCGCGACGATTGAGGCATTGCGCGCCAATCACGTGCGCACTGCCCGCGCCTATGGCTTGCCATCGCGTGTGGTCGTGGGCGTGCATGCCTTGCGTGCCGCCATGCTCCCCGCCGTATCCTATCTCGGCCCGACGGCTGCAGCCCTGCTCACAGGTTCGGTCGTGGTCGAGACGATCTTCGGCATTCCCGGCATCGGTCGTTACTTCGTGCAGGGGCGCGCTTAGCCGCGATTACACCCTCGTCATGGGAACCGTTGTTGTCATTTCGGTCTTCGTCGTGGTGTTCAACCTGATCGTCGATCTTCTTTATGCATGGCTTGATCCGAGGGTTCGCTATGACTGATCTTACTGTACCGACGGAAACAGCCCGGCTGGAAGTTCCAAGCCGCTCGCTCTGGCAGGACGCATGGTTGCGCCTGCGCAAGAACAAGGCTGCCGTGGCAAGCGCTATCGTCCTTCTTCTGATGGCCTTTCTGGGCATTTTCGGCCCGATGCTGAGCCCGCACCCCTATGACAAGATTTATCCGCAGTTCGTGCGTGTGCACCGAGCCTCGAAGCCTATCCGCGTGAAGATACAATCATGCCGGGCCTTGAACGCGAACTTGCCCGTGCGCGGCTGAAAGTTGCCGGCGAACCGGAACTGAACGGCAACAATGTCGTTGTCGACTTCACCGCACAGCGTCCGACGGACGAACGTGTGCTGCGTTATTTCCAGCGCTCCGACCTGTTCAGCAATCCGAAAATCGAGATCGCTACAGACGGGCTGTCGGGCAAGCTGACCCTCGACGTGGCGCGCAATTATTTTCTGCTCGGCACCGATAATCTGGGCCGCGATCTGATGACGCGCATCTTCATCGGTGTGCGCATGTCGCTTGCCATCGGCCTGCTTGCCTCGGCGATGGCACTGGTTCTGGGCGTGTCCTATGGCGCTGTCTCCGGTTATCTCGGCGGGCGCATCGACAATGTGATGATGCGGCTCGTGGATATTCTCTATTCGCTGCCCTTCATCTTCTTTTGTGATATTGTTGCTCGTCTTCTTTGGGCGATCCATTTTCATCATCTTCATCGCCATCGGCGCGACGGAGTGGGCTGGATATGGCGCGCATCGTGCGCGGACAGACATTGAGCCTCAAACGTCAGGAATTTGTGCAGGCTGCGGAAGCGTTAGGCGCGACACGGCGCGGCGTCATCACCCGCCACATCATTCCGAATGCGCTCGGCCCGGTCATCGTTTTCGTGACGTTGCTGGTGCCGAAGGCAATCCTGCTCGAAAGTCTCCTCTCTTTCCTCGGTCTCGGTGTTCAGGACCCCCTCACCTCTCTGGGGCTGCTGATTTCCGAAGGTGCCCAGAACATGCGCGGCGCAAGCTGGCAATTGATCTGGCCTGCCGCAACGCTGACCATCATCCTGTTTGCGCTGAACTTCCTTGGCGATGGCCTGCGCGACAGCCTTGACCCGAAGGATCGCTGAGATGACGAGTGAAAACATTCTGAGCGTGCGCGACCTGAAGGTCACATTCGACACGCATGACGGTCCGGTAGAGGCAGTGCGCGGCATCAATCTGGATGTCAAAGCCGGTGAAACCATCGCCATTGTCGGCGAGTCCGGCTCCGGTAAAAGTCAGACAACCATGGCCATGATGGGCCTTCTGGCCCAGAACGGCAAGGCAACCGGGCAGGCGCTCTATCGCGGTCAGGATCTGATCGGCATGTCCGAAAAGAAACTGAACAATATCCGCGGCGCAAAGATCACCATGATCTTTCAGGAGCCGATGACGTCGCTCGATCCGCTTTACCCCATCGGCGACCAGCTTGCCGAGCCGCTTCGCTATCATCGCGGCATGAACAAGAAGCAGGCGCGCCCGCGCATTCTTGAACTGCTCAAGCTGGTTGGTATTCCAGAACCTGAACGCCGCATCGACAGCTATCCCTATGAACTGTCAGGCGGACAAAGGCAGCGTGTCATGATCGCCATGGCGCTCGCCAACGAACCGGATATCCTGATTGCCGATGAACCGACGACAGCGCTGGATGTCACCATTCAGGCGCAGATTCTCGATCTTCTGGCCGATCTGCAGAAGCGGTTGGGCATGGCGGTGGTCTTCATCACGCATGATCTTGGCATCGTGCGGCGCTTCGCCGACCGGGTCTATGTGATGCGTTCGGGCGAAGTGGTTGAAACCAACGAAACGGAAAAGCTCTTCACCGCACCGGAGCATCCCTATACGAAGATGCTGCTCGATGCGGAGCCGGAAGGCGAAAAGGCCCCTCCCCGTGACGACGCGCCGGTGCTTGTTCGCGCCGACAATGTGAAGGTCAATTTTCTTATCAGCAAACCATGGCTCGGCGCTGCGAACTATCTCACCGCCGTCAACAATGTCTCGCTGACATTGAAAGAAGGCCAGACCATCGGCATCGTGGGTGAATCCGGTTCCGGCAAGTCCACGCTCGGTCGCGCCATTCTGCGTCTTCTCCCATCAGAAGGCCGCATCGCTTATCTCGGCAAGGAATTGCCGACGGAATCGCAGGCGATGCGTCCGAAACGCCGCGAATTGCAGCTCGTTTTTCAGGATCCTTTTGGCTCGCTCAGCCCGCGCATGACGGTGGGACGCATCATCACCGAAGGGCTTCTGATCCACGAACCGAACCTTTCGGCGAAAGAGCGTGATCGCCGCGCGCAGGAGGCCCTGCGGGAAGTCGGCATGGACCCGGCCATGCGCAATCGCTATCCGCACGAATTTTCCGGCGGCCAGCGCCAGCGCATCGCCATTGCGCGCACGATGATCCTGAAACCGCGCGTGATCGTGCTCGACGAACCGACAAGCGCGCTCGATCGTTCGGTGCAGAAGCAGATCGTCGCCCTGTTGCGCGACCTGCAGAAAGACCACGGCTTGTCCTATCTCTTCATCAGCCACGACATGGCGGTCGTGCGGGCCGTTTCGGACTATGTGATTGTGATGAAGAACGGAAAGATTGTCGAACAGGGCGATACCGAACAGGTCTTCGATCACCCGCGCGAAGATTATACCAAGGCTCTGATGGCGGCGGCGCTCAGCGAAGAGCGCTTCGGTACGTGATGTAATGACGGAATGAAAAGCGAAAGGGCCTGATTTCAGGCCCTTTTCATTTGAAAGAAGTTCAAGCGACACTGTGCAGTTCGGTGCAGACCTTGTTGCGGCCCAGATGCTTGGCACGATAGAGCGCGGCATCTGCCCTGCGGAAGACCGTTTGGAAATCTTCGTTACCCGGCATGCAGAAAGCGATACCTGCGCTGGTCGTCGTTGAGAAATCTCCAGCCGAAGCCTCGAACACGATCGCCGAAAAGGCTTTTCGGATCGTGTCAGCCAAGGCAAGAACATCGCTATTATGTTTCTGCCTCAAGATCAGAACGAACTCCTCACCGCCGATGCGGGAGATGAGAGCCTGACCTTTGACATGATTACGCAGAACGCCGGAGAACGTGTACAGCACTTCATCCCCGACGATGTGGCCATGCGTATCATTGATGGATTTAAAAGCATCAAGGTCGAAGATCACGACTGAATCCCCGAGCTGCAGTTCATTATCGTCCAGCACGTCATAAAGCGCGCGCCGGTTCAGCAATCCGGTCAGGCTGTCGGTGCGCGCCTCGTTGGCATGACGACGCGCAATGCGCGACTGGGTGAAATTCAGCGACAGCGCACCAATGCCCGTAATGCCTATGATTGCGGTGATGGCATTGATATCTTCAGCCCAATTGCTTGGGATCGTAGTCATGACCCACTGTTGTTGATGCAGGATGACAGCGCCGCACAGAAAGAATGAAATCGCTGTCAGGGTATAAAGAACGATCATGCCAATGACCGGAACCGGCGCTTCCCGATAGACATGGAAATATTCTTTCGCCGTCAGCAGGAGCAACAGGGCCGAAGTCAGGTTGAAGATCGCCGTGCCCGTGCCCATCTGTCCGGCCAGAATGGGCAGCGTCGTCGCGCATATGACAGCAATCGCCAGAACGACCAGAAAGCTCCGTTGTATCGGACGTCCGGAAATCTGCCGTGACCCGACAATCAGGAAGATGAAACCGACGCTCTCCAGACCGAAGGCGACAATGGAGGCCGTAGCCAGCGGCAAAGGCCCCGCATAGTAGAGTACTGCCCCCGTGCCGAGCAGGATCATGCCAAGGCAGCCCCAGAGCAGAAATTTGTCACGCGAGTTCTGATACCAGACGCTGAGAATCGTCAGCCCTACTGCCAGAGAGCAGATACCTGTCGCAAAAACAAAGTGTTCTGGTCGAGTCCCAAAGCTGCACTTCCCCGCTGCATAGCCAAGTGTAGTTCAGCTCTTGATAATAAGCGATAAGCAATATGTTTAAATCGATCAACCATCGGTCGACATGATGCCATATCTATACAGAACAGATGAGCTATGGTTAATAATCGCCATACATGGCTTTGGTAAAAGAGGTCGAGATGTTGAAAATTGCATTGCTGGCAGGCAGCCTGACACTTCTTGCAGCACCATCGTCTTTCGCCGACGAACAGACAATCGAAGGCGTGGGCCTCCAGGGAAATCACCTGCACCTCCGGCGATGTCGGGATTTACGGTGCGGAAAATAACGTCAAGCTCAAGGGAGAATGCGGCCATGTCACCATACATGGCGTTTCTCATACAGTGACGTTCGAAAACGCCCGGAAGCTTTCGGTATCCGGCACGGACAACACGGTTTCGGGCGGAGCAACGCAAAATCTGATCGTTGAAGTGTCGAACAATCAGGTAACCGCCACCTTGAAGAAAGGAACAGATCCTTCAATTCTGGAGGTTTCCGGCGCGGAGAATATCGTCAACGTGAAGGTCGATGGACCTTCGCAGTTCGATGTCAGCGGCGCGAACCATCAGGTGACCTGGTCGCTTGCAGGTGGTTCCGCCGAACCGACGATCTCGATCTCCGGCGCCGATAACGATGTAACCAAGGCTGAATGAAAATGATCTGCGGGGCGCCGCGATCTGGCGCCGCGCAGATTATCGATTTCAGGCTGCCAGCGAAGCCATATCGATGACGAAGCGGTAGCGCACGTCGCTCTTCAGAACGCGTTCATAGGCTTCGTTGATCTCCTGAATGTTGATCTTCTCGATTTCCGAAACGATGTTGTGCTCGCCACAGAAATCCAGCATTTCCTGCGTTTCCTTGATCGATCCGATCATCGATCCTGCAAGCGACTTGCGGCCGGGAATAAGCGAGAACGCATGCACCGGCACCATGTCTTCGGGAACGCCAACGACAACCATCGTTCCGTTTACCTTAAGCAGGCCAAGATAGGCATTCCAATCGATGGCGACGCCAACCGTGCAGATGATGAGATCGAACGATCCCGCCAGTTTCTCGAAAGTGGTTGCGTCGCTGGTTGCATAATATTCATGGGCGCCGAGCTTGAGGCCATCTTCCTTCTTGGAAAGTGACTGGCTTAGAACCGTAACATGCGCGCCCATGGCATTGGCGAGCTTGACGCCCATGTGTCCGAGTCCACCCATGCCGACGATCGCCACACGCTTGCCGGGACCTGCATTCCAGTGACGCAGCGGCGAATAGAGGGTGATGCCTGCACAGAGCAACGGTGCTGCCGCATCAAGCGGAAGATTGTCAGGCATGGAAAGGACATAGCCTTCCTTGACGACGATATGGTCGGAATATCCGCCCTGCGTCCGCGCCTTTCCTTCGGTGTCGAAGGTGTTGTAGGTCTGGATGAGGCCCGGAAGATAATGCTCATTGTCGACATCCCGGCTGGCGCAGCCAACACAGGAATCCACAAAGCAGCCGACGCCGACCTTGTCGCCGACCTTGAACTTGGTAACCGCATCACCGACGGCGGTGACGACACCTGCGATTTCGTGCCCCGGAACGATGGGGTAAACTGCGTTCTTCCATTCATTGCGGACGGTATGGATGTCGGAATGGCAAACGCCGCAATACTGGATCGAGATGACCACGTCATCTGCATTAGCTCGCGCCGTTCAAAAGTGAACGGAACCAACGGCTCATCTGCATCCGTAGCAGCGTAACCTCTTGCTTGCTATGGCCATGATAGACTCCATTTATTGGATTGGGGAAGCAGGCAGAATATGCCGGAAGCAAGGGCAGAAGCGGTAGACCGATCCTGCAAGCTTCTTGCACGATCCTGCAAAACTGCCTGCTTCGCGATTGCCGATGCATGCCTGCCTGATCAATAATTGCTGTATTCTATCTCATCTGAAGCGGATCACCTATGACGTCACTGAACGACACCTACGAGGAACTTGCCGCGCTGGCGGAGCGTTTCACCGCACAGGACGGCGAATACCGAACACCGATCGAAGGTCTGGGGATCAGCAGGCGGACGACGCCAAGCATACCGTGCCACAGCAGCTATCGGCCTTGTCTCGCCATGGTGTTGCAGGGCGCGAAATCCCTGCGTCTCGGCTCCGAGACGATCAATTATACCAAGGGCGAATATCTGGTGACGTCGCTGGACCTGCCCGTCACATGGCGGGTGGTCGAAGCTAGCCCGGAAGCACCACATCTGTGTCTGGCGCTTGCCATCGACAGCGAAAAGCTTACCGACCTGATCGGGCGCGCCGACGTTCGCAGGCACGTGATGGCAGATGGCGATCAATGGGGCATTACCGTCAATGCAGCGCCTGCTGGACTGCTGGATGCGGCTCTGCGCCTGCTGCGCCTTCTTGACAATCCCGAGGATATTCCGGTGATGGCCCCTGATCGAACAGGAAATCCTTTATCGCCTCCTGACTGGTCCCGGCGGCGAGCGTTTGATCAACATCGCAACCGCCGACAGTCAGGCCAACCGGATAGCACGGGCTATCGGGTGGCTTCGGCAGAACTTCGCAGCGCCATTGCGGATTGAACAGCTTGCCGAACACGTCAATATGAGCGCGTCGTCATTTCATCATCACTTCAAGGCGATTACGGCAATGACGCCGGTTCAGTATCAAAAGCAACTGCGTCTGAACGAGGCACGCAGGCTGATGCTGGTCGAGCGTCTGGATGCTGGTACGGCTGGCCATCGCGTAGGCTATCAAAGCCCGTCACAGTTCAGTCGCGAATATAGCCGCTTCTATGGAAACCCGCCGATGCGCGATATCGAAGCGGCTTAGATAGCAGAACGGCGGAACTTTCGTTCCGCCGTTCTATTGTTAGTGCCCCCGGCTGTTGCGGACCGCCGCGACATCTGCCGCCTTTACCGGCCCTGCGCTGTTACCCCATGCCGAGCGGACGAATGTTGCCAGTTCGGCGACTTCATCATCCGACAGGCGGTCGGCATAACCCTGCATCACCAGACGCATCGGACGCTTCGCCGTGGACGGAACCTCGGCTCCATGCAGGATGATCGAGATCAGCGGTTTCGTCTCCGAACCTGTCACAAGATCATTACCGGCAAGCTCAGGAAAGATTTCCGGCGCGCCCTTGCCCGTCACGAAGTGGCAGGCGGCGCAGTTATCGATGTAGAGACGTGCGCCCAGAGGCATATCCGGAGAAGCTTCCGTCAGCATCTTTGTCGTTGCTTCACCGGCCGCATCGGCCGGAGCCGCTGGCAGCGCCATCGACGCCTTTGAAGCGAAGCTCTGCGGCACTTCGACAGTTGCACCGTCGATCCCCTTCAGGAAAGCCGCCATCGCCAGATTGTCTGCATCGGTGAGATGCTGCAGCGAATGTTCGACCGCGAGGCCCATTTCGCCATTGGCCGTTGAATGGGAATTGCGGCCTGTTGCGAGATAGGTTGCCAGTTCCTCGATGGACCATTTCTGTGGAGCGGAATTGGCGCCGCGTAGAGACGGAGCGTTCCAGCCATCGACGACACCGCCGATGAGGAAGTCCTTGTCACCGACCTGCGTGCCGCTCTGTGCCATCAGCGAATTGCGTGGGCTGTGGCAGGCAGCACAGTGTGCCGGTCCCTCGACCAGATACTGTCCGCGATCCTCTGCTTCCGACTTGCCGGCGGCCTTGAAGCCCGCTTCCTGACCGAGAGCAAGCCAGTTCCGGCGCGAATGCCGAAACGCATGTTGAACGGGAAGCCGAGCTTGGTTTCCTGAACGACATTGTTCACCGGCTCCACCTGATGCATGAAATAATCATACAGAGCGCGGACATCTTCTTCCGTCAGCTTGCGATAGTTCTCATATGGCATTGCTGGATAAAGATGCGAGCCGTCGGCACGAATGCCGTCATAGAGAGCGGCGCGAAACTGATCGAGTGTCCAGTTTCCAATGCCGGTTTCCTTATCCGGAGTGATGTTGGTCGTCCAGATCGTACCCATCGGGCTTGCAATCGGGCGGCCACCGGCAAAGGGCTTACCGCCTTCCGCCGTATGGCAGGCCATGCAGTCAGAGGCATACATGACATATTGGCCCTGCCCTTCGACAGGCTTCCAGTCTGCGGCCAGTTCCTTGGTCGGTTTAGTCAGTTGTACCGGCACGAAGATGAAGGCCAGCAGCGCGACAATACCGATGACGACCAGAGCGCCGATTATGCGAAGAAAAGTTTTCATCACCATTCTCCTCAGATCAGCGGACGCGGATTGGACAGATATTGCGTGCGGATCGCATGCGCAGTCGAATAGGCAAGCCCGCCGAGCAGGCCTGTCGGATTGTACTGCGTGTTCTGCACGAAATTGCCCGCGCCGGTCATGAACACATTGTGCTTGTCCCATGCCTGCGAATAGCGGTTGACCACGCCCTCACGCGGGTTTTCCGACATGCTATGGCCACCCGTATTGTGCGTCGTCTGATAGGGACGCACATCATATTGCGCGCCTTCCTTCTTGAAGGACGACTGCATCAGGTCCGGGTTCATCGTCTTGGCCAGTTCTTCCATCTTGGTCTTCATGTACTGGGTCATCCGGATATCATTCGGATCCCAGTTGAAGGTCATGCGCATGAGCGGGCGACCGTGACGATCCTTGTAGGTTGGGTCCAGATCGAGATGGTTGGTCCTGTAAGCCATATGCGAGCCATGGCTGCCGATGGACATGGCATGGCCGTACCATTCGGCAATGGCCTTCTTCCATGCACCGCCCCAGCCCGGCGTACCGGACGGCAGTGGCATACTGCGGATCGGCTGGCCGTTGGTCTGGCCTGCGCGCCAGTACGAACCGCCGATGAAGCCTTCCCGTCCGAAATCGATCTGGTTGACACCGAAATCGTCGATGCACATGCCGTTCGCGCCGGTGCCGATGAACGGATTGAACTCTTCATCCTTGAAGAAGAGCGTCACACCGCCATTCATCTGATAGGCATAATTACGCCCGGTCACACCTTCGCCCGTTGCCGGATCGTATGGCTGGCCGATGCCGGAAAGCAGCGCCAGATGCACGTTGTTGAGCGAGAAGGACGCAAGAATAACGATATCGGCGGGCTGGAACACTTCCTCCTGCGTCGCCTCGTCGAAATAGGTCACGCCCGTAGCCGTCTTGCCATCTGGCGCCATCTCGACACGCAGAACTTCCGACTCCGTGCGATAGGAGAAGTTCGGCATGCGTTTCAGCGCATCGAGAATTGCTGTCTGAGGCGAAGACTTGGAATACTGGTAGCAGCCGAAGCGCTCGCAGAAACCGCAATGGTTGCACGGCCCCATCTGCATGCCATATTCATTGACATAGGCCGTCGACGCGATTCCGCCGGGCGACGGGAACGGATGATACCCCATGCCCTGCGCGGCATCGGCAAACTTCCGGCCGTCCCGGTCGTGTGCATCGGTGGCATGGGATAGTCGTTTGAGCGCCATCCCTCAAACGGATTACCGCCTTCGGCGATCTTGCCCTTGAGGTTGCCAGCCTTGCCGGAAATACCGGCAATACGCTCGAAACGGTCGAAGAACGGTTCCAGCTCGTCGTAACGGATCGGATAATCGCCCAGAAGCATGTCTTCCGGAATGATCTGCTCACCCCAGCGCTCCTGCACATAAGAGCGCAGGCGCAGCTCTTCCGGCTGCGGACGCCAGTTCAGACCGTTCCAGTGCGTGCCCGCTCCGCCAACGCCGTTGCGGGTGCAGAAACGAACCAAAACTGCGATACGGCAATGCAACTTCATTCTCGTTGCGTCGGATCGTGACCGTCTGCTGGCTGGCGCGCTGCATCAACTTCAGGCGCACGCCATATTTCAGCTCGTCGATCATGTTGGGATATTTGAAATCGGGGACCGTGTTCTGGTCATGCCCGCGTTCCAGCGCAACGATCTCCAGTCCCTCTTGCGCCAGTTCCATGGCCAGAATAGCTCCGGTCCAGCCGAGGCCGACGACGACCACGTCTTTTTCTTTTCCTGACGTGCCATTGTTAAGCCCCTCTCGCCCTTGATCGAAACAGGGCCCAGCGGATAGCGAACATTGTAGCGTTCGACCCATTCCTTGTAGCTGCCGCGCGCGCCGGGGAAGCCGATATAGCTCGGTGCCTGCATGCCGTGATTGCCGCCATACATCGGATCGGCGAAATAGCCTTCCTTGGTATTCTGCAACAGGACTGTGAAGAAGTCGCGCAGTTCAGGCTGCAAGCCGACCTCCCCTTCTGCAGCGAGGTCAGCGCAGCGTCTTGCTGTTCCGCGGTCAAGGCCGAGAACGCAGCGCCATGCTTCTGCTCGCACCACGCATTGAAGGCAGGAATACCCTGCCGGTAAATCTGCGCAGGGTTGAGCGGCGTCTGCCAGCCACGCGTCGGATCGGCGGACGCATCGTGGGGACCAACCATGTACCAGTCATCCGCGCGACCGTAATCACCGGCAAGCTGGAGATCGATGAAGACAGGAACGCGAGCTTCGATAGCGCCCGGACCATCGCCTTCAGACGGGATCAGTCTTGCCGTTGCGGCGAGAATGAAAGCCCATTCGACTTCGTTGAAATACTGACGTTCATATTCTTCGAGTGGAACCGGGGAGTTTGTGGTTCCGCTTTGGCTGAGACAGCGAGCCCTGAAAGCATCACGCTTGCCGCGGAGGCTTTCAGAAAACTGCGACGACTCGGATATCCGGGAAGGTCGGTCATTGTCGTTTCCTGCCGATTAGGTGGGTAAGACTTTTGGAGGTGTTTCCGAGAAAATTCCACGATACGCAGATGAGAAACATACGCTCTGGATACACAAGCCTTCAGAATTGTTCAAACAACTTGTACCCTAGTTGTGCATAACCAACCTGCGTTCGCTATAAGACTAGAGCCTTAGCGCAATCCGAAAAGGCCCGGAGAGCGACGAAAATCCGGTTGAATGACGCCGAGGCGCGGGCAGCTTTCACAATCACGTGAAGACAATCCCCGCCCGCCACATATTGCCCGGTGTTGCAGTCACGATCACCCATCAAAGCTGAATTGGGTTCGCCTGACCGGAACTGGCAGCGGCTTTTCACGTTGAAAGCGATGGCCGGAAGTGGCCATTATGGTGCTGTCGCGGTTTGCACGCGACTGAAGTGAAACGAAGGGAGGTCAGAAAAATGAAGGCACGCACAGCGACTGTCGGTGATCTTGAAAGCGTTTTTCACGACCTTTCGAGGCGTATGGCGATCGAATATATCGCCGCCGGCAAGGATACCAAAGCCGCCTATGACAACCTGATGATGAACCTGCGGGAAGGCCGTGCACATGCTTTGCTGCAGGACGGCAAGGTGGTTGCTATCATCGCCCGGCATGAGGGCGACGGTGCCACCGATACGCTTTTGCGGCGAAAGAAGAGTTTTTCAACCGAAATACCGTGCGTTTCTGCAAGCAGCATATCCGGCAGATTCAGGCTTTGGCAGGTGATCTGCCAATCCATTCACGAAGCTGGCTCGACCGATCCGACATCGTAAAATGGTTCAAGATCATTGGTTACCAAGAAAAAGGAACCGACAATGGTGCCCGCCTCTTCGAACTGCCTGCCCGCCGTGACGGCATAGTTGCAGCATGACACCTCGCCACCGGAGCAATTTCCGGTGGCGTTTCTATCTCTCGCCTGTTTGAAGCAACAACCGAATTCCGTTTTTCGTTTTCTGTGAATACAAAGTAAAATCAAAGACATAAAATAATTACTAGAGCCAATTCCGAGTCTCGCATGAGTTGCGGGGAAAGATCGTTTCTTTCAAGCCTTTAACGCATTCCTGACGATTAGCCGTTATTTGGAAAGATGACTGCCATTCGGGGAAATCATGGCTTGGAAATTCATGCTTGCAAGTGCCGCTCTTGCTGTAACTCGAACGATGCCGAGGGGTTTCGTTGCGCCCACGGGACCAGCTGTGGTCTCCGATAATGCAATGGAAATGGAACTGAAACCCGCACCGATCAATCCTGACTGGGTGCTGGACGGCACTCCGCAGGCGCGCTCCAGCGAGCAATCGGCAAGCCGGGACCGAGCCGCCTATACGGCCATCTGGGATTGCACCGCAGGCACTTTCCGCTGGTATTTCGGCTGGGATGAAACCGTCTATATTCTGGAAGGTGAAGTGCACGTCACCGACGCGGACGGCGGCACGCGCACCTTGCGGGCTGGCGACGTTGCCTATTTCCGGGGCGGCACATGGGCAACCCGGAAAATCGACAATTATCTGCGCAAGGTCGCCTTCATGCGGCGCACTTTGCCTGCACCCGCTTCGTTCATCTATCGCGCCAGCGACGCGGTGAAACGGCGGCTGGGACGCCGCAAGAGCGGCGCGCTGAACTGATTACCGGTTTGTGATCGGGATGGGCGCCGCATCCGCGCCCATCACATTGACGAACAGTCCGATATTTCAGTATAAATCAATGACAGCTTTCGCCGTACATGATGGGAATGGGGTTCTCCCGAAACTGCCAGCAATTGGCTGATGACTCCTGCTTGAATTGAAACAGGAGAAGAGTGCGTCGCAAGACCTCTCGAAGTGAGATATTCTATCGAATTTCCAGACGTCACCGACTAATCTCTATCCATTATTGAAATGGACACAGAACAATGCAAGCAACCCTCATGGTAGCGCTCGGTGGAGCGATCGGAAGTGTCGCGCGGTACTGGCTGGCCCTCTTGATGCTGCCGATAAGCCGCGAACTTCCCTGGGGGCACCATCGTCATCAATATTGTCGGCTCTTTTGCAATCTCGTTCTTCGGTGCACTGACACTGGAGCAAGGCCGTTTTCCTATACCGGAAATCTGGCGCCTCGCCTTTATGGTCGGCGTGTGCGGTGGCTTCACCACTTTCTCGTCTTTCAGCCTGCAAACGATGGATCTTCTGCGCACTGGACAACCCGGCAAAGCCCTGTTCAATATCGGTTTTTCGGTTGTGCTTTTGCCTGATCGCCGTGTGGCTCGGGCTGCTTGCCGCAGAACGCTTCAATGGTGGTATCGAACAGGTCGCACAGAATGTAATCGAAGAAGAAGCATCATAAGCTTCACATACGATTGCAACAGCAACGACTGATATTGACGCGTGCCGACCGGCAGTGGGCGCGCAACGCGCTCTAAATATTTGTTTTAACGCGCATCTTATCCGAAAACTGTTTCACACTTTTCGGGATGCGCTCTAATGGACACACGTGTGACAGTGCCCCGGCTTTCAGACCCACGGCTCATATGAAAACACCCTCAATTTGCTATATTATTCAAATAAAATATGGATATATATTGACTTTTATGGCTGTCATTTACTTAAAAAAACAAATTACTGACCGTAAATTAAATTTATGGTATTTTTTACCTATTTTATATTTTAGTATTTATAAGTATGGGAATTGATACATTCTCTGTTCTTCAATCTATTGCATTGTTTGCAGTCGTGATAGTGATAATTTTCATGATATTTATCGGCAGTGTGCAGCAGCATCTTGCTCAGGACATTGCACCTGCAAAAACCAAGGTGATATTCGCTACACAGCACCCAACCCACGCCGGTAATGTCGATGGCAAGGTGTCCGTGGCTGCGTGGATGACGAAACCGTCCCGGTATGTGGTGAGTGAACAGGATCGCATGATCCAACCAGATCTCCGGACAGCAATGACGCAGAAAATCTCCGCTAAGGTGACCATTCTGCCAGCCGGGCACACACCGCACATTTCCCAACCGTCGGAAGTCGCAGAAGTTATTCTTGAGGCGATTGCCCACGTTACACGGTGAAGAGAAATTCGCCTCTGAACGGGCCACCACCACACGAATCCTGCCCCCAAACCGGGGCGGGCTTTTTGCATCTTAGCAGAAATGTTGATGGAAGCAGGCTCTGGACCGTGCGGCTTGCACCGAAGCACCCGTTGCTCGCAACCGGAGTAACGCGATCGGCTTCGGTTTGCAAACGACAGGCGGCGGCTAGTGCCAGTATTTAGATTTTATACCGAAATGGCGGAGGGGGTGGGATTCGAACCCACGGTACAGTCTCCTGCACGCCGGTTTTCAAGACCGGTGCCTTAAACCGCTCGGCCACCCCTCCGGGCAATTGTTTTATCTATGCTTTTCACAAGTCTGGAAAAACAGCAAATCGCAGCAAGCTATCGATTTGCGCCCAATTGCTCAGCGAGTGACTTCTTAGCAGTTTTTCTTGCGGCGTCAACGTGCACTGTTTCATTTGCCAGCATTCTGAACAACACGGAACGAAACCGGTAGCGAATACCGATCACAATAGCTCGATCCAGCCTCCAAAACCTAACTTTCAATGTTACTGCCATGGCCAGCGGTTAAATGCGCTCTAAGTTCTTTGGCGCAGCCTCAATTTGCAGATTGCCGTTCCGGCATCATTCAACACGGAGGATTCCCCATGCAGCACAAAATCCGGGAGAATATGGAAGTCATCGGCGCCGATGGCGTACATGTCGGCACGGTCGATCGCATCGAAGATAACCGCATCAAGCTGAAGAAAACCGATAATTCCGGTATGCACAGCGAACATCATCACTATATCGAACTCGGCTTCGTTGCCGACGTCGAGGGCGACAAGGTGAGATTGTCGGCTAATGCAGATATTGCAGTAACCTTGGAAGAGGAAGCATCCGGCCGCCCTGTCGATCTTTGAAGCAAAGCGCAAAGCCCCTCATAACACGGGGCCAATGGCAGCCGTGTTATGAGACAAACTCCCCTCACCTGCTTCCCATTCTCGGTCTTGGCGCATTGTTGCAGATCGAGACTTCGATCTGTTAGAAATTCAATGCCAAAACGCCGCAAGGAAGCGACCGGGCTTGTCCTTTGCCATATTGCGGCTTAAACTTGAGTTTAATAATCAAAATAAGAAAAAGGGAAGCTATGAGTCTGGATTCCGTTAAGGCTTTTTGCGGCCAAAGCGCCTGAAATCGAAGTGATTGAACTGCCGACGAGCACCGCCACCGTTGTTCTCGCCGCCGAAGCACATGGCGTGGAACCGGGACAGATCGCCAAGACGCTTTCTTTTTCCGCCAAAGACCAGACCATTCTTATTGTCACCCGTGGCGATGCGCGTATCGATAATCGCAAGTTCAAGGATCAGTTCGGAACCAAGCCTCGTATGCTTGATGCCGAGACCGTTCTTGCCGAAACCAGCCATCCGGTCGGAGGCGTATGTCCGTTCGGTCTACCGAGCGCCCTGCCCGTTTACTGCGATGTATCGCTGAAGAATTTCGAGGAAGTCGTGCCCGCTGCCGGAGCGACCAACAGTGCCGTGCGCATCGCTCCGCACAAAATGGCTGAGCTGGTCAGCGCCGAATGGATAGACGTTTGCCAGTAGGTCAGAATGGGCTTTTGCAGCGGGTCTGGGAGGAACTCGCGGTTATTTGATACCGGTAACAACTTTTCCCCTTTAAAGGTGAGAAAAGACTTCATATATTTTAAGAATGATTCTAAAGTGGGTTAAGAAACAGATATCCGCTTTAGCGCATGATCCGATCGAGCCTTGAACCTTTCCGGATCGCAAATGCGACAAGACCAGAATTTTGGAGCAGTTCCGAAACAGGGATAAACCGCTTTCGGTTTGGAATTGCGAACTCAAGGATTGGAGCATCGCGTCCTCGGCATCGAGGTTGCAGTTGTTCCGAGACGTGTTGAAAGGAACAGTGATGCGTCTTACCCGCCAGACGAATTATGCCGTTCGTATACTCATGTATTGTGCTGCCAATGACGGCAAGCTCAGCCGCATTCCGGAAATCGCACGCGCCTATGGCGTTTCTGAGCTGTTTTTGTTCAAGATTCTTCAGCCGCTCGTTGAACATGGACTGGTAGAAACTGTACGTGGCCGCAATGGCGGCGTGCGCCTCGGACGTGCAGCACAGGACATTTCGCTGTTCGATGTTGTGCGTGTGACCGAAGAAAATTTTGCCATGGCAGAGTGCTTCGAGAACGATGCCACCGAATGCCCACTGGTCGACAGCTGCGCACTCAATTCAGCGCTGCGCGAGGCACTCAATGCATTCTTCGCTGTGCTGATGAAGTACAGCATTGCAGACCTCGTCAAGGCGCGCCCGAATGTGCGGCACCTGCTTGGTCTCGATGAAATGGAAGAAGAGCGCGTAGCGAGCTGATAATTCAGCGCGAAGCTAGAAATGAAAAGGTCCGGCTTTACGCCGGACCTTTTTATTCAGCGGCTGCGTGATAGGCAGACTGGGGCAATACAAAAGGCACTCCCTTTTCCGGCGGAACACCCACCCGCAACGTGCATTCATAGACACGTTCGAGCCGCTCGTCGGTCAGTGCTTCGCGCGGTGTGCCCATCACATCGAGCTTGCCTCTGTTCATGACCGCAATACGGTCGGCGAACATGGCAGTCAGGTTGAGATCATGCAGGATAGCAATCACCCCGCCGCCCGCTGCCGCGAAATCCCTCGCAATCTCCATCACCACGATCTGGTGCCGTATATCGAGGCTTGAAATCGGCTCGTCCAGAAACAGATAGCGCGCTTCACCATCCGCAACCGGCCTCCAGACCTGACAAAGAACGCGGGCAAGCTGCACACGCTGCTGTTCTCCGCCGGAAAGTTCCTGATAAAGCCGACCGCCGAAGCCAGCGAGATCAACCCTTTGCAAAGCCGAGGTCGGGCAAACGCTTTTCTTCCTCGCGAGAAACGCCACTATAGCCGCCGGTGAGCCCGATCTTCACGATCTCGCGGACCGTGAAGGGAAACGACAAGGCGCTTGCCTGTGGAAGCACTGCCCGCCGCGCCGCCATCTGCCACGGCTTGATTTCAGCGAAGGAGCGACCGTCCAGATAGGCTGTTCCCGTGTAAGCGACGTCACCGGCAAGCGCACGCAACAGCGTAGTTTTGCCTGAACCGTTCGGCCCGACGATTGCGGTCACCTCGCCCGGATTAGCGGAGAAGGCAATGTCGCTGATGATGGTCTTGCCTGACAGGCTTACGCCCAATGCTTTTGTTTCAATCATGATAGCCTCACAGATCGAGCAGGCCGCGTTGGCGCAGCAATATCCAGAGGAAGAACGGCGCGCCAAAAAGTGCGGTGATGATGCCAATCGGCAATTCTGCCGGGGCCACAATCGTCCGACTTACCGCATCCGCCAGAAGCAGAAGCGTAGCGCCGAGTAGCGCCGACGCTGGCAGGAGATAGCGATGGTCCGGACCAATGCTGAGGCGCAGCATATGCGGCACCACAATGCCGACAAAGCCGATCCCGCCAGCAACGGCGACAGTCGCGCCGGTAGCTGCCGCTACGGTAACGATAGCGATGTTTTTGATGCGTTGCACCTGAATGCCGAGATGACCGGCTGCAGCCTCGCCCAACGCCAGTGCGTTGAGACCACGCGCAAGCAATGGCGAAACCACCAGAATGATGGCGATGATTGGTCCCGCAGCGCCAATCTTGGCCCAGTGGAACCTGCAAGCGAACCAAGCCCCCAGAATGTCAGGTCGCGCAACTGTCGATCATCGGCCAGATAGATGAGTGCGCCGGTCGCAGCGCCCGCCGGGGCGCAAAGTGCAATACCTGCGAGCAGCATGGTAGCAACAGACGTGCGGCCCCGACGCGTCGCGACACGATAGAGCAGCAAGGTGCTGGCAAGCCCGCCCAGAAATGCAGCCAGAGGCAAGGCATAGACGCCAAGGATCGCAATAACGGGAGCAAGAAAAGTGCCGCCCAGAACAATCATCGATACCGCGCCAAGTCCAGCCCCGGCAGACACCCCGACGAGACCCGGATCGGCCAGCGGATTGCGGAAAAGGCCCTGCATCACGGCACCGGAAACCGCCAACCCCGCCCCTATCAGCATACCCATGACGATACGCGGCAGGCGGATCTCCATGATGATCAGGTGATCGCGACGGAATGCGTCCGCGCCTTCGGCTGCGCTGGAGGAGGTCAGAGCGCGCAGAACCGAAAGCACGGACGCATCCGAAGCGCCTGCTGTCAGGCTGAACAAAGCCGCGATGCATAAAGCAACGGCGAGCAATATGATGGTGAACCGTGCACGTGCGGCACGGTCTCCCGTGATGTCACCTTCTGAGGTGTTGACTTCATTTTCTGATTGACGCGCTGCAAAGCGCTGTTGTTCGCGCTACGCGACCTTGACTGGTCATTTCGAATAATCCTTACAATCAGACTTGCGTGCTCTTCAATCCCGCAAGTCTGATTATGTTATTGCGCTGCAGAGGCGCCATAGAGTTTTGCTGACAGGTCCCGAATGGCAGAACCAGTTCGAGGTCCAAATCCCAACAGATACGACGCTTCCATCGAAACGACATTCTTGTTACGCCCTGCCGGTGTCGCAGCTATAATGGGATTTTTCAACAGCGATTCCGGCGTCATCCCGTCCGCTCCCGTATCCATCATCAGGATCATATCGGGCGCGGCCTTCTCAACGGCTTCGTCGGTCAGCTGCTTATATCCGTGATATTCGGTGATGACGTTTTCACCACCGGCAAGCTCAATCATGCCATTGGCCGCAGTGCCTGTGCCCGAAGCCATCATGCGCCCGCCGGGCGCCGACAGAACGAAAAGTACACGCTTGCGCGAACTGTGGCTAGCTGCGGCCTTCTCAGCCGCTTCGATATCGCGTGAGACTTCGCTCGCAAGCGCCCCGGCCTTCTCTTCCAGACCGAGAGCCTCGCCCACGATCTCGATTTTCTTGACGACGCTTTCGCCGGTATAGGTTTCCGGCACAACGATCATTGGCACAGACGCTTTCTTCAAAACATCGAGCGTATCCTGTGGGCCGCTGCCTTCAAGGAGCAAAATGCCGGTCGGATTGACCGAGAGCACACCTTCTGGTGCAAGCTGACGCATATATCCGATATCCGGCAGCTTCTTTACCGCGTCGGGATAGGCGCTTGTCTGGTCGCGCGCGGCGAGCATCTTTTCTGCGCCAAGAGCGTAGACGATTTCCGTCAGCGATCCGCCGACGGAAACGATGCGCGACGTATCGCCGAAATGGTCGACGGCTTCTGCGCGTGCAGCACCACCAGCTGCCAGCGACAAAGCGATGGCAGCCAGAGCAGCTCCGCGTCTGAAGCGCAAGGAAATGAACGACATTGCCGTCACCTTATGCAGCGGAAGACTGCGGCAGACGCGGAAGATTTTCCGCGATCATGCGCCAGTCGGCCAGTTCGGCTTCGCCTTCATGACGCTCACCAAAGAACTGAACAATCAGTTCGCCATTGGCATCATAGGCCTCCAGCGACGTCACATACCCGTCCTTCGTCGGCTTGCGCACGACCCAGACGTCAGCGATGTGATCGATGCGCAGATGCATATGGAACGTCGGGTC
This sequence comes from Brucella cytisi, assembly GCA_012103075.1. Taxonomy (GTDB): domain Bacteria; phylum Pseudomonadota; class Alphaproteobacteria; order Rhizobiales; family Rhizobiaceae; genus Brucella; species Brucella cytisi. Next base: position 878,917 of record JAAVLQ010000002.1, on the reverse strand, counting down.
CAGCACGTTCAGCCACGGGCCCATCATCTTGATTTCATGGATTGGGCCAGTGTGAATCTGGATACAGCCACGGCTTCCGACAAAGCACATGATGGGCAGCTTTTCCTGCACCGCATGGTTCATCATGGCCTCGACCGATGACGTATCGACACGCCGGGCGAAATCATGACCGGCAAGATGCACAGCCTGATGGCGGTCCACACCGAAATCCTTCAACAGGCCAACGAACTGGTGCACATCGGTGAGTGCGCCCCAGCGCTCGCGGAATGCGTCGATATCGAGAAGCGATACGTCTGCCTTCGGTCCCTTTGTTGCAAGCGCGCTGGTCTCAACAGCTGGCGACTGATCGTCCAGCAGCAAATCGGCGACAAGAGCCTCATAGGCTTCAACGTTCGAAGCTGGGCGCAGATGAATCTTGAAAACCGCCTCGCCCGTGGCATCGAAAAATTGCAGGCTGCGACGCGTTGCTTCGCCATCCTGCTTGGCAACGGCAAAACCGTGAACCCAATGCTTCGGGAAAATACGAAGGTCGATTTCCTTGCCGAGCGCCAGCGAAGCATGTTGGCCCCAGATCGTCTTCTCAAAAGGCCCGATCTTTTCATGAACGACGCTCTCGTTACGCGTCAGAGCCATGATTTCGCCGACAGCAGCAATGCGGTTCAACAACGTTTCGACATCGGCGCGAATACGCCGCGCCGAAATGGGGGCTGTTATATCCTGTCCGCAATGTGCTGCTACAAAATCGGCTTCTGATACACCGAGGCTCTGCGCAAAATCACGTTCGCGCATTTTCGGATTATCAGCCCGTGCCTTGAGGATCTGCTCTGGGGAGGGCTTGAAATGGGTCGTCATCTGATGGTTGCCTACTTGTTTAGGATGAGCTTGCCTTGGCGGGTGATCTTGAGACGATAGAGCGAACCGCCGTGCTCTATGCCCACTTCCGGGAGCCGTCGAAGAGTTCGCGGCTGCCATAGGTTTTCAATTGCGGCTCAAGACCGCCTTCGCCGAAGCGAGGTTTCGCCTGAGCTGGGACAGACCCGGTTGAATCGCTGCGGAGCTGGCTTTCAGGAATGCGATTTGCGGCTCGTTCGGAAACGGGTCCGCGTGGTAACCGCACCTGCATGTCGATATGGATTCGCCTGTTCATTTTCTCGCCTCAGCATCGACTTTCCACACGGTGATGACAGCAAATTTGTTTTGTTGACATCAACAGTCATGTTTATTAATCACTGCATTACTGGAATAATCGAGTCAAGTTTAAATCTCGCTTTTTCCGCGCAAGCCCGGAAGAAATCCTCTTCCCAGCCAGCACGCGCCTTCTCTCGAGGGGAAGTCATAAACAATTGAATTTTTTAATTTCTTCGTCACCCATCGGGTCGGCGAAGCGCGTCTGGGTCATGAAGGAAACATTGGAAATGCGGGCGACTGGTGGGGTTCACAAACGGTCAATTCTGGCGAGCACGGGGCTTGCTGTCATTCTTGTGGCGATAACGTCACAAGCCTTTGCGCAGGAACAGAAAGCTTCTGAAGAAGAAGCTGGCGTCGCGTTGAAGACGATCACCATTCGCAGAGCGAACGACGCTCAGGCGCCGACTTCCGTTGCGGCACCGGTTGGCAGGGTTGACCGCGAAGAGATCAATCGTTTCGGCGGCGCGAAGCTCGATGACGTGTTGCGCGGCACCGCTGGCGTGTTTACCTTGCAGAATGCTTCCAATCCCGGCGTTGCGGTCAATATTCGCGGTTTTGAAGGCTCCGGCCGCGTCAACATGATGATCGACGGCGTACCGCAGAGCTACCGCAACACTGCGCACGATGCGCAGGGCTATGCCTATATCGACCCGAACCTGTTATCTGAAATCGACGTGGCGCGCGGCGCTGTGACGACCGAAGGCGGCACTGGCCTTGCAGGCAGCGTCAATTTCCGCACACGCTCGGCGTCGATGATGTCATTCTGGATGGCAAGGACAAGGGTGTTCTCGGCCGCGCTTCCGGGGCAGCAATGGAACCGGCTTCTCCGAAATGCTGGCCGGTGCCGCCCGCGTCAATTCCATCGGAATTGTTGCGGCCATCAGCCGTCACGACTCCAACGATTACAAGAACGGCGACGGCGTGACCGTCGAGAAAACCGGCGAAGAACTGACTTCCGGCCTGTTCAAAGCTGAGTTCGGCCTTGGCGAAGACCAGAAGCTGACGCTTGGTGGCGTGCTCTACAACAACCACTACGGAACATATGCGAACGGCTACCGTCCGGGAACCTATACGATCTACGATATGTTCCTGCAGAACCGCACGTTCTTCGCACAGTACAACTACAATCCGTCCGACAACGATCTCATCGGCCTCGACGTCAACCTCTACCACAACAGCACATTGCAGAACTGGGAAGACGGCAATGGCAGCTTCGTAGGACGGCAGGTTTCGACCGAAACCACCGGCATGACGGCCTCGAACACGTCGCGCTTCACCTTTGGCGAAGTGGCAGTCGCGTGGAAGAACGGCTTTGAAATCAACCGCGACACCGCTGGCGGCACCAAAACGGGCGTCAACCCGACAGATGCCACATCCAATCGCGGCGCGGTCTTCTCGGAAGCGACATGGAATTATCAGGTTCTGCAGGTCGTTACCGGTCTCCGCTATGATTATTTCAAACTCGAGAGCGACGACAACTCGATTTCGAACAGCGACAGCGAGTTCAGCCCCAAAGTCACCGTTGCCTACAACCTGACCGACTGGCTTCAGCCCTACATTACCTATGCGCATTCCATGCGTTCGCCGAGCCTGCAGGAAACATTCCTTGGTGGTGTGGCGCATACCGGTCAGCAGCCAATGCACGGCAATCCCAATCTTCGCCCTGAAAAGCAGCGCGGCTGGGAACTCGGCGTCAATATCGCTCGCGATGGCATCCTGACTGCTGAAGACGGACTACGCCTGAAGGCAAATTACTACACGATGCGCGTTGAGGATTACATCACGGCTGCATCCGACTACAGTCAGTTCATCAATGTCGACGGCACTTCGACAGTGAAGGGCTTCGAACTTGACGCACGTTACGATGCGGGCTTCGCGTTCGGTGGCATTGCTTATACGCATTCCACCTCTGAACTGCCTGAGCAGACAGCTGGCATGGGCGCAAACCAGTATCTGCCGGAAGATGTCGTAACGGTTACCGCCGGTGCGCGTTTCTTCGAGCGCAAGCTCGAAAGCGGTCTGCGCGTTCAGCACGTTTCGAGCGGCAAAAGCGTCAGCGGAAACGACACTGATCCCTACACGCTGGTCGACGTCTTCGCGAAATACAAGTTCACCGATACGGTCGATCTCTCGCTTCAGGTGCTGAACATCGCCGACAAGGAATATACCCCTGCCCTCAGCACTTATGGTTCTGGTCGCGGACGTACGTTCCTCGTCTCGACACAGTTCCAGTTCTAAAACTTTGGGAGGCGTTCTCGCCTCTCGTTCATGATCGTCACATCTTCGAAGACCGACCAACCTGACCGCGGCGGCCTTCTGATCCCGAGGTGTGACGCGGCGGGTGCGGCCCCTACCGCTGCACTCGCCAAAAGTTATATAAAGTAGCCAATCCCAAACCTGATGGAAAAGGATCAGCAATGTTCATAGCCATGAATCGCTTCAAGGTTCGCATCGGCAGCGAAGCCGACTTCGAGACCGTATGGAAAAACCGTGACTCGAAACTGTCCGAACTTCCCGGTTTCGAGAGTTTTCACCTTCTCCGCGGTGCGACCAATGAAGAGGAAGGCTACACGCTTTATGCTTCGCACACGGTCTGGCGCAACCGCGATGATTTCGTCGCCTGGACGAAGTCCGAACAGTTTCGCGATGCGCATCGCAATGCCGGAGACAACAAGCCGCTCTATCTGGGACCTCCGCAGTTTGAAGGCTTCAGCGCCGTTCTCGGTTCCTGACGCACGGTAGAAACGCCTATCCACAGGGTGCGGCGAAATAGCGCATAATGTCATAGCGGTGCCATTCGGAGGCCGCTATGACGATAGTAAAGCACCAATTATCTTTTAAAGATGGGTAGTTAACTCATATTTAGAATGATTCTAACTTATTGATTTTTAGAACATTTCAAAAACATAAAAATTGACAGAACGGAGCCCTACCGGCCATAACCTGACTTAATTTGGTGGGTTTTATAAACGCCACTTAAGTAATGCCTTTAATGTTCGGGCCTTTAACCCTTGCAGTTGGAGGAACCATTGACCGGTTCAGTTCGGCCTTGCGCCACGAGTGAAATAAAGCTGCCAGTTTTTCAGGTCAGCTACCCAGTTGAAGTAAAGAGTGAGCCGGTAAAGTCTCTCCAGTCGACGCTTTTGCGTCTGATTTCTGCTTTGCGGGCATGGGAGATACTTCCTCATGCTAGTCTGCAGCTGTAACGTTATTACCGATAAAGACATTGAAGCCGTTGTTATTGAGCTTCTCGATCAGGATTGCTGGCAACTTATAGTTCCCGGCACCGTCTATAATGTCATGTCCAAACGCGGCCGTTGCTGTGGCTGCTTCCCAAACGTCGTGGAAACGATCATAAGGGTGACTGAAGAGTATCATCTTCGTCATAACCAAATGGACGAAAACGTGGTCCAGTTCATGGATCGTGTACGTTCTCTACGCGACAAATTCGGGAGTTCATGGAATGAAAGGCGAACCAAAGGTCATCGAGCGGCTTAACGAGGCATTGTTCCTCGAGCTTGGCGCTGTAAACCAGTACTGGCTTCACTACCGCCTCCTCAACGACTGGGGCTTCACGCGTCTTGCCAAGAAGGAACGTGAAGAATCCATCGAAGAAATGCATCACGCAGACAAGCTGATTGACCGCATTATCTTCCTCGAAGGTCACCCGAACCTGCAGACCGTAGCTCCGCTGCGCATCGGCCAGAACGTCAAGGAAGTTCTGGAAGCCGACCTTGCAGGTGAGTACGACGCACGCGCTTCCTATAAGAAGTCCCGCGAAATCTGCGACGAACTCGGCGACTATGTTTCCAAGCAGCTTTTCGATGAGCTTCTGGCGGATGAGGAAGGTCATATCGACTTCCTCGAAACCCAGCTCGACCTCCTCGCCAAGATCGGCGAAGAGCGTTATGGCCAGCTCAATGCGGCTCCAGCCGATCAGGCTGAGTAAGCCAAATCCGCTTTGCGAATGGAAGCCGGGGCTTTGCGCTCCGGCTTTTTTATCATCTCAACTTTACCGTTGCCCCTTTATCGTGATATTGCGCGCGCAATTTCCGATATTTTGCAAGGTTCTCCCAATGAGCGCACCGCGCGTCAGTTTCGTTTCTCTTGGCTGCCCGAAGGCGCTTGTCGATTCCGAACGCATCATCACCAGCCTTCGCTCCGAGGGCTACGAAATCTCCCGCAAGCATGACGGTGCCGATCTGGTGATCGTCAATACCTGCGGCTTTCTTGATTCCGCACGCGATGAATCGCTGGAAGCCATTGGCCTTGCTCTCAACGAGAACGGCAAGGTCATCGTAACTGGCTGCCTTGGCGCAGAACCCGATGTCATCCGTGAGCGTCATCCGAACGTGCTGGCCATCACCGGCCCGCAGGCTTATGAAAGCGTGATGAGCGCGGTGCATGAAGCCGTCCCTCCCGCGCACGATCCGTTTGTCGATCTGGTGCCGCCGCAGGGCGTGAAGCTCACCCCGCGCCACTACGCCTACCTCAAAATCTCCGAAGGCTGTTCGAACCGCTGCTCCTTCTGCATCATTCCGGCGCTGCGCGGCGATCTAGTCTCTCGCCCGATCGATCAGGTGCTGCGTGAAGCGGAGAAGCTGGTCAATGCAGGCGTGAAGGAAATCCTCGTCATCTCGCAGGATACGAGCGCCTATGGCCTCGACATCAAGTATCAGGAAGCGATGTGGCAGGACCGCACGGTTCCCACCAAGTTTCTCGATCTCTCGCGCGAACTGGGCGATATGGGCGTGTGGGTGCGTATGCACTACGTATACCCTTACCCGCATGTCGATGAAGTCATTCCGCTGATGGCTGAAGGCAAGATTCTGCCTTATCTGGATATTCCTTTCCAGCACGCCTCCCCGGCGGTTCTGAAGAATATGCGCCGTCCGGCACATCAGGAAAAGACCTCGCGCCGCATTCAGGCCCGGCGTGAGACCTGCCCGGACCTGGCCGTGCGTTCCACCTTTATCGTCGGCTATCCCGGCGAAACGGAAGAAGATTTCGAAATACTTCTCGACTGGCTCGATGAAGCCAAGATCGAACGCGCCGGCTGCTTCAAATATGAACCGGTCAAGGGCGCAAAAGCCAATGACCTCGGTCTTGAGCAGGTTCCAGAAGAAATCAAGGAAGCCCGCTGGCATCGTTTCATGGCCAAGCAGCAGCAGATTTCGACCAATCTCCTCAGGAAGAAAGTTGGCAAGCGCCTGCCGGTCATCATTGATGAAGCAAACGGCACAATCGGCAAAGGCCGTACGCGCTACGACGCTCCGGAAATCGACGGCAGCGTTCACATCCAGTCGCGCCGCCCGCTACGCGTCGGCGACATCGTAACGGTGAAGATCGAGGCGAGCGACGCTTACGATCTGCATGGTATCGCGGTCTGATGGCGGCAGAAGCTGCCATAGCGATCAGAAAAAAAAGCCGCCGCGGCTGACGTGGCGGCAATTATCGCCATGCTCGCCGATGATGCGCTCGGCGCACAGCGCGAAGATGCGAGCCTCCCCTTGCGGGATTCCTATCGCAGCGCCTTTGCGGCAATCGATGCCGATCCCAATCAGCTCCCGGCTGTCGTTGAACGTGATGGCGAGATCATTGGTTGCATGCAAATCAGCTTTATACCCGGCCTGTCGCGGATGGGCATGTGGCGCGGACAGATCGAAAGCGTGCGGATTGCGAGCCATATTCGTGGCGGCGGAGTGGGCCGTCAGATGATCGTTTGGGCAATCGAGCAATGCCGTGAACGCGGCTGCGGCCTTGTGCAACTGACGACCGATAAGTCGCGTTCCGACGCGCTGCGTTTTTATCAGTCGCTCGGCTTCACCGATAGTCATGAAGGACTTAAGCTATCGCTTTAACAAACAGCTTCAATATTTTGTAAGAAAATAAAAAAGAGCGCTTTGAGCGCCCTTCTTTGTTTCTGTATGGAACCGCTTACTGCGGCAGCTTGTCGTCCACGCCAGCGACGTAGAAATTGAGGCCAAGCAAGGTCTTGTCGTCAGCCTGCTCGCCGTCTTTCAGCCAGACGGAACCGTCCTGCTTCGTGATCGGACCTGTGAAAGGCTTCAGTTCGCCCGACTTGATCTTGGCTTCGGTTTCTTCGGCCAATTTCTTCACATCGTCCGGCATGTTGGTATAAGGCGCCATCTTCACGAGGCCTTCCTTCATGCCCCACCAGATGTTTTGGCTCTTCCACGAACCGTCGAGAGCAGCCTTGGCGCGGTCGATGTAGTAAGGGCCCCACTCGTCCACAACAGCGGTAAGCTGCGTGTCAGGCGCAAACTTGATCATGTCCGAAGCCTGACCGAAAGCCTTGATGCCGCGATCATGCGCCACCTGAATCGCTGCGGTGGAATCGGTGTGCTGGGTGATGATGTCTACACCCCGGTCGATCAGCGCCTTGGCCGCATCAGCTTCCTTGCCCGGATCGAACCACGAATTGACCCAGATCACCTTGACCTTGAAGTCGGGATTAACCGACTGCGCGCCGAGCATGAACGCATTGATGCCTTGCACGACTTCCGGCACCGGTACGGAGGCGATGTAACCGGCAACACCCTTGGTCGACATCTTGGCGGCGATCACGCCCTGCACATAACGGCCTTCATAGAAGCGCGCATTATAGGCAGACATGTTGTCGGCAGTCTTGTAGCCGGTCGCATGTTCGAACTTCACGTCCGGGAATTTCTTGGCAACCTTGAGGGTCGGGTCCATATAGCCGAACGACGTCGTGAAGATCAGCTTGTTGCCAGCACGCGCCAGACGTTCGATGGAACGTTCAGCATCGGCACCTTCCGGAACGCTTTCCAGAAAGGTGGTTTCGATCTTGTCGCCAAGTGCCTCGACCAGCTCCTTGCGGGCCTGATCGTGCTGATAGGTCCAGCCAAAATCGCCCGGAGGTCCGATATAAATGAAACCGATCTTCAGTTTTTTTCTTCTGCATGCGCCGCGCCGCCGAGCATAAAGCTCGCCGCAGTGGCAATCGCCATAAGCGTCTTTTTCATGTTCCCTGCACTCCTTGTTTTACCCTCTAACCAAACCGAAAACCCTTGGGACGGTTTACGTCTACCCCTCAGCCGTTCGTTCTACCGGTCTGGCACGAACGGCTTGCCGAGCGAAGCCGGCGTATTCATCATCGTCAGGCGCTTGTTGCGCGATATGATGACCAGCACCACAATCGTCGCGAGATAAGGCAGCGCAGACAGAAACTGCGATGGCAGGCCAAAGCCCAGCGCCTGCGCGTGAAGCTGGCCGATGGTCACCGCACCGAACAAGTAAGCGCCGATCAATACGCGCCATGGCCGCCACGATGCGAACACGACAAGCGCAAGTGCGATCCAGCCACGACCGGCCGTCATGTTTTCCACCCATTGCGGCACGTAGACGAGTGACAATTGCGCGCCTGCAAGACCGGCACAAGCACCGCCGAACAAAACCGCCAGAAAGCGTGTGCGCACCACATGCACGCCGAGCGCATGGGCCGAGCCATGGCTGTCGCCGATGGCGCGCAATGTAAGCCCTGCCCGCGTGCGGAACAGAAACCATGCCACGCCGACGACCAGCAGGATCGAAAGATAGAAGATCGGATCCTGTCCGAAGAAGAACCGCCCGACAAGCGGCAGATCGGTCAGATAGGGAATATGGATGGCTTCAAGCCGGACACCGGAAGCCCGACAAAGCTTTCGCCGAGCAAGGCCGATGCTCCAACGCCAAGGATCGTCAGCGCCAGCCCGGTTGCGACCTGATTGGTGACGAGTATGAGCGTCAGAAAGCCAAAAATAGCGGAGAAAAGCGCACCGACCAGAACGGCGGCAAACAAGCCTAACCGGGCCGAACCGGTCATTTGTGCAATGGCGAAGCCGGACACGGCCCCCATCAGCATCATGCCCTCGACACCAAGATTGAGCACGCCGGAACGTTCAACAACCAGTTCGCCGATGGCAGCGATCAGGAGCGGCGTCGCTGCTGTTGCAATTGTGAGAAGAATAGCCTGCGTCAAATCCATGGGATCAGGCCTTTCCCGCTTGGCGACCGGATATGAAGCGAATGCGATAAAGGATGAGTGTATCGCAAGCGAGAACGAAGAACAGGATCATGCCCTGAAACACGCGTGCAGATTTTTCGGAGATGCCGATAGCCACCTGTGCAGCTTCGCCTCCAAGATAGGAAAGCGCCAACACCAGACCGGCTGCTATTGCTCCCAGCGGATTGAGGCGTCCCAGAAACGCGACGATGATCGCCGTAAAACCGTAGCCCGGAGATATGACCGGACGAAGCTGGCCGATGGCACCGGAGGTTTCCGCGATACCTGCGAGACCGGCAAGGGCACCGGAAACCGCAAAGACGAAGAACACCATCTTGCCCGCGCTGAAACCCGCGAAACGCCCGGCTCTTAGACTTTGGCCGATCACCTTGACCTCGAAACCCTTCAGCGTGTGCTTGAGCAGGAGCCAGACGACAACCGCTGCAACGAGCGCAAAGATGAAGCCCAAATGCGCGCGGCCCGATGCGCTCCAGATTTCCGGCAGAATGGCGCTATCGTTGAACTGACGGGTTTCCGGAAAATTATATCCTTCCGGGTTGCGCCATGGCCCGCGCACCAGCCAGTCGAGGAACAGCTGCGCGACATAGACAAGCATAAGGCTGGTCAGGATTTCATTGGTATTGAAGCGCACTTTCAGCAAAGCAGGAATGGATGCATAGACCGCGCCGCCTGCCATCCCCATCAGCATCATCAGGGGCAGAACCACCCAAGACTGCAGATCAGGGAACATGACGGGCAGGATCGATCCCGCTATAGCACCGGCGATGAACTGCCCCTCGGCACCGATATTCCAGTTGTTGGACAGAAAGCAGACGCAGAGGCCTACCGCGATCAGGATCAGCGGTGCGGCCTTCACGAGCAATTCATGCCATGACCAGATGTCGAACAAAGGCTCGACAAAGAAGACATAAAGCGCATGCAACGGATCCTTGCCCATCAGCGCAAAAGCAAGTCCACCGAAAATCAGCGTCAACGACAGTGCCAGCAATGGTGACAAGGCGCTGAAAAGTCTCGACGGCTGCGGGCGTTTGGCGAGTTCAATCCGCATCATGCAGCTCCCGCCTCTCCTGAGATACCGCCCATCAAAAAGACCGATCTTTTCCAGCGTTACATCGACAATCGGCAGAGGATCGGAGAGCTGGCCATGATTCATCACGGCAATGCGGTCACTGATTTCAAGAAGCTCATCAAGGTCCTGACTGATGACGAGAACTGCGGAACCGGAGCGCGCAAGATCGACAAGTGCTTGCCGGATATGTGCTGCGGCACCGGCATCCACGCCCCATGTCGGCTGGTTCACAACCATGACCAATGGTGAGCGATCAAGCTCGCGCCCGATGATGAATTTCTGCAGGTTTCCGCCAGAAAGTGCAGATGCGGGCGGATTTTCAGCACTCTTTCGCACATCCATCCGTTCAATGATGCGTTTTGCAGCCGATCGAAGCGCGCTCTCTGCGATCAGCTTCATTTTGCCACCACGCAAGAACATCTTTGCGTCGGTCTTGTATCGCGACAAGAACAGATTGTCGGTCAGCGTCATGGTCGGAACAGCACCATGACCAAGCCGCTCCTCCGGCACGAAAGCTGCCCCCATCATGCGACGGTCGCTGATACCGACCTTGCCTGCATCCTTCCCGCGAATGCGCACATTCGATGGATTTGACTGCAGCACTTCACCCGAAACAGCTTCAAAGAATTCACCTTGCCCGTTGCCTGCAACACCGGCAATGCCAACGACTTCGCCTGCAGCGACCGAGAGAGAAATATCTTTCAATGCCGTCGAAAATGGCCCACGCGGCGGTTGCGACAGTGACTTGATTTCAAAAAGCGCGTCATTACCGACATCTACCGCCGCCGCGATGGGACTGCGTGCTACAACATTGATATCATTACCGACCATCATACGGGCGAGCGACGCGGCGGTTTCCTTTGCGCGGATCGCAATGCGCAACGACCTTGCCATGCCGCAACACGGTTGCGCGGTCACAGAGGCGTTTCACTTCCTCTAGACGATGGCTGATATAGAGGATCGACTTGCCTTCGGCTTTCAGGCGCTCCAGCGTTTCAAACAACTTGTCGGCTTCTTGCGGCGTCAACACCGAAGTCGGCTCATCAAGGATGATGAGATCCGGCTCCTGAAGAAGACAGCGCACGATTTCGATACGCTGACGTTCGCCGACGGACAGATCACCGACATGGGCCTGCGGGTCGACCGGAAGACCGTAAGTCCTGCCAACCTCACGCGCACGCTTCGCAACGTCTGAAAGCGGCAGCGAACGGTCGAGCGACAAGGCAATGTTCTCAGCGGCAGTCAGCGAGTCGAACAGCGAAAAATGCTGAAAAACCATGCCTATGCCAAGTTTTCTTGCGGCGGCAGGTTCGTCTATCGTGACAGGTTGTCCCTTCCAGACGATTTCGCCTTCAAGTGGCTGCAACGCGCCGAACAACATTTTCACAAAGGTGGATTTTCCGGCGCCGTTTTCACCCAGAAGCGCGTGAATTTCGCCTTCCCCGATGGTGAGATCGACACCATCGCAGGCCCGCAGCTGACCAAATACTTTCGTGAGCCGGCGGACATCCAGAAGAGGCCGGTCGGTTAAAGGCGCTGTCATTGTTCCCCAAAATTATATTTTTGAGCGACCTTATCCAGCAACTCTGCTCTTGAAAAGCCCAAAAGCAAGCAGCGGTGGACATATACACACTGCTGCAATCATAAGCCCGATCATGGAAGCAGAATGGTGGTTCCCGTCGTCTTGCGGGCTTCCAGATCCTCATGCGCCTTGCCCGCATCCTTCAGCGCATAGGTCTGGTTGATCTCAATCTTGACAGCTCCGCTTCCGACCACGTCGAAAAGCTCTGCTGCCGTCTTTTCGAGGTCCGCCCGCTTGGCGATATAATTAAACAGCGTCGGACGCGTGGCAAAGAGCGAACCCTTCTGCGCCAGAATGCCGAGATCAAACGGCGGAATGACACCCGATGACTGACCAAAGCAGGCAAACATGCCAAGCGGCTTCAACACGTCGAGCGAACCCATATAGGTATCGCGCCCAACAGAATCATAGACAACGTCGACACCCGCTCCGCCCGTCAGTTCCTTCACCTTTTCGGCAAAGTTCTCGGTGCGGTAATTGATAACATGGTCGTAGCCATGCTTTTTCTGGCCAGCGCGATCTTTTCTTCCGATCCCGCCGTGCCGAGAACGGTGGCGCCAAGATGCTTTGCCCATTGTCCGGCAATCAAGCCTACACCACCGGCAGCGGCATGAAACAGGATCGTCTGCCCCGGCTCCACCTTGAATGTACGCCGCAGAAGATATTGCGCCGTCATGCCTTTCAGCATCATGGAGGCGGCGGTTTTCAGATCGACATTATCCGGAACCTTGACCAGCCGGTCCGCTGGCAGAATGCGCTCGTCTGCATAGGAGCCCGGTGTCGCCACATAGGCAACACGGTCACCAACACGAACACCCTCAACACCCGGACCAACCGCAATGACTGTGCCCGCGCCTTCATTGCCGAGCGTGAAAGGCATCTGGGCTGCCTTGTAAAGCCCGGTGCGGAAATAAACGTCGATGAAGTTCAGACCGACGGCTTCATGGCGCACTTTTGCCTCGCCCGGACCGGGTTCGCCTATCTCGATCTGTTCATACTTCATGACTTCCGGCCCACCGGTCTGATGGACGCGAATGGCATTGATCATCATGCTTCTCCACTCTTTTTTGCGGCAGCGGCTTTTTCAGCCGCGATGACGGTCGCAGTCCGCCCCAATCTCGGGAAAAACTGCATGACAGCGCCGATGAAGTAGATGTAGAGGCCCGTCACGGAGATACCGACGCGAACCCACAACGGCGCGTCCAGAGTATAATAGAGCGCAGCCGCACCAAAGGCACACCAGAGCAGGAAAACCGTCAGATTAAGTGGTCGCAGGCGCACAACGCGCACTGGATGCAGGAAATTGATCGGCAGGAACGACAGGATTGCCGATACGACAACCGTTGCGAAGGCGACCCACTCCCCGGTTTGACGATGAAAAGCGTAAAGACCACCATGTTCCAGACGACCGGGAACCCCTTGAAGAAGTTCTCCTTCGTCTTCATGCCGGTATCGGCATAATAGATCGCGCTCGAAACCACGATGATCGCGCCGGATATGAAGGACAGATAAGTCCCCATAAACCCGCTTTGATAAAGCGCGAAAGCCGGTATCAGAACATAGGTGACATAGTCGATGATGTTGTCGAGAAGCTCGCCAGACCAGTTCGGCAGAACATATTTGACTTCAAGCTTGCGCGCGATGGGGCCATCGATGCCGTCGACGAAAAGCGCCAGCCCCAGCCACCACCACATCGCCGTATAGCGCCCATCACTGGCCGCCACGATGGAAAGGAACGCCAGAAACGAACCCGATGCCGTCAGAAGATGAACCGAAAACGCCTTGGCTTGCGGCGCGGTGACTTTTTGGCTTTGAGTTTTCCGGTCAGTTTGGTTTTCACGCCGTCCGCCATTTCAGTTTGTCGCCGCGCATATCCCGCCCAAGACATTCCCCAAGGCAGCGAGTACATTTCATCAAACGGGGAACGCGTACACCAAACAAACTGACGTCCCCAACCCTCAAGATCGTTGAATAGCTTCTCCCCGGGAAAAGCCATGATCCTGCAGCAGCTTTCCCTGAATAAGCACAAAAGAGCAAGTAAGGCGTGAGGCAAATCCGCCATAATCCCACGGAAGAATGGTCTTTTGCCTGCAATTCGGTTTAAGTGCAGCTCAAACGCATCCGTCTGGAATCATCAGACAATGCGATATGCATAGCGAACGGTCACGAGGTCTGCACTGTCGGACCGGGGATGAAACACGATGAACGATCTTGTTGTGAACAAGCCTCTCACTGACATTGTCATTAGCGGCAGCGGGCCTGCCGGGATGATGGCAGCGCTGGCGCTTGGCGCAAAAGGCTATCGCACCGTGTTGCTTGGACCGGAGACCGATAAGGGGACCGCCGCACCACCGCACTCATGATGCCTGCCATCAGACTGTTGGAAGGACTGCACGTCTGGTCGGATATCGAGCCGGAAGCAGCCCCCTCGCTTCCATGCGCATTGTCGACGCGACGCGGCGCCTCGTGAGAAGCCCTGTCGTCACCTTCCGTGCGGGCGAAATCGATGAGACTGCGTTCGGCTACAATATCCCCAATGCCGTTTTGAACGAGAAGCTGGCTGAAGCCGTTTCCCGCAATCCGAATATCCAGCGCATCAATGCCTCCGTCATCGAGTACCGCCACAATGGTGACCACGTAACCATCACGCTTTCAGGTGGTGACACACTGCATACGCGGCTGGTCGTGGCAGCCGACGGGCGCAATTCGATGGCCCGCGAAGCGGCAGGCATCCGCACACGCCGCTGGAGCTATCCGCAAACAGCCGTCGTGCTTTCCTTCTCGCATAGCGTCGACCACGAGAATATTTCGACGGAGTTCCACACCGAAGAAGGCCCTTTCACTCAAGTGCCGTTGAAAGGCAAACGCTCAAGCCTCGTCTGGGTGGTCAATCCCGGTCGCGCCGAAGCATTGCTTGCGCTTGACGAAGCCACGCTCGCTCAGCGTATCGAAGACATGATGCAGTCCATGCTGGGCAAGATTAACCTCGAGATCAAGCCGCAAGCCCGGCCCTTTTCCGGCCTCGTGCCCCATGTCTTTGCAGCCAAGCGCACGATCCTGATTGGTGAAGCCGCGCATGTGTTTCCACCGATTGGCGCACAAGGCCTCAATCTGGGTTCCCGCGATGTCGAAACGCTGGTCACGGCTATCGAAAGCGATCCTGTCGACCCGGGCTCAGATCGGGTCATTCGCGCCTATGACCGCGCAAGACGTCCGGATATTCTAGCCCGCACCGGCTCTGTCGATGCGCTCAATCGTTCGCTTCTCTCCGGCATGCTTCCGGCGCAGATCGTGCGTGGAGTGGGATTGGAAATGCTCCGCTCATTCGCACCGCTGCGCGCATTCTTCATGCGTGAAGGGCTTCGTCCCGGCAGCGGTTTCTCGCATCTGCTACCGAAACTGCCAAGCCTTCCACACCGAAGCGACGGCAAACGTTCCAGCTAATTTGATTTTCGGACCATCCGAGACATCGAACAGACAGAATTGCCGGTTACCGCCGACTTTAATTTGTCACGCGGTGAACTACATAGTGTTGCATGGGTATGACACAGATAAAGCACGCGAAATTTCAGATCGGTCAGGTCGTCAAGCACCGGCTATTCCCCTTCCGCGGGGTTATCTTTGACGTAGACCCCGAATTTGCAAATACGGAGGAATGGTATGAGTCCATTCCGGAAGAAGCGCGCCCGCATCGCGACCAGCCGTTTTACCATCTGCTCGCGGAAAACGCGGAATCCGAATATGTCGCCTATGTATCGGAGCAGAACCACGGTGCCGGATTTAAGCGGCGAGCCTTTGCGCCATCCTCAGATCGAGGAGATGTTTGATCGACAGGACAATGGTTCCTATCGCGTAAAGTCGCAACATTCTAACTAATATAGCACTATCTTCTAAAGTGATGGTTCAAAAAGGGGCGCTCAAAGCGCCCCTTTTTCATAACACACTGGACAGACAGCAGCTTAGTTGGCTGCGCCCTTTGCCTTGTCCTGTTCAGCCTTCATCTTGGCTTCGAAATCCTTCTGGCGCTTCTGGACGGCGTCCTGAAGTTCCTTCTGGCGTTCTTCCAGTTCCGACTGCTTGAGAGCCGGGCCGGTCAGAGCGCCAGAGAAGCCGGTGAGTGCAACCGGAATCGGGTTCGGCTTGTTCTGATAGTTGACCGAAGTCAGGGTCAGCTTGCCGCCCTTCTTGAGCGCATTAATGAGATCGTCGGTCAGCGGAGCTTCTGCGATGCAGCGATCTGGGAAGCAGATGCCGTATTCAAGCTTGACCGGCTTGTTGTTGTCGATCTGGAGGCCAACGCCGGCAGGAATCAGACGACCAATAGGAACGGTCACCTGAAAGATCTTGCGGTTGATCTTGCCCTTGATCTCGATGAGGTTGACGGCGGTCAGGAGCTGGCCGGAATCTGCAGTGACGATGTTCTGCGTGTTGCAGATGTCATTGTCTTCCTGCTTCGAGCAAACCTTGAACCAGCCCTGTGTGGCGGCTGCTGTGCCGATGCAGGCATCGTCGCGGAGGCAAGCAGGGCGAACGCGCCAGCAATGGCAGATGCGGCAGCGATTGTCTTAGTGCTGGACATGATCAACAGGTTCCTTTCAACGCTCTGATCTATAGTTCCCGTTCTGTATTATAAGTCAGCGATAGACCGTCACTGGTTTTAAAATGCGGCAACAGCGTGACCTTGGGGATTTTAGCCCCATTTGGACCCTGTCCGGGCCCAATCCGGAGCCGTGTTACAACGACTAGGGGTATGAATCCAGATGAGTTTCGACATTCCATGCCCGGAATCCGCCAAAATCTTTATTTTAGCCCCTACTGTCGCGTGACGGACACGCCCTAATTCCGCACTTAATGTACGATCATGCTAGTTTTCGGTTCCGAATCGACGCTTCCCGGCGGCGACCATCAAACTTATTTACAATGGACGATTGAAGTTGAACGGATTGATTGCCTTTCTCCGCAAAGTGGTTCTTGGGAGCCTTACCGGAGCTGTCGTCGGCGTGCTGCCGGCGCAGGCGATAGCCGAAGCACAGTCGGACTATGCGCTCTCCATGCATGGAGATGTGGCGCTGCCGGCTGACTTCACCCATTTCCCCTATGCAAATGCCGACGCCCCGAAGGGCGGCGCCATCACAATGGGCGTTGTCGGCACTTTCGACAGTCTCAACCCATTTGTGCTGAAAAGCATGCGTACGACAGCGCGCGGCCTGTTCGGGGATGTCGACCTTGGAAATCTGGTTTATGAAACGCTCATGCAGCGCTCGCGGGACGAACCCTTCACCCTTTACGGCCTGCTTGCTGAAAAGGTTGTGGTTGATCCGGACCGCAAATGGGTCGAATTCACCCTGAACCCGAAAGCAAAATGGTCGGACGGCCAGCCGGTGACGGTGGACGACATTCTCTTCACCTATGACATTCTGACGGAAAAGGGACGCCCTCCCTACAACAACCGGATGAGTCGGGTCGAGAAGATCGAAAAACGGGGAGCGCTCCGTTCGCTTTACTTTCAACGACAAGTCGGATCGCGAATTTCCGATGCTGATCGCCTCATCGATGCCCGTGCTGCCAAAGCACGCCATTGATCGCGAAACCTTCGGCAATTCATCCCTGAAACCGCCTGTCGGCAGCGGCCCGTATCTAGTGTCCGGCGTGCAGCCCGGCCAGCGTATTATCTACAAGCGCAACCCTGACTATTGGGGCAAGGATCTGCCGTCGCAGCGCGGTCTCAATAACTTCGATACGTTGACGATCGAATATTACCGAAACGAGACATCCCTGTTTGAGTCTTTCAAGAAGGGGCTGCTGGATGTCTTCATCGAGGCAAACCCTACTCGATGGGAGAAGCTTTATGATTTCCCGGCTGTAAAACAGGGCCGTGTCATCAAGGACAGCTTTGAAAAAGGCACGCCAGCCAACATGTTCGGCTTCGTGTTCAACAGGCGCCGTCCGATTTTCGCCGACCGTCGTGTCCG
Organism: Brucella cytisi; assembly: GCA_012103075.1. Classification (GTDB taxonomy): domain Bacteria; phylum Pseudomonadota; class Alphaproteobacteria; order Rhizobiales; family Rhizobiaceae; genus Brucella; species Brucella cytisi. Next base: position 861,059 of record JAAVLQ010000002.1, on the reverse strand, counting down.
GCAGGCTCTGGGATTGCTGTTCGACTTCGAATGGGCTAACCGCAACCTTTTCGCCGATCAGTACCGCCGCACGCAGAGTTTTTGGGAAGGATCGGAGCTTTCCTCCGTCGGCAAGCCTGCCGATGAACAAGAGAAGCAGTTGCTGAAACCATTCCCCGAAGCGGTTCGCGACGATGTCATGAACGGTAATTGGCACCCACCGGTAACGGACGGCAGCGGTCATGACCGGACGCCTGCAAAGAAAGCCTATGATCTGCTGACTGAAGCCGGTTTCCAATTTGAACACGGCCTCGCCGTCGATCTCTCCGGCAAACCGCTCAAATTTGAGATCATGACGCGCTCGCCCGACGAGGAAAAAGTCGCGCTGGCCTACAAACGTAATCTCGCGCGACTGGGCATCACGATCGAAATACGCACGGTGGACGATGCCCAATATCAACAGCGCCTCCAGACATTCGACTACGACATGATTCTCGGGGCGCTGACCGGATCGCTTTCACCGGTAACGAACAATGGATGCGCTGGGGAGCAGCTTCGCGTGACGTTCAGGGAAGTTTCAACTATCCGGGTGTTGCCGATCCGGCAGTAGATGCGATGATTGAAGCGCTGCTGGCGGCAAGAAGCCGCGCCGATTTCGTGAGTGCGGTCCGCGCACTTGATCGTGTGCTTATCTCCGGGGATTACTACATTCCGCTTTACCACCTGCCCTATCAGTGGGTAGCGCGCTGGGATCGCATCGAGCATCCAAAGAAGACTTCGCTCTATGGCTATCAACTACCGACTTGGTGGCGCGCAAAGCCATGATCGGGCTTTAACGTTGATGTAATTCGCCCTACATGCACCCAATATATGATGAATATTCAACCGGAGGCCACGCCTCTGGTTCTCGTATGGAGACATTGCCATGGCCACCAGAAAGATAACTATCGATGTCGTGTCCGACGTCGTCTGCCCTTGGTGCTTTCTGGGGCGCAAGCGCCTTGAGGCGGCACTTGCCATGGTGCCAGATGTGGAGGCGGAAGTTCGCTGGCGTCCCTTTCAGCTCGACCCTACCCTGCCTCCGCAGGCAAAAGGATCGCCAGACCTACATGCGCGAGAAATTCGGCACCGGCGGAAAGATTGATGACATCCACAAGCAGCTGACGCAGCTTGGAGAGGAAAACGGCATCGTCTTCGATTTCGACGCCATCGCCCGCGCACCAAATACTCTCGACGCCCATCGCGTCATCCATTGGGCAGCACAGGCTGCACCCGATACGCAGGACCGGATGGTCGGTATGTTGTTCTCGCTCTATTTCGAGCAGGGACAGGATATCGGCGACCACGAAGTGCTGGTTGATGCTGCGGCAAGCGTCGGCATGGATGCCGAAGTGGTCGCCCGGCTCCTGCAAAGTGAGGCAGACAAGGCAACGATTCGTGAGGAGATCGATACCGCCAGCCGCATCGGCGTGCGCGGCGTACCATGCTTCATCATAGATCAGAAATATGCCGTCATGGGCGCTCAGACGGCAGATGTCCTTGCTGACGCTATTCGCCAGACGGCTGAAGGCTTTGAGCCGGGGATTTCTGAAGATCGCTAAAAGACGCGAAGCGGCGGGTTAACCCGCCGCGATCTTCGCCAGTTGCGTCATGATGACGGCGGAACCATTGAGACGTTTCTCCGGTGTCGGCCAGTCGCGGATGAAAACGATGCTCTGATCCGGCCTGATCTTGGCCATGGACCCTTGCTCGCCGATCAATTTCACCAGACCGACCGGGTTGTTGAACGTCGCATGACGGAACTGGATGACCACGCCCTTCGGACCGGCATCGAGCTTCTCGACATTCGCACGGCGGCAGAGTGCCTTGATGTAGACGATCTTGAGCAGGTGCTGCACTTCATCCGGCATCGGACCAAACCGGTCGATGAGTTCCGCACCAAATGCGTCAATATCCTGTGGCTCTTCCAGATCGGCGAGACGGCGATAAAGGCCAAGACGCAGCTGCAAGTCAGGCACATAGGCTTCGGGGATCATCACAGCCGTGCCGATGGCAATCTGTGGCGACCACTGGCTATCTTCAACTTCACCCACACCCTTGAGCGTGGCCACTGCCTCTTCCAGCATCTGCTGGTAAAGTTCGAAGCCAACTTCCTTGATATGGCCTGATTGCTCCTCGCCGAGCAGATTGCCTGCCCCGCGAATATCCATATCGTGGCTGGCAAGCTGGAAGCCTGCGCCCAGCGTGTCGAGCGACTGTAGAACCTTAAGGCGACGTTCCGCCATCTGCGTCAGCATCTTACCTGCCGGAAGGGTGAACAGCGCGAAAGCGCGCTGCTTCGAGCGACCAACACGACCGCGCAGCTGGTAGAGCTGTGCCAGACCGAACATATCGGCGCGGTGCACGATCATCGTGTTGGCCGTAGGAATATCGAGACCGGATTCCACAATGGTCGTGGACAGAAGCACATCATACTGGCCGTCATAGAAGGCGTTCATGATGTCATCCAGCACGCCCGGCGCCATCTGGCCGTGGGCCACGGCCACTTTCAGTTCGGGCACGTGCGTTTTCAGGAACTCCTCTATCTCGCCAAGATCGGAAATGCGCGGGCAGACGTAGAAACTCTGGCCGCCGCGATAGCGTTCGCGCAAAAGGGTCTCGCGAATGACGAGCGGATCGAACGGTGAGACGAAGGTGCGCACCGCCATACGGTCGACGGGTGGCGTGGTGATGAGCGACAGTTCGCGCACGCCGGTTAGCGCAAGCTGCAAAGTGCGCGGGATCGGCGTGGCGGACAATGTCAGCACATGCACGTCCGACTTCAGTTCCTTCAGCCGCTCCTTGTGCTTGACGCCAAAATGCTGCTCTTCATCGATGATGAGCAGACCGAGATTCTTGAACTTGATCGAGTTGCCGAGCAACGCATGCGTGCCGACGACAATATCGACGGTCCCGTCTTCCAGTCCCTTCTTCGCAGCCGTAAGTTCCTTCGTGCCCACGAGCCGTGAAGCATGGGCAAGATTAATGGGTAGGCCATGGAAGCGCTTCGAGAAGGTCTTGAAATGCTGGCGCGAGAGGAGCGTCGTCGGCACGACTATCGCCACTTGAACGCCACTCATTGCCGCAATGAAGGCAGCGCGCAGGGCTACTTCCGTCTTGCCGAAGCCGACATCACCGCAGATCAGGCGATCCATCGGCTTGCCAGCGGCCAGATCGTCCGCCACGGACTCGATTGCCGTCAGCTGGTCGTCGGTTTCATCATAGGGAAGCGAGCAGAAAATTCGGCATAGAGACCATCTGGCGGCGTCATCACCGGCGCACCGCGCATCTGCCGTTCGGCAGCGATCTGGATCAGATGCCCGGCAATCTCAAGCAGGCGTTTCTTGAGCTTGGCCTTGCGCATCTGCCATGCGCCACCGCCAAGCTTGTCGAGAACCGCATCGGAGCCTTCTGAACCATAGCGCGAGAGCAGCTCGATATTTTCGACCGGCAGAAACAGCCGGTCATCACCCGCATAATGGATTTCAAGACAGTCATGCGGAGCGCCTGCGGCGGTAATGGTCTTGAGGCCAATGAAGCGACCGATACCGTGATCGACATGGACGACAATATCGCCAGCGTTTAGCGAGGCAACTTCCGAGATGAAATCCTGATCGCGCTTGCGGCGCTTGGAACGGCGGATAAGACGGTCGCCCAGAATATCCTGCTCGGCCACGATGACGAGATCGCCCGCGTCGAATCCGCTCTCGACGGCCAGCACAGCCGCCGTTACCTTGTCACGCGATAGCGCTTTGACGGTAGAAAGCCGGTCAACCGACTCGATCTTTTCCAGCCCATGTTCATCAAGGACCTGCAAAAGACGGTCGAGAGAACCTTCGGTCCGGGCAGCAACCAGCACTTTCTTGCCCGCTGCACGCAGTTCGGCAATATGCTTCACCACCGCTTCGAACAGGTTCACGTCGGTAGCGGCGCGCTCCTCGGCAAAACTGCGGCCCTTGTGCACATCGGCATGAATAATCGTCCGTCCCGTAACCTCCGGCGCACCGAATGGCGTCAGGTCAATGCGCATACCTCCGGCCTCAGCGTGCTTCTCGACCTCTGACGGGGTTAAATAAAGCGCTTCCGGCTTGACCGGCTTGTAAGGCACGGCATCACTGCCCGGCTCCTTGCCTTCGGCCTGCCTCAGCCGCGCTTCGTAGTGATCGACAACCATTGTGTGGCGCTCGGTCAGCGCTTCATGCACCAGATGATCGAAAACCACCGGCATATTGCCCGCATGGTCGAAGACGGTATCAAGCTTGTCGTAGAAAAGCGGCAACCAATGTTCCATGCCCGCAAAGCGACGACCTTCACTGATCGCCTGATAAAGCGCGTCATCGCGCTGCGGCGCACCGAACATCGCGACGTAATTCTTGCGGAAACGGCTGATCATGTCCGGCGAAAGCGTGATTTCGCTCATCGGCTGGAGCACGAACTCCTTGCGTGTGCCCGTGGTACGCTGCGAAGCCGGATTGAAAGCGCGGATCGATTCCAGTGTGTCGCCAAAGAAATCAAGCCGCAACGGCTCTTCCGCGCCGGGTGCATAAAGATCGAGAATACCACCACGAACGGCAAATTCGCCGATGTCACGCACGGTGGAAACACGTTCGAAACCGTTGCGCTCCAGCCGGGATGCCAGATCGTTCATATCCAGCTGGTTGCCGGGACGCGCCGAAATCACCTGTTCGGCGATCGCTGTTTCCGGCGGCAGCTTTTGCAGAACGGCATTGGCTGTGGTGAGAATGATGGCCGGATGCGGTGCCTTTTAAGCTGGGACAGCGCACTGAGTGCGGCGAGCCGACGTGCCGATGCGTCTGCGCCGGGCGATACGCGGTCATAAGGCAAGCAGTCCCAAGCAGGCAGATGCAGAACCGGCATATCCGGCGCCACGAAACTCAAGACCTGCTCCAGATCGGCAATGCGTTGCCCGTCCCGCACGATATACATAATCGGCCCGCGTTCGCCGATCTCTTCCGCCAGACGAATAAGACAGAACGCCTCGTAACCGTCGGCAACGCCGTCGATCACGATATGACGATTTGCCCCGAGCGCGCTGGAGGACTTGAGACCTAGTTTGCTGAAAACGGGCATGGGAACCTTGAACTCAGAATTCTATGCGGTCGCGGAACGCGACAATATCGCGGAACAGAGGCGTGTCGTAATCGGTCGGGATCGGGCTTTCACCCGTCACCCATTTCAGAAGATCGCGGTCAAGCACTTCAAGAATATGCTCGAACTCATTGAGCTGCGGATCGGTGAAGCCGACAATATATTCATCCGCATATTGCCCGAGGATCAAATCCATCTCGCGCATACCGCGATGCCACGCCCGAAACAGAAGCTTGCGGCGCCGTACATCCAGATTTTCCGTCGCCAATGTGCTGCCAGTCATCCTCGGTAAGCTCCAATCATTCAAATTGCTGCTGGTATATAGCATCTGCGCCGCAAACGGGAACCCGTTTATCCAACAAGAACAAAAAAAGAGCACAGAAAGATTGTGCACCGCCCTTGCACCGCAGGACGAAGCAGTTAATGCTCAAGCCCATGCGCCCATCCATGCTCGATCCATTTTTGCTTCCGTTCGTTCGCTTTCCGGCATTGGCCCGAAGGTTGCCGCCCTGCTTGGCAAACTGCTTGGCACCGACATACCGGGCGCGGAGCCCAAGGTCGGTCAGCTCCTGTTTCTGGCACCGCACAGCGTGATCGACCGACGCAATCGGCCCGGTATCGCGCTTGCTCAGGAAGGTGCAATCGTCACGCTGGAAGTCATCGTAGACCAGCATCAGCCTGCACCACCCGGGCGTGGCAATGTTCCGCATCGCGTCTTCGCTCATGACGACACCGGCGAAATCGCGCTGACCTTCTTCCATGCGCAATTGCCGTGGTTGCAAAAAATGCTGCCTGAAGGTGAGACTGTCATCGTCTCGGGCAAGGTGGAATGGTTCAACGGTCGCGCCTCCATGGTCCACCCGGACTATATTGCGAGCCCGGAAGATGCAGCCAATCTGCCGATGGTCGAACCGGTCTATCCGTTGACCGCGGGTCTGTCGCCAAAGACATTGGCGCGCGCCGTCAAGGAAGCACTGGCCCGCGTGCCCCCGCTGCCGGAATGGATCGACGGCCCGTTGCTGGCGCGGGAGCGCTTCACCAGTTTCCAGCAATCGCTGAACACGCTTCACCTGCCGGAAGACCCGTCGGATATCGCGCTTGAAAGCATTTCGCGGCGCAGGCTTGCATATGACGAGTTTCTGGCCGGACAATTGGCACTCGCCCTTGTTCGCGCTAAAACACGGCGGCTTTCCGGTCGTCCATTGGAGGGCACGGGACGCATCGTCGCCGAAATCATGCGCCACCTGCCCTATCGCTTGACCAAGGGGCAGGATCAGGCTGTTCGCGAAATCATCACAGATCTTAAATCGCCGGAGCGCATGTTGCGGCTTTTGCAGGGCGATGTCGGCTCCGGCAAGACGGTCGTTGGATTGCTTTCCATGGCCCACGCCGCAGAATCTGGTGGACAGTCAGCACTCATGGCGCCTACGGAAGTTCTCGCCCGTCAGCATTTTGCAACCATCACGCCGCTTGCGGAGAAAGCGGGATTGAAAGCCGCCCTTCTGACCGGTCGCGAAAAGGGCCGTGACAGGAATGCAGTTCTCGAAGGATTGAAAACTGGCGAAATCGATATCGTCATCGGTACACACGCGCTGTTTCAGGAAAAGGTCGAGTATCACGACCTCGTTCTGGTCATCATCGATGAACAGCATCGCTTCGGCGTGCACCAACGCCTGATGCTGACCGCAAAGGGTTCTGCACCGGATATGCTGGTCATGACGGCTACGCCCATTCCGCGTACCCTCGTCCTCACCGCCTTTGGCGATATGGACGTGTCGAAACTGACCGAGAAGCCTGCCGGACGCCAGCCCATTACGACCGCCATTGTGCCAATGGAGCGTATGAGTGAACTTGTCGAGCGCATCCGAAAAGCTGTGGCAGAAGGACAGAAAATCTACTGGATTTGCCCGCTCGTTGAAGAATCCGAAGTCGTTGAACTGACTTCGGCGGAGGAACGTTTCGAAAGCCTCAAACCCGTCTTTGGGGATCGCATCGGTCTCGTCCATGGCCGCATGAGCGGGGCTGAAAAAGACGAAGCCATGCGGGCATTCAAGCAGGGCGAAACGCGGGTACTGGTCGCGACCACTGTGATCGAAGTCGGCGTAGATGTGCCCGATGCGACGATCATTGTTATCGAACATGCCGAACGTTTCGGCCTGTCGCAACTGCACCAGCTGCGCGGTCGCGTGGGGCGCGGCGACAAACCGTCGACCTGCCTGCTGCTTTACAAAGGCCCGCTGGGCGAAATCGCACAAGCCCGGCTGAAGGTCATGCGCGAGACGGAAGACGGTTTTCGTATCGCGGAAGAAGATTTGAAACTGCGTGGCGAAGGCGAATTGCTCGGCACGCGGCAATCCGGCACTCCGGGCTTCCGCTTGGCTTCCATCGAAGCGCATGGTGATCTTCTGGAAATCGCCCGCAAGGATGCGCGCTATATTCTGACAAGCGATCCAGATCTGGAATACGAACGCGGACAAGCACTGCGCGTGTTGCTATATCTTTTCGGGCGCGACGAAGCGATCAGGCTCCTGAGAGCAGGATAGCAAAATGGCGGCCATCAGCCGCCATTTCTATTAACTTATCAAGATTTTGCTATAATAAGCTGATTTCACTCGACAGTTACCGACTTTTGCGAGATTGCGTGGCTGATCGACATCCGTCCCCATCAGAACGGCTGTATGATAAGCCAGCATCTGGATCGGCAGCGCATAGACGAGCGGCGTGATGAATTCCGGCACATCCGGCAGAACGATGGTTGCCATCGTATCGATGCTTGCGGCTTTAGCGCCCTTCTTGTCGGTGATGAGAATGATGCGACCGCCGCGTGCTGCAACTTCCTGCATGTTGGAAACCGTCTTCTCATAGAGACGATCAGACGGCGCGATAACGATAACCGGCATGGTTTCATCGATCAGCGCAATCGGGCCATGCTTCAACTCGCCAGCGGCATAGCCTTCAGCGTGGATATAAGAAATTTCCTTGAGCTTCAGCGCGCCTTCCATCGCCAGCGGGAAAGACGTGCCGCGACCGAGATAAAGCACATGATTGACCTTGGCCAGTTCATGGCAGACCGCAGCGATCTGGTCTTCAAGCTTCAGAACACGGTTGATGAAACGCGGCGCTTCGGAAAGCTGGCGTACCAGTTCCTGTTCCCGCTTATCATCGATTGCGCCACGCGATTTTGCAGCCGCAATTACCAGCGAGGCCATGGCCGAAAGCTGGCAGGTAAAGGCCTTGGTGGAAGCAACGCCAATTTCTGGGCCCGCAAGCGTCGGGAAGACAGCATCGGATTCACGCGCAATGGTCGAGCCGGTGACATTCACGACGGCGGCAATCTTCAATCCTTGCGACTTGCAGTAGCGTAGCGACGCCAGCGTATCAGCTGTTTCGCCCGACTGGGACACGAACATCGCCAGCGAATCCCTCGAAAGAGGCATTTCGCGATAGCGGAATTCGGAAGCGATATCGCTGTCAACTGGCAGACGCGCGATCTGCTCAAACCAGTATTTGCCAACAGAAGCCGCATAGTAGGCCGTACCGCAAGCAGAAATCGTCAGGCGATCGATCTTGCTGAAATCGATATCAATGGCTTCCTGACGAACCTTGCCCGTCGTGAAGTCGAGATAATTGGCGAGCGTGTGGGAAATGACTTCCGGCTGCTCGAACATCTCTTTCTGCATGAAGTGACGGTGATTGCCCTTGGAGACGAGCATATTCGCCGTCTGCGTCTTCTGGATCGGCCGCTCAACTTCACTGTTGTTTTCGTCGTAAACGATCACACCCTTGCGCGTCAGCACGGCCCAGTCGCCATCTTCGAGATAGGCGATAGTATCCGTGAAAGGCGAAAGTGCGATAGCGTCGGAACCGAGGAACATTTCGCCCTCACCGTAACCGACGGCGAGTGGAGGCCCCCGGCGCGCTCCGATCAAGAGTTCTTCGTCACCCTCAAACAGGAAAGCGAGTGCGAAGGCACCATGCAGCATCGGCAGACTGTCGCGCACGGCTTCAACCGGAGACTTGCCCTTTGTCAGTTCGCGGGTCACCAGATGCGCAACCGCTTCGGTATCGGTTTCCGTCTGGAACTTGTAGCCTTCCGCCTCAAGCATGGTGCGAAGCTCGGCGAAGTTCTCGATGATGCCGTTGTGGACGACCGCGAGACGATCGGTAATGTGCGGATGCGCATTGCGTTCCACAGGCTTGCCGTGCGTAGCCCAACGGGTATGGCCGATACCGATAACGCCGGGAAGCGGCTCTCCGGCCGTGCGCTTTTCCAGATTGACCAGCTTGCCTTCCGCACGGCGCCGGTCGAGCCTGCCATTCTGTAGTGTGGCAATACCGGCAGAATCATAGCCGCGATATTCAAGTCGCTTCAGTGCATCCACAAGAAGCGGAGCGACTTCGTTATTTCCGATGATGCCGATAATTCCACACATAGGCTGCTCCAAATCCGACGTTCAGGCGTGTTGTTTTGCGGTTTAAAGATTTCTAACGCAGAACGGCAAACCCGGGGATTGCCGTTCGATTAAACAATTGGACGACTTATTTGGTCGCGGTTTTAGCCGCTTTGATGGCAGCGTACTTCTCTCGCAGGATCTTCGCCCGTCCCTCTTTTGTTTCCTGCCGGGCACGACCGAAAGCCAGCGCATCGGCAGGGACATTGTCGGTAATCGTGCTGCCTGAGGCGATATAAGCATTGTCGCCGATTTCCACCGGCGCGACCAGTGAGCTGTTCGACCCGATAAATGCGTTTTCGCCGATCACCGTCTTGTATTTGTTGTAGCCGTCGTAATTGCAGGTGATCGTGCCAGCGCCGATATTGCTGGAGGCTCCCACAGTCGCATCGCCGATATAGGTTAGGTGATTGATCTTCGCGCCTTTGTGCACGGTGGCATTTTTCACTTCGCAGAAGTTGCCAACCTTGGTCTTCTCACCAAGATTTGCACCCGGGCGCAGCCGCGCAAACGGCCCGATTTCGGCCTTCGGCCCAACGTCAGCACCTTCCATATGCGAGAAGGAATGGATCAAGGCACCCGTCGCGACATACACGCGAGGACCAAAAACACGTTCGGCTCAACAATGACGTCGGCTTCGATCAGCGTATCATGCGAAAAGAAAACAGTTTCAGGTGCAATAAGCGTCACGCCCGCAAGCATCATCTCGCGGCGCTTGCGATCCTGCCAGATGGCTTCGGCTTCTGCCAGTTCAACACGATTGTTGATGCCGATGACATTATCAACAGGCACTTCGATGGCCGTCACGCTCATGCCCTTACTGTGGGCGATGGCGACAATATCGGTCAGATAATATTCGCCCTTGGCGTTGCTATTGTCCACCGCATCCAGAAGCGCCGGGGCGTGTTGACCACGAACCGCCATCAGCCCGCCATTGCAGAATCCGATCTGCTTCTGCTCTTCGGTTGCGTCCTTTTCCTCAATGATGGCGACAAGTTTGTCGCCTTTCTCGATGAGGCGACCGTAGCCGTGCGGATTGTCCGGACGGAAACCGATAACGACAACGTCTGCACCCTCGGCCAGTCGTTCGCGAGCTTTCTGCAGAGATTGCGCCTCAATCAACGGCGTGTCACCAAACACGATGAGCAGATCGTCATAACCGCTTTCTATTGCTTCACGCGCAGCGAGAACCGCATGCGCAGTGCCGAGACGTTCCTTCTGTTCGAAGGCCGACACCGGACCTGCATTCTTTTCTACTGCCGCCCGCACATCGTCGGCGCCACGCCCCACCACCAGCGCAACATCGCTTTTGCCGGTGCCCTGAACTGCCTTGACCACGTGAGAGACCAGCGGCAAGCCTGCCACCTGATGCAGTACTTTGGGCAAGTTAGATTTCATGCGTGTGCCTTCGCCAGCAGCAAGTACGATGGAAAGGCAGGTACGGTCTGTCATGGTATCGTCCAGAAAATTGAGATGATTTTCGCTCTTAACATCAAAGCGTCTATGAAAACTTACGGGCTGCTGCCAAACCTTTAACCTAACCGTCCGAGCGCGGGGAAATTCTCAAGCAGCCAGAACGAGAAGGATTGCATGCCTCCGGTCAGGAACAGGACACCTGCAGCGACCAGAAGCGCGCCCATTGCTTTCTCCACCTTGCCGAGATGCACGCGGAAACGTGAAAGAAACCGCATGAATGCGCCGGAAAAAAGGGCGGCAATCAAAAACGGAATGCCAAGGCCAAGCGAATAGGTTGCCAGCAATAACGCGCCCTCACCAACCGTGCTGCTGCCGCCTGCAAGCGTCAGAATCGGCCCAAGAACAGGCCCGATGCACGGCGTCCAGCCGAAGGCGAATGCCAGTCCCATGACATAGGCTCCAAGCGGCGATGCCGGAGCGTTGCGTGCCTGAAAACGAGCTTCGCGGGACAGGAACGAGAAACGCAAGATGCCAAGAAAGTTCAGTCCCATCAATATGATGACGACGCCCGCAACGATTGCGATCTCCTGCTGCCATGCGCGCAGGAAGGCGCCGATGGACGAAGCTCCAGCGCCGAGCGCCACAAAACAGTTGTGAAACCGAGAACAAAACAAATTGCCGCAAATGCCAACGAACGGCGCGCTGAAGGCGCGGCGGCAACGGCTGTCGCCTTATCTGCGCGAAAATCTTCAACGCTCACGCCCGCCATATAACACAGATAAGGCGGCACGAGCGGGAGAACACAGGGCGACAGGAACGACAGTGCACCGGCTCCGGCTGCGGTCATATATGAAATATCGAGCACCAACACCTCTTTTCAGTTCATCAAGCGGCTGGCCAAACCACAGGCTTATATAGACTAGATTCTGCTCTACTTAGAATATTTTCAATGCGGCATCTCGCTCGAACACAAGTTCGCCCTAAATCGAGATCATTGCGCGATTTATAATATATTGCTCCAACTGGACGACGTTCCTATGAGCCTTATTGATGATGAAGTGCCTTCAACACCACCTGCAACGTCGACAAGACATTCTGGCTGGCTCAAGCGATACCAACATTTTCTGTTTCCAATAGCGGGCATCGCCATTGCGCTGCTGGCGATCTATGTGCTGGAGAATCTGCTCCAGAATACGTCTCGCACGGAAACACTCGCTGCCTTCCACGACATTTCGTGGACGACACTTGGTTTAGCTGTGTTCTTCACAGTTCTGAGCTACGCAGCCGTCGCACTCTACGATGTGGTGGCTGTCGATACGATTGCGCCCAACCAGATACCGCGCCGCATCGCTGCCATCGCAGGTGCTGCCGGCTACGCAATCTCCAACGCGCTTGGGTTTTCCCTGCTGACCGGCGGCGCATTGCGTTATCGCATCTATGCTGCGGAGGGTGTTAGCCTTGCCGATATCGGCAAGATTGTCGGGACATCATGGTTCGCGATCTGGTTCGCACTGATCATCATGGTCGGTGCAGCGCTTCTCATCGACCCGCAGGATGTTCCCCGGCTTTCCACCATCGATTCCCGAATCGATATCGTCGCCGGTATCGCCATTCTGGGTGGCATCGGCTGGCTGATCTACTGGCTGTCTTATGGACAGCGTAGTTTTACGGTGGGTTCGTTCAGTCTGCGCTTGCCGAACTCAAAAGGCGCTCTGACCCAGATCTTTGCCGGGCTTGTGGACGTGGGCGCAGCTGCCGCTACACTCTATGTGCTCATGCCTGCCGACGCAGTGCCAAGCTTTGCGGTTTTCGCGTTGGTCTATGTCATCGCCATCGTGCTGGGTATTGCCAGTCATGCTCCGGGCGGTCTAGGCGCATTTGAAGCGACAATCATTGCTGGACTCGGCCTAGGCGGGAAGCCGGATGCAATTGCGGGGCTTCTCGCCTACCGTCTTATCTATACGGTTATGCCGCTCGTTGTAGCGACCGCAGGCATTCTCATATGGGAGGTCATGCGGCGGCGCCATATGCTCGGCAAGCAGGCGCGCTTCGCCAAACGTCTGGTCGAGCCACTCATCCCGAGCCTTTCTGCCAGCATCATCTTTCTCGGCGGCATCATTCTTCTGGTGTCCGGTGCGACACCAGACCTCCGCTACCGCGTAAAATTGCTCTCCGACATTGTTCCTGAATCTTTCATGGAAATGTCGCATCTTGCCGCCAGCCTCGTCGGAGTCGCGCTGCTGATCGTTGCACGCGGTCTGTCTAAGCGGCTTGCACGTGCGTGGGTAGCAGCACTAATCCTCCTCCTCAGCGGCGCTGTCTTTTCCCTCGCCAAAGGCCTTGACTGGGAAGAAGCGACCATCCTTTGCATTTCTGCATTCACACTTTGGGGCTTCCGGGATTCGTTCTATCGCCGCCCGATTTCCGGACCGTTCGATTTAAGCTGGAACTGGATCGCGACCGTCGGCACGACGGTGCTTGTCTCAACATGGCTCGGCTTCTTCGTCTATCGTCACGTGGAATATTCCAATGACCTCTGGTGGGATTTCGCATGGAACGGCAATGCGCCCCGGTTTTGCGTGCGACTGTCCTTGTCTTCGCCGTGGTCGCTGCAGTGGGCCTTTACTCGATTATCAACCGGGCTGGTCACCGCAAACGCAAGGTGGATTATTCCATACCTGATGTCGTGCCGGATCTCGTTGCCCAATGGCCACATACGGATGCCGCTTTGGCAATGCTTGGTGACAAGCAATTCCTCCTCGCGCCAGACAAGAGCGCCTTCATCATGTATGCGCAATCAGGGGGCAGCCTGATTGCGCTTTGGAGAACCCATAGGCCGGGAACAGACGGCTAAGGAGCTTGCATGGTCATTTCACGCACTGGCCGACGAGCTTGCCCTGCGAACCGTATTCTACGGTGTCGGCCCGCAAAGCCTGCCCCTGTTTCTGGATATGGGACTGATTGCCCTGAAGCTCGGCGAAGTCGCCCGCGTTGATCTCGCCAATTTCTCGCTCGATGGTCCGCGTCGCCAGCCATTCCGCTATGCCGACCGCAAGATCGACAAGGACGGCCTTACGTTTGAAATCATTCCGGCGGCCGACGTACCGCCACTCATTCCACGCCTGCGCGAGATTTCCGATGCGTGGCTCGATTTCAAGTCGGGCAGCGAGAAAGGCTTCTCGCTGGGGTACTTCGATGACGAATACATGAAACGCTTCGACGTCGCAGTGCTGAAAAGTGACGGAGAAATCGTGGCTTTCGCCAATATGTGGCGTGGTGCGGACAAGTATGAAATCACCGTCGACCTCATGCGTTACATGCCCAATGTACACAAGCTTCTGATGGACGCGCTGTTTGCAAAACTGCTGATGGCCAGCAAGGAAGAAAGTTACAAGTGGTTCAATCTTGGTGCTGCCCCGCTTTCCGGCCTGAGCGGTAGCAGGCTGGCGTCCCGCTGGAACCGTTTCGGCTCCTTCATCTACAAGCGTGGGGCCGATCTCTATCATTTTGACGGACTGAAAGCTTTCAAGGAAAAGTTCGATCCAGTCTGGACCCCGCATTACATGGTTTGCCCGGGTGGCTCGGAAACGCCGCGCGCGCTTCTCGATGCCACAACCCTCATCAATGGCAGTCCTCTGGAGTTCATCCGCAAATGACGAAAAGACGCGTTCTCTTCATTTTTCTTGGACTGGCGTTGGTGGCTGCGGTGGGCGCGTATGGCGCAATACATACAGGCAAGTTCGCCCGACTCTGGACGAAAATCACCGATTCCGATGAACCGGTCATCCACGCCAGTGCTGAAAGACTGTCCAATATTCCGGTCTACATGCCTAAGAACGACCCCGTCGGCCTTGCGATTTTACTAAGTGACGAAGGAGGTATGAGCGACCGGGAGAAAAGCTTCATGGACGCCATGCTTGCCCGGAACATGATCGTTCTGCCGGTCGAGCTTAGCCCGTGGCGCGCCGCACTCGATAAGGAAGATGGCGATTGCAACTATCTCGACTCTGATTTCGAAGCCATTGCCAAGGAGGCTCTGCGTGGACTTGATTTGGGCGTCTATTTTCATCCCGTTCTGACAGGTGTTGGACAAGGCGCTACCATCGCATATGCCGCAGCCTCGGATTCTCCCGATGCGACGATTGCAGGCGCCGTATCGCTTGATCCGGTCCCAGCCAAGACCCGTCTGCCTTCCTGCACCGAGAAAGCCGAAGCGACCAAGGCGCCCGATGGCGGCTTCATCTATGGCTTCAACGCGGCAATTCCCGCCCCTGCCCTTGTGGTCGGTCCCAGCGGATCGCCGGTCAACAATCCGGTTACAGCCCGCCGGGAAAATGTCGCCGTGCTTCAATCCGCTCCGGAATTTCCTGCTCGGCTGAAAATGGCTGTCGACAATGTCGTCGCCATGGCGGATCAGGATGCCAAGAACGAAGCCCTGCCTATCGTCGATCTTCCCGCCAAAGGCGGCAAAGCCGATATGGTTGCCGTTTTCTATTCGGGTGATGGTGGCTGGCGAGATCTCGACAAATCCATTGGTGAATGGCTGCAGGCTCATGGCGTTCACGTGATCGGTGTGGATTCGCTTCGCTATTTCTGGTCGGAACGAACGCCGGAAGAAACAGCCAATGACACGACGGCCATGATCAAGAAGGCCGACCCGACGAACAAATTGCCGGTTGCAGTTCTGGGCTACTCATTCGGCGCCGATACATTCCCCTTTGCACGGAAATATCTCGACCCTCCCATACAGGACCGGACGAAAATGATCGGGCTTCTTGGTGTCGAGTCGACGACGACCTTCCGTGTTTCGATTGAAGGCTGGCTCGGAATGGATGGCGACAAGGATGTCGTTCCTGCTATCTCGACAATCCCGCTTGATCGGGTTGTTTGCGTCTATGGCGAAGAAGAAGACGATACCGCCTGCACAGCTGCCGAGCTCAAAGGGATGGAAGTCATGAAACTGGCCGGCGGTCATCATTTTGATGAAAATTATGAGCCAATTGCCGCCAGTCTTCTGGAAAAGATGCGCGTCCGTGCCGGATTGCCGCCACGACCGGCCAGTTGATAATTAAGCCAGAGCTGGCGCCCGGAAGACGGGCGCCAGCTTTTGATCTAGCGCCCGGCAGGTTTTTGACCGCCAAACCACCAGCGCACGGAATCAACCAGCAAGAATGCAATCAGACTGATACCGACCAATGGCAGCGTCCAACCTACAAATACAGCAGCGATTACGATCCCAATCTGTTGCGCGGCAGTGAGACGTCTCCAGCTTGCAATCAACGTTCTGGGCATTGATCCGGCAGGCGGGCGACGCTGCCACCAGATGCGATAGCCATAGACAATCATCACAATCAGCGAGAGGCCGAGCGCAGCCATCACGATCTGATTAGTTACCCCGAACAGGACACCCATATGGAGATCGATACCCCAGCGGATCAATTTTGCGATAAGCGGAAAACTCTCGAAGTCAGCTCGACTGATAACCTCCATATTTCGGGGATCGAGAGCAACCGTATCCACTTGTGTCGGCGGGAACGGTCATATTCACGCACCAGCCAGCCTTGATCCGATGAACGGGGCAGTCGGATTTCAAGCATCGGCAGATCGAGGCCTGCCTGTTGTGCAGCCAGATAAACACTATCCAGCTGTCTGACATGATCCTGCACATCTCCTGTTCCGGACGGCATCGGCATGCCGCCATGGTCCTGATGCGCACTCTCTTGGCTAGATTCTGTCGCCTTATTCAGAACTGTCGAAACTGAAGGCGTAATCCAGCCAACCGCCGCTCTGAACTGATCAATCCTTTCCCCGCCAATTGCGACGAGGTCATGCCGGTTGCCGAAAGGAACAAAAAGACCGACAGCTATCCAGATACCGACCTGACTGTGAAAGCGGCGGGTCTTCAGGTGGAGATTTTTCGTTTGTTTTGTTTTCGCCGGATCTTCCGATTCCACCACCAAAGCAGAGTGCCGCCTAGAGCCGCGATCCACAGCCGAGGATGCAGCGAGTTCACTGTAGTAACGCCCAAAATCCCCAAGCATCAGATTGCGGTGTAGGTAGTCGATCCCCGCGCGAAACGGCAAGGTCCCACTTGTGCCATAGGCAACGAGGTCGCCCTTTACGGCCAGCGTGACGGGATCGATGAAGATTGCCCGGCTTTCAGATTCTCCCAATCCGGGCTGGGTGAACATGACCCGTGTATTCCAGCCGGGCGCAATTGAAGGCCTCACGGCAAAAGTTTTGGGCCCTCGCCTATAAAGGCTTCGGCCGCCTTCACCGTCCGCCAATGGCTGCAAGGTTCCAAGTGATGCGGTACGCAACTGGTCGCGGTAGATGTAGTTTTCAAGCTGAGGCGTCAGCACATAAAGCGTGCCCGTCACAGCTGCAATCAAGATAAAAGGACCAACAAACAGGCCGAGATAGAAATGAAGCCGTGTGATGAAGGCACGGAAGCCGGAGTTCGCAGAACTAGTGGTATTCGGCCGTGCTTGTACCCCAGCTTTTCCTTCAAGAAGCGTATCCGTCATGGAACCCTCCTTGAAAAGCAGTCGAAGCACAGCGCAGTGCGTGGGCAGCCAGCCCGGGCTGCCGCGATAAAATCATGATTTTGCATCGATATCTCCAAACGATATGAAATTGCCGTCGCGGGGCGGCGGCGTCGTTTTCAAAGATCGTGCGAAGCGGGAGGCCCTCTGGCTTGAGCAGCCGTAACAAACTGACGGGGAGGTGCGCGAACCGCGAGAGGAAAAGCGACCGTGTCTTTCGCAACAATCGAATCGAAAGACACGGTGACCGGCTGTTCTGTCAATCCTGTCCCAATGGCACATGCGGCCTGACATAGGGTCGAGCAGCAATGTCTGGCGAGATCTTTAAGGGGAGCGTTTGCATCTGCCTGCGTCCTATGGACTGAACAGATCACGGACGAGGGACCAGCGCTCCACGCCGCCATGGAAGCCTGCGCGTATGCCGTTACTAGCCCTTGCAGAAGAATAACAAAGGTCAGCGATACAACCCAAAGGGCGGTATCCGACCGATCGCCAACAATTCTTCTACGCAAGGTCATGATCGCTCATGGCATTCTTGCAATGCAAAGTCACTGCGACAAAGGTGAAATGAACCAATTTGAAGAGAAAGTGGTGAGCGCGCAGGATTCGAACCCCGGACCTACTGATTAAAAGTCAGTTGCTCTACCGGCTGAGCTACGCGCTCCCTGTAGGAGCAAATCGCCCCCGGAAGTGCGGCGGAACATAAGGGCGGCTTACGGATTGGTCAACACCATAAAATCAGGTTTCTTCAACATAAATTCAAAAAATCACAGGTCTGGGATACTCCATGCCAGACCGCCTCTTCCATATGCCGGTAAACAGGCGCTTTTCATGCTCGTTTGGATACTTAACACCCTGAGCAGAAGGGCGATTCTGAATCGCGAGGTGCCTAACCGGGGCTATTCAGCTCCTGCTTCTCCGTGCCGGGCCTTGCCGCCCGCTCTTGCTACAGCTAGTTTCATTCCGATGACTTAATCTGCGTGGTGCTTCATGTCTCTGGCCACCAAGGCATTTTCTCATTTCCGACGTTCCTTGTCCGGCGTGGGTATCGCGCTCGGAACACTGTTTTTCGCCGCAGCCCTCACCCCCAGCCTTATCCCGCGAACCTACGTCATGCAGGGAATTCTCGGAGGTGTCGCCTTCGGAGCCGGTTATGGCATCGGCGTATTGTGGCGCTGGCTATGGCATTATCTGGAATTGCCTGAACCTCGGAATCGCCTGCGCAGTCGGGCCAATCTTGTGGTGGGTTTGGTTTGTCTCGCCGTGGCCGTCGTAGCACTCTATTTTGCCGCGGGCTGGCAGAACTCAGTTCGTGCAGTCATGGATATGGAGCCGGTGCCCAGCGCCTATCCAATGAGTGTCTCCGCGTTAGCTGTGCTGACATTTCTGGTTCTGCTAATTCTGGTTCGCCTTCTCATTCTATTGGGGAAATTCGTCTCCGCTAAAGTACAACTCATTATGCCTCGCCGGTTAGCCAATGTCCCGGGCGTTACGATCACTGTTGTGCTCATCTGGACCATCGCCAACGGCCTGCTCATCCAGTCCACTTTCAAGGTTCTGGATCGTTCGTTTCGCGAGTTTGACGCTCTGATCGAACCGGATCGCCCACAACCGACATCACCGAACGAGACTGGCAGCGCCGCTTCGCTTTTGCATTGGAACGAGCTTGGGCGAGCTGGACGTGAGTTCGTTTCCTCGGGTCCCGGATCTGCCGATATTGCTGCCTTGACTGGCGAAATGGCTATAGACCCGATACGGGTCTATGCAGGTCTGCAAGTAGCCGATACGCCTGAACAACGAGCCGAACTGGCACTTGAGGAACTGAAGCGTCAGAACGGTTTTGAACGTTCTGTGCTGGTCGTCATCACTCCAACCGGTACAGGGTGGGTAGATCCAGCAGCCATGGACGGACTGGAGTTTCTGCACAATGGCGATGTGGCCAGCGTTGCCATGCAATATTCCTATCTTTCCAGTCCCTTGTCGTTGTTGTTCCAACCCGAATACGGAGCAGAAGCGTCCCGAGCTCTGTTCATAACCGTCTATAATTACTGGAAAAGACTTCCGCACGATCAGCGCCCACGTCTGTATCTCTATGGCTTGAGCCTTGGGGCGATGAATTCTGAAGTCTCAGCCGAGCTTTTCGAAATGCTTGACGATCCAATCAACGGTGCCTTGTGGAGCGGGCCACCTTTCCCGAGCAGGGACTGGAAAGCCATGACCCGACGAAGAAACCCCGGAACTCCAGAATGGCTACCAGTGTTCCGAGACGGCTCCTTTGCCCGTTTCATGAATCAGAATGGTGAAGCGCTGGGAAATGGAACCCGCTGGGGGCCGTTGCGGGTGGTGTATCTGCAATATGCCAGCGATCCGGTGACATTCTTCGACAGTCTATCGTTCTATCGTCAACCTGACTGGATGCAGGCACCGCGCGGACCGGATGTTTCACCGGAACTGCGGTGGTATCCTGTCGTGACCATGCTGCAATTGGCACTAGATATGGCTTTTGGAACCGCCACGCCGATAGGACACGGGCATGTTTATGCTCCGGAACACTATGTCAATGCGTGGCTGGAAGTCACCGACGTGACCGGATGGGACGCAGACAAGATCATGAGGCTAAAGCAGCACCTGCGCCAGAAAATGGATGGAGAAAGCGTCGAAGGTTATGACCAGCGCGGAGGGTAGAACACATCCCAAAAAAGGATGAAACGCTTTTCGGGATGTGCGTCAAACGTGACAGTCACGACCCAGCTGGTCGCTCTGCAACTATATCAATAGTCAGGTGATTTCTGCTGCGTCTGGGAATTGCTCAGGTTCAGCATGGGTATTGCTCCATTCGGTAGCATCGTGCTTGGCAGCTGACCGTCCCATCGTTCTGCTTGCGTCAGTGCGACAAGACCCGGATTGTCACGCAGTGCATCGCCACGTGCCTTGATCGCGGTTGCTTCCGCCTCGCCCTTTACACGTATCGCTTCTGCGTCGGCTTCAGCCTGCAGACGAACGGCATCGGCCTGAGCCTGAGCTTCGGCACGGCGTGCGTCTGCCTGCGCCTTTGCCTGCGTCACGGTGATTTCAGCCTGTACCTTTTCGCGCTCTGCATTCTGGCGGAGACGCTGCACTTCAACTTCGGCCAACATACGCTGTTCGATGGACTGCTCATAGGAGTCCGAAAAATCGATATTCTCGATCTGCACCGTGTCGATAATAACCGGACCGCGTACACTGCTCTGAATTGCCTCCGCAATTTCCTGATTGAGTCGGCTACGCTCCTGAATGGCTTCCACAGCATTGAATTTGCCGAAAACAGTCTTGCTTTCCTCAAAAACGCGTCGCTCGACAAGGCGGGACAATAGGCCGTCTTCACCGCCGTAGGTCGCGTAGACTTCCTCCACACGGTCTGGCGGAATACGATAATTGACCGACAGGTTCATCGTAGCTGGTTGCTGATCGCGGCTATAGGCTTCCATGCTGTTATAGATCGCAGCCTTGGATTGCACCGATATTCGCACAATCAGATCGATCACCGGAATTTTGAAGCCCAGCCCCGGTTGTGCAACACCGGAAACCGCCCCATAGCGCAAAACAACGCCGCGCTCACCTTCGTCAATCGTGTACCGGGAACCAAGTACTACGCTCAGTATGCCGAGTATAACTATACCGGCCAAAGCCTTGGGTAAAATCTGGCGCATCCCGTCTCCTTTAGCGCTTCGTTATGAAATGGGGAGACCGAAAGCGATTCAACAAATGCACCCCGGAATCTTATCCCGCCGCCTTTTAGAATGCACAGATATGGATGACAATTACTCACGGATACAGTTGATAAACTTAGTCCACAAAAACAAAGCCGCCCATGAAGGGCGGCTTCATTGAGTTTAACAAATTTCCACTGTCAGTATGGCGAATAACACTGCTGACGAGGACCGTTATACGGCTGGAAAGTGTTGTCGGAAGCCCGATAGGACCGATAACGATTATAACACCACTGGACATGCGAGTTGCTGTAACCGTAAGCAGGCGCGCGATAGACCGGTGGGGGGGTGGGAGCTGCGATCGCACCACCGATGATTGCGCCAGCGCCGAAAGCTGCGAGCGGATACCACCACCCGTCATTGCTGCGACGATAGCCATGACGGTAGTGCCGATAACCGCGGTGTCCATTCCAATAGCCGTCCCGGACGATGAGGACGGCCATGCCAGCCCGGACGATACCCGGTCGGTGTCCACCCCAGTTTCCATGTCCCGGCCCGCGGCGCCAGCGGTCATCGCGGACCTGCTGAACATTCTCATTACTTGCCGCAGGCGCAGTTGGCATCACAGGTGCAGCCGAGACCGGAACCATTGCGCCGATCAGAAAGCTTGCACCGACGAGGCCAGCCATCATCTTTTTGAAGGTGTTCATCCTGTGCTTCTCCATTTCTATGATGCCATCATTGCTTTCCGTTTATGAATGCACGCTGAATATTGTCGGTAAATTATGTTCATGCCTTATTTTCACGTCGCAATGCATGGCCATTCCATCAATGATTTAACGAAAGAGCCAATGTTTTCGTTCGAGCTATTCCATTATTTTTGTTCGCAAATTAAGCGACAATGAGATAACTTGCGTGAATTAGGACAGCTTGTAAGCGTTTTCAGCGAGTGGGGTTTGCATTGGCAATAAGAGCACAGCCGTCCGTGAAAGTTTTGGGAGCATCTTTCTCCCGGGAAGCAGAATCCCTTCACGGCAGCGGTTGAACTGACGCCCATGCCAATGCTCATCACAAATCCGCGTCTGCCGGACAATCCGATCATCTTTGCAAACGAGGCCTTCCAGAACCTCACTGGTTACGAGGCCGACGAGATCATCGGGAAAAACTGCCGCTTTCTTCAAGGCCCCCGCACAGACCCGAAACATGTCGAGATCATCCATACGGCATTGGAAGCCGAACAGTCCGTTGAGATCGATATTCTCAATTATAAGAAATCTGGCGAGCCGTTCTGGAACCGACTTCATATCTCCCCGGTCAAAACCGAGAATGGCGAACTTCATCACTTCGTTTCGTCGCAGCTTGATGTGACGCTGGAACTCGGCAAACTGGTTGAGCTCGAAAAAGAACGCGAAACGCTCTCAATTGAAAAGCAGCGTAGCAGCGATCAACTCCAGTATATCGTTGAAGTGGCGAATGTCGGTTTCTGGACGCGAGATTACACGACCGGGGAGATTAGCTGCTCGGCCGAATACCGTCGCATTTTCGGACTGACGCCAGACGAACCAGTCAACTACGACAAGATCATCGACATGGTGATGCTTGAAGACCGGATAACACTTATCCAGCGTTCGCAGGAATCTTTTGCCACAGGCAAATCTTTCCGGGTTGAATATCGCATTACCAACAGGCTGGGACAGGTGCGCTGGGTGGAAACACGAGCCAAAGCTCTCCTCGGCAAATCACCTGCGCTTCTGGGTATCGTCATCGACGTCACCGAACGCAAAAAGCCGAAGCTGACAAGGCACTTGTGACCCGCGAAATTTCGCACCGTTTCAAGAACTCAATGGCAATGGTGCAATCGATCGCCAACCAGACCTTGCGCAATGCCACCGATCCGCAAACCGCGAACGAACTATTCAGTGAGCGGCTGCGAGCGCTTAGTCAGGCCCATGACATGCTGCTTCAGGAGGACTGGACGGGCACAACGCTCAGCCAGATCTGCGAAACTGCCCTCGCCCCATTCAACAGCACATTCGGTCATCGAATCCGAACCAATGGTCCAGAACTCCCGGTAAGCGACCGTGTAACGGTTTCGCTTTCGCTTGGTTTGTACGAACTCGCGACCAATGCCGTGAAATACGGCGCGCTCTCCAATGAAAACGGCACGGTCCAATTCAGCTGGGATGTGCTCGAAAGGCAGGGCGAGCGAAAATTTCATATGCGCTGGGTTGAAGACGGAGGACCCGCAGTCGAACGCCCTACCCGACGTGGCTTCGGCCAGCGGCTGCTCTATTCCGTTCTTACGGGCGAACTCAGGGCCAAATGCGACATCAACTTCGCGCCAGATGGACTGGTGATTGACGTCCCGCCCCTATGACAGCGGATGTATTTCCGCAACTTGACAGTCTTTCCGACACACAAGCCGAGCCGGTATAAAAGAGCAGCGAAATCGCTGCTTTTTTCTTTGTTAGTTGTGCGGGCCGCGACGACGTGGCTCAATATAGATTCTGTCGCGATGACGATCACGATCATGGCGCCAGCGTCGGTCACGATCCCGTTCGCGATAATAACGTGGTGAGTGACGATCCCATCCGCGACGATCATCCCGCCAGCGGCGATCGGTAACACAGCGACCGCTCGGCGTGCGAACCATGCCGCGACGGCAGCGATAGTCGACCTGAATGGCCGAACCAGTGCTATTGGCGGCTATAGCCGAAATCGGAGCCGGAGCAACCGGTGTGCCTGCTTCAGCGACAGCGGTAACCGCAAAGAGCGCGAGAGCCGCAGAAAGTAACGTAAATCTCATTCCGGGTTCCTTTCCAGAGATGGCCAGAATTGGAATCTTGCCCGCAGATAGGTAGGCCAAACAATCATTTGGTAAAGTCACTTAATCTTACGACGCTCTATCAATCTCGACCGCACTCTACAAAAGCACTGCGAATTAAACCCAATTAATAACCCGCCATTTTGCGGAGATTTTTTAAGAAAGTCGGGATATTAGGTGCCTGTTGAGTTCGCGCACAGCCCTTTCCAAGCAAAGGGAAAGCCGCAGAATCTCCAATCCGCGAGGCCGATCCGGCACCGGTCTAAAACCGGTAGCGGGCGGAGCTTTGCGGCCATCGCAAGGAGCAGGAACATGGACTATTCGACCTCTGAAATCGACACGACATGGGGATCGAAAACTGGATTGGGCGCAACCCAGACCGAATGGGTCGAGCTGGTCAGCGGCCTGCCCGAAGAACATGCTCTCTTTCTCCGTGATCTGATTGGCCGTCACCGCGAGCAGTTTGTCGGTGTTTTCTATAATCGCCTTATGAACAATCGTGATGCAGCGACATTCCTGTCCCAGAAAATGGTGCAGGAACGTTTGCACAATTCACTGAGCGACTGGCTGTTGAAAATGTTCCAGAGAACAGCCGACGATGTTGAGGCATTCATTCGTGAACAGCGCAAGGTTGGCGAGGTTCACGCCCGCATCGATGTGCCGATCCACGTCGTCATGCAAGGCGCGCGCCTGCTGAAAAACGAAATCGTCCGTCAACTGAAACTGGAAGTTGCCTCAAGAGAGGTTCTGGCGCGCCTGATCGTGCATGTCAGCAATGCCATCGACATCGCTATCGAAATCATGAGCCAAGCCTTCGTCAAGGACGCGCGCGAAAGTGCCCAGACCGACGAAGCCTACCGGGCTTTCACGCTAAGTCACGATTTTCCGCTTGAACGCGAATCGCAACGTGCCGCGCTTATGGAATGGAGCCAGTCGCTTCTCTTCAACCTCTACGGCAATGCCGATAGTCCGCTTCACTCGCTCGCAAGCTCGGATTTCGGATTGTGGTTGCAACACAAGGCTGATCTGATGTTCTCCAACTCCGGCACGTTGGAAAACATCCGCCGGAATGTAGAACATATCGACAATGTTCTCCTGCCTGCCATCAACAGCGCACGCAAGGACAACCCCGCCTGCCTTGCGGCTTCGTTGGCACTGTTTCAAACCAAGATCGGTGAAGTGAAATTCTTGCTGTCCGAACTGTTTCAGGCGGCCGCCGCGATGGAAACAGGTCGTGACCCACTGACACGTGCTCTAAACCGGCGTTTCATGCCTTCAATCCTCACTCGTGAAGTGCGCATGGCCTCGCAAAAGGCCATGGATCTGAGCGTTTTGATGATCGATATCGATCACTTCAAGAACATTAACGACACATACGGACACAGCAGTGGCGATGCCGTCCTTCAGCAGGTGGCCGAAGCGATCCTGTCGCTTTGCCGCCCGAGCGACTTCGCGTTCCGCTATGGTGGCGAAGAGTTTCTCGTCGCTCTCGTAGAAGCCGACGAGAACAAAGCTTTTACAATCGCCGAAGAGCTTCGCAAACAGATAGCACAACAACCGTTGAACCTTCCCGATGGCGCACGCCAGTCTGTAACGCTGTCTATCGGGGTTGCAGCATTTAACGGTCATCCCGATTATAGCCATCTCGTCAATGCCGCTGACCGCGCGCTTTATCGGGCCAAGCAGGCAGGACGCAATCGCTGTGAAAAGGAAGTGCCGCTCGCGATTCATTGATCGGGGAGGCATTTTGCCATCTGGCGGTTGCACTGCAAAACCGCCATATGCTGCCATCATGACGAATAATTCCGCCTTTCCCATTTTCGAGACAGATTCACAAAAGCCGCGTGAACGCGATGCGCTGGAGGCACATTTCCAGCCTGTCGCCGCTGATGCGGCTCCGGTCGATTGGGTCGTTGCCGTAGGGCTGACGGATTATGAAGAAGCACTCGCTTTCATGGAAGCACGTGTTCAGGCCATCCGGGACGGCACTGCCAATGAACTCGTGTGGCTGGTCGAGCATCCCTCGCTTTACACGGCGGGGACGAGCGCCAATGCAGACGATCTCCTGACCCCGAACAGTCTCCCTGTCTTCAACACGGGACGCGGCGGAGAATATACCTATCACGGACCGGCCAGCGCGTTGCCTATGTGATGCTCGACCTGAAACGCCGCCGCGAGGACGTGCGCGCCTTCGTGACAGCTCTTGAGCAGTGGATCATCGAGAGCCTTGCCGAGTTCAACGTCAAAGGCGAGCGTCGTGAGGATCGTGTCGGCGTATGGGTTACACGGCCTGAAAAGCCGCGCCTTGCCAATGGCGGCATGTGTGAAGACAAGATTGCTGCTATCGGCATCCGCCTCCGTCGCTGGGTGAGCTTTCACGGCATAGCCATCAATGTCGAACCCGATCTCAGCCATTATTCCGGCATCGTTCCTTGCGGGAATCTCGGAACATGGCGTTACCAGCCTTGTAGACCTTGGATTGCCGGTAACAATGGGCGACATGGACGTCGCTTTGGGAAGAGCGTTTGAGACGGTCTTCGGAGCCCGTCAGCTGAAATAGAGCATTTCCAGCAAAAGTGCGAAGCGGTTTTGCGTTGGATAATGCATAAAATAAAAGAGATAGAGCGCTCCCACGATTCCGTTTTAACTGGAACCGTTCTAGCTCTGCCTCAGGCCACGGCGTCGACTTTCACACGGCGCTCGCGCATGAAAACATAGAAGCCAGATCCGACGATGATCGCGATGCCGCACCATTTCGACGGTGTCGGGAAATCGCCGAACACGATCAGGCCGACCAGAACCGCATTGACGATTTCCAGATATTGGAACGGTGCCAGCATGGATGCCGGTGCCAGCTTGAACGCCTGCACGACCATCAAATGGCTGACGGTTCCGATCGTCCCCAAAAGCAGCAAAAGCAGCCAAGGCTGAATGCCTTGCGGCAGACCGAAACTCAGATCACCAAGCCCAGCCGCAGTTCCGAAAATCATGGCAACGCCAGCGAGCATCCACCCGCCCACACCCGCATAAAACTGCATGACGAGCGGGCTTTCCTTCACACCATATTTTCGGTTCAGGATCAGGTAGATGGCAAAGGTTACGGCTGTCGCCAACGGCAGAAGCGAGACAGCACCGAATATCTCGAAACTCGGCTGGATCACGATCATCGTGCCGATGAGACCGATGCCGACCGCGCTGAACCTTCTCCAACCCACTTTTTTCTTTCAGGAAAATTGCCGAAAAGAGCGTCAGAATAAGCGGCTCGGCGAAGAACACGGCCATAGCATCAGCCAGCGGCATATATTTGACCGCCGTGAAGAAGCAGAGCCCACCAAACCCCATCAACACGCCGCGAATGAGGTTGCCTGCCAGATATCGTGTTCGCAGCGCGGCGAAACCACCAACGATGAGCAGGATAAAGAACATCAGCCAGCATTGAATGAAAAAAAAACGCATGAAGGTGACAGTGGCAGGAGGCATATTATCCACCATGGCGAGCCATTTGCCTATGGCATCCATCAGCGGCAGCAAAAGCACCGAGAGCACCATGATCGCCATGCCCTTTACGTGCGCTTCCATGCCGCTTGTCGCGCTGTTTTGCATTTCAAACTCTCGGTATTCTGAATATTCCCCGCTATCGCTCTATGCCAACTACTGCAGCGTTTCCATCCAATTTGATCGGAAATGTCCTGCTTGTTTGACTTTCGCCTTCTTTCTGGTGCAAATCAGTTCGGTTGTGAACAAAACCCTTTGAAAAAGTCGTGCGAAAACGGAACGTAAGGCGAACTTTAGTCGCCTTTCGTGAGCGCGCATGGCATCATTCAGTTGATTCGCGAACAGTATTTTTCCGGTCGATGGCGAGCAGGCTCGGCAAAGACCTCCTGAAATTCAGATAGAGAGCTTTTCGGAACAGATGGACGATAGCAACGATCTCTTCTCGAGAGTGGTCAACAATGCCCGGGCCCGAGAACAAGAACAGGGGCGCGTGGGGAAAAACCCAGCGAAAAACCTGTGGCGCAGCCAGTGGCAGCGCCCTCGCTCTCTGTTCCAAAGCCGGTAACGGCCAAGGCGCCGCCTGCTTCATCGGCAGGCGACGACTATAACGCATCATCCATCCGCGTTCTGGAAGGTCTGGAGCCGGTTCGCCTGCGTCCCGGGATGTATATTGGCGGCACAGACGAGAAGGCGCTGCATCATCTCTTTGCTGAAGTCATCGACAACTCGATGGACGAAGCTGTCGCGGACATGCCAATTTCATCGAAGTGAGCTTCGATGCCGATGGGTTTGTAACGGTTTCGGACAACGGACGCGGCATTCCTGTGGATGAACATCCCCGGGTTCCCGGGAAGTCCACGCTCGAAGTCATCATGACCAAACTGCACGCGGGCGGCAAGTTCGACGGCAAGGCCTATGAGACGTCAGGCGGTCTGCACGGCGTCGGTGTTTCTGTGGTGAATGCCCTTTCCGACGTGCTGGAAGTGGAAGTCGCGCGCAATCGCCGTCTTTATCGCCAGCGTTTCTCGCGGGGTATTCCGCAAGGCGGGCTGGAAGAACTCGGCGAAGTGCATAATCGTCGCGGCACCCGTGTCCGTTTCCATCCAGACCCTGATATTTTCGGCAAGACAGCGCAGTTCGATCCGCATCGTCTTTATCGCATGGCGCGGTCGAAAGCTTATCTGTTTGGCGGGGTTGAAATCCGCTGGAACTGCGATCCTTCCCTGCTCGACCCAAAGAAGGAAACACCTGAAAAGGCCGTATTCCACTTCCCCGGTGGCCTGAAGGACTATCTTGAGGCATCGCTTGGTAAGGAACATCAGGTCACGCGTGAGATTTTCGCGGGCAAGACCGAGAAACAAGGTGGCCACGGTGCTGTCGAATGGGCCGTTTCGTGGTTTTGGTGGGGATGGTTTCGTTCACTCCTATTGTAACACTATCCCGACCGGCGATGGTGGCACCCATGAAGCAGGTTTGCGTATTGCCTTGACGCGAGGGCTGAAAGCCTATGCGGAACTGACCAACAACAAGCGCGCTTCGATCATAACCACCGATGACGTGATGGTGTCGGCTGCAGGGATGCTGTCGGTTTTCATTCGCGAGCCGGAATTTGTCGGCCAGACCAAGGACAAGCTTGCCACGGTCGAGGCACAGCGCATCGTAGAGAATGCGATCCGTGATCCATTCGATCATTGGCTCACAGCCTCTCCGCAGGAAGCATCTCGCCTGCTGGAATGGGTGATCGACCGCGCCGACGAGCGCTTGCGTCGCCGTCAAAAAAAAGAAACCGTTCGCAAGAGCGCAACGCGCAAACTACGCCTGCCCGGCAAACTTGCCGATTGCACGCAAAATGCCGCAGCCGGTGCAGAACTGTTCATTGTCGAGGGTGACTCGGCAGGTGGTTCAGCCAAGCAGGCGCGCAATCGTGCCAATCAGGCCATCCTGCCATTGCGCGGCAAAATTTTGAATGTTGCCAGCGCCGGGCGCGAAAAACTAACGGCAAACCAGCAGATAAGTGATCTTGTGCAGGCACTCGGCAGTGGTACGCGCAAAATTATCGGGAAGACGACTTGCGCTATGATCGCGTCATCGTCATGACCGACGCTGACGTCGATGGTGCACATATCGCATCGCTGCTCATCACCTTCTTTTATCAGGAAATGCCGGACCTGATCCGCAATGGTCATCTCTATCTGGCTGTGCCTCCGCTTTTCCGCCTAAGCCGGTGGAAAGGTCGCTTATGCGCGTGATGAAGCACATAAGGATGAACTTCTACGCACCATGTTTACCGGGCGTGGTAAAGTGGAAATCGGTCGCTTCAAAGGCCTTGGCGAAATGCGCGCCGAACAGCTCAAGGAAACCACCATGGACCCAAAGAAGCGCACGCTTCTGCGTGTTCAGGTGGACGAAGATTATGTCGAAGAAACCCGCAACACCGTCGATGAACTGATGGGCACCAAGCCAGAGGCCCGTTTCCGTTTCATTCAGGACCGTGCGGCTTTTGTGGAAGAGTTGGATATCTAGAGCGCATCCCGAAAAGTGGGAACTGGTTTTCGGAACGAGATGCGCGTAAAAAAAATAGAGCATTTCAGCGGACCACGAAACGTGCCCGAGAATGCAGACAGGATGAACGGCAATGCGCAAGTACGGTGCCGTTCATTTTTTTTTCAATAAACTATTTAAGCCGTTGAGAAATAGAAGCTTCAGGCTTTCACATCAATGCCTAGCTTGGCTTCAATCTCCTCAATCGACTCTTTGACGAAGAACGTCTGATCCGTACTCAGCGTAACAATACGTGCGCCGGTTCCATAAGCGTTATAAGAGAGAACGTGATTAAAATTCACGGCGAGCTTTTCGCCGTTCACTTCCGTCAACATGATCCACATCGCTTGCCCTCCTCTTGAGGTTATCCACTCCAAGGAAGAATAGGCGCGATAGACTATTCGGCAACGGTTGCGGTAAGCTGGCCTTCAAAGATCAGCGCGCATCCTGACTTTCTCGACGGTTCTTTCGAAACTTTCCGACCACTCATCTCCTTGCCAGTCGATCCGGAAACCAGCCTTTTTGTAAAGATTGATCGCGGGAAGATTATCCGCATGGGTGCCGATCAGTGCTTCGTCAAAACCATCAAGCAGAATTTGCGCCATCAGGGCATCAAGAATCTGTCTGCCAATCCCTGCCCGTGATGCGGTGGATCGACCCATAAATCGGAAATGTAATTGCTTTGGGGCACCCTAGCACCCCAGCCTGCT
Organism: Brucella cytisi; assembly: GCA_012103075.1. GTDB lineage: Bacteria > Pseudomonadota > Alphaproteobacteria > Rhizobiales > Rhizobiaceae > Brucella > Brucella cytisi. Next base: position 830,261 of record JAAVLQ010000002.1, on the reverse strand, counting down.
AGTATTCCTGCCTTTTCGGCAGCCAGAACACCGTCCGCAATTTCTTGGAGATCGCGCTGGAACCGGCTTCCAGCACTTCCTGCCGCTCAGTGGTCAGTTCAATATCGCGCGCTGCTATCCGCCGGGCCCTGACCGCTAATGCAGCCATAGAAACAAATTCGCCGGAGAAACCCCGGCGAAGAAGTTCGGTTTTACCACCACTTTGCCGGAGTAAACCGTCCGGCAGCCTGCTCAATGGCATGCGCTGCACGGAACAAAGTCTCTTCCTCGAACGGACGCCCAATCAGCTGAAGGCCAAGCGGCAAGCCTTTATCATTAATACCGGCCGGCACGGCAATGCCCGGCAGACCGGCCATGTTGACTGTTACCGTGAAGATGTCATTGAGATACATCTTGACCGGATCATTGGCGAGATCCTCATCGGCAAGACCAAAGGCAGCCGATGGCGTCGCTGGCGTCAGGATCGCATTTACGCCCTTGGCGAATACATTTTCAAAATCCTTCTTGATCAACGTACGCACCTTCTGCGCACGCAGATAATAGGCGTCGTAGTAGCCAGCCGACAGAACATAGGTCCCGATCATGATACGGCGCTTTACTTCCTTGCCGAAGCCAGCCGCGCGGGACTGTTCGTACATATCGGCGATGTCCTTGCCGGGCACACGCAGACCGTAACGCACGCCGTCATAACGGGCGAGGTTCGAAGAGGCTTCCGCCGGTGCCACGATGTAATAAGCGGGCAGCGCATATTTCGTGTGTGGCAGCGAAATATCGATGATCTCAGCACCGGCATCCTTCAGATACTGGATACCCTTTTGCCAAAGCTCCTCAATCTCGTCCGGCATGCCGTCAACGCGGTATTCCTTCGGAATGCCGATCTTCATGCCCTTGAGCGACTTGCCAATAGCAGCCTCGTAATCCGGAATAGGCAGATCGACCGACGTCGTATCCTTGAGATCAAGCGAAGCCATGGATTTCAACAGAATAGCGGCATCGCGCACGTCGCGAGCGATCGGACCAGCCTGATCGAGCGACGAAGCGAAGGCAACCGTGCCCCAGCGTGAAACGCGGCCATAGGTCGGCTTGATGCCAACTGTGCCGGTGAAGGCTGCGGGCTGGCGGATCGAGCCGCCTGTATCGGTTGCGGTGGCGCCAGCGCAAAGCTGTGCGGCGACAGCGGCAGCCGAACCGCCCGACGAACCGCCCGGCACCAGATCGGCGTTGGAGCCATTAGCGCGCCACGGATTTTTGACCGAACCGTAATAGGAGGTTTCGTTGGACGAGCCCATCGCGAACTCATCCATGTTGAGTTTGCCGAGCATAACCGCACCATCAGCCCACAGATTGGCTGTGACGGTTGATTCATATTCCGGCTTGAAACCGTCGAGAATGTGAGAGCAGGCCTGCGTATGCACGCCCTTGGTGGCAAACAGATCCTTCACGCCGAGCGGAATGCCTTCCAGTGCGCCCGCTTCCCCTTGGCAATACGCTCATCCGATGCTTTGGCCATCGAACGCGCCTGATCGTGAGTCACTTTCACGTAAGCGTTGATGGTTTCATTCGCGGAATCGATAGCGGAAAGATAGGCGTCGGTGAGTTCGGTCGCGGTGATGGCTTTGGCCTTCAGCTTGTCGCGCGCCTCAGCAATGGTCAGTGCGGTCAGTTCGCTCATCGTCAAATCCTGTCAGTGCGCCTCAACGAGACGCTTTTTCAAAAAAGGCGCTGTATTCGGAATCCGGATAGTCCAGAACTACACCACAGCGCGTAAAACCCGAATTCTCATAAAGCCGCCATGCACCAGCAAAACCGGGCCCTGTGCCCGTTTCGAGTACTAGGCGGGAAATGTCCTGGCCCCTTGCCTGATCGACAATCGCATCCACCAGAACCGAACCAACGCGCTTTCCGCGCACTTCCGGAAAGGGTGAACATACGCTTCACCTCACCGACGCCATCTTCGTGCATCTTCAAGGCACCGCAGCCGACTGCCTTGCCGTCTTCATCGCGCGCCACAAAACCGTCGTATCTGGCCCCGCCATCTGCTCAACTGTCATCTTGAACTGGAATTCCAGTGGTGACAGCGGCAGAAGATGCGCATTCAGGCCCTCGACCAGTGCGCGCACATCATCCTGCAAAGGGGTCTCGACTGAAACCCGTATGGCCATAACCTACTCCACGACCTTTGGTACGACGAAGAAATTGTCTTCCGTAACCGGTGCGTTGGCCACCACCGCAGCAGCAATACCGCCATCCGTTACCTTGTCCCGGCGCATGCGCATGTCCATCGGCGTAACAGAAGTCATAGGCTCGATACCATCGACATTGACTTCGTTCAGTTGCTCGACAAAGCCCAGAATAGCATTGAGTTCGCCAGTCATGCGTTCGGCATCGTCGTCATTGACGGCAATGCGCGCCAGATGCGCGACGCGCTTGACGGTAGAAATATCGACGGACATCCTGTTCTCCGCAAATGCTAGATTGGGCGGCGAACCGCCACCCTGAAAAGTTTTCCTACCGGCTATAACGGCGCGATTGTTGAAGCGCAACATTTCTTGCGCTTCAAATCCAAAGTCAGAACGAATGAACGGTGCCAGCTGGATCAGCAATAACCTTCGTTTCCCGATGATCTGCCATTCCGGCCAAGAACTTGTCCGCCGTCTGGTTGATGATCGGAAATGAGGCGTAATGGCATGGCAGCACGGTTTTGAAGTTGAAATAGCGCTGGCAGGCGAGAGCCGCGACCGCGCCACCCATCGTGAAGCGGTCACCAATGGGAACGATGCCGATTTCTGGCTGATGGAGCTCGTTGATAAGACCCATATCCGAGAAGATGTCCGTGTCGCCCATATGATAGAGCGTCGGTGCATCTTCGAAATGGAATACCAGACCATTAGGATTGCCCAGTGCCTGTGAGACACCATTTTCCGCCAGCATTGCCGAGGAGTGGAGCGCATTGACGAAGGTAATGGTGAACCCGTCATGCGCCACCGTGCCACCCGTATTGCCGGGATCGAGCTTTTCCACGCCCTGACTGCCAAGCCAGCTTGCAAGATCGGCATTGGCAATCACAATCGCGCCGTGTTCCTTGGCGATAGCTACCGTATCGCCCACATGGTCGCCATGTCCGTGGGTCAGCGCAATATGAGTTACGCCCTTAGTCACATCCTTGAAATCGATGCCCTTTGCACCGGGATTTCCGTTCAGAAACGGATCGATGAGAATAACAGCCTTTGCCGTTTCAACGCGGAAAGCGGCGTGGCCAAGCCATGTTAGTTTCATAAAGTCTCTCCTCAATCTCTGTTTCCGGCTCGATTTCCGGTTTGCGAACAGATATGACGCCGATAAAGTTGAAGGCAATATGAAACCACTTCAAAATCCGATGAGGACCAATGGCTGTCGTTGAAATCGAGGAAATTCCGGCGCTGCTTCAGTCCGGGCAGACCATTGCCGGACTGGATCTGGGAACCAAGACCATCGGCCTTGCGGTGTCTGATCTCGGTCTTTCCTTCGCGCATCCGCGCCCCGTTATCAAACGGGTGAAGTTTTCCATCGACGCACAGGTGCTTTTGAAGGCACTCGACACCGACAAGGTCGGCGTTATCGTCATCGGTTTGCCTATGAATATGGACGGAACATCCGGTCCCCGCGTTCAGGCCACACGGGCATTTGTGCGCACCATGCAGCCGTTGACCAACCTGCCCTTCGTTTTCTGGGATGAACGCCTATCGACCGTCGCTGCCGAACGGGCGCTGATTGGCATGGACGTCTCACGCGGCAAGAGGGCCGAACGTATCGATTCGGCTGCTGCATCCTTCATTCTCCAAGGTGCACTCGACCGCCTGCACAGTATCAGGCGGTCGGCATCCGACGATTACGACGCCGGATAAAGCTGATCCAGAATTCGTTCAGCATTGTGGCGTGCATCCAGCATGCCATAGGTCGAACGCCACTGGCCGCCAAGACGGGTCTCGATGAACGCATCAGCCACATCGTCGGCCCCAATCTGACGCAATTCTGCTGCTGCAGCAGCATAGGCCAGTTGCTCGGTTAGAAGGCGTGCGACACCCGGATCGGTTTCGGTCAGCTGCAATGCAGCACGCAGCACATCAAGTGTCCCCTGCCCACGCGGACCAAGCTGCCCACCGATCCACTCCAGCACTTCATCGAAAAGCCCCGGTGCGCGCGACAGCACACGTGCCACGTCCAGTGCCATGACATTGCCGGAACCCTCCCAGATCGCATTGACCGGCGCTTCGCGATAGGCGCGTGCGAGATTGCCTTCTTCGATGTAACCGTTGCCGCCGAGGCACTCCATTGCTTCATAGAGCAATGCAGGTGCGATCTTGCAAACCCAGTATTTCACCACCGGCGTCATGCAACGGGCAAAAGCCGCCTCGGCACGATCACTGGCAGCCATATCGAAAGCGCGTGCCAGCCGCATGGAAAGTGCAGTCGCACCGGCAACATCGAGCGCCATGTCGGCAAGAACGCGCTGCATCAATGGCTGCTCGACAAGAGCCTTGCCGAATACCTGACGATGACGGCTATGGTGCACGGATTCGGCAAGGCCCGAACGCATCAGTCCGGCCGATGCGACAGCACAATCGAGCCGTGTCAGCGTGACCATATCCATGATGGTTTTGACGCCTTCACCGGGATTACCGATCAGATGACCGATGGCACCATCGAATTCAACCTCCGACGAAGCGTTGGACTTATTGCCGAGCTTGTCTTTCAGGCGCTGGAAAAGAACCCATTTCCGCTTCCCTCTGAAGTGAGGCGCGGGAGCAGAAAACAGGAAAGGCCTTCTTCTGCCTGCGCGAGCGCCAGAAAAGCATCCGACATTGGTGCGGACATGAACCACTTGTGGCCGGTTATGGCATAGGTGCCATCGTCATTGTGTGTCGCGCGGGTCGTATTGGCGCGCACATCGGTTCCGCCCTGCTTTTCAGTCATGCCCATGCCAAGCGTAATGCCCTGCTTGGCAAAAGCGGGTTTCTGCGAAAAATCGTATTTGCGCGACAGGATGACCGGCGACCATTCCTTATAGATTTCCGGCGATGCCATAAGTGCTGCGAGCGACGCGCTGGTCATGGTAAGCGGGCAGAGATGTCCCGCCTCGAGCTGTGCGGTCAGGAAAAGCGCGATGCACGCGCCTGATGACGGCGGCCGCTTTCGAGCGGATTGCCTTCCCAGATCGAGCAATGCAGGCCTGCCGCGATGGAACGGCGCATCAGCGCATGATAGGCAGGATGATACTCGACAAGGTCGATACGGTTGCCCTGCCTGTCATGCGTGCGCAATTTTGGCAGTTCGGTATTGGCGAGACGCGCAAGGTCCTGCGCTTCAGCCGACGACACAAAACGGCCCGTCTGTTCCAGATCGGCATGCAGTTCCTTCGGGAATCCTGCCGCAATCTGCATCAAGAGCGGATCGCCCAGATAGGCATTGTTGCCCGTCATGGGTGGCGTCTGGTTGGTAACGTCGTGCGTTTTCAAAAGCTCATTCCGTATTGTGCGATTCAATTTAGTTTAGGTTTCTTGCATTGCATTTGCTAAAATTTTGCCATCCCGAACACAATTTGTCGTCAGAACAGCACAGGTTTTTCTTGGTGAATCGCCTGAAGCCATTATAAGGACGGTTGCGGGACCTGCCTCATGGTCCTATACGGGTGACTTGCCATGACAAATCAAACGGTCCCTCCGCTTTTCCCTCACCGCCACCTGCTGGGCATCAAGGGGCTTTCGCCCCCTGGACATTCTCTGCCTTCTTGATCTCGCCGATCAGGAAATCGCTGTCTCCAGACAGCCAGAGAAAAAAAGTCCGTGCTTCGCGGTCGCACGCAAATCAATCTCTTCTTCGAAGCATCGACACGAACGCAATCGTCGTTCGAGCTGGCCGGAAAAACGGCTCGGTGCCGACGTCATGAATATGTCTGTCGGCAACTCGTCGGTCAAGAAAGGCGAAACGCTCATCGATACAGCGATGACGCTGAACGCCATGCAGCCGGATATATTGGTTATCCGTCACGCTTCGGCGGGCGCGGCTGCCCTGCTCGCGCAGAAAGTCGGCTGTTCGGTGGTCAACGCCGGTGACGGCGCGCACGAACACCCCACCCAAGCACTTCTCGATGCGCTAACCATTCGTCGCGCCAAGGGCGGAATCGAAAACCTGATTGTCGCCATTTGCGGCGATGTGCTGCATTCCCGCGTCGCACGCTCCAACATTCTCCTCCTCAACGCGCTTGGCGCACGGGTACGCGTCGTCGCGCCGTCCACGCTTCTGCCTTCCGGCATGGCCGATATGAGCGTCGAAGTCTTCAATTCTATGGAAGAAGGCTTGAAAGATGCCGACGTCGTCATGATGCTGCGCCTTCAGCGTGAGCGTATGGCCGGTTCCTTCGTGCCTTCGGTGCGCGAATATTTCCGCTTCTACGGCCTCGATAAAGAAAAGCTCAAAGTCGCCAAACCTGACGCACTCGTCATGCATCCCGGTCCGATGAATCGTGGCGTCGAGATCGCATCCGATGTTGCCGACGGGCCGCAGAGCGTGATCCAGCAACAGGTAGAAATGGGCGTCGCCGTGCGTATGGCCGTGATGGAAGCCCTGCTCGATCCGCGCCGTAATCCCAGCAACGGAGAAGCAGCATGAGCGCGATCCTGTTTGAAAACGCGCGCATCGTCGATCCGTCGCGCGGTCTCGATGAAACCGGCAGCGTTCTGATCCGCGATGGCAAGATTGTTGCCGCCGGAGCGGATGCCCGCAATCAGGGTGCACCGGAAGGTGCGGAAATCATCGACCTGAACGGCAAAGCAGTATTGCCCGGCCTCGTGGATGCGCGCGTCTTCGTCGGTGAGCCCGGCGCCGAACATCGCGAAACCATTGCGTCGGCAAGCCGCGCGGCAGCTGCTGGTGGTGTGACTTCCATCATCATGATGCCCGACACCGATCCTGTGATCGACGACGTGGCTCTGGTGGAATTCGTCAAACGCACGGCGCGTGACACGGCTGTTGTCAATGTGCACCCGGCTGCGGCGATCACCAAAGGTCTGCGCGGCGAGGAAATGACCGAAATCGGCCTGCTGCGCGATGCCGGTGCCGTTGCCTTCACGGAAGGCAGGCAGACAATCGCCAATACTCAGCTCATGCGGCGCGCTCTGACCTACGCCCGCGATTTCAATGCCGTGATTGCCTGCGAAACGCGCGATCCGTTCCTTGGTGCGAATGGCGTGATGAACGAGGGTCTGTTTGCAAGCTGGCTCGGTCTTTCCGGGAGTCCGCGTGAAGCGGAGGTGATCCCGCTGGAACGCGATCTGCGTCTAGCAGCGCTAACCAACAGCAACTATCATGCCGCACAGCTTTCCTGCGCAATGTCGGCGGAAGCCGTGCGCCGCGCCAAGGATCTCAGCGCGAAAGTAACGGCAGGCGTATCGATCAACCATTTGTCGCTCAATGAAAACGACATTGGTGAATTCCGCACGTTTTTCCGCCTTTCGCCACCTTTGCGCGGCGAGCAGGATCGCCTTGCTATGGTCGAAGCTGTGAAGAACGGCACCATCGATATTGTCGTTTCGGCTCATGATCCTCAGGATGTCGATACCAAACGTCTACCCTTTGCTGATGCCGAAGCCGGTGCCATCGGCCTTGAAACATTGCTGGGGGCCGCACTTCGTCTCTATCACAATGACAGCATTCCGCTGCTGCGGCTGATTGAAGTGCTATCAACAGCTCCAGCGCGTATTTTCGGCCTTGATGCTGGTACGCTAAAGCCGGGCGCCAAGGCAGATTTCGCCATTGTCGATCTGGATGAGCCTTGGATCGTACGTGAAGAAGATCTGCACTCGCTATCCAAGAACAGCTGCTTTGAAAGTGCTCGCTTTCAAGGTCGCGTCGTCCACACCTTAGTGGCTGGCAAGACCGTTTACTCAGCTTGAAAAAAACGCCGCATAACCCGGAACAATCATTCGAAAATTCCGGGTAGGCGGAATCAAGAAACAAGGGGACATTCATGGCCGAACCGGGATTCCTTAGCTTGACGCTCATAGGGGCGCTCATCTTCGGCTATTTTCTTGGCTCCATTCCATTTGGTTTGATCCTGACCCGGCTTGCAGGATTGGGCGACGTCCGGTCCATCGGCTCGGGCAATATCGGCGCGACGAACGTGCTACGCACCGGTAACAAGAAGCTTGCCGCTGCGACGCTGATTTTTGACATGCTGAAAGGTACGGTCGCCGTTCTCGTCGCTTCACGCTACGGCCCGGACGCCGCTATTGGCGCAGGCTTCGGTGCCTTTATCGGGCATCTCTTTCCAGTATGGATCGGCTTCAAGGGTGGCAAAGGCGTCGCCACCTATCTGGGCGTCCTCATCGGGCTTGCATGGCCCGGAGCATTGGTCTTCGCTGCCGTCTGGATCGTGACAGCACTTTTGACGCGCTATTCCTCCCTTGCGGCACTTATCGCCAGCATCGTTGTTCCCATTGCGCTCTATTCGCGGGGGTATCCAGCAATCGCAGTGCTCTTTGCGATCATGACGGTCATCGTTATCTTCAAGCATAAGGCCAATATTACGCGCCTCTTAAACGGCACCGAGAGCAAGATCGGAACCAAGGGATGAAGGAAAGCGCGAATTCAAAAACTGGAATTCGCCTCTCCGATCGCCAGCGGCTTAACTGGCTACGCCTCATCCGAACCGACAATATCGGCCCTGTCACCGTTCGCGATCTGATTCTGTTTTGTGGCTCAGCTTCAAGCGCGATAGAAATGCTACCTGATCTCAATATCAGAGGAGGCAGTGCCCGTCCGATCCGCGTTGCGTCCATGGACGACGCTGAGCGCGAGCTTGAAGCTATTGAACGCTCCGGTGCCCGTCTTGTCGGCATGGGCGAGCCGGATTATCCACAGCAACTCAAGAATTGTGAGGCTCCCCTTTGGTTACGATCAAGGGAATGCAGCCATTTCCAGCAAGCCACCCATCGCTATTGTCGGTTCACGTAATGCTTCGGTGATTGGCGCACGTTTTACCGAGCGTCTGGCACATTATCTTGGCGAGGCAGGATTTGCTGTGATTTCCGGGCTTGCCCGCGGCATTGATGCCGCTGCGCACCGCGCAAGCATGAAAACCGGTACCGTAGCAGTACTTGCAGGTGGACTTGACCGCCCCTATCCGCCGCAAAACCTTCCACTCTATCAAGCCATACCAGAACAAGGCGGCGCGCTCATAAGCGAAATGCCAATGGGCGCAGAGCCGGGCTCGCGTGATTTTCCGCGCCGCAATCGGATTATTGCAGGCTTGTCGCTGGGTTTGATTGTCGTCGAAGCAGCCAAGCGTTCCGGCTCGCTTATCAGCGCGCGTATGGCCGGGGACATGGGATGCACCGTGTTCGCTGTTCCGGCTCTCCGCTTGATCCTCTTGCGCGCGGCACAAACCTGCTTCTGAAACAAGGTGCGACACTGGTTACCGAAGCAAACGATGTCATTGAAGCACTCCGGCCGCTGGCCGGTCCAAAAAGCCTATCAGGCGAATATACCAGCACAGCCCGATCTTTTATCTCCAGCGTTGGAAGAACCGGAGTCGCTCCAACCGTTCGCAACGGAAGAGCAAAGAGACATCGTTATCGATGCGCTCGGTCCTGTACCGACCGACATTGACACCCGCGTTCGTCACACAGGTATGGATACTGGAGCTGTTCAGCTCATTCTGCTGGAACTGGACTTGGCAGGGCGGCTCCATCGATATGCCGGCAATCAGGTGGCATTGGTTCCGATGGAGTGACGACTGTTACGACTCGGCCTCATTGTGAAGCGCTTCCCGAGCCTCAATGAGAGCTATTTCGATCATATAGGCCAGCAACACATAATTCGTACTTTTCGCCATCAAACTGAGCTGTTCAAGCATCTGCTCTATATATGCTACCGTCTCGGAGCGAGTCGCGGTTTCCATATCCTCACCGTCTTCCATCTCTGGAAAACTCGCCGTATCATCCATACCTATCTCCTCGAGAGATAAACTCGATTTCTTCACACCTTATGCTACTATTGGTTTTATTCAACTTAACAGCAATCTTAAGTTGTATTTCGTGATTTTTGTTGTCCTGCTCTTGACCAAACGCTGCCCGCTGTTCATGTGAAGGCAACGAATTTCACGCGGAGAGGAGGTATTTTATCTCCATGGGGCGCGAATCTGGGCTGCTTTAAATGAACGTCGTCGTTGTCGAATCGCCTGCCAAGGCTAAAACCATCAATAAATATCTGGGCTCGAACTATAAGGTTCTGGCCTCGTTCGGTCATGTGCGGGACTTGCCAGCCAAGGATGGCTCGGTTCGTCCCGACGAAGACTTTGCAATGTCGTGGGAGGTGGATAGCAATTCCGCCAAACGCCTTGCCGATATTGTCAAAGCGCTGAAAGACAGCGATGGCATCATTCTCGCAACCGATCCGGATCGCGAAGGTGAAGCCATTTCGGCGGCATGTGCTTGAAGTGCTCAACCAGAAAAAAGGCGCTCAAGGGCAAGACAGTCAAACGTGTGGCTTTCAATGCCATCACCAAGAAGGCTGTTCTGGATGCCATCGCCAATCCGCGCGACATCGATGAACCTCTGGTCGATGCATATCTTGCACGCCGTGCACTGGATTATCTTGTTGGCTTCACGCTTTCGCCCGTTCTGTGGCGCAAACTGCCGGGCGCGCGCTCGGCTGGCCGCGTTCAGTCTGTCGCGCTGCGTCTCGTTGCAGATCGTGAATCCGAGATCGAACGCTTCATCCGTGAGGAATACTGGAATATCGCGGCGTTGTTGAAAACGCCGCGCAATGACAGTTTCACCGCCCGTCTCACTGCCGTTGACGGCAAGAAGCTCGGCAAACTCGACATCAAGAATGGTGAACAGGCAACGGCCATTCGTACCATGCTGGAAGGCGCAAGCTTCAAAGCTCTTTCGGTCGAGGCAAAGCCAACCAAGCGCAATCCGGGGCCGCCATTCACCACGTCAACCTTGCAGCAGGCCGCATCCGGCCAGCTCGGATTTTTCTGCCTCGCGCACCATGCAAGTGGCGCAGCGACTTTACGAAGGTGTCGATATTGGCGGCGAGACTGCCGGCCTGATCACCTATATGCGTACCGATGGCGTGCAGATAGCTCCAGAAGCCATCAATGCGGCCCGCGACGCCATCGGCAAAAGCTTCGGCGCAAAATATGTGCCGGAAAAGCCGCGCTATTATTCCAGCAAGGCAAAGAACGCACAGGAAGCGCACGAAGCCATCCGGCCAACAGATTTCTCGCGTCACCCGAAGGATGTGCGTCGCTATCTCGATGACGATCAGGCGCGGCTCTATGAGCTCATCTGGAAGCGCGCCATCGCCAGCCAGATGCAGGCTGCCGACATTGAGCGTACAACCGTCGACATTGAGGCGGTCAACAGCTCGCGCTCGGCCATGCTGCGCGCCAATGGGTCTGTCACGAAGTTCGATGGCTTCCTCGCAGCCTATATGGATCATCGCGAAGAAGAGGACGACGACGAGGATAGTGCAAAGCTGCCGGAAATTCGTTCCGGTGAAGCTCTGGCGCGCGAGAAGATCGATGCGACCCAGCATTCGACCGAACCGCCGCCGCGCTATTCGGAAGCTTCGCTCATCAAGAAGATGGAAGAACTCGGTATCGGTCGTCCTTCGACCTATGCCGCGACTCTGGCCACGCTGCGCGATCGCGAATACATCACCATCGACAAGCGCAAGCTCATTCCGGAACCCAAGGGTCGTCTCGTCACCGCCTTCCTCGAAAGTTTCTTCGAGCGCTATGTGGAATATGATTTCACAGCAGACCTTGAGGAAAAGCTCGATCTTATTTCGGACGGCAAGCTTTCCGGAAAGACGTTTTGCGCGATTTCTGGCGCGACTTCTCGGGTAATGTCGATGACATCAAGGAATTGCGCGTCACCAATGTGCTTGACGCACTGAACGAAGAGCTGGCACCACTGGTGTTCCCGGCACGAGAAGACGGTAGCGATCCGCGCTCGTGCCCGACCTGCGGCACAGGAATGCTGTCGTTGAAGCTTGGAAAATACGGTGCATTCGTCGGCTGCCCAACTATCCCGAATGCAAGTATACCCGCCAGCTCGGCGGAGACGCCAACGGCGAATCTGCTGCTGCGGACGAACCGAAATCGCTCGGCAAGGACCCATTCACCGGTGAGGAAATCACTGCACGGACCGGTCGTTTCGGCCCCTATGTCCAACGTGGCGAGGGCAAGGAAGCAAAGCGCGCCAGCCTTCCGAAAGGCTGGGGGCCGTCGACACGCTCGACCATGAAAAAGCCGTTGCGCTTCTGTCCCTGCCGCGCGACATCGGGCAGCATCCAGAAACCGGCAAGATGATCTCCGCTGGCATCGGTCGCTACGGGCCTTATGTTAACCATGACGGCACGTTCGCCAATCTGGAGAATGCCGAAGAGGTCTTCTCCGTCGGCCTCAATCGCGCCGTGTCGGTTCTGGCCGACAAACAGTCGAAGGGTGGCGGTCGTGGCCGCTCCACGCCGGCTGCATTGGCGACGCTTGGCGACCATCCAGACGGTGGCTCGATTACCGTTCGCGACGGTCGCTATGGGCCTTATGTCAACTGGGGCAAAGTCAACGCCACTTTGCCGAAGGGCAAGGACCCGGCAAGTGTCACGCTGGAAGAAGCGTTGGCTCTGATTACGGAAAAGGCCGGGTCTTCCAAAAGTAAGAAAGCCCCTGCCCGCAAGGCTTCAGCCAGCACTGAAAAGAAAGCTGCTGCAAAAGCCCGCGGCCAAGAAGGCACCAGCAAAAGCCAAGTCGACAGCCAAGCCGAAAGCCAGATCCAAGGCCGAGACGGTAGAGGAGTAGCAATTGGCACGCCGTTTTTCCAAATCCGATACCGGTCGATCCGCACGGACCGAACGGCGTGCAGGCAAAGCAAAATCTGCCGATGGGAAGAGCGATCCCAATGCGTTTCTGCCAACCCGCGAAGAGGTTCTCAAATATATTGAAGAGAATCCTGACCGGGCAGGCAAGCGTGAACTGGCAAAAGCATTCAACATCAAGGGCGATGCGCGGGTTTATCTGAAAGATCTTCTACGCGAACTTTCCGACGAGGGTCTGGTTGAAAAACGCGCCCGCAAACTGTCTCGCCCCGGCGCACTGCCTGCTGTCACCGTGCTGGATATTACCGGGCGCGACGAAGATGGCGGTTTGCTCGCACGTCCGTCGGAATGGGACGAGGCGGGTTACGGCAAACCACCTATTGTCCTGATCCGCCGCACCCGGCTTAACAAAGCCTCCGAAGGCGGCCCGGCAGTCGGCGTCGGCGACCGCGTTCTGGCGAAAATATTCCGCAGTGAAGATCGCGACGGACCGGATTATACAGCCCGCGTCATGAAGCGTCTCGAGCACCGCACGAACGCTGTGCTGGGTATTGTTCGCAAACTCGGCAACGGTGAATGGCGGCTGGACCCTGTAAACCGAAAACAGCCTGAGGTGCAGCTCGATCCGGCACAGCTAGAAAACGCTGAAGCTGGCGATCTTGTTGAAGTGGACCTGATTTCCTCGCGTCGTCAGGGATTGCCGCGCGGCAAAGTTCGACAGGTGGTTGGGTCTATCGACAGCGAAAAAGCCCTGTCGATGATTGCCATCCATGAGCATGAAATTCCGCATGTTTTCCCGGCTGAAGTGCTGAGCGAAGCAGAAGCCGCCCAGCCTGCGACGATGGACGGCCGGGAAGACTGGCGCGACATTCCGCTTCTCACCATTGATCCGGCTGACGCCAAGGATCATGACGACGCCGTTTACGCCGAGCCGGATAAAGACCCGGAAAATCCGGGTGGCCAGATTGTCATCGTAGCGATTGCTGACGTCGCCGCCTATATCCGTCCAGATTCCACGCTTGATCGTGAAGCACAGAAGCGCGGTAACTCGGTCTATTTCCCGGACAGGGTCGTACCGATGCTTCCCGAACGGATTTCAAACAACCTCTGTTCGCTTCGTGAGCTTGAAGATCGCCCCGCTCTTGCCGTCCGTATGATTTTTGCTTCTGACGGGCGCAAGAAGTCGCACAAATTCCATCGCATCATGATGAAATCAGCGGCTAAGCTTGCCTATTCGCAAGCCCGGGCTGCCATTGACGGCGCGCCGGATGATAAGACCGCGCCCATTCTCGATGGCATACTAAAACCGCTGTGGGACGCCTATGCTGTGCTGAAGCGTGGGCGCGATGCCCGCGAACCGCTGGAACTCGATTTACCAGAAAAGAAAATCCTGCTCACGCCCGATGGCAAGGTAGACAAGGTTATCGTTCCTGAACGGCTCGATGCACACAAGCTTATCGAAGAGTTCATGATTCAGGCGAATGTCGCTGCTGCAGAAACATTGGAAGCACACCGTCAGCCGTTGATTTTCCGCATTCACGATGCTCCGGCTCTTGCCAAACAGGAAACCCTACGTGAATTCCTGCGTACACTTGATCTGAGTCTTGCCAAAGGCGCGGAGCTGCAACCCGCGCAGTTCAACCGGATTCTTGAGGCCGTTGAAGGCTCGGATCATCAAGAACTGGTCAATCAAGTCGTACTGCGCACGCAAAGCCAAGCGGAATATAACCCTGATAATATCGGGCATTTCGGCCTGCATCTGCGCCGTTATGCGCATTTCACCTCGCCGATCCGCCGCTATGCCGACCTCATCGTTCACCGCGCTTTGATCAAGGCCCTGAAACTGGGAAGTGACGGACTAACGACAGAAGAAGAAACACAGCTCGAAGAAATCTCCGCGCTGATTTCCTCGACCGAGCGTCGCGCCATGCTGGCTGAGCGTGAAACCGTAGACCGCCTCATCGCGCATTTTCTCGCCGCACATCTCGGCGACGAATATGAAGGGCGCGTTACAGGCGTTACACGGGCAGGCCTTTTCGTGAACCTTGCGACATATGGCGCGGATGGGCTGGTACCCATTTCAACTTTAGGTCATGAATACTATTTATATGACGAAGCGAACCATGCGATTGCCGGTGAACGGAGCGGTAAAGGCTTCCGGCTTGGTGATACAGTGACGGTTCGGCTTGTAGAGGCGCTCCCCGTTGCGGGCGCGCTTCGCTTTGAGATGGTTTCGGAACCGCATCCCCTGCCGATGGCGACCCGCTCGCATCATAAGGCAAGCCGGACGATGCGTGGGCGAAGGGGTAAACCCGCGGGTATTCCGCGTCAGAAGAGAAGAGGTCGCTGATGAGCACGCTAGAGGCCAATTCCGCGCAAAATGTTCAGGTTTTCGGTGGCGAAAGCCGAAAAGGCCGTTCACCCAAAACGCCCTTTGGGTGAAGCTATGTGGCGCGGCTTTCGCGGACGTTGCCCGCATTGTGGTGAAGGAAAGCTTTTCCGGTCGTTTGTGAAGCCAGTGGCGCAGTGTTCCGTGTGTGGCGAAGACTACACGGAACAACGTGCCGACGACCTTCCTGCATACCTCACCATCCTGATCGTGGGACACGTGGTTGTAGGCGCTTTCATGGGTGTGGAAGCAACCACCAATCTGCCACTCTGGGCTCATATGGCGATCTGGGGACCGCTGACTGTGATCATGTCGCTGCTGCTGCTTCAACCTATGAAGGGCGCGACCATCGGCCTGCAATGGGCCCTCTACATGCATGGTTTCGGAGGTAAGGGCGAAGGTGAATATGGCGACGTGACCTGAAGGTCACCATGACTGCCATGGTTCACCCCCATCCTCAACTAAAGCCGTGAAAGCTTTGCGACCGCGTGACGCCGCATCCCTTTTGCTTGTCGACCGGTCGGGCAGCAAGCCGCGAATTCTCATGGGCAGACGCCACGCCAGCCTCGCCTTTATGCCCGGAAAGTTTGTTTTTCCGGGTGGTCGTGCCGATCCTGTAGACGGCGCTATCGCTGCCGCGGCTGAACTGAATAGCAATGATGTTGCCAAGCTGCTCGCAGGCATGGGGGCTCGTGCATCGCTGCGTCGCGCCCGTGCACTCGGCCTATGTGCCATTCGCGAAACCTTTGAAGAGACTGGCCTTCGCATCGGGCAAGCGATCTCAGCACCGGTTGCTTTGCCCACACATCACGACTGGTCAGCCTTCCTCGATAAAGGCATGATGCCGGCTTTGGACAGCCTGCGCTATTTTGCTCGCGCGGTAACGCCCCCGGACTATGTTCGCCGTTTCGACACCCGTTTTTTTATCGCATTTCGCGATCAAATACCGGAACTCGATCAGCAGCCACTCGTTCCCAGTGGGGAACTGGAAGACCTCGACTGGGTTTCCATTGACCAAATCGATACACTCGACGTCGCTCATATTACTCAGGCGATCTTGAAAGAAGCGCGCGTGCTTCTGACGGATACCGAATTTGAACTGCCAGCCACCTTGCCGGTGGTACAATATTGGAAGCGGCATGGCCGCTTCATTCGCGAAGTGATCTGAACCCAATGAATAAAGAAATCCAACCCGCCGATCTTGTCCCGCAAGAACACGGCGGCGGGCCGGCAGAGGGCCAGATGCACTGGCGTTCGCTTGCAGCAGCCATTGCCACCATCAGTGCAGTTGGTGCAGCAATCGGGCTGGGCATTCCGCTGTTGAGCGTTCTTCTGGAAAGCCGCGGTCATTCAGCGAGCCTGATCGGTGCTAACACTGCCGTGGCAGGACTGGCATCCATCGTTGCGGCTCCCCTTGCCGCCCCCATCGCTGCACGACTGGGTGTGGTCAAGGCGATCTTCCTTATGCTCATCATCGGAAGCGGAGCCTTTCTCGGCTTCCACTTCTTTCAACCACTCTGGGCGTGGTTTGCGCTGCGCATCGTCCTGCATTTCGCGCTGACCGTGCTTTTCGTTTTGTCAGAGTACTGGATCAACGCCTCCGCACCACCTGAAAAGCGCGGGCTCGTGCTTGGAATCTATTCAACATCACTTTCGCTGGGCTTTGCGCTCGGACCGTGGCTGTTCTCGAAGATCGGGAGCACGGGCGGACTGCCTTTCTATGTCGGCTTCGTCATCATCCTGATCGCCCTCATACCGGTTGCATTCGCATGGCGCGACAGTCCCGATTTCGAAGAAGGCGAACACGTCCCGTTCCTGCCCTTCATCTTTGCCGTTCCGACTGCAACCATGGCTGTCTTTGTTTTCGGTGCTGTGGAAACCGGCGGCTTTGCCCTCTTTCCAGTCTTCGGAGCGCGTATCGGTTATCCGGAAGCAGACGCAGCACTTCTGCTTACGATGATCGGCCTCGGCAATGTGTTGATGCAGATTCCATTAGGCCTTGTCAGCGATCGCATTTCGGATCGCCGCAAACTTCTGCTCTTCTGCGCCACGACGGGCCTGATCGGTATGATCGCCCTGCCCTATCTCATGCAGCACTGGTATCTCATGGCAGCCATTCTGTTCCTATGGGGCGGTGTAGTGGCTGGCCTCTATACGATCGGCCTCGCGCATCTCGGCTCCGAGTTGACGGGACGTGAGCTGGCATCCGCCAATGCCGCTTTCGTGTTCTGTTATGCCATCGGCATGCTTGCAGGACCGCAAGCCGTTGGTGTCGGTATGGACATGCTGGGACCAAAAGGATTCCCCATGACTCTCGGTGTGTTTTTGCCGCATATGCACTCTTTGCAGCAGGAAGGCTGCTTTTGAGGAAGAAGCGGGCTTGACTTTTCGCCGCCAATACGTAGTGTCGCGCCAAATTTCCGCTGCCGGATGAGATTACCGGAATCGCTGGAGGTTTCCATCCATTGAGCATGATCCCGAGAATTGGGAACCGATTTTCGGCAAGATCATGCTCCGGCAAAGATACAGAGCAGGTAATTCGATATGGCCAAGGCTACGACGATCAAGATCAAGCTTTTGTCGACCGCTGACACCGGCTTCTTCTACGTAACGAAGAAGAACAGCCGCACGATGACGGAAAAGATGACAAAGACCAAGTACGACCCGATTGCGCGCAAGCACGTCGAGTTCAAGGAAACGAAGATCAAGTAATTCGTTTTCGGTCGTCATCGACAAGATGATTGAGATAAAAAGCCGTCTCTTAGGAGACGGCTTTTTGCTTCCAGCTTCGTGGGCCCTTCAGGCAGCCGAAGAGACAATGCGATTGCGACCACCTTTCTTTTGCCTGATAGAGCGCAGCATCTGCCCTCGAGAAAAGAGCGTCAGCGCTATCCCCCATCAGCCTCAGCCCTGCAACGCCCATGCTTATGGTCAAGTTGACCTTGTGCTTGCCGTTGGCGACGGCAAAGGGCGTGTCTGACACAGCAACCCGGATTCGCTCGGCAACAGCCTTCGCAGCCTCCACGTCGCTATCCGGCAGAACGACGACAAACTCCTCTCCGCCATAGCGACACATCAGATCCATCCCACGGATATTCTTGCGCAGACGCGTCGCAAATTCTCGAAGAACATCGTCACCAGCATCATGTCCGTATTGGTCGTTGATCCGTTTGAAGTGATCGAAGTCGAGCATGATGACTGACAATGGCCGCTCGCGCCCCATGGCGCGGGTCAGCAGGACAGGCATATGTGTATCGAGATAGCGGCGGTTGTGCAGCCCTGTGAGACTATCCGTCACCGCCATGGTGATCGTACGGTTCAGGCTCTGCCGCAGTAAATCGTTATAGCACTTCCGTTTGATCTGGGTTCGCAAGCGCGCAAACAGCTCCAGCTTCTCAAGCGGACGCATCAGATAGTCATTTACGCCAAGCTCCAGCGCACGCACCACGAGCGCGCCCTCATCTTCCCGAACAACGAGAATGATCGGCACCAGCCTTGTGCGTTCAATGGTTCGCAACTGCGAACAAAGGCGCAGCGGATCGTAATAAGTGAAGTTGGCTGAAACGACGATACTGTCGTAATCCGTATCTATCGCCCGGATCAAAGCCGTGCTGGCATCGCTGGCCACATCGATACGATAGGTCTCTCCAAGAATGAGACGAAGGCGTGCAGCCGCCAGTTCGTCCTCATCAACTATGAGAATGCGGGCGACCTCATCCTTGTCGGCATAATTCCCGCCCATCTTGCTTGCCAGCAGCGTTTCCACTTCCGCGTCCGCAACCGTGCCCGTTCGGTGGAAAAGCTCATCAGAGACCAGTTTCAGCCGCGCCGGGCTCTTCACACGCGACAATAACTGAAGATCGCTGACGGGCTTTGACAGAAAGTCGTCGGCGCCAGCTTCAAGGCCGCGAATCTTGTCATCGACACCATCGAGCGACGTCACCATGACAACAGGAATATTGGACGTACGTGGATCATCTTTCAATCGATGACACACTTCAAAACCGTCCATCTCCGGCATCAATATATCTAGAAGAACGACGTCAATCTGGCCGCCCAGACAAAGCTCAATGGCTTCAGGACCGCTATAAGCCGTAATAACCTCATAATATTCGGAGAGGAGCCCGGCCTCGAGGAGCTTTACATTGGAATCCACATCGTCAACGACGAGAATTCGTGCAGTCATGATGCCCCTCGCCCTGATTTTCGCTAAGCGTCGCCCAAATAGGATTTGATTGTTTCTATGAAGCGCGGCACCGATATCGGCTTGGATATATAGGCTTCACAGCCGCCCTGCCGAATACGCTCCTCATCGCCCTTCATTGCAAAAGCCGTCACGGCAATAACCGGAATGTGTCGCAACTCGTCATCGTCTTTTCAGCCATTTTGTGACTTCCAGTCCCGACACCTCGGGAAGCTGTATGTCCATGAGAATCAGATCAGGTCGATGTTCACGCGCAAGATCAAGCGCCTCAAGCCCGTTTCTCGTCCGGATGGTCTCATATCCGCTGGCTTCGATAAGATCGCGAAACAACTTCATATTGAGTTCGTTGTCTTCGACGATCATCACGCTTTTCGGCATCGAAAATTCCTTGGTCTTATTCCCTGCAGCAACCCGGCATTTGCTCGATTTTCTTATCCGCCAGAGAGTCCCCACTTCTTAGACTGCGGGTAGTTTAACCTCATTTCATTGATGAAAGGCAAATAATTCCATTGTTCCTCGACTGAGCGACCGTTACACATTCGGCAAAGCAACAGAAAAAGCGGAGAAACCACATGAAAACGCTGATGAGCCGGGCGGATGCGGAAGCGATCGCCATTGAAGCGTTGGCGTGGTTGGCTCAGGACAAGGACCTGCTGCCTCGCTTCCTCGCCCTGACAGGCATTGAAGCTGCGTCGATCCGGCAGGCAGCACGTGAACCCGGCTTTCTGGCGGGTGTATTACAATTTTTCTGACACATGAGCCGACGCTGCTGCGCTACTGCGAAGAGGCTGGCCGTGATCCGGCAACAATTGAGAAAGCCTTGTCATATCTGCCCGGCGGGCTGAACCAGCACCTTTAGCAAAGACTTCGATCCGCAAATTAAAAGCCCGGCATTGCCGGGCTTCTTGGTAATTATTCAGCAGCGGGATTTGCCGCAGAAACCTCGGCTTCGTTCGAAACCGACAATACGTTCAACTCGTGCTGCTTGCCATCGCGTGCCGTCCAGGAAATCGACTGGCCGGGCGCAAGACCAATCAGCGCAGTGCCGATAGGCGTGAGAATCGAAATTTTGCCCTGCGCGATATCCGCTTCGCCCGGATATACCAGTGTCACCCGACGCTCCTGCCCGTCATTGGAGCGAAACTCCACAGTAGAGCCCATGTGAATCACATTCTGCGGCAA
This sequence comes from Brucella cytisi, assembly GCA_012103075.1. Classification (GTDB taxonomy): domain Bacteria; phylum Pseudomonadota; class Alphaproteobacteria; order Rhizobiales; family Rhizobiaceae; genus Brucella; species Brucella cytisi. Next base: position 809,619 of record JAAVLQ010000002.1, on the reverse strand, counting down.
ACGCTTCGCAGGAACGACTTTCGCGCGGTCAAGTTCAACCATCAACTCCTCGGCGATCTCCTCGAGACGTTCCGAAACGTTTGTGGCCAGCCCCATCAGACGCTCATAGTCGATTTCGCTAACAACGATATTGGGCTTCTTGCGATTCTTTCCGCTCATGGCGAGTGCTCACTGCTGTTGAAGGTAATAAGTCTCCGTGCTGTTTCTGCACGAAGCCGTTCAGATTGATTTTAATGAAAGCGCTTATTTGAAATCCGCTTTTGGACAAGCGGCGTACCGTCCCCGGAGTTCCCCTGCGCTAGGCAGAACTCGAGGGTAGCTATCCCGTGATCGGATAAACCCGATGAAATATGGATGCAAAACGGTTGTTCATATTGCTAAACTTGGTGATATTCCCGGCAATGTCAAGTGTAAGACCAACCGGGATGATATATCCCCATGGCACTTCAGCCTTTCGATGCTATAAAAGGATGTTCCTTTTATGTTCATCAGACGGTTCGTCCTCATGGCTGAAACCATTGCACCTAACGGTTCGGAAAAAAAGGTGTATGCCGCGACTGCCTTGCGCCGCAAAAATCGCACACTGGCAGACGATGCCATGCATGCGGCAGCCCTCGCCTTCTCCGTCACAGCGAGCTTTATAAGCTCTCTCTGGCGCATGTTGATTGTGATGCGTTTTACGCCTCGGTCGAAAAACGCGACAATCCGGAACTTCGGGACAAACCGCTCATTATCGGCGGCGGAAAACGCGGCGTGGTATCGACGGCCTGCTATCTCGCCCGCATTCATGGCGTGCGGTCTGCCATGCCCATGTTCAAGGCACTGGAAGCATGTCCTGACGCCGTCGTCGTTAAGCCCAACATGGAAAAGTATGTTCGCGTCGGTCGTGAAGTGCGGCAAATGATGCGTGACCTGACGCCCCTCGTCGAACCTCTTTCCATCGATGAGGCTTTTCTGGATCTGAGCGGCACAGAACGCTTGCATAAGGCTCCACCCGCAATCGTTCTCGCAAGTTTCGCCAAGCGCTTAGAGGATGAGATAGGCATTTCCGCCTCGATCGGACTGTCCTATTGCAAGTTTCTGGCCAAGGTTGCATCAGATATCGAAAAGCCGCGCGGTTTTTCCGTTATCGGTGAAGCAGAAGCCCTGACGTTTCTGCGAGATCGATCCGTCAGCACGATCTGGGGAGTAGGCAAAGCTTTCGCAGCCAAACTGGAAAGTGACGGAATCAGGTCGATCGGCCAACTCCAGACGATGGAAGAAGGTGCACTTATGAAGGCGTATGGCACTATGGGGCAGCGTCTTTACCGTTTGTCACGAGGACAGGACAGCCGCAAGGTCGAGCCAGACCATGATATGAAAAGCGTTTCGGCAGAAACAACCTTCAACAATGACTTGTCGGATGCCAACGATCTCGTTCCTGTTCTTCGGGCGCTCGCCGAAAAGGTCTCGCGGCGACTGAAAGCAAGTGAAATAGCCGGGCGTACTGTCGTTTTGAAGCTGAAAACACACGACTTCAAATCGCGTACGCGCAATCGGCAGCTTTCTGATCCCACCCAGCTCGCGGATAGAATCTTCCGCCACGGATTGCAGCTTCTTGAAAAAGAACTGGATGGAACACGATTTAGATTGCTAGGGATTGGGGTTAGCGAGCTTTCTTCAAGTGATCGCGCCGATCCGCCCGATCTAGTAGACACTCAGGCCACCAAACGCGCCGTCGCCGAAAATGCCATCGACAAGTTGCGAAACAAATTTGGATTAAGTGTTGTTGAAACCGGCTATACCTTCTCCAAGGGCAATCTGGCACGTCCGCAAATGCCGCCAGACCGAGACGACCAACCGTGAACCTACAAGGCGCGAAGAAACCTATGTAGAAATTTTCTACATTTGGCTCTAACGGCTTGACGAGACCTATCTGTATCAATATTGGAACGGACCAAGGCGCGACCAACTGATTTGGCAACCGCCTTACGGAAGGCCTCGTGGCGGAGTGGTTACGCAGAGGACTGCAAATCCTTGCACCCCGGTTCGATTCGGGCGAGGCCTCCAATGTTTCCCAGAATCATCAGCAACGCATTGAATTGACACATCTTATTTTTAAGGTGTGGCAACATGTTCACCGGTGTTCCGCCACACCTTTGCGGGTGTGGCAGTTCGTTCCTTATTTCACTCCCTTTCCACATGATTTCACTCCCCAAAGATTCTCTGTTGACTCTAACTTCGGGTGAGAACATTTTAGGAACATCGGAAGGCGGACCGATAACCTCACAGACACGCTAGGTGGCGTGTGTGTCTGCTTCACTGGAGCAGAACAATGAACGCGGTTGCGCAGGAAAATGAATACGAAGACGAAATTGAACTGGTTCTCGCCTATCACAAGGGCGATGTGCGGGCTGCGATAGAATCACTCCTCAAGGATCAGGATTTTCTCGTCAAAGAGATCGAGTACGCCAGTTTGGCTATGTCGATGGGCTTTGCACGTGGCTGGAAGCCGACGATGTTCGTGAAATGAGTGGGAGATCGCGCGGTGAGCCGCCAAAGACGCTCATCAATAAGGAATACCCGTTCCGTGGTGCTGTTCATGACTGAATGGCACCGAACGAACCTTATTCAAATGCTGCATGACCGTGAACGGCTAGGCGGATATCGACTGTGGGGCGGCGTTCGGCACAACATTACGCTGTTTGAAATAGCTAGGTTCAATACCGAAGAAGGCCAGCAAGAGTTCATCCAGCTATATGGCGGCGTTCCCTATGATCCAACGGACAAGAAATCCAAGCCGTGGGAGACGTACTTTGACTGATTAAACCGCGTTCACCATACCTGACCGAAATGGCGGTATCGACCCGGATATGCGCAGTTTGGAATTACGAAGATGCCGAGGTGAGAATGGCCGCTTACAAAAACGACAACGCCCACGTAGCAAAAGCTGGAAGTCTGTTCGTGCATCTCTGCGATTCAAACGGCTGCAAGGAATGGGGCTCGTTCGGATACAAGACGTCGTACGGCCAGCTATGGTTCTGTCGCGCCCATAAACAGGAAGGCGAGGACGCGATGACTGGCAAAAAGAAATAGGCGCCCGTAAAGGGCGCCCGTTGGAATTACCTGCCCGACTTGCATCCCTTGCCGGTACGGCAGTGACTTTCAGTTGGCTTCCAACTAGCCATCGCGGAAGCAGTCGAGGCGCCAGCCAGTAAAATGGCCATGGCGATAATTGCGTATTTCATTTTGCCCTCAATCAATCGCCTTCCCTTTTGGAAGGCAGGGAGAAATTCAATCAAAAGGGGCGAAGATGAAATACGGCATCTGTCGTAGATCGGTACGGCTGGACGGCACAAACAAGCGTCTGCCCCGCCTTAACGGGGCAAACCATCCACCTTAAAAAACGAAAGCTCTTGCTTGCCCGTCCCCGGCAAACCAACGCGATTCTGTTTGCCCGAGCCACCTGCCACAACTGGGCCGGATGCTTGGTCTTGCTTGATGGTCTGCTTGACGGTCGATAGAGCAGGCGCGGACGCGAATGCTGTCCCCGACACCATGAATACGCCTACGGCCGCTATTGCTAAGATCTTCATATGCCCTCCTCTGCTGGCTACACCAGCAATTCGCCTGAAACACAGATGGGACCGTGCAGGCGAAGTGCACGATCTGCAAACACACGGCGGCAGAATCAGGTGAAGCGCTATACGGCAAATGCCGTATTTCGGCATGACTGGACGGCGGAAATAAGCGCGCTATTCTCTCCCCAACGAGGAGGTGCGCATGTGCAATCTGTACAATATCACCACGACACATGAGGCCATGCGCCGCCTGTTCAAGAAATTCTCGGACCTGACCAACCGCGTCGATCCGCAGATGGATATCTTCCCCGACTATCCGGCCCCGGTATTGCGAAACATCAAAGGCGACGAGCCAGAGCTCGCAATGCTCCGCTGGGGATGCCGACACCTCCGATGTATGTGAAGGGCGAAGCTGACAGCGGGGTTACGAATATCCGCAATCTCACCTCGCCTCACTGGAGGCGCTGGCAGGGCGCTGAAAGCCGCTGCGTTGTTCCAGCCACCTCATTCTCGGAATACGGGCAAGAACCGGGCCCGAAGACCAAACGAAAGCCGCTTCACTGGTTCGCTCTCAATGAGGAGAAGCCGCTTTTCGCATTCGCTGGCATCTAGACAAGCTGGAAAGGCGTGAGGAAGAAGAAGGAAGGGCCGGTAGAGGTCGATATCTTCGGGTTTCTGACAACAGAGCCGAATGCCGTGGTAAAGCCAGTTCACCCGAAGGCAATGCCGGTTATCCTCCGCACTACGGAGAAAACCGACACGTGGCTACGTGCTCCATGGGATGAAGCCAAGGAGATGCAGCAGCCCCTGCCCGATGCGGATCTTATCGACCTCACGCCAAGCATTGACAATAAGGAAGAGCAGGCAAGTTTGTTCTAGGAAGGATGGATTGAAAGGGCCGATTTTAATTATTTTGCAACTACTTATACTCTATTGATTAAGCATAGAATTCAGTCATTGGTTGTTTACCATCGGTTTTAATGCGGCTGCAACGAATGCGAGGATAGGTTGTGCACAGTTCAGCAACGAACGGGGCCAATTTGAAGGGGCAAACACATGATGAAAATTTTCTCGCGTTTCCGCAATGATGAATCTGGTGCAACCGCTATTGAGTACGGCTTGATTGCCGCTTTGATCGCCGTTGCGATCATCACCGCAGTTACCACGCTTGGTAGCGACATCTCCGATACCTTCGACAAGATTTCGAAGGCGATCACCGGTACCGGTACTGGCACGTAAGGTTTTTGAGCTGAGAGGAGGCTTCGGTTGCTCCTGAGCCTCCAAACTAGGCCGCCCCTCGAAAGATGGGCGGCTCTTTTTTGTCCGCATCCAGCTCAGGGCGATCAATGATGTGTCTCGCGGTATATTTGTCGGAAATTCCGGAAAAGATCGGAATGAATAGTCGACTGGTCCAATATCGTCTCCGTATGTTCTGAGAAACTTTCTTCCTGCTCGTGCATTAACCAATATCAATCGACTTAACGCCGTAACGGCTTTTACTTTGGTTCAGCACTGGAGGGAGGCTGGCTATGCCGCTTTTAGCGAAGCGAGCCGTATTTATACGCTCGAAGAAGTAAACTTCTTAAGACGGGTCCATAGTGACGCCGCTAAACTGCTCAGAACAAGCGACCGTGAATACGCGGAAATTGATCTCTCGAGCACAATTATTATGCTCTACGAAAGCGGCCTTCGCGACCTTGGCTACATCACCGAACTGGCTGCTCGGTTGGCTCATCAAAAATATCAATTCCGCCATCCGCACGACAGTTTCCCGGCTGCCAATTCGAATATGGAAGCAGCCAACAAAGACTAGATTACGGCGGGAACAAATCTGCGTCGACGGCGTTTCTCGCAATGCATCGATACCACCTCGCGTCAGCGCAATTCTGTCACCACTAGAATCGTCGCGGACGCAGCCCTGCCTAGCTTGTCCCTAAGGCAGGGCATTCTTTTTGGGAGGCCTGCATGCCTTGGGAGCAACCAGTGGACGTTGAGCTGTACGGTGTTGGGAAATACCGTGTCGTGCCTGATACGCAAACAGCAACGAAGTGCTTGGTAAACGATTGGCCCAAAGACGCCCATGGCCCGGAATACGAAGAAGCCTTGCAGGCTTGCACGGCCGATATGGAAGGCTTACCAAATACCGCCAGAAGAGTCGTTCGTCAAGGCCGCCGAAGCAGCTGGACTGACTATACGGCCTAACCAATGGAATTGAGATCGTTCGGGAGGAGACACTCGAACGATAGCGCTGGCAAGGACATGCACCTCATTTGCCAAGCGCGGCCCCGACGCCTGCCGAAAGCGTCGGGGCTTTACTTTTCTTTCCGTCTGAATAAAATTTTGACCGCAGGCATATGACACCTTCCATCTAGCCCCGCGCGATCACGCTGCGGGGCTTTTTTGTCATACCTTCTTATCTTGCGCCAACACGGCTAGCACCTGATCAAGCCTCTTGTTCGTTTCCTTCAGGCCCTCGCGGGTCTCATCCCGCATTTCCTTCATGCCATCCCGCAACTGCTTGACGTGATCATCCAGATCCACACGACGTACATATTCGTCGCGAACGCGATTAACCCGCTCGTGTAATTGATCGTCCCCAGCTTTTATCGCCTCGGCCAACCGGTCATCGCCGTTCTTAATGGACGCGGACAAGGATCTGAATGCCGTGAGGAGCGCGCCACCGAAAAGGTCGCCAGACCGAGCGCTGTACCAATCAACCATTGCAAGTCGGCATTCATTGAAGCCCCCTCTTCAATTCATCATAAAAGCCCGCGCATCTGTCCGTCCGGTCGTTTTGCCGATCGAGCGCTTCACGCTCACGTTTCAGGATCGACAGTTTTTTCCTGCCCCTCGACAAGCGGCGCATGCGATTCTTTGCGGCGGCAGTCGTCGGGATAGTCTGGCAGGTTTGTTCCTGCAGCCGCTATACCCTGAGTTTCGGCGGCGGCGATCAGCTTCCGGTCAGCGGCGCAGGAACTCAATATCGTCGTTATCAAGCAGGCAAGCGCGGCCCGCCTCAGCAAGCTTGCGTTCATAGTCGGCGATCTCCTGTTCGGTTTTCACAGTCCGGGCAGCTTCGGCAGCCCAGACATTGCGGACCTGTTTCTGATAGGCAGCAGTCACGAACTCGCTGACTTTTAGCTGGCGCTGCAGCTCATCCCGCTCGGCGCGAGCTGCAGCAAGCTCGAATTGCGGTACGAGCCCTTTCTTCGCTTGCCCCTCGAACAGGAAGCCCACTGCCGGCAAATCCTTGAGAACCGGCACGCCATTGAAGTAGATCGAGCCAATCGCAATGCCAGCGACAACGCCCAGCCCGATCTTGATGTAGTCGAGAAGCCCGAACATCAACCCAGCCCCGCAAGGCAAAGCTCCAGTTCGCCGATGCGCTGAGCATCACCGTATTCACGGCGCTTTTTCAGGCCCTCGATCACCTTGCCGCCGGCGCGATTGTAAAGCGTCATCGCATGGCAGGCGTCTCGCCATTTGCGTTCGGTCATGCGCCGTGCCGCAGTTGACTTGCAGGCAGCGCCTATCCCGACATTGTAGGAAAGGTCGAGCATGGATGCACGGACACTGATCGGAGCGAGATCGAAGGTCACAATGCATTTCTGCAAGGGCTTGCGGAAATCATTCTCCAGCCGCGTTTCCAGCATTTTGAGACATTGCGCGTCGGTGTACCTGTCGCCGGGTTTCACGCCCTTGGTTTCGCCAGCGCAGACCGTCCAGACACGGCCCAGCCTGTCATAATAGGCTTTGTTCTCGACGCCCTCCCACGGAACAGTGAGATAGGCGGCAGTCATTGCAACAAGACCAAGTCCGGACGCGAGCACGCCCTTTGCACGTTTACTCATTTTGAGGAATCCTTTTGGGAAATGATGCGCGCCATGAACGCCGCGATCGTCACGACGAACATCAAAAGGCGAAACCATCGGTCGGGGATGAGGGATGTGTCAGCCAAGTAGGGCAACACGGCTTCGAGGCCGGTCAGAATACCAGCCGCGATCAGCAGACGGATGCTCCACGCATAGCGAATCACCCACCTCCAGTCGGAGACGAGTTTCATACGAACCTCGATATTTTGAATTTTGAACTATTATGTCCGCTGGCTATTATCGTCAGCGGGGGGGACGCCATGCACTGGTATTACTGGGTCGAAGGCGCGTTAGCTTTGGCGCTTCTGGTCATCATCATCTGGATGATCTGGAGAGAGAAAAGCAGGTGACGCGGTCACGCAGCGAAAGTAGCATCAACCTGTTCGACGGTCGTAATGGCTCCGGCCTCTATGCAGTCCAGAACCTGCGCTTCAGTGGCGAAGCAACTCGATACATGAGCAAGCACCGCATCGCTGATCGCGACAACAGCACTGGCATCGAGCGGAACGAACTCCCCGCCGGATCCTTTCCACGCTGTCGTGTAATTCAGGTTTTCCTCGATCGGCTGCATTTTGCCGCCGGTTTCGTGGAATGCCGTTGCGAGCACATAAGCGGTCTGCCCGTCAGGCAGGCCTCGGCGCTCAGCTTCAGCCAGAATTGCCGACGTGCCGTCGACCTGCGCTCGGCTCAAGCGCCCGCCAAAAGGCGCGCGCCTCGCATACGCGAAGAACGTTGTTTTGTTCATGGGGATGTCCTGAAATTTAACGATAAGAGGTTCTTGAAACCGCCGACGCGATCACTAAATCGAAGCCGTCATTCCAACACACTTCGTTCGATCAAATGGAGGTTTCGATGAGCGACCGTTTGTTTGACAGTCCAATTTTTGTGAAGGACGGAAAATTTCTGATAAGGGAGATTGCAGGCCCGATTGACGCAATCGATTTTCTTTATGAATGGCCAAAGGATGATCGTGACATCATCTATGAAGTGGCATGGAGCGCCTGTTGTGACGCTCACAGCGGGCAGAAACCGCTAATCGTGGCGCAAAACGCCTTCGAAGGCTTCGCTCGAAAACGCAACATTCTCGAAAAACACGGAGCTGCTATGCCGTGGATGACGTCTCCCGGGTGGCGGACGCGTTCAGGTATGAGGCAGCACCATGCACTGGTATTTTCTAATTGAGGGCACGATCCTCGTTGCTTTGCTCTGTGTCATAACTGTGCTTTTCTGGGACACCAGACGGCGGCAATAGTTTTTAAACCCCGGCTCGTTCCGGGGTTTTCTTAATCGTCGACATCTTTATACTGGCATTGCGCAACGTTCTTACTAGCCATGTGCGAAGTTGCGTAGAGCCCCGGTAGCCGCACGTTGCCGGGGTTTTCTTTTGCCATAAGCTACGGTAACCATTCAACGCTCACGGAAGGGCTTAAAACCCTGTGTCCTTTGGTGAGCAGCCCCGGTTCAGTCGTTCCACTGGCTGGGGTTTACTTTTTTCAGTTTCGATATGGCTCGTTCCCCAGCGCAATCAGCCATACCCACACTTCCTTTCGGCATAAAAACCGCCCTGAAGGCGGCGCTTTGTGTCGAGTAAACGATATCGTTTATGCGGTGGCGAGAAGTTGTCCCCCCCTCTCTTCTCCAAATAAATCAGTCGCCATTTGCACCAACAGCGGCCACAGCTCATGATCTGAACGGAAGGTGTTCGCCGTCAGGAAGATTTGACGGGTTCGGAACGGCTGGGTTGCCATTGCGGCGTCAACCTGTTCCGCCTCTGCTTCGGTCAAGCGTTCCCAAAGTGTGACAGCAGGAAGGATTGTGACTGGATCGGCGACCGGTGGCATATATTCAACCACATCTCCGTTTTCCCAACGACGCAAACCGGAAAACTCAACAAACTCCGCGTGCTGCTCATCTGTTATCGCAATGGCGTCGTCCGGGATAATGCAGTTCGGATTTCGTTGGTAACCGATGACGGGGGCGGCAGGGAACGGATTTTCCTCTGTCGGTTCCGGCGCTTCTCCAAATACGGGCACCTCGCGCAAACCCAGAAGGCCCTCGCTGTAGAAGGCTACAGGGAAACCGTCTTCGTTAAACTTTGCATACTGCTTCATGTCGTTACCTTCCGAATGCAACCCAGCAAGTGATGACCGTCTGGTTTATTGCGCTTGTGGCAAAGGAGACTTGTGAGTTGCTGCTCGAGCCGGGCGCATAGAAAACCCACGTGTTTGTGCGAACGTTGGAGTTCGTCCAATCACCGTTAATGCCAATGGCCGTCTGGATACCTACCGGGAACGTTGTGTTGAGCGGTATCGTGAGAAGCGTCGATGATGACGTTGCGGCCTGAGTGCGGCCCCATTGAACAATCGATCCACCGGGCAAGGTAAAAACACTTGCCCTGTTCCGCCGATTTCCGTCCAATCACCCCAAACCCCGGCGGCGTCATCAGCCCGCCATTGGCATACGAGCCGGAAAATTCTAATTCCCGGCGGTCCAATCTTGGGGCTCAGTGCATCGTCGTGACGGACTCTACCAAAATTTGGAGGAAGTTTCGGGTCTCAGGTCACGAGATCAGCTAATTATCGATGTGTAAGAGCACCAAATACCGCGGGAAAAATCAAGCAACCATTGAAAAAATTGACGTATTTATAGTATGATTGATTTGATGAATCGGGCGGGACATACATTATACTGGGCAGGAGAGCCAGCCATGTCGCCGAAGCTTAAAGCTGCCCTTATGGGTGCAATCATCGCAGTTGTTGTCGGCTTTGCCGCGTCGCAAGGACTGATCAGCCAACAGACAGCAGAAGACATAAAACCAAGACAAATGAAGTCCTTGCAGAAGAACCTGCACCAGTACCTCAACAACCTGCTCCCGCGCCTGCCGAAGCTTCTCAACCGCAAGAAAACGATACGCCGGCACAATAAGGCTCAAAGCGACTTCAACCCGTTGCTTCCGTCGGCATCGAAACCCGGATCAACTCGTACGAAGCGACCAAAGAAGCGTCCGGTCGGAACTGTCGGTACAAAGATTGGCTCTGCGGGATAATCGTGGCCACAGTTTGCTTTGCTTGACCGAGGCCATATTAATCAGCGTCCGACCGTCTTGCGTCTGGGTACACAGAACTGCAGTTCGGCAAACGAGATATCCTGTTCAAGTCAACGGCAACAATCTTATCCGCCACGGCATCGACTTGACCACCTTGGTGTGCGGACCAACGTCTATCAGTTCAGCATGAATGCCACTGCGGAAGCCATCGTTGACACTAACGCCAGAGCATCTCTCCTAGCTTCAGCAAAAGCGGGCGATATGGAACCAAAGATAGGTCACAAGTACGGGGTTACCAGCAGGCGCTTAGATTACCCCTCAAAATTCGACTTTTATCTCGTATGGTAAGTCCAGTGTAGTGTAAATTTCGTTCGTTTTAGTGCGGAAGAGCTCAATTGAATGGGAGAAGTTATCCGTCTCGCACCTTTACGGCGGGTCCCACAATAGTGAGACGTTACAAGAACTTTTCCCAGAATCAAACGACGGCTGAAACTAAGAGTTACGATGATTTCATACGGCGTGCTCACCAAACTTGATCATATCAAGTTGGTCTTCTCGACAGGTCACCCAACCTTCGGTGACCTCTCGAAGGGATCGTGAACCGACGCTCCCCACACGAGCGACTGGCCATTATTGACCATCGATACTGCCCAATATTTGTAACATACCGAATTGTTATCGAATCAGCTGAACAAACATGTGGGCGCAGACCGCGATTACAAAGACTGCGGCGAAGCCGGATTCGAGACGAAAATACCAAGGCATTGCCACTCTCCAATCATGGTTAACAGATAGCTAACCAACGCACGAAGAACGATTTGGTTCAAAATGCTTCAGCAAGAATGAATATCGTCGCCAGTTCAAGGGCACATCTTAGATTCAGGGCTATCTATCCGTTTTGAATTGAGATGATACAAACGAGCTCGCATGGAGAGATTGTGATTGTTCAGCGAATGTATTGACCAACAGCACAATGCCTGCACTCTCAAGCGCTTGGTTACGTCCGTCATTTCGACAAATTCGTTAAATCGTTAGCCCGCCCTTACACCGCAATCAATAAAGAGCCAAGGTCCCGTCACACACCACAGTACATAGCGCCAGAAACTTCGTTCTTAATGCAGTAAAAGATGAGCAACTTCATGAGATGAAGCGGCTCCCCGGCCGGATTATTTTTATTAATCGAACCTTTGATAAAGGTATTATTGATCAATTATTTATAGACTTTTTTAATCAAACAGAACACCAAATGTCACCCATTCCGCCGCCCGAATCAATGCCTCTTGACTGCAATCAAAAATGAGAACAAAATAGGAACATCTGTGGAGAACAGGAGAAACTTATGAACGCTCTTGTCCAAAGCTATGACGCCGAAATCGAGGAAGTTCTCGCTTATCACGACGGAGACGTGCACGCGGCCATCAGAACTTTCTGATAGCGTCCATCGACCTGTAGCACGTTGCCAGATCGGGCCGTCTTGTTCTCATTATTATCGCTTTTGAAGCAGATCGCCTCCTCCAAGCACGATAGCCTCTCCACTCGGCGGAGTTCTGGCTACAAGATCCTCGATCGCGTGGCCAATGACTTTTCGCCGATTTCCAGATCCCAGTTGATGCCGGTCTCTTTGCCCCAAGAGAAAAGGCCGAGATGCAAATCAGCTAACGGTGTCAGCGTCAGGAGGTCAGTGTTTGCAACGGTCGGCGCGGGCTGCGGCTTCGCTGCTGGCTGCCAGTCTTCGAATGCGGCCTTGAGGGTTTCGGCGATATCCACTGCCGACGGTTCCTCGCGGGTTTTAACCCACTGTTGCATAATCCGACCTTGAGCATCGACAAGTGCGGAGACGCCCTTAACCGAATGCCCGTCCGGAACATTAAACTGCTCGCCAAGGTCGGGACGCTGCTGGATGAATTCACGAACGACGTCGCCGTCTTCATTTGTAATAGCGGTGGTCTTTGTAAGCCGAAATCCCGGCAAAACAGGGCTCGTACCCAACAGCCCAACCTCAGCCGCCCGCTTAATACTGTCGTGGAATGCCGACTTCTTTATGCCTAGAGCCGCAGCAGTTTTAACCAGCGCGCCGTGCTCGCGGTAGGCCTCGGCACGCCGCTGGAGTTCTTCGTGTGAAAGGCGCGCACCCGCGCCCTGTCTGTCATGGGACATACAGTCTCCTCGTGTTTGGTTGGTAGCCGTGGTGAGCGGCGCAAAAGGAAGGATGGAATGCCTCGATAAATGTGGTGTTAATGGAGGGGCCGAGATGCGCACAATACTTTCGTCTTAGAGACGAATTACGCGGGGTTGTGTTTCATTGAACTGCTATCAATACGGGAGGCTAAGATGGCAGATATTCAAATAACATGCATAAATAAAACGCCGCGTAACAACCCTCGTGAGGGTATTACTCATTTAGGAAATTCGTCCTGAAAATGGACGCGGCAGCAGGTTATTGCTTGGATCGAGGCGGGAGCGCATACATTTTACACATCATCTGGCGGGAACAGGTCAAACGTTGGCGTGGTGGATGGTCGCAACGGTAACCACTTAAGGACCCATGCAAACGGGTACTATAACGACAATCTTTTGGCTCTGCCTGAGTGCAGATAAAAGCAGGCGCCCTTCGAGGCGCCTTTCTTTTATGTTCTCGCCCGCGGCTTTAACAGAACACCTTCACACTTAATCTAAATCAAGGCCACGTCGGTCATCATGAAGTAGGAATAACCTTCACAATCGCGAAGGAACCTGCCGTGGCTGCCCAAGAACTCATCGAAGAAGTTGCGACTGCGATCGAACAGTCCGGATGGGAAGACGTCGATGTTCTTCAAATGAACGAAGTCATGGCGATTGCCGCCATAAAACTGTCTACGCCACCCTTATTGAGCACGCTCGGCAAGCCAACGACGAAAGCATAATTCGCTGGCTTGCCGCGAGCCCAATCGGAACTACAATTGTCCAAAACTAGGTCGGCTCCACTTTCGTATGTCCTTTCCCGCGTCGTCGTCCTCGTCGCCACGAGATATTGCCGCCGCACTGCCCACCAGCTAAAAGCGCGCATGATTTCATTTCCTTTGTGGGTTGCCGCCCTCGTCTATATGTCAATCTATTGGCCGATTACCGTGATGATAGCGGCGGCCATAGTCATGACTGCTTTCATGGGAACGAATAGCACCGGGTGGAGAGTAGCCCGGAGTGTTCTGGCATTCCTGATCGTGGCGCCGGTCATCTGGTTCTACACGCTTTCATAAAGGCCCCCCTTCTAAGCGGGCAGTCTGTAGCGGCCCGATGGCCGCCTATGTTCTCGTGCGCGCCGTCCTCGTCGCCATGATGTTATCAATCCGTTCTGTGAGCCCGTCGATGCGGTGCGCCACACTTTCGATGGCCCGCATGATCTGGGACGTCTGCTCCTGCATGCCTGCCTTCGTGGCGAACGTCTCAGCCGCGCGCAGCTTGTAGTCGGAAAGCTCCTGCAGCGTCAGGCTGGCAAGAGCCGTTGCAGCGTCCGCTTTCGCAGCGTTGCGCGTTTCGGCTTTCGCGATCTGGCTTTCGACGTATTTCCAGAGGCCGAACAGAAAGCCCATCAGCATTACGATAAAGCCGACAACGGCCATGATTTCAGCGTCGGTCATCAGGTGGTTTCCTTAGATTAGACATAAATATCGCTCCTACTGCTTGAAATTAGGCTGCAACACCAATTCAGAGACCTGCCGATGATTGGCATCCGACACTCTGCATGCATGGCACTTCGAATTCTATGCATCGCGCTGCCCATCGTCGTGGCACTAACGGCCCTGACTTTGATCATATCGTTCGACGATGATCGGAACGTCGTTCAAACAGCTGGAGTAGCCGGCGCGACTGAACCGACCGAGAACTAGCCCTCACGGTCGCACCCCGCAAAGCTTTTCAAGTTTCGTGTTTTCCGCGAGGATCTGACGCTTCGTACCGTCGGTCAGGCTGTCCTCGACGCTCGGGCGGATGGGCCGGGCTACGTCGCAGTAGCTACCGAGACAGAGCAGCGTCAACATCATCGCCGCCAAGCTTGCTGGTTTCATCTTCGATTTTCCTTGCTTTGTTGGCGGCTTTCAGTCGATCGGCGGTTGCGCTTGTGGCGTTGTCCGCCCTGCCTTTGAGGTAAGCACCCGCCAGAATTGCAAGGGCCGCAGCGACAGCCACGGCCCAGCCTGTGATCCCGAGCGCAGGAATAAGAGCCAGTCATGTCGGCACTCCTGTCAAAATCAGCACGCGCTGCTGCCCTGTGAGCGGCAGCAGATAGCCGTCGCGGGTCTCGACGGCATCGCATACCATGAGCTTTGCATGGTCCCACTGCTGCGAGTCGTTATCGATCCGCACCGTGGCCGTTCCCGCGTCGCTGTCATATTCAATGGCAATTCTTGTGAGGCTCACGCCGCTGCCCTCTTCAGTTCCAGCCTGCCGCTCTTCCTGAGCCAGAAGCCCGCGCCTGCTGCGACCAGCAGAAGCGCGACAGTTGCAAATGCCCATTGATTTGAAACTGCGCCAATCAGCCCGGTAACGAGCGTGCCGCCTGTGCCGGCCACGATTGTCTGCACCGTCTTGTCATGAAGCAGAGGCACATCATCAGGCTCGGCGTCTTCTGACTTGGCGGGCTTCATCTCACGGGCAGCTACGAGGCTGTCGAGGAAGTTGCGATAATAGCCGGCGATGAGGCTTGCCTTGTCGCTGCCGTTGACGATAGCGCGGGCGCCTACCCATAGCCAAACTCATGATCGTGCCATTAGGCATTGACGAATGCTGTACCAACATTTCACGGCGTTTTGTTGTAATTCCAGATCATGAGATTATTCGGAACAGTCCACGAATGGGACCGTTCCAAGGTGGCGTTAGACTGCCCAGTAACGAGGATGAATATGGAGCGATCTTCAATCCGGGAGATGACATTCTGCGCACTTTCGGAGAATGACATTAGCCCCATTTGCCCGGGGCCAGTAAAAACAGGGACTTGGTCGGCATCTCCCTTCAGCTGAGCAAAAGACAGTACATTACCACTCCCCAAGAGTTCAATAAGCGTCGTTGTCTGCGCGGTCACCCGTTCACCGTCAGGCAGATAGCGTGCCCGATAAGGCTCATTGGTCAGGCTCGTGCCAGTCCACGGCACCGTCAGCGTCAACGACGTATTGCTGTTCACGCTTGCGATTATTGCCGTCAGGTTCTGGATATAGAGCGTGTCACCCGGTCGAAAAGCCGCCGTCGTGAACATGGTTCCCGTACCAGTTACGGTCGTGGAACCATTGGCAAGCGTAATCGTCCCGGTCACGTAGTCGGGCAAAACAGCCATGAGTTTACCTCCCCGCGCTGTAAACGCGGTTCTTTCCGTTTAGATTTGGATGAAGATCAGCGTTTCCAGACGAGCGCCTGAACGGTGCCAATGACATTGTGAACGGAGGTTATTCCGCTGCTGTTCAGAACTTCCAACTTCACGGCATAGACGTTGTTTCCAGCAACTGAGCTGAAATCAACATTGCTGCCCGAAAGCGCAAATGTCACTGATCCGTTTGTCGCCGTTGCGGTATTGGAAATGATTTCCTTGCCGGTCGTATTGTTGACGATGGACAGCTTGAGTGTGACCGTGCCGCCCCCAGCGCCTGTGCCGAACGTCAAGGACAGGTTGGCACCGGCAATAATCTTGTTGCCGACCGGATTTGCAACAACGAGTGCCGCGACAGGTCCGGCGGAGGTGTTGACCTGCTGATTGAACGGAGCCGACGAAGCTTCAGTCACCGCGCCAAAGTCGATGTTTGTGGTGCCAAAACCGCATTATTGATCACGGCATTCTGTATTTGCGCCCACTGTATCGAAACATTCACGATCTTCGCCCGGGCACCGTTCCCCAAAACCGTGCTGGAATTCATGGAGCGACAGAATGAGTTGCTGCCCACGGGTGAAATCGTTGTGAAGCCGAACGGCAAATACTGGGAAGTGGTCGACGCTATTGCGGGCGCAGCAATGTCAACACGCCGGAGGCGAGCAACGACAATGTGCCGGCATCAAACTATGGTCGCGTATCTGCCGGGCTGGCTGAATTATTGGACGACGATATTCCGTTTTAGGAAGTTCCGCATCGCGCGCTTGGGCGGGGCTTAGGGACGCGCGATGCGAGTGCATTCCTAGGAGGAGTGCACCGCCAAGATAGGGTTACATTAGCGATTGACGAAATAACGGAATGTGACGGTTGCCAACATTTGTCATTGCAACCGCAAGAAATAGAAAAGCCCGCTTCGCGATTGGGAGGAGGAGCGAAGCGGGCCGATCTGAAAAGCGCGACTGGGAGGAGGAGTTGTTGCCGCGCTCAAGGTCCAGTTTCTAGGAGGAGGATGAAACTGAACGAGGCGTAAATAGGTGCACCACCCGTGCGTTGCAAGGGTAGAAATTGCATAGCTGATATGCAGGGAAAATAAAACCGCCCGGCAGCGGACGGTGCGCGCCCGGCGGTCTAACTCCCTCCCAAGAGTTGGGCGAATATACATAAACATTTGCCGTATGCAACAGTTAAAACCAAGTATTAATTACACTAAAACAGTAGGATTAAGTTTATCAAAATAAACCAATCCATTAACGGATGCGCCGTGCGGCGTGTTAACTTACCAAAACCAACCACCAAAACACGAGGAGATACCATGCAGAATAAAGCTGACAACACGAAAGCACAGAACTATCTGGCCTATGACGTCACGGTACTGGAACGGGAATTTGCCGACTTGGTTGCGGCATACCCGGAACTGGCAGATGATGACGAACGTAAGCGCTATTTTCGATGCACCTAGACGGCTTCTTCAGAGGTAATCGCGCTCGGATGCTAGCGGTACCTAGCTTTATTGGGTAATTGTCTTGGAGAAGTTGAATGACAAAAGGTCGCCGATGTCGGTCGCTTCGCCCCGCTGCGGCAATTCAGTGAGCACGTGCCGCAGCCAGATCAGAGGGTCGACGCCACAGGCGCGGCATGTCAGCATCAAACTATAGATCACTGCGCTGGCCCCGCTCCGTCAGCAGTGCCGCTGAACAGCCACGATTTTCTTCCGGTCGCAAAAACTCTGATGTCACGTTCCAGAATATTGTTATCGATCGGCATCCTGCCGTCGCTGGTGTAACGCGTCAGGTAATCCCATTGGTTCATCGCATCGATATCGATGCCATCGAGGATCCAATGCAGCTGCTCTGTCGTCAGCGTCACCACCGCAGTCTCCCGGCGGGGCCATCGGAACCTGTCTTCCGTCAATTTCGTCAGGACCATCACAAACCCGGACCGATCAAAGAACAAAAGCTTCACCGGTCACGCCGACGATTGCAGAAGGCAAACACCGATGGAGCAAACGGGTCTAGCTCCATCACCTCTTGCACCGGGACCGCAAGGCTGTTGATGCCCGCGCGGAAGTCGATCGGCTCCTGATGGAGTTAGACCTTCAGATCAGCGTCCAGTCTGAACATGACTCAACGCTCCTATGATTGCCGCCAGACCATCGACATCGCTGCATTCCACCGTCACGTTGACCCCGTTCGGCAGCATCGCGCTCAGCTTGGCCGTACAAGACAGCCTCTTGATGCTTTTATCCAAGCTGCTGCGCTGCACTGGCAGGCTCCCACCGGGGCAGACCTGAACCTATCCGCTGGCTGTGCAAGGAATGCGCCGACATCGCCGAGCATATCCGGCACCGCAAGAGGCTCGACCCTTACGAACTGCGGGCCCTTGATACCGGCGTTGAGGCGGTTGGTTCATATCTGCAAGAGTTGGGAAAGACCGACCTTAAGGAAATGGACGAGCTCGAGGCCGGGCAACTGGCGAAAGCCGCATGGGAAGGTTGCGGGCGGGGAATGCGGGAAGCTTTTGAAGGAGGCGCCGTTTTGAAACCCAGCTTTAGCCAGTCGCCGGCGGCTCGATAGATGGCATCTTCTTGAGTAACGTATCGTTGTATGTGACGCCACCCTGTCCATGATGAACTTTGCGATGGCAGGTTGGGCAAAGCGCAATCACATAGCTGGGGTCATCAGGGCCGCCGTCGCTCACTCGACGGATATGATGAGGTTCCGGTAAGGTTGCCCGTTGACGCGCAGAAAGGGCGCTGGGCACCCGCAGCCCCTCACAATGACCGTAGGCACGAGCTAGCACGTAATCCCGAACGTGTCGGCTTCTTTCATAGATGGTTCGGCTTGATGTCTCACCCTCTCGGCTGCCGGCGGCCTTTTGCAAGGCGCCGCATGGCAGCCAAGTCAAGGGTGGGGTCGGGTTGATCATCATCGACGGTTTCTACAATATTCTCGAGATTTCTAAGTTCGAAGATTATGGCCTTGCGCATATCATTGTTGCGATCGGGCGACTGTCCCCATCGCCAACTCTCGCAGATAAAGCTGCCGGGGAAGATCAGATCTTTGCCTTTCCCGAGGCTTTCAAAAGGAGTAGATCCTTGCCCAACATAGCATGGTCGCGAATTGCTTTATTGCCGCGGACCATTTCCATGTCGCCGACTTGACCTTCACCATAATAGTCAAAACGTCCATCGGGCAGGTGTTGGTCTTCATAGCCGTAATGACTGCCAGCCTTGCCGGTGATGATAATTACAACGTATGGTTGGATGGAGTAACGATGCCACCCTGTTGCTGGCCAGCAAACTGACCTGAATGTCTTTCCGCCTGTTATAATGTCCGCCTACGACAAAGCCCCAAGTCATGCTTACCCCCGCGTTGAAAGCCGGGGCTAAGCACTACAATATCATAGCGAAGTGTTCCAGACCGTCAGCAGGCCCGGCGTCGCTCTTCTAGCGAGTTAAGCAAATCGCTCAGTTCCTTGGCATCGCGGTAGTTCATTCCTACCGCCTGCCGTTCGCCCATCTCGACTGGCTTTTGAACTTTCTGATCAACCACTGACCGGTGTCGTTAATTCCGTTTGACGCTTTGTATCGTCCGCCGATGTACCGCCCACCCTTCAATGTTGATCTGCTCATCCCAGTCCTTTCAAGGTTCGAATCGATTGAATTCTATGATTACAGACATGGTTAACACATCGCAAGTTGCTGCCGTCGCAACCGACCCCATGCTTGACATTGCGCTGTCCTAGACACAGACGACGAGGTGCAGAAGAAGCAGGCCGGCCTCATTACCAAGGCGCTATTCAAGGAAGGTTTCACGGCAAAAGTCGAGGAGCGCGATCCGATACCGCGGAAAACGACGTCGTTTGTGAGAGCGGTTCGGCTTTCCTCAATAATGAGCTTGAGGGCGCAGAAGACGCTGATTGCAAGACGGAACTTTACGGCGAGCTTTGCGGCATCGGTATCTGACAGTTCAGCGGCTTGTTTGGATCGAACGTACAGATCATCGAAGTTTCCGGCCGCAATCTCGGCAACGGGCCGATATGCGAATCCCAGCGATTGAGTTGTGCGTATCGCTGCGTCGTATCGCTCCCACTCCGGCTTATTATCGTTGCCTGAAGCCATGGCCGAGCAAAGTCGTTCGGTCGCATCGTGCACGCCTTGAGCTTTCTCAAGCGCCTCTTTGTGGTTCTTCGTTTTAAGGCTAACTTTTATGAAGGTGCGCTTATCGTGCTGAGCCACTTCCACCGGCACGCGACGGTAATAGCGATATATACCGCTCGGCTGACGTTGGGCGTATTTTGTGATAGGCTGACAATCGCAAACACCCGCTCTGTAACCCGTTTTGTAGCCGAGAATATAACCCAAACGGACCAAGGATCGTATACAAGTTAAAGCGACTTAATATAAGTGATTGATTTTGCTGAGCTAAATTTTTGATTTTTGTAACCCAAAAATCAAAGTGGCTCCCCGGGCCGGATTCGAACCAGCGACCAACCGGTTAACAGCCGGTTGCTCTACCGCTGAGCTACCGGGGAACAGGTGCTCGTCGTGTCAGCGAGGTGGCGTATAGCAAAAGGATTTCGCGTTTGCAAAGGGCTAAATCCATTTTTTTTTCATCTTTTTGCATTATGGGACAAAAACCCTATATTCTCTGGGACGTTTTCATCCTGTGAATTGTAACATATCAGCCTAAGAGATGCGCCTGTGAGTGACGAATACGCCGAAACGCCCGGAAAAAAGCCATCGTGATTCTTGGTCGGCGAATCCCAATGCCACAATCAGTCATGATGCGGCGCATGCTTGGTGGCACGCTCGTCGTCGGCGGCTCGCTTGGTTTTCTCCCGATTCTCGGTTTCTGGATGCTTCCACTTGGACTTATCGTGCTTTCTCACGATTCTCATCGAGTCCGTCGCTTGCGCCGCAGAAGTGAAATCCACATCTGGCGCAAATGGTTGAAACGAAAGCCGACCAGCGTCTCAAATTGATCAACTGTCTTGTACCCGATGTTGCCACCACTCGGATCAATTGCTCCGTGAAGACGGGCCGTGTGCCGTGAAATTGTACCAAGCCCCCTAGTTCTACTTTCGTAATTCGCCCGGAGTGAGCTGTCGATGTTTTCGCAAAGCCGTCGTGAGATGGCTCTGACTGGAAAAATTCAAATTGCGCGCGATCTCGTTTACTGGCATCGATGTTTTTCTGAGGTACCGTTCAGCTTCGTCAAGTCTCAGTTCCATCAGGTATTGGTGAGGCGTCTGTCCAAAACTCTTTCGAAAGCACGTCGAAAAATGGCCTGCGGAAATTCCCAACAACGCAGCCATATCCGGAACCGAAAGAGGCTTGTGAAAGTTTTGGTTGAGATACGCTTATATCTGATGACACGCTGATTGCTAAGTCCGATCTTAATGTCAGTCGAAGCGCGCTCATTCAACAAGACGCGTGCGATCGTGCGCATTAGAACCAACCCTAGAACATTCAGGTAAGCTTCATCCTGCCCGCCTCGCTGGCAAATTTCATCCCAGATCAAATGAGATAGCGGCTTGCAATCTTTGCATGAGAAACTCGTAACGTTCTTGGTGCTGTTGTTTTCCTTGAATAGAGAACTCTGAGAAAAACTATCCTGAAAAAGTTGCTGATCAGGCTGCATGATTATGATTTCGACGGGATCAGACCAGTTAATTGATAAAGTTGTAAAAGCCGGAACAATGAAAACAGTTCCGGCTGGGAAACTAGATTTCTCATCCGTCTCCACAGAAGAATACCATTTTAAATTGCTGGCGTGTTCTCGTAGGATAATGATGATCGTGCCATCTCCGTGGTAACTAGCCAGCCCGTTTTGGGTAGTCGCGCACGACCTCCCTGTCGTGCACCTGCCAAGAATACAGCCACTAAGCTTAAACCATTACAATAACGCAATTTAAACGTGCAATCGGAATCTCGAACGCCGAACGCCGATTATTCTTTTGCAAATGGTTCGCAATAGCACTTGATCGTAAAACAGCGATCGGCTATGCAATTGCAACTGATTGGCAACAAGGATTTGGATATGCTGCGTCATATTTTACGAACAACGACACTCAGTCTCGTGAGCGGGGCTCTTCTCTGGACAAGCGCAAGCGTTGCTTTTGCGGAGAAATTCAAGGCCGTGACGACATTCACTGTTATCGCCGATATTGCGCAGAATGTTGCGGGTGATGCCGCGACGGTTGAGTCAATCACGAAGCGGTGCCGAGATCCACAATTATCAGCCAACACCGGGAGACCTGATTAAAGCTCAGGACGCCAAGCTGGTCCTCTGGAATGGCCTTGGTCTGGAACTATGGTTCGAAAAATTCTTTTCGCGTCTCAAGGATGTTCCAAGCGCAGTTGTTTCCGATGGCGTTGAGCCAATCGATATCAGCGAGGGACCTTATAGCGGCAAGCCAAATCCGCATGCACGGATGTCACCGAATGCCGCATTGATCTATGTCGACAATATTCGGGATGCGTTTGTCAAAAATGATCCGGCGAACGCTAACATCTACAAGGCAAATGCAGAGATTTACAAAGCGAAGATTAAAGCGACGATCGATCCTATCCGGGCTGAGCTGGCAGCTATTCCTGAAGACAAGCGTTGGCTCGTTTCAAGTGAAGGCGCATTCTCCTATCTGGCTCGGGACTTCGGTTTGAAAGAGCTTTATCTCTGGCCAATCAATGCAGACCAACAGGGCACTCCACAGCAGGTGCGAAAAGTGATTGATGCAGTGCGTGAAAATGGCATTACGGCTGTCTTTTCCGAAAGCACGGTTTCTCCTGCCCCAGCCAAGCAGGTCGCTCGTGAGACCGGCGCAAAATATGCCGGTATTCTCTATGTTGATTCACTTTCGGACCCCGATGGTCCCGTGCCGACATATATTGATCTCCTGAAAGTCACCTCCAGCACGATTGCCCAAGGGCTCAAACAATGAATGCACCCATAGACCTTCATGGAGATACCTTCGCCATGCTGGATAAAAGCGCGGTCGACGGTATCAACGTGAAAAATGCAACTGTCACGTATCGAAACGGCCATACGGCTTTACACAATGCAAGTTTTACGACCCCAACCGGAACGATTACAGCGCTTGTCGGCGTCAACGGATCCGGCAAGTCGACCCTGTTCAAAGCGATTATGGGGTTTGTCAAACTAGCCAAGGGCGAAATATCTATTCTCGGAATGCCGGTTGGGGCTGCTCTCAAGAAGAACCTAGTGGCCTACGTCCCGCAAAGTGAGGACGTCGACTGGAACTTTCCGGTTCTCGTCGAAGATGTCGTCATGATGGGGCGCTACGGCCATATGGGCATGATGCGCATCCCGCGCCGCGCCGACAAAGAAGCCGTAGAAAAAGCGCTTGATCGCGTGAATATGCTTGAATTTCGTCATCGACAGATCGGTGAGCTTTCAGGCGGGCAAAAGAAACGGGTATTTCTTGCGCGAGCGCTCGCACAAGACGGGCGCGTCATTCTTCTGGATGAACCCTTCACTGGCGTAGATGTGAAGACCGAAGAAGCAATCGTCACACTTCTTCGCAGTTTGCGAGATGAGGGGCGCGTCATGCTGGTCTCGACCCACAATCTTGGCAGTGTTCCCGAATTCTGCGACCGAACCGTATTACTGAAACGAACAGTTCTCGGTTACGGGCCGACTGCGGAGGTTTTCACACAACAGAACCTCGAAAAGACTTTCGGCGGCGTGCTGCGCCATCTTGTACTCGGCGAGACTAGCGGTGCAGGACGAGGCGCCGTCAGCGTCATAACTGACGATGAGCGCCCGTTTGTTGTTTATGAGAACGAAGACTCCGCGACCCGCAAACGGAGCCGGGAACAATGACCGTATTACTTGAGCCGTTCAGTTATAGCTACATGCTGAATGCGATGTGGGTTTCGGCGCTGGTGGGCGGGGTATGTGCCTTTCTTTCGGCTTATCTCATGCTGAAAGGTTGGTCGCTGATTGGCGACGCTCTATCCCATTCCATCGTCCCCGGCGTTGCGGGTGCTTATATGCTTGGCCTTCCCTTCTCCATCGGCGCATTTTTCTCTGGCGGTCTCGCCGCAGCAGCGATGCTCTTTCTCAACCAACGTACAAAGCTGAAGGAAGATGCTATCATCGGTCTGATCTTCTCGTCATTCTTCGGACTTGGCCTCTTCATGATCTCGTTGAAGCCGACGGCCGTCAGCATTCAGACCATCGTTCTCGGCAATATCCTCGCCATCACACCGGAGGATACTCTACAACTGGCAATCATCGGCTTCGTTTCCCTGTCGCTGCTTCTTTTTGAAGTGGAAAGATCTGATGGTAGTGTTCTTCGATGAAAACCATGCGCGTTCGATCGGTCTCAAGCCCAATCTGTTGAAGATCATGTTCTTCACATTGCTGTCGGCATCGACTGTCGCCGCGATGCAGACGGTTGGTGCCTTTCTCGTCATCTGTATGGTGGTAACGCCCGGTGCAACCGCATATCTACTGACAGACCGGTTTTCGCGACTGCTTTGGATTGCTGTTGCTATCGGCTCCGTCACAAGCTTCACAGGAGCCTATGTAAGCTATTTTCTGGACGGTGCGACGGGAGGCATCATCGTCGTTCTCCAGACGCTTGTCTTCCTCAGTGTATTTCTGCTTGCTCCAAAGCATGGGCTGCTGGCCGCACGCCGCAAAGCGGCAATCGCTCTAAGGGAGTTCCAGCAATGACCATTCTGGATATGCTGGCCTCACCGTTTCAGTTCGAGTTCATGCGCTATGCGCTGGCTATTTCCGTGCTCATCGCGATACCAACAGCATTGCTGTCGTGCTTTCTGGTCCTCAAGGGCTGGTCATTGATGGGGACGCGATCAGCCACGCTGTTCTTCCGGGTGTGGTTGTCGCCTATATTATCGGAATACCCTTCGGTATCGGAGCCTTCGTAGCGGGCGTGGCCTGCGCCCTTGCAACCGGCTACCTCACCGAAAACAGCCGCATCAAGCAGGATACGGTGATGGGCATCGTATTCTCCGGCATGTTCGGTCTTGGCCCGGTTCTTTATGTTGCGATCCGCTCGACAGTGCATCTCGATCATATCCTGTTCGGCGACATGCTCGGAATAACATTGTCCGACCTCATCGAAACGGCCATTATCGCCGCACTGACCGCCGGCATTCTTGTGGTCAAATGGCGCGACTTCCTACTGCACGCTTTCGATCCGGCACAAGCCAGAGCCGTCGGCCTACCGGTCCGCCTGCTGCATTACGGTTTGCTTTGCCTGATTTCACTTACAATTGTCGGCGTTTTGAAGGCCGTAGGCATCATTCTGGCTATCGCCATGTTGATTGCGCCCGGTGCAATTGCGTTTCTGCTCACACGCAAATTCAGCACCATGATGTTGCTCGCCGTAACAATTGCGGTCACCGCATCCTTCTTCGGTGTCTATCTGGCTTTTTTCATCGACAGCGCGCCCGCTCCAACAATCGTTCTGCTGATGACCGCAATGTTTCTCGCCGCGTTCATCTACTCTTCCCGGAGAAATGCCAAGTTCGAAGAACGTGCAGAAGAAGTTTGACTGAACGCTCATAACAAGCTGGGTCCTGTACACTCTCCGTCGGACCTGCTTGCGTGCGACGTGGACAGCTTTGCAAAGCTGTCCACGTCTTCGTCTTTACGTCATACAGCTGTTATAAATTCTCGCTAAACAGCGCCTAGACGACGTTCCAAAATGGAACTGAAGATAGTTTTTCAGCGCAACTTCACTTTTGCGGCTTGTCGAGGTGGCTTAAAGATGCTTCAATCCAATTTGCACGGCTGTGCAGAAAAAATAAAATCAGCCGGCGATCACGGGGAGGAGACGCTTATGCCAGCGTTTTTGGAGGTGGCGGACGCGCGCGTTCGTTATGGCAACAATGAAGTTCTCAAAGGCGTAAATCTATCCGTCAAGAAGGGTGAGTTCGTCGCGCTTCTCGGCTCGTCTGGGTGCGGCAAGACAACCCTGCTGCGTGCGATTGCGGGCTTCAACATGCCGTCCAACGGTGCGATCCGCGTAGACGGCAGAGACGTCACCAAATTGCCCCCGGATAAGCGCGGAATGGCCCTTGTCTTCCAGTCGTACGCGCTCTGGCCGCATATGACTGTCGCGCAGAACATGGGTTATGGTCTGCGTATTCGTGGCACGACGAAGGAGACCATCAAGCAGAAGGTTGATGAAGTTGCTCGCCTGCTGGGGCTGGATGCTTTGCTGGAGCGCAAACCTGCCGCCCTTTCCGGCGGACAACGCCAGCGCGTCGCCCTCGGGCGCGCTCTGGCCATTCAGCCTGACATCCTGCTCCTCGATGAGCCGCTCTCCAATCTCGATGCACGCATCAGACTATCGGTTCGCCATGAGATCAGCGCTTTGCAGCGCCGTCTCGGCATTACAGCTGTTCACGTAACGCATGATCGGGAAGAAGCCATGGTCATGGCCGACCGTATCGTCATTCTCAATAATGGCGAAATTGCTCAGGCAGGTGCTCCAGAAGAGGTTTACAACCACCCCGCCTCGGATTTCGTCGCGGCATTTATGGGCGCTGAGAATCTGATCGAAGTACCAATCCAGATCAAAGCCGACCGTATCGAGATCGCAGCAGGCGCCAACAACAAGGCGAGCACGATTTCGGCAGGACGCCGAAATCTGTCCGATGGCATGGCATCGGCTCGTTTCCGCAGCGAAGCAGCCTGTCTCACCAAGCTGGGAGTTGATCGGAACTCCCCGACGTCCGAATTAGCCCTCAACGGCACGGTGGAGCAGACCAGCTATCCCGGTGGCCTCTGGAGACACATGATCCGCGTCGGGGATCGGCACATCATGGTCGACGCTCAGGAAAGCCATCAGCCCGGCGCCAATGTTGAAATCCACATACCTGAACACGCCCTGTTTCTGTTCGACAAATAGTCAGGCGCTCGCCGTCTTTTCGTCAGTGTGCTGATGATGCGTCATTGAGTTAATGGGAGACTAGAGATCAACGAAATACGCAATTCACGTTGGACTTGATCGTGCACAGCTGTGCACGTTGACCTCGACGCCTTTCCGCACCAAAACGGGGCACCCCGTTTCAAGATCGTTTTCACGGGCATTTTCGTGCCCGTGAATGCCACCATTCCCGATAGACGCCACTGGATGCACTGCATCTGCTTTCAATCAAAAGACCGGAAATCCCGGTTTCATACAGGAGTCCTTTTCATGAGAACTATCCTGAACGCGGCAATGGCAATTGGCCTCACCGTTGCACCCGCCACCGCCGATGAGCTTACCGTCATCACGGCAGGTGACCAGAACATGGTTGACTATATCAATCAGTATCTCGGACCGTTGTTCGAGAAGGAAAATCCCGGAACGACCGTTCGCGTTGTGGGAACAGGTCCCGGCGATGCGGGTTCGCAGAAGGTTCTTGAACGTTTCGAAGCCCAGTTCAAGGCTGGTGTGGAAAAATGGGACACCGACGTCGCCGTCGTCCACGAGAAATTCGTCGGACCGATGGTAACGGCGAAGTTCCTCGAAAATTATCGCGGCAAAATCGACAGCGGTAAGATGGTGACGCGCGATAATGCGAAAATGGCGCTCGGTACGGATGTCGACGGCTACGTCATGCCGATGTTCAACAGCCAGACCGCACTTGCCTACAATCCTGCACTCGTTGCCAATCCACCAAAGAGTTATGACGAGCTCGTCGCATGGGCCAAGGAAAACCCAAAGCAATTCGGCTATAACGGTATCAAGGGTGGCGCATCGGGCGTGAGCTTTGTTATGGGCTGGATCTATGCTTATGGTGGCGACGCAGACAAGCTGATGAAGGGTCCATTCGAAGAGGGCGAAGCGAAGAACTGGGACAAGGCGTTTGCCTCGCTAAAGGACTTTACTAAGAACGCCACCCTCACCCCGGGCAATGCAGGCACTCTCGACATGTTGAGCCGTGGCGAAATCGCGATGGGACCAGTCTGGGTCGACATGTTCTATTCGTGGAAGGCGAATGGACAGCTTCCCCGGAAATGAAACTTGTCCTACCGGCTCCCGGCATGCCCGGTCAGCCGATGCATTATGTGATCCCGGAAAAAGCGCGCATAAGGAACTGGCCGAAAAATTCGTGGCATTGGCGACGAGCCCGAAAGTACAGGCCGAAGGTATCGTGAAGCGCTTCAACTGGTATCCGGGCATCGATGCCGACCATGTCAAGGCAGAGCTGGACGGTGACACGGAACAAGCTCTTCACCGACATTTCGCCGGACGAGCTTGCTAAATACGGCAAACCCTTCCCAATCGCACCTTATAACAGCGCGATTCTGGAAGCTTATGAGCGTCAGGTCGGCAATTAAGTCCAACAATCCTGCCTTCTATCGGAGCGCTTTGGCAAACTTGGTTCCATTCGGAGCGCTCCGAAATTGACGCCGGATTACGCAATCAAAGCACTACGAGTGTTTCCGGCGCGCATCCTACTTCATGAGGTTTCGAATGTCGCATCGACTGACGGGGATTCTTCTTGTCGCGCCGGCACTGGCGATCGTCCTATTGCTGTTCATCGTACCGCTTTTTGGAGCGATCACCGGAGCTTTCAATGTTTCCGGGGAATGGGGAACCGGCAATTTCACCAAAGCATTCGAACTTTATTCCAGCGACATCATCTTCACCTTTGTCATCGTTACACTGTCGTCCCTGCTGATTGCGTTATTCTCTATCGCCATCGGCGGTTACCTGACGCTTGGCTCGAACCCGCGCGCTGTCACTGTCCTGCGCTGGCTCTATCGCTGGCCGCTTTTCATCCCCTTCATTGTCGTTGGCCAGATACTCCGCACCTTCCTTGCCAAGAACGGGTTGATGAACAGCCTGCTCATCGAAACAGGGATTCTTACCCCCTTGCAGGCAATGAGCTTTCTCGACTGGCGTGGCATCGTCATTGCATTCGTCTGGAAACAGACGCCATTTGTCACGTTGTTGCTGGCAGGTGCAATGGCATCCATCGATCGCAGCACGATTGAATCCGCTCGCAATCTTGGTGCCGGGCGGCTGCGCATTCTCATCGAGATTGTTCTGCCGCAAGTCCGCCAAACGCTGCTCGTTGGGTTGATACTGAGCTTTGTCACCATGATGTCCGTCTTGTCCGTGCCTTTGATGATCAACGCCCAATCACCAACGATGATCACGGCAAACATGGCATTCCGTATCAATGCTTATGGGGATTACGGCGTCGCAAATGCATTGGGTACAATCTCGCTCCTCATGACCAGCCTCGTCGCACGGGTTTACCTGCGCCAGACCATGAAGGAACACGGTCAATGAGCAACATCATCGACTGGCGCTGGATACCGCGTGGCATATTGCTTGGTCTGCTCGCCTTCGCGATTTTCGGGCCACTCGCCAACCTGCTTCTGTGGGCTGTAGCTGAGCGTTGGTATTTCCCACACACACTGCCGCTTCAGTATGGTTTCTCTTTCTGGGCGAATGTGTTTTCGCCTCGCGGCAATGCACTCTCGTCACTTGGCACAAGCGTTCTTATTGCAGGCCTGACAGTGATCGTTTCACTTGGCCTCGCCATTCCCGCCGGTTATGCTCTGGCACGCCTGAAACTGCCGTTTCGTGGGCTGATCCTGCTGACGCTGCTGATCCCGCAGGCTTTTCCGAACCTGCCCGTTTACGTAAACATCGCGCAGATGTTCTACTCGTTCGGCTTGAATGGCACGATCACAGGTGTCGTTCTGGTGCATGTCACTCATGGTCTGGTCTATGCCGTATGGATCGCCACGGCAGCGTTTTCGGCAATTGATCGGGAGCTTGAAGAAGCGGCGCGCTCAATGGGCGCTTCCGCCTTCAAGACATTCTTCGACATCACCCTGCCAATAGCCGCACCGGGTTTGCTTGCAAGCGCGATCTTTGTCTTTCTTGAATCGCTCGATGAGTTCACCGGCACTTATTTCGTTGGCGCCCCTGATATTTCCACCCTGCCCTTGCTGCTTTATACAGCGAGTTCCGGCGGCAATTATCAAATCGCGTCGATCAGCGCATTGATATTGCTGGTGCCATCAATTGCCTTCATGTTCGTGGTCGAGCGCTTCCTCAGGGCCGATGTCCTTTCAAAAGTAGGGCGATAAAATGCCAGATAAAGAAATGCAGCGAGAACAAGACGGCGCGGATAACCAGCCACGGTTCATCAGCGCGCATGAAGTCGCGCTCGAGGCAGGCGTGTCACGCTCCGCTGTGTCCCGAACCTTTACGCCCGGCGCCAGTGTTTCGCCCTCAACACGCGAGAAAGTGCTCAAAGCTGCCGAAAAACTTGGATATCAGGTCAATGACCTTGCGCGCGGTCTTCTTGCCAATCGCAGTCGTATCGTCGGAATGATTGCGGCAGACCCGGATAGTCCTTTTCGCTCCCGCCAGATTGCAGCGCTTTCCCGTCGACTTGCAGCACGTGGCAGTGTGCCGGTGTTGATCCCGACCGGCCAGCATGGAGAAAACCTCTCTGCGGCCCACGAAACGCTGTTGCGCTATCGTGCCGAAGCGACGGTAGTTCTTTCCGGCATGCCCTCGTCGTCATTTGTCGATCTTGCCCAACGAAACGGCCAGACCCTGATCCTCGTCGGGCGAACCGAAGAGGGAGCCGATCATATTCACATCAACAATCGACTAGCCGCCGAAACGGCTGTCGAAATTTTCGCGGCACGAGGCATGAAAAAGCTTGGCCTCATAACGTCGAATGTCGGTAGTCTCAATCTGATTGAACGTGAGGAAGCTTTCATCGCCAAAGGCAAAAGCCTCGGATTGAGCGTCAGTATACAGCGCGGTGACCTGACCGACTATGACGGCGGTTACGGCGCAGCCTCCTTACTCCTCGGCGAGCGAGAGCGCGTCGAAGGCGTGTTTTGCGTCAACGACCTTATGGCTTTCGGCCTGATGGACTGCGCGCGCGATGTCTTCAATCTCTCTATTCCTGACGATATTTCGGTTATCGGCTTCGATAATGTCACGGAAGCACGCTGGGGGCCTACCGGCTGACAACATTCGATCAGAATGCCGAACGCCTCTCTGCCGAAATCATCCGTCTGCTTAACGAGAGACAGGCCGCACCAAATGCGCTGCCTCAGACAGTTGTGCTCGAACTACCGCTCATATTGCGGAACAGCGTCAGGCCACTTAAAACGAACGCGGCGTTCGAGGGATGCCAAATCAATGACTTTCCACTCCATCTGGTTGCGCCCTGCACGCGACAACCTCAAATTTCTTGAATCCATCATTGCAGAACTGGCAAATCACTTTGTTTCGCCCGTATTTGAACCACACGCGACACTTATAGCCGATATGAAACGCTCGGCAGATGAACTGCTGCCGCTGGTGCTCAGCCTTGCGGTCGGTCGCAAACCTCTGGATGTTCTCATTGAGAACGTGACCGGAACCGAGGCTTATTTCCGCTCTTTCTACGCCACGCTGCAGAAAACACCTGCACTCATGGCACTGAAACAGGATTCACTGGGTATATCTGGAGAGAACGACATCTCGACTTTCCTTCCACATGTTTCGCTTGCCTATGGCGTTGCTGATCGAGCTTCGCGCGAAACAGAGATGACTCGCCTAGCAAGATCACTTGCTGGTCGCAATCTACGCTTCGACCGAATGGTGATCGTCAGTTCTTCAAGCGAGACACCAATCGATCAATGGATCGTCAAACACGAAATTTATCTTGCCGGATAGAAAAAGCCTGCCAGTCGGCAGGCTCTCTATACGTCCTCTCGGCTCTAAAGCGGACGCGGATACTGCCTGTAAACTTTTTCGATATCAGTCAGGACATCTTCCGACAGTTTGACTTGATGGGCCGCGATATCGGTCTTCAACTGATCTACAGTCGTTGCGCCTATGATGGCCGAGGTCATAAACGGGCGTGTCAGTGTAAAGGCAATTGCCATCTGGGCGATGTCGAGACCGTGCTTCTTCGCAACATCGATATAGGCGCGAATTGCGGGCTCTGAGTGAACATTGTTCCGCCAGATGCCGCCTTCGGAAATGACCGCGCGCGAACCGGCGGGCAACCTGCCGCCCAGATATTTCCCGGTCAGAACGCCAGCTGCAAGCGTCGAATAAGCAAGCAGTCAACGTCTTCGCAGAGCGCCAGCTCTGCCATGTCAAAATCGAACTGGCGCTGCAGAAGACTGTATTCGTTCTGGATTGAGGCGATGCGTGGCAGACTGTGCTGCTCCGCCAACCGAAGCCACTGCATCGTTCCCCGGGCTGTCTCATTGGAAAGACCGATATGCCTGATCTTTCCGTCGCGAACCATGTCTCCGAGCCCGAGCAGAACATCACGCATCTGTTGAGTTTCTGCCGCACAATCCGTGTTGGACGGATCGAAGCTCCAGCTCTGGCCGAAATGGTAGTGTGCACGCATCGGCCAATGGACCTGATAGAGGTCAATATAGTCCGTCTGAAGCCGTTTCAGACTGTTCTCCACCGCCTCGCGAACACTGGTTCGGCTTGGCCTAGCGCCGTCTCGAATCCACTTCTGCCTACCACCACCGGCGATCTTGCTCGCCAGTACGATCTTGTCACGTTTTCTAGATTTCTTGAGCCAGCTTCCGATGTAAGACTCTGTCTTGCCATAGCTTTCCGAACTCATCGGTATGGCATATCCCTCGGCAGTATCAATAAAGTTGATACCGGCATCGAGAGCAATGTCGAGCTGCTCATGAGCATCTGACTCTGTATTCTGTACGCCCCGGTCATGGTGCCGAGGCAAATTTCAGTGACAGTGAGGCCGGTACGGCCCAAAGGCTTCATTTTCACGAGAATTTTCCGGATCGATTGTTCGCGCCTGCGCGATATGAGAATGGGACCAATTGATAACCCCGCTCTACCGTAACTGACAAGCCTGTCACGAAAGTTTTAGATGAAACTATAGAAACCGTTCAGCCGAATAGGGTTTCGGATCGACAAACGGCTCTTCTCCCACGAGCATCTCAGCGAGCAAGCGTCCTGTCGCAGGCCCAAGCGTCAAACCGTGATGGGCATGGCCGAAATTGAACCATAGTCCCTTATGTTTTGGCGCTGCCCCAATCACCGGGCGCATATCCGGCAGGCAGGGGCGCAATCCAAGCCATGGCGTCGTTTCGATGGGGTCTCCCAACTGAGGCACAAGCTTGCGCGCGATTTTCTCGTCCTTCCTGAGTTGTATATGGTTGGCAGGCGCATCCGGTGAAGCAAACTCTATGCCTGTCGACAGCCGCACACCTTGTACCATTGGGGCAAGAACATAGCCCGCTTCTTCATCCACCACTGTATGACCAAGCCGCGAGCCATCCTTCATGGTGAAATGAAGATGATGACCACGCTTGATGCCAAGCGGGACCGGATAGCCGAACTTTCGGAAGATGAGGCCGGATTGCGGACCAAGTGCGGCCACAACATCGCGCGCACGGACGATACCCACCTCCGTCGTCACCTGCCAGCCACTCTCATTCTGTGCGGGCTTGCAGCATCTCCGTGAACGGAGACGCCACCATTCCTGCGGAACAGATCAGCATAGGCTTTAACCAGCCCACCCGGGTTCACAACAGTCTTGGGGTCAAGCCAGTGAATGCCACCAACCACATCGCCAAGCGACGGTTCACGCTGGCGCAAGGCTGCCGCATCCAGAATATCATAAGACAGTTTGAAGCGTTGCAAATCGGGCAAACGGCGCACTGCTGCGTCGAATGCAGAAGATGACCGGAACACCTCGATCCATCCTTGCGACCGGATCAACCGTTCACTGCCCGATTGGGCCACCAAAGTATCATGCTCGCGAACACTCGCTTCAATCAAGGGCAACATAGCATTCGTGGCAATCTTCAACCGCTCTGGCGACGATTCCCGCCAATATTGAAACAGCCAGCGAGCCATCTTCGGTATGTAAAACGGGTTGTAGCGAACGTCTGAGCGACGGTTCATCCCGTAACGCACAAGCGTCCAGAAGCCTTGCGGAAAGGAATAGGGAATAACGCTTGACCGCTCGATCAGACCGGCATTGCCGAAACTGGTGCCATTTCCGGGCTCACCTTTGTCAACCGGGCAGACAGAACGGCCCCGCGCCTGCAGATGTAGTGCCGTGGACACGCCAACAATACCGGCGCCCAGAACGATGACATCTTGTTGCTGAATCGGCATTTCCGGCATCCACCAAACCAAACAAATAAACGCGCCGATTGCAGCCGGCGCGTTGTTGCTTACAGCAAAGAGCTGTATCTTTTACAAGCAATCAGTAGATGTCGAAGTCGAAATATTTCTTCACGATCGTGGCATAGGTTCCATCGTCGCGAATTTTCTTGATTGCCGCATTGAACTGTTCGCGTAGAGCGTCATCGCCCTGACGGAGTGCAATTCCGGTATCGGTCTGCGTGCCGGGAATATCGCCGATAAGCTTGCAACAATCCGCACCGTCGCCCTTGATCCAGTCAGAGATCGGGAATTTGTCGGAAACAACCGCATCAAGCCGTCCATTCTTCAGGTCAGCATTGGCTTCGTCGGCAGTCGGGTAAAGCTTAACATCAGCGCCAGCCTTGCCGTAGACATCCTCCGCATAATTGCCCTGCGTCGTCGATCCCTGAGCGCCAACCGACTTTCCCCTTGAATGCTTCGGCATCCAGCGATGTGATCGGGCTATCCTTCGACACGGCAACGGAAAGTGGTGTGGAGTAATATTTGTCCGTGAACGCAACTTCCTTCTTGCGCTCTTCCGTGATGCTCATCGATGCAATGACCGCATCGAACTTGTTCGACTTCAGGCGGGAATCATCCCGTCCCAGTCGTTAGCAACAATCGTGCACTTGGCATCCATCGCCTTGCACAGGGCATTGGCTATTTCGACATCAAGTCCCTGAAGCGAACCGTCCGCCGCCACGAAATTGAAAGGTGGATACGCACCTTCGGTGGCGATGCGGATTTCTTTCCATTCTTTGGCCTGCGCCGGCAAGGCAGCGATTACAGATGCTACGCCCGCAAATAGGATGGCTTTCAACATAACTATTCCCCTTACTGCTTTGTTATCGTTGTAATTGGCAGGGCACCCCCGCGAATGGTAGCGCCTCATTTCATGCGCTTGCCATGACTGAAGCACCGGACGCTTTCCACTGCAAGCAGGTTTTGAAGACGCCCGGAGTCTAATTTGTCACATCAATAGATGTCGAAATCGAAATACTTCTTGCGGATCGTTTCGTAGGTGCCGTCGTCACGGATTTTCTTGATTGCGGCGTTGAACTGTTCACGCAGGTCATCGTCACCCTTGCGCAGGGCAACGGCGATCTTCGTTTCAGAACCCGGAATGTCACCGAGGAACTTGCAGCAGTTTGCGCCCTGCTTTTTCAGCCAATCTGCAGCGAGGAACTTGTCGGCAGCGATCGCGTCCAGACGACCGCTTTCGAGATCAGCATTGGCTTCGTCAGCCGTCGGGTAAAGCTTCACATCCGCGCCTGCCTTGCCGTAGACATCATCAGCATAGTTGCCCTGCGTGGTGCCAGCCTGTGCGCCAACCGTCTTTCCATCGAATGCCGACGGATCGAGCGAAGTCATATCTGTATCCTTCGGCACGACAACCGCAAGCGGCGTCGTGTAATAGCGCTCGGTGAAGGCAACCTGCTTTTCGCGCTCCTCGGTGATGGCCATCGAAGCGATGACAGCGTCGAACTTGTTGGCCTGCAGGCCGGGATCATGCCGTCCCAATCATTGGCGACAATCGTGCACTTGGCTTCCATCGCTTTGCAAAGCGCATTTGCGATATCAAGATCGAAACCTTCAAGCTTGCCATCTGGAGACATGTAGTTGAACGGCGGATATGCACCTTCGCTGGCGATGCGGATTTCTTTCCATTCCTTTGCCTGAACAGGCAAAGCGAGGGAAGACGGAGGCCAGACCGGCCAGCAAAACTGATTTCAACATGACTTTCCTACTTCTTTAGAAGCGCACCCGAAAACTTTAAAACGGTTCTCAGTCAAGATGCGCCGGCAGACACACATAAGGCGGAGTAGCACATCCATCCGCCAGTCTGGATTGGGCAATGCGCTTAAACCCGATCCGATTCAATTGCGACTTTGATAGGACAGATTGACTGAATACCAAAACGCAAAAGGGTCTGCTGCGTACCAGCGCAACAGACCCCGCATTCATGCGGCAGAAGCTATCAGGCAACCATACGTGCGCAATGATCTTCTTGTGCATATGCCTTGCCAAAGCGGTTCGAGAGGAATGCTTCGAGCGTAATGTCTTCCCGGCGGATAAAGCCCTGCTGTGGAAGATCACCCTTGGCCAGCATGTCGAGCACAGCGCAGATCGCCGAAGCCGTGGTGATCTGGATGCCCGAGCGAATGATCTTGCCAACCGGAGCGGCATAAACCTTGTTTGCGTAGGTTTCCTGAACCAGACGGCCGTTCTTGGTGCCGGAAACGGTCACAAAAATCACCACGACGTCCTGAAGAGTCGTCGGCAGGGCATTTTCGAAGATGTCCTTGAGCACTTCACGGCGATGGCGCAAACCGAGATCGTTGAGGAGCGCCTTCATCAGCGCAACGTGACCCGGGTAGCGGATGGTGCGATAGTTGAGCGTGCGCACCTTGCCTTCGAGCGTTTCGCAAAGCGTGCCGAGACCACCGGAGGTGTTGAAGGCTTCGTAGGTAACGCCGTCGAGCGAGAATTCTTCGCGTTCTTCGAGAGCAGGGACTTCGCTCAGCTCGCCATTCACGATGGCTTCGCACGGCTCGATATATTCGTTGATGACGCCGTCGGTGCTCCGTGTCAGATTGTAGTTCAGAGCATTCGAAGGGTATTGCGGCAGAGCGCCAACGCGCATACGAACGCTGTCGAGCTTGTCGAAACGCTTCGCCAGATCATAGGCAACGATGGAGATGAAGCCGGGAGCAAGGCCACATTGCGGAATGAAAGCGGTCTTGGCTTCCTTTGCCAGCTCCTTGACGCGGCGTGTGCTGGCAACATCTTCGGTCAGGTCGAGATAATGAACACCTGCCTTAGCAGCAGCTTCGGCGATACGGGTCGTCAGATGGAATGGAGCGGCGCTGAGTACAGCGAACTTTCCGGTCAGAGCAGTTTCAAGAGCCTTGGCATCTTCAATATCAAGTGCCTGCGTCTTGACTTCTGCGCCCGATTCCAGTGCATCGAGCTGCGCCTGAGAGCGGTCGACAACGGTAACGGCATACTCGCCTGTGGAAGCGAGAAGATCGGCAATGGTGGCACCGATTTTGCCTGCGCCGACAACTACGATCTCTTTCATATAACTTTCCCCTTGGAATGCAATTCGGATATGCAAGAATCGCATAGTTCCATGCAAAAGCATACAAACTGACGATATGACGTTGTTTGTTTGCACATATTGACGTATTTAATATGCATTATGACGACAGAAGCCGATCTTACCCTCATCGCCCTCCTCCGTGAAAATGCCCGCGCCTCGACAGCTGACCTCGCACGGCGCCTCGGAGTGTCCCGAACTACTGTCCAAAGCCGCATCGAAAAGCTTGAGAAACGCGGAGTTATCGAGGGCTACACGGTACGAATCGCACCGGAATTCGAGCGTGATCTGGTTCGCGCTCATGTGCTGGTGACCGCACTACCCAAGCTCGCGCCGAAAGTCGAAACAGTTCTGCGCGGCATGATGGCCGTTCGTTCGCTCCATTCCGTCAGCGGGCATTTCGATATGATCGTCGTTGTGGAAGCTCCTTCTATACAGGAACTCGACGCCGTTCTGGATCGTATAGGCGCGCTGGAAGGCGTTGAGCGCACGATGTCATCCATCATCCTTTCGACGCGGATCGATCGCTGAGGCACAAAGATTAGTACGGCAGCAAACGAGATCCCTCGCACCTATCAGATGGAGATTGCTCCATTGGTGCGCTTTCGGCGAAAGAGCATCGCCGCAAGGCCTAAGAGCACGGTGCCTGCGATGAACAAAAATGCTGCGGCAGCGATAGCCGGACTGATATTTTCTCGAATTGTCGAAAACATCTGGCGTGCCGGGGTGCGCTGATTTGGACCAGCGACGAACAGCGTCAGCACAACCTCGTCCAATGAAGTCGCGAACGCCAATACTGCGCCAGACGCGATGCCCGGTATGGCGAGCGGAAGTGTGACTTTACGAAAAACTGTTAGAGGCGATGCGCCAAGACTTTCGGCTGCCAGTTCAACACGGCGGTCGATACCTGCCAGAGCACCCGTAACGCTCACCAGAACAAAGGGGATCGAAATCACTGTATGCGCGATAATCACACCGAGATAGGAATTCGCTATTCCGAGCCGGACAAACAATAGCTGCATACCGACGCCCATAACCACGGCGGGAACGACCATGGGCAAAAGGAACAAAGTTTTAATGGGGCCGGAAAGAAACAATATCCTGCTGCGCAGGCCAAGTGCGGCCATCGTTCCCAGCACAGTCGCCAAAATCGTCGTTCCTGAGCCGATAATAAGGCTGTTGACGATTGCGCGCCGCCAAACATCCGCCGTGGCGAGTTCTTCAAACCAGCGCACTGACCAGCCGGGCACTGGATAGGTCAGAAACACGCTGGATGTGAAAGCAAGTGGAAGAATTGCAAACAGCGGAGCAATCAAAAGACCACTGCGGCCACACCGAACAGGATTTTCGCGAAACGCCCCATGTTCATGCTCTCCCCGCTCATCAGCGGTGAGCCGTCCGTAAACGGCATAGAGTACGAGACAGGCGACGAGCAACACGAGCCCCAATGCACCAGCCATACCCCAATTGGCCGAACCGGTTGCGTAATAGGCGATGATCGAGCTTATCATCTGGTCGCCCGGTCCACCGATCAGCGCCGGAGTT
This sequence comes from Brucella cytisi, assembly GCA_012103075.1. Classification (GTDB taxonomy): domain Bacteria; phylum Pseudomonadota; class Alphaproteobacteria; order Rhizobiales; family Rhizobiaceae; genus Brucella; species Brucella cytisi. The sequence goes on along the minus strand of JAAVLQ010000002.1, from coordinate 770,999 downwards.
ATGTAGTAGCCAATAGCGCTCATGAACACGAGCAGCATGCCGGACAGGATGCCACGCATACTTAAAGGCAGTAGTACCCGCACGAAAGCCCTCCAAGGCGGTGCGCCGAGTGATGCAGCAGCCGGCATGAGATTGCTCGGGATCGATACAAGAACGCTATAAATCGGCAGCACCATGAACGGCAAAAGTACATGGGTCATGGCTATCACTACCCCTGCTCTGTTGAAGATCAACGGTAGCGGTCCATCGGTGACGCCAAGCCAGATCAACGTATCATTGATAAGTCCCTTGTCCTGTAGAAGAATGAACCGGGCCGCAGTACGCACCAGCAATGATGTCCACAACGGCAACAGAACTGCCGCAAAAAGCACACTCCTGATCCAGCCTGAGGATGATGTGAGCAAGACGGCGTAGGGATAGCCAATTATTGCACAGGCAAGTGTCACCAGCGCGGCAATCCAGAACGTGCGCAGCATAATCGCCCGGTTGGCCGATGTACCGGGCGCCATTGAAACAATTTCTCCGGATGTATCGCGCTCCATATCGACCGCCGCGAGCAGGTTGCGATCAGTTGTTGGTGAAAGCGCATTCCCAATAGCATGCCAAAACTCCGGTCGGCTCCATCGTTTGTCGATCATTTCTAGGTCAGGAATAGGATCGCCCTTCTCGATGGCTGAAAGTGTTTTGCTCATCAAGGTACGAAAGCCCGATTGGGCGCTGTTCAAGCGGCGGACCATGTCGCCTACAGCCTGCTGGTCGGTCGAAGCCTTCAGGTCTGCCACGAGCGCCTGCTTCATTTCAGGTGATGGAGCCGATTGTCCGTCCCAGAGAGTTACTGTCTCGGCGGTCTGGGGAGAACACGCAAAACCGCCGTATCGGACACGGCCTGTTTCATCATCACCCCAAGCGGCCACAGAAAAAAAACAAGACAATGAAAACAAGCAGGGGCGCGATCAGAAATATCGCTCGGACAGTTTTGCCGGATGGAACCGTCATGCTGCAATAGTCCAGCAATCAGCAGCATTGAACCCCGCTACGACATCTGTTCCGGGCGCCCATTCACGCGCTTTTCTGTCAAGACGCACAATAAAGTCATGAGCGCTGGCATCCAGCTGGATACGCAGATGATCCCCTTGATAGACACTGTCGATCACACGTGTTTTAAGAAGATTGTCTGAACCACCCTCCCCGCCCAGTTCGATGCGCTCGGGCCGGATGGACAGAAGAACTTTCTGTCCCGCCCCTAACGCTCCCTTCGATGATGCGGTTAGTGTGCCGCCATCCTTCAGACGAATGAAAGCGCTCGTACCTTCCACCCGCTCGACCGTTCCTTCAGCAAGATTGGTTTCGCCTATAAATTCGGCGACAAAACGGGTCTGCGGCTCATCATAAATTGCACGCGGCGTGCCAATCTGTTCGATTTTTCCTTTGTTGAAGACAGCGATCCGGTCCGACATGGTCAGCGCTTCGCTTTGATCATGGGTGACAAAGACAATCGTCAGTCCTAACCGGCCATGCAACGCGCGAATGTCAAGTTGCATCTGTTCACGTAACTGCTTGTCGAGAGCGCCAAGCGGCTCGTCCATCAAGACCACGCCCGGCTCGAAAACCAGTGCACGGGCAAGCGCCACGCGCTGTTGTTGGCCGCCAGAGAGTTGCGCTGGCTTGCGTTCACGCATCGTGGAAAGCTGAACCATATCGAGCACCTTATCCACCAGCTCGCCGATCTCTGCTTTCCCAATACCTCGCATCTGAAGCGGAAAGGCGACATTTTCACCAACTGTCATATGGGGAAAAGCGCGTAGTTCTGAAAAACCACTCCCATGTTGCGCTTGTATGAAGGAACCGTATTGATTGCCTTGCCATCGACATGGATTGCTCCACTGCTTGGACTTTCAAAACCGGCAAGCATCATCAAAAGCGTCGTCTTGCCTGAACCGGAAGGACCAAGAAGGCTCACAAATTCACCTCGATCAATATCGAGGTTCAAACCATCTATAACTTTGAAATCACCGTAGGATTTGCTGATATTCTCGAAGCGGATGCGGCAGTCCGTCAATGAATCACTCCATCTTCCGGAAAACAGGGAAAACCCGCCGATATTGCACCGACGGGGCCATGACTGTGAATTATTGCGCCAACCGGGCGTTGAAGCGCTTCGTCAACTCTTCGGAATTATCGATCCAGAAATCGACGTTAAGAGGAAGGGCGTCTTTCAGATTGGCTTCCGCCGTTGGAAGGTCCGATGCGAATTCCGCAGGCACCTTGCTTGCAGCTTCCTTGTTCGGCAGACCGTAAGCGACATATTTCGGCAGCTTCACCTGATTGTCGGGCTGGCTGGCAAAAGCAATGAAATCCAGCCCCGCATCCTTGTTCTCGGCATCTTTCAGGATCACCCAGCTATCGACAGCATAAATGCTGCCCGGCCAGACCACCTTGAAGTTCTTGCCTTCGCTCCTGTTTATGCCCGTGATGCGCCCATTATAAGCTGATGCCATCACAACTTCATCCGAGGCCAGCAATTGCAGCGGTTGTGCCCCTGCTTCCCACCAGACGATATTCGGCTTCAATTCATCGAGTTTTTGAACGCGCGATCCACGCCCTCCGGGGTTGAGAGCACATCATAGACCTCATCCTTGTTGACCCCATCGGCGAGGAGAGCGAATTCAAGCGTATACTTGGCGCCCTTACGCAAGGAGCGCTTGCCCGAAACTTCTTCACATCCCAGAAATCAGCCCGTGATTGTGGGCCATCTTTCAGCTTGTCCGCATTATAGGCGATTGCTGTCGACCACACGATTGCCCCTACACCGCAATCATTGACCGCACTGTCGAGGAACTTGTCCTTGCCGCCAACCTTGTCCCAATCGATCTTCTCGTAAAGACCGTCAGCACAGCCGAGAGCGAGTTCTTCGGCTTCTACCTGCACGACATCCCAGTTGGGTTTTCCTGCTTTCACCTTCGCCTGAACCACGCCGTAACCACCGTCCCGGGATTCATCTAGCAAAGGCTTGGCGGTCTTCTCGGAAAAAAGGTTTGAAGTAAATTTCACGCTGGGCATCCTGATAGTTGCCACCCCAAGACACGACCGTCAGGTCGCGAGCAGCAGCGGAGCCAGTATAAAGTGCGGTTGCGAGGAGTCCGCCCATCAGGGCAAGGCGAGCAATTTTCATCGACATGTTCCCCATTTTGGTTCGGCGGGTTGTTCCCGCCGTTGTGTAATGAGGCCATGCTAACTTGATCGGTAGTCGTGGGCAATATTGTAGTCGCCCAACAATGTAAAAGTAGTATCTTCCCAGCTCGATGTGACAAATCCGGGCGGAAAGCACCCGGATATGTGATCTAGTTAGTGTCAGACGCGTTCCAGCGCAATGGCGATCCCCTGCCCGACGCCGATGCACATCGTTGCAAGAGCGTGTTTGCCGCCATTGAGCGCAAGTTCGAGCGCCGCCGTGCCCGCGATACGCGCCCCGGACATGCCTAGCGGATGCCCGAGCGCAATAGCGCCACCATTGGGATTGACGCGTTTGTCGTCATCAGCAATTCCAAGATCGCGCAACACTGCCAGTCCCTGCGACGCAAATGCTTCATTCAGTTCAATCACATCAAATGCGTCAGGTACGATACCGATACGCACAGATAGCTTCTTTGTCGCCGGAGCGGGACCAATACCCATAATGCGCGGAGGAACACCCGCCGTGGCGCCGCCTATAATACGGGCAATCGGTGTGAGGCCGTATTTCCTGATGGCTGCTTCAGATGCGATGATAAGCGCGGCAGCTCCATCATTGACACCGGAAGCGTTGCCCGCCGTCACAGTGCCACCCTCACGAAAGGGCGTACCCAGCTTTGCGAGTGCTTCCGTGCTCGTGGCGCGAGGGTGTTCATCCTTGTCGACAACGACCAGATCGCCCTTGCGTTGCGAGATCGTGACCGGCACAATTTCCTTTGCAAGGCGTCCATTGGCTTGCGCGGCTGCCGCCTTTTCCTGACTGCGAAGTGCAAAAGTGTCCTGATCCTGCCGCGAGACGTTGAAATCTTCGGCAACATTTTCACCCGTTTCAGGCATAGAATCGACACCGTATTGTTTCTTCATCAAAGGGTTGATGAACCGCCAGCCGATTGTCGTATCGAAGATTTCCGCCTTGCGGGGAAAATGCACTGTCGGCTTTAGGCATGACAAAGGGGCGCGGCTCATGCTCTCCACACCGCCAGCAATGAGCAGTTCCGCCTCACCAGCCCTGATGGCGCGTGCAGCCGTTATAACTGCATCCATTCCAGAACCGCAGAGACGGTTGATCGTCGTTCCAGACACTCCTGCCGGCAGCCCGGCCAGAAGCAGCGACATGCGCGCAACATTGCGGTTGTCTTCGCCCGCCTGATTGGCCGAGCCGAAAATCACATCATCCACGGCTTCCCAATCGACGGAACCATTACGTTCCATCAGCGCTTTCAGCGGAATGGCGCCGAGATCGTCGGCACGCATAGATGAAAGCGCGCCGCCATAACGACCAATGGGGGAGTGCGAATGTAATCGCAGATATAGGCTTCACTCATTACATGGTCTCACAATTCGGGAACAACGAGATCGGCGACCGGGCCGTCGATATGCAGCTTTGCCCCGGTTATGGCTTGAAGGTCTTCCAGCGTCATGGCGGCTAGCTTTTCACGCAACACGAAACGCCCCTTGTCGATATCGATCACAGCATGACTGGTATAGATGCGGGTGATACATGCGACGCCGGTTAGCGGAAAAGTGCACTTTTCAACCAGCTTCGGTTCACCCTTCTTCGTTACATGCTCGGTGATGACGACAACTTGCTTCGCACCATGTACCAGATCCATCGCACCGCCCACTGCGGGCACGCCTTTGGCGCCAACACGCCAATTGGCGAGATCACCATTCTGGGCAACCTGATAGGCGCCGAGAATCGCGACATCGAGATGTCCGCCGCGCACCATCGCGAAACTATCGGCATGATGAAAAATGCCGCGCCGGGCTTTAGCGTAACAGCCTTCTTGCCAGCATTGATCAGGTCCCAGTCTTCCTCACCTGCTGGCGGCGCTTCACCGAAATCCAGAACGCCATTTTCCGTGTGAAAAATCGCTTCGCGTCCTTCCGGTTGATAGCGGGCGACCATTTCGGGAAAGCCAATTCCAAGATTTACATAGGCACCATCCTGAATATCCTGCGCGGCGCGCCATGCGATCTGGGCGTTGGACAGTTTGATGTCATCATGAATATCAATCATCATACGTAGGTCACTCCAGCACGAATGAGCTCTTCTTCTTGCTGCGGATTTGCAACTTCAACGACACTGTCGACGAAGATACCCGGCGTGATGACATTTTCCGGCTCTATGCTACCGAGCGGAACGATTTCCGATACCTGTACGATCGTCCTTGCAGCAGCCATACACATGAGTGGATTGAAATTACGCGCAGCCATGCGGTAGGTCAGATTGCCGTGCGTATCGCCAAGATGCGCTTTAATGAGCGCAAAATCAGCTTTCAGCCAACGCTCCTGCACGTAAGGTCGTTCATCAAATTCAGCTATTACCTTGCCTTCGGCGAGTTCCGTGCCATAGGCTGTCGGCGTGTAGAACGCCGGGATACCAGCGCCACCTGCCCGGATACGCTCAGCAAGCGTTCCTTGCGGTACAAGTTCCAGATCGATTTCACCGGCAATATATTTGTCCGTGAAAGCGCGCGGATCGGAAGACCGCGGGAATGAACAGATCATCTTGCGCACCATCCCGGCGTCAATCATTGCCGCGATGCCGATGCGCCCATTGCCCGCATTATTGTTGATCACCGTCAAGTTCTTCGGCCCCTTATCGATCAGGGCATGGATCAATTCTATTGGCGCGCCTGAGCCACCGAACCCCCGATCATGACCGTAGCGCCATCGCCTATTCCGGCAACAGCCTCGGCCAGACTTCCGATTGTCTTGTCCATTTTACCTCCATGCCAGAGCGTTCGAGCTTCGTGCTTGAGCGTCCGGTCGCAATCGCACTGGAGTTAGCCACCTCATCGGCAAAGGGTCAAACATTTTGTGCGTTATTTGACATTTGTTCATATATCGCACAAAATATCTACGCAAATTGAGAGGGATTTCATGCGCGAAACAGATTTCATCGGCGGTTTTGCAAAGGGATTGAAGGTCATCGAAGCGTTCGGTGAAGACCAACCACGTCTTTCAATAGCGGACGTTTCAAAAATAACTGGTCTCGATCGTGCAACCGCACGACGATGCCTGCTGACACTGACCGAGCTCGAATATGCCGAGTATGACGGCAAGTTCTTCATGCTTCTGCCCAAAATTCTTCGGCTCGGGCATGCCTATCTATCTTCGACGCCATTGCCGACAATTATCCAGCCGCATCTGGACCGGCTCTCTGATGCCGTCGGAGAGAGCGCATCCGCATCCGTTCTGGATGGAACGGAAATTGTCTACATCGCGCGCGCCTCACAAATGCGCGTGATTTCCATCAACTTGATGGCGGGCAGCAGGCTTCCAGCCTACTGTGCTTCGATGGGGCGTGTGCTTCTGGCCCGGCTTCATGGACGCGAGGCTCAGGTGCTTCTCGAGCGCACTGAACGGAAAGCTTTGACACCATTTACAAAGGTGGAAATTGCCCCGTTGATGACAGAACTCTCCATTATTCGTAGTCAAGGTTATGCAATCAACGATCAGGAACTGGAGCTCGGACTACGCTCCATCGCTGTTCCTGTTTTCAATCATCGAGGTTTAGTAGTTGCGGCGCTCAACATCGGGGCACCCGTGGCACATGTCGAAACAATTGACCTTGTGGAACGCTTCCTGCCTGCAATGCTTCAAGTCCAGTGGGATCTACGCAATTTGCTGAGATGACCGCAGAGAATGAAAAATCCAATTTATTCTATGATGATGAATCCAGAGCGGCCAGACGCTCACGCTCCCTCAAACGGAATGTACGGGGTGTTTCGCTCGTTATCTTAAGGAAGAAGCGTGAAAAATATGCGGGATCTGAAAAGCCAAGGCTGTAGGCGATATGCTGTACCGATGATGGCATAGCTATCAAATCGCGCCCCGCCGCCTCAATCAGCCTGCTTGCAATCATGTCTTGTGTCGTCCTTCCTGTCAGTTGTTTGACAGTCCGGTTGAGATGCGTTGATGAAACACCCAACAGTTTCGCATAAAATGAAACGGGCTTGTGTTCTCGGTAATGACGGTCAATCAGTTCCTGCAAGCGCTCAATACGAGCATGCCCATATATCTGGCGGTCTTCCTGCTTCACGAGCTTCGAAGAATAAGCGTGCCGCAGAATATAAACGAAAACCGCCTGAATAAGAGATTCCAGCAAACTGTTTTTATATGGTTTTCTCGTGTGAAACTCATCTTGTAATTGCCGCAGAAGAGAGGAAAGTAACGCCAGATTCTCGTTGCCCGCTCCTTTCATCGATATGAGTTGAGGCTGCATCAACCACTTCGCCATAGCGCCCCTCAGAACCGTCTCCAATAAGCGGCATATGAGGGCTCAAAATCGTTACAATGTGCCCCACTATATCTCGAGAGAATGCAAACCCGTGATTGAAACCGGGTGGCACCATAATGGCACATGGCGTTTGAAAGGGGTAGATGACGCCATCGAAGCTCACCTGCCCCGTACCCCCTTCAATATATAAAAGCTGAAAGAAGCTCTCGTGACGATGCAACGAAATTTCGAAATTATGCAAACTTGATCGCGAGAAAAGCGTCTCGCAGTGTAGCCAAAAATCCGGCTTTTGCTCGCTTTCTTCTCCATAAAGCTCGTATGTTGGAACAAAATTATCCGACACTTGCCCTCCAATCATGTTCGATTTGTACAATAAATAGTCGAGATTATCCATTGCCAGCAGGAACGTTCCTTCAAGAATAAAGGCGGACTTGCATTGGGAGGAACTTATGCGCACTCAGGTGGCAATCATCGGATCGGGCCCGGCCGGCTTGCTCCTCGGCCAACTTCTGACTAAAGCCGGGATAGACAATGTCGTGCTGGATCGCGTCAGCGCGGATTATATTCTGGGCCGTGTACGTGCTGGTGTCTTGGAAGAAGGCACGGTCAATCTGATGGATGAAGCCGAAGCTTCAACACGCCTTCACGCAGAGGGATTGCCACATGACGGTTTCTCACTCGCCTTCAACGGTCGGGATCACCGTATCGACCTGCATAAGCTGACCGGCAAGCGCGTTACGGTTTATGGCCAGACTGAGATGACGCACGATCTTATGGATGAACGGCGGAAGTCGAACACCACTAGCATTTATGAAGCCGCCGACGTAACACCGCATGATTTCGATACGACATCGCCATATATTACCTTCGAAAGGGACGGCAAAACCCATCGCATCGACTGCGATTTCATCGCTGGATGTGACGGGTATCACGGCATAAGCCGCAAATCCGTACCAGACAAGGCAATCGATATCTTTGAAAAGGTCTATCCCTTTGGCTGGCTCGGCATACTGGCCGACATTCCGCCGGTCGCTCATGAGTTGATCTATGCCAACCACGAACGAGGTTTTGCGCTTTGCTCCATGCGCTCGCTCACACGCAGCCGTTACTACATCCAATGTTCACTTGATGAAAAGATCGAAGACTGGAGCGACGAGCGCTTTTACGATGAACTGCGCTGTCGCCTTCCGGCACATCATGCCGAAGCAATGATAACCGGACCGTCTTTCGAGAAATCCATTGCGCCTCTACGCTCTTTCGTGGCTGAACCAATGCGCTTTGGACAGCTTTTCCTTGTTGGAGATGCCGCTCATATCGTTCCTCCGACAGGTGCGAAAGGGCTAAACCTCGCCGCCAGCGACGTGCACTATCTTTACGAAGGATTGAGAGAGTTTTATCTGGACAAATCAAAATCTGGCATCGATGCTTATTCTGCTAATGCGCTTGCGCGCATCTGGAAGGCCGAACGCTTTTCATGGTCCATGACCAAAATGCTACACCGATTTCCCTGATATGGTTCCGTTTGATCAGAAAGTGCAGGAAGCAGAACTTGACTACTTCTGCACTTCCGAAGCTGCCTCAACCGCACTTGCTGAAAACTACGTCGGATTGCCGTTCTGAACGGTGAATACTATAAATTAGACGTAACTAATACTATTTAATAAAACATATAAAACTGATGATTTATTTTAGAATTGATGTAGAGTTTTATTGCCAATCGACCCCCAGCAAGAAGTTCCGGCCAGAACTTCTTGCAACTAGCGCGGTCAGCTACCTTATTTGGGTCGCTGACCGCGCGTAATCTCTAGGGTCAGGACCTACTAATTTGATGGAAATGGCGCCTGAAATGACAAGAGCTGCCGGGAGAGACGCGAAGAACGGGGTGGTTCCCCGGTCGAGCGGTTCGACGCCGCAGATCGCCGAGACCAGCCTTGGCATTTCGGTGTCGGAGGATGTGGTCCATCCACTTGGCTACAGTGTCGAAAAGGCTCGAAAATGACCACATTTCCTTCGCCTTTTCTCCTCGTATCCAAACGGATGGCCTCACACCATTTTCACCCAGTTAGTAGGTCCTGCCCCTAGAGCTTCATACCAGCAGCTTCGCGCAACGTCTGGATCAGAATTTGCATAGCGGCCGTCTGTGTCGTGTCAGTTCGCATGGTCAACCCTACCGGACCTGTCGTTTCGCTTGTATCGATGGAAAGAGCGACAAGCTTGCCTTCAGATACATCTCTGGCAGCAACACCTTCTGAAATGATCCACACCGCATCACTGTCGCGGACGAAAGCACGTCCGAACGCATCGGAAACGGTCTCAATCTGAACTGGCAGGGGGCACCTATACCGTTTGTAATCAGCAAACGATCCACAAACGGGCGAATGATTGAATTGCGTGTCGGCATCAGAACCGGGTAGTCGGCCAGATGCTCGAAAACCGCGCGTCCGTCCGTCAGGGGATGCCCTGTCCTGACAAGAAATCGAACCTGCTCCGAATAAAGATGCTCGAATGAAAAACCGGTCATCTTTTCTGGCGCGGCAAGCCGACCTACAACCAGATCGAGATCACCAACCCGTAGCTGCTCGAGAAGAACAGCATTTTCACCCGTAACGATTTTTACACGGCTAGACGTTCTTTCCGCGAGAAACAGGCTCATCGCTTTCGGCATGATGCGTGTTGAGACTGTCGGCAAGGCGCCAATACGAATAGGCGGTCCTGATCCATCCAATTCTTGCGACACGGGAATCCAGCCCCTGCCGCAAGGCGGTCAAAAGCCGTCCCAGCATGACGCAGGAATACTTCACCGAACCGCGTTATCCTTATGCCACGACCATCGCGTTCCACTACTGGAACGCCCAGAATCTCCTCCAGCTCACGCATCGTCTTGGTCACTGCTGGTTGGCTGATACTCAGGAGTTCGGAGGCCTTGACTACACTCTTCTGTCGCGCAACCTCAACAAACGTATGCAGATGGCGAAATTTGATCCTGTTCCCAATCACTTATCTATAACCCTGTAGTTATGATTTTTGTCAATAATATCATTTTACTTAACCAGTTCAAAGCACGACAGTGCGATGTAAGAGGAGAAAGCTGTGCAGTTCGCATCCGTAAACGACGTCGTCATCCATTATGATTTCCAGCCAGTAGCCGCAGAGAAGCCTGTTCTGGTTTTCATCAATTCGCTCGGAACAGATTTCCGGATATGGGATGAAGTTCGCGCACGCCTGCGCAACGACGTATCGACGCTCGTTTATGATAAGCGCGGCCACGGCCTTTCAGATGTCGGAGCCACCCCTACACAATCGAACTCCTTGCGACCGACCTCATCAACCTGCTCGGCAAGCTCTCGATAAAACGGGCGATCATTTGCGGTCTTTCCGTCGGTGGACTGATTGCGCAAGGTGTTTATGCAGCGCGCCCCGATCTGGTGACCGGACTCGTTTTGTCCAACACCGCTCACAAGATCGGTACAGCAGCGATGTGGGACGCGCGCATAGCTGCTATTCAGCAGGATGGCCTTTCAAGCATCCTCGACGCGACGATGCCCCGCTGGTTCACGTCGGACTATCGACGCTCCGATAATCCTGCCTATCGTGCCTATTGCAATATGTTCGTTCGGCAACCGCTCGACGGCTATGCGGCCACCTGTGCCGCGCTGCGTGAAGCGGATTTAACCGAAGTAGCCAGAACTATTTCGGTGCCAACACTTTGTCTGGTCGGTGATCAGGACGGCTCCACGCCGCCTACCCTTGTGCGCGAACTGGCAAGTCTTATTCCTGAAGCAGATTTCGCAGAGATTGCCGCCAGCGGTCACATTCCCTGCGTTGAACAGCCCGATGCCTATGCCTCGCTGTTGCGCAACTTTATTTCAAACAGATTCTAACATGGAGAGTAGCCATGGCTGACAAGGCAGTGCGGTCGGAACGCTACAAGATCGGCATGAACGTGCGCCGTTCAGTTCTGGGCGATACGCATGTAGATCGCGCTTCAAACGGTGCAACCGACCTTGATGCTCCGTTTCAGGAGCTTATAACAGAAGCCGCATGGGGCACGGTCTGGGCGCGACCCGGCTGGACCAAACGAGAACGGTCGATCGTTACGATTGCACTACTTGCAGCACTCGGGCAAGACGATGAAGTTGCCATGCATATACGCGCTACGAAAAATACGGGCGCAACGAAAGAGGACATCTGCGAAGCATTGATGCATGTCGCAATCTATGCGGGGGTTCCGGCATCGAACCACGCTTTCAAGATCGCAAAGCAGACCTATGCGCAGATGGAAGCGGAGGAAGCTGAAAAATGAAGAACAGTCTGCCGGAGGCAACTCCGTTCTTTGCTCGCGATCTGTCCATGCATCCACCGGCTTATACGCCGTGGTATAAGACCTCCGTCCTTCGCTCGCCTACTCGTGCTTTGCTTTCGCTCGAAGGCACCAAAAGTGAAATTACGGGCCCTGTATTCGGTCACAGTATGCTGCACGAGCTGGATAATGACCTCATCCTCAATTATGCGCGCCCCGGCGAAATGCCGATAGGTCCGCGCATCCTTGTTCATGGTCGTGTTCTGGACGAGAGTAGCCGTCCTGTTCCGGGCGCACTGCTGGAATTCTGGCAGGCCAACGCTGGCGGGCGTTATCGTCACAAGAAAGAAACCTATCTTGCGGCCATCGACCCCAACTTCGGCGGCGTCGGTCGCACGGTCACGGACGAAAACGGCTACTACTGGTTCAAGACCATAAAGCCCGGCCCGTACCCTTGGCCAAATGGTGTGAATGACTGGCGTCCGGCTCACATCCATTTTTCTGTATTCGGTCATGGCTTTGCACAGCGCCTCATCACACAGATGTATTTCGAGGGCGATCCGCTGATCTGGATTTGCCCGATCGTAAAAAACTATTCCCGACAAATCAGCTGTCGAACGGCTGGTCGCACCTCTGGACATGAACGCTAATTTGCCGATGGATATGCTTGCCTACAAGTTCGACATTGTGTTGCGCGGGCGCCGCGCAACTTTGTTTGAAAATCGCCCGGAGGGTAACTGATATGGTGCAACCTCTCGGCTACCTCAAAGAAACCGTATCACAGACTGCGGGCCCTTACGTCCATATCGGATTGACACCCAATTTTGTCGGCATCAACGGCATTTTCGAGCAGGATCTCGGCTCCGGTCCTCTCTATGAAGAGAAGACGACAGGCGAACGGATCACTATCAAGGGCCATGTCATCGATGGCATGGGCGCACCACTCCGCGATGCGCTGATAGAAATATGGCAGGCTGATGCGAAGGGCCTCTATAACAGCCCCTCCGAAACCGGCGGCAAGGCCGAGCCCGGCTTTCGTGGATGGGGCCGTTGTCCGAGCCATATGGACACGGGCGAGTTCACTTTCGAGACGATCAAACCCGCCGCGTTTCTTTCAAAGATGGCCGCCTCATGGCACCACACGTTACCTTGTGGATCGTGGCCCGCGGCATTAATCTCGGACTGCAGACGCGGATGTATTTTTCCGATGAAGCCGATGCGAATGCAGAGGACCCGGTCCTTGCACGCATCGAACATCGCAACCGGGTGCAAACATTGATCGGTCAGCGTGATGGTAGCGTCTATCATTTTGACATCCACTTACAGGGCGAGAAAGAAACTGTCTTTTTTCGATATTTGACGCATGAGCATCTCGGTCTTCGAACATCCGTTTCTGGCACAGCTTTTCGGCGACGACGAAGAGATATTGAGCCTGTTTACTGCGGCGGCTGATATTGCCGAGATGTTGCGCTTTGAAGCGGCTCTGGCCGAAGCTCAAGCGGGGCTCGGCTTGATACCGGTCGAGGCAGGACAAGCGATCAAACAAGCCTCAGAAACGTTCGAACCCAACCTATCCAATCTGGCAACAGCGACTACACGTGACGGGGTTGTCATTCCTTCATTCGTGAAGGAACTGCGTCTGGCGGTCGGAACGGATTACGGCGAATACGTTCATTTCGGCGCGACGAGCCGGGATGTCATCGATACGAGCCTGATTTTGCGGCTGAAACACGCAAGTACAATTCTTTATGGGCGAATTCAGCAACTCACGCAGCGTTTCGATTGGGTTGATGCGACGTTTGGAAGGAATATCCTGACCGGTTATACACGTATGCAATCCGCTATTCCGATCACCGTATCGGACCGCATCTCAAGCTGGAAAAACCCGCTCAGCGCTTATGAGACCAAACTGAACACCATCGTCTTTCCCGTACAGTTCGGAGGTGCAGCCGGAACGCTTGAAAAATTCGGTGATCAGGCACCGGTTCTGCGTGCTTTGCTGGCTGATAGGCTCGGATTGCACGATAGCCCGCAATGGCATAGCCAGCGGACCTTCATTGTCGAGTTCGGCAATCTGCTTTCGCTCATCACGGGTACTCTTGGAAAATTCGGGCAAGATATTGCGCTTATGGCTGAACTGGGCACCGAACTCTCCTTGACAGGCGGCGGCGGTTCATCCGCCATGCCGCACAAGCAAAATCCGGTGTCGGCAGAGATACTGGTCAGCCTTGCCCGTTTCAACGCGGCCCAAATGGGTGGGTTGCATCAGGCTATGGTGCACGAGCAGGAGCGCTCAGGCGCGGCTTGGATGATCGAATGGATGATCCTGCCGCAAATTGTTGCGTCGACTGGCAGTGCACTCAAGATTGCATCAATCCTGATCGATAAGGTGGTTCGAATCGGAAACGAACAATTCTCGGACACATAACCATCCGGGTATCGTTTATAAGGAATTTTTCATTTTACATGACCAATTAGATAGGCATGCTGAAATCAGGACATTCCCTGTTGCGACGAGACGGTCACGCGCGGGAATGGTGGGCGATAGGGAGGAGAACATGAAGAAAATCGCATTAACCGCGCTCGCGGTCTTTTCACTCACAACATCAGCAGCTTATGCCGATGTGGTGAAAGTCGGCGTCATTGGTCCATTTTCAGGCCCGTTTGCTCTTCAGGGCAAGAACTTCAAGGCCGGCATCGACGCCTATATGACAGAGCACGGCAATACGATCGGCGGTGACACTGTCGAGATCGTTTATCGTGATGTGCCGCAGGCCGATCCAGCGCAATCGAAGGCGCTTGCACAGGAACTCGTGGTCAAGGAAGGCGTGCAGTATCTTGCTGGCTTCTATTTCACCCCTGACGCCATGGCAGTTACCCCCATTCTCAAACAAGGCAATGTGCCGATGGTCGTCATGAATGCCGCCACCTCTTCCATTGTAACGAAGAGCCCTTATGTGGTGCGCACCTCGTTCACCACATGGCAAACGTCAACCCCGATCGCTAAGGTTGCACTCGACAAGGGCGTGAAGAAAGTCATCTCGGTTGTCAGCGATTACGGGCCGGGAGTGGATGCGGAAAACGCTTTCAAGGCAGCGTTCACAGAAGCCGGTGGCGAAGTGGTCGAAGCTATTCGGATGCCGCTCGCTACGAACGATTTCAGCCCTATCATGCAGCGTATCAAAGACTCTGGCGCGCAAGGAGTGTTTGCTTTTCTGCCGTCTGGACCAACCACGCTCGGCTTTATGAAATCCTATGTCGACAACGGATTGAAAGGCTCGGGCATTCAGCTTTTGCTCCGGTGACCTGACACAGGAATCCGATCTTCCGGCGCTTGGAGAAAATGCTCTTGGTGTTCTGACGACTTTCCACTACGCAGTCTCGCATGACTCGCCAGAGAACAAGAAGTTTGTCGAAGAAGCCCGAAAGGCTATCGGCAATCCTGTGGAGTTGTCCTTCCCTTCGGTCGGCGCTTATGATGGCATGCATGTCATCTACAAGATGATCGAAGTGACAGGCGGTGAAAAAGATGCTGAAAAGGCGGTAGAGGCCGTGAAAGGCATGGAATGGATCAGCCCTCGCGGCCCTGTATCCATCGATCCCGAAAGCCGCCATATGACGCAGAACATCTATCTGCGCGAAGTAGCCAAGGCTGATGACGGCACTTACTATAACAAGGAAATTCAAACCTTCGAGAAGCAGGGCGACCCCGGCCTAAAAGCTCAGTAACTCCGGCATTCAAGAGTTAACGCCTTGACGCCTGACCGGGCGTAAAGCGCGCTCATAGCTCATAACTGCTTATTTTAACGCGCACCCGAAAACTTTTTCGTGCTTTTCGGGATGCGCTCAACAGGACCACTCAATGCAGACTGTGCTCAGCATTGCCGTTGATGCCCTCGCCTATGGCATGGTGCTTTTCGTCATTTCCATCGGCCTTTCGGTCACCATGGGCTTGATGCGCGTCGTCAATCTCGCTCACGGCGCATTTGCAATGATTGGCGGCTATTTTGCATCCTATGCTGTCCAGCAGCTTGGCCTCAATTACGGCTTTGCGATCATCATCGCCGTCGTAGGCACGATGTTAATCGCCGTTCCCGTGGAGAGATTGCTCTATCGGCGCATTTATGGAGCGCCTGAACTGACACAGGTGCTGATGACCATCGGCATCACTTTCTGCATTATCGGTCTCACCAACTATATATTCGGACCAACACTGAAGACTATTCCTTTGCCTGAAATGTTGCGTGGATCTGTCGATCTCGGCTTTCGGGCAATTGCCAAGCATCGCATCTTTGCAATCGGGTGCGGCTTCGCGGTAGCTTTTGGCCTCTGGTATATCATTGAACGTACTGCCTTCGGCGTGAAACTGCGCGCTGCCGTAGATAATGCCAACATGGCGGCAGCCCGGGGGTGTACGAACGGAAATCGTTTATGCCGTCAGCTTTGCGCTTGCCATTGGGCTCGCAGCGTTCGGCGGTGTTGTCGGCGCCGAACTTCTACCTGTCGAACCCTACTATGCACTCCGCTACATGGTGACATTTCTGGTTGTTGTCTCTGTCGGCGGCGCAGGCTCCATACCGAGCGCTGATTGCTTGCCTCCTGCTCGGAGCAATCGATACAACCGGTCGTTACCCGCACCGGAATATGGCGAGTTCTTCTTCTATCTGGCAGTGATCGTCATTGTGACGCTGTTCCCGCGCGGTCTTGCAGGAAGGCTGGCCAAAAATGACCGACATGACACAAGCTCTCTCCCAACACTGTCACTCCTATGCGGGTCTTGTTGGCGTAGCAGCAATTATCGCTGCCAGTATTTGCGGCTGGTTTTGTTCCCCGATAATCTGGCGCTGCTGACACGCATCATTGCCATTGCCTTGCTCGTATTGTCACTCGATCTGGTGACGGGCTATTGCGGTATAGCAACGCTCGGCCATGCTGCTTTGTTTGGCGCTGGTGCCTATGGTGCCGGCATCGCCGCCGCCCATTTCGGTCTTACCGACCCGATCCTGATGACACTTATCGGTCTCGTTGCAGGAGCTATCACCGGACTTGTTTCTGGCGCCGTTATTCTGCGCGCGCACGGCCTCGCACAGCTCGTTCTGTCGATTGCCGTTGTCCATCTGTTCCACGAAGCTGCAAACAAAGCATCAAGCTGGACCGGCGGCAGTGATGGGCTAAGCGGCATTTCGCCCGATCCGATCTTCGGCATATTCGAGTTCGATCTCTACGGACACACAGTCTATATCTACGCCGTAATCCTGCTGCTCGTTTCGTTCATCTTCCTACGTTATGTTGTTCGTTCACCCTTCGGTATGCTTTGCCGAGGTGTGAAAGAAGACCCGATCCGCATTCATGCCATGGGTGCTTCGGTCCAGTCAGCACAGCTTCGTATGTATGTCGTTTCGGGTGCTGTTGCTGGCATCGGTGGCGCGCTGAACGCCATTTCAACGCAGGTTGTCGGACTAGACAGTCTTAGCTTCACCATGTCGGCGGAAGCTTTGGTAATGCTGGTTCTCGGTGGCACAGGATCGCTGTTCGGAGGACTGATCGGCACAGTTGTCTTCATGTGGTTCGAAGACCTCGTCTCTGCTGCGAGCCCCTTCCACTGGCTTACAATGGTTGGGGCTCTGCTGATCGCCGTCGTGCTATTCGCGCCGCGTGGCCTCTATGGAACCGTCGTCTATTACTTTGAAAAGAAGGCGCGCCGCAAATGAGCACCGTGTTTGAAGTAACGAAACTGCACAAGAGTTTCGGCGGTCTGGCGGTTACAAACGATGTTTCGCTCAGTATGGCGAAAGGCGACCGCGTCGCCCTCATTGGTCCCAATGGAGCGGGCAAGACCACTTTCGTCAATCTGGTTACAGGCAACCTCACGGCGACTTCTGGTACTGTGACATTGGGTGGCGAGAACATCTCCCTGCTCAACGCAATGCAACGTGTCAGGCGCGGACTGGTGCGCTCATTTCAGGTTACCCGTCTCTTCTTCGACATGACGCCTGAAGAACACGTGGCTCTTGCTGTTTTGCAACGCGAAGGCAAGACAGGACGTATTCTCGGAAACTATCGCAAAATGCCTGAAGTCATGGATGAAGTGCGCGATATTCTCGATGCGCTCGGGCTTCTGCACCTCGGACAGTTGCGGGTGAGTGAGATCGCATATGGCCAACAGCGGCTTCTGGAGATTGCACTTGCATTGGCGCTTCGACCCAAAGTTCTGCTGCTTGATGAACCAGCTGCGGGTGTTCCACAGAGCGACACGGGCCGCATTGAGGAAGCGCTCGACCGACTACCGGCCGATCTGGCCGTACTCATGATCGAGCACGATATGGACCTCGTTTTCGCTTCGCAAAGCGTGTGGTCGTTCTAGCTGCCGGAACTGTGATCTTTGACGGATTGCCGGAAGACGTCGTGCAGGATGCCCGCGTCCGCGAAGCCTATCTCGGGAGCTATGCGCAATGAGTGCCGCCTCGCTTGAAATTCGCAATCTCTCCTCCGGTTACGGCCCCACGCGCGTCATCGAGAATGTATCGTTCAAAGCAGAACCGGGATCGCGACTTGCCATTCTGGGCCGCAATGGTGTCGGCAAGACCAGCCTCTTTGCCACTATCGCAGGGCAAACGCGCCGTTATGGCGGTGAAATTCTGCTGAATGGGAAGAATATCGCCACGCTTCCATCAGCCGCGCGCGCAATTGCCGGTCTCGGTTATGTGCCGCAAACTCGTGATGTTTTTCCGACCCTCACCGTCGAAGAAAATCTCTTCGTTGGCCTCAAAAACCGACCAAAGAATGCGCTCGAAGAAGCCTATGCGATGTTTCCGCGTCTTAAGGAACGACGCAGCAATCTTGGGTCGCAGCTTTCCGGGGAGAACAACAGATGCTTTCCACCGCGCGCAGCATTCTCGGGCGACCGACAGTGCTGCTGCTCGATGAACCGCTGGAAGGGCTTGCTCCTGTCATCTGCGAAGAACTGATGGCTGCTTTCTCGACACTTGCGCAAAAGGGAGACATGACGATTCTGCTTGTCGAACAACGCATCCAGAGTGCACTCGATTTCGCCGATCACGTCATCATACTGGAACGTGGGCGCATCGCGTGGTCTGGCACTTCAGCAGAACTCACCGAAAACCAGCAGACCGTCGAAGAACTGCTGGGTGTCGGCGGCTTACATTGATCAGTTCCCGACAAATGCAAACTTGTCGACATCCACAAGGCCGCGGTCAGTGATCTTGAGATGCGGGATCACAGGCAAGGCGATGAAGGCCAGTTGCAAGAATGGCTCCTCCAGAACGGAACCCAGTTCTTCCGCTGCATGACGCAGCACGCGAAGCTGGTCACGGACAGTTTCATATGGTTCGGTGCTCATCAATCCGGCAATGGGCAAAGGCATTTCAGCCAACACCTTGCCATCTCGCACGACAACGAAACCACCTTCAATTTCGCCCAATCGGTTGGCAGCTGCAGCAATATCTTCGTCTGACGTTCCAACCACACAGATATTATGGCTGTCATGACTGACGGTTGACGCGATTGCACCTGATTTCAAGCCGAAGCCGTGCACAAAGCCGGTCGCAATATTTCCATTTTGCCGTGACGTTCGACAACGGCGATCTTGACTACATCTTTTTTCGAAATCGGGCTCAACGCCGTTCGGGCCAACCTTCAGATCGAATTCGAGGCTTTCCGTTATGATCTTGCCCGGAATTATACCGATTGCACGTGTCTTGCCGCTGTTGGAATGCGAACGGAAACTGGAAGCGCTGACTTTCGATGCCTTGACGCTATTGCGCCCAACAGGAGCAACGATCTTACGAGCGGCAAACAAATCCTCTGAAATCACCCTGCCCGCAGACAACACGATTTCAGCGTGACAGCCTTCGAGGCTATCCACCACAACGAGGTCGGCACGCTGGCCCGGCGCAACCAGACCGCGATCAAAAAGACCGAAAGCGCGGGCGGCAGAAACGCTAGCGGCCCGGTAGATGGCAATCGGCTCCACGCCGCCTGCAATCGCCGTGCGGATAAGATAATCGAGGTGGCCCTGATCGGCAATATCGAGCGGATTCCGGTCATCTGTGCACAGTGCCAAAAACTGCGCGTGGCGCTCGGTAATGATCGGCATAAGCGCTTTCAGATCCTTGGAAACTGACCCTTCGCGCACCAATATATGCATGCCCTTACGCATCTTTTCCAGCGCTTCTTCCGCACTTGTCGCCTCGTGTTCGGTGCGAATACCTGCGGAAATATAGCCGTTCAGGTCGAGCCCGCGCAGAAGCGGCGCATGACCATCAATATGGCGTCCCTGAAACGCCTTAAGCTTCGCCATGCATTCGGGGTCTTTCGCCAGAAACACGGAAAGTTCATGAACTCCGCAAGACCAATCACCTTGGGGTGGTTAGCAAAAGGCAACAGATCATCGATCAGAAGCTCGGCGCCAGACGTTTCCATATGGGTCGCGGGCACACAGCTCGAAAGCTGCACGCGGATATCCATGACGGTTTCCAACGCGCTATCGAGGAAAAACTTTATGCCTTCAGCACCCAGCACATTCGCAATCTCGTGCGGGTCGCAAATGACCGTGGTAACGCCCTGTGGCAATACACACCGGTCGAACTCATGCGGCGTTACGTGGGAGGATTCTATGTGAAGATGCGTATCGATAAATCCCGGCACGACGATCCGTCCGGAAATGTCGATTTCATGCTTGCCCTGATAGTTGCCGAATGTTCCAACAACCCGATCACCGCAGATTGCGATGTCACTTTCAACAAGTTCACCGGTTACGAGATCGAAGAAACGGCCGCCCTTCAGCACGATGTCGGCAGGTTCCCGACCTGCGCCCTGATCGATCATCCGTTCCAGCATCACGTCACCTCACATTCGGAATCAATTGTCGAAAGTTACCACAATGCAAGACGCGGCGGTAAGGTCACCCTTCCGCCGCGTCCATAACGTACGAATGTCCAGACTACCGGATGTATTCGATCATTCTGGCTCGGCTGAGAACGAGCCCGACCCGATTGTCATCAAGCTTATGCAGACAGACGCGCTTGGTCCAAGGGCCGTCATGCAACGTAAACAGCGCGCGCCCCTGACCGAGGTCTTCCAACGGCATGGCTCGGCGGGTCGGACCTATACCCATGATGAGGTGACCATCCTTGATATCGAAACTGGCGCCATAGGGCGATGCCTGCCAGTGGCCGTCGAGTTCCCGGCACACAGGTTTCGGTGTCACCGGCTTCAACCGGCGAGATACGTAACCAATCTCTCCTTCCAGTTCCGTACCCGTCCAGCGGAGTTCAACCGGCGAAGACGGCGACAGGGATGAGAACCAGCCATCGCCGATATCGTAAAGCGTGTCTTCGGAATCAAGCCAGTTGGCTATACCGTTGCGCATTTCCAGCCAGAACGGTCCACTCTCCGTCACATAAAGCCCGTCGGGGATCGTGCAATTGGTCTCTGGCAACGACAATCCGTTGAGAGCGGCCATACAATCTCGCGCCATCTTATAGGTGTTGGCGTCTTCACGATTTGAAACAACAATCATGCCGGTTTTCGCGGCTGGATCGAGCAGAAAATAGCTCTTGTAGCCGGGATGCGAACCACCGTGTCCGACGAACCGCTTGCCATGCACTTCGTTCCACCGCAATCCGAGGCCGTAACCGGTTACGCGCCCGTCGGAGAGACGACGATCAGCCGACAGTTTATCAAGCAAGCCTTTAACACGCCATCGCCGTTGACGAGCGCCTGCGCCCATTTGGTCAGCGCCATGCCACTGCCAGTCAGGCTACCAGAAGCCGAAATGTGCAGGCCAGCAGAGCTGAGCTGCCAATTTTCGTCAGACTTCCAGTAACCGGGAACAAGACCCGCGACCGGATCACTCCAGACGTCCGGCGCCTCCATGAAAATATCGAGAGGCTGCGCAATATCCGATCTAACGAAATCATTGAAGCGAAACCCTTTTCGCTCCAGTGCAGCTTCCACCAGACGATAACCGGTGTTGGAATACGAAATTTCCGAACCCGCTTCGAAATTGAGCCGATTGAGAGAAGCAAGGTAGTCCAGAAGCTGACCCGCTTCCGTTTCTGTATAAACAGACAGCCCCAGAAGTGTGAGGCATTCCCGCGTATCGGGCAGACCACCAGTCATGTCGAGTGCACGCCCCACGGTGACATCGGCCAGTGGACTTTGCAGTTCCGGCAGATGGTCGCCGAGCCGATCCTCGAGGCCAATGATATCGCAGTGCTTTAGAACCATCGCACAAAACGCGTGTTTCGTGACTGATGCGTAGCGAACGACTGTATTCGCCGTGAACGGCACCCCCGTAGACAGGTTTTCAAGCCCGCTCGCATAGGCAAACTTCACTCCATCTGGGCCGAAACCGATGATGACGCCACCCGGCTCATCCTTAGCCCGAGTTCTCGACAAGACTTTCGCGGCAAGCGAAGCCGCATTCCAGTCAGCATGCGTTGACATGAAAACTCCGTCAGGCAGGTTCTTCCAGATTGACGCTTAGCGCGCGCAATTCTGTGGTATGCGGATGTGTCGTTCGCCCAGCGCGCAAATCATCGGCGTTAAGCTGTTCCACCATCTCGCCGTGTTGCATCACCCCCACCTGCGGGCAGAGATGCGCGATCACAGCGAGATTGTGGCTCACCAGCACATAAGTGAGATTCTTTTCAGCGCGCAAGTCCGCGAGAAGATTGAGAATTTCAGCCTGTACCGAGACATCAAGCGCCGATGTCGGTTCGTCCAGTAGCAGAACTTCCGGTTCGGCGATCAGGGCTCGCGCGATCGCCACGCGCTGGCGCTGTCCGCCCGAAAGCTGGTGCGGAAAACGGAACCGCGCAGCTTTGGGCAACGCGACTTCGTCAAGAACCTTTTCAATACGCTTGTCGATATCGCCGATACCATGAACCAGCAGAAGCTCGCTCAGGATACGGTCGATGGTCTGGCGTGGATGCAGTGAGCCAAAGGGATCCTGAAACACCATCTGCACCTGACGGAAGAAGGCGGGTGCACGCTTTGGGGCAACGTCCTTCCCGTCGAAAGCGATGCGGCCACTCCATTGTTCGTTGAGACCCGCCATTGCGCGTAGAATGGTGGATTTACCCGAGCCGCTTTCACCAACAATTCCAAAGCTCCCGCCCTTCTCGACATTGAAGGACACACCCTTGACGACTTCACGCTCGTTGAAGCTGATACGAAGTTGATCAATGACTATCATGAGTTCAGCCAGCTTTCTTCGCGATTAAGAACCGGCAATCGATCACGAGGATGCATGAGCGATGGAATGCAATTGAGAAGCCCTTTCGTATAAGGATGCTCAGCACGCACAAGTTCGGCAGCTTTCAATTCTTCCATGACACGGCCCATATACATGACCATGACACGGTCGCAGAAATGCGACACGAGTGGAAGATCGTGGCTGATGAGGAGAAGTCCCATTCCGCGCTTGGAAACCAGATCGTCGATCAGGCGAAGAATTTCCGCCTGAACAGTAGCGTCGAGCGCGGATGTCGGCTCGTCAGCAATGAGCAGTTCGGGATCGGGCGCCAGCATCATGGCGATCATGACACGCTGGCCCATACCGCCCGAAACTTCATGCGGGTAGAGCTTTGCCACGTCACGCGGATTGCGGATCATAACCTGATCGAGAAGATCAACCGCAGCATCCATTGCCTGACGTTTGCTACCGCCTTTGTGGGTACGCCACGCTTCAGCTACCTGCACGCCAATTGTCTTGACCGGGTTAAGCGAATATTTGGGGTCCTGAAGAATAAAGCCCGCCCGCTTGCCACGTATCTGACGCATGCCACGTTCGGTGGCTGACAGAATGTCGATGCCATCGAATGAAAGCTTGTCGGCCTTCACTTCAGCGATTGGCGGCAGCAATTTCATGAGGGCCCGCGCGGTCAAGGACTTGCCCGAGCCGCTTTCGCCGACAATACCCAGTTTTTCACGACCGAGCTGAAGCGAAATCCCGCGAACAGCGTCAAAACGGCTGGTACGCGTTTGAAAGCTGATCTGCAGATTTTTGATATCAACCAGCATCTGTTCTCTCAATTCTGCTTCGGATCGAGCACGTCACGCAGACCATCGCCAAGGAAATTGAAGGCGAGCGATACAAGGAAGATCGCGATGCCGGGGATGGTGGCAACCCACCATTGTTCGAAAATGAAGCGCTTGGCAGTGGCGATCATCGCACCCCATTCGGGCGATGGCGGCTGTGCACCCATTCCGAGGAAGCCAAGGCTTGCTGCGGTGATGATGATCGAGCTCATGTCGAGCGTAATGCGCACAATGACGCTCGGCACACAAAGCGGCATGATGTGACGCAAAATGATGCGGAATGGCGATGCACCGGTCAGCTTGGCGGCTGCAATGAAATCGCTCTTGCGCAAAGTCATGAGTTTCCGCGCGCGCGGGCGCGCATAGGGTGGCCACGCAGTCAATGCGATTGCAAGCACGGCACTTTCAAACACGGCTTCAGCGCAGCCACGAAGGCCAGCGCCGGGGATCAACCGAGGAAACGCAAGAAAGACATCAGTGACGCGCATCAACGCAGTGTCAACAATCCCGCCGAAATAGCCGGCGATACAACCGATAAAGAGCCCGATCGGCGCAACGAGAACGACAACAGCGATAACCATTCCAAGGGTTACGCGGCCACCGTAAAGAATGCGCGATAGGATATCGCGGCCTAGCTCATCAGTCCCGAACCAATGCGCGGTAGTGGGAGCAGACAGACGGTTGCCTAGATGTTGAACACTCGGATCATAGGGCGCCAGCAATGGTGCGGCCAACGACAGAACGACGAAAGCGACAATGATAAAGAGACCAATCATCGCGAGCGGATTGGCCCGAAGGTTCACCCAAATGCGATAACGCCTGCCCCAGTTAGCCTGAGAACGAGAAGCAGGCGAGTCATCCAGCGCCCAGTTATGAAAATTGGCAAAAATCATCGGACACGCGGATCCAGAACTTTATAGAGAATATCGGCGAGCAGGTTGAGTCCGACATAGATGATACCGATGAGCAGCGTAGCGCCCACCACCGGATTCATATCGGCATTCATCAGCGACACGGTCAGATACTGCCCCAAGCCCGGCCAGCTGAAGACCGTCTCGGTCACGACAGCACCTTCCAGCAGACCTGCATAGGTGAGCGCTAGAACTGTCACGAGCTGCACGGCAACAGTCGGGAAAGCATGTTTCCAGATGACCGAGGTCAGCGACAAGCCTTTCGCACGTGCCGTAATCACGAACTCACCCTTGAGCGCGTCAAGCATGAAAGCGCGGGTCATACGCGTGATATACGCCATGCTGAAGTAGGCGAGGATCAGAACCGGCTGAATCATGTGATAGACGGCATCCCGGAACGCGTCCCAGTCGCCCTCAATAAGAGTATCGATCGTGAGCAGGCCGGTAACGTGCGGGATCATGCCCTCATAAATGATGTCCTGTCGTCCCGGACCGGGCGCTATATCGAGCGTCGCATAGAAGACGAGAAGCGATATCAGGGCCAGCATGAAAACGGGAACAGAGTGCCCTGCAAGACAGATCACGCGGATCGTCTGGTCGACGATGGAACCCTGCCGGACAGCAGCCCACACCCCCAGCGGAATACCGATAAGAGCAGCAACAAGAAGCGCAGCCGTTGCCAATTCAATGTCGCTGGAAAATAACGGGCGATATCCTGTGTCACCGGATTACGGGTCAGAATAGAGGTGCCGAAATCGCCGTGCAGGACCTGCCCGACATAATGCACGAACTGGATTACAAGCGGCTGATCGAGGCCCATCTCCGCGCGGACACGCTGGATAACAGCCTCTGGCGCATTGTCGCCCACCGCAGCAATAACAGGATCGACCGGCATGACGCGGCCGATCATGAAGGTAATGACCATAAGCCCGAACAGCGTGATTAACACGCTGCTCAGGATACCGGTCAGGTTCTTGAGGCTTTTCTTCACGCCTTGGCGATCCCCTGCATAGGAATGAGAATCGGACAAGACGCCGAGACGCATTCCGGTAATATCCTTGCGGCAGGCGGCTGTGGTAACAGTCTGAAGCATCACGATAAACGGACTATCGTTCATGAATTCGCGCTGCAGATTCTCATAGAGTTCGATGCGCTTTGCTGAATCGCGTTCATCGCGGGCTGCAATCGACTTCTTCGCGAACTCCTCGTTCTGATAGGACGAACGCCGGGCGAAAGGCTTGGTAGCCGCATTATCCGAATTATCCGGATTATTACAGAAGACGTCGGCATTGGTGTTCGGATCGAAGTAGTCTGAGCCCCAAGCGGTCAGCGCAATTTCGTGCTCGCGAGCACGCATTTTGGTGAGAACCTGACGGTTCTCGGCGGCCAGAAGTTCTACCTTGATGCCAATTTCGGCAAGGTTCGCCTGAATGGCCTGCGCGATATCCGGCCAAGGCTGAGCAGAATAATGATCCATTTTGATGGTAAAACCATCGGCAAGACCAGCTTCCTGCATCAGGCCCTTCGCCTTTTCCAAATCCTTCTGGAAAGGTGTTTCGTTAACTGCACCGGGGAAACCTTCCGGGATGATGGTCTGGTGCACCTTGTGCGTCAACGGAACGATGTTCTTCTGGATGCCCTGATAGTCGACGGCCCACTTGATCGCTTGCCAGAGCTTCGGATTAGTGAGCTTTTCAATCTTCTGATTGAGAGACATCAGGCCAATGCCCGCGATTGCCTTGGTGACGAGCTCGAAATCACCGTTGCCGTGGAGAACACGCAACTGCTCGGACGTCAAATTGCGAGCAATATCGACGTCCCCTTCTGGAGCATGAGAAGCTGCGAGGACGGGTCCGCAACGTGACGTAGCAGGATGCGCTTCACATTACCCTTATAGGCCCCATGTGGATTAACGTTCAGGATGATGTTTTCGCTCGGCTTCCAAGACACGAGAACCCATTCACCCGAACCAGCACTATTCTTCTGAAGCCAGCCATTGCCGAGATCGTCGCCAGAGGCATTTTCCAGAACGGTCTTCTTTTCCACAATGCTGGCAACGCTTGCCGACAGGCAATACAGCAGGAACGGCAGCGATGTCGACTGCTCGACCGTCAGAGACAATGTCGACGGATCGGTCGCTACGATGTTCTTTTCTGCATTCTCTGGCGTGAAACCGAACTGGCCAATGATAAAAGCCGGGCCCTTGTTCATCTTGATCGCACGCTGTAGCGAGAAAGCAGCATCTTCAGCCGTGATCTGCGCGCCGCTTGCAAATTTTGCATTCGGATCGATCTTGAAGATGAAGACCTTCCCATCAGCGTCGGCTTCGAGGAAACAGCAACGCCGCCTTCCACCTGATCCGGATTGGAAGGCTTGGATGTACCAGACGCTGGTACATGTTGTTGCAGACTTCGCTGCCGACAGCTTCGAAGCTCTCATGCGGATCAAGACTGGTCATATTGTCGAGCTGCTGGGCCACAACCAGAATATCCTGACGCCCGGCTCCAATGGCAGGCAAAATGCTCGCATAGGACAGGAAAGGAACGGCAGCCGCACCTGCCAGAAAACCGCGTCTTGAAATCATTGAGAGCTCCTCTTGCAACGCTTTCTGAATGGCTCCCTGACATCGGGCGCTTATCGACAGCGTTCTATCTCTGGATATATTTTTCCAGCTTCCCGCTATCACGTCAGCGGAGGCAGGGGCCAATGCAGAATTTTGCATTCCCTATGCAGAGTTTGCATGAGGGCAAATTAAAGGGAGCTTCTGCAAGAAAGAATCGCCCTTCATGCAGGGCCGTCATATCAAGTGACCGAAATCGCATTTGCAATTCTTCTCGCTTGGGTCCATCACCCCTCTCAAATACCAGACTTGATTTTGAAAAGGCTTCCCCATGGCGACAGAACAGAAGATACCCGTTTTCGATGGTCACAACGACGTGTTGTTGCGCCTGTGGTCATCGCATGCTTCCTCGCCTGAAAAGCGTTTTCTTGAAGGAGAAAATGTCGGCCATATCGACCTTCCACGCGCGCAGAAGGGTGGGCTCGGCGGCGGCTTGTGCGCAGTATATGTGCCCTCGCCTTCACGAGAGCTCGACACTAATGGCAATCTGGCGACGCCGAGCCAGACAGATGCGATGAAGGCAACCCTCGCCATGTCGGCAATCCTTCTGAAAATCGAACGGGCGTCAGAAGGCAAAGTTCGTATTTGCAAAACTGCAGCCGATATTCGTGATGCCTTTGCCAACGGCATTTTTGCTTCTGTCTATCATATCGAAGGTGTGGAAGCTTTCAGCGAAGACCTTGATGCCCTTTATGTATTGCATGAGGCAGGCCTCAGAACGCTTGGGCCTGTCTGGAGCCGTCCGAATATTTTTGCCCATGGCATCCCGTTCCGGTTTCCGGCGTCGCCTGACATCGGCCCGGGCCTCACCGATCATGGCAAAGCGCTCATTCGCGCCTGCAATGAACTCAGAGTCATGGTCGACCTTTCACACATGAACGAGAAAGGCTTCTGGGACATAGCGGCAATTTCCGATGCGCCGCTCGTGGCTTCGCATTCAAATGCGCACGCGCTTTGCCAGCAAAGCCGCAACCTGACCGACAAGCAGCTGGATGCCATCCGCGATACTAGCGGTCTCGTCGGGCTTAACTTTGGCGTTTCATTCCTACGCGAAGATGGAAAACGCGATCCGAATACGGATCTGAGCGAACTCGTTCGCCATGCTGATTACACATTGTCAACCGCATCGGGATCGACCATCTGGCGCTGGGTTCCGATTTTGACGGCACCACGATTTCTTCCACGCTTCGCGATGTCGGTGATCTCCAGCTCGTCATAGACGCCTTCCGTAAACACGGATATGACGATGCTTCCATCGTCAAACTGGCTCACGGAAACTGGATCAATGTGCTTGAGCGGACATGGGGTGCTTGAGGGACAAATAGAAACGATCTCACCCTCGTAGGGTGAGAT
This sequence comes from Brucella cytisi, assembly GCA_012103075.1. GTDB lineage: Bacteria > Pseudomonadota > Alphaproteobacteria > Rhizobiales > Rhizobiaceae > Brucella > Brucella cytisi. The sequence goes on along the minus strand of JAAVLQ010000002.1, from coordinate 742,272 downwards.
CGAAAACATGATGGTGGATATGACCGTCGAACATTTCCAGAAGCACTTTCGTTGCCTCCCGGCTTTCATATCGCACAGGTGACGCGAGCGCTTCCGTCAACGCCTCCTCACTGTCATACATGGTCCAAAGCACCATCGGGTAGGCTGGTGCACCTCCATCGCGTTCGACAGCATAAAGAACGCGGACTTCCCTGATACCCGGAAATTCAAGCCACATCGGCATAAGGGTATCGGCTACATAAGCCTTGAACGCATCCTCGCGCCCAACATGAATAGCGCCTTCAAAGAAGGCCTGTCTAACAATCATGGGAATAACTCAGTTTACTTTGGTGGGCGGGACATCGCCGGAAAAATATGCGGCAAGATTGGCGAGTACGAGCTCACCCATTCCGACACGTGTTTCAACCGTTGCGCTGCCTTGATGCGGCATCAGCACGGTATTTGACGCTGTCAGAAAATCCTCCCTGATCGTGGGTTCATTAACGAAAACATCAAGGCCAGCACCGGCGATAGTTCCGTTATTCAAAGCGGCGGGAGCGCATCTTCGTCAACCACACTGCCCCGGGCCACATTGATTAGATAACCCTTGCTTCCAAGCGCTGCTAGCACATCCGCGTTCACAATATTCGCCGTCGACGGATTAGCCGCGACGCACACTGCGAGTACGTCGCTCTGCTGCGCTAGTTCCACGGGCGTCGCATGTGCAATCCAGTTTGTGCCCGCGACAGGAGAGCGGTTCCAATAGTGTACTTCCATGCCGAATGCTTCTGCACGTCGTGCAAACGACTTTCCGATCTGGCCAAGGCCCGGGACGCCAACCCGCTTCCCCTTGGGACTAACGCCAAGAGGAAATGCTTCACGACGCTCCCATTTGCCTTCCCGCACGAATTGATCGCCCTGAACAACATGGCGCATAACCGCCAGCATGAGAGCAATGCCTGTGTCGGCAACATCATCGGTCAAAACGCCGGTGTGGTGCTGACATGCACATTGCGATCCCGCGCAAAAGCAAGATCGACCTTGTCCGTCCCAACGCCGTTGATGGCAATGAGGCCGAGCGATGGCATACGCTCCATCCAACCATTGGAAAGCCCCGTTCCGCCACCAGTAACAACAGCACGAATGGTGCCAAGTGCCGCGTCAATCGACGTCGTGTCTTCCGGCTTGTATAGGCGAAGAACCTTGTAAGCTGCGTCCAATCGCTCTTCGATCAACGGCATCATCGGCTCGATAAGCAGAACTTCGTTCGTCACTTCAACTCCATTACTAAACTACTAGAGACGCTCAGGAAATCTGACCGATAAATGCTTTCGTGCGCTCATGCTTCGGATTGCCGAAAAATTCCTCCGGCTCCGCCATTTCAAGAATTTGTCCTTGATCCATGAAGATGACACGATCTGCCACCTGCCGCGCGAAACCCATTTCATGGGTAACGCAGAGCATGGTCATGCCTTCCTTGGCGAGATCGATCATGGTGTCCAGAACTTCCTTGACCATTTCTGGATCGAGTGCGGAAGTCGGTTCATCAAAAGCATGATCTTGGGATTCATGCAGAGGGCACGGGCAATCGCCACACGCTGTTGCTGGCCACCCGATAGCTGGGCCGGATACTTATCCGCCTGTTCAGGAATGCGGACACGCTCGAGATATTTGCGCGCTGTCTTCTCAGCTTCAGTTTTCGAAACACCGCGCACTTTCATTGGAGCCAGAGTACAATTCTCAAGAACCGTCATGTGCGGAAAGAGGTTGAACTGCTGAAAAACCATGCCGGTTTCCTGCCGCACGATATCTACATTCTTTCCACCTGCCGTCAGATCGTGGCCGTCTACAATGATGCGGCCTTTCTGAATGGTCTCCAGCTGATTGATACAACGGATGAGGGTCGACTTCCCCGAGCCAGACGGGCCGCAAATAACAATGCGTTCACCGCGAGCGACATTCAGATCAATATCTCTGAGAGCATGATAAGTGCCGTACCACTTGTTTACTCCCTGCATGAGCACTGCAGGATCTGAAGCATCCTGCGGCAACCGGTTCGCTTTTCCCTGAGCCATCTGGTTCATGTCGAGAAACTCACTTTCGTGGACTGGATCGTCATGCCCGTCGGATGGACGGGCAAGACGGAATTCGAGAGCTTACTTTGCCTGAGAGACAAAATCCGGCAGTGGCGCACCGAGCCACTTTTCATGAATCTTGTTCAGTTCGCCGTCGCTCTTCGCCTTTTCGATGAACTTGTTGACGAATTCGAGCATTTCCGTCGCCCCTTGCGAACAGCGATACCCTGTACTTGCTGGCTGAGCTGGATTTTCTGATCGTAGCGGCCCGGAGCAGCTTTTTTCGATTTCGGCAGCCACTACATTGGAGAGCCCGATCAACTCAACCTGTCCCGAAAGCAGGGCTTGCACTGCGCTCGCATCATCATCGAAACGACGAATGTTGGCATCCTGCGGCGCTACCTTGGTTACTGCCGTGTCCTGTGTCGAAGCACGAGCGACACCGATCGATTTGCCAGAAAGATCCTCCGGCTTTGTAACAACGGTGTCCTTCGGTCCGAATACGCCAATCGAAATACCGGCATAAGGCTGCGAGAAATCAACGCTCTTTGCCCGTTCCTCGGTGATGCCCAGCGAGGCAACCAGAACGTCCACCTGTCCGCTCTGCAGATAAGGAATACGGTTTGGACCGGTGACCGGCACGATCTGTGCGTCGACGCCCAGCTCCTTCGCCAGCAACTTCGCGACATCGGCGTCATACCCATCCGGTTCATTGCTGGTGTTCATGATGCCAAATGGCGGAAAGTCGACCAGCATACCGATCTTGATTTTTCCAGCGGACTTGATGTCGTCAACGGTCTGAGCGAATGCAGCCGGTGCCAACGCCGTTGCAAGGGCACCCGCACCAATCAGGGCCATTGCCAAACGTCTGGTAATAGTCATGTTTATCCCTTCCCATTAAGTACCAGTCTCCTCACCGGCACCGTTTCGTTATTTTCAACGCATTTCCTGACGCCGTGTTGGTTTACATTCGGTCGGAAATACTGATCGTCTTACCAAAGTCCCCAATTACCGAGCTGTAGCGCGAGAAAACCTCGTTTCCATTCGGCGTGCCAAAATCGATAACGGCCAGCATAGGACAAAATAGACAGCCGCTACCGTGCCAAACACCATGAACGGGCTGAACGTCGCGTTGTTGATGATCTGTCCCTGTCGCGTCAGTTCTGTAAATCCGATGATCGCGGCAAGCGAAGTGCCTTTGATGAGCTGCACGAGAAAGCCCACTGTCGGCGCAACGGAAATGCGTGCGGCTTGTGGCAGGACCACATAGCGCATACGATTGTAGTAGCGCAGCCCTAATGCCGTCGCCGCTTCACGTTGGCCGGGCGGCACTGCATCAATGCAGCCGCGCCAAATCTCCCCGAGAAAAGCGCTTGCATGCAATGTCAGCGCAATCGTCGCAGCAATCCGGGGGTTGATACCCAGACCGAAAATATTAAGGCCGAAGAACACCGGGAAGAGCTGCATCAGAAGCGGTGTACCCTGAAACAGCCTGATAAAGCCGAGTGCGATGTAACGTGGGGTGCGAGCGTCCGAAACACGCATCAGCGCGACAAGCAGCCCTCCGATGCCACCGCCGACAAAGGCAATAGCCGAAAGAGCAATGGTCCACTGCGCTGCATAGACGATAATGAGAAATTCGTTCCAGCCGAAAGGTCTGATCATGGCCCGCTCCTATCAGCTCAACGGGTATTTAAAAGCCACCTTCTCGATCACTGAGAAAATGGCCGAGAAACCGATGGACATGACGAGATACATGAGCGTGATAACAATATAGACCTCAAAACTCGCGAAGGTCGCCGACTGTAGATCGTTACCCGCCGCTGCAAGTTCGTTTGCGGAAATTACGGAAACCACACTCGAAGTCAGCATCAGATAGATAAACTGGCTGGTGAGTGACGGATAAACCGTCCGCAAAGCTGGTTTCATGATCACATAGCGGAACACTTGCAGCTTTGAGAGACCGAGTGCGGTTCCTGCTTCCACCTGACCTTTGTGAATGGATTCAATGCCAGCACGAATAATCTCGGTACCGTAAGCACCGAAGTTCACCACCAGCGCCAGAAGCGCTGCACTGTTGGGCGACAATCGCAAACCAGCAGAAGGCAATCCAAAGAAGATGAAGAAGATCTGCACCGGGAATGGCGTGTTGCGGATAATTTCGATATAGGCATCAATGATTAAGCGTACTGGCTTTGGTCCAGACGTCTTCCCAAGCGCGCAGACTATCGAAACAATCAGGCCGAGCACCATCGCCGCGCAAGACAATTCAATTGTCTGCCATGCGCCGACAAGCAACTTATCCAGCGACGCGAAAACAGGCGCGAAGTTGAAATTATACAATGCTGAACCTCCCGGTACGCAACTGTGCCGATTTTTTCCTCCCGGCAGCAATAATTTAGATCGATCTAAATGCGTTTAGCCTCATACGTCAATCATTAATTGGGATTAGATAACAGAGGCTCTTACCGGTCCACAGGACTGTCGAACTCGCAAATATGTTTCGCTGATGATCCGCTGCGCCTGTTTTTCCGGGTTTGCCAAACGGGAAAGAAGCAATCCAGCGGCATTCTCACCAACCGTAACAGGTCGGGTTGACACGGAACTCAACCGGGGGCGGGTTGCTTCAGCATCGCTTACATCGTCGAAGCCGATCAACGAAACATCCTCACCAACCATTCTCCCGCAATCATAAAGCCCTGCCGAAAGGCCTAGCGCAATCACGTCATTGAAGCAGACGGCAGCTGTCGGCTTCCGGCCGTCCTGAAAGAGAAGCGGAGCCGCTTTGGCGATGTCCGGCATCGTCTGCGGAAAGCGGACAATCATCTCAGGATCGAGCCCTTGTTGTTGCATTGCCTCGCGAAAACCTTCGACACGTTCGCGGTAAGCGGAATGAATCGGCCCGTGCACAGCGAATGCGATTGTCCTGTGCCCAAGTGTGGCCAGATGATTGACCGCCTGCCGCATACCACCCGCGTAATCAACGCCTGCATAATCGACACGATCGGTCACATGACGCAACACCTGCACAATAGGCAAGCCCCAGTCAGCAAGCTGCTCGACGAACTCCGGTGCTGTTTCCGCTGTTGGCGAAACGATCACGCCATCAACACCATGCTCACGCATACGCTGCATAAGGGTACTCTGATTGGTGAAGTTCTCGTGACTATTGGCGAGAAGAACGACCAGCCCTGCTTCACCCACAACACTGTCTATTCCTGAAAGCAATTCGCCGTAAAACGGGTTGCCAAGGGTGGGCACGATGACGCCAACCGTATTAGACCTCTCTACCCGGAGGCTAGCAGCCCCCATATTGTAGACATAGCCCAACTCCTGAAGGGCTTTTTCTACTTTTCGCGCGTTACTGTTCCCACCAACGGGCTTTTGCGGATGACAAGGGAAGCCGTCGCGCGCGATACGTTGGCATGGCGTGCCACATCCAGCAGCGTAACGCGACTTTTCCTGCGATCGTCACTCGGCATAACTTCACCTGTCAGCAAGTTGGGCAATGTCCGATCCGGTTGAAGACAAAACTCAGTAAAACCGCCGGTCAGATTCGAAAGGCATATATCAGTTCAGTCTTGCACATTGGTCAATCCGTTGAACGGCGAACCAGCAGTCATCATGCGGAAATGGCATTACGTGGCGTTCCCAACCCATTAATTATACGCATGTTCTCCCCACGAATATCACTTTCCTTTCGGTTTTTTCGTTTCGAACGCTATCGTTTTCGGATTTATTCTGCCATTGGAAGAATCGAAGGTTGATCCTTTGGCAAAAATTGCATTCATATAGGTGCAATGAAAATATCGCAGATGTCGGGGCTTTGAGACCATCACCAAGGAACTCAAATGTTCACGCAATCTCACACTCGAGGAGGAAACATGCTTATCCGTCTGATCACGACTTCGGCGCTGACAAGCGCCCTCGCCCCCTCACCATCAGTTCTCAGGCATTTGCCCAGACGGAGCTGGCATGGTGGCACGGCATGACCGGTGCCAACAACGAAATGGTCAATGAACTCTCGAAGGAGTTCAACGAAAGCCAGAGCGAATATAAGATTGTTCCTGTCTACAAGGGAACTTATCCCGAAACGCTGAATGCCGGCATCGCTGCGTTCCGCTCTAAGCAGCCCCCGCAATCCTTCAGGTCTTCGACGCCGGTAGCGGTGTTATGATGGCTGCCGAAGGTGCAATGGTTCCAGCTGCAGAAGTTCTGGAAAAGGGTGGCTTCAAATTCGACAAGTCGCAGTATCTGCCCGGCATCGTCGCTTACTATTCGAAGCCAGACGGCACCATGTTGTCCTTTCCGTACAACTCCTCGTCACCAATCCTCTATTACAATAAGGATGTCTTCAAGAAGGCTGGTCTCGACGAAAACAATCCGCCGAAAAACCCGCCTGAAGTTTTCGAAGCTGCCAAGAAGATCAAATCCAGCGGTGCGGCACCGTGCGGTTTCACTTCCACATGGCTGACCGGATTCAGACCGAAAACTTCGCGGCTTGGAACAACGTTCCTTATGGCACGAATGAAAACGGTCTCGGCGGCACCGATGTGAAGCTCGAAATCAACTCGCCGCTTTACATTCAGCACTTCCAGTCGATTGCCGATCTCGCGAAAGACGGTACGTTCCGCTACGGCGGCCGCACATCGGAAGCCAAGCAGCTTTTCACCTCTGGTGAATGCGCAATGCTGACCGAATCCTCCGGCGGTCTCGGCGATGTTGTTAAGTCGGGTATCAATTACGGCATCGGCCAGCTGCCTTACTACGAAGGTCACGGCCCGCAGAATACGATCCCGGCGGTGCATCTCTGTGGGTCTTCGCAGGCCTTAGCGACGAACAATACAAGGGCGTCGCAGAATTCTTCAACTTCCTCTCGCAAACCAAAATTCAGGTCAAGCTGCACGAAAAATCCGGCTATCTGCCTGTAACACTGGCGGCATACGAGGAAACCAAGAAGTCGGATTTCTATGAAAAGAATCCGGGCCGCGAAACACCTATCCTGCAGATGATGGGCAAGGCACCGACCGAAAATTCGAAGGGCGTGCGTCTCGTCAACTTGCCGCAGGTGCGCGATATTCTGAACGAAGAGTTCGAAGCAATGCTCGGCGGCAAGCAGGATGCGAAAACTGCGCGAAAACGCTGTCAAGCGCGCCAACGACGCGATTGCCGCAGCTCAATAATTGATCACATAAACACAACGCCGCCTGCCCTTGTGGTGGGCGGCCTTGTCACCCACGAGGAAGCTCCCCGTGCAGAAAGTTACCTTTCCAAATAAAATCTTGCCCTACTTCCTGCTGGCCCCGCAGATCGTTCTGACTGTGGTGTTTTTCTTCTGGCCAGCCAGTCAGGCAATTTATCAGTCTTTCATGCGTGAAGACGCATTCGGGCTGAAGTCTGCTTTTGTAGGCCTTGCGAACTTCACAACCGTTCTGGCCGACCCGAACTATCTACATTCATTCAGAGTAACGATTGTCTTTAACGTTCTGACCGCGCTGCTTGCCATGGGCGCAGCGTTGTTGCTTGCAACGGCGGCAGATCGCGTCATCCGTGGCAAGACATTTTATCGTACGCTCCTGATCTGGCCCTATGCCGTAGCTCCTGCTGTAGCCGGCATGTTGTGGCTCTTCATGTTCAACCCAGCGATGGGTACTTTTGCGTATATTCTGCGCCGTAATGGCATTGCATGGGATCCGCTGCTTGACGGCAATCAGGCTATGGGCCTCGTCGTCGTTGCCGCGGCACGGAAGCAGATTTCCTATAATTTCCTGTTCTTTGTCGCAGGCTTACAAGCAATTCCTAAATCGTTGATCGAAGCAGCAGCCATCGATGGCGCACGCGGAGCGCGGCGATTCTGGTCTATCGTATTTCCACTTCTTGCACCGACCTCCTTCTTCTTGCTGGTCGTGAATACGGTTTACGCCTTCTTTGACACGTTCGGCATCATCCATGCCGTGACCGGCGGCGGCCCTGCCAAAGCCACCGAAACGCTAGTCTACAAAGTTTACAACGATGGCTTCGTCAATCTGAATCTGGGCTCTTCCTCGGCACAGTCTGTTATTTTGATGGCAATCGTAATTGCCTTGACCGCATTCCAGTTCCGCTTCGTTGAGAAGCGCGTGCATTATTCGTGAGTGAGGCGACAATGATAGAAAAACGCCCAATCTCCAGCCTGATCGGCCATCTGATCCTGATCCTTGGCATCATTATTGTTGCCTTTCCGATCTACTACACCTTCGTCGCTTCAACGATGACGTCAACGCAGATCATTCGCCCGCCAATCTCGCTGTTGCCCGGCGACCATTTCGTCGAAAACTACGGCGAAGCCATCTTTGGCGGTGTGGAGCGTGTTGTTGGTGTAAGTCTTGAACGACTTCTCTGGAACTCGTTCGTGGTCGCAATGGCAATCGCCGTCGGCAAGATCATCATTTCGTTCATGTCGGCTTTCGCGATTGTGTTTTCCGCTTTCCAATGCGCATGTTCTTCTTCTGGATGATCTTCATAACGTTGATGCTGCCTGTGGAGGTTCGTATCCTGCCAACCTACAAAGTGATCGTGGATCTCGGCATGATCGATACCTATGCCGGGCTTACGCTGCCATTGATGGCATCCGCGACAGCGACATTCCTCTTCCGTCAGTTCTTCCTCACCATTCCGGGGAATTGGTTGAAGCAGCGCGTATCGACAATGCCGGGCCATTCCGTTTCATGCGGGATATCCTGCTCCCCCCTTTCGAAGACGAATATTGCAGCGCTTTTCGTCATTCTCTTCATTTACGGATGGACCCAGTATCTCTGGCCACTGCTGGTTACCAATGATGCCAAGATGAACACGATCATCATCGGCCTGCGCCGCATGGTCGATTGGGCTGACGCGTCCACGCCGTGGAATTACGTCATGGTAACAGCCATTCTGGCCATCATCCCGCCGATCCTCGTTGTGGTGTTGATGCAGCGCTGGTTCGTTAAAGGTCTCGTTGAAACGGAAAAGTAATGAGCAAAATCGTTCTTGATAACGTCCGCAAGAGCTATGGCGGCAATGTTGAAGTCATCAAAGGCGTATCGCTGGAGATTCACGACGGTGAATTTGTGGTGCTGGTAGGCCCTTCAGGCTGCGGTAAATCCACTCTCCTGCGCATGATAGCGGGTCTTGAAGGTATTACATCCGGCACAATCTCCATTGGCGATCGCGTGGTCAACGAAGTGGAACCCGCAGAGCGCGATATAGCCATGGTGTTTCAGAACTATGCGCTCTATCCGCATATGTCGGTGCGCGAGAACCTCGCCTATGGCCTGAAGAACCGCAAAACACCAAAGGACGAGATCGAGCGCCGCATCGCCAAGGCTGCGAAGGCGCTTGAAATCGAGCCGTTCCTTGAGCGCAAGCCCCGTCAGCTTTCTGGTGGTCAACGCCAGCGTGTCGCCATGGGGCGTGCCATTGTGCGCGAACCGGCAGCTTTCCTCTTTGATGAACCGTTGTCCAATCTGGACGCAAAACTGCGCGTGCAGATGCGTGTCGAGATCAAGCGCCTACAGCGCTCGCTTGGCACCACCAGCGTTTACGTGACACACGACCAGATGGAGGCCATGACCATGGCTGATCGTCTTGTCGTGCTGAATGCCGGCCATATCGAACAGGTTGGCACGCCGATCGAGCTTTACGAAAAACCTGCCTCCACCTTCGTCGCGACATTTATCGGTTCCCCATCAATGAACCTGCTGCAAAGCACAGAAAGCACCGGTTGGGCGACAGGCAGCGCGGTACAAAAACCTGACGGGAGTTTCACCATCGGTGTTCGCCCAGAGGATATCCGTATTCTGGAAGATGGCGAGCCGGACGCTGACGGATTTAATGCAACCATTCGTATTGAAGCTGTCGAACTCGTCGGTGCAGAAAGCTACATCCACGCTGCGTTGTCAGATGGCAAGCCGCTTATCTTCCGCGTTGCCGGACGGTCGGCACATAACATTGATGAGACTGTCAGAGTTGGCGCTTCCTCTGGAAACGTGCATGTTTTCAGCAATGATGGCCAGCGTGTAAATGATTGACATGAAACGGGTTGCGCCCTTCGACGGAGCGCAACCCGCTATAATAATCGATTTCTGTTTTAGAATTTATCGGTTACAGAGAAGTGGAATATTTTTCCGCCTGTGAGGAAATCCCGATAGATGACGCATCAGCAGATACTCTCCTTCGCGGTAATCATACTCATGATGGGAGCGTTTATCTGGGGCAAGTTCCGTTATGATGTGGTCGCACTTTGTGCACTTCTCCGGCAATAGCAGTTGGGGTTGTGCCCTTCGATCACGCATTTTCGGGTTTCAGCGACGACATCGTTATCATCGTTGGCAGTGCGTTGGTGGTCAGTGCGGGTGTCGCACGTTCCGGCCTTATGCAGGCGGCGGTGCAGCGTTTTCTGCCAGAAATGAATAGCGTTCGGCTCCAACTTGCCGTGCTGGTGGCAGTCGTCACCGTTCTCTCCGCTTTTGTCAAGAATGTCGGCGCACTGGCAATCATGATACCGGTTGCTTTTCAATTCGCGCGTCGTTCCAATGTTTCTCCATCGACCTTTCTCATGCCTATGGCCTTCGGTGCGTTGCTCGGTGGTTTGATGACCCAAGTGGGCACTTCGCCCAACATCGTTGTTTCTCGCATTCGCGGCGAAATGGTTGGTGAGCCCTTCACAATGTTCGATTTTACGCCCGTCGGCGCTGTACTGTCAGTCGTAGGACTCGTCTATCTGGTACTCTTCTACTGGCTCGTTCCCCAGCGCACTCGCGAAAACGTATCGCTGGATGAGGCAATCAAGATCAAGAATTATGCTTCCGAAGCGCGTATCACCAAGACTTCGACGATGACCGGCAAGCGCGTGACCGATCTCATCAAGGCAGCAGAAGGTGAAGCGATGGTGACTTCCATCATACGCAACGACCAGCGATTGACGCCACTTCCAGATACGATCCTGAACGAAGGCGATGTCGTTCTTCTTGAAGGCGATCCAAAAGCGCTCGATGCTGTCATAAGTGCCGGAAAGCTTACCCTGTCCGAGAACCGCAATCCGTCCGAGACAAGCGGTTCCACCGACATCGAGGTTGTGGAAGCTGTTATCGGCAAGAACTCGCGCCTAATCGGCCTAACGGCCCAGAGACTTGCCCTTTTTGCGCGGTACGATCTGAACCTTCTGGCGGTCAGCCGGCGGGCGAACGTATTACTGAGCGTCTCAGTGAAGTCATCCTCCGTTTCGGTGACGTGGTCGTACTGCAAGGCAGACAAGCAAATCTGTCCACCTTCCTGCCGGAGTTCGAATTGCTGCCGCTTGCCCGTCGCAAGCTTATGCTTGGCAGCGTTCGGCGCGGGTTGATCCCGCTCGCCATTCTGATCGCTGCCATCGGGGCAACCGCGTTAAGCCTTGTACCAGTGGCGGTGGCTTTCTTTGCCGCCGCTGTCGCTATGCTGCTGTTCAAGGTGATACCTCTCAACGAGGTCTATGACGAAATCGACGGTCCAATTCTAGTGATGCTTGCGGCACTCATCCCGGTTTCGGATGCGCTCCGAACAACCGGTGGCACGGACCTCATCGCAGAAGGGCTCGCCACAATCGGCCATCAGTTGCCGCCAGCAGGTGCGTTGGCGCTCATTCTTGTAGCAGCGATGATGGTGACGCCATTTCTTAACAATGCTGCGACAGTGCTCGTCATGGCTCCCATCGCCACAAGTTTTGCTTCCGGACTTGGTTTCAAGCCGGAGGCCTTTTTGATGGCGGTTGCGATCGGCGCAGGGTGTGACTTCCTCACGCCAATCGGCCATCAATGCAATACGCTGGTCATGGGGCGGTGGTTATAAATTCAGCGATTATCCACGTCTGGGATTACCGCTATCAATCATTATAGCGATTGTAACAGTCCCAACACTGATGTTCTTCTGGCCCCTGAAATAGTCCTAGAACTGAACTGAGCGTATCCATTCGAGACTGTCGGAAACAATTTTTCCACGGTCTCGGCGATATCTGCACGGAAGACCAGCGGCTCTCCAACAGGGCTTTCGAGCGTGGCGATCTGGCTTTCCAGCATAGTGACCGGCATGAAATGCCCAGTGCGATGCCCCATGTGCTCGTGCAACACTTCAAAACTGCCATCCAGAAAAACAAACAGCACCGGTGTACCAGCAGCAGAGCGGAGACGTTCACGATAGCTCTTCTTCAGTGCGGAACAGGAAACAACGATTCCGTCGGTCGAAGCCGCAAGACGTTCACCGATTTTGTCGAGCGGGGCCAACGATCCTCATCCTGCAAGGGGATGCCCGCTGACATCTTATCGACATTGGACTTCGGATGAAGAGAGTCGCCCTCAAGAAACGGGAGCGCCAGTTCATCGGCAATCTTCTCGCCTACGGTTGATTTTCCGGAACCCGAAACACCCATAACGATAATACGCAGCATCAATTCCTCATACACTCGCGGTCATGCCGCCATCGACGTGCAAAACCTGTCCATTGACGAAAGAGGAGGCATCGCTGCTCAGGAATACTGCAGCGCCGACCAACTCTTCCACGTCACCCCAACGCCCCGCCGGCGTCCTTTTCTCCAGCCATGCCGTAAATTCGTGGTTATCAACCAATGCCTGATTCAGCGGAGTCTTGAAATAGCCGGGAGCGACCGCATTGATCTGCAAACCATGTCGGGCCCAATCGGTGGCCATGCCGCGCGTCAGGTTACGGATAGCTCCCTTTGTTGCCGTATAAGGTGCAATGGAAGGTCGTGCCAGTTCACTTTGAACCGAAGCAATGTTGATTATCTTGCCGTGTCCTCGTGGGATCATATGGCGCGCAGCTGCCTGCCCAGCATAAAATGCGCTGGAAATGTTGGTTTCCAGAAGCTGCTGCCACTTCTCGATCGGAAAATCTTCAAGCGGCGCGCGATATTGCATCCCGGCATTATTGACCAGAATATCGAGCGCACCGATTTCCTCTTCAATCGCATCAATAGCTGCACGAACTTCTTCAGCAACCGTCACATCGAACACCGACGCAAAGACCGTATGGCCCTCGTTTTCCAGTAGCGTAACGGCCTTATCCACCTTGTTTTGATCACGGCCATTGATGATTACCGTTGCTCCATGTTCTGCAAGCCCCTGAGCCAATGCAAAGCCGATACCCGGCTTGAGCCGGTAATCAGACCTATGCGCCCTTCCAGACTGAATAGTTCGAAAGAAGGAGCCATCAGAAAGTTTCCAGTTTGAGACCGACGCGGCTTGCCGCCTGCATAATGTGTTGGCGCATCACTTCGCGCGCTCGCAACGGATCACGTGAACGAATCGCATCCCTGATTGCGGTGTGTTCATTGATTGTAATCTCGACAATCTGCTCTAGTACCGCCCGCGCACGCGCCGCATTGATTGCCTGATTGATGCGTTCGGCAATGAAACCCAGAACCAGCGGAAAATATTCGTTATGTGTTGCGGAAGCGAGCGCACGGTGAAATGTCAGATCAGCAGCAATACCGGTATCCGTCCATTTTTTCGAACCGCTCATCTCTGCGAGTGCTTCATTCAGTTGCATCATGTCTTGTTCATCATGATGCACCGCAGCTAGCCCCGCCGCTTCTATCTCCAACGCCATTCGCAACTGGAACAGGCTGCGGAAACTGTCACGATTGGCAAGTGTTTCAGGTTCTATGCGGAGAGCATGCCGCCTGTCGGGTTCCGTTACAAATGCACCTACACCCTGTCGGGTTTCAACCGGGCCCTCGTTACGCAACTGGGCAATCGCTTCACGTACGACCGACCGGCTGACACCGAAGCTTTGTGCAAGATTATGTTCTGTCGGCAACTTTTGTCCCGGCAGAAGACTACCTTCACTGATCTGCCGCGTAATTTCCGAAGCAATACGTCCCGGAAGCTGCTCGTTACGCCTGATTTCGCCAAACAAATTGATGAAGTCTCCCTGATTGCCCGTTCAAGCGGTGTGTCGTCAGCCTTTTGAAGAGTCAAGAGAAAGCTGGCAGCCCGGATTCATGATATTGTCCGGATCGATGACTTGCTTGATACCTTCAAGCAGTTTTCGCCGTGCAGGGTCAATGCGCTTCTCGAAATCTTCCCTTTTGAGGCGACCAATGCCGTGCTCTGCACTGATGCTGCCTGCGTAACGATCCAGAACAGCATTGATCGTTTCCTTGGCAAGTTTGATCTTCTTGTCTTTCGCCGCAACATCGAGATTGCTTTCAGGAATTACATTGAGATGCACGTTGCCGTCGCCGACATGCCCATAAGAAACGGCGAGACAATCTGGAAGGACCTTGGCCAGTTCCTTTCTGTTTCTCCGACGAATGATGCCAGCTTTGAAAGCGGTACCGAGATGTCGGTACGCAGGTGCTTGCCACGCAGCGCCTGTCCTTCGTTCATCGCTTCACGAAATGTCCAGAGATTTTGACCTTGCGCACGAGAGGACGCTATTGTCCCGTCAAGAACGAGGCCATCTTCCATCGCGCCAGCGAGAAACTGTTCCATCAAGGATAGTATGTCGACCAGCCCTGAACCCGAGACCTCCATCAAGACATAGGCCGGGTATTGTCCAAGTGGCATGGCAAGCTCCGGCATCGCCTCTCGCGCCAAGGTAAAAGCCACTGGCGGCATGAATTCAAAGGCGGACATCAAATCACAGCACTGCACACGCGCGCGCCGATAAAGGGTAATCGCGTCATCCAGCGAATTGAGCCCCAGCAGGGCAGTTTCCACCTTGTCCGGTAAGGGCATAAGTTTGATTGCCACACCGGTCACTACTCCCAGAATGCCTTCTGCCCCGATAAATAGCTGTTTCAGGTCAATCCCACGATTGTCTTTTCTCAACGTCGAAAGACCATTGAATATCGTACCGTCTGGCAGCACAACCTCCAGCCCCGGGACCAGCTCACGGGTCATGCCATAACGCAACACGTTGATGCCTCCGGCATTGGTGCTGACATTTCCCCGATGCGGCAGCTTCCCTGTGCACCAAGTGCTAATGAAAAAACATCCCTTCGGCTGCCAGTTTGTCTTTCATTTCGAGAGAATGCAACCGGCATCCACAACCGCCGAAAAATCATCCGGATCAATCTTCCGAATATGATCCATCCGCTCAAGGCTTAGAATGACCAGATTGTCGCGCCCATCCGGTACGCCGCCTTGCACCAAACCGGTATTTCCGCCTTGCGGAATGATAGACAACCCCAGTGAGGTGCAGGCTTTAACCGCAGCAGAAACCTCCGCTGTCGAACGTGGTCGGATCAAGGCAACTGCCGTATTCTCCACATCCCCGGCCAGTCGCGACAATAGCCAAGCATGTCGTTTCTCCCGGTCATAACCAGATCATCGCCCAAAAAGAGCAACGAGATCGGCCTGCTTGTTTCCAGTCATGTCCCCCGAACCGTACATGATATCCTCTTGGCTTTACCGATATGCAATGCGCTGTCGCGGATGTACGACAGTTTTAAGATGCGGCAGGCTTTTCCGTTTCATTCCTGTGGCATGATGGAGAAAACCGTTTTCAATGCCTACATATAAGGTTATCAGACAACCCTACAACACAAATCTGGTAGGAGACTGGAGAAGTGTCGTAATGGTAGCCAACGCCACGTTTTCGAGTAGGGTCGGCTGCGAGGCAAGGAGGAGCCTTCTAGATGCATATTGCAATCATCGGCGCTGCCGGCATGGTCGGGCGCAAACTAACACAGCGCCTTTCAAACGACGGCCATCTCGGGGAAACTCCAGTTGAAAAACTGACACTTATCGATATCGTTGCAGCGGAACCTCCGAAAGGCTTTGCAGGATCGGTCGATACTCTGGCAGCAGATATATCCACCATGGAAACCGCTCAGAAGATCGTGTCAGGACGCCCTGACGTCATCTTCCACCTCGCGGCAATCGTGTCCGGTGAAGCAGAACTAGATTTCGATAAGGGGTATCGAATCAATCTGGATGGCACCCGCCATCTGTTCGATGCGATCAGGCTTGCACACATTGCTGACGGCTATAAGCCTCGCGTGGTTTTCACATCGTCCATTGCCGTTTTTGGTGCTCCGCTCCCCTACCCGATCCCTGATGAATTTCACACGACCCCGTTGACGAGCTACGGCACGCAGAAGGCTATCAGCGAACTTCTGTTGTCAGACTACACCCGGCGCGGTTTCTTCGACGGCATCGGCGTTCGCCTGCCAACGATCTGCATACGCCCCGGCAAACCGAACAAGGCTGCATCCGGCTTTTTCTCCAATATCCTGCGTGAGCCACTCTCCGGGCAAGAAGCAATCTTGCCTGTTCCTGAAGATGTCCGGCATTGGCATGCTTCGCCGCGCTCAGCCGTCGGCTTTCTAATCCATGGAGCCACCATCGATACGGAAGCACTTGGAGCACGTCGCAATCTTTCCATGCCGGGCCTCAGTGCGACTGTAGGCGAGCAGATTGAAGCATTACGTCGCGTTGCGGGGAAAAGGCGGTAGGTCTGATCCGCCATGAGCCAGACGAAATGATCATGCGTATGGTTGCAGGCTGGGCTCCCGGTTTTGAAGCAAAAAACGCGCCGGGCTCTTGGCTTCACCGCTGAAACATCCTTTGATGAGATCATTCGCGTTCACATCGAAGATGAAATGGGAGGCCAACGTTGACACGCAAGATCGCTTTTCTTGGAACCGGCCTGATGGGCGCACCAATGGCCAGTCGGCTTCTGGATGCAGGCTTTGATGTAACCGTCTGGAACCGGAACAGCGCCAAGGCTGCCCCTCTTGCTGAAAAAGGTGCCAAACTTGCTCAGTCTGCCGCCGAGGCAGCAGAGACCGCGGATTTAGTCATCACGATGTTGACCGATGGCCCGGCAGTACGCGACGTCCTTTTCGATCGAGGGGCCGCAGCAGTCTTGAAAAAGGCAGTGCAGTCATTGACATGAGTTCAATTTCACCAGACTTCGCACGCGAACATACCAAGCGTCTAAAGGCAATTGACATCAATCACATCGATGCCCCGGTTTCCGGTGGCGTGGTGGGTGCCCGTGAAGGCACGCTTGCCATCATGGCCGGAGGAGATGAAGCGATCATCGCTGGCCTTGCCGATGTGTTCAAACCAATGGGACGCCTCACCCGCGTCGGCCCGTCAGGTGCCGGTCAGCTCGCAAAACTTGCCAATCAGCAGATTGTCGCCGTAACTATCGGAGCAATCGCTGAAGCAATGGTTCTGGTTGAAAAAGGCGGTGGGTCGCGGGCAGCATTTCGCGACGCCATCCGCGGTGGTTTCTGTGAAAGCCGCATTCTCGAACTGCACGGCAAACGGATGATTGACCGAAATTTTGAGCCGGGCGGCACATCGCGCATCCAGCTCAAAGATCTCAATTCGATCCTCAAGACTGCGGGCGACCTATCGTTGAGCTTACCATTGACCGAGACCGTACGCGAAGCCTTCGCAGCTTTCGTGGACGAAGGCGGTGGCGAGAAGGATCACAGCGCCCTGCTCCTTCATCTTGAAAAGCTCAATGAAGGTCAGAAAAGCTAGTTTGCAGGCAATCGAGCTGCATTGGGAGGTGCAATGAAGATCACCGCAATCGAAACCATCCGTATCGCCGAACGGCCAAACCTGTTGTGGGTGGAAGTTCATACGGACGAAGGAATTACCGGACTCGGTGAGACCTTTTCATGTCCGAAACGGTCGAGGCCTATCTCCACGAATATGTTGCGCCGCGCGTTGTCGGTCGCGATCCTTTGCAAATCGATCTGCTGGCATCTGACCTTGTGGGCTATCTCGGTTTCCGTTCAACCGGCGCGGAAGTGCGCGGCAACTCTGCATTCGATATTGCCCTGTGGGATCTATACGGCAAAGCTGCCAACCTCCCGATTGCTCAACTTCTCGGCGGTTTCAGCCGTCAGTCCATCCGAACCTATAATACCTGCGCCGGAACGGAATACATCAAGAAGGCTACCGGCCAGCAATCCGCCAATTATGGTCTGGCGGGTGCTGGAGCTAATTATGACGATCTTAATGGCTTCCTGCACCACGCAGACGAACTTGCGCTCTCGTTGCTGGACGAGGGCATAACTGCGATGAAAATCTGGCCATTCGACATGGCGGCAGAAAAGACACGCGGGCAGTATATCTCTCAGTCTGATCTAAAGGCGGCATTACAGCCTTTCGAGAAAATCCGTGCAGCCGTCGGTGACCGCATGGATATCATGGTTGAATTTCATTCAATGTGGCAGCTCTTGCCTGCCATGCAGATCGCCCGTGAACTCGCGCCTTTCAAGACCTTCTGGCACGAAGACCCGATCAAGATGGATAGTCTTGGCAGTCTCAAGCGTTATGCGGAAGCAAGCATAGCGCCGATCTGCGCCTCTGAAACACTGGGAGTCGCTGGGCGTTTCGTGATCTTCTCGAAACTGGAGTGGCTGGCGTCGTCATGCTCGATTTGAGCTGGTGTGGTGGTCTCTCGGAAGCCCGCAAAATTGCCGCCATGGCGGAGGCCCGCATCTGCCGGTCGCCCCTCATGATTGTACCGGACCAGTCGTCTTGTGTGCCTCAACGCACCTGTCACTGAATGCACCGAATGCCCTCATTCAGGAAAGCGTCCGCGCATTCTACAAGACCGGTATCGCGATCTGGTCACGGCCCTGCCCGAAGTGAAGAACGGATGATCACGGTTCCACCCGGCGCAGGACTTGGCATGGAACTTCACCCAGAAATGGACAAGGCCTATACCGTCAGCCGAAGAAAAACAGATCGATCTAATTTTTGATGTTGGCTCGGCCTAAAGTCTGGACACAGCCCCAGACTGCTAATAACAATAACGCTCTTGTTGTCAGACATCCTGACAACATATGACCTATGGGAAAGGTCATGAAATGGGAGGATATCTGTGCAAGACAAGCGTGAAGTGAAAGCAACGGCGATTTTGCCCGAGGACAGCCATTCTGCGATCTTGATCGGTCGCGTATGGTCGAAAGCCGAAAACGGCCCTTGTCCAGTACTGGTGAAAAACGGTCACGTGCACGATATATCCAGCTTGTCCGCTACAGTTTCGGGTCTTCTGGAGCACAACTCACTGTTACGCGAGTTAGAAAGCACAGAAAACTTCACCAATCTCGGCTCTCTGGATGATTTTCTTTCCGGTGATCGCGGAGAGCTGCTTGCTCCCATCGAT
Source organism: Brucella cytisi (assembly GCA_012103075.1). Classification (GTDB taxonomy): domain Bacteria; phylum Pseudomonadota; class Alphaproteobacteria; order Rhizobiales; family Rhizobiaceae; genus Brucella; species Brucella cytisi. Next base: position 723,067 of record JAAVLQ010000002.1, on the reverse strand, counting down.
CTGCAGTCGATCAAAGCAGCCGGTGTCACCTTTGCAGACAGCATGCTTGAACGCGTGATCGAAGAACAGGCAAAAGGCGACCCCTCCCGCGCCCGTGAAATTCGCGAACGTCTGGCCCCTGTCATTGGCGACAATTTGAGAGGCGTCGCAGCTGGTTCCGAAAAGGCGGCGGAGGTTAAAGCACTCCTTCAAGAAATGGGGCTCTGGTCACAATATCTGGAAGTGGGTATTGGCCCTGATGCAGAGATTTTCACCAAGTCCCAGCCGATGTCCGCCGTCGGGTGCGGCGCAACTGTCGGCATTCTACCGATTTCACAATGGAACAACCCGGAACCGGAAGTGGTTTTGATCGTCGCTTCTGATGGACGCATTGTTGGAGCAACTCTGGGCAACGATGTCAATCTCAGGGACGTCGAAGGGCGTTCGGCTCTTTTGCTCGGCAAAGCCAAGGATAACAATGCTTCTTGTGCTATCGGTCCCTTTATTCGCCTGTTCGATGGCGAATTCACCATGGATGTGTTGCGCAAGCTCAAGCTGTCGCTGACTGTTCACGGAGCTGACGGTTTCGAGATGACCGGCGAAAGCCCGATGGAAGCGATTAGTCGCGATCCTGAAAATCTTGCATCGCAGATGATGAACCGCAATCATCAATACCCAGACGGCGCCGTGTTGTTCCTTGGCACGATGTTCGCACCTGTCAAGGACCGTCGCGGTGCCGGACAAGGTTTCACACATGAAGTCGGCGACCGTGTGGAGATATCAACTCCCAAGCTCGGTCGCCTCGTCAATTGGGTCGACAGGACCGACAAATGTCCCGAATGGACATTCGGCATAAGGGCGCTGATCCGAAACACGGAAGCGCGCAATCTGCTCGATAAAATTTGAGGATGGATATATGACGAAAGCCATAGATTTCTTCTACAAGATACTTGGCGCAATTCTCGTCTTCCTCCTTGCCGGCATGGCCTTTATGGTCTTCGTCAATGTGATTTTGCGCTACGCCGCAAATTCAGGACTGACCGTATCGGAAGAACTTGCGCGTTATTTCTTCGTCTGGGTATCGTTTCTCGGAGCCGTTCTTACTTTTCGCGAGAACAGCCATTTGGGCATCGAGACGCTCGTTGCCCGCTTCGGGCGGCAGGGTCGCATTATTTGCATGGCGATCAGCTATCTGATCGTCGCACTGTGTTCGGGAATTTTCTTCTGGGGCACATGGAAACAATTCGACATCAACGCCAGCATGGTTGCACCCGTCACCGGGCTCTCGATGATCTGGGTTTACGGCGTCGGACTATTCACCGGCGGCGCAATGTTCATCATCGCGGCCGAGCGTTTCCTGCGCGCTGTCACCGGTCGCTTGACCGATGAGGAAATTGCCACCTTTGCGGGCGAACATTCGCTCGACCATCTGATGGAGTAAACGACATGACGCTTGTAGTATTTGTCGGCTCACTCCTCAGCGCTATGGCCATTGGTGTTCCGATCGCCTTCTCACTTATGTTCTGCGGTGTCATTCTCATGTTGTACATGGGGATGTTCAACACGCAGATCATAGCGCAGAACATGATTGCTGGTGTTGACTCCTTCACCCTTCTGGCAATTCCGTTCTTCATTCTGGCTGGTGAACTAATGAATTCGGGCGGCTTGTCCCGTCGCATCATTGATTTCGCCATAGCTTGCGTTGGCCATATTCGAGGCGGTCTCGGTGTCGTTGCCATTCTTGCGGCCATCATCATGGCCAGCGTATCGGGTTCAGCTGCTGCAGATACTGCAGCGCTTGCAACGATCCTCGTCCCCATGATGGCGAAAGCGGGCTATAACATCCCGCGCTCTGCCGGACTGATGGCTGCCGGCGGCATTATCGCACCTGTTATCCCGCCATCTATGGCTATGATCGTATTCGGCGTTGCCGCCAATGTATCCATAACGCAGCTTTTCATGGCTGGCATTGTGCCGGGTCTGATGATGGGTATCGCCCTGCTCTTCACGTGGCAGATCGTCGTCAGAAAAGACAATCTCAAAGTGCTTCCCAAGCAATCAGGCAAAGATCGGCTACAAGCAACCGGACGCGCACTGTGGGCGCTGGGCATGCCAATCATCATCCTAGGTGGCATACGTATGGGCGTCATGACACCGACTGAAGCAGCCGTGGTAGCGGCAGCCTATGCCCTCTTTGTCGGTATGTTCGTCTACCGCGAGCTGAGATTTGTCGATCTTTACGGCGTCTTCCTGCGAGCAGCCAAGACAACATCCATCATCATGTTTCTCGTCGCTTCGGCGCTGGTTTCGTCATGGCTGATAACGGCCGCAAACATTCCGGCAGAAATCAGCGGCTATATTGCACCGTTAATCGACAGCCCAAAACTGTTGATGCTTGCGATCATGATCCCGGTGTTGATTGTTGGAACGGCATTGGATCTCACGCCGACAATTCTCATCCTGACGCCAGTTCTGATGCCCATCGTGAAGCAGGCGGGTATTGATCCGGCTTATTTCGGTGTCCTGTTCATCATGAACAATAGTATCGGACTTATCACACCCCAGTGGGCGTCGTGCTAAATGTCGTGAGCGGCGTCTCAAAGGTTCCGCTAGGAAAAGTGGTCGCAGGCGTAAATCCGTTCCTGATTTCGCAGGTGATCGTATTGTTGCTGCTGGTTCTGTTCCCAAGCCTCGTGTTGGTACCCATGAACTGGCTTCATTAGGTTTAACATCAACTCTGGGAGGAGAGTTCAATGAGAAAACTGATTATGCTGGTAACGACCGCCCTTATGGCGGGAGCGCTAACCGTTCCTGCATTTGCAGAGTTTCAGGATCGCAATATCCGCGTTTCGAACGGTATTAACGAGGATCACCCTGTCGGCAATGGCATCAAGGCAATGAATGAATGTCTTGCTGAAAAGTCCGGCGGCAAGATGAAGATAACCGCGTTCTGGGGCGGTGCACTCGGAGGTGATTTGCAGGCCACACAGGCACTGCGTTCCGGTGTGCAGGAAGGCGTCGTCACGTCGTCATCGCCGCTCGTTGGCATCGTTCCTGCACTTGGTGTCTTCGATCTGCCATTTCTCTTCGCAAATGATAAAGAAGCAGACGCCGTCGTCGATGGCCCCTTCGGCAAGATGATGGACGAAAAGCTTGCGGCTGTTGGCCTCGTCAATCTGGCCTATTGGGAAAATGGCTTCCGAAATCTTTCAAACTCAAAACACGCGGTTAACAAGTGGGAAGATTTCAGCGGCATGAAAGTCCGCGTGATGCAGAACAACATCTTCCTCGACACATTCCAGAACTTTGGTGCCAACGCTACTCCGATGGCTTTCGGTGAAATTTTCTCGGCGCTGGAAACAAAGGCTATCGATGCACAGGAAAACCCTTACGTCACAATCGATACGTCCAAGTTCTACGAAGTGCAGAAATACGTAACGGAAACGAAACATGCCTATACACCGTTTCTGTTCCTTTACTCCAAGCCGATCTTCGACACGTACTCACCGGAAGAACAGGCCGCCTTGCGTGAGTGTGCCGTAGTCGGTCGCGACATTGAACGCAAAGTCATTCGCGAACTGAACCAGAAGTCGCTCGAGAAGATCAAGGAAGCGGGCCCGAAGTAAACACACTGTCACCGGAAGAGCATGCTCGCATGCTTGAAAAGTCCCAGCCGATCTACGCCAAATATAAGTCTCAGATCGGGGATGACATTATCGACGCAGTGCAAAAGCAGCTTGGTGAAATCCGCAAATAGTAAAAGCCTGAACCAAAAGAACAGGCCACGCTCTTTGCGCGGCCTGTTTCATTTCATTCAGGCTGCTTTCAGGCGGTTGTTGACGCGTTCAGCCAACTTGCGAGCACGTGCAAGACTGTCGGCTTGTTCGGTACTGAAACGATCTTCTCCGATTTCCATGATCAGGAATGTATCGGGCAGGAAAGTCAGTTCGTCGAAAATTTCTTCCCACGGAATGTCTCCCCATCCGATCGGCAAGTGCAGATCGCCGATACCGAGTGCTGTCGCCTCGGCAGGATGATAAAACTTGGTCATTGTATAAGGACGACCAAAACTATCGTGAACGTGCAGATGTCCGGTCACAGGAGCCATAGCGCGAATTTGCGAACGCCAGTCAAGCCCCAGACGTGTGCATTCAATATAGGCATGGCTGAAATCGATCAAACCGCAAACGGCAGAATGATTGACCGCAACTACTGTTTCGGCAACCTGAGCCGGTGTCTGGCGATATTCAGCATCGCTCATCGCGAAAATATTCTCCAGCGCGATCCGGACGCCATAAGTTTTCGCAAGCTCCGCCAATTCTGCGAGCGCGTCCCGTTCCATCTTGTCGAGGTCGGGAATACGAGAAAGTGCAGGCATCGGAGCATGGCCGGAGTGATGAACCAGAATTTCCGCTCCGACGCGGTCACAGAGTTCCAGCATCGCCCGAACAACCGCCTTTTGATAATCCAGATGCTCTCGATCCATGAAGTTGGAAACAATTTGTCCGTGAACGCTGTAGCGCGTGTCGAACTGTCTGGTGATATCGACGAGACGATCCACGCGATGCGGAATGAGACGACCGCCTGAGATTATTTCTTCGCCATATAGCGACAATTCGACAGCTTCCGAACCCAGTTCGACGATATTGCGGATTGCGCCCTCAAGCGTGCTGAAATTACCGTCACCCGTAGGGGTGCAGAAGCCAATCGCTGATATTGTATGGTCAGAGGTCATGATGCTCGTCCTGTCAGACATGAAAAATGCGCGAGCCGAATATCCGACATCGCGCATCCCCTCTGGCATGTGCCTATTTCAGGCGTATGACCATATGAAACGATTTCTCCTCAATTGAGAGGAATAGCGTTTCCATCTTTGCTTGCCTGATAAGTGCCGGACAATTCGTCATACTTGGCGAAAATAGCATCGAGCCTTTTGCCGAGACGATGACGGTCAGCGTCTGGTAGCGACGCAACCATCTTCGGAATCGAATGACTGTGCCAGAAGGCATTATCGCGGTTATACCCACCCGGCTCCAGCGTGAAGACTTCCTTGAGGATCTTCAAATCGTGAGGGATCGAGAAAGCATCTCGTGAATCCTCATGGCTGAACAGGTAGTAAAATTGTCGAAACCGCTCCGGTAATGGCCGAAAGGCACATGGAGCAAGGTTCATGAGTGGAAAGAAAGACCATGTCTTTTCGTATCCGGACGCCCATTCTCCGGCATTTCGTAGAAACGCTTCAAAGTGTGCACTTCACCGTGCCAGAGCGGGTTTTCAGTCTCGTTGTTGGTTTCCGCAAGAACAAGGGATAGATCTGATTTGCGCAACAAAGCTGCGCCGAAAACCTTGTTGCCTTCCGCAACGCCTCGTTCGGTCAGCGGAATGACATCCTGCTCGATAACGTCGATCAGTTTTTCAAGCAGTTTCAGTTCATCCGTTTGCACGGTTCTATTCCTCCCGATGTTGCAGAAAAGCGCCGGACCGTTTCGGTCCGACGCATCTATTGTTACTCCGCAAAGAATGCGAAGCGGATGACGAAGAGTGCAGCAACCAACCGTAGCAAGATGCACATCACGTGCCTTGCCGGTGAAGGCCTTGAGCACGACGTAGCTGATGAAGCCAAAGGCGAGACCGTTCGCAATCGAATAGGTGAACGGGATAGCCAAAGCCGTCAGCGCAGCAGGTGCGGCTTCCGTTACGTCGTGCCATTCGATCTCGGTCAGTTCACGCATCATCAAGCAAGCGACGTAGATCAGAGCCGGTGCCGTAGCATAGGCCGGAACCGAACCGGCGAGCGGCGAAATGAACAAGGCAGCAAGGAACAGGAGTGCAACAACCAGAGCCGTCAGACCTGTGCGGCCGCCAGCCTGAACGCCAGACGCGCTTTCAACATAGGCCGTCGTAGAAGACGTACCGAGAAGCGAGCCACCAAGGATTGCCGTGCTATCGGCAAAAAGGGCGCGTCCGAGACGGTTTGGTTTACCCGGTTCGATCAGACCACCACGCTTTGCCACACCGATCAGCGTGCCAGTGGCGTCAAAAACTTCAACCAGTACGAAAACCAGAATGACGTGCAGAATGCCGGTATGCAGAGCGCCCATCACATCAAGCTGAAGGAACGTTGGCCCCGTGGCTCGGAGGAGCCGAGAAAACGCCGCCGAACTGGCTGATACCGAGAGCAATCGATGCGACGGTGACGACAAGAATACCGATGAGGATCGCACCGCGAACTTTCAGGGCATCTAACACCGCGATGATGAAGAAACCGGCAATCGCCAGCAGCGGGCCAGCTTTCGTCAGATCCCCAGACCGACCAAAGTTGCCCGGTTGCCAACAACAACACCAGCGCTTTTGAGACCGATCAGGGCCGGGAACATACCGATACCCGCAGCAATCGCGCTACGCAGCGAATGCGGAATGCCTTCGACCAACCAGCGGCGTACACCCGTCACCGTCAAGATCAGGAAGATGATGCCGGAAATGAAAACGGCACCAAGCGCCTGCTGCCGGGAAAAACCCATCGCCCCGACTACGGTGAAGGCGAAGAAGGCGTTAAGCCCCATGCCGGGCGCCATGCCGATAGGCCAGTTCGCAACGAGCGCCATGATGATCGAGCCAAGAGCTGCCGCAAGGCAGGTGGCAACGAAAACAGCGTTTCGGTCCATACCCGTAGTGGACAGAATGTCCGGGTTCACGAAGATGATGTAAGACATCGTCAGGAAGGTCGTCACGCCGGCAATGATTTCCGTTCTCGCCGTAGTGCCGTGTTCCTGTAATTTGAACAGCTTTTCGAGCATCGTCCCTCCAAGGCAAGCGCCCGTCAATTGGCGCCCCAGTTCGCGTAAAATCACGACGCGCAACCTGTTGCGCTTCGTAAAGAAAGCCGAGCTGAGGCAACCTATGCGATTGCCATAATGTTAGTTGCCGCTGCAGATTTGCAGTCGGACAAGTTCCCCATACACCCATCACGGACAAAAGCACAGTTCTGCCGCGTGAATGCCAGTTTGTTGACATGATTTAGTGTGGACTGAGATTTCACCACGCGCCAGTCACTCATTTGCCGGAAAATATTTGAAACAGATTCAAAAAAGACAACTTGCGAGAGGGGCGCGATTATTTCTAACTAACTGATTGAAATGGGCTTTGTAAGAGCAAAGCCGTGCCATACATGCCAAGAGCAAAAACGTATGTGCAATAAGATTGAGCAAACGTACATTACGCGCATTCGGCAATTTTGAAGCCGCCCAACCGATTCCCAAACCGGGTTGCAACAAAAACCACCCTGCCGATACTGTCAGTATACCGAAAATCCAAACCCGCAAAAAAAAACCGGGTCGGAAAACCATTCCGCGCCACCATAAATGGCAAAGATGACACCGTAAAGAATACCGACCGCATAATGCCCAATCCAGCCAAGTGCTACTTCATGCTTATAGGGCTTGGCATCAGAAATATTATCGTGGAAAATTTGCCCGTGGCGGAGATGCCAGAACCAGCGACCGACCAGCCCCCAATTTGGGCGCCTCTGCCCCGGTATTGCGGCCAGTATCAGCGCCCACAAGTCCATTACGACGGTTGCGCCAATTCCAATCAGAATCCCGCGCCAGATAATATCCATGCTGTATCTTGTTTTGCGTCATCGGGCGGCCAGATAAGCCTGACACCGCCCGATGCGCAAGAGCTAGATTGCGTGCACTCCTGCATTCCACGCAATACTGACTGGCAATAATTTAGAACAATAAACGCAACACCAACCGGCAATAGACATTGCTATGAAATATGAGGCGATGAAGTTTAGCAAACAAACCGCAGTTTAAAACGGAAACGCCGTATCTTCATCGCCTGCCCCCGCAAATACAAGCTGGCGGAAAATTGCGTTGGCAACAACAGCGATCTGTCCCAAAATGGTATGGATTATGTCTCATTAGCGATAAACAGCTGAATAATGAGCGGGCAAGAAACTAAAGCTGTAACGACTGGGAAAGCGGCATCGCGCAGTCAGAACCACAGACCTTCAGGTCAAGAAACTATTTAAGGGGCAACGCATAAAACAAAAGCGCCGGACTGGAGACCGACGCTTTGTTACTTTATTCGATTTTCACTTATGGGGCGATCTTTCGAGAGAAACGCCATAAGCTATTACTTACCGAAAACGGCGCTGTGAATCTGCGAACGCGAAACACCGATATCGGCAAGAAGATGGTCGTCCATTGCACCGAGCTCACGGATAGCGCGGCGGCGGGACACGAACTGCTGTACTTTCTGACGAATGTTCATTTGCTTTCTCCTCGTTTGGATGATTATCAAATAGGCGTTTGCCCAAATTTCCACCACGGATATGATTGCAAATGAGGCATGCGTTTTTGCTTGAGCTCAAAACCTTGAAAAGGTCGAATTTACTTCTTTTTCCAAGCAATGGCCCACTTATAGTCTTAAATGCGAATTTTCAGAAAAGCCTTTTGCCAATAAGCTTCTAATCGATTAAGGGAGCGGCAGGAACGAACTCCTCCCCGTTTCTTTCGGACATTGACATGCTTTACGGTATTTTTCTCGCGTTTGCGTCCTATGCGGCATTCGCTGTAAGCGACGCCTGCGTCAAGTTTCTTGATGGCACGCTGTCACCTTACGAAGTGGCATTCTTCGGCGCTGTACTTGGTCTGCTGGCTATTCCATTTACAAAGAAAGCTGACGATGTCTGGCTCGATATGTTTCGCACCACCAATATCAAAATGTGGCTATTGCGAACCGTAACGGCGGCTATGGGAACAATAGGAAGCGTTACGGCATTCACACACATCTCTATGGCGGAAGCCTTCGCGCTCATTTTCCTTCTCCCGGCCTACGTGACTATACTTTCAGTAGTATTCTTGAAGGAACAGGTTGGCTGGCGGCGATGGTCAGCGGTTCTGATCGGCTTTATCGGCGTTCTGATTGTGCTTCGCCCGGGGTTCAGGGAGCTCTCGATCGGCCACCTAGGCGCACTGGCGGCTGGCATGGGCGGTGCGATGAGCATCATCATCTTCCGCGTCATGGGTAAACATGAAAAGCGCATATCGCTTTATACAAGCGGACTTGTCGGCCCGATCATCATCTGCGGGTTTTGATGGTCCCGTCCTACGAGCCGCCAAATACCGAGCAATGGGTTTATCTCGCAGGCTATGGCCTTCTCGCCGCGCTAGCCAATATCCTGCTGATGCTTGCAGCCCAACGTGCGCCAGCAAGTGCAATTGCGTCCCCACAGTATAGCCAGATGATATGGGCGATCCTTTTCGGATATTTTGTTTTCCACGATCACATAGATATGCCCATGCTGATCGGCATCGTTCTCATTACCATTTCCGGTCTCTTCACCTTTATCCGCGAAAGACAACGCGGTGTTGAGGGGCCTCCGGCTGTCGTCACATCGGAACCAACCCCGCGCTTGTTGAAGACAAGGCCGAACAATCTTGAAAGCGAGCAGTGACAAGTTCGCGCTTGTCTCCGGCGTTGCCTGCTCCTACGATATAGGTAGCCTGTCCACGGTTGATGAAATAACGCTTCAAACAGAAGTGCTTAGGACGTTAACCTGATTCAACCATATCAAGACGCTTTGAGCATTTTTTCGATAACGATTTGTGTTTGACAGCGCTCTGACGCGGGCAGAAGCACGAGAAATATATTGTCAAAGGACTAGGGAAATGACCGATAAACGCGCGATGTGGACCTATTACAAGGGCGAATGGCGTGAAGGCGATGTTCGCATTCTCGGTGCAGCCTCACAAGCGACTTGGCTTGGTTCGCTGGTATTTGATGGCGCACGCCTCTTTGAAGGCGTAACACCAGACCTTGACCGCCATTCTACCCGCGCTAATGATTCAGCCCGTGTTTTGGGATTAGAACCGACACTTTCCGCCAATGACATCGAGACGCTTGCGCGTGAGGGCCTGAAAAAGTTCACGCCCGGAACAGACGTTTATATCCGCCCCATGTACTGGGCAGAAGAAGGTGACGCCAGCGCAGTCGCTCCGCTCGCATCGTCAACGGATTTTGCACTCTGCCTTGAAGCGATCCCCATGGTCGAGCCGAAGGGTTTCACGGTCACCACGACATCGTTCCGTCGGCCATATCTGGAAGTCATGCCGGTCAATGCCAAGGCCGCCTGCCTTTATCCGAACAACGCGCGCATGCTGCGCGAGGCAAAGGCAAAAGGCTTTCACAATGCGCTGGTGACCGACGTGCTTGGCAACGTTGCGGAGACAGCAACCTCAAACGTCTTCATGGTACGTGGTGGCGAGGTTTTCACACCAGCGCCCAATGGTACATTCCTCAACGGCATTACTCGCCAGCGCGTAATCGGGCTTTTGCGCACAGCAGGCGTCACCGTCCATGAAACCACTTTGAAGATCGAAGATTTCCGCGAAGCGGACGAAATCTTCTCGACAGGCAATATGAGCAAAGTTGTGCCAATTGTCGGTTTTGATGATCGCAAACTTGAATATGGACCACTGACGAAGCGGGCGCGTGCGCTTTACTGGGAATGGGCCCACGCCTGACATCCAATCACAACATCTCCGGCCCAACGCCGGAGACGTTTTTTCCCCCCCCGCAAAGCTGCCCTAACACATGCTCGAACACACGCCTCTTTTTCTCGCAATCGCAGTCATTTGCGGCATTTCTTGTCGGGCTTTCGAAAGGTGGCTTGCCGTCCGTCGGTACGCTCGCGGTTCCTTTGATGGCGCTGGTCATATCGCCGGTCACCGCCGCCGCGCTTTTGCTTCCGATCTATGTCATCAGCGACATGTTTGGCCTATATCTTTATCGCCATCACTTCTCAGCACGCAATCTTGCAATCCTGACCCCAGCAGCAATTCTCGGCGTTGGCGTTGGTTGGATGTTTAGCGCCCATCTTTCTCCTACCTTCATCGGAATGCTGGTCGGCTTGGTCGGCATCCTTTTCTGCTTCAATGCTTGGTTCGGGGCGCGTTACCGCAAAAGCGCACGAAAGGCGGATGTTCCCCGGCGGCGTCTTTTTGGGGCGCTCTCACAGGTCTGACCAGCTTTGTCTCTCATTCCGGGGCGCCACCGTTCCAGATGTACGTGCTGCCGCAGCATCTTCCAAAACTCGTCTTCGCCGGTACCTCGACTATTCTTTTTGCCATCGTCAACGCCGCAAAACTCGTTCCCTACTGGCAGTTGCAGCAGTTCTCCAATCTCGATACCTCGCTCGGCCTTTGGTTGGTCCCAGCGGCAGTCATTGGCACCTTCGTCGGTGCCAAACTAACCCGGATAATGCCCGACGGTCCATTTTTCCTGTTCGTGCAGCTGACCTTGTTTGGACTTTCCATCAAGCTGATTGCCGACTGGATCGTGCCTTATTTCTTCGGTTGAATACACCCGACGACCGCTTGCAACACATCATCCCTTCAGTCACGATGCGCTCATCGAGCGCCTTTTTGGGAGAGAGGAAGCGGGGATGGAGAATGCGGATGCAATCATCATCGGTGCCGGATTAGCTGGGCTTGTTGCCGCTCATGAGCTGGCTCTCGCGGGTCGCAACGTCATTCTTCTCGAACAGGAAGGTGACAATTCCATTGGTGGACAAGCGTTCTGGTCACTCGGCGGATTATTTATGGTCGACAGCCCGGAACAGCGTCGCCTTGGCATCAAGGACAATATCGACCTCGCGCGGCAGGACTGGTTCGGATCGGCACAATTTGATCGACCGGAAGATCGTTGGCCGAAACGCTGGGCCGAGTCCTATCTGGAGTTTGCCGCAGGAGAAATGCGCCCGTGGCTGCATGGTCTCGGCATGCGCTGGTTTCCTGTTGTTGGCTGGGCGGAGCGTGGCGGAGCAAAAGCCGATGGTCACGGCAATTCAGTGCCACGCTTTCATGTTACCCGGGAACAGGACCTGCTGTCGTAGCACCATTTGAACGATCGCTCCGTGCAGCAATCAGCAAAGGGCTCATAACCCTAAAATGCCGTCATAGAGCCAATAGCATCGCCACTACCGGCGGGCGCGTCAGTGGTGTCTATGGAGAGGTGCTGGTGCCATCGACTGTCGAGCGCGGGCAATCTTCGTCACGCGACACCATTGGCGAATTTGCCTATTTTGCTGACTGTGTAATCGTCACATCTGGCGGCATAGGCGGTGACCCCGACAAGGTTCGAAGGGCATGGCCACGCGACAGACTCGGCATTCCCCGAAAGAAATGGTATTGGGAGTACCAGCTCATGTTGATGGACGCGGCATAGATATTGCCGTGGCTGCGGGCGGGCATGTCATCAATACTGATCGCATGTGGCACTATACGGAAGGCGTGCGAAACTGGAACCCGATCTGGCCGAACCATGGCATTCGCATTCTGCCGGGGCCTTCTTCCATTTGGTTCGACGCTAAGGGCAATCGTCTTCCCGCTCCCTATCTTCCCGGCTTCGACACTCTTGGCACGCTCAAACATATTCTTTCGACCGGCTACGACTATTCGTGGTTCATCCTGACCGAAAAAATCATCCGCAAAGAGTTCTCTCTGTCCGGATCGGAACAAAATCCGGACCTCACGGGCAAAAACTGGAAGCTTTTGCTTAAAAGTCGCCTCGGTAAAGCGCCACCGCCGCCGGTCCAAGCCTTTCTCGATAACGGAGCAGATTTCATCACAGCCGGAACACTGGATGAGCTCATTGCAAAATGAACGGTTTGACGGGAGAGAAACTTCTGAAGCCTGACCATATCCGTGATCAAATCGAAGCGCGAGATCGCGAGATCGTCAACCGCTACTCCAAGGATGCACAGGTGATGGCGGTCCAAAATGCCCGAGCCTATATCGGTGATCGTCTCACGCGCGCCGTGCCGCTGCATTCTCTGCTGGAACCCTCCAACGGTCCGCTTATTGCCGTCAAACTTCATATTCTGACACGCAAGACACTTGGCGGTTTACATACCGACATGGACGCCCAAGTTCTCAATGCGGCAGGAGAAAAGGTGCCCGGTCTATACGCTGCAGGCGAAGCTGCAGGCTTCGGCGGTGGCGGTTATCATGGGTACAATGCACTTGAAGGCACATTCCTCGGCGGCTGCATCTTTTCCGGACGAACGGCCGGTCGTGCAGCTGCCGCGGCAACATCGCTCTAATGAAAGACAAGACGGCAACATCGGCCTTTATCGACCGCATTCCATATATGAGTTTTTTATTTTTGAAGCAGCGCTCGCTCTCGAAACCCTATGCAATGCGGCAACATAATGTCCCTGTAAGAAACAGGGGAGCCCTTTCGGGCAATTCAGGCATGACTATGGATTTCGCCGTCCTTTCAATCGGCATCGGCTTCTTCGCGCTGCTGTTCGGCTATCTGCGCATCTGCGAAAGGCTTTGAGGCGGCGCTATGATGATCGAATACGTCGCTGGCGCCTTGGTTGCAGCTTTTATAGCCGCTTATCTCCTTTACGCGCTCATACGACCGGAGCGGTTCTAGGCCGATCTCCGGCCAAGCCCGCGTAACCGGCAGCCTTTCAGGCCTCGGAAAAGACCATGACAATCAATGGATGGATTCAGATCCTCGTTTTTGCGGGATCATCATTTTGCTCGTCAAACCGCTCGGCGGCTACATGACGCGCGTTTTCGGCGGTGAACGGACGCTCCTTTCACCTGTACTCGTTCCGGTCGAGCGGGGGCTTTACCGCCTCGCAGGCACAACCGAACGAGAAGAACAGCACTGGACAATCTATGCTGCTTCCCTGCTATTGTTCAATCTGGCCGGCTTTTTGCTGCTTTACATGCTGCAACGGTTTCAGGGCTCCCTGCCCTTCAACCCGATGGGTATGAGCAACGTCCCCGCGGATCTGGCCTTCAACACCACTGCCAGTTTTGTTACCAATACCAACTGGCAGAACTATGGTGGCGAAAGCACCATGTCCTACCTGACGCAAATGGCAGGACTGACGGTACAGAACTTCGTCTCGGCTGCTACTGGCGTTGCCATCGCCATTGCACTCATTCGTGCATTCTCGCGCAAATCCATGACGACGCTCGGAAATTTCTGGGTCGATCTTACACGATGCACACTCTACGTCCTTTTGCCCTTGTGCATTATCCTTACCTTGGCTTTCGTCAGCCTCGGTGTGCCGCAAACGATTGGTGCTTATGCCGAAGCAACAACGCTGGAAGGCGCGAGACAGGTGATCGCGCTTGGGCCGGTTGCCTCGCAGCTCGCCATCAAGATGCTCGGCACCAATGGCGGCGGTTTCTTCAATGCCAATTCCGCGCATCCTTTTGAAAACCCGGATGCCATCTCCAACATGATCCAGATGGTTGCGATCTTCGCAATCGGAGCTTCGCTCACCAACGTCTTCGGGCGAATGGTCGGCAACGAACGTCAGGGTTGGGCAATCTTTGCTGCGATGGGCATATTGTTCGTCGCAGGCGTTGCAATCTGCTACTGGGCAGAAGCTGCCGGTAATCCCCTCATCCATGCACTCGGTGTTGATGGTGGCAACATGGAAGGCAAGGAGACACGTTTCGGCATCGCAATGTCCGCGCTCTTCGCCGTTGTTACCACCGCTGCATCATGCGGTGCCGTGATCGCCATGCATGACAGCATGATGGCACTGGGCGGAATGATCCCCATGATCAACATGATGCTGGGCGAGATCATCATCGGCGGCGTAGGTGCAGGCTTCTACGGTATCGTCCTGTTTGTTGTCGTTGCCATTTTCGTGGCCGGGTTGATGGTTGGACGCACTCCCGAATATCTGGGCAAGAAGATCGAAGCCAAGGAAGTGAAAATGGCGATGCTCGCCGTTCTCTGCCTTCCGTTATCAATTCTGGGTTTTACCGCCATAGCGTCCGTTATTCCAACAGGGCTGGCATCGATCGCCAATCCCGGACCACATGGTTTCTCGGAAATTCTCTATGCCTATACTTCAGGCACAGCGAATAATGGTTCGGCCTTTGGCGGCCTCTCCGGCAATACGCCCCGGTATAACATCACCATCGGACTTGCCATGCTGATGGGCCGGTTTCTCGTGATCCTGCCTGCCATGGCGATCGCCGGTTCACTTGTCGCCAAGAAAGCTGCACCGCAATCTGCAGGCACCTTCCCGACGACAGGGCCGCTTTTCGTCGGCTTGCTGATCGGTGTCATTCTTGTGGTTGGAGGACTGATCTTCTTCCCGGCGCTGGCGCTTGGCCCCATTGCCGAACACCTCGCAATGATCAAGGGGCAGATGTTTTGATGCTCAAACCCTCAAGCTGCATTCTCTCGATCCTTTTGGCAATGACCGCCCTCCTTCTCGCGGTTCAGCTTGCCGGATTGATCTGAGCTTTCCGAACGGAAACGTAATTTTACTGGAGCCTCTGTTATGAGCCAGTCCAAATCCGCGAGCATTCTTGATGCCCGCATCCTTTTACCCGCCATCGGCGATGCCTTTCGTAAGCTCAACCCAAGGAGTCTTGCGCGCAATCCGGTGATGTTCGTGGTTGCCGTCGTTTCAGCGCTTACAACTTTGCTGCTGCTGAAGGACGTCACCACCGGCAATCCCAATGTCGGCTTTTCATTCCAGATCGTCTTGTGGCTGTGGTTCACAGTTCTGTTGCGAATTTTGCCGAGGCCGTCGCAGAAGGCCGAGGCAAGGCACAAGCAGAACTCGCTGCGCCGGACACGAACGGAAACACAAGCTAAACTTCTGGATAGTCCCGAGGGACCAAACTGGAAAAGTGTGCCGGGAACGAGCTTGAAAGTTGGCGATATCGTTCTTGTGGAAGCCAATGACATCATCCCTTCAGACGGTGAAGTCATTGAAGGTGTCGCATCCGTCAATGAAGCCGCCATTACCGGCAATCCGCGCCTGTCATCCGTGAATCCGGCGGCGACCGCTCTGCCGTTACAGGCGGAACACAAGTTCTGTCCGACTGGATCAAGGTGCGCATCACCGCCGCACAGGGCTCCACCTTCATCGACAAGATGATTAGTCTGGTGGAAGGTGCCGAACGCCAGAAGACACCCAACGAGATCGCACTCAACATTCTGCTTGCAGGCATGACGCTGATATTCGTGCTCGCCGTTGTTACGATCCCTAGCTTTGCAACTTATGCAGACGGTTATATCCCCGTCACGGTGCTGGTTGCGCTCTTCGTCACCCTGATCCCGACGACAATCGGCGCCTTGCTTTCTGCCATTGGCATCGCAGGCATGGACCGCCTCGTACGCTTCAACGTGCTTGCCATGTCCGGTCGTGCGGTCGAGGCAGCGGGTGATGTGGACACGCTTCTGCTTGACAAGACCGGCACGATCACTCTTGGCAATCGTCAGGCGACCGCTTTTGCGCCGGTCAATGGAGTAACCGAGCAAGAGCTTGCCGATGCAGCGCAACTGGCCTCGCTTGTCGACGAAACGCCCGAAGGTCGTTCCATCGTCGTGCTGGCCAAGGAAAAATACGGTTTACGTGGGCGTGACATGCAAGGTCTTCACGCGCATTTTGTACCATTCACCGCGCAAAGCCGCATGAGCGGCGTCGATATTGAGGGTTCCGTCATTCGCAAAGGTGCTGTGGATGCTGTGCTTGCCTATGTGGGCCAGAATAGCCACTCCGATGAAAGAACACTGTCGGAACTGCAGTCTATCTCTGACACAATCGCCAAGGCTGGCGGCACACCGCTTGCTGTCGCTAAAGATGGCCACCTTCTCGGTGTCGTGCATTTGAAGGACATCGTCAAAGGTGGCATCCGCGAGCGCTTTGCCGAGTTGCGCCGGATGGGTATCCGCACTGTCATGATTACCGGCGACAACCCTATGACAGCAGCAGCCATCGCTGCCGAAGCAGGTGTGGATGACTTTCTTGCGCAGGCAACGCCAGAAAACAAGCTGTCGCTTATCCGAGAGGAACAGGCGAAGGGGAAACTTGTTGCAATGTGCGGAGACGGTACAAACGACGCCCCTGCCCTTGCTCAGGCGGATGTCGGCGTGGCCATGAATACCGGCACGGTTGCCGCGCGAGAAGCAGGCAATATGGTCGATCTTGATAGCGATCCCACCAAGCTCATTGAAATCGTTGAAATCGGCAAACAATTGCTGATGACACGGGGAGCGTTGACGACCTTCTCCATCGCCAATGACATTGCAAAATATTTTGCGATCATTCCGGCTATGTTTCTGGCTTTCTATCCTCAGCTTGGCGCGCTCAATATCATGGGGCTCTCCACGCCACAGAGCGCCATCCTGTCGGCCATCATCTTCAATGCTCTGATTATTGTGGCTCTGATCCCGCTTTCGCTGAAAGGTGTGACCTACAAGCCGGTCGGCGCAGGTGCGCTCCTCTCGCGCAATCTTCTGATCTACGGCCTCGGCGGCGTCATCGTGCCGTTCATCGGCATCAAGGCCATCGATATGGCCATTACCGCCCCTTGGCCTCGCATAAGGATTGGCAAAAATGCTCAAACAACTTCGTCCAGCGCTTGTGATGATCGTGTCGCTCACTGTCATAACCGGGTTGCTCTATCCGCTCGGCATGACAGGTATCGCCCGTGCGATCTTTCCCGCTAATGCCAATGGCAGTCTGATCGAAAAGGACGGTACAATCATTGGTTCCGAGTTGATCGGACAGGGGTTTAACGCCGACCACTATTTTCACGGTCGCCCATCTGCGGCAGGACAAAACGGTTATGATGCCGCTAGTTCTGGCGGGTCCAATTTTGGCCCAACAAATCCAAAACTCATTGAGCGAATTAAAGCTGACGCCACCGCTCTGTCACAAGACGAAGGTTCTGCACGACCACCGATTGACCTTGTGACAACATCCGCAAGCGGTCTCGATCCGCATATTTCACCGGAAGCAGCTTTCTATCAGGTGCCGCGTGTCGCAAAGGCGCGCGGGATCGATGAAGCCGCATTGCGAGGAATTGTTGAGCAACAAGTTGAAGCTCGTGAGCTCGGATTTCTCGGGGAACCGGTGGTCAATGTTCTGAAGCTGAACCTTGTTCTGGACAGGACCAGCACCAAGTAGAATAACTGGCGGCGGCATGATTTGCCGCCCATCCTTTCAGGAGCTTTATTTGACATCGGACCCGCTTCGCTTCGGCGAGAACAGACCTTCTCCCGATGCTCTGCTTGAACAGGCGGAACGCGAAACGCTTGGCCGCCTGAAGATATTTCTCGGTGCCGCGCCGGGTGTTGGTAAAACCTATGAAATGCTGATGTCCGGTCGCGCGCGCAAAGCTGATGGCATAGATGTCGTCATCGGCGTTGTCGAGACACATGGTCGAGTGGAAACCGAAGCGCTGACGGAAGGGCTTGAGATTATTCCGCGTGCGCAAGTGGCCTATCGCGGGCATCTCTTGGATGAAATGGATATCGATGCGGTGCTGGCTCGCAAACCGCAACTGGTTCTTGTGGATGAACTGGCGCACACGAATGCACCGGGCAGCAGACACCCCAAACGTTATCAGGATGTCGAGGAAATTCTGGCGCGCGGGATTGATGTCTATACGACGCTCAACATCCAGCATGTCGAAAGCCTAAATGATGTTGTGGCACAGATCACGCGTATCCGTGTGCGTGAAACAGTACCCGACAGCATCATCGACCGTGCCGACGACATTGAGCTTATCGATCTCACGCCGAATGATCTCATCAAACGTCTTAATGAAGGCAAGATTTACCTACCAAAGACCGCGAAACGAGCGATCCGCAATTACTTTTCTCCCGGGAATCTGACCGCGTTGCGTGAATTGGCACTGCGCCGCACCGCCCAGCGTGTCGACGAGCAACTGCTCAGTCACATGCGCGCCCATGCCATTGAAGGGCCATGGGCTGCAGGCGACCGCATATTGGTTGCGGTCGATGAACGCCCCCGTAGTATATCGCTGGTTCGCTATGCGCGTCGGCTTGCGGATCGTCTTCGCGCACCTTGGGCGGCCATCCATATAGAAACGGCACGGTCTGCGGGGCTTACTGAAGAAGCAAAGGACAGGCTTGCAACGGCATTGAGGCTTGCCGAACAGCTCGGCGGGGAAACAATCATCATTCCCGGTCAATCCGTCGCCGAAGACATTGTTCGCTATGCTTCAACACACAACTTTACCCAGATCGTCGCCGGAAAATCGATAAAATCGCGCTGGCGTGAGATGATTGACGGCTCCATCGCACGAGAACTGGTGCGGCTCTCCGGCGCAATCGATATCCACATAACGGCGGCTGTCGACCGGGAGAACGAAGGAACCCCTCGTAAGGTAAATACCGCCAGCCAGAAGGCAACGCACGACATCACGCCCTATCTGATCGGCGCTGCGATGACAGGTATAGCGCTCGTCATCGGATTGCTGCTCGAACAGTTTCTGGATGTGCGCAGCATAGCGTTGGTGTTCGTTGTCGGTGTTCTCGGTGTTGCAGTCACCCTTGGTCTTTGGCCAGCGCTTTTCGCATCCGTACTTAGCGCGTTCGCCTATAATTTCTTCTTTCTTTCTCCCCTCTACACGCTTTCCATCGCCGATCCTGAAAGTGTTGTGGCGCTGGTTTTCTTCCTGTTCGTGAGTTTCATTGCCAGCAATCTGGCGAGCCGGGTCCAGCGGCAGGCTGCAGCGGCACGGCAACGTGCACGCATGACGGAAGATCTGTATCTCTTCAGCAAAAAGCTGGCAGGGACTGGCTCGCTCGATGATGTGTTATGGGCCACCGCATTCCAGATCGCATCAATGCTCAAGGTGCGCGTCGTGATCCTTCTCCCTGAAGGAAACAGTATAACGGTCAGAGGTGGTTATCCGCCTGATGACACTCTGGATGACGCCGATATCGCTGCAGCACACTGGACCGGGAGCACGACCTTCCCGCTGGGCGTGGTGCCAATACTTTGCCGGGTGCCAAGCGACTCTATTTGCCTCTCAAAACCGCCAGAACATCAGTTGGCGTCATCGGCCTCGACAATGATCGCATGGGGCCTATCCTCACGCCTGAACAACAGCGTCTCTTCGAGGCTTTGGCCGATCAGGCCGCAATTGCCATCGAACGCGTTCAGCTTGTCGATGATGTGGAGCGAGCAAAACTCGCCGCCGAAGCTGACAAATTGCGTTCAGCCCTGCTCACCTCAATCTCACACGATCTGAAGACCCCGCTGGCGGCAATTCTGGGCGCAGCCACGACCTTGCGCGACTATTCCAGCTCATTGCCAGATACAGACCGTTCCGATCTCGTTGCAACCGTGGTCGACCAATCAGAGCGCTTGAACCGCTTCATCGCTAACCTCCTCAATATGACGCGGATTGAAGCGGGAGCGATGAAGCCCAATCTGTCGCTTCACTACGTTGGTGATCTTGTCGGAGCAGCGCTCAATCGTGCAGCCAAGATTCTGGTTCATCATCAGGTCAATATTGCCGTTCCAGCTGATTTGCCTATGGTTCAGCTTGATGCCGTTCTGTTCGAGCAGGTCTTGTTCAATCTGTTCGACAATGCGGCGAAATATGCCCCTGAAAACACACCGATTACAATTAAGGCTCATGCTGCTCCGTCTCGTATAACACTGGAAATCAGTGATCGGGGTCCGGTATTCCACCCGGCGATCTGGAGCGCGTGTTCGATACGTTCTATCGTGTGCGTAAAGGTGATCACGTGCAGGCCGGTACCGGACTGGGGCTTTCAATCGCTCGCGGTTTCATCGAAGCAATGGGGGCTCTATTCGGGCCGGAAATCGGCATGAAGGCACCGGTGCCGTCTTTACAATCGCTTTGCCCGTCCCAGCTGATGAAGTTGACAGGAACTCATGAACGATCCGAAACTGAAAATTCTTGTTGTCGACGATGAACCAGCCATCCGCAAACTGTTGCGGGTCGGACTGACGACGGAAGGCTACACCGTCGTCGAGGCCGTGAATGGTGGCGAAGCCGACGAGCGCATTACGACGGAAAAGCCCGATATTGTGGTACTTGATCTGGGCCTTCCTGACACTGATGGGCATGCGCTGCTTCAACGCTGGAGAGAAACCGGCGTGACCTTGCCTATTCTCGTCCTCTCAAGCCGAACCGACGAAGCGGGGATTGTTCGTGCACTTGAAGAAGGAGCCGATGATTATGTCCCGAAACCTTTTTTTGGTATAAAGGAACTTGCCGCGCGTTTGCGGGTCGCGTTGCGACACAGGTTGCAACAGCAGGGAGAAAAGCCACTTTTCCAGAGTGACGGCCTAACCGTCGATCTTGTGCGCCGTATTGTGAAACTCAATGGTGAAGAAATTAAACTGTCGCCGAAGGAATACGATATTCTCCGTCTTCTCGTGCAGCATGCCGGAAAAGTGCTGACGCACCATTTCATTCTCAGCCAGGTCTGGGGGCCGGCGGCTGATGTGCAATATCTTCGCATCTATGTCCGTCAGCTGAGACAGAAGATTGAAAAACTCCCGGATCAGCCGCATTATATTCTAACCGAAACAGGCGTCGGCTACAGGCTGCGCGAAGCTGATCCAGCTCCCTGAGAAAGCCGGAACCAAGCCTCTACGGAAGCGTTGTTTGCCAAACAACTCAGAGCATTTCTAGCTTAAACTGAACCACTAAAAATGCTCTATCTCTTTGTTTTACGCATTATCCTACGCAAAACCACTTCGCATTTTTGCTGGAAATGCTCTAGGTAACGGAGGCAAGCGTGGTCGAGCTGGTCAACAATATCGACAATCTGGAGTTTATAATCGCCAAGGCCCGGGAGTATGACGTTCAGGTTCCCGCAACCGATGAAGAATCCGGGTCAAATGCCAGCGATGACAATGAAGTTGATATTCTCGACGCCTCACTGGCAAATCCCACCCGCAAGGAACTTTTTGCGGCTATCCGCTCCCTGAACATAGATGAGCGGCAGGAACTGCTCGCTTTGATGTGGGTTGGACGCGGCGATTTTAGTGCAGAAGAATGGGATGAAGCTTTTGCGACCGCCGCTGATCGCGACAACGGCCGTGAAGCCAAATATCTGATAGGCACACCGCTTCTCGGAGATTATCTGGAAGAAGGACTGGTTGCCTTGGGTTTTGATGTTGAAGCCTACGATAATGAATAAGAAAAATTGATGTTTCCATGCACCCTTCTGTTTTGACGCTGCCATGTCCCGGCATTAGTGTCGAAAGCAAATCGGGTTGGCTTATGCTGAACTCGAACATTCAGCGCGACGGAGGACGGCACAATGCTTCAGAAAAACCTCGACCAGAAAACAGACTTCTATATTGATGGAGCGTGGCGCGCTCCGATAGAAGCCAAGATCATTGAGGTCATCAACCCCGCCAACGAAAAGCCTTATGCCGTCATCTCTGCCGGTTCCGCAAAAGACATCGACACGGCGGTCGCAGCCGCACGCAAGGCTTTTCCGTCCCGGAGCGAAACCCCGGCAGAAAAACGCATCGGTTATATCCGACGGTTAGTGGAAATTTACGAAACCCGACTGGAGGAAATGGCCAAGGCAATTTCACTCGAAATGGGTGCGCCGATTACGCTTGCGCGGGAATCGCAGGCAGCGGCAGGCCTCTCTCATACCAAGGCTTTCATTGCGGCCTTCGAAAACTTCGAGTTCGAAGAGATCCTTTCTCCGAAATACCCGAACCAGACGGTCGTGCGCGAACCAATCGGTGTTTGCGGCCTCATTACGCCGTGGAACTGGCCGATGAACCAGATCGCGCTGAAAGTTATTCCAGCACTTGCGGTTGGCTGCACGGTAGTCTTGAAGCCGTCCGAGATTGCGCCGATGTCGGCCATGCTCTTTGCCGAATTTGTGGATCAGGCAGGTTTCCCGAAAGGCGTTTTCAATCTCGTCAATGGTGAAGGCACCGTTGTTGGCGAAGCCTTGTCGCAACATACAGATGTCGACATGATGTCCTTCACCGGCTCGACCCGCGCCGGAACAGCAGTTTCGCAAGCAGCAGCAGCAACGGTAAAGCGTGTTTCGCTGGAGCTTGGTGGCAAATCGCCGAACATCGTCTTCGCCGACGCCGATCTTGAAAAGACCATGGCACGCAGCCTTGCGCATTGCTTCGAGAATACCGGACAGTCCTGTAATGCGCCGACGCGCATGCTGGTGGAGCGCTCCGTCTACGACAAGGCCGTGGAGATCGCGAAGAAGGTAACCGAAGGCACGAAGGTCGGCGACCCGACAAAGGAAGGCGATCACATCGGCCCGCTTTCCTCCTCAATCCAGTTCGAGAAAGTTCAACACCTGATCCAGAAGGGCATTGATGAAGGTGCACGGCTTGTTGCGGGCGGTACGGGACGTCCCGACGGGTTCACCGAAGGTGATTTCGTCAAGCCAACCGTCTTTGCCGATGTAAACAATGACATGACGATTGCTCGCGAAGAAATCTTCGGACCGGTGCTTGCAATGATCCCGTTCGATACCGAAGAAGAAGCCGTCGCCATCGCCAACGACACTCCATACGGGCTTGCAGCCTATATCCAGACCGGTAGTCCAGAACGCGCAAAACGCGTGGCTCGCAAATTGCGCGCTGGTATGGTGCAGATCAACGGCACATCACGCGCACGGCAGCCCATTTGGTGGCTATAAGCAATCGGGCAACGGTCGCGAAGGTGGCAAATGGGGCTGGAAGACTTCATGGAAGTAAAGCTGATCAGCGGTTGATCTTTTATTACGACGACAATAAAAGCGCCGGTTATCGGCGCTTTTTAGTTCTTTACTTGAGACTCAAGCTTTCTCGATAACGCGGATGCGATGGTCTCCACCGATATCGATGAATTGTGTTCGTGGCGGCACTTCATGAACATCGTGCGTGCCAAAGCTTTCGGGGTAAAATGCGCAACCTTCTGGTGCTTGCGGCGGGCTCGTATCGTTGATCAACCGACCACCCATCAATTCGGTCATCGGATCGGGAATGGCCGAAATCAGTCGCCGCGTATAAGGATGTGTCGGATTCAAGAATATCCGATCCCACGGTCCGCTCTCAACAATCTGCCCGAAATACATAACCGCCACACGGTCGCTCATATGCTCTACGACACTCAGATCATGGCTGATCATGATGTAAGAGAGACCGAGCCGTTCTTTCAGTTCCAGCAGCAGATTGATGATCTGAGCCCGAATCGAAACATCGAGCGCCGAAACAGGCTCATCAAGCACGATAACTTTCGGATTGAGCAGCAGCGCACGTGCTATGCCGATGCGCTGGCGTTGCCCACCCGAAAACTCGTGCGGAAAACGCTTTGCCTGCTCGGGCTTCAAACCGACAAGACGCAGAATTTCCTCGACGCGCCCATCGACTTCGCTGCGCGAGGTCACACCGTGAAGTCGCAAGGGCGCCGCTAGCGACGTATAGACTGTCTGGCGCGGATTGAGTGAAGCGAACGGATCTTGAAAGACCATCTGCGCCATCTTCGCCCGTTCCAGCCGGGACGGTTCGTCCTTTCCGGTGATCGGTCGCCCTTCAAAATAGATTTGCCCGTTCGTCGGCTTTTGCAAGCCGACGAGGGAGAGTGCAAGCGTAGATTTACCGCAACCAGACTCTCCAACAATCGAAAGACACTCGCCTTTGTTGAGGGTCAGGCTGAGGTTGTTGACCGCACGCAGCAATTGCTTTGAGCGACTGAAAATGCCACCGCTCACCGGGAAGTAAACGCAGACATCGTCGATGCGGACCAATGGTTCTGCCAGTTTGGTTGAATGCGTGTCATTCATGATGGAAACACCTCACCACACCGGCATCTTCAAGTGGCGTCCAGCCCGGTTTTTGCGCACGGCAAATATCAGTCGCGCGCGTACAACGCGGCTCGAACCTGCAGCCCTTTGGAAAAGCGGAAATAGAAGGCACGACGCCTCCGATTTCCTGCAGCCGCAACTGACCTGCTTTCTGTCGTGAGCCGAGCTGCGGTAGAGAGGCCAGAAGACCATGCGCATAAGGATGAGCCGGGTGGTGAAACAGGCCTGCTGTTATGCGCTGCTCGACCAAATGCCCAGCATACATGACCCCCACGCGACGACACATTTTCGCGATGACACCAAGATCATGACTAATCATCAGGACAGAAGTTCCTCGTGCAGTGCAAAGCTCTTGCATCAGACGAAGAATTTCCGCCTGAACAGTCACATCAAGCGCGGTCGTGGGTTCGTCAGCGATCAGCAAATCTGGATCACATGCGAGTGCGATAGCGATCATCACACGCTGGCGCATACCACCCGACATCTGATGCGGATAGTTCTTCACGCGTTGCTCTGGTGCAGGAACTTGAACACTGGCAAGCGCTTCGATCGCTTTGCGCTCCGCCTCGTGCCGTGTCGCGCCCTGATGCAGCACGAACATTTCCGCAATCTGACGCCCTACTGGCGACAACGGATTGAGAGCAGTCATCGGCTCCTGAAAGATCATCGCTATGCGATTGCCGCGCAGCTTGCGCATTTCACGCGACGACATTGACCGCAAATCCTGCCCTTTGAAGCGTATCACACCATCCGTTATCGACAGTGGTTTGCGCAGCAATCCGATCATCGATAGTGCAGTGATGCTCTTTCCGCAGCCAGACTCTCCAACCAGTCCGAATGTCTCGCCAGCTCCGATAGTGAACGATACGTCTTCGACCACGTTATGTTTACTCGAACCAGAAACAATATCGATCCGGAGGTTCTCTACCTCAAGAAGTGCTTGTTCGCTCATACCTTGCGTGTCCTCATATGCGGGTCGAGCCAGTCGCGAAGACCGTCGCCGAACAGATTGAGTCCAAGCACCGTGAAGAAGATGGCCAAACCGGGAAACACGGCAGCCCAAGGCGCGTTCACGATCAACTCACGCGCATCAGTGAGCATGTTGCCCCAGCTTGGATCCGGTGGACTGATCCCAAGACCAAGATAAGAAAGTGCTGCTTCTGCGAGAATTGCGTCGCCCATTCCAAGAGTGCCGATAACGAGGATCGGTCCGATCATGTTTGGCACGATCTGCGTGATCATGATGCGGGCATCGCTATAGCCAAGCATCTTGGCAGCCTGAATATAGCCCCTGCTTCTTTAGCGAAAGGGTGGAACTGCGCGCAATGCGGCAAGTCCAGGACCAATTCGTCAGACCAAGCGCGAGCAGAAGGCTTGGCAAGCCGGGGCCGAGGACAGCCATGATTGCCAGCGCGAAAATCAGCGACGGAATTGCGAGCATCAGGTTGGTGAGACCGTTGACGAAATCATCCCACCATCCGCCGAAATAACCGGCCGAAATGCCGAAACACAGACCGATAACAGTGTTGATGCACTGCGAGACGACACCAACGGTCAAAGATACTTGCGCACCAAAGAGGATGCGCGAATAAACATCGCGGCCCTGTGCGTCGGTGCCGAACCAGAATTGTGCATCGGGTGGCAGTTCTGCATTCATCAGATCGGCATCGAGAACCGGATTATAGTGCGCCAGCAATGGTGCAAATACGGCAGCGCCAACGATTACGATGCACACGAACCCGCCAAATACGAGATTGAAACGGAGCTTCATTGGCTTACTCGTGGCTTATGCGCGGGTCGATAACCGCGTAGAGAATGTCAACGATCGTATTGATGACCAAAACCACAACACGATTACGAGAATTGCCCCCTGCACCACGGGAATGTCGCGCAGCGAAACGCTATCGATCAGCAAGGAGCCAAGGCCCGGCCATGAGAATAGCTTCTCCACCACCACGGCCTGCCCCATCATCGATCCGAATTGCAAGCCGATTGTCGTGATAATCAGCACCAGCGCATTGCGCATGACATGCCATTTCACCAAGCGAAAGCTGCTCATGCCTTTAGAACGCGCCGTGCGAATGAAATCAGCGCCCATCACTTCAAGCACGGCTGCACGCGTTGTTCTCGCCAGCAACGCCAATGGCGCAACACCCAACGTCAGCGCGGGCAGAATGACGTTTCTGATGCCTCCATCGCCATAGCCGAAACTCGGCAACCATCCGAGTGTCAGTGCGAAGAGATACATGGCCAGCAGGCCAAGCCAGAACTGTGGTAGCGAGAGGCCCGAGACTGCGCCTATCATCGTCACACTGTCGAGAAGACTTCCGGGTTTAAGTGCCGCGAGAAACCCAAGCGGTACGCCTATCAGGATCGCAAACCCCATAGCCGCAAAAGCGAGCTTCAATGTCGGCCACATGCGCTCCTGAATAAGCGAGACGACCGGTTGTCTGGATCGATAGGACGTACCAAGATCAAACTGTGCCAGTTGAACCAGATAATTGCCGAAACGCACATGGACAGGCTTGTCGAGGCCAAATTCACGGGTGATCTTTTCGACCATCTTCGGGTCGTTCATGCCCTTGCCATTGGCAATTAGGCCAGAAGCGATGCTGCCCGGAACAACACTGAAAAAATGACGAAGATCAGCAGCGATACAGCGACAACCGTCGGTATCATCTGCAAGATGCGCCGAAAAATAAAATAGAGCACATGGTCCTCCTTTCGGATCAGCGTAAACTACGCTGGAGCAAAAGGGATCAGAGGCCCGCCCGATAACGAGCGGGCCGATCCAGATCAGCCAGAATCAGCGACCGGACGGAACCGTGTCATCAACCCACAGCTTTTCATAGGACTGAACGGCGAGCTCCGCCGAGTTCGGCTGCAGGCCATGCAACCATGGCTGATGTGCCATGACAGCCTTATTGTAGTTGAAGAACCAGACCGGCGCTTCTTCCTGCAACAGGTTGTTGGCCTTCTTCAGAAGCTCGTTCTTCTCTTCTTCGGTTTTCGCCACCTTTGCCTCATCGACAATCTTGTCGAATTCTGCGTTCGAGAACTTCTGGTAGTTACACGCAGATTGTGGGGTCGTGGAATAGAAGCACTGCATCGCCGTCAGTGCATCCGGACCGCTTTCGAGCGACCACATATAGGCTTGGAAATTGCCAGCCGGAACTACATCCGCAAGCACTGACGCTTCAACCGGCTTTGCTTTCACCTTGATACCGACCTTGGCGAGCATCGGAATGATCGCTTGAACGATAGTCAGGCCCCAGCTCTCGTTTTGTGTTGCTGTCAATTCGAATTCGAAGCCGTTGGGATACCCTGCTTCAGCAAGCAAAGCTTTTGCTTTTTCAGGGTCATACGGATAAGGCTTCGCATCCTTATCGAAGGCTGGCGATGAGTTCGGCAGCCAACCAACAGCACGATAGGCCTTGTCTTTGACGAGACGCTTGATGATGAGATCGCTATCGATGGCGTAGTTGATTGCCTGACGAACGCGTTTGTCCCGGAACGGCTTGAAATCCGGATTAAAGCCGACGGCGCGCGTATAGACCTCGGCTACCTCGACCATATTCTTCGCAAGTTCAGGATCGGCCAGATAGGCCGTATATTGTGCCGGCCCGAGCACGGCTACGTCGATCTCCTTGTTGCGGAACGCAACGTCGCGCGCGGCCGCATCACCCATGATCATGATATTGATCTTATCGGCGTAGGGCTTGCCCTTTTCGTAGTACTTGTCCCACTTCTCCACTGTCAGGCGAGAGCCGGGGACATATTCCGCAAACTTATAAGGTCCGAGACCAATCGGGTGGCGCTGAAACTCTTCGCTATCACCTTCACCTGCCGGGTAAATGGCAGTGTTGTTACGCATGAACTGGAAGCCCGGATCAATTGGCTGTTTCAGCGTGATTTCGAGCGTATGGTCATCGATCTTCTTCAGACCGGAAATTTCCTTGGCCTTGCCCTGCGTATATTCCTCCGCCCCTTTGATTTCGGCGATGTAACGTGCCGGTGGGAATGCCTTTTTCGGATCCATGATCCGGGTGTAGCTCCAGATAATGTCGTCTGCCGTCAAAGGCTTGCCATTGTGGAAAAATGCATCCTGACGAAGCTTGTAGGTATAGACGAGCCTGTCGTCGGACACAGTCACATCGGTTGCAAGACCGAGTACCGGTTTATTGAGATCAGCATCCCAATCATAGAGCGTACGGTGAATCGCCTTGGCGTAGAACTCGTCTTGTGTGGCAGGTGATGCTTGAATATCGAGCGTCGAGAAGCTGTCGCCGTAGGGCGCGACAAAATTGATGACGCCTCCCGAACGTGGTTCGTCCGCCGCGTAAGCCGCCGTTCCGGCCAGCAGGACTGCGGACAGCGCAGCCAGCAATGCAAATTTTTTCATGTTGTTCCCCTTCATAAATGTCATTCTTGCGATTCAGATGAACCGTTCTTCGGGCAGCTCTGTCGAAACCTCGCTGCCCGAAATCGCCCCGAAGCGTTTACGCTTCAATTCTTTTATTGACCCCGGAAACCGGGAGCATTTAACTCACGACCGTTCGAATACGACCTCACCGTCACGCATGGTAAGAACACAATACGTGTCGTTGAGAATCTCTTCCGGTCTCGCGGTGAGCATATTGCGTGAAAAGACCGCAATATCAGCAACCTGCCCGGTACAAGCTTGCCCTTCACATTCTCCAGCTTCTGAGAGAAAGCACCGAACTCCGTATAAACCTGCAGGGCCTCTTCGATGGTCACGCATTCGCGGGTATCCATCACCGTTCCCTTACCCGTTTCGCGCGTAAGCATCGAATAGATGTTTGGATAGGGGTTCGGATGGCAGACCGGTGAATCACTGCCAGTCGCAGGGTTAAAGCCCAGATCCTTCCAAGTTTTCAGCGGATAGCTTGAACGAGCACGTTCCTCGCCAAGAACAGAAATATAGGCGTCACCGAAATCGTATATGAAGACCTGTTGCGGACAAGGATAAATCCCGGCTTTCTTCATCCGCTCATGCTGTTCCGGCGTAGAGAAACCGCAATGTTCGATACGATGGCGGCGATCTGGATCGGGATGCGCTGCGAGTGCCTTTTCATAGGCTGTAATGAGCTGTCCAATCGCTGCATCGCCGATAGCGTGGCAAGCCAACTGATAACCTTTTTATGGGCATCGAGCACCAGCGCTTCCAGTTCTGCATCCGGCAATATCTGGACACCGATATTATCGTCGTCGCCGAGATACGGCTTGCTCATCCATGCAGTGCGTCCACCCGCCGATCCATCTAGGAAAACCTTGACGGCACCGACTGTCAGCATGTCATCGCCGACACCGGAAACAAGGCCTGCTTTGTAGCATTCTTCGACAATGGAAGGTCCCGGATCGCCGAGCAGTACGAGCGGTGCGCACCGGCAAGCGCTTGTCGAGTTTGGCGAGGTTATAGGCACGGATTTCATCGAAGCCCGCAACCTGACCGACAGCGGCGTCCATAATGCTGGTGATGCCATAGGAAAGGAGAAGATTGCCTGCGGCCTCAATGGCCTCGATCATCTCTTCCGTCGTTGCCTTGGGGATCGCTTTGCGGACGGCACCTTGCGCATTTTCTGCAACCATCCCTGTCAAAGTACCATTCTTCTGCTCGATCAAGCCGCCATCCGGTACCGGGGAATTTTCGTCGATACCCGCCAGTTCAAATGCCTTCGAATTGAAGATCGAAACGTGGCCACATGCGCGTACCACCATGACAGGATTGTTTGGAGCAACAGCATCAAGCTCCGACTTATGCGGATGGCGACCGACATCGAGCTTGGTCTGGTCATAGCCGCGTGCTCTGATCCATGCCCCGGGAGGGGCGGAAGCGGCCTGTTCCCGAATGGCGTCAAGCAGGCTTTGCAATGTCGGGGCCGCCTGCGGCGTGGCATCAATCCACTTGAGTGTCAACCCAATCGAAATGAGATGCAGGTGAGCGTCATTCAGCCCGGGCGTGGCAAAGCGCCCTTTCAGATCGATCAAATGCGTATCGTCGCCCTTCAGAGACCAGATCTGGTCCTTCGTACCCGTCGCGAGCACCTTGCCTTGCCAGATGGCGGGGCTTCGACTGTGCCCTCTTCATATCCACACCAGATCGTACCGTTATATACTATGGTATCGGCACACAATTTGGGCATTACAGGCATTTCAGCGATCCCTCCCTACTTCACGCTTTTTATAAGTGCAGGGAGATTTCCATTGATGCTTTGAACGATCAAGCCGTGGATTTGTTAAATTTCGTGGGAACAAATTGTTCAAAATGACAACTACGCGGTCAATCTGCCGAAACTTTTGAAAAAGACCGGCATCCGCTTGGCAAAATGATAAAAAGGTTTCCACCATAATGATAGCTGCCGCGCTCACCTGTCAGCAATCGCAGCTTATAAATGTTAGCGAAAAAGCGAAACATGAGCGGCGGTCACTCGTGAGGGTGTCGCATGATCCGGAACAATCTGGATCAACCACGTACCCCCGAACTCGTTCCTTGACGACTGTTGAGGCCAGCACAATTAGCCGTCAAGGGATGGGGTGAACAGGGCATCCTCGTCAGCACGACCACGACGCCACGGAAAATGACGATCAACCTGTCAATATGCCGATCCGGGCGAGCGATCCACCAATTGTTCGGGTGTCAGCAAATCCGCATGATGAGCACGCGCAACATCAGGATGGGACCGGAGGCGACTTTTGAGATTATTTGCACCGACCTCTCGGAAGATCGGGTTCAGCGCGTCGACAGTCACACCGCGCTCCTTGGTCTTCAACTCATCTGGCAAATCTATAACCGGAATCGTCGCGTCGTATCGAGCACCGAGAAAGAAGGCGACGGAAAAGCGTTCCACGCCGGCTGGAGGTGCAACAACGCCGTGTACATCCGCCCGCACGAACCCATTGGTGGCAAGTTCAAGCAGTTCACCGGTGTTGATGACAAAGGTGCCGGGAACCGGAGGCGCATCGATCCATTCACCGTTTTCCCGCTGAACACGCAGACCGGGGACAACATCCTGCAACAGAACAGTAACGAAACCTCCGTCCTTATGCGCGCCCACTCCTTGCTCACTTTCCGCCACATCGCGCCCCGGATAACGGATAATCTTCAGGAGCTGGGATGGATGCGGCTCATAAATCTGGGCGAAAAAGTCTTCCGACTGTCCCAAAGCCGCGGCGATAGCCTTCAGAATATCAATGCCAACGCGCGTCACCTCAGCCTGATAGGCAAGCAGCAACGGCTTAAGTTCCGGCAGGGCTTCCGGCCACTGGTTCGGGCCGATCAAACGCTTCCATGCCGGGCTATTCGGACCGATCTCGGCAGGTTCTGATCCCGTGTTGATATCGAGCTGTTCGCGCCAATCCTGCTCGCCACGTGTCCGTTCGAGGCCAGCACGATTGTAACCGCGGAAATGCGATGACTTCACCATTTCTATCTTGAGTTTTTCTTCCGCTGGAAGTGCGAAGAACGTCTTCGCCGTTGCAACAACGTCCTCCACGAGTTTCGGATCGACGCCATGTCCCGTGAGAGATAAAAAGCCATGTTCGTGAATAGTGCGGCGCAGCTCCTCAATGAAACTGTCGCGCTCCTCGGCACTGCCGTTGAAACGGGACAAATCAAGCAGAGGCAGATTGATTGGGGTGGTATGTATAGTCATTGGAAGCTCCTGAAAAACTCTCAGCGGGAACGACGGCTGCGCGCCACACGGTGGTTGACAAGACGGGCGGCGTAGTCGCCCGTGATCTGGATGGATTGCACGATCACAACCGGGATGATGACGACGGCCACCATAACTTCCGGCATGAAGCGCTGATATCCGAAGCGAATTCCGAGATCGCCAAGTCCACCGCCGCCGACTGTTCCTGCCATCGCCGAGTACCCGACAAGGCTGACAAGCGTAACGGTTTGCCCCGCAATGATCCCCGGTAGCGCTTCAGGCAAGAGCACCTTGAAGATGATCTGAATTGGCGTTGCACCCATGCTCTCGGCGGCTTCGATCAGGTTCTGGTCCACCTCACGCATCGCCGTTTCGGCGAGCCGTGCGTAGAGAGGTGTGATTGCCGCGGTCAGTGGCACGATGGCCGCATAGGTACCAACGGTCGTTCCGGCAATCAGGCGCGTTAAGGGAATGATCGCCACCATCAAAATGATGAATGGCGTGGATCGAACCAGATTGACGACAGTGCCCGCAACACGATTGAAGACCGGCCGTTCGAGAAACTGGCCCGGACTGGTAACAACCAGTGCAACACCGAGCGGCAGGCCAATCAATGTCGACAGAATGGCAGATGCGGCCACCATAGTAGCCGTCTGCTTCAGCGATTCAAGCAAGAGCCCGACGAGTGCCGGCGGAAGCAGATCGGACAACATGACCGATGACCTCTCCATGAAGATTGAGTGAAGACAGATAATTGCGAACGTCCGCGAGATCGGCGGAACCACCCTCAGCGACGAGTGTTATGATGCCCAGTGGTCTGCCACCGATATAGTCTATACGTCCGTGCAATATGTTCGGATTTATCCCGAAGTGCTGCACGAGCGTAGCAACGACCGGCGCATGCGCGGCTTCACCGGAAAAGATAATGCGCAGAACCGGATCCGATCCGACAACTGGTTGTGGAAGCACCCGCTGCGATACTTCCGGCGGTAGGTCGTGGGCGACGATGCTAGCCAGAAATGACCGGGCGATCGGTGTTTGCGGAAAGGCGAAGACGTCGAAGGTCGCTCCGCTTTCAACGACTTTGCCGCCATCAAGAACCGTCACGTGGTCTGCGATCTGGCGCACCACGTCCATTTCATGCGTTATGAGTACAATCGTCAGCCCCAGTCGCCGATTGATATCTTTCAATAACGAAAGAATTTGCTCCGTGGTTTCGGGATCAAGCGCCGACGTCGCCTCATCCGACAGCAAAACGCTCGGCTCCAGAGCCAATGCGCGCGCGATACCCACACGCTGTTTCTGACCACCAGACAGTTCCGATGGATAAGCATCGGCCTTTCCCTTGAGGCCCACCAGATCAAGCAAATCGTTCACGCGAGTTCTTATGGTGCTGCGATCAACGCCTGTGAGCTCCAGTGGCAGGGGGCTATGTTGCCGAAAGCAGTTCGTGAAGACAGCAGACTAAAATGCTGAAATATCATTGATACTTCACGACGAACCTGTCGCAATTCGCCTCGACGCAACGTTGTGATCTCTCGCCCGGAAACAACGACTTGTCCTCCGGTTGGGTGCACCAGACCATTCAGGCAACGCACGAGCGTGCTTTTTCCAGCGCCTGAACGACCAATGATTCCGTGAATGGTTCCCTTGGCTATTTGAAGCGAGACATTGTCGATGACCGGACCAGCCCTCTTGTCATAGGTCTTTGTCAGCGAACGTATGTCGATGATCGACGGCGCCGGACTTGTATCGTCCGGTACGGCGTTCGACACAAGTCCGCTGCGTACGAGCACGTTCATGTCACCAACCCGCTACGATATTGCCATCGAACTTCTTCTCAATGAAGGCTTTGACATCAGGAGATTTATAAGCCTCAACAAGCGTCCTGACCCACGGGGCATCCTTGTTCTTTCCCGCGACAGCAAGCAGGCAGAAATAATCGGATAACTGGTCTTCGATCAGGATCGCATCACGGGTCGGAACCAGTCCGGCACTCAGCGCAAAATGTGAAGTGATGACGGAGAAATCCACGTCTTCCAGCGACCGTGGAAGCTGGGCCGTTTCCATCGGTATGATTTTGACCTTTTTCGGATTATCGACAATATCGAGTTCTGTTGCGTTGAAAGTTACACCCGGCGTAAGCTTGATAACGCCGCCAGCTTCAAGAAGCTTCAAGGCACGGCCTGCATTGCTCGGATCGTTGGGAATGGAAATTTGTGCGCCTTCCGGCAGCTCGCTCAAAGATTTGTACTTGTGTGAGTAACCAGCCATTGGCAGCAAGACAGTACGTCCGCCAACAGCAACGAGACCGAGACCCCGATCCTTGTTCTGTTGATCGAAGTAGGGTGTATGCTGAAAGCCATTGGCGTCGAGATCGCCATCATTTGTCGCCGGATCGATCAGTGCACCGTCCGAGAATTCCACAATCTCGATATCCAGCCCCTTTGCCTTGGCAACGGGTGCGAGTGCTTCGGCGATTTCAGCATGCGGCCCCGACGTCACACCAAACCGGATTTTTTCCGCAAGCGCCGGTGAAGCGACGAGCACTGAGAAGAGTGCCGCGGAAACTGCGCCGCGCAAAAATGAAACTGAATGCATCTTATTTTCCCTGTAGTGATTTTCGGGGGCGCGCCTATGATGCGGCGCGCCAATTGTGCTCATTGTTCCACTGGATCAGCCGTGAAGCGGCCTCCCGCAGCGTTTCTTCGCGCTTGGCGAAACAGAAACGGACGTGGCTGCGCACATCGCGTGCACCATAAAAAGATGAGATAGGAACCGGGGTTACACCAGCTTCAAGCGTCAACCGTCGGCAAAAATCGAGATCGTCACCGCCATGATCGAGCGACTTTATATCGGCCACCGCGAAATAGGTGGCAGGGACAGCTACGACATCAAACCCCGCAGATTTCAGCCCTTCAACCAGCAGATTCCCGTCGCGATGCCAGCGTCGCTCGAAGGCCGACAAAGTAGCTATCAGGTAACGAAAGCCCAACCGCAACCGCCGACTGCAATGCTGGCGGCGTGGTGAAAGTGACATACTGGTGGGCGCGAGCGATCGGGGCCAGAAGTTTTTCGGCGGCTGTCACATAGCCGACCTTCCATCCTGTCAATGAAAAGCTCTTTCCGGCGGAACCAATTCGCACGACACGGTCGCGGACTTTCTCAACACCGAACATAGAATGAAACGGGTGACCGTCGAAGACGAGATGTTCGTAGACCTCATCCGAAACGATCACGAGATCATGCTTGATCGCAAGTTCGGCGAGAAAGTCCAGCTCATCTGGATCCAGTATCTTGCCGATTGGGTTCATCGGCGTGTTGACGACAATGAGTTTGGTACGAAGAGAGATCGCTTTTACCAGCTCCTCTCGCGGTAGTTCCCAATGAGGCGGTTTCAGCCGTACCGGCACCACCTTCCCGCCTGCGCGGCGGATAAGCGTAGCGTAAGCATCGTAGACCGGCTCGAACAAGATAACCTCGTCGCCCGTATCCAGATGCGCCAGAAACGTATCGGCGAGTGCTTCCGTAGCGCCGGACGTAACTAGCACTTCCCTTTCCCAGTTTACATCAATACCGAGAAATCGCCTTGCGTTTTCTGCGACAGCTTGGCGGAGAACCGGCAGCCCCATCATGGGCGGATATTGTTGTGAAGTTTCACGAAGAGCGCGAGCAGCGGCATCAAGGAGTTCAGGCGGTTCAAAGCCTTCTGGAAATCCCTGCCCCAGATTGATGGCTCCACGCTCAACAGCAAGTCGCGACATCGCCTCAAAAATAGACGTCCCCGCCTCGCCGAGTACCTGATTGACCATCGAAGCTCCCCTGTTGCAATCGAATTCACGGGGAGAAAGATAAAGCCTACAAAATTAGTAGACAAAGCATGGGCTTGCCATCCTCGAACGAGCGAGAGAAAGCTTTTTCAAATTCTGCCGGACGTGAAACAGTTTTACGTTCCACAATCGCAACTACTTCCAAATCACGCCGCCGCCCGGCTGTGGCGATTTCGCCAGAGCTCTTCGGCTTTCTCGAAAAATTGCGCATGGCTTTCGTTGTCTGCGGCGGCAGCCGTCATCATCGCCATGGCAGCCGTCGCAACGATTGTATTTTCTGCGCGTTTGTCCGTTGCCGCGCCAGACCAGATGCCGTACCAGTATTCGAATGAACTGAAGCTCGAATGCTTGTCACCACTTTCCTTGGAAAGGCTCGGAAGCAATAAATCTGTTTCACGACCATTAAGAAGCCTATGGATCGTATGCGTTCGATGCGGAACTAACTCGGCAACGTCCCGGCTGGTCGAAACCACCGAAATTGAAGGCATATCAAGAAGTACGCCCGCATCGCGGTGTAACTCACGATATGTGGGCTGTGTAACCCCCAAAAACGATGCCTTGAGATTCATCGGATTGAGCAAATGAACGAGGCTATTCATCGATGAACGCGACTCGAACAGTGGGTAAAGCGCCATCAGCGCATGAATCTGAGGAGCGAAACCGGCCAACGGCATAAAACAGATGCCATGCGCTCTTAATGCACCTTCTGCGAGTGAATGTGATGTCGCGATCGGGAGATTGATAGCTTCGGCCGCTATCTCAAGCTTGCCCGAGATTTCACCTGTGCCACAATTACCGTGTAAGACAACAGGATAACCAGCCCGCGCGACTAGCAAGGCTGAAAGCATGAACCACGGTGACTGCACAGAATTCGGCGATAGATAAGCTGGCCAGTCCAGCGCCGGCATGTTCAAGCCCGCGTCCATGGAATAAATTCGTCTCGCTGCTCGCGCTATGCCAGCAAGTTCCGGTGCAGTTTCCCCACGATAGTGAATGAGCCGGAGCAACGCACTGATCTGCATCGGATCGGCCTTACCCGTAAAGATCGTCGTGAATGCATCGTCGGCCTCAGACATCTCGAGCGGACGGGTGTGCCCGGCTTTTCGCCCTACAACAGCTATATATTTCGCTAGTCGCCTGACCGGATCGTTTTCATCCGGATGTTGGCGAACTGTGCTGCAAGCTGCTCCGGTGTCGGATGGTTTTCAAGCTCAACAACCTTACGGATTCGAGCGGCGGCGGTGTTACAATGGCGCTTCGCTTCCACCCGTGATGCCCGGTACAGCTCGACTTCGGCAATTCGGTAAAGTCCAGACTCAACAGCGTTTCGGCCTCATTCGCCAACCGCCGCAGACGCCCACGGAGCGCTTCGGCTTTTGGTGTAGCCACCATGTTTCGGCCAGAGCGAACCAGAATGGGATCGTTGAACTTTTCGCGAATCTGTCCGAGCAGTCGGCTCATAGCCGCAATGCTTAAACCCATCTGTTTGGCAGCACCGCCAACACTGCCTTCCACAAGAAGTGCATCAAGAGCGATAAGCAAGCGCAATTGTCCCAAACGAAGGCTTTCACTCTCACCTTTCTCCGTTTGTTGCTGCGTTTTCACCTGCTTGCCCGACATCACTTTCTTGCCTGTCCATTTGCGGTTTTGAAATTTAGAACACTTATAAAACATCACGATTGACGTTACCCGACAGCCATACATAAGGAGACTTGAAAACTCAACTTTAAACGGTGACGAAAATGACCAGCTTGTTTCGGGGATTGTGGGCCGATGGTACACAAAACAGGCGTTTGGCCAGCAAATCGCTCATTTATCGGGCGATCCTTGCAGGGACGTGTCTTTCCACAACGCTACTTCTGAGCGAAATGAATGCAATCGCGCAAACCGCGATCAACGCTGCGGAAGAGGCAACTTCAGACGAAGCTGGCACCAAGAAGAAAAAGGCAACGGAAGCGGGCATCGAAACGACCACTGATGGAGCCGTCAAACTTAATCAGATTGTTGTCACGGCAACAGGGTTCGAACAGAACATCACCGACGCTCCGGCAAGCATCACTGTCGTTCCCGGCGAAGAGTTGGAAAAAAAGGCGCCTATCGCGATCTGACCGATGCTCTGAAAGACGTTCAGGGCGTCGCGGTGACAGGTCCGGCGGCCGAGCGCGACATATTCATTCGTGGTCTTCCCGGTTCTTATACTTTGCTGCTCGTTGACGGAAGCGCCAGAGCACGCGCGATGCCCGCACCAACGGCAACTCCGGCTTCGAGCAGAGCTTCTTACCGCCTGCGAACGCAATCGAACGGATCGAGGTCATTCGTGGCCCCATGTCTTCGCTCTACGGATCGGACGCGATGGGCGGCGTTATCAACGTGATCACCAAGAAAGTATCCGACACCGGAGCGGTTCTTTCTCTGTAGACGGCACGGTTCAGCAGCATTCCAAATTCGGAAATTCGTTGCAGGGGTCTTACTACATGACCGGGCCGCTGGTCCCGAACCTCGTCGGTGTTCAGGTCTGGGGACGCGGTCTCAAGCGACAGGAAGACAATATCGTCAGCGGGACGCCAGAACAGAAAGATATCGACATCACCGGTCGCGTTACAATCACGCCGAATGAAGATCATGATATCATGCTCGAGCTGGGCAAGACTTCGCCTTCGTCGCGACGCCACCGTCGGCAACACGGCGGCATCGGGCTCGGATTCCTACAACTACAATGATCGCGATCATTGGTCGATCAGCCATACTGGTCGCTGGGGACCGACAACGTCGGAATTCTCATTCCAGCAAGAATGGGCAGAACGCACCAATTTCAACTGGGACAACAAGACCAAGAGCTACGTCGAGAACCTGCGTTCGCCGCATATCCGTAATTCGGTACTCGATGGCAAGTTCACAACTCCGTTCGAATTTTACGGTAATCACACGCTGGTAACCGGTGGACAGTTTTCGCAATCGGTGCTGACCGATCAGAACCCGGGACGTCGTACCGGATTGGATGAAGAGTTCAGCGTTCGCCAGTGGGCGCTCTTTGCAGAAGATGAATGGTGGATCACGCCAGACTTCGCCCTGACAGGCGGTCTGCGTATGGACGACCATGAGATTTATGGCTCCCATTTCAGCCCACGCGGCTATGCCGTCTGGCACGCAACTGAACAACTGACGTTCAAGGGCGGTATCTCCACCGGCTTCCGTGCACCGGAACTCCGTACTATCGCCCGGGATATGCTTATACGACGGGCGGCGCGGGATGCTCGTATGGTCCAAACGGCACCTGTGGCGTGATCATCGGCGATCCAGATCTGCAGCCTGAAAAAGCACAAGCTATGAAGCGAGTGTTCTCTGGGACAACCAGTCTGGCCTTCGCCTCGGCGCAACCTATTTCTACACGGATTTCAAGGACAAGATCAGCAATGCGCTGGTGACGGATGCCAATGGTAATCCTATTCGCTGGAGCGAAGATCCGAACTATCGTCTCTGGTACAGCTTCAATATCGATGAGGCCGTCATGCAAGGTGTGGAGTTAACCTTCAACTGGGAAGCAACCGACACAATTACCGTGCGCGGCAACTATACCTACACCGACTCCGAACAGCAGACCGGTGACTACAAGGGCTTGCCTCTGACACGTACGCCGAAGCACATGGCCAGCTTGCGTGCAGATTGGATAACGCCGGTTGAAGGCTTGAGTGCATGGGCCAGCGGTAACTACCACGGCGAAGAAACCAATGCGGGTGCGCGTATCGGCACAGCCGGTGAACCCGTCTACAGGAACGGCAAGGTAGTCGCTCGCAAATACAAGCCCTATGCAACCTTCGATATCGGCGGTTCGTATGACTTCAGCGAGAATGTCACTTTGAACGCTGCCGTCTACAACGTCTTCGACAAGAAGGTTGATGTCGATGACTTCAATACAGTCGTCGATGGTCGTCGCCTCTGGGTCGGCATGACCTCCCGCTTCTAGTATCACAACAAAAGACGCCTGCTCGCAATGGCTGGCGTCTTTTCCATGAATGGGATGCTCTTATGAGCGCACTGTCGAATATCGTGAAGAAGGCATGCCTGATGATGACGGGGATACTGATTGTTTCCACCGTGAAGGCTGCTGAGCCTTCCACCTCGTCCTTTGATATGGAAGCCAACGGCATCGCCTATCGTATATTCACCGCTGCACCGCAGGAGGTTTGCACCCGAAGGTGGTTATCCTGTCATATACATGGTCGACGGCAATCGCATGTTGCCGATTGCAGCAAAGCTCATGGCAGAAAACTCTGCCCTTAAGGCTGTATTTGTGGGCATCGGCTACCCGACTGACAATCAGGAAGAAATCGTCCGCCTGCGATATTTCGACCTCACGCCTCCGACACCTGACGATTTGATCCCAGTCCACTCCAATGTACCAAAGACTGGAGGACGAGATGTATTCTTCGACTTCATCGACAATCAGGTAAAGCCGGAAGTCGAAAAGCGTTTCAACGTCGATAAAAGCCGACAGGCCCTGTTCGGCCACTCTTTGGGCGGATTGTTCACCC
This sequence comes from Brucella cytisi, assembly GCA_012103075.1. GTDB lineage: Bacteria > Pseudomonadota > Alphaproteobacteria > Rhizobiales > Rhizobiaceae > Brucella > Brucella cytisi. Next base: position 682,417 of record JAAVLQ010000002.1, on the reverse strand, counting down.
TTTATGCCTTGTTCAACCACACGAATTCCTTCCAGAGCTATAGCGCAGCGGACCCATCGATCTGGTGGAATGATCGTTCAATTCTAACTGATAAAAATCAGTTCATTACGCGCTTCAAGGATACCCCTCGCCCAATCCGCTTGCTTATAGAAACCTCCGGCAAACGCGGTAGCCGCCCCGGCCAGACGAAACAGGACGATGACCGTCTGAAGAAACTGCGTGGCGGACCTTCCGGTTCAGACATCTTCAAAGAGCTTTCAGAACTACCGCAAGTCGACGTAGCCTTTCATCGTTTCGAGAATGAGAGCCACGGTTCAATGATACCGCTCACGGTGGCGGACAGCCTTAATTTCATTGTGCTCGAACAAAACCCCAAAGGCAAAAACAACTGAATTTTCTCTCTCGGTCTTTGACGGAGAAGATACTTGACTGTAAAGCACAGGATTGACGAAAGGATCGAAAATCATGCTGAATATCGCTCAACAGGTTACACGCTTGTGCGGTGCCGCCATAATGGCGCTGAGCATTGCCTCCACTGCAAATGCTGCTGATGTGACTATCAAGCATGCTCAGGGTGAAACAGCAATTCCAGCCTCACCGGCAAAGGTACTGGTTTTCGATCTTGGCACCCTCGACAATCTGGATCGCCTTGGCGTCAAGGTGACGGGTGTTCCCAGCGGCATATCGTTTCCTGAATATCTGAAGGAATATCAGGGCGACGAGTATGCGAAAATCGGCACATTGTTCGAGCCTGACTATGAAGCCGTTAATGCGGCAGAACCAGATCTTATTATTGTGGCAGGTCGTTCGGCTGCGAAATATGGTGAGCTTTCGAAGATCGCTCCAACCATCGATCTGACGACCAATGCGAAGAATTTCATCGCCGACACTGAAGCCAATGTCGAGAAACTTGGCCAGATTTTCGGGAAGGAAGCAGAAGCAAAGGCGGAAGCCGAGAAGCTTGATACCGCACTTGCTGCATTGAAGGAAAAGGCCGCCAACAAAGGCACCGGCCTTCTGATCCTCACTTCCGGCGGCAAAATCAGCGCTTATGGCCCCGGTTCTCGTTTCGGCGTCTTGCATGACAGTTTCGGGGTCAAGCCTGCAGCGCCTGACCTTTCCATCGGCAATCATGGCCAGCCCGTGAGCTCGGAATTTATCCTCGAAACCAATCCCGACTGGCTGTTTGTCATCGATCGTGATGCTGCCATCGGTCGTGAAGGCAATTCGGCAAAGCAGGTTCTGGACAATGAGCTCGTGCGCCAGACCAATGCACGGAAAAAGAGAGCAGCTTGTCTATCTGAACGCTCAGAACTGGTATCTGATTGGTGGCGGTCTCGGCGCGCTTCACGGCACGATCGATCAGCTTTCCCGGGCTTTCGACAAAGCAAAGTAACAGCTTTCCAAACCCAATCCGGTCGGGCCACTCGGTTAATAGCAGGTGGCCCGAAATCGTGATCAGGCAACAGAACAGGAAACGAGCGTGAAGGGACTTGCAGCAGCCATTGCCGTTGTTGTCGTACTGGCTGTCATCAGCCTGTTTATCGGCGTCAGCGATGTGTCGCTGAGTACGCTATTCGGCACCGAAAGCACTGACCGTGCCGCCGAAGTCATGCTTGTCAGCCGTATTCCACGCACCCTTGCAATCATTCTGGCAGGCATGTCCATGGCCGTCTCAGGCATGATCATGCAGATGCTGACACGCAACCGTTTCGTTGAACCATCCACGGCCGGCACGGTGGAATCTGCCAGTCTTGGCATCCTTCTGGTCATACTGTTTGCACCAGAAACGCCTGTAATCGGAAAAATGCTGGTCGCTTCTGTTACGGCGCTTGCCGGAACTGCTTTGTTCCTTCGCATTCTTCGCGCCATTCCGTTGCGATCCGTTCTTGTCGTGCCCTTGGTCGGCATCATGCTTGGTGGCGTTGTCAGTGCAATCACTACTTTCATTGCTTACCGCTTTGATCTTCTGCAATCGCTCAATTCCGGACAACCGGCGATTTTTCCGGCGTTCTTCGCGGACGCTATGAACTCTTGTGGCTTGCGTTCTTCCTTACAATCATCGCCTACATTGCCGCTGACCGCTTCACGGTCGCGGGATTGGGCGAGGATTTTACCACCAACCTTGGCCTAAATTATCGCCGTGTAGTCACACTTGGCCTTGTCATCGTTTCGATGGTCAGCGCATCAGTCGTCGTGACCGTTGGCATGATACCTTTCCTTGGTCTTATCGTCCCGAACGTCGTCAGCATGTTCATCGGCGACAATATGCGGCGGGCTGTACCGTGGGTTGCAATACTCGGCGCTGGACTTGTTCTTGCCTGCGATATTGTCGGGCGAGTAGTCCGCTTTCCTTACGAAATTCAATCGGTACGATGATGGGAGTCGTGGGAAGCGTCATATTCCTCTATCTTCTGTTGCGGCGGGGTTCACGCCTTGCTTAAGCGCCCTACCTTGATCCTCTCGCTCCTCTCTGTGCTCACTCTGCTTGCAGTGGCAGCATTCATGACAGTCGGCGCAAAGGGAAGCTGGTCTTTCATTCTGTCCTTCCGCGGCACCAAGCTTGCAGCCATGTTACTGGTCGCATACTCGATTGCGGTATCAACGGTGTTGTTCCAGACAGTCACGAACAACCGCATCCTAACCCCCTCGATCATGGGGTTCGACGCGCTTTATATTCTGATTCAGACATTGGTAGTCTTCTTCTTCGGCGCCGTTCAAATCGATTGGATCGGACCGAATATTCGCTTTCTGGCAGAAACCGCTATCATGGTGATTTTCGCTGGTACACTCTATTACCGGCTCTTCTCCGGAGCAACGCGCAGCCTGCACCTCGTTATGCTTGTCGGCATTGTCTGCGGTGTCTTTTTCCGCAGCATTTCCAACCTGATGCAGCGGATGCTTGATCCAAATCTTTTCGCGGTTCTGCAAGACCGTTTCTTCGCCAGTTTCAACACCATCAATAGCGACATTCTGATTATGTCAGCCGTCATTGTCGCGGCTGTTTCGCTCTACGGTCTGCGCTTCGTCTATGTCTTTGACGTCCTGTCACTCGGCAGAGATCCGGCAATCAATCTGGGCGTCGATCATCGACGCATCGTGCGCAAAATCCTGTTCATGGTCACGGTGTTGGTTTCCGTTTCCACCGCACTGGTTGGACCTATAACCTTTTTTCGGTCTTCTGGTTGCCAATCTGGCTTACATGCTTGCCGGTTCGGCAAAACACCGGTTTATCCTGCCTATAGCCATCTTGCTTGCAATCCTCTGCATCGTTGGCGGACAGACCATTCTTGAACGGGTCTTCTCGTTCAATACCGCACTCAGTGTCATCATCGAGTTTCTGGGCGGCCTTGTCTTCATCATCCTTCTCGTCAGGGGCACGCGCGTTGATAGAAATCAGCCAAGTCAGCAAATCCTACAACAGCACACTTGTCGTCGATGATGTGACCCTGAAATTGCCTGCTTGCGGCATAACCTCGATCATCGGGCCGAATGGGGCAGGAAAATCGACGCTGCTCTCGATGGTGAGCCGTCTCCTGCCAATGGACAAGGGTCGTGTGACCGTAGACGGACTCGATGTTTCAACGACATCCGGTGATGTGCTGGCAAAACGCCTTTCGATCCTACGACAGGAAAATGCGATCAATTCCCGCCTGACCGTGCGCGACCTCGTAACCTTCGGTCGTTATCCCTATTCTAAAGGCCGCCCGAATAGTGAAGACCGCAATCATGTCGAGCAGGCCATCGGTTATCTCGGTCTTGAAGATCTAAGCGGACGCTTTCTGGATGAACTTTCGGGCGGACAGCGCCAGCGTGCATTCGTAGCGATGGTGCTATGCCGGGACACAGATTACGTGCTGCTGGACGAACCGCTCAACAACCTCGATATGAAGCATTCAGCTTCAATGATGAAGCTGTTGCGGCGAGCTGCAGACGAACTTGGAAAAACCGTTGTTCTGGTTCTGCACGACATCAATTTCGCATCGTGCTATTCCGACCACATAGTCGCCATGCGCCACGGCAAGGTTGTGCATCAAGGAAGCCCGGATGAACTTATTCATCCGGAAATCCCTGCAGACATTTACGAGATGGAGATCGCCGTCGAAATTATCGGCGGCAAACGCATTGGCGTCTATTATCTTTAAGCAACCGCATCCTAGGGAAACATCATTTGCAAGGCATCATAGGATGCCAGCACGGTTTCCATTTGCGCCGTGTGTCCCTTGACGAAAGCATCGCCATAAACCGTCTCATCCGGATATTCGGTGATCAGCGTCAATGGCACCGTATGGCGGTCATCCACGCCGACGAGGCACGGAAACCCATTGATGATGCGGAAACCCGTTTCGCCTGCATGCTGCTCGAACAGCCTGATCTGGGCATTGTTATAGGCAACCGGGCCATCAATCGCGGCCAGATGTTTCGTCACGCGGTCGATTAGTTCTTCTGCTGCCTTCTCCCGGGAGGCATGGTGGCGGATGATCAGGAAAAGCCCTTCGGCAGCGTCCACATGGCAAAGGAACGCGGCACATAACCGGACAGCGGACGCGTCCATTCATGCGATGGATAACCATGCAGGTTGACGTGCAGTTTCGCATCCGTCAGCTTTTCAGCCTCGATACGAATGGCCTTTTCATAAAGCCCCTCACCGCTGCGATATTCAAGATCGTCACCCAGCGCCGTATAGCGCGCGGCGTGATGCATGTGGTGCGGCTGAAGCGCACAAAGGCACTTGTGTATCTCGTATCCGTCCGGATTTTCCTGCGGGGAGATCGTGAAATGCGCGCTTTCGCGCGCAGCAAGCCGGTTGGCCGCCCGTAACGCGCCGACAACGCCGGTCGTTTCATTGGCGTGCTGTCCGGCGCTGATCATCATCGCGGCATCGCTGCCCTTGCGATAGGTCGCGCGCACCGTTCTGCCTGAACGGGTCTTTGCCTCGAACGGCTTGCCGCCCAGTCTGGCGATTTCACGGCGGATCTGATCGGCAGAAAGCGGCGCTTGCGCCGTCTCCAGAACCTGTTCTGCCGTCAGCGCGTCATCGGTTGAAAGCGAGCGTGTCTCCACTTTGACCGACGGCTCGGCATCGCGAAAGCGGACTTCCGGCACGATCTGGCCCGGTTGCAAACCACGATCGCCCACCGGGCGACCGGACTTCTTCTGAAAAACTTCGAGCAGCGAGAAGTAAATATCCTCGTGCATGGCTTCGGTAAGGCTCAGCGTTTCCTCATCGTAAGGCAGGCGGCGGTCGGTGATCGGCAGACTGACCGCGATGTTCAGCTCATCGAAATAAGGTTCGCCACGCTTCCAGTCATGGGCGGCGATGGTGGAGATGGTGTCATGAAACAGCTTTTCATAGGATGTCTCATAGCGCGCGCTTTCAATCTTGCCGTGCTGCGTGACGGCCAGCCAGCCGGTTGGCGACACCAGCGTTTCACCGATGAAATCCACATGCACGCGGTTCGGTGCGAAAACCCGGCGGCTCTCGGTATGGCCATCGGCAAAGGCCAGATCGACTTCATAATGAAAATCGTCTTTGCCCGAAGCCGAGAAATCCATCTCCGCCTCCGGAAGAAGTGCTGATAAAGGATAGGTCTCAAGCAGAAACCGGTTCTGCACACAGGCGTCATGACGCGGATAACGGATCGCTGCCGACTTCAGCGCAGAGCCATCAACTTCTTCCAGAAAGAAGTGCAGGAGCGGCTTATAAGCCGAGCGCAGCCGCACTTCGACGCCTGCCTCGCGCAGCGTCGTTTCCGCGGCAAAGCGGCTCGGCTGGTCATCGAACAGCCGGGCTTCCACCTTCGCGCCGCGCATTTCCGGTTTCAGGAAGCGTTCGACAAGTGCATGAACCGTACGCGGATAGGTTTTCTCAAAAAGCACGCTCATCGGGAATTCCTGCCAGTTGGATCGAGGCTGTCGCGCAGCCAGTCGCCAAGAAGATTGAGACCAAGCACCGTGAATAGAATGGCGAGGCCCGGGAAAATGCTCACCCACCATGCGGTCTGGAGATAAGTGCGCCCGTCGGCCAGCATGCCACCCCAGCTTGGAATGGTTGGATCAACGCCGAGGCCCGGGAAGGTCAGGCTCGATTCCAGCAGGATATTATTGGCGACATTGAGCGTCATCAGCACGATGACCGGACCAAGCAGGTTCGGCAGCAGATGCTGGAAGATGATGCGCCAGTCCTTCACGCCGATGGCCCGGGCTGACAGGATGAACTCGCGCTCGCGCAACGACAACACCGAGCCGCGCACCAGTCGCGCATATTGCACGCATTGCGAGACGATCAGCAAAATGATGGTGTTGAAAAGCCCGCCACCCAGAATAGCCATCACGGTGATGGCAAGCAAAATGAAGGGCATGGCCAGCTGCACATCGACAAAGCGCATCAGCGCCATATCCCAGAAGCCGCGATAATAGCCCGCGACGAGACCCATGATGGTGCCGATAAGAACGGAGCCGATCACCGAGACAAAACCGACAAACAGCGAAATCTTGCCGCCGGTAATGACACGCGCCAGCACATCGCGGCCCAGCGGATCGGTGCCGAAAATATGGGCCTGATTGACAAATGGCGGCGTCAGGCGCGCCGGAGATCGATCTTGTTGGCGCCGCCCGGAAACAGATAGCCGGAGAAAATCACCGCCAGACAAATGCAGCCGGTCAGCACGACGCCGACGATGAATTCGAGGCTCGCAAAAACGCGAAAACAGAACGGATGAGGTCTTGGTTGCCATGGGTCCTACTCCGTGCGGATACGCGGATCGACAAGGCCGTAGGCGATGTCCACGAGAAGATTGACGCCGATGATCAGCATGGAAAGGATCGCGATGGTGGCCTGCAGGACAGGATAATCGCGCCCGGCCACCGCGTCGAAGGCAAGCGTGCCCATGCCCGGCCAGTTGAATACGCGTTCCACCACGACGATACCACCGAGAAGACCGCCGAACTGAAGCCCGAGATAGGTGATCAACGGAATGGCGCAATTGCGCAGCGCATGCTTGTAGAGAACCTTGTTCTCGCTCAACCCCTTGGCGCGCGCCACCATAATATATTGCGATTGCAGCGTCTCCAGCATCGCCGTGCGCACAAGACGAACATTGGTTGCAGTCAGGATGATGCCCATGGTGAGCGCGGGCATGATGAAGCTTGCAATGCCGCTCATGCCGCTTGGCGGTAGCCATTGCAGCGAGATGCCGAACAGCAGCACCAGCATGGTCGCCAGCCAGAAGTTCGGAAAGGACAGGCCCACCAGCGAGCAGATGCGGATCAGCTGATCGGCCCATTTTCCACGCGACACCGCAGCCTTGATACCGAGTGGAACGGAAATCACGATAGAAACGAACAGCGAGGCGAAGGCCAGCATCAGCGTGGCGGGCAGAGCACCAGCAACGAGCGTGGAAACCGGCGTTCCACCGAGGAAACTGCGTCCGAGATCCATGGTGAACAGTCCCTTGAGGAACTGCCAATACTGAACGAAGAACGGCTGGTTGAGGCCAAGCCCTTCACGGATACGAGCGAGATCGGCTTCGGTAATGCTGCCTGCACCTTGCGTCAGCATCAATGCCGGATCGCCTGTCAGGCGGACCGCGAAAGCGACAAGCAGCGTCATCGCGACAAGCACAAACAGCGCCTGCAAAATTCGTTTGATCAGAAATCCGGCCACCAGTGCGCCTCCGAAATGCTGCGGCAAGTCGATCATGGCCGGCTTGCCGTATTGTCATTCTTGCTTACTCGACAGTCACATCCGTCAGACGCAGACGGCTGTCGGGAACCGGCACAAAATTCTTCACGCGCTTGTTGACGCCGAAGATCGCCTTGAGATTGTAGAGCGGCATTTCCAATGCACGGTCAGCTGCGTAATGCGCAATTTCCTGCAGGAGCTTTTCACGCTCACCACGATCAAGAACCGAACGCTGAGCTTCCAGCATCTTGTCGAGCTTTTCGTCCTTGTCGTACGGATTCCACTTCTCACCGGAATGGTACATGGAATAGGCCGTGTTATCGTAGTCGAAGGTCCAGCCGCCCCAAGCTTGCTGGAACATCGCGCCGGTCTTGCCTTGCGGGATGATGTCATTCAGCAGAACATTGGTGTCGTAAGGCTTGATCGTCGCATTGATACCAACCATCTGCAGGAAGCTTGCGACGGCCTGCGCCACTTCGTTGAAGCTTGCATCCTGACCGCGCACGTCAATCTGAACATTTGCGCCGGGCTGCACACCAGCTTCTTCGAGCAGCTTCTTCGCGCCTTCCGGATCGTAAGGCAACGGCTTCATGTTCGGGTCGTAACCGAAGGACAGCGCGCCCTGAAAGCTTGCAATCGGTTCTGCCTGACCGGCCAGAATGGACTGGATGATCGCATCACGGTCAACCGCCATGATTAGCGCCTTGCGAACGCGCTCGTCCTTGGTGATGCCGTCAGCAGTGTTGAAGCGCAATGCATAGACAGTTGGACCCGATGCAGTGACAAGCTCCAGCTTCGGATCGCCCTGAATGGTCGGGATCATGCCAATCGGAATGGTCGGGGGATGACCAGATCGACGCGACCGGCCTGAAGTTCGGCAACGGCAGTGGAAGGCTCGGTGATGAAGCGATATTCCAGTTCGGAAAGTTTCGGCGCACCGCCCCAATGATCAGCGAAAGCCTCAAGTTTGATGCTCACCTTCGGTTCATAGGACACGAATTTGAATGGCCCGGTACCGACCGGATGCGTGTTGAAATAATCGTCGCCTTTTTCCCTGAATGTATTTTGGCGGAACGATCATGCCACCATAACCGGCCAGCTTGGTGATGAGAACAGGGTCCGGTGCCTTCAAATGAAAGTCGACGGTCTTGTCGTCGATGACTTCCACCTTCTCGATGGCGATATAGTTGGAACGCTGCGGGCCTTTCGCACCCTCGTCACCGAGCAGACGCTCAAAGGTGAACTTGACGGCTTCAGCATTGAACGGTTCACCGTTCTGGAACTTGACGTTCTCACGCAGATGGAAGCGGATGCGCTTGCCTTCGTCTAGCTCTTCCCACGAGGCCGCGAGGGCCGGAACGATCTTGAGGTCCGGTCCGCGATAGACCAGACCGTCGAAAATATTGGTGGCGACAGAAGCCCAGTTGACGAGGAAAGTGTCGATTGGATCCCAGCTGCCCGGGTCCTGCGGCGACGAAACGGTCAGCTTTCCGGCAGCGAAAGCCGGAGCAGATACAAACACTGCCGCCGAGAGAGCGGAAGCCATGAGAACGGCTTTAAGTGTTTTCCTTATCATTGTTTTTCCCCTTTGGGTTTCTGTTGAACTTTATGCGTCAGGCAGTTTCGGCCACAAAATGCCCGGTTGCGACCTCGCGATGGCGATAGATCGGCGGCTTGTCATCGATCCGGCGCGTCGTGCTTGGAATTTCACCTTCCAGTGCAGGCCGGTTGGTGCGCGCCGACGGATCGGCAATCGGCACCGCTGAGAGAAGCCGCTTCGTGTAGTCATGCGACGGTGTTTCGAAAACTTGCTGTCGCGAGCCGAGTTCCATGATCTGGCCGAGATAAAGTACAGCGACGCGATGGCTCATCTTCTCGACCACCGCCATGTCATGGCTGATGAAGAGATAGGCTAAATCCTGCTCTTTCTGCAGGTCCATGAACAGGTTGATAACCTGCGCCTGAATGGAAACATCGAGTGCCGACAGCGCTTCATCGGCGATGATGAGCTTCGGCTTGGAGGCAAGTGCACGCGCTATGCAGACGCGCTGGCGCTGACCGCCGGAAAACTCGTGCGGATAGCGCTTGGCGTGTTCGGGGCCGAGACCAACCCGCTCCAGCAATTCTGCCACGCGCGCATCGATCGCCTTACTATTGTCGAGAAGGCCATGTGTGCGGATCGGTTCTGCAATGGAAAAGCCAACCGTTTTGCGCGGGTCGAGCGATGCGAACGGGTCTGGAAAATATACTGCACTTCGCGGCGCATGGCATATCGCTCGGCAGCACTCATGGCCGAATAGGCCTTGCCGTTGAAGCGAATATCGCCGGAAAGCGGCGTCTGCAATTGCTGGATGGTGCGCCCTATGGTCGATTTTCCCGAACCAGATTCACCGACCAGCGCCAGCGTTTCACCCGGATAAATATCGAAGGCGACCTTCGACACCGCGTTGCAGACATGCGTAACCTTACCGAAAAGGTTCTTCTTGATCGGAAAGCGCACATAGAGATCATCTACCGAAAGCAACGGCTTCCCATCATAGCGCGCCGTGTCCTGAATACGCTCCTCGCCCGTCAGAACCGGCACGCCATCGCGCATAGTCATGACCGGCATCCGCTTGGGGAAAGTTTCGCCCGTCATGCTGCCAAGTTTCGGGACCGCCGACAGCAGCGTCTTGGTATAGGCATGTTCTGGCTTCGAAAAAATCTGCCCGACCGGGCTTTCCTCAACCTTCCTGCCCTTCCACATGACAACAACATCGTCGGCCATTTCCGCCACCACACCCATATCGTGCGTAATGAAAATCACCGCCATTTCAAGCTCTTGCTGCAAATCTCTGATAATGTGCAGTATCTGGGCCTGAATAGTCACATCAAGTGCGGTGGTCGGCTCATCGGCAATCAGCAGTTTTGGGCGGCAGGCAAGCGCCATGGCGATCATGACGCGCTGGCGCATCCCGCCAGAAAGCTGGTGCGGATAGCGCTTCAGCAGTCCTTCCGCATCCGGCAGCCGCACCATTTCCAGAAGCCGCCTACCCTCGGCAAGCGCCGCCTGCTGGGTCATGCCCTCATGCAGCATCAGCACTTCGGATAGCTGGTTTCCGATGGTGAAAACGGGATTAAGCGACGTCATCGGCTCCGGAAAATCATGGCGATCTCCTTACCGCGAATGCCGCGCATCGTCTTTTGATCGGCCTTAAGCAAATCGCGCTCGCCGAACAAAAATTCGGCCGGACGGAAATTTCGCGCCGCTTATATCGGCAAGCCGCATGATGGAAAGCGACGTGATGGACTTACCCGAACCGGACTCTCCGACCACGGCCAGCGTGCGACCCGGATGTACCGAGAAACTCAGATCGTCAACGACACGGCTCGCGCCAAATTCGACACTGAGGCCATCAACGGTCAGCAGAGGCTTTGAAACTCGTTCGCTCAACTCGGTTCCGCTCAAACTTCCAACCCTCTTAAAGTGTGATGGCAGACCGCGTGGCCTGATTGAATGCGCCGGACATGAAACGCAAAAGGGCAGCCACTTCCGAAAGCGCTTCTTCAGACGGGCGCGCATTGGCGGTGGAATCAACCAGAAGGCGTTCGCAGATCTGCGCATAGCGCGCGCAGGCTTCTGCTCCTTTGGCGGTGATCTTCACCGTCTTTTCCTTCGCTGCCTTGCCGGTGGTCAGCAGACCGGCATTTTCAAGCTTGCGGATGGCATACGTCGCAATATGCGTATCTTCAATATCGAGAACAAGGCAGATATCGGCAAGCTTCTTCTCGCGATCACGATGACGGATCGAATGAAGAATCAGCACTTCGATGGGAGAGAGCCCCGGCAATCCTGCTGCAGCCATGCAGCGAACCATCCAGCGCGAAAACGCGTGCGATGCGAGAATGAGGCCATATTCAACCTCGGACATACCCGGCGAACCGCCTTCGGCAAGATGCGCAGACGATACAATGGGACCTATTGAGGCAACGGGGCGCAGATGCCCGGGCAACGCGACTTCATTGAAGTTTGTTTCTCGGGTCTCGGAAGACGCCGCTACAGTTTCTTCACTGTCCCTGTTCTTCCCCATTCTTGCTGCTCCCTTTATTTATGTGTATTTTATGTCACCATCTTATCGACATTTTGTCAATAAAGTGGGACTATGAAATTCTGAAAAGATTTCGAAATGCACCAGTAGTGCTGTGTGAGGGAGCCGATAATGAGCGGAACAGGACGCGGAGTATGGGATTTCTGGATCGATCGCGGCGGCACGTTTACCGATGTCATCGGGTGCGATCCACAGGGCCAGCTCCATGCCCGTAAGGTTCTCTCCGAAAACCCGTCTGCCTATAAGGATGCCGCCGTTCACGGCATTCGCCTGCATCTGGGCCTGAAAACTGGCGAGCCGGTTCCTGCCGGTGTCATCGGGGAAGTTCGTATGGGAACGACGGTCGCGACCAATGCGCTTCTCGAGCGCAAGGGCGAGCGGCTGGCCCTTGTCACCACCAAGGGTTTTCGCGATGCGCTGCGCATTGGCTATCAGGAACGCAAGAACATCTTTGCGACCGAAATTATCAAGCCGGAAGCGCTTTTTATGAAAGGTCGTGGAACTGAACGAACGCGTTCAGGCAGACGGCACGGTCGAAACGGCGCTCGATCCCGCCGAGGCGGAAGCCGTACTGGCTGCACTGAAGGAACAGGGCTACAAGTCCGTCGCCATCGCGCTCATGCATGCTTATAAGTTCCCTGCACATGAGGCTGAAATTGCTCGCATTGCGCGCAGTCTCGACTTTGAACAGGTCTCCGTCAGCCATGAAGTTTCGCCACTGATCAAGCTGGTCGGTCGTGGCGACACCACTGTCGTCGATGCCTATCTGTCGCCGGTTCTTCGCCGCTATGTTGCGCAGGTTGCCAACGAGCTGGATGTCGAGCGCACCGGCGCGCGCGTCATGTTCATGATGTCGTCTGGCGGTCTCACCGCAGCCGATCTGTTTCAGGGCAAGGATGCAATCCTCTCCGGCCCGGCAGGCGGTGTCGTCGGCCTCGCCCGCACCGGCGAAACAGCTGGTTTCCCGAAAGTCATCGGCTTTTGACATGGGTGGCACCTCCACGGATGTCGCGCATTTCGACGGCGAATATGAACGCGCTTTTGAAACGGAAGTTGCCGGTGTGCGCGTGCGTGCACCCATGATGCTGATCCACACGGTCGCCGCAGGCGGCGGCTCGGTCCTGCATTATGACGCCGGACGTTTCCGCGTCGGCCCGGATTCGGCAGGCGCCAATCCCGGCCCGGCCTGCTACCGCAATGGCGGACCGCTCGCCGTCACCGATGCCAATGTCATGCTGGGCAAGCTGCTGCCGGAATTCTTCCCGGCAATTTTTGGTCCCGAACAGAACCAACCGTTAGATGTGGAGCGGGTGCGCGAACGCTTCACCGCGCTCGCAGCCGAGATTGGTGATGGTCGTTCGCCGGAAGCGGTTGCTGATGGTTTCATCCGCATTGCGGTTGCCAATATGGTCGAGGCCATCAAGAAAATTTCCGTCCAGCGCGGCTATGATGTGACGCGCTACGCGCTCAACTGTTTCGGCGGTGCGGGCGGCCAGCACGCCTGCCTCGTGGCCGATGCGCTTGGCATGAAGAATATTCTTCTCCATCCCATGTCCGGCCTGCTGTCCGCCTATGGCATGGGCACGGCCGATATTCGCGCCACGCGCCAAAAGGCGCTCGGCGTCGCGCTCGATCCGGCAGCACCTTCAGCCTTGAAAGAACTGGGTGAAGAACTCGCGCAGGAATGTGTCGCCGAACTCACTATACAAGGCATTGAAGCAGATGCGGTTGAGCGACATCTGCGTGCTCACGTCCGCTATGCTGGTACCGATACGGTCCTCTCCGTCGAAGCCACCTTCCTGCCGAGGACAATGCCGACCGTCTTCGCGCCGAGTTCGAGTCGGCCCATAAGCGCCGTTTCGGCTTCATTGCGGAAAACAAGGCTCTCGTTATCGATGCTGTGGAAGTCGAAGCCGTTGGCGGTGGCGCAGGCGAAACCGAAAGCGCCCAATCGCTCGACAGCGATCTGGAAGCCGAGACTGCCAAGCGGACCCGCTTTTTTTCTCGCAGGGCGAGTTGCACGATGCGGGCGTTGTCTTGCGCGAACAGATGCAGCGTGGCCAGACCGTCACCGGTCCGGCAATCATCATCGAGAAGAACCAGACCATCGTTATCGAAGATGGCTGGCAGGCGCGCCTGACTGCCCATGACCATGTTGTGCTGACACGTATCAAGGCGCTGCCCGCCCGCACAGCCATCGGCACTGAAGCCGACCCGGTCATGCTGGAGATTTTCAACAATCTCTTTATGTCCATTGCCGAGCAAATGGGCGTGACGCTTCAGAACACCGCCTATTCGGTGAACATCAAGGAGCGCCTCGACTTCTCTTGTGCGGTTTTCGACGCTGCAGGTAATCTCGTCGCCAATGCGCCGCATATGCCGGTGCATCTCGGTTCCATGGATGCATCAGTGGCGACCGCCATTCGCGAGAACAGCGATATCAAGCCGGGCGATGTGTTCCTCATCAACGCGCCTTATAATGGCGGCACCCACCTTCCCGACCTCACCGTCTGCACGCCAGTTTTCGATGACGACAATCGCGAAATCCGCTTCTGGGTAGCAAGCCGTGGACACCATGCGGATATTGGCGGTATCGCGCCCGGTTCCATGTCGCCGCTTGCGATCGATATCGAACAGGAAGGAGTCTATATCGACAATTTCAAGCTGGTGGATCGCGGCACCTTCCAAGAGGAGGCGCTCGCTGCTCTGCTGACTGGCGCCACCTATCCTGTCCGCAACCTGACGCAGAACGTCAACGACCTGAAGGCGCAGATCGCGGCCAACGAAAAGGGCGTCGCCGAGCTGAAAAAAAGATGATCGATCTTTTCGGCGAGGATGTTGTGAAAGCCTATATGGGCCATGTTCAGGACAATGCCGCTGAAAGCGTGCGCCGTGTGCTCGACAAGCTGCCGGACGGCCATTTCACCTATGAGATGGATCAGGGTTGCCAAATTGAGGTGCGCGTCACGATCGACAAGGAAAAGCGCGAAGCGACGGTCGATTTCACCGGCACGTCGGAACAGCGTTCCGACAATTTCAACGCACCGGAACCCGTGACCCGTGCAGCTGTGCTTTATGTCTTCCGCGTGCTGGTCGAGGGCGACATTCCAATGAATGCGGGCTGCCTGCGACCGATCAAGATCGTTGTGCCGGAAGGCTCAATGCTCTCGCCGCAATATCCGGCGGCGGTCGTGGCGGGCAACGTCGAGGTCAGTCAGGCTGTCACCAACTGCCTGTTCGGCGCGACCAAGGCCATGGCCGCAGCGCAGGGCACAATGAATAATCTGACCTTCGGCAATGATGAATATCAATATTACGAAACCATCTGTTCCGGCGCCCCCGCCGGTCCGGGTTTCAACGGTGCAGATGCCGTGCATACACATATGACCAATTCCCGCCTCACCGATCCGGAGATTCTGGAAACACGCTTCCCGGTGTTACTGGAAGATTTCCATATTCGGCAAGGATCGGGTGGCAAGGGCAAGTGGCATGCTGGCGACGGCACCAAGCGCACGATCCGTGCACTTAAGACGCTCGATTTCGCCATTCTCTCAGGGCATCGCCGCGTAGCGCCCTTCGGCCTTGAAGGCGGCAAAGCCGGTCAAACCGGTTGCAATGAAGTACGGCGAAAGGACGGCTCCATCGAAGTGCTCGGCAACTGTGACCAGACCATTCTGGAAGCAGGTGAAGCCTTCACCGTCATCACACCAACCGGTGGCGGTTACGGTAAGCCTTAGTAATTGGCCTGCCCATCGACCAGCACAGCGCCGCCAGCTGAAATTCTGGCGGCGCTTTGCGTTCAACCAGTATAGATTGGTTAAAGTCGTCTCATAGTGACCAAAGGCTAGTGAATGCTTTTTCTACCCTTCTGATCCCGGCTGAAAGGTGTTAGAATTATTCACTCAAATTATTCAAATAATTAGTAACAGATCCTAATAATTGTGGCGTAATGGTCGTTTTGGACCCATCTTTAGAATTAAATTTCTGCGATCAATAGAACCTCAACCAGTTCACGGATACCGAAAATGAAATTCGCTCAGATCATCGCTACCGCAGGCATCATTCAGGCAGCTCTCCTCACTGGCGCTATGGCCGGAGAAAATCTCGACGCCATCAAGTCGGCGGGCGTTTTAAAGATCGGCACTGAAGGCACCTACGCGCCGTTCACCTATCACGACAAGGACAACAAGCTTGTCGGCTTCGACGTGGAGATTGGTGAAGCCGTTGCCGCCAAGCTCGGCGTAAAGCCGGAATTCGTTGAAGGCAAATGGGACGGGCTCATCGCTGGGCTTGATTCCAAACGCTATGATGCCGTTATCAACCGTAGGCATTACCGAAGAGCGTCAGAAGAAATTCAACTTCTCCAACCCCTATATCGTTTCCAAGGTCGTTCTGATCGTCAACGACAAGGACGATACGATCAAGGGTTTTGCTGACCTTAAGGGCAAGAAGTCAGCGCAGTCGCTCACCAGCAATTACGGCAAGCTCGCGAAGGAAGCCGGCGCTGAACTCGTAGCCACAGACGGTTTCGACCAGTCGATCCAGCTTGTTCTGACGGGCCGTGCGGATGCGACCCTTAATGACAGCCTGTCTTTCCTCGACTTCAAAAGCACCAGCCGAAGGCTCCGGTCAAGGTTGTGGCCGAGAAAGAAAATGCCGACGCGTCGGGCATCATCGTCCGCAAGGGCGACGATGATCTCGTTACGGCGATCAACAAGGCTCTCGACGAAATTAAAGCCGACGGCACCTACGACAAAATTTCACAGAAGTATTTCGGTCAGGACGTTTCCAAGTAAGCGTTTTTCTCGGTTTACAAGACGAAGCCGGAAGCTACTTCCGGCTTCGTCTTATTGTGATTGTGAAAAACTATTCCCAAGACATGAATGTCAGACTGTATAAGATAAGGACGCGCAGGTTCATCGGCGCAAGTTCATTTCAGTCTGACTTTATGCATTATTGAGGAGCCGAAAACCGTGCCCGATTGGCTTCAACTGATGGTGGAATCCTGCCGACTCTTTTGTGGGCTGGCTTGATTTTCACCATTCCCCTCACCCTTCTGTCCTTTGCATTCGGCCTGACATTGGGGCTCCTGACTGCGCTCGTGCGGTTGTTCGCTCCGCTTTGGCTTTCATCTATCGCACGCTTTTATGTCTGGATATTCCGCGGCACCCCCTGCTCGTGCAGTTGTTCGTAATTTTTACGGCCTGCCTAGCGCGGGCATCTATCTCGATGCATTTCCAGCGGCCGTGATTGGTTTCTCTCTCAGCGTTGGTGCTTATAGTTCGGAGATTATCCGGGCGGTCATATCTGCCGTTCCGAAAGGTCAATGGGAAGCCGCATATTCCATTGGTATGAGCTGGCGTCAGGCACTTGCCCGCACCATTCTGCCACAGGCAACCCGGACTGCAGTGCCTCCGCTCTCCAATTCCTTCATTTCTTTGGTGAAGGACACGTCGCTTGCAGCCGCCATCACCGTGCCGGAGCTTTTTTCCAGTCCGCGCAACGTATCGTCGCGACCACTTACGAACCTCTCATTCTCTATATCGAAGCAGCCCTGATCTATCTCGTGATGAGTTCCGTACTCTCAGCGCTGCAAGTGCGCCTTGAAAAACGCTTCGGACGTTATGGCGGCACAATGGAGACAAACGCATGATCGAGCTGCAACATATCGTAAAGCGCTTTGACGACGCTGTGATCCTTAATGATATCAACGTTGCGATTGCCGAGGGCACAGTAACAGCACTAGTCGGTCCATCCGGCGGAGGCAAAAGCACGTTGCTGCGTTGCATAAACCTGCTGGAGATTCCGACGTCGGGCACTCTGGTTCTGGGTGGCCAGAGCCTCAGCTTTGAGCCTGACCGTAAGCCGAGTTGGCAGGCAATCCAATCAATCCGCCGCCAGACAGGCATGGTGTTTCAGAACTTCCAGCTCTTTCCTCACCAGACCGCGATCCAGAATGTGATGGAAGGCCTCGTTACGGTTCTGAAATGGCCGAAGGACAAGGCAAAAGAACGTGCGGCGGAATTGCTCACAAAGGTAGGGATGGCGCATAAAGCGGATGCTTGGCCTTCAACGCTCTCTGGTGGCCAGCAACAGCGTATCGCGATTGCACGTGCATTGGCACCATCCCCGCGTGTTCTGTTATGCGATGAGCCCACCTCGGCCCTTGACCCCGAACTCGCCTCCGAAGTCGTTGATGTTCTGAGCAAACTTGCAAAGGAAGGCACCACCATGGTGATCGCGACACACGACCTGCGGCTCGCTTCCAAAATTGCAAAGAACGTCGTCTTTCTCGAGTCGGGCAATATCGTTGAAACGGGCTCCGCACACGAGGTTTTCACGCAGCCTACGCGTGAGCGCACAAAACAATTCGTTGCGACAATCAACGCGGCCCATACTTACGACATCTAACCTGCAGACATATCGTCTCCTTAAGGGCTTTCGCCACCAGCGAAAGCCCTCGGGCGCGCCGTTGGCTCAAATTTCATACGTGCATTCAAAATTTTCCGGCGGCTCTCGACAGCCTGCCCCTTGGTAAAACAGAAAACCACTGTTACATTATGCACAACGTAGAAATTGAAGCGCCTTGCTTGCGTCCTGACAGGTTCGCGCGGCGCCATAAGGACAAAACCTTGAAGAACCCCGACGAGCGCACCGCCGAAATGGTGCATCAAGGGGCGTCCGGCGGACAATCGGGCAATTCGCAGGCCCGGAATCCGTCCGATAACGGCAAGCGCAGACCGCGCAATAAAGTCGTTACAGATATCGGCAATGCCCGTAGTGCATCCGATTCAGGACGCTCAAAGCCAAAGGACGAGACCGAAGGCACGAATTCGCAGAGCCAACGCAAACGCGCGCGTCGGCGTCGGCGCGGTAAGTCTGTACCGGCTGTTGAAGCTTCTGCGCAAAAGCCCGAGGCTGCAGAAGCAGCGAACAACCAACAGCGATCTTCCGGAAAAATCTCGAATCGCCGCCGCCGCGCTCGTAAAAAAGAAGCAGTCACGACAACAAGATGCGCAGACGCCGCTGGTAGCTGAAGCTGCGTTGAAGTCTACGCATAATGTCGCGCGCCCGGAAGGCCAACATGCATCGACGCCGAACAAGCGTAAGGGCGGCAATGGCCAAATGCCCCGCGCTGCTGCTAATGGCGCGCATCACGAAAAAAGAGCGACGCTCCACTTTATGCGGCTTTGGATCTTGGCACAAATAATTGCCGCCTGCTGGTTGCGTCGCCGACGCGGCCGGGCCAATTCCGCGTTGTGGATGCATTTTCACGCATCGTACGATTGGGAGAAGGCTTGAGTGCCACTGGCCAGCTTAGCGAAAATGCGATGGATCGTGCCGTTGAAGCACTGAAGGTTTGCCGTGACAAACTTGCAGGCAAGAAAATCAGACGTTCGCGACTGATAGCCACCGAAGCCTGCCGTTCGGCTTCGAATGGCGAAGCATTTTTGGCACGGGTTCTGGCGGAAACCGGACTTGAACTGGAGATCGTAGACCGGCAGACGGAAGCCCGGCTCGCTGTTTCAGGCTGCGGTACACTGGTTACCCGCGAAACGGATGCCGTCGTGTTGTTCGATATTGGTGGCGGCTCTTCTGAAATTGCGCTGATTGATGTTTCCCGTCGCCGTTCTCCTCGTCTGGCAGAGCATATCATGGCCCGGACGTCTCTTCCTGTCGGCGTCGTGACGCTGGCAGAACGTTTCGGCGGACGCAACGTCACGCAGGAAAGTTTCGATTCCATGGTTTCGCATGTGACCGATTTGCTTGCGCAATTTGCCGAGCGGCAGTGCCTCGGAAATCTGACTGCCAGTCCACGTTTTCACCTGCTGGGTACATCTGGAACCGTAACCACGCTCGCTGGAATTCATCTCGGCCTCGACCGCTACGATCGGCGCCGGGTCGATGGCATGTGGATGGGTGCCGACGATGTGACGCAAATGACCAACCGTCTTCTGTCGTGGGATTTTGACGCTCGTGTAGCCAACCCGTGTATTGGCGCAGATCGCGCCGATCTGGTATTGGCAGGCTGTGCTATTCTCGATGCGATACGCAAAGTATGGCCCAGCGAAAAACTACTTGTTGCCGATCGTGGTTTGCGTGAAGGCATTTTGACCGAACTGATGTCGCGCGACGGCGCATGGCGACACAATCGCGCGACAGGCGCTAGAAACAGGCACTGAAAATGAGCAAGGCAGGCGGAAACAAGGGTGGAGTAAAACTGGTGGTCGCGGTGGCGCGGGCTCCAGCAATCTGCAGGTACGTGTGAAGAAAAAGGCAGGCACGATCAAGGAATCGTCACGCCGCTGGCTGCAGCGCCATTTGAACGACCCCTATGTGCACAAATCCGGGCAGGACGGATATCGTTCGCGCGCAGCCTACAAGCTCATTGAAATCAATGATCGTTATGATCTGCTCAAAAAGGGCCAGAAGATCATCGATCTCGGCGCTGCGCCCGGCGGCTGGTCGCAGATCGCAGCCAAGATTGTCGGTTCAACCGACGAGAATCCGCACGTTGTTGGCATCGACTACCTTCACGTCGACCCCCTGCCCGGCGTTGTCTTGCTGGAAATGGATTTTCTCGACGATGAGGCGCCACAAAAACTGATGGATGCGCTCGGTGACAAGCCCGATTTAGTTATTTCCGACATGGCTGCCCCGACGACAGGCCACCGCAGGACTGATCATCTGCGTACCGTGCATCTGTGTGAAGTCGCCGCTGATTTTGCCATTTCGGTTTTGAAGCCGGGCGGGCATTTTCTCACCAAGACATTCCAAGGTGGCACGGAAAATGAACTACTAGCTCTGCTGAAGCAGAAGTTCCGCTCTGTGCATCATGTCAAACCACCTGCATCACGCGCGGAATCGGTCGAGCTTTATCTGCTCGCCCGCGATTTCAAAGGCTAAAGCTTATTTTCCGGCTGAGGTGCTCGCGGCTTCGACGGCTGCGGGCTCCTTACCGTGATGTTTCACGACTGTTGGCGCAGACAGTTCCTTGCCTGCATCAGGTGCGAGCCGCGCAAACCAGAGAAAAGCCAGAGCGGAAACGGCAGCAACCACAAAGAAGCCGATGTGGAAGTCCACCAATTCGAGATGGGCTCCGCGTAACGACGTACTGATTTCCAGAATACCACCTGCCAGTGCCACACCGATAGCAATGGAAACCTGCTGCGCCACTGCCGTGATGGGCGTCGCCTGACTGGTCTTTTCATCGGGGATTTCGGCGAAAGCAAGCGCATTGACACCTGTGAAAAACAACGAACGCGCAAAGCCCCCACCAGCAAAAAGCCGATGATGATCCAGTAAGGTGTTGTCGGTGTGAACAGGCCGTTGACGGCAATGAAGCAGGCCGAAATCAAGGACCCTGCCATCAAGGCGCGCCGGAAACCAACGCGAACGAAGATACGCTTTGCACCGAATTTCATGCTGATCGCACCGATCGCCGAAACGAAAGTCATCATACCCGACTGAAACGGTGTGAGACCAAAGCCAAGCTGAAACATCAATGGCAGCAGGAATGGAATAGCCCCGATCCCGAACCGGAAAATGCTGCCGCCGATGACTGCGGAACGAAATACCTGATTATCGAAAAGTTTCAGGTTCAGCAGCGGATCATCGGTTCTCCTCGCATGCTGAAGATAGAGAGCCGTGCAGACGATACCGATTGCAAGGGTTGTAAAACCAACCGCAGGCGGCAAGGCTGGCAGGCTGACGACCGACAGTCCGAAGACAACGCCCGACATTGCGATCCCGGAAAGAAAGAAGCCCGTCCAATCAAGGCGCTTTACGATGCGCTCGTCTGTGTCCGGCAGGAACCGCGTTGCAAACCAGATACCGACGAAACCGATCGGTACATTAATCAGGAAAATCCAATGCCAAGTCAGGAAAGTCGTGATGAAACCACCGACTGGTGGACCTACCAGCGGCCCGACCATTGCTGGAATCGTAAGCCACGCCATAGCTGACACAAGTTCGCTGCGCGGAGTCGAACGGATAAGTACGAGACGGCCAACCGGTGTCATCATCGCACCGCCCATGCCCTGCAAAAACCGCGCAACGACGAAAGCAGTCAGTGAATTCGATGCAGCGCAGGCTACTGAACCAACCACGAATACCGCAATTGCAGCCCGGAAGACATTCTTGGCCCCGAAGCGATCGGCCATCCAGCCGCTGACGGGAATAAAACTGCGAGCGCAACAAGGTAAGCGGTCAGCGCCAGCTTGAGCGCAATAGGGCTTGTACCGATGTCAGCAGCGATAGCAGGAAGCGACGTCGAGATGACGTTCGAATCCATCTGCTCCATGAATAGGGCTATGGCCAGTACGAGAGGAATGATGCGATTCACGGTAATATTCCGAAATGACGGATATTTAAGAGCTGACAATCCTATGTAGCGCCACACTGATTATTGCTAGTCAGAGCAGCGTCACATTGCGGTGAATATGCGATAAAATCAGTAATTTATCGCGGTATTGGGCCTAACTGGCTCTCTGCCGACAAAAGTCACTGAATTTCTCACGCCAGATTTCAACCGTTCACATTTGCGTAAAACAGGGTTGCGCTTCCCGTAACAGCTTGTTACATTTCGTTACAGTTTCACGAGGCTTCGAACCGGGTGGGGGCCGCTCCGGTTCAAGGAGGTAGGAAATGAACGATATTACAAGAACCGCCATCATCTACGGAATGATGATCATTTCACTGAACACTGCGCTTGCAGTCGGCCTTCTTGGGCTTGATTTCCTGCATTAAAGCGCGCCCCTAAACAAAGTTTTTGCCCTCGGGCAGACATGAAAAAGAGCGTTTCCAATAAAATGGAAGCGCTCTTTTCGTTTCAAACAGTCTCCGCAGCGTTGGCAAAGATTGCACTTTGTGCCTCACAGTCAGAGAATTCGACCCTGACTGTTCGGGTCAAAGAAGACCGACTTGTCCAGATTGAAGGCCAACGTGGCCGGTTGTCCCGCAGCGATGCGGGCATCTGCGCGCAGTCGTGCCACAACGTGCTTGCCGCCCAATCGCGTGACAGCAAACGTATCCGAGCCTGCGGGCTCGACAACATCGATCAGGCAATCCCCTTCCACTATCGCATTTGCATTGCGATCAGCTCCATCCGGATCTGTGAGTGCTTCAGGGCGAATACCGAAGACAATATCCCGGCCTTCATAAGCGCCTAGTCCTTGGGGCGCCGCCTTCAATGGCAGCTTCAGTGGCTCGCCTTCGCCTCGTCCGAGATTGATGGCATAGCCCGAACCGTTCTTTTCAACCCGAACAGTTAGCAGGTTCATTGCTGGCGATCCCATGAAGTCAGCAACGAACATATTGGACGGATTATTGTAGATTTCGGCTGGCGTTCCGAATTGCTGCAAGATTCCATCCTTGAGAACGGCGATCTTGGTTGCCAGCGTCATTGCCTCGATCTGATCATGCGTCACATAAACGATCGTAGTTTTCATCCGGCTGTGCAGCCGTTTAATCTCGGTGCGCATGTCGACACGCAGCTTGGCATCGAGGTTGGAAAGTGGTTCATCGAACAGGAAGACCTGCGGATTACGCACCAGAGCACGCCCCATGGCCACGCGCTGACGTTGGCCGCCTGAAAGCTGGCTTGGTTTGCGATCCAGCAGATGGCCGATCTGCAGGATATCGGCAACTTCCTGAATAGCCTTATCGCGCTCCGCCTTCGGAACCTTACGAATTTCCATGCCGAAAGCGATATTCCCGGCAACCGTCATATTCGGATAAAGTGCATAAGACTGGAAGACCATTGCAATATCGCGCTGGGATGGATGCAGGCCGGACACCGACTTGCCATTGATGGCTATGTCACCCGATGTGATCGGCTCAAGCCCGGCGATAGTATTCAACAATGTTGACTTGCCGCAGCCAGACGGGCCCACGAGAACGAGGAAACCGCCTTCATCGATCTCGATATTGATATCCTTCAAAACCGAAACATTGCCGTAGGATTTGTAAAGATCAGATATTTTCAGAAAAGACATTGCAACTTATCCCTTAACGGCACCGGACATCAGGCCACGTACGAAATAGCGACCGGAAACGATATAGACGATCAGCGTCGGCAGAGCTGCCGGGATGGCAGCTGCGAAATGGACATTGTATTCCTTAACGCCGGTGGAGGAGGAAACCAGATTGTTGAGTGCAACCGTCATCGGTGTGGAATTCGCACCGGAGAAGGAGGCACCAAACAGAAAGTCGTTCCAGATGTTCGTGAACTGCCAGATCACCGACACAACGATGATCGGTCCTGAAGACGGTAGCAAAATACGCCAGAATATCTGGAAGAAGCTCGCTCCGTCGATCTGCGCCGCCCGCACCAGTTCTGTCGGGAAGGCTTCATAATAGTTGCGGAAATAGAGCGTCGTGAAACCGATACCGTAAACCACATGCACGAGGATCAGTCCCCAAATCGTGCCCGCGATCCCCAGAAAACCAAGAACACGCGCCATCGGAATGAGTACGATCTGGAACGGAATGAAGCACGACAACAGCAATAAGCCGAAAAAAGATGTTCGACCCGCGGAATTGCCATTTGGTCAGAACGTAACCGTTCAACGCGCCGACAATAGTCGAGATCGCAACGGCTGGAACCACCATCAGGATCGAGTTGATGAAGAACGGCTTCAGCCCGGTAGGCTGAACTCCGATCTGTGCGGTCGACCATGCAGATAACCATGGTTCGATGGTCCATTGCTGCGGGAGGTTCAACATCCCGCCCCGGCGGATTTCTTCAAGGGGTTTGAAGGAGTTGACCAGCATCACATAGAGCGGCAGCAGATAATAGAATGCGAAGAGCAGTAGCGCAGTGTAGATCAGCGCTCGCGTCAGCTTTCCGCTGTTGATGGCATTGTCTTGCGACTGGGCGCTCATGACCGCGACCCTCCGCGAATTTCAGAGTAAAGATAAGGAATGATAATCGAGAAGATCATCGCCAGCATGATAATCGCTGACGATGCACCGATGCCCATCTGGTTCCGTGTGAACGTATAGGAATACATGAAAGTCGCAGGTAATTCGGTGGCCGGCACGGACCACCACCGGTCAGCGCAATAACAAGATCATATGCCTTGATCGCCAGATGAGCAAGAACCACGAAAGCCGACAGGAAAACCGGACGCATCAACGGGATAATGATGCGGCGATAGATCATACCGGATGATGCCCCGTCAATCTGCGCCGCTTTGATGATTTCATTATCCACGCCGCGCAATCCTGCGAGGAACATTGCCATCACAAATCCGGAGGATTGCCACACAGCAGCAATCACCAGACAGTAGATTGCCATTGTATTGCTCTTGATCCAGTTGAAGGAGAAACTCTCCCAACCCCATAAATGCATTGTGTTTTCCAGACCGATACGGATCGAGAAACCACTTCCATGCCGTTCCAGTGACGATGAAAGATAACGCCATGGGATAAAGATAGATCGGACGTAGAACGCCCTCACCGCGGATCTTCTGGTCAAGAAGGATCGCCGGGGAACAGCCCGATAACCGAACAGATAATGATGTAGAGCGATGCAAAGATCGCCAGATTGGTGATCGCACGCCACCAATGAGGCAAGGCCCACAGCTTAGTGTAATTCGTAAGTCCGACGAAGCCATATGACGGCAGCATTCGGCTATTGGTTAGCGAAAGAACGCCCGTATAGATGATGAAACCATAGACAAACACGAGCACTATCAGAAAGCTCGGGCCCAGAACCAGCTTTGGCACCAGTTCCTGTAATCGGTTGTTACGCTGCATATCTGCGTCACCTTGTTTACGCCACCCGGACTATGCCAAACATCAGGCACAAGTTCCGGACATCTGTTTGATCGGCATTCCAGCGCTTCTGCATTATGCGCGACCGAATGCACCCAATAAGTTCAGTCTGCTGCAATTTCCGATGGAAACATGCAGGCCTTCATCATGCAATTGTTGTTTTGATTTCTGGCCACTAATGCCAGCACTTTCAGATGCGCTGCCAGTATCACGGGCACCTGAGATAGAAGGCGCCCGGAAAGGACCGGACGCCTCATTGCTGTTATTTCGCACCTTCAACAGCCGACACGAGTTCCTTCACGGCGTCTTCCGAGGACAGCTGACCGTTGAACTGGCGTGTTACGACGTCATAGATCGCATTCTTCACCGCAGCAGGGTTAGCGTAACCATGCGCCATGGAGCCCAGCATCGTGCCTTTTTCACTCGCTTCCTTTTCGTCAGCGATAGCCTTCTTGCCGCAAGCATCGAAGTCGGTATCAGGCACATCGGTACGAGCCGGAGCGGAGCCCTTCACGACGTTGAATGCCGACTGGAAAGTCGGACTTTCAATCGCCGATGCCATTTCAAGCTGTGCAGGAACCTTGTCTTCCGAGACTTTGAACATGGCAAACATATCGGAGTTGAATGTGATAGCGCCCCCGGGTGCCCGGATAGCGCATGCAGACGAAGTCTTCGCCCGGCTTCTTGCCAGCCTTGACAAACTCACCCTTCGCCCAGTCGCCCATGAACTGAAGGCCGGCTTTACCTTCAATGACCATAGCTGAAGCCAGATTCCAGTCGCGACCGGAGAAGTTATCGTCAACATAGGAGCGCAGTTTCGTCATACGATCGAAAGCCTGCTTCATCGTATCGCTGCCGAGCGTTTCGGGATCCAGATCGATGAAGGCCTTCTTGTAGAAATCTGTACCGAAAGAAAGTACTACAGCATCAAATATCGTTGCGTCCTGCCATGGCTGGCCGCCATGAGCGATCGGAGTGATGCCCTGTTCCTTGAACTTATCGAGAAGAGCGATCAGTTCATCCCAGTTGGTAGGCTCCTTACCGCCGGCCTTGTCAAGCGCTCCCTTGTTGATCCACATCCAGTTGGTGGAGTGAACATTGACAGGAGCAGCGATCCAGTGGCCGTCATACTTGGCAAACTCCTGCAGAGGAGCCGGGATGACCTTTTCCCAACCTTCCTTGTTTGCGATCTCATCAAGATTACCAAGAGCACCCTGCTCTGCCCAATCGCGGATGTCGAAGCCGAGCATCTGCACTGCCGTCGGAGCATTACCAGCTGTGACGCGCGCGCGCAGTACTGTCATGGCTTCCGTACCACCGCCGCCGGCAACCGGCATATCGGTCCAGCTAATGCCCTTCTTTTCGAGATCCTTCTTGAGAACGTCGAGCGCGGCGGCTTCACCGCCAGCAGTCCACCAATGCAGAACTTCAACATTCTGCTTGTCCTGCGCACTGGCAACAGGGGTCATTCCGGCGAGCAAAGCACAGGCGGCTGTACCCATCGCGGCGAGCTTCAAAAGTTTATGCATGTCTACCTCCCGTAGAAACAAACGAAACTAAAACTATCGGATATCTGGCCAAGCCTTTGCTTCAGCGCAGTAATCCGTCTCGTCATTCCCATCTGCACCTCTTCGGCACAGACCCGAAACCAGCTGCACCTCACAACCAGTTTCTCCTACTCACTGCCGCAATACGATGCGAAAGCTTCCGCTTTCACCTGTGCCCGGCCATCCCTCACGACGCTTTTTCCTGAAATCCTCCATCCCACTCATACGCCGCTTAAGCCCAATTGACAACGTTGTCTTTTAAGGATGTTAAATATCCGCAAGACAAGATGTGAACATAGGATAGGCCCAAACCCTGCCAGCGTGTCAATATCTTCCGATAGATAAAACGCGTAAAATTCAATCGATTAAAACTTCAGGTAGAGCCAGCGCCCTGAAAAACGCTTAGAAATTAAAGCATTGCCACCTCAAGGGCAGCGTTTTTACATGGTGCCTCCCATCAAACCAGCACTCTAAAATCCCCCTCATCGACCTGAAATGTCGGGAGTATAAAATTTCCCTTATTTTACTGGACAAGCCCGCGAGGAAACCCTAATTTCACGCCGCTCGCACAATGGTGTGCGGGCTTGTTCTCGGGGCGGGGTGAAACTCCCCACCGGCGGTATGAAGCGAAAGTTTCGAGCCCGCGAGCGCCTGAAAAGATGCCGATTCGGCTTCCGTTCAGGGTCAGCAGATCCGGTGAGATGCCGGAGCCGACGGTTAAAGTCCGGATGGAAGAGAGCGAATGAGCGTTAGGATTGCGCCCTTGGCACAATCAATGCGTTCTTTTGTGCGCCCTGATTCTAGTTTCGTGTGGAACCTATGAACCAGAGCTATCCGAACAAGACTTCCTTCAAGATCGCATTCATTCAGGCCCGTTGGCACGCCGATATTGTCGACGAAGCTCGCAAGAGCTTTATCGCGGAACTGTCCGCAAAGGCTGGCACCAATATAGAAGTCGAAATCTTCGACGTTCCGTGCGCCTATGAAATTCCTCTCCACGCCAAAACTCTGGCCAAAACCGGCCAGTATGCTGCCATTGTCGGCGCTGCGTTCGTCGTGGATGGCGGCATCTATCGACATGATTTCGTGGCAACTGCCGTCATCAACGGCATGATGCAAGTCGGCTTAGAGACCGAAGTTCCGGTGCTCAGCGTTGTTCTGACGCCGCATCATTTCCATGAAAACAGGGAACATCATGAATTTTTCCATGCCCACTTCAAAGTGAAGGGCGTGGAAGCAGCCAATGCGGTGTTGCAAGTCGTTAGCGAACGCAGCCGTATTGCCGCACTTGCATAATGATGCTTCGATCGGCCTTTGCGAAAAGGCCGGTCATTCTCCTGCGATACGCTCTCCGTGGGCATAAACGTCGAATTCAACACCTCGCACCAGTGCAACAAGCGTCAGGTTAGCATCTTCCGCCGTTCGAATGGCAAGAGCTGTCGGCGCGGAGATGGCAGCCAAAACCGGCGCGCCGAACATAACTGCTTTCTGCACCATTTCGACCGAAACACGGCTGGTAATCGCGACGATCCCATTTCCCGGTGCAGTACCGGTAAGCAAGACAGCTCCGACGAGTTTATCCAATGCGTTGTGCCGCCCCACGTCCTCACGTACAGCAATAAGCCCCTCGCCCGGCACATAGAACCCCGCCGCATGAACTGCATGGGTCTCAGCATTCAGTTGCTGCTCTTTCGTAAGAGACGCGACAGCCATTGAAATATCGTTGGAAGAGAATTTCCTATCACCTTGTTCCAAAGCCTCAAGCGACCGCAACGCATGGTCGATTGAATCTATACCACAGAGACCACACCCAACGGGACCGGCCATAAACCTGCGTCGCGCGGCAAGCCTCTGCTCGGGGCGTTCGGAAAGTCTGATCTGTAGGTCTATACCCTTTTCAAAGGCTACGACATTAACCGCTTCTATCTCGGAAATATGGTCAACGATATTCTCGGTGAGCGTGAAACCGATCGCGAAGTCCTCAAGATTATCCGGCGTAGCCATCATTACGGCTTGGGTTGAACCGTTATAGCTGACCGCCACAGGCACTTCTTCCGGGACCATTCGGGTGCTTTCGTGAAAGCTCGACACACGATGCGCGATACGTACAGCGCTCTGGCTAACCTTGTGGATCGTCACCTTAATAGCTCCCCTGTCATCGCATCCGTTCTCCCAGCAGTTTCATGTGGCATGAAAACAACTTTAATGTAAGTTGCCACCGGACAAGCCGTCGCGATTTGAGCGGCAAGTGAGGAAAATATGGATATTCGCCGGGTAGACGACAATTATTCAGTCTCGGGCCAGATCGAGCCTGACGACGTACGCGATATTGCAGCGGAGGGATTTCGCACAATCATTTGCAATCGGCCTGACGGCGAAGGCGGCCCTGAACAACCCGAGTTCAGCGAAATTGCACGTGTCGCCGAAAAAGCCGGGCTTGCAACTTACTACATCCCGGTTGTGGGCGGACAATTGACACAAGAAGATGTGGACGCGATGGCGGCAGCGCTGGATGAAGCTGAGGGCCCCATTCTTGGTTACTGCCGATCGGGCGCACGCTCTACGAATATTTACGGGATCGTGCAGCAGCAAAAGCGCGGATAAAGAACGAGCGCAAGCTATGTGGGCGGTGAAGCCGCAAAGGCATTTCAACAGTCTTTGCAAACATGGCGATCACCGTCCAGAAAGCCGGGTACGACCCGAATGAACACCGCGCGATGTATGAGCGCAATATTGGCGATAATAGCTCATACCGGTACGTGTAACAGTCGCAACAACACCGCCAAGAACGAGAAGCCATCCAATAGCCTGTGGCCAGTTGAAGCTTTCAATCCCGCCGCTCAGCGCGACAATAAAGATACCAGCCCAGAGCAGAGCAGCCGTGCGGCGCCAGAATACCGGGTTGAGCTCATCGAAGACAGCCTTCCACAGTGAGTGAACAAGGCAGGCGAAGAAAAGGGCAGCGGCCAGCCCGATATTGAGCAACTCGACCGGAAGCCATTGTTGCGAAGTAAGCATCGTTTCCATCATCCACTTAACCAAGATGCGTATCGAGGACCCCGTTACGGGATTTGTCTTTACGATCACTAGTACTGTTACTGTTCGTCCTATTCAGCTTTCGCTTTGTGGCCGTAACGTGTTACAAGCACGGAAAGCTCCTTCGGATAAATTCACTTATTATTGCGATCACGCGAAATATCGTGTTGAAAACACTACGCTATTCGCAGTGTTCGACTGCGTTCGATGTGACGCAACCCCTTCCAGCGATTGAGAAATTTGTGGTTCCGGCCCCTGAATATTTCACTATGGAATTTCATTCACAATCGCATCAGATAACAGCTTCGTAACAATTCGGCACAGCAAAGAGGCTCCGGTAACACCGAAGCCTCAAAATTATTCACAAGGTTGCAGTTTATTAGGAAGTCTTTACTTGCCCGCCGCCCTTTTTGCTAGGAAGCCGCGAAGACGGATCCGCTGACGCTGGCGCATTGGCCGGACGCCCGAAAAGAAAGCCTTGAACCTGTTCGCAACCCTCTTCGATCACCATGCGATGCTGGTCAAAGGTTTCTATACCCTCAGCCACCACCGGAAGATCAAGACTACGACCCAACCCGACGATGGCTCGTACAATGGCTCTCGCACTAACATCCGTTTCCATGCTGGTGATGAAACTGCGGTCGATCTTGATCTTGTCGAATGGGAAACTTTGAAGGTTACTAAGCGACGAATAGCCAGTGCCGAAATCATCCATCACGATACGGACACCCAGCTTCTTCATGCGACGCAACAGTTCGAGTGTCGTCAATCGGTCCTTCATCAATGCGGCTTCCGTTACCTCCAGCTCCAATCTCGTAGGATCCGGGCCCGTTTCTAGAAGAACCGAACTCACCGTGTCCGGCAGATTGACCAAACGGAACTGTACGGGGAGAGGTTTACGGCGATAGTTAAATGCTTTTCCCATCCGGCGGCAGTGCGGCAGGCTTCACGCAGAACCCACTCACCGAGTGGGACAATTACCCCGTTTCCTCAGCGATAGGAACAAAACCTCCGGTGGTATCTGGCCACGTTCCGGATGGTTCCAACGAACCAGTGCTTCATAGCCGGTACAACTACCATCTGCTGTCGCGAACAATGGCTGATAGGCAATACTGATCTGACCGCGAACCATGGCGTGGCGCAAATCAGCCTCCATCTGGCGGCGCGCTCTCTTATTTCGCGGTCCATTTCCGGCGAGTAGAATGCAACCGTACCCCGTCCTTCTGTCTTCGCCCGATAAAGCGCAATGTCTGCCGCATGTCGGATGGCTTCTGCATCCTTGCCGTCATTCGGATACACGGCAACGCCAATGCTGACACCGACAGCAGTCGGATCGAGTACTGTATTCAGTTCCGACCGGAAGGTATCCAGAATCTTTTCGGACAGTTTTCGTGCACCCTTCGGCTGCGGAACCCCGACCTGCAGAATGATAAACTCGTCGCCGCCAATACGTGCTGCCGTGTCTATACCGTTTATGGATCGTTTCAGAATGCTGGAAACCGTCTTCAATACCCGATCACCTTCGGCATGGCCGAAAATATCGTTCACTGCCTTGAACCGGTCCAGATCAAGCGCGAGTACAGCAAAAGGCTCCCGGCTGCGGCGTGCCACTGCGTTTGCGAGACGCTCTTCAAAGAACATTCGGTTAGGTAAATCCGTGAGTGTATCATGCCGCGCCATATGCTCGATCTGACGCTGGGCCGTACGCTTTTCGGTAAGATCACGGACAGCCAGAACTTCGCAGGGACGTCCCTGATACTCAATCGTATGAACCGCGAGTTCAAAGATGCGCTCATCATTTGGAAATTTGGGTGCGGCCTCGATTGCTTCCGGGCGAGAAGCACAGACGGTGAGCCCATCGGCCGCCAGCAACAGAGTATCCGGCGCAACACCGACAAGCGCCTTTTCACTGCGCCGCATGAGATCGGAAAACCGAGCGTTCATCTCGACTATTCCACCATCACGAACGACGGCCAGTCCGTCCGAGGTAGCGTTCGCAAATCCCTTCAAGTCAGTCATGTAACGATCTACAAATACTGCAACAATCGTTGTCAGCGCTACTATACTGACAACAGCGGCAATTGCACCGATCAGCCAGAGACGCCCTATGCCCAGCGGATCAGCAGCAGGAAGGGTCGGGTTTGGAACCAGCTCGGTCGACGCAACTGCAGTAAAGTGGAGCGTGCAAACAGCAAGAATCCCCCAACGGTCGGTAGAAAAACGCGCATCCAGCCGGCAGTGTTCATCACAAACCAGAAAGCAGCCAGCAAAAGCAGGATCGATATTATGCTGCCAATCAGGATCGGCGGAAGGTCATAGTGAACATCTGCTGCTGCTCTGATTGCGCTCATACCAGTGAAATGCATTGCGGCAATCGATAGGGTTGCTGAAATGGCTGCGATCAAAACGTATTTGAACGCCTTACCATTCAGGAAGCGCACACTCAGCCAAAAGCCAAGTACGGCAATTGCCGCTGAAAGAACCGTGATCGTAAAATCGAACTCGATTGCCACAGTGCCACGATATGCAAGCATCGCCACGAAATGGGTTGCCCACACGCCCAATCCACCCGCAAGCGCGCTTATCGCCAGCCAATTGTCACGGCGGCTTTCCGTGCATTCCCGCGCGCGGACGAGCAACAGAAAGAAAGCAAACATGCTTGTAAATGAGATGGATGCAGCCAAAACCACGAAAGGCTGATCGTGCTGTACTGTTACGCATTCCGGGACTTTAAACATACCGCCCCCTGCGCCCGCCTGAAGTGCCACCATATAAAAATACAGCCAGAAGCATCATTCAGACTGTGCTTTGTTCCCTGAACAAAAGTACCAATAACTATTTAAGCATTTCTGAACTATGATATATATATCGGTCCACATAAGCTGACGTTGCAAGAGTGGATCAAGTACGCTTGCCAAAACGCCGCCCGACACGAGCAAGCAATATCACGGGCAAAATTCCGACTACCACGATGGCAAGCGCCACAATAGACGCTTCCTCATAAGTCCCGCGTGCAGCCTCACCATAAAGATGCGTTGCAAAAGTTTCGACATTAAGTGGACGCAGCAAAAGTGTTGCTGGTAATTCTTTCACACAGTCTACGAATACGAGCAGACCTGCCGCCACAATGGCAGTTCTGGATAATGGCAGATGAACTGCACAGAATGTTTTGTGTCACACCGCGCCCTAATGTGCGCGATGCGTGATCCAGCGACAAGGGTATGCGTTCTAATCCGGAATCAATACCACCTGCAGAAATAGCGAGAAATCGGACCACATAGGCATAGATGACCGCTGCGCCTGTCCCAATCAGTACCAATCCGGCGGAATATCCAAAGAAATGCGATGTGAACTGATTGAAGAGATGATCAAAGCCGCCGGCGACCACCAGAATGCCGATGGCGATTACAGTGCCCGGCGCTGCATATCCCATCGTCGAAAAGCGATAAGACCAGCGCGAAATTGAACCCGGAAAAGTCGGACGGCATATGCGACAAACATTCCGCATATCAGCACCAGCGCAGTCGCGATCGAAGCCAGAGCAACGGTATTAAAAGCTTCGCCGAGCAATCGCAGGGACACACCTGCAAAGCGAATACGTTTTATGGCCTCCACGACCAGATAGATTGCCGGCAGTAGGAATCCGATGACTACCGGCACTGAGCAGAGACAGAACAACCAGATCGCTTGCCCTCGTCTGACTTTCAACGGCTCGAAGCCACGCGAATGGCGGATATTGGAAGCAAAGCGCTGCTTGCGCCGCGCCCAGCGCTCGATTGAAACGAGAGCAACAACCAGAAACAGAAGAGCGAGTGCAAGTTGGGCTGCACCGGGCAGATCGGAACGCGTTATCCAGGTCGTATAAATCGAAACGGTCAATGTGCGAACACCCGGGGAACTCGGCAGCGCCCACATCGTTCAATGTTTCCATCAAGGCCAGACTGACACCGACTGCCACTGCAGGCCGGGCAAGTGGCAATGCAACCCGCCAGAAGATGCCCTTGCGGCTTACCCCCAGAGTTCTCGCCGCTTCGATGAGGCTGGCGGATTGGGTGAGAAACATGGCTCGTGCAGGAATATAGACATAGGGATAGAGAACGAAGCCTAGCAGGATGATACACCCGGTCATCGAGCGGACGTCGGGCAATCGAAACTGACGCGGGCTTTCATATCCTAGTACGAAGCGCACAGCACCTTGCACCGGACCAATGGGATGCAGGATATCGAGATAGGCATAAGCGATAATATATGTCGGTACAGCCAATGGCAGCAGAAGCGCCCATTCCAGCACACCCCGACCGCGAAAATCATAAGCTGTGACCAGCCAAGCCATCGACGTCCCGAGGACGGCAGCGATAATGCCAACGCCGGTAAGCAAAATGACTGTTTCGAGAAAAGCCGTTGGCAGGTTGGTGGTAAATAGATGCATCCATAGCCCGGCTGAGCCTTGTATGGCTTCCAATGCAAGGGCGAAAACCGGCAGCAAAACCAGAATTGCGACGAAAACCGAGAACCTTAACCAGCTGCGCCCTGCTCTTGCGGGTTGCAAAACTCGTTTCCGCATGGCTGCAAGGACTTCCATTCGTCTCTCTATAGTGCAACGCCGGCGCATGAACTGCACCGGCGTTATTTTGCTTAACTCGTCAGGCTTTTAGTTGTCGAAACCGACTTTGTCGACCAGTTCACTTGCCTGCTTACGATGGCTGACAATTTCAGACAGCGGAACGCTGTCGATCTTCAGCTCACCGAACGATTCCACGATCGGATCAAGCGGCGCACCCGGCTTTACCGGATATTCGAAATTTGCCTTGGCATAGATCTGCTGAGCCTCATCGGAAACCAGATATTCAAGCAGCTTGACTGCCGCGCCCTTGTTCGGCGCGTTCTTTTGCAACAGCCGCACCACTGATGTTAACCTGAGTACCGCCATCCTTGAAAGTTGGCAGCAGAACCTTGATGCCTTCGCCCCAAGCCTTCTGCTCGTCGCCGCCCTTGCCCGAACGCATCAGACCGACATAATAGGAATTGGCGACTGCTATGTCGCAGATCCCCGACGATATCCTTAGCTCCGTCACGGTCCCCGCCAGCAGCTTTGCGCGCGAGGTTATCCTTGAGACCCTTGAGCCATTCTTCAGTCTTTTCCGCACCATAGTGCGCAATATAATCCGCGAAGAGAGCGGTGTTGTAAGGGTGCTGCCCCGCACGGATGCAGACTTTGCCCTTCCACTTCGGATCAGAGAGGTCTTCATAATTAATCTTGTCAAGTTCCAGATCCTTGGCTGCATAGACAACGCGAGCGCGCATGGAGAGCGCGAACCAGTTATCCTTCGCGTCGCGAAGCTGCTCCGGAACAGCCTCTTTCAGCACCTTGGAATCGACTGGCTGGGTAAGGCCCTTGTCAACGAGATCGACCAGATTACCGGCGTCGACCGTCATAAGGATGTCAGCGGGCGAATTCGCACCTTCAGAGGTCACACGTTCTGCCAGACCATCCTTCAGGAACACCGTATTGACCGTAATTCCCGTGGACGACTTGAAAGAGTCGAGCAGGGGCTGAATGAGACCCGGTTCGCGTGTCGTGTAAATGTTCACTTCATCTGCGTGGGCGGCTCCTGCGAACAGCGTTACTGCGACGAGGGCGAGACCGGAACGCGCAAATTTGGACATTTTACCTCCAGATGGACATGGTTCATTTTGAATTATGAGCGGACTAATCAAGTTATACGGTGAGGCTCGCTGACGGTCAATTACCCATGCAACTCTAACGGCGTATATTTTCCATCACTTGGGGAAAATGAGCGCCTTATCCCAATGTGGGCATAAAAAATATCGGTCGCAGAGGCCGGAAGCCTCAATTCTGTACGCACCCGCAACAACGGCGCAGCATCAGTCACCCGTACAACCAATTCTTCGATTTCACCGAGAAACGTTCGCGATTCAACATGTCCATGCAGCACAGCTTCGTTGGATTCAGCATCGGACAGAATCGAGAAGTCGCGCGGACGCAGATAAACAAACGCTTCGGCATTTGGTTCAAGCTGTTCAGCCAGAGCAAGCTCTCCAAAGGGAGTTGCCAGTTTACCGCCTTCAGCTTTGCCCGATATCATATTGAAGTCGCAGAAAAAATCTGCGGCATAACGGTTCGTTGGCCGGTCATGGAGTTCGCGTGCCGGACCGCTTTGAACTATCTTGCCGGAGCGCATCAACACCACACTATCCCCAGTCGACAATGCTTCTTCTGCTTCGTGCGTTACGATAATTGCTGTCGTTCCAAGTTCCCTTAACAAAGCCACTGTCTCACGACGAACCCGGGCACGCAGACCTCTGTCGAGGTTCGAAAATGGCTCGTCCATCAGCAGAAGATGTGGGTTCGGAGCAAGGGCACGGATAAGAGCAACACGCTGCTGCTCACCGCCCGACAGCATATGCGGATAGCGATCCGCCATATGGGAGAGCGACACCAGTTCGAGAAGCTCGGTTGCTCGTGCGTTCGCTTCGTCGCGGGGTATTCTTCGCAAGCCGAACAGGATATTTTCTTTGACCGTCAGATGCGGAAACAAGGCGTAGTCCTGAAAGACCACACCAACGTTCCGCTTTTCCGGCTCAATAAAACAGATGGTCCGACAAGCTTCTTGCCTCCCATCGTGAGTGTTCCGCTATCTGGAGCATCGATACCAGCGATAATGCGCAACAGGGAGGTCTTGCCGCAGCCCGAATGACCAACCAGACAAATGATCTCACCCGCATGAACATCAAGAGACACGTCATCAAGCGCACGCACTGCGCCAAACTGGCGACCGACACCGGACAGCGTCAGCGCCGGACCGGAATGACCGGAGACCTGTCGTTCATCGTGCGGGTTACGTGCGTCCATAAGCAAGATCGCGTGTCCAGATTGCTGTTCAGGCGGATATAGAGACACATTCTCCAGAAAGCTACCAAAACAGGATAGAATATCTCAGGAATATCGTAATTAAGTATTTCTCTTATAGGTTATCTGGTTGATCGTGAAAAAAAAGCGGGCCATGCTCACCATGCTTCCACATACCCAAATCACCCAATCGCATTGCAGGAGAATACCGAAATGGGGCCGGTCACGGATAAGGTGGCGACAGCCGAAAGCTTGCCGCAGGAAACCAAAATCGCCATCATTGGCGGCGGCATTATCGGTGTTTCTACTGCTCTGTTCCGGCCGAGCGCGGCATTCCCGTCGCTCTTCTTGAAAAGGGAGAGATTGCTGGCGAACAGTCCAGCCGTAACTGGGGCTGGTGCCGCCGCACAGGCCGTGACAGCCGCGAAATGCCGCTCATCGTCGAGAGCATGCGGCTATGGGATGGCATGAACGAACGCACAGGTCGCGAAACGGGCTTTCGCGTTACCGGGATTGCCTATACAGCTGAAAAAGAAGAGCAAATGGCTCTTTATGCTGAATGGATAAAAATCGCCAGCGAACACGGTATCGAAACACAACTTCTCAATACTGAGCAAGCTGCAGCACTTGCACCGGGCGTCAATCGACATCTCGCAGGCGGCATGATTACGCCACTCGACGGTCGCGCGGAACCGCAAAAGCTGTTCCGGCATTTGCAGCAAAAGCACAAGAGAATGGTGCTGTCATCCTGCAAAATTGTGCGGTGCGCGGTATCGAGACGACCAATGGTCGGGTGACGGCTGTCCTTACCGAAAAAAGGCCGCCTGCGCTGTGAAGCAGTGGTCATCGCGGGCGGGGCCCGGTCCAGACTTATCGTTTCCGCTTTTGATGCCCATCTGCCGCAATTGAAAGTTCGTTCATCCGTATTCCGTACAGCGCCTATTGATGCCGGTGTGGAGCCTGCGATTGCATTTTCAGATTTTGCACTGCGCAAAAGGCTGGACGGAGGTTATACAGTCGCAAGCCTTGGAGGCTCCATAGCCGATATCGTGCCCGACAGCTTTCGGTTCTTCCGCGATTTTATACCGTCGCTTTCGACCGAGTGGCGGTCGTTGCGATTCCGGTTTGGCGAACGTTTCTTCGAGGAAGCATTCCAGTGGAAACTTCGTCCCGCCGATCAGGTCTCCATCTTCGAGAAAATCCGCACGCTCGACCCCGCTCCACACAAGGCAGCGAATACTCAGGTCCTTACAAAACTGAAGCAGGCAATTCCTTCTTTCGCGTCGGCCACAATAGCGCAGGAATGGGCAGGCCTCATTGACACAATGCCGGACGTCATTCCGGTCATTTCACCACTTCGGGCGTGGAAGGGGCGATCGTAGCGACAGGCTTTTCAGGGCATGGCTTCGGTATCGGCCCGGGCGCAGGTAAGCTTGTGGCCGATATGGTCACGGGAGAAACGCCAGTTGTCGATCCTTCAGCGTTTCATATATCGCGCTTTTCAGATGGTTCCAAAATCCGCATCGAAAACTGGGGATAGATCTGCGCTCCTGACTATTCGATCACACCGCAAGCAAACCGTGCTCCGCCGCCGCCAAGGGGCTTGGGCTCGTCGGAATAATTGTCGCCACCGACATGAACCATCAAAGCTCTATCTTTGATTTCATCCAGTGACTTGAGACGCGGAGCCGTGACGCTTTGCGTTACATTGCCCGCGGCATCTGTTTTGAGTAAAGGCAAATCACCAAGATGTCCTTCGCCTTCCGGCCCCATGTGATGCTTGGAATGTGAGGGGTCGTAATGCCCACCGGCGGCTTGCGCCGGAACAGTTTTTCCATCTTGTTCGCCGGGTGCGCAGCTTTCCTTTCTCATGGACATGAAAACCGTGCTCACCCGCAGGAAGGCCACGCAAATCGGGTTTGAATTGCAATCCGTCCGCAGTCTGCGAGATCGTGACGGTGCCGATTTCCTTCCCTTGCCCCGTCGGCAGAGCTTCGTAGAGTTTGACACTCACATCCGCTGCAACTGCGGGAACTGTCAGAAGCATCATTGCTGAAGCTATCAATAACGGCTGCATCATTTCCTCCTGATCGCGATAATTCGTGATGAGAGGACAACGCACACCGTCAGAAATTGTTCGAAAATAAATCTTCCGTGTGAGGACCGCGTGACAAACGCCTGACACGCGGTCCAGCCGGATTATACCGTTACGAACTGAGCCATCATGCCCACATCTTCATGTTCCAGCACATGGCAATGGAACATGAACGGGTGGCTCTTCGCTCCCTCACGGTCAAAATGGACAAGTATTTCGGCCTTGCCATCGATCAAAGCAGTATCCTTCCATCCCGACTGGTGCACTGGCGGAGCCTTGCCATTCAGGGAAAGAATGCGGAATGAGGCTCCATGGATATGGAATGGGTGCGGCATCTCCTTGGTTGTGAGATCCCAAATCTCCCGGGAGCCAAGTTTAGCCTCGACATCAATACGATTCATGTCGAACGGTTTACCCGCGATTGCCATTTCCACACCCGAGGTCAGAGCTTCAAGCGCAGGCCCCGCATCGGCAGAAGTTCTGGCACCGTGCATTTCATGATCCATGGCGCCGGACATCGAGCCCATATCCATATTATGCCCGGCATGAGGATCAGCTGACGGCTTTGCCATCATCAGTTTCATATTTTCCGCCATGCGCTCATCGAAGAAAAATGAACGGCGTTTTACGGATAGCTTTTCATCGGCTGCATCAGGACCATCAAGACGATCTGGAACTGCCGTGATTTTCCCTCGCAAGGTGCTGTCCACGACAAACCGCATCAAGTGCAAATCGTCACCGCCGCTGTCATCCCCATAGGTCAACAAATCAGCGGCTTCACCCTTGGAGAAATCAACCAGAACCTCGTAGCGCTCGCCGGGGCTGATGGTTAGCCTTTCGACCGCTTCTGGCTTTCCAATGAAGCCGCCATCAGACGCTATGACAAGCAAAGGCCGATTGTCGCTCAGACGAACATGAAAATTTCGCGCATTGGCGCCGTTCAGGATACGCAGGCGGACAATGGAGGCGGGAACACGTGCTTCCGGTGAAACGACACCATTCACGATAAGCTTGTCGCCTCGGAAACCATGCATCAAGTCCATGATATCCGGTTGATAGACCTTATCACCTTCGATCACCCGGCGATCCTGAAGCACCAACGGAATATCGTCCACTCCGTAATCTTCTGGTAGTCCGCGCTCAGCATCCTTACCGTCAGTAACCACCATAAAACCGGCAATACCCATATGCGCCCGGCGGGCGGTGTTGCCATGCAAATGTGGATGAAACCAGTTGAACGAGGCCGGCTGGTTAACCGTAACTTTCAGCTTCCATTCTGCGCCCGACGCAATCAGATTGTGTGGCCCACCGTCGAGTACGGACGGAACAAAAAGCCCATGCCAATGAAGTGTAGTCTCTTCATCCATGCCATTTTCAACGGAAAGAGTGACCGTTTCGCCGTTCTTCAGACGGACGAGGGGGCCGAGATAGGCACCATTGATGCCAGCAGATGCCGCTTCGCTTCCTTCTTCAAAGCTGTGCCGGCCTGTCTGCACTTTCAGTTCAACAACGCCCGATGCGTCCGGTTCGATCAACGGCGGTAAAGGCAAAGGCCGTCCAGCCGTGGCGGTCGCTGAGGAAGCAGCGCCGTGGCCCATGTGCGTGTCCCGGGCAATGCTGTCAAAAGGGCGAATAGCAGTTAGAAAAGCGGCCCCTGCCCCAAGAGACAGCAGGCGGCGACGTGTAATTCCAGTCATGGTTATTCTCCAGACAATAATCTCATGGCCGCCAAACCTTTGGCGGCGATTTTCAGATCAAGCCGGGAGCAGTATGGGAGGCCGCAAATCTCTATTCGGCAATTTGCCGCTAAGTGCCGCGACAAGCGGCGGCAAACCAAAATCCAGAACCGGAGTAAAGGCACGCAAATTCGTGCCAAGCTGAACGACGCAGCCACAAATCATCATGACACAAGCATTGGGTGCTTTAGCGCCGTGATCCACTGGGGCAGATTTATCCATGCTCGACGGCATCGACGAATCGTCCATGTGATGCGGCAGGTTCAAACTGCAATCAGAAACTGTCTGCACAGATGGCATGTCATGCGCCATTGCGTAACAGAGTTGCACTGAGAGAAGAAACACGAACGAAAGCATTGTCACGAGCACGCGGGAGGGCGAACACAAGACCGCATGGCCTCGTGCTGTATTCCTGAAACCGATATCGTACTGTGCTCGATACATCTTTTGCTTCCAAACGGACGACATTGGAAATCTAGTCGTCCGTTACGGCAATTAAAAGACCTGACGGAGCACTGACGGGAATTTTACCCACTTTCGCTTTTCTTTCCAAAATTGCCTATTCGAAATCATAAAGTTGCTCAAAAGCCGTTTTTCTCTTGCGATTCCATACCCTGCAGTTTTAAAGAGGCCGTATCTCGGGCTCCTCCCTCAAATTTAGACGGCCCGTAAATATTGGATCTGAAACAATGACTGTCGCTGTAGCGGTTGCCCCGCAGAAAAATTCCGCGCGCCGAGTTCTGGCCGCGAGCATGATCGGCACCACGATCGAATTCTTTGACTTCTATATTTATGCCACCGCTGCGGTGATCGTATTCCCGCATCTGTTCTTCCCTGCAAGCGACGGCAATTCCGCGCTTCTCCAGTCTCTGGCAACCTTTGCGATTGCCTTCTTCGCCCGCCCTATCGGTGGTGCTCTGTTTGGTCACTTTGGCGATAAGGTTGGACGCAAAGCGACGCTCGTTGCAGCGCTCATGACCATGGGCATTTCCACCGTCGCCATCGGCTTCCTGCCAACCTATGATTCGATTGGCGTCTGGGCAGCTCTTTTGCTCGCTCTCTGCCGTCTGGGCGGGGACTTGGTCTTGGCGGTGAATGGGGTGGTGCAGTGCTGCTCGCAACTGAAAACGCACCCGAAGGCAAGCGTACCGGTACGGCATGTTCCCGCAGCTTGGCGCGCCAGTTGGCTTCATTCTGGCAACTGGCATCTTCCTCGTTCTGGCAGAAGCTCTCACCGAAGAACAGTTTTTGCTTTCGGCTGGCGCATTCCTTTCATCGCCAGTGCACTTCTGGTTGGTGTAGGCCTGTTCATCCGACTGAAAATCGCTGAAACGCCAGAATTCCAGAAAGCAATCGACAAGGCTGAACGCGTCGAAGTACCGGTCGCCACGCTGTTCAAAAAGCACAAGATGAGCCTGTTCCTCGGCACGATCGGTGCGGTTGCAACCTTCGTCCTGTTCTATCTGATGACAGTCTTCTCATTGGGTTGGGGCACGCGCGCCCTTGGTTACAGCCGTGAAGAATTTCTAATTCTTCAGATGATTGGCGTAATCTTCTTCGGCCTCATGATCCCGGTAGCGGCCCCCTGCTGTCAGACCGCTTCGGCATGCGTCCGGTCATGATCATCGTCACCGTTCTGATCGGCCTCTACGGCTTCATCATGGCGCCTTTGTTCATGGCTGGTACGGCCGGCGTACTCGCGTTCCTCGTCATCGGCTTCGGCCTGATGGGCCTGACCTACGGTCCGATTGGCGCTGCTCTGGCCGAGCCGTTCCCAACCTCGGTTCGTTACACCGGTGCTTCGCTGACTTTTAATCTGGCAGGCATTCTGGGTGCTTCCGTAGCGCCTTACATCGCAACGGCTTGCAACGCGCATTATAGCTTCGACTATGTCGGCTATTACATGTCTGCCGCAGCTGTGATTTCGCTGATCGGTTTTGCCTTTATCTCGTTCAAGCGCGGCGAATAACGAACTTCCGAAACGAAAAAGCCCACGTGGAGCGATCCCGTGGGCTTTTCTTTTGGGAGCTTGCAGCTTTTATTCTGTGTCAGCAGCTTCCAGCGCAATAGCCACTGACTGGATAATCGACGCAAAACGCACGGCTGTCTGGATCGTTTCCGACGTCACATTGGCTTTGCGCAAAACATCCTCATGTGCATCGATGCACATGCCGCAGCCATTGATAGCAGATACGGCCAGCGACCAGAGTTCGAAGTCAATCTTATCGACACCCGGATTACCGATCACATTCATGCGCAGCTTCGCTGGCATGGTGCGGTAGTCCTTGTTGGTCGCAAGATGCACAAAGCGGTAATAGACATTGTTCATGCCCATGATCGACGCAGCAGATTTTGCCGCCTGAATGACGGAGGCATCAGCCTTAGCAACGGCTTCGGCAACAAGCGCCCTGCGCACGTCGGCATTACGAGAAGCAATGCCGCAGGCGATGAACAGGCCGTATTTCTGTTGCGGTGTCAGAGTTTCGTCGCTTGCCATCGACGAAAGATTGAGACGAACGTCCTTGGCGAAATCCGGGATCTTTGACTTCAGATCATCAATGGACATGTAACCCTCTTTATCTGTCATTTGGATATTAGAGCATGTCTCCCGAAAGTGGGAACCGGTTTTGGGATAAAGACATGCCGAAAACAAAGAGATAGAGCGGTTCCAACGATTTCGTTTTACCGGAACCGCTCTAGATAAAAGAAAGGCGGGCCTTGACCCGCCTTTCTGCAAACCAATCAAGGGCTATCAGGCAGCCTTGAGCGTCTCGCCACCGACTTCACGGTTGCATGGGCAGAGCTCATCGGTCTGCAGCGCATCGAGAACGCGCAGCGTATCCTGGGAGCGCGACCAACGTTGAGGTTGGTTGCGTAAACGTGCTGGATCGTGTTGTCCGGATCGACAACGAAGGTGTAGCGGTACGCAACACCATCTGGCGAACGAACGCCGAGGCCATCGACCAGCGAACCATTGGTGTCGGCAAACGACCAGATCGGTAGCTTGTCGAGATCCTTGTGATCGCGACGCCATGCGAGCTTCACGAACTCATTGTCGGTCGAACCGCCCGGGACGACTGCGTCACGGTCTTCGAAATCCGATGCAAGACGGGCAAATTCGGCGATTTCGGTAGGGCAAACAAAGGTGAAATCCTTCGGGTAGAAGAAGATAACCTTCCACTTGTCCGCAAAGCTTGCTTCGGTGATTTCTTCAAATGCCGAAACGCCGTTTTTTCTTCGTGATGGTTGAAACCGGGCTTTACGCCGGTGACCTTGAAGGAGGGAAGCTTATCGCCGATACCGAGCATTTTATACCTGCCTGTAAATTCAGTTGTTATGCGGAAATTTCTGAACTTACAGAATTTTCCGACTACGAGTCTTATATAGGGATTCTTGTTAAATCGGTCAAAGCGATTATAACGATCAAATCCATCGATTTAAACGATGGAGCAAAGTCGAAAGAATCAATGCTCAATATCAGCGTCCGCCAGCTCCATTACTTTATGGCCCTTGTCAAAGCGGGGTCCTTTTCGCGTGCAGCTGAGGTCGTGGGTGTTACCCAATCGACATTGAGTGCTGCTATTCAGGCGCTTGAAACAGAACTTGGCGTAACGTTGATCGATCGCTCGGGCAGACGAATGCAGCTTTTGCCCGCTGGTGAGGATTTTCTCGCACGCGCTCGTACGATTATAGCCCTCATTGAAGAATTGCCTGAACACGCGCGACAAGCTGAACGACCGCTGACGACCAGACTACGAATGGGCGTCATTCCGTCGATAGCGCCTTTTCTGCTGCCTAAAGTCCTGCCTGCGACCGCTAAAGCCTTTCCCGAATTGCAGTTGACCATTCGTGAAGGTCTCACTCGGTCGTTGCTCGAC
Source organism: Brucella cytisi (assembly GCA_012103075.1). GTDB lineage: Bacteria > Pseudomonadota > Alphaproteobacteria > Rhizobiales > Rhizobiaceae > Brucella > Brucella cytisi. The sequence goes on along the minus strand of JAAVLQ010000002.1, from coordinate 637,703 downwards.
AGCTTGCGTTCAGGTTCGCTCGATGTAGCACTGGTCGCTCATCCCTACGACCTCGATGAATTTGAGATAGCAGAGCTTGGTCGGGACATCTTCTATCTGGCAGTGCGGCGCGATCATGCGCTGGCCAATCGCGAGCAGGTCGATGCAGACGACTTGCAGGACCAGCCGTTTCTTCTACTGGAAACCGGGCATTGCCTTCGGGAACACGTCATGGCCGCCATAGGGTCCACACCGGCCCGAGCAAGCGGTGACGTTCATGCCACATCTATCATGACGTTGGTGCAACTTGTCGACTTCGGGATGGGTGTTACGCTGCTGCCTGAAGTGGCGATCAAAGCCGGAGCCACGCGCGGAACGGAGCTGAGCATCGTTCCTTATGAGGGCAAAAACAATTATCGGTCACTGGTTCTCGTCTGGCGCTCCAACACCGCCCGCCGCAACGAGTTTCAGCTCTTCGCTGACCATCTTCGCGGCAAGTGCATGAAGCCGGCCTAGAGAATTCCCCCGGGCGCGAAACCGTCCGCGCCCGGTAACTTCTCTCAGATTGAGTTCCGAGATCAGCTTCAAAGCCCCTTGCTGCGTAACCTGCAGTTCCTTCTCCACCATCTGGCTGGAAATGACGGGACTGCGTAGAACCATATCCATCAGTTGCGGCAATCGCGAATTGGACCTGCGCCCCTTGAGCTTACGCTGCATCTGTTCGCGCGCCAGAAGCAGCCGATCATGCTCCTTCATGGTCGTATCGGCTGCATCCTCGATACTTTCAAAAAACGCCCCGATACGGACAAGACGGTTAGGTGAGCGCCGTTCATCCGGTCGTTTCGCGCGGAGACCAAGACTGATTGCTGGCAAATGACCGATTGCAAGGCCACTCTGACGCAAGAAGGCGGCAGTCAGTAACCGACCGATCCATGACGATCGTTGCACGACTTCGAGAGAAAACCACGCGTCTTGGATCAATGCGGCGCGCATAAGTGGTGGCAGATACCTTGTCGCCGCAAGACAGTCCCGCCATTCCTGCAAACGCGCATCCTCATCCCAGTCGTCGTCGTAAAGTAGCGTATCGCGCGCGACGGCTTCCGACTTCGACCTGCCTGAGACAGTTCCCTTCAAAAGGGCATCAGTCCGCGCAAGCAGGTGGTCAATGTCATTGAGCAACGGATCGACATCATCATCGATTGCCCCGGATGGCTCAATTCCAGAGGGTACAGTATCGACCGTGCGGCCAAGCAATTGCTGAACACCAGCAGGGCCAAGAGCCCAATCTGCAGGTCTTCCAGCAATCTGCCGACGCATGCGCAAAACCGCGTGTGCGATGGTCAGGGCGTGACTAGGCATCCGGCTGTCCATCAAAGCATCATGCAAGACCCGGTCTTCCATATGCACCAGTTCGCCTTCAAGCCACATCGAAGCGACGGCATCGTGCATATGCATTCGCTCAAGCATCCCTTCGCGAATGGGCGAGCGCAAAAGTCGTTCGTCGAGCCGCACCAGAGCCGCCGTAGCTTTGCTCACGGGTACGAAAAATTCTCCGAACGGCAAATCATCGATCTTGTAGGCCATGCCCCGCATATCGCAGCCGATTGCGAGAAAAGGCAAACAAAATTACCGCCTTATCCGAGAACTTCCGCAACTTTGACAGTGCGGTCTTCCCTGACCGAACGAAGTGCCGCCTCAGCCAGAGCCAAAGCTTGTAATCCATCTTCTGCTGAAGGATGCGGCGCCTTGCCGGTGTCCAGCGCATCGATAAACGAGGCGATTTCCGTTGCATAAGCGGCCGTGTAGCGGGTCATGAAGAAATCATGCAATGGTGGACGGTTATAACCGTCTTTAGAAGCGATTTCTATCGAGATCGGACGCTGGTTTTCCGCCGAAACAGCACCGAGCGATCCATGGACTTCAATGCGCTGGTCGTAGCCATAGGAAGCGCGACGCGAATTGGAAATGACGCACTGGCGACCGGAAGCAGTCGTCAAAATGACGCTTGCACTATCATAATCGCCAAGTTCTCCAATTTTCGGATCGACCAGCACCGAAGCCGAGGCCGATACGTTCTCGATTTCCTCACCGAGGAGAAAACGCGCCATGTCAAAATCATGGATCGTCATGTCACGGAAAATGCCGCCGGATACCTTGATATATTCAGCGGGTGGCGCACCCGGATCGCGACTGGTGATCGTCACCATTTCAACATTGCCGATGTGCCCATCTTTGATGGCTTTGTGCACTGCTGCAAAATGCGGATCGAAACGGCGATTGAAACCCAGCATCACTTTCGCGCCAGTTTCTCGAATGACATTGAGGCAGGCTCTGACGCGCGCTATGTCAAGATCAATCGGCTTCTCACAAAAACAGCCTTGCCGGCGCGAGAAAACCGTTCAATAAGATCGGCGTGGGTATTGGTCGGTGTGCATATCAGCACTGCGTCCACATCGTCTGACTTCTCGATAGCGTCAATATCGCGGGCTTCCGCACCGGCAGAATCAGCAATTGCTTGCGCCGCCGCCTCATTTGCGTCTGCGACCGCGACCAAACGGGCCCGCTTGTCCGCAGCGATTGCGCCTGCGTGAACCTTACCTATACGGCCCGCGCCGAGCAGTGCCAGACGTGTCACCATTGCCTCATCCTCCCGTGAAACGGCCATCTTCGGTCAAATGAAGATATACTATAGAATATTTATTCTATTTTGCTAGAATGTGACATAAAGATTGTCAAGAGACCATACCGAAAGGCCACTGATGGATTCCCCGCCCCGTCATCAATCAGCGTTCCGACGAATATCAAAGGAATTCGAGGCGAAGCTGCTAGAGGTTTCCGACCGTTTGCCGAAGAGGCTGAAACAGTGCGCCGATTTCGTTGCCGCCAACGAGGACCGTATCGCTGTGTCGACCGTCGCCGAGATGGCCGAAGGTGCGGGTGTGCAGAGCTCAGCCTTCATGCGTTTCTGCCAGATCATGGGTTTCTCCGGCTTTTCGGAGATGCAGAAGCTGTTCGGGATTCCTATGCGGGCGGCTGGCCTGACTATTCAACCAGATTGCAACATTTGCGAGAAACGGCGACCGGCAGCGCCCCCGCCCTTCTTGCCGAGTTTGCCGAAGCAGGGCGCACTTCCCTCGAAGGGCTGCTCAAAACCATTGATCCAGATGCGCTCGAAAAGGCCGTTCAGCTTTTGGCCAGCGCGCAGACAATCCATATTGTCGGCATCCGCCGTGCTTTTCCCGTCGCGAGCTACCGGCTTACGCGCTGGAGAAGATGCAAGTGCCTGCCATGCTGCACAGTGCAGTCGGCAAACTGGAGAACCTGCATGCTATTCGCGAAGGCGATGTGCTTCTGGCGATTACGTTTTCACCCTACTCACCGGAAACGGTCACCATGGCCGAAACCGTCGCCGCGCGTGGTATCGACGTCGTCGGCATCACTGACACGTTTGTCAGCCCGATGAGTAAATCTGCCAAACAGACATTGCTCGTTTCAGAGGTGGATTTCGGCGCCTTCCGCTCACTCTCCGCAACGCTTTGTCTCGCCATAGCGCTCGCTGTAGCCGTAGGCACCGCACGTCAAAGCGACTGATCCTTCCCGTGCATATTCCATTTTTAGTTGAAATGGAATAATAAATCCATTTTAATCAAAAATGGAATAACTGCTATGTGTGCATGAATCCTGCACAGCCTTGCAGCAATAAGAAAATAGCGAGGGAGGATTGTAGTGAAGCGGCTCGACTTGATAACGATTGGCCGATCTTCGGTTGACCTGTATGGCGCACAGGTTGGCGGCCTTCTGGAAGACATGGCCTCCTTCAACAAATATGTAGGTGGCTCTCCTACCAATATCGCAACCGGGACTGCACGGCTGGGCCTTAAATCCGCACTTATCACCCGTGTTGGTGACGAGCATATGGGCCGTTTTCTGTTACGCGAGCTGGAACGCGAAGGCGTGGACACACGCGGTATCGTCACCGATCCCGAACGCCTGACCGCGCTCGTTATTCTCGGCATTCGCGATCAGCAGCATTTTCCACTGATATTCTATCGCGAGAATTGTGCCGACATGGCATTGTGCGAGGACGACATCAATCCGGTCCTCATCGCCGAAGCTGGCTGTATTCTGGTTACAGGCACACATCTATCACATCCGAAGACCGAAGCGGCGGTTCTGAAAGCACTCCGTCTTGCTCGCGACAATGGCAGCCGGACGGCACTCGACATAGACTATCGCCCCAATCTCTGGGGCTTTCCGGTCATGGCGACGGCGAAAATCGTTTTATCGAATCCGCAGCTGTTACGACCAAACTGCAATCGACCCTGCATCTGTTCGACCTGATCGTCGGCACGGAAGAAGAGTTTCATATTGCTGGCGGCTCGACAGACACGCTTCAAGCGCTGAAAGCCGTGCGCGCAGTAACGGATGCGGCACTGGTCTGCAAACGTGGCCCCATGGGAGCAGTGGTTTTCGAAGGCCCAATCCCTAACAGCCTCGACGAGGGACAGAGCGGCGAAGGGTTCCCGATTGACGTTTTCAACGTGCTTGGTGCGGGTGACGGGTTCATGTCCGGGCTTTTGCGCGGCTGGCTGAAGGATGAAGACTGGCCTACCAGCCTCAAATTCGCCAATGCCTGCGGGGCTTTTGCGGTCTCGCGACATGGATGCACGCCAGCTTATCCGAGCTGGGAAGAGCTTCAGTATTTTTTTTCCGTACCGGCATTCGCAACAAGGCTTTGCGCAAGGATGCTGCGCTGGAGCAGATACATTGGTCCACCAATCGCAACGGCCACTGGCCACATATGCGCGTTTTTGCCTTTGATCACCGTATTCAACTGGAAGAAATGGCCGCCGAGGCGAGCGTTTCAACGGAAAAGATTGGCGAGTTCAAACAGCTTTGCCTGAATGCGGCCTTGCAGGTGGCAAACGGGGATGAGGGTTACGGCATATTGTGTGATGGTCGACTGGGCCGCGATGCTCTTTACCGGGCCGCCGGTACGGGCTTGTGGATCGGACGTCCGACCGAATGGCCCGGCTCGCGTCCGCTCAAGCTGGAACCGGAACTCGGACCAGACTGCGGTGGACTGGTCGAGTGGCCTGTCGAGAATGTAGTGAAGTTGCTATGCTTCTACCATCCGGATGACACAGCTGAATTCAAGGCAGAACAGGAAGAAACTGTCTCACGTCTTTTCGCAGCCGCACGGCGCAACCGACTGGAATTCCTGCTGGAAGTCATCCCATCCAAAGCAGGTCCCGTCGATGACGACACAACTGCGCGTGTGATCACGCGGTTTTATGAAATTGGCGTCTATCCCGACTGGTGGAAGCTAGAACCCATGAAGACCAGAGCGGTTCGGGCCAATGCCTGTGACGCGATCATACGCAATGATGCACACACACGCGGTATCGTTGTTCTGGGGCTGGACGCGCCTGCCGAAGAACTGGAAGCCAGTCTTGCAATTGCTGCCGAATTTGACCTTGTCAAAGGCTTTGCGGTGGGACGCACCATCTTTGGCGACGCGGCACGCAAATGGCTGAATGGTTCGATCAGCGACGAAGAAGCAATCGCCGACATGGTGATGCGCTATCGTGGACTTTGCAACGTCTGGGACAGCGTGCGTACATATTGAATTCGTTCTGCCGGGAGGAAACTGGAGGAGCTATGAAAACCGTTCGATTAACCGCCGCACAGGCATTGGTGCGCTACCTCGCCAATCAGATGACGCCGGATGGTGAGACCTTTATCGCAGGTGTTTGGGCTATTTTCGGCCACGGAAACGTGGCCGGACTTGGCGAGGCCCTCCATGGCATTCGCGAAGAACTGCCCACATGGCGCGGCCATAATGAACAGACCATGGCCCATGCAGCCATTGCCTATACCAAGCAGCTTGGCCGCAAGCGTGCCTGTGCTGTCACCTCCTCCATCGGCCCCGGCGCAACAAATATGGTCACTGCAGCAGCCCTTGCCCATGTGAACCGCCTACCAGTTCTCCTCATTCCCGGCGACGTCTTTTGCCAATCGTGGACCTGATCCCGTGCTGCAGCAGATCGAAGACTTCAATGACGGCACTATGACCGTGAATGACTGTTTTCGTCCGGTCAGCCGCTATTTCGACAGGATCACCCGGCCTGAACAGCTTCTCACTGCTCTGCCCCGCGCCTTCCGCACCATGACCGATCCTGCTGATTGTGGGCCGGTTACGCTTGCTTTCTGTCAGGATGTGCAAACGGAAGCATATGACTGGCCGGAAGAGTTCTTTGAACCGAAAGTCTGGCACTGGCGCCGTCCACCACCGGATGAGAATGAACTGAATGCCGCAGCGTCAACAATCAAGGCAGCGCTCAAACCCGTTATCGTTGCAGGTGGCGGAGTGCACTACTCCGGTGCTCACGAAGCGTTACACAATTTTGCCGAAGCACATGGCATTCCAGTCATCGAGACGCAGGCTGGCAAATCGGCTCTGCCGTGGGACCATCCGCTCAATTTCGGCCCGGTTGGCGTAACTGGGTCAGACAGCGCCAATACTATCGCGGCGGAAGCCGATCTTGTGATCGGCGTCGGCACACGCTTTCAGGACTTCACGACCGGATCATGGGCGTTGTTCAAACATCCCGAGCGCAAGCTTCTCTCGCTAAACGTCCAACCCTATGACAGCTCCAAGCACGGTTCGCTTCCATTGGTTGCCGATGCAAAGATTGGCCTTGAAGCGCTCTCAAAAGCGGTTGGCAGCTATAAGCGCCAACCTGCGGACACAGCGTTAAAAGAAAAATGGTTTGCGGCGGCAGAGGGGTTTACCGCTGCCCCAGTGACGGCAACGCTTTGCCAACCGATATGCAGGTGATCGGCGCGGTACAGCGTCAGGCACAAGAGAACACGGTCGTCATGTGCGCGGCAGGCACCATGCCGGGCGAACTGCACCAACTCTGGAAAGCCGGTCGCCCCATGTCCTACCATATGGAGTATGGCTTCTCCTGTATGGGTTATGAGATAGCTGGCGGCCTTGGTATCAAGATGGCCGAACCGGATCGAGACGTCATCGTTATGGTCGGCGACGGCTCTTACATGATGGCCAATTCCGAACTCGCCACTGCCGTCATGATGGGGCAGAAGATTACGGTCGTTATTACCGACAATCGCGGTTTCGGTTGCATCAACCGACTGCAGATGGCGACTGGTGGCGCTGAGTTCAACAACCTGCTCGACCATTCGAGCCACGTGAATCCGTCGCACATCGATTTCGCCGCCCATGCCGGAGCTATGGGGGCCGATACGAAGAAAGCAGGGTCGATCCGCGAGCTGGAAGAGGCTTTGGCGGAAACCCGCAACAGCCCGCGCACCACTGTCGTCATTATCGATACCGATCCTTACCCGACCCCTGAAACTGGCGGTTGGTGGTGGGATGTCGCGGTGCCGGAAGTCTCTGAGCGCGAACAGGTACGTGCTGCGCGTAAAGATTATGAAGCCAAGCTCAAAGAAAGAAACTGACCGATGATCCTCTATGGCACCAATCCTATTGCCCGGTCGAACGACGATGATCGCAACCTCGGTGCGCATATCACCCCGGATCAATGTCTCGATGAAACCGCCGAGATCGGCTTCGATGGAATCGAGAAAGGTCACAAATTTCCGCAAGAGCCGGCTGCACTCAAAGCCATGCTTGAACCTCGCAAGCTTCGCTATGTATCGGGCTGGCATTCGCTCAATCTGCTGGTCAATTCGGTCGAAGAAGAAAAGAAGGCAATGCAGCCTGCACTCGACCTCCTGAAAACAATGGGCTCGATAGTCATCATTGTTTGCGAAACGTCGAATGCCATTCACGGCGACAACGACAAGTCGCTGTCTGAGCGTCCAGTGCTGGAAGAAGCACGCTGGGAAGAATTCGGCGCGGGCGTCGAAGCACTGGCAGAACATGCCGCCGCCCAAGGTATCGCGCTTGTCTACCATCATCACATGGGAACGGTAGTGCAGAGCGAGGACGAGATAGATCTTCTGATGCAGCATACAGGACCGTACACGAAACTTCTTCTCGATACAGGTCACTGCCTGTTCGGTGGTGGCGACCCGGAGCGGGTTGCGAAAAAGCATATGGACCGCGTCGGGCATATCCACGCCAAGAACGTTCGCCCGGCGATAGCCACTGAAGTACGCGACCAGAGCCTGTCGTTTCTGGAGGGAGTCCGTCGCGGCGTCTTCACTGTTCCGGGCGATGCGGATGGCGGCGTCGACTTCGTACCTGTACTGAAAGTTGCTGCTGATAAAACCTATCAAGGCTGGCTGGTGATCGAAGCAGAACAGGACCCCGATATTCGTAATCCGTATCAATATCAGTCACTTGGGCTAAAATCGCTGAAATCATTCGCACACGAAGCAGGACTCGACAAAGGAGACTGAGACATGGCCAATTTGTTGCGCAAGCCCAACGGCACGCATGGCAAGGTCCACGACATCACTCCGGAAAGCGCCAAATGGGGTTATGTCGGGTTCGGGCTCTATCGTCTCAAATCCGGCGAGAGTGTCTCCGAAAAGACCGGATCGACGGAGGTGATCCTTGTTCTTGTGGAAGGCAAGGCAAAGATTTCCGCTTCTGGCGAGGATTTCGGAGAGATGGGCGAGCGCATAAACGTGTTCGAGAAACTGCCGCCACACTGCCTCTATGTGCCTGCTGAAAGCGACTGGCATGCAACCGCCACGACAGATTGTGTTCTGGCTGTTTGCACCGCACCGGGCAAGCCGGGCCGTAAGGCACAGAAGGTTGGGCCGGAAAGCGTGACACTTGAACAACGCGGAAAAGGTGCCAATACCCGCTTCATCCATAATATCGCAATGGAAAGCCGCGATATTGCCGATAGCCTTCTTGTTACCGAGGTATTCACACCGCAGGGAAACTGGTCATCCTATCCACCCCACAGACACGACGAAGACAATTTTCCGGATATGACCTATCTGGAAGAGACCTATTATCACCGTCTCAACCCGGCGCAGGGCTTCGGCTACCAGCGTGTTTTCACCGAAGACGGAAGCCTTGATGAAACCATGGCGGTCTCTGACGGAGACGTCGTGCTTGTACCAAAAGGCCACCATCCATGTGGCGCTCCCTATGGTTACGAGATGTATTATCTCAATGTGATGGCCGGTCCCTTGCGCAAATGGCGCTTCAAGAACCATCCCGACCATGACTGGATTTTCAAGCGCGATAATCCGTAAACAGAAAAGCCCCGGATCCGAGGCTTTTCAATAAGCTATCGTTCATCGCTATCGGCTGGCTGGCAGCGCATTGTTCGCCCGCGATGCATCGATGCTCAGGGGCCAGTCCGGCAATAAACAGATAAAGAAAAATGAAGCAGAACAGGATCGCAGCAACACCGCCGTTCTGGCACGGGAAAAGCTTTGGGATGCATGACCAATGAAATAGGCGCATGCCATCAAGCCCGAGAGAATGAAGGCAGAAAACCGGCTGAAAAGACCGATTAGCAGCGTGAAGCCCAAAACAAGCTCAAGGACACCCGCGGTCCACGACAATGAGAACATTGCTGGCGAACGGCCTGAAGGAAAGCCAAGTATCTTCTCCGTACCATAACTGAAGAGTACAAGAGCTGCCACGATACGTAAAATACTGAGCATGATCGGTTGATATGCAGCTGTCCATCCGCTTGCCGACATAGGCTTCCTTCCTTCAAATGAAACACTATGCCAGCATATTATTGCGACCTGCATTAGTTAAATAAAACACATTCACGAGTAAGTTATCAGGGCCTCTCAGCTAAACCGAAACAAACAGTTTAGGAAATTAGGCGTTCTTTGTTTCTGTCCTCTCCTTGCTTATCTCGGGCTTAAACGCGCGATTTTTCTCAGATCTTCCACTGCACCGGGTGCAGCCACGAAGACCTTGTTACCTTTGGTGAGCTGTTCTCCGTCTACCGGAAAAGGATGCACATAACCTCCCGCCTCACGCACGAGACAGAAGCCCGCCATGCAATCCCAAGCATGCATATAAGGCTCATAATATCCGACCAGCCTGCCAGCCGCGACATAAGCGATCATCAGTGCACCTGAACCATTACGGATAAAGGTACCGCCCGCCTCAAGCAGGTCTTCTACGATTGTTGCAACAACCTGTGGTGTTACGTAGTTGTTGGCGCCGATACCCGTCACCGAATTACGGATCGTGCGGCTCGGATCGAGAACCAGCTTCTTTCCATCAAGTGCTGCACCCAAGCCTTTTGCCGAAGCATAAAGTTCGTCGAAGCACGGCGCCCGGATTACGCCGATGACGGGCTCGCCGTCTTTCAGAACGGCAATGGAAACACACCAGTTCGGCATACCGTTGACGAAAGGACTGGTGCCATCAATAGGATCCACAACCCATGTGTAACCCGAAGTGCCTTCATTCAGCCCGTATTCCTCTCCCAGAAAACCATCCTGAGAAAACGCTTCCGACACACGGGCACGGATAAGCTGTTCAACATCCCTGTCGGCAATCGACACCACATCCTGCGGATCGCGCTTGGTTTCGATAACCAGTGTTTCACGCTGCTTGAAATAGTCGAGAGCCTTGGCACCCGCCTCGCGCGCGATCTTTTCGGCAAGCGCCAGCCGCGCTTCTAGTTCCTGTCGGGGATGGGAAGTCATGATGATTTTCCGATGAGAGATAAAGAAAGGCGCGACGTTTTTTGCGCCTATTGATTGATAATGGCAAGTCCGCGCGTTTTGAACTCGATCGATACATCGGTTTGCGGCGGCAGAGCCTCCTCGACCGCCGGATCGACAATGAAAAGCTTGCCGTGCTCGGTCTCGATTTCATACTCGATATGATCACCAAGATAGGCCGAATGGGCAACCCGTCCGGGGAATCCGCCGCCAGCCTTTGGCTGCAAGGTCACCGCGTTGGGCCGGATCGCAAGCTGCGCCGGACACGGTCGAGCGTTGCGCGCGGTAACCCGGTGGGTCAGGCTGCCCACACGAATGACAGCTTCGCCCCCATCTGCCGTCATCACCTCACACGGCACAACATTCGCCTCTCCCATGAAATCCGCGATAAAGGCTGAGGCCGGTGTTTCATAGAGATCACGAGGGCTTCCCTTCTGTGCGATATTGCCCTCCTTCATGACGATGATCGTATCGGAAACGGCAAGCGCCTCGTCCTGATCATGCGTGACATAGACGGCAGTGAACCCGAGCCTTTGTTGCAACTCACGAATTTCGGTCCTCACCCGACGGCGCAGGCGAGCGTCGAGGTTCGAAAGCGGCTCGTCCAGAAGCAGAACCTGCGGTTCAAGCACAAGCGCGCGCGCTACGGCCACGCGCTGTTGCTGGCCACCCGACAGTTCTGCCGGAAGGCGATGCCCCATTCCAGCAAGACCGACGAGCTTCAGCCCGTCTTCCGCACGTTCGCGCGCTTCCGCTTTTTTCAAACCTGAAGATCCCAAGCCGTAGGCCACGTTGTCGAGCGAGTTCATATGCGGAAAGAGCGCATAGGACTGGAAGACCATGGACACATCCCGCTCATTGGCTGGCAGATTGGTCACGTCCTTGCCACCGATCAGAATGCGACCCGAAGTCGGGTGTTCAAGCCCAGCCAACAGCCGCAATGTCGTCGTCTTGCCGCAACCGGATGGTCCAAGGAGCGTCACCAGAGTTCCCGGCTCGACGGTCAGGGACAGATCGGGCAAGGCGGTAAAATTACCGAATTTCTTGGTGACATTTTCAAATGTAACGGAACCGGGACGGATCGCAGTCATGCGGTTTTCTCCTGACGAACGGTTTTGACGGGGGACAGCCGCAACGCGGTTCTCGCGCCTGAGTTTGCGTTCACCCACGAGGAGCTGGAAGCCTGTAATGACCACGATCATCACGACAATCAGCATCGATGAATAAGCAATAGCCACGCCGAATTCACCGTTCTCGACCAGACCGACAATGTAGGATGTCGCCATGTTGTATTGCGCCGAAACGAGGAAAATAACCGCGCTGATGGACGTGATGGCACGCACGAAGGAATAGACCAATGCAGCTGTGATTGCGGGACGCAGCAGTGGCAGAATGACTTTGCGGATCGTGCGGAAGCTGTTTGCCCGCAACGTCAGCGAGGCTTCGTCGAGGCTCTTGTCGAGCTGGCTCATTGCTGCGATGCCGCCACGCACACCCACTGGCATGTTGCGGAAGACGAAACATGCAATCAGTATCAGCGCCGTGCCAGTCATTTCAAGCGGTGGCAGATTGAAAGCCATGATGTAGCTGACACCGATAACGGTGCCGGGAATTGCAAAGCTCAGCATCAACGCGAATTCGAAGACGTTTCGTCCAACAAAGCGCTGGCGAACGATCAGATAGGCCGTCAGCAACCCGACAGCAGCAGTCAGCGGAGCTGAGATCAGCGAGATTTCCATCGTCGTCCAGAACGAATTCCATGCCACACCGGTCCACGCAATGCCACTCTCTGTCCAATTGACGGAAAACGCCCGCGCGTAGTGCTCGACTGTCAATGTATTGTCGAGCCCCCACTGACGCACGAAGCCGCCAATAAGGATCATCGCGTAAACAACGACAGTGAAAATCATCCAAGGAATTACAAGGGCATAAACGCCGATCTTTAGGCCGCGCGGCAGCCCGGCATGCATACCGGAATCGCCTTTGCCGGTCACAGTTGCGAAGTTCTTGCCTGAGAGCCAGACGCGCTGGATAAGAAACGCAGTCAATGTAAAGCAGAGCAGCACGATTGCGAGAACTGCCGCGCGCGATGGATCGTTCTGCGCACCAACCACCGCAAAGAATATTTCAGTCGAAAGCACCCCATTGCTGCCTCCGAGCACCATCGGATTGCCGAAATCCGCCATACTTTCGATGAAAGCAATGAGAAACGCATTGGCAAGCCCCGGTGCCATCAGCGGCAGAGAAACCCTGCGGAATGTGCGCCAGCGATCGGCGCGCAGAGTTTGAGATGCTTCTTCCATCGATGGTGACACGCCCTCGACAACACCGATAAGTACGAGGAAGGAAATCGGGGTGAAAGACAGGACCTGCGCGATCCATATGCCGGTGAGGCCATAAAGCCACCGTCCCGGCTCCACCCCGAATATATTGGAAATCTGTTCCGTCACCACGCCTGCACGGCCAAAAAGCAGCGTCAATGCAAGACCGACAACGAAGGGCGGCGTGATGATCGGTAATATGGTGAGAAGCCGTAAGCCTTTCTTGAAAGGGAAGCCTGTGCGGGTCGCAACCAGTGCAAAGGCAAGCCCCAGCACTGTAGAACCAGTCGCAGTCATCAGCGCCAGCCATAATGTGCGCCATGCAACGCCACATCGCCCTTCGCCGATAACGCAGGCCAGACTCCAGATCGAAGAATCCTGAATATTGCCGATAAACCCCTCAGGTTTGAAAGAACCGTCGAAATCCTGCACCGACCCGGCAAACATGCTGATAACAGGATAGAAGACGAATACAGCCACCAATGCGACCAGCAGGGTGATAGAGGAAACGACGAAGGCGTCCCCTTCATCACACCGCGTTCCGCGAGACCAAACGAGAAAATCAGCAGAAAGCAGAGACCTGTCAGGATTGCTCCAGCGCCGAAGGCTGGCTGGCCTTCAGAAAGTGCGCCGAACAGGTTTTCACTGATGGTCCAGTTCCAGCCGGAAAAGCCGATGGCCAAGCCTTGCAGCGTCAGGACAAGTACACCAAGAAGGCTCGCCCATATCAGAACACCGCTCCGACGTTCAACAGGCAATAGCAAGCGGGCACCGGCACAAAGCAGCATGAATACAGCAACAGCGCCAAGCCAAGGCCGCCCGAAGAAGGCTATCTGCCAAAGGCCGGGTGCCGTTGCACCTTCACCGAACATTCCAGCGAGCCAGCCGAAGCTCAGAAAGCCGTCTTCTATGCGATACCACGGCAACAAGACAAATGCCGCGAGCGCAAGTGCCAGAACAATATCCAGTCTGCGATTATGCTGTTTCATGGATGTCCGCGTCCCTCCAGATCGGGGATTTCCAAGGAATGGCTAGAGCATTTCCAGCAAAAGTGCGAAGCGGTTTTGCGGAGGATAATGCGTAGAAACAAAGAGATAGAGCATTTCCAATGATTCAATTTAAACTGGAAATGCTCCAGTGCGCCGGCTCCTGCATATTTCAGGAAAACCGCTGCCTTGTTCCGTCATCCGGGACAGGTGCGTCGCACAACAAAAGCGGCGCACCCGGATTTCAAGCCCATGAAAGATCAGTTGGCGTGCGCACCGATTTCCTTGTCCCAGCGCTCGAGCAATTCCTTGCGCTTGGCCGGTTCGCCATAGGTCTTGAAGTCATAATCGATAAGCTTGATGTCCTCGAAGCGCGGGGATTCTTTGGAACCTCGGCCGATTTGTTCGAAGGCAACTGGAAAGACTTCGCATCCTTCATATGTGACTGCACTTCGGCGGTCAGCGCCCAGTCGTACCACTTCTTCGCATTTTCGAGATTCTTGGCACCCTTGATGATCGACATGGAACCGATTTCGTAGCCTGTGCCTTCACACGGTGCGACCGACTTGATCGGGAAACCTTCTGCCGTCATCGACACTGCGTCATGCATGAAGACGATGCCGATTCCAGTTTCACCACGCGCAGCCGACTTGACGGGAGCCGAGCCCGACTTGGTGTACTGCGATACATTTTCGTTGAGCTTCTTCAGATAATCATAGGCTTTGTCTTCACCCATGATCTGAACAAGCGTTGCCAGTGCCGTGTAGCGGTACCGGAAGAATTCGGATTGGCCATCTGGATTTCGCCCTTATAGGACGCATCAAGCAGATCGGCCCAGCATTTCGGCTCTTTCAGGTTCTTCTTGGCAAGAATATCGGTGTTGTAACCCCAACCGAGCGCACCGGCATAAACGCCAACCGTGCGGAAGCCGGAGCTTTCGGCCTGTTTCTTGGCCCAATCATTCAGCTGGTCGAGCATCGGGGATTTATATTCGAGCGTCAGCCCTTCGGCCGCAGCCTGAAGATGCGGATCGCCGGTACCGGCCCACCAGATATCTGTCTTCGGATTGCGCGCTTCGGCCCGCACCTTGGCATAGGTTTCACCGGAGGAAAGCCGTACCATGTTGACCTTGATGCCAGTATCCTTCTCGAACATGTTCTTCATCTGCTCACAGATGACCACGTCCGCGGAACAGATAAGATTGAGATCGCCTGCGGCCTGCGCAGAAAAAGCAAATGAAGATACACCTGCGGCCAGTGCCGCAACCAGAAATGCTGAACGCATTGTTTTCCTCCCTTTATACGACGCCTCCACGCCGACGCTTTTGCAAGCGTGTGCACAGTGTTTGCCTTTTATGAAAGCCTGTCAATGCCTTTGTAAATTTTATTCTGAAATTATAAAAAAAATAATCAAATAATTCTGTTTTCGACTAACATTTGCACAGCCATGCAAACTTATATCGATAAAGAAAAAAGGCGGCCTAAGCCGCCTTTTAGTTGTTGCCTGTCCCCAAGGAGATCAGCCGATTGCCATCAAGCTGGCATTGCCACCAGCTGCCGTGGTGTTGATCGAAGTCGAAACTTCTTCCAGCAACCAGTTGAGACAATAGGCATCCGGGTTGTTTGCCAGTTCTTCCGTGGAAGCGGCTTGTGTCAGAACCAACGGTCCGGGAAGCGTTGCAAGCTTCTTGTTGATCTCGACAATGCGTTCAGCGTTCCCTTCGACCAACGCTCCAGCGAACGGTGCGTCCGATTCCCAGTTATTCGTCCAGATCGTGCGCGCTGCGACTGAAGCTGGAACATCTTTCATGACATTCCGCAAATCTGAAGCCTCGTCGACATACACAGTATTGCCCGTAGCGAGGGCAGCCGTCATCTGGCGATAAAGGCCTGCTTCCGTTTGCGGAACCAGCAGGATATTTCCACGCGGATGCAGCGCATAAAGATTGCGCTCGCCAACAGGACCCGGCAATTCAAGGTCAAGACCGAGGGCCGAAGCGCTACCGGTGTCACGCGCAGCCTGAGCCAGATCGTTCATGCCGCGCTGGCCAAGCCATTTCGCAAAATCCTTGAGCGCCGGATCAGTGTGAACCGAGCTATGACGCGGCGGGATTGGAGCTGTTTCCACGAGACGTCCGAGATAGAGCGGACCACCTGCCTTTGGACCAGTGCCGGACATACCGCGTCCGCCGAATGGCTGCACGCCGACAATCGCGCCAATAACATTGCGGTTGATATAGACGTTTCCGACACGGATACGATCCGCAACATTGGCAATGGTCTCATCAAGGCGCGTATGCAGGCCGAAAGTAAGCCCGTAGCCGGTCGCATTGATATCATCGATCAGGCGCTCCATATCATCACGCTTGTAGCGCACGACATGCAGAACCGGGCCAAAGACTTCCCGCTTCAGATCGCGAAGCGAATTGATCTCGACAATGGTCGGTGCAACGAAAGTTCCATTCTGGGTTTCATGACCAAGCGGAAGCTGCTCAACCTTGCGACCGAGATCGCGCATACCCTGAACGTGCTTTTCGATGATGTTCTTGGCTTCATCAGTGATAACTGGCCCAATGTCCACCTTCAGCTTGTCGGTGCGGCCGATTGAAAGTTCCCTGAGCGCGCCCTTCAGCATCGTCAGAATACGATCTGCGACATCTTCCTGCAGGCAGAGAACGCGGAGCGCCGAACAACGCTGACCCGCACTGTCGAATGCCGATGCAATCACGTCGAACACGACCTGCTCGGCCAGAGCGGACGAATCCACGATCATCGCATTCTGACCACCGGTCTCGGCAATCAGCGGGATTGGCTTGCCGTTCGGCAATAGGCGCGAGGCAAGCTGAGCCTGAATGAGGCGCGCCACTTCGGTCGAACCGGTGAACATCACGCCGCAAGTCTCTTCCGCAGCAACCAGCGTGGCCCCGATGCGGCCGTCGCCCGGCAGAAGCTGCAGCGCCTCGGCTGGAATGCCTGCCTCATGTAGGATACGAACCCCTGTGCTGCAATCAGCGGCGTTTCTTCGGCAGGCTTTGCCAGCACGGGATTGCCTGCAACGAGTGCGGCTGCGATCTGACCGGTAAAGATCGCCAGCGGAAAGTTCCACGGGCTGATGCAGACGATAGGTCCGATCGCCTTGTGGCCGACGCCCAGCGTACGACGGGTCTGCTCTGCATAATAACGCAGGAAGTCAATGGCTTCGCGTACTTCAGCAATCGCGTTCGGCATGGATTTGCCGGCTTCGCGCATGATGAGGCCGAGCAGAACCGGCATATCACGCTGCATGATATCCGCTGCGCGCTCAAGACAAGCCGCACGTTCGGCTGGTGCAACCGCAGACCAACTTGCCGTTGCCTTCTGTGCCGCCTTCATGGCTTTCGCCACATCTCCTTCGGCGATTTCCGTCACCGTACCGACAACATCGTTCCGGTCACCGGGATTGAGAACCGAGCGGATGGTGCCCTTTACCTTGGTTCCGGCAACCTGTGGTTCCGATGTCCACACGCGGTCAGCGCTGTCTTTCAGAATCTTGCTGAGTTCAGCGAGCGTGACTTCATTCGACAGGTCGAAACCGTCAGAGTTCTTGCGAGCGCCATAGAGATTCTCCGGCAGGGCAATCTGGTCGTGGCGTGCTCCGACGACAGCCATTGAGCGAACAACCTCTACTGGATCGGCGATCAGCTCGTCGACAGAGACACTTTCATCGCCGATGCGATTGACGAAGGATGAGTTCGCACCGTTTTCGAGAAGTCGGCGAACAAGGTAGGCGAGAAGCGTTTCATGTGTGCCGACCGGCGCATAGATGCGGGCCGGACGGCCGAGCTTTTCGGCACCGACAACTTCGTCATAAAGCGGTTCACCCATACCATGCAGGCACTGGAACTCGAACTTTCCGGTTTTGAAATCCGGACCAGCCAAATGATAGATGGTGGCCAGCGTCTGCGCATTATGCGTTGCAAACTGCGGGAAAACAGCATCTGTCGCCGCAAAGGAGCTTGCGTGCGCATGCAATGTAGGAAACGTCGGTATGTACCTTGCGGGTATAAACCGGGAAGTCTTCCAGACCGTCAACCCGGGGCGCGCTTGATTTCGGCGTCCCAATAGGCACCCTTCACCAGACGAACCATGACGCGGCGCTTGTTCTGACGGGCCAGATCGATGATGAAATCGAGCACGAACGGGCAACGCTTGCCGTAAGCCTGCACCACGAAGCCGATGCCTTCCCAATCTGCCAGATCCGGATCTTCGATCAGGCTCTGCAACAGATCAAGCGACAGTTCCAGACGGTCTGCCTCCTCGGCATCGATGTTGAGACCGATATTGTAGGACTTGGCGATAGCGGCCAGCGCCTTCACCTTCGGCAGCAACTCCCCATGACGCGTTCGCTTTGCGCGCGGACATAGCGCGGATGCAAAGCGGACAACTTGATGGAAATGCCGGGGCCGTCATAGATGCCGCGACCGGCGGAAGCGCGACCAATGGCATGAATGGCGGTTTCGTAATTTTGTAGTAACGCTCGGCGTCGGCAGCGGTGGTCGCAGCCTCACCCAGCATATCGTAGGAATAGCGGAAGCCGCGTTCTTCCAGCGGCCCGGCGCGCTTCAAAGCTTCATCGATGGTTTCGCCGGTGACAAACTGTTCGCCCATCATCCGCATGGCCATGTCTACACCGCGACGAATGACAGGCTCGCCGCAACGAGCGATCAAACGTGTCAGGGCAGCTGACAGGCCGCGATCATTGACCGTGTTGGTCAGCTTGCCGGTAACGACAAGTCCCCGTGTTGCAGCATTGACGAAGAGCGAACGACCCCCACCGATATGAGATTTCCAGTCGCCATTCGAAATCTTGTCACGGATCAACGCATCACGCGTCGCCATGTCCGGAATACGCAGCAGCGCTTCGGCAAGGCACATGAGCGCCACACCTTCCCGGCTCGACAGCGAATATTCATGAACCGGGCCTTCGACGCCTGTACCCCTTGTGCTTGGAGCGCAGCGCTTCAATAAGCTTGCGAGCCGTGGAACGGACTTGCTTGGCTGTTTCTTCCGGCAAGGCGGCCTGTGCAGCCAGCGCGGAAACGCATTCAGCTTCCGGGCGGCGATAAGCGGCGGTAATCGCTTGCCTCAGTGCGCTTTGCTCGCGGATCGGCGGCGCAAAATTCTGGAAAACCGGATTGGTAGGAGCGGGTATGGTGTCGGTCATGGTGCAATGCTCACAAATGAAAACAGCCCCGAGCGTCTCTGGCCAGTTTAGCTCTGCTTTAAGTGGGCGCACACTATCATTTGTGCAAATTGCATTCTGCCTTCATTTGCTCCATATAAAGGATTATCGATCTTATTATAGGCTACAAAGCAGGCTAAAAGAATGCGAAAGATAGATTCTGTAGACGATCTGGACCAGTTCGATCGGCGTATTCTGGAAGTATTGAGCGAAGACGGACGCATTCCCGTCACAGAACTCTCGAAAAAGGTCGGTCTTTCCAAGACACCATGCCGGGCAAGGCTGAAACGACTGGTCGATGAAGGCTATATTGTCGGCTTTCGTGCGGCCATCGACCCTGAGAAACTCGGTCTCGATCATATCGCCTTCACGACGGTCAAGCTTTCCGACACACGCGAAGCCGCGCTTGAGGCTTTCAACACGGCCGTGCGCAAGATACGTGAAGTCGAAGAGTGCCATATGATCGCAAGCTCTTTCGACTATCTTCTGAAGGTACGAACACCCAACATCCGGCGTTACCGCGAGGTGCTGGGCGAAAAGATATCGAGCCTGCCCAATGTCGCAAGCACATCGACGTTTGTGGTGATGGAGTCGGTCAGGACAACCGCCCGGTAAGGGTCTATCCGGGCGCATTGTAATTTTCAGTTATAGCGGCTCAACTGCCAGATAACGCTCGAGCGTTTTGACAGTCCCATCCTGCCAGATGCGCAGAAGCGCGGATGAAAAAGCCGCCACATAAGCTGGATTTGAAGCGAGCGAGCCGAAGATATCATCCATCGCAAGCCATGCCGCTGGATTGCTTTTTGCAAAAGTCGCCTGCTTCGTCAGGCGATCCCATGACGGGTCGTTCGGCTCAATAACCGCGCCGCTATCGGTAGTGCCATAGCAGTAACGGCACCAGAATGCGGAAACGAGCGCCAGTCCTGTCACAGACTTGCCTTCAGCCACCCGATCAGAAGCAGTGGGCAGAATGAATTTCGGCTGACGGTTGGAGCCATCAAGGCACAGGCGGCGGATGGTATCGCCGATACTTGGATTGGCGAAACGTTCATCGATGAGAATGCGATAGTCTTCAAGATTGGTATCCGGTACTGGCGGCACTTCTGGAATGATCTCATCCTTGGTGAGCTTTTCCAGATAGCGCCGGATCAGTGGATGCTCCATCGCCTCATGCACGAAGTGAATGTCGAGCAGTCCGCCGGGATAGGCAATGGCGGCATGACCGCCGTTCAGGATGCGGATTTTCATCAGTTCATAAGCAGCGACTTGATCAGTGAACGTGACACCGACTTTTTCCAATGCAGGACGCCCAGTGGGGAAATTGTCCTCCATCACCCATTGCTTGAAAACTTCACAGAAAACCGGCCACCCGTCTTCAACTCCGAAATCCTTCGCAGCGATTTCACGCTCGCGTGCACCGGTGGCTGGCGTGATGCGATCCACCATGGAATTCGGAAAAGCGACATTGGCGGAAATCCAGTCGGCAAAAGTCGCATCACTCAACTTGGCCAGTCCTGTTACGGCATCTTCCGTCACATGCCCATTACCCGGAATGTTATCGCACGACATGACGGTGAAAGGTTGAACACCCGCCGTCTTGCGCAGTTTCAGTGCATGCACGATCAAGCCGAACACGGTCTTTGGCTGATCCGGATGGGTGGCATCGGCCACAATATCAGGGGTGAGCAGGATCGAAGGTCTGGCTGGCCGGATCGATATAATAACCACCTTCAGTGATCGTCATGGAAACAATGCGAGTAGAGGGCGATGTGAGATAGGCCATCAAAGCCTTTCGCCCTTCTTCGGTCGATATGGTTACATAATCGATCATGGAAGCGGTAATCCTTGCCCCCGCATAATCGGCTTCCTGTTCGACAACTGTGGTAAGCCAGTCTTGCGCCTTGAGCGTGTCCCGCATGGCATCATCACTGCCACGCACACCAGCGCCGACCAGCGCCCAATCGTGCCCCTCACCCATTCCGAACAGATCGTCCAGATAGACAGCCCGGTGAGCGCGATGAAAATTGCCGACGCCGAAATGCACGATGCCCGGTTTCAAACCGGTTGGATCGTAGCCGGGTTTGTGTACCTTGTCGAAGCTCTGGAGCGTTGCGCGCGACAGCTTGGTCATGACGATTTCCTTCAATTCAATCGGGTACGAACTGGACTTTCATCGTGGCTGGATCCCCACCGTGCTTGGTGAAGAACGGCAGCATTTCACTGAGCGGCAGCCGATGCGAAACGAGGCGTGCCATTTCGCCCTTGTCCTGTTTGAGGATTTCCAGTGCCTGCGGAATGTTGTGGTTCAATGAATGCGATCCGGCAATACGGATCTGACGACGGAAAATGTAGAAAGGCGAAATCGAAATCCGCGCGTCAGGTGCGCAAACGCCAAACACCAGCACCGTACCACCGTCAGCCGTGAAGCCAATCATGCTTTCAACGACCTTGGCGATACCGGTCGCATCGGCAACAAAATCGAAACTGCGCTTACGCTTATCCAGCATCTCCGAACCCGATACGACCGGCTCGAGGCCCAGACTTTCGACAAAAGTCAGACGGTGTTCGTTGATGTCAGCCACGGCAACCTGTTGCACGCCTTGCGCCTTCAACGATAAGGCTAGCAACAAGCCAATCGGGCCTGCACCGAAGACGAGTGCATTTTCGGCACCTTGTGAGCCGGTTTTCAGTTCCGCTGCGCCAAGACCGTTGAGGACACAGGCAAGTGGTTCCGCGAGTGCTGCTACGTCAAAAGGCAGATCGCCAATGGAATGGAGATGGCTGGCATCGACAAGGCTCATGCCTGCGAAGCCACCATTATGGGTTACCCCATAGGCCTTTAAGTCCGAGCACAGATTGGTGAGCCCCTTGAGGCAGGCACGGCAATGACCGCAGGGAATATTCGGATCGACCGCAATGCGGTCGCCCACCTTCACATTGGTCACGTCTTCCGCGACCGCGACCACAATGCCAGCATATTCATGCCCCGGTACCAGCGGAAATGCGCTGGACCCATAGCGGCCATGCAAAACATCTATGTCGGTGTGACACAAACCGGATGCCCTGACGTCGATCAAGGCGTGTCCCGACTGTAATACCGGCTCCGGCAGATCAGTCAGTCCGGCTTCGCCGTGGCCTGTAAAATAGATCGCTTTCATTGTGTGTCCCGGCCCTGTCTCATGCCATCCAGTTGCCACCGTCAACGCCGAATGTCTGGGCGAGGATGTAGTCGCTATCAGATGATGCAAGGAAAACGGCCATGCCGGTAATATCTTCCGGCGTCGCGAACCGACCGATTGGAACGGACTTCGCTACCGCCGCTTTTTTTCTCACCGGGCTTCAAGCCTTCCCATTTGGCAAAATTCGCATCCACCACGTCCCAATGTTCGCCGTCGACCACGCCCGGTGCAATCGCATTGACATTGATGCCATGCTTGACGAGCGCCAAAGCAGCCGACTGCGTGGCGGAAATGATGGCGGCCTTAGACGCGCAATAGAGGGTCACCAGCGCCTCGCCGCGACGACCGGCCCGCTCGCCATATTGATGATCCTTGCCGCCGCGTCCGCGCTTGATCATTACGTTTGAAACCGCCTTCATCATGAAAAGCGGTCCCTTCAGGTTGATGCCGAGTACACGCTCATAACTGTCTTCGGTCAGTTCGTTGATAGGGGCCATATCGAAGATCGCGGCATTGTTGACCAGAATATCGATGCCGCCATATTCCGCGTCGATCTCTGCAACAACCTTGTCAATCTGACTGAGGTCGGTCACGTCAAGCTTTACCGCCTTGACCGATGAACCGATGCCGCGTGCGGCCTCCTCTGCCCGCTCAATATTAATATCGGCAATAATAACCCTCGCGCCCTCGCGCGCATAGGCTTCAGCGAAGCCAAGTCCGATACCGCGCGCAGCACCAGTGATGAGGGCCACCTTGTCTTTAAGTCGCATGGGGATACTCCGGGATATTGCAGCCTGCACTCACAGGTGCGTTTTCTTTTCCGTCAGCAATAATGGATGCCGTTCAAAGCGCTCCAAAGCCTTGCCGTCGGGTGTAAACAAATGCGCGTCGGTCGGGTCAAAACCCAGTTTCGCCGTTTCGTGTGCACGTGCTGCGCTGCCACCGCCTGCCTCCGCAACAATCAGTCCGGTTGCGCTTTCATTTTGCACATAGAGATAGGTCTCACCGCCAAGGCGTTCGACAACCATGATCTCGCCTTCGAGGATACCATCCGCTGCCGGATGAAGATGTTCCGGACGAATACCGAGAACCAGCGGCGCCCCAGCGCTTACGCCTTCGCTTTTGACAGGCGCTTTGACGGAACGTCCATTTGCAAGCTGAACCGTCACCCCGTCGGCATCGACGGCACTGGCTTTGACTTCGATGAAGTTCATGGTCGGTGAACCGATAAAACCAGCCACAAAACGATTGACCGGATGATGATAAAGCTCCAGTGGCGATCCTACCTGCTCCACCTTCCCATCGCGGAGAACCACGATCTTGTGTGCAAGCGTCATCGCTTCCACCTGATCATGCGTGACATAGATCATCGTCGCATTGAGCCGGTCGTGCAGGCGCGCCAATTCAATACGCATCTGAACGCGGAGCGCGGCATCGAGATTGGACAGCGGCTCATCGAACAGGAAAATCTTCGGTTCGCGCACCATTGCGCGTCCAATGGCAACACGCTGACGCTGACCGCCGGAAAGCTGTTTCGGTTTGCGGTCAAGCAATTGGTCGAGCTGCAGCGTTTTTGCAACCTCTTCC
Source organism: Brucella cytisi (assembly GCA_012103075.1). Lineage (GTDB taxonomy): Bacteria > Pseudomonadota > Alphaproteobacteria > Rhizobiales > Rhizobiaceae > Brucella > Brucella cytisi. The sequence continues at coordinate 613,784 of JAAVLQ010000002.1, read as the reverse complement.
ACCTTGCGGTCACGTTCCGCCTTGGCAACACCTGCAAGTTTCAGCGCAAAACCCATATTGTCGCGCACATTCATATGCGGATAGAGCGCATAGGTCTGGAAAACCATGGCAAGACCACGCTCATCCGGCGGCGTATCGTTGATACGCTCACCATCAATCGTGAGGTCTCCGCCGGTGATTTCCTCAAGCCCGGCAATCATGCGCAGAAGCGTCGACTTGCCCGAACCGGATGGCCCGACGAAAACCACGAATTCGCGGTCTGCAATGTCGAGATCGACACCTTTGATGACATCAATATTGCCAAAGGACTTGGTGGCGTTTTTCAGTGATAGTGTAGCCATTTCATTCCCTTTATTTCACTGCGCCGAAAGTGAGGCCGCGCACCAGCTGGCGCTGCGTGACCCATCCGAAGACAAGTATTGGCGCGATGGCGAGCGTGGAAGCTGCCGAGAGTTTTGCCCAGAACAACCCTTCCGGTGACGAGAAGGACGCTATGAAGGCGGTAAGCGGGCCTGCTTGCGAAGCCGTTAGATTCAGACTCCAGAACGCTTCATTCCAACAAAGGATGATCGAAAGGAGCGCGGTGGACGCGATACCCGGAAGGCTTAGCGGCAGAAGCAAATAGCGTATCTGCTGGCCGACTTTCGCACCGTCCATGCGGCTTGCTTCGAGGATTTCTCCGGGCACTTCCTTGAAAAAGGAATAGAGCATCCAGACCACAATCGGCAGATTGGACAGGGTGAAGATGATGATGAGACCGGTGCGCGTATCAAGAAGTCCGGTATCACGTGCCAGAAGATAGATCGGCACCAGCACGCCGACTGCAGGCAGCATCTTGGTGGACAGCATCCATAGAAGAAGGTCTTTAGTGCGCTTGCCGGGGAAGAACGCTGCCGCATAAGCCGCGGGCACCGCGATAATGAGCGAGAGAATAGTCGCGCCCAGACTTTCAACGATACTGTTCATGGCATAGCGGAAATAATCAGCACGCTGATTGACCGCTACAAAGTTCTCCAGCGTTGGCTCGAAGAACAGCTTTGGTGGTGCCACCGCATCAATTTCCGTCTTGAATGCAGCAAGCAGCATCCAGAGGATAGGGAAGAACATCAGCAACGCCACGATCCAGCCAATGATCCCGGCAGAGACGGCAGCTTTGTTGATCTTGCGTTTTGCAGCCATCGGTCAGCCCTCCCTAATTATCCAGATTTCGTGCGACAGTCCGGATCAGGAACGCGGCAACGATGTTGGCAAGGATGATGGCGATGACGCCGGCTGCGGAAGCGCCGCCGATATCCCATTGCAGGAGCGCTTTCAGATAAATGAAATAGGTCAGCGTCGTCGTGGCGATACCCGGTCCACCCGAAGTGGTAACAAGAATTTCCGCAAACACCGACAGCAGAAAGATCGTCTCGATCATGATGACGACCGAGATCGGGCGCAGCAAATGCGGCAGCACGATATAATAGAACATTACCGGGCCTTTGGCCCGTCGTCCGTGCGCGCAGCCTCCATCTGTTCCCTATCAAGAGACTGCATCGCCGTCATCAGGATCAGCGTCGCAAACGGCACCCATTGCCGGGACACAATTATGATGACGGAAGCCATTGGAAACTGCGAGAACCAATCGATGACCGGCAATCCGAAACTGCGTGAAATGAAGGCGAACAGCCCGTTCACCGGATGCATCAGCAAGTTTTTCCAGATAAGCGCCGAAACGGTCGGCATGACGAAGAACGGCGCAATGACCAGAAGCCGCGCTATATTCTTGCCCCAGAAATCCTGATCGAAGATGACCGCGAACAGCACGCCAAAGACGACCGATATCACGAGAACCGACACGACAAGGATCAGTGTCTTGGCGATTGCCGACCATAAGGTCGGATCAGATAACAGGAAGGAATAGTTCGAGAAACCGGCAAAACCAGTAATAAATGGATTGATGAGATTGTAATACTGAAACGAGAACCAAAGGGTCATCGCCAGTGGAACGATCATCCATAGCAAAAGCAGAATGACTGCCGGAGCGAGCAGCGGTCCGGTGCGGACACTGCGACGAGACTTTGCTGCAAAGCGTGATTTTGTGCCTGCGGCCAACGCATGGTTTGCTGGCATTCGGACTTATCCTCCCCTTCCCGTTTCGGATTCACCGTGGCGAACCTCTACGAAAATCAGGTCTGCCGCCTTCCTCCTACCGAAGGCGGCAGACCTTTATCTCACGGCTACTTGATGTAACCGGATTGCGTCATGATCTGTTCGACCTGACGCTGCGCACCGTCGAGCGCTGCATCAACGCTCTGCTGACCGGCAACAGCCGACGAAATCGCCTGTCCAACCAGCGTGCCGATGGCCCGGAATTCAGGAATGGCCACAAACTGGATGCCGGTATAAGGGACCGGGTCCTTGGTCGGCTTTGTCGGATCGGCAGATTCGATGGCTTTCAGCACCGTATCCGCGAAGGGAGCTGCCTTCTTGTATTCCTCGTTGGCATAAGTGGACTGGCGTGTGCCCGGAGGAACAGCAACCCAGTCTTCGGACTTGCCGACGAGCTCGACATATTCCTTCGAGGTCGCCCATTTCAGGAACGACTTCGCGGCTTCCACCTTCTTGCTCGATGCCGGAATTGCGAGGTTCCAAGACCACGCCCATGAAGAACCGTTTGGCGTCACCTCGACCGGTGCCTTGGTAAAGGCAACCTTGTCGGCAACCCGCTCTGCTTCGGATCATAGATGCGTCCGGCAGCCGAAGTGGCGTCGATCCACATGGCGCAATGACCGGTCGAGAACAGGGCCTGATTTTCGTTGAATCCGTTCGAGGTAATTCCGGGAGGGCCTGCTTCCTTCATCAGATCGACGTAGAAGTTGACCGCCTTCTTCCATTCGTCCGAATTGATCTGAGGCTTCCAGTTTTCATCGAACCACCTGCCACCAAACGTATTGATCAGCGTGCCGAGGTAAGCCATGTTTTCGCCCCAGCCCGGCTTTCCGCGCAGACAGAGACCATATTGCTCTTTCGATTTGTCGGTGAGCTTGGTCGCGAAATCCTTGATTTCCGCATAGGTTGGCGCATCGGGCATCTTGAGGCCCGCCGCGTCAAACAAGTCCTTACGATAGAGCGTAAACGAGCTTTCGGCATAGAACGGCACGGCGTAAAGCTTGCCATCCACCGTCAGACCGGCGCGAACCGGCTTGATGAGATCGTCATAGCCGTAATCATCACCAAGATCATCGACCGACAGAAGCCAGCCAGCTTTGCCCCAGATCGGCGTCTCGTAACCACCAATGGTCAGGATATCGAACTGGCCGCTCTTGGTAGCGATATCGGTCGTGACGCGCTGACGCAGCACGTTTTCTTCAAGCACAACCCAGTTGATTTTATTGCCGGTGGCTTTTTCCCACTCCGGCGACAGTTTCTGCATGATGATCATGTCACCATTATTGACCGTCGCGATGGTGAGCTCTTTCCGCCCACGCAGCCCCGGCCATAACTGCAACACTTGCAGCAGACGCAATAAGCCCTGCAACATAAGACTTGGTCCGCATTTCGTCTCCTCCTTTACGAATGCATAGCAAAATTCTTACATATGTAAAATTTATGGCGCGAGCTTCCGTGACTTGTCAAGCACGGTTTTCAATTTTGCGTTGCGAGGAGAAATGACCGTTTTGTGAACAATTCTGAAGGCTGAAATCACGGACATTTCCACCTGCCAAATTCACGAACCGATGTTTTAGCATATATGGATATTCACCGCATCATTCTCTGCGAACACATTTGCCTGCTTGACGTTTTGCCCCGCCTTTTGACAGTTTGACGGGACTTCGCCCGGAGGAGTACAACGGCGAGCGGAGCTGGAGGAACATCCTGAAATCGTTACAGAAGCAGCAACCGGGGCCAGATTTTGTCCCGAGAAATCAGCACATTCCAGTTTATGCGGCGGCTTCGCAAAAACAGCATCGTCGTGTGCATCCAGCCTGCGACAACTGACGAACAGGACGTAAAGACGTGCGCAAAACAATACGCACCATGGAGGATTTTTCGGAGTTTGTTGGGCTTTCCCGCCCGACAGTGTCGAAATATTTCAGCGATCCGTCGTCCGTCCGCCCCAAGACCCGAGAACTGATTGAAGCGGCGATCAAGCAATCCGGCTTTCGTCCCAATCTTTTCGCGGTGAACCTCAATCGACGTCGCACGACAATTCTGGGTATAATTATCCCCAACCAGCTCGATCATTTCTACATGGCTATGACGAAACGATTGCAATCGCTCGCAGAGCAACGCGGCTATCTTGCGATTGTCCTGTCATCCGATGGTAAGCCGGAATTAGAAAAGCAGGCAATTGAAACCCTGCGTTCGCTCAATGTCGCAGGTGCCATCATCGCACCGCTTGGCGAAGAGTCGCAACATTCGACACTGGCACGTCTCGCGGAAGACGTTCCAATTGTCTATGTCGACTCTCCGCTCGACAGCACCTCACCCTTTGTCGGCACCGACAATCTCAAATCCTTCCATCTGATTGTCGATTATCTGTGCCGCTCGGGCAGCGAGCCCTGTTATTTTTCCATGCCGATGGTCAACAACAATGCAATCAAGCGGCAAGATGCGTATCGACAAGCCATGGAAAAGCTTGGTTATGAGCCACGCATCATTGACCTCGAACAAAGCCGAAGCTGGGATTTCGAACGTTATGCCTTCGAGCAGACCGCGAGAATTCTACGCGAAAGGGACGCCTGCCGACAAGCACTGTTCTGTGCTCCAATGATCGCATCGCCTTTGGCGTAACGAGTGCACTCTGGCAGGCCGGTCTGAAAATTGGCAGACTCAAGGATTGCGACGTTCGTGTCGCCGGTCACGACAATAATCCGTTATCGGAATATACGTGTCCTCCACTCACTACAGTGGCGCAGGATTACAATGAAATCGGACGGCTGGCGATTGAGCTCTTGTTTCGAACACTGGGCGAAACAACGGATGACCGACTGGAACTTCCAGAAACACAGCGCATTCTACTCAATGCCGAAATCAAACTGCGCATGAGCGCATGAAAATGGCGGGGTAACCCGCCATTTCAGTGTTCGCTTTTAATTCAGGCCGAGCGTCCCGCGCAGGGTAGAAAGATCTTCGGCAAGCGTGGTCACAGGACCAGCAAGCGCCTTGCGATCATCATCCGACAGCTTGTCGTAGGATCTGTAGCCGTCACCCTTCTTGTACTTTGCAAGAATGTCGTCGACAGTCTTGAAGTTGGCTTCCACCTTCTTCACGAGGTCCGGATTTTCCTTTTCCAGCAAAGGCTTGAAAAGCTCGACGATCTTCTGGGCGCCATCGACATTGGCCTTGAAATCCCAAAGATCGGTGTGGCTGTAACGATCTTCCTCACCGGAAATCTTGGTTGCAGCCACTTCTTCAAGCAGGGCAGCGGCTCCGCCAACAACCTTTTCTGGCGGAACGGTGAGGTCTTTTACACGCTTCTGGAGTTCCAGCACATCTGCGTAGAGCTTGTCGGCAACCGGAGCGAGTCCTTCAGTTGAATTCTGCGCAAACAGGCCATACTCGATGCGATGGAACCCGGTAAAGTCTTCCGACTTCTCGCCGTTTTCATGGTCATCGGCGCGGCTGTCGATCGAAGCGTCAAGATCGGCGAAAAGCTCGGCAATCGGCTCGATCTTTTTCGTAGGAGACGCGCGATGAAGGATAAAGCTCCTTGGCCTTTTCCAAATCGCCTGCTTTGACCGCGTCGGTGAAAGCCTTGGTGTCCTTTACCAGAACGTCGAGGTTTTCCTGCACATAGACTTTGTAGTCAGCAATCGGCTGAACAAGGTCCAGCGGCGAAACTTCGGCCTTGGCTGCGCCGAAGCTGAGCGTGAGGGCAACGGCACATGCCGATGCGAGCAATGGCAGACGATACTTCATGTTTAGCCTCTCCAGATAAAGCGCATTGCGGGAAATGCGCGTCAAATCAAAAACTTGAGATGCGATCCTCACCCGCCAGCATTTTGCGGACCGCTTGCCTCCAAAAGTGCACGCGCGTAGTAGTCCTTATGATCCTGAACACCGGGCAGCGCGAAGAAATACCCGCCCCCAATCGGTTTCAGGTATTCTTCCAGCGGCTCGCCGTTGAGACGGTTTTGAACCGTGATGAAGCCCTTTCTCCGTGTCGGCCTGATAGGCGATGAAGAGCAGCCCCATATCAAGCTGACCTGATTTGCTGACCCCGTTTGAATAGTTGAATGGTCGACGCAGAATGAGGTGCTGCTCGGCATTGACATCCCGCGGATTTGCCAAACGGATATGCGAGTCGAGTGGCGTCACCTTGCCATCCTCATCCCTCGCATAATCGGGAACATCGGCTTCGGTTTTACCGTCGAATGGCGCGCCACTATTCTTGCGGCGTCCGAAAATGGCTTCCTGCTCCTGCAGCGGTGTGCGGTCCCAGCGTTCGACAAAATTGCGAATGATGCGCACAGCCATATAGCTGCCATTAGCGGCCCAGCCCGGCTCTTCATTTTGCTTCTGCACCCAAACGATGCGGTTCATCAATGCATCATCGGCGGAATCCGGATTGGCGGATCCATCGCGGAAACCGAGGAAGTTTCGTGCGCTTTCCTTCGCCCGGGGCGAATGCGGCGGTTGCACCGGAACCGTTCCTTCCTGCTTCCAGCGAACCATCAGAAGATCAGGCATGTTCTTCATGATGTCGCGCAGCGCATGGATGTTCGTGTCCGGCGTATTCGAACAGAACTGAATGACGAGGTCCCCGTGGCAGATGTCCTTCTGCAGGGCGTCGTTGGGGAAACCGGTCATGCGCTGCAGAAGTTTCGGCTTCAACGGCTTCAAACCGAAACGATCATCGAACAATGATGAGCCTAGCGCCACCGTAACCGTGAGGTTATCCGGCGTGACGACAGGTCCAAGAATACCGGAATCCGATGGCGGAAACTTCGCATCAAGCTCCGGTGGTTCTCCACCCTTCATCAAAAATTCTGCCCGCTCTGTGAGCAGCTTGAACATACGCTCCAGTTCGGCGCGGTCACGTGCCAACACATCAAAGGAAGCGACGAGACCCGCAGCAGGGCGCGGCGTGACGATACCGGGCTGGTGCTTCCCATAAAAAGGCTGACTTTCGTGAATCTCGTCGCTTTCCGGCGCATTGGTCACGCTTTCCGAGGAAAGAGCATGGGCTGTCTGCGGGGCAAGCACGCCTGCAACTGCTCCGGCAACCCCGGTTGCGCCAGCCCCGAGGAGCAGTGCACGGCGACCGGCGGAAACAGGCTCTTCTGTCGTAATTTTATCGGTTTTGAAAAATTTTCTGGTCATCAATCTACCCCAAGCTGATCGCGGAGTTTCGTAAACTGTGCAGCGAGTTGAGCCGCACCTTCCTTAATTTTCGTCTTTTCATCAGACGACAGAGCATCATACGCCTTGTAGCCATTGCCTTCAGCACCCGTACCAAGCAGCTTCCTGATCGAAGCTGCGTCCTTGTCGATGCCTTCAAAGGCTTTCGGATCAGCCTTTATAACAATGGGGCGCAGGACATCGGCAGTCTTGCCAGAGCCTTCAAGAAGGCCAGACAAAGCCTGCAGATCGGTGTGAGCGTACCGGTCTTCACCAGCATCCGACGCGGTCGATGCAAAACGGTTCAATGCAGAAGCAGTGCCCGCCATCATGCGATCCGGCGAAATCCGTAGCCCGCGAATGCGTTCTTTCAATGCAGTGGCATCCTGCTCAAGCTTGCCAGCAACAGGAGCCAGACCATCGACGGTTTTTGTTCGAACAAACCGTATTCGATACGGTGCAAACCACCGAACGCAGGGTCCTGCTCGCGCTTTTCAAAATAATCCGCACGAGCATTGATAGCTGTATCGAGATCGGAGAACGCTTCCGACACGGGAGCAATGCGCGCATAGGCTTCTCGCGCCGGACCGTAGGCGGTTTGCGCAGCCTCAAGATTACCGCTGGCTATTGCCGTGGAAAGTGCCGAAACCGATTTCTGGAATTCGGCAACCTCTGTGGTCAGATAAATCTGATATTCAGCCAGTGCACCAATGAAAGCTGTAAGCGGAAGCTTGCCCTTTTCCGCTTCACTGGCAGCGGTCGCAGTCACGATCAGCTTGCCGCGCGGATTGGAAAGAAGCCCGCAGGTAATCTGGTATTCGCCGGGCGTCAGCTTGGCGGTGATGGTCTGCTTGAAACCCGGCGCAATATTTTCGCGCTCCTCAAGAACCATTACTCCGTCGAGGATTTTCCCACTCGACCGTACGGTCGGACTTATTGACAATTTCGAATACCGAGCGCCCGGCCGGAACGGTCAGTTCGTTCGGATCGCAGCTTTTACCGTTGATCGCGACCTGTATTGTGTCACCGGCTTCTGCATGGCGGGCTTTGTCCGACACACGGGATGCATAATAAAACGCAGCGCCAGCGGCGAGCAGCAACAGCACGGCGAAAGCCAGTCCGATGCGGACCAGATTGCGCGACATGGGTTCAGCAGGTTTCGGATTCGTCATTGAAATCTCTTTTACTGTGCGCTTGTTTTGGCCCGGCTTGCCGTTGCTGGTGCATTTGCAGGCATCAGAAACAGAATGAGCGCCGGAACGAGGAAGGCCACATAGGCAACAACCTCACTGACGGTCGGTGTCGCGATGTAACCGAAAATGCCGGCAAGAACTGAACCAAGCGTGCTGTCGAGCGGGAGAATATCGCTCATATCGAAAACGACCGTCTGGAAATGGTTCCAGATGCCAGCTTCGTGCAGCGCCATGACCGAATTGGCGAGAATGCCTGCCGCGATGATCAAAATAAAAACGCCGGTCCAACGGAAGAAACGGCGAAGGTTCAGCTTCAAACCGCCTTTAAAGATGCCGTAACCAACTGCCGCGGCTAGCACCACGCCAAGAAGCGCGCCAAGAGGTGCTGCCGCCCCTTCGCTCTGCTGGAAAGCCGCCAGCAGAAAGAAGACCGATTCAAGCCCCTCGCGTGCGACAGCAAAGAACACCATCAGAATGAGGCCGAAACCTTTATGTGTCGGTGTCTGAAAAGCTGCATCGATGGAATGATGCAGTTCCGACTTGATAGAACGGGCCGCCTTGCGCATCCAGAACACCATCGAGGTCAACACAAAAACGGCAATCAGACCAATAATGGCTTCAAACAGTTCCTGCGCTTTCTGTGGGAATTCTGCACTCAGAAGCTGCAGGATAGCGCCGACGGCCAACGACATGGCCAATGCCAGCAATATGCCGATCCAGACCACTGGCATCCGGGCACTGCGGCCAGTCTGATAGAGATAACTGGCGATCATGCCGACGATCAGCGCTGCTTCCACGCCTTCGCGGAACATGATTAGAAAAGGTACGAGCATTCCAACTATCCAAAAGACAGAGAATTCGGCCTGTCCCTCGGTCGCTTCTCTTCAAACCCGGCATGAAGCCTTCGCCATTTGGTCATCTTTTTATATCCGCACGGCCAGCGCTGCAAGCTAAATGAAGTTGACCAACGTGGGAATGTTTTAGAATTATTCTAATTATTTCAGGAGCTTATGAGTCCGTTTGTTAGCGAGGAATGATAGTCTGCCAAGTTCAGAGATGATTGCATAAGTCATTGAAAATGCACTGAAGCCATGGCCCAAGCACTTTTAGACAGCAGTTGATTGCGAACTGAAATCAAACCGATCTAGGTTTCAAATCCCTCGGGCAAACCTGCTTTCCCGGCTTGCGACGGATTAAGCCTGACATAGTCAGCTTTCAAATCTTCGGATGTCTTGCGGCTGCCGTCATGGCTCCAGCCGGGAGGCGCGATCATATACATCAGGCGCTGCCGCAAGGTGAGGCCTGACGAGAATACGTCTTTAAACATACCAACCCATTCGTGAAACGCCACACGCACCGGATTAAATGTGCCGACATTTTTCACGATGCCATAGCGCGGCATATCTTCCGGTAATTCCTCCACGAAAGTGCCGAACATGCGATCCCAGATAATCAGCGTGCCAGCGTAATTTGCATCAAGATAACGCGGATTGGTCGCGTGATGCACGCGGTGATGCGACGGGGTGTTGAAGATGAACTCGATAGGCCTCGGTAGTTTGTCTATGGCCTCCGTGTGAATCCAGAATTGATAGATCAGATTGAACCCATAGACGAAGGCGATCACCGCAGGGTGAAATCCGAGCAGTACCATCGGCACTTGCAACACGAACATGCCCGTCATCTGTCCTGTCCACGACTGACGCAGCGCCGTCGTGAGATTATAGTGCTGACTGGAGTGGTGGTTGACGTGTTCCGCCCAGACCCAGCGCACGCGATGCGCAATCCGATGATAGCAGTAGTAGCGCAAATCATCGAAGACGAAGGCGACCACAAATACCCACCAGTGCAGGCCGAGATCAAGAAAGCGGAACTGCCAAACCCAAAGCAGAGCTGTCACGGAAACGAAACCGAGCAGCAAACCCGCCACAACATTGCCCGCCCCCATCAACAGGCTTGTAAAAGCGTCTCTTGTCTCAAATTCGCCCTTGCGTTGCCAATAGCGGATCGCCACAAGCTCAATCAGAATTCCCAGCACATAGAGCGGGATCGCAACACGCGTCACATCGAAAAGTACCGGATTGCTATCCATGTCGGTTCCCCTCCCCAGACGGACCTGAAAGCCGGGCTATCACTCTTTCCCGATCCTCAGCATTACTGAAAAGAAACCGCGCTTTGGGCCACGTAAAATCCTTCATATGCAATATCAATTCGGTATCGCCCTTGTGCTCAAGAGTAAGGACGTCCGCAGCGGTCACGCATCGCGTCAAAAAGCGGTCCGCGACGCTATGAACGAGCCCCGTGGATGCGCCACGCAACGGGAAAAATGCTGTACGACGATCATCGGTATAACAAATCTCACCGATTTCGATTTCCGGGATAATCAAGATGAAAGCGCGCTTTGACACTTTCGTCGTCGGGAAGAATGCTGCGTTTAAGCCCTCCACCCAGAAAATGAATTAACAGAACGCCGAAGCCTATCCCGGCGACAACCATAAGCAGAAGCAGCCGCAAATCCATGTAATCTCCCATTCGCAGCGATGCCAGTAGTTCCCGACGACATCCTAGCCATCAGCCAGTGCGAATACATCCCAAAACTTTGCGGACCGATTTGCTAGTCGCAACCGACTTGGCATTTGCAACGGAAGATTGTTTCGATTTGGAGTACGGCGAAGCCGCCATGGAACACAAATACTGACCAATAAGCCAAAGAACGCGGCCGAAATTCGAAAAGTTTCAGAATTTTCCGAAATGGTCAAAAATTCGTGTTTCAGGGGTTGAAGATTGGAGCAAGGTGATACATATCACAGTCACTTACCGCTGTGCCTCCTCCCATTGCGCGCGGTAAGTGTTCCCCTCTGGAGGTTTGCCGAATGTGGCACCTTCATAACTTAGCCGGACTTCCCAGTCCGGCTCTTTTTGCCCAAAATCTGGATAGCGGCTCGTTTCACTAAAAATGTGCGACTAGCGCAACTTGCTGTTTTAAAAACACTAATTCATAAAAATCAGCTTCACTATATTCGCCCTTCTGAACATTAACTTATTCCCAGTTAATCAGCCGAGTACACCTGAGTGCAACATAGAAAAAAGCGCCGCGTTTCCGCGGCGCTTTCCATCAATAGACCTACATTTTATCTCAGCCGTAGGCTGCTACTGGCGGGCACGAGCAGATGAGATTTCTGTCGCCGCCGACATTGTCGACACGGCTGACCGGCGGCCAGTACTTTGCCGTCGCATCGAAATCGCCATTAATCGCGCTTGCCGGGAACACGGCTTCCTCACGCGTGTAAGGATGCGCCCATTCCGTTGCCAGCGTATCGCCTGCCGTGTGCGGCGCATTGGCAAGTGGATTGTCATCCGCAGGCCAGACGCCGTCGGCAACCTTCTTCGCTTCGCCTGCAATCGCAATCATCGCATCGCAAAGACGGTCGATTTCCGACTTCGGCTCAGACTCGGTCGGTTCGATCATCAGCGTTCCGGCGACCGGCCGGGACATGGTCGGTGCATGGAAACCATAGTCGATGAGGCGCTTAGCCACGTCTTCCACGGACACGCCTGCGCTGTCCTTCAGAACACGCGTATCGACGATACACTCATGCGCCACACGATCATGCGCGCCGGTGTAAAGGATCGGATAGGCGTCCTTCAGGCGATGCGCGATGTAGTTGGCATTGAGGATCGCAGCTTCGGTTGCCTTCTTGAGACCTGCGCCGCCCATCATGCGGATATACATCCACGTGATGACCAGAATGGATGCACTACCAAACGGTGCAGCCGAAACCGCATGCTTGGAACCGATATCCACATGACCCGGCAGATAAGGCACCAGATGCTTGGCAACACCAATCGGACCAACACCCGGACCGCCGCCGCCATGCGGGATGCAGAAGGTCTTGTGCAGGTTCATATGGCAAACGTCGGCACCAATGTCGCAAGGACGGGCAAGGCCGACCAGCGCGTTGAGGTTTGCGCCGTCGAAATAGACCTGACCACCATTGTCATGGACGATCTCGCAGAAAGCCTTGATGCCTTCTTCGAAAACACCGTAGGTCGACGGATAGGTAATCATGAACGCCGCGAGATTATCGCGATGCTTCTCGGCCTTGGCCTTGAGATCGTCGATATCGATATCGCCATCCGGGCGGCAATTGACCACGACAACGCTCATGCCTGCCATCGAAGCGCTGGCCGGATTGGTACCATGCGCAGAAGACGGAATAAGGCAGATGTTGCGATGACCTTCGCCGCGTGACTGGTGATAGTGGCGGATGGCCAAAAGACCAGCATATTCGCCCTGACTGCCTGCATTCGGCTGCAATGAAACGCCTGCAAAGCCGGTGATTTCGCAAAGCCATGCTTCGACGTCAGCCGTCATCTTCGCATAGCCTTCGGTCTGGGCCGCAGGCGCGAATGGATGCAGGTTTGCAATCGTATTCCAGCTCACCGGCATCATTTCTGCCGCCGCATTGAGCTTCATGGTGCAAGAGCCAAGCGGGATCATCGCACGATCAAGCGCCAGATCCTTGTCGGCCAGATGACGCAGGAAGCGCATCATCTCGGTTTCCGAACGGTGCGAATGGAACACGTCCTGCGTGAGGAAACCTTCGCCGCGCCCCTTGCCGGGAACGAGAGCTTTGTCGCCATCGACCGGCTTGGCACCGAACAGAACGGCGAGTGCTGCAAGGTCTTCCTCGGTCGAGGTTTCGTCAAAGGTGACACCAACTGTATCCGCATCAATGATGCGGAGCAGACGACCGCCCTTGTCGGCTTCGTCGACAATCTTCGCAGCCTTACCGTCAACTTTAATCGTTACCGTATCAAACAAGCTGTCGCCTGCGATCTCAACACCAGCAGCCTTGAGGCCAGCCGCAAAGCGTGCAGCAAGGCCGGCCACGCGTGTAGCAATGGCCTGCAGTCCTGCCGGACCGTGCCAGATCGCGAAAGATGCAGCCATATTGGCAAGCAGTGCCTGCGCGGTGCAGATGTTCGACGTGGCCTTGTCGCGACGGATATGCTGTTCACGGGTCTGGAGCGCCAGACGATAGGCCGCACGACCATGCGCATCAACCGACTGACCGACGATGCGGCCCGGAATGATACGGGTCAGAGGCTCGGACACCGCCAGATACGCGGCGTGCGGACCGCCGAAGCCCATCGGAACGCCATAACGCTGCATAGAGCCTACAGCCATGTCGGCACCCCAGCTGGCAGGCGCTTCCATAATGGTCAATGCCAGCGGATCGGCAACGGCGATGACGAGGGCGCCCTTGGCCTTCGCATCGGCGATGACCTTGCTGAAATCGCCATAGACACCACGCGTATCCGGCCACGGCACGACGATGGCAGCGGTATTGTCATCGACAGTGCTGCCAGTTTCGATCTCCCAGCCGAGCGGTTCGGCGCGGGTGTTGATCACATCGACGGTCTGTGGGTGCAGTTCACCTGCAAGCAGAATACGGCTGCGCTTGTCGCGGTGGTGACGGCAAGCAACGCCGATGGCTTCAGCAACCGCAGTCGCTTCATCCGGGAGCGATGCGCAGGCAACCGGCAGACCGGTCAGTTCCGCAACCAGCGTCTGAAAGTGGAAAAGAAGCTCAAGACGACCCGGCTGATTTCCGACTGGTAAGGCGTATAGGCCGTGTACCGGGCCGGATTCTCAAACAGGTTGCGCTGAATGACGGGTGGCGTTTCCACACCATGATAGCCCGCGCCGATGAAGCTCTTCTTCACCACATTGCGGCCCATGATTTCATTGAGCTCTGCAAGCGCTGCATGTTCGCTCAAAGCGGCTGGCAAATCGAGCGCGCGATTCAAACGAATGGATGCTGGAACCGCCCGGGTGATGAGGGTTTCCATGGAAGGAAGGCCGAGCGCTGCAAGCATTGCGCGCTCGTCTTCCAGTCTTGGCCCGATATGACGGGCAACAAAGGGAAGAACCTGTTGCGTCATTTGTTTATCCTACCAGTTTGTCGTAACCGGCCTTGTCGAGCAGACCGGAGAGCTGGCCTTCGTCGGAAAGCTTCAGCTTGAAAAGCCAGCCTTCGCCTTCGGCAGCCTGATTGATAAGGGCTGGATCGCTTGCAACGGCTTCGTTGACTTCGACCACTTCACCATCGACCGGTGCGTAAACGTCGGAAGCGGCCTTGACCGATTCCACAACCACGATGCCTTCGCCCTTGGTGGCCGTGCGGCCGACGTCCGGCAGTTCGACGAAAACGAGGTCACCCAGTTGTTCCTGTGCGTGGATCGTAATGCCGACAGTGGCAACGCCGTTTTCGACGCTGATCCACTCGTGATCTTCGGTGAACAGGATATTGGCCATGGAAATCATCCTTTGCGATAGCGATGCGGAGTGAAGGGAAGCGCCGAAACGTCAACGGGAACCTTGTTGCCGCGAACGTCAGCGAAAACACGTGTGCCGGGGGTAGCGAGGCTTGCCTCGACATAACCCATGGCGACTGGGAAGCCTGCCGATGGACCAAAACCACCGGAAGTAACAGTTCCGATCTGGCGACCGGATCCATCAAAAGATCGGCTCCGCCGCGAACCGGCTGGCGGCCATCCGGCTTCAGGCCGACGCGCTTGGCAGATGCGCCCTTGGCGATCGCGTCCAGCACGGCCTTTGCACCATTAAATGTAGCCTTTTCGCGCACAGGCTTGGCGATTGCCCATGTGAGGCCCGCCGAAACAGGATCCGTTTCCGGCGTGATGTCCTGACCGTGCAGGCAGAGACCGGCTTCAAGGCGCAGACTGTCGCGAGCAGCCGGGCCGATCCATTCGACGCGCTCGTCGGCAAGCAGTTTCATTGCAAGCGCACGGGCTTCATCGGCTGGAACGCCGACCTCGAAACCATCCTCGCCGGTATAGCCCGAACGGGTCATGAACCAGCCAGCCTTGGGTTCAAAACCACTCATGAAAGCAAGTGCGGCCCCGGCCAGACCGGCATCATTGATGACGGCTTCCGCTTCCGGTCCTTGCAGCGCGAGGAACACGCGGTCGAGCGGATTGATCTTGACGTCCTTGCCCGATGCGGCTTCATTCAGATGCTCGATATCGGCATCGGCATTGCCAGCATTGGCAACAACCATGAAGCGGTCTTCGCCAAGACGCGTGACGATCAGATCGTCCATCACGCCGCCATTATCATTGAGGAAGAAAGTGTACTTCGACTGGCCTTCCTTCAGCACAATCGGGTCAAGCGGACAGGTTTCGGCAAGAAGCGCAGCGGCATCCGCGCCCGAAATCTCGATCAGCTTCATATGAGAAATGTCGAAAAGGCCCGCATGTTCACGCGTATGAAGATGTTCCTTCATGACGCCCAGCGGATAGGTGATCGGCATGTTCCAGCCAGCAAAGCCGCCGAAGCGCGCGCCAGCCTGTTCATGCAAATCCTGCAAAGGCAGGGTATTCAAATGTGCGGTATCGCCCATAACAACTCCAGAGTCGCACGTGTGCCTCCGCAAAATGCGGTTGCTTCGTGCCCCTCTGTCTCAGGCCTGAGAGACTCGCATGGCAAGGATGCCATACTTACACCTTCGGCGCAGGGTTTCCCCTGACTTTCCAGAGTTGTCTTACCCGTCTGCGGTTCCTTGTACCTGAGAGATTTCGGGCGATTTCCCCTTCGGCGGCCAATTGGCGCTCTCCCGCAGACAGACAGTGCAAGAACGTCACATGATATGGCGTCCCGGCACCCGACGGAACTCCATTACCCCAATCCGGCGCGCAAGTCATGTAGAATTGTTGTCTCTAACCGACGATTTCCCGGACTTTTGCAACAAAATTTAAAGCGGACAGGAGGTCCGGATTTATACTCTATTATACATGCTTATTGCGGCACAGACGAGACCGCGCATTTACCGGCAACTAAATCCGTTGGACGTGCCGCTCTCCACCACATTTTGCAGAGCAGTTTTTCGGCCAGCGAATTTCTAAAGAAGTTTTAACCAGTTAGCTGCCGGAGCAGCCTGAATCCAGCCGATTTGCCTAACAGGGGCATCAGATTGTGATCGCATGATGACCAAGCTGCGCAAAAGGCGTGCAACTGACAAGCTTTAACGCATTGCAGCTATGCAAATCTGTCTCTCAATTCGAAATGCTTCAAGCCTATATGCTGTTTGCAACAAAGAGATAAGATTTTACTAGGTGAGAGAAATGAACCTGATCCGCTCGTACAACAACTGGCGCCGTTACCGTAACACCGTAAACGAACTGAGCCGCCTGAGCCCACGTGAACTGAACGACCTTGGCATCCTGCCTTCGGAAATCCCGTTCGTTGCACGCAAGGCCGCTGCTCGCTGATAGCGCCTCCGGAAGGCATCAGCCTTCTTCAAGGATCGCGATTCCCCATAACCGCGCGGTCCTACAGTTCCAGAATATCACCGGGGTGCTTTCTCCTCCTCCCATTTCCTCGGTGATTCAAGACCGGATGTCTCCTCCCTAGTCCGGTCTTCCCCATAAAACACCCGTCGCCTCCTCCTCCCGCGACGGGTGTTTTCGTTTATGGGCTGTATTTATGCCTCTTGCGAGGCAGGTGTTGCCGCACCGCGTCTGTCGAATGCAATCGAGATTGCAAAGACCGCCAGACCAGACAAGGCAAGCAATGCGCCGACTGTTCCCGTCGACGTCCAGCCATAGCCCCATGCAACCGCAAGACCGCCGAGCCAAGCACCGAGCGCATTGGCGAGATTGAGCGCGGAATGGTTGAGGGCAGCCGCCAGCGTCTGCGCATCCGCCGCTACATCCATCAGACGCGTTTGCAATGCGGGGACGAGTGCAAACCCGCCGCCGACCAGAAGCACGTTCAAGAATGCAGTCACAGGATGCTGCATGAGGACGGGAAATGCCAACATGACGGCCATATCATAGAGCAGCACCAGACCAACCGTTCCCATAACCGAACGATCTGTCAGTCGCGACCCAACTATATTTCCAAGCACCATGCCGAGGCCGAACATCGCGAAGACGAAAGGCATCCATTTCACATCGACATGCGAAACCTCGGTAACTGTTGCCGCGACATACGTAAAACGGAAAACAGGCCGCCTGTGCCAATTGCACCAATTCCAAGCGTCAGCCAGACTTGCTTGCGGCGAAATGCTCCCAGTTCACGCAGGGGTGACGCCCCTCCTCTGCAGGCTGTTTGGGTACATAGATCGCGACCAGCACCATAGTTAGCATTGCGATCAGGCCAACGGATGCAAACATTGCGCGCCACCCGGCAATCTGGCCGAGAGAGGTCGCAAGCGGCGTCCCGCACAATGTCGCAATGGTCAGTCCCATCATGACCCGTCCTACAGCCTGAGCACGCTTGCCCGGTTCCGCCAAAGATGCGGCGACAAGTGAAGCAACGCCGAAATAGGCTCCGTGAGGAAAACCAGCGACGAACCGCATCATGTAAAGACCGGCATAGTCCTGCATGAATGCGCTTGCGAGATTACCGAAAGCGAATAGCCCCATCAGCAGGAAGAGAAGCTTGCGGCGGTCAAGCTTTGCGCCGATCACTGCAAGCACCGGTGCGCCAATCAGAACACCGAGCGCGTAAGAACTGATGAGATGGCCGCCTTGCGGTATGGTCACATTAAGATCACGTGCGATATCGGGCAGCAGCGCCATAATGGCGAACTCACCGGTACCTATACCGAAGCCGCCGATGGCAAGCGCTAGTTCCGCCAATCGTGCAGACGAACGTGGCGAAGTTTCCGGCGATGAAGCCGAAGGCTGAATTTTGGACATGAATGGGCCTGAAGGGAATGGAGGATGTCGGACAACCCTACCACTCCTTTCAGGCAAAGGCGATACGCATTGCTGCGGCGCTTTGACGGCTCAAAACAAACGATTATCTGGCCGCGACCGCCTCGATTTCGACCTTGAATTCCTCACGCGTGAAACCGGAAACGATCATCAGCGTTGAGGCTGGCGCTGGTTGCGGGAACAGCCTGTCACGAACATCCATATAAGGACGCATGTAGGCCCGGTCTGTCACATAGGCGTTGATACGCACGACATCCGAAAGCTCCATACCGCCATCGCGCAAAATACGGCGAATATTCTCGAAGCAGAGTTCAGCCTGAGCGCCTGCGTCTTCCGGCACATTTCCATCCTGCGCGATGCCTAACTGACCGGAACAGAAAATCATTTCAGCACCGGCTTTAACCTTCACGCCATGGCTGTAGGCGGCAAAAGGGTGCTGCCATGTCAGCAGGCAGCAGATGTTTCAAACTGTTCATCGTGAATCCTCAAGATTTCGGCGCAGCGGCCAGCATTTCTTTCAGCCGCGCCGCCCCGGCTGCAATATCAGCCTCGGTCGGATTAATACCTGCGGCCAGCAGACGGCGCGCGATCATATGGTCCGCCGGACGATTGATGGAATCGACAGCCACAAGCCTGTCACCGGCAAAATGGAAGATGGAAAATGCATTTTCTTCCGGGTTCCCTGAAAGGATATGCCGATCAGCATCGAAGGAAAGTCCTGCCGTCTGCAGCTTCATATTGCCCTGATCGGACCAGAACCGGGCGACTTCCCGAAACGGCGCTTCGCGTCCGACAATGGTACGCGCCACATGCTTTGCCTGATCGGTCGCGTTTTGTACCGATTCCAGCCGTACTCGGCGACCAGCATGAAAGTGATCGTAGCTCACGCAATCGCCAATGGCGTAGACACGGCTGGCAGAAGTACGCAAGTTCTCGTCGACAATAATCCCATTGTCGATTGCAAGTCCCGCCGTTACTGCAAGCTCCACATTTGGTACCGCACCAGTGCCAATCACGACCATATCCGCCGGGAATATCGTGCCGTCTGCAGCTTTCACGCCGATAACATGGTTATTTTCCCCTCGACTGCCGCCACGCCGAGACCGGTTAAAAGTGTGATATTAGCGGCGCGACTGCGCGCTTCCACATGGGCAGAGATATGCGTTGCAACCGAACGACCCAGCACACGAGGCGCCGCTTCGATCAGAACCGTCTTTTTGCCAAGCGCGATTGCGCTATGGGCCATTTCGAGGCCAATGAAACCGCCACCGATAATGACGACATTCTCGACATTCGGCATTGCCGCTGCGATACGGCGTGCATCTTCCATCCGGCGCAGCGTAAAGACACCTTCCAGCCCGACACCCGGTACATTGGGAATGCGCGCACGTGCGCCGGTCGCGAAAATCAGTTCAGACCAGTTCAACGCGCGCCCATCATCAAGCACGACCGTCTTGTCGGCAATCGATACGGCATCGACGTGATGGCCGAACAGCATCTCGATATTATTGTCGCGATAGGTTGCTTCCGGGCGCAACACCGGGCCACCGCCTTCCGGGGCTTTCAAATAGGATTTGGAGAGCGGCGGCTTATGATAGGGAATATCGGTTTCGTCGTTGATGAGAACGATTTCGCCTGCATAGCCTTCCTGCCGAAGGCTGATAGCGGCCTGCGACCCGGCATGGCCGGCACCAATGATAATGCATCTGTCGTCCATAGGACCTCCGGAAATTTCCGCGCATCATAAACACGTCACGGCCCGTCGCGTGACCGAATAGCCACGGATTCACACCTTAATTGCATGCAATTCGAATATTTAAAACATTTAGTTTGACCGATCGGTCAGATTGTTTAGTAGGATATGTTTAACGCCCTTGGCCCGAGCGTGTAGGAGTTGCAATCTTGAAACGATATTGGTCCGATTATACGAGCGAGGCATTCTCCCGCCTCGATCGCGAGAAGCTCGTGGCGGTTCTGCCCGTCGGTGCAATCGAACAGCACGGACCTCACCTGCCGCTGGCAGTCGATGCTGCTATTGTCGACGGCATGGTGAAGGAAGCAATCGCCCGCCTGCCCGAAACAAGCCACGCGCTTTTCCTGCCGACGCAGGCCATCGGCAAGAGCAACGAGCACAGTCTTTATCCCGGCACGCTGACATTCTCGGCAGAGACGATCATTCGCATGTGGTGCGAAATCGGTGGCTGCGTGGCAGCAAGCGGCGTCCGCAAAATGGCGCTTCTCAACAGCCATGGCGGCCAGATCAGTGTCATGGATATCGTGGCGCGAGAGCTTCGCATCCGCCACAATATGATGGTGGTGAGCATTAACTGGTTCGGTCTCGGAATGCCGGAAGGCGTCTACAGCGACCACGACGCCAAGCACGGCATTCATGCCGGTGACATGGAAACCTCGGTGATGCTGGAAATGCATCCAGACCGGTCGACATGTCGAAAGCCCGTGATTTCCGCACTCTTACGGAAACTTTTGCACGTGATTTCAAACATCTTGCGCTGAGCGGCGGCGCGAAGCCTGCCCGGCAGATTCAGGATATCAATCCCTATGGCGCCGCTGGCGACGCAACGCTCGCGACTGCTGAAAAAGGTCGAGCAACCATCGATTTTGCCGCCGAGCGGCTGGTCGAGGTTCTCGCAGAAATCGAACGAGCGCCGCTTTCCCGCTCGACAATCAACCAGCCCGGTAAGGACAATGAGCGTGGCCCCAACTCGCAAGCTTCGTCCTCTCTGATCGAGATAGACGGCGTCTACAAGCAATATGGCACTGGTGTGATGGCCGTGAGCGACATGTCGCTCAAGATCGAGCAAGGCCAGTTCGTCAGCTTCCTCGGCCCCTCGGGCTGTGGCAAGAGCACGGCGCTGCGTATGATCGCCGGTCTGGAATCAATTTCCGCCGGTGAAATTCGTGTCAACGGTCATGCGCCCGGCAAGGGGCCCGTCGGCGCGCAGGATATCGGCTTCGTTTTTCAGGAGCCGACGCTGATGCCATGGGCCAGCGTCTTCGATAATGTCTATCTGCCGCTGCGCCTTGCCGGTATCTCCCGCAAGGAAGCCACCCCACGTGTTGAAGAAGTGCTGACACAGGTTGGCTTGTCGCGCTTTGCCAAGGCTTTTCCTCGGGAGCTTTCCGGCGGCATGAAAATGCGTGTTTCCATCGCGCGCGCTCTGGTTACACGTCCGCGGCTTCTGCTGATGGACGAACCTTTTGCGGCGCTCGATGAGATGACGCGCTTCAAGCTCAACAATGACGTGCTGCGTCTTTGGCAGGAACACGGCCTGACGGTGATTTTTGTCACCCATAGCGTTTACGAGTCGGTCTATCTGTCCAACCGCGTCATCGTCATGGCGGCAAGGCCGGGCCGCGTGGTTGCCGATATACCGATCATCGGCTCCTATCCTCGCGCTGAAAACTATCGCACCACGGATTCTTACGCGAAATATTGCGCCAAGGTTTCCGACGCGCTGACCGCGACGCTTTCTTCTCAAGATATAGACCATTGAGGGCAGGAAGATGAACCAGATGCAAAACGAACTGCCCGTTCTCAATTCCGAACAGGATCGCCTCGCCCGACGCGAGCGCACTTTGCGCATCGTGATGCCGACATTGGCAATCATCATCGCGCTCGGCATATGGGAAGGTCTCGTCCGTTATTATCAGGTACCGCATTATCTGATCCCCGCTCCTTCGCTGATCGCCGAGACCCTGATCAAGGACGGTCCATCCCTGACGGCGTCCATGTGGTTCACCGTCAAGCTGACCCTGATTTCACTTGCCTGTGCCATTATTGGCGGCGTTCTGCTCGGCATGATCTTTTGCCCTATCCCGCCCGATAGAAATGGCGTTCTTTCCCTTCGCCGTAATCCTGCAGGTCACACCGGTCATTGCTATCGCGCCGCTCATCCTCATCTATGTACGCGATACATTTTCTGCCCTGTTGATCTGCGCCCGGATCGTGGCGTTCTTTCCGATCCTCTCCAACACGGTGATAGGATTGCGCAGCGCCGACCACAATCTGCGCGATCTGTTCAAGCTCTACCGTGCCTCGCCATGGCAGCGCCTGCGCTATCTGCTGGCACCAAGCGCTCTGCCCTATTTCATGGCCGCGCTAAAAATCGCTGGCGGCCTGTCGCTGATCGGCGCTGTGGTGGCTGAATTCGTCGCCGGTACGGCAGGCCAGAGCACCGGTCTTGCCTCGCGTATTCTGGAATCGAGCTTCCGCAACGAAATTCCGCGCATGTTTGCGGCACTTTTCCTCGTGTCGCTGCTCGGCATCGTGATTTTCCTCATCACAAGCTGGTTGTCGCGCCTCGTCCTCGGACGCTGGCACGAAAGCGAGATCCGTCGTGAGCGCTAAAATGCTGACTGGCGTCGCCATAGCCGGAGTTTCTGGACACTACGACATCAAGATCGAAGGTGATCGCATCGCATCGCTTGTTCCGTCGCAGGCAGTTGGCGGCGGACTTGTCACCCCGCTTTTGCGGATGTCCACGTCCATCTCGACAAGACGTTCACAATCCAGCGCATTGCAGAAAACGGCAGCGCCAGAGTGGATTGCCTGTTCGACGCCATAGACCTGATGGGCACGGACCGGAAGAACTGGAGTGCGGAAGATATCCGCGCCCGCGCTAGCAAAGGTCTTGAAGCTGCATTCAAACAAGGCGTCGGCGCAATGCGCAGCCATGTCGATTGGACGACGTCGGAAGTGCCCGTTCCGTGGCCGGTTCTCAATGAGCTACGCGAGGAATGGAAAGGCCGGATCGACCTTCAGTTGGCGGCACTTGTCCACGGTGATCTGGTGCTTGATGCAGGATCGCAAATCGCGGCCCGCGTCGCAAAAGACGGTGGCGTGTTCGGCGCATTTTTCTATCGCAATATCGATCTCGAAGCCAAAATCGAAGAGATGTTTCGCCTCGCCATGCAGCATGATCTCAACCTCGACTTCCATGTCGATGAAGGTCTGGACGTCGAAGCAGACGGGTTTTCGCTGATAGTATCGGCAGCCAAACGCCACGGCATGGCTGGTCGGGTGCTGTGCGGTCATGCCTGCTCGTTGTCACTGCGCAAGCCGGACGAACTGCAGCGCATCCCGGACGCTGCCGCAGAAGCAGGCACGGCACTCGTTTCGCTACCCACGACAAACCTCTATCTGCAAGACCGGATCGGCGGAAAGTCTCCGCGCCTGCGCGGTGCTGCACCGTTGAAGGAAGCGCGCGCAGCAGGCATGGATGTCATGCTCGGTTCCGACAATGTCCGCGATGCATT
Source organism: Brucella cytisi (assembly GCA_012103075.1). Lineage (GTDB taxonomy): Bacteria > Pseudomonadota > Alphaproteobacteria > Rhizobiales > Rhizobiaceae > Brucella > Brucella cytisi. Next base: position 590,241 of record JAAVLQ010000002.1, on the reverse strand, counting down.
CTATCCCTATGGCGATTACGACCCGCTCGCCATACTTCGTCTTGCCGCGCCGGTCTGTCATGTCGAGCCTAATGACTGGCTCGACAGCATCACCACCCTGCCCGCCCGCCTTATTGGCAGCGAATGCGTGCAGCAACCGCAGGCAGGTGGCGTGGCCAGTTTTGTCTGGCACGACGCAGTAGACCTGAACGATCTCATCAGCCGCCCGCAGGCCCGCCGCGTCGTCTGGCGTAATGGCGTTGCCGTGCCTCAAATAAACGGGAGAGCCACATGAATTCTGCCGCTCCACAGCGCATCTACGACTGGGCCGCATTTCGCGCCGAAATCGATGGAATCCGCATTTATGACGACCCAAAGCAGGTCGAACTGCGCTCGCGCGATTATTTCTGGTACAGCCCGATCCTGACCGAAGATATCGGCCATTATGTCGGCGATCTTGTCGTTATTCCGAAAGATCAGGATGAAGTGCGTCGCGTGGCGGCAGCCGCCGCGAAGCTGCGTATTCCCATCACCGTTCGCGGTGGAGGTACCGGCAATTACGGTCAATGCGTTCCGCTTGAAGGCGGCGTGATTTTGGACATGACCAAGATCGACCGCATCATCGCAATTGAACCCGGCAAGGTTCGTGTCGAAGGCGGCGCTCGCATTTCGCGCCTCGACGATGCCGTGCGCGAAACCGGTCAGGAACTGTTGATGTATCCGTCGACCCGCCGCATCGCCACGATTGGCGGCTTTTTCTCAGGTGGTTCAGGCGGCATCGGCTCATTGCGTCACGGCATGTTGCGCGACGATGGCAATGTCTATTCGGTCAAGGTTCTGACTGTCGAACCGGAGCCGAAGATTATCGAATTGACCGGACGCGACATTCATAAAGTCCAACATGCCTATGGCACCAACGGCATCATTCTGGAGCTGGAAATCGGTCTTACCAAGGCAACGGACTGGATACATACTGCTGCCTTGTTCGATAGTTACGAGGCAACGCTCAACTTCTGCCTCAAGGCACTAGAGGACAATCTCGACTGCTATCTTCTGACCACTGTAGATCGCCGTTTTGCGCGCTTTTACACCAAGTTCGGCGATCTGTTCCCATCTGAAAAGGATGCGGTTTTTGCCATGATTGCCCCGGAAGAAATGGCTCGTTTCGAAGCGCTCGCCACTGAATTTGGCGGCAAGATTTCCTTTGCCATGACGCTGGATGAATTGCACAAGAATGGTTTGCAGCCTGCTTATGAGTGCGGCTGGAACCACACAACCTTGCAGGCGCTGAAAGCCGAGGAAGGCTGGACCTATCTGCAGGTCGCCTATCCGCGTCCGTTTAACGTGGATGTAGTGACACTCCAGATCGAGCGCTACGGCGAAACGCAGTATATGCATCATGAAATGGCGCGCCTTGAAGGAGAAGTGCAGATTTTCGCGCTTCCGCTTGTTCGCTTTGAAGGCCGTGACGAGATGTACCGCCTGATCAAGGAACTGGAGCAGGTTGACGGTTGCGATATCTACGATCCGCATGCCTACACCATCGAGGATGGCGGCATGAAAGAAATCGACAGTGTCCAGATCGAATTCAAGAAACTGGCAGACCCATATGGTCTGCTCAATCCGGGCAAAACGCGCGGCTGGACCGCTGACATGGCTTTGACTGATTAAAACAAGGGGAACCAAATGAAAAGACACTGGTTGCGGCGTTGGCCGCACTTTCCATTGGCCTTTCTGCACAGATGGCCTATGCGCTCGACAAGGTGACGCTCGGCACCAACTGGCTCGCGCAAGCCGGTCACGGCGGTTTCTATCAGGCTGTCGCAGATGGCACCTATGAAAAATACGGCCTCGATGTGCAAATCGAAATGGGCGGACCGCAGGTCAACAATCGCCCGATGCTTGCTGCAGGCCGTCTCGACTTCCTGCTGACCGGAAACTTGCTACTGTCGTTCAACAATGTCGCCAACGGCGTGCCGACGACGGTTGTTGCCGCGTTCTACCAGAAGGATCCGCAGGCATTGATGGCGCATGAAGGTGCGTACAAGGACTTCAAGGACCGGCCAATGCCGAAACGATCCTGATTTCGAAAGACGGCCAGTTCTCGTTCTGGCCTTGGCTCGTCAAGGACTTTGGCTTCAAGGACGAACAGCTGCGCCCTTATGGCTATAGCCTCGCCCAGTTCCTCAACGACAAGAAAGTTGTCCAGCAGGCCTATGCGACCGCCGAACCGATCTATGCAGAAAAGGAAGGCGCTAAGGTTACGACCTATCTCCTCGCCGACTACGGCTACAGCACTTACGGCAATACAATCGAAACTCGTCAGGATCTGATCGAAAAGAACCCTGATCTGGTACAGCGCTTCGTCAGCGCTTCCATCGAGGGCTGGACCAATTTCCTCTACGGCGACCGCAGCAAAGCCTATGAACGGATTCTGAAAGATAATCCGGACATGAGCAAGGAAACGCTCGATGCGGAACTGGAGCGTATCAAGAACCTTCAGCTTATCGACAGTGGCGATACGCTCGAAAAGGAATTGGCGCAATCTCGATGGATCGCGTCAAGGCGTTCTACGAACTCGCCCGCAAGGCAGGGATTGTCAGCGGCGACGAACTCGACATGAAAAAGGTCGCGACCGATGCCTTCGTAAACAAGGGCGTGGGGCTCGACATCAAGAAAAAGCTGGGGCAATAACCCCTCCTCAATCGCGGCAGGTATGGATGAACAACGGCGACGAGAATGACGACACCGAACTGACCGGACGGGACAAGGTTCTCGGACGCAGGCGGCGCATTCTCGGTGCAATACGGGCTGCCGCGATCGATGAATTTGCCGAAAAGGCCTTGCGGGGGCATCCACGCAAGGCATTGCGCACCGCGCCGGTCTCACCAAGCCGCAACTGCACTACTATATTTCGAGCAAGGAAGAGCTTTACGAGGATATCATCGTCTACATCCTCGAAGAATGGGAAGACATATTCCTCGGGGCTAGTACCGAAGATGACCCTGCCAAGGTGATCCGCCAATATATCCGCGCCAAGCTTGAATATAGCCAGAAAAAACCCAAAGCCTCGCGCCTTTTCACCACCGAAATTGCCAATGGTGCACCTTATCTGAGCCGCCACTGGAAAAAGCACGTCGCAGCGACCCATAATGCAGTGAAACTCATCCAGTCGTGGGTGGATGATGGTCGGATCAAGCCTGTCGATCCCCTACTATTTCAGATGCATATCTGGGCCGTCACCCAGCATTATGCCGACTTTGAAACGCAGGTTCGCAGCATGATGGAACTCGACAAGGACGAACCGCTCGATCTCGAAAGGATCGAGAAAGAGGTTTCGGCGCTGTTTCTGCGGGCCTGTGGGTTGGAATAAAACGCGTACCGACAACCCTTTCAGCGTAATCCTTCAAGTTCCGCGATGCGGGCGGCACTGTCTTTTTCAAGCATTCTGGTCATTTCGCGAATGACCGTTTCTGCCAGCACAAAGAGCGCTGCCGAAGAATCGGGCTGACGGTACGGCCGTGCGTCCCGCCAGAACATGGCGCGCCACGCGTGCAATCGGTGAAAGCCACTGGTCGGTCACGAGGATGACTTCCACGCCTCGTGACCTTGCCGTCTCAGCCAGTTTCAAAAGACTGTCCTGATAACGACGAATATCGAAAACCACCAGAACATCACGCTTTCCCATATCGAGAAGACGGTCACGCCACACGCTCTCCTGTCCGCCCAAGTGAAAGACATGCGGGCGAATGACCGTCATATGCGCCGCCATATATTGCGCAATGGGGTCAGTGAAGCGCCCGCCAATCAGATAGACATTGCCCTTGGCGTCACTCAAAGCCGACACGGCCTGCCGCAACTGCTTTGCACCCAAATGCCGGAAACTTTCACGAATATTCTCAAGCGTATGTTCCACCGCCGGATAGGCTGTGTCTCGCCCGGTTCCCGGCTGTTCGTTGCGGTGGTGCGGTGATTGCAGTTGAGCCGCGAGTTCATCCTGCAAGCGCGCTTGAAAATCAGGATAGCTCTGAAACCCGAGCCTGTTCACAAAGCGCAATATCGTTGGGGAGCTGACACCGGCCAAGCCGGAAAACTCCGCGACAGTTTTTAGTCCCAGCATCGGGTAATTGGCGATCAGCGTCTGGGCGGCACTGCGCTCGCCCGCTGGCATCGTATCGATCCGTTCATTGATCAGTTCCGCAACGCTTGCATGCACCGGCACAGCACTTCCCGTTCCTGAACGCCCTTTTTTGAATTTGGGCGAAATTGTGTTTGACAAATAATCATAGGACGTATCAAATAATCCGCAATAGCGCATAATTGGAAAAACGTAACATAAGTTACAGCGCGGGGAACGAACAGAATGACGGACGAGCGAGAACATCGCACGGCTTCGTGCGAGCCTGTTTTTGTCTTCAACAAGGATGGGAAAGTCCCTATCTTCTTGTCTGCGAGCATGCATCCAATTTCATTCCCGAGACTTTCGAGGGGCTCGGTCTGGGGAAGATGCCTTGCAGGCACATATTGCGTGGGATCCGGGCGCGTTGGAAGTTGCAAGGCATCTCGCCTCGTCCCTTCACGCGCCGCTCGTCGAAAGCCAGCTTTCGCGATTGCTAATCGATTGCAATCGTCCACTCGACGCTCACGACCTCATTCCGGAAATCAGCGAGACAACCGTGGTTCCCGGAAATCACGCGCTCAATTCCATGGAACGTCTGGCACGTATCGATCTTTCACATCGGCCATTCCACACTGCTGTCGAACACGTGATTGCAGAGCGTGCGCGACGAGGACAGGCATCGTGGATCGTGACGATCCACTCCTTCACGCCCATCTATCGCGACGTCCCTCGCCCCCGGCAGATCGGCATCATCCACGACGAAGATGACCGGATCGGCAAGCCGTTGATCGCCGCACTGAGGAAAGATACAGCGCTCAATGTCGGCGTCAACGAACCCTATTCACCAGCCGATCGCGTCTATTACACGCTGGAGCGGCACGCGCGTCCGCGCAATGCGCCCTGCGTGATGATCGAACTTCGCAACAATGAGATTGCCGATGGTCCGGCACAGATTGCCCGGGCCGAAAAACTCGCAACGATATTGAGAGACATTGCGAAAGCAATTGACCCTCGCAACACAGAACAGAAAGCCTGAAGGAGCGGGAAATGCCGAAGCCGATCAGACTGTTCGTCAAATATGTTGATGTAGTGAATTACTATGTCGGGCGCTTCGCGATGTATCTCTTCTTCGTGCTCGGCGCCTGCCTTCTATATTCGACTTTTTCGCGTGTTGTTCTCGGCGTACCGGTCAACTGGGTCTTGGAAATGTCCCAGTTTCTGCTCTCCGCCTATTATCTGCTCGGCGGCGCCTATGCCATGCAACAGGGCGCGCATGTACGCATGGACCTGTTCTTTGACCGCCTTTCACCGCGCAGGAAAATGATCACCGACATGATCACTATCCTGTTCATCATCTTCTATCTCGGTGTGATGGTCGCCGGTGGCATTTCATCGACCAACTACGCCATCGTTTACAGCCAGAAGAACTATACCGCCCGGGCGCCGCTTCTCTGGCCGATCAAGCTCATCATGACTGTCGGTATTCTCCTGCTGCTGCTGCAATGCGTCTCCAATTTCTTCAAGGACTGGGCCTTCCTGCGTGGACAGCCGATCAGCACCATTGCGGGTCCTGCCATTGAGGAAGGGCATCACATATGAGTTCGGAATTCATAACGCTCTTCATGTTTGCAACCATGATGGTGCTGCTCATGACCGGGCAGCGCGTATTTGGCGTGATCGGTTTTGTCGGCTCGCTCGCAGCACTCCTGCTTTGGGGCAAAGGCTCGTTCGAGATGCCGTATAATGCAACCTTTGCGGTATTGAACTGGTATCCGCTCATTACGGTGCCGTTCTTTGTCTTCATGGGATACATGCTCTCGGAATCGGGCATCGCCAGCAATCTCTATCGCATGTTCCACGTGTGGTTCGGCGGCATTCGCGGCGGTCTGGCCTTGGGAACGATCGGCCTGATGGTCATTATTTCCTGCATGAACGGCCTGAGCGTTGCTGGCATGGCAATCGGCGCTACCGTCGCACTGCCAGAGCTTCTCAAGCGTGGCTATAACAAGGTTATGGTAACGGGCGTCATTCAGGCTGGCAGTTCACTTGGCATCCTCATTCCGCCAAGCGTCGTACTGGTACTTTATGCGATGATTGCCCGGCAGCCGGTATTGCAGCTCTGGCTCGCAGGGATTGGTCCCGGTCTTCTGATGGCTGCGCTCTTTTGCGATCTATATTTACATACGCTGCCGCATCCAGCCCGAGCTCGGACCGACTTTACCGCAGGAAGAACTGGACAGGATCACATGGCACGACCGTTTTGTCGCGCTACGCGCTGGCATCCTTCCGCTCGTGGTCTTCGGCGCGATGATGGGCCTGTTCCTCACCGGCGTTACCAGCCTTGTTGAAAGCTCAGCCGTCGGCGCATTGCTTGCAACGCTTGCCGCGCTTTTCACCGGACGCCTCAACAAGATTGTCTGGGGAAACCACGACACGGAACAGCCTCACCGTCACCTGCATGTTTCTCTGGATCATTCTGGCTGCACTCTGCTTTTCATCGGTCTATGATGGCCTCGGAGCGGTGAAAGCCATTGAAAGCGTGTTGCTGAACACTTTCGATCTGTCGCCGTGGACAATCCTGATACTGATGCTGTTTTCGTTCATCATATTGGGCATGTTCCTCGATGACACGGCAATGCTGGTCATCGTGGCACCGCTTTACATACCGCTGGTCAAGAGCCTCGGCTTCAACGCCATCTGGTTCGGTGTGCTCTACACGATCACCTGCCAGATCGCATATATTACGCCACCTTTCGGGTACAATCTCTTCATGATGCGGGCCTTGGCCCCGAAGGAAGTCACGCTGATAGACATCTATCGTTCAATCGTACCGTTCTTCTTCCTCATGGTGCTGACCATCATCCTTCTGATGATCTTTCCGCAGATCGCGATGTGGTTGCCCAACTGGTACACCGGACGATGACGATAATTACGGGAGAATGCGTATAAGCCGGTGACAAGAGCCAGAACGGCTAGACCGGAACACATAAAGGGTGAACTCAAACAAGAGTGGGAGAATGGGCATGAGTGAGAATAGCAAGCTTAACAAACGCGATTTTCTCAAGAAAGCCGGGCTGACAACCGTTGGCGCGCTGGGTGCAAGCACGCTTGCAACGCCATATGTGAGGGCGCAAAGCCCAATCAAATGGCGGCTGCAGACTTATGCAGGTCCGGCACTTGCAGAGCACGTCATCAAGCCGTCTATCGACGCCTTCAACAAGGCTGCCAATGGCGAGATGGTGATCGAACTTTATACTGCCGACCAGCTTGTGCCGCAGGGTGAGCTGTTCCGCGCGGTTCAGTCCGGCACAATCGACGCTGCGCAAAGTGATGACGACTCCATGGCGTCACCAGTCGATGTCGCGGTGTTTGGGGCTTATTTCCCCTTCGCATCGCGCTACAGCCTCGATGTGCCTGCCCTGTTCAACTGGTACGGACTCAATGAAATCTGGGAGGAAGCCTATAAGGAAATTCCGGGCGTCACATGGCTCAGCGCCGGTTCACGGGACCCGTGCAATTTCGTAACCACCAAGCCGATCCGCAGCGTTGCTGACCTGAAGGGACTTCGGGTCTTCACATTCCCGACCGGTGGCCGCTTCCTGACCAAATTCGGCGTCGTGCCTGTCACGCTGCCGTGGGAAGATATTGAAGTCGCTATCCAGACTGGCGAACTCGACGGCGTTGCATGGTGTGGCGCGACCGAGGCCTATACGGTTGGCTGGGCCGACATCAACAAGTACTATCTGACCAACAATATCAACGGCGCATGGGCCGGTTCCTATTTCGCGAATACCGAGAAATGGGACGCTGTGCCGGATCACCTGAAGACGCTCTTCAAGCTGGCAATGGACTCATCGCATTATTATCGCCAGCATTGGTACTGGTGGGGCGAAGCTCACTATCGCACCACCGGTGGGAAGCTGGAACTGACAACTATTCCGGAATCGGAATGGAAGCAGATCGAGGACGCCGCCGAACAGTTCTGGGACGAGATCGCCACCAAGAGCGAGAGAAACGCCAAAGTCGTCGCAATCCTGAAAAATATCAGGAAACCATGCGAGGTGCAGGCGCACCTTATCGTTATGCCTAAGGATTTTGGACGCGGCACAGTGTGCCGCGTCCATCACTTTTTTCCGTTCTGGAGCGAGCATAAATGGCCGAACAGTTGACTTTCGATGCATTGAAAAAAGCCGTTGCGAATGATGAAATCGATACAGTTCTCGCATGTTTTGTGGACATGCAGGGACGCTTGATCGGCAAACGCTTCTACGGACAGTTTTTCGTGGAGTCTGGTTACGACGAGACCCATGGATGCAACTATCTTCTTGCCGACGATATCGATATGGAGCCGGTGCCCGGCTATGAGGCCGCAGGATGGGACAAGGGTTATGGTGATTTTGTCATCAAGCCGGATCTTTCGACCTTGCGCGTCGCCACATGGCTGGAAAAGACCGCCATCGTGCTTTGCGACGTGCTCGATCACCACGACCATCAGGATCTGGCGCATTCCCCGCGTGCTATCCTCAAGAAGCAACTCGCGCGCCTGCACGAGCGCGGCTATCGCGCCTATTTCGCTTCCGAGCTTGAGTTCTATCTTTTCGACGAGACCTACAAGACAGCCCGCGCAAAGCACTGGCAGGATATGGAAACGGCATCTCCTTACGTGCAGGATTATGTCATCCACCTGACCACCAAGGAGGAACCGGTTCTACGCGCAATGCGCAACCAGCTCGCGGCAGCGGGAATTCCGGTCGAAAACTCCAAGGGCGAATGGGGGCCGGGACAGGAAGAACTGAATGTGCGCTATGCCGAAGCGCTCGAAATGGCAGACCGCCATGTCATCATGAAGAATGCGATGAAGGAAATCGCCGAGGCCCACGGCAAATGCATCACCTTCATGGCCAAGTATGATTACGGCAAGGCTGGAAGCTCCAGCCACGTGCATAATTCTATCTGGAGCGCCGATGGCAAGGAACCGCTCTTCTTTGATCCGAAAGCCCCATACACTATGACGCCGCTCATGCGTTCCCGGGTGGCCGGACAGCTCAAATACGCCACCGACTACACCTATTTCCCCGGCGCCATACATCAATTCCTACAAGCGCTTTCAGGCAGGTACTTTTGCGCCGACGAAAATCTGGATGTGGAGCCGGGATAACCGCACTGCAGGTTTCCGCCTTTGCGGCGAAGGCACGAAAGGCATCCGCATCGAATGCCGCATCGGTGGTGCTGATCTCAATCCATATCTGGCCTTTGCAGCGCTTATCGCATCGGGCTTGCAAGGCATAGATGAACAACTGGAACTTGATGAGCCCTTTGTCGGCGATGCCTATAGTGCGGTCAAACTCAAGGAAATTCCTTATACGCTCCGGGAGGCCGCACAGGCGCTCAAGAACTCGTCGTTTCTCAAGGAAGCTTTTGGGGAGGCTGTGGTCAACCACTATGTCCACACCGCCCATTGGGAGCAGATCGAGTACGACCGGCGCGTGACCGACTGGGAACTACATCGCGGTTTCGAGCGCTATTGACCCGCGTGACCGATCCCGAAATGAATAACGCAATGCCAGACTTCAGAGGAAATTGCAGATGAGCGGCACGGCCAAGATCATCTCTCCGATAGACGGCTCGGTTTATGCCGAGCGTCCTTTTTAAATGAGGCTGCAATCGCCTCGACGGTGGCGGCTGCGCGCGCTGCGCAAACAGGCTGGGCTCAGTTGAGTATTGCTGAGCGCGCGCGCTATTGCCGGGCCGCACTGGATGCGCTTGCCGGGATGCAGGAAGAGATTATCCCTGAAATCGCATGGCAGATGGGGCGCCCGACCCGTTACGGCGGGGAGAATGGCGGCGTGCAGGAACGCGGCCAATATATGATCGATATCGCCGAAGAGGCGCTGAAACCTTATGTGCCCACACAGAGGGATGGTTTCCGTCGGTATGTGAAGCACGTGCCGCTCGGCGTGGTTCTGGTGATTGCACCGTGGAACTATCCCTATCTCACCGCCGTCAACACAATCATTCCCGCACTTATGGCCGGGAATACCGTGATCCTCAAACATGCAACGCAGACGCTTCTGGCTGGTGAACGCTTTGCAAAAGCGTTTGAGAAGGCCGGGCTGCCCAAGGGCGTATTCCAGAATATCGTTCTCGATCACGCATCGACGGAGAAGTTGCTTGCATCCGGCACAATTGACCACGTGAATTTCACCGGCTCGGTTGGCGGGGGCGCGCCATCGAAAAGGCTGCTGCAGGCACCTTCATGACACTCGGGCTGGAGCTTGGCGGCAAGGACCCGGCCTATGTGCTTCCTGATGTCAATCTGGACCATGCCGTCGCCAATCTGGTCGATGGTGCTTTTTCAATTCCGGCCAGTGCTGCTGCGGGATCGAGCGCATCTATGTTCATGAAGCCGTCTATGACCGCTTCGTCGATGGTTTCATCGACCTGACGAAGCAATATGTCGTCGGCAATCCGCTGGATAACTCAACGACGCTTGGACCAATGGCGCAGGCGCGCTTTGCCGATCTCATCCGCGAGCAGAAGGCGGAAGCGTTACGCAAGGGTGCGAAGGCCCACGTCAATATGAGCGTCGAGAATGATCGCGCGGGGGCTCCCCTATGTCGCGCCGGAAGTGCTCACCAATGTCGACCATCAGATGAGCGTCATGCGTGAAGAAAGCTTCGGCCCCATCGTCGGCATCATGAAAGTACACAATGACGAGGAAGCTCTCGCGCTCATGAATGACAGCATCTACGGCCTCACAGCTTCGCTCTGGACAGCAGATACGGACCACGCTGCCGCTCTCGGTGACCGCATCGAAACGGGCACGGTTTTCATGAACCGCTGCGATTATCTCGACCCCGCACTTGTCTGGACCGGGATCAAAGACACTGGCAAGGGTGCTGCCCTGTCACCCATCGGCTACGGCAATCTCACGCGACCGAAATCCTTCCACCTGCGTGAGAAAATCTGATCTGAATTGAATTTCTGGAAAGCAATCGACATGACCACTTTGACTGCCAAATGGAATTTCCCCACCACCGTGCTTTTTGGCCCGGGCCGCATCAAGGAATTGCCTGCCGTCCTCAAGGCCGCTGGCATTCAGAATCCGCTCTTTGTGACTGACCCCGGTCTGGCAAAACTTCCAGTGGTGGCCTCCACGCTCGCTATTCTGGATGAAGCCGGTGTGAAATACGGGGTTTTCTCCGACGTCAAACCTAATCCGGTCGAAAGCAATCTCTATGCGGGCGTTGAGGTCTTCAAAAGCGGCAAGCATGATGGTGTCATCGCTTTTGGTGGTGGTTCAGCGCTCGACCTCGGCAAGCTGATTGCCTTTCAGGCAGGGCAGACACGACCGGTCTGGGATTTCGAAGACATTGGTGACTGGTGGACGCGCGCTGACAGCAAAGCAATTGCCCCGATCATTGCCGTCCCCACGACCGCCGGCACCGGATCGGAAGTTGGCCGTGCAGGTGTCTTGACCAACGAAGCGACCCATACCAAGAAGGTCATCTTCCACCCCAAGATGCTGCCGGTCACAGTCATTGCCGATCCTGAGCTTTCCACCGGAATGCCACCTTTCATCACTGCGGGCACTGGCATGGACGCACTGGCACACTGCCTTGAAGCCTATTGCGCTCCGGGATTTCATCCGATGGCCGATGGCATCGCAGTGGAGGGTATCCGTCTGGTTCTTGAAAACCTTCCCACCGCCTATGCCGACGGCAAGAATATTGAAGCGCGTGCGAACATGATGGCAGCGGCCGCAATGGGTGCAACGGCCTTCCAGAAAGGGCTTGGCGCAATCCATTCGCTGTCGCATCCCATCGGTGCCCTTTATGATACCCATCATGGCATGACGAATGCGGTTTTCATGCCCTGTGTCCTGCTTCAGAACCGATCTGCGATCGAAAAGCGTATAGAACGGCTTGCCGATTATCTCGGCATCAAGGGCGGATTCGACGGATTTCTGGCAGCAGTCATGAAACTGCGGAGCGATTTGAGCGTCCCCAATACGCTGCCCGAATTCATCAAAGGCCTCACAATGGATGACGCCCGGAAAGACCTGATTGCCGAGATGGCTATCGTCGATCCAACCGCTGGCGGCAACCCGATTGAATTGACAAAAGAACGCGCGTTGAAGTTGCTAAATGCTGCACTCGAAGGTAAGGTCTGACACGCTGAAATCAGGCTCGGCAAGGGCCATAAAAGTAAGCATCGCACCACCTATGGCGGGGGCGATGCATTGGGGAGCAGGTTCTTGGGGAGGAGCCTGCTCCCTTTCATTTTGCGCAACATTCAGTCCTGCCCAAAACAGCGAAAACCCGGCTTTCCGCCTGTAGAAAAGCGGGAACAATTCGATATTTCAAGCGTTTACCTTAATCACCTAAGACGGAGGGTTGCACGTGAATATTTTCAAACAGACCTGTGTCGGTGCGTTGGCCGTGATCTTCGGAGCAACGTCCATCGCGCCGATAATGGCAGCGCCTTTGAATCTGGAACGTCCGGTCATCAATCATAATGTGGAACAGGTGCGCGATCATCGCCGCTCGCCACGTCACTATAATGGCCATAGGCCTCACCGGCCGGGATATTGGAACGGTCATCGAGGCTATCGGCATTATCGTCATGGCTATCGTCGCTATAATGACGGGTGGTGGTATCCGCTGGCAGCTTTCGGCGCAGGTGCCATCATTGGCGGTGCCGTAAGTCAGCCTCGCCCCGTTTATCGTGCACCGAGGATGTCCAACGCGCATGTTCAGTGGTGCTATAACCGCTACAAATCCTATCGCTCCTCGGACAATACATTCCAGCCCTATAATGGGCCGCGCAGACAGTGCTATTCGCCCTATTCTCGTTGATAATTGAAAAAGCGCCCTTTGAGGGCGCTTTTTTTCATGGAATTTACGATCTGTTGAACAGAAACGTGATGAAATTTCCGGTTTCTGCGATAATCCAATGCTGGACGCCTCTCCCAAAGAGGAATAAGCAAGCCCGCGTCATAGCAATGTCGCGGGCAAAATTTTCTTCGTTCCCATTCTTTTGCGACATGAAGGACAATATTCAGAACGTGGATGGTGAAAGAAATGTGCTCGACTTTCTCCACGACCAGTTCAGTCCAAAGCCGGCAGTCGCTCTTTAGCTGCGTGCGTGCATTGCGCGGGCAACAGAACGATTTCGGCACAACCTTGAGTTTTAGAATGTCGCATACCACCGCCGCAAGCCCCGCTCCTACCAATGCGCAACGTCTGGCGATGACCGCTCTGATCGTTGGCGGAATTGCTATTGGCAGCTCGCCGATCTTTGTCCGACTTTCCGAGGTGGGTCCGCTCGCAACAGGCTTCTGGCGTCTTGCACTCGCAGTTTTACCGCTTCTGCTCATGGATGGTCGCGAACGGCGCGACAAAAGGATACTACCCCGCTCACGCTGTCCGACTGTTTGCGCCTCGCCCTGCGGGCCTGTTTATCGCTTTCGACCTCGGCGCGTGGCACCTGTCGCTGCACATGACATCCGTTGCAAATGCCACGCTGCTTGCCAATATGGCGCCGATTTTCGTGACATTGGGCGCTTGGTTGCTTTTCAAATCGCGCGTGAGCACGTCTTTCATGATCGGCCTTGCCGTCGCGGTCATTGGCGTCGTCGTGCTAAAGGGTGGACCGGGCGAGCTTCTCCAGTCCCAATCATCCGGCGATGCGATGGCGCTTCTCGCCGCAGTTTTCTATGCCGGTTACATTCTTTCGGTTGGCCGCTTGCGCAGCCGCTTTTCCACCATGCGCATCATGCTGTGGAGCAGCGCGATTGCAGCCGTCTTTTCGCTGCCAGTTTCCTATTTCATGGAGGGTCAGATACTGCCTGCCACGCTCTATGGATGGCTTATTCTTGCAGGCCTCGCATGGGTAACTCATGCCGCAGGCCAGAGCATGATTGCTTATGCCCTCGCCTATCTTCCGGCATCTTTCTCGTCACTCACCCTGCTTCTGCAACCGGTTGTCGCAGCGTTTTCTTGCCCGGACCATCCTGTCAGAACCCATTGGCATATTGCAGGCTCTCGGCGGCATCATCGTGATATCGGGCATTTTGATCGCTCGAAGAGGATAAGATATGAAAAAGCCCCGGTTTCCCGGGGCTTTCTTACGGAGCTGATTACTCAGCCAGCCATTCCTTGATACGGTCCGGATGGTCCGCGATATATTTATCGACGGCCTTCTCATAGGATGTTTCCTGCGCATCGAACATCGCAGCTTCGAGCTCGCTGATCGGAATGCTCATCTTGGTCAGCAATGAAGCAACTTTCGGATTGTCTTCCTTGAAGCCCTTACGTGCAATGGCGTCGATATGTTCGGCACCGCCCAGTGCGCCTTCAGGATCGGCAATGTAACGCAGCTTGTACTTGCCGAACATCCAGTGCGGGCTCCATGAAGTTGCCACGAACCAGCCGTCGGAACGTGTGGCGCGGTCAACTGTCGTCAGCATGGCTGCTTCACTCGAAATATTGAGCTTGTAGTCCAGCCCGTATTTCTTGATCGCTTCCTGCGATAGACGAGTGAGGCCTGCTCCCGGATCGATGCCCTGAATTTCGCCCTTCAGCTTCTCGCGAACTTCCGGCTTCTTCAGGTCTTCAATGGAGCTGATCTCACTTTCCGGGATGTAAGCCGGAACAATCCAACCGAGCTTTGCACCTTCATAGAGCGGGCCTAGGTCTTCGACCTTGTCCTTCACGCGTGCATAGTAATCGGCGTGCGTTTCCGGCAGCCATGCCATCATCATGGCATCGATATCGCCACGGCTCACGCCCTGATAAAGTGGGGCCACGTCCGTCTGAACCAGCTCAACCTTCTGGCCGAGATTGTCTTCGATCAGTTTCTTGGCAAGTTTGGTGACGAACTCAGCATCCGACCAAGGTGCCCAGCCGATCTTCACCGACTTGCCGTCCTGCGCAAAAGCTGCGCCCATGGTCATCGTTCCCGCCACAACTGCCGCCAGACCGAATTTGGTTAGTTTGCCTAACATAGCTTCTCCTTTTCGATTGGTATCAGTTCCCATTGTTATTATTGGGTTATTCTTGGTTATTTTGGCTTTCTTCATGCTTCCTGCTTGCGAAAGGACGAGGCGGACTGAGTGTCCGCCGCCTTTCTTAAAGATGCGAGCCTTTTGAAAAATCCGGCTCCGCCCCTGCCGAAGCTCTGGGTAATGCGGTCGAGAATGACCGCCAGAATGACCACTGCAAGGCCACCTTCAAAGCCGAGGCCCACATTGAGGCGCTGGATACCGGTCAACACTGTATTGCCGAGGCCGCCCGCACCGATCATCGACGCGATGACCACCATTGAAAGCGACAGCATGATCGTCTGGTTGATGCCGGCCATGATCGAGGGCATGGCATTTGGAAGCTGCACCTTGAACAGAAGCTGCCGTGATGTGCAGCCGAAGGCCAGCCCGGCTTCAACGAATTCGGCATGTACCTGCCGGATACCAAGATTGGTCAGACGCACAACCGGCGGCATGGCGAAAATCACCGTCGCAATTGTTCCGGGCACGGCACCGAGGCCAAAAAACATTGCTGCCGGAATGAGATAGACGAAAGCGGGCATCGTCTGCATGAGGTCGAGCACCGGGCGCACAATCGAGGCGACTGTATCGCTGCGCGCCATGGCGATGCCAAGCGGGATGCCGATCACGACAGCAATAACCGTCGATGCCAGCACCAGAGAGAGGCTTTCCATAGTGCCCGTCCACAATTCCATGTGGATGATAAGACCCAATGCGAGAGCCGTGAATATCGCGAACTTCCACCCCACACGCCACAGCGCGAGCAGTGTAAAATTGCAACCCCACCTATCGGCGGGACTGCGAGAAGAGCGTTTTGAATACCGTCAGTCACAAAACCGATGGCGGCTGCGATCATATCGAGCGCAGGCGTAAAGTGGTCGAGAATGTAGTTGACCACAACATCCGCCCATCCGCCGACACTGAAATTCAAATCCATGTTTTACCGTCCATTTCCGTATTTCTTCTGGATTGGACCAATTCTGCCTTCATCAGGCAAAAGGCCGTTGGCGCGCAGGTCTCAGCCCGCGCGACCAAGCGTTTCAAGCAAGGCCGATTTGCTGATAGCACCGACATAACGGTTCTGGCGGTCAGTGACCGGGACCGGCCAAGGGCTTTCCGCCACCTGTGTCAGCAATCCGGCAAGCGGCGCTTCGGCTTCGATAGCAGAGACGCTATCCAGTCTCTCGCCATCCTGCGCGACAGCACCCTTTGCCAGCGCATCACGACTGACCATGCCGCGATATGTGCGGTCGGCATCGATCAACACGCCGAATGTCTTGCCGCTCGCGTCGAAACGCTCGAGCGCCGTCGCCAGCTGTTCGGGTTCAAACACGATCAGTTCGTCGTCGCGAGCCACATCGGCAGCTTTGAATACACGGGACACATCGACATTGCGGAAGAAGGAACGAACATAATCGTTGGCCGGTGCGGACACGATTTCGTTCGGCGTTCCCACGGACGACCTTGCCGTGCTGCATGATGCAGATACGGTCACCAATACGCATGGCTTCGTCCAGATCATGGCTCACGAAAATGATCGTCCGGCTATGTTCAGCCTGCAGCCGCTTGAGTTCGTCCTGCATTTCGGTGCGGATCAGCGGATCAAGGGCAGAAAATGCCTCGTCCATCAGAAGAATGGTCGGCTCGCTTTGCCAGCGCGCGCGCCAGTCCGACACGCTGCTTCATACCGCCGGAAAGCTGATCCGGCATACTGTGGGCATATGGTTCAAGACCAACCGCAGCGAGTGCTTTCAGTGCCTTCTGGTGACGTTCCGCCTCACCCATTCCGGCCACTTCGAGACCGAACGACGCATTGTTCAGAACCGAACGATTGGGCAGGAGCGCAAAAGACTGGAACACCATGCTCATGTCGCGACGACGAAGATCGATCAGCTCGCGCTTCGTCATTTTGACGATATCGCGGCCGTCCACTTCGATGGAACCGGCAGTCGGTTCGATCAAGCGATTGAGCAGACGCAGAAGCGTGGATTTGCCCGAGCCGGAGAGGCCCATAATAACGAATACTTCGCCTTCATAGATGTCGAAGGTCGCATCATCGACGCCGATTGTTGCGCCAAGTTCGCTGTGAATCTGGGTTTTGATTTACCTGCGCGCAATTCTTGCATTGCACGCTCCGGGTCATCGCCGAAGACTTTTAAAAACGCTCTTCAAGCTTATTTTCGTCTCAGCCGGCGACTTCATACTTTCTTCCTTGTATAAAATACCATGCATTAAGTTTAACCCCGCTGTGCTGGCGGACTTAATCTCCTTTTTAACATTGATAGAACTTCATTCCAGCGCAAAGTGCCCACACGCGATCTGCGTTCCGCAAACGGTCCGCATGGAATGATTATCGATAGATTGCTTGATTCTATATAGGTCATTTCCCGACATGTCCACCCACAGCCGTGAATTCATCTGAATGATCCGTCCAGCAACCGTCCCCTTGAATGATTTTTTTTTGAAGGGTTGCACGACGCATTTCGAGGGCTGTTCGACACTGCCTAAAGCAGGAGGCAATCGACCGGCCTGAAGACAATAGTAGTCCCGATCCAGTCAATTACCGGAACACCGTGCGACAAATATGCTATCAGCTGCGACATCGTCCGAATTAGTATAATTCGGGATAAAACGACTATAATTACAGAAAAAAATAGTGTGATTATACTATCGCTGAGAATTATCTAGTCTATACATAAAGACGGCGCGGATTGAGCAATCCGCGCCGTAATAGATCCTGTTTCAAAGGCCTGTTTCTTCAGCGATAAGCCATATATCCGACAAAGCCGGTGATCTTCCAACGTTCCCCGTCGCGACGACAAAAATAAAGCGTCTGCCAGTTGAGGCGATCGATTGTTCCGTCCTTTCTGGCGATTGTTCCATCGAATTTTTCCGTGCGAGAGCGACGTCGCCGGTAATATCGATCACACTCAGGTTGGTCGCACGAAAGATACCGTCCGCCAGAGATTCGGCATATTCCACCGCTGCACTCTCCGCTGCCTGTCGCAGCCATTCATCGCGATAACTTGCGAGCGTCGGAAAACCTGCGTCCCAATTGTCAGGATCGCGATCATTGTGCGCATGAATGCCAAGGAAGCGCACCTCATCGAAATCATCGGCCACCAATGACCAGTCCTGCGATACGAAGGCCTCGATATCGCGCCGTACAAGCATCTCCCAAATCTGCTCGAGATCCTTGTCGCCAGCGAACGGATTGGCCGCACCCTTCATGCTATCCTCCTGATTATCTTAATTTTCCACGTGCGGCGACCGGCAGGATATCGACGACATCCTCGCCCGAAACAAGATGAACTTCATCAAAGAGATTGGAAACGACGCAGACGTGGTCGGGAATAATCCGGAGCCGCTCACCAACCTTCAGGCCCGCGACATCACCAACCAGCTTGCCGTGCTCCTCACTCAGGCCGATCACACGGGCATCGGGACGGCCCATCACTTCACCAAAGTCGCTCAGTCCCAGCGTATCGCTGGATAGTGCCTTGGACCCGGCATCAATGATCGCTCGTTCTGATGTTGGATGGCTGACGACCGTTGAAAGCACCGTCAAGGCGCAGTCATCCACCGTCGCCGCGCCCTTTTCGACCTGATAACGGTCGAAATAGATATAGGTGCCGGGGCGATATTCGGTGACGACGCTGTCGCTGGGTTTGCGCCACATATCGGGCGTGCCGCCGCTTGAAATCGTCTCGCAGGGAAGGCTATTCGCCTCCAGCAACTCACGTGCCGAATAAAGCCATTGTTCAGCCTCGTCCGGCTTGCCCGCTGCGGGATAGGTCATCAGACCACCAAAATGCAGTCCTGCGCTCTGGTCTATAATGCGTGCCAGCTCCGGGGCTTCGGCTGGCGTCTGCACGCCACAGCGCTCCATGCCCGTGTCGCATTCGACAAGCACTTTCAACGGATGCTTTTCATCGGTGAAACGCGCCGCCAGCCCTGCAAGAGAGGTTCGATTATCGACCGTTACAGACAGGGTGATGCGTTGATGCAGCGTATGAAGGCGATCAAGCTTTTCCTGTCCGAGAATATTGTAGGGCAGGAAAATGTTCGTCAGCCCAGCATCGGCCATGACTTCTGCCTCGCCTAGCTTCTGGCAGGTGATCCCGGTCGCGCCCGCTTCCACCTGCATTTTGGCGAAGAGCGGCAGCTTATGCGTCTTGATATGCGGGCGTAGTTTAACCCCCACCGCATCCGCATGGGCCTGCGCCTTGGCGATATTCGCCTTCACGCGATCAATATCGATGAGGATCGCAGGTGTATCCACCTCGTGAACGGTTTTCGGTCTGGTCATGGATCAGTCTCCCAGCGGCAAGCGCGGATCGTCTATGGTGAGCGTATTGAGGCTATGCTTGATGCGGCGCAGGCTTTCCAGCACCTTGGGGCCACGCGCTTCTGCTGTCGCCGTGGCGATCATGTCGAGAATGGCCAGCAGCGCGAAGCGTGACGATGTCGGCTTGTAGATATTGCCGTCTTCATTGGCCTGATACGGAATAAGCACATCCCCGCCTTGGCGAGATCGGAACCGGCAGGCGTGATCGCTACCGTCTGCGCTCCATATTGCCGCGCAACCAGCACGGCCTCCACCACCGAACGCGCAAAGCCGGAGACGGAGAAAGCGATTACCGTTGTTTCATGCGTGGTGACGGCGGCATACATCCGTTGCAATTGTCCATCCACTTGCGCACTGACAGGAATACCCAGTCGGAACAAGCGGTTCTGCATTTCTGTTGCAAGCATGGACGAGATGCCGCCAGACCCAAGACATAGCACAGGGCCACCAGCGGCAAGCCGTTCGGCCACTTTCATCAACACGCCCATGTCGAGCCCGTCGCTGGCGCGCTGGATGGCGGCAACTGCCGCATCGGTTACAGCCGTCGCTATGCGGCTTTCACGCACATCCCGCGCGGGGATTTCAGCCGTCAGATACTGCCCGCCGATGGCCAAGGCCTGCGCCAGAAAGAACTTGAAGTCGCGAACCCCGTCACAGCCAAGTGCTCGGCAAAAACGTGTCACCGTGGGTTCGCTGACACCTGCTCTGGCCGCAATTTCCGAGATTGCCGCCTTGGAAGCATAATCGGGATCGGCCAGCACGAGCGCAGCCAGCCTCCGGTCGGATTTCGATCCGTCCTGCGCCACGACATGCAGCCGTGTGATGATGTCGGCAACCTTGCTCATCGGAAATTCAAAGCGGGAGACCGCTATCCTTGTCGAAAAGATGTATGTGTTCGCTCTTCGCAGTTACAGGCACTTGCTCGCCGGGCGCAAGATGTATGCGCTCGCGAAACACAGCTCGTATAGGCTGTCCTGCGATCCGGCCATAAATATGCGTTTCCGGACCAGTCGGCTCGATCACCTCGACGGTGAGTTTCAGCCCCTTGCCATCCGGCGCGACCATGAAATTTTCTGGCCGGATGCCTGCCTCCACCTGCCGGGCTTCGGATGATCCCCGCCAACAGCGATTTCCTCACCCTCTCCGGTACGGAATACTCCGCCTGAAACGGTTCCCGGAATGAAACTCATCGACGGCGAACCGATAAAGCTCGCGACAAACTTGTTGGCAGGACGATCGTAAAGATCCAGCGGCGCACCGATCTGTTGAATCCTGCCCTGATTCATAACCACGATCCGGTCGGCCATGGTCATGGCCTCAATCTGGTCATGGGTGACATAGATCACCGTCGACTTCAGCCGCTGATGTAGCGCCTTGATTTCCGTGCGCATCTGCACGCGCAATTGCGCATCCAGATTGGAAAGCGGCTCATCAAACAGAAATACCGACGGTTCGCGAACAATGGCGCGCCCCATGGCGACGCGCTGGCGCTGCCCGCCTGAAAGCTGGCGTGGGTAGCGATCAAGATAGGAATGGAGATTGAGGATGGACGCCGCCCTGTCCACCTTCGCGGCCGTTTCTTGTGCCTTCTCGCCGCGAATGCGCGGACCAAATCCGATGTTTTCACGCGCCGTCATATGCGGAAACAGCGCATAGGATTGAAACACCATCGCAATATTGCGCTTTTGCGGTGGCAACTCGTTAGCCCGTTCCCCACCAATCAGAAGGTCCCCGCCGGAAATGGGTTCAAGCCCGGCCACCATTCGTAAAAGCGTGGATTTTCCGCAGCCGGAAGGGCCAACCAGTACGAGAAACTCTCCACTTTGAATATCGAGGTCGACATGGTCGAGGACCGTTAATTGTCCGAAAGTCTTGGTGATGCCGCGCAGAGAAACCTCTTTCATCGGTCAGTTCCTCCGAGAATATCTTCGATGAAAGGGCGGCAGCCCGCAGTCAGCCCGGCATCGACCGGAAGGACCGCGCCGGTAATCCCCGATGCGCGGTCAGAGGCCAGAAATGCCACCGTTTCTGCCACCTCGCGGGTATCAACGATGCGCCCCAGCGGATAAAAGCGCTGCAAGCGGTCCAACACGCTCGCATCCTGCGCGATACGATGATCCCATGCGGGTGTTCTTATCGACCCCGGACAGACGACGTTGGCACGCACGCCCTTCCTTCCGAACTCAACCGCAATACCGCGCGCAAAGGCATTGATTCCGGCTTTGGCAGCTGCATAAGCCGGGTTTCCGAAATGCAAGAGACCGTTGACCGAGGAAATGAAGACGAAAACGCCGTGTCCGCGCGCTGCCATGGCCTGCGCCATGACATTGGAAAACCCGGCAACCGCAGTCAGGTTGAGGTCAATCTCAGCGTCGATATTGCCCTGATCCAACCCATCGAAAGTCTCGGCACGGGTCCAGCCCGCATTGTTGATGACAATATCGGGCAAGCCCGATTCCGCTATTATCCGCTTTGCAGCCAGCTCCAGCCCGTCGCGGTCAAGCAGATCGAAGGCATGACGCGCATGAAAATCATCGCCGGTCATTGCCTCCAGTGTCGTATCGCAACCGATCACGCGGGCACCGCGTTCAGAGAACAGCTTGACCAGCGCGCTTCCAACACCGCCACCGGCTCCGGTAACCAGCACCGACTTTCCGGCAAATTCGCCTGCTTGCTCCACGCTATTCCCCTTTTATGCGGCAGCTTTCTGCACCTGTTTATTCCCACCAGCGTAAAAGTCAAAATGTAAGTTTGCAACAAAACTTTTTGCTTGAAAGTGCATATTAAGCCGATAATGTAAGAAAATAACAAAAATAGATCGTCATCGCACCAATGCGGGGCAAAACAAGGGAACGGGAAGATGTCTATCAATAAATGGAAGGCTGGCCTTCTGGCCGGATTGAGCATTCTGGCGCTGTCGTCGGTCGCAAATGCTGGCGAAGTGCGCATGACCGTGGCAGAGTACAGCTCCAAGACCGGCCTTTATTTCGAAGAGGTCAAAAAGGCATTTGAAGCCGCCAATCCCGGTATTACACTCAATTTCGAAGTCGTTCCGTGGGATGTACTTCTGCAGAAATTGACCACCGACATTTCAGCAGGCACCAATGCGGACCTTTCGATCATCGGCACACGCTGGTTGATCGATTTCGTGCAACAGGGTATAGCCGAGCCGCTCGACGGTTACATGAACGACGAGTTCAAGGGCCGTTTCATCGAAACTTTCCTGTCGCCATCCATTCTTGAAGGCAAGACCTACGGCCTGCCGATCGCAGCCTCAGCCCGCGCCATGTATTACAACAAGGATCTGCTGGCCAAGGCAGGCGTCGAAAACCCGCCCGCAACACGGGACGAATTGAAAGCCGCCGCCACCAAGATCAAGTCGCTCGGCGGGAAGAATCACGGTTTCGGCTTGCAGGGCAAGGAAATCGAGACCGACGTTTATTACTATTACGGCATGTGGTCCTATGGGACAGAAATTCTCAACAAGGACGGTACGTCGGGCCTCAGCACACCCGGCGCGCTTGAAGCCGCGAAACTTTACAAGTCGCTGATCGATGATGGCCTGACCCAGCCCGGCGTCACCTCCTATGCCCGTGAAGACGTTCAGAACCTCTTCAAGCAGGGCAAGGTCGGCATGATGATTACCGCGCCTTTCCTTTCCAACCAAATCAAGGAAGAAGCGCCAAACCTCAAATATGGCGTTGCAGCCATTCCAGCCGGACCGACAGGCGCGCGTGGCACCTATGGCGTGACCGATTCCGTCATCATGTTCCAAAATTCCAAGAACAAGGAGGAAGCACGGAAGGTGCTCGACTTCCTGTTCCAGACCGAATGGCGCGCCAAGTTCACGCAGGGCGAAGGTTTCCTTCCGGTCAACAAGGAAGAAGCGAAGATGGATTATTACGTCAATAATGCCGATCTTGCCGCCTTCACCGCGCTTCTGCCGGATGCCCGCTTTGCACCGATCATTCCGGGCTGGGAAGAAATTGCCGACATCACGTCCAACGCCATGCAGAGCATCTATCTCGGCAAGGGCGAACCTGATGCCGTGCTGAAGGACGCCGCCGCCAAGGCGGATGCAATCCTGAAGAAGTAACACTCCCCGCCTGCCCGGCAGTGCCCTCGCTCTGCCGGGCTTTTTTTTTTTTCAGGGATTTTGATTGCCAATGCAAAGCCGCACCCTGCCCTATCTCCTGATCCTGCCGAGCCTGCTTCTGGCTGCGGTAGTGATCTTCTGGCCCGTGGTGCATCTCGTTGAAATTGCCAGCCATGACGTAAACCGCTTCGGGCAGCTACGCGATTTCAACGACGGCGCAAATTTCACTGCACTTTTCGCAACGCCCGATTTTCTGAATGCACTCTGGCGCACCGCACTCTGGACCGTCGCCGTGGTTGGCGGGGCACTTATCGTCTCCATTCCGGTCGCCATCATCCTCAACATGGATTTCTATGGCCGTTCGGTAGCGCGGGTCATCGTCATGCTGCCGTGGGCAGTTTCGCTCACCATGACAGCCATTGTCTGGCGCTGGGCGCTCAATGGCGAAAGCGGAATGCTCAATTCGGCACTGCGCAATCTCGGCATCATCGACAGCAATATTCAATGGCTGGCGAGCGCGGCCACCGCCTTTCCAATGCAGATACTGGTCGGCATTCTGGTCACCGTGCCGTTCACGACCACGATCTTCCTCGGCGGACTGTCATCCATTCCGGAGGATCTTTATGAAGCGTCGTCTCTCGAAGGCGCCAGCCTGTGGCAGCAGTTTCGCGAAATCACGTTTCCGCTGCTTAAGCCCTTCGTCAACATCGCCATCGTGCTCAATACGATCTATGTCTTCAATTCATTCCCGATCATCTGGGTCATGACGCAGGGTGGACCGGCAAACTCCACCGATATTCTGGTAACGCATCTCTACAAGCTGGCTTTCCGTCTCGGGAAGCTGGGAGAAGCCTCTGCCGTATCGCTTATCATGCTGGCAATACTCCTCGTCTTCACGGCGATCTATATCCGCCTCGCAATGCGGGGAGAACGCGCATGACCGGCTCGAAGCTGAAACGCACAATCATTGCACGGGCCGTTCTGTCGCCGCTTATCGTGCTGACACTGTTTCCCTTCGCGGTGATGTTTTCCACCGCCGTCAAGCCTCCACAGGAGGTCCTGTCTCCAACATGGTGGCCAAGCAGCTTCCGATGGCAGAATTTTTCGGAAATGTGGGTTCAGACCAAATTCGGGCAAGCGCTGCTGAACTCGCTTTACGTTTCGGTTATTGCTTCCGTCGGCGCCATCATTGTTTCCATTCCTGCCGCCTATGCCATGTCGCGCTTCCGCTTTGCAGGCCACTGTGCATTCCGGCAATTCCTGCTGATTTCGCAGATGATCTCGCCCATCGTTCTGGTGCTGGGGCTTTTCCGGCTGCTCGCCGCCTATGGATTGATTGAAAGTGTCTCCGCGGTCGGCGCGGTCTACATGGCCTTCAACATCGCCTTCACCGTGTGGATGCTGCAAAGCTATTTCGACACCATACCGCGCGATCTGGAAGAAGCCTCGTGGATGGAAGGCGCCGGGCGCGGCAAGACACTGATAAAAGTGTTCCTGCCGCTCTGCCTGCCCGCCATTGCCGTCACGGCAATTTTCACCTTCATCAATGCATGGAACGAATTCGTCGTCGCATTGACCATGTTGCGCAGGCAGGAAAGCTACACCCTGCCCATTCAGGTCTTCTCGCTCGTCGCGGGGCGCTACACGGTCGAATGGCATTACGTCATGGCGGCAACCTTTCTTGCCACACTGCCGGTCGCCATCCTTTTCATCTGGCTCCAGCGCTATCTCATCAAGGGACTGGCCCTTGGAGCAGTCAAATAACCGGAGAAAATCATGTCCAGAAAACAGGTCTTCGGCGCATCGCAAGTGCCACTTTCCCCGCCGTTCGCGCAGGCGACACAGTCTATGTTTCTGGTCAGGTGCCAGTCGGACCAAACGGCCAGATTGTTGAAGGCGGCATCGAAGCCCAGACAAAACAGGTCCTCGAAAACGTCAAGGCCGCACTTGCGCTTGCAGGCGCCACAATGGAAGACGTGGTCAAAACCACCATGTGGCTGGAAGATGCTCGGGATTTCGGGCGGATGAATGCCGTTTACGGCACCTATTTTCCAAAAGAGCCTCCCGCGCGCACCACGGTTGAATCCCGCCTGATGATCGACATCAAGATCGAAGTCGAAGCCATCGCCTACGCACCACAAAAATAAGCACGTCACCTCCCCCGCACAGAGTATTTCCATGCGCATTTTCACCGCATCGCTTGCGACAGAAACCAACACGTTCTCGCCGGTTCCAACCGACAGGGGCCTCGTTCGAGATGGCTTTTTATGCCGCGCCGGGCAAGCATCCGGAAACGCCGACGCTTTGCTCTTCGCCCATTGTCGCATTGCGCAAGCGTGCGGCAGCGGAAGGGCTGACCGTCATCGAAGGCACTGCCACGGGCGGAACCGGGCGGATTGTTGCAGCGGCAGGCGTTCGAGGAATTGCGCGATGAAATCCTTGACCAGCTGAAAGCCGCAATGCCCGTTGATGCGGTCGTTCTCGGCCTGCATGGCGCCATGATCGCTCAAGGTTACGACGATTGCGAGGGTGATCTTCTGGAACGCGTGCGCGCCATTGTCGGGCCGGATATTCTGGTTGCCAGCGAATTCGATCCGCATAGCCATCTGACGCCGAAGCGTGTCGAAAACCTCAATATTTTCGCGTCGTTCCTCGAATTTCCTCACACGGATTTTTTATGAGCGCGGCGAGCATGTGGTCGATCTTGCGCTGGACGCCTTGAAAGGTCACATCAAGCCGGTCATATCCACTTTCGACTGCCATTTGATCAGTGTGTTTCCCACAAGCAAGGAGCCGATGCGCTCCTTCGTCGACCGCATCAAGGCGATGCACGGCAAAGACGGGATTCTGTCGATCTCCGTCATTCATGGCTTCATGGCTGCCGATGTGCCGGAAATGGGAACCCGTATTCTCGTCGTCACAGACAACGATCCGGCCAAGGGTGAAGCACTTGCCGAAAAACTCGGGCGTGAACTGATTGCGATGCGCGAGCAGACGTTGATGACCATGTTCGACACCGATCAGGGCATCGACCGGGCGCTGGCTGCCCATGCAGCCAATCCTGACAAACCTGCGGTGATCGCAGATGTATGGGACAATCCCGGCGGCGGGGTTGCAGGCGACGGAACCTATGTCCTTCGCCGCCTGATCGAACGCGGTATCGACAATATCGGCATTGCTACGATCTGGGACCCCATCGCAGTGACATTC
Organism: Brucella cytisi; assembly: GCA_012103075.1. Taxonomy (GTDB): domain Bacteria; phylum Pseudomonadota; class Alphaproteobacteria; order Rhizobiales; family Rhizobiaceae; genus Brucella; species Brucella cytisi. The sequence goes on along the minus strand of JAAVLQ010000002.1, from coordinate 563,441 downwards.
TGCCATGCGGCAGGCGAAGGCGCGGTGATCGACCTGCGTTTCGGCGGCAAGTCCGGCCCGCTTGGCGGTGACCCCATCGATGCCCGCGTGACGGTCATGAAAACCCTTGCCGAAGGCTGGCAGAGTTTTGGACCAAGCCGCGTGACGCTGGGGGCCTCGGCGGTTGTGCGACTTGAAGGCACCGAGATCGATATCATTCTCAACACCAACCGGACGCAGACATTCGAGCCGGATATCTTCTCCAATATCGGCATCGATCCGATGAAGAAGGATATACTGGTGGTCAAATCCACCAATCATTTCCACGCAGGCTTCGTGCCGATTGCTGCCGAGATTATCTATGTCGCGGCGCCCAGCTCCTATCCGAGCAATCCGCGCACGACCAATTACCGCAAGCTCAGCCGTGCCATCTGGCCGCGTGTCGAAAATCCGTGGTGAACAAATGAAAAAGCGCGGGAAATTCCCGCGCTTTTTTGAGCATTTCCGGTTTAAATTGAAACATTGGAAATGCTTTATCTCTTTGTTTTTACGCATTATCCTACGCAAAACCGCTTCGCACTTTTGCTGGAAATGCTCTAATGAGCCAGATAGGTTGAGATAATCGGCACGTAAGTTACCAGCGCCAGCAGGATGAACAGCGCCATATACATGCTGAATGCCCGGCGGGTGAAATCTCCCACCCTCACCTTCGCAATATTGCAGACCATCAGCATGACCGTTCCGACAGGCGGTGTCAGCGTGCCAATCGACAGGTTGATAATCACGATGATACCGAAATGCACAGGATCAATGCCCAGAGCCTTTACCGTCGGCATCAGAAGCGGCACCAGAACGATCATCAGGGCCGTGCCCTCGATCAGCGCGCCGAGGATCAGCAGGATCACGTTGACTGCCAGCAGGAACGCATAAGGATTGCTGGTGAAGGACGAGATCAGCTGCATCAGCGACTGGCCGGCCTGTTCAAGCGAAAACACCCATGCGAGCGCTGATGATGCCATGATGACCAGCATGACGGACGCGGTCGATTTCGCTGTTTCGATCAGCGAATCCACCACATGCGAGATGCGCATTTCGCGATAGATCACGAAGCCGATAATCAGAACCAGCGTAACAGCAACTGCACCGGCTTCCGTCGGGGTGAAGATGTTCATGCGGATGCCGCCGATGATCGCGAACAGCAGCAGCACCGCAGGCCATGCCGAAGCAAGCGTCGAGGCAACTTCGGCTCCGCTCATCCGCTTTTCACGGCTTGGCTTGTAGCCGCGCTTCACCGATGTAACATAGGCCGCAATCATCAGGATAACGGCGCCGAGAATACCCGGAATGACACCGGCCATGAACATCTTGCCGATGGAAACATCCGCAATCAGGCCATAGATGATGAGCGCGATACCCGGAGGAATGATCGGCGTAATCAGCGAGCCTGCAGCTGTCACCGCGCAGGAAAACGCCTTGTCATAGCCGCGCTTGACCATTTCCGGCACCATCATGCGGGTGAGCATGGCGCTGTCGGCCAGATTGGAAGCGCTGACGCCACCCATCAGGGTGGAAACCATGATGTTGGTGAGTGCCATGCCGCCGCGCATACGACCGACCAGAATTTCCGCGACCTTGATCAGACGTTCTGCAATGCCGGTATGCGACATCACCGTACCAAGCATGATGAAGAACGGAATGGCAAGCAGCGACGTGTTCTGTGCCGGGCTGATGAAGCGCTGCACGGCAATCGCTATCGGCATCTGGTTGAAAAAAGGTGAAATAGGTGAAGACCGCAATCAAAATGGCCACATAGAGGCGCATATTGAGCGCGATCAGCGCCAGCATGATAAGAACGATGGTTGTCAGGTTCATGCCTTGCCTCCCGCAAAAGCGGCGCGCAAGGATTTGAATGCGCCTGCAAACATATAAAGAGCGATAATGACGAAGCCGACCGGCACAGCGATATCGATCCAGTAATAGGAGACTCGCAGCACGTCAGTCACTTTGAACTGAGCCGTGACCGAAAGCTTGTAACCGGCATAGGACACGTAAAGCAGGAACAGTCCCGACAGGATGGAGACGATGGCGTTGACGACATCGCGCACCTTTTCCGACAGCAGATCCACGAGCATCGGAATGGCAAGATGCTGGTTGCTGCGTTCTGCGGCGACACTGCCAAGCATCACGATCCAGATCATCAACAGACCGGCCATTTCCTCGGTCCATTGTAATGGCTGATGCATCCAATAGCGCATGACGACGGCGATGTTGAACATCGCAAGCAGGATGAACAGCGGCACGGCAGCCAGCCATTCGATCAGTTTTTCAAACAGTTTCATCGGATTGAATTCCATGAGCGAACCATGCCGCAGCAACGCCGCGACATGGTGATATCCGAATAGGGATGGATCAGTTCAGTTCGGCTTTGATCTTGTCGTAAAGGCCCGGCGACCATTCCGGGAACTGGGTGTAGACCTTTTCAGCAAGTGCCTTGAAAGGAGCGCGGTCGACATCAATGACCTCGACACCAGCTTCCTTCATCTTCTCGATCATTTCATTGTCTTTTTCGATCGTCAGCTTCTGGCTATAGAGACCCGCATCGTAAGCGGACTCATGGATCATCTTGAGCTGATCTTCCGGCAGCGTGGAGAAGAAGGCTTCGCCGCCGACAATCAGAGCAACGTTGGTCAGATAGCCGACCTTGCTCAGATATTTGGCTTCTTCCCGGAACTTCTGGCCGTAAAGAACCGAGATCGGGTTCTCAACGCCATCAATCACGCCCTGCGCCAGCGCCGGGAAGGTTTCGCCCAGCGGCATCGGGGTTGGCGTTGCGCCCATGGCTTCGAAAGTCTTGATCTGCATGACGTTGTTCGGCACGCGAATCTTCATGCCCTTCAAATCTTCAGGCGTACGGATCGGCTTCTTGGAAATGATCTGACGAATGCCGTAGAGATAGTTCGGCATTACGATGTGAATGCCCTTCTTCTTCAGCTCTTCGCTCTTTTCCTTGAACCGGGGACCATCATAAACTTTGAAAAGCTGTGCCGGATCATCGGTCAGGAACGGACCGTAGAGTACGCCGAGGTCCGGGTCATATTCGGCCAGAAAGCCAACGTCGGAAATGGTCACGACATTGAGCCCCATCATGGCCTGCTCGGTCACGTCCTTCTTGGAGCCCAGCTGCGAGCTTGGATAGAGTTCGAGCGTGATTTCGCCATTGCTGCGCTTGGCAAGATCATCTTTCCAGTAATGCATAACCTCATCGAAAGGCTCGCCGGGGTTGTTTTCATAGGCAACCTTGATCGACACATTGGCAGCGTATGCAGCCATGCTTCCTACCAGCAGCATGCTGGCGGCGATCATGCCGGTAACGAGTTTCTTCATCTTTGTCCTCCCATATGGGGTCATTAAACAATTGGCCTTAGGGCCGGTTTCCTCCGTTAGAGCGCCATGCGTCCAATTTGGACGCATAAAGGACGCTCTAATTTCTTCAGTTTACGCAGCGATTTTCCATCGATGCGTGGCAGCCCCACGTCTTCCTTCCCGACGTGGAGCATTTGCTTCGATTTCAGTCGCGTTCGATGATGATCTTCAAAACGTTACGGTCGCCATCCCAGTAAGGGAGTGCCGCTTCAGCTTCATGAAACGGAAATACCTTCGAGATCAGCTTGTCGGCATCCGCCCCAAGCTTTTCCAGATGCGCAATGACGGCCTCGAAATCGGTGAGCGTGGCATTGCGTGATCCCATGATGTCGAGCTCCTTCAGGTTGAAGAACTGCGTCTGATAGGTGACCGGTGCCTTGGAATAGCCGACATAAACCACCCGGCCCGCAAAGCCCGCCGGTCAACAGCCTGCGTGAAGGTGATCGGCAGGCCGACCGCTTCGAAAGCAACATCCACGCCGTCGTCGTTGGTCAGTTCCTGAACCTTAGCGACGACATCCTCACCGCCCGGCAATGCGTGCGTTGCGCCGAATTGCAGTGCGAGTTCGCGCTTTTCGGCACTTGGATCAATGGCGATGACCTTGGCACCGCGCGCCAGCGCGCCGATGAGAACACCCATACCGATCATGCCGCAACCGAGAACAGCAACCGTATCACCTGCCTGAACACGTCCGCGCTCGACGGCATGGAAGCCAACCGAAAGCGGCTCGACCAGCGCCAGATGGCGGGGCGCCAGCGTCTCATTGAGGATCAATTTTTCCGCAGGCAGCACGATCTGGTCGGCCAGTCCGCCATTTTGCTGCACGCCGAGCGTCTTGTTATAACGGCACGCATTCAGCCGACCTTTGCGACAGGACGAACATTCACCGCAATTCGTATAGGGTAGCACGATGACCCGCTTGCCTTTGACATAGGCAGCGCTGACACCCTCTCCGGCTTCCATGATCTCGCCGCCGATTTCATGCCCGGGAATGCGCGGCAGCTGCACCAGCGGATTAAGTCCCTTGAAGGTGTTCAGATCGCTGCCGCAGAGACCCACGTGCCGAACCCGCACACGGATCTGACCGGCCAGCAACGGCGCTTCGTCGATTTCTGCAAAACGTGTGACGTTTTCGCTCTCGATACGCAGAGCTTTGACCATCGAATTATTCCTGTCAGTCGTCATTAAAGAAAGGGATCAGGTTACGGCGCCGACCTGCCAAGGCACGAATTCGTTGTCGCCATAGTCGTAGACTTCGCTCAACGTCTTCTCGCCGGATGCGACCGCGATGATATGTTCGAAGATGCGGATGCCGGACTGTTCGATGGTCTCGTCGCCGGTGACGATACCGCCGCAATTGATGTCCATGTCTTCCTTCATGTGCTCGTACATTTCGGAATTCGTGGCGATCTTGATGCAAGGCGAAGGTTTGAAACCGGAAACCGAACCACGGCCCGTGGTGAAGCAGATCACGTTGCAGCCACCGGCCACCTGTCCAGTCACCGCGACGGGATCGTAACCCGGCGTATCCATGAAAGTGAAACCCTGTTCCGTGACGGTTTCGGCAAACTCATAGACGGCCTTGAGCGGCATGGAGCCCCCTTTGGCAACTGCACCGAGCGACTTTTCCAGAATGGTGGTCAGCCCGCCGAGCTTGTTGCCATGCGATGGGTTGTTGTTGAGTTCGTCGCCATTGCGCGCCGTATAATCACGCCACCAGTCGATGCGCTGCAACAGCTTTTCAGCGACCGCAGGCGTTACCGCGCGACGGGTCAAAAGATGTTCAGCACCATAGATTTCCGGCGTTTCCGAAAGAACGGTCGTGCCGCCATTGCGCACGATAAGGTCCGAGGCATAGCCCAATGCCGGATTGGCCGAAATGCCGGAATAGCCATCCGAGCCGCCGCATTCCAGCGCCACTTTCAACTTCGACAGCGGCTGCTTGGTGCGCACCGCCGAATTGACCAGCGGCAGCATTTCCTTGATTTCTGCTATCGCATGATCGATGGTCTTGCGCGTACCGCCATGTTGCTGGATCGTCATGGTGCGAAGGCGCGAGCCTTCTTCCATGCGGTAATGTTCGAGGATCGGCGCGATCTGGTTGGTTTCGCAGCCAAGGCCGATCAGCAGGATGCCGCCAAAATTCGGGTGCTTGGCATAGCCCTGAATAGTGCGTGTCAAAAGCCGATAGCCTTCCGACTTGGTGTTGAGCGCACAGCCGCTGCCATGTGTCAGCGCCACGACGCCATCGACATTGTCGAAACCATCGAGACCGCCCATGCGGTTGAAATAATCGGCGATGTAACGCGACACCGTGGCCGAGCAATTGACCGACGAAATCACCCCAATGAAATTGCGCGTGCCGACACCGCCAGCGCCCCGGTCATAGCCCATGAAATGGCGGCGTTCTGCGTCCGGCAGCATGCCGCGTTCTTCAATATCGATGGAGAACTGATGCTCGTGTTCGGAGGGCAGCATGGCGAGGTTCTGCAAATGCACATGCTCGCCCTGAGCGATATCCTTCGTTGCAACGCCGATCACCTGACCGTATTTCAGGACTTCCTTGCCTTCCGGAATATCGCGAATGGCAACCTTATGCCCGCGACCGATCAGTTCGCTGGCCCTGATCCCGTCAAGGCCGATCTGATCACCGGCGCGAACCGAAATGCGCGCAACAGCAACATCATCCGACGGATGCAGCAGAATAACCGGCGCAACCGCTGTATCAACGGATTCATTCATTTGTCTGACCTCACTCCCAAATCGTCCCGGCTAATTACTCGCTGGGTTCATTATCCATCCAACGCTGCTTGGACCGGTCCAGATGCGTTCGCATGGCTGCCTGCGCCTGAAGCGGATCCCTCGCTTCCAGCGCCGCATAGATGGCTTCGTGCTCGGCCAAAGCCAGAGCCCATGTATCGTTATCTTCGAAGCGCGTCCTGATATGCGACGTCAGCGGACTATGCCGCTCGTCAAAAGGTCGCGCACGATGCGCACCAGCATGGAATTGCCCGATTGCTCGGCAATGAGCAGATGAAACTGCCTGTCGAGCTCAATCGCCTTGCGCCCCGCATCGACATTCACCTTCATTGCGTCAATCGTTGCGCGCAGTTCGGCAAGCCTTTCAAGCGTCATGCGCGCACAAGCCGTGACGACCACGCTGCCTTCGACCATTTCGCGCGCCTGCATGATTTCAAGCGGACTCTCGCCGATGGAAGCGCCATGTAAAAGCGAACGCTTTTCCGACTCTGCCGTGACATAGATGCCGGACCCCATGCGGATTTCGACATTACCGGCGATTTCGAGTGCAATAAGCGCCTCGCGCAGCGAAGGCCGCGACACGCCAAGTTGCTGCGCCAGCTCGCGTTCAGCCGGTAGCCTGCTGCCAGCAGGAAACTGGCCGTCTGGATAAGGCTTCTCACCCGATCTGCGATCTGCTGATAAAGCCTGCGCGGTTCCGCAGTTGCCGTAAAATCGCTCATAGCGCTCCCAAATCCGCCTCTCCTCGAATTGGCCTTACCATATTTCCAACCGGACAGAAGCGCAATATGCTTAAAAACCCGGTTAATTGCGGCAAATCGCGCATTTCAACATGTGGGACCGAACCAATCGTTCGATAAAGAATCCTACTGGCTTGACCAATTTACCCTGCATCGCTTAGTTAAAACCACTGATTTATGGGAGAAGATCATGCGCGAGAAGCAAGCGATCCTGCAGTTCGGCACCAGCCGTTTTCTGTTGGCTCATGTCGATTTCTTTGTTTCGGAGGCGCTTTCCAAGGGCAAAGCCATCGGGACAATTGCCGTCGTGCAGACGACTTCAAACCCCCAGAGCAGCCAGCGCATCGCGGCTTTGAACGAAAGCAACGGCTATCCTGTGATGATCCGTGGGCTTGTCGACGGCAAGCCATCCGAGACAGAACATCAGGCGAAGGGCGTTACCGCTGCCTATTCCGCACATCACGACTGGGCGGCGATTCTCGACCTCGGTGCCAGCGTCGATGTGATCCTCTCCAACACCGGCGACAAGGGCTACGAACTCGACAGAAGCGATGACAGCTCGCTTCTTGCGAACCCGGATGCTTTGCCGAAGAGTTTTCCAGCCAAACTTCTGGTGCTTCTACATCACCGCTGGCAGCACAATCCCGATGCGCCATTGTCGCTGTTTCCCTGTGAGCTGATCTCGCGCAATGGCGACAGGTTGCGCTCGATCCTCATCGACCTTGCGCATAACTGGAAACTGCCGGACGGTTTCGTGCAATGGCTCGAAACCCGATGCATTTTGCCAACAGCCTTGTCGACCGCATCGTTTCCGAACCCATCGAGCCAATCGGCGCCATCGCCGAGCCCTATGCGCTCTGGGCAATCGAGAAGGCCGATGGCCTTACGCTTCCCTGCGAACACGAAGATATCGTCGTCACCGACGATCTTGCACGCTATGAGCATTTGAAACTCTACTTGCTCAACCTTGGCCACACATTCATCGCGGAACAATGGCTCAAGGGCAGCCGTCCGAAAGACGAGATCGTACTGGAAGCCATGCAGGACGAAACGATCCGGAATGAACTGGAAGCGGTCTGGCACGAGGAAGTCCTGCCGGTATTTGCTGCAGACGGCCTTGGCGAACAGGCCGAAGCTTACGTGGCTTCGGTGCGGGAGCGGTTTCTCAACCCCTTCCTCAAGCATCGCATCGCAGACATTGCTTCCAACCATGACGAAAAGAAGCGGCGTCGATTCGCGCCGATCATCGCCCGTGCGTCGGAACTCGGCCTCAATCTCGCACAGAGCCGTTTGAAGGCAGCTGTCGGCTAAGCCATTCGTTCAGCTCGATTTCTGCGCGTTCCAGCGCACTGTAATTCAGTAGTTTGCGTAAAAGCGCTACCGTCACGGCACGAGCCCGGAGGTTGAAACGCCCTTCCTCCGGCTCACTTTTTTTTCCTGATAAACGCCAAGTTTTTCATAGAGTTGCTGCAATCTGTTCTGGACGCTTCTCAGCGAAAGATTGCGGCGGCGCGCAATAACGCGATCCGTAAGCCCCAGCGCAATATCGACCAGAATTTCATATTCACTTTCGCTGAAACCGCTGGCATGACCGAGGCTCTTTTTGCTGCAGGCCGCGCACCTCGCGGTCGATGACGCATTGTGCTTCGACAAAGATGCTGCGCAATGCCAGCCGCAGCTTGTCATCGGACGCCGATTTCAGCACATAGCCATAAGCTGCCCCTTCCGGTACGATGCGCGACACACCGCGCACATAGGCTTCGTCGGCATAGTTCGACCAGAACAGGATGCGCGTTTCAGGATTCTCCTTCCAGATGGTGCGGGCGGCCTCAATGCCATTGCGCCCGCTCATCTGCAGGTCCATGACAATATGGGCTGCGCGGTGCTGACGGGCCAGCTTCTCACCTGCCGAGCCGTTGTCGGCTTCCAGCACATCACTGCATTCAGGCAATGCCGCACGCACAGCCTCGCCGAGATAGGCGCGATGCAATGGATCATCTTCCACGATCAGAACATGCATTTTACCCTCCCTCCTCCCGGCACATTTCCACAGGCAGATGGATCGTCACGCTGGTGCCACCGCCTTCCCCATTTTTCCTGATAGCAAAACTTGCAGAAATCAACCGCGCGCGCGTGCGCATATTGTCGATCCCATGTCCGACACCATGCCCGTCACTGGAACGTTGCATCTGGCGATCCATGCCGATGCCATTGTCTGCGACTTCGACGTGCAGGCGACCGCCCTTGTCGCGAAACGTAACCCGCAACCGGCTGGCATGAGCATGGCGGATCGTATTGTTGATCGCTTCCTGCACGATGCGGAACAGCGAAGTCGCAACCGTTTCCTCCAACTGATCGGCCATGCCGTCGCTGCGGTCGTCCAGCGTCCACTCGATGGACGATCCACTGTCGCGCACCGAACGGTCAAGATGATTTTCCGTCGCTTGCACAAAACCGAACAGCTGAAGAATTGAAGGCTTAGCTTCTTCAATGATTTGCCTGAGATCGTGCATGCAATGCTGCAGCCCGCGAAACAGCGGTTCAAGCTGCTCGCCCGAGAGGTCCGCTGCATGGGTAAGCCGCTCCACGTGACGCGCAAGGCGTGTCAGGTCGGCCAGCGTCTGGTCATGCAAATCCATACCGATGCGATGGCGCTCTGTCTCCAGCGCTTCGGTCAGCTTCAACGCGCCGAAACGCAAGCCTTCCTCGCGAGCGCGCGCTTCCGTTTCCACGATAGCGGAACGCTTGGCCTGTTCCGCCGCGCGGATCGCAAAAAGTATGGTGCAAGGAGATCGGCAATCGACTGGGCGTTTTCCACGTCCCGCACAGTGTAGCAGGCGGGCGCGAGACTGGAGCAGCTGAGCGCGCCGATAATATCGCCCTGCGCCTTCAAGGGCACATGCAGGCGGCCTTTCAGATCATGCTCGATGATCGGACTGGAAAAGGAACCTTCAAAGTGAAAACGCTGGTCGGTGCGCGCATCGTCGGTCAGAAGATGATCGACTTCGCCGGAGAGCACCGTTCGAATGGGACTGCCCGACAACAGGGGGCGGGAGGATTACGACTCGGGCCGTCGATATGCCGCTCTCATAGGCGATGTGGAACTTGCCATCGACCATCTTGATGCAAACGTCCAGATGATCATAGGGCACGATATGCGTGATTTCCGCCGCCACCGCCTGAATAATGGAATCGAAGTCGAGTTGTCCCGCCAGCAATCTGGAAATATTCAGATAGTGGTCGAGCAACCTCTGGGGGCACGAGTTCGGCCAAGCGTTTCTCCTCCAAACGCAAATTGCTCATGAAGCACTATAATACGCCGTCACATCCTCGGCGCGTCTTGCGGGTTCCCGCAATTTTGCTGCAGGAACCCGCAAGACAGTTGCTTCATTCGGCCTTCACAGAAGGCTTCTCTTCTTTCATCCTCGCTTCACCAGAAAATTGCCCGCAAGACAAGAGCGTAAAATCGCGTCAGGTGCAGACTGGTGCCGTTGAGGAGCGGCGGTGCGGGAGGCTCGCATCATAATCAATTCAGACGATCCGAAGTGCCGGGGCGCTGCGGGTCGTACACTGGCAACCGGGAGGAAAGAATGAAACTCGCAAGAATCCTTTTCGCATCCGCAGCACTGGCAGGCGTTCTCGCCGTTGGCAGCGCGATGGCCGACACATCGTCGAAGAAGATTGCATTCTCCAACAATTATGCTGGCAATTCGTGGCGCCAAGCCATGCTGCAAAGCTGGGACAAGATTACCAAGGAAGCCGTGAAGGCCGGTGTGGTCGCTGCGGCTGATCCGTTCACGACGGCTGAAAATCAGGCCACAGAACAGGCCGCACAGATCCAGAACATGATCCTGCAGGGCTATGACGCCATCGTCATCAATGCCGCTTCGCCAACCGCTTTGAACGGTGCAATCAAGGAAGCCTGCGATGCGGGCATCACGGTCGTTTCCTTTGACGGCACCGTCACGGAGCCTTGCGCATGGCGCATCGCGGTCGATTTCAAGGCAATGGGCGAAGGCCAGATCGACTATCTCGCAAAGCGCTTCCCCGATGGCGGCAACCTGCTTGAAATCCGCGGCCTTGCCGGTGTTTCGGTCGATGACAATATCCATGCCGGCATCGAAGAAGGCGTGAAGAAGCATCCGAAATTCAAGATCGTCGGCTCCGTCAATGGCGACTGGGCGGCAGACGTCGCACAGCGTGCCGTCGCCGGCATCCTCCCAAGCCTGCCGAAAATCGACGCAGTCGTGACGCAGGGCGGCGACGGCTATGGCGCTGCGCAGGCCTTCGCCGCCGCCAAGCGCGAAACGCCGATCATCATCATGGGCAACCGTGAAGACGAGCTGCAGTGGTGGAAGCAACAGAAGGACGCCAACGGCTATGAAACCATGTCGGTTTCGATTGCGCCCGGCGTTTCCACGCTTGCTTTCTGGGTTGCCCAGCAGATTCTCGACGGCAAGGACGTGAAGAAGGACCTCGTGGTTCCGTTCCTCAGCGTCAGCCGAGGAATCGCTCGACAAGGATCTGGCCAACACCCAGAAGGGTGGCGTCGCCAATGTCGAATATTCGCTGGAAGACGCGCAGAAGGTTATCGACGCGGCCAAGTAAGCCGGGCCTCACATAATCGAGCGATTGGGGCGGGTTTCGTTCCCGCCCATTTCCATTGTCTATTCTTCAGCATTTCCAGCAGTTAGTTGAGCGTATGACAGAAACAGCAGAGAAACGGGAGGTCGTCGCCGCGCGCAGTATTCGCGTGCAGTTCGGTGCGGTGAAAGCACTGGATGGCGCCGAGCTCGTGATCCGCGAAGGTGAATGCGTCGGGCTGGTCGGCCACAATGGCGCGGGCAAATCCACCATCGTCAATGTCATCAATGGCGGGCTGTCGCCACATGAAGGCAGCGTTTCCTATCATGAGGAAGCAGGATACGGCGTAGCGATGGCGCGCAAGCACGGTGTGCGCTGCGTCTTTCAGGAATTGTCGCTGTTTCCGAACCTGACCATTGCCGAAAATGTCCGCATCATGCAGCGCGATCTGACCGGCGCTGGCTGGCGCGGCAAGGCCGTCGAACTGATTTCCAAAAAGCTCGACGAGATTTTCCCCGGTCACAAGATCGACAGCGGCGCCACCATCGACGAGCTTTCCATCGCCGAGCGGCAGATGGTCGAAATCGCCGTCAACTTTACTGCGCCCGGCACTGCGCCAAAACTGGTTATTCTCGATGAGCCGACCTCATCGCTTGATGCAGGCATCGCCGCGCAGCTCATGGCCTATGTGCGCCGTTTCGTCGGCACCGGCGGCGCCGTTATCCTGATTTCGCATATGTTGGGTGAAATCCTCTCAACCTCCGACCGCATCGTGGTGATGAAGGACGGCAAGGTCGTCGCCAACCGCGCTGCGGGCGATTTCACCAATCGCAGTCTTGTCGAAGCCATGGGCAGCGTCGAGCGCGAAAAGGCCGCACGCCGCGTTGCAAAGACCGATACAAGCAGCACGCCCGTTCTGTCTCTCGCCAAGCGCGCCAGAGACATCAAGCCGTTTCAGGCATTCAAGGGAGAAGTCATCGGCCTCGCCGGGCTGGCCGGACACGGACAGACCGGGATGCTGCTCGATCTCTACTATGCACGGCGGCCGAACTGGGTTCCGGCACGCAATTGCGAAATCGCCTTCGTTGCGGGCGACCGCAGCCTCAACGGCACCTTCCCGCTGTGGAGCATCCTGCACAATCTCACCATCGGCTCGCTGGACCGGCTGTCGTCGCTGAAACTCGTGGAGCAGAAGCGGGAAGATGTCCTCGGCAGCGGCTGGAAAGACCGCATCCAGATACGCACGCCGGATATGGGTAACCGCATCCTGTCACTGTCGGGTGGCAACCAGCAGAAAGTGCTTTTCGCCCGCGCACTGGCAACCAGCGCCAACACTATTTTGATGGACGATCCCATGCGTGGCGTCGATGTCGGCACCAAGCAGGAAGTCTATGAAATCCTGCGCCATGAGGCCGAAAACGGACGCATATTCGTCTGGTACTCCACCGAAATGGACGAAATCGAACTTTGCGACCGTGTCTATGTTTTCCGCGACGGCGCTATCGTTGCGGAACTGATCGGCGAAGACATTACGGAAAAGAACGTGCTTGCAGCATCATTTGAGGGAGGTCACGAATAATGCGCCTTTCCTCTTCCTCCATCCGCCTGCTGACGCCGGTTTTCTCGCTGGTTCTGCTGCTTGCCGCTGTCTTCTACATTCAGCCGCGCGCCATGAGTTATACGGGGCTGAACCTGCTGTTCAATCTGGCCGTCCCTATCGCATTGGCAACCATCGCACAGATGCTCATCATGGCTGTCAACGACCTCGACCTCTCGATGGGCACCTTCGTGAGTTTCGTGGTCTGTGTTGCTGCGACCTATCTCAACACTGCGCCCGTCATCGGAGTGCTGATCCTTGCCGCCGCCATTGCATCTTATGCGGCGCTTGGCGCACTGATCCACCTGCGCAATCTGCCTTCCATCGTCGTCACGCTTGGCATGAGCTTCGTCTGGGGCGGGTTTGCCGTTCTGCTGCTACCCTCGCCCGGCGGACAGGCGCCGGACTGGGCGCGCTGGATCATGACCGCCAAGCCGCCTTTCATGCCGATGGCCATTGTCGCCAGCATCCTGATCGCGGTCGTCACGCATTTCATCGTCATGCGCTCGACCTTCGGCGTGCTGATGCGTGGCGCGGGCGGTAACAGCCGTTCCATAGAACGTGCGGGCTGGTCTGTGACCATGATCCGCGCCGGAACCTATGCACTGGCGGCCTTCTTCGCAGTGCTTGCAGGTATCGCACTCGTCGGTCTCACCACATCGGCCGATGCCAATATCGCGTTACGTTATACGCTTCTGTCTATCGCAGGCGTTATTCTCGGTGGTGGTGAATTCGTCGGCGGACGCGTATCGCCTATCGGAGCCGTCATCGGCGCGCTGACGCTGACGCTTGCCGGATCCTTCCTATCCTTCATGCGCATTTCGCCGGACTGGCAGATCGGTGCGCAAGGCGGCATTCTCATCGTCGTGCTGGCATTGCGCCTCTTCCTCAATCGCCTCGAAAAGAGGGAGAAAAAGCAATGAGCGGTCTCACCATCCTGACCAACCGTCCGTGGATATGGTCGTTCATCGCCACTGCCGTCGTCTGGATCATCACCATCCTCTTTACCGGCGGCGCTGGCGCGCACGGGCTTTCCCACGCAGCTTTCACTTTCGCGTCCTTTTCGGTGATTGTCGGCCTCGGCCAGATGTTCGTCATCACGCTCGGCCCGGGCAATATCGATCTGTCTGTCCCGGCCAACATGACGCTTGCCGCAACACTGGCGCTCAAGCTCATGGATACGCAGGACGGCATGGTGCTGGCGGGGCTTAGTGTTGCTATTCTGGTTGGTGTTGCTATTGGCATCTGCAATTATGCGCTGATCAAGCTTCTACGCATTCCGCCCATCATCGCCACCTTGTCGATGAGCTTCCTGATCCAGTCCACTGCCATCTGGAGCAATCGCGGCCTGCGCGTGAAACCGCCAGAAAGCCTAGCGCAGTTCACGACATCCTCCACGTTCGGTCTTCCTAATGTCGCCCTCGTGGCGCTGATCCTGTCAGTCATTGGCTGGGTACTGTTGAAGAAGAGCATCTATGGACGCTGGATTTCGGCAATTGGCCAGAGTCCTTTCGCTGCGCGTATGGCGGGCGTTCCGGTCGATGGCACCCGCTTCATCACCTATCTGCTCTGTGCAGTGCTCGCTTCGCTCTGCGGCTTTCTGCTTGCCTGCTTCTCGGGCGGTGCAGCGCTGAACATGGGCGCGGAATATCTTTTGATGTCGATTGCCGTCGTCATCATCGGCGGCACGGCGGTTGCAGGCGGTGATTCCCAACATCCCCGGTATTTGGGGTGCCGCCCTCTTCATGTTCCTCATAGTTTCGATGCTCAACACCTACGGCTTCGGCGCCGGTGTCCGTCTTGTCCTGACTGGCCTCACCATCATTGCGGTGATCATCCTCGCCAGTGGTCGACGCGCCGAGCGCTAATTATCTTCGGAGTATCTTCCTTGTCTCAGACTGTTTCGATTTACGAAATCCACGACGAACGCTTCAAGCAGATGATCGTGCCGAGCGCCGATCTGGACGAACTTTATAGCGGTTGCCGCTGGGCGGAAGGCCCGGTGTGGTTTGGTGACCAGAACTGCCTATTGTGGAGCGACATTCCGAACCAGCGCATCCTGCGCTGGGTCCCAGATGGCGGCGTTTCAGTGTTCCGCCAGCCCTCCAATTTCTCCAACGGCAACACCCGTGATCGTGAAGGACGCCTCGTCACCTGCGAGCATGGCGGTCGCCGCGTCACCCGCACGGAACCAGATGGCAGCATCACTGTGCTGGCGGACAGCTATCAGGGCAAGAAGCTCAATGCGCCTAACGACGTTATCGTGCGCTCGGATGGAACAATCTGGTTCACCGATCCCACCTACGGCATTATGGCGGATTATGAAGGCTACAAGGCCGAACCGGAACAGCCGTCGCGCAATGTCTATCGCCGGATCCCAAGACCGGCGAGATCGATGCGGTCGTAACTGACTTCCACCAGCCGAACGGGCTGGCTTTTTCGCCGGACGAAACAAAACTCTACGTCGCCGACAGCGCCTATAGCCACGATGACAACGCGCCGCGCCACATCCGTGTCTTCGATGTTGTGGACGACGGCAAGCGGATTACCAGCGGCGCCGTATTCTGCACCATCGACATGGGCCTGCCGGACGGTTTTCGTTTCGATACGGACGGCAATCTATGGACCAGTGCTGGTGATGGCGTGCACTGCTTTTCGCCGGAAGGGGCGCTTCTCGGCAAGATCAGGACGCCGCAAACGGTGGCCAATGTGACTTTCGGCGGTCCACGCCGCAATCGGCTGTTCATCACAGCAACGAAGTCGCTTTATGCGGTCTATCTCACAGTCACCGGCGCCCAATATCCTTGATAAAACAACGGCGGCTTTCCAAAACGAAAAGCCGCCGCTCTTTATAAGTATAATAATTCATTGAAAAACTGCATTCGCCGCGAGTCGCATTCATGCGAACCTGCCAATAAGGTTTCTTTTATTTAAAACGGATCTTCCCGGCCCAAAACCGGGGCGACCCGCATATCAGAACCGTGAATGACGGAACAAATCAAAGAATGATCTCTTCTGTCCTTCAGCCTGCACATAACAAGAAAGGCCACAGCCTTAGAGCCTGTTCCAAAAAGGGTTGAGCGATTTCAGCAGGTTATGATTCAATCGGATTTCTGACATACGATGGAGATCACGATGGCCCGGACTGAAACCGCTCGCCGACAGTATGAGCGTCGCAATTCGCGTTATGCAAGCGATTTAACGGATGCGGAATGGTCTGTGCTCGAACCGCTGATGCCTTTGCCACGACATCTCGGTCGCCCTCGAAAGACAAACCTGCGAGAAGTGGTGAACGCGCTTCTTTATATAGCTTCTTCGGGCGGTGCGTGGCGGCTTTTGCCTACTGAATTCCCACCATTCTCCACGGTGCAGAAATATTTCTACCGCTGGAGAGATGATGGCATGCTGCGGACCATCAACAACACACTTGTGATGATTGCGCGTGAACAGGCCGACAAGCAGCCCAGCCCCACGGCTGGTGTGATCGATAGCCAGTCGGTGAAAACCACGGAAAGCGGCGGAATACGAGGTTTTGATGCGGGGAAGAAGATCAACGGTCGCAAACGTCATATTGTGGTTGATACTCTCGGCCTGATGGTTGGTCTCGTGATCCATTCTGCGGGCATTCAGGACAGAGACGGCGCGCCGGATGTCTTGAAAACCATTCTCAAACGTTGGCCGTGGTTGCGGCATATCTTTGCTGACGGCGGATACGCAGGACCAAAGCTCAAAGGCAGGCTGGAAAAGGTCGGGAGGTTTACACTGGAAATCGTCAAGCGGTCTGATCGCGCTGAAGGTTTCCAACTACTCCCGCGTCGATGGGTTGTCGAACGCACATTTGCATGGCTGGGACGGTGTCGCAGACTGACCAAGGACTTCGAGAAAACCATCGCTTCCTCTGAAGCGTGGATCTACATCGCAAATATCCGCTTCCTCACCCGAAGGATCGCAAGAGCCTGATATCGTTACGTTCATTATGATTCAGGCTCTTACAAGTGAATGCATGCCTTGATGCGCTGAGGTTGTATAGCGCAACCGCCAACGCGATGGAAACAGTTTGCCAACAAAACCGCTCACATTACTGTGAGTAAACTCTGAAAAAGCTACAACTTTTCATGATGTTATCCGAAAACATAAATATTAATATTAGTAATACCTATTTTACAATCCTATTTATTTCCCGTTTATTAGAAGCACCGCAGCAACCGAAACAATGACTTGCAGCCTGACCGATCATGCAGAATGTCTGAGTTCCAACGGGCGCTGACACGGAGCACGATAGCGGATGTGACAGCCGCTGATGCCCTGATATTCGACGTCGACATCGACACCGAAGACCTCGGCGATACGCTCTGCCCGTAACACCTCGCGTGGTGTGCCGAGCGCGACGAGATTGCCCATATCCATCACCGCGATGCGGTCGCAGAACATCGCGGCATGGTTCAGGTCATGCAAGGCGGCCACCACCGTCAGTTTCTGGCGGCTGACAAGATCGAGCAGCCCGATCTGATGTCCGATGTCGAGATGATTGGTCGGCTCGTCCAGAAGCAAAATCTGCGGTTCTTGAGCCAAAGCGCGGGCTATATGCAAACGCTGTCGCTCACCGCCGGAAAGCGTGTGCCAATAGCGGTTGGCCAGATGCGCCATATCGACATTGACCAGCGCCCGGTCAACGATGGCATCGTCCTCCACCGACCATGGCGACAGGGCACCGAGATAGGGCGTTCGCCCGAGTTCGACCGCCTGACGTGCCGTGATACGTTCTGTCGTTCCCGCCTGTTGCTCGACCAGCGCCAGTTGGCGCGCAATCTCGCGACGGCTGAAACTGTCGATGGGTGAACCGCAGAGGTTCACTTCGCCGACGCGGCATCTGCGAACACCGGAAAGCAAAGACAGAAAGCTGGTCTTTCCCGATCCATTCGGCCCTATGATGCCAAGAAACTCACCTTCCGCCACTTCCAGCGAAACATCGCGCAAGATTTCGACATTGCCCGCCGACCAGCCGACATTGCATGCTGAGAGGATCATGACGACGCCCCTCCTTTGTCCAAGTAACAGGGCGAATGCAGGTGCACCGAACAAAGCCGTGATGACACCGATCGGCAAAACCTGCCCCGGAATGATGATGCGTGACAGGATATCGGCGACGATCATGAAGATTGCTCCGATAAGGGCCGCCGCGGGCAACAACCTGCCGTGCCTGACCCCGACTACCATTCGCGCCGCATGGGGAATGACGAGACCGATAAAGCCGACAGAGCCAACGATGGAAACCATCACAGCCGTCATCATGGCGCTGACACCGATCAGCACCACGTAGACGCGGCGCACCGGTATGCCGAGAGAAGCTGCGGATTCCGTTCCGAAGGTGAAGGCATCGAGCGCACGCGCATGCCACAGACAGATGGCAAGACCGATCAGACAGGCAGGCAGAGCAAGAGTGACATCGGGCCAGCGCACGCCGGAAAGGTTGCCAAGGAGCCAGAACATGATACCGCGCGCCTGTTCGGCATTTGCTGCTTTGGTGACGATGAATGACGTCAACGCGTTGAAAAGCTGTGAACCGGCAATACCCGCCAGAATGATAGCGCTGCTGCCTCGCCCCGCCCGCAGCGCCAGCAGGGACACCAGACAGAAAGCAACGATGGCACCGATGAAAGCCCCAAGCGAGAGTGTCAGCACGCCAGCGCCGATGCCAAGAATGGCAACGGCAACGGCTCCAGTCGAGGCGCCGGCGGAAATGCCCAGAATATACGGATCGGCGAGCGAATTTCGAGCAGCGACTGCAGAATAACGCCGGATATTGCGAGAGACGCGCCGCAACATGCAGCGATAACCGCACGGCTGAGGCGATAGCTCCAGACAATCCCTTCATCGATGGGTTCGAGCGGATATCCGGCATTCCACACCCGATTGGCTACGGTTTTCGCAACCACATCGAGTGGTATCGCCGTTTCGCCTATCGCCGCTCCGAGCCAAAGGGCAAGAAGAAGCAGGACAAGCGAAAAGGCCGGGAAGAACACGCCGGAGCGGGCCCTTCCCTTCTGTTTGAAGCCTGTTGTCGCTGCCCGCGCCGTCACTTGTTCTGGTCCGAGGCGGCAATATCGGCTGCAAGTGTTTCGATGCCTTCGATCACGCGAAGCGAAGTGCTCATCGACTGCGCATCCATGTCGAAGACATGTTTGTCCTGACTGCTGGCATCAGCTTCGTCACCGCATCGTTCTCAAGAAACTGGTGCTTGACGGCGATATCGTCTGCCGGATAGCGGCGGCGATCCAGTTTTGCAGCAACGATCATCGAAGGGTTTGATTTTGCAATCGTTTCCCATCCAACCGTTGGCCATTCTTCCTCGCTGTTGATGACATTTGATGCCGAGCGCCGAAAGAACATAGGCGGGCGCGCCGAACTTGCCTGCGACATAGGGATCGGCATCGACCTGCGTGCTGGAGAACCAGACGACAGCCGAAAGCTTTCCGTCCGCAGCCCCAATTTTTTCACGCGCAGCCGCTTCGCGCGCCTTTAGGTCGGCGACGAGTTTCTCGCCGCGATCCTGCACATTGAAGATTTCCGCCAGTTCGGTGATTTCCTGATAGACGATATCCATCTTGAACGCTGCCGTGCGGACGCCGTCACCACCGCCGGAATTGTCCTTACCAACGCAATCCGACGGCGATGTATAGGCCGGAATGCCCAGTTCCTCGAATTGTTCAGGCTTCGCAACAATGCCGGTCGGCCCGACATGCCACTGGAAATCCGCCGTCACGATATCCGGCTTCTGCGCTAGAACGCTTTCGAAGCTTGGATCATTATCGGCGAGCCGCTTGACCTTGGCATTTACCTCTTCAAAGCCTTTGAGAACAGGCCCGAACCACACTGCCGTGCCGACAACCTTGTCGCCGAGACCGAGGCTGTAAAGAATTTCTGCGCTGCTCTGGCCAACCGCAACCGCGCGGCTCGGTGCCTGCTTGAAGGTAACGTCGCGACCGCAATTTTTCAGCGTTAGCGGATATTGCGTTTCCGCTGCCTGTGCAGCCAAACCGCCTGAGAGAAATGCAACCGCACAGAGGGCGGCGCGAAACGGCATCTTGCCGAGAATATTCATGAAAGTCCCCGAAATGATGAGAGAAAGACGCCCTGTCAGCTGACGGGAAAAATCCTATACGGAAGACGGACAGGCATATCCGGGGACATGTCGAAATCATGCGATGACGATAGAAGGATGCGTCCTGCGACGCGGAAATCTGTCATAATCTGCTCCTGCTCCGGGCATCCCCGCCCGTGACAATGGACAACACTAGACGGCAGGTCTCCCGGCTCACGAATATCTGCTGTTCATCTGCCTTCCCGCGCTTCTCCGGCACAGTGGCATGACGCTTTCAACGTCACGAGGATGAACGGCAATCCGCTTACAGTTGCGGGGGCAGCCACGGTCTTGGCCCCTTTTCGGGTCGTCCTCACCGTGTTCCCTATTAATCCCCTTCGCTCTCGGTCGGGGAACCGTCGTTACACTATTACGTTGACCCGATGTCGCCGTCAAGCAGGTCTCGATGGCTATTTCCAACGCACGGTTTTCAAGCGATTCGAAAGCCCGTTATTTAAATTGCGGCCAAACTATCGTCGCATGCGCTGGCCTATTGAATTTGTTTTCGCTAATCTCCATGTAGTTTTCTCCCGCTAGAGGAGCGGGACTTTGGGGAGGTCCGCCGGGAGGCGGCATACATTCTATCTGGGAGGACATATGCGTAGATTTATTCTGGCCCTGACGTCGGTAGCGGCGTTGGCTATGGCAGGCTCTGCTTCCGCAGAAGACTACAAGGTGCTGGCGCCTGCTGCCCGTGCGGCGGCTGGGATCAGACGGCGCGCGCACGATGCAGAGCGCGCTTCAGGACGAAAAGATTTCCGGCAGCGTGCAGGTTATCAACGTTCCGGGCGCTGGTGGCACCATCGGCCTTGCCCAGTTCGTGAACCAGAACAAGGGCGACCCAAGCCAGCTCATCGTCGGTGGCTATGTCATGGTCGGCGCTATCCTGACCAACAAATCGCCGGTTACGCTCGACGCCATCACGCCGATTGCACGCCTTACCGGTGAATATGAAGCCATCGTCGTGCCTGCTTCTTCCGACATCCAGAACCTTGGCGACCTTGCAGCAAAGCTGAAGGCTGATCCGAGCTCCGTCTCGTGGGGCGGCGGTTCTGCGGGCGGCACCGATCACATCACCGCTGGCCTCTTTGCCAAGGCAGCAGGTGTCGACCCGACCAAGGTCAATTACATCGCCTTTTCCGGCGGCGGCGAAGCACTGGCAGCCATTCTCGGCAATCAGGTAACCGTCGGCATTTCCGGCTATGGCGAATTCGACGCCCAGATCAAGGCCGGTACGCTGCGCATCATTGGCATTTCGAGCGACGAGCGCGTGGAAGGCATCGACGCACCGACCTTCAAGGAAGGCGGCGTGGACGTTTCTATCCAGAACTGGCGCATGGTGGCCGCTGCTCCCGGCATCGCTGCCGAACAGGAAGCTGCCATCAATGCCGATATCGAGAAAATGGTGAAGTCGGAATCACGGCAGAAGGCTCTGAAAGACAAGGGCTGGGCGGATACCTATCTCGCCGGCCCGGCATTCAAGGAGCAGCTTGCCAAGGACGTCGCTGCGACTGAAGCCATCCTCAAGGAAATCGGCCTCGTCAAATGACAGGAACAGAACCGCAGGAAAAGCGCCGCCCGGAAGGGGCGGCGCCAGATTTCGCCGCTCTTGTCATCGCCCTTGTTCTTGCCGCTGTCGCCATCGCCATTGCCCGGTCGACAACCTATGGAAACGACGTGACGAGCTACTCGCCGGTCGGTCCGAAAACCGTTCCCTATGTCGTCGCAGCCGGATTGTTCGGCCTTGCCATCTGGACCGTATTCGAGGCGCTTCGCGGTGATTTTCCAGAGCGAGAGCATCAGGAGATCGCCCCGATGGCATGGATCATTGGCGGTCTGGCCATCCAGATGCTGACGATGAAGACTGTCGGCTTTTCTTTCCTTGTCTACCGGCCTGCTTTTCGCAGCAACCGCACGTGGCTTCGGCTATCGCAAATTCTGGATCAGCGTTCCCGTCGGCATCGTCTTCGCCTTCGTGATCTGGTTCATCTTTGCACGCGGCCTGCAGCTATCGCTGCCGTCCGGCTGGCTCGAACAATTCGTTTAGAGCATTCCCAGTTTTGACTGAAACATTGGAAATGCTCTAAGTCCTTGTTTTGTCGCATTATCCCATGCAAAACCGCTTCGCATTTTGCTGGAAATGCTTTAAAGGCTCAGTGCCATCATGGATACTGTCGCACTTCTCGCCAACGGACTTCTGGTGGCGCTTGAACCATCGAACCTTCTTTACGCGCTGATCGGTGTCACACTCGGCACCGCCGTCGGTGTTTTGCCGGGTATCGGCCCTGCACTTACCGTCGCGCTCCTTCTGCCCGTTACCTACAAGCTGGATCCATCCGGCTCACTCATCATGTTCGCGGGCATTTATTATGGCGGCATGTATGGCGGGTCGACCACGTCGATCCTGCTCAATACACCGGGGAGAAAGCGCCTCCATCGTCACCGCATTGGAGGGCAACAAGATGGCCCGGGCCGGACGTGGCGGGCCGGCGCTTGCAACGGCGGCCATCGGCTCGTTCATCGCAGGCCTGCTCGCCACTCTGGCGCTTGCCTTCGTCGCACCATGGGTTGTGAAATTCGCCTTGTCCTTTGGGCCTTCCGAATATTTCGCGCTCATGCTTCTGGCTTTCATGACGGTCTCGGCCGCATTCGGCGATTCCACGCTTCGCGGATTGACGTCCCTGTTCATCGGACTGGCGCTCGGCCTGATCGGCATCGATCAGCTGACGGGTCAGGCACGTCTCGTCATGGGAACGCCGAACCTGCTCGACGGGATCAATGTCACGACGTTGGCGGTGGCGCTGTTCGCCATCGGTGAAACCCTTGCGGTCGTGTCGAAGAAGCTTCGACCAGAGGATGAAGTTATCGCCGTCAAGGGTTCCGTCTGGATGACCAAGAATGACTGGAAACGCTCATGGATGCCGTGGTTGCGCGGCACCGCCATCGGCTTTCCAATCGGAGCCATGCCAGCAGGCGGCGCCGACGTGTCCAGCTTCCTTTCCTATTCGGCGGAACGGCAGTTCTCGAAACATCCGGAAGAATTCGGCAAAGGCGCTATCGAAGGCGTTGCGGGACCGGAGGCGGCCAATAACGCTTCGGCTGCGGGCACCCTCGTGCCGCTTCTGACGCTCGGCCTGCCAACCACGGCGACGGCAGCAATCATGCTTGCCGGTTTTCAGCAGTTCGGCCTGCAGCCCGGCCCTCTCCTGTTCGTGACCAATGCCACGCTGGTATGGGGTCTGGTGGCGAGCCTTCTCGTGGCCAATCTGATGCTGCTGGTTCTCAACCTGCCGCTGATCGGCCTGTGGGTGAAGATGCTCACCATCCCGCGCCACTGGCTCTATGCAGGCATTCTGGTTTTCGCAACGCTTGGAACAATCGGTGCGAATGCCTCCACCTCGATGCTGTTCGGCCTGCCGGTTTCATTCGAGCTCGGCCTGCTTCTGGCATTCGGTGTGCTGGGCTACGTGCTGCGGCGCTTCTCATATCCCATCGCGCCGGTTGTCGTTGGCCTGATCCTCGGGCCAATGGCAGAAAAGAGCCTGCGTCAGGCATTGCAGATCAGTCAGGGCAACCCGATGGCTCTGGTGCATTCACGGGTATCGATTGTGCTGATCGCACTGGCGATTGCCGCAGTCGTTGTGCCGATGATCATGCGCCAGCGCGGCAAGGGTGCCCTGCTGAGCCAGATGGCGACGGACGAAGACTAAAAACAAAAGCCCCGGAAATCCGGGGCTTTTTACTCAGATACACATACGCTTACTTGGTTGCTCAACCCTGAATACGACGGAACTGGTCAACGTCGATTCCAAGCGTCTCAAGGTCCGGGCAGTAGGCTTCTGACCAGCGCGCACAGCAGCAGAAGCACGAACGGCGCTGCCGAATTGCGCGAATGCACGACCGAAACGATTATTGAAGCGGGTAAACATTTTTCTCTCCATCACGGACACTTCATTGGTCCGTGCCCATGATATGGGGATCGCACTGACAACTTAGAAGATCGGCATTTGCATGCCAGCCATGCAGTTTCCGCATATTCCTTTCCGCTCAACTTGATCGCGATCAATGCCTTTGGCTCGCTGGCTTGCGAAGCTCTTTTCAACCAAGGAAGGAGCTAAAGAATGTCGAACACCCCCATACACTTGGAGAAGAGTTTCCCGGCCAGCTCGACGCCATTCACGCATTGAAGGCAAAGGATGCGCATTTTGCCCGCATTCTGGAAGAATACGATTCCGTCAATGACCGCATCCACCGCGCTGAAACAAAGATTGCGCCAGTAAGCGAAGAAGAAACAAACCTGCGCAAACAGCGCCTTGCCCTGAAGGACAGCATCGCCGAAGCGCTCGCCGAAGCTTGATCCGTCACTCCGGCAAACTGTTGGCTCGGTAACAGCTCAAGAGGTTTTGTCCTCGACTTTGCTGTTGTCCGGGCCAACCGAGTTTTCCATCCTGCCCACCACGACCAGAACCGTGACGGCAATCAATGTCGCCATGATTGCGATGTGCCAGAGGCCCAGACCACTGGCGAGTCCCACTGAGGCCGCAAGCCACATGCCGGCGCCGGTCGTGATGCCGGTTATTTTTCCGCGTGCGAAGATGATGAAACCCGCCGCCAGAAAGGCGACCCCGCTGGTGATTGCTTCAACGAGCCGCGAAGGGTCCATCCGGATATTCTGATCGTTGAATACCGGCACATTGACCAGTTCCAGCGAAACAATCGTGAAGGTAGCGGAGGCGAGACAGACGAGCATATGGGTTTTCAACCCGGCCGGTCGCCGACGCCATTCCCGCTCCAGACCGATAATGGAACCGAGCAGTGTTGCCAGCAGCATCCGCGCCAGAACCACCGGCAAACTGATTACATTCTCATGCGTAAATTCAGCCCAGAATTGTTCCATGCTTCACAACGGGCACCATTGGGTTTGGTTCCGCTATAGACGAATGTACCAACGACGATCACTCGCAAGCAAACGATCATTTCGCCGACGCTGGTGGGACCGATTCCGTCGTGGCGGGTGGCAGGGAGTTCTCGCCATTGGGCGTATTCTCATCGGGAGAAATAACGGTGCCGTAGATTTCGACCAGCACCCACACGACCAGTGCCGCCGCGATACTGACCAGCAGCACGATGAGAACGGGCTTGCCTTCGCGCCCCTGCCTTGCCTCAGTCGGGTTGACCTGTTTCATGGATCAAATCCTCCTGTTGGTTTCGGCGGCATAAGATTTGCCGCTACAGACCTAATGGCAGGGTAGGCTATTGGTTCCAATTAAAGCACCGAGCACGCTACCGCATTCCTGCTATTCGCGTCAAACTGTTGTTTTTATGAATTTTTCTCAGATCAACGAACCAGTGTTTTATCGCTGATTTAAACTCGCAACGGATATATGAGAGACAATGGTACGGTCGGTTGGAGTTGAACCAACGACCTCAGGAGCCACAATCCTGCGCTCTAACCAACTGAGCTACGACCGCGTACCTTTGTGTCGGCTGCGTGACGCTCTGGCGTCGCCGACAGGGGTCACATACGGAGAATCGATCCATATTGCAAGTGATTATAGCTCTCTTTTTTGAGAAATTCCCAATTGCGGGATTCAATATCAAATCCTGCTGTTAACAGTCACCGGCTGGTAACCATTATAGGTGACCGGCTGTGCACAACCCGGATATTGGCCCGAGCCTGTAAAATTGCCTTTCCCGTATTAACTAATGAAACAGAAAATGCAGCCCATACCAAATGGCAATGTGGACCCGCGCCCATAAGAGGCTTATTAACAGGGTGTTAACGAGCACTGCGGGCGGTCGAAAGAACAGGTAAGGACAGGTATGTCAGGATCATACCCCTTCATCGATATTGCCGCGCTGGATTCTATCCGCGAAGGCTTTGCAAAGGGCGATGCGCAGCTCGTGCTGACGCACGACCTGTCGGCAGTGCTTTGGGTCAACGGCCCCGGCGCGAAGCTTTTCGGCTTCGATCGCGTGGAAGACATGATCGGCGGCGGCCTTGATCTGCCCATCGCCACACGCCGGCAGATCGCCTCTTCGAACAGCAATGCGGAGGGTGAAACCCGAACCGTTTCCGTTCGCCTCGGCGGCGGACTGCGTTCCGACCTTACCCGGTTCAGCGTGTCGCATATTACGCTTCCCGACGGCGTGTCCGGGCTGCTGCTGACTGCCGATGGCAAGGACACCAAGGCTGAAGACATCATTTCCGGTCTCAGCGACGACAGCACGCATATTGCGGTGATCGACGCGAACAGCCGGGTGATTGCCGCAAGCCCGCGTTTTGCTGCGCTCGACATTTCCTCCACGACGCTGGAAGACCTTGTCATCGAAGCTGCAGACGCGACTGACCGTATCGTCAAGCGCCGCATCCGCGCCGGAAGGCATTCCGTGCCGGGAGCGATTGCGCGACTGACCGACACGCCGCCCATGCATCTTCTTTGCATCATCGGTGATGCTCCCGTCGCGACATTGGAAGCACCCGCCGCTCTGCAGGGTGAAGCCGAAGAAATTCTGGAAGAGATACTTCCAGAGCCTGTGGAGAGCCCAAATACAGAAGATGCTTTTGCTGATCAGCAGAAGCCCCGCAGCTTTGTATTCGAACAGGATGCTCCGCCCGCCCGCTTCATCTGGAAGGTGGGACCGGACGGCACTTTCAGCGAAATATCGCCGGACCTTGCCGCGACGATTGGGCCGAATGCGGCTGATGTCGTCGGGCGTCGCTTCGCCGATGTGGCCAATGTCTTCGGCTTCGACCCCGATGGCAGTATTACGGCGCTGCTCGACAAGCGTGACACATGGTCAGGAAAACGGTTGATGTGGCCGGTAGAGGGCACGGATTTGCGCGTGCCTGTCGAGCTTGCCGCCCCTGCCCGTTTATTCGCGCGATCGGGAATTTACCGGTTTCCGCGGCTTTGGACTGGTGCGTCCAGCTGAGGCCGAAAAGGACCCGGAAGAAATCGGGCTGGTGCTTGCAGGCGGTATTCCGCAAGCGCGCAAGCCCATCAGCGAACCGGTCGAAACGGCAACGCCTGTCGAAGACGACGATGTTCTGGCGCTAGGCGAAGAAGTTGCCAATGACGACAGGCCTGTCGCAACGCTGCCCAAGCCGCCGCTGGATATCGCGCCGACACCGGGACGTCGGGAATCCGATAGGGTGATCAGCTTACTGAACGCTTGCGCAGAAGAGAAAGTGGCTGCGGACCGGGCGCGGATGCTGAAGGAACGGGAGCGCGAAGAGCGTCCCGAAGGCGGGCTGACCAAGACCGAGCGCAACGCATTCCGCGAAATTGCTGATCGTCTGCGCAAGCAGGGTCTTGCCAATTCCCGCGCCGAAACCGAAACGGTCACCATATCGGACGAAACCGTCATTGACAGCTCGCAGCCGGTCGAAAAGACCGAAGTGAAAGCGTCGCTCATCGACGAAGTTGCCGCCGACGAAGCATCACTTCCGTCGTCCGGAATGGCCTATGGAGATGAAACGGCCCTGCTGGCCAATCTGCCTGTGCCGGTCATCATTCATTCGGGCGATAGGATTCATTATGTCAATCAGGCCTTGCTCGATCTCACTGGCTATGAATCGCTTGATGATATTCGCTATGCGGGTGGCGTCGATGTGCTGTTCAACAGCGAAAGCGACGATGGCGAAACGCGACAGGGCATGGTGTTGCGCCGTGCCAATGGCAGCGAAGAGCCTGTCGATGCGCATCTCAACGCCATTTCGGCGCGAGGGCCGCGCACTCATGCTGAGCCTGATGCCGGTGGCAGCTGCACCGGTATCCGTTGAAGCCGTTGCCGCCCCGGCTGAAGCGCCGGTTGCGATCGACAAGGACGACGAAAAGCAGGCACTTGCGGATCATGTCGAGGAACTGAAGACCATTCTCGACACGGCAACGGATGGCGTTGTCCTTATTGATCCTGAAGGCCGCATCCGCTCGATGAACCATTCGGCCTCGGCCCTCTTCGGCTATGAACGCGACGAGACGGAAGGCAAGTTCTTTTCGATGCTGTTTGCCATCGAAAGCCAGCGCGCCGCCATGGACTATCTGCACGGCCTTTCCGGCAACGGTGTTCTGAGTGTCCTCAATGATGGGCGCGAAGTGATCGGCCGCGAAGCCAAGGGCGGCTTCATTCCGCTTTTCATGACCATCGGCAAACTGCCGCATACGCGTGGGTTCTGCGCCGTTCTGCGTGACATCACGCAGTGGAAACGCACCGAGGAAGAACTGACCAATGCGCGCAAGGAAGCTGAACGCGCTTCGAGCCAGAAGACCGAGTTTCTGGCACGCATCAGCCACGAAATCCGTACGCCGCTCAATGCAATCATCGGTTTTTCCGAGCTGATGGCCGACGAGAAGTTCGGCTCCATCGGCAATGATCGCTACCGGGATTACCTGCGCGACATCAATCGCTCCGGCAATCACGTGCTGGCATTGGTCAATGATCTGCTCGACATTTCAAAGATCGAAGCTGGCGCTCTCGACATGCAGTTTGAAGCGGTCTCACTCAACGATGCCATTGCCGAAGCCATCGCACTGATGCAACCGCAGGCCAATCGCGAACGCGTCATCATCCGTTCGAGCTTCCAATCCAACCTGCCCGACATCGTTGCCGATACGCGTTCGATCAAGCAGGTAGCCCTGAACCTTCTGTCCAACGCTGTGCGCTTCACGGCTCCGGGCGGTCAGGTGATCGTATCGACCAGCTATGAAATGAACGGCGATGTCGTGATGCGGGTGCGCGATACCGGCATCGGCATGACCAAATCCGAGGTCGAGCAGGCACTGAAACCATTCCGACAGGTCAACGCGCTGGAACGCCGCAAGGCCGAGACCGCGAAGGACTGGCGCAGCGAAGGCACCGGGCTGGGCCTGCCTCTGACAAAAGCCATGGTAGAAGCCAATCGCGCGCAATTTGCCATCGATTCCCACTCCGGGACACGGAACGGTGGTCGAGATTGCCTTCCCGCCGACACGCGTACTGGCTGACTGATCGGCACGGAAAGACTAAAGAACCTCCCCTTGCGGGAGGTTTTTTCATGTCCTGCTTCAACTCAAAAAAGCGCCGGACGAACCGGCGCTATCAGAATCTCAGAGACAAAGGACACAAAAGCAATTCGCAACGGAGCACAGGAAACGGCAGCTCGATCATCACTCAGTGTTGCATTCCTTATCGCGTGAAGCCGGTTAACGACGCCTTAAGTTCTTCGTTCAGAATTTACGCATTAGTAGCGACTGTAAAATCAGGGTTAATTTCCGTGCAGCAATTGATTAACCATAGGAAAGAAGCAGCGCTGTTGATTTGATTCCGTTCTCTGCAACCGTAGACGACTTATCATAAAACTAGCGTCTTTGCTTTGACCCATTGCTGGTTTACAGCTTGAAATATGTCGCGCAAAAGTGCTCAGCAGTTTTGCGATAACGATATGCAAAAAAAACGAATACCAGAGGCGCGGCGCGAAGAAAAACGTGGCGTGTTTCTATGAAACTTCACTGATTGGATGGTTGATGCGCTGGCCCCGATTTACGCGCCTCATAATTGCGCTCGTCATTCTCTGCGCCGCAGCTGCAGCAACCTTGCTGGCCGTGGTGCCTTTTATCGTCTCTACCGATGCCATTCGTATCCGCGTTGCACAGGAAATCAGCGCCGGACCGGCTATAGCGTTGAACTGCGACAAGCCCCTCGCCTGAAGGTATTCCCTGTTCTGCGCGCATCGTTGAACGGCGTGACGCTCAGCAAACTTACCGATCAGGGTCAGAAACCACTCATGAGCGCTGATCGCATTGATGTGGAGCTTTCTCCGCTCGATGCCATCATGGGACATATCTCGTTTTCCGAAACGCAGATCGTCCGTCCGCATGTAAACCTCGACGGACCGATTTCGAATTTCTCACAGCTCCTCGACGCCATCGCCAATTCAACGGACGCCTCGGCACCGCTATCCGTGCGCAGCGCGCCCTGCAAAAAGACGGTTCCGGAGATAATGCACAGGCAACGCAGCAGGCCTCACAACCGTTTGGCCGTGTCGTGGTTCGTGATGGGACGATTGCCTTCAATCGTCCGGATAGCGAGCCGGAAATCACCAGTGACGAGCAGATAACCGATGTCAACGCAACGCTGGAATGGCCCCGAACATCGAGTGCCGCAACGCTGAAAGGCAGCGCCAAATGGCGCGAAGAGACCTCCCAGTTCAGCCTGACTGCCGCACAAGCGCTGCCGCTTCTGGCGGGCGGCACATCGGATGTGACGGCAAGCCTGACCGCCAATCCGCTAAGCCTCACATTTCAGGGCAAGGCGAATATTTCCAAGGACCGTTTTTCGAAGGCGATCTGACTGCCAAGACCCCGTCGCTCAGCGGCGCGGTGCGCTGGCTCAGCCTTCCGCCAATTGCGGGTAGCGCCGAAATCGGTGCATTCTCGCTGGAATCCACCATAACCGCGACGCCGAAACGGCTGAAATTCGCCGATGTGGAAATGACCGCCAGCGACAGCCCGGCCAAGGGCGTGATCGAGATCGGCACGGAACAGGAACAGCCCGCGGTAACCGGAACACTGGCTTTCGACAAGCTTGACCTTGGTCGCCTGTTTTCAGCCTTCATTCCACTGCCCGACAGCGGCGCGCGCTCGCCGAACGAGCGCAACAATCACGACCGCGACGTGGTCGATACGAGCTTCATTGATCGCGCAGAAGTCGACCTTCGCCTTTCCGCGCAGAGTGCCACGGCGGGCCCGGTGAACATGACGGGGGTAGCTGCTGCGGTTCAGATACGAGGCGGACGTGCCATCTTCGACATCGGCGACGCCAAAGCCTTCAATGGCATCATGCAAGCCAATGTGCAGATCGTGCGTGACCTGAAAAGTGCGAGCGGCGAATTGCGTTTCAACGCCTCGGATATCGACAGTTCGCAGTTCTTTACGGCACTTGGCTTCGACAAGCCTTTCGTAAGCGGCAAAGGCAATGTTTCCCTGTTCATGAAAGGCCCGGCCAATCGCTGGTCCGGCCTTTTGACCAACGCGCAGGGCAATGTTTCCATACAGCTCAACAATGGTCAGATGCAGGGCTTTGCCGTGCAGGATTTTCTGACCAAGGCGCAGAGCCAGCGCTTCTTCGCTCTGGAGCGGAAGGAAAACGTCGCGCTTGCCTTCAATCGTCTGGATGTGAAAGCCAATCTTTCCGATGGTGTGGCGACGCTGGAGAATGCGCGTCTTGACACGTCCGATGGCACGCTGACGCTGGCAGGCATTGTGCCGTTCGTGGATCGCAGTCTGGCGCTGAGTGGTGAAGTCGTTTTCCCGAACAGCCAGCCGCAGCAGCCACAGGAAGGCAGCACAGACGGTCAGGATAGCCAGCCGCCAGCCGAAACTCCGCCCGCCAAGCCGCCGCTCAATTTCTTCGTCGGCGGCTCGTGGGATCGGCCATTTATTTCACCGTCATCCATGGGAACGGGGCAGTAAGCCCCGTTTTTCATTATCCCATACGGAATGCCGCCTGCTCGTCGCGGCGGCGCTGCACTTCGCGACGCTTGTTGACGACCGAGGCGATGATGACCCCGATAGTCACCAGCGCGATCAGGATTGTACAGACAGCATTGATTTCCGGCGTCACACCAAGACGCACCGGCTGTAGATTTTCATCGGCAGCGTCGTTGCACTGGACCGGAGGTAAAGCTTGCAATCACAAGATCGTCGAGCGACAGGGTGAATGCGAGCATCCAGCCCGAAACCACGGCGGGCAAGATAACCGGCAGCGTTACCTTCATGAAGGTCGTGACCGGCGGCGCGCCCAGATCCATCGCCGCTTCTTCCAGAGAACGGTCAAAGCTCACCAGACGCGACTGCACGACGACCGCCACGAAACACATCGAAAAGGTGATGTGTGCGAGCGTCACCGTCCAGAAGCCACGGTCGAAATTCATCGCCACGAAGAGCAGAAGCAGCGACAGGCCGGTGATGACATCGGGCATGACCAGCGGCGCGTAAACCATGCCCGAAAACAGGATGCGTCCGCGAAAGCGCGTATAGCGTGTCAGCGCAAGTGCTGCGAGCGTACCCAGAACAGTGGCAATCGTTGCGGACAGAAGACCGACGCGGATCGTCACCCATGCCGCATCCATCAGAGCCTGATTGCGAAACAGCTCGACATACCATTTGGTCGAGAACCCCGCCCAGACCGTGACCAATCGGGATTCGTTAAACGAGTAGATAACCAGCAGAACGATGGGCAGATAGAGGAAGGCAAAGCCCAGAGCCACCGATACGATATTGAAGCGGGACCAGTTGTTTTGCATCCTATTTCCCTTTTCCTGTGCCCGCGCCTGCACCTGCTGGAAGATCACGATCGGAACGATCAGCAGGATCAGGAGCACCACGGCCACGGCCGACGAAACCGGCCAGTCGCGATTGGAGAAGAACTCACTCCAGATCGTCTTGCCGATCATCAGCGTCTGCGAACCGCCGAGAAGGTCGGGAATGACGAACTCACCCACGGCCGGAATGAACACGAGGAAGCAGCCCGCAAGCACACCCGCCAGCGACAACGGGAAGGTGATTTTCCAGAAGGCGGCAAACGGTGTGCAGCCCGGGTCCTGTGCCGCTTCGATGAGCGAATAGTCCATCTTTTCCAGCGAAGAATAGATCGGCAACACCATAAACGGCAGATAGGAATAAACGATCCCGATGAAGATAGCCGTATCCGTGTTGAGAATATTGAGCGGCGTATCGATGACGTTGAGCCACATCAGAAACTGATTGAGCAGGCCTTCCGGCTTCAAAATGCCGATCCATGCATAAACGCGGATCAGAAACGAAGTCCAGAACGGCAGGATCACCAGCATCAGCAATGTCGGACGGATCGTCGTTGGCGCGCGCGCCATGCCATAGGCCATCGGATAGGCGACAAGCAAGGTCAGGAAGGTGGAGATAGCCGCAATGCGGACGCTCGACAGATAGGCCTTGTAATAAAGGGGATCGTCCAACAACCACAGATAGTTATCGAAGGAGAGCTGCTTTATCCTCCCGGGTTGCAGCAAATCCCCTGCGCCAGATCGAAGGTCGGTGTATAGGCCGGGATCGCCATCGCGACTTCCGACAGGGAAATCTTGAAGACGATGAAAAACGGGACAAGAAAGAATACCAGCAGCCAGAGATAAGGCACCGCGATGACGAGACGGCTGGCAATGGAAGCGACGAGCTTCTGCATGGTGGCCTCCTCAGGCGGTCAACACCAGACCGGCATCGGTATCGAAGGAAACCCAGACACGCTCGTCATAGGTCAGCGGATTTTCCGTCTTGCGCACGGCATTGAGGCTTGCAGCCTTGATCGTGCGTCCATTTTCCAGCCGGACATGGAACACCGTCATGTCGCCGAAATAGGCAATATCCCAAAGCTCGCCTTCCACCGCATTGACCGAAGCATCGTCCGGCTTCTCGCGTGTGATCCGCGTCTTTTCAGGACGCACCGCATACCAGACCTTCTGGCCCGGATTGAGTTCTTCGCGGGTCTCGGTCTGAATGTGAAAACCGAATTTTTCGGTAGCAATCTCGGTCTCGCCATTGGCGGCTTTCACCACTTCGCCTTCGATGATGTTCACATTACCGATGAAGTCAGCCACGAATTTGGAGCGCGGCGCCTCATAGACTTCCGCCGGCGTCGCCACCTGCTTGATGCGGCCCTTGTCCATCACCGCAATGCGGTCGGACATGGTCATGGCTTCCTCCTGATCGTGAGTCACAACCATGAAGGTCATGCCGAGCTTGACCTGCAAATCCATCAGTTCGAACTGGGTTTCCTCGCGCAGCTTCTTGTCCAGCGCGCCGAGCGGCTCATCCAGCAGCAGCACCTTGGGACGTTTGGCAACGGAGCGGGCAAGCGCCACGCGCTGGCGCTGTCCGCCGGACAACTGATGCGGCTTGCGCTTGCCATATTGCTCCAGCTTCACGAGCTTGAGCATCTCGGCGACGCGTGCATCTATTTCCGATTTCGCCATACCGTCCTGCTTGAGGCCGAAAGCGATATTGTTCTCGACCGTCATATGCGGAAACAACGCATAGGACTGGAACATCATGTTGACGGGGCGCTTATAGGGCGGGATGCCGCGCATATCCTGACCGTCGAGCGTGATGCGGCCCGATGTCGGTTCCTCAAAACCGGCCAGCATGCGCATCAGCGTGGTCTTGCCACAGCCCGAAGCGCCAAGCAGCGCGAAGAACTCGCGGTTGAAGACATTGAGCGAGAGGTCATCGACGGCGGTAAAATCGCCGAATATTTTCGTCACATTATCAAAAGAAATGAAGGGCTTGGCCGCCGGATCGTTCCGGGGCGCAAATTTGCGGCGAAAGCTGCCAAAAGATTCCATTCCGTTCCCCTATAAACTAACCGGAACCTGATCCCGCGGGCAAAACCCACGTATTACAAGACGCAGAGCGGCCCTCCGTCTGCACAGTGGGCCGCTCTTCACGATGTCGGGCGGGACAAATCTGTCCCACATACTATTTCAGCTCTTACTGGCCGGTGACGATCTTGGTCCGGGCGCGGGTAACCACGCGCTGGGTCTTGGTGTCATAAGGCGTGGGCACGAACAGCTTCTTCATGACGTCTTCGGTCGGATAGATTTCCGGATCGTCAAGAATTTCCTTGTCGATGAACTCCTGCGAGGCCTTGTTGCCATTGGCATAGAACACGTAGTTCGAAGCCTTTGCAGCCACTTCCGGGCGCATCATGTAGTTCATGAATTCAAGCGCTTCGGGCACATGCTTGGCGTCTGCCGGGATCGCCATCTGGTCGAACCAGATCAGTGCGCCTTCCTTCGGGATCGAATAGCCGATCTCGACGCCCTGCTTTGCTTTTTCAGCGCGATCACGTGCACGGAAGATATCGCCCGAATAGCCGATGGCCATGCAGATATCGCCATTGGCCAGCGCATTGATATATTCAGACGAGTGGAACTTGCGGATATTCGGGCGGATCTTCAGATAAAGGTCCTGCGCCTTCTGCAGATCGTCCGGCGACGGCGAATTCGGGTCCAGACCCAGATAGTTCAAAGCCGGGCGCAGCATTTCGCTGGCAGAATCAAGAAGATAGATGCCGCAACCTTTAAGCTTCGCAGACTTTTCCGGGTCGAAAAGCACGTCCCGGAGTCGATTGTGTCGGTGCCGAGCGCTTCCTTGATCTTGGCCTTGTTGTAGCCAATGCCGGTCGTGCCCCACATGTAGTTGACAGAATATTCGTTGCCCGGATCGTAGGTTGCCGCGCGGTTGGAGATTTCATCCCACATGTTCTTGACGTTCGGCAGCTTGTCCTTGTCGAGTTTCAGGAACACGCCTGCCGGAATCTGACGGCCAAGGAATTCGCCCGATGGCACCACGAGATCGTAGCCGCTGCCACCGGCCAGAAGCTTGGTCTCCAGAATTTCGTTGGAGTCGTAAACGTCGTAGACGACCTTGATCCCGGTTTCCTTTGGTGAAATCCTTGAGAATGGAGTCGTCGATATAATCCGACCAATTATAGATATTGACCACCCGCTCCTGCGCGCTCGCGGAAAATGTGGCAGCCGCTACAAAGCCCGTCACGACGGTCGTTGCCAGAAGGAAGGATTTGATCCCCATCGTTTGCTCCAATCTGCACGATAAATTCCGGTGCAGGTTCAAGGTGGATATACTGTTTCTTTATTGCACTTTTTAGATTGCACAGCTTTCGTCAACAGGGTCGTGACAGGACGAACATAAAAATTGCATCTCAAAGGCTCCCCAAGGGGCAATGAGATTTCGGTTATGCCTGACAAACACCAGCTTACTATTGAAAGTCGAAGGCAGATAACCCCGCCACCATCTCATCCAGCCCGAGCGGACGTGTCAGCGGTGGCTCGGCACGAGTGATGCAGCCCTGCCTTTCGCACAGACGACAGGCCGGACCGATCTCGGTATTGCCAGCCTTTGAAAGTGACGCGCCATAGACCGTGTCGCCCCCGCTTCCAGCGCACAACCAAGTAACAGCGCTGTCCTGCGCGGACGCTCGCGGAATGAGCCCTGCGGCCCTTCCAGCGTGCGGGCAATTGTCAGGAACGCCGAGCCGTCCGGCAGTTCCGCCGGTTCCACCAGCACCTGCCCTGCCTGAGCGAAAGCCGCATAGACCGGCAGCTTCGGGCATTGCCCGCCGAAACGGGTTGGAAAACCTTCCGCTCCTGCAACACGCAGGCGGTTACCCGCATGGTCGATTTCCATCACATCACGAAGAAGGGCAGCGCACTTGCCCCCTGTCGCTGCAAGGTGGTCAGCCGGTTTGCCGCCTGCTGAAATGAAACCCCGAAACGCGTGCGCAGCACATCGACATCATAACGAGCCCGCACGGCTGCATCGCGAAACTGGCGATAAGGCATCATCAAAGCCTGCGCCGCATAACGCGCCAGTTCGAACCGCGCGATGCGTTTGGCTTCACTGGAGGACAGTTTCAGCCCTTCCGTTTCAGCGCCGATCATCACCTGCATACGGATCAACGCCGCTTCCATGGCAATTTCCTGCAACTGATCGAAGGGGACAGACGCTCCGAAACAAACAGCCGCTGCGAATGCCGGTCATAACGCCTGCGCCAGTTTGGCATGGTAGCAACCGGCAGCGTGCGAACCGTAATGCCATGCTCGCGCCGAAGCCAATCCTTCAACGCGCTCGACAAATCGCCGTCCGGTTTCAGCAGGGTGTAAAAGCTCTCCGCCTCTTCCTCGATGCGTGGATAATGGTTGGCCCGCCGCGCCATCACATCGCGCACTTCATCGAGCGGCAGGCGCGTCGCGGAAAGCTCAGCCCCGCTTCCCTCATGCGACAGCAATTGCGACAGATCAGACAAGCGTTGCTGCTGCTCGCGATAGGCACGGTAAAGTTTCATGATGCCGACGGCAGCATTTGGGCGCAGCCTCGCCGATTTCGACCAGCTCCTGATCGCCCGGCAATTCGCCAGTCAGGAGCGGATCGGAGAAGACTTCCTTCAGACCCGTGATCGTGGAGCCGCTTTCTGCCTGAAGACTGTCGAGGTCGAGCTTGTAAACGCTGGCAAGCTTCAGCAAAAGCTGTACCGTCAGCGGGCGCTGATTGCGCTCGATCAGGTTCAGGTAAGACGGCGAAATACCGAGCGCCTCGGCCATCGCCGTCTGGGTCAGTCCCCGCTCGTTGCGGATGCGCCTGATGCGTGGGCCGGCAAATATCTTGCGTTCGCTCACCGGTTCTCCCAACCCAAAACGGCAATTTTACAATTCATGACAAAATAGACACAAAATTCGATTTTGACAAGATTTACAAATTTACATCGCCACCTAGTCAAAACTCCGACAGCATTACCTTAATTCTATGCCCATTTTTTTTTCGGTTTCTCTGGCAGTTCAATAATCTCGATTGTAAATCTGGTCACAGAAACAGCGGCCATCAAATGCTTTACAAATACCAACTACAACACGAGGAGAAACCGAAATGACAGATTTTTACAGCCTTATTCCTTCGGCACCAAAGGGGCGCTTCGACGGCATCCAGCGTGCGCATACAGCCGAAGATGTAAAAAGGCTGCGTGGTTCGGTGGAGATCAAGTACTCGCTGGCCGAGATGGGCGCCAACCGCCTCTGGAAGCTGATCCATGAGGAAGATTTCGTCAATGCGCTGGGCGCGCTTTCCGGCAATCAGGCCATGCAGATGGTTCGCGCCGGACTGAAGGCAATCTACCTCTCCGGCTGGCAGGTTGCAGCGGATGCGAACACGGCTTCGGCCATGTATCCGGACCAGTCACTCTATCCGGCGAATGCCGCCCCGGAACTGGCAAAGCGCATCAACAAGACGTTGCAGCGTGCCGACCAGATCGAAACCGCTGAAGGCAAAGGGACTTTCGGTCGACACCGGTTTGCCCCCATTGTTGCCGATGCTGAAGCAGGCTTCGGCGGTCCGCTGAACGCTTTCGAGATCATGAAAGCCTTCATCGAGGCGGGTGCAGCAGGCGTTCACTACGAGGACCAGCTTGCCTCAGAAAAGAAGTGCGGCCATCTCGGCGGCAAGGTTCTGATCCCGACGGCAGCGCACATCCGCAACCTTAACGCGGCGCGCCTAGCTGCTGACGTGATGGGAACGGCAACGCTGGTTATCGCCCGCACGGATGCGGAAGCCGCCAAGCTTCTGACCTCGGATATCGATGAGCGCGACCAGCCCTTCGTCGATTACGATGCGGGCCGCACGGCTGAAGGCTTCTATCAGGTGAAGAACGGCATTGAGCCATGTATCGCCCGTGCGATTGCCTATGCGCCTTATTGCGATCTGATCTGGATGGAAACATCCAAGCCCGATCTCGAACAGGCCCGCCGCTTCGCGGAAGCCGTGCACAAGGCGCATCCGGGTAAGAAGCTCGCTTATAACTGCTCACCGTCGTTCAACTGGAAGAAGAACCTCGACGACGCCACGATTGCCAAGTTCCAGCGTGAGCTGGGCGCGATGGGCTACAAGTTCCAGTTCATCACGCTGGCCGGTTTCCACCAGCTCAACTTCGGCATGTTCGAACTGGCACGCGGTTACAAGGACCGGCAGATGGCAGCCTATTCCGAATTGCAACAGGCGGAATTTGCAGCCGAAGCCAACGGCTACACCGCGACCAAGCATCAGCGTGAAGTCGGCACCGGCTATTTCGATGCCGTGTCACTCGCAATCACCGGCGGCCAGTCTTCGACCACCGCCATGAAGGAATCGACTGAAACAGCACACAGTTCAGACCGGCTGCTGAATAACAGCCCGGCGACAAACAGGAGGAACAGTTCCATGAATTCGCCAGCACGCGTCAAGGAAAGAGCAGAAGAACAATCTTCAAGCATGACCACGGATCAGCAGACCGTTATCCGTATGCTCGCCAACGATCTGCATCGCCTCAACTACACCGTCATGAAGGCGGTCGAGGCAGGCGTTTCCGTGGAACTGGTCCGCTCGGCCCGGCATCATGGCGGCGACGGTAACTGGGGTGATCTATTGATCCCAGTCATCGTCACCCATGACAAATGATGATGCTCCCGACTATCGCCGTCGCCGCCATGTTCCTTCATTTTGTGTGCCTTCGGCAGCACGGGAACGGCGACGGTAACTGGGGTGATCTATTGATCCCAGTCATCGTCACCCATGACAAATGATGATGCTCCCGACTATCGCCGTCGCCGCCATGTTCCTTCATTTTGTGTGCCTTCGGCAGCACGGGAACGGCGACGGCAACCGGGGTGATCTTCTGATCCCGGTCATCGTCACCCACGACAAATGATGACGGTCCTCGCTCTCATGCTCGCTGCCATGCTCACACACTTCTCTTTTGGCAGCGACACAATGTCCCAAACTGGCAGTTGCCCGTAAAATTCGATGAAACGGGGTTGATCTGCAAATCGCTTTATGGTCGGATTTCCTCAACTGACCTCCCCGGCTGGCCCTGCCAGTCGGGGCTTTTTTACATAAGAAGATAATCGACAGGTTGAGGAAGGTTGGGCAGGTTTTCCTCACCCAATGCTTCCCGCAGATTGATTTCGATTGTATCGGCGATGGCCCCGATGGGCAGATCGTTCGGTAATGTTCGAACGGCTCCTCCAGCTCGTCGCCCAGCGCATCCAGCCCAAAGAAAGTATAGGCTACCAGCGTCGTCGCAAATGGCGTTCCCCAACCAAGCATATCGGCAAAGCCGAACGGTATGAAGAAACAGAACAGATAGGCCGTGCGATGCAGAAGCAGCGTATAGCCGAAGGGAACCGGCGTGAACCGCAACCGCTCGCAAGCCGCACGGACCTCTGCCAATGCAGACACTGAACTGTCAAGCGTCTGGAAATCGACCGGATGCAGAGCGTCTTTCCCACGCATATCCGCTAGAGCAGCACCAAGCCGACGCAAGATGAAATCAGGCTTGTTGCGGCTTTCCGCCAACGCTTTCCGCTCTTCCGCAGACAACCATTTGTCGTATTTGTTTGAGCCACCGGTTTCCTCTGGCCGAAGATGGCTGACCATGGCCTGCGAAAACGCAATCGCATAACGAAGCAGCTTTTCCCGTCCGCCTTCCAGTCCCGACACATTCTCCAGCAACAGCGTCTGACGCCCCAGACCGCGCGTCGTATAGACGAGCTTGCCCCAGATTTTGCGAGCCTCCCACCAGCGGTCATAACAGGCGTTGTTGCGGAAGCCGAGGAAGATCGAAAGCGCAATGCCGAGCAGCGCCAAAGCCGTTCCATTGTTGACGGCTGGCACCCAGCCGGGAAACGCGCGATGCGCCCACACAACCAGCACCGACAGAAGGAAAACCGCAAAAATCTGCGGCAGGATACGCAGGATGATGGAACCCTTGAGTATGAAGAAGAGCTTCCACAAAGGGGGCGCGGGCGAACGATCATTTCAAGTGGGTCCGACGAAGATGAGTAAATGCAGCCTATACGCCTTCTTGCAACACACGACCAGAAGCACCCTGTATTTTCTTACCGTATAAGAGAATGCAACATTATATTATTCTAAATAACAGTATTACTTCTCATAAAATTGTTCTGACAAATATTATTTTATCAATTTTCATGGATGAGAAATGTCAATCCAATCCTTGATAGACAATATTGCCTCAAACGCGAATATAGGCCCCGGAACCGCCGAGCAAACAGTTGGTATATTGCTCTCCATCATCCAGCATGAAGCTCCGATTGTCGCGCCGCAAATATTCAACCTGATTCCCGGAGCGCCCGCATTGGCACGCGCCAATGATGTGCTCAACCCTGAAAATCATCATGCGGCTGGCATCCTCGGAACAGTTTCGAATGTGGCCGGAAATTTTGCGGGCGAGAGAATAGGCACTTTGGTCTGCGGTCTGGCGGCATTGAAATCCACCGGCATGAGCATGGATCAGGCCAATCAGGCGTTCCTGACAGTCATCCGTCATATCAGGCAAAAGATCGCGAACTTGTGCGAAAGCTCTTTGCTTTCGTCCCGGCACTGAAAAGCCACTTCAATATTCCGCAAACTGAATCTTGACTGAAAATTCACCGAACTCCAACAAAGCCGCGCCTCATGCGTTGACGCCGGTGCACCATTGGTGGTCCCTGCACCCCGATCCGACGCACAAGCCTGCGGATCACTTGTAAATGGTTGGTCGTGGAAGCCATAGGGTTTGCTCGCCGACTGCGGTTTGAACCGCCCCTTGCGGGGGCAAGGAATTTGGAATTTTTCATGTCTGTTCAGTCTCTCATTGACAGTATAGCCACCAAGATCAACATCGATCCGCAGCTTGCAGAAAAGCTGGCTGGCTCGGTGTTTTCCGTTCTGCAGCACAGCGCACCGGAAATCGGCAACAAGATCTTCGCGCTCCTGCCGGATGCCCAGCAGCTCGCCAGCGCCCACGACGTGCTTGCCTCAAGCACCGGCGGTATCATGGGCGCGCTGTCGGGACTGATGGATAATGTGGCCGGCGAAAAGATGAGTGCGCTTCTCAAAGCCGCTGCCACGCTTCGTTCCAGCGGCCTCTCCAGCGACCAGATCACCGAAGCAGGCGGGCAGGTGATCAATTATGTGCGCGACCATGACCCGCAGCTGGTCGACCAGCTGGTTGCAAACGTACCCGCTCTCAAGGGCCATTTCGGTCTCTGACACACCGATTTTCTTTTGTGTGCGCTTTCTGTGATGGCGCACACAAAAGCTTGCCGGACCCATTTGTCATTGAGGCCGGTCGCAGCTATCATGCCGTTATCGAAATCATTTTCTGGTGATTGATGTCTGCTGATACGACGGAAAAGAAGGTTACGCGCGCCCCGCGTCGCCGTACGCCTGCCTATGTCAAATCTCTTCGCGGTGTGAAGAACTGGAAGCAGGCAACCGAATGGCTTGCCCGGCGTGATATCGAAGACATCGAATGCATTACCCCCGATCAGGCGGGGGTTGCCCGCGGCAAGATGATGCCGTCGAAGAAGTTCACTTCAATACCTCGCTGGCATTGCCTTCGGCCGTCTTCATGACGACGATTTCCGGCGACTATCCGGAAGACGGCTATGGCTTTCATTACCCGGAGGATGACGGCGACCTCAAGCTGGTGCCGGACCTCTCGACCCTTTCGGCTGTGCCGTGGGAATCCGATCCAACCGCGCAGGTTATCTGCGATCTCGTCTATCAGGACGGACGTGGAGTGGAATTCACTCCGCGCAACGTGCTGCGCAATGTCGTTGCCGCCTACAGCAAGCGCGGCCTGAAACCGGTCGTTGCCCCGGAAATCGAGTTCTATCTGGTCCGCAAGAACCCCGACCCCGACTATCCGCTGACGCCACCTGTCGGTCGCTCGGGTCGTGCCATTGGCGGCGGTCAGGGCTATTCGATTGCAGGCGTCAACGAATTCGACGAACTGATCGATGACATCTATCATTTCTCCGAAGGCGGGGCTGGAGATCGACACGCTGATCCACGAAGAAGGTGCTGGCCAGCTTGAGATCAACCTGCGCCATGGCGACCCGGTAGAGCTCGCCGATCAGGTGTTCATGTTCAAGCGCACCATCCGCGAGGCGGCGCTCAAGCACGACATGTATGCCACCTTCATGGCCAAGCCCATTCAGGGCCAGCCCGGATCGGCAATGCATATCCACCAGTCCATCGTGGACAAGAAGACCGGACGCAACATTTTCACCAATGAGGACGGCAGCGAAAGCGAGGCTTTCCGCCATTTTATCGGCGGCATGCAGCGTCATGTGCCGAATGCGCTTGTCATGTTCGCGCCCTATGTAAATTCCTATCGCCGCCTGACGCCGGATGCTTCCGCACCCGTCAACGTCAAATGGGGCTACGACAACCGTACCACCGCTTTCCGCGTCCCACGCTCCGACCCCAATGGGCGCCGCGTGGAAAACCGCATCCCCTCCTCCGATGCCAACCCCTATCTCGCGCTGGCGGCTTCACTTGCCTGCGGCCTGATCGGCCTCGTGAACAAGATTGAAGCTGAACAGCCTGCGACCACCAGCGTCAACACCAAGGAAATCGAACTACCCCGCGGCTTGATCGACGCGGTGGAGCTGTTTGAGGAAGACACGGAGCTGCGCAATCTGTTCGGCAGTTCCTTCGTCACGACCTATGCCGCCATCAAGCGTGCCGAGTTCGAAACCTTCATGGAAGTCATCAGCCCGTGGGAACGCGAGTTCCTGCTGCTCAACGTCTGACCGGTTCCACATGCCCTACCAAAGCCCAATCTCGCCCGGCATTTCACGGTACGAAGCGAGTGTCCCTGATCGGCCGCAATATCCTGAAATGGATGGCTCGCGGCAGGCCGATGTCGTTGTCATTGGTGGCGGATATACAGGGCTTTCGGCTGCCTACCATCTGGCGAGACAGGGCGCGGACGTCACGCTCATCGACGGAGCTCGGTTCGGCGATGGGGCGTCGGGGCGCAATGGCGGTCAGTTCGGCACCGGCCAGCGCACATGGGCCGAGGACCTTGAAGCGGAATATGGCTTTGAGCGCGCCAAGGCTCTGTTCGACGTGGCGGAAGAGGCCAAGGCATATCTCCTTGCCTTTGCCGACGAACACAGGATCGACATGGAATATGTGCCCGGCCAGATTTCGGTCGTGCACAAGCCGCGCTATCTCAAACAATATGAGCGTCACGTCGAGTTGATGGCAAGCCGATTCAACTATCAGAATCTGCGTCTGCTCGACCGCGCTGAAACAGCGAGCCTGCTCGGTTCTGAACGTTATTTTGGCGGCGTCTATGACGCGGGCACCGGCCATATTCATCCACTGAAACTGCTAGTCGGGACTGCAAAAAGCCGCCCATGCGGCGGGCGCAAAAGCTTTTTGAAGACACCAGAGCTACCAAGATCAGCACCGCAAGCGGACGGGTCGAAGTCGAAACCAATCGCGGAACCATTGTCGCGAAAAAGGCCTTCATCGCTGTCAATGCTTATGGCGGTCTGCTGGAACCGGTCAGCGCATCGCATGTCATGCCGATCCGCTCATTCATCGGCGCAACAGTGCCGCTCGGCGACGACAGCCCCATTATTCCGGGCGGTGAATCCATCGACGATTCCCGCTTCGTTGTGCGTTATTTCCGTCGTTCAAAGGACGGAAGGCTGCTGTTCGGCGGGCGCGAAGCCTATACTGCCGATAATCCGCGCGATATCAGCACACATATCCGCCGCCAGATTGCCGAGATTTATCCGGCGCTGGACAAGGTCGAAATCACCCATGCATGGGGTGGCTCGGTCGGCATCACCATGCCGCGCCAGCCCTTCGTGCGCGAAGTGATGCCCGGTGTCATTTCCGCAGGTGGCTATTCCGGTCACGGCGTCATGCTGGCAAACTATATGGGCAAGCTCTATGCCGAAACCGTTGCTGGCAATCGCGACCGGTTGAAACTGTTCGAAGAACTGCGGATTCCCGCCTTCCCCGGCGGCCGTACTTTCCGCTCACCGCTGCTGTTCCTCGCCCTGTCGTGGTATGCACTGATGGATAGGATTTAGAGC
The DNA here is from genome assembly GCA_012103075.1 of Brucella cytisi. Taxonomy (GTDB): domain Bacteria; phylum Pseudomonadota; class Alphaproteobacteria; order Rhizobiales; family Rhizobiaceae; genus Brucella; species Brucella cytisi. The sequence continues at coordinate 518,757 of JAAVLQ010000002.1, read as the reverse complement.
GCATCCCGAAAAAAGTGTGAAACGGTTTTCGGAACAAGATGCGCGTATTGATCTGATTGAATAAGATCGATACGCGCTCTAAGCCATTACTTCGGCTTGTTCGCTGCGCGCTCCAGCTTGGTCAACACACCGATCAGATTGGGGGCAAGCTCGCGTATCTCGGCAAGATGCGCGGCGCTGAGCCGCTCAAGAACCTGCTCGGCCTTGTCGGTCAGCGCCAATGTATGACGCCGGCGGTCCGAAGGATCGACCATCCGCATCACCAGATCGGCATCCGCCAGCCTGCCGACCAACTCCGTTGCCGTATGCGGCGCGATGACAAGCCATTCCGCAAGGTTGCCAACCGTCAACGGTGCATCAGCGGTATGGGCCTTGATCGCAAGCAGCGCCTGATGCTGTTGCGCCGGAAGCCCTTCCGCTTCCGCAGCCGTTGCACTAAAACTCATGAACCGGCGCAAGCGATAGCGAAGTTCCGCAAGCGCCTGATAGTCGGCTTGTGTCAAAGCATCCGGATTTTGTTTCACAACAGGCTTCTTTCCTGACCTCGATATAAACACACCCGTTCGGCTTTTCCGAAGGCGCTTTGCGGCAATCCCTTCCCCAATAGCAAGCCCCTTGCCCAAACACAAAGATGGGAATTGATTTATATCGTATTACGATATATTTAACCCGCCGTTTAGAGTGCATCCCGAAAAGTGTGAAGCGGTTTTCGGACAAGATGCGCGTCAAACAAACATCGAGACGCGCCGGTCTGATTCAATCAGATCGAGACGCGCGCCCAAGACGCTCTCCCCAAGCTAGCGTATCCGCCGAGAAAGACAGGAGTTTGCTATGGCCCGGCAAAACGAGTTTCGAAGACCACACGATTTCACCGGCGGCGTAGCGCGCCGCGTCGCGGGCGATTTTACCGCCGACAGGCGAATGCTGCTCCTGATCGCGATGGCGATCGTGATCGGTGCCGCCAGCACCGCTGCGGCATGGTTGCTTGTAAGCCTGATCGCCCCGGTCACCAATCTGGTCTGGTTTGGCCGCATCAGCATTGACCCGGCAACACTGGCGCACCTTTCGCCGTCCTTCTGGATAGTGCTCATCCCCGTGGTGGGTGGCCTCGCAATCGGGCTGATGGCACGTTACGGCTCCGAGAAAATTCGCGGGCACGGTATTCCGGAAGCAATCGAAGCCATCCTGATCGGCGGCAGTCGCATGTCGCTCAAAGTGGCGATACTGAAGCCACTTTCATCAGCGATCTCGATCGGTACAGGCGGCCCTTTTGGCGCCGAAGGTCCGATCATCATGACGGGCGGAGCTATCGGATCGCTTTTGCGCAATTGTTTCAGATGAGTTCAGCCGAGCGGAAGACCTTGCTCGTAGCCGGTGCCGCCGCAGGCATGACCGCCATTTTCGGTACGCCCATTGCCGCTGTGATGCTGGGCGTCGAATTGCTGCTCTTCGAGTGGAAACCCCGCAGCTTCATTCCTGTGGCAGCTGCAGCAGCAGTCGCTCACACAAACCGACCCTTGTTTTTCGAAACAGGTCCGCTGTTCCAGACCCATTTTCATCTGGCATTGCCTTGGTGGGGAATAGTCGCATGTACCCTGATCGGCATTGTCGCCGGCCTGCAATCCGGCTTGCTCACGACCCTTCTCTACAAGCTGGAGGATGCATTCGAGCGACTGCCCATTCACTGGATGTGGTGGCCGGCAATCGGCGGCATCGCCATCGGCATTGGCGGTCTGATCGAACCGCGCGCGCTCGGCGTCGGCTATGATCTCATCGACGGTTTCCTCAATGATAAATTTCTGGCAACCACAGTGCTGGTGGTCCTGCTTGTCAAAAGCGCGATCTGGCTCTGCGCTCTGGCATCGGGCACGTCCGGCGGTGTTTTGGCCCCGCTTCTGATTTTCGGCGGCGCGATGGGCTGGCTGCTCGGCTTGATCCTGCCGGGCGGCGAACCCGGCTTCTGGGCGCTGCTCGGAATGGCCGCCATGATGGGCGGCACGATGCGCGCACCGCTGACCGGCACGTTCTTTGCAGTTGAAGTCACTGGCGATTTCGGCCAGATCGTTCCGGTGTTCGTGGCGACGGTAACCGCCTATGCGGTCACGGTTCTTCTGCTCAAGCGCTCAATCCTGACCGAGAAAATTGCGCGGCGCGGACGGCACATCACGCGCGAATATGGCGTAAGTCCGTTCGAGTCCGCCCGTGTACATGAAGTCATGGTGACGATTGTGGACACGCTACCGGCAAACATGACCGTGCAGGAAGCCTCTGCCTTTTTCGCCTCGGAAGCGGCACGGCATCGGCTTTATCCGGTCATCGATAACGACCGGATACTGATCGGCATGGTGACGCGCGCTGATGCGCTGGAATGGCAACGTAAGAGCGAATTGTCCAGCCAGACCCTTGCAGATGCCGTTTCCGACACTTCCAATCCCGTCGGCCATCGGGACGACAGCGTGGCGTTCATCACCGACATGATGATCGCTACCGATTGTGGACGCATCCCGATTGTGACACGCGACGGAAAACTCTGCGGACTGGTCAGCCGAAAAGACCTCCTGCAACTGAGAGGCCAGATCAACGGCAGTGAAATGGAACGGAAATCCTTCCTGCGCGCTGCAGAAGCTGGCTAAACTCGGTTCACGAGAAAGGCGGGGCACCAATCAGCGCCCCGCCTTTCTTACCACCGCCCGGTACTATTCATTATTCTACGCTAGGCTTTCACTCGTCTTTGCTGCCAGACGCTGATAGGTTTCCTCAACCACGTCGCGCAGCGGAAGAATGCCGCTCATGCACAACAATGCATGCATATGCTGACGAGCGCCTTCATAGCCCATAAGCGGCGCATAGGGCCGCATGATGATATTGGCTTCGTCCGGATATAGTTCCTGATACTCGGCAAAGTTGGTGAAGCCCTTGTAGCTGTCGCCGCGCATCAGGTAGGTTTCGACGGCTGCCCCTTCCGCCAGCACTGCATCATGACTGTCGAGAACGATGTTGTAATAGTCGATTGTCGTATCCATCGACACGCGCGCTATGCTCTGGCCGTTGACCAGATCCTTCGCGCGGATCAGAACGCCGTCGATAAGCAGCGCATGGTTGGGCGAAAGGTAAAGGTCGCGCTGCGGGGTTTTTCTGTCGATGGCATAACGTTTGACACGGATCGGCATCACGCTCTCATTCCATTGCGTGCCGCCTTTTCTGCAGCTCTGCCATCCGACCCACTTGACCGGACGCGTTTCACCGCAAGCCGTGGTCACAAGATCGCCAACGGATAATGTCTCCACCGCCACCGGGCCGGTGGGCGTTTCGATAAGTGTGCCTTTCAAAAGACAGTGCGATCCAGAGCCTCCTCCGCCACCATGACCACCATGCCACCATTTCGTGCCCGGGGCTTGCGACGGGCGTGATGACATTGTTGAAGCCAGAGCACCCAGTGCCACAACCTTGGCGGCAGTGGCTGCTGTGAGACCCAGAAAATGTCGTCGCGCACGACTTCGCGGCGAATGCCCGTTCTTTTCTGAAGACATGAATCCCTCCGCTCTTCTCGTTACGGCACCGGCCTGAAAATCAGCGTGGATTTCTAGCAAAGCACGATGCACAGCTTCAAAATCTGAAGCGTCGTTCCGTGTTGCCCGGATCAGCGGCGCTTCAGTGCTTTGCCCCAAGTTAACAAGTCTGATCTTAACTGATCCCGACCTCGAAAAGATCCGGCAATCAGGTCTAAAGCCTCCTCGAATAGGCGTAAGCCCTACATCGAAAGGTGAGTTTTTCTGCCGTTGAAAGGCGTTGCCAGCGGTTGCTCCTGCTGATCGAAGTTAAGTCGGCTCCTAAAAAGTGTGATTTGTAGCCCTTCATAAAATAGTATACCCCCTATTCTAATAGAGAGGCTGTTTTCATGAGCACGCATCATCACTCCCACCATTACGGGCATCAGCTGAGTTCCAGACACGACCATGTCTTTCTGGGAGAAAACCACCGGCGCAATGAAAAGCGAACACGGATCGTGATCGCCATCACGACAGCGATGATGATAATCGAGATCACAGCCGGAAACCTTTATGGCTCCATGGCGCTCACTGCCGATGGCTGGCACATGTCCACCCATGCAGCGGCAATGCTGATCGCAGCCCTTGCCTATCTCTATGCGCGCAAGCACGCACATAATTCGCGGTTCACGTTCGGCACAGGCAAGCTCGGCGATCTCGCTGGCTTTGCCAGCGCCATCGTTCTCGCACTGATCGCCCTCCTGATCGGCTGGGAAAGCTTCTGGCGCTTCAGTTCCCCGGTAAACATCAATTTTCACGAGGCTATTCTCGTCGCAATCATCGGACTGATCGTCAACCTCGTCTGCGCCCGCTTCTCAGGGACGATCATTCGCACCATCATGGCCATCACCATGGTCATGATCACGATCACGCGGGTGGCCATGACCAGAACTTGCGTGCAGCCTATATGCATGTGCTCGCCGATGCGCTGACATCGGTGCTTGCCATAGCAGCGCTTCTGCTGGGCAGCCTTTATGGCTGGCTCTGGCTCGACCCGGCAATGGGCATTGTCGGCGCTGCGGTGATCGCACACTGGTCATGGGGGCTGATCAAAGACACCGGCTCGACTCTGCTGGACTATCTGCCCGAAGACGAAGACCTGCCGGACGAGATTGCGGAGATCATCAGCCGCGAAGGCGGAGAGATCGCCGACCTGCATGTCTGGCAACTCGGGCCGGGCCATCACGGTGCCATTGTGTCGATCGTCGCGGAGCAGCCGAAGGCACCGTCCTACTATCGGAACAAGCTTGCGGCGATCCATGATTTGTCGCATGTGACGGTGGAGGTGGAAGCGCGCGCTGCCTGAAAATCGCAACATTGCCATGAAGGACCGAAGTTCCCATGACCCACACTATCCGTGAAAAGCAGAAGCTCATCAATCGCGTGCGTCGCATTCGTGGCCAGCTTGAGGGCGTGGAACGGATGCTTGAGGAAGAGAAGGGCTGCGCCGAAGTCATGCAGGTGATTGCGGGCGTCCGTGGTGCGGTCAACGGGCTGATGGCGGAAGTGATCGAAGACCACATCCTGATGCATGTTGCCGATGGCGCCCTTCCGCAAAAGGAACGCGACGAAGGTGCCGGCGAACTCGTCGACGTGGTTCGCGCCTATATGAAATAGACGGTGTGTTGACATCGACCAAAAGCAGGAATAGCTAGGCGGCATGAACAAAGCACTCATCAGCACCCGGTCTTATTACGCCCCGCTCATATAGCGGCGGGTTTGCTTTGTCATAATTCAACCGCTGCATTGCCAGCGGTTGAGTTTCAGGACAGCGCCTCTGGCCATGCGGCCCTAAAGAGGTCAGTCCATGTCTTGCGACAATAATCAGCATATAAAATTGGCATTATCGGCTTTGGTGCATTCGGGCAGCTTATCGCCCGTCACCTGAACCCGTATTTCCAGTTGTATGCCTACGATCCCGTCGCAGACCTTGAACAGACGGAGCGGATACATGGTGTCACGCTGACTTCCATGGAACAGGTCGCCCAGTGCAATATCGTCATCCTCGCAACGCCGGTCGCGACGCTCGACCGCGTGGTGGCGATGATCGCGCCGCATCTGCGCCCCGGTGCGCTTGTTCTCGACGTCGGTTCGGTCAAGGTCGGGCCTGCCGATATCATGCAGCGGGGCCTGCCCATGCATGTCGATATTGTCGCCACACATCCGCTCTTCGGTCCGCAGAGCGCGCGTGACGGCATTGCCGGTCTGAAAATCGCCGTCTGCCCCGTGCGCGGTACAAAATTTCGCCGCGTTGCAGCCTTCCTGAAAAAGCATCTTGCCCTCGACGTCATCGTCACGACACCAGAAGACCACGACCGCGAAGCCGCAATGGTTCAGGGGCTGACGCATCTGATCGCCAAGGTTCTGGTGCAGATGGAGCCGTTACCAACCCGCATGACGACAAAGAGCTTCGACCTTATGATGCAGGCGGTCGGCATGGTCCGCCACGATGCGCCGGAAGTGTTTCAGGCCATCGAGCGCGCCAATCCTTATGCTCCAAAGGTACGCAAACATTTCTTCGCACTTGCCGACCGCATCAACGAAGAACTGGATCATCAATCCCGTCGACCCAGCTCGCTTGACGACATGCAACCAATACTCAACGAGAATACAGCTAAACTGCTGAATATGGCCGACGCCTATCCAAAATAATAGGAGTTTGTTACTCATCTTTTTTCGTACTGTGCTAACAGCTTGATAATTCCTTCGGCAGATTCGGGTTTTCAACATGGCATCCACTCAGAAAACCGCATCCATACCGTCAACGGTTTGGATTCTTGGTTTCGTCAGCCTGCTGATGGATATCTCTTCGGAAATGGTACAGACGCTGCTGCCACTCTATCTGGTGGCCGGTCTTGGCGCTTCGGCCATGATGGTCGGATTCATCGAAGGACTGTCAGTCGCCATAGCAACGGTGACCAAACTTTTCTCGGGCGTCATCTCCGACTGGGCAGGCCGAAGGAAACCGCTTGCCGTCGCAGGCTATGGGCTGGCAGCCATTTCAAGCTTATCTTCCCGCTGGCAACGACAGCTGGCGGTATCGTAATGGCCAAGGCGATAGACCGTGTTGGCAAGGGCATACGCGGCACGCCGCGCGATGCCTTGATTGCCGATGTGACACCGCCGGAAATACGCGGCGCAGCCTTCGGGCTGCGCAAGTCTCTCGACACGGTCGGCGGCTTCGTCGGTCCGCTCATTGCCATAGGGCTGATGCTCGCAACCGGCGGCAACATCATCACCATTTTCTGGATTGCGGCCATTCCGGCTTTCATTGCGGTCGCGCTTTTGATTGTCGGCATTCGTGAACCGGAAATGCCCCTCAACGCCCCTTGCTCGCTCCAAGGGAATTCCACGATTTGCCGATGCGGGCAAGCTGAACGCGACCGTATGGATCGTGGTTGCAGTTGCATCGATCCTTACCATGGCTCGTTTCAGCGAAGCATTCCTACTCCTCAAGGCGCAGGAAGCCGGGTTTGCAGCCGCATGGGTACCGATCACCATGGTTGTCATGCATGCCGTCTATGGGCTGACAGCCTATCCGGTTGGCGCGCTCTCGGACAGGTTGGGGCGCAAGGGCCTGCTTGCTGCCAGTCTCGGCTTCCTGATCGTCGCCGATCTTGTGATTGCCCAATCGACCACGATCTATCCGTTCCTTGCGGGCATCGTTCTTTGGGGCCTGCATATGGGTTTTCGCAGGGCATTCTCGCAACTCTCATCGCCGACACGGCACCGGGCCACCTCAAGGGTACGGCCTTTGGCATGTTCAACGTGATAACGGGTCTTGTCATGCTTGTCGGCAACATCGGCGCCGGTTGGCTGTGGGAAAGCTATGGCTCCTCGTCCACCTTCCTTGCCGGTGCAATTCTATCCGCCGTCGCGCTATTTAGTCTGGTGTTGCTGCCCGGCGCCGCCGCCCGCAAGACGGGTTAGAGCGGCATTTCGGAAGTCTGCTTGACCGTCTGGCTTGGCACGTCGGTCTTCAGATTCTGAACGCCCTTTATACGGCTCAGATATTCCGACTGGAAGCGGCGGTAATCCTCGATATCCGCCGCCACCACGCGGATCATCGCATCATAATCGCCAAGCATGAAATAGCATTCGAGCACCTGCGGCAGCTTCAGGATTTCCTTGGCGAAAGTCTGAAGCGTTTCCTCATCCTGCTGGTCCAGCCGGATGCGCGTGAAGAAAGTGAGCCCTTTGCCAACCTTGGCCGGGTTCAGCACGGCGACATAACGGTCGATCACACCCGCCTCTTCCAGAAGCTTCACCCGCCGCAGGCATGGTGACGGCGAAAGGCCGACCTCGCGTGCGAGATCGTTATTGGCGATGCGGCCATCGCGCTGCAACACGCGCAGAATCCGTTTATCGATATCATCCAGCTTCATTGGCGTTCGATTCCATTTATGCTGATATTATTGGCATTATCTGCCAAATATTGATGCATAAGGGCATAATTCGCAACCAAATTGCTCAAGAGATTGGTTATAGTCACGAAACTTCTCAAGCAAACACGCAAGAGACTGAGCAAGGGGCAACCAGTTACCGGTTGGTCAACGGGAATTTTATGGATATTTCACAGGCCTATGTGCCTCAAAAAGCAGATCCGGGCGCGGCTCGGAGTTCCGTCGCGGGGCCGCAGCCGGTCTGCCGGTTTTGCTTGGCATTATTCCCTATGCGCTGGTTCTGGGCGCGCAGGCCGCACAAAAGGCCTCAGCGTCATCGAAGTCCCCTGATGACCGGACTGAACTTTGCAGGCGGATCGGAATTCGCAGCCATCCAGCTCTGGACCTCGCCGCCGCATGTCCTGCTGATTGTTGCGATCACCTTTCTGGTCAACAGCCGCCATCTGCTGATGGGCGCGGCTCTGCCCCCCCTTCATTCGCCATCTGCCCAAGCGCAAGGCTTTTGCGAGCCTGTTTCTGATGTGCGATGAAAGCTGGGCGCTCGGCCTTGCCGATGCGAAACGTCGCCAGTCGAAAGGCGTCAATCCGGCGCTGAGCGTCACCTTCTATGCCGGCGTGGCCATTCCTTTCTATCTCGCATGGGGTCTATTCACCACGCTGGGTGCCGCCTTCGGGCCGATGATGGGAGACCTGCGCCCCTATGGTTTCGACATGGCATTTCCGGCAGTGTTTCTGGTTCTGCTGGCGGGCATGTGGAAAGGTTTTGCGGCAGCGCGCCCGTGGCTGGTCAGCCTTGTGGTGGCCGCGCTGACCTATCTCACCGTTCCCGGTGCCCGGTATGTCGCCGCCGGTGCCTTGTCCGGTCTCGTTGCAGCCTATCTGCTGGCAGGTGAAGAATGATCGATCCATTGGCCGTTCTGACCATCGTTCTGATGGCAAGTGTCACCTATCTCACGCGGATCGGCGGCTATGTGCTGCTGCGCAACCGCACGCTCAGCAAACGTGCGACGGCGGTGATGGAAGCAGCTCCCGGTTGTGTTCTGATTTCGGTCATCGCGCCCGATTTCGTGTCCGACAAGCCTGCCGACCTGATCGCGCTTGCAGTCACGATCTTCGCCGCAACGCGCTTTTCCATGCTGCCAACCGTGCTGATCGGCATTGGCGCGGCAGGCGCCTGCCGCTACCTGATCGGGTAAAAGCATGTCTCCAAAAGTGGACACCGGTTTTTGGATAGAGACATGCTTGAAAACAAATAAACATGTCTCCCGAAAGTGGAGACCGGTTTCGGGACAAAGACATGTTTGAAAACAAATATGTTGGGGTGGACGGCCCCGAACGGCATCAAAAAGTGCATGTCGCCCGAAAGCGGGGCCCAGTATTGCTCAGTGCAGATGCTTAAGCTTGTCGGGGTTGCGCACCACATAGATACCGACAATCTTGCCGTCTTCTATATCAAGAGCTGTCGTCTGGATTTCGCCATCGGCTTCACGCGTGATGATACCGGGCAAACCATTGATGAAGACCGTACGCAAAAGCGTGGACTGGTTGCCACGGAAATAGCCCGCCAGTTTCTCGTGGGTTTTCATCACCTCATCAAAGCCGAAAACAGGCTTCGGGAAAGCCGGGCGTTTGCCGCCACCATCGGCCTGAAGGTTGACGTCGGCTGCCAGCATCGCACCAAGCGCATTCATGTCGCCGCTGCGCGACGCATTGAAGAAGGCCTGCGCCAGTTCGAGCCCGCGCTGCTTGTCGACCTGAAAACGCGGACGCTCCTCGCGCACATGCTTGCGCGCCCGTGCAGCAAGCTGGCGGCAGGCAGCGGCATCGCGCCGGATAGTCCCCGCTATCTCGTCAAAATCCAGTCCGAAGACATCATGCAGCAGGAACGCGGCGCGCTCCAATGGCGAAAGACGCTCCAGCGCCAGCATGAGCGGAAGGGTGACATCGTCATCCGCTTCCTCTTCGACAACCGGATCGGGAATCCACGGCCCGAAATAGGTTTCGCGCTGGTTGCGACCGGATTTCAGAAAATCAAGGCACAGGCGGGTAACAGTGCGGCGCAGAAAGGCCTCCGGCTCGCGCACTTCGCTGCGATCAGCGTTCATCCATCGGATGAACGCCTCCTGCACCATATCCTCGGCATCGGCGACCGAACCCAACATGCGATAGGCAACGCGGATCAGTTTCGGGCGCAGCGGATCGAAGCTGTCAGCTGCATCGCCTTGCAAGGATGTGTCAGCCATCAGACGGCTGCCTTTACTGCCGGCTTCTTGGCTTCCGGCTCGAACCAGAGGCCGAAGCCAACCGCCATGCGGTTCCATCCATTGATGATGTTGATCATCAGCGTAAGGTTCACTTGCTCCTCCTCAGTGAACTGTGCCTGCATGGCAGTGCGGGCGTCTTCCAGATCGTGACCTTGTGACAAACGGGTCAGCGCATCGACCCATCCCAGAGCCGCACGTTCGCGCTCAGAGTAGCACGGTGCTTCGCGCCATGCGGACAACAAATAGATGCGTTGTTCGGTCTCGCCAAGAGAACGTGCTTCAAGCGTATGCATATTGATGCAATTGGCGCAGGCATTGATCTGCGAGGAGCGGATTTTGACAAGCTCGATCAGGCTCGCTTCCAGACTGGATGCGATGGTCATCGAAGCGTTCAACCGAGGATTTCATCGTGGCAGGGGCAACATCGAACGGGTTGAGCAGAGGGGTCATGGTATTGTTCCTTTCGGTTCAAGGGGTTCGATAGACATGACGAGACAGCAACGCCGAATGTGACATCCGGTGGAAAAAATTTAAATGCCCGACATTTTGGTTCTTATGCGATGGAACAAACTACCTCCCACGAAACCAATCGACGGAACTAATCGCCACGTTATGGAGAAACTGATGCATGAGAACGCCACAAGATAGGCTGCTTTTCCGTGATCTGTTTAAATCCAAACAGCACCAATCCGCTCCTCCTTTCCCCGTTTCCTTTCACCTGCTCCCACCTTTCCAACGCCCATCTCCCGGCTTCCTCCTTCTACCCTCGCTCCGCCCCTTGCCCCTTCTTCCTGCCTCTCCACATTGACAACATACCAACCGGTCGGTATTATTTAACGGAGGAGATTTTCCCGATCATATCGGGAACCGCTCAGATCAAGCGACAGCAGGCTGCCACTGAACCGACGCACGGTTTGCAACACACCTTGCGAACAGTCTGTGCTGTAGTGAGGAGGAACCATCATGAAAAACGCGTCCACCAACAGCAACAATCCGGCACGTCCCGTCATCACCGCATTTGAAAATTCGCCTGATCGCGGCCGAGGGATGGCGCGTGACATGCCCGTTCGATGGGCGCTTGAAGAGACCGGGCAGGACTATGATGTCCGCCTCGTCTCGTTTGAGGCGCTGAAAGCCCACCCCCATCTCGACCTTCAACCTTTCGGGCAGATACCAACCTATGAAGAGGGCGATCTGGCGCTGTTCGAATCCGGGTCAATTGTGCTTCATATTGCAGAACAGAACCCGGGCCTTCTGCCGGATGACGCCAACGGCCGGGCACGCGCCATCACATGGATGTTCGCCGCGCATAACACCATCGAGCCAGCGATCCTCGAAAGGGAAGTTGCCGGTTTCGTAGAACGCAAGGAAAGCTGGTACGAGCAGCGCATCCCCATCGTGGAAGCGCGTATCCGCAAAAGACTGGATGCCCTTTCCGCCTGTCTTGTCAACAATGACTGGCTGGAGGGTGCGTTCAGTGCCGGTGATCTTCTGATGGTGACCGTGCTGCGGAGGCTGAAGAGTTCGGGCATATTGAACGACTATCCGAACCTTGCGACCTATGTGGCGCGCGGCGAGGCCCGACCGGCCTTCAAACGTGCATATGACGCCCAGCACGCGGTTTTCCTCGCCGTGTCGAAAGATTGAGCCTGTCTTGGCAGCTATCTATCCGCAGTCGAGCTCGCTCAATATCCATTCCCTGAATGCGCGCACCTTTGGCGTATTGCGACGGGATTTGGGATAGACGAGCCAATAAGATCGCCCATCATCGCCAAGAATATCGAACGGCTGGATAAGCTGGCCGGTAGCGATTTCGATCTGGTGGAAAGCAGGTGTGAGGATGCCCACCCCTGCCCTGCGACTGTCGCCCGACCTTCGATATGCTGCGCTCCAAGCCGGCTCTGCGTATTGCCTTGCATTTGCGGGTTTTCGATCCCCGCCGCCTTGAACCAGATATTCCACCACGGATCGCTCACATCGATGATCTTGAGCCGCAGGAGGTCCGCAGGTTCTTTCACCCCGCCTATAGTGGCCGCTAAGGTCGGGCTCAGCATGGGCGTGAAACTCGCCTTGATGAGCTGATGCGCCTCCAGCCCCGGCCATTTGCCGAAGCCGCTTCTGATCGCGATGTCCACATTGGTCGTCGCAAAATCGATCATGCTGTCGGACGTATCGAGCCGGACCGCGAGTGACGGATGCCGCATCTGGAACGAACCAAGCCGATGCGCCAGCCAGTTGGCGGCAAAAGTGGCAAGAACGCTGATCGACAGCGTACCCTCCGCATCTTCCCGCAGGCTGGCAAAGGCATTGCGCATCGTCTCGAACGCTTCCGTGATCGCGGGAGCAAGCTGCCTGCCAAGTTCGGTCAGTTCCACCTGTCGCGGCATACGTAAGAAAAGCGGCGCGCCGACACGCTCCTCCAATATCTTGATCTGATAGCTGACCGCGGCCTGTGTCATGCCCAGTTCCTCCGCAGCGCGGGTAAAACTTGCATGGCGGGCGGCGGATTCAAAAACGCGAATGGCCGATAAAGGGGAAGCGCTGTCGTCATGATGCATAAGTCCTCCTTATGCATACTAATCGAGGTTCGATTGGAAAACAAAGGCTTTCAGGCGCATACCTATAGGCAGAATTTAACAAGCAGCTGCCTCCCACAGCCGCTTCATTCGATAGGTGAGATCATGAAAAACGTCGATTCTGCCTGCACAATCGCCACAGCGCCCACGATCAACCACAGGCCGGAAAGCGGCTGGAGCGCGCTGTTCTCCCGCCTGTTTTCGCGCAAACGTACTCATATCGTCGTTACCGAACATTCGCCGGAATATCTCTTGCGGGATATCGGCATCGGTGATGGGCGCGCACAATATTATTCGCGAGACGGCCATAAGCTGCCCGAATGGTAATGATTGCGTCACGCGCTGATGACGGCAAAGCCCCGCGCCTTGAGGCCGCGCCGGTCGTCGTGCAGACTATTGACGAGGCGGCTGCGGCTTCCGTCCAGATGCGCACTCATCAACGCCGTCGCCTTGTCGGCATTTCCTTCGCACACCGCATCGAGAATGGAGCGGTGTTCGGCCCATGCGCAAGCGAGCGCCGCCTCGTCGCGCACTTCCAGCCAGCGCGCCCGTGAGAGACGCTGCATAGCATCGCGCACGCCACGGCTGAGAAACTCGTTGCCGGACAGGCGCGCCAGTTCGATATGAAAATCCATGCCGATCCGGTGCCATTCCTCGCGCGATGTGTCCGCATCACAGCTATCCAGCATCGCCAGAATCAGTTCCACACCGCTGCGATCTTCAAGCGCGCAGGTGAGCTTTAACGCGGCAATTTCCAGCGCTTCACGATAGACACCGATTTGTTCAATTTCGCTGAGATTGATTGGCGAGACCGTCCAGCCGCGCCCTTCACGACAGATCAGGCCTTCCGCCTCCAGCCGCAGAAGCGCTGCCCGGATCGGCGTGCGTGAGGCTTCAAACTGTGCCTCGATCCAGCGCTCGGTCAACCGTTCGCCCGGCCCCAGTTCCAGACCGAGAATCATGTCGCGAAGCTGCGTTTCAACCTGCCTCATCTGTGACATTGGCGACCATTCTCCATTTTCGATCAGCGCTGCAATTGACAAGCCTCATCAACAGGCGCATTCATGCATACCGTTTTGGTATCCCAAAATGGAATACATTGCAATCGCGAGAAATGACATGAGCACCGCCCAAGCCGCTGCAAGCGACGAAACCGTCACTGCAGCCCGCCGGGAAAATATGGCCATCGAAGATAATCACGAGCGCTACTGGAAGCAGAATCTGCTGATCTGCCTCATCGGTTCGTTCACGACGCTCATTGCCATGTCGCTCCTCCTCCCCTTCCTGCCGCTCTATGTGGAACAATTGGGCGTCACCGATCACGCGGCAATCGTGCAGTGGTCAGGTATCGCTTACGGCGCCACCTTTCTGGCAGCAGCCTTCGTCGCGCCACTGTGGGGCAGGCTCGGCGACCGTTATGGACGTAAGCTGATGCTGATCCGCGCCAGCCTCGGCATGGCCATCGCCATGTCGCTGATCGGCATGGTGACGAGCGTCTGGCAGCTGGTGGCGCTGCGTCTGTTCGTGGGCATCGCAGGCGGCTATTCGTCCGGCTCGATGATCCTCGTCGCTACCCAGACGCCAAAAGAAAAGACCGGCTGGGCGCTGGGCGCGCTTTCGGCTGGCATCATGGCGGGCAATCTGGCCGGCCCGCTGCTCGGCGGCGCTTTGCCGCCGCTGATCGGCATTCGCGCAACCTTCTGGCTGGCTGGCGGCGTGATCTTTCTCACCTTTCTGGCCACCACCTTTCTGATACGCGAAGAGCGCAAGCCACCGAAGCCGACCAAGGAGCAGAAGGCGGAATCCATCTGGGCTGCCATTCCTGACAGGAAACCGGTTATCGCCATGCTGGTGACGGGTATGCTGCTGCTTTTGCCAATATGTCGATTGAGCCGATCATCACCGTCTATGTGATCCAGCTGGTGGACGATCAGACGAAAGTGACACTGATTTCCGGCGTGGTAATGGCTGCTGCAGCCCTCGGCAGCATCATGTCATCCTCGCGACTGGGGCGCCTTGCCGACCGCATTGGCCACACCCGCGTCATCATCGGTGCACTGTCAATTTCCGCGCTGCTTCTGATCCCGCAGGCTTTCGTGACGGAAGCCCGGCAGCTGATCGGCCTGCGTTTTCTGATGGGGCTGGCGCTGGGCGGATTGCTGCCCTGCATCACCAGCGTCATCCGGCACAATGTGCCCGACCGCGTAGCGGGCGGCATTCTGGGCTATTCCGTCTCGGCCCAATATGTCGGGCAGGTTGCTGGCCCCGTCGCTGGCGGTTTCGTCGGCGGTCACTTCGGCATGCGTTCCGTTTTTCTCGGCACTTGCCTGATTATGGCTCTCGGCGCATTTTATAACTGGACCGTCCTGCGCAAGAACCGATAATTTCGGCCATCTCCCGAATCCGCAAAACCCACGGCAGAACCAGAATGACAGCACATATCTTCGCGCCTTTCGCAACGCTTGCCGAAAGGCTGCTGCCTCATGCGCTCGAACACGGCGAGGACGGGTCACATGACCTGTCCCACCTTGCCCGTGTCTGGAAAAATGCCGCTGCGATCCAGCGTCGGGAAGGCGGCGATGCCGAAGTGCTTTGCGCCGCAGCCCTGCTGCATGACTGCGTAAGCGTGGAGAAGAATTCGCCCGACAGAAATCGCGCCTCGCGTCTGGCAGCAGAAAAGGCGACAACGCTGCTGCGCAGTCTCAGCTGGAATGAAACACATATCGACCTCGCTGCCCATGCCATCGAGGCGCACAGCTTTTCAGCCAATATCGAGCCTGTCACGATGGAAGCGAAAATCCTGCAGGATGCGGACCGGCTTGATGCCATTGGCGTGATTGGAGCTGCCCGGTGTTTCTACATTGCGGGCCGCATGGGCAGTGCGCTTTACGACTGGCGCGACCCACACGCCGAAAACCGCCCGCTGAACGACAAGCTTTTCGCGCTCGACCATTTCCGCACCAAACTGTTCGGCCTCGCCTCCGGTTTCAAGACGGAAACCGGAAAGCTCATGGCCGCTGAACGGCACAGTCGGCTGGAAGCCATTTTTGATGACTTCCTTGCCGAAGCCGATGGCTAGATTGAGTAACCACCGTCGATATTCAGTGCCGTCCCCGTCACCATGGAAGCGGCGTCCGAGGCCAGCCAGAGTGCGGCTTCGGCCACATCCTCCGGCGTCGAAAACCGATTGAGGGGAATGGTGGCCTTAAGTGCTGCACGAGCCTCCAGCGTGTCCTCCTCCAGAAACAGTTTCAGTGCCTCACCGTCGCTTTCGGCCGGGCAGATGCAGTTCACGCGGATATTCTTGTCCGCGAGTTCCAGCGCCATCGCCTTGGTCGCGCTGATGATCCAGCCCTTGGACGCGCTGTACCAGACGAGGCCCTTGCGCGGGCGCAGTGCGGTAGCCGAAGCCGTGTTGATGATGACGCCTCCGCCCTGATGCTCCATGATCGGTACAACGATCTGCGTCGAATAATAAAGCGCCTTCATATTCACGGACGCGATCAGGTCGAAACTGTCCTCCGTCACTTCGGTCAGCGGCATGTTGCGATGCGTAAAACCGGCATTGTTGATCATGATGTCGATGCGGCCGAACGTTTCGAAGGCTGTGCGCGCCACGCGCTCCATGTCGTCCTTGCGCGAAACATCAGCCTGCACGGAAAGAGCGTTCTTGCCGATATCGGCAAGCTCATCCTCGACACGCTTCACGTTCACATCGGCGAGAACGACTTTTGCACCTTCGGCTGCAAATCGGCGCGCCATGCCTGAACCGAAGCCCGAGCCGGCACCGGTGATGATTGCGACCTTATCCTGCAGCCTCTTCATGTCATTCTCCAATGAAAGAACACAAGGGATAAAACACCAGCGTTGGCGGCGTTTCCTTGGGTTCTGGTTGTGTTTTGACCGGCGTTGGCGCCGATCGGCATAGTCTTTTTTCCCGCAGGACAAAGGTGCCCTTCGGTTCTCGAACCGTTCTCCATTCGTGACCCTGATGCCTTCTTGGCTTCGGTCACAGAGTGGCGTTCGGCTCCCGGTTTCCCATTCTCCTTTAAGAGCGCAGTCCGGCGTTGCCGGGCTCGCTAGCAAATCATCAGGACAACCGGGATATCGTCGACGCGCCTTCCGTGGTGGTGATGCCGCGCGGCTCGTAAGCGCGCTGGTCACGCAGAATCTGGAAGGCGATCGTCAAAAGCTTGCGCGCGATGGCAGGCGCGACCGCCTCGACGAAGGCCCAGCGCAGCCACTTGTTGCCCTGCTTGGTGATGTTGCCGTGATAAGTCTTGCCACCAGAGGAATAGGTCGATGGCACAAGCCCGGCGTAGGCAGCAAACTTCTTGGCATTGCGGAAGCGGCTGACGTCGTCGATCTCGGCATCGATCAGCCGGGCGAAGAACTCGCCAATGCCGGGGATCGTCTTCAACAGCTTCACATTGGCATTGGCCTTGGTCATCGCCCGGATCGTCGTTTCCGACTGCTTGATCCGCTCGTTGATGTCGCCGATGAACGCGAGGCCGCGGTCGATTTGGACACGGTCAATGTCCGAGACGTTCACTTCGGCAAGCTGGATGCGGTCGGCCTTGCCAAACAGGTCGCCGAGTTTCTTCAGCTGGGCTGTTTGCTCCGGATACCGGTCAAACACCGTGACGATCCGGTTCTTGGTCATCGTGCGCAGTCGTACGTAAAACATCCGTTCGCGCAGCGCGACGCGAAGCTCCCGAGATTTTTCGCTGGGTGCCCAAGCCTCCGGCACCGGTCGGCCCGCAGCAGATGCGCCAGTACCGTCGCATCGATCTTGTCGGTCTTGATCTTGGCGTCGGCGATCGCCTTGACCTTCAACGGGTGGGCGAGAACGACATCATCACAAATGTCGTCGAGCCAATCATACATCACCATCCAGTTGCGCGTCGCCTCGATGACCGCATGCGAGTTCGCGCGGTAGCGTTCGAGGAACCCGCCAAGCGAATGGCGATCGTTCTTAACCCGGCCGGAGCGCAGCGTCTTGCCGCTACTGTCTGGACCACCGGTGGCTGTAGGATTTGTGGTAATCGACGCCGATATGGTAATCATAAGAGGCAGTCATGCTTTCAACTCCCTTGTTGAGATCTGCGAAACCCCAACAGGATAAGCCGAAAGGCTGGAAGTGTGACTGTCCCTCGATCATTACCTGCATCTCACTGATCCGTTCTCTCAACGGGCGCGGCCTCTTTCATGCCACCTCCTTTTGCAGAACCAAGATACCTTCCAACTTGGCCAAATCACTTGAATCGAGATTGTTTGTTCCAATATGGCCTTAAGATGAACATGTCATGTGTGCACAAGCCATTAATCCGTCAATTATGGCAGGGCGCCTTCAATTTCGCGAGAATGCGGCATTGCGGCTGTTGAATTTAAATCGATTAGATAATAGACAAGGGCAGCGTGAAAATCGCATGCTGCCCACAAGCAGACTGATTTGCGCAAGAAGAGAAGAGAGCGATAGATGACCAGCCAGACAATTCCGGTAGAGCCTTTCGATTGCATCGTGTTCGGCGGTTCCGGCGATCTTGCCGAACGCAAGCTCATTCCGGCACTGTATCAGCGTCAGCGTGCAGGCCAGCTCACCGACCCAACGCGCATCATCGGCGCATCGCGCAGTGCCATGACCGATGAGGAATATCGGCAGTTCGCACGCGATGCCATCCACGAGCATGTGAAGGCTTCGGAAGTCGACGAGAAGGAAGTCGACAAGTTTCTCGCCCGTCTCAGCTATGTGGCGGTCGATGCCAAGTCCGAAGAGGGCTGGGATGCGCTCAAGACGCTGATCGGCAAGAAGCCGGAAAAGATCTGCGCTTTCTATCTCGCCGTCAGCCCCACGCTCTTCGGTGATATCGCCACGCGCCTCAAGGCGCATAGCCTGATTACCCGCGATACACGCATCATCGTGGAAAAGCCGATCGGTCGCGACCTCGAATCCGCCATGGCGCTCAATGATACGCTGGGCAGCGTTTTCCGCGAAGATCAGATTTTCCGCATTGACCACTATCTCGGCAAGGAAACCGTTCAGAACCTGATGGCGCTGCGCTTTGCCAATGCGCTTTATGAGCCGTTGTGGAACTCTGCCCATATCGACCATGTGCAGATCACGGTTGCCGAATCTGTCGGCCTTGAGGGCCGCGCCGGTTATTACGACACGGCAGGCGCGCTGCGCGACATGGTGCAGAACCACATTCTTCAGCTGCTCTGCCTTGTCGCCATGGAACCGCCATCCTCGCTGGAGGCCGATGCCGTCCATGACGAAAAGGTCAAGGTTCTGCGGTCCCTTCAGCCGATTACCAATGCAAATGTCGAAGACTTGACCGTTCGCGGCCAATATCGTGCGGGCGCATCCGCAGGCGGCCCGGTCAAGGGCTACCCGGAAGACCTCGAAAACAACACCAGCAACACCGAAACCTTTGTGGCGCTGAAAGCTGAAATCGCCAACTGGCGCTGGGCTGGCGTGCCGTTCTATCTGCGCACCGGCAAGCGTCTTGCCACGCGCGTTTCGGAAATCGTCGTCACGTTCAAGCCGATCCCGCACTCCATCTTCGGCGAAAGTGCTGGCAAGGTCATCGCCAACCAGCTTGTCATCCGCCTGCAACCGGATGAAGGCGTGAAGCAGTGGATGATGATCAAGGATCCGGGTCCGGGCGGTATGCGCCTGCGTCACGTGCCGCTGGATATGAGCTTTGCCGAATCTTTCAGCGAGCGCAATCCGGATGCCTATGAACGTCTCATCATGGATGTCGTTCGCGGCAACCAGACCCTCTTCATGCGGCGCGACGAAGTTGAGGCGGCATGGCGCTGGGTCGACCCGATCCTTCAGGGGTGGGAATTGAACAGCCAGCCTGTGCAGGGCTACACAGCAGGAACTTGGGGACCGTCATCGTCCATCGCGCTCATTGAGCGTGACGGACGCACATGGCACGAAAGCCTCTAAAAGCATTTCCAGCAAAAGTACGCAGCGGTTTTGCGTAGAATAATGCGAAAAACAAAGAGATAGAGCGGCTTCACGATTTTATCCGATTGAAACCGCTCTGGTTTCTGCTTTGGAAAGGTATGGAATGAGCATTGAACGGCACGATTTTACCAGCGGAACGGAACTGGCGCAGGCATTGTCGGAAGCCATTGCGAACAAGCTGAATGCCGCCATCGCTGAACGGGGACAGGCCACCTTGGCCGTCTCTGGCGGCACCACGCCGCTCAAGCTGTTCGAAGTGCTCTCCCGCAAGATGATCGACTGGAACCTCGTCACGATCACCCTTGTGGATGAGCGTTTCGTCCCCGTCGATAGCGACCGTTCCAACGAAAAGCTGGTGCGCGAGCATTTTTTTGCGCGATCATGCGGGCGTGGCCAAATTCGTCGGCCTTTACAATCCGGCGGCGACGGCCGAAACGGCGGCGCTTGCTGCCGCCAGCCGCATCGATGCGTTGCGTCGTCCTTTCGACGTGGTGGTGCTTGGCATGGGCAATGATGGTCATACCGCCTCCTTCTTTCCCGGTGCCGACCGGCTTGATCAGGCGATCAACCCGGAAACAAGGGCGCTTGTGCTGCCGATCCATGCCGAAGGTGCTGGCGAAAAACGTCTGACCCTGACCCTTCCCATCATTGCCGAAGCCGACATGCTGGTTCTGCATATCGAAGGCGCTGCCAAGCAGGCAACGCTGGAAAAGGCGCTTTCCGGCGATGACGAGAATGAAATGCCCGTGCGGGCTGTCTTCCATCATGCGCGCACACCGATCCAGCTCTACTGGACAAGTTAAATTCGATTCAAGCCAGATTGGCACAGGTGATACCCATGCCCACCGAGACGGCACATAAACGCATTCAGGAAATCACCGCGCGCATTCGCGAACGGTCCAAGCCGACACGCGAAGCCTACCTTGGCCGTGTGCGAGAGGCTTCATCCAACAAGCCAAAGCGCGCCGTGCTGGGCTGTGCCAATCTCGCGCATGGTTTCGCCGCCTGCGGCCCGCACGACAAGGCGGCGCTGATCGGCGACGAGATTCCGAACCTCGGCATCATCACCGCCTATAACGACATGCTGTCGGCGCATCAGCCATTCGAAACCTTCCCGCAGCTTATCAAGCAGGCTGCACGTGAAGCGGGTGGCGTGGCGCAGGTTGCTGGCGGCGTGCCTGCCATGTGCGATGGGGTTACGCAGGGTTTTGCGGGCATGGAACTGTCGCTGTTCTCCCGCGAAGTGATTGCGATGGCAACCGCCGTCGGCCTGTCGCACGATATGTTCGATGCGGCCGTCTATCTCGGTGTCTGCGACAAGATCGTGCCCGGTCTCATCATTGGTGCGCTGACCTTCGGCCACCTGCCCGCCGTGTTCGTGCCTGCCGGGCCGATGACCAGCGGCCTGCCGAACGACGAAAAGGCCAAGACCCGCCAGCTCTATGCTGAAGGCAAGGTCGGGCGTGCCGAGCTGCTGGAATCGGAATCGAAGTCCTATCACGGTCCCGGCACCTGCACTTTCTACGGCACAGCCAATTCCAACCAGATGCTGATGGAAATCATGGGCCTGCATCTGCCGGGCGCATCCTTCATCAATCCGGGCACGCCGCTCCGCGACGCCTTGACCCGCGAGGCCGCCAAGCGCGCGCTGGCGATCACTGCCTGCGGCAATGAATATACGCCGGTCGGCGAGATGCTGGACGAGCGTTCCTTCGTCAATGGCGTCATCGGTCTGAATGCGACCGGCGGCTCGACCAACCATACCATCCACCTGATCGCCATGGCAGCTGCGGCCGGTATCAAGCTGACATGGCACGATATTTCCGAGATTTCGGATGTGGTTCCGCTTCTGGCACGCGTCTATCCGAATGGCCTTGCCGATGTGAACCATTTCCATGCCGCTGGCGGCATGGGCTTCCTGATCCGCGAACTGCTCGATGGCGGCATCCTGCATGAGGATGTGCGCACCGTGTTCGGCGACGGCTTGCGTCCTTACGCGATCGAACCGAAGCTTGGCGCCGATGGTACAGTCGTGCGTGAGCCGGCGCCGGAGAAAAGCGGCGACGACAAGGTTCTGGCCAAGATCCATACGCCATTCCAGCCGACCGGCGGCCTCAAGGTTCTGACCGGCAATATCGGCAATGCGATCATCAAGGTTTCCGCCGTGAAGCCGGAGCGCCGGTCCTCGAAGCGCCCGCCAAGGTCTTCAACGATCAGGCAGAAATGCAGGCCGCGTTCAAGGCTGGCGAGCTGACCGGCGATTTCATCGCGGTGGTTCGCTATCAGGGGCCGAAAGCCAATGGTATGCCCGAGCTGCACAAGCTGATGACGGTTCTGGGCATTCTGCAGGATCGCGGCCAGCGTGTTGCCCTTGTTACCGACGGTCGCCTGTCCGGTGCATCAGGCAAGGTGCCCTCCGCTATCCACGTCACACCGGAGGCTCTCGATGGCGGCGCCATCGGAAAAATCCGCGACGGCGATGTCATTCGTCTGGATGCCGTGAACGGCACTCTGGAAGCTCTGGTCAATGTGGCCATGCTGAATGATCGTGGCGAAGACCGTCCCGATCTTTCAGGCAACGAGCATGGCATGGGGCGCGAATTGTTCCGCGCTTTCCGCCAAATCGCCGGACGGGCCGACGAAGGCGCTTCGGTGTTCTGAAAACAGTCCGAATGAAATTAAGGCAAAACAGCGATTTCAGCTGTTTTGCCTCTCAAACCATCAAAACCGGAATAAAACTGCGCAAAAGCGCGGTTCAATTGTGTCAAAAACTGGCTTTTTCACGCCAGCAGTGCGGCAGGCCGCAGTCAGCGTGTTGGCCATCAGCATGGCGATGGTCATCGGACCGACGCCACCGGAACTGGCGTGATCGCTCCGGCAACTTTTTCGGCTTCCGCGAAATCGACATCGCCGACCAGTCGTGTCCTGCCTTCGCCCCGTTCCGGTGCCGGAATGCGATTGATACCGACGTCGATCACCGTTGCGCCCGGCTTGACCCAATCGCCCTTGACCATCTGCGGGCGTCCGACCGCCGCCACCAGAATATCCGCAGTGCGGGCAATCGCGGGCAGGTCTTTCGTGCGGCTGTGCGCAACCGTAACGGTTGCATTGGCAGCGAGCAGAAGATTGAACATCGGCTTGCCAACAATGTTGGAGCGACCGATTACCACGGCATTGAGACCCGAAAGATCACGACCATGGACGCGCTCAATCATGATCATCGCGCCCGCGGGCGTGCAGGGAACGAAAGCCGTTTCAACTTCGCCGGTGCCAAGCTTGCCGACATTGATAAAGTGAAAGCCATCGACATCCTTGTCGGGTGAAATGGTCTGGATCACCCGGCCCGAGTCGATGTGCTTCGGCAGCGGCAACTGCACCAGAATACCGTGAATGGCGGGATCGTTGTTCAAGCTCTCGATCAGGTCGAGAAGCTCCTGCTCCGACGCCGTTTCCGGCAGATCGTGCTGCACCGAGTGGAAACCGCATTCCTTGGCCTTCTTGCTCTTGGAAGCGACATAGACCTGACTTGCCGGGTCTTCACCGACAATCACCACCGCAATGCCGGGCACGATGCCGTTTGCGGCCACGAGCTTTTCGGTTTCGGTCTTCACCGTGGAAACCACATCCTCGGCGAGCTTTTTGCCATCAATCAATTGAGCCATAGCGAGCGCTCCGTTCTTTTGTGATATCGGGCTTAAGTGTCTGGGAGATACACGACATCTTTTTCGTACACATGCCCATAAGCGTCATGATGCCCGATGACAATTGGCGAATGCGCGACAATGCAGGATTTTATGAAGTTTCAGAACGGAAAGTCCTGCGAGAACCGGTCAGGACTTTGCGACACGGGATGAGCGCACATCATCGATGGCACGACCGAGGGCGGCATTTTCCGTGGTGCTGTTGATGCCTTCATTCTCGGCTTCCCAGCGCGCATTGGCTTCGCGGATAACGGCAGCAAGCCGGGTTTCGCCATAGGGTTCCAGAACCTCGTCCGGCTCGACTTCGCTTCTGACCGACGATCGGGGCTTGCGACCGGCCAGCATCATCGCAAGAAGGCCAAGCAAAAAACCCGCCCAGCAATCCAAGGGCGATAAACCCTTGTGGAGAGAGAGTGCGCGGGCTCGGTTCCGCCATCGCTGGCGTAACGATCCGCACTGTCGCAGCAGACCCCGCCGAGGCAGGTTCGCCCCGTGCCGCACGCATCTGCAAATCTTCAAACAGCGCCTGCTTTGCCGCCACATCGCGTTCCAGCATCTGCAGGTGTGCTTTGTCTTCGTCCGTGGCAGGCGTCGAGCCGAAACCGGCAATGGCAGCTGCTGCCTTTTGCTCGCGTTCGACTGCATTCTTAAGATCGGCCTGTAACACACTACGTTGGCTGGAAATCTCCTTGTCGATTTCCGCTTCGATCTGGTTCGCGTCAGCCCCTGCCCTGCAGCGCGATAACGCTCCACCAGAGCACCCAACGCTCCGGAACGCATGGATTCGGGCACGCCCTTACCGGCGAGGCTCTCCGCAGTCACGTCGTTCAGGCTGTTGGCCTCCGCTGCGATGCGTGCTGTCTCGGCCTTGCTGTCGGCGAACTCGCGTTGAAGCGCGGCCTTGTTGTCGTCATCGCCAAAATCCCGGCTGACGCGAAACGCAGTTGCAGCCTGCTGCGCCGCTTCGGCATCCGCCTCCAGACTTTGCAGACGCGCTGGAAGATCACCCGCAGACCCGTTTAACTCTTCGCCACCCTGCAGATGATCGCGAAACGCCTGCGCAACGGCATTGGCCAAAAGTGCGGCCGTTTCCGGCCTGTCAGCCGTGGCCTCGACATTCACCGTGCCACTGTCAAGCGCCTGTGTGAAATCAAGGCGCTGGCGCAGCAATTGCGCACCCGACATTTTTTTGTGTCCAGCGGGGCCGGAGATTGCTGGTCTTCGGGCAGCAATCGGGTCAAGCGAAAGCGCAATTCTTCCAGAAATGAAGGCGCGCCGAGATCAACTGCACGTTCAATGCGCGCCATCTGTGCAGCACGCTCCAGAACGACATTCGAGGCAATTTCGCTGCGCCGCCCCGGCGGAAAAACCTGCAAGGATGCCGTCGCGCCATATTGGGGCGGTTCCAGAAGAGCATATGTGGTTCCGATAATTCCGCCCAACAGCGTGAAACCGGCCAGAAGCCCGAAGCGACGCCTGCGGCGCGGCGCTTGCACCGGCTGGCTTTCAGGTTTCGTGACAGGGGGTAAGGACGTTTCCGGCGTTGGCTCGGTCTTAATCGATGCACCGTCGAGATTGGCTTGCAGTGCCTCCCGCACGGCATTCATCCGGCCCTGCATATCCGCCTTCGGATCGATCCTTTCGCTCTCTTCGGCGTCTATCAGATCCTGTTTGCGGCGAAGCAATTCCTCCCGACGTCTTTGATGTTCTCGGTCTTCGTCGCTGTCTGCGGTCTCGCGTGCAAATGGCACAGGCTCAAGGAATTCCGGCGCATAGGCCAGAAGTGGGCGCACAGTCGCACGTCTCCTCTCTCCGTCCCGTTCCACCATCGCTCCGTCCCGCTTTTCACCCGTGATTATTGATCCAGATTAATATACATCATGGCAAATAAACCGTTAAAATTGCAATTATATGTATTGATTCATACAGATAAATCAGGAGACCGCCATGAGCGCCGAAACGGAATACCCGATCGATCCTGTCCGGCTTGGCGGCATAATCCAGTTTATCCAACACGCTGAACGACTGAAAAGCACTTTGCGTTCCGGCCATACCTCTCAGGGCCGACCGGAAAGCACAGCCGAACACAGCTGGCGGCTATGCCTGCTGGTGACGCTGTTTGACCGGGAGCTGGGTGATTGCGACCGGCTGAAACTCATCAAGATGTGCATCGTCCACGATCTGGGCGAGGCGATTTCCGGTGATGTGCCCGCTATCCATCAATCCGCCGATGATGGACGAGCCAAGCGCGAAAAAGCCGACCTCATAACGCTGTGCGCACCGCTGCCGGATGATCTCAGCGCAGAAATCATGGAGCTGTGGGCAGATTACAGCGAAGGCAAATCGACGGAAGCTATTTTTGCCAAGGGCTTCGACAAGCTCGAAACCATGATGCAGCACAATATCGGGCTCAATCCGCCGGATTTCGATTATGCGTTCAATCTCGATTACGGCGTCAAGCAGACGGCACGCCACCCGCTGCTGCGCCAGTTCCGCGAAATCGTGGATGCGGAAACCCGGCGTAATGCAGAAAAGCGTTAGAGCATTTCCTGTTTTGATTGAATCATCGGAAACACTCTATCTCTTTGTTTATACGCATGTCTTTATCTCAAAACTGGTTCACTTCTGGGAGACACGCTCTAACTCAACGTCGCGAAGTGGCGCAGTGTGAAGGTGATCTGGTAAACTAGCGCAACGGCGGCAAAAACCGCATGATAACGCCGGTTATCCCAGAACACCGCGATCAGACTGAACAGGATGAAGCAAGCGACCTGGAATCGGATATTCGATTCCATAGACCCGGTAGTGGTCTGCTCCTTTCAGCAGCGTATCGATGAAATCAGCCACATAGACCAATGCCAGAATGCCGAAGAACCATTTGCGCCGAGAAATGAAATAGTCACGATAGCCTGTATATTCTTCCATACTGTCGGGGAAGAGCAGCGTGCAGAGCAGGAAATAGAGACCGGCGTAGAAAATAACGAACAGATATTTCTCGAAGGTCCAAAGCGGAATGGTTCGCAAGCTGAACTCGAACCACCAGAAATGAATGACCGAAAGCAGAATGAAACCCACCCATGCCAGATGAACCGGATAGATTTTCTGCTTGCCCGGATGCTGGATAAAGCGCGCTAGCCCGCTGAGAAGTCTGGAAACGCACAGGCCCAAGATCATGCCTATGATGATGCGGACGTGGCCGAAAGCTTCGGCTGGCGGCACACCCGTTGTCAAAGCCGGATCCATTCTTCCCCTCCGAAACTTCACTCAATTTTCGTTCATATTGGTCGAGATAGTTCGGGCAATCAATGATTTAACCTCAGAAATTCGTGGATACGCCGCATATACTTGCGCAGCGTAATAAGGCAGGGCTATACCATCGCGGACCATGTCCCAATGAAATCCAAAGGTGGAACAATCACTATGTATGACACGGTAATTCTGGTCGGTTGCGGCAATATGGGCTTCGCCATGCTGAAAGGCTGGCTCGATAGCGGTATCCTCAAGGCGAAAGACGTGTATGTCGTGGAGCCTACCGAAGCGCTTCGTGATCGCGCCGCCGGTGCTGGCGTCCATGCCTTTGCCGACGCTGAAGCCCTCCCCGGCGATCTGAAGCCCCGCATGGTTCTCGTCGCGGTCAAGCCGCAGGTCATGGCACAGGTTCTGCCAGCCTATAAGCGCTTCACGCCGGCTGCCACTTTCGTCAGCGTTGCAGCCGGTATTCCGGTCGCTCTTTTTTGAAAGCAAGCTTGGTCACGATGCAGGTGTGCTACGCTGCATGCCGAACACGCCTGCCGCCATAGGCAAGGGGATGCTCGTCACCTACAAGAACGCCAATGTAACCGACGAGAACGAAGCCTTCGTCGCGCGCCTGCTTGAGACATCCGGCAAGGTCGCAAGTGTGGATGATGAAGCGCTGATGGACGTCGTAACCGCCGTTTCGGGTTCCGGGCCCGCCTATGTGTTCCACTTCATCGAAGCGCTGACCGACGCCGGTATGACCGCCGGTCTGCCGCATGAAACGGCCGCACTTCTAGCCATGCACACCGTAATGGGTGCAGGCGCTCTGGCCGTTGCCAGCACGGACACGCCGTCAAAGCTGCGCGAACAGGTGACCAGCCCGAACGGCACCACCGCTGCCGCGCTCGAAGTTCTGATGAGCGGCGACCGCCTCAAGACGCTGGTGGCCGAAGCCGTGGAAGCCGCCCGCAAGCGTTCGGTGGAACTGGGCAAGGTTTAAACGAATAGTCGCGGCACCGCCTCGATGAGCGCTTTGGTGACAGGCGCTTGCGGTGCCGTTATCAACTCCCGCGTCGGGCGGCATTCAACAATCTGCCCGCGCTCCATCACCGCAATACGGTCCGCCATCTGTGCCGCGACCGCCAGATCATGCGTGATGAAAAGATAGGCCGTCTGTTCGGTTTTCTGTATACCCCGCAGCAGGTTGAGAATGGCGCCGCGCAAGGTGACATCGAGCGCCGAAACCGCCTCGTCCAGCACGATCAGCGACGGAGTAGTCGCAAGCGCCCGCGCAATCGCGACGCGCTGGCGCTGCCCACCGGAAATCTCATGGACGCCGCGCCGTGCCAGCGCCGGATCAAGCCCGACCGTTTGCAGAAGGCTGGCAATATCGCGCTTCAGCCCATGAATGCGCAGCGGTTCGCGCAGAAGATCATAGACGCTCGCACGTGGATTGAAGGCCGAGAGGGGTCCTGAAACACCATCTGCATGCGCGCGCGCTGCTTGCGGAGGCCGGTCCCCTTGAGCGCCAGCCAGTCCTCGGCTTCAAATCGGATTGTACCACTTGCAAGCGGGTGAAGCCGCAGTAGTGCCCGCGCCAGCGTGGACTTTGCCGCTGCCAGACGGACCAACCAGCGCCAGTGTCTCGGCCGGCTGGATCGTGAGGCTGACACCGTCGAGCGCAAGGGCGTCGCCGTAGCGTAAAATGAGATCGTCGGCCTTCAGAAGTGGATCAACCATGAGCGGCTTCCAGCACCGGCACGGCAGCGATCAGCGCCTTCGTATAATCTGTTTGTGGGTCTGAAATGATCGTTCGAGCGGGGCCGAGTTCGATCAACTCTCCCCTGACGGAAAACCGCGATGTGATCGGCCAATCCCGATGCCAGCGCAATGTCATGGGTGATGAAGATCAGCGTCATTCCATCAGCATGCACCAGTTCGCGCAAAGAGAGACAATCTCCTTCTGCACAATAGTGTCGAGCGCGCTTGTCGGCTCATCCGCGATCAGCAAGCGTGGACCGGCGGCAATGGCGAGCGCAATCGCAATGCGCTGTTTCTGACCGCCAGAAAACTGATGCGGATAGCGCGAAAAACTTGCTTCAGGTTGCGGAATGTGAACCCGCTGTAAGAGGCTGACTGCTTTGGCTTTCGCTGCTGTTTTGTCGATTTTCGCATGGGCGCGAATGGTCTCGACAAGTTGCGCGCCAACCGTCATCAGCGGATCGAAGCTCGATGCCGGGTCCTGAAACACAAAGCCAATGTCGCGTCCCGGCTTCAACCTGTCCTCCGACCATTCCATATTGCCCGAAATGCGTGCGTTGGCTGGCAGGAGCGAGGCCAGCGCCAGTGCCAGCGTGCTTTTGCCCGAACCGCTTTCACCAATAATCGCCAGCGTTTCACCGCGCCGGACATCGAGATCGATATTCTCCAGCGCCGTTTCACGGCCATAGCGCACGGAAAGCTGTTTCAGCCGGATGATCACCGTCATGACTGCACCTCGCGACGGGACAAGGCGTTCGTCAGTCCCTCGCCCGCCAGATAGACGCCAACAACAGTCAAAGCTAGCGCCAGACCCGGCAGGATCGAAAGCCGTGGTGCAGAGCGCAGGACCGTGCGCCCCTCGGCAATCATACCGCCCCGTGACGCGGTTCGGATCGCCAAGGCCCAGAAAAGACAGAGCCGCTTCAATCAATATGGCGGAAGCGACAATCACCGGCACCAGCGCCAGAACCGGCGGCAGAGCGTTGGGCAGTATCTGGCGGAAAGCGATTTCCATCGGATGCATGCCGATGACGCGGGCGGAAGCCACGTAATCGCTTTCGCGGATTGTGAGCACCTGTGCGCGTGTGAGGCGCGCAGCCTGCGTCCAGCTAGAAAGCGCAATGGCAGCGATCAGCACTGGCAGCGACGGCCCGGCAATGCTGACGAGCGCCAGCGCCAGCAGAAAGCCCGGTACGGTCTGGAAGGTTTCCGTAATCCGCATCAGGACTTCATCGACGATACCGCCCGCAAAGCCGGCCAGCGTCCCGATAATACTACCGAGGATAATTGAGGCCAAGGCAGCGGCCAGCCCAACGCCAAGCGATGTGCGCGCACCATAGAAAAGCCCAGCCAGAACATCACGTCCAAGCCGGTCAGTTCCAAGAATAAAATCCGCATTATCAAAAGGCTGCAGCAATGGCGTTGAGACGATGCTTAAAGGATCAGCGGGAAAGATAAAAGGTGCGACAAGTGCCGCCAGCACAAGCAGCGCCAGCAGGATTATACCTGTTATACCCTCACCTGCTCTGAAATAACGTTTAGCTCCACTCATGCTCTGCCGCCTCCAGCCGCGATACGCGGGTCGAGCCAGAGATAGATCATGTCGATAAGGAAATTGACCACGATCACCATGACGGCGCTGACCAGAATGACGCCGAGCAGAAGCGGCGTGTCACGACTTGCGACAGCCTCCTGCGCCAACCGTCCCAGCCCCGGCACGGCGAAAACGCTTTCGATCACCACGCTGCCGCCAAGCATGGATGCAGCCTGCAAGCCCAGCACGGTAACGAGCGGCAGCAGTGCATTCCGCGTCACGTGACGCAGGACAATGTGCGAATGCGAAATGCCCCTCGCCCGCAAGGCGCGCACGAAATCCATGCGCCAAACCTCAGCCATGGCAGAGCGCATGACACGAAGGTAAAGCGCCAGATAGATTACCGCCAGCGAGACGACCGGCAGCACCAGATGGACCGCAATATCGCCTGTCCGCGCCAGCCCGTGCTTGCCGGAAGCGATTGTTTCGATGCCGCTCGACGGCAACCAGCGCAGCCTGATCGAAAACAGGATGACCAGCACGAGCGCCAGCCAGAAACCGGGGATCGCATAGAGAACCAGCGATGCCACTGAAAGAAACCGGTCGCGAAAGCTTCCGGGCCCGCACCAGCCACAATGCCGAGGAGCGACCCCACGGCAAAAGACAAGGCGGTCGCCGCCCCCATCAAAAGAAGCGTGTTGGGCAGGCGCTCCAGAATAACATCGAGAATAGGCCGGTTGAAACTGACGGACCAGCCGAGATTACCCTGCGCAAGCGCTGCCAGATAGGCCCCGAGCCGATGCCAGACCGACTGATCCAGCCCCCATCGCGCTCGCATCTCGGTAATCGTTGCCGCATCGCCGCCAAATGTCACGGCATAGGCGTCGACGGCATCGCCCGGTGCGCTTTCTGCGTGAAAAACAACCGATAATGACAATCAGCAGCACCATAATGCTGCCGACCAATCGTTTGCGGAAAAGGGCCAGAATCTGTTTCACGGTGGTAGGATACAATCAATCCACGAGGTTCGTCACTGTTCCAGCCACGTATCCGCCCAGTTGGAAACTGCCCAACGCGGATTGCTGGAAACATTCTTCACGCGGTCGCTCGCGACGGTGATGAAACCCCATTCCGCAACATTGATGAGCGGCAAATCTGCGTCCACCATCTGCTGGAACTGATGATAGAGCGCCGTGCGCTTTTTCTCATCGATCTCGCGTGCGGCTTTGGCGATCAGCGTGTCCAGTTCAGCATTGGCATAGCCGCCCTGATTGGAAAACGGCACGCCGACCGGGATACCGCCCTCAACCAGAATTGTCGTGGATATGGCTGGATCACCACGATAAACCGTCGGCGCAATGGCCAGATCAAAATCGTGGTCAGTGTAAACTGCCTTCTGGTGCGCGGCGGAATCGTTGTTGACGATGCGCGCATCGATGCCGACTGCAGCGAGCGCCTGACGCAGATAATCGCCGAACTGCTTCGTTTCGTTGAAATAGGGCGCTGGGAGAAGCTTGAGCGTGAAGCGCGTTCCGTCCTTGCCCCGCTCGTAACCAGCCTCGTCCAGAAGCGCATTCGCTTTCGCGACGTCGAACGGATAGGGCGGCACGTCATCGGTATAGAACTGGCTGTCATAACGCGGCACAGGACCGGTCGAGGTCTTGGCGTAACCGAGGAAAATTGTCTTCACCACGAAATCGCGATCGATGGCATGGGCGATTGCCTGCCGAACCTTCAGGTTCGCCAGTTCCTTGCGGCGGTGGTTGATTTCCACCACGAGCTGGTAGGTCAGCGCCTCATAGCCCTTGGAGATGACCGTGAGGCCCGGAACCTTCGAAATGCGGTCCAGATCGGCGAGCGGCACGGCGGAAAAGGCGGCGAGGTCGATTTCTTCGGCCTCCAGCGCGCCTGCCGCTGCGGCACGGTCCGGCAACACGCGATAGACAATCTCGTCCAGATAAGGCTCACCCTCGCCCCAATAAGCGTCGTTACGTGTCAGCCGGTAATATTCGCCGGTCTTATGTTCGGCATATTTGAACGGGCCGGTGCCTACGAGCTTTTCATTGGCTGGATTAGCCATGACGTCACTGCCCGCAAAGACATGCTTCGGCAGCACTGCCGTCAGCGCCGGCAGGGCATTGCGGATAAGCTGGAAGGGCGTCGGCTCGGAGAAATGGAAAACGGCAGTGAGGTCATCCGGCGTTTCGACCTTCTCCAGCGCCTTGAACACAACACGGCCCGTTTTGCAGCGGTTTCCAGATTTCCATGGCCGAGAACGCAACATCCGCCGATGTGAACGGCTTGCCGTCATGCCATTTAACGCCTTCGCGCAGACGGAACCTCACCGTCAGCCCGTCGGCGGGAGCCTTCCCAGCCTGTCGCAAGCCGTGGCGCGAGACCATTTTCGCCCTCGAAGGACGCTTCCGCCAGAGGTTCGATCACCTTGCTTGCGACGAAGAAAACGCCATTGGAGGCCACGATGGCCGGGTTCAGATTACGTGGCTCTGAATCTGCGGCCACGACCAGCCGCCCGCCTTTCTGCGCTTCACCAGCCGCATTCGACCGTTGCGGCCAGACGGCGACAGCGGCCAAAGCGGTCGATCCCGCCAGAAAAGCCCTACGTGACAGAACCAGTTGAGCCATATCCATTGCCCCGCAATCACATTTTCATTTGACGACTTTTTATACCAGTCACCCGTAAATGACAGGATCAAAACCTGTTACCGGAACAATAAATATCGAAAGACACTTCGCTTTCCGGCATCTTTAACCGTCAAGTAAAAAATAATATTTCAATTATTTGCTAGCTTATTATTGAAGTATTTCAACCTATGCGTTTGAATTATTTTTTCGATTAAACCCAATTTAAAGAAAATCGCCTCTTGCCAAACAGGCCTTCTTCCGTAGATCATGGTTAATTATGTGTTGTCGTATTTCGTGAGCTTCATTTCGACACGGCACGCATAGACCACTGAAGAGCAATTCATGGCTCTTATTTGAATGCATTTGTGCGCCCCATTTCATTCATCTGGCGGCAAATGCCCCTGAAAGCTGAACCCATTGGAAGAGAGGAAACAGAAATGTCTAGTTTGCTGCCCCCGCTTCATGACGGTCACGCACCGATCTATCTGCATCATGCATTCCGGGATGCGGTCGATGCTTATGAAGATTGGGCTCTGGAAACGACCGAACCGTCCGTTCAGGTCAACGGCAAGGTCACAC
Organism: Brucella cytisi; assembly: GCA_012103075.1. GTDB lineage: Bacteria > Pseudomonadota > Alphaproteobacteria > Rhizobiales > Rhizobiaceae > Brucella > Brucella cytisi. The sequence goes on along the minus strand of JAAVLQ010000002.1, from coordinate 485,535 downwards.
GGATCAGTGTCATCTTCCGCCGCCTGTGGAACTGCACCGACATGGTGCCGCGCCACACGCTGGAAGCGCTGAGGGATATCGTTCCGACCGGCATCATCCATGCTGAACATTGGAAGGAAACGCCCACATTTGCAGAAGCTGCCCGCATCATGCGTGCCGCTCTGGAAGGGCGCAAGGCACGACGGCTCCCGGTCGTGTGCTGATTTCCTGAAACCCATAAAGGAAACGGGCGGATTTTCCGCCCGTTTTGCATTCAACTGCTGATCCTTCGACAAGCTCAGGATGAGGTTCGACAGTTCTGGATGAAGGAAGCCGAGCCTATGCAGCCACCAGCGCTTAAGAGCCTGAATCAAAAGCTGCATGTGTGTGCGAAAATGGTGATTTTCGAGTACCGGAGCGCAGTGTACTTTTGAGCATGGCCCCAAAAGTTGCAGACTTTTCGGATAAGACTATGCACCAGAGAAAGCTACATGAGCGCCGGAACGCAGACAAATTGCCATTTGCAGCCACACAGGATGGCTTTTGGAACAGGCTCTAAACAACAGGATCAAGTTTGCGGAAGCGCACGCGGGCGCTGCGTTCGATAGCGGCAACGGTCAGTTCATCCAGTGTCCAGCGGTCACGCAGCATCTGGAGAAATTCCAGTTCTTCCTGCTCCACATGCAGATCGGCAGCAGCGACTTCGACAGCCAGCGCATAGGCCGTATCGTAGAGACGTTCCGGCAGTGCTTCATGGGCAAGGTCGAGAATTTTTTCCGTGCCGTCTTCATCGGCAAGAAGCGCATAGCAATCATTGGCAATCTGCGGCAGGCGCCCGGTATCGAAACCGCGGAAAACCGGCAGGCGCGTCACCACATTGCCGATGGATTCCAGCTCGGCATCGGTCATGGTGGTGTCGGCGGCAGACGTCGTAATCATAATATAGACGAGTGCATCCTGCTGGGTGATCTTTTTCATCGGGTACTCCTGCACAACAATAGCCGGAATCAACTTCAACGGCCCAAATTGTTTTGAAAGTTAGGAAGCCGCATCCCGTTGCGCAAGGAAATTCGGTCGCAACCGTTGACGGACAGTGGTTGCCGCGCCATAGAGCAGTATGCGCCTCCGCTGCGCGCAAGTTTTCAATGAATAAACTTTCTTCACAGGATTAAACCATGACCTCGCACCGCCTTCCCGAAATCACGCTGACCCCGGAACTGACCGCGGCGGCTGCGGAAGCGAAAGCATGGCCTTTTGAAGAAGCGAAGAAAATCCTCAAGCGCTATGCAAAGACCAGCCTGCCGGAAACGGTGATTTTCGAGACCGGTTATGGCCCTTCCGGCCTGCCGCATATCGGCACGTTCGGCGAAGTGGCGCGTACCTCTATGGTGCGCCACGCCTTTCGCATCCTGACCGAAGACAAGGTCAAGACACGCCTGATCTGCTTCTCGGACGATCTCGACGGCATGCGCAAGATCCCGGACAACGTGCCGGACAAGGCAGCCCTTGAACCCTATCTGCAGATGCCGCTTTCCGCCGTTCCGAACCCGTTCGGTGGCGAATACAAGAGCTTTGCGGACCATAACAACGCCATGCTGTGCCGCTTCCTCGACACTTTCGGCTTCGATTATGAATTCGCCAGCGCGACGGAATATTACCAGTCCGGCAAGTTCGACGCCGTGCTTCTCAAGGCCGTCGAGCGCTATGACGACATCATGAAGGTGATGCTGCCGACGCTCGGCGAAGAGCGTCAGGCGACCTATAGCCCATTCCTGCCGATCTCGCCGAAGTCCGGTCGCGTGCTTTATGTGCCGATGAAGAGCGTGGATGCCAAGGCTGGCACCATCACGTTCGACGATGAGGACGGCGTTGAAACCACGTTATCCGTCACAGGCGGCAAGGTGAAGCTGCAATGGAAGCCGGATTTCGGCATGCGCTGGGCAGCGCTCGGCGTCGATTTCGAGATGTTCGGCAAGGACCACCAGACCAATGCGGGCGTTTATGACCGCATCTGCGAAATTCTCGGTGGACGCGCGCCGGAACATTTCGTCTACGAACTGTTCCTTGACGAGCTAGGCCAGAAGATTTCCAAGTCCAAGGGCAACGGCATTTCCATCGATGAATGGCTGGCTTATGCGCCGACTGAAAGCCTTGCGCTTTACAATTTTCAGAAGCCGAAGACCGCCAAGCGGCTTTACTTCGATGTCATCCCGAAGGCGGTGGACGAATATTTCACCTATCTCTCGGCCTATGAGCGTCAGGAATGGAAGGACCGGCTGAACAATCCGGTCTGGCACATTCATTACGGCAACCCGCCGAAGGTGAACCTGCCAGTCACTTTCGCGCTGATGCTCAATCTGGTCAGCGCATCGAATGCCGAAAATCCAGCTGTACTGTGGGGTTCATCTCGCGCCACGTGCCGGGCGTTACGCCGGAAAACAATCCGGAACTCGACGCGCTCGTCGGCTATGCGATCCGTTACTTCAACGATTTCGTGAAGCCGACCAAGCAGTTCCGCGCGCCGGACGATGTGGAACGCGCAGCGCTCGAAGCGCTCGATGCGAAGCTCGCAACGCTGCCTGCCGGCACTGATGGCAACGACATCCAGAACGCCATTCTTGACGTCGCCCGTGCCATTGAGCGTTATCAGGACCACACCAAGAAAAGCCCGGAAGGCGGTCCCGGCGTTTCGGTTTCCTTCTTCCAGATGCTCTATGAAGTGCTGATCGGTCAGGAACGCGGACCGCGTTTCGGCTCCTTCGTCGCGCTTTACGGCATCGACGAAACCCGCGCGCTGATCAAAAAGGCGCTGGCTGGCGAACTGGTCTAAGCGTCAAGACAAGAAGCGAAACAGCCCCGGTTTTCCGGGGCTTTTTTCATTGGATGACCGACGTTGCCCCGGGTCACATACCCATGCGCTGAACAAGTTCTTGCTGATAGCGCCTGATCTGCGGGCTCTGCGCGGTTTCAATAACCTCCGCCGCCCAGCTGCTATCTGTCACTCGACCCCAATATGCCGGGATGATGAGCAACCACGCTTCCTATGCTGAATCAATCCTGTTGAGGAGCCATGGTGGCACTCCCGGTCACCTATTCACTTCTGCGCTCCCGCGCTGGAGTATTTCAAAGTAAGTTTAAATATACTCTTGATTGCCATTTTCATCTTTTCTTGTATTAACATATGTTAACCTGGAATAATCTCTATTAAATAACGGCACCGGAATATAAACCAAAGATTATTTGGTAATCCCACCATCATCTGTGATAGGATGTATGGATAGTATCCAATCTTCACACACAGTGCGAGCATCCCTTTACTCCATCGAATGCTAGGTTCGATGGACATTCGGAACTGTCGAGAAGACCTCCGGCGATTGAAGAAACGGAGCCTGCAGTGTCAACCGGGTTTGAAAAGATACGGCGCACAGTGCGCAGACGTCGAACCATGATCATCGTGGCCAAACATACGCTCGTGCGGACATCCATCGTGAAATTCCCGGAATACGAACTTGCCGATTGTAATGTTGTTGGCATGGCCTCTTTGACAGAACTGGTCAAAGCCAGTAGACGTGACATAGCTCTCATTGCGTTGGATCTGGGAGGCAGGGCGATGGATAGCTCCGCACTGCGGGAAGAGCTCCTCGTCGTTGAGAGCCACTTTCAAGCGGCGTCGATTGCCCTTTTCTCTGACAAGGACGATGTTCTGCTGGAGTCACAAGCAATTAAAATGGGCGTGCGAGGGTTCTTTACGTCATCCCTTCCGGTAGAGATCGCTCTGGCTGGCATTCGGCTGGTGCTCGCGGGAGGCATATTCTGTCCGCATCCGCAGGGCGCTCAGAGTACGATTCAAACTACGATCTCCCTCAAGGACAGATCAGCGACTGAACCGGCCGACGATGGAACCGATAGTGTGAACTACAGCTGGTGCCAGCCAGCCATTACCGGTTTCACACCACGGGAAGTCGATGTTCTGACTGAGTTGCAGCGCGGTCATTCAAACAAGGTCATTGCTGAGAAGCTCAATCTTTCCGGCAATACCGTGAAGATGCACTTGCAGCATATTATGCGTAAACTACATGTTCAGAACAGAACAGAAGTCGTTCTGTTGCTTGGTGCCAAAGCGACTGCCAATGGGAGCGCCATTCAATAGGCGCAGATAATTCAGTTTTCGCGGAAAGCCCGGTGAAAACTGTCCAGCAATGGCCTGACAGCATAAAGTGCGACACTGCTTTCCCCGGTTTCTATCAGGGCCTGCACAGGCATTCCGGGGATCATTTCCACGTCTCCGGCCTGCATCAGTTCATCGTCGGTCACGCGGATCGTCGCGGCATAATAGGGCTGCCCGGTCTGTTTATCGATAAGCCGGTCGGCCGAAACATATGTCACTTGTCCTTCCAGAAGAGGCACGCGTCGTTGATCATAGGGCAAAAGATGCACCTGAGCGTTCAAGCCGGGACGCACAAGGTTGATATCCTCGGGCCGAACATGCGCTGATACGATCATGTTGCCATCCTGCGGCACCAGATCCAGCAACGGCTCGCCTGCCCCGATAACACCGCCCGTCGTGTGAATGCGCAAATCCATGACAATCCCGTTCTCGGGCGCCTTGATATCTGTCCGGATCAGTTGATCATTGATTGCGCGATATCGTTCGCTTAACAGGAAAAGCTGGTTTTCGGTCTCGCGCAGATCTTTTGCGATCTCGTTCTGGCGATCACTCTCCAGCTTGACGAGATTGGCCTGCGCTTCATTGATCACCTGATAAGCGCGGGACATCTGAGCTATGGTCTCTCCCAGCTGTCCATCCAGATCAGCTTTCTCGCGTGCGAGATTCAATACGCTCGTTTTGCGCTCGAGCCCCTTTTTCACAAGCGGATTTATCATGTCCAGTTGCTGGCGCGTGATCTCGATGCGGGACGACAAGGCCATTTTTGCGCCGCCAATCCGGTTATCTCTTCCTTCACCTGCCCCATTTTCTCGTGCGTTATGGCAATTTCAGATCGATAGACGTCGCGACGGGCTTCAAATATTCTTCGTTGTCCGACGACAATGGCGTTGACGGCCGGGTTATGCGGCGCGAGTTGTTCCAGCTCCGGTGGAAACAAAAGTTGCATCTCGTTCGCCTGTTCAGCGACCAGCCGAGCCCGGCTCGCCTGTGCGTCCCACAGCTGTCCCTGAATGCCAACGAGCTCCGTCCGGGTTTTGTATCGTCCAGCTTGATCAGAATCTGACCGTTGGAAACCAAATCTCCATTGTGGACATAGATCTGCTGAACAATACCGCCTTCCAGATGCTGAATGGTCTTGCGGCTGGATCCCGCTTCGACAATACCCACAGCGACCGCCGCACTTTTAAGCGGTGCGAAAACTGCCCATATTCCGAAGCCTGCAACGAATATCAATACGAGCAGGTTGCCTGTCCAAAGCCACGCCGCGCAGCCTTGGCCGTGATGTCAGCGGCGTTGGCAAAGTGTTTTTCCCGGGCAGCAACAGCGGGAAAGACGGGAGCTTCAGCTGTATTGCCCGCAAATGAGCCAGCAGCAGCGAATACTTCAACGCATTTGCTACCTTCACCGGGAGTTCGATGGGAACGAGGGTCATGACGAGGCATCCCTTACGGTCCAGTTTTCGCGGGGACGCGAAGGAAAGCATCGAAGATTTTCTCGCTATCTCCAAAAGCGCTCACCATACCGTCGCGCATCACAGCGATTTTGTCGGTCACGGGCAGAATGCCCATTCGATGCGTGATGATCACAATTGTAATTTGCCTGCACTTCATGCGCTCTATGGCGTCGAACAACAGCCGCTCACCCTCATAGTCGAGACTGGAATTCGGATCATCAAGGACCACAAGAGGAGGGTTGCCATAGGCTGCGCGCGCCAGTCCCAATTGCTGGCGTTGCGCCCGCAGAAGCAAAGGCGCCACCTTCGCCGATATCGGTTTCGTATCCCTGCGGCAATCGCATGATTGTCTCATGCAGTCCGACGAGCTTGGCAGCTTCGATAACCTTACGCGGATCCGAGCTGTCGAGCCGCCCGATGACGTCTTTGATCGCACCGCCGAAAAGTTCAATATCCTGCGGGAGATAGCCGATATGGCGGGCATTGTCGCAATGGCGAAGCAGTGAAATATCAATGCCACCCAGAAGAGCACACCCACACGTGGGCCGCGAAACGCCGGCCAGAATTCGTCCGAGAGTCGACTTGCCCGATCCAGAAGGGCCAATCAAGGCAACACAATCGCCGGGAGCAACCTGAAACGATACGCCTCGCAGAATGAACCGATCCGATGAGGGGAACCGATAGCCGACATTGTCGAGAACGAGCTGGCCCTTGGGCTCCGGTAGCAGAATGGTTCGCTTGTTGTCTCCGGGTGCAACCAGAGTGAGCATCTTGTTCAGGCGGTTGAATGCGCCGCGCACGAAAGCCAGTGCCCGCCACGCGCCTATGGCTCCTTCTACAGGTGCCAGTCCACGCCCCAGCAACAGACTGGCGACAAAAATAATTCCGGGGTTGCTGTTGTTCTGGAGGACGAGCCATGTCGCGGCTCCCATCATCAAAATTTGCGTCAACGCACGCACCGATTTCGAGAATGCCTGAAGTACCTCTGTTCGACGTACCACCCCGTCCTGAGCCGCTCTGACAGCCTCGGCATCCCGGTAAATGAGGTGAGCCGCGCCATGTTGCATCCCCCCATCGCGCGGATTACACCGATATATTTGAGAGCCATTGTGAAGCGGGAATAGCTTCGTGCCTGCGCAATATTTGCCTGTTCATTCAATTCGCGCGTCGTGAATTCATTCAACAAGGCCAAAAGCAGCAGGCACAATGCACTGCTCAAGCCGATAAACCCGAGGAGCGGATGAACCAGAAAAAGCAGCACAAGAAAAACTGGGGCCCGGGGAATATCGAACAATAGTGCACATGATGGGGAATCCAGAAACTGGCGCAACACGGAAAGGTCACGATAATTTTCAGCGGCTGTTCCGGCATCGGTGCGCGCCGCATATTCGAAGGATGCATTCATGACGACAGGACGCAATTGACGATCGAGCCAGCTACCGATCCGGGAAAGCGCGGCGCGGCGTACGATATCGAACAGAGACCCGACAATAACGGCTATCGCGATGATGATCGTCAGCATCAGCAAAGTATCAACACTGCGGCTCGACAGAACACGATCATAAATCTGAAGAAGATAGAGGGAGGGAGCAAGCAGAAAAATATTGTAGCCGCAACTATAGGCGAAGACCAAACCGAAGGCACCGGCACACCGACGCAAGGCAGCGACCAATGGGGTCACCGTATAGCGCGCTTGCGTAAATGCCGCTGTCATGTGTCGTCTCCGTCGAGATCTCCATTGTTATCGTAGGTTCACAATACCCATTGGCCTGCGAGGCAATGTCAGCGTATCGGCAATTCCGGGTAAAATGGGGAGCAACGATTTCAACCATCGCTCCCAAGTCGGATTTCTCGACTACGCAGAAAAACCCAATTGCCGATCACAGCGGCAAGTGGCTCAGATCGATATCGTGAAAATTGTCGCGTTAAAGCTGTCGATAAAGTTCGCTATATCGTTGGTCGTCGTAGTGGTTGTTGTGGTCGTCGTTTCCGGATTGGAGTGCACGAGCGCAGAGGAAATATCACCGCCGCGAGCCATGTTCCCATCGCCGCCGTTGCCACCGACCCCTGCAAGGATCGTTGCGTGCTGGTCGGCCAGAAGTTCGGTATATTGAACGGCACTGGTGTCCGCCTGACCGGCTGCTACATTGCCGCCGCTCGAAGAACCCAGACTGCCGTTGGAATTCGCGTCGCCGCCAGCACCGCCTGCACCATTGTTGGTGATGTTGGCGAGAAAGCCATTCGCTGCATCGGCTCCGCCGCCATCTCCGGCATGGCCTGCGTCCCAAGTGGCGTTTAACCGGGGGAATCGCCACTATGCACATCAACGGCTGCGCCTGTTACGTTTTGCGTATTGGCCACGACTGCACTTGGATTGTAATTGATATTCCCAAAATTATAGCCGTCAGCACCGTTACCGGCATTAGCGTCGCCTGCATAAACGTCACTGAGATGGATTGTGTCGGAAACTCTCGGAATAGGCATTGTTTAATTCCTCCCCTGTTGAGCCCCAGCCCTGTTTCGGATTGAACATCAGTCTTGGTGGTCGGCATTCCCAGATAAGAGATTGGCAAAATCGCGTTACCGACCGCGTTCCAAAGAGTGCGCGTGTTGATGTTGCGGGACTAGCTAGAAATTCGGGTACCTACTTTAGGGTGGGCCAGACCGGAATGTATCAAGCGTGAAGAAGGCCAAGAATGTCGCTTGCAAGAAGCGCATCATGGCTTGTGTCGGTCAGATTGTCGTAGCCGCCTGAACCACCGATACCGGCAATCTGTAGAGCATGCTGATCGACAAGCAGATGGTCTAACTGCTGGGCATCAGCGGTTCCGCCAGCGGGAACTGCAATATTGATCGGGTGGAAATACCCGATATTCACGTCCACCATACTGCCCGGGGAAACACTGTCACCACCGCTTCCTGCAGCTGTATTGCCGGTGAAAATTGTGTCCGAGGCCATGTTGAAGCCGCCGCCATTACCGCCGATCCCGGCAATCTGCGTGCCGCCCTGATCGAAAATCACGTTGTTTGTCTGGTGCGCCTCTGCATTGCCGCCAGCAGCAGCGACAGCGATATTGATGGGGAGAAAATCGCCACGTTCACATCGATCATGGTGCCGGCAAAAACACCCGCGCCACCATGACCCGCATAATTATCACCGGTGAAATAATAGGAATTTCCAGCGTCTGTATGTATCGGAGAGGCCGAAACAGACCCGGCAGCATTATGGTCTCCACCCGAGCCTCCAATACCCGCCATCTGGTCCGCGCCTTGCAGGAAGGCAGCGTTGTTGGTCTGGTTGGCAGACGCTACGGAATTGGATCCGCCTGCAACCGCAGCATTGACGGGAGCAAAAACCGCGACGTCGGAGCTGACAAGTCCGCCAAAGAAAACCCCGTCGCCACCGCTTCCTGCATGATTGGAGGTCGCGCCTTCTGTACCTCCGATCACGGCGTTGCCGTTTCCGCCGTCTCCCCATTCCAGCCATTTCAACGACATGCTGATTAATCAATGCATTGTTGAACTGGTCCGCGCCCGCCCCGGCTCCCGGACCGGCAACTGCCGTATTGGACGGAACGAACACAGCGGATGCGTCGCTGCTTATCACACCGACGCTCAGTCCCATTCCACCGCTTCCGGCGGAATTGCCGGTTGTGCCTGAAGCGACACCGAAAGGGAGCCATGTTGGCACGAGCGCCGGTGTCCGGCTGCGATAGTTAAAGACGTACCTTGAACACCACCTGCAGTGAGGGTCTCGTTGGATATGGGACGTAGTTCATTCATCACCATTTCTCCTCGCCGGGCCCAATTCCCAATGGTGTTGAGAAATATTCGGCTCCATGGCTATTGTGCCGTCAAATGACGCAAAAAGAAGAGCCGGTAATTTGTCTACATCTGTTTAGGTGTAATGCACCCTTCGGGTTCCGTGCGGGTAACTTGAGCTTATATGTATCCGCTGCAGGAAACCTGCTCTGCGCGGACCGCAGCTATACCGACAGCTACCATTTCACATGGCTCGCGACGGTCCGCCCACATTTCGCAAGTGAAACAATTATCTTCATTTGACTTTCTTTTTGTTTTCGATTTTCATTGTTTGGCTTTCACACTCGCAATGGCCGAACGTGTGAACAGGGGAGGAACATGTCAGTTACGAGTGCGCATGCCCTCTTCTCGGACAGTGGCGATAACGGCGTTCGGCACCATCGCCAAAGCGACAAGCTACGTGCTTGTCGAAGTCATCCAAACCGAGTTTGTTCAAGCGTTAAAGATCACGGTCGCGCTGCCGCATCTGCTGGCTCGCGCTCGTTGAGCGCCGGGTTCGGTGTTGTGTTAAGCTGGATGAAATCCGTTGGGAAACATCCTGTTAACAGTGCCCGGATTGTCGTTGGAACTTGCATGTTTCCTGAGAAAGTGTGGAAGCGGATCGCAGAACACGGATTGCTCATAAGGGATAAGGCACAGTCCCCGGAAGTTCATATTGAGAGGAATTGCCAATAAGCGCAATAATTCCGACGGTTGGAGGAGGCCTCGGGACATATGCTGGAATTGCGAAATATCTCGAAGACGGTTGGTGGAGCCACCCATATCCATCCGACAAGTCTGGTACTGCCTCGCGGGAGCCTGAATGTCCTGCTCGGACCGACCTTGTCCGGGAAGACCTCGCTCATGCGCCTCATGGCGGGCCTGGACAAGCCAAGTGAAGGCTCGATCCTGTTCGACGGACAGGATGTTACAGGCATGCCCGTGCAGAAGCGCAATGTGGCGATGGTCTACCAGCAGTTTATCAATTACCCGGCTCTGACGGTCTATGAAAACATTGCTTCCCCATGCGCATCGCTGGCAAGGCCCAGTCGGAGATCGACAGCGAGGTTCGCAAAGCGGCGGACCTTCTCAAGCTGACGCCTTATCTGGACCGCACACCGCTTAACCTCTCCGGCGGACAGCAACAACGCACTGCGATTGCCCGGGCCATTGTGAAAAAGGCCAATCTCGTCCTCCTCGATGAACCGCTGGCCAATCTCGACTACAAGCTGCGTGAGGAACTCCGTGAAGAGCTGCCGCGCATCTTTGCCGAATCCGGTGCGATCTTTGTTTACGCAACAACCGAACCTTCGGAAGCCCTGCTGCTCGGCGGCAATACGGCGGCACTTTCGGAAGGTCGCATCACGCAGTTCGGGCGCACAATCGATGTCTATCGCCGCCCGCTCGACCTCGTCACGGCACGAACATTTGCCGATCCGCCCCTGAACACAGCACGCATGGTCAAGTCGGGGATCGTTTCCTGCGCGCCGACCGCCCGGCCATTGCCGTACCAAGCCAATTGGCTGATATAAGCGACGGTCCGCTGACGATCGCGTTTCAGCCGCATCATCTGCTGGTCCGTCCGACGGAAAACGCTACGGTTCCCATTCGGGCCCGCACGCTGGTATCCGAGATCGCCGGATCGGAAAGCTTCATCCATCTCGATTACGAAGGCGACCGCTGGGTCATGCTGGCGCACGGTATCCAGATCGTCGAGCCCGATCGCGAAATCGAGGTCTACCTCGACACGCGACACCTGATGGCATTCGATGAAACTGGCCGCGCGGTTGGCCGCACGGTTGGTTTGGCGGCATAGGAGGGCGACGATGGCACGTATCACTCTCGATCATATCCGCCACGCTTATAACGCGAAGGCGCAAGCGGCAGGCGAATACGCTCTCAACATGGTCAATTACGAGTGGGAGGACGGCAGCGCCTACGCACTGCTCGGCCCGTCCGGTTGCGGCAAGACAACCCTGCTCAACATCATTTCCGGCCTGCTGCAACCGACTGAGGGGCGAATCCTTTTCGACGGGCAGGACGTAACCGGCCTTGCCACCGAGGACCGCAACATTGCGCAGGTCTTTCAGTTTCCCGTCGTCTACGACACGATGACCGTGTTCGACAATCTGGCCTTTCCGTTGCGCAACCGACGGATGCCAGAAGCGGAAGTGGAACGTCGCGTCAAGGATATTCTGGAAATGACCGATCTCGGCGGCATTGCCGGGCGACGCGCACGCGGACTGACGGCAGATCAGAAACAGAAGATTTCGCTCGGTCGGGGACTGGTACGCGCGAATGTGAACGCAATCCTGTTCGATGAACCCCTGACGGTTATCGATCCGCATATGAAATGGGTGCTGCGCTCGCAGCTGAAACGCTTGCACCGCCAATCGGGTTTCACGATGGTCTACGTCACGCATGACCAGACGGAGGCGCTGACATTCGCCGACAAGGTCGTGGTGATGCATAACGGAGAAATAGTGCAGATCGGCACGCCTGCCGAACTGTTCGAGCGCCCGAAGCATACATTCGTTGGCTATTTCATCGGCTCGCCGGGTATGAACCTCATGCCAGCACGGATCGACGGCCAGACTGCCACAGTCGGCGCGCAGGCCATTCCACTGCCCGGCATACCGCAGATTGGTGATGCAAAAGCATCGAACTGGGCATCCGTCCGGAATTTGTCAGGCTCGGTCGCGAAGGCCTGCCAATCCGCATCGACAAGATCGAGGATATCGGGCGCTACCGCATCGTGCGGGCAGGCTTCGAGGGGCAGAAACTCGCCGTCGTGATCGGCGAGGACGACGAGATACCAGCCGAACCGCGCGTGACCTTCGATCCGAAGGCAATCGGCATATTCGCGGATTCCGGCGCGTGGGAATGGAGGGCTGACCATGGAAAAAGCTGGAACAACAAAGCCCGGTTTCTGGTCTTGCCGGTGCTGGTGCTGGTCGCCTTTTCCGCCGTCATTCCACTGATGACGGTGGTGAACTATTCGGTGCAGGATACGTTCGGCAACAACCAGTTCTTCTGGGCCGGGACGGACTGGTTCGAGCAAATCCTTCATTCCGGTCGTTTCTGGGATGCGCTCTGGCGCAATCTCATTTTCTCGTTCATCGTCCTCGCGATCCAGATACCGCTCGGCATCCTGATTGCGCTCAACATGCCAAAAAGGGCTTCTGGGTCCCCGTCTGTCTGGTCACCATGGCATTGCCCCTGCTGATCCCGTGGAACGTGGTCGGCACGATCTGGCAGGTTTTCGGACGCAGCGACATCGGCCTGCTCGGCTATTACGCCAACTGGCTGGGGCTGGACTACAACTATGTCAACGATCCGTTCGACGCCCGGGTGACGATCATCATCATGGACGTATGGCACTGGACCAGCCTCGTCGTGCTGTTGTGCTATGCAAGTCTCGTATCCATTCCGGATGCCTATTATCAGGCAGCCAGAATCGACGGAGCCTCGCGGTTGTCAGTGTTCCGTTACATCCAGCTGCCGAAGATGAAGCGCGTTCTGCTGATCGCCGTCCTGCTCCGTTTCATGGACAGTTTCATGATTTATACCGAGCCCTTCGTGGTGACGGGCGGTGGACCGGGCAATTCGACAACATTTCTGTCGATCGATCTGGTCAAGATGGCGCTGGGTCAGTTCGATCTTGGACCGGCGGCGGCGATGTCGTTGATCTACTTCCTCATCATCCTGCTGCTGTCATGGGTGTTCTACACCGTCATGACCAGCCACGATCAGGAGGTGTGAGATGAACGCCATACAGGGAACTTCGGTGGGCAGTGCACCTGCAATTGCACCGGTCTCAAACGCAGTCCGACAAAAATCTAGCAGACGTGAGAGGTCGCGGTTCGGCTGGCTGATACCGACAATCTATATCGTTCTGCTTCTGATACCGATCTATTGGCTCATCAATATGAGCTTCAAGACCAATCAGGAAATCCTGACGTCGCTGACGCTCTTTCCGCATGAGCCAACACTGCAGAACTATCGCGCCATCTTCACCGACTCCGCCCGGTATTCGGGTTACATCAACTCGATCATCTATGTGGTCATGAACATGGTGATTTCGGTTTCGGTGGCGCTGCCTGCAGCCTATGCCTTCTCGCGCTACCGATTTCTGGGCGACAAACACCTGTTCTTCTGGCTCCTGACCAACCGCATGGCGCCTCCGGCGGTGTTCGCCCTGCCGTTCTTCCAGCTCTATTCGGCATTCGGGCTCATCGATACGCATATCGCGGTCGCACTGGCGCATTGTCTGTTCAATGTGCCGCTGGCGGTGTGGATTCTGGAAGGCTTCATGTCGGGCGTACCGAAGGAAATCGACGAGACAGCCTATATCGACGGCTATTCGTTTCCAAAGTTCTTCGTGAAGATCTTCATGCCCCTGATCGCATCCGGCATCGGCGTGGCAGCCTTCTTCTGCTTCATGTTCTCATGGGTGGAATTGCTCATCGCCCGCACGCTCACGACGACAGACGCGAAACCCATTGCAGCCACGATGACACGCACCGTTTCTGCTGCAGGTATGGACTGGGGCTGCTCGCTGCGGCGGGTGTTCTGACGCTGATACCCGGTGCGTTGGTGATCTGGTTTGTTCGCAATTACATCGCCAAGGGCTTTGCCCCGGGGAGGGTATGACGATGTTTCATATGCCCGACTTTTCATGGATGGCCCGGACCGCAGACGGCGGCATTTTTCTGCGCCATAGCATTTCTGCTGCTGGGCATGGGCGTGTGGGAATATATCTCGCCCGGCGGCTCGCCGCGCAACGGTATCCTGCGCTTCGAGACAACACGTGGCGACCGCCTGTTTATCTCGCTCCTCGGCAGCGCATTCATCAATCTGGCATGGCTCGGGCTGGTTGGTCCGAACCTCTGGTGGGCTCTTGCCATTTCAGTGGTCTACGCCATCGGCGTATTCCGCTTTGTGTGAGAAATCCGGAGCGGAAACCTTCCGCTCCGCGCAAAATGGGCTCGGGGACAAACCGCGCCCGGAAGTCGATATGCAATGCACTCGCAAGCTTTGGGAGGATCAACATGCGACGGCATCTAATGACGACTACAGCACTTATCGTGCTGGCAATGACAGGTGCAGCTTCAGCGGGAATGGATGAGGCGAAGCAATTTCTCGACAAGGAAATTGGCGACCTTTCATCCCTGTCGCGCGCCGATCAGGAAAAAGGAAATGCAGTGGTTCATCGATGCGGCCAAGCCTTTCCGGGGCATGGATATCAAGGTCGTTTCGGAATCGCTGACCACCCATGATTATGAATCGAAGGTGCTGGCGCCCGCATTTACCGCCATCACCGGCATCAAGGTCACGCATGACCTTATTCAGGAAGGCGACGTCGTCGAAAAAAATTCAGACCCAGATGCAGACCGGCCAGAATCTTTATGACGGCTGGGTCAACGACCTGATCTGATCGGCACGCACTGGCGCTATCAGCAGGTCCGCAACCTCACCGACTTCATGGCCAATGAAGGCAAGGATGTCACCAATCCGGGCCTCGATCTGGACGATTTCATCGGCAGCAAGTTCACGACGGCTCCGGACAAGAAGCTCTACCAGCTTCCCGACCAGCAGTTCGCAAACCTCTATTGGTTCCGCTACGACTGGTTCAACGACGAGAAGAACAAGGCCGACTTCAAGGCCAAGTACGGCTACGATCTTGGCGTACCGGTCAACTGGTCTGCCTATGAGGACATCGCCGAGTTCTTCACCGGTCGCGATGTCGACGGCAAAAGGTCTACGGCCATATGGACTATGGCAAGAAGGACCCGTCTCTCGGCTGGCGTTTTACCGATGCGTGGCTTTCCATGGCTGGCAACGGTGACAAGGGACTGCCAAACGGTCTGCCGGTCGATGAATGGGGTATCAAGGTTGATGAACAGTCGCGTCCGGTCGGCTCATGCGTAGCCCGCGGCGGCGACACCAATGGACCAGCTTCGGTCTACGCCATCCAGAAATATCTCGACTGGATCAAGGCCTATGCTCCGGCAGAAGCTCAAGGCATGACCTTCTCCGAATCCGGCCCGGTTCCGTCGCAAGGCAACATCGCCCAGCAGATTTTCTGGTACACGGCTTTCACTGCCGATATGGCCAAGCCCGGCCTGCCCGTCGTGAACGAGGATGGCACGCCGAAATGGCGTGTTGCCCCCTCCCCGCATGGCGTCTACTGGAAGGACGGCATGAAGCTTGGCTATCAGGACGTGGGTTCCCGGACCCTCATGAAGTCCACCCCGGATGACCGGGCCAAGGCTGCCCCGGCTCTATGCGCAGTTCGTGACGTCCAAGACGGTCGATGTGAAAAAGAGCCATGTGGGTCTGACCTTCATCCGCGACTCATCCATCCATCATCAGAGCTTCACGGATCGGGCACCGAAGCTCGGCGGTCTGGTCGAGTTCTATCGGTCGCCGGCCCGCGTCCAGTGGTCGCCAACCGGCACCAACGTGCCTGACTATCCAAAGCTGGCTCAGCTCTGGTGGCAGGCGATCGGCGATGCATCGTCGGGTGCAAAAACGGCACAGGAAGCGATGGATTCACTTTGCGCCGAACAGAAAAAGTTCTCTCGCGTCTGGAACGTGCGGGGGTACAGGGCGACATTGGACCGAAGCTCGCCGAGGAACATGACATCGAGTACTGGAACAAGGATGCCGTTTCCAAGGGCAACCTCGCTCCTCAACTGAAGATCGAGAACGAAAAAGAAAAGCCGGTTACGGTCAATTACGATGAACTGGTCAAGAGCTGGCAGAAGTAAGCCTTGCGCATAAAACTGTCGGGAAATCCGTGGGATGACACGACAGGCTGAATGATTGAAAAGCATTGCGTACATTCATTGCGCAATGCGGTTTTCATATCAACTTGAGGACAAGAAGAAGGGCGGCAGTTAACCTGCCGCCCTTTTGTATTTTGGTCACAATCAGCCACGCTGTGAATCGAGCTGTTCGTGGTTCTTTTCGACTTCCTGCGCCTTCAAGTAGCTTTCGATGAGAAGCTGGTAGGGAGGGAAAATCTTGGTGTAGACATTGGCCCATTCCTGCGCATCGTCACGATGCCATGTCTTCTGGAGTTCCGAAGCCACCGCAGCCGTATCCATCGGCACGACACCGGCCTGAACAACACGAGCGAGCGTAATTTCCTGCGCCATCTTGGAATAGGTTCCGGATGCGTCCACCACGGCGAAAACCTTGTAACCATCCTGAACGGCACTGATTGCCGGGAAGGCCATGCAAACGCTGGTAATGGTGCCTGCGATGATCAGGGTCTTGCGGCCCGTAGCCTTCACGGCAGCAACGAAATCCGGATTGTCCCATGCGTTGATCTCGCCGCGGCGCGCTACATATTTGGCATGAGGGGCGTTCTCATGAATCTCGGGGATCAGCGGACCATTGGGGCCCTGCGGCACGGATGCCGTGGTGATAACCGGCATCTTGGTCAGCGTGGCCATCTTGGCAAGCGCGGTCGCATGATTGCGCAAAACAGGCATCGGCATGTCTGCGACGGTCTGAAACAGGCCGCTCTGATGGTCGATCAGAAGCATGACGGCGTCGTTGGGGTCGATAACCGGACGCTGGCCATTAAAGTTAGCTGGGCTGCTCATTTTAAGTCTCCTTCTTCAGGCTTGACGTATTCAGGGCCGAAAGCATTTCCGGTCCGGGGATACCCGTGGTTCATACTGACACCGAGGGGAATGGATTAGGCAGGAATGGTGCCGAATTTCCCTGTTCGGAAATCCGCGAAAGCATCCTGCAATTCTTCATTTGTGTTCATGACGAAAGGGCCACGCATGGCGACGGGCTCTTCAAGCGGTTCGCCGCTCAGCAGAAGGACGGTTGCGTCGCTGTCAGCCGTAACCTCGAAACTTCCACCTTTTCGGTCGAGCAGAACGAATTGCGCATCCCGTGCCGATCTGTTGCCGTTGACGGTGATCGTTCCGCGCAAGATTGCCGGGCCGGTCGTATGTTGATCGGGAAGATCAAACACAACGCTTCCGCCCTGTTTCAGGCGCAGGTCCCATAGATCAATCGGCGTGAAGGTGCGTGCTGGTCCGGCATGTCCGGCATAGTTCCCGGCTATGACACGGACAATTCCAGCTTCATCCGGCAGGGCCACGGTCGGAATATCCCGATCGAGCACCGTCTGGTAAGCGGCGGGCGCGGACTTGTCCTTGGCAGGCAGGTTGACCCAGAGCTGCACCATTTCCAGCGTGCCTCCCTGTTCGGTAAACGCCTTCGAATGGCGCTCCTCGTGCAAAATCCCGGCGGCAGCAGTCATCCATTGTACATCACCGGGACCGATCATGCCTCCGCTTCCAGTGGAATCGCGATGTTCAACTTCGCCCTGATAGACAATGGTCACGGTTTCAAAACCGCGATGGGGATGGCTGCCAACACCGCGCGGGGTTGCCGTGGGTGCAAACTGTTCCGGCCCGGCATAATCAAGATGCAAGAAGGGACTGATGTGTTCGCCCATTGTCGCATGGGAAACCATGGAGCGAACCGGAAATCCATCACCCACCCAATGGGGCGATGAGCTGCTGTAAATGCCGATAACCTGTCTCATCTCGATCTTCCCGATTTATTTCGTTGCCTTGCGGACACTGAATTGACTGTCTGAGAGCAAAATAAATCTGGAACAAATTGACCGGTAGATCGAAGTTCAGGCTATACTGTCCTGAAAACAGGACAATGAAAGGCCCGGCCATGGCTGATCTCAACGATATGCGGCTTTATGTGGAAGTCGTGGAGCAAGGCGGCTTTTCCGCTGCGTCCCGAAAACTGGATATGCCGCGCTCGGGCTAAGCCGCCGGATCGCCCTGCTGGAAAATGATCTCGGTGTCAGGCTTATCCAGCGCACCACCCGACAATTTGCCGTGACAGATATCGGCGGGGAATTTTATCGCCATTGTCTGGCGATGATGGTTGAGGCCGATGCCGCACTGGATGTGATCGACAGAATGCGCACGGAACCGCAAGGCACGGTGCGCGTGAGTTGCCCGGCATCGGTCATTTATTTCGTGTCGGTGAGATGATCGCCCGTTTCATGGCGCGCTACCCAAAGGTGAAAATACATCTGGAAAGCACAAACCGGCGCGTGGATGTTATCCGCGAAGGCTTCGATCTCGCGATCCGCGTCCGCTTTCCACCGCTCGAGGATAGCGATCTCGTCATCCGCAAGCTGGCGGAAAGCGAGCAACGACTGGTGGCAAGCCCTGTATTCGTCAGGAGGGATGCAACGCCGTCCCCGCCGACCTCGTCGACATGCCCGGCCTTTGCACGGGGATCATCCCACAACAGTTTTGAATGGAACCTGCTTGGTCCGAACGGCACGACGGCTGAAATTCCCTATCAACCGCTGCTGATCACGGAAGATATGGTTGCGCTGCGGCTGGCCGCTCTTCAAGGCATCGGCGTTTGCCAGTTTCCCACAATGGTTGTCCGGGATGATATAAAGGCTGGGCGGTTGATTGATCTTCTGCCCGACTGGGTACCCCGCAGCGGCATCATCCATGCTGCCTTTCCCTCGCGGCGTGGCCCGCTGCCTTCGGTGCGCGCGCTTCTCGATTTTTTGGTCGAAGAGTATGCCGCTTTATCCGCAAGCGAACACAGGTCATGACGACCCAGAGACCTTCTCCGACGTATCGTCTACCGCTGGCTAAAGAATAGTTTCGTCGATGGCCTTGCGCTGAACGGCACATTCCCGCGCCAGAAAGTCGATCAGGGTACGCACCGAAGGCAGCAAGCCACGTCTGGATGGAAATACAGCATGGACGATACCCGCGGCCGGGCGCCATTCGGGCAAGACAGGCACCAATGTGCCTGCGGCAAGGTCACGCCAGATCATCATGGTTGGCAGCTGCACGATCCCGGCACCGTCGAGCGCGGCATCGCGCAAGGCAGCCATGTCGTCAGTCAGGAAGCGGGGACGGTGCGGAATGACGGCGCGCTCGCCATTGTGCTTCTCAAGCCGCCATTCATAATTATGGGAGGCTGATGTCCATGCAAGGCTTGGTAGCCCCACCAGATCAGCCGGTGTGGTCACAGGTTCATTGAGGAAGCCCGGCCGCGCGACCAGATACTGCGAACTGTCGTCCAGTTTGCGCATCAGAAGGTCGGTTTGCTCCAGCGGCGGAAACCGCACGCGGATGGAAACATCGAAACGTTCGCCGATCACGTCAACACGGCGGTTGGTGCTTTCCAGATGCAGGTCCACCTTCGGATAGGCTGTGAGAAACTTGGCAAACAACGCCCCGAACTGGAATGAAATCAGCGCTGTCGGGCAGCTTAACCGAACCACGCCTTGCGGCTCGTCGCGATGTTGCGCGATGAAAGCAGTGGCAGCTTCCGCTTCAACCAGAACTGCCAGACAGCGGCGGTAATATTCACGTCCGATATCGGTAACGGAAAAATGGCGCGACGAGCGCTGGATTAGGCGGACGCCCAGCCGCTCCTCCAGAATCGCGATACGGCGGCTCAGTTTCGATTTTTTGCAGGCCGATGGCGCGGCCTGCCTGCGCGAAGCCGCCATGATCAACCACCTGCACAAAGTAATAGAGGTCGTTCAGGTCTTCCATCGTTCCATTAATAGAACGCAGCGTCGATTTTGACAATCTTTTGCGCTTTTCGTTGCCGGGATAGCTTTCATTCATTCCACCAACGCCAAACGTTACACGAATATACGGGTGGCGATCTATCCTCTGACTTCCTGAAAGGAAACGTCGATGACCAAGCCATATGTACGCCTCAACAAGGATGATGTTGCTGTTCTTCTCGTCGATCACCAGACCGGTCTGCTGTCGCTGGTACGGGATTTCGACCCGGACAAATTCAAGAACAATGTGCTGGCGCTGGCCGATCTCGCCAAGTATTTCAAACTGCCGACTGTTCTGACCACCAGTTTTGAAAACGGCCCGAATGGCCCATTGGTGCCGGAGCTGAAGGAAACATTCCCCGATGCGCCTTATATCGCTCGCCCCGGCCAGATCAACGCCACGGGACAATGAGGAATTCGTCAAGGCGGTGAAGGCTACCGGCAAGAAGCAGTTGCTCATCGCTGGTGTCGTGACCGAAGTCTGCGTGGCTTTCCCGGCATTGTCCGCTATCGAAGCCGGTTTCGACGTCTTTGTCGTCACTGATGCGTCGGGCACCTTCAATGAAGTGACCCGCCATTCGGCATGGGACCGCATGAGTGCAGCCGGTGTGCAGCTGATGACTGGTTCGGCGTTGCCTGTGAACTGCATCGCGACTGGCGCAACGATATTGAAGGTCTGGGTACGCTGTTTGCAAACCACATTCCAGATTATCGCAACCTGATCACCAGCTACAACACGATGGCATCCGGCAAATAAGCCGCCGCGACAATTTCGGTAAGCGAACTTTGCTTGTCGGTTGGAACGTTGCAGAAGAGAACGCCGGGTTATAGCCCGGCGTTTTTGTCATTTCTGATGAGTCAGGCTTGGGAAGCTGTTATCGCTTCGCGCAGAACAGAACGCAGCCGGGCAACAGCCGGATGCGCCCCGAAAGTATTGTGCGACAGCATGTTGATCTGAGTGGCTGGCAACGGATAGGGCGCCTCATGCAGAACGAGACCGTAAGTATCTTTGTAGGTTTCCGCGACACTGCGCGGTAACAGGGCGATCATATTGGTCGCCGCGACAAGCGGCGGTACGGCAAGAATGAGGGAAACCGTTGCGCCAATACGGCGTGACAGACCGACCTCCCGTAGCAGCCCCTCAAGAAATGGCGGATTGCTGGTTACAAACGCTCGCTCAAGGCCTTCCTGCTCTTGCATGCCGGCAGCTTCCATTGCCGCACGACCTGACAACAAGACGTCAATATGCGGATACTGCCCGAGTGTTTCAATTGTCAGCGGGCCGGAAGAAGCCGGATGGCCCTTGCGCATGATCCAGACATTATCGACGGATACCAGTGGCTCCCGCCTGAAACGGCTGGGAACGCGTCCGAAAGCACCGACAACGAGATGCAGGGTTCCGCGATCCAGCTCTTCGACCAGATTGAGATCATTGAACAATCGAAGCCAAAGCCGGATGCCCGGCGCTTCCTTTTCGAGCCGCTCCATGACGGCAGGAAAGAGCGTGCCGATATAGAAATCGGAAGTGGCAACCACAAAGCTCATATCCGCCGTGGCGGGATCGAACTGAACTGGTGAAAGTGCTGCCGATATGTCAGCAAGAGCCGAACGCAGCGGCTGCGACAGCTCTTCGGCGCGTGGTGTCGGATTCATACCCTGTGGGCCGCGCACGAACAGTTCATCTGACAGCAGCTGACGCAATTTTCCAAGAGCATGACTGACCGCCGACTGGGTGAGATTGAGCCTCTCCCCGGCCTTGGTCACGTTCCGCTCTTCCATCAACGCGTTGAAGACACGGATCAGATTGAGGTCGATATTATGAATCCTGCTCATAATTCAAATTATAACAAATCATTTCAATCATGAAAGGGGGCGTACCATATTCGCTCCATCAAACGGCTTTGATTTTCACAAGCCAAAACAAAGTCACAAGGAGACAGAAAATGAAAAAGATCGCTTTTGCTATTACCGCAATTGTTCTCAGCACCAGTGCCGCTCTGGCTGAAAACCCATTCGTCGGCCAGCCGGAAGCCATGGCCGCACAGGACAAGGCATTTGTTCTGCCCGGACGGAATGGGAACTCTTCGTTCCTCAAGCTCGACTTCACCAGCACGGCGGCGATCGTTCCTGCAAAAGAGGTCACAGAGAACGGCTCGGCACATCGCTTCGGCGATGCTTCACCTTCCAGCTTCCAGAACTAACGATACTCATCCCATGTCAAAACTGAAGGCGAAGCCGCGGCTTCGCCTTTTGGTTCTCACAGTCGGGTATAGATTCAAACAATCAACTCAGGAACTGCGTGTTATGAACAAGCCAGTTGTTCTCTTTCAGCAGCCAGCTCCAGTCAAGGACAAGCCGGAGCTCCCCCAAAATCGCAGGAAAGGCCCGGCGCCGAACATATCTCAGCCTTGCCCGCGCATCTGTGATTGTCGCTGGGATCGGTCTTGCCATCGTCATTCCGCTTGGCTGGGGAAGCTGGGTAGCAGGCATGACCAACCAGACGACCGACAATGCCTATCTGCGTGCCGACACAACGCCGGTCAGCGCTGAGGTTGGCGGGCGTATCGTGCGCCTGCTGGTGGAGGATTACCAGCACGTCAAGATCGGACAATTGCTGATGCAGATCGATCCGACCCAGTATCAGGCACAGGTGGATCAGGCCAAGGCAAGCGTAGCCGCCGCCCGGGCCACAATCCGCAACGCACAGAGCAACATCACCTTGCAGCAGCGTTTGATCGAGCAGGCGGAAGCCGGACTGGCGGCGCTCAACGCCGACCGCGAGCGTGTCGTCAGTGAAGGTCGCCGCCAGACATCTCTGACGAAAGACGGCTGGTCGACAGCGCAAAAGCTGGAAGCCGCGATTGCCGACGTCAAACGCATCGAAGCGCAGATTGCAGAAAAACAGGCCGAAATAGCAGCCGAGCGTCAGAAGCTGGACGTTCTGGCAAGCCAATCCGACCGGGCACAGGCTGAACTGTCCAATCAGCAGGCTGCATTGCGGCTCGCGCAGATCGACCGGATCGCACCCGTATCACAGCACCGATGGATGGCGTTGTGGGTGTCAGCGGCGCGCGCGAAGGACAATATGTGCGGGCCGGGTCGCAACTCGTTTCCGTCGTTCCTGTCTCGAAGCTTTATGTCGTCGCTAATTTCAAGGAAACGCAGCTGGCTAAGTTCAGGCCGGGACAGCTTGTCAGCGTGACGGTCGATACATTCCCGGACAAGGAACTGCGCGGTCATGTGGAGCGGTTGTCACCGGCAACCGGATCGGAATTCAGCCTGCTGCCACCGGACAACGCGACCGGCAATTTCACCAAAGTGGCCCAGCGCGTCGGCGTGCGCATCGCGCTTGAACAGAATGGTGAACTCGACGAACTGCTTCGCCCGGGCATGTCGGTCGTGGCAACCGTGCATACAGACCAGAGCATTGAGACAACAGCCAGTCTCATCAAATAGCTAATTGAGCCGCTTGCCGCGAAACTTCGTTTGAGACGGCAGGCGGCGGGAGCCGAAAAGCCATGTCCACCGCTACGACCGTTCAGGGTTCTGCCCAATCGCGCCCCACAAGCCTACCCGACATGCGGGCTTTGATCGGCGTCGCCGCCGTCCTGCTTGGCACAACGACATCCCTGTTGAACTCGCGCCTCACCGATATCGGGCTTGCCGATATTCGTGGAGCGCTTGGTGTTGGCATGGATGAGGCGAGCTGGCTGACGACGGCTTATGTCGTTGCCGAAGTGGCCGCCATACCATCCGCCGTCTGGCTGCGCTCGATCCTCTCGCCCGCTCGCGGGGTCATGATCGGAGCACTCATCTTCACGATTGCATCTTTGGCGGCCCCATTCAGTCCCGATCTCCAGACCCTGATCAGCATTCAGGCGATACGTGGCCTGAGTGCAGGTATCCTGATGCCGATGGCTTATGCCGTGATCATGCGGCATCTGCCGCAGCATTTGCGGCTTTACGGCCTGTCGCTCTATGCGCTGGCTTCGTCACTGACGCCAAACCTCGCTGTCAGTATCGAGGGGTGGGTAATTACTCATCTGTCATGGGAATATCTGTTCTGGATCAATATCATACCCGGCAGTCTTACACTGCTGGCGGGAGCCTACGGGCTTGCCAACGATCCTATCAAATTCCTGCGCTTTCGCAGGCATGACGGTTTTGGTCTGCTGGCGCTGTCTTTCGGGCTCGCTGCATTGGTAACGGCACTCGATCAGGGCAATCGCCTCGACTGGCTCGGATCGGGATTGATCGTGGGTCTGCTGGCTTCGGCCCTGTTCTTTCTGAGCATTTATCTCATCCATGCATTGCGGCATCCGGACCCGGTGGTCAGCCCGCGTCTGCTTGCCAGACGCAATATAGGCTTCAGCCTGTTCCTGATGTTCGCCATGCGCATCGGGCTGATGACCTCTGCCTATCTGCTGCCGCAATACCTGATCCGTATTCAGGGCTATCGCGCGCTCGAAAGCGGCACGATGTTCTGGGTCTCCGCTTTGCCGCAGATCGCTCTGACGCCATTCGTGGCTGGCTAGCCTACCGGATGGATCCGCGCAGTCTGGCAGCTTTCGGGCTGATGCTGTTCGGCGCAGGCGTTCTTATGCTGTCCGATCTCACGCATCTATGGACGTCGGATCAGATATTGCCTTCGCTGTTCGTGCAGTCCATCGCCGCACCATTCACCGCCATACCCTTGATGGTTCTGATAACGGAAGACATCAGCGTCAGGGAAATACCGTGGATTGCTTCCCTTGTTCATATCGTTCGCACGGTTGGCACAGCCATTGGCCTTGCTGCGGTCAGTACATTCACACGCATGCAGGAGCAGCTGCATTCCAATCTGCTTGGCCTGCATCTGGAACGTGGCGCTGCGGATGTGCAGGGTCGCATCGACCGAACCGCAGCCATGCTGGAAGCTCACAACAGCGATCCGACGACGGTGACTGCCCAAGCCACCGCCATGCTCGCCACAACCGTTCAACGGGAGGCTTTCGTGCTGGCCTACAGCGACATGTTCGTCATGATCGGTCTTGCCATTGCTCTTGCAGCGCTCGCAACACTCTTCATGCGCCGGCCAAAGCTGCCGGGAAAATTCCTTTGATCCCGGCTGTATCTGCTGCAGTTCCCGCTTCAACGCAAGCAACCGTCCTATTTATAGGACATTGAGTACCGAAATCCGAACTACACAGCGTTGCGCCCCACAGCTACTTACAAAGGCATCGAAGCGATCACTGTATTCACGCTTCACGGCTAAATCTCGACAAGGAAATGGACATGAGAAAGTTCGTACTGCCACTCTTAGCCTCGTTGCTGTCAGTCTCGGCTGCCCGGGCTGCGGATTACAAACTGGACCCAACACATACAAAAGCTGTTTTCTATATTGATCACTTCAATACATCGACAAACAGCGGCGGTTTCTATGAAATCAACGGCGATATCTCGTTCGATCCTGAAACCATGGATGGGAAGATGGATATTTCAATTCCCGTAAAGACGCTGAATACAGGCATGGCCGCATTTGATAAGCACGTGACAGGTGCTGACATGCTGGACGCGGAAAAGTTCCCGACCATTGAGTTCAAGTCGACCAAGTGGAATTTTGATGAAAACAAGCTGGTATCGGTGGATGGCGATCTGACCATGAAGGGAAAGACACTGCCAATCCAGCTCACGGCCACCAAGTTCGGTTGTTACCAGAGCCCAATCTTCAAGGCAGAAGTCTGTGGTGGCGATTTTGAAGCAACTATCGATCGCACCCAATGGGGCGTGGACTTCCTTGTAAAGGAAGGCATGGCCAAGATGGTCAAGCTTGAAATTCAGGCTGAGGCTATCAAGCAGTAAATCAACTGCTCTCACGACGTATATAGGCTTATATTACTTCGTCTCCATATGCCAGCCAGCGAGCCAAACGGCTCGCGTGGCTATGAGAAGCTCTAACGGTTTGCTTCAACACGCATCTCGTTCCGACAACCGTTCCACATTTTTTCGGAATACGCTTTAGTATCAATCAGCAACCTGCTGGAATACCGCGTCGGCGTTTCAGCTGAGGAACAATTTGACGAGCAGCGGCACAACGAGTGACGTTGCAATAGCGTTCAGCGCCATGGCAATCCCGGCGAAGAGCCCAGCCGTCTCATCGACATCGAAAGCACGTGCAGTTCCGATCCCGTGCGACGTCAGCCCAACAGCAAATCCACGTGCGGCGTAGTCCCTTATCCGCATGGCATTCATGAAAGGGGTGACGACAAGTGCGCCGATGATACCGGTAAGTACGACCAATACCGCGGTTAGCGACGGTGTGCCGCCAAGTGTGGAAGAGATCGCCATGGCAACCCCGGCAGTTGCGGATTTTGGCAGAAAAGAAATCAGCACTTCATTGGAGAGATTGGCCCATTTACCCATCACCACAATGGAAAGAACCGCAAAGAAGGAGCCGACGACCAGCGCTGCTCCCATTGGGATCAGCGCTTGCCGCACCTGATGCCATTGGCGGAATAGAGGCACGGCGATGGCTACTGTGGCTGGACCGAGCAGGAAGTGGATAAACTGAGCTCCTTCAAAGAATCGTCCATAGGGAACATCAAAAATCACAAGCAGGCTGGAAAGCAGCACAATGGAAATCAGTACAGGATTGGCCAATGGATGGCGCTTCAGTCGAACGGAAATATGCGTCGCCACGATCCATGCGCATAATGTGAGAGTGAGCCACAGCAAAGGTGATGCTGAAAGGTAAACCCATAGTTCCAGTGGATGTTTCATGACGCTACCTCCGCCCCATGAAGCGTTGCACAAGAATGAAGGTCCAGACCGTCACCGCCAATGTGAGAATTGCCGAGATCACCACGATAGCCAGAATTGCCGTGGCCTGCCCCTGAATCTGGCTCCACATAGCCACCACTCCGACCCCCGCCGGGACAAAAAGCAGGCCGAGATTACCGAGAAAACCATCGGCCGCCGTTTCTGCTTCGGCAAAGATACCCCAGTCGAATATCTTGCACAGTTGCATGGCAACGAACAGAAGCACGAGCCCCACAACGGGGCCCGGTATAGGAAGCCCGCTCATGAAGATAAAGCTTTCGCCAAGCAGCTGAAACAACAATAGCAGCGCTATACCCTTGATCATGAAGGCTTCATCTCCGGTTCAAATCTCAAGAGCCAAGGTAACCGACCGGCCGTCCTACCGTCTATACGGTCGGCAGTGATAGTGTTTCTGATTTGCAAGAACATATGCTCGCCGAGCAGGCCCGGGGCTTTGCTCCCGGCACAGGCACGCCTGAGGTTGGCGGCGTGCAGCACCACAATCCAACCGGAAATTCAATATACGGGTGCCGCCCGAGGCGTTTCTACCGAAGGATCATTGCGCGCGGCGCACGGTTTCCGATGGGGAGATAGCCGAAGCGCTGTCGGTAATCCGCTGAAAACAAGCCCATATGATTGAAAGCCCGGGCCATGGCGATACGCGTGATATCCCCGGCCCGGCATGGCCGCGGACAAGCTCCGCATGCACCTTGTCCAGCCGCATGTTCTTGAACACGCCGAGCGGCGTGTTGCCCCGGACACTGCGAAATGTGCGGTGCAAGGTACGTGCGCTGGTGCCCGTTGCATCGACAAGCTCCTGCAAGGTCAGCTGCTTGTCGAGATTGTCGAGCATGAATTTTTCAGCACGCTGGACATAGCTCGGAACCGCACTCGTCAGCGGCCTTGCGCGCGGCTGCGTGTCGAGCGCCGCTGCAAGCGATGCCATCAGGCTGTCTTCGAGACGCTCCGACAGACCGCCATGGAAAAATGCTTCCTTATCCTTCTCGATTTCGTTTATGACGAAATGCGCCAGCTGATAGAAGGCATGCCCCACCAGAGTATCGAAGGATACGACGCGCTTGTTATGGGTAAACCGCTCGATGAATTCCTTGCCCCCAGAATGTCGATCTGAGTATCGTTCAGGCTGAAGATCAGCATGCGCGTGGAAGGGTGAAATTCGAGATCAATCGCCGAATGCGCGTCGACCAGCTGCGCATTCATGCCGGACTGATACAACAGCTCGTCACCGCGCCGGTCGCGCGAGACGAAGATGCCCTGCAACGGAACCTGCAACAAAGTCATGTCGTTATGCGCTTCAACTTCGATGCGGGCATGGCCGCCAATGCGGATCGCAGTCAGGCCGAAGGGACGCATGCGCCCATGTGAAACTTCCGTCCGGTAGGTCCGGCTGGATTTCTTCGAGATGCGGCAAGGCCTGAGGAGACCCGACATGGTGTCTTGGAACGAATCGATGGACGGCGAAAGCCTGTGCATATAGCTCGTAGTCGGCATCACGATATTCCCCGTATCTCATTTAGAGAGCATTTTATTTTAAGATTAAAGTATCACGCTGGAGCGAGAGCGCAAGCGCCACGAAAATTTTGCACGAAAGCGCGTTTCTGGCGGTTTCCTGTTAGGAATGGCGTTTTGGTGATAGACACCATTGTTTCCGCTTTTATCGTTGGTCCCGGGCGCCAAAGAGCAGCCACGAAAAAGGGAACCGCGAATGAAAGCGATTATCGTCGGAGGGGCATCGGTGGCCTCACGATGGCATTGATGCTGCACGCACGAGGCATTGACTGCCAGATTTTCGAAGCAGCACCGGAAGTCCGTGAACTGGGCGTTGGTATCAATGTCCTTCCGCACGCCATCCGCGAACTGGCTGAAATCGGCCTTCTGCCCGCGCTGGACGCCACCGGCATCCGCACCCGAGAGCTGATTTACGCTACACGGCAGGGGGAAATCTGGCGCGAGCCCCGCGGCGTCGATGCAGGCTATGATGTGCCTCAGTTCTCAATCCATCGCGGCTATTTGCAGAAACTGCTTTATAATGCCGTCATCGAACGGCTTGGACCGGATGCCGTCATCGCGAACCAGCGCTGCGTGGGCTACACCCAGAACGAGGGTTCTGCCACGGTTCATTTTGCCGAAGGTTCAAAATTACCTCGGCAACTGCCGACATCATTATCGGCGCGGACGGTATTCATTCCGTCATTCGACATCAAATGTTCCCCGAACGAAGCCGGTCTCAAATGGAACGGCGTCATGATGTGGCGCGGCGCTGTTGAAAGCGATCCGTTCCTTGACGGTCGCACCATGATCGTCGCTGGCGGCTTTACGTATAAGCTGGTGCTTTACCCGATAGCCAAGGGCACCACGCCCGGCAAGATTCTCAACAACTGGGTCGTCACCTATCGTCCCGGCGCCGACGGATCGCCTGCGCCGAAGCGCGAGGACTGGAGCCGTCGCGGCACGCATGAAGAGCTGATGCCCCATGTCGAAAAATTCGGCATCAATGTCGTGGACCTTGCCGCTTTGGTGCGCGCAACCAATACATTCTTCGAATATCCGATGTGCGACCGCGACCCCGCCCGCTGGTGGACGGATGGCCGCGTGGCGCTGATCGGCGACGCCGCCCATCCGATGTATCCGGTGGGGTCGAACGGCGCGAGCCGGGCGATCATCGACGCACGCACGCTTGCCGACCATCTTGCCGCTGCGGAGCACGGTCGCGCGGCGCTGGCGGCCTATCAGGCAATCCGGCTGCCTGCGACGGCGGAAATCGTCCGGCTCAACCGGCTGGGCGGCCCGGAAGGCGTCATCGATGAGGTTGAACGCCGCGCTCCATCCGGTGTTGCCGATCTGGACGGCGTCATCAGCTTTGCCGAGCGCGAAGCCATTGTTCGCGGCTATGCCGCAAAGGCTGGCTTTTCAACACAGCAAGTCAATCGGGGAGTGTCTCGGGCCTCCGCCTGAAACCTGCGTCTGTATATTTTTTTAACGCGCATCTTTTCCGAAAACCGTTTCACACTTTTCGGGGTGCGCTCTAATGAAAGGGAATTCGAGTGACTGTTCTTCAAGCTGGCGTGACCAAATCCGGTTCCTCCGTCGACGGTGTTGTCTGGCATATTCTCGGTCAGACCTATGTGCCCAAGCATGTCTGCGAAAGCTCCATGTCCCGGCACGCAACCTTCCCTCCCGGTACTTTCGTTCCGCCACATATCCACACCACGCAGGAAGAATTCATCTACGTGCTGGAAGGACGTTTCGACCTGCTTCTCGACGGCAAGGAAGCCGTTGCCGAAGCTGGCGATCTCGTCTGCCTGCCACGCAACGTGTCGCACGGTATTTTCAACAAGACCGAGCAGCCAGTGAAGTGCGTTTTCTGGGTTTCGCCGACCGCAAAACTTTGGGATCTGTTCGTTCGTATCGACAATGTCGGTGATCCTGCTGAAATAGTTCGCATTGCACCGGCACACGAGGTTGAATTTTGCCCGCTCCAGCAGAATAATGCATCCGCCCGGCAGAAGTATATGGGAGTACATCTGCCGGGTATCAGAGCATTTCCAGCAAAAGTGTGAAGCGGTTTTGCGTCGGATAATGCAAAAGAAAAATAAGACAAAACAGAACGCTGCAATCGAGGTGGAACAATGAAAATTTCGACGAAAGCGGCCTTCGCGCTGCTCGCCGCAACCATGTTGAACGGAACCGCGCAGGCCGAAGAAGGCAAGATCAAGATCGGTTTGATCTATACGCTGAGCGGGCCAGCGGCCTTGCTGGGCGAACAATCCCGCGACGGTTTTCTGCTTGCCATGGACAAACTGGGCAACAAGCTCGGCGGCCTCGATGCTGAAATCATCATTCAGGACGATGAGCAGAAGCCGGATATCGGCGTCAACAAGGTCCAGCAGATGATCCAGCGCGACAAGGTGGATTTTGTCGTAGGTCCCATCTTCTCCAATGTCCTGAACGCTATCGTCAAGCCAGCGACCGATTCCGGCACGTTTCTGATCTCGACCAATGCAGGCACGTCCAATCTGGCCGGTAAGGATTGCAACCCCAATCTGTTCGTCACCTCCTATCAGAACGACCAGATGCATGAAGTTTCCGGCAAATATGCCGAAAAGCAGAACTACCAGCGCGTCGTGCTGATCGCCCCGAATTATCAGGCTGGCAAGGACGCTCTGGCCGGTTTCAAGCACTCCTACAAGAACGAAGTCGCGCAGGAAATCTATGTGCCGCTTGGCCAGCTCGACTATTCGGCAGAACTGGCGCAGATCGCCGCTGAACAGCCGGACGCGGTCTATGCTTTCCTGCCCGGCGGCATGGGCGTAAATTTCGTCAAACAGTATCGTCAGGCCGGTCTTGAAGGCACCCCGTTCCTCTCGGCATTTACCGTGGATGAGACCACCCTGCCCGCGCAGCAGGATGCGGCAGTTGGCTTCTTCGCCGGTTCGAACTGGGCGCCGGATCTTGATTCCGCACCAGCCAAGGAATTTGCCGCCGCCTATGAAGCCAAATTCAAGCGCATTCCGGCGACTTTTGCGGTGCAGGCTTATGACGCCGCCATGCTGATCAATGCTGCCGTCAAGCAGGTCAACGGCAATATTGCCGACAAGGATGCCTTGCGGGCCGCCATGAAAGGCGCGAAATTCACCTCGCCGCGCGGTGAATTCAGCTTTGGCGACAATCACTTTCCGATCCAGAGTTTCTACCTGACCAAAGTCGTCAAGCGTGACGTGACGACGGCCAGTTCGCCACGTCCTACGTTGAAACGGTCTTCAACGATTACAAGGATAATTACGCAGCTGAATGCAAGATGTAACCCGGTGGAAGGCGGGTGCTCCGATGAGCCCAGTCCTCTCAATTTCCAAGTCTGAAACAGTTCACGCCAGTTTGTCTGGCGTGAAACGGACTTCAGTACAACGAGTTCCGGACGTCCCCATGCTCAATCTTTTTTCTGCTGCAGTCCCTTAACGGGATTCAGTTTGGCATTTTGCTCTTTCTCGTCGCAGCCGGTTTGACACTGATCTTCGGCGTCATGGACCTCATCAACCTAGCGCATGGCGTTCTTTATATGGTCGGCGCCTATCTGACAGCGACTTTCACTGCCATGACAGGCAGCTTCTTTTACGGCATCCTGATCGCCCTCCCCGTCACCCTTATCATCGGCATTGTGCTGGAAGTGCTGGTCTTTCGACGATTATACGAACGCAGCCATCTCGATCAGGTTCTGGCTACATTCGGGTTGATCCTGATAGTGAACGAACTCGTGAAGATCATCTGGGGCGCGGCTCCGCTCAGCGTGCCGATGCCGGATTCCCTATCCGGTTCCATCCAGCTCTTTGGCAACCTGCGCTATCCCGTCTATCGCCTGCTGATCATCGCCGCTGGCCTCGCCACGGCGGCGGGTCTTTATGTCCTCGTCAATCACACGCGCATCGGCATGTTGCTGCGTGCCGGAGCGACCAATGGCGACATGGTCTCGGCTCTCGGCATCAATATACGCCGCCTGTTCATGGTGGTTTTCGGACTTGGCGCGATGCTTGCAGGCTTTGCCGGTGGCATGATCTCCCCATTCTCTCCGTTGATCCGGGCATGGGCGATTCCATCCTGATCCTCACATTCGTCGTCATCGTGATCGGCGGCGTCGGTTCCGTGCGCGGTGCTTTCGTTGCGGCCATCACCGTTGGCCTCGTCGATACGCTTGGCCGCACCTTCGGGCCGATGCTGCTCCGCAACCTGCTCGATCCGGCCGCTGCCTCCCAGATGGGCCGCACGCTGGTGCCGATGCTCACCTATATTCTGATGGCAGCCGTGCTCTATTTCCGTCCGACAGGTCTCTTCCCGGCGCAGGGGAGGAACCCGATGAGCGAGATTACCCATAACAGCACCCGCGATACCGCCATGCCGGAAACGGCAAAGAGCCGAACCTCGCTTTTGCTGGATGCGGGCCCGTGGCTGGTCTTCGCCGCCTTTGCAATCGTTCCGCTTCTCGCATCCGTATTGAACGACAGCTTTCTTCTCGTGATCGTGACACGCATCATGATCTTCGCGCTGGCCGCGCTTTCGCTCAATTTCATCATGGGTTACGGCGCGCTCGTTTCCTTCGGCCATGCTGCCTATATCGGGATCGGCGCCTATGCAGTCGGCATCCTGTCCAGCTATGGCATCGACGATCTGATCCTCCAGCTGGTTGCGGCCATCGTTGTTGCGGCGTTCTTCGCCCTCGTCACCGGCTATATTTCGCTTAGAACCAGCGGCGTCTATTTCATCATGATCACGTTGGCCTTCGGGCAGATGGCCTTCTTCTTCATGGTTTCCCTGTCAGCCTTTGGCGGCGACGATGGAATGACGCTGTCCACCCGCTCAACGCTGTTCGGCAATACGCTGCTTTCCAGCAATCTGGTGCTGTTCTACTTCGTGCTGGCGGTTCTGATGGGGGCATTTTTCATCTTCCGCATGCTGGTGCATTCACGGTTCGGTCGTGTGCTGCGTGGAACGCGGGACAATCCGGTGCGTATGCGCGCCATCGGTTTCTCGCCCTTCTCGTTTCAGCTCACCGCCTATGTGATTGCCGGTGTGGCAGCGGCCATTGCCGGTGTTCTGCTCGCCAACCAGATCCAGTTCGTTTCGCCTGCCTTCATGAGCTGGCAGCGTTCTGGCGAACTGATCGTCATGGTCGTTCTGGGTGGAATGGGCACGCTGATCGGCCCGGTCCTCGGCGCAACTGCCTTCATCTTTCTTGAGGAAGTGCTGGCGCATTTCTCAGAGCACTGGAAACTCGGCCTTGGTCTTTTCCTTGTTCTCGTCGTGCTTTTCAGTCGCGACGGTATCGGCGGGCTGCTCCGCAAGCTGCGTGGAGGTTCCGATGTCGGATGAACTGCTTCAGGTTCATGACCTGCATAAAAGCTTCGGCGCGCTCAAGGTCACGGATGGGGTCAATCTCACCGTCAAACGCGGCGAAATTCACGCGCTGATCGGCCCCAATGGCGCCGGAAAGACAACATTGATCCACCAGCTTTCAGGAAATCTCAAAAGCGACCGCGGTTCGGTCATCTTCGATGGCCGTGAAATTTCCGGTCTGCCTATGCCCAATCGTGTCCATCTCGGCCTTGCACGTTCGTTTCAGATCACCTCGGTTCTTGAAGGTTTCAGCGTGCTGGACAATGTTGCGCTTGCCGTTCAGGCACGATCCGGTTCAAGCTTCCGCTTTTTTCAGGCGGCAAACAAGGAAGCCGATATCAACGAGCAAGCCATGACTGCGCTTGCTCGCGTCCGGCTGGACGACCGCGCCCATCGCCGGGCCGGAGCGCTGTCGCACGGCGAAAAGCGCCAGCTTGAGATTGCCATCGCGCTCGCCACCGAAGCGCAGATGCTGTTGCTCGATGAACCACTGGCTGGCACCAGCCACGAGGAATCCGTGGTGCTGGTCGAACTGATGCGCGCTTTACGTCAGACGCATACGCTGGTTCTGATCGAGCATGACATGGATGCCGTTTTCTCGCTGGCGGATCAGGTGAGCGTCCTCGTCTACGGACGCGTCATCGCGTCCGGAACACCCGCTGCCGTGCGCTCTGATCCGGACGTGCGCGCCGCCTATCTCGGCGAAGAGGAGGCTGCGTGATGCTGAAGGTCGAAGGACTCCAGAACGCCTATGGCCAGTCCCGCATTCTCTTCGGCATCGACTTTGAAGTCAGTGCGGGAGAAGTCGTCACGATCCTCGGCAGAAACGGCATGGGGAAAACGACAACCATCAAGTCGATCTTCGGCTTGCTGCCGCCCAAGGGCGGCAAGGTGTTCGTCAATGGCCATGACGTTACCGGCAAACCGCCCTATGCAATTGCCCGCGAGGGGCTCGGTCTGGTCCCGGAAGGGCGGCAGATATTTCCGACGCTGAGCGTCGAAGAGAACCTGCTGGCCACCCGGCGTTCGGAAGCCCGCTCGTGCAAATGGACGCTGGAAAGCATCTATCGGATGTTCCCACGCCTGAAGGAGCGGCGGCGCAACATGGGCAACCAGCTTTCCGGCGGTGAACAGCAGATGCTGGCGGTTGGTCGCGCACTGATGACCAATCCGAAAATGGTCGTGCTGGATGAGGCGACGGAAGGCCTGTCGCCGCTGATGCGCGAAGAGATCTGGTCCTGCCTGCGCAACATCAAGGATGAAGGCGAGGCAATCCTCGTCATCGACAAGAATGTCGATGCGCTGGCGCGCTTCGCAGACCGTCATGTGGTCATCGAAAAGGGCCGTGTGGTGTGGAGCGGTGACAACGCTGCCCTTTTGAACACCCCGGACATCAAGGAACGTTACTTGCACGTTTGACCCAGCAGTCGAACGCAAACTTGCATTGACAGGAGAAGAGCATGCACCCCAGCGCTCATGTGGACACATTCGTTCTGGATAATCTCCCGGCTGCGGAACTCCTACCGGATATTATCAACCTCGACGCACTCGGCTACCCGGAACAGCTCAATGCCACCACCGAACTGGTGGATGCACATCTTGCAAACGGCAAAGGCGACCGCATTGCATTGCAGGCGCCGGGCGTGCGCTGGAGCTACAACGATCTTGCCGCAATGATCAACAAGATAGCCAATGTGCTGACCGACAAGCTCGGCATGAAGACCGGCAATCGCGTGATGATCCGCTCGGGCAATAACCCGACCAAGATTGCGCTCTATATGGCGATTATCAAGGCGGGCGGCGTTGTCGTCGCAACCATGCCGCTGTTGCGCGCGCCAAGGAGCTGGTCCAGATCATCGATAGGGCCAAAATCGGCATTGCCTTTTGCGATCACGCACTGACCGGCGAGATGCAGAATGCCGTGGCACAGACCGATTTCATCAAAACTCTGGTGACACGGGAGGGCAATGCAGGCGGGGAACTTGGCGCATTGCTGGCCGGTGCATCCAGCGATTTCGATGCGGTCGCAACACGGGCCGACGATCCATGCCTGCTGGGCTTTACATCCGGCACCACCGGCTTGCCGAAAGCGACGATCCATTTCCACCGCGACCTGCTGATCGTCTGTGATTGCTATGCACATCATATATTGAACGCGACCGAAGATGACATTTTCATCGGCTCGCCGCCGCTGGCGTTCACGTTCGGTCTTGGCGGGCTGGTCCTGTTTCCCTTCAGGATCGGCGCTTCCACAGTGCTGCCGGCAAAAACCGCCCCGCATGACCTCGCGCTCGCTATCGGGGAATATAAACCAACTGTCTGTTTCACAGCGCCGACCGCTTACCGAGCCATGCTTTCGAAGATCGATCAGTACGATCTTTCGTCCCTGCGCAAATGTGTTTCAGCTGGTGAAGCCCTGCCGCTCCCTACTTTCGAAGCGTGGAAGCGTGCGACCGGGCTTTCGCTGGCCGACGGCATCGGCGCGACGGAAATGCTGCATATCTTCATCTCTGCGCCGGAAGACGACATCAGACCCGGAGCGACTGGTAAACCCATCCCCGGTTATGAAGCGCGTGTCATCGATGACAACGGGCAGGAATGCGCGCCCGGCACCCCCGGACGACTTGCCGTTCGTGGGCCGCTCGGCTGCAAATATCTGGCCGACGCGCGCCAGACCAAATATGTCGAGAACGGCTGGAACATCACCGGCGATACCTATGTCATGGATGCGGACGGCTATTTCTGGTATCAGGCCCGCAATGACGACATGATCGTTTCTGCCGGATACAACATCGCCGGACCGGAGGTCGAAGCCAGCCTGCTCGCGCATCCAGCCGTGGCGGAATGTGGCGTGGTGGCGGCGCCCGATGACGAACGGGGCTGCATCGTCAAAGCCTATGTCGTGCTGAACGAAGGATATAATGGCGACACGAACTTGCAGGAAGCACTGCAAAGTCACGTCAAAAGCGAACTCGCGCCTTATAAATATCCACGCCTCATATGCTGGGTTTCAAGCCTGCCCAAAACAGAATCCGGAAAATTGCAGCGATCCGCCCTGCGCGCGCAGGCGGCAACCGAAGCCCGCGCCTGACGTGCGGCTTCAAGCATGAAATACGCAGGAGACTTCTGTGCTGCACGACTACGATACCGCTTACGACAATATGAAGGCCATCAGCGATTCCGCCACCTATCCGCCGCGCTGGACGGAACTGGCATCCGGCTTTCGCGAGAAGATGCGCGATCAGGGTCGCTTGATCCCTGACATCGCCTATGGCGATGGCGTGCGCAACCTTTACGACCTTTTTCTGCCGGAAGGCCGGGCCAAGGGCACACTTGTTTATGTCCATGGCGGCTATTGGAAGGGGCTGGACAAAAGCTTCTGGTCACATCTGGCGCAAGGCGCGCTTGCGCGCGGATATCGCGTTGCCATGCCAAGCTATACGCTGTGCCCCGAAGCGCGTATTTCTGGTATCACACGGGAAATTGGCCGTTTCATCAACCACCTTGCGCAGGAAGTGGACGGTGATATCGCCTTGACCGGCCATTCCGCCGGAGGGCATCTGGTCAGCCGCATGGCGTGCGAAAATGCGCCCATTGCCGCCGCAACGGCGGAACGGATAAAGCGTGTTCTTTCTATCAGCGGGCTGCACGATTTACGCCCGCTTCTCAAAACCGCGATGAACGATATTTTCTCTATGGACGAGGCCGAAGCTGTCGCGGAGAGCGCGGCACTCCAGCGCCCGCGTACAGATATTGCCGTTCATTGCTGCGTCGGCGGCGATGAGCTGATGGAGTTCAGACGACAAAATGCGCTGCTGGCAAACATCTGGTACGGGTTGGGGATAGAAACCAGCGCTTGGGAAAGCGATGGCACGCATCATTGCAATGTCATCGACACGCTGTGCGATCCCGAAAGCCGCGCCGTTAAATTCCTCTGCCTTTAGTAACGCGGAAAGCGTTTTCAGAAATGCTCTATGGGAAGGCCGCGCCGTTCCTGTCCCGACAGGACGAATCCGACCGGCTCGGCTTTCCTCGCACCGCTCATGCGGTTGATCAGGACGGCCACTTCGGTTCTGTTACGAACACCGAAACGCTTGATCAGATCGTCGACGTAATCCTTCACCGTATGGGGTGAAAGCTCCAGATGTCGGGCAATCTGCTTGTTGGTATTGCCAGCTGCAAGCAACCGGGCGACCGTCGATAGGCGCGGCGACAGGTTGGTCAGATTGGCGCTGGGCGTCTTCGCCGGACGCGCTTCCTGAATGTTGCGCAAGGCAAGCGCCGACGAACGGCACAGCAGCGAAACCTGTTCTTCGAGCTGTGTTGCGTGCATCTCGAAACCGGCGGCATAGATCAGCGCCTGTATGTTGTCGCCAACGTAAACCGGACAGCACAAGTTATCGTTGTAGTTCCATCGATAGAGCAGCGTTCGCATCAGCGGCACATTCCCCGCCGCATTCTGGGGCAATCGCGAGCCCGCAACCGCGCCGGCATTCTGCACCACTGCCGCAATCATCGGATCCGAATCCGCAAGCCCATTCTGATATTCAAGAAGAAAGCCGGTGGGCGTGTTGATGCTGTGAAAAAGGCGCGGTCGATTATTCTCCAGCAAATAAATTCCAAGCGATCGCACCCGCAGAACATTCGCTGCAAAATAATCACAAGCTATTGTAAAATCGTCATAATCACGGCTCTCCGCAACGGAAAGCGCTGCAGATATCCGCTCATCTGTCGATAATATTTGCCCGGCATTCTCTCTCCCGAGTTCCCAAGCCCCCATCTGGGGAATGTCCGTTCCCACTCTTGTCCGTATCATTCCTGCTTATAACCCACTAAATCAAGGGGAACTAACTTGGATACCAGCGTGCATCGGACTCACACGGCCGACAACTATTCCGCAGTCCTTCAGGGCTTCAATGACCGCCTTCAAGCAATTCTACCCTTGATTGAAGAAAAGGCGGAAGAGGCAGAGACACTCGGACGGATGCATGACGACGTCGTGGACGCCATGCGTAAGGCTGGCTTTTACACAATGCTGTTTCCCAAGGAAGTCGGCGGCGCGGAATTGCGCCCAATCGATGCCATGAGATTAATGTCCGCGCTTTCCTATGCCCACGCATCATCGGGCTGGTGCACGATGGTCAACAATATGGAAGGCACCACCATGGCGATCTACCTCGACGACGAGGGGATTGCGAATGTCTTCAAGGACGGCGTCGATGTCACCATTGCAGGCAACGGCGTGCCGCGCGGCTTTGCCCGCAAGGTCGATGGCGGCTACATGATCCGCGGCAACTGGGCTTATGGAAGCTCCATCTTCCACGCGGAATGGATTCATTCCGGCTGTTTCCTGCTCGATTCCAGGATCCGAGCGGCAAGGCGCTTTTGAAAGACGAAACCGGCGCACCGCAGATCATCGTCGCACATCACCCGCGCTCGACGATCCAGCTGCTTGGCAACTGGGATGTGCTGGGCCTGCGCGCCACCGGCAGCTTCGACTACACGCTGGCAACCGATGAAGACCTCTTCGTGCCGGTTTCAATGACCTATAGTTTCACGCAGTCCGCACCGAAGCGCGGTCAGACACAGGGCCATCTCGGGCTCGCGGGCTACAGCGCCCTCACCCATACAAGCTGGGCCATCGGCGTCGGTCGCCGGATACTCGACGAACTCGCCAAGGTGATCCGTCAGCGACAGGATCCGTTCGGCAAGAGCGCAGACAGCGCCAGCCTGCGGTTCCAGTTTGCCAATGCCGAAGCCCGTTACCGGGCCGCACGGGCACTGGCCATGGAAACATGGGAAGATGTCTCGCAGACCACCGCATCTGGCGATGTCCCGTCGCTCGACCAGATGACGATGGTGAAGCTCTCGCTTCGCTATATGCACGACATCGTTTCAGATGTGGCGACATTCGCGCATCGGGCGGCTCGGGGAGCATCGCTGCATAACACGGCCATGCAGCGCTTCTATCGCGATATCCATTCCGGCACCCAGCATATTCTGCTTGCCGACCAGATCGTTGAGGAATGCGGCAAGGGGCTACTTGGCCTTTCAGGCGCCGATGCGCGATGGACCGTTTTCGGCATCAGCGAAAACTGAGACCGGCCATGGCGCGAAATATTGTCAGCTTCGTCGGGTGTGATCGCCCGACGAAAGTTCACCGGCTAACCCGGGCGATTGCCGCAAGGCTGGAAGCGGAAGACGATGTGTCGGTCACACATCTGGACCTGTCGCATGCCGGATCGAACCTGTTTACCGTCAATCGCAAGGCGCTGGACCAGCAATCCGAGAGCCTCATTTCAGAGATTGAACATTGCGATGCGTTGATCGTCGGTTGCCCTGTTTATCAGGGAAGCTATCCCGGTCTTTTCAAACACGTGTTCGATCTCGTCCATCCGCTCGCGCTGCGCGGTCGCCCGACCGTGCTATGCGCAGTGGGCGGCGGGCAACGTCATGCGCTGGTCGTCGAGCATCATCTGCGTCCGCTCTTCGGCTTTTTCGAAGCGGGAACCGTCGCAACGGGCATTTATGCCTGTTCGGCGGAACTGGAACCGGACGGCCTTCTGCCTCCGGTTCTGGAAACGCGGATCGAAAGCGCCGTCGACCAGATGAGAAAGCAATTGGTCCAGTCACACCAAGCCAACGGCATAAGGTGGAAAGATGTTGAATTACTCGAGCAGTTTTGAAAAACGCACGGTCGAAATTCGGGGCAAAACCGTCACCTATCTCGTCAAGGGTGAAGGCAAGGATGTTGTCTTTCTGCATGGAACCGGGACATTTCCCGGCTTCGACAGCCTGATCGACATTGCCTCCAGAAACCGGCTCATCATTCCGTTTCATCCGAATTTCGGTGAAAGCGACGCTGATACCGATATCGTGCAGATTGGCGACTATGTACTACATTACATGGATTTCTTCGATGCACTCGCACTGGATCAATTCAGCCTTGGCGGCTTTTCGCTTGGCGGCTGGATTGCCGCAGAATTCGCGATAAGACAGCCGGAAAGGCTTGCCGCGCTGTTTCTCGCGGCACCTGCCGGACTCGATATTCCGACAATCCCTCTCCCCGATCTGTTTCAGGTCGCGTCCGCCGATATCCCAGCCCATCTCACGCATGATCCGTCAGTTGCACTCCGCTATTTCCCAACTGCGCCCGACAGCCGGTTCGATGAAGCACTGGGACGCGAAATGGGTGCGCTGGCGCTGGTCCACGCAACCGACGGACGCGGCAATAAAACGCTGGACACTGGCTGCACCGGCTTCACATGCCGACCCTAATCCTCTGGGGCGAGGAAGACAGGGTCA
This sequence comes from Brucella cytisi, assembly GCA_012103075.1. GTDB lineage: Bacteria > Pseudomonadota > Alphaproteobacteria > Rhizobiales > Rhizobiaceae > Brucella > Brucella cytisi. The sequence continues at coordinate 444,519 of JAAVLQ010000002.1, read as the reverse complement.
TCCCCGCGCAATATGCCGAAGAATGGCAGCGCGGGATCGATGAAGCACGGCTGGAGAAACTCGGCGCGACCGGACATTTGCTGTTTGAAGAGGCGCCAGCTGCGGCGACACTTGTGCGCGATTTCCTGTCTACGGTCTGAGATCCGACTTCAAACATTGGGCACAGCACGCTCCCGCGAGGAAGCGTCATAACTTTGCAGGTAAAAATAAGGGGAACCAGCCATGCAATGGGAAAGCCTATCGGACTTCGATCAAACCAGAATAAAGCGCTGGCAATGGGGAATGCTGGCGCTGGCGCTTTTGTGCGAGATGTTTCTCGCCGCTGACTGGTACGCCTTTGCGGCAGTGATACCGTTCATTTCGGAAACGCTCCAGCTTGATTCCGCGCAGGCCGGTCTGGCACAGGGGATTTTCGCACTGACCTATGGTCTCGGTATGATTGTCTGGTCACAATTGAGCCGCCGCATGAATGCCCGGTCGCTGCTGCTGATCGGTCTGTTCTGCACCGCTGTCGGCATGGTGGCGCAAGTCTATGTGCAAACCTACGCGCAGCTGATTGCGTTGCGCCTGTTCATCGGTTTCTTCGATGCCGCAATCTTCCTCGGCAACATGAAACTCATCATCGGCTGGTTCCCGCAGAAGCGGCGCGGCAGCATGATCGGCTTGATCCTCGCGGCCTATAGTCTTGCAATCACGCTGGACTTTGCGATTGGCATTCCGCTTTCCATCACCTACGGCTGGCGCACCTTCTTTGCTATTCTTGCCATCGGAACGCTGGTGACGGCGGCGGCTGTGCTGCTCTTCACCCGCAACAATCCGGCTCATATCGGCTATAAGGATTTCCGCTGGGAGCCGGAAAAGCAGCAAACCTCCACGGCGTCTCTGGCCAGCATCTTCCGCTCGAAATGGATTATCGTCGGCAGCCTCGGCATTTCGGCCTGCACGATGGCCATTGCCGGAACCGCCACCGGGTCATTCCCGGATATATTGCCGTGCATCAGATGCCGGTGGAAGACGCCGCCCTAATCGGCACCTTGATGGGACTGTCGCAGGTCGTGTTTTCGTCATCGGTGGTTACGCCGCCGACCGCCTGAACAAAACAGGGATGATCAAGTTCGGAACCGTGCTTGCCGTCCTCGTCGCGGCAATGTTCACCGTCGGCATGGCCATACCGCTTGGCTTCGGCTGGCTCATCCTGATGGCGCTCCTGAGCGGCATGGCACTTTTCGGCGGCGGTGCGATCTTCGCCTTTCTCAGTGAAAAATACCCAGAAGAGCTGGCGACGGCGGCGGTTGGCTATGCCGAAATCTTCGCCATCCTTGCGACGTTCATTTCGCCCCGGGTCATGGGCGTGGTCATCAAGGTTTCGGGCGGGTCCTTTGTCAGCGCCTTCCTGACCTTCGCGATCATGGAAGCGATCATTCTGGCTATCGTTCTTGTAGTCACCCGCGAGAGTTTCAGCCTCAACGACGACAAGGTTGCCATTGCCACCAGCGGTAACGGCATCTCGGGTGAGGCCTCCCGCTCCTGATCCAGAAACAGCCGCGGATGCAATTGCAAGATCGCATCCGCCTTTTTCTCTGGCATCTTTCCACAACCGATATTAACACCGATGAGAGCGCCTTGTTGCGCCTGATGTCTCACCGCATCGGGCGCATGACTATTGTAACCATGATCTAAAGTGAGGGAATTCATGGAGGAACGCTTCTCAGGTACGGTTCTGGCTTCCGAACATCAGGAGGAGAACCCCGCGCGTTCGCTGGGCGAAATCGGTCTGAACAGTTTTGCACCCTACCTGATGAACCGCCTGATGGCACGCTACAATGCGAACCTTGCGGAGGCGCTGAAAGGCCGCCAGATCACGACAGTCAAATTGCGAACGCTGGCTGTCCTAAGTGTCACGCCTTCGGCCACGATCAACGAGCTTGCGGTCTTTACCGTGACCGAACAATCGACGATGAGCCGCACCCTCGATTCCCTTGAAGAGCAGGGTTACATCCGCCGTCAGGGCGCGTGCAGAAGACATGCGCATTCGCGATATTTCGATGACCGAAGAAGGCCGCAACATTTTTAACGAAGCATGGCCGGTCATGTATGATCTGCTGTTGCAATTGTTTGAAGGCATTGATGAAGACGAGCATCGCGCCTTTGTCGGCACCTTGCAGAAAATGCTGCGCAATATCCGTAAGAACGAACTTTGATAGTATGCTGAATAATAGGCCGATCCGCTCTTGAGAGCGGATCGGCCTTTCGTGGCTTAGTCCGTCGAGCGCGACGGGATCAGCGCGGTTGCCACAGCGGCCAAAGCGGCGACGATGGCAAAAGATATAGAAGTTCCACTGCGGGCCGACATTGAGGCTTGCGATCAAACCGCCCAGAAGCGGACCCGACAGCGCGCCAATGCGCGAGAAGCTCAACGCCCATCCGGTTCCGGCAGAACGGATCGAGGAATCAAGTCGCTGGGCCAGAAAGCCTGTCAGAACCAGCGACGCCGACACGGTGCCAAAACCGGCAATTGCGACAAACACATAGTTCATCAGCAGCGAGCCCTTGAAGGCGAGCGCCACAATGCCAAGCGCGCCCAGCGCATAGGAGCAGGCAACCGTGCGGCGCACGCCAAAGCGATCCGCCCATGTGCCCAATACAATACCGCCAATCGCCGAGCTGAGGCTGAAGACAGCAAGGAAGAGCAGGCTGTTGCCAAGATCATAGCCATTCTTGCGCATGATCTGCGGCAGCCATTGTGCGAGACCATAGACCAAGAGCAGCCCCATGAAGAGTGCGATCCAGAAACAGGCGGTTTCGAACGCCTTTTTCGGGGAGAAGATTTCGCTGAAAACGGTGCGCCAGCCAACCTTGCCATGCTTGCGGACAATTGCCGCCGGAACGCCGACGCCCATGCGCGCTGCCGTCTTGCGCGCTGCATCATGCTTACCGCGCTGGACCAGCGATTCCACGCTTTCCGGCAGGAATGCGAGGAAGATCGGAACAAACAGCAGCGGGATTGCGCCGATCAACACGATGGTGCGCCAACCATGCGCTTCGAGAAAGCCGCGACCGCACAAGGCGGCGGCGAGTAATCCCATTGAATAACCCGAATACATGAGACCGTAGTTGAAGCTCTTCTTCTTGATCGGGGAATATTCCACCGTCAGCGCGGCGGCGACCGGAATAATCCCGCCAAGCCCGATGCCGGAAATGAACCGGCTCAGCCCGAAGATGAAAGGCGACGGCGCCATGGCGCTGACGATCATGCACAGCGAAAACAGAGTGATACAGGCGACGAATAGCGGTTTGCGCCCATGAAGCTCGCTCAGCGTGCCCGCAAGAATGCCGCCGATCAGCATGCCGATCACCGTATAGCTGCCGATGGCGCCAAGCTCTATCGGCGTCAGTTGCCAGACCGGATCGACGGACAAGGCGGGCAGAATGGCCCCGATGACGCCGACATCATAGCCTTCCGCAAAAATGGCAAGCCAGCACAGGCCGACGACGAGCAGGCTTTTGCCTGCCGATATTTCCTTTCCGGCAACAGCCGGCGCATCTATGCTCTGCGCTTGAGACATAGTCCTTCCCCTTTTTTTTCTTTGAAATAGCGGCGCGCTTCTCTCAGAGCGTCGCGATTGTTTTCAGCGCGCCATCAAGCGCGATACCCTGTTCGTCCAGCAAGGCTGCCTGCCGCAGACGCCGCAGCCGGGCTGCGCCGTCGTTACGCTCACTGAGAACTGGCAAGGCGGACAGGACGCGGTCGAATTTCGACAAGCCGCGCGAATGCGTGTCGGAGTAGCCCTTGACCAGACGGCGGCAACCAAGCACCTCGACCGCGAGATCGTAATTCTTGGGTAAGGCGGCCAGCGCCTGTGCCAGCCGGGCTTCGCGATGTTCGACCTCACGCTGATGGCGCAGGCTGCCGCGTCGAAAACGCCGCAGCTCCGAAACGACATAAAGCCCCGTGAACCAGAACAATGTTCCCGTATTCACCCGGCGACCCTTGCTGATGCGCTTGTCGAGCCAAGCAAAGAGTTTTGGTCGATTTTCGATCCGGGCGCCGATGCCTTTCGGCAAAGTGCCGCACACTTCTTCCATGCGCGGATGCATATATTCGGTCGTATAGGCAATCTGGTCTTTCTTGAGGCCGATTTCCTTACGCACCCGCTCAAACCGCGAGCCCCGCACCTTGATTTCGGCCACCCGGACCACATCGTCATAGGCCATGGCGATAGCGACATATTTTGCCGCCTGCTCGGTGAAGGCAAAGCCATGCGCCGTGCCGCCATTATCGCGATCGGCCTTGAGCAAAGCAGCGCAACGGGTCAGATATTCATCCGCATAGGCCGGGTCCTGAAACTCGGTCAGTTTCTTGATGCCCGCAAAAACATCGGATGACATTCACCCGGGAATTCGCTGCGAATGCGCTTGATAAGCCCGTCAAGTGCCGGATGATCGGACCGTTCGGGCAGAGGGTCGAGCCGCTTTGCGGGCGTTGCCGCAAGCTTGTCATTCGCGCCGCCAAGCGCGCGCTGATAGGCATCTTCAAAAGCCCTGAGACTTGCCTCGATGCCCTTGCCACCAGACTTGATGGTCGCTTCGAAGGCGGCCTTGTCGAAAGGCAAAGCGCCGGAAGCCGCAAGCGCGCCGAACAAAGCCGAAGACACCACGCTGCCGCTTTTTGTCGCCAGCGCTTCCATGTCAAAGGCAATGGTCTTGCGCGCAGCAAAAGCTGTCGCGTCCTCAACGACCACCGGATTGCCGATGCCGTCGCCCGGCTTTTCCTTTTCGCCCACCGCGAAGGAGCGATGGGTGGAAGTGATGAGCAATGTCTTGTCCGGCGTCACGAGGCCGCGCAGCACCGAGCGCCCCGCTTCCATCAATTCAGCCGCGATGACGATATCGACGTCGCCGGGCGTGGGCATCAGCGACAGGATGGGATGCGCCCCTTCGCGGGTCCGCAACAGTTCGAGATAATAGATCGTCGCGCCGGTTCTCTGCGCCACGCCGGGCACGGAGGTGGTCTGCGCAACCCAGCCATTGTTTTCCGCCAGTGCCACAACCCAGTCGGCCAGAACGCCGCCGCCCTGCCCGCCCATGGCGAGGATGGCAATCGATAGCGGTTTGTCCTGCGAAAGAAGGGCGGACGGCGATGCATTCAATGTAGACATGGCCTGTTCCTCAATCCGCAAAGACAATGCGAGACGCGCGGCGGCGCTTTTGCAGCCAGCCGATGACGCCGGAGCGCAGACGATGCACGAACTTGTCCCAACCCGTCGGGTTGTGGATGACATCGGCGCGATAGAAGGACGGGCACAGAACCGCCGCTTCCGAAACTTCACCGCAATTGCCGCAACCGACGCAGGAATTGTCGATGGCCGCGACCGGATCGTCCTTCAGCGGATCGTCGGTGTGCTTCACCGAAAGCGAAGGGCAGCCCGACAGACGAATACAGGCGTGATCGCCGGTGCACACATCCTCATCGACACCGAAACGCTGCTTGACCATCCGCTTGCCGTCTTTAACCGCCTTGGCGAATTGCGGCTTCACGCGGCGCTGCTTGTTGAGCATGCATTCCGACGACGCCACGATGATCTTTGGGCCTTTTTCTTCCGTCGTCAGCGCTTCCTTCAGCGTGTCGCGCATCTTTGCAACGTCATAGGTGTGGTCGATCTGGCGGACCCAGCCCGCACCAATTCCCTTGACCGCATCGACGATGGAATTGTTGGTCTTGCGGCGCGGATTGATCGCTCTGGAGGACATCACGTCCTGACCGCCCGTCGCCGACGAATAGTAATTGTCGACCACGAGGATGACGCCGTCCTGCTTGTTGAAGACGGCATTGCCGACCGAAGTGGCAAGACCGTTGTGCCAGAAACCGCCATCACCCATCACGGAAATGGAGCGTTTGCCCGCAGGCACGTTGAAAGCGGAGGCCGAGGCCGGACCAAGGCCGTAACCCATGGTCGTGCCGCCGAGATTGAACGGCGGCAGAATGAAAAAGAGGTGGCAGCCGATATCGGCTGACACGTGATGCTCGCCGAGCTCCTTTTCCACCAGCTTCATGGCGGCGAAGATCGGGCGTTCCGGGCAACCGGTGCAGAAACCTGCGGGGCGCGGCGGCACCACTTCGGCCAGCGCCTTGACGCGCTCATCGGCCAGAACCGGCGACGGATCGGGCAGCGGCGGACGGTTGCCGAGCAATTGCGGCGCATGCGCATCGAAGAACGCCGTCAAGCCCTTCAAAAGCACAGGCGTCGTATATTCGCCGCCGAGCGGCAGCACGTCCTTGCCGGACAGTTTTGTCTGGATATCGCGGCGGCGCAGCGGCGTATGCAGCGCCTGCTCGATATATTCGGGCGCACCTTCCTCCAGCATCACCACGGCTTTTTGCCGGCAACGAAGTCGATGACCTCGTCGTCTATCATCGGATAGGCGACATTCATCACATAGAGCGGAACCCGGCTTTCGCCGTAAACATCGGCCAGCCCCATTTGCTGCAAGGCGCGCATGGCGCTGTTGTAAAGCCCACCTTGCAGGATGATGCCGACATCGCCCTCTTTCGGACCGAAATATTCGTTGAGACGATTGGCTTTGACGAACTCGACGGCTGCGGGCCAGCGCTTTTCGAGCTTTTTCCTTCTCATGCAGGAAAGATGCAGGCGGCAGGACGATGCGGTTGACGTCGCGCCTCGGATTTTCCAGCGCTTCGGCCAGCGTGTGGGCAGGCCGCTTGTTATCCTTCGCCACAAATTGACCATGCACGTGGCGGCTGCGAATGCCGACCTGCAACATGACGGGCGTGTTGGAGGCTTCTGACAGTTCAAAGCCTTTTTCAACGGCTTCCACAATCGAGGGCAGGTTGGGCCGCGGCGTCAAGAGCCACATTTGCGATTTCATCGCATAGGCACGGCTGCGCTCCTGCATGATGGAGGAGCCTTCGCCATAATCCTCGCCGATGATGACCAGCGCGCCGCCGGTCACCCCGCCAGAGGCAAGGTTGGACAGGGCGTCGGAGGCGACATTGGTGCCAGCCGTCGATTTCCACGTCACCGCACCGCGCACCGGATACATCACGGAGGCGGAAAGCATGGCCGCAGCCGCAGCTTCCGACGCGGACGATTCGAAATGAACGCCCAGATCTTCCATCACGTCCTTCGCATCCGCGAGAACGTCCATGAGGTGGGAAATCGGCGAACCCTGATAGCCGCCGACATAGGACACGCCCGACTGCAACAGCGCCTTGGTGATGGCGAGAATGCCTTCACCACTGAAAATTTCGCCTGAGCCGAGTTTCAGATCCTCGACCTCGCGGGCGAACGACCGCTCCGCCATGATAGTTCCCCTTTTCCGTTTGCCGGAATATCAATTCATTTGCATCAGCATATTTTCCAATTCTAAACTGTGTCAATAGCGGTTTTGGTGTGATTATAATTATTGCATTTGCATATTTTAGTTCACAGCCATTTCCCTGTGTCGTAGGCGATATGAAAAAGATGGCGATTTTTTCACTTGACGCGTCGAAGTCGCCAATTATATTTTAAACTTAAAATAATTAACCGGCGCCGTTTGGCAGCATATCGGAAAGGGAACTCAACATGCGTATCGTGTGTATTGGAGGAGGTCCGGCCGGCCTTTATTTCGGCCTTCTGATGAAAAAAAAACTTCATCCGGAACATGACATTACGGTCGTGGAGCGAAACCGCCCCTATGACACGTTCGGCTGGGGTGTGGTGTTTTCCGACGCGACCATGGAATCCATGAAGGTCTGGGACCCGGAAAGTGCGGCCGAAATTCAGGACGCCTTCAATCACTGGGACGATATCGAGGTGCTGTTCAAGGGCACGCGCCAGCGCACCAGCGGTCACGGCTTTGTCGGCATCGGGCGCAAGCGCCTGCTCAACATTCTTCAGCTGCGCTGCGAAGCGCTGGGCGTGAAGCTGCAATTTGAAACCGACGTGGAAAGCGATCTCGATTTCCCGGACGCCGATCTCATCATCGCTTCGGACGGTCTGAACTCCCGCATTCGCAATCGCTATGAGGATGTGTTCGAGCCCGATCTGATCGTGCGGCCCAATCGCTATATCTGGCTCGGCACGGAAAAGCTGTTCGACGCCTTTACCTTCGACTTCCGCAAGACCGAACACGGCTGGTTTCGGGCGCATATCTACAAGTTCGACGACAAAACCTCGACCTTCATCATCGAAACCACCGAGGAAGCCTATCTGGCGCATGGCACGGACCAGATGGACCAGACCGCATCCATCGATTTCTGCGAAAAGCTTTTTGCGGAAACGCTGGAAGGCGTGCCGCTGATGACCAATGCGCGCCATATGCGTGGCTCGGCCCGGCTGAACTTCAACCGCCTGATTTGCGGAAAATGGAGCCACTTCAACGGCAATTCCCATGTGGTGCTGATGGGTGACGCAGCCCATACCGCGCATTTCGCCATCGGATCGGGCACCAAACTCGCCATCGACGACGCGATTGAACTGGCCAACCAGTTCCAGAAACTCGGCCACGGCAAGGAAGGCATTCCTGAAGTCCTGCATGCCTATGAGGAAATCCGCCGCGTCGATGTCGCACGCATTCAAAACGCTGCGCGCAATGCCATGGAATGGTTCGAGGTCGTAGGCCAGCGTTATGCCGACACGCTGGAGCCGGAACAGTTCATGTATTCCATGCTGACGCGCTCGCAGCGCATCAGCCACGAAAATCTGCGCCTGCGCGACAAGAACTGGCTGGAAGGCTATGAGCGCTGGTTTGCCCGCAAGCAGGGGCTGAACGTGACGGAAGACGAGCGTTGCCTGCCGCCGATGTTCACGCCCTATACGCTGCGTGGCGTGACACTGCCAAACCGCATCGTCGTGTCGCCGATGGCGATGTATTCCGCGACTGATGGCCTGATCGACGATTTCCATATGGTGCATCTGGGCAGCCGCGCCATGGGCGGCGCGGGACTGGTCTTTGCCGAAATGACCTGCGTGTCGCCTGATGCACGGATTACGCCCGGCTGTCTCGGCATCTGGAACGATGCACAGGCCGAAGGCTGGAAGCGCGTTGTGGATTTCGTGCACAACAACAGCAATGCAAAAGTTGCCATGCAGATCGGCCATGCCGGGCGCAAAGGTGCTACCAAGCTTGCATGGGAAGGGATCGACCAGCCGCTGGACGAGGGTGCATGGCCGCTTCTGTCCGCATCCGCCCTGCCCTATCTCAAGCACAGCCAGACGCCAAAGGCGATGGATCGCGCCGACATGGATCGGGTGAAAGCCGACTTCGTCGCCGCAACCAAACGTGCGGCGGAAGCGGGCGTCGATTGGCTCGAACTGCACTGTGCGCATGGCTATCTTCTGTCGAGCTTCCTCTCGCCGCTCACCAACCGGCGCGAGGATGAATATGGCGGTGCTTATGAAAACCGCACACGCTATCCGCTGGAAGTCTTCCATGCGATCCGCGAAGTCTGGCCACAGGACAAGCCGATCTCGGTTCGTCTTTCCTGCCACGACTGGTTCGAAGGCGGCAACACGCCGGAAGATGCGGCGATCCTTGCGGAGATGTTCAAGGCCGCAGGTGCCGATCTGATCGACTGTTCGTCGGGTCAGGTCTGGAAGGAAGAAAAGCCGGTCTACGGTCGTTTGTTCCAGACCCCGTTCTCCGACAAGATCCGCAACGAAATCCAAATCCCGACCATTGCAGTCGGCGCGATTTCGGAAGCCGATCATGCGAATTCGATCATCGCAGCAGGACGCGCCGATCTTTGCGCGGTGGCACGCCCGCATCTTGCCGATCCGTCATGGGCGCTCCATGAGGCGGCGAAAATCGGCATCAACTCCATCGCATGGCCGAAGCAATATCGCTCCGCCAAATATCAGTATGAAGCCAATCTCGCCCGCGCCGCCACAGCGCCGCAAGGCGCGAAGTAACGGGAGATTGCGATGAACGATGCCGCAGTTGGCCTTGCCCTTTCCGGCAAGCATGCGCTGGTCACCGGCGCCGGTAGCGGCATCGGCGCCGCGATCGCCGTTGGTCTTGCGCGCGCCGGGGCCAACGTAACCGGCGGGTCGCCGCCGCGAACCGCTGGAAGCAACCGCCGCCCTTCTGGACTGGCAGCGATGCTTCATTGCCGATGGTTTCGATGTGACCAACCGCGAAGCCATTGCAACCGGGCTGGACAGCGCGCGCGCCGCTTTCGGGCCGGTCAGCATTCTTGTCAACAATGCCGGGAAGCACCGAGCGCACCTTTCGAGAAAACCAGCCTCGACATGTGGAGCCGTGTACTCGACGTCGATCTGACCGGCGTTTTCAATGTAACGCAGGCCACCCTTGACGACATCAAGGCGGGCGGCAAAGGCGGGCGCATCATCAATATCGCCTCCACGGCGGGCCTGAGCGGCTATGCTTATGTCTCGGCCTATTGCGCCGCAAAGCACGGGGTCGTCGGGTTGACCCGCGCGCTGGCGCTGGAACTCGCCCGCAAGGGCGTGACCGTCAACGCCGTTTGCCCCGGCTTCACCGATACGCCGATCATTTCCCGCTCGATTGCCGCCATTGTCGCGAAGACCGGGCGGTCGGAGGAAGATGTGCTGGCGGAATTCGTCAAGGCGAACCCGCAGGGACGCCTGATACAGCCGGAAGAAGTGGCTGAAACCGTGCTGTGGCTCACATCGCCCGGCGCGCAATCGATAACTGGACAGGCGATTGCAATCGCCGGTGGGGAGGTAATGGCAGGATGAGCGACGGCACTGTTTCGATGGCGAGCAATCTGAAGCCCTTCAAGGATTATCAGGCGACGCATTTTCTATGGCAGACGAGCGAAGACGGTCGCGTTGCCACGCTGACCCTGAACCGCCCGGACCGGAAAAATCCGCTGACGTTTGAGAGCTATGCCGAGCTGCGCGACCTGTTTCGCAATCTCGTCTATGCCTCCGACGTGCGCACCATCGTCCTGACCGGCGCTGGCGGAAACTTCTCGTCGGGCGGCGATGTTTTCGAGATCATCGAACCGCTGACCCATATGACGATGCCAGATCTTCTGGCTTTCACGCGCATGACCGGCGATGTCGTCAAGGCCATGCGCAAATGTCCGCAGCAGATCATTGCTGCCGTTGACGGCATTTGCGCAGGCGCTGGCGCCATTCTGGCCATGGCATCGGATTTGCGTATCGCCACGCCGGAAGCCAAGACGGCCTTCCTCTTCACCCGCGTCGGCCTTGCTGGCGCCGATATGGGCGCATGCGGTATTCTCCCGCGACTGATCGGCGGGGCCGCGCGTCGGAACTTCTTTATACCGGACGCTTCATGAGCGCCGACGAGGGCGAGCGCTGGGGCTTCTTCAACGCGCTGCATCCAAAAGGCGATCTTCCGGGTAAGGCCGAAGCGCTGGCGCGTAGTATTGCCGACGGTCCGTGGTTCGCGCATGGCATGACCAAAACCATGCTCAATCAGGAATGGGCGATGGGCATTGAAGAGCTGGTGGAATCGGAAGCGCAAGCACAGGCGATCTGCATGGCAACGCAGGATTTCCGCCGTGCCTTCGAGGCTTTCGCAGCCAAGCAGAAGCCCGTTTTCGAGGGGAACTGACGATGGATAGTTCCGCAGCAAAGCCGCTGACGCGGGAGCATCTCGACTGGCCGTTTTTTGGAAGCGCCCATGCCGACTGGGCCGCAAAACTGGATGCCTTTGCTAAAAGCCCGGCGCTGGCCGGTGTCGACCACAGCGACACGGACAATGCCTGCCGCGCGCTGGTGAAGGCACTCGGCAAAGCCGGGCTGCTGGAAGCAGCAGTCAGCTTGACGGGCGACGAAGGTATCGATTCCCGCAAGCTTTGCATTGCCCGCGAGACACTGGCCTACCACGATGGTCTCGCTGATTTCGCTTTTTGCTATGCAGGGGCCTTGGCACCGGTGCGATCAGCCTCACGGCATCGGACGAACTCAAGCAGACCGTGCTCCCGAAAGTGGCAAGCGGCGAATGGATTTCGGCCTTTGCCCTGTCGGAAAAACTGGCGGGGTCCGACGTGGCGGCAATGAGTTGCGCCGCCAGAGCCGACGGCGATGACTATGTGCTCGACGGTGAAAAGACGTGGATTTCCAATGGCGGCATCGCCGATGTCTACACCGTCTTTGCCCGCACGGGCGAAGCACCGGGAACACGGGGCATTTCGGCCTTTGTTGTTTTCGCCACCGATCCCGGGTTTTCCATCGCGGAACGCATTGATGTGATCGCGCCGCATCCATTGGCCACGATCCGCTTCGACAATTGCCGCATCCCGGCCTCGCGCCGCCCGGCGCGCCGGGCGAAGGTTTCAAGATCGCCATGCGCACGCTTGATATTTTCCGCGCATCGGTTGCGGCGGCGGCTTGGCTTTGCACGCCGTGCGGCCAGCGAGGCGCTGTCCCATGCGCGGTCGCGCCCGATGTTCGGCGGCGCTTTGGCCGACTTGCAGCTGACACAAGCCACGCTCGGCGACATGGCGACCGATATCGACGCCGCAGCACTTCTGACCTATCGCGCCGCATGGCGGCGCGACGTTCAGAAGCTGAACACCACCAAAAGGAAGCCGCGATGGCCAAGATGGTTGCGACGGAAAACGCCCAGCAAACCATCGACAAGGCCGTGCAGATGTTTGGCGGTCGCGGTGTGAAAAGCGGCGAAATCGTCGAACGGCTTTATCGCGAGATACGCGCACTTCGCATCTATGAGGGCGCAACGGAAGTGCAGAAACTCATTATCGCGCGCGAACTGCTGAAGGCCAACTAAGCCTTTCCCGCACGTATTTTCTGGAGACACAACATGCATAAGACACTTCAGCCGCAAGGCTGGGCCCGCCCCATCGGATATGCCAATGGCGTTGAAACGCGTGGGCGCACCGTCTATATCGGCGGCCAGATCGGCTGGAACGAACAGCAACAGTTCGAGACCGACGATTTTGTCGAGCAGACCGAGCAGACATTGAAGAACATTGTCGCCATTCTGGCGGAAGCTGGCGGCAGGCCGGAGCATATCGCCTCCATGACACGGTATTTCACCGACAAGGCTGAATATACCGCCAATCTGAAAGGCATCGGTCGCGCCTATCGCGATGTGATCGGCAAGCACTTCCCCGCCATGGCGGCGGTGCAGGTGGTCGCGCTGGTCGAAGACCGGGCCAAGATCGAAATACAGGCTTTTGCCGTGATACCGGACTGAGACCACCATGGCCGATAGACGCGAATTCTCCCCGTTGTGATAGGCATGGTTGTCGATGGCATTCTTGTCGTCACGATCGACAACCCGCCGGTCAATGCCACCTCTGCCGAGGTGCGCAAAGGGCTTGCCGCAGCCATTCACCATGCTTCCGCAACAGCTGCGATCCGGGCGACCGTGCTGAGCGGTGCAGGCAAGATCTTCATCGGCGGGGCGGACATTCGCGAATTCGGCAAACCGCCGGTTGAACCGACATTGCCGGATGTCATCACGATCATCGAAAACGCCGACAAACCCGTGGTGGCCGTAATCAACGGCCCCGCTTTGGGCGGCGGACTTGAAGTAGCACTTGCGGCTCACGCCCGCATCGCATCGACCAGCGCCTCCTTTGCCTTGCCGGAAGTCAAGCTTGGGATCGTGCCCGGCGCTGGCGGCACGCAGCGCCTGCCCCGATTGATCGGGCCGCTCGCAGCACTGGACATGATCGCCACGGGACGCCAGATTGCCCCGGATGAAGCGCAGCAACTGGACTTGATCGACCGGATCTCGGACGGCGATCTTGTGACCGACGCTATCGCGCTTACCCATGCGCTGGTCGGCAAGCCTTTGCGCCGGACCTGCGATCTGCCGGTTACCGCGCCCGATGCCGCCACCTTTGAACAGGCCAAAGCCAAGATACTGAAGAAAGCGCGTGGCGCGACCGCCCCCGGCGAAGCCGCGCGGCTGGTGCAGCTTTCCACCACGATCTCGATTGCCGAAGGTTTGGCCGAGGAACGGACAACCTTCATCCGCCTGCGCGACAGCGAAGAGGCAGCCGCCTTGCGGCATCTTTTCTTTGCCGAACGCGCCGCTGGAAAAGTCGAAGGCGTGGAGGCAAAACCTCTGGCGCTTTCGACCATCGGCATTGCCGGGACCGGCCTGATGGGATCAGGCATTGCCGTCGCCTGTCTTGCCGCTGGCTACACGGTTATCGGCTATGAAACGACCGCGGAAGCAGCTGCCAAAGGCCATGCGCGGATCAGCGATATGATCCAGAAGGCTGTCGATACCGGCAGGCTTTCCACCGAAGCCGCAGACGCGCAACGCGCAAAGCTCTCCGTCAGTGCCGATATGGCTGCCCTTGCCGATGCCAATCTCGTCATCGAAGCCGTCTTCGATGATTTCACCGTCAAGGCATCGCTGTTCCGCGAGCTCGACGCTTTGCTGCCTCCGGCAACTATACTGGCAACCAATACCAGCTATCTCAATCCGGATGAACTCGCCGCCGTTACGAACCGCACCGACCGGGTGCTGGGATTACATTTCTTCTCGCCAGCCAATATCATGCGGCTCACGGAAGTGGTGCGGTGCGCGGAAACCTCCGACGAGACGCTTGCAACGGGCATCGCCTTTGCCCGCAAGATCAAGAAGCTGCCCATCGTCACCGGTGTCTGCGAAGGCTTCATCGGCAACCGGATGTTTTCAGCCTATCGCACGGAAGCAGAGAAAATGCTGGCTGAAGGCGCCTATCCCGAAGATATTGATCGTGCCATGGAAGCCTATGGCTATCCGATGGGACTCTTCGCAGTTTACGACATGGCCGGCACGGAAATTGCCCGGGCGCGGCGCAAGAGAGCGGCGGCAAGCCGCGATCCGAACCTCCCCTATTTCGACGTTGCCGACAAACTATGCGAAGCCGGGCGTTTTGGCCGCAAGGCCGGTCTCGGCTGGTATCGCTATGCGGACGGTGTCCGCACAAACGACCCCGACGTCCACGCGCTGATCGACGATTACCGCGCGCGCAACGCTATCGTTGCACACAGTTTCAGCGATGAAGCGATCATGCAGCGCCTGCTCGCCGCCATGGCGCATGAAGGGCAAGCCCTGCTTGAAGAAGGCATTGCGCGCCATTCCGACGACATTGATCTCGTTTTGGTCAACGGCTACGGCTTCCCTCGATCAAGGGCGGCCCGATGTTCGCGACACGCCAGACTGGAGAAGCCCGATGACAGAAGCTTTCATCTGCGACTACATCCGCACCCCCATCGGACGTTTTGGTGGGGCGTTGTCCAGCATCCGCACGGACGATCTTGCCGCTATTCCGCTCAAAGCACTGGTCGAGCGCAATCCGGCACTGGATTGCGAGGCGATTGAGGACGTGATTTTCGGCTGCGCCAATCAGGCGGGGAAGATAACCGCAATGTTGCGCGCATGGCGGCACTGCTTGCCGGTTATCCCGTTACCGCCACCGGTACGACGATCAACAGGCTCTGCGGTTCCGGGATGGACGCCGTGCTTGCCGCCGCGCGCGCGCCATTCGTGCAGGCGAAGCAGAGCTTATGATTGCGGGTGGTGTGGAAAGCATGAGCCGCGCGCCCTTTGTTTTACCTAAAGCAGACAGCCCATTCTCCCGCCGCGCAGAAATTCACGATACGACAATTGGCTGGCGTTTCGTCAATCCGGTGATGAAAGCTCAATATGGCATCGACTCCATGCCGGAGACCGGGGATCACGTGGCTGTCGATTACGCGGTCACACGCGCCGATCAGGATGAATTCGCCTTGCGAAGCCAGAAGAAGGCTGCAGCAGCACAAAGCAACGGCCGACTGGCGCAAGAAATAACGCCCGTTTCCATTCCTCAGCGCAAGAGTGATCCCGTGGTCGTCGGTGCTGACGAACATCCGCGTGAAACCACGCTGGACGCGCTGGCCAAACTGAAACCAATCAACCGGCTGGAAGGTGCCACGGTTACAGCTGGTAATGCGTCGGGCGTCAACGATGGAGCGGCAGCGCTCATCATTGCTTCGGAAGCCGCTGCCCGCAAATTCGGCCTCACGCCTGTTGCTCGAGTTCTGGGTGGTGCTACGGCAGGAGTTCCTCCACGCATCATGGGTATCGGCCCAGCGCCAGCCAGCCAGAAATTGATGGCACGGCTGGGAATGAAGCAGGAGCAGTTCGATATAATCGAACTGAATGAAGCCTTCGCCAGCCGAGGGGATTGGCCACGTTACGTCTTCTTGGGGTTGCCGACGACGACATCCGCGTCAATCCGAATGGCGGTGCCATCGCTCTCGGACATCCGCTCGGCATGTCCGGAGCGCGCATCACCGGCACGGCAGCGCTGGAACTGAAACTTGGTGGCGGTCGTTTTGCGCTCGCCACGATGTGCATCGGTGTGGGGCAAGGTATCGCCATCGCGCTTGAAAGGGTTTAACGTCCATCGCAACGATCAGCCCTTTAGAGCGCGTCATTCTGCAATCAAGGCAAACGTATTTCGATATCTAACAAAGTTTCTGCAAAAGCCGTTGCGTTGCTTCAATGTCTGGATCATCAGGCTGCCCGCTTTTTTGCGTCGCCGGCACAAATGGCATCCAGCATTTCGTAATGATAGGCTGAATAAGGATGGATAATACCCGGTCCACTTGCTGACGGACATGATTGGAAAGAAGGCGCATATAGGGTCCAAGTCGCAGCCACAGCGTTTCAATCATCTGGGGTAATGTTTCCGATCCCGATAGTTCGTAGATCGTGAAATGAAACTCCCGGTTCTTGCGCAGCATCTCATAGATCTTGCCTTCTTGACCGAGAGCTTCATGCTCCCGCGCGAGCGTCAGACAGCGGTCAATATCGGCAGCCGTCATCCGCGGCGTTGCAAGTTCTGTGGCGAGCCCCTCGAGAGCAACGCGGACCCGACAAATGTCATCCAGCCGTGTCCGCGAAATATCAGGCACACGTGCCGATCCATTACGGGCGATTTCCAGTCCGTTCTCCGCCGCCAGCCGTCGCAGCGCCTCACGTACGGGCATATGGCTTGTGCCGAACTCCTCGGCAAGTGAAGCGATCGTCACCGCCTGCGACGGCTCGAATGAGCCCCACATCAAAGCCCGGCGAAGCTGTTGGTAGACACCGTCTTGCACAGTTACGCGCGAGGATACCTTCAACAGACGGGTTTCACCGATCATTTGCTTCAAATCCCTTGTCTCCGTGTTCCTTAGTTATAGCATTTTACCACCCGATAGGATCACCGGGTGTCGCATAAATACGGTGAATACAACAGGTTCGAGCAGAAATCGGCATGGAACCAAAAGGCTTAATCGAGCGCCAGCCTATCCAGCGCATCACACAAGGCTTCCGTTTCCATCAGGGAGGTCACCGACCCGGTGAAAACCGCAGAATACGACTGCGACAATCACAGTAAAAATTTTCAACCTTCAATGCGGTCACGATCGCGGCCGCCCTTTCAGCCGAAACCGCTTGCACCATCACGCTACCGCCGCGCTCTTCAGGCCTTTCTGGAGAGACCAACCACAGTGCAGTGTTGGCAGCGACCCGTTCCACAATCTTGCCGGTCAACAGTTCGTTGTGCCGGGCCAGCACGTCGACACCCGTCACGGAAACAAAATCAAGGCCGGGTTGCGAGGCTATAGCCGCCAGCACGGCAGGCGTGCCATGGTCGAAGCGCCGCGCATCGTCGGCATAGGCAAAAGTATCAAGATCCCGTGAAAACGGATTAGGTTGACTAAACCAGCCACGCAATTCCGGCTTGCAAATCGTCAATAGTCCCGGACGCACATAGATTGCCCCTGCTCCCGAACTTCCACAAAGCCATTTGAGAGACGATCCCACCACGACATCTATCTCTCCGACGGAAAAGGGGCGGATGCCTACGCCCCGGGTGACATCTGCAACGATGATCGTGCCGTGCTGCCTGCCGTGTTTGGACATCAGGTCCGTGTCGGCGCGCTTCGATGTCGTGGACGACACCCATGTCACCAACGCAATCGCAACATCGCTACCCCAAACATCGATGAAATCCTCGTCGCGTACAAAACTCTCGCCCTGTCTCATGGGTACGGTTTCGAGCGTAAATCCGAACCGCGCCTGCAACCCGGCCAGCAAAAATGCAGACTCGGGAAGCAATCGGCGGCGGCCGGGATTCGGCGGCCGCGCAATAATTCCTCAGGCAGTGCACCGATCAGACTGTAAAGGGCCAGTGTCACATTCTCTGCAGTAGTCATGGAGCCCGCGGGAGCGCCGATCAGGTTCTCCCAGCTTCGGATGAAATGCCCGCGCTCCGCCAGCATTGCCGGCCATTGAGAGTCATTTTCTGCCGACCAGATATCCGAATAACGACTAAGTGCCGCTTTCACCTTTTCCGCTTTACCCGGAAATGTACCGATCGAGTGATAGAGAAAATAACCGCTCATGTTATGCCTGCCATATTGCTGTTGCCGATATCCGCCGATGAAACCAGAATTGGACTATCGGACTCTCTCCTTTTTGAAACGCGCCTCAAGAAGCGCGACCAAGCGCACCAGCGGCAGCAGGAGGATGAGATAGATAAGCGCTGCGCCGATCAATGGTGTCGGATTGGCATAAAGCGCCTGCGCGTCCTGCGCTTCCTTCAAAAGCTCGGGCAGAGCCACAGTAGACGCCAATGCGGTGTCCTTGAACATGGAAACACAATTGCTGGTAGTCGGCGGAATGATGATACGGATCGCCTGTGGCAGAACCACTTTCCAGAGAGTAACCGGGAATGGAATTCCAAGCGCAGAAGCAGCTTCGAACTGGCCGCGTGGTACACTTTCGATACCAGACCGGAACACTTCCGCCGAATATGCCGCCATAACCATGGAGAAAGACATGATGGCAGAGGTCCGGGCAGAAAAGCGTATCCCGATGAATGGAAGTGCATAATAGATCAGGATCAGCACGACCAGAACCGGCATGGCACGGAATACATCGATATAGGCGATCGCGAGATAACGAAGAACCTTCGGTCCGTAGATACGGACAATACTGATCAGCAAACCCGACAGAACACCAAAGAAAATGCTGGCGATACCGATGAGAAACGTATTGAGCAGGCCACGTCCAAGCGCTGGCAGGCTCGAAGCGAGAACATCGGTGTTCAAGAAGGTTTCGACGAATGTCATATTGGCGTCCTTCGCAGGCAAATCACGGGAGCGCACGACCGGTCAGTCTGAGAAGTAACGGTCGAAGATGGGCCGATCCTGCAAATGCGGCCCATCTGTCACCAACGTCAAAAGATTACGGCTTCGGGATCGGCACGACGGTGACTGTCGAGGAACTGGCTGCAGGTTCCGTACCGAACCATTTTTGTGAATAGCCGCAGTGGTCCCATCCTGCTTCATGGCGGTAATCGCATCGTTGAGCTTGCCAAGCAACGGATGGTCCTTCGCCATCATCAGACCATATTGCTCCCCGGTCTGAATTCGGTCTTTCACGGCAAAACCCTTCATCTTCAGAAAGAGATGTTCCATGCCGGGGATGTCGGAAATGACGGCATCTATGCGGCCTGCACCGAGATCAAGAAACAGATCCTGTTGCGAGTTATAGCCTTTTGATATCGGCGAAGCCTTTGGCCTCTTTGTTTTCCTTGACCCATTTTTCGCCGGTAGAGCCGGAAAGGGCACCAACGGTCTTGCCCTTCAAATCGGCCAGTCCGGTGACAGCACTATCGGTCTTGGTCGCAACCCCGATGTCTGAATCGTAGTAAGGCTGGGTGAAGGACTGTGATTTCAGGCGTTCCGGCGTGATTGTTATGGACGAAACCGCCACGTCGATACGCCGGGAAGTCGTTGCGGCAAACAGGGCCTGAAACCCGTAATCAGCGATTTCCGGCTCCAGACCGGCCCGTTTGGCTGCCTCGGTCGCGATATCGATTTCGAAGCCTTCGAACGTCCCATCGGCATTTTTCAACTCGAAAGGAGGGTTACTGGGATAGGCACCGATATTAAGTGCGTCGGCAGCCAGAGATGCAGATGTCATGGCAAAGGAGCTTGCAGCCAGAGCGCTTGCAAGGCCTGCCATAGCCAGAAAATTACGGCGACAGATCATCATATATTGTTTATTCCCTCTATGGGTCGTTTCTTTTCGGCAGAAGTCCCTGCTCCTACCTGCGTCGACCTATTTGATTATTTGATCATATGGAATTTTAAGTTTCAACTAAAATCGCATTGATCTGAGCAACCAGACCGCAGCGAAGATGCTCCAGTCACTCAAAGGGAACCAAAGAACCGCTGAAGGCGATCCATGGCTTCATTGACACGTGCGAGCGATTGCGAACCGAAACAGACACGCAAATGCCCTTCACCGCCCGTTCCGTAAAACTCCCCGCTTCCAGCACAACGCCCGTCTCTGTCATGATGCGTTCAGCCATATCCTGAGATTTAAGACCCAGTGCAGCGATTTTGGGAAACGCGTAGATCGTGCCTTCCGGCCAGTCGCACGTGACACCTGACATTTGATTTAACCGCGACACAACAATGTCGCGCTTTACTTTGTCTTCCGTCACCAGTTCGGCCAATATCTCCTCTGACCCCGAGACCGCCGCCAGCGCCCCCGCCTGAATGAATGTGTTCACGTGAGTGACGTCGTTGGTCGTGATCTTCAGGATACCTTCGATCATATGCCGCGGTGCGGTGAGATACCCAAGTCGCCAACCATCCATGGCGAAACTCTTGGTAAAGGCGAACATTGAAATCGTTCGCTCCTTCATGCCGGGCAACGAAGCGATCGAAACATGGCGTGCGCCATCGAACAGTATCTCTTCGTAAACCTCGTCAGAAACCACCACCAGATCGTGACGGCGAGCAATATCCGCCAGAACTTCCAGCTCCTCGCGACTGTAGACCCGTCCCGTTGGGTTACACGGATTGATCAGAACAATCATTTTTGTGCGGGCCGTGATCTTCGGTTCGATCAGTTCCGCCTTGATCGAGAAACGGTCGCTGGCATCCAGCGGCGCCAGAACAGGCTTGGCTCCGGCGAGCTCTATCTTGCCGATATGCTGAGGATAATAAGGTTCCAGCAGGATCGCCTCGTCGCCCGGGTCAAGCAGCGCCATGAAAGCGGCAAAGGACGCATGGGTCAGCCCGTTCGTGACAACGATATCGGAGGCTGAAACATCCATGTCATTCTTTGCACGCAGACGGGCGGCCAGGGCTTCGCGCAATCTTGGAATTCCCTGAAAATGCGAATAATGGACATCGCCTGCCATCAATGCATTGACCGTCGCCTGCTTGATATGCAGTGGCGTATCGGCATGGGGACTGCCAAGCTCCATGTGGATGAGGTCACCGGCATCCGCTCCGAGTGCCGCTGCCCGGGCATACATGCCAAAAGATTTGCTGGAACTTTCGGTGATGCGTCTGGCAAGGCGGATCATAAATCTATCTCTCCTGTTGTTTTCCGTCTCAGCCCCGCCCCTCAGCGAGTGTCAAAGCCGGCCTTCCGGAAATCTGGTCAGCTGGCGTAATCAAACCAGCACCGTCCTGTCCCTTTGTTTTCACATCTTCGTCCTGAGCGGACTGCATGAACGCTGCTTCAACTTGGATTGGCTTCCCAACATGCGCACATCTAAAGATCATTTGATCAAATAAGCAAGCCAAATATTCTCTGATAATTTCTGCAAGTGCAGGAATTATATCGTTCCTTATATCAAATTGTTATTATTGTGTTTTTATCGTATCTCAACACGAAGACAGAGAGTAGGTCAGTCATCCATATCGAATGGCGGAGCTGGGGTTGCTATTCCTCATTGTCATCCATGAGGTGATTGCCGACCGATTTTTGACACGCTTCATATCTCTCAGCAACGAAGCGATCGTGTCGCGATCGACCTCGGCCATCAGATCACGTAACCAGCGTTCATGGACCCGCGCCATTTCTGCGAACACCGTCTGCCCAGAATCAGTCAATCGCGCGACGGTAACGCGTCTGTCGGCGCCGGGTGTTTCACGACGCACAAGACCGTCGGCTTCCAATCGCTCAATCAAGCCGGTGATGTTGCCATTCGTCACCATGGTCCGACGCGAGAGTTCTCCCAGCCGCAACCCGTCCGGTTCCCGGTAAAGCTGGGCAAGAATGTCAAATTGTGGCAGCGTGACACCAAATTCATTGCGCAGACGGCGGCGGATTTCCTGTGAAACCAGTCTGGTTGTTGCCAGCATACGCAGCCAGAGGCGCAATTCCTGCTTCTCGCCCTCATCGACTTCGGTGACTATAAATTCGAGATCCATTATCCGCCCGGTGCATATCGTTGCGCTGCAATCAATGAGAATTGCGCCAGACAGCCGATATTTCAAGCCTAAATTAACCTGACCGCTACACACCTGCCCTTTATTGGCCGGCAGATCACACAAAAACCTTCCCTTAAAGCAATCGAACTGTGAAGAATGCCGTCGACATGCGAGCCCAGTTTTTACAGATGACCGATATTATACTTGAATGCATATAACTGCATTACCTTTCACGAGGTTTCACTACCAGTCACGGCAGGACGCACGGACAAAAAAATCCAGAAAATTCGGTTTATTGGCGAACGCTCTTCTGCCGCGAGAAAATTCCCGGAAGATTTTGTAAAGAGATACTTGCAAGAGCATATTCCCTGCCATAGGCTTCGAGTGAACGTCCGAAAGAGACCGGTTCATCAAGGACCGCACAATAATGCCGGCGCCGGCTCAGGGCGAAATGGGGATTTCATGAACGATAGATCTGCTCTTTCCAGCCTTGCGTCCGGACTGCTGTCTGGCACCGTCAAGGTCGTTGACATCACCGCACCACTCGGTCGGATACGCCCGTCCTTTACCTTCCCCACAATTCGGCAAAAACACACCGAACGTTAAAGTTCACACTATCAGCCAGTATGATCAGGACGGTCCGTTCTGGGCCGGAACTGGATAGAGCTTGGCGAGCACACCGGCACCCATTTCGATGCCCCGTGTCACTGGATCACCGGCAAGGATCACTCCAACAACACCACCGATACGATCCCGCCACAGAACTTCGTTGCTCCTGTAAACGTAATCGACCGTTCCGCACAAGCCGCCGCCGATGCTGATTATCTCTGCTGACGGTTGATAGCATCAGGGAATGGGAAGCAGAGCATGGTGAAATTGAAGCCGGGTCATGGGTTTTGATGCGTACCGACTGGTACAAGCGCAATGGTTCGGCCGATACATTTCTGAATGCCGATGAAAACGGCCCGCATTCTCCGGGACCAACAGTTGAAGCAATCGAATATCTGCTTTCCAAAGGCATCATCGGCTGGGGTCAGGAAACAGTCGGTACGGATGCAGGATCCGCAGGAACCATGACCCCTCCGTTTCCTGCACACAACCTCATGCACAAGGCAAACCGATACGGACTGGCAAGCCTGAGCAACCTTGACCAGCTACCAGCCAAGGGGCGATCCTGATCGCAGCACCCCTGAAATTCGTGAAAGGAACCGGCTCGCCGGTCCGTGCACTCGCACTCGTCGTCGGAGAAAAACGACCGGACAGTAGCATCTGCGACAAGGAAGTCCTGCGCCGAGCCAAGAAAGGCTACGTGACATACTATAAAGTATATTGCGTTTCACTGTCTCCAGCGATTGGAGGCAGTGAGAGTGCCTTTGATCGAACTGATTTCGTATGGTCGGTGATCGAACCACTTCTTCCGACCACAGTGCGCGGCAGACCTCATGTCGATGAACAGCACATTTCGAACGGTATTCTCTGGCATCTGAGAACAGGTGCACCCGCATTCCAGTTCGATACGACCCTCTTCTTGGAGGCTTGCTTTAAGAGGCTTCACTCTTTTCGTCATTGTGCAGGCGGCGCGGGCGGGAAATCACCCTGCGGCTGCGGCGGCGACGGCGAGGATGGCTGCGGCTCCGGTTCAGGTGCCAGCGGCGACGGATTATCCATCATATTGCCGCTATCCGGCTCCGCATTGGGCAGAGACGTATCGGGCTTGTCGCCGAAAATGCCGAGACGCGCTTCCACGGCCTTGCGACCCGCTTCGTCATAGGCACCGCCCGGAACAGCCTTCGCCCAGCCATTGGCAACCAGCCATGCGGCTGCATCTTCATTGCCCAGCATGCATTCGGTCGCGACCGCAGCACCGCTGACATTTTGCGGCAGGCGGCACATGACGGCACGGGAACGCAGCCATTGCCGGAAGGCAGTGCGCGCCTGCATGCCGCACGGCCAGCTTTCACCGGAAGCGGTCTGGCAGGTCTGTTCTAAGGGTACGATTTCGATGCCCTGCAATTCAATCATACGGCCCTGACTTTCAAGCCGTCCGGCCGCCACAGCGACAGGTCGCTGCAAAAGCTGCATCTGTTCGCCCGCATCGACAGGCGTGGCCGGTGCCGGTGGCTCTGGCGGTTTGGGCGTGGATGCAAGACCGAGATCGCTCAGCGGTGGACGCGGTGCCTCGCGTTCAATGCCGTTGTCATTCACCTGATCGTTGACCTTGCCGTTCTCTTTCCACGCAGGCCGCTGCCCTTCAACGGGGGCGGCTTGGCCCGGTTGCGGCGACGTCTCCTCCGAGGCATTGCCCGTTTCAGCCGATGTCCCCGGCTCGTTATAGTCGAACTGTTCGACGACGATGCCGTTTCCGTACCGGATTCTGTCTTCGTATCACCGGAGTTGATGACGACCACCGGGCGATCCAGCGCGCCATAGAACGGCGCCACGAAGGCTGCGATCAGAACTGCGCCTGTTATGCCAGCCAGACCGCCGAAAACGGCGCGTGCATGGCTTCTATCCTGCGATTGCGCCATTACTGGCTCGCCCATAAAATGCGGGCGACCCATTCGATATCCTTGGACTCGAAAATGCGGTTCGGATGTTCGGGATTGAGCGAATGAAGCTCAATGGTTCGTGGCGTCTGGCGATGCAGGATCTTGGCCATCACTTCTCCGTCTTTCGTCCGCACCACCACGCGATCGCCCCGGCGAATGGCGGTATTGGGTGCTACGATCAGCGTATCGCCATCACGGTAAAGGGGCAACATTGAGTCGCCCGAAACCTCCAGCGCGTACACACCTTCTCCCGATCCGGCCGGGAATTCCACAATGTCCCAGCCTTGTCCAGCCGGAAAACCGGCATCGTCAAAATAGCCGCCAGCGCCCGCTTCGGCCATGCCGAGCAATGGAATGGACTGCATGTCCTGCGTATATTCGCCGAATTGCGGCGTGCGGTTTCCGCCACGGATGAGCCGTGTGAATTCATCGAACGTCGAGCCGGTTGCTTCCATCACCTTGGCCAGCGATTCCGTCGAAGGCCAGCGCGCACGCCCATCGGAAGCATAGCGCTTGGATTTGTTAAAGGTCGTAGGGTCGAGCCCTGCACGACGCGCCAGACC
Organism: Brucella cytisi; assembly: GCA_012103075.1. Lineage (GTDB taxonomy): Bacteria > Pseudomonadota > Alphaproteobacteria > Rhizobiales > Rhizobiaceae > Brucella > Brucella cytisi. The sequence continues at coordinate 419,208 of JAAVLQ010000002.1, read as the reverse complement.
GGACGCGCTCAGGGAATGACGTTCAGCCGGGGCATCAATGGCCGCCCACACGCTCTCGTGAGAAAACATAGTAATGATCCGCCACCTAGGTTCCGACATATCCTCCTGAATAACCCCCATCAGGAAAGATATGTTTCAAAGGATTTTAAACCTATTATTCCGTCCCATCTTCGGCTTCAACCTACCGAAAAAGCAGTAATTGCGCAAGACGGCTGAATTAACAGGGAAAATTTTCTTATCCGGGGATGGTGCAGTTCAGCTATGGCAAGAAGCACAAACAAAAAGCGCGGCATGAAACATGCCGCGCCTGATGATCTTGCGAAGGGTTAAGCTTACGCTGCCTTCTTTGCTTCCGTCTTGTACGGGTTGAAACGCTGGTAGAAGCTTTCACCGTTTTCGGCCATGTCAAGCAGAAGTTTCGGCGCCTTAAACTGCTGGCCGTACTTCTTCTGCAACTCCTTGGCAAGCTTGACGAATTTCTTCGCACCCATACCGTCGATATAGGACAGCGTACCGCCGGTATAAGGCGCGAAACCAAAGGCAAGAATGGAGCCGACATCGGCTTCACGCGGATCGGTGACAATGCCTTCTTCCATCACGCGGGCAGCTTCCAGAGCGATGGTGACGAGGAAACGTTCCTTCAGCTCCGTCACGTCGATCTTGTCCGGGTTCTGCTGCGGATAGAGATCCTTGAGGCCCGGCCACAGATGCTTCTTGGCAGGCTTCGCCGGATAATCGTAGAAGCCGTTGCCGTTCTTGCGGCCCTTGCGATCGAACTCGTTGACGAGACGATCCACCAGTTCCACATGGCGCGGATCGACCGCCTTTTCACCGAGATCGGCAAGGGTTGCCTTGAGGATCTTCTGCGACAGGTCGATTGCCGTTTCGTCGTTGAGCGCCAACGGACCAACCGGCATACCGGCCATACGGGCGGCATTTTCGATCATGGCCGCCGGAACGCCTTCAACCAGCATGTTGTAGGCTTCCGACATATAGCGCAGCACACAGCGATTGACGTAGAAGCCGCGCGTATCGTTGACGACAATCGGCGTCTTCTTGATCGCGCGGACATAATCGAGCGCGACGGCCAGAGCCTTATCCGAGGTCTTTTTGCCGAGGATCACTTCCACCAGCATCATCTTGTCGACAGGCGAGAAGAAGTGAATGCCGATGAAGTTCTTCGGACGCTTTGAGACTTTGGCAAGACCAGTGATCGGCAGGGTCGAGGTGTTGGAAGCAAAGACTGCGGAAGTCTTGAGCACTTCCTCGGCCTTCTCGGTCGCGACACGCTTGACTTCGCGGTCCTCGAACACGGCTTCGATCACCAGATCGGCACCTTCGAGAAGCGCGTAATCCGGCGTTGCCGTGATAAGCGACAGGAGCTTTTCCTTGTCGGCTTCCGTGGCGCGGCCCTTCTGCATTTCCTTGGCGATAAGGTCAGCCGTGTGCGCCTTGCCCTTATCGGCTGATTCCTGATCGCGGTCGATCAGCACAACCGGGATGCCAGCCTTGGCCGTCACATAGGCGATGCCTGCACCCATGAAGCCAGCGCCGATAACACCGATCTTCTTGAGCTTGGTCGGCTTTTCATCGACCGGACGGCGTGCGCCCTTGTTCAGTTCCTGCAGCGACACGAAGAGCGAACGGATCATCATGCCCGCTTCGGTCGTCTGGAGAATTTCGGTGAAATAGCGCTGCTCGATCTTGAGGCCGGTATCGAATGGAACCAGCAGGCCTTCATAAACCGACTTCAGGATAGCAAGTGCTGCCGGATAATTACCGGAGGTTTCGCGACGCAGGATTGCCGTTGCGGCAGGCCAAAGGTTCGCACCGGCAGCCGAGTAGATCGCGCCGCCCGGCAGCTTGAAGCCTTTTTCATCCCATGGCTGAACCGGCTTGAGACCGCCTTTGATGAGCTTCTTTGCGGTTTCCACCAGCTTCTTGGCCGGAGCAATCTCCGTGACGAGACCCATTGCCTTGGCGCGCTGCGCAGTCAAGCTGGAGCCGGTCGTCATCATCTGGAGCGCGTCCTGCTGATTGGCAAGGCGCGGAACGCGCTGCGTGCCGCCAGCGCCCGGGAACAGGCCGACCTTGACTTCCGGCAGTGCCATTTTCACGCCCGGCGCATCGGATGCCACGCGCGCATGGCAGGCGAGCGACATTTCGAACGCGCCGCCCATACAGGTGCCGTTAATAGCCGAAACCCAAGGCTTGCCGCAGGTTTCAAGCTTGCGGAAAAGACCACTCATCTTGCCGACATTGTCGAACAAGGTCTGGACCGCGCCCTGCGGGTCCTTGGCCTTTTGCTTCTGGAACTCCTTGAACATGCCTTCCAGCATGGTCAGGTCGGCGCCACCAGAGAAGCTGTCCTTACCTGACGTAATAACAACGCCCTTGATCTTATCGTCGGCAGTCACCGCGTCGATGATGGAATTCAATTCCTGCATCGCCTCGACGGTGAAGACGTTCATCGACTTTTCAGGCATGTCCCAAGTGACGAGCGCAATGCCATCGGCGTCGGTTTCAACTTTGAAATTTACATAAGCCATTCGTAAAACCTCCCTCGCCTTAAACGCGCTCGATGATTGTTGCCGTACCCATGCCGGCACCGATGCACAATGTCACCAGCGCTGTGTTGAGATCGCGGCGTTCCAGTTCATCCAGCACTGTACCGAGGATCATCGCACCGGTTGCACCGAGCGGATGGCCCATGGCATGGCGCCGCCATTGACGTTCATCTTGTCGTGCGAAATGTCGAAGGCCTGCATGTAGCGCAGAACAACCGCCGCGAAGGCTTCGTTCAGCTCGAACAGGTCGATGTCCGAGATTTTCATCTTCGCCTGCTTGAGAAGCTTTTCCGTCACATCGACCGGGCCGGTCAGCATGAGCGCCGGTTCGGAGCCGATATTGGCGAAAGCACGAATGCGCGCACGCGGCTTGATGTCGAAGGCCTTGCCAGCCTTCCCCGAGCCGACCAGAACGCCAGCCGCCCCATCCACGATGCCCGACGAGTTACCGGCATGGTGGACGTGATTGACGGTTTCGATTTCCGGATGGGCCTGAATGCCGACAGCATTGAAGCCACCCATTTCGCCCGGCATCACAAAAGATGGATTGAGCTGGCCCAGCGCCTGCATGTCGGTCGTCGGTCGCATGTGCTCGTCATGATCGAGAATGGTCAGCCCATTCTGGTCCTTGATCGAAATGACCGAATTCTTGAAGTAGCCCCTTTCCCACGACTTGGCAGCGCGCTTCTGGCTTTCGACGGCATAGGCATCGACGTCATCGCGGCTGAAGCCGTATTTCGTGGCGATCAGATCGGCAGAAACACCTTGCGGCATGAAATAGCCGGGGAAGCCGACCGATGGATCCATGTACCGGGCACCGCCCGACATGCCCATGCCGACGCGCGACATGCTTTCCACGCCGCCTGCAATCACCAGATCGTCGGAACCGAAGGCGACCTTGGCTGCCGCCAGATTGACCGCATCGAGGCCGGAAGCGCAGAAGCGCGAAATCTGGATGCCCGGCGCCTTGAAGTCGTAACCGGCTTCAAAAGCCGACGAACGCGGGATGACCGCACCAGCCTCGCCGACCGGATCGACGCAGCCGAAAATAATGTCATCGACCTTTGCCGTGTCGATACCGTTGCGGTCGCGCAGGATTCCAGAACCTTCGCGCCCAGACGAACGGCAGGCACTTCGTGCAGGCTGCCATCCTTCTTGCCACGTCCGCGCGGTGTGCGCACGTGATCGTAAATATAAGCCTCAGCCATGTTGACTCCTTCCCGCTAAATTCGAAATTTAGCTCAATCCCTAACTCAGAATGTGTCCGCGTTGAGCGCCATCATCGAATCCGCGCCCGACTGGATGCGTGCGAGATGTGCTGCGCTTTCCGGCATGATCCGCTCGAAATAATAGCGCGCGGTAACAAGCTTGGCTTCAAGGAACACCTTGTTGCCTTCGCCACTGCCAAGCTTTTCTTCCGCGATCTTGGCCATGCGCGCCCACATGAAGCCGAGCGCCACCAGTCCGAAGAGATGCATATAGTCGTTGGAGGCAGCACCGGCATTGTCGGGCTTGGCCATCGCATTCTGCATCAGCCACATGGTGGCGGCTTGAAGATCGTTGAGGCCCTTCTTCAGATGCTTCGTGAAGAAGGAAAGCTTCTCATTTTCGCGGTTGGCTTCGCAGAAATCACCCACTTCCTTGAAGAACGCGGTGATTGCGCGGCCACCGTTAAGCGCCAGCTTGCGGCCGACGAGGTCAAGCGCCTGAATGCCGTTCGCACCTTCATAAATCATGGCGATTCGTGCATCGCGCACATACTGGCTCATGCCGTGTTCTTCGATATAGCCATGGCCACCGAAGACCTGCTGCGCCATGACGGCGTGTTCAAAACCCTTGTCGGTCAGAACCCCTTTTCAGAACCGGCGTCAGAAGCCCGACGAGATCGTCTGCTGCCTGACGTTCCGCTTCATCGCCTGCGCGATGGGCGATATCGGAGTTGAGTGCCGTCCAGAGGATAAGCGCCCGACCGGCTTCGTTGAAAGCACGGATATTCATGAGGTTGCGGCGGATATCCGGATGCACGATGATCGGGTCGGCCTTCTTGTCCGGTGCAGCAGCACCCGAAAGCGCGCGACCCTGAATACGCTCACGCGCATAGATGGCAGCATTCTGGTAAGCGGTTTCGGCAATCGAAAGGCCCTGCAAAGCTACACCAAGACGAGCTTCGTTCATCATGGTGAACATGGCGCGCAGCCCCTTATGGGCTTCACCGATCAGAAAACCCTTTGCCTCGTCATAATTCATGACGCAGGTGGAGTTGCCGTGAATGCCCATCTTTTCTTCGATGGAACCGCAGGACACGCCGTTACGCTCGCCCGGATTGCCGTTTTCATCGAGAATGAACTTCGGCACGATGAACAGCGAAATGCCCTTCACACCTTCCGGCGCGCCGTCGATACGGGCCAGCACCAGATGGATGATGTTGTCCGACATGTCGTGTTCGCCAGCCGAGATGAAAATCTTCTGGCCGGAAATCTTGTAGGAACCGTCTTTTTGCGGCGCGGCGCTGGTGCGCAGCAAGCCCAGATCGGTACCGCAATGCGGCTCGGTCAGGTTCATCGTGCCGGTCCGGTGCCTTCAACCATCTTCGGCAGATAGGTGTCTTTCTGCTCATCGGTGCCGTGGGTCAGGATCGCGGCAATCGCGCCCTGTGTCAGGCCCGGATACATGGTGAGCGCCATATTGGCAGACGACATATATTCGCCGACAGCCGTGTGCAGCAGATAAGGAAGCCCCTGCCCGCCATATTGTTCCGGCACGGCGAGGCCGAGCCAGCCACCTTCGCGATAAAGGTCGTAAGCCTGCTTGTAGCCTTTCGGCGTCGTCACCGAACCGTCCGAATGACGCTTGCAGCCTTCGCGATCAGCAGTCTGGTTGACCGGAAACAGGGTGCCCTCGGCGAGCTTCGCACCTTCCGACAGGATTGCCTCGACGACATCGGGCGACGCGTCGGCAAAGCCCGGCAGGTTGTTGTAGCGCTGATAATTCAGAACGTCATTGAGAACGAAATTCGTATCCTCAACTGGCGCGCGATAGCTCGGCATAGAAATCCTCCAAATTCACCACCTGAGCCGTTCCGCGATGGCTGGAACGAGCCCGTAACCGCGTTTCATGCCTGCATGCCACATTATAGCAAAACGTTGTGACAGCGCGCATGTTGCAACAAAAGGGATGATTTCCTGCGAAAACAGCCATTTTGCCGCTTTTTGACTGACCACATCACGGAATTCGCGCTCGTCCAGTCAATTTCGGCTCGAAGCTAACCTACTTTGACGTTTCCGTAAACGTCAAAAATTACACAAGTTCGTGCGGGACGGGAAATGTTCATGTAAAGACGCTTTTCATCTTGATAGTGGTCAAAAAGAAAGTGTGATAAGCGCCTGCAAGCAACAACAGGAGTATAGGGGTGAGCGAACCTACTGTAGCGGAAGCGACAGACCGAATTTATGAATCGCTTCAGGCGGATAATGTCGACATCGATTTGCATATCGCCGCCCTGAAAGCAGCGCTTGAGCGCGCGGGCTTGAAAGAGGCTGTGTTCGATCCGGCCAAGCTGGTGCAGAACAACCGTTCCGGCAGGAAGCTCATGCAGGCATATTTTCGCCAGCGTGGTGTTATGGTCAAGTTTGCGGCTTCGTGAACGGTCATTTTTGACCGGTAACGCGACCTGAACGGTGAAAATCACGCCGATTGCGTGGACCGGATGACCACATGTGAGACATGAGAAAGGCGGCAGAATTGCCGCCTTTCTACTATTGATCGATCCTCGAAGGCTTACTTGACCCATACAACGCGGCGGGTCTGCGTATCGATCAGAGCCGGACGATCTTCCACATAAACATAGGAATAAGTCGGCTGCTCCGGAACAGCCACCAGCGGCACATCCTCGGGGATGACCATGCCTTCGGCTATATCTCCTTCGATGATGACCGGATCAACCGGATTGGTTTCGATGTAGGTCACGACTTCATTCGGCACCAGCGGGCCGGCATTCGGCCCTTCGGTATAATAGACAACCTGACGGTTCTGCATGGAAACGATCACCGGTTCACCATTGACATAGATGTAACCGAAACCCGGATTGTCGGGGATCGGATGAACCGCGATTGCATCAGGGGAGAACATAACCGTCACTGATTTCGCCCTCAATGACGACCGGGTCCGAAGGATTTGCGATGACATAATCGCGTGCTGCCTGAGGCACTTCGATAAGCACTCGATCCTGCGCCAGCGCAAAACCGGAGCTGGCGAGAAACGTCGCTACGGTTAGAACAAGAGCTTTTTTCATTGTCGGCCTCACTTTCGCATCAGAGCGAGTTCGATCTGATTGGATCAGACCGGCGCTCCATCTGTTCGTTCTGGGCACATCTTGGATGCGCCATCAGTCGCAAGGCTGGAATAACCCCGTCGATGCGTCGAGGTTCCCACTGCACGGCACACTTCATGCAACAGGCTGAAACATTCGGACCTGCTAGGCTGAGTTCGCTCCGACCTCGATCTGGCCGAGGCCGCACATTCGTGGATGCACACATATAACCAAATTAAAAAGATGACGGCGAATAATTGTGAACCGTAGTTTCATCGTCCAAAGTCGCCCCAGAGCGCCCTTGGCGAGACACAAGTTGATACAAATTTTCAGAAATCCCAGAACGAAGCCTTCCGGAAGCTTCCTTGCGGATAATTCAGTTATCCGAAAATTACATTTCAATTTTTAGCGCTAGTTAAATTAGACAATGGAGATTGAGAAATCTTACCCAGCAAGTTGCTATTTTAAGATCCAGTTAAGACTGCTTTGTTTTCAACGAACAGGAGGTTTTAAAACTTTTTCTTATTGCTAAATACGACCCGTTCTCGCTCTGCAAGCAACATCTGTGTTGGTGGATCAGATCAAACACAGCATGCGGAGCAAAAACGGAGAATGCAAACGGCTTGTATAATACCGATACAGGGTAGGTCGTTCCGTCATCCTCCGTATGGCGCCAAGTCTAAATTGCATTCTAAAGGCGTTGATTTTTTTTATATATATTTTTCATTATGAGTGAATGAGCTGCCCTTGTTTAGCTCATCAATCAGGTAAGGGCAGCCACATTTTCAAGCTTCATACACCTGCAATCACAGCGGTGACCGACCCATTCGCGCGAGGATGGTCCGAAGCTCTTCAACTGACCGATTTACCTCATTTTTTTTCTCAAGCTCGACCAGTTTTTCCTTGAAACGCTTGCTTAGCTTTTCGACTTCGACAGAGTCGCCGATGCCTTTTTCCCACACGCTGATCAACTGGCCCATCTCGCCCAACGTGAAGCCGATGCGACGTCCAAACAGGATAAGACGCAGTCGCGTATGATCATTATAATCATAAAGCCGCGTCACGCCCGCACGGCGCGGATTGAGCAACCCCTTGTCTTCGTAGAAGCGCAAGGCCCGCAACGTCAGGTCGAACTCCTCCGCTAAATCGCCAATCCGGTATAGTTGACCGCCTGAATGGCTGTCCTTTCGAATATGCCCGCTTGCGCCGGTTAGCAGATCGGCAATCGCTATATCAGCGACCAGCCTTGGCGCGTTTGTCTGTTTACTCATGTTCTACCCTGTTTCCGCCCCGGAAACGCCCGGTCACCGCACGATCGCGCGATGGAACCACTGTTGATGACAGCTCACATTGACATTGCTGTCAGTGCCGCAGCTTCGATTTACATTTGCCGCCGCGGTTCACGCATCTTTCGTATTCGATAGATCCGCTTTTCATGCCGGGTCGCGTTTGACACGCTGAATTCAGCCCGCTCAACCATGGGATGCTATTCGGCATCCATGAAAGCAGTCACTTAGCCGCATATATTAACGAGTTATTTACCACGTTTGTACAAATGTAAGCAGAGCAAATTCTTGCCTGTTGCGCTGGTGAAATTTGCTCCCGGCGGCCTCTATCATTAGAAAAAAGTGAATTTATCATGGCAAATCCAGATATGGCGTCAGGTTCACGATCAATTATCGACGATTTGAATGCCCGCCGCGAGCGCCGAGCGTCATCACCTGCCATGGAAGAACTTAACCGCACGCTGGCGAGCCTTGAGAAACGCCTGATGGATCTGGAGCACGACAGCGCCCCGGACGTGCGTGATATTCTGCGTTCCGAACGTCACCCAGTTCGCCATCCGGACGAGACTGTAACCGGCCTCGCCGAGATTGCCGAAAATCTCCGTCGGATGCGCGGTAGCCATGAAGAGCCGCAGCCGCATTATGCCTCAAGCGCCGAGGTCAGCCGTGCCAGCCGCGAGATGACCCGCCTTCAGCGCGCCGCAAGCGAAGAAGGCTTTTCACAGCAGATGAGCGATGATTTTGAGCGTATCAACGACAGTGTGCACCTTCTCGCCGAACGCAGCAGTGAGGCAAACGCACAGGCGCTCCGCCGCCAGCTCGAAGAGCTCAATCGCACCGTCCAGAGCCTCGCGCGCGAAGAAACACTGCATCGTCTCAACAATCGTTGGGATCGCTTCGACGCGCGTTTCGAGGCCTTCGAACAACGCCACAATGCCGTCGATCCGGCGTTGGATGCGATCGGCTCGCGGCGAGCAGGTGCGCGACGCCATCGGTACTTTGCCCCAGTCGAACCGCCTGAGCGCAATCGAGGATCGCATCGGCCAGCTCGCGAATTCCATCGAGGAATCGCTCAGCCCACAACACGCGTCGTCGCTCGATCAGAGCCGTCTGCAGCAGATCGATGAGCGGCTGGACGAAATCAGCCGCGCTATCATTGCCACCAGCCGCGCCCAGCGCCCGGATCAGGACAGTGCGCGCCGACTGGAGCGTATCGAAAGCCGTTTGGCAGAGCTCGCAGAACAGCTCGCCACTTCGGCAACGCAGCAGAATTCCGACACGCTCTATCGCAAGCTCGGCGAACTTTCCTCTCGCATCGACGGTCTTTCAAGCGGCTCAGCGCTACCGGAAGGCGTCATCGACCAGCTCGCACACCAGATCAACCTGCTTGCCAATCAGGTTGGCAAGGTCATGGAGAATCTGAACCAGTCCGACTATCACGCTGTAGAGGCACGTCTTGAAGCCATCGGCGAGAAGCTCGAAGCTGCCGAGCGCCGGGTAGAGGAGCCGCATCCTTCTGTTCTGGACAAAATCGACCGCCGCTTTGCAGAACTGACCGAGCGTCTCGACGCGCAATATGCCACGCAGCATGTCGACAACAGCGCGATCCACACTCTGGAAGGCCGCCTCGACGATCTTTCGCAGCAGATTTCACTAGGTCTCCTTCAGGCGCCGACCTATGACGGCCCCGGACTGGATGTGAAGGCAATCCGCAGCCTCGAAGATCAGATTGCGAATATCGCCCATCATCTTGCGCAGCCCGTTGCCGAGATCGCAGAATTGAAGCCGCGTCTCGATTCCATCGAGCGTTCCATCGCCTCCAATCGCGAAACAGTACTGGATGCAGCGCGCGAAGCTGCCGAAAGTGCAGTCGCGCGCGTTCTGCAGCATGGATCACATGGCGACAGCGTGATCGCCCGGCAACTCGCTGAAGACATGAAATCGCTCGAGGCCCCGGCGCGCAATTCCGACGAGCGCAACGGCAAGACATTCGAGACCGTCCACGACACATTGGTCAAGATCGTTGATCGTCTGGCGGGCTTGAGCAGGACGTGGCAGGCAAATCAGACACGTCGGACACTGAAAAGCCGGCCTTCACCAGCCCCAACGCTGGATCGCCGCGTCCGTCGGCACCGCGTTCCCCGCTGCAGCGGCAGCGGAAGCAGCTTTTGCAACCGTCCAGAGTGAAGCCGGTCCCGCCGATATGCAGGCAGGTGCCTTGACCGGGAAGTCATCGCTCTTCGGCGGTTTCGCGAAAGCTATACGCGGTCGCCGCGCCGACAAATCCATCGGAAAGAACGACGAAACGCTCGAAGCCAGCGCTTTTGACGCGACGCTTGATGCGCCAGCCTTCGAAAGCGATCTTGCGGCCATCGAGCCGATCACACGCGAAGAGCCGGAGCTGGAAGCGACCCCATCCCCTCGCCCTCAGGGCGAAGGGATGCCGGACCTCAATTCGATTATGAAGCGGGTACGCGAAGAACGCCGCCAGCGCGAAGACGCTGCCGATCTGGCCCTTGCCGCCAACGGCAAGGTAGACTTCATCACGGCAGCGCGGCGTGCCGCCCAGCTTGCGGCCGCCGAATCCGAACAGCTTCAGAAGGGCGCGACCAAGCGCACCGGTAAGAAAAAGTCATCAGTCGGCGACATGATCCAGCGCCAGCGTAAGCCGATCCTGATGGCAATCGGTGCTGTGATGATCGCGATGGCTGGCCTGCAGATCGGCTCAGCTTTCCTCAACCGCGACGAGCCGGTGGAAGCCGCACTTGATACGGCACCGCCTCAGATCGACACAACTGCCGCCGATAATACACCTGCGCCAGCCGACGAAATCGCTGCAAAAATCGCGTCGGACACCACATCTGCCCTCGAACAATCCGCAGAAACCACGCCCGCGATCGCTGAGTCCGGCGCGGAGAAAATTGCGCAGGAAGAAAACCCGGAACGAGTAAACGAGCAGCAGGCAGCGGTCGAAATCCCCACACAGATTGAACAGCCTGCCGTAGCAACCGAAACAGCCGCCCATCCGGTAGCCCCTGCGGAAACGGCTACATCAACCGAACCTGCCGCACAGCCCCAAGCCACCATTCCATCTGTACCGGAAGAAGCCGGTCCGACAGCGCTTCGCGAGGCTGCAGCCAAAGGCGACGCCCGTGCCCTCTTCGAAGTCGGCAATCGCTACATGGAAGGTCGCGGCGTTGCCGCCGACTTTGCCAAGGCGGCGAAATGGTATGAGATTTCTGCAGGTCAAGGCTTTGCCCCGGCGCAATATCGTCTCGGCAACTTCAACGAGAAGGGCCTTGGCATGGCCCGCGATCTCGAAAAGGCCAAGACACGGTACCAGCTTTCAGCGCAGCAGGGTAACGCCAGCGCGATGCACAACCTCGCCGTCCTTTTCGCAACCGGCGCCAATGGCAACCCTGACAATGCTTCCGCCGTGCGCTGGTTCACCGATGCCGCCGAACTCGGCGTGAAGGACAGCCAGTTCAATCTCGGAATCCTTGCGGCCAAGGGACTGGGCATGCCGGTCAATCTGGAAGAAAGCTACAAATGGTTCTCGCTTGCCGCCAATGCTGGTGACAAGGATGCTGCCGACAAACGCGACCAGATTGCCAAGGCATTGAAACCGGAACAGCTTGAACGCGCCAAGGATTTAGTCAAGCTCTGGAAGGCCAAGCCGCTCGATCAGGCAACCAACTCCATCGACGTCCCGGATGCTTGGACCGAGAGCAAACCGCTCACCACCGGCTCGGTGGATATGAAGAAGGCTGTTCGTAACATCCAGCTAATTCTCCAGAAGAACGGCTACGACGTCGGCACTGCCGATGGCTTGATGGGCGGCAAGACCCGCGCTGCAATTGCTGCCTTCCAGAAGGCGAATGGCCAGACGCCGACCGGCGACGTCGACCAGAAACTGGTTCAGCTTCTTCTCGAGAAGAACAAGTAACGCATTGAAGTAATTTTGATTTTTCGAGGGCAGCACAGGCTGCCCTTTTTCGTTTGGCCACAAGTGTCTGAAAGAAGTGACAGGTTGAATCGACTCGTTGAGCCTTATTATCTAAGCCCTATCAACGAGGGGATAGACGATGCTCTTGCACGTAAACAACGACATGGAAAACGGGATCATCGCGAAGATTCCCCTCGCGCTCGACAAGGACATCAAAAACTTCGGGGAGATGCGATCGACTTTGAGAGCCTGTACCAAAAAGGGTTGAGCGATTTCAGCAGGTTATGATTCAATCGGATTTCTGACATACGATGGAGATCACGATGGCACGGACTGAAACCGCTCGCCGACAGTATGAGCGTCGCAATTCGCGTTATGCAAGCGATTTAACGGATGCGGAATGGTCTGTGCTCGAACCGCTGATGCCTTTGCCACGACATCTCGGTCGCCCTCGAAAGACAAACCTGCGAGAAGTGGTGAACGCGCTTCTTTATATAGCTTCTTCGGGCGGTGCGTGGCGGCTTTTGCCTACTGAATTCCCACCATTCTCCACGGTGCAGAAATATTTCTACCGCTGGAGAGATGATGGCATGCTGCGGACCATCAACAACACACTTGTGATGATTGCGCGTGAACAGGCCGACAAGCAGCCCAGCCCCACGGCTGGTGTGATCGATAGCCAGTCGGTGAAAACCACGGAAAGCGGCGGAATACGAGGTTTTGATGCGGGGAAGAAGATCAACGGTCGCAAACGTCATATTGTGGTTGATACTCTCGGCCTGATGGTTGGTCTCGTGATCCATTCTGCGGGCATTCAGGACAGAGACGGCGCGCCGGATGTCTTGAAAACCATTCTCAAACGTTGGCCGTGGTTGCGGCATATCTTTGCTGACGGCGGATACGCAGGACCAAAGCTCAAAGGCAGGCTGGAAAAGGTCGGGAAGTTTACACTGGAAATCGTCAAGCGGTCTGATCGCGCTGAAGGTTTCCAACTACTCCCCGCGTCGATGGGTTGTCGAACGCACATTTGCATGGCTGGGACGGTGTCGCAGACTGACCAAGGACTTCGAGAAAACCATCGCTTCCTCTGAAGCGTGGATCTACATCGCAAATATCCGCTTCCTCACCCGAAGGATCGCAAGAGCCTGATATCGTTACGTTCATTATGATTCAGGCTCTGAGATTTCCTCTGGCGACAAGCAACTTATCCCTGCCGAGGATATTCATCCGTACAAATCCATTTTCAAAGTCCTATCCGGCAGTTTCGAGCTGAAGAACATCTTCATAGGCGTGTCGTTCAATGCGAATTTCACCACACCAGACGGCAAAAGACCTGTCTCACACGGTCCAGCCCTATGGAAGAATGGAATGTCATGAATGGCAACTACTATGCCGAAAGCATGAACTGCTTTGGCTTCAAGTCCAGCAGCCGCTTTGCTGGAAACTTCAGCGTAAACCTGACCAATCCCTATCTTTATATCATAAAGAACGGCAGCCTGACCGACAGTAAAATGTCCGACAACATTTCGATCCGTGCACAGTTTTACCCATCGTCTGGCCATTCCATCATCACGCCGAAAGAAGATATCAATATCGTCATCAGCAACCGACAGAACGCTACCGACTGATCGACAGTGCATCGTGGCCAGATTGCGCTAATGTATTTCCTATATATTCTATGGGATTATACCAACAATGACTGTTTTAAGCTCTCTTCAAGGCTCTTTTTGTTGTTCTTAAACAACACCCAGCATTTTTCCTCGAATAGAGTTTCGCGAGATAACTTTATCAGCAATCGGCGTTTGACTTCGCGATGGCGACAGAGCAAGACATTATGAGGAGTGGTCAGGCTGAAACTCACGTGTGGAGTTAAGCCTAACTACTTGTTTTCATGCATTTCCGCACGCAGAACAGTTTCATAATTTTGCCGGAGATGTTTTAGTAGAGTGAAACATCTTGCGGAGAAGCGCGACCGCAAGCAGCTGTGTGTCATGCGTTCGTGAAAGCCGGGTTCGGAATTGGGTATTTATCTTCCCATTGCGGAATTATCGGTCAACATGCTGGTTCTTCTCGGCATGGGCGCCGCCGTGGGTTTTCTCTCCGGACTGTTCGGCGTCGGCGGCGGCTTTCTGATCACGCCGCTTCTGATCTTTTATAACATTCCACCTGCAATCGCGGTCGCCACCGGTGCCAATCAGGTTATCGCCTCTTCGGTTTCCGGCGCACTGGCGCATTTCAAACGTCGCACGCTCGATATCAAGCTCGGCCTGTTTCTCGTGGCGGGTGGTGTATTGGGTTCCCTCGTCGGTATCTTCGTGTTCTCGTGGCTGCGCGATCTCGGCCAGTTGGACCTGATCGTTTCCATCCTCTACGTCTTCTTTCTCGGTACTGTCGGCGGTCTGATGCTGGTGGAAAGCCTGCGCGCCTTGCGCCGTGTGAAGAAGGGACAAGCAGGTGCTGTGCGGCGGTCCGGCCAGCATACGTGGATACACCGCCTGCCATTCAAGATGCGGTTTCGCGCCTCCACCATCTATGTCAGCATCATTCCGGTTCTCGGCATCGGTTTCTTCATCGGCCTTCTGTCATCGGTGATGGGTGTCGGCGGCGGTTTCATTATGGTTCCGGCGCTCATCTATCTGCTGCATGTTCCGACAAACGTGGTTGTCGGAACCTCGCTGTTTCAGATCACCTTTGTGACCGCAGTCACGACCGTCCTGCAGGCAACGACCAACCAGTCCATCGACATCGTGCTTGCTTTCCTGCTGATGGTTGGCGGCGTTATCGGCGCGCAATACGGCGCACGCGCGGGCCAAAAATTGCGCGGCGAACAGTTGCGCCTTTTGCTGGCGCTTCTCGTGCTTGCCGTTGGCCTGCGCCTCGCCTTTGGCCTGTTCGTGCGGCCCGACAATCTGTTTTCCATTTCGATTGCGGATATCTGACATGCGGAGCCTTACGCTTTCCTCCGCATTGATGTTCCTTCTAATGACGGGAAGCGCACTGGCGCAGGTCGATTCCAGCGGCAACGGCAACACGGTTCCGCAATTGCAGAACCCTGCGGATGAAACCATCGAAATCGGACTTTCAACCGAAACCATTGCCATCACATCGAGTTTCGGCGGAACGGACCTCACCATATTCGGCGCGCTCGACAATGCCGACCCGATGATCCAACGACAAGGCCGTTACGATATCATCGTCGTGCTACAAGGCCCCTCGCGCGATCTCGTGGTGCGCAAGAAGGACCGTTATCTCGGTGTCTGGGTGAATTCGGATTCGGAAACCTTCATGGGCGTGCCGCTCTCCTATTCGCTGGCATCCACCCGCAATCTGCAGGACATTACCGAAGAGAAAATCTACCGACAACTTTCGGTGGGCGTACGCAACTTCTATCTCGTCCCGGAAGATCCGGGTAGCCTGTCGGGCAATATCCCGACATTCGGCAACGAACTGCGCGAAATGAAAATCCGCCGGGGCCTCTATACGCAGCGCATCGGGGGCGTGGAGTTCATTTCCCGCACCTTGTTTCGCGCCACATTGAACCTGCCCGCCAATGTGCCGGTCGGGCGCCACAAGGCTCGGGCGCTTCTGTTCCGCAACGGTGTTTTTTTTGCGTGAAGCCAATGCCAGTCTGGAAATCGTCAAGGCTGGTTTTGAACAGAGTATCTACAACGCCGCCCACCAGAACAGCTTTTTCTACGGCCTTTTGCCGTTTTCCTTGCCGTCTTCACCGGCTGGTTCGGACGCATTCTGTTCCGCAGGGATTAACCCCCGTAAAGCGCACCGCGCGCAATCGGGTAAACCTTACCCTGTCCCAGCATATAGGCGCGCAGGGTCTCGTCAGCGAACAGCCCTCGGAAAGCGCGATCCAGAATATTCAGCGCACCCGTATAGGCTCCGAAAGCAGGCATGATGAGCCTTTCCCCGTCGCTTACAAAACAGGGGCGGCGTACTGACCGCCCACGTCGCACGATGCGGGCCGCCGGATGAAGATGGCCTGCAATCTCGCCCTGCCCGGCCTTGCGCGATGGTTCATGCCGGAAGGTAAGCGGCCCGACCGCCAGTTCCTCCACACAATCGCCCGGCAGGTCTACCGGGCGACCCGGATCATGATTGCCAGTGATCCAGAACCAGTCCCGATGCTCCATAAGCGATTTCAGCCGTATTGCATAAAGCGACGGCAGACGCTCGCTGGCGGTTGCATCGTGAAAACTGTCGCCAAGGCTGATGACGGTTCGCGGCTGATAGCGCGCGGTGGCCAGCGCCAGCATGTCGAGCGTCGCTGCTGTGTCATAAGGCGGGATGAGCTGGCCGCGCCGGGCTAAGGATGAACCTTTTCCAGATGCAGATCGGAAACGATGAGCATATGCAGGTCGGGCAGGAACAGTGCACCGGATGGATCGCACACAGCCGCAACGCCACGAACTTCCGCATGGGCCAGACTGTAGGCCTCTCCGTTGCCCCATACCGCAGTCTTCATTGCATCGCCTCTCTAATCAGATCGTCTGCGGCCTCTTCAAGCAGCATTTCATCACCCTCACCCGCCACACGCTCGCGCCCGATTTCGAGCATCACAGGCAGCGCTAGCGGTGAAATCCTGTCGAGCGGCTTGTGCAGCAGATGACCTTTCACGCGCGCCAGCATGTCGCCAAGACGCTTGATATCAAGCAGCCCCGTCGCGGCATCCGCGCGCGTCGCCTGCAGCAATATATGGTCGGGCTCGTGGGTCCGCAGCACGTCATAGATCAGGTCAGTGGAAACCGTAACCTGACGGCCTGTTTTCTCCTGTCCCGGATGACGACGCTCGATAAGCCCTGAAATCACGGCGCAATTGCGGAAAGTGCGTTTCAAAAGGTAGCTTTCATCGAGCGGGGCTTCGAGATCGTCCCCAGCATATCCTCGTCGAACAGTCGGGTGAGATTAAGCTTTCCCGTACCGATCAGCGCGCCCATATCCTTGAGGCCCCAAAGCCCCAGCGAATAATCGGTCGCGACAAAGCCAAGCGGATGCGCACCCATGCGTTCCAGACGGCGCGTCAGCAACATGCCGAGCGTCTGATGTGCCAGCCTGCCCTCGAACGGATAGGCGACCATGTAGAAGCGATTGCCGCGCGGAAAGGTTTCGATCAACAGCTCGTCCGTTGCAGGCAGCACGGATTTCCACTGCTGCACTTCCAGCCATTCCCGCACCTGTTCCGGTAAAACTGCCAGCGCGTGCGGTCGGCAAGCATGGCGCGCACCTGCGCGGCAAGATAGGTGGAAAGCGGAAACTTGCCGCCTGCATAGACAGGAATCTTGGCATCCTGCCCGGCAGCATTGGAGGCGATACATTCGTTCTCACGGATACCTTCAAACCGCAGCACCTTTCCGGCAAACAGGAATGTGTCGCCAGCGGTCAGCGTTTCAAGGAAATATTCCTCGATGCGACCAAGAACACGTCCGCCGCGCGCATTTCCGCCCTTGCCGCCACGAGTAAGCCGGACATTGAGCTCCGGCGCTTCGACAATCGTGCCGATGTTGAGCCGATATTGCTGCGCAATGCGCGGATTAGACACCCGCCAAGTACCATCCACCGTCTTGCGGATTTTCGCAAACCGCTCATAGGTCTTGAGCGCGTAGCCGCCGGTCGCCACAAAATCAAGAATGCGGTCGAACGTGTCTCGCGGAAGGTTCGAATAGGGTGCAGCGCTCTGCACTTCACGATAAAGCTGATCGGCGTTGAAAGGCTCGGCACAGGCCATGCCGAGCACATGTTGCGCCAGCACATCCAGCGCCCCATCGATCAAGGGTGGCGTATCCTGCGCGCCCAGATAATTGGCATCAAGTGCGGCACGACACTCCATCACCTCGAAGCGGTTGGCGGGCACGAGAATGGCCCGGCTTGGCTCGTCCATGCGGTGATTGGCACGACCGATACGCTGCGCGAGGCGGCTGGCCCCTTCGGTGCGCCGACATGAATGACTAGATCGACATCACCCCAGTCGATCCCCAGATCAAGCGTCGAAGTCGCGACCACTGCCCGCAATGTGTTGGCGGCCATGGCCTGCTCGACCTTGCGGCGCTGGCTGGCATCGAGCGAACCGTGATGCAGCGCAATGGGCAGCGTGTCCTCGTTGACCCGCCACAGCTCCTGAAACAGCATCTCCGCCTGACTACGCGTATTGACGAATAAAAGCGTCGTGCGGTGCTGGCGGATCGCCTCGTAGATGTCAGGAATGGCATAGCGTGACGAATGGCCTGACCATGGCACCCGCTCGTCGGAATCGAGAATGGTGATTTCCGGCTTGGCTCCGCCATCGACCGTCACAAGTCCGGCCATCGGCCCGGTGCCGTCCTGTTCAACCAGCCAGCGGCGCAGTTCATCGGGCTCCGCCACCGTGGCGGAAAGGCCGATGGTCTGCAATTGCGGTTGCAGGCGGCGCAACCGCGCCAGCCCCAGCGCCAGCAAATGCCCGCGCTTGGAAATCACCAGCGAGTGCAATTCGTCCAGCACCACATAGCGCAGGCCCTTGAAGAACTGTTCCGAACCTTTGGATGCGATCAACAGCGCAAGCTGCTCTGGCGTGGTCAGCAGAATATCCGGCGGCGCGAGCTTCTGCCGCTGGCGTTTGTGCGCAGGCGTGTCGCCGGTCCGGGTCTCGATGGTGATGTCGAGACCCATTTCCTCGACCGGCACCGTCAGATTGCGATGAATATCGACGGCAAGCGCTTTCAAGGGTGAAATATAGAGCGTATAAACACCGCGCTTCGCCATACCCGGCTTTTTACGGCCATTTCGTTCCAGATCCACCAATGCAGGCAGAAACCCGGCCAGCGTTTTACCCGCCCCGGTGGGTGCGATCAGAAGCGTGGACTGTCCCTGTTCGGCACGGGCCAGAAGCTCAAGCTGATGCGCGCGCGGCGACCAGCCCTTGGCCGCAAACCATTCGAGAAAACGGTCCGGCAAAGGGAAAAGCGGCAGATGCGGCGGCGGGTTTCAGGTTCAGTGTCACGCCGTCAATCTAATCGCAGCGAGGCAAGCCGCCAAGGTTTTTGTTCACTTTTGTTCTCATTTTGTCAGCAGACGCAAGCTCCCTCTCTTTTCGGGACGAACTTCGTGAACTATCTTCAAACCATGCGTTTCAACCAGCTTCTCTGCTCCTCTCCTAAAGGTCTTTATTGCCCGCCGGGCGATTTCTATATCGACCCCGTGCGCCCGGTGGAACGCGCGCTCATCACCCACGGACATTCCGATCATGCCCGCTCCGGCCACACCCATGTATTGGCAACGCCCGAGACGCTTGACATCATGGCGCTGCGCTATGGCGCGAACTTTGCCCGAACCACTCAAGCGATAGACCTCGGCGAAACCTTGACGATTAACGGTGTACGGGTCAGTTTTCATGGCGCAGGCCATGTGCTCGGCTCCGCCCAGATCGCGGTAGAAAAGAACGGAACCCGCATTGTCGTTTCCGGCGATTACAAGCGCGCAGCCGATCCAACCTGCGCGCCGTTTGAACCTGTCGCCTGTGATGTATTCATCACCGAAGCAACTTTTGCACTGCCGGTATTTCGTCACCCCGATGCGTCACACGAGATCGCGACGCTTCTCAAATCAATCCGGCAATTTCCTGAACGCGCACATCTTGTCGGTGCCTACTCACTGGGAAAGGCACAGCGGGTTATCAAACTCATACGCAATGCTGGCTACTCGGAACCGATCTATATTCACGGGGCACTGGAAAAGATCTGCGATTATTACCGGGCACAAGGCATCAATCTCGGTCCGCTTGAACCGGCAACGCTGGAACGAGACGAGGCGCAGCCGGATTTTGCAGGCAAGATCATCGTCGGTCCGCCATCTGCCTTTTCCGACCGCTGGGCACGGCGTTTTCCCGATCCCATTTCCGCTTTTGCCTCCGGTTGGATGCGTATCCGCCAGCGCGCCAAGCAACAGGGCGTTGAACTGCCACTCATCATTTCCGACCATTGCGACTGGGATGAACTGACGGCAACAATTACGGAAATTGCAGCCGCCGAAGTGTGGGTCACGCATGGACGCGAGGAAGCGCTTGTTCGCTGGTGCGAGCTGCAGAACATACCAGCAAAACCGTTGCATCTCGTCGGTTATGAAGATGAGGGTGATTGATGCGTGCTTTCGCTGAACTGCTTGACCGACTGGTTCTGACACCGCAGCGCAACGGCAAGCTTCGGCTGCTTGTTGACTATTTCCGTGCCACGCCCGACCCGGACCGCGGTCTGGCATTGGCGGCAATCACGCGCGATCTCGAACTGCAAAGCGTGAAAACCAGCCATGTTGAGGGCGCTGATAACCGAGCGCACCGATCCCACACTCTTTGCCTATTCCTATGATTATGTGGGAGACCTCGCCGAAACTATTTCGCTTATCTGGCCCGGTTCGAGCGAAACCGCGCCCGGCGCAAATCTGCCACTTGGGATCGTGGTGCACGAATTACAGAATGCTTCGCGCCGCGAAAGTCCGATGCTCGTGGCGGGATGGCTCGACCTGCTCGGCATTTCTGAACGCTACGCGCTGTTAAAGCTCGTTACCGGCGGTCTGCGCGTCGGGGTTTCAGCCCGCCCGGCCAAACAAGCCCTTGCTGATTTCGGCGGCGTCAACGTCGTGGAAATCGAGGAACTCTGGCACGGCCAATCACCGCCCTATGAGGCGCTTTTCGCCCGGCTGGAAGGCAGAGGCGAAAAACCTGCTGCCACCGCAGCCGCACCGTTTCGCCCCGTCATGCTGGCGACGGCGCTTGATGAAGCTGAAATCCCCTTGCTCGATGCATCCGCTTACAGCGCCGAGTGGAAATGGGACGGTATTCGGGTGCAGGCCGTCTCGGAAGACGGCGTGCGCCGTCTCTATTCACGCACCGGTGACGATATTTCCGGCGCATTCCCGGACATTCTGGAGACTATGGATTTCGAAGGTGCCATCGACGGCGAACTGCTCGTCGGTCATCATGGCGAAACCGGCATAGAAACTGCTACGTTTTCCGATCTCCAGCAAAGACTGAACCGCAAGATCGTGAGCGCGAAGCAGTTACGCGACTATCCGGCTTTCGTGCGGGCCTATGATCTGTTGCAGGAAGGGAACCAGCAGACCGGAGAAGACCTGCGCGCCCTGCCCTTTTCCGAGCGCCGTGCCCGCCTGCAAAAATTCGTCGGCAAGCTCGACCCCCGCCGGTTCGATCTTTCGCCGGTGCTGCCTTTCGCTGACTTTCAGGAACTGGCGCAGTTTCGCGCCAATCCACCCCATCCCGTCATCGAAGGGGTGATGCTAAAAGCACCACGACAGCACATATCTGCCCGGACGCCCGAAAGGGCCTTGGTTCAAATGGAAGCGCGACCCTTTCACCGTCGATGCCGTGATCGTCTATGCCCAGCGTGGGCACGGCAAGCGCTCCAGCTATTATTCAGACTTTACCTTTGCCGTCTGGACGGGGCCGGAAGATGAGCCCGTGCTGGTGCCGGTTGGCAAAGCCTATTTTGGCTTTACGGACGAAGAACTGAAGCTGCTGGACAAGTTTGTGCGCGAGAACACCACCGAGCGCTTTGGGCCGGTTCGGTCCGTGCGTGCCGAGCCTGATCACGGCCTTGTGGTGGAGGTGGCTTTCGAGGGTCTCAACCGCTCCACGCGCCATAAATCCGGCGTCGCCATGCGCTTTCCGCGTTTCTCGCGGATTCGCTGGGACAAGCCGCCCCGCGAAGCGGACCGGCTTGAAACACTGGAAAAGCTGCTGAGCTAATTATTCAGCCGCCGTCGAAACACGGATTTCGTAGATGTTGACTGGCTTGCCGGAACCGCTCAAATCCGAGTTGACCGTGATCGTGCCTGCGCGACCTGCCTTCTGACCAGATGGAATATCCATATCGAAAAGGAAATCGCTCACGGAATCGCGTACGTCGTAGCGTCTGCGTCCACAATCGCCAAGACCGCCAAAATCGCAGTTGACCGACATCTGGGTCGTTTTGCCATCGTCAGCGCGTGCCACTATATCGAAGGTCGCCTTCTTGCCTTCCAGCTGGTTCAAAATGCCTTCGCCCACATCGAATGTGACCGTATCTTCAGCACCGGAAGATTGTACACGCGCGAAACTACGTGTGCCTTCCTGCCTGATTTCCGCCGTCGCACGTCCCTTGACGGACATGCGTGTCGCCTCGGACGGCTGGAAAATCGTGATCCATTTCAATCCGCGGGGCTCTTCGCCTTCTTTCAAAGGCGCAATACTGCCATCGCTATGCAGCGGATTGTTCGCTGGTCCACGGCTCAAATCGACAAAGCTGTTATAGAGCGAATAACCGATGAAAACAGCAACAGAGAGCACGAGCGCCGGAATGCCATAACTGTAGAAAGGTGAATGGCGTTTCTTTTTCCTGCGGTCCTTACGCGAAACTCCGCCCTCATAACCGAGATCGGCATTGCTGCGCTTCTTCTGCCGCGAGGTCGCACGGATATCACCGGTATCGAGTGCAGGCGATGCCTCTTCCGTCCTGCCGCCAAGGATCGGATCTTCCCTGTGCGGAGCATCTAGTGATGGGTCGCGACGCTCAGTATTGTTACCACCGGTCTTGAATTCCTGTTCGATGTGCGAGATCGCGTCCTTCAGCTTCTGGCGGCGCTGTTCTTTCTGCACGTCGCTAAGTGCAGTATTTGCCGCAAGAGCGCGCTCATGCGCACCCCAAGCGGATTCATAGATTCGCTGGCGGGTCGCCGGATTGTGCGCATCCGCCTTGGCAAATGCATTCCTGATCGCGCGCTCAATACTTTCCAAAGGCTGCTCTTCCCTTGTTCGTTCTTCCCGCCGTTTCGTCACGCCCTCAACAGGAGCAAGCGGTCCCCGATGCAGACGATTTCATAAGCCTCAGCGAAATTAACGTCTGAATCAAGGCATTTAGCTGTTCATCACCCGCTTTGACTAGCCAATAAGCATGTCGGAGACACCAAATATTAGCTCTGACTGCGGTTTTCCCCATCCGTATGGTTTAACAACGCCGAACTGCCTCATGCGAATGAACGAGACATCCCGAAGTATGCTGGCGATTCCCTCCCCTCTGGGCAATTCTGCTGACCGGGGAGTGTCCATGCATCAAGAATGTCCCAATCAGCCGGTTTCCGAAACTTCCTGTCAAAATGCTCGGAAAAGCGCGGGCGGACCGTATCGATAGATCGGCTCGCGCGCTTTTGATATTGCCGTTGGGCAAAGAGCTGTTAGAAACATTACGTTTACGCAAACGTCAATCACGGAGGACGATTGAAGATGGCCTTGCCAGATATCCTGAAAAGCAGATTGCGCATCCCGGTAGTTGGTGCTCCTCTATTCATCATTTCGCATCCTGCTCTGGTAATGGCGCAGTGCAAGGCAGGCATCGTCGGCTCCTTTCCCGCCCTCAATGCCCGTCCTGAAGCACAGCTCGACGAGTGGCTGGCAGAGATCACGGAAGGACTTGCCGCTTACGACAAGGCCCATCCGGATCGGCCATCCGCACCCTTCGCGGTCAACCAGATCGTGCACCGCTCCAACAAGCGCCTTGAGCACGATCTCGGTCTTTGCGTGAAATACAAGGTACCGATCGTCATTTCCTCGCTCGGTGCCGTGCCGGAGGTGAATGCGGCAATCCATTCCTATGGCGGCATCGTTCTCCACGACGTCATTAACAACCGCCATGCCAATTCGGCAATCCGTAAAGGCGCGGACGGCCTTATCGCTGTGGCTGCCGGTGCCGGCGGCCACGCCGGCGCGCTATCGCCTTTCGCGCTTGTGCAGGAAATCCGTTCCTGGTTCGACGGCCCCCCTGCTTCTTTCAGGCGCCATCGCCAACGGCGGCTCGATCCTCGCCGCACAGGCCATGGGTGCCGACCTCGCCTATATCGGCTCACCCTTCATCGCCACGACCGAAGCACGCGCGACAGATGCCTATAAGCAGATGATCGTAGACTCGAATTCATCCGACATCGTCTATTCCAACTACTTCACCGGCATCGGAGGCAATTACCTGAAGCCGTCGATCGCCAATTCAGGTCTCGATCCGGACAACCTGCCGGAAGCCGATCCATCCAAGATGGATTTCGACAAGGCTCAACAGGAAGGAGCCAAGGCACGGAAGGATATCTGGGGCTGCGGCCAAGGGATTGGCGCCATCCACGAAGTGACGCCTGCCGGGCAACTGGTCGACCGGCTGGAGCGTGAATATCACGACACCCGCCAGCGTCTTTGCTCGGGCAATTAATTCTTTGAGCGCCGCAGCAACGCGCCAGCTTGAAGGCTGGCGCGGTTCCAACGTTTCATACTCGATGGGTAGTTATCGCGTGCCCGCTGTAAAACCGGCCGCTTTCCACCCTGCCCGGCACTGAAGATGTACATGTTGTGAACGCTTTCTAACAAACAACGAGATTGTTTGATTTGGGCCTTGCTTTCCTCCGTACTTTTGGTTATCAGCGCACCGTCCAGCCGGAAACGGTTGGCTTCTTTCGGGAAATTGGAACGTAATGTTCCGGGCCGCTTTAGCTCAGTTGGTAGAGCACATCATTCGTAATGATGGGGTCGCGTGTTCGAGTCACGCAAGCGGCACCAGTAAAACCAAGCACTTAGCACCTAAAATTCATACGGTAGCGATTAGCAAATCTTGTTCGGGTAACGAATAGGGTAACTAGAGCGTTTCACCTTTTAACGGAACCATATCCGGCGTTTTCCAAATAGTTTTGGCATTCGGCGGGCTGGATGGTTTCGACCAGCCTGCCGATATGACGCCATGTGTCTTCGATGGTGCGCTTTTGTGCATTTCTCATCCAATGCTTGATCTTGGAAAAGGCTTGTTCGATCGGATTGAGGTCCGGCGAATAGGGTGGCAGGAACCAGAGGCGCGCACCGGCGGCTTTGATCAATTGACGGATGGTTGCCGACTTATGGCTGCCGAGATTGTCCATGACGACAATGTCGCCCGGCGAGCACCGGGACCAACTGCTGCTCGACATAGGCGCGGAAACACTGGCCGTTCATCGGTCCGTCGAAGACACAGGGTGCTGTAAGCTGATCGTTTCTCAAAGCGCCCGGGAATGTCAGCGTGCGCCAGTGGCCATGCGGTGCAAATGCCCGCAGTCGCTTGCCTTTTGGACCCCAGCCTCTGATCGGCGACATGTTGGTCTTGATCCGGGTCTCATCAATGAAGACCAGCCGTTCGGGATCAAGGTGATTTTGCAGGGTCTTCCAGCGCTGTCTTTTGCGAGCGACGTCGGCACGAGCTTGCTCAAGGGCGAATAGTGTTTTTTTTTGAAGCGCAGCCCTTCACTGCGAATGAATTCCCAGATCGTATTGTGCGAGACGGAAATACCCCGCTCGGTCAACGCCGCCTTCAGGCCATGGAGTGTCAGGTGTGGGTTCTCGGCGAGCCGTTGCACAATGATATCACGATGCGGTTCGAGTATCCGCTTGCGGTGGCCGCCCATCTTGCCGGGATGAACCGATCCGGTCGCACGATGGCGCTGGGACCATTTTACGACTGAAGATGCGGCAATTTCAAACCGCGTCGCCACTGAACGAACGCTTTCGCCACTCAGCACGGCGGCAATAACGCGCTCTCGAAGATCATTCGATATCGGTGCGGTCATCCAACGCTGGCCTCCATCCAGCCAGCATCAGTGAATCAGAACAAAACTGATTTGGGAAGCGCATTCGATTCAGAGAAAAACGGAAACGCTCTAATGGATCGTCATGTTACCCGGGACAAATCCGACACGGTGTCGGTTCTCGGTCTCCTCTCTCTCCTCATATTCTGTCCACAGACTATCCGCCTTCCTGTCGCAATAAGCAGCCATCCAGTTCCAGAAACGTAGCTGCAGAGATAGAATCAAACGCATTGCAGTCATCCCCGGCTCGGCTCCTCGAAGCTTGGCGCATAAATGCCGATCACGCGGCCAACGAGGCAATCACACGAATGATCGAAGCTGTCGCCTTCACTGGCATACGGTCCCTCGCTCCAAGCGCCAGTGACCATCTGGGCCTGCAATGAACTGATCCCGCGGCAAGCCTTCTGAATGCTGCCTGTCCAGCTCCCGACGTATCTGCCGCAGTTCGTCGTTTCGCACGGCTCCGACTTCCCATCCATCTTGAGGCCGATCACTGCACCGCCACGTGATGCCAGTTTTCCGGCGCACCATGCAGATATGATGCTGATGTCGTCTCGGCCCGAAGCTGACCACATAGAGCTCGCCGTGTACCGGCTCTCGATCGTTCTTATCGACAATGACAAATTCCCCGGTCGCACGTGGGGCATACTGCTGGCGTCCGTGCACGGAAAGGTCACGCACCCCTCCAGCACTTTCTCGAACATCACCAAGGCGCGAAGGCCCGGCTGCATTGTGACAATCTCACTCATGTGACTTCTCCACCTTACTGGCATTTGCTGCCTGCTGCGAAATAGGGTCTTGCTGGGATTTTGCGCTGCCAAACATGACCGGCCAGCCTTTGCTGTGGCTGCGAGGAAGGATCACGGCCATGAACTCGCCATCCTGCCATTCGTCCAACGCATCTGACATATTATTTGCAAGGTCATTCAATTGGTTGACGGGCAGCTTCAGCGATGGAGCGTCTACACCACTCGATGCGAAGCCGTACCGATAGCCGCGGCTAGCATCTGGAAAGACCATCGCATACTCAGGACGATCACCGTCATCGACGCTGGCCAACGTGTCGGATACCCACAAGCCGCACCCGCAGTCTTTGCTCATCTTCTTCCATGATTTGGCGTCCACCTATTTTGGTGGACACTTCATGCCTGAGAGCACTGCGCTTCAGAAGGTGTGCAGAAATTCTGCGCTTACGTAAAACAACGAAAATATTAAGCGATTTAAGTATTTTTCATCAATTAAATTAACCGCAATATATTAATAGTTTGACAAACTTTATTTAACCACTAAAATAAAACCATCGAGATTTTCTTGCTGAGCTTTGATCCTTGCGCGATTAGCACCGTGCCCTGAACGAAAACTCCCTTTAAAAATCGTTTCATCTCTGCGTTTTTCAAACGCAGCTATCAATATTGTTATGAAAGGGGTTCACATGAACACCGGCACAGTTAAATGGTTTAATGCAGCAAAAGGCTTTGGCTTTATTCAGCCTGACAATGGCGGCTTGGATGCATTTGTTCATATTTCTGCAGTTGAGCACGCAGGCTTGCATACGCTCAATGAGGGCCAGAAACTGACTTATGACTGGAACAGGATCGCAAGTCTGGGAAAATGACTGTATGTAATTTGCAGGCAGCGTAAATGAGGCTTCTTCTTTCTTGTGACCACGGATGTACTGGCACGAATGAAAGAAGTTGGCTTTAGGGTCGGGCATTCGCCCGACCTTGTTTATTTTAATTGTTCGGCAAGGGAGCCAACACGAAAGAGAGAGTAAAATGAATAACCATGAAGAGAATATCGGCCTTACCGTACCCGCCACTAATCTTAGCATATTGAAACATGCTGTTGCTACGCCGCGCGAGATTGAAGACGCGCACAAACAGATGTCATCCCCTCAGAAGATTGGACAAAGCTTTCCAATATACTTAGGCGGTCATGCGGTGGCTCATCGCGAAAGCGTTCTTTTCGTAGATAAGCGCCCAAAGGGTGTGCACGACTGGCTACATTTACCTTCGCGTTTCCACAGCTTTCAGCCTCTCCGCGAAGTATATGATCTTGTTCAAGTCATACATTCGACTGGCCGCGTCTTTTTCCCCGAACCGATAGCAAGCCTTGAAGATGTTGCCGAGCGCAAAGGACATGCCTTTCTGCTCGATCAGATCGTTCAGTTCAATCGCTTGTGGCGGTAGCTTGTAGTAGCTCGTGCTGCCGCCGTCGGAGGTGATGGCACGCGGGTCATAGACGGGCTGGCCTTCTAGGACTGCACCTACGCGCGCCCATTCAGCCGTCTCACGGTCAATTCGTGCATCTGGAACCATTAGATTTCCTCTCTCACTTTCCGCTTCGGCTCTTCGAATTTCTCGGTTACTGCCCCGCCCGCAAGCAGTCCCCGTACCGAAGTCAGCTTATCGCGAACTAGCGGACGAAACCGACGCGCCGCAAACGGCGGATTGTCATATCCGAACTGCGGGCAGATCCTCGATCGACGCCCTTCAGGTGAACGCCGATGTAACTGCCCTGTGTGTAATGCTCGAACGGGCGATCCAGCTTATGGTGTAGACCTCGCCTTCCTTGATCTCGATGAACTGCTCAAAGCCGACCTTGGCGTCGATGCAGACGACCTGATCGCCAACGTTGAAGTGGATCATGGCGTCTCCCCGATCATTTCGAGGGCTTTTGTATAGCGCACCCGATGTTCCTCGTCGTCGCCGTAAGTGCACAGATTATCGCGCAGGTCTGCGATTTTGACCGGTCGCGCGATAGGGTTAGAGCAGGCCCTTTTGACAAACACTAAGTAATCTTCGTCATCGCGACGGGTGATCGCATTCAAAGCCAGCACGATGTCATCATCAAAACCGAACGAATAGATATCGTTCAGGGGAGGTATTCGTGTGCTCGATCATGTCGTGCATAACAGCGAGGATCTGCGTTTCGCGCGTCTCCTGAGCCATCATAACGCGCAGTGGATGCAGAATGTACGGATCGCCGTTATCGCTCTTCTGGTCCATATGCGCCGCTGCCGCCACCGCAATTGCTGTTTCAAGGTTACTCATGGTTTTCTCCTGCGGCGCTTTCAAGCAGCTGCGCTTGCTTCAATATTGCGGAACTCGACCAGCACGCCAAATCGCTTGGCCCGATCAATGCCTTCGATCATACCACCGCTGATGCCACGGTCACTGTAAACAACGCATTTCTCCGCTACGTGATACCATGCGAGGCCAGCCTCAATGCCCCACTTGTGTTCAAATTTATTGCGGTCGTCCAGCACTTGCGTGTGCAGCAAGTGGCTGACAATGGGCGCTTCGCCTCGTCGCAGGCTATCCAGCAGGCAGGAGCGGGCGTAGGCCTTGTTGCGCTCAACGTCACCGCCGTAGGGGATTCGATGATGACGAGTGCCGGTCGCTGGGCAACTGGCACAAATCTATAGGCCGTCACGAAGCCCATAAATGTATCCCGCTTCAACTCTACCTTGTATCCGGGTGGCGTCTCTGGCGGGTCAACAAATCCTTCAAGTGCAATCCAGCCGCATGGCACATTGTCGTTATAAGGTGTTGGCAGGTAACTTATAACCTTCCCGCCTGCCCTCTTCTGCCGCCCTTCAACAGCCGCTCGCGCGGCGCGGTCTTCTGCTTCTTCAAGCATATTTTTCCTCGTTTTTGTGGTGTGGTGGTTAGTCTTATGGTTAATGAATAGAAAATATCACATTGATTTTTATTTAATGTTTGCACCTTCGTCTGTTCATCTGGCGTTCAGTTCGCTCCCGATATCTTGCGGACAACAAAGGAGAGCATTCATGTTCAAGAAAGCTGTACTAGCCGCCATCGCAATAACTTTCGTTGCCGCACCAATGGCACAGGCTCGCGATTATCATCACAGCAAACCTGCTCCACATCGCTATGAGCCACAGCGCCCGCATCACGGTAAGGAGTTTTATCGCCATGATCGCCGCGACTATGGCCGCCATCAGTGGTCGAAGGGGCAGCGTTACAGCGATTGGCGTCGCCATCAGGAAATCCGCGACTACAAGCGCTATGGCCTTCGTAAGCCCGGCCGTGGCCAGCATTGGGTAAAGGTCGACAACCAGTACCTTCTCATTGCAGGGGCCACCGGACTGATCGCAGGCATTCTCGCTGCACAATAGGACAACCACGTTAGAGGCGGGCAAATGCCCGCCTTTTCTCTTTAGGCTGCGGCCTGCATAGGCTTGTTATCGTTGGCAGGCGCGATCCCGGTAAGCCTCCGCGCGACGCAGGAGTTCTTCGTGTGGAAGGCGCGCACCCGCGCCCTGTCTGTCATGGGACATACAGTCTTCTCGTGTTTGGTTGGTAGTCGTGGTGATAGGCGCTAAAAATGGCATACGGTGGCCTCATGCAGGCGCAACAAAAAGGCCCGCTGCTGGCGGACCCGAAATTGCGCAAACTGTGATGATGGTTACAGGCCGACCTTGTAGGCCTGCTCGATATCGGTCACCGGAAAGAACGTGAGCCCGTGCAGCTGCTTGGCCGCAAATCCAGAGCTGCAGATGAACCCCGCGACATATTCGTCGTTGATGCGCGCTTCGCCATGCTTCGGCCTCGTCTTTCGTAGGAGTTGGAAGTCGCTCGGCTTTGCCAGCGGCAATAGCGCGATTAGCGCAAGGCGTGGTCACCAAGCCGACGTAGCCTGCCGGATACCGGATCGTCACAGCTGCAATGGGGATGAAGTCGTAAGTGGCTGTGAAGTGGAGCCAAGGCATGTGAGTTTACCTTTGGATAATTACAGGACCCGTAAAAACACCGTACGTTGCCAATCGGGTATGGCGGGCTTTCGCGCACGAGCAGAGGTAAAACGATGAAAAAGTCACTGGATGATATGCAATACGACTTCGGAAAGATTTTCGTGACGGCAGGAATGGCCCCGGTCTTACTCAGCCCTTTTCTACCGGACCATCCATTTGAATCCACCGGACTTTTTCGTGAGTTCAGCGGCACTTATAGTTGGAATACTTCTGCTAAGAGCCTCAATGAAATAATCTTGTGCGATTGGATTAGATCGTAAAAGGCCTATGGGAATCGCGCAGCCATCGTGTTGCGCGACGGGGCATCGATTACTCCACAAGAAAAAGGGCGCCGTAGCGCCCTGAATTCAGTACCATCTTCTCTTGTAATACCCATCGCGGTAATAGTGCCGATGATGATTACGCCAGCCGTTGTGTCTGTAATAGCGGTGTGAATGCCAGCGTGGTCCACGGTAATGCCGGTGATGCGAGCGCCAATGGTTGCGCTTATAGTAATGCCGCTTCTTCCAATGTTTCCGTGAATGATGTCCGCGATGATCCCGGGCCTGCTCAACATTCGAGCTAACGTCCGGCTTTGCAACATTCAATGTTGGTGCGGCTTGCGCTGCACCAGCCCCAATAAGCAGCCCGATGCCCAGAACCCCAGCAATAAGTCCTTTAACAAGCTTCATTCTGCATACTCCTTTCAAGACGCATCCTGAAAGATTATGCATGAACTTGCGATGAACGGACAATCGGAGCGCTATTCTTCCACTGGCAATGTGCGCCACCCCCGATATGGTGCCAGAAGCGCCCGAACATGACGCGGCAGAACGGCATTGTCTTCGGCCTTCATGTCAGGTTCCCGGTTCTCGTACAGATCAGCCGCGACTAACAAAATTGCTGCCGTGATAGGCGGCGTCACCACAATGCCGTCCGGCAAGGTTGGCGTCGCGCCCGTTCCCACGATCTCACGGTCGACATATTCGACGACGATCGTTTCAGCCGCAGCCAGATATACTTCAAGCTCGGCATCCTCGTCGTCATGAAACACACGGAGATGTTTTTCCAGTAGATCAAGCTCAACCAGTGCCATCACCACCACCCTCCGGCGGCGTTTCAGGCTCCGGTTCTGGCTCGGGGCTGGGTTTGGATCGACGATTCCCGCCCCGGTGTAGCTCGCCACCCGGCGCTTGCGTGTCTTCACCTGCAAGGTTGCGCGGTCAATTGCCGCTCACGTAAGCGTTGCCAACGGGATGTCTTGCAAAGCTTGCGGTAAGCAGCGGCTTCCGTGCTGCGACGATCACCTCCAAGCAACTTAAGAAACCAATATAAGTAGCTGCTTGTCAGTCTTGAACATGTGTGATTTCTTTCGCCGGCGATAGGTTAAAGGAGAGGAAAATTGCCTAAACTCATCATCAAAATCTTACCAATTTTGCTACTTCCGTTGGCGATTACTGGGTGTGTAAGTACTGAGGATCAACAGGCGGCCGATCAACAGAAATGCTCATCATACGGCTTTGCACCGGTACTGACGCTTTTGCGAACTGTATGATGAATAGGGACTGGAAACGCGACGATGACCAGCGTCAAACTATGCAGTCATTAGAACAGCAAGACAGACGAGACAGACAACGACTAAATCAATTAGATAATACTGCGGGCACATCGGCGGGGATGATTGATAACCGCCCTCAATTTGATAAAGACGGCAACCCAAACTTTGACACTCAAGGTAATTATATCGGATGTCACGGCGTAGGTTGCCAAGTGGATAATCCTGACTCCAATTAATTTCACTCAATGCCAATTGGTTGCGGGCATCGGGATCTAACCCACGACCCCTTGCCCCCAGTCAAGTGTGCTAGCCGGCTCCCTGCATCAAGAAATATCCGAACTGGAACAGACGTGGTTGCGCTGCGTTCCTTAAAGACGAACAGTCGGGAGAAGGAACGATGAATAATAACGAGATGAAAGCCTGCATTGACGCTTGTTTGGCTTGTTATCAGACATGCATCGGGATGGCGTCTACCCATTGCCTTGAGGAAGGTGGCGAGCACGTTGAGCCCGTTCATTTCCGAACAATGCTTGCTTGTGCCGAAATATGTAGGACGTGCGCACATACCATGCTTTTGAGGACGCCTTTACATCAGGCGGTGTGCAAGGCTTGCGCTGAAATATGTGAGGCCTGTTCCAAAAGCTGCGAAAATCTCGATGGGATGGACGAATGCGTCGCAGCTTGCGATTTATGTGCCGCAACATGCCGGGAGATGGCTGCTTAGTTGCTACGCAAAACATGCATAAGAGTGGAACAATTCATTGCTCTTCCCCGTTTCGGTTTGGCAATTCAAAAGGAGAATGAAACGGCACAGACAACCGAAGGCATGCTTTCCGAACAGATTGACACACTGCGCAAGGAAGTCAGCAGTCCATGCCGTTGGTAGCGGCAGGATGAGGGTGGAGCGGCACAATAAATGCGGTGTTAATGGACAGGTACAAAGCGAGGCGTTACCCTGACGAGGGGCAAGGCGCTTTGCGGTCCTCCAGCTACACCATTCACCGGGGGCGTCTTGTCGCCAACCTCAGTTCAGGTTGTATTTTTGAATTGGCCAGAATCAGGAAAAGCGCGCACTTCTCAAATTACGAGAACTGCGCGCTTTGTGCGTAAGTTTCTATATAAGAACTCTTACGCACCAAAAGCAGCGTGCATTTGCGAACTTCTTTTTAGGGTTTTTCGAGAAGTGCGCAAAAAGAAGTGCGCAGCATCAGAAGTTGTCTTTTGATTGTGACAGCGGGTTGTATAGTGGGCGATTTGTCTCTAACCAAGGCTAGAAAGATAGGAAGCGACGGCAGTCAATTTTCGCCTACTGTCGCTTCTAAGGAGATCGACATGGGCAAGCGCAAGATGGTATCCGACATCAAGAAACCGAACTACGAATACGGAAAACCGTTGACGTTCTTTGAGGCTCAACTGTTCTCAGTCATTTACAAGTTCTGTCACCGTCTCAGCATCCGTATTCTTATTCCTTTGTGCAATTTTCAGCGTTTGGTTCATTAATACAGGGGGAACCTACGGCATTATGGGCAAGAACGGCATCACTCCCGATTGGTCGCAGCAATAACAATGCGGGACCAAAGCCCCGCTTTCCAGACCCTCAGTAGCCACTTACTAGCGTAACAGCAGGAACTAGAACTTCGCACCGAGCCGCATTGCAAAAGCGTGGTCTCGCGCGCCAGAGCCGCCGAAGCTGGTCTGATATTCGATGCCGAGGGCATAAGGAAGCCCGCCAAGCGCGCTGTAGCCCAATGCGGCCCGGCTCGATCCTTGGAAATCATGCGCGTATTCTGCCCGCAAGCCCGGCGTCAACCTCCCCATGTGCAGTCGTTGCCAATATTCCGCCTCTTGTTGGGGCCGCCCGCCAATGGCGACTAAAATGTAAGGCTGACGAAGAACGGTGGGAACGAGAGCGCCACGAGAAATACGAGCAGCAGAGACTAAAAGAAATCGATGACCGGCCAGCCTCAGAATGACATCATTGGGCAAGACAGCGCCTCGCAGACCTCCATCCATTCAGGGACGGCGCCCATAGTATTTTCACTCGAATTGCGGCTGTTAAAGAGCGATGGCAGTAACTGCTGGCTGCCTACCGTTAAAGCAGCGTGCATTTGCGTATGCTTTTTAAGGTAACCCCGAGAAGTGCTCGTTACCTAGGGTTGTATTTTTATTGTGACAGCGGGCTGTAGAAAAAGGCTGGAAACGGCTCTTTGGGCGTGCTCGGATCTTGTTTCAAAACCAGATTCAGGATTCAATCGCTAACGGGCAAAAGGGGCAATCATGCACACTACGAAACCAACACTTGCTGACATGCGGCACGTTTTGGTCGAGGACAATTCCGAAATCGCGTCCCGGTAAGCGTGTGACTAACACAAGCCTCGATTGGCTGTCGCTGTCGCAAACTAGACTTAGTTTAGCGGGTCGTCTTTGAGGGGCCTCGTCTGCAAGCAAAAATCCAGACTTGATCTGGAACGGCACGTTCTTTGCACGTTGCCATGGTTGCTCGTTTGCGCCGCCAGTTAGGATCAATCCAGCCAACGAGGCAACGCATAAGCTAAAATCCTAAGCGAATTAATCATGCGATATGCCCCCGAATAAGCGGTAACATACTATAAAAACAGTGGCACGGAAGTCGATGCGTTGGTAATCTTCCCTCATGAAAAAGCGAAGCTCAAACCCCGCTTTCTTATTCGTAATTCAACCTCTCAGTCGCTTCTCTACACGCCATCAATGAATTCAGATATCGTATTGTTTCGGCGAAATCACCAAGACCAGCTGCGTCCAAATTCTTCAACGGCGCCAAAAAGTGACCTGAATAACCCCGGGATCGCGCCCTATCTCAATTGCACCATTAACGGTCGCACGATTGCGAACTTCGCCTACAGTCATTCCAAGTAGTTTCGCCGCCCTTTCGAGCCCATTCACAATGGCAGCATTCATATTGGGAGCTGTTCCGATTACTGAAATCGGCGCAACTTCTTCAGTCTGCTCGACGCCCCATTGCGCGGCCAACTTTGCTGCTTTCAGTTTTTCATCAGCAGTAAACGGTCGCGCCAGCGGTGGAAGGTCTTCCAGCAAAGGGAACAACACAGGTCCGTCATTGTTGTAATTTTTGAGAATTTCAACTTGAAGCGTCACGCTTCCTGCAACGTCCATGGTGTGGCCAGCAATTTCCCCATCCCCTGAGAGGCGTGCATATCTCCCATGTAGACGCCCGCACCCTTTACCTTCACTGGGCATACCGGGACTGCACCGGCGCGAACCGCATCGATGTCCATGTGGCCATCTGTCTTATGTTCAAGAAGCTGCTCAGACGTCAGTGCGTAGCTGTGAGGAGCACCAACAAGGAAAGCACCGAAATCACCGGCGTTGTGTGAATCAGGCATCGCAATAGACGGCGTCGTGCCGAGCTGCCCTAAGAATGGCCGCATACGAACGATAGCGCCAACAAGATCAGCCGGCGCGTAGTTCAGGATGGAATGCTGCACGGAGTTATCTGGTAGCGACGCGTAATGGTCTGCATTCTGCGCAATCTTTTTGTGCGGCATGCTGCGGCAGCGTGAGGCCAACCGACTGCGTGTCATCGAAAACGACCGTGTAGCCATGCTCCATCGTAAAGGGCTTGATAGCTTCTCCACATTTGTTGCATTTTACGGAATCCTGCCCAACGCCTTCGATGTGCGTTTCAGGCCAAACTTCATCGCAAGTGGGGCATCGTGCTGCCACGAACGGATCACCGAGACAAAATTGATTGGACACGGTGTCATGGCCAGACGCCGTTGCAAGAGATGTCACAGAAATATCTCGAATGCGAATGACTACGCCATCTCCTACTTCCGCCCCATCAACGAAAACTGGCTTGGTGACTTCATGCCCACCGCGCAATCTGGGCGTTATCATTGGGCCCCAGCAGCCCGGTGCAGTATTCGCTATGATTGTGCCGCCATTCTGCAATGGTCCAAGCATTGGCTCTTTTGGATCGAGCACGCTGTTGGTGAAGCCATCAACCACAATGCTGCGCCGTGCGCCTGAAAAGTTGCCGTCCGCCATAATAGCCCTCCTATCAGCTTTTCATGAACTGTAGCCGCGAGACGCATTTTTGCGAACTAATTTTTGCGTCTTTAGGACGCAACCGTCCGCACGAACGTCGTCGTTTTCCGTTGCCAGAGCGCACAGGAAACCCACAGACAATTCACCGGATTTCCACAGCTTCAAGATCGCGATTGACTCTCACCCCAGATGAGAACATTTTAGGAACGTCAGCGGGCGGCGCTGATGAAATCCAGACACGTTAGGTGGCGTGTGTGTCTGCTTCACTGGAGCATGACAATGAGTGCGGTTGCGCAGGAAAATGAATACGACGACGAAATTGAAATGGTTCTCGCCTACCACAAAGGCGATGTGCGGGCTGCGATAGAGGCGCTTCTCAAGGATCGGGATTTTCTCGTCAAGGAAATCGAATATGCCAGTCTGGCTATGTCGATGGGCTTTGCGCGAGGCTGGAAGCCGACGGTGTTCGTGAAATGAGCGCAGATCCCGTGGTGAGCCGCCAAAGACGCTTATCGATAAGCATTATCCGTTTCAGGTCGTGCTGTTCTCGACCGATGAGCTGCGCATCAGGCTTTTGGAAGTGATTGCGGACGAACACCGGCTTGGCGCTTGTCGGCTGAATGGCTGCGTATATCATGAGAGCCATTACTTCTCGATTGTGAAATTCCCGGCCAAGGAAGGCCAGCAAGAGTTCATCCAGCTATACGGCGGCGTTCCCTACGACCCGACCGACAAGAAATCCGGGCCGTGGGAGACGTATTTTGATCGATGAAACCGCGACCGCCTTACCTGACCGAAATGCCGGTATCGACCCGGATCATGGACCTGTTCAAATGGCACGAGCTATACGGGTTCTGTTGCCGCTGCGGGCACATTGGATCAGTCGATAGAGAGATGATCCCGCGCAAATATGGAACACAGACACGGTTCGTCGACCTGTACCGACGCATGCGATGCCGGGCCTGCATGACAAAGGGCTATGCCCGGTTTGGAATTACGAAAATGCCCAAGGGATAATAAACGGATACAAGAACGACAACGCACACGTTGCCAAGGCTAAAAGCTGGCTCCCTATATCAGCATCAGCAAAAATACCTTCGCTGAAATATCAAAACTTACTAGGAAATTGCGGAGTTCATCGTGAGCGAACGAATTCGATACCAGCTGTCTGCCTCAGTCTTTGTCTTACTCATGAAAGATAATGA
Organism: Brucella cytisi; assembly: GCA_012103075.1. Lineage (GTDB taxonomy): Bacteria > Pseudomonadota > Alphaproteobacteria > Rhizobiales > Rhizobiaceae > Brucella > Brucella cytisi. Next base: position 381,911 of record JAAVLQ010000002.1, on the reverse strand, counting down.
AATATGCATGCTCAAGCGTGAGGGAACCGGTTGGATGGACGGATCGTTCAGTATTCCAGCAGGAGGTCTCGATGACGGGGAAACCATTCGCGCTGCGGCAATTCGAGAGGCCTATGAAGAAGTCGGCGTCAAAATCCTACCCGAGAACCTACAATATGTTCACACTTTGCACAGCAAAACCGGGAACCAGACATGGCTTGGGCATTTCTTTCGTACGACAGCTTGGGAGGGAGTACTCGAATTACGTGAAACTGATAAGCACAGTGATCTACAATGGCGGGACATCAACACACTTCCCACCGAAACCATCCCCTATGTGAAGCAGGCAATTCTGTCTGTGGCTGCTCAATCGCCATATTCAGAATTTGGATGGTAAAGGTAGACACCACCGTCATATCGTTTGAGTTACGGCTAACTCTGGTTCCGTCGCGCTCATAAGCAGCAAGGCGAAGATGCACTCACTGGACGGCGTAAATAACCGCGCTATTCTCTTCGTAACGAGGAGGCGTGCATGTGCAATCTGTACAATATCACCACGACACATGAGGCCATGCGCCGTCTGTTCAAGAAATTCTCGGACCTGACGAACCGCGTCGATCCGCAGATGGATATCTTTCCTGACTATCCGGCCCCTGTTCTGCGAAACATCCATGGTGACGATCCAGAGCTTGCGATGCTCCGGTGGGGCATGCCTACACCGCCGATGTATATGAAGGGCGAAGCGGATCCCAAGACCAAACGAAAGCCGCTGCACTGGTTCGCGCTGAATGAGGAAAAACCACTGTTCGCGTTCGCTGGCATCTGGACAAGCTGGAAAGGTGTGCGAAAGAAAAAGGACGTTCCGGTTGAGGTCGATATCTTCGGCTTTCTCAAGACCGAACCGAATACCGTGGTGAAATCCGTTCATCCGAAGGTAATGCCTGTGATCCTCCGCACCACAGAGGAAATAGACACTGGGCTACGCGCTCCAACGGATAAGCCAAGGAAATGCAAAGCCCCTACCCGACGCCGATCTGATGGACCTCACGCCAAGCAAAGACAATAAGGAAGCGCAGGTAAGTTTGTTCTAAGATGGCAGAATGAAAGGACCGAAGAATAACGGGCCAGAGTAGCGGAACAAAATCACGGCGGAGCCGTTTCATTCAAGGCAATGACACTGCACGGTGCAAGCACATTTCTTTCACCACTAAAAACGCCGCTGACGCAGCCCTGCTTAGTTCGTCCCTCGGCAGGACATCCTTCCAATTACTCGCTGGGTGCGTACGAAGCTCAGCGGATAGAACGCGGGAAAGGACATGCGCCTCATTTGCCAAGCGTGGCCCCGACGCCTGCCGAAAGCGTCGGGGCTTTATTTTTATGGTCCGATATTGTGCGTTCCGTTTAGCGCTTTCAAATTAACTGGCTCAGAATAACGCCAGTACTTGCGCTACAAACCACAACCAATGCCAGAAACTTAGGCAATGACAATTGTTCGATCCATCGAACTGCCCACAAACGCGGCTCTTCGACAGTTTCTTTGCTGTACATTCTCCCCTCCCTTTTGGGGAGGTCTTTTATCGTACGGTCAAAAAACTGTCACCACTTTCTTTCGTTTATACTGCCCCTCCCCTCCACTTTCTTAAGCCTTTCCGCGAAATATATGATTTTGTTAAGATCGTACATTCGACTGGCCGCGTCTTTTTCTCCGAATTGATAGCAAGACAAGCTGTACCCTTCCCAGAACCGACAAAAGCGCTGTCGGACGGAAACCTATACTTAATCCCGCTCCATTGCCAGCAAAGTACCTCCTCATAGGTAGCTCGTCACCTCTACTCGAAAAACAACAGGCGTAACATGAGGATTGCTGCCGAAAGCTCATCACTTCAAATAAGAGACTTTGCATATCGCGATTATTTACGCCGCGAACATCATCGTCTCGATATTTCGTTATCGCTTCTGATAGTCGCTTCCCAACGGGCATCTTCACAATTGATCTAAATCAAAGCCCCATCCATTTCTACGGAGTAGAAGTAGCCTACACAATCGCGAAGGAACACCACCGTGGCTGCCCGGGGAACTCATCGAAGAAGTCGCGACTGCGATCGAACAGTGCGGATGGGAAGACGTCGATGTTCTTCAAGTGAACGAAGTCATGGCGATTGCCGCCCTAAGAACTGTCTACTCCGCCCTCATTGAGCACGCTCGGCAAACCAATAACGAAACCATAATTCGCTGGCTTGCCGCGAGCCCGATCGGAACTACGATAATCCAAAATTAGGCCGGCACCATTTTCTTATGTCCTCCCGCGCGCCGTCGTCCTCGTCGCCATGATGTTATCAATCCGCTTCGTGACCTCGTCGATGCGGTGCGCGGCGCTTTCGATTGCTCGCATGATCTGGGGCGCCTGCTCCTGCATGCCGGCCTTCGTTGCTAGGGTCCCTGCTACGCGTAGCTTGTAGTCAGACAGCCCCTGCCGCGTCAGACTGGCAAGAGTTGTTGCAGCTTCGGCTTTCGCCGCATTGCGCGCTTCGGATTTTTGAAATATGGCTTTCCACGTACTTCCAGAGACCGAACAGAAAGCCCATTAGCATCACGATAAAGCCGACGACGGCCATGATTTCAGCGCTGGTCATCCGGCGGTTTCCTTTGGATTAGACATAGTTAATGCCGTCCTTTATGGCCGTTTAACGTCTAGTATGGCAACATTCCCGAATGAAACCACGCCTCGTTCGACATATTGTTCATGCAGTGCTGCGCGTGTTGTGCATTGCGTTACCGATTGTGCTGGCCCTCAGCGCAGTTGCCCTGATTGCCAACTACGAGGAAGGCCGAAGCTTAATGCCTGCAGATAGAGTTCCGGGCGCCACTGAACCGACCTCGAACTAGCCCTCACGGCCGCACCCCGCAAAGCTTTTCCAGTTTTGCGTTCTCCGCGAGGATCTGGCGCTTCGTACCGTCGGTCAGGCTATCCTCGAAGCTCGGGGGACAGGCCGGGCTACGTCGCAGTGGCTACCGGCTGTCACGCATCCACCGAGACAAAGCAGCGTCAACATCACCGCCGCCAAGCTTGCTCGTTTCATCTTCGGTTCTTCCTTGTTTTGTTGGTGGCTTTCAGCCGGTCGGCGGTGGCGCTTGTGGTTTTATCCACCCTGCCCTTGAGGTAAACGCCCGCCAGAATCACAAGGGCCGCAGCGATAGCCACGGCCCAGACTGTGATCCCTGGAGCGGAGGGAACAGCCAGCCATAATTGACGCCGGTGTTTCCCATCCTGCCGCCATAAACCTTGTTAGCCAAGGCCTGCGGGTTACGTACATAAGGCTGGGCGGCAGCTACCTTGCTAAACCGCGATAGCCAAACCTGCCTGATACGCGTCGCACTGGTGTAATTGAGGTTTTTCTCGATCGGCTGCATCTTGCCGCCGGTCTCGTGGAATGCCGTCGCGAGCACATAGGCCAGTTGATTGTCAGGCGGACCTCGGCGTTCAGCTTCAGCCAGAATTGCCGACGTGCCGTCGACCTGCGCCTAGCTCAAGCGCCCGCCAAAAGGCGCGCGCCTCGCATACGCGTAGAACGTTGTTTTGTTCATTTGGATTTCCTGAGATTTTGAGAATGCGGTTCTTGAAATCGCCCGTCGGGTCACTAAATCGAAATTGTCATTCCAACTTAGCGTTCGATCAAATGGAGGTTCCGATGAGCGACCGTTTGTTTGACAGTCCTGTTTTTGTAAAGGACGGCGAATATTTAATCAAGAGATTGCAAGCATCGAAGATGCTATTGATTTCTATATGAATGGCCCGACGATCAGCGCGACATCATTTATGAGGATACTTGGAAAACGTGCTGCGACGCACAGAATGGGCTTAAGCCGGTTCGCGTAGCGCGTGCCGCATTCGAAGGCTTCGCGAGAAAGCGCAATCTGCTGGAACAGCCGGAAGCGGCAATCCCATGGATGACGAGCAAAGCCTCGAGCGGCGGTAGAATTCCGATGTGAGGCCGTGTCATGCACTGGTATTTTCTGATTGAGGGAACAATTCTCGTTGCGCTACTCTGGGTCATATCAATGCTCTTCTGGGACACCAGACGAAGACAGTGAATCAAACCCCGGCTGGTCCGTTTTTTGTTGAGGAAATTGACGACAGAGGGTTGCCCGTAAAATGGGCAAGGGCCATTACCGCCTGATCTTTTCCCCAAGACAAAGGTAATTCAACAAATGCTAGTTAGATGGTCTGGCTTCGGAATGGTTTCCGTTTTTGTATTGATCGCAGGTATGCTGGGCGCGACTTTTCTACTGCGACCTTATTTTATGCAGACCATGGCGCTTCATCCAGCGGCCTACGTCGCTAACGGAATCGGCCTCATAACCGGCGCAGTAGCAAACCTGTTGGTCGCTGCAGCTTTCAAGAAGATTTCAGCAGACACCTATCACAGTTTCATGGGTATCAGCATGATCGGATGGTCAGTGATTGGAGCGGTCGGCGGTGTTGCACTCGCTGTGTACGGGTGGACGCTGTAAACGCTGCGCCTATGTTATACTTCGTCGGCGGACCCATCGTATTCGCCACACGTGAAGGCGCCTAACCCCGGCAGGTTGGGAGACTCGTCGGGGTTTTCATTCATCCCGAAATAGATTGTTTACAATTTACGAGATAAATGTCGATCCAGCACTTATCACTGCTTTCAGCGTGGTTTCCCCAAAGTGCGCGGCCCCAGTTCAGTGAAACCTTACTGGGGCCTTTCTTGATTCTTTCGGCAAAAGAAAAACCGCGGCAGTGGGCGTCTTGCAATATTGGGTTCGTTCGGATTAATTAGCCCGCATCAAAAGGCGGGGGTCTTTATGTTTTGGTTTAACGTTGTTCTATCCATCGCTGGTATTGGAATATTAGCGGTCGGTGGGCTGGCTTTTGGAAAGTCAATTCTGAGCAAACGGGATCAATAACTGAATTCTTTTTCAACCTAGGCGACGCTCAGGATTTTTTCTCCGCTACATTTCGGGTCGTCTTGGCTAACCGGAGCAGCAGACAAGATTACGCGCCCGTCCTCATCGTAGTTCCTCTGGTAAGTGATGACCCTCTCCGACCGGCCAGCGATCCAATTTGAACTGTAAGCGTCAGGAGCGGCGAGCGTCTCAGGCTGCTCAACCTTCATAAGGTCAGTCGTTCGAAGCTCGCCATCATGCCGGGGCGCATGCGGTTGCATGCCATGTATACTCCTCGTGTTAGTTGCGGTGGTGGGTCCATGCCGTTAGTAGCGGCAGGATGAGTGTGAAGCGGCACACTAAATGTGGTGTTAATGGACATGTCAAAAGCGAGACGTTACCCTGCCGTGGGGCAAGGCGCTTTGCGATCCCCTGCTACACCATTCACCGGAGGCGTCTGTCGCCATCCTCAGATCAGGTTGTATTCAGGAAACCGCAAAAATCTGGAAAGTGCGTAGTTCTCAAAACGCATAGAACTGCGCGCTTCGTACGCGATAAGAACACATGCGCATCAAAAGCAGCGGGCATTTGCGAACTTCTTTTAGGGTTTTTCAAGAAGTGCGCATTATCAGGAGTTGTATTCTGGTTGTGACAGCGGGCTGTATCAAGAGGTATTTTGGGGTGAGACCAACGACGGCTCCTAGTTCACGACAACTATACTTTCCTCCTTGCCTAAACCGACAAACACCCTCAACTTAAACGCCGCCATCACAGAAGGTGCAGTCGTCTGCTAGCAGCACCCACGGAAACTCGTTAGGTGACCACTCGAGGTTAGGAGTTTGACAATGATCTACCCAGTTCACGATAACAGTGGAACTCGTATAGGCACCATCATGACGGAGAAGGATGGTGCCCAACAGGATATCTGGGTTGCCTACGGCGTCAATGGGCAGCGAAAAACGCTACCGTCTTGGGATGAGGCATTCAAATGGGTTATGGAGTTAGCGGTCCAACAGTCCAAGAACTAATATAGTTACGACTGCACTCAGAATAGTCAAGAAAAAGCTGAAATAATTATTCGACAGCTAATAAACTTTCTGCAGGAAAGCAACGGAGAATATGAACCAAGCTTCTCTGTAGCGCAGAGTCAGTAGAAAAGGTAGTAGCGATTTCTTTGTTTCCAGCACTCGTTATGCAGCAAGGCTCACGACCTAATTCCATAGCATGCTGTTAAAGCCATCGTCGGCACCATGAGAGGACAACAACTTGGGTTTATTCGATTTCCTTAAACGGAAGAAAATGCCGGCCACGATAGAGGAAGCAATGGCGTCCCGGGCAAGCGACTTTATAAGCGCTTTCTCTGGTCAAGGCTCTCCTGTCGATGCAAAAAGCTCGACTATTCGGAATCCTCATTGCAACTGGTGGATAGTATCTTACACGATTTCTACCTGCAGAAAGCTCAATTGCCCGAAGATCTCCATTTTCTGGCATCTGCATATGTGTCCGAAACGGCTCGACAACAGTTCGGCGGTCGTTACCTACGAGCTGATAAGGATAACTCATTCGTGCTGGTTATCGGTGAACCTGAGTTTCGGGTTGGAGTTCTGGTGATGGCAAAAGTTAAGAATCGCTCTCTCAATGGGCCAGAAGACAGTATCCCATTCTTCTACGAGGGAATTGCACCTTTGGTCGAACGCAAAGCAAACGCGACACTGACGTGATTGCCACATTAATTATGAAATGAAAAACCCCCGCGCGATGGCGGCGCTTTTGAATGTAGCGATAGCGGGTTGTAGGTTTCTTGCGGGCTTATGGTGACCAATAGGAGTCGCGTTGAACAAGTCGTGATTATCAGTCATTGGCACTCCTCGTGTTTTTATTGGTTGGCTGGCGTATAGTATCAATTTCAAAATAATTTATCGTTAACTATTTAATAACTTTTACTACAGAATTACAAATTAGTCACAAAAATTACAAAATTGTAATTTTGTTATGTCAAATTTCGATGCTATTTTTAGTAACGTTTCATTTTAATATTGCCTAATGAAGCGAAAGCCGCTTCGCTGTTCCCTCGCATCGGAGCGGCTTCTCTATTTTATGGTTGTAGTTATAAATATTGGCAACCGTTACATTCTGTTATTTCTTATTTATCCACGCTGCGGATATGTTGTTGCATGCAAACCTCCTTTGGAATGCATCCGCATCGCGCACCCAAGCCCCCGCCGGGCGCGATGCGGATACCCTTCGAGGTCATAGCAACCGTTTTAAGCATTGCCCTCCCTGATTTTCGCTCCATCTTTTTTATCCTTCAAGCCCATTTACAGCTGGAGGCAATCATGAGTGGCGAACTCGAAAAGCAGCTGGAGATCGAAGAACTTGCGAAGCAATTTTTTGAGCAAGAAAACCCGAATCCCGATCTGAACTGGGACGCAGCGGTTGGCAAAATCGTAAGCGGAGCTAGCGTCGGTGGTAGTGTTTCCGATGAGCTAAAAAGGAAAAATACAGGGCCAAAGCCGCACAAATTCTCCGAGACCGGGCAGAAGGGAAAGACGGTTAGCCTCCATATTCCATGTTTAGAACGGAACCTCATCCCGATCTCCGCCATTTATGCCGGCTCATTATCGTTATTCGCCTCTCGCACGCTGTCATTCGCAGTGCCTGCGATGGCGCTATTGTTCAACGATTGACAGATGCCGCGACTGGCTGCATCTGTCTGGTCGGCTGGGGTAGTACTTGGCAAGGAAATCGCGGCGTAGAAGCGGCTTCAGCCCTCTCGTGTTAACCGCGACGTACCGGCAGGCTGGGGTAATGGGTAGTGCCAGACCCACAACAGCCTGCTTTTCTATTTTGCGGACTTGTACTACGACCAGATTGTGGCGCCCCCTGCCCTCACTGAGCAGTTGCTGTAAACGTGCTGGGAAAACCATGGCCTTACCTTTTTTAAAATCAAGTCGCTAGAGCGTTTCACCTTTTAACGGAACCATATCCGGCGTTTTCCAAATAGTTTTGGCATTCGGCGGGCTGGATGGTTTCGACCAGCCTGCCGATATGACGCCATGTGTCTTCGATGGTGCGCTTTTGTGCATTTCTCATCCAATGCTTGATCTTGGAAAAGGCTTGTTCGATCGGATTGAGGTCCGGCGAATAGGGTGGCAGGAACCAGAGGCGCGCACCGGCGGCTTTGATCAATTGACGGATGGTTGCCGACTTATGGCTGCCGAGATTGTCCATGACGACAATGTCGCCCGGCTTGAGCACCGGGACCAACTGCTGCTCGACATAGGCGCGGAAACACTGGCCGTTCATCGGTCCGTCGAAGACACAGGGTGCTGTAAGCTGATCGTTTCTCAAAGCGCCCGGGAATGTCAGCGTGCGCCAGTGGCCATGCGGTGCAAATGCCCGCAGTCGCTTGCCTTTTGGACCCCAGCCTCTGATCGGCGACATGTTGGTCTTGATCCGGTCTCATCAATGAAGACCAGCCGTTCGGGATCAAGGTGATTTTGCAGGGTCTTCCAGCGCTGTCTTTTGCGAGCGACGTCGGCACGAGCTTGCTCAAGGGCGAATAGTGTTTTTTTGAAGCGCAGCCCTTCACTGCGAATGAATTCCCAGATCGTATTGTGCGAGACGGAAATACCCCGCTCGGTCAACGCCGCCTTCAGGCCATGGAGTGTCAGGTGTGGGTTCTCGGCGAGCCGTTGCACAATGATATCACGATGCGGTTCGAGTATCCGCTTGCGGTGGCCGCCCATCTTGCCGGGATGAACCGATCCGGTCGCACGATGGCGCTGGGACCATTTTACGACTGAAGATGCGGCAATTTCAAACCGCGTCGCCACTGAACGAACGCTTTCGCCACTCAGCACGGCGGCAATAACGCGCTCTCGAAGATCATTCGATATCGGTGCGGTCATCCAACGCTGGCCTCCATCCAGCCAGCATCAGTGAATCAGAACAAAACTGATTTGGGAAGCGCATTCGATTCAGAGAAAAACGGAAACGCTCTAAGGCCTGCCCGCCGAACGGTTACATCGAGGGACTTCCTCATGAAGATTTTTCTATACTGCGCCGCATTGCTCATAACACTCGCCCCAAGTGTTTCGATGGCAAAAGGACCGCCAAGCCGCGAGGAATCCTTCTGTTTAGCAAGTCAGGTCCGTAAGTGCTTCAGAATGCCTCTTAACAAGACCGGGAATGCAGTCATCGAGTTCAGGCTTCATAAAGACGGCAAGGCGACTGATGTTGAGTTGGTAAAATCAGGTGGATTCACCAACTATATCGTAGGATTGGCGGCAATGGAGGCCGTCAAAAGATGTCAGCCTTACCAGACTTCGATAGTGGGTAAGGTACGGGTACCATTCATATTCAAATCTAGCGCATCAAAGCCCGTGACAGCGGCTCCAAGGTAGTATGCCTAGATTCTTGCCCGTCCGCCTGTTATTCGCACGCCATGATTAGAAGCGTTTGCATGTTGATTGTCGGTTTCGGAGCACTCATTCAGGGTTCACTCCGTCTTGGAAATCCATCCCAAGCAGTCGAGAAGTCTGGATGGCTATATCAGCAATTCGGAGACCAAGGCGTTGCGATTGGCATGATCGTCCTTGGCGCCGCTGCGTTGGGCATCGGCGTGGTAGTGTTCAAAACACGTGGGTTCGTGCAATCAAAGCTCGGAAACAGCGCCCTTAGCTTCAAAAATGCAGATACCAGAACAACGCTATTTCTCGTGTTTCGGGATAAAGGCCAAGATACAGAAACCTGTCATACCCGCCTAATGAAAACCCGTAGTTGCTATAAAACCGGCACGCAGAAATATTTGTCGATTGGGTTTCAAGGCGGACGCCTGCCAATCCTGTGTCTCTGGCCCAATGGACCGCAGCATCCATTAAAAGCCTTCCGACCCCTCCTTGTCGATTGCCAGCGGCAACCGCGACGTCCTCCACCACAGCGTACTTGTTCCAGCCTTCGCTAATAGCAAGATACCCAATAGGAATATCATTCAGAACCGCAACGAAAAGTTGCTTGCCGGGTCCTATTAGATATTCTGTCAGATCAGTTTCATCAAAGCCATAATCTTTTGCGATACGGCTGCCTCAGCGGAACGGAATCCATTTTTTCAAATGGATCAACAATCTCATCTCGAACTTCAAATGAAAAGTCGTAGTGGGCTAATAGTGAGAGATCGGCGAGTGTTCCGGGCCGTATGCCATAATCACTTGTCTTCATTCGTGTCCACTTTCTCCCATTGTTGAGTGCTTACTTTTAAAGAATCACCTCAGCACCTCAATGAGCGGGAACGACGCATCGAAAAATTTGCCCTATCCGATGTCCAAGTTCTTGGCATCAGCCGCGTGTTCATCCCGGGATTCCGACCACCTATGACTTCATTCCCAAACCGTAAGTCACAATCCGTTACGCTCCCTTGCTTCTGCGAAGCGTGCCGGAATACTCGATCACTCCGCCTGCTCCTAGGACCGATATTCGATGTCGCAAAAATCCGCTTCCGACATACCTTCGATTCCGCGAATCTTCGGGGACATCCCTGCAGCTGCGAGCGGATTTCTGCATGTTTCCAGCGGCAAACATCCCAACACCCTCAAAATACCGCGCGGTATCGGATCGAGCTTCTTTTTCGCCACCCCGTACCGGGTCAGCTTTGGAACGGGGCCGAAGGACATGTTGCGTAGGTGCGGATCGCAATATCGCAGTTTACACCTCTTCTGCATACGCGCCCAAAATCCCGTTGAAATCTGCCTGTGACCAATTTGATTTTATCTGCCGTTCCCTTAACTGTAGGCCCGCGCATTAAGGTACGAATACATAGCCGCTTTGACGGGAGATGGGCTTTTTTCCACGGCGCAACAAAGGCTTGAGCAGATTCAACTTTTGGATCGCTGACTTTATTGATTGCTGGGTTGCGCTTAAAGGTAACGACGTGGATTTGTTGCCAGATAGAAAGTGTTGATCAGCGTGTTGATGTCGAACACTGGTAAACCGGATTCAGCCGCAACGTAGGATGAAAACGGGCACATATTCGTGCATTCAAACAAGATCGCTCCGGGATTTTCACAGCTCGCCATAAATTCTCGCGTCATTTCCAGCATTTCTTCCTTCAACACTTCCGTGTCGAGATAATCGCGACCTTCAATATAGGTCTGTGGAAACTCAGCATTCTGCTTCATTCCCTGCACCTGTACGGGAATGGCCTCAGATGACCAGCCAACTCCTTTGAAGTGTTCGTCATTCATATGATGCGCGCGCTCGGTAAAAAAACGCCGATGACTTTGCACGGCGCCAGCATTGCGTGAATGATCGGTGCCTGCATCAAGGATGAGGTGAAGACCGGAATGTTAACCGCTGCGGCGATGTCCTTCTGAAACGGCCCAAGAAAACCGCAGCTTGTGGTGATGGCGCGTACACCTTCCGCTTCCAGTTCGCGCGCGGCTTCGATGAAAGGATCGATCAGTTTTGGATCGGGATTATTGCCCATGATGCGTGTGGCATGCGCACCTCTTACTGTCTTGTAACGCACAGGAAAATCATAGGACAGCGCATTGCCGATATCGCCAGCAGGACGAGGAAAAATCGTGTCCAGCATCAGCACACCAATCTGCTGGCCATAATTGGTGTAGCCACCTTTGAGCATCATAGTTTCATTCCTTTGAATTCAGGATAATTAGCAGCCGAAGCGCGCGGGCGAGAAGGCGCGAGCGCTTTCGGAAGGTAAGTTATTGATTTCATCGAGCACCATATCGGCAGTCTTGGGCGCAGCGGCGATCCCGATATGGCCATGGCCGAAAGCTGCGATAATTCCGGTATGGCGTGTGAGTTTGCCAATCACCGGAATCCCATCGGCAGGCGATGGCCGATGCCCCATCCAGAGTTTCATATGCTGCAAATCGTGCTTTGCCAGATTGGGATAACTCACCAGCGCGTGTTTGAGCAGCACCTCCGAGCGTCGCCAATCCGGAGCTTTCTTCACAGTTGCCAATTCAACCTGTCCGGAAAGCCGCAGTCCCATATTGGTTGGCGATTTCCCATTCGCCCGGTGCTCGGCATGATCGGGATATCGAAAGGAAGCTCATTCATCGGCAAGGTTACATGATAGCCGCGCTCGCTTTGCATGGGCACATGCATGCCAAGATCGTGCATGATACACCCGGAATGGATGCCTGCTGCCAGCACAATATGGTCAGCGGCAATACTCTCATCATTATCGAGCACAACACGCGGCGAAACATCGGTAAGTACCCTGACGACATTACTTCGAATGAAACGAACACCTGTCTTTTCAGCCTGCGCTGCGATACCCGCAACATAACTTCCGGTATCAAGACAATGCGCGCCTTCCGTCACATGAATGGCAAAACGATAGTCACTCCCAAGAGCAGGGATACGTTCGCGCAGCTCCGCTTCCTGCCATTCATTGAACAGAATGCCGTTATCACGGCGCAATTGCCAGCTGAGCGCCTCGACCTCAAAGGCAGCACGATCAGGATAGGCGTAAAGCAAACCCTTCTGCACAATCAGATGCTCCTGACCCGTCTTTCTGGCGAGCTCAAGATGGCGTGTCGGCCCATCATTAAGCAACCAGTTGAGCTTGGCTGCAGTTTTTGTCACCCGTGATTTTGTGGCACCCGCAAGCAAAAGCGCATCAACCATGGCGCCAGCCTTGGAACCGATTTCCAATCAAGTGTGAGCGGCCCGTTGCGATCAAGCAGGAAGCCGAGGAACCTGCCGCCATAGTCCCGGCATACTCATTGGAATGATCGAAGCCGGGCTAATCCAGCCACCATTGCCGTAGCTTGCACTTTGCTCACCGCCCGGTTCTGAGCCATCGCACAGCGTTACCTTCAGGCCAGCCTCAGCAAGCCGCAAGGCGGTTGTGGAGCCGATAATGCCAGCCCCGACGACAATAACATTGCCTGTCATGACATTTATCCGTTCTGCGCGTGCATTTATGCGAGACCGCCATGGAAATGGCTTAAGAATTCTCGGGTTGCGGCTTCATGCGGCTCATTGATCACCTGACGAGCATCGCCGGTTTCAACGACGTAACCGTCCTGCATGAAGATGACCTTGTCAGCGACATCACGAGCAAAGGCCATTTCATGGGTCACAAGGATCATCGTCATACCTTGCTCGGCCAGTTGTCGGATGACCGCCAGAACTTCTCCGACCAGCGCCGGATCGAGAGCCGATGTTGCCTCGTCAAACAGCATCACATCAGGGCGCATGGCGAGCGCCCTTGCAATCGCCACACGTTGCTTCTGACCGCCTGACAGCTGTTCAGGTCTGGCATCTGCACGAGCTGCAAGCCCAACCTTCTCCAGCAGTTCCATAGCCAGTTGACGCGCTGCCTTTTTGTCCTGCTTCAAAACTGTAACCGGCCCGATCATGACATTGTCGAGGACACTCATATGCGGAAACAGGTTGAAGTTCTGGAACACCATCCCGGTATTGGCGCGGAATGCCGCGAGATATTTGTCTTTGAGCGACAGGTTCCCGGACGAGAAATCTATCTTCTGCTCACCAATTGCGATATAACCCGCATCGGGCAGCGAAAGCAGATTGAGACTGCGCAGTAGCGTTGATTTACCGGAGCCACTTGGTCCGATCAGCGCAACCACCTGTCCGCGCTCAACTGTGAGGCTGATATTGCGCAGCACCTCGATGTCGCCGAAAGACTTCTTCAGTCCGCGCACTTCGATCATCGGTTCAGCATTCATAGCTTACCCCCACAATGACGGTTCGCTCGATACGGTTCATCATTTCAACCTGCCTTCCAGCCCATGAGCGAGCCGCGTCAGAGGGAAGAGAACAGCGAGATACAGCACTGCAATCAGGGTGTAGGTTTCAAGCGGCCGATAGGTTGCCGAGGTAACAAGCTGGCCCTGATAAAGAAGATCAGGCACAGCAAGAACCGACAAAAGCGATGTGTTCTTGAGTTGAAGCACGGACTGGTTGACCAATGGCGGCACCATGCGGCGCAGTGCCTGTGGCAGAATGATCTTGCCCATGAGCTGACCGCGGCGCATACCGATTGCACGTCCTGCATCCCATTGCCCCGCATCAATGGAAACGATGCCACCACGAATGATTTCCGCATAAAATGCAGCACCATAGAAGGTAAGCGTAATGAAAGCCGCCATGGCCGGCGAAATTTCAAATCCGATCAGCATCGGGAGTGCGTAGTAGCACCAAACCAGTTGCACCAGCACTGGCGTACAGCGGAAAACTTCAACAACCGTCATGATGGGGACTGTGATAATCTTTTTGCCGGAAAGCCTACCCAGAGCGAAGACGGTTCCAACGAAAATACCCGAGAGTACGGTTATAATCGTAAAACCGACCGTGTAGGCCGGGCCACGGAGGAATAATCCCCGATACTGCCAAAGGCCGGAAAAGTCCCATTGATAGTCCATTAATTCACTCTTTCTGACATCCCGGCGAAGGCACGGGAAGACGTTGAGCTGAACAGCCAATGCCCCAGCGACAGGACATCGAACACTGGCAAGCCACATGCTTTTGCGACGGCTTGTGCAAATGGCGGCATGTTTGTGCACTCAAGAACAACGGCACCAAGGTCGTGTTCGCGAGACTTCAACTCTTGCGCCGCATGTATGATTTCAGCTTCAAGCGCGACGCGATCATAAGTTCCACTACCTTCGATCAGTTCACGAAACGCTCCACCGTCTGGCATGCCAATTCGTGGCGTGCTGACGTCGGCGCCACAAGCAGCGAAGATCGCATCATCAAGGCCCGCATCGTCATAAGTGATCACACCCACTTTGCGTTCCTGTCCGATCAGTGTGCTGACCATTGGCAATTGAAGCAAACTGGATGTCGCAATCGGCACAGAAAGCTTTGTGCTCAGAACACTTTGATGTCTGGCCATGAAGCCGCAAGACGTCACCAGTGCGCCGCAGCCCTCCGCAATCAAGGCTTCACCCGCAATGAGGAAGTCTTCGATCAACCCGGCACCACCCTGTCGGATGATTTTATCGGGCGAAGCTCCGCTTACCTTTTGAACGCGCACTGGCATCTCCGGGATGCCGGATTGCCGACATCTCCAGACGGACGCGGAAAGCCGGTGTCAAGCATGATGACACCGAGTGACCTTTGCTGATGCTGCATGATGATTGACGCGTCAGAACTTCAAAGTTGGCGGCAGGTCAGATGGCTGCACGCCAACAAGCGACAAGCTGTTGACGATCCATTCATTGACCTTGCCTTCCTCCCGGCGCTTTTTAAGCCAAACATCGACGTAGTCGCGGAATTCGCCCTTTTCGTCTTTGCGTACACCAATCGTCGTTGGCTGGCTATCCAGCGGCTCCGGAACAAAAACCTTAAATTTGTCGCCAAGCTTGTGCGCCGTCACCACCGACATCAGCGCAACCTGCACAATCGCATCTGCCCGGCCAGACTGTAGTGCGATAACTGTTTCATCCGCACCTTTGAGCGCAACGAGCGTGCAATTGGGCAATGTCTTGCGGGCGAAGAGATCCTGTGTGGAACCGAGATCAACTGTGACGCGGATCTCCGGCTTGTTCAATTCTTCCCAATTTTTGACCTCGCGGTCCTTGCTGGTGATGACGGTGAAAACGTTATCCATCATTGCTTCGGTGAAATCGACGGATTTCGCGCGCTCAGGATTGTTGCTGAGGGCAAACATGATGTCGATTTTACCGCCCTGAAGGTCCATAACGGAATTACCCCAAGTGGTTTCGACCATTTCGAGAGGAACACCAATATATTCCGCCAAATCCCTGCCCATGGAAACGCAGAAGCCGTCCCATTCTCCGGTGGCGAGATTTTTTTTTTTTGATAGTAAGGCGGAGTACCATTGAACACACCGATACGCAGGGCACCCCGGTCCTTGATGGATTTCAGTGCCGCACCGTCTTCGACAGCCCACGAAAAGCCGGGAGCAAGCATGACCGCCGTGCCACCCAAAAGCGTTGTCTGGATAAACTTACGTCTATTCATTGTTGTTTCCCTCTTTTTGAATCGAGCATTACTGAGCGCTTGAATGCACCAGACTGCTTTCTCTATTAAACTTATTGGAAAGTACTACCGAGTAACTGACGTTCTCGATCCCTTCGATTTGTGCGAGCTCCTCGATGAGTGCTTCCAGATCTTCGAGAAACCCTACATGAACCCGGCACAATATGTTGGCCGGGCCACTAATAGCATCAGCGGTCAGGATTTCCGGATAGGCATGCAACGTTGCAAATAGACGCTGCACAATGCGTTGCGAGGCCGTGATAAACAGATAGGCCGAAATGCTGTTGTCGTCCTTTGCCCGGCGAACGATAGCCCGATATCCCAATATGACGCCGCGACGCTCCAGACGGCCTATCCGCTCCTGAACACTCGACCGGGCAAGACCCACGCGCCGCGCCAATTCACTCGCCGGGAGACGTGCGTTTTCCTCCAGTATACTGACCAGATTTCGGTCGATACTATCACCGTAGTCCATCGTGTTCCCTTATGTTTATTTTTAATGAGAATGCGGCGCTTTCTCATCAAATAAAAGCATTGAAAATTGGATTAAGCATGACTTAAACTCATGATGAAATTCTGAGGTTACCCAATGCGCCGCTTTCTCCCATCTCTTTCGGCTCTGCACGCTTTCGATGCTTCGGTGCGCTATCTAAGCTTCACACGCGCATCGGAAAATCTTGGGATGACACAAAGCGGTGTCAGCCGTCAGATACAAAATCTTGAATCTTTTCTCGGGCTTAAACTGTTTGAACGTGCTGGACCACGGCTGGTTCTGACCGAAGAAGGGCAGAACTATTATGAGGAAGTTTCGCGCATTCTGGCAAAGCTCGAAGAAGTGTCGATGGATGCAGTGCGCGGGTATAAAACGCAGAGCTTGCTCAAAGTCGGCTTGCCGCCGACATTGATGCGAAAATGGGCGCCGGGCATTATCAGCACCTTTGCGAGATCTCATCCGCAGATTTGGTTTGAAGTGTTTCCGTGCTCGCACGATCTCGACTGGGGAAGTCCGATCTCGATCTTGCTGTGCTGCGCGGCATCGGCAACTGGGCCAATGTGCGTAGCCATCTGCTGTTTCCTGAAGAGCTTGTCGTGATTGGATCGCCAGATATCGTGCCCGAAAACGGACTGTCGGGAGATGTGGAATTGCTGGACTTCCCCTTGATTCAGAACTCAAACAGACCCAGCCTGTGGCTGCATTGGCTGCGCGGCGCGGGTATTCATTACAACAAGCGCATTTTTGGTCCGCGTCTGCCAACGCATGACGTTATTATCGAATGTGCTGCTGCAGGTATGGGGCTTGCAATCGCGCCCAGAATTTTTGTGCGGGACGAATTGCGCTCCGGAAAACTCAAGCTTGCACTTGAGCGCGTGCAGACATCTGGCGAAAGCTATTTTCTTTGCTCAGCGCAGGCACGTCAGGGTTCGAAAAATGTCCGGCTGTTCCGCGATTGGTTTATTACTGAAGCAAAGCGCCACAGACATTCTCTGCCTGTGGCGTCGTAAATAATGGCAGTCAAAAACGGCTCAGACGTAGGAGCGTTCAAGCGGTTTCAGATTGAGTGGATCTTCACCGCGCTTTAAAAGCCATGAATAGACCGGCGGCACACGGTCAGCGATCGATTCAACATGGATATCGACAAAGCAAGGGCCATCCTTCCACGCGAAAGCTTCCGCCAAGGCTACATCAACCTCATCGGCGGTTTTGCCGTCCATGCTTTCAGGCCATAGGCTTCGGCGATTGCTTGACCTTTGGGGCAAGAAAATCAACGCCAAAGCATTGATTGTGTCCTTTCAACCTGTGCAAACCTTTGATCCAGCCAAATGTCGCATTGTTGAACAGGATAAGGATCGCTGGCACCTGCAAACGAACAAGCGTTTCAAGCTCGCCTACCGTCATGCCGAAAGAACCATCACCGAACAGTCCGATGGGACGCTTGTCTGAATCGGCACACCAAGCACCGACCGTGGCAGGAAGTGCAGATCCAAGGCCACCAAAAGCACGCGGAATGGCAAACCGTGTCTCCTGATCGCTGATCTTCAAGAAACGTGTCATGTAGGGCGTCGGTGTGCCGGCATCAGAATAAATCAGGGCTGGCTGTCCCGATTGGCTCAATGCATCATTGAAGGAACGCACAACTCGCTCTGGACGCAACGGCACACGCTCGTCATTCAAAGCTTCCTCGGCATGTTCCCAGAATATACGTCTACGAGCATTCAACTCCTCGATCCAGCCATCGTGTTTTTGGGCTCAATCGTCAGCTCGATCTGCAATAGTTGTTCAAGAACCAGCAATGCATCGCCCTGAATGGAGAGCAAATTCTCATAATTATTGGCCATGATCTCGGGCGAAATATCAATCTGTGCAAGACGCCGATTAAGCGTGAACTTGGGAAAGGTCCAGCCAATCGTCACAACGGAACCGATGCGTGATCCAACAAACAGGGTAAAATCAGAATGTTCCAACGCCCAATTGGCATGGGGATGATAACCATTGTCGCCGATAACCCCGATTGCCAGACGATGATCATCATCAATCGCGCCCTGCCCCGTCATCGTTGTGCACATTGGAATGTCGTACTTCTCGGCCAGCCTTGAAATCTGATCGCCCGCTCTGGCGCGATTGACACCGCCGCCAGCAACGATCAGAGGTTGTTCCGCCTTTGCAATCAGTTCAAGCAGTTCATGCAGCTTCTGTTTTGGCGGCAGTGTCGGAAACGCCGGGAAAGTTTTGCATTCTTCTTCGATGTGCAGTGAAATACGTGCGGGATCGACCTCAGCGAGAAGCATATCCTCGGGGATCTGGAGATGTACGGCACCCGGTTTTCCAGAACAGGCGACGCGAAACGCACGACGGATGATTTCCGGCAATTTCTCCGCTGATTTCACTTGAACGGAGAGCTTGGTCACAGGCTCAAACAGTTTGGCGCAATCAAGCTCAGTGAGAACACCGCGCCCTTCTCCCGGCAAAGGAATATCAATGGTCAGGAGGATAACAGGTATCGACGATCCATTTGATTCAGCGACAGGCGGCAGCGAATACATTGCGCCCGCACCCGACGGACACTCAAAGATACCGGGCTTATTGGTAAAACGACCATAGGCATCCGCCATATAACCGGCAGAGCGTTCATCACGCGCCATGACATGGCGGATTTCGCCTTCGCGCTGCTGCAGGGCTTCATAGAGCGGCACGTTGGTATCGCCCGGCACCCCGAAGATTGTCTCTACACCATAGCCAATCAACATCTGGACCAAAATATCCGCGCCGCGCATTCCACCACTCCTTCAGAATCTGATGGACCGAGAATAGGCGCTATCGTTTTCGGGCTGAACCGTCGGATCGACGATCGTATCATATCAATGCCGACGAAACGCAGGTGCGGGGCGGCATCATTACAATAGAAAGCGCACCAATTTTGATGCCACCTAACCTCAATTATGAAACTTATGAGTGTTTTAGACGTCGGCTGTCGTAGAACACAGCTTCAGTAGTGATTTGTCTTTTTGGCTAATTTACGTTGCTTCTCAAGTACAACTAAACGCGTTTTTGTGGCAAGCAAGAATCCAAAGAAGATAAAATCCCCCAACAGTCCGGTCGTAAGACCAATCGGCATTTTGATGCCGAACGGCACATGCTGGCTTAACAAATCAGCGCCGACCAGAAGGGTAGCCCCCATAAGGGCGCCCGATATCAGCGGGAAACTAGAATTCGCGGTCAGACGTCGGGCCAGTTGTGGCGCGGCGAGAGCGACAAAGGCAATCGGACCGACTGATGCGGTAGCAACAGATGTCAGGGTGACCGCAACGAGTACCATCATCAGACGCGTACGCTCGGGCTGAATGCCAAGCTGGCATGCCGCATCATCGCCCATCTCCAAGAGATTGGTGGATTTGGCGTAGTAAAGTGCCAGCGGCACGGTTACCACAAATCCGGCCATCGCCGGGACAGCATGTGCCCAGCTTCTTGTATTGAGCGATCCAGATAACCAGAGTTGGGCCGACGCGGCCCGGTCCAGATCGCCCGCGACCGAGTACAGTGTTGATGCCCGAAAGGACGGCCCCACACCGATTCCGACGAGGATGAGCCGATAGCCGCCTGTCCGGCGCCCTTTGACAGCCAACACAAACACAAGGACTGCCGCCGCCATCCCACTTGCAACGGCTGAAAGCGCTGTTTCAAGCGGACCGGCATTGAGCAATATGATCTGTGCGATTGCGCCCGTTGCAGCACCTGTCGTAAAACCGATCACATCGGGCGAGCCAAGGGCATTGCGCGAGATTGATTGGAAGATCGAGCCTGCCATGCCGAGTGAAGCCCCCACAAACAAGGCTGTGACAAGGCGAGGCAAACGTACGCGCTGGATTATGCGGTCGGCGGTCGCATTGTCGCTTCCGCCAAGAAGACTCGAGACGACACGGGAAGAGCTAAACGACATTGTACCTGTTGCGATATGGAAAACCGCAAGCAACAGGATGACTGCAAGCAAGAGGCAGCAGATCATCAATGGGCGCGATTTCCAGCGAACAGAAACAGGACCTATTCGCAACATATTCATTGAACAGCTCATAGTTTCGTCAGCCGGAATTTGCGCACGACAAAGATGAAGAACGGCCCGCCGATCAACATGGAGACAATCCCGGCCGCAATTTCTGAAGGTGCTGCAATCAACCTGCCGATAATGTCAGCGCCTAGCAGAAGGATGGACGACAGCAATGCGGAGTATGGCAGTATCCAACGATAGTCCGGTCCGGTGATGGTCCGGCCAGATGAGGCGCAACCAGTCCGACGAACGCGACAGGGCCAGCCCCTGCGGTGGCGGAACCTGCCAGAAGCATTACGGAAAGACAGGCCAGAAGCCGGGTTACATGCAGGTTGACGCCCAGCGCAGCACCAAAATCCCTGCCTAGCGCTATTGCATTCAGGTTACCGGCGATCAACATCGCCACGGCAAGCCCAGCGGTGATTGCCGGAACCAGAATGGCGACGACATCAAGGCCGCGCCCTTCAACGGAGCCTGCGGCCCAGTGACGAAAACTGGTCAAGGACAGCGAGCGGTGCATTGATGACAACAATGCCCGTAACCGACGCAAGCACAACCGACAATCCGGCTCCGGCCAGCACTAGTTGCACGGGATTATTCGCCTTGCCGTGGGCGTCTCCGAGAATGAAGACGGCAATTCCTGCCAGACCAGCACCCGCAAATCCGAACCAGACGTATTGCGCCATCGTCGTCAGGTTAAAGGTCACGATCCCCAGAATGACCGCGACAGCTGCACCTGCATTGATCCCCAGCAATCCCGGTTCGGCGAGCGGATTGCGCGTTACAGCCTGCATGATAGCGCCAGCGATTCCAAAAGCCATCCCTGCGATGATTGCAACGATGGTGCGCGGGAAACGCAGTTCGCGAATGACAAGATGTTCGTTGTTCGAAAAATCAGGTTGCCATAGCGCATGGACGGTGTCGGTAAGGGCGATTGACCGGGAGCCCAGAGCAAGGCTGCAAAGCGCCATTGCGGCCAAAATGGCGGCGGCAATAATAAGGCCCCGAACACGCCGCTTCTGCAACGGCATGACGAATTGTATCCCGTTTGACGTCATTTGCGAAAATTGGACGCAACAGCCTCGATCATCTGGAGACCGGAATAATAGTCGATACGGAAAGAAGATGGTCCGAGAGGATAGACTTTATGATCGCGGACCGCGGGAAGGTTCGCCAGTACTGAATCTTCCAGCAATGCCCGGACGTCATTTTGTGAGCCGCGCAAAGAAAAATGCTCTTGCCGGTGATCGCTGCTGAAAGGTTCTCGTGGGAAATGAAATCGAAATCGGACCGGCGTGTGACATCCTTGGCTACTGTGTCGGGCAAGCCATCGACCTTGAAACCCAATGCTTGCAGAAGTTGTGATTGCGGGCTTGAAATTCTGCCGACCGAGTAGCTGTTGCCGATATTGTAGCCGACGATTGTGACCGGTTCGCTGGGCGGCGCAATCGTCGCAGCCACCTCTGCAACCTTGGTGTCGAAACGAGCGATCGTCGCGCCGGTCTCATCTTCCAACCCCAACGCCGTGCCGAGCTCAGTAGCAATCTCCTGCCAGCTCTGGTTAGAATAATTGACGACCAGCGTCGGAATGCCTTGCGCTTCCAATTCGCTGTAATGTTGGACGACACTGTCCGCTCCGGTCGCCGACGCGATCAACAGGTCCGGTTCAACCCCGATAATGGCTTCCATGTCGAATTCGAGATTGGGATATAGCACTTCGACGCCCCGCTCATCGGCGACTTCTGCCCATTGAAGGAAAAAGCCCTTATTATCTGTCAGCGGGCTCGGGGTCGTCGCGGCTGTCGCAACCAAAGGAGCGCCCATGGCCAGCAGAATACCGGTTATGCTGGGTGTGGTCGATACGATGCGAATGGGTTTGGTTTTCAGTACGAGTTCGCCCGCTTCATGCTTTACGGTACGTGGCCAGACCTGTTCGGCGGCCATGACCGTCCGAAGTGGAGAAAACAGAATGACCATGCTGGCGAGAAGCAAGAAAATCGGACGTGCAGCTTGCATGGCTATTCTCCACCGACGCAAATTGGAAATCTTCAGATGGAAAGCTTTCCGAACGAACGCGCGACCAGCCAGCGTTTCGAATGGGAAAACACTGCGCCGTTATCGAACAAGGAGCGAGCGGTCTGCTTCGGCCCCGAAAACTGGAGCTGATTACTCCATATTGCAGAATGCGTTCTACAATGCAATACGAACAGCCACGTGATTTCCTCGGGGACGACCAGCCATGATGCAACGCCTGCATGCGGACGCCGTTACATTGCGCTACGATGATCGGGTCATCGTCGAAAATTTGTCGATTATTATTCCGGATGCGTCTTTCACCGTCATCGTCGGCCCCAATGCTTGCGGGAAGTCCACATTGCTGCGTGCCTTGTCACGATTGCTTGCCCCGGTCAGTGGAAAAGTCGTGCTGGATGGCCGTAACATAAGCCATTTTCCGGCAAAGGAAGCTGCGCGCAGGCTCGGTCTTCTACCGCAAACCTCGGTTGCTCCCGATGGCATCACCGTTGCCGATTTGGTGTCTCGCGGTCGCTATCCGCATCAGTCCTTTCTGCGACAATGGTCGGTGAAAGACGAAAAGCGGTAGCACTCGCCATGGAAGCCACCCGCATTTCCGACCTCGCCAACCGTTCAGTCGACGAACTTTCCGGCGGCCAGCGTCAGCGCGTCTGGATTGCGCTTGTGCTGGCCCAAGAAACGCCTATCCTTCTGCTCGATGAACCGACAACCTATCTCGATATCGCGCATCAGATCGAACTTCTGGAATTGCTGGCGGAACTTAACCGCGAGGGCCGGACTGTCGTTGCCGTACTACACGATCTCAATCATGCCTGCCGATATGCTTCACATCTGGTAGCCATGCGAAACGGGGCGATCATGGCGGAAGGCGCTCCATCCGAGATCGTTACAGAAAAGCTGATAGAAGATGTGTTCGGCCTTGCATCGGTAATCATTACCGATCCGGTTTCGGGAACGCCGCTCGTCGTCCCCGAGGAACGACCCCGCAATCTCCGTGACATTTCAAACGCTGGCGTCACCACCCTCCCCGTCTACGATTCTTCCGCCAGTTGCCTGATTGACCAGTGACGCTTCATGAAAGAGCGCTCTCCGCTCGTCCTCGCTTCGCAACTGTCCAAGATCGGCCACCGTCGTCATGACGCAGACGATTTCCCGCTGCGCGTCGAAGACCGGGGCGGCCTGCCCTGTCACATTTGAAAGAAGATGGCTGGTCATTTCGGACCATCGTTCGTTACGCACCTGTTCCAGCAGTGACTTTGTCGGCGGGCTGCCCCGAAAGTGAGCTGGCTGTACCTTACGCGCCGCATCGACCATAGCCTTGGGTAGAAAAGCCTGAAAAACCGGGCCGCAAGCCGTATTATCGATGGGCAATGTGTCTCCCAGCGCCAGCGGATTGACCGAGAAATACGCACTTCGATACCAGCGCACGAGCGTCGGGCCACGATCTGTCCAGATAGCGACACCGCCGCTGACGGCATGTCGTTGCGAAAGGGCCTTCATGTGTTGCGCCGCAATCTCCACAGCGTCCACACGTTTCAAGGCGCCTATGCCGATGCTCAGCGCAGTCGGCCCCAGATCGTAAAGACCGCTTGCAGCATCTTGTTTCGCAAGGCCTTCCTTGACGAGGCTCTGCAGATAACGATGCGCTGTCGATCCGCCCGTCTTTGCCCGCCGGGCGACTTCACCCAACGCAAGCTCGGTTTCTGCATTGGCCAGAATCCGGAGAAAGCGCGCAGCAATGGAAACCGACTGTATTGTACCCGAGCGTTTTTCACTCGTTGTGTCGCTCTCATCGGACAGGTCGTTCTCGTTCAAATGCTTTGCCTCCTCCTTGGTAATAGCCAATCGATGTTTAGCGACAAGCCGTTGGAAAGTCATGCCCTCCGCATTGCGAATGCGATGGGCGAAGCTCGAGGATTTTGAGCCCGACTGGGCGGGCTCTCCCTCACTGTTGCAGGCATGCAACACACGTCGGAGGCTTGATATTATACTGTATTGCGGTACGCATTCCTTATTGCGGAATGATGCCCTTATGCTTTAACAGAACATGACTAATATACTCATGTTTGGGGCGACTTATGAATATCCGTTTGAATCGTGGCTTGATGTCCAGCGCCAGTGCACTCACGCTGGCGGTGTTTGTGGTAACGCCTGCGCTTGCCCAAGAGGCTGCGAAAGCCAGCTCCGATGCGATCGTGCTTGATACTGTGGTCGTGACAGGGGAAAAAGTCGCGCGCGACATCAAGAACACGGCGTCATCTGTTACCGTCATTTCGGCCAAGGAAATCGACAAGGAAAAGACAGGCGATTCATCCGTGGCTGAAGTGATCGCGAACGTCCCGAACGTCATCTATACCGACAATGTCGGCGCTCCTATCATTCGCGGGCAGGATACGCAGGGCCCAAACACAGGGCAGAACGTGTTCTGGGGCGGCACCGTACCACGCGCCACGATCAATCTCGATGGGCATTATCTGAATTATAACGAATACTATTTCGGCGCGACTTCGGTGTGGGACCTCGATAGTATCGAGGTGTTCCGTGGCCCGCAGACGACATCTCAAGGTGCGAATGCAATTGCAGGTGCGATCATTGTGAACACCAAGGACCCGGTATTCACGCGTGAAGGTGCTTATCAGGTCGAGATCGGCAATTACAACAACAAGCGCACCTCAATCATGCTGAACAGTCCGATCTACAAGGATGAGCTGGCAGCGCGCCTCGCGATCGACTATTCGGGCCGCGATACTTTCATTGACTATATCAGTCCCAACTTCATTTCCGAAAAGACAAATCAGGATTTCGAGGCGCTGAATGCACGGCTGAAACTGCTGTGGGAACCGGCGGAGATACCGGGCCTTACGGCAAAGCTGACCTATTCTCACAATCGATCCAACCGTCCAAGCCGGGAAGCAGCATCCGCACCATTCGATGAGCTCGAACATCTGACCACGACCATGCCAAGCTGGAAGCAGGCTACCGATACAGGCATCCTTGATATCGGCTATGATTTCGGCAACGGCGTGAAATTCTACAATCAGGCGCAATATTCCGCCTCGTCGGTGCATCGCCATACCGGCATTGCGAATAACGGCAAGGCCGATATCAATCAGAAGAACATTTCCAATGAGTCTCGTATCACGTTTGGCGAGCAGGAAGACGTCATCAGCGGTGTCGCCGGTATTTTCTATGCCAATACCAAGTCGGACGAATTCATGCTGCTTCAAGGCACGACGACGTTTGACGATACGAAAGACAATCTGGGGCTTTTGCCGAAGTGAGCTACCGGCTCGACGACCAGTGGACGTTGACCGGTGGGCTACGTTACCAGCAGGATCGTGTACAGCGCATCGGAAAATCGGCGCTGGCACCGACGCCACTCGATTACGACGAAACATTCTCCGCGCTCCTGCCAAAGGTATCGCTGGCATATGCTATCACCCCCGATCTGACGATCGGAGCCTTGGTCAGCAAGGGTTACAATCCCGGCGGGGTTTCCCTCAATCTCAATTCGCGGCAATGGAAGCCTTTTGAGGATGAGACACTGTGGAACTACGAGTTGTTCACGCGCGCCAATCTGCTCGACGACAAGCTCACGCTGACAGGCAATCTGTTCTACATGGACTTCAAAACGCCCAGTACAACATTCCTGTCGTCGTCTCTCCCGGTGTGGCACAATCCTATACGATCAATGCCGAAAAGGCTCATGCCTATGGTCTTGAAATTGGGCTCGACTATCAGCTTTTGTCTAATCTGACGATCAAGACAAGTGCTGGCATTCTCCGCACCGAAATCGACGAAATTTCGAGCAATGTGAGCTATGAGGGCAACGAGTTCGCCAAATCTCCCGGCTACATGTTCAGCATCGGTGCGAGCTGGGATGCAACGGAAAAGCTCAATATCTCCGGACAGGTTCGCCACACTGACGGCTACTATTCCGACCTTGCCAATACACCGACCTATGTCGTGGACGCCTATACGATTGCCGATGCGCGTGTGAACTATGATTTCCATGAATCATTGCAGCTTTACGGCTATGTGAAGAATATCTTCGACGAGCGCACCCCGACCTATCTGCAGCAGAACCGCGGCATTGGCGGCATCGAGGCAAAAGCATGACCATGCCGCGCACATTCGGCGTCGGCATCAAGGGCACGTTCTAAATACATAGTAAAACCACCAATCCTGCCGGCCATATCCATGGCCGGCACAGCTTTTATATGCATCAACGGGAGCCTGAAATGGGTGCGCAACGGAAACTTCACATTGGTATGTCGCTGGCACCGACGGCTGAGTGGCGACGGGTGGCGGCATCCAGACAGCAACATCGAAGGGACGTTCGGGTCGGACTTTTACGTCGACATCGCCCGGCGAGCGGAAGCGGCGAAACTTGATTTCGTATTCCGTCCCGATAGTCTTTTCATGAACCATCAGATCATGGAAACCACTCCGGGCTTCGGCAGCATGGATGCGACGCTCGTCATGGCAACGCTGGCGCGGGAGACTTCGCATATCGGTCTTCTGACCACGATATCGACAACTTTCATGCCGCCTTATGTCGTTGCCCGTCAGGTCCAGTCCCTGCACTGGTTCAGCAATGGCCGGGCCGGGTGGAATATTGTCACGGCACTCGATGGCAACGAGAATTTCGGTTTGACGGAAATGCCTTCATCCGACGAACGCTATGCAAGGGCAGCCGAATTTACCAGCGTCGTGCGTGATTTATGGAAGAGTTTTCCGGATCGGCCTTGAAACGTGATCGTGAAAGCGGCCGCTTTGCAGATACGGCAGCCATAAATCCGATAAATCACGACGGTACCTATTACCGGGTTAAAGGTCCGCTCAATGTCCCTTCTGTTCAGGATGCTCCCATCCCGCTTATTCAGGCTGGCGCGTCACCGGCAGGGCGCGACTTTGCGGCATCCGTTGCCGACGCCGTCTTTTCCGCGACCCCGGATATGGAAGCGGCAATCGATCTTCGCCGCAATCTTCGTGACCGTGCGCAATTCCATGGCCGAAAGTCGGACGACGTTCGCCTGCTTCCCGGTCTCAGTCTCTATCTGGCACCAACGCGGAAAGAAGCGGAAGAACTTTTCGCCTACACGCATGCGCGAGGTGATCGCGCTCGAAAAATCGCATTCATCCACGAAATGACCGGCCTCGACCTATCGGAATGGCCCGCAAATCGTCTCATTCGACCAACCGACCTACCACCCCCGCCAGAAAAGATCCGAAGCAAAACCCATGCGGGATTGCTTCGGCGTTTGTTACAGCGTGAAGAGCTTTCGGTTGATGATCTCATGCGTAGACCCGAGGTCATCAGTGCCGCGCATTGGCAGGTAATCGGGACGGTTGATGATGCAGCCCAAGACATTCGTAAATGGTTTGAAGCAGGTGCGATCGACGGTTTCATAACCGCGCCGGGTGGCTCAACCGGATCAATGCGGCTAGCGCTTGATGAACTCATGCCAAGGCTTAGCGAAGAAGGATTGCTGCGTTCAGAATATTCAGGAAATACCTTCTTCGGACATCTCACGGAGTAAGGTGGTTTTGGTACAAAAGATGGGTGGACTTTCAAAGGACGACTTCCAGCCGAGTTGTTTCCGATGTCTCAGACATTCAGCACCGCAGACTGAAGTCAGTCAAGATTATCGCCCCACTCGATAACCATTATATCCCTGCTCTTGAACGAGATATGAACCGCCAACTGGTCATCAATTTTGTGAATGGCCGGAATGAGGCCGGGAATGGACTATCAGCTTGTGGCTTCCAAGATGGCGATAGCGGACGTTCTGCCCTATTAAGAGCGACATGCGGTTTTTGGGCACCGGAGGGGAGAAAACAGGCACACCAGCGCGAGCTTAGATTAGAAACGAAAACAACGTCTTATGAGATTCCAAGCATATTTTCGAGCTTTCTTCTGGGTACTAAGCGATCCGATTAATGTCAACATTTCGCGTGAGGAGCGACAACCTTCTTAGTGTTTAGTTGCCGACTCTTGGTTGAGGGCGAACAGGCCGGCAAGCACGTCCTCTTCCGTCAAGTCGATCGCCAAACCGTATGCTGCAGCTACAACCTCGTCCAGAGCCTCGTGTTCAAGGCTCCACCAAGTAGGACGTTCGTTACATAGGTTTGTCAGCGTCCGCTGTTTCAATATTTTTCTGCCTCTTCGTCAACAGGAACGATCCGGCCGGAAATCCGGGCACAACTTCTTAGGTTCAACCCGTTTTCTCGTAACTCGTTTAGCTGTTTCTCGACATCTGCAATTTTGACGGCTCTGGAATCATTTGGTTCGGATGACGTATGAACACGTCCTATATTGACTGGTATGGTAGTATGGTATATCCGGAATTTGAGGAGTCAAAATCATGCGAAGCCCATTGTTGCAACCGAAACACGTCAGTGTGGTCGATCAGCTTTATGCAACGCTGCGGGCTGCCATCATTGATAATGCATTGTCGCCCGGCACCCGGATTTCCGAGGCCGATGTGGCTCAGCAATATGGGGTTAGCCGTCAGCCTGTGCGTGAAGCCTTCATCAAGCTTGCCAATGAAGGGTTGCTGGAGGTTCGGCCTCAGCGAGGCACTTTCGTCGCGAAAATTTCACTTCAGGCCGTAATGGATGCGCGCTTCGTGCGCGAAGCGGTTGAAGCGGACATCGTTAAGCTTCTGGCCCAATCTCCTGATCAGACGTTGGTTACCGAGTTGCGAGCCCAGCTCGTTTGTCAGGAAAAGCTCGTTGGCGGGTCTGCACGGGATTTCATGGAGGCGGATGAAATATTTCACCGCACCCGGCCGAGGGAGCTGACAAGGGAAAAGCCCGGCGCGTCGTCGTCGAGATGAAGGCTCAGATGGACCGGGTACGGTTTCTTTCCAGCATGCATTTCCCGGTTGATCGCCTCATTGCACAACATCGCGCAGTGGTGGAAGCAATTGCGGACGGCGATGCCATCGGGCCGAACAGTCGATGCGAGGACATCTGCGAGGAATTCTGAGTGATTTGCCTGTCATCGAACAGGAGCGGCCCGAATATTTTCTGTAGGGTTCACAGCAACAGCAAAGACATTATCCAGAGGAGGAAACAATGAAATTTCGGATTCTTACGCGTCTGGCAGCAACCTGTGCTGTTCTCGCTATCATGGGAGGAACATCGCTGGCGCAGGAGGTAACACTCAAGCTCGGCCATCTGGCCAATGAAGAGAATATCTGGCACAAAGCGGCACTGAAATTCGCGGAAGAGGTCAAATCTCGTACCGAAGGGCGCGTTGCCGTCGAAGTCTATCCGAATGAATCGCTCGGTAAGGAAATCGACGTCATCAACGGCATGCAGCTTGGCACGGCCGATATGACCATCACCGGTGAAAGCCTGCAGAACTGGGCGCCAAAAGCAGCCCTGCTTGCTCTGCCATATGCATACAAATCGCTTGAACATATGGACAAGATTGCCTCCGGCGAGATCGGAAAGCAGATCGAGGTAGAGATCGTCGAAAAGGCAGGCATTCGCCCGCTGACCTATTTCGCACGCGGCCCGCGCAATCTTTCAGCCAATCGCGAGATAACAAAGCCGGAAGAGCTGAAAGGCTTCAAGGTTCGCGTGCCGAATGTGCCGATCTTTGTCGCCGCATGGCAATCGCTTGGTGCGAACCCAACCCCGATGGCCTTCTCGGAGGTTTTCACCTCACTCCAGAACGGCACTATCGAAGGTCAGGAAAACCCGCTCGCGCTTTTCAAGTCTGGCGGCTTCTATGAAGTCCAAAAAGTCGTCAACAAGACGGAACACGTTCGCTCGTGGATCTATCTGGCCATATCGGAACGAAGCTGGGGCAAGCTTTCGGAGATCGATCAGGCTGCATTGCAGGAAGCTGCCAAGGTCACGCAGGCTTACGAACGCGAATTGTTCATCGCTGACGAAAAGGCACTCGTCACCGACCTCGAAGGCCGGGGCGTGAAGTTTGTCGACGTGGATCAGGCTGCCTTTGCCGACAAGGCCCGCGACGCTGTCATCAACTCTGTTCCGCAGGAAATCCGTCCCCCGGTCGAACAGGTTTTCAACGACTGAGATAATGGGGCTGCCGGACCCAATCCGGCAGCTGTCACGTCGAGGATACCATGACAAAACTATTCAAAGGATTGGAAGGCATATGTCGCCTTCTGATACTGGCAGCATTTCTCTTATTGATGGGGGCGGTGCTATTGCAGGTCTATGCGCGCACATTTTTGAGCAGCGCCCCAGTCTGGACCGAGGAACTGACCGGGTTCTGCCTGCTCTATATTGGTGCGCTCGGCGCGGGCCTCGCGCTGCGTAGTGGCGATATGGTCAATGTCGACCTTCTTTGCGAAAGCCTTCCCGGACGAATGCCGTGGCTTTTGCGACTGGTCAGCGCCGCATTGACGGTGGCTTTTGCGGCTATTCTTCTGCCCGCTGCGTGGGATTACACCATGATCGGCAGCCGTCAGACCGCCCCGTCGCTTGGCTGGCGCATGGATTTCGTCCACGCAACACAGTTCATTCTTCTCGTCGCTCTGGGTCTCTGGGCACTGATGCGCATCATTGAAATGCTCTCGGGCCGTCATGATGGGCGCCCTATCCCCAATTCGGAGGAAAATTGATGGGTCTGACCCTTCTTCTTGGCTCGTTCGTGCTCGGCCTTGCCATCGGCTTGCCCGTAGCTGTGACATTGGGCCTTTCCTCGATGGCCTATCTTCTGTTTGCGGACATCCCCTTGGTTGTCATCCCGCAGAAAATGTATGCCGGGATGGACAGCTTTGTTCTGCTCTGTATTCCGGGGTTCATCCCGGCTGGTAACCTTATGAATTCCGGCGGCATTACCGAACGGATTATTCGCTTTGCAAATGCCCTTGTGGGCTGGATGCGCGGCGGGCTGGCACAGGCCAATATCGCAGCCTCGATGCTTTTCGGCGGTATTTCAGGAACCGCAGTCGCAGATGTAGCTTCCGTTGGCGGCATGATGATCCCCGGCATGAAGAAGGTTGGTTATCCGGCCGATTTCTCCGCTGCAGTCACAGCCGCCTCATCGACTGTCGGCCCGATGATCCCGCCAAGCGTGCCAATGATTATCGTCGGATCGCTCTCCGGCCTTTCGGTCGGCAAGTTATTTCTGGCAGGTGCGGTACCCGGCGTTCTGATGGGTTTTGCCATGATGGTGACGACCTATTTCATCGCCAAGAAGAAAAACTTCCCTCGCGAGGACTGGAAGGGGGCGCCCGAGAGTTGCTGTCGTCATTCACCGGAGCGATCTGGGCTATTGCAATGACCGCACTGATCGTGGGTGGCCTGCTGATCGGCATCACGACACCGACCGAAACGGCAGTGGTTGCATGCCTTTACGCAGCGGTGGTGGGGCTGTTCGTCTATAGAGAACTGCCAGTAAGCCGGATTCCGAAAATCATCATCGATAGTGCAATCAGTTCGGCAGGCATTCTCGTACTGGTGGGCACAGCCAATGTGTTCGGCTGGATTCTCGTCGCCGAACGTATTCCGCAGACATTGGCCAATGCGGTTCTCTCCATCACCGATAACAAGTTTCTCGTTATCCTGCTGATCAACATTCTGCTTCTGTTCGTCGGCATGTTCATGGAAACGATTGCAGCCCTGATCATTCTATTCGTACCATTGCAGGCTCTAGCCTTGGCAGTCGGTATCGACCCCATTCATTTTGCGTGTTTTGCGGTCCTGAACCTTATGATCGGCCTGACTACACCACCGGTCGGCGTTTGCCTGTTTGTCGCATCAATATTGCGCGTCTCCCACTCTCGCCGGTGATCAGGGCGATCATTCCCTATATCATCACCAATCTGATTGTCCTTTTGATGGTCAGCTACATGCCGCCTCTGGCGACGGCTGCCCAACACGCTGATGCCGTGAGGTGGAAATGACTGAGTTGTCGAACACGCGCGTGATCTGCCTTCACGCGCAGGACGATCTGAGGATCGAAAGTCGGCCTGTCGGAACACCGGGGCCGGGAGAAGTGCTGGTCGCGGTCGAAGCAGGCGGGATTTGTGGATCGGATCTGCATTACTGGTTGGAAGGCGGCATTGGTACTATCCGTGTCCGGGAACCGATCATCCTAGGTCACGAGGCCTCGGGACGCATCAAGGCTCTCGGCGAGGGAGTGACGGGGCTGGTGCCGGGTCAGCTCGTTGCAATGAACCCTTCGCAGCCTTGCGGCACCTGCAGTTTCTGCCAGCAGGGTCTGACGCGCCATTGCAGTGCGATGCGCTTCAAGGGATCGGCAATGTATCTCCCGCACCAACAAGGCATGTTCCGCGACAGGATAGTGATTGCGGCGGACCAGTGTTTTCCTGTCCCGAACGGTATTGATCCGGGAGCCGCAGCCTGCTCTGAACCACTGGCAGTTTGCCTTCATGCCGCCAATCGTGGGGAAGCGATTGCAGGCAGCTTGGTCGGTAAGGTCGTCATGGTGACAGGTGCAGGCCCGATCGGCGCCCTTTGCGTGGCGGTAGCGCGACAACTCGGCGCGTCGGAAATCATTGTGACTGATATTCAGGACGCCACTCTGGCTGTCGCCGCACACATGGGGGCAGATCATACGGTCAATATTGCAACCGACCCGACAGGGGCTCGCCCGCTGGCAGGAAGGCAAAGGCAAGGTCGATCTGGTATTTGAATGCTCTGCTGCAGCACCGGCCATCGGCGACGCAATTTCCTGCCTTCGACCGCTCGGTACCCTCGTACAGGTTGGCGTCGGCGGACCCACCGTCCTGCCTCTCAACGTCATGGTGGGTAAAGAAATCCAGTTTGTCGGCTCGCAGCGGTTCGATACAGAATTCGCCGAGGCCGTACGCCTTATCGGATCAAAAGCTATCGATCCTCGACCGATCATCACCGCAACCATTCCCTGACAGAAGCCTTGTCTGCCTTTCAGGCGGCTACAGATCGTACGCGGTCCGTTAAGGTTCAGATTAGTTTCGCTGATGCGTCAGCCTAGTACTGAAAACAGAAAGACGAACAAATGAGACAGACCGGCGCTGGTTTGGCCCCAAGGACCTCGTATCCATCGATGATATGCTACAGGCAGGTGTTGAAGGCGTTGTCACCGCCCTGCACCATGTAGCGACCGGATTCGTCTGGTCGCCCGCCGAAATCGAAAAACGGCAGATCGAAATTGCCCGGATGAAGAACGGCGAACCTTCGGGACTGAAATGGGAAGTCGTGGAAAGCCTTCCGGTTTCAGAAGATATCAAACGTCA
Organism: Brucella cytisi; assembly: GCA_012103075.1. Taxonomy (GTDB): domain Bacteria; phylum Pseudomonadota; class Alphaproteobacteria; order Rhizobiales; family Rhizobiaceae; genus Brucella; species Brucella cytisi. The sequence continues at coordinate 348,211 of JAAVLQ010000002.1, read as the reverse complement.
GACGGGCGACTGGAAAACTCATATCTCGAACTGGAAGACATCGATGCGTAACCTGCGTGACGCAGGCATCGAAGTCATCTGTTATAATTTCATGCCCATCCTCGACTGGACACGCACCGATCTCGCCTATCAACTGGCGAACGGGGCGACCTGTATGCGCTACAACGCCCTCGATTTCGCCGTCTTCGATCTGTTTCTACTCGAGCGCAAGGGTGCATCGGACAGTTACAAACCTGAACTCATCGAAGCTGCACGCAAGCGTTTTGCGGAGATGCCCGAGGAGCGGCGGCTTGAGCTTTCCGGCAACGTCGTTTTCGGTCTGCCCGGCGCTGCCGAACGCATGTCGATGGACGATGTGAAGCTTCATCTCGCCCATTACGACAATATTTCGCCGGAGCGCCTGCGAAACCACCTGATCGACTTTCTGGTAGAGGTGAGTCCGCTTGCGGAAGAGCTTGGCGTGCGTCTGTGCTGCCATCCAGACGATCCGCCCTTCCCTCTTCTCGGACTACCGCGCATCATGTCCACCGAAGCTGATTATAAAGCGGTCATGGATGCAGTAAACATTCCGGCGAACGGTATCACACTTTGCACTGGCTCACTGGGCGCGCGCGCCGATAATGACCTGCCGGGTATGATGAAGCGCCCGGGTGACCGTGTGCATTTCCTGCATTTGCGCAATGTCGCACTTGAAGAACCCCACCTTGGCGGATCGTTCCATGAGGCCGCTCATCTTGAAGGCCATACGGATATGGTGGCGATGATTGCGGCCGTCCTGTCAGAGGAGAATCGCCGCAAGGCCGAAGGTCGTGCCGACTGGCGCATTCCAATGCGCCCCGATCACGGTCAGGATATTCTCGATGATCTGAACCGACGCGCTCAACCGGGTTATCCATCCATTGGGCGCCTGAAAGGCCCTGGCCGAATTGCGCGGAATCATGACCGCTCTGTCCCATCCAGATGTCAGGATAAGCAAGTGACACGGCTTTCAGCACTGGTGAACCATGCCGCAGCGGTCAGCTGGCCCGCTTATACTCCCGAAAATCACAAGGTCGGTATTGTTCATCTCGGCCTAGGCAATTTTGCCCGCGCGCACTTGTTATCCTATACTGATACCGTGTTGGCGCAAAAGGTGGCAATTGGCGGGTGACGGGAGTGTCGCTGCGCGGAACTGCCGTTGCTGATAGTCTGAATCCACAAGACGGCCGCTATACCCTGATCACACGCGGTCCGGTAACGGAAGCGCATGTGATTGGCGCACTGGACCGGTGCTATCCGGCCCGACAGTTGGCAATGATGCCCCGGATGCGATGACATCGCCCGGATGTCGCATCGTCAGTTTAACCGTAACGGAAAAGGGATATGGCATCACCAGCGACGGTAAGCTGGATCGTGAGCATCCGGCAATCGTCGCCGACCTCGCTAATCCAGACGCGCCCGCCAGCGTGATCGGGCTTATTGTGGCAGCGCTATCTCGTCGCATGACCGGTGGATTGCCACCCTTCACGGTGCTCAGTTGCGATAATCTCTCTCACAATGGTCAGAAGTTGCGGGACGCAGTATTGGCATTCGCCGATCAAACGGGTGGAAGACTGCTTTCGCGCTGGATAGCAGAAAAAGTCGCCTTCCCGTCCACTATGGTGGATCGGATCACGCCGGCGTCAAATGCCCAGACCGCCAAGCTCGCCGGGGAGTTGACGGGGCGAGAAGATCACGCTGCCGTTGAAACCGAACCTTTCAGCCAATGGGTGATTGAGGACAAATTCTGTGCCGGACGACCGGAATGGGAATGTGCTGGCGCCCTCTTTGTCGACAATGTCGCCCCATATGAAAGCATGAAACTGCGAATGCTGAACGGGGCACATTCGATGCTTGCCTATAGCGGGCAGCTCTCAGGTAAAAGCTTTGTCCGAGACGTGATGGCCGACCCGGATCATGCTGTACTCGTCCGTCGTCACCTTGCTGCCGCTGCAGCAACTGTGAAAGGATTATCCATTGATCTCGACGCCTATGCTGCGGCTCTTTCCGAGAGGTTCGCCAACCCGACTATCGCCCATTCCACCGCACAGATTGCAATGGATGGAACACAGAAGCTTCCCCAACGCATCACAACCCCGGCCCCCGAAGCTCTGGCATCGGGCAAACCGTACGGACCCTTCGTATTTGCTCTCGCTGCGTGGCTCGCCTATCTGGCTCGAAAGGGGGACGACGGCCACCCGGTTCCATTGAATGACCCCAAAGCGACCGAGCTTTTGACCGGATTGAACGGTATCGAGACACCCGAGGAAATAATCCGTGCGGTTGCGTCTGTGTGTCCCGATATCCTTCCCAGTAAGCTAACAAGTGGCGCATTCGGTTCAGCGTTGCGTGATACGCTTCACGCAATCCAGTCGGAAGGGATCCCAAAGGTCATCAAACGGGAAGCGGCAGAAGCTTCCTGAGCGTCGAAGCAAGCATAAAACTTTGCTGTCATTCCTCTGAACACAAAAGCCTGAATCATAATGAACGTGACGATATTGGGCTTCCAAGCGGCTAACCATAGTTTATTTTGTTTATAGTTCTCTGTGCATTTAGTAATTTTCCCCATCCTAAAATGAAATTCCGACAACGTTATTGCGATCTGATATAATAAGGGGTGCCTGACATTTTTCGGGCACATTTGTTGGTGAACAGCCGCGCTCCTTATCGCCACCATCCGGTGAAGCGTATGGGACGCCAACAAACAAAGGCTGGAGGCAACATGGTTCAATCAGCAGATGCCGTGCATAAAGCAGCGGTCGGACATATACCCGCATTTATAACTCCCCGGGTGAGACCGATGTACTTTTGAACATCGTCATTGTTTTCCTTATCTGCATGGTGTTCTTAACTGGTATTCTCTACCTGAGACTCCATGCTCTCCCCTGAACACATCGCTCATCAGACGAACAAAATTCAAATTCAGCTTGTTGCTGTACTGGGTTTGATAGCGCTCTTCACTCACAATCAGCTCTTCTGGATTGCAGCTCTTTTTGTTAGCAATGACGGATCTTCCGGACTTCCTGTCGCCGGTAACATCAATGGCAAGGTCTCTGCGTACCATTGCACGGCGAGGACTTCACCTGACAATTCCACCCTCTGATCCAGCACCAACTGTTGGCGGCAGCGATAATGTTGCACCACAAACGATATCGCCGACCTCGCAAAGCGCAGCCATTTCAACAGTCGCGTCCGACACGGAGTTGCCTCTCTACCAGAACAAAGAGGAGCAGAAATAATGTTCGAATTCCTGCTTTGTTCGATGATCACCATACTTCCAGATTATCTTTTCCGCCGGTATCGTCAGGGAAAACGCATCGGACACGAGATCACGATCTACTCCATGTGGTTCGAACTCAGATGGGGATCACTGCGTGCCTCATCCTCACGGTCTCCCTGATCACGATGATCTTCTATTACCATCCGTCTACATCTAACGTAACGGCTGCATTTCGAACCGTTACCATCCTTCCGGAAATAGGTGGACGTGTTGATGAAGTGTATGTCTCGCGAAACCAGAAGGTGAAAGCTGGCGAGCCGCTCTTTCGCTTGATGACAGCAAACAAAAGGCTGCGCTGGAAACAGCCCGGAAACGCATTGCAGAAATCGACGCCGAAATGGTTGTCGCCAAAAGCGATCTCGTAGCTGCCGACGCCCGGATCAAGCAAGGTGAGATTGCTTTTGTTCAGGCACAGAACGATGTAAACACGCAACTAGAACTGCAACGCCGCAACTCAAATATCGTCGCCCGCAAGGATATTGAACGTCTCCAATCCATAGCCGATGGCAAAGGTAGCGAACTGGCCGCCGCAACCGCCAGCAAGGAGACGCTGGAAACAAAGATCACCTCATTGCTTCCAGCGCAGAGGGCAAGCACCGAGGCCGCAGCTACGCAGGCGGAAGTTGAGCTGAATAAAACAATCGTGAAGGCGGGCGTTTCGGGAACCGTTCAACAATTCACCCTGCGTGCAGGTGAAGTCGTCAATCCGTTGCTCCGCCCTGCTGGCATACTTGTGCCGGAAACAGCAGGACGAACGGCCCTTATCGCGGGCTTCGGTCAGATCGAAGCACAAGTCATGAAGCCCGGCATGATTGCAGAGGCAACGTGTATCGGAAAGCCATTCACGATTATCCCTATGGTCGTAACCGAGGTGCAGGACGTTATCGCTGGCGGACAGGTGCGAGCCAGCGATCAGCTGGTCGACATTCAACAATTAGCGAAACCGGGAACAATCACGGTCACCCCGAGCCTCTTTACGAAGGACAACTTGCAGGCATTCCTCCGGGCAGCAGTTGTGTTGCCAATGCATACACGAGCAATCATGAAGAATTGCAATCCGGGAAAGCCGGTACCCTGCGGTCCATATTCCTGCATGCCGTAGACGCAACAGGGCTCGTTCACGCCATGATCCTGCGAATACAAGCCGTGATGATGCCGGTGCAGACCCTTGTGCTTTCTGGACACTAATCTTGGTCTGATCCGCATATGGAACGGGGAGCCAATCATGGCTACCCCGCTTTCCCAGCCCGTACATTAGTCTTTTTCCAGCGTGACCCTGTTTTACAGGCTCCCTGTACTAAGGCGTCGCACATTAAAGTGAGCAGAACGAGTGAATTCCGGGTAAAAAGACCTAGCTGCAGGGCTTGATATGGATCGGCGTCTCCTCCGTCTTTCCAAGCTCGACACATTTGTGTTTCGAGCAGAAAGTCCAGCCTCCACTCGTCTTGCCAGACGCAGCAAGAACGATTTCCTGCCGCGGAGGAATGGTTGGGTGATAGATGTACCAACCATCCTTAAGAACGGCATCCGCAGGCGGGTCCATGCCTGCGCCGGAGCCTTTGATTCGAGCCTCTGACAACGCCAACCCCCGGGAAGTGACATTCCAGAACTCCTGCCACGGCACTTTCTCAACGCTGTGCGTCCATGAGAGAACAAAGCTCGTGGCGACGATTTTCAATACGCCGCCAGCCGTTGCAATGCAGACTGCCATCAACCCGATGACGCGACGATGGAAGGTCGCGACCTCCAGAAATGCCATGCAAAGAAAAGCGGCGCAGGCCGCAAAACCGAGTTCATCACTATAGGGATACGTTGCAAGCATCAGCGCGATGGCAGCGAAGGCCCATATGCGTTCCCAGATGTTCAGCGGCGTTCGAAGATGACCGATGGCGGCTGCGCCCCAAAGCAGAATACTGAGCAACGCCTTGATGAACATATAAGCGAATGCAGGCCAGAAGCCGAATTTTTCGGAAAGAGGTCCCCTCCTGAAGCATAATAACCGGTTCGTAGACCGCCATGAACGGCACGGCAAACCCAGCAACCGCAATACGGATCGCCTGCATACCGATCTTCATGCCCGACTCTCGTGCAATTGGTGCCGCCGCAAAAGCTGCAAGCGCAACGGGCGGCGTGAGATCAGCCATGATACCAAAATAAAAAGACGAACATGTGCGATACCAGAAGCGGTACTTCCGGGTGAAGGAGTGCTGGGCCAGCGATCGAGGATGTGATGATGTAGTTTGGGATAGTCGGAATGCCCATACCGAGCACCAGACAGGCCAGCATGGTCAGTACCAGCGAGAAGAACAGCGAGTTTTCTCCAACGCTGACAATTACACGGGCGAATGTCGAACCGGCTCCTGTGAGCGCCAGAACACCGATGATGACGCCAACCAGAGCACAGGCGATGCCCACCGGCAGCGCATTCTTGGCGCCTTCCGCGAGGCTTTGAAGACAAAGATTGAGCGTTTCCCGACCACCGCGCACCAGAAAATTTATCGCGACCAGAAGTGCTACAAGAGCAATGATCAGCGTAATACCGCGTAGGGCGTAACCGAAAATGTTGAAGGTCGTGCCGAAGGCTGCGGCCGACATGACACCCAGCGCAACCCAGAACAGCACACGCAAAGGCATAGACATGGAGCCGGAAACCGGCACACCGAGAATGATAAGGGCGGTCAGGCTGAGGCCGACCGTGCCTGCAAAGAGTGGCGTATAGCCGGAGAAAAGCAGCCACACCAATGCGACGAGCGGCAGAACCAGAAACCAGCGTTTTCTGATTGCTTCGAGAGCACTTGGCATTTCGCTTTTATTGAGGCCTTTCATCTTGAGGCGACGCGCCTCGAGATCAACCATCACGAAGACAGTTATAAAATAGAGAATAGCTGGCACGATTGCAGCTTTGACGATCTCAACATAAGGCAGACCCAGCGTTTCAGCCATGATGAACGCAACCGCCCCCATGACCGGGGGCATGATCTGGCCACCCATCGACGCTACAGCTTCGACACCACCGGCAAAGGCCGGACGAAAACCGGAACGTTTCATCAGAGGAATGGTGAAAGCGCCCGTGGTCACGACATTGGCGACACCAGAACCGTTGATCGTTCCCATCAAGGCCGACGAGATAACCGAAACTTTTGCAGGGCCGCCACGCGACGCACCGACCGTTCCCATGGCAATGTCGTTGAAGAGCTGGATCATGCCGGCACGTTCGAGAAATGCGCCGAACAGGATGAAAAGGAAAATATAGCTCGATGAGACATAGATCGGCGTGCCGTAAATTCCCTCTGTTCCCAGAAAAAGAACCTCGACGACTTGCTCGAAATCATAGCCCCGGTGATTGAACGGGTGCGGGAGATATTGTCCGAACAAGCCGTAAAAAACAGGAAGATCGCGCAGATAAGAGGTAGGGTCCAGCCCATCATCTTTTTTCCCGCCCAGAAGACGAGAGCGACCACGAGAATGCCGATCACAATATCGAGCGTATTGGGTTCACCTGCCCTGATCACCAAGTCTTCATAGAATACCCAATGATAAAGACTGAGTACAAAGGCGACGACGGCCGCCAGCCAGAACGCCGCTCGCTTTGCAGCAACAGTGCTCGCATTGGCGTAAAGCCCGAAAAGAAGCAGAAGCAGAAATCCGACGTGGACGGAGCGGACCACCTGACTTGGCAGTGGTGAATAAGCAGAAGTCCAAAGCTGGAAAACCGAAAAAGCCACGGCGATGGCAAACAGGATCCTTGCACCTGTGCCCGTGCCCCGTGCGGGAATATGCTCAGCCGATTCTACGGCGCTGTTCTCGCTCTGCGTCATGAACGACCCTTCATCAGATTATGCATTTAAAATGAAAAGCTACGGGAACGATCCGATTAGCAAGGATCGGGCGCCGATTGTCAGAAAAAGGGCTGTACCCGGATATTTCATCCGGGTGCCAGCCGCCGCGCAGGATTGCTGTCGGCCTATTCGATGCCTTTTTCCTTGTAGTAACGCAGAGCACCGGGATGAACCGGAACAGGAGACACGATGGTGCTCTTGTCGAGCTTGATTGCCTTTGCGGAAGAATGGGCGGCGGCCAGCTGGTCGAGATTCTCGAAGAACCCCTTGGTCATCTGGTAAACCAGTTCTTCATCCATATCTGGGCGAACGATCAGATAGTTGATCACGGAAGCCGTCACGACGTCCTTGTCCTGTCCACTGTAGGTATTCGCCGGGATCGTGTTGACTTGATAAGGCGCACCGATTTTCTCGATGACGTCTGCCGGAACTTCAACAACGTTGATGTCCACGGAGTTGGCAAGATCGCGCAGCGAGGCGACGCCAAGTCCAGAAGATTGCAAAGTTGCATCCAATTGGCGGTTTTTCATCAGCTCGACGGATTCTGCGAAAGGGAGATATTCGATCTTGCCGAGATCATCATAGGAAAGTCCGGCAGCCTCCAGAATGGTGCGCGCATTCAGTTCCGTTCCGGATTTCGGCGCGCCAACCGACAGCCGTTTTCCTTTAAGGTCGGCTAATGTCTTGATACCGGATTCTTTGGAGGCGACGATCTGGACATAATTCGGATAGATTGCCGCAAGCGTGCTCAGATTGGTGAGCTTCTTCTTAAAACCGGCTGCTTCATTGCCTTCATAGGCATCACGCAGGAATCGCCCAGCGTGAACGCCACTTCGCCGCGGCCGCTGTTGATGAGATTGATATTCTCAATGGATGCCTTCGTCGCCTGAACCGAAGGACGCACATCAGGAATGCTGGAATAAATTTTTTCCATGGCGACGCCGAGCGGGTAGTAGACACCACTGGTGCCACCGGTCAGAATGTTTACAAACTCCTCGGCTTTCGCTTGCGCTGCACCGAACACAAGCCCCAATGCGGTAGCCAGAGAAACCGTCGTTTTCCGATTAAAGATTTGCATATTTCCTCCTCACTCCAATAGATTTTGCCATGGTGCAGACACCACGACCAAGCGGGAAGTTTTTGCAGATTACTTCCCCACTGCATTTCAAAAGGTCCTCCCACGGAACTGCTAAGACGCTAACGCATTCTGGTGAGAATCCAAAATGTTTTTGGCCGTTATTGCCCAGTGAGTTTAATTCTCCATGTTTGTTTTGAAGACGACGAGGTTCTGCCACCATTATGCTGATGCGCGACATATGGAATCACGCGGGCGGGAGGGCTGCTTTTCGACTAAGATCAAGGCCCGCTTGTGCACGGGCCAGCAGTTAACTTGCCAGTGAGAGGTCTGTTACTTGTTCAAACCGGGATGGAAGCTGTGCGCTTTGACATCTTACCATTTGAGTAAAACGTGCCCGCCGATCATGCCGAGCAAGCCCAAGATTGCGATGCCGAGCGTATACCAGATTGCAATAAACGGCATTCCGGATTCCGGACAGTGTAGTGAATAGATGAGAACTCCTACGGCGCCAGCAACGATACCGGCAACAAGGCCCGTTAGAACAGAATCTGCCGGAGCAAGCCGCCGCATGGCGGCAAGCAGAAAATCCGAGCATGGGAAGTGCTATGAAAACAATCAACCACGGACAGACCAACGCCGTCCGCCCCCATATCAACACTTCTGCTTGTCCGGGCTCCGCGTTTAGCAGCTGGATTGATGCCGCGCCTGCAAGACAAGCCAGAAGTACAGCAAGCGGCAACCAGTGCAATCTCGTGCGAACGGGCCGCGACAAGGTGAATAATGCGGGGACCAGTATCAATAAAAGCAGGACTGCATAGCCGAATTTCATCCAATAGGCTGCCGTCGTCATCGCCAACAACAAATCGTGACGCACGCCAAGGAAAACCAGCATAATCGCAAGCCCGCCTACCATGCCTCCCGTCGCATAGCGCAAGAAAAGCTGGCGCATTGCGTGAGGGCCAACCGGTTTGACATCTGCTGTCAGCTTGTCGATCAGATCATCGGTCATGCCCTTTGCCTCCAAATCTTTTGCGCTATTGCTGCAAGACCGCGGTGGATGGCGACTTTGACCGCACTCTGGCTCAAGCCGGTGTCACGTGCGGCTTCATCTATGGATTGTCCCTCGATTTTTACTTTGCGGATCAAACCTGCCGTGCGCTCGGAAACACCGCTCAACATCCGGTCCACATCCATGCGCGCATCGGCGGCTTCAGCATCATCGGTCACAGGAACATCCTCTTCCAGAGGTGTAGCAGTCTCACGCCCGTGACGGCGTAGATGATCGACAAGCTTGTGATGTGCAATTCCATTCACCCGGGGTAGAAACGGCATGCCCCGATCATAGGTTATGCGTCGGGTATGGATCGCCAGCAAAGTCTCCTGAATAAGGTCCTCCGCTTGCGATTTATCGCCGAAAAGACGCCGTAGAAAATAAGGTTTTAGTCGGCGCGACAGATCCTCAAGCAAGGTCCGATAGGCTGCCTTGTCTCCGTCGAGCGCCAATATCATCAGTTTTTTCAACCTCTCTTCGTTCGAATAGGTCAGGTTACAACTCCCAATCACCGGCATATTCGTGAAAGAAGCGGAAAAGGTTACATCTTCCAATGAGGTGATCACATCGCCGTGATCGGTGTAACCATTTGCCTCTGCCTGTCGAAACTCCTCTCGTTACGCGCCGCTGGCGCCCAGATGAACAGGAGTATCGTCATGACCATCAAACAGAACATCATCGTCCTTCCGGCGCTCGCCCTGCTTGCCGCTATATCTTTCACGCCGGTTTCTTTTCGCGCAAGACGCGATGAAAACCGACACCATGAAGTCTGACACTATGAAGAAGGATTCCATGGGCAAGCATGACGCCATGAAAGGTGACGCCATGCATAGCGATACAAAAAAGAAAATGAAGAAACATGACGACAAAGCGATGAAGAGCGATGCCATGAAACAGGACGCAATGCAGTCCGACTCCATGAAGAAGCCACAGTAATTGTTCTGGCCCGCCAGTCTTCCCTCACGATTGGCGGGCAAATTACCGGAGCGCAACATCATGAAACAGCTCGTCTATCGCCAGCGTCTGCTGACGCGTCTCACACACTGGATTTGGGCTGCAAGCCTCTTCTTTCTGCTGCTGTCCGGGCTGCAGATATTCAATGCGCACCCCACACTCTATCTCGGCAACGAATCCGGTTTCGACTATGATAATGCCATTCTGGCAATTTATGCCGTCGAGGGCGAAAGCGGCCCTGAAGGTCGTGTCGATATCTTGGGTAAAAGCTTCCAGACAACCGGTTTTCTCGGCGTATCGGGAGCCACAAGCGCTCCCGACTATCAGGCATTTCCCCAGCGTTGACCATTCCATCCTATCGCGATCTGGCAACCGGACGTGTGGTTCACTTCTTCTTCGCCCGGGTTCTGGTGGGCACGCTCATGCTATGGTTGGTCGGGAGTGTTCTGAACGGGCATCTGAAGAACGAGCTACTGCCATCTGCATTGGAAATAAAGAGCCTGCCCGGCGATTTTCTCAACCATCTGAAATTTCGTTTCCAGCATGGGAAAACATACAATCCTATGCAGAAACTGACCTATTGCATGATATTTTTCGGCCTTTTCCCGATGGTTATAATTACGGGGCTGGCCATGTCTCCCGGCATGGATGCCGTACTGCCGCTGACGGAATGGCTCGGCGGACGCCAGACAGCCCGCACTCTTCATTTTGTAGCCGTTTTCCTGCTTTGCGCATTCGTCGTCATTCATATCGTGATGGTGCTTGCGGCAGGTCCGTTCAACGAAATGCGATCGATGATCTCTGGTTGGTATCGCGCCGATCTTCCGAAAAAAGACGAGGATAGGCACCCATGAGCAAGCTGAATCTTTCCAGACGACAGTTCCTAACTTTTTCCGGAGCCGCAGCCTCTTCCATTATGTTGAGCGGTTGTGATGCTTTCGATTTTGTCGGCAACAACGAAAGCGCTACGCGGCAAGTCCTCGAAAAGGCGAACGATCTGACCTACCTCATTCAACGGCAACTGCAGGGACATAATGCACTTGCAAAGGAGTATGGGGAAAGCGAGCTGCGTCAGGGTCAAAAACCGAATGGTGAAACCAATCCTGCGACGGAAGAATATGAAGCACTTCGCGCAGCCGATTTCTCAGACTATGTTTTGCAGGTAACAGGTCTCGTGGAAAAACCGACAAGTTTTTCGCTGGAGCAACTGCGCAGCATGCCGGGGCGCACCCAGATCACCCGCCACGACTGCGTGGAAGGCTGGAGTACAATCGCCAAATGGACAGGCGTCCCCTTGAGCCAGATTCTCGATGTGACACGCCCCACGTCATCCGCGCGCTTTGTCGTCTTCCACTGCTTCGATAGGGTAGACGGCGCGAAAGGAGCGGCGTCATTTTACGGCAGCATAGATCTCATCGACGCCCGTCATCCGCAGACTATTTTGGCATATGGTCTCAATGATCGTGTCCTGCCGGTAGAAAACGGAGCTCCGCTTCGTCTGCGCGTAGAGAGACAACTCGGATACAAGATGAGCAAATACATCAAGTCGATTGAGCTTGTCTCAAGCTTTACGGCCATTCAGGGTGGGAAAGGTGGTTACTGGGAGGACTATGGCTATGACTGGTATGGTGGAATATGAGCCTTTGAAATGCCCGGCTCCGGTGCTGGTTAAACGCTGATATTCCGAGTGGAATAAGCACTTTCCGCACTGGAACAAAGCGACCACTAATTATTTTGGATTTTCGTGACCGGATTATCAGCCCCCAAAGCACGCTTCACCGCTGCACGCGCCGACGCCAGATCCGGCATGACCCAGTTCGGCTCGCTACCAAGAAACTTATCAAGAAATGCTATCGCATAACCCGGCATTTCCGAGACGTTTTCCTTGTAAGACCACCATGTCCGCAGCTCATCAGCACACTGATCGATATCCGGAACAGTACCGAATTCCTGCTCCTGCACAGCAGCAATCGCGCAGATACAGTAGTTTGTGTAGAGAAAACCTTCTGGCCAGAAGCTGACGATTTCGTAAAGACGCGCGGCATCGTCTGCAGCGTGCTTTGGCGGCGAAACGACCTTCGCAGGTGACAAGCGGATCAGCTCTCGCAACACAAGGCCCGCAGCAAAGGTGATGAAATCCTTACGATCCACCTTGGCGAAACGCTTGTTCTGATCAACGAGCTCCACCCAGTTCAGGAAGGCTTCTGTGAGCTTCTTTTCATCAATCTCATATTCGACGCCATAAAGCTCATGCAGTAAGCTCGCATGTTTACGGAACGTCGCCCTGAACCAACGCAGCTGGCGCAGTCGATGACGCAAATCTGGCATCGATGCCATTTGTTCTCTGAGTAGCAAATCCATGTTGCGAGCGGCCTCCCGTTTACAAACGACATTATGCGAAACCGATTGCAATGTCAGTCGTCATTCGTCTTCATTTGCTGACAAAATTATACATATTGACATTCAAGAAGACAAATGTTCTCTATTTACTGAAGGGCGAACTCGGAAAATATCCTATTCGTCCTTCGTGGGAGGAGAACAAAATGGCTATCTGGCAATGGGCTTTGCTGGCGCTCGCCTTGCTTTGGGGCTTTCAGTCTCTGGGCGTCTGGTTTCAGATGCGTCACTATTCCGATGTGATGAAAGGCATCACCTCGAAATATTCTGACGGCTTTGTCGGCGCGGGTCATGTGCGAGGCCGCTTCGGCAGAGGCGTTATTGTTTTGCTCGTCGTAGACCGCAATTTGGTGGTGCGACGCTTCCTGCAAATGAGCGGACGAACAGTTTTTGCAACATTCAGCCGCCGCGAAGGCTTTGAGGGAATGCGCCTCAGCGAGTTGCAGGACAATCCCGCAATTGGAGAAGGAACGCCTGAAGTGGTGGCTGCTGCCAAGCAGGCGATAGAGCAGATCGGTCGCATAAGAGATCAATCCGATGGGATCGAACTCGAAGGTCTGAAGGCAGTGGGAGCATAGGAGTTGCTTGCCTGAAACAAGCAATCGAGGAGGAGCAATGTCGATAGTGACGATGTTGGCACAACATGCTGACGTAACAATGCAATCTATACATATGGCCGGCAGCATGATTTCCGATGCGGCCCTGCATGGCAAACATGCCGCAGAGCACGCGGGAAATGATCTTCTGCAGCTTGCACAAGCAACAACCACCGCGCCAGCCGATGCCGGCAGCGGCGGAATTACCGTTGATCAGTTCAAGGAACGCCTTCAGAACGTCCAGCAGGAAGAACAGCTGGGCTGGCTTGCTTCGATCGGCAAGCATTTCATTGGCGTCTTCCAGAAGGGTGGCGAAGTTTTTGCCGGGTTTGTAACGGGTATTATCCCGACGCTCGTCGTGCTGATGACCGCCTTCTATGCCGTAACCGAACTGGTCGGTGAAAAGCGCGTCCACGGCATTGCCCGCAGCGCCGGACGTATCGCACTTACCCGCTATACGGTTCTGCCGGTTCTTTCGGTGTTCTTCCTGACCAACCCGATGGCCTACACATTCGGGTCGTTTCTGGACGAAAAATACAAGCCCGCCTTCTATGACGCGGCTGTTTCCTATGTTCATCCGCCACTGGGTCTCTTCCCGCACATCAATCCGGGCGAATACTTTGTCTGGGGCGGCGTGCTCGTTGCACTTCTCGAACTTGAGAAGAAGGGCGCAGTTCCAACGGGTTATCACATCAACGTCGCCATCTGGTACGCCATCGTTGGTCTCGTCGTGATCCTCCTTAAAGGCATGCTCACAGAACGCATCACCGCCATCATGGCGCGGCGTCAGGGCATAGAGCTTTAAGCGGGAATTGGGGAGGACGACATGGTAAAGACCTATAAGGCAGTTAAAATTTCCCGCGGCTCAAATGGCTGGGGCGGTCCGCTTGTCATTCAGCCGACAGAGCAACGCAATAAGGTGGTTTCGGTCACTGGCGGCGGCATTCATCCGCTTGCACGCCGGATTGCCGAACTGACCGGAGCAGAGGCCGTTGACGGCTTCCGCTCACCGCCAATCGAAAGCGAAATGGCAGTCGTGGTTGTCGATTGCGGCGGCACTGCCCGTTGCGGCGTCTATCCGCGCAAGCGCATTCCAACGGTAAACATCACACCGGTTGGACAATCCGGGCCACTGGCACAGTTCATCACAGAGGACATTTACGTGTCAGGTGTGAAGCCGGAAGACATTGTATCCGCTGATGGCTCAGCCGCCGCAACCCCTGCAGCTGCCGCAGCTGAAGAAGAAGAGCCTGCACCGATAGAACAGCCGAGCGAAGGCGGCTTGGTCGGACTGATCAGCAGTATCGGTCGTGTCATGGGCCGTGTGGTTGGTATCTTCTTCCGGGCGGGTCGCCGCACAATCGATCAGGTTATCCGTAACGTTTTGCCATTCATGGCATTCGTGACCATGCTGATCGGTCTGATCCTCTATACAGGCATTGGCGATATTCTTGCTCAGCCGCTTGGACCCCTAGCCAATAATATTGTCGGCTTGCTCGTGCTTTCCGCCATCTGCGGCTTGCCGTTCCTTTCGCCAATCCTTGGACCCGGCGCCGTTATCGCGCAGGTCGTCGGCGTGGCGATCATAGGACCGCAGATCGCCAACGGCACCATCGCTCCGGCCATGGCCCTGCCTGCGCTCTTTGCCTACAACACGCAGGTCGGTTGTGACTTCGTACCGGTTGGTCTGGCGCTCGGGGAAGCGAAACCCAAGACAATCGAAATTGGTGTTCCGGCAGTTCTGATCAGCCGTCAGATCATGGGGCCACTTTCGGTCCTGATCGCATGGGTTGTCAGCCTCGCAGTGCTTTAAGACGTTCAGCCTGTCGCAGCAAAAGCGGCGGCAGGCAATCTCCCAAACATCTGCAATGTCGATGTCCCCTGATCACTATTTCCGGGCATCGAAGATCATACCAAGAAAGGACCGCCTCTATGTCGATACATCTGAAAACGCGGATCACCGCGATCGGCCCGGAAGTTGCGGATCTCGCTGAAGGCGGCGTTCTCATTCTTTTTGCGGATGGATCGCCACCCGAACTCGCTGAAGTTTCCGTAATGCATATCGTGGAAGAAGGACCTGAAGTGTCCGCACCTGCTGTCGGAGCCCGCATCACCATCGGCTCACTCAACGCAGAAATCACTGCTGTCGGTGATAGCGCCCGGCAAAAGTACGCGAAATCGGCCACGTCGTTATTTCGTTTACGGGCGCACAATCGACAGATCGTCCGTGCGAAATTTGCGCTACTGAAATCGTCGGCGAAGAGCTTGTCGCTGCTCTCAAAGAAGGGCAGATTATCACCATCGGCGGCTGAATCTGGCCATCATTGGATTTGGAATTACGTGTTAAAACAGATAATTGGAACAAGTTTCGACATTCAGGATGTTGGAATGTTTCAGATGTCGCTTTGAGGCTTATATAAATGGAACGCTCGACTATCGTCCGGGTGCATGAAGGGCTGCATGCGCGCCCCGCAACCCGCTTCGTTACACTGGCCAAGGGTTTTGAAAGCGACATCGAAATCGCCAAGGCCGGAAAAAGCGTAAGCGCCAAAAGCTCCGTCAAGCTGATGCTGCTTGGTGTGAAAGAGCTTGATGAAGTGACCGTTCGTGCCGATGGTGCCGATGCCATTGAAGCCATCGAAGCTTTGATTGGCTATCTGGAAAACCCGCAGGCTGGTCTTGAAGAGGCCGCTGCACCCGCTGCTACCCCTCAAGCAGAAACAGCGCCGCCAGCCGCTACTCAGCCTGCGATTACGATAAAGCTGCCCACGGGTCAGATAAAAGGCATTGGTGCGAGCGAAGGCATCTCATTGGGCACTGCGTTTCCGTTTTTCCTGAAGAAATCAAGCCGTTGGGCCGGAAGCTTGCAGCATCTGAAATAGACACCGAGATTGCCCATTTTAAGTCGGCTATCGCGACGGTACAGCAACGCATGGATGCTTCGCTCTCCAGCGACAACCTCGCTGACGCTGACAGAGGCATCATTGCGGCATTAAAGGATATTGCTGCGGATGATAGCCTGACCGACGAAGCGCTTGGGCTCATTCGAGATGGTTTAGATGCCATTTCGGCGATGCTTGCTGCAGCTTCCACGGTTGCCGGGCAGTTTGCGGCACTCGACGATCACTATCTTAATGCACGTGCAGATGATGTGCATGCCGTCAGTCGCCAGATCTGTCTTGCACTTCTCGGCAAGGAAGATATCAATCTGGAAGGCTTGCCAGCAGGATCCGTACTCATCGCTGAAGACATCGGCGCCGGGATTTAGCAAGAGCTCCGCTCAAGAAAATCAAAGGTGTTGTCTGCGGACATGGCGGCGCCACATCGCATGTTGCGATCATTGCGCGCACGCATGGCATTCCGGCTGTTCTTGGCCTCGGAAGTGCAATCCATGAGCTCGAGAATGCAAAGACCGTAGCAGTGGACGGAACGTTCGGCATCGTTCATGCCGATCCAGACTTGGCTATCCGCAACGAAATCGAAGCGCGTATTTCCAAAGCAATGCAGGAAAAGCAAGCTCTGGATGCTTATCGCTCGATCACACCGCGTCGCGCAGATGGAACCATTATCGAAGTCGCAGCCAATATGGGCGCGCTTGAGGAGATCGACGTCGCGCTCGACGCCGGTGCGATGGGTGTTGGTCTTTTCCGTACTGAGCTCCTCTTTATGAAGCATATTCATCTGCCGTCCGAAGATATGCAGGCCGAAACCTATTCGGCACTTCTCAAAGCATTCGCACCACATTCGGTTATTGTCCGGACCCTCGATATCGGTGGCGATAAGCCCATTGCAGGCATCGAGTTTCCCGAGGAAGAAAAACCCTTTCCTTGGCTGGCGCGGCATTCGCATGTGTCTGGATCGTTTGGATGTATTCAAGCCGCAGTTGCGCGCATTGCTGCGCGCAGCAGTCAATGGCAACCTCAAGGTGATGCTGCCGATGGTCTCGGATGTCGAAGAAATTCGCGCAACCAAACGACTGATCGCAGAATGCATCAGCGAACTTACAAACGAAGGTAAAGCCTTCGCCCAGTTTGACCTTGGCGTTATGATTGAGACACCGGCGGCTGTTTTTGCCGCCAGAGAACTCGCAAAAGAATCGGCTTTCTTCTCCATCGGCACCAATGATCTCACGCAATATGTGATGGCTGCGGATCGGCTCAATCCAACCGTTGCGAAGCTCAACGACGTAAGCCACCCGGCTGTCATGGCGGCAATTGAGATGACCGCAAAGGCGGGTACCGAAGCAGGCATCATGGTGGGCATGTGCGGCGAAGCTGCAGGAAAGCCGGAACTCATCGGCGAATTCCTGCGCATGGGACTGACCGAGCTCAGCATGAGTCCGGCTTCAATTCCCCGCGCAAAAAGCTGATCGCAGATATGTTTGGAAACTAAACTTCATCTGCGACGCATCTATAAAAACAAAGCCCGGATCATCGTATCCGGGCTTTGTTTTATGGCAGGTGTGCAATCAAGGTCTGGAACAGATTTTCGAGCTGTGGATGATCTCGATCTTCAGCAGCCTGCATCAGACGCTCATGTCTTGCGTCCAAAGCCAGAATGGCGCTCTCAAGCGGGTCAATTCCTTCCGTGTCGCCAGCTTTTTCGCTGTGGCCAGTCCGCATGCCGGGCCAACAGCAGCGAAACACATTGTTTCGAATTTACGTAAAGCCTGCGGATCGCAATGGCCATCCAATGAAATAAAACGAACCGGCTTTTCCGCGAGAAGCTCGAAAAACATGGCCGTGATGGCCTTGGCCGTTTCGGCTACTTTTTGTCGCCCGCCTCGGCGGCAACCGCGCTCTTCAAGAGAGCTCCATGTTCGCGCATCACGTTTGCATGCACCGTGACAAACACAGCTTCCTGAATCAGCACATTCTGCAACTGATGGCGGCGGAGCACTTCCTTCGTGAGATAGTACATATCCTTGCGGAACGCGCGCCCACCTTCAGCTCCTGCGCCGAAATAAACCGACAGGCTTCTCACATGCGGCGCACTGTTATGAACATTCGGGTTCGATGAAATCAACGAAATGGAGATTGTTTCAGCTGTGGTCAGCGCCTTGTCCATCATGCTCGCAGCGTGTCCAAGCAACAGTTCCGGCGACACGATTTCACCCGGCCGGGAAGCGGCTTGTTCGCCCTGCAAACTTTCATGACGATTGCGGCGAATCATATATCGAACCTCACGCAGCCGGTCTTTCAGATTGACTGCAATTTCTTCCGAAAGAATGCGTAACATGTTCATTTTCCTTAACCGAAGCGCCACCGGAACAACCTTTGGACAGAGCATGTGAATTATTGTTTGCCTTCACGTGGAAAAGCAATAGGTTCGCTTTAAGAGCATCACTTCTATAAAGCAGTATTGCGCCAATAATTTGAGGGATTATTTTTGAAAAAAGCTGGCAAGAAGACGCAAAAAATCCAGAGACAGCTGACCTCATCATTGGATCGGAAGGCGTTGCCGCCGAAAACCGCACGAGCCGGTTGAGAACGCGTGCCGCGTGGATGTATTACGTCGAACAAATGACTCAGAACGACATCGCAGAAGCGCTCGGTGTCGGCCGTGTCACAATCGTGCGCCTTCTTGCTGATGCCCGTGCTCGCAATGAAGTAAAAATTACCATCGAAGGCAAGCTGGCAAGCTTGACCGCATTGGAAGTGGAGCTTGAAAAGACCTTTGGTCTGGAACGCGCGATTGTCGCGCCGCTCTCTTCATCTGACATTGATCCTATTCCACCGATCAGTGCTGCCACCGGCGCTTATCTGTCGGAAAAGGTGCAGCACGGCATGACGATTGGCGTCGGCTGGGGGCGCACCCTTTCCAGCACTCTGCAGCACATCGGTGCCCGCCCGCTCAACGATTTGAAAGTGATCTCGCTCCTCGGCGGCATCGTGCAGCCACGCCGTTCCAATCCGCCGGAATTTGCCCGGCAGTTTGCGCAGATTTTTCAGGGTGAAGGCTATCTTATCCCCGCCCCTGCTCTGGTTGATAGCAAAGAGACACGGTTCGCTCTTATCGAACGTTGCGGATTGAATACTGTGCTGGATATGGCCGAAGAATTGGACATGGTTCTGCTCAGCGTCGGCGACATTCAAACCGCCAGCAGCACGTCTTATCGTGTCGGCCTGATTGACGAGGAACAGAAGCTATCGCTCATCGCGAATGGCGCTGTCGGCGACGTACTTTTCCACTTCTATGACAAGAACGGGAAGATCGTTGATGATCCTGTGCACGATCGCGTTATGTCGGCCAAAATAGAAAGTCTTCAGAAGACGCCGCAGCGTATTCTTACATCAGGCGGCAAAGAGAAAATTGCCGCTCTGCTTGGCGCAATCGAACTTCTGAAGCCCACCGTTCTCATCACCGATGAAGAAAGTGCGACACAGATGCTCAAGGACAGGGCGCAGTCCGAGTAACAACAAAAAGCACATCGCCGCAAAACGATGTGCTTTCTTTTTAATCACACCAGTTGAACATCAATTGGCAGCAGCCGTTGCACACTCTTTAAGGATTTGCAGCAGCACCGCAGCCCGCTCTTCGATTTGTGGCATATGTCCACAACCTGCGAAAATGTGGACGCCAACTTTCCCCGGCAAACCATGAGCCCGGGCAACGGAATAACCCGATCTTCGGCACCGAAGATGAGCCGCACCGGCATTGCAAGCGAGGCAATGCTTGAGCGAACCTCAAAAGTCTGTGTGCCATCCGCAAAAACCGATGACCAATCGCTTCCTGCGTATCGCGCAGTTCTGCATCAGCGGCTTGTGCAACTGTTGCATTGATGAACGGCTTCGTCAGATGGCTCTCATCGACAACGAGCAGTTTCAACCGGGGAACGATGCTGGCTTCGCTTTTCGCGCCGATAAGACCTTTTATGAACGCACCATTGACCTGCGGTCCCAAACCACCCGAAGAAATAAGCAACAGGGAACGCACATCGACAACGCCACGCGCAGCGGTGACTGTGGCGACGGCCCCGCCAAGCGAGTGGCCGATCAACAGGCACGACGTCACACCTAAAGCAGCAAGCGTCGCTTCGACTGCAGCAGCAATGTCATCAATGCTTTCAGGAACGACACGTGGTGAATTGCCGTGTCCCGGAAGATCAAGTGCCAGTATCGGGTGGCCAAGCGATGCCCCGGCAAACAAGCCACGCCATGAGTTGAGGTCCGCAGCAAAGCCGTGGATCAGCACAATCGGCAACCGATCGGCCTCGCCCTCACGCAACCAGACTGCGTTAAGCTGACTAATGACAGCAACATCTGTGTTTGTGCGTACAGACGATTTAGTCTGCACAGCCAACGGTTTTGTGACGGTGATATTGCTTTCAACGTCCTTTTTCTGGACACGACCTTTGGGTCCAGAACCCAAGATACTTGCAAGATCAACACCCGCTTCACGTGCAAGCCGACGAGCGAGTGGTGTTGCCCGCACATCATTGGCTGAGCTCGGCTCAAAGCCTTGGGAGGATTTTGGTTCAGCCTGTTTTGAAGTTACCGGCTCAATGACGGTTTCTACGGTTACAGCGGCAACTGGCTCTTCAACGACCGAAGTTGACTTAGCATTACGCTCTTCGCCTTCGTCGTAGATCCGGGCGACAGTCTGACCAACCGGGACAACGGCGCCTTCTGCGGCACTGATATCCGCAATGATGCCTGATGCCGGAGCATCGACTTCCATCGCCGCCTTGTCAGTCTCAATTTCAAAGAGAAGCTGGCCCTTCGTGACGGTATCGCCATCCTTGGCGTACCAGCGCGAAATCTGCCCCGTCTCCATATCCATATCGACCTTGGGGAGAATGACTTCCGCAGCCATGGTCAGCGTACTCCCTTGGCCAGATCACGCGCACTTTTCAGGATATCAGGCACCTGCGGAACCGTTGCGCGTTCAAGATCAGGATTGTAAGGAATTGGAGTTTCTGCCCCGCCAAGACGCACGATTGGCGCATCGAGATAGTCGAAGGCATCACTTTCCGCCACAATGGCAGAGATTTCAGCACCGATGCCAAGCGTCTTTACAGCTTCATAAACGCAGAGGAGCTTGGACGTCTTCTTGACGCTTTTAATGATGGTTTCGCGATCAATCGGGCGCACGGTGCGCAGATCGATCACTTCAACATCAATGCCTTCTTTGGCAAGTTTGGCAGCCGCATCAAGTGCTTTGTGCACCATGATTGCGGTTGCAACAATTGTGAGATCGCGCCCCTCGCGAACCACTTCCGCCTTGCCGATTGGCACGGTGTAGAAGCCTTCAGGGACTGGTCCTTGGTCTTATAAAGCAGCTTGTGCTCGAAAATCATGACGGGATCAGGATCTTCGACGGCTGCAAGCAACATGCCTTTGGCGTCATAAGGTGTCGACGGCTGCAAAACTTTGAGACCGGGAACATGACCAAGCCACGCTTCAAGGCTCTGACTGTGCTGTGCTGCGGCACCCGTTCCCGAACCTGCGGGAAAGCGCATGACCAGTGGCACAGAAACCGCCCCGCCCAGCATGTAGCGGATTTTTGCCGCCCGGTTGACGATCTGCTCCATAGCAAGTGCTGCAAAGTCGGAGAACTGGAATTCAAAAATCGGACGCATACCGGTCAGTGCTGCGCCGACAGCAACACCTGCGCCGCCCAGTTCTGAAATCGGGGTGTCCATGACCCGGTCCTCGCCAAAGCGATGCACCAGATCACCCGTCACCTGAAATGCGCCACCATAGACGCCAATGTCTTCACCCATAAGAAACACGCGGTCGTCGCGTTCCATGGCAATTGCCATGGCTTCCTGAATAGCTTGCGAGTAGCTCAACTCACGGATTGTCGTGTCCATGTTCAAATATCGTCCGTGTAAACGTCGCGGGTTAGGTTGGTCAGATCGGGTGCAGGGCTGTTCTTGGCGAACTCAATCGCCTTAGCGATCTCCTTCTCCACCTCGGCACGGATCGCCTCGATCTCGGCATCGTTGATGAAGCCATAGGCTTTCAAATCGGCCTCGAAATGCGCGATTGGATCGCGATCGTTCTGCCAGTGCTCGATTTCTTCCTTGGTGCGATAGCGGTTGCGATCGCTCTTGGAATGACCACGAATGCGGTAGGTCTTGTTTTCAATGAGCGTCGGCCCATCACCGCGCCGCGCGCGTTCAGTGGCTTCATTCACAGCTTCCGCCACTTCCGACAGATTGTTGCCGTCCACGATCACGCCCGGCATGTTATAGGCCGAGGCGCGGTCAGCAACATTGGCAACTGCCGTCGAGCGCTTAGTGGAGGTGGACATGCCGTAGCCATTGTTTTCGCAGATGAAAACAACCGGAAGCTTCCAGACCGCGGCCATATTGAGTGCTTCGTGAAAAGCACCCTCATTGTTCGCACCATCGCCAAAGAACGACACGACCACCTTGCCGTTTTTCTGCTTCTTGGCGGAAAGAGCTGCACCTACCGCAATCGGGATACCCCCGCCGACAATACCGTTCGCACCGAGATTTCCCTTGGAAACATCTGCGATGTGCATCGAGCCGCCACGGCCTTTGCAATAGCCGGTTTCCTTGCCGAAAAACTCAGCAAACATGCGCTTCACGTCTGCACCCTTGGCGATGCAGTGGCCATGACCACGATGGGTCGAGGTGATCATGTCGTCATCGTTAAGTGGCAGGCACGAGCCCATCGCGCTTGCTTCCTGCCCGATGGACAGATGCATTGTTCCGTGAATAAGGCCACGCGTGTAGCTTTCTTCCGCGCCCTCTTCAAAGCGGCGGATGAGATACATTTTACGCAGTGCTTCTTTCAGCTGTTCCGGCGAATAAGTGCGGAAAGCATAAGGCAAATTGTGACGGTCGCCCGTATCCTGCGGTTCGACTTTTTGGCTTGAACCATGATGTTTTGTCCTCACGCTCCGTAAACGAGCTTGTCTTGACGCGCGCGCAGTTCGGCAATCTTGGAACCGGGTGCCACAGCCGCATTATCGTAAGTGATGAGCTCGCCCTTCTTGATCGGCTTGGTCACGCTGCCGCCCTGCAGAAGCCCGCAAGGGATCGCGTGCGCATTGCGCGCTTCGCCCGAAGTCATGATCCACGCGCGGTAGCAATATTCACCGATGGCATCGAGCTTTTCGCCCGGCTGCATGTCCTTCTTTGCAACGGCTGCCACTTCGGCGACCGGCTTTGAAAGCGGAACCATGTCCGGCTTGCCATAGAGCACAACGCGGGCGCAGGTGAGCGGCACTTCAAGGGAAGTCAGGTGATACGGACGATGGAACGTGAAATATGGACCCTTGCCCATCTTCAGATCTTCCATGCGCTCGGAAATACGCGGATGCGACATGTCGGCCACGACAAACACGCCCGGCGCAACGCCCTTCCCGATAGAGTAATCAACCACACCGACCTTCGACAGCACACCGCCGTCCTTTTCAGGGGATCAGTGTCTTGTTGAGCTGGTCGAGCGTTGCAGCAGGACCGTGCATACCGGCTTTATCGGGGACAAGACCTGTTGCATTGGCAATAGCAGCCATTTCAACCATGGTCTTTGAACCGTCGACGAATTCCACCAGCATACGCACGTTCATATTACGGCGCGTGGCTTCTTCCATATATTGGTCAGGAACCGCATCGATATTGAGTGGATTGTTTCTTGCCCTTGCCCGCAGCCACAATCGGGTGGCCCATCGCGGTCACAAACTCGATCAGCTCCATGCAGGATGACGGCTCGTCGCCTGCGCCCAGCGAATAGGTCACGCCAAGGCGCTCGGCTTCGGCTTTCAGATAAGCACCAATGGTGACGTCCGCTTCGACATTCATCATGACAAGATGCTTGCCATGCTCCATAGCGCGCAGGCCGATTTCGGCCCCCACAGCTGGAACACCGGTTGCATCGATCACGACATCGATAAGATCATTTTCGAGGATCAGATTGGCATTGTCGGTTACAGCAACCTTGTGCGCTTCCATAGCAGCAGTCAGGTCGGAAGCTGTCGAGACCTCGCGGCCATGGCCTTCTTCCTGAAAAGCAATATCCACGGCCTTGAGTGCATTGGGAACGCGCAGTTCAGAAATAGCGCCAACCTCGATGCCCGGCATGTGTGCAACGCGCGTGACGATATCGGTGCCCATTTCGCCGGAGCCAATCAGTCCGATGCGAATTGGGCGCCCACTATCCGCCCGCGCCTGCATGTCACGCGCCAAACCTGTCAACGCCACACTGGTTGCCATCGTTTCCTCCTGAACGTCCCTGCAAAATTCTCGCAGTCTCCTCTGATGCATTATCGATTAATGAACATTTGTTTCTAAGTCAATACCAGTGTTCATTTCTCGCGGCATTTACACCTCTCGAAATGCCATCTTGTTATTCAACTTTAGTTTGCTATAGAATACAAATGTTCTGCCGTTTCGCCCAATTCACATTTTGAAACGTCGATACGCGCGAGCTAATAATGATGTTCTGTTAGTTCGGTGCACTTTGGGACGTGCTCCGAGGGGGGAGGAGAGATAAATGGACGCATTTCTGAGCGGACTTAAAACGGCAGTCGATACGCTTGGGGCGACAGTCCTGTTGCCTATCGTGATTTTCATTATTGCAGTGGTACTTGGGGCGAAGGTCGGCAAAGCCTTCCGTGCAGCCATAACAATTGGCGTCGCTTTCATCGGTATCAACCGGTCCTTGGCCTTATGTTCACCTCTATCGGTGAAGTGGCTCAGGCAATCGTCACCAACACAGGCATCAAGCGCGACATTGTTGATGTCGGTTGGCCTTCGGCTGCAGCCATCGCCTTTGGTTCATCCGTGGGCTTGTGGGTTATTCCAGTTGGTATTCTGGTCAACATCGTCCTCCTGCTGATGCGCTGGACGCGCACGCTCAATGTGGACGTATGGAATTTCTGGCACTTTGCTTTCGTAGGCTCGCTGGTTGTCGCTGCAACCGATAACCTCGCTTACGGCATCATCATTGCAGCACTGGTTGCAGCACTGTCGCTGTTGTTTGCAGACTGGTCCGCACGCGCTGTTCAGCAATTCTATGGCGTACCCGGTGTGTCCGTGCCGCATCTGGCCTCGGCGCAGATTCTGCCAATTGCCATCGTGCTCAACTGGATCATGGATCGCATTCCCGGCATCAACAAAATCAACATCAGCACCGAAACCATCGAACGTCGCTTCGGCGTTTTCGGTGAGCCGGTCGTGATGGGGCTGATCATCGGCCTCGTGCTTGGTACTATCGCATTTTATAATGCTGGCGATTTCGGCACGATCCTCGCCAAGGTTCTCGGCACCGGCATGACGCTTGCAGCAGTCATGCTGCTTCTGCCGCGCATGGTGAAAATCCTGATGGAAGGCCTGCTGCCGGTTTCTGACGCTGCACAGGAATTTGTGCGCAAGCGCACAGGCGACCGCGAACTTCTCGTTGGTCTCGACTCGGCAATCCTGATCGGACACCCGGCTGCGATTTCGTCGTCACTCATTCTGGTACCGATTGCGATCATTCTGTCGGTCATCCTGCCGGGCAACCGCGTAATCCTGTTCGCCGATCTTGCCGTCATTCCGTTCATCGTCGCCATGACGGCACCGCTTCTGAAAGGGAACGTGTTCCGCATGGTCGTCGTCGGAACCATCACACTGGCCATCGGCTTCTATGTCGCCAATGCGCTCGCACCATTGTTCACCGGCGCTGCTGTTTCATCGGGCTTCAAGCTGCCTGAGAACGCCTTGCAGATTACTTCGGTGGTCGATGGATTCCTGTGGGTGCCTTACGTCATCATCTCGGCCATCCAGTGGCTCGGTGCTA
The DNA here is from genome assembly GCA_012103075.1 of Brucella cytisi. Lineage (GTDB taxonomy): Bacteria > Pseudomonadota > Alphaproteobacteria > Rhizobiales > Rhizobiaceae > Brucella > Brucella cytisi. Next base: position 322,243 of record JAAVLQ010000002.1, on the reverse strand, counting down.
TTGGTATCGCGGTAATCGCCGTCGTTATTGCAGCACTTTTCATGCTCTATCGTCGCAATGCGCAGGCATGGGAACGCGCTGCGGGTGCTGAGGACGAACCTGCAGACGAAATTGCAGCCTGAGCGCGGCAATGATCGCTGCATGAAATACAAGTCGCACGTCGAGATCGGCGTGCGACCTTCTTTGAATGGAGAATGGAATGGCTGCTGGTCTGATTGATTTTCTCGACCCACAAGCGATCGAGCTTCAGAGCGACGCAAAACCAACGAAGAGATTATCCGGATATTGGCGGGCAAGCTGGAGAAACTTGGCTACGTCAAGCCAAGCTATGCTGATGCCGTGGTCAGCCGCGAACTGTCCATGCCTACCGGATTGCCACTAGAGCGCGATGATAACGTCGCAGTCCCTCACACCGATCCTGAACATGTGATCAAGGCTGGCATCGCCTTTGCGACGCTGAAATCGCCCATCCAGTTCGCCAATATGGAAGACCCGGAAGAAGCTGTCCCGGTTGGATATGTGTTTCTGCTTGCTATCAACGACAAGGACAAACAGATTGAAACCTTGCAGCAGATCATGGCAACCATTCAGGATGCTGATGCACTCGACAGGCTGAATGCCGCACGCACGCTTGAGGACGTTCAAACTGCCTTGCAATAAAGGCTAGAGCATTTCCAGCAAAAGTGCGAAGCGGTTTTGCGTCGGATAATGCGAAAAACAAAGAAATAGAGCATTTCCAATGATTCAAGAAAAACAGGAAATGTTCTAGCGCCCTGAACACACAAGCACCAATTGGAGGAAACCATGGCTAAAATGAAAACAATTCTCTTCGCTTGCGGTACAGGTGTAGCGACATCTACGGCAGTGAATGCAACCGTCACCGAAGAAATGAAAAAGCGTGGGCTTACCTTCAACGCTCAGCAGGCAAAAGCGACTGAAGTTGCTTCTCTGGCTGACAATGTGGATTTCATCGTTTCCACTACGCCTATTTCGGCTTCTGTGACCAAGCCCGTCATAAAGGGCCTCCCCTTCCTGACCGGCATTGGCAAGGATCAGGTTCTCGATCAGATCGAAGCCGAACTGCGCAAATAAGCGCGGACCGTGAAACCTGACCGTTCACGCGATCTAACGGGTTTAGTGCGGGTTATCTTCTGAAATCCGATAATCCCTAAGTTTCGCAACAGCGCAGCGGGCGGCGCCAGCACCTCCCGTTGCGAGTTCTCTCCCGCACTGGCTTGAACCAAAGCCCTATCGCAGATCAACCAGATCGCCCACAATCGCCGCAGCCTCGTTCTGCAGGACATCTGTCGCGCTCTTGCGGTTTTTCTCAATCGCCAGATCAGCACTCAAGCTTCGCTCATTCGATTGCAGACCGTCATCCACCCCGGTATCAATACCGTCGTTGACCTTCCCGCGTGCCTTGATCCGCTTTTCCTGAGCGGCCATCTCGTTGCGACGTTCAGTTTCGTTGAGGGATATGGACTTTTTCTCGCGCTGCTCTTTCAGCGTTGCAACGTCTTGCAAAAAGTCCTGAAACTCCGGGGATTTCTGCACGCGCTCATCATGGAAATTTTGCAGCCGGGGCAGCGACGCCTTTATATTGTCTGATGACTTGTACTTCGCAGCCTTCACCTGCGACCGGGGCAACGCATTGTCGAAGCTCGATTCACCGACAAGCTTGAGATCGAAAAGGCCCGGCAAACTGATATCGGGCGTTACACCGCGCAATTGGGTCGTTCCACCGTCAACTCGGAAGAACTGGGCGACTGTGAATTTAAGCTCGCCATATTCCGGTTTAGGATTATTGGCCACCTCGTCGAGATTGACCACGGTCTGCACTGTTCCCTTGCCGAAACTTGGTTCGCCGATAACCACACCACGACCATAATCCTGTATAGCCGCAGCAAAAATTTCGGAAGCCGAAGCTGAACCACGATTGATGAGTACGCCCAGCGGCCCCTTCCGGGCAGGCGACGAAAGACTGTCGCTTTCCACCTTGACTTCGCCGTTTGCATTGCGCTGCTGAACAACCGGCCCTTTTCCAACAAACAATCCCGTCAGGTCGATCGCCTCGCTGAGCGAGCCGCCGCCATTGTTGCGCAGGTCGACCAGCACACCGTCAACCTTGTCTTGCTTCAACTCAGCAATGAGCTTGGCAACATCGCGGCTGGCGCTCCTGTAATTCTTGTCACCCTTGCGCCGCGCTTCAATGTCTTCATAGAATGCCGGCAGAGTGATTACCCCGATCTTGCGGGAAGCATTTCCGTCCTTCACCGAAAGGATCTTTTTCTGGGCTGCCTGCTTATCGAGACTGATCTTGTCACGGACCAGAGAGATGACATGATGCTTGCCGTCGGGGCCAGCATCAACAGGCAGAATATCGAGCCGCACGACCGAGCCCTTGTCACCACGGATCATCTGCACGACCTCGTCGAGGCGCATGCCGATCACCTCCTTGATAGGACCTTCCTTACCCTGTCCGACGCCAACAATACGATCACCCACGGCAAGCTTGCCCGATGACTGTGCCGGGCCACCAGCAACCAGTTCACGGATCGTCGTGTAGTCGTCTCTTTCCTGAAGCACCGCGCCAATACCGACCAGCGACAGTTTCATTGAAATATCGAATTCAGCTGAAGCTTTGGCACCGAAATAATCGGTATGCGGATCAACCGACGTTGTATAGGCAGCCATGAATGACTGGAAAGCGTCGTCGCTGTTATATTTAAACGTGCGCTCAATGGAGTTGTCATAGCGTTTATCGAGCGTCTTGCGAATAGTCGCATCATCTTTGCCGGCCAGTTTCAGGCGCAGCCAATCGTTCTTGACGCGCTTGCGCCACAGATCATTGCTTTCCTCATTCGATCGCGGCCAAGGCTCCTTGTCCCGCACGATGGAAAAATCTTCCTGCTTGCTGAAATCAAAACCCTGCTTAAGCAGGCTGCGTGCAAAGGTCATGCGCTCAATAATACGCATCTGATAGACGTTGAAGACGGAAAACGGGATGGTCAGGTCACGGTGTTCGATGGCATCATCGATTTCCTTGCTGCCAGTCAAAAATTTGTCCACATCCGCCTGCATGAAGATCAGCCGATCCGGGTCCAGCGAGTCTATAAACCGGTTCATGATCCGGACCGACAGCGCATCATCGAGAGGAATGGGCCGATAATGAAAACGTGTGAGAAACTCTGCCGTTAGATTGGCGGCTTGCATTTGCTCCGGCGACGGCTTCAAAATAGCCGGAGAACTGACTTCAAGAGCATGTGCCGACGAAATGCCTGCCAAAAAAGAGCCAGACCAAGCCAATTTTAATGCGTTTCAAGCTATGTTCCATTCCCGACATTGAGCGCTTAGTTCCAACCCTTGTTCAGCAATTATGTTTTTGGCAACCGTCTGTATGAATTATTCCGCCGAGCGGCACTTGGTGCTGGCTCAGAAAGATTGGCCTTGGTTACCGGAGAGGCTTCTTCATGATCAAAGGTCCATCTGAAGCAGGAGCCATATATCGCATTACCACCCGGATCGTCCGGGACTTAACCGGAGTTCTGTTCGCGCACTCATTCAGCGCCTGCTGCGCGCTGATTGCGAATTCTCGACCTGCTCGCCGCACTGGTTGATACTCGACAGTCACGATACGCATCAACTCACCCTCGGCATTATATGTAACCTCGAAAGTTGCAGACGCTCGTTGATAATCCATGTTCTCGGGCAACTTCCAGCACTCGGAAGCCATATCGGCAACCAATTGCGCGTCGTTTGCGGCAGCGGGAAAGGCTGCAAACAGCAACAGGATGGTTCCAACGACCCCAGTTCTGTGCATGTTTCTCCCTTACAATTTCGCGCGTTACGATTTCATCCTTATACGTAGTCGTTCAATTGCAAAGCTACCAGTCTGGCGAGGCTTGCGGTTGGAAAACTTGTGCGATCACCAAGCCGGATCTTTCCTGCATTCCCTGTTCATCATCAGTTCATACGCCGGGTTTCAGGATGCGGGCCTGAAAGGAGTACGCAGAATGAACCTAGTCAAAGGACTGATCGCCGGTGTTCTCGGTGTCGGGATGTTGATCGGAGCAGGCGCGGCAAATGCAGCACCTACGCTGAACGTCGCAAAGCCAGACGTGAGTTCGAATGTCGAACAAGTCCGGGATCATCGGGGGCATCATTCACGGAAACATTGGAAGAAACGGCATCACTACAAGCGAAATCATTGGCGCTCGCATCACCGCCATTATCGGGGACCGCGCTGGCATTCGCATCGCCATTACAGGCACAACGCCCGGCGCAATCATCACAGACACCACTATTATAGTGGGCCACGCGTAAGGCGGGGTCATTATTAATGAAAGGGGCGCGTAACCGCGCCCCTTTTGTCATTCTCGCTGAAAATAGTCGGGGTTGAACCACGTTCAGCCCCGACAGTTCTTTCTCACTTTGCTTCGATAGCCTGCAGGCCGGCAAGGGCGCACTCTGCATCGGTTGCACCTGATGGTGCGCCGCCAACACCAATGCCACCGACCAGCGAATCGCCGATCTTGATCGGCAGTCCACCAGCCTGAATAACAAAACGAGCATCCATATCCCGCATGCCATTATTGGCTGGCTTCGATGCGATGAACTCTGCAAGTTCACCGGAGTCGCGGCCCGGGGCTGCTGACGTAAACGCTTTTCCTTCCGCGCTGTTGCCAGTATGCGGACCGGAAAGATCGGCCTTGAGCAGAACCTTGGTCGATCCATCGCGCGCCACGACTGCGACGCTTACATTATTGCCCTTGGCGACACAGGCATCCAGCGCAGCCTGTGCGGCCTTGGTTGCCAGATCAAGGGGCAGATGGGGCGTGGTAGGAAGAGTCTGAGCGAAAGCGGTAGCCGGGGCCATCGACAAAACGATAATTGCAAGTTTACGGATCATGGTCGTTCCTCAGTTGTGATGAGGAACATTTAGTTCCCGTCAGCAAGCAGTGAAATCCGTAACATTTACGAACTTATCGGTAGTTCTACGGATGTGACTGTCCTTCAAGCCACAAACGTGTCATTTCCGCTTGCGAAGTCGTGCCCAGTTTTGCTCCTATGGCCGCACGGTGGCTATCTATCGTGCGTGGCGACAATTCAAGGCTATCGGCAATTTGCCGGGTAGTGAAGCCTTGTGCAATACGATCAAGCACCTCACGCTCACGCGCCGTCAGCGCGTCCAGCAGTGCCAGCGTTTCGGCTCTCAGAGCCTCGCTCCCCAGCTTGCGTTCAAGCAGTTGCTGAGCCTTCTGGATTGCATCGATCAAATCCTGTTCATCGACCGGCTTGGAAAGATAATCCACCGCGCCATTTCTAAAGGCGCGACGACAGGCTTCGATATCGCCGTGGCCCGAGATGATGATCACCGGCCAGTCAACTTCCTGCCCGGCCAGAAGCTCCTGAAGCTTCAGGCCCGTCATGACAGGCATACGAATATCGAAAATCATGCATCCGGGTTTCAGTCGCGGCAGCTGCGTCAGAAAAGCGGAAGGATCAGCAAACCCCTGACCTCGATGTCTATGGTCGACAGAAGAAGGCTGAGCGACTTTCGTACCGCTTCATCATCATCGACAAGATAGACCGGCTGAACCATCGTCTTAACTTCCTGTGCCATCGGCGATTGGGAGCACAACGCGAAACAACGCACCTTGCTCCTGAGGAATATAGGAAATTTCGCCACCAAAGCGTTCAACCAGCCGCTGGCTAAGTGCGGGCCGAGACCGGTCCCTTCGGGGCGATTTGTCGTAAAAGGGGTAAAAAGACGCGGCAACAACTCTGGCGCAACACCGGGGCCGTTATCGGCAATTTCCAGAATAGCGAGCGATCCGTCAGCTTTCAGGGATGCGTTGACCCGTCGATCACCATCACTATCATGAAAGGATTCAATTGCATTGCGGAGAAGATTGAACATCACCTGTTCCATTTCCACCGGGTCAAACGCAGCCAACAAAGGTGTCTCGGGTATCGAGAGTTCAACTTTGACGCCTTGTCGTACAGCCTCCGAGGCGAGCAGTGTCTGCACGTTCTGAAGTGAAAGGCGTAGATCAGCATATTTCGTCTGCCGGCGCTGCGGACGAGACCAATTGCGTAGCCGATCCAGAATGGCGGATGCCCGACGCGCCTGATCCACCATATCGTCCAGCGCTCCGGCCAGTGCCGTCATATTGTTGCGGCTCAACAAGCGGCGCCCCGCCTGAGCCCCCGCCAGAAGTGCCGTCAAGGGCTGCGTCAACTCATGTGCCATGCCGCTTGCCATTTCGCCCATCGTGTTGACGCGTGAGGCGTGTGCCAATCGGGCTTCGAGGCTACTCAGTTCTGCACGACGTTCCGCATGGCGCGTGCGTTGTGTCTGGCGAACGATGACCAATCCACCAAAGAACAGCAGGTTCGTAAGAACGAGGATCGGAATAAGCTGGTCAAACGGCAAGAGATCAGTCCAGCCCATGGCAAGGGCTGTCTGGAAGAGAAGCGGTTGCGTTGCACTGCCCAGTTTCTTGGAAAAATGCGCTTCACCAAATGTGCCCGCGCTACTGAACAAAACCTTCCCATCTGGCATGAGGATACGCAGCGCAACGCCATCCCGGCTCCAGAATGCATCGTCAGAACTGATGAGACTGCCCGCATTGATCGAGAGTGTCAGACCGTCGTGCGGGTTGTCCGTATTCGGGCTGCGTTTTACGATCATGTAATGCCCGGGTCGCGCAGCAGGTGCCAGAAGCTCGGGGACGCCTCGCGATGAACGGGCGGCCACACGTATGGCATCAGCCATTTCCGGTTCCAGATTTCTTGTGCCGGTCACGGGCTCGGCCGGGTTCATCGGCACCAGCTGAATTTCATCGATGCGCGGATAGAAACGAGTGATCGTTGCTGCCACTTCGAGGAAAACGTCATCCTGCGAAACATCAGCCGTTCGCGCTTTGGATTGAGCGATCGTTGAAAGCGCCGTCAGATGGGCATCGTGTTGGTCGGCACGCTGGGAGGCCTCACGATGTAACGTAAAGCTGGCAGCTTGAAGTTCGGACAACAGCGCCGCTCGTTGATAAACAGCAAGGCTGCCTATCGCCAGAAGGTTGAACAGCAGACACAAGAAAAATGGAAGCAAGGCAGATCGGATGCTTCCATTGTAGGGGTTCATAAATTGTATCCCGGTATCAGGCTGTGTTCTGGTCTTTATGGCATCTCTGCTATCTATATATACCCGTATTTATCTCCCCGTCCAAACCGCACCGGGCACGATACATGCCGGGGCTGTTGAACGGCAGGCTGACATTGCCTTTGCGATCCACCGCAACAAGACCGCCGGAGCCACCGATTTCACCCAGCTCGCGGACAACCGCGCCAGCCGCCTCATTGAGCGATTGCCCTGCCCAGCGCATCCGTGCATCCACTTCGTGACCCACCACCCAGCGAATGAAATATTCTCCGTGACCTGTGGCGGAAAGCGCTACCGTCTCGTCATCCGCCCGGGTTCCAGCACCAATGACCGGGCTGTCACCAACGCGTCCCGGGGTCTTGGCGGTCATGCCGCCCGTGGAGGTAGCTGCCGCCAGATGACCGAAACGATCCAGCGCAACGGCCCCGACAGTGCCATGCTTGCGGGCAGGATCGCCATCATCGGCAGCACCACTGCGACGACGTGCCATTTCGTCATGCAAGGCCTTGCGACGCTGCTCCGTCGAGAACCACTCCGGCGCCATCATTTCCAGACCCGCAGCTTCGCAAAATCGCTTTGCCCCTTCGCCTGCAAAAATACATGCTCGGTCTGCTCCATGACCGCACGCGCGGCCAGAACAGGATTGCGCGGCCCGCAAATTCCGGAGATGGCGCCGCATGCCCGTGTTGCACCATCCATGATGGCCGCATCCATCTCATGCGTTTCATCCGTCGTGAAAACAGCCCCATGACCAGCGTTGAAGAGCGGATTTTCTTCCAGAGCGATCACAGATGCTGTCACAGCATCAAGTGCTTTGCCACCTTTACGCAAGACATCCAGTCCAGCCTGCAGGCATTCACGCAGACCGGCATGATAGGCTGCTTCCTTCTCTGGCGTCATATTGGCTTTAAGAATGGTTCCAGCGCCACCATGCAACGCGATGACAGGTACAAATTCGGGCATCTTCATTAACTCGCTAAAAACCGGCGGCCTTGAAGCCGCCAGTGGATACGGTCTTATTTCGGCTTGACGTCCATCGCCAACGTGTCCTCGTCAGAGCGCGGCGTATAGGAAATCTTGTCCTTTTAACACCCCATGCCGACATGTTCACAGCAAGCGGCAGATCTGGTCTATCGGTTGAAACAAGCAGATTGGCTTTCTCAAGAAGAGCGCCGCGCTTGGCCTCGTCCATTTCACTACCGGCATCCTCAATCAGCTTGTCCATTTCCGGATTGGAATATCCGCGCGTATTGAAAGCGCCCAGTGATTTCGCGGTGTCATTTGTATGCATCAATGACGACAACATATAGTTTGATTCACCGGTCAGCGTGCCCCAAGACGCCATATAGAGCGAATAATCCCCGCGCGTCTTGGCCGGATTAAATACCGCTGCAGGGACGCCGCTGACATCGACCTGAATATTGATCGAAGCGAGCAACTGAGCAATTGTCGGCCCCAATTCCATCGGCATACGGTCATTGGCATAATTCAATGACACTTTGAAACCATCCGGATAGCCAGCATCGGCCATCAGCTTGACTGCCTTTTCAACGTCGTAAGCAGCCGGAGCAATGTCCTTGTTGTAGCCGAAAATATTCGAGGCCACCATTTGCGTGGGCACCGAGCCCATGCCTTCCAACGCTACTTCCGTGATCGTCTGGCGATCAATGGCGTGTCGAAAGCCTCACGCACACGCGGATCAAGGAACGGGTTCTTCTCCAATTTTTGCCGGTTTTATCCCAGACCATTGGCGATTCCTTGCGGAAATCGAACTCCAGATAGGGAATATAGACGGATTCATCCTTCACGACGTCCAGCTTGGAATCGGACTCTAAGGCAGCAAGATCTGTCGAAGGAACCTTCGATATCAAATCAACTTGCCCGGCCTTCAGCTGGGCGACGCGAGCAGCATCATTGGGGATTTCCTTACGCACGACATGATCCCAAGGCTGGGCACCACCCCAGTAGCCGTCAAATTTTTCCAATACCAGATCCTGCGTGGGAGCCCATTTCACAAATTTATAGGGACCCGTACCAATCGTAGCCTTGCCTGAATTGAAACCATCTGCGGCGGTTTCCTTGGTCGAATAATCCGCTGCGGCTTTGTGTGAAACAATGAACAGACGCACGAAATCATTGGGCAATGTTGGCGCCGATCCAACCGTCGTCACACGGACGGTCAGCGGATCGATCACTTCCACACCCTTCACCCTGCGAACATAAATGGTCGAAGGATTAGGTCCCGTCACATTTGGAATGCGCTCGATGGAAAACTTCACGTCCTCGGCAGTAAAGTCCGATCCATCGTGGAATTTGACACCTCCACGCAGTTTGAATTCCCACGTCGTATCATCGACAGGCTTCCAACTTACTGCGAGCGACGGTTCGACCTCCAGCTTATTGCCCGATTTCAAGAGCGTATCGAAAACATGTTTGGTTGCCTCGGCATTCGCGGAGGTTGCCGTAAAGTGCGGGTCCATTGAAGCTGGCCCCGATTTCGTGGCAATCACGAGGTCGGCAGCAATCGCTGACAACGGCATCATCAATGTCGTTGCCAGCAAGGCGGTATTGAATATCGAGCGAATGGTCATCTTTTCCCCTGTAATTTTCTCATTGGCATGACGAATAGTAAAATCCATGGCAAGCCGACTTGCCGATTATTGATCCGAGATGTGCTGTTTCAGGTATCTTCGCCTTCGATAGGCTCCAAATCCGCGACGAGCTGCTGCGGCCAACTTTCCGAAGCTACCACCAGCTTGGTCAGGATTTCAGAAAGGTTCAAACGCTCGGCGGGCGACAGGGATTCGAGCATCATGCGTTCGTGATCCATCATCTTCGCCTCGACAGCTTCCACCGCCAAACGCCCTTTTTCCGTCAGTTTTAATGCAACTCGACGCTGGTCAATGGGGTCGAGCTCGCGGCTGATCATGCCCAACGTGTCGAGCTTGTTCACGGCACGGCTCAAGGTATTTTTTGGGAAACCGGAAGATCGGACAACTTCGGTCAGGGTCAACTCGGCGCTCAGATAGAGCGACCAAAGCACGACAAACTCCGGCCGCAGCAAACCAAGTTGCTGTTGGATCAATCCATAAACAGGATTGTTGAACCGCAATGCCAGATAGTTCAACCGAAATGAAAGCCAGCACGGATTTCGCCAGAGCTTGGGATAGAGCGGATCGCCCTCCGAAAGACTGGAAAGCCCCGGCTCCTCCCGTCCCGCGCGCCCTTCGTAAAGAGCCGTACGCAACAAATCATCCATCGATAAAACCTCAGCGGTTTTTCATTTAGTACTATTTGGAACGATATTTAAAAATTTTGTTGCGTCAACTCTATTTTTTGTTCCTAATGGAACCGAATTCAAAAAGCAAATGAATGCAGGGATGCCATCGCACAACCATCCCTGCGAGGGGTTAGTGCGCTCTGGTTGCCAATCCGGAAAATTGCAGGAGACGAAAATGCGCATTCAGGACATGCATTGGTCGCAGGTCGAAGCACGTGTAAAAGAAGACGACCGTTGCGTCATCCCGGTCGGGTCTGTTGAACAACATGCCTATTTGAGCTTGGCAACCGATATGATCCCCGCCGAACGCGTTGCCGTAGAGGCGGCCGAGCCGACAGGCGTGCCGGTGTTTCCTTGCCTGCCCTATGGAATGGCATCCGGGTTCGCTGATTTTCCGGTACGGTTACGCTGACGCTGCGCACCTACATCAATGTGATCGAGGACATTCTGAACAGTGTCTATCATTCAGGTTTCCGTCGCATTCTGATTGTCAACGGTCATGGCGGCAATTCGCCTATCAACCCTCTCCTGTCGGAATGGATGAACAGTCATCGCGACACTTCGGTCAAGCTTCACGACTGGTGGCGCGCGCCAAAGACCATGGCAAAAGTGCAGGAGATTGACCCTGCTGCCAGCCATGCCAGCTGGATGGAGAACTTTCCATGGACCCGCACGGAAGGTGCGCCGATCCCGAATTTCCAGAAAGAGCGCATCGACTTTTGCCGCATCCGCGCGCGTCGATGCTGGCAGAAAGCGTGAACGAATTGCCGAGGGCAATTATCACGGCGTCTTCCAAAGGCCCGATCGGGACATGATGGAAATCTGGAAGGTAGGCGTCGAGGAAACGCGCCACGAGATCGAGCATGACTGGCATTAACGCGCCGGTCAAACCTTCCAAGTCCCTCGCAACCCTTGCCCGAATGCAACCATTGGGGCACTAGCCAGAGAAAAGCCAATGGCCTCATTCATTCTCCGCAGGTCGGGACAGGCGTTCATCGTCCCGGTGGTCATGTCCATTCTTGTGTTCATTGGCGTTTACGTCATCGGCAACCCCATTGACGTACTCATTTCACCGGATGTTACGCAAGAAATCCGCCAGCGGGTTATCGAGGAATACGGCCTCAACCAGCCCCTCTGGAAACAATATGCCGATTTTGTCGCCAAGACTGTCAGTGGCGACTTCGGAAGATCATTCGTCTTCAACATGCCAGTCAGCGAGTTGATTGCCCAGCGATTGCCGGCGACCTTGGAGCTCGCTGTTATCGCCGTTCTGCTTGCCTCTCTTATCGGCATCCCTCTTGGCGTCTATGCCGGTTACAAGCCAGAAGGGTTCATTTCCAAACTGATCATGGCGGGCTCGATACTTGGCTTTTCCGTGCCTACCTTCTGGATCGGATTGATGCTGATTATGGTATTTGCTGTTCAGCTCGGCATGTTGCCGGCCGGTGGGCGAGGAGAGACTGCCGATATTTTCGGAGTTCCCTTTTCGTTTTTGACCGGCGATGGCTGGTCACATCTCTTCCTTCCAGTTCTTAATCTGGCTCTGTTCAAGATGGCGATGATGTGTCGACTGGCAGCAGCAGGCACACGCGAGATAATGACGACCGATACAATTAAATTTGCACGGGCGGCAGGCATTCCTGAACACACGATTCTGCGCCGGCATGTATTGAAGTTGATCTCCATTCCGCTTGTTACGGTGTTTGGTCTGGAACTCGGCTCAACACTTGCCTTCGCTCTTGTCACGGAAACCATTTTCAACTGGCCGGGGCTCGGAAAACTCATCGTAGACTCCATCGCATCGCTCGACCGTCCAGTCATGGTCGTCGCCTATCTGATGATGGTCGCGATCCTCTTCGTCGTCATCAACCTTTGCGTCGATCTGGCTTATGCAGCCCTTGATCCACGACTGCGTCAGAAAGGTCGCTGAGATGGCCGAAACGGTATCAACTCAAAGCTCCGCTCCAATAAGCAGCACGTCTCCTGTGAAGGAGTTTTGGCGGGCCTTTTCCAAGAACAAGGTCGCGGTTATCGCATTCGCGGTGGTTGTCATTATTGCTCTGCTGGCAATATTCGCGCCATGGATCACGCCACAAGACCCCTACGACCTCAAATCTCTCGTGCTGCGTGATGCGCGCAGGCCGCCCGGCTATGTCGGTGCCCGGGGCATGTATTATCTGCTCGGCTCGGACAGTCAGGGACGCGACCTGCTGTCAGCCATTATATATGGTCTGCGCATATCACTCGAAATGGGACTGATTGCAGGGGCCATAGCCTTCAGCCTCGGCGCGATTGTCGGTTGTTTCGCGGCCTATCTTGGCGGGCGAACAGAAACTTTCATAATGCGCCTTGTGGACGTGCAATTGTCATTTCCGGCCATCCTGCTGGCCTTCGTGGTTGCCGCCGTGCTCGGTCAGGGGAAAGTGGCAGCTCATTCTGGCACTTGTCTTCGCGCAATATGCCTATTTCGTGCGCACGGCACATGGTGCGGCGGCGGCGGAACGGCAAAAGGATTACGTGCAGGCGGCCCTTTCCGTGCCGATGAGTGGCTGGCACGTCGTGACACGGCATATCCTGCCCAACTCCCTGCCACCGCTCATCGTCGTGGCAACTGTGCAAGTTGCTTCAGCCATTTCGCTGGAAGCCACGCTTTCATTTCTTGGTGTCGGCCTGCCGCCAACAGAGCCCTCCCTTGGAATGTTGATTGCCAATGGCTTCCAGTATCTTCTGTCGGGCCGCTACTGGATTTCCATCTATCCGGGCGTTGCGCTGATCGTTCTGATCATGGCCATCAATCTCATGGGCGATCAGATCAGAGACATACTCAATCCGAGGTTGCGCAAATGACAGCTCTGCTACAAGTCGACAATCTCTCCACTTATTTTGAAACTGACCGCGGTACGGTGAAATCCGTCGATGGCATCTCATTTGAAATCGGGAAAGGCGAAATACTTGGCCTTGTTGGAGAATCCGGTTCAGGAAAATCGATCACCGGTTTCTCTCTGATTGGCCTGATCGATAAGCCCGGCAGAATTCAACCCGGAAGTTCAATTCGATTTGAAGGCCGGGAGCTGGTCGGATTGCCGGAAAACCAATTGCGCAGCATTCGCGGTCGGGAAGTCTCTATGGTCTTTCAGGACCCCATGATGACCCTAAACCCGGTCCTCAAGGTCATCGACCAGATCGCAATGGCTATCCGCGCTCACGAAAAAGCTTCGGATGCCGAAGTTCGCCGCAGAGCGATCGAAGCTTTGGCGCGGGTGCGCATTGTCGAGCCAGAAAAGAAGGTCGACCAGTATCCACATCAGTTTTCAGGTGGCATGCGCCAACGCGTGGCGATTGCTATTGCGCTGCTTCACAAGCCAAAACTGGTAATCGCGGACGAACCCACAACGGCGCTCGATGTGTCGGTTCAAGCGGAAATCCTCAAAGAAGTGAAAGCGCTCGTCTCTGAACTGGGCATTTCGATGATCTGGATCAGCCATGATCTCGCGACTGTTGCTTCAATCTCACAGAGAATAGCCGTCATGCGGCTTGGCAAGATTGTCGAGATGGGGAGCGTTGCCGAAGTACTCGGTTCTCCCAAGCACTCCTACACTCAAGGCCTGCTTGATGCCCTGCCGTCACGAAAACAGCCGGGGGCTTCTAACCTCAAGCGCCACCGAGAACGCTGGCGAATATTCAATTATAGAGACGCAGAAGAATAAATCTCTCGCCCCAAGCCCGAACTTCGTCAGCGCCGATGACGTTACGATGGTCTTCCAAAAGCCGGTAGGCTCGCTTGGCCGTTTTGCCCAACGGCTCGGCCTCGCCAAACCAGCTCATGCCGTCCATGCCGTTCAGTCCGCAACTCTTACGATTGCACGCGGCGAAGTGCTGGGGCTGGTCGGCGAATCCGACTCGGGGAAATCAACGCTTGGCCGCATCATCTGCGGCATCTCCACGCCAACTTCGGGTAATGTTCTGGTTGACGCTCGCAAGGTCCGGGAAAAGACCGTAAGATCGGCACTTCCGTTCAAATGATCTTTCAGGACCCCTTTGCATCGCTTGATCCACGCCGCACAATATTTCAGTCCGTCGTGGAAGGGCCGATCGCACACGGGCTTTGCACCAACAAAGACGCGCGCGAATATGTCAATCGCTGGCTGAAATCAGTGGCATTCGATCCGGCGCTGGCAGACCGTTATCCTCACCAATTCTCCGGCGGACAGCGACAGCGCATTGCTATTGCGCGGGCGCTGGCAATGCAACCGGAGCTCATCATTTGCGACGAGCCAGTGGCTTCGCTCGACGTTTCCATTCAGGCACAGGTTATCAATCTGCTGTTGCAACTGAGGAAAAGCCTTGATCTGACATTGCTTTTATCAGCCATGACCTGTCTGTCGTTCGCCATCTGTGTGACCGCGTTGTTGTCATGCATCACGGCAAGATTGTCGAAGAAGGTACCGTTTCTCAAATATTCACTCAGCCGAAACAGCCATATACGCGCATGCTGCTTGACGCGGTGCCCAAGCTGGCTCGGTGAAGGGGCCTCTCGAACGGAGTTCAAAAGGCTTCACTCACCCCGTCTCAGAGTATAGGGCAGAATAAACAGATACAGCCCGGTTGCGAGTAATATAAACAGCGGTAGAAGCGGAGAATAAACGATCCACACCGGAGGCTGCCCGAACGCCATAGTGACGAAATTCGCAATCACGGTAAGCGTGAATATGATCGACAACCAGCGGTGAATTTGGCGTATGGATTTATTCAAGACCATATGTGCTTCTCCTTATGGAGTTCGCCAACCACATTGGCTGAACTCCAGTTCCTTCCGGCTCATTATGCTTTGCGGCACTCTCTCTAGGAGCAGGTTCAGTCCAAATCAGCGGCGACGGCATCGAGCTTTTCAAGGAAATTTCGCCATCCATGATGTGCACCGTGAAAGGCCTGTTTCTGACCCGGCATAAAGCCCGACTGTTCCATCCGCAAATGTGTCCCGGTGGCGGTCGGTATCAAAGTCAAGGTCACGATACTTCTGAGATTGTATGCTTCGTCCTCATGGGTGTGGTTCCGGTGTAGGATAGCCGCCTGTTCGGCTCGACCACCAGAACCTCACAATCCAGCACCCCGCCCCACTCACCTTTGAGCTCGAAACAATGGCCTACGGTCGGAGCGAAATCATTATTCATCAGCCATTCCGCGATGAGGTGAGGCTCCGTCAATGCGCGCCAGAGCTTTTCAGGCCGATGAGGCATTTCACGCTCAACAATTACCGTTCGCACATCATCAGATATCTCGGTCATTGATCCATCCTCTTCAACAGGTCTTCAAGGGCATCGAACTTCTGCTCCCAGAAACCGTTCAACTCTTTCGCCCAATCGATCAGTGGAATTAGTGCCGTGTATTCGGCCCTGTAGTGGCTTTGGCGCCCCTCGTGACGATCACTAACGAGGCCTGCCCTCTTGAGAGCGGCAAGATGCTTTGAGACGACCGGCTGGGACACATTCGTTCCTGCGGTCAAAACCGTAACCGTCTTCTCGCCCTCTCGGCAAAGTCGTTCAAATATCGACCGTCGTGTCGGATCGGATAAAGCTTTGAAAACTTCGTCTCGCATAGTCATCGCTCAATTCATATCCAATTGGCTATGCGTTGATACATAGCCGAGCAGCTATATATCAGTCAAGTACTTTTGACGAACTGTCCGTAACGACGTGACACACTGGCTGACCTGAGAGCCGTCCGATGCAAATAAAAGAAGGATGGACAGGCGGAACATGCCGCCTCCGTTATCAGAACTGCTTCTTGAAATTGACCAGAAACCGTGTTCACGGTCCCCGTCTGCAGCTATCAGCCACAATATTCAAGCAGTGCTGCTCGTCTCTTTGTCGCCAATATCGCTATCATCACGACCATAGCCGAAGCTGCCCCGACAGTCAGTTCTCTGGCAAGATGATAACCCATGCTAGCGCTGACGCCGGTGGTCGTGAACCTGACGTGCTTGCCATTATCATGCTCACCCACATTGATCGCACCACACCGGTCCGCAGAGTGAGACGATGCACCGGAACCAATCACTTTGCCAGAATTCATCGTGACCTTCACCAAGACGTCAAATGAGCGGTTGAGCATCATGCGCTCATACACCTGTTCCGGTCTTTCGCCGCTTCAAAAGTGGGAGTGTTGCAGGATGACTACAAACCGACAAACATGACTCTTTTAATCATGTAATTTCTTGCCAGCACTAATACATGAATATATCACTCATGATTGTCAAAATCATGTTGGGAATATTCTATATGCGCTCCGATTGCATGCCTCTTCGCCGTACAATTCTGGCTGGTACATCCCTGATTGCTCTTGCCGCCACGGCAATAGCGCAGGACCAGACCACTGCCTCTCCAACGGAGAATGGTGCAATCGTTCTCGACAAGATTGTGATCGACGGCGGCAGCGGCGGCGTGATCGATGCGGACGGTTATGTGGCGCGCAGCAGTGCGACCGGCGCCAAGATCGACACGCCATTTGTGCAGACCCCGCAGTCCATTTCGTCCGTCACCCAACAGCAGCTTGAAGACCGCAATCCGCAGACCTTGCTCGACGCCATTGCCTATACGCCCAGTGCTCGCGTTGGCGGCTTTGGTTTCGATCCGCGGTTCGACTCCTTCACCGTGCGTGGCTTCGACGTCACGTATACCGGTGTCTTTCGTGACAATCTGCGCCAGCCCGGAGCAAGCTCGGCGCTGTTCAAGACTGAACCCTATGGCACGGAAGGCGTTTCCATTCTGCGCGGCCCATCGTCAGCCCTTTACGGCGCTTCCGGTGCCGGTGGCCTGTTCAACCTGATCAGCAAGCGCCCGACCGAAGCCCCGCTTCACGAAGTACAAGTCCAGTACGGTACCAATAATCGTTATCAGACCCAGTTCGACCTCTCCGGCCCGGTCAAGGAAGGCGACCCACTTTACTACCGCCTGACAGGGCTTTGGCGCAACGCCGATACCGAACAGCCCTCAGTTCCCGACGACCGCATTTACATTGCACCGGCATTTACGTGGAAGCCAGACGAAGACACGCGCCTGACAATCCTCAGCGAGTTCTCCCGCATCAAAACCGGCGGCACTGCCGCTTATTATTACGATGCCGTAACGGGCAAGGTATCCGACATTTTTGCAGGCAACACTGCCTTCAATGACTCAGTACAAACGCAGGGGCGTGTCGGTTATGAATTTGAAACCCGCCTCAACGACACGTTCGTGTTCCGCCAGAATGCCCGCCTTGCATCGACCAAGATCGGAGCCGACTGGGCCTTTGCCTATCAGGCCAATGAAATCGATCCGTTACTGCTCGACAGCAGCGCAGGCACTTTTGAGGAGCGGCTGACCAGTTTCACCATCGATAATCAACTGGAAGCAAGCTTCGATACCGGCAATTTCGAGCACACGCTTTTGGCCGGCGTAGACCTGACAAAGCTGCAATGGAAGGGATTGAACGGGTATGGCTATACGCCACCGCTGGATACCCGACATCCGTCCATGGGACGCCCTGTAGCGCCAATCGATTTCCAGACAAAAGACGTTCAGGACCAGCTCATGGCTGGCATCTATCTGCAGGATCAGATCCGCTATGATGCCCGGACCATAACCCTCGGCGGTCGTCAGGACTGGGTCAGCACCGACACCAAGAACACCGATCTGGCAACCGGCACGTCCAGCGATTTTGATCAGAGCGACAAGGCCTTCACATGGCGCGCCGGGCTAACTTACGAAACACCTTGGGGCATCACGCCGTATGCCAGCTATTCGACAGCCTTTTCGCCCAATGCCGGTGTAAACCGGGCAACAGGCAATCCGTTCGAGCCAACGGAAAGCGAACAGCAGGAAGTCGGGATCAAGTATCAGCTGCCCAACAGCAACACCCTGATAACGGCCGCCCTGTTCAACATCAATCAGGACAACGGTCTCTATTACGAAGTGGTCGAATTGGATGCTGGCCCGGCCAACATTCAGGTACAGCGCGGGAAACTACGTTCGCGCGGTCTGGAACTGGAAGCCAGCACCAGTCTCGACAACGGCCTCTCCCTCATTGCGTCCTATAGCTACATGCAGACCAGCATCAAGGACGGTCCGGACGGAACAGTGGGCAATGAAATCTCATCTGTACCGACCCACATGGCGTCAGCCCTGGGCTCATTATAAGTTGCCTGAGAACAGCTTCCTTTACGGGCTGGGTGTCGGCGCAGGTGTCCGTTTTGTCGGCTCAAGTTACGGCAATGACGAAAATACTATGAAAAACAGTTCTCGCGCCTTTGTCGATGCAGCAATAGATTTCGATTTTGGCGCGATCAAGAAGACTATGAAGGTGTCAAACTGCAGGTCAACGCCACCAACCTGTTCGACACCAGCAAGCCGGTCTGCTCCGCAGGTTTCTGTTATCGTGATCAGGGCCGCACTGTTGTCGGCAGCCTGAAATATTCATGGTAAGCGCCGATACCAGAAATGAAGCACTGCAAGCTCTCAGGCCCCAAGGCCTGAGAGCACTGTTCCATGGTGACAATGCATGGTGTGCCGATAGTATGATGCTGTCCTGTGAAATGACGGACAGCATGCCGCTGTCGGAATTTCTGTACGGCCCTCTCCTGACGAAAACCCTGCATCAATGCGCAGCCGCCTATCCTGATGCCGACCTGCGGGCGGTTTCTTCGTTCTGGTCGCTCTATTATTTTTCGCTTCTGGTCATTCCCTATATCTGCGCCCGACAAAGTGGAGTGGCCCTTCCGGTCGAGCTCGAGAATATGACCATTGCCATCAATGATCAGGGCTTGCCACGTTCCTTTGGCTTGCCCCACGAAGGGGCAAGCTTGTGACGCGCCGGATGTGATGACGGTTATCAGCCATGTCGCAAAAGCCATCTGAACACTGTCGTTCAAGTCCTGAAAGACCGCACCGGCATCTCATCGAAGCTCGCCCGGAATAATGCAGCGGTCTATATCGACTACGCCGTCAACAGCGCAGCTGAAAACCATTGTCGTGATGGCTGGCCATGTCGCCCGCTTTTTGAAACGCAAATTTTTGACGATGGAACGCGCAACCCGTTTTTGGGTGTCTGCGTCAAGAAACAGATCATGGCGCCAATTTGTGCCGGCGCAAGATTTGCTGCCTGCGCTATAAACTGCCGGGCGTTGCCGGATGCGGTGAATTATGCGCGCTCCCCGAACTTAGAAAGCAATGAAATGATCCGTCTTATTGTGTGTCTGACTGTAATCTGGCTGGCCCTCGGTAAAAGCGCTGTTGCAGAGGTAACCTATCCCATTCACGTCAAGGATGCGCTTGACCGGGAAGTCACCATTACCGCCCAACCAAAATCCATATTGCTTGGCAGCGGATTTAATCTAATTGCGTTGTCGCTCGTCCATCCAGATCCCGTCAGTGTGCTGGCCGGTTGGGCCGGAGACCTCAAGGGGACAATCCGGAAATCTATGCCGGCTTCAAACAGCGCTTCCCGGAAATTGAAAAACTGCCGATCATTGGCGACGGCATTACAGTTTCGGTCGAGAAAATCGTTTCTGTAAAGCCGATCTGGTCATTCTTTCAGACTGGCAGATGCGCAATGATGAAGGCGTGCAGGCGATCGCCTATCTCGAGAAAATGGGCATACCGGTGCTCGTGGTCGACTTCGGCAATCATGCACTCGAAAATACTTCGAAAAACATGCGCCTGTTGGGCAAGGTACTCAACCGCGAGGAGCAGGCTAACGCTTTTGCCGACTTCTATGACGAGCGTATTGCCCGCATTCGTGATCGGGTGGCGAAGAGCGATGCTGGACCGACTGTATTGCTGGAAGCCTTTCCCAATGCCGATCAATGCTGCTACGCTTACGGGCGAACCAGTATGGGCGAGTTCATCACATTGACCGGCAGTCGAAATATTGCTGCAGATGGACCAGCACAGGGGAGGGGTGATCAGCAGCGAATTTATCGTTGCCGCCGACCCGCAAGTTTACATCGCCACCTCATCCCCGGGCGGGAAGTATAGCGGTTTTTCGGTCGGGCCGGGCGTAAGCGAACAGGAAGCGCGCGACACACTTTCAAATGCCCTGAAAAATCCTTTTCGCGCTGGTTTGAAGGCCGTGAACGACAAGCGAGTGCATGGATTGTGGAACTTTTTCAATGCTGTTCCCTTGAATGTTCTGGCAGCAGAAGCCTTCGCCGTCTGGCTGCGACCGGAACTGTTCGCGGATATCAGCCCCGAAGCGACACTGGCGGAAATTAACCAGCGTTTCGCGGCTGTCCCGTTTGAAGGTTCATACTGGATCAGCCTGAAACCCTGACCCCGCATTTTTCTGGCGTATACTGCTATCGCAGGCCGCCAGAAGTATGAGTGTGGGCTTCCGCAGCCAGACCCGGCCAGTAATAACCATTGCTGGTCGGACGTGGACCGAAAATGGCCTGCCCGACCCGTACCACGGTTGCCCCTCCTCGATTGCAACCTCGAAATCGCCAGACATGCCCATGGAAAGTCCGTTCATATGCGGATACACATCAACAACACGATCCCGCAGACCACGAAGCAAGCGAAAGCAGGCGCGCACGCGCTCTGTGTCGGAGCTGAAAATTGCGAGCGTCATCAGCCCACGTGGTTTGAGGCGGGGAAACTCTGAGAGGCGCGCCACGAACGACATGAGATCGTCCGGATGCAGCCCATATTTGCTTTTCTCGTCCGAAGTATTGACCTGAACGTAAACATCAAGATCACGATCTTCCGCGTCCAGTCTGCGATTCAGTTCTTCCGCCGGGCGGAAACTATCCAGCGCATGGAATTCCCATGCAAGACGAACAAGATATTTGACCTTGTTTGTCTGCAGATGGCCGACAATGCTCCAACGGATCGGCAAATCGTTCAGGGCCGTTTGTTTGTCGCGCGCTTCCTGAAGTTTATTTTCTCCGAAATCGAGAATTCCGGCCGCATAAGCGTGCCGCAGGATGCGAGCCGGGACTGTTTTTGTGATCGGGAGAAGGCGCACATCGTTCGGATCGCGTCCGCTGCGATGACAAGCCGCAGCGATCCGCGCGCGAACCTCTTTGAGATTGCTCGCGAAAACAGAAGTCGGATCAGCACCGAAACGCGCTATCTCGTCTTTGATTGCCTGCCCCTCAACCGGCTGCGGCTCGACAGATAGTTGCATCGCCAATCTCCCTTCAAGCGCCGATACAAATGCTTGCCGCTGCGCGGATACGACATGGCAACCATCCCGCCAGCTTGTATCATGGAGATGGTCTGGTTCTCCCATCCACTTCCAGCACAAAGATCAGACCAATTTCCAAGTCATCCGGTAATGACGATCATTCAACTGCTGACCATTCGAACACCTATGGCTTCATGATCGCGCGAAAGGCCGTCGCCAGCTTTTTAACTGCGATCTCGATTTCTGTCGGCGTATAGGCTGCAAACCCCATCAGAAAACCGGCCTTTCCGTCACCGGCAGCGTAAAGCCCGGACAGACCGAGGAGCTCGATACCGACACGCTGGGCTGCAGCGACGGCATTACGCTCAGATAAATCACCGGTGAGCAAACAAGACATCTGTAACCCTCCGGCAGGTACATGCGACTCGACGAAATCCGCCAGATATCGCTCGATCAGTCTGGCCAGTACATCGCGCCGTTCAGCATAGATACCGCGCATGGCCCGGACATGCGCGCCGAAATGTCCACCTTCCATAAACCGGGCAAGCGTCAACTGCGCCATCGGTGCGGAATGCCCATCAAGCAGAGTGCGCGCAACGGTCATCGGTTTGACCAGTTGCGGCGGCAATACCATGTAGCCGATACGCAGGCCCGGAAAGAGTGATTTGGTGAAAGTGCCGATATAGATTGTCCGCTCATGCCGGTCGAGGCCTTGTACGCAGGCGGTCGGTTTGCCAGCATAATGAAACTCGCTGTCATAATCGTCTTCGATAATCCATGTCTGCTGGCGGGCGGCCCATTCGATCAGCGCCAGACGACGATCCAGCGACAGGGTCGCGCCGGTTGGAAACTGGTGCGAGGGTGTGAGAAACACGGCCTTGGCCTTGAGCGTTTCGCCAACCATCCGCTCGATCACAATGCCTTGGTCGTCCACATTGACTGGAATGGATTCAAGTCCTGCAGCATCGAACGCCTTGCGTGCACCGTAATAAGCCGGGTCTTCGATGAAGATGCGGTCACCGGGGTCGAACAGCATGTTGGCACATAAAGTCAGCGCCTGTTGCGAGCTGGTGAGGATCAGCACCCTGTCAGGTGTCGCGCGTCCTCCGCGTTCGGGTGTTCATGTACTCGGCAACAGCGCGTCGCAATGGCTCTGTCCCCTGCGGATGACCATGCAGCAGCGCTTGCGTGCCGGCTTCCTTCAAAACCTGCCGTTCCAGACGTTCCCAAAGCTGAAGCGGAAAATTTCGTGTTTCCGGAACACCGTGAGCGAAAGGTCGTGGCGCCAGCAGCTCGCGCACACCACCGCTTCGGAACATGGCTGCTCCGCGTTTGCTCAGATTGGGCGCCTGATTGCGCAATAACGCTTCGCGCTGGGAAACGCTGTGTCCGGGTGTGAATTCCGTTATCTGCGCCACGAAACTTCCACTGCCCACCCGGCGGTCGATAAAGCCCTCTGCATGCAGCTGCGCATAAGCCGCTTCGATCGTGTCTCGGGAAACACCCAGCGATTTGGCGAGGCTGCGCGAAGCCGGAAGCGGCTTTCCCGGCCCCAGCGCACCATCGATGATCAATTGCCGGATCGACCGCTGAATACGCGCATGGAGCGGCATTGCTGCATGGGCGGGGTGGGCAATCCAAGCCTTGACGGATTCAAGTTGCGAATGCCTGAACAAATGGACTGGTCCTTTTGTCAAAAATGGATGGGCATATCAGGCCATTAAACAGCTAACTGTCAATCAATCTTTTCAGCCCGACTTGCAGGCCATATGCCCAATTCCCAGAAGGTTTTTGAGGATGATACCATCCCGTGCTTCAACGTCATCGATCCGCTTGAGCGACCTTGCCCATCCCATCGTGGCGGGCCTAATCTCCGTCATTGTCAATTATGGCGGCACATTCATTCTTGTTTTTCAGGCCGCAAAGGTTGCGGGATTGAGCCCGGAACTGACTGCCTCCCGGGTCTGGTCGGTTTCGATTGGCGTCGGGCTTACCGGCCTTTATCTCAGCTGGCACTACCGCGAGCCGATCATCACCGCCCGGTCGACGCCAGCTGCTGCCTTTCTTGTAACGGCACTTGCCACCACATCCTACGCCGAGGCAATCGGCGCTTTCATGATTTCGGCTCTCGCATTTGTCATCCTCGGCGTGTCGGGCTATTTCGAGAAGGTCATCCGGCTGATACCGCCAAGCATAGCTTCAGGGCTTCTGGCCGGCATTCTGTTGCAATTCGGAATAGGGGCCTTCGGCGGCGCCACCACCGACCCGTTGCTGGTTGGACTGCTGATTGTTGCCTATGTGGTTTTGAAACGGCTGTCCGCCCGCTACGCCGTAGTCGGCATTCTCGTGCTCGGACTGGCCTTCCTGCTTCTGCAAAACAGGGTCGACCTGTCTGGACTGCGACTGGAGTTTGCAACTCCAGTCTTCACCATGCCTGCATTCTCTCTCAATGCCCTGCTGTCCGTCGCGCTGCCATTGTTCCTCATCACACTGACGGGACAGTATATGCCGGGGATGCTGGTTCTGCGTAATGACGGTTTCAAGACCAGCGCCAATCCAATCGTTACCGCAACAGGTCTCGGCTCGCTCATCATGGCGCCATTCGGATCGCATGCCTTCAACATTGCGGCAATCACGGCAGCAATCGCGACCGGGCCCGAAGCACACGAAAATCCATCCAAGCGCTGGATCGCCGGTATTGCAGCGGGCGTGTTCTACATTCTCGTCGGCATATTCGGTGTGACGCTCGCAGCTGTCTTCATGGCTTTTCCCGCAAGCTTTATCACAACGCTTGCAGGTCTGGCCCTGTTGGGCACGATAGGCAGCAGTCTGGCTGGAGCCATGTCAGACCCCACGCATCGCGAGGCAGCATTGATTACCTTTCTCGCATCCGCCGCAAACATCAATCTCTTCGGCATCGGCGGTGCTTTCTGGGGACTGATAATCGGACTGGTTGCCTATATCGTTCTCAACGGTCGTCTGCCGCGTCGTGAACGGACCGAATTGAGCGTGAGCGAAGGAGCTGCAAAATGACTGCTAAAAGCACTGGAATGACCACTTCCATCATTTCAATCCAGAGCGGGTTGTGCACGGGCATGTCGGCAACAGCGCTGCGGTTCTGCCCATGCAGGCCCATGGGTTGAATGTCGCTGCAGTCCCCACGACCTTGCTGTCCAACAATCCGCATTTCGAAACCATGCGCGGGCGGGTTCTCGAATCCGAACTGGTCGGCGGTCTTCTGCGCGGCGTCGAAGAGCGCGGATTGATTGAAACAAGCCACTATATTGTTTCTGGCTATCTCGGCTCTCAGGCAAACGGGGATGTGGTCGCCGCGTTCGTCGAACGCGCCCGCCAGATCAATCCCGACATAAAATACATTTGCGATCCTGTCATGGGCGATATGAACCTCGGGATCTTCGTTGCCGATCAGGTGGTGGAATGTATCGTTGAACGGCTTGTTCCGCTAGCCGATCTGTTGACACCCAACCAGTTCGAATTGGGTCTTATCGCACAAACAGATGTAACCTCCCGGGCTGCACTTGAAGCCGCAGCGGGGCGTGTGCAGGCACTTCACGGCGCACAGCTGGTTGTGACCAGTTGCGAACTTGCCGACACTCCTGAAGGCTCGCTGGAAAACATCGTCTTCGACCACGAGACCCGCACGCGACTGCTATATCGCCGCGCCTGCCGATCGTACCTGTGGGGACTGGCGACCTTTTCACCGGCCTTCTGACTGCCAAGCTTACGCGCGGGAAAACATTGATCGAGGCAGCCCGCAGCGCCGCTGCAACTGTGCTTGAAGTACTCAGGCGTACCATGGAGGCGGGTGAACGTGACATGCAGCTTGCCAGTATCATCGATGCGCTCATTCCGAGCGAGAATGCTCAAGAATGAAATTCCAGACGATGCTCATCAGATGAAATAATAGCTCAGCGCGATGAATCTGCCGGCTGTTCAACTGTTGCCCCGTAGTGCAGTCGGGATTTGCCGCGCTGTGTATCCCGATAAAGGAAACGGAAGAAGAAGGCGTCGCCCGTTCCGCGCAGAAGTCTGGCGAATATCGCGACCAGAACAATGGAGAAAATCAATCGACCGAACAGGACGACATAGATATCCGCGCCAAGAGCCACCACGATCAGCGTATCTTCGATCAGGCTGTGGCACAGCCCCATGAACTCGACGCGAGAAAGACGTCCCGAGGCTGAATGTGTCCGCGCTGTGCTTCACGGATGATGAGACCTCCACCATAGGACAGTCCCAGCACCAGCCCGACCACGGTCAATGGAGCGGCGTTTTTCGATATGCCGAGCAAGCGCAACAAGGGTGAAAGAAGCAGGTTGAGGAAGCGTGTCACATCCAGCGCGTCCATTGTTCTCAGCACAGCCACCAGACCGAGCAGGACGATAAATATCCAGACCAGCGTGGAAGCCGTATCGGCGACGAAGCTGCTCCAGCTTGAATCGTAATGGCCCGGCACCCAGCCCGGTGCAGCCGGTTCTGCCAGCCAGCCGGTACGGCTGGAAATCAGGTTGATCCCCATGCGAAAACAAGGCCGCCGCCAAGCCGGATCAGGGTCGACACGATCAGGCGCGGACCAGCCTTTTGTACGATACGCTGTTCGATGGGAAGAGCATGAGCGAAGAGGAAAAGCGAACCGAGGATCGTCACCTGGCTGTGGTGAGCGTGTCGACCGGCAAGACGGCAAACATCACCACTGCCCCGCTCCACACGCCCACCAGCAGGTTCATAGCCCAAACAAAACCGGCTTCAGGCGGCAGCCCCACGAACTGCATGACGGGAGCGAAGGCAGGAGAAATGGCTTTGATCAGGCCCATCTCGATTGCCAGCTGCGTCAGCACCATCACCGGCAACATGATCTTGACCAGCGTCCAGTAGACGCTGATCGCCTCGCGCAGGATAACCATGCCGAATGCTGTCAGTCGCTTTGCCAATCCAGTGGCCATTCCGTCCCCTCCGCTTTTGTCCGGAGCGTGCGACGGATCAGGGTCGATGCTTTCGGCTTTGGCGAGCAGAAAATCAGCCCACGCACGCCGATGCAAGCCATATTGCTTATGTTTCACGCGATTTATCGGGATTAGCGAAAGTCCACGACGATGCCGGTTGCGATAATCAGCAGAACCGTTGCGGCAATGACGGTGTAGACGTAATCACGCTCGCGTAGAAAAAGATACATCGTCAGCGCGACGCGGATGATCGGCAGGAGAATGAATACCGCAATGCCAGCATTCACGATGTCATAGCCGTTCAGTGCAAGCGACGTCGGTTCAATAGAAGTCATAACGACACCAACCGCGATCAAGGCAGAAGCGAACCATGTGCCATACCAAAGAAGCGCTGCAATGATTTTGTCCCGTCGTCCGGCGTCTGCGGTAACTTTCATTTTAAGCCTCCAGAGATCTCTATACCGAAAGCGCTCAGAAGCATCTGGACCGCGAGAACAAGGAGAACCGCGACGAAGAAGACGCGCAGTTTTTCCGCCGGAAGGCTCATCAGCAGGCGAGCGCCGACCAGCGCACCGATGACCGAACCAAGCGCAATCGGTCCCGTGATCCCGATGTCGATGTCACCGCGAACAAAATAGGCGCTTGCGCTTGCTTGCAGCAGCCGTCACGCCGATCATGAAATTGGAGGTGGCGGACGAGACCTTGATAGGAAGTTTCAAGGCGGTATCCATCGCCGGGATTTTCAAAACGCCCGAGCCTATCCCCAGAAGGGCCGAGACCAGTCCCGCCCCATACATCAGCGCCATGCCCAGCGGAACATGGCCGACGCGATAATGCACCTCCTGCCCGGATATGTGATCGGGAAAGCTAGAATGCAGCCGCAGGCTTGTGGAGAGGCTTTTTCGCATCCGGCACCGCTGCGCCGATTTCGTCGCGCCGCCGTACCAGCATCTGCTTTGCAGAAAGCACCAGAATGGCCGCGAACAACCCATATAGAACCGAAGTCGAAACGATTCCGATCAGAAACACGCCGGTCAGCGCGCCAAGCGTGGTTGCCGTCTCAAGAACGACCGCAAGCCGGACATTGGTCAGCCGTCGCTTCAAAAGCGGAGCCGCGCTGCCGCAAGAACAGGCGATGACTGAAACAATGCTCGCCCCGATAGCGACATGAATGTCGACACCGAAAAACAGCGTAAGCGCCGGCACGATGAAGATGCCGCTTGCCATGCCCAGCACGCCACCAAGCGCACTTGCGCCGAAAGCCGCTATGAACAGCCATAAAGCCAACATTTCACCCCCGGCTATCTTTGGCCGCGCGGTCGCCGGGCGGGCGAGTGACAAAGCTGATGAGATCACCGCGATAGTGGAGCTTTTCGTAGTCGATTGCCCGACGCCCCTCGGTGTAGGACGTGCGCTCGATCAGGAAGACGGCGCTGCCGGGCTCGACTGCGAGGGCGTCCGCAACATCTGGCGAAGCAGTGACAGCCTCCAGCCGATACTCCGCCTCGACAAGCGGTAGATCATATTTATCTTCCAGCAGCGTGAAGATCGGCTCGACGTCCAGATCGTGCGTAACAATCTTCTCACCGATTTCGCGCGGCAGATATGTTTCATCCAGAGACATGGCGACGCCGTCGGCAAGCCGAACGCGCCGGATCCGCATGACCAGAGCTCCGGACGGCAGAGCGAGCTGGCGCGCAACGTCTGCATCGGCTGGCACCACCTCCTTGTCGAGCAATCGTGCCGTCGGCGCGCGGCCGAGCGCCTGCATATCTTCGACAAAACCGGTCAGCTCCGTCAATTCCTGCGTGACCTTGGGCTGGGCAACGAAGGTTCCCTTGCCGCGACGAATTTCGACAAGGCCACGCGCGACCAGATTCTCAATGGCCTTGCGAACGGTCGTCCGGCTGACCCTGAAACGTTCGATCAGGCGATCTTCTGGAGGAAGCTGACTGCCAGCAGGCAGAGCACCGGCTGAAATATCGTCCGCCAGCGATGTTTCCACCTTGGCATAGAGCGGAGCATGATCTTCTGCGATTTTCATCAGGATATAGTGACATCATGATGTCATGATGTCAATGAAACTCACCCAACTGAGTGAACCTTTTCATTAGTTGTTTGTTAACCATGCTGGAGGACATCGCCATGCAGTTGATTTTTGGATTGAGTTAACAGCGATCCCGCCGTCAGCGCTGTTGTCTTCGGCATTACGGATCGAGATCCACAGAAAATGACGCGCTTGTTATTTGCCGATCAGATTTGGCTCTGGTCAGGCGTCATTTTTTCAACGGTCGTAGGCCTGTATCTGCTGTGGAGATTGCCCCATTGATTTCAGTGGGCGCTCCCTGTTACCGCGCAGTATGCTTCAGATAATCCCTTTCAGGCGTAGAAGCCCGAAGGCGGCAATAGTACTCGCATCTTTGATATCGCCGCGAAGGATCATCTCGACGGCTTCCCCGATAGGAAAGCGGCGGCAGATGAGCCCCTGCTCTTCGGCATCGAGACTGGGCTTTCCCATTTTCAGTCCTGTAGCGAGAAAGATATGGCACTTGTTAGCCGCAAACCCGTAGGCTTCGTAAGTCTCTCCGAGATAGACCATCTCCTCAGCGGTCAGCCCGGTTTCCTCTTGCAGTTCTCCACGAGCCAAAGTGAGGGGATCGACGTTCCCCTGCTCCTGCCAAGCCCCTTGCGGAAGCTCCCAGAACCGGCGCCCGACGGGATAGCGGAACTGTTCCACTAAATAGACGCCGTCTTCGTCATCCATTGCGAAAATCATTGCGGCATCGTTTTTCTCGACAACGCCATAAATGCTTTCGCTGCCGTCCGGATAAACAATGCGGTCCTCACGAACCTTCATCCAACGATTTTCGTAGACCCGTCTGGATCCCAGCGTTTTTATTTCCGACATCCAGCCTCCGGTCGAAACCTGCCGCTCACTTTTACAGGCAAGCGTTAAGGCTTTCCCATCGCAACAGACGGTTGAGTTGACGCGCAAACTGCGCCAAGGTGTCGGCCATGATTGATTGGCCACTCATATTTGCCAGCCTGCTAGCTATCGGCGTGGCAGTGTTTCTGATCTACTGTTTTGCAGTGATGATTTTTGCCAAGCCAGACGGCAAGCCCGTCGAGCCGACGACAATCGACACGGTCGATATGCTCCCGTTCATGAATCATGACGCTGATTGATATCCCGGCCTCAAATGCCAGCTGTCTGCACGTCCCGGAATCTGTCCGAGCGCAGCACTACCACGCGAATTTTCCTTGTTCACTGGAAGTTTTGGCATTGAATGCCTCGTTTTCAACGGGGCGACAGTGCTAAAAATGCTCCTAGCAAGAAATAGAATTACTCTTAAAAACAATGCCCGAAACACAACATCACAAGAATGTAATTTAGTACATTTTATAACATCATTATATCATAAACAGACTCCACGATCAGCT
This sequence comes from Brucella cytisi, assembly GCA_012103075.1. Taxonomy (GTDB): domain Bacteria; phylum Pseudomonadota; class Alphaproteobacteria; order Rhizobiales; family Rhizobiaceae; genus Brucella; species Brucella cytisi. The sequence goes on along the minus strand of JAAVLQ010000002.1, from coordinate 292,236 downwards.
CTATATCTTGCCATTGGAGATGCAGACCATGATCCACTCGACATCGAATACAGTCGCCTCAGGCGCACCGGAAGCCGGTGTTCGTGCGTTTGGCAATTCCGGAAGGCTTCAAGAATTGCTTGCCAAAGTCGAAGATGCCAAGCGCAAGGCCAACAACAGCTTGCGACGCGCCCAGTCCGCGCCTGAGCCACATGTAACGACGAACTCCATTTTCGTGTCTCTCTACGAAGAACATCTGCGAGACCGGGAATTGTTGTTTTCATCATTGCGGCAGCTTGATGATATGCGCAAAAATGCGAGTATCTGAGGCGACGCATCCATGAACATGCTTTGCCGTGAAAGAATGACCCAGAATTACGATCAGCCTGAATACGCCGCGCCTTCTGCCGATCTGTCCCGTATGGCTTTGACCGAGGAACTCGTTTCGCTGAGCCTTCGGCTTGAGGTTGATCGCGGCCCTGATCCGAGCCGGGCACCGATCACCGACAATGAGGTCGATGAACTGGCGGAACAGCTCTTTCACGAAGCAGGAGACAACCCGCTCTGGGTTTTCGCCTATGGCTCCCTGATCTGGAAGCCGGATTTCGAGGCGGTGGACTCGCGCGCCGGAACGGCGAGCGGCTGGCACCGTTCATTCTGCCTTCGGCTGACCCGCTGGCGCGCAACGATGGCCCAGCCGGGTTTATGCTGGCGCTGCGACCGGGCGGCAGCTGCAAGGGTATTGCTTTCCGGCTGTCCGATGAGGACCGCCTTGGACAATTGCGCCGAATGATCCGGCGCGAAATCAGTTCGATTGACGATGCCTATTCCATCCGCTGGGTTTCGATCGACACCGAGGATGGGCCAATACGTGCGCTCGTTTTCTGGGCCGGACCGCGTGGAGACAGGCTTTCGGACAACATGCCCCTGACCTCCGTGGCACAATTGCTTGCGCGCGCCTGCGGGCATATGGGTTCCTGCGCCGAATATCTCTATCTCACCGTCAAGCATCTAGAAGAAAAAGGCATCCGCGACCGCAATCTCTGGGAGTTGCAGCGCCCGGTCGCCGAAGAGATCACCAGTATTTATTGCGGGGATATGCCCACGCAGGGCCTGAAACCAGCCTGAACGGAAAGCTGCACGCTAATCCTGATAGGCCAGACTATCACTGAAATTGCCGCTGAAATTGCGCCCGGCTTCACGGGCGATGTTGGCCACAAGAGTGATCAGGCGCGTCGCTGCGCTTTCGAGATAAATAGCGCTATAGCTCGTCGCCGGGAAAACGGCATTGGTATTCAGCACTTGCAGCTCACCCGTCCGAAGCTCTTTCTGGATCACCACCGGCGGAATGACGGAAATACCGACACCAGCCGAAATCATGTTGATCGTCGTGGTGAGCGAATTGAATAATGAACGGTCGCGTCTTTCAGGCGCTCTTCCGTGAAATAATTGATGATCTGCTGATAATTATAGGAACCGCTCTCATAGGAAATGAGATTGCAGCCAAGCAGGTCATCGCGTGACAGCATGTCTTCAGCCCCGCCCGGAAACTGATTGCTGCGCGATATCCAGAACATGCCGAAAGTGCATATGTCGACGATGCGCAGGTTGGGCGTAGGCTCGGGCTTGATGGCGAAAACGATGTCGAGTTCCCGCTGCTCCAGCTTCTGCACGATCCCTTTCGATGATGAGGTCGTGATCGAGATGCGTATCTGCGGGTAGCGTTGGCGGACGATATCGAGAATGCCCGGCAATATGGTCATGGCGAGGCTCGGAACGATGCCAATCTTCAGCGTGCCTTCAAGCCCGTTTTGCGGGCTCAGGCCTTCCACCAGATCATGATAACGGCGTACGACATCGCGCGCGCCCTCGACAAAGGCTTCGCCTTCCGCCGTCAGATTGACGTCGCGGGCATCGCGGTCGAAGAGCCGGAACCCCAGTTCCTGCTCCATCGCGCCGATACGATTGGATATCGCCGCCGGGGTCATATTGAGGCGAGCCGCCGTCGCCCGGAAATTACGCAGTTCCGACAACCAGATCACCGTTTCCAGAAAACGGATATTCATGGACGGGCATGTCCCTTCCCATTTCAATCACCCGCGCGTCTGCGTTTCTTGAAGTCCCTTATAGCGCTCCGGGTAACCAGATTCGTCCTTTCCTTCTAAGACACTTGCGAGATGAAAATAAGCAAATAGTCATATTCAATCCCACAAATGATCAGGGCCGGCCGAAACCGGCCCGTATCGGATCAGCTTCCCGCGTGGGCGAGAATTTTCTTGGTTGCGCCAGACACGTCACCGAGCTTGAGGCCGGTTTTCACCGAAGCCTCACGCACCTTGCCCTTGTCTTGTATATCGAGCGCGCGCGAGGCAACCGCATTCACTTCGTCCCGCGGCAGGACCAGAACCCCGCTCTCATCGGCCAGAATGGCATCACCGGGATTGACGACCACACCGCCGCAAGAGACCGGAATGTTGATGCCACCGCCCAGATCATAGAGCCGGGTGGTGATGGGCGAGATACCCTCGCCCACATCGGAAAATCGGAATCCTCGATTTCCGTCAGGTCCGTGCACGGGCCATCCACGATGCCAGCGACCGCACCCGAGGCCTTCGCAGCGATGGTCACACCGCCGCCCCAGCACGCATAGCGGTCGTCGCCCATCCGATCCACCACCAGAATATCGCCGGGGCGAAGCATTCCGGTTACGTGGTGAAGCAGGGTGGAATCCGGGCCCGGAATGGCGATGGTGACGGCAGTGCCGACCACACGGCGTTTCGGGAGGAGCGGTTGGATGGATCGGTGCATGAAACCGAAGAAGCGCCAGTGTCCGACAGTGGCTGTCTCGACCCCCGACAGAAGCTGGAGGTCACCGGCAGCAACCTGCTCCGGCATGGGATTGATCGTATACATATGAGGCCTCCTATGCGCAGGCTTGCAATTGCTTGCCGATACGGCGATGGCTGACCATGGGGATGAGCGAACGCACACGCTCGATCTGCGCGCGCTCGATGCGCGCCGTCACGAAGCCGACGCCGTCAGACGCGCGCGCCACAACGTGGCCCCACGGATCGCAGACGAGCGAGTGACCATAGGTATGACGCCGTTCGCCATTCGAAACCGTGCTGCCGGTCTGGCCGCAGGCGGCAAAATAGGTCTGGGTTTCGATGGCACGGGCACGCGCCAGCACCTCCCAGTGATCCTTGCCGGTTTGCAGCGTGAATGCGGCGGGAAGCACGATGACATCGGCACCGGCCTTTTCCAGCTCCAGATAAAGTTCGGCAAAGCGGATGTCGTAGCAGATCGCGCAGCCGACCTTGAACCCGTCAAGGTCATAGACGACAACATTCTCGCCCGGCTTGACAGTTGCGGATTCCTTTATAGGCCGTTCCGTCCGGCCCGACGATGTCGAACATATGGATCTTGCGATAATGCGCAATCTCCTTGCCTTCGCGATTGAAGACGAAGGTGGAATTGTAGATCCGCTTTTCGTTTGGAACCTTTTCCATCAAGGTTCCGGCATGGACGAAGACCTTGTGCTCGCGAGCAAAGTCCTGCGCCATCTTGTAGGCAGGACCACCGGGAACGCTCTCGGCTGCCGCAAGTTTTTCTTCCGGAGTACCGCCGTAATATTCGAAATATTCGGGCAGCACGATCAGGTCCGGAGAATCCGTGCGCACGGCATCTTCCATCAATCCCCGCGTAATACGCAGGTTCTCTGCCTTGTCGGTCTGCGGGCTCGTTTGGATCAGGCTAATCTTCATTTCTTCCTCCAGCGAATGAGTGGGTATTCAGTTCAGTCAGGCAACGAGGGGCTTCGTTTTTCAGCATGTTCACAGTCGAAACCATGCCCCGGCGAAGCGTCATGTTCTGGGTGGCGACGACCAGCATCGCGGCGCCCTCTTCCTGTGCGAAGCGCCGTTCGGCTTCAGTCCGGGCGGGCATGATCCATGGCTTCCCGGCAGCGCGTGCAGCCGCCGCACAGCGGTGCAGATCGGCCTTGTCGTCATGATTGAAAGCGTATGCTCCCCGACCGCGTGCAAGCGCCAGATCCGAAGGGCCGGGAAACAAGCCGTCGACCGTATCGAGCGCGATAATCTTCTCGACGTCGGCAAGACTTTCCGCCGTCTCGACCATGGCGAAGCATTTGGTGCGCTTGTTCTTTTTTCGAAGGCATCGGTCGCCGGACGGGCATAGCCGAAAATGCGGCCACCCGTATAAGAGCGCGTGCCGACCAGCGGATATTTTGCAGCCTTCGTAACCTGATGCGCATGTTCCACGCCGAGGATATGCGGAACGATGACGCCATCCGATCCGAAGTCCAACGCCTGCTGAATGGCTTCCGGCGTCGGTGCCAGCACCTTCGTCAGGGTAGAGAGACCCTGCGCTTTGGTGAAAGCCAGAAACTGGTCCAGCGTCGACAGGTCGAAGGTTCCGTGTTCAAGTTCGAGAACGAAGGATGAGAAGCCGCAGGTCCGGGCAATTTCGAGATAGCTGAAATGCGGTTGCGACATCCAGAGGGCGATATTTTCCATGCTTGCAGTCACTTTCAGTTGGAAGGTTATTTGCCGATTGTGCGTGACAATCCGAGTGTGCGTTCGATGACGAAGATGATGAGCAGTGTCGCCGCGATCAGCACGACCGAGATGGAAGCGGTCATTGGGTCGGTGCGGCTTTCGACATAGTTGAAGATTTCCACCGGCAGCGTCGTCATACGTGGTCCGGTGATGAAGAGCGAGATCACTACCTCATCGAAGGACAGAAGGAAGGACAGTGCAGCACTTGCAACCAGACCCGGCATCATCAACGGCAGGGTGATGCGACGAAACACGGTGAACGGTGACGCACCCAGCATCGTGGCCGCCTCTTCAACCGATGGCGGCAGTGTCGAGAACGCCGTTATCATGATGCGGATGACGTAAGGGGTCGTCACGATCAGATGGGCGATCACCAGACCGGTGAACGTGCCGAGCAGTTCCAGCCGCACAAAGACCAGCAGAATGGCAAGGCCAAGCACGATGGAAGGCAGAAGCAGCGGCGCGGTAAAGAGGTTCAGCACCGCTTCGCGTCCACGGAACTGATAACGGCGGATGGCATAGGCCGCCGGGATACCTGCCAGAAGCGACAGGACGGTGACAACCGATGCAATGCCGAGGCTGATCCAGAACGCCTGAATGAGCGTTTCATGATGCAGCATTTCCGCATACCACCGCACACCCCAGCTCTGCGGCGGAAAAGTAAGATAGTTGTCGTTGCTGAACGATAGCGGCACGACGACCAGAATGGGGCCAGCAGGAACAGATAGAGCAGACCGACCAGAAGGCGGAATGGCAATGAAGTTGAACCAATCATCTCGTTTCTCCTTTGCCAATCAGTCGATGCGACGTGCGATGCGGGAATAGACCATCAAAGCGAGACCGAAGATGATCAGGACAATGACGGAGGTTGCGGCGGCTCGCGGCCATTCAAGCTGGATCACAGCCCGGTCGTAGATTTCCGTCGCCAGCAGGAACACGCGCCCGCCACCAAGCAATTTCGGTGTGATGAAGGAGCTGATTGCCAGCACGAAGCAAAGCAGGCAGCCAAGTGCGATGCCCGGCAAGGTGAGTGGCAGGATGATCCGGCGAAACCGCGTGAAGGCATTGGCGCCGAGGGATGCTGCAGCTTCCTCAAGCGAGGCGTTCAGGCGCCCGAAACCGGCAATCAACGACAGCGCCATATAGGGGATCAGGATTTCCACCATCCCGATGAATACGCCGAGCGTATTGTTGACGAGCCTGATGGGGAGGAAATGATGCCGAGGTTCATCAAGGCTCCATTGACAAGTCCCTGATCGCCGAGAAGCACCATCCAGCCATAGGTGCGCACCACGCTGCTGACGAGCAGCGGCGAGACCGTCACCACGAAAAGGAAGTTGCGCCAGACCGGCGAAACACGATGCAAGAAAAGCGCAATCGGATAGGCACAGATAAGCGTTGCCAACGTGATGAACGCGCTCAGCCAGAGCGAGTTGAACACCAGACCCCAATTGAAACTGTCGGTGAAGAAATTGATATAATTCTCGAACGTATAGCGGTCTGTCAGGACACCGCCGCTCTCGCTCTGCAGGAAGGATATCTGCGCCAGATGGGCAACCGGCGCAATGAAGGCAATGAGATTGATCAAGGCCATCGGCAGAAGAAGCGCAACGGCAACGAGGCTGTAGCGTCTGCGCCTTGATGACTTTGCCGGGATGATGTCGGTCGATGTGATCGCTGTCATGACATCAGCTCCCGAAAACCAGCATGTCTTCCGGTTTCCATTCGCACAGCAGTCGGTCGCCGGTATGGAATGCATGTCCTGCACTGGCGGTTGGCACTTCTACTTTCAGGCAGGCGCCCTCAATCTCGATGTCATATTGAACGATGTCACCGATATAGGTCGTGCGCTCGACCACGCCGTGGGCGCTGTTGGTTACGACACTGACAAGATTGCGATCGCGGTTGGGCGTGAGATTGATGCGATGCGGACGAATGGCGATCTGCCCTGACCCGCGTGACTTTCCATGCGTGTTGCAGCGATAGGTGCCGCTGCCCAGACGGCAGACATTTTCGTCAACGATCTCGCAATTGTGGACATTGGCGCGTCCGACAAATTTGGCCACAAACAGGGAGGATGGCTTCTCATAGATTTCTTCCGGCGAACCGAGCTGTGCCAGCTTGCCGCTATCCATCACGCCGACGACGTCGCACATTGTCAGTGCTTCGACCTGATCATGCGTGACGAAAACCGTCGTGATGTCGAGGCGCTTCTGAATCTCGCGGATTTCGATCCGCATGTCGTCGCGCAGCTTCGCATCCAGATTGGACAGGGGCTCATCCAGCAGAAGAATGCGCGGACGGATGACCAGCGCGCGCGCCAGCGCCACGCGCTGCTGCTGACCACCGGACATCTCCTTGGGCTTGCGCGAACCGTAGCCGGGAAGCCGTACCATTTCGAGTGCTTCTTCAACGCGCTTCTTTGCTTCGGCCTTGCCGACCTTGCGCATATCGAGACCGAAAGCGACATTTTCGGCCACGGTCATGTGTGGGAACAAGGCGTAGTTCTGGAAAACCGGGCCGATATCGCGCTGATGGGGCGGCCTGTGCGAAATATCGTTGCCATCAATCAGGATGTTGCCGTCCGAGATCGAGGCGAGACCTGCAATCATGCGCAAAGTCGTCGTCTTTCCGCAACCGGATGGACCGAGGAGGCCGAGCAGTTTTCCGCGCGGCAGATCGAGATGAAGATCGTCCACTGCCCGGTAGTTGTTACCGTAAAGCTTGGTGAGGGCCTTCAACTGTAGAAATGAGCTTTCTGCTACCATATCGAAACCTGTGAGGGGTCGTTGCCGCCCCGGAGAAACGAGGCGGAAGCGTGAATTTCAGGGTGAGGTAGAGTTTTAACGACCAGCCGGAATGATCTGACGACGCCGGGGATTGAGCAGCTTGTCGCGCATATCGCCAATGGTCATCCAGTTGACCGGAATGAGCTTTTCGCGTTGAGCCGCATCCATGTACGGAATGCGCTTCTTCGTTTCGTCGTTCACGTCCGCTTTCGTGTTCGATGGCGCATAGAACATGATCTCGGCGAACCGGGCCTGCGTCTCGGGACTTATCGCATAGTCGATGAATGTCTTGGTTGCATCCATGTTTTTGCCGTTGGCAATCGCACTGATGACATTCACTTGCGCAGCCGTGCCTTCCTTCGGGCCGACCGACTGAAGCGTTCCGCCGGTCTGGTCGAAGTAGAACTGGGCGCGGGCATTATAGCCGATGGACAAGGTCGCAGTGCCGTTTGCAACCAGCGTATAGGCATCGGGCTTCGGTTCCCACGTCTGCACGGCAGGCGCCAGCTCCACCAGCTTGTCGACGCCCGGCTTCACAGTCTTCGTATAGTCGTCTTCACCAGCGAGACGGTTCGCGATGATCGTAAGCAGGATGGCTTGAATATCGCCGCCGCCCTGTGCCGGGATGATAACCTTGCCGCTTTGCTGCTTGTCCCAGAGCGCTTCCCAGCTATCCGGTGCATCTTGCGCAAATGCATCGTTGTTATAAAGAAGCGAAAGCGTGTCATATGTGATCGGAATTGCAGCGCCTGCGAGTTCCTTGCCGAGGTCGGCGATATCCGCATAATTTTTGAGCGATGCCGGATCGAGCTTCTCGACCAGCCCTTCCTCATCGGCGATCTTGGCGACCGAAAGGTCATAGATGACCGCATCCGTCTGGGGAGAGGACTTCTGGGCGCGCATGTTGCCGAGCGATGTCGCTGCATTCTGCACACCGTAATAGGTGACCTTGATGTCGGGATGTTCCTTCTGGAACGGCTCGATGACGGCCTTGACGTAATTGTCCCGGAATGCGCCGCGATAACCCATCACCGTAATTTCAGCAGCATTGGCTGCGAAAACAGTCATTGCCGAAACACTCAACGCTAAACTTGCCAGAAAAGCCGATTTTCTGTTGATCGAACGTGCCATCAGTCACTCCCCTTTTGTTTGAAGGTAAGGTGAAGAATGGTGGTCGGAGCGTCCAACGACTTATTCTGTCCGCCTGTTCGATTTTGCTTTATGCCTTTGAATTTCCGGGGTTTCCGGGCTTGAGTGACAGGTGACAAGACTGGGATTACGCACCCAGCATTTCAGGCGTGATGAAATTCTAATCTGTTGCCTGTTTTTGAGCAGACATTTTCCGCTTTCCGTTGTGCAAATCTTGCCCGCTTTATCGCTTGCGCCTGTGCCGCCGTGGAAATGCGTCAAATTTGAAACTGGCACGGTCCTTGCTTCTATTAAATCGAACACCGAGCCGCGCGACACCGCATGACTTGTGGTGATCGATCAACCGAGGATGACAGAGAGACTAGCGATGACCAAGTACAAGCTCGAATACATTTGGCTCGATGGATGCACGCCAGCAGCGAACCTGCGCGGCAAGACGCAGATCAAGGAATTCGATGCTTTTCCGACACTTGAACAACTGCCGCTCTGGGGCTTCGATGGCTCATCGACGATGCAGGCCGAAGGTCGCAGCTCCGATTGCGTCTTGAAGCCGGTCGCGATCTATCCCGATCCCGCACGCAAGAACGGCGTTCTGGTGATGTGTGAAGTCATGATGCCGGATGGCATCACGCCGCATCCATCCAACAGCCGCGCAACCGTCCTTGAAGACGATGATGCATGGTTCGGTTTCGAGCAGGAATACTTCTTCTACAAGGATGGCCGTCCGCTCGGCTTCCCGGAACAGGGTTTCCCTGCCCCGCAGGGTCCATATTACACCGGCGTCGGCTACAAGAATGTCGGCTCCATCGCCCGCAAGATCGTTGAGGAGCATCTCGATCTCTGCCTCGATGCCGGTATCAATCACGAAGGCATCAATGCTGAAGTGGCCAAGGGCCAGTGGGAATTCCAGATTTTCGGCAAGGGCTCCAAGAACGCCGCCGACCAGATCTGGATGGCCCGTTATCTCCCTGCTTCGCCTCTGCGAACAGTACGAAATCGATATCGAATTCCATTGCAAGCCGCTCGGCGATACCGACTGGAACGGCTCGGGCATGCACTGCAACTTCTCGACCAAGTATATGCGTGAAGTGGGCGGCAAGGACTATTTCGAAGCGCTCATGGCTCAGTTCGACAAGAACCTGCAGGACCATATCGACGTTTACGGCCCGGACAACCACATGCGCCTGACCGGCAAGCATGAAACCGCCCCATGGAACAAGTTCTCCTACGGCGTTGCTGACCGTGGCGCTTCGATCCGCGTCCCACACGCATTCGTCAGAGATGGATATCGCGGTTATCTGGAAGATCGCCGCCCGAACTCGCAGGGCTGCCCATACCAGATCGCTTCGCAGGTTCTAAAGACGATTTCTGAAGTCCCGACCTCAGAAGACGAAGCACTCGCTGCTTAATTTTTGGACGAACGGCCTGCTTGAGGATTTCAGCAGGCCGTTCGGCTTTATTCTCGCGAACCTGCAGACAACAAAAAGGCCGGGGCGAAAACGCACCGACCTTCCTCATCATCGCTTTCCTACCAGTGCCAGTACATCCGTGGTCAAAAGCATCAAGCGATGAAGGCTTTGCGAGCAACAGACGCGTTCCAGCGCTCTTAAGCAATGCCTATGACAGCCATATAGGTGCACATCTTGTTCAAAACAAGGTCATGCAACAATTTCTATAAATTAGTTTGATGCCTCGACCTGTCGTCGCGCCAGCAGATACGCGACGACAATTCCGGCACCTATCGCATAGGCCAGAACATCCAGCCAATCCGGCGTCGCTCCGAGAATAATACGCAGGGCCGGATTTCCGATCACGACATCGAACTGTTTTGCGAGGTATTGACCGAACTCCACCGCGACCCCAGTCAGAAACGCGATCAAAGCCAACAGCAGGCGATTTCCTTCAATGAAGATTCTAAGCACCGCATAAACAAAGATGACGGCAATCACATCCCCGACAAAGCTTCTGATCCAGCCCAATCCTGCGCCCATTGTCGCCAATAGGGCAAGAAGCACCAGAAGTATCAATGTAGAGCATAATGCCGATCGCGAGAATTTAAGCTGCACAAGATTTTCCTGCGGGGAGATGGGTCACAGCCTAATCCAGCTTTTTCCCTTCCCGCGCAAGGCCAAAGCACCTGAAATTGGTAGGCAACTTGTTACTGCGATGGCACAAAGTGCCATCGCAGTCCCTTTCAACGCTGTTGCTATAAGGCCTCATGCCACGTTCAGAATGCTTTCGGGTGCAAAAGCTTCATAACCGAGCGCTTCTGCAACCGCCTTGTTGGTGATGCGCCCCTTGTAAACGTTCAGACCGTTGCGCAGATGCTTGTCCTCGGCAATTGCCCTCAGACCACGGTCGGCAAGCGCCAGTCCGTAATGAAGGGTGGCATTATTGAGGGCATGAGCTGAGGTTACTGGAACTGCGCCCGGCATATTGGCCACGCAGTAATGGACGATCCCGTCCACTTCGTAAGTGGGATCGGAATGCGTCGTGGCATGGGAGGTCTCGAAACAGCCGCCCTGATCGATGGCCACGTCCACGATGACCGCACCTTTCTTCATGCCGGACAACATTTCGTGGGTAACAAGTTTCGGCGCCGCGGCACCGGGGATTAGCACTGCGCCGATGACGAGGTCAGCAGAGAAGACTTCGTCTTCAAGCGCCTGAATGCTGGAGTAGCGCGTGTGAACGCGACCGCCGAATATATCGTCGAGTTGGCGCAGACGCGGCAGCGAGCGATCCAGAATGGATACGTCGGCGCCGAGGCCCACTGCCATTCTGGCTGCATGAAGTCCGACGACGCCACCGCCGATGATCGTGACTTTTGCCGGCAACACGCCGGGCACACCACCCAGCAGAATGCCGAGGCCGCCATTGGCTTTCTGGAGTGCCGTCGCACCAGCCTGTATCGACAGACGACCAGCCACTTCCGACATCGGGGCGAGCAGCGGCAGCCCACCGCGATCATCCGTTACCGTTTCATAGGCAATTGCCGTCGCGCCGGAAGCGAGCAGACCCTTGGTCTGTTCCGGGTCGGGGGCGAGATGGAGATAGGTGTAGAGAAGCTGGCCTTCGCGGAGCTGCGCCCATTCGGCAGGCTGCGGCTCCTTGACCTTCACGATCATATCGCACTTCTCGAAAATGTCTTTCGCAGACGCGGCAATTTTCGCGCCAGCGGCGATGTAGCTGGCATCATCGGCACCGATACCGGCACCTGCCTTTGTTTCAATCCAGACTTCGTGGCCATGAGCCACATATTCACGAACCGCGGCGGGGGTGAGTCCGACACGATATTCATGGTTCTTGATTTCCTTCGGGCAACCGACACGCATAAGCGTTCCTCTCATTTTTTGCCCACTTGCCGTGGGTCGTTGTCGATCCCAAAATGAGAACACCTGCGGCTCGCAATGTCCTTGCAAAGAAGATTTGCCCGCCCTGTCTTTTTGGTGAATTATTGCGCCGATGACCCTCTTTTTCGAAGGTTCTTCGAATGAGCAATCTTGATCCTATCGATCTTGCAATTCTCAGGACATTGCAGGCCGATGCCCGTATCACCAATGCAGAACTTGCGGAGAAGGTTGGATTGTCGCCTTCAGCCTGTTCGCGCCGCCTCGATATTCTTGAAAAGAGTGGTGTGATTGCGGGCTATCATGCCCGCCTCTCCCAGAAGGCGCTCGAATACCGGATGATTGCGATTGTCCATATTTCGCTTTCGGGGCAATTCGCAAAGACGCTGGCCGAATTCGAGGCGGCGGTAAAACGCTGCCCCAACGTGCTGGTCTGCTACCTTATGTCGGGCGAATATGATTATATTCTGCGCGTTGCAGCCCGCGATCTTGAGGATTACGAGCGCATCCATCGCGACTGGCTCTCGGCCCTGCCGCACGTGGTGAAGATCAATTCCAGTTTTGCCCTGCGTGAAATCATCGACAGACCGAATGTCGGCCTCTAACTACTTATTCTGACGCGAATTTCATCCGAAAACCGTTTCACACTTTTCGGGATAAGCTCTAGATTGAAGCTTTCGTGTCCCTGATCGTTGGAGCCATGCCGCAGTTCACCAGAAGAGTTTTGCAAGAGGCCAGTTGGGGCTGCCAGCTTCCGTGGCGCTGCATCTGGTGCTGGCAACTCTGTTTCTGGTCCGCCTTCCGGCACTCCCTTCGCCCCCTTCGGAACAAAGCGTTAATGTGGAGCTGGTTCAACCGCCGCCCCTGAGAAGAAGCCTCAGCAACAGGCCCCGAAGACGCCCGAACAGGCCGCACCCCCACCGCAGCCACAGGCATTCGAATCTGCGGCGGCGAAGCAGGAGGTAAAGTCACCACCGGAACAGGACCTGCCGCCAACCACACCTGAAGAAGCGCAAAAACCGAACGAGCCCTCCAAGGCTGATGAGGCGCCGGATGCTGACAAGGCGGAAGAAAAGCCTTCTGCGACAGAGGCTGAGCCAGCCGAACAGCTTCTTCAGGCCGAGAAGCCGGTCGAATCCGGTCAAGCCGCCGCAGAAAAAGCGCAAACTGCACCGAGGCAAAAGGCCGACGCTCCCAAACCGGCAACACCGGCCAAAAACTGACGCGGGCGCGCGAAATCTATTCGAAGGAAGCCATGTCAGATCCTCGTGTGAAACAGGCATTGGGAAAGCTTGCGCCGAAGGACCGGATCATCCAGATTTGCGGTATCGAAGCGCTTGAACAAGTACGCCGCCATCAACCCGGTGCCTTTCCGGATATGCTCGCGCGCGAAGGTGGCTCCGTTTCAACCAGCGGCCTGACCGTCAGCGACGGCGCGTTTCGCAGCCAACGCAAATGGTATGCGATCGACTTCACATGCAAGGTCGATGCGGAAACGATGGTGATTGGCTCTTTCAGCTACAACATCGGCAGAGCAATTCCAGAAAGAGAATGGGCCGGACGGCAGCTTCCAAGGACTAGAACGCATTCTGAAAGATTTGAAACGGCTTTCGGATAAGATGCGCGCCGAAACAAACATTTAGAGCAGTGATTTCAGACCTCTGTCCGCTCGCTCCAAATGAACATGCACGTATCCACAACAGGTGTTGCAACGCACCACGCTTCAGGCTTTAGTGTGAACAACGATCCCTTCCCTATGGAGATTTTCACTGCGCGGCATTGATTTCAGCTCCCGGCAAAGTCTGACAGCCACTTTGTTCGGTCTGGCGCTTTTTACACTGATTGGCGTTGGCATCCGTCTACTTATGATGTTGACAATACAACAGCGGCGCGAACGCATGAATCGCCAGATCAATGAACGGCTGAAAACACTCATCGCCGCCTATAAGACGCTTGGCGGTTCGTTTACCGGTGACCTTGCCGTCGATCCGCGCCATTTGCGCGAGTTGCGGCATCCACCCGAAACGGAAGAAGCCGGTACCGTCGAGATCGTTGCGCATTCCGAGCGCCGCCGACGTATTCGCGATTCTGTCGAAGCAGCACTTTCGGATGTTTTTCTCTTGGGGACTCAAGAGCATGTGAGGCTTGCAGAAAAGGCGGCACGGGAACTGGTGGCAGGACGCCCGATTCATACAGATGAGCTGGTCAGATCATTGCGCAGCTTCATTCGCACCGCCCTTGATCTTGATTCCATCCCGCTCGACCTGCAAATCCCGTCTCAGGGTCCGACACGACCATCCAGCGGCGGCGGACGCAATAAGGATGACCGGGCGAAGGGCGAAGGCGGGAAAGGCGGCAGCATGGGAATGGGCGGTGGCACGGGTGGCGGTATGGGACTCGGAAGTACCATCGACGACGATGCGGCATCGGGACATCGAACATGAAAATGTCGTCTATGCGATGTATCACCAGCCCGTCATTTTCAAACGAGACGACATAACTGAATTTCAAGGAGACTGGCATGAGTGTGCATTTTGCCCCGCAACTAACCGTGTGTGGAATTCAGGAACTACCCGAACAGCGGACGCGCAAAGTCACACATGTACTTTCGTTGGTTGATCCCGACCTTCCGGAACTGGATGCGTTTCAGACTTTCGAGCAACACCATCGTGTAACGCTGCGTTTTCACGACATCATTAACGCTGCCGACAACCACACAATGCCGACGCCCGACCATGTGAATGCGATCCTACAGTTCGGCTCGGAATTCCGGGCAGCACAAAACCCGCAGGCTCCGAGCCATCTGCTAGTCCATTGTCATATGGGCGTGTCGCGCTCGACAGCCGCCATGGTTTCGCTTATGGCGCAGGCCAACCCGGACGAGACGGCAGAAAGCCTGTTTACGCGCCCGGTTGCCATTCGCCCTCAGGCATGGCCGAACTCCCAGATGATCGGCTTTGCCGACGAACAGCTCGGACGTAAAGGCGAACTGACCGCCGCATTGCGCAAGCATTATGGACGCCAGATTGAACGCACCCCTCAGTTTACCGAATTGATGAGGAGACTGGGCCGTCAGTCCGAACTGCAGATGGCACTGCGGGATTGACCCGGGCCTTCAAAGCATATTGTTCAGTTTGAACCTCCCTCCCCGTCAAGCTTCGTAGCCTTGCCGGGCGGCGTCAGCGGTTCAGGAACAGGAACGCCGGTAAGCAGTTGATCGGCTCCCGAATAAATATCGCCCTGCACCTGTGCCGTCAGTCGTTCAGCATCACGCATGCGAATATCGCGCAATGTGTCCTCCGCAAGACTTTCATCCATGCCAAGTTCGCAAAGCGCTTCCTTTCCAAAAAGCAGCGCGGATTCGAACGTTTCGCGCAGTTCGAAATCCACCCCCGCCTTCAACAGCTCGATGGAATGCGTGGTCGTAGGAACGCACCATGATCTTTGCTGCCCGGAAATGAGATTTGACCAATTCCACGATCCGGTTGGCCGTCTTTCGGTCATCCACGCATATCATGATGACTTCCGCCCCGTCAGCGCCCGAATGATGCAGGATGTCGAGCCGCGATCCATCGCCATAGAATATCTTGAAACCGAACCGCCCGGCTTCGCGGATGCGGTTGGGATCAGCTTCAATAATCGAAACATCCGATCTCTGGGCAAGGAGCAATTGCGCCGCGATTTGTCCGAAGCGCCCGAAGCCAATCATCAATACCCGACCTTTGAGATTGTGAGCGGATTCAATGCCTTCGAGAGACGGCGCTTCCTCGCGCAAAAGCCGCGACCCCAGAAGCAGCACGAAAGGCGTCACGGCCATCGACAGAATGATGACGGTCGAAAACAGCGCGTTGTCGCGTGCTGAAAGCAACCCGTTACCGAATGCCGACGTGTAGAGCACGAAGGCGAATTCGCCGCCCTGCGCAAAGAGCAGTGTCCGTTCGAGCGCCGAACGATGGCTGGAGCCGAAAATGCGGGCGACGGCATAGATGCCGATTGCCTTTGTAATCACATAGGCGATGAGGAAAATGAGAACCGAGGGCCAGTCAGATGCGACCACACCAAGATCGAGCGACATGCCCACAGCCAGAAAGAACAGCCCCATCAGGAGCCCCTTGAACGGCTCGATGTCGCTTTCGATCTGATGCCGGTAACTGGAGCCGGACAACATCACCCCCGCCGGGAAAGCGCCCATCGCCATGGAAAGGCCGCTCGCTTCCATAAGCAAGGCAGCGCCCAGTACGACGATCAAGGCACCAGCCGTCAGAACCTCACGCGCCCTCGCACGCGCCAGCAAAGAAAAAGAATGGATCAAGCAACCAGCGCCCGACAGCAATCAGCAGCAAAATTGAGCCAATGGCCGTCGCAATACCCAAGATTCCGCCGGATTCGTGCTGGGAAGGTGAAAGGAAGGCGACAAGCGCCAGCAGCGGCACGATCATCAGATCTTCGAGCAGGAGGATGGAGACGGCCTTCTGACCGTCCGGCGTGGCGATTTCCCCACGTTCCTGCAACATCGACATGATGACGGCTGTGGACGACAGCACGAAACCGGCTCCCGCGATCAGGGCCGTTATCGGAGTCAGGCCAAGAAGAACCCCTGCCCCAGTCAGAAGGGCGATACAGCCCAGAACCTGTGCAAGACCGAGACCAAATATCTGCTGCCGCATCGTCCAGAGCTTGCCGGGGCGCATTTCAAGTCCGATGACGAACAGGAACATGACCACGCCAAGTTCGGAGAAATGCAGGATCGTGGCGGGGTCGGTGAAGAAGCCGAAGACCGAGGGCCCCACCAGCGCACCGGCAGCGAAATATCCCAGCACAGAACCGAGGCCCAGTTTCCGAAACAACGGCACCGCCACAACACCGGCGGTAAGCAGAACCACAGCAGGCCCGAGTGTCTGTCCAAGTCCTTCAGTCGCCATATGGTCTCCGTGTCAGGATCTGTTCGTTATGTTTCACCAATATACTAAGTCAATAAAAACTGAACAATTAACGCATTTCCGTCAACCGGATTCAAACTTCGTCCGTGATGTGGCCGCAGAGATGATTATGGCTTATATTTCATGCGGTTAGATAGAACGGAGCAAGAATGAACCTGATCGCCCATGTGGAAATACCGGTGGCAAATCTCGAAAGGGCAATGCAATTCTACTCCGCAGTGTTCGGAGTGACTTTTGGTCACGTCGTTACGATACATGGAAACAGAATGGCCTATTTCCCTTTTAAAGAAGGCAAGGACGGCGCGAGTGCCGCGCTCGCCGAAGGCGACGCCTATGTTCCAACCGTGCATGGCGCGATCATCTATTTCAATGTCGATGAAGTGGACGCCGTCATCAACAAGGCCGTGCAAGAGCGCAGCGAAATGCTGTTCCCGAAGACACCGGTTGGAAACGGCTTTGTCGCGGAGATCAGGGACAGCGAGGGCAACCGGATTGCGATCCAGACTACCTGATATCTAAACCGGTCTTGCAAGCAGGCCGGTTGCAAGCGATTGAAAAGCATCAATCGCCTTCGAAAGAACCGCTTTTGGATCGTCACTGGCTGCAATCCAGAGTGCCGCATTCAATGCGGCCCGTTGTTGAGCAGCCGTGCGGCGGCTTCAGGGTCGACCGGTTTTAACACGCCTTGCTCTATTAAAAGAGCGATCTTTTGCCGGGACGCCTGCAGACAACTGTTCTGGCTCGGCCATTGTGACGGATCGCCGAGAAACGCCGGTCCATCAAGCAGCACGATGCGCTGGATATCAGGATCAAGTGCCGCCTCGATATAGGCAACCCCCTCTGCCAGAAGCCCCTCCCACAGATTATCCGCCCGCACAGCAATCGCTTGCGCACGTGTGGCCATTTCGCCATCCATTTGACTGACCACAGCAGCCAGCAGCCCGCGCTTGTCTCCAAAATTATGGTAGAGAGCACCGCGCGTCAGGCCGACCTGCGCAGTCAGTTCATCCATCGAGGCGGCGGCATAGCCCTTTTCCGCAAAAGCCTTCCGGGCTGCCACAATCAGCTTCACTCGGTTTTCTTCCATCGCCTTGATGCGCAGGTTCATGGCCATCATCACACCCTTTTAATATACGATCCGTATATGATTTGACATACAGTCCGTATATGATTATTTGATATACGCAACGTAT
The DNA here is from genome assembly GCA_012103075.1 of Brucella cytisi. Classification (GTDB taxonomy): domain Bacteria; phylum Pseudomonadota; class Alphaproteobacteria; order Rhizobiales; family Rhizobiaceae; genus Brucella; species Brucella cytisi. The sequence goes on along the minus strand of JAAVLQ010000002.1, from coordinate 274,259 downwards.
ATCAAATATGCCGACTGCTTGTGAAGCTGCAGATACAAAAACTTCCGACACCCCACACCTCAGCATGAAAAGGAAAACGAAAATGACCAAAAGAGAAACCATTTTCCCCGCCGGCCGCAGTGCCCTTTATGACAAGCATCGTTATTCTGCCGCGATCCGCTCGGGCGATCTGCTGTTCGTCTCCGGTCAGGTCGGAAGCCGCATCGACGGCACGCCCGAACCGGATTTCGATAAGCAGGTTCAACTCGCTTTCGATAATCTTGAAGCGACCCTAAAGGCAGCCGGAGCGACCTTAGACGACATTATCGACTTAACCTCGTTTCATACCGATCCCGAGAACCAGTTCGAAACCGTCCTGCAGGTCAAGGACCGGATTTTCAGCGCTCCACCCTTCCCCAACTGGACTGCTGTCGGCGTCAACTGGCTTGCCGGTTTCGATTTTGAAATCAAAGTTATCGCTCGCATACCCCAATAGGGACAGCCATATGCCGGAGCGGCTCGTTCCGGCAACGGCCATTCGCACATTCCAATACAATTTGATTTGCAATTCAAATTATCTCGTGTCTTAATGACCTCATGATTTCAGACACTCCCCGCTTTCAATTCGGTATTCGCTTTTCACTGCTGGCGCGGCGCTGGCGGCGTGCGCTCGACATCCGGCTTGCCCAAGCCGGGCTGACTGATGCGACACGGGTTCCTCTTGTCCATCTTCACCAGACCGGTGGCGGTTTGACACAAAAGGAACTGGCTGCCCTCGTCGGGATAGATGGGTCCAGCCTCGTGCGTCTTCTCGATATTCTATGCCGGCAAGGTCTGGCAGAGCGCCGCGTCGATGAAAGGGATAGTCGTGCAAGACTGGTTCATCTGACGGCGCAAGGGGAAAAGCGCGTCACCGAAATCCGTCAGGAGCTGGCAAAAGGCGAACAAGAAATGCTCGCTGATTTGTCGGACGATAACATTACAACGATGCTTCGAAACTTCGACAGCATTGAACGCCGACTGACGCTGATGCAATTCGATCGCGAGCAGGATCGAGAATAATGAAAGTGGACGGATCTTTTTCAGGACGGCGCCACGCCGCTTATAACCTCTTGAAGCCGCAGCAGTTTCGGGAAAGCATCGCCCTCGCTCTCCAACCTTCGCTTAGAAACTCGTCGCTTGCCGGGCTTCAGGCCGCCGCCACGATCGCTATCGCGCTTCCGCTGGTCAGCCTGTCTTCGTGGTCGCATCTGATCGGGTTTGCCTCGCTTGGCTCGCTCGTCGCACTATTTGGCCGGTTTGCTCCCGAAGCAAAACGCGAATGGATCGTCTTCCTATGCGCGATCTGCCAGACGCTCGCGGTGTTTTTCATGTCGCTAGCCACATGGGTTGGCCTGCCCCTGCCCGGCCAGCTTCTGCTGCTGGCACTTTTGCGGGCATATTCTCTTTCACCACCATTACCGGAAAATTCGGACCGCCCGGCGCGCTCATATTCATCTTCGCAGCCGGTGCCGCCATGGCGCCGCTCGGGTCGTTTTTCGATGTCTTCGAGCGCACCGCTGCAACGGCAATCGTCTCAGCGCTCGCTTGCCTGATCTGTGCCCTGACCGAGAGATTTCGTCGTCCGGCGTCGCCGGAAAAACCGTTTCCGTCCGAGCCGTCACGCCCAACCGCTCACCGGCTTATTGCCGCAGCTCGGATTTCTCTGGGTGCCGCAATTACTGCCCTGACCGCTTATGCTCTCGGCGCCAGCCACCCGGCTGGGCGGCCATGGGCGCTGTCGCCGTGATGCAGGGCGCGCATCTGCACATCAGCATGAATCGGGCCTTGCAGCGCATGGCTGGCACGCTTCTGGGCGCTTTGATTACATGGCTGGTGCTTGCACAAGGCCCCAGCCTCTGGTCTGTCATTGCAATTCTGGCCGGACTGCAATTCGCCACCGAGGTCATTATCGGCAGCAATTATGCGCTGGGACAGATCTTGGTGACGCCGATGGCGCTTTTGATGACCTATCTCGCAACACCGGGAGTACCGCACGACGGCATGATTTCCGAACGTATCCTCGATACGTTTCTGGGGGCCGTTCTGGCGATCACCTTCGCAGTCGTTTGCTCCAACCGCGATGACAGGATTTTCCTCGCAGAACACCGGACCCGTAATTAGACCGCGTTGCGATCTGATTGCATCAAATCGGCACGTCTCAACTGTTTGTTTTAAGCACACCTTATCCCAAACCGTTTCACACTTTTCGGGATGCGCTCTAATCCGGCAAAGAAAAAGGCGCCTTGCGGCGCCTTTTTGCTAACTTACCAATCGGCCCAGCCATATCAATATGCAGGCACCGATAAAGCCCGCGATCAGATAGCCCAGCCAGCCGCCGAACGAAACACCGAGAAATCCGAAGATAAAACTCGCTACGGCTGCGCCGATGATACCGAGAATGACATTCATGAATATCCCGGTATTGCTGTTCATGAAATTGAGGCAATCCAGCCGGCCAAGCCGCCTATGATGATCGCCGCAATCCAGCCAATTCCTGCGCTTCCCATCGGGAACCCTCCTGATTACAATCCGGCGGGTACTTTACCGCCATTATCCTTGAGTTTCTGGATGACCTGCTTGTGCAGCCAGACATTCATGGTCGCGGAATCGCCTGTGTCGCCGGTATAGCCCAGTTCCTTGGCGAGCTCCTTGCGGTGCTCCAGACTGCTGTCGAGGCCAAGAGCTTTCATCAGATCGACGATAGAAGTTTTCCAGTTGAGCTTCTGGCCGCTTTTGACAACGGCAGCGTCCAGAATGGCGCCTACGTCGACAGCACCCGTAGATGCAGGTGCGGATTCAGATGGTGCCGGAGCGGCAGCGCTTGGCGAAGCGGTTGGTGTCGGAGAAGGCTGTGCAGCCGTTTCCGTCTCAGGAGTTGCCGCTTGTGCCTCTCCCCAAATGGCGTTCTTGATCTTATCGAAAATCCCCATAATGAACTCCAATCGTTGAAAACCGATATGCCCCCAAACTCCCGACTCGTGACGACCGGAAACACGGACACAGCAAATCATCCGGTGATTCCCAGATAAACGCTCGAACTAAATGAATCTGAAGCCATTTTGTTCCCGATAAAGATGCAGTTGAAAGTTTCTTGCGCGTTTCGGCTGGTATTGGAGTGAGCTGGGCGGCACAAATCCGGGAACAAAGATAAGCTCAGCGATCTACACCGGACATATCGCCAGCACGAAATACTCCTCTATGTTGTACTGCATCAGCCACGGACAGGGGAGCTGCCGCGTGGACAAGCAGCTTGTTACGTTCAATACCGGTTCTTCGACCATCAAGGTCGGCATGTTCGCTTATGACGGGCAGCAAATTCGAAAGTTATCGCGGGGCGAGATCGATCTGAGCGGATCGCCTCTGACCTTTCGGTTGAGTGGCGATAACGGACAGCTGGAGGTTGCTTTGGCGACCAAGGGCACCGACGATATCGTTACCATTCTGGAAGAATTGTTCACAAAATTGTCTGCCCATATCAATCCGGCAGACATTCACGCCGTTGGCCATCGCGTCGTCTTTGGCGGAGATCAATTCGACGGGCCGGTATTGTTAAACGACAAATATATCGACACCATTGATCACTTGTCCGTTTTCGCTCCGCTTCACCAACCGAAAAGTGTAGCGCTGATAAAAGCTGTCCGGAAGCTCCTGCCGCATCTTGCGCAAACGGCATCCTTCGACACTGCCTTTCATCAGACCATACCAAGTACAGTCCGGCGCTTTGCAATTCCACGCGACCTCCACGAGCGCGGAATAAAGCGATATGGCTTTCATGGCTTGTCCTACAAATCCATCGTCACAAACTTTTCCCGACGGGAGCCCGAGCTCGCCCGCGGAAAAATCATCGCAGCTCATCTGGGAAGCGGAGCCAGCTTATGCGCCATGGACGGCGGCAGAAGCGTTGACACCAGCATGAGCTTTTCAACGCTTGATGGAATTCCGATGGCAACCCGTTGCGGAGCCCTCGATCCGGGTGTTCTTCTTCATTTGTTGCAACAGGAAAATATGCAAACCGATGAACTTTCTGAACTGCTCTATCATCGCTCCGGTCTCCTCGGCCTTTCTGGATTGAGCGGCGATACGCGTGTTCTGCTCGCAAGCGATGACGCTCAAGCTCATGAAGCTCTCGATATATTCACCGCGCGCATAGCTGGCGAAGTCTGCCGGCTTGCCGCAACACTCGGCGGCCTCGATGCGCTCATCTTCACCGCAGGTATTGGCGAGCACCAACCGGCAATCCGTGAAGCGATCTGCAGACGTCTCGCCCCGGCTTGGCTTTGAAGTCGACGCATTCGCCAACGAAGACAATGCTTTCCAGATCACGAACCGATCCTGTCCAGCCGCAGCATTTGTGCTGGCCACAGACGAAGAACAGATCATCGCCTCCGAAACACTGGAAGCCATTCAGAACGCTGCTGTCAGCTACGTGCGCCATGACAGCCCAACAATCAGCGAAGGAGACAGAGCATGAACAACGAAAACGCCAAGGGCCCCTTATCGCCACGGCAGCTTGCGCTGATCGACCGTTATTGGAGAGCGGCGAACTATCTCTCCGTCGGGCAGATTTACCTTATGGAAAATCCCTTGCTGCGCAAACCGCTGAAGCCGGAGCACATCAAGCCGAGATTACTCGGCCATTGGGGCACGACGCCCGGCCTCAACTTCATCTATGCGCATCTCAATCGCATCATTCAGGAAAGAAATGCCAACATGATTTATGTATGCGGACACGGTCACGGCGGCCCGGGCATGGTGGCAAATACTTATCTCGAAGGCACTTACTCTGAAATCTATCCTGTCATCAGCGAGGACCAAGCGGGCATGAGCAAACTGTTTCGGCAGTTTTCCTTTCCCGGCGGCATACCAAGCCATGTCGCGCCAGAAACGCCGGGATCGATCCATGAAGGCGGCGAACTGGGATATGCACTGGTCCACGCTTACGGCGCTGCTTTCGACAATCCCGATCTGGTTGTCGCTTGCGTGGTTGGCGATGGTGAAGCAGAAACGGGAACGCTGGCAACTTCGTGGCATTCCAACAAGTTTCTCAATCCCGCGCGCGACGGTGCCGTGCTGCCAATCCTTCATCTAAACGGGTATAAAATCGCAAACCCCACCATCCTTGCCCGTCTTTCCGATGATGATCTGTCCGATCTCTTCAGGGGTTACGGCTACGAGCCTTTCTTCGTCGAGGGCAGCGAACCTGTAGCTATGCATCAGAAAATGGCGGCAACACTCGATACGATTTTCATGCGGATCGAGCAGATCAAAAAAGAATGCCAACGTAAAATCGCCGGAACGTCCACGCTGGCCAATGGTCATTCTTCGAAGCCCGAAAGGCTGGACCGGTCCGAAGGAAGTCGACGGCCTCATCGTCGAGAATTATTGGCGCTCGCATCAGGTGCCAGTCGCCAATTGCCGCGAAAATGATGCGCATCGCAAAATTCTTGAAGACTGGATGAAAAGCTACGATCCAGAGGATTTGTTTGACGAAAAGGTGTATTGAAGCCTGAATTGCGCGCACTTGCCCCGAGGGATGCAGCGCGCATGGGCGCCAATCCGCATGCAAATGGAGGATTGCTGCGCAAGGAACTGCATACGCCCGACTTCCGCCAATATGCCGTCGATGTGAGCGAACCGGGAGCGATGGAAGCCCAATCCACCAAAATACTTGGCGAATATCTGCGTGACGTGCTCAAGCTGAACGAGCAAGTGAAGAATTTTCGTGTTTTTGGCCCAGATGAGACCGCCTCGAACCGTCTCAGCGCCGTCTTCGATGCCAGTGACCGCGTATGGATAGCCGAAACCCTTGACATCGACGACCATCTTTCGGCCGACGGTCGTGTTATGGAAGTATTGAGCGAGAACTTATGTCAGGGCTGGCTTGAGGGCTATCTGCTGACCGGAAGACATGGATTTTTCTCCTGCTACGAAGCATTCATCCACATCGTAGATTCCATGTTCAACCAGCACGCAAAATGGTTGCAGGTTGCCCGCGAGTTGAAATGGCGAAAGCCCATCTCATCTCTCAACTATCTCCTGACTTCTCACGTGTGGCGTCAAGATCACAATGGCTTTTCACATCAAGACCCCGGTTTTGTCGACCTTGTCGCCAATAAAAGCGCCGATATCATCCGCGTCTATTTCCCACCTGATGCCAACACATTGCTGTGCGTCGGTGACCATTGTCTGAAAACACGGAACCGCATCAACGTTATTGTTGCGGGAAAGCAGCCGGAACCCCAATGGCTATCGATGGAAGAAGCCGTACACCACTGCGAAGCTGGTCTCGGCATATGGGACTGGGCTGGAACCGAGGACGGTCTGGAGCCAGACATCGTCATGGCCTGTGCGGGTGATGTTCCAACGATGGAAACCCTTGCCGCGGTCGATCTTCTGCGTCAAGCGTTACCGCACCTGCGTATGCGGGTAGTCAATGTCGTGGACCTGATGGTTCTCCAGTCACAGCAACATCACCCGCATGGCATTGCTGACGATCAATTCGACGGTATTTTCACAACCAACCGGCCAGTGATTTTCGCTTATCATGGCTATCCCTACCTCATTCACCGGCTTGTCTATAAGCGTACAAATCACCCGAATTTTCACGTACATGGCTTCATTGAACAAGGGACGACGACAACACCATTCGATATGACAGTTTTAAACGAACTGGACCGCTTTCATCTCGCAATCGGTGCAATAAAGCGGCTGCCGCTCAGTAATGATGTTGCTGCGCCCCTGATTGCCGGATTCGAGGAGAAACTAGCGCTTCACAAGAGCTACGTCCGCGAACATGGTGAAGACATGCCGGAAATCCGCGACTGGAAATGGCCGTATACGAGAACCGGACAAGCAGAGTAGTGAATCTTTGATCAATTCCAGCTCTGATCTTTGCTTCTGTCTTCCTTTGATAGGCAGGTGGTTTGATAGCTTAAACAGGTTGGTCTGTGGCTATGCTGGTCGCTTGGAAGATTGCGGCGGCTTAAACGCCAAAACCCCGCAGCATAACTACGGAGTTTTATTTTGGTTGCGGGGGCAGGATTTGAACCTGCGGCCTTCAGGTTATGAGCCTGACGAGCTACCGGGCTGCTCCACCCCGCGCCATGGGTGTTTTGTATATATTTGAGAAGATGATTTGATTTGTGTTCTTGGCAGACCGGCAGCGACCTACTCTCCCGTGTCTTGAGACAAAGTACCATTGGCGCTGGAGCGTTTCACGGCCGAGTTCGGAATGGGATCGGGTGCAGCCGCTCCGCCATAACCACCGGTCGGCGAAGAACACAAAATTTGAGAAGCTGGTTGTCTTTCGTGCTTTTGTCATCATCAAGCTTCGCTTGATGGATATTGTAAATGGGAGTGATCAAGTCGATCGAGCTATTAGTACCGGTAAGCTACATGCGTTGCCGCACTTCCACACCCGGCCTATCAACGTGGTAGTCTTCCACGGCTCTGATAGGGAATACTCGTTTTTTAGGTGGGTTTCCCGCTTAGATGCCTTCAGCGGTTATCCCGTCCGTATATAGCTACCCTGCTATGCCGTTGGCACGACAACAGGTCCACCAGAGATACGTCCATCCCGGTCCTCTCGTACTAGGGACAGATCCTATCAATATTCCTACACCCACGGCAGATAGGGACCGAACTGTCTCACGACGTTCTGAACCCAACTCACGTACCGCTTTAAATGGCGAACAGCCATACCCTTGGGACCTGCTCCAGCCCCCGGGATGCGATGAGTCGACATCGAGGTGCCAAACAACCCCGTCGATATGGACTCTTGGGGGTCATCAGCCTGTTATCCCCGGCGTACCTTTTATCCGTTGAGCGATGGCCCTTCCACGCGGGACCACCGGATCACTATGACCGACTTTCGTCTCTGCTCGACTTGTCAGTCTTGCAGTCAGGCAGGCTTATGCCATTGCACTCGACGAACGATTTCCGACCGTTCTGAGCCTACCATCGCGCGCCTCCGTTACTCTTTGGGAGGCGACCGCCCCAGTCAAACTACCCACCATACACGGTCCCGGACCCGGATAACGGGCCGCAGTTAGACATCCATATAGGCAAGGGTGGTATTTCAAGGATGACTCCACAATGGCTGGCGCCACTGCTTCAAAGTCTACCACCTATCCTACACATGCCGACACGAATGCCAGTGTAAAGCTATAGTAAAGGTGCACGGGGTCTTTCCGTCTAACCGCAGGAACCCCGCATCTTCACGGGGAATTCAATTTCACTGAGTCTGCGTTGGAGACAGCGGGGAAGTCGTTACGCCATTCGTGCAGGTCGGAACTTACCCGACAAGGAATTTCGCTACCTTAGGACCGTTATAGTTACGGCCGCCGTTTACTGGGGCTTCAATTCAATGCTTGCACATCTCCTCTTAACCTTCCAGCACCGGGCAGGCGTCAGACCCTATACGTCGTCTTGCGACTTCGCAGAGCCCTGTGTTTTTGGTAAACAGTCGCTACCCCCGGTCTGTGCCACCCCCACCGTTGCCCAAATGGAGGTCACGCTTCTTCCGAAGTTACGCGTGCATTTTGCCGAGTTCCTTCAACGCAGTTCTCTCAAGCGCCTTGGTATTCTCTACCAGTCCACCAGTGTCGGTTTAGGGTACGGTCTATATGCAGGAGCTATTTCACGGAACCGCTTCGCTGCAAGATCAATCCAATAAGACCTTACAACACACGCGATCCGTCACTACCTGCAGGCCCACGAATATTAACGTGGTTCCCATCGACTACGCCTTTCGGCCTCGCCTTAGGGGCCGGCTAACCCTGCTCAGATTAACTTTAAGCAGGAACCCTTGGACTTTCGGCGAGGGAGTCTCTCACTCCCTTTATCGTTACTCATGTCAGCATTCTCACTTCCGATACCTCGGGATGTCTCACGACTGTCCCTTCACAGGCTTACGGAACGCTCCGCTACCACGCACAAATGTGCATCCACAGCTTCGGTGTATGGCTTGAGCCCCGGTACATTTTCGGCGCAAAGACCCTTATTTAGACCAGTGAGCTGTTACGCTTTCTTTAAATGATGGCTGCTTCTAAGCCAACATCCCGGGTTGTTTTGGGATCCTCACATCCTTTCCCACTTAGCCATAACTTAGGGACCTTAGATGGTGGTCAGGGTTGTTGCCCTCTCCACGACGGACGTTAGCACCCGCCGTGTGTCTGCCCAGTAGTACTCCCCGGTATTCGGAGTTTGATTAGGATCAGTAAGACGGTGAGTCCCCATA
>JAAVLQ010000002.1:0-260000 GCA_012103075.1 Brucella cytisi | reverse complement strand
TGCGAAACGGTGCTAGCTCACGCTGGCGGCGTGTGTGGTGTATTCTTTTCATGCATTTCCGGACGGAAACCGGTTTCCGTTCCCAGAGGAAATGCTCCACAGGGGTGGCATGCTGACTAAAAGGGCAAATATGGCCTGAAAGCCATGGTGCATCTGGCGGGCGTTACAGATGGACAGCTGGTTTCGGCCAGCGAAATCGCCGAGAAGCACCATATACCGCGCAAGTTTCTCGACAATATTTTTACCGAACTTCGCAACGCCGGCTTCGTTCTTAGTCGCAAGGGCAAGGGCGGTGGCTTCTGTCTGGCCCGCCCGGCCCACGAGATTGCCATCGGCAATATCATCCGCGCGCTCGACGGCGCGCTTGCCCCCATCGCCTGCGCCAGCAAGACAGACTATCGCCCGTGTGACGATTGCGATGAGGACGAATGCGAGGTGCGCCATATGATGCTCGATGTGCGCGAAGCCATCGCCAGCGTTCTGGATCATCGGACGCTAGCCGACAGCAAGGCCATGGATATAGCCTCATTGTCAGAATAGGCCTCAGGCCGCGGCGGCCGACCAGTTTGGGAATGGATCGTTCAGCCCCGACCAGCGCTCTGGCACGAAGTCTTCTTCCTCAAGAAGACATTGATCCAGCTCATCGATGAGCGCATCTTCCTGCATCGGATCGACACCAATGAACACAATCTCCTGACGCCGATCACCCCACACTTTATGGAAATATGGCTCCATGGCGTGCTGCCATTCGGGTTCCGCCGGCCAGTATTGCTTCGGCACGGATGACCACCAGCGCCCCTTTTTTTCCAGTGCGGACCAACGCGCCCGCCTGACTGATTTCACCGACAAAATCCGGACGGGTGGCAAGCCAGAAGAAGCCTTTCGCCCGCACGACACCCGGCCAGCCCTTGTCGATGAACGATTGAAACCGTTCGGGATCGAAGGGACGTCGCGCACGATAGACAAAGGAGCGAACGCCATATTCCTCGGTCTCCGGCGTATGCGAGGCAAAGCCATGCAGCTCCTTGTACCAGAGCGGATGCTCATGCGCCTTGTTGAAGTCGAAAAGCTTCGTATCCAGTATGGCGTCGAGCGACACTTCACCGAAATCGACCTCCTCGATGCGGGCATCGGGATTGAGCGAGCGGATGACTTTGTGCGCCAGATCACGCTCCTCTTTTGAAGCGGTCGATATCTTGTTCAGCACGACGACATCGGCAAACTCGATCTGTTCAACCAGAAGATCGACAAGCGTGCGCTCGTCATCTTCGCCAAGGGATTCGCCGCGATCACGCAGAAAATCGCTCGATGCATAATCCTTCAGCAGATTGGCGGCATCAACAACTGTCACCATCGTATCGAGCCGAGCGACGTCCGAAAGACTGTTGCCCTTCTCGTCGCGAAACTCGAACGTGGCGGCAACCGGCAGTGGCTCGGCTATGCCGGTCGATTCGATCAGCAGATAATCGAAGCGTCCCTGAGCTGCCAGTTGTGAAACCTCCTTCAGGAGATCATCGCGCAATGTGCAGCAGATGCAGCCATTGGTCATTTCGACCAGCTGTTCATCCGTGCGGGGAGATTGGCGCCGCCCTCACGAACGAGGGCGGCATCTATATTCACTTCACTCATATCATTGACGATCACCGCGACGCGGCGGTTCTCGCGATTATTGAGCACGTGATTGAGCAGTGTCGTCTTTCCGGCCCCGAGAAAACCGGACAAGACCGTAACGGGCAGTCTCTTTCTCATGACTCCGTTCCTTATCAAACTGGGTAAGATCAATCGTGATGGTGGTGATCGAGGTTGAAAGTCAGCGTGGTGAAATAGCTGAGCTTGTCAGCTTCCTTTGAATCAGACAGCGGCCCGGAATAACCCGCCCCAACGACATTGAGACCCGCGTTGCGGATATTGATCCCGGCGATGCCTTCCGCGTTGGTTTTCACCGGCGCTGCGTGACTGTCATTGACATAATCCGCCGTGACCTCGACGCCTTCCACCGGCTTTCCGTCAAACAGAATCTGCACGGGAAGCTCGTTGCCCGCCTCCAATATTGTCGGGTCCATCAACGGAACGATTTCTAAAGGCAAACCTTGGGCTTCTGGCTTTTGCGCAGATGATCCAGAATGGCGACAGCAAATTTCTGACTCTGACTGGACTGTTTTGCGCCCGGCACTTCCGATTTCGGCTTGTTGATCCACTTGCCGTCCGGACCCTCGGCCCAGAAGCCATTGTCGAATGTGCCACTGACCACGACTGCATCCTTGGGCACGCTCAATAGGGCATGATCTTCCAGTCGTTTGATCTCGACGGCGACGTCCTTGCCCTCTCCATTCTTGGCCGTAACCGTCTTGAGCTTCTGCGGGTCATAGGCCTCGTCGCTTGCGCCGTGACCGTAAACAACCGCCTGCGTTCCGTGACGTTCGGCAATCCAGATTCCATGAGCACCCGCGATTGCGGGAGCAAGAAAAGTCAAAACAGCACTAGCCTGAAGCGCCTTCACAAAGCTACGCATTCTCGTCTCCTTAATGTTATATCATTACATCTGTACCAGTGAAAATAGGCGGTCTGAACCGCCTTGAGTCTCGAAATGCAGGTTTCGATCTGCTTCAATCAGGTCGATGCGCACTCATTAGAGCATGTGTCCCGAAAGTGGGAACCGGTTTCGGGATAAAGACATGTTTAAAACAAACAGATAGAGCATTTCCAATGATCCAATTAAAACAGGAAATGCTCTAGTGCCGGGCTGCCCGTAAGTTAAAGCAGGGTCCAGCCCGGCACCGTTGCGACCGCTACCAAATTATGGGCGTGCACCGGCGAGGGCGCGGTCGCAGCTGTTGGCCCTATTTCGACAGACAGTCCTTCAACGAATCCGCCAGATTGCGAATGAGCTGCGGATAGAGATCCGACCATCCTTCAGTTCTGCCCCAGCGGATCGAGAACGCCTGTCCCGCATCCGTTCCTTCGATAACTGTATTCACCAGCTTCGGTTCGAACTGCGGTTCGGAGAACACGCAGGTTGCGCCAAGCGATTTGATCTTCTCGTGAATTTCCTTGATGCGCGCGGCACCCGGTGCCTTTTCCGGGCTGACGGTGATTGATCCAGCCGCCTTCACACCGAAACGATTTTCGAAATACTGGTATGCATCATGGAAGACGATAAACGGCTTGTCCTTTTCCGGCTCCAGTTCGCTGGCGACTTCCTTGGTCAGCGCGTCAATCTTCTCGCCATAGTCCTTGGCGTTCTTTTCATATTGCGCAGCGTGTTCGGGGTCGCTTTCGCCGAGCGTCTTGGCGATATCCGCCGCCAGAACCTTTCCGTTCTGCGGGTCGAGCCAGAAATGCAGATCATATTCACCGTGACCATGATCATGGTCATGCCCGCTTTCCGATGCTTCGGCGCCATGATTGTGCCCCTTGTCGGCATCGGCGGCATCCTTCTTGTCATCGTGAGCATGGTCATGACCTTCGGCACCATGGTTGTGACCTTCATGGCCATGGTCATGCGCTTCGAACGGACCACCTTCACGGAACTTCAGCTTGGTCAGGCCGTCCGCTTCACCAAGAGCGACAACCTTTGCGCCATCGCCAAGTGTATCGATGGGCTTGTCGAGGAAGGTTTCCATCGACGGCCCGGCCCAGAAAATCACCTTGGCGTGCTCAATTGCTTCGGCATCGGAGGGTTTCAGGCTGTAGACATGCTCGGAACCCGCACCCTGAACGATCAGTTTCGGCTCGCTCACCCCCTGCATGACTGCGGAAACAATGGAATGGAGCGGTTTGATCGAGACCACGACGCCGTCGCGTTCTGCGGCAAGTGAGACATTTGCCGTACTAGCCAGAAATGCCGAGGCTAGGAGGAGGGAGCGGAGATGTTTCATTGTCTCTCTCTTATACGATTGGGGAGGGGCACCACATTCTTGTGATATGTTATTTTATTACGTCAGTTGCGTTATGCTATAACGTCTGTCATAAGGTGAGGCAACCCCCATTTTGGAAAAATCACAGCGGCGGTTGCGCAATAGAGCGGCAACGGAAAAAGACGCTGGGAAAAATTTCGAATCGGCGGATGATCCGTGCGTGGGACACGAACATACAGGCATTGAAAGCCCGGAATAGATGAGCAGGAAGACCACCCTCCCCGCCGAAAAAGCGCGGGAAACATTGATTGAACTGAAGGATGCCGGCGTCTATCGCGACGGGCGCTGGCTCGTGCGCAATGTCGACCTGAATGTTGAGCGCGGGGAGATCGTCACCCTGATCGGTCCGAATGGCGCGGGCAAGAGCACCGCCGCCAAGATGGCGCTGCGTATCCTGAAGCCCGATGAAGGCAGCGTGATCCACGCGCCGGGCCTGCGCATCGGCTATGTGCCGCAAAAGATCAATATCGACCGCACGTTGCCGCTTTCGGTCGAGCGCCTGATGACCCTGACGGGGCCTCTCTCGCGCAAGGATACCGAGACGGCCTTGGAAGTGGTGGGCATTCCGCATCTGGCCAAGGCGGAAATCGCTAATCTGTCAGGCGGCGAGTTCCAGCGTGCGCTGATGGCGCGCGCACTTGCGCGCAAACCGGACCTCATGGTGCTGGACGAACCGGTGCAGGGCGTCGACTTTTCCGGCGAAGCTGCATTGTACGAACTGATTGCGAAACTGCGCGACGACACAGGCTGCGGCGTGCTGCTGATTTCGCACGACCTGCATCTGGTCATGGCGGCGACCGACCGCGTCATCTGCCTCAACGGTCATGTATGCTGCAGCGGGACGCCGCGCGATGTGACGGCAAGCCCTGAATATATGCGGCTGTTTGGCAGCCGGGCCGTCGGGCCGCTTGCCGTTTATGAGCATCATCACGATCACACGCATCTGCCGGACGGGCGCGTGCTTCATGCCGACGGTTCCGTGACGGATCACTGCCACGCTGATGACGGCCATCATCATGACCATGAACACGGACATGATCACGAACATCATCATCACGAAGGGAGCGCGCCGCGTGCTTGACGATTTCTTCACCCGCGCCATCATCGCCGGTGTCGGGCTTGCGCTCACGACCGGACCGCTCGGCTGCTTCATCGTCTGGCGGCGCATGGCCTATTTCGGCGATACCATGGCGCATTCCGCCCTGCTCGGCGTGGCGCTGGCGCTCATTTTCGACATCAATATGATGATCGGCGTGTTCGCCGTTGCCGTGGCGATTTCAGCCATTCTGCTGCTCTTGCAGCGCCGACACACATTGTCGGCGGATTCGCTGCTCGGCATCCTGTCCCATGCCACGCTGTCGCTTGGCCTCGTCCTCGTTGCCTTCATGACATGGGTGCGCGTCGACCTGCTGTCGTTCCTGTTCGGCGATATTCTGGCTGTCTCGCGAATGGATATCGCCTTCATCTATGGCGGCGGGGTGTTTGTGCTGGCGGTTCTGGCCGGCTGTGGCGCCCTTTCCTTGCCGCTACCGTCAGCGAGGATATTGCTCGCGCCGAAGGCATGAACCCTGCCCTGTCGCGCATTGTTTTCATGCTACTTCTGGCCATCGTCATCGCCATTGCGATGAAGATCGTCGGAATTCTATTGATCACCTCGCTGCTGATCATTCCGGCAGCGACGGCACGCCGCTTTTCTTCCACACCCGAACAGATGGCCATCCCGGCCTCACTGATCGGTGCTGCGGGGTGATCGGCGGACTTTATGGTTCCATTCATTTCGACACGCCATCCGGCCCTTCCATTGTGGTCGCGGCGCTTGCCATTTTCATTTTGAGCCTGCTACCCCTACATAAGAGGGAACAGGCATCACCAAAACGGATCGCTGGACAATGAGCACGCATCACCATCATCACGCCCCGCAGGACCTCACCCGCAATCAGACACTGGTTTTCGACGTTTTGTCCAAGGCGGAAGGCCCACTCAGCGCCTATACGATCCTCGACCAGCTGCGTGACGACGGTTTCCGCGCCCCGCTGCAGGTCTATCGCGCATTGGAAAAGCTGCTCGATTACGGGATGATTCATCGCCTTGAAAGCCTCAACGCCTTCGTTGCCTGCGCGCATCCGCAATGCCATCAGCAGGGTCTGGTGGCTTTCGCGATTTGCGAGAAATGCGGTCAGGTGACGGAATTCTCCGACGCGGCGATCGAGAACCTTGTCAGCGCCCGGAGCCTTCAGAACGGTTTCAAGTCGCGCAAGACGACACTGGAGCTGCGCGGCCTCTGCGAAGCCTGTGGCGAGCACTGACAAACAGGAACCTGTTCAAGGTAACCATGTCCGCAAAATCCCGGTTTAAAAAGTAACGCATCGGCAATCGAAACCTGCTAGATTAGTCTCAGGGGAATAGCAGGTAAGATTTTTGATATGGCACGGGTTAAGCCATCCCACGAACGTCGTAGGGAAGAGAGACAGCGTACAAGGCTGCGCTCCGGAAAGATCGTGGGGCTCGACGGGCGTTTCATCATCGAATGCCAGTTCAGCGATATCGCGCCCCATGGCGCCAAGCTGAGAACTGTCGAAGTCCCGACCCTGCCCGAACGCTTCTGGCTGTTTGACGATTATTACGGACGCGCGCTTCTGGCCCGCGTAGCTTGGCGGGATGGTCGTGAAATGGGCGTGGAGCTTGTATCCGACCCGGCGGTCGCACCGCTTGATGACGAGCGCCTCGCCCAGCTTGCAGGAAAATACTATTCGCTGTGACTGGCAGGCTCTGCGTTGGCCTGCTTTTCTGACTGCTTGGCCGGTGCCGTCGGTGTCGGCGTGCCGCGCATGTTCATGGCACGGATTTCTTCCGCTGAAATATAGTTGAACTGCTCGACCAGAAGGTCCTTGATGACCGGCTCGGGGAACCGCGCATTGAGATCGGTGATGATCGAGGCACGAACGTCCTCAAAATTCACCTTCTCGACCTCTTTCGTATCCGAATAGCTGCCATAGAATTTACGGAATATCTCATCGTTGATGAAGAATTCGAGCGGCACGGTCAGCTTCTTGCGAATGTTCGAATCGACCGTATAGACAAGCTGCGTCACCACATAACCGGCGACGCCGCCATTCGAGATGATCGGCACGCTCATCACATCTGTCTTGACGTAATCCACGCCGCCAAATCCACTGGTCGCCGCCTGCGCCTCACCCGAAGATGAGACGTTCTGGCGAACCGCCGGGAAAAGCGAGCCGAAAGCGACGGCACAAATCCACAGACCGATGGCAATGATGCGGATCATCGTGCGTGACCGAGCCTCACACTCTGCATGCTGTAGGTGCCGTCGGCTTCCTGCGTTTCCAGCGCACCGCGAATGAGATCAGCCAACTCACCGACGGCCCGCAGATGCAGCTGCAGCGCTTCGCAGTTCTTCTCAAGCTTCTGCTTCAGGCTGTCGAGCAGCGGCTGAAGCCGCTTCATCGTCGCCGGTTCGGCAGCACTGGCCGCTTTCTTGATCGCTTTGTTGAAATCGTAAAGCCCACGGCTCTTGCGGGAGTTGATTTCCGCCAGATCCGGATTGCCGCCCTCCAGAAGAAGACGCGTTTCAGTATCGATGACATCTTCCAGACGTTGGATTGCCCGCACGACCGGCTTCAATGTGGGGTTCTCGGCCGGTTCCTCTGCCAGCGCCTGACCCGGTTCGCTCGTGACAGTGACGATTTGCGAATCCTCTGGCGGCAGGCTGTTTTCAGAGCTTGTCTCGGTCATTTAGGGGTCCTCAATTATGAAGCATGGCGGACGCTATGGTTGCGGGCCAATCAGCCGCGCGCGCTGTCCGTATCGCTGTTGTTGTCGAGTTGCTTTTGAATGAGCTTGCGTTCGAAGCCATGCACGATGTCCTTCGATACGCCGTTCTGGCCCACACTTTCTCCCAGATTATTGATCACGTCTCCTAACGCTATCGTCGTCGGCGCGTCTGCCCGCCCGTTGCGCGCCGCCTGTTCCTCAAGCAACTTGGCAATGCCGACACCGCCGCCATCCGCCATCTTGTTTGCCATGGCTTCCGCCATCATGGACTTCCAGTATTCACCGGCAATCCCCTTCCCGAAGGTCGCCGTCGTGTCACTGGTGAACATCGACTGCACGAAGGATTGCAGCATGAAGGCCTCGAACTTGCGATAAGCCGGACTGGCCGCATTCTGCGCATCCGGTCGCACGCTGACCCCAGCCGCAAGGCTGTCGGAAAAAGCTGGCGAAATTATCCCGCGTCAATTCACCACCGGCGGCGGGTGCCGCCATTGTTGCTGCCCCAGTGGATGCCACCATGGTCCCGGATGCGGACGGCGCTCTCAGCCGTTCCGCCGCCATGCGATAGGCTTGCGGATCGGCCGCACGCGCCACGTCCATCACGAGATCTGACGGCGGGTTGATCGCCATGCACCTCTTCCTTCTTTTTAGAGCGCATTTCGATCTGATTGCATCAGATCGGCGCTCTAAGGGTTAATTCTGCCGCGCATCCTATCTAAAAACCGCTTCGCACTTTTTGGGATGCGCTTTGTTACTTGCACCATAATGGGTCAAACTTGACTGAAACTTGTGCGTGCGTTCAGCCTCGATTTTGCGCTCAATCAGGCTTTTGCGAGCGATTTGTCGTTTTCCGGCTAATAAATTCCTCGATCAGACTGGCAAGTTCCCGCCGTTCGCGATCATTTTCAGCATCCGTCAGCCGCTCTTCCAGCAACCCGACACGTCTTTGTTCCTGCAAAAGTGCTTTGCGCTGTGATTCGAGACGCTGTTCCAGTTGCTGCGATTCGGCGGCATTGGTTCCAAGACGCTTGATGAGCAGCGACGGATCGATACTGAGCGCATCACCATCATAGCGACGATCCTGCATGGCGATGAGCGCTTCGCGCTCCTCTTCCAGCGCGCCCTTGCGCGCATTGGCTGCGGCAAGAGCCTGCTCCAGCCGTGCACTTCCGAGCCTGTGCAGTTCAATGAGCTTCTTGAGATTGCGCGGATTCGTCATGGCCACCCTTAAAACAACTCGCGCAACTGCGTCGCAGTTTCGTTGGTGAAGAAACGCAAGAGTTCCGGCAGGATGAAATAGACCACCAGCAGCCCTCCCCAGCACGAATGGCATCGATACGAAGTAAACCGGTATGGTCGGCGTCAGCTTGTTCACCAGACCGATAGCGAAATTGACGAGAATCGCAAAACGATGAACGGCGCTGCGATACGCAGCGTTGCCAGAAAAGCCGCTGAAAGCGCATCGGTGAAGTCGATCATCGCCGCATCGGGGCGAAACTGGCCGTCAACCGGAATGGCCACATAGGAATTGAGCAGCGCCCGAAATACTTCCAGATGCATGTCCGTAATGAAGAACAGGAACAGCGCGCTGAAGGTGACGATAGTTGCAAGTGTCGCCTGCGGTTCGCTTTCGGTGATGGCATCGGCAGGAGAACCGGAATAGCCGACTGAAACCGCCATCGTGCTGGCCATGAATTGCAACGCCCAGAAATAGATATGCGCCAGAATGCCGATCACCGCACCGACGAACATTTCGCTCGCCATCAGGCGGAACAGGGTCCACGGCTGCCCGGCATCGACAACGGTTGCGATGCGCTGCAGTACCAGCGGCAGGACCGCAAATGAACAGGCCAGTGCGATGTAGAGCCTGACCTGCAACGGAATGCGCGCACTCGATAGTCCCGGCATCAGCATCAGGCACGCGCCGATGCGACAAAACGCCAGAACGGCGGCGGGGATGATCTCGTTAAGCGGCAGTTGTGCGACAGGCACTCAAGGCCCTTTCATCGTATGAAGCAATAGCTACTCCCCTCGCCCTTCGAGGCGCCAAGCCTCGACACTCGGCATGGCTCATCAGGATGAGGGGTGTGGACGCCAAAACTTTTTCCTCATCCTGAGGAGGTGCCCTGAGCAGAGCGAAGGGAACCGTCTCGAAGGATCAAGGGATCGATCGGTCGTTGACTATGAAATTGCGCCAAGCGATTTCACCTCCACACCACGGGCAATTTCCACATGGGAGAGCACCGGCAGGGTGGCGAACAGACGCTCGATAATCATGCGAATGTATGGCCGCGCTTCCGGTGACGAAACCAGCACGAAACGTTCGCCATTGTCGAAATGCTTGCGAATGACGGTGGAGGCCTCCGTGCCGAACTGTTCCAGCAGGCGCGGATCAATGTCGAATTCGACGATTTCACCCTTGGCGTCACGCTTGAGGCTCTGGTGGAAAACCGGGTCCCAACGATTGCCGAGACGCAGAACGTTCAGCACGCCATTGTCGGAAAGATCGCCGCAAATCTGCTGCGCCATGCGCATGCGGACATGTTCCACGATCATTTCCGGGCGGCGAATGAGCGGCGCGATTTCCGCAATGGCTTCAAGGATCAGATGCAGGTTGCGGATGGAAATGCGTTCGGCGAGCAGCAGCTTCAGCACCGCCTGCAGGCCCGAATAGGAAATATGCGTCGGGCAGATATCTTCCAGAAGCTTGCGATATTCAGAGCCGAGACGGTCCAGCAGAATGCGCATATCCTTGTAGGAAAGAAGCTGGGCCAGATTGTTGCGGACGATTTCGCTCAAATGTGTCAGCAGGACTGAGAGATTATCCACGGTCATATAGCCATCGCGGCGGAGATCGGACGCAAAGGTTTCCGGCACGGAATAGGCGCGCATGCCGAAGGCCGGTTCGCGTACTTCCTCACCCGGAATGGATGGAATCGGACGGTCGCCAAGCACGACAAGCGTTTCACCGACGCGCAACTCGTGGCTGGCGACAGCCGTGCCATGTATCTTGATGCGATAGCTTTTCGGCGGAAGCGCGATATCGTCTGTGACCTTGATTTCAGGGATAACGAAACCGTATTCCTGAGCGAACTTGCGGCGCATCTTGTTGACGCGGTGCGCCAGCTCCTGCTGCGATGCAATCAGGCGGGCGGAAAGCTGCTTGCCGAGGCAAAGCTCGATCTGGTTGGTTTCGAGCGACGCCTTGACGGAATTGCGCTCCTGCTCTTCCGCTTCACGCTGCTTCTTGCCGGCCTCGTTGGCTTCCGCCTCGCGCTGGCGCGCTTGTCGACGGGGTACGGCAATACCGATGAAGGCCATTGCGCCGCCGAGCATGAAGAACGGGAAGGCTGGCAGGCCGGCATGATGCCGAGGACGAAGAGCAGCATCGCCGCAACCAGCAGTGCCTTCGGATAAGCGCCAAGCTGGCCGAAGATCGCCTGATCGGCGGAACCGCGCGTGCCGCCCTTCGACACCAGAAGACCGGCGGCGAGCGAGACAATCAGGGCCGGAATCTGTGTGACCAGACCATCGCCGACCGACAGCTTGGTGAAGACATCAGCTGCGTGTGCAATATCCATGTCGTGGCGCGTGGCGCCGATGATAATGCCGCCGAAAATATTGACGGCGGTGATGATGAGACCTGCAATCGCATCACCGCGCACGAATTTCGAAGCACCGTCCATGGAACCGAAGAAGGAGCTTTCCTCTTCCAGCTCGCGACGGCGGCGCTGCGCTTCCTTTTCATCGATCAGGCCGGAGGAGAGATCGGCATCAATGGCCATCTGCTTGCCGGGGATGGCGTCGAGGGTGAAGCGCGCGCCCACTTCCGCGATACGCGTCGCGCCCTTGGTGATGACGAGGAAGTTGACGATGATGAGAATACAGAAGACGACCAGACCGATGACGAAGTCGCCGCCC
Organism: Brucella cytisi; assembly: GCA_012103075.1. Classification (GTDB taxonomy): domain Bacteria; phylum Pseudomonadota; class Alphaproteobacteria; order Rhizobiales; family Rhizobiaceae; genus Brucella; species Brucella cytisi. Next base: position 248,370 of record JAAVLQ010000002.1, on the reverse strand, counting down.
ATCACGAATTGCGAAAAGCCATGAATCACATGACCGGCGGCGAGATAGCCTTCATTGCCGTGAGTGAGAATCACGCGCGTCGTCGCAATATTCAGCGACAATCGCATCATGGTGGCGATCAGCAGTACCGTCGGAAAGGCGGAAAAGTCGAGTGGGCGCTGAATCCAGAGCGCAACCATCAGAATCAGCACCGAGAAGGCGATCGAAAATGCCAGACCGATGTCCAGCACGACAGCCGGAACAGGCAGGAAGAGCACTGTCAGGATGATGATGATTCCAACCGCCAGCCCCATATCGCTGCCGGTCAGAAGTCCGCTTTTCATCAAGGGTTTAGCTGCTGCCTGCTGCACATCCGTCTCCTGTTACGAAGCGGACCTTAGCTTGCGAAGCTTGCGAAGGCTGTGGTCTAAAAACCTTTTTCTATGCGGGAATAGGCCAGCAGCGTGAAGGAATTGATCTGCGCACCGACGAACGGCGCGGTCAGGGGCCAGCACGACGAAAATGACGATGATCTTCGGCACGAAAGTTAGCGTCATTTCCTGAATCTGCGTCAGTGCACGGAAAAGCGCGATGCCGATACCTGCAAGCATGGCGGCAAGCACCGCCGGGCCGCTTGCCATAAGCACGGTCCAGATCGCAGAATTGACTATATCAAGCGCGTCGGCTTCGTTCACCGCGTCGGTTCCTAGCTGATCTTGACGCCTGCGCCGATCATAAGCGTCTTGCCGTCTTCCAGCTCGGCCAGCATGCCGTTGGACTGAATAGTGACGGATTTCACGACGCCCGATATGCTGCCATCGGCATTGGTCAGCGTGCGGCCGATCCAGCCTTCGGCCTGCGTCAGCGACGTATTGGCGATCAGCGTTTCAAGCTTGCTGTTCATTTGAACAGCCTGCTCGACATTGGAGAAAGTCGCAAGCTGAGAAACATATTGCGTCGCGTCCATGGGCTGCGTCGGATCCTGATTCTGCATCTGGGTTACCAGAAGCTTCAGGAAGGAATTATAATCGACGCTCGCCTTGTTGGCCGCGGAATTGCTGTTGTTCGTCGTGTTGTTATTCGTCGTATTCGTGCCAATCGGCGGTGTCGTGGTCATGGGTTTGCCTCCGCAGATTTCCGGGTTGCAGCCACAGGCAAAGCCGGGCTTTCATGGCCCATCAGTTCGGCCTCGCGTGGGTATTGCGCGCGAATTGTCTTGAGCGCCTCGAAAACGCGCCCGTTATGCACCAGCTCATCGACCAGCTTCAGCGCGTTCAGGATTTCCGCATCCTTGAACGTCGAAAACATGCCCTTCAGCATCTGCGTGAAAGTGGTGTGGGCCTGTTCCCGCATGGCCGGTTCGATCAGCATCATCTGCGCTGCGAAATAAAGCTGACGCAGTGGTGTCGTCGTGTCTTCCGGCTGGAGAACATGATTTTCCAGAAGAAAGGTCGCATCGTTCAGCAGTTCGAGCGAAACCTTGCGGTCGGCTCTCAATACAGCGCCGTTGATGAAGATCCGCTCACCCGCGCGTAGCGAAAGGCGAATGGCCGGTTTTCTGTTTGGGGTCATTTCAAAGCCCGTCCCGGATCGACTGCGTGATCTCGATCAGCGTGGCGTAATCGTTGCTTTCGCCCCGGCGGATGCGTTCGATCTCCTTCAGCACGAAAATACCGACGGAAATGATCGCGGCCTTCAGTTCCTTCGGCAGCACATTTTCCTCCGACCCCAGATCGTCGATGATCGTAGTCCAGAGCTTCGTCGTGAAATAGGTAGCGTCAATTGCCTCACGCGAGCCGTTGCCATTTGCCTTCGCCGCCTCAAGCATTGCGATGGAACGGTCGAACAATGCCCGTTCTCGTTCCTTGGCGCTCGCCATATCGTCATTCATGACATCTTCGTAGCGCATCTGATACATGGTTTCTCCGTCTATCAGTTCGGACGGGCTCGCATCATGCTGCGTCCGTCCTCAATTCATCTCAACTATCTGAGATAGTTGAGCAGGCTCATATTCTGCAGCTGAACCGTCAGCGAATAGGACGTTTCGATCTGTGTCTTCAGAGCGTTGACGCGTGTCGCCGCTTCATAAGGATCGACTTCTTCGAGATTGAGAACGGACTGGTTCAGGATCTTTTGCTGCGCCGAAATGCGCGTCGTCGCGGCTTCGGTGCGCGACTGGGCGAGACCAAGCGTCGTCTGTTGCGACGTCGTTTCGGTGATTGCAGTCGTCGTGGTCTGCATCGCCTTTTCAGTCAGGGCATTGAAAGCGGAGTTGTTGAGGCCGATGGTTGCAAATTCAGCCACCATAACCGCCGACATGATGGTCTTGCGGAAACCGTCGGCATTGGCCGAGATGGATGTATCCGCCGTTTCTGTCGGCGAAATACGGCTCTTGATCACCGTGTCCGATGCATCCGACCAGTTTGCGGCCCAGTTGGCATCGTTGAACTCTTCGGCGAAATCACCGTCCAGAAAGGCCTTCATTTCATCGCCGGTGATGTTCGCCACCTGCGGATCATCGATAGCAAAGCCGAAATGCGTCTGAAACGCCTGTCGCACTGCTGTCTGCGCAGCGCTGCCTTCGGTATAGTCGGCAACCGGCTTCACATCGGTGTTCACACCGGCGAAGATATATTCGCCGTTATAGCTGGTGTTGAGCAGACCGGTGACAGAGTTGAGAATGGATTTTGCCGACTTTGCAATCGTGGCAGCGCTTTCAACGGTATTGTTGGCGCCAGTCAGATCACCCAGAAAATTCTGCGTGTTCTCGATGATCGTCCCGGCAGCGGTCTGCGTCGCATTCATGCGCTGCTGCACCAGCTTGTTCATGTCTGTCAGCACGGTCAGACGGTCATATTCCTTCCGCAACGATACGGTCTGGCCAGACTTGGAGCCAAGCGACAGGCCGACATCGAACACGGTTCCCGTGGTCGCTTCCTGCTGCGCCTTCAACATCTCGGCCTTGTTCTTCGCCACAAGGGCTCGCAGGGCTGACGTTGCGCCATAGGTGGAAATCGATTGCGCTTTCATTGGCCTCACACCGCGTTGAGAAGATCGTCGAGCATTGCGCTGATCGTGGTCAGCACCCGGCTCGATGCCTGATAGGAATGTTCAAGATCGAGAAGCAGCGCCATTTCGGTATCCATATCGACACCGTTGGCGTTGGAGAGGGCTGTGTCTGCCTGACCGGCAACCGTCGCATTATAGGAGAATTCGCTGTTGGCCTTCTGGCGCTTGCCTTCAAGCCAGCTGATCGACGATGAGCTATAGTCCGTCAGGCCGGAGTTTGTCGCCAGACCCGCCACCGAATTAAAGGTCATCGGCTCCGAAAATGCTTCGTTGAGCGCACGCAGGCGATCGCTGAAACCTGCCCCACCTTCAGTATTGTATTTGTAGTCAGGCCCGTTGGCCCCACCGTCGCGCAGAAGAAGTGAGCTGCCGCCTTCAGATGTAACGAAAACCGAAGACACCTTGATGGTGCCTGCAATACCTGCCGAAAGGCCTGCACCCGGAACATCCGGCGATCCGCCCCAGCTGAACAGGCCCGTCTTGTCCGCGCCAACACCGGTCTGGTCGCTTTCAGCGAACATCGTCACCAGATTGCGTGCAATCTCATCAAGCTGCATCTGGTATTGCGGGGCGATCTGGTCACGCAACTGCAGCAATCCGCTCAGGCGGCCCGTTCCATAAGGCTGGTCGAACGTCTCGTGGTTGAGCGGAACGCCATCCACCAGCACCGCCTTGCCGGCAATACCCGGCGCCAGCACAGTCGATTGCTCGAAGCTCACCTCGCGCGCCGTGGTCTCGAACAGTGTCACGCCGTTTTCGGCAAAATGACCATGTCATTATCGCCGCGCATCATGGTGGTGATGCCGATCTCGCCGGAAAGCTGCTTCAGGATCGAGTCGCGCTGATCCATGTAGTCGGAGACATCGCGATTGGCGCGCGTACCGCCGACGATCTCCTGATTGATCTTTTCGAACTTGGCGAGAAGATCATTGATGTTGGCGACGGAATCCGCGATTTCACGGTCCGCATCATTGCGCAGCGACTGAACCTGCTTGGTTCCGGCATTGAGCGCATTGGCAAGCGATTGCGCCGTGGAAACAACACTGTCGCCAAGCGCGCTGTTGGACGGAGAAGCGGCAAAGGTCTGGAGTGCATCGCGCAAATCGCCGATCAGTGCCGATGGCGAACCGGAATAATTATCTGCCGAATAAAGCGACGAAAGGCGGTCAAGCCCGCCTGCGAGAATGGAAGAGGAAGAAGCCGTACTGTTGGACTGGATGAACTTGTTGAACAAGGCCTCATCCGCCGACCGGCTGATGCCCACGTAAAGGGAACCGTAAGGCCCCGATACGAGAGAAGCCGTGCGCCGGGAATAATCCGGATCGTTGGCGCCCGCGATATTGCGAGAGACAACGGAGGTCTGCTTGGACGTTGCCGCAAGCGAACTTTTGGCCGTCAGAAGAGCAGAACTAAGCGACATCTTACCCCATCCTACAAGTGCAATCCCGAAAAGCGCGAAGCGGTCTCGCGTCCGGAAATGCGGCTAAAAAAAAACACGGAAAGCCCCTGATAATTCCGCTGATACCGGAACTGCCCCTGCGTGCGTAGACCGTGCCTGTTTCCTGACCGGTCCGTATTCTCAAAGCGCTAGTGGTCTGATTCCGACATTTGCGTCTCTCTGATACAGGCACCGAGCAAATGTCGGAATCGCAAAAGACCACTAGTAACTTCATGTATCTAGTGGATTTTTCGAATTTGACGTTTGAAACAGCATCTCATTCAGTCGGGATTCAAACGTCAAATTCAATCCACTAGTTCCGGGAAAGGCTTTTCACCCTCGCCCGCAACAGTCCAGTTTATCTCTTCAGATTGACCAGCACGTCCATCAGTTCAGAACCGGTCTGAAGACTTTCGAATTGGCCGTATAACTGCGCTGCGCCTCGATCATGTCGGTCAGTTCCTGCGCGATATCGGCGTTGGATTCCTCCAACGTGCCCGACATGACCTTGCCCATGCCGTCGCTCTGTGGGAAACCGAGGCGGACATCGCCCGAGTCCGCGCTCGGCAGGAACACATTGCCGCTCACAACCGTCATACGATCAGGGCTTGCCACATTGGCCAGCGGAATGCGCGCCAGAACCTTCTGCGTGCCGTTTTCGTAGATGGCGACGACCGAACCGTCATTGGCCACATCCACGCCCTTGACCGCAGATGGTGCCTGACCATTAATTTGCGCCTGCGAAATGGTGTAGTCACCGGCGCGCTGCGTGGATGCACCCAGATTGAGATTGAGGTTCTGACCGCCATAGGGTCCAAGATCGACCGCAATACCACCGGCAGACGTCATGTCGCCCGTTGTCGGATCGAATGTCAGCGTCGTCGGACCACCGACCACTGCATCGTCAGCAGCATTCTTGACCGTAACGCTCCATTCATCCGCACCGGTCTTGGTGAAATAGACGTCGAGCGTGATCTTCTCTCCCTTGTCATTATAGGAAATCAGCGACGTCTTGTGATTGAACTCGCCGGCTGCCGGGACCTGATCGGTAGACGGCAAATTAACGGTGAAGTTGCCCGACGTGCTGGCCTCGGCAGGAAGTGCGGCGCTGTTGACGTTGATGATGTTCAAACCGGGAACCGTCAGGGCGCCAGCCGGGTCGTTCGGGCCCGCGCCCAACAGATAATAGCCGGCTGAGTTGACCAGATTACCGTTCTTGTCGGGAACGAAGGAGCCAGCCCGGGTCAGGAAGGTCGAGCCGTCCGCTCCCTGCACCACAAAATAGCCGTTGCCGTCGATGGCAAGGTCTGTCGTGGACGATGTGGAGCGGATGCCGCCCCGGGTCGGAAATGCCGTAACGAACATCAGTCAGAACGCTGCCGGAATTATACTGTCCGCCAGTGCTGGGCAGAACGAGCGACGAAAACTGGGTTTCCGCACGCTTGTAACCGACGGTGCTCGCATTCGCGATGTTGTCAGCGACCGCCGACAGGCGGTTCGCCTGCGCGTTCATTCCCGAAACACCGGTCCGCATCATACCGTAGAGGCTCATTGGCAGCTCCTGATTAGTTGTAGCAACCAGCTCAAAGTCCGAAACTATCGGGCTGGAATTCGTAAAACCGAGCGACTGAATCGGCACACCGACCCAATCATCCGCGGTAAAGCTAATGGACCACGCTTGCGTGAAACTGTAGCCTCGGGATTTTCTACGCTTTTACTGAGGGGACAGGCGCGATTTCGGAAGTCCGCAAATGTGCTCGAAATCGCGATACTGGGGATTATGGAATGCAGCAATATCACTCGATATTGATGCAGTAGCCGAGGAAGCGCTTGGAATCGATCGGATCGAAACCCATCTGCTCGCGCAGCTTTCTTTTACGCAACTTGCTGATATGGCTTTCAACGACGTTCTCTTCAACTTCACTGTCGAAGATGCCGTAGATCGCACTGAAAATCTGCGCCTTGTTCAGGCGGCGGCCGCGATTGGCGATCAAGTATTCGAGGATGCGGCGCTCCCGGCGCGGCAGCGGAAAGTCGATGCCATTGATCTGCGGATCACGACCATCGGAGAAAACACGGATCGGGCCGAGCTCAGTGCCGCTGTCGTTGGAAGTAGCTGACGCGCCTGCGCGGCGGCGGATCGCATTGATGCGTGCAAGGATTTCACGAACGTGCACCGGTTTGCGAACAACATCGTCAACCCCGGATTGAAACAGCTCAAGTGTATGTTCAAGCGAGGGGCGATCGTTGACGGCGATGACGGGCGCCTTGCAGCGTTCACGAATCCGGGCCGGAAGGCGATGCTGATCCGCACATTCGCCGATCAGAAACGCTTCGACAGCCATAATATCCTGTTGTGGAACGCTCTCGACCCACTCGTCGAAATCGGTAGGGGTAAAACCTGTTGTCGTGATGCCTTCGCGACCGAACCGGGGAAGAGTATCCTTCAGTCACTATTTCTCTGTCGTCTACGACAACAATCATCGGCCCGCCTTCCGAATCAATATGTTAGCCCAAGCACGATAGGAATAACTGGCAGGAGGAATCAGCAACAATGGCAATTAGTTGCCCACAATATATTGGGAGGCAATTTAGTGTATTCTAATTTAATGGGAATCGCACTGATTGCAATGCGCCTACCTCTTTAGCCGTAAGAACCTTAACCAGATGTTAACGGCTCACGAACTTTTACGATTCTTTACAAGGGCTTAAAAATCTACGTGCTAATTCAGCGCCCATCGGGTACAACAATCATAAGTTGAACATCGTCAAGCCAGATGTGGATGACGTTCTGTTACAACCTGTAAAATACCAAGGGATTCCTGTTCAGCCGAAACAGAAGCTTCGGGCCTGTGGCGTCCAGTTTCCGAAACCGGTGGCGACCATATTCGTCATCACGCGACAGACATAACGCTTCTGGGCAGGGTCGTTGTTCGGGCCTGCGTGATAGCGCGCAACCGCCATCGTCCAGTTGCCTTCGCGCTGTCGGAGCTGCCGCAGAAAACGCGCCGCATAATCGACATTGAGGCTTGGCATCAGCATCGCAGCGACCGATGGAAATTCCTTGCCGTGATAATAGTAGTTGATCTGCATGCAACCGAGATCGACCAGCTTCGCACCTTCGGCCCGCACTTGCTCGAAGCGTCTCACCGCCGCCATCTGCGACGGCATGAATTCGGCGCGGCCTTCAATATTCATTGCATAAGGTTGCAGCGAGTTCCTGCGACCGGTTTCCGTGAGGCCGACCGCGTAGAGTATGCCGAGCGGCACGTCGTAGCGGGCGGATGCCCGGTGCATTTCACGCTCGCAGATATTTTCGGCGTAGGCAGAATTGCTATCAGACAACCGGGCCGCGACTGCGACCATCATTGCGAGAAATGCCGTGCCCGTTGTCGTGAGCGGTTTGCATGTCTGAACGCTCACGTCCTGCCTGACCGGATTCGCCATTCTGCCTGCCCTCACCACCCGTAAGATTGGCCTGTGCCTGAGTACCGTTACGCCCGTCGAAGCCTAGCTGCATGTTGAACGCCTGCTGCTGACACGGTTGCTGGCCACTCGCCTGTTGCTGGCCCGCATTCTGCGATGCCTGCGCCTGCTGCACCGCACCCGCCGCGTTGCGGTCAGCGACGGTCACTGAAATTTTCGCATCGTCTGCGATACCTGCCGCTTTCAGTGCTTTCTCAATCATCGAGCGGTCAGCGGCGAGCGCCTCCGCCGCATGGGTCTTTTCAGCGACGAGATGCACCTCGATACCTTCCGATGCCACACGGATACGCGCCGTCACCGCTCCAAGCTCAACCGGATCGAGCCTGATCTGCAAGGTCTTGACCGTGCCGAAGCTGCGCTCGGAAACCACCTGAATGTCGGCTATCCGGGCTGCTGCCTGCGATGGCGTGGTGGCTGCCTTGATGTCTGCAGGCGCGTTACCCTTTGCGGGTGGCTGCTGCTGGATATCGGTTCTGTCAGGCATTTGACCCGACTGCTGCTGTGCCGACCCCTTATCAGTTTTCAGAAGGCTGGCGAGATCGTCTGGAGCGTTTTCGGCTTGATTGTCGCCGGTAGCCTTCGGTGCGTCCTGATTGATTGCTTGATCCGGTTTGGTGCTGGCCGTTGGGATTGCCGCGGCCTTCGAAGGCACTGTTTCAGGCGTACGCTTCTTCAGATCGGCCTGCAGCTCGCGCCCCTGCCCCTCGACCTGTTTCGGATCGATGTCTTTAAGTAAGGCAGAAAGCGGATCGGGGGCATTTGTGTCGTTTTTGCAGTATTCGGCGTGGAAAAACTGTGATTTTCCCCTTCAATTCAGGCGAAGAAGCGTCCAAAGAAAGGAGATTTTGTGGCAGGGCAAACAGAGCGACCGGCTTTGAACCTTCCTCATCCTTCGCCTCTGTCTCGTCCGAACCCGCATTGGCTTCGCTGTCGCTCTTCTTTTCGACCTTGCCATGAGGCTTTTCGAGAAGCGAACTGAACAATTTTGCCGGGTCAGCATTATCCTGTGCCTCGCCCTCGGCTTTTGCACGGGAAGGACCCGAATTTCGGGCGAGCGAAGCAAGTCGGCTTGTGGAATTCAGCAAAATATCAATGCTCATTGAACGGTCTTTCCTAGCAAGGCATCGATCTCGGCGAGCTTGCGCCGCGCATCTTCCATCGTTTTCTGCAAATCATCTTCCGGCTGGTTTTGACCGGCTTCATGCTAGCCGCCGCCGGGGTCGGCTCAGGTTTTACGGCCTCATGCTCCTGCGAATCCGCCACTGCCATTGGCGGCACATCCCGTTCGGTGAGAGCGGGTTTTGCAGGCGGCAAAGCATCTGGAGTGCGTGTAACCACCGTGCCGACCGCTTCAGCGGCCTTCAACAATTTCCGGTCACGCTCCTGCAATTTGTCGGGTGAAATCTGCGACAGTTCACGCAGCGCACTGCCCGCCGAATCCGAAGCCACACCGCTTGCCGCCGCATAAAGATTGGCGCGGGTAGGGTCGGCCTTCAGTCTGTCAGCAAGTTTCTTCGCCTCTGCCGACATGAAACGCGCCCGTTCCGTCTGGCCATCAACGAGCGCACCGCGCGCGATTTGCAGATAAAGCGAATATTGCATCACCGGATCAGCAGAGCCGATCAGTTTTGCCAGCTCCGCATTGCCGATACGGTCGTTGAGTTTCACCGCAGCATCAACAAATTGCGCCATGAAATCACGCATATAGGGCGAACGCGGAAAGCGCTGGAGATAGTTGCGCGACAGGAGCCTGATCTTGTCGGCATCGCCGAGCTTGGCCGCAATCGGCATCGAACGGCGGATTGCGGCTTCCTCAAACAAGGTGCCCGGCGCATCGAGCCGCACCTGATCAAGCCGCATCAAGGCCGTCGCTGGGTCGAAGGCGGTCATCTGGCTGGCGGTGACAAGCACGATGGATGCCTTCAGTTCCGCCGGAACATCACGCGAAAGCGGCACCGAGAAAAGCTTCACGACTTCGATCGTCTGGCCGGAAGCATAGGCCAATGCGCCCTTGACCAGCTCCGGCGGCACCGCATCCGTCTTGAGGTCGGCAAGAACCTTGCGCACCGCTTCCGGATTGCCGCCGTTGAAGAGATAGATGATCGCCGCGTAGACATTTTCCGGATTGCTCCAGACGTCATTCGAAGCTCGGCCCATATCCGCGCTGACAAAGCCCAGAAGCTTGTTCAGCATCACCACTGCTTCCGGTTTTCCGGCGACGACCTGATCCTGCAGCATGCGCAGCGAACGCACGAGCTTGTAAGGCTCCAGCACCGGCAGCGCGCGGGTCTCAGCCGGTGCCTGCGTTTGCGCAAAGACTGGATAGGCCGCTCCCATCAGGGAGAAGCCTGCAACACATGCCAGCAAAGAGCGCATGGCGAGCTGCATCATGGAGCGGATTTCAGGAAAATATCGATGCGGCGGTTTTCAGCCGCATTCGGATCGCTGGCGTTCTTGGGCTGGCGGTCTGCATAGCCTTCAACGCGCAGCACACGCTTTTCATCGAGCCCGCCGCGAACCAGCATGTAATAAGCCATCTGCGCCCGCGCCGAAGACAGACGCCAGTTATCATAGGTCGCGCTCTTGAACGGGCGCGCATCCGTATGCCCACTGATGATGACTTCACCCGGCTGGCGGGAAATCACCTGCGCTATACGCTCCAGCATCTGCACCACGCGGGCATCCGGCTTTGGCCGAGCCGATGGTGAACATGCCATAATCGATCTTGTCGGTGAGCTGGATCATCACACCGCCATCGACCGGAACGACCGTCACATCGGGCATTGGCTCGGCTTTCTTCGCCTCAGCGCCTTCTTTCTCGGCTTCGCCCTCAGCCGCCTTTTTCAGGTCGGCAATCAACTGTTCCTGCGTTTCCGCGGGTTTTGCAGCCTCTTCCGGCTTCGCCCGGGCTGCTTCCGGCTTGGGTGGCGTGGCAGGCGCAGCATCGGGCGGGGTCAGGTCTTCGACAGCTTTGCTCGACCAGTAATCCGGGCTGAACGGATCGCGATAGGCTTCACCGCCTTCGGCACCCGTTGCCGGACCGGATTGCGAGGTACCGCCATCGCCCTTGGCCGACTGGTTCTGCAGAACACCGGTTTCATGAGCCAGTTCCGAGAGGACCGCATAGGGTTCGCGGAAAAGCTGGCGCTCTTCCCGTCGCTTGGCGGCGCAACCGTCGTATCGTTGATGACCTTCGTGCTGTTTTCGATCTTCTGGTCGCTCTCATAGCGAACCTTGCCGTCTTTTTCCTCGACATCCTGCACGCCCTTGGAGCTTGAATGCCGGTCTATCAGCTTGACGGGGTTGAAATAGCTGGCAACCGCTGCCTTGGTTTCCTCATTGGCGGCATTGATGAGCCACATGACGAGGAAGAAGGCCATCATTGCAGTCATGAAGTCGGCATAGGCGATCTTCCACACGCCACCATGATGGCTGTCATGGTCGTCGTGCCCGCCCCGGCGAACAATGATGATCTCACGTTTGGTTTCGGGATCAATGCTCATTGAACCGCAGCCTTCAATTCTTCAAGAAGCGGCGCGATGCGCGTTTCAAGCTTCCGGTCGCCAAAGGAAAAGGAAAGTTCTTCCGCCCCGGTTTCTGAAAACCGGCAACCTGACGGCAGCAGAGCCGCATGATCGCGAAGCGGTGCAATCAGTCGCGCCGGACCGGAGATTTCCGGTGCTTCGCCATCGAGCGCCAGTGCCGCAATGCGCCGCGCAAATTCCGCGACCGCCTCACGCTCCATCTTTTCCGCCAGCAAAGGCATCAGGATTTCGGCGATCTGACCGGAAAAGTTTCGTTCAAGCGCGGTCAGCGCTTCGGTCAGACTACCCGCCAAGAGCAAGGCCTGCTCACGCGAAAATGCAGCGCGCAATGTCTCGATCTCGGCCTCATGCTCGCGCAAAAGCCGCGTCTTTTCAGCTTCGTAAAGCGCACGGGCTTCCCGGTGGCCGTCCTCACGCCCTGCTTCGAATGCGGGCGCTTTTCTTCCTCGATGGCGATGATGGCGGCGACTTCGGCCTGCTCGGCAGCGGCGGCTTTCTCAGCCGAAACGGGACGCTTCGCTCCATCGCCGCCTGCCTGCGGCGGGGGTGTGTCTTTCAGCGGCATCTGCGGCGCAGGCGCAGCAATGATCTCGATCGCCTCATCCTCGATATGATGGGTCGAAAAGTCGGGAAGATAACGGGAGGGAAAGCGCGCTCATCGTCAGGCCGCCTCAAGCTCCGGCATGGCCGAAGCCTTTACGGCCGATTCCCTCAATGGTTGGGCTTCGCGGCTGGCGGCGGTTTCGTGAATCCACTGCTTGAGAATGGAGGCGACGCGCTCCTCATCCATGTCGATCATCTGCTCCAGACGTAGCTTGGCAGGCATGCGCATGCGCTGGCGAAGATCGCTGAGGCTGGTCTTCATCTGATCGGCATAGGCCTCCGGCCCACCGATGACAGCCTGCACGCCTTCACCAGCCGCCTGACCGCCGACGAAATTCGGCATTGCCACTTCACTCGTTTCGCGGACGGCCACTTCCGTGCCGGTTGGCTTGGCATTCTGGTCACGCAGCAGCGGACGCAGACCGAACCAGATCAGGAGACCAACGGCGGCAAGGATTGCAAGCGCATTGACATAGGAGCCGCTCTGGCGAAGCACAGTATCAGTCCACGGCGTGGAGACCGGCTCCATATCGGCACCGGCAGGGTCGAGGAAGTTTACCGCCGTCACATTGATGACATCACCGCGATCCGCATTGAGACCGGCAGCCGTTGCAACGAGGTCGCGGATCTTGGTGATCTGCTGATCGACGAAATTGGCAGGCGGCGGCGTGGTACCCGCAGTTTCCAGAAGGCGCGCCTGATCGATGACCACGGCAATGGACAACCGCTTGACGGCATAGCCATCGCTGACGGTGGAGACCGTCTTGCTGTTCATTTTCGTAATTGGTCAGTTCCTCGCGGCGGTCGGTCTTTTCCGTCGAGCTTTCGCCGTTGCGGTTCTGGATTTCTTCCTGCGGAATGTTCTGTTCCACACCGGTTGCATTGTCGTTACGATTGTTGCGGGAATCGCCGCTTTCACGGACAACACGTACGGAACGCTCAACGCGGGATTCAGGATCGTAGGTCGTCTCGTTGATCTGGCGGCGGTCCGTATCGAGTACGGCCTGAACGCTTGTCTGGAAATGGCCGATGCCAAGATAAGGCGCCAGCGCCTTGCGGATGCTGTCATCCACATTGCCTGCAACCTGCTGTTCCAGCGAGGCGGTCATGAGGGCTGCGCCATTGGCAGCTTCGCCAGCCGATGCCAGCAGACGACCGTTGGTGTCGAGAACAGTGACGGCGGAAGCATCAAGCGACGGAACGGCAGCGGCGACCAGCTGGCGGATGGACTGTGCGGATTCGGCAGCAAAGCCGCCTTCGGCGCGGATGACGACCGAGGCGGACGGCTTCTGATCGCCGCGACGGAACGAGCCTTTTTCTGCCATGACTATGTGAACGCGCGCGGCTTTCACACCACGAATGGCCCGGATGGTTCGGGCGATTTCGCCTTCAAGCGCACGCACGCGGGTGATTTCCTGCATAAACGAGGTGAGGCCGAGCGAACCCATATTGTCGAACAGCTCGTAACCGGCATTGTTCGAGGTCGGCAGGCCCTTTTCAGCCAGATACATGCGGGCATTTTCAGCCTTGCCGATGGGCACGAGGATGGACGAGCCGTCAGCCTTCACGTCGAAAGGAATGCCTGCTTCACCGAGCGCAAGGCCCATGCGGTTCACGTCGTCACGCGAAAGGCCGACATAGAGCGTCTCGTAGGATGGGCGGCTCAGATAGATGCTCGTATAGAGGATCGCGCCCATGAGTGCCGCGCCCACCAGTCCGAGCGCGATGAGTTTTCGCGCGCCGAGCTTGCCGAGCGTACCCTTGAGCTGTTCGATCAATTGCTGGAAATTCTGCTGCATCCACACCACCGCCATAATGATGGATGCAAACTAGCCCGCGAAGCTTGCGCGAAAGTGGCGGCTGATGAAGCAAGCGCTTTCTAATGCATGTCTCCCAAAAGTGAGAACCGCCTTCGGGGGGAATCAGTCCACTGGACTGATTTCTGGTCCCGCTACGATGGGATAAAGACATGCATAAAACAAAAGTTTAAAGCGGGTCGTAAGAGTACGATAAAACGCGACACGCTTTAATACAGAAATGAGCGCAAAAGAATTGGGGCGCGGAATAAATCCCGCGCCCCGTTTTCCGCCCAAAGACATCCGATCCGATCAGGTCGGTTCGGATGCGAACCCCTGATTTACCTGAGAACTCGCGAGCGCCGGCAACCCGGCGCCCCTTGCTGTCTACTCAGTTATGATTAGCCGCGGAACAGCGACAGGATCGACTGGTTCGACGAGTTGGCAATCGACAGAGCCTGAACGCCGAGCTGCTGCTGAACCTGCAGAGCCGACAGACGTGCCGATTCCTTGTTCATGTCAGCGTCTACGAGCGTGCCAACGCCCTTTTCAATGGAGTCCTGAAGACCCGACAGGAAGCTCTTCTGGCTGTCGATCTGCGACTTGGCTGCACCGAGGGTCGCTGCGCCGGTAGCCAGCGAAGCAAGAGCGGTTTCAACCGTGTTCAGAGCCGTGCCGATAGCAGCGTCGTCCGAGCCGGAAGTGAAGAAACCCGTACCCACGATCGTAGCGACCATGGTCTTCGCATCGGTGTCGGCAGCGGCAACGGTGATCTTGTCAACCGTGACGGTAGCACCAGAACGATTGTACGAAGCAACAACGTCGAGATCGGCGGTCGGGCCGTTCAGCAGGTTGGAACCAGCGTAATTGGCATTGCTGAGAGCAGAGTTGATGTTGGAAACGATCGACTTGATTTCAGTTTCGATCTTGGTCTTGTCTTCCGTGCTTGCACCCAGAGCCGAAACAAGCTTGGTCTTGATGTCGTCAACCGATTCACGGATCTTGTTGATCGCGGAATAAGCGGTATCGACCTTGCCTGCGCCGAGGCCGAGAGCGTCCTGAACAGCCGAGTTGGCCTTGTTGTCGGACTTCATCGACGTCGCGATGGACCAGTACGAAGCATTGTCCGAAGCTTCCGAAATGCGGAGGCCGGTCGAGATACGGTTCTGGGTCGATTCCAGTGCCTTGTTGGTCGAGGAAAGCGTCTGGAGAGCGGTCAGAGCCGACGAATTTGTAAGAATGCTAGCCATAGTTTTTTGCCCCTTGGGAAAAACAATCTGAGGGACAGGCCGGGTTTTGGATTACCGGCATGGTGGAGCGGCATCATGCCTGTTGCCGCGTAACGCGCGGAAACCCACCATGAGCCGACAGTTAGAACCCAAACATTAAATAAAGGCTAATTTATTCAGTCGAAATTTAACGGATTCGCGGATTCCGATGCAGAAACTTGATTGGCACGGTTCGAAGCGTACCAAAATGGGTCAGGAGAAGGATCGTATGAGGCTTCCGACCAGAATATTCCAGCCATCGATCAGCACGAAGAACAGAATCTTGAACGGCAGCGAGATCACCGTCGGCGGCAGCATCATCATACCCATCGACATGGTGAGCGTCGCCACAACAAGGTCGATCACCAGAAATGGCAGCACGATCAGGAAGCCGATTTCAAAACCGCGCCGCAGTTCCGAGATCATGAAGGCTGGAACCAGCACGCGGAAATCAACGATGCCATCATCGCCGGTGCGGAAAGACGGATCGGCGAGATCTTCAAAGAGCCGCAGATCCTTGTCCCGCACCTGCCCCATCATGAATTCACGGAAAGGCTGCGATATTTCACCGAATGCAGCTTCCTGTGTGATTTCATTGCGCATCAGGGGCTGCACGCCATTGTTCCGAGGCCCGTTCGAAGGCGGGCGCCATGACATAGAAGGTCATAAACAGGGCAAGCGAGATCATCACCATGCTGGCAGGTGCGGTCTGGAGGCCAAGCCCCGAACGCAAAAGCGAAAAGGCGATGGCAAAACGCGTGAAGCTCGTCACCATGATGAGCAGGCCCGGCGCAATGGAAAGCACCGTCAGAAGTCCGAACAACTGCACGATCTGACCGCTCGCAGCACCACTGCCCGCAGGCAGCAGATTGTCGAGCGTCAGCGGCTGCTGCGCCTGTGCGGAAACGGTGAGAACGAGCGTCAGGAGAACGCCAAGACCAAGAAGTTTTTCATTCTACGACCAGTGCCGAAATGAAAACGCGTTCGACAGCGCCTTCCGAACGCAGGCGCGCGCGTTCTTCCAAATCGGAGCGCAAATAGGCAAGCCCGGCCGCGCCCTGCAATTGCATGAGGTTGACACTGCGCAGGAAGCTCAGGAAATCATCGCCGACGCTTGCCGCCACCGCCGCCGGAATTTCATGGCCCGGCTTTGCCACCAGCGAGGCTTCGAGACGCACCCGGTGTTCTGCGGAATGCCGAGATTGGTGATGATCGGCTGCAGGGGCACGACGGTGCCGATGGAACGCGATTCGAAGTCGCCCTGCTTCGGCTTGTCTTCCTTGCCGGAAGGTTTGGCCGATGCCAGCTGATCGGCGGAAATCATGCCGCCCAGATACCAGCCGCCACCGCCAGCGATGACGGTCAGAACCGCGACGGCCGCCAGCAGCCCTGTCAGGGAGCCTTTCGCCTTACCGTCTTTTTTCCGTTGCCGTCGTGTCACTCATGCTTAGCGCCCTAGAACGGAGAAAACCTGATCGAGAATCTGCTGGCCGTATGGCGGCTGCTGAATCTCGCTCAGACGTCCGCGGCCACCATAGGAAATGCGGGCCTCGGCAATCTTGTCGTAGGAAATCGTGTTATTGCCAGAAATATCGCGCGGACGCACGACACCGGCGACATTCAGCACGCGCAGCTCATTGTTGACGCGCACTTCCTGAGACCCGCGGATGATCATGTTTCCATTGGGCAGCGTATCGGTGACGATGGCTGCAACCTGCAGGCGGATATCTTCACTGCGCTCGATGGTGCCCTTGCCCTTCGACTTGCTGTCGGAATGGGTGTTGAGCGAAGCATCCATGTCGCCGCCGGCACCGGCACCCGTACTGCTGCTCGTGGCAAACGAACCACCGGCACCGTAAATGCCCTTCGACACACGCTCGCGATCCGTCTTGTTATCGAGATTGGCGCGGTCGTTGATTGAAATGATGACGGTCAGGACATCACCCGGCGTCGCCGCACGCGGATCCTTGAAGAAATTGGTCGAACGCTGGTCCCAGAGTGAATAGGTCGCCTTGCTCGGACGCGCCGGATAGCCGTTGAACTGCGGATTGTTCTGCATACCAAGATGGGCCGCAACCGGGGACAGATCGGGTGCCCGACCGATTTCCTCCGGCTTGGTGGCACAACCGGCCAGAAGAACCAGTACTGCTGCTGCAAGGGTTGCTTTGTTCATGCTGTTTTTCATTGAACCGTATTCCCGGACTGCGCCGCGGCGCGCTGATCCCTGCCCGACTGATCCTTCACAGCCTGCGGTGCAGTCGTCGTGCGCTGCGAACCGACGATGACGCGGGCCAGCTTGGCCGCCTTTTCCGGCGGCATTTCATTGAGGATGATACTGGATACGCGCGGGTTGAGCTTGAGGATCAGGGCTGCCGCCGCTTCGTCGCCAATCAGCGCCATCTGCGCCGCCGCTGCATCAGGCTTCATTTTCGAGATGATGTCGACCAACGAATCCTGCGCCTTGCTGACAAACTCGTCGCGGCGCTTCAGCCACATTTCATATTCCCGGCGCTTTTCCTCAAGCGCACGCATCCGTTCCTCGACATCGGCCTTCAGCTCGGTCAATTGCTTGGCCTGCAGCGCGTAGCGGGCGTCCGCCGCCTGATCGTCGATATTGCCGCAGAACTTACGGATTTCATCGAGGTTGCCAAGCGGCGGCGAAGAAGCAAGCTGCTGTGCCGCCGATGCCTCTAGCGGTACTGGAGCGGGCGTCGCCGCCTGCTGCGCCAATGCCGGAGCAGAGGCAGCCAGAAGCAGCACTACTGCCGAACCATACCGGATCATTTTATGAGCCATGGTCATTGCACCACCAGTTCCGCATGAAGCGCGCCGGATGTCTTGATAGCCTGCAATATTGCGATGATGCCGGTCGGCTTCACGCCGATCTGGTTCAGGCCCTTCACCAGATTTTCAAGATTTGCGCCGGTCAGAATGCCAATCTTGGCGTTCTGCTGGTTGACGGCGATATCAGTGTTCGGTTCGACAGCCGTTACACCATCGCTGAACGGCTCTGGCTGAACGACCATCGGGGTTTCTGTTACACGAACCGTCAAGCTGCCATGGCTGATCGCTACTTTGGAGATACGCACCTTCTCGCCGATGACGACAGTTCCAGTCCGTTCGTCAACCACCACACGCGCCACTTCGTCAGTCGTGATCGGCAGGCCTTCAAGTTCCGCAAGAAAGCGCGCGGCAGGCACGTTCTTCGGACGCGACAGGCGGATCGTTTTGGCATCGCGCGCAATAGCAACACCGCGACCGTAACGGCGCTTGGCGAAGACATTGATCGTGTCGGCAGCGCGCACGGCAGTGGTGAAATCAGGATCGCGCAGCTCGACGATCATTTCGGTTTCCTTGCCGAAATTACCCGCCACTTCGCGTTCGACCAGCGCGCCATTGGGGATGCGACCGGAAGTCGGCACACCCTGCGTCACGCTTGCGGCTTCACCTTCCACCGCAAAGCCGGACACGATCATGTTGCCCTGTGCAACGGCATAAATCTGATTGTCGGCACCCATGAGCTGTGTCATGACCAGTGTGCCGCCCTGCAGCGACGTCGCATCGCCGAGCGACGATACCGTCACATCGATGCGCGAACCGGCACCGGCAAAGGCGGGCAGGTTCGCTGTCACGATGACCGCAGCCGTGTTTTTAGAGCGGGTGGAGTTGCGCGGCGCGCTGATGCCGAGATTATCCAGCATGGCGCGCATGGACTGTTCGGTGAACGGCGAATTGCGCAGGCTGTCCCCGGTGCCCTTGAGGCCGATGACAAGACCATAGCCCACAAGCTGGTTTTCACGCACGCCCTGAATGGTGGCGATATCCTTCAGGCGCGCAACCGCGCTTCCCCGGCCAAGTTCGGCATAGGCCATTTTCGACGGATCGCCACCCGAGCCAAGCCAATCGGCATCGGCATCCACTGCGGAACCAAATTCCCGCGCATTCTTCGACGACTCGTCCGCAAATCCTGCAACAGGCTGAAAAACGAGCGCCGGGACGGCGAACAAAGTAGCAATCTGGGCGGCGCAAGTCTTTCTCACTGCATCCCCACCTGAATGCGCCCATTGGCCAGCACAGTGCCGGACACGATGATGCCGCTGTCGACGTTACGAACCTTGATGAAATCGCCAGCCGCACCGGATTCGAGCGGTGTGCCCATGGCGGTTATGGTCAGCGTACCGGCGGTAAAGACCAGCGGTGCCGGAACACCGCGTGTAACCAGAGACGGCTCCCCAATGCGGAAACGAGGATCGGCTTGCCGGGGAGCAGCGTCTTGCGCGCCACCTTGCCTGCCGCCTGATCCGGGGATAGCACATATTGGGTCGCCGCCGGCGCATTGATGAAGAACTGCTTCTCCAGCAACGCCGTATCGCTTACGATCTGGCCGGGATAGACGGTGGCCGAAGGCACCACAAAGGCGATGCGGTCTGCCGCACTTGCGCCAGCCATTGCGGCAAGCAGGAAGCCACCGGCAAGAACCAGCCTTTTCTTTTGAAAGATCGCCTTCACACAGCCCATCGCCATCACCGTCAGCGCAAGTTCTTCGATACGGTTGCCGCCATTTCGTCGGCAGCCTGAATAACCTTGGAGTTCATTTCATAGGCACGCTGCGCCGTGATGAGATCGGTGATTTCCTTCACCGGATCGACATTCGACGCTTCGAGATAGCCCTGCTTGATCGAGCCGTAGCCCGGATCGCCCGGCACGCCGACCAGCGGACCGCCGGATGCTTCCGTCTCGCGATAGAGATTGCCGCCGAGCGGCTCCAGACCCGCTTCATTGGTGAAGTTGGCGAGGGTCAGCTGGCCGAGATCGACCTGATTGACCTGATCCTGCAGCTTGGCGAAAACCTGTCCCGTATCGGTGATCGTCACTTCAACGGCGTCTGGCGGAATGGTGATCGCCGGTTCGACAGGATTGCCATCGAGCGTCACAAGCTGGCCATCGGCATTCTTGTTGAACGCGCCAGCGCGCGCATAAAGCGTCTCGCCGGTCGGGCTCTGAATCTGAAACCAGCCCTTGCCGGTCAAAGCCAGATCGAATGGATTGCCGGTCTGGTTGAAACTGCCCTGCATATGGAGATTGCGCACCGCTGCCGTCTGTACGCCAAGGCCAACCAGAGCGCCTTCCGGCACGATGGACTGGTTAGCCTGATTGGGCACGCCTGCCGTACGCTCGGACTGATAAAGAAGATCGGAAAATTCCGCACGCGCGCGCTTGAAGCCCGTTGTGTTGATATTGGCGATGTTGTTGGCAATCACTTCCAGATTGAGCTGCTGGGCGTTCATGCCGGTGGCGGCGATCGTCAGGGCTTTCATGGCTTATTTATCCTTGGCTACCGCAAATCAGATGGGCATACGGCTGATTTCGAGATAGGCCTGCACGATCTTGTCGCGGATCGCGATGGCCGTCTGAAGCGACTGTTCGGCTTCCATGACGGAGCTGACCACATCGCGCACCGGCGCATCGCCCTTGATGCCCTGAATGGACGTCGCTTCAGCCGTCTGCAGCTTCTGGCCGACGGAATCCGTCATCTGCGACAGGACTTCGCCGAACGAGGCACCCGGAGCTGCCGGAACAGCCTGCGGCGCGGAAGTGGAACCCACGCCCTTTTCGGCTACGGTTTCCGAGAGGCGCGACAGGGCATTGCGCGCCGAAATGCTCATGATCGAGTCGTACATTATGTGCTCCTCAAGAGATCGATGGTCATGGAAATCAGCTCACGGGCTTGTTTCACGACCTGCAAATTGGCTTCATAGGAACGATTGGCTTCGCGCATGTCCGCCATTTCGACGACCATGTTGACATTGGGGTAACGGACATAGCCGCGCTCATCCGCTGCGGGATGGCTCGGCTCGTATTGCTCGATAAAGGGCGATGTGTCCTTGCCGACTTCGGCAATGCGAACTTCGGCGGCTCCTGTGCCCTGTTCCAGCTCGGTACGGAAGGACACCGTCTTGCGGCGATAGGGATCGGCGTCGGCAGTCTCGGCGGTGGACTGCGCATTGGCGATGTTTTCGGAAACGATGCGCAGACGCGTCGATTGGGCCGAAAGGCCCGACGCTGCGATCTTCAATGTGCTTTGCAAGGCATCGGAAGACATAACTACCCCTTCGCGACCGAAAGCATCATGCGATGGAACGCTTTGACGATGCTTGTGTTGAGCGAATATTCGCGGGCGATCTCACCGGCCTTCATCATTTCCTGTTCGACATCGACCGTATTGCCGGAGTGGGTCTGCTCGGTGATGTCGTCCGGCCGCAGGCGCGCACCGGCGATCCCGTCAGCCTTGGCTTCCAGATGCAGGGGCTGGTGGCAGCCATGGTGAGCTGCGTCTTGTCCAGCACATCAGCGAAGGGCTGCACGTCCCGCGCCCGGAAATCCGGCGTGTTCGCATTGGCGACATTGCCTGCAACGGTGGCCTGTCTCACCGACAGCCACTGCGCCTGCCTTGCAGCCAGATCGAAAAGATGAATGGAGCTCATGGGGTTTCCCGCCTTTATAGTTGGTTAACTTAAAGGCCGGAACTTGCGTCAAGCTTGCGGGAGGATAGGGCAGTACTGCCTTATTGCCTTCCCCTCACCTCCGCATCTCAATCACATCGCCCGACGATGTCGTGAGCTGCCGGTGCCCGCACCGCGACCGATTGAAACGAGGTGACTGCCATCGGGCAGCAACGAGCCTTTTCGACGAACCAGTAACCTGATGTATCCTCGATCATCGCCATGCCGCCAACGACTTCGCGCAGTGCAAAACCGGCTTCGGGAACGCCTGCCCTTCCCCGCTTCCGTCGCCGCCATTGCCCATGCCGGTTCCCGGAAGCCCCTTGCCGTTCGACATGACCGAGCCTGTCATCGTGTTGTCCACGTCAGCGTTCGGCGCAACCTGCTCGGATGGTCGAAAGGACGGAAAACGGCGCACCGTTTTCTGTTCCGAACGGTCCAGCGGATCGATGATCTTGCGCTCGGCCTTCTCGGGCGAACCCAGATCAACACGCTGAAGATAGGTGACGAAAGGCAGCATCGCGCTCCCGGCGGCGAGCGTGATGGCCGCGATCTTGAGGTAGCGATCCACCTTGCTCTGCGGCTTCTTCATGCCTTCCTGTCGCGCAGCTGCCTCGACCTCCGCCGTCAGATCTGCAAGGAGTTTCTCTTCCTTTGTCTTGCGAAAGCCCGTCATCATGCTTGTTGCGCCTGTCTGTCGCCGCGCAGTGCCGCGGCAAGGTCGTTATAGGGATCGTCCGATAGGCCGGTTTCCGGCGATTGCTGCAAAGCGTCGTAAATGCGCGGCACAAGATCGACCGCCCGGTCCAGAAGACCGTCATGGCCTTTCTGGTACGCCCCGATGGCACGCAGGTCGCGCGTTTCCTCGAAACGGGCAACCATGCCCCGCAATTGGCTGACCAGCTTGCGTTGCTCCGGCGTCCAGTTGTGTTTCGCAAGGCGCGAAACCGAGCCCGGAATATCGACCGCCGGAAAGCGCCCCTGTGCTGCAATCGCGCGATCAAGCACGATGTGCCCGTCCAGCGTGCCGCGGATCGTGTCGGAAACCGGATCATTGTGATCGTCGCCATCGACCAGCACCGAATAAATGCCGGTGATGCTGCCGCCCGCTTCGGTGATACCGGGGCCGGCGCGCTCCAGAAGACGTGGCAACTGGCTGAAGACGCTTGGCGGATAGCCGCGCGAAACCGGTGGCTCCTCGGCGGCAATCGCCACTTCGCGCGCCGCATGGGCGAAACGCGTGACGGAGTCGACGATCAGCAGGACATTCTGGCCGAGATCACGAAAATATTCGGCGATGGCCGTCGCCGTATTGGGTGCGAGGCGGCGCATCATCGGGCTTTCATCGCCGGTCGCCACCACGGTTATGGTCTTGTCGAGATGGCCTGCCATGGTCTCTTCCAGCATTTCACGCACTTCGCGTCCGCGCTCGCCGGCCAAAGCCAGTACCACCGTGTCGAAATCAGTCGCGCGCGTCATCATGGCAAGCAGCGTCGATTTACCGACGCCCGATCCTGCAAAGATGCCGATACGCTGACCAAAGCAAAGCGGCGTGAAAATATCAATGACATTGACGCCTGTTCGCAAGCCGCGATCCACCCGCCCGCGGCGCAAGGCAGCCGGTGCAAGGCTCTCGGACGCCATTGGCCGGGTGCCGAGTTGCAACGCGCCTTTCCCGTCAACCGCCTCACCCAGCGCATTGACGACGCGTCCGCGCCATTCTGGTGCCGGGCGAATACGCAGCGGCCCTTCCTTGAAAACCGCAGCGCCAAGCGACGGAATGATGCGGTCATCGAACGGCTTCACCAGTACCTGCGTGTCAGTCACCCGGATGATTTCGGCAAGGCTCTGGCCGCCTTGTGCGTGGATCGCCACTGCATCGCCCAAATGCGCATCACGCGAAAGCCCACGCACGGCGATAGCCGAGCGTGACACGTCGCTCACCGTTCCGCCGATACCGGTGAGCGGCTTTGGCGCTACCAATTGCTGTCGGGCAAAGGCGGCCAGACGGGAGAGCGGCAAATCAGGCATCATCCGTTTCTGGAGCCCAAGGTCTTGATGGCTTCAGAGACGGTGCTTTCCTGCTGCGACAGCAGATTGTTGACTTGCTCAAACGCACGGCTGACGCTGATGAGGCGGGTCATCTCCGTCATGGCATCGACATTCGATCCTTCGATCATACCCTGCACGACGCCCACACTGTTGTCGTCGGCCACCGGCTGGGCAGGCTTGTTCGGGATCACGCCGGATGTGCCTGCATAGGTCAGGTCCGCATCCGCCGGAATGGTGTAAAGACCGATAGCGCCAATCTGCGCGCCGTTCTGATAGATCGCGCCGTCGCTTGAAATCTTCGGTGCGCCGCCGCCGGGATTGAGTACGATAGGGGCGCCGCCGACATCGAGAACCGGATGGCCGGTGATGGAAACGAGATCGCCCGTCGGCAGCATGTTCATGCGCCCATCACGCGTATAAATCTGCCCCTGCGCTGTCGAGACCGACATCCAGACATTGCCCTTGACTGCAACGTCCAGCGGATTGTCGGTCTTGATCATCGGACCTGCTTCGGTACGGATGAAGCTCTTGCCCGCCGTGGCGAAACTCACATCGTCGCTGGCCTTGTTCGAAACGATGGTATCGAACTTGGTACCCTCGCCCCGGAAACCGACGGTTGAGACATTGGCAACATTGTGGGCAATGGCATCCATCCGCCGTTCCAGCGTGATGAGCGACGAAAGCCCGACATAAATCGAATTATTCTGCATCGCCTAACGCCCGCCCGGCTTGAAATTCTGCAAGGTGCTGAGAATATCCATCGAAATACCGACAGACGAGGTTCCGCCCAGAAGCAGGGGACGCAATCGACGCCGGGCTGCTCGCCGTCGGGTTGTTCATCTCATACATGGCGGTGAAGCGCGAAATCAACTTCGACACGTAATCGGGATCGGACATCTTGGTGAAGTCGATCTTGTCCTCGATCATCTTCGCCTGTTTGTCGATATCAGCGTTGGATATATTGGATGGCCAGCCGAAGGTCGTCTGGATCATCGACACCAGTGCTCTGTCGCCAAGGATTTCATAGGCATTGGTGATCGTCGGCGCCTTGCGTGCAAAATAAAGTGCCAGCCGCACGCCTTCATTTTGGCTTCCGGCTTCAGTTTCCAGCGTCTGGCGAAGATATTTATCCACGACACCTTGTTGGGCAACCGCGCTCTGCGTGGCCCCGGCGCCCTTGCCTGCGAAATCGAAGACGGTCGCAAATTCCCTGTAGCGCTTGTCGGTCAGCTTGTTCGCCATGGCATCATCGCTCGTGACGCCCTCGGTCAATATCTTGCGAACAAACGCCTTGGCGAAGGCCATGTCTTCCAGACCGAACGCCTTCATCGCGTAATTATAAAGGCGGCTATCGGCCATGAAATCATCGATGGATTTCACCTTGCCGATATTTTCCTTGTAGTAGGCGGTTTCCCGCTCCACCATCGGTTCCTTCGAAACACGCTGCAACGACCGCGCCATATCCGCCGCGATCAGGCGATAGCTTGTCATCGTATCGACCATGCGCATGACCCCCTTCCGGTATTTCAATCCTTTATGAAAGACCAAGCTTGTCCGAAGCTGGCTTCCGCCCGCGCCAGTTGGCAAGCTTCGCGCAAGCCGCGATCCATAAGGTGCAATGAACGAACTTGTACGCGGGTCTCGAGCTTTGGGCATTATTGTCGGTCTTGTCATCACACTGGGCTGTATGCTGGGCGGCTTTATCGCCATGGGCGGACATGTCAGCGTGCTCATCCAGCCCCGGGAATTCGTCATCATTCTGGGTGCCGCGCTCGGGACCTTCTTCATCGCCAACCCTTTTTCACTCGTGAAAGACACGGGCCGCGCCTGCATGGAAGCATTCAGCAACGCGGTTCCCAAGCAGCGCGACTATCTCGACGTTCTGGGCGTGCTCTACAGCCTGATGCGCGAGCTGCGCGCCAAGTCGCGCAACGAAGTGGAAGTCCACATCGACAACCCAAAGGAATCATCGATTTTTCAGGCCTATCCGAGCGTATTGAAGAAAGAAGACCTCACCCATTTCATCTGCGACTATTGCCGCCTCATCATCGTGGGCAATGTGCGCTCGCATGAAATCGAGGCACTGATGGACGAAGAAATCCACACCATCGCCCGCGACAAGCTCAAGCCCTATCACGCCATGGTCAGCATTTCCGAAGCCCTGCCCGCACTCGGCATCGTTGCCGCCGTTCTCGGCGTCATCAAGGCCATGGGCGCACTTGATCAATCGCCGGAAGTGCTGGGCCATCTGATCGGCGCCGCGCTTGTCGGTACCTTTGCCGGTATCTTCTTCTCTTACGGCGTCGTCGGCCCGATCGCAGCCAAGATCAAATCGACCCGCGAAAAGAACAATCGCCTCTACATCGTCGTGAAGCAGACACTTCTCGCTTATATGAATGGCTCCCTGCCGCAGATCGCTGTGGAATATGGCCGCAAGACCATCTCTGCCTATGATCGCCCGACCATCGATGTGGTCGAGCAGGAAACCATGGCAAGCGCGCCGACCCAGCAGGCAGCGTAAGATGACCACCTTGGGGCAAAACCGCAAAAACGATGTTCTGGCCGAGAACCTGCTGCGTGCAGCAGGCCTTTCGGGCGACGACCTGAAATCGCTTGGCCATGTGTTCAAGGATGCCTCGACGCATTTCTGTGACCGGCTGAAACATGGCTGCTCTGCCGCATTCGACGTTGAGGCAGGCCAAGTGGAAAGCACTGACGATGCTGCGTTTGCCGATATTCTCGACAAGGCGGCGATCATCGCACCTTTGAAGGCCGAGCGTTGGGGCTGCACACTTTATCTCACCGCCGATGCGACGCTCGTTTTCACCGTGATCGAAGCCATGTATGGCGCACAGGGCAATGTCGGCTCTGTCGATGAGGACCGGCCTTTCGGCATGCTGGAACAGAAGATTTCCGCTCTTCTTGCCGGTCATCTCGCCAGTTCTCTTGATCAGGTCTTTGTCGGAAACGGACAGGCGCTATTTGCCGCCGGTGAATGCACCGACACGGCCGAATTCGACCGCGAGAATTTCGAGCGCTCGCGCCTTTTCGCCTGCCGTATCGATGTTAATGCCGCAGGCAAAAACGGGCAGGTTCATCTGCTTCTGCCGCGCAGCACACACAAGCCGATGCAGGATGCCGTGGCAGCCTTTCTGCGCCGCCCGATGAATCAGGCCGATCCGAGTTGGGCGAAGAAGATGCGGCAGGAAGTCAGCCGTGCGCGCATCGAACTCGAAGCTTTCATCCAGCGGGGATCGATGACACTGGACGCATTGTCGATGCTGGAAATCGGTCAGGTTCTGAAACTGCCCGCCGATGCCATGGAGCAGGTACGCCTGCGCGCCGGTGACCAGCAGCTTTTCAAGTGCACGCTCGGCAAATCGGGCATTCATTTCACAGTCAAGGTCGGCGACCCTGTCAATCAGGAAGAGGATTTCATCGATGAGCTTGTTGCTGGCTAACGTGCTTTCCACATTGATGGCTCTTACGTCGCTCGCCGCGCTCATCGTGGTTGGCCGCAAAGCCAATGAGACAATCAAGCTTGGCAAGCTGCTGGCGCTGCGCGTTGCAGCCGCCTCCAACGGTTTGGAGCGCGCCGTCAAGGCAATCCAGAGCGAACGCACTGATCTGACGGACGAAAACAACAAACTTGAAGCCCGCCTTGCCGAAACGCAGCGCGTGCGCCGCGAAATGGAAGAGGCAATCGAGGAACTGAACCGGCTGCGCAAGGCCCTGACCCGCGATATCCGCCATGCGCGCAACGTCGCCGACAGCTCGCAACGCACCGAAGACAAGATCGCCACTGCCACCGAACAATCAGTCCCGAAGGAAAAGAACGCGCTGCCGGTTTTCGTGCGTCGCGCAGTTCGTAAAGCCAACGTCGAACTTGCGGGGCAGGCATGAGCGCTCACAACAAGGACAAGAACATGCAGCAGGAACTGGACGAAGCCATTGAAGAACTGCGCGAGGAAAAGCCGCGCGGCACGCAGAAAGGCCCATCCAAGCCCAATCTCGAACTCATCATGGGCATTCCCGTGGATGTTCAGGTTGTTCTTGGCGGTACGACCATGCCGGTTGCCAATCTGATGAAGCTCGGTCGCGGTGCGGTCATCACCCTCGACAAGCAGATCGGCGATCCGGTCGATATCGTGGTCAATGGCCGCGTCATCGCCCGTGGCGAAGTTATCGTCCTTGAAGACGACTCCTCGCGTTTCGGTGTCAGCCTCACCGAAATCATCGGCAAATAACGGACGTGACCATGGCCGACCATGAACAGCAAGCCCTCGCGGAAGATATTGAAGGTGGCGCTACCGGCTTGATCGATACACTGACCGGCCCGCAAAAGCTGCAGCGGTCCTCGTTGCTATCGGGCGCCCTGCTGCCGCACGTCTTCTGAAGCATTTCAATGCCGAGGACCTGCGCAAGCTTGCCGGTCATGCCCGTACGCTGGAACCAATTTCTCCGCTCGATTTCGAGCAGCTCGTCAAGCAGTTCGAGGATTCCTTTGCCGAAGGCGCGCCGGTTTCAGAAGCCGCCCAGCGGTTTGAAGGCCTGTTGCGGGAGGCTCTGCCGCAGGAAGAAGTCGATGCGGTTCTCGAAGACCGCGTCCAGCCACAGCTCGTTCAGGAATCGGTCTGGGTGCAGCTTGGGCGCTTGCCGGTGGAAAGCCTGCAGGCATATCTGACGGACCAGCATCCGCAGATCATCGCCTATATCGTGTCGAAGCTGCCATCCGACCTTGCAGCGCGGCTGTTCGTCGTCCTGCCACCTCAGCTGCGCAATGCCGTCGTGCAGCGCTCGCTCCATATTGGCAATGTGGCACCGGCGGCTGCCGAACTTCTCGAAGACGTACTGCGGCGCGACCTTCTCGGTCGTAGCGATTCCGGTCCGGTCAAAGCTCATCACGGCCAGATCGCCAACATCTTCAACCAACTCGACAGAAGCGAGATGGAAGAACTGATGGCGAGCCCGGAGGATCTCAATCGCGACGATCTCAATCGTATCAAAGCCAAGCTCTTCACCTTCGAAGACATTGAGCGTCTGTCGCAGCGCGCGCGCCTTCTGCTCTTCGATGAAGTGCAGACGGAACAGATCGCCACCGCATTGCGCGGAGCCGACACAAGGCTTCAGGAACTCGTTCTCTCGTCGCTCTCGACTCGCGGTCGCCGCATGGTGGAAACCGAGCTTGGCGCCGAGCAGGGCAACATAACCGCGCAGAACATCGCCGATGCGCGCCGCACGATAGCCCGTATCGCCATCGATCTTTCCGAGCGCGGTATCATCACCCTCGACGCAAGCGAAGCTTCGTCCTGATTTCGTGTGACCCATGGCAGATGATGCTGACAAGGAAAGCAAAACAGAAGAAGCCACCGAGCAGAAGATCCGCGACGCCTTGGAAAAAGGGCAATATGCCCTTCTCCCGCGAAACGCCGATTCTCGCGGGTATCGCTTCCTTTCTGATTATCGCGATCTTTGTCGCAGGGCCTGCCACCACCAAGCTTGCCGTCTTCCTGCGCGAGTTGATCGACCGCCCCGAAGACTGGCTCCTCAACAGCGCGGAAGATGCAAGCCGCCTGTTTGGCGTGCTGGCGCTGGCGGTCGGTGCAGCCTTGGTGCCGGTGTTCATCATCATTCCGCTTGCCGGTATTGCAGCCTCGGCATTCCAGAATGCGCCGCGCTTCGTTGGCGAACGCATCCGCCCGCAAGCGTCCCGCATATCCCCGCTCAAGGGCTGGCAGCGAATTTTCGGGCGCGCCGGTCAGGTCGAGTTTCTCAAATCTCTCGCCAAATTTCTGGCTGCAAGTGTCATCGTGTTTGTCGTCTTCTTCAACGGCAACAGCCTTTTCACAGATGCGGTCGCTTCCGATCCGAGCGCCCTGCCGGAATTTCTACGCGAGAACATGGTGCGCCTGCTCGTCGCCAATGTTCTGGCCATTACCGCAATTGCGGCTTTCGATCTTGCATGGTCACGTATTCACTGGCGGCAGGAACTGCGTATGACGCGACAGGAAGTGAAAGATGAGCTGAAGCAGTCGGAAGGCGACCCGCTGGTCAAATCGCGTCTGCGTTCGCTTGGCCGCGACCGCGCGCGCCGCCGCATGATCAACACCGTTCCGACGGCAACACTGATCGTCGCAAATCCGACTCATTTTTCCGTAGTAGCACTGCGCTACAAGCCCGATCAGGATGCCGCTCCGATTGTCGTCGCAAAGGGACAGGATCTCATAGCATTGAAGATCAGAGAAATAGCAGTACAGCACTCCATCCCGATATTCGAGGACATTCCGCTGGCGCGTGCGCTCTATAAGCAGGTCAATGTCGACCAGATGATCGCACCGGAATTCTACAAGGCCGTTGCCGAGCTTATCCGGGTGATCAATGCACGGCACGCAATACATTGATGGATAGCCATGATTTTTATATATTTCAGAACAGTGACAGCCTGTTCCCCAGATCGGCGGTGAAACCATGAAGAGCCTGCAATTCTCGAACGAGCGCGAAGCGATTATTGCCCAGAACCTTCGCGAGGTCGCAACCGATCTTCGTCTGGTCGATCCGGCGGATTACATTGCTTTCATACGCTGCGAGCTTTTTGCCAATATCGCCGATATCGTCAGTTCAGCCACCGAGCTTTATTTCTTTCCCGGTACGCTGGAACTTGGCCATGGCGGCGAATATCTCTGCGACTGGCACTCAGCGCCTGCCATCGTGCTCGACATGGAATTCCGCAATCAGGGCGTCTATGCCTATTTCCGCCTGACGCTGACCGACAAGACTGCCGGAGTAGAGCTGAACCATATCGCCTTCGAAGATGCGGACGAAGACCCGGCCAAAAATACGGCGAGGCTTGCCAACGCATTCGACGCCGCCCGCCTGCCGCTCAGAAAACGGGCTTGAACAAAAACACCGGATGCTTGAAACACCCGGTGTTGCAGGTATTTTGTATGGCTATCGCAATTACACCAGATGGTGAACTTCCGGCATTTCAATGATGCCGAGCGACAGCGCTGTCGCGACTGCCGAAGTACGGTTGGAACAGTTAAGCGATCTTCGCATTCTGGAGATAGGTCACGACAGTCCAGCGCGCGATGCTCAGGATTTCCGCAATCTCCCCGTCCGTCTTGCCGTTCGCGGCCCAGCGCAGGCAATCGACTTCACGCGGGGTCAAAAGGCTTGCAACCGTCGCAACATCCTTGCAGCCGCACGGGGCTGAATGAATAATCCCGGACAGGCTCAGCAGGCGCGGGCGAAGCTTGGATACAAACTGTTCGCGATCTTCGTCGGGGCCCATCTCGAACATGAACAAGGTGCAACCCACGGCACCTTTCTGGCTGCGGGCTGACACAGCAATGAAGATATTGCCAAGCCCGTGCTTCTCCGCGTCCTGTAGCAGTTCAGCAATAGACGGGCACTCATTGGCATCCTCCTGAAGATCGCGAACAATACCGCTCGCATCAGTCTGGAAATAAGGCGCATCTTCCTGAAAGATCGGATCAATGACGAAGTAATTCTTGGTGGAGTAACGCGCAGTCGGGCGGTCGGCACGGTCATCACGACCGTCAGATCTGAAGAAGTGGTTTTCGTGCAATCACCCATGCGACCACGATAGGTATGCATGATGTGGCGGCAACCAATCTCATCGCGAATTCGCGTCAGAAGAGCAAAGGGAATCGTTTTGGAAAGCCGTTCCAAAGAAGGTCTTTTGAAATTCGGAAAATGAATGAGATCGAGTGTCATTTTAACAATATCCTTGGTACGCAAGTCCGAGGGTTACTCTGTTGCCGTCCTTGGAATATCAACGAATCGTGTCCCCAGAACTTTTCAATCGTTTATAAGTGACATAAAAATGTAGTCTCTGGCAACCCGCAATTAATAGATTGCGATCCTTTACACACAAGAACAGTGCGCAAATTATGGCCCTCAAGCAAAATTTATAGATGGAGCGAAAAATAAAATTCTCTAAATCGATTTGTAAAAATCAACTGTTCTCATTTTGAACACTTCGCTGCTCTGTCCCATAGGCACGGTAGAAAAAGTCGATGGCGAGCTCAACGTTCGTACGAATCGTTTCTGCCGATGGCGGCTCCGGCAAAACGCCGAACAAGCGCGGCCGATAGAGGCCGGACAGGAACAAATCAGAAAGCTGATAGGCCATTTTCTCAGGATCGAAAGGCTCCAGTTCGCCATTCTTAATCATACCGTCGAGATATTCGGCCATAAGAACCGGGCTGCGCTTCGGTCCGCGCTCGTAGAAGCGGGCTGCAAGTTCGGGCTTGCGCTCACTGACACCCAGAACAATGCGCTGCGCGCGCACTGCGGTCGGCGACGTTATCAACGTGACCAGTGCCACCCCGAAATCGGTCAACTGCTTGCGAGAATTGAAACCCTTGTCGAGTTTTTCGATCAGTTCACGAAACATTGTATCGCGATAATGCTCGCACAATGCGACGAACAGATCTTCCTTGCTGTTGAAGTAAACGTAGATCGTTCCCTTCGACACACCAGCCTCGCGCGTGATGTCGTTCATGCTGGCTGCGTCGAACCCCATGCGCAGGAACACATCCTGAGCGCCTTCAAGGATTTGACGGCGTTTCGCAGGGTCCTGACCAGCACCTAACCGCGTGCGACCGCATTCCGTTTCGGAGCAGGACGATTTGCTTTTTCCGGATCGGCCGACACCTTTTTCATCATGCCGGTTCCGGTCATGCATCATCGTATTCAGTGTTCCTTTGGTGTTGCGATCAGGTTTCATTCTTCGAGACTCTTAACTTTTTTCGAACCAAGCGGTTCGATATCCTCTTGATATGCGCATCTTATTGATCTATGTCAACATCGAACCGAGCGGTTCAATCCGAAGGATGTGCAGAAAGTTTCCCCTATGTCCGCCCCGAAGTCCGTTGATAAGGCCGATATTCATCCGTTCCCCAACGCTAAGAACTTCGCCTCGGCAACCCAGCCGGCGACAAGTGAGGCGCCTCTGAACGAGAGATCGCAGCCCCATACTGTACCGAACCCGCAGGAAGCCGCCCCAAAGGAAACTGCCAAAGAACCCGCAAAGAAGAAGGGCTTTGGCAAACGCGTCCTTCTTCCCGGCATTCTGGCGGTCGCGGTCGCTGGCGGCCTCTGGTTCGCCTATGACTGGTGGACGGTCGGACGTTTCATGGTTTCAACCGACGACGCTTATGTGCAAGGCGATATTGCGTCCATCGCACCGAAGGTGACGGGCTATATTGAAAACATCCCGGTGGTCGCGAACCAGCAGGTCAAGGCTGGCGATGTGATCTTCCAGCTTGATGCTGGCGACTACCAGATCGCACTCGACGAAGCAGAAGCCAAACTGGCGACCCAGAAGCAGACGCTCATCCGCATCAAGGCGGAGACCGATGCCGCACAGGCTGTGCTCCAGCAGGCCAATGCCGACAAGCAGGCCGCGACAGCTGTCCTGACCAATGCGCAGAACACGATTGCGCGCGTGCAGAAGCTGCATGAAACGCGGTTTGTCGCACAGGCCGATCTGGATACGGCGCAGTCCTCGCTTGATCAGGCTCGCGCCAAGGTCGCTGGCGGCGATGCGCAGATCGCTTCCGCCAAGGCCAATATCGAAGTGCTCAACGCTCAATATAACGAAGCCGACAGCACGATGAAATCGCTGGAACTTGCCCGCGATAAAGCCGCGCGTGATCTTTCCTTCACGTCACTGCGCGCGCCGTTCGACGGCGTGATCGGCAATCTTGCAGGCAAGAAGGGCGATCTCGTTTCGCCCGGCCAGAAGATCGCGGCACTCGTCCCGGTCAATGAGCTTTATATCGATGCGAACTTCAAGGAAACGCAGCTCGCAAAGATCAGGACCGGCGAAACTGCGCATATCTATGTCGACGCAATCGACGGCACGAAATTCGACGGCAAGGTCGCGTCCATCGCCCCGGCATCGGGTGCAGTGTTCTCGTTGCTGCCGCCGGAAAATGCGACCGGCAACTTCACCAAGATCGTGCAGCGCGTTCCTGTTCGCATCATGATCCCGAAGGAAGCACTCGAATCGGGCAAGATTCGTGCCGGCCTCAGTGTCGTAGTCGATATCGATACGCGTACGGCACCCGAAGAAAAAGCTGACTGACCGTAATCGGCAGATCCTGTTGAAACAACACATGGCGGCGCGGTGTGAAACGGATTTCGCGCCGCCTTTCTCTTCCATTCCGGAGTGCGCCGTCATGGCTGCAGATACGACAATGGGGCCAATGGCTCCAGCAGACGATCGCATCGACCCGAAGAAGGCTGTTGCCTTTCTGGCCATGGTGTTCGGCATGTTCATGGCGATCCGGACATCCAGATCGTCTCCGCATCGCTGGCCGAAATCCGGGCGGGTCTAAGCGCCAGTTCCGACGAAATCTCCGGGTTCAGACATCCTATCTGATCGCGGAAGTCATCATGATTCCGCTATCGGGCTTCCTCGGTCGCCTGTTGTCGACGCGCGTTCTCTTCACCATTTCGGCTGCAGGCTTCACCCTCGCCAGCATGCTCTGCGCGACAGCGACGAACATCGAACAGATGATCGTCTATCGCGCCATTCAGGGCTTCATCGGTGGCGGCATGATCCCCAGCGTTTTCGCAGCCGCCTTCACCATATTCCCGCCCTCCAAGCGCTCAATCGTTTCGCCGATGATTGATTGGCCTTGTGGCAACGCTTGCGCCCACTATTGGCCCGACGGTGGGCGGCTATCTGAGCCACGCCTTTCTCCGGCACTGGCTGTTTCTGGTCAATGTCGGCCCCGGCATACTGGTCACCATCGCCGCATGGAACCTCATCGACTTCGACGAAGGCGACAGCTCGCTTTTGAGCAAATTCGACTGGTGGGGTCTTGCCGGCATGGCAGCTTTCCTCGGTTCGATGGAATATGTGCTTGAAGAAGGCCCACGTAACGACTGGCTGCAGGATGAAGCCATCTTCATTCTGACCGGCGTCATGATCATTGGCGGTATTCTCTTCTTCTTCCGGGCCTTTACGGCTGAAGAACCCATTGTGGACTTACGCGCCTTCAAGAACGTCAACTTTGCCTTTGGCTCGCTGTTTTCGTTCGTGATGGGTGTCGGCCTCTACGGTCTGACCTATCTTTATCCGCTCTATCTCAGCAGCATACGCGGCTACGATGCCCTGATGATTGGTGAAGCGCTGTTTGTCAGCGGCCTCGCCATGTTTTTCACCGCACCGCTGGCGGGCTTCCTGTCAAACCGCATGGATCCGCGTCTGATGATGATGATTGGCTTCCTCGGCTTTGCTGCAGGCACATGGATGGTGACCGGCCTCACTGCAGACTGGGATTTCTACGAACTGCTGCTACCGCAGATCCTGCGTGGCTGTTCGCTGATGCTTTGCATGGTGCCGATCAACAATCTGGCGCTCGGCACGCTTCCGCCTGCCTTGCTGAAAAATGCGTCGGGTCTTTTCAACTTGACCCGTAACACGGGCGGTGCGGTTGGCCTTGCCGTGATCAACACGATCCTCACCCGTCGCGGCGACATGCACTATGAGCGTCTGGCGGAGCATGTTCGCTGGGGCAATGCCGAAGCCGAAAAGATGATCGCCAGTCTGACGGCCAAGTACAATGCGGCTGGCATGGACGGCGCAACAATCGCCATTGCCAAACTCTCCGGCATGGTGCGCCAGCAGGCCACTCTCCTGTCCTTTATCGACGTGTTCTTCATTCTCACGATGATGTTCTGCTCGCTTGCTGTCTGCGCCGTCATGCTGCGCAAACCGAAGCAGGTCGCTGGTGGCGGTGGAGGGCATTAAACCTTCCACCCCACAATTTCATACGAAACCCATGACGGTTCATTCCACTTTCGGAAATTTTCGCTTATCCCCGATATCCGACATTCATGCCGCGCTGGGACAAACCCTTGTCGCGCAGGGAAAAGCCTCTCACAGAATTATGACAGCGACGAATTTGCTGTCACAATTCCTGTCATAAAAATGCTGCTCCCGCTAACGGATGAATTGCTAAGTCCCTGAAAACGTGTTTCACTTTCCACCGCTGACAGTTTGTGACAAGCCATAAACTGTCATCCAACCGTCATGTAGGGCGGGTATCGGGAATGCGCGAGCACCGGAATCGGCCGGGGGCGTTCGCCGGACTTAAAAAGGGGGAGTCAAACAATGCTTGCTTACACAGCGCGTCTGCTGTCGTTTTCGACGGCTATCGCCGTTGCCGGGGTTTCCATCGCCGCTGCCGAACCGTCAGCCGAACTGATCGCCGCAGCCAAGGCAGAAGGCGAACTGACCACCATCGCACTCCCGCATGACTGGTGCGGCTATGGCGAAATCATCAAGAGCTTCAAGGACAAGTATGGCCTCAAGGTCAACGAACTGAACCCGGACGCCGGTTCGGGCGATGAAATCGAAGCCATCAAAGCCAACAAGGACAACAAGGGCCCGCAGGCTCCTGACGTTATCGACGTTGGCTTCGCCTTCGGCGCATCGGCCAGAAGGACGGCCTCATCCAGCCTTACAAGGTCGCAACACGGGACGAAATTCCGGACAGCGCCAAGGATGCCGAAGGCTACTGGTACGGCGATTATTACGGCGTTCTGGCCTTCGAAGTGAACAAGGACATCGTCAAGGACATCCCGCAGGATTGGGAAGACCTTCTCAAGAGCGACTATGCCAACTCCGTTGCGCTTGCGGGCGATCCGCGCGTTTCCGCACAGGCCATCCTCGGCGTTCATGCGGCCGGTATCGCACGTGGCGGTGAACCGGGCGAAGCCGCAGGCAAGAAGGGCCTTGATTTCTACAAGGAACTGAATGCCAACGGTAACTTCGTTCCAGTCATCGGCAAGGCCGCTTCGCTGGCACAGGGCTCAACCCCGATCGTCATCCGCTGGGACTATAATGCTCTTGCCGATCGCGACACGCTCAAGGGCAACCCGGAAATCGAAACCGTCATTCCGAAGACCGGCGTTATCGCTGGTGTCTATGTTCAGGCGATCAGCGCCTACGCACCGCATCCGAACGCTGCGAAGCTGTGGATGGAACACATCTATTCAGATGAAGGCCAGCTCGGTTATCTGAAGGGCTACTGCCACCCGATCCGCTTCAATGCAATGGCGAAGGCTGGCAAGATCCCGCAGGAACTGCTCGACAAGCTGCCACCGGCAGAAGCCTATGAAAAGGCTATCTTCCCGACCCTTGAACAGATCGAGGCCGCACAGACCACGATCACCAAGGAGTGGGACAGTGTCGTGGGCGCAAACGTCCAGTAAGGTTCTGCAAGCGCCAAGTACACACTTGTCGCATCGAACATATATCGCGTCGGCCTTGGGCGCATCCCGAAAAGTGTGAAACGGTTTTCGGGATGCGCGGTGCGGAACAAAAGTTGAAATACATTGATCTGGTTTATTCAGATCGGTGTATCTCGGCGGTCGGCGCGATATCAAAGCGGCTTTCATCTGAGCCGCCGATCCTCTTTTCCAAACAGCGCCAAGCTCTTTGGCAAACAGGAAATGCTCTCTAGCTATTTCCGGCAGGGGCGAATGGCAGCCTGCCGATCGCAAAAAATAAAAACAAAAGTCGGAACGGTTCTGTCAGTTCCGTTCTGGCGGGAACCGGTCTAAAGAAAGAACGTATGAGTTCAATAGCCGAAACATCAGCCCCCAGCGGAGTGCGCAAGCGCCGGCTTCCGTTGTCCCGGCTTGGCGTGACACCGTTTTTCATCTTCGCCATTTTGTTCCTGATCTGGCCGACGATGTATCTCATCATCGGTGCATTTCAGGACCCGGCCGGAAACTTCACGCTCCAGAACATCCACGATCTGTTCCAGCCACAGATCATGAGCGCCTACTGGGTATCGATCAAGGTCAGCCTCGCATCGGCCATTGGCGGCGCGATCATCGGCTTCTTTCTGGCCCGGGCGGTCGTTCTTGGTAATTTGCCCTCCCGGCTGCGTCCGACGGTACTGACCTTCTCAGGCGTGGCATCGAATTTTGCAGGCGTACCGCTTGCCTTCGCCTTTCTGGCGACACTCGGACGAACCGGCTTTGTGACGATCCTGCTCAGGGAATGGTTCGGTTTCAATCTTTATTCGACAGGTTTCAACCTGCTCTCCTTCTTCGGCCTGACGCTGACCTATCTTTTCTTCCAGATACCGCTGATGGTGCTGATCCTGACGCCCGCGCTCGATGGTCTGAAAAAAAGGAATGGCGGGAAGCCTCATCCATTCTGGGTGCGACCACTGCGCAATACTGGCGCATGGTGGCCTTCCCGATCCTGTGGCCGAGCCTGCTCGGCACGACGCTTCTGCTGTTCGCGAATGCCTTCGGGGCGATTGCAACAGCCTACGCTCTGACGGGCTCTTCGCTCAACATCGTGCCGATCCTGCTCTATGCCCAAATTCGCGGCGATGTTCTGCATAACCAGAACCTCGGCTACGCGCTGGCACTTGGCATGATCGTGATCACAGGTGTTTCGAACCTCATCTATATTTGGCTGCGTATTCGCGCCGAGAGGTGGCAGCGATGAAAAAAAGAAAGGCATTAATGCCCAGAAGATTGGTGCCCGGATCGCCTTCCTGATCGGCGCAATCTACTTCCTCGTCCCGCTAATCGGCACGTTCGAATTCTCGTTGCGCATGCGGCGCGGCGAATATTCCTTCGATGCCTATCGGGTCGTGTTCTCCGATCCGAATTTCCGGGCCACCTTCGGCTATTCTATCCTGCTTGGCCTGCTGACCATCGTTTTCGGTGTGTTGCTGGTGGTGCCAACGGCCTATTGGGTGCGCCTGCGCCTGCCGCAACTGCGTCCGGTGATGGAATTCATCACCCTGATGCCATTGGTTATTCCGGCTATTGTCATCGTGTTCGGTTATCTGCGCATCTTTAACTCGTCCTCATGGCTGCCGTTCACGGCATCGACGCAGGCAACCGACTTGCTTTTGATGTTCGGCTATATGACGTTGTCGCTGCCCTATATGTACCGCGCCGTCGATACGGCGATGCGGACCATCGACGTCAATACGCTGACGGAAGCCGCGCAAAGCCTCGGCGCGGGTTGGGGTCGCATCATGTTCAAGGTGATTTTCCCGAACGTGATGTCCGGCGTGATGAGCGGTGCCTTCATTACATTCGCCATCGTCATCGGCGAATTCACGCTGGCTTCGCTTCTGAACCGTCCGGCCTTCGGTCCCTATCTGCAGCTCGTCGGCGCAAATCGCGCCTACGAACCGTCAGCCCCGGCGATCATTTCGTTCGGCATCACGTGGCTCAGCATCATCATGCTGCAGCTCGTCTCGCGCCTCAATAAATTCAAGACAACCGCCGGGTAACATTCATGGCTTTTCTTAATATCAAAAACCTGAAAAAGAGCTTCGGCGCCAATACCGTCGTCCACGATTTCAACCTCGCCGTGGAGAAGGGTGAATTCGTCTCCTTTCTCGGCCCATCGGGCTGCGGCAAGACAACCGTTCTTCGCATGATCGCCGGTTTCGAAATACCTGACAGCGGCGCCATCGAGATCGACGGCAAGGATGTGGTCGATCTCAAGCCCAACCAGCGCAATATTGGCATGGTGTTTCAGGCCTATGCGCTGTTTCCCAATATGACGGTGGCGCAGAATGTTTCGTTCGGCCTGCGTGTTGCCGGAAAACCGAAGGCGGAAATCGACGCCACCGTGAAGGAGATGCTGGGCCTCATCCGCCTCGACCATCTGGCGGATCGTTATCCCTATCAGATGTCCGGCGGCCAGCAGCAGCGCGTGGCATTGGCCCGCGCGCTTGCCACCAAGCCGCAGGTTCTTCTGCTCGACGAGCCGCTATCGGCGCTGGATGCGAAGATCCGCATATCCTTGCGCGAAGAAATCCGCGCTATCCAGCAGAAGCTCGGTATTACGACCGTGTTCGTCACCCACGATCAGGAAGAAGCGTTGTCGATCTCTGATCGCATCGTAGTCATGCATGAAGGCCGCGCCGACCAGATCGGCTCTCCGTTCGACATCTATAACCGTCCTGCCTCGCGCTTCGTGGCATCCTTCGTCGGCACGCTCAACATGCTGGAAGCCTCGGTCAGCGAACCCTACAAGAACAGCATCGAGCTCGACGGCCGCACCATCACCGTGCAGGAAAAGCTCGACCATCATCCGAAAGGCAAGCCGCTGACACTGGCCTTGCGCCCGGAAGCTGTCAGCCTCGAAGCACGCAAGAGCCACGATACCTCGCTCGACGCGACTATCGAGGACGTGCACTTCCTCGGCTCTGTCATCCGTACACGTGTGGCGCTTGGCAAGAACCGCCTGTCGTTCGACACGTTCAACGACCCGACCCAGCCTCCACCACAGCGCGGCGACAAGGTGACGGTGCATTTCGCCTCCCATGACCTGCTCGTGCTGGCAGATTAAACAAAAAGCCGCCCGATGGGCGGCTTTTTGTTTGTCACGTGCGCGACGGGCTGTTGAGATTTCGGTTCATGACGTGCCGAAAATGGTGGCTTTCGAGAACCGGATTGCGGAAAGACGCCATTTGCAGGCGGTCAGGGACCGAAAGATATCAGCCCCGGGGACCGTGGAAATCACCATCCTTATCAATGCGCTTGAAGCCGTGCGAACCGAAGAAGTCGCGCTGGCCCTGAATGAGATTGGCCGTCCCGAGCGCCCGCGTGAAGCTGTCAAAATAGCTGAGCGCTGAACCGAGTGCTGGCAGGGGCAGGCCAGCAAGCGCCGTCTTGGCGACGATCTGGCGAAGGCCCTTGGAAGCCTTGCTCATGCGCTCCACGAAAGCAGGTGCCAGCAGCAGATTGCGGCTTTCGCTGTCTTCGAAGGCATGGGCAATATCGTCCAGAAGCTGTGAACGAATGATGCAGCCTGCGCGCCAGATGCGCGCCGTTTCGGCAAGCGGAATGTTCCAGCCATGCTCCTGCGAGGCAGCTTCCATCACCGCGAAGCCTTGGGCATAGGCAGCAATCTTGCCAGCAAGCAGGCCCTGCTCCAGATCGGCAAGGAATTTTGCCTGATCGGAAATGTCGAGGCTGCGCGAACCCGGCTTGTAGGCCTTCGCGGCAAGCTCACGCGTGGCCTTCAGCGAGGATAGCGAACGGGCAGCCACTGCAGCTTCGATTGCCGTTGCGGGAACGCCGAGCATCTGCGCTTCGATGGCCGCCCAGCGGCCCGTGCCCTTCTGACCGGCTTCATCGAGGATCATGTCGACCATCGCCTTACCGGTTTCCGGATCGGTCGCCTTCAGCACCTTGGCTGTGATTTCGATCAGATAGGAGTTGAGCGGACCGTCGTTCCACTTCTCGAACACATCACCGATGGCCGGAGCCGAAAGTCCGAGGCCGTCGCGCAGGATGCCGTAGATTTCGGCGATCATCTGCATGTCGGCATATTCGATGCCATTGTGGATCGTCTTGACGAAATGACCGGCGCCATCCGGTCCGACCAGCGCACAACAGGGCTCGCCCTTGTACTTGGCGGCTGCAGCAAGCAGGATCGGCGCGATGCGCTCATAAGCTTCCTCGGTGCCGCCGACCATCATCGATGGGCCATGGCGTGCGCCTTCCGCACCGCCCGAAACACCCATTCCGACAAAGGTCGGGTCGTTGGGGCCAAGCGCCTTCAGACGACGCACCGTATCACGGTAATCAGGTTACCAGCGTCGATCATGATATCGCCCTTCTCAAGATAAGCCTTGAGACGGGTGGTCTCAGTATCGACGGGAGCGCCTGCCTTGATGAGAAAGATAATCGGGCGCGGCTTGCGGATATTGGCAGCCGTGTCCTCGAACGTGGGGCAAGGGATGATCTTGTCGTGCAGCGGACCAGCCTTTTCCATGAAAGCTTTCAGCACAGGCTCATCACGGTCATAGACGGCTACCGTGTAGCCTTTCTCGGCTATGTTCAGCGCGGGTTGGAGCCCATGACGCCAAGTCCGACCATTCCGATATCTGCTTTTTCCATTTTGTGCCCTTCAGAAATGCAACCGACCGGCCGTCGTCTAGACACATGCAGAACATCGAACGCCGACAAGCCGAACCGATAAGAATAGGCTGCAGCCGGATTTCGGCAGCAGCGCATGTCAATCTGTATCCTATTGTGGGATGATCTAGGGCATATGACGCAAAGTTGATAGACCTCCCATGATGAAAATCACCGGTTTTGCCCGTGCAAGCGCCACGTTAAATCGGTTAGCTCACCTCAAAAGCCGGTACTCTGCGATTTTCAGACCCGTTCCAGCTTGCGATGCGGCAGCGGTGGCAATTCGACAATTATCGCGTCATCCGCCTTCACCGTGCCGCCTGCAAGAACGACGGTCATAATGCCGGACTTGCGAATAAGTTCGCCATCGGGCGTGCGATCCAACACGGCATCGAGAAGCCCGGTCTGGAAATTCTCTATCTGGGAGCAAGGGTTGCGCAGGCCCGTTATTTCCAGAACGACCTCATCACCGATCCTGATCAACGCGCCTTGCGGCAGCCCCAGAAGATCGACGCCGCGCGTGGTGACGTTCTCGCCAAGATCGGCGGGCGCGACATCAAAGCCCTTTTCCATCAGTTCGTCGAAAAGCTCGGCATGAATGAGGTGCACCTGTCGCAGATTGGGTTGCGTCGGGTCGGCCCGCACGCGTGAACGGTGCTTCACCGTCACGCCCTGATGGGCATCACCTTCGACGCCAAGTCCTGTGACGATGCGGATTTCCGGCACGACCTGTTTTGAAAAGCGGTGCTCGCCATCCCGCGCCACAGCCACGACAAATCCACGCATCACATCCACCTCTCCTGACAGGATAAACAAACTTCGTTAGCCGCATTACATGGGTTATATAGCACCTGTATGAAACGGCGGGGCAAGCACGTGAATCGCGATAAGCAGACAGAGACGGATTTCCGCTGGGGCATTTGGGGCACAGGCACGATAGCCGCCGCCTTTGCTGGCGATATTCAGGCAAGTACCGGAATGCGCGTTACCGCAGTCTGCTCGCGGGCGTCAGAAACCGCCGAAACATTCCAGCGACGTATCGGCGCAGACAAGGCGTTCAATGATTCAGATGCATTTCTTTCCGACGCGGATATTGATGCCATCTATATTGCAACCCCGAGCGCCATGCACGTGCTGCAGGCCATGCAGGCAATCGCAGCGGACAAGCCCTGCCTGATCGAAAAGCCGCTCTCGCTGGATGCCGCTGGCGCACGTCAGATCGAAGCTGCGGCAAAAGCAAAAAACGTCTTCGCCATGGAAGCCATGTGGAGCCGTTTTCTGCCAGCGATCCGCGCCGCCAAACAGCATATCGATAGCGGTCGCATCGGCACCGTAACGCGCATCGAAGCCGAACTTTCCTATATACGTGCCTACGACCCGCAAAGCCGCTTCTTCAGCCCGGACCTTGGCGGCGGCGCTGCATTCGATCTGGGCGTCTATCCTATTTCGCTGGCATTGTATTTTCTAGGTCTGCCGGAGCATGTCGATGGCCGCTGGCAGCGCGCCAAAAGCGGCGTGGACATGCGCACCGAGTTCCAGCTTGGGTGGCAGGGCGCCACGGCCAGCCTCTCCTGCGGTTTCGACCGCGACGGCGACAATCGTGTGCTGATCGAGGGAACCGGGGGCACGATATTGATCCACGCACCGTTTCTGAAAGCCCAGAGGCTGACGCTGTTTTCAGCCTTTGCCGCGCGGTCATCGCTCGGACCGAATAGTGGTAAGGGCGTTATCGGCAAGATTATGAACCGCCTGCCCCTGCCGGGGCCGCACAATCGAGACTTATGCCTTTTCCGGCAACGGGCTGCAGTTTCAGGCCGAAGCGGTCCGCGATGCAGTGCGCAGCGGCCAAATCTCCAATGCGACCATGCCGCTTGACCAGAGTGCAGCCGTTGCCGACATTGTCCGCAAGGTTCTGGCTAAAGGTTAGAAGCTACTTCTCATCCTGTAGGGCTGTGCATTTTCGCCAGCATTGTTCAAGGCAAGCGCGATTTCAGTGATATGCAGCGCCACATCACCGGAAAAGAATGCCTTATCGCCGGTTTGGATAGCGCGTGCCTGATCGGCAATGCCGCACACAAAATCAATCTGAGAAGGATACATCGGCAGCGACCGCTTGTCGGCCCTCTGATAGGGTAGCTTTGTGCCAACGGTCGGCTTCCATGACAGGAACTTGCCGATACGCATTTCCAGAATACCGAACAGGCGCGCCAGAAACCGGCGTTTCTCCTCCGTGCGCTCAAGACGAACAGTCGAGCGATTATCCCAAAGATCGTCCACCACAATCGAGCCCTTGTCTGCAACGATTGTCAGGCTGCGATCCTTCGGCATCGCAAGCCCCGATGTGAGGCGTGCCACCAGTCCCGATTTGAAAACAAGGCAGCCGACCGAAAAATCGGGCGCCATGTGAAGATGTTCGGTCCCCGGCCCCTTGTTGGGAAAGGTTATGGCGGAAAATGCCGAAACGCTCTCGACCGGGCCGAACAACGACACCAGCCATGACAGTGCATAGCCTGCATGTTCCAGCGTACAACCAATCTCGAACTCGTGCAGGCCCGGCCATGGCGCTCCCGACTGCGAACGCCGGGTCGACCATTTGTCGCGAAACACCGGGCCGTCTTCCATTTCGGCATAAACGAGACGCGGCATGCCAATCCCGTTTATCACGCTTGCTACCAGACGATAGGCTTCGCTGAGACCGTTAGCCGGGGCTGCCGCCAGCGTGAGGCCGGATTGCCGTGCAAAGGCGACCAGCGCTTCCGCATCCTCATAATTCATGGCCAGTGGCTTTTCGGAATAGACATGCTTTCCGGCGGAAAGCGCTGCATGCGAGATTTCGAAATGACTTTCGGGCGTGGTCAGATTGACGACGATCTGCACGTCAGGATCGGCCAACACTGCCTCAAAACTGTCATAAGCCCCGACGGAATAGTGCTCGCAGAACGCTTTCATTCGTTCAGGTGACCGATCATAGACCCCGCGCAACTTCAACTCGGGATAATTGCGCAGCGTGGTCATGTAATAGTCGGCAACAAACCCGGTCCCGACGATTGCGATATTCATGAAGTGGCTCCGGCTAAAAGCATTTCCAGCAAAAGTGCGAAGCGGTTTTGCGTTGGATAATGCGTATAAACAAAGAGATAGTGCGGTTCTACGATTCTGTTTTAACTGGAATTGCTCTATCGTTTCGGAATGATAATTTTCGCGATCAGCCTGAGGCCGAAAATCGCAAAGACAAGCGTAAGC
Source organism: Brucella cytisi (assembly GCA_012103075.1). Taxonomy (GTDB): domain Bacteria; phylum Pseudomonadota; class Alphaproteobacteria; order Rhizobiales; family Rhizobiaceae; genus Brucella; species Brucella cytisi. The sequence continues at coordinate 203,436 of JAAVLQ010000002.1, read as the reverse complement.
CAGACCGGGTCCATGCGACGAAAGAAAAACTTTCCAGCATGGCATTCAACGTTCCGAAGAAGACGATCATCAGGAAGAAATCGGCAAGCAGCAGATTTTCGCGCACCGGACGGCACCGCAGGTAATTGACCAGTGGCATGATGATGATGACGAAGATGGCGCAGATCAGCGCCGGAATCCCCATCGATACCGCAATATCCAGATAGCCATTATGTCCATGCACGATGCCGCGCACATCCCAATCGAGATAGTAGGGGTTCGCCGCCTCTTTTTTACGATCGGCGTGCCCCAGAAGCTTTCATAGCCGAAACCAGTCCAAGGGCGATGGGAAAGCGCCTCAACGGCAAAGGCCCAGATGGAGGTGCGTCCGGTGAAGGTCGGATCAACATCAAGCTGCAGAACGAGCTGGTGTATCGGCTCGAAAAGAACCGTGCCGAAGGTGAACAGCGCGAGCAGAAACTGGATCGTGAAAACTACCACCGGTGCAAAGGAAACGGAGGCCGAAAATACCGGGGGCCGATCACGAGCAGCATGGCGAGCGGTACCAGTGCCGCAGTGGTTTTCGATCCGGTCTGCGAAACGAAGATCAACGCAGAAACTGCAATCAGAAAACCGCTTATGCGCCAGCCGCGCCGCCACAGATAGACACCGGCAAAGGCAAAGGCGGCCATGACCGGTCCGGCAATATTCTTGTGGGTGAAGACACCGCGCCAGAGATAGGCGTTTTGCGGCTCCAAAGCATCGGCGCCGTGTGTGCCGAGATTGGGCAGGAGGAGGACGCCCGCATAGGAAACGACGATCACAATCGAAGCCACCGTGACCAGCATCGTCGAATAGGCGTCGCCGTCCTGCGGCAGGCTCAAAACAGCGATGACCGTCAGAATGCCGATCATGGTCAAAAGCACACCGCGTATGGCGGTTGACGGATCAGGGCTTGCAAAAACAGAGGTAAACAGGAAGGCGAACATCAGCAGCCAGCCGGGGCTGACGATTTTGACCACCTTTTTCGGGTCGGCAAACATCGCAAGCGACAGAAGCGCCACCGCGCCGAGACAGCCGAAACCAAGCTGATTGATGACGTCGCCGCCGCCCGATGCGTCGCCATCGGCTGCGGCACTCAGCGGATTGAACGGACGGAACGAAATCAGCAGGATGCAGAACGTTATCGTGGCGATAACAAGCGCAATCGTACGGATCGTCGCCCGCATATCGGTTTGCGCCGCAACGTCGGAACGGGTGTCAGTTCTTGTCCGGGTTGCGATACTGCTCATTCAGATATCCAAAATGGGCCATAACCCGGCCCAGCCCGATATGGATGAAATAGGTCCCGACCGGCACGAAGCGCGCCGCGAATCCGCGCCGCACGGCCTTGATTGGAGAATAGCCAAGAAGTGCAAGGCTCTTCAAGAACACGCGCACCTGACCGAAAGGCTCGTCCTTGCGCTGGCGCTGTTCAATCAGCGTCGACAGAACACCGTTGCGCAAGCCGCGCGCCGTGATCCAGTCACTCTCCAGCCGCCGCGCCGGAATGGTCTCGCGGACAATGCCTTCATTGCACCGGGCGATATTGAAGCCCTTGGCCCGCGAACGATTGATGAAATCTGAATCGCCGCCGCCGGTGAAGTTGAACTTCAGGTCCATGAACGGATAGCCGATGGCTTCCAGCACCGGACGCGCAATCAGGAGGTTGCCGGATGAATAGATGATCGGAACCGGGCCGGTCCTGTTGTAATGCGGCAGGAAAACAGGATGTCTCGCCCATTTTTCCGCGCCCGGCTTCTCGAAGATCGGATATTGCGGGCCGCCGACGAGACTGGCGTTATAACGCTCGGCGGTGGCCACCATGTTTTCGATCCGGGCGGGATCAGCCAGTTCATCGTCATCGATGACGACGACATATTTGAAGTTCGGGAAAAAAGTCATCGCCGTCAGCCAGCCCGCATTATATGCGTTGCAGTTGCCGCGATGGGATTCGACGATCAACATGCCGGTATATTTTCCGGCCTCGAACTGCGGCGCCGCGACCTTGGCACCTTCCCGGTCCTCCGCCTCGTTCTCGATCAAGACGACCGCAAAGCGACGGCTCGTGACCTGAGCATTGAGCGTATCCAGCGTCTGGATGACATGCTCCGGACGGCGGAATGTCGGCAGCGTTACCACCACCTCGACTTCATCGAATTGAAGCCCGGTGAGTTTTAGCAATTACTTGTATATGACTAGGTAAATCAGACATAACGCTACCGGATATTTCGAACTTCTATATTTGTTTATCCGCCACTATTGAAAAACATTTAAAGAAAAGTTCACCGCAGGACTATAAACACTGATCAAAACTAGCATAGAGCATATCGACCCGAAATGTTAAGGGTTTTAAGATGAATAATGCATTAGGAAAAGCTTGAGCGCAGCCCATCAATTTTCATGCTGCGCGTGCCAGAATGATTGTTCAGGAGTTGAATTGCCGTCCCCTCACCTTGTTTTCGTGACATCGATTGTTCCGCACGGAGTACCGACCACCGGCTACGAAGTGGCAAATGCCGCCGTGGTCGATGGCTTGCGTCGTTCGGGAGCAAAAGTGACCGTCTTTGGCTTCACATGGCCGGGCGTGAAAGCCGATGCTGCAGATACAGTCGTTCTGGGTGAAGTCGAAGTACGGACCGAAGGCGCTGGCATCAAGCGCAAGATCGGCTGGGTGCTGAAATCCTTCCTGACCGGTCTTACGGTTTCCTCCGCGAAGCTGCGGGTTATACCGGCTGAGACACTGCGTGCAGCGATCGCAAAGATCGGCCCGTTCGATGCCTATGTGCTGAACGGCGTGACCTTGCCCGGCGCGTTCGAAGACATCTTCAAGGACAAGCCTTCGCTGTTCGTAGCGCATAATGTGGAATATCGCTCAGCGGAAGAAAACGCTGCCGACGCAGGAAGTTTCATCCAGAAATTTCTGTTCGGTCGCGAGGCTCGCATTCTCAAAGGACTGGAAAGCCGCCTCGTCGGAAGTGCCCGCTTCGTCTTCACTTTTGCCGAAGATGACGGACCAGCACTTGGACTTGGCCCTGATCGGTTTGCGACAATGCCGCTCGTCACGCCGGGCGGGATGCAAGCCGCACGGCAGCGCCCGACAAAATACGACCTTGCCCTGATCGGCACATGGACATGGCATCCGAACCGCATCGGGCTCGAATGGTTCCTGCGCGAGGTAAAGCCACATCTTCCCGACGATATTTCCATCGCGATTGCAGGCAACACGCCTGCCGATCTGATTGCTACATGGTCGAGTGTGGGGTCCGGCATCAATTTCGTCGGCAAAGTGCCGGACGCAACCGAATTTGTGGAAAGCGGCGCGCTTGTACCGCTGATCAGCCGTGCGGGCACCGGCGTGCAGCTCAAGACTGTTGAGACGTTCGAACTGGGCATGCCAAGTGTCGCCACAGCGCATTCCGTGCGCGGTATCGGCAATATCCCGGACAATTGCACCATTGCCGACGACCCGCAGGCTTTCGCTGCGGCAGTCGTCGAGCGAATTGAAAAGATGAGATCGGGGATCACCAGAGACTGGACGGCAAAGCCTTTACAGGGTCACAAATCGAAGGCATGGACCGCGCAGTTGCCAGAGGTCTGCAAGCACTTCATGGCAAAGACAAAAATACGGACCGGGCATGATGCATACCGAAAATGTCACTTACCGGAATATCCTTGGCGTGAAGGTCGCCTGTTTCGACTGGGACAGCGCCTTTGCCTTTTCGAGAACCGCATCAATGAAGGCCGGTTCATGAAACAGGGCTGGCTCAATGCCAACAATTCCAACATTACGGATACTGACCCAACTTACCGCACTGCATTGCAGGATTTCCTGATCCTGCCCGACGGTGTAGGCGTCGATATTGCCAGCAAGGTCGCCTATGGCAGCAAATTCCCCGCCAATCTCAACGGGACAGACTTCATTCCGGGCCTTCTGCAGCATATGAAACGCCCCTGAAGGTTGCACTTCTCGGTGGAGGTCCGGGCGTCGCCGCCGATACCGCGCAGCTCTTCATGCAGCAGATACCGCACCATGAATATCATGTGATTTCAGACGGCTTTCTTCAAGCCCGCCGATCTCGACGGTATTCTGGCGCAGCTGAAGGAATTTCATCCCGATATCCTGCTCGTCGCCATGGGCGTTCCGCGCCGGGAACTCTTCATCGACAAGCATCTCACGGAGGAACATTGCACGGTGGCGAGTGCCGTCGGTGCGCTGTTCGACCTGCATACAGGTCGTGTGCAACGCGCCCCGCAATGGGTACGCAAGATCCAGATGGAATGGGTGCACCGGCTGCTACAAGAACCGCGACGGCTCGCAAAACGCTATCTCATCGGTAATCCCGTATTTCTGTGGCGCGTTGCCAAAGGCTGGATGAAGGGAGCCCCCGGTGAAAACCGCAATCGTCACAGCGAGCTGGGATCAGGATTTCGAGCGCTGCAAGCTGCTTTGCGAAACCATAGACAAATATGTCAGCGGTTTCACGAAGCACTATATCCTTGTCGACAGCAAGGACATTGCCCTGTTCCGCAAGCTCGAAAGCACACAACGCGTCATCATTGATGAACGCGATCTGCTACCCTCATGGCTCCACGCCTTTTGGGACCCGGCCTATCTGTGGCGCAGGCGCGTTTGGCTCTCACTCAGAACCAAGCCGCTGCGCGGCTGGCATGTGCAACAGCTGCGCCGCATCGCGCTTGCCGGTGCCGTGGAAGAAGACGGATTTCTCTATACGGATTCCGACACGGCTTTTCTGCGCCCCTTCGATTGTGGCACGCTCTGGCACCACGAAAAGCTTCGGCTCTTTGTACGTCCCAATGCGCTTGCCAATCCGGAATGGCCGGAGCATCCGGTCTGGGCAGCCAACGCGGCAAAGCTGCTCGGCATCAGGAAAGGGAAAAGCGGCCTGAACGACTATATCGGCCAGCTTGTCTCATGGCGGCGCGATAGCGTGATTTCCATGTGCGAGAGGATCGAAGCCCATACCGGACAGCACTGGGTGGCAGCCCTTGGCAACATACGCCGTTTCTCCGAATGCTTCATCTATGGCCGCTATGTCGATGATGTACTGCAAGGTTCCGGTCATTACAGCGACACCCATGATCTGTGCCGGATGCAATGGTTCGCACCGCCACCGAGCGAAGAGGAATTCCGCACCTTCATCGCCGAAATGGAACCACATCAGGTCGCAATCGGTATGCAGTCTTTCCTCGGTCTTTCGGTTGATGACATTCGCCGCATTATCGGAACCTAAATCTCAAACCCGCTTTGCCGGTAAACGAATGCTCGTATAGGTAAAACCAGAGACAGCAGATAAAGTCCGGCGAATACGACATTGAGCCCGAGAATCCAGTCATTGTCATCGACATAATTCACGAGCAGAAGCCAGACAAAGAATGCTTTGGCGGCGGTCATCAACACCATGCTCAGCGTCCTGAGACCGGACTGGCCGCGCGCATACAGAATTTCCGTCTGATACTCGATGAGATTGCGAAACCCCGGCACGAGCCACACCAGTGGCAGCAGCCCGACAATCGGTGCAACGCTTGAACCGAGTGCGTTCGGGAAGATTTGCAGGAACACAACCATCGCGCCGAGGCCTGCCACCGAAACGGCAAAGACTGCAAGTTCCAGCCCGGCGCGGATGCGCAATGAGGACAGCATGTCCGGCGTGCGCATGAGCTTTTGCACCAGCATCATGTTGAAGGACCGCACCGGCAAAGCCGTCAGATCGACAAGCCGCATGATGATCGCATAAAGGCCCGCCGTCGCAGGCCCACCGACGGTCAGCACAAGTAGCTTGTCGAGCTCGGCCTGAATATAGAACAGCAGTTCGGCCCCCATGACTGCAATCGCATCGGAAAGCCGCCGTATATAAAGCGCCGGTTTGAAGCGGAGCTGGATAGACGGATAGAATTTCAGCGCCGTCAGCAGCGCAACACCATTGGCCGCCGCATACCACCACGCCCAATGGGCGATGTCATGAACACTCGCCAACCACATGAACAGGACTGCCGCCACGGCGCGCGTGGCTGTCCCGAAAATCACCAGTCCTGCAGATATACCGAACCGGCGCAGGCCGTTGTTGATGATGATGACGATTTCCGTCGAACGCCAGAGCAAGGCTTCAGCAAATACCACCACGGCAAAAGGCAGAAAGGAAATGTCGCGGCTGAAAAAGACGAAATAGATCAGCCGGGACGCCAGCGCGAACAGCGGCAGGGAAACCAGAAGGGCGACAAGAAAACCCGCCGTATAGATACCGAGCAGGCGCGGCTTCACCGTCGATATGCGGTAAAGCGGTGAGCTGAAGCCGAGAGAAATGATACGTGACAGAACCACGCCTGTGCCCGATGCGGTGGCAAATATGCCGAAATCACCGGTTGGGAGTGTGTTTGCGAGCGCGATGAAATAGACGAGCGAAACAACCAGCCTGCCGGCGGAACCGGAAAACAGGGATAGGTAATCACGCACCATTCCGGCATTGTTGCCTGACAATTTCCGGAGCGCTTTTGCTATCAACAGGGGTCCTCGTCTATCATAGTCTGGTGCATGTGCCTTTCCATTGGAACGGAGACATAATCGGGGTTTAGCTAAAAAGACTTAAACTCTTCTTTGCAAGCTCAAAGAGTAAACAAGCAAAAGCTAAAGTTGTAGATTCAAGGAATTGACACTCCACCTCGACATTATTTTAACGTTTTGTTTTCTATAAAAAATTACATTCGGCCTTGAGGTGCGAGCCAACCGGACTCCCGTTTGGCAGGCGGGAGCCTTGGCTTATGAATTTCAAAGCAGCCGCTGGCGCCGGGAACGGTTGAGACGGCTTACAGACACGGACGATTTCAGCAATGAGGGATCACGAGGAGCGCAGAAAGGCGGGAGTTGAGAAACCTCTTCTCGCATTCTCCGACGCTCGCCCGGCTGATCGTCTTGACAGCGAAACCGCACCACCCCTCGACACCCCCGCGACACCGGATGAACGCGCCGCGTTCTTCCGCCAGCGCGATCATACTGCGCAGGAAACACCAGAACCCGCGGAACCCGTTCTCGAAGAAGAACTGGATGATGCCGATGTCGCCGAGCTGCAAAAGCGCGTCGCGCTGATCGAGGCGGAACTGGAACGCAAGGTTCAGGAACGCGAACGCCACAAGGTCGCAGTTGAAACTCCCGCTCCCTCATTCGAGCCGACCGGCGAACCGGTACGGCGCGAACGCCCTGTCATTGACGGACCGGCACCTGATGCGGAGTGGAAACCGCTGATCGATCCGCGCATCGCTATCGACGTGCTGCGCGGATCGCGCAAGCTCCTGCTTGTCAGTACAATACTGGGTGGTGTGGTCGCTGCGCTCTATGCATTGTCCCTGCCACAGATGTATGTCGCATCGACGGATATTCTGGTCGACCCGCGCAATATCAAGACCGTGGGAGACGAGCTGACGCCGGGTCAGCTCCCGACCGATGCGTCACTTGCCGTTGCGGAAAGCCGGGCACGTATCATCGATTCCAGCAGCGTGCTGCTTAAAGTGATCGACAAGACAGACCTGACAAAAGACCCCGAATTCAACGGCACTCTGGTTCCGACCGGCATTGCCGGGCTGTTTACACAGATCAGGGATATGATGTCGCCCCAAAAGGCCAGCGACAGCCAGACACTGCAAACCCGCGTCCTGTACAATCTCCACAAGAACATCGCCATTGGCCGTGATGCCAAGACCTTCATCTATTCGATCTCGGTGAAAACGCGAGACCCGCAGAAATCGGCATCGCTTGCGAACACGATCAGCTCCGTGTTCCAGAGCGAGCTTGCATCCGTGCAATCCGACGCTGCACGGCGCACTTCGGATGAACTGTCGAACCGTCTTGCCGATATGCGCGCCAATGTCGAACAGGCGGAGCGCGCAGCAGCCGACTTCCGCGCGTCGCACGATCTGGTCAATGTCGACGGCAAGCTGATCAGCGACAACGACCTGACTCGGCTCAACGACCAGTTGACCAACCAGCGCGCCGAAACGATGCGGCTTCAGGCCCGCGTGCAGGTGCTCAGCAGTGCTACTTCCGACAGCGTGGTATCCGGGACCTTGCCGGAAGACCTGCGTTCCAACACGCTGACCGCGCTGCGCGCCCAATATGCGCAGGCGCGCCAGACTGCAAGCGGCCTGTCTACCCAGCTTGGCCCACGTCACCCGGCGCTCATTCAGGCGCAGTCGCAGGCAGGCACGGTCCTGAACGACATCGATGCCGAATTACGGCGCATCCGCTCCTCGTTGCAGGTCGAGGTTGCCCGATCCGCGCTGCAGGAAAAGGACCTCAGCGCCCGCCCGGCGCAGCTAAAATCCCAACAGGCGAACAATAGCGGCGATCTGGTGAAATTGCGTGAGCTTGAACGCGAAGCAACAGCGCGGCGCTCGGTCTACGAAGCCTTCCTCCTGCGTTCACGTGAGACGAACGAACAGGAAGGCCTGAATACGGCCAATGTCAGGGTTCTGTCGGAAGCTCGCCCGCCGCTCGATCCGGCAGGCACATCGCGCAAACTGATCGTCATTGCGGGGCTGATTGCAGGCTTCCTTGCAGGCCTTGCAATAACAGCCGTCCGCAACTTCGGACGGCTGCTGCGTCTATCTTAATTCACGCGGACTGCCGCAACGAGGCCTCAACGCGCGTTACCTTGCGTCCACTGGCGCGCAGAATGCCGTGCGCCCCGTCAAGATGGCCCGGCTTCAGCTCAAGCGCCAGAAAGCGACGCTTCTCGTAAGGGCCGGGCATGGCAAGCTCGCCGGTCTTTTCAGCGGTGAAACCAAAACGCTCATAATATTCCGGATCGCCGACAAGGATGATCGCGCCATGGCCGCGGTCTTTTGCTTCATCAATCGCATGACGCATCAACGCCGAACCGATTCCCGCAACCGGCAGCCGAAGGATCGACGGCCAGCGGACCGAGCAGCAAAGCAGACACCGGAAAGCCGAAAGCATCGAGACCGGCATGGACATTCCACAACCGCACAGTACCTGCGAGCAGGCCGTCTTCGCCAAGCGCAGCGAAAGCCAGCCCGTCCGCATGCAGGCGACCGCGACGCAGCTTTTCCGATGACTTCCGGCGACGGCCTTCACCCATCGCGCGATCCAGCAGCGCTTCACGCGCAAGCACGTGCTCCAGCGTTTCGCCCGCTATTGTAAAAAAGCCGGAGCGACGATGGTTGCAGTATGTTCCTGAATTTCAAGAGTTACGTTCATGACATCTATCCCCGCAAAGCGGCAGCAGCACACCCCACCCAGCGCCTTGCAGCACTGGGCGGATTGAGAGGATCATTCGGGACTTTTAAAGGTATGATCTAATCCGAAAACCGGTTCCCACTTTTCGGGATCATACCAAGTCTGAATGATCAGATGACGTAGGATCGCAGCGGTTCGAAGCCGTTGAACGCCACCGCCGAATAGGTGGTGGTGTATGCGCCCGTGCCTTCGATGAGGATTTCATCACCGATGGTCAGCGAGACCGGCAGCGGGTACGGCGTCTTTTCGTAAAGCACATCGGCACTGTCGCAGGTCGGGCCAGCCAGCACGCATGGTTCGGTTTCGCTGCCGTCATGCGGGGTCACGATCTGGTAGCGGATCGCCTCGTCCATGGTTTCGGCGAGACCGCCGAACTTGCCGATGTCGAGATAGACCCAGCGCACATTGTCGTTGTCTGCCTTGCGCGAGACCAGAACCACTTCAGTCTTGATCACGCCTGCATTACCGACCATGCCGCGGCCCGGTTCGATAATGGTTTCCGGAATACGGTTGCCGAAATGCTTGGACAGCGCATCGAAGATCGCCATGCCGTAGGCCTGAGCAGTCGGCACGTCCTTGAGGTAACGGGTCGGGAACCCGCCGCCCATATTGACCATGCGCAGAACAATGCCTTCGTCAGCAAGGATGCGGAACACCGACGCCGCATCGCTGAGCGCACGATCCCATGCAGAAAGGTCCGTCTGCTGCGAGCCGACGTGGAACGATACACCGTAGGAATCGAGACCGAGCGACTTTGCATGACGCAGAACGTCGATGGCCATCGCAGGCACGCAACCGAACTTGCGCGACAGCGGCCATTCGGCGCCTTCGCCATCCGTCAGCACGCGGCAGAACACGCGGCTGCCGGGAGCGGCGCGAGCAACCTTCTCGACTTCTTCAACGCAGTCAACCGCATAAAGGCGAATGCCCAGCTCGAAGGCGCGCGCAATATCGCGCTCCTTCTTGATGGTGTTGCCATAGGAGATGCGGGTTGGCGTTGCGCCAGCTTCCAGAGCCATTTCGATTTCAGCAACCGAAGCGGTGTCGAAGCACGAGCCGAGCGAAGCGAGCAGGCGCAGGATTTCCGGCGCAGGATTTGCCTTCACCGCATAGAAGATGCGCGAATAGGGCAAAAGCCTTCTCGAAGCTCTGATAGTTGTCGCGCACGACGTCGGTGTCGACGACGAGGCAAGGACCGTCCGGACGGCGGGTGTTGAGGAAGTCGATGATACGCTGCGTTGCCATGGTCGTTCTCCCGCACGGCTTATCTGTTGCCGTATTCTAAGGGACAAAGTGTGCATGAACGCATCCGCCGTGAAGTCAGCCTTTGGAGGTGCTGATGTCACGCGAAAACTCATGCGGCGATGGAACAACGCTAAACCCGCGTTACTCCGCTTTGTCTGCCTTGGATTGGAATTGGAGAACCGCATCCGCACTTCTGGCAATGAAGGTGTGCCTCTTCAGTAATTTCGGCTTTTGGACAGCCGAAAGACACTAGAAAGGCCCGCACCGTCGTTGCTTCAAGATGTCCTCGATCTGGCGGTTGGCCAACAGATCGACTGGAGCGGTTAGGTCCGTGTACCGTACCGAATTCCTCACCATTCGAGGATCGGCGGACACCCACAGGCACGTGCGACTTTGGGCAAGCGCGATATAAGCGCAAAGTCGTGACCATTCAATGACAAAAATTTCTCCGGACGAATTTATTTTGGCAGGCTCGCGCTGAACGGCGCGCTTGCCATTGTTCAATATAAGTGAAACATTCGCAGCTCAGACCTGCCTCGAAAGAGCGTAAATAGACCGTTAATTGCTGCATGTTGTGAACAATGGCCAGTTTTGATCCCTTCAACGCCATCATTGCAAAACCTGAAAGGTCACCCGTTCACACAGCGGACGGACCGCTCAAAGGCGAACGGCTGGCCGTAAAAGACATTTATGACGTCGCCGGAATGGCAACCGGATGCGGCAATCCGCAAATCGAGGCCGAATCACCTCGCGCCGAAAGATCAGCTCCGGTGGTGGAGAAACTCCTCGCCGCCGGTGCCGAATTTGTCGGCAAGGCGCAGACCGACGAACTTGCCTTCTCCTTGATGGGGCAGAATTCGCATTTCCCTATCCGATCAATCCCGCAGCATCGGACCGCGTTACTGGTGGCTCATCATCCGGCTCGGCAGCGGCAGTAGCAGGCAAGCTCGCCGATATTGCGCTCGGCTCCGATACGGGCGGCTCCATTCGTGCGCCTGCAAGCTTTTGCGGTCTTATCGGCTTGCGCACCACCCATGGCCGCATTCCGCTCGAAGGTATCATGCCGCTTGCGCCCTCGCTCGATACGATTGGATGGTTTGCACGCGATATCGACCTTTACGACCGCGTTGGCTCTATCCTGCTTGGCGACGACGCCCGAGAATTCAGGCTGACGCAGCTTCTCTATATGCCGGTTCTGGAACAGCTTCTGCTCGGCCGGGAAGAAACTGACGCCTATCGCACCATGTTCTCCGAAGTGCGCCCGCACTTTTCCACCCTGAAGGCGGCAAGTCAGCCGACGCTCTCGATAGACGAACTCTATCTGGCCTTCCGCCACATACAGGGCGCGGAAGCCCGGGCGACGCACGGCGGCTGGATTTCTTCGGGTGATCGCAAGCTCGGCCCCGGCGTCGCAGACCGTTTTGCCTTCGGGCGAGAATCGCCGCTGATCTCGTTACCAGCCAGCGTATGCGCCGGGCACAATTCACGCAGGAACTAGAACAGATCGTCGGCAATGATGCAGTGCTGGCGCTACCGACCGTACGGTGCTGCTCCGCTGGCAAAAGAGCCTTTCGAGGCGTTGCAGGCCTATCGCGAACAGGCTTTGCGCCTGCTTTGCCTTTCGGTGCTTTCCGGCCTGCCGCAGATCACATTACCTTTGGGACAGGTGCAGGGCGCACCTTTCGGCATTTCCTTCATCGGACCACGCGGCAGCGACCGGGCGCTGATCGCACTGGCCAAAAACATCGTCGGGAAGCGGGGCTAGACTATGGACACCCTCACACGTATGCGGGCCTTCATCGACGTGGTCGAGGCGGAAGGCTTTTCCGCCGCCGCGCGAAAAATCGGGCGCTCCAAGGCACTCCTTTCCAAATATGTGCGGGAACTGGAAGACGAGCTCGGCGCACGGCTTCTCAACCGCACAACCCGTCAGTTCTCGCTGACCGAAGCCGGGCACACCTATTATCACCGCGCAGTTGAAATCATTCGCGAGATCGACGCGTTGCAAGATGCTGTCAGCGAAACCAGTTCAGACGCGCGCGGGCGCATCAAACTGTCGGCCCCGCGCACTTTTGCCGATGCCGTGATTGGCCAGTCGCTGATCGACTTTTGCCTCGCCCATCCGGAAATCGTGCTCGACGTTCGGCTGGATGATCGGTTTGTCGATCTAGTGGAAGAAGGCTTTGATCTCGCGATCCGCATCACGCGCTTGCAGGACTCTTCCCTCATTGCCAAGCGCCTCTCGCCCTTCCATTCAATCCTGTGCGGCGCGCCCGAGCTAATCGCCCGCGTAGGCAAGCCCGAACGTCCGGAAGACTTGGCCGACCGGCCCTGCATCATCGACACCAACGCACGCTCACGCAACAATTGGCATTTCCGCAATACCGACGGTTCGATGATGACGGTTCCCGTTAACGGTCCGATTGAGGTGAACAGTCCGGTTGCAACCAAGAATGCTGCACTCGCCGGGCTCGGCTTCTGTATGCTGCCCGCCTTCATCGCCGAAGAAGAAATCGAACGCGGCAGGCTCGTAGCCTGTCTGGACGAATTCATCGTGAAGGATGGCGGCATCTATGCCGTCTATCCACATCGGCGCTATCTGCCAGCAAAAATCCGGGCATTGGTCGATTTTCTGACCCAATGGTTCAAGGAACGGGAATAGAGCGCATCCAGAAAAGGGTGAAACGGTTTTCGGGACTAAGATGCACGATAAAACAACTAGAATGTCGCACTTTCGCCGCCTTCGGGCATAAGCGTGAGAAAACTCTAACGGAAAATTTTATGCTGGTTTCGTCGTCTTGGTTCAAAAGCAGGTTCGTTCGGGCTGCCGCAACTGCGCTGCTGGCCAGTCTCGTGCCGACGACGGTGCTCGCTCACCCGCATGTCTTTGCCGACGCCCGACTGGAACTGACTGTCGCACCTGACGGCACCGTGCAGCAACTTGCTCATGTCTGGCGCTTCGACGACGTTTTCTCCTCGACTGTGCTGATGGAATTTGACAAGAATGGTGACCTGCAACTCGACAAGAATGAACTGATCGACCTCGGCCATGTCATCAATGGTTCGATTGCGGAGTTCAAATATTTCCAGACCGTTTTGGATAACGGCAAGGACGTTAAAATGGCGAGGCCAACCGACCTCGCAGCCGATTTCACCGACAATCGCCTGCTGATCGTTTTACCAGCAAGCCTGAAAAGCCATTGAAGCTTGCCGCTGGCCATAAAATCAGCTTCGGTGTCTATGACCCGACCTTCTACACGGCCATCGATTACATGGACGACAGCGATCTGGTTGTGAAAGGCCTGCCCGCAGGCTGCACCTCCAAGGTCGTGCGACCCGATCCGGATGAGGCACTCGCCCAGAACCGGGCGACACTGACCGATGCCTTCTTCAACGACCCAACGGGTACGGACATGTCGAAAATATTCGCAACCCGTCTTGAGATAGACTGTGAACCGAAAGGAAAGACAGGCTGATGAGAAAACCGGCTGCCTTCATTCTAACCCTCTGCCTTACGATGATCGTTGCGCAAGCCTATGCGCAATCATCTCTCGGCATTGGCGCGAATGAGGTGGCGATGAAGCCGACCGGGACTTTCGCGCATATCATCCTCTGGATGAACGAGCAGCAGCGCTCGTTTTATCTCGCCATGACCAACGCGCTGAAAGCCATGCGCGAGGATCCATGGCAGGCTTCTGTTCTGGTCGGACTTTCCTTCGTCTACGGTATTTTTCATGCGGCAGGGCCCGGCCACGGCAAGGCGGTCATCTCGTCCTACATGATCGCCAATGAAACAGCGCTCAGGCGCGGCATATTCCTGTCGTTCATTTCATCGCTTTTACAGGCCATCATGGCAATCGCCGTGGTTGGCCTCGCATGGTTTCTGCTGCGCGGCACCGGCATTTCCATGAACCAGACCGCCCGCTATATGGAAATCGCGAGTTTTGCGCTTGTCCTGTTTTTGGCCTCTGGCTTCTGGCGCGCAAACTGCCACTGCTTTTCAAAAAGCAAGACAATGCAAACCGCAAGCCGGTCTCATCACTTTTTGCTGCAACACCCGCACAGGCAATGGCCTCCGGTCCTGCATGGCAGGGCAGCATTTCGCAAACCACACGCGCGGCAGCGGTCGGAAGCACGGTAAAACTCAACTACAAACCCGCAACTGCCGCTGCATCGGATCATATTTTCATCGGCGAAGGGGATGTATGCGCCGCATGCGGCAATGCCCATATTGCCGATCCGTCGACGCTCGGCGACGATTTCAACTGGAAGACGGCGTGGTCGGCGATTTTCGCGGTGGGCCTGCGTCCCTGCTCCGGCGCGCTGATCGTGCTGACGTTTGCGCTTTTGAATGGCTTGATGGTCGGTGGGCTTCTTTCTGTCTTCGCCATGGCGTTCGGCACATTCATCACCGTGGCTGTTCTTGCCACGCTGGCCGTCACCGCAAAGAATACGGCTCTGCGATTTGCAGGCAGCAATGCCATGTCGGGTCGCCTGAAGGCGGCAATCGAAGTCGCCGCTGCCCTGTTCATCGCGCTGACTGGCGCTCTGCTGCTCAGCGCTTCGCTTGTTAGTTAGTCCTTGTTCTGACGGCGCGAGCGCAGCCAGAAAATGGCAAAGAAGCCCAGAACGAAAACAATCGGGAAGATGATCGCCGCGATTTGCGAGCGTTCGCCCAGTGCCAGCATGATGCTGGGCACGAAATAGGCAAGCACACCGAAGCCGATCAGGATAATGGCAGCGGCAATTGCCGGATTGCTTTTCTTACGCTCAGCCAAGATCACGGAACTCCTCCAGCTTCTTCTTCTGCTGACCGTCACTATCAAAGTTTTCCGGCGCAAGCCATGCCTGATAGGCTTTCTTCAAGGCAGGCCATTCACTGTCGAGAATGGAATACCACGCCGTATCGCGGTTCTTGCCCTTCGCCACCATATGCTGGCGGAAAATTCCCTCGAACGAAAAGCCGAAACGCTCGGCAGCCCGCTTGGAAGGCTCGTTTTCGTTGTGGCATTTCCATTCGTACCGGCGATAGCCAAGCTCGTCGAAAATATACTGCATAAACAGGAACTGCGCTTCCGTGGCGGCAGGCTTCCGCGAAATCAGCGGCCCCCAATAAATGCTGCCTATCTCGATAACGCCATGGGTCGGGTCGATGCGCATCAGTGTCTGGCGCCCGGCAACCTTGCCGCTCGCCTTGTCGATGACAGCGAAGAACAGCGGGTCTTCGCTCTTCGACACCCTTTCCAGCCGGGGCTCGAATTCGTCTCGGGTTGCAGGTGGAAACTCGAACAGCCACGTAAAACGCTGATCTGCATCGTTGACCGAAGAAGCAGCGAAAAGCTCGTCCCCATGCTTCTTCGGGTCCAGCGGTTCCAACCGCACATAACGGCCTTCAAGCACTTTGCGTTCCGGCTTGGGGCGCGGCGTCCAGTTCTGCAAATCAGTCATGCATATTCTCCCAATCACCAGAGACAGGAGCATAAAACAAGCGGGGCGAAAACCGGATTATTGTCCCCGCGTCATTTTTCCCGAATAGCCGCCCGATCAACCGAAACCGCCTTCACCAGCGCAACCACATGGTCACCCGATTGCAGCGCCAGTTCGTCAACCGAGCGCCGCGTCAGCCGCGCACCGAGACGACGTCCCCGGAAGTCCAGCGAAACATAGGCGTTCGGGCCATCATCCGTAGTAATGGCAGTAACGGTCACCGGTAGTACGTTGCGAATGCTGATCGCTTCCGGCACCTTGCGTGCGATGGAAACATCGCGTGCTCGCACGCGCAACCGCACATGCATATTCTGTTTCAGCCCTGCATCGCTGAGCTGGAATGACGCGCCACCAAGGTCGATCTCGGCCAGCTTGTAACGATCATCATAGGACGAAACCGTCCCTTCCAGCAGCACACCGCCGCCCTCGCCCTCTGCGTCGATCAGCGGAAACACATCCGCCGCCGCACCACTTGCCGTCACGTGGCCAGCAGACAGAAGCACGATTTCGTCTGCAAGCCGCGCGACTTCATCGATTTCATGGCTCACATAGACGATCGGCACATGGCTTTCATCGCGAAGACGCTCGATGAAGGGAAGGATTTCCTGCCGGCGCGCGTGATCGAGCGAAGAAAGCGGCTCGTCCAGCAAAAGAAGTGCGGGATCAGACAAGAGCGCGCGGCCAATGGCGACACGCTGTCGTTCACCACCGGAAAGTGTCGATGGCCGCCTGTCGAGAAGATGGTCAATGCCAAGCAGCGCCACAACTTCATCGAAGCTGCGCGTCGCCTGCCGGTGCCCGGCCCAACGCGCATATGTCAGGTTGCGTTTGACGCTCATGTGCGGGAAAAGCCGTGCTTCCTGAAACACATAACCGATGCGGCGTTTTTCCGGTGGCAGATTGACGCCCTTTTCGGCATCGAACAGCGTGAAATCACCCACTGCAATGCGTCCGCTCTCTGGACGGAGTGTTCCGGCAATCATTTTCAGAAGCGTTGTCTTGCCCGCACCGGAATGGCCGAACAAAGCGGTCACGCCCCAGTCGGCAGCAAAATCGGCGGCAACAGGAAACCCTGCCATTGCGGCCCGTAATCGAGACAGAAAGCCCGCTCATTTCGTTGCTCCCGCAAGCTTGCGCTGAAGCCATTCGGAAAGGACTACGGCCACAATTGAGATAGCTGCAGATATGGCGATCAGGCGGAACGCCTCGGCATCGCCGGAGGGGGTCTGCATCAGGGCATAGATGGCAAGCGAAAGGGTCTGCGTTTCGCCCGGAATGTTGGAAACGAAGGTTATCGTGGCGCCAAATTCACCCAGCGCCTTGGCAAAACCAAGCACTGCGCCTGCAAGAACACCGGGCAGCAAGGGCGGCAGAATGACTGTGAAGAAGGCCGTGAACCGGTTAGCGCCAAGCGTGCGTGCCGCTTCCTCCAGCCCGCGATCCAACCCCTCTATCGAAAGCCGGATCGGACGGACGAGCAGCGGAAACGCCATGACACCAGCAGCAAGTGCCGCCCCCGTCCAGCGAAAGGAGAAGGAAAGGCCAAACCATTCCTGCAATGGCGCTCCCCAGAGCGCCCCCGCGCGCCAAACAGGATCAAAAGCAGATAGCCCGTCACCACGGGCGGCAGGACCAGCGGCATGGTGATTATGGCCTGTGCCAGAGACTTGCCCGGAAAATTGAACCGGGCAAGAATCCGTGCGACGATAAAGGCAACTGGCAGCGCGACAATGATAGCTATTCCGGCAACCCGGAGCGACAGAGACACAATCTGCCAGACATTGCCTTCCATCATTATTGGGCAGCCTCCGCAGCTCCCACGAAGCCCTTGTCCTTGATGATCGCCTGTCCGGCATCGCTTTCAAGGAAAGCAAGGAAAGCCTTAGCGGCATCAGTTTCGTTCTTCGCAACAAGCGCCGCCGGGTAGAGGATCGGCGCGTGGCTGCTTGCAGGGAAGCGATAGGCTTCGACAAGTTCCGGTGCCGCGGCACGGTCCGACGCGTAGACGATCGCGGCCTTCACTTCCGCACGGCTGACATATTGCAGCGCAACGCGTACATTCTCGGCAAACACCCCATTCTTCTCGACGTCTTTCCAGATGTCGAGCTTTTCAAGCGCTGCCTTGCCGTATTTGCCCGCCGGGACATTCGACGGGTCACCCATGGCAAAACGACCGACGCTCAAAAGCTCCTTGGCGTCACCCTTCGGCGTGTCCTTCTGCGTTGCAATCACCAGAGCATTGCCAGCGATAACCTTGCGCGAAGCCTTGTCGATGGCATCGGCCTTTTCGACATAATCCATCCAGTCGAGATCGGCGGAAATGAAAATCTGCGCCGGAGCGCCCTGCTCGATCTGCTTGGCCAGAACCGAGGAAGACGCAAACGACGCGACCACTTCGGTACCGTCCTTGGCCTTCACCTGCTTGGCGGCTTCTTCGATAACGTCTTTCATGCTGGCGGCGGCGAAAAACAGTCACCTTCTCGGCAGCATGGGCAACCGAGGCAGCACCCGTAGCAACGATGATGAGAAATGCAGCGATCAGTTTTTTCATAAATATCCTCCATATCGCCCGTAGCAACGGACAAAACCATCATCCGCCGGAAAACCGGCGCTGTTTCTGTATGAGCATTGGAGATCTCCTATGCCCCGACTTGCGATGATGGGTGTGATGGAGGCAAACGCGACCCGGATGCCGTCAGACCCTTGATGCACGGGCGTCCATGCAAAAGCCGCCCAAATTCCGTAACGAATTCAGATCGTTCCGGAACCAGAGCCAACATAATGCGATGAAATCTGTTTGACCAGCCCTATGGGGAGCATGCGGCAATAGAGCATTTCCTGTTTTGAAAAAAACATTGGAAATGCTCTATTGTTCTGTTCTGACGCGCATCTTAACCGAGAAATGCTTCACACTTCTCGGGATGAGCTTTGGAGCATTGCCGCAAAATCCGTCAGCTGCCGATATGTCTGCGCGCCCCGCGCAGTTCGGCGAGCTTCACCTGCTTCTGGCGTTCTGCGTAGCGCGCGCGATCTTCCGGGGTGCGTTCGTCATAACAACCGGCACAGGAAACGCCTTCCTCGAAGAACTGCGAAAATTTGTCTTCCGGCGAAATCGGACGACGGCACGCACGGCAAAGTTCAACGTCGCTTTCAGCAAGGCCGTGACCCACGGCAACGCGCTCATCGAACACGAAGCACTCGCCGTTCCACATGCTTTCCTCGCGCGGGACTTCCTCAAGGTACTTCAGAATACCGCCCTTCAGATGAAAGACATCGTCGAAGCCCAGCCCCTTGACGAAAGCCGTCGCCTTTTCGCAACGAATTCCGCCAGTGCAGAACATCGCGATCTTCTTGCCTTCCAGCTTGTCGCGATTCTGCTCGACCCATTCGGGAAACTCACGAAAAGTCTTGGTCTGTGGATCAAGCGCCCCTTCGAATGTGCCGATGGCATATTCATAGTCATTGCGCGTATCGACCACGACGGTGTTCTCATCGGCAATGAGTGCGTTCCAGTCCTGCGGAGCGATATAGGTGCCGACGCTTTTCAGCGGATCGATGCCATCGACACCCATCGTGACGATTTCACGCTTCAAGCGCACTTTCATGCGATGAAACGGCATTTCGGTCGCATGGGAATATTTGAGCTCCGGCTGAGCCAGATCAGGGATAGCCGTGATGTACTGCACGAGCTTCTCAATTGCCGGGGTGTGCCTGCGACCGTCCCGTTGATGCCTTCCGCCGCCAGAAGCAACGTTCCCTTGATACCGTTCGAGCAGCAAAGCTGCGCCAACGGCTCGCGCAAGCTCTCATATTGCGGGAGCCGCGCAAAGCAATAAAGGGCGGCAACGGTGAAAGGCAAATTGCTCATCGGTTCTATCTTCTTTGAAAACTATCCCGCAACTAGCCCCCACAAACGGCGAATTCAAGTCAACTTTATCCTCATGCGACCAAGACGCCCCCCAAAATCGGCCTCGAAGACCACCTTTTTGAGGAGAGAGATATGTTCGACAGCCAGACGATTGCAGCCCTGACGACAATAGCAAATGAGACAGAAATCGACCCGGCGGCTTTGCTGGCAATTGCGGAAGTGGAAAGCGGCGGGCGCGCGCTGTTCGATATCAACGGAGCCAAGGAACCAGCGATCCGGTTCGAAGGGCATTATTTCGACCGCAGACTATCCGGCCGTCTGCGCGACTATGCGAGAAGCAACGGCCTGTCCGCACCGGTTGCAGGCCGGATACGCAATCCAAAATCGCAAGAAGCGCGCTGGCTTCTGCTTGAACGCGCTATGGGCTTGAGCAGAAAGGCAGCGCTTGAATCCACATCCGGGGGGCTCGGGCAGGTCATGGGCGCGCATTGGGAATGGCTTAATTATCCTACGGTCGATGAACTTGTGACGGAAGCACGCGGATCGGTTGCCGGGCAGGCGCGGCTGATGCTGCGCTTTATTGAAAAGGCAGAGCTTCTGGATGTGCTGAGGGCCCGCAACTGGAGCGAATTCGCCCAGCGCTATAACGGCCCTGCTTTTGCCCGCAACGAATATGACAAGCGGATGGCCGAAGCCTATCAGCGCTGGCAAAAGCAACTCGACAGTTTTAAAAGAGCCGCATGAACAAACCTTCTTCAATGGTGGACAAACCGACGAAGGAGATTTAAATCGATTAATAAACTCAAACAGCCGAGCAAGCCATGTCCCAGAAAACCGATCTTCTCGTTCCCATCATGACAGGCCAGCCGGTCATTCCGGTTCTGTTGATCGATAAGGTGGAGCATGCTGTTCCGCTGGCGCGTGCGCTTGCCAAGGGCGGGTTACCTGCGATCGAAATCACCCTGCGCACGGCTGCGGCACTTGATGCCATCCGCGCGGTTGCGTCGGAAGTGCCGGAAGCAATCGTCGGTGCTGGCACGATCCTCAATGCCAAGCAATATGAGGATGCAGCAAAGGCTGGTTCGCGCTTCATCGTTAGCCCCGGCGCGACAAAATATATCGTCGCCGCAGCCAATGACAGCGACGTACCACTTCTGCCCGCTGCCATCACGCCGAGCGAAATGCTGGCGCTCCGTGAGGAAGGCTATACCCATCTGAAATTCTTCCCTGCTGAACAGGCTGGCGGCGCATCGTTCCTGAAGGCGCTGTCCTCACCGCTGGCTGGAACCGTCTTCTGCCCGACCGGCGGTATCAGCCTTGCAAACGCCGGGAATTATCTGTCGCTGCCGAACGTAGTCTGCGTCGGCGGCTCGTGGGTTACACCGAAAGAACTGGTCGAAGCTGGTAACTGGGATGCCATTACCGACCTTGCAAGCGAAGCAGCTGATTTGAAAAGCTGAGTAAGATCAAACGCGAATGAAAAAAGGGGCCCCAAAGGCCCCTATTCTTTGATTTGCCATCGTTTGGATGGCGATCAGTTGGTTTCCGTGAACTTGGCCACCGTCAGGAAGGTAACGGCATTACCGCTGAACTGGTTGGCGCGCTCGGTAGGCAAATTGCCACGCTGGAAACCTGCCGTGTAGACCATGGCCGGTGCGGAGCGCAGCGCATCGTTGCGGAGGACCGGATTGGTCACCGGTATGGTGCTCGACACCGATTCCGTCGACATGGCGACTTCCGAAGTTGGCATTACCGCAGGCTGGACAACTGCACGCGGCTTGGACTGGGCCTTGGCTACATAACGCCCACCCTTCGCGGTGGTACGAACACCAGTTTCTGCTGCCTTGCCAATCGCTGCAACCTGCTTATGGATTGCGGCAGAAGCAGTAGCTGTGGGCTTTGCCGGTGCCGTGCGGGCAACCGACGCTGTCTGCACAGCTGCTGGAGCCTGTTTTGGCGCAGCGTCTGCAACCGGCTTGCTGTCGTAATCATCGTCAGAAGGCGGTGCGATCAGTTCGCCGATCTCATCCCTCTTGGAAAGCAGGGCAAGCTGCGTATTGGCACGCGGCGCTTCCTTCGGCAGCGGGAACGCTGCCGTTTCGCCCGGCTGCGGCACGGCCGCATTGCCTGCATCAGCAAGCTGTGTCGGTTCGGTCTGCTGGCTATTGACCAGCGCGGCAATTGCATCCTGACCGCTTGCGGCAGGATGTTCACCCGGGCGCGCCGGACGCGCCGACGGGACCACCGCAGCAGCAAGCTGCATATTATCCGTCTCAAGCTGTGGGCGAGCCGACGGGATTGGCACAAAGCCATTCATCAGCGGCGAAGGCGTACCGGCATCGGCAACCTGAACCGTATTCGCATCCACGGCAGCACGGGCGGCAGCTGCTGCATCGGCGGCAGGTTCGGCTGCGGCGAGTGCAACGGCATCCTGAGGCGCCATCGTCGGTTTGCGAGCTGGGATAGGAACGTTTAGCGCGGCGACCGGGACTTCGGCTGTGGTCTGTGCCTGAGCATCAAGGCCAGTTTCTGGACGCGGGGCCTGCACTGGAAGCGGAGCATCGCGGGCAGGCAGAGCTGCAACCATGGTTTCACGCGGCTGCTCGACCGGCTGTTCCGGAACAGCTGCCGGAGCCTGACGCGCAGGCGCCGCGCGAGCTGGGCGCGCTGTCGCCGGTGGGGCGCTCGCGTCACCAGTATCTTCTTCTTCATCGGCGCCGCCACCAAACAGTGCGCCGAAGAGGCTCTTGCTGCGACGCGGCGCAGAATTGCTGGCCATCAAGATTTGGCCACCGCCAGCCTTGCGCTTCTCGATCATGGCCAATGCCCGGTCATAGCCGGGCAACGGCTTACCGTCTGCGGGAAGGTGAGCGGTTTTGCCATCCGGGAAGAGTGCGAGCAGTTCGCGGCGGCTCATGCGTGGCCGGGAGCGAACATTGCCAACATCCATGTGGACGAATGGCGAGCCGGAACGTGGATAATAGCCAACGCCACCGATCTGATAGCGCATGCCGATGCCGCGCAATTTTGCCAGAGGTACGCCGGGAATGTAGAAGTCCATCGCCCGGCCGAGCATATGCTGGCTTTTCTTGGCAACGCCGGTCTTCGCGGAACGCGAGCGCAGCATGGCATTGGTGGCAGGTGAACGATAAGCGGAAACGACGGTGATATACTGGCTCGATCCAGTGGAGCGATAGACCTGCCATACCAGATCGAACAGGCGCGGGTCCATTTTGGTCGGCTCATTGCGGCGCCAGTCTCGCAGGAAAACGTTCAGCTTCTTCAAACCACGGGCGTCAAAGCGACCGTTTCTCTTGAAAACGATTTCCGCTTTTTCACCGGTGTGAACGTAATAAAGCTTGAGAGAGAGCGGGTTTCAGCCGAAGCCTGCGAAGGAGACAGCGCCATGAGAACCGCAGCAGCGGCAAGGGCAGACGGAACAGACACAAATGCCTTCATCCCGGTCCAAACCTTCGCAAAGCGCGCTTTAATGGTCGATATGCTGTTCATCGAATCGTATCGCCTTACCGTTTTTCCGCCCCAGAAGCATTCTCCGGGCATCCCTCGGGACTTTCTTTTTGGTGCCACCAAAAGCCTGCGTCCCAGTTCCGCTCGAGCTCCGATTGTCGGGTTTAATGGTTAATGGACGCTTAGTGAACAACAAATGAGGAAACACCATGGCAAAAAGCCACACACGTGCATCTATTTTTGTCATGGTTAAAAAACTATTAACAGTCTTTAATCGGCAACAGTACCCGCAAAGCGTGACAGCCAAACCGTTATAAACTACTAAAATTCAAACAGTTACACAGAGTTTCATCAGCTGGCTGCACGGCTGAAAGGGGTAGCTTCCTCTTCATCATCGGCACTTGGTCCCTTGCCGGAAATAGACGTCACATCGATGCCATATTCTTTCAGCTTCCGGTAAAGCGTGGTTCTTCCGATGCCCAAACGACGGGCAACTTCGCTGATTTGCCCGTCATAATGGGCGATCGCGAACCGGATCATTTCTTCTTCGGCTGCGGCAAGGGTGCGCACCTCGCCTGCCCCGTCGATCCCGCTGAACAAGCCTGACTGACCACTCACCGTCGGATCGTGGTCGACAAGGTTGAACCGAGCGGATTGTTGTGTTGCCCTTGCCGCCTCAGTCCCCGAACCGATCTGTGCAAAGTCGACCGCTGTCAGTTCGCCAGTCTCGCAGAGAAGGACGGCACGATAAACGGCATTTTTCAACTCCCGCACATTGCCGGGCCAATGATAGGTCTTCAGCTTTTCCAACGCGTGCGTGGTGATGCCGGTGATGTGCCCCATCCGCTCTTCGCTGACATAGCGCATCATGAACTGATGCAGCAGGATCGGAATATCTTCCAGACGGTTGCGCAGCGGCGGCATAGCAACGGCAAAGGAGCCGAGCAGATGGTAAAGCCCTGCATGGAAACGCCCCATATGGACGAGATCCGCCAGAGGACGGCTGTTCGATGCCATGATGCGGGCGTTGGACAGCACGCGTTCGCCTCCCCGCCAGTTTCGAACTGGCCGGACTGCATGGCAGCAAAAGCTTGATCTGCGTATGGCGTGGCAGCGCACCCACCTCATCCGGGGAAAAGTGTGCCACCATCGGCCTCCGCAAGCTTTCCGAGACTGCGAATGGCGTCATCATCGCGGCGATCACGCCGTGCAGTCGAAACGCCGAAAAAGACTTCGTCAGCGTTGTCCACGGTCAAGGTGCGGCAATCGACGGCCACGAAAGGGCCACGCCAACGTGCACCGCCGCTGCAGATGGCTCGAGCCAGCGTTTCTTTGCCGCTACCGGGTTCTCCCTCAATCAAAAGCGGCGCATCAAGCGCCGAAGCGCGACGTGCCAGAATGCTGACTCGTTCCATTTCCGGGCTTTTGATCGCCATGTCGGAAAGCGTCAGATGGGCCTTCAGCGATGAGCGCGCGCGGCGGATTTCCTGCGTCAGCGCATCGATCTTCAGCGCATTGGAAACTGAAACCTGCACACGTTCGAAAGTGACCGGCTTGGTCACGAAATCGACCGCGCCCATTTTCACTGCCTGCAGAACCGGCTGGAGATCATCATTTGAACGAGAACGATAACGGGAACATTATTTCCAGCTTCGCGCATTCGGCGCAATACGGTCAGGCCATCCATATCCGGCATCGATAGATCGAGCAGCATCAGGACAATGTCCTTACGCTGGCTTACGAAGCCGAGTGCACTTGCCCCACCGTCAGCAAGAATCGTTCGATAGCCCATGCGCATGACTATCGCTTCAAGATTGCGTCGATGAATCGGATCGTCATCCGCTATGAGTATGCGCGTGGCCATTGACAGCTATCATCAACCTATGGAGTTCCCGCGCCCAAAATACTTAAACAGTTTAAATGTCTCATATTCGGGCGCGTTATTTGGAGGCAAGCCTTCGTTGAATGCAAGGTACTAAATGTGCCTGAGCGTCCCATTCACAAAAATTGTATCCTGAATCCACTTCCCGGTTCAGGTATTTGCTTTTCTGCAATCCACCGCAGGACAGGCCATCACAAAATTTCGAGGCGCTTTTCCCACCTCTTGGCGATCCCGGCAAGACATGCGAGAAGGGGCTTAATAGAGCGGTTCCGGTTAACACGAAATCGTAGAACCGCTCTATCTCTTTGTTTGTACGCATTATCCGACGAAAAACCGCTTCGCACTTTTTCTGGAGATGCTCTTGGAGAATGTTCATGACCCGATTTTCAGAATCCGTTTTTCTTCAACAAGGTTTTGCACGCACCGGCTGGCGATACGGTTGCTGCGGAAAAAACTGACCTCGGCAACCTGCCGGAATGGAATCTGGGCGATCTTTATCCGTCTGCAGACAGCGCAGAACTGAAGAACGATATCGAAAAGGCCTTGAAAGATGCGGCGGCTTTCGAGGAACGCTGGAAGGGCAAGCTCGGTGACCACGCAGCCAAGGCCAATGGCGGCAATTTTGCCGATGCGATCAAGGAATTCGAGGCTCTGGACGAACTGATGGGCCGTATCGGCTCCTTCGCAGGCCTATATTACTATGGCGACACGGCCGATCCGAAGCGCATGAAGCTTTTTGGCGATATGCAGCAAAAGCTGACCGACGCCAGCACCCATCTCATTTTCTTCGGCACGGAGCTCAATCGCATCGATGATGCAGTTCTCGAAAAGGCTATGAGCGACAATGCAGCCATCGGCCATTATCGCCCGTGGCTGACCGATCTGCGCATGGACAAGCCGTACCAGCTCGATGACAAGCTGGAGCAGCTCTTTCACGAAAAGTCGATTACCGGCTATAGCGCACGGAACCGGCTGTTCGATGAAACCATGTCCGGTCTTCGCTTTGAAATCGACGGCAAGGAACTCAGCATCGAGCCGACGCTGAACATGCTTCAGGATGCCGATGGCGCTGTGCGCAAAAGGCATCCGATGCACTGGCAAAAACTTTTGGTGCAAATCTGCGTACTTTCACGCTGATCACCAATACGCTCGCCAAGGACAAGGAAATTTCCGACCGCTGGCGCGGTTTTCAGGATATTGCCGACAGCCGCCACCTTGCCAACCGCGTCGAGCGGGAAGTGGTGGACGCGCTTGCCAAGGCGGTGGAAGACGCTTATCCGCGCCTTTCGCACCGCTATTACGCCCTGAAAGCCAAGTGGCTTGGCCTTGAAAAGCTTGAAAACTGGGATCGCAACGCGCCATTTACCGGAAACGCCGCAGGCGCTTATCCCTTGGGATGAAGCGCGCGAAACCGTGCTTTCCGCCTATGGCAATTTCGCACCGGAAATGGCCGAGATTGCGAAGAAGTTCTTCGACAGGAACTGGATCGATGCGCCGGTCCGCCCCGGCAAGGCGCCCGGTGCATTTGCGCATCCGACCGTTCCGTCAGCGCATCCTTACGTGCTTCTCAACTATATGGGCAAGCCGCGCGATGTGATGACGCTGGCACATGAGCTGGGCCATGGCGTGCATCAGGTTCTGGCGGGTAGTCAGGGCGCTCTGATGGCCTCAACGCCACTGACGCTTGCCGAGACCGCATCCGTGTTCGGCGAAATGCTGACCTTCCGTTCGCTTCTGGAGCGCACGAAGGACAAACGCGAGCGCAAGGCCATGCTGGCGCAGAAGGCAGAGGACATGATCAACACGGTCGTGCGCCAGATCGCCTTCTACCAGTTCGAACGTCGCGTCCACACCGAGCGCCGCGAAGGCGAACTGACCGCAGAACGCATCGGCGAAATCTGGATGGATGTGCAACGCGAAAGCCTTGGCGATGCCATCAATCTCAATCCGGGTTACGAAACCTTCTGGACCTATATCCCGCACTTCATCCATTCGCCGTTCTATGTCTATGCTTATGCTTTCGGCGATTGCCCGTGAACTCGCTCTATGCGGTCTACAAGAACTCGGAAAAGGGCTTCCAGCAGAAATATTTCGACATGCTGAAAGCTGGCGGTACCAAGCATCACAAGGAATTGCTTGCGCCGTTCGGTCTGGATGCAAGCGATCCGGATTTCTGGAGCAAGGGCCTGTCGGTGATCGAAGGTATCATCGATGAGCTTGAAGCGATGGAAGACTGAGCAAACCTGTGACCCAACCGGGTAACAAACCGCTTATCCTGTTTCGGGATGACAAGGCGGGCCGCGATGTGCTTTTCACGGCCCCTCATCGATCATCCGCGCCGACACACCGGATGAATTCGAACCCGCATGGGATGCAATACAGAAAGCCCACGATGCCGGAAAATGGCTCGCGGGCTATCTGTCCTATGAAGCCGGCTATCTTCTCGAGCCCAAGCTGAGGCCGTTGTTGCCCGAAGGGCGCAATGCCCCGCTTCTCTGCTTTGGCGTGTTCGATGGCCCTTCCGACCTGCACATGCAGGGCCGCGACGCAGACAATGCCACCTTTCTGCGCAATCCGGTCGCACAATGGTCGTTTGACGAATACGTATCGCGCTTCGAGCGCTTGCATCAGCACCTGCGTCAAGGCGACTGCTATCAAGGTAATCTCACCTTTCCGATCCATGCAGAATGGGGCGGCGACCCGCTGATCCTGTTCAACATGCTCGCAAAGCGCCAGCCGGTTCGCTACGCGACTTATTGCGATCTTGGTGGGCCGATTGTCCTGTCGCGCTCGCCGGAACTTTTCTTCGAAGTCGACGGCGACGGGTGGATTGAAACCCATCCGATGAAAGGGACCATGCCCCGCGGTGCGACGCCTGAAGAAGACGAGCAAAACCGCCAGTTTCTGCTGAAGGATCCAAAGAACCGGGCCGAAAACCGCATGATCGTCGATCTGCTTCGCAACGATATTTCGCTCGTCAGCGAAGTGGGATCACTCGACGTGCCGGAACTCTTCCGCATCGAAACCTATCCCACTGTTCACCAGATGATCAGCCGCGTGCGGGCCAGACTAAAAGAAAACCTGCCGCTGCGCTCGCTTTTTGCAGCCCTTTTCCCGTGCGGCTCGATCACCGGCGCACCAAAGATCAGCGCCATGGAAATCCTGCGTAAGCTGGAGGCGGAGCCGCGCGACATCTATTGCGGCTCGCTCGGCTGGATCGAGCCAAGCGGACGGATGCGTTTCAACGTTGCCATTCGCACGATCTCGCTTCTGGATGAAAATCGTGCGATCTTCAATGTCGGGGGTGGCGTGGTCTTCGATTCCACGGCGCAAGCGGAGTACGAGGAATGTCTTCTGAAAGCACGGTTCGCGACAATGTCGAGCCACACGGGGCACAGGCCGTGATCATGGAGCCGGATTATCAGTTGATCGAAACCATGCGCTGGGAACCGCTCTCCGGCGTCCTACGCTTCGATCTACACATGGCGCGCCTCGAAAATTCCGCCCGTGAGCTCGGTTTTGCCTGCAGTATGGAGAACATCCGACAGACGGTTTCAGAAAGTGGCACCGGCGAACAGGCCCTGAAGCTGCGGCTGACGCTAGCGCCAGATGGAGTAGCCACCGTAGCGAGCATTCCTTACGAACCGCTGCCCTCCCAGACGCTCTGGCGAATTGCGATTGCCCGCACATACCTTGATCACAATGATTCTCTGTTGCGTCACAAGACGACGCGACGGCAGGCCTATATCGCAGCGCGCGAAGAATATTCTCCAGCCGAGATCGACGAAGTTATTCTACTCAATGATCGCGGCGAAGTTTGTGAGGGAACCATTACGTCGATATTTCTCGATGTTGGCGGCACGACCTGCACAACACCCGCTCTGTCATGCGGCCTCCTCGACGGTGTGCTGCGCCGTGAATTGCTGAACAACAATGTTGTCGAAGAGGGTATCGTTACCGTCGAAACGCTAAAAAAGCGCGCAACATTCTCGTCGGTAATTCGCTGCGTGGCATGGTCCGGGCACAGCTGGTCGAAGCTAAAAAGCCAAAACACGTTAAACATGTATTGATGTCATAGGCTTGTGACGTTTCTTTCTTTCTATGAAGTTGTGTTATCGTTCCCGCGCATAAGCTAAACCGGGCTAAGGATAACCCAACACCGCAATTCTGCGGCTATCAAGAGGAAGAAAATGGCGAAAGCGAAATGGCAAGTCTATGGTGAGATAACCGGCCCCGTCATCATGATCGGCTTTGGGTCGATCGGGCGCGGTACCCTGCCGCTGATTGAACGTCATTTCAAATTCGACAAATCGCGTATGGTCGTGATCGATCCGAGCGAAGCCAATCGCCAGATTCTCGATGACAAGGGTATTCGCTTCATCAAGGAAGCGATCACCAAAGATAATTACAAGAAGGTTTTAGGTCCTCTGCTGAAGGAAGCGGAAGGCCAGCCTTTCATCGTCAATCTTTCAGTCGATACCGGATCGCTCGATCTGATGCGTTACGCCCGAGAGCATGGTGCGCTTTATATCGACACCGTGGTGGAACCTCGCTCGGCTTCTATTTCGATGAAGAAGCTGACAATGCCTCGCGCACCAACTATGCGCTGCGCGAAACGGTTCGAGCTGAAAAGCGCAAGAACCCCGGCGGTCCAACCGCCGTCTCCTGCTGCGGCGCCAATCCGGGCATGGTCTCGTGGTTCGTCAAGAAAGCACTCGTCGACCTTGCGTCCGACCTGAAGCTCGATTTCATTCAACCGGTAGCGGATGATCGCCATGGCTGGGCGAAACTGATGAAAAAGGCTGGTGTCAAGGGTATCCACATCGCGGAACGCGACACCCAACGCGCAAAAGAGCCGAAGCCTTTCAACACGTTCTGGAATACATGGTCCGTCGAAGGCTTCATCGCCGAAGGCCTGCAACCGGCTGAGCTTGGCTGGGGCAGCCATGAAAAATGGATGCCCAAGAACGCCCGCAAACAGAAGAAGGGCAACAAGGCCGCCATATTCCTCGAACAGCCGGGTGGTAATACCCGCATCCGCACATGGTGCCCGTCGCTCGGCGCACAATATGGCTTGCTCGTCACCCACAATGAAGCGATTTCCATCGCCGATTTTTTCACACTGCGCGACAAGAAGGGCAAGCTCGACTTCCGCCTGACCTGTCATTATGCCTATCATCCGAGCAACGATGCCATTCTGGCACTTGATGAAATGTTCGGCGCAAGCGGCAAGGCACAACCGGTGCAGCACGTTCTGGAAGAACATGAAATTCTGGACGGCAGCGATGAACTCGGCGTTCTGCTCTATGGCCACGACAAGAATGCATATTGGTATGGCTCGCAGTTGACCGTCGAGGAAGCGCGCAAGCTCGCACCTTATCAGAATGCAACCGGATTACAGGTTTCCTCTGCTGTTCTGGCGGGCATGGTCTGGGCGCTGGAAAATCCGCGCAGCGGCATCGTAGAGACCGACGAGATGGATTACCGTCGCTGCCTCGAAGTCCAGATGCAATACCTTGGTCCGTTGAACGGCTATTACACCGACTGGACGCCGCTAGAAGGTCGCGGTCATCTGTTCAAGGAAGATCTTGATACCAAAGATCCGTGGCAATTCCGGAATATTCTGGTGCGCTAATCGATCTGGCCCGGTTTTTGACCGGGCCATTACGTGAGGAATATGTGCGTTTATCGATGTTTGCCCGCAATACGATAGGGCTAGCTGTAAGCCGGTTTCCTGATCTAATGGCTCTGATCTGCGGACTTCTGGTCTTGCCTTGGATTCTTGGTGTGCCGGGCCATCCCAGCCAGACCGTACAGTTTGGATGGACGATCGGACTTGTCTTCATTGTCCTCTATCTCGTTCTCTACCAGATAGCGAAATCCGCTGCCTCCATGGTCTCGCTCAAGAACAATATTGTGCTCAAGCACTATCTTCGTCGCATACTTTCAGCGTCGTCGGTCATCGTCGCCATCATAATGTTGATATCTGCAATACTCGTTTTCAGATCGTGACAGTGGAACGGAAAAATCGAATAGACCCCTTCCACTCTGCGCGGCGATCTTGCATCATCGCCAACAAATCGACAGTCGGAAGCCCATTCCTCACAATGAGGGCTTGTTTTCGTGCAAGTTTCAATACATCAAACTAACCATCCCCGAGCGGTTCCAATCAGCACGGAATCGTTGAAGCCGCTCTAAATACTTGGTTTTACGCATTTCAAACGCCAGCCATTTCGCAGTTCTGGCCCGAAAATGCCTTAATGGAGAGCATGGATATGAAACGCTTCCGCATCATTGCCCCTCTTGCAGTCATGTCGCTGGCGTTGGCCGCGTGTGAAACGGCTGGCCCGGTCGGCGGCAATGTCCCGACAGTATCCCGCAACCCTGCAGGCATTGAAGGCAACTGGGTCGATCCAAACGGCATTGTCTCGTCGTTCAACGGTGGTATTTTCGAGACACGCGCCACCGACACGAACGAAAAGCTTGCCGAAGGCAACTATCGTTACCAGTCGCCGCAGCTTGTCGAGATTGACATGCGCTCCATCGTGCGCGGCACGTCGTCGAAAGTGAACTGCGCACTCGTTTCGCCGTCGCAGCTCAATTGCACGTCGTCATCGGGCTCACGCTTCTCCCTGACGCGTCGCGCGGCAGCATAAGCACCCGATATCTTGCGTAAATTTCAAATATTTACGGCGCGGAAATCACCCGCGCCGATAGAAATTCGCCAGCGGCAATTGTCAGGATTGTAATTTGTTTTTTTCTCTAGTTTTCCGGCTGAACAGGAGTCGGAAGATGAGTGAGATGGATAAAGTGCAGGAGAAACCCAGCCAGACAACCAAGCCGGAGGTGCAGGCAAAGCTGCCCAAGGTTGGGGTTCTGCTGGTCAATCTCGGCACACCGGATGGCACGAGCTATGGCCCGATGCGTCGCTATCTGGCCGAGTTTCTCTCCGATCGCCGCGTCATCGAATGGCCGCGCCTCATCTGGTACCCGATCCTCTACGGCATCGTTCTCAATACCCGTCCGAGACGTTCCGGTAAGCTTTATGACCGCATCTGGAACCGCGAGAAAAACGAATCTCCACTGCGGACTTATACGCGCGCCCGGGGCGAAGCTTGCCAAGGCGCTCGCCGACTATCCGAATGTGGTGGTGGACTGGGCGATGCGCTATGGTCAGCCGTCCATCGAAAGCGTGACCGACCGTCTTCTGCAGCAAGGTTGTGAGCGGATCGTCATGTTTCCGCTCTACCCGCAATATTCGGCAACGACGACCGCCACGGTGAACGACAAGTTCTTCGAAGCACTCATGAAAAAGCGCTTCCAGCCAGCAGTCCGCATCGTGCCGTCCTATGAAACGGAGCCCGTTTATATCGAGGCGCTGGCCCGCTCCATCGAGAAGCATCTGGAAACGCTTTCCTTCAAGCCGGAAGTGGTCCTTGCATCCTACCACGGCATTCCGAAGAGCTATTCGGACAAGGGTGATCCCTACCGCGAGCAATGTCTTGAAACGTCGCGCCTTTTGCAGGCCCGGCTGGGCTTTGATGACAGTCAGTTTCGCTCCACATTCCAGTCGCGCTTCGGCCCGGAAGAATGGCTCCAGCCCTATACCGACGAAACGGTGGAAGAACTGGCCAAGCACGGGGTAAAATCCATGGCAGTTCTCAATCCGGGTTTCGTGGCCGACTGTCTGGAAACCGTGGATGAAATCGGCAATGAGGCCGCTGAGGAATTTCTGGAAAACGGCGGCGAGAATTTCAGCCATATTCCTTGTCTTAACGACAGTGAAGACGGCATGAAGGTCATCGAGACACTGGTGCGCCGCGAATTGCAAGGATGGGTGTAAGCAATAGGTGATAAGGGCAATATGTTTGCCTCGCTAAAGCATCTATTGTCATATTGCCCTACTGCCTTAAAAGGGAAACAATCAATGACCGGTTTCGATATCATGCTGCTCATTCTGACCGTACTGGTTCTGGCAACGCTGTTTGCCGGTATCAAGACCGTGCCGCAGGGGTTTAACTACACGGTCGAGCGGTTCGGTCGCTATACGCGCACCCTCAATCCCGGCCTCAATCTGATCGTGCCTTTTTTTGATCGTATCGGCGCGCGCCTCAACATGATGGAGCAGGTGCTCGATGTGCCGACGCAGGAGGTCATCACCCGCGATAACGCCATCGTCGGCGTTGATGGCGTGGCTTTCTATCAGGTGCTGAACGCAGCACAGGCGGCCTACCGGTGGCGAACCTGCAATATGCGATCCTCAATCTGACCATGACCAATATCCGTACCGTCATGGGTTCGATGGATCTCGATGAGCTGCTGTCGAACCGCGATGCGATCAATGATCGTCTGTTGCGGGTCGTCGATGAAGCTGCCCATCCGTGGGGCCTCAAAATGACCCGCGTGGAAATCAAGGATATCAATCCGCCAGAAGATATCGTCACCTCCATGGCACGCCAGATGAAGGCCGAGCGTGACAAGCGTGCGCAGGTTCTTGAAGCCGAGGGCGACCGCAACGCACAGATTTTGCGCGCTGAGGGTCAGAAGCAGTCGCAGATTCTCGAAGCTGAAGGTAAGCTGGAAGCGGCCAAGCGCGAGGCAGAGGCACGCGAGCGCCTTGCCGAAGCCGAAGCGAAAGCCACCACCATGGTTTCTGATGCCGTTGCCAACGGCAATGTGCAGGCGCTTAACTACTTCGTTGCGCAGAAATATACGGAAGCGCTCAGCAATATCGCCAGCGCCAAGAACCAGAAGATCGTACTGATGCCGCTTGAGGCAAGCTCCCTAATTGGTTCGCTCGGCGGCATTGGCGCAATTGCCAAGGAAGTCTTTGGTGATGGCAGCAGGCCAGTCGACCCGGCTCCGCAGCCACCGACTCCTTCCCGTCCGCGCAGCGTTCCGTCCGCAGGGCGCTAAAGCTGCTCAACAAAAAAGGAAGTGAAGGCGCCATGATTATTGAGTATCTGTCCGGCCTCGGCATCTGGAACTGGCTCGTTTTCGGGCTGATCCTGCTGATACTGGAAATCTCGGCGCCCGGCTTTTTCTTCATCTGGTTCGGGCTCGCGGCATTGGTAACCGGTGCGCTCGCCTTTCTCTTGTCTTCAACGACAGGGTTTGGGTGGCAGTTTCAGACAGTTGTGTTTCTGGTCTTGGCCATCATTTTCGTGCTGGTGGGGCGTCGCTTTTTGGCTCACGCAGCAGCGACGCCGACGAGCCTTTGCTCAATCGTCGCGGCGAGCAGCTGGTCGGCCAGCGCGCGACATTGACCGAACCGATCATCAATGGTCGCGGGCGTATCCGCATCAATGATACGATGTGGCGCGTGAAAGGCCCTGACCTGCCAACCGGAACAGAAGTCCGGGTAGTAGCCTTCGATCCGGTTTCGCTAGAGATTGAAATCGCAGAGTAAGGCAGTAGGGCAGCATGTCTGCCCTACTAAATATAATGCCTCAATGCAGTATCAAGCAGCGCCGATCCGCAGGAGGTCATGGAAGTGCACGAGCCCGATCGGGCGTCCGGCGTCGGTGACGATCAGCGCACCGATGTGATTTTCATTGATGGTGTTGAGTGCCGCGGTCGCCAGCATGTTCTGGTCAACCGTCTTCGGCTTGCGTGTCATGATGTCGTCAACCGCCAAAGCCGCAAGGTTTCGGCTCAGATTGCGCGATATATCGCCGTCTGTGACGATGCCAGCCAGATCACCACCACTGTCGACAACCACAACACACCCAAAACTCTTTTGCGCCAGAACCTTCATCGCGTCTGGCAGAGAGGTGCCCACTTCCACCAGCGGGAGGCGTTCGCCGCGATGCATGATATCGCGAATATGGATAAGACTTGCACCCAATGAACCGCCGGGATGAAAGGTCTTGAAGTCGCTCGGGGTGAAGCCGCGCGCTTCCAGAAGTGCTATTGCCAGTGCATCGCCGATGGCAAGCTGCATCATGGTTGAGGTCGTAGGCGCCGGGCCATGCGGGCAAGCCTCAGCAGTTTTGGGCAAGAGCAGCACGACGTCCGCAGCACGACCAAGTGCAGAATCCTCACGTGAGGTAATCGCGATCAATGGAATGCGGAAGCGCTGCGAATAATTGACGATCCCTTTCAATTCTGCCGTTTCACCCGACCATGAGATGGCCAGAATAACATCGTCTCGGCCGATCATGCCGAGATCGCCGTGATTGGCTTCCGCCGAATGAACGAAGAATGCCGAAGTACCGGTCGAGGCAAAGTAGCAGCGAGCTTGGAGCCGATATGGCCGCTCTTGCCGACGCCCGTAACGACTAGACGTCCGCGCGAGGCGACGATACGCTTCACGGCTTCGACAAAGGGGCCGGAAAGTCCGTCATTCAGTGCTTCTTCAAGCGCAGCGAGGCCCGCATTTTCGGTTTTATAGTGCGCAGCGCCGAAGCGATAGTCGCTTCCGCATCTGCCGGAGAGATGATCTGATCGAGCTTTTCCATGGCGGCAAGGGTTAGCTTTTTCACAGTCGGTTGTCCAAACATTTGTGCAGCGAGCATCGCCATGAATTCAGCCACAGCAACCAAGAATTAACCATGTGCCTTTACCGTTCATCTACCACGTTGCGACGGTTTGAAAACACGACATGCTATTTGCCAAGGCCCCTTCTGGCGGTTCGACGCCCATTGCCCGCAGGCTGCGATGCCTGTTTTTTTTGTCGGGCGTGGCGATGGCAATCTGTCATGGTTCTGCATTTGCTCAGGGGCCTATCTGCGCGGAAGCGTTGCCGAGGACGTACTTTCAGCCTCCTCGCCGGAAACGCTCGCAAATCGCGGGCTTGCCGCGCCCGGATTTGATGACAGTACCAGCGAGACGACAGACGACAGTTATACCCCGCCTGAAAACACGACAGCAGCAGACCCGACCACCACAACACAAACCGCTCCGACGGTTCCCGTGTCACAGGACAGTCAGCCACTTCTGCCCGACAATATTCGTGTTGGCTCGGTCGATACTGACGCAAGCGACGAAACGGGCGGGGCACAGCGCGAAAATCTTCGGCAATCGCCTGAGCAAGGGCGCAGCTCCACGCAGGAAGCCGATCCGTTCGCGCCGGTCGGCATTCGCACCGGTTCGTTTATCCTGCGACCGTCGCTGGAACAAGGTATCCGTGTCACGACCAATGGCGACAACAGCGCAAGCGGTTCCAGCGCCGTTCTCAACGAAACCACATTGCGGCTCAACGCACAGTCGGACTGGGTACGCCATCAGGCAACGCTTGACGCATCGGGCACACTGGGCCAAGTCCATTTCGGGAGAAGACGTTTCCGAACCGCAAGTTGATATTCAGGGAAAGCTTCGTTTCGATCTCGGTGACCAGACGACCGTCAATACTGGCGCAGGCTACCGGCTGCGTCGCGAAAGCGCGTCGAGCCCAAACGGGGTCGTCGGCGCATTGCAACGGCCTCTGGTTCACACACTCAATGGAAGCCTCGGCGTCGAACGCGACATGGGCCTGATCTTCGGCAGCGCAATCGGACGGGTCGAGCACAATATGTATGGCGATGCGGAATTGTCCTCTGGTGGCACGGTCAGCCAGAAGGATCGCGACAACACCTATGCCAGCATTACGCTGCGCGGCGGTTTCAGCCTGTCCCCGGCAATCAAGCCCTTCACTGAGGTTGAGCTGGGCAAGCGCATCTTCGACGAGAAGACAGACAACAACGGTTATGAACGCAGCGGATCGCAATTTGCCCTGCGCGGCGGCATGAGCTGGATATGGGCGAGAAACTGAACGGCGAATTCGCCGCCGGTTACATGCGC
Organism: Brucella cytisi; assembly: GCA_012103075.1. GTDB lineage: Bacteria > Pseudomonadota > Alphaproteobacteria > Rhizobiales > Rhizobiaceae > Brucella > Brucella cytisi. Next base: position 166,416 of record JAAVLQ010000002.1, on the reverse strand, counting down.
GCCAACAGCGATGATTCTCGTCTTGGCGACATCAGCGGACCGTCGATCAATGCAGCGCTCAACTGGTCACCGCTGCGCGGAACCGATGTGAGCCTCTATGCGCAGACAATGGTCGATACTTCGACCACGCCCGGCATTGCAGGGTCGCTCCTGCATTTTGCAAGCCTCGATGTCACCCACCGCATACGCTCCGACCTGAGTCTCAATGGCAGGCTCGATGCGAATATCCGGCAAAACAAGGATGGCACCGGAACCGACTACACAATCGGTGCGCAGATCGGGGCAACCTACTGGATCAACCGGTTTGTGGGGCTGGATGCACGCCTGCGTCACGAATTCCTGACGAGCAAGATTTCCGATCGCGAATATACCGCCGACAGCGTCTATCTCGGCGTGAAGGTACAGCGCTAGTGTGGAGATAGAACGGCACCCCTTTTCGGGATGCCGTATTATCGTGAGTTTAAGCGAGCCAGAACAGAATACACGCCAAGCCGAAGCCGAGAAGCCCGATAAGGGTTTCCAGAACCGTCCGGGTTTTCAGCGTTGTCTTGACGTCCATATTGAAGAAACGACCGACGAGCCAGAACCCGGAATCGTTGACGTGGGAGAGCATGACCGACCCTGCAGCAAGGGCGATCACCACCGCCGCAATCTCTAGCCCGTGATATCCTGCTGCCTGAACGGCAGGCTGGATAAGCCCTGCGGCCGTTATCAGCGCCACCGTTGCCGAGCCCTGTGCTACGCGCAAAATCGTTGCGATCAGGAAGCCTGCCACAATGACCGGGAGTCCTGTATCTGCGAACGCGTTTGACAAGGCGTCGCCGATTCCGGACGCGCGCAGGACACCACCGAACATGCCGCCTGCACCCGTAATCAGGATGATGGAACATACCGGCCCGAGCGCCGAGTCGAGAATGCGTTCAACGCTGGCTGTATCTCTGCCACGCCTTGGTCCCAGCACATAGGAAGCCACCAATACCGAAATCAGAAGCGCGACAGGTGTAGATCCGATCATTCGCGCCAACTGATACCAGTTTGCATCGGCACTGACCCAGCCTTGGGCGCGGGCAAAATCAAGACCCGTGTTAATGAAAATCAGAACCAGCGGCAGCAGAAGCAGAAGCATGACCGGGCCGGAACTCGGAGGATTGACAGCTGCTTCCCCGTTTTTACCAGCATCAAAACTGTCGGGGATCGGAAGAACAATCTTTTGCCGATCCATGCGCAAAAAAGGTGCCCGGCAATGAACCAGACAGGTAAGACGACCACGATCCCGACGAGGATGAGAAGTCCCACATCCGCCCCAAGAAGCTCGGATGCGGCAACCGGACCCGGATGCGGCGGCACGAAAACGTGCATCACTGAAAAGGCCGCGGCAACCGGAATACCATAGAGAAGCAGGCTTCCTTTCAGACGTCGTGCAACGGTAAAGACCACGGGAAGCATCACCACCAGACCCGCATCGAAAAAGATGGGGAAGCCGAAGATGAGTGACGCGATGCCAAGCGCCATGGGCGCGCGCTTTTCACCGAACCGCCGGATGAGATCGTCGGCAAGCGCCTGTGCGCCACCGGATATTTCAAGCAACCGGCCCAGCATTGCGCCGAGACCGACCAGAAGTGCCACCCCGCCAAGGGTTGACCCGAAGGCAGCAGTGATTGTCGTCAGAATATTGCCTGCCGGGATACCGGTCGCGAGGGCCGTCAAAAGGCTGACGATTATAAGCGCTACGAAGGCATGGACACGAAACCGGATGATGAGCAAAAGCAATAATAGAACAGCGCCCACCGCGATCGAGATGAGCGCGCCTGCACCCATCGTCTGCTGGAATTCCTGCATGCTTTATTCCTTATGAGGGGAGGAACCTGTTTGATTGATTGCACACGAAAGATGTTTCACACTGTTTTGGGTACGTACTAGGCCAAAAGCCTATTGTCATTGTCAAAAAGGCAAGTTTCACGGAAATGATACCCACGACCATAAAAAACGCCCCTTTGCGGGGGCGTGACCAGAGATCAGACTGGTTATATCAAGCTGGTTTAATGGTGTTCAGCAGATTGCCAATCGAGCCTTCGACAGAAGGCCGAATGTCGTTGCGCCATAGCGCGAAGGCAACGTTGGCTTCGATAAAGCCAGCCTTGGAGCCACAGTCGAATGTCAGGCCCTGATAATCGAAGCCAAAGAATTTCTGTGCGTCGGCAAGCTTCAGCATGGCATCCGTCAGCTGGATTTCGTTGCCGGCGCCCTTTTCCTGCTTGCTCAGAAGCTCAAAGATTTCCGGCTGCAGGATATAGCGACCATTGATGTAAAGATTGGAAGGCGCCGTGCCCTTGGCAGGCTTTTCAACCATCTGCGTGATTTCGAAACCGCTGCCGATGGCTGCACCCTTGCCGACGATGCCGTATTTATGCGCCTCTTCCGGATCGCATTCCTGCACGGCAATCACATTGCCGCCGGTCTTTTCATAAAGCTCGACCATCTCCTTCAGGCAGCCCTTCTTCGACTGCATGACCATATCCGGCAGCAGAAGAGCGAAGGGCTCATCACCGACGAGCTCGCGAGCGCACCAGACCGCATGGCCAAGACCGAGTGGCACCTGCTGGCGGGTGAAGCTGGTCGTTCCCGGTTGCGGCTGGATATCCTGAAGATGCTCCAGTTCGGCCTTCTTGCCGCGCTCGGCGAGCGTGGAATAAAGCTCAACCTGCGCATCGAAATAGTCTTCGATGACCGCCTTGTTGCGTCCGGTGACGAAAATCAGATGTTCGATACCAGCTTCGCGCGCCTCATCGACCACATACTGAATGACGGGCTTGTCCACGACTGTCAGCATTTCTTTGGGGATCGACTTGGTGGCGGGCAGGAAGCGGGTGCCAAGACCTGCGACAGGGAACACGGCCTTGCGAATTTTTCGGATCGAACTCATTCCTCTCCTCGATTTCACTATTTCAGATTTACTATCAAAGCATTGAAACGACTGAATTTCAAATAAGGCCTTTTCATTAAAGAACGACGAAATTGCGTGACCCATCCCATCACATTCAATGACCCGGCCTTAATGTTGCTTGATTCAAAAATTTTTCGAAACTTCAGGCAAATTTTATTGCAGACCCGCGATGGTAAACCAATTGCTAACCGACAGGTTCTAATTTGAACATTCAACGGTTCGATCCGGAATTTTCTGCTGGCTCAAATTCAACACAGGATGGTATTAATTGATTAATGCAATCCGGAGCGGGCAGAATCCAGATCGAAGGGAAACGCGCCGGTATCGGCTAAATTTTATTGCATAAGGGAAACACAGAATGCTGCGATTTCCATTCACGGTGGGCCAGACGATGAAGCTGAAAGCAGCTGCAACGGTTGCGATAGCTGTGCTCGCCTCAACGCTGACAACCGGTTCCGCACTGGCTGATGCGAAATTTCGCCAATGGGTCGCCAACTTCCGTCCTGTCGCCATAAAGTCGGGTGTTTCACCTTCCACTTTCGACCGCGCGTTTCGCGGCGTGGATGCGCCGGACCCGGTCGTCCTGCAGAAGGCACGCTATCAGCCCGAGTTCACCGAACCAGTCTGGAACTACGTCGATAACCGCGTGAACGAACATTCCGTCTCGGTCGGCCAGAACATGGCGCGCAAATGGGGCCGTGGCTCCAGCGCATCGAACAGCGGTTCTCGGTAGATCGCAATATCCTGCTCGCCATCTGGTCGATGGAAAGCAATTACGGCGAAATTCTCAAGCGCGATGACGTCATGCGCGATGCTGTGCGCTCACTGGCGACTCTTGCCTATGCAGACCAGCGTCGCGCCAAATATGGCCGCACACAACTGATTGCCGCAATGAAGATTCTCCAGACTGGCGACATCGACCGCGGCCATCTTTCCGGCTCATGGGCCGGTGCGCTTGGCCACACACAGTTCATCCCAACGAGCTATCAGGCTTATGCCGTCGATATGGACGGCAATGGCAAGCGTGACATCTGGAACTCGGTTCCCGACGCGCTGGGCACTGCAGCCAACCTCCTGCATCGCAATGGCTGGCAGCCGGGCCGTAGCTGGGGCTATGAAGTAGCCCTGCCAAAAGGACGCAAATTCCCTTCCGGCTCACTCTCGATTTCCGAATGGCAGAAAATTGGTCTCGTTCGCGCCAACGGACGCGCCTTCCCCGATCCTAGCGAAAAGGCAACCCTGAAAGTGCCGGATGGCCGGCAGGGACCTGCCTTCCTCATGACGAAGAACTTTTTCGTCTTGAAGCGCTATAACAACGCCGACAAATACGCACTTGCTGTCGGCCTGCTTGCTGACCGCATCGGCGGTTATCAGGGGCTTCGTCAGGACTGGAATCGCCCATTCACGCCGATTACCATGGACGAGAGGCAGGAATTGCAAACGCATCTAAAAGCACTTGGCTATTATGATGGCAATATCGATGGAAAGATCGGCTCCACTTCGCGAGCGGCCATCGAAGCTTTTCAGCAGCGCAACGGACTTCAGCCGGACGGTCATCCGAGCAAGGAAGTTCTCTCGGTCCTGCGCCGCCGCTAGACTGGCGGGTTAAATTATCGAATGGGGCGCACTTCTGATTAAGTGCGTCCCATTTTGTTTTTCCAAGCAGCCAAGCTAATATAAAGGCCATGAAGGCAAGACTGATGCGCGAAAATCGGACGGGGAGACCACTGGTGAATGCTGCTTGCGTCATGCTGGCGGTAGCAGCGTTTCTATTATCAGGCATTGCCACAGCTTCTGCACAGGAACGTCCACGCACACTTTTCGATCTCCTGTTCGGCTCGCGGCAAGCACAGCCACAGCGCCAATATCAACAGCACGCTCCACAACGCGCCCGGCCAAAGGCGAAGCGGCCCAAGACCGCCTCTCCCGCTTCACGACCGACGCCACCACCGGCGGCGACCCCGGCAGTCGAGTTCGTCGAAAAACCAGATGCCAAAAGGTTCTTGTTGTCGGTGACTTCATCGGCAACGGTCTGGCCGAAGGCCTTGATGTTGCTTTCGCGTCGGACCCCGATCTCGGGTTGTAACCCGGATAAATGGCTCTTCCGGCTTTGTGCGTAACGATCATTTTGACTGGCCCGACAATATCGGCAAGATACTGGACGAAGAGAAGCCGGCAGCTGTCGTCGTAATGATCGGCTCCAACGACAGACAGGCAATCACCGAGAAAGGCGTGAGTCTGCCGGCCAGATCCCCGGAATGGAATGAAGAATATCAAAAGCGCGTCGCCGCCTTCATCAAGGTGATCAACGACAAGCATTTTCCGCTGGTGTGGATCGGACAACCACCTTTCCGTCCGAAAGGCATGTCACAAGACATGTTGGCGCTCAATGAAATCTATCGCACCACCACCGAGAAAGCAGGCGGCAAATTTGCCGATGTCTGGGATGGTTTTGTCGATGAGGACGGGAATTTCACCCAGACGGGTTTCGACATTAACGGTCGGTCAGACCGCTCGTCTGCGCGGCAATGACGGCATCAACATAACTTCGGCAGGTAAGCGTAAACTCGCCTTCTACGCAGAAAAGCCGCTCCGAGCCTATCTCGGCGGTGCAAAGGAAGAGGACCAACCCCTGCCTGCGGCAGGCACTCATGACCCGTCAAGCCAGTTGATCGCGTGGCTCCAGTCAGTATTCGCGACGTTGACAAGGATGAAAGCGGCGTTTTGCTTGGTGGCAACATCGCAGCGCGTCCGCAAAGCCACACGGCCAGCCCGGACTGATAGCAAACCGACACTGGACGAGCCGACGACTTTTCCCGGCCGCAGAAGAGCACAAATCCCTAAATTATTGCCCTTCCTCAATAGGATTGAGCTATCAGCTGATTGATAGCCAGCACCTTTCTCTACCCAATATGATTCTAATTGCTACATTCTGCGCTGTTCACAGGAGCGTTCGCATCGTCTATCAGAAGGCGCTGTCTGCCTGAAAAAGGCTGTACAGGAAGGGTGCTTTTCCTCGCGCGAGCAGGAGTAATTCTCAGCGTCCGCCAGAAACAAGAGGCATTTGAATGAATATTGCATCAAAGCCTTCTGTCGATCCACATCGGGAGGAGGAACCCCATCTTGCACGCAATCTGTCTAACCGACACCTTCAACTGATCGCCATTGGCGGCGCCATCGGCACCGGCCTTTTCATGGGTTCAGGCAAGACCATTTCGCTGGCAGGCCCTTCGATCCTGCTCGTATATGCCGTGATCGGCTTCATGTTGTTCTTCGTCATGCGCGCATTGGGCGAAATCCTGCTGTCCAATCTCGAATATCGTTCCTTTGCGGATTTCGCAGGCGATTATCTCGGGCCGTGGGCGCAGTTCTTCACTGGCTGGACCTATTGGCTTTGCTGGATTGTGACCGGTGTGGCCGACGTGGTTGCCGTTTCTGGCTATGTCTCGTTCTGGTTCCCGGAACTGGCTCTATGGATACCGGCACTCGGCCTGATCTTCACGCTTCTGGCGCTCAATCTGCCGACCGTGCGCAATTTCGGTGAAATCGAATTCTGGTTCGCCCTCATCAAGATCGTCGCCATTGTCGGGCTGATCATTGCCGGCGTGTACATGCTTTCAACTGGTTTTACCCTGCCCAATGGCAGCCGGGCATCGGTCGCCCATCTGTGGAACCATGGCGGGTTCTTCCCCAATGGTTTCCTTGGCTTCGTTGCCGGTTTCCAGATCGCGGTTTTCGCCTTCGTCGGTATCGAACTGGTCGGGACCGCCGCTGCGGAAACCAAGGACCCGGAGCGCAATCTGCCCAAGGCGATCAACTCCATTCCGATCCGTGTGGTGCTGTTTTATCTCGGCGCACTGTTCGTCATCATCACCGTCATTCCCGGGATCAGGTCGATCCGAATTCGAGCCCATTCGTCGCCATGTTCTCGCTGGCCGGTCTCGGCATCGCCGCTCATGTCGTGAATTTTGTAGTGTTGACTTCGGCAACGTCGAGTGCAAATTCCGGCATCTACTCGACCTCGCGTATGATCTACGGCCTTGCCACTTCAAAGCTCGCGCCAAAAGCGCTCGCCAAACTCAATCAGCGGCAAGTACCGGTGAACTCGCTGTTCTTCTCGTGTGTTTTCCTGCTCGCGGGCGTGGTCCTACTTTATGCCGGCCAGAGCATCATCGAAGCCTTCACCATCGTCACGACGATTTCGGCGCTGCTCTTCATCTTCATCTGGTCGGTCATTCTGGCTTCATATCTGCAATATCGTCGCAAGCGCCCGGACCTCCATGAAAAGTCTACTTTCAAGATGCCCGGCGGACGCCCAGCCGTCGTGATGGTCTTCGCTTTCTTCGCCTTCATTCTCTGGGCGCTGGCGCAAGAGCCGGACACTGCAGCCGCGCTGAAAGTCACACCGTTCTGGTTCGTGCTTCTCGCCATCGCCTATCTGGTGATGAAGTCACGACGCAGCCAAGGCTAAAACAAAAAGCCCGCCAATCTGGCGGGCTTTTCATTTCTATATGCCTCTCTTAGCGCGGCAGAACCGAACTCCCCATCAAATCCGCATCGATTGCATGCGCTGCCCGGCGGCCCTCGCGGATCGCCCAAACGACGAGAGACTGGCCACGGCGCACATCGCCGGCGGCATAGAGCTTGTCGACATTGGTGCGGTAGTCACGCTCATTGGCCTTGACCGACTTGGAGCCGCGACGGTCGGTAACGATGTCGAGCTTTTCGCCCAGTTCCTTGACCACGCTGTCTTCTGCCGGTCCGGCAAAACCAATTGCGATAAAGGCGAGATCAGCCTTGATGAAGAACTCCGTTCCAGCAATCGGCTTGCGCTTTTCATCGACGGCAGCACTTCACATGAGTGAGACGGCCATCTTCGCCAATGAACTCCAGCGTTGCGACCTGAAACTCGCGGGAAGCGCCTTCCGCCCGGCTGGAAGAGGTGCGCATCTTGGTCGCCCAATAAGGCCAGACGCTGAGCTTGTCTTCCTTTTCCGGCGGCTGCGGACGAATATCGAGCTGGGTGACATTGACCGCACCCTGACGGAACGCCGTGCCCACGCAGTCCGACGCGGTATCGCCACCGCCGACCACCACGACATGCTTGCCGCCTGCCAGAATCGGGCCGAAGTCCGGGCAACGGATTCGATATTCTCGCGACCGACGCGACGGTTCTGCTGCACCAGATAAGGCATGGCATCGTGCACGCCTTCAAAATCTGCACCCGGGATGCCAGCCGGACGCGGCATTTCCGATCCACCCGAATAAAGCACAGCATCATAGGTATCGAGGAGGCCGCGCAGCGGCTTGTCGACGCCAATATTCACCCCGCACAGGAAACGAACGCCTTCGCCTTCCATCTGGGCGACGCGGCGGTCGATGAGGTGCTTTTCCATCTTGAAGTCGGGAATGCCATAACGCAGCAAACCGCCGGGGCGGCTTTCGCGCTCGTAAACATCGACCATATGACCGGCACGAGCCAGCTGTTGTGCAGCCGCAAGGCCAGCCGGGCCAGACCCGATGATGGCGACTGACTTGCCTGTCTTGTTGGCGGCTGGCTGCGGCACGATATGGCCAAGCTCATACGCCTTGTCGCCCAATGCCTGCTCGACCGTCTTGATCGCAACCGGCGTGTCTTCGAGGTTCAGCGTGCAGGCTTCCTCGCAAGGCGCCGGGCAGACGCGACCCGTGAATTCCGGGAAGTTGTTGGTCAGGTGCAGGTTGCGGATCGCCTGATCCCAGTTGTCGTTATAGACGAGATCGTTCCAGTCAGGGATCTGATTGTGGACAGGGCAGCCCGTTGGGCCGTGGCAGAACGGAATGCCGCAATCCATACAACGTGCCGCCTGCTTCTGCACTTCGCCGTCCGTCATCGGAATAGTGAACTCGCGGAAGTGACGGATACGATCCGACGCTGGCTGGTACTTCGCTACCTGCCGGTCGATTTCAAGAAACCCAGTTACCTTACCCATTCTCTTACTCCCCTCGGCCGGCGACCAGCGCATGGTCGGCTTTGCCGGAAGTTGCCCTGTCTGCCGCATCATCTTCCAATGCGCTGGCATGCAAGGGCGTTGTTATCTCTCACGTGGCGAAGGGCACCCGACCCAAAGGCCGGGTTCCACATTTCAGGATGATGTCCTATTCAGCCGCGACACCGATCTGCATACGCTCCATCTCTTCCAAAGCGCGGCGGTATTCAACCGGCATGACCTTCACGAATTTCGGGCGATAGCTCTCCCAATTGTCGAGAATGTCCTTCGCCCGCGTCGAGCCGGTGTAGTGCAGATGATTGGCGATCAGTTGCACCAGACGTTCCTCATCATGATGGGTCATGTTGGCCGAAACGTCCACACGGCCCTTATGCATGAGGTCGCCGCCATGGTGATGCAGCTTTTCGAGGATATCGTCCTCTTCCGGAACCGGTTCCAGTTCGACCATCGCCATGTTGCAGCGCTGGGCGAAATCGCCTTCTTCGTCAAGCACATAGGCGACGCCGCCCGACATACCTGCCGCAAAGTTGCGCCCCGTCTGACCGATAACCACGACGACACCGCCGGTCATGTATTCGCAGCCGTGGTCCCCACACCTTCGACAACCGTGACCGCGCCGGAGTTGCGGACGGCGAAACGCTCGCCAGCAACACCGCGGAAGTAGCACTCGCCTTCAAGCGCACCGTAGAGCACTGTATTGCCAACGATAATGGAGTCCTCGGCAACGATACGCGTATCTTCCGGCGGGCGGATGACGATGCGACCGCCCGAAAGGCCCTTGCCGACATAGTCGTTGCCATCGCCGATCAGTTCGAACGAGACGCCGCGCGCCGGGGAACGCACCGAAAGACTGGCCAGCCGTACCGCGCAAGGTAACAGCAATGGTGTCTTCCGGCAGACCCTTATGACGGAAGCGCTTGGCAACTTCACCGGAAAGCATGGCACCGGCAGAACGATCGACATTCCTGATGTCGATGTCGATCTTGACCGGCTGGCGGTCTTCCAGCGCGGGCATAGCCTCGGCAATCAGCTTGCGATCGAGAACGTCCTCGATCGGATGATGCTGGCGCTCGGTCCAGTAGATTTCGTGCTTCTCCGCCTCAGGCTTGTAGAAGATGCGGCTGAAATCGAGACCCTTTGCTTTCCAATGGTCGATCATGGCTTGCTTTTCCAGAAATTCGGTCTCGCCGATAATCTGTTCCAGCTTGGTTAAGCCCATCTCTGCCAGCAAAGCACGTACCTCTTCCGCCAGATAGAAGAAGAAGTTGATGACGTGTTCCGGCGTCCCCTTGAAGCGCTTGCGCAGAACCGGGTCCTGTGTTGCCACGCCCACCGGGCAGGTATTCAGATGGCACTTGCGCATCATGATGCAACCAGCGGCAATCAACGGAGCCGTGGAGAAGCCGAACTCATCCGCACCGAGCAGCGCGCCAATGATGACGTCGCGACCGGTACGCAAGCCGCCATCAACTTGCAACGCCACGCGGGAGCGAAGCCCATTCAGCACCAGCGTCTGGTGGGTTTCGGCAAGGCCGATTTCCCATGGGCTTCCGGCATGCTTGAGTGAGGTAAGCGGCGAAGCGCCTGTACCGCCATCATAACCTGACACAGTGATGTGGTCGGCACGTGCCTTGGCAACACCGGCAGCAACCGTGCCAACACCCACTTCCGACACCAGCTTGACCGAAATATCGGCAGCCGGATTGACGTTCTTCAGGTCGTAGATCAGCTGTGCAAGATCTTCGATCGAGTAGATATCATGGTGCGGCGGCGGCGAAATGAGGCCGACACCCGGCGTCGAGTGACGGGTCTTGGCGATAGTCGCATCGACCTTGTGACCCGGCAACTGGCCGCCTTCGCCGGGCTTTGCACCCTGCGCAACCTTGATCTGGATCAGATCGGAGTTGACCAGATATTCCGTCGTCACGCCGAAACGGCCCGAAGCTACCTGCTTGATGGCAGAGCGTTCCGGGTTTGGCGTGCCGTCCGGCAGCGGATAGAAGCGATCCGGCTCCTCACCACCCTCGCCGGTGTTCGACTTGCCGCCAATGGCGTTCATCGCGCGAGCCAGCGTTGTGTGAGCTTCTCTGGAAATCGAGCCGAACGACATCGCACCCGTCGAGAAACGCTTGACGATTTCCGTCGCCGGTTCAACGTCATCGATGGAAACCGGTTTCAGACCGCGCTCTTCAGCGAAACGAATATTGAACAGGCCGCGAATGGTCTTCGCCTGCGCCGACTTGGAATCGAGCATGCGCGTATATTCAGTGAAGGTTTCAGGGTTGGAGGTGCGCACTGCATGCTGCAGTCTGGCAACCGCATCCGGCGACCACAGGTGAGCCTCGCCGCGCATGCGGTAGGCATATTCGCCGCCCACTTCCAGCGAGGTAAGCAGAACCGGATCATTGCCGAAAGCATCGGTGTGGCGACGCACGGTTTCTTCTGCGATCTCATCGAGACCAACGCCTTCAATGCTTGTTGCCGTGCCGAAGAAGAATTTGTCGACAAAGCCCGTCTGCAGGCCAACGGCATCGAAAATCTGCGCACCGCAATAGGACTGGTAGGTCGAGATGCCCATCTTGGACATGACCTTGAGGATACCCTTGCCGATGGACTTAATATAGCGCTTGACGACTTCATTCTCGTCCACTTCCGGCGGGAACTCGCGACGGCGATGCATGTCGAGCAGCGTGTCGAAGGCAAGGTAAGGATTGATCGCCTCGGCGCCGTAGCCGGCGAGGCAGCAGAAATGATGTATTTCGCGCGGCTCGCCCGATTCCACAACGAGGCCAACCGAAGTGCGCAGACCCTTGCGGATCAGGTGATGGTGCACGGCTGCCGTCGCCAGAAGGGCCGGGATCGGAATGCGATCCGGGCCAACCTGACGATCCGACAGGATGACTATGTTATAGCCGCCGTGAACGGCCGCTTCGGCACGGTCACAAAGGCGCTCGATTGCGCCGTGCATACCGGCCGCGCCTTCACCTGTATTGTAGGTGATGTCGAGCGTCTTGGTGTCGAAGCGGTCTTCGGTGTGACCGATGGAGCGGATCTTTTCCAGATCGCCATTGGTCAGGATCGGCTGGCGCACTTCCAGACGCTTTCGGCGTGACGTGCCGACAAGGTCGAAAATATTCGGACGCGGGCCGATGAAAGAGACAAGGCTCATCACCAGTTCTTCGCGGATCGGATCAATCGGCGGGTTGGTGACCTGCGCGAAGTTCTGCTTGAAATAGGTGAACAGCATCTTCGATTTGTCGGACATGGCCGAAATCGGCGTATCCGTACCCATCGAACCGATGGCTTCCTGACCCGTCGTGGCCATGGGTGACATCAACAGTTTGGTGTCTTCCTGCGTGTAGCCGAAGCTCTGCTGGCGGTCGAGAAGACTCACATCCTTGCGCAGCGCACGTGGTTCAACCGGGTTGAGGTCTTCCAGAATGAGCTGCGTGTTGGCGAGCCACTGCTTGTAGGGATGCTTCTGCGCAATCTGGGACTTGATTTCCTCGTCCGAAACGATGCGACCTTCTTCCATATCGATCAGCAGCATGCGGCCCGGCTGAAGGCGCCATTTCTTGACGACCTTCTTTTCCTCGACCGGCAGAACACCGGCTTCCGAAGCCAGAATGACAAAATCGTCGTCCGTCACGATATAGCGCGCCGGACGCAGGCCGTTACGGTCGAGGGTCGCGCCAATCTGACGACCGTCCGTGAAAGCGACAGCCGCAGGGCCATCCCACGGCTCCATGAGCGCCGCATGGTATTCGTAGAACGCACGGCGTTCATCCGACATCAGCTTGTTGCCAGACCATGCTTCCGGGATCAGCATCATCATCGCATGAGCAAGGCTGTAGCCACCCTGATGCAGGAATTCGAGCGCATTGTCGAAGCAGGCCGTGTCCGACTGGCCTTCGTAGGAAATCGGCCAGAGCTTGGAAATGTCATTGCCGAACAGTTCCGAGTCGACCGAAGCCTGACGCGCAGCCATCCAGTTGACATTACCGCGCAGCGTGTTGATTTCGCCGTTATGCGCTACCATACGGTATGGGTGCGCCAGACGCCGGGACGGGAAAGTGTTGGTGGAGAAGCGCTGATGCACCAGCGCCACCGCGCTTTCAAAACGCGGGTCCTTCAAATCCTGATAGTAGGCACCGACCTGATAGGCTAGGAACATGCCCTTGTAGACAACCGTGCGCGCCGACATGGACACGACATAGAAACCCTTATCGTCGCCGTCGTTTTCCTGATAGATACGGTTGGAAATGACCTTGCGCAGAACAAACAGGCGGCGTTCGAAATCGTCGTCCGTCTCCAGCATCGGATTGCGTCCGATGAAGACCTGAACGTGAAACGGTTCGGTTGCAGCAATATCCGGCGCCTTGGAAAGCGATGAATTGTCGACAGGCACTTCGCGCAGGCCGATAAAGGTCTGGCCTTCGGCAGTGATGACCTCCTTGATGATTTCTTCAATATGGGCGCGCAGTTCCGCATCGCGCGGCATGAACAGATAGCCGACGCCATAATGGCCGGGCTGCGGCAGATCGATGCCCCGGCGCGCCATTTCCTCGCGGAAGAAGCGATCCGGAATCTGCACGAGAATGCCAGCACCATCGCCCATCAGCGGATCAGCGCCCACCGCACCGCGATGGGTCAGGTTCTCGAGCATCTTGAGGCCGTTTTCCACGACCTGATGCGACTTCTTGCCCTTCATATGCGCAATAAAGCCAACGCCGCACGCATCACGCTCGTTGCGCGGATCGTAAAGTCCTTGCGCTGCGGGCAAACCCGCCGCCGTCGTTTTTCGCGTCGTTCGGTTGGGAGCGGTCGTCGCAGCTTTGACCGTTCCGTTCTGTACGTTGTGAGAAACCACATTCAATACAGATGGCGTCAAATGCGTCATCGTCATTCCCTCCGTTTGGCCCTCATCATGAGGTGCGCGATCAGTATATACCGAGATGGTGTGACAACCATCCCGCCGTTGCTTTACGTATAAAGGAAGCCTTATCGACAAGGCGTTGGACGAGGTTCCGGGCGTGCGGCAAAGCCGGTGCGAGGAACGATGTTTAGCGCCTTATTCTCATCAGGCTTGGACAGACGACACTCAGCCCACCGGAAAATGGCGCACTAGAATTCCTCCCGTCGCGGTCGGGGCGCCTGTTACCGCCGGGCTATGTGCCTGCCAGTACGGCGCCTCTTTCTGAAACTTTTCGGAGAGCGTTGCGTCACTTCCGTTTGCATCAGCGTTTAATTGGACAGCATTGCTGTCCTAATTACGTATGACAGAATTCAAATTGCCTCACAAGATGGAAACGCAATTTTTCTCATCATCTTCCGTAATAAAATATCAAAAGCCGTGATTTTACTGGATTTTAATTACGTTTAGCCGCCATTGCGTCAGTTTGGCGCGCTTTCGCTCAATCCTGAAGCGCCTAAAAAAAAATAGGCAGTTTGATGACATTTTTCGCGCAAACCGGGCCTTAACCGCTTCTGTCAGACAGGTTATAGAAATATCGACTGTGCGACAGCCCATGCAACCCATCTGGAGGAACACGTGCATTTTGCGTCAGACAATTGGGCAGGCGCCCACCCGAAAATCGCCGAGAGCCTTTCGTTGCATGCTGCGGGTTTTGCGCCAGCCTATGGCGCGAGCGAAATCGACAAGCGCGTGGAACAACGTTTCAACGAATTGTTCGAGCGCGAAGTTGCCGTGTTCTTTGTCGGAACCGGAACAGCCGCCAACTCTTTGGCGCTCGCCAGCGTCAACCGGCCCGGCGGGGTTTCGCTGGTGCACCGTGAAGCACATGTGATCGAGGACGAGTGCGGCGCGCCTGAATATTTTACCGGTGGGGCGCGCCTCCACCCGATTGACGGCGCGCACGGTCGTATCGACCCCGAACTTCTCAAGCGCGAACTGAAGAGGTTTAACCCTGCTTTCGTTCATGCCGGACAGCCCATGGCCGTCAGTATCACGCAAGCGACCGAAGTTGGCACACTCTACCAGCCCGAACATATCGTCACCATTTCCAATATCTGCCGCGATGCTGGTCTGCCGCTGCATATGGACGGCGCACGCTTTGCCAATGCGCTTGTTTCGCTGGACATGACGCCAGCCGAAATGACCCGGAAACAGGGCGTGGACATCGTTTCCTTCGGTGGAACGAAAAATGGCTGCTGGTGCGCCGAAGCATTGGTATTCATGGACCCGGCCCGCGCCAAGGACCTACCATTCATCCGCAAGCGTGCAGCACAGCTTTTTTCCAAGACCCGCTTTGTCGCAGCGCAGTTTGATGCCTATCTGCAGGACAATCTCTGGATTGAGCTGGCAAAACATTCGAACGCACTTGCAGCGCGCCTCGCTGGCCAAATCAATGCGTCGAGCCAGATGCGCCTTGCATGGAAGCCAGAGGCCAATGAAGTCTTCGCCATCATGAAACAGTCGGTCTATGATCGCCTGCGCAATGCCGGAGCAATCTTCTACGACTGGAACCCGCCGCATTCAGAAGTGAACCGCATCAGCGACGGCGAAATTTTCACCCGCTTTGTGACGAGTTTTGCCAATACGGAAGAGGATGTGGATCAGTTCGCCGAGTTGATCATCTGACACTTTTAATGACTATGAGAACGAAAAAGGCGGCGCTTGAAACGCCGCCTCTCTTGTTCATTCTCAACCGAGCTTAATGCGCGGTTTTTGCCTCGATCTGCTGAGCGCTGTCGGAGCCAGCCTTGGCAACTTCGATCTTGCGCGGTTTCATCTGTTCAGGAATCTCGCGCTTGAGATCAATGTGCAGGAGACCGTTCTTGAGGCTCGCACCGGCGACTTCAACGAAGTCGGCAAGCTGGAAACGGCGCTCGAAAGCACGTGAGGCGATACCACGATAGAGAACTTCACCGATATCGGAAGCATTTTCGTCCGCCTTCTGACCCCTTGATCGTCAGCAGGTTGCGATGCGCTTCGATTTCGAGTTCACTTTCGGAAAAGCCCGCGACCGCCATGGTGATGCGATAGGTGTTCTCACCCGTGCGCTCGATATTATACGGCGGATAGGACTGGTTACCTTCCGGCGAAGCGAGCGTGTCAAGCATGGAGAAGAGCCGATCGAAACCGACCGTGGAACGATAGAGCGGAGAAAAATCTACGTGACGCATGTATTAGCCCTCCTTTAGAGCGACATGATGCTTGTTTCAGCATGGTCTGTTCCGAAGAGCGCTGAGCGCATTCGGGACCATACACGGCGGCGAAACTCCCTTATGGCGAATTCCTTGATGCCGGCGACCCCTTCAAGGCGACCGCAAAACTCATTTGGGAATGGTTCTTTTTTCATTTCAAGGCCGCTTGCCCGCGAAGATTGCGAAACACGGGCTGTCACGCGGCGTAATAACTCCTGATCAATAGGGGCCTACATTTTGGGGATTCGCCGCACAATGAACCCAAAATGAACATCATCTTTGGCGAGCGTTCAGCTGCTTGGGGCTAATGTCCCACTATGCCTGCTGCAAAGCGGGTTCACTAAAGGATCACGGTTATGAGAAAAGCTGTTCTCGCTTTCGCCGCACTTGCTACCGTCGCGACAGGGATTGCGACACCCACCCTTGGAGCCGATAGCGGCCTGCGCGTTCAGATTCAATATTACGATGATGACGGCTATCGTCCGCCGCGTTCATATCCGGGTCCACGCCCTGATTGGGATGGTGGCGGGATCGCCGCCCGCGCTGGGGCGACGATTATGGTCGTCGCGACATCATGGGACCGCGCCGTATCGCACGCTCGCTGGAACGCCGCGGCTATGATGTCGGTGACATGCGCCTTAACCGCGACACCTATTTCGTGCGCGCCACAAGGCCGAACGGTCGCCGCGTCATCGTCATGGTCGATGCTTATTCGGGCCGCATTGTCGGCGAGCGCCGCCCGGGCGGGTACTAAGCTCTACCCTCTTCAAGTTTCTCTATAGACCAGCTGGTGTAACGTCCCTTGCACCGGTTGTTCTTTGAGCCGGAAGTTCGTTCTCGAACTTCCGGTTACTTTTATCATCAATTGCCCCATTATGCTGGAGCCCCATATCACGATCTGAAACAGAAAGGTTCGCAATTGGATGTCGGAACTACTTTTCGAAACCGACGCAAATCCGATTCCGCACGGGATTAAGGCCGGACTGCTCGAAGCGAAGAGCGGCAAGACCCTGCGCTATGCCATTCTGAAAGCCGAAACAAGGCCGATACGAGGAACGGTGGTCCTGCTTCAGGGGCGCAATGAATTCATCGAAAAATATTTCGAAACCATGACCGATCTGAGCGCACGCGGCTTCACGGTCGTAACTTTCGACTGGCGCGGGCAAGGCGGCTCGCACCGGTTGCTGAAGGACCGCCAGCGCGGCTATGTCCGCAGTTTCGACGATTATTCGGACGATCTCGACCTTATCCTTGACCAGATCGCTTTGCCCGACTGTCGTCCGCCCTTCTACATTCTCGGCCATTCCGCCGGTGCACTTGTGGCGCTTTCATCGATGGACAGGCTGACATCGCGCATCAGCCGTATGGTGCTGTGCGCGCCCTTCATGGGGCTCGATGGACAGAAACTTAGCGACGATAATGTACGTCGTATCGCCGCCGCTTTTCGATGGCTCGGCCTCAGCCGGGTTTATGCCTCCGGCGGACGCAGGCTGGCTTCGCGTCCTTTTGCAGGCAATCCGCTGACCAGCGATCCGGCACGCTTCATGCGTAATATGGAAATTCCACGGCTTCACCCGGATCTTGCACTTGGCGGTCCGACCGCCCGGTGGCTCTGGAGCGCCCTCGAGACCTCGCGACGCATAAATCAACCGGATTTCTACAGCGGATCAACGGTACCGGTTCTCATCATTGCCGCTGGCGCCGACCGCGTGGTTTCCACGTCGGTGATCGAGCGTTTTGTCGCCCGCACGCGCAATGTCTCGCTGACGACAATTACCGGCGCACGTCATGAGATGCTTCAGGAAGCTGACTTTTATCGTGAGCAGCTCTGGGCCGCCTTCGATGCCTTCATTCCGGGCTCGTCCGAGGTCGAAACCATGCCGGAGACCATTGAACCGATGGCCTCCGGTATTTAGCTAGCTATTCAGCAGATCAAGCGCTGCCCTGTGCAGTTCAGGAGAAGCGGCGGCGACAACATCGCCGCCCTTTTTCCGCCGGGCCGCCATCGCGTTGCGTCACCACACCGCCAGCCTGCTCAATCAGCGGAATAAGCGCGACGATGTCATAAGGCTGCAGACCTGCTTCAACTACAATGTCGGCAAAGCCGCTTGCCAGCATCGCGAACGCATAGCAATCGACTCCATAGCGGGACAACCGAACAGCGCTTTCCAGCCGATCAAATCCCTTGCGGCTTTCACCCTTGAAAAGAGCGGGCGTCGTCGTGAACATCGTGGCATCGGCCAAGGTTGCATTCTTGCGCACCGACAAACGGCGAGGCGCGTCTTCGCCGCCATTACGCATGAGATAAGCGCCATTGCCGTCGCTGTAGAACAACTCGCCGGTGAAGGGTTGCGACATCATTCCCGCTTTGGCATCGCCGTCGACTGTCAGCCCCAAAAGCGTGCCCCAAACCGGCAGGCCGGAAATGAAAGCACGGGTTCCATCGATGGGATCGATGACCCAGACATGGCTGCGGTCAATATTCTCCGGCCCGTATTCTTCCCCAAGAATACCATGGTCGGGAAAAACGCTGCCAATAACCGCACGAATCGCACGCTCTGCCGCCCGGTCCGCTTCGGTCACCGGATCGAAACCGACACTATATTTGTTGTCTATTTCCGTCAGCTGACGAAAACGTGGAAGCGTCTGAGCAGATGCAGCTGCAGCCACTTCGGAAAAAAAAATGCCTTATCGATCAGCAACCCCGAACTCCTGTTTCCAAGACATGGCGCATACTTATGCAAACCATGCTAATTTTGCCTACATAACGAGCACACTAGAATAAGCCCAAAAATGTGCGCATTTTCTTGACGTTACCGCTATTCGGACGTAACTTAAATCCCAGACAGGTTTTCCTGTCGATGCCTTTCGGGGCATTTCCTCCCTAGTCTTTGACCGCGCTCGTATCGTTCGGGCGCGGTTCTTTTATTTGCGAGAAGCGCTCGACGGAACGAATTATTCTGCTGCCAGAGGCGGCGTAATAAAGAGATCGTCCGGTAAGGATGTCAGGTCGCTCAGAAAACCATGCAGATCAGCACAGAGCGTTTCGAAACCGGCAAGCTTGTGCAGGCTCTGCTCATTCACATAAAGACTGCGATTGATCTCGATCTGGAGAGCGTGGCAAGCCATGGCGGGTCGCCCGTAATGCTCCGTGATAAACCCGCCCGCATAGGGCTTGTTGTGCGCAACAGTATAGCCCAGATCCTGTAGCAGATCGATGGCAGCCTGCGTCAGCCTTTCGCTGCATGACCGACCGAAACGATCACCAACGATAAAATCCGGACGCGATCCAACTTCACCGGGCCGCGAACCACCGGGCATCGAATGACAATCTATCAGTACCGCATAACCAAAACGCTGACGGGTGGACTGAAGCAATGTATCAAGCGTCTGATGGTAGGGCTTGTAGAGGTCTTCTATACGGTAAAATGCTTCGGCGAGCGGAATGCGCCCCGGATAGATCAACTGCCCCTCACCGACCAGACGCGGCACCGTACCAAGCCCGCCGGCAACGCGCGCCGACTGGCTGTTGACGAAAGGCGGCAATGGCTCAGCAAACATGCGCGGGTCAAGTTCGTAGGCCTCACGGTTCACATCGAGGAAAGCGCGCGGGAAATGGGCCTTGAGTAAGGGCGCCCCGAGCCGCATGGCGGAAGCAAAAGCTCATCGACATAGCAGTCTTCCGAATGACGTATGCTCAAGGCGTCGAGACGCGACGCTTCGACGAAAGAATGCGGGTAATAGCGTCCGCTATGCGGTGAATTAAAGACGAACGGAATACGCTGTTCCGCCGGAGCGCAGATCTCGAAGGGCGGTATCAGACTAAAATCGCGCTCCAAACTCATTCTTCACCCGTTTTCGGCCTGATCATTCAGGCCATTCGACGACGATCCACGTCAGTATTGCAATAAATTACGTCAGACGGCCCATGCGTGCAAATGGCTGGAAGCCGAATCTTCCGGCCTTCGCATGGCATGCATATGCGACAATCCTGTCACACTAAACAGCTTGTTGCCAAATACGCGCCATAACAATTAACATTCACGCGAGTATTCATTTCATATTTACCAAAGAAGCGTTTTCTACGGTGGATATCGAGTCGTAAGGATCAGCTTTCGGGCGATGAACACGACACAGAATTCGGACGGAACAATGAAGAGAATCCTTCTAGCTGAAGATGACAATGATATGCGCCGTTTCCTCGTCAAGGCGTTGGAAAAAGCCGGCTATCACGTAACGCACTTCGACAATGGAGCGAGCGCTTATGAAAGATTGCAGGAAGAACCTTTCTCCCTTCTGCTGACCGATATTGTCATGCCGGAAATGGACGGCATCGAACTGGCGCGCCGCGCGACAGAAATCGATCCGGACCTGAAGATCATGTTCATTACCGGCTTCGCCGCTGTTGCACTCAACCCCGATTCGGACGCACCGCGCGACGCAAAGGTACTTTCCAAACCATTCCACCTGCGTGATCTGGTAAACGAAATCGAAAAATGTTGATCGCCGCATGAGGCGATCCCGCAGATTTGCGGCCCTTTGTTTTATCATCAACAAAAAGACGAAAAACTTCATAAAAGGGCATTGACGGGCGCAACGTGATATGGTGTATGCGCCACATCGAATGGGCGTGTAGCTCAGCGGGAGAGCACTACGTTGACATCGTAGGGGTCACAGGTTCAATCCCTGTCACGCCCACCATTCGATCTCCTTGAAATTGTTAAGATAATTTGCACAAACTAATCGTTTGCTCCAAGAATGAGTTTAGCTTAGCAACAGGCTAGCAGCTTCAAAATCATGATGGCTTTTTGTACTTACATAGGCAAACGTCGACTCCTTAGCACTGCTGATTTTCCTTGGCCGTCCTTCTAACGATCGGCATTCAATCGCAACATTCATACGAGATTATCGGGTTTTAACTAACAAGAACTCAGAAGCGGTCGTCACTGACGCGTTGATCGAGCCATCTCATTGCCGGTCGAGATGCTCGCAATCAGCGTTCGGCACTTCTCTTGAAATGCGACATCACATTTGATGAGCGTAATACTGATGCCACGCCCGGTTCTGAGCCGTTCATTGGAACCATTTGGACGGGCCTTTCGTTTTTCCTGTTTCTCTGCCTTTCATGCTGATGTCTACAGAGAATGGATTGGGTCCATTTCGACCCGAAAGAGCGACAATGAGAAATCTTGAGAAAGCTCGCGCCCAAATGGTGGAGCAGCTTATCCATCACGGTATCCACGACACGCGCGTGCTGGAAGCGATGGGCACGGTGGCTCGTGAGAAATTCATTGATGAAGGCTTTATCGAGTTTGCCTATGAAGACACACCTCTACCAATCAAAAATTGCCAGACGATCTCACAACCATATATGACCGCCTTCATGATTGCATCGGCGCAGCTAGATGGGGCTGAACGCGTCCTCGAAATTGGAACAGGCTCCGGCTACGCCGCGGCGATCATGGCACAGATAGCCGGTCAGATATTCACCGTCGAACGGTATTCCTCCCTTGCCGAAGCCGCGCGACAACGCTTCGAAGACCTTCGCTGCGATAATATCCATGTGCGTACGGGCGACGGCAGCAATGGTTGGCCAGAAGAAGCTCCTTTCGATGCGATCATTGTTGCAGCAGGCGCTCCGGACATCCCTCAC
Source organism: Brucella cytisi (assembly GCA_012103075.1). Lineage (GTDB taxonomy): Bacteria > Pseudomonadota > Alphaproteobacteria > Rhizobiales > Rhizobiaceae > Brucella > Brucella cytisi. The sequence continues at coordinate 144,662 of JAAVLQ010000002.1, read as the reverse complement.
CCCTCAAGGAGCAACTCAAACCGGGCGGGCGGCTCATCATACCGGTCGGCAGTATGGCGGGTGCCCAGCGCCTTCTGTGCATCACTCGTAAATCTACGGAGGAATTCGACGAGGAAGATCTCGGCGGCGTGATGTTCGTACCGCTTGTGGGAGACAGGGCTTGGCCCGACATGAACTGATATGATTTGGGCCGCGAAGAACGGGAGAAGACCATGATCGAAAACGGATACAAACTTCACAAAATGGCGATGGCACCGGTCGGTGATTGACGCCTTCAAGGGCAATCCGATCACGTTCGAAGGCAAGCTGCAAATCGCATTGAACGAAGAAGAGGCAAAGCGGGTTCTCGAGCATCTCAACCGTCAGAATCTTGAACGCCACCCCGAAGACGGCAGTGGACGCTTGCCGTGACTTCTAAGCGCGCCCCAAAACATGAAGTGATCAAATGGGGCAATCTTAAACAGTCAGGAAGCATATCGTTGATGCTTGCGAAAGGAGAATGAGATGCCGCTCTTCAACGAAGCAAGCCGCATTTATAAGCCAGAAGAAGTGAACTTTATGCGCAGCTGCTTTTCCAACGCCGCGATCATTCTTGAAGAAAGCGACAGGGAATATGCTGCGACCGACCTTTCTTCTGCAATCGTTATGCTTTACCAAAACGGGCTGAGGGATTTGAACTACATTGCGGAATTGGCGTCGGGACTTGCCCACAAGAGATATATGGAGCGTCACCCTGATGCGCCCGTCGCAGCGAATGTGAACGTTCTGCCCGGCTCGAAGGGCCCTTCCTGAATTCCCAGCCCAACTAGAGTTCGCCTATCGACACGGGTTAGTTGCAATCACGAATTCTGCTCGGCGTCTATAAACTTGTTAAAGCGGCTATCGCCCATTTCTTCGTAGAGGAAAGCGAGCTTTCGATCGTCAAAGATGGTGAAGAAATCATCCCAATTGATTTCCTCCAGATTGTGGTCTTTTTCTGCGAAATCGATACGCAATATGCCGCCTTCGCTGCCGGTTTCCACCATTGCGGGCCGCCCGTTTCGGTCTTCCGCCCACCGGCGGATCTTGTCGTGGTCACGTGTGATCTGAGCCATGGTTCTACCCTTCCGCTTTAAATTTCTTCGCTTCTTCAAGCAATTTTTTCCGATCCCTTCCAAACCGCTCGATCAACTGGCTAGCTTGCAGCGGAGAAATATCCGAGTTCTCGGCCGGGAACTTGATGTCTTCATCATCCGTCAGCGGGGTGGTTGATTTCTCGTTCATGATTGATCCTCATTTCTGGTGAGCGGGCGCCTGCACCGGCTGGTCGCCGCCCGTGCCGGTCTCTGGTCGGTCATTTTCTACCGGCGGCTTGGTCTTCTGGTCGGCGGAACCTATGGCGGGAGGTGTCTGGATGTCTTGCTTTTGCGTTACCGATCCACCACCGGTCAGGCTCCACCCGAGAAGGAGAAGGAGCAGAACTGCCACTATGACTAATACGAAGCGCGGAAAATATCGGAGCGCTCGCGGCGAAGCCTGTCTCTCCCCTCGTTCACGTTCTGATCGCTTGTTCATGACCACATCCATGAGACTATAAAATATCCGATGACAACCACGGCAATGATGAACCACCAGACCATGTAGGCTGGACCTTCACGCATCTGCGTAGTTTTTCTTGCGGATCGCGCATTCTCTTTCGGTGGCCATGCGCGCAGGCCGGACGCATGACTGGAAGCATTGCTGTCATCGGGTTTTACCGGAGCCGCTAACGGCCGTGTCCCGTGATCTTCAGCCGGTTGAGCGCTGCCGCCAGCCTCTGCATCTGTTTCCATTGGCGCTACCGCAGGATCAAAGCCGGGAACCTTGTCGCCGGTTTCACCCCGTTGGATCGCGCCTCTTGCGCGAGCGCCAGAGCTTTTTATCCGGTGGAACTGTTTTCATCATTATGGGCCTCTAAGCTCCAACCATGAGGAAAACCAATTGTTCCGCAGAATTTCATTGCTTCAACCTTGCCATTTCCCGCTCCATCATTCGGTGCTCCTTTTCACTCAATGAAACAATCCGAGGTTTGAAAGGTTGGGCCGCCGTCTCAATAAACGGAGGTTTCCATGAAACACGATCCGAAAACCGGCACCACCGATCAGAAGCCGAAATGGGAAGGCCCGCCGGAAAACCGGCCTCGTGGTTACGAACCCGCTGACGACGATCCCGCAAAGAAACGCGATGCCGCGGGGCACAATCTTGCCGATCCTGACCGCAAAAACCTTGCTGATGCGTTGAGTGAACCCAAGCACACCGGGAGAAAGGGAGGTGGAAAATGACAGTGTCTTCCCTTCCTCCCCTCAAAGCTATCGCGCTCAATGCCACCTTGAAGCGAAGTGCAGACCAGAATCCATCTTCGACCGACAGGATGCTACATTATCTCGATACACATCTTGTTCCTTATGGCGTGCAAACGGAGCATGTGCGGCTGAGTGAATTCAACATCGAACCCGGCGTTACATCGCGCGAAGGCGAAGACGACGAGTGGTCGGCACTCAGAACCAAAATCCTCGATGCGGATATTCTTATTTTCGGCACGCCGATCTGGCTCGGTCAACCATCAAGCATCTGCAAGCGCGTGCTGGAACGTATGGATGCATTTCTTTCAGAGACCGATGATGCCAACCGAATGCCGTCTTACGGGCATGTCGCCGTCGCGGCAGTGGTTGGGAACGAGGACGGGGCACATTTCGTGTCATCGCAGCTCTATCAGGCGTTGAACGATGTGGGCTTCACCCTCCCCGCCAACGGCGTAACCTATTGGGTGGGCGAGGCGATGCAATCAACCAATTTCGTCGATCTGGGAGAAGTACCCGAAACCGTCGTTTCCGCTACGAAAATGTTGGCTGCCAATTGCGCACATCTGGCACGATTGTTGAAGACCGCTCCTTATCCCGGTTCAGACTAACGAGGAGGTTGGCGCGCAACGCATTGTCGGCTGGCCCGGATTGACCGGGCCGGGCGATGGATGTTCAGGCATAGGAAGGGGCGGTATCTGTTCGGGTTCGTCGGGGCTGAACGGCCCCTTATCTGGTTGCGGAATGGTCTCCGGCGGCTCAACCGGAATGCCTTCAGGTTCATTTTCAGGAATTTCCGGCGGGTCGGACGGTGTCCCCGAAGCCGCAGATAGAGTGATCGTCCACCATTCAGCGATATAGATTTTCATTGGTCTCTCCGTTGTCCAAAGCAGGTTAAGCCTGATCTGGTTTGCCGTAAGCCTTGCGCAACTCTTCTTTGGCGGTTTCCAGCACTTGCTTGCGATTTTCCGGCAAGTTCTTGCCAGCGCGATTGACGTAGAAGGTCAGCATGGACATGGCCGAGCGAAACGGTTCCACCTTGCGTTTGTGGCTCTTGTCAGCCGAGCGTTTCAAGGAAGCTGCGATTTCCTTCGGATCATCCTGCTCGAACACATGCGGTTCGAGATCTAGCGCGTCGCTGTGTTCGGTCACGTCGGCTGACCATTTCTTTTGCCGGACCATATCAAAACTCCTGTGTTGCAAGTTTCGATAACCGCCGAGGGCAGCTCATGTTCCCTTTCACTTGTCTGCAGCCGTGATCCAAGGTCCAGTGCCCCAGAGTTTCGTCACTCTTGGTGGAACAATGTGCCTGCAAGCTTGTTCGGAGCGCAGTTAACCACCGGGTCGTCGGAACGGAGAAAGCACAATGTTCAACACTGCACCCTCAAACATCCAGTTACTCTTCTTCAACAAGGATCGCGTCGGAGCGGGCGAACCATCCCAGCACGAAACACGGGATCATCAGGCACGCCCGACGCACGAACAGTCCAACGCACCCGGCAATCCACGTCGGCCTCAAGCGGAGGATCGGCAAAAGGACTTCGATTTTGACTACCCCAATAGCGCGCGCCCGAATGACCTTGCCAATCCCGGTCCGCGTGAAATGAGACGCGAACGCAGCGATCGAGACTGATCGCCCCCTTACAGGAGCAGAAGATGCCTGCGAAATCCAAAGCACAACAACAGGCAGCCGGCGCGGCCTTGGCTGCAAAACGCGGAGACAAATCAAAAAGTGAACTCCGTGGAGCGTCCAGGGAAATGGCCAAGTCAATGAGCGAGAAAGAGCTCGAAAAAATGGCCTCCACCAGACAGAAGGGTAAGCCGGAACATAAATCGAAGTCCTGACAGAATGAAGAGGAAGTAACGATGATCGTCCTGAAATCGATTGCCGTCGTCACGTACGCCGTCGCATTACCAAGGCTGGAGCCCTGTTCGTCAACATCGGACAAAGGGGACGTATCCCCAGAAAGTCCCTCACAACCGGCCAGCTCCCCGACGCAACCCTGATCGCGACTGCTCGCCTGTTTTTTCGATCGCGCGAAACAAAATTATTCCTAGCGGGTTAGGTGCGCCGTCGTCGCAATTTTCAACCGCACGACAAGAACAGTTCATAACCACAAGGAGGAGCCGGAAATGGCCAGCACCAAGCAACGCAATCTCGATGACCTATTCTACGACACGCTCAAGGACATTTATTATGCGGAGCGTAAGATCTTGAAAACGCTTCCCAAAATGTCCCGAGCGGCCACTGATGAAAAGCTCAAGAACGCGTTCGAAAAGCACCGGGAACAAACCGAAGGACATGTCGAACGTTTGCAGCAATGCTTCGAGATTCTCGGCAAGCGTGCGCAAGGCAAGACCTGTGATGCCATTGAAGGTATTATCGCTGAAGGGGAAGAGATCATCGAAGAGTTTTCGAATAGTCCCGCCCTTGATGCCGGTTTGATATCTGCGGCCCGGGCGGTCGAACATTACGAAATCACGCGTTACGGCACATTGAAGCGTTGGGCCGAAACCCCGGGCCACAAGGATGTGGCGAAACTCCTCGACCAGACCCTTCAAGAAGAGGGTCAGACCGATAAGGACCTGACGAAACTCGCGGAGTCCTCTGCCAATCCCCGTGCGGAAGCCGCCTGAGCGCAGACTTTTCAAGACCGCTAGCGAGGTGATGACATGGAAAGTGCCCTATTCCGGGGTGATCCTACGGGAAAAATTCGTGTCGTTTGCCAGTCTTCCGACAGTCCTCACAATGTAGCCAGCGTGGAAGCGTTGGCTGCCCGCTTATGTTCGCTGACCGGCAGGCAATTGCGGCCCACCCTGCAAAGCTTTGACGAGAACAACGAAACGTTTTTCGTACCGACTTTTGCTCTGGTCCGCCGGGACGGGCACCCCGAAATGAGCGTTGAGAACTTCTACGGCGGCATCGTTCACCACGGTTTTATGGCAACGAAACTCGTTACCCATCCACACTGGCACGACGATGACAATTTGCCGGAAGGTTGGGCAGGACCCTTTGCAGCTTGTTTACAGGATTGTGTTCTACCCGGCTTTTCGGTCTTTTCACATGGCCATGCACTGGATGCCGCTGGTGCCCTGCTAAAAAGCACAAGGTTCGATTCAAAAATCCCTATGCGTCCGGCGGCAAAGACCAGACCGTCATCGAAACCGTTCGCGCCCTCGACCGATTTCTGGAAACCGTGTCTGATCGCGAAATTGCGAACGGGCTCGTCGTCGAAGAGGACGTTGAAAACTCTACCACCTATTCCGTCGGACAGGTCCAGATCGAAGATCACATCGGAAGCTATCTAGGCCGTCAATATACTTCGCACGACGAGGACGGGAGTAAAGTTTATGCGGGTAGCCGTTTGCGTGTGGTGAGCGGCGGCTGGGACGCTCTGCTTCACCAAGTCCAATCGCCCGTTGCACGTAGGATCGTAGAGAATGCCAGACGTTACGATGAAGCAGCTCTGCAACATCTCGGTCTCGTTGCGTCGCGCAGAAACTACGACGTTCTTGTCGGGCCGATAACGGAAAATGGCGTCCGCTGCGGCGTATTGGAACAATCATGGCGTGTGGGAGGTGCCTCCCCTGCCGAAGTTCTGGCATTGGAAAAACTGGCGCAGGACGAAACTGTTACCGCCGTACAGGCAGTATTGCGCGAGAGCTATGGTCAGCCATCTACATTCAACGAGGACGATTTCGTCGTTTACGTCGGCGACGACGATTTCGGACGACCTCTCCACAAATATGCGCGAATAGAGAAAATCTATCATGATCCGTAACGCCACCGCCGTCAGCGTCGACCAGCACGAACTGGCCGCGACTGTCATTTCTCCGGATACCACCATTCCGGGCGTTCTATTTCTGCACGGTTGGGCCGGTAGCCGGGAACGCGATATCGAAAGAGCAAATGCGATATCCTCGCTCGGTTGTGTTTGTCTTACCTTCGACATGCGCGGCCATGGGGAATTGCTGTCCAGCAACAAAACCGTAACGCGCGGTGAAAATCTTGACGATGCTATTGCTGCATATGACCGGCTGGCCAGCCTCAAAATGGTCGAAGACGGTTCGATTGTGGTCATAGGAAGCAGCTATGGAGGGTATCTCGCGACATTGCTGACCGAATTTCGGCCCGTCCGTTGGCTGGCATTAAGAGCCCCGGCACTTTATCGTGACCAGCTTTGGCAAGTCCCTAAAGCACGGCTCGACCGCAGTGACCTGCAATCCTATCGTTCGACACTCGTAAAGTTTGATGATAACCGCGCACTTCGACAGGCCCGAGAATTTCTTGGCGATGTACTGCTGGTCGAGTCCGAACACGACATCATCGTCCCACATCCCACGGTCGCAAGTTATCAAACTGCCTTCATCAATTCTCAATCGTTGACCGTTCGGATGATAGGTGGCGCGGATCACGCACTTACCGGAGACCATCATCAAAAGGTCTACAATCAGCTTTTGACCCGTTGGATCAGAGAAATGGTTCTCGGAGCACGCTAACGGAACAATGTAAGGGTTCATTGGTTGGGACAGTCCCTCAGAAACAAGGGAGCCAACGATGAAACGGTCTATTCGAAATCTCGCAGGCGCAGCCTTCTTGCTGCTCGCACCAGCGGCGTTTGCCCAAACTACACCTACTGAAGAACCTCAGACTCCCGCAGTTACCACGCCCGGAGAGAAAAATCCGAAGGCACCGGTGCACGGGCAGAACAGTTTTACCGAGGATCAGGCAAAGGAACGCCTGACCGAAGAGGGGTTCAGCAACATTATGAATCTTCAACTCGGCGAAGATGGCATCTGGCGCGCCGAAGCCGCGCGTGACGGTCAGCCTGTCAAAGTTCTTCTCGACTTTCAGGGAAACATCACCACGCAGTGACCGGTTGTAGTCGCAACACCATAAAGGAGATAAAATGGCTTATATCACGGGTCTATTCGACAATCACGACGAAGCCGTCGATGCCGTTAGAGCGCTCGAAGAAGCCGGGATTCCGGCTGAAAATATCAGCCTGATTTCGAATAACACAGATGGTCGATATGCAGGCGAGGCCCTGAAGGACGAAGAGAGCGCAGTCACAGGTGCTGAAACCGGCGCCGGTCTTGGTGCAGTAGCAGGCGGTGGTGCCGGGCTGTTGACCGGGCTGGGCCTGCTATCCATACCGGGTGTCGGTCCGGTCGTGGCGGGCGGTTGGCTCACCGCCACACTGGTCGGACTGGTCGGCGGAGCGACTGCCGGCGGCGTCGCAGGCGGTATTGTGGGCGCTCTCGTGGAAACCGGCGTGCCCGAAGAAGAGGCGCAGGCCTATAGCGAAGCCATTCGCCGTGGCAGTACTCTGGTTGCCGTTCGTTGCGATGAGACGGAGCGAGAGAAGGTCGAAGCTATTCTTGATGATTGGGCGCGGGTCAATATCGGCCAAAGACGCGATGCTTATATCGAAGAAGGATGGGAGAGCTTCAATGCGTCGGGCGCGCCCTACACTGCGGACGAAATTGAACGCGAACGTCAGCGCTGGGGCTAGGCGGATTGACTATGAAAGAAGTAGATCCGCGCAAGGCCCGTCAAGGTTTGAATGGGCGGCGTATTCTAATGATACTCATTTCCAGCCTAATACTGGCCGTGATTGTCTGGGGCGCAGTCGAATTTTACGGGAAAATGCGCCCCGGTCGCGGTTTCATGGATGACAATAGCAAGCCGCCTGCATCCACGGAATCGCAGCCGCCACCTTCGGCCACAGGTCGGCAATGACATCTTCAGCAATCGCGTGTCACCGGCACATTCTTAAACAAGTCTGCGCAGAAGCGCGGACTTGTCGGCGTTGCGAACTCTATCGAAATGCTACACAGACCGTTTTCGGCGAAGGCCCCATCGATGCCCGAATTTTCTTCGTTGCCGAACAACCCGGCGACAAGGAAGACATCGAAGGCCGCCCCTTGATCGGCCCGGCCGGCCAACTCTTCGACACCTGCCTCAGTGAAGTCGGGATCAAACGAGAGCGATGCTATATCACCAATGCGGTAAAACATTTTCGACACACCCAGCGCGGCAAGAGACGTCTTCACCGGCGCCCCTCTACCAGCCATATCGAGGCCTGTCGCTGGTGGCTTCAGCGTGAAATTGACCTAGTTGAACCCCGGATCATTGTTGCGCTGGGCGCAGTTGCCGCCCGCTCCCTTCTCGGCAAACCGGTCAAAATCGCCGCGACGCGCGGTCGTCCTCTGGAGTTCGAGAACCATATTATTCTTGTGACGATCCATCCATCCTACCTGCTACGCTTGCGTGCCGAAACTGGCTTTGAGCGCGAGCGCTCGATGTTTCTCACGGAGTTGACCAAAGTCGCGGAGTTCGAATGCGGCACCGAAACGTGAAGTTTATTACAGTGGTTTCCCCGGAACATCATTTGCTCTTTCTGGTTAGGCTTATGTCACGCGCGACAAATTCCACTCCCAACAATCAATGGTCTGAAACCACTGAAAGGAAAGAGAATGGCACAGAACCACACGCAAGGTGGCACACAAGAACAACACGTGAAAGCCGGCCAGCAGAGCCATAAGAATGATGGCAAGCATGCGAGCAGCGGAGGCGGCGAAAAGCAACAGCAGCAGGCGTCTTCCCGTGGGGAACCCATGAACAGCATGTAAAGGCAGGTCAACAGAGCCATAAGAATTCATAATTCAAAGGGGCGGCTTCGTGCCGCCCCATTCTCAAACCGGACTTTTGTTCGAAAGGCTAAGACGATGTCTTTCAAGCCAAATCCCGATTACATGCTGGAGCCGGAACATCTCGTAGCGATGATACCGGCTTTGCGAGCGTTTTCCCGTACATTTTACCGCCAGAAAGAAGATGCTGAGGATCTCGTTCAGGAAACATTGCTGAAAGCACTGGCCAATCGGGAAAAATACGTTCCCTATTCGCCGCTGAAATCCTCGGCTTTTTACCATCATGCGCAACACGTTCTGCACGCGTATTCGCATCCAGAAGCGTGAAGCACCGGGCGTGAGCGAGTGCGTTTCACCCATAGTTTCAGTCAAAGCCTCGCAAGAGCTGACGCTCGAGGCACACGACGTGCAAACAGCAATGGAAACCCTGCCCCACAAATATCGCCGCGTTCTGGCATTGGTGGTGTTGGAAGGCCAAAGCTATGAACGAACGGCCCAGCTTTGCGAGTGCTCAATCGGAACGGTGAAAAGCCGCCTGCATCGCGCTCGCCATAAACTCCACGAAATCGTGGAATGCGCCTAGATGAGGTTATCCGGGCATCTGCATTCGAAAAATCGTGCTGTGGTTCGTGATGTGAAATCAACACGAGACATCTTGTCAATCGTTTTCAGACATGGCCAACTGTTTGTAATGATTAGATCTAGCGATGATACGATGCGTCTATTCTCAGGAAAGCGCATTTTGATTTTTGAAGATGATTTTCTGCTTTCAGAAGAAGCAGAAGCCTGTCTGACGAAGGCTGGCGCTGTCGTACTCGGTCCCGTAAACACGGCTGATCAAGCACTGTATTATCTGGAACGTGAGAGGGTAGACGCTGTTGTTATGGATGTCACTCTGGAACCGGAAGCGGTGCTTCCGGTTGTCGCTGAACTGGAACAGAGCGCCATATCCTTCATATTCGCCCTATCAGACACCCCCGTCTTGGACAGTCTGGGCTTCGCAGGATTTGTACTCAGCGCGCGCCACAGAGACCTGTCCACAATAGCGGAAGCATTGTTTCTTCATCGTAACCCGGAACATTAATAGTCCAAATCGATTGATCACTGTTTCTCCTCCAAATGCTTCTGAACGTCTGGAACAGACAGCGTACTTCGTTGTTAGGGCGACAGGGCGAAAAGGAAGGACTAGTCGATATGGAAAGCCAATATCCCAAGCCACCATTCGAAACAAAGCAGCAACCGATGCCGGGCATAACCGATAAGATGAATCCGAAACCGGATCATGGCGAAACATCCTATAGGGGTTCGGGAAAACTGAAGGGGTTGAGGGCAGTCATTACTGGAGGAGACAGTGGCATTGGTCGTGCGGTTGCGATTGCGTTTGCACGGGAAGGCGCGGATATCCTGATTGCTTATCTGGAAGAGGATGAGGATGCACTGGAAACCCAAGCGCTTATCGAGAAAGATGGTCGAAAAGCCGTCTTAATGAAATGCGATATCCAGCATGCCCAGACCTGTCGCGACCTGATTGATCGTGCGGTAGGCGAACTAGGAGGAATCGATATTCTGGTGAACAATGCGGCTCATCAGGCAAGTTTCTCCGAACTCGATGATATCAGCGACGAAGAATGGGAGCTGACATTTCGCGTCAATATTCACGCGATGTTTTATCTGACAAAAGCCGCCCTTTCTCATATGAGACCCGGCGCTGCGATCATCAATACGGCTTCCATCAATTCAGATATGCCGAATCCAACTCTTCTGGCCTATGCGACGACAAAGGGTGCGATCCAGAATTTTACCGCTGGGTTGGCCCAGCTTCTTGCAGAAAAGGGAATCCGTGCCAATGCGGTTGCGCCCGGTCCGGTTTGGACCCCGCTCATACCGTCGACCCTTCCTGATGAAGCGGTACGTAATTTTGGCAAACAGACGCCAATGAAAAGACCGGCCCAACCAGCGGAACTCGCTTCCGCATATGTCATGCTGGCAGACCCGCTATCGAGTTTCACGTCCGGCGCTACAATTGCAGTCACTGGCGGCAAGCCGATTTTGTGATGCGTACTCGTTCGCTTTGCGGCTATGGCTCCACTGCATTGTTATTTTCGTGGATCAATCAGCGCTATGCCGAATTCCGGTCGATAGGTCCGCACCATAGTGCTGGTATTTTCCTTAATCATTACTTCGAGCGTCGGCCGCACCAAGGCTTCAATCAGGTGCCCGCCTTTCGCCTCACCGTTACGAATTCCCAAAACCACATGCAAATGAAGAATCGGACTGCCCTCTTCGCCCAGAGCGCAATCACCCAGCAAGCTAAGTACCTCGCACTGCTCGTCAAGTTCGATCCGGTGATAGTCTTGTCGCTCAAGGTCGAAAAATCCAAGCGTAGCGCGTCGGAAAGCTCCAATCGCGGTTACCGAGGCTGCTGTTAGATCCTGTCCCCGGACAAACCGGGTAAGTGTCGCGACCACCGCTTCTTCCGGAGCGAGAATGACGACGAAGATCCGTTGCCCCGCTCCTTCTCCCAGCAGTTTGAATTGCATTATCTGTGCCTCCTGTTTTCAGGTTTTGAAGATGCAACCAATAGCGGGACAAAAAGTTTCAGCTTGCCATCAAAGGAAAATTCGGTCGCAACTCATTTCCAGATTTGTCCGCTACCGTACCAAAAATCATTTGCCGGATCAGAGTGTTATAGAATCCCAACCGTAAAAGAGAGTTGGGGCACACAACGGCGAATAGCTGGTACTTTGCCCGAAGTAGCACAGATGTACGACGAATCTAAACTGCACAACCGCCTGTTGAAGAGCCTGCCTCCAGAAATTCTCAATAGTATTTGTTCGTCCCCGGAACCTGTCACGCTTGAGCGTGGTCAAGTTATTGTCAGGGCCAATCAATCGATCGACTATCTATACTTTCTTTGCGGCGGGATCAGTTCGGTCATCGCCGTATCGACCAGAGGTCAGCTGGTAGAGGCTGGCATGGTCGGACGCGAAGGGTTTTCACCAACGTCAGGAGCGGTTGGCGCCACAACCAGCATTCATGAAATTATCATGCAAGTCAGCGGCTACGGTCATCGGATTGCCGTCAGTGCTGCACGAGAGGAAATCAATCGCAACAGCGTGTTTGCCAGTTTGTTGGCCCGTTACATTCAGACTTTTGCCTCACAGGTTTCTTATACTGTCTGGGCCAACGTAAACTTGCATGTTCACGAGCGGCTGGCGCGCTGGCTCTTGATGTCACATGATCGTGTTGACGGGGATGAAATTATCCTGACCCACGACTTCATCGCTCTCATGCTCGGTGTAAGACGCCCCAGCATTACGACAGGACTTCACCTACTGGAAGGCAAAAACTGGTGCGATCAGAGCGAGGCCGCATCACAATACGTGACCGTAGGGGTCTCGAAGAATTTGCTGGCGAAGCCTACGGAAAACCCGAAGAAGAATATAGCCAGCTTTTCGGCGCTCAAAACTAGATGTCACCGACAGGTTCAAATCCCTGCATCAGCCGCACGTATTCCTTTTCCGGCCAGCCATAGGCATCTCGAGCATAGCGTTCCAGCCCGTGACGATTACGAATAAAGACAACTCCTCGTTCAGACTTGATCAAGCCCAATCCTTCAAGAACATGAAGAGAAGTCGTGACACTTGGCCGACGAACTGCAAGCATTATCGACAGGAACTCGTGAGTGATTGCTATTTCTTTGCCTAATATTCGGTCATCACACATCAGCAACCATCGGGCCAATCGTTGCGTGACTTCATGAATGGCATTCGAGACGGCGGTATAGGCAAGCTGAACGGAAAACGCCTCGATAGAGCGGATCATGATCCTGGAAAAACTGCGGCTTTCGTCCATCCACCGCCGAAACTTCTCATAAGGCATTTCATAACCTTGCGCAGCAACCTGAACGAGGACGTCATAAGAACTGTTTTCGACACCAGCGATTGCAGACGTTGGAATATACCCATCGAAGCCGAAAATTCCCGCTTCTGCACGTTTTCCTTCGGCGGTCGTCACAATAACCGAGCCGATGCCTGTCGTAAGAAAATAAACTTTCGCGATCGGCTTCCCCGTTTCTGCAAGCACCGTCCCACGCGGAAGTTCCACATAAGTAGTTTCTGGATAATGGCTTCATAATCGGAGGGCGGAAGCAAAGCCAAAAGTTTGTTAGCAATGGCATTCTGTGGAGGAAACGGCATTTCGTGATCCTCATCCATCATCATGAAGTGGAAACACCGCGGAAGGATGGTTGGTTCCGAGAAGCAATCGGTAAACGCTTATTTCGGTACGCTACCGCACCAATGCGAAAGAACAGGTTTTAAGACTATCTAAGTCCAGTAAACAGCGTATCATTGAAGCTTCGTTTCTTGATGGAGGCTGACATGCCGTTATTTAATGAAGCCAGCAGAATTTACTCATCAGTTGAAGTTAATTTCATGCGTAGTTGTTTTGCTCAATCTGCAATAATTCTCGAAGAAAGTGACCGTTCTTATTCGGCCACTGAGCTCGCAGAGTGCATAATACGACTATATGAAAGCGGCTTGCGTGATCTTAATTACATTTCAGAGCTAGCTGCAAGGCTCGCTCATTCACGATTTGAGATCCGGCATCACGATTTCGCGGCCAACACCAATCACTCGCAGAAATTCGTTTAAGCTATCATTTCCGAAGACTCTTTTCAGCCGGATACAAGTCGCTTTCGAGTTGCGCTCTTGCTCTGTTAAGCCTGCTCTTGATCGTTCCGACCGTGCAGCCTGCCGCCATCGCAGCCTTTTCGTAACTCAGCCCGCGAAATATCACTAAGTCAAGAACGCTCTTATGTGCCGGCGACAGTTTACAGAAAGCCTCCCCGACATCCTGCAATTCCATGGCCCAATCCTGCGATGGGTTGATTGTTGGTCCCTCCCAATTCTCAATTGCATCTTCGCGGCGGGATTTCTTGATCCGGGTGCAGAATGTGTTCTTCATGATGGTGAACAGCCGAGGATTTGAGCGATCCATAGGGGACGAACTTATCGCGATTGCACAGAGCTTTTAATAGCGTTTCCTGAACAAGGTCCTCTACGTCGGAACGCTGATGGTACATCGTTCTGGCGAACTGATGAAGCGCAGGTCCAAGTGCCAGCAACTCTTCTTCGAACTCGGATATCGAGGGCATGTGTCTCCTCCTTCCCCGGGTAAGGTAAGGCCCAGCCAGCCAGTTAGTTCCTCCGCAAGGTCTGTCTGTACGATAGCGTACGGTTGTGAAGTGGAGCGCGATGAGCGTGGGAACCAGCCGTATTCGGCTTCGCCTCGTTGCTGAAACCCCGGGTATTTCAATCTGGAACGAAAGCAATTCTGGCGGGTTCGGCATATTTGGCAGGAGTTTGGCAAATGACTATGGAAACCCAAGTCGTTTCGATGGAAGACAATGAAGCTTATTCGGTTCAGTTTTTGACGATGCAGGAACTGCCGTTTCTGTCTACTTCCAGAACCCGCAGCATGTTCACTTGTCAACAGCCGACGCGGTGAACGAAGCAACGGCGCGGATATTGCGTCTGCTTGAGGGAGCCCGTGGGCAAATCGTCATAGAAAGACTTGAAGGATAACATGCCTCTGGAAACCGGGCTTCTACGTTGAGATTTGCGGGGCGGCTGCATGCATCTATGCATAGACATGCAGAATCTTTTCGGACCTGCTTCGCCTTGGCACGTGCCATGGATTGACGCAATCTTGCCCAATATCGTGGATATCTGCTCCCAGCGCAGTGAAGAAACGATCTTTACTCGCTTTATACCTCCAAGGTCACCCGACGCTGCCCGGGAGCATGGAGAGGTTATTACCGCAAGTGGGAAACCCTTACTCTCAATCGTATCGATCCGTCATTCATCGACCTTGTGGACCCGCTGGGAGATTTTTCGCCGCCTGCTGTTGTACTCGATAAGACTGTTTACTCCCCTTGGACCGAAGGCTTCCTCCAGCGATATCTGCACAAAAGGCGCGTTCATACTTTGATCGTTAGCGGAGCGGAGACCGATCTTTGTGTTCTCGCAACACTATTGGGTGCCGTAGATCGCGGATATCGGGTGATCATTGTCCACGATGCAGTATGCAGCGTTTCCGATCAAACCCACGACGCAATTATCTCTCTTTGTCACCAACGATTTAGTGAGCAATTGGAACTCGTCTGCACGGATGAGCTGATCGACTCTCGGCGATAAGACTTGGCAAACCACGGAACTTTCAAATTGATGGGGGTTTGACCTGCTCCCCTTGTTGTCCGCGATTATAAGCTCACCATGGAACATGGTACACCGGGATGACGCTGTGGTCATTAAAATTGCGGACGGCATCCCGCAGACGCTGAGAACAGTCGCAGATGCCGAGAATATATTGCTGTCTCAATGGAATAGGCTCAAACTAGATAGTCTCGGCGTCGCTATCACGGTCTGCCTTTTATGCACACGACATTGGGAGTGCCGAAGACGCACGACTTGCTTTCGAAATGCCGCTTCGACGTCAGGAATCCCGGCTTAACTCTTTGGCTGAGCAGGACCTTTCAGAACCGATCTCAAAGCGGCCTAAACACGTCAGATACCCATCTGTCAGCCGTTTATAATAAAGCTCATGACAAGGGGGACTGGAATGGAGCATTTCTGGTCCAACTAAGTAGAGTCGAAAAGACGACCTTCACCCTGCAACTGGCGAAGAGGGGCAGAGAATTTCGCAACAAACCCTTCGGTTCCATAGTCAGCGTCAACCTCACCGGCGCCTAACAGTCCCATTTTTATGAGCTTGGAGCCAAACCCGGTCTTAGTTGGCGCGATAACAGGTGGCCCACCAAATTCAGCCCAACGCAACGAGAAAACTGCATCATCCTGTTTTTTTTTGACACAGCTACTTCTAACAGCACATGACCCTCATTGTTTGAAAGAGCGCCATATTTGATCGCATTGGTGGTCAGTTCGTGGATTAGAAGCGATAGCGTTGAAGCTCCTTTAGGGCCGATCAGCACATCCGGTCCGCTTATCTGTACGCGATCCGCCACCGCCAGCGCGTTTGTTATTCCGCTCACAATCTGACGAAGAGAACCTTCGGAGCTTTTGCCCAATCGTAACACATCGTGTGCATTTCCGAGTGCAAACAGGCGTCTGGTAAAGGTGTTGATCACTTCTTCATCAGCATTGTTATTGAAAGTCTGACCTGCAATCGCCGCTACTATGCTAAAGGTATTTTTGATCCGATGAGCGAGTTCGGCATTCAGTATGCGAGCATGTTTTTCCGCTTCAACCTTTGCCGTGGTCTCGATGACAGTATCCATCATGCCGGCTATTTGTCCCCGTTCATTATAAATCGGACTGTAGCAGAAGGTAAAATAACATTGCTCTGGGTATCCGTGCCGATCGATGATCAAGGGAAAGTCTTCAATAAAGATGGCTTCACCCGCATAGGTCTTCTGGACCATTGGTTGAATTTCATCCCAAGCCTCGGCCCAAATATCGCGGAAAGAAGCTCCCAAACAGTTCTCTTTCTCACCGAGAATCTGCCGGAAGGCATCGTTATAAATCGTGGTGAATTCCGGTCCCCAGATAATGGCCTTTGGGAAATGCGAAGCCAGCATCATCTGAACCGCAGTTATCAGAGAAGTGGGCCAGTTTTCTGGCTTTCCGATTGGATTGCTGTTCCAATCCAACATCCGGATTTCATCGGCCGACTGTCCACGCGCATGCAAGAAAAGCACTGCACTATCCATAAAATTTTTCCATACCGGTATGCGGAAGATTCAAGGGCGACCAAGAAAAATCTATTGGATTCAAGTCGTAAATGCCAGACGAATGTTATTCGTGAAAAGCCATAAAACAAAAAAAGCGGCCTCGCGGAGCTGCCTTTCTATGTGAGAACTCGTGAGCTACAACCTTCGATTGATCAGTTATACCGCAGGCAAGAGGTCTCACCTCCAGTCTTAATGAAAAGCAGCCATTTCAACGTGCAACGTTCAGCGTCGCTGAGCTCCGGCGCTGCTAGCCGGATAGCCCCAGCGGCGTTGATCTCCGAAGCAAGTTTTCCAGTCAGCCAGTGTTCAGGGATAGCGGGATGTATATAAGACCTCCGGCATACCTCTCTTGTATTGCCGAGCAGGTGCGCAACCTTATCGATTTCGCTATTAAGCCTCTGCTTTTGCGCCCTGTCACTCTCAGGCAAATCGAGGCAGCGTAACAACTCAAGGGCAGTTGCCGTTGCAGCCCATGTCCGGAAATGCTTCGACGTGAAATCGGACCGCATGGCCATTCGCAGATAGTCATTTATATCCTGTGAGGAAACGGGACAGCGATCACCCGCCTCGTCAATATATTGAAACAACTGTTGCCCGGGCAGTTCCCGGATGGAGCGTACGATACGGGCAATTCGTTTATCGGAAAGCTTGAGAGTCCACATTTTTCCCGATTTTCCAGTAAAGACGAGCCGCAATCCGCTACCATCATCCCGCAAATGCCGATTGCGAAGCGTAGTGACCCCAAAGCTCTTGTTGTCGCGTGCATAATCTGGATTTCCGACCCGCAGCAATAGTCGATCCATTAGCCAGATGACGGTCGCAACGACCTTTTCACGACAGAGCGAGCGTCGCTGCATATCAGCATCAAGTGCTTTACGCAGTCGGCTAAGTGCACGGGCGAAGTCTGGCAGATTTGAGAATTTGGTTTCCTCCTGCATCGCCATCCACGCGGGGTGATAACGATACTGCTTCCTTCCGCGCGTATCACGCCCGGTTGCCTGTATATGTCCGCGCTGATCGCAACATATCCAGACATCGCTCCAAGCAGGCGGAATGGCAAGCTTAGCAATCCTGTTTCGATCTGCGACGGAAATCGCCTTTTGTCAAACTGGACATAACGGAAACCGGCTCCGCAACGCTGGCGTCTAATTCCCGGCGCGGTATCGCTGACATGGAGCAGCTTGTCCTGAGCAGCTTCGTTTTCAAGCGACGGTACGGCGGAATACTTTTTAAGCAATTGGCAACTCCAGTTGTACTTTCCTTGCCGAATAACCACTACAAACCGCGACAGGTTCCCGGGCTGAACAAATCTGATCGGGAACTATCGGGCTTCAAACAGGTTATCCTGTTCTTTCCGGAGGATCAGCTCGTGCCCCACAGTTTCTGGAAAGGCTATCTCAAACTCTCGCTCGTCACCTGTGCAGTGGAGCTGACACCTGCGACCAGCGAAAACGAGAAGGTGCGCTTCCACACCCTGAATGCCGAGACCGGCAACCGGGTGATCAGCCGATATGTGGATTCCGTTACGCAAAAGCCTGTACGAGATGACGATGAGGTCAAAGGGTTCGAGAAAGACGACGGCAGCTATATCATACTTGAAGAGGATGAGCTGGAAGCTGTGGCACTCGAGAGCACCAGAACTATAGACATCGACAAATTTGTACCGCGCGACAGCATTGGCTGGATCTGGTACGACAAACCGCACTATCTCGCGCCTTCCGACAAGGTAGGTCAGGAAGCCTTTTCCGTCATTCGGGAGGCAATGTATAAAAGCGCAGTCTTCGGTCTGGCCCGCCTCGTCATGTACCGGCGCGAAAGAGCAGTGCTTCTTGAGCCAAGCGGGCGCGGGATTATCCTGTGGACGCTGCGCTTCGGCGATGAGGTGCGGAAAGCGACCGACTATTTTCCAGATACTGAGGAAGACAAACCGGACACGAAGCTTCTTTCCATGGTCCGCAGACTCATCAAGGGTAAGACAGAAGATTGGAATCCCGATTTTCTTCAGGACCCAATGCAGAAGAACCTTCAGTCGATGATCGCTGCAAAGAAGAAAAAGAAACCGGCAACAGGGTCGAAGCCGCGCAAGACGGCACCAGAAACCGAAGACAATGTTATCAACATCATGGATGCCCTACGAAAAAGCCTCGCCGGTGAAAACAAAAAAATGATGTGAAGAGCGCTGCTTATTTCTTCAGCTTGGGCAGCGGTGTTTCCGCGCTGCTAAACTCCTGCCAAGGATCATTATTCAATGCAGCCAGCCGGGTCGGCGTGTTGAGAATAGTAAAATGGGTGGGGCCTATTGCTGGCGTCACTTCTTCCCACGCAAGTGGCATGGAAACTGCAGCTCCGGGACGTGCTCGCGGCGAATAGGGTGCTACAGCAGTCATGCCGCGCTGGTTGCGTAGATAGTCGATAAGAATTTTGCCTTTGCGCTTGGCCTTGGAAATAGTCGAGACATAGCGATCAGGGCTGTCCGCAGCCATCTGATCGGCAATAGCCTTGGTAAAGCTCTTGAGGGCGTCCCAGTCGGCCTTCGGTTTCAATGGCGCGACCACATGCAGCCCCTTGCCGCCAGACGTTTTAACAAACGTCGTCAATCCGAGTTTTTCCAGACGTTCCTTAGTCTCGGTCGCAGCTTCGATCACGTGTGGCCGGGAACCCCCTCACCCGGATCGAGGTCCATGGTCAACATGTCCGGCAGTTCCCAGTTTTTAAGCGTAGAACCCCGGGGGTGAATTTCCAGCGTCGCAGCTTGCACCAGACCGATCAGTCCGTCAAACTCCCGAATACTGATGTAAGGTTCTTCTTCCTTGTTCTTTGGGTCCTCAACCTCGACAATATGCTTATTCAGCCCTTTCCATGCATGTTTTTGGAAAAAGTGTTCTCCGTCGATGCCAGTCGGGCAGCGCACCAATGCCGAGGGGGCGGTTGACGATAAAAGGTTCGATGCGAGGCCAGACATCGGCGTAATAATCGGCAAGCCCCTGTTTTGTGACACCCTCACCCGGCCAGTAAATCCGGTCGGGATGTGTGAGCTTCACGTCGATTTGATCTGGAGCGTTGCCGGAAACACGAGCTGACATGGTTTGCGTCTCCCATATGATGTCCTTGGCAGCTTTATCGTCGCGCAATCCTCTGAAAGAAGCGTGACGCAAACGTTTGTCAGCCGTCCGGGCGCCAAATTCGATTTCTGCTACCAGTTGGGGCGTGACGAACCTGATGCCGCGTTTTTCATCTGCGGTCAGTGGTACGGCGAATGGACTCTCTTCCAGCCGCATGGCCTGCAGCCGTTTGTAAAGTTCTTTTGCAATCCTGACCGAAAAGCCCGTTCCCACCCGGCCCACGGGAACCAGCCCCGTTTTATCCTGTACACCCGGGAGGAGCGAACCGACTGCCGCTCGCGTTGCCGACGAAGGAACATAGCCTGCAATGACGAATTCCTGTCGTCCAATGCATTTCGACTTGCGCCAAGCGTTGCTTCGACCGCTTCTATAAGATGCGTCTCTGAGCTTCGATACAATGCCTTCAAGACCGAGCCCGCATGCATTCTTCAGTACCGTAGCCCCATCCGCATCAAATGCCTCACTGAAGCGAAGAGTTGACGATGATCCAGAGATCAGTTTTTCAAGCAACCTCTTGCGCTCAGCCAGAGGTGTCTGGCGCAGGTCTTTGCCGTCAACATACAGAAGATCAAAGAGATAGTAGACGAACCGATCCGAACGCCCCTCGCTCAAATCCTCCTGCAAAGCTGAAAAATCAGATAGTCCCGACTGGTTTTCGACCACGACCTCACCATCGTAGATGGCTTCATTCACGCCAGTACCAACAAGATCGTCGACAATCAGCTGCCCGAATTTTCCGGTCCAATCCAGTCCCCGCGCGAATAAAGGTTGACCGTGCCCCTGCAATATGAGCCTGAATGCGATAACCGTCGAACTTGATCTCGTGGAGCCAGAGGTCTCCATCTGGAGCGGCTGATACGAGTGTAGCAAGCTCAGGCTTGACGAAACCCGGCATCGCCCGCTTCCTCGCATTTCTGATCTTTGCCCCCTGCGCGCTTCTTGAACGGCCGCCTCCTTATGGATGGGACCGGTCTTCGATGACCAGCCCGGCGCTTCGTCTTCCACATCAGCGATCGTACGACCAGTTTTACAGAATTCGGCTTCTCTTCAAGAATGTCGGGCTCATCAGGACCTCCCCCGGCGAACTCGTCCTCTCCCTTGATGAGGAGCCAATTTTCTCGCTTCTCGCCCGGTTTTCCGTGCATACGAACCAAATGCCAGCGGCCTTTGAGTTTTTCTCCATCAAGCTCAAACTCGAGATGTGTCTTTTTTGTATTGCTTATGTGGGTCGCCAATGGATTTCCACCGCCCTGTATCCCAGACGATAACTGTACCTCCCCATATTCGCCTTTCGGGATCGTGCCTTCAAAGCCCCCATATTCAAGGGGATGGTCCTCCACATGAACCGCAAGCCGCTTTTCACGGGAACAAGGCTTGGACCTCGCGTCACGGCCCAGCTTTTCAGCACGCCATCCATTTCAAGGCGAAAATCATAATGCAATCTTCTGGCATCGTGTTTTTGCACGACGAAGAGATCACCTTTCATTCGTGAGGATTTACCGCGTGGTTCCTTGGTCCGCGTAAAATCGCGTTTCCTACGATAGGTTTCGAGTGGCTGTCCCATGATCAGCCTGCCTTTTTCCAGACTTTGTTCCAGAGGCCGCCCCGAACTTGGTTTTGCCTTTTGTTGCTTTGGTCGGGGCCTGCCCGCCCGGCCCAGACTCACGCTCTTGCGAAGAGCCTCCTTGAGATCGATGACCTCGGCAGTCTTCCGCACGACCGGCTTCTTGAATGGTCTCCCCTCAATCTTCGCCTTTATCAAACTTGCCAGTGCTGCATCGTACCGGTCATCGAAGGCTGCGGGGTCGAAACTGCCCATCTTGGTGTCGATAATATGCTTCGCGAGGTCGAGCATTTCCTGATCGAACTTGAAAGTGCCCACGTCGGCAAATGCCTCCGCTGCCGCTCGAACCTCATATTCGAAATTGAGCGTCGTGGCTATCAGACCATCATCGTCGGCACGGATCAGAACCTGTCGCGCGCGGCGGAAAAGGACAGTCTCGGCGATTGCGGCTACCTTTTCAGATTTCATACCCTCACGAACGAGCACGAAACTATCGCTATCTCCAACCGGGGCAAGATAATATGGCCGGTCGAGATAGACATCGTCGATCTCGGCGCATTTGACAAATCGGGTGACATTCAGCGTCTTGTCACTTTCGGGAATGGCCGAAGCGATTTCCTCTTCATTGAAACTCAAATAGGTGCCGGACGACACTTCATAACCCTTGACACGGTTTTCGCGCGGCACCGGTTTGCCCGTGTCGCTGTCAACGAATTCCCGGTTGAGGCGGTTTCCGGTCTTGCGATTAATCAGATGGAATGACACACGATCAGACGTTGATGCCGCCGTAAACAACGCGACGGGGCACAAAAGCTGATCAATTTTCAACTGGCCTTTCCAATTTGCACGGGGTGCCATCGATTTGTCCTTGCTTCCGTTAAGTTCGATCTTCGCCCGCGCTGGTACCCCCCCGTACGCTTTAGATAATGTGCATATGCGAAGCCGCTTATGAGAAGCACGGGCAGCCCAATCAAAACAATCCAAAACAACAATTCACCCATTTCGCGCTCCTCTATGTTGGTCATAGATTTGTTGCCTGAGACAAACTCAAGGGACGCGGCAATTGTTCCGATATTGATTAGCCAAGTGTAATCGTAAATGTTCGATCCATAATGAAAATTGGAGAATCCACGTTTTTGCCGAAGCAAACTAAGCATATCGAACAGACCCAACTTTCCAAAAGCGATGGAACTGATCTTTTTGCAGATACCGCCGGTGGGTTTCATCGACGCTACGCTTTTTAGTTCCAATACTCTGCCCCAAGGGCGACGCTGAACTGCGATGCGCTGGTATTCACATGCTCCCCAAAAGGGTCGTTACGCCTACATTGCTGTCAACGTCCGCGAAGGAGTAGGAAGCGGAATATCCGCTTTGTTGTACTAGTTGGCTGAAAAGAGGAAATCTCAACGTGTGAGGCGCTACAATGCGGCCAGTGCACCATTCGACCTCCTTGAAATCGTTGTGATAAATTGGTTCAATGAAACGTCGTTCCAGAACAGGTTTTCGGTCCGGCAACGTCAACGATCATCAAGGCTCTATGGTGCTTTGATTGGCAAAATCTAGCTCCTCACGTCGTCCTGACATTCATTCTAGAGACCAACAAAACCTCATCGTGACGTTTGCATAAGAAACCCTGATTCTTCAAAAACCGCTTAGTTTTTCCCGCCTTCCCCTGAGTATCAACCTACCTAGGACGGGATGCGCCTGCGATCAGTACGATAACGCAGCCCATTATCCTACGAGCGCAGGACTACTCGTTCGCCTGACCGTGTCTGTGCAATCACAGACATATCCGGCTCGCTCCCGATTACTACTTTGATCTGATTCTTGTCCATGAGGCTGAACGCAGTCGCCCGGGCATCAGCTCGTGCTGCATCGCGGGCTACTACGGTCACCCGGCGATAAAGTGCCGCTGAAAATCCGGTTTTGGGTTGAGCAAATGGTTAAACCGTCCGGACTCCTCGAACTGAAATCCAGTGAAACTGGATGTTGCGAGCGCCTGATTGCGGATATCAACATACTCTTCGGCAGCAGCTCGGGCTTCCAGATCGGCGATGCCAATGCGCCATGACGTGCCGTCAGGTCTTGAACCGAGAGCGCGATACTCCCCATATCGACCAACGCATGTTCGGCTCCTGCCGTTTGCAACAATGCCGTCACGCGGTCGGTGACGTAGCCCTGCGCAATACCGTTTAAAGTCAGAGACATAGATGACTTGGTGAAAGCAATACGGTTATCATCGAATAGAACATAACCGAACCCTACCCTTGCAAGCGCTTCGTCCCAAAGCTGTCGCGACGGCCCGTCAGGAGAAGAATGCTCTTGCGAAAAATGCTTCTTCAGACAGTTCCAAAGGGGCTGTACTGTCGGATCGAAAAGGCCATCGCTGGCCTGCCAGCATTTATGGCAGATCCGCAAGACCTCGACCAGATCAGGCGAAGGCGATGCCAACGCCCCATTGCGATTAAGTTTGGCGAGTTCTGATTCTGCGCGATAAAGGCTGAAGATATTCTCCAGCCTTTCCGCTTCTAGAGCAGATTCACGTAGCAACCGTTCAGCGGTCGGACGATCAGAATGATAGAGTATGATCTTCGCAGGCGCTCCCATCGCTTGGCCGCGCCAGATGATAGACTCAGGAAGCTCGAGTGAAGCTGCCTGTTTTGGAATTGCGCAGAGCATTACTCCAGCCGCACCGCCCGCAAGCACAAGCCGGCGACTGACACGCCGTCCACCTTCAATGCGCATGGCTTTCGGCTCCAACGTCGGTGGTCCGTACTGACTGACCGCCGAGAACGTAATCCTCCGGTATTTCGGTGAACGTTCTAATACGGCCGCCCTTTTCCGCAACGAACTTCTCCGCTGCTTCTCGTGTCGAAAACGGTACGGCCTCCTGTGCCCCCATTCCGCCTACAGCAGCGCTTTCAATCACGAAAAAGGCTTTGCGCGCATCGACCCAGTTTTCCGCTCCCGGCTCTTCCCAGCTTGGCGCTTTCGCCATGTCCGAAACGTAGATCGCTGCGATCCCCTTCGGCTCCTCCGGCAACATTGTAAAGGCGAGTGTATCGCGGGCGGAAGAGAACCATACCGCCTCATTTGCCGGTTCGAGAATGATCTGGCCCTTGGGACCGGGATGTTCCAGAACATTCATCCCGCAATAGCGGCCCATCGCGCTTTCTGTCAGCGCGAAAGGAGCAATGACGACATCTTGCTTTTCATCCGGAGAACATCCGGCAAGCAGAACAAGAAACAGGGGAGCAAGAAACAGAGTGCGTTTCATAATTCTTTCCTCGAGAAAACCAGCATGGAAAGGGACAGCGGCAGCAAGACCCAGAGGCCGAGCGCCAGCGTCAGAGCTGGAGCCGAGAGTGTAGCGTTACCGGCTATACCACCCATACCAGTCAGCGATCCGGCATGGCCGAGACCGAAATTGAGAAGCCGGTAGGAATCGGCCGGGTTGAGAAGAAGCAGACCGTTGAGTACACCACCGCCAACAATACGGCCCTGATCGAAAACCAGCAGAGCAAGAAGTGCTGCATCATAGATCAGCACGAAGAACAGCCAGACGCCGATGGCGATACCTGCTGCCGTGCTCCGCTCCCGCACCAGCGTACTTGCGAGAAAGCCGATGGCGATGAACACGGCTCCCAGCAGGACCGACGAGATAATGAGTTTGAACAGCGACAGCCAGCTTCCAGCATCCACGCCGGACCCGGTCACAATCAGCGCCACAGCCGCCACGCCGTACCCGAACAATGTCGCGAAGGCCAGAATGGCAAGCTGGCCGATGAATTTGCCAAGAACCAGCTGAAACCGGCTTATCGGATAGCTTAGAAGCAGCAACATCGTACCGCGTTCCATTTCACCGACGACCGCGTCATGCGAAATGAGAAGGGCAATGAGAGGAATGAGGAAGATGGTCAGGCTGGAGAGGCTGACGATCACAACGTCCAACTTGCTCGCGGCAACCGAACTGCCGGTGGGAGCACTGCCGAGAAAAGTCATACTCAGTGCTAATGCCGCAAGCAATAACGTGGTCGCCAGAACCCAGCGATTGCGCAAGCCTTCCTGAATTTCCTTGGAAGCGATTATGAGAATATTGTTCATTCCGCTGCCTCCGCAAGGGCCGCTTCTCCGGCATTCAGAAAATGGGCGTAAAGTTCGTCCAGCGTCGGCGGAACGAGATCAAATTCTGTGAGATTGTCGTTCATGGCTACGATTTCGCGAACAAGAGCCATCTTGCCTTCCGTCGGAGCTTCCGTTTCGAAAATATCCGGGCCGAGACGATGCCAGCGCAATGCAGCATTGGCGGCTGTCGAAGGCAGCCGAGAGACATCGGGCGTCTGCACCCGTATGCGAAGCGGCAATTGTGAAATCCGACGCAATGCATCAATGGAGCCATCGGCAATGATCTTGCCCTTGTTCGCGATGATGACGCGCCCGACCTTGGTTTCCAGTTCGGTCAAGGCATGGGACGACATGAGGATTGTCGTGCCTTTGCTCCGCAATTCTTCAAGGACTTCATAGAAGCTCTGGCGCAAGGCGGGATCGAGACCGGTCGTCGGCTCGTCAAGCAACAGAACGGATGGCTGCCCAAGCAATGCCTGAGCAAGCCCCAGTCGTTGGCGCATCCCTTTCGAATAGGTGCCGACCCGCCTGTTCGCAGCATGGGCAAGGCCGACGTGCTCCAGCAGCTCCACATTTTGGGCAACTGGCATTCTCTTGAGCCGCGCATAGAAGCCGAGCGTTTCTGCTCCAGTCAGCGCCAGATTGAAAGACGTGCTCAGGCAGATAGCCAAGCCGCAATCTGGCGGCAAAGGCACCGGTCGCTGGGTCCTCGCCTAACACGCGAACCGCGCCCTTGGTTGGACGGATCAGCCCGAGCATGAGCTTTATTATCGTTGTTTTTCCAGCACCATTATGGCCGACCAGTGCAATGTTTTCTCCAGCGTGGAGGCTGAAACTCGCATCGCTGATGGCGTTGAACCCGCCATAGGACTTTGTGACCTGATCAAGAATGACAGTCTCAGTCATTTGGTTTTCCTTTCACCGGATCGGCCGGATGCGGCGGCTTCATAAGGGGATGGCTATCGATGACACCGCCCGGCAGAAGCGCTGGAAACTGGGTCTGTGCCCAGCGGATAGTCTCGATTGCCGGACTATTGATGAGAATTTTTGCTTGTGGCGCAGTCCACAAAACCTTGTCGATCAGATCATTGGGTCGGTAAGGGCTGTCTGCGATACCGTCGCCGTTTAGATCGAAAGCAGGGTTGTCGCTCCAGTAATTGCCACGTCCATTGACCGACCAGTCGAGGTTGCGCGTGCCGACATATTTCACCTGATTGCGGTTGTTGATGAAGGCGTTGCCGCTCATGGCATTGCCCTCGGAACCGGCAGTAAAGTGAATGCCTATGCTGCAGTTCTCGAAACTGTTTTCAGTGAACTTGTTCTTGTTGGCATTGTAAATGAAGACGCATTTTTCCGGACCGAGCCGCGAGGTTTCGCCCGTCTGCGTTTCCGTCTGGTCCTCCGCAGGAAGGCCGTGTTCAGCTTTCTGGACACCGGCATCAAGCCAGCGATCTATCGGTTGCCTGCGCCCGATCACGCGATTGCCGGAAATGACCGAACTGTTTGCATAATTGAGCAACAAGCCATGATCCCGGTCGCCGTCAGACAGATTGTCCAGCACCTTGAGACGGTTGGTGTACATGATCGCGAAACCGACCGAATTGTTGCGCGAAACATTGCCGATGACGGCTGTCATCCGTGTACATGTAATGAACGGCGAACCTGACATCCTCCATCACATTGTCGCGGAATATATTCTTACGACTGGCATTGGTATAGATGCCGTCGCGTCCGTAGCGAATGACGTTGCCGATAACCTGTGCGCCGAGGGCATTCCATATTGAAACTCCACTGCCGGTTTGCGCCATGCGCACGCCTCGGCGGCCAATGATCTCATTGCCGCTTGCGATGGAATTCGCAGCGCCGTGCAAATAAATCCCGTAGAGATTATCGATAAGGCGATTGTTCTCAACGCGTGCGCCCGTGGCGGTTTTTGCCACGAAAATCCCGGAATTGAGGTCGGGCATGTTTTCGCCCGAGCCACGCACTTCCAGCCCACGCACGATCGCGTCCGGCGCGTTGACCGTTATGGCATTGCCCGAGCCAAGTCCGTCTACAACGGCACGGCTCGCCACTCAGTTCAATGGCGCGGTCGATCGTGACCGCGCCATTGTGCTTACCTTTCAGAAGCCGGACGACATCGCCCGGCTCCGCCTTGTCGATGGCCGCCTGTACGCCTTCGCCTGCCACGACATCGATCTGCCGTGCCTGCAAGCCGTCGCACAGAACGACGGTCAGCAGCATTGCGGCGCTCAAGGACTGAAACCGGCGGGGAACCTCATGGCAGTCAGGCCTTCTTCGGTTCCACGAGCATCCGGCCCTTCATTTCCATGTGCATGGCATGGCAGAACCACGAGCAGTAATACCACCACACACGGCTTGTTGGCCGTGAAGGTGACAGACGCAGTCGCCTGCGGCCCGATCTCCATGTTGACCCCGTAATTGATGATGGCGAAGCCGTGCGTAAGATCTTCGATCTCGTCGATATTGGTGACACACACCGTCACCTCATCGCCCTGCTGGACAGTGAACTCGGTGAGACCGAAGGCTGGCGCGGCAGACGTCATATAAACGCGCACCTTATTGCCATCCCGGATCACTTCATTGGCGTCCATCAGGTCGAGACCATCGGCCTTTGCCTGAGTGACAGCGTCGGCGAAAAACGGATCCTCACGGTTCCAAAAGTTGACGGGATTGATCTTCGAGCGATGAACAATCGTTGCATCGTGCGGTTCGGCAAAACTTGGCCCGTCATGGACAATCACCATCTTCTCACCTGAAATGTCGATGAGCTGGTCATTTTCGGGCTTGAGCGGCCCGACATTGAGATAGCGATCCTTGGAGAACTTGTTGAGCGAGACCAGCCACTGACCGTCAGCTTCCTTGGTTTGCCCCATGGAAGTGTGGTTGTGACCCGGTTGATAATGCACGTCGAGCTTCTGACGGATCGGATCGACCTTTTCACCCTTGAAGGCACGCTTGGCGTCCTCAATGTTCCATTTGCATATCTGGCTGTCGATGAAGAGCGTTGTATAGGCGTTGCCCTTACCGTCATAAGCCGTATGCAATGGTCCAAGTCCGAGTTCGGGTTCCGCAACCACAGCATCGCGGGGCTTGATCTTGTCGTCGAAAAGTTCGTCGAACTTGCGAACGTCGAACACGGTAACGGTCGGCGACAGCTTGCCATTGGCAACCACATGAATACCGTCTGGCGCGGTGTTGATGCCATGCGGGCTGTTCGGCACAGGAATATAACGGGTATATTTGGAACCGTGACGTCCATCGATAACCGGCACACCGTTGATTTCCTTGAAATCACCCTTGGCAACGGCCTCTTCGATACGCTTCAGGTTGAAGATGACGATCCAGTCCTGTTCGCTCGACATCATTTCGGCGAGCGTCGTACCTTCCTCGGAATTGTAGCAGGTGGCAAAAGCGTATTTGCCCTGATAATCGCAGTCGACATTGTCGAGATTACCATCGACCATGATCTGCCGGGCAACCTTCATGGTCTCGCCGTCAACGGCCGTGAAGATTGCATGATATTGCTTGGTGTCCGTCAGATTGCTGCCGTCATTCGGGATCGGCGCACGGTCTTCACCGTTGCAGAAGACATACCCGGTTTTCGGATATTTCTGCACTCGCAAGCCATGCACAGTGTGCTGGTTCGGAAGCTGAATGATCTTGTCGCATTTCATCACATCGAGACGGATGCGGCAGACACGTGTATTGGCCTTGTCGTTGGCGTAGAGATAACGCCCGTCATAGGTGCCTTCCGTGAAGGACGGGTGCGGGTGGTGCAGGTCACCATTCAGGAAAATGCCGCCACGATCCTTGAGGAACTCTTGATCCTGCGGCAGAAGGCCTTCGGTCAGCACCTTAAGGCTTTCATTTGTCTGGCCCCAGCCGGTAGCGCTGTCGCGGTTAAACACCGGAATGCGCATCAATTCGCGCATCGATGGCAAGCCGACAATACGGACCTCACCACTCTGCCCGCTGGAAAAGAAGACGTAATATTCGTCCAGTTCTCCGGGCTTTACCTCTGCACTGTGGCCAGCACCACCGGCAGCAGCCATTGCCGGTTCAGTTGAACCTGCAAACAGCGCCCCACCAAGACCGCTTGCACCGGCAGCAGCCACAAAAGCCGACGTGCCGAGCAGCTGTCTTCGACTAAGCTGCGTTTTCTTGGTTTCTTCAGACATGCTTCTCTCCTTTAGAAAAGTCAGGCAGCAGGACCGGTATCGGCAGCGCCTTCAACCGGTTTCCCTTTGACTGAGATGACGGGTCTGGCCGGTCCACCGCCACGTTCGGCAGCCGCTGCGAGGGGGCATTGCGAGCTGCGAATTTTTCACGCTTCACGCGCACCTGAATCATGTGCGGGCAGCGCTGGTCGTCGTGATAGAGTTCCTGACAATGCATGCAGTAAATGCATTCATTGACGTTGATCTGCCCCTCCGGATGGATCGCCTCGACCGGGCATTCCTTTGCGCAACGGTGGCAGGGCGAACCGCATTCCGGCCAGCGCTTCAGCCATTCGAACATCCGGATTCGTCCGGGAATGGCGAGAGCTGCACCAAGCGGGCACAGATAGCGGCAGTAGAAACGCTCGATGAACAGGCCCGCGGTCAGAAGTGTCAGGGCATAAATGACGAACGGCCACTCACGTGCAAATTTGAGAATTATCGAGGTCTTGAACGGCTCGACTTCCGCAAACACTTCCGCCAGCGCAACCGAATAAAGCGACAACCCAAACAGGCCGAGGAAGATCATATATTTGAGAGGCCAGAGCCGCTCGTGCAGTCCCCATGGCAGCTTGACTTGCGGTACCTTCAGCCATTGGGCGAGATTGTTGGCGAGTTCCTGCAGGGCGCCAAACGGGCACAGCCAGCCGCAGAAGGGTCCACGGCCCCAGAACAACAGCCCCGCCGCCACCGATGCCCACAGAATGAAGATCAAAGGCGAAGTCAGGAAGAACTCCCAGTTGAAGCCGGTAATCAGGGAATTAGTGAAGGTCAGGACGTTGACGACCGACAATTGTGCATTGTTGTAGAAGCCAAGCCAGACGAGGATGAACAGGAGATAGCTACGCCGCAGCCGGTGAAGAGGCGCGGATGCCTGACCAGACTGTTCTGGAAGAAGAAAATACCGACAAGAACCGTGATGGCAAAAGCGGTGATGACCACATTAATACGATTCATCTCCCACATGCGGACCCAGAGCGGATTGCCCTCGCCCAGAATGTCGGCAGCATTTGCTTCGCCGACCGGCTGCGGCTGACGCGGTGCATCGGCAGTTGATGTAGAAGGCTTGGCCGGAGCCGGTTCCGGTTGCTTCGCCAGATATTTATCCGGCAAACTATAACCGAGATCATAGCTGACGTTGGCCTTGTCGCGAGCGCCAAAGCCGCGCTGCACCAGAAGCTGCAAATCCCACGGTTCCGTCACGTCGAAGGCAAATCCGTCCGGCACCTCGAACAGTGCTATCTCGCGCAGACGCGGTGCGCCATCGGCCATGATGTCGCCAATACGGGTATGGTTCTTGTCGCGGAAACGTACGCCCTGTCCACCCTGCATCAACTCGATGCGGTCAAAGATACCGCCGCGCACATATCCAGAGCCCTTGAAAGAATAGGCTCCGTCGCCCGCAAACCGGGATCGCCCGGCGCCCCGGCTTCAACCGCTTTTGCAGACGCTCGAAGCCATCCTTACCAAGCAGGCTAATGCCGATCGACGGCACCGAGACTGGCGCAACATAAAGCTCGATAAATTCGTCTTCAGGATCGGTTGTTTCAGGGTTTTCGGCAGCGCGATCGTGCTTTGCGTCACGGAACGCCTGTGTTACATCACCAACCGACAGTTTCAGGCCGCGGACCGAACCGTCACCGATCAGTGCCTGCCAGTCCTGCTCATCACGGACCTCCAGATTAACCGTACGCTGCGCATCGGCTGCAGCAGCCTGCACAGGCGCGTTGCCGAGACGCCCGCTGCGGACAAGCCCAACGGCCGAGCGAACGACGCTGTCTCCCATGACGAGCACAGTAACCGTGGCACCGCTGACGATCTCCACCTGCGGAGGTTTGCTCTGGCCAGCAGCAACAGCGCTCATGTTGCTGTCTACCAGCGAGTTCAGCGCAGCCACGACTTTAGCTTCGGGAATGCCTATCAGCACGATCGGCTCTTTGTGGTCGACCAGTTTTATGCCGCGTATGACGCCTTTGGTATCAATGCCGACGACGATATGGATAGGCTTGCCGGAATAACCGATGGAACTGGTGAAATCAGAATTCAAGTAAGCATAACCGATCACCTCGCCCCGCTTCATCAGTGGTGCGATTGGCGGCTCGCCCTGTGGCTTGCCGATAGCATCGGCCTCTTTAAAGAGCGCGTTTGCTTCCACCTTGGGAAGGTATTTTTCCAGATCAGCTGCGGATGCCGTGGGCTGCCAGCAGAGCGTCAGAACCATCGCCGCCAACGAGACGATCCTGACGGCTTCTAGTAAAAATGAAAATGACTGATTGACACTTGGAAAACCCTGCTCCGGCAGTCGGAAAGCTGGAGCGACCACACGGCCCAATATTGCTATTTTCACGTCCAACCTGCATTTGCTCTGCTATTATTTGCGAGCATGTCTTTCGGTTGGAAACTATCGGATCAGACAAAGAGTTCATTGATTTGGAACAAATACAATAAGAAATCGCCCAACAACACGACAACCAGAAATCCAAACGGACGAACGCCGGTTTGCCCGGCATATCAAACCAATGTTGGGGAAGATGGCGGTCACTGACGTCGGTACAGGTATCGTCAAGCGCATGCCCCATGACATCAAGGTCGGCAAGATGAAGGCGATTGCCAAAACAACGAAATAAGGACACACAGTCATTACAAGCAATGCCAGAAGTGCAGCGAGTCCCCGTCATGGACAAGATGAGGCGGACTTAGCATCCGAACGCACCTTTCTAAAATCTTGCAATATATATCTAAGGTATCTCACCGCGCAGATGGCTCGACAGGAAGCCCAGATTGTCCTGCCCCCAATAAACTTCATTTTCATAGATATAGGTTGGAAATCCGAATACGCCCTTTTCGGCGGCGATCTCGCGATCACTTCGCCATTTTTTCTGGACGTCTTCGTCCTGCTCCCGTGAAAAGATAGGCACCGTTGAAGCCTGTGGCGTCAGCCACTGCACGGCGGACACTCGGTTGCCCTATGTCCTTCGCTTCCTCCCATAATGCCTGTTGCAGCGCTCGCGCCAGCTGCAACCAGTTTTCCCCGTCAAGATAAGCAGCTATGACCAGAAAGGAAGCGGACGTCGGGTCGCCAATCGCCGGGCGATTTTCCACCAGCAAAGGTTTACCGCGAAACTTCGCCCACCGTTTCAGGTCACGCGCGCCATAGGCACGGCGCGCATCGGGACGGTTTCTGGCGAATATTCCGCCATTCTCCTCGATTATGGTCGCCAGATGAGGCTTGATTTCAACCAGATGCCTTGAGGACAGCTCTTCCAGCGTATCCAGCCCGAGATATGACCACGGCGATCCAATGGAGAAGAAATATTCGACAGTTTTTGGCACTTTCGATCCTTCAGTTGCAGGGAAATAATGTCCGGCTCAGTTGAACTTCGGCAGTCCCGGCGGATTTGTTTCGGAGCGGGGAAGCGCTTCTTCCTCCAACTGCCAGCGCTCGAGAATTCTGGAATAGGTTCCATCCTCAATCAGACCATTGGTAGCTACCGTCAGCGCAGCGGCCGGCCCGCCCCTTGCGGGTTGTGATCGCGACATCGGAACGATCAGGCCAACCTGCACTCAGTGTTCCGACCCGCTTGATGTTCTTGTCGCGCGCTGCAATGAAAACGAGCTGGGCGTGGGGTTGCACGATCACGTCTGCGCGTCCCGACCTGAGCGCGAGCAGGCTGGCTGCCTCATCGTCATAATATTGAAGATCGATAGGCTTCAGACCCGCCGCCACGTTCTCCTCGCTCCATTTGACGAGAATGCGCTCCTGATTTGTCCCTGCGCCGACGATGATGCGCAAACCGGCAGCATCCTTCGGTTCCTTAATGGAAGTAACCGGACTGTCCGACTTGACAAAGAACCCGTGCAGGCCCTGCCGATAAGTCGAAAAGTCGAATTTTTCCTTGCGTTCCTCGGTCACGCCAACGTTCGAAATGACGGCATCATACTTGCCGGAAGCCAGCCCCAGCGGCCAGTCGATCCACGCCACTGGAACGAGCTCCAGCTGCAGGCCCAGACTTTCAGCGACCGCAGAAGCATATTCCGGATCGGCGCCGACGACCGTTCGCGCATCAGTGGCATAAGTCGCCAGAGGCGGGCCACCGGGAGCCACCGCCACGGTAAATTTACCCGGCACAACAAATTTGAAGTCGGCAGGAATGGCTGTCGCAGCCGTCTCATTCTTCTTCGTATGAATACGGCCCGGTTGCTCTGGGAGAGGTCGAAACCGTCCCCGGCCACGACCGTCAGAACCGGAAATATCATCCATGCAAGGGCCGCGATCAACAGAGCTCCTGCTCTCATGTAAATTTTTCTCCAGTATCACAGGAATATGCGGGTCAGTTCGCGTCCACTCAAACCGGCCCGCCCCTCACCTTTCAACTCACGAACCGCTCTTCGGCAATCCCTGCGGATTGGTTTTGGCTTCGGTGATTGCCTCCGGTCCAAGATTCCGTGTTTCCAGAACTTTCTGATATGCCCCGCTTGCGATCAGATCGTTGAGAACATCGGTCAACGGCTGGGCAAGGCCACTTCCCTTGCGCGTCGTGACGGCGATTTCAGCCGTAATCGGCCAGCCCCCACTCACAGTACCGACGAGCTTCGTCTTGCCGTTAATGCCCGCAGAGTAAGCTTGCGTCGCATTCACGCTGAAAACAGCGTCGGCGCGTCCGCTCTGGACGGCAAGATCTTGACCGCATCATCATCGTAATACTGCACCTCAACGGCTTTCAGACCAGCAGCCACGTTCTGGCGGTCCCATTCCAGCAGGATTTTCTCCTGATTGGTGCCCGCATCTGTTATGATTTTGAGGCCAGCAATATCTTTCGGAGATTTGATCTCTTCGATCTTACTGTCGGACTTCACATAGAAGCCCAGCTCATCCTTGCGATAAGTGGAGAAATCGAATTTCTCCTTGCGTTCTTCCGTTACCGTCACATTCGAAATCACTGCATCGAACTTGCCAGAGGAAAGCCCCAACGGCCAGTCGGCCCATGCGACAGAAACCAGTTCCAGCTTGAGGCCCAGACTATCGGCGATGATTTGCGCCAGATCGACGTCGTAACCGATGACGGTCTTGGAATCCGACGCATAGTCATGCAACGGCAGATGTCCGCTGGTGCTGATGCCGATGGTCAAAACGCCGTCCTTGACGAACTTGAAGTCCTTGATCTCCTCGACACGCTTGTCGATCTTCTCGACGCGCAGCCGGTTCGGCTGTTCCGGGCTGAGATCGAATTTCCCCTCGCTGCGCGCAACACCGGAACCAAACAGCCCGATCGCGATAATCCCGGCGGTCCAGTAGCCCGCCTTTCTGATAAATGTCATTTCCCATCTCCTTGTTGTGTCAGTTCTTCCAGCGGCAGTTCAAAAGACCTTGGCCAGAAATTCGCGTGTGCGCGGATGCTGCGCGTCGTTGAAAATGCGAGATGGCGGACCGGCCTCCACAATCTGCCCGGCTTCCATAAAGACAACAGTGTCCGCAACTTCACGCGCAAAGCCGATCTCGTGGGTGACGATCACAAGCGTGGTCCCGGTACGGGCAAGTTCCTTGATGACGTCGAGCACCTCACCGACCAGTTCGGGGTCAAGCGCCGAAGTCGGTTCGTCGAACAGGATGACCTTCGGACGAAGCGCCAATGCCCGGGCGATCGCCACGCGCTGCTGCTGTCCTCCGGACAATTGGCGCGGATAGGCTTCAGCCTTGTCGCTGAGGCCGACACGAGCAAGCAGATCAAGCGCCAGCCGAACCGCTGCATCGCGCGCAAGACCGCGTACCTGAATCGGCGCTTCGATGATGTTTTCAAGAACTGTCATGTGCGGAAAGAGATTGAAGTTCTGGAACACCATCGCGATATCGGCTCGGCGTTTGAGGATTTCCTTTTCCTTCAACTCATAGAGCGTATCTCCGTCCTGACGATAACCGACCAGCGCGCCATCAACGGAAATGAAGCCTTCATCCACACGCTCCAGATGATTGATAGAGCGCAGCAGCGTGGATTTACCGGAACCGGACGGGCCGAGAATTGCCGTCACGCTGCCTGCCGGAAGGGACAGTTCCACATGGTTCAGCACCGTGTTCGTGCCGAAGCGCTTGGAAATATCGTGGATATGAATAGGTGCGCCCGCAGACACCGTGCCTGCATCGCGGAAACCGGCGACTGGAACCGTCCTGTGCACTTGTCCCGACAGCCCCGAGGTCAACGGCAAGGAGCGCTTGTAACGATTGAAGAATGCCCGAATGGCAGGGGAACGGGATTGCGAACCGCACCCTTGGCGAAATAGCGCTCGATATAATACTGCACCACCGAAAGCACGGTCATGATGACCAGATACCAGACGGTCGCGACCATCAACAGCGGAATGACTTCCAGATTGCGCCGGTAGATCACCTGAACCGTGTAGAACAGCTCCGGTAAGGCCAGCACATAAACCATTGAGGTGCCCTTGGCGAGACCGATGATCTCGTTGAAACCCGTCGGAAGGATGGAGCGCATGGCCTGTGGCAAAACAATTCGCAAGGCTTGCCGGTTGCGCGGTAGGCCAAGTGCGGCAGCAGCCTCATGTTGACCCTGATCGACGGAGAGAATGCCGCCGCGCACGATTTCGGCGAAGAAAGCTGACTGGTTGAAGGTCAGGCCGAGAAAGGCAGCTGCAAACGGTGTCAGCAATTGTACCGTCGGGTAATCGAACAAGACCTGACCACTGAAAGGTACGCTCAGCGTGATGTTGGCATAGAGGTAACCGAGGTTATTCAGGATGAGCAGCAATACAATCAGGGGTATGGAGCGCAGCAACCATATATAGCCCCGGGACAGGCCCGAAAGCAGAGGCGAACTCGATACACGGGCTAAGGCCAGCAGCGTGCCGAGAATGGAACCTGTTACAGCCGCAAGTGCTGTTAGCAGCAGCGTCCGCCCAAGGCCGACCAGCACCGGTTCGGCAAAGAACCATTCAGCAAAAACGTTCCAGCCCCACTGTGGATTGGTAAAGATCGAATAGAGCACAAGGCCGATCACGAGGGCCGCGAACACGCTACCGGCAAAGCGTGCTGGATGTTTTGCTGGAACGATCCTGTAGCGCGAATAGTCGTGCTTGCGCTCCACCGGGCGGGTTGCAATCTGCGCGTTTGGGAATTCTGTCGTTACTGCCATCTGGTCATTCCTTGGCCTTCAGCCCTGTGATGAAGTTCACTGGCTGGCGATATGTTGTCGGTCCGTAATGCGGTGATCAGTGCCGCGCCTGAGTGGAGCGACCAGATGGCCGATCTCCTTTTCAAAAGGCAGCGTCTTGTAAATTTCAGGATCTGCACCCGTGTCGAAAAGCGCCGTATAGCCGTTGTTGAGATAGAGACCGACGGCTTCAGGCTGACGGAAGCCGGTCGTCAGGTAGATGCGGGAATAGCCCTGTCTTGCCGCCTGTTCTTCCAGTTCCACGAGAAGCTTGCGCGCCAGCCCCTGTCGCCGCAGATCCGACCGCGTCCAGATGCGCTTGAACTCCGCAGTATGTGCATCAAAAGCCTTGAAGGCACCGCCACCGATGGTTTCACCGTCCCGGATCAACAGCACAAAATTACCGCTGGGTGGCGCAAACGCTTCGGGCGGATAGCGGTTCATTTCAGCCGCCGCACCTTCCGCGTTGAAATATGTGCCGTAACGACTGTCATATTCATACAGAAGTTCATCGATGAGCGGCTTCGCACGTGGATCAAGAGAACTGGTGTACAGAAAAATATCGCTCATCATCATCACCGTCTGTTTTCGTTGAGAAAGGCTTCGGCAAGCTGCACCCAATAGAGAGCAACTGGCGCGATGATCTGATCGTTGAAGTTGTATTCGGCACTATGCAGCGGCGCACTGTCGCCGTTACCGACAAAGAGATAGCTGCCGGGCTTTGCCTGCAGCATGAAAGCAAAATCCTCGCTGGCAGTGCGTGGCGCAAATGCGCTGTCTAGAGCACCATCGCCGAAGGCATCGGCTGCAACCTTGCGGGCGAATGCGGTCTCCTCAACCGGATTGATGACAGAAGGAAAGCCCAACCTGTAGTCGACCTCCGCAACGGCGCCAAAACTTTCAGCCTGAGCGCGGGCAAGCGCCGGGATGCGTATCTGCAATCCGCGCCGCACCTCTTCACTGTAGGAACGGATCGTCAGTTGCAGTTCCACCGAA
The DNA here is from genome assembly GCA_012103075.1 of Brucella cytisi. Lineage (GTDB taxonomy): Bacteria > Pseudomonadota > Alphaproteobacteria > Rhizobiales > Rhizobiaceae > Brucella > Brucella cytisi. The sequence continues at coordinate 106,726 of JAAVLQ010000002.1, read as the reverse complement.
CCGGGAATGACGTTCGAAGCTTCACCGCCATGAATCGAGCCAACAGTGACAACCGCCATTTCACGCGGATCAACATTGCGCGAAACGATGCTCTGCAAGGCGATAATGAGACACGCAGCGGCGACAATAGGATCGACCGCATTGTGCGGTTCAGCTCCGTGACCGCCCTTGCCGACGATCTTGATGACAGCCTTGTCCACAGATGCCATAGCCGGTCCCGCGACAAACCCGAAACGCCCTGCAGTGACACCCGGCCAGTTGTGCAATCCAAACACCGCATCGGAGGGAAACCGCTCAAAAAGCCCTTCGCTTATCATCTTACGCGCTCCGGCACCGATTTCTTCTGCCGGTTGAAAGACAAGATCGAGCGTACCGCTGAAATCCCCTCCTCGGCCAGATATCGCGCAGCTGAGAGCAGGATCGTCGTGTGCCCGTCATGGCCGCAAGCGTGCATCACACCTTTGTTTCGACTAGCATAGGGAAGCCGCGTCGCCTCTTCTATCGGTAGAGCATCCATATCTGCCCGGATCGCGAGACGGCGCTGACCTTGCCCCCGCGCCAAGGTTGCGACGACGCCGGTTCCCGCAATTCCCGTCGTGACCTCATAGCCCCGGGAGGCGAGTTTTGAAGCAACGAGATGGCTCGTGCGATGCTCGTTGAAGGCAAGTTCCGGATGCTGATGAATGTCATGGCGAAGCGCTATGAATTCGTCGAGATGCGCGGCAATGCCTTCTCTCGCGGCATCGAGCCTGTTGCGGGATCGGGAGGTAACATCCATGAAACCGGCTCCTCAGGCCCGCGCGGTCTTGTTTACCGGTTGATCTACCGCCGATGAATAACGGCTTTCGCGGAACGGCAGCCCCAGATGATCGCGCAGCGTTTCACCGCGCAGTTCCGGGTTGAAATAACCACGCTCTTCCGGGATCGGCAGTACATGTTGGATGAAATCGTCGAGACCTTCCGCAATGATGGGAAAGCCGAGAATGAAACCATCGGCCGCTTCGCTTTCCACCCAATCGATCAGTTCGTTGGCGATAGCTTCCGCCGTTCCAATAAAGGCGGTGCGTGGTGTCGCGACATCGAGTGCGATCTCGCGTAATGTGGCACCGGTTTCCCTTGCCGTCTTCTTGATGCGATCTGTCGTGGCGCGGAAACTATTCTTGCCGATTTCGCCGAGTTCAGGGAAAGGCTCGTCGAGCGGATAGATACTGAAATCGTGATGATCGAAGAAGCGACCGAGATAAAGCAGCGCTTCTTCAACCGACACCAGATTACGGATCGCCTGATACTTCGCCTCGGCCTCCTCCTGCGTACGCCCGACAATCGGGCCAATACCGGGGAAAATCCCAACATCGGAAGAACTGCGCCCCTGCGCAACCGCACTTTGCTTTACTTGCCTGTAGAAAGATCGCACGTCCTCAATCTTGGTGCCGTTCGTGAACACCGCATCGGCATGTTTACCGGCAAGCCGGATGCCGGAATCCGACGATCCGGCCTGAAACACCACTGGCTGCCCCTGCCCGGAGCGGCTGATATTTAGCGGTCCTTCGACATTGAAAAACGCCCTTTGTGATTAATGCGACGTAACTTGTTTTATCGACATAGACACCGGTTTCGCGATCGCGGACGAAAGCATCGTCATCCCGGAATCCCAGAGCCCTTTGATGACGTCAAGATACTCGTCCGCAATTTCATAGCGTAGTTCGTGTTCCGGATGCGGGCGCCCGTAATTGCGGCCAGATCCTTCCAGCGGGGAGGTGACAGCATTCCATCCGGCGCGTCCGCCAGAAATGAGATCCAGCGAAGCGAACTGGCGCGCGATGGTGAATGGGTCGCTGTAGGACGTCGATACCGTACCTACCAAACCAATTTTTGAGGTGGAAGCAGCGAGCGCCGAAAGGATTGAAATCGGTTCGAAGCGATTGAGGAAATGCGGTATCGACTGTTCATTGACGTAAAGTCCGTCAGCAACAAAGGCGAAGGCGATCCCCGCCGCCTCTGCCTTGCGCGCGGCATTGACGAAAAAATCGAAATTGATGCTTGCATCGACGGGCCCACTTGGATGCTTCCATGCGTTCATATGGCCGCCGGCCCCTGCAGCATGACGCCAAACGTGATTTGCTTTCGTTCACTCATGTCATTTCTCCAAGGAAGAGTTCGACGCCATGCGTCCATCTTGCAGTTTCCGGTCGTGCTGCATTCGCACTGAGCAGCTAGACGTTTTCCATGAGAACAGCGTAAGCACGCCTCGGCCTGCCGATAAGAAAAGTAATTCTATAATTTTTATATACTTTAAAATTGCAATGCGGCTTGAAGCGGAGCAAAACAGAATAGGTAATAAAATCAATTGGATAGAACGACTATCCCCTCGTTTTTTGTCCGTGACGAGCTCAAAAAGAAAAATCTGACTGAAAAGAGGCGAATTTTGAGACGTCTGTTCCTTGATGAAGAATGCTTGGTGGCCCACCATTCAAACATGGACACGAGCTATACCTATATCATCATCGCCCTGCTCCCGTTTCTGCTTTGGAGCACGATTATCTTCGTATTGTCGGAAGCCAGCATCCAAACCGATTACCGGGACTGCGAGGGTACGAATGACGATCGCCCGACCGACGATCAGATGGCCGATATCGTGACCATTCCCTACGGTCTAATTTTCCCGCTTTATTATCATACACCGACCACATCGCACGAAATCGGTTAAAACAGCCACTATGCTGCGACACTCGGCCAGCCACGGTACGCTATTAATTCTCTCGATTTCGTGCCAAAGCATTCCGGCGAAACATCGGCGGAGTGGATATGCTTACAAAGAAGGGCAAATACGGTCTGAAGGCTCTGGCTCATCTCGCCGCACTTGAACCGGGAGAAAGCGCGTTCGTCGCCGAGATTGCCGCCGGGAACAATATCTCCAAGAAATTTCTCGACGCAATCCTGCTGGAATTACGCAATGACGGCATTCTGCGGTCCAAGAAAGGTCCCGGTGGCGGCTATAGCCTTTCCAAGTCTGCGTCGGAAATTACCATTGGTCAGGTCGTCCGTGTTCTCGACGGACCACTGGCACCAATCCGTTGCGCCAGCCGCACAGCATACGAACCGTGCAACGATTGCGTGGATCATCGAGCCTGTCAGGTGCGCCGGTCCATGCTGCTGGTGCGCGAAGCAATAGCGGGTGTTCTCGATAGGATGACGCTGGAACAGTTCGCTCGTAACGGTGGGTTGGAAGACGACCGCTCTGCGCCCGCTTGGGCACAGTTAAGCGCCTGATATAGCGTCCAGAAGGCGATAGCCGCCATTGTGATACAGAAGCGGTTGACCGGAACCCGTAACGATTTTCAGAACACGACCGATCACGATTGCATGCGTATGACGTTCGATTACGTCTTCCACGGCGCAATCAACTGAAGCCAATGCGCCAGCAAGTGCTAGCGCACCGCTTTCGAGTGCATACCATTCGGCATCCGCGTAACGTTCAATGCCCTTGATCCCATCTTTGCCAGCGAAACGATCAGCAATGGACTGATGGCCAGAAGACAGCACATTCACACAGAAATGGTTATGGCGACTAATCGCCGACCAGACCGATGAACCCCGGTTGATGTTTACGATAATCGTTGGCGGTTCAACCGAAAGCGCAGTGGCTGACGTCACAGTCGCCCCGGTGCGCCCTTCATCGAAACCCGCCGTGACAACGCTCACGCCACCTGCAAGCTGTCTCATGGCTGCTTTAAGCTCGCCCGGAGAAACCTCGATATCTTCAGGCTCTTCAACATATTGCGGAATGCTCTCGCGGAGATATGTAACCGTTGATCCCATCTCTGTTTATTACTCCAGATTTATCAATCTGCCATACGGTAGCAGCGCTCGGCAAATTGGCCGAGAATGCACTTTCTATATTCGACTGATTTTGTAGAAAATTAGAGCCTGTCTGCAAAACGGAAGTAGATGTGCGGCGACGCCACTATTTGCCACTGATGAATGCTTGCAGCGGTTACGCTGGTAGATCGAGATTATCGAACAGTTTTCGTTCGGTATAACCGTCTCAAAACACACTCAGGAACAGATTTTTGAAATCTGCGTCATGATTTTATTCCGATCGTCATTGAATGAATTGGATAACTAGCCAGCGCGAACAACGCTCAGCTCTGGCTTGCTTGCGCCCGAGGCAGGAAGAAGCCGCGCAAAGTCTGTGAGGATTTGCGCATAATCCTCTGCGTGAAATTCGTAAGGCAGCTCCAGCCGAAATTCGGAGACAAGCGGCAAAACAGGATCGGTGGTTAGTGTTTCCAGAATTTGCTCTGTCGTGCCCACAATATCTGGCAGGAAAAGTGTGCGGCGCGGACCATGGGCAAAACCCGTTCGCTTGTTGCGTTCGGCGGCGAATTCTGCATAGCGACGGCGCGCATCGGGACTTGCGCTGTCCGTGGGCAGGATCACCCGGCCAAGTGCGACACGCGGCGCACGTTCATGCGCCCATTCGTGACGGAACCGTTCGATGAGTGTTTTCTGGGCCGTCAGAAAATCATCCGTGTTCTCACCGCTGACAATGTTTCCCGTCAGGAGATTGAACCCGGCCTGCCCCGCCCAACGTGCTGAATTCTGTGATCCACCACCATACCACAGGCGGTCGGTCAGCCCTTTGGCAAAGGGTCTCAAACGCGGGATTTGCGCTCCGGCGGCATTGCCCGCTTCGGTCTCGCCCGAAAGCGGTTCTGACCGCAGGGCCTGTGCCAGTTTTTCTGCACGCGCATGACTGTAATCAGCGATGGGAGCCACATCGACGAAATCTGCAACAAGATGCGCAAAGGGCGGCGCACCAACTGAAACGCCAACATTCAGCCTGCCGTTTGACAGCAGGTCTACAGTTGCAAGATCTTCGGCCAGCCGGAACGGGTTTTCATATCCAAGCTGGATGACCGCAGTGCCAAGACCGATGCGTTTTGTTCGCTGCGAAGCTGCGGCGAGAAAGGTCGCGGCGGATGAAATACCACGCTCCAGATGGCGCTGGCGCACCCATGCGCTGTCATATCCCAGTCGCTCTCCATATTCGAAAAGCTGCAATGTGTCCTCCAGACCCTGCGCGGGATCATTTTCGCGATGACTGCCGGGAATGAGGAAGGCAAAATGTTCGATATGTGAAAGGGGCATGGCTTGTTTCCCTTCTCACGCAGCGGTTTCGCGATAGCTTTGAAGCCGCGCCAGAATGTTTGCTTCCTGCACCGCCTTGCGCTCCCGTACACACCGGGTTGCTTCTTCAAAGGAGGCAGATGCTGGATAAAGTGGCGAGGAGATCTGCTGGCCCAATCTGGTGCCAATGTGCTTTTCAAACGGCAGCGACCGATATTGCCGGACATCGACGGATATATCGAAAAGCGGACGATAGCCGAGTGAAATGTAAAGCGCTGTGGCCTCGGGTTGGCGATAGCCGGTCGAGAGATAAGCCCGTGTGTAACCTAGCTCACCGGCACTTTCTTCGAGCGCCAGCACAATACGGCGCGCCAGCCCCTGCCTGCGCAAATGCGATGCCGTCCAGATACGCTTGAGTTCGACGGTTTCATCGTCGTGGCTCATATAGGCGCCCCCGGCAATGGTTTTTCCCCATCGCGCTGAAGCAGCAGGAATCCGCCAAGCGGCGGCGCAAATGCGTCCGCGGGGTAGCGCAGGATTTCTGTGCGCGCGCCACCGGATCGGTCCAGATCGGCATAACGAAGATCATATTCGTGAACCGGGCCATCGATAAGGGCTGCGCTGCCGGATTTAAAAGAGAGGACTGGACAATAATATCAACCATGGAAAGCCTCCGCTGAAACAAATGCTGCCCGACCTGTGTTGAGTGGAAGCAAAAAGCCGCCATCGAACAGTATCTTCCTCTAACGGTGCCTGTTAGCGCGCACGTTTGCACGGCATGAACGTTTAATGAGTGTGCAAATATTGGAAGATCGTTGCTCGATTAATATTCTACAAAAACATAGATTACTCCTCGTCAAATTGTTGATGAGGATGAAATGCCCTACGCGCTCAGTTTACTCGATAAAAGTCCCATTCATGACGGCGAAGCGGCTCAAACCGCACTGGCCCGCACGATAAAGCTTGCGCAGAAAGCAGAAACCGCAGGCTTTCATCGCTTCTGGGTGGCTGAACATCACAACTCACCAGAGCTCGCCAGTTCATCGCCGGAAGTGCTGATCAGCTTTTGCTGGCACATACCAGACATATCCGGATTGGTTCGGGCGGCGTTATGCTGCAGCATTACAGCGCTTATAAAGTCGCTGAGAACTTCAATCTTCTTGCTTCGCTTGCGCCCGGACGTGTCGATCTGGGTGTGGGAAAAGCCCCCCGGGGCTTGCCGCTTTCAACGCGCGCCTTGCAGGGAGCCTATGACCCTGATCGCAAACCATCATTCAATGAACAACTGATTGAGCTGGATAAATTTCTCGACGAAAGCCCTGAAAATACCGATAACCGGAACGGCCTTGCCGCTTATCCGGTTCCGCCGCAAAAACCCGAACGTTTCCTGCTGGGTGCGAGTGTCGAAAGTGCTGAACTTGCCGCACGTCTCAACTGGGACTTCGTCTATGCCGGTCATATTCAGGGTGACCCGACAGCCATAAAGGAAGCGGTTGAAGCCTATCAGGCAATCGCGAACCGCCCTGCCATTCTAGCTGTCGGCATAATCGTTGCGGAAAGCGAGGCCGAGGCAGAAAGGCTTGCCGTTGACATTCGGCGCTTCCGTGTCGCGGTCGAAGGCCTGCAGCCGGTCAATGTCGGCAGCCACGAACAGGCGCTTGAATATGTGCGGCAGGCCGGTACCACACAATACAGCATCGAAGAGCGCACGCCTCGTGTGATCCGTGGCACCGCCACCCATGTTCACACTGAGCTTCAACGCCTGCATCGGGAGTTGGGCATCACTGAGTTTGTAATCGACTGCCCTGTTTCAGAAGGTAGCCATCGCCTCAAAACCATTGAGCTGCTCGCCAATAATCGCCCGGCCATCGCGGCATAAGTTTTCCCAATTTCCCGACATCGGATGGTGGTTATGCATCGGTTGACGCTATGGGAGAATAGGTAGCGGTTCACCAAAATCTGCTTACTTGCTCATTCATTATCAGGCATGCCGTTCTGCTTGAGTTCGGCAAACTTGATAGCCATCGTCGGGTTACCGCGCGTGAGCCGTTTGACCGTCAGGTCCTCCGCCTTGTCGTTTGCAAGCCGCAAGTTATTGGCAGACTTGTGAAGCGCTTCCTTCGTTTTCTCCAGATCCTTGATGGCTTCGTCGATGCGTTTGACTGCCTCCTCAAAGCCATCTGAAGCCAGACGCCAGTTGCGCCCGAATGCGGCTTTAAAGTCATCAAGCTGGGATTCGAAGTTTGTTATGTCGACGTTTTGCGCCTTCACCAGCGCTAGCTCTTTCTTGTATTGGAGCGAGTTCATCGCCGCATTGCGCAGCAGCGTGATGATTGGGATGAAAAACTGCGGTCGGACGACGTACATTTTTGGATAACGGTGGGATACATCAATGATCCCGGTGTTATAAAGCTCACTCTCAGGCTCAAGCAACGAGACCAGCACGGCGTATTCGCAGCCTTTCGCGCTCCGGTCCTTGTCTAACTCTTTGAAAAAGTCTTCGTTCTTCTTCTTGGTAGCCGTCTCGTCATTTTCGTTCTTCATCTCGAACATGATCGAGACGATTTCAGAACCTGCATCGTCAATGTCGCGGAAGATAAAGTCGCCCTTGCTACCGTTGCGCGCGTCGTTATCCTTCTCAAAATAAGCGCGCGGGAAAGCGGTGGCACGAATGCGGTCAAACTCGATTGCGCAGTGCTGTTCCAGCGTCTCACCGATCATTTTTGTCGATAGTTTCGCTTTCATATCCCTCAGACGCTCGATTGCGTCGTTGCGATCCTTTAGCTGCGTTTCGTACTTGTCCCTAAGTGCAGTTTCAGCAAGCTGTTTTTCGAGCGTAATTCGAGCAAGCCCGTTCTTCAGTTCGTCACGCTCTTTCTCAACTGTATTGACGGCTTCGGTGACAGCGAGCTTCTGTGAAAGCTCCCCGGCATCGAGCCGGCCTTCAGGCTCTGGATCTCCACGTCTTTAGTGGTGGCTGCCTTCTGTAGTTCAGCAGTAAGCTTCGCCTCGGCCAGTTTTGATGCAGCCTCCTGCTCCCGTCTGGCTTTCTCAAGCTCATGCAAAAGAGTATCGCGTTGTTTTTCGACAGCACTCAACGCCTCAGCCACTGCGAGTTTCTGCGCGACTTCACTGGATTCAAGTCTTGCCCTCAGTTCCCGGATTTCAGAATCCTTGGCTGCAGCAGTCTTCTGCAATTCATTGGCAACTTTAGCCTGTGCAAGCTCAACAGCGTTACGCTTGTCCTGATCAGCCAACTCCAAGCGCTCATGCAGCTGCTTCTCGAAATCACTGTCACGCACCTGCTTCAGGATATCGGCATAGCCCGTCTCATCGATCTTAAATGCCTTGTTGCAATGCGGGCAGATGATTTCATGCATGATTATTTCCATTAGCCTTGGCCAGAACCTCTTGGAGAAACTCCATGAGCTGCTATTGATCCGTCACCTTGTGAACGATCACTGTCTACACGGTCAAGGTCATTTACGGTTGCTTGACCGGGCCTGCGGTCTAGCGAACCGAAGAACCCAGCTGAAATCAGCCACGCTACAACATGAATCAGGGCTCGCCGGCTGTCAGCGCAGATGACAGATTGATGGTCAAACGGCTGTACCAACGAATGGATAGCGCATCCGGCTTGCTTGTAATTTCAGCGATCGGCTTTAAACCAATAAATACGTCGTGGTCTGCGGGTCGAAGCCGACAATACGCTTACCTTCATCGAAGGCAGTCAGCAGCTGTTCGCGAAGCAACAACCCGGCATGTATCGCCGCCGCCGGATCAGTTGCAAGCAGGTGATCGATGTCGCCCGGTATTTGCACACGTTGAGCATCTGCGGGAAACTCAAATTTCTGGCCTTGAGATCGAGCTTCCACACGCAGATCGTCCAATTGCCAGTCAGCCACGATCCTGTCCGAAGGCAAACCGGAATTGATGCCGACCATAGGGCCGTAATAGTCGATATGATAAATGGACGATGTAGCCCCGAGGCTCGCAATGTTAAGACTGGCATTGACCGCCCGGATCGGATCATAGGTCCAGCGCACATGAGTAATGCCTCTCGCAAGACACCAATCGCGCTGGAACCACTTCATCCGCGCGCCAAGTTTCAAGCCTCTTGCTTCTGGAAGAACTGCCAGACGGTGAGAATGCTGAACGCCCTGCGCTGCACTTGGGAAACCAAAAATGAAACCTATCATCTTCCCGCCATCGAACGCTCCGGCGACAAGGCCACCTTCGTGCTGGATCGCAAGCAATAGGTCTGAGGCATCGACAGGATCGTCCTCTCCCCCACACCAGCCGCTGCACGATCTCCGAATCTTTCATCTCATCGAGAGGCGAGCTCGCGGACCAATATTTCGCTCATGCGACGAAATCCTCGCGATGGCTGGTGACCGTATCGAGAAATACATGGTCCAAGGTCACACCGATACCGGACCGTTCTTGGGAACGGCCATTCGGCCATTTTCGGCTTCCAGCGGCTCGTTGACAATATCGCGCGGGAAGTAGCGGCTGGCGGACGATGTATCCCCGGCTTCGTGAAATTCGGCAATGTGGACAGGTGAATATTATGCGCCCTACCAATGCCTGCCTCAAGCATCCCGCCGCACCATACAGGCACATCGAAGGCTGCGCAGACATCGTGAATAGCGCGTGAAGCACTGTGTCCACCGACGCGACCCACCTTGATATTGATGACACGGCAAGCTCTTGCGACAAGCGCCTTGCGCGCATCCACCGAAGACCGGATGCTCTCATCCGGGCAGATGGCGGTCAGCAGCTTTTCCTGTACATGAACGTGATCGGTAATGTCGTCGAAAGCCAGCGGCTGTTCGATATAATCGAGTGCGAAAGCATCCATGGCCTTGAGAAGCGGCAGGTCGGAAAGCCGATAGTCTGTATTGGCATCAACCGTCAGCTTGGCTTCCGGGAAACGCTCGCGCACCGCCTGAATCATAGTGAGATCATGACCGCGCTTGATCTTCAGCTTAACGCGCTTGTAACCGGCATCAAGCGAGGCCGCGACCCGGTCAATCGTCGTTGGAATATCGGCAATGCCAAGGCTGACCCCCCACATCGATAGCATCGCGAACGCCACCAAGCGCAACGCTCAATGGCAGGTTCAGTGCTTTCGCCCACAGGTCCCACACGGCCATTTCGACCATGGCCTTGCTCATTCTATGTCCGCGCCACGGATCAAGAATTGCGGAAAGGTCCGCCGGACCGGCGAAGCGTTTCCCAACGATTTGCGGCAGCAGGACGTCGCGCAGGAAAGAGAGCGAACCGGAGATGGTTTCCTCCAGATAATCCGGCAACGGATCCATCACGCCCTCGGCATAGCCTTCCGTGCCTTCAGCCCGCAGAGTGAGGATCGGAATGATCTTTTCGGTCATTGTTCCCGTGGAAATCACGAAAGGCACGAGCAGCGGCAAACGTATGACCCGTATTTCAGCCGCCTCGATCTTTAACCCGGTGAAAATTGGCGCTGCGTGCATCGGATACTCCATCCGTGAGTACAAATGATCGGTCTGGTCCAGAGTTCCTTGGTGACGAGGCGTCATCCTAATTGTCCCCCTCGACCGAATTAAATTCCCTGTTCGCTGTCAAAAGTCCAATAGTTTCGTCAGCGCGCTTACTGATGCTGATCCGGCAGTGTATCCAGAGGGAAAACCGGACGCCGCAGTCGAGCGTAGATCCGTCTCGACAGATCCGGTGAGCTCAAACCGCCAGCATCTGTAACAATGATCTGTACTGCAATTGGGCCGAACGCCCCTTTGAAATGCTGCATTGATTTGACCGCCAGAACGGATTTTTCCTTAGGCTCGATGCCGACGATCCGGAAAATGTTCTGATCCAGCATTTGCATGCGTTCCGACACGATCATGATATCGATCCCCTCGACGCGCAGGCAAACGGCTTTTCCGGTTGTTCCGGGCAAACCTGTAAACATCGGCCCCTCAAAGACGAAGGTACCGTCGCTGACCGACATGACACGGCCTGTCACAGTCAAAGGACCGCCACCGACAGATGGATCGGATTTGCCGCCAATCGTCACCGTAACAGTCTCGCCTATCGCCTTGGCTGCAATCTCCGTCACCGCTTCAGGGTCGAGAGCGCACCTGCGGCGGCATTGGTCACACCGGCCTGAAGCATCGCAGCAATGAGCGCAGTGCAATCGCTATAAGCGCCCGAACCGGGATTGTCGGAGAAATCAGCGACGACAATCGTGCCTTCAGCACTCCGAGCCTCTTTCAATTGCCGGATACATTCATCGAGAGGCATAGGCTGCGACCATTGATCCTTATAGGACCAGATTTCATCGCACATCTTGCCCGCAACATCACAAGCGGTTTGCTGATCGACACTTTTATGATCGAAGGTTACGATGACACTGGGTCCAGCTGCCCAGACGTCCGCATCGGTAAACCCCGCATTGATCGCAACGTTCAAAATACCCGGTTGCTGCATCTCACGACCGGCACTTTCAAGCAAGCGGCACATCGGGCCGTTATCCGTTGTGCGACCGTCGTCGCAACCGAGCAGCATTGGTGGGCGCGCGATGGCCAGCGCAGGTTCGATTTCGCCCCTCATCGCCCGATCCAGCAACGAACATGCTTCAACGCCAACCTCATTCATGTCGATATGAGGATAGGTACGGAATGAAACGGCGACCTGCGCCAGATCAGCCAGTTCATCAAAAATATTCGCGTGAAGGTCTAGGGTGATGGCAATGGGGACATCATAACCAACCGCGGACCGGATTTTCGCAGGAACTGGCTGTCGCCATCCTGATCCGTCTCCGTCACCATGGCACCATGCAGAGCAACAAATATGCCGTCAAAAGGCCCGGCTTCCTTCAGCCGCCGCAGGCACTCGCCCGTGATTTCCTGACGCGCAGTTTCAAGCACTGGTCCGTTCGGTTCCGCATGGGCTGCGGTGATGTAAACAGGCGTCCAGCCTTTTTCATCCGCGACCTTTATCGCGCCACCGACCTCAGAGCCTGTACCTCGGAAATTGGCTGGAATCTCATCGCCCTTGAAATAATGCGACGCCCGAAAATCACTGATGCTCGTGCGATTTTGCGTGAAAGTATTACTTTCATTGATGAGTTCTATGATCGCAACACGATAGGACACGGATCGACCTTTCTTTTGTCAGCAAAGACCAGTCTGGGTTGGTCGAAACGAAATGGCTGAGGCCAGATTATGCTCACACGCAGTGAGCACCTGATCTGATGTGGTGTCTCAAATCAGGCACTCTGTATGCGAGGGTGGGAGCGAACTACTTCGCGAAGATTTCGCTCGCGAATTTCGGCTTTTCCCTGATGTCGAAATCAAAGTACTTGGCACTGATCTTGTCATAGCTACCGTCCCGGATGATCTCTGCTAGCGCCTTGTTGACACGCGTGCGCAGTTCTTCGTCATCCTTGCGGAAGGCCATTCCGGCACCAAGAGTTCCATCTAGAAGGAACTCGCTGCCGACAAATTCGCAGCAATCTGCACCCTTCTTAATCCAGTCGCTGAGCGCGAACTTGGATTCAAGCAAGAGGTCAATGCGACCGTTCTCGATATCCGGGAAGGCTTCTTCCAGTGTGGGATAGAGCTTTACCTCATATTATCCGGGAAAAAGCGCTGCAAAGCATCGACTGCGATGGAGCCAGTCTGGGTGCCTATGACCTTGCCCTTGGCGCTTTCCGGCGTTACGTCCTTCAGGCCGAGCTCCTTCAAAGCAACAAACCGCATGGTGTTGTAGTAATACGGATCGGAGAAGTTGACCTGCTGCATACGCGATTCAGTAATAGCCATCGAAGAAGCCATGATGTCGAACTTCTTTGACTGAAGCGCCGGAATAATCCCGCTCCACTCGTTGGCGCTCCATACGCAATCAGCTTTCAGTTTTTTTCACAGATCGCATTGCCGACATCGATATCAAAGCCTTTGAGCTGCCCGCTCGGGTCCGTGTAATTGAAAGGGGCATAGGCACCTTCGGCTCCCATTCGGATTTCCTCAGCATGGGCTGGAAGGGTACCGCATACCGCGACAAGAGCCGCAATAATTCCCATTTTAGCTTGCTTAAGCACGTTTTCGTTCTCCTTTTATACGCCCTTGCCCAGTACATCACAGACATGCACTGCCGTCCGTGATCAGGACCAGATGAGCTCAGACACCCAAGGGCATTTTTGTTTATTGACGATTATGCTTGTGCCGAGGGTCGATCAATGCAAAAGATCTATTCAATGGTATTAGAAAAATTCATAATGATATGACTTTAAGGGCGAAACGACGAAAACTCCCAAGCTTGAGAGCCTTAAGGGCTTTTGAAGCGGTTTCGCATTGTCAAAGCTTCACTGCCGCTGCGGAAGAGCTTGCAGTCAGCCAAGGCGCCGTGAGTCATCAAATCAAGCTTCTGGAACAGGCTTTGGGTTGTCAATTGCTTATTCGCGGCTCGCGCGGTGTATCCGTTACCGCAGAAGGTGCGCTGCTGCTGGAGGTTTGTGCTCGGGCATTTGATGAAATCGGCGCGGTTACGACGCTGATCGGACAGGACAACAAGACCCAAATTCTGCGGGTTCGGGCCGGCCCCTTTTTGCAATGGAAGTGATAGCAAGCAGGATTGCTGGCTTCTTAAAGAAGAATCCGGTATCCAACTCCACCTGAATAATCTCGATGTAGATTCCATCGCTCAGGATAGAGAAGACGCACAGATCAAGTATTGTCTGCATCCGCCCGCAGGCATGTACAACATCGAAATTCTTAAAGAAAAACTGGTACCTGTCTGCAGCCCATCACTTCTGGCCAACGTGAAAAATCCAGAAGATCTTCTCATAACTCCTGACATTCCTCGCTTGCATTATCGGGACGTAAACGACTGGAAAAGATGGATATCCCACCACGGATTTGATGATTTAACCGCCAATTCAAACCTTTTTTTTGACGATCAGCACACACTGTTGGCGGCTGCTCGTTCCGGACAGGGCATTGGTTTTTCTCATCGACCTCTGGTCGAAAACGACGTGCAGCGCGGAAGCCTCTGTATCGTGTCCGAGCGATATTTCGAGCCCGAAGTGGAATCCTACAAGTTTATATGCAGCCACGAAAACATTGCCTCTAATCCGGCGTTGCAGCTCTTCCGCGACTGGCTTGTCAAAGAGGTTTCAATGATCTCTTAGGTTCAAACAACTCCTGAAAGTTGAGACGGGAAAATTGCAAGTGAGCAGGTAAGCAAGCTACAAGAGAAAGTCTGAGCGGGTGCGCTCGATAATGATTTGTCGTAGCGACACGTTTGCAGGTGCGGAAAGTGCGTAGAAAATCGTTTCCACCACCTCCCTATTCGTTATGCCTTCGTCTGCCCTACGTGTTCTGTGCCATTCCGCCGTGGTCGGTGAAACGTCCTCAATGAGGCCCGGATAGATCGACGTGATGCGGACGGAAGTTCCTGCCATTTCCTCGACCAGCCCTTGCGTGAAACCATCTTGTGCTGCTTTCGCTGCCCTGAAAGGAAGCGAGGCTCCGACAAACCTCGCGTACGGCAAACCGGACATCGAAACGATGTTATGGATATCTGCGCGCTTTCGAGCCTTCAATAAAGGTATTAGCCGTCGCGTCAGAATCATGGTGCCCGTGACTGCCGAATTCACCACGGACATGATCTGCTCGTCGGTGTGATTTTCCAGTGATCCTGATGTGAAGTGCGCGCCGTTGTTGATTAATATGTCGATATCGGGATGCAACGCCGCGATCTGGTTCCCCGCGTTGAGGATGGATTGGGGTTCGGAAAGGTCGCAGACAAAACAATCGATTTTCGGCCCGCCGTTACCAGTAATGACGTCAACTACTTCCAGCAACATGTCTGCAGAGCGTCCAAGAAGTATCGGAATGGCCCCATATGACGCAGCCGCGATTGAGAGAGCTCGACCAAGACCTCGGCCAGCTCCTGTAATAACGATTTTCCTGCCTTGCATTGACATTTCCCGGGTTAGTTGCTGCACATAACGAAGTTCTGCTTATCATAGAGTTGCAACCGGAACCCGCCAGTCCACTCCCAGACCCTTCACGGACGTTGAAAGCTTGATCGATGGAACGACCGCTTTGAGAAGTGTGTGATTGATACATTAATTTCAAACATGAAAGCGCACTCCAGTCGGAGAGGTACAAAGTCCCTTGCTGTCCGTCTTTTTCTCTGACGTGTCGACCTCAGGAGACAGACAAAGCCCGCCCGCTTCAATTGGGCAGGCTTTGGAATGGTTAGCGACTGAAGGGTAAAACGGACACTACCCAACCCTACCAATCGACCGCTTCAATCATTTGCGGAGACACACGATCATTTCCATATCAGACCGCGAAGTAGCCTAGTATTTCTGCCGTGCTGCGCACTTCAGCAAAGGTATCTTCCAATGATACGAGTGCAGACTGGTGCAACTGTTCATGGGGAATAACGATGCCTTGATAATTAGACAGGTCTCGCGTGGCGCTGGCGTCGGCTGCGACAATAACGTGGTAACCGAGCGGAGCCGCATCCCTTGCTGCGCCTGCAACACAAGCATGTGTCATCAACCCGGTAATAATCAGGGTCGTTGCACCGGCGGCCTTGAGCTGGGCATCAATATCGGTGCCTTGAAATACACTAACCTCAGATTTCCTGATGACGGCGTGGTGGCCCGCCGGGGTGATATCGCGACGAAAAGCGACCGTTTCCCCATCTTCGGCAAAAATGGGAGACCCTGAAGGTGCAACGTGCTGGACGTGAAAAACGGACATTCCGGCGTGGTCCGCTTTTTCAATCAGGAGCTTCGCATTCTCTAGCGCTGCTACACCATTCGGGATGGGTAGTCGGCCGCTGAAATATTCCTCCTGAAAATCAATCACAAGGAGAGCGGTCGTTGACGGGACGACCTTTGAAGTTTCAGGAGCGCCGGCAATTACCCGTATCGTTGGATTTTCCATCATAAAGTCCTCTTGATCAACAGATGCAGTTGCTTCGCCCAGTTTTGATCGACTTAAAAGTGGCTCATCGGACAATATATGCTAACATTGGGCCAAACGGACGATGGAACCCGACAATGCACACCATAGCTGTTTTGGCCTATGACGGAATAAGCCCCTTTCATCTATCAGTACCGGGGATCGTGTTTAGCGACGACCTGTTGAAGCTCAGCACCCCGCGATACAATTTGCATGTATGTGCCGAACGCATCGGTCCGATAAGAACGCTTTCCGGATTTAACATCGACGTGAGATACGATTTATCGGCCGTGGAGCAGGCTGACACTGTGATCATACCTTCCCCGAGCGCTCCCGATGACATTCCCCAGAAGGCATTGATTGATGCCTTGGTAGAAGCGAAAGCACGCGGTGCCAGAATTGTGGGACTTTGCCTCGGGACATTCGTTCTGGCTTATGCAGGTCTTCTCGAAAAAAAAAGAACTGTCTCTACACATTGGGCTTGGGCTGATGACTTCCAAAAGGCCTATCCAGATGTCCGCCTCGATGCAGATGCTCTTTATTCGGATGAAGGAGACATCATCACTTCGGCCGGGACAGCCGCTGCCATTGATTGTTGCCTTCACATACTGCGGAAGGATCAGGGTGCAGAAATTGCCAATCGTGTTGCTCGAAGACTGGTCGTCGCGCCGTATCGTCATGGTGGGCAGTCCCAGTATATTGAGATGCCTAAATCGGATTTAATTCGAACCGACGGTCTATCCAATGCAATGGATTGGGCACTGGCACATCTGAATGAGACCATCACCGTCGACGTTCTCGCCAATCGGGCTAATATGAGCCGCCGCAGTTTCACGCGCCATTTCCGCCAGAAAACAGGGACAACCCTTGTCCAATGGCTGCTCAATCAGCGGCTTTCCGTTGCGCAGCGCTTGCTGGAAACCGGCGATTGTTCAGTCGAGAATATCGCCAGTATGGCAGGCTTTGGCTCAACGGTTTCATTCAGGCTTCAGTTCGCGAAAACATTCTCTGTGTCCCCTGCAATCTATCGCAGACATTTCAGAAACACAAAACATCAGATTATGATTTAACCGCATATACCCCTTCACGGACGTTAACGGAATTGTAATCGGAGCCGGCTTTCGGGAGTTCGCGAAATGCATTCCAACGACCGAGTAAAGCGTAAAACGGACGCCGGCTTACGACAAATTTCACATCTTGATCAGATCACTGCTTTCAGAAGGACTATAATGGTTTGTCAACTGGATCCGGCCATCACATATGTGCCTACCGTCAGGCTGAACTGAAGCGAAAGTCTTTACATATCCATAACTGAAGAAACTCTTCATCCAATCGACAGTATCAATAACATTCGATCCATGCGTCGCTGGCCCAGTTGTTTCAGATCAACATTGGCGATCCTTTGATCACAACAAGCGCCCCGGCATGTTAGATCCGAAAAGCAGAACCCGACGATGCGTAACCGGTGGTTAAGCGCGATGCCGGGATCTGCCAACATTTCCTTCAGATTGTGATAGCTCGGTCAGCTGATAAAGAGCCGAAAGACCAGCGTCTTCGTCACAAGCAGAACTTTATCAGCCATTCCTTGGCCTTCTTATGTGTTTGCCGAAACGAAAGCCGACATGCTGGTAATCAGCAGCATTCCAACCGTTGCACCTGCGTCCTGAAGGCCGACAGTCTTTTCTCGGAAAGCAGCCGCCTTGCCGTGCTGGGCAACCATGGTCTTGGTTGCTTCAAGCGCATCTTCGGCGGCTTTGGCAGCAGCTGCAAGTGCATCAGTAAGTGATACACCCGCTGTGGCTTGGGCTTCCAGCGTTACGGCAATCGGATCAAGCACATCGAGAAGCGTCTTGTCTCCGACCTTTGCCTTGCCGCGCTCGGCGATGCCATCGCGATAGGCACGCCAGAAAGCGGCGATCTCTGCGGTGCCTAGCTCATCGGTGCCATCGCAGGCCTTGCTTGCACGCAAGAAGCCCGTTGCGGTCAGCGTACCCATGGTCGATGGTGCAGCGCGTGCCATGGTTGCACCAACCGTGCGCAAGAGCTTGGCGATGCCTGCAGTTTCGCCCTCTGCATGGGCTACTTCAGCCGCAGCTGCAAAGGCCTTACTCATGGTAATGCCGAGATCGCTATCGCCGACTTTGCCGTCCAGCGCGATGAGGAATTCACGCTGTTCTGCAAAAAGTTGCTTCCAGCTGTCGAAGAGATTGATGAGATCAGATGCTGTAATAACGTTCATGACCAGACCTTAACCCGCAAAATGCTTGAAGAATGGCGTGTTTGCGGAAGCTGCAACCAGCGGCTCCAGTTCTTCATCGAGATGCAGTACGGATACCGATGCGCCAGCCATTTCCATGGAAGTGGCAAACTCGCCGATCCAGACATGCTTGACCTTGACGCCACGCTCGTCGAAGAGCTGCGAAACGCGACGGAACATGATGTAAAGCTCTTCAAGCGGTGTGCCGCCAAGACCATTAACCAGCACAGCTACTTCCTCGCCCTTGGCATAGGTCTGTTCCACAAAAATGCGTTCCATCAGCTCATCGATGACCGCATCTGCACTGGCAAGCTTCGTGCGACTGATGCCCGGTTCACCATGGATGCCCATGCCGATTTCCATTTCATCTTCGCCGATGGAAAAGGTGGCATGACCGATTTCCGGCACAACGCAGCTCGAAAGTGCAACGCCCATGGTGCGGGTGCGCAGACGTGCCTTGTCAGCAACACGCGTCACTTCATCAAGCGACAGGCCGTTGGCCGCTGCTGCACCGGCAGCCTTGTAGACAAAGAAGATACCGGCGACGCCGCGACGCTTGTGCTCTTCACCGACAACGGAGGAAGCCACATCGTCATTGCCGACAACTTGCTTGACGGTGATGCCATCGAGATCGGCAAGTTCTGCAGCCATATCGAAATTGATGATGTCGCCGCTGTAGTTGCCATAGATGTAGAGCACGCCAGCGCCCTGATCGATGGCCTTGGTAACCTGATACATCTGCTCTGAGCTCGGCGACTGGAAGACGCCGCCCACAGCCGCGCCATCGATCATGCCTTCGCCGATATAGCCGAGGAACAGCGGCAGGTGACCTGAGCCACCACCTGTTGCAATGCCGACCTTGCCGGATTTGGGATTGGCTGTGACCATGCAACGCTTGTCATTGTGGACAAAGATAAGTTCGGGATGGGCCCGATAGATGCCTTCGAGCATCTCATCCACGAAATTGACGGGATCGTTCAGGAATTTCTTCATGATTTCCTCTTGAGAGTATCGGGTTATTTCTTGCGTTGGCGGGTGACGAAGAAGGCCGCGGCCAGCAGGATGAAGCAGCCGACGACGAGACGCTGCCACGTGCTTGGGATGCCGACGAGCACTAGAACACTGTTGATGACGGTGATGAGCAGCACACCGAGAAGGGTGCCAAAGACGGTGCCGGTGCCACCGGTGATGCGTGCACCACCGAGAACCACGGCGGCGATGACGGCGATTTCGGTTCCGACAAAATCGAAGGGGCTCGACTGGCGATTGGCGCAGACATGGATGATGCCTGCAAGTCCGGCAAGACCACCTGCATAGCCGAACAGGAAGATATGGATAGTGCGCAGATTATAGCCGAGGCGGCTTGCGATCTGGCTGTTGCCACCCATCGCGAAAATCGCGCGTCCCAGCAAGGTTCGGTTCAAGATCCACCGTGTCAGGATTGCAGCCGCAGGCAGCACCAGAAAATAGAACGGCATGGTGATGGTGGCACCAGTTGCCGATTCAAACTGGAACAGCGGTAGGCGACCGAAAGCACCCATTGTCGGAGGCAGGGACATAATCCAGACCGTGCCGACAAAAGCCAGCAGGAAGCCGCGGAAGAGATATTGCGTGCCGATGGTGACAATCAGTGACGGTACATTGAGGTAATGCACCAGCAGACCATTGAGGATACCAAGGAAAATGCCGCCAGCAATCGCCATCAGAATTATGAAGATGATCGGCAGTTCCGGCATATAGTCCTGCACCAGAAGCGTCAGCGAATAGACTGTGGTGGCAGCAATTGCCGTAAACGAAACATCAATGCCGCCTGCGGCGAGAATGATGAAGACGCCAAGCCCAAACAGCCCCATCACGACACTGGCGCGACCGATATCGATTAGCGTCGAAGATTGCAAAAGGCTGGATTGACGATCGAGACGATCGTGCAGATTGCCACGAGCAGGAAGAAAGTAATCGATTCCGGGCGCCTGCGAATGAATTCACCCAACTTGAAAGATTGGGCGCGGCTCAGATCCTGTTGATATTGCGACGCACTCATTAGGCAACTTCCTTCTGCGACGACATCATGGCTTGATAGAGCTGATCTTCAGTGGCCAGTGCAGCATCCAGTTCTGCGACGATGCTGCCTGAGTTCATGACGAGAATGCGGTCGGCATTCTGCAGAAGCTCCGGCAGATCATCGCTGACGATGATGAGGCCCATGCCAGCTTCGGCCAGCGCCTGAATTGCGCGGTAAATCGTGTCTTTTGATCCCACATCGACGCCAACAGTCGGGCCGTGCAGCACCAGAAGCTTGGGACCGATGCTCAGCCAGCGACCGATCAAAACGCGCTGCTGATTGCCGCCCGAAAGCGCGCCAACAGGCAGGTCGAGATTGGTTGTGTTCAGCCGCATCTCTTTCATCAGCGAAGCGGCGATGTTGCGGCCCTGTTTCTGATCGACAATACCGAGACTGTTGCAGAGCTTTCTGAAGATCAGCGCGATCTCGTTTTGAAAGATTGATTTATCGAGGAAAAGGCCTTCTGCAAGGCGGTCTTCCGGCACATAGCCAATGCCACGCTCAATGGCTTCCGCCGGGCTTTTAACTCCGGTCGTCCGACCTTCGAGGCGGATTGAGCCTGAATTCGCGGGCACAACGCCAGTGATCGCCATGGCCAGCTCGTTGCGGCCGGAATCTGCAAGACCGGTGATGCCGAGTATTTCGCCTTTTCGCAGCGTAAAGCCGATGTCCTTGAAGCCCGATGCGGTGAGGCTGTCGAGTTTCAGCAGTTCGGCTTCGTCGGGCTGCGCCGTGCGGTAACGCTCGGCATCGATTTCTCTGCCGATCATGAGCTCCGAAAGCTGCTTCTTGGTGTAGTTTTCGATCGGGCCCTGTGCCACGCACTGGCCGTCGCGGAAGACAACTGCATTACCGCCCATGCGGTAGCATTCATCAAGCTTGTGGGTCACGAAAAGCACGGCGACGCGTTCTGCGCGCAGGCGTTCGACGACTTCAATCAGATTGTCCACTTCGCGGCGGGTCAGCGATGTGGTTGGCTCATCCATGATGACGAGCTTGGCGCGCGTAGCGATTGCGCGTGAGATGGCAACCAGCTGGCGCACGGCAAGCGGCAGTTCAGAAACGATTGTGTTCAGAAAAGCTTTATCGGTTGGCAGGCCTACGGTGCTCAATGCCCGTACTGCAGTCTCGCGGAGCTGCGAAAGCCTGACGCCGCGATACAGTCGGCCATTGCCTTCGACAAGCTGCTCATTCAGCGCTACGTTTTCAGCAACGGTCAGATTGGGGATAAGTGAAAGATCCTGATAGACAGTCTCAATACCGGCTGCCAGTGACTGGATCGGGTTCAGCGAAGTATAGGTTTTGCCATCAAGAATGATTTCGCCTTCGCTGGGTGCATGTGCGCCGGACATGATCTTGATGACGGTGCTCTTGCCGCAGCCATTTTCACCCAACAGGTGATAGGCCCGCCAAGATCAATGGTCAGATTGATGCCGCGCAGCGCGTGAACGCCGCCAAACCGCTTATGGATGTTGCGCAGTTCGAGAAAACGATCCGGAGACCGATCGTTGCTCGTCCCATTCTTCGTCGTAGTTGACACGTTAAATTCCTTTGTCGCCGCACCTCTCGCCAAAGCGATTGGGCTGGCTGTAGGACCGGCTGGCTTTAATTCGACACGCGCTAATGTCTTGATTTTTGGTGGTTCGTTTGGTCCGGGTGCCCGGATGCAACGAAGCATCCGGGCTTTTGAGACCATCGCATGCGGCTGAACGATGTCCGCACATGATGGTCAGTCAGCCTGTAGCAGCGCCCTTAGAACAGATGTTCCTTGTAGGTCGCCTTGTCAGCAATAACCATGCCGTTACCGATGACGAGGAGGCCTTCACCGGCACCTTTTTGACGCTGACCTTGTTATAGCCTTCAACGCCGAGGTCAGTGCCTTCCTTGACTTCCTTCTTTTCGAGCAGAAGCTTGGCAACCGCATTCATCGCCATGCCAGCCTTCTGCGGATCCCAGAAGCCTATTGCGGTGATGGCGCCCGATTCAAGAAGATCTGCCGACGGGTTCGGCAGGCCGGTGCCAACCGTGCAGACCTTACCGCTCAGGCCAGCTTCGTCGATTGCACGGCCAACGCCGAGAACGTCGTTGCCAGCAGAAGTCTGGAAGCCCTTCAGGTCAGGATGCTTGCGCAGGATTTCCTTGGCCTTTTTCATAAGTGCCGTTGGCGTCGTCGAAGGATTCGTTGTTCGGATCGACGAGCTGCATGTCAGGATACTTCTTGGCGTTTTCTTCGCCCGAACCGACCCACTGCATGTGCGTGCGGCTGCCGAGCGAGCCAACGAAGGTAGTCCACTTGCCACTCTTGCCCATGCATTCTGCGAGACGCTCATTGAGTGCCGTGCCATAATCGGCATTATCAAAAGCTTCAACGTCGGCCATGGTGTTGACCGGTTGTCGGCTTCATGCGTCACAACAATGATGCCGCGTTCCATGGCGCGCTTGAAGGTACCTTCAAGAACAGCCGGGTCCATTGGAACGACTGCAAGTGCGTTAACGCCCTTGGCAACAAGGTCCTGTACAATCTGAAGCTGCTGCGCGGCGTCTGCCGTTGCCGGTCCGCTCTGCGTTGCAACCACATCTGGGTTGGCCTTCTGGTAGGCTTCAACGCCTGTGTTCATGCGGTCGAACCAAGGAATACCACTGATCTTGACGACCGTTGCGATAACGGGCTTTTCCTGTGCGACGAGCGCACTTGCGCTGCCGGCGACAATCGCTGCGCCGATGACAGTTCCAGCGAGCAGTTTCTTTGTTACTGATTTCATGATTTCCTCCACGCTAATATTCCCCAATGTCTATGTTCGGGTGCCTGAGGGTTGAGCACCGATGTCTCCTTTTTGCGATTGCCGAGGGTAAAGAATCCCGCGATGTCGTATTTGCCGATTGCAAGGAAGGCGAGCAGCAGCAGGCCCCGTGCGAAGTCGCGGACGAAATTGGAAAGGCCGCCGAAGTTGAGCAGGCTGGACATGAGCTGCAAAGCAATAGCGCTCAGTACCACGCAGATGACACGGCCATAGCCACCTTCAGGCTTCACGCCAGCCATGACGGCGATGAGAATAGCAACCAGCAAATATGAGCTGCCGTAGTCGAACTTCACGTTGACGTTGCGTGCTGCAATAATGATGCCTGCAATCGCTGCCAGAAATCCGCTCGTTGCATAGGTCGCAATCAGCACGCCATTACGCGGAAAACCAGCGAAGACAGCGGCTTTCGGATTGGTGCCCATCAGCATCAGCCAGTAGCCGTATGGGGGTAAAGCGCACGATCGCTGCGATCAGCAAGGCCACCGCTATGAAGATCAGGAAGCTGATTGGCACGGCGAGAAACATGTCATTGCCGATGCGTGACAGAAGATCGGGGCTGCCGACCATGACGGCACGACCGCGAGACACAACAACGGCAAGACCCGTAAATGCCATCTGCGTACCAAGCGTGCAGAGGATCGGGGTGATGTTGAAGCGCGCAATCAGGATTCCATTGACGATGCCGCCCGCAAGACCGATCACCAAAGCCAGTCCGACGAAGGCAAGGCTGAAGCCAAGCTGGTTCTCGGCGCTTGAGATGAACATCGAAACGATGACAGCTGAAAGCACCCCGGAAAGGTTGGCCAGCGCAATACCCGAAAGATCGATCCCGCCATTGCCAGCGCACATGGCCAGCATGACGCCGATTGCCAGAAGCCCGATTTCCGGCACCTGACCTGCCATGGACTGCAGATTGAACAGGGATAGGAAAGATCCTCCCTGAAATATACGCGCCAAGCGCGAGCAATCCGAGATTGATGACAACAAGCATAGCAAGCTGATTGCCTGTCTTCTGCATGGCCTCCTCCTACCATGTTTAGTAAACAAAACTATTATTCACTAAATAAATGACGGGATGGCATACAGCTGTCAAGCGCAACATAGGCAGATTTTCGTTGCCTGTGGAACGATTTTGCCCTAACCGGTTGAAATATCGCTCATATTGTTTACTAAACATATGATTCATAACACGATGCAAAAGCGAGCGTTTGCCGTTGAAAAGATGGGGCCTGTTAATTTTGATCTGAGACCAAAACCGGCAACATATTGAATCTGGTGCATTTGCGGATTTGAAGTTTCCGAGGGCAGGTGCCATACAAATGGCAGATGTTCTCGTTCCCGGAGCTTATGTCCTTAACCGAATTCCTATAATCGTGCGGAGCATATGAAAAAGAAAAAGTCTTTTACGATCAGAGATATCGCAGAGACTGCCGGCGTTTCTCCGGCCACGGTTTCGCTTGTGCTCAACGGTAAGGGCGAAATTTCGGGTGAAACGCGTGCACGTGTCCTCGAAGCCGTTTCCAGACTGAATTATGTGCCGCGTCCATCAAAAACCGCGCCCAGCACAGGCGAAACGATCCGCTTTCTCAAGATTGCCAAGCATGGCGAGACGGTCAACCGCGACCACAGTGTTTTTGTTTCGGACTACATTGACGGCATGTCCTCGGAAGCGACGCGCCGAAACTATACACTGGAAGTTGTAAGTTTCGATGGGCAGCCGATAAGTGCAGTAGCGGAATCGCTTGCTGGGGCACCGGTGCGCGGTGTGATCGCGCTTGGCACCGAGCTTTCGGCGGCAGATATCCATATGATACAAGGGCTCGGCCTGCCAACCGTCTTTATCGATACGTTTCATGAGGTCGTTGAAGCCAATTTCGTCGACATGAACAATGAGGATGCCGTCTTCAAGGTTCTGTCGCGCTTCAAACAGCTTGGCTTTTCAAGGATTGGTTTTGTTGCCAGCCATACGGAGACAACAAATTTCCGTCTTCGTCGCGATGCATTTTTCAAGAATATGCAGCGTCTGGACCTGAGAGTTCAGGAGCGCGACGTTCTCTCGGTGGAGTCGACCTATGAAGGCGCTCATCGCGATACTTGCACGATGCTGCATTCAGGACTCGATCTGGCCGAGTGCTATTTCTGCACGAACGATATCATCGCATATGGCTTCATCCGCGCCTTGAAGGGCAAGGGTCTTCGTATTCCTGACGATGTTTCGGTCATTGGCTTCGATAATCTGCCGCAAAGTGCGACCATGGAGCCGGGCCTCACAACGGTCGATGTCTCCAAGCGTAAAATCGGAAATCTCGCAGTTACCGTTCTCGATGACCTGATCAATACAGCAGAACCGCAACCGCCGGTAAAGATTCTGGTTGGGGCAAATCTGATCCTACGGGCGAGTGAAACTGCTCGTACTCCAGAGGCCGCCAGAAGCCGTGAATTCGGCTAGCGTAAGGAAATGTGCCCGATAGAACGGGAAAACCATATTATGAAACCGGTAAGTAGCTGGCAAGCAATCCGGGCCCGACAGACCAACTTCAGAAAGACAGAAAATTGTCCAGAAACCCTCCTCGCAATCAGGCCGGTTTTGCAACACGTGCGATCCATGTCGGTCAGGAACCTGACCCTTTGACCGGAGCCGTGATTCCTCCGATCTATCATGCAACGACCTACGTGCAGGATGGCATAGGAGCGAGCAAGGGGTACGACTATACGCGAAGCGGCAATCCGACCAGAAATGGTCTCGAACGCTGCCTTGCCGATCTCGAGGGCGCAGAAGCGGCATTCGTTTTCCCGAGCGGGCTTGCAGCCGCCGCAACATTGCTGGAGGCGCTTCCGGCCGGTTCGTCCATATTGGCCCATAACGATCTCTACGGCGGTGTCTATCGGCTGCTGGCCAGCGTCAGACCAGTTACCGCCGCGCACAATGTGAATTTCGTGGATTTTTGCGACGCGGTTGCACTGCGCCGGGCTGTCCTTGACCACAAGCCTGCTCTGCTTTGGTTTGAGACCCCTTCCAATCCAACACTTCGCATTGTTGATCTGTCACTGATTGCCGAACTTGGCAAACAGGCTGGTGCAATTACGGTTTGTGACAGCACTTTCTCGTCACCGGCAGGCCAGCGTCCTATCGATCATGGAATTCATGTGGTTGTACATTCGGCAACGAAGATGCTGAACGGGCATTCGGATCTGCTAGGTGGCGTGGTCGCGGTATCTGCAAACGCACCCGCCAAGCTTGCCGAACGAGTTGGATATCTGCAGAACGCCCTTGGCTCCGTCATGTCGCCAACGGATTGCGCTCTTCTGCACCGCTCACTGAAAACCCCGGAAATCCGCAGCGTCCGGCAATCGGAAACGGCATTGAAGCTGGCGACCAGTCTCGAACAAAAAGCTGACGAACTGGGATTGACCAAGGTTGTATATCCCGGCCTTGCCAGCCATCCCCAGCATAAACTGGCCGCTGAACAAATGCTCAACTTCGGCTGCGTCATGTCTATCGATGTTGCAGGCGACCTGACACGCGTCGAACGTATTCTGACTTCGACCCGTTATTTTCACTTTGCAGTCAGCCTTGGCAGCGTGGAAAGTCTCATTCAGCATCCATATTCCCTGACCCACGCGGTTGTTCCAGAAGACCAGAAAAATCATCTGGGAATCGGCGCTCAGCTCATTCGTATCTCGATCGGTCTGGAAGATCCGGAAGATCTGGAATCCGATCTGATGCAAGCATTCTCAAGCAACAGGTGATCTCCCCTCCATCTCGAACTTTTGCAACTGAGCCACTCCTCCGGGTGGCTCACACGCTTTCGATCGCAAGGAAAATTCCAACCTTCTTTGAGATACAACAAATCCGGTTTGTGCCTGTCACTCTAAAATGGCTCGAATGATGATGCGGCTGTCCTCATCATGCTTCGAAGCCTGACAGCCACGGAACAATAAGATGTCGGCAGAACCTGTCTCACTATCCCCGTAATTGATGTTCGCACCATACCGCCCATTTCGCGGCATGCGACGATCTTTTCAATGATCGATTCTCTTGAACCCGGCGACGCGCTGGAAATCATCAATGATCACGATCCGGTGCCGCTGCGCCAACAGCTTGAAACCCGTAACCCGGGAGCATTCTCGTGGGTCTATAAGGAAGCGGGTCCGTTATGGCGGGTAGAGATCGGTCGCCAAAAAGGCCATCATGGTGCTGGCCATGAGTGCACCTGCGGCAATCACTGAAGTCTTACAGGCACAACGTCCGGGACGAACTGAGATGATCGGCGCGACACTTTCCCGTTGGACCCTCTCTTACTTTACCGCTTCGCTGGTTTTCCTCGTCTTTGGACTTGCCTTGATGGCAGGTGGTTTCGGCTTTCCGGGTCATGGAATTCGCGCCGCGGAAACACTGATAGTCGTGCATGCCATCACTATTGGATGGCTTGCACTGCTCATGAGCGGCGCACTCCTGCAATTTGTGCCGGTTCTCGTGAACAAATCGCTGTGGGGAAGCCGGGCAAGTCTCCCCGCTCTGCTTCTGCTCGTAACAGGCTTGTCCGGCCTTCTGATTGCCTTTGCAGGCATGGCTGGGCTAACAGAGAGCCCGGCATGGTTGCTCCCACTCTCTGGCATCCTGCTTACCTGCGGATTTTCCGTAATTTTCGTAATACTGGGCATGACACTCTGGCTCGCTCGCCCAATCGCCCTGCCCGCACGGTTTGTTGCAGCTGGCATCTGCTGTCTTATGATAACAGCTCTGCTAGGCAGTGTTTTCACCTTCGCGCTTTCCGGCTTTACGGAACAAGCCGCTCTGCTCGATATTGCGGGAGCGGCATTGCCGGTTCACGCCGCGCTTGGGCTGGGCGGCTGGATGACCTTCACGGCTATGGGAGTAAGCTACAGACTGCTGACAATGTTCATGCTGTCCCCGATGCTGCTCGGCAGACAACCAGAATTATCTGGTGGGAAGGCGCCGCTGCCCTGACCATCCTCGCAGTCGGAATTGTCGTTGTTGCCTTGGAAGAGGGAACAATCGAAATCGCCGTGACGGCAGCTCTCATTCCCGGAATCGCCTGCATTGCGCTCTATATCGTCGATATTCAGACGATCTACCGGCAGCGTAAACGCAAGACGATAGAACTAAACAGCGCCGCCAGCATTCCAGCCTTCATCGCGCTAGGGCTCTCGCTACTTCTGGCAATTGCCCTGTTCAGGACGGGCGCAACCGATGCGATGATTGCTGCCCTTGTCTATCTGTTCACCTTCGGTTGGCTGACCGGCCTCAGCCTTGCCCAACTTTACAAGATCGTACCGTTTCTGACCGCTCGAATGTTATGGTCCCGTCATGGGCCGGGCACCGACGCCGCGCGTACAGGATATGGTCAGCGAGCGCCGCGCACGACAGTGGTTCGCTCTTTATTATACCGGTGTCGCACTGGCGACACTGGCTTTGATTGCCGATTATCCAACCGTATTTCGGTTGGCCGTGATGTTGAATCTCGCAGCAATCCTTGCGTTGGTCGTACACTTCTTCCGCGCCCGGCGGCTTCTCTATGTACCGCACAGCCTACGCCTGCCAAAGGGGTAATTCTGCCGCATCTTATCTATGCCGGTGAACCAATTCTCAGGAGATCGAAATGACATCCTCAGTTCAGGACATCACGCACCATGTGCTGGACGTGCGCCCACTGATCAAAGGCGGCGTGGAACCGTTCAATGCCATCATGGAAGCAGTCGACAGTCTTTCACCGGGACAAAGCCTCCTGCTGATCGCCCCGTTCAAACCGGCACCGCTTTTCAGTGTCATGGAGCGAAAAGGCTTTTCCGCCAAGGCCGAGCCTCTGGATAATGGCGACTGGCAAGTCCTGTTCAGTCCGGTGATGGATGCCGCGCCTGAACTGCGTTTCTCCGACAATGTCGTTTCGCCGGATGTCTGGCCCGAACCGTCGCGCTATCTCGATTGTTCGGACATGCAGCCACCGGAGCCGATGGTGCGCATTCTTGCGGAAGTAGAGGAGATGCCCCCGTGCGCGGTTCTGTTCGCTCTGCTGCTGCACCGTGAGCCTTTATTTCTCTTCCCCGAACTCGAAACCCGCGGTCACGAATGGGTCGGCAACTTCGACGAGACCGGCACCGCCTATCGTATAATGATCCGCGTTGGAGACGCGAGGTAGCTGTCATGGAGAACACAGTACATGACCAGCTGGAGGGGCAGATCATCGAAAATCTCCGCCCGGTGCTCGATCCTGAACTTGGATTCAACCTCATCGATCTCGGTATGATTTACAGCATCGACATTGGTGATGGCGGAATTGTCGACATCAGCATGACGACGACGGCCCCGGTTGCCCGGCTGCCGGCTATCTGACCGATGCCGTTCGTGCGAGCGCTGAATCTGTTGAAGGCGTTCATACAGTCAATGTCGAACTGATCTACGAGCCGGAGTGGCTTCCGGAGATGGCAATGCCTGAAGTACAAGCTCGATTTGGAGAATAATCTCCAGATGTATATCCGTATCGTCGAAGCCGGCGAACGAAGGCAATCCGTTCGCTGGTTTCTCGTTTGATCGAACACCCACGTTTCAGCCTTTGCTCCAGCGCAAACAAGGCGAAACATAGATCGAGATAATAACATAACATATTGATATATAATAACTAATATTACCTGACTTTTTGCATCACCTTGATCGCAGTCAAGGAAGATCGAAGCGCCTCTTTCTATAGTCGGTATGACAGAGCAGGAAATGCTCGGTCCTATCGTAAAGGAGAGTATCGATGGCCGACCAGATGCAAATCAGCCGCCGCACCATATTGGCAGGAGCCGCCCCGGCTGGGGCGCTTGGGCCGGTTCTGGCAACCACATCCGCCCGGGGACAAGGTGCGGTGAGGAAGGCAAGTGCAGCAGAGATAGCAGCGCTTCCACGCCAGAAAGTGGAGCTCGTGGCCCCTCCCTTCGTGCACGCCCATAGTCAGGTTGCAGAAGGTGGCCCCAAGGTAATAGAGTTCACCATGGTCATCGAGGAAAAGAAGATCATCATTGATGATGCGGGAACCGAAGTCCATGCCATGGCATTTAATGGCACCGTTCCGGGACCACTGATGGTTGTGCATCAGGATGATTATGTCGAACTGACCCTCATCAACCCCGACACCAATACGCTGATGCACAATATCGATTTCCATGCGGCAACGGGCGCATTGGGTGGCGGCGGACTGACTGAAATCAATCCGGGCGAGAAAACCATCCTGCGTTTCAAGGCGACAAAACCCGGCGTCTTCGTCTACCACTGCGCACCTCCCGGAATGGTACCCCGCACGTCGTATCGGGCATGAACGGTGCAATCATGGTGCTACCGCGTGAGGGCCTGCATGATAACAAGGGAAAAGCGCTGACCTACGACAAGATTTATTACGTCGGCGAACAGGATTTCTATGTACCGCGCGACGAGAATGGCAAATACAAGAAATACGAGGCACCCGGCGACGCTTATGAAGACACCGTCAAGGTTATGCGCACCCTCACTCCGACCCATGTCGTGTTCAACGGCGCTGTCGGCGCATTGACCGGCGACAAGGCCATGACGGCAGCAGTCGGCGAGAAAGTCCTGATCGTCCATTCGCAGGCCAACCGCGATACGAGACCGCATCTGATCGGAGGTCATGGGGATTATGTCTGGTCGACCGGCAAATTCAACACGCCGCCGGATGTCGATCAGGAGACTGGTTCATTCCGGGCGGCGCGGCCGGAGCAGCTTTCTACACGTTCCAGCAACCCGGCATCTATGCCTATGTGAACCACAATCTGATCGAGGCGTTTGAACTCGGTGCCGCGGCCCATTTCAAGGTCACAGGCGAATGGAATGACGATCTGATGACGTCGGTCCTCGCACCATCCGGCACGTAAAGCAAATGCATGAAGGTGCTTCGCCTCCCAGAGCGCCTTTGACAAATCTTCTCTAACGATCCTTTAGGACGAAAGGCTCGGGGCTGCATCCATTCACCTCCCACATGGCTGCGGTCCCTTGATATCCGATGAACGAAGGCAGAGGAAAAAAGTGCCTGCATGAGCTTGCCGTAGCCGTCCCGGCGGTTCTGCTGGCAGTCGTCGCGGGATTGTCCGTTGTTGATGCCGTTGGGCGTACATACCGCACGACGCCGGGTGTGACCACCAACGGTCCGGAAACGGTCGTCATCGCGGCCCGCACCATGACCTATCGAGCGAATGGTGACTTTCAGAAGAACAACTATCCCGTTGACGCCCCATGGACGACCCGCAAGCTGCAGCGGGCATTCGAGATCATGAAATATCAGGTTAGCACGACCGAATACGAACGCTGCGTCGCTGATGGCGACTGCCAGCCTGCCGAGGCCTTGCAGCACAATCACGATGCATCCGATGCAGACGGCCCGATCGTCGGCGTCAGCTATGATGATGCCTTGGCCTATGCCAACTGGCTTTCACATAAAACCGGTGAGAACTGGCATCTGCCGACGGACGAGCAGTGGGCATTCGCAGCCGGCTCGCGCTTTCCCGACGATGCGCTCGGCATTGAGGATGATGCTGCGGCCAATCCGGCAATCCGCTGGCTGAAAGACTATGAAAAACAAAGTGCTCGCAAGCTGGACAGGAGCCCGGCCAGACGCCCCGCTGGCGCTTTCGGTATCAACGAGCTAGGAGTGGCCGACATCGCAGGCAATGTTTGGGAATGGACGCAGACCTGCCACCGCCGCGTCAATATCGATGCCTACGGCAAACAGGTTGCGGAAGTGCCGTCGTGCGGCGTTTATGTCGTCAATGGCAAGCATCGCGCTGCGATGAGTTCGTTCATTCGCAACCCGAAAACCGGAGGATGTAGTGTTGGCGTACCGCCCGATAATCTCGGTTTCCGGCTGGTCCGAGACAACCGCTGGTATGCTGTGATGTGGAAGCGTATCCAGAACATCTGCGCATGAGGGATTAACTGTGAATGTCCGATCCCCGGATCCGAAAACAATTCCAAGCCCGCTTTGCTGTGCTA
Source organism: Brucella cytisi (assembly GCA_012103075.1). Taxonomy (GTDB): domain Bacteria; phylum Pseudomonadota; class Alphaproteobacteria; order Rhizobiales; family Rhizobiaceae; genus Brucella; species Brucella cytisi. Next base: position 74,511 of record JAAVLQ010000002.1, on the reverse strand, counting down.
AGGTAGATGCAGGGTCTTGGAGTGTGAGAAACGCAATGTCCTTGATAGATCGCGGACTTGTCAGGAAACTGTCGCTGTTCGCCAAAATGAGTGATGACGAACTCGACAAGCTTGTTTCGTACGCAACTATAAAGCGCGTTCCGCCGGGAGAGGCGATCTTCGAGCAGGGCGACGATGCCGTTCTTTTCTACCTCCTCCTGCATGGGCGGTTGAAGGTCAATCAGATCACTCCAGACGGACAGCAGATCATCGTTCGCATGGTGCATCCGGGGATCTTTTCGGCTTTGCCCGGGCTTTGCAGAGAAGCGATTATCCGGTACAGCGATTGCCGTGGCGGAAAGCATCGTACTGGCCCGGCCAACCGAGCTTTGGGATTATTTTGTCGAGCAGAACCCCGGTCTTGCAATGAACGCGATCCAGACAATCGGCAAACGGCTCGAAGAAGCCCACACGCGTATCCGTGAGATGTCGACGGAAGAAGTGGAACGGCGTGTCGCGCACACCGTTCTGCGCCTTGCCCGTCAGGCTGGTAGGAAAGAAGATGACGGTATCCGGATCGATTTTCCAATCACGAAACAGGATATTGCCGAGATGACAGGAACGACACTGCATACAGTGTCACGCATTCTCACCGGCTGGGAAGCGCAAGGGTTTGTTCGGGGCGGTCGCCAGAAGTTGACCGTCCTCAATATGTCGGGTGTGAGACGGCTTGCCGACGGCGAGCGGTAGAACAGCCGGAACACGATATGCCGAACGAAAGACATCCGGCATATCGTCTTCGCCTCACCCAAAAACTTCCCGCTCCTCGGATTTCGCTGCCAGCAGCGCCTCTATCATCAGCTTTTCTGACAAGATATGGCGACGCACGCTCTCCATAAAGCCTCGCACCATGTACGAGATCGTGTCCCAAGCGAGACTGCAACGACCTTCTGCAATTGCCGTTAATGTTTGCGACAATTCCTCGGCGGCCAGTCGGTCACAACGATGTTCCGCCTTCAAGCGTTCGATGATGGCGGTGGCAAAATGGGAGTGAGCCTGACGGATGAAATCGGGGAAAAGAACTTCCTCTTCAAGCGCATGAGTTTCACCCACAACGCGGGGAATGAGCATAGCGATCCGACGATACTCCTGCATTGAGGCACCGGTCTCGAGGTCATCAGTGATTTCCTCCAACTGCAGACATAATTCCAGCAAATCATGATGATGGATTTCGAGACGGTTAATATCTGTCGCGTGCAAGACTGGCGACGCGTCCATGGCTCTCTCCGCTACCTATTGGCCAAGGAAAAGAACGACCGCAATCACGATGGAAGCAGCAACGGCGGATAGCGTGCCGGCACCTTGCAAAGCTCCCATAAAAAAGAACCAGTGAAAAGCCGATGATCGCCGGTGTTGCGACCATGAGTCCGATCTGCGCATCCGTCATTGAAATTTCCTTTTTCATGGCGGAGATACAATAGCGCCGTCAGTGCATTTCTTCTTTGCCAAAACGCAAAGAAGGTCCGAACTATGAGCGCTAGGCATGTTTCATGTCTGGAACCGAAGATTTGGCCATAGCTGCAATCAGCGCGGAAGATCGGGCGGAGGATGATCTTCTGCTCTGGATTCTCGTGTGGAGCGAACTTGTTGCCTTTGCGATCCTTCTGATTGCGTTCGTGGTGATGTCTATCATCAATGTGGAGGGGGTCGCGCAGTTGCGGGCACATTTGAGCCCCGGCCTCGCTGCAGCCAACACAGTCGTTCTGCTGATAAGCGGCTGGCAGGCGGCAATCGCCGTGCGCAGGCGCAACGATATAAGTCTGGCTCGCCGTCCACTGTTAAATGCCGCCTTTTTTCGGCCTCGTTTTTGTAGCAATCAAACTCGTTGAATACTCGCATGAGATCCAGTTTGCAGGCGATGAAGCAGCAGGGTCATTCCTCGAGCTTTATTTTCTCCTGACCGGCTTTCACCTCATGCATGTGCTGTTCGGCTCGGTGGTGCTGGTGCTTGTCGCCCGGCGACCGACACGCTCGAATGTTCTGCTGATTACAACGCTCTGGCACGCCATCGACCTCGTATGGCTGGTGATGTTTCCTGTCCTTTATCTCGCCTGAGGTCCGCAGTGCCCGATCGTAATCACCCTTCCCTGACCCGTACATTCGTCGTTCTGATCATTCTCGCTTTGAGTGGTGCATTTATGGCAGGCACCAGCGCCGGAATGCTCGCAGCTATCGTCATTGTGCTGATCCTCGCTTTTGCAAAAGGCTGGTTCGTCATCCTCGACTTTATGGAGATGCGCGGAACCGACGGCATATTGAAGCCTGCTTTGCTGGCCCGGCCTGCCATTTTGTTGGTGCTTGCCCTTGCACGTTCCATCGTCGTCCGCGTCCTCTTCTGAACGACACGCTATCTCTTTGTTTTATACACCCTATCCAACGCAAAGCCGGTTCGCACTTTTGCTGGAAATGCTCCAGTCTTTGCCAAATCGCAAAGAAGGCTCTCCTCCGACCGATAGAACTGTCCTGTCCCGTGATGCTGGCGGGGATTGACCAGCCGCACTATCGACGGGGATTAGATGCCGAGGCTCCGCCTTCGGCCAATGAAAGGACGAAGGGGATGGCAGAACGCCTAACCAAGACCGGCGCACGAAACGTCTTCTACGGCGGGTCTATTTTCTTTTTCGCGATCTTCGTGGGGCTGACGGCGCACAGCCATTATTACATGAAAACCACGTCCACAGATGAATCGACACTCACTGCAGGGGTCGCACGCGGCAAGCACATCTGGGAGAAAAACTCCTGCATCAACTGCCACACACTGCTTGGCGAAGGCGCCTATTTTGCACCCGAACTTGGCAATGTCTGGAAGCGCTGGGGCGGAGAAGAAGACCCGGACGGCGCACGCGAGACGATGAAAGCCCGGATGCAGGCCCAGCCCACGGGGATAGAAGGGCGTCGCCAGATGCCCCAGTTCAACCTGAGCGAACAGGAACTCAACGATCTGGCTGATTTCCTCGAATGGACCAGCCGCATCAAGACCCAGAACTGGCCGCCCAACGAGGCAGGCTGAGCGCGGGATGAACGGAGTTACATTATATGAAATATGAAAGCCAAAAGGTCGCGATGCTCTATTTCTACGGAGCGCTCGTGCTGTTCATCGCGCAGGTCGCATTCGGCGTTCTCGCCGGTACGATCTATGTTCTGCCCAATACGCTGTCAGAGCTTCTGCCCTTCAACATCGTCCGCATGATCCACACCAATGCGCTGGTCGTCTGGCTGCTGATGGGGTTCATGGGGTCGACCTATTATCTTCTGCCGGAAGAAACGGAAACAGAGCTCTACAGCACCAAACTCGCCGTCATCCAGTTCTGGCTGTTCTTTGTCGCAGCCGGTATCGCTGTTGTCGGCTATCTGTTCCATATTCACGAGGGGCGCGAATTTCTCGAACAGCCATTCATCATCAAGGTCGGCATCGTTGTGGTCTGCCTGATCTTCCTGTTCAACATCACGCTGACGGCACTCAAGGGCCGCAAGACGACCGTGACCAACATCCTCCTGTTCGGTCTGTGGGGCCTTGCCCTGTTCTTCCTGTTTGCCTTCTACAATCCGATCAATCTCGCACTCGACAAGCTCTACTGGTGGTACGTCATCCATCTGTGGGTTGAAGGTGTATGGGAACTCATCATGGCGTCGATCCTCGCCTTCCTGATGATCAAGCTGAACGGCATCGACCGTGAAGTCGTCGAAAAATGGCTCTATGTCATAGTCGGTTTGGCCCTGTTCTCGGGCATTCTTGGCACTGGTCATCACTATTACTGGATCGGCGCGCCGGGCTACTGGCAGTGGATCGGTTCGCTGTTCTCGACGCTGGAAGTCGCTCCGTTCTTCACCATGGTCATCTTCACCTTCGTGATGACATGGAAGGCCGGTCGCAAACATCCAAACCGTGCAGCCCTTCTCTGGTCCATCGGTTGCTCGGTGATGGCCTTCTTCGGAGCGGGCGTATGGGGCTTCCTGCACACTCTGTCGTCAGTCAACTACTACACCCACGGCACACAGCTCACCGCCGCCCACGGACACCTCGCCTTCTTCGGGGCCTATGTCATGCTCAATCTCGCAGTCATGGCCTATGCGGTCCCGGAATTGCGCGGACGTGCACCTTATAACCAGATGCTCTCCATGGTGAGCTTCTGGGCCATGTGTACGGCCATGTCCGTGATGACCTTTGCGCTCACCTTCGCAGGTGTTGTCCAGACCCATCTGCAGCGCGTTCTGGGTGAGAGCTTCATGGTCGTGCAGGACCAGCTGGCGCTATTCTACTGGATCCGTCTTGGCTCAGGCGTCGTCGTGGTGATCTCGGCTTTCATGTTCATCTGGGCCGTTTTGGTGCCGGGCAAGGAACGCCGTGAAAACGCAAACATGTTGATACACCCCGCCGAATAATCGACGTCAAGCCCCGCCTTTTGGCGGGGCTTCATTGCCTGATACAAAGGAAAACAACCATGAACCCCGTTCTCAAGAATGTAGAAAATGCCAATGTCCCGATCCCACCATACAGCTCGTCCGGCAATGAGTGCGCACTCTTCGAAATGGCCGGACGCGCAAGCTGCCGTTGCTTCTCAAAGGACCGACCGGCTGCGGCAAGACGCGGTTTGTAAGCCATATGGCCGCAAAACTCGGCCTGCCGCTCTCTACGGTTTCCTGCCATGACGATCTCACGGCGGCTGATCTGACCGGGCGTTATTTGCTGAAAGGCGGCGATACCATATGGGTTGACGGCCCGCTGACCCGCGCAGTGCGTGAAGACGGCATCTGCTATCTTGATGAGATCATCGAGGCGCGCAAGGACGTGGCCGTGGTTCTGCATCCGCTGACTGACGATCGCCGGCTTCTTCCATTGGAACGCACCGGCGAACTGCTTGAAGCACCGGACCGCTTCATGCTCGTCGTGTCCTATAATCCGGGTTACCAGAATCTGCTGAAATCCCTGAAGCCAAGCACACGACAGCGCTTCGTAGCAATTGAATTCGACTTCCTACCCAAGGAGCAGGAAATCGTGTTGGTGAGCGAGGAAAGCGGCCTAGCGAGTCAAAAAGTTGTTCCGCTGGTGGCGTTGGCTCACCGGCTGCGCGGGCTGAAAGGCCACGATCTGGAAGAAGGCGTTTCAACACGGCTGCTGGTCTACTGCGCCACGCTGATCGACGCCGGCATGTCGCAGCGCGAAGCCGCACGTGCCGCAATGATCGAACCGCTTACCGATGAGCCGGATGTGAAAGCCGCTTTGATTGAAGTTGCTGATGCAATGCTGAAATAGGTGGCACACAATGCTGGATTTTCTGGAACTGGAGGAAACAGTTGGCCGGGCTTGGCACCGCCTGATCGGTAAGACCGGATCATGGCCGCATTATCCCCAACACGCCGTGCAGCTTGGCGGTATTCGCCAGAAGCTCGCCATCTGCTTTCGTGGTTTCGGTGGCGATGTTGCCGTACAGATTGCCCCTGCCCGTGCCAAAACCTCCGGCCATCGGTTGGGATTGCGGCAGCGCATGGCTCTGGGCGAAGAGAAACTTAGCCAGCCGTTGCGGGATGAAGCGACATTGATGCTGCCGCCCGAGATTGCGCTCTTTCCCGATCGCACACTCAATTACGATCTCTATGTCTGGCTTACCGGCTATATGGCGGTTATGCCGACCGGATTAGGCGAACTTCCGCATGACCCTTTGCGCCGCGATCTAGCAGCACTTGCAGCGGCATCGGATACGGTTGCGAATACTTGCCGGATATTTCCGGGCCTGCAGAAACGTTATGCACGACTGTGCAAAGCGATGCTGGCTATACGTCCCAAACGTCCGCTCTATGGTCTGGAGCAACAAGTGGAGGAGCGCATTCTGGCGCTTCTGAAACAGGGGCAGGATTGCCGGACGACAGTCTCCCTACGATCTTTCCGCATTGCGTACACGCAGGCTATCTGCCTGCCCTGCCCGTCCCGCTCTGGCCAGAGTTGATAAGGCGCGAGGAAACAGCCCCCGCGACAGCGACGACCAGCCGGTACTCAATAGCAAGGCGGAAGGCCTCGAAACTGGACGGCAGATCGCCAACCGCGAGAAGCAGGACCCCAGACTGGCCAACCGAAGCCCGTTCATTCTCAATCGCTTCGAGAAAATCCTTGCCATGGCTGAAATGGTGAGCGTTGACAGACCAACCGAGGATAGCGACGAGCAGAACGCCAGATCTGCCGATGAGCTTGACGAACTGACATTGGGAGAGCGCAAGGGCAGACCTGCTGCCCGTTTTCGGTTCGACCTCGATCTGCCGCCTGAAGCTGTCGACCGGACGGCTCTCACCGCCAAACTGACCTATCCGGAATGGGATTACCGCAAGTCAGCTTATCTTCAGGATCACTGCAGTGTTCTGGCAGCACCAGCGCAGGACCATGAAGAAGCACTGGAACTGGATGACGAAGCGCAACGCCTTATGCGCCGGGTGCGCCGCCAGTTTGAAATCCTGCGGCCGGGTCGCGAATTGATGCGGGCGCAGCTCGATGGCAACGATCTCGATCTTGATGCCGTGGTTCGTTCACAATGCGACTTTGCCGCCGGAGGACGGGGCAGCGATCATGTGCACCTGATGAGCCGACCCAAAGCAAACGACCTTGCCGTCACCCTTCTGGTCGATGTTTCGCTTTCAACCGATGCGTGGATTGATAATCGGCGCGTGCTGGATGTGGAAAAGGAGGCACTTCTGGTTCTGGCCAATGGCATTGCTGCCTGTGGCGACCGATGTTCCATCCAGACCTTTACCTCGCGCCGCCGCTCATGGGTGCGGGTTGAAACCGTGAAGGACTTCGACGAAACCTTCGGTCCTGTCGTAGAACACAGAATTGCGGCGCTGAAGCCGGGCTTTTTACACGCGTATGGGAGCTGCGATCCGCCATTCGATGGCAAAGCTTGCCGAACAGCCGAGCCGAAGGAAGCTTCTGCTGGTCCTGACGGACGGCAAGCCGAACGATGTCGATCACTATGAAGGCCGGTTCGCACTAGAAGACAGCCGCAGAGCGGTCAACGAAGCACGCGCTATGGGCGTCAACGTCTTTGCCGTGACAGTCGACCGAGAGGCTAGCGCCTATCTCCCCGCACTTTTCGGTCGGAGAAACTATGCACTCGTCGCCAAACTGTCGAAACTTCCAGTCGCTCTACCGGCGATCTATCGAGTGATGACCGGGTGAGACGGCATCCAATCAGAAAGTTCTGTCTTCCCGGTCCTCGTCCCTGACGAAGGTGCCTGATCCATGCCGACGCACGACAATTCCGGCAAATACCAGCATGCCTATGGCCTCTCTCAAGGTTGCACGAGAAACCTTGAGATCATCTGCCAGATCAGCCTCTTTTGGCAGGCGTTCACCTCTGCGCCAGTGGCCTTTAAGGATCGAAAGCCGCACGCTTTCCGCGACCGGATCACAAGCGGCTGCCTGTCTAACGGACGCAGCCATTCTGCTGGCGCGTCTTGTACCACCTCGTCTTTTGCCATACTCAACCCGTCTGCGTGGCCGTGTCGGTTCTGGAAAGCCGCATCGCATAGCGGCGCGCCAGAACAGCACCTACCAGAATCTGGATCTGGTTATAGAGCATGATCGGCAACACGATCATGCCGAAACCCGCAGACCAGCGAACAGGACCTGCGCAAGTGGAAGCCCGGATGCGAGGCTCTTCTTTGACCCACAGAACACAGCCGCGATCTCATCTTCACGGGTAAAGCCCAACCAGCGCGAGCCGATCATCGTAAAGCCAATCACGCCCGCCAGAAGAACGACGCAAAGCACAATCGCCATAATGAGCCCCGACGGCGGCAAGACCTGCCAGAGCCCGGCGGTGACCGATTGAGAGAATGCCGAATATATGATCAGCACAATCACCGACTGATCATAATTCTCCAGCCAGTGCTTGCGCGTCGAAAGGAGGGGACCAAGCCAGCGATGGCAGGCTTGCCCCAGACCAAACGGCAGCAGCAACTCAATCACCACGTCGCGCAAAGCTTGTCCCAAATCGATTGACCCGGATGAACGCATGAAAATCGTCATCAGAAGCGGCGTCAGCAACAATCCAAAGACATTCGATCCAGCCGAATTGCAGACCGCAGCAGGCACATTGCCCCCGGCTATGGCGGTATAGGCAATAGAGCTGGAAATAGCCGAGGGCAAAACACCCAAATAGATGAAACCAAGCACCAGATCAGAGGGCAAGATGCTTTCGGGAATGAGCCGCAAAGGCTGCACGATCAACAGGAAGACGATAAATGTTGTCGCAAAAATAAACCCATGCAATTGCCATTGCTTCAAACCAGAAACAATCGCCCTGTGAGACAGTGCTGCTCCGTGGCCGAAAAACAGCAGGGCAACACCGATAGTACCCAGCATACTGACAATGTCTGCCGCGTTGCCGGTCGCAGGAAAGAGAGTTGCCAGAACGACTGCGGCAATCATCAAAATCAAAAAGGATCAAGGCGCATCTATTCATCCACCATTGGTTCGTCGGCCATTCGTCAGCTTGACCAATCGTTGCATCGGGGATAGATCTCCGCGCAATTGGTCTACAAATTGGTATGGAACACCGCCGGATGACAGATCGCATGCCGACCACCGAAGCGATGCAACGCATGCAGAAGCTGCTCGTGGAAAAGAATTTCGGCCCGCAAGATAAAATCCCACCCGAGCGTGTTTTGTCGATGATGCTCGGCTGCAGCCGCGAGACGATACGAAAGGTGCTACGGCAGCTTGAGATTGAAGGCGTGGTATGGCGTCATCAGGGCAAAGGCACCTTCATGGGCCCTCCCGCCTCGAGCATCGAACGGCCCTTGGACCGGATCATCGAATCCGCGTCCGCTCAGGATCTCATGGATGCAAGGCTGGTCTATGAGCCAGCCCTTGCCGCAGCCGCAGCCAAATATGCCACACAAGATGATCTTGCCTCCTTGCGCAAGCTTGCTCTCGCGACGGGTAGGGCACGTGACTGGCGGGAATATGAGCATTTGGATGATGCCTCACAAGGCTGTTGCACGCTCTAGTGGAAATGCGCTGCTAGCCGCGATTTTCAGTTCGCTCGCCTCGGTCCGGGGACGTTCGACGTGGCAACGCAGACATGATGCGATCTTTCGGGAGGCCCGTAAACGCGAATACGCGGCAGAGCAGAGCGTGATGCATCTGGCAATCGTCGATGCAATCGAGGCACAACAAGGCGACCGTGCTCACCACGCCATGCACGCTCATCTAGAAGCCATCCGCACGCTGGCCATTACATCCCGCTGATGCAGATCAACCCGCCGCCCGTGATCGACGGCGACGGGTCTGAGAAGCGATTGGAATAAAATCGCCTACAGGCTGTTCACCAGACGATGTGAGACGTTTTTCACGACCGTATAATGATGCAGTCCTTCGGCACCGCCTTCGCGGCCCAGTCCGCTATCCTTGACGCCACCGAATGGAGTTTCGGCAACAGAAGCTTCTAGCGTGTTGATCGAGACGTTTCCAGCTTCCAGTTCCGTCATCAGGCGGTCCACATTTTCCGTAGAGTTTGCGAAACCATATGCCGCCAGACCAAACGGAAGCGAATTCGCCTTTTCAATAGCCGCATCAAGAGATGCAACCGGATTGATCAGCGCCAGCGGACCAAATGGTTCCTCCGACATCGCACGGGCGTCATCCGGCAATTCAGCCAGAGCCGTTGGCGGGAAGAAATAGCCATTGTTCTTCAGGCGACGACCACCGAAAAGCAGTTTCGCACCTTTCGCTTCTGCATCGCTGACCAGCTCTTCCAGAGCCATGACGCGGCGATCATTGGCTACCGGGCCCATCTGGACCCCGTCATCCGGGCCGTTACCGACACGGATCGATTGCGCCGTTTCGATGAAGGCCGCAGTGAAACGTTCATAATGGCTTTCATGAACGAAGAAACGCGTTGGCGAGGTGCATACCGCCCGAGTTGCGGTATTTGCGGCGCGCCGAGGCAATACCCGCAACGACCGGATCGGCATCCTCGCAAACGATGACGGGAGCGTGGCCGCCAAGTTCCATCAGCGCCGGTTTCATATGGCGCGCAGCGATTTCGGTCAGGTGTTTGCCGACGGCAGTCGATCCGGTGAATGCAATGGCGCGGATCTCGGGACGCGGGATGAGGAATTGCGAGATATCGGCAGGAACGCCGAAAACCAGATTAAGTACACCCGCTGGCAGACCCGCATCTTCGAACGCACGCGCGATATGCGTCACAGCCGTCGGCGTTTCCTCGGAAGCCTTCAGGATGATCGAGCAACCGGCAGCCAGTGCGCCCGCAATCTTGCGCGCTGGCTGGCTCATCGGGAAATTCCACGGCGCAAATGCTGCGACCGGACCGATCGGCTCGTGCACGACGATATAGCGAATGCCGGGCGCGCTCGGAATGACGCGGCCATAGAAGCGAATGCACTCGCCAGCATCCCATTCGAAGAATTCGCAGCCACGTATGACCTCAAGTCGGGCTTCGCTGATCGGCTTTCCGTTTTCCAGCGTGATCGCACGTGCGATCTCTTCCTGCCGTTCGCGCATCAACGCCGACGCCTTCATTATGATGGCAGCACGGGCCGCAGGCGCCGTGTTGCGCCAGACCTGATAACCGTTCCACGCCGCCTGAAGAGCCGCCTCCAGATCCTCGCGTTCCGCAACCGCAACCTGCCCGATTTCAGTCTCGTCCGCGGGATTGATGATGGGAAGCGTATTGGCGGTCTTGCGCCATTCACCGCCTATGAAAAGCTGCACGTCGGATTTTTGCATCAGAAAGCCTTTGCAATCTAAAAATTCGGGCCACGCCCAGATCATCGTTACAGTCAGAATGGGATGTTTTAATTCATGCGACAATTCACGTTAAAACCATATATCCATGATAATAATCACATGAATTAGTATAAGGCTCGCAAGTCGTACCCGCGCGAAACCACTAGCCGCGCATCGCCACGCGGTCGTACAATGTTTCTTTGAAGCCTATCAGAGCGCGTTTCGATCTGATTGAATCAGACCGACGCCCCAGCTTTTTGATTTAACGCGCATCCCGAAAACCGTTTCACCCTTTTCGGGATGCGCTCTAACCGATGTTGCGAATACCGGTTAGCAAGGCCTGCGACATCTCGGTTTCAGGCAAACGCCAGTCCATCAGAATATTGTAATGGTTCCGGTTTGCTACCTCGATGGTTTTGCCTCTCCACCTGCCGCAGCCCAGCTTTCGGCATAGGCGCACGACTGGCGCTTGAAGCCGTCTGCTTCGTGCTCTGCCCACGCCACCGTAATCGGACAGCCACGCACGGGAATGTGACGGATCGGGCTGAGCTGATCGACATCGGCAGGACGAAGATTCAGCCACTCCTGTGGGAAAGTTGCCGCCAGTGGCGCAAGCTCGAAAAGCCCGCTAACCGGCATGGCAAACTTCACAACATCCTTCGGCAAACCGAAATCGTGCTGCCAGCCTTCTGCAAGAAGCGCACCAGCAAGATGACCACCTGCCGAACTCCCCAACCGATATCCGGTCCGGATCGAGACCATATTCCCGTCCGTGATGCCAGACAAAGGCGAGAGCAGCACGCACCTCCCGCGTAATTTCCGCAAGGGAGACTTCCGGCGCCAGACAATAGTCAACGACAACGGTCGCAATACCTTCGGCCGCGAGCATTCCCGCCATCATGGCAGAATCTTCCTTGGACAGAGCGCGCCAGTAACCGCCGTGAACAAACACGAAAACCGGGCACAGTCCACTCCGCGAAGACGGGCCGAAAATATCGATCCGCTGTCCGCTTTCTTCGTCATAGACCACGTCGAAATGCCGGCCCCAATCAGCCCGGGGCGCGATACTTGCCTCGCGATAGCGCACCATTTCGGCGGCAAAGGCTTCCGGTGAAACCGTGGCCTTGGCATTGTAATCGCGATCAAGACGGGCAGGGTCGAAACCTGCTTCTTCAGTGAGCGTTATCATGCGTTGAACACGCTGATGACGTTGGCCACATTCGCAGGCTGTTCAAGCGTCGGAAAGTGGGTCGTGCCGGGAAGCTTCTTAGGCTGGAACCACGGATTGCGAGCCGCAAAATCCACCTGTGCCTGCGTATATTCCGGCTCGAATGGCTGCGAATAGATATGGGTGATTGGACGGTTTTCGGCCATGGCCGCCATGCGCTGCATGGGGCTGCCCCATTTGCGATAGGCTTTGCCGATTTCCCGCCCGGAGCGGGCCCACATTTCGTAAGAATAGCCCGCCATCTCGTTGTTCACATGATTGACGATATCGGCGTTCTTTGTGTCGCCGATCCAGTAATCGAAGAAGCCCGCACGACCATTCTCCCAGACCTGCCGATCCTGAATACCGTCGATCAGTTCGAAGAAGGTTTCGTTCGGCTGGTTCATGATCCAGTCGATAACAACCGATTTCGGCACGCGGCTTGATCCTAGCCGATCGGTGACTTCAATATTGGCCCAGCCACCATGGGAAGTCGAAACGGGAAGAAAAGTCTCAAGCTCCAGCGCGTCGACGAAAGCGACAAGATCATCGGCTTGCTGGTTGATGTCGAAGTCGCCGTCATGACCGCGGTATTCACCGTGACCGCGCCAATCGAAGCGGATGACGCGATGATCTTTCGCCAGTTCCGGCACCAGTGTCTTGAACAGGCGGTGATCCCGCACCATCCAGAAAGCAGCACGAGGGCCGGACCGCTTCCGGTTTCATCGAGGAAAAACATTGTTGCCAATTTTCATCGAATTCATAGAAATCTCCATCATCCGGCGTTTCAGGCTGCGCCTGTTGGAACATGTAAAGCGGTCTTCATGCGTTCCGCACCAAGCGGAGCGCATTTTCCGGTAATTTTCAGCACTTGCGAGCGCACATCGTCGGGCCAGTAATTCATGTCGCCCAGTCGCTCCGCGGTATCCTGCGTGTGTTCGGTCAGCGGGCGTTCGCGCGCCTCCCGGGCGGCCAGCGCTTCGCTCACATCCGCATGTTCGTCCAGTACAACAGCCAGTCCGAGCGCATTCATCAGAGCGCAACCACCGCCTTGCCCGAGATAAGGTGGCATCGCATGAGCGCCATCACCGAGGATTGCCGCCCGGCCCTTGCTCCATGATTTCAGCTTCAGGACTTCGAATGCATCCCACCGCCCCGCATCGCCGAAACGAGCGATCAAAGATGCAAGATGCGGGAAACTTTCGGTCCAGAGCGCAGTGTCGACCGGTGTGCGATAGGCCACTTCGTCATCGACCGATGCACAGAGCGCTATATAGAGATCGGTCTCGCTGGCGGGGGTATAAAGAATACGGCGCGAGCCGGAAAAATGCTCGATATAGCGCGGCAAATCTTCAACGGGAGCGTCTGCGCTATCACGCTTTATCATCATGCGCACGGCACCGTAGCCAAGCGGCTTGCGGTACATCATGAGATCGAGCGAATCCCTGACCTTGGAATTGATGCCATCCGCCCCGATGACCAGATCGGCGGCAAGGCGCTTACCATCGGCCAGCAGCAATTCTCCTTCCGGTGTTGCCCCGACAGCTTCCGCGCCGGTAACAACTTCAACACCAGCGCGACGCGCAGCGTTGAGCAATGCCGTCAGCAATGTCTCGCGCAGGATTGTTATAAGGCGTGCTGGTCCGTTGCCATTGATTGGAATCTCTTCCATCGTTTCATTGCGGTGATCGCGCGTATGGAACTCCGGTCCCTCATGAGCGCCAATCACGGCCTCGTCATAAGCGCCGAGGGCCTTGAGCACATGCAGGCCATTGCTCCAGATATAAATCCCGGCGCCGAATGTGCGCAGATTGGGCGAACGCTCATGCACCCGTACGCTCCATCCGCGTTGAGCGAGCGCTGTGGCAGAAGCCAGCCCCGCAATGCCTGCGCCAGCGATCTCCGCGTGACGTTTCGTCATTCCAATTCTCCTCAACCCATTTCGAAAAGAGATTTCCAAGTCCTGCCGACAAAGGAAAGTGAATTCTGACCGCGACAGATATGAGGAAATAGAATATCTGTGGGCAGACATATCCTTGAGGAGGCGATATGGCATTGCTCACCAACCATCTGACGATCCGGTATATCCGCATCATCGATGCGATCGAGGAGGAGCGCAGCATCGCGCGTGCTGCCGATCGCTTGAACGTTACCCAATCTGCAGTCACCAAGGCATTGCAGGAAATCGAAGCCTTGACCGGATTGCGGCTTTTCACGCGTACAAACAGGGGGTGATCCCAACCCATGCGGGCATGCAACTGACCACGGATGCCAGACGTCTCCTTGCCCATCTGATGGTGGCCGAGCAGAATCTTGCGGATCTGCGCGACGGCACTGGCGGACGGCTGGCCATCGGAACCTTGCTGTCTGCATCTGCCGACCTGCTTCCCAGAGCCATCGCCAAAGTCCGGCGCGACAATCGCCGCATCGTGGTCAAGGTCGTGACAGGAACGGATGATGTCTTGATGCCAGCATTGCGGGCGGGGAACTCGACATGGTGATAGGCCGCCTTTCCGAGCGGCATGAACCGGTCAATCTGGTTCAGGAGGTCCTGATTCCGGATAACGCCGTCGTCGTTGTGCGCCGCGACCATCCATTGACACTGCGCCCCGCACTTCGCCTTCATGATCTGATCGAGTGGGACTGGATCTTGCCGCCCAAGGAGACCAATCTCCGCCTTCAGATCGATCGCACATTCCGCGAGGAAGGCGTTCCGCCGCCCGCGCAATCCGTCGAATCCGTCTCACCGCTCATCAATAGGGGATTGCTCTTGCAGGCGGATTATATTTGCGTCATGCCCGCGCAAGTGGCGCGGATTGAAGAAGCGTTGGACCAGCTTGCCATCCTGCCGGTCCAGCTTGGTGCGACTTCCGGCTTTCTGGGGATCACCACCCTTCCTGAAAGCAACCGTTCCGCCACGGCAGACCTGTTCATTCAGGTGCTTCGGGAAATTGCCCGGACAAGCTGAAGACAAGCTCCTTCCCACCCTCAACACGTCGTTCTGATATTCCTGAGCCTCATAGCAGTGCGAAGAGTGTTCAGTTTACGGGCTTCAAGTTTCAGCATGAAATGACCGGCAAGACCTCCTGTCCGAGACAGCGTTTTCAAGCGCGGGACAGAGAAAAGGTCGTGAAGGGCAATCAAGAGAGGAACTTTCATGCTCAAGCTTTCACTGCTTGGTGCTTCGGCACTTTGTCTATCTCTGGCCGGGACTGTCGTGGCCTTCGCCAAGGAACCCGTCACCATCGGCATGATCACCACCTTGTCTGGCCCTGCCGGTTATCTCGGGCAGGACATTCGGGACGGTTTCCAGCTCGCAATCGATCAGAATGGCGGCGAACTGGGAGGCAAGCCGGTCGCGCTTAAAGTCGAGGATGACGGCCTCAAGCCGGGCAATGCCAAGCAGATTGCTGAAGCCATGTTGTCCGAACAGGGCATAAAACTCTTTACCGGCATGGTCTTCGCCAATGTCGCGGGTGCGGCTCTTCCAGATATTCTCGATGAAGGCGGCATCTATATCAGCCCCAACACCGCCTCTGCTGAATTTGCAGGTAAGGAATGCCATCCGAACTATTTCGTCAGCTCCCGCAGGATGACAGCCGGGGAGAAAGTGCTGGCGCGCTGGCGCAATCAATGGATTATCCTTCGGCATTCTTGATCGCACCGAACTATCAGGCAGGCCGTGAGACGATGGATGCGTTCAAGCGCTTCTACAAGGGCAAGATCGTTGGCGAAGTCTATACCCAGATGGACCAGACGGATTTTGCTGCTGAAATCGCGCAGATACGCGCTGCAAAGCCAGCGATGGTCTATGAATTCGAGCCCGGCGGCATGGGCATTGCGTTTCTGCAGCAATATCAGCAGTCAGGTCTGCTGAAGGAAATCCCGATGGTCGTTCATCCGGCATCGCTCGATCAGGTGATCGTCAATGTTGTCGGAAAAGCAGCCGACGGCGTACGGGTAACCAGCCACTGGAACGACGATTTCGACAATGCGGAAAACAAGAAATTCGTTGCCGCCCGGAAAGCAAAATTCGGGGATCGCCCGATCACCTATTATGCCGCACAAGGTTACGATGCTGCGCTGATGATGGGTGCCGGACTTGCTGGCGTCTCGGGTGAAGAGATCGATGCCAAGACATTCCGCAAGGCGCTGCTTGCCGCACAAATTCCTTCCGTGCGCGGAGAATTCAAACTCGGACCGAACCAGCATCCCGTTCAGGATTGGTATGCGCTCGGCGTAGCCGAAGGTACCAACGGCAAATCCTATCTGAAGACCGAGAAGAAAGTCCTGACCGCGCATGGCGATATCTATGCCGCACAATGCAAGATGGATGGGGAATAAGGCTTCCGAATAGAAAAAGCCCCGCTACTAGGGGCCTTTCGTTAAGCAAGTGTGTCAGATAACCGTCGTGGCGACACGGTTCTCGATCGAACGCACAAGGTTGAGCGCGGTCATTTCGGACGACTTTGGGTTGGTTGCAAGCGGACCGTTTTCAAAACGCAGATGCATCCGACCGAAATCACCTTCGGCAATGATCTCATGCATGTTGAGACGTGCTGCCGGGTCCGCAACCAATGTGACGCGGGTGCGATCAAGACCAATCCCTGCGAGTGACGTAATCACCGCGGCGTTGGCATTTTGCGGAAATGCATCCGCAGCGTTGCGTGCCGTATCCGTGAAGAAGACCGTGGCCTCACTGATTTCGTCAAGCGGCACCAGTTGGGCGGCCTGCGTTCCCGCCCATGCTTTCGCAGGCTTGATGATGCGATGCTCGACACTTTCAATCGAAAGACGGCTTGCAGCCGAAAGCGCATCGATGCCACCCGGGCGCCGGTGGAATAATCAGTTTCGCACCGCTGGCCGCAGCCGCGTCCTTCAGTCTTCGAAACAAGGCATCGTCAACGAAAGCCGATGTTGATGAAACCGCAAAATCCATTCCGGCGGAAAGCGCCGCCTGCCCCCATGGCAAGACGCTGGGGCGACCTGCTGCCTCCACGACAAGACTTGCGCCGGTGGCAGCAAGCTCGGCAGGATCTTCGATGAGCACGGCACCCGCAGGCAGTCCGTCACGGGATGCCGACCGGTCACGCACCGCCACCGCGCCGATCCTTACGGGACTTTTCCGCTCAGCGAGAAGGCCCGCAACCCGCTTGCCGATAGCGCCCCATCCAACGAGGACGATTGTCTCAGATACCCACATATGCATGCACCGGTCGCGGTCACGTTCGAGATCGGCACTCGTCCCGCGCCAGACCGTCCGGCCTTTCTCGACAATATAATGGCGATCCGCCAACTTCTTCAAAACCGCGATATTCTTGTCGATCAGGAGTATCGACTGGCCCATTTCGCGCAATTGCATGATGCAGTGCCAGATTTCCGTGCGGATGACCGGAGCAAGCCCTTCCGTCGCTTCATCGAGGATCAGAAGATGCGGGTTCGTCATCAATGCACGCCCGATGGCCAGCATCTGCTGTTCGCCGCCTGAAAGCGTGCCCGCCGTCTGATCCGCCCGCTCCTGCATACGCGGGAAAAGCGCATATATCTTGCCAAGATCCCATGGCGACTGTCGCTTGCAGCGGTTGGATGCGGTTGCGACCAGATTTTCCCGAACGGTCAACGTTGGGAAAATCTGCCGGCCCTCCGGCACAAGACCGACGCCCAGACGCGCCACTTTTTTCGGGGCTGTAGCTGGTCGTGTCGCGCCCCGCGATCTGGACCTGTCCCCCTTTCGGAGCGAGCAGCCCCATCAATGTGCGTATGGTGGTGGTCTTGCCCATGCCGTTGCGGCCCATGAGAGTAACCAATTCGCCCTCATTCACTTCCAGCGAGACATCGAACAATACCTGAGAATGGCCATAGGCGGCCTGAAGTCCATCGATTTTCAGCACAGTTCCTCCTCCCCGCCGAGATAGGCTTCCCGCACAGCTTCGCTTGCCCGAATGTCTTCCACCGTACCCGTGAGAATGACGCGGCCATAAACAAGCACCGATATGCGGTCAGCGAGCGCAAACACCGCCTCCATGTCATGCTCGACGAGCAGCATAGAGACCTTGCCGCGCAGCCCCTGCAAAAGCTCGATCATTTCACGGCTTTCGACATGGCCGAGACCCGCCATCGGCTCATCTAGGAGCAGAAGCTTCGGCTTTCCGGCCAGCGCCATGAGCAGTTCCAGCTGCTTGCGCCCACCGCTCGACAGATCGCCTGCAAGCTTCCCGGGTGATTGGCCAGACGGCTTCCGGCAAGGATTGCATCAACTTCACGCCAGATTGCACTGCGGCCTTTCAGACTGTCGAGAATCCGGAAATTGTGCCCCTCGCGCGCCTGCACCGCCATCGCGATGTTCTGGCGCACACT
Organism: Brucella cytisi; assembly: GCA_012103075.1. Classification (GTDB taxonomy): domain Bacteria; phylum Pseudomonadota; class Alphaproteobacteria; order Rhizobiales; family Rhizobiaceae; genus Brucella; species Brucella cytisi. Next base: position 56,167 of record JAAVLQ010000002.1, on the reverse strand, counting down.
CATATCGTTCAAAAGCGTCGATATCTGGAAAGTGCGTCCCAATCCGCGCTCGACACGCGTTGCTGCGGGTAGATTTGTGATGTCTTCACCCATCAAGCTGATCGTGCCCGATGTGGGTGCCAGCTCACCGCAAAGCTGGTTGATGAGCGTGGACTTGCCTGCTCCGTTCGGGCCGATCAGGGCATGGATATGCCCTTCCGTGACGTCGAGCGTCACATGATCCGTCGCGACCAGACCGGCAAAACGCTTCACCAGATCGCGGACCTGCAATATCGCAGTCATGCGGGCACCTCCATCTTGCGGTCTTTGCGAAACGGACGGCAAAGCGCGCGCCAGCCGCCGACAATGCCGCCCTTGGTTCCCAAAACCACGACGAGCAGAATGATCCCCATGGCAAGCTGCCAATGCTCCGTCCGAGGAGGCGAGATAGGTCTGCAGGATCAGGAACGCGGCCGCCCCCAGATGGGACCGAAGAACGTGCCGACGCCCCCAGAATGACCATAACCATCAACTCACCCGATTTGGTCCAATGCAGCGTATCCGGGCTTGCAAAACGCATGAAGATGGTGAGAAGCGCACCAGCCAGACCAGCGCCCATTCCGGCAAGGACAAAGCCGTAGAGCTTGTAGCGATAGGTTTCGATCCCCATCGCCGTCATGCGCCGCTCGCTCTGACGAATGCCGGAAAGCACCGCGCCATAGGACGAATGCACGACCCGCCAGAGGAAAGCGAAATACAGGATCATCGAAACGAGGATGACGTAATACATCGTCGTCTTGTCACGCAGGCTTAGGCCGAAAAGATTATTTGCCCGCCGCACGATGATACCGTCTTCGCCGCCATAGGTTTTGAGCGAAACGAAGAGGAAGAACAGCATCTGGGCGAAGGCGAGCGTAATCATGATGAACTGCACGCCCGAAGTGCGCAGTGCCAGCGCACCGATGACCAGCGCTGCAAGACCTGCCACCAACATCGCCGCCGGAACCGTAATCAGAAACTGGTCGGAGCCCGGGATGAAACCGAAAAGCAGCGTCTCTTCGGCGTGGTGGAAATAAAGGATACCCACGACATAGGAGCCGATCCCGAAGAAAGCGGCATGACCGAAGGAAACCATCCCGCCATAGCCGAGGATCAGATTGAGACTGGCCGCGGCTATGGCATAGATCATGATCCGGGCGACAAGGCTGGATGCAGCCGTCTGCCCCAGCGCTTCGGCCCCGAAGGGGAAAAGTGCAAGCGCCGCGCAGCCGAGGAAAACAAACAGAATACGATATGACATGATTCAGGCTCCCACCGGAAAGAGGCCTCTCGGGCGGAACAGAAGAACAATAGCCATCAACAGATAGATGCCCATTGAGGCGATACCCACGCCAAGCGCGTCAGCCTCGGCCCCGGCCATGAAATGGCGCAGAATGGAAGGCAGAAAGGCGCGCAGACAGGTATCGATGATACCGAGCGAAATTCCCGCAATGAAGGCCCCTTGATCGAGCCGACGCCGCCGATAACCACGACGACGAAGGTGGCAAGCAGAATTTGCTCGCCCATGCCGACCTGAACGGCAAGGATCGGCCCGGTCATGAAACCGGCAAGGCCCGCAAAAGCCGCACCGAGCGCAAAGACTAGCGTATAGAGCAGACGGATATCCACGCCCAGTGCGCGGACCATATCGCGGTTGGTCGACCCTGCCCGGACCAGCATGCCGATGCGGGTGCGGTTGATGAGCAGATAAAGACCACCGGCAACCAGCAGGCCAGCCACAATGATGAGCAGCCGGAACGGCGGATAGCTCAGGCCTGAAAACAGTTCGATCGGCTGCGAGAGCGATGGGGGCAACTGCGTGAAAATCGGCTGACGGCCAAAGATCAGCACAGTCAGCTCATTGAAAATCAGAATGAGCGAGAAAGTCGCCAATACCTGATCCAGATGATCGCGCTGGTAAAGCTTTCGCATGACGCCAAGCTCGATCACGATACCGGCAATCGTCGCGGCCAGAATTGCTGCAGGCAGGCCTAACCAGAAATTCCCGGTCTGCACGGCCACCCATGTGCCGATGAAAGCGCCGATCATGTAGAGCGAGCCATGAGCGAGGTTGATGACGCCCATGATCCCGAAGATCAGCGTCAGCCCTGCTGCCAGAAGGAACAACATGACGCCGTAGAGAAGGCCATTCAAAAGTTGCTCGAAGATGAGTGTCATTGGAGGAAACGACCTTCATGAGAAATGAAAAAAAGCGCGACGCGCGCTTTCGCGCGCGCCGGACGGTGGCTGTCAGAGCTTGCACTCCGCAGAATAGGAATCACCGTAATTTTCGATCAGCTTCTTCTTGATCCCGGTGGTCGGATTGCCATCCTCTCCCTTGACGACATCAAGGAGATACCAGTCCTGCAACGGATGCTGGTTAGGACCGAAGGCAAAATTGCCACGCACCGACTGGAAATCCGCCTTCCGCAACGCTTCGCGCACCGCATCCACATCGTCAACGCCGCCAGTCTGCTTCAAGGCAGAAGCAATCAGGCGAGCCACATCATAGCCTTGCGTGCCGTAATAGGTCAGAGGCCGGTCAGGATACGCGGCTTTCCACTTTGCCACGAGCTCCTTGCTCGCCGCATTGTCCATATCCGGGCTCCAGTGACTGGTGGCCATGATTCCAACCGAAGCATCCCCAGTGATTTGAGGATCACAGCATCGCTGGACGGTTCGGAAAGAACCATCGGAATCTTGCCGAGAAGGCCTGCTTGCTGATACTGGCGCATGAACGCAATACCCATGCCGCCCGGATGAAACTGGAAGACCACATCGGGATTGGCGGCGCGAATTTGCGCCATCTCTGCCGAATAATCAGTCTGGTCGAGCTGGGTGTAGATTTCACCGACAACTTCGCCCTTGAACCGGCGCTTGAAGCCCGCCAACGCATCCTTGCCCGCCTGATAGTTCGGGGCAAGAATGAAGGCGCGCTTGAAGCCTTCCTGTTCCGCAGCAATGCCCGATGCCTCGTGGAGCGAGTCATTCTGCCGTGAAACCACGAAGTAATTCGCATCGCAGCCCTTGCCCGCCATGTTCGATGGCGCAGCGTTGGCGCTGATATAAATACTGTCATTATCGATGATATCCGGCACTGTTGCGCCGGCTACATTCGAGAAGATGATGCCGGTAAAAGCTTGACACCGTCTTCCGACATGAATCGCTCGGCGATCTGTCGTCCGTTACCGGGCTTGGCCGCATCGTCTTCGACCTTCAGTTCAACTGGCACACCACCAAGTTTGCCGCCTTCGGCATCAATGGCGAGCTTCATGCCATCGCGCACGTCCTGACCGAGATAACCTCCCGGACCCGACAAGGTCGTAATCACGCCAATCTTGACCGGTTCAGCAGCGGCAGCACCAGTCGTCAGCCCCGCCAGCAGACCGATTATCAGGAGTTTGTTTTTCATTTCATTTCCCCTTGTCTTTTTATGGATGGGCGCCCGGCAGTTCCGCCGGGCATGCCTCATCAGAGCGCAACCCAGCCTTCCGGCGGGTTCTTGCCGGGGTGGACGGTGTTGCAATGTGGGCAGGTCCGCAGTTTCTCATCGTTGTAGAAAGCGGCATAGAGCGGCGGCAGATCGTCGACGATGGATTCCAGATCCACTTCGGCGCGATGAACGAGGCCGCTGCATTCGAAACAATACCATTCGACGGCATCGAGAACGCCTTCGGGACGGGCCGGTTCGATCACCAGACCGATGGAACCTTCCTGCGGGCGCTGCGGCGAATGACGGATATGCGCCGGCAGAAGGAAAATATCGCCTTCGCGGATCGGCACGTCGTAAAACTCGCCTGTCGACGTATCATGCAGCTTCAGCAGCATGTCGCCTTTGAGCTGGTAGAAGAATTCTTCGACCGGATCGTCGTGGTAATCGGTGCGCTTATTCGGGCCGCCAACGACCGTAACCATCAGGTCCGCATCCTTGAACACCAACTGATTGCCGACAGGCGGCTTCAGAAGGTGCTTGTGTTCATCGATCCATTTCTGGAAATTGAAGGCGCTGAGTTTTGTCATTCTTGTTCCCCTTTTCGGTTCGATCAGGATAGTTTGAGACCGCAGCTATCAAATGCCTCCCGGATTGCCCGTTTTTTTCAGCGTCGGTCAGCTCAAGCATCGGCGCGCGAACAGGTCCACCAACCCGGCCAAGCAGCTCCTGCCAGTATTTTTGATGCGAAGTGGGCTTTTCAGCCGGTCGCGTCGACTTGAAGGCATGACGGACGGGCTCGAGGCTCTGCCAGACGGCGCGCGCCTCTGCCTCTTTGCCCGCAAAGGCCAGATCGGTATAATCGCGCATGCGGCGATCAGCCTTGGTCTGCAGCGTGTAGGGCGGCGAAGAGCAGAGATAAAGCTGCCAGCCCAGTTCGAGAATATTATCCAGCCATTCGTCTTCCGATGCGGTCGAGACCAGAATGCGGTCGCCTGCTAATTCCGTGAGCTTGCGATACATGTCGCGCGGGACCGAATATTTGATCGCGACAACCGTTTCGATGTCGGCCAGACGGTTGCAGAGCTCAGGGCTCATCAGATAACCGCTATCTGGATGCGACCAGAGCGCAAGGCCGATATCCACCTTGGAGGCAATGGTTTCGTAGTAGCGCAGCAGCGTTTCGTCCTGCGCACGCAGGAAATGCAGAACAGGTGCATGGACGACGATATAGTCCGCGCCGCAGGCCTGCGCATGCTTGGCCAGATCGATAACCACATCCATGTTCTGGTCCGAGCAGGACATGATTGTCTGCGCCTTGTCACCTACTGCCGAGACAGCCAGATCGAACATGCGCTTGCGCTCGTCAACCGACATTGAGAAGAATTCGCCCTGCTTTCCCGCGACGAAAAGTCCGTCAATGCCCAGATCGTTGATCCAATGGTCGACGTTCTTGCGAAAGCCGCCTTCATCGATCGATCCGTCCTCATTGAAAGGCGTGTTTGCCGCAGCCCAGATACCGCGCATCGTAGCGCGCGAATGGGCCTTGGCGTTCTGACGGTCATACTTCATCGGAATCCTCGCTTCGGGGCGGGTCACTCCAAACCCGCGTCTCCCTGATCGAGCCTGACTTTCTTTCATTCGAGAAGTCTTGTAAGTAGAATATATTCATAAACAAAAACTCATAAGTGAGCCGATGCGTCCCACTCTCCGCCAGATTGAATGTTTTCAAGCCGTGGTCGAACTGGGAAATTTTTCTCGCGCAGCCGAGCGTGTCAGGACGACCCGGGCCAATCTTTCCCACACGATCCGTGATCTGGAGACGGTGCTGGACGCGCGGCTTTTCGACCGGACGACACGGCGCGTCAGCCTGACGGATGCCGGACGTGCCTTTGCCGAAGGTGCGCTTGCCGGTCTTGCCGAAATTGACCGCGCCGCCGAAGTCGTGCGCGATCTGGGGAAATTGCGGCGCGGTCAGGTCAGCATCGCAGCCCCGCCTTTGCTGTGCACGACGGTGCTTCCTCATCTGGTTCGCCGCGTAGCCGATGAACACCCCAACCTCGTCATCAAAATCGAGGATGTCGGGCCTGAAATCGTCATAGAACAGGTTCGCAACGGACGTTGCGACCTCGGCGTCGGCACTTTTTCCGGTGAAGATTCCGACGTTGAAAGCCAGATGGCACTGCGCGATCAGCTAATGATTTTCGTGTCGCCCCATCACGATTTTGCCGGGCATGAGCAGGTCCGTTGGACAGAACTCGACAATCAGCCCATCATTACGCTTACCCAGAAAAGCAATATCCGGCTTTTAACGGAAATCGGCTTCGAACAGGCAAAACTGGCGCTTCGACCGCATATGGAGGTCAATCAGATTCACTCGGTGTTGTCGCTGGTCGAGGTTAATGCCGGTATCGCTGTTCTACCCGCCTATGCCTTCACCGCCTTGCGCGGGCGTGGCATCGTGGCTCGCCCCCTGACGGACCCGGCCATCGTGCGCGAGGTGCGCCTCATCACGCCCCGCGACCGCGAACAGTCTGCAGCCACCGTCGCCGTACGATCCATCCTGCGAAACTTGCTGCGCCAGATGATCCCAGAAATTCCCGGAACCGGCAGCGCCAGTTAAACCACTTCTACGCATGCCTCCCGAGCCTTTTGAGCTTGCTTCACGAGCCTTTGCGCGTTCAAATGCTGCCGCACCGCTGTTTAGAATCATCTGAAAAAGTCGATACTGAACAACCCGTTGAAGGTCGGTCGCGTCGCAAGCAAGGGAATGCAGTCTCATGAATACATACGGAAAACTATTTTCAGCCGCGCTGGTTGCGGCTGCGCTCAACAGCACGGCAGTGGGACAGGTCTTTGCCAAGACGTTGATCTATTGCTCCGAGGCATCTCCTGAAATGTTCGATGCGGCGCAGACGACATCCGGCGCCGTGTATGACGCGTCGGCGCGCAATGTGTCCAACGGGCTTATCAAGATCAAGCGCGGCTCGACGGAACTGGAACCCGGCCTCGCGGAAAGCTGGGACGTTTCTGCTGACGGCAAGGAATATACGTTTCACCTGCGAAAGGGCGTGAAATTTCACACCACGAGCTATTTCACTCCGACGCGTGAATTCAATGCTGACGACGTCATCTTCACGTTCGATCGTCAGGGAAACAAGGACAATCCCTACTACAATCAGGGCACATGGCCGCAATTCGGAGCCTATTCCTTCCCGTCGCTGATCGAGAAAATCGAAAAGATCGACGATCACACCGTCAAGTTTGTACTGGCGCATCCCGAAGCGACCTTTATCTCGACGCTGTCGCTGACATTCGCCGTCATTCAGTCCAAGGAATATGCCGACAAGCTGGTCGCCGAGGGCCGCATTGCGGAGTTCAGCCAGCAGCCAGTCGGAACCGGCCCCTATCAGTTTGTCGCCTATCAGAAGGATAGCGCCATCCGCTATCAGGCCAATCCCGACTACTGGGCAGGCAAGCAGAAAATCGACAATCTCATCTTTGCGATCACGCCGGACGCGGCAGTACGCTATCAGAAGCTGAAGTCGGGCGAGTGCCATGTCATTGCCGCTCCCAACCCTGCCGATATTGCGGAGATGAAGAAAGATCCGACCGTCGAAATGCTGCACAAAGAAGGCCTGAACCTGTCCTTCCTTGCCTACAACACCCAGCAAAAACCCTTTGACGATGTGCGTGTCCGCAAGGCGCTGAACATGGCAGTCAACAAGGCTGCGATCATCGATGCGGTCTATCTCGGCTCTGCGGTCGCTTCGGTCAATCCGCTGCCGCCAAGTGTCTGGGGCTACAACAAGAACGTCAAGGACGACGCTTACGATCCTGAACAGTCGCGCAAGATGCTCGATGAAGCGAGCGTCAAAGACCTGAAAATGAAGATCTGGGCCATGCCCGTGCAGCGGCCCTATATGCCGAATGCGCGCCGCGCAGCCGAGCTCATTCAGTCCGACTTCGCCAAGGTGGGGGTAACGGCGGAAATCGTTACCTATGACTGGGGCGAATATCTCAAGCGTTCGCTGGATAAGGATCGCGATGGCGCCGTCATGCTTGGCTGGACCGGCGGCATTGCCGATCCCGACAACTTCCTCGCCGCTCTTTTGAGCTGTCAGGCCATCGGCAGCGCCAATCGCGCAAACTGGTGCGATCAGGATTTCGAGAAGCTCATTCAGGCGGCCAAGCTGACCACCGATCAGGCCGAGCGCACCAAGCTCTACGAACAGGCGCAGGTCGTGTTCAAGGAACAGGCTCCCGGCTGACCATTGCTCATCAGATTGTCGAGCAGCCGATCAGCAAGAAAGTCAAAGACTTCCGCATCGACCCCTTTGGCGGCTATCTGTTTGAAGACGTCGACATCGAGGAATAGGCCTTGTCCGCGCCAGCTTGATGGCTGGCGATGAATTCCGGGTAGCGGGTATATAATGCCCGCTATTCTTCTTTCACGCCCCGTTGGAGCGCGTTTCAGACCAATAGCCGAGAAAATATTATGGATATCGTAGACCGCTTTCTAGCCTATACCCGTATCAACACGACCGCTGTGCCGCATGCAGGCAAACTCCCTTCGAGCGAGGGACAAACCGATCTCGCAAAGTTGCTCGCCAGCGAAATGCGCGCCATGGGCATGGATGTTGAAGAGCGTGACCACTCGATCGTTGTTGGCACATTGCCTGCCAATGTCTCGAATGCCGATCAGCAGTTTCCGACGATTGCATGGGTCGCCCATCTCGATACGTCCAGCGAATACACGACCGATACCCGCGCTCATGTGGTTGATTATCAGGGCGGGGATATTCTGCTCAATGAAGCGACCGGCGCTGTCATGCGTCTTGCCGAATTCCCCGAGCTGGAACGCTACGTCGGGGACAGGATCATCGTGACGGACGGCACTAGTCTGCTCGGTGCCGATAACAAATCCGCCATCGCCGAGATCATGCATGCCATGCAGATTCTGACCACCCACCCCGAAATCGAGCACGGCACGGTCAAGGTGGTCTTCGTTCCCGATGAGGAAATCGGATTGCTCGGAGCCAAGGCGCTCGACGTCGCGTCCCTGAACGCCGATTTCGCCTATACGCTCGACTGCTGTGCGGTGGGCGAGATCGTGTATGAGAACTGGAACGCGGGTGAATTCCGCCTCACCTTCAAAGGCCAGCCAGCCCATCCAATGTCGGCCAAAGGCAAGCTGCGCAATGCCATTCTTTATGCCCAGCAATTCATTGCAATGATGCCGGGCGGCGAACGTCCGGAATATACGGAAGGTACCGAAGGCTACTATTGGGCCAAGGGCATTCAGGGGACCGTTGCCGAGACAAGCCTGATTATCGACATCCGCGATTTCACGAAGGACGGTTACGAAACACGTCGTGCGTTCATCGAGAACCTCGCCGCAAGTTTCAACCATCTCCACGGCGACGGCACGGTTCACGTGGACTACAAGGCTGTCTACCGGAACGCCGCCGAGAGCCTGCAGGGCGAAAATCGCTACCCGGTCGTTCTTGCCCTTCGGGCCATGAAGGCAATAGGTGTGGCACCGACACCGCTACCGATGCGCGGCGGCTATGACGGCGCGGTCCTGTCCGAAAAAAGGACTGCCATGTCCGAACCTGTTCTGCGGCGCGCACAATTTCCACTCGATTTACGAGTTTCTGCCGGTCGGTTCGCTTAACAAGGCCTCCGAAATGGTCATTGAGATACTGACGAGCGCACAAATAACCGACAAGAACGCTGATTGATCTAACCCAAACCAAACATTGAGGAGACGTGAAGTCATCTCGTCTCCTCGCTCTGTCTATGCCCTCGGTTACCGCCATAGCGGTTCCGTTTTAGTATCCTATTGCAGCACCAGCGACGGCGCGACTGTCGATAGCGCCATAATATCGGTTGTCGCCGCCCTTTTCGATGGCTGCCATATCCTTGCCGCCGACAAGAATGCCGGCTGCCTCACCCCAGACCGGCCAGTCAGCGTCTTCTCCGACCGTATAGCCCATGCCGGTCAGCAGCCGGATCGTATCCGGCGAAAGCGCGTTTGCTTCCATATAGACCCGATCCGGCAGCCACTGGTGATGGATGCGCGGGGCATCGATAGCCTCCTGAATGTCCATACCGTGATCAATGACATTCATGATCGCCTCGAGGGTGATCGTGATGATGCGCGAACCGCCGGGACTGCCGATAACCATGAACGGTTTGCCATCCTTCGATACGATGGTCGGACTCATTGAGGACAACGGTGACTTGCGCGGTTCAATGGCATTGGCTTCGCCTTGTATGAGACCGTAGAGATTGGCCACGCCGGGCTTGATGGTGAAGTCATCCATCTCGTTGTTGAGAAGAATTCCGGTGCCCTCAGCCACCTTGGCCGTGCCGAACGAACCGTTCAGCGTGTAGGTCACGGCGACCGCATTGCCGTCCTTGTCCACGATGGAATAATGCGTGGTTTCGTTGGACTCCTTGAATTCAGCCGGTTTCAGCGCCTCGCTGACACCTGCGCGATAAGGATCGATACGATTGCGGATTTCTGCGGCATAGGCCTTGCTGGTGAGCTTCTCGATTGGATTATCGATGAAATCAGGGTCGCCCAATGCCGTGTTGCGGTCGACATAAGCGTGGCGCATCGCTTCCACCATCAAACGCGTGGTTTCCGCAGAACCATAGCCCAGATAGGAAATCGGATAGCCCTCAAGCACGTTCAGGATTTCACAGATGATTAGCCCGCCCGAAGACGGCGGCGGCGATGAGACGATGTCATAGCCGCGATAGCTGCACTTGACTGGCTCCAGCTCACGGACCTTGTATTGCTCGAAATCGGCCTTGACGAGAATGCCGCCATTTTCCTTACTCGATTTGACGATCAGATCGGCGATATCGCCCTGATAGAAGGCCGATGGCCCCTTTTCCGAAATGGCCGAAAGCGACTTTGCCAGATCCGGCTGGACAAGCTTCTCGCCCAAGGGAATCGGCTTTCCGTCTTTCAGGAAGATTTTTGCCGCCGCCGGGTCTTTCGCCAGTCTTTCATTGCCGTCAGCAAAAGACAGAATATCGCCCAGTTCAAGCGTAAAGCCGTCCTTGGCAAGTTTCAGCGCCGGGTCGATCAGCTCCTCGCGCTTGCGGGTGCCGTATTTTTCGCGGGCTTCCTCAAGGCCAGCCACCGTACACCGCACGCCGATGGCGAGATAGGTTTCAGTACTGGCGCCATCGACCGGCTTGCCATCCTTGTCCAGATACATGGTCTTTGTTGCAGCCAGCGGCGCACGCTCGCGAAAATCAAGAAAGGTGCTCTTGCCGTCCTTGAAGCGGATCGTCATGAAGCCACCCCCGCCGAGATTACCGGCAGTCGGATAGACAACCGCCAGCGCATAGCCGACCGCGACAGCCGCATCGACGGCATTGCCACCATTCTTCAGCACATCGATACCAACCTGCGAAGCGAGATGCTGAGCCGTAACCACCATGCCGTTCTGGCCTTCGGCCGGGGCTGGCGATGCCGCATGAGCCGATGGCAGATGGCCTGCAACGGCAATGACAGCGGCAAGGGAAAGCGATTTCAGTCTGTAATGCTGCATGTCTTTCCTCCCAAGTGTTCTCTGGACGGGAGTCCGACAACAACGTCCGCAAAATCTTGCGCAAAAGCAAGCGTGAGAATTTCTCTCCGATCAAGGTTGCGGATAGAGCCTAGAGCGATAATAATGTGCAGTATTCGGTTCAGATGCTGCCAGATTTGCAGCCGAAACCAAAGCCTTTGCCAGCTTCCTTCCGGACCACTCTGGCCATTCGGGCTGTATTCCCATTCCATTTCAGATGATGCGATCTCACCATACAGGAGAAATCCATGACCTATGCTCAATGCGCATGCGGAAATCTTACAGTAACACCCCACGGGCTGCCGCAATTTACGGCACTGTGCCACTGCTTCGCCTGTCAGCGGAGAACAGGTTCGCCGTTCAGTGCAAATGCCTTCTATGCGATAGACTGCGTTGAAATTTCGGGCGCATCGACAGAATTCGTTCGGACGGCTGAGAGCGGCCGCAAGGTCCGTCTGCATTTTTGCCCGGCTTGCGGCTCGACCGTGTATTGGCTGCCTGATGCGGCCCCTTCCGTAATCGGCGTGGCGGTTGGCCTGTTTTCCGATCCGGCTTTTGCACCGCCCACCCTGTCTGTATTCGAGCAATCGAAGCATGAATGGGTGTTCCTCGATGAAACGATGGAACACTTTCCACGTTTGCCGGAGAATGACTAGCGGTCTGATTCCGACAGATCGTCAAACCATAACGACCATTCTTCTGGAACTTTACGCACAGGTCGTTGCCAGCGTTCGTAGCAAGGTCGAGAACGTGAGGGAGCGGTTCACGTCCGGCTGGCTGTCGCTGATGCCGTCGTTTCGCGACAGCGACTTGCGGACATTGCTCGGACTGTAGCCGAAATGCTGCGTGAATGCCCGTGTGAAATTGGCTGCAGTATCGAAGCCAAACAGTTGCGCAATGTCGGACACTCTGCGGTTTTCGGATGCATCTGCGAGCATCTCATGTGCCGCGAGCAAACGCTTCTGGCGAATATAGTTGAGCACCCCGCCCGAGCCTTCGAACAACTGATAAAGATGCGTGCGTGAGATGGCGAGCCCTTGCTCAGCGCATCGGGTGTGAGTTCGCGGGACATGAGATTTTTCTGGATGAAGCGCCGGCCTTGGTCATCAACCCGAGAGAAGCATTATGCGCTCGCTCGTGTCGTTTTCCTTCACCAAAGGAGCGATCGTGTCAAATACGAGCTGGCGCAGGGCGTCGCGCAGCTCCGGCAGGTCTTCGCTTCTGATATGGTCAAGCCCCGCCCGGATCGTCGATACGAAATCGATCAGCAGCTTGGCGCGATAGCCACCGAGCGTCGCATTGTTGCACGCCTCCGGCATACCGCCCAGACCGGCGAAATGATCAACCGGAATAATCAGTAACACCACTTCCGTGGCCAGCGCACGACCGCGAAACGGATAGCCAAACGAACGGATATTGATCATGCCCGGCTCGTTTTCCGCCACACGATCATCCACCGCCGTCCAAGTGCGACCGCTTCGCAGAAAACTGATCTGCCAGTGATCAATCGGGCTGAAACGAACCTTTTCCGCTGTGCGTTCATAACTGAATGGAGGAACAGTCTGCTCTATAAGTAGCATGCCGCGCAGATCCCAGACTTTCTGGGTAACGGCAAAACCGTCTTCGACATTCACACCATCCGGCATCCGCACATCATAGAGCGGAGCCACATGCTGTTGCCATGCAGGAAACTGCGCTGAGGGTTCCAGCTCTTCGGTCGTAAAGACCAGCGGGGTCAGAATATTGGTGCTTCGGGCATCTTCTCCAAGAGGCGTGAGTGAAACGCGCACTGACTGGCGGCGCTCCACAAAATCGGGCTTCAGATCACGCGTGGCCTTGTCGCTCGGGGGTGTCACGGCAACTCCCTAAACCAACCCGGAGGCTCAAGGCGCGGTAATGGCGACCCAAGCCCTGCGTTGATATTAGCATTTGCACGTATAAAATCAAAATAAGCTGGAACACTATCAGCCACATAACCGTTCAGACCGGTAGCCGACGTTTTCCCTTGCACGCCGACAACCCGCTTTCCCGGCTTTTTTTTCAGATTTGGCCGGAAGTGTCAGGGCGCGTAAAACGGCCTCTGAAATAAGTTTATTGCATCCCATTTGATGAAAATTTTCAGGAAAATCCGGCCAGAATATTAAAACGCGTCCGATAGAAAGCACGGTAATAACAACCGGAGGCAATCGCATGAACAATGTATTTGCATATACTGTGCGCCGCGAAAGCTTGAAATGGGCTGCCGCTATTGTCGTTGGACTGTCCGCTTCATTATGCCTGACGGCAGGCGCCGAAGCCAAGGACGCCAGCAAGCAGAAAAGCGAAACGGTTTCCGTTTACCTCGTCAAGTACAAGGTGAATAGCCGGGCACGATACAACAAGCCTGCATCGGCCAAGGTCATCAGGGTTTCCGCTTCGCAATATACGGCCGGTACGCCCTATGTGTGCACGCCGAGCGGTTTCGGGCAAAAATCCCGCTGCTTCATCCGCGATTAGAGCGCATATCGGTCTGATTCAATCAGTTCGACGCTCCACTTTCTGTTTGAACCACGCATCCCGAAAACTCTTGCACATTTTTCGGGATGCGCTCCATGGCATACCGGCTCGCAAGAACTCCATACAGATCAGCGAGCCGGCATGCTTGCCTCGCGATCAGCTCGCTTTGGCTTTCATGATTGCCAGTCCCTTGCTAACACGGTCACCGCGCAGCAGCTTGGCGGCCTCATCGGTCGGGCGTGGCGGATTGTTGCGGAAGACATACCAGCTGCCGCCCAATGAGCGCTTCTGATAGATGACGCCATCTTTCTCGCGATGGATGAAACAGGTGATATTGCTGCCACCACCCATCTTGTTGACCCAATAGGCCTGCAAGCAGAGCTTGCCGCTGTCGGTAGCGTACCAGCGCCCCTGCCCGTAAGACCGGGCCCTGCCTTTCTGCGACCGGGCAATGAAACGATGTCTGTCGGCGGAGAAATAGCCGCCGCCGTCCTTCCATTTCCATGATTTGCCAGAATAGAGCGCCTCAAGCGCTTCGGCTGATAGCGGTGCAGCCGCCGCAGCCTTGATGGCGATCGGGTCCTCGGTTTTCTGTTTCGGCGCCGCATCGGCAGCGCCTGCCAGAAGAAGCACGGACAGCGCCGCACTTACGGTTCTCAAACGGATCGAAAACATTGTCGTATTCCTGTTCAGACGTTAGAGCATTTCCAGCAAAAGTGCGAAGCGGTTTTGCGTTAGGTAAATGCGACGAAACAAATAGTTAGAGCGGTTTCAGCGACTCCGTTCTAACTGGAACCGCTCTGGAGCATGACCAGATCGAGACGCATTCGCGCCTGTGGATCAATCAAGCGGATGGTTCGCAACCCGCCAGTCAGGCCGCCCGACACCCCGTGGCCACGGATAGACTTCGCGGTCGTTGAAGTAGACGGTCGCAGTCAGTTCCGGAAATTCGGGCTGCGGCTTGTTGGTCTCCTGTGCCCGGGCCCGGACATAGGCGTCGCTTCCTTCATAACCGAGCTCGGCGACGACAATTGGCTTCTTGAAGCCCACCACCCGGTCATATCCCGGCTTTGTCCGTTCAACAAATGTGGACGCATGTCCCAGCTCCAGCATATCGTAAGGTTCATAGCCGAACACCGACAGGCCAATCACATCGACATAGCCGTCGCCCGGATAGTAGGCCTCAAGCCCCGCATCTCCCTTCGGCGACCACATATATTTGGCGTTCGGCAATGACTTGCGGCAGACATTGACCGCATGCTGATAGGCGCGGACGTAACCCTGTGCCGACCAGTAGGACCGGGTGAACTGACCCGTCTTGTCATCCATTTCCTGTGCCCAGCGAATGGTCACAGGGCTCTTCAGCTTCGAAGCAGCGGAGCAGACGGCGGACATGTTTGTATCGTAATGCCCCGCACGATGCCGCTCAGGAGATCATCCGGTGCAACGCGCCAGTCGCGAGCCCACGACCGGGGTTCGACAGTGATCAGCAATTCGCGGCCCCGTTCCTGCGCATAGGCATCAGCGGTTGACAGGCTTGTCAGGTCCACATCCTCCCACGGAAGGAACAGATGCTCGATGCGGGAATTGGGATCGTTGGTGAAATCCCCGTGCGGATCATAGGCCCCGAACTTGATGGATTGCGGGGTTATGACCGGGCGCTTGTCATGGAACATGTTGCGGGTGTCGACATTGGCACCCGAAACACCACTCGCCGCGTAAACTGCGGTTGAAAGCAGCCCACCGCAAAAGAATTGCTGTTGCTATTTTATATGAGGTTTTCATCGCCGCCTCCTTTATTGTACGGGCGATTGGGCAACGGGCAACGCCAGATTCAGCGCTTCCGTTTTTGGCGTTATTGTTTCGATGGAGAGGAGCTTGCGCGCCTCGTCATCCTTGTTTCCGCCAGCATGGCGGAAGACGTACCAGACACCGTCCGGCTCGCGTTTCTGATAGATCGTCCCATCGGCGATACGGTGGGAGAAGCAGGTCTTGTTCGGGAAGACGCCCTGAGCCAGATGCCATTTCGCATCGAAGCACATCTGGCCTGACCGGGTGATCCGCCAGCGGCCTTCAGCCCGGGCCTTGCCCTTCTCGCCATCGACACGAGCGGTGAAACGGCGGTTCTGGCTTTCCATCCGGCCAGCGCCGTCGGCCCACTGCCAGTTTTTGTCACGATAGAGTAGGTAAAGCTCGGCAGGCGTCATCACACGGGCGCCGTCGGGCAAACCATCTGCCGGAACTGTTGCCGCTCCAGCCGGTCCGCTTAGCCCCGCAAGCAGGACAACCAGCGGCAGAACATATCTGCTCCGATCAGTGTTCCGACCAGATCGGGACCGTTGGCCTTCAAACATCACATGTTTCATTTGAACCCTCCCACGACCTTCAGGTTGCGCGCACCCGCCAAGGGTTCTTGCGATTGACGGATGCGCGCGTGCGGCAGAACGTTTGTTGGTCTTGTTTCCTGCCGCAGTTGAACAGGACGGCCGATTGTCGAAACCCGGAAGCCCAGATTCTCGGCAACCGCCGGTGAAAAGACATTACGCAGATCGACGAGTACGGCGTCCCGCATGAGCTGTTTCATCCGAATGAGATCAAGCTTGCGGACACTGTCCCATTCGGTCACGACCACCGCCGCATCGGCAGTGCTCAGGCACTCGTAAGGATCGTCGTAAAACTCGACGTCGCTGAGAAGACGGCGTGCATTCTCCAATCCGGCCGGATCATAGGCCCGGATGCTGGCACCGAAGCGCTGCAAAGTCTCGATGAGCGGGATGGACGGTGCATCGCGCATATCATCCGTATCGGGTTTGAATGTCAGGCCGAGGACGGCAATCGTCCGGCCTTCGACACTGCCGCCAAGCGCATCCAGAACCTTCAGCGCCATGCGACGCTTGCGCGCTTCATTGACGGTGACCGTTTCCTCGACCAGTCGCAGGGCAACCCCGTGATCTCGGGCAGTGCGCAACAGCGCAATTGTATCCTTTGGAAAACAGGAGCCACCATACCCCGGCCCCGCATAGAGAAAACTGGTGCCGATACGTTTGTCCAGCCCCATGCCGAGCGCCAGCTCGGTGACGTCGCTGCCGACTTCCTCACACAGATCCGCCAGTTCGTTGATGAAGGTGATCTTGGTGGCGAGAAAGGCATTGGCTGCATATTTGATCAGTTCCGATGTCCGGCGCTTCGTGATCACGATTGGCGTCTTTGCGGCCTCAAGTGGCGGAGCGTAAAGGGCGACAAGCGCAGAACGTGCGCGTTCGTCCTCAACGCCGATGACGACGCGATCGGGCTCGAGGAAATCGCGGATCGCGACACCCTCGCGCAGGAACTCCGGATTGGACGCGACGGAGAATGTGCCGGGCCTGCGAACCGAGCCGATGATCTTCTGCACCACATCACCTGTGCCGACCGGAACGGTGGACTTGACCACAACGACGCTATGGTGGTCGATCAGTGGCGCAAGCTCACGAGCGGCCATGTAGACGAAGGACAGATCGGCATCGCCGTGACCTGCCCGTGCCGGTGTGCCCACGGCGATGAAGACAAGCTCCGCCCCTTGACGGCTTCCGCCAGATTGGTGGTGAATCTCAGCCGGCCAAAGGCGAAATTGCGTTCCACCAGTTCGTCCAGCCCCGGCTCGTAGATCGGCACGACGCCGCGCTCCAGCCGGACAATTTTCTGGACGTCCTTGTCGACGCAGACGACCTCGTGTCCCCATGCCGCGAAGCACGTGCCACTGACCAATCCGACATATCCCGTACCGATGACAGCGATCTTCATAATCGTCGCGCCTTTCCCGCTAGTTCGTTCCGCTGGCGGTATTCGTGCGCCAACGTGGATTGAAAATTGTCCTGTGGACGTCACGTCCGCCTACGCCGGCACCCGCAACCGAGAAGCGGTCGTCAAATACCGTGAAGCTTTTCGTGCCCCAGCTCAGTGCCTCAATGCCGTCGCGTCCGCGCTCGACAGTGGTAAAGCCGGTCAGCGCGACCAGCGCCGTAAAACTGCAAGCCATTACCGGTCGATAGAAGCAGCTCGTCATCCGCACGTTATTTTCGCGCGTGTGCTGGATCACGATCATCGCCATCAGGAACAGGTAGAAACACGCATTGATGATGGCGAAGACGAAGAAAGCCTCGCGTCTGATCGGCAGAACTGACGAAGAGGACCGGCAGAATGGACAGGCCGGAAATCAGCGCATAGGGAGCGATCACCCGCAGTGGCACCGGATCGACCTCGGATGAGCCTTTCGGCGTAACACGAAAATCGACAAAGGAACCGGTCAGCCAGTCGCGGAAAGCTGCGAAGGTACCAGCCAGAACCCGGGGCCACCGCGCCAGCAGGAACAGCATCGCTTCCCAGCTGAAAATCCTGCCGTCGACCGGGCGGAAGGTCTTGCTCGACCGCCACCAGAATGCCAGCGCCAAAATCACGAGCGATTGCGGCATGAAATGCGTCAGAAAGGCAGGATAGGTAACGCTGACGAAATTATCGCCATAAGCCGGGATGGCTATCGGCAGAACGAATGTCAGCGCCAGAAAGAACGCGTAGAGAGGATACCAGAGCTGCGAGAACAGGAACTGGATCTTCAGACGCAGCGGCAGCCGCCCGATCAGCTTCGGCGTATATTGCAGCAGGATCATCACAAGACTGCGCGACCACTGGAACTCCTGCGTCACAAGATCGGCAAAGGTGCGCGGACCGTCGCCGTGGGCAATGGCATCCAGCGCATGGACACCTCGCCAGCCATGCGTATTCATGAACAGGGTCGTGGAATGATCCTCGGCCAGTTCCGGTCCAAGACCGCCGATTTCCCTCAGCGCCGCCGTGCGTACCGCATAATGAGAGCCGATGCAGACCGGGGCAAAGCCGCCGTTGTAACCAGCCTGCAGCGAGCCATGCATACTGGCTTCCACATAAAGACGCCCGCGGGCCGACCAGCTTTCATGCGCATTGCGATCACAAATGCTCGGTGCAGAAACATATCCCACAGCGGGATCGGCGAAGGGCCGCAGCATGTTGAAGAGATAACCCGGTTCCGGCACGTGGTCAGCATCGAGCTGCGAGACGAAATCATAGCGTTCATAGCCATAGTAATCGTAGAAGAAGGCGAGATTGCCTTCCTTGCACCGGGTACGGCGGCGCGGCAAAGTCTGCCGATGATAGTCGGCACGGCCCTTGCGCGTGGAAACGAACACGCCATGCTCACGGCACCGGGCAAGCGTCGAGGGTGAAGGGTCCTCATCGGCAAGCCATGTATCGTGTGGCACATCCTGCGCCAGCATGGCGCGCAATGTTTCAGCCACCACCTCGAAAGGTTCCGAAGGCGCTTTGGTGACGACCATGGCGACGCGGCTTCCGGTGGGGATGCGAAGCGGGCCGGTCGGGCGCGCTGCGTGGAAGAAAACCGTGATGAAATAAAGCGGCAGGATCGTGATCCGGGCGGGGAGTGCCGTCACCAGAATGGAACCGAGCAGATGATTGTGCTTTGCGCTGAAGAACCACCATTGCCAGAAATAGGTGATAGCGAGCGCCCAAAGGATGATGCCCACCACATATTCCACCCGCTTGCGGCCAGTGAAGATGGGCGCCAGCAATGGTTCCCTTTCACCGTTGTCGCCGTCAATGGCCGGATAAAATTCGCGCCGTGTCATGTCCGCATCTCCAGACCAAAGAAGGGCGCAGCCGTGCGGATGATCGTGTCGAGATCGGAATGGAGCGTGCGAAACCCAAGCTTCGCAGCCGCTTCAGCCGGGTCGGCATAAAGCACCGGCGGATCGCCCGCCCGACGCGCGCGCATTTCGACAGGCACCTTGCGTCCGGTAAGCCGGTCTATCGCATCCACGATTTCCTTGATGGATGTTCCGCGCCCGGTTCCCAGATTAAGGACCAGATTGCCGCCGCCATTCAGAAGATGCTCGACTGCAAGCACATGGGCCCGCGCCAGATCGACCACGTGAATATAGTCGCGGATGCAGGTGCCATCCGGCGTTTCATAATCGTTGCCATAAACTTCCAGACAATCCGCCATGCCCGCCGCAGCCAGCATGGCGCGTGGTATCAGGTGGGTTTCGGGGTCGTGCTTTTCGCCCAGTTCGCCATCCAGATCGGCACCGCAGGCATTGAAGTAGCGCAGTGCCGCATAGGGCATGCCGTAGGCAGCCGAATAGTCGGCCAGCATATGTTCCGCGATCAGCTTTGTGCGTCCATAAGGGTTGATCGGATTCTGCATTTCGCCTTCGCGGATCGGCAGCACATCCGGAATGCCATAGGTGGCGCAGCTCGACGAGAAAATGACCGGGCGCCCGCCTGTCAGGCGGCTGGCTTCCAGAACAGACTGGATGCCGCCGACATTGTTGCGATAATATTTCGCGGGGTCCGTGACGGATTCACCCACATAGGCCGAGGCCGCAAAGTGGATGATGGCTGCCGGATCATAAGTCCTGACGGCAGCGATAAGCTGTTCCTGCGAAAGCGTGTCGCCCTCGACAAACTCGCCCCAGCGCACGGAAGACCGGTGACCCGTCGACAGGTTGTCATAGACGACCGGGGAGAATCCGCTCTTGTGCAGTAACTTCGCGGTATGGCTGCCAATGAAGCCAGCGCCACCGGTGACGAGTATGTTCTGACGGGTCATCTCGCCACCTCGAAGAGCTCGCCCGATGGTCTGACCAGCTGGCGTTCGAAATAGGCGATCGTCTGCTTCAGTCCTTCGACAAGTGCAATCTGTGGTTCCCAGCCAAGTTCACGCTTGGCAAGCATGATGTCTGGACGCCGCTGGCGCGGATCATCGGTGGGCAGCGGGCGATAGACGATGCGCGAGGACGAATTTGTCAGCGCAATGATCTGCTCGGCCAGTTCACGCACGGTGAACTCACCCGGATTGCCGAGATTGACGGGCTTCTGAACACGGCTGCTCATCAACCGGCTGAAGCCTTCGATCAGGTCATCGACATAGCAGAAGGAACGGGTCTGCGAGCCATCACCATAGATGGTGATATCTTCGCGCTTAAGGGCCTGAACGATGAAGTTCGACACGACACGGCCATCGTCGGGTCGCATGCGCGGGCCATATGTGTTGAAGATGCGCACGATACGGATGTCGACGCCATACTGCTTGTGAAAATCGTAGAACAGTGTTTCGGCCGAGCGCTTGCCTTCGTCATAGCAGGACCGGGGTCCGAAAGAGTTCACATTGCCCCAATAGGCTTCCGGCTGCGGATGTGTTTGCGGGTCGCCATACACTTCCGACGTCGAAGCCTGAAAAATCCGTGCCTGATAATGCGCGGCAAGCTCGAGCAGATTGAGCGAGCCGATGACGCTCGTCTTCATCGTATGCACCGGATCGGCCTGATAGTGCGGCGGCGATGCGGGGCATGCGAGATTGTAAATCTCGTCCACCGGCAGATCGATCGGGTTGACGATATCATGACGCACGAAGCTGAACGTGTCGTAACGCAGGAGATTGCGCAGGTTCTCAAGCCGCCCCGTCGAGAAATTATCGACGCAGATGACGAAATTTCCTTCGTTCAGAAGACGCTCGCAAAGATGAGAACCGAGAAATCCTGCACCACCTGCTACAAGAATGCGCCGTGTTGACATGCGCTCTGCAGATATAGCCGATGATCTGAAATTTATACTCACGATAACCTCCAACGCTACTTCTTCACTTGCGTGATCTGGCAAAAGCAAAGAATTCCCTTCAACGCGCCCGAATAGAAGCGTGCCGGTTGGTGTTTTTCGATTGCTTTACTAGATGATTGAAGATAGCCGGGCTGAAGTCTTGAGTCGTTAGCGTAGAATCCGGAATCTTATCCTTGCGTCCATTTTTGAAATGGAGCGATTTCTGTTATCCGGTGCTTTCGTGCTGCTGCGAATGCGCCTTTTCGCGCCGTGTTCCAGAGCATGTCCCACATAAAGGGAAACCGCTTTGGGGAGGCATATTCTAGAGTATAATCCGACCGGAGTGAAACGAGGATCGATAAGATTATGCTTAAAATATAATAGATTAGAGCGCAGAATATCCGAAAGACGCTTCTGTTCCTTTTCGACGCGCTCAAGATTGAGGTCCGCCAGAAGATCAAGAATATGGGTCTTCATCAAGGCCGCGGCGTCATCGCTCCTGTACTCTTGGATGACCTCGACCAACGCATGATGCGCGTCGCTCTGGCAGGTCGTCCCGCGCCGTTGCCAATAGGCGAAACGACGGGCGAGGAATGCGGCAGCAGATCGCCTACAGCTTGGTGTCCGGACGCAGACGATGGCTGACGCCCGCCTCAAGCAAGACGTTATAGACCGGAAACCGACGCACATTCGCGCCCTTTTAGTCTGTCACGTTCGTCACAGCCGAGTTCATCATCATCCAGCAGAAGTTGTTCAAATGGCGGGTGCGATCGGTTGATAATGCATCGTCAAACCCGCTATCAATTTGCTTGGACATCGAACACAGGTCCGGCGAACGTCAAAAATGTCGCCAGTTTTGATGCACAAATCTACTGAAATCAGCCGAACATCGTTTCTGGGGGCTAAGAAGGTTCAAAGACAGCCGATGCGTTATCAATTCCAGAAACCTTCTGAATAGAAAAAAGCGCGCCGGAAACCGACGCGCCTTTTGAACTGACAAACTCGGAACAGGCTAACTTCGCGCCTGCAACTGCGCGAAATGGGCCAGCATCCGGTCCGGGTCAGCCTTGATGCCGCTGAACAGTTCGAATGCGCCAACCGCCTGAAACACAGCCATACCGCCACCGTCGAGCACGTGGCATCCGCGCTCCTTGGCAAGCTGGACAAGGGCAGTCTGGAGAGGAAAATAGACAATATCCGAAACCCAGAGGTGCGGCTGTACCAGTTGAGGCGCGAGCGGCAGGCCCGGATGCGCATCCATGCCCGTCGGGGTTGCGTGGACCAGACCCGAGGACTGTGCCAGTGTCTGCTCCAGACCGGCCCCGGCAACGAAACTGCATTGCGGCTGCACTGAAACAAGCTTGTCGATTACCGCATCAACCTTCGCCGCATCGAGGTCGAAGATGTGGACCTCCCGTGCGCCCATTTCGGCCAGCGCATAGGCAACGGCGACGCCTGCTCCGCCCGCACCGAGCAACACGACACGCTCCAACGACGCATCCGGCAGGCCGCGGCGAAACCCTTCCGCATAGCCCCACCAGTCGGTATTGTGACCGATGCGCCTGCCATTGGAGAACACCACCGTGTTGATCGATTGCAGGGCGCGGGCGTGCAGCGAAAGCTCATCGACCAGCGCCACGGCGGCCTGCTTGCAGGGATGCGTGACGTTGAGCCCGGCAAATCCCGCAGCCTCCGCCTCCTCGACAAGAACGGGCAGATCACTTGCCGAACGTTCGTTTTCAGCAATGTCGATAATATCGTAGCGATAGGCGAGACCGATGGCTTCGCCTTCGCGCATATGCATTGCCGGCGAAAGCGAACGTTGAATATTTGCGCCGATCAGACCCACATGCACACGACGTTTGGTCACTTCACTTATCAATTCTCATCTCCGCAGGATCGGACGACACGCCTGTCCTCGTTATTCCGGGCTTTTCAGAAGGGCGATGATCGTATCGCTGATCAGGCGGCGATGCCGTGCCTTCACGTCGGACGCCATCAGGTCGGTGCCGAAAATCGCGCCGAACGTATGTCTGTTGGACACACGGAAGAAACATTGCGCACTGATCAGCATGTGAAGGTCGAGCGCGGAAATGCGCCGTTGAAAGATGCCCTGCTCACGCCCGCGCTCAAGGATTTTTCTCGATCGTTTCCAGAATGGTTACATTCTGGCGCGACAGAACATCGGAGCGCTCCATATGTTCGGCGCGGTGAATATTTTCCACCGCGACGAGCCGCACGAAATCCGGATTGGCGTCGTCATGGTCGAAAGTGCTTTCCACCAGACTGCGCATGGCGGATTCCGGGTCCTGATCGTCAAGCGACAGTGAGCTTTCAAGCGTGCGTATCTTGCCATAGGCCCGTTCCAGCACGGCGAGATAAAGCCCATCCTTGCTGCCGAAATAATAGTAGATCATGCGCTTGGACGTGCGGGTCTGCGCCGCGATTTCATCCACGCGCGCGCCGGAGAAACCCGATGCCTCGAACTCCCGCGCCGCGACATCGAGAATATTCTCGCGCGCGTTGCGTCAGGATCATTCTTGCGCGGCTGCACCTTGGCGAGTGCCTTTGCCATAGTCCTCCCCTTCAGCGTTCAGAGTGCCGCAGCACTTTTCGGCATTCCCGCCGGGCGCATGTATCGCCGCAGCGCCGCAATGCGGAAGATTGCATTGGCTGCCCCATATCCCTTGTAGCCTCGCCTCTGCACGACTTCGAAAAAGAAGCCCTGATCGTCGGTTGGGCTATAGAGCTGGAAATATTCCCCGCTCTCGTCGCGATCATAAAGGACGTTCGCGGCCTTGAGCCGGTCCGTGAATTCCGGGTCGAGACCTAGTCGCGCTTCCAGATCGTCATAATAATTCGGCGAGATTTCCAGCGTGTGGAAACCGTTGTCGCGCAGAGCCGCAGCCGTCGCAAAGATATCATCCGTCGCAAAAGCCAAATGCTGAATGCCCGACCCAAAGGTTTCAGCAATGAAGCGACCAGCCAATGTGCGACGGTTTTCCGCGCCATTGAGCGTGATGCGCAGCGTTCCCTCGTCGTTTTCCACCACCTGACTACGCACGACGCCGCCCGGATCGACAATATCGACCATGGGCGATTTCCGCGATTCCGTGAGCGAGGTATAAAAGAGCAGCCATGTCAGAAGTTCATCGAACTTCATCGTCTGGGCAACGTGATCGATATGGGTGAGGCCGACACTGGTCCCGCATCATTGCCTGCAACCGGCTCGAACTCGATATCGAAGATACGGCCGAGATCGGTCTTCTCATCGAGGAAATAGACCAGCCCGCCGCCAACGCCACGGATGGCAGGCATACCGATTTCGCCCGGATCGAGGGGTTGCTCAAAACTTTCCGCACCCATGTCAAGCGCGCGGGCATGGGCTTCAGCCGCATCGTTCACAACGAGCCCCATGGCGTAGGCAGCGGTGCCATGGACGGCATAGGCCGAGCTGGCGAAGCCGCGCGTATCCGTATTGATGACGAGGTTGATGTCGCCCTGCCGGTAAAGCGCAACGTCCTTCGTGCGATGCTTGCCAGCGAGCTTGAAGCCCAGCGCGCCGACAGCGGAAACCAGCCGTTCGGCATCATCGGCATGGGTGGCGAACTCGACAAAGCCCACACGATGCACCTTTGCGCGGGGCGGCATGGCGGCAACTGTCAGCTTGTTGTCCGGCTCGACCCGGCGAACCTGATCGCCAAGATAGATCAGCGAACGGCGTCCGTCGGCGGCGATGGTGGCCGGCGATCCGCCACGGAACTGGTCGTTGAAGATTTCAAGCGAGAAATAGCCGTCATAACCGGTCGCAGCTACCGCACGCATGAAATCCAGTACTGGCAAGTCGCCCTCGCCCGGCATGTTGCGATAATGGCGGCTCCAGTAAAGCAGATCCATGTCGATCAGCGGCGCATCGGCCATCTGGATGATGAAAAGCTTGTCCTTTGGAATGGAGCGGATCGAATTCACGTCGATCTTGCGCGCCAGAGTATGAAAACTGTCGAGGATAAGACCGACATTGGGATGATCGACGCGGCGCACAATTTCCCATGCATCGCGGTGGTCACTGATATGGCGCCCCCGTGCGAGCGCCTCATAACCGACGCGCAGATTGCGCTGCGCCGCCCTTTCGCCAAGCTCACGAAAATCATCCGCGGCGCGGTCGATACCGCCAATGGCGGCTGGCGACACGTTGGAACAGACCAGAACGAGATCAGTGCCCAGCTCCTGCATCAGGTCGAACTTGCGTTCCGCCCGATCGAACGTGCGGCTGCGCAACGGCTCCGGCATGCCTTCAAAATCACGGAAAGGCTGGAAAAGCGTGATCTCCAGACCAAGATCGCGCGCCATCTGGCCCACCTGACGCGGGCTTTCGTCAAAGGTGAGAAAATCGTTCTCGAAAATCTCCACCCCGTCGAAACCGGCTTTGGCGATGGCCCCAGTTTCTGCTGGAGATCGCCGCTGATGGAGACGGTTGCTATCGAAGTCTTCATGTCACGCTCCTGTCTCCGGCCGGGCCGGAGTTTTCTGCTCAGTTCGGGCAAACCCGCCCGGAACCATTTGCTCATTGTCCGCAGGATATACAGCCGTACTATCTCTTAATTACCGCCGCGTACCTTCTTCAATTCGGCGAAGAGCTCATCGACTGTCTCCGCACCGATTTCGGCCGTAAACTTTTCGATGATCGGCTTTACCGCATCGCGAAGGCGCGTGGTTTCTTCCGGCGTAAGCTCCGTAACCTGCATACCGGTCTTCTTGATCTCGTCCAGCGCGGTCGCATCCTGCTCACGCGAAACCTTGCGCTGATAATCGCGCGCCTCGACTGCTGCCTGTTCGATCACCGCCTTTTCCTCATCGTTGAGGCGGTCCCAGAACTTCTTGCTGATCATGACGATCTGCGGATTATACTGGTGGCGGGTCAGCGTCAGATATTTCTGCACTTCATAGAATTTGGCATTGATGATGTTGGCGTTCGGATTTTCCTGCCCGTCGACCGTGCCGGTTTCAAGCGCTGTATAAAAAGCTCGGTATAGGGCAGCGGCACCGCATTGGCACCGAGCGCATTGAACAGGGCAACGGGAACCGGCGATTGCAGGGTGCGGATCTTCAGCCCGGTAATATCCTCCAGTTTCGCAACCGGATGGCGATTATTGGTCAGGTTGCGGAAACCGAGTTCCCAATAGGCAAGCCCGATCAGCCCCGTATCGGGCAGGCGTTTCATCAGATTGGTGCCGAAGGGGCCATCCATGACCTTGTCGGCTTCCTCGCCGCTGTTGAACAGGAATGGCAAATCAACTGCTTCGAATGCCTTGACGGTGCTGGACAGGATGCCCGCATTCATCACCGTCATTTCCACGACGCCGCCCTGCAAGCCGGAAAGCGTCTGCGGATCGCTGCCCAGAACACCGCCCGGAAACAGTTTCACATTGATCTGCCCGCCGCTTTTTTTCCTTCACCAGCTCGGCAAATTTCTCCATGCCCGTGACCTGCGGATGGCCCTTGCTGTTGGCGGCGGCAAACTTGATCGTCTGCGAACGGATTTCAGCCATGGCGGTGGTCGTCATCAGGGCCAGCGGCAGAACCATTCCCAATGCCATTGTCTTCAATAGTTTCTTCATGTCTTCCTCCCACTCAAAAATTCTGTTTTTGTCTTTACGCATGTCTTTATTCCGAAACCGGTTTCCACTTTCGGGAGACATGCTCTGATTTAATGAAACCAGTTCATCGGGACCGTCACCAGTTGCGGGAACAGCACCATCAGGAAAAGCACTACCAGCTGCGCAATCAGGAACGGCAGAACACCCGTCATCACTTTTTTCGAACGGCAGGCGCGCGACGCCGCACACCACATTCAGCACCGTGCCGACAGGCGGGGTGATGAGGCCAATGGAATTGTTGATGATGAACAGCACGCCGAAATAGACCGGATCGATGCCAGCTTCCTTGATGATCGGCATCAACACCGGCGTCAGGATCAGGATTGTCGGGGTCATGTCCATGGCCATGCCGACGAGAACGACCAAAAGCATGATGGCAAGCAGCAGAAGCGTCTGGTTGTCCATCAAAGGACGCACCAGTTCGGCCAGTTCACCCGGCACATCGGCAACCGTAATCATCCGGGCCGAAACACTGGCGCTGGCAACGAGGAACATCACCACGGCGGTCGTCTTCGCTGCGTCCACCATGGCCGGATAGAGCCTTGAAAGCGGCAATTCCCGATAAATCACGGTAGCGACAAACAGCGAATAGACAGCGGCAACCACGCCCGCTTCCGTCGGCGTGAATACGCCAAAGCGAAGACCGACAATAATGATGACCGGCAGCATCAAGGCCCATATACTGTCGAGGAAGGCACGCATCCGTGCGCCGGGTTCGGCCTTCTTCGGCAATTCGAACTGTTCGCGACGCGCAAGGATGAACCATGTCACGCACAGCGCGACGGCAATCATCAAGCCGGGGAAAATCCCCGCCAGAAACAGCTTGGTGATCGAAACGCCGCCGACCACACCGAACAGGATGAAACCGATGGAAGGCGGGATGATCGGGGCAATGATCGATGCCGAGGCGATCAGCCCGGCAGCACGACCCGGCTCGTGTCCGGCATTGCGCATCATCGGGAACAGCAATGCGCCGAGCGCTGCCGCATCGGCAACCGCCGAACCCGAAAGGCTTGCGATCACACAAGCCGCAAAGATCGCGACGAAACCGAGACCGCCACGCACATGCCCCACCATGACCAGCGCCAGATTGACGATGCGACGCGAAAGGCCGCCCGCATTCATGATTTCCCCGGCAAGCAGAAAGAACGGAACGGCCATGAGCGGAAAACTGTCAGCGCCGTTCAACACGTTCTGCGCCACGATCTGGGCGTCGAACAAATCCATATACATCATCAGCGCCGCACCGCTGATGATGAGCGCAAAAAGGCAACGGGGACGCCGAGCGCCATCGGAACCAGTAGGGCAGCGAGAAAGATGAGCAAGGTCATGGTCGGCGCGCCCTATTTGCGATCTTCATCGGTCGAAACGGGCGTGACATGCTCCTCGCTATCCATCACAAAATGCGTCCCGGCGACATCAATCCGCCCGGTTGCGATGCCGAAACCGTTCCATGCAATGATCAGGAGTGCGGGGACGGCAAAGGCTAGTCCTGCGCCGTAAAACCAGCCCATCGACATACTCGTCGCCGGAGCCAGAGTCGGAATATTGATAAGCGTCTGCGTCCAGCTTCCCGAAAAGAACCAGCCATGTCGCGCCGAACATCATGATATGGCCGGCGACCAGCGCAATGCGCGCGCCCGTAGGCGACAGGCGGCGCACCAGCGAATCCACGCCCAGATGCGCATGGTCGCGCATAGCGACCACCGCGCCGAGAAAGGTGAGCCAGATGAAGAAGATGCGCGACAGTTCTTCCGAAACCGTAATGCCCTGATTGAAGGCATAGCGCAGCACCACATTGCCGAACACGAGCACGACCATGCAGCCAAGAAGGCAGGCAATGGCAAACCGCGCTGCGGTAAAATAGAAATCGACTAAAGCTTTCATGTTCCTCCTCCCGGCACAACGCTTGCAGACTGCTGCCCCTTTTCGGGTTTCGGTGAAAGCGACGCGACATCACCGGCAGGAGGTCCCATGCATCCCCGAGGCGAAATATCGCTTTCCCCACAGTCCCTGACCGACCATCGCAACGAAAGCCCTGTCAGAAAACCATTTCGGTCTCCGGCATGTGCCTCATCGTGACCTGCAGTCCACTCCTCCTCAGCCCATCCCGCTTCAGAACAGAATCGCATCGGTCGGCTGCGCCATTCCTCTAAAATGTACTAACTAGTTAGGAAGTCAATCGCTTCTGTTCAAACAGGCGCATGAAAGGCTTTCATTTCATCAATATCAGGAATGTTCCATCTCGTTCAAAACAGCAGATTTCTGTGCAGAGCGCAGGCTGTTGAAGAAAAAATCAGCCGCCGTTCACCAACGCCAGAATAAGCTGGTGGACATTGCCGCCATTGCCCATCTCAACCTTGTCGAAGGCGCGGCCCTGAGCGCGCTGCACGTCCACCATATCGGTGATTTCCTTGATGAGCACCTTGCGGATCTTCTGGCATTTCGGGTCGTTTGGAACCGACAAGCCAACGGTCCGGCGCACGATCTCGCGCGTCATGTCCTGGCATGGTCGCCGTGCACAAGCTCATGCTTGCGGATGCCTTCGGAGAAAGTCTCCCAATGCTCCTTCACGGGCGAGGCAAGTTTCTGCGAGGGCTTCGGCAGCATATAGGTGATCTTCAGCTTCGGTGTGGCCGACAGGATCGTACAGGCATTGTTGGAGCGGTCGAACTTCCGGTCCCGTGTCAGCACATAGCTGGTATGGGCGATGACGCGGGTTTTGCCGCCGCCGATCTTCGGGCCACGCTCGCCGATGGATTCATAAAGTTGGGGACCGGTTTTCCCGGCGATGGCGTAGGTTTTGATTTCCTCGACGGCTTTCCAGTTGTCCTCTGCAAGTGCAGGTGCCGCCACCAGAATTCCAAGGAATGCGAATACTGCCGCTTTTTTCACGCTTGTCCCGATCCATCGATTTGCCCGGATGATTTGCGGGCAAGCTACAATATCAGCGGACGATGCGTAAACGGCTTTCCAGCAAAAAGCCCGCCCCGGTTTCCCGGGGCGGGCTTTTTCAGATCATATATTGATCTTACTTTTCGATAGTGCGGTTCCAGCGGCTGTTGAGCTGCTGGCGACCTTCATTGACGGCATCCCAGTCGAGCGTATTGGCTGTTTTCATGTAGCCGTTGAAAGCGTCGAGCTTGGCTTGCGCATCAGGCGTACCGGCCTTTGCCTTCTGGTTCGACGGAATGAGGTTGCCATGGTCGAGCGCCTTGCTCTGCGCATCTGCCGAAAGCAGATAGTGAGCAAGCTTCTGGCTCAGTTCGGGTTCGTTGTTGCCTGCGAGCACACATTCGGTCACGGCGAGGACGACAGAGCCTTCCTTCGGCTGTGCATATTCAACCGGTATGCCCTTGGCTTTCAGGTTATTGACGCCCGTCGGCGTCAGCGGGAAGATCGCTGCCTCGCCGGTCTGCACCATTTCCGAGATCTTAGCCGATGACGGAATGTATTCCGGGACGTTCTTGCCGATTGTGTCCGGGAATTTTTCGAAGCCCGGTTCGAGGTTCTTTTCATCACCGCCCTGAATTCGGTTGAACATCAAGAAGGCGTGGAGGCCGAAAGTCGAAGCGGAAGCCGACTGGAACACCACGGCGTTCGCATATTTTTCGTCGGCAAAGTCCATCCACGAGGTCGGTGCTGCCCAGCCCTTTTCGTCGAAAAGCTTCTTGTTATAGGCAATGCCGGTCATGCCCATATCGATGCCGATGGCCATGTCGTTCTTGAGACGCGCGGCAGGCTGAATATCAGCCAGAACCGGATCATCAGAAATCTTCTGGCACAGGCCGGAACTGATTGCGCGCACCATGACGCCATCGTCGAGCAGCATGACATGCATCTGCGGATTATCCTTCTGCGCGGTTGCTTTGGCGAGAATATCCGCCGAGTTGCCCGGCACGACAACGACCTTGACGTTGTTGGCCTTTTCAAATTCCGGCAGAACGTGCTCGGTATAGGCCTTCTCCATATTGCCGCCATTCATGCCGATATAGAGCGTCTTGGTTTCAGCCGATGCGGCGGAGGCAAAGGCGACCGACAGGCCGAGCGCCAACAGGGCGGACTTGGTGATGGCCTTGGTAACGGATTGAGTTTTCATGCTACTCCCCTTTGTGGTTTGAGTTTTTATTGAACCGGTCGATACGGAATGCATCGATCGGCGTTTCCGTCTCGCCTTTGACGGCGAGATCGCAAAGAACAGCGCCCACAGCCGGGCCGGTCTGGAAACCGGCGCCGCAAAATCCGAAGGCGTGAAAGAGGTTCTTGACCGGCTGCTTGGCCCGATCACCGGATTATCGTCCGGCAGTTCCGATTCAGTGCCAGACCAGAAACGGATAACCCGGGCATTTTTCAGATGCGGGAAAAGTTCGATGGCACGCAGCATCACCGATGACGCCGCATTGACCGAAGGCCGCGAAAAATCCGGGTTTTCAAGCGGTGTACCGCGCCCGCCGCCCATCACATAATTGCCGCGCGTTACCTGACGACCGTAGAAGCCGCCGCCTTCTTCGCCAAGGCTCATCAGCAGGCGAAACGGCATTGGCTCGGTAACGACCATCGACGGATAGATGCGCTGGAGCGGCACCGGCTCGCCGAAAGACGCTGCAAACTGATCCGACCATGCACCGGCGCAATTGAACAGAAGACGCGAGCGGATTTCGATCGTGTCACCCGTGGGGTAAGAGCCCGCCAGAATGGCAAATCCATCACCGGTTTCACGCGCTTCGATGACCGGCGTGTTTTCCAGCACCGTGGCCCCGCCGCCAGTGCAGCGCGGGCAAAGGCAGGCGCGACCAGACGCGGATTGGCGTGGCCATCTTCCGCACAGAGCGAAGCGCCCGCGACGTTGCCCGGAAGCCATGGGAAACGTTCCCGCACCGCATTGCCGCCGATCAGCTCTACATCGAGCCCAAGCGGCTGCACCGTGGCGGCATAAGCTTCTAGGTTTGCGAAATGCGCTTCCGTGCGCGCAAGCTTCAAATGTCCGCTGCGAATATATTCGCCATCGATGCCAATAAGTTCCGGCAGACGCGCCCACAATGCGTGCGAACGCTGTGCGAGCGGCAGCTGTTCTGGCGCGCGCCCCTGTCTGCGCACGCCGCCATAATTGATGCCGCTTGCCTGCGCGCCGCAAAAGCCCTTGTCGAGCAGGATGACCGACAACCCGGCCTGCCGCATGAAAAGAGTCGCCGAACCGCCAACAATCCCGCCACCAATAATCACCGCATCGGCCTGAAGATACTTTGTCATGACGAAGCGCCTCCCCCGCCGGCGCACCAAAGCCAAGCGGGATCGGTTTGACCGGTGCCTGCGCGCGGATGCGCCCGACTTCAGCGGGCGTCTTGTCCTGCATCGAAGCCAGAAGTTCGGCAGTCGCAGCGGTACACATGCGCCCCTGACAGCGCCCCATCCCCACACGGGTAAGCGCCTTTAGCCGGTTGATCTCACGCGTATCGCCTTGGCTGATGACTGCCTTCGCTTCACGCACCGCGATTTCTTCGCAACGGCAAAGTGTGACATCGCCTGCAATCGTGTCAAACCAGTCGTGCGGGAACGGGAAGGCTTTTTCGACGATCAGGCGTTCGCGATATATATGATCGAGCTTTGCGAGAAGACCACGTTCCGTGCCTTCGTCAAAGGGCAAGCTCCTATCGCGCAACAAAGCAATCGCGGCCAGATGCCCACGAATTTCGGCGGCATCCGCACCGGCAATGCCCGCGCCGTCACCCGCGACATAGACGCCTTCGCGGCTTGAGCGGCCAAGCGTGTCGGCAGCAGGAAGCCACGCACGATCGCGTTCTTCAAAGCGGAATTCGCAACCGACGAGATCAGCAAGCTGGGTCTCGGGGCGCAGCGCAAAGCCATAGGCCAGCGCATCGCATTCAACCTCGCGAACACGCTTGCCTGTGCGATAGCGAACGCCTTCGACATGACCTTCGCCCAGAACTTCATCTGGGCGCACATTATAATGGATCGGCACGCCGCCAAGCTTCAACCGCAGGCCGTAATAAGCGCCAAGAGCGACAATGCGCGGTGCATAAAGCGCCAGATGTGCCAGATGGAGTTTTGAAGCGAATGGCGCCGTGTCCGGGACGGCCGCAACCTTCGCACCAGCATTATGATACTGACAGGCGACCAGATAAAGCAGCGGCCCCGAACCCATGAACACCACGCGTTCACCGACCGTGCAGCCTTGCGCCTTGAGTGCCGTCTGCGACGCGCCAAGCGTATAGACGCCGGGCTTGGTCCAGCCTTTGAACGGTAGAACCCGGTCCGTAGCTCCCGTCGCCAGAATGAGATAGCTGTAGGGCAGCTGGCTATGGACGCCCCCGGTCAGGAGATCGAGATGATCGCCATCATTCCGGGTGATATTCCAGACCAGCGTTTCTGGGCGGTAATCAATTGCACCGCGCAATGTGTCGAAGGTCTTGTGTAGCGCTTCGGCCTTATGCGCTTCCGACCCATAACGGCTAAAATAGCTGCGCCCGTCATCGAGCGGCGGGCGACGGTAGATCTGGCCGCCAGACCGAAATCCTTCATCGAGAACGATGGGCCTGAGACCTGCCTTGACCAACGTTTCGGCTGCACGAATGCCCGCAGGACCAGCGCCGACAATAACCGGATGGAGGACCGCATTCATAGTGCAGGCTCCGTCACAAAGGCCATGCCGTCTTCCAGAAGCGTGGTGCAGGCACGAAGCTTGTGGCCTTCAGCCGTCATGACATGACAATCCTGACACGCGCCGATCAGGCAGAAGCCCGCACGCGGTTCTCCAGTAAATTCGGTATAACGCAGCTTTCCCTGCACGGAGAGAATGGCTGTCAGCACGGTATCGCCACGACGTCCCTCGAAGGAAACGCCGTCAAGCGAGAAGCTGATCGGCTGTTCGGTCAGCCGATACCGTCTGCGGAACTGAGCCGCCGAAGGGGAAACCGGGATCGTCATAATCTGCCTGCTCAACCCTTGCCCACCAGAAGCCGGTCGAGGCCGAACATGCGATCGATGATAATCATGGTCACGGTGGCAACGAGGATCATGAGCGCCGAAACCGCCGCCATCATCGGGTCGATGGATTCGCTGGCATACATATACATGCGGACCGGCAGCGTGACCGTGGACGGAGAAGTGACGAAGATCGACATCGTGAGTTCATCGAACGAATTGATGAAGGCGAGCAGCCAGCCGCCCGACAGGCCCGGCAAAAGCAATGGCAAGGTGATGCGACGGAACACGGTCCACTCACCCGCGCCGAGTGTGCGCGCTGCATTTTCCGCATTGCGATCCATGCTGCCAAGCGAAGCGAGGATGAGGCGCAACGCATAAGGCGTGACGACAATCGAATGTGCCGCGACCAGCCAGACGAAGGAGCCGGTGAAACCCATCAGCGAAAACAGGCGCAGGAATGCAACGCCCAGAACCAGATGCGGAATGATGAGTGGCGACAGGAAAAGCGCGTTCAGCGCATCGCGACCGCGGAAGTTACACTGCGCAATCGCCAGACCAGACGGCACGGCCAGAAGCGTCGAAATCGTTGCCGAGAAGAACGCGAGCTGCACACTATTATAGAACGAGGTCATGAAATCGTTATGCTCGAACACGGCCGGGAACCAGCGCAGCGACAAGCCCGCATTCGGGCCGCTCCACGGCATGGTCAATGTGTTTTCCGGTGTGAAGGCAACCCGGGCACACCACAACCATCGGCGCCAGCATGAAGATGACGATCAGCGTGTGGAAGAAAAGGGCGAAAGGACCGTTCTTAACCATGGCTCTATCCCAGCTTCTTCTTGGCCTGCCCTTCGAGCAGACGATTATAGGCAATCATAATGACGAGATTGGCGACCAGAACGATGATGGCGATCGCAGCACCCAACGGCCAGTTCAGCTCGATCAGGAACTCATCATAGACGACAGTCGCCGCCATCTTGAGACGACGTCCGCCGAGAAGACCCGGAATAGCGAAGGAGCTGGCCGAAAGCGCAAACACGATGAGGCTGCCCGACAAGATTCCAAGGACTGCCTGCGGAAACACCACACGGCGAAGTGCTGTCAGGCGCGATGCGCCGAGCGTCAGCGCTGCGGCTTCCACCGACGGATCGAGCTTCTGCAGCACGGTCCAGACCGGGATCACCATGAATGGCAGCATGATATGCACCAGACCGATGACGATGGCCGTTTCGCTGTAGAGGATCTGCGCCGTCGGCAGACCCACCATGTCGAGGGCGCTGTTCACGAGGCCGTTGCGGCCCAGCAACATGCTCCAGCCAAATGTGCGGACCACGACCGAAACCAGAAGCGGGCCGATGATGACCAAAAGGAAGATCGAGCGCCATGGCTTGCGCATATTGGACAGAATATAGGCCTCGGGCACACCGACCAGCACCGTGATGACGGTTGTGATCAACGCCAGCTTGAGCGTGCGCCAGAAGATCGAAAGGTAATAGGGGTCTTTCAGAACCTGCACATAATTGGCAAGCGAGTAGACGTTCTCAATGCCCTTGTCATAGCTGTAGCTATTGAATGAAAGCAGCACGGTAAGGCCGAGCGGCAGCAGCACCAGCGCGAAGAACAAAAGCGTCGACGGCCCGACCAGAAAGAGCGGGGTCAGATCGCGCTGCCCTTTGGGCGCGGCGGATGTATCCTCTGAGGTGACGCCCGACATGTTCAGTTCACCCCTGCGGTAAGGATGCGGCAATCCTCATGGTTCCAGCTAAGGCCAACCGATGTGCCTTCCGAGGGCGGCGGGTTGCCGAGATTAGGCAGCGCCACCGAAAGCTGGCCCGCAGGCGTTGCCACGCCAAGCAGCCACTGCGCACCCATGAAATAGCGCGTGGTCACTTCACCGGCGATATGCCCCTCGCCTGCTGCAACGAGCTGCAGCTTTTCAGGACGGATGAAGACGGACAATTCTCCGGAAACCTGTTTGCCATTTGCGGGAAAGCGGATTGCAGTTTCCGCCAGCGCAATCATATCGCCCTCGGCGCGCGCTTTCAGGAAGTTCGACTTGCCGACGAAGTTGGAAATAAAGTGGTTATGCGGGTGCTCATAGAGCTTGTATGGCGCATCGACCTGCGTGATGACGCCCTTTTCCATAACCACTATGCGGTCGCTGATCGAAAGCGCTTCGGCCTGATCGTGCGTAACCATGATGGTGGTAATGCCGACAGTACGCTGGATGCGGCGCAGCTCGAACTGCATTTCTTCACGCAGTTGCGCATCGAGATTGGAAAGCGGCTCATCAAGCAGCAGGACCGGAGGATTGATGACCAGCGCGCGGGCAATGGCCACACGCTGACGCTGGCCGCCGGACATTTCACGCGGGTAACGATCGGCAAGTGCGCTGAGATGCACCAGTTCCAGCACGTCGCGAACGCGCTTTTCGCGCTCCACCTTCGATACGTTGCGCATCTCGAGACCGAAACTCACATTCTGCGTGACCGTCATGTGCGGGAAGAGTGCATAGCTCTGGAAGACAACGCCAAGTTCGCGCTTGGCCGGGGCAAGGCGCGTGATCTCGCGCCCATCGAGCGTAATGGAACCTGCAGTCGGCGTTACCAGCCCGGCGATCATCTGCAAGGTCGTGGTCTTGCCGCAACCGGAGGGACCGAGAAGCGAAATGAACTCGCCCTTTTCAATCGTCAGGTTGAAATTGTCCACGGCCGCGAACTTGCCATAGTGGCGGGAAATTCCGGAAAGGGTCAAAAAGCTCATTGCATCTCTCTCTCGGTCTAATGTCCTCCTTGAATAGCAGGGGAGCAGAAGCGCCGTGATGTTGTCTCACGTCGCCTCTTCATCGGGGCTGGCTGGGGGAGCGGCTTGATCGCGCTTTTCAGGCGCGACCGGACCTTGGGTCTTTTGAACACGTGACTATCCAGCCGCTAACGCAGCCGCAGCGTTCCCCATTACGTCAAGTTAAAACCGCCGACCCGCTTACAGCATTGGTTGCAATAGCTTGCCGGACCTTCCCATTGGCGACGGTTCCAGTTGGCGGAAAATTCTGCAGGAATGCAAATTATAATTTTCAAATCTGGAAGAAATTATATATTTCTTTCAAAATACAGAATTTGGAAGAAAAATAATGGATGATATATCTGAGAATCCGAAATCCAGCGCCGCACTTAACTCAAGTCTGGTGAAGGCAATCCATATTTTGAAAGGTCTGGCATTCAGCACCGAGTACGGCGTGCGGCTGATCGATCTGGCGCGGGACCTCGAACTCAGCCAGCCATCGACCCATCGCCTGCTGAAGACGCTGATTGCGGAAAACCTTGTCGAACAGCTTCCCGACAAGAAGGCCTATCGCCTGTCCCCGGAATTTTTCGCGATGGCAGCGCAGGCGCGCCAGCGCGATGGCATATTAAGCATTGCGCGCCCGTCGCTTCTGCGGCTTTCGACCACGTTCAACGATACGGTCTTCCTGCTGGTACGCAGCAATTTCGATGCGGTCTGCCTCGACCGGGTGGAAGGCCCGTTTCCGATCCGCTCTTTTACCGGCGATATTGGCGGCAAGGTGCCACTAGGCATCGGTCAGGGCAGCCTCGCCATTCTCTCCTTCCTGCCGGATGAAGAGCGCGAGGCAATCATACGCTTCAACATGCCCCGCATTCTGGACAAGTCTGCTGTCGACGAGGTCGACCTGCGCATCATGATCGAGGAAGTGCGCAAGAGCGGTGCCGCAACCTTCAATTTCAACATGATCGACGGCATGGCAGGTCTCGGCGTGCCTATTTTGAACCGTGACGGCGAAGCCGTGGCAGCACTCAGTATCGGCACGCTGGCCGCACGCCTTACTGAAAAGCGCCAGCAGACGGTGACAGAACTGCTGCGCAAGGAAGCGGCAATTATCTCCCAAAAACTTAATCCGTTCGACCCGACGCTGCGACACCCCAATCAGGCTTTGTTGAAATAAACGAAAGCTTTAGCAACGCTCCACGCAACAGACTTGCTTTGTCCACAGCGGGCAAAAGTTTGGCGATTGACACACACACGCCGTCAGCGTTTGATCGCTGTCAGGTGTGGGGGTTCTGTGGGCGGAGGCAAATTATCCAAAGCAGAAAATCCATCTCTATAACGCTACAGTATTGGAGTTCTGTTGTGATCAAATCCACCAGACGGGGAATAATCCACCTTGCCATTGCTCTCGCCGCATCGACGGCGATGGGCTCGTTCGCCACAACGGCGGCACAGGCTCAGGACAAGATCCTGCTCATCATCAATGGCGCGCTCGGCGACAAGTCGTTCTTCGACAGCGCCGCCAAGGGCATGAAGATGATCAAGGACAAGTATGGAGACGATGTCGAGACCAAGATTCTCGAAATCGGCGACGATCCGACCAAATGGGAACCGGTGTTCCTCGATGCTTCCGAGCAAGACTGGGACCTGATCATCGGCGGCACCTACCAGATGGCGGAAACTGTCGGTTCGGTCGCCCAGCAATATCCGGACAAGAAGTACGTCCTCTATGATGCAAGCGTGCCTTACGAAGAAGGCGGCTACGACAATGTCTATTCCATCCAGTACAAGCAGAACGAAGGTTCCTATCTCGGCGGTATGCTAGCGGCTTCGCTCCTGAAGGAAGGCAAGCTTGGCGATACAGGCAAGAATCTCGGCTTCCTCGGCGGTATGGACATTCCGGTCATCAACGACTTCCTCGTCGGCTATATTGCCGGTGCGCAGTCGGTCATGCCTGATGCCAAGATTGCAATTTCCTATGCCGGTTCCTTCATGGATGCTGCAAAGGGCAAGGAACTCGGCCTCGCACAGTATCGTTCCGACGTGTCGCTCGGCTTCGTCGTCGCCTCGCAGACCGGCCTCGGTCAGCTTTCGGCAGCCAAAGGAAACCGGCAAATATGTTCTGGGCGTCGATTCCGATCAGGAAGCGATCTTCAAGGACAGCGATCCGGCAATTGCCAAGCAGGTTGTCAGCTCCGTTCTGAAGAATGTCGATGTCAGCCTTCTGCAGGCCTATGAACGCTTCAAGGCAGACGACCTGCCGTTCGGCAAGGCAGAAGCACTCGGCCTCAAGGAAGGCGCTGTCGGCATCGTGCAGGACGGCAACATGGCTTCCATGGCCACGCAGGAAATGAAGGACGCCATCAAGAAGGCTTCCGACGAAATTTCCGAAGGCAAGATCACGGTTCCGACCGCATTCGGCATGAGCACCGAGGATCTTAATGCGATCCGCAACAAGGTTCGTCCCTGATCGTGGAAAATCCAGCTGAAAATATTGAAGGCGGCGATGCTATCGTCGCCTTCCGCCATGTGAACAAGGTCTATCCGAACGGCACGCAAGCGCTTCGCGACGTGTCGTTCTCGATCCGCGCTGGCTCCATCCACGCCATTTGCGGCGAAAACGGTGCAGGCAAATCCACGCTCATGAAAATCCTGTTCGGCATCGAAAACGCCACGGCAGGCGAAATCATTGTCGATGGACAGCATATTGCATCCTCGGTCGCCGGAAGATGCCGCCGCCGTGGGCATAGGCATGGTGCACCAGCATTTCTCGCTCGTGCCGACCCTGACGGTCACTGAGAATATCATTCTCGGTCATGAACCTGTGAAGTCTGGACTGATCGACCGTGTGAGCGCGCGCAAAATGGTCGAAGCGCTGATGCAGCAATATGATCTGCACGCCGACCCCGAAGCGATCACGGGCGCGCTTTCCGTCGCCGCCCAGCAGAAGGTTGAAATCCTAAAAGCGCTGGCGCGCCGCACGAGGCTCCTGATCCTCGACGAGCCGACCGCCGTTCTCTCTCCGCCGGAGATCGAGGAACTGATGCGCAAGCTGAAGGCACTGCGCGATGAAGGCATTACCATCCTCTTTATTTCCCACAAGCTGAACGAAGTCCGCGAGCTGGCCGAAAGCGTGACCGTGCTGCGTGCAGGTGCTGTTGCCGGCACGGAAAAGCTCGCCGATGTGCCGGACGATGCCATCATGCAGATGGTCATGGGCCATGCGGTCGACATTCCGCAACGCGCTCATAAGCACGGCGCGATGAAAGCCGTTCTCGACATGAAGAGTG
This sequence comes from Brucella cytisi, assembly GCA_012103075.1. GTDB lineage: Bacteria > Pseudomonadota > Alphaproteobacteria > Rhizobiales > Rhizobiaceae > Brucella > Brucella cytisi. The sequence continues at coordinate 16,329 of JAAVLQ010000002.1, read as the reverse complement.
TCACGACGAAAGCTGTCGATCCGGCAGACCGCATCAAGGATGTGAACCTGACCGTCGGCGCAGGTGAAATCGTTGGTGTCGCCGGTGTCGACGGCAGCGGCCAGCGCGGCCTCGTATCAGTGCTTTCCGGCCTTGCTGACGCGGCCAGCGGCACGATCAGCCTCAACGGTGAGGATATGCTGCGCGCCGACACGGCAAGCTGGCGCAGACAAGGTCTCGCTCACCTGCCAGCCGACCGCTTTTCGCAAGGTGGAGCACCCGGCCTGTCTCTCGCTGAAAACGCGATTGCCGGAACGGCATCAAGCGCCGGATCGATTACCGCCGACAAGCAGATCTTCTGGGGGCCATTCCTGCGCTGGAATGCGATCAAGGCCCGTGTCAGCGGGATGATCAAGCAATACTCGGTGCGCGCAGGCGCAATCACCGAACGGCTCGAATCCCTTTCCGGCGGCAATGCGCAAAAGCTCATTGCCGCGCGCGAACTTGCCACCAATCCGAAATTCCTGATCGCTGATCAGCCGACGCGCGGCATCGACGTTTCGGCGGCAGCCTTCCTGCACCGGCGCATCGACGAAGTGGCGCAGGGCGGCTGCGCCGTGCTGCTCGTCAGCGCCGATCTCGATGAATTGCTGCGCCTCAGCGACCGCATCGTCGTTCTCTTCAACGGACGCATCGTCGCCGTCCGGAAAACGGACCAGACATAACACCGGCTGTCCTTGGACCTTATATGCTCGGCACAAGGGATGCAGCGTAATGCGCAGACTGATTTCCTATCTCATTCCATTCTTCCTGACCGTGCTTGTTATCGCCGTCATCATGGCGGTGCTTCTGGTGCCACTGGCGCTGATGCAGGACAATCCCGCCGGGGTTCTCAAGACGTTTTTCCTCGGACCATTCGGCAGCATTCGCCATATGGGCAACGTGGTGGAAGCAGCAACACCCATCATGCTGACAGGCCTTGCGATCACCATCATGTTCCGCTCCGGCCTGTTCAATCTCGGCGCGGAAAGCGGCTTCTTCCTCGGCGCGCTCGGCGCTGTAGCAGGTGCTGTGCTGCTCCCTTCGCTCGGATGGTTCTCGCTGCCGATTGCCATTTTGTGCGGTGCGGTTGCGGGCAGTTTCGCCTGCACCATCCCGGCAGCGCTGCGGCTGCGTTTCGGCGCATCGGAAATGGTGACGTCGCTCGTCCTGAACTATGCCTTCCTGTTTCTCGGCCTGTTCGTCCTCAACTATGTCATCCGCGACCCGGCTGCGGGCGGGATGATGTCGCTCAGGATTCCGCCCGATGCCAAGCTTGACCGCCTGCTGGCCGGTACGCGTCTCAACAGCGGTTCGATCATCGCCATTCTGGCCTGTATCGCTGGCGGCATCTGGCTTTACTGGACGCGCTCGGGCCTCAATATCCGTATCGCAGGCTCCAGTCCGGGCTTTGCCAATCATCTTGGCCTGCCGCTCAAGGGGCATCATCATGCGTGCCCAGATTGTCGGCGGACTGGTAGCGGGTCTGGCCGGTGCGCTGGAAGTGCTCGGCCTTCATGCCCGCTTTGCCCGCTCGATCTGCCCGGCTATGGCTGGACGGGCCTCGTCGTCGCCATTCTGGCGCGCGAAAATCCGTTCCTGCTTATTCCGTCCGCACTTTTCCTTGGTTTCGTGCAGATCGGCGGCGATCTTCTGGCCCGCAACATGAACATCCCGACCGAAGTCGTGGGGCTTGTAACCGCCGCCATCATGGTAGGCGCGACGGCAAGCGTCATTCACAATCATCCAACCGTATTGCGGCTGATCCGCAACCTTCGCAGTCGCGAAGGAGAACAAGCGGGAGTACAACCATGAGTATGGTTCTCGCACAAATTCTCGATCCATCCTTCATTGGCACCATCCTGCGCGTGGCAACACCTTTGTTGCTGGCGGCGCTCGGCGTGATGATTTCCGACCGCGCAGGCGTCCTCAATATCGGCATGGAAGGCATGATGCTGTCGGCGGCGCTCATTGCCGTTCTAGCCAGTGCGGCCACCGGAAGTCCGGCTTTCGGCCTGCTGGCCGCGCTCATCACAGGGGCAGTTCTCGGCTGGCTGATGTCGCTCTCGGTCAATCGGCTGGGCACCGATCTCATCATGACCGGCATCGCGCTCAACATCGCCGCCGCGGCAGCAACAACACTCGGGCTTTTTCTTGCAACGGGCGACAAGGGCATGTCGGGCGCGTTGAAAAGCGGCGCTCTGCCAAGCCTTCCCGTGCCTTTCATCGGCAATATTCACATATTGACCTTCGCCGCCCTTCTTGCCGTCCCAGCGGTCAGCCTTTTGATGATGCGCACGCGCTTCGGCCTGCATCTGCGCGCCACCGGCGTTGATCCGAAATCAGCACGCGCCGCCGGTATCCACACAGGTCGGGTGCAGATGATGGCGCTTGTCCTGTCCGGCCTCTTCGGCGGTGCAGCCGGTGCCTATCTGTCGCTCGGTTATGTCACCGGTTCGCCCAGAACATGACTGCAGGTCGCGGTTTCATTGCCATTGCGGCGGAAGTCATGGGACAGGGAACCGCACGGGGTACGCTTGTGGCAAGCCCGGTTCTTGCGGCGGCGGAATCTTTCGCCATTACACTTCAGAGCCTCGGACTGCCGTTCGAACTGATGCAGATGATCCCTTATCTCGTCCCCGTCGTCGTGCTGACGATCCACGCGGCGCGCCGTCAGCGGCGCGCAAAGCAACTGAAAAACTCCTGAAATGCATATCCAACATATTGAAATGAGCATGAAATGAAGGCTTGGGAACTGACCCGCGATCTGCTGCGCGACACCAAACCGGTTGTACGCACAGCGGAAGAACAGACACGGGATGCAAGCCCTGTCATGAAGGCGCAGGACGATCTCATGGCCATGTTCTGGAAAAGCAACGTGCCGGGATCGGCAGCACCTGAATGCCTGATGGCCGGTGCGTTACAATCGCTGGAAAACAAGGGCTTCGTTCTCGCTCCTTATGAATATCTTCTTCGCGACGGGCTGGCCGCACTTGAACGCGCCGATTTTGAAACGCTGTATCGTATAGACATGCATTTGCGCGTCCTGATGCGCGCAGCGCGGCCCGATCCGAACCATCCGTCGCAAAAGACGGTGCGTTACGGATCGTGGCACGAATTCGACGCTGCCGTCCAATGGCCTGACGATTTGCTCTATGCCGTCCAGTCCGATGATTTCCGCGACCGCACCGCAGCCCGCCGGATGGCGCAGCTCGTGGGCGCTGCGGCAGGTACGGCGCTCGAAGGTTATACGGCGGAAAACATTGCCGAGGTCTTCGGACCGATCCGCGATTATGTGCGCGAGCCCAATACCTATAATGACGACATCACCTTTGAGATCGCTTTTCTGGAAGCCTTCGGTGACAAGGGTTCTGCCGTGACCAGCGCCGACATTGCCGAGCGCTGGACCTCGCTGATCCCGCTCGGCTGGTCGGCAGAGGCGATTGCGCTTTCCAATATGCGGCGGGGCCTCGCCGCGCCTGAAACCGGCACTTCCGACAATCCGTTCGATGAATGGATCGGCGCACAGATGCGCGGCACGATCTGCGGCATGGTCGTGCCGGGCCGCGCCCGTGAAGCTGCCCGCCTCGCATGGATGGATGCGGAAATCTCCCATGCCGGAAACGGTATTTTGGGCGAAGTCTTTAACGCTGTCATGGCGGCGCGCGCCTTTGTGATCAGCGACACGCGCGAATTGCTCGTCTCTACAGCAGTGCTTTTCTCAACCGACACTGAATATGGCGCGGTCCGGCTTTCGCGCTAGACACCTGCCGTTCTGCCGGTAACTGGCAGGACGCATGGGCGAAATGCGATGCGGAATATGCTGAATATAACTGGATTCATGTCTATCCGAATGCAGCCGCGCAAGTGATTGCGCTCTGGTTTGGCGAAGGCGATTTCGACCGCACGCTCGAAATCGTCTGCGGCATCGGCCACGACGTCGACTGCAACGCCGCGCAGATTCTGAGCATGATCGCCATCCAGCGCGGGTCCACCATCATCGCCGAACGGTGGTCAGAGCCGCTGCTGGTCGACGACATCGTCACCTACATGCGCCGCCCGGCGAAAATCTCCTTCGACGCGCTTGTCGACCAGACGGTTAGTGCCGCGCGCAACGCTCTCTAGAATATCTCATCAGGAAACCATCATGGCCCGTAAAATCATTATCGATACCGATCCCGGTCAGGACGATGCCGTCGCCATTCTTCTGGCCTTGGCAAGCCCGGAACTCGACATTCTCGGCATCACCGCCGTTGCAGGCAATGGCCCGCTGGCACGCACCGAAATCAACACCCGCACTATTTGCGAAGTGGCAAAAAGCCGGAAACCAAGGTTTTGCAGGCTCTATCCGTCCTCTGGTGCGCCCGCTCGTGACAGCTGAAAACGTCCATGGCAAGACCGGTCTCGACGGTTACGACCTGCCCGCCCCGACCATGCCGCTTCAAGCGCAGCACGGCGTTGACTTCATCATCGAAACGTTGATGGAGGAAGAACCGGGCACCGTCACGCTTTGCCCGCTGGGACCTCTGACCAATATCGCGTCCGCACTGATCCGCGAGCCGAAGATTGCCGGACGCGTCAAGGAAATCGTGCTGATGGGTGGCGGCTATTTCGAGGGCGGCAATATCACGCCATCGGCGGAATTCAACATCTATGTCGATCCGCATGCCGCTGCGGTCGTGTTCAAATCCGGCATCAAGATCACCATGATGCCGCTCGACGTGACACACAAGGTTCTCACCACCGAAAAGCGCATCGCCGCCATTCGCGGCATCGGCACGCATGTTGGCGAAGTCGTCGCGGCATGGCTCGAATTCTTCGAGCGCTATGACGAAGCCAAGTATGGCACCGACGGCGGCCCGCTGCACGACCCGAACGTCATCGCCTATCTCATCAAGCCGGAACTCTATTCCGGACGCGAGTGCAATGTGGAAATCGAAATCAATTCGGAACTGACCATCGGCGAAACAGTCGTCGACTGGTGGGAAGTGACCGACAGACCGAAGAACGCTCTCTTCATCAAGGATGTGGATGCAGACGGCTTCTTCAGCCTGCTGGTCGAGCGTCTCGCAACGCTTTGATTTTTCTGGGCATGATCTTATCCGAAAACCGGAAGCCCACTTTTCGGGATCATGCTCTAAATCACAAAACATTCACAAAGAAGCCGCGAGCGCCTTATTCTCGCGGCTTCTTCGTCACGCTTGACAAGAGGTTTTACGTAGTTTTCTGCTCAAATTGAGCGAAATTGGCGCAAACTGCCCCGAATTTCATTCGGCCTTGGTTTGCAGAAGCGCTCCCCACTTCCTCGGAGGTCGGTGCAGCCGCCCCGCGCCCGTTCTTGTGACCGCAATGGCACCCGCTGCCGAACCATACTGCACGCAATCGTGCAAGGACTGCCCCTGCGAGAAAGCGACGGCGAAACCACCATTGAAACTGTCGCCGGCTGCAACCGTATCCACCACCGGACCTTGAAGGGCGCAAAGTGTTTCACCTCGTCCGCCGTCACCAGCAATGCACCACGGCTTCCAAGCTTGACGATGACCATCTTCGGCCCACGCTGCAGAAGATTACGCGCGGCGGCTTCCGCCGAAGCAAGATCGGTCGGTTCGATACCGGTAATTTCAGCAGCCTCAGTCTCGTTGGGGAGATGATGTCGGTGAGCGAAATCAGGTCCGTCATGCGGCTTGCATCCCCACCGGCGCCGGATCCAGCAAAACACTACCGCCTGCCGCACGCGCGGCTTTTGCCACGGCCAGATTGGCTTCATGCGGAACTTCACGCTGCAACAGCGTAATCTTCGCCTTGGCAATATCGGCAGCATAGGCTTCAATATCGGTCGCCGACCAGCGCGCATTGGCGCCAGCACAAACAGCAATTGTGTTCTGCCCGGCTTCCTCGACCTGAATGATCGCCATGCCCGTATCGACGCCGTCAATCACGCGCACGCTTTCGGTGTTAAGGCCAAATTCCTGCATCTGCTTCAAGGCCAGTTCGCCGAAGGCATCTTTACCGACAGCACCGACGAAGCGGATATCACCGCCCATCTTGGCGACCGCAACCGCCTGATTGGCACCCTTGCCACCCAGACCAATACCATAGCCCGATGCATTCACGGTCTGCCCCGGACGCGGCAGCGCGGCCATCCGGGCGCTGACATCCACATTCACACTGCCGAAAATAAAAATCTTCAACGGCTTTCTCCATCGCTTTGCTGCCGCACAATAGCTGCGCAGAAACAAAACTTCCATGCCGGGCTTGTCACCATGCACAAAGAGAAAAAGCCGCGGATTTTTCCGCGGCTTCACCGGATCACCGATATGAAGACCTTACTCGGCCTTCAAAAAAAATTCGCCCACTTCCAGCAAGACGAATTCATTATCATCGACCTTGTCGAGGAAGCGACCAGCCGAGAACGGCATATTGTTGTCGTTGCCGACCACGATATGCGTGTCGTCCACGCGATCCACATTCTCGATGGTCAGGAACGGCATATCGTAAATGCCTTCACGCCCGCCCCGGCGACGCTTGTTTTCCGGGTCGGCAATGGCGAGCAGATCGATATAACCGATCTTGCGCACTTCCTTGCCGACATTGCCGTCATCGAAAGCGATCTTGTAGATACGCTTCACTTTCGACGGCACATCGAAGCAATCGGCTTGCGGCTTCTTCGGATCGGCGCAGGCCTTGTCCGCCATGCCGACGCCGTTGTCACGCTCGATGACCAGCGCGGTGGTTTCATCCAGCATGTTGAAATCGCCGATAGCTTCGCCAGCGTCAGCCAGCGGATAGAGCCGCGAGCGGCCCGACCACTTCTTGTCGGCAACGTTGAATTCAATAACCCTCAGGCCGGTCTTGCCGCTTTCGGTCTTTTCCGGCGCACCATCGACGAAAAGCGGACCTTCCAGAAGACCATAAAGCTTCGAGCCATCCTTCGACATTGCCAGTCCCTCGAAGCCACCCGAGCGCTTCAGATTGTAAGACGGCAGCTTGAGACTCGGATTGGCGGGCAGAGCGAGCTTCGGACTGTCCGGTGATACGACTTGTGTCTCGCCGACAACTGTCGGAATAACGTCGGTAAGCTTGCCGTCCATGTCGAATTTCAGGAGGAAAGGACCGAATTCCTCGCCGACCCAGAAACCGTCCGCTACCGGCTGGATGGATTCCACGTCAAAGTCGGCGCCGGTCAGATAGCGCTTTTCTGCGCCTTCCATGACGATGGGAAACGGAGCCTTCTTGTCCGGATCGCTGAGGAACACGGTCTTCACGCGCTCGACCGTACCCTTATCCCAGTCGAACTTGACATTATGCAGCATCAGCATGGCGTCCGGCGAGTTAAGCTTGGAGCCAAAACCATTGTCGGACAGCGACCAGAAGCTGCCGTCTTCCATAGTTTTGATGCCGGAAAAACCCTGTACCGGCTGGCCGTCGAACGGCACAGAAAGGCCGGTCTTGCGCACGCCGTCCTTGCCTTCAACAGTGCCGATGCTCTCGGCGCGCTTGCGATCAGCGGTAGTGAACTTGCCCGACGTCTTCAGATGTTCCCCGCATCTTCCGGTGCAGCGATGATCGTATTCGCGGGCAGGATGGCATGGGCCTTCAGCGTGGCGGGAAAAGCCTTTTCTTCAGCGGTGGCCGGAAAAGCCAATGCGACGGCACCGGCAAGCATGGTCGAGGCGACGAGACGCGATATCATGATAAGTCCCCGTTGGATTTGAAATACAGAGACGGAATTAGGCTGGCTTTGTATCGCTGGCTTGACGCTTCCGTGAAGCTTTTTGACGATGGCCCCGGCTTTCACCGGGGGCAAACTGTCTCATCAAATCATTAAACCGCGATCTTGCCGCCGCCTTGCTTGGTGATTGCCACCACGGCAGGCCGCACCGGCATATCATCCCTGAAATCCGGCCAACGGGTGGACAGGTCCTCGTAATAGGACGGACGGCCATGACCGTCCCAATCCTCACCGCCGTCGCCCGGATGCTGCACGGCAACGAAAGCCGTCTCATCATCGGGTGCAAACAGCGGACCGCACATTTCCGCGCCCACCGGCACACGGTAGAACAGTTTCGAGGTCGCACGCGCATCGCCTTCCGTGTCGACGGCCCAAAGTCCGTCAGTGCGGCCGGTATCCTTGTTGCTGTTGCCATCGGTTGCGACCCAAAGCCGACCAGCGCTGTCGACGGCAGCATTGTCGGGCATACCGAACCAGCCATTGCGCGTTGTATCAGTGGAGAAGCTGGCACCTACTTCGGCTACGGAGGGATCGCCGCATTTCAGCAGCACTTCCCACTTGCCCGTCGTGGTGGCAAAATCCTGCCCATCTTCCTCGATCTCGATGATATGGCCGAAGGCGTTCTTGGCGCGCGGATTGGCAGCGTCCAACTGATCATCCTTGCGCTTCGTGTTGTTGGTGAGCATGACATAAACGCGGCCATTGACCGGGTTCGGCTGCACGTCTTCCGGGCGGTCCATCTTGGTGGCGCCGAGAAGATCGCCCGCGCGACGGGTTTCGATCAGCACATCGGCCTGACTTTTGAAGCCGTTCTGCTCGGTCAGTGGGCCTTGGCCGAACACCAGCGGCATCCACTCGACCTTACCGTCTTCATGAAATTTGGCCACGTGAAGCGTGCCTTCATCCAGCAGGTCCGGGTTGGCAGCGCGATCATCCGGGTTGAACTTACCCGCCGTCACGAATTTGTAGACATAGTCGAAGCGTTCGTCATCGCCTAGATAGAAGACCACGCGCCCATCCTTGTTGACGATGGATTCGGCACCCTCATGCTTGAAACGGCCAAGCGCGGTCCGCTTCTTCGGCACGGAGTTCGGGTCGGACACATCGACCTCGACAATCCAGCCGAAACGGTTCGGTTCGTTCGGCTCCTTGGAAACATCGAAACGGTCGTAGAAACGCCCCCATTCGTACGAGCCCTCCGGAATGCCCATGCGCTTGTAATTGACCGTTTCCGCGTGACCTTCCGGCAGTTCGCCGATGAAATAGCCGTGAATGTTTTCCTCGGCCATGATGTATGTGCCCGGGGCGTGACGCCGCCTGCACAATTATTGATCGTACCGAAAACCTTGGTACCTGAAGGATCGGCATTGGTCTTGACGCGATCATGACCGGCCACGGGACCGCTCAGCGTCATCTCGGTACTGGAGGTGATACGGCGGTTGTTTGCACCGTCGAGCACCGGCTGCCACTTGCCGTCCTGCTTGCGGATTTCGACTATCGTGCCGCCATGGGCGGCCATTTCGATATCCACCTGTTCCTTCGAGAGCGGGGCCTGTTCCACCTTGCCATCGACGATCTTGACAAGGCCGGAGAACATCAGGTGCGGATTGGTATATTCGTGGTTGACCACGAGGATGCCATGTTCCGGCGACCCCTCGATGGCGATATAGCCGACATAATCATTGTTGTAGCCGAACTGGCGCGCTTGCGCTTCGGCAGACTGTCTGGTCGGGTCGAATTCTGGCGCATCGGCGAAAAGCTTGTCGCCCCAGCGCAAAAGCACATCAGCATCATAGCCTTCCGCGACATGATGATAGGCATCCACACCGGCTTCGACCTCCTTGAAGGAAAAGGCCGAACCGGATGCAGCGCGCGCATCACCCGCACTCAACAGGGCGAGCGGACTTACGGTTGCCGCAATGGCCGAGACAGCGAGCGATCCACGCAAAAACCACGGCGGGAAAAGCGCCGGCTGATGATTTCGCCCATGGTTGGATTATCGGACGGATTGCGCGGATCGGCATCTGCTTCTTCCAACTGGCTGGTCTTGAACAGACTTTGCTGGGAAAAGATTCTCTGACATTGCTGGCTCCCTATCGAATTGTGGAGTTGCAAATTAGAAGCACTAGATGACAGCCGGACGACATTGAGCTGTCCAAATTGGATTCCCACATGCGTCGCGGGCCCGCATGGTTGCGTTCCAGTTACCCGCCCGGGTTTTGTATGGTTGAAGACGCGTTCGCTGACGCGATAATCACCTAACCGGATAGGCCAGCAGCCAAATTCTGTCTACCTTCTCAGTAAAATTTTCGTCACATCCACCTCATCGTTTGAAACGGAATAGCTGATCTGGCAAAAAATGTTCTATCCAGTTGTAGAATAATTTTGCCGGCAAATGCGCTTTCCGATAAAACCATCCCGGTTTTATCGATTGAGGGGTTGGTGATGACCGACATGACGACCGCACGGCGCAATATTATTATCCTGACGATTGCACAGGCACTGGGCGCTTCCAGCCCGCCTATCGTGATTTCGCTGGGTGGTCTGGTGGGTCAGAAACTGTCTTCCGATCCAGCGCTCGTCACGCTTCCTGTCAGTCTGTTCAATCTCGGCCTTGCGCTCGGCACCCTGCCTGCCGCTTTCTTTATGCGCCAGTTTGGACGCCGCAATGCCTATATGCTGGGCGCGCTTGTTGGCGCCTCAGCAGGTGTGATTGCAGCCACTGGTATTTTTGCCGCCTCCTTCCTTATCTTCTGCCTTGGAACGCTGACCGCCGGTTTCTACGCCTCTTATGTCCAGAGCTATCGCTTTGCCGCCACCGATACGGCAACAGGCGACATGAAGGCGCGCGCTATCTCATGGGTCATGGTGGGCGGACTCATTGCGGCAATCGTCGGGCCACAGCTCGTCATCTGGACACGCGATACCATTCCGGATGCGATGTTTGCAGGCAGTTTCCTCAGCCGGGCGGTTCTGGGGCTTCTCGCCCCCCCGTCCTCTTCATGCTGCGTGCGCCGAAAATCCGGAGAGATCCGGGCACCGTCCATGATACAGGTCGTCCTCTCGGCGAAATTCTCCGTTCACCGCGTTTCGCCCTTTCCGTGGCTGCCGGTGTTTGCTCCTACGCGCTGATGACATTCGTGATGACAGCTGCACCCATCGCCATGGTCGGCCATGGCCATTCCGTCGATCACGCAGCCCTTGGCATCCAATGGCATGTGCTCGCCATGTTTGCGCCCAGCTTCTTTACCGGAAAGCTCATCACCCGTTTCGGCAAAGAAAAGATCACCGCGCTCGGGCTCGTGTTGATCGCGTTTTCCGCCATTATTGCACTGGGCGGCTTTGATGTCGGCCATTTCTGGGGTGCGCTGATCTTCCTCGGCATTGGCTGGAACTTCGGCTTTATCGGTGCGACTGCCATGGTGACCGACTGCCATACGTCGGCTGAACGCGGCAAGGCTCAGGGCGCCAATGATTTCATCATGTTCGGCACTGTGGCCTGTGCTTCGTTCTTTGCAGGGTCGCTGCTGCATTCTTCTGGCTGGGAAACGATCAACTGGCTGGTCTTCCCGATCGTCGCCCTTGTTCTGGTTCCGCTAATTCTGCGCCTGAAACCGAAAGGAACTACAGCCGAGGCCTGATCGGCCAAAACCCTGCTCGTTCATCCAGAGCCATCCGCCTTCGGATACTGCGTCATAAACCGCGCCACCGAGGGCGGCGCCGATATCCGTATGTAAGCCCGCATATAATGCTGCCTCTCCCGCCTCCCCGTGCGGCGCGGAAACGGCGATGCAATCCGTTCCAGTCCCGGTTATGGCTTTGCCGTCGACATCGAGGCCAAGTTCGATAATTGCAACGGTGCGTGCTTCAGCCGCAATCGACATTGCCTCTATATGAGCTGCAACCGACAAGGGCTTGTCGATGTGAACTAGAAGATTGATCGTTCCAGCTGGCATCTTCAGTTGCGAGAGCTCACCAACCCTCCCCGCATTCGACAGGCCCACCGTGGCAAGACAGGCGGCATGCGCTTCGCCGGAGCGCCGTGTTGCAATATGGTGCTTTTGAACGCTGCGCGATGTCATCATCTGGACCGCATCACCATACCCGGCTTCTGCCAGTCTTTCCTGCAGCAAAAGCCCCGCGTCAACGTCCAGCGTCAAATCGTCGTTGCGGACTTCCAGCCACGCGACGGAATGCGCTGAGACAAAACCCGGGCGTGTCAATGACCAGCTCAGAATGTTTTGCCGGTCTGAAAATTCAACCGCGAGCACCGGAGCGGAACAATGGATCGTGAAAGGAAGCATGACCAATCTATCGCAGATCGGCGCGGACTTCGCGACCAGCGCCTTTCAGCCATCCACAGGACTGCCCAGAAGACAGGGATGTCGGAATACGACCGACGCGGCGATAAAGCACGCCTTCGTGACTTGGCCGCGGTTGCGCGAGCAGATATTTATCTCGGAATATTGTTTCGCGCGTCACGGAAACGGACAAGCGGTTTGCTCTGGATTGCGTTATGATCAACGATCTCACCGATGAGATATTCTGGATATTCACCATCGGGTGCTGCATCCTCTTCATCATGCGCCTGCTTTCACCTCCGCCGCGTCATAAGGTCGGTCAAAAACAAGACCTGAACACTTTGCACCCTCGCCGTCGTTCACGTCGTCGCCGCTTTCAGACACTGGACTAAGTTCAGACCTGCTGGCCACATCAAGCTTCAAAGTGCGAAGCCTTCACAAGCTGCACCGGCAATCGGCAGATCGCTTCGTCATTAAATGACGTTACGAAGCGCCAATATCAGTGGCTATGTAACTTGCTGCGCTAGTGCGGGACGCTGTCAAACAGCCACCTCTGGTCGTTGCCTTGGACTTCATGAACAACACGAAACTTAAATAGCCATTTGGTTTTGTCCATTCAGCGCGGCCATAAGCATGGGTCTGATTGAGAACGAGCCGTTGGCAGCCTTTTCCGTCAGAATTCGTAAATAGCCACCAGCGGACTGGATTTGCTCATAACGCTGCAGGATATAAGCGATTACAATCGATGCATTATGAGTTCCTAGCGTTTTCTTTGCGAGATCGTAGAGCTTTCCATCGATTCCCAAGAAAGAACGTACTTTCTCTGCCGTGTTGGCCAAATCCTGCCAATGCCGGATCGATGAGATGGCATAGGCCGTGATCTCTGGACAGGAACGAAGCACCATGTCGAGCGAAACCGTGGGTTCGATCTGAGCGCTGGTGATTTTATTCACTCGCTGGTTGATAAATTCAGGCGTTGTCCTTTCAGAATAGGAATCTGGATTCGATTCAATTTGCTGCCGCTCATTTTGAGATTCATTGGCGTTCAAATTTTCAACATTCTTTTGAATTTTCAATGTGTTATCGATTTCCGCACGAATGAATTGCATGGATTCGACCAGTGCTGCGAGTTCTTCATACTCGGCACGGCGCGGAATGCCGTCGACGATAAGGCGGAAACGATGATGGATGTCTTCCCAATCTCCGGTCAGTTCCTCCTGCGCGGCGAATTCAATAAGCTTGGTGATGTCACGACGCAGCAATGTGAGACGCTCGCGCATTTCACGCAATGCAATCTTCTCGGTCCTCACCTGCTCGGCAGCTGTCTCCAGTTCGAAAGCACGTGCAAGCAATGGCGCGAGTGAAAAGCCGAATGCGATCTGTACGTCTCCACTTTTGGCACGGCGTGCATAGCGCTTACCATTTGGGCTGTCCCGGCGGTGGATGAAACCGGTATCGACCAGCGCTGCCAGATGACGGCGCAAGGTTGCATCGGCCATACCATGGGCGCGCAATGCCAGTTGCTTGTTGGACGGGAATACGATCAGGCTGTTCCGTTCATTCAGTTCCGTCTCCGGATAGAATGACAGCAACGCTGAAAGAACCGCCAGAGAGCGATCATTCAGGCCGAACTGTGTCTTTGCTTCACATAGCCATCGATGCAGTTGCCATTTATCGGCAATCGTTCCCGGTGCGATTTTCTGTGTGTTCTGTTGACTTGCCAACAAGGCAAGCGTCATCCTTCGACTGCCAAACGGCGTCGAGGCCAATTGAATCTCCATTTTCTTTCACCTTCCACAAGGCAAAAGAAATCCACCCGCCAAAATGACGCTAATTACACTTGACAGTGATTCGTGGATTTGCGATTCTCTAGCTGCTAAACCAATGAGAAGGGCTTCCACACGGCGACGTTGGGGGCCTTTTTCTTTTGCTGTCTCGTTCCTCTTCCTGAACAGTTTCGACGCAAACACACTTACTATTGAACGCTACACAATCGAACCGTGGCAACTGCCGCTGTTCGTTACGCTTATTTACTTCTCCTCGCTCTGGAAAGACGCATAAAGCTCATCCAGATTACGAGAAAGCCAATCGGCAAAACGGGGCCCGTTGGCTGCACTGAGAGCCAATGTAGTCGATTTGCCATTCTGTTTGATAATTGCGCTGACCGTTTTGTCAGAAGCCATCCAGCTGGTGCCGGGACGCAGAGCCGCCTTGGTGACAGGTTTCTTCTGTTTACTGCCTTTGAGATAGCCGTAAAGCTGCTCGAAACGAGCAACCGACGAAGCGTTTTCAAACGCTGATGTTACCGAGGAGCTCTTCGGCAGCATTCTTTTGCCCGGAATTTCTATCAGCTTTCGCAGTTCAAGCCAGCGGTCACGACCGATGCCCTTGGCGGGACCGATAGCGAGAAGAATATGCTCCGGAATGGCTTTCGGAATGGTCAGCATCTTCGACAGGGTCTGGTAATCGACCGTCAATGCCGCCTGTATGGCCTCGCGTTCGAAGCCAAGCGCTTCGAGACGTGCAGCAAAGAAAACTCGTTCGATAAAGCTCAAATTGGCGCGCGCGGAGTTTTCCTGACCCGCCGCTCAGAATATGTTCCAGATCGGCGAGAGGCTTAATGACGGCTTTGACCTTGATACCAAGCTCTCTGGCGGCCCGTGCGCGCCGATGACCGAAAACGATCATATAACGGTCGCTGGTCTCGGGATGGGGACGAACGAGAATGGACTGTCCTGACCACGCTCGCGAATGGCTTCCAGAAGTTCCCGATACTCTTCGTCATCCGTTTCAGGCAGACGGTCGGCCACGAAGGAGCCATCAAGATTGGTGGGATCAAGCTCGATAATGGCTTCGCCATCAAGCTTCTGGGCTGCCTGCTTTGCTAACTCATCGATCGAAGCGGATAGAGACTTGGCAGCACCGAACCGGCGCGATACGTTTTCGACCGACTGCGAAGTCTGTTCGGCAGCCGGTTCGTCCCGCATAACGCTTTCGAATATGTTCTTTCTTGCCATTCTCATGTCCTCAAACCGGTCAGAGACCTGATTTTATTCAATATTCACCGCTTTAGACGGCAGTCTAACGCCCCCAAGCCTCGTGAATGAGGCCACGAATTTCAGCATTAACCGCTTCCATGGCTTCCATAGCGCGATCATAAGTGCCGCGGTTCATCGATGAACGCTCGACCTCGTAAAGCGTCTGTTTGGTCAGACCTGCATCCGAAATCGCGGTTGATTTCAGCATCTGATGCTTCAGCATATGTGAGGCGAGCATGCTCTGCATGAAGCCGACCATCTGTGCTTGCGGAACATCGGTTGGCTCATAACGGGTGATCAGATAGCGGAACCAGTCTAGCTGAACCGCTCCGCCTGCTTGGCGAACTGTCTTCAGAATATCACCGAGCATCAGCAGGAACTGTGACATAGACATAAGGTCGAGCATCTGCGGATGGACAGTGATCAAGACGGAAGTTGCCGCTGAAAGCGCTGTCAGCGTCAGATAGCCGAGCTGAGGAGGGCAATCGATGACAACAACGTCATAATCGTCATCGACGTCAGCGAGAGTTCGCGCGATGCGATTCCAGAAAGTCTTGCCCTCGCCACCGTTCTGCATGGCGAGCGGTGTGTCATATTCATATTCCTGCAGCTCCAGCATTGCCGGAATGATATCGAGGCACGGGAAGTTCGTCCGGCGAATGACCTCGCGGATTGGCTTCCTTTCGGAATCGTAACGAATAGCCTCATAGAGCGACGGAAACTCGTCGAGCTCTGGCTGAATGCCATGCAAAGCCGATAGCGAAGCCTGCGGATCGAGGTCGATTGCCAGCACGCGATGGCCGGTCAAGGCCATGTGTTGCGCCAGATGGGCAGCTGTTGTCGTCTTGCCCGAGCCACCCTTGAAGTTGACGACACCGATAACCCGGAGTTTTTCATTGCCGCGGCGATGTGGGACGTAACGCTTCACGTCAGCGCGACCATTCTGGTCAAGCCACTGGCGCAATTCCTGAATCTGGTCGACACTATAGGCCCGACGGCCACCTGTCAGAATAGTTGGTTCGACACCCTTGCCTTCCAGATGCAGTTTCTTGAGATTGCTGGGCGAGACACCAAGGAAATACGCGGCCTCAGCCATCGAAAACTGACGCAGCATGTTCTTGCGCGCATCTGGCGGAAAGTTTTCGTGACGCAGCAGATTGAGCTTGCGAGAAATCTCGCGCCCTTGCGATAGTATCATGTCGTCAAACGACAAAGCTGCTGCTGGATTTGCGATATTCAT
>JAAVLQ010000001.1:2270000-2594414 GCA_012103075.1 Brucella cytisi | reverse complement strand
CGGGCTCTTTTCATTTCCGGTAGCAGAAGATCCATGGATACGGTTCGCATGTGCATCATCACCCATCGTTGCCGTCGATTTGCCGGTCATCATTGCCATCGTCTCGCCTGCCTTCACATTCGTACGCGCCGTTTTTGGCGCTTGTCATTTTTCCTGTCCGAACCGCGGATTTTTATCCGTCTGGCCCGGCAGGTACTCACTCATAAAGCCCGGCTCTACAGCTCTGGGCCAAACACAAACTCAAACGGTCCCATCAGGACCAACACCCGGATACTCCTTCCCGGCGACCTTTTACGACTCACAACACTTTTACCGGAGGCTGATTGCCCGGAAAGAAATCCGCCACAACCATTCAATTGTCGGGGACATGCCTAAAACGGCATTCCGGTTAACGAACGGTAAGCAAACAACCATGAGGAACAGGACCTTACGACCAGAATATAACACCCGCGGGCTGTGATGCCCACGCCGACAAACTCGCTATTTGATGCTAACTCCGGGCCGGTGGCCCACCCCTCTTATGCCCTGACTTTAGCGAAGCCTCGCAGCAAAGGGCAAGCCTAAGAAAAGCCACATTTTTTGCCGATAGCCCTTGCAGGGGACTCGACAAAAGTAGGGAATCGGACGCCAGCGAAATAACACCTTTGGATTCAATGTGTTTTCGTGGGGCAATTTTTAGGTGATCTTGATATGTTCTTCCTAAAAATAAATTTAAAAATATTCCTTGACTCAAACCCCCTTCCGAGTCCCTAAACCCGCCTGTGGATAACAGTGGATAATAATCCGCAACCATTTGAAAATACTACTTAAATAGCCTCATGCGAGAATAACCGCTCTCTGAAATATTCCAGCTAGGCATTGAAAAATCTCTACAATTCAGGGTGGTATGAAAGAATGCCAGTGCTCTGAGAAACGCTCAAAAAGAAAACCCGGCTAACAATGAGCCGGGTTTCGAAAACAATCCATAAAATGGATGAATGCTTAGGCGTTCAGAGCCTTAACGCGCTGAGCAAGGCGAGACACCTTACGCGAAGCGGTATTCTTGTGCATCACGCCCTTGGAAGCAGCGCGCATCAGTTCAGGCTCAGCAGCCTTGAATGCGACTTCTGCAGCCTGCTTGTCGCCGCTCAACAGAGCGTCTTCCAGCTTGCGCACGAAGGTACGAACGCGCGAACGGCGGGACTTGTTGATTTCGGTGCGGGCAGCGATCTTGCGCACTGCCTTCTTGGCCGAAGGAGTATTGGCCATAAATGCCTCTCTTTTTTTCTGTCAGCTAGCCGGGGGCAAAACCGCCGGGCACAAAACCTCTAGGGCAGCCGAGAAAATCCCCTTGAAGATCCCCTCGGGGCCGCCGATCCGTGGCGGGCTTATAGATCAGCTTTGGCACGGCGTCAACGTGGATTCTGCCCCAAAGCTCGATCAAAAAGCCGCAAACCCGGCCTGAAAGCCCGCCGAAAGCGACCGGAAGGCTCCCATGATGCTCTTGTCAGGGCCGTCACTCGACCACCAGCCGATCAATTAGAGCGGTTCCAGCTAAAACCGAGTCATTGAAACTGCTCTATCTATTTGTCTTTTCAAGCATGTCTTTATCCCGAAACCGGTTCCCACTTTAGGGAGACAAGCTTTAGCGATTCTGAACGACGGCGTACGCTTGTCGATGAAGGCTGCCATGCCTTCCTTCTGGTCTTCCGTCGCAAACAGCGAATGGAACTGGCGCCGCTCGAAGCGGAGTCCTTCGCTCAGCGTCATTTCGTAGGTACGATTGACCGCTTCCTTGACCATCAGCACGGACGGACGCGAGAAGGATGCAATGCGTTCTGCGGCCTTCAGCGCTTCGTCAAGAAGCTCCTCCGGTGCAACGACGCGCGAGACGAGACCGCTGCGTTCTGCTTCCGCCGCATCCATCATGCGTCCGGTCAAGCACATATCCATCGCCTTGGACTTGCCGACATAGCGCGTGAGACGCTGCGAGCCGCCCATGCCGGGCATGACGCCAAGCGTGATTTCCGGCTGGCCGAATTTTGCGTTGCTGCCCGCGATGATGAAATCGCACATCATGGCGAGTTCGCAGCCGCCGCCCAGCGCATAGCCCGAAACCGCCGCGATGATCGGCTTGCGGACCCGATCCACTTTCTGCCAGTCAGCGAACATGTCCTGAAGATAGGCATCCACGAAATCGATCGGCTGCATTTCCTTGATGTCGGCACCGGCAGCGAAGGCCTTTTCTGAACCGGTGAGAACGATAGCGCCGATCTTGCCGTCCGTATCGAAAGCGCCGAGAGCTTCCGTCAATTCGTCGAGAACCTTGCGGTTCAGGGCATTGAGCGCCTGCGGGCGGTTGAGGCGGATGAGGCCGACGCCGCCACGTGTCTCGACGATGATCGTTTCATAGGCCATGGATTGAAACTCCTCCTTCGGACAGATCAAGCGTTTCCTGTTTTTCCTGAAACACGGGAAATGCTCTATCTTTTCGGTTTGAACCGCGCATCTTGGCCGCAAACCGTTTCACACTTTTCGGATGCGCTTTCGCTGGTTGGCGGGCAAAGTGGACCGGCGTCACTTCTTTTCAAGGCCTCATTGCTGGCAAGAGGCACAGAAAAAAAGTCGAACGTCCCGACTGTACCGCCCGTTCCACAATGCCGTTGCAGGCAGGGTTTTTGCAAGACTCTCCCTCGCGCCCATAGACGGAGAAGGAGTGTTGGAAATAGCCAAGCGCGCCATCTGCCTGAATATAGTCCTTGAGGGTTGAACCGCCTGCGGCAATGGCTTCCGCGATCACTGTGCGGATATCGGCAGCCAATTGCTCCATGATTGCGGGATCCTGCGCAACAGACCCGGCTGTCTGCATGGGCGACAGGTGGCTGCGCCAGAGCGCCTCGCAAACATAGATATTACCAAGACCAGCTATCAGCCGCTGATCGAGCAGCGCCGCCTTGAGCGGCGTCCGACGCCCCTTTGAAGAGTTCGGCCAGAATGGTGCCCGAGAGCAGATTGCCTGTCGGCTCTATGCCGAGGCTTGCCAGCAGCGGGTGGCTATCGAGCGTGCCTTCTTCCGCAAAAGCATGAAGCCGAAGCGACGCGGATCGTTGTAGACGATACGGGCCGGAGCGCCATCGGCTCGCAGAAGATGAAACACGACATGGTCATGCGCACTCAGTTTGGAGCGCTCATGATGGAATTCGCCGGGCGTGCCGCCGTCATCATCGGTCTCGATGCGAAACGAACCCGACATGCCAAGATGGCTGATGACGGATAGGCCGTCATTGAGATGGATCGTCAGATATTTCGCGCGA
This sequence comes from Brucella cytisi, assembly GCA_012103075.1. Taxonomy (GTDB): domain Bacteria; phylum Pseudomonadota; class Alphaproteobacteria; order Rhizobiales; family Rhizobiaceae; genus Brucella; species Brucella cytisi. The sequence continues at coordinate 2,591,121 of JAAVLQ010000001.1, read as the reverse complement.
CGTCCAAGCGCCAAAATGCGCCGACCGGAAAGCCGTTCGACAAAGCGGTCGGGAAAGGGAAAGCGCAAGTCCGGGCGTCGTTGTTCGACTTGGCTGACGGTCGCGCCTCCATGACGGGCTGCAGACCACGGCGAACCGTTTCGACTTCTGGCAATTCGGGCATAGAAAACTGATCCTGAACAAGAGCCATGCATTGGCTTTGCCCTTATATGTTCAGTTTTGTCCGCAATGCCAAGATGTTCAGCAATTGGTACAGGGAAGCGTGTTCGTATAGCGGGGCGCCAGATAATAGGTTTCGCTCATCGGAATGCTCGTGGAAATCCATGCATTGAGCGGCTTGTAGTCGAGTTCGACGTCGACTTTGATGAAATACGATCCTTCATCCAGAAGGCTTGACGGAATATCGCCGACATCCCCTTCTTGGCGGCAAAATCCGCAATGTTGGCATAGGACCAATCGACCTCCGGCGTCAGGTTGCTGGCCCTCGCCGTTCCGTCAATCCTGATTGCGGTGATCCTTATCTTCGGGGTGCTCCGACAATAGGGCAGCAGTGACGCGCGACTGATGTTGAACATATCGTTCAGATCATTCTTCGTGACCGACAATTGGCGAGCAACCAGATCGGCGAGGCTGCTCGCCGAGCGCGACACTTTCTTGTTCGTGTCGACCCCGTCAGCCAAATCAACCGAGCCAAGATAAATCAGAAGCAGGGCGGGCGCGATCAGTGCGAATTCAACCGCACCCAATCCGCGTTTATCATTCAGGAATTTTCGAAGACAATTACGCATGGCAATCGATCGCTCCAGAATGCATTCCGAAAAGTGCGAGGCGATTTTCGGGATGCACATCAGTTGTTTTAGTTCGGGAAGGGTTCGTTCTGCCGGTGAGGGTCGCAAAGAGCGGCATGGTGCCCCTGCAGCATGTGGATTTTCGATCAGATAAAGGATGTTTGTCAGCACGGGCCAAGCATAAACCACGTTGAGCTGATTGATCGTTGAGGTTCCACTGGTCCCGATAATACCTGTCCGTGTGAGCTTGCCCTCACCGTCGAGAATCTGGTCAATCGGAACCTTGTCGAAGCCTTCGTAGGTTCCCAGATTGAGCGAAAGATTGGGGCAGCCTTGCGCGACCATAAACTGCATCTGCTGACAGAGTTCGGTGCGCAAGGTTCCTTCGCTGATTTGAGCCCCTCTGATCTGCCCCGTCTGCAATCGGCGTGCAACAGTCTCTGTCGCATTGGATATGACCTGACGCGCCACAAAACTCATACCGATTTCGATCGTCGCAAAGATGATGATCAGGAACGGAACGATGAGCAACGCGAACTCCACCGCCGCCACACCATGTTGTGCACGGGCAAAACGGCGTAAGTTCGCGCTCGCCCCTGCAAGGCCAAGCGCCAAAATCCGGAAAGTCATAACCCCACCCAACTTCACATGAATTCGATTGGGAGTATCGTTACAACAGGACAACCTGAAAGAGTATTAACGGAACAGGGACTCACGACTGAATAGCGTTACTTGTCGTCGAAGCCGTTCTTCGTTGAGGCTTTTTCGCAGTAAGGCGTACAGGAAAGCGTTTGCACTTCGGCCTGCCGGTAAATTCGCGTCGTGCCGCGTGCATTGCGGGAAACTACCAGCTCACGATCGAGGATTGGTTCGCCCTGCTTGTCCATGACGACAATATTGGTGACGCCAAAATCCTTGCCAGTCAGAACAATAGTCTGTGCATCCTGAACGACGGCATCGGCAATCGACGGATTTCCGATCACGACACTGTCGGCTGGCCGCGCGAGCCGCAAGATGCGCGCCCCGCTTGTTTCAAGGGCAATGTAGTCTTCTGCAGACGCCGGTTTGGCCGCAAAGACCGTCATGAAGGCAATGCCCATGGCAGACACCTTGCCGAAGCCACCCAAAGCAAACAATCGACGCGTCACGCGACATTCCCCGCAGATATAGTGGGCTCAGCGAATGGAACCCCATCAATATAATGAGCAAAGAATGAAGGGGATTGGTGAAGGAAGAATTAAGTCGCTACTCTTCCGTGCAGACCGCGTTCACAATTCGCCAAAGATTAACCAATCGTGCGATTGCAGTGATCCGGAAAGCGTCGAAACACTTCATTAACCCTGATTGTTAAGAGGGCCACAATTCCTCTCTCTTATGCTTCAGCTCATCCGAAATTAGAGCGCGTTCCCAAAACCAGCGCAATCGGAACAGCGAGGAGCATGTGATGCCGACATTGATGACGCGCTTCATGAAGAACAGGGCCGGTTCGACAGCAATCGAATATGCGCTGATCGGCACACTCGTTTCCATAATGATCATCAGCGGCGTTGCGCTCGTGGCTGGCAATGTCGGCGAAAAATTCAATGACACGGCCATACAGTTCGAACAGGCGACGAACCGCTAATCATCAAAGCGCAACTCCGTGCAAACGGTGACCAAATGATGGGATGACAGGCGACGCGGGGGCATCGGCAATGACAGCAGCAGCCATGACCGCAATCTTTGCTCTGGCAATGGTGACGGCCATGATCACCGACTTGACCTCGATGACCATCCGCAACCGCGTTTCCATCGGACTGAGCACGGGCTTTGTCCTGCTCGCACCGCTCTGCGGAATTTCCCTCGCAGACTATGGCTGGCATCTGGCTGTCGGCGGTATCGCGCTCATCATCACCTTTTCGCTCTTTTGCCTGCGCGCCATGGGTGGTGGTGACGCCAAGCTCATTGCGGCAACGGCCTTGTGGTTCGGTCCCAATGCCAGCCTCATGGATTATATTGTGATGGTTTCGATCCCGGGCGGCGCGCTGACACTCACGATCATCCTCTACAGGATGATCCCCGTCCGCTACTGGCGGATCGCTATGCCTTCTTGGGAACGCTCGCCCGCAAGGATGTGGGCATTCCCTACGGCATTGCACTTGGAGCTGCCGGTCTCTGGACATTTCCACTGTCGCCAGTCGGGGAAACGATGAAGACCTATTTGACAGGGGCATTTTAAGCGCATTTATGCGCAACTTTCGCGTGTATTCCCAATCTTTCTTTATTCGAATAAGATTATATTAACCATAATTACACGATTCCCAGTGCAATTTTGGAACACGTCATCAAGACGTGGGGATTTGCGCGGGGCACATCATGAAATCAGCTCGACTGCTCATTTTAGGAGTGGCCGTTCTTGCGGCAGGTGGCGCTGGCTATATTGCCATGAACCTCGCCGCACCGCCGCCTGCTCCCATTGTCGTCGCGCCTGAAACGCCGCAGATGAAGCTGGAAGACGTGTTGGTTGCCACCGAAAATCTCGGTGTCGGCGCAGAGCTGACATCGCAGATGCGCTGGCAGCTCTGGCCTGCCGAAGCTGTCAGCGACGGCTATATCACCCGCGCAAGCGAACCCGACGCCATCAATCAGTTGAGTGGCGCAACCGTGCGCCTACAGTTCTTCACGGGCGAACCGATCCGCAAGACCAAGCTCATCGGTCCGGGACAGAGTTTCATGTCGTCGATCCTGCCGCCCGGCATGCGCGCCGTCGCGACACAGATCAATGCCGAAAGCTCGGCAGGCGGCTTCATTCTTCCCAATGATTTCGTCGATGTCATCATCATGACCCGCCGCAAGCCGGACAATGGCGATAAATCGCTGACACCATTCACCACGGAAACCGTGTTGCAGAATGTGCGTGTTCTGGCCATCGATCAGGCCATTCAGGAAGACGAGCAGGGCCGCAAGGTCATGGTCGGCCAGACCGCGACGCTCGAAGTCACGCCGGAACAGGCCGAAATCATCACCGTCGCCCAGCAGATGGCGGACCGCCTGACGCTGGCGCTTCGCTCGACACAGGACGTCGAGGACAAGGATATCAAGCAGGCCGACTATCTGGTTTCCTCGCCGACCCGCAGCGGAACGGTCAAGGTCATCAAGTCCGGCAGCGTTACAGAAATAGGACCGCGCTCATGAGAAAGACAAAACTCGTGCGCCCATATTCCGCAAAAGTCGCACTTTTAACCAGCGCGCTTGCCGCCTTCTCACTGCCGCTCACCGATATGTCCGTCATGGCGGCGGCGGGTATCGTCAAGGTCGGCAGCCAGCAGCGTTCGCAGACGATCAAGCTTGGCCTCAACAAGTCGGTCGTGCTCGATCTTCCGCAGGATGCTTATGACGTTCTCGTCTCCAACCCGACAATAGCCGATGCGGTGACGCGTACGTCGCGACGCATCTATCTTTTCGGCAAGCAGGTCGGACAGACCAATATTTTCGTTTTCGGTCCCAATGGCGAACAGGTCGCATCCATCGATGTCGAAATCGAGCGCGATGTGAGCGGGATTTCATCCCAGCTGAAGCGCCTCATTCCCGGTTCCGATATTCGCGTCGAACTGATCAACGATAATGTGGTGCTGACCGGAACGGTGCAGACCCCACAGGATTCGGCACAGGCCGCAAAACTTGCAGGCCTTTTCGTTTCCGGTGGCGAAGCAACAACCGGTCAGTTCACCACGACTGCGTCCGCGCCAACGGATGGCGGCGGTGTTGCTATCAACAATCCCGACCGAAACCGCCGCGCGAGCGCCATCGTCAATATGCTGACTATCGTCGGCGAGGATCAGGTGACATTGAAGGTCACCGTCGCGGAAGTCAGCCGCTCCGTCATGAAGCAGCTTGGCGTTAATATGGCAGGCAGCGGTGTTTCGAACGGCATTTCCTATGGGGAATTTCCGAGAGTATTGCCGGAGCCATTGGCAACAACCTGTCCGATACCGGATTCGGCCTCGCGACAAGCAATTTTTCCACCTATCTGCGGGCAATGGAATCGGCAGGCGTCATGAAGACACTCGCCGAGCCGACCCTGACCGCAATCTCCGGCGAAAAAGCGGCCTTCAATGTCGGCGGCGAATATAATGTCATCAACAGCGTCAAATATGATGATGACGGAAAGCGCACCAATGAACTGGCCAAGATCAACTACGGCATTGGTCTCGAATTCATGCCGACCGTGCTGGGGCCGGGACGCATCAGCCTGAAAATCAGAACCTCCGTCTCTGAGCCGACGACAGAAGGCGCAGGCACCACCAACAAGATGGATGGCGTTGGCGCAAGTGTTCTATCGCTGCGCAAGCGTGTCGCCGATACGACGGTCGAACTTCCGTCCGGCGGTTCCATGATGATCGGTGGGTTGATCCGCGATGAAGTGCGCCAGTCGGTTTCCGGCTTTCCGGGCCTTACCAAGATTCCGGTCCTCGGCGCGCTGTTCCGCAGCAAGGATTTTATCCGCAACGAATCCGAACTGGTGGTGATCGTCACACCTTATCTGGCGCGCCCCGTTGCCCGCCAGCAGCTTGCGCGGCCCGACGACAATCTCAATCCGGCCAGCGATGGCGCGGGATACATCCTTGGCAAGGTCAATCGCGTTTACGGCACGATGGAAACCAAACTGCCGCCCGGTCGCTACAACGGCGTCGTCGGTTATATCTACAAGTGAGCGGGGACAGATCATGACATATTCAGTCAGAGGCTTTTGCAGGATTTCCACCCGACCAGCGCTTGTCGCTCTGTCACTGGCCCTCCTCGCGGGTTGTGCGAACCGCCAGCATGTCACCGTTGGCGCCTTGCCGGACGATTATCGTACCAATCATCCGATCACGATTGCGGAGCGGGAGCAGGTCATCGATATTCCGGTTGCACAGGCCGACCAGAAGCTGAGCCCGATGCAGCGCGGTATCGTTCAGGGCGCTATTGCCACCACCGGCGCGGCGGCTCAGGCATGCTCTATGTGCTGGTGCCTTCAGGCACCTCCAATCAGGCGGCGGCCTATCGGTTAAGCACCGAAGTGTCGGCTATGCTCCGGCGCGGCGGCATCAAGGCAAACAATATCGCCATCGAAAACTATCCCGTTGAAAACCCCTGAAGCGGCAGCGCCCATCAGGATCAGCTATTATGCGATGACCGCGGGCACGACGCCGTGCGGTCGCTGGCCGGACGATCTCGCCAGTACCCCTGAAAACAAGCATTATGCCAATTTTGGCTGTGCCTCGCAGAACAATCTTGCCGCTCAGGTCGCCAATCCGGCCGATCTTCTGGGACCACGCGTCATGTCGCCAATCGATTCGGACCGCACGACCGAACGTCTCAACGGCAAGCAGGGGCTACGTGAAGATGTCGCCCGCACAGACGGATAACTGGAAAGAACCCCGTAGCACGCAGGCCGAGTATTAAGAGGGCGCCATGAGCAACTTCGCTTTCGAACCGGCGGAAGAAGAACAAGGCCCCGAGACGGGCCGCGCGCCGATCATGCTGGAAAATGTGCGTCCCATTCCGCGCATTTCGATCCGTGCCTTCTGCGTGAACGAAAGCGTCGCCATCCCGATCGAGCGCGCGGGTGGCGACCGGCGCATGGCCAAAACCCATCTGAAAGTCATGATGGGCGGCGTTGCAGCGGCAATAGAATTTTATCAAACAGCCTCCACACCCAATCTGATTATTGTCGAATCGGCGTCCGAACCCAATGTGCTGCTTGAAGAACTGCAGCAATTGTCAGAGGTATGCGATTCCGGTTCAAAAGTTATGGTGATCGGTCATTCCAACGAGGTCTGGCTTTATCGCGAATTGCTGCGGCGCGGCGTTTCAGAATATATCGTGGCGCCTGTCTCGCTCGCAGACATTCTGGCCATCGTTTCCTCGATTTTTCTCGATCCCGGTGCGGAACCGCTGGGCCGTTCCATAGCCTTCATCGGTGCAAAAGGCGGTGTCGGCGCTTCAACAATCGCACACAATGTCGCCCGGTCGATCTCCGACCTGTTCCGACACGATGTCGTGCTGGCAGACATGGACCTGCCCTTTGGCACAGCAAACATCAATTTCGATCAGGACCCCACGCTCGGCATCGCCGATGCCGTTTTCTCGCCGGAGCGGATCGACGAGGTCTATCTCGACCGATTGCTGGTTCAATATGGCGATCACCTTTCGATCCTCGCTGCACCTTCGAGTCTGGAACGGACATTCGATTTCGGCGAAGACGCCTTTGCCGAAATGATCGATGTTGCCCAACGCAATTCTCCGCTGATTGTGCTGGATGTGGCGCATGGCTGGAGCGGATGGACGCGGACCACATTGATGCGCGCCGATGAGGTCGTGATCGTGGCAACGCCCGATCTCGCCAATCTGCGCAACACGAAGAACCTTCTCGACACGCTGGCGCAACTGCGACCGAACGATGTGAAACCGCATCTCGTCCTCAACCAGATGGGCATTCCTAAACGGCCGGAAATTGCGCTCGCAGATTTTGCCGAGCCGCTCGGCATCGACCCTGTCGCGACTATAGACTTCGATCCGCAGCTTTTCGGCAATGCAGCCAACAACGGCCGGATGATCGCAGAAACCAATCCGGAAAGTCCGATTGCCGAAGCCATCAGCCATATTGCGCATGTCGTGACTGGCAGGGCCGATGTGCAGCCGCGCAAGAAGAGCAGCATTTCGAGCCTACTCGGCAAATTTGCACGCAAGACCAAGTAACGGCAGGAAATCATGTTCGGCAGAAGAGGCAACGATACGGGAAACAAGCCGGAAAGCGGAACGCGACCGGCTGTGCCGAAACCTGCCAGTTCCGCTGCGATGCCTGCTCCGACCCAGCCCGTCGTGCAACCGTCCCGCATGCAGGCAGCCGTACCAAGCACTCCGGCGAAATCCCATACCCAGACGGGTACGCAAGGGCGCGAGAAGACCGAAAGCTATTACGACACCAAATCGCAGGTCTTCTCGGCACTCATCGACACAATCGACCTGTCGCAGCTTTCCCGCATGGCGCCGGATGCCGCGCGTGAGGAAATCCGCGACATCGTCAACGACATCATCGCCATCAAGAACTTCGTCATGTCGATTGCCGAGCAGGAAGAACTGCTCGACGATATCTGCAACGATGTTCTGGGCTACGGCCCGCTGGAGCCGCTTCTTTCTCGCGACGACATCGCCGATATCATGGTCAACGGTTCGCGCCGCACCTATATCGAAGTGGACGGTCTGCTGCAGGAAACCGGCATTCGTTTCCGCGATAACCAGCAGCTTCTGAACATCTGCCAGCGTATCGTGAGCCGGGTCGGACGCCGGGTCGACGAATCGAGCCCGATCTGCGATGCGCGCCTGCCCGACGGCTCGCGCGTCAACGTCATCGCGCCACCGCTGTCGCTCGACGGCCCCACCCTGACCATCCGCAAGTTCCGCAAGGACAAGCTGACACTCGACCAGCTGGTGCGATTCGGCGCCATATCGAATGCCGGGGCGGAACTGCTGCAGATCATCAGCCGGGTGCGCTGCAATGTCATTATTTCCGGCGGCACCGGTTCGGGCAAAACCACGCTTCTGAACTGTCTGACACGCTATATCGACACGCATGAACGCATCATCACCTGCGAGGATTCGGCTGAACTGCAATTGCAGCAGCCGCACGTAGTGCGTCTGGAAACCCGCCCGCCCAATCTGGAAGGCGAAGGCGAAGTCACCATGCGCGATCTGGTTAAGAACTGTCTGCGTATGCGTCCCGAACGCATTATTGTCGGTGAAGTGCGTGGATCCGAAGTGTTCGATCTTTTGCAGGCCATGAACACCGGCCACGACGGTTCGATGGGCACGATCCATGCCAACAGTCCGCGTGAATGCCTCAACCGTATGGAAGCCATGATCGCCATGGGCGGCTATGTGCTGCCACAAAAGACCGTGCGCGAGATCATCGTCGGTTCTGTCGATATCATCATTCAGGCCGCACGTCTGCGCGACGGCACACGCCGCATTACCCACATCACCGAAGTGGTGGGGCTGGAAGGCGACGTCATCACCACTCAGGATCTCGTTCTCTACGATATCAAGGGAGAAGATGCCTCTGGCCGTATTCTTGGCAACCATAGTTCGACCGGCATCGGGCGACCTGCCTTCTGGGAACGCGCCCGCTATTATAATGAGGATAACCGCCTTGCTTCTGTGCTCGACAGCATGGAAAGGGCAAACACATGACAGGATCCGGTGCCAGCATTGTGATGTTCATCGTGCTCGCCGTTGTCGCCTGCGCGGCTCTGTTCTATGCGCTCTTTTATGAAAAGCTCGGCAAGAAGGACCACGCAGCACGGCGCTTTGAAACCGTGCGCAACAGCGGTTCAGAACGGGCGATAACGCGTAGCGAACGCGACAGAAACGCCGACATCCAAAAGCGCCGCAAGCAGTTGCAGGATAACATCAAGGATCTGGAAGCGCGGCAGAAGCAGCGCGAGAAGAACCAGAAATATCCGCCCCTGCGCATTCTTCTGGCGCAGGCGGGGCTGAGCCTCACTTTGCAGAAATTCTACATCTATTCCGGCATGGCGGCGTTTCTCGCAACATTCATCGCACTGATTTTCGGCGCGCCGCTGCTTTTCCTGCCGGGTATCGCAATTGCCGGTTTTTTCGGTTTGCCGCGCTGGTTCGTGCTGCAGAAGCGCAAGCGTCGGCTGAAGAAATTCCTCGAAGAATTTCCCAACGCGCTTGATGTCATCGTGCGCGCAACCCGGGCAGGACTGCCGCTTAATGACGGTCTGAGACTTATTGCGAGTGAGGCGGTTGAACCGGTCAAGAGCGAGTTCAAGAAGGTGGTCGAGGCACAGCAGATCGGCCTTTCTATCCCTGAAGCAGTCGGCAAGATGCCCGATTCCATGCCCTGCCCGGAAACCAACTTCTTCGCCATCGTCATCCAGATACAGGCGCAGGCAGGCGGTAATCTTTCCGAAGCGCTCAATAATCTTTCAAAGGTTCTGCGCGACCGGAAGAAGATGAAGGCCAAGGTCGATGCGCTTTCCATGGAAGCCAAGGCTTCGGCTGCGATCATCGGCGCGCTGCCTTTCATCGTTATGGTTCTCGTCTATCTGACGAGCCCGCAATATATGACGCTGCTTTTCACGTCATCCACCGGCCATATGCTCCCGGGCATTGCAGCCGTTTTGATGCTGACCGGCATCTTCATCATGAAGAATATGATCAATTTCGATATGTGAGGCACCGGACATGTTTTCTCTCCTCACACAAAAATTGACCGACCCGCAGTTTCTCATCGGCGTTTTGATCACGGTTGCGGTTTTTGCAACTGTAGTAACGATCATCATGCCGGTTCTGAGCGGCAGCGCACTCAAATCACGCATGAAATCGGTCGCCACCGAGCGCGAAGCCATTCGCTCACGGGAGCGTGCCCGTCTTGCAGCAGAAAGCGATCGCCGCAACAGCCTGCGGCATCAGCAGAAACAGGGCATCCGCGAATTCGTCGAAAGGCTTGATCTCAAGCGCGCGCTTGCCGACGAAAAGACGATCGCTTCGCTCAGACAAGCAGGCTTCCGGGGACAAAACCCTCTCAACATCTTTCTGTTTCTGCGCTTTGTGCTGCCTTTCGGCGCCATGTTGATTGCCGCCATCTACATTTTCATGCTCGGTGTGCTTGCCGATCAAACCTTCTTCGTTCGTTTGCTCGTCTGCGTTTTCGCGGGCTACGCCGGTTTCTATGCGCCGAACCTCTACGTCTCCAACAGGGCAACCAAGCGCAAGCAATCCATCCGTCGCGCATGGCCGGACGCGCTCGACCTGATGCTCATCTGTGTCGAATCGGGCATGTCCACGGAAGCTGCCTTTCGCCGGGTGGCCGATGAAATCGGTATTCAATCCGTCGAGCTTGCCGAAGAACTGATGCTGACCAATGCCGAGCTTTCCTTCCTGCCGGAGCGCCGTCAGGCCTATGAAAAACCTCGCCAATCGCACGGGGCTGGATCCGGTGAAGTCCGTAACGCAGGCACTGATTCAAGCCGAGCGTTACGGCACCCCGGTGGCGCAGGCGCTTCGCACGCTTTCTCAGGAAAGCCGCGATTTACGTCTGCTGGACGCTGAAAAGAAGGCTGCGGCCCTGCCGCCAAAGCTGACCGTGCCGATGATCGTTTTCTTCCTGCCGGTACTCTTTATCGTCATCCTCGGCCCGGCCTTCATCCAGATTTCGGCGCAAGGCGGATTGTTTGGCGGTAACTGATAACCGGTCATTCAGACATGACGAAAACTAAGAGAGGCCTCAGCCCTTCGGCTTGTCCTTGAGCATGTTCCGGGAGTTCTTGGGCCAGCATGGAACGAAGATAATCCGTATTGGCCTTGGCCTGTTGCGGAGAAATCTCGCGCGCGGCAATCGCTTCCGCCTCCTGAAAGCGGCCTTGCAAACCGACTGACAGCGCGAGGTTCTGACGCACGCGGCTGTCGGCGCCCGGAGCGTCAGCGGCCTGCTTGAAATAGGTTTCGGCAGTTCGTGCATCGCCTGCCAGAAGATAGGACATCCCCATATTGGAGATGATCGACGGTTCATTCGGCTGAAGCTGCAGCGCCTTCTGATAAGTCGCGCGCGCTTCTTCCTTCCTGCCCATCTGGTCGAGAATGGCGCCTTCTGCGGAAACCAGTTTCCAGTCGGGATAGGCCGGGTTTTGTGCGCGGCGAATGGCATCAAGTGCGCCTTCAAACTGGCCTGCACCCGCAAGCGCCTTACCATAAGCCGAAAGAACAGCCTGATCTTTCGGATAAACAATGGCGAGCGCCCGCATGACGGCCAGCGCCTGATCGTTGCGGCCAAGGCGCGCCAGCACATTGGCGTAGTTGAGCGCCGTCTGACGGTCCTTCGGATTGCGCTCGTATTGCGCCCCGAGCCGCCCGGCCATCGCAGCAAGCTGCGTGTCGTTCATGTGATCGAAAGTGGCGACCGTCGCCGCACGGCGGACCGAACCGGTCGTGGTTCGGTCGACGGATGTGCAGCCGGAAAGAACCAATGCTGAAAGAATGCAGGCGAAACCAAGACGTGTTGCGATAACGTCTTTTCGAACGATGTTCAGCATCCCGCCTCTCCTGCTAAAGCGTGTCGCGCATCCAACATGCTTTAGTCTCTGGTTTTCACCCTCAAGCCCAATTCCTGCTAAATCAATAATCTGTTAACCCTAATGATTGGTTAATATAGCGATTGCGGTTTCTGTTTCCGCGCGGCAATAATCACGCTATCTGTTTGTTTTAGCGCGCATCTTATCCGAAAGCCGTTTCACACTTTTCGGGAGGAGCGATATCTGTTTGTTTTATGAACTTCCGACAAAATGCCAGCGCTTTTGCCGGACATCGCTTACTGGTCAGAAAGAGCATCATGTCTGTCGAACTTCTTTCCCAAAAATCCGAACAAAGCCGTCCGATCTGGTTTACGCCGAAAGGCGGACTGAAACCGCCGGTCTTCCCGCCGATGCAATTGCATGGGCTAGGGCCAACGGGTTTGACGACGAAGCCGGACGAGTGCTCGTCCTCCCCGGCGCAGGCGGAGCGGTGTCAGGTGCACTTTTCGGAACAGGCAGCGAGGAAAAGGGCAGCCAGTCGCAGCTTCTGGCCGGAAAGCTGGCGCGCAACCTTCCGGAAGGAGACTGGCATATCGAAGGCGCGGTCGATGAGGCGGCACTTGCCGTTCTCGGCTTCCTAATGGGCGCTTATAGTTTCACGCGTTATCGCAAGGCGAACGGCAAGGCGATCCGCCTCGCTCTGCCCCATGGCGTGGACGAAGCGGAAATCCGCCGCATCGCCGCTGCGGTTATGTTGGTGCGCGATCTCATCAACACGCCGACCAACGATATGGGACCAGATGCTCTCGAGAATGCGGCCCGTGAACTGGCGTCCAAGTACAAAGCCGATATTGCCGTTACCGAAGGCGATGCGCTTCTGGAGAAGAATTTTCCGATGATCCATGCGGTCGGTCGTGCTGGCGCTATTGCGCCACGCCTGATCGATCTTAGCTGGGGCAAGGCAAGCGACCCGAAAATCACGCTGGTTGGCAAGGGCGTCTGTTTCGATACCGGCGGCCTCGACATCAAACCGGCAAGCGGCATGTTGCTGATGAAGAAGGACATGGGCGGAGCCGCCAATGTGCTGGGCCTCGCCTCCATGATCATGGACGCGCAACTGCCGGTGCGGCTGCGTGTATTGATCCCGGCGGTGGAGAATTCGATTGCCGGTAATGCCTTCCGTCCGGGTGACGTGTTGCAAAGCCGCAAGGGCTTAACCGTCGAAATCGGCAATACCGATGCCGAAGGCCGACTGGTTCTTGCCGACGCGCTTGCGCTTGCCGACGAGGAAGAACCTGCACTCCTGATCGACATGGCGACGCTGACGGGCGCGGCACGTGTCGCACTCGGTCCCGACCTGCCGCCATTCTACACGCATGATGACGGACTTGCTGCTTCCATCGCGCAAAGCGCGGATTCCCACAGCAGACCCGCTATGGCGCATGCCACTCTGGAAGCCCTATGCGCAGAAACTGTCTTCACGGATCGCCGACATCAACAATGTCACCACCGACGGCTTTGCCGGATCGGTCACGGCTGCGCTCTTCCTCAGCAAATTTGTCGAAAAAAAGCTCAAGCATGGGCGCATTTCGACATTTTCGGTTGGGTGCCGGTCGAAAACCCGCTTCCCCGGTCGGCGGCGAAGCGCAAGCCATTCGCGCTCTTTACCAACTTTTGAAGGAGCGTTACCCGGCGCGCTGAATCCACTTGCCTGAAACGCCGAAAACGGATTGAATAAAACGGTTCCGAAACAATCCCCATTTGGGTGGAACCGGATGCCAATTGAGCTGAAGCCGTTGCAGGCGCTGACATTGCTGAGAACCCTGTCGCTGGAACAGGTACGTGATGAGATGCCCGATCTCACCACGCGACAGGCAGCCATTCTCCTGACCATCTATCTGGAGCCCCCGCCGCATACCGTGCGGGGACTTGCAGCAAAACTGAATGTCACCAAGCCGGTGATTACCCGCGCGCTCGACACGATGGGCGCGCTTGAACTCGTCTCCCGGCATCGTGATGAAAAAAGACCGGCGAAATGTGCTAGTAAAGAGGACAGTCGCCGGTGCACTTTATGTTGAAAGACTGGGCGATCTGGTGATCGCCAAAGCCGAGGAGTTACCACTTTGACCATGCTCGACCGCCGCCTCAACGCTTATCGCCCCGACCTCGCCGACGAACGGCTGACCGGTCGGGTGGAAGCGGCGCGTTTTACCGCCGGAGCACCAATGCAGGTTTCCGCATCCGTTGTCGATCTGCGCGCCGAACCGCGTATGGATAGCGGTCCGCAGACACAGATGATTTTCGGCGATCCCGTTCGTGTCTTCGAGGAAATGGACGGCTGGTCGTGGGTCCGGCAGAACGCGACGGCTATACGGGTTATGTCTCCTCTGCCGCGCTGGAGCAGACTGCTGGCGCCGAAACACATCTGGTCATTGTGCCGCGTACTTTCGTCTATCCCGGCTCTGATCTGCGTTTCCCGCACACCAAGGCACTGTCGCTCGGCTCTCGCGTACGCATCGTCGGCGCAGCCGAAACGCGCGGTACGAAATATGCGCTGCTGGAAAGCGGCGAGGCGCTGATCGCAAGCCACCTTGCGCCAGTCGGTGAACATGCAGCCGACTATGTGGCGGTCGCCGAAACCCTTCTTCATACGCCTTATCTGTGGGGCGGCACATCAGGCTTCGGCATCGACTGCTCCGGCCTTGTGCAATTGTGCATGTGGGTGGCAGGCCGCAAGGTTCTGCGCGATTCCGACATGCAGCAGGATACGCTCGGCGAAATCATCGAACCCGATGCGACCTATTCGAATTTGAAGCGCGGCGATCTGGTCTTCTGGAAGGGCCACGTCGCCATCTGTGCCTCGCCTGACATGCTGATCCATGCGAGCGGTCATACGATGACCGTCACGCTGGAACCGCTGCAGGACGCCATCAAGCGCATTGCCTATCTCTACGATCTGCCGACGCTTATCCGCAGCCCCTGAAAATGAGACCGGGGATCCATGAAGGGAAAGACCACATTAACGATAGCCGCTTTGCTGATCGGCTTTGTTTTGTCTTTTCCATCCCCCGTTTCACCTGAGAGAATTGCACGCATGACCATTCCCGCGTCGCCTGCCGTCTTTGCCGAAGTCAACGGCATAGAAATGTATTACCGGATCGTCGGCGAAGGCTCGCCAATCCTGCTTATTCCCCGGCGGCCTGTCCGACCAGCATGTATGGGATGCACAGCTTCCAATCCTTGCGCGCGACCACACCGTAATCGTTGCCGACAGTCGCGGACAGGACGCTCCACCCGCACCGATGATCCGATCACCTATGGACTGATGGCCGACGACTATGTGGCGCTGCTCGACTTTCTCCACATCGACAAGGTCGATCTAGTCGGCTGGAGCGATGGCGGCATTATCGGCCTCGACATCGCCATGCGCTATCCTGAACGGCTGACAAGCCTGTTTGCGCAGGCGGCAAACGTCACGCCTGACGGCAATACCGGTTATGCCGAGGCCCGCGCCGAAGGAAAACCGATACCGGAACTACGCCACTATGAGAGCATTGACAAGGAAATCCACGCGCTGTGGGCGAACGAGCCGAACTTCACGGACGAGGACTTGTCCGGCATCAGCGTGCGCACGGCGATTGTGATCGGAGACCGCGATACGGCCATCACACGCGAACATACGGAGTTCATCGCCAGCCAGATATCGGGTGCTGAATTGATCATTCTGCCCGATGCCGGGCACGGCGTCCCGGTCGAAAACCCGCGTCTCTATGCGCATACGGTGCTTCGTTTCATTGACGGCAAAAACGCCGAAGAAACGAAGACCGCGAGCCGGAAAAATTAAACCCGGTTCGGCAATACGCGATCGGGCGGGCGGTGCCCGTCGACAAAAGCCTTGATATTGATGATGACTTTGTCGCCCATATCGATGCGGCCTTCCATGGTGGCCGATCCCATATGCGGCAGCAGGACGACCTTGCCCTTTTCGGCAAGCGCCAGCAGCCGCGGATTGACCGCCGGCTCGTTCTCGAAAACATCCAGCCCCGCCCCGGCAAGCTTGCCTTGTTCGATCAGCTCGATCAGGGCATTTTCGTCAATGATCTGGCCGCGTGCTGTGTTGACCATATAGGCGGTCGGCTGCATCAGCGCGATGCGGCGTGCGGACAGCAGATGGAATGTGGCAGGCGTCGAAGGGCAGTTGACCGAGATGATATCCATCCGGGCCAGCATCTGGTCGAGGCTATCCCAATAGGTCGCTTCCAGTTCTTCCTCGACTTCAGGATTGACGCGCTTGCGGTTGTGATAGTGAATGGAAAGCCCGAAAGCCTTGGCGCGGCGGGCGACAGCCGTGCCGATGCGTCCCATGCCGACGATCCCGAGGCGCTTGCCCCAGATGCGCCGTCCGAGCATCCGTGTCGGAGACCAGCCCGCCATTGTCCGTGGCGCTCGCCCAGCACATTGGCACCTTCCACCAAACGTCTAGGCACGGAAAGCAAAAGTGCCAAGGTCATATCCGCCGTGTCTTCGGTCAGGACATTCGGCGTATTGGTGACGGTGATTCCACGCTTTGCGGCGGCCGCGACGTCGATATTATCCACGCCATTGCCGAAATTTGCGATGAGCTTGAGATTGGGGCCCGCCTGTTCGATCGCAGCTGCATCGATGACATCTGTGATGCAAGGCACCAGAACGTCCGCTTCCTTCATCGCAGCGATGATTTCCGGCTGATTCATGCGGTGGTCGTCTATATTCAGACGCGCATCAAACAGTTCCCGCATTCGGGTTTCCACTGGGTCCGGCAATTTTCGCGTAAGAACGACCAGCGGTTTCTTCTTGTTCGACATCTCCACCCCATCGTTGAGCAAAGCCCCCGGAACAGCCCGTATTGTAACCAACTGGCAGGGCACGCTCCAAGAAATTTCCTGCACATTTCCAGCGGAAAACCGACTCCCACTTTTCCCGAAAATGCGTTAACCGAAGCTTCATGTTGAGACCTCCTTAACCAAGGCGGTGCAATATGGGATATTGCTTCGGCTGAACATCTCTATCAAGGCGAAGCGGCAAAGACAAAGAAAAACCGGAAACTTCAGGTGTCTCTTGGAAAGTCCACATCGATTTTCTGAAAAGATACATTTAAAATCAAACAATTAGATCGCTTTCGATCTGTTCCACACAGACGGATGTGTGATCTGAAAACAGGACGGCAACGTCGCCTCGCAGCCCCCTTAAACTGCTGAAGCTACTACCGTGCTGTCGTGACAGGACGGCGAGAGGTCGCAGTTTGTACAGAGTACTTTCGCAACGCTTTTGGATAGCCATGCTTGGCTTTCTGGCATTTTTCTCATTCTGGCGCCGCTTGGCGCTTCACACAGGCATGCCGCACGGGCCGCAGAGCCCGCGGGCACGACTGTCGGCGCAAGCGGACTTCCCGTGCCACGTTTCGTCAGCCTTAAACCCGCACGCGTCAATCTGCGCATCGGTCCGGGGCGCGACTATGCGGTTTCATGGCTTTTCATGAAGGCGGACTGCCCGTCGAGATCATCCAGAATATGACAACTGGCGTCGTATCCGCGATGCGGACGGCACGGAAGGCTGGGTCTACCAGTCGCTGCTTTCCGGAAAGCGAACTGCCATCACAGCCCCCGGCTCAAGAACAATCAGGGTTCGATGATCAATATGCGCCGCGATGCCGCCGACACATCGGGACTTGCTGCCGAAATCGAACCGGGTGTAGTCGGCACCGTGCGTGAGTGCACCGGTCAATGGTGTCGGGCGGACATGGGCGGCGTACGCGGCTGGATCAAGCAATCGGACCTGTGGGGTGTTTATCCGGGCGAAGTCTTCGACTGACTTCGGTCTCACGGAGTTGGATAAGGGAAACTGGCCGAGCTTGACTTCGCCAGACACGAACCGATATTGCGATCAGAGCGTCGATCTCATTCAATCAGATCGAAGTGCGCTCTGAATTGAGTTTGAAAGGAGTTTTATGCGCAGACGTTCATCACGACCGTTTTAACGGATTTGAACCTGCCCGTACGGCGGAACTCTTGTGCATATTCAAAACTCTGGAAGACCATGAAAGATCATGACGTGATAATCCGCGCCTATCAGGCGTCGGACTAGCCATCCCTGTCGTCCATCTGGTATCGCGCCTCCCCGGAGGCCCATTCCTTTCTCGGAGGAGATCGGCTTCAAGACCAGCGCAAACTCATCGAAGACGTCTATCTCGAGAAGGCAGAAACATGGGTTGCCACGATCAATGACAGGCCGATTGGCTTTATCGGCTTGCTGGATAGCTTTATCGGCGGGCTGTTTGTCGATCCTGACGTGCAAGGCTGCGGAATAGGGCGAATTCTGATCCGCCATGCCTTGGCATTGAACGGCGAGTTATCGCTTGAAGTTTATGCCGACAATGAGCGGGCATGTCGTTTCTACAGCCATCTCGGCTTCAAGATAACCAGTCAGCGATCGGAAGACGATGAAGGCCTTCCCTTTCGCAACATCCGGATGGAACTGAAGGGCTGATAAGCGAGCGGGGCGAAAAATCGCCCCGCCTCCACCTCGGAATATCACCGGGCAGGCGCCACCGATCCCTTGAACGTCGTGGCGATAAATTCCTTCACTTCATCGCTGTGGTAGGATGAGATCAGGGTTTTCACCCAGTCGGCATCCTTATCGGCGGTGCGAACGACGAGAATATTGACGTAAGGCGCTTTCTCGCCTTCCCGCACCAGCGGATCGGTTGCCGGGTTCAAGCCAGCTTCCATGGCATAGTTGGTGTTGATGACGGCCGCATCGACGTCTTCCATCGAACGCGGAAGCTGTGCCGCATCGAGTTCAACGAATTTGAGGCTCTTCGGGTTTTCAACGATATCGAGGGCACTGACCTTCAGCCCCTTGGCCGGGTCGATTTTGATGATTTCGTTTTCAGCAAGAACCAGCAAAGCGCGACCACCATTGGTTGGATCATTGGGGATCGCAATTGTCGCGCCGTCGGCCAACTCCGAAATATTCTTCAGCTTCTTTGAATACAGCCCCATCGGAAAGTTGACCGTCTCGGCAACGCTAACAATGTCGAAGCCGCGATCGGCAACCTGATTATCGAGATAAGGCTTATGCTGGAAAGAGTTGGCTTCCAGTGCGCCATCCGCAAGCGCCATGTTCGGGATGACATAATCCGAGAATTCCTGAATATTGATTTCAAGACCGTTCTTCTCGGCGACTTGCTTCACCTTTTCCATGATTTGAGCGTGCGGCCCCGACGTTACTCCGATCCGGACGGTCTTTGCAAAGGCGCTGCCAGCGGTAAACACAGCGAGAATGGTCGCGGCGACAAGTAGCTTACGCATGATATCTCCTTCGAATGTGCTCCAGCCGGGCTTGGGAGGCGATTCAGCCGGGGGTGCAGAACTTTATCCCTTTTCAGCCCTATACGGTCCAATAGGCAACAAAAAGCGGCCATGGCCGCTTTCTTTCATGTCCAACTAAAAGGAGCGCTCGTTACTGGCTCTTGCGGCGCAGGCGAACGATAATATCCACGTTCACGATTTCCATGCCATGCGGCGCATCCGGCATGTTGGCAACCGTAGGTTGACCTCTTTCGCCGTGTGGAATATCGAACACGACATTTTCCCCTTCGAGGAAGAAATGCTGGTGATCCGAGATATTCGTATCGAAATAGGTCTTCGAGCCCTCAACCGCGATGATACGCAGCATACCGGCTTCCGTGAACTGGTGCAGCGTGTTGTAAACCGTCGCCAGAGACACCGGCACGTCGGCCATCACGGCCTCTTCGTGCAGGTCTTCTGCAGACAGATGGCGATCGCCCCGGGCGAAGATCAGGCTCGCAAGCGCAACGCGCTGCCGCGTCGGACGCAGGCCCGCGGCGGGAGCTGCTCTTCCATCGAGACCGTCGAGTGGGTATGTGAAGACTGCATATTCACCGTTGGTTCCGTCACAAGCTTGTTGCAAAATCATCAATCGTCAAACGGGCTGTTGCCCATTGCATACTGACATTGATATATGCCGTTGCGAAATAAGTATCAATAGGCTTGGGAATTGGCCGGTTTTTCGGATAAACCCCCAAATAACTCAATGCATGATTTTACTGCCGGAAACAGTCTGTGGTAGGGATGTTCCGGTGAAACCTACAACCGGGCCGGATTGCCGGTCGATACAGAATGAACCTCAAGGGAGGCGTAATGGCAGAACAGAAATCAAGCTATGGGTATGAAGAACTCCCGGCCTGCGCACGCGGCGAGATGTTCGGCCCCGGCAATGCTCAGCTTCCCCTGCCTCCGATGCTGATGGTCCATCGCATCACCGATATTTCCGAAACCGGTGGTGAGTTCGACAAGGGCTATATCCGCGCCGAGTATGATGTGCGCCCCGATGACTGGTATTTCCCGTGTCATTTCATGGGCAATCCGATCATGCCGGGCTGCCTCGGTCTTGATGGCATGTGGCAGCTGACCGGTTTCTTCCTCGGCTGGCTTGGCGAGCCGGGTCGCGGCATGGCTCTCTCCACCGGTGAAGTGAAGTTCAAGGGCATGGTGCGTCCGCATACCAAGCTTCTCGAATATGGCATCGATTTCAAGCGCGTCATGCGTGGCCGCCTTGTGCTCGGCACGGCTGACGGCTGGCTGAAAGCCGATGGCGAAACCATCTACCGGGCGTCTGACCTGCGCGTCGGCCTGTCGAAGGACAGCGAGGGCCAGTAAGGCGCCTCAATCACCATCATCCACGAGCGCGACTGCAAAAAATGTGAACAGTTTTCATGCGGCCGCGCTCAAAACATGCGAAGATCGCACCTATGTAACCGCGAACAGGCGGCAGTCCGCATGATGGACACGTCGCTCACGGATCAGGTGTAAAGGAGAACGCGATGCGGCGTGTGGTCGTAACGGGTATGGGGATCGTATCCTCGATTGGTAACAACACCGAAGAGGTCACGGCTTCGCTGCGTGAAGCAAAGTCCGGCATCTCCCGCGCTGAGGAATATGCCGACCTCGGCTTCCGTTGTCAGGTGCACGGCGCTCCGAATATCGACGTCGAAGCACTGGTCGATCGTCGCGCGATGCGCTTCCATGGCCGTGGCACGGCCCGGAACCATATTGCGATGGATCAGGCCATTGCGGATGCGGGGCTTTCCGAAGAGGAAGTCTCCAACGACCGCACCGGTATCATCATGGGTTCCGGCGGTCCATCGACCCGCACCATCGTCGATTCTGCCGACATCACCCGCGAAAAAAGGCCCAAAGCGCGCGTCGGCCCGTTTGCCGTGCCAAAAGCCATGAGCTCGACGGCTTCCGCGACGCTTGCGACCTTCTTCAAGATCAAGGGCATCAACTATTCGATTTCTTCGGCCTGCGCGACTTCCAACCATTGCATCGGCAATGCGTTCGAAATGATCCAGTATGGCAAGCAGGACCGCATGTTCGCAGGCGGCTGCGAAGACCTCGACTGGACGCTTTCGGTCCTGTTCGACGCCATGGGCGCCATGTCGAGCAAATATAACGACACGCCATCCACTGCATCGCGTGCCTATGACAAGAACCGCGACGGCTTCGTCATTGCTGGCGGTGCTGGCGTGCTGGTGCTGGAAGACCTCGAAACCGCACTGGCCCGCGGCGCCAAGATTTACGGCGAAATCGTCGGCTATGGCGCGACGTCCGACGGTTACGACATGGTCGCCCCGTCCGGCGAAGGCGCGATCCGCTGCATGAAGATGGCCCTTTCGACCGTCAAGGGCAAAATCGACTATATCAATCCACACGCCACCTCGACGCCAGCTGGCGACGCCCCGGAAATCGATGCGATCCGTCAGGTCTTCGGCTCAGGCGACGCCTGCCCACCGATTGCTGCGACCAAGTCGCTGACCGGCCACTCGCTCGGTGCAACCGGTGTGCAGGAAGCGATCTACTCGCTTCTGATGATGCACAACAATTTCATTTGCGAAAGCGCACATATCGAAGAACTGGACCCTGCCTTCGCGGACATGCCTATCGTTCGCAAGCGCATTGACAACGCTCAGCTCAATACCGTGCTCTCCAACTCCTTCGGATTTGGCGGCACCAATGCGACGCTGGTTTTCCAGCGCTATCAGGGCTGAGGGAGAGGGAAAATATGGAAGGTTTGATGAAAGGCAAACGCGGCCTCATCATGGGGGTCGCGAATAATCACTCACTCGCTTGGGGAATTTCAAAGCAACTCGCAGCACAGGGCGCCGAACTGGCCTTCACCTATCAAGGTGATGCACTCGGCAAGCGCGTAAAGCCGCTGGCCGAACAGGTCGGCTCTGATTTCGTACTGCCTTGCGATGTTGAAGATATCGAATCGGTCGATGCGGTTTTTGCCGAAGTCGAAAAGAAGTGGGGCAAGCTCGATTTCATCGTTCACGCCATCGGCTTCTCCGACAAGACCGAACTGAAGGGTCGCTACGCAGACGTCACCACGCGCGAAAATTTCAGCCGTACAATGGTGATTTCCGCCTACTCCTTCACGGAAATGGCACAGCGCGCTGAAAAACTCATGAAGGACGGCGGCTCGATCCTGACGCTGACCTATGGCGGTTCCACGCGCACCATCCCGAACTATAACGTCATGGGCGTTGCCAAAGCCGCGCTTGAAGCCATGGTGCGTTATCTTGCTGCCGATTACGGTCCGCAGGGCATCCGCGTCAACGCCATTTCGGCCGGTCCGGTGCGTACGCTTGCCGGTGCCGGTATTGGCGACGCACGCGCAATCTTCAGCTATCAGCGCCGTAACTCGCCGCTGCGCCGTACCGTCGACATCGATGATGTCGGCAAATCGGCAGTTTATCTTCTGTCTGATCTCTCGAGCGGTGTCACCGGTGAAGTCCATTATGTGGATTCCGGCTACAACATCGTCTCCATGCCGACGCTTGAAGAGCTGAAAAGCTCTGACGCGGAGCGCGGTGAATAAGCCAAGCCATCTTGTAAAAGGCCGCCTTCCGGGGCCTTTTCATTTATTTCTTCGCATCGAAGATTTTGAAACCGTTCGCCTCTTCGAGAAGAGTCACATTCTTGAACAGTCCTTTGAGCGTCGTCTCATAAGGCAATTGCCGGTTTGCGACCATAAGCAGACGCCCGCCCGGCTTCAGGCGTGATGCGGCAGCGGCAATGAACGCCTGACCAAGCGAAACATCCGTCACCCGCCCCTCATGGAACGGTGGGTTCATAATCACGGTGTCGTAGATGCCTGCCATCTTTTCACTCGTCACATCGAACCAGTTGAAGCTGATCGGCACTGATGCACCAAGCCGCTCCAGATTGCCGCGCGCCGCTTCCAGCGCCTCATAATCGGCTTCATAGAGATCGATAGACTTGATGCGATCCGCAAACTTCAAGCATTGCGCCGCAAGATAGCCCCAACCGGCGCCAAGATCGGCGACGTTACCAAAAACAATCTTTTCCATATGCGGCACGAGCAGCGCCGAACCCTTATCGATAACACCGTGCGAGAACATGCCGGGTTCTGTGCGGAACACATCGTCAATATCGGTCGCAAGCGGCTTCAGAGCCGCGATGAATTCATCGGTGAGGTCGGCTGGTCGTCTGAGCCAGAACGCCACGGCATGGTTCTTCGACATGCGGTCGCTGATCTCGGCGATATTGTTGGCCCATTTTCGAAAACTGTCAATGCCGAGCTTCTTGTCGCCTGACACGGCAATCCACCCACCCGGCTCAACACGCGCCAGAAGCTCCGCAAACCACGCCTCATTGCGCCCGCGATGTTTTCCGAGCAGCAGTAGCCCGCCGGAAAAACGCTTCTCCTCGCCCAATCTGGGAACTGTCTTGAAGCCCTCCTTTTCCAGCACCAGCCAATCGGGGCGCGCGGGGCTGGAGGAAGGTGAGCGCTTGTTTCCATTCGTCCTCAAGACGCCGATCCGCAGAAAGACCACACGCAAGAAAGGATTGCCCCGCTTCGGGCATATCCAGAATGTCCTGATCGAAGGGGAGAAAGAGAGTTTGTTGTGCCGGTGTAATCATGGCTCATCCATGGTCTTGAATTGATTCCCATGCGACAAAAAGCGCGCCACAAGAGCGCGCTTTCGATTGATTTACAGTAGCAGAAACGCTTATTCAGCGTCGGCTTCTGCCTTCTTTTCAGCAACAACTTCCTTGCCGGTTTCCTGATCGACGACCTTCATCGACAGGCGAACCTTGCCGCGTTCGTCGAAGCCCATGAGCTTGACCCAGACCTTCTGGCCTTCCTTGACCACATCGGTGGTCTTGGCAACACGGTCGGCAGCCAGCTGCGAGATGTGAACCGGCCGTCGCGCGGGCCGAAGAAGTTCACGAAAGCGCCGAAGTCGGCGGTCTTGACGACCGTGCCTTCGTAGATTTCGCCGACTTCCGGCTCGGCAACAATCGAGTGAATCCACTTCTTGGCAGCTTCGATTTCCTTGCCGTTCGACGAAGCGATCTTCACCGTGCCGTCGTCTTCGATGTTGATCTTGGCGCCGGTCTTTTCCACGATTTCGCGGATGACCTTGCCGCCAGAACCGATAACATCACGGATCTTGTCGGTCGGGATGTTCATCACTTCGATGCGCGGAGCGAATTCGCCGAGTTCTTCACGCGACGTGGACAGAGCCTTCGCCATTTCGCCGAGGATGTGAACACGACCGCCCTTGGCCTGTTCCAGAGCGACCTTCATGATCTCTTCGGTGATACCGTCAATCTTGATGTCCATCTGAAGCGCGGTGATGCCGTTGTCAGTACCGGCTACCTTGAAGTCCATGTCGCCAAGGTGATCTTCGTCGCCGAGGATGTCGGACAGAACGGCGAAGCGTTCGCCTTCCTTGATCAGGCCCATGGCGATACCGGCAACCGGACGTGCAAGCGGAACACCTGCATCCATCAGAGCAAGCGAGGTGCCGCAAACGGTCGCCATCGAGGAGGAACCGTTGGATTCGGTGATCTCGGAAACCGAACGGATCGTGTAAGGGAACTGGTCGGCAGCAGGCAGCATCGGATGGATAGCGCGCCATGCGAGCTTGCCATGACCAACTTCACGACGGCCCGGCGAACCCATACGACCGGTTTCACCGACCGAATATGGCGGGAAGTTGTAATGCAGCATGAAGGATTCTTTGTACGTGCCGGTCAGGGCATCGATCATCTGCTCGTCTTCGCCGGTGCCCAGCGTGGCAACAACGATCGCCTGTGTTTCGCCGCGGGTGAACAACGCCGAACCGTGGGTGCGCGGCAGAAGGCCAACTTCCGAAACGATTGCACGAACGGTCTTCAGATCACGGCCATCAATGCGACTGCCGGTGTCGAGAATGTTCCAGCGAACGATCTTGGCCTGCAGATGCTTGAAGACGGTCGCAAATTTTTCAGCCGAGAATTCCGGCTCTTCCACGCCTTCCGGGAAGAAGTGAGCCTTCGCCTTGGCCTTTGCAGCGTCGACAGCAACGTAACGAGCCTGCTTTTCGGTGATCTTGTATGCATCGCGCAGGTCGTTTTCGACAACGGCAAGCATCTTGGCTTCGAGGTCCGAAAGATCTTCCGGCTGGAAGTCGCGCGGTTCCTTGGCAGCAACTTCAGCAAGCTTGATGATCGCGTCGATCACCGGCTGGAAGCCCTTCTGGCCGAAAACGACGGCGCCCAGCATGACTTCTTCAGAAAGCTCCTGCGCTTCCGATTCAACCATCAGCACAGCATCGGCGGTACCGGCAACAACCAGATCGAGCTTCGATTCCGGCATTTCGTCGATATTCGGGTTCAGGACGTATTCGCCGTTGATGTAACCAACGCGCGCACCGCCGATCGGCCCCATGAAAGGAACGCCGGAAATGGTCAGCGCTGCGGAAGCTGCAACCATCGACAGAACGTCGGGGTTGTTTTCGAGGTCGTGCTGAACAACAGTCAGGACAACCTGCGTGTCGTTCTTGTAGCCATCGACGAAAAGCGGGCGGATCGGACGGTCGATCAGGCGCGAGACGAGCGTTTCGTTTTCGCTCGGACGGCCTTCACGCTTGAAGTAACCACCGGGGATCTTGCCGGCGGCATAGGTCTTTTCCCTGATAGTTGACAGTGAGCGGGAAGAAATCCCGCCCGGCTTCGGCTCCTTGGCAGAAACGACAGTCGCCAAAACAACGGTTTCGCCATAGGTTGCGAGAACTGCACCGTCAGCCTGACGTGCGATCTTGCCGGTTTCGAGCGTAAGCGGACGACCGCCCCATTCGATTTCTACTTTATGGGTATTGAACATATCTTGTCCTCATGTGGTGATGCCGCGCAAAAGCGCCTGAAGGCATCGCCTCGGTTGGCGGACGGGCCACGGGCAAGACAACGGGAAGTTCGTTATGTGTCAGAACATTCGCTCCCGAATATCCTCTGACACGAACTGCCTGCAATCCTGCCCCATGACTGGTCCAGTCATGAGCCTTTTTGGCTCTTCATCGGCATGACGGAATGCACCCGGTGCGTCGTTTCATGCCAGCGGGCGTTCGCCCGATAGAGCGGATGCGCTCACATATGTTCGCGCTTCCGCTCTATCTGTTTGTTTTACGCATGTCTTTGTCCCAAAACCGGTTCCCACTTTTGGGAGACATGCTCAAGTGTCGCATTTTATCTGTAAGCGGCTATCCGCACGACAAAATGCCGAATAAATCAAATGGGCGACGTTTTGAGACGTCGCCCGATTTTACCGTTAGCGGCGCAGGCCGAGACGGCCGATCAGCGCCCGGTAACGTGCCTGATCGATGCCCTTGACGTAGTCAAGAAGGCGACGACGCTGCGAAACCAGCTTCAGGAGGCCGCGACGCGAATGATTGTCATTCTTGTGGCCCTTGAAGTGTTCGGTGAGGTTGGCGATACGCTCGGAAAGAACGGCAACCTGTACTTCTGGAGAACCGGTGTCGCCTTCCTTGGTGGCGTATTCCTTGATAAGTGCTTGCTTGCGCTCAGCAGTAATCGACATCGTAACACCCTTTCTAGATGAGAGGAAAACCAGACGCCCGGGCCGGGATGTCGTCCAGCGCGGGCCATTTACACGATCTGACATGCTTTTACGCACGATCGATGAAGGGGCATATAGTGCAAAATTGGCGGGAACGCCAGTCTCAATTCAATTTGCCGCCTTATCGCGATCTTCTGACGAAACGTCAGCCCGTTGTGAAAACGCGTTTCGGTTTGAACTGCCCGTGCTCGATGTAACCGATGGCGAGCAGTTTTCCGTGTGTCGTGACACACGCTTCGTCTGCTTCCAGAGGCGCATCGCGTCCGCGCAGGATCACCGGATTGCCAAGACGCACGCGTTGCGCCTGATCGTCGGTAAGCGGCACCTGCGGCAGACAATCGAGAGCAGCTCCCGTATCGATAACCAATGCATCAATCGCCGAAAAGTCGCGACGCGGAGCGGGTTCGACGACATTGCCATCCTCATCCTTGGGCGGAAGCGGCGGCCAAGCCTGTTCAAGTTCTGCCAGTGTTACAGCGTCTTCTTCCGTGAACGGCGCAACTTCTATCCGGCGCAGCTCTGAAATGTGTCCGTAGCAACCTAGATCCCGGCCCATATCGCGTGCGAGAGAGCGCACATAGGTGCCCTTGGAGCATTCGACCTCGAACTCGGTGCGATCAGCATCCGGAATACCAACGATCTCCAGACGGTCAATCTCGACTTCACGGGAAGGTATCTCGACCGTCTCGCCTTCGCGAGCAAGATCGTAGCGCGCTCGCCATCAATCTTGATGGCGGAAAACTGCGGTGGAACCTGCGAAATGACACCGGTGTAGTTCGGCAGCAATGCCTCGACATCGGCGCGCGACGGGCGCTTTTCGGAGTTCTTGGTGGCAACACCTTCCAGATCGTCCGTTGAGCGTTCCTCGCCCCAGCTTACCGTGAAACGGTAGATCTTGGTTCCATCCATGACATAAGGCACGGTTTTGGTCGCCTCACCCAACGCTATGGGCAACATGCCGGAAGCAAGCGGGTCAAGCGTACCGGCATGACCGGCTTTTTCAGCGTTGAACAGCCACTTGATCTTCGAGACCGCCTCGGTCGATCCCATCCCTTTCGGCTTATCGAAAATAACCCAGCCGGATATCGGACGACCTTTTTCTTGCCCCGTCTTGCCATGCTTTATTCGTCTCCATTGCGGGAAGCCTTGTCTGCCTCCCGGTCTTCTTCATCGTCATGCCCAAGATCGCGGGCGACTTCCGGCGAGCGGAGCAGCGCATCGATCTTGGAAAAATTGTCAAAGCTCGTATCGGCCCGGAAGCGGAATTCCGGCATATATTTCATCTGGCTGAGGCTTGGCGCTATGCGACCACGAATGAACTTTGCGTTTGCAGCCAGCGCCTTGATAACCGCTTGCGTGTCGGCGTTACCAAGCGGAGTGATGAAACAGGTCGCAATCTTAAGATCGGGCGACATACGCACTTCCGAGACGGAAATCACGGTATGGGTGATAAGGTCGTCGCGAATTTCACCGCGCTGAAGCACCTGCGCCAATGCGTGACGCACCTGCTCGCCGACGCGAAGCTGGCGCTGGGAAAGGCCACCTGAGCCTTTTGGATCTGGAGAACGTGCCATAGCTAAATCCTCGATAAACAGCCGCCAATCGGCATCCAGCCGCGAAGGACTGTCCGACAACATGACTACAAATTGGCAGGCGTAATAATACGCAACTTACCACAATCCAGCTGGGAGTCAGACCCTCTGGACCGGATAATGAAAAGCCGGGCCACCTCTCGGCAGCCCGGCGGGATAGTACCTAAAGCGTGCGCGAAACGTGTTCGACGCGGAAGGCTTCGATAACGTCGCCTGCGCGAATGTCGTCGTAGTTCTCGAACGCCATACCGCATTCCTGACCGGCCGGAACTTCCGACACTTCGTCCTTGAAACGCTTGAGCGTCTTGAGCTTGCCTTCGTGGATAACCACGTTGTCGCGGATGAGGCGGACGCCTGCACCACGCTCGACCTTGCCTTCGGTGACACGGCAACCGGCAACCTTACCGACCTTGGTGATGTTGAAGACTTCGAGAATCTCGGCATTGCCGAGGAAGGTTTCGCGGCGTTCCGGCGACAGGAGACCCGACATCGCTGCCTTAACGTCATCGATCAAATCATAGATGATGTTGTAGTAGCGGATTTCGATGCCCTGCTGATCAGCTGCGTCACGTGCCTGCTTGTTGGCGCGGACGTTGAAGCCGATGATGGCAGCGTTGGAGGCTTCGGCCAGCGACACGTCGCTTTCCGTGATACCACCGGCGCCCGAATGCACGATACGTGCACGCACTTCGTCGGTGCCGAGCTTGTCCAGTGCATTGGTGATAGCCTCGATAGAACCCTGCACGTCGCCCTTGATGACGAGTGGGAATTCCTTCGTGCCCGACACCGGAGCTGGTTCATCATCTGCTCGAGCGAACCACGCGCACCGGACTGGCGAGCAACGGCCTTGTCGCGGGCCAGACGCTGACGGTACTCGGCAATTTCGCGCGCCTTGGCTTCGTTGGCAACCACGGCAAAGCGGTCACCGGCCTGCGGCGTGCCCTGAAGGCCGAGGACTTCCACCGGCATCGCAGGACCGGCTTCCTTCACATGCTCGCCACGGTCGTTGACCAGTGCGCGCACGCGGCCCCATTCGCTACCGGCGACGAGGATGTCACCCGGATGCAGCGTACCCGTCTGAACCAGAACGGTTGCAACCGAACCACGGCCACGATCGAGCTGGGCTTCGACGACAACGCCTTCAGCCGTACGCGACGGATCAGCCTTGAGATCAAGAATTTCAGCCTGCAACAGAATTGCTTCAAGCAGTTTGTCGAGGTTGAGCTTGTTCTTGGCCGACACTTCGACGTCGAGAACTTCACCGCCCATCGATTCCACAAAGACGTCATGCTGCAACAGAGCAGTACGAACCTTCTGCGGATCGGCAGCCGGCTTGTCGATCTTGTTGATCGCCACGATGATCGGAACACCTGCCGCCTTGGCATGGTTGATCGATTCAATCGTCTGCGGCATCACGCTGTCATCGGCAGCCACCACGAGGATGGCAATGTCGGTCGCCTGCGCACCACGGGCACGCATTGCAGTAAAGGCAGCGTGGCCCGGCGTATCGATGAAGGTGATCTTCTGGCCGTTCTGCTCGACCTGATAAGCACCGATATGCTGGGTGATGCCACCGGCTTCGCCCGAAACAACATTGGCGTGACGGATCGCATCAAGCAGCGAGGTCTTGCCGTGATCGACGTGACCCATAATGGTCACGACCGGAGGACGGGAAACCAGCGCAGCCTCGTTGTCGGCAACACCGAAGATGCCTTCTTCAACGTCCGATTCCGCAACGCGCTTGACGGTATGGCCGAATTCTTCAGCAATAAGCTGCGCCATATCGGCATCGATCACGTCGCCCGGCTTCATCATCTGGCCCTGCTTCATCAGGTACTTGATGATATCGACCGAACGTTCGGTCATGCGCTGTGCAAGTTCCTGAAGCGTAATGGTTTCAGGAATGGTCACTTCACGCGAAATCTTTTCGCGTGTTTCCTGCATCTGCGAACGCTTGAACTTTTCCTGACGACGACGCATCGCCGAAAGCGAACGCGAACGACCTTCATCCTCAAGATTGCTGGAGATGGTCAGCTTGCCACGACGGCGATCATCTTCGGTCTTGACTACTTTTGGCGCGCGAACTTCCGGCTTGGCCGGAGCACCGCGACGGGCAGCAGTCAGGCCACCGCCACGACGGTCGTCATCGTCAGATGCAACAGTCTTGCGAAGCTGGCTCTGCGGAAGCGGCTTGCCCGGGATCGGGGCAGCATCGGCAAGGCTTGGCGCAGCCGAGCGCGGGCCACCCTGCTGCGGACGGCCACCTTGCGGCGGACGATTGCCCTGAGGACGACCGGCCTGCTGCGGGCGATTGCCCTGCGGTGCCGGGCGCGCATCGTCGCGACGCTCGGTACGGGCTTCGGGCTGCGGCATACGCTTGGCAGCCTCTTTCCTCGGCCTTGCGGCGGGCATCGGCCTCGGCCTTGAGGCGAGCTTCCTCTTCCGCCTGACGACGGGCAGATTCTTCACGCTCCTTGGCGCGGCGGGCATCTTCCTCGGCGCGACGCTTGGCTTCCTCGACAGCGCGTGCGCGTTCTTCAACTTCACGGACCTGCGCTTCTTCGAGCGCACGGCGACGTGCATCCATTTCGGAGCGCGACAGCGTGTTCAACACCATGCCGGAGCGGTCGGACGGGCGCGGACGCTGTGCCTGTTGGCCGCCGGGACGCTGCTGTGTCGGGCGCTGCTGTGCGACATGCGGCTTCGTTACCGGAGCAGCAGGGGCTGCTGGCTTCGGTGCCGGGGCGGCTGGTGCTGGCGCGCGCACTACCGGCGCGGCTTGTGCAGGCTGCGCGGCTTGTGCCGGTGCAGGAGTAGATGCCGCAGGCGCGGGAGCAGCAGGTGCCGGAGCTGCTGGCTTCGGCGCCGCTGCCTCGACTTCCGGCTTCTCGTCAGGCCGCGAGAATTTGCGCTTTTCGTTTCAACGACGACAGCCTTCGTGCGGCCGTGGCTGAAATTCTGGCGCACGGTGCTCTGCTCGACGCCCGGCCGCTTCATGGTCAGCGTCTTCTTCGTATTAACGCTCAGCGTCTTGTCGTCGTTCGTTTTATCGCTCATTACGTTTCCGTTTCCTTCGCGGCTCCGGCCGCTCTACTCGAGCTTTATCCAACGTGACCGGGTCATGTTGGATAAAACTCCAGTCATCCGCCTCAACGCGCAATCCGATCCGGGGTCTGCCGGGCCCCTCCAAAATTGCGCTCTAATCCGGGTCCGATGCGCTTTCACCGCGATAGCGATGCAACATAAGCGCCCGCTTTACGAACCCGGCCGCCGCCTTTCCTTCAAGTACGGCTGCATGTATCACATTTCCGCCCCCAAATGCCAAATCCATTTCTTCCCCGTAAAAAGAGTGAAAGAAGGGATTTCTGGACCATCCAGATGCACCACGGCACGGCGAGCCTGATCGAGCTTGCGTACGCCGTCGGCGGCGGCTTCCTTTGCGTGCAACACCATGGCGGCTGTCCCGGTGCGGATCGCCTGATCCACCTTGGTCGAGCCAGATACCACAGCCCCGGCCTTGCGAGCCAGCGCGAGGCTGCCAAGGGCAGATTTCGTCAGCAACTGGTCCACCAGCGCGCCAAGATCCGCCTGCGGCGTTACACCTTCCTTCAGCGCCCGCGCAAAAGCTTGCGCTTGACCGCTTCATCCACCAGACGGCGCTCGGCCTTGACCCAGCACCCCCGCCCGGCAGAGTTCTTTTCAAGTCCGGCACCACGGAACCGTCGGGACCGGCCACGAAACGGATCAGATCATCGGCAGAACCGCTTTCGCGCGTGACGATACAGGTTCTGTCATTCATATCCTGCTCCACGCGAACTCCAGTCTTGCCATATTGCGGTCTGCCCGCACGTCGGACGTAACGCGGGCGCTGTACCAGAGCATAAGCCCCACCACAACCCGGAACATGTCCGAAACCTGAACTGGCCAATCAATTCGAATGAATGACGACCATTTTTCAGGGATGAATTGCAAGAGCCGCATAGCTTACGCCTGAATTACACCAGACGTAAGAAGCCATGCGGCTCTTTTTATTCCGGCCGCTTCTTAGGAAGCAGCTTCCTCTTCACCGACTTCGGCTTCTTCTTCCTGAGCCGATGCCAGTTCTTCTTCCGTGATCCATCCTGCCTTCAAACGCGCAGTCAGGACCATCTGTTCCGCATCGACGCGCGAAACATCGAAGGAAGAGAAGATACCGCTATGAGCGACGGTTTCACCGTCCTTGCGTTCACGCCAGCCCACCAGATCATCGACGGCATAGCCGGCAAAGTCTTCCATCGTCTTGACGCCGTCTTCACCGACGGCCACGAGCATTGCCGTGGTGATACCCGGCAGTTCGCGCAGTTCGTCTTCGACGCCCAGTTCCTTGCGGCGATCATCCTGTTCGCTCTCGATGCGATCCAGATATTCGCGGGCACGTTCCCGGATTTCGCCAGCCGTATCCTCATCGAAACCATCGATGGAAGCGATTTCGCCCGGCTCAACATAGGCCAGTTCTTCAACAGATGCGAAACCTTCGGAGGCCAGAACCTGACCAACCATCTCGTCAACGTTGAGGGCATCCATGAAGAGCGTCGAACGCTCGGTGAATTCCTTCTGGCGACGTTCGGATTCTTCGTCTTCCGTCAGGATGTCAATGTCCCAGCCGGTGAGCTGGGAAGCAAGGCGCACGTTCTGACCGCGACGACCGATTGCAAGTGATAGTTGGTCATTCGGAACGACAACTTCAATACGTTCAGCATCTTCATCGAGAACAACCTTGGCAACTTCAGCTGGCTGAAGCGCGTTGACGATGAAGGAAGCAGCGTCCGGCGACCACGGAATGATGTCGATCTTTTCACCCTGCAGTTCGCCCACAACGGCCTGAACGCGGGAGCCACGCATACCGACGCAGGCGCCGACCGGATCGATGGACGCATCACGC
The DNA here is from genome assembly GCA_012103075.1 of Brucella cytisi. Classification (GTDB taxonomy): domain Bacteria; phylum Pseudomonadota; class Alphaproteobacteria; order Rhizobiales; family Rhizobiaceae; genus Brucella; species Brucella cytisi. The sequence continues at coordinate 2,557,769 of JAAVLQ010000001.1, read as the reverse complement.
GACACGACGGCAATCTTGGCGCGGGAACCCGGATCGCGGGCAACCGACTTGATTTCGATGATGCCGTCATAGATTTCTGGCACTTCCATGGTGAAGAGCTTTGCCATGAAGGACGGATGGGTACGCGACAGGAAAATCTGCGGACCACGCTGTTCGCGGCGCACATCGTAGACATAGGCGCGGATGCGGTCACCATAACGGAAAGCTTCACGCGGGATCAGTTCATCGCGGCGCACGATGGCTTCGCCACGACCGAGATCGACAATCACATTGCCATATTCGACGCGCTTGACGGTGCCGTTGACGATCTCACCAACGCGATCCTTGTATTCGTCATACTGGCGGTCACGCTCGGCTTCACGCACTTTCTGCACGATGACCTGCTTTGCCGACTGGGCAGCAATACGGCCGAAATCCATCGGCGGCAGCTGATCGGCGATGAAGTCGCCGACTTGTGCGTCCGGGTTGCGATCGCGCGCGGTGAAGAGCGAAATCTGCGTCGCGTAATCCTCGACATGCTCGACGACTTCGAGCAGGCGCTGCAGCTTGATCTCGCCGGACTTCGCATTGATGTCCGCGCGGATGTTGCTTTCCGCCGTAACGCGAACGCGCCGCCTTCTGGATCGCATCGGCCATGGCCGCAAGAACGATCTCGCGGTCGATCGACTTCTCGCGTGCGACCGCATCGGCGATCTGCAGAAGCTCCAGCCTGTTAGCACTGACTGCCATTGGACTCTCCTTGGTGTCGCACCCGGCTCCTCTAGATGCCGGACGCCAGAAACTTATTCTTTATCTTCAGCTTCGCCCGATGCGGTTTCATCGGACTGCTCGCCCGCTTCTTCGCTACCGAGGTCGTCACCGGGAATGCGGCCTTCGCGCAGAGCCTTGTCCTTGCGCAACGCATCGCGGATCAGGTCATCGGTCAGCACGAGGCGTGCATCAGAAATCAGATCGAATGGAATGCGGACGACAGGTTCGCTGCCGTAGGAAATCTGGTCGCTTTCGATCACGACCGATTCCGCATCCCCGGACGATGCGACCACGGAATTTCTTGCGGCCTTCGTGCACGACGGAGGTTTCCACCTTTGCGATGTGACCGGCCCAATCGGCAAAGTCCGACTTGCGAACCAACGGGCGGTCGATACCGGGAGACGAAATCTCCAGATGGTATTTTCCACTGATGGGATCTTCCACGTCGAGAACCGGGGCAACCGTACGGCTGACCAGTTCGCAGTCATCGACCGTCATCGTGCCATCGGGACGTTCGGCCATGATCTGCAAGGTCTGGCCATTGAGCCCCGAAAGGCGCACGCGTACCAACCGAAAGCCCAGCGTATTGATGACGGGCTCGATGATGGAAGCCACTTTCGCATCAATACCCGTCTCGCGAATGATGCGTTCATCCGCGCCTGCTGCGAGCGTTTCTGCTTCGTTTGCCTGAACCTGTTCCGTCAACCTAAAAACCTTTCAAAAGGCCGGAAAGCCCCTTCAAGTTAGCCGTAAGTAACAAAAAAGAGCGGGACCGGGTGGACCCACTCTTGTTCAAACGACCAAGAATTTGAGACTTATATACCAGCGGAAGCGGATTTTTTCAAGACCGCTTCTGCTGTTCGATTCATTCCGTTCGCTGCTGGTAGCTTCAACGACGGATGAAGGTCAGATAGGCTGCACGGCGTCCTTCGCGAAAAGCCTTTGCCTCATAGCGCGTGCCGGCCAGCCTTCATAGGCGTCGTTCCAGTCGGACGGGCCTTCTGCCTGCCAGTCGAATGCAGGATGACGGCGACAATGCTGGAGAGTCCAGTTGACATAATGTTCAATGTCGGACGCAAACCGGAATTTCGCGCCGGGTTTCAGGACACGGGCGAAGCGGTCGAGATTGGCATCGCTGACGAAACGGCGCTTCCAGTGGCGACGCTTGTGCCATGGATCGGGATAGAAGAGATCGATACCCGACAAGGAGGCATCGGGCAGCCAGTCCAGAACCGCCGTCGCATCCTCGTCGTAGAGACGCAGGTTCGGCCGCGGTTCCCCGTCCAATGCCGCAAGCATCTTGGCCATGCCGTTGACGAAAGGCTCGACGCCAATGAAACCCGTTTGCGGATAACGGCCTGTTTCATGGTGCAGGTGCTCACCGCCGCCAAAACCGACTTCCAGACGCACTGCATCGACCTTCGCTTCAAAGAGCGTGCGCAGATCCTGTGGCGCTGGGCTTTCGACGTTGATCTTGAGGCGCGGCAGAAGATCCTCGAACAGGTTCTTCTGGTGGCTTCGCAAAGGCTTGCCGTGGCGACGGCCGAAGAAATTTCCGGCACCGCGCAGAGGATGAGATTCTTCGGTCATATTTTATCCGTCGGCATCATATCGGTGTTCTATTTATTCGTTTTGACGCGCATCTAGCGCGAAAACCGTTTCACACTTTTCGGGATGCGCTCCAATAGCAGAAGAGCGCGATCCAAGACCGCGCTCCTCGAAAATCGTCGGGACACATAACGCCAAGCGGCTTGCGATGCAACTTTCCGCCAAGAAAGTTACGCCACCGCGGCCTTCAGAGCCTTGGTCAGGTCCGTCTTCTCCCGGAGAAAGAACCGTCACGACCCGGCTTGCGGCCGAAATGACCGTAAGACGAGGTCTTGGCATAGATCGGCTTGTTGAGGTCGAGATGCTTGCGGATGCCGGTCGGCGACAGGTCCATGACCTCGCGAAGCGCTTCCTCAACCGCAGATTCGGCTACCTTGCCCGTGCCATGCAGATCGACATAGACCGAAAGCGGCTGTGCCACACCGATGGCATAGGAAAGCTGGATCGTGCAGCGGTCGGCAAGACCGGCAGCAACGACGTTCTTGGCGAGATAGCGCGCGGCATAAGCGGCGGAGCGATCCACCTTGGTCGTATCCTTGCCCGAAAATGCGCCGCCGCCATGCGGAGCGGCGCCGCCATAGGTATCCACGATGATCTTGCGGCCAGTCAGACCAGCATCGCCGTCCGGTCCGCCGATGACGAACTTGCCGGTCGGATTGATGTACCAGTTGCAAGTGGCTGCGATCGGAAGCTCGCCGAGCGCATCACGGATATAGGGTTCGACAACCGAACGAACCTTTTCGAATCCCAGCTTGCATCCAGATGCTGCGTGGACAGAACGATCTGCGTGACCTCAGCGGCCTTGCCGTTCTCATATCGCACTGTGACCGCTCTTGGCGTCGGGGCCGAGTTTGCCTGCGTCGCCTTCACCCTTGTGACGAGCTTCGGAGAGCTTTTCGAGAATCTTGTGCGAATAATAGATCGGGGCCGGCATGAGGTCGGGGGTTTCGCGGCAAGCATAACCGAACATGATGCCCTGATCGCCTGCACCTTCTTCGCCCTGACGATCGGCGGCGTTGTCCACGCCTTGCGCGATATCGGCGGACTGCGGATGCAGAAGCACGTCGATCTTCACCGACTTCCAGTTGAAACCGTTCTGCTCGTAACCGATTTCCCGGATTGCCTTGCGGGCTGCCGAGCGGAAACGCGAAGGATTGATCAGCGGATGCCCTGCAGCATCATGGGCGACAGTGCCGTCCTTATTCTTCTTCAGGAACGTATCCGGCACGCGCACTTCGCCGGCAATGACCACACGATTGGTGGTGGCAAGCGTTTCGCAGGCAACACGGACAGACCGGGGGATCAACGCCGGTGCGACGCGCTTCCTTATAGATCATGTCCACGATTTCATCGGAGATGCGGTCGCAAACCTTGTCCGGATGTCCTTCGGACACAGATTCGCTAGTGAAGAGATAAGAACTGCGCGACACGGGTAACCCCTCTTGAAAATCCAACGGAGAATATCTCCGCCATGGAAACACAGTAGCGCCCGGAACAGGCTTTCAGCGTTCCGGGCACGGTAATGTGTTAGCGAAGTTGGGATTAAACCGTCAATGCATATTCTTGTTGCGACAGCGCATCAGCAGGAAAATTCATTCCGGATGGCATTTTCTGCCTGTTCAGGCACTGTAAATCGCAAAAACCGGCGGGACATGTCTATGTCCCGCGCTTACTGCACTTTTCGAATTCTGAAATCAGTCAGCGTCCGCAGCGAGCGACTTTACGAGATCGATGATCTTGCGGCGCACTTTCGGATCTGAAATTTTCGTGAAGGCGCGGGTCAGCTGAACACCTTCGTTGGAATTCAGGAAATCGACCACATAGGTTGCTTCATTGTCTTCTGCAAAACCGGCCCGGTTCGAGGAACCCGGTGCGTCTTCAAAAAAAGAAGGAAACCGGGACATTGAGAATTGCCGAGATTGCCTGAAGGCGGCTTGCACCGACGCGGTTGGTGCCTTTCTCGTATTTCTGGATCTGCTGAAACGTAATTCCAAGGCTTTCGCCAAGCTTTTCCTGACTGAGGCCCAGCATGTTACGACGAAGACGGATGCGGCTGCCGACATGCACGTCAATTGGGTTGGGCTTCTTTTTATTCTCAATCATACAACTGTCACTCCTCGCAGCTGCGAGCTTCCATTCATGCTCTGTTCATCCGAACAGCGATAACAATAAGTTTTGGGAGGTAGTCTGACGATTTTCCGCAAAACCGTCGCCGCCGCGCCATAACATCGTAACAATATTAGTCTGTCAATGAAAACGCCTGCCGATTGGCAGTCGGAAAGCCATGCTCAACACGAGTAAGGTTAACAGCGCTACCAGAGATTGTCGTGAGCCATGTGGCGTGCCCCAAAATGGTGCACGAGATGACGGTAGGTAAGCGTCAACGACCCCGACGGCGTCATGTGCAAGTCCGTCGGTGATTCGACCATAAGCATCAACGACAGCTGAAAGACCATTGTTAGCTGCACGAATGAGGGGAGCCCTTGTTCCACCGCGCGAACCTGTGCCCGGCGAAAATGCTGGTACGGACCCGGCGTATCGCCATACCATGCGTCGTTTGTTACATTGATGACGGCGCTGGCTCTTTGGCCCGTATATCCAAGCTCATCCGGAAAAATGGCTTCGTAACAGATCAGCGGCAGAAAGGTCTGGCCGTCTTTGACGTTCAGCGCCCGACGCGACGCACCGGCGGTAAACCCGCCCGGCATTTCCACCACTTCCTGAAGTCCAAGCCTGCGCAAAAAACTCTCATAAGGCAGATATTCGCCAAAGGGGACGAGGTGCACCTTATCGGCGGCATCAACAATCACTCCACGATCATCAATCGTATAAATTGAATTATAATAGCGCGGTTCACCGCCCCTGATGCCTTCTCTTCACGAACGGCACCGGTGAGCAGCATCTGCCCGTCCTGTAGAACCTCGCCGATGCGGGACAGAGCCTCGGGCGTCGAGGTGAGAATATAGGGAACAGCCGTTTCCGGCCAAATGACCACATCGGGTTTCGGCTTGCCTTCCGCTGGCACTTCGCCCGTCAGCGACACCAGCTTGTCGAAGATAGACCGGCGCTCCGCATTATCCCACTTCATGGCCCGGGCGATAGACGGCTGTACGATGCGAACCGCGAGCGTTCCTTTTTCTTCACCGATTGCCGGCGCTTTTGAAAGCGTCCGGGCACCGAACCCGACATGCACTGCTACCAGCAACAGGGCGAGAACAATGCCTGTCTTGGCAAACCGCCCACCAATCAGCAGAGCCGGTGCGGCAAAGACAAAAGACGGCCAATGCGCTCATCCCGATCAGACCGAGCACGGCAACCGATTGCATCAGCAGCGGCGTCGGCATGATGGCATAGCCGATCGCATTCCACGGAAAACCGGTGAACAGGAAAAGACGCAGCCATTCCGCCAGCGCAAAACCAAACGCTAGCGCGAAGATACGCCCCAAGCCGTCCGACCAGAAGATGCGCGCAACCATGGCTGCAAACGCATAGAATAGAGCCAGAAATGCAGGCAGGCCTAGAACCGCCAGCGGCAAGGCCCGTGCAAACTGGTCCGCATCAACCAGCAGCGCCGTGCCGATCCACCACAGTCCGGAAACGAAATAGCCAAACCCGAACCACCAGCCAACCATGGCCGTTGGCAACAGACGGCGAACCGGTCCGGCATTCGCTTTCGCAATGGCCCCGTCAATCAACCAGACCAAAATGGGGAAAGAAACGAAACCCGCCACAAAACCATCGAAGGGTGGCTGGGTCAGCGTGGCGAAGGCACCGCTCAGGAAAGCGGCCAACGCTCGACGCCAGCCGCTCGAAAGAATGATTTTCCCCGCCAGCCTTTCGATCATCAGGCCTCTTTGGGAGCGTCGGTTATGGTTTCAGCCTCTATAGGCTGGTCACCCGGCTTGGCGGATACGACAGCACGCTGCTGGCGACGGCGATCAGCCGCGGAAAGCGGCACAATACGCACTTTCTTCACCCGGCGCGGATCGACTTCCAACACATGGAATTCATAGCCCGGAATAGCCTGCACCACTTCACCGCGAACCGGAATACGCCCCAGGGACCGAAAAGATGAGGCCGCCGACTGTGTCGACATCCTCGCCATGTTCGCCGACTTCGAAGGATGGGCCGATTTTCGCGGCGAGCTCTTCCAGATCGGCGCGCGCATCGACAACGAACACGCCATCGGCTTCTTCGGCGATCATGATTTCTTCGTCGTCATGCTCGTCTTCGATATCACCGACAACCATTTCGACAATGTCTTCCAGTGAAACCAGACCGTCGGTACCACCATATTCATCAATGACCAGCGCCATCTGGATATGGGTCGCCTGCATGCGCGCCATCAATCCGCTTGCCATCATGGATGGCGGCACAAACAGAACCTTGCGCATTAGATTGAGTTCACCGATCGTCTTGGTGAGATCGATCCGGCCCATGTCGAATTTGGCGGCCTTGTCTTCGGCCGTCGCCTTGCTGCGCGCGCTGCTACGGCGCGTGGTCTTCTGGCGGGCCTGCTTGGTAATGTAATTGAGAACATCACGGATATGGATCATGCCGCGCGGATCGTCCAGCGTCTCGGCATAGACCGGCATACGCGAATGGCCGGATTTTTCGAAAAGCTCCAGCACTTCCCAGAGCGGTGTGGAAATTTCCACTGCCTCGACATCGGCGCGCGGGATCATCACGTCTTCGACGCGAATCTCGCGCAGGCGAAGGATGTTATGCAGCATCGCCTTTTCTTCAGGCGAGAATGCTGAATCCTGTTCGCTTGCCGTGCTGGAAAGGGCATCGGCCAGATCTTCGCGCAGGGAAGATGATTGGCGCGAGCGCATGAATGGGAAAATATTAGACAAGAGGGAACGCTTCTCGGCCACTACGGGCCGTTGCGTACTTTGCCCTTCGGCGTCTTGAGTCTCGCTGCGATTTTCGCCAGCGGACGGGGGTGCGATGTTTGATCAGCCATGGTCAATCGTTGTTAAGGTCTTATTCGGATACAGCATAAGGGTCGGGGATGGCAAGAGCATGAAGGATTTCACGCTCGCGCCCCTCCATAACCTCCGCTTCCGCATCGGTTTCGTGATCGTAACCCAAAAGGTGCAAAAGCCATGCACGACGAGGTGAGCGAGATGGTTTTCGAGCGGCTTGCCCTCTTCACGGGCCTCACGCTCGACAGTTTCGCGCGCGATGATGATGTCGCCCAGCATCGGGCCCGGCTGCGCCCCGGTCTTGACCGGAAACGCCGGAAACGACAGCACATTGGTCGGCTTGTCCTTGCCGCGCCATTCCGCATTCAGGCTCTGGATCGAGGCATCGTCGGTGAAGACAACACTGAGCTCACTTGCCGCGCTTTTCAGGCCAAGATTGGCCCGGGCGGCCTCGACCGACTTTCTGACGAGCCCTTCAAGGACGGTTTCATCCGGCCAGTTGCCAGCTTCAACCATGATATCGATATGGATCGCGTTATTTGACACGTTCTGCGGCGGCTCTCCGTGCTGGCTAGCCGCATCATCCTTTCAGTTACAAAGAAAGCTGTCTGCCAAGAGCGGTTCCCACTTTTGGGGACACGCTCGAAAAGGCAGACAGCTTTTCTTAAATCGTGATTCCAATAGGCAATTGCAAGATCATTCCGAACGCGCGTGCTGTTTGCCGTCGCGGTCGTAAGCTCCGACGATTGCCGCCACCAGCGGATGACGAACAACGTCTTTCTCCGTAAAGCGCACCTTGATGACGCCTTCGACATCGTCCAGCACGCGAAGCGCTTCAACGAGACCTGATTTCTGGCCCGGCGGAAGATCGATCTGACTCGGATCACCATTGACCATCATGCGCGACCCCTCGCCCAAGCGAGTCAGGAACATCTTCATCTGCATGGACGTCGTGTTCTGCGCTTCATCGAGAATGACCGCAGAATGTGCCAGCGTGCGCCCGCGCATGAAGGCCAGCGGCGCGATTTCGATCACACCTGCCGTAATGGCACGCTCAACCTTTTCGGCAGGCATCATGTCGTAAAGCGCATCGTAAAGCGGGCGCAAATAGGGATCGACCTTTTCCTTCATATCGCCCGGCAGGAAGCCCAGTCGTTCGCCGGCCTCGACAGCCGGACGTGACAGGATGATGCGCTCCACCAGACCGCGTTCCAGCAGCATCGCCGCATGGGCGACGGCAAGATAGGTCTTGCCGGTACCTGCGGGGCCGACGCCGAACACCAGCTCCGACCGGTCGAGCGCACGCATATAGGCATCCTGCGTCGGCGTGCGGGCAAAGATGGTCTTTTTGCGCGTGGAAATCTGGGCAGCAGAGAGCTTGCCCTTGTTTTCCATGGTCGGCAGCGTCAGCTGGTCGTCCGCAGCGATTGCCATGCGCAAGGCGCCGTCGACATCCGACGTCGTCAGCTCATGACCTTTCTGCAGCGATTCATAAAGATGATCGAGTGCACGCCGCGCCTGCTCGGTTGCGGTCGGCTCCCCGGATCGAAAGCTGGTTTCCCTTGGAGCGGACATCCACGCCAAGCTTCTGTTCGATACGGGCCAGATTCTCATCGAACTGACCGTAAAGCGCGATGGCAAGACGGTTATTGTCGAAAGTGAGCACGATGTGGGCCATATCCGAGGCCCCGGTCGTCGGGCTTTTTGCGTTTGATTGGTTGGCTTGGCAGACTTCAGCTTTTCCGTAGCGCTCAACCGTATCTCCTTAAAGCACAATCCTGAAAAGTTGCGACTTTTCAGACCAGATTATGCGTGAACGCAAACCGTTCACGCATTGCAATCGAAGTCTCGACAGGATTACCGGCAAGCGACTCAATACGCCGAAATTTTCTGCCTCGACATCATCATGCCTTCAGGCCAGTTTTTTGCGCAATAAGGCTATTGGTCCCTGTGGATGTGATTTTCACATGAATGATGTCGCCGACCCGGTCATTGCTGTCATCGATGATGACAGGCAGGAGCCATGGCGAACGGCCCACCATCTGGCCTGCGACACGACCCGGCTTTTCAAGCAGCACATCCATCTCGCGACCGATCATGGAATCCTGAAATGCATATTGCTGTTCGGACAGGAGAGCCTGAAGGCGCTGAAGACGCTCATCCTTGACCGCTTCCTCTACGTGATCGTCGAGATCGGCACCCGGCGTGCCGGGGCGAGGCGAATATTTGAACGAATAGGCCTGCGCGTAATTGACTGCGCGCACCAGCCGCATCGTGTCTTCGAAGTCCTGATCGGTTTCACCGGGGAAGCCGACGATAAAATCACCCGACAGCGCCAGATCCGGCCTCACTTCGCGGATGCGTTCGATCAGACGCACATATTCATCCGCTTTGTGACGACGGTTCATCGCCTTGAGAATGCGGTCAGAACCGGATTGTACCGGCAGATGCAGATAGGGCATCAGCTGGCGCAGATCACGGTGGGCGGCAATCAGGCTGTCGTCCATGTCGCGCGGATGGCTGGTCGTATAACGAAGCCGGGCAATGCCCGGAATGCGCGCCGAGGCGAAACAGGAGTTCGCCCAAGCCCCATTTGCGACCATCGTCACCAGCGCCGTGCCGGGCATTGACGTTCTGGCCAAGCAAAGTGAGTTCACGCACGCCGCTGTCGGCAAGGCGCTCGGCCTCTGTCACGATCTGCTTCACGCTGCGCGAAACTTCCGAGCCGCGTGTATAGGGAACCACGCAGAAGGTACAGAACTTGTCGCAGCCTTCCTGCACAGTGAGGAAGGCAGAAACACCGCGCTTGCGGGTTTCCTCGCGCTTGGGCGACGGCAGGTGTTCGAATTTATCTTCGAGAGCGTATTCGGTCTCAACCACCTTTTCGCCGCTGCGGACCCGCGCAAGCGCATTGGGCAGGCGATGATAGGTCTGCGGACCGATGACGAGATCGACATTCGGCGCCCGGCGCAGGATTTCCTGCCCTTCGGCCTGCGCCACGCAGCCCGCAACACCGATGGTCAGTTCCTTGCCATTCGCTTCACGCGCATCCTTCATCTTGCGCAGACGGCCAAGCGCGGAATAGAGCTTTTCCGACGCTTTTTCGCGAATGTGGCACGTATTGAGCAGAACCAGATCGGCATCGTCCGGCGTATCGGTCGCAACATAGCCTTCCGCTGCAAGGCTGTCGGCCATGCGCTGGCTATCGTAGACGTTCATCTGGCAGCCATAGGTTTTTACGAAAACCTTACGCACATTGGGACGCTCTGCCGTGGGTTCGAGATCGGTGATGTTGTCGCTCATGCGCGGCTATCTACAGCTTTTGTCACCATTTTGAAAGGTGACAATCTGAACACTTGGCTGAACACCCGATGGAGCAGTTGTTACTCTTCGGGAATCTCGCGCCCCAGCAACGCACTTTGCAAGAGCGAGCGCACACGGTTTTCCATTGTGCGAGCCAGCGCCTTGCGGTCTGTCTTGGCCGTTACGACGACCGGCTCGCCAAAACGCACTTCAACGTCGATAGCGCCTTCACGCAAGATACCTTTCAGGTGCGGCATCAGCTCGACGTCGCCCGGCCATGATGCGATCGGGCGGAAATAACGGCCCATGGCCATGCCATGCACGCCCGTATAGGCAATGGCAACCGGCTGAACCACGACTTCAGGTACATTGGCTTCCTTGATCGCGGCATGCGCGGCACCAAAAGCGCGGTCTTGAACGGCAGAACGCGATTACCATCCGAGGTCGTGCCTTCCGCAAACAGCACCATAGCGTCGTCGGTTACCAGACGCCTTGCGATTTCGGATGTCTGTTCACCCGTTTTGCCCCGCCGTTCCCGCTCCACGAAAACGGTGCGCTGCAAAACGGCGAACATACCGAAAACAGGCCACTTCCTGACTTCCGACTTGGCGATGAAGGAGACCTGACCGACCGTCGACAGAACAATAATATCGCTCCACGAAGTGGTTGGCGACGAGTAACAAAGGTCGGCCCTCGTGTATCTGGCCGACGGTCTTGATGCGAAAACCGAACAGGCGTGCAGCAATACGATGAAAAAGGGTCGGCAGACGCCGCTTCCAGTTGTTCTTCAGCTTAAGCAACAGATACTGAACTGGAATAAGCGACAGGCTCAATGCGACCATTGCCGCGACGACGAGAAAGATGCGGATTGCTCCGATCATCGTGGCCCTGCCGGAGTACGGCTCAGGTCGCGGCGCAATATCAGCGCAGCCGAACGCCCATTGGCGGTTTCATAATAAGCGGGTCTGTCGCCAACCTTTTGGAAGCCGAGACGGCGATAAAGCGCCCGGGCGGCAACATTGGCCTCATCCACTTCCAGAAAAAGCGTTTCGGCGCGCTCCTGATAGAGATGGCGCAACACGGCATCCATCAGCGCGCGCCCGACGCCCCGCGCGTTGCACATCACGCGCGACGGCGATCGTCAGGATTTCCGCCTCACCTGCCACCAGACGAGCCAGCACGAAACCACAGGCATCGTTCGGTCTGCCTTCCGCACGGGCAACAAAACCGAAAACCGTATCCTGTGCGATCAGCGATCTGAAATCGTCGGAACTCCAGCCGTGATGGAAAGCGACTGCATGAATACGCTGAATCGCATGACTGTCCTGTGCGCCAAGCGGCTCCACCGAGATTTGTCTGCGACCGAAACGCCCAAACGGCAAGCCCATCATCGGCTATTCTCCGGTAGCCTTGCGCGGCAGCGCAAACCCGACCTGCGGCTTCGCATCAGGTCCACGCATGTAAAGCGGCTTCGGCGCATCGCCCGGCTGGCGCAAGCTTGCCAGACGCGCATAGATGCCGATTTTAGCGGTTGGCTCTATTGGGCCCAACTCGAAACGGCCACCAAGCACGTCATTGATCGCAGCGGCTGCAGAACCTGCAAGAACAGTATTTTCCGCTTGAGAAACAGCAAGAGCCTCCGCTTCCTCTCGCGACAGAACCAGCGGCTTCGCGTCCGGCAACCCTTTTGCATCGAATGATTGCGCATAAATCTCGCCACGATGCGCGTCGAGGAAAACCAGAATTGGCTTTTCCGGGGACAGTATCTGTGTTTCCGCAGCCAACGCTTCGAACGCCGTTATGCCGATAGCAGGAACGTCGAGCGCCAATGCAAAGCCACGTGCTGCCGAGACACCGATACGAACTCCGGTAAACGATCCCGGTCCGATATTGACCGCTATCCGATCCATATCGCGGAGCGACAGTTTCGCCTCAGTCACAGCACGTTCGATATAGTCCATCAATACTTCCGCATGTCCCTTTGCCGATGTTTTCGCTCACATCGGCAAGCACGACCCGCCGTCGGCATTGTAGACGGCAACGGAACACCACGAAGCGGCAGTATCAAGCGCAAGTATCTTCATGCGCAACCGGGTAAATCAGATTTTAGCTCGCGACAAGTCAAGTCTTGTCCAAAGGCTGGATCAGTTTCGTTTTTAAGCCCTTCTCGCGGAACAAAACTTGGCGATATGCGTTTGAAAACCGGGTGCGGCAACGTTTTTGCTTTGTCCTGACGGCGACAAGGCCCATCCGGCAATCGAGCCTTACAATGATCTGGCGGGTTCGTTTGCGTTTGGAACACCCACCCGTGACGATGAGCGACATCTCCCAGCCGCTCCAAGCCGGATTGAACAACAGGATATGAGGATAAAATGTCCAAGAAGTCGATGCATGCAACCCGCAACGATCTTCCTTCCAATACGAAGACGACAATGATCGCGCTGCTCAACGAAAATCTAGCCGCGACAATCGATCTTGCCCTCATCACCAAGCAGGCACACTGGAACCTCAAGGGACCGCAGTTCATCGCAGTTCATGAAATGCTCGATGGCTTCCGCGCCGATCTCGATGAACATGTCGACACGATTGCGGAGCGTGCCGTGCAGATCGGCGGAACGGCCTATGGCACCACGCAGGTCGTGGCCAAGGAAAGCAAGCTCAAGCCTTATCCGACCGACATCTATGCCGTTCACGACCATCTGCTTGCACTGATCGAGCGTTATGGCGACGTTGCCAATCTTGTACGCAAGTCGATCAAGGATGCAGATGATGCAGGTGACGACGATACGGCGGATATTTTTACCGCCGCTTCCCGTGGTCTCGACAAGGCATTGTGGTTCCTTGAGGCCCACGTTCAGGAAAAGAACTGACCTCACAGATGCAATGAAAAGGCCGGGAACTCCCGGCCTTTTCTATTCGTGATAATCAGTTGGCCCATTCGCCGCTGCGCATCACTGGCTCTCGGGTTCCATCCGTATTGATGCCATCGACGTCGATCTGGCCGGAGCCAATCATCCAGTCGATATGGATGAGACTCGAATTGCCACCCTGCGCCTTGATCTGTTCCGGCGTCAGTTTTGCGCCGTCGATAAAGCACTTGGAATAGCACTGGCCAAGCGCGATGTGGCTTGCGGCATTTTCATCGAACAACGTGTTGTAGAACAAAAGCCCACTCTGCGAGATCGGCGAGGAATGCGGCACCAGTGCCACCTCACCCAGATGACGGGCACCTTCATCCGTATCCAGCACCTTGTTGAGCACTTCTTCACCACGGCTTGCCTTCGCCTCGACAATTCGTCCACCTTCAAAGCGAACCGCGATATCCTCGATCAATGTGCCCTGATGCGACAGAGGCTTGGTGCTCGTCACATAGCCCTCGACCCGTAGTGCATGAGGTGTGGTGAACACTTCTTCCGTCGGAATGTTCGGATTGCAGGTAATCCCATTCTTCGCCGTAGACGCCCCGCCGTGCCATTCATGACCGTCGGCAAGTCCGACCGTCAGATCGGTGTTCGGACCTTTGAAATGCAGGGCGCTATAAGCCTTGCCGTTCAGGAAGCGGGTGCGGGTGCGAAGCGCTGCATTGTGTGCCGCCCATGCGCCGACCGGATCGTCGACATCGACACGCGAAGCCGCGAAGATCGCATCGGCTAGCTTGCGGGTCGCGATGTCCGCCGGTTCGTTCGGAAACATAAGCTTCGCCCATGCCGGATTGGGATAGGAGACAATGTTCCAGTTGATGTCGAAACCGGCAATCTTTTCGAGAGCCGGCTGATAAGCCTTCGAGTTGGCCCGGTTGGCGCGTGAAACCTTGGCCGGATCCCGGCTGGAGAGGAGCATCGGATTGTCGGCAGCAATAGCCAAACGGGCAGCGCCATCCGAATAGGCCTTCGCCATTCCCTCATAGAGCCAGCTCGCCGCACGATCGAAACTTGCGTCGGATGCGTTCTCGTAACGCGCAAGTGCCATTTCGTCATCCGCGAAGAATGGCGTTACCAGTCCGGCCCCAGCCTTGTAAGCATGCTTGGCGATAAGGCGAACCAGCGGCAAGGCCACGACCGGTGCGGTAATGACGAGATCCTGCCCCTCGCGCAATTGCAGACCAACGCGAACGGCGACTTCCGCGAGACGTTCGAGTTTCACCGGATCGATGACTGGGTTCAGCTGTTCATGAGCCATGGGTGGAAGACCTTTTTGGATATGGAATCACCGACAGTTTATCAGACGGCATAATTTCACCACCTTTTTTTTCCTGCCTTTGCAGTATAGTAATTCTGCGGTCAGTTGCAGGAGAAAGCAGACAGTAATGAATAAGAAAGTGCTTATCTTTCTGGGCGTTAGCGGCCTTCTGGCGGGCTGCGTGACCATGACACCTGAACAGCGTCGTGCGGCCGACGAACAGACCTGCCGCAGCTATGGCTTCAAGGCCAAGACTGACGCTTTCGCCAACTGTCTCATGCGACTGGATCTCGATCGCAGAGCTGACCGGCGTGCCCGGCAGAATCAGGTTGATTTCTACGACACTCCGATGGTGATCTATCGCCCGATCTATCGCTGAAACTTTCGCCGAAAAGCGACGACAATCAGCCAGAAAATCAAAACGCCGGTCAGGTAGAACTAGACCGGCGTTGCAGATTATCTGATTGTAAAATCGCCTCTTATAGCGGTGCTTCTGGACGGTCCCGGGACAGAAGTAGCGCGCCAATGGCGTCAGCCTGCTTCTGGCTTGCCGGAGCATAGCCAAGCGATGTCGGCTGCGGGGCTGTCGTATCGAATTGCGGCTGGTAGGAGGCCACCTGCATATGCTGTTCCTGCTGAGGTGCAGCCACACCGCGATGGCGTGCCAGTCGTTCGCCACGGGCCTGCGGACCGGCACCAGTGTTCTGGTCCACACTTTGAGCCTTTACCGCTTCCGCGAGTGCCACCTGAACGGTCGGTTCCGTTCCCGGAACTGGGCCGGTTTGTGGCAGGGTCACATCATAAGACGGATCCTGTGGAACGGAAGGTGATTGCGGCGAATAGGCCATAGCCAGATTGTATGGCTCCTGCGGAACCGGATTTTGCAGCGAACCGTCGCGATTGCGCTTCTCGTAGAAGGAATTTCCACCGGCTACGAGCACGTAATGCATATTGTTGTAAAGGAACTTCAGACCCGCCGTGTGGAAGAACATGGCGTTCTTGAGCTTCGGATGACGCTCACCCTTCAGAACCGCGTCGGCGGCGGCCTGAACATCAGGCAGCGCCTTGGAATTCATCTGGCGGGTAAGCACACCGGGCGCAAACTGGTTCTTCTGACCGACGACACCGCAAATCGTATCCGGATAACGTCCCGACGCGAGACGGTTCATGACCACCGTACCAACAGCCAGAAGACCGTCGGAACTCGAACGATTGGATTCGAAGAACATCGCACGTTCAAGGCAATTCTTGTCCCGTGCGGTGTAGGTGTAGGTCTTCACGCCATTGACGGATTTGACGTGGCTTGCCGCCGTCTTTTCCGAATTGGCTTTTCCCGAGGTTCCGGTTGTCGTGCAACCGGTCACCACGAAAGGCGCAATCACCAGCCCGATAAGAGCGGGCAATTTCCACTTCGCGGCGCGCGTCAATGGCTCAGTCTCATATTAGGACCCTTAACTGATCCAGTCATCCATTCAGGCGAACACATCTGGAATGATGCGCGCGAACGTCTGACTGCGGTGCAAGTCAAAGAGGACGAAGATCAAAATCTCACGTCCTACAGTCGCTCAATCGAATTCAAGGTTTTGGAATTTTTTTAGCCAAAAAAGGCAACAGGTCAAATCCCAACAATGCTGGAGACCGCTGAAAAGTCCTAAAACAATTCCGAATCGAGATTGCGAATGTGCCTACAAGCCCTTTAAATATATTAATAATTCCTTAACGAGAATTAGCAATTCAGGTAAGATATTGATTTCACGAGATTCAAAGTCTCGCAATACACGCCATATCGCTGCCTTAATTCACTTTTTTCTTGTACTTTTTGCATACACATTTGTGGCGTTTCAAATCTTCTGTAGAATTTCTGCTTCGGGGCCGGTTCCATTGCTCTTTGTCAACTTTGACAACAGATTTGTAACATCGCGTGAGATTGTGCTTTTGAGACCCGTTTCGGGTTGTTGCAATGCGAATCGGGCGAGCACGATCCGCACCTTGCAAAGCGGGGTCTTAAACAAAACGACCCGCCACGGATACCGTGGCGGGTCGGACAAGTTCAGTTCCTGACGCCGAAATGACCGCAGCGGTCACCCGAAAGAATAACCCGCACCCCGAACGGTACGGATCGGATCGAGCGCACGACCGACATTGATCGCCTTGCGCAGCCGTCCGACATGGACGTCCACCGTGCGGTCGTCGACATAGATGTCCGGTCCCCAAACGCCATCCAGAAGCTGGCTACGTGAGAAGACACGACCGGGCGACATCATGAAATATTCGAGCAGGCGGAATTCCGTTGGTCCGAGACGAACTTCCTTTTCCTTGCGATAGACACGATGCTGTTGACGGTCGAGAACCGGGTCGCCCACTTTCAGCACATGCGAAAGAATGCTCGGATTCGACCGGCGCAACATCGCCTTGACGCGCGCTAGCAATTCCGGCGTCGAAAATGGCTTCACGACATAGTCGTCCGCGCCGACGCTCAGGCCCCGAACACGTTCGCTTTCCTCGCCACGTGCCGTCAGCATGATGATGGGCAGGCGTTCGGTTTCCGGCCATTGGCGCAGGCGACGGCAGAGCTCGATGCCCGATACGCCCGGCAACATCCAGTCCAGAATGAGCAGATCCGGTACGTTCTCGCGCAAGGCGATCTCGGCTTCGTCGCCGCGCAGCATTGTATCGACCGGTAGCCCTCTGCCTCAAGATTATAGCGAAGAAGAACGCTCAGCGCCTCTTCGTCTTCTACCACAGCGATTTTGGGTGCCTGTGACATCCAGTATTTCCCTATCCAAATTCGGCGGGCGGTAGATACAATCCCCCAATCGACCGCGTGCCGCCGCGCTATTCACTCATTCTCAACCGCCGGACCGTGTGGTCCGGTCGGCTGCAGTTCAGGGTTTACGCGCCTCATCCACGACAATACCGTGGCTCAGGTCTTCCTTGGGTCGTTCGGCCGGCATTTGCAGGCCGGTCACGATGTAGTAGACGGTCTCCGCAATATTGGTCGCGTGATCGCCGATACGCTCGATATTCTTTGCGCAGAACAGAAGATGCGTGCAGGCGGAAATATTGCGCGGGTCTTCCATCATGTAGGTCAACAGCTCGCGGAACAGTGACGTGTACATGGCATCAATCTCGTCGTCGCGGTCGCGAACGACATTGATCTGCTGCACCGAGCGCGACGCATAGGCGTCGAGAACATCCTTGAGCTGGGTCAGCGCCAGCTCAGCGAGTGTTTCGAGCCCACGATAAAGCTTTACCGGCTGGCGCGATTCCGAAACGGCGGCAACGCGCTTGGCAATGTTCTTGCCCAGATCGCCCACGCGTTCCAGATCGGCAGAGATGCGGATCGAGCCAATGATTTCGCGCAGGTCCACAGCCATGGGCTGACGCTTGGCGATAATCATCACAGCCTTGTCGTCAATCTCGCGCTCGCTGGCATCGAGAATGAGATCGTCGGAGATGACGCGCTGTGCGAGCGCATTGTCCGCATTGACGATAGCGGCGACCGACTGCTCGACCATACGTTCCGCATGTCCGCCCATTTCGGCGATCTTATGGGAGAGAAACTTCAATTCCTCGTCGTAGGAGCGAACGGTATGCTGAGACGGCATAGTAGACCTCGTAATATAAATTGCGGGAAGCCGCACTGTCTATCTGTTGAAGCGCAGTTGCGGATCAGCCGAAGCGTCCGGTAATGTAGTCCTGCGTGCGCTTTTCGGTCGGCGCGGTGAACATGGTTTCCGTGTCACCCACTTCGACCAGATTGCCGAGGTGGAACATGGCGGTGCGCTGCGAAACACGCGCGGCCTGCTGCATGGAGTGCGTGACGATCACGATCGTATAGTTCTGGCGCAGTTCATCGATCAGCTCTTCCACCTTCGCGGTCGCAATCGGGTCGAGCGCCGAGCACGGTTCGTCCATGAGAATGACTTCCGGGCTCACCGCAATCGCGCGTGCGATGCAAAGACGTTGCTGCTGGCCACCCGAAAGACCGGTGCCCGCATCGTGCAGACGATCCTTCACTTCCTCGAACAAGCTCGCCTTCTGCAAGCTCGTCACGACGATTTCTTCAAGATCGGCCTTGGTGCGGGCGAGACCGTGAATACGTGGGCCGTAGGCGACATTTTCATAAATCGACTTCGGAAACGGATTCGGCTTCTGGAACACCATGCCGACGCGGGCGCGCAGTTCGACGACATCGATCTTCGGATCGTAGATGTCTTCATTGTCGAGCGTGATCTTGCCACCGACCTTGCAGCCTTCGATCGTATCGTTCATGCGGTTAAGCGAACGCAGGAAGGTAGACTTGCCGCAACCCGAAGGGCCGATCAGCGCCGTGACCATCTTTTCCCGGATTTCCAGATCGACGTCGAACAGCGCCTGCTTCTCACCATAAAATACGCAAAACCTTGTCGCCGCGCATCTTTATGGAATTGGCGTTGGCGTTCATCTTTTCTCCTACGGCTTTCTCGAGAGATCGTTCAGTCATCAGGTTCATAGCTTTCGACTCCCGTTTACCAGCGGCGCTCGAAGCGGCGGCGCAGAATGATTGCTGCAATATTCATCACGGCAAGGAACAGAAGCAGGACGATGATAGCGCCTGACGTGCGTTCCACAAAGGCGCGTTCTGCTTCATTCGCCCACATGTAGATTTGTACAGGCAATGCCGTCGCTGGATCCATTGGCGTGGACGGCACGTCGGCGACGAAAGCCACCATGCCGATGAGAAGAAGCGGCGCGGTTTCACCAAGCGCATGGGCAAGGCCGATGATCGTTCCCGTCAGGATGCCGGGTGCGGCAAGCGGCAGGACGTGGTGGAACACCATCTGTGTTTTCGATGCACCAAGACCGAGGGCCGCAGCGCGGATCGACGGCGGCACCGCGCGAAGGGCGGCGCGGGTCGCGATAATGATGGTGGGAAGCGTCATCAGCGTCAGCACCAGACCACCGACCAGTGACGCGGAACGCGGCAGGCCGAAGAAATTGATGAAGACAGCAAGCCCGAGCAGACCGAACACGATGGACGGAACCGCTGCCAGATTGTTGATGTTCACCTCGATCATGTCGGTGAAACGGTTCTTCTTGGCGAACTCTTCCAGATAGATTGAAGCGGCGACGCCGATAGGCAGCGACAGGCCGAGAACGATCAACATCATGTAGAGAGAGCCGACCAGTGCGACACCAAGACCGGAGGTTTCCGGACGGCTGGAGGCACCGAAAGTGAAGAGACCTGTATTGAAGGCCTCCTTCATGACGCCTTCTTCCGAAAGCATCTTCATCCAGCCCACCTGACGGTCAGAAACCTTGCGGCTCGTCTCCGGCACGGAAAGGTCGATCTGCCCCTTGAAGGCGGAATCGATATCGGCGCCGGCCAGAACCGGAACAGTCTGCGTCGTGCCGATGAGCGATGGATTGTCCATCACCAGCTTGCGCAGCTGAATGCGCACGCCGTCGGAATAGAAGCGGCCCAAATCACGCATTGCCGGACGGTCTGTCGCTGCAACACCCAGTTTTTCGGCCAATGCATTGCGCACCAGCAGCGGATAATTGGCCGTGATCAGCACATTCGGATCGGTCGCGCGCTTGTTGCCCGGGTCAATCACCTTCTCTTCAAGCTTGACCGGCAGATAAAGCGTCGTCTGCCAGAAGGCTGTATAGCCCTTGGAAAACACCGAGAAGAGAAGTGCGCACAGAAAGAACACGCCGATGGCGATCGCAGCAATACCGTAATAGCGGAAGCGACGTTCGGCAGCGTAGCGGCGTTTCAGTCCGATATCGCGGCGCGTCGGCTGTGCCGTGGCGCCGCTGGCGTTGAAGGTCGTATCGGTCATTATTCGTACTGCTCCCGGTACTTGCGCACGATATGCAGCGCAAAGATGTTCATGATCAGCGTCAGGACGAAAAGCGTGATGCCGAGTGCAAAGGCCACCAGCGTTTGCGGCGAGTTGAACTCAAGGTCGCCGGTGAGCTGGTTGACGATTTCACCGTGATGGTGGTCATCGCTTCGAAAGGATTGATATTGATGCGTGCCGCAACACCGGCGGCAAGAACCACGATCATGGTTTCGCCGATGGCACGGGATGCGGTCATCAGAAGCGCGCCGACAATTCCGGGCAAAGCGGCAGGAAGGACAACACGTTTGACGGTTTCGGAGCGGGTTGCGCCAAGACCAAGCGAACCGTCGCGCAATGTCCGCGGCACGGCTGTGATAATGTCATCGGAGAGCGAGGACACGAAGGGGATCAGCATCACACCCATGACGAGACCAGCGGTCAGAACGCTCTGCGCCATGATGAAGCCCTGACCGCCTGCAATGGCAATCGAGAGATCGCGCAGGAAAGGTCCGACTGTCACAAGGGCGAAGAAACCGTAGACGATGCTGGGAATACCGGCCAGAAGCTCAAGGACCGGCTTGACGATCGTGCGCACTCGGGGCGACGCATATTCTGCCATGTAGATGGCCGAAAACAAGCCGACTGGAACAGCGAACAGCATGGCCACAAGGGCGATGTAAAGTGTACCAGCCAGAAGCGGAATGAGACCGAACTGGCCTGTCTCACCACCCGAGCCGGCGGCGGCAAAGCGCGGGTCCCATACAGTGCCGAAGAAGAACTCCCACGGCGAGACTGACTGGAAGAAACTGATCGTCTGGAACAGCATCGAGCAGATGATGCCGACGGTCGTCAGAATGGCGATACCGGATGCGGCGATCAGCCCCCAGAGAACGATCCGCTCGACATTGTTGCGTGCACGCATGCGGCGGCTGATCGTGGAAAGGCCGAAGATCAGGCCTGCGATGGCGATCACCAAGGAAACAGCTGAACCGATGGTGTGTGTCAGCGCCGTTGCCTTTTTCAGGTAAAGCGCGATAGGCACCATGTAATCCCGGCCTTCAGTCGCGAGCGCCACGCCCTTGGATGCAAGAACGGCGCGAGCATCCTGATAGTTTGCCGGGAAGCTTTCCAGTTCGGCAGGCGTCAGCCGGTCAAGCCCGTTGGCCAGACCACGCACCATGCCAAGCTGCAGGCTGCGATTGGTGAAGGAGCCGTCCTCGATAGCATCCGGCAGACGGGCGGTCGCGCTGTGATCGAGATAGACCGACGTTCCAACGGCCCATACAGCGAGAAACAGAATCGCAGGCAATGCAGAAACGAGGAAAACCCACCAGCCATGATAATGCGGGCGGGAATGCATTTTCTCGGTCGGCGAGGCTTTTGCGGAAGCAGACTGCGCCTTGTCCAGTGCAACGGCACGCTGGCGGCCTATGAAGAATCCGATCAGCCCGATTGCAACGATACTGACGAGAACCAGAAAGAAGGACATTCAATTTCCCCGGTTGCCCTGATGAATGCGGACGGTTTTGAGGTGCAGCTTCCACCCAT
This sequence comes from Brucella cytisi, assembly GCA_012103075.1. Classification (GTDB taxonomy): domain Bacteria; phylum Pseudomonadota; class Alphaproteobacteria; order Rhizobiales; family Rhizobiaceae; genus Brucella; species Brucella cytisi. Next base: position 2,535,622 of record JAAVLQ010000001.1, on the reverse strand, counting down.
ACCGTTCCACGCGGATGCGCCTGTCATAGTGCAAAGGCGCGAAAGGAGAAGAACGCGGAGATTCGTCATCCCCGCGTTCCACAGATTAAAACTTACTTCGCAGCCAGCGTCTTGCCTTCGGTGAAGGCGGCGCGCTGTGCTTCACGTTCTGCGTCCGGAGCCGGAACCAGACCATATTCGGCGAGCGGGCCGTCAGGACCGATCATCTGGTCATTCAGGAAGAACTCAACATATTCCTTCAGACCGGGATAACGCCTAGGTGAGCCTTCTTCACGTAGAAGAACAGTGGACGCGACACCGGATATTCGCCCGAAGCGACGGTTTCAGCCGAAGGGGTGATGTCGTTGACGGTCGCAACCTTCAGCTTGTCAGCGTTGTTTTCGAAGAAGTAGAGGCCGAATACACCAACGCCGGTCTTGTTGGAGTCGATGCGGGCGAGCGTTTCGGCATAATCGCCGTCGATGTCGACAGCTTTGCCGTCCTTGCGCACTGCGATACAGGCGGAAGCGGCAGCCTTGTCGTCAAGACCGGTCTTCTTGATTTCGTCCAGAGCGCCGGAGTGCTTGCAGCCGTCGGCAAGAACCTTTTCTTCAAACACTTCGCGGGTGCCGTGCTTTTCGCCCGGGATATAGGCAGCAATGTCCCAGTCCGGAAGGTTCGGGTTGACCTCGTTCCACTTGGTGTTTGGATTGTCGACCAGCTTGCCGTCGACGACGAGCTTGGCTGCGAGAGCCTTGTAGACATCTTCCGGCTTCAGCTTCCAATCCGGACCCTTGGCGTCGGTCGCGAAGACGATGCCGTCATAGCCGAAGCGCACTTCCTGAACATCCTTGACGCCAGCGTCGATGCATGACTTCAGTTCCGAGTCCTTCATGGCGCGCGATGCATTGGCGATATCGATGGTGTTTTCACCGACGCCCTTGCAGAATTCTTTGATGCCTGCGCCCGAACCGCCCGATTCAACAACCGGTGTCTTGAAGTTCGGAAAGGTTTCGCCGAACGTTTCGGCGACGATTTTTGCATAAGGCAGAACGGTCGAGGAACCGGCAACCTGAATCTGATCGCGCGCCTGAGCGGCGGAAACCGACATAACAGCAGCGATGGCAATCGCTGCGGTCGAGGAAATCATCTTGTTCATGAGCTGCGGCTCCTGTTGTAAAAGACATATGACGATGTGGCGTCGTTAGCCCTCTACGCGCTCTATATTACATTCATATGACACTATTGTTACAGGTTTGTATCAGAGCCGCTTGCCAGTGATTTTGTGGGGTTCTGCCGGTCCCTGAACCGGCAAAGATTTCAGCGCTTGAGCGGTTCCGGTTAACACAGAATCGCGGAACCGACCTATCTCTTTGTTTGTATGCATTATCCGACGCAAAACCACTTCGCACTTTTGCTGGAAATGCTCTTAGAAATGCGGCAAACGCGCACCGAGATCTTCAATCCCCGAAACATCGACATTGGCGAAGGCAAAGCGCAGAAATGCTTCCTGCCCATCACCGAAGAACCGGCCCGGCAAGGTGATGACGCCAAGTGACTTCGCAAGGCGCTCGGCAACCTCGACCGATGAGGCATCAGGATATGGGTGACGGACGAAGGCGAAGTAGGCTCCAACCGCCTCCACATGCCAGCCTTCGATATTGGCCATGACCGACCGCAATGCAGAGGCACGCCTTGCAATCTCGCCGCGATTATCGTCACGCCAGCCGGTCAACGGCTCGATGGCGCGTGCAACTGCGATCTGTGGCGCGCGGCCTGCGCATATCTGCAGATTGTCCATGACTTTTGCAACGTTCTCGACCATCGCCCGGCCCGCGACAATCGCACCAAGCCGGTGCCCCGGAATGCAGAACGATTTTGAGAAGCTGTAAAGCTGGATCAGATGCGACGGCCAGTCCGCCTCGTCAAAAAGCCGATGCGGCGGTTCATTGGGATCAGCCATAAAATCGCGATAGGTCTCGTCCAGAATGAGCCATGTTCCATTGTCGCGGCAGAGAGCATAGATTTCCGATAACAGTCCCGCCGAATAAATCGCCCCGGTTGGGTTGTTCGGGGAAACAAGCGCCAGCGCCGCAATACCGGACGAAGCACAGCCCGGAAATCTTCCGCGCTTGGGATGAAACCATTCTGGGCATGGCAGGGCACCGAACCTGAATCGATGCCGAGCATTTCCAGCGATGAACGATGGTTGAAATAGAATGGATCGGTGGTCAGCACCCTATCGCCGCTTTGCGCCACACACATGATGGCAGCGATAAAGGCCTGATTGCAGCCGGATGTAATATGGACGTTGGAGGCATCGATCTGCGCGCGATAGAGTTGTCCGACATGCGCAGCATAGGCTTCGCGCAGAACCTTTTCGCCCTCAATCGGACCGTAACCGGCAGAGGCGACCGATCCGGCTGCCTCGCCGAGAAAGTGCAGCATGTCTGGATGCGGAGGATAGCCGGGAACAGCTTGCGACAAATCAATCAGAGCACCACGCGACCCGTCATAGTCCCCCGCGCCCGGGCCTGCACCGCTGGAATGGGCGGCGCGGAAAGGCGATTAATCAGCGGATTGACGGCAGACAAGGACATTGGCGGCTCCCATGGTGGTTTCGGCCACTCTTATCGCGATCGCTGGTGTGGTTGAAGCCATTATTCGCTCGGACGCGAAAGCACGTAAACAGCCGAGCCGAGCATGAAAACAGTTACCGATGTTGCCAGCAGCCAGCCGGGTTTCGCGCCCCACCAGAACAGGCCATAACCGACCGTCATACCAAGACAGGCATAGAGCTTTGCACGTGGCGGAATGGCTCCACGCTCACGCCATTTTATGACCAGAGGACCAAAACGCTGATCGGCAAGCAGGCGAGCCTCAAGCTTCGGCGATGATCGTGCAAAGAACCACGCGGCAAAAAAATGATGAAGATCGTTGTTGGCATGACCGGCAGGAAAGCACCGATGATGCCAAGCGCCAGCATCAGGAAGCCGAGGCAAAGATAGAGTATCCGCTTACCCGCCGAAATTGCTGGTGAAGCGGTCTCGATCCTGTCTTTTTCCGGGTGGTCCTGCATGGCGTTCCATCGTCTGATCTGGACGCTTATAACAGGATTCTGGCGCTTTCGTGCAGGTTCACAGCGGTCAAAGAAATGTCATCCCACTGCCTTTCAGCCCCTGTGGATAACTTTTGAGACCGGTAAGGAATTGTAAAACACAGTCATAAATTGCAGCTTTGCCCCCGAAATGCCTTATTTCCTTAACTTTGCCACTCAGGATGAAAACTTGTTCTACAAATAAAAATTGCAACGCAATCGCACCGAACCTCCGTCCGGGTAAGCAGTTCTTCTTGCAATCAATGCGCGAAAACAAGGCGCAGCAAAGGTTGCCGCAGATTCCTAACGAATCGTAAACGGCACGACAGCAACCAAACAGAATCTTTCCTAATATTCCTTGGTTATGTTTATCTGATTAAATAAACAACGTTTAGTATAGGATGATTTTCCCGATGCGATATAGATTCAATTATCGCATAATGTTCTCATTCAAACCACGCCAGCGCCACATTTAGATTCCAGTTCGCGATTGTCTTTCTCAGCGACAACTGTGGGACACCCCGTTAACAACTAGTGGATCTGGCATGACTTTCAAGACCCGTATGGCTATGCTCGCCGTTGCGGCAACCGGTCTTCTCGCGACCACCGCAATCGAGGCTTCAGCACAGCAATGCGGCGGTGCCTCGTGGTACGCCCTCACTTCCCGTACGGCTTCGGGTGAACGTATGAACCCAGCCGGCCTGACCGCAGCACACCGCACCCTGCCGCTTGGCAGTAAGGTCAAGGTTACCAATCAGAGAAACGGCAAGTCACTCGTCGTGCGCATCAACGATCGCGGCCCGTTCATCAAGGGACGCGTCCTCGATCTGTCGAAGGGTGCCGCAGGCCGCCTTGGCTTCATCGGCGCGGGACACACCAAGGTCTGCTTTACGCCGCTTTGATTTTGGCGACATTTCGTCCGACTGTTGGATATGGAGCATTTCCGATCTAAGTTCGATCGTTAGAAATGCTCCATCGAATTGTTTTCGGCATTTCCTCGCCCCAAAATAGGTTCCCACTTTTGGGTGAGATGCCTATTTCCGATCCAGCCGGTCGGTGAACCAGCGGGTCAGCTTGATCCAGACCTCGTCCTTTTCGGCGGCATCCTCGATCCCGTGTTCAAGATTGGGATTGTCGTTGACCTCGATCACCACCACGCCATCGTCCGTTTCCTTCAGATCGACGCCATAGAGCCCGTCGCCGATGCAGCGTGCCGCGCGTAGCCCGGTTTCCAGAACCGATGGCGGCGCATCGCCCAGCGCATAGGAACGAAACCCGCCTTCCAGAGGCTTGCCGCCCGTATCGTGCTTGACGATCTGCCAATGGTTCTTGGCCATCATGTACTGGCAGATGAAAAGCGGCTTTCCGTCGAGAACGCCAACACGCCAGTCGAACTTCGTCGGCATGTATTTCTGCGCCAGCAGAAGATCACTATCCTCCAGCCATAAAGTGGCGAGCGCTTTCAGTTCGGCAAAATCCTTCACCTTCTTCACGCCGCGCGAAAATGACGAATCCGGTATCTTGATGACCATCGGAAAGCCGAGCATGTCGGCAGCGCGTTCCAGATCCTCCTCACCTGCAATCATCACCGTCGGCGGAACCGCCACGTCGTTCGCCTGCATCAATTCGTGCAGATAAACTTTGTTGGTGCAGCGGATCATGGAAATTGGATCATCAATCACCGGCATGTTTTTTCCTGCTGCGCCCGCCGGGCGAAACGGTAGGTGTGATTGGAGATCGATGTCGTCTCACGGATGAACAGTGCGTCATAGTTGGCAAGCCGCGGCAGATCGCGCTTGCCGATCGGCTCTACTTCCACTCCGAGCCGGGCTGCGATTCTTGCCCAATGCTTCAGCGTTGAAACGGTCGAAGGCGGCATTGGCTCTTTCGGATCGCATAGCGTTGCGAAGGAATAGCGCGCCGGGACCTTTGGTCGCGCGGCGCGCCACTCACGCTGGGTATAGCGATCAAGTGCGTCCTCGAAGCGTTCCTTCTGCGCCTTGGTAAACTTGGTGATATTCGCAAAGCCGATCTTCTGGATGCGCGCCCATTCACCGGGCTTGACCGTGACTTCCAGCGACGGCGCGCGAAACCAGTCGAAGAGCAGCCGTCCGAAGCGCTCAAACTCGGGGTTATCGGCAAGACCGAAATGCACGTGGATTGTTTCGGGCGCCCTGTCCGGATGCTTGCCGAGCGCCTTGTTCAGCATGTCTTCGAGTTCGGGAATAGCGTTTTCATAAAGTCGCCGTTCCGACAAATCGATCATCGTTTCCACAGAGGGATGATGCGATGCCCCCCGCTTCAGCCAGAAGCGAAGCGTAATAGCCACGGCTTTGATAGGCGTAGGAGCGCGACAGGTTGATGATGCGCGGGTGCAGCTGCCCATTGAAGAGAGCGGGATGCGCGAGATAGTCACGCGTGGTCATGACCTTGTGCGGCGTCGCCCCATTGTCGATATCCGAGAGGCGCCCTACCAGAATGACGCAGATCGTCATCAGTCCGTCCTTTTTCCAGAATAACGGCCGCCCTGAGCCCATCACTGCCGAACCGTGCGATGCGGTCGAAAATGTGGAAGGGAACAGGGACATTTGCAGCATCGGCAATGGTTTCGCCGAGCTCTTCCTCCACCCAAGGGTCATGAATGAGAATATGCCGCCCATCTTCACCATGGGCGAGCACCCAGTGCGGCACTTTCTTGCCGAACATATGATAACCGCTGATCAGCACGATCACTGCCGCCCCACGGCGCAAGGCAGCGAGAATGTCGTGCAGCGTGAAACCGCGATAGTCCACCGGAATTGCATAGGCTTCTGTACGCTGGCGGAAATCGGTCTGCGCCAGTTGCATCACCTTGCGCTTTTCCTCCGAACGCACCGACTGCAGGAAAAGCATGTCCTCGATGGAAACGATGATCGATGCTTTCAGACCGCGCTCATGCGCAGCGACCGCAAGCCCAAACGGCTCACAACCGCCCGGCCCCGACATCATGTAAATCGTCGTCGCATCGCGCCAAAGGCGGACTTCCAGCACGGGGTCGAGCTGCGTCTCCCGATTGTGCCGGGCAAGCACCATCATCAGGCAGGCTGCACCGCAGGTAAAATCAGTCGTCTGCTCGTAATAGGGAAAGGCCGTGACGGGTGAAATGTCACCGCGAACCGTCTTTTCGAAACGCAACGCATCCGAATGGTCAGCGTAGTAATCGAGATAGCGTCCAATGGGGCGGTAGCCATGCCGCTTGTAAAGCGCGATACCGCGTTCATTATCCTCGCGCACTTCCAGCCGCAGCAACGGACGGTCGTGGTCGTAAGCTGCCGTTTCCGCCGCTTGCAACAGAAGAGAGCCGACGCCCTTGACCTTGGCCTCCGGGTCGACGGCTATCGAGTAAAGTCGCGCAAGCGCGGTGCCATGGCGGAAAAGAATCATCGCATAGCCGATGACCGTGCCATCCATTGTTGCAACAATGGTTTCTGCGGTTGGTCGTGCGATGAGGGCGCGAAATGAACGGCGAGAAATCCGGTCCGTCTCGAAACAGCGCTCCTCGATGCGCAGGAGCGCATCTATGTCGTCTGCCGTGGCCTTGCGCGTCGTTGCGCCTGTCATCTTTTGGCCTTTGCAAAGGGATCGTTACGATCCGGTCGACACCAACATTGGCTTATTCGAGGCAAAAGACAAGCGCCCGGACCGTGGCAAAATTATGAGTGATTTTTACCGCCTGATCGGTTCCGCTCAGCCGCTAAATTCAATCAATAATTGCAATTTTTGGCACCACCCTCGTTAACCATTAATTAAGAAGTCCGGCGTGCCCAAGGCGAACTGAATTGACTCTGGAGTATTTCAGACATTAACGTTTCGTTAACAAATGAGTAACTGGCGAGAGCCAAAGGGCGTTGAGTATGTTTTGCGTTGTTCGCTCGACCACAAAGATTATGGCAGTCGCCGGTTTTGCAGTTTCGCTGCTGATGGCAAGCTTTGGTGCGGAAGCTGCCTCCGGCGACTTCATGCAGACCGGCAAGCTGACCTCGCAGCCGATTGGACATTATGAATTCTGCAAGCGCGAAGCCAAGGAATGCGGCATCACCAGTCGCGACACCCGCACACTGCAGCTCAACCATTCAAACTGGCAGCGCATCGTCGAGATCAATCTTTCGATCAATGAACGCATCAAGCCGATGACCGACATGGAAATCTATGGCGTCGAGGAATACTGGGCTTACCCGACGACCGTTGGTGACTGCGAAGATTACGTCCTGCTGAAGCAGCGTGAATTGCAGAAGGCCGGCATTCCGATCACCGATCTTCTGATCACTGTCGTTCGCAAGCCGGACGGCGAAGGTCATGCAGTCCTCACCGTTCGCACGGATCGCGGTGATTTCGTTCTCGACAATCTGACCGATGAAGTCATGCGCTGGAACGAGACCGATTATACTTATCTGAAGCGTCAGGCAGCCAACGATACCGGTCGCTGGGTTACCATCGAAGGCCCGGACAATCTCCTCGTCGGTTCGGTACGCTGACACAAAACCTTCCCCATATGTTTTTGAAAACGTCCCGGAATGTGCTATTCATTCCGGGTCTAAAAGGAGAGGTCGGTGCGGTTAGCCCGATCCCCGTTGCAAAGCGGGTGCTGGCCTTCGCAATTGTTTTCATTTCGGCAAATGCGTCGAGTCCCTTGACCTTACACTCCGATGCAATGGTGCATTGGAGAATAAAAGGTCTTGGTCATGAAACAGCAAATCTCCGTCATTACGCTTGGCATCGCCGATCTTGAACGCTCACGTCGTTTTTACACGCAGGGCTTCGGCTGGGTGCCTGTTTTCGAGAATGAAGAAATCATCTTCTATCAGATGAACGGTTTCGTTCTCGGAACCTTCCTGAAAGCTTCGCTCGAAACCGATATGAACCGCAAAGGCCTACAGCAGCCCGGCGCATTTTCTCTTGCACATAATGTGGAACTGGAAACGGATGTCGCGCCACTGATGGACCGGTTGGTTGGGGCTGGTGGCAAACTGGTGCGTTCGGCTGACGCGCCGAGCCATGGTGGTTTTCGCGGCTATGTCGCCGATCCTGACGATCACGCCCGGGAAATTGCATGGAACCCGGCCCGGGCCATCGATGAGAATGGACTTGTAACTTTCGGAATATGAACTCAATGGGTTGGCAACAGGGCGCGAAATGCGCCCTGTTGTTTACAATGATACGGCTATTGGGGGCGTATGAAGAAAATCTACTTTATCTCGCATGCGGAAGTCGTGATTGATCCCGCAAAGCCTGTTCCGTCGTGGAACCTGTCGGAGCGCGGAATTGAACGGATGCGCTCCTTTGCCAACCAGCCTGAACTGCAATCGATCACATCGATCTGGTCCAGCACGGAAGCAAAGGCAACTGAAGCTGCTGAAATTCTTGCGGATATTTTGAGAGTCGGTCCATTAACCAACAGCCGCTTTAACGAGATCGACCGAAGCGCCACTGGCTTCCTGCCCGCCGAACAACACGAGACTGTAGCCGACCAGTTCTTTTCCGCACCCGAAGCAAGTATTCACGGCTGGGAGCGGGCCATCGATGTGCAACGACGCATCGTGGACGGTTTCGAAGCAGTGAAATCATCTCCGGCCTCCGGAGACATCGCGATTGTCGGCCACGGTGGTGCCGGTACGCTGCTGCTCTGCTTTCTGGCCGGACGTCCAATCAGCCGCCAGTATGATCAGCCCTTTCAGGGCCATTACTGGTGTTATTCTTGCGAAGACAGGTCCGTCCTCCATCACTGGAAGCCGATAGCGCCACGCTGAAATTTCCTCGTCATACTGTCTAAGCTACATAGCAGTTCCGCAGACTGACCATTTGCGTTATTCTCCGATTCTGGTTGCTTCCAAGCCTCCCCTCCGTTCGGGAAAGCATTTTTCATGCAGGAAGATGAAATCATCGAACCAACTGTTCGGGCACATGCACAAGGAGGGACTGCAATGACAGCTCGTCACAGGAGGTTTATCGATGCGGTTATCGTCCCCTATCTATCACCTGAAGCGGCTTGCCAAGCGTTTGGCAAATGATGCTGATATTCCACTTCACGAAGCGCTTGATCGCGTTGCCGCGCAGGAGGGTTACAGAAGCTGGAGCCTGCTCGTTAACAACACATCCGCTCCCGTTTCTGCTCGCGAAATCTATGGCTATCTCAAGTCCGGCAGCATGGTGCTGATTGGCGCCAGACCGGGCCATGGCAAAACCCTGTTCAGCCTTGATATAATGATTGAGGCCATGCGAGATGGCAATTACGGCCTTTTCTTTTCGCTTGAATACACTGAGACGGATATCGCCGGACGCTTCAAGGCACTCGGCGTCGATCGCGATAACTTCCGGCATCTATTCCGTTTCGATTGCTCGGATGCCATCTGCGCCGATTATATGATAGCCAAACTCGAGGCTGCTTCGGCTGGAACCATCGTGATCGTCGATTATCTGCAGATTCTCGATCAGAAGCGAGAAAAACCCGACCTGTCGACCCAGATTGCGGCACTCAGGTCATTTGCTTCAAAGCGAAGGCTCACCATTCTGTGTATATCGCAAATCGACCGTTCCTTTGATCCAGCGGCAAAGCCGTGCCCGGGATCGAGGATGTTCGGCTTCCCAACCCGCTTGATCTCACATTGTTCGATACATGCCTCTTTCTCAACAATGGCGAGATTCGCGTGCAATCGCGTGATCGGATGAAGACGCTTGAAAACGTGACGTCGTAGAAGATGTTCAGGCTGCGGAAACCAGCCTTTCCGCGCCCATGCGATAGGATATGGCGCTGGCCAAATGAATGCGACCGACTTTGTCGCTCCCGTCTAGATCGGCCAGCGTCCGGGCGACCTTCAGAATGCGATGATAAGCGCGGGCAGAAAAACGCATCTGCTCGCTTGCGTCACGCAAAAGCTTGAGGCCTGCCGCGTCCGGCTCAGCAACCTGTTCGATCAGTTTGGCCGAGCAATAGGCATTGGTCAGGGACGGCTTCAGACCGAGCGCTGAATAACGCTGGGTCTGAATCGCACGAACGCGGGAGACGCGTTGCGCGACCGTCTCGCTCGTTTCCGATCGGGATGGCTTGATGAGATCGAAGGCAGAGACGGCAGGCATATCCACCCGCAAGTCTATACGGTCGAGGAGCGGCCACGAAATACGCGCCTGATAATCGGCCTGACAACGGGGGGCCCCGCGCGCAGACATGACCGGGTTCGCCCGCCATACCGCAACGGCAGGGATTCATGGCGGCGATCAGTTGAAAGCGCGCTGGATAGCTGGTGCGATGATTGACGCGTGCAATGAGACATTCACCGGTTTCGAGTGGCTGACGCAAGGAATCCAGCACCTGTGGCGAGAATTCCGGAAACTCGTCCAGAAACAGCACGCCGTTATGCGCAAGCGATACCTCGCCCGGGCGCGCGCGCAGTCCACCGCCGACCATTGCCGCCATGGACGCCGAATGATGCGGCGCACGGAACGGACGGCGATCTGACAGTTTTCCACCCGAAAGCTCACCCGCAATCGAGGCGATCATCGATACATCCAGCAATTCACGCGGAGAAAGGCGAGGCAGAATGGATGGCAATCGCTGAGCAAGCATGGATTTGCCGGATCCCGGTGGCCCGACAAGCAACAGATTGTGATTGCCCGCAGCAGCGATCTCAAGCGCTCGCTTGGCGGTCTCCTGCCCTTTGATATCGGCAAGATCGAGTTCCGTTTCACCGGAAAGCCGCATGGATGGTTCCGGTCGGGTCAGAACCTGCGTGCCGCGAAAATGGTTGGCAAGGGCGATAAGACTGCGCGGAGCGGGATATCGATATCGGCACCCGCCCAGGGCTGCTTCTGGCCCGCAGGAATACGGGCAGATAAGCCCTTTCTCATCCCGGTTCGCACCGATTGCGGCAGGCAGGACGCCAGCCACCGGTGTTATCGAGCCGTCGAGTGAAAGTTCACCCAGAACGAGATAGGACTGGATTGCATCCGCCGGGATAGCGCCGATCGCCGCCATAAGCCCGACAGCAATGGGCAAATCGTAATGCGATCCTTCTTTCGGCAGGTCGGCAGGCGCCAGATTAACCGTCACCCGCTTGGTCGGCATGGAAAAGCCCGAGGCGTGCAATGCCGCCTGCACCCGCTCGCGGCTCTCCGCCACGGCTTTGTCCGGCAAGCCGACAATGGACATGCCCATCTTGCCCGGCGCGACCATCACCTGCACGTCGACAGGCACAGCTTCTATGCCTTGAAAAGCAACTGTTCCAACCCGCGCGACCATGTGCCCCCGCTCGCCACGCAATACACCTCTTAAGTGAGTAAAACTCAAATACAACTTAGAGAGTTAAGCACGAGCGAGCGGTAAATTCAAGAACGTTAAGAGAACAAATTAACGTTTGGCTTCGACCGCATCCCAGAACAGGGCTGCGATGTTGGTCCCGTCGAAACGCTGGATTTCGCGGATACCAGTTGGAGAGGTAACGTTGATTTCGGTCATGTAGTCGCCGATCACATCAATGCCGACCAGAATGAAACCACGTTCTTTCAACGATGGGCCAATGCGCTCGCAAATCTCGCGTTCACGTGGCGTAAGCTTGCTCTGTTCCGCACGCCCGCCGACATGCATGTTGGAACGGGCATCGGTTTCCGACGGCACGCGATTGATTGCGCCGACAGGTTCGCCATCAATCAGGATGATGCGCTTGTCGCCGGCGCGTACGTCCTTCAGATAACGTTGTGCAATGAACGGCTCCTTGAAGAGCTGACCGAACATTTCCAGAAGCGATGTCAGGTTGCGGTCACCATCGGCCAGATGGAAGACGCCCGCACCGCCATTACCATAAAGTGGCTTCAAAATGATGTCGCCGAACTCGCGACGGAAATCCATGACTTCCTGCGGGTCCTTGGTGATGAGCGTTTCCGGCATCAGGTCGGGAAACTCTGTCACAAAGATTTTTCGGGACTGTTGCGCACCCATGCCGGATCGTTGACGACCAGTGTTTTCGGGTGAACCCGCTCCAGAAGATGGGGGGGGGTGATATAGTTCATGTCGAAGGGTGGGTCCTGACGCAGAAGCACCACATCCATTTCCGACAGGTCGCGGCGGATCGGCTCACCCAGCGTATAGTGATCGCCCTTGACGTCGCGCACTTCCATCTTTTCCAAGCGGGCGGAAACGACGCCATCGCGCATCGAAAGCCGGTCTGGCGTATAATGGTAAAGCTCATGACCGCGCTTCTGCGCCTCGAGCGAAAGGGCGAATGTGGTATCGCCCGCAATGTTCACCGTGCTGATATGGTCCATCTGGACCGCGACTTTGAGAGCCATGATTTCCTCGCGATTCGAAGTTGCGGGAAATCTAAAACGGAATGACTGGGCAACATAGTCCTTTCTCTCAATCCGTTCTCGGGTGTCTGTTGTGCACTTACAATGCTTGAAGTTGAACTGGATCAGCTTTCATCCGTTGATTATGTTGGATTCAATCGCTTCGAGCGTCTCGGGAGGAAAAAGTGACCGTCGTTAAAACTACCCTGTTTGCCGACCATGTAGCAGAACTGGGCGAAGGCCCCGGCTATGATCCACTGAGCGGAAATGTCTGGTGGTTCGATATTCTCGGCCAGAAACTGATCGAGAAGAACTGGGACAGCGGCGAAATCCACGTCCATGCGCTCGGCATGAAAGCCAGCGCTCTCGCCGTCATCGACCGTGACCGGCAATTGATCGTCAGTGAGCATGGGCTGTTCATCCGGGAACGGGCCAACGGGCGATTGACCCTCCATCATCCACTTGAAGCCGACAATGAGGTTACCCGTTCCAATGATGCGCGCGTGCATCCATCAGGATCGTTCTGGATTGGCACGATGGGCAAAAGGCCGAGACCGATGCAGGCTCGATCTGGTGGTATCGTGAAGGCCGTGAAAAAAGCTGTTCTCAGGTATCACGATCACCAATTCAATCTGCTTTTCTTCCGATGGAAAGATCGCCTATTTCGCAGACACGGATCGCAACATCATCTGGCGGGTCGATACAGACCCTGAGACAGGATTACCGATATCCGACAAAAGCGTCTTCCACCACCGGGCCGAAGAAGGCGGTGTCGATGGCTCGGTCGTTGATGCGGAAGGCACGCTGTGGAATGCCTGTTGGGGCGGCAGTTCGCTCAATGCCTATTCACCGCAAGGCCGCCTGATCCGCTCGATTTCACTGCCGGTCCGCCAGCCATCATGCCCCGCTTTTGTCGGACCGGATGCGACGGTGATGATCGTGACCAGCGCCAATGAAGGCCTCGACGAAGAGGCTCGCCGTTCCGATCCCCATGCCGGAAAGGTTCTGCTGCTCGATCTGACGCTTGCCGGACGGCACGATCCGCCAGTCCGGCTCTAAACAGCAAATAAAAAAAGCCCCTGCGGGCCCTTTTGATCTTAGAGCATAATCCGACCGAAATGAAACGAGGATCGATAAGATTATGCTTAAAATATAATAGGTTAGAGTTCCGATCAGATCCTATCTGATCGGAGCTCTAAACGCCTTCGACGATGACGATTTCACCATCCGCAACCGTCTGGCGGATCGCCTTCGCCGCCTGATATTCCGGCGAATTATAGCAATCGAGCGCGTGCTGCATGGTTTCGAATTCGATGATCACGTTGCGGGCACGACCTTGTCCCTCAACTGCATCAGCCGTGCCGCCACGAGCGATGAAATTTGCACCATAACGTTCAAATGCCGGTTTCGCCGTTGAAACATAATCCTTGTATCGCTCGGGATCACGGACATCCACACGGGCAATCCAGTAGGCTTTGGTCATGCTGTTTCCTCCACTAGCTCGCAGTTTTTCCACCGCATTATACCGCGCAAAACCGCTTCGCGCTTTTTCTGGAAATGCACTAGGCAACGGAGCGCATTTCGTCGAGAATGGCAAGGGCTGCGGCTTTGCGATCAACCGCGCCGACAATTGGACGGGCAACGACCAGATGGCTGGCTCCGGCCTTCAAGGCATCCGCAGGGGTCATGACCCGTTTCTGGTCGCCCTTTTTCCGAACCGGCGGGACGAATGCCCGGCGTGACGATGGCCATGTCCGGGCCGACCGCCTGACGGATGGCTGCCGCTTCGACCGCGGAAGCAACAATGCCGCCCATACCAGCCTCACGCGCCTGAAGGGCGCGTTTCAGCACCAGCGTTTCGGCATCATCAGAATAACCTGCTTCCCGCAGATCGGCATTGTCCATTGAGGTTAGAACCGTCACGCCCGGAGGCAGAGGTCCGATCCCTTGGCGGCTTCCACCGCTGCCCGCATCGCTTTCGGATAGGCATGAAGCGTGAGCATGGAAACACCCATCTTCGCGACATTCTCAACACCCTTCGCGATGGTGTTATCGATATCAAGCAGCTTCATGTCGAGGAAGACTTTCTTCTTCGCCGCCACAAGGCTTTTTGCGAAATCGAGACCACCCGCAAAACCAGCTGATATCCGATCTTGTAAAAGGAAACAGCGTCGCCCAGCTCTTCGACCGCCTTCTCAGCATCGGCGATGGTCGGCACGTCGAGGCCCACGATCAAGCGCCCGGATGCTTGATCGCGCAAATCTGTCGTCGTCATGAGAGTCTCCGTGGTGATTTTTATTCTCTTCGCACAACAAGACTCGTTACGAAAGAGACGGAATCAGCTTTTTTCTTCTTCCACCCGTGCGATGAGGCTGCGGCAGACAGCTGAGAGCATTCTCGCGCTGCGTTCTTCTTTCAGCGTACCATCGTCATTGAACGCCACCGACGCATGACCGACCGAGCATTGCTCGGTGACGATCTGTACGCCGACATTCATCAGAACGGCGCGCAAGTGGTAGAGTCCACGCATACCGGCAAACATACCGTCGGAGCTGGAACAGAGACCGACAGTCAGACCGGCATAAGGCCTGAACGGCCTGTCTCCATCCCTTGAAATGCGACTGACCCAATCGATGGTGTTTTTCAGAAGCGGCGGGATCGATGCATTATATTCCGGCGAGCAGATCATCAGACCGTCCTGTTCGGCAAACAGGCGACCGAGCCGCATGGCGTTCTCGGGAACGCCATGCTCGTTTTCCAGATTCTGATCCATGATCGGCAGCGGATAGTCGGCAAGCGTGATACGCGTGACTTCAGCACCCTGCGCCCGTAGTTCCTTCTCGGCGGCATCTGCCATATGGCCGGAAAACGCGCCGATGCGAACTGAACCCGCGAAGACGAGAATACGTGCAGTCATGAAAAGCCTCGTGCAAAACTAGTGGATTGAATTTGACGTTTGAATCCCGACTGAATGAGATGCTGTTTCAAACGTCAAATTCGAAAAAAATCCACTAGATACATAAAGTTACTAGTGGTCTTTGCGATTCCGACATTCGCTCGGCGCTTGTATCAGAGGGACGCAAATGTCGGAATCAGGCCACTAGACCAATGGGCTGCGATAAACCCAAAGCTGCGCCGGTGGCACATTGCGCACCACGAAATCATAGTGCTGGACGGTATAGTTGCCGCGACCGGCTGGAACCGGTGGCAAGGGACCATAGGTGATCTGCATCAGAGGCCGTCCGCGTGGAATGCGCGAAAGCAGGCTTTCCACGAGCTGGATGCGCTTGTCCATCGGGAAATTGAGCATCGGTACCGCAGAGATGATGCAGTCGAATTTCTGGTCTTTCTTCTCACCCAACGCGCTATCGAGATCGAAGGCATCGCCCTGAATGATGTTGACCTCCGGAAAGATCGTATTCAAGTGATCCACGAAGTCCTGCGAATATTCGATGGAATAGAGGTCGGCAGGTTTCACGCCCTGTTTCAGGATCGCCTTGGTAATCACGCCCGTGCCCGGTCCGAGTTCCAGAACCGGAAGACCTGAACCGGTATCGATGATGCTCGCCATACGGCGCGCGGTAATGGAACTCGTCGGCAAAATAGCGCCGACCGCTTTCGGCCCGTCTATCCATCCCTTGAAAAAACGGATCTCCTCATCGAACTTAGCGGCCAGTTTCCTGCCGAGCTGTCCTGCCATTCTTGCTGCTCCCATTGTCGTTATTGGACAAGTTTATGCCGCTTTGAATTCCCTAAGCAAGGCGTGAATAAGGAAAAGAACAAAAAGGGAGCCAAAAGGCTCCCTTTATTATTCACCGATACCTTCAAAGAATTCTTTCATCCTTGAGAAGAACCCCGCTGATTTCGGGCTGTTCTCCTGCGAGGAAAGTTTTTCGAACTCTTCCAGTAGTTCACGCTGGCGTTTGGACAGGTTCTGCGGCGTCTCAATGTCGATCTGTATATAAAGATCGCCAACAGCGGCCTGACGCAGAACCGGCATGCCCTTGCCCTTGAGGCGAAACTGCTTGCCGTTCTGTGTACCGTCCGGAACCTTGACCCTTGTCTGCGTGCCATCGAGTGTCGAAACTTCGAACTGGCCGCCAAGTGCCGCAGTCGTCATCGAGATCGGCACCTTGCAATAAAGGTCGGAACCGTCGCGCTGGAAAAACTCGTGCGGCTTGACCGAAAGGAAAATGTAAAGATCGCCCGATGGGCCACCGCGCATACCGGCCTCGCCTTCACCGGAAAGACGGATACGGGTGCCATCCTCAATGCCAGCCGGAATATTGACCGACAGTGAACGTTCCCGGGTGACGCGGCCCTGACCATGGCACTTGCCGCAAGGGTCCTTGATCATCTGTCCGCGACCGTTACAGGTCGGGCAGGTGCGTTCCACCGAGAAAAAGCCCCGGGCAGCGCGAACGCGGCCCGAACCCGAACACATGGTACAGGTAGTCGGCTGGGAACCGGCCTTTGCCCCGGAACCGGAACATTCGTCGCAGGTGATGGAAGTCGGAACGCGAATCTGCGCGGTCTTGCCCGCATAGGCTTCTTCCAGCGTCACTTCCATATTGTAGCGAAGATCGGCGCCGCGTTCGCGTCCGCCATTGGAGCGACGACGACCGCCACCCATCATCTCGCCAAAAATGTCTTCGAAGATATCGGCAAAACCGCCAGAGCCACCAAAACCGTTGCCGAAACCGCCGCCCATGCCACCATTTTCAAAGGCTGCGTGGCCGAACCGGTCATAAGCGGCACGCTTCTGCGGATCCTTCAGCGTTTCGTAAGCTTCGCCGATTTCCTTGAACTTGCGTTCAGCTTCCGGATTGTTCGGATTGCGATCCGGATGGTACTCCATCGCGAGCTTGCGAAAGGCGGTCTTCAGCACCTTATCGTCTGCCGTTCTTTCAACACCCAAAGCTTCGTAGTAGTCGATCTTCATCAGTTCGTTATCCCGGCGGCAGGAACGCGCCTTTTGCTTTCACGGACATCGTATCCCGAAACCGGTCCCCAGATTCGTGCGACACGCCCCAAAGCGTTCAACACTTGTCAGGGGCCAGCGTTTCCAATTGTTCATCTATCGAAGCGCCTTCCGACTCAATGCGACAGAGCAGCACTCCGGGTTTCAGCGTCAACACCACTTTGCCCGAAACCGTCTCATGCTTTTCAAGATGTATGCAGGCCAGCGCGATTTTTCAAACAGAGGCTGATCTGCCTGATATTTCCATCGGTACTTTCTACCGATACTGGCCAATATGCAGGCTTATACAAAACCTGCGAATATGAACATCTTGAAAAATTGGCAAAAGCCCGGGGCAGAGCCCCGGGCTTGAGCGTATAGAGCCCGAAATTATGACTTCTTCTTGTCGTCGTCGATTTCTTCGTAATCGGCGTCGACAACATCGTCGTTCGAAGCAGCTTCTTCGCTACCGCCGGCAGAACCGGTTTCAGCAGCCTGAGCAGCCTCATACATGGCCTGACCAAGCTTCATGGAAGCTTCGGCGAGCGTCTGCGTCTTCGCCTTGATGTCCTCGGCATCGTCGCCTTCAAGCGAGGTCTTAAGGCTTGCGAGAGCATCCTCAATGGCCTTCTTGTCGTCAGCCGAAACCTTGTCACCATATTCGCTCAGCGACTTTTCGGTCGAATGAACGAGGCTTTCGCCCCGTTCTTGGCTTCCACGGCGTCACGGCGCTTCTTGTCCGCTTCGGCATTCGCCTCGGCGTCCTTGACCATCTTTTTCGATGTCGGCATCGCTCAGACCACCGGATGCCCGGATGCGAATCTGGTGTTCCTTGCCCGTGCCCTTGTCCTTGGCCGTCACGTTGACGATACCGTTGGCGTCGATGTCGAAGGTCACTTCGATCTGCGGCACGCCACGCGGTGCGGGCGGAATACCGACGAGGTCGAACTGGCCGAGCATCTTGTTGTCGGCAGCCATTTCACGCTCGCCTTGGAATACGCGGATCGTCACGGCCGACTGGTTGTCTTCGGCGGTGGAGAAGGTCTGCGACTTCTTGGTCGGGATCGTGGTGTTGCGTTCGATCAGACGGGTGAACACGCCGCCCAGCGTTTCGATACCCAGCGAAAGCGGGGTAACGTCGAGCAGCAGAACGTCCTTGACGTCGCCCTGCAGAACGCCTGCCTGAATTGCCGCGCCCATGGCGACGACTTCATCAGGATTAACGCCCTTGTGCGGCTCCTTGCCGAAGAAGGCCTTCACGACTTCCTGAATCTTCGGCATGCGGGTCATGCCGCCGACCAGAATCACTTCGTCGATTTCGCCAGCCTTCAGACCGGCATCCTTCAGCGCTGCCTTGCAAGGCTCTATGGTGCGCTGGACGAGATCGTCGACCGGGCTTTCGAACTTGGCGCGCGACAGCTTGATGGCAAGATGCTTCGGACCGGTCTGGTCGGCCGTGATGAACGGCAGATTGACTTCGGTCTGCTGCGCGGACGACAGTTCGATCTTGGCTTTTCGGCAGCTTCCTTGAGGCGCTGCAGAGCGAGCTTGTCGTTCTTGAGGTCGATGCCGCTTTCCTTTTTGAACTCGGCCACGAGGTATTCGACCAGACGCATGTCAAAGTCTTCACCGCCGAGGAAGGTGTCACCATTGGTCGACTTCACTTCAAAGACGCCGTCACCGATTTCGAGGATCGACACGTCGAAGGTACCGCCGCCAAGGTCATAAACAGCAATGGTCTTGCCTTCGTTCTTGTCCAGACCGTAAGCGAGTGCAGCAGCCGTCGGCTCGTTGATGATACGCAGCACTTCAAGACCGGCGATCTTGCCGGCATCCTTGGTTGCCCGGCGCTGAGCGTCGTTGAAGTAGGCCGGGACGGTGATAACCGCCTGCGTAACCGTTTCGCCGAGATAAGACTCAGCGGTTTCCTTCATCTTCTGAAGGATCATCGCAGAAACCTGCGACGGGGAATATTTCTTGCCGTGGACTTCAACCCGGGCATCGCCATTGTCGCCCTTGACGATCTGGTATGGGACAAGGTCCTTGTCCTTGGTAACCATCGGGTCGTCAAAGCGGCGGCCGATCAGGCGCTTGACCGCAAAAATGGTACCTTCCGGATTGGTGACTGCCTGACGCTTGGCAGGCTGGCCGATAAGACGTTCGTCACTATCCGTGAATGCAACGATCGAAGGGGTTGTACGCGCACCTTCGGCATTTTCGATGACCTTCGCGTTTTTGCCGTCCATGACCCGGATACGCAGGAGTTGGTCGTTCCCAGATCGATACCAATTACTTTAGCCATATTTCTCTCCATTCAGCAAACCGCCAAGACCTCTACCGAGCGTTCCATGGGCGGTTCCTATCGGTTTCACAATGCGCTTTTCACGATGCTTGTCCAGATACCGGGCCGGTTTCCAGACGCACATCAATGCCCTGTGCGAGGCGTATATAAGAAACGCGGTTTTTACTGCAAGTCACAACAGCCAAGCTGAGGCAGATTCCGCACCCGGAAATACTGACAGGGACCTATCGATGTACGAAATAGAGGTCGCCGCTGCACTACATAGTGCGCGCCGACCATCATACCATAGCCGATCTGCCGTCTTTTGCCGCTTGGTAGATCGCATCGATAAAGTTCTGGTTCGCCTTCGAGTTTTCAAGCGAGAAAAGTCGCGCGCCCCTATCGCCGCGCGCAGCACGCACAAAACTCTCGGCCTGAAGCTGATAATGATTGGCGTCACCGAACGACCATTCCGTCGCCTTCGTGTGACCGGCATCGAAAAGCGCGATGCTGCCATGACCATATTTGCCGGTATTGAACGGCGCATAGACTTCGATGAAGCCCTTGTCGCCGTGGAAGACCATCGCCTGTCGAGCGCCAAGTTGCGTGGCGACATAGAACGTCAGGTCAAAACCGTCGAAACGCGCCGAAACATTGGCATAACGGTCGGTGCCGAAGGCCGGATCATATTCGACCGACGCCTGAACCGACACCGGTTCCTGACCGGTAACCATACGAGTTACCACGGTCGGATAGACGCCAATATCCGGCAGGGCGCCGCCGCCCAGTTCCGGCTGGTTGCGCATATTGCCCGGATCGACATTGAAATAGGAAAAAGCGCCCTGCACATGGCGCAACTGGCCGATAGCGCCTTCGGCCAGAAGTTCTTGCAGCTTGATCCACTGTGGATGGTAATAGACCATGAAGGCTTCAGCCATCGTAACCTTGTGTTTGTCACGCGCGGCAATAAGCTGGTCGATATCGTCGGCCTTGAGTGCAATCGGCTTTTCGCACAGGACATGCTTGCCTGCTTCAGCCGCCTTGAGGCTCCATTCGATGTGCTGCGAGGTCGGCAGCGGTATATAGACGCCATCGATAGCGTCGCTGGCCAAAAGTTCTTCATAGGAACCGAATGCCAACGGTGCACCGAAACGGTCGGCGACGGCGCGCGCCCGCGACAGGTCGCGGCTTGCAATGGCATGAACAACGCCATTTTCGGACGCGCAAAGCGCTGGAATTACCTGCGTGACGCCAATCTTGGCAGTTGAAAGGATACCCCAACGAAACATGCTGTTCCCTCTTTCATTCAAAGCAAGAACCGGGCTCATTCCGGCGTGTCCCAGTCCTGAACTCTCAGTTCCGGCCAGAATTTCAGCGCGCGGGTTGCCTTGATCTCATGCGTTTCGCGGTTATCGATGGCACGATTAGGCCGAATGCGAAATGAAAAAATATCATCAAAGCCGAATGGAGCGTGGATGAGCAGCCCATCCTCCGTCGCCTCGCCCTCTTTTGCCAGCCGCGCACCCACACAATGGGCAATCGTCGAATAGCGTTCTATCGATTCGGTCGCAGAGCGAAGCGGTGCATAGGGCTGTCCAAAGCGCTTTTCGAACCACAGATGCACCCGCGCCTGATTGCGAATTTGCACCGGAAGCGGAAAGCCGCGGAAGACGTCAGCCCCGCGGGTGATAACCGCATCCTCTGCTTCCCGGGAAAGATCGCTGCCGTCGAAATAGATAATATCGAGATCCTTGATCCTATGCAGAGCCTGTCGCCCGGTCAACCGGTTCCAGATGGTGTTGTAGAGGGCACCGGAGACGAGCCAGAATGTAGATGATTCCCCGCCGAGTTCATGCAGCCGATGCAGCGCATCCGTCAGCAGCGGGCTCTCCAGAATCATCTGTGAAAAGATATCCCGCTGCCGTGCGAGTGGCAGACCGGCATGACGCAAATGGTTCGACGTTGCCTTCATTGACCGCTCCCCGCCCCATGGCGATAAAAGTCGATGAATGCGCGCAAGGCCGGGCGCATCTGGCGGCGGCTTGGATAATAGAGATAAAGTCCGGCGAAAGGCTGGCACCAGTCTTCCAGACCCGGACAAGACGTCCATTCGCCAATGCATCGTGAACATAGGCTTCGAACAGATAAGCAAGCCCCGTACCGTTCAGGGCTGCTTCCAGAATAACCCTGTCGTCATTGACAATCAGAGGTCCCTCAATGGCGATTTCCTGCACTTCGCCCGCTTTTTCGAACTCCCAGCGATAGGTTCGCCCGCTCGGAAAGCGATGGCGAATACATGCGTGCTGCAAAAGATCGCGCGGTTCGACGGGAGCTGGACGGTTATCGAAATAAGCCGGTGCCGCGACGATAGCCGCACGAACATGCCCGGTCAGCCGCGTTGCAATCATGTCCGCTTCGAGGCTTTCACCGAGACGCACGCCTGCGTCGAAGCCCGCCGCCACGATATCGGTGAAGCCGTTTTCCACCCGCAGGTCGAGTGTAATATCGGGATAAGCTCTGGCGAATTCGCCCAGACGCGGTGCAATGACAAGCTGCGCCGCCACATAAGGCGCCGTGATACGCAACACCCCCGACGGACGATCCCGCGAATCGACTGCGGCGCCCAAAGCCGCATTGATCTCCTCAAGCGCTGGTGCCAGCCTCTCCAGCAATTGCCTCCCGGCCTCCGTCGGGGCAACGCTGCGCGTTGTGCGCGCAAGAAGACGTACACCCAGACTGTCCTCCAGTGTTGCCACTGCGTGGCTGACGGCTGAAGGTGCGATCGCCAATTCCCGTGCTGCGCCACGGAAACTTCCATGCGCAGCAACGGCGGCTAGAACGGCAAGCTGTGACAGTTGACTTCGATTCATTATTACAAATTACAGAACAAGCCGTGAAAATAAATCGGTATTATCGAACTGATCACCCTGTTTTATGGTTCGCAACATGATCCCGGGCTTGGGCGCAGGCAGCTTGAAGGCGCGTCCACCCAGAATCTCCTCCCGATCCTCCCGCACAATTTTCAGTACTTTCAATCAGCCATTCGAAAGGAACTACAATGCAACAGCGCAAACTCGGCCAGCAATTGAGCATTTCCGCCCTTGGTTTCGGCTGCATGGGAATGACACACGCCTATGGGGGCAGGACGAACAGGATGCAATCCGCACGCTGCACCGCGCCGTCGACCTTGGCGTGACATTTTTCGATACCGCGGAGGTCTATGGCCCGTTCGAGAATGAGAAACTCGTCGGCAAGGCGCTCAAGCCATTCCGTGAACGGGTGACGATTGCAACGAAGTTCGGCTTCAAGATCGAAGACGGTCAGATGAAGGGTGTCGATAGCCGTCCTGAACATATTCGCGACGTAGCCGAGGCCTCCCTGAAGCGGCTCGACATTGATGTGATCGATCTGTTCTACCAGCACCGCGTCGATCCATCCGTGCCGATCGAAGATGTGGTTGGCACTTTGAAAGACCTGATCGATGAGGGAAAGATACGCGCCATCGGCCTTTCGGAAGCAGGTAGCACCACCTTGCGCCGCGCACATGCGGTCCATCCGATCGCCGCGCTGCAAAGCGAATATTCGCTATGGGCACGCGATCCGGAAGACAATGTGCTGCCAGTCTGCCGTGAACTTGGTATCGGTTTCGTACCCTATAGCCCGCTTGGGCGCGGTATGCTGACCGGCACGTTGCGTTCACAGTCCGATCTCGCCGAAGACGACTTCCGCAAGACCCTGCCGCGTTTCCAGCCGGGCAATCTGGAAGCCAACAACCGGCAGGTGGATCGTATCGTTGAGATCGCACAGGAAAAGCAGGTCACGCCCGCACAGCTGGCGCTGGCATGGGTACTGAGCCGGGGCGACTTCATCGTGCCGATCCCCGGCGTCCGCAAGATCCATCATCTGGAAGACAATGTGAAAGCCGTGGACATCGCACTGACACCACAGGATTTGCAGCGTCTGGACGAGGTATCCGCAGCCGACCTGATCGCAGGCAAGCGTTACAACGAACAGCAGCTTGCTTTGACCGGTCTTTGATAAATGCTCCAAATAAAGGGGAGCCCGTCGGGCTCCTTTTTACATCCTGCGCAGAGCTGGCGGTGCAAGCGTCAGAAGCCCGGCCAGTGCCATGGCAAAGCCGACCCATAGTGGTGCATGCAGGCCATAGCCTGCCTCCATTGCCTGTCCACCAACCCACGGCCCAAGTCCGAGACCGATATTGATGACCGATGCATGCATGGCGTTCACCAGCGCGCCCGGATGCGCGATCCGCATCACCCTCGCGATAAAGGCAGGATTAAGTGCTATGCCCGTCAGGCCGATCATCACGATGGCAAGGATCGTAGCCAGTTTCAGCTCGGCGAAAAGCGCGAAAATCAGCATGGCCGACAGCATCAACACAAGACCGATGGCGATAGTCGGGATCGTGTGACGGTCGGCAAAGCGACCGGTGACATAGTTGCCGACGATATTGGCGCCACCATAGACGGCAAGCAGCAGTGGCACCTGCATCGCGGAGAAACCGGCAAGCTCCACCGTGATCGGTGACAGATAGCTATAGACCGCGAAAGACGAACCGATGACGAGCGCGCTCGTGGCGTAGGCGGCCCAGAGTTTCGGCTTGCGCATTTCCTTCAGTTCAGAGCGCAGATCGGCCTGCGGCGTATCGGGCGACGATTCGATCTTGAAGGCGATGACAAGGGCGCAGATCAGAACCAGAACCACAATGGCCCAGAAGCTCGCCCGCCAGCCGAACGCATTGGTGATCGCCGTCGCTATGGGCACGCCGAAGACGGTGCAGAGCATGAGACCGGCAAAGACCAGCGATGAAGCTCGCCCGCGCAGTTCCGGTCCGACGAGCTGTGCCGTAATGGCAAGCATCAGCCCGAAGCTCGTTGCCGCCGCCATACCGGTCAAAACACGGGCGATCAGCAGAATTTGGAAGCTGCTTGTGGACGCGGCCACGCTTTGCGCCGCCGCATAAAATACAAGCAGAATCAGAAGTCCCCGTTTGTTCTCGATCTTCAACGCCAGAAACAGGATCGTGACCAGCGGTCCGCCGATCATCATGCCAAGCGCATAAAGCGAAATGAGATTGCCTATATCAGCGATGGAACGGTCGAACGCCACCTGAAGTGAAGGCAGCATGCCCGAGATCATGAGTTCGGAAGTCGTGAGCGCGAACACGCCCAAGCTGAGGCAATAGACAACCAGCGGGATCGCTCGCGCCTTTTGCGAAGACGCAGAAACCTCTTCCGCCGCAAGGGCGGATTCGCACGTATCGTTCATGGGACGAATCCTATTTATATAGTGTTGACTACATAATTAGTATCGCCTTGCCCGAAAGGGTCAAGAGAATTATATAAGGATGATTACAGAAAGGGAGAAAAATGGTTCCACGCGGACGCCCGCGCAGCTTCGACCGCGATGCAGCGCTGGACAAGGTGATGAAGGTTTTCTGGGCCAAAGGCTATGAGTGCGCCCAGATCAACGACTTCACGACCGCCATCGGCATTACGCCGCCAAGCTTCTATGCCGCCTTCGGCAACAAGGAGCAGGCGTTTCGTGAAGCCGTCGACTATTATCGCCGCACCATCGGCGCCGCTCCTTTCGTTGCATTGGAAAACGCGACCACCATACAGGATGGCTTACGCCAATGGCTGGAACTGAGCGCAGACAGCGCTTTCGCCTGCCCGGCGGGCGGCTGTATGATCAGTGTCAGCTCAATCCAGTGCAAACCGGAAAATGTGCCTGTGAAGGAGTTTCTCCGGGCTATCCGACACGCAAATCATGAGCGGCTTTCCAAGCGCTTGCAGCAGGCGGTAGGGGCAGGTGATCTACCCTCCAATGCCGATACTGCACAGATGACCGAATTCTATCACATGATCCAGCAGAGCATTTCTTTTGAAGCCCGCGATGGCAATTCGCGCGCCGCGGTACAAAAAGATCATCGATATGGCGATGATAGCTCTGCCAGCAAGGACGAGACAGGCCGCTGAATAGCGCTATGAAAAAGCCCGCCAGATGGCGGGCTCAGACCACTGACAAACCCGTCGATATTTTCGGCGGGTTTTGTTCTTGGGACTATGCTGTTTTCGGCGGCGGAGTTTTGACGCCGATCGAGAAGGGTGTATCCAGCTCACGCGATGGCCGGTTTTGGCCCTTTGGTGAGCGCCATTGCGATCTTCTTGATGTTCTGGGCACTCGCGGCCAGCAGGCATTGCCATTTGACCTTGATGAGGCCACGGAACCCGCATAGCGATGTCCATGCAACTGCTTGGCATCGGCAAAGGAACGCTCCACCGTCTCCTTGCGTCGTTTGTAGATGGCCTTGCCCCAAGGCGTGAGGCGGTGGGTGTCGGTGCGCTCGCGGGCATCGGCCCACACATGGCGGGTGATGGTGCGTTCCGCCCCGGCGTTGCTGGTGCAGGAGGCGAGAAGCGGGCAGTCGCCGCAGATGGCCGGGTCGGAGCGATAGTGGCGATAGCCGTTGCGGTCGGTGGTGGCATAAGTCAGGAGTTGGCCTTCAGGGCAGCGGTAGCCGTCAACCGCGCCGTCGTAGACGAATTTCGACTTGCGCATCATGCCGGGTTTGGGCGGTGTTGGATTGCGATAGCCGGTGACACCGAGGATGGCGCGCTCCTCCAGTCCCCGGCGATGCCGGATGTGGTATAGCCGGCATCGAGCCCGACGGCACCGACAGCAAAGCCGAAGCGCTCACGCTGCCGGTCAAGCCGCCCCGGGTGACGATGCTGTCATGGACGTTTGCCGGGGTGACATGGGTATCGGTGATGATGGCAAGCCGGCCGTCCACCGTGCGATGGTCGAGATAGAAGAAGCCCTTCGGCTTGCCGTCGCGCACCATGTAGCCGCTGTCAGGATCGGTGCGGCTGACCTTGGTCTCCGTCACCTGCGGCGCGTGCTCTTTTTCCTTCAATGGCTTCTGGCCGTGCAGCGCCCGCTCGGCCTCGATCGCCCTGTCGAGAGCGGCCCAATAGTCGGCGCGCGACTTCTCGATCATGGCCAGATCATACTTGCCCTTGTTGGCATTGGCCTTCAGATGGGTCGAGTCGGTATAGAGCACCGTCCCGTCGACCAGCCCATGGCCAATCGCCTGTTCGACGATATGGTCGAAGATGTCCCGGGCCACCGATGCGTCGTTAAAACGCCGGCGGCGGTTCTGCGACAGCGTCGAGGCATCGAACACACCATCGGTCAGCTTCATCCTCAGAAACCAGCGATAGGCGACATTGACCTCGATCTCGCGCACCAGCTGACGTTCCGAGCGGATGCCGAACAGGTAGCCGATGAACAAAAGCCTTGAACATCAAGGTCGGATCGAGCGCCGGGCGGCCGTTGTCGGCGCAGTAAAGTCCGGCAACCCGATCATGGATAAAGGAGAAGTCTATCACCGCATCGATCTTGCGAAGCAGATGATCCTTGGGCACCGGGCTGTCGAGCGTTACCATCTCGAGAGCCGTCTGGGACGGAGCAGGTTTCTTCAACATGACCCACTGAATCACAAACCCCCGAACAAGGCCGGGGGTTTGTCAACAGTCTGAGCCCGCCAGATGGCGGGCTTTTTATTTCATGCTTATCCGCGCAGCACGCCGCCGGTCTGCTTGGCCACACTGGCCACGACCTGCTTCGACAGTGCTTCCAGATCTTCATCCGTCAATGTGCGGTCCTGCGGCTGCAGCAGCACTTCAACCGCGATCGACTTCTTGCCTTCACCTAGCGATGCGCCGGTGAAGATATCGAAGACCTGAACGCCAACAATTAGCTTCTTGTCAGCCGACGAAACTGCCTTCACGACATTTCCAGCTTCCACATCTGCATCCACCACAAACGCAAAATCGCGCTTGAGGCTCTGGAACTGCGAGAGGTTCAAAGCCGGCTTGGTGCGCGTGGACTTTGCCTTCGGCTCAGGGACCGCATCAATATAGACTTCAAAGCCGCAAAGCGTGCCCGAAACATCGAGTGCTTCCAGCGTATCCGGATGGAACTCGCCGAAATAGCCCAAGACGACCTTCGGTCCGAGCTTCAACGTGCCCGAACGACCCGGATGGAACCATTCAGGACCACCAGCTTCGATCTGGATGCGGTCAACCGGAGCGCCAGCAGCTTCAAGTGCTGCCAGTGCATCAGCCTTGGCATCGAAGACGCCGACGGGAGCCGCATTGCCAGCCCAGAAACGGCCCGAGCCATCAACCTTGGCTGTACCGCGGCGCACGCCACCCGCCACGCGACGCTGCTTGTCTGGCGTATCGCCTTCATAGATTCCCGAAACCTCGAACAGTGCCGTATCGCCGAAACCGCGATCCGCATTGCGCTGTGCTGCGACCAGCAGGCCCGGCAGAAGCGAAGGACGCATGTCCGACATATCGGCGGCAATCGGGTTCGCCAGCTTCAGTTCCGGCTTGCCACCACCAAAAGCTTTGGCTTGCACGTCGGAAATGAAGGAATAGGTCACGGCTTCCATCATGCCGCGCGAAGCGAGCATGCGGCGGGAATGGCGGGTTCTGATTTGCAAGGTTGTCAGAATACGACCATTGACCGTGCCAAGCCCCGGCAGCGGCTGCGGGTCGATCTGGTTGATGCCATGAATGCGCATCACTTCTTCAACGAGGTCGGCCTTGCCTTCCACGTCGCCACGCCACGTCGGAACGGTGGCCTTGATAACCTTGCCGTCGCCTTCGACACCGAAGCCGAGACGCTTCAGGATATCCAGCGCGTTATCGTAGGTAACCTCGATACCCGTCAGGCGCTTAACTTCCGATACCGGGAAATCGATCACGCGCGGCGTAGGCTTGCTATATCCAACCACGTCGAGAACGGTTGGCTGACCGCCGCAAAGTTCCAGCACCAATCTGGTTGCAATTTCCGCACCCGGAACCATCATTTCCGGATCGACGCCACGCTCGAAACGATAGCGCGCATCGGTGACGATGCCGAGTTCGCGGCCCGTGCGTGCAATCATACGCGGGTCCCAGAGAGCCGATTCGATCAACACATCGGTGGTGTTTTCATCGCAACCGGAATGCTCGCCGCCCATGATACCGGCGATCGATTCGGGACCGTTTTCATCGGCAATCACATACATGCCCGGCTTGAACTTATAATCACGCTGATCGAGGCCGAGAATGGTTTCGCTATCCTTTGCCAGACGCACCGTCAAATTGCCCTTAACCTTGGCAGCGTCGAAGACGTGCAGCGGACGGCCCTGATCGAAGGTCACATAATTGGTGATGTCGACCAGCGCATTGATCGGACGCAGGCCGATGGCCTTCAGACGCTGCTGCATCCATTTGGGGCTTGGGCCATTTTTCACGCCCTTGACCATGCGCAGTGCAAAACCAGTGCAGAACGGGTTCTCGGCCTCCTGATCCAGAATGACCTTGACCGGGGTTTCCCCTTCACCCTTGACGGCGTTTGGCAGCGTGTTCTTGAGCGTGCCGAGACCAGCAGCAGCAAGATCACGTGCAATGCCATGAATGCCGGTGCAATCGGCACGGTTCGGCGTCAGGCCAATCTCGATCACCGCATCGTCCAGTCCGACATAGGTCGCGAAGCTGGTGCCAACCGGAGCGTCTTCCGGGAGGTCGATGATGCCATTGTGCTCGTCGGAAAGCTCCAGCTCACGCTCGGAACACATCATACCGAAACTTTCAACACCGCGAATCTTGCCGATGGAAAGCGTGACATCGAGGCCCGGCACGTAGTCGCCCGGACGACCCAGAACGCCGACCAGACCGGGACGTGCATTCGGTGCGCCGCAAACGACCTGAACCGGTTTGCCGTCGCCCGTATCGACGGAAAGCACGCGCAGCTTGTCGGCATCCGGATGTTGAACGGCTGTCAGGACCTTGGCAATCTTGAAGGCCTTGAAAGCAGCGCGGTCGTCCACCGATTCCACTTCCAGACCAATATCGGTCAGCTTTTCGACGATTTGTTCCAGCGTCGCATCGGTTTCAAGGTGATCCTTGAGCGGGAAAGCGTGAATTTCATTTGTCTTGTCCCTTCCTGTCCTTAAGCGCTCAGTCCGCCGAAAAGCGTCGGAATGTCGAGCGGACGGAAACCGTAATGTTCGATCCAGCGCACATCGGCGTCAAAGAAAGCGCGCAGATCAGGCATGCCATATTTCAGCATGGCGATGCGGTCGATGCCCATGCCCCATGCAAAGCCCTGATAGACGTCCGGGTCGTAGCCGGAAGCGCGCAGCACATTCGGATGCACCATGCCGCAGCCCAGAATTTCGAGCCAGTCATTGCCCTCGCCGAACTTCACATGCGGACCGGAACGGTCGCACTGAATATCAACCTCGACCGATGGCTCAGTGAACGGGAAGAAGCTCGGACGCATACGCATCTTGACCGAAGGCACTTCGAAGAAGGATTTGCAGAACTCTTCCAGCACCCACTTCATATTGGCGACATTGGCCGACTTATCGACAACCAGACCTTCGACCTGATGGAACATCGGCGAATGGGTGGCGTCAGAGTCCATGCGATAGGTCTTGCCCGGAATGACGATGCGGATCGGCTCGTCGCGGCCTTCCTTGTCACGGATGGCCGCGAACTTCTCCATCGTGTGCACCTGCACCGGCGAGGTGTGCGTGCGCAGAAGCTTGCGCTCGCCCTTCTCGTCTGCATTGAAGAAGAAGGTGTCGTGCATTTCGCGCGCCGGATGGCCTTCAGGAAAGTTCAGCGCCGTGAAATTGTAATAATCGGTTTCGATATCCGGACCTTCGGCGATCGAGAAACCCATATCGGCGAAGATTGCGGTGATCTCATCGATGACCTGTGAAATCGGATGAATGCGACCGCGCGATGCAGCGCTTTCACGCACCGGCAGCGTCACATCGACCTTTTCACGCTCAAGGCGAGCGGCAATCGCTTGCTTACGCAGTTCCGTCTTGCGCTCGGTCAGCGCTTCGGTAACCCGGTTCTTCAAGCCGTTGATCGCCGGTCCCTGCGCCCGGCGCTCTTCCGGCGTCATGCTGCCCAGTGTCTTCAGCTTTTCCGAAACTGAGCCCTTCTTGCCAAGAGCGGCGACGCGCACGGCTTCAATGGCAGGCTCGTCAGCCGCCGCCGCGATGTCTTCGAGAATCTGCCGTTCGAGTTGTTCTAGATCACTCATTGTTTAAATCCCTGTCGTGCCTGCGGCACTCCACGCCTCTTGTTTTGAGTTACCTGTTGCGCCTGCAGCGCTCCACATAGTTGCTTTGCAGCCAAAGAAGCGTTGTCGTTACTCTCTTTGGCCTGATTGGTGAGACGCATCAAGATTGGCGTCAAAAATTCCATCGCCTGCAAAAGCCGTCTTCCATCGCCGCCGAGAAAAATGCGGCGGAACAGCCTCAGCGGCGCGATGGTAAATCGGAAGAAGCCGACAATTTTCTTCAATTCCGGAATCACGTCAGCGGGCGCAACCGCACGATAGGCTGCGAATGTCTGCTGCGGTGTCCCCGCAAGACGCGCCTGCGCCGTGATCTGGAAAAACAGAAGCCAGACATCGCGCGCCTGCGCGGCAGCAAGCGGGCATGACAGTTTCCGGCTCCTCCTCGAAATCCGGGAAGCCGGCAACACCGTTTTCTCGAAAAAAAATCGCGCGGATGCGGACGCCCATGGCAGAGTCCGGCAGCATGGGCCTCACCCAACGCGCGGGCGCAATGCACCAAGCGTGCATCATGGCCCTGCGGATCATTGCGACGCAAATGGTCAAGCTGGTCCCGGATAATCGGCGCGACATCGCTCAGAACCATCACCGCCCCTTGGTGGTAGACGATCCCGGGAACCTGAAAGCCTGCCTGCAGAAAAGCGCTCATCTTGCGCTCTTCGCGGTCGGCCATGTCTGCTTCTCCAACATCCTTCGGGCTGCGCAGGAACGGATAGGGAAGAAGCGGCGAAATGAGACTGTGCAGACGCTTCGGAAATGGGCGCCTTTCTGCATCGTAGCGCTTGATCCAGACACGATGACCACCGATGACGGCGCTGGAAATGCGCTTGCCCCGGCTCTGGACAAGCAGAACCAGCAGGCTGCGGAGATCATCCGCATCCAGATCCAGTCTCAACTTGCCCGGTTCATCCTTCATGCCCGCTTTGAATCCTTAAAACGAGAAAACCCGCGCCAGCCGAGCCAGCGCGGGTCCCCAAATTATCGATACTGCTTGGGAAAGGCGGCTGGCTTAGCGGACAGCGCCTTCAAAAGCGTTCGGCGTCTCGGTGTTCTTGAGGTACTCGAGAGCCTTCTTTGCCGATGCAACCAGCGCACCGAATGCATCCGGTTCGTGGATTGCGATGTCGGACAGAACCTTGCGGTCGATCTCGATGCCAGCCTTGGCAAGACCGTCGATGAAACGGCCATAGGTCAGGCCCTGCTCGCGGACAGCAGCGTTGATGCGCTGGATCCAGAGAGCGCGGAACGAGCGCTTGCGGTTCTTGCGGTCGCGGTAAGCATACTGCTTCGAACGGTCAACTGCAGCCTTGGCGGTGCGGATGGTGTTCTTGCGACGGCCACGGAAACCAGCAGCCTGATCCAGAACCTTCTTGTGCTTTGCGTGGGCGGTAACGCCGCGTTTTACGCGTGCCATGTTATGATCTCCTTCTCAGACTAATCTTAGAGGCCGTTCGGCAGGAACTGCTTCACGATCTTTGCATCGGCATCGGCGAGAACCATGGTGCCGCGTGCATCGCGAATGAACTTGTTCGAACGCTTGATCATGCCATGACGCTTACCAGCAGCTGCGGCCTTGATTTTGCCGGTGCCGGTGATCTTGAACCGCTTCTTGGCGGCCGATTTGGTCTTCATCTTGGGCATTTTGCTACTCCTTCTTTGCGATCCCCTCGTACCTCCGGCACTCGACGCCTCTTGCGTGGCGTCCGGTCATGCCTGATGCGGATGGGAACCTAGTTTTACTTCCGAACTGACCAAGCCCGAAAAGCATACGAAACCGCCACGGCATGCCCTGCCGGGCGGTTCGAACGCGGCCTTATAGGCTCAAAGACCGCAAAACGCAATGCCCGAATTGGACTGAATCGCAACTGGAACGTCAGTAAAGCCACAGAAGTACCGGCAGGACGTGAATGTCCTGCAGATATTCCACGAACTCGAAAAACGGATAGGCCACGAAGAACACCGGGCCGTCCTGAAAAGTGCGATAAATCCGGTCAGGCCGAACGATCAGTTCCTTGTCGTCGCGAAACAGCGAAAACTTCGGAAAGAAACGCGGAACGCTCGCACAATAGGCTTCATAAGGCTTGCCGAAATTCTGCTTGAGAAATTTCTCTTCCGTCCGGATGACAACCGAGAAAGCGAGATAACAAAGCACGCCGAAGGCGATCGCAATGATGATGCTGCCGGTCTGCGCGCCGATACCCATCGCGCCGATGCTGCTGAAGACATAAAGTGGATTGCGCGTGACCGAATACGGTCCGCTCTGCACGATTTCCGCGCTCTTGCGCCCGCCGATATAGAGCGTGCACCACATGCGTCCGATGATGGCCGCGACGATCAGACTGAGGCCGAACGCCTCGATATATTCATGAAAATGGCCGGTCGATTGCGAGCTGACAAAAAGCAGCGCCACGACCAGAAGCACCACGACGGCGCCGATCGCAAGACGCCGACGCTGCTGATACTTACCCAATTCGCCCAAAGTCTTCATTGCGATTCCATGATCCAATTTGCACGGCCAAAGAAAAAGCCGCCCGAAGGCGGCTTTTCCAAGGCATTTCGAAATGCTCAGCGCGGAGCGAGAACCATCATCATCTGACGGCCTTCAAGCTTCGGCTCGGACTCAACCTTGGCGATTTCGACAGTGTCTTCCTTGACGCGCTGCAAAAGCTTCATGCCAAGTTCCCCGGTGCGCCATTTCACGTCCACGGAAACGCAAGGTAACCTTGACCTTGTCGCCTTCCTCAAAGAAACGCAGAGCAGCCTTCATCTTCACCTCATAGTCATGAGTGTCGATGTTCGGTCGCATCTTGATTTCCTTGATTTCAACCGTTTTCTGCTTCTTGCGCGCTTCGGCGGCCTTTTTCTGATTCTGATACTTCAGCTTGCCGAGGTCGACGATCTTGCAAACCGGAGGCTCTGCGTTCGGCACGATCTCGACGAGATCGAGACCTGCTTTTTCAGCCATGGCGATAGCTTCCTGAATGGAAACATCACCGTGGTTCTGGCCTTCGGCATCGATAAGCTGAACCCGGGGAACCCGGATATCACGGTTGGAGCGCGGTCCGTCTTTCTGAACCGGCGTCGCTCTGAAGGGTCGGCGAATGGTCGTTATCTCCTGAATTGTTACGTCTCATGCGGTCGGATACTTGCTGCCAGACGGCATATCCCCAATCAAACCGCAGTTGATCGCGGAAATGTCGTCAAGCGGGCGGCGAAGTCAATAGCATCTTTGACAGGAAAAATCACCCCCGCGTGATAAACGTTCTTTTGTTGTCATTTCGCGACGGACAAGCGGCATATCGGTCACATTTGCCGTCATTTCAAGGGCCTCGCCCCACATGCGGGTTTTCTCTCTTTTGCGAACATGCAAAAACACTACCGGAAAATGAGGAGATTTGTCATGAGCGTTGCGGGGCCGGAATTCATCGACGTGGACGGAGCGAAAATCGCCCTGCGTTACAGAGCCGGAAGCAAATCTCCCGGTGTGGTCTGGCTCGGCGGCTATCGGTCCGACATGCTGGGCACCAAGGCGGTCGTCCTCGATAAATGGGCAGCTGAGACCGGGCACAGCGCACTCAGGCTCGATTATTCCGGCCACGGCGAATCCGGCGGCGATTTCAATCAAGGCACCATCTCGCGCTGGCTGAACGAAAGCCTCGCCGTCTATCGCAAATATGCCAAAAGTCCGCAGATTCTGGTCGGCTCCTCAATGGGTGGCTGGATCGCGCTGCGCATGGCGCAGGAGCTCAAGAAGGAAGGGAACCCGCCTGCCGGGATCGTCCTGATCGCACCTGCTCCGGATTTTACGGCTGTGCTTGTGGAGCCCACACTTTCCGACGCGCAGAAAAACGACCTTCAGGACAAGGGTTATTTCGAAGAACCCTCCGAATATTCGCCCAATCCTTATGTCTATACCCGTGCGCTGATCGAGGACGGACGGAAGAACCTGATTCTCAAGGGTATCATCGAGACCGGCTGTCCGGTTCATATCCTGCAAGGCATGCAGGACCCCGATGTTCCCTACAAGCATGCGCTGACGCTGGTGGAACACCTGCCCGTCGATGACGTGACCCTGACACTGGTGCGCGACGGGGATCATCGCCTGTCGCGACCGCAGGATCTCGATCTTCTGATCCGCACCGTATCCGGTCTGGCGGAACGCATCGGCGAAAAATCATAACGGAGCGAAATCATGCGGTTTTCGGTTTTCGCTTCCTCAGCGGTTGCGGCCATTGTCGGTTTCGGCGGCACGCTGGCACTCATCATTGCCGCAGCGCAGGTGCTGGGCGCCCCACAGGCCGAAACTGCAAGCTGGGTGACGGCGATTTGCCTTGCGATTGCCGCCTCATCCGCCCGCTCAGCATTCGCTACAAGATGCCGATCATCGCAGCCCCGGTCTACACCGGGGCTGGCGCTGATCGGCGCCAGTGCCGGTTTCACCATGCCGGAAGCGGTTGGCGCATTCATCGTGACGGCACTCGCACTAGTCGCCACCGGACTGATCCGCCAATTGTCGGTGCTTGTTTCCCGCATTCCCGCATCCGTCGCATCAGGTATGCTTGCAGGTGTACTGCTGAGTTTCGTCATTGCCGCTGCCAAGACGGTGCCCGGCGACCCGGTTTTCGTCCTGCCGCTGGTAGCGCTGTTCTTTATTATCCGCCTGTTCAACCCGTCGCTCGCCGTCATCGCCGTTCTGGTGATCGGGATGATCTTCGCGCTCGCCACTGGGCGCTCACCAGCCCTGCCCGCGCCTGAAATCTCCACACTCACCCTCATCTGGCCAGAGTTCCACATGGGTGCGATGATCGGCATCGCGATCCCGCTTTATCTGGTGACCATGGCCTCGCAAAACCTGCCGGGTTTCGCCGTACTGCGTGCTTCAGGCTATGAGCCGCCAACCAGCGCCTGCCTGCGCGTAACCGGTCTGTTTTCACTGCTGACGGCTCCTTTTGGCGCTTCTACCACCAATCTGGCCGCGATTTCGGCGGCACTCTGCACCAATCCCGATGCACATCCCGATCACACCAAGCGCTGGCTTACCGGTCCGGTCTATGCCGCGATCTATGTGGTGTTCGCCCTCTTCGGGGCGTCACTGGTCGCAATCTTTGCCGTATTACCCGTAACGCTCATCGCCCTTGTTGCCGGGCTTGCCCTGACAGGCCCGTTCATCAACGCCATGTCATTGGCGCTGAAGGATGAACATGAGCGTCTTGCGGCGACCATAACTTTTGCCGTGACGGCCTCCGGCATGGCATTTTTCGGCGTCGGCTCTGCCTTCTGGGCACTGATCGCCGGGCTTGCCGTCACTTTTCTCGAACATTTTCGCAAAAAAAATTTCGAATTAATCACATTGGTTAGCAGAAGCGTGGCCTGAATCCGCAAGTTGCATTCTTGAAAAGCCGCAATCTTTTCACCACGTCGAAGTCAAGCCGCCAGAACAAAATGCTCGCATAGGGCGGGCTGGCAGGCCTTGGTTTTGCGCATGTTGCCGGACGATGTCGAACGGTTGAATGGCATGCGCTTTTCGACGGAGCAGACCATGACCAATACTGCATTGATCCGCCCGGCATGGACGCCAGCCACGATTGCGCTGATGGTGCTCGGCTTTATCCTGTTCTGGCCGCTTGGCCTTGCCATGCTGGCCTATATCCTCTGGGGCGACCGCCTCGAAGGATTCAAGCGCGGCGTGAACGAGAAGACCGATTCCATGTTCGGATCGTTCCGCAACTGCCGCAAGGGCGAAAGCTTCAACTTCGGTAGCACCACCGGCAACGAGGCTTTTGACGACTGGCGCCGCGCCGAGCTGGAACGACTGGCCGAAGAACGCCGCAAGCGAAGAAGCACGCGCCGAATTCGAGGCCTATGCTGCAGAACTTCGCCGCGCTCGCGATAAGGAAGAATTCGACCGCTTCATGGCTGAACGCCGTGCGGCCTCGAAGAAGACGCCTGCCCCGCGCGCGAAAGGCGGCAAGGACGACATCACCGATCTTTGATAAGGTATAACACCCTGAAATCTCTTGAAACGGCGCGGTTTGGCTGCGCCGTTTCGGTCAAAAGAGCAATTTTTCTGGCTTTTAAGCGAATCGCTTATTCTTAAGCGATGGGCTTATCCTTTCTTCGGCAAATCAGCGGTAAAGGGGCATCCGCTGGAACGACAACCGTTCGCAGCGAACGTATCCATGCGGTCGCCGGACGCGAACTTCCCTTACGTGTTTTCGAGAATCCGCGTGCCAAACGACTGACCCTGCGTATCGAAGCAGGCGGCAAGGGACTGCGCATTACGGTTCCGCCCGGCCTTCCCGAGCGCGAGGTACTGAGCTTCCTCAACCGCCATGAAGGCTGGATCGAAAGCCGCATTGCAAAACTGCCCGACCAGCCGGGCGTGCGCGCCGGTATCAAAATCCCCTTGCGTGGCGTGCCACACAAGATCGTGCACCAGCCCGGGCGCGGCACCACACAGCTTCTCGCAGGCAATATTCTGCTCGTTCATGGCGATCCGGCACATCTGCCGCGCCGCGTTGCCGATCACATCAAGCGCGAAGTGAAGCGCGAGATCGAGGCGCTTGTCGTCCGTCACACCGCGGCTGTCGGCCGCAAGGCCAAGGCAGTGCGCTTCAAGGATACGAAGAGCCGCTGGGGGTCGTGTACCTCGGACGGCATCCTTTCTTTCTCGGCGCATCGGCATGGCCCCTGCCCCGGTGATCAATTATCTTGTTGCCCATGAGGTGGCCCATCTCATCGAGATGAACCATGGGCCGAAATTCTGGAAACTCTGCCATGAGCTTTGCCCCGACACAGAGCGCTGCAAGGCTTGGCTGAAGCGCAATGGCAGCGCATTACAGGCTATCGACTTCACATGACCGCATCCATACTGACCGCCGCCAAGGTGCTGTGGGATTATCACTGCATCTATGATCCGCTGGAAACTGCCGATGTTATTATCGGGCTTGGCAGCTACGATCCACGCGTTGCCGAGAGAGCAGCCGATCTGTTTCTGGCCGGCATGGCGACGTGGCTGGTGTTCACCGGCAAAAGCGGTCACTGGACGGACAAGCTCTACAAGGCAAGTGAAGCAGAAACTTTTGCTGAAATCGCAATCAGGCGCGGCGTGCCCGAAGAAGCGATCACCATCGAACCCAATGCCACCAATATCGGCGAAAATATAAGATTCAGTCGCGAACGGCTTGCACCCGGTGCAATCAGCGCCATCCTTGTGACCAAGCCGCAGACCCAGCGCCGCGTTCTGGCGACCGTGGCCCGGCAATGGCCGGAAGCACGCGCAAGCATCACCGCGCCGCTCGTATCATTCGAAGACCAGCCAACGGCAGATCATCCGGTCGAAATGCTTATCAGCGAGATGACCGGCGATCTTCAACGCATTCTGGAATATCCCGCCGGGGGCTATCAGATCGCGCAGGCTGTTCCCCTTGAGGTCATGGAGGCGTATGATTTTCTGATCGCACAGGGTTTTGACGGCCATCCGATCTCCGAATAGGTCGACAATGGACGGAATAACTTGAGTAGACCCCGGAATTATGCGACGGAAAACCATGGTTCTCGATATCAAGATATGCGGGCTTAAAACCCCTGATGCCGTTGCCGCCGCTCTCGACGGCGGTGCGACGCATATCGGTTTCATCTTCTTTCCAAAAGCCCGCGCCATATAACCCCGCAGGCAGCGGCAGGCCTGCGCGATGCGGTCAAGGGACGTGCGCTTGTCGTTGCCGTTACAGTCGATGCGGACGATGAAACGCTGGATGATATCGTGAAAACCGTGAAGCCCGATATTCTGCAGCTTCACGGCCATGAGACGCCGGAACGCGTGGCCTTCATCAAGGTGCGTTATGGCCTGCCGGTCATGAAGGCTTTTTCGGTGCGCGAAGCCAGCGACCTTGCCGCGATTGCAGCCTATAAGGGCATAGCCAACCGTTTCCTGTTCGATGCCAAACCGCCAAGGGGCTCTGAGCTGCCCGGCGGCAATGGCGTGTCATTCGACTGGGAACTTCTGGCGGCGCTTGACGCGGATATCGATTACATGCTTTCCGGTGGATTGAATGCGGACAATATCGCCGAGGCGCTGGACAAGACCCGTGCGCCGGGCATCGATATATCGTCCGGCGTCGAGCGCGCGCCCGGCGAAAAGGATGTGCGTCTCATCGAGAATTTTTCCGGGCTGTCGCCGATGCGCGCCGATGCCCTGTAGACAGCCTGAACTGACGGAGCGGAAGCGTTGAACAAGCCGGTTGCACCCAATTCCTATAAGACAGGCCCCGATGAAGAGGGCATGTTCGGCATTTTCGGTGGACGCTTCGTCGCCGAAACGCTGATGCCGCTGATCCTCGAATTGCAGGGAGCCTATGAAACGGCGAAGAACGATCCTGAATTCAAAGCTGAGCTGAACGCGCTTTCAACCTATTATGCAGGTCGTCCTTCCAAGCTCTATTATGCCGAAGGCCTGACCAAGCATTTGGGCGGTGCGAAAATCTACTTCAAGCGTGAAGACCTCAATCACACCGGCAGTCACAAGATCAACAATTGCCTCGGCCAGATTCTGCTTGCCAAGCGCATGGGCAAGACCCGCATTATCGCTGAGACCGGCGCCGGACAGCATGGCGTGGCTTCTGCCACCGTTGCCGCGCGTTTCGGCCTGCCCTGCGTGGTCTATATGGGCGCAACCGACGTCGAACGTCAGAAGCCGAATGTGTTCCGCATGAAGCTGCTTGGTGCCGAAGTGATCCCGGTTTCTGCAGGCAACGGCACGCTCAAGGATGCGATGAACGAAGCCCTGCGTGACTGGGTGACGAATGTTGAAGACACCTATTACCTGATTGGCACTGCTGCCGGTCCGCATCCCTATCCAGAACTGGTCCGCGACTTCCAATCGGTGATCGGCAACGAAGCGCGCCAGCAGATTCTGGAGCAGGAAGGACGCCTGCCGGATGTGATCGTGGCAGCGGTCGGCGGCGGTTCCAACGCCATCGGCCTGTTCCATCCGTTCCTTGACGATGCCTCTGTGAAGATCGTTGGTGTCGAAGCAGGCGGGCGCGGTCTGGACGGTGAAGAACATTGCGCTTCGATGAGCGCGGGTCGTCCCGGCGTTCTGCATGGCAATCGCACATATCTCCTCCAGAACGAGGACGGTCAGATTCTCGAAGGTCATTCCGTTTCTGCCGGCCTCGACTATCCGGGCGTCGGGCCTGAACATTCATGGCTGAAAGACAGCGGGCGCGTCGATTATGTGCCGATCCTCGATGATGAGGCGCTGGATGCATTTCAGCTTTGCACCCGCACCGAAGGCATCATCCCTGCCCTCGAATCCGCCCATGCCATCGCGCAGGCCGTGAAAATGGCACCGACCATGGGCAAGGATCAGGTCATGATCGTCAATCTGTCCGGTCGTGGCGACAAGGATGTCCACACGGTCGGCAAGCTTCTCGGCATGGACATCTGACATGGGTAATGACGTCGCCGAAATCTCCGCCTACAAGCCGCGTGCCGCATGGTTCGACGGCCTGACGACGTGCGGTCCGGCGACGATCAAGCTCAACATCATTGAAGCCGATCCAACCAATCCTGTCGCGGAGGCTGCTGTCGGCCTCGCCCGCAGACAGATCGAAACTGCCGCTGAAAAGCTCACCGCGTTGCCGCATCTGGGCGTCGGTTTCGCCGTTCTTCATCAGGGCGAGGAGGGCCTCTGGCTGCTGCTGCACTGGTGGCTGGAGGGCGGCATCGCTACGGAAATCCTCTGGCAGTCGGAACTCGGCGACGAGGTGGACTTCATGCCCGCACAGCCGCTGCTGATGGCCTGCGTGTGGGAACTCGGAATTATAGACTTTGAACGGCGTGCATGGATGGAGACGGCGATGGCGGGCAAGCCCGTTGGCGACTATCTGGCACGCACTTTGCCACGGGGCACGGTATGACTACTCGCATCGACACCAAATTCGCTGAACTGAAGGCCGAGGGCCGTCCGGCGCTCGTTACCTATTTCATGGGTGGCGATCCCGATCTGGAAACCTCGCTCAAGGTGATGAAGGCCTTGCCAAAGGCTGGTGCCGACGTGATCGAACTCGGCATGCCCTTCTCCGATCCGATGGCAGACGGACCCGCCATTCAGGCCGCTGGCCTGCGCGCCCTCAACGCCGGTCAGACGCTTGCCAAGACGTTGCACATGGCAGCAGAATTCCGCAAGGAAGACGACACGACCCCGATCGTCATGATGGGCTATTACAACCCGATCTATATTTACGGCGTGGAACGCTTTCTGGCTGATGCCAAGGCTTCCGGCGTGGACGGGCTGATCGTCGTCGATCTTCCCTCCGAAATGGATGCCGAACTCTGCATTCCGGCCATGAAGGCGGGTATCAATTTTATCCGCCTCACCACGCCGACCACGGACGACAAGCGCCTGCCGAAGGTACTGCATAATTCATCGGGCTTCGTCTATTACGTCTCGATGAATGGCATCACCGGTTCGGCCATTGCCGATACGGCAAAGGTCAGTGAAGCTGTGCGTCACATCAAGAAGAGCACCGATCTGCCGATCTGTGTCGGTTTCGGCGTCAAGACGCCGGAGCAGGCAGCAGCCATCGCCACCCATGCCGATGGCGTCGTCGTCGGCACGGCGATTGTCAACGCGATTGCCGGTGAACTGGACGAAAACGGCAAGGCAAAGGGCGATCCTGTCGCCGCTGCAACCAGACTTGTCCACGCCCTTGCGGAGAGTGTGCGTGCCACACGCCTTGAAGCCGCCCAATAAATCGTCCATTTAGTGCACATCTTAAAAGTGCTAAGCGGCTGAAGCTCTTTGCCGAAGAACAAGAAACGGAAGCAAACGTCATGAACTGGATCACCAACTACGTCCGTCCGAAAATCAATTCGATGCTCGGCCGTCGTGAAATGCCGGAAAACCTCTGGATCAAAGATCCGTCGACCGGTGAAATGGTGTTTCACAAGGACCTCGAGAGCAACCAGTTTGTGATCCCGTCCTCGGGTCATCACATGCGCATCAAGGCGAAGGATCGTCTGCGTTTCTTCTTCGACAATGGCGAATACACCACGCTTGAAGCTCCGAAAGTGCCGGTCGATCCGCTGAAATTCCGCGACGAGAAGAAATATATCGATCGTCTCAAGGATTATCGCACGCGCACGGGCATGGATGACGCTATCGTCAACGGCCTCGGCACCATTGACGGCTTGCCGATTGTCGCCACCGTTCAGGATTTCGGCTTCATGGGCGGTTCGCTCGGCATGGGTGCCGGTGAAGCGATCATTCAGGGCTTTGAAAAGGCCATCGAGCTGAAGCGTCCGCTGGTTCTGTTCGCAGCCTCGGGCGGTGCACGCATGCAGGAGGGCATCCTGTCGCTCATGCAGCTCCCGCGCACCACGGTTGCTGTGGAAATGCTGAAAGAAGCTGGCCTGCCCTATATCGTCGTTCTGACCAATCCGACTACGGGCGGCGTGACGGCTTCCTATGCCATGCTGGGCGATATTCATATTGCCGAACCCGGCGCACTGATCGGCTTTGCCGGACCACGCGTCATCGAACAGACGATCCGTGAAAAGCTGCCGGAAGGCTTCCAGAGCGCCGACTATCTCATGGAACACGGTATGGTCGACATGGTCGTCTCGCGTCTTGAACTGAAGGACACGATTGCGCGCCTTCTCAAGATCATGACCGGGCAGCCGGGCAATAGCGACGCGCCGGAACACGAAAAGACGGAAGCAACAGACAAGGCAGCCTGATCGTGACAGAAAAAGCCGCCGCCGCAATCGAGCGGCTTATGCAGTTGCATCCAAAGGGCTTCGATCTTTCATTAGACCGCATCCGCGGTCTTCTGGAAAAGCTCGGCAATCCGCATCTGAAATTGCCGCCGGTCATCCATATTGCCGGAACCAACGGCAAGGGATCGGCAACAGCTTTCTGCCGCGCGCTTCTGGAAGCGGGCGGCTTCGATGTTCACGTCCATACCTCGCCGCACCTCGTCCACTGGCACGAGCGCTACCGTCTGGCGGCGCCCGGCGGCGGCAGGCTGGTCAGCGACGATGTTCTGGCCGACGCCATAGAGCGCGTTGCGGCAGCCAATGGCGGCCAGCACATCACCGTTTTCGAAATCCTGACGGCTGTGGCTTTTGTGCTCTTTTCCGAGCATCCGGCGGATGTCGTCGTTATGGAAGTCGGCCTTGGTGGACGTTTCGACGCCACCAATGTCATTGCCGAGCCTGCCGTCTCGCTCATCATGCCGGTTTCCATCGACCATCAGGCCTATCTTGGCGACCGCGTGGAGCTGATTGCCGCCGAGAAAGCCGGTATCATCAAGAAGGATTGCCCGGTCGTTGTCGGTTTCCAGCCTTTCGATGCGGCGCGGGAAGTTCTCGTCTCGACTGCCGATCGTCTTGGCTGTCCGGTTTCGGTCTACGGGCAGGATTTCCTCGCCTTCGAGGAACATGGTCGCATGGTGTTCCAGAACGAGGATGGCCTGATCGACCTGCCACTGCCGCGCTTGCCCGGACGCCACCAGATTTCCAATGCCGCAGCGGCAATCGAGGCGGTGCAGATGGCTGGCTTCAGCCTGACCGAC
Source organism: Brucella cytisi (assembly GCA_012103075.1). GTDB lineage: Bacteria > Pseudomonadota > Alphaproteobacteria > Rhizobiales > Rhizobiaceae > Brucella > Brucella cytisi. The sequence continues at coordinate 2,492,234 of JAAVLQ010000001.1, read as the reverse complement.
AAGGCCGTCGAAAAAGCGTTGATGGTGGTGGACTGGCCAGCACGTATGCAGCGGCTGACCCATGGTGCGCTCGTGGATTTGGCCCCGGCGGCCTCCGAAATCTGGCTTGATGGCGGTCATAATCCCGGTGCGGGCGCAGTCATCGCCGAGGCGCTTGGCGATCTGGAAGAACGCAATGAACGCCCGCTGTTCCTCATCACCGGCATGATCAACACCAAGGACCCGGTCGGCTATTTCGAGGCTTTTGCCGGTATGGCGCGGCATGTTTTCACCGTGCCTGTTCCGTCCAGCGATGCGGGTATCCCCAATGATGAGCTGGCGGTCGCGGCCCAGAAAGCCAACCTGTCGGCAGAGCCTGTGCATTCGGTTGCCAACGCGTTGAAACTTCTGCGTGGCACGTGGCCCCGGATGAAGCGCCACCGCGCATTCTGATTAGCGGTTCGCTTTACCTTGCGGGTGAAGTTTTGAGAGAGAACGGCACACCACCCGCCTAACGGCAAATTCTAAACGAAAAAACCCGGCTCGAAGGCCGGGTTTTGCATTTTTATGATGCTGTTATTATGCAGCTGAAGCCTTGATCCAGTCGGCAAGGCGGCTCTTCGGAGCAGCACCGACCATATTGGCAGCGAGTTCGCCGTCCTTGAACATCAGAAGCGTCGGAATCGAACGCACGCCGAACTGAGCAGCCAGTTCCGGGTTTTCGTCGATATTAACCTTGGCGATCTTGACCTGACCGGCCATTTCGGTCGCGATTTCGTCCAGAGCCGGCGCGATCATCTTGCAGGGACCGCACCATTCCGCCCAGAAATCCACCACGACAGGCTCGCTCGACTGAAGAACGTCCGACTGAAAATTGCTGTTATCGACCTTAACGGTTGCCATAGGGCTATCCTCTTTTCTCACCAAGAACGGCAGACATCTTTTCAGACTCACAACACGATCCGCTCTTCATTCGCTATATCATGTGGCGTGTCTGCTGCCATCCGTCAAGTTCTGGTTCGTCACCTTTCCTTGAGAGTCTTTCAGAGACTGCAGCGCTTCGTCCAGAACCACATCCGGCAGCGGCATCAAAAACGGACCTTCAGTGAACAGAAGCGCCGTTTCGACAATCCGCCCCGGATAGAGCGGGGCCAGCAACTCGCGATAAAGCGCAAGCTGCGCCCGATAGGCGAAAGGAACCGCCTCGATGGTTTTCGGTGGCGGTCGATTGGTCTTGTAGTCGACGATCAGGACACAATCCTCGCCAACACTGATGCGGTCGATCTGACCGGACACGGCATGATCGCGCCCGCCAAGCTCAATCGTGCCCATGATGGCAACTTCCCCGCGCGAGCCTTCCGCAAAGACCGGTGCATAGGTGGGATCGTCCAGAATGGTCCTGACGCTTTGCCGGGCAATCTGGCGCTCCGTTTCCGGCCAGTCGGCAGCGATCCGCCCAAGATAGTCGCGTGCCAGCGTATCACGCCCATCCTTTGGGACATCCGGCAGATATTGCAGCAGCATATGGATCGCCGTGCCGCGTCGCAACGCAAAGGCTGGCGTCCCATTGCCCGGTCCCAGAACGGGCGAAAACGTATCAAGCGGCGGTTCTTCATCCGCTTCGATCAGCGCAGAAGCGCCGGACGGCGCCAGCGGTCGCGGCAGTCCGATTTCCGGCTTTATCGGCTCTCTATATTCATCTGGAAATGATGGCAGCGCATGATCTTCGGTTCTATCCTGCTCGGCAATCTCGACCATTCCGCGCGGTGTGTTGCGATAACGTCTTGCGGCAACATTCAGCACGGGGTGCACGAATGTCTCGGCCTTGGTGGCCAACGCATCCTCGACAAGGCGATGCCATGTTTCGCCGTTTTCACGCGTGCCGCGATAGCCGCAGATGATGAGCCGGTCTTCGGCACGCGTCATGCCGACATAGAGCAGGCGGCGATATTCTTCCTCCGCCCGCGTTTTCAGCTTCTCGATCTGAGCGGTCGTGAAGCCGGTCTGGTATCCGGCATTCGGTTGCCAGAGATAGCCTTTCACCGAAGGATTATCGTTCGAAAAGTCAAAAGGAATGAGCTTTGGCGCACGACTGCCAGTCCAGACCGCGCTTCCCGAATCAACAAGAAACACCACCGCCCCTTCCAGCCCCTTGGCGGCATGGACAGTCATGATGCGCACTTCATTGCGCCCCTGATCCAGTTCACGCTTGATTTCCGGCGATGCCGCTTCCAGCGTTTCAAGGAAGGCTTGCAGGCCGGGCAGACCAGCACGCTCGGCGGAAAGCGCATAATTCTGGAATTCGTCGATGATATCGCCCGCCTCCGGCCCCAGCCTCGCCAGTAGTTTTCGCCGCGCACCGTCCGCACTCAATATCCGTGCATAGAATTCGAACACCGGCATCGTGTCAGCCATGTTGCGCCAGCGGCTCAAGGTCTTGTGCACCTCGGCCAGTGCAGCATCGCCGCGCGAGACCTGATAAAGCCGCTCGAACAGCGTGAGGCTTGAACCTCGCGGATAGGCAAGCTCGAACAGCCGGTCGTCATCCCAGCCGAATAGCGGGCTTTTCAATACTGATGCCAGCGAAAGATCGTCCGAAGGCTGAAGCACGAAACGACCGAGTGCCATCAGGTCCTGAATGGCAATATGGCTGGTGAGCCGCAAGCGGTCTGCACCTGCTACCGGAACGGACAGGTTTTTCAGCGCCCGCGACAAAGCAGGCATGAACTGGTCGCGCTTTCGTACCAGAACCATGATGTCACGCGGCATGATCCGCCGGTTCTGGCCCGGAATAGGTTCGCCGCGATCCAGCCAGTGGCGAATAGTGGCCGCGATCTGATCCGCCAGCCGGACAGCAGGTGCTGCCAGATGATCGACCGGCTCGCGCCAGTCGTCCGGCTCTTCCACCACTTCCGGCGTCAGCATATCCCAGATTTCCACCTCGCCCGGCGCATCGGAACGAATAGCTTCATGTACCGTTGCGCCTGCAAGGCCTCGATTGGCCTCGGGTCTCGCAAAAACCTCGTCTACTGCTTGCAGGACGTCAGGCGCGGATCGGAACGAGAAATTGAGGCTGACACGCTCGAACTTTAGCTCCGCATCTCCGGCGCGAAGACTGACGGACCGCCCTTGCGCCGCGAAATCCTCCGGCACCGCGCCCGGAACGAATAGATCGACTGTTTTTCATCGCCGACTGCAAAGAGCGTGCGGCTGATATTGCGTTGGCCGACGCCGGAGAAAAACTCTTCCGACAGCATGCGGATCACCTGCCACTGGTCGGGGCTGGTGTCCTGCGCCTCGTCGACCAGAATATGGTCGATGCCGCGATCGAGCTTGTACTGAACCCACTGCCCTGCCCCGTTGCGGGCGAGCAGCGCCACGGTCCGGGTAATGAGATCCTCGAAATCGAGCAGGCCGCGCTGACGCTTCAGGTCGTGATAGCGTTGCAGCAGATTGTCGATCAGCGTCAGCGCGGCCAGATTGAGCCGCACCAGACGCAATTCCTTCAGCCGGTCGAGACCCTGTTCTACACGCGCGGCTGCCGCGTCAAAAATCTCTTCGAAATCCGGCAGAAGTTTCTTGACCGCCGCCGAGCCGACATAGGAACCGGATTTCGGCTCGCCCGTGCTTTTCAGGAAGGCTGCGCGCAACACGGCTTCCCGGTCACGTTGGCTCGTCACCTTTTCGAAACGCCGGAGCTGCAGCGCAAAATCCTGCGCGCGCGACGCACCTTCTGGATCGACATGATGAGGTCGAGCGCATCGTCGGAAAACTCCGATATCGGCCAAAGTTCGGCGAGGAGGTCATCTTCGCTGGTTCGCGGGTCGAAGCGGAAAGCCCGGTGCAAAACTTCGCTGCGATGCGCCGCTACGCCCAGTTCGGCGATATAGGTCTGCAGGCCATTGCGCCTGCTCACGGCCTCATCCAGAAGCGATTGAAGCCCCATCTCGCCCGATGCCTGCAGAACATCGGCAAAAGCCGCTGCGAGATCAATATCGCCGCCGCCATGCGCGGTTTCGAGCAGTTGGCGCCGTGCTTCGCCGACAAGGGCTGCCTGCATCAAATCATCCATCATCTCGAAATGACCGGCAATGTTCGCCTCAAGCGGGAACTGGTGCAGGATCGCTTCGCAGAAAGCGTGGATGGTCTGGATTTTAAGCCCGCCCGGTGTTTCGAGCGCACGGGCGAACAGCCGTCGCGCTGCTGCTAGACGAGCATCGTTCGGTCTGCGGCCTTCCAGCGACTTCAGACGTTCGACGAGTTCTTCGTCAGGCAGGACAGCCCATTCTGAAAGCCGCATGAACACGCGGTTCTGCATCACCGCCGCAGCCGCCTTGGTGTAGGTCAGGCAGAGAATCTTGGAAGGATCAGTACCCTCCAGCAGCAGGCGGATAACACGTTCGGTCAGAACATGGGTCTTGCCGGAACCCGCATTGGCGGACACCCAGACAGAAGCCGCCGGATTTGCCGCGTTGCTCTGTGCCCGTAGCGTTTCTTCGGGGATAATGGGTGCCTTTTTCATTCACCGCCCTCCCCCGCCAGCATCGCCCCCGGCAGACCATTCCAGTACTCGCGCCAGATGATCGTAATCGCCTGTCAGGTCCGTCTCGCGAAACGGCAATGCGCGCGACAGATAGCCTTTTTCCGGCTTTTGATATTCGACGAGCAATTGCGCCAGCCGCTGCCGGATTCCTCGCCAAGAGCCGGTGCAGTTTTTTCCGATGGCGGTCGTCCGATCTTGAGGATCGATTCCGGCTTCACCTCGCCGCCCGCCTTGAGACGCACATAGGTCAGATCGGATGCACGGACCGAACCAAGTTCCCGAAACGCGCCGCGCACCAGAAGTGCGGCTTCCAGCGCCAGCTGCGGCGACAGCAGCACATGCGCCTGTTTGGGCGATGGTGTCGATCCGGTCTTGTAATCGATGATTTCCGCTGTCCCGTCACGCATCAGATCGATGCGGTCAGCACGACCGGAAAGCGTAATGCCAAGCCCTTCGACCTCGCGTTTATCGGATGAAATCTCCGCAAAGCGGGTCTGGACATTGTAGGCGCGCTCGCGTTCCCAAGCCAGAAACTGCGGAATGAGCGCGGTGAAGCGCGGCCACCAAACGGCCTCTATTTCCGTCGGCAAATCCATATCGGCAAAGAGGACGCGCCCCAACTCCATCAACCGCTCTGCAGCGTCGGGAGCCAGCGGATCGATGGCCTCCTGCGTAAAATGGCCCAGAATATCGTGGAACAAAGTGCCGCGTTCGGCTGCAGCCGGGTCGCGGATCAACGGCTCCAGCGGCTGCAGCTTCAATATCTTCTTGGCGAAGATCGCATAGGGATCGCGGCGCAACGTTTCGACTTCCGTTACCGAAAAATGCTTCGGGCGCGCAAGGACCGGCGGCACAGGCTGTGGCCTTTTCACGAAAGGCACATCTTCGGCACGATCGGTTTCGCGCGACCACTGGATGAATCGAGCCCCGCGCTTGCGCATTTCGGCGGTTACATCCGCACCCAGCACCGTTTCAAGCCGCTGCAGCCAGCGCGAAGGAACGGTGGGCGCGTTGTCGGAACGCTGCGAGCGCGTCAGCACGACATGATCCATGCCAAGCGCCATCTGGAAATCGTGGGCGGCAAGGCCGGTGCGGCGTTCGGGCGGATCAAGCGCGATCATCGACTTCATGGGACGTGACATGAATGGGTCGTTGCGGGTGCGTGCAGGCCAGCTTCCCTCGTTGAGGCCGCCGATAACCACCGTATCCATGGTTTGCAGACGTGCTTCCAGCGCACCCCAGATGAAGAGGCGCGGATGACCGCCCGGATGCGGCTTGACCGTCTCGCCCGCCATCAGGGCATCCAGTACGGCTGGCCATTCCGACGCTTCAAAGTCGAGCCCAGCTTCGCTCGAAACCAGACCACGCAAAAACGTGGCAAGCTGTTCGCCACGTTCACCGGAATAGAAGGGAGCGATGCTGGCCTTTTCATTCCGAGCGAGATTTTCCAGTGCTTCGACCGTAGCGCGCGCGATTTCACCGATCTCGGTCCTGCGTCCAGCGATAACGAAAGGCACCAGCGGCGTTACGGCCTTTGACAGGCTTTCGCAAAGATTTCGGGCAGCGGCGATCATGTCCGGTGTGACCGTGTCATGCCATGCCGGTTGCCATGGCTGGCCGGCGCTTTCCTCCAGCCGCCGGTCGAAAAATGCGGGAAGATCGAGTACGGATGCGCGGCCCGTGCCGCCGCGAAAGGCGATGAGTTCTAGGGTCTCGGCAGCAAGGCGTCGCACGATGCGGGGGCTTCCAGCCGCAGCAGCGGATGCTTGACCAGCGCCAGCAACGCAACCGGGTCGCCCGGGTTGAAGACGGTCTCGACCAGCAGCCGTAGCAATGTCGTGGTCTCGACATCACGCAGATGCCGCCCGCCGGAATCATCGGCGTCGATGCCGAAACGGGCAAGTTCACCCACCACGCGCCGCGCCAGATTACGGTCTGCCGTAACAAGCGCGGCTGTTCTGCCTTCATCATTGATCGCGTCGCGCAAGACGAGAGCCACAGTAAGCGCCTCTTCCCGCTCATTCGCGGTTTCAATCAGGTCAATCGTCTGCGCCGCCTGCCGCAACGCAGTCGGCTGCATATCGGGATCGCGTGCAAGCTGTCCCCACGCATCGGTCGTTTCCGCCGGACGAAGCGCTTCACTGACCACCCGTTCGCGCAGGCGTTTGGAGGCCGGCATATCGTCCAGATGTTCCACATCCGCACGCAATGTCTGCGTTGCATCGAGAAGCTTGCGCAAACCAAACTGGGGATGACCGAAGGTCGAAGGATTATCGGTTGCCGATGCCAGCATCTGCCGGGCTGCATCATCCAGATCGCGATCCAGCCCCGGCAGCACCACCGCGCCATTCGGCAAGTCCGCAATGGCGGAAATCAGTTCCGCCGTCGCCGGTATGGAACCGGTGGAACCGGCAACGATAACCGGCCCGGCAGGCGGATGGGCGCGCAGCCGCTTCACTTCGCTCCAGATGAGATCGTTGCGATGCGCAGCGGGATTCGAAAAGCCGGCGTTCCGCCAGAATATCCGGCCACAGATTGGTGACGATGTTGAGAAAACCGAGCGTAACCTGCCACCAGTCGGCAAGGTCTTCCGGAGCAATTCCAGCAAGCTCGCTCCATTTAGCCCCATCAGTTTCGACCTGATCCATCAGCCCTGCCAGATCGCGGGCGAGCCAGATCGCATCGGCAGTCGTTGCCGGAACCGAAACGTCGTCAACACCGAACAGCGCGCGCACATGCGAAGGCAGTGATTCCCGCCAAGGACGAATCAATCGCGCCAGAGCAGAAGCCGCTCCGCTGTACCGATCGGTGGATTGATATCGAAAACGCCCGACGAGCCCGCATTGAAGAAAGCTGCATCTTCATCCACATCGCCGAGCGGTTTTATCGTCGGCAAAATAGCGCTCTTTTTTTTTTTCGACGCATTTCCGGGCGCAAAACCGGTTCCCGTTTTTGCTGGAAATTCTTTAGCCGGATTCATATCGACCAAAATGGACCGCAATGCGCGCGCTGCGCGCGACGCGTGGGCACATAGATGGTGGCATTGGCCAATGACAGCGGATCGGATGGATTACCGGGGAAACCTTCGACCAGCCGTCCTTCCAGAAGCGCCTTGGCAAAGGCGGGCAAAAACGGCGTGCACGGAGGAACTGAAAACAGGCGCTGTTTCCCATCTCTGGGTTGTCGTGCGCTCATGCGTTCTACCTCCTCATGCAAATGCGGTAAGCGCTGCCTCCGCCTCGCCGATCGCGTCCGGAGTTCCGACGGTCAGCCAATGTCCGGTCATTGGCATACCATAAAGGCGACCGGCTGCAATCGCTTCGTCGAAATAGCGGTTGAGTGAGGACACACCCAGCTCCGCGCCAGCGAAGATACGAGGATGGATGATCCCTGCTCCCGCATAGATCACCGGCTCGCCGGAAATGTCCCGTGCGCGGCGAAGATGCCCGTTTTCGTCGGCAACGAAATCGCCCTTGCCTTCATAACCCGTTTCCTGATCGAGACGTGCCGTCATCAGGAGAATATCCATTCGGTCGGCATTCCAAGCGTCAGCGAGCGCCAACAGATTAGGAGCTTTCTCGTCGCCTACCCAGAATGTGTCGGCATTCAATATGACAAACGGTTCTGTTCCGAGTATCGGCAGCGCCTTCACGATGCCGCCAGCGGAATCGAGCAGCATTTCGCGTTCATCCGAAATCACGATCTCAAGATCGTTGCGGTCACGAAGATGCGCTTCCAGTTGGTCGGCTAAATAGTGCACATTGACGATTGCCGTGCCGATGCCTGCCTGCGCCGCCGCATCGAGCCCCCAGTCGATCAAGGGCTTGCCCGCCACCTTGACCAGCGGTTTAGGAATGGTTTCGGTGATGGGACGCATGCGCTTGCCAAGTCCGGCGGCAAGAACCATAGCCGTCTTCGGGACCATTTCAGGCATTTTCATTGCGCGGCCTCTTCCTGCTGCATCAATCCCAATTCCTCAAACCACGCCGCCACTGGCGCCATGACCGAATGCTTCAGCACACGCCCGAGATAGTCATGAATGCGTGGCAGATGTTTTAGATAATCCGGCTTACCATCACGCTCATCGAGCCGCACGAAAAAGACCGAGCAGCTTGGCGTTACGCTGTGCGCCCATGGCCGCATAGGCCTTGCGGAACAAAGCCTCGTCGAACGCATGTCCGAGCGCACAACGCTCATCGCAATAGGCGGCGACCACAGCCTGTTCCAGCTCCGGCGAAATCGTCACACGCGCATCGAGGGCCAGCGAAGCCACGTCATAGGCCGCCGGTCCAATCATCGCATCCTGAAAATCGATGACACCGATCTTGTCCTTGCCTTCCGCTTCTGGAAACCAGAACAGGTTGGGCGAATGATAGTCGCGCAAGAGCAGGCTCTTCTCAACATCGGCAATGTCGGCGATCACGTGGTCCCATGCGGCTTCGTAAGCTTGCTTTTCTGCGTCTGTAAGTTGCCTTCCCATCATGCGCGGCGCGTACCACTGGCCGATGAGGCTAACCTCGATCATCATCGCATCACGGTCGAAACCGGCGATGATGTGGTCGGGATGCCCCGCCACAGGTGCATGGTCAGACCACGCAACGCCATGCAGATGCGCCAGAAAGCGTCCGGCGGCCTCATAGCGTTCGGCGACAGGTTCACCGAACGATGCCCGCACACCCTCGGTCCCGAGGTTCTCAAGAATAAGGAACCCGGCATCGAGATTGGCGGCACGCATTTGCGGCACACGGAAGTCCTGCCCTGCCAGAAGCCTATCAATGGCTGCAAAGGCAAGGATGTTTTCCGCAAGATGCGCAATCTGCCGATAGGTTTTTCCGTCGCGCGCAGCGGCGGATCATAGGGCATCTGCGGCGCATTCATCAAAATCTCGACGCCGTGGGCAGCCGTGCGGATCGTCTCGTATTTGCGTGGTGACGCATCGCCCTGCAAATAGCGGCGCGTTGCATCGGCGCGGCCATGGAGGTCCAGAAATGCGCGTATCGCATGGCTGCGTTCCAGCCGCTGGATCGCAGCCACTGGTCCCGACACGCTAATACGTCGCCCTGCCCCTTCGTGGCTCAGCGTGACGGCAAAAGACGGTTCAGGCAGGAAACCCTCGCTCTGCTCCGGCCATTCGGCCAGCACCACGCCATCTTCCGGAACTCCGGCAGTCCCAACTCATCCAGTTCTTCACCGTGTGAAATACGGTAAAGATCGGCATGGGCAACAGCAATGCGCAGGGCCTCGTAGCTTTGCACCAGCGTGAAAGTCGGGCTTGGGACGTCCAGCCCCTCATCATCAGCAATTGCCCGGATGATAGCGCGGGCAAGCGAGGATTTTCCCGCCCCCAGATCGCCGGAAAGCGTGACAAGATCGCCCTTCTGCAGGGCGAGGGCGAAATCCTCGCCGAAACGCTGTGTTGCAGCTTCGTCGGGCAAGAAATAGCTGATACTGGATTGTGAGGCGCTCATGGGCACCCTTTTACCTTATTCGGCAGCGACGCGGAAGCTACGTGTTTCCGACGGAAAACGGCAAATGACCGTTGTTCCACGACCGGAACCCGTATCGATATCGACCGACCCGCCATGCAGCTCGACAAAGCTCTTGACGATGGCAAGTCCGAGGCCGGCACCACGACGGCGCCCCCATTCGGATAGGACTGGAAGCGTTTGAAAACCGTGTCGAGCACTTCTCCGGGCATGCCGGGACCGTCATCGTGGACGGCAAAGACCACTTCCGACCCCTCGCGCGCCACCTGCAGCTGGATGCTGGAGCCTTCCGGCGCATAGTTGGTGGCGTTGGACAGGAGGTTGAAAAGTACCTGACGGACGCGGTTTGCATCGGCCTTGAATACATCCACGTCGTCGGCAATGTCGATGTCGAGCCCGATATCGTGGTCGCGCATACGCTCGCCGACACGGGAGGCGGCAGCGGAAATCGCTTCCACGACGGAAACCTCACCAACCTCCAATTCCATGATGCCTGCATCGACCGTTGCGAGATCAAGAATATCATTGACGATGGTCAGCAATACCGATGACGACGTGCTGATATGGTCGAGATATTCGATCTGGCGCTCGTTGAGCGACCCGAAAGCCGGTGTCTGCAATAGCTCGGTAAAGCCGATGATGTTTGTGAGTGGCGAACGCAGTTCGTAGGAAACGTGCTGGACGAAATCGTTCTTGATCTGGTCGGCCAGTTCCAGCGCCTCGTTTTTTTTCCTTCAGCGCCCGTTCGACGCGCACGGTGTCGGTGACGTCGATGAAGGTCAGCATGGTCTGGCCCTTCGGCAGTGGCACCACGGCGAAGGAAAGAATAGTGCCGTCGTCCAGCTCCACCTGTCCCATGCGCCCGTCACGCGTATCGAGAAAGCCAGTGACGGTGGAGACGAAATCATCCCACAATCCGTTGCCGCCGCGCTCGCCGCAAAATCTTGGCAATCGACGAAATATGCGTGCCTTCGACAATGAGCGGCATCGGCAGCGCCCAAAGATCGGCGAAGGACGGGTTGGAAAGCCGGATGCGGCCATCAGAGCCGAACACCGCCACGGCTTCCGCCAGATGGTCGAGCGTTTCACCCTGCACCTTGATGAGCGTGTTGTAACGGCCTTCGAGCTCGAACTTCTCGGTCATGTTCTCGAAGAACCGTGTCACACCACCTTGTGGATGCGGATTGGCGACAACGCGCATCGTCCGCGTATCCGGCAGATGCCACATATGTTCCTGCGGCTCGACTGCGCGATAGGCAGAAAGCACCGAATCCTTCCATTTGCGCCATTCCGGCTGCTCTGGAAGTTTGCCTTCCGAACGCAGGCGGTCGAGGATCAGCGTATTGCTCGGCTGCGATTCCAGCCAAGCCGTATCAAGTGACCAAAGCTTGGCAAAAGCCTGATTGAAGAATTGCAGCTTCATCTCGGGATCGAAAATCGCCACAGCAGTCGAAAGCTGGTCGAGCGTTTCGGCATGGCTCTTCATGGTGCGGTTCAGTTCTTCCCGCACCGCCTGTACTTCGGTCTGGTCGAAACCGAGGCCGACAGAACCCGTTTCAGCACTCACATCCGTCACGTTGAACAAACGGCGATCACCATGCACCACAGCCGTCAGCTGTTCCTGCAGGACAGGCTCGGCAAAGCGATCACGCTCCAGTCGCTGGCGTGCCTGCGCACCGAAAAGCTCGCGCCCTTCTGAAATGACCCGGCTCGCATTCGCCATATCGACTGCCTGCGCATAGGCGGCATTGACCCATTCGACGCGACCACCGGCGTCGCGGGTCCATACCGGCTGGTCGATCCGGTCGAGAAGACGCCGGAAAAGCTCGATACGTTCGGAAAATTCACGGTTCTGCGCCTGCAGTGCCGCGCGTTCCGCCTGCACGCCCTGCAGGCTGAGGAACCGGGCAACAGCAAAGCCCCCGATGTGCGTCCGCGCACGTCGAGCAGAGTGCCGTTGACAGTTTCAACCGTGAGATCGAAAGACCGTGCCTGTTCGCGTAGCATTCCAATGGCGCGCTCAAGCGCCACGACCGATTGCGGGCGCAACCAGCGGCCAAATGCCAGAAAGGTGGAGCGATCCTGCGGGGCCGCACTATCGTCTGGCAACAGTCCGACGACTTCAGCGCGCGTGCTATGGCCATCCCAGACCACGATGCGCTGATCCTTGAGGTTAAGCAGGGCTTCATTGCGCTGGGCGACCAGATTGAGGTCGGCGAATTTGGAACGCAGTTCCTTGTTTTCTGCGGCAACGCGCGATCGTTCGCGGATCAGCCAGCCCGCAGAAAGTAGCGCTGCGCCCATCACGCCTAGGAACATGGAAAACTGGATAACCTCGAAAGCGCCGATACTGCCGCCGCCGAAGGGCAGGGCGATACGCGCCGATTCCGCGCCCTGTGCGAAGGCAGGCATGGCGGCGAAAAGCGTCGAAAGAGAAACGGAAGCCTTCATCAGGGCTTTTTTTTTTCGGAGCAAGCCATGCGAACGGCTTTGCAACATGGGCGGCAGGAAGCCATTGCCTGCCAGTAACGATTGCGGAAACATTCCGCAAAATCCCCATTGCGCCGAAATCTGGCATGTTGTCCTTTTCTCCGCCACCCGGCCATGAAAACCGCCACGAAGGCAGACTGGCCGTACTAAAACACTTCAATACACATCAAAGCCCGACCATACGCACGCCGCCACAGTGCACGAAGGTCAACCCGTTTGAGGTATTCTGGGGATGAATCGTCCTCTCGCTTCCCGCCACAACCGGCAAAAACGCACAACGCAAACACCCGCTCAAACACCTTGATTCGCCTACACAATACCCTTCCGGCGAATCCACGTGAAGCATCTTGCACGCAAAAGAAAGACCGGGCGGTTTGTCAACCGCCCGGTCTCAACATGTAGTGCAATACTTAACGTATGGTTAATACCTGTAGTGTTCCGACTTGAACGGGCCCTGTGGAGTGACCCCGATATAGGCAGCCTGTTCCTCAGAAAGCACAGTCAGCTTGGCACCGAGCTTGTCGAGATGTAGGCGTGCGACCTTCTCGTCGAGATGTTTCGGCAGCACATAGACTTCATTCTTGTAGGCGTCGGTGCGGGTAAAGAGCTCGATCTGGCCCAGAACCTGATTGGTGAACGAAGCCGACATGACGAAGCTCGGATGGCCGGTTGCATTGCCCAGATTGAGCAGGCGACCTTCGGAAAGCAGGATGATGCGCTTGCCGTCCGGGAATTCGATCAGGTCGACCTGCGGCTTGACATTGGTCCATTTCAGGTTGCGGAGTGCCGCCACCTGAATTTCGTTGTCGAAGTGACCGATATTACCGACGATCGCCATGTCCTTGAACTTGCGCATATGGTCGATGGTGATCACGTCCTTGTTGCCGGTCGTGGTCACGATGATATCGGCTGTAGAAGCGGCATCGTCGAGGGTTACGACTTCGAAACCATCCATTGCAGCCTGAAGTGCGCAGATCGGATCGACTTCGGTAACCTTCACGCGTGCGCCTGCGCCGGCGAGCGACTGGGCGGAGCCTTTGCCGACATCGCCATAACCGCACACGACGGCAACCTTGCCAGCCATCATGACATCGGTGCCGCGACGAATGCCGTCGACGAGCGATTCCTTGCAGCCGTACTTGTTGTCGAATTTCGACTTGGTGACGCTGTCATTGACGTTGATGGCCGGGAAGGGCAGGAGGCCCTTCTTCTGCAGCTGGTAAAGACGGTTGACGCCGGTGGTGGTTTCTTCCGTCACGCCCTTGATGGCGTCGCGCTGGCGCGTGAAGAAGCCCGGCGTCGCAGCCATACGCTTCTTGATCTGCGCGAAAAGCACTTCCTCTTCTTCCGAACCGGGGTTCGACAGAACGTCCTCGCCTGCTTCGGCGCGCGCACCGATGAGGATGTACATGGTGGCGTCACCGCCATCGTCGAGGATCATATTGGACGGTTCGCCGTCCGGCCACTGGAATATCTGGTCGGTATAGGTCCAGTATTCTTCAAGGGTTTCGCCCTTGATGGCGAAAACCGGCGTGCCAGTGGCGGCAATCGCGGCAGCCGCATGATCCTGCGTCGAGAAAATGTTGCAGGAGGCCCAGCGGACCTCAGCGCCCAGCGCCTGCAGAGTTTCGATCAGAACGCCGGTCTGGATCGTCATATGCAGCGATCCGGAAATGCGTGCGCCCTTCAGCGGCTGCGACTTGCCGAATTCCTCGCGGGCGGCCATCAGGCCCGGCATTTCGGTTTCTGCGATATCGAGTTCCTTGCGGCCCCAATCGGCGGGGCTAAGATCCTTGACGACAAAATCTTGGCTTGCGGTCATCGCGTGCTCCAACAAAAGGCAGTTCCAGCTCGATAAAGATGTAATCAGCGGCCGGGATTGCATTCCAATATGGGGCGGCTTTCCACACGGGAAAGCGCTCCGGCTGCCGCCTTGACTAGCAGATCGCAGCCAGAAGCACAACGCAATATAAAGAAATCTTTATACGTGCATATCAGGCGGGTTTGTCGAATACGGGATCGATGACCCTCAAAGGAAGGTCGACCTGTAATATTTCGAGCATGTGGCGAAACTCGGCAACGGGATAGGCTTCGCTTTCCGTGACAAGGGCAACTGTGCAACCAGAGCCGCCTTCGGGTTGCGGGAGTGCAGCGATCACGTCATCCGCCGGATCAAGAAACTGCCAGCCGGGACGGGCCGTTTCGAAAAACGGTCTGAGCCATGGCAGATGGGTGCTGGAAAGTGTCAGCGTGTCGATGAGAGGGTAGCTGGCAGCAATGTCATCGCAGAATGCGGCGACCTTTTGCGCGGTCTCATCCGGTTGTCGAAGAAAAGCGCCATTTTCCACCAGCTCCACCATCGCAGACGCGTTGATCAGAGCGACATCACCGGGTTATCGGTCTGTGTTCGAACAAAATCTGCAAGTTCTTCGCTCTCGATCATCGAACGCACCCCCATAACGGCAACCTTGCCGCTGTGGCTCGTCGCAAGGGCAGTGCGTACCGGCGGTGCCACACCGTAAACCGGTACGGCGAACTCGCTTTTCAATGTGTCGAGGACCATGATCGAGGGCGCATTGGAAGCAAGGACAATTGTTTGAGCGCCAAGGCTTGTGAGGTATTGGATCGTGCTGCGCATGATGGAAAGCAGCTGATCGCGGCTTTTGGCGCCATAGGGGAAACTGGCCCGATCAGCAAAATAGATGATGTCGCGCTGCGGCTGGCTGCGCCTGATCAGTTCAACCAGAGCATAACTGCCGATCCCTGCATCAAAAACGGCCACCGGATCGTTGAGACCATCCACGGCGGCCACAGTCTTGTTCTTCAGCATTCTTCGCCGAACTTGTCGGCGATGAGTGTCTGCAAGGCTTCCAACACGGCATCGGCCTGTTCACCGGAGGCACTAACGTCGATGCAGCAGCCGGGTGACGCGGCGAGCATCATCAGTCCCATGATCGAGGTGCCGCCAACGGTCATGCCGTCCTTGCTCACGCGGACATGCGCATTGTAACCATCGACCAGCTGCACGAACTTGGCCGAAGCGCGGGCATGAAGTCCGCGCTTGTTGATGATCTCGAAGGATCGGGAAACTGCAGTTTCGGGTTCGTATTCACCGGTAACGGGCACGCTGGAGTGCATGAATTACTTTCCTGTCAGGACCGGCTCGCAACATTGATATATTTGCGCCCCGCATCCTGCGCCTCACGCAGGGCTGTCTTGATGTCGCCCCCGATGCGGACGCTCGACAGCTTGATAAGCATCGGCAGATTGACACCTGCGATGACTTCGACCTTGCCTTCCTTCATGACGGAAATGGCGAGATTGGACGGTGTACCACCGAACATATCGGTCAGGATGATGACCCCGCTGCCATTATCGGCGCGTTCCACCGCATCAACGATATCCCGCCGACGCTGTTCCATATCGTCTTCGGCACCGATGCAAACGGTCTCGAAATTGTCTTGCGGCCCGACTACATGCTCAACAGCATGCAAAAACTCTTCGGCCAACCTTCCGTGCGTGACAAGCACGAGTCCGATCATACTATAAAAGCTCCCGTCGCGTGCCCGCCGCATCACCCCGCCAGAGTGTCAGATGGCACTGAAACCACGCCGGAAAAGCGCCGGCGAGTTGTGCATCTTGGCAGCGCAAATCTTGATAGCAAGTGAAAAATTTCCACGCTACCACTAAAAAGCAAAATGCCGCAGCGCTGTGAAATATTAGCCGATTCGTAACGAAGCCTGTTTCAGCCCTCGGAGGAGGGCCATTTTTCATAGAACAAGGTGGCTTCGATGGCCCGCGAAAGCGCGTTGGAATCGCCATTCGACGACAAAGCCGGCAAAAGAAGCCGGGGCAGTGAGATGCCCTCGAATTCCCACATTTCACCGCTCGGATAGCGTTCGGCCTCGTCACGATCCACAAGCCGGACGACGAGATAAAGCGGAGCGGCCTCCGCAAAAGCGACCTTGAAAAGCCCCGCGCCGCGAATCTCCACGCCACCAGCAAGGGCGGCTGGAACGCTGGCGATCAGCCTGCCGCTTTCGACGTGAAGCAATGTGCGGTCGTCAGCGACGAGTGAAGCGACCTCTCCACGAAGGAGGGCTCTTTCCACAAGTGTCAGCGCAAGTTCGGTCTTGCCCGCGCCGGAACGCCCCATGATCATGACACCGCGGCCTTGAACCTGAAGCGTGGTCGCATGAAGCCCGCTTTTTTCCTCTTCAGGCGTCATGGGCTTGCAGGCAGGTCGACGATGAAGCGCGCACCCTTGAACTGGTCGGGCCTTGCCGGATCGACAATATTCTCTGCAGTCAGCGTGCCGCCATGCGCTTCTATGATCTGGCGGCTGATCGAAAGGCCGAGGCCGGAATTTTGGCCGAAAGCCTCCGAGGCCGGACGGTCCGTATAGAATCGCTCGAAAATGCGCTCGATATTCTCGATCGGAATGCCCGGACCATTATCCTCGACAAGCACGCGCAAGCGACTGCCTTCGCCACTCAGCGACACGACGATGCGGCCTGTATCGTCCGGCACGAAAGAACGGGCATTTTCAATCAGATTGCTCACCACCTGACCGAGACGCAGATCGTGACCGGCAACATAGAAACCCTTCTTTCCGGCAGGCAGTTTGCCGGTATCGAAGACGATTTCCGTTCCGACCTTGTTGCGGCGCACTTCGCGCGCTGCCGTTACGAGATTGGTCAGAAGCGTCTTCATGTCGACGCGGTCGATATGTTCGCGCGCAAGTTCCGCATCGAGACGCGAAGCGTCGGAAATATCGGTAATCAGGCGGTCGAGGCGGCGAACGTCGTGCTGGATGATATCGAGAAGCCGCTTGCGCGATTCTTCGGTCTTGGCGAGCGGCAGGGTTTCGACAGCGCTGCGCAGCGAGGTGAGGGGGTTCTTCAACTCGTGGCTGACATCGGCGGCAAAGCTTTCGATGGCTTCGATACGGGTATAGAGCGAATCGGTCATTTCGCGGATCGACGTGGAAAGATGGCCGACCTCATCCTGACGTTCGGAGAAATCGGGAATTTCCACACGGCTCTTCACACCATGGCGAACGCGGTCTGCCGCAGCAGAAAGCTTGCGCAGCGGGCTTGCAATCGTCGATGCGAGGAAAAGCGACAGAATGACCATGACCAGAGAAACGACGCCGAACACGCGGAAAACCGCCATGCGCTCACCCTGCACGATCTTGTCGATATCGTCGCCTTCAGTGGAGAGCAGGAGTACACCCAATATTGCACGCGAGCGCTGGATCGGGACGGCAACCGAAACGACCAGCTCGCCCTTTTCATTGCGTCGCTGCGCTGTTTGCGGCGAACCGGCCAGCGCCTTGACGATTTCCGGATAGGCAAGGCCGTTACCGCCCGGCTGTTCCTGATAGACCGGCAGGCCTCCACCATAGAACAGATGCGAAATCCACGTCCCGGCCCGTTCCCAGATGGTCGGCGTCTCTTCCTCGATCGGCGGCAGGTCGTAGCGAAGTACAGGCCCCGCCGAAGGGAAGCTTGGTGAATAGAGTGCGCGCGAATCGAGCAACATATTGGCGTAGCGATCATAGATGCGCGCCCGCGTGCTCGTCGGCGAAATCAACCGGCGCAGCAAGGGAGAAACTTTTTCCGGATTGATCGGAAATTCCCAATTGTCGGGCGAATCCGGTGATGGTGTCAGGCTTTTGCCCGGCCTGAAGCTCCAGAAGCTTTTCCGGGTCGATCATCAGAGAATTGGTGTCGATGGTCGCCGAAGCCGAGATCGCGCCTGCAATGATCTTGCCTTGCGTCAGCAGGCTTTCGATCTTTGCATCAATCAGCCCCTCACGGAACTGATTCATGTAGAGAATGCCGGAAACAAGAACCGCCAGCGCCGCCAGATTGAGAAACAGGATACGGCGCGTCAGACTCGAGAACAGATATTGGCCAAGAAACTTGCGCAGGGGCGCAAAGAAGCGACGCCAGAACACCGAGCGCTGCCGCCGGGCCCTGCGTTCGCGCAAATCCGATTTCTGGCCGATAAGGCCGTCGTTCCCGGTTTCTGCGACCATGTCGCTCTGTCTGCTCTCATTAAACTACCGCCAGACCTCACGGACTGGCGATATGTAATTATCTATCAAGCCTCGCGGAAGCGATAGCCGACGCCATAGAGCGTTTCGATCATTTCGAAATCGTCGTCAACCGCCTTGAACTTCTTGCGCAGGCGCTTGATATGGCTGTCGATGGTACGATCATCCACATAGACCTGCTCATCATAGGCCGCATCCATGAGGGCGTCACGGCTTTCACGACGCCCGGACGCTGTGCCAACGAATGAAGAATCAGGAACTCAGTGACCGTCAGCGTTACCGGCTCGCCCTTCCGTGTGCAGGTGTGACGCTCCTGATCCATGACCAGCTGGCCGCGCTCAAGCGATTTCGCCTGCTGTCCGGTCGGCTTGGCCGTGCCGTCGCGTGCGGCAACCCGGCGAAGCACCGCCTTGACGCGCTCGACCAGAAGGCGCTGCGAGAACGGCTTGGTGATGAAATCATCCGCGCCCATCTTGAGGCCGAAAAGCTCGTCGATCTCGTCGTCCTTGGACGTGAGGAAGATGACGGGGAGGTCGGATTTCTGGCGCAGACGGCGCAGAAGCTCCATACCGTCCATGCGCGGCATCTTGATATCGAAGATCGCAAGATTGGGCGGACGCGCCATCAGACCGTCCAGCGCGGACGCGCCATCGGTGTAGGTTTCGACCCGATAGCCTTCCGATTCCAGCGCGATGGACACGGAGGTCAGGATGTTGCGGTCGTCGTCGACCAGCGCAATTGTCTGCGTTGCCGAGGCTTCCTTCATGCGAACCTTTCTCCTTCAACTAAGCCAACCGGAATATCCGGCTGGTGACGTCTTTCAGCCGCCAGAGACTGGCGGGTTATAGATCGAGCGCCTTATTACACATCGATACTAGTATAATGTGCCTGCTTGTGCAGTACAAATTAGGTACAAAATGTGGCGGCACTGGAAGAAGCCGCGAAACGACGCTCTCCGAATCGCGCTTTGGTTAATGCCGGGCCCAATGCCAGCCCGACCTCCATTCCCCGAAACTCACAGCTCATAACGCATAGATTAAACGATTTAAAAAATTTCAAAAATTTTAAATCGATTAAATATTTGAATTGCCACGATTAATCTGTTTCTGACTGCCATCCTCAGTTTCGCGATCAATCTGGTAGGCGCGAAACGAGACCGATCAATTGTCAAACCATATGGCGGAGACATCATGAGAGAGACCGGCATTCACAACACGGCCACTTCCATTGCCACTTCAGGACTGAAGGAAATCTCCGCAGTCTTTTACAACCTTGGGGCCGCCCGGCTTTATGAGGAAACCGTTCGCCGGGGCGAAGCCGAACTGTCGGCGCAGGGTGCGCTTGTCGCACGCACCGGACAACACACGGGCCGTTCGCCGAAAGACAAGTTCGTCGTCCGCGATGCCGACACGGAAGATCATGTCTGGTGGGACAACAACAAGCCGATGAGCCGCGAAGCCTTCGAGCTGCTCTATGCCGATTTCATCGACCATGCGAAGGGTAAGGAGCTTTTCGTTCAGGATCTCATCGGCGGCGCCGATGCCGACAACAAGATCAATGCCCGCGTCATCACCGAATATGCCCGGCATTCGCTGTTCATTCGCAATCTTCTGATCCGTCCGGAACAGGAAGCGCTCGCTTCCTACGTGCCGGAAATGACGATTATCGACCTGCCATCCTTCAAGGCGGATCCGGAACGCTATGGCGTGCGCACTGAAACCGTGATCGCGGTCGACCTGACCCGCAAGATCGTGCTGATCGGCGGCACCTCCTATGCCGGTGAAATGAAGAAGTCGGTTTTCACCGCACTCAACTACATCCTGCCTGCGAAGGGTGTGATGCCGATGCACTGCTCGGCCAATGAAGGCCCGAACGGCGACACCGCCGTCTTCTTCGGCCTGTCCGGCACCGGCAAGACCACGCTTTCGGCAGATCCGACCCGTACGCTGATCGGCGATGACGAGCACGGCTGGGGTGAACACGGCATCTTCAACTTCGAAGGCGGCTGCTACGCCAAGACCATCCGTCTGTCCGCCGAAGCGGAGCCGGAAATCTACGCGACGACGCAGCGTTTCGGCACGGTGCTGGAAAATGTCGTTCTCGATGAGAACCGCCAGCCGGATTTCGACGACGGCTCGCTGACGGAAAACACCCGCTGCGCCTATCCGCTCGATTTCATCCCGAATGCATCGAAGTCAGGCAAGGGCGGCCAGCCGAAGAACATCATCATGCTCACTGCCGATGCCTTCGGCGTAATGCCTCCGATTGCCAAGCTGACGCCAGCACAGGCGATGTACCACTTCCTGTCCGGCTACACGGCCAAGGTCGCCGGTACTGAAAAGGGCGTGACAGAACCGGAAGCAACCTTCTCGACCTGCTTCGGCGCACCGTTCATGCCGCGCCATCCGTCGGAATATGGCAATCTTCTGCGCAAGCTGATCGCCGAGCACAAGGTCGATTGCTGGCTGGTCAATACCGGCTGGACCGGTGGTGCTTACGGCGTCGGCAAGCGTATGCCGATCAAGGCAACCCGCGCTCTGCTCGCCGCCGCACTTGACGGTTCGCTGAACGATGCCGAATTCCGCATCGATCCGAATTTCGGCTTCGCGGTTCCGGTCGACGTACCGGGTGTGGACACGTCCATTCTCGATCCGCGCTCGACCCGGGCCGACAAGGCTGCCTATGACGCGCAGGCCAAGAAGCTTGTCGACATGTTCGTCACGAATTTCGAGAAATTCGAAAGCCATGTCGATCACGAGGTAAAGGACGCGGCGCCAGCGATCCGTATCGCTGCGGAATAGCTTTTCTACGCATGTCTTTATCCAAAACCGGTTCCCACTTTTTTGGAGACATGCTTTTACCATCCTGAGGAGGAGGGAGAGCCCGGCTGAAAGGCCGGGTTTTTCTTTGTATAAGGGATACAAAGCGGTATATCTCCTCGTCATGGAAGAGAACCGGAACATCATCCGCATCACCAATCGCCTGACGATCCGTGAAGACGATCTGGAGGAGAGCTTCATTCGTGCCTCCGGGCCGGGCGGTCAGAACGTCAACAAGGTTTCGACTGCCGTGCAGCTGCGCTTTCACGCCGTGAGAGCAGGCCTGCCGGAAGATATCCTGTC
Source organism: Brucella cytisi (assembly GCA_012103075.1). Classification (GTDB taxonomy): domain Bacteria; phylum Pseudomonadota; class Alphaproteobacteria; order Rhizobiales; family Rhizobiaceae; genus Brucella; species Brucella cytisi. The sequence continues at coordinate 2,470,553 of JAAVLQ010000001.1, read as the reverse complement.
ACGGCTCTTCAAGCTTGCCGGACAGAAAGGTACCAAGGACGGAGATATTCTGATCGAGGCCAATCGTTTCCGCACCCGTGAGCGTAACCGCGAGGACGCGCGCGAACGGATGATCGCGCTTATTGCCAAAGCTGCCGAACCACCCGCCGCCGCCACGCAAGAAGACCGGGCCCACAAAGGCTCCGTCGAACGCCGCCTCAAGGCCAAGTCCGGACGATCCGACATCAAGAAGGGCCGCGGCAAGGTTTCTTACGATTAAAGCGCATCCCGAAAAGCGAAGCGGATTTCGGAAAAGATGCGCGTAAAACAAATGGATAGAGCGGCTCAAACGACTCCGTTTTAACCGAAATCGCTCTAAAACATCCAGACTGCGGGAACAGACGACATGACAATCAATTATCGCGAGCTTGAAACCAGCCACGGTCGCATTGCCATCCATGAAAGCACGGGCGAGGGCATGCCCTTGCTGATGATCCACGGAAACTCCAGTGCGGGCGCCATCTTCGCGCCGCAGCTCGAAGGGGAAATTGGCAGAAACTGGCGGGTGATCGCGCCAGATTTGCCGGGCCATGGCCAATCCGGCGACGCCCTTGATCCGGATCGCAGCTATTCCATGGAAGGCTATGCCGACGCGATGACGGAAGTACTGGCGAAGCTCGGCATTTCGGATGCAGTCGTTTTCGGCTGGTCGCTTGGGGCCATATCGGCATCGAGATGATTTCACGCTTTCCCGGCATGCGCGGCCTGATGATTACCGGCACGCCGCCTGTAGCGCGTGAGGAAGTTGGGCAAGGATTCAAGAGCGGTCCGGATATGGCACTTGCCGGGCAGGAAGTCTTTTCCGACCGCGATGTCGAATCCTATGCGCGTAGTACCTGCGGCGAACCGTTCGAAGACCAGTTGCTTGAGATTGTCGCCCGCACGGATGGGCGCGCACGGCGCATCATGTTCGAAAAATTTGCAGCCGGAACCGGCGGCAACCAGCGCGATATTGTTGCCGAAGCAAGGCTCCCGATTGCAGTCGTCAACGGTCGCTACGAGCCGTTTGTCGAACTTGATTTCGTCTCGAAAGTCCGTTTCGGCAATATCTGGGAAGGCAGAACCCATGTCATTGACGGAGCAGGGCATGCGCCCTTCCGCGAGACACCAGCCGTCTTCGATGATTATCTGCAGCGCTTCATGCGCGACTGCGCGGCCTGACCCGCTGCAATCACCAAAAGACAAAAAGGGCCGGATAACCGGCCCTTTTCATATCTAAGTACTTGTTTCGTCGCATTATCCTACGCAAAACCGCTTCGTACTTTTGCCGGAAATGCTCTAGATTTTTCTCAACGCAACTTCCTCGATCAGATGATCACTGCCCTTGCGCAGGATCAGATCGGCGCGCGGGCGCGTCGGCAGGATATTATCCTTGAGATTCTTCAGGTTGATATTGTTCCACAGCCCTTCGCCAATCGAACGCGCCGCATCTTCCGAAAAGCTGCGAATAGCGATGGAAGAAGGATTCCGGATTGACGAAAGCGGTCTCCCGCAGCCGCATGAAGCGGTCGATATACCATTTGTGGATCAGCTGCGATTCCGCATCGATATAGATCGAGAAGTCGAAGAAATCGGAGACGAAGGGCACCATCTTGCCGTCTTCCGGCAGATCGCGCACCTGCAGCACATTGATGCCTTCGAAGATCAGAATATCCGGCTTGTCGACGATCTGATATTCACCCGGCAATACGTCGTAGCTCAGATGCGAATAGAGCGGCGCACGCACCGCTCATGCCTGCCTTGATCGCTGACAGAAAGCGTAAGACCGCACCGACATCGTAGCTTTCGGGAAAACCCTTGCGCTCCATCATGTTCTGCTCGCGCAGGACAGCATTGGGGTAGAGAAAACCGTCGGTCGTCACCAGATCGACCTTCGGGCTCGACGGCCAGCGTGCCAGAAGCTCTTTCAGGATACGCGCAGTCGTGGATTTCCCAACCGCAACCGAGCCTGCAATGCCGATGATGAACGGTGTCTTGAACGACTCTTCCATATTGAGGAACTGCTTGCGCTGCTCAAACAGAAGCTGGCTTGCCTCCACATGCGCCGACAGCAATCGCGACAGCGACAGATAGATGCGCCGCACCTCATCGAGATCGATAGGATCGCCCAGCGAGCGCAGCCGTTTGACCTCGTCATAGGTCAGGGTGAGCGGCGTGTCGGCGCGAAAGCCCGCCCATTCCTCAGCCGAAAAGAAACGGTAAGGCGAGTAACGCGACGGCGTTAGCTGGTCCACTTTTTCCCACATATTGTCGCTGCTCTCCCTCAACGCCAATTCTGCACTAGCAGCTTTCAATTCGCTTTGCATTTATGCTTTCGGACGACCGGCCTTTTCCTCAAGACCAGTCTGCGCCGTGCGGCGTTGCAATTCTGCAAGAACCTCATTGAGCGGTACGTCAGCAATCTTGAGCACCACCAGCAGATGATAAAGCAGGTCAGCGCTTTCGGTGACCACTTCCGCGCGGTTGCCCTCAACGGCGGCAATGACCGTTTCCACGGCTTTCACCGAGCTTTTCGCGGCCCGTGTCTGTCCCTTGGCAACAAGGCTTGCAGTATAAGACGAGCCGTCCGTCATGCCGGCACGCTCCGCGACGATGCGTTCAAGGTCGGAAAGTGTGAATTCAGTCATCGGATTTCCTTCAGATTTCTGTAGCGGGATCAGAAAACAGTGCAGTGGACTGATTTCCGCGCGAAGACGGTTCCCACTTTTCCGCGACATGCTGTATTCTCAACGGACCGTATCGAGCCGCATCGGGATGCCAGCTTCGGCCATATAGCGCTTGGCCTCGCCAATCGTATAGGTGCCGAAGTGGAAGATGGATGCTGCGAGAACTGCGGTCGCATGACCGTCACGAATGCCCGCCACCATGTGATCGAGATTGCCGACACCACCTGAAGCGATTACCGGAACGCGCACGCTGTCAGCCACGGCTCGCGTCAGTGCCACGTCGTAACCGGCCTTGGTTCCGTCGCGATCCATCGAGGTCAGCAGGATTTCACCAGCGCCGAGGCTCACCACCTTCTGCGCAAACTCCACCGCGTCGATGCCGGTTGTCTGGCGTCCGCCATGGGTGAAGATTTCCCAACGGTCGGCTTCGCCTTCGCCCGAAACCTTCTTGGCGTCGATGGCAACCACGATGCACTGGTCACCGAATTTGTCAGCAGCTTCTGCAACAAATTCCGGGTTCTTCACCGCAGCCGTGTTGATCGAAACCTTGTCGGCACCGGCCAGCAGCAGCTTGCGAATGTCAGAAACCTGACGCACGCCACCACCAACAGTGAGCGGCATGAAGCACTGTTCCGCTGTACGGGCGACAACATCGAAAATTGTCTCGCGATTGTCTGAAGACGCCGTGATGTCGAGGAAGCACAGTTCGTCCGCGCCCGCCGCATCATAAGCGCGGGCAGCTTCCACCGGATCACCGGCATCGATCAGATCGACAAAGTTCACGCCCTTGACGACGCGTCCGTCTTTCACATCGAGGCACGGTATCACTCTTGCTTTCAGCATGGTTGTCCTCGATCTGCCGCGTCTCTTTTCAGTTTTGCCTGTCCTCGCGGTCCGGCCTTTGCCGGACTGTTCGCTGCGGACAGGCAGGAGCAGCCGTCTTTAACATCGAGGCAAGGAATTACGCGTGCTTTGAGTGTCATACTGCGGCCCTCAACAGAGATAATGCTTCTGCCGGATCGATGCGGCCATCGTAAAGCGCGCGACCGGAAATCGCGCCTTCCAGCTTGCGGGCATCAGGAGCGGCAAGACGTTTAATGTCATCCATCGAGGCGAGGCCGCCCGATGCGATCACCGGGATGGAAACGCTATCTGCCGGGCCGAGCGTCGAATCCCAGTTGATGCCAGCCAGAACGCCGTCGCGATCGATGTCGGTATAGATGATGGCGGCAACGCCTGCGCCTTCAAACTTTTTCGCGAGTTCGATCACGCCCAGTTCAGACGCTTCTGCCCAGCCTTCAACGGCGACATAGCCGCCCTTAGCATCGATGCCGACAGCAACCTGACCCGGAAATGCCTTGCAGGCCTCAATCACCAATGCCGGATCGCGCACGGCGACCGTGCCAAGAATGACGCGGCGCAATCCCTTGGAAAGCCAGTTCTCGATATGCTGGAGCGTGCGGATACCGCCCCCGAGCTGCACCGGATTTTTCGTGGCTTTCAGGATCGCTTCCACAGCCTTGCCGTTGACGCTTTCGCCAGCAAAGGCACCGTTGAGATCAACCACATGCAGCCATTCAAAGCCCTGATCCTCAAAGGCTTTGGCCTGTGCAGCCGGGTCTTCATTATAGACGGTGGCCTGATCCATGTCGCCGAGCTTCAGGCGCACGCATTGACCGTCTTTCAAATCGATGGCGGGAAAAAGGATCATAATGTCAGGGCTTCCATTTCAGGAAATTGGCAATGAGCGAAAGGCCGAGCAGCTGGCTCTTTTCAGGATGGAACTGGGTTCCCACCATATTGTCGCGGCCAACCGTTGCAGTGACATCGCCGCCATATTCAGTAACGGCCAGCACGTCAGCCTTGTTCTTCGCATCGAACATATAGGAATGCACGAAATAGGCGTGCAACCCGTTCTCGCCGGTCTCGATACCTTCGAAGACCGGGTGAGAATGTTTCACGTGAATCCTGTTCCAGCCGATCTGCGGAATTTTCAGCGAAGGATCGGACGGTGTCATTTCACGCACATCGCCCGCAATCCAGCCAAGGCCCTCGGTCACTTCCTTTTCAAGGCCGCGCTCCGACATGAGCTGCATGCCGACACAAATGCCAAGAAAAGGATGTGCCTTCTTCAGAACCACATCTTCCAGCGCTTCCACCATGCCCGGTACGGCATGAAGGCCGCGACGGCAATCGGCATAAGCACCGACGCCCGGAAGCACGATACGGTCAGCCGTCGCCACGCGATCGGCATCCGCCGTCAGTTCTATTTCTGCCGCGATACCGCTCTCATGCGCCGCGCGCTCAAAAGCCTTGGTGGCCGAGCGCAGATTGCCGGAGCCGTAATCGATGATTGCAACACGCATTTTCAGTTCTCTCCGCGATGGCCGACAAACCCGATCGTCGAGCCAAATGAGGAATAGGTGGGACGAGGGGCTGCTGCGCCCATTCCGGAGCAGGCTTGTCCGCAAGAGAGGTTGCTGGCCGGCCGCATCTTCAAGGCTGTAGAAATAGCGGATCTCTGCTTCTTCCAGATCGGAGGCATCAATGACCGCTTTTTCGACAAAACCCTGACGCCCGAGCTTGGTGATCTTCCAGTTGACGCCTTCCAGCGCCACAAACAGCGATACCAGCAGGGTCAGAAGCGGAACCGCATCGGCGATGCCAAAGTAAGCTCCGACAAGCCCGAGCAGGATTGTGATGCCCAGAACAGCAAAAGCTTCGAACCACAGACGCTGGGTCAGAAGCCAGACGAAGGGCAAGACCAGCGCCAGTACATGGAATCCGTCGCGCACAAAGACGGCCTTTTCAGCATCTTTACTATCGCTCGGTTCCAGAACGACATATTGCGCCATGACCTGTCCTTCCGTTCGGGACCTATCCCTTTAACGAACCCTTGGTGGAGGGAATTGCATCCTTCTGGCGCGGATCGGTTTCGAGCGCCGTGCGCAGAACCCTAGCCACCGCCTTGAAGATCGATTCCGCAATATGGTGGTTGTTGGCACTATAATGATTGTTGATGTGGAGTGTGATGCCTGCATTCATCGCGAAAGCCCGGAAGAATTCGCGCACCAGCTCGGTATCGAACGTGCCGATCTTGGATGTCGTGAAATTGACGTTCCAGACCAGAAAGGCGCGCCCGGATACATCCACGGCAGCGCCGGTCAGCGTATCGTCCATGGCGAGTCCATCGAGGCATAGCGCACGATACCGCGGCGCTCGCCCAATGCTTTGGCAATGGCCTGACCGAGCGCAATGCCGGTGTCCTCGACCGTGTGGTGATCGTCGATATGCAGGTCGCCCTTGGCCATGACACGCATATCGATGAGCGAATGTCGGGAAAGCTGCTCCAGCATGTGATCGAAGAAGCCGACACCGGTGGTGATGTCGAACTTGCCAACGCCGTCCAGATCGACGGAAACGGCAATGCTCGTTTCCTTGGTCGAGCGCTCGATGCTTGCCTTGCGGGTGCTTTCTGCAGTCATAAGCTTTCCTCATTCAATAGCTTGGAGGCGTTCTAGAACAGCTTGCCCAGTTTGCCAATTCCTTTTGCCGGTTTGGCAAGCTGCAATTCGGCATTTGCAATTCGTCCGTATGTTCTTAAATATTCTCAGCGAAGCACGATTCATCCGCCAATGGCTGACGGAGCCTGTTTCTCCGATAGATGAAGGGGCACCTGCAATTGCCTTCCGGGATTGCATGTGCCGCCAAAGGAGCATCCATGATCGAACATCATCCCACGACAATTTACGGCACGACCATCGTAACCGTTCGCAAAGGGTAACAAGGTCGTTATCGCCGGTGACGGACAGGTTTCGCTCGGCAATACCGTCATGAAGGGCAATGCGCGAAAGGTTCGCCGCATCGGCAAGGGCAATGTGATTGCCGGTTTCGCCGGAGCCACCGCAGACGCCTTCACCCTTCTGGAACGCCTCGAAGCGAAGCTGGAGCAATATCCCGACCAGCTCATGCGCGCTTCGGTCGAACTCGCCAAGGACTGGCGCACCGACCGCTACCTGCGCAAGCTGGAAGCCATGATGCTGGTTGCCGACAGCAAGGTAACGCTGGCGCTGACAGGCACCGGCGACGTGCTTGAACCCGAACATGGCGTCATGGCCATCGGTTCGGGCGGCAATTATGCGCTGGCCGCTGCCCGCGCACTGGTCGATACGGACAAGTCAGCCGAAGAAATCGCCCGCAAGGCGATGGATATCGCCGCCGATATCTGCATCTACACCAACCACAATATCATCGTGGAAAGCCCGGACGCAGAATGAGTTCGCTCGCGCAGGCCTCAAAACCGAGTACGCAACGCTGGGGCCCGGGCGCCCTGATCGTTCTCGCCATACTCGCAGTGCAAGCCTTCTGGCTTTACTTCGACGGGCGGATCGCCATGTGCGAATGCGGGACCATAAAATTATGGTCGGGTTCGCTGATGACCGAAAATTCGCAGCATATATCCGACTGGTATACGCTGTCGCATATCATCCATGGCTTTCTGTTTTACTGGCTGTTCACGGTCATCGCACCCAAAGCCCCGCTCGGCTTGAGACTTGCGGCTGCGGTCGGCATCGAAGCCGTATGGGAACTGGTCGAGAATTCGAACTTCATCATCGAACGCTATCGCGCCAATACGTCCTCGGTGGACTATTTCGGTGACAGCATCGTGAATTCGGTTGCCGACACGGTTGCCGCCCTGATCGGCTTTCTGATCGCAGCCAAACTGCCAACGAAAATAACCGTCGCCATCGCGCTGTTCTTTGAAGTTCTGGCGCTGATCGTCATTCGCGACAATCTTACGCTCAACGTGATCATGCTGCTGCATCCGTTCGAGTTCATCAAGCAGTGGCAAAGTGGGTTATAATTATGAGTAATTTCTCTCCCCGTGAAATCGTCTCCGAACTCGACCGCTTCATCATCGGCCAGAACGACGCCAAGCGCGCGGTCGCTATCGCCCTTCGCAATCGCTGGCGCCGCCAGCAGCTCGAAGGCCAGATGCGCGAAGAGGTCATGCCGAAAAACATCCTGATGATCGGACCGACCGGCGTCGGCAAGACGGAAATTTCCCGCCGCCTCGCAAAGCTGGCCGGTGCGCCTTTCGTCAAGGTGGAAGCGACCAAGTTCACCGAAGTCGGCTATGTCGGCCGTGACGTCGAGCAGATCGTCCGCGATCTCGTCGAAGTTGCCATCACGCTCGTCCGTGAAAAGCGTCGCGACGATGTGAAGGCCAAGGCGCATCTCAATGCGGAAGAACGCGTGCTAGATGCACTGGTCGGCAAGACCGCCAGCCCCGCCACGCGTGACAGCTTCCGCAAGAAGCTGCGCAATGGCGAAATGGACGACAAGGAAATAGAAATCGAGGTCGCCGACACCGGTTCCGGCCCAAGCTTTGAAATTCCGGGCATGCCGGGCGCCAATATTGGTGTCATGAACCTGTCCGATATGCTGGGAAAGGCCATGGGCGGGCGCACCAAGACGCGCAAGACCACGGTGAAGGATTCCTATCCGATCCTGATCAACGATGAATCCGACAAGCTTCTGGATCAGGACCAGATCGTTCAGGAAGCGCTTCGCGTCACCGAAGACGAAGGCATTGTGTTCATCGACGAGATCGACAAGATCGCATCGCGGGAAGGCGGTATGGGTGCCGGTGTGTCGCGCGAAGGCGTGCAGCGCGATCTGCTGCCGCTGGTCGAAGGCACGACCGTTGCGACCAAATACGGGCCGGTGAAGACCGACCACGTGTTGTTTATCGCATCCGGTGCGTTTCACGTATCCAAGCCGTCCGATCTTCTGCCGGAACTGCAGGGCCGTCTGCCGATCCGTGTCGAGCTCAATGCGCTGACACGCGAAGATTTCCGCCGCATCCTGACGGAGACCGAAGCAAGCCTGATCAAGCAGTACATCGCACTGATGGAGACGGAAGAGGTGAAGCTCGAAATCACCGATGACGCCATCGACGCTCTGGCCGATATCGCTGTCGATCTCAATGCGACGGTTGAAAACATCGGTGCGCGCCGGTTGCAGACGGTGATGGAACGTGTTCTCGATGAAATTTCATACACCGCGCCCGACAAGACAGGCGCAACTTTCGTCATCGACGCGGCCTATGTAAAGGACAAGATCGGCAGCCTTGCCAAGAACACCGATCTGTCGCGCTTCATCTTGTAAAAGTGGCCATAAAGCCACGGCGCGAGTTCACTTTCGCAAATACTGCAAAAACCCCTCGACTTGCATCGGGGGTTTTTTATTTTCCCCGCAACTTTTACCGAATATTCACCATATCAGGACCGTTTCCACACAATGATCAGAATAATGGGCGCAAAGCCGCGACGCATTTTTGTTGGATTTGTCCCGCCCTCAGCCTTGCCAGCCAGAGCGCCTATGCAACGACGGTCGTGCCTCCGGGCAATCGCAGTGCAGAACAGCCGCCAATTCCCGGCGCATCCGCCAAGCGCACGCGTGAGCTGAGCACCACGTACGAGAAGAAGTATCAGAAGATCTACAATCTCCTGAAAAAGGATGCCTCGCTGCGTTCCAAGATCCGCTCAACGGCAGCCGCCTATGGCATCGATCCTATTCATATTGTCGGCGCGATTGTGGGCGAGCACACCTATAATGTCGACGTCTATGACCGGCTGCAGACCTATTACGTCAAGGCCATGTCCTATGTGAACCGGGGCGTGAGCTTCGGCTACAATGGTGAAAGCATCGGCCAGTTCATCAAGCGGCCGGAATTTGCCGACTGCCTGAAACATAAGGACAGCTATTCGCTATGGTCCTGCCGCGAGAATGTCTGGAATAAGAACTTCCGCGGCAAATCTGTCGGTGGCAACGCTTATCCCAACAATCGTTTCAGCGCAGTCTTCTTCCAGCCCTTCTATGCCGGGCAGACATTCGGCCTCGGTCAGATCAATCCGCTGACAGCATTGCAGATGTCCGACATGGTGAACCGCGTTTCCGGTCTGCCCAAGCTCAACGCAGAAGACGGCAATGTCGTCTACAAGACGATCATGGACCCCGATCTGACGCTGCCCTACATTGCGGCGACGCTGAAACAGTCGATCAACTCCTACCGCCAGATCGCCGACTTCGACATTTCGAAGAATCCCGGCCTGACCGCCACGCTCTATAATACGGGCGGTGCCGAAGCACGCGCACGAGCGCTTGCCAACGAAAACGCCAAGCGAAAGGCGGACGGTCAGGAACCTTTGCTACCGCAGGAAAACTACTATGGATGGCTGGTCAATTCGAAGCTTGATGAGCTGAAAGCGCTTTTCTAGTGGATTTTTCGAATTTGACGTTTGAAACGGGATTAATATCGGACGGGTATCAAACGTCAAATTCAATCCACTAGAGCGCGTTTCGATCTGATTGGATCAGATCGGCGCACTGATCATTTGTTTCTACGCGCATCTTTTCCGATCGAAGCAGGATCGGAAATCAGTCCAGTGGACTGATTTCCTGCGTAGGCGTTTCACGCTTTTCGGGACGCGCTTTAATCAACTTGAACAGGCTTGATACCGCGGCGGCGCTTTCGCGCCGCCTCTATTTCCTCACTCAGATGTCTGATCGTCTCGCGGTCGATGATGCGGATATTGCGCGCCAGAAGATTGGCGAGTTCTGTTGCCTGCGGCGACAGGCCCGACGTATCGATCACCACGCGCGGATGCGACACGGCGGCGAGGTTCTGCAACTCTTCCGCTTCGTCCCAGATGATATTGAAATAGGTGATGATGCGCTGAAGCAGGTCCTGTGTCGGCTGGCCGCGCCGGCCATGTTCCAGCGCTGACAGATAGGCCGGTGAAACGCGAAGCGCTGCCGCCATATCCTTCTGCGTCACACCGCGTTCTTCCCGCAACTCGCGCAAGCGTATTCCAAATGGCGTCATCGCGGTCTGCTCCCACCGGGCAATACGGTTTGCTGTGCCATGGTTTTGCGTCTGGCGACGAAGCCTTACATAGAGGGCCCCATGCCCGCCATGATGACGCGCCGCATCCTCATAGGCACTCACCAGAAGCCGGAACAGCGGTGTGGAAAACCAGTGCGGCACCGCCTGTCGCAAAAATCCCTTCGCTGCCGAATGAACGGCCTTTGCCGGTAATAACCATGACGTGACGCAGGCCACGTGCATGTGCGCTGACCAGAAATCCGTAGAGCAGGCCGTGCGCCTCTCCCTGCGTGAGACCGTGCAGATCGATGCGGGCTTCAATATCGACACGACCTTTGGCGATCTTTCGATGCGTCGGCTTGTCGAGTGATTGAATCTGCATTTCGCTGAGCGCCGACAAACCCTTCTTCGGTTTGCTCGCTTCCACTGCAGGCTGAACCTTCGCCTTGGCAGGGCGCTTTTCTTCTTCCACCATCAGGGATTTGAAATCGGGAAGTTCGTCCTCACTCGCCTTTGGCTTTATCAGCGGCTTTGCGGTTTTCGCGACCGTCTCCCCACAGGATGCGGTCTTCGGGCCGCAGATAATCCTTTTCCGGCTTGTCGGTGTTACGCGCCATCCCGTCACGCCTCCAGAAGCCTGCGCGGCACCAGCGCATAAAAGTCAGCATCGTCCTTCACGCCACCTGCGATCTCGCCTGCCGTGTCGCCAGAGCCCGTGAACAGATCGCCGCGGGCAGGGCCGACAATGGCCGTTCCCGTATCCTGCGCGATCATCAGGCGTGCAAAAGGTTCACCGTCAAAGACCGTGACATTGGGTGTACTGACGTAGATCGGCGTCCCGAATGTGTGGAGCAATTTATCGACAGCAAGCGAACGCCCGGCGGTCAGCGGAACTTTTGCAGCGGCAATCGGACCCGCATCCGGGTCGTCCACAGAAGCTTCCCGGAAGAAAATGTAGGATCGGTTTTGCCAGATAAGATCGTCAGCCTTATCCGGATGCTCAGCCAGCCAGCGTCGGATCGACTGCATGGAAATTTCTGAAGCGGGAATTTCGTCATTGGCAACCAGAATGCGGCCGATGCCTGTAAACGGATGGCCGGATTTGGCTGCATATGTAATGCGCAGCAACCCGCCATCGCGCAGTTTCAAGCGTGCCGCGCCTTGCACATGCGCGAAAAAGGCATCGACCCGGTCGGCGACAAAAGCGATTTCCAACCCACGCCCGGAAAGACTGCCCTGCTCGATTGTCTGGCGGTCATCATATTCGGCAAGGCCGTTTTCCGTCCGGCGCGCAAAGGCAAAGGACGGATCAAAACGACTTTCATCTGTCACTTTCACGAGGTCATCGGGCTGGCGCAGGAAGGGCACCTTGAACCGGCCATCGGCCTCAAGGGAGGCTTCGATCTCCGGTTCATAGAAAGCGGTCACAAAGCCTGTTCCCCTGATCGGGAACGATCCGGCAGGGGATGAAATTCTGCTCGAAGAAAGCGCGCGCTTCTTCCACACCCGGATTGTCGAGGCTGCGTGCATCTGCAAAAGATCGGCCCCAACGCTTCGAAACAGATGCCGAGACTGCCGCTTTTGTAAGTCTTGTGGGCCGCATAGTCGGCAGAACGGCGAAACGTAGCGAATGCCGCGGACTGATCGTCCCGGTTCCAGCCCGGACAATTGGAAAAAGCCACCGGGCGCAAAATCCTCGCCAAGTCGTTCATCGCCGCATCCGTCTAACTATGCACAAACAAAAAGGCCGCTGATTTTTTGAAACGCGCATCTTTTCCGATCGAAGCAGGGAAATCAGTCCAGTGGACTGATTTCCCTGCGTAGGCGTTTCACACTTTTCGGGATGCGCTATCGCGGCCGGATTCACATGTTTTCTCTTAATCTTCCGCTTCAGTCGCGACAAGCTTCCAATTTGGATCACGCGATCGTGTGTCGCGGGCAAAGGTCCAGAGATCCTTGATCTCGAGCACGTTTTCCGGATCACCGTCGATCAGCTTGCCCTCCTTGTCAAAGGTGGATGAAATCATCTGGCTGACGATATTGACCGTTACGTGCGCTTCCGACCCCTTCATCTCAGCACCGGCGATTTCCGCCTTGTCGATCCCGACAAAGGACGAACGCACGCTTTCGCCACGGGTTTCACGATCATCGATAGCTGAAACAAAGCCCTCGAAGACATCCTTGGAAAGCAGATTTTTCAGAACCTTGCGATCGCCATCGGCAAAGGACATCACAATCATTTCATAGGCGATCTTCACGCCTTCCACGAAACCGGCCGGATCGAACGAAGGATCGGCAGCGTAAATCGCGCGCATGCCGTCATTGACCGGCGTGCCGACCGGAGCGGCCTTGTCGATGGCGGTGAAATCTTTTTCGCCCGGACGACGTGGCAGAGAGACGACATTATCCGTCTCACCGCTTGCCGGTGCAGCATCGGCACTGCGGGCTGATGTGTAAGGATCGAAGGGCGGTTTTTCACTTCCGGTACGACGGCCAAGAACATTCCTCAGCTGGAGAAAGATGATCACCGCTGCGATGAAGAAGAATATCGTGCCAAAATCAAAAATTCCATGCCGCCTGCCGCTGATTGAAGGATCAGGCATTTCGCCTTTCCTTATCCCTAGTTTGTATCTCATACATATAGATCGGCTTACGTCATCATTCAAATCCCGATCATGCATACCTATTTGATATTGCATGACAGACAGTTTCAATTTCGTTCCGAACCTGAAAAAGTTACAATTCAGGTTAAATTGAAACGCTGAAACCAAACAACAAAGGTCGTAACTTACGTGTCCTCTTCTCTCGCCCCTCTCGTCATGCTGGCGATGCCTTTCATCGAAATTGCCGGTTTCGTCATTATCGGCAGCAAGATCGGCGTTTTCGCGACTTTGGGCCTCGTTATTCTGAGCGCAATGCTGGGTTTCTTTCTGCTGCGCGTGCAGGGGCATCGGGCTTTTGCAGCGTATCCGTACCGAAACGGCTGCCGGACGCGTGCCGGATCGCGAAATGGTGCATGGCGCCATGCTGGTTCTGGCAGCGATACTGCTGATCGTGCCCGGTTTTGTCAGCAGCACCATCGGCATTCTGCTGTTCATTCCGTTCATCCGTGATTTCATGTGGGAAAAATTCATGCGCGGCCGCATGGTCGTTGCGACATCCGCACGCTATTCGGACGGCTACGGGCAACAGCATCCCGGTTCAAATCCACGTCAGGACCATGTCATCGATCTCGATCCAGAGGATTATACCACCGGGCCGAATGAAAACTCGCCTTGGAAAGACGACCGTAAAGATCAATGAATACGCAAATACTAACCTAAAAAGCCTTTCTTGCCTCATGCCCGCGCACATGCTAGCCAAACATTCCGACCTTTCGGGGCAGTCTGCGTAGACTGCTCTGGAAGCGCAAAAAATTTTAATCACCGATAGAAGGCATACCGATAATGAGCGATAAGGCCGCGGGCGAAGTAAAGAACGGCAATGGCGCGACGGCCGAGCCGTCCCTCAACATTCTGGCGCAGTATGTGAAGGACCTGTCCTTCGAAAGCCCGGGCGCGCCGCTGTCGCTGCGTCCGCGCGAGAAGGCACCGTCCATCAACATCAACGTGAACGTAAACGCCAATCCGCTTTCCGAAACGGATTTCGACGTTGTGCTGACGCTGGAAGCCAAGGCTGTTGACGGCAAGGACGTCCTTTTCAACACCGAGCTCGTCTATGGCGGCGTGTTCCGCATTCAGGGCATCCCGCAGGAGCACATGCTTCCGCTTCTGTTCATCGAATGCCCGCGTCTTCTGTTCCCGTTCGCTCGCCAAATCATTGCCGACGCAACGCGCAACGGTGGCTACCCGCCGCTGATGATCGACCCGATCGATTTCGCGCAGATGTTCCAGCAGCGGATGGCCGAAGAACAGGCCAAGTCCGCTGTAAAGAGCTGATCATTTCAGACGATAGCGCGGTTCCAGTTAAAGCAGAGTCGTGGAACCGCTTTATCTCTTTGTTTTTACGCATTATCCGACGCAAAACCGCTTCGCACTTTTGCTGGAAATGCTATAATTGCAAAAAGCCCGGTTTCGACCGGGCTTTTTCATATCCGCTTCTGAGGCTTACTCAGTACTTTTTCCAGATGGCTTTTTCGCCCAGCTTGTCCACAAGTGCGGCGTGAGCAGCGCGCTCCGCATCGGAAATGCGTGGGGCAAGCGGCCTCGGGCGCGCGGCAAGAACGATGGCAGCGCCGCTCTCTCCGGCATTGTTGCCGCTGACAGCACCGCCCATGCTGAGCCCAAGCGCTGTCTGCTTGCCGCCGATCAGTTCGATATAGACTTCGGCCAAAATCTCGGAATCGAGCAATGCCCCGTGCAGGGTACGGTGTCCATTCTCGATGCCGTAGCGCTTGCACAAGGCGTCGAGTGAGTTCGGACCCATCGGATGCTTGCGGCGGGCAAGCGCCAATGTATCGATGATGCGCTCCGACTGGATTTCAGCCTGTCCGAGCCTTGCCAGTTCAGCATTAATGAAGCCAAGGTCGAACATGGCATTGTGTGCCACCAGCTTAGCCCCGTCGAAAAATTCGAGAAACTCGTCCAGAACTTCCGCGAATGTCGGCTTGTCCAGCAATTGTTCATTGCTGATACCATGCACCGCTAGCGCTTCGGGATGAACCTGACGCCCCTGCGGGTTGATGTATTTATGGAAAGTGCGGCCTGTGGGAAACTTGTTGATCAGTTCCACGCCGCCGATTTCGATCACACGGTCCTCGAGCCTTTCCGTGCCGGTGGTTTCCGTATCGAAAACGATTTCACGCATTGAAGAACCTCTCAGAAAATATCTCGAACAGCTGTAACACAGCGCCCGCGATTATTCTGTCGCGACCGCCGGCTTTCCACTCAATTCCGCAACAATTTCGGTAATCTGACGGCGCAGATTGTCGAAACTCCCGCTCGTATCGATAATGAAATCGGCTCTCGCACGCTTCTCGGCATCCGGCATCTGACGGGCGAGAATGGCATCGAGTTTTTCTTCCGTCATGCCCGGTCGCGCAAGCACGCGAATGCGCTGTATCTCGGCAGGGGCTGAGACAACCACGATCTTGTCCACACGCTTGTCGCCGCCGGTTTCAAAAAGCAGCGGAATATCGATGAGTGCCAGAGCGGCGCCAGCTTGCTCCGCATTGCGGCGAAAGGCTTCTTCTTCCTCACGCACAAGCGGATGAACGATGGCTTCCAGTTTCTTCAGGGCTTCGAACTTTCCGATGACGGCAGCGGAAAGTTTTTCCCGATTGACCGCACCGTTTTCCACAGTGCCCGGAAACGCAGCCTCGATCAGCGGGGCCGCGCGACCGGAATAGAGCTGGTGCACGGTGTCGTCGGCGCTATAGATCGGCACACCGGCTTCGGCGAACATGTTCGCCGCCGTTGTTTTCCCCATTCCGATGGAGCCGGTTAATCCGAGCACGATCATAGAGCGCCAGCCTTTGCCATATCTGCCAGAATATGCTCACACAGCGCTTTCGTCACTAACGGCCTTTTGCCGAACCAGCGCTCAAAACCCGGAACGGCCTGATGCAGCAACATGCCAAGACCATCCACTGTCACCAGACCTGCTTCTTCGGCCTTTTTCAGAAATGGCGTCTTGAGCGGTACATAAACAATATCGGTGGCGACTGCCTTTCGCGACGCCTTGCCAAGATCGAGCGGGAATACTTCCTGCTCGTCATGACCGCTCATGCCAAGCGATGTCGTGTTGACGATCAATCCGGCGTCGGAGACCAGTTTTTGCGCCGCATCCCAGCCATACGCCGAGACACGTGGTCCGAAATGGGTTGCGAGATCTTGCGCCCGGCTCACCGTGCGATTGACGATGGCGACTTTCTTAAAGCTGCGCGACAACAGCGCATGGACGATTGCCCGGCTTGCACCACCGGCACCCAGAACAAGAGCACTGTCGGCATATCCCAGCCGGAAGCCGATGCATCGAGATTGGCGGCAAAACCGTAGGCATCGGTATTGCCGCCATGAAGCCTGCCATTTTCAAGCCAAAGCGTGTTGACCGCGCCGATGGCCTTCGCGGCCTCATCCAGACTTTCCACCGCAGCATAGGCTGCTTCCTTGTGGGGAATGGTGACATTGCCACCGGCAAAACCGTTTTCTGCAAGCGACGAAGCAAAGAAGCCGAAATCCTCCGGCTTTACTTCTATCGCCTCATAAGAACCGTCGATCCCAAGTTCATCAAGCCAGAAACCATGGATCAGCGGCGACCGCGAATGTTTTATCGGAAAGCCGGTGACAAACGCCTTCTTAGCCATCGATCAGATTTTCCTTCCTCAGTTCAGCCAGCAGCGGCAGCAGCGGCAGACCGACAATCGTAAAATAATCGCCTTCGATCTTGTCGAAAAGCTGGATGCCCGGTCCTTCGACCTGATAGGCGCCGACGCTCGAAAGCGCGACGTCCCCCACACGACCGAGATAACGCCCGACAAAACCGGGATCCAGATCGCGCATGGTCATGCGGGCAATCGAAACATGGCGCCACAGGGTTTTGCCGTCCTTCACAAGCACAACCGCACTGTTGAGCTGATGGGTCTTTCCGGAAAATTTCAGAAGCTGGCGGCGCGCTGCCTCCATATCTGCGGGCTTGTGGAAAATCTCGTCACCGAGTGACAGTGTCTGATCGCAGCCGATCACCACCGCGCCGGTTCTTCTCGCTTACGTCGAGCGCCTTCGCCTCGGCCAGAACCTGTGCGACTTCTTCCGGCGTAGCGCCCGTTTCATAAAGTGGGGCTTCGACCGCGCGCTCGTCGATATCCGCGCTTGCTGTTGAAAACTCTATGCCAGCATTCTTCAGCAACGCCGAACGGAAGGGGCTTTTAGAGGCAAGAACGAGTTTGTCCGTCATGACAGGAACCTTGTTTATCCCTTTTCGCTATGCGCGCGGAGCAGCGCCAGAATGGCAGCTGCGGTTTCCTCGATCGACCGGCGCGATACATCAATGATTGGCCAGCCGTTTCGGTTGCATATATTACGCGCATAGGCCAGTTCTTCCGAGATCGATACGCGATCCGTATAAAGACCCGTATCCAGCGACGGCACATTGCCGAGCGGCCGGTTCTGGCGGATTTGCGAAATCCGTTCAGCCGTCGCGACCAGTCCCACGATCAATGGACGCTTCGCCGTGAAAAGGACTTCCGGCAAGGGAATCCCCAGCACAATCGGAACATTGGTGGCCTTGATGCCACGATTGGCGAGATAGATGCTTGTCGGTGTCTTGGATGTGCGTGAAATGCCGACAAGAATGACGTCGGCTTCCTCAATGTCATAAGGCAATTGCCCGTCATCATGCTCCATCGTGAAATTGAGCGCGTCGATGCGCCGGAAATAATCGGCATTGAGAACATGCTGTGCGCTAGCGCGGCGATGCGCGGGCGCACCGAGGTAGGATTGAAACGTGTTTAGCACCGGCTCCAGCACGGAAACGCTCGGCACGCCCATTTCCGCGCAGGATTCATCGATGATCGCCGCCAGCTTCTGGTCGACAATCGTATAGAGAACGATGCCGGGTTCCGCATCGATGCCCTCAAGAACCTTGCGCAGCTGCTTTTCGGTACGGATCAGCGGATAGATGTGCTCGATGGCACGCGCATTGGCATATTGCGCCGCTGCCGCACGGCCCGCCGCGAGGAGAGTCTCTCCCGTCGCATCAGAAATAAGATGAAGATGAAAGTAGGAAAGCGGTCTGGTCACAGTTTTGTTGCCCTCCTGTTGACGGCTGTGCGTAAAGGCCGAACGTCTTCCACAAGCCATGGCAGGCCGTGGGAAACTTGGCAAGTCATCCACAGCGGGCGAACATGTGGCGAGTGGTCATCAACATGTGTGGACAAGACTCATGAAAACGCGAATTTCCATCATAATTCCCAGCTTTTCCACAAATCCTCATGAACTGCGTCAATTGGTAACCCTTTATATTAAAAAGAGGGAATTGAGTTTTCATTGTATTTGGTCAGACTATCGGTGAATGATTGCACAGGATGACATGGCAAATTCGGAACTGTGGGGAAAACAGGGACAGACCTTAATCCCCGATTCCAACAGACTCTAAGAATCAAAAGATTCCTGAATCATCCTTTCTTTATGAGAGCCGGACTGGATAACTTCAAACCAAACCGGATCAGGTAACCAACAGGGCGGATAAAAATCAGATGAAGCGCAAAGTCTTGAGAGTGATTGACGGTGAAACGGTCTTTCCACCTCCCATCTGGATGATGCGCCGGGCCGGACGCTATCTTCCCGAATATCGCGAGACGCGGAAAAGGGCCGGCAGCTTTCTCGATCTCTGCTATTCGCCCGATCTTGCTGTCGAAGTGACCCTTCAGCCGATCCGCCGGTTTGGCTTTGATGCAGCCATTCTCTTTTCAGATATTCTTGTCATTCCCCACGCCCTTGGACGTGACCTTCGCTTTGAAGAAGGCAAGGGACCTTTGATGACACCGATTGATGCGGACGAGATTTTCTGGCTTGAGACGGAAGGTGTCGCCAAAAGGCTGGAGCCGGTCTACGAGACGGTTCGGCTACTGCGTGAGCAGTTGCCCGACGAAACCACGCTGCTGGGCTTCTGCGGCGCTCCCCGACCGTTGCGACCTATATGATTGCCGGACACGGCACGCCGGATCAGGCACCGGCCCGTCTTTTCGCCTATCGCTTCCCCGAAGCTTTTGAAAAGCTCCTAAACGATCTTGCCGATGTTTCTGCCGAATATCTTATCGAGCAGCTGGATGCCGGTGCTGATGCGGTTCAGATTTTCGATTCATGGTCGGGCGTTTTGGATGAGGACTGCTTTGAGCGTTTCTGCATCCAGCCCGTTGCCCGGATCGTCCAGAAGGTGAGGGCGGTTTATCCGGAGGCACGCATCATCGGCTTCCCGAAGGGGCAGGAATGCTTTATGCAGGTTATCGCGAGAAGACTGGTGTGGATGCGCTCGGTCTCGACTGGTCCGTTCCCTTTTCCTTTGCCGCCGCCCTTCAGGAAGAAGGCGCGATACAGGGCAATCTAGATCCGCTGCGCGTTGTAGCAGGCGGCAATGCGCTGGATGAAGGCGTGGACACCATTCTCGAACGTCTCGGTCAGGGTCCGCTGATCTTCAATCTCGGTCACGGAATCACACCGCAGGCGCCGATTGAAAATGTTCAGCGCATGATCGACCGTATTCGCGGAGGAAAATCATGAGTCAGACAGCTCCGGAAAATCGCGGTTCGGCAGTCGCCATTCGCACTGTCGTTTCGCTGGTTGTGGTCGCACTTGGCGTCTGGGCATTGTTTCACGTGAATCCAGCCGACGCCTATCTCTGGATCAAGTCGCTGCATGTGATTGCCGTCATCGCATGGATGGCTGGGATGCTCTATCTGCCGCGCCTCTTCGTATATCACTGCGCTGCAAAGCCCGGTTCCGAAACATCGGAAACCTTCAAGGTGATGGAGAAACGGTTGCTGCGCTTCATCATCAATCCGGCCATGATCGTGACCGGATCGCCGGTCTCTGGATGGCTTGGGAAATCTTCGGTTTCGGGGGTGGCTGGCTGCATGCAAAACTGCTGCTGGTCGTGCTGATGTCCGGCCTGCACGGCTACCTCGCCAAGTCGACCCGACTTTTTGCTGAAGACCGCAATATGCGCTCGGCCAAACATTGGCGAATCATCAATGAAGTGCCGACGATTCTGATGATTCTGATCGTCATACTGGTGATCGTTAAGCCGTTTTAATCGGAATACAGTGTCGAGAAAGAAACCCGCACGCCGGGTTTCTGCCATTTTTCTGTTGCAGAAATTTCGCGCTATCCCTACATGAGGCTTGCTCTGCATGCTGCAAGTCAGTATGTAGGAAGCCTCTTCCCTTCAAGACAGCAGGCCTTCGATGCCGGTCACGACGTTCAGGTGACCACCTTTCCGAACAACTGCATTTTCTCCTTACATTTTAAAAAGAGTTCCTCATCCATGCAGGAAATGAAACTACAAGAACTAAAGAACAAGACACCGGTGGAGCTGCTGGCTTTTGCCGAAACACTTGAGGTCGAAAACGCGAGCGCCATGCGCAAGCAGGAACTGATGTTCGCGATCCTCAAGAAGCTGGCGGCCCGGGACGTCGAAATTATCGGCGAGGGCGTCGTCGAGGTGCTGCAGGATGGATTTGGCTTCCTGCGCTCTGCTGATGCCAACTACCTGCCGGGCCCAGACGATATTTATATTTCACCCTCGCAGCTGCGTCGTTTTTCTCTCAAGACCGGTGATACGGTCGAAGGTCCGATCCGCGGTCCCAAGGAAGGCGAACGTTATTTCGCGCTGCTCAAGGTCAATTCGATCAATTTCGAAGATCCGGAAAAGATCCGGCACAAGGTTCACTTCGACAATCTGACGCCGCTCTACCCGAATGAGCGCTTCAAGATGGAACTGGAAGTTCCAACTTCCAGGATCTTTCGCCGCGTGTCATCGATCTGGTGGCACCACTCGGCAAGGGCCAGCGCGGCCTGATCGTCGCTCCGCCACGTACCGGTAAGACTGTTCTTCTCCAGAACATCGCCCATTCGATCACCGCAAATCATCCGGAATGCTATCTGATCGTTCTTCTGATCGACGAACGTCCGGAAGAAGTGACCGATATGCAGCGCTCGGTGAAGGGCGAAGTGATTTCCTCGACCTTCGATGAACCGGCCGCGCGTCACGTTCAGGTTGCCGAAATGGTCATCGAAAAGGCCAAGCGCCTTGTCGAACATGGTCGCGATGTTGTGATCCTGCTTGACTCGATCACCCGTCTTGGTCGCGCTTACAATACCGTTGTGCCGTCTTCCGGCAAGGTTCTGACCGGTGGTGTGGACGCCAATGCATTGCAGCGCCCGAAGCGCTTCTTCGGTGCTGCGCGCAATATCGAAGAAGGCGGTTCGCTGACCATCATCGCAACCGCGCTGATCGATACGGGCAGCCGTATGGACGAAGTGATCTTTGAAGAATTCAAGGGCACCGGTAACTCGGAAATCGTGCTTGACCGCAAGGTTGCCGACAAGCGCATCTTCCCGGCCATGGACATTCTCAAGTCCGGCACCCGCAAGGAAGACCTGCTCGTACCGCGCGCGGATCTGCAGAAGATTTTCGTTCTGCGCCGTATCCTTGCGCCGATGGGCACGACCGACGCGATCGAATTCCTTATCGACAAGCTCAAGCAGACCAAGAGCAATTCCGAATTCTTCGATTCGATGAATACGTAAAATTACTCGGTTCAAACCGTTTGAGAAGCGCCGCACGGGAGACCGTTGCGGCGCTTCTTATTCAGGATGCTTTGCCGAGGAGCAGTCGCAAAGCATCGGCGTTCTGGACAGACGGCAGACAGACATGTCCCTTGCAGAACCGGGCTGATGGATGCTCAGGCTCCGCAGTTCCCCGGTCGGTAGCTCTACTGTCTTGCCAATCTCGAACCGCACGAACTTGTCTACGCGTCTTGGGTCTGGATTTCGATTCGCTGTCGAAACAAGTTCCCCGGCGTTATCGTCTGTGGCCACGACAAGAGAAAGTGGTTCTGCTGCAAAACGGGCCGCATTCAATATTCCAATTTGCCCATATTGCTGTGCGAAGGCTCGGCCAAGCGCCTGTTCGATCAGCTTCTCATTGTTTTGATAGAGATCGATATTGCCCGTCGCCAGAAACAGTCTTGTCAGTGCTTCGATGATCTGGCTGGTCGCGCTCGGTATTGCTTCATCATAATCGCCATAAGCGTGCAGGATGACGTCATCAGCGTCCAGCGCCGACAGGCGATAATTACCGGCACCATCGCGATGGCTGTCATCGAGCGCCTTTTTGAGTTTCAATGCGTCATCGATATAAGCCCAGTCGGTTGTTGCCTCATAAAGGGCTATAGCTGCGTTGGTCATCGATGCATAATCGGTCGAAAGGGCAGGGTAGAGAAGAGAGTTTTCTATGCGGCAATGTGGGATGCGGCCATCACGAAAACTGCTCGCTATGGAGCGATAGGCATCAACCGCGAGGTTGATCCAGTCCTGTCTTCCAAAACTCCGACCTGCTTCGGCCAATGCCCGGATAGCAAGTCCGTTCCAGTCGGTCAGTGCTTTTTCATCACGTCCGGGCCGTACCCGCAATTCACGACGTGCCAGCAGTTTTGTCGCGATGTTTCGATCAATGGGGGCAGGATCGCATTACCATCGACGGTATCAAGGCGGTTCAGAATGTTCTGGCCTTCCCAGTTTCCACCCGCTGTGACGCCGTAATAGTCCTTGAAGGCTTCGCTATCGTTGCCAAGCACCTGATCGATTTCCTGCTCGCTCCAGACGTAAAACCGTCCTTCTTCGCCTTCGCTGTCGGCATCGAGGCTGGATGCAAAACTTCCGTCGGGCAAGCGCATTTCACGGATCAACCAATCGATAGTTTCTTCGATTCGTAAACGAAACAAATCATTTCCGGTTTCGGCGAAAGCGTAATTCGCATGTCGAATGAATTGGGCATTGTCATAGAGCATCTTTTCAAAATGCGGCGCCAGCCAGTTGGCATCGGTGGAGTAACGGCAAAGCCCACCACCCAGATGGTCGTAAATCCCGCCTTGAAGCATCACCTTGAGAGATAGGAGGAAATTGTCCCGATGCGTCTCATTACGACCGTAGAGCCAAGAGAGCCACAGATTGTCCATGAAAAGCGCGTTGGGGAATTTCGGTGCTCCTTCTATTCCGCCCCGGACCGGATCAATCAGGCTGTTGATGCGTGTCGCAATCTCGTCAAATCGTTCGACTTCGTTCACCACCGGCGCGATCTGCGCTGCCAGCCTGCCTTCGAGATGATCGAACACAGCCTGCGCATTATGGTTAATTTTTTCTTTATCCTTATTCCAAAGGTTATTAACCGCATGCAGCACATCGACAAAGCCGGGCATGTTGTGGCGCTTGTGCGGGGAAGTAGGTTCCTCCCCAGAAGGGCTTGCCATCTGGCCTCAGAAACATGGTGAGCGGCCAGCCGCCCTGTTGCCCCATCGCTCCTAGCGCTGCCATATATATCTGGTCTATGTCGGGCCGTTCCTCGCGGTCCACTTTCACATTGACGAACAAGGCATTCATCACTTCCGCCACCTCGGGATTTTCAAAGGACTCATGCGCCATGACGTGACACCAGTGGCAGGCCGCATAGCCAACCGAAAGCAGAATGGGCCGGTCGAGCTCCTTCGCCGCATCCAACGCCTCTTTACCCCACGGCTGCCAGTGAACAGGGTTATTGGCGTGCTGGCGCAGATAGGCACTCGGTTCTTCGGCAAGGCGGTTACTGCCAGCAAGGCGATTGCGGTCTAACTCTGTCATAAGGCTTTTCTTTCACTGCACGAATGAATATGCCATTCCATCAGCATCCGTTTGGTTGCCTTCTTCCTTGTTAATTATAGGTCAGGAAATGAAATGAGCGAGATCGGTTCCCTTCCAGATACGATTTTTGCTTTATCGAGCGGGCGTCTCCCGTCCGGCGTTGCTGTCATACGCATTTCCGGCCCAAAAGTTCGATTCGTACTCGAAACGATAGTCGGCTCGATACCGACACCACGATATGCAGCCTACAAGCTATTCCGTAGCCGAAATGGTGACCCAATCGACCGAGGACTTGTACTCTTTTCCCCGACCGAACAGTTTTACCGGCGAAGATTGCGCCGAATATCATTTGCATGGCGGCAAAGCAGTCGTTGAGAAGCTCTTGTCGGAAATGGGAGAGCTGCATGGTTGCCGTATAGCGGAAGCTGGAGAGTTTACGCGACGTGCTTTTTCCAATGGCAAGATGGACTTGACGATCGCCGAAGGCCTTGCGGATCTGATCGCAGCGGAAACCGAGGGACAGAGGCGGCTCGCATTGCAAGTCGCTTCTGGTACGCAGCGTGAGCTTTACACGGAATGGCGTCAGCGTCTGTTGCGCGCACGCGCCTTTATCGAAGCGGAACTAGACTTTGCCGATGAAAGCGATGTTCCCGTTCCGTATCGGAGCAGGTCTGGCAGTCACTGGCGCTGTTAAAGAGTGAGATCGAGAACCATATAGTGAGCGGCAAGCGCGCTTCGATGCTGCGCGACGGACTGCATGTCGTGATTGTTGGTGCACCGAATGCCGGTAAATCCAGTCTGCTGAACTTTCTGGCCGGGCGCGAGGTAGCAATCATCTCGGAAGAGGCGGGAACGACCCGCGATCTTCTGGAGGTCAAACTCGATCTGGGCGGCATCCCGGTATACGTGACAGACACGGCAGGTTTGCGGGTGACCGATAGTTCCGTCGAAAAATCGGAATTGAACGCGCCCGCGCGCGTATGGCCGATGCCGATCTGGTTCTGCTGCTTGAAGATATGAACGATCCCATAGCTGTCGCTTCCGACGAAATACCAGAAGCTTTATGGAAAATCGGCACAAAAGCTGATCTGAATGCTGAATCTGCCGATCGCTGGACCTACCGCATTTCAACAAAAACTGGCGAAGGACTGGACCAATTACTCATGAATCTGCAGAATTTCGCGGAAGAGCAGATAGGTCAGATAGAGGATGCCGTGCCCACGCGGCAGAGACATATCAACCTTCTGCGATCTACCGTCACCGAGATCGATAGGGCGATAAACGGTACAAGCCTTCCGCTTGAACTCCGCGCAGAGAACATGCGCCTCGCATCCCAGTATCTCGGACGTATTACTGGTGATGTTGATGTGGAAGAAATTTTAGACGTTATTTTCTCTCAGTTCTGCATCGGAAAATGATTCACGTGAAACACGGGCCGATTGATCCTGAAAATTGTTTCACGTGAAACATCTGTGGAATCTCGCCAAGGTGATTGACTCACCCCTTCATCCGTGAGTCGGCTCGTCGCCGAGATTTGAACAAGTCAACGACCAATTTGATCTTCCGTTTCAAGCCTATTCGTGTCAAAGAGACATCTTTCAGAAACGGATTCGAGTTGCGTCAGGATGAACCAAATGAGTTCGACCGAAGCCACAGTCTTTGATGTCATTGTGATCGGCGGCGGCCACGCAGGATGCGAGGCCGCTTCAGCGGCTGCACGCGCCGGCGCCAGAACTGCGCTTGTAACACATCGCTTTGATACTATTGGCGTTATGTCTTGCAACCCTGCCATTGGCGGGCTGGGAAAAAGGGCATCTTGTGCGTGAGATAGATGCACTCGATGGCTTGATGGGGCGTGTCGCGGATGAAGCCGGTATCCAGTTTCGTCTACTGAACCGCCGAAAAGGGCCTGCTGTTCGCGGACCTCGAACTCAGGCTGACCGCAAGCTTTATCGGCTTGCTATGCAGAAGATGATCGCGGCTCAGGACTATCTGTTTGTTGTCGAAGGCGGCGCGCGCGACCTTCGGGAAGAACACGGACGCATCACCGGGGTTGTTTTGTCCGAAGGGCGGACCCTGTCATGTGGCGCTGTCGTTCTGACAACCGGCACGTTTCTGAATGGGTTGATCCATATCGGGGAAAAGAAAATTCCAGCCGGCCGCATGGGCGAAAAGCCAGCGCTTGGTCTTTCCGAACGCCTGACCTCGTTCGGCTTTGCGCTTGGGCGCCTCAAGACAGGCACGCCGCCACGACTGGATGGGCGTACTATCGATTGGCAGAGCCTTGACATGCAGTCCGCCGATGAGGAGCCTGTGCCGTTCTCTCTCATGACGGATCGGATCACCACACCGCAGATCGATTGTGGCATTACCCGCACAACGCCGGAAACCCACGCTGTCATTCGGGCCAATCTGCATCGTTCGGCTATGTATTCTGGTTCGATCGAGGGCATTGGTCCCCGTTACTGCCCCTCGGTGGAAGATAAGATTGTCAAGTTCGGTGACCGTGACGGCCACCAGATATTCCTCGAGCCGGAAGGGCTGGACGACGATACCGTTTATCCAAACGGCATTTCGACATCGCTTCCCGAAGATGTGCAGCTCGACATATTGAAGACTATACCGGGGCTTGAAAAAGCCGTCATGCTGCAGCCCGGATATGCGATTGAATATGATTTCATCGATCCGCGTGAGTTGAAGCGCAGCCTTGAAACCCGGAAAGTTACCGGTCTGTTTCTGGCGGGGCAGATCAACGGCACGACTGGCTATGAAGAAGCGGGCGCACAAGGCTTGCTCGCGGGCATCAATGCCGCGCGTCGAGCTTCTGGTGGCGATCCTGTCATTATCCAGCGCACGGAAGCCTATATCGGCGTCATGGTTGATGATCTGACGTCACGCGGTGTCAGCGAACCTTATCGCATGTTTACGTCGCGTGCAGAATTCCGTCTGTCGCTTCGCGCGGATAATGCCGATCAGCGCCTGACGCCCTTGGCGGACAAGCTTGGTATATTGGGGAACGCACGCAAGGAACGATTTGAAGCGCGGGAAACGGCGTTGGATGAAGCGCGGTCACTGACACAGTCACTGACCATTACGCCCAATCTGGCACGCCGTTACGATCTGCGTCTCAATCAAGATGGCGTGCGCCGTTCGGCCTATGATCTTCTGTCTTACCCGGAGATTGATCTGGATCGGTTGAAATCGATCTGGCCTGAACTCGGAGCTGTCGATCCGGCAACGCGGGAAGCGCTGGAGATCGAGGCTCAATATGCCGTCTATATGGATCGGCAGAAGAGCGACATTGCAGTGATGGAGCGCGAGGAGCAACTGCTCATTCCAGCAGGATTGGACATTGATGGAATATCCGGTCTTTCCAATGAGTTGAAGCATAAGCTCAAGCAGCGCAAGCCGGAAACAATTGCCGAGGCGCAGCGTGTTGACGGGATGACACCGGCAGGACTGGCGCTCCTTATCGCACAGATCAAGAAATTCGGATATCGCCAGCGGGCTGCATCGGAATTGTCTGAAGGGCAGGGCGCTGCATGAGCGCCGATACCCGCTTTGAAAGTCTGAAAGCAATCGTTCCCGCTGTTTCACGTGAAACAACGAACCGCCTGATCGCCTTTGAGGACTTGTTCCGCAAATGGTCGAAGGCGATCAATCTTGCGTCCCCTCTACTCTGAACGAGTTGTGGACCCGTCATATTCTGGATAGTGCACAGCTATTTCCCTTGGCGAGTGACGCCAAGCACTGGTTGGATATTGGTTCTGGCGGCGGATTTCCGGGCATTGTGACAGCCTGTTTCCTCGCCGAGCAACCGGGCGGCGCTATCGATCTTATTGAGAGCGCAGGGAAAAAAGGCGGCGTTCCTGCGCACTGCAGCGGGACATTTGCACGTACCGGCGCGGGTCCATTCCGCCCGCATTGAAGCGATGTGGGAGAAAATTGAAACACCACAAGTGGTTACGGCACGCGCATTGGCGTCGCTGAACGATCTTTTCGGTCTGACGGAGCTGTGGATGACCAATGGCGCCAAAGCTCTCTTTCAAAAAGGTCGGGATTATCAGCGCGAGATAGACGAAAGCCGTGTCGGTTGGAGTTTCGATCTGGTACAACATCAAAGTGCTATCGATCAGGCTTCGGTCATACTCGAAATCACCAATCTTCGGCGCAAAATCGCTTGATGGCTGGAAATTTCGAAGGGGCGGGCAGCAGCAAGGCGACGGTGATGAACAAAATGTCCAGAATCATAACCATTGCAAACCAGAAAGGCGGCGTGGGTAAAACTACCACCGCCATCAATCTGGCTACGGCATTGGCGGCTATCGGCGAGACGGTACTGATTGTCGATCTCGATCCGCAGGGCAATGCCAGCACCGGTTTGGGTATTGATCGCCGCAACCGGCCTTTGTCTTCCTATGATGTGCTTACGCAGGAATCGTCGGTTCCTGATGCTGCGATGCCAACCGATGTTCCCAATCTGCATATCGTACCATCGACGCTGGATCTTCTTGGCATTGAAATGGAAATTGCGCAGTCGGCCGACCGTACACGGCGCTTGCGTGATGCTTTGCGGTTCGATTCCTCCGTGTCGGAGCGATTCTCCTATGTGCTTGTCGATTGCCCACCGTCGCTCAATCTTCTGACGTTGAACGCCATGGCTGCAGCCGATTCCGTTCTGGTGCCGCTGCAATGCGAGTTCTTTGCTCTGGAAGGCTTGAGCCAGCTTTTGCAGACGGTCGATCAGGTGCGGTCGTCGATCAATGCCGAGCTTTCGATCCGGGGTATTGTGCTGACCATGTTCGACAGCCGCAACAATCTCGCTGCGCAAGTGGTGGATGATGTTCGCGCTTTCATGGGTGAGAAGGTCTATCGTACTGTCATTCCGCGTAATGTGCGCGTCTCGGAAGCACCATCACACGGTAAGCCGGCAATTCTCTACGATTTGAAATGCGCCGGCAGTCAGGCCTATTTGCAACTCGCATCGGAAGTTATCCAGCGCGAGCGACAATTGCAGGCCGCTTAGACCAATCGATTCGACGACGAAACAATTCAGGAATAAGCCGAACGATGAATGATGATCCTTCAAAAAGCGCCTTGGCCGCGGATTAGCGGCGCTGATCGGTGAAATCGACCGCCCTGCCGAAGAGCGTAAGGCACCTGTTCCCATCGAACGGAATGTTCCGATTGAATTCGTTACGCGCAATCCGCGCAATCCGCGTCGTATGTTCTCTGAAGGTGACTTGGAGGACCCGGCGCAGTCGATCAAGGAACATGGCGTGGTGCAGCCGATCGTCGTGCGACCGGCACCGGGGCAGCCGGACCGGTTCGAATTGATTGCTGGTGAGCGTCGCTGGCGCGCTTCGCAGCGGGCCGGTGTCGATACGATCCCAGTTATTGTTCGTGACGTCGACGATCGTGTCGCACTTGAGATCGCGATCATCGAAAACGTGCAGCGCGCCGACCTGAATGCGGTCGAAGAAGCGTTGGGATATCAACAACTTATCGATAATCACGACTATACACAGAATGATCTGGCACAGGTGATCGGCAAGAGTCGCAGCCATGTCGCCAATACGTTGCGCCTGCTGAAACTGCCGCAACCAGTGCAGGATTTCATTGTCGATGGTGCGCTTTCGGCAGGCCATGCTCGAAGTCTCATCACGATGGAAAACCCGACCGCACTGGCTGAGCGGATTGTCAAAGATGGTCTGTCTGTACGCCGGTGGAAGCGCTTGCGCAGGCGGAAGCACGCGGTGTTACGGAAGCCAAACCCGGTAAAGCAGGACCTGTTGAGAAAGATGCGGACACCAAAGCACTCGAAAAGCTGCTTTCTGATGTTACTGGCATGAAGGTGGAGATCAATCATCGTGATCGCGGCGGTGAGGTCAAAATTCGATATAGTTCTCTTGAGCAACTCGACGAGATTTGCCGCCGGCTTCAGAGCTGATCTATTATACGAATATTTGAACATAAAGGCTCGTTGCATTTCATTGCGGCGAGCTTTTTCATTTTCAGCAGTCAAACCAAAACAACACCTATATTGTAACGCGATGCGGAGAACTGGCTTAGCGCTCGTGGACAAAGGTTGACTGAGGAATCAATTTGATTCAAGGCTGCCATTTGGAGGCTGCTTTGGGCGAACGGATAGGTTTGACAGACGAGGAATGGTCGGTAATCAGTCCGCTTCTACCTGCTGAAAGTGGGCGTGGATGCCGCCCCTGCTCAGGACAATCGGCGTTATTTCGAAGGCATGCTGTGGATGGCGCGCACAGGAGCGCAATGGCGGCATCTGCCTGATGAATACGGCAAGTGGAACAGCGTCTTTCGTCGATATCGACGCTGGGTCGAGACCGGTGTTTTCGAGGCAATGCTTGAGACACTGGCCGAACTGGTGGAACGGGATCGAAGTGCCGACATGATCGACAGCACCGTCGTCCGGGCGCACCATTGTGCAGTCGGCATAAAAAGGGGACTCAAGAGACCGAGGCGCTTGGCCGATCGCGCGGCGGTTTCACAACCGTGCTCCATGCCCGGTGCGATGCGAAAGGCCGACCGCTCGGCTTTGTCCTGACGCCCGGACAAACGCATGACACCCAAGGCTTGCGCCTTTGTTCCGGATGATCTCCGACCGGATCGAGGCGTTCCTCGCCGACAAGGGGTACGACGCTGACGCCATTCGCGAAGAGATCGCCCGCGCCGATATCGAGGCCGTCATTCCGACAAAGAGCAACAGACGCCAACCAATCCCGCACGACAAAGCCAAATACAAATGGCGCAATCAGATCGAGCGCCTCTTCAACAAGCTCAAGAACTGGCGACGGGTCGCAACCCGATACGACAAGACCAAGGAATCCTACCTCGGTTTCGTCGCAATCGCTGCAGTCAAACTATGGATACCCTTTGTCCACGAGCGCTAGTCAGGCTGCAACGCCCACCGCTATTCGTTCCAACAAGTACATGGATAGTATGATCACCGCTGCGTCAAAAGGCAATTATCATCCGTCATCGCTTCAAGTTAGAGGCCGCAGTCAAACAGCGCTCCTACAGTATAACTCGTAACTTTATGAACCATTTTGTTTCGCACCGCTCGTCAGTTCGACCGGCGGCTGTTTCGTTTGGAAGCAAATTGCGCTAGTGAGTGGCAATGGCGCAGAAGAAAGCAAACGAAGTCGATAGTTTTCTGGCAAGGCCGACGAGTTCGTTTCCGGTCGTGCTGCTTTACGGCCCCGACAAGGGGCTGGTGAGCGAGCGTGCGCGCCGTTTTGCCGAAGCAAGCAAACTGCCGCTGGACGACCCATTCGCCGTCATTCGCATGGAAGCGGATGAGATCGAAGCCGATCCGGCGAAACTCGCCGATGAAGCTCGCACCATCTCTATGTTCGGTGGCCAGCGCCTGATCTGGATCAAGAATGCCGCAGGCCAGAAGAAGCTGGCGGAAGCGATCAAGCTGCTTGCGACCGAACCGCCACTTGAGACATTCGTTCTGGTCGAAGCCGGAGATCTCAAAGAAAGGCGCGGGTCTGCGTAGCGCCGTCGAGAACGCTTCGGCAGGTATGGCCTTGCCCTGCTATTCCGACGACAGCCGCGGTATCGATGGTGTCATTGATGACGTTCTGGCGGAATGGAAGATGCAGATCACACTCGACGGGCGGCAGCTGCTGCGGGCAAGTCTGGGCGGTGATCGTCTTGCCACGCGGGGTGAACTCGAAAAGCTCTGCCTCTATGCTCGCGGCAAGGAGCGGATCGATATAGACGATGTGCGTGAAGCGGTCGGCGATGTCGCCGGTCTTTCCACCGACGAGGTGATCGATGCGGTTTTGGCTGGCGATCTTCCGCGTTTCGAAGTCTCCTTCGACCGTGTCGTGAAATCCGGCACCGCGCCGTTTCTGTTGCTCAACACGGCGATGCGCCAGTTTCAGCAGGTACAGACCTTGCGCCACATTGCCGATACCGAGCGTAAAAGCCCGTCCGTCGTTGTGGCTGCGGCTCGTCCGCCAATCTTCTTCAACCGTAAGAAACTGGTCGAGAATTCAGTAAGCCGCTGGACCGGCGAAAGCCTTGCGCGCGTTATGGAGCGTCTGCAGCGCGCCGTTCTCGAAAGCCGCCAAAATGCGACGCTTGCTATCCCCATCATCCGCCAATGCCTGCTGGCAATCAGCGTTGAGTCACTTCGAAATGCTCGGCGTTAAAGTCTGTTTCGAAGTTCTGGTGCAATTAATGTAGGCCGAGATCGGCCTCGATTGCGGGTTTGCCACATCCCAATTGTGAGCTGCTACGCTTAGCAGCTCGAAACCATGATCAAATTGAGCAATAGTTTTTCATCTGCCTCATAAGCTGGATGGCTTGGTGCTGGATGGTTCTCAAGCCAAGTACAGAGTAAGAATAACAACATATCCCGGTCGGAGTGACCTATGAAATATTGAACAGTTTTATCTGATGGCGACCTAAAAACAGCAGATAATACTCTCTGAATTCAATTTAAAAATTTAAAACAGAGATAATTATGAATTCTTCTTTAAAGAAAGAGAATTAATGAAAATATATACCAATTGGAGCCCATTTGAAACCCAAGTTTATGACCAATCGTGCGGAGATGATCAAGAAATAGATAATGATTTCGGTAAAAACGTCGGCGCTGGATTTATCATGGATGCTGAAGGAAAATCATTAACTCTGAGTGCCGGCTCTGACGTTTACTGGCCTGACTCCGGAATTGATCCTGATGCTTTTCTCGACACAGTCACAGAGTTTGGCATTTTGTCCGGCCATTTTGTGTTAGCCCAGCACACGAGTAACGCATTAAACCCGAACTGAGCGTTCTTTCAGCTTAACTCTACAGCGTGAAGGTTCGATGGTTTTGGAACACCCTGCTGTTCAAATGGAAACGAGATCGCGCGGTGAGTATGGTGGTACGCGGGTTGAAATGTATGATGCTTCACAGCTGACTTTCTCAGGCAGAATATTTACTGGGGAGAGTTTTTTGTCTATAACAATGCCAAACTAAATTTCCTCGAAAACACCGTAAGGCCTTACACTTGCCTAACGAAACTGTATGACACATCGGAATTCAATCTCTCAACGAACAAAATAGATGCAGATAATTCACCCGAGAGGGAATGGCGGATTTCTCTTGCTGATGGTTCGCCGCAGTTAAATATTCTGGCTCAGACAAGTGGAGGAGATCCTCTTCAGACCCAGAATGAAGCAGCTCCGTATCCAGAAGCAATTCTGGATTTTGGTGCAAGCTCCAGAGGGACTATTGCTATTGATATGCCTGACGCTAACGCATTCATGTTAACTCTCTTGGATAGCAGAAAGACGTTTTCCGTTAACGGAAAGCCCGTTTACGTCGGCAATAGCGGTCAATTTAATCACAGTTTTCAAAATGGTGTACAGCGAAACGGTTTTACGACCGGCGTCATGACTATCACCAAGGTGAGATAGAAAATAAGAGCTCAGCCCTATCAAGTGGGGCATCTGCTCCATGTCCGGCTTCAAGTCCGACGCCGCCGCGAGCCTTATACTTTCCGGCGTTTAGCTCATTCATATAATGGCTGGCAGCAAGGCATCTTTGCACCGGCCCCTATGTAAAAGGGAAGTCGGCGATGCGCAGCGGAGTATCGGTTGCAATACTACTGCGCTGTGCGCCGTCAACATGAGGCTCCTATTCGATCAGCAGGGCATCGTCATCGAGCGTCTGGCCGCGTACCTTGCGGAACATTTCGATGAGGTCTTCAACACCCAGCGTCTTACGCTTGTCGCCGGTCACGTCGAGCAGGATCTTGCCGCCATGCAGCATGATCGTGCGATCGCCATAATCGAGCGCCTGCCGCATGGAATGGGTGACCATCAGCGCGGTCAGCTTGTTCTCGGCAATCAGCGTCCGGGTCAGTTCCATGACGAATTCGGCCATGCCGGGATCTAGCGCTGCCGTATGCTCGTCGAGCAGCAGTACTTCCGAACCGGAAAGCGTTGCCATGATCAGTGACAGGGCCTGACGCTGGCCGCCGGAGAGAAGCTCCATGCGGTCCTGCATACGGTTTTCCAGCCCCAGATTGAGGCTCGCCACACGCTCGCGAAACCATGCGCGACGCTTGGAATTGAGCGCGTGGGTGAGGCCGCGCGTCTTGCCGCGCGAAGCAGCCAGAGCAAGGTTTTCCTCGATTGACAGTGTACCGCAGCTGCCTGCCAGCGGGTCCCGAACACGCGGGCGACAAGACCGGCCCGCTCGGCAGTGGGCTTGCGGGTCACATCCTTGCCACTGATGACCACTTTGCCAGCAGTGGGGATCACATCGCCTGCAAGAACGCCCAGCATCGTGGATTTGCCTGCACCGTTCGACCCGATGACCGTGACGAAGGAACCCCGTCCATGGTCAGATTGATCTTGTTCAAGACCTGCTTTTCGAGCGGAGTGCCGCGACCGAACACGACATCGAGATTGGAAAGTTCGATCATGCCGATGCTCCTCCGCGACGCAGGCGCGGCAATATCAGGGCGAAGGTAACGAGAAGGGCGGTCGCAATGTTGAGATCGGATGCCTGCAGGCCAAGAATGTCACCATTCGAAAGCGCAAACTGGATGGCGATACGATAGATGATCGAGCCCAGCACACAGCCAATCAGGATGATCAGAATGAAACGGCTGCGCAACAGCGTTTCACCGATGATGACCGCTGCAAGGCCGACCACGATGGTGCCGACGCCCGAGGTCACATCGGCAAAGCCGTTGGTCTGTGCGAAGAGCGAGCCACCGAGCGCCACCAGTGCGTTCGACAGCGCCATGCCGAGATAGATCTGCCTGTCGGTACGAACGCCCTGTGCACGCGCCATTCTCGGATTGGCGCCGGTTGCGCGCATGGCAAGACCCATATCGCTTTCCAGAAAGCGCCAGACGACAAATACCGCAATGGCGACCAGCACGAAAAGGAACAGCGGACGTACATAATACTCGGGAATGCCGTGACCGAAGAACGGCGTCAGCATGGTGTCCTGATTGATGAGCGCGATGTTGGGACGCCCCATGACGCGCAGATTGACGGAGAACAGCGCGATCATGGTCAGAATGGAGGCGAGAAGATTGAGAATCTTGAAACGCACGTTCAGCGTCGCTGTCACAAGCCCGGCAGCAGCACCCGCAACCATGGCGATGGCTGCCGCCAGCCGGCATTCATGCCCGCCGGGATCAGTACACCGGTTACGGCAGCGCCCAGCGGAAACGAACCGTCAACCGTCAGATCGGGGAAATCGAGGACGCGGAACGCCAGATAGACGCCGATGGCTACAAATGCGAAGACGAGGCCCAATTCGACCGCACCCCAGAAGGCGATCTGACTCACAATGTCATTCCTTGTTTCTCGCCGTGACCAAAACGAAAGACTTGCACATCAACGCATCGTCAATCGTCGCTTTACGGAAATCGGGATTCCGACTGTTCCGCTCGGCCAGCTTCAGTCACGACCGGTTTTGTTTTGAGTTTGTCCGCCAGCTGTCGAGCTGTGCCAGACCATTCCCCGGTTGTTTATGCGAAACCGCATTTTTGCGGCTTTATATCTCAGGCGGGATACAACCCACAAGTTCCAGTGTGCAAGCAATATCGCCGGGCGGACCCCGAAATGCGGCACTTTGTGGGGCAATTGCAACATAGAGCATTTCCACCTGATTTCTGCCGTTGGAAATGCTTTACCTATTTTTAACACGCATCTTATCCGAAAACCGGTTCCCACTTTTCGGGATGCGCTCTAGTGGTTTGATTCCGACATTTGCATCCCTTGAATATGAGCGCCGGGCAAATGTCGGAAGGAAAAAAGACCATTATTAACTTTATGAATCTAGTGGATTTTTCGAATTTGACGTTTGAAACGTGATTTATATGGGACGGGTATCAAACGTCAAATTCAATCCACTAACAAAAAAAGGCGAAGCCTTTTGAGGCTTCGCCTTTCTTTATCTTGGTTTCGAGTTCTATCAGTTGATCTTGCTGGTCGCGCGGTCGATAACGGCCTGCGGGAATTCGACGCCCATCTTCTTGGCAGCGCCAAGATTGATGACGAGATCGGTGCCCTTGGCGATGTCGACAGCGATATCGCCCGGCTTTTCACCCTTGAGAATCTTCACCACGACGGCACCGGTCTGCTTGCCGACATCGTAATAGTTGAAGCCGAGGGCAGCGAGTGCACCACGCTTGACCGAATCCGTGTCTGCAGTGAAGAGCGGCAGCTTGCTTTCTTCAGCAACACCGACGGCGCTTTCCAGAGCCGAAACGATGGTGTTGTCGGTCGGAACATACATGGCGTCTGCACGGCCGACGAGGGCGCGCGCTGCACCCTGAACTTCAGCCGACTTGGTGGCAGCCGATTCAACGATTTCGATGCCTTCGGCGGAAGCAGCTTCCTTCAGTGCGGCGGGGAGCGACACGGAATTGGTTTCGCCGGAATTGTAGAGATAACCGAGCTTCTTGATGTTCGGCATCACTTCCTTGATGAGCTTGATATGCTCTGCCACCGGCGACATATCGGAAAGACCGGTCACGTTGCCGCCCCGCTTTGTCATGTCCTTGACGAGCTGCGCGCCGAGCGGATCGGAAACAGCGGTGAACACGACAGGAATATCGCGGGTTGCCGAAACGACAGCCTGTGCCGATGGCGTAGAGATCGGAACGATCACATCCGGGCCTTCGCCGACGAACTGGCGGGCGATCTGCGCTGCGGTTGCCGGGTTGCCCTGCGCGGACTGATAGACGAATTTGAGATTTTCGCCTTCCTTGTAGCCAGCTTCGGCCAGCGCGTCCTTCACGCCGTCGCGCGCGGCGTCGAGGGCCGGATGTTCAACGATGGCGGTTACGGCGACGGTTACGTCTTTTGCCTGTGCCGAGGTGGCAATGGCCGTTGCGGCCAGCAAGGCCAGAAGCATAGAACGCATGAAAATCTCCCCTGTTTTGGTGCGTTGCTTATCGGCAAACACCTTTTCTCCAATAACCTCAGATTGAAGGTTTATCCGCCAGATTTGAGGCTTAATCGGGTCCGGATAGACTGTCAACGTGTGGGGTAATCTGTCAGGCAGCCTGTCCGGCAACCTGTCCGGATTGAACACGATAAGCCCGCAACTAAAAGCGGCTCGAATTCTGACGGGGTTCAAATGCTGAACACTGTGTTCAGCACCCTTTCAATCTGGCGGCGCGCCGCCATATTTGGCGATAACAATTATCTTTTGCCCGCAATCAGGGAACATCATCATGAAGAAAATCGGCTTTCTTTCCTTCGGTCATTGGTCGCCATCGCCGCAATCGGGAACCCGTTCCGCAAGCGATGCGCTTCTGCAATCGATTGACCTTGCTGTTGCCGCCGAGGAACTGGGCGCGGACGGCGCCTATTTCCGTGTGCATCATTTTGCGCGCCAGCTTGCCTCGCCATTTCCGCTGCTTGCAGCTGTCGGCGCCAAGACGAGCAAGATCGAGATCGGCACGGCCGTCATCGACATGCGGTATGAAAACCCGTTCTATATGGTTGAAGATGCAAGTGCTGCGGACCTGATCTCCAAGGGCCGTCTGCAGCTCGGCATTAGCCGCGGCTCGCCGGAACAGGTGATCGATGGCTGGCGTTATTTCGGTTATGCGCCGGAAGAGGGCAAGACCGATGCCGATATGGGGCGCCAGCATGGCGAGGTGTTCTTCGAAGCGCTGAAGGGGCAGGGGCTTCGCCCAGCCAAATCCGCGCCCGATGTTTCCGAACCCTCCCGGTCTGCTGCGCATTGAGCCGCATTCGGAAGGTCTTCGGGATCGCATCTGGTGGGGTGCCGCCTCGGATGCGACAGCGATCTGGGCGGCAAAGCTTGGCATGAATTTGCAAAGCTCGACCCTGAAGAAGGACGAGTCGGGCGAGCCGTTGCATATCCAGCAGGCCAAGCAGATCCGCGCCTATCGTGAAGCCCGGAAGGAAGCCGGACATACGCGCACGCCGCGTGTTTCGGTGAGCCGCAGCATCTTCGCGCTGGTTGATGATCGCGACCGGGCCTATTTTGGTGGCGGAAGCAACGAGCAGGATTCCATCGGCTATATCGAGGAAGATCTGCGGGCGGTCTTTGGTCGGTCTTATGCGGCTGAACCGGATAAGCTCATCAAGCAACTCGAAAAGGATGAGGCGATTGCTGAAGCCGATACGCTGCTTCTCACGGTGCCGAACCAGCTTGGTGTTGACTACAACGCGCATGTAATCGAGTCGATCCTCAAGCATGTTGCGCCAGCACTTGGCTGGCGCTGAGTACTCTTAAAGACAGGCGGTGCAAGCATGTCTCCCGAAAGTGGAAACCGGTTTCGGGATAAAGATATGCGCAGAAACAGGCCACCGCCTGTTTTCATTCCATGCCGTAAATCGCCAGAAGCTGTTTCATGCGGCTGATGGCGAGGTCTGGCTGGTCGAGAACATTGGCCTGATCGGCAAGGCGGAATATGTCGGCGTAATGCGAAATGCCACGCGCCGACTGCATTCCGGCTGGCATGGTGAAATGGTTCTGGTGACCGTTCAGCCGGGCCGGGAACACGACGCCAGCCTTGTAATATTGTGTCGGTGCCTCAAAGATTTTCCGTGATAGCGGCACGGTTGGCTCAATGATCGCGCGGAAGCGGGCATTGTCGCCTGCGGCCAGTGCCGCGAGCGCGCTGGAAGCCTGTGGTGCGACCGCATCAAAGATACCGAGCAGCGCATGACTGTGCTTGTTTCCGTCGCCTTCGATCAGCGGCGCATAGTTGAAATCATCACCTGTGAAACACAGAACACCTTCCGGCAGGCGGTCGCGCAGTGCGATTTCGTAGCGCTCCTCCAGCAGCGAGATTTTGATGCCTTCCACCATGTCGCGATGGGCTCTAATGATGCCGATAACTGTATCAAGCGCATCGTCGAAATTTTCCGAACCCCAATAGCCTTTAAGCTGCGGATCGAACATATCGCCCAGCCAGTGCAGCACGACCTTGTCGCGGGCTTGACCGAGAATCCGGCCATAGACCTTGGCGTAATCGTCGGGGACGGCGATGTGCACCGAGGGCACGGCTTGCCATCAGGATGAAACGCCCGCCATGCTTTTCGATGAACCCGGCCTGTGTCTCATAGGCCCTGATGACGTCATCAAGGCTTTTCGCATCGGCGGGATCAAGATGATCAGTGCCTGCACCGTTTGCGAGATCGGCGCCCGCTACGGTCTTGCTGTCTGCCAGCGAACGACGGATCAGTTCCTGCGCACCTGCCCAGTTCAGTCCCATGCCGCGCTGTGACGTATCCATCGCTTCCGCGATCTTGAAGCCGAGGCTCCACAGATGATGCCGGAAAGCCATGGTCGCATCCCAGTCGATCGCCGGGTCGTTCCATGGACGGGCATCTTTCAGCGGATCGGAAACCACATGCGCTGCTGCATAGGCAATGCGATTGAACTGCGGCGGGTTTGCTGGACGTGAGGTTGGTGTCCCGGTCAGCGTGTAGGAATGCAGGCTTCCCTTGCTATCCGGCAATGTCACTTGATGGTTGCTCATGCCCTTATCGTTCCTCCGCCTGAATATCTGATTGTTAGTTTAGAACGTTCCAAATGACAATCCGGTCAAAAATTGAGGCAGAAATGTGATTTGCGTGATTATAGGCAAAAAGTACACGCTTTCGCAGAAAATGCGTCTAGAAACCGGCTTTCAATTGTGGCGAAGCGAAGGAAAATTGCTGTTTCCGCCTCCGCTCTTGACACTATTGGAACGTTCCAATTAAATCAGCAATCGAAACCGGAGCAGGGCATGAGTAAGAACAGCGTCACCGTTATCGACATTGCGCGCGAGGCAGGCCTGTCGAAATCGACTGTCTCGCTGGTGCTGCGTGGTA
This sequence comes from Brucella cytisi, assembly GCA_012103075.1. Taxonomy (GTDB): domain Bacteria; phylum Pseudomonadota; class Alphaproteobacteria; order Rhizobiales; family Rhizobiaceae; genus Brucella; species Brucella cytisi. Next base: position 2,430,768 of record JAAVLQ010000001.1, on the reverse strand, counting down.
GTCCGCTTGTTCATGCCGAAACCCGGGCCAAGGTGCAGGAGGCAATCGAGAAACTCGGTTATGTTTATAACCGTTCGGCTGCCAATCTCCGTCAGGCGAAGTCGAAAATTATCGGCCTTGTGGTCAATGATCTGACCAACAGTTTCTTTGCCGAGCTTGCGGTGGGTGTTGATCGCGTCATGCAGTCGGCGGGCTATGTGCAGTTTCTCGCCAACACCGCGGAAAGCATTGATCGTCAGCGCGAGGTGATTGCCTCGATGCGTGAACATGGCATTGCCGGGCTGATCGTTTCGCCAGCGCGTGGAACCGAGGCTAATGATCTGAAACCACTGGCAAAAAGTGGCCTGCCGGTTGTGCAGATGGTGCGTGATGTGCCGGGATCGGGCGTTTCATCCATCGTTTCGGATAACCGCGGCGGCGTGGCAAAGGCGGTTGAGCATCTGGTGTCGCTGGGGCATCGCGTAATCGCTTTCATGGGCGGTTATGCCGATACGGCGGTGTTTTCCGAACGGGTTGCGGGCTATCGTGCGGGACTTGAGCAGGCGGGCATCGTGTTTGATGATGCGCTGGTCTTCACCGCAGCACCTTCACGTGCGGGCGGTGTGGAAGCGCTGGAACAGATGCTGCGGCATGGCATGAAACCGACCGCTGCGGTGTGCTTCAACGATGCCGTGGCTTTTGGTGTCTGCGACGGTTTGCGTGCTGCAAATCTGGAGCCGGGCCGGGATTTCGGGGTGGTTGGTTTTGACGATGTGATCGAAGCAAAGACTGCTGTTCCGGCGCTAACGACTGTGGCTGTTGATCCGCAAGGTTTGGGAGAACGTGCGGCGCAGCTTTTGCTGAAACAGATCAATTCTGAACGGGTGGAGGCTGAGGCGCAGCGCTTGTCGGTGCGTCTTGCGGTGCGTGCAAGTTGTGGTGCGCCGTTCAAAAATGAGGAGAAATTCGCATGGCAAAGTGGGGCCTCATAGGCGCAAGCACCATTGCAAAAGAATGGGTGATCGGAGCTATTCGCGTCACCGGTGGCGAAGTAGTGTCCGTTTACAGTACCAATGCTGAGCGTGGCGAAACTTATGCCCGCGAAAACGGAATTGCCCGTTCTGTGACAAGCCTTGAAGCGCTGCTGGCCGATCCGGAAATCGACGCTGTCTATATCTCCACCACCAATGAATTGCATCGCGATCAGGCAATTGCCGCTGCCAAAGCGGGCAAACATATCCTCTGCGAAAAGCCGCTGGCACTGACGCTGAGCGACGCGCATCAGATGCTGAAAGCCGTGCGTGAGGCTGGCGTGGTGGCTGGCACCAATCATCACTTGCGCAATGCCGCAAGCCACCGTGTTATGCGTGACGCAATTGCCAGTGGGAAGATTGGCAAGGTGCTTGGCGCACGCGTTTTCCATGCGGTTTATCTGCCGCCACATCTGCAAGGCTGGCGCATCGAGCGACCCGATGCGGGCGGTGGCGTCATTCTCGATATTACCGTGCATGATGCCGATACGCTGCGTTTCGTGCTGGGTGAAAACCCCGTGGAGGCTGTCGCTTTCAGCCAGCAGGGCGGATTAAGCGGCGAGGGACTGGAAGATGGCGTGATGGGCGTTTTACGCTTTCCATCCGGCGTCATCGCCCAGCTCCACGATGCTTTCACGACCAAATATGCGGAAACCGGCTTTGAAGTGCATGGTAGCGAAGGCTCGCTCATTGCACGCAATGTCATGACGCAAAAGCCGGTCGGTTCGGTGCTGTTGCGTAACAAGGACGGCGAGCACGAATTGCCGCTCGACCAGAAGAATCTCTACGAAACCGCCTTGAAGGCTTTCCATGATGCTGTTGCTGGCAAGGGCCAGCCATCGGCAACATTGGAGGATGGCATCTGGTCGCTGGCGACCGGGCTTACCGTGCTTGAGGCCGCAAAGACCGGCAAGGCAATTGCCGTTCATTCAGGACTTTGAACATTATGAGCAAACATATTTCATTTGCGGAAGCAGCCGCACTTATTCCCGACAACGCTGTCGTTTCGGTCTCTTCATCGAGCGGTCTTGGCTGCCCGGATATGATGCTGAAGGCCATTGGCGAGCGTTTTGGTGAAACCGGTCATCCCCAGAATATTACCACACTGCACCCGATTGCTGCGGGCGACATGAGCGGCATCAAGGGTGTCGATTACATCGCCAAGAAGGGACTTCTCAAGAAGATCATCGGCGGTTCCTATCCGTCAGGGCCGTCGAGTGCCGAGCCGCCGCTGATCTGGCAGATGATCACCAATAACGAGATTCCGGCCTATAATATCCCTTCCGGCATTCTGTTCGACATGCATCGTGAGGCTGCTGCCAAGCGCCCCGGCGTGCTGACCAAAGTGGGGCTTGATACCTTCGTTGATCCCAAGCGTCAGGGATCCGCAATGAACGATAAGGCGCGCGAAGAGCCCGTCGTCAAACAGGTCAGTTTTGAAGGTGAGAATTGGCTGTATTTTCCCAATATCGTGCCGCATGTGACCATCATCCGGGCAACGACTGCCGATGAACGTGGCAATCTAACTTATGAACATGAGGGCGCTTATCTTGGCGGGCTGGATCAGGCGCTGGCTGCACGCAACAATGGCGGTATCGTCATTGCGCAGGTGAAGCGCATTGCCAAGGAAGGCACGCTGAAACCGCATGATGTGCGCCTGCCGGGCGTGCTGGTGGATTATATCGTGGTCGATCCCGACCAGAAGCAGACCACGCAGACGCTTTATGATCCGGCGATTTCGGGCGAGATTTTTCGCCCCCTCGATACGTTCCGTTTGGCCGAGTTCAATATTCAGAAAGCGATTGCGCGGCGTGTCGCACAGGAGTTGCAAGCGGGAAGTGCGGTCAATCTTGGCTTCGGCATTTCCGCCAATGTGCCACGCATTCTGCTGGAAGAGGGCCTGCATGGCGCGGTGACATGGGTGATCGAGCAGGGTGCTGTCGGCGGCGTGCCGCTTCTCGACTTTGCCTTTGGCTGTGCGTCCAATGCTGACGCCTATATGCCGTCACCCTATCAGTTCACCTATTTTCAGGGGGCGGGCTTCGACGCCTCGCTTCTATCCTTCCTTGAGATCGGACGCGACGGTTCGGTCAATGTGTCGAAGCTGTCATTCCGCCCGCATGTGACCGCTGGCGCTGGCGGCTTTGTCGACATTACTGCGCGGGCCAAGAAGATTGTCTTCTCAGGCATGTTCAATGCAGGGGCGAAATTGTCGGTCACTGATGGCAAGCTGGTGATCGAGAAGGAAGGCAAGCTTAAAAAGCTCGTCAATGAAGTGGAGCATGTCACTTTCTCCGGCCCGCGTGGTGTCGAGCAGGGACAGGACATTACCTATGTTACCGAACGTGCGGTTCTGAAGCTGACGCCAGAAGGGATTGTGCTGACCGAGATTGCGCCGGGTGTGGATTTGCAGATGCATATTCTTGATCAGGCTGAGTTTCCGCTGATCGTTTTGGATCAGCTTAAAATCATGGATGAGGCACTGTTCCGCGACGAGCCGATCGGCCTTGAATTGCCGCAAAAGCCTGCGCGAAAGCTGGAGGCATAAATGGCTCAACGGATCGAAATCTCGATTGAGAACCACATCGCCGTCGTGACCATCAAGCGGCCCGAAAAGCTCAATGCATTTGATATCGAGCTGTTGCAGGAACTGTCTGCCGCCTGTGATCATGTGGAGGCCGATGGCTCGGTGCGGGTTGCGATCCTGACCGGCGAGGGCAAGGCTTTTTCCGCAGGCGGCGACATCAAAGCTTGGGGCGGCATGGAACCGGCAGAGTTCGGCCATGCCCGGGTGCGCTATGGTCATCGCGTGTTCGAGAGGCTTGCGACTTTGCGTGTACCGCTGATTGCAGCGATGAACGGTCATGCGCTGGGCGGCGGGCTGGAACTGGCAGGCGCTGCCGATATCCGTATCGTTGAGCGACAGGCCAAGATCGGCCTGCCGGAAACTTCGCTCGGCATGATCCCCGGCTGGTCGGGCACACAGCGTCTTGTGCACCGTTTCGGCGCGCAGATCGTGCGCCGTATGGTGCTGGGTGGCGAAATGTTCACCGCAGAAGAAGCGCTGTCACATGGGCTGGTGGATCATGTGGTGGAGACGGGTGCAGCGTTACAGGCGGCGCAGGATTATGCAGCGCGGGTGGCCAAACGCGGACCCGCCGCACTCGAAATTTCCAAATTGATGTTGTCCGTCGCCAACGCCGAGGACAATGGCACGGCAGTCGAGGCGCTGGGTTCCATTCTTGTCGCCAAGACCGATGATCTGAAAGAAGGCGTGCGCTCGTTTACCGAAAAGCGCGAAGCGAATTTTGAAGGAAAATGGTGATGAGCATTGTTGTAAAACCACAGCCGCTGAATGGGCTGGAAGTGCGTGAATTCTCGATGCTGATCGATGGCAAATGGGTTAGCAGTCAGAGCGGTGAGGCAATCGAGCGTGTAGCGCCCGGCCATGGCGTGACCGTGAGCCGCTATCCGGCAGGCAACAAGGCCGATGTGGAACGCGCCGTAGCGAGCGCGCGCAAGGCTTTCGATGACGGGCGCTGGTCGTCCAAAACGGCATCGCAGCGTTCGCTGGTTTTGCTGAAAGCTGCCGACCTGATCGAAGCGCGGGCGGAAGAGCTTGCCTATCTTGACGCAATTGAAGCCGGCAAACCAATTTCTCAAGTGCGCGGCGAGATAACCGGTTCCGTCGATATCTGGCGCTATGCGGCAGCTCTTGCGCGTGACCTGCATGGCGAAAGCTATAATACGCTGGGTGATGGCACTTTGGGCGTCGTGCTGCGCGAGGCGATCGGTGTTGTCTCTATTATTACGCCGTGGAACTTCCCGTTTCTGATCGTGGGCCAAAAGCTGCCATTCGCATTGGCTGCGGGTTGTACGGCGGTGGTAAAACCTTCGGAGCTGACGTCCGGATCGACATTGCTTTTGGGTGAAATTCTGGCCGAAGCAGGCGTGCCGGACGGTGTTGTCAACATCATCACCGGAACGGGCGCTGATGTCGGCCAGCATATGAGCACACATCCGGATGTTGATATGGTTTCGTTCACCGGTTCAACCGGCGTGGGCAAGCTGACCATGGCCAACGCGGCACAAACGCTGAAAAAAGTATCGCTGGAGCTTGGCGGCAAGAACCCGCAAATCCTGTTCCCGGATGCGGATATGGATGCCTTTATCGATGCTGCCGTTTTTGGCGCATGGTTCAATGCGGGCGAGTGCTGCAATGCCGGTTCGCGGCTGATCGTGCATCGCTCGATTGTCGATGAGATTGTCGGGCGCGTGGCTGATCTGTCGAAGAAAGTCATCGTCGGCGATCCGCTCGATGTCAGCACGCAGGTGGGCGCGATCATCACGCCGCAGCACCTGACAAAGGTTGGCGCCTATGTCGATCAGGCCAAAAAGGCCGGTGCCGCAATTGCCCATGGTGGTGATGTGCTGGATCTTGGCCTTGGCCAATATATGGGGCCGACCATTATTGCGGGCGTGAAGGCCGATATGGCCGTGGCGCGCGAAAGAAGTGTTCGGCCCGGTTCTGTCGGTACTTTCCTTCGATACGGTTGATGAGGCGATCTCCATTGCCAATGCGGTTGATTATGGCTTGTCAGCAGGCGTGTGGAGCCGTGATTTCGATACCTGCATGAGCATCGGGCGCAAAGTGCGGGCTGGAACCGTCTGGATGAACACCTTTATGGACGGCACGCCGGAACTGCCTTTTGGCGGTTATCGCCAGTCGGGTCTGGGCCGTGAGCTGGGTCGTCATGCGGTGGAGGATTACACCGAAACCAAGACGCTCAACATGCATATGGGTGCGCGTACCGGATGGTGGATGCCTCAGGTGAAGTAAGGGAGGCGGCTTTGGGAGGACAGCCGGATATCGTCATCATCGGATCGGGTATCGGCGGCGCGACAATGGCTGCCGGTCTTGCCGCGTCAGGTGCGGACATTCTTATTCTTGAGGCAGGGCAGCGCTTGCCGGACCGATCGGAAAACCGCGATGCACGGGCAATTTTCCAGCGCGGTTTCTTTCGCCCGAAAGAGTTCTGGTACGAGACGGATGGCACGCCGTTTGATCCCGGAAATTATTATAATGTTGGCGGCAATTCCAAGTTCTTTGGCGCGGTGCTGATCCGTTATCGCCGCGAGGATTTTGCCGAGATGACGCATCTGGAAGGTGTATCTCCGGCATGGCCATTCGCCTATGAGGAGCTGGAGCCGTGGTATAGCCGTGCTGAGCAGCTTTTCAGGTGCGGGGTGAACTAGGCGATGATCCGACCGAACCGGAACATTCAAAGTCCTATCCCTATCCGGCGATCCGTGACGAGCGGCCCATGGCCGATGTACGTGCCCGATTAAAGAAAGGGACTTCACCCGGCTTCCTTGCCGTTGGGTGTCGATATCGACCGTTGGCTGGCAAAGGCTAAAACGCCATGGGATGCATTTCCCAACAGCGATGACGGCAAGATGGATGCTGAATCCTGTCCGCTTGCGCAGGCGCTTGAATATCCGAATGTGCGGCTGGAAATCTCGGCGCGGGTGACGCGGCTGGAAACCGGGCCGGATGGTAAGGCGATCACCGCAGTTCATTATGTGAAGAATGGCGAAACGCTGGCTCTGCGCCCCAAGCTGGTTATTCTATCCGCCGGTGCGGTGCAGTCGGCAGCGCTTCTGCTACGCTCCGGTCTTGCCAATCGCTTCGATCAGGTGGGCCGCAATTTCATGAACCACAATTCCAGCGCGGTGATTGCTTTCGACCCGCGCTATCGCAACGATTCCATCCACCAGAAGACTTTCGGTTTCAATGATTACTATCTGTCGGACGGCGCAGGCGGACCGCCGCTTGGCAATGTGCAACTGCTTGGCCGTGTGTCGGGCGAAATTCTGAAAGCCAATATGCCCCGCGTGCCGGAATGGCTGCTGAACCGCATTGCGCGTCATACGATCGATTTTTATGCGATGAGCGAAGACCTGCCATCGCCGGATAGCCGCGTGACAGTGGATGGCGACCGCATCATTCTGCATTGGGTGCGGACCAACTGGAAAGCGCATCTGATGCTGGTTGATAAGCTCAAATCCGCGCTCAGGCAGGCAGGTTTCCCGGTGGTGCTGTCGCGCGCCTTCGACCGGCGCACGCCATCGCATCAATGTGGCACTGTGCGCATCGGCAACGATCCGGCGACGGCACCGCTTGATCCATATTGCCGTGCTTACGATCATCCCAATCTTCATGTGGTCGATGCGTCGTTCCTGCCGACATCGGCAGCGGTCAATCCGGCGCTGACCATTGCCGCGCAAGCCTTGCGCGTGGCGGACAGTCTTAACCGGGAGGTGCTGGCATGAACCATCAACGACCTGTTGCACTGGTAACCGGTGGGCGGCGTGGCATCGGGCTTGGCATTGCCCGCACGCTCGCTGCCAAGGGGTACGATCTGGCGATCACCGACCGCGAGCGTGATGAGGCCGTCATCCATGAATTGCGCGCACTTGGCGGAAAGGTGGCTTTCTTTGAAAGCGATCTAGCTGCTGTTGGAATGCATGAAGCAACCGTCGCCGCAGTGCTGAAAGAATTCGGCGGCATCGATTGTCTGGTCAACAATGCGGGCATGGGTTCGGTTGAGCGCGGCGATTTCCTTGGGATGAAGCCGGAAAACTTTGACACGATCATGGATGTGAATCTGCGTGGCACGGTGTTTTTCACACAGGCCGTGGTGAAGACCATGCTGGCCGCAACCGAAGTGCGTTTCCCGCGCAGCATCGTGACGATTAGTTCGGTTTCGTCGGTGATGACGTCGCCCGAACGGCTTGATTACTGCATCAGCAAGGCTGGACTGACTGCCTTCGTGCAGGGGCTGGCGCTGCGTCTGGCCGAAGCGCGCATCGGCGTGTTCGAGGTGCGCCCCGGCATCATCCGCACCGATATGACAGCCAAAGTTGCCGAGCGTTACGACGGGCTGATCGAAGGTGGTCTGGTGCCGATGAAACGCTGGGGCGAGGCGGGTGACGTTGGCGCGATTGTGGCCGGGCTTGCCGGTGGCGATTTCATTTTTGCGACAGGCTCGGCGATCAATGCTGACGGTGGCCTGTCGATTGCAAAGCTTTAGGAACGGCGTGATGGATTACGATTATATCATCGTGGGTGGCGGGCCTGCCGGTTGTGTTCTCGCCAATCGTCTGAGCGAAGATGCATCGATAAAAGTGCTGCTGCTTGAGGCCGGCGGAAGCGACTGGAATCCGCTGTTTCACATGCCTGCCGGCTTTGCCAAGATGACCAAGGGCGTGGCGAGCTGGGGCTGGGAAACCGTTCCGCAGAAACATCTGAAAAACCGTGTGCTTCGATACACGCAGGCGAAAGTCATCGGCGGTGGCTCCAGCATCAATGCGCAGATTTATACACGCGGCAATGCCGGCGATTATGATCTCTGGGCTGGCGAAGATGGCTGCACCGGCTGGGATTATCGCCATGTCCTGCCCTATTTCAAACGCGCCGAAGACAATCAGCGCTTCAACGATGATTTTCATTCCTATGGCGGGCCGCTTGGCGTTTCCATGCCGTCCGCGCCGCTTCCAATCTGCGATGCCTATATCCGTGCTGGGCAGGAACTGGGCATCCCGTATAATCCGGATTTCAACGGTCGCGAACAGGCAGGCGTCGGCTTTTATCAGCTCACGCAACGCAATCGCCGCCGTTCCTCCGCGTCGCTTGCCTATTTATCCACGATCAAAGATCGCAAGAACCTCACCGTGCGCATGAATGCGCCGGTACGCACTATTGATCTGGAAAAGACCCGCGTAACGGGCGTCACGCTGATGAGCGGCGAGGTCTTGCGCGCCAACCGCGAGGTGATTGTTTCATCCGGCGCCATCGGTTCGCCGAAACTTCTGCTGCAATCGGGCATCGGTCCTGCCGACCATCTTAAAAACTCGGCGTCAATGTGAAGCATGATCTGTCGGGGGTGGGAGAGAATATGCAGGATCATCTCGACCTGTTTGTCATTGCCGAATGCACCGGCGATCACACCTATGATGGCGTGGCAAAGCTGTACCGCACGCTAGGAGCGGGGCTGCAATATATTCTGCTGCGCTCCGGTCCGGTGGCATCGAGCCTCTTTGAAACCGGCGGTTTCTGGTATGCCGACCCGGATGCGCGTTCGCCGGATATTCAGTTCCATCTGGGGCTTGGTTCGGGGATCGAGGCAGGTGTCGAAAAGCTCAAAAATGCAGGCGTGACGCTCAACTCCGCCTATCTGCACCCGCGCTCGCGTGGAACGGTGCGGCTCGCTTCCAGCGACCCGGCTGCGGCACCGCTGATCGACCCCAATTACTGGAGCGATCCGCACGATCGCAAGATGTCGCTTGAGGGTCTGAAGATCGCGCGCGAAATTATGCAACAGGATGCGTTGAAGCCCTATGTCATGGCTGAGCGTCTGCCGGGACCGAAGGTCGTTAGTGACGACGATCTGTTCGATTATGCCTGTGCCAATGCCAAGACCGATCATCATCCGGTCGGCACCTGCAAGATGGGAACCGATGCGATGGCCGTTGTCGATCTTGATCTGAAAGTGCGGGGACTCGAAGGCTTGCGGGTTTGCGACAGCTCGATCATGCCGCGTGTTCCATCCTGCAACACCAATGCGCCGACCATCATGATCGGCGAAAAGGGTGCGGATATTATTCGTGGCCTTGATCCGCTGCCGCCAGTTCTGTTTTCATGGGAGAAGAACGAGCACAAGCGGCGCGCGCGGATTTAGTCCCCGTCAACGACCGGTTCAAAACGCAGATAGCCCACGACATCCGAGCCTTTTCGCTTCGGATTGTCGGAGGGGTGGTTCACGCCGTCATTCACCTCGACGACCGCAAAATCGAATGGTGATACACCCTCCAGACAAGCCGCATTCACGCCGAACTGGCGCGGATTGGAACGGCGCTGGTGGAAGGTGTAAATTCCGCATTTCGAGCAGAAATAATGTTTCGCGACGCCGGTATTGAACTGGTAGAGCGTCAGCGCATCTTTACCTTCATACACTTCCAGCCCATCAGCCGAAACAGCGACGGCCCCGCGCATCCGGCAATAGGAGCAGGTGCAGCGCCGCGCAGTGTTAAGGCCATCCGAAAGTTTAACACGAAAGCGCACCGTTCCGCAGTGGCATGCGCCATTGGCTCCCTTGATGTCAGGATTCATTTTCTCTCCTTGCATTTAGAGCGCATTTCGATCTGATTGAAATCAGATCCACGATCTAAATATTTGTTTTGACGCGCATTTTTTCTGATCGAAGCAGGATCAGAAATCAGTCCTGTGAACTGATTTCCCTGCGTAGGCGTTTCACACTTTTCGGGATGCGCTCATAAGGAAGCTATTTTATTTTTTGCCGGTTTACCATCGCTGAAAACCTATTAAATTCGTGACCGGGAATACTTCCGGGAGGGATTTGGCATGGGTGAATTTGCAGTCGTCACGGGCGGGAGCACCGGCATCGGAAGGCATCTCGTTTGTGCTTTTGCCGATGCGGGCTACACGGTGGCCTTCAGCTACAAGCACGATGACGAAGCTGCACAATCGCTTGTTGAAGCCATCGAAGAGGTGGGCGGTCAGGCGCTGGGGCTTGGCTGCGATGTCGGGAGACGTGTCGAGGTCGAAGCCTTCTTCGATGAGGTCTGCGACTGGTTCGGTGATGCGCCTGACGTACTGGTCAACAATGCAGGCATCCAGACACGGGCGCCCTTGCTGGAACTTTCCGAGGATGGTTGGGACGATGTCATCCGCACCAATCTGAAAGGCTGTTTCCTCAATACGCAGGCCGCCGCGAAGCGCATGGTGGAGGCCGACAAGGGCGGCGCTATCGTCAATATCGGATCAGGCTGCAACAAGCTCGCCTTTCCGAAACTGGTTTCCTACACGGCATCGAAGGGCGGTATAGAGCAGTTCACCAAGGCTTCGGCGGTGGAGCTTGGGCCGCACGGCATCCGGGTGAATTGCGTGGCCCCGGCGCGATCCTCAATGAACGCACGGCAGAAGAACAGCCCGACTATGCCGGCACTTGGGCTCGCGTCACGCCGCTGCGCAGGGTGGGAACAGCGGAGGACATTTCCGGCCCGGTCCTGTTCTTTTGCTTCAGATGCGGCGCGTTTTGTTACCGGCCAGACGATCTGGGTCGATGGTGGTGTCTTCTCGCAGGCCAACTGGCCGTATGAGGGGTGAAATGCGGTGGTGATCCCGACAGGAATCGAACCTGTGACCTACAGATTAGGAATCTGTCGCTCTATCCTACTGAGCTACGGGACCAACCGATGAGCATTCGCCGGTGATTCCAGCATTGCGAATGCTTTCAGACACATACTGTTTTTCATGCTGGTCGCCAACCCCGCAAAAAGCGGGGCAGGCGGATTTATTCAGGTATCAGGCGGCAAGCGCCGTTTCCGCTACCGCTACAAAATAGCTGACGCCATAGGGAATGGCATCGTCATTGAAGTCATAGGCCGGGTGGTGAAGGCCGGGCGTATCGCCATTGCCGAGGAAGATATAGGCGCCGGGGCGCGCTTCCAGCATGTAGGAAAAATCTTCCGCCGCCATCATCGGCTCGACACTCTCATCCACTTTGCCTTCGCCCGCCACAGCGCTGGCGACGCGGGCGGCAAAATCCGTCTGTGCATCGTGGTTGAAGGTGACCGGATAATTGTTCTTGTAGCGCACGGTGATTTCCGCACCGGTGGCGGCTGCGATACCGGCGGCAGCTTCACGGATACGGCGTTCGGCAAAGGCGCGAGTTTCCTTCTTGAGCGTGCGGACAGTGCCCGACAGCGTCGCCTTTTCCGGGATTACATTATAAGCCTCGCCTGCAATGAACTTCGTCACCGAGATCACAAGTGAATCGAGCGGATCGACATTGCGCGAAACAATGCCCTGAAGGGCGATCATCAGCTGGGAACCTGCCAGAATCGGATCGATGGTGCGATGCGGCTGCGCTGCGTGGCCGCCGCGACCTGTGATGAAGAGATCGAATTCATCCGTCGCTGCCATGATCGGGCCTTTTCGCATCGCGAACTGTCCGACCGGCAGGCCCGGCATATTGTGGATGCCGTAGACTTCCGAAATGTTGAAACGGTCCATCACGCCGTCCTCGACCATGGCGAGGCCACCGGCGCCGCCTTCTTCGGCAGGCTGGAACAGAAGCGCGACCGAGCCGCGGAAATTGCGGGTCTCTGCGAGATATTGCGCTGCTCCCAGCAGCATTGAGGTGTGTCCGTCTGGCCGCAGGAATGCGCCTTGCCGGGATTTTGCGAGACCCATTCGACACCGCTCGTTTCGGTGATGGGCAGGGCATCCATGTCGGCGCGCAGGCCAATTGCCGGGCCATTGCCATGGTGACCCTTGATGATGCCGACTACACCTGTGCGTCCGACGCCTGTTTCCACAAGATCGCAACCGAAGGATTTCAGCTTGTCTTCGACAAATCGTGCAGTTTCGTGCACGTCGTAGAGAAGTTCAGGATTCTGGTGCAGTTTTCGGCGCCATGCGGCAATTTCCGCTTGCGTTTCAACGGCACGATTCAACACTGGCATTTTCTGATGGCTCCCCGGATTGGGCGTGATTTGAAGGAAACAGGATATGACGTTTCGGTGAAAGCGGGCAATCCCTGTTTGCCTTTTCATCGCCACATGGCATAGATAAAGAAAGCGTTAATCTCCCATTATAGAGCAATTCGAACCCGCAGAAGTTGCAGGCTATTTCGATTGGAACTACGGAATGATGTCGAAATCATTGAAAATCTGGTTTGCAGCTGTTGGCTTGTCCGCGACCGCACTGGCGTCCGCCGCCGCTAATCCCTCGATCGCAGTGGATGTGGCAACTGGCAAGGTCTACCAGCAGCAGGAAGCTTTTCAGCGCTGGTATCCCGCTTCCCTGACCAAGATGATGACGGCCTATGTGGCATTCCGTGCGCTTCAGTCGGGCCAGATGACGCTGGATTCGCCAGTGCGCATGACGGTGAACGCCGCCAAGGAACCGCCGAGCAAGATGGGCTACAAGCCGGGATCGGTCATGACGCTCGATACGGCGTTGAAGATCATGCTGGTTAAGTCGGCCAATGATGTTGCTGTGGCCGTTGCCGAGGCCGTGGGCGGAACGGAATCCGGTTTCGTGCAGCGCATGAATGCGGAAGCGCAGCGTATCGGTATGGTCGGCTCGCATTTCGCCAATCCGAACGGCTTGCATAATCCCAATAATTATACGACGGCACGCGACCGGCGGTTCTGGCCGTGCAGTTGCGCCGCGAATTTCCGCAATATGCGCATTATTTCGCGACCGAGGCGATCGATCCGGGCGCGGGCAAGAAAGTTCAGGCCAATTACAACATTTTGCTTGGCCGCTATGACGGGGCGGACGGGATGAAGACCGGCTTCGTCTGCGCATCCGGCTTCAACCTAGCAAGTTCGGCAACGCGCAATGGCCGGACGGTGCTGGCGATTGTTCTCGGTGCGGACCGGCAGGAAGCGCGCGCGGTTCAGGCAGCACAGCTGATGACCGACGCTTTCAGGGCAAATGCGAGCGGTGGCGCTACATTGGCGACCTTGCGCCCCGCAGCCGGCGGAAATCTCAATCAGGCCGTCGATATGCGCAAGGCTATCTGCAGCCAGCAGGCCATGGCCGATCGCTGGGACGGTCGCGATGTCGAGGGCAAGCTGAAAATCAACTCGCCTTATATCCATGCGATGGATCGCGATCCGGTTCCGGTTCGCGTCGGTCTGGTTTCCGAACCGGGTCCGACGACCCGCCCGAGCCAGCTCGACATTTCGCAGATTCCGGTGCCAATGCCGCGTCCGCAGCGTTCCGCCGGTGCCAATACCACCGCGATCAACTGATATGCCGAATCCCATTCCCGTTTCCGTGCTGACCGGTTTTCTTGGTTCAGGCAAGACGACGCTTCTCAACCGGCTTCTGAAAGATCCGGCGCTGAGCGATACGGCGGTCATCATCAACGAGTTCGGCGAGATCAGCATTGATCATCTGCTGGTTGAGCAGGCGAGCGAGGGCGTGATCGAGCTTTCCGACGGCTGCCTGTGCTGCACGGTGCGCGGCGAGCTGGTGGATACGCTGGCCGACCTGATCGACCGGCTCCAGACCGGGCGCATCAAGGCGCTGAAGCGCGTCATCATCGAAACCACCGGGCTCGCCGATCCGGCGCCGGTGCTGCATTCGATCATGGGGCATCCGGTGCTCATGCAGGCTTTCAGGCTGGACGGTGTTCTGGCGACCGTGGATGCCGTCAACGGCATGGCGACGCTCGACAATCACGAGGAAGCCGTCAAGCAGGCGGCAATGGCCGACCGCATCGTGCTGACCAAAACCGATCTGCCGGAAGCGCAGTCAGGACTGGCAGCCTTGAAGGCGCGTCTTCATGCGCTCAATCCCGGCGCAGACATTCTGGAAGCCGGTGAAGAGCGCACGGGTTATGCGGCGCTTTTTGAATGCGGTCTCTATAATCCGGAAACGAAATCGGCGGACGTGCAGCGCTGGCTCAAAGCGGAAGCCTATGAGGATGGTCATCATGACCACTCCCATCATGGGCATTCGCATCACGGGCATTCTCATGGGCATGACCATGTTTGCGGGCCGGATTGCGATCACGACCATCATCATCACCATGACGATGCGATCCGGTCCTTTTCGCTTCGTCACGATGCGCCGATCCCGCTATCGACCTTCGACATGTTCCCCGATCTTCTGCGTTCGACGCATGGAGAGAAGCTTCTGCGTGTGAAAGGGATCGTGCAGATTGCCGAAGACCCGGATCGCCCTGTCGTGATTCATGGGGTGCAGAAAATTTTCCATCCGCCAGCACGCCTGCCGCAATGGCCGCAGGATAAGCGGGAAACGCTTCTGGTGATGATCGTGAAGGATCTGCCGGAAACCTATGTTCGCGAGCTTTTTGATGCGTTTTTGGGGCGTCCTGCGCTCGATAGGCCAGACCGTGCCGCGCTGATGGAAAATCCGCTGGCTATTCCGGGTTTTTCGCCCCGGAGCTGATACTTATTTCTTACGAATAAGGAAGCGATGCAACGTCCCTTGGTGTTCCTGCGCGACCGGGGCGTGGCCTTCCAGCGTGCAGAAATGCGGGATGTCGATGCCGGACAGCGGATCGGTCGCTTCCACCCAGAGAAGCGCTTCGCTCGGCATTTTTCCAGACGATTGCGGGTTTTCAAAACCGGAAGGGGGCATTTAAGCCCCCTTAGGTCGTAGACAGGAATGTCATCCTGCAAGGCCATCAGTTCCCGATGATCTTCCACCATGGCTTCTTCGGTTCGGGGGCTGCGACAGCTGCCGGCTGTTCGACATTCTGCGCCACCGTGCTGGCGGTCGTCATTGGAGAGACCCGGGGTGAAACAGACTGAGCAGCCTGCGCTGCAGCCGGGTTTGGCTGTGGTGCGGGCACCGCTGCGGTCTGTGTCGTCGGCTGAGCCGGAACAGCAGCCGGTTGCGGCGTTGCAGCAATGGCTGTCGGCTGTGCGGCTGGCGTTGCCGGGCGAATGTCCGGTGCGCCCGCCTTTTCAGCGGAAGAAGCGGTGAGTGACGGCGGTTCCCGCGTTACCTTTTCACCGCGTGCACGCGCAGCGCCCGTGCGGAGACGAGCTTGGCTTCGGCGATGCCCTGAATGGACGGTGCCGGTGCCTTCTGGCTGGCGCTGAATGCCGACTGGTAGGTCTTTTCGTAAGACGCATAGGACATGGCCTCGCCGCCAGCCGAAGGCGGGCAGGCGTCCGTTGCGGACAGAGGCTGGCCGTCCGGTGTCGCGACGTTGAACACATAGCGCTTCTCGCAGACATCGACCTTTGGTGGCACCTTGGTGACCTCGAAAGAGTCGTAGCCCTGCTTCAGCATCTTCCAGAAGGAATAGTTCGGGTCGCTCTTGTATCGCGCCATGTTGGCGGCCGTCATACGGAACGGAAATGCCTGAATCTGGAAGTCGCGCTGGCCGCCCTTGAAGGCGTCGCGACCGAAGGCGTAAATCTCGGCAACCTGTTCGTCGGTCATCGAGTAACAGCCCGACGACGAGCATGCGCCATGCACCATCAGGTGCTGGCCCGTGCGGCCATTGGCGCGGTCATAGGCGTTGGGGAAGCCGATGTTGAACGAGAGATAATAGCTCGATTTCGGATTCATCTGGGCGGGGCGGACGTTGTAGAAACCTTCCGGCGCCTGACGGTCACCCTCGATATATTTCGGCCCGAGCTTGCCCGACCATTTGCAGATGTCGTAGGACGCGATCTGGTCGTACTTGCCGTTGTTCTTCTGCTTCCAGACCTCGAGTGTGCCTTCTTCCTTGAAAATGCGCACCATGATCGGCGAGGTGCGGGTCATGCCCTTCGCCTTCATCTTGGCAACGACTTTCTCGGGAAGCGGCTTCTCGGCCCGGAGGCTTAGATCGGATACGGACGAACCCTGACAGCCCGCGAGGAGCGCGGTTGTCATTACGGAGCCTAGAATTGCGGTTCTGATCTTCATGTCGCATCGAGTCTGTTAGAGCTACGCCAGAGACTTTATGAGCAAAAGCCAATTTCCTGAACGTCGAATTTTAAAACTGAAACCTTACGGTATCGTTTATAAATCCTTGCTCAGATAGCTAAAGCGCGTCGCGTTCTATCATATCTTTGCGATGCGCTTTAGCTGTTTATTTTCTGGAGCATGTCGGTTCCAGAAAACCGGTTTCCACTTTTCCGCGACATGCTTTGAAATCCAGCGCGTCGGCAATATGGCCGAATTTGCAGCATGATGCAAATCCGGGAGGCGCGAGGCCTCCCGGACAGGTCTTCTTTTTTTTTTGAGCCGCGCATCTCACTCCGAAAACCGCATTACACTTTTCGGGAGGCGCTTCAATTTTCGGTGAGAATCAGATGTTGCGGCCGATTTCGAGGAATTTCTGGCGGCGTTCCTGCTTCAGCGTTTCGCCATCGATATCCTTCATCGAACGCAGCGACGCGGTGATGATGTCGCCAGCCGCATCGATGACGGCTTCCTTTGCCGCGATGCGCGCCACCCATAGGTTCGGGAATGATGCCGTCGATGATCTTGAGATCGAACAAATCCTGTGCGGTGATGCGCATGTTGGAAGCGGCATCCTTGGCGCGGGTCGAATCGTGCCAGAGGATCGACGCAGCACCTTCGGGCGAGATCACCGAATAGATAGAATGCTCAAGCATATAGACGCGGTTTGCAACGGCGATGGCGATTGCGCCACCAGAACCGCCTTCACCGATGATGATCGAGATGACCGGAACGCGCAGCCGGAGGCACTCTGCCGTCGAGCGGGCAATGGCTTCGGCCTGACCGCGTTCCTCGGCGCTGACACCGGATAAGCGCCTGCGGTATCGACGAAGGTGATGAGCGGCAGCTGGAAACGGTCCGCCATTTCCATGATGCGGACAGCTTTGCGATAGCCTTCCGGGCGTGCCGAGCCGAAATTGTGCTTCAGGCGCGTCTTGGTGTCGGAACCTTTTTCCTGCCCGATGATCGCGACGGCCTGACCGTTGAAGCGACCGAAGCCAGCCTGAATGGCTTCGTCATTGGCGAACTTGCGATCACCGGCAAGTGGTGTGAATTCGGTGAACAGCCGGTCGATATATTCCAGACAGTGCGGACGGTCCGGATGGCGGGCGATCTGCGCCTTCTGCCATGGTGTCAGCTTGCGATAGATGTCCTTCAGCGCATCGGCCGAACGCTTCTCGAGGCGACGAATCTCGTCGCTCATCTCGACGCTGCCTTGTTCCTGTGCGAGCTTCTTCAGCTCCAGAATCTGGCCTTCGAGGTCGGCGACGGGTTTTTCAAAATCGAGATAGTTGTACATCGGGCCTGACTGTTCGTGCTTTTTCCAAAGGGATTAGCGCTATTGCGAGCCGGAAAAAGGCTATTTTACGGCGCTTTACATATTCACTACTGGCTCATCTTGCAAATTTTCGACTTTCTCATAACCGGACAGAGGCTAATCGGCAAGCGGATGATGCTCGCTGACAAGCTTATGCAGTCTTTCCTCCAGCACATGCGTATAGATTTGCGTCGTTGAAATGTCGGCGTGGCCGAGCAATTGCTGCACGGTACGCAGATCGGCACCGTTCTGCAGCAGATGGCTGGCAAAGGCATGGCGAAGCACGTGCGGTGAAACGGCTGCCGCCGATAATCCTGCCCGTGCGGCAAGCCCTTTCAGTTCGCGGGCAAAAACCTGACGCGCCAGATGGCCGCTTTCCGAAAAAGCCGGAAACAGCCATGGATTATCATCGCTGCCGGGCAGGGAATCCCGCAAGGCGAGAAAGCGCTGCAGCGCCTCACGTGCTTTGGGCGAAAGCGGAACCATGCGTTCCTTGGAGCCCTTGCCGCGAACCAGCAGGAAGCGGTGGTCGGTGCGCGCAACGCCGACCGGCAGGCCGACAAGTTCGGAAACGCGCATGCCGGTGGCATAAAGTGTTTCAATGAGAGCGTGAAGACGCAGCGCCTTGAAGCGCTCGGCCGGTTCCGCTTCTTCGCTGGTTTCAAGCGCTGCGCGGTCGAGTAGTTTTGTGACGTTCTCAACGCTCATGATTTTCGGCAAAGGCTTCTGCTTTTTCGGCGCATCGACCGTACCGGTTGGATCGTCCTCCCGATAACCTTCCGAATAGAGAAAGCGGAAGAACTGGCGTAGCGCCGACAGACGTCGGGCTTGCGATGTTGCGGCAAAACCTTCCGTTGCCATGGCATCGATGGCGCTGCGAATATGGTCCGCTCCCGCTTCGGCAAGATTGACGCCTCGGGCCGACAGCGCCTCTGCCACCGCCTCAAGATCGCGCCGGTAGGATTCAAGCGTGTTTTCCGCCGCGCCCCGTTCGGCGCTCATCATTTCCAGAAAGTTCTCGATCGCCAGCGATGCGCGCATCGTCACTCCTGCGGTGTCTGCGGCGATTGGGGCGCCGTATCGGCGGTCTCCGCAGGGGCAAGCTCGGCTGCGGGAGCTGGCGGAGGAATAATCGTGACCGGTTTCAGCTTCGAAGCCGGTATTTCGACAGTGATCTCGCGTGTGTCCGGCTCAACGAAATTGGCAAGTGCATACATCGCGCCATAAACGACGGCGGCGACAAGGGCGACAAAGAGGACGAGGCGCGTTAGCGTAGGCATTCATCTTTTATGCTGTGGCATTGGGACGAAAGCAAGGAGGAGGAATGAAAGAGGAGACAAGAGCCCAATCATGCAAAAAAGCCTTGCTTGCGGCCATGCACGCCCTGAAAACCAATCAAAGCAATTGACGTCGTCCTGTTTTTCATGTGGAACCGGAGCAAATGGACGAGGTCAATGAGCAGCACGACAAAACAAAACAATCTACATGAGAAAGCGGAGCTGATCCGCGATCTTCTCGGTTCGAAAGTCGTAGTGCTCGTGGGGCTGATGGGCGCAGGCAAATCCACCGTCGGACGCAAGGCTGCAGCCTTGCTCGGCCTGCCGTTTCGCGATGCCGATACGGAGATCGAAGCGGTTTCCCGCATGACCATTCCTGAATTGTTTGAAGCATATGGCGAGGTCGAGTTCCGCGATCTCGAACGTCGCGTCATCATGCGCCTGCTCGAAGACGGACCGATGGTTCTGGCCACCGGCGGCGGGGCCTATATGAATGCCGAAACACGCGCGGCAATCGGTCGTGCAGGTGTTTCCGTCTGGCTCAATGCGGAAATCGATATTCTGATGGAGCGCGTATCGCGCCGCCAGAACCGCCCGCTGCTGAAAAACAGCGATCCGCGCGGCGTCATGCTGCGGCTGATGAATGAACGTTATCCCGTCTATGCGTTGGCCGACCTTCAGCTGATGACGCGGGATGACAAGAAGGAAGTGATCGCTGCCGAACTGCTCGATGTTCTGGCGGATCATCTCGAAAGATTAGAGGCATAATCGGTCCGGTAGAACAAGCCACCGATGTCTTCGCCGCATGTATTGGAGACTACGCATGAACGTGCCTTCCACCGCTCTAGGTGTTACCACTGTTCCCGTGTCACTTGGTGACCGCTCCTACGATATTCTGATCGGCAAGGGGCTGGTGGATCGTGCAGGCGAGGAGTTGGCGAAGCGTCTGAAAGGCGTGCGCGTGGCGGTGGTAACGGACGAAAATGTTGCCAAGGCGCATCTGGAGCGCCTGACAGCAAGCTTCGCCAAGGCCGGTATCGATGTGACGCCGGTGATTGTTGCGCCGGGCGAAAAGTCCAAATCCTTCGGCACGCTGGAAACCGTCACCAATGCCGTACTGGCGGCGCGTCTGGAGCGCGGCGACGCGGTCGTGGCATTTGGCGGCGGTGTGGTTGGCGATCTTTCGGGTTTCGTCGCCGGTATCGTGCGGCGCGGCATGAATTTCGTGCAGATGCCGACTTCTCTCCTGTCGCAGGTAGATTCCTCGGTCGGTGGCAAGACCGGGATCAACACGGCACATGGTAAAAATCTCGTCGGTGTCTTTTATCAGCCGCAGCTGGTTCTGGCCGATACGGAGGTTCTCGACACACTGAGCCCGCGTGAATTCCGGGCCGGTTACGCCGAAGTTGCGAAATACGGCCTGATCGACCGTCCGGATTTTTTCGAATGGCTGGAACAGAACTGGCAGGAGGTCTTCCCGGCGGGGCGGCACGGACGCAAGCCATCGCTGAATCCTGCCGCTGCAAGGCAGCCGTTGTCGCGCGCGACGAGCGCGAAACCGGCGATCGGGCGCTTCTCAATCTCGGCCATACTTTCGGCCACGCGCTGGAAACGGCAACGGGCTACGATTCGACACGTCTGGTGCATGGTGAAGGTGTCGCTATCGGTATGGCGCTGGCCCATCGCTTCTCGGTCAAGATGAACCTGTGCGGCATCGAGGATGCGGAGCGCGTTGAGGCGCATCTGAAAGCCGTCGGGCTGCCATACAGGCTGTCGGATGTTCCGGGCGGGTTGCCACCGGCGGAAAAGCTGATGGATTATATTGCGCAGGACAAGAAAGTGGCGCGTGGTGCGCTCACCTTCATCCTGACGTGCGGCATCGGCCAGTCCTTTATTGCCAAGGACGTGCCGCCAGCCGCAGTGCTGGAATTTTTGAAAGAACGTCTGGAAACGAAATAAGAGGATAAGGCGGATGGCTTTCGAGCTCTGGGTTATGTGCGGCATCATCCTGCTCTGCGTCATTCTCTCAGCATTCTTTTCCGGGTCCGAAACGGCGCTGACGGCGGCGTCTCGAGCCCGGATGCACACGCTCGAACATAATGGCGATGAGCGCGCAGGGCTGGTCCAGCGCCTCATCAGTCGTCGCGACCGGCTGATCGGTGCGCTTCTGATCGGCAACAACCTCGCCAATATTCTGGCGTCCTCCATTGCCACCAGCATCTTTTTGAACCTGTTCGGCGATGCGGGCGTTGCTTATGCCACGCTGGCAATGACGGTCATTCTGGTCATCTTCGCGGAAGTGCTGCCGAAATCCTGGGCGATTTCCGGCCCAGACCGGTTTTCGCTTGCCGTTGCACGCGGCGTGTCGCTGGTCGTCCTGATCCTCGGCCCGATTTCCAGTGCGGTGAACCGCATTGTGCGCGCGATCCTGAAGCTTTGCGGCATCAATCTTGCCGCCGGTCGGTCCATGTTGAGCCCGCAAGAGGAATTGCGTGGTGCGGTCGAGGTGCTGCATCGCGACAAGTCGCTCATCAAGGAAGATCGCGACCAGCTGGGCGGCCTGCTCGACCTCAAGGAGCTGGAAGTCAGCGACGTCATGGTGCACCGGACCTCGATGGGCACCGTCAATGCCGATGCTCCGGCGGATGAGATCGTGCGCGATATTCTGGCCAGCCCGCATACACGTATGCCGCTCTGGCGCGACGATATCGATAATATTGTCGGCATTATTCACACCAAGGACCTGCTGCGCGCGCTTTACGACGTCGACAATGATTTCAAGCGCATCGACATCATGAAGGTCGCGCGCAAGCCGTGGTTCGTGCCCGACACGACCACGTTGCAGGACCAACTCGACGCGTTTCTCCGCCGCAAGGCGCATATCGCCATCGTCGTCGACGAGTATGGTGACGTGCAGGGACTGGTGACGCTTGAGGATATTCTGGAAGAAATCGTCGGCGATATTGCCGACGAACACGATATCGAAATCCGGGGCGTTCGCCTGCAGCCGGATGGTTCGGTGATTGTCGACGGATCGCTGCCGATTCGCGATATCAACCGCGCGCTTGACTGGTCTTTGCCGGATGAGGAAGCGACAACGATTGCCGGTCTGGTCATTCATGAGACCCAGACCATTCCAGAAGTGAAACAGGCTTTCACCTTTTACGGGAAGCGCTTTTCCGTCCTGAAGAAGGAAAAGAATCGCCTGACACGGCTGCGCATCGTGCCACTTGATGCCGATGGAAAGCCTGCGCCCATAGTTGCAGCGCTTCCGCGCTGAAAGCTATCACGGGAGCAGTTTCCACCTAACACTTTGTTTCTGAATATTTTAATCCCAGATTAAAGCCAGTTTTCGGCCGGAAAATCTGGCCGGGCTGGCGTTGTTTTTCCGGTTTCTTGTGCGCGTTTCAGTATTAAATATAAGTAATAATAAAACGATATAATATTATTCTAGTCTAATATATGGCGGATACAACTACTAGTAATAGAAAAAAATTCTTTTTGAAATTATTGAAAATATACTCTTCTATACAATTGTTTTTGGCAACAATAAGGCTACTAATAATCCGGTGGCATCCATTATATATGGCTTATGTTTGGATACGAAAACTGCGGCGAAAATCGCCTACGACCTGTTTTATAATTAGAGAAATACAGTCTTGGTCTATTGGTACTAGCAATAGATACTATCCCCGAATTTCTTCTCTCCTCAAAGTTCGATCTATCTGGAATATATACAAAGGCGCCCGAAAGGGCGCCTTTGTATATATTCCGTGGTTTATGCCGGATCTGATCAGGGGAAGAGACGTGCCCGTCTGGGACGGCATGTCGAGGCCGGATGCCGAGTGATGGATAGTCGTGAAGCTGCTCAGCGCCGCGTTGCTTCGCCAGAGCGGAAGGCTCCAGTGCAAGTGCATGGACGCCGCTATCCAGTTCTTCCTTCAAAAGTTCGTTAATGGCGCGGTGGCGCTGAATGCGACTCATTCCGGCAAAAGCTTGGGCAACGATACGGATGCGAAAGTGTGTTTCGCCGGTGCCGTCATAGACTTCATGATGACCGCGCTCTTCATGATGATGCCCGGCGTGGAGATGACTTTCATTAATGACTTCAAGCCGTTCGGGGAGCGAAAGTCGTGGTCAGTTTCGCTTCCATCACGCTTTGTTTGCTATTGTGAATGGACATTTGGACCACTTCTCCCCATATAGATGCTGTGCCTCATATAACGTTGCTTCGGCAGCGAAAGATGGGGCAAATCCGCACAGGAAAGCAACCTGCTTCAAAATTTCGCCCAGTTGAAATGGCCAAAAGCCAGACCGGACGAAATGTCAATTCTTGTTCAGCAACTCATAATCCGCATAATTCGATTCGATGACAACGAACTCAAAATTTTTCGACAGTATCCGCATCAAGCCCAAGAAGACTGCGGAAGCAAAGGCTTCGGGGCCTTGCTGCCAGTGGGACGGGTGCGACAAGCCGGGCACGCATCGCGCGCCTGTCGGACGCATGCGCGAAGGTGAATATTTCCGCTTCTGTGTTGATCACGTGCGGGAATATAACAAGAATTTCAATTACTTCTCTGGCCTTTCCGATGGCGACATCGCGAAATTCCAGAAGGATGCGATCACGGGTCATCGGCCGACATGGTCGACGACGGCGAACTCCACCGCCAAGCCGCGCACGTCGCCGGACATGGCGAAGGTGCGTTCCGGTTCGGCCTCCTATCACAACCGCATCCGCGATCCCTTCAACCTTTTCAAGGAAGCCAAGGGACATGCGCCGGGCCAGAAAGCGCAGCGCAAGCCGCGTACGCTCGAGATAAAGGCGCTGGCGACACTCGGTCTTGAACCAAATTCGACTGGCGATAAGATCAAGGCGCGCTATAAAGAGCTGGTAAAACAGCACCATCCCGATGCGAATGGTGGTGATCGCGGATCGGAAGAAAGATTTCGCGATGTTATTCAGGCTTATCAATTGCTCAAGCAGGCAGGTTTTTGCTAAAGCCTGTTTGGGTCTGAAAGGCCGACTATGGGGCTGTCGCCGACAGCTCCGACGGACATTCTTCTGCCGCGCGATTGCGTGGACGCAAGCACGGATGCCCGCAACGAATTACGGAAGGGGCATACCGTCCGGCTCGCCGGAAAAACATGCCCACGGGTGAAAGTTGCCGGTCGGTAGCTTGCCGGTATTAATTCGCGGCCGGTCGCTGCCTGCCGCTCTGGAGGCATGATGAACAAGGTTGAGCGGGATATAGCCAATTTGCCGGATACAACGGTTTCGGTGCGCGAAGTGTTCGGGATCGATTCCGACATGACGGTGCCAGCCTATGCGGCAGGCGATTCCTATGTGCCGGAGCTTGATCCGGATTATCTTTTCGACCGTCAGACGACGCTCGCGATCCTTGCAGGCTTTGCCTATAACCGCCGCGTGATGGTTTCCGGTTATCACGGCACCGGTAAGTCGACCCATATTGAACAGGTCGCAGCCCGCCTCAACTGGCCTTGCGTGCGCGTCAACCTCGACAGCCATGTCAGCCGTATCGATCTCGTCGGCAAGGATGCCATCGTCGTGAAAGACGGCATGCAGGTCACCGAATTCAAGGACGGCATCCTGCCCCGGGCCTATCAGCACAATGTGGCTCTCGTTTTCGACGAATATGATGCGGGTCGTCCGGACGTGATGTTCGTGATCCAGCGCATTCTGGAAACTTCGGGCCGTCTGACCCTGCTCGACCAGAGCCGCGTTATCCATCCGCATCCGGCTTTCCGTCTGTTCGCCACTGCCAACACCGTCGGCCTCGGTGACACGACCGGCCTCTATCACGGCACCCAGCAGATCAACCAGGGCGCAGATGGACCGCTGGTCCATCGTGACGACGCTGAACTATCTGCCGCACGACAATGAAGTGAATATCGTTCTCGCCAAGGCCAAGCATTACCAGAATGCCGAAGGCCGCGAGATTGTGAATAAGATGGTGCGCGTGGCCGACATGACCCGTCAGGCCTTCATCAATGGCGATCTCTCGACCGTCATGAGCCCGCGTACGGTCATCACATGGTCCGAAAACGCCGCGATCTTCAACGATGTCGGCTTTGCCTTCCGCCTGACCTTCCTCAACAAGTGCGACGAACTGGAACGCCCGATCGTGGCCGAGTTCTATCAGCGCGCTTTCGGCGTTGAGCTGCCCGAATCGGCAGCGAATATCGTTCTCGCTTGATGCGGAAGAAGCCTGCCGCCTGAGCATGTCCGGCGGCAGCGCACTGTCTGATGCAGGGGCGATGAGCTTCGCCCTTGCTTGAAAGCGAAGTCAGGATAGGCATATGTCGGGCCAGAAGTCAGGAATAGGCGATAATTCGCGCGAGCGTAAACCGGGACCGGTGGATTCCGAACCGTTCAAGCGCGCTCTAACGGCTTGTGTCCGCGCCATTTCCGGTGAGCATGAGCTGGAAGTGGCGTTCACCAACGACCGCCCGGCATTAAGCGCCAATCGCGCCCGTCTTCCCGATCTGCCGAAGCGCCCGACTGCGCACGACATCGCCGTCACCCGTGGCCTCGGCGATTCCATGGCGCTGCGTCAGGCACGTCACAATCCGCGCATTCATGCGGCCCTTGCCCCGGAAGGAAAGCAGGCGCGCGCGATTTACGACGCTGTCGAGCAGGCGCGTGTGGAAGCTATCGGCGCCCGCGCCATGGCAGGCATGGCGGATAATCTCACCACCATGCTTGCGGACAAATATTCGAAAGCCAATTTCTCCGCAGTTACCGCCAAGGAAGATGCGCCGCTTGAGGAAGCCGTATCGCTTCTGCTGCGTGAAAAGCTGACCGGACGGTCCGCACCTGCGGAAGCCGGACAGGTGCTCGAGCTATGGCGGGAGTGGATCGAGCAGAAGGCTGCGGCCGACATTGCGCGGCTTGGCGACAATCTCGAAGACCAGCAGGCCTTTGCGCGCACGGTGCGTGACATGCTCGCCTCCATGGATATGGCGGAGGAGCTGTCGCAGGAAGAACCGAGCGACGAAGAAGAGCAGAACGACGAGCAGACGCCGGATTCCGACGAAAATGAGGAAGGTGGCGACGAGAGCCGGGAAGGTTCCGATTCCGCTGAAAGCGAAGAATCCGACAGTTCGAGCGATGAAGGCGACCGGGGCGAAATGGACGCCGCCGATGCTTCTGCCGACGACATGGATGACAGCGACGATATCGACGCGGAAACGCCGGGCGATACACGCCGTCCGAACCAGCCTTTCGCCAATTTTGCCGAACATGTCGACTACAAGGTCTTCACGCGAGAGTTCGATGAAGAGGTTGAAGCGGTGGATCTTTGCGACGAGGCGGAACTAGACCGCCTTCGCAGCTTCCTCGACAAGCAGCTTGCCAATCTGCAGGGTGTGGTGGGGCGTCTGGCCAACCGCTTGCAGCGCCGCCTGATGGCGCAGCAGAATCGCTCCCCGGATTTCGATCTGGAAGAGGGCTATCTCGATTCGGCTCGTCTGGTGCGCATCGTCATTGATCCGACGCAGCCGCTTTCCTACAAGCAGGAGCGCGATACGGATTTTCGCGATACGGTCGTGACGCTGGTTCTGGACAATTCCGGCTCCATGCGCGGCCGTCCGATCACGGTCGCCGCGACCTGTGCGGACATTCTGGCCCGCACGCTGGAGCGTTGCGGTGTGAAGGTGGAGATTCTCGGTTTCACCACCAAGGCGTGGAAGGGTGGCCAGTCACGCGAAGCGTGGCTTGACGCGGCAAGCCTGCCAATCCGGGTCGCCTCAATGATCTGCGCCATATCGTCTACAAGAGCGCCGATGCGCCCGGCGGCGGGCACGGCGCAATCTCGGCCTGATGATGCGCGAAGGCCTGCTCAAGGAAAATATCGACGGTGAGGCGCTGATCTGGGCGCATCAGCGGCTGCTGGCGCGTCCCGAGCAACGCAAGATCCTGATGATGATCTCGGACGGCGCCCCCGTCGACGATTCGACGCTTTCCGTCAATCCGGGCAACTATCTCGAACGCCATCTGCGCGCCGTGATTGAAGAGATCGAAACACGCTCTCCGGTGGAGTTGATTGCAATCGGTATCGGCCATGATGTCACGCGCTATTATCAGCGTGCTGTCACCATCGTTGATGCGGAAGAACTGGCAGGCGCGATGACGGAGCAGCTCGCCTCGCTGTTCGAGGAGCAGGGTGCTGCAGCCTCGGGCAGGGGACGGCGCCGCGCTGGCGGACGATAAAATCAGGAATAGAAAAGGGCGCTTGAAGCGCCCTTTTTTCATGCCTGCTGTTTGGTTGCAGCCAGAACGATTTCGCGTATGCACACGCCCCGGGCTGTTCATAGGCATAGAGAATGGCGCGAGCCACATCGTCGGCTGAAAGCACAGGCGCGCCCATTTCTTTCTTCCATGCTTCGTAACCGGCCTTGATACCGGCGTCGCTGGTATGGCTCAGAAGTTCCGTTTCCGCGGCACCCGGCGCGATCGTCACGACACGGACATTATGTGGCGAAAGTTCTTCGCGCAGGTTTTCCGACATGCCGTGCACGGCGAACTTCGTGCCAACATAAGCGACATGATCGGCGAAGGTCTTGCGGCCAGCCACCGAGCTGATGTTGATGATTGTGCCGGGCTTGCGCGCAGCCATGCCAGCCGAGGCAGCATGAATGCCGTTGAGAAGGCCTTTGACATTGACCTCCAGCATTCGGTCCCATTCATCCGGGTTCTGCTTGCTCACTTCACCCAGCAACATCACACCGGCATTATTGATGATAGCATCGGCAGGACCGAACTTGGCTTCGGCTTCCTGGACGGCTGCCGCAAGCGCCTTGCGGTCAGTGACGTCGACGGATTTGCAGAGCGTGTCTGGCAGCTTGAGCTTTTCCATCGCGTCCAGTCGGCGCGCCAGAAGCAGCAATGGATGACCGCGATGGGCAAACATTTTGCAGCGGCAAGGCCAATGCCCGAGCTTGCGCCGGTAATAATGACGAGTGGAAGTTTTTCCTTATTCAAGGACCTTTAATCAATCCTTACCTAAATATAAATATAGTCAAACCGAAAGAGGAAAGCCGACGTGTGAATAATTTCAGGCGTCCTTTGCTTTCTATACGTAATATAAAAAATCCGTTTCGATAAAGAAAGGCCGCAGGAAAAACCTGCGGTCTGTCGGAGAGCGGTTCATACAGGGATATTTATTGAGGAAAACCGGTTTTCGTTGCGTTCAACGGATCGTGAATCCTCGAGAATATCAGCCAGCGTTTGTCCGGTTTGGCGCGTAAAGCGTCGGGGCAAAGACGGCGAGGATTGCGCCATAGGGGATCAGCATCAGCGTTCCCATAATGACTTTCACGAAGAAGTCGCCGAAAGCAAGCGAGGCCCAGAGCGGCACGCCAAGGCCGAGGAAGGATGCAGGTTCGGCAAGCGACGAATCGGGCATTCCGGTCAGCTTGTCGATCCGGGCGAAACCGGCTGCGAAGGCAATCGAGAAAAACAGGATTGTATCGAGCACCGAACCGAACATGGCGGCAGCAAAGGGAGCCTTCCACGGTCTTGCGACGCAGGCGGTCGAAGACTGTGATGTCCATCAGCTGTGCGAGAAGGAAGGCGGAGCCGGAGGCAATCGCGATTCGCGGCGTGGCGAGCCAGACCGACATGATGACGCCAAGCACGAAACCGGCATAGACGACCTTGCGCGCGGCAGCGGGGGCCGAAGCGGCGATTCGTCAGGTCATTGACCAGAAAGGCGATGGGGTAGGTGAAGGCGCCGTAGGTCAGCACTTCACCGAGGCCGAAATGCTGGAATGGATACTGGACAAGTATGTTCGACGCGGCAACTGCCACGCACATGGCTAGTATCGCAGGCATAAGCCGGGAATAAGAAGGTGTCTCGATTGACATTTTTTTATCCCGGGTGATGGAACCAGCAAAAAGGCCGACAAAAGCCGGCCTTTTTGTCGAAATTTTTGGCCGGAAGCTTAGGCAGCGACTGCTGCTTCAGCCTGCTTCTTTGCGATCTGACGCTTCAGCAGGCGAGCGCGCTGCGAGAGTTCCTTGTCGTCAGACTTGACGAGGAACGCATCGAGACCGCCGCGATGTTCAACCGAACGCAGAGCGTTGCAGAAACGCGCGCAGCGATAGCTCTGGCCGAGCGTTTCGGACATTAGCGTAACATTGCAGAGGTTCGGCAGAAAGCGGCGACGCGTCTTGTTGTTCGCGTGGCTGACATTGTTGCCGTACTGGACCGACTTGCCGGTCAATTCACAAGCGCGGGACATTTTGGTCTCACCTTCAATTACGTTCTTCAGGCCCCGACCCGAATGTCCGAATTCAAGCAATCAACGCAGTTTGATGCTGCTGGCGCGCGATCTCGGACAGGCGGCCTATTGGGAAAGTCGCGTTTCTATAGTGACAGCAGCCGTTGCAGTCAAGTGAGATTCCGTATCCATCGCGAAAAGACGCGGTTTTCCGGCTTTCGCACGGTCTTCACGAAAGCTTGCGATCATAACTTCGCCAGTTTTGCTTGGCTTACACAGATACTGTATCGAAGAATCCCACGCAACTTCTGGGCGTTTCAATGTGGTTGAAAACCATCAGGAGACGATCAGGCGAAAAACAAGTCGCAAGATAGGATAAAGCGAATTTGCTTTGAGTTTTTGTCTTTACGCATGTCTTTATGGAAAACGGTCCTCTTTTCCACGACGTGCTTTAGCGAAAGGAATGCGCGCATGATCGAACCGTCGCATGAGTTGAAGCCCGTCTGGCAGCGGCTGGCGCATTATGGTGTGTTGACCTTTGCGGGCCTGATCTTTGCGGGATCAATGATTGCTAGCGGACCGGCGGGGCCAACGATCTTTATCGGACCGAGTACGATATTTCCATTTTCGGACTTTCGATTGCGCGGTCTGCCATAGAAACCACGGTCAATGGCGCCAATTACAATCTCAATGGCCGTTTTCTGACTTCCGGTCTGGCGCGTGTGTTCGACGATACGGACGGCACCGTGCACGTTACCGGGAGCGCCGTTGGGGGCAAGGTCGTGCCGAAGAGCTTCGATCTCGCCTATAAGCATGGCCGCAAGAACAAGAGCACGACGATCCGCTTCGCCAATGGCAATGTCGTCGCGGCAGAAAACCAGCCTCCGGTGAAAAAGCGCGACCCGTGGGTGGAAACATCACCGCAGGACTTTCTCAATGTGAGCGATCCGCTGAGCGCGCTCATGATACCTGCAAAGAACGGTCGGGCGGTCTGTGACCGGTCGCTGAGCGTTTTCGACGGTCAGACCCGCGCGGAGATCAAGCTTTCCTTCAATGGCACCGAATCGTTCACGACCGACGGCTTTACCGGCGAATCGGTCGTCTGCTCGGCAAAGTTCGTTCCGATTTCCGGATATCAGAAGGGCAAGAAGGCTATCGATTATCTGAGCAATCGCAGCCGGATCACGATTTCCTTCGCATCGCTCGGCAATTCGGGCATCTATGCGCCCGTCGTGGCGCGAATCGGCACGCAGATCGGCACGCTCAAGATCGAAGCCACCCGTTTTTCCAAGGTGAACTGACCGGCAGCCGGTCCCAGTTAATGCTTCGGGTGCACGCATTCCTCATGGTTGCCGAGAATTTCGATCACGCGACACTGGTCGATGCGGCCATGTGCAGTGCATTCCAGCATGCGCTGCAATTCGGTTTTTAGCGACAGCAGTTTTGCGATGCGGTGTTCGACATCACTCAAGCGTGCGCGTGCAATGGCATCGGCCGCCGAACATGATTGGTCGGGATTATCCTGAAGATCGAGAAGTGTGCGGATCGCATCCACCTCGAAACCCAGATCGCGTGCGTGGCGAATGAAAAGCAGCCGCTGGACATCCTGCCGGTCATAGAGGCGGCGATTGCCATCAGTGCGCGGCGGTGAGGGCAGCAGGCCGATCTGCTCGTAATAACGAATCGTCGGCACTTTGACGCCGCTCGCTTTCGATGCTTCTCCGATCGATACATTCATGATCATTTTCCGCTTGCTCCTCTAGTCACTAGAGGATGTAGACCTTGCTCAACACAATTCAAGAGCAGTGCTGAAAAAGAGCAGATCATGAGTGAAACATTGAACCAGATTCGCTTTCGCATCGACGGTATGGATTGCGCATCCTGCGCAACCAAGATCGATACTGCCGTGCGGCGCGTGCGCGGTATCGAGGATGTGTCCGTCTTTGTCACGGCAGGCACGATGACCGTCAGCCATGATGGAACAGGCGATCTCGACAAGATCGCAAGCAAGGTGCGCAGCCTCGGCTATGGTGTGGAGCCGATGGCCCCGAAAAAACCGTCAAGGAAAAAGCACTGGTGAAGCATGAGCATTCGCACGATCATTCTCACCACGACCACGACCACGACCACGACCACGACCACGACCACGACCACAGTGCGTGCGGCGGCCATCATGATCACGCCCATGAACACAATCATGAAGCCCACGACAAGGTTATTGCCGTAACGTCCAACAGTTTCCGCTTTCAGGTCGATGGCATGGATTGTGCATCCTGTGCGGCCAAGATCGATACCGCCGTGCGGCGCCTGTCCGGCGTGACGGATGTGTCCGTTTCCGCGACCAATGGCGCAATGACCGTCAACCATGATGGAACGGCGAAGAGCGACGAAATCGCCGGCAGAGTGACGGCGCTGGGCTACAAGACTGCCCTTGCCAAAACCGTTGTCCCCGGTGCCATTTCTGCACCAAAGGCGACCGGGCCGACAAAGCCGCTGCCGTGGTGGCGTTCGAAAAAGGGTCAGATGATGCTGGCCTGTGGCGGCGGGCTGATCGCGGCCTATATTGTCGGACATCTTTATCCGTCCATCGCGCTTTGGGCCTTCACTGCTGCGATGCTGATCGGTCTCGTGCCGATTGCCAAGCGTGCCTATATGGCGGCCATCAACGGCACGCCATTTTCAATCGAGATGCTGATGACCATTGCCGCCATCGGCGCAATGTTTATCGGCGCAACCGAGGAAGCAGCAGCCGTCGTGTTTCTGTTTATGGTCGGTGAGCTTTTGGAAGGCGTTGCTGCGGGTAAGGCGCGTGCCAGCATTCAATCCCTGACTGCGCTGGTGCCGAAGACTGCCTTCCTTGAGAGAGAAATGGTGCGACCACGGAAGTTGCCGCCGACAGTCTGGCGGTCGGCGATGTGATTTCCGTGCGCCCCGGCGACCGTATGCCTGCGGATGGTGAAATCCTGACGGGCGAGAGCGCTGTCGATGAAGCACCGGTCACCGGTGAAAGCACTCCGGTCGGGAAGGCCGAAGGCGACACGGTTTTGCTGGCACGATCAACGGCGACGGCGTGTTGCGGGTTCGGGTCACGGCTGCCGCGCAGGACAATACCATCGCCCGGGTTGTGCGGCTGGTCGAGGAAGCGCAGGAAGCCAAGGCGCCGACCGAACGTTTCATCAATCGTTTCTCGACCTATTACACGCCGGGCGTTGTGGTTGTGGCGGCGCTCGTCGCCATTCTGCCGCCGCTTGTTGCGGGTGGTGACTGGAATGAATGGGTTTACAAAAGGGTCTTGCGATCCTTCTGATCGGTTGCCCCTGTGCGCTGGTCATTTCCACGCCTGCTGCAATTGCAGCGGCTCTGTCGTCGGGTGCCCGGCGCGGCCTTCTCATGAAGGGCGGCGCTGTGCTGGAAACCATCGGCAAGATCACGGCGGCCTGTTTCGACAAGACCGGCACGCTGACCGAGGGCAAGCCGAAGGTGACAGATGTTCTTGCAGGCGACTTGTCCGAGGATGAAGTGCTGCGTCTTGCCGCGTCTCTGGATGCGGGCTCAAACCATCCGCTGGCGCTGGCGATTGTCGGTGCTGCAGAACAGCGCAGCCTGAAACTGTCTGTCATCACGCAGGGCAAGGCCCATGGCGGCAAGGGTGTGTCTGGGGCGGTTGGTGAAATGGACCTGTTTCTGGGGTCGCGCCGCGCCGCCAATGATATTGCGGCCATTCCGGACGCACTGGCGAGCCGCATTGCTGCTTGCAACGACGAAGGCAAGACCGTTTCTGTCCTTGTCGCCGATGGCAAGATTGCCGGTGCAATCGCCATGCGTGATGAACCGCGCGCTGATGCCATTGCCGGTTTGCAGGAATTGAAAGCGGCCAATATTCGCACCGTTATGCTGACCGGTGACAATCGCCGCACGGCGGAAGCAATCGGACGCGATCTCGGGATCGAAGTGCGGGCTGAGCTTCTGCCGGAAGACAAGCAGCGTATTGTCGGTGAGTTGCGTAAAGAAGGTCTGATCGTCGCCAAGGTTGGTGACGGCATCAACGATGCGCCAGCCCTTGCTGCCGCCGATGTCGGCATCGCCATGGGTGGCGGCACGGATGTGGCGCTGGAAACGGCCGACGCTGCGGTTCTGCATGGCCGGGTTGGCGATGTGGCAGCAATGGTCGACCTTTCCAAGCGAACCATGCGCAATATCCATCAGAATATTGCCATAGCGCTCGGATTGAAGGCTGTCTTTCTGGTGACCACCGTGCTGGGTATTACAGGCCTCTGGCCCGCAATTCTGGCCGATACTGGTGCCACCGTTCTTGTGACAATCAATGCTTTGCGGCTTCTGAGGCAACCGGTGCGATAAAACAAAAGAACCGGCGAAACCGCCGGTTCGTCTCTCTTCCTTCGAGCCGTGTTACTCGCCGATCAGAACGCGGATGCGTTCGCTATATTGCTTGCCAAAGGCGAGGTGCTCGGGATTGATGTCCTTTAACTCGTCCACCAACTGCGGCTCGCTTTCGGCATCAGCTGCTGCAAGGCTGCTCATCAGGGCGAAATAGCCGAGAATATAATCGGACGGCGTGATGTTCTGGGCCTTGAGCACTTCCACGACCTGCGGGCGGGATTCGACGCTCTTCACCATCTTGTCGAAGGAAGGCGTGGCATCCTGTCCTTCCTCTTCCGTCGCTGAAAGTTCCATACCGCCCAGCTGTTCCTGCACTTTTCCATGCGCGACAGGAAATCTTCGCTCAGCTTGAAATTGTTGATTTCGGCAGGCGTTTGCTTCGGTGCGACATCAAGCAGGTCGTCGGCAAACGCGACGCTTGTGGAAACGGGCACGGCGACAAGAGAAAGGCCAATGGAGGCCGAGGAAAACGGCGCAGCCTGCAATCTTGAAACGGGAAAACACCGTCATTCTTCTATCCTCGAACTGTGGAACGATTCGCGCTCTCAAATAGCAATAGCATATGTCAGAACATATCCTTGCGCTTGCGGATTTCGGCAAACACGGTTTCGTCGGGTGCATCCTGCAGGCCGAGGCGGCTGCGAATGCCTGCATCATGCCAGCGCAGGAAGGGATTGGTCGCCATTTCAAGCGCAATGCTTGACGGCAATGTCATGCGATCGGCGGCGCGGAGCCGCGCAATCTCGGCGACACGCTCCTTGAGGGCGGAATTGGCGGGGTCGATGGTGAGCGCAAATCGGGCATTGCTTTCGGTATATTCATGACCGCAATAAACCGCCGTATCGCCGGGAAGCGCAACCAGCTTCCGCAACGACTGGAACATGGTGAGCGGCGTTCCCTCGAAAAGCCGCCCGCAACCGAGCGCGAACAGCGTATCGCCCGTGAAGACGGCTTTCGCATCGGGAAGATAATAGGACACTTCGCCCGCCGTATGGCCGGGTGTCGCAATGACCTTCACCCGGAAGAGACCGAAGGTGAATTCGTCGCCGTCCTTCACCGTGCGGTCGATGCCGGGAATCTTTGTTTCTTCGGCCTTGGGGCCGATGATGCTGACGCCGTATTTCGCCTTCAGCGCATCATTGCCCTCGACGTGATCGAGATGGTGATGCGTTGTGAAGATGAAATCGAGCGTCCAGCCGCGCCGTTTCAGCGCGGCCTCGATCGCCGCTGCATCGGGCGCATCAATGGATGCGGTGAGTGCGCTTTGGGGATCGTGGATCAGGACGCCATAATTGTCGCTGCGGCAGATGAACTGTTCGATTTCAAGCCGTTGTGCGATCCCGTTCATGGTGTCCGTCCTCCCGTTACGACGCGGTTTTGTTATCTTCCGTCAGTGAATGCTTCTGGATAAGCGGCATCTGTAAAAGCGTGAAGACAATGGTGATGGGCATAATGCCCCACACCTTGAACGATACCCGGCATCGGTCGTGAAATTCCGCCAGACAACCTCGTTGACCACGGCGAGGAAGATGAAGAACAGCCCCCAGCGCAGCGTCAGTTTTCGCCAGCCTTCGGCATCGAGACGGAAGGCTGAATCAAACACATAGCCGAGCAGGGACTTGCCGAAGAAGAGCCCGCCGAGCAGGATCGCACCAAACAGCGTGTTGACGATGGTGGGCTTCATCTTGATGAAGGTGTCGTTGTGCAGCCAGAGCGTCAGTGCTCCGAACACCAATACGACAATGCCGGAGACAAGCGGCATGATGGGCAGGGTGCGCGTCATTGTCCATGAAATGGCGAGCGCGATTACGGTTGCGCCCATGAATAGCGCCGTTGCGAGAAAGATCGGTGCGCCGATGGACGCCAGCACCGGAAAACGCTCGATCAGCATTTCGCCACGCGCATTGGCAAAGAAGAAGACAAGAAGCGGCCCCAGCTCCAGCGCAAGCGAGCAGCGGCGGGACTTCCCGGCGTTCGGCTTCGCTTTTCTGTGACGGATCGCGTTCGAAAACGGGATGCTCCATCAGGCAACTCCTGCGATGGCGCGGGCAAAATCCTTGGCCGCAAAGGGTTCCAGATCGTCGACACCTTCGCCGACGCCGATGAAATAGATCGGCAGTTTATGCTTGGCCGAGATGGCGACAAGAATGCCGCCCCGTGCCGTGCCGTCAAGCTTGGTCATGACCAGACCGTTGACACCGGCAATATTCTTGAAGATTTCGACCTGATTAAGGGCATTCTGGCCGGTGGTGGCATCAAGTGTCTGCAGTACCGTATGCGGCGCTTCCGGATCATGCTTGCCCAGCACGCGCACGATTTTTGCAAGCTCGTCCATCAGTTCAGCCTTGTTCTGCAACCGTCCTGCAGTATCGATGATGAGGACGTCGCTGCCGGCTTCCTTGGCCTTTTCCCATGCATCATAGGCAAGCCCTGCCGCATCGGCGCCGAGCTTGGAGGACACGACCGGCGAACCGGTGCGTTCGCCCCAGATGTGCAACTGCTCGATGGCTGCTGCGCGGAATGTGTCGCCTGCCGCCAGCATGACCTTGAGGCCACCTGCGGTAAGCTTTGCGGCAAGCTTGCCGATGGTGGTGGTCTTGCCGGTGCCGTTGACGCCGACCACGAGGACGACATGCGGCTTGTGTGACAGGTCAAGCTCCAGCGGCTTTGCCACCGGGCCTAGAACCTTTTCGATTTCCGCGCCCATGATGGTGCGCACTTCCTCGCCCGTCACGTCCTTGCCGTAGCGACCCGAGGCAAGCGCATCGGTCACGCGCATGGCGGTTTCAAGCCCGAGATCAGCCCGGATCAGTACGTCTTCGAGATCCTGCAGCGTGTCATCATCGAGCTTGCGCTTGGTGAAAATGCCGCCGATGGATTCGCTCAATGAATTCGATGAACGGAGCAGGCCGCGACGCAGACGCTCGAACGGGACAGCTTTGGCTGAGGCGCTGCCTCAACCGGCGCTTCTTCCTTATGTTCCTCGACGGCCTTGGCGACTTTGACCTTCTTGGGCTTCACTGGTTCCGGCTGAGGTGCGGGTTCGACCGCTTCCTTTACCACAGGTGCATCAGGAGCTTTTGCGACTTCGGGCTGTTCGAGTTCGACAGCGGGTTCCGCCTCGGGCTCGACAACAGGCTCAACAACGGGTTCAATAGCAGGTTCTGGCGTAGGTGCTTCGACCGCGATTGGTTCCATCACCGGAGGCTGTTCAATCGGGATTTCGATCTCGGCAACCGGATGCTCCGGTTCAATCTTTTCTTCCTCAACCGTTTCAGACGCAGGCGCTTCAATCGGCTCAGGCTCGCTGGCGCTCAATGGCACTTCCGGTTCGGAAATGACCACTTCAACGACGGCTGTTTCGATTTTTTGGGCGCTTCGACGGTTTCAGGAAGTTGCGTTTCTAAAGCCGTTTCCACGGCATCGGGGAGCCGGTTGTTCGACTGGTTTTTTTCTTCGACCTCCTTCTTGCCGAAGGAGAACATTTTCTTGATGAAACCCATTGCCATGAAATCTGATGCCCTTAAGCTTTAAGCCGCTTGCGGCTCTGCCTGACGGGTGAGGAGTTTTTCACCGTCATGGCCTGTCACGATACGTTCGATGATTTCGCCCGGTGCACCGCTGTCCACCGATGCCAGAGTAAAGCCTTCGGTGCGCGCAATACCTTCCTTCTCGACAAGGAGGCGCTGCAAGGTGCCGTTCAGCGCGCCGAGGTGTTTTTCATAAGCGCGGTCGCCTTCCGCGCGCAGGCGTGCCGCACGTTCCTTGACGATTTCGCGCCGCACCTGCGGCATACGGGCGGCGGGGGTGCCTTCGCGTGCGCTGTAGGGGAAGACGTGTAGGTGGGACAGTCCGCATTCCTCGACGATCTTCAGCGAATTCCGGAACATGTCTTCGGTTTCGGTGGGGAAACCGGCGATGATGTCCGCGCCGAAGACGATGTCAGGACGAAGCCCACGTACTGTTTCGCAGAAGCGGATCGAATCGTCGCGTAAGTGGCGGCGCTTCATGCGCTTCAGGATCATGTCGTCGCCCGCCTGTAGCGACAGATGCAGATGCGGCATCAGGCGCTTTTCATTGGCAATCGCATCCATCAGATCGTCATCGGCTTCGATGGAATCGATGGAGGAAAGACGCAGGCGCCGCAAATCCGGCACTTGGTTGAGAACAGTCTTCACCAGCTTGCCGAGACGTAGGCTTCCCGGAAGATCGGGACCGTAGGAGGTCATGTCCACGCCGGTCAGCACCACTTCGGCATAACCGTTGCCGACAAGGCGCTTGACCTGATCCACCACCGCGCCCATCGGAACGGAGCGGGAATTACCGCGACCATAGGGAATGATGCAGAAGGTGCAGCGATGATCGCAGCCATTCTGCACCTGCACGAATGCGCGTGCCCGACCTTCGATGGCATCGACCATGTGACTTGCGGTTTCACGCACTTCCATAATGTCGTTGACGCGGACCTTCTCGAACTGGTTGACGCCGAAATCCGGCAGCATCCGGTAGGAATTGGATTTCAGTTTTTCCTCATTGCCAAGAATGAGGTCGACTTCGTCCATGGCGGCAAAATTGTCCGCTTCGGTCTGTGCGGCGCAGCCGGTGACGATGATGCGCGCTTCCGGGTTTTCACGGCGTGCCTTGCGGATCGCCTGACGCGCCTGTCGCACTGCTTCCGCCGTCACAGCGCAGGTGTTGAAGATGATCGCGCCATCCTTTAATTCGCTAAGTCCGGCGGCATCGGCTTCGCGTTTCATCACCTCTGATTCATAGGTGTTGAGACGGCATCCGAATGTTACGACTTCCACCGACATCAGGCTGCACCCCTGTCAGTTGGCTTGTCATTCTGGGCGTCGCGGCTCCATTCGCCGGTTGCAGGATCGAAAGTGCCTGAAAATTCCCATTCGGCGGGGCCGGTCATCATGACATGATCGTCGTCGCGCCATTCGATCCTGAGCGGGCCACCGGGAACATTGACGGTGACTGTGCGCCCGGTGCGGCGCGTGCGTACTGCCGATACGGCGGCGGCGCAGGCGGCGGAACCACAGGCGAGGGTCAGACCTGCACCGCGCTCCCACGTGCGCAGATCGATTGTCTCGGGCGAGGTGACATGGGCCACGGAGATATTGGCGCGCTCCGGAAAGATCGGATGATGTTCCAGAAGCGGTCCGAATTTTTCCAGCTCATAGGACCATACATCACGGTCGACCCAGAAGATTGCGTGCGGGTTGCCCATGGATGCTACCGACGGCGAATGCAGAACCGGCGCGTCGATGGGGCCGACCTGCAGTTCGATCATGCGCGTATCGCGAAA
The DNA here is from genome assembly GCA_012103075.1 of Brucella cytisi. Taxonomy (GTDB): domain Bacteria; phylum Pseudomonadota; class Alphaproteobacteria; order Rhizobiales; family Rhizobiaceae; genus Brucella; species Brucella cytisi. Next base: position 2,391,677 of record JAAVLQ010000001.1, on the reverse strand, counting down.
TTCCTCGGCAAGCGGAATGTCCTGCCAATCGAAGCGCGGCTTGCCCATATCGACTGAAATCAGGCCGTCTTCGTGTTCGGTCGCCGTCAGAATTCCGGCGCGGGTCTCAAAAGTAAAGGCCTGCCGACCGGTCTCGGCGGCCAGCGCCTGAACGACGCAGCGTGTGCCGTTGCCGCAAGCCCGGGCTTCCGTGCCGTCGCAATTGATGATCGCAATATAGTTGTCGGTTCCCGCCGTGCGCGGATCGTGGATCGCCATGATCTGATCGAAGGCGGTTTCGCTGTCGCCTGCAAGACGGATCGCAGCTTCAGGCGTTATCCGGTCCGCGCGACCGCGCATGTCGGCAACGATGATCTGATTGCCGAGCCCGTTCATCTTGGCGAAGGCTGCCTTGGTGGCCATATCTATCGTGGTTCCGTTTTCCTGTGGCTTTGGTCGATAAAGCCTATGGGACAATTAGCGTCTATATGGCGGAAAAGCCCGCAAATTGCCAGTACCCGCGACAGATTGCGAAAAGTTGCGGCTCGGATGTTCGTGCAGGACAGGCGCCAATATCGGAGAAACTGTGGCCTTCCTGTCCCAGTTTCAAGATTATTATGCGGTTTCAAGCATTCTTGAAGGGTTTGAGGGGTAAAAATGACAGGTGCCGGTGTTGCTTTTTAACCATATAGCCATTTTATCGGTCCAATATTGTCACATTGCAGGGCTTCGGTAGGAAGTCCGGGGCATCCCCACCCCTGATGAGAAATGCGGAAATGGAGAACCAGATGGGAATTTCGAAAGCAAGTCTGCTCAGCCTCGCGGCGGCTGGCATTGTCCCGGCCGGGTGCCAGAGCTCCCGGTTCGGCAATCTCGATACGGTTTCGCCACCACCGCCACCGCCGCCCGTGAATGCGGCTCCAGCAGGCTCAGTGCAGAAGGGCAACCTTAATTCTCCTAATGCTTCGCAGTTCCCGACGGCTCCGACCACGGACCCGAATGCACAACCCGGCACACAGGTTGCAAGCCTGCCGCCGGCATCCGCGCCCGATCTGACGCCGGGCTCCGTCGCCGGTGTCTGGAACGCATCGCTTGGCGGCCAGAGCTGCAAGATCGCGACGCCGCAGACCAAGTATGGTCAGGGCTATCGCGCTGGTCCGCTGCGTTGCCCGGGCGAACTCGGCAATCTCGCTTCCCGGCCGTCAACGGCAAGCAGCTCGTTCTCTATGATGCGAATGGCGGCACCGTCGCGTCGCTCTATTCTTCGGGACAGAGCCGCTTCGACGGACAGACTTCAGGCGGGCAGGCCGTGTCGCTTTCGCGCTAAGACATTCTTTCGCTTAAAGACAGGCGGATCATCGCGAGATGGTCCGCCGTTTTTGCAATTGAAAGGTTGAACGGAAGCAATCATGTCTTTCGACGGTAATCTGAAAGCCTTCCCTCCGTCCGCGAACATTACGATGCGATGGTCGTGGCGGGTGATGTGGAAGCCGATCCTGCTCAACTCGAACTCACCGTCCGTTATGACCGGCTGATCGAGGAAATCTGTACCAAACGCCTGTCACGCAAGTCGAGCGCGCTCGGCTGGCTGTTCGGCAAGCGCAAGGAGGCAACGAGCGTCATCAAGGGGCTTTACGTGCACGGCGAGGTCGGGCGCGGCAAGACCATGCTGATGGACATGTTCTTTTCGCTTTTGCCCGTCGAGCGTAAACGTCGCGCGCATTTCAATGATTTTATGGCCGATGTGCACGAGCGCATCTATGCGCATCGTCAGGCGTTGAAGCGTGGCGAAACCAAGCAGGACGATCCGATCCCGCCGGTCGCCGATGCCTTGAGCCAACACGCGTGGGTGCTGTGTTTCGACGAATTCACCGTGACGGATATTGCCGATGCGATGATCCTGTCGCGCCTGTTCAGTGCCTTGTTCGCGCGTGGAGTGGTGTTGGTGGCGACGTCCAACGTTGCGCCGGACAATCTTTATCGCGACGGACTGAACCGGCAGCTTTTCCTGCCCTTCATCGATATTCTCAAGCAGTATGTCGATGTGATCAATCTCGATTCGCGCACCGATTACCGCCTCGAAAAGCTCGACCGCCAGCCGGTCTATCTGTCACCGCTGGGTTCTGAGACGACCAAGCGCATGGATGCGGCCCGGTTGGCGCAAAAGGACGGTGCGCATGAAAAGCCGGATGTCATCCGCATCAAGGGGCGCGACATCGAGGTCGCCCGTGCCGTGCATGGTGCGGCGCGCTTCACTTTCGATGCGCTCTGTTCGAAGCCGCTTGGTGCCTCGGACTATATCGCCATCGTGAAGCACTATCCGACCTTGTTCATCGATGATGTTCCGGTGTTGGACTATTCACGCCGCAACGAGGCCAAGCGCTTCATTCTACTGGTCGACGTACTCTACGATCACCACGCGCGGGTGTTCATTTCGGCTGAAGCCGAACCGGAAAAGCTCTATCTCGCCAGCAAGGGCACGGAGGCCTTCGAGTTCGATCGTACCGCTTCCCGTCTTTTCGAGATGCAGAGCGCGGGCTATCTGGCGGAGCCACCCGGCAAGGCCGGTTGAAGTCGACCCTTCCCGCTATCATCATCAGACTGCCACAGACTGGACTTATAAGCCCGGTGGGCTATGTTGCTCACGCAATTCATGCGGAAGGCGGTGGCGCGTTCGCGCCGGACTTCTGATACGGCATCAGTTTTAAATCGGGGCCGGTTTTGAACCGGTGCACAACGTTGTTGGAATTGGCAGCTTGCCAGTCGCTCCTTCACCGCTTCGCCGGGGATGGTTCGCGGCGGTAGGAGAGGGTGGTTTTGCCTTGATATTGACAAATTATCTTACGTTTACGTAAGAACCATTAATTCTAACCGATTGAAAACATTAGTCGCAAAATAATGAGTTGAGTTTATCGCCAAAGAGTCCTATCTCGCAGTTCCAACGCTTGAGCGTTTCCGGCGAGGATTCCGGATGGCTTGATGCGTCTCTGGATCAAAAGTGAGGAAAGAAACAATCATGGCACGCAACAAGATTGCCCTCATCGGCTCCGGCATGATCGGCGGCACGCTCGCTCATCTGGCCGGTCTGAAGGAACTCGGCGACGTCGTCCTTTTCGACATTGCGGAAGGCATCCCGCAGGGTAAGGGGCTGGATATCGCCGAATCTTCTCCGGTTGACGGTTTTGATGCGAAATACACCGGCGCCAACGACTACGCAGCAATTGAAGGCGCAGACGTTGTCATCGTGACCGCAGGCGTGCCGCGCAAGCCGGGCATGAGCCGCGACGACCTTCTGGGCATCAACCTCAAGGTGATGGAACAGGTTGGCGCAGGCATCAAGAAATACGCCCCTGAAGCTTTCGTCATCTGCATCACCAACCCGCTGGACGCCATGGTCTGGGCGCTGCAGAAGTTCTCCGGTCTTCCGGCGCACAAGGTTGTCGGCATGGCTGGCGTTCTCGACAGCGCCCGCTTCCGTTATTTCCTCTCGGAAGAGTTCAACGTTTCGGTTGAAGACGTCACGGCTTTCGTGCTGGGCGGCCACGGCGACAGCATGGTTCCGCTGGCCCGTTACTCAACCGTCGCAGGCATCCCGCTCCCCTGATCTCGTCAAGATGGGCTGGACCAGCCGGGACAAGCTCGACAAGATCATCCAGCGCACCCGTGACGGCGGCGCGGAAATCGTCGGCCTGCTCAAGACCGGCTCGGCTTTCTACGCTCCGGCTGCATCGGCCATCCAGATGGCTGAATCCTACCTCAAGGACAAGAAGCGCGTCCTGCCGGTTGCTGCCCAGCTTACGGGCCAGTACGGTGTCAAGGACATGTATGTCGGCGTGCCGACCGTGATCGGTGCCAATGGCGTCGAGCGCATCATTGAAATTGATCTCGACAAGAACGAAAAGGCTGAATTCGACAAGTCGGTGGCTTCGGTCGCCGGTCTTTGCGAAGCCTGCATCGGCATCGCTCCGTCTCTGAAGTAAAATTCCAGACAAGGCCGGGTTGTCGCATTTGTGCGGCTCCGGCCTTTTCCGGCTGTCAATTATCGGTCGAAGATTCGGGCCGTACCGGCTCGCTGAATCGGTCGGGAATCCGTAGAGGACAACCAGATGAATATTCACGAATACCGTGCCAAGCGCCTGCTTCACACCTACGGCGCACCGATCGCCAATGGTGTGGCTGTCTATTCCGTCGAACAGGCGGAAGAATGGGCAAAGACGCTTCCCGGACCGCTTTATGTCGTCAAGAGCCAGATCCATGCTGGTGGACGCGGCAAGGGCAAGTTCAAGGAACTGCCAGCCGATGCAAAGGGCGGCGTGCGCCTCGCCAAGTCGGTTGAGGAAGTGGTTGCCAATGCGAAGGAAATGCTCGGCAACACGCTCGTCACCAAGCAGACCGGCCCTGCCGGCAAGCAGGTCAACCGTCTTTACATCGAAGACGGCGCCGACATCGCTCGCGAGCTTTATCTCTCGATCCTGATCGACCGCACCGTTGGTCGTCCGGCTTTCGTCGTTTCGACCGAAGGTGGCATGGACATCGAAGCCGTTGCCGAAGAAACCCCTGAAAAGATCGTGACTGTCGCCATCGATCCGGCCAAGGGCGTAACGGACGAAGACGCCAGCAAGCTCGCCGACGCGCTGAAGCTTGAAGGTCAGGCTCGCGAAGACGGCGTCAAGCTGTTCCCGATCCTCTACAAGGCCTTCACCGAAAAGGACATGAGCCTTCTCGAGATCAACCCGCTGATCGTCATGACCGATGGCCGCGTGCGCGTTCTCGACGCCAAGGTATCGTTCGACGGCAATGCTCTGTTCCGTCATCCTGACATTCAGGAACTACGCGATCTGTCGGAAGAAGACGAAAAAGAGATCGAAGCTTCCAAGTACGATCTCGCTTACGTCGCTCTCGACGGCAATATCGGCTGCATGGTCAACGGCGCAGGCCTTGCCATGGCGACGATGGACATCATCAAGCTCTACGGTGCAGAACCTGCCAACTTCCTCGACGTTGGTGGCGGCGCTTCCAAGGAGAAGGTGACGGCTGCGTTCAAGATCATCACCGCTGATCCGGCTGTCCAGGGGCATTCTGGTCAACATCTTCGGTGGCATCATGAAGTGCGACGTCATTGCCGAAGGCGTGATCGCTGCGGTCAAGGAAGTCGGCCTCAAGGTTCCTCTGGTTGTCCGTCTCGAAGGCACCAATGTCGAACTCGGCAAGAAGATCATCAACGAGAGCGGCCTGAACGTCATTTCGGCCGACGATCTCGACGATGCGGCGCAGAAGATCGTCGCTGCAGTGAAGGGGAATTAAGGCATGTCCATTCTCGTCAACAAGGACACCAAGGTTCTCGTACAGGGCCTGACCGGCAAGACCGGCACCTTCCACACTGAACAGGCGCTTGCCTACTACGGCACGCAGATGGTCGGCGGTATCCATCCGAAGAAGGGTGGCGAAACCCGGGAAGGTCAGAAGGGTGAAAAGCTTCCGATCTTCGCAACCGTTGCCGAAGCCAAGGAACGCACAGGTGCAGACGCATCGGTGATCTACGTTCCGCCAGCAGGTGCTGCCGATGCCATCATCGAAGCCATCGAAGCTGAAATCCCGTTCATCGTCTGCATCACCGAAGGCATTCCGGTCATGGACATGGTTCGCGTCAAGGAGCGTCTGGAGCGCTCGAAGTCGCGCCTGCTCGGACCAAACTGCCCGGGCATCCTGACCCCTGAAGAATGCAAGATCGGCATCATGCCGGGCAATATCTTCAAGAAGGGTTCGGTGGGTGTTGTTTCCCGCTCCGGCACGCTTACCTATGAAGCAGTGTTCCAGACCTCGAACGAGGGCCTCGGTCAGACCACCGCTGTCGGTATCGGCGGCGATCCGGTCAAGGGCACCGAGTTCATCGACGTGCTGGAAATGTTCCCGGCCGACGACGAAACCAAGTCGATCGTCATGATCGGTGAAATCGGCGGTTCGGCTGAAGAAGACGCGGCCCAGTTCCTCAAGGACGAAGCCAAGCGCGGTCGCAAGAAGCCGATGGTCGGCTTCATCGCTGGCCGTACGGCTCCTGCCGGACGCACCATGGGCCATGCCGGCGCCGTGATCTCCGGCGGCAAGGGCGGCGCGGAAGACAAGATTGCTGCCATGGAATCGGCCGGCATTCGCGTGTCGCCGTCGCCGGCGCAGCTCGGCAAGACGCTGGTCGAAGTCCTCAAGGGCTGAGATCGCGTATCGGTCTGAATATCCCGGCGGCGGCGAAAGCCGCTGCCGGGTTTAGCATAACAACGGGTCATGTGATCCGGCTTAGAGGGACGGATATCCGTTCCGACGCGTAGAGTTTAGTCATGCCGGGGTCTGTAGCGGTTCCTCCCCGGCGGCGTGAGGGATGAAGTTTCGAACTTCCGGCCCGCGCAAGATGAGCCACTGACAAGGAGACGGAGCGCTGCTCCGGATAGGCTATGGCAAGGCAAGAACAAGCCAACGACGTTTTCGCCCTTACCTCATTCCTCTATGGCGGCAATGCCGACTATATTGAGGAGCTGTACGCCAAGTATGAGGACGATCCGAATTCGGTCGATCCGCAGTGGCGCGATTTCTTCGCGAAGCTGGGCGACAATGCCGACGATGTGAAGAAAAACGCTGAAGGCGCGTCCCGACCGGGAAGAACTGGCCGATTGCAGCCAATGGCGAACTGATTTCCGCGCTCGATGGCAACTGGGCTGAAGTTGAAAAGCACGTCACCGACAAGCTGAAAGGCAAGGCTGCAAAGGGCGAAGCGAAGGGTGCTACCGGCGCGGCTCTTACCAGCGAAGAGATCACACAGGCTGCACGCGACAGCGTTCGCGCCATCATGATGATCCGCGCCTACCGCATGCGTGGCCATCTGCACGCCAATCTCGATCCGCTCGGTCTCTCCGAGACGCCGAACGACTATAACGAGCTGGAGCCGGAAAACTACGGTTTCACGCCTGCCGACTACAACCGCAAGATTTTCATCGACAACGTGCTCGGCCTCGAATATGCGACCGTGCCGGAAATGCTCGACATTCTGAAGCGTACCTACTGCGGTACGATCGGCGTCGAATTCATGCATATCTCCGATCCAGCTGAAAAAGCCCGGATTCAGGAACGTATCGAAGGTCCGGATAAAAGGTTGCTTTCACGCCGGAAGGCAAGAGAAGGCCATCCTGTCGAAGCTGATCGAAGCGGAAGGCTTCGAGCAGTTCATCGACGTCAAATACAAGGGCACCAAGCGTTTCGGCCCGGATGGCGGTGAATCGCTGATCCCTGCGCTGGAACAGATCGTCAAGCGCGGCGGCGCCATGGGCGTCAAGGAAATCATCTTCGGCATGGCCCACCGTGGCCGTCTGAACGTGCTTAGCCGGTCATGGGCAAGCCGCATCGCGCTATTTTCCACGAGTTCAAGGGCGGCTCCTATGCACCGGACGACGTGGAAGGCTCGGGCGACGTGAAGTACCATCTGGGCGCTTCGTCGGACCGTGAATTCGACGGCAACAAGGTCCACCTGTCGCTGACCGCCAACCCGTCGCACCTCGAAATCGTCAACCCGGTCGTGATGGGCAAGGCCCGTGCCAAGCAAGACCTGCTGGCTGGTCGCACCCGTGACGACATGGTTCCGCTTGCAACGCGCGCCAAGGTTTTGCCGCTGCTCCTGCATGGCGATGCTGCCTTTGCCGGTCAGGGTGTCGTGGCCGAGTGCCTCGGCCTTTCGGGCCTGAAGGGCCACCGCGTCGCCGGTACGGTTCACTTCATCATCAACAACCAGATCGGTTTCACCACCAATCCGGCCTTCTCGCGTTCGTCGCCTTATCCGTCGGATGTGGCGAAGATGATCGAAGCGCCGATCTTCCACGTCAATGGCGACGATCCGGAAGCCGTGGTGTTTGCCGCCAAGGTAGCAACCGAATTCCGCATGACCTTCCACAAGCCGGTGGTCATAGACATGTTCTGCTATCGCCGCTTCGGTCACAACGAAGGTGACGAACCGTCTTTCACCCAGCCGTTGATGTACAAGGCGATCCGTGCACACAAGACCACGGTTCAGCTCTACAGCGACAAGCTGATTGCTGAAGGACTGATCAAGCAGGAAGAAATCGACCAGATGAAAGCGCAGTGGCGCGAAAATCTGGAAACCGAATTCGACGCCGGACAGAGCTACAAGCCGAACAAGGCCGACTGGCTGGACGGCGCTTGGGCTGGCCTGCGCACCGCCGACAATGCCGACGAACAGCGTCGCGGCAAGACTGCCGTGCCGATGAAGACGCTCAAGGAAATCGGCAAGAAGCTGGTTGAAGTACCGAAGGACTTCCACGTCCATCGCACGATCCAGCGCTTCCTCGACAACCGTGCCAAGATGATGGAAACGGGCGAAGGGATTGATTGGGCGACGGCTGAATCGCTGGCATTCGGCTCGCTGGTTGCTGAAGGCAGCCCGATCCGCCTGTCCGGTCAGGACGTCGAACGCGGCACCTTCTCGCAGCGTCACACGGTTCTCTACGATCAGGAAACCCAGAACCGCTACATCCCGCTCAACAATATCCAGAAGGGGCAGGCGATCTACGAGGCCATCAACTCGATGCTCTCGGAAGAAGCGGTGCTCGGCTACGAATACGGCTATTCGCTGTCCGACCCGCGCGCTCTGGTTCTGTGGGAAGCCCAGTTCGGCGATTTCGCAAATGGTGCACAGGTCGTGTTCGACCAGTTCATCTCGTCGGGCGAACGCAAGTGGCTGCGCATGTCCGGTCTCGTCTGCCTTCTGCCGCACGGCTATGAAGGTCAGGGTCCAGAACACTCCTCGGCTCGTCTGGAACGCTGGTTGCAGATGTGTGCGGAAGACAACATGCAGGTGGCCAACGTTACGACGCCGGCTAACTACTTCCACATTCTGCGCCGCCAGATGAAGCGCGACTTCCGCAAGCCGCTCATCATGATGACGCCGAAGTCGCTGCTGCGCCACAAGCGTGCCGTTTCGACCCTCAACGAACTGTCGGGCGAATCCTCGTTCCACCGTCTGCTGTGGGACGATGCTCAGTACAACAAGGACGAAGGTATCAAGCTCCAGAAGGATGCAAAGATCCGTCGTGTTGTTCTCTGCTCGGGCAAGGTTTATTACGACCTTTACGAAGAGCGTGAAATGCGCGGCATCGATGACGTCTACCTGCTGCGTGTCGAACAGCTTTATCCGTTCCCGGCCAAGGCACTCATCAATGAGCTGTCACGCTTCCGCCATGCGGAAATGGTCTGGTGTCAGGAAGAGCCGAAGAACATGGGCGCATGGTCGTTCATCGACCCGTATCTGGAATGGGTGCTGGCTCATATCGACGCCAAGCATCAGCGCGTGCGTTATGCAGGCCGTCCGGCGGCAGCATCGCCTGCAACGGGTCTGATGTCGAAGCATCTTGCGCAGCTCGCCGCTTTCCTTGAGGATGCGCTCGGTAACTGATCCGCCTTAGAGTTCTGGAGCAGTTTTTCGGAACTGCTCCAACCTGAACTGAACACAAAATCTAAAGTTTGAAGATCAACGGAAGAAGAAACCATGGCCACCGAAATTCGCGTTCCCACGCTTGGGGAGTCCGTTACTGAGGCAACCATCGGAAAATGGTTCAAGAAGGTCGGCGACGCCATCGCCATCGATGAACCGCTGGTGGAACTGGAAACCGACAAGGTGACAGTAGAAGTTCCGGCTGCTGCTGCTGGTGTGCTGGCTGAAATCACGGCCAAGGAAGGCGACACTGTCGAGGTCAATGCGCTTCTCGGCCAGATTTCCACCGATGGCGCTGCCGTCGCTGCGGCTCCTGCTGCGAAGAAGGAAGAAGCCAAGCCTGCTGCCGCACCGGCAGCAGCACCTGTCGCTTCGGCTTCGTCGGGCCCGGCTATGCAGCCTGCCCCGGCTGCCTCCAAGCTGCTTGCTGAAAATAACCTCTCCGCCGATCAGGTGGACGGTTCCGGCAAGCGCGGTCAGGTGCTGAAGGGCGACGTGCTCGACGCGATCGCCAAGGGTGTTTCGGGGAGCGTTTCCGCTGCTCCGGCTCCGGCCGCACCGGCCGCTGCCCGTCCGGCATCGTCGGCTGACGACGCATCGCGCGAAGAACGCGTGAAGATGACCCGTCTGCGCCAGACGATTGCCAAGCGTCTGAAGGATGCGCAGAACACCGCCGCCATGCTGACGACCTATAACGAAGTCGACATGTCTGCGGTCATGGAACTGCGCACCAAGTACAAGGACGTCTTCGAGAAGAAGCATGGCGTGAAGCTCGGCTTCATGGGCTTCTTCACCAAGGCCGTGACCCATGCGCTGAAGGAAATCCCGGCTGTTAACGCCGAGATCGACGGCACGGACATCATCTACAAGAACTTCGCCCATGTCGGCATGGCCGTCGGCACGGACAAGGGCCTTGTGGTTCCGGTCATCCGTGACGCCGACCAGCTTTCGATTGCAGGCGTTGAAAAGGAACTGGGACGTCTTGCCAAGGCAGCACGCGACGGTACGCTTTCGGTCGCTGACATGCAGGGCGGCACGTTCACCATCACCAATGGCGGCGTGTACGGTTCGCTGATGTCCTCACCGATCCTGAACGCTCCGCAGTCGGGTATCCTTGGCATGCACAAGATCCGGGAACGTCCGGTTGTCGTTGGCGGTCAGATCGTGATCCGTCCGATGATGTATCTTGCCCTGTCCTACGATCACCGTATCGTGGACGGCAAGGAAGCCGTGACCTTCCTCGTGCGCGTCAAGGAAAGCCCGGAAGATCCGGAACGTCTGGTTCTCGATCTCTAAGGGCGAATGATGGAGCCGGGCGTCTTCTCCGCATCTCCGTTTCTGCCGTTGGTCGGCAGAGCGTTGTCCTGCTGGTGGTTTATATCCTCCTGCAGGGCTTTGCGGCGACGAAGGAACTCGGCTCTCGATGGAATGCCGGTCCGCGCGACGAGGGTTTGAAACCCTCCGGCAAATTTGCCAGTCGCGCGGAGCGAGCCTCTGCCAATTTCCGTGAGACCTATCCGGCTTTCATCGGTCTGGCGCTGGCGCTCGTGCTGAAAAGGCGATCCGTCCGGATGGGGAATTGTCGGCGCGTGGCTCTGGTTTTTCGGCCGCATCGTCTATATCCCGCTTTATCTGGCGGGCATTCCCTATTTCCGTTCCTTCGTCTGGCTCATTAGTCTGGTGGGGCTCGGTATCATGCTTCTGGCTTTGGTTCTGTGATGACAGCCTGCGCGTGAAACACGCGCAATGAAGGAAACACGATGCATCCCTATCTGTTCGAACTTGCATCCCTGATGGCGATTTTCGTCTTTGCCATTGTTTCCCCCCGGCGCCGATCTCGCCATGGTCATCCGGCAATCGCTGCTGCATGGCCGCCGCGAGGCGATCATCACGAGCTTCGGCATTGGCGCCGCCCCCTGATGATGCATGTGACTTACACGGTTTTGGGCCTCGGGCTCATCATTTCCAAGTCGATCTATCTGTTCAATATCGTCAAATGGTGCGGTGTGGCCTATCTGGTCTATATCGGCATCAAGGCGCTGCGGGCCGGAACCACAAAGATCGACGTGGACGCAACGCCGAAGGAACCGCGCAAGCAGCAGAGCTTTGCCAAGGCATTCGGCCTCGGCTTTGCCGCCAATGCGCTGAACCCAAAGGCTGTGTTCTTCTTTCTGTCGATTTTTCTCGACGGTCGTTCATGCCCATACGCCGACCGAGGTGAAGCTCGGTTACGGTGTCGTAATGGCGACTGCGCTCATCTCTGGTTTTGTCGGCGTCAGTCTTTTCATGACGACGCCGAAGATGCGAGCGGCCTTCGCGCGCGCCTCGAAATGGATTGATCGGGCCAGCGGTGTTGTCTTCATCGCGCTGGGACTTAAACTTGCCACCGAAAAGGCTATGTAAGAAGCAACAGGTTCAGTTTTGCTGAACCTCGATTCGCTGCCGGAAACACTCAACCGGAACATTCAGGGAGAACCGACAGATGCACGCTGCAAACAAGCTTTTCAGGACCGCCGCCGTTTCGGTGCTTGCGCTCACCGTGTTCTCAACTGCGGTTCAGGCGGCCTGCACCCAGAATCGGGCGATTTATCGCGATCGCGACGATGCTTATACGCTGACCTTCCGCCCGGAGCAGCCGAACGACCTGAAAATGTCACCGGCGCCGACGAACGAGTTCACCATTACGGCCAATGACAAGCCCGAGTTCAAGCTGAGCGGCATGGTGATCTGGCCGGAAGAAGGCGTGGCACGTCCCTATGCGTTGCTGACCTTCAACTGCAAGGGCGATGGTTCCAATCCGGAAGATCTCGACGATTGCAGTATCTGGCAGAGCGTCATCTATGCGCTAAAGGAAGGCGCGGAAGCCGATGTCCTGCCCAAGGCGGAAGAACCGGCGGCGCAGGCAATCCTGCTGCCTGATCTGGTGACGGCGCTGGATGGTTATGATTTTGGGCGGCGAAACCTGAAAAGCCGCTTCAGTGGGAAGCATTCCGCTTTCAGGGATGTTCACCAGACGAGGAATAGCCGGCACCCTGTAGGCACCGGTTGCATGTGAATAATTTCGAATGAGAGAACGGGCCCAGATGAACGGGGCGTTCGAAAAACGTTCAGGACAGACTGAAGAAGGATAGTTCAATGTCATACGATGTGGTTGTCATCGGTACAGGCCCCGGCGGTTATATGTCGCCGCGATCAAGGCTGCACAGCTTGGTCTTTCCGTTGCTGTTGTGGAGAAGCGCAAGACCTTCGGTGGCACCTGCCTGAATATCGGCTGCATTCCCTCCAAGGCACTTCTGCATGCGTCGGAAGTTTTTGCTGAAGCCGGTCACTCCTTCGACACGCTCGGCGTGGAAGTAACGCCGAAGCTCAATCTGGGAAAAGATGCTGGCGCACAAGGACACGACCGTAAAGGCCAATGTCACGGGCGTTGAATTCCTGTTCAAGAAGAACAAGATCACGGCCTTCATCGGCGCTGGCAAGATCGTTGGCAAGGGCAAGGTTTCCGTGACCACTGAAGACGGCAAGGTCGAGGAAATCGAAGCAAAGAACATCATCATTGCCACCGGTTCCGATGTTGCGGGCATTCCGGGCGTCAAGGTCGATATTGACGAGAAGGTCATCGTTTCCTCGACTGGCGCGCTTTCCTTCGACAAGGTTCCGGGCAGTCTGATCGTTGTCGGCGGCGGTGTGATCGGTCTGGAGCTTGGTTCCGTCTGGGCGCGTCTTGGTGCGAAGGTCACGGTCGTCGAGTATCTCGACAAGGTGCTCGGGCCTATGGATGGCGAAGTGTCGAAGCAGTTCCAGCGCCTGCTCGAAAAGCAGGGCATTGCCTTCAAGCTCGGCGCAAGGGTTACGGGCGTCGAGAAAGCCGGCAAGGCCAATTCAGGGGCGCGAAGGTGACCTTCGAACCGGTGAAGGGTGGCGCGGCTGAAACGCTTGAAGCTGATGCAGTTCTGATCGCGACCGGTCGTCGTCCTTACACAGATGGTCTTGGCCTTCAGGAAGCGGGTGTGAATGTCGATGATCGCGGCCGTGTTGCAATCGATGACCATTGGCGCACCAATGTCGAAGGCATCTATGCCATCGGCGACGTGGTGCAGGGTCCGATGCTGGCGCACAAGGCCGAAGACGAAGGCATTGCAGTTACCGAAATCATTGCCGGTCAGGCCGGTCACGTGAATTTCGATGTCATTCCGAGCGTCGTCTACACGCAGCCGGAAGTCGCTTCGGTCGGCAAGACCGAAGAAGAGCTGAAAGCTGCCGGTATCGACTACAAGGTTGGCAAGTTCCCGTTCACGGCCAATGGTCGTGCACGCGCCATGCAGCACACCGACGGCTTCGTGAAAATCCTTGCTGACAAGGCAACGGACCGCGTTCTGGGCGCTCATATCCTCGGCTATAATGCCGGTGAAATGATCCACGAACTGGCTGTTCTGATGGAGTTTGGTGGCTCGTCGGAAGATCTTGCGCGCACCTGCCATGCCCACCCGACCATGTCGGAAGCTGTGCGCGAATCCGCTCTGGCGACCTTCGCCAAGCCGATCCATATGTAATTGGCTGCAACCATATGATTATAAAAAGGCCCGCTGATGCGGGCCTTTTTCGTTAATGCTTAATTTTGTGCCGGTCGGGCTGGAGCCGGTGTGGCAGGCTCATTCTGTGTCGTCGGCGGCGGGGAGGTGGAGCCGCAGTATCCGTTCCACTGCCATTCCGGTAGAAGAAGTAAGCGAGGATAATGATCGCTGCCAGAAGCACTGCACCAAGCAGATAGCCACTTCCGCCGCGCGGGGCGGAGGTGGCGGCATTCCGGAAGGGTCTGACAGGCGCGGATCGGAAGTTGTGCGCGGGTCGCTATTTCGTGGATCAAGGGGATCAACCATAACGGGCTCCTCCAATGGTCCCTTTCGTCATCGAAGCGACGTTTGGGAAATGATGGTTGGCCGGGCATTTGCGGTCATACATGGGCCAATCTGTGCTCCGACCGCCTCAAATGTGTGTTGAAATGCGTTGCGATAACAAACCCGGTGTATATCAATGCGAGAAAGAGCGCTTAGTTCCAAGAAATCTAATATAAGAAGAGCTATAAATTAATAGCTGTACAATGCAATTAGGCGAGGATTCTATTAACCCAAGCGAAACTGCACATTGATATGTATATTCAATCACGGAAGCGATCCGGTAATAGGGACTATGGTCGATCAACTGGCCATCTTGGCTTTATCACTGGAAATCATTGATGAGGTCGGATCGTTGAGAGCGATCGTAAACCACGCCGAAATTTGAGGAATGACATAATGCCGTCGAAAGAGAACCTGAAAACCATTGAGCGCTTTGAAAAGCTCTCTTCGCTTCTGCGCGATGAACAGTTCAAGCTTCTCGATGAAGCGGCACGGGAAGAAGCGCTTCCGGGAAAATCGATACTGAGACAGATTGCCGAACTCGAGCTCAATATAACGGCCATTGAAAACAGCATCACCGATCTGAAAGCCGACTAGCAATATTCTAGCTTAGAGGTTTTATAGTGGGCTCACCCGATAGCCTTTTGCGCGTAACAGTTCAATTATTCCTTCCTTGCCCGGCAGATGCAGGGCGCCGACGGCAATAAAGGCATTTCCCTTATCGATGATCGGAACGGCACGATCCGCCATGACCTGATTACGGTCGGAAATGAGATATTTTAGAAATAGTTCATAGTCTGCTTCGGAAAGACTGTCGGGAACGATCTTTCGGAGCGACGGCATGATCATGCCAATCTCGCCCTTGAGGTAGAGCGCGGTCGTGGTCTCCATGGCATCCTCGACCTTGTCGCCATAGTCGACGGTAGCCACCAGATTGCGGAGATGGAAGTCGAGCGGCATCCGGTTCATCGCGACCAGTTGTTCTGCCGCACTTTCCGGGCCCGAAACATTGCGGCCCTCGGCCTGTGCGTCGAGAGCCAGCCGTTCATCAAGCGATCTCTCGCCATCGTTTTTGCGCTCCCTCTCGCATTTTGGAAGTGCGAGCAGGCTGGTCAGCACCCACGGCTTCATTTTTGCAACCGCGTCGAGAACGATACCGCGTTCTGCAAGCTTCTGTTCGATCTCCTCGCGCCGCTCGGGCGGAATATGCGACTTCAGTGTGCTTCCATCGGTGAAAAGCAGCAGGTCGGGCTGTTCGAGCTTGAGACGCAGGAAAGCCTTCGGGTCCAGAATATCCGTCGTTTCGATGACGACAGTGCTTGCTGAATAATAGGCCTCGTCGACGGCTTTCGGCAATGTCAAAACACGCGGATCGGAAAGATGGATCGTGCCGAAAAGATAGGACGGTTCGACGCCGTCTTTATCGATTTTCCAGAGAAGCCCTTTGCGATTGGGTACAGCATCGGCTTCGCGCTGTATTTCCTGCCAACTTGCCGGGTCTTTTGCCTCCAACCCGTCAATGAGATTGATGCCGTGCACGGCGCAAGCAGCAGGTGCATCGTCGGCGCGAGCCGAGGCAGTGCCTGCCAGACAGGCATAGAGAAGAACGAGAAGCAGCTTTTTCATGAGAGTAATATAGGGGCAGTTTTTTCCGATGCCAGCGACTTCTCAAGCGCGCGGATGCGCCTTGTCATAGACTTCCAGCAGCCGCTCGGTATCCACGCCGGTATAGACCTGCGTGGTCGAGAGGCTTGCATGGCCAAGCAGCTCCCCGATGGTCCTGAGATCACCGCCTCGCCCCAGAAGATGGGTGGCGAAGGAATGGCGCAGCGCATGCGGCGTCGCGCTGTCGGGTAGGCCGAGACCAGCACGCAGTTTCTGCATTTCACGCTGGATGATCGCAGCATGCAGCACGCCGCCCTTGGCGCCACGAAAAAAAGCGGTTTGTCGGCGGAAAGGTCGAACGGACAAAGCGTTCGATATTGCGCAACGGCGCGATGCACGATGGGCAGGAGCGGGACGAGACGCGCTTTGTTGCCCTTGCCCGTAATGGTGATCGAACGGGCAGTGCTGTCGGACAGCGCATCACCCATCAGGCCGAGCGCTTCCGAAATGCGCAAGCCGCAACCGTAGAGCAAGGTCAGGACGGCTGCGTTGCGCGCGGCAATCCATGGTTCCTCCGCCATTTG
Organism: Brucella cytisi; assembly: GCA_012103075.1. Taxonomy (GTDB): domain Bacteria; phylum Pseudomonadota; class Alphaproteobacteria; order Rhizobiales; family Rhizobiaceae; genus Brucella; species Brucella cytisi. The sequence continues at coordinate 2,375,121 of JAAVLQ010000001.1, read as the reverse complement.
CCCATCGGCTGCAACCACGCGCCGGGCGTCTTCGGCGGTCAATGGTTTCGGCAATGATTTCGGCTGGCGTGGCGCGCGCATGGCGCTTGCGCCTGCCGCATTGGCCGAGCCACGTTTTTCCAGATGGCGTAAAAGCGAGCGCACGCCAGCAAGCCCGCGGCCCAGCGTGCGGGCACCGACGCCTTCATTGCGACGGCTGGCCAGAAACGAACGCAGGTCGGCGATCCGTAGATTGCCAACATCTTTCAGCGATGGCGGTTCGCCCAGATGCCCAGTCAGAAAATTGAGGAACTGACGTGTGTCGCGCTCATAGGCTTCGAGTGTGTTTTCCGACAGGCGGCGCGCATCCTTCAGCGTCTTCAACCATTCTTCACGCGCCGCCGCGAGATCGGCGCGGGCAGGGATCAGAAATTCGCTGTTCGTTGTCATAATCAAGCCGGTCGTTCATTCTGGATGGACGGACAGTTTGCCAGCGATAGGTTACCGGCTGGTTGTTCGCGGGACGAAAAGCACTATTCTTACGAATTGAGGTGAATTGCGCTGACGAAAGGGCTATTGAACGAAAAATAGTTCTATTCGAGCAGCAGAAACAAGGTTGGCAATGCCGCGTCCAGAAAACCCGATCCAGCTTGCCGTCATTGGTGCCGCCCATGGCACGCGTGGCGAAGTGAGAGTAAAGACCTTTACCGGCGACCCGCTGGCAATTGCCGAATACGGCTTGCTCTATGACGAACAGGGCAAGAGTTACGAGGTTCTGGAAGCTCGTCCAGCAAAGACGGTCGTGGTCGTGCGCTTCAAGGGCATCAATGATCGTAATGCCGCCGAAGCGTTGAACGGGACCGAACTTTTATTGATCGTTCGCAGCTGCCGGACGACGAACTGGACGAAGACGAGTTCTTCCAGACCGACCTGATCGGCTTGCTGGCGGTGGATGCTGAAGGCAAGACCTATGGCGTGGTGAGCGCCTTGTTCGATTTCGGTGGCGGCGACCTCATCGAGCTCAGCGAAAAGGGCAAGCGCCCGATGCTTATTCCGTTCACGGAGGCAGCCGTACCGGAAATCGATCTGGACAAGGGCACTTTGCTGGTCGAGCCCTATGCCGCTGGACTGATCGCCGACGATGAGGATGAACGCCCGCAGAACGAAAAGAAAAAGCCGAAGAAGTCATGACCGACGTTTCAAGGGTCGATGATGAGCCCGGCTTCTTTCATGCATCGGTGCTGACGCTTTATCCGGAAATGTTTCCCGGCCCCTTGGCACTTCGCTTGCAGGTAAGGCACTCAGCGAGGCCAAATGGCAGCTCGATGCGGTGCAGATTCGCGATTTTGCGGAAGGCAAGCACCGTATGGTCGATGACACGCCATCCGGTGGTGGCGCTGGCATGGTGATGAAGCCGGATGTGATCGCCCGCGCGCTGGATTCGGTTGCCGACGGTCGCCGTCCGATGCTGCTGATGAGCCCGCGCGGAAAGCCGCTGACGCAGAAGCGCGTGCGCGAACTGGCCGACGGACCGGGCGCGATCATTCTTTGTGGTCGTTTCGAGGGTGTGGACGAGCGCGTCATCGAGGCGCGCAATCTCGAGGAAGTATCGATCGGCGATTACATCCTGTCGGGTGGAGAAACCGCGGCAATCGTTTTGCTTGATGCAATCGTGCGGCTTTTGCCGGGTGTGATGGGCAATCGCGAATCCGGAGAGACCGAAAGTTTTGAGACCGGCTTGCTCGAACATCCGCATTATACCCGGCCTCAGGTTTGGGAAGATAGGCCCATTCCCGAAATCCTGACCTCCGGCAATCATGGCGCGATCGATAAATGGCGGCATGAGCAGGCCGAACGGATCACGAAGGAACGGCGTCCCGATCTTTGGGAAGCCTATAGCGAGGGCAAACGCAAATGAACCTGATCCAGCGGCTCGAAAGTATTTCCCTCGCGCTGCTGGCGCTGGGAGCTTATTGGGTCAGCGGTGCAAGCTGGTGGCTTTTCGCCCTGCTCATTCTGGCGCCCGATCTGTCCTTCTTCGGCTATATGAAGGGGCCGCGCACCGGCGCCGTGGTCTATAATATCGCCCATAGCTGGATCGGCGTTGTGCTTCTCGCAGTTCTGGGTTGGGCGATGAACTGGCAGATCTGCATCGCTATGGCACTGATCTGGGCCGTGCATATCGGCGTCGACCGCGCGCTTGGCTTCGGTCTCAAATATGGAACCGGTTTCAAGGACACGCATCTGGGCCGTATCTGAGGCGATTTTCTTGTCCTGATATTGATTCATTGGCGGCAATGGTGTATTGCCGCGCGAGTTCGGGCTAGTCCCGACAATGCAATATCTCGTTCGGGCAAAGCCCGAAACGTCCTAAACCAATAAATGGTGTACCGCTCCTGCCTGAAATTGAGGGCATAGCCGCAGGGCCAAGGATTGCTTGGCGGCAAGTGCAGAGCGCTCTGACTGTTTGAGAAGAATTCAAGAAGGAGAGAGACGATGACCGATATCATTCGTCAGCTTGAAGCCGAACAGGCAGCAAAGATCGAAGAAAAGCGCAAGCTTCCAGATTTCCAGCCGGGCGACACGGTTCGCGTTCAGGTTCGCGTTACCGAAGGTACGCGTACCCGCGTGCAGGCCTATGAAGGCGTCTGCATTGCCCGTTCCGGCGCTGGCCTCAACGAAAACTTCACCGTTCGCAAGATTTCGTACGGCGAAGGCGTAGAGCGCGTATTCCCGGTTTACTCGCCGATCGTCGAAGGCGTTGAACTCGTTCGCCGCGGCAAGGTTCGTCGCGCGAAGCTTTACTACCTGCGTGGCCTTACCGGTAAGGCTGCCCGTATTGCTGAAAAGAAAGACAACCGTACCAAGGCCGAGCGCGAAGCCGACAAGGCTGCCGCCGCCAAGGCCGAAGCCGCCAAGGCTGCTGCTGAATAAGCTTCACAGCAATCTGTTTGAAAAAGGCGGCCTCGGGTCGCCTTTTTTTTATTTGCCAAATGCGACGGGCTGCGTAACATATTGCATAATTCCGCCCATATCTCGCAAGATTGTTACTGCGACACCCTGTTGCGGTTTCAGTTTCTTGACGAACCGTGATGGCGGGTGCATATGACAGCCAAAGTTAAGAACTATTCAAAGGACCTCTCGCAATGAGCGCGCCGCGTACACTTTACGACAAGATCTGGGACGACCATGTAGTGGATCAGCAGGAAGACGGAACCTGCCTCCTTTATATTGATCGCCATCTTGTGCACGAAGTGACGAGTCCGCAGGCTTTTGAAGGCCTGCGCATGGCTGGCCGCAAGGTGCGTCATCCTGAAAAGACGCTGGCCGTGGTCGATCACAATGTTCCGACCTCACCGGACCGCATCAACGGTATCAAGAACGAGGAAAGCCGCATTCAGGTCGAGGCTCTGGCCAAGAATGCTGCGGATTTCAACGTTGAATATTATTCCGAGCGCGATCGCCGTCAGGGCGTCGTGCACATCGTCGGACCGGAACAGGGCTTCACCTTGCCGGGCATGACTATCGTCTGCGGCGACAGCCACACCTCCACGCATGGCGCTTTCGGTTCGCTTGCGCATGGTATCGGCACCTCCGAGGTGGAACACGTTCTGGCTACCCAGACGCTGATCCAGAAGAAAGCCAAGAACATGCTGGTGCGTGTCGAGGGTGAACTGGCTCCGGGCGTGACCGCCAAGGATATCACGCTCGCCATCATCGGCGAAATCGGCACTGCAGGCGGCACCGGTTATGTGATCGAATATGCAGGCAGCGCCATTCGCTCGCTGTCAATGGAAGGTCGCATGACCGTCTGCAACATGTCGATTGAGGGCGGCGCACGCGCTGGCCTGATCGCACCGGATGAAACGACCTTTGCCTATGTGCAGGACAAGCCGCGCGCGCCGAAGGGCGAAGCGCTGGAACAGGCTATTGGTTACTGGAAGACGCTGCATTCTGATGAAGGTGCGCATTTCGACAAGATCGTCGAGCTGGATGCGGCCAAGATTTCGCCGGTCGTCTCACGGGGCTCCTCGCCGGAAGACGTCGTTTTCGTCACCGACATCGTTCCGAACCCGGACGATATCAAGGACGAAACCAAGCGTGCATCCAAATGGCGTGCTCTGGACTATATGGGCCTGAAACCGGGCACCAAGATGACCGACATCAAGATCGATCGCGTCTTCATCGGTTCCTGCACCAATGGTCGTATCGAAGATCTGCGCGATGCGGCACGCATGGCCGCTGGTAAGAAGGTTGCGGCTGGCGTCAATGCCATGATCGTGCCGGGGTCCGGGCTCGTGAAGGAGCAGGCAGAAGCCGAAGGTCTGGACAAGATCTTCATCGAAGCCGGTTTCGACTGGCGCGAACCGGGTTGCTCCATGTGCCTTGCCATGAACGACGACCGCCTGAAGCCGGGCGAACGTTGCGCTTCGACCTCGAACCGTAACTTCGAAGGTCGCCGGGGCTTCAAGGGCCGCACCCATCTCGTGTCGCCAGCCATGGCTGCCGCTGCGGCAATTGCCGGACATTTCGTCGACATTCGCGAGTGGAACTGAGGTTTCACATCTGACGAAGCGCTTCTGGAAAGACCAAACCGCCGGTTCATCCCGGCGGTTTTTCTTGGCTGTATATTAGCAGCTTTTTCACGCTTTGATTGTAAGGAGGAATGGGGTGGCTGGCGTCTGGGGAGCCTTTGACAGCCAGCACGGGGAAGAGCATCGATGAATGGAGCCGACTTTATCCTCCTGATCAACATGACCGTTTCCGGTCTGTTTGCTTTCGCATTTCTCGGCATTGCCGTTTATGCGCGGGATAATGCGGCCGCGCCTGTCTTCGCCTTCGGCTTTATTTTCGCAATGCTCTATTTCCTGACAGAGCTTGCCATGCCTTCCATTCCCAATCCCCGCCTCGGTTATATGCTCGCCTTTTCGACCTATTACCTGACATTGTCCTGTCTGGTCGTCGGTCTGGCGCGGATGTATGGCCGACCGGTGCCGTGGATTGCGCTCGGTCTGCTGACCATTGCATCTCTCGCCGGGGTCTACAGCATATATGACATTGCCCGCAGCCAGATGATCGGCATGCTGCTTTATCAGGCGCCCTATTTCCTCGTACTCCTTCTGGCAGTGTGGCTGATCCTGCGGGTGGAACGCAACGGTATCGATACCTTGATGGCGATACTGTTTGGTATCAGTGCCGTCCATTTCCTGTTCAAGCCGGTCATCGCTGTGCTGTCGGGAGGCGCGGGTTCTGAACCGGCTGATTATATCGATACGACCTACGCAATGTTCTCGCAGTCAATCGGTGCTGCTCTTTCCGTCGCAGGCGGGCTGCTTCTGCTCTTGAGCCTGATGCGGGAGCTGATCGCCAATATGCTGATCCGCTCGGAAACGGACCAGCTTTCGACCTTGCTCAACCGGCGCGGTTTCGAGTTTCGCGCTGAGGCTGCAATTGAAAAGTCGAAACGCATGCGGCAGGCCTTGTCGCTTGTTCTGTGCGACATCGATCACTTCAAGGCAATCAACGATACACATGGTCATGCGCTGGGAGACCGCGTCATTGCCGCGTTCTCGGCCGAATTGCACAAGGCAGCCAATGCCAAGGGTGGGATTGCCGCGCGTATTGGCGGCGAGGAATTCGCGATCATTCTGCCGGGCAATACGATCCAGTCCGCATGGAGATTTGCGGACAAGACCCGGCTTGCCTGTCGCGATATCCATATTCCGGGCAGGAACGGCGGGATTGAATTCACCGTGAGCTTCGGTATCGCGGAAATGGAATTCGACGATGTGTTTTCCGATCTCTACAAGCGGGCCGACGGGGCGCTTTATGAAGCGAAGAAGGGTGGGCGCAACTGCGTCCGCAGCGCTCTGCCGATACTGGTGGACGAAAACGTTGTGGAGTTCCGCTCAAAGGCCGGGCGTTGAACGAATCCTATTGATAGCCGCAGCCTGCATGGTCGAGGACCGGCGTCTCCCCGCGGTCGATCCCATACATGAAAGAGCGTCCGTGCAGCACGACTGCGCACTCGCAATTGCTGTTGGGCTTGGCGACGATATAGGCAACCGTGCGATCCCGCGGCGCGGTAATCACCTTCATGCGTTGCGGCGAAGGCAAAACTGGCTTCTGCGCCGCGCCGACCCGGATGATCTTGGCGCCATTATCCGGCATCTGGACGACAAGATTTCCTGATGCATCGACGGAGCGCATAGCTTCTTCGGCAAGCGCGGGACTGGTCAGCGCAAGGGCGCCGACGACAACCAGACCAAGTATCAGCCGTTTGCAGTTTGCCATCGTTGATCGAGCCTCATCGTGCATGATCCCAAAGAGAATGAGGACTATCTTAACTCTTTCTTTACCTTTGTCATCCGTGCTGGCTAAAATCGAACCGGTCTTCTCGTGCGCTACTGCTTCGCAGGTCGCAGACGGAAGAGCTGGAAACGCCAAGGAACGTCTAATGACCAAAGATCATGCCGTCGATATTGCGCTCCTCCATCTGCGTGATGCCCATGAATTCGCGCCGCTGCTGGCAAGCTACGCGCAGGCGCTGAAGCGCGGCGCTCCACGCCGCCCCGACGATTTTTATGCCGAACACCTGCTTCAGGATCGCGCCGCTGAAACTCTGGGGGCGGGGTCGACGGAAATCTGGTCGGCTTCGTGATCTTCTACGATCTGCCCGAACCCGTGACGGGTCTGCGTGCAGGGCAGGTGGACCATATCTATGTGCATCACGATCATCGCGGAAAGGGCATAGCCAAGGCGCTGATCGACGTGCTTGCCGACAAGGCGGAAGAGCGCAGCTGGTCCAAGCTGGTGCTTAATGCGCCGCGCGTGCCGGAAGACGGACGCAAGCTCTATGAACAGATTGCTACAGCTGCGGACTGGTCGAGCTATGTGATTCGATTCGGCAGTTGATCGATTTCCCAAAAGTTGATGAAATTACACATGTTTTTTGCCGATTGCGGTCTTCAATCGTTTGAATGCCGCAATCACGCGAATGTGTCGCCCGTGCGACCAATTGTTAGTCTTTTCGTGAAAAAGCTTCTTTGACGTGATGGTAAAAGCGCAGTAGAAAGCGCCACATAGGGCCGTACGCCACGGTCCAGCCATATTTTATTGGGTCGTACCGGCGCGGGATCGTAAAGTCCGGTTCCCTGTGCTTTGGACGACGTCGAACTGGGGTTCGGGAGAACCCGCAACCTGCTGCTTCGCTGATCTTCGTCAGCGGGGTGTGGCCGGAGAGAAACGTCAGGGAAGCCTACAGAGCCATGACACAACCGACTGTAACGCGCCAGCGTCCTTTGTCGCCGCACCTGTCCATCTACAAGCCGGTCATTACGATGACGATGTCCATCGTCCATCGCATCACGGGCGGCGCACTTTACTTCGGCACCCTGTTGCTGGCAGCCCGGCTGATTTCGGCTGCGGTCAGCGAAGAGTGCTTCAATTTCGTCAACGCATTGTTCTCGTCCCGGATCGGCCGCCTGATCCTGTTCGGCTATACCCGGGCGCTTCTGCACCATCTGGCCGGTGGCGTTCGTCACCTGATCTGGGATACGGGCGCTGGTCTTGAAAAGCACACAGCTTCGAAGATCGCCCGGGCGACCGTCGTTTTCTCCGGTCATCGCCACGATCCTCGTCTGGGTCGTTGCCTATTCGGTGCGCTAAGGGGAGCTGGTTTCATGAACGGTATGAACAATGATATGCGCACTCCGCTCGGCAAGGTTCGGGGTCTGGGATCGGCCAAGGAAGGCACCGGTCATTTCTGGTATCAGCGGTTGAGCGCCGCCGCTCTGGTGCCGCTGGTCATGTTTTTCATCGGTCTGGTCATTTCGCTCAATGGCGCAAGCTATGCGGAAGTCCGGGCTGCCTTGTCGCATCCCTTCACGGCAATCGTGATGGCGCTGTTCGTTCTGACTGGCGTTTATCACATGCGCCCGGGTATGCAGGTCATTATCGAAGATTACGTGCATGGCGAAGGCATGAAGGTCGTGCTGGTGATGTTGAACACCTTCTTTACGGCGGTGGTTGGCTTTGCCTGCATTTTTGCGATTCTCAAGCTGAGCTTCGGAGGTTGATAGCCCGATGGCTAGTGCAGTAAACAACGCGGCCGATGCTGCCGTGGCAAGCAAATATACCTATGTCGATCACAAGTTCGACGTGGTGGTGGTCGGAGCTGGCGGCGCGGGCTTACGCGCAACGCTCGGCATGGCCGAGCAAGGCCTGAAGACGGCTTGCATCACCAAGGTTTTCCCGACCCGTTCGCATACGGTCGCAGCGCAGGGTGGCATCGCCGCTTCGCTCAAGAATATGGGCCCGGACAGCTGGCAGTGGCACATGTACGATACCGTCAAGGGATCGGACTGGCTCGGCGACACCGATGCGATGGAATATCTGGCGCGTGAAGCGCCTGCCGCCGTCTACGAACTGGAACACTATGGTGTGCCTTTCTCGCGTACCGAAGAAGGCAAGATCTATCAGCGCCCGTTCGGCGGCCACATGCAGAATTTTGGCGACGGTCCTCCGGTCCAGCGCACCTGTGCTGCTGCCGACCGCACCGGCCACGCTATCCTGCATACGCTCTATGGCCAGTCGCTCAAGAACAACGCGCAGTTCTTCATCGAATATTTCGCGCTCGATCTCATCATGACTGACGGTGTCTGCACCGGCGTCGTGGCGTGGAACCTTGATGACGGCACGATCCATCGCTTCTCGGCCAAGATGGTGGTTCTGGCGACGGGCGGTTATGGCCGTGCCTATTTCTCGGCAACCTCTGCCCATACCTGCACCGGCGATGGTGGCGGCATGGTCGCACGTGCCGGCCTGCCACTGCAGGACATGGAATTCGTACAGTTCCATCCAACTGGCATCTATGGCGCTGGCTGCCTGATTACTGAAGGCGCGCGCGGTGAAGGCGGTTATCTGGTCAATTCCGAAGGCGAGCGCTTCATGGAGCGTTATGCTCCTTCGGCCAAGGATCTTGCCTCGCGTGATGTTGTCTCACGCTGCATGACCATGGAAATCCGTGCTGGCCGTGGCGTCGGCAAGGCCAAGGATCACATCTTCCTGCATCTTGACCATCTCGATCCGGCTGTTCTGCATGAACGCCTGCCGGGTATTTCGGAATCGGCCAAGATTTTCGCAGGCGTCGATGTGACCAAGGAACCGATCCCGGTTCTCCCGACGGTTCACTACAATATGGGTGGCATTCCGACCAATTACTGGGGCGAAGTGTTGAACCCGACCGAGGCTGATCCAGACCGCGTACAGCCGGGCCTGATGGCTGTCGGCGAAGCGGGCTGCGCTTCGGTGCACGGCGCAAACCGTCTCGGCTCCAACTCGCTGATCGACCTTGTGGTGTTCGGTCGTGCGGCTGCAATCCGCGCTGGGCAGGTCATTGATCGCAAGTCGAAGATTCCTGACCTCGACGTTACCGCCTGCGACAAGATCATGGAGCGCTTCGATCGTCTGCGTTTTGCCAACGGCTCCCCAGCCGACCGCAGAACTGCGCGAGAAGATGCAGCGTACCATGCAGGAAGATGCCGCCGTATTCCGTACGTCGGAATCGCTCAAGCAAGGCGTCGAACGCATGGAAAAGCTCTGGCATGAACTGCCGGACATCAAGGTTACCGACCGTTCGATGATCTGGAATTCCGATCTCGTCGAAACGCTCGAGCTGGAAAACCTGATGGCGAATGCGCTGACGACGGTTGTTTCCGCCGAAGCGCGCCGGGAAAGCCGCGGTGCCCATGCGCATGAGGATTTCCCGGATCGCAACGATGCCGTGTGGCGCAAGCACACCCCTGTCCCGGCTGTCGCCGGATGGCAAGGTCAAGCTTGACTACCGTCCTGTCCACCTCGATCCGTTGACGACGGAAGAGGAAGGCGGCATCAGCCTCGCCAAGATTGCGCCGAAGAAGCGCGTTTACTAATCAAGGGAAAGAGCAATGGTTGAACTCGCACTTCCCAAGAATTCGCGCCCGCAAGAGGGCAAGACACGCCGCGCCCCGACGGTGCGAAGCGGGTTACCGAATTCCGTATCTATCGCTGGTCGCCGGACGACGACGCCAATCCGAGCATCGACACCTATTATGTCGATCGCGACGATTGCGGTCCGATGGTTCTGGACGGTCTGCTCTATATCAAGAACAAGATCGACCCGACCCTGACGCTGCGCCGTTCGTGCCGTGAAGGCATTTGCGGTTCCTGCGCCATGAATATCGACGGCGCAAACACGCTTGCCTGCACCAAGGGCATGGACGACATCAAGGGTGCCATCAAGGTTTACCCGCTGCCGCATATGCCGGTGGTGAAGGATCTTGTGCCGGACCTCACCAATTTCTACGCCCAGCATCGTTCCATCGAGCCTTGGCTCAAGACGGTTTCGCCGGAGCCGCAGAAGGAATGGCTGCAGAGCCATGAGGACCGTCAGAAGCTCGACGGTCTCTACGAGTGCATTCTGTGCGCCTGCTGCTCGACCTCGTGCCCGAGCTACTGGTGGAACGGCGATCGATATCTCGGTCCTGCCGTGCTGCTGCAGGCCTATCGCTGGTTGATCGATAGCCGCGACGAAGCCAAAGGCGAACGCCTCGACAATCTCGAGGACCCGTTCCGGCTCTATCGCTGCCATACGATCATGAATTGTGCGCAGACCTGCCCGAAGGGCTTGAACCCTGCCAAGGCGATTGCCGAAATCAAGAAGATGATGGTCGAGCGCCGCGTCTAGCAGCGTGACTGATCTGGAATTTGAGAAGGGAAGGTGCAAACCTTCCCCTTTTTTTCTTGATCTGAGCTCTGGTTGCCATCGCAGAAGGCTTGATCTTTGTAGCTGCGCCAATATCTCATTGGAGAATAGATCCATCGGAGACAGGGCAATCATGCTCGATCATATTGGTTTCAACATTTCCAGCATGCCCAAGTCGCGAGCATTCTATGATGCGGCACTCGCCCCCTTGGCATAAGCCGGGCCATGGAGTTCGGCGACTGGGTGGGGTATGGCCGCAATGGCAAGCCGGAATTCTGGATCGGCAAGCAGAAGGGCGCGAAGCTCGATGGCGTGCTTCATGTGGCTTTTTCGGCTGGAACCCGCTCCGAGGTTGACCGCTTTTATGAAGCGGCAATTGCTGCCGGGGGCCGACAACGGCAAACCCGGCCTGCGTGCCGATTACCATCCTGATTATTACGCTGCTTTCGTGACGGACCCGGATGGGCACAATATCGAGGCTGTTTGCCACCTGCCCGAATAGAAAAGCGGGCTTGCGCCCGCTCATCATTTCCGCGTCTTGAAATTTTTCAGACCAGCTTTGCGTCCAGCGTAACCTCAATGGCGCCCAGTGCTTTCGAGAGAGGGCAGGACTGCTTGGCCTTGTTGGCGAGCGCTTCGAAATCCTCGACCGAAATGCCGGGGATAGAGGCATTGAGCGTGAGCGCGCTGCGGCTGATCTCAAAGCCACCGCCAGCTGCGGGGCCGACAGTGACTGCCGCAGTTGCTTCCAGCTTTTCCGGTGGTGTTCCGTGTTCCGTCAGGAGTGCGGAAAGCTGCATGGCAAAGCAGCCTGCATGCGCAGCACCCAGAAGTTCTTCCGGATTGGTGCCGGAGCGACCGCTTTCGTCCTGAAAACGAGCTTTGAAATCGTAAGGCAGGTCTTTCAGTGCACCGCTTTGCGTGTTGAGGGTGCCTTTGCCTTCCTTCAGCGTGCCTTGCCAGACGGCGGTTGCTTTTCTGTCCATGGGAAGCTCTCCTCTCGGTTGGGATTTCCGCTACCGATATAGGGCGCTTGACCACGGCTTCCAGCAATCACCCTGAACTAGATGGACTGTCCTTTCAACAAGCGCGGCGTATCGCCTGAAAGACCAGCGGCCTGCTTGATGAAGAAGGATTTCAATGCCGGTACCCGGTCTACGAGCCCCAGACCAATATCGCGGATAGAGCGGATGGCCGGGTTGTCGTTGGAGAAAAGCTTGGTCAGGATGTCCGTCGTCACACCCATCTGCATGGTATCGAAGCGACGCCGGGACTGATAACGCTCCAGAGCGGCAAATGAACCGATGTCGAGGCCGAGGCGATCCGTTTCGACCACGACTTCGGCAATTGCGGCGGCATCCCGGAAGCCAAGATTGAGGCCCTGACCGGCAATGGGATGGATACGGTGCGCCGCATCGCCCACCAGCACGAAACGTGGCTTCACGAATTCACGTGCCAGCGTCAGGCCGAGCGGGAAGGCGCGGCGCGGGCCTTCGACATGCAGGGCACCCAGACGATGCCCGAAGCGCTGTTCCAGTTCGGCTTCGAATACGAAGTCGTCTTCGCGAATGAGGCGTTCGGCATCCGATGTGCGCTCGGTCCAGACCAGTGAACTGCGATTACCCTTCAACGGAAGGATCGCAAATGGGCCGGCTGGAAGAAAATGCTCATCAGCCCGGCCGCCATGCGGCAGTTCATGTGCGACATTGCACACGATGCCGGACTGGCCGTAATCCCAGTTGACCGTCTTGATGCCAGCCAGATCGCGCAGGCGGGAACGCGCGCCATCTGCGGCGATCAGCAGGCGCGTTTCAAGCGTATCCCCATTGGAGAGAGTGACGGTCACACCTTCAGGGAGAGTGTTGAAATTCTCTACGCTGGTGGCTTCGAGGAAGACAATTCTGAGCGCTTCGGCCTTATTATGGAGGGCGGTGTTGAGGACACGGTTTTCCACCATATGGGCAAAGGGTTCGCCGGGTTCGACTTCCCCTTCGAAAGTGAGAAAAAAACCGGGCGCACCGGATCGGAAGTGCGCGAATCGGTGATGACCATTTCCGTGATGGGCTGGGCTTCGGGAAGGATTTCCTGCCAGCAGCCGAGCTGGTCAAGCATACGTGATGCAGCCGCGGCAATCGAGGAAGCGCGTGGGTCGTTCTTCCGGGCACCAGCCGGTGCACCGTCGATCACGGTGACAGAAAGATGCGGTGCCGCCGATTTGATCGCAACTGCCGTGACGAGCCCGACATAGCCGCCGCCTGCAATCACCACATCGTTACTGCGTGCTGCTTCCTGCTTCTTCCGGGCGGCCATAGTCATTTCCTTTTTCGAGAATCTATCTCACGATAGCATTTCCAGCAAAAGTGCGAAGCGGTTTTGCGCCGTGCAAATGCTTAGAAACAAAGAGATAGTGCGGTTCCACGATTCTGGTTTGACTGGAACCGCTCTAGCGGTGTTTTGGCATATATCGTTGTCCAAGAAACCCGATATTTTGCCGCGGTGCATGTCGGAACGCGAACTGCCGAAGCGAGGTATCCGGGCCTCTGCCGATACAGCTTCTCCCGCACGCTCCTTGACAGGTTCCAATGCTCCGGCTCAAACAAGAACTCAAAGCATATATATGGTTGCAGGAGACAGGCTGTCCATGACCGATCAAGAAAAGTCCGCTGACGCTCAAACTGACGCAATGCGTGAGCTTCTTTCCATCCTCGATCTGGAAACTCTTGAGGTGGATCTGTTCCGCGGCAACAGTCCACAGGTCGGCTGGCAGCGGGTTTTCGGCGGGCAGGTGATCGGGCAGGCGCTGATCGCAGCGCAGCGCACGGTTGAGCCTGAGCGACATGTCCACTCCCTGCATGCCTATTTCGTGCGGCCCGGCGATCCAGCGACCCCGATTGTCTATGAGGTGGACCGCATCCGCGACGGATCGAGCTTCAGCACACGGCGCGTTCTGGCAAAGCAGCATGGCAAGGCCATTTTTTCCCTTTCGGCTTCGTTTCAGGTGGATGAGGGTGGGCTCGATCACCAACTTCCCATGCCGGAAGGACTGCCGATGCCTGAGCAGCTTGTCGGCGATCACGACATCAAGGAGCAATATCTCCATATGGCGCCGCCCAATGTGCGCAAATACTGGGAGCGGGAGCGGCCTATCGAAATCAAGCCAGTCTCGCTGACCCATTATTTCTCGCGCGAGAAGCTTGAGCCTGCCCAGCATGTCTGGGTCAGGGCGCGCGGTATCGTGCCGGATGACCGGGCATTGCAGGCTGCCATTCTCGCCTATCTCTCCGATATGACGCTGCTCGATACGTCCCTGCATCCGCATGGCCGCACCATTTTCGACCGTGATCTGCAGGTTGCAAGCCTCGATCATGCCATGTGGTTTCATCGTCCATGCAGGCTTGATGACTGGTTGCTCTATACGCAGGACACCCCCAGCGCCTCCGGCGCGCGCGGTTTCAACCGGGGTGCGCTTTATACACGCGATGGCGTGCTGATCGCATCGGTCGCGCAGGAAGGGTTGATCCGCGTCCATGACAAAAAGAAGTGATTATTTTTTAATCGCACATCGATCAGTCGATTAATAATAAGGCATTTCGCTGCTGATTAGTAGAATGCTCGTGGTGCAAAAACCGAATCGAATGAATCACTTACGGCGTCATTCGATTCGAAATCGTAGCGGCACCACCTCTTCCATGGCCCAGAATTTCCGCATTCGGCGCACCGAATATCAGAAAATTTGCAGTTAACTTGCCAGCCAGGGGCCAACTGGCACGATTTTTGTTTCTCTCTGTTTGAACCGGTCTTTCCAGCGCAGCCGCGTTTGAAGCCGCCCTTCGACGGAGAAATTCGATGCTCATAACAGGAAGAAACAAGCAAACGGCCCTTCTGGCTACCCTGCCTGCGCTCGTCGCCATGGCCGGGACGGCATTGGCACAGGACGCCGCACCGACACCAACCCTCGATACGGGCGATACGGCGTGGATGCTGACTTCAACCGCGCTTGTGTTGATGATGACTATACCGGGTCTCGCACTGTTCTATGGCGGCATGGTGCGCAAGAAGAACGTGCTCTCCACGGTGATGCAGAGCTTCGCCATTACTTGTCTCATGTCCATTCTGTGGATGGTTGCAGGCTATTCGCTGGCCTTTACCGATGGTGGATCGCTCAACTCTTATATTGGCGGTCTTTCCAAGGCCTTTTTCTCCGGCGTCACGATGGAATCGCTGACGGGAACGATCCCCGAATATGTGTTTATCACCTTCCAGATGACTTTTGCGGTGATCACGCCCGCACTTATCGCCGGTTCGTTTGCCGAACGCATGAAGTTTTCCTCCATGCTTGTCTTCCTGACCCTCTGGCTGTTCATCGTCTATATCCCGGTCGCGCATTGGGTCTGGGGCGGCGGTTTCATGGCGTCGGATGGCGTGCTTGATTTTGCTGGCGGCACGGTCGTCCATATCAATGCCGGTGTGGCCGGTCTGGTTGCGGCTCTCATCATCGGCAAGCGCGATGGTTACGGCCACACCAACATGGCGCCGCACAATCTTGTCCTTTCGGTCATTGGTGCTGCCCTTCTGTGGGTTGGCTGGTTCGGCTTCAATGCCGGTTCCGCTGTCGGTGCCAATGCACTTGCTGGCGTCGCCATGCTCAATACGCAGGTTGCGACTGCTGGTGCGGCTCTGGCCCGGATGTTCGTGGAATGGGCGATTGCAGGCAAGCCGAGCGTGCTCGGTATCATTTCAGGCGCCGTTGCCGGCCTTGTTGCCGTTACGCCTGCCGCCGGTTTCGTCAACCCCATGGGTGCGCTCATCATCGGCATCGTGGCTGGTGCGGTTTGCTATGTGGCGGCCGTAAAGATCAAGCATGCGCTCGGTTATGACGATTCGCTCGATGCGTTTGGCGTCCATGGTGTCGGTGGCTTCGTCGGTGCGGTGCTGACCGGTCTCTTCGCCGATGCGGCGATCAACCCGGCCAGCGAAGGTGCAACCATCGGCAAGCAGTTCTTCGGTGCTGCCATCACGATTGTCTATACGGCGATCGCCACCGCGATCATTCTTTACGTGGTCAAGGCCGTCATGGGCCTGCGCCCCAGCAAACAGGCCGAGATCGAAGGCCTCGACATCGCTTTGCACGGCGAATCCGTTCAATAGAGCGGGATTGTCTCAAGAGGAAAAAGGCGCGGAACACCGCGCCTTTTTCATTTTGTCGACAGGATTCATCTGCGGCCTGATGCATGGTTAATGAGGAATTAACCATCCCGCGACTAGGATCGGACCGATTCAATGTGCCCGGAGCATTTCCGCTCAGGGGCCAGCAAATATTTTCGGTTCGGGACAGGCTATATGCGGCAAGGATATTCGCCCTCATACCCGCTGCGTGACGGCGGATTACGGAAGACAGGCTGAAACTGGCCAATCTCTTCCGCAGGCAGTTCTATATCCTGTTCGGATTGGGACTTCTGGCGCTCACCGGCATGGCGGTCGGCGCATTGGCGACTTGGAATGTTGCCGATCCGAGCTTCAGCCATGCGACCGACAATCCGGTAACGAATGCGCTGGGTTATCCGGGCGCAGTATTCTCTGACATTGCCATGCAGTTTTTTCGGTCTGGCGAGCGTTCCCGCTCTGCTTCCGCTCGCCGTCTGGTCGCTGCTGATGATGACACGCGGCGGCATTGGCCGCGTAGCCAAGCGCAGTTTCGCGTGGCTCGGCGCTGCACTCCTGTTTGCAGCCATCGCCAGTTGCTTCGCCGTGCCGGAAAGCTGGCCGATGCCGATTGGTCTCGGTGGCGTCTTTGGCGACATGATCCTGAAGTTCCCGGGTCTTTTCCTTGGCAGTTTCCGCAAGGCGCGATCGCTTCAGGCATTGCGCTTATCCTCGCCGTACCGGCCTTCTGGCTCTGCCTTTTCGCCAGCGGTATCATTGGGCGCGGTGTGGGGATCGTCAATCTTGCACAGCCCTCGGGCCGCCGTGGCGCTGAGGAGGATGATTTCGCAGCAGATGACGAGGACGATGAAACATCAGCCGGTGGTGGTTTCCAGCTTATGGGCGCGCTCACCCATCTGGTACTGACCACGACCGCGAACTTCAAGCGCCTGACGGGGCTTGGCCGTCGTCGCCCGCGCGCGGAAGATTTCGACGATATGCGCGTTGTGCGCCGCAACGCCGAAACACGCAATGCGCCGCGCCGCGAACCCGGTTTCGGGGCGCCAGCGGCTGCCGATGACGAACCGCCTTTCGATATGGACGATATGGATGACGGTGCGCCGCTCGCCGGTCAGGAATGGCATGATGCGCCGCCGCCGCGTAGCCGAAAGGCTCGCGTGGAACAGGCCGCTCCGTCGCCGAAACCCGGTGCCCGCGCCCAGCGCGAGGCGCAGCCGTCCTTCCTCAAGGACAACGGCGTGTTTGAAATGCCATCGCTGCATTTCCTTGCCGAACCGAAGCTCGTCCAGCGCGATCCCGCGCTTTCCAAGGATGCGCTGGAACAGAACGCCCGTTTGTTGGAAGGTGTGCTGGAAGATTTCGGCGTGCGTGGTGAAATCATCAATGTGAAGCCCGGTCCGGTGGTGACACTTTACGAACTGGAGCCCGCACCGGGAATCAAGTCCTCGCGCGTCATCGGTCTTGCCGACGATATCGCCCGCTCGATGAGCGCGATTGCAGCACGCGTGGCCGTCATTCCCGGCCGTAACGCCATTGGCATCGAACTGCCGAACCCGAAGCGCGAGATGGTTTATCTGCGCGAGATGCTGGCAAGTCGCGACTTCGAACAGTCGAAGGCGAAACTGGCACTTGCGCTCGGCAAGACCATCAATGGCGAGCCGGTGATCGCCGATATCGCGAAGATGCCGCACGTTCTCGTCGCCGGTACGACCGGTTCGGGTAAGTCGGTGGCGATCAACACCATGATCCTGTCCTTGCTTTATCGCATGACGCCGCAGGAATGCCGCCTGATCATGATCGATCCGAAGATGCTGGAACTCTCGGTCTATGACGGCATTCCGCATCTGCTGACGCCTGTCGTAACCGATCCCAAGAAAGCCGTGGTCGCGCTCAAATGGACCGTGCGCGAAATGGAAGACCGTTATCGCAAGATGTCGAAGGTCGGCGTGCGCAATATTGACGGCTTTAATCAGCGCGTCGGCCTTGCGCAGAAAAAAAGGTGAGCCGATTGCACGTACGGTCCAGACCGGCTTTGACCGCAATACCGGCGAGGCGATTTACGAGACGGAGGAGCTCGATCTGGAGCCGATGCCATATATCGTCGTGATTATCGACGAAATGGCCGACCTGATGATGGTTGCCGGCAAGGATATCGAAGGTGCGGTGCAGCGTCTGGCGCAGATGGCCCGAGCGGCGGGTATTCATGTCATCATGGCCACCCAGCGCCCATCAGTGGACGTCATCACCGGCACAATCAAGGCCAACTTCCCGACCCGCATTTCATTCCGGTGACGTCGAAAATCGACAGTCGCACCATTCTGGGCGAGCAGGGCGCCGAGCAGCTTCTCGGTCAGGGTGATATGCTCTTCATGGCTGGCGGTGGTCGCATCCAGCGCGTGCACGGACCTTTGTTGGCGACGACGAGGTGGAGCGCATCGTGCAGCATCTGAAGCTTCAGGGCGTGCCGGAATATCTCGATGCCATCACCGAGGATGACGAAGACGACGAAGGTGGCAGTGGTCCGGCTGGAACCGGCAATCTGGAGGATTCCGACGATCCTTACGATCAGGCCGTGGCCGTGGTGCTGCGTGACAAGAAGGCTTCGACTTCCTACATCCAGCGCCGTCTCGGTATTGGTTATAATCGGGCTGCCTCAATCATCGAACGCATGGAAGAGGAGGGCATTGTCGGTCCGGCCAACCACGCGGGCAAGCGTGAAATTTTGGTTCCCACTGGCGACGATGATTTCTGATGGCCATACTCGCGCCCAACTGGCGGCGTAGTTAAACAGAATGATGAAAAGAGAAAGTTTGTCGATGATGTTCTCCCGTTTCTCCGCCTTCGCGAAAGCTGGTCGCCTTGCCGCCGTGCTGGGAATGGGAGCGCTTGGGCTTGGCATGACGTCGCTGGTTCTGGCCCCGGTCGCCGCGATGGCGCAGGGGGCAGGCGGCGGTGCGGCGGCACAGCAGATCGCCGATCATTTTTCATCGGTGCGTACAATGACCGGCGAGTTCGTACAGTTCGGCCCGAAGGGCGAACAGACGGGCGGCACTTTCTATATCGAGCGTCCGGGCAAGATTCGCTTCAACTACAATAATTCTCCAATCCGGGTGATTTCGGATGGCGAATCGGTGGTCATCAACAATCGCAAGCTTGATACCCGGGATCTCTATCCGCTTTCGAAGACGCCCTTGAAGCTTCTGCTGGCAGATCGGATTGATCTGGGTGGTGGCCGTCTTCAGAATGTGAAGCAGGAGCCGGACATGACCACGCTGGTCCCGGGCGACAAGTCGATCTTTGGCGATTCGAAAATCACCATGATGTTCGACCCTAAATCCTACGAGCTGAAGCAGTGGACCATCACCGATGCCCAGAAGCTTGATACCACTGTCATGATCTTCAACGTGCGCAGCGGCGTGCGTTTCACCGACGATATGTTCAAGATCGACTATCAGCGCATCGCAATGAAGCGCAAAGGTCAGTAATCGTCAGTTTGTGATAGGCAAGCCGTTTGCATTTGCCGGATAAATGATTAGGTTCGCAGCATCTTTTTCGTTGCTGCGAGTCCTATCTTCATGGCCTTTTCCGTTGCTACCGGAACATCAATTCCGTTCGTCTGCGTATGCCGCTGGTCGAACAGTTTCTGCACGATTATCAGCCGGATGTTCTGTGCCTTCAGGAAACGAAGTGCCCCGATAATCTGTTTCCGTCGAAAGGGTTCCGGGCTCTCGGCTATGAACACATCGCGATCAGCGGTCAGAAGGGCTACCACGGCGTTGCAACTATATCGCGGCGTCCTCTGACGGGCGTGGAAAAGATCGGTTTCTGCGACATGGGCGATTGCCGCCATTTGAGCGCTGTCGTCGAGGCGGGCGGTAAGAAGCTCCGTATTCATAACTTTTACGTTCCTGCGGGCGGTGATGAGCCGGACCCGGTAATCAATCCGAAATTCGCGCATAAGCTGGCTTTTCTGGAAGAAATGCGCGCTATCGTCGCCGACCGGAAAGACGGACATTCTTCCGTTCTCGTTGGTGATCTCAACATTGCTCCGCTCGAAAACGACGTCTGGTCGCACAAGCAGTTGCTCAAGATCGTCAGCCATACGCCGATCGAAACCGAAACGCTGGAAGATTTGCGTGTGAAGGGTGGCTGGAGCGACCTGATGCGACAGCTTATTCCGGCGGACCAGAAAATCTTCACCGGTGGAGCTATCGCGCCAAGGATTGGGCCGAATCGGATCGTGGCCGCAGGCTGGATCACGTCTGGGGTTCTGCCGATCTTGAAGGGTATATGCAGGGTCTGCAAATCCTTCGCGATGCGCGCGGTTGGGACCGCCCATCGGACCATGTGCCAGTCATTGCGACATTCGATCTGGATTGATCGGATCGTAAGGCCTATATAAGAGCCGGTTTAGAAGAGGAGAGAAGAACGATGGATCGGATTGCACTGTTTCAAATGACCAGTGTTTTCAACGTTTCCATGGTTCGCGATGTCTGCTCTTCTTACACTTCAGGATGTTTCCTGCGTTACGGCTGATGGCCGTACTCTCTTCGAATCCATTAATTTCAGCATAGCCGAGGGCCGCATCGGTCTGGTCGGGCGCAATGGTGTGGGTAAATCGACGCTGTTGCATGTGATGAATGGCGCGCTGCTTCCGACAAGCGGAAATGTGACCGTAAACGGGACCATCGGTGTTTTGCGGCAGAACGTCGGCGGCGATGATTCCGAGACGCTGGCTGATCTTTTCGATGCGCGCATAGACTTCGACATTTTGGCACGTGTCGAACAGGGCTTGGCCAGTGACAGCGATCTTAGTGAGGCCGACTGGCTTCTGCCGCAGCACTTTACCGACGCGTTAAAGCGGCTTGGATTGCCTGATATGGCTTCCGAGACACCCCTGTCGACCTTGAGTGGAGGTCAGCAGACGCGCGCGGCGCTTGCAGCCCTCATATTTCGCAAGCCTGATCTCATTCTCTTGGACGAGCCGACCAATAATCTTGATCGTGCCGGCCGTTTGGCCGTGGTCGATTTGCTAACCGCCCGGCGCGGTGCAGCCGTGGTGGTCAGCCATGACCGCGAACTGCTACAGTCCATGGATGCGATAGCGGAATTATCTCCGGACGGGCTTCGGCTCTATGGCGGCAACTGGGACTTCTATCACGCAAAAAGACCGAAGAGCGCGCGAAGGCGGTGCGCGATCTCGTAACGGCACAGCGTGAAGTCAAGCAGGTGGAGCGCAAGGCACAGGCTGCAGCCGAAAGACAGGCGCGCAACGATGCGCGCGGTCGCAAATCACGCGCCGATGCAGGGATGAGCAAAATGCTGCTCGATGCCCGGGAGGACCGTGCGCAGCAATCGAAAGGTCGGGGCGATGCACTGGCGGAACGCCAGTCTAGCCGGGCCAACGAGCAGTTGCAGGAGGCGCAAGCAAAAGTCGAGCGAGTAAGGCCGATGCATTTCAATGTGGCTGGTGCGGTTCCGCCTTCCGGTCGCGTCATGCTCGATATGCGAAATGTCTCGGGCGGGCCGCAAGCCGACTACCCGGTGATCCGCGACCTGTCATTGAAGATCGTGGGAGC
This sequence comes from Brucella cytisi, assembly GCA_012103075.1. GTDB lineage: Bacteria > Pseudomonadota > Alphaproteobacteria > Rhizobiales > Rhizobiaceae > Brucella > Brucella cytisi. Next base: position 2,353,656 of record JAAVLQ010000001.1, on the reverse strand, counting down.
CGAGCGTGTGGTTGTCGCAGGGCCGAATGGCGCAGGCAAGACCAGCCTGTTGCGGCTGATTACGGGGGCTTCAACCTTTGGCCGGAACCGTCGTGCGCCCGGAGCGCATGGTGATGTTTGACCAGCAGATGAGCCGATGGATCGCGGTCAGACCCTTTACGAAAACTATCGGCGTCTCAATCCGGGGTCGAACGACAATGATGCTCGTGCAGCACTGGCGCGTTTTTCGTTTCGCGGCGAGGGGGCTTCACGGCTTGCCAGCAGTCTCAGTGGAGGCGAATTATTGCGGGCGGCACTTGCCTGCGTTCTGGGTGGAACAGAGCTTCCCGAACTTCTGATCCTTGATGAACCGACCAATCATCTCGACCTCGATTCCATCGAGGCACTGGAAACCGCTCTCAATGCCTATGAAGGCGCATTGATCATCGTGAGCCATGATCAGGCTTTTCTCAATGCCATCGGAATGGAAAGGGTGATTGAACTCTGAAAAGGGTCAATCGCTATTCAGGCGGGGTGCGACCTTTTCGATTTCGCCGATCAGTTCCAGCAGATTGCGACTGACATGCGCATGGAGTGCCGCCGCCACTTCGGGATATTCTTCCAGAATGCGGCGGAAGATTGCGCGGCTGATGCGGATAACCTCGGTTTCCGCTTCGGCGACTGCACCGGTAAGACGCGAGGTCTGCGCGATCAACGCCATTTCGCCAATCATGGCGCGGGGGCCGACGGGGCGGATCGCAATCCGCCCTTCGTCTTGTTCATGAAACAGGGTGATATTGCCCGATACGACGATATAGGCGCAGTCGGCACTTTGCCCTTCACGGAAAAGCTCACGCCCGGCCCTGAGAACGAGACGTTCCGCACCGAAGGCAAGCAACCGCAACTGTTCGGGCGTAAAAGACTCGAACAGGCCTACCGTGCCGAGAATGCGAATATCGTCATCAAGCGCCATGGGTCGTCAATACACCTGCATCGGGCGCTGTCCATCATGGGACAAGCTTGTATCCCCCGCTTTCTGTGACCAGAAGCGCCGCATTGGACGGATCTTTTTCGATTTTCTGGCGCAGACGATAGACGTGGGTTTCCAGCGTATGCGTGGTCACACCTGAATTATAACCCCATACTTCTTCAAGAAGCACATCGCGGCCGATAACCTTGTCGCCGGCGCGATAGAGATACTTGATGATCGCCGCTTCCTTTTCGGTGAGGCGGATCTTGCTGCCCTTCTCGTCGATGAGGAGTTTCTGGCCGGGCTTGAACGTATAAGGGCCGACGATGAAGGTCGCGTCCTCACTCTGCTCGTGCTGGCGCAGCTGTGCACGCACGCGCGCCAGAAGCACCGCGAATTTGAACGGCTTGGTGACGTAATCATTGGCGCCCGATTCGAGGCCAAGAATCGTATCCGATTCCGTATCGTGGCCGGTGAGCATGATGATCGGCGCCTTGAAACCGCCCTTGCGCAGCAATTTTACGGCCTCACGTCCATCCATATCCGGCAGGCCGACATCCATGATCAGGAGGTCTACAATGCCGTTTCGTGCAGTCTGGATGCCCTTGGTGGCATTGTCTTCCTGCAAAATCTGGAATTCTTCGCACAGCTCCAGCTGTTCGACGAGGATAGAACGGAGATCTTCGTCATCGTCCACAATCAGTATCGTACGGCCTGTCATGCCTGTCCTCGTTACTCTTTGATTTAAATGGCTCTTGGTGTTTTATGACATTTAATGGAGACAAGTTGAAGCGGCGAAACGCGAAAGAGATTTTTGCTCTCGCCGACAACGGTTTGAAACATGCATGACACGGAGGCGGGGGCTTGGCCAGATACGAAATTAGCCGAGGAATTGGCATTATCGATGTGCGGGCCAAACCGGGCCACAAGACTCGCGGCTTGCTTGTTGCCGGCAATCTGGTGCTGGAATGCGCTCTTGGCAAGGGGGAATCAGCGCTTTCAAGCGCGAAGGTGACGGAGCAACGCCTCTGGCGACCATGCGGCTGCTCTATGGATACCGCCGCGGCGACAAGGGTGTGCTGCCGTCATCGCGGTTACCGCTCGGGCGTGTCCGCCGTCTGGATGGCTGGTGTGATGCATCGTCTGACGCCAATTACAACCGCCCGGTAAGGCTGCCTTATGCGGCAAGTCACGAGGATATGTGGCGGCGTGATGATCTTTATGATGTCTGCATTGTCATGGACTGGAATATTGCGCCGCGCCGTCGCGGATGCGGCAGTGCAATCTTCTTTCACCTTGCCAGACCCGGCTATACGCCCACAGAAGGCTGCATAGCATTGAGGCGCGCCGACATGGCGCGCCTCCTGCCTCATCTGACGGACCGAACCATGATCCGTGTCCTGAGATAATCGTCTCAGTGTGCGGCAGCAGCAACGACCCTGACTTCATTGCCTTTGGCATCGTAGAGCTTGCCGTTCAGGAAATAATCTCCGTCATGCAGCTCCGAGATGTTGTGATGGCGGATGATGCGTTCCGTACCTTCCGCGAAGACTGACATCTGGTTGCTGTTGCCCAATTTGATTTCATTGAACATCAGGTTGAGCGCAATGGCCATCAACGCTGCCGAGCTGATGCCGGAGTGGAAGATGGTTTCAAACCCGTGTCGGAAAGTTATGATAGAACTGGGGTGCGGCGATCGGGATCATACCGAAGCCGATCGAGGTCGCCACGATGATGAGATTGATATTGTTCTCGTAGTCCACTTTGGCGAGTGTGCGGATGCCGCTTGCAGCCACCGTGCCGAACAGGACGATACCCGCTCCACCCAGAACTGCCGGAGGAACGCAGGCAATCACCCGACCCATCACCGGCAGGAGGCCGAGCGTGATGAGGATCAGGCCACCAGTTGCCACGACATAACGGCTCTTTACGCCTGTCACTGCGACAAGGCCGACATTCTGGGCGAAGGCGCTTTGCGTAAAGGAACCGACAACCGGCGACAGGATACTTGAAAGCATATCCGCGCGTAGACCATTGGCGAGACGTCGAGAATCCACTTTCGTACCGAGGATTTCACCGACCGCCAGAATATCGGCGGAAGTCTCGACGAGCGTGACCATGATCACAATGAACATAGAGAGCGTTGCGGCGAGGCTGAATACCGGCATGCCGAAGTGGAAAATTTCCGGCAGCGCCACCATTGAACCTTCGCTCACCCGCGAAAAATCGGTCATGCCGAGCGCCCGGGCGATAAAGGTTCCGATGACCATCGCGAGCAGAATCGAAAGTCGCGAAATCGTGGCATTGCCCATCTTGCTGAGAATGAGCACGATGACTAGTGTGAGGCCTGCAAGACCGATATTGGCCATGCTGCCGAATTCAGGGCTGTTGCTGTCTCCGCCCATTGCCCACCGCGCCGCAACAGGCATCAGCGTCAGGCCGATGGTGGTGATGACGATACCGGTGACGAGCGGCGGAAAGAAACGCGTGATGCGTGAGAATATCGGCGTGATGATAAGGCCGATGACGGCTGCCGCAATGACGGCTCCCAGCACGACCTGTAAGCCCGCTTCACCGGTCTGGCTCGATGTGACGATGGCCACCATGGTGGCAACGCCCGAAAAAGAGAGACGCCCCGACCAGAGGTAGCTGGCAGCCGAAAAACGGTATGCCGACGGTTTGCAAGACGGTCGCAACGCCACCGGCAAAAAGCGATGCGGTGATCAAGAGGCCGATTTCGGTTGAGCTGAGACCAGCCGCCTGACCGATGATCAGCGGAACTGCCACGATGCCCCCATACATGGTCAGCACATGCTGAAAACCATATGCCAGATTGGCGGCGACAGTTAGTTTTTCATCTTCGGGACGCGAAAGCGTATCCGCCCCGGACTGGTGCGTATTCAATGCTACTCCCTCCCAGCAGGCGCGAACATAACGCCAGCCTGCTCTCTCCGTTCTCCCTGCGCTGGATCGTCATGACGGCATGTCTTTCGACACCGAACTGACGAAGAAATGCGCGATGTCTCCTCCAAAGACATGTCGCAGGAGTATAACCGCAGCCGTCTAGATGACTGTGTCTCTTTTGCTTGAAATTGTTTTCGATACGGGAGTGCTAATGTTGAGGGAGTTTTTCAGCTGTCGATTTTGGTGCGCGCGTCTCTCATCGCATCGCGCAGCACAGCGAAAATGTACGGCTCCAGCGATTGCGCAACGTTGAAGCGCAGGAAACGGCTGGCTGTATGTGACGGGCTGAAGACATTGCCGGGCGCAAGCACGACGCCTTTGTCCAGAGCATGCCGCGCAAGCTGGCCGGAGTCCAGCCCAGCCGGCAATTCGGCCCATAGAAACATGCCGCCTTGCGGCTCGGTCCACAGCGTGAGGCCCTCTGCCTTCAGGCGGCTGGCGATGAGCGTCATCGCATCGGCCAGTTTGGCGCGCAGGCTGTCGACGTGGCGGCGATAGGCACCATCGGTCAAAAGCGCATGCACAATCTGTTGCGACAACACATTGCCCCCGAAGCTGGTGGCGAGCTTCAGGTCGGTCAGCCCGTCGATCCAGTCGCGACGTCCGGCGATATAGCCGACGCGGGCTGCAGCAGACAGTGTCTTGGAGAAACTGCCAACATGCAGGACGCGGTCGAACCCGTCCAGTTCGGCAAGAAGCGGGTAGGCGAGGGGTGGAAGTCGCCGAAGATATTGTCTTCGACCAGCGTGACGCCATGCGCTTCGGCAAGCTTCAGCAGCCGGTGGGCCGTGGCTGGCGTCATCGAACCGCCGGTCGGGTTATGCAATCCGGCATTGGATATATAGAGTTTCGGCGCGTGTTCGCTGGCTGCTCTCGCAAAGGCTTCGAGGTCCGGGCCGGTATGGGTATAGGGCACGCCGACCAGTTTTACACGGTGTGTCAGAAGCACGGCCTGAAAGTTGAAGTAGCAGGGATCATCGACCAGAACCGTATCGCCCGGTTGCAGCAGATAACGGCAGATCAGGTCGATGGCCTGCGTGCCGGAATCGGCCAACAATATTTCTCCGCTCGAAACGTCGATGCCTTGTTCACCGAGTCGGTGAGCAAGGTGCTGGCGCAGGGGCGGAAACCGAGCGGTTCGCCATAGGTGGCAATATTGCTCCCCTCGTCGCGAGCAACCGCGCGCATCGCCCGGCGGATCGCTTCCTGTGGAAGCCACGTGTCGGGTAGCCATCCGCACCCCGGTTTAAGTGCGGTGTCGTCTGCCTCAAGTGACTGTCGCATGACCCAGAGAGGATCGATCTGGCGTTCCTTGTGCTGTGTGTTGGTGGCCAGCGAAAATGGCTGGCGAGCGCGCTCAGAAACATAGAAACCGGCCCCGCGGCGCGACTGGATTATGCCTTCCGCCACCAGCCTGTCATAGGCTTCGACGATAGTGGATTTCGAGACATTCATCGCTTCTGCGAGGCGACGGATGGAAGGTAGTCGTGCACCCGGCGCGAGGCTCATCGCCGTAATGCGTCCGCGAATAATGCCCATCACCTTTTCAACGAGTGGGGTCCTGTCGGCGGTGGCGTTTTCATCGCCACGCTCGATTTCTCCGCTTGCGTAAGCAGCTTCCACAGCTTCGAGGCTGCGCAGAAGGCCCGTCGAAATCATCTGTACTATCCCTTGTACCAGTACAGTTTGCCAGAATTGTCCCGAAACTGTCTCTGATTATTCGGGCAGTTCCGCGGCATTGTCTCACGAATCCTTATACGATTTTAGAGAAAGTCGAAAAGACACTATGCGTGAGAATGTTGGGAATAAGACCGCCGGATGGGTCAACGGGTTTTGGGCGTATTGATTTTTTCCGGCTCGCTGCCGGCAACGCGGCTGGCGGTGATCGATATCGATCCGACGTTTCTGACAATGGCGCGAGCGTCTATCGCGGGACTGCTTGGCATGGCGCTTCTGCTGGCGTTTCGGGAACCTTTTCCCCGGCGTAACGACGCCATCTCGTTGATTGTGGTGGCGCTTGGCGTGGTCGTCGGTTTCCCGCTTCTGACGGGGCTTGCCCTTCAGCACATGACATCCGCCCATGCGATTGTCTTTATCGGACTGCTGCCGCTCGCCACGGCAATCTTCGCTGTCCTGCGCGGTGGTGAGCATCCGCGCCCGATGTTCTGGCTGTTTTCAGTGGTCGGAAGCCTCATTGTCGCTTCCTATGCCTATGGGCAGGGAAGCCAGTCCACGCTTCTGGGTGACGTGTTGATGCTCGCTGCCGTTATCGTCTGCGGTCTGGGCTATGCCGAAGGCGCGCAGCTTTCGCGCAGGCTCGGCGGCTGGCAGGTTATCTGCTGGGCGCTGGTGTTCTCGCTGCCGGTCATGCTGCCGCTAAGTGTCGTGACGCGTCCGGAGACATGGGCGGGCATCGGCACGCCAGCCCGGATAAGCCTCGGCTATGTCTCGCTGTTTTCGATGCTGATCGGCTTCTTCTTCTGGTATCGCGGCCTTGCGCAGGGCGGTGCCGCCACTGTCGGTCAGTTACAGCTTCTCCAGCCCTTCTTTGGCCTTATGCTGGCTGCCGGTATTGCGGGGAACCCGTCAGCATGGGTATGGTCGCGACGGCGGCGGTGGTCGTCGTGTGTGTGGCGGGTGCGAAGAAATTTGCTTAAATAAACGCCCAGACGGTCGTTCGCTTCACTTCAGCGTCTTCAAGGGCGCGGGTGACAGGCACGGTATAGACGGCAAGTTGCTGCAGCCGGTCTTTCGGTAGATAGGCGCGTCCCGGATCGCCGACGACAATACGGGGGGGGCACGTTCGGCAAGTTTTGAAAACCGGGGAATAAGCCGCTCGGCGAGCGGCTTTTCATAAAAGACATCGCCTGCCGGGATCACATCCCAACCATCGTCATTGCCGATGAGATCATCCAGAGAGGGAGCAACCGACACACCATTGGCTGATGCATTGATCGCGATGGCGGGAAGCGCGAAGGGGTCGATGTCCGACGCCAGCACGCTTGATGCGCCTGCCTGCATGGCGGCAATGGCGACAAGGCCGGAACCGGATGCGAAATCGAGTACCGTCTTGTTTTTCACTGTTTCGGGATGATCCAGTATATAGCGGGCCACACCCTGACCACCAGCCCGGGCGAAAGCCCAGAAGGGCGGTGGCAGGCCGATTGTAGCAAGCTCTTCCTCGGTCTTGTGCCAGAGGTCGTGCGCTTCATCGGCCAGATGCAGACGAATTTCCGGCACGTGCGGCGGCGCTTGCAGGCTGGTATTGGCCAGAATGAAATCACGCGCGCTTTTATGTGCCGGATCGAGCATCAGAGCATGTCTCCCCTAAAGGGGGAACCGGTTTGGGGATGCTGACATGCTCATGCCAAAGCGCTCTTTGCGTCCAGTCCGCCCATGCGGCAGACTTCGATCCATTCATCTTCCGTCACTGGCTGCACCGAAAGACGCATCGAGGTGACGAGCGCCATCTTCTCTAGCTTCGGATTGGCTTTCACATCTTTCAGCGTTACCGGCTTCGGCATGTCGCGCACAGCTCTGATATCCACGCATTCCCAGCGCGGATCGTCCGTCGTGCTGTCATGATGCGCCGGGGCACAGACCTCGACGATGCCGACGACTTCCAGCCCTTCATTGGAATGATAGAAGAAGCCCTTGTCACCCAGTTTCATGGCGCGCATGTTGTTACGCGCCAGATAATTGCGCACACCATCCCATTGTCGCCTTTTTTTTCGCCACGGGCTTTCTGCATTTCCCATGACCATTTGAACGGTTCGGATTTGAACAGCCAGTAAGCCATCAGTCATGAGCCTCAAGCGTTGGCGGGATTGTTGATCGCCCAATTCCACGGACGCACGGTTACGTTCTGAAACAGGCCTGCCAGTGCGTAAGGATCGTTGGCAGCGATCTTTTCTGCTGCGGCCTTGTCGGCAGCTTCGACAACGACCAGACTGCCGTTTGGCTTGCCGTCTTCACCGAGGAATGGGCCTGCGAACTTCAACCCGTCACCAAGACCCTTGAGATAGTCGAGATGTGCAGGGCGCGTATCGAGGCGCACTTGCAGATGGTCCGGCTTGTCGTTGCACAGAAGAGCAAAAAGCATTGTCAATTATCCTTTCCGTTCGAGCATGATCTTGTCCGAAAACCGGTTCCCACTTTCGGGATCACGCTCTAGTCCTCGGTCTTGAGTGGTCGGTTGAGCAGAGCCGTCACGGCTTCGTCAATGGTGATGGTGCCGTCAAGCAGCGCACCCGTCGCATCGATGATGGGTGCGGAGATAGCATGTTTGCGGCATAGTTCGGCGGCAATCGGTGCGGTCGCCACGCCTTCGGCAAGCGGCCGATTGGTCAGGTCTTCGCCCCGTCCGAGTGCCAGCCCGTAGGAGTAATTGCGTGACTGCGACGAAGAGCAGGTCAGCATCAGATCGCCAAGGCCGGAAAGCCCCATGATGGTTTCGGGTCTGGCACCCATGGCCTGACCGATACGGCGGAGTTCCGCAAACCCGCGCGTGACGAGAGCGGCCTGCGCGCTTGCGCCGAACCCGCGCCCGACGGCAGCACCGGCAGCAATAGCGAGGACATTTTTCAAAGCACCGCCGATTTCGACCCCTTTGAGATCGGTTGTCGAATAGCATCGGAAGGCTGGCCCGGACAGAAGTGCTGCGAGCCGATCGGCAATTGCTGCTTCCTCGCAGGCAACCGTCACAGCGGTCGGAAGCCCTCTGGCGACGTCTGTTGCAAAACTCGGACCGGATAATGCTGCGATCCGATGGTTCGGCAGAACTTCGGCTACGATTTCCGACATCAGCCGTCCGGTGCTGCGTTCGATCCCTTTCGCGCAGAGCACGACGGGTGCGGTTTGCGGAATAAGACTGCTCAACTGCGAAAGCCCGGCGCGCATGGCCTGCGCGGGAATGACGGCCAGAACGGCATCCGCATGTTCGGCGACAGCAGCCACGTCCGTGCTTGCATTTATAGCGCCGGGAAGTTCGATCTCGTTCAGATAGCGCGGATTGCGGTGTGTCCGGTTGATGGCTTCGACCATCGCCTCGTCGCGGGCATATAGCCATGTATCATGGCCGCTGCTGCATGCCATGGCCGCAAGGGCCGTGCCCCGTGCGCCGCCTCCCAGAATAGCAATCTTGCTAGTCTTTTCGCTCATGCCTTGGCTCCACGTCGTCCGGTTCCGATCAGCGGAGCCGACTTCTCGTCAAGCGGCCAGCGCGAGCGCGGTGCAAGATTGAGCGAATCAGGAGCTTCCGTTGCGGCCCGTTCGGCACCGGCCCGGGCAATCATTGCAGCATTGTCGGTGCACAGATCGAGTGGCGGAGCGATGAAGCTGAAACCGTGCCGGGCGCAAAGAGTTTCGAGCGCGGCGCGCAAGGTCTTGTTGGCCGCGACCCCGCCCGCAACGACAAGCGCCGGTGTTTCGCAATCGGGAAATTCGTTTCTGAAACGTTCAAGTGACCGGCCCACCCGGTCGGACAGCGTGTCGGCGACTGCAGCCCGGAAAGAGGCGCAAATATCGGCCACGTCCTGATCCGACAATGGAACCAGTTCTGTTGCCGTCTGGCGCACTGCCGTCTTGAGACCGGAAAAGGAAAAATCGAGCCGTGCTTCGCCCTTCAGTGGTCGTGGCAGGGCGAATCGCTTCGGATTGCCCTGAAGCGCCATACGTTCGACTGCCGGACCGCCCGGGTAAGGTAGACCCAAAAGCTTTGCCGTCTTGTCGAAGGCTTCGCCCAGCGCGTCGTCAATAGTGGTGCCGAGGCGTTCGTAGTCGCCAATACCGCGTATCAGCACCATCTGCGTATGACCGCCGGAAACGAGCAGCAGCAGATAAGGAAACGGCAGGCCGTCGGTCAGACGCGCTGTCAATGCGTGGCCTTCCAGATGGTTGACGGCATAAAACGGCTTCTGTGCCGCCATGGCCAGTGCCTTGGCGGTCATAAGCCCGACGATCAGTCCGCCGATCAGCCCCGGTCCTGCCGTGGCGGCCACCGCATCGACGTCGGCAAGCTTCATGTCGGCATCTTCGAGCGCGCGCGCAACCAGCCGGTCCAGCGCTTCGACATGGGCGCGTGCGGCAATTTCCGGCACCACACCGCCATAGGGTTCGTGCTCGGCGATCTGGCTCAAAACCACATTGGACAGAATCCGTCCTTCGCCTTGATCGTCACGTTCGACGATTGCGGCGGCTGTTTCGTCGCAACTTGTTTCTATTCCAAGAATGCGCATTTGCGGTTAGACCCTGCCTGTCTCATAATTCATTGAAAAAAAAATCCGGTACCATGGACAGCGCAATATGCAAACAGCATCCTTAAAGAATGGCACGTTGAAGATAGGCACGCGGGGCAGCAAGCTTGCTCTCGCCCAGGGCTTACGAGACGCGTCGTCGCCTTATGGAGGCACATGGTCTGCCGGAAGAAGCTATTGAAATCATTCCCATGTCGACGGCGGGTGACCGCATTCAGGATCGCGCGCTTTCCGAGATCGGCGGCAAGGGGCTTTTTACCGAAGAGATCGAGCAGGCGCTGACGGATGGTCGAATCGATCTCGCAGTCCATTCGACCAAGGATATGCCGACGGTTCTGCCCGATGGTCTGCATCTTTCTGTTTTCCTTGAGCGCGAAGATCCGCGCGATGCCTTTATCGGTCGTACGGCTTCCCGCCTCCTTGATTTGCCGCAGGGTGCAACTGTTGGATCGTCATCATTGCGTCGTCAGGCTTTGATCCTCCGTCTTCGTCCCGACATTCAAGTGGTGATTTTCCGCGGCAATGTCGATACTCGCCTTCGCAAACTGGAAGCCGGAGAAGTCGACGGGACGTTTCTCGCCTGTGCGGGGTTGCGGCGTCTGGGGCTAGGCGATGTCATTACCGACTTGGCCGATCCGGAAAGCTTCCCGCCAGCGCCGGGACAAGGTGCCATCGGCATCGAGACCCGTATCGGCGATACGCGTATCGATACGCTGCTGGCGCCCCTTGCGCATCGCGAGACCGGTATTGCACTTGCCTGCGAACGGGCATTTCTAGCTGCCCTTGACGGTTCCTGCCGCACGCCGATTGCCGGTCTTGCAACCGTGAACGGCGATACGGTTTCCTTCCACGGCATGATTTTGAAGCCGGACGGGTCTGAAGCGCACGAGATAAGGACGGAAGGTCCGGCATCGAATGCTGCCGCCATCGGCACGGAAGCCGCGGAGCATCTGCGCGTGAAAGCTGGTCCCCAATTCTTCGAGGGCTGGGAGTAGATTTGGCGGGGCCAGCACAAATCGCATCTCTTGGTCGTGTTCTGGTGACGCGGCCACAGCCGGCTGGCTCGAGACTGCCGCCAAACTGGCGTCGAGGGGCTATGAGCCGGTTCTCCTTCCACTGAGCCGAACCGTTGCGCTTTCCTTTGCTTTCCCCGACGGCCCGTTTGCTGCTTTGACCGTGACGAGCGCCAATGCCTTTCACCATATCGACACGGAACGGCTGAAGCCGTTTCTTGGCTTGCCGCTCTTTGCCGTGGGGCAGGGAACAGCGCAGGCAGCGCAGAAGGCCGGGTTCGGTCATGTGATCGACGGGGGCGGTGATGCGGTTCGTCTTGCAGCGACGATGCGGCGCGATCTTCCCGAACAATCCCGTGTTCTTTATCTCGCCGGACGGGTGCGCCAACCGGTGTTCGAAGACGAGATGCGGGCCGCTAGGCTCGATATGCACGTCGCCGATGTCTATGACACGGAGACAATTCCTTATTCTGCGTCAGCACTTCTGGACGTGCTTCATGGCGCGCCTTTTGTCGCGGTCATGCTTTATTCAGGCGTTGCCGCGACGCGCTTTGTCGAAGCGATGCATGAAATCGCGCTGCCTTTTGACGAGAAAAACGCGGTTTTTGTGCATTTCTGCCCGTGTGGCCGACCGGTTGCCGCCGCTCTGGCGGGTAAATGCCCTTGTTGCAGACCACCCGGATGAAGGCGGACTTTTCCGGCTGTTTGCCAAACTTTGACTCATTTCGGCGCAACCTTCCTTCATCTGGCGATTTTATCTGTTAGAGTTTGAGGCAACCAATCGGCATCTACGAGAGGATCCATGGCGAAACCCGGCACTCCGCGACACTCCAAATCAGCCCGTAATCCTGTGACGATCAATCTTGATCCATCGGATGTGAAGCGGGTTGACGAACCGGCGAAGGCGACGCCAGATGCGGAGCCGGTGGGAAATTTCTCAAAATCTGAAAACCCAAAACCGGAAACCCCGAAGCCTGCATCACCCAAACCCGAAGCGACGGCTGCCGAAAAGACCGTGAAGACGGAAACGCCGGAAAGTTCGACTTATACCAAACCACCTTTTACCTCGGGCGTGAAACCGGAAACCCAGCAGACTGCGCAAAAGAGCGGTGCGGGCGCGTCGCATCTTCTGGCCGGTATTGCTGGTGGTGTAATCGGGCTTGGCGGTTTGCTGGCTCTGCAATGGGGCAATGTTATTCCCTCTCCGGGCGCGAGTGACAGCGGAACAGCTTGCGCATATGGAACAGCAGATCGCCGATTTGCGGACCAATCCGACACCGGCGCCGCTTGACGATACAAGCCGCGCGCAGCTTGCGGCTCTGGAAAAGAATGTTCAGGCAGCCGAGATCAAGGCAGAGGCGGTGGCAGGTTCCTTCACCGATCTTCAGCAGCAATTTGCCGCCTTGCCGAGGGAGGCTGAGCGGGACACGGCGGTCGATACCACTGCTCTGACCGAGCGGTTGGACGCGCTGGAAAGCAAGCTTTCAGCGACCCAGAGCCGGGCGGATGAGGCGACAGCCGGAGTTTCGGGAAACAGCGGCACGATTTCATCGCTCGAATCGAAACTGACCTCCTTGCAGGAGAAGGTCACCCGTGCTTCACGCCAGCCCGATGCGACGGCGCTTATAGCGGCCAATGCGCTGAAAACGGCGATTGATCGTGGTGGTTCTTTCAAGGCGGAACTGGACACTTACGCTTCGGTTGCACCGGACGAGGCATCCATCGAACAGCTGCGCGCCCATGCCGACAAGGGCGTTCCGACCGTTGCCGACCTGAATGCGTGGTTCGGTGCTGTTGCGAACCGGATCGTCGCGACGGAAAACAAGCTGCCTGCCGATGCCGGAATTTGGGATCAGCTTGTCGCCAGCGCCAGAGGACTGGTAAGCGTGCGCCCGGTTGCGGGCAATGTCACCGGCACTGGTGTCGGACCGATCACGGCCCGAATGGAGGCCGCCCTGCAGGCGGGTGATCTGGAGCGTGCTCTCAGCGAATGGGAACAGTTGCCTGCTGATGCCAAGGCTACCTCGCAGGAATTCGCTGATCAGATTCGGGCGCGGCGTGACGCTGATGCGCTTGTGCAGCGCCTCGTTGCCGACAGCTTGAAACCCAAGTCGTCTACGGGTGAAACTGGCGAGGCTCCGGCCTCTTCCGGTCAGTAGGAGGCGGGCCGATGCTGCGTGTCCTGTTCTATTTCGTCGTCGTTGCCGCGCTTGGTTTCGGCTTTGCCCGGCTTGCGGACCGTCCGGGTGAACTTGATGTCACTTTTGCGGGCAATCATTACAATGTGCCGCTGATAACCGCTGTTGCGGGGATCGTTGCCATCGTCGCGGCCATCCTGATCCTGTGGTGGCTGGTCAAGAGCATTATCCAGTCACCTTACACGCTGCGCAGGCATTTTCGTGCGCGCAAGCGTGATCGCGGTTATCAGTCGCTTTCAACCGGATTGATTGCAGCCGGGGCCGGCGATGCGGAAGCAGCGCGCCGCATGACCAAGCAGGCCGGCAAATTGCTGAGTTCCGATCAGGAGCCGCTGATAAAGCTTCTCGAAGCACAGACCGCTATGCTGGAAGGGCGCACGGAAGATGCCCGCAAAGGTTTTGAGGCGATGGTGGATGATCCCGAGACGCGCCTGCTCGGCTTGCGTGGCCTCTATATCGAAGCCCAGCGCGTTGGCGCTCTCGATGCCGCCCGCCATTATGCCGCCGAAGCCGCGAGCCAAGCGCCGCAGCTTGAATGGGCCTCGTCAGCCATGATGGGCCAGCTTTGTGCCGAGGGCGACTGGGATGCGGCGCTGAAGCTCGTCGATGCACGCAAACAGGCACTCGCCCATAGCAAGGATGTGGTGAAGAAAGAACGCGCCGCACTTTTGATCGCCAAGGCGATGGCAGTCGCCGATGTTGATCATGTGCAGGCAAAAGCGCTGGCGCTGGAGGCGAACAAGCTGGCATCCGATCTGGTGCCAGCTGCCGTGGTTGCCGCGCGTGCGCTTTTTTCCGATGGCGATATACGAAAAGGTTCGAAAATTCTGGAAGCGGCATGGAAACGGTTTCCACATCCTGACATTGCTTCGACCTATGTCTACGCCCGGTCAGGTGATACGCCTCAGGACCGTTTGAAGCGCGCAAGGCATCTCGTCTCGTTGCGTTCCAACAATGCCGAGGGCAGTCTTGCTCTGGCACGCGCTGCCTATGAGGCGGGTGATTATCGCCTTGCCCGCGACAATGCCGAGCAGGTTCTGCGCGCTTCGCCGCGCGAAAGCGCCTATCTGTTGCTGGCCGATATTGAAGAAGCTGAAACGGGTGATCAGGGCAAGGTTCGTGAATGGCTGGCGCGGGCCGTCAAGGCGCCGCGTGATCCTGCATGGACTGCCGACGGTTATGTTTCAGAACAATGGTCGCCTGTATCGCCGGTTACGGGACGCCTCAACAGCTTCGAGTGGAAGGTTCCCGTCGTGGAACTTGCTCCAGCCATTGAAGCGGAAAAACCTGAAATCAAAGGCCCGGTGGAAGCAAAGCCGGGCAATCCGCTGGTTCTTGCAGAGCCGAAAGACAAGGCTGGCGTAGTGGATGCATCAGCCGTCGTGGAGAGAAAGTTGCCTGTTCGCGATGTTGAGGAAGCTGAAGTCATCGTGCCTGCCGCCGAGCCGGTCAAGGTATCGCCAGCCCCTTCGATAAAAAGGTCGAGGAGGTGAAGCCGCCTGTCCCAAATGTGGTCGCGACTGATGACGATATGGAGGACGAGCCGCGTCGCGCGCATCTGGTGGTGGACGATCCGGGTGTCGACGAAAACAAGCCTTCGCAAAAAGCCCAGAGCGGATTGAGGCTTTTCTGATCAGGCTTCCGAGAAATCGTTGCCGAAAAACAACGCAGCCCATCTCTTGGACGGTAAACGGTTGCGCAAGACCGTTTACCGTCTTGCGTGGCGCATTCAGCTCGTTACCTTCGATGTTGCTAACAAAGATGCCGGAATCGCCGTAACGGCTGACAAGTTGCAAACATGGCAGCGAGGGTGAATGTTCGATCGTCTTCTGGATTTTTTAAAAGAGCTTCCCGCCAACGGTTTTCGTGACCGGAGCGAAAAATTTTCCAATGATGATCCACGACTGGCCGCCGCCGCTTTGCTTTATCACATCATGGATGCCGACGGCGAAACGCGGGAAAGCGAGCGTAAGAAGCTTTCTTCGATGCTGTCACAGAAATATGGCCTTAAAGGCGACAGTCTGAAACAACTCATCCGGGCAGCGGAAAAAGCCGATCAGGAAGCGATTGACCTTTCGGATTTCACTTCGGTTCTGAAGCGGCAGCTCGATTATCAGGCTCGCCTAGACCTTATCGGACTGATGTGGGAAATGGTCTACGCTGACGGCAAGGTGAGCGAAGTCGAGGCCGACGTAATGTGGCGCGTGGCCGAACTCGTTGGCATCCAGCAGGATGACCGGAATGCCATTCAGGATCGCATGGACGAGGCGAATCGTAGCACGTCCGCCTCCTGATCATCTCTGATTTGAGAGATCAAGTCCGTCCCTGCAGGTGACGGGCCTTGCGCAATTGCGGGAACATTGCCGCCCGGGCAACAGCAACGGCGATTGATCCCAATCCACCGATGACGACAGCGGGAACAGCGCCGATGGCCGCAGCCATCAGGCCGGCGCGAAACTCGCCCAGTTCGTTCGATGCACCGACAAAGACCATGTTGACGGCATTGACACGACCGCGCACGTGATCGGGCGTCCAGAGCTGCATAAGCGTTTCACGGATATAGACGCTGATCATGTCAGCGGCACCTGCAAGTGCCAGAGCAATGACCGACAGCCATGTCAGGGTCGAGACCCCGAAGATAATATTGAACAGACCGAACAGGCCGACGAAGACGAACATCACGCGACCTGCATGGTCGCGGATCGGGTGTCCGGCAAGCCAGACGGCGGTCAGAACAGCGCCGATACCGGGAGCGGATCGCAGCAGGCCGAGCCCCCACGGACCGAGATCGAGGATGTCGCGTGCGTAAATCGGCAGCAGCGCCACCGTTCCGCCAAGGAGAACGGCAAAGAGGTCGAGCGAGATGGCGCCAAGGACGATCTTTTCCTTCCAGATGTAGCGGAAGCCAGCGAGCATGCTTGTCAGTGAGCGCTGTTCGGCAAGCGTGTGCTGTTTGGGCTTTGGAATGGAAAAGATCAGGACGGAGCCGATCAGCAGGAACAGCGTGGCGACGGAATAGGCTGCAACCGGCGAAATGCCATAGAGCAGACCACCTGCGACAGGTCCCACGATTGTTGCCACCTGCCATGCAGATGAATTCCACGAAACGGCGTTGGCGAAATCCTCTGTCGGCACGAGATTAACGACGAGCGATGCGGAAGACGGGCCAAGAAACGCGCGTGCGACGCCAAAAGTGTCAGTGCGGCAAAGACCGTCAGGGGCTCGAACAGACCGGCGAGCGTCAGACTGAGCAGCAACGCCGTCACCACGCTTTCCAGAATGAGTGACAGACCCATGATAAAGCGCCTGCCGAAGCGGTCGGCAGCGGCACCGGTTACCAGAACCAGCAACAGGGCCGGTAGAAATTGCACCAGTCCGACCATGCCCAGATTGAAGGCGTCGCGGGTGAGGTCATAAATCTGCCAGCCCACTGACACACTCACGATTTGCACCGCAAATGCGCTCAGGAAACGGGCGCCCCAGTATTTTTGAAGGCAGAGTGCCGGAAAGCTGCGTAACGATCCGCAGAAGAAGCATCGGTAGAGGGGACATTGCTCATAACATCTGGAGCACCTCCAGCAAAAGTGCGAAGCAGCTTTGCGTCGGATAATGCGTTACAACAAGAAGATAGATGTTACTTACAGCATCCTTCCCATGATCGGAACCATTTTTTGTGCGGCTCTGTTCGAGACGATTGCAAAAGAGTCCTGAAAGCAAGAAAGGCCGGAATAAACCGGCCTTTCATTGTTGTCGTTCTGGATCAATCCTTGCCGAGCAGGCCTTTCCAGATGATCGCGCCGATAGCCGCGCCGACGAGCGGCGCAACCCAGAACAGCCAGAGCTGGCTGAGTGCTGCTGTATCGGCGAAGAGAGCAACGCCGGTCGAGCGGGCCGGATTTACCGACGTATTGGTGACCGGGATCGAAATCAAATGGATCAGGGTGAGACCGAGACCGATGGCAATCGGAGCAAAACCAGCTGGAGCCAGCGACGATGTGGAGCCCAGAATGATGATAAGGAAGAAGGCCGTCAGGATAACCTCGATGAGCAGGCCCGCCATCATGCTGTAGCCGCCCGGTGAAAGTTCACCATAGCCGTTGGAAGCGAGGCCACCGGCGGAGAAGCCTTCCTTGCCCGAGGCGATAAGGAAGAGAACTGCTGCAGCCGCAATGGCTCCCAGAACCTGCGCAACCCAGTAAGGGATCAGGTCCTTGGCTGGAAGTCGACCAGCCACCATGAGGCCCAAGGAGACAGCCGGGTTGAAATGGCCGCCGGAAATGCCGCCCACAGCATAAGCCATGGTCAGGACAGTCAAACCGAAGGCGAGAGCAACGCCGAGAAAGCCGATGCCCAGTTCAGGGAAGGCTGCGGCGAGGATTGCGCTGCCGCAGCCCCCGAAAACAAGCCAGAATGTTCCGAAAAATTCAGCCGACAATTTGTTCAGCATGGAAATCCCCGGGGTTGGTGGTGTAGTGAAAAATGCCATATGCGAATCATTTAGCAAGAAGCATATAATCGTCTTTTTCTTCGGACAATCATGTTTAACTTGATTGGAGGCTTTTGTTCTCTGTGGATTTTTCCCGTCATTTCAGTAAATGAAAAGCTATTCTTCGTATATTCGTGTTTGCTTTTATATCTCTTCTAAATTGGGTTTCGATGGATAGTAAGAGTTGATCGGCTGGGCTTTTTTAAAGCTGTCGATCCCGCTCAGCTATATTGCGGAGAAGGGCGGCGGCACGTTATAAGCGCAGATGTCGAACGGGCGACGCTGGCCAATGCAAGATCGATTGGCAGGGATTTCGCGGGGCAGATTGGAGTTGTCAGCCTTGAACACTCATCGTGGGACGAAAACACAAAGGCTTGTTCTAAATGCCGTTAGGGTCGTTCCGATTGTTGCGGCGCTATCCGGCTGCACGGCAACTGCATGGACGGAAAAGGTGAAGATCGACAGCACGCCAATGCCAACCGAATGTACGGGCTGGCAGAAGATCGATCTCAAACAGCGCACGACGCTGGTTCTTTTACGCGAAGACCCGCGCCTTGTGGTCGATATCGATGCCCACAACCTCAAAGGGCGTAATCTCGGCTGCTGGCAGTAGCCGGAGGCGCCGAGCTAGGTTTTTGGGTCGGCGTTACTAGGCCGGGGTGGCCAATCGCACATCGACTTTCTCGATGGTGCCGCGCAGCGCCGGGAGCATCGTTTCGAAGTCGATATATGCACCCGGTTTCAGCATTGCTTCACCAGAGCCAGACGGCGTTCGCGTTTGCTGCCGTCGCTATAGGTGATCATGACGATCAGCGGGGGCGTGGCGCGTTCTTCGGATGTGGTGTTCCGGATGCGGCCGCCGACACTCAGAACCTTGCCCTTGTCATGCACTCCGACGCTGGTTTTGAGATCAGTAAGCTGAAGTGCCGAAATGAGCGGCAAGGTTGGTTGCCCGCCGGAAAGAGATTTGCCGGCAAGCAGTGTATATCCGCCCGCTATCCAGAAAGCGGTTGTCGCGCAAAGAGCGACGAAAACCCAATACCCGAATCCCGGCCATCCACTGGGAAGACTTGTTTCGGACACCAGCTTGCGTGGGGCGAACGGCTTCTGCGGAATGCTGTACGAGAGAAATTTCCGGGGTGATGACCCCGGAACGATGGTTTCGAATTCGGCGTCTTCAATCAGTCCGGCATCGGAAGCAAACCGTGTCGCGCGATGGTTTTCGCACGAAGGCGCGCGCGACATCTGCGCTGTCGATGGTTGTTTCGCCATCATGCCGTCATCTTCCTTTGCGTTTTTCGCCCCTTCGACCGGTGCCACACACTGGCTCATAATGGTTAATGCTTCATGGCCGCAGCCTCGGTCACGCACTTTTTTAGGCTTGTTCGAGCGGAATTAACGCAACATTAACCATAGAGGATAAAGGTCGATCTGATATCGATGTCATCCGTGCGTCGTTCAGCGTGCGGACAATTGAAGAGAAACAGCTCGGTGATACGTTTCGAGAATGTCGGCCTGCGATATGGAATGGGTCCTGAGATCCTGCGCGATGTCAGTTTCCATATTCCGCCGCGTTCATTCCAGTTTTTAACCGGCCCTTCCGGGGCAGGAAAGACGTCGCTCATGCGACTTCTTTTCATGGCCCTGAAGCCGACGCGCGGTCTTATCAATATTTTCGGCAAGGATGTTGCACGGCTCAATCATGCGGAAATTCCGCTTCTGCGCCGTCGTATCGGCATCGTGTTCCGTGATTTCCGCCTGCTCGACCATATGACCACCTATGAGAATGTGGCGCTTCCACTGCGCGTGCGCGGAAAGGAAGAGGCAACCTATCGTCATGAGGTGGAGGAACTTCTGCACTGGGTCGGGCTCGGCGACCGCATGAATGTGCTGCCGCCGGTTCTTTCAGGCGGTGAGAAGCAGCGCGCAGCGATTGCGCGCGCGCTCATTGATCAGCCGGAACTTCTTCTGGCCGACGAACCGACCGGCAATGTCGATCCGCCGCTTGCGAAGCGTCTGCTGCGCCTTTTCACCGAGCTGAACCGTTCGGGCACAGCTGTGATTATCGCGACCCACGACCTTTCCCTGATGGAGCAGGTGGATGCGCGACGCATGATCCTCGAACATGGGCGGCTCGACATCTATGATTGATGCAAAGAACGCCCGGCGACGTACATTGATGACATCCGGGTCCGTTTCGAAGACCTCAAGGACATGCTGCTCGTTCGTATCGGCAAACGCCGGAAGCGTCAGGGACCGAGTCCCATCGTGCCTGATGGTAGCGTAACGGGAACTGCACTTGTCATCGTGATCGCGATCATGACCTTTCTGGCATGCCTGACGATGGGCGGCGTGACGCTCGTTCGCACCTCGGCCGCTGCACGGCAGAGCCAGATAGCTCGCGAAGCCACGATCCAGATCCGGCCTGTCGACGGGCAGGATATGGAAAAGGCGCTGGCTCAGGCCAGCGAAATCGCGCGTGGTTTTGCCGGTGTGAAAGGCACCAGCATCATCGACAAGGATGCGACCGCCCGGTTGCTCGAACCATGGCTCGGCAGTGGCCTTAACATCGATGAATTGCCCGTGCCGCGTCTTGTCGTCGTTACGATCGATGAAAATGCCCCGCCTGATTTCGAAACCATGCGGACTGAAATCACCCGCGCCATTCCGGCTGCGACCTTCGATGATCACCGCACATGGGTCGACCGTCTCGTCTCCATGGCGCATACGACGGTGTTCGTCGGCACAGGCGTTCTCTCGCTTGTGATCGCTGCGACCGTTCTAACCGTTATCTTTGCCACGCGCGGTGCGATGTCCGGCAACGGCCATATTATCGAGGTTCTGCATTTCATCGGCGCGGAATCGAAATTTGTTGCGCGCGAGTTTGAATGGCACTTCTTCCGCACAGCACTGAAAGGCGCACTGTGCGGTGGAGCGGCGGCAATGCTGGTCTTCCTGATGTTTTCCTGGTGGGCGTCGAGCCATATGGCGACACCTGAAGGTGATCAGGCTGCCGCCATGTTCGGTAATTTCGCCATCGGGCGCGATGGCTATATCGGCGCTGCCGTCATCATTATTCTGGTCAGTTTCCTGACCATGCTGACCAGCCGCCTGACGGTGATCCGCCAGCTTGCAACCATGGACGGTCCGGGAGTGCGCTCCGAATGAAGACCTTTTCCGATACAGGCGCTTTCAAGACAAGATTTTCGTCTGCTTCTCCGACTTCTCGCCGCAATGCTGGCTATGATGGAAGAAGAGATGGTACGCGAATCCCGCAAGCGCTATCGGGCGGGCACCGGTCGAGTGACGATGCAGTGGCACAGAGGCAGACAGCAAACGGGTTTTCTTCAGGAGATGTGGTCTGGCGCCGCAGCCGGAATGGCGCTCACCTGCAATCTCTTGCACTTGTCTCCGGCAATTTCCTATGGTCTGTCATAATGCGCATGTTCAGACGTCTCCAGCCCGTTTCCATCGTTCTGTTTGTTATTCTTCTGGCGTTTCTCGTCGGCTTCGTCGCGTTCGGTGAAAAGGTCACCAGCATGCAGCCGCCGGCTATCGATGAGCCTGCCGATGCCATCATCGTTCTCACCGGTGGCCAGTCGAGAATTCAGGCTGCGGTTGATCTTCTGAAGGACAAGCGAGGAAAGCGGCTTCTGATCAGTGGTGTTCATCCGGCGACCAATGAAAAGGCACTGCAGCGTGCAACCCATGCCGACCAGAGTCTCTTCGATTGCTGTGTCGATCTCGACCGGTCGGCGCTCAACACCATTGGCAACGCGACCGAAAGCGAACGCTGGATTCGTACCAACAACTATCGCCGCGTGATCCCGGTCACCAACAACTACCATATTCCGCGTAGCACGCTGGAAATGTCCTACCGCATGAAGGATGTGGAATTCATTCCCTATCCGGTCGTGAACGGGGACCGCCGCGAACATAGCTGGGTTTCCGAAGGCGACACATTGCGCGTGCTCTTCATCGAATATGTGAAATATCTTGGCGCCGCTGTCCGTGTGGGTACGACCGAACTGTTCGGAACGCAGACCAATCAGGGTGTGACGACCGAGAATTGATCTTGCTGCCGGATTACGATTTCCTGATGGAAATGGCCGTTCTTCCTGATATATCGATGCCGTCACTTTCTGCAGAAAGTCCAGAATTCGTGCGTGATCGTTTACCGGAAGTCGGGAACGAAAATGCTTTTAGCCGGGGTCTCCACCGACTGATGCTTCTCTATCTGCGCTCAATCTTGTTCAATGCGGCGTTTTATATCTGCACACTGGTTCAGATGATCGTCTATACGCCTTTCTATTTTCTTCTGCCCCGCAAGAAGGCTTGGATTGTGCCGAAGCTGTGGGCACGGGTCAATCTCTGGCTCCAGAAGTATATTGTCGGCACCGACTATGTGGTTGAAGGATTGGAGAACATTCCTGAGGGCGCTTATATCTGTGCGCCAAAGCACCAGTCTGCCCGGGATACCTATGCTTTCCTGCCCTATCTTGACGATCCCGTGCTGATCCTGAAGCGGGAATTGATGCGCATTCCGCTTTTCGGCTGGTATATCGCGAAAATGCAGATGATCCCGGTCGATCGCGGTTCTCGCGTCAAGGCACTGCATTCCATCACCAAGGGCGCGGAAAAGGCGATTGCGGAAGGCCGCCAGATTCTGATCTATCCAGAAGGAACGCGTCGGGCGCCGGTGCTCCACCGCACTATAAATATGGCATCGTCCATCTTTACGAAGCGCTCAATCTGCCGGTTTTGCCGATTGCGCACAATGCAGGCCTCTACTGGCCACGCCGCAAAGTTTCTGCGTTATCCCGGAACCATTCGCGCCCGTATTCTGCCGCCAATTCCGGCAGGTCTTCCGAAGGATGAATTTCTCAAAAGATTGATTGAAACGACCGAGACGGCCTGCGACGAATTTCTGGTCGCCGCCAGCCGCGATCCCAATCCACCACCCATGCCACCGACCGCCGTTCAAAGACTGAACGAGCTCGGCGCCTAACCCTCACAGCATGTTAACGGCCTGATCACGTCAATTGCGTTGCGAGAACGACAATTCGCCGCGTTTTCTAGAACTTTCGTTTTTCTTGCGCGCAACCTTGAAACCCGTTATCAGAGCCCGACACGAAAGGACACATCATGAATATTGATGCCATCTCCATCGGCTCCAATCCTCCTGAAGACGTCAACGTCATCATTGAAGTGCCTGTCGGCGGCCAGCCGATCAAGTACGAGATGGACAAGAAGGCCGGCGCCCTCATCGTCGACCGCTTCCTCTATACGCCAATGACCTATCCGGGCAATTACGGCTTCGTGCCACATACGCTTTCGGAAGACGGTGACCCGATTGACGTTCTCGTCTGCAACACCCGTCCGCTGGTTCCCGGTTGCGTGATCAATGTTCGCCCGATCGGCGTTCTGGTCATGGAAGACAATTCCGGCAAGGACGAGAAGATCATTGCAGTACCGTCGCCGCACCTGACGCGCCGCTACGAGAAGATTCACGACTATACCGATATGCCGGAGATCACTCTGAAGCAGATCGCGCACTTCTTCGAACACTACAAGGATCTGGAACCCGGCAAGTGGGTCAAGATCGGTGACTGGGGTGACGAAGATTACGCACGCAAGTTCATCGTTGAAGCTATCGAACGCGCCAAGGGCAAGTAAGCGACAGCTTCCCGATCCGTTTAGAGCGCCGATCTGATTGGATCAGATCGGCGCTCTAACTTTTTCTATTTTAAGCATAATCTTATCGATCCTCGTTTCACTCCGGTCGGATTATGCTCTAAAAAAAAAGCACCCGGCAATGTCCGGGCGCTTTTGTTTTTGGGCTTGCGAGTGATGCGCTTACAGGAAAAGCGGCAGCAGCGTCGTCCACATGAACTGGCGGATGAAGAAGATGATCAGCAGCAGGACGATCGGTGAAATATCGATGCCGCCGAGATTGGGTAAGATATTGCGGATCGGCCGCAGGACGGGTTCCGTCACTTTGTAGAGAAACTCACCGATCGAAGCCACGAAACGGTTGCCGGAATTGACGACATTGAACGCATAGAGCCACGAGAAGATGGCACTCGCTATAATGATATAGGTGTAGATATCGAGCGCCAAATCAATGGTGCGGAACAATGCGATCATGGAGGCCTCCCTTGGCAATTGGCCGAGATGTAGCGGTTGCATCGGGCAAGAACAAGGGCTGAGCGATTGAACGCCGGAATTTTTGAGACGCGCAGTGTGTGCTTCTAGCCGCTGGAACCGCCCGTTTGATGTTGGGTAGTGTGGTGAATGAGATCGTTGACATGTTCCAGCCAATGATCGCGTACCCGCATGTTGCGCAGATGCTGGAGCGTATTGGCGACATAATCCACATTGGCACCGGAATCGCCGTGAGCAGATGCGACGATCGCTGCGGCACTCTCAGGTGAAAGCGATCCGGCATATTGAATGTGGTGCCGGTCCGCGACATAGGTGACCGCATCGACATTGCGACCGTCAGCGAGGCGCAGGCGCAGATGCTTTTCGTGATAGACTTGGTTCGACATTTCACGTTCGCGCAGATAGGTCATCACTTCGCCAGTCATGTCACTAGGCACGCGAAAAGCGATGCCGAGACATGAGCCACCGGTGTCCAAGCCCGTGACCAGACCCGGTCGGTCCGGCGTTCCGCGATGGACATGCGAATAGATGCACAGGCTGCGCCTGTAGCCGTAAAGACGCGCCCGGACGGTCTCCACATGTGCAAAGCCCGGTCGCCACATCAGCGAGCCATAGCCGAAAACCCAGAAATCGTTCATTCGCCTGTCATTGAGAGCTGTGGTCATGAAGGGTGTCCATAATGGATCAGTGGACGCCGATTTCCACCGGTAATCAACGGATATCCCTCGATTTTTCTTCTCAATCGCTTCACAAGGCACATTCCTGCCATAATATGGCCAACAGTCGGGAGGAGCAAAACATATCGGGGCTTGGAATGTTCAGTCTGACCCCGGAGCGAGGCTCTTCGAAACAACCGTCTGATTAATGTAAGGCTTTTGAAATGGCGCATACTGGAATGAACGCATCGAAGTCCAGAAAGCGTCCCATCGCGCTCATTGTCATTCTGCTTGTCTTGATCGCTGGCTATACAGCGGGCTGGTTCTATATCGCAAACAGGCTAGAGGCACGAGCCAAGGCCGACATGGCCAAGCTCGCCGCTCAGGGCGTTGGCGTGAAATGCGAAGACTTGCGCATGGGCGGCTATCCGTTGCGCGTCAATGTCGTCTGCGACAGCATTTCCTGGCAGCGTCCTTCTGAAGGCATGGCGTTCCGCGCAGGGCGCTTCACCTCGGGTTCCCCGGTCTATGCGCCACGTTCCTCTCGAACGATCTGACAGGACCCGCCTTCATCGAATTTCCGGGTCTGGAGCCGTTGGAGGTCAATTGGAGCAAGTTTACCTCCAACACCCGGCTGGCACGTCCGTTCCCGACCGAGATTGAGCTCGCCGCGCGTGAAGTGGCTGTCGGTCTTCGCACCGAAGCCACCACGACAGTGCCACTCAGCACGCTTGAGCAGATGGATTTCCGCATGAGCGCCTCGGGTGACACATTGAAGGTCAATGGTCGCTTTGCCGGTCTGAAACTTGCCAAGGCAGCGATTGGTACAGCCACCAGCCCTGAAATCGACGGTGTGGCGGATATCGATGTATCCGAAGCCGCGACATTGCTCGCAAAGGGCGATGCTCCTTTTCATGAACGGTTGCGCGGGCATTCCGGTACCGTCAATCAGGCTTTCCTGTCCATGCCCAATGGAGCGATGGTTTCGGTAGCCGGGCCGTTTTCGGTCGATGCTGACGGGCTGATCAATGCCGATGTGAAGCTGACACTGGTCAACCCGCAATCGCTGGCGCAGGCTGGTCAGACAGTGTTTCCCGAGCAGGGTGGCAATATCGCTACCGTTTTGTTTGCTCTCTCGGCCATGCCGAAAGATGAAAACGGCAATCCCGTGATGGAGATCGCCGTTCGTAACGGTAAGGTCAGCGCCGGGTTTATTCCGCTCGGGCGACTACCTGCTTTGTAGGCAAATATGCGCCTATTTTTGTTCGCTGGTACGTGTCGCAGCCTGACGGCCGAAATCAGGCGCATCCACTTCCTGACCTGCATCAATAATGCCGCGCCGGACAGCACGCGTGCGCGTAAAAAGATCGAACAGAGCTTCACCGTCGCCCCAGCGTATCGAGCGCTGCAGTGAGGCGAGGTCTTCGGAAAAGCGCCCGAGCATTTCAAGGATGGCATCCTTGTTGTGCAGGCATACGTCGCGCCACATCGTCGGATCGGATGCGGCGGGCGCGCGTGAAATCGCGGAAACCGGAAGCCGAATATTTGATGACTTCCGACTTGGTCACCTGTTCCAGATCACTGGCTGTGCCAACGATATTGTAGGCGATGATGTGCGGTAGATGCGAGACAATGGCCAGCACCAGATCGTGGTGCTGCGGGTCCATGCGATCAAGCCGTGAGCCGCAGGCGACCCAGAACTCGCTCAGCTTTTCGAGCTGTTTCACTCGTGTCGGGCAGGGGCGTCAGAATGCACCAGCGATTGGTGAAAAGCTCTGCAAAGCCGGCATCCGGGCCGGAATATTCCGTGCCTGCGAGCGGGTGGCCGGGAATGAAATGCACATTGTCCGGCAATTCCGGCTGCATCTGCGCAATCACGGAAGCCTTGGTGGAGCCAACATCGGTGACGATGGCACCGGGCTTGAGGTTTGCCGCGATCTGGCGTGCAACCGTTCCTGACGAGCCGACCGGCACAGATACAACGATCAGATCGGCATCCTTGACGGCCTCAGCACTGTCAGTGGTGTAGCTGTCACCGAGACCCAGTTCCTCGGCCCGCTTCAGTGTCTCACTGCTGCGCGTGGCGATGGCGATATGATCGGCGAGCTTTTCGCGTCGAATGACGCGCGCCAGCGATGAGCCAATAAGGCCGATGCCGATCAGGGCGATCTTGTTGAAATGGATCGTGGACATTGTACTACTTCAAAAATTCGGTCAGGGCGACGACGACGCCACGATTGGCTTCCTCCGGTCCGACCGTCATGCGCAAGGCATTGGGGAACCCGTAACCGCCGACGCGACGCAGGATATAGCCACGCCCGGAGAGCCACTCGTCGGCCTTGTCGGCGGAATGCGCGCCATTGTCCGGAAAATGGATCAGCAGGAAGTTCGTGACTGACGGCGTAACCCGAAGACCAAGTCTGGTGAACTCTTCGGTCAGCCAGCCAAGCCATTTGTCGTTGTAGGTAATCGATTTTTCGACATGGGCGCGGTCGCGGATGGCCGCAGCACCGGCGGCAATGGCGGCCGAATTCATATTGAATGGCCCGCGGATGCGATTGACGGCATCGACCACATGCAGCGGCGCATACATCCAGCCAATACGTAGACCCGGAAGCCCGTGGATTTTCGAGAAGGTGCGCGTCATGACAACATTCTCGTTGGATGAAACGAGTTCGAGGCCCGATTCATAGTCATTGCGACGAACATATTCTGCATAGGCCGCATCGAGAACCAGAAGCACATGCTTCGGCAATCCGGCATGAAGGCGGCGGACTTCCTCGAAAGGCAGATAGGTCCCGGTTGGATTGGCCGGATTGGCGATGAAGACGATCTTCGTGCGCGGCGACAGGCCAGCCAGAATGGCATCCACGTCGATACGCTCGTTCTTCTCCTTCACCGTGATCGGCGTCGCGCCGGCACCCAGCGTCTGGATCTTGTAGACGGCAAAACCGTGCTCCGTGATGATGGCTTCGTCGCCCGGAGCAAGATAGGTCTGGCAGATCAGGCCAAGCAGCTCGTCGGAACCATTGCCGCACAGGATGTTGGCCATGTTGAGCCCCTGCGTTTCGGCAATCGCCTCACGTAGCGCCACGGCCTGTCCATCGGGATAAAGCTCCAGCTTCTCGCCCGCGTGTCGATAGGCTTCGACCGCATGCAAGCTTGGTCCGATCGGCGTTTCGTTGGAAGAGAGCTTATAGACCTTGGCAACGCCTTCCACATGTTCCTTGCCGGGCACGTAGGCTGCGATGTCGAGCAGGCCTGCCTTGGGCTGGGGACGGGTAAGGTTCTGCGTATCGGTCATGATTTTGGCTCCGCCAAAAGGTCAATGTTAAAGTTACGATGGGTTAAAGTTACGATGGCGGCATATCCCGCCATTGCGTCCAAGTCGAGAAAAACCTTGCCCGGTAATACTTGCAGACCGCAGCAACTGTGCGTTTTCCCGGGCGATGATGCGCAAATGCCCCAGCTCTTTCGATCTGTCTTGCTGGTTCGTACAGGTGTTTTCCGTAATCCACCAACAGGTGTGCCCTGTGGTGCAAGAACCGGAACGAAGACACGGCGCGAGGAGCGCTGTGCGACAGGCAGTCCCTGATAAAGACGCTTCTGCGCTTCCACCACCAGAACGCCTGAAAAGACTGGCCACAGTCTCCGCCCCATGCCTTCCAGCGCCAGACAGGGGCCGCATCATCCATCGGCGCGTAGCGGGTGGGAAATGCAAGGCGTCGCTGACCGTACTGACGGTGAAATTCGCTTCACGCAGCAGGGTAGTCAGCTGTGTGCGGCTATAAGGTCGCCCGCTGCCGAAGGGTGTATGCTCGAAGCGAGCCCAGACACCGCGCCGGTTCGGCACCACGATGACGAGCCGCCCATTGGGGCGAGGACACGCCACATCTCTTTCAGCGTTTCTGTCGGATTTTCCGCATACTCCAGCGCATGCACCATAAGCACCCGATCGATCGAGGAATCGGGTAGCGGCAGTTCCTCATCGAAAACAAGCGCTGTTGCCGTTTTCTCTACTGAGGGCCGGGCGACGGCTCCCCCCTGACCGGCAGGCATGAACGCGAATGTCCGCTCCGTATCAGTGCTGAAGCGGTCGAGATAGGGCAGGCTGTAGCCCATGCCGACAAGCCGCTCTCCCGGCACGTGACCCCATAGGCCGGCAAGCGCCATGCGAATGGCGCGTTCCGCGAGATGGCCCAGCGTGGTGTCGTAAAATGATCGCAGTTCGATGATGTCTGGATGCATGAATGTCACGCTATATGAAATCTTAACGCTGGGAAATGGAGAAGCCGGAGCATCTTCATCGGGTGGGGTGCAATTTCCTCAAACCATGCTATAGAGCGTGCCTTTCCGGCGCCTTTGATCGCGCCAAAGTCTGCGCGAAAGCGAACGATCAGGAGAAGCAGCAGATGCCCGAAGTCGGTGGCAAGACAATCGAAGTTCTCTTTAGCCCGGACGAGATTGCCGGTCGTAATCTCGAGCTCGCCAAGGCCATTGCTGAACGCAAGTTCCACAATCTGCTGACGATTTCGATCCTGAAGGGCTCCTTCATCTTTGCAGCCGACCTCATCCGCGCAATGCATGATGCGGGCGTGGAGCCCGATGTCGAATTCATCACGGTTTCAAGCTACGGCAAGGGGCACGACAAGCGCCGAAGTTCGTCTTCTGCGCGATATCGACAGCGATGTTCGCGACCGCGATGTACTGCTGATCGATGATATTCTGGAGTCTGGAAAGACACTGAAATTCGTTCGCGAACTTATGCTGGAACGCGGAGCGCGGAGCGTCAGCATTGCTGTGCTTCTCGACAAGAGCGTGCGCCGCAAGGTCGATCTTGATGCCGATTTCGTGGCTTTCGAATGCCCCGACTATTTTGTCGTCGGTTATGGCATGGACGTTGGGCACGCCTTCCGCCAGTTGCCCTTTGTCGGTCGTGTGATGGATTAAGGCTCCGGCCTGCTTCTCAATCGAACTTCAGCAGACGCTGCAGATATTCCTTTTCCATCTGCGGTGTCAGGGCATTACCAAGTTTGCGGCGAATTTCATCGAGAATTTCACGCGCGCGCTGAATATCGATTTCACCCGGAATCTTGACGTCATCGTTGAGGCCGCTGTCGCCGGTACCTTGCTGGCGCCCAAGCGGATCCCTTCCCCGACTGCCATTGGCGCCACTTTGCCCCTGACCTTGCTGGCCCATGGCTTGCTGCATTTTCTGCATCATGTCGCGCCCGCCGCGACGCAGTGCATCGAGTGCGCTGCCCTGCTGGTCGCTTGCTTCGGCACCTTCGCTGCGGCCCAACGCATCCGTCGCGTTGCCCATTGATTTTCCGGCATCCGAAAAATCGTTGCCGGGTTCAATACCCATGCCTTTCAAATCGTCCATCAGTTTTTGCAGATCGGATTGAAGGTCCTTTTGCTGCTGCTGCAGCTTGCGCATGGTTTCCGCCATATCGGGTGGCACATCGCCCTTCCCGCCCTGACCGTTCTTGCTCTGGCCGTTTTCGGTTTCACCGCCCGGCTGTCCGCCGCCCATGGAACCGTCATCACCCGGGAACATGTTGTCGCCGAATTCGCCCTCACCATCGCTGCCACCGAATTGGCGCTGCATCTTCTGATCGAGATCGAAGGTTTCGTTCATCGTCTTTTGCTGGCGTTGCATCAGTTCGCCGAGCTTGTTCATCTGCTGCTGCATCTGGCCTTGTTGGCCCTGCTGACCTTGTCCCTGACCTTGCTGACCCTGTTGCATCTGTCCCATCTGCAGATTGTTCATCAGGCTCTGCAATTGCGACAGCAGTTCTTCCGCCTGATCGCGTGAGCCCTGACGCGCGAGATTTTCGATCTGGTCCATCATGCGCTGGAGGTCTTTTTTCCGTCAGCATTCGCGCATTGGGATCGGGAGCGGCTTGGCGCGCATTGGGATTCTGTTGCTGGCGCTGGGCGAATTCCCGCAGGAAATCCTGCATCGCCTTGCGTAGCTCTGCCGAAAGCTTTTCGATCTCCTCTTGTGAGGCGCCGTTCTGGAGAGCGTTTTTCAGGGCCTCCTGTGCCTGCCGCAGGCGCTTTTCGGCGGCGGACAGATTTCCATCTTCGATGCCAAGGGCCACCTGCCACATATAATCCGCTGCATCGCGCAAGGCGTCATCGCTCCCGGCGAGACGAAGACGTGTACCAATCGTGACCAGACCCAGATAATGGGCTGCATTCTTGATGGTTTCGTCCGGGCGAAGCGTGATTGCCGACAGCATGTCGAGCACATGATCGCGCTGCGTCGCATCGAGCGCGAGGATACGGCGCTGTTCCGCAACGGCGCGGGCAAGTGGATTGCTGAAAGGGCGCTCGGGCAAAGTGATGATCTTGGTTTCGCTGCGACCCGTTTGTCCGGCGGCGTCGGTTACGACCAGCGTGAGCGCAACTTTTCACCTGCCCAAGGATGCTCGGTCAGGTCTTTCGACGTCGTGGCGTCCTTCACACCGCGGCGCGGCAGTGCAAGCGGTAGTTCCGGTGCATCGTAGAGCGGTGCGGCTTCCTCATCCTCATCATTGTTGAGCGGGATGATCTCACCTTCGGCCTTTACCGGCGCGTAGTTGTCCTCGATCTGATAGGAAAGTTGCAATGTGCCATTCAGCGCGTGTCCCGGCTCTTTCGTGAAGCGGATCGTTGGCGGATTATCCGGCGTGACGACAAATTTCCAGCGGGCATCGGTGCCGGAAAGCGCTATGGTTTCATCCTGCTGCAAATCGTAGCGGAAGTTGCGGCTTCCATCGACGACGGCCTGTTCTGCAGGTTCCTTCTGGTCTTCCTTCGCGTTTACCGGCTGTACGTCACGGCGCTCGCCCTTCGCATCGGTCGCAGTCAGGCGTTCGGAACCGCCACCGATCACGCGGACCGACAGAATGCTGCCTTGCGGTACATTGACTGCGGCCTGTTCGCTGTCGTTCGTCGTGGTCAGAAAGACAGGAGCACGGCCAGTATAGCGCGGCGGCGTTACCCATGCATCGATGCGGGCAACGGCGGTTCCATCGCTTGGACGGATATGAAAGGCGTCGGCAATGCGCCCGCTGTTTGGGCTGAGGCTATAGGCGAAGGCGGTCACGAAGAGCAGCGCGACCACCGCACGAATGCCGAAGGGGTCATGTTCGGGAACACGCGTATAAGGCAGGCCGGATTGCAGGTTCTTGAGCCGGTCCGCCATGCGGCGCTGGTGTTCCCGCCACAGGGCTACAGCGAATGGATCGTGTTCGCCTGTTGCCATATGGCCGGTCTGGACGGAAAGCGGTTCGTGAACGAGACCGTTGATCGCCTCGATACGACTTGTGACGTCGCTTTCCGCCGGGGTGCGAAACCGGAACGGCAGATAAAGCGCAATGAGGCTGGCAATACCGAATAGCGTCAGCACGCCGATATGCAGCCAACGGGGCATCATGCCGAACATGCCGAACCAGCTCAGGCTGGTAAACAGACCGATGATGAGGATTAGTGGCAGGATCAGCGGCCAGAACCGCTCGAAGCTGATCGAAAGAAAGGCACGCAGACGCAGACGGCGCAGGCTGGCGCCATCGCCTGAAAACAGCCGCAGAAAAACATCCCACGCATGACGCGGCGAGTTTTCCCTGTCGTTGCTGCTATCTGTCTGGGGGCCGCCTTAGGGGCAGTCATAGGTCTCGTCTTTCGCGTCAGCCGATTTCGGTTCGGCTGACAGGATAACACGCATCATGGCAAAGGCGAGGCTTTGCCCCGAGATTTATGGGCCATGATAAATGTGGGCCATGAATAATTATGGTCGCGAGACCTATAACCATTCCGGTACGGAATCGAGCGCGAGCAGTTCTTCATAGGTACGGCGCGGACGCACGACATGATAACGGTCGCCGTCGACCAGCACTTCGGGGATGAGCAGACGGCTGTTGTAGGTGCTGGAAAGCACCGCGCCATATGCACCCGTCGTGCAGACGGCAATCAGATCGCCCGGAGCAGGCTTTGCCACTTCTCGGTCGAGGCCGAGATAGTCGCCTGTTTCGCAGACCGGACCGACAAAATCGGCACGAATACGCGGCGCATCATCCTTCGGCAAAGTGACAGGCTTGATGTCGTGGAACGCATCATAAAGCGTCGGACGAATCAAATCGTTCATTGCCGCATCCACGATGACGAAGTTCTTGGCGTCGCCTTCCTTGACGAAGATCACTTCCGTTACCAGAAGCCCGGCATTGCCGACGATCAGGCGTCCCGGCTCGAACACCGTTTTCAGGCCCAGCGGCTTGATGTGCTTAGCGACGATTTCCGCATAGGCGACGGGTAGCGGCGGAGGTGTATTGTCTGTGCGGTAGGGAATGCCGAGTCCCCGCCAACATCGACATGGCGGATGTTGTGACCGTCGACCTGCAGTTCCTTGACCAGTTGCGCCATCAGGGCGAATGCATTGTCGAAGGGTTCGAGGTCGATGATCTGGCTACCGATATGCATATCGATGCCAACCACGTCGAGACCGGGCAGGCTCGCTGCGCGCGCATAAGCCTCACGCGCCTTGACGCGCGGAATACCGAACTTGTTTTCAGATTTGCCCGTTGAAATCTTGGCGTGGGTCTTCGCATCCACATCGGGATTGATACGCAGCGATACGGATGCGACCTTGTCTGCCTTGACGGCGCGAGCGGAAAGAATTTCCAGCTCTGGTTCGGATTCAACATTGAAGCAATAGATGCCCGCTTCAAGCGCGAAGTCCATTTCGTGTGGAGTCTTGCCAACGCCTGAAAAGACGATCTTGTTGGCCGGGATGCCTGCAGCAAGCGCCCGGCGGATTTCGCCTTCCGAAACGGTGTCCGCGCCGGCGCCAAGCTTCGCCAGTGTTTTCAGCACGGCCAGGTTCGAATTGGCCTTCAGCGCGTAGGTCACGAGCGTTTCCATGCCCGCGAAGGCTTCGCTGAACACGCGGAAATGACGCTCGATGGTCGCGCGGGAATAAACGTAAAAGGGGTGCCAACGGCCTGTGCGATTTCAGGCAGGTTGACATTTTCGGCGTGAAGAACGCCGTTGCGATGTTCGAAATGGTTCACGGGAATGCCCTGCAGCAGAAACTTACAACAGCTTGTCGAGGATGATCGGCTTGTCTTCCTTCGGTTTCGGCTTGGTGTGTCCCTGATCGTCGGTGATCAGCGAGGATGGCGGCGGCTCCAGCGGGCCCTTGCGACCGCAAGCAGCAAGCGTGGCCGCGAGCGCGGCGATCAGAAGCACGGAAGAAATGGCGGAGCGGCCTGTCATCAGCTTTGGTTCCCGAAATATATGATCTTGCTCTAAGTTTTTGTCTTTACGCATGTCTTCCAAAACCGGTTCCCACTTTTTGGAAGACATGCTCTAGGTCTAACTCATAATGCCCGAAAGTGGAATCATCAGTTCGACAGATGATTCCACATGACGTCATGTTGATCGATTATCAGGCCTTGGTGATGCGCTTCTTCCAGTAACGAATCTGGCGACGCACCTCCTGCGGGGCCGTGCCACCGAAGGACTGACGGCTTTTCACTGATTTCTCGACCGTCAGATAGCCGAAGATCGCATCCGTGATGCCCGGATGAATCGACTGCAGTTCCTCAAGCGAAAGCTTCGCCAGATCGACCTTGCGGCTTTCAGCCAGAGCGACTGCGCGACCGGTAACGTGATGTGCCTCACGGAAGGGCAGCCCCAGTTCGCGCACCAGCCAGTCGGCGAGATCGGTCGCAGTGGAATAGCCTGAACCGGCCGCCTTTTTCATTGATGCTACATTGATCGTCAGGTCGCGCACCATGCCGGCCATGGCGGCGATGGCGAGTTCCGTGTTTTCAGCTGCATCGAAAACCTGTTCCTTGTCCTCCTGCATGTCCTTGGAATAGGCGAGCGGCAGGCCCTTCATGATGGTCAGAAGCGCGACGAGCGAACCGTTGATGCGACCCGTCTTGGCGCGAACCAGTTCTGCTGCATCCGGGTTTTTCTTCTGCGGCATGATCGACGAGCCGGTGGAGAAGGCGTCGGACAGCCGCACGAAATTGAATTGCGGCGTCGACCAGATGACGATTTCTTCCGCAAGGCGCGACAGATGGCCGGCGCAGATGGCGCCAAGCGACAGAAACTCCAGCGCATAGTCGCGGTCGGAAACGCTATCGAGAGAATTGCGGGTCGGTTCGCGAAAGCCGAGCGCCTTGGCTGTCATATGGCGGTCGATCGGGAAGCCCGTGCCTGCAAGGGCTGCAGCACCCAAAGGCGATTCGTCCATACGTTCGATTGCGTCACGCACGCGCGACAGGTCGCGACCGAACATTTCGACATAGGCCATGCAATGATGACCAAAAGTGACAGGCTGCGCTGTCTGGAGATGGGTGAAACCCGGCATGACCGTCGCCGCATGTTCTTCGGCGCGTTCCAGAAAAGCTTCGATCAGATTCTTGAGGGCGGCGTCGGTCTTTTCCAGTTCCTGCTTCACCCAGAGGCGAAAGTCGACGGCCACCTGATCGTTACGCGAACGGGCGGTGTGGAGCCGTCCGGCGGACGGGCCGATCAAATCGGCAAGCCGCGCCTCGATGTTCATATGAATGTCTTCGAGCTTGCGCGAGAAGGTGAACTTGCCGTCCTCGATTTCCTTGAGGATGGTTTTCAGACCATCTTCGATTTGTCGATGGTCTTCTGCCGCAATAATGCCTGTCTTTGCCAGCATGGCTGCATGGGCGAGCGAGCCTTGAATATCCTGCGCATAGAGCTTGCGGTCGAAGCCGATCGATGCATTGATCTCTTCCATGATTGCATCGGGCCCTGAGGCAAAACGGCCGCCCCACATCTGGTTGCTTGATTTTTGTTCGCTCATGCTCATATGCCCCGAGTGACGGTTTGGCGGAATATTGGAAAGAAGTAACGCGACATGGCAGAAGACAACGAAAAGGCGAATTCCGAACAGCAGGCGAAATCGGGAAATCGCAAGATCGTCCTTCTTGCCGCCCTTGCCGGTGTCATTGCCGGTATCGGGGCGGTATACGTGATGGAGCGCCCTTCTGGCAATGTGGTTGCCCAGAATGTTTCGACGAATGTTTCAGCGGAAAGCGATGAAGCTTCGGCGCAATGCGTATTGAAAGCGGATAAGCTTAAGGCACTTGATACAGCTGCGACCGGGGGCGTGGCGGCGATGCGTGCCGCTGAAAAGCCGATTTCCGTCTCGCATATTGCTTTCACAGGCCCGGACGGCAAGCAGATGACGCTCGGCGATTTCAAGGGCAAGACACTGCTGGTCAATCTCTGGGCGACGTGGTGCGCGCCATGCCGCGAGGAAATGCCGGCTCTAGACAAGCTCGAGGCCGAAAAGGCGGGGCCGATTTCGAGGTCGTCGCAATCAACATCGACACCGGCTCGGATGACAAGCCCAAGGGCTTTCTGAACGAAATCGGCATCAAGAATCTGACGCTACACCGGGACGCTTCCATGTCAAGCTTCAACGAACTGAAGCGCAAGAATCTGGCCTTCGGCCTTCCGGTGACGCTGCTGGTCGACAAGGACGGCTGCCAGATTGCATCCATGAACGGTCCGGCGCCATGGGATAGCCCGGAAGCGGCTAAACTCATCGAAGCGGCAAAGAATCTTTAGCCTCGACAAACGACGAAATCAATGGCTTGCTCCCTTTTCAAGAGAGGGAACCGCCCATGAGCCTTGAAGTCTGGCTTGCATTTTCCGCCGCATCCATCGTGCTTCTGGTCATCCCGGGGCCGACCGTCTTGCTCGTTGTCTCATATGCCTTGGGGCAGGGCTGGAAAGCGGCGTTCCCGATGGCTGTCGGTGTCGCCCTTGGTGACTTTACCGCGATGACGCTTTCCATGCTCGGCGTGGGTGCGCTGCTGGCAGCGTCGGCAACCGTGTTCACCGCCGTTAAATGGGCAGGTGCCGCTTATCTGATCTGGCTCGGCATAAAACTGTTTCGCGCTGGTGGAACACTTCATGCCAGTGCCCGACACGACAAGGTGCATCCGGCGCGGATGCTGGTTCACGCATGGCTCGTGACAGCGCTCAATCCGAAGAGCATCACCTTTTTCGTTGCTTTTCTTCCGCAGTTTCTCAGTCCGCACCGGGATTTCCTCACCCAGATGCTGGTTTTCGAAAGCACGTTCCTCGTGCTCGCTTTTCTCAATGCCTTTGCCTATGCACTTCTGGCGACCCGCGCACGCCGCTTCTTCTCAAGCGAACGCGCGCTGCGCATTTTCAATAGGGCTGGCGGAACATTGCTGATCGGTGCTGGCGTCGCGACTGCCTCAATGCGATCAACCTGAGACGAAACCCGCACGTTTTAGCCGGACGATGGCAAGATCAAGTGCGGAAAGGAATGCAGAGCGGTCCTTGGGCGAAAATGGAGCGGGTCCGCCTGTAACTTCGCCTGCGGAACGCAAACTATCCATCAGATTGCGCGTCGCTAGCGTGTTGCCGATGGTACTTTGGGTGTGAACGCGTCCGTTCGGTGCGATCACCGAAGCGCCTTTTCGAGCGAGCGGCTGGCCAAAGGAATGTCGGCGGTAATCACGATTGCACCCGGTCGCGAATTCTCGGCAATCCAGTCGTCAGCGGCGTCGAGCTTGTCCGATACGATAACCCGTTCGACACGCTCCGCATCGCGGGAATGGCAATGAAACTGTTGGCCACCAGCATGACCGGCAGATTGTGCCGTTCCGCCACGCGATAGATTTCAGCTTTCACCGGGCAGGCGTCAGCATCGACGAGAATGCGGATGGTTTCAGGTTCAATGTTCATGCCGCTTCATAAAATGCGGGCGGCTGTTTGGCAAATTCAACGCTGCGATCAGTTTTATGCGATAGGCGTTTGCCGCAAAGCGGTATAAGGCGGGCCGCGAAAGTGAGAGTTCTGCCATGGCCGCCCGTTTGTTCCCCGTCATGTTTGTCCTGCTTTGGGCCACCGGTTTTATCGGAGCCGGGCTTTCCATGCCTTATGCTGAACCATTTACTTTCATGGCGGTGCGTTTTTCCATCGCGGCTGTCATCATGACACTTTGGGCGCTGGCGAGCCGGAGTATCTGGCCGAAAGGCGATGTGCTTCTTCATGCGGCGATTGCCGGTTGTCTCATCCACGGCGTTTATCTTTCCGCCTTGTTCTGGGCCGTTCACCACGGCCTGCCTGCGGGAATGTCCGGTCTGGTGGCGGGCCTTCAGCCGATGTTGACCACGCTGATTGCGGCCATTCTTCTGGGGAGAACGAGCGAGCGGGCGGCAATGGACAGGGCTTCTGATCGGTTTCTGCGGCATCGCCATGGTGGTATGGCCGAAGTTTTCGGCTGGCAGCGGTGTCGATCCGAAAAGCTTGGCGGCGGCATTTTTGGCTGTGGTGGCGATCAGCACTGGCACAGTCTGGCAGAAGCGGTTCGGCACGGCTGGTGATCTCAAGGCCGGGACGGCGGTGCAATACATCGCTGCGGCCATTTTGACTGCTATCTGTGCCTTTGCTTTCGAAACACGCGCCATGATCTGGTCGCCATCGCTGATTTTTGCGCTGGTCTGGCTGACGCTCGCCATTTCTATCGGTGCCATTCTGGCGCTTCTCGTCATGATCCGCGAAGGCGCCATGTCGAAAGTCGCATCGTTGTTTTATCTGGTGCCCGGCACCGCCGCGATCATGGCCTATCTGATTTTTGGTGAAACGCTGTCGGCAATCCAGATTGCAGGTATGGTAGTGACCACGCTCGGCGTTGCACTGACTACTTTACGTCGATAAGCTCGGGTTGTTGTTCGCGCTTGCGAAAAATCATGATCGCAGCGTTTATTTCCGCACCGATGATGAAAATTGCTGACAGCATATAGAGAAAGACGATCGCCACCATGATGGAGGCGAGGCCCGCATAGGTCGTCACATAGGTGGCGAAAGTTTCCAGATATTTTGCAAAGGCCATTGCGGCAGCAAGCCGCGATGAGCGTGATCAATATGCCGGGCAGGATATCGCCGAGGCTGCGCCGTCCGGCTGGAAGCCAGATATGCACCATGAACAGTGCCAGAACCAGAACCCCCACTGCCACAGTATAGCGCCAGAAGGCAATTGTGCCGGTGAACGGTGCTATATCGGGAAACCATTGTTCGGCAAGACGCACGGCAAGCGGGGCCAGAACCAGCAGAAAGCTGATTGCCATCAGGCTCAGAGTGCCGACGAGGACGAAGCCTAGACTTTGCAAGCGGCAGAAAATGATCGAGCGCTGGTCGGTGACGCGATATGCTCGGTTGAGCGCGATGCGCAACGCCTCCACGCCATTGGAGGCAAAATAGGCGGCTGCGATGACACTGAGCGTTAGCAGCCCGCTGCGCTGCACGGTCAGCACGTTCATCACTTCGTTGGCAATTGGGGCTGCGATGTTCGACGGCCACATATCGAAGATGACATGCACCGCCGTATCGGCGAATTCCTTGGTGCCGAGAAAGCTTGCAAGCGTGGTGGCAAAGATGAGGAACGGAAACAATGCCATCAGGCCGGAAAGGGCTATATGGCTGGCGAAGGCCCCAGCCATCGTCCGAACTGAAATGACCGATGACATCATAGGTGATCTGACGGAGAAAACGTCTGATTTTTCGCATCCGCAGATTTGTCCCTCAAAGCCTTGGTCGGTATTCGATAGTGTTCAGCCTGTGTTTCAAGGCCTTAAATCTAGCATTGGTCTGCGGATTGCAAGGGCAGTGCCCGTTTTAAACCGAGCCCGAATCAAGCAATCTTGCCAAAATGGCAGCGGGAAACAGACATATGACTCCGGCACAATCCGGTCAGAACCGACAGCGCAGTATCATCGTCACCGGCTGTTCCTCCGGCATTGGCGCTTATTGTGCCGAGGCGCTTCATGAGCGTGGCTGGCGCGTCTTTGCGACCGCCCGCAAGGATGCGGATATCGCGGCACTCAAGGCAAAGGGAATGGAAGCCCATTATCTCGACTATACGGAGCCGCAGTCGATCGCGGTCTTAGCCGATGAGGTGCTGCGCCAGACTGACGGCAAGCTCGATGCCCTGTTCAATAATGGTGCTTATGCTCAACCCGGCGCGATAGAGGACTTGCCGGTCGAAGCCTTACGCCAGCAGTTCGAGGCCAATTTCTTCGGTTGGCACGACCTTACCCGACGCGTGGTTCCGGTCATGCGCAGGCAAGGGCATGGGCGTATAGTGCATTGCTCGTCAATCCTCGGCCTCGTACCGATGAAATGGCGCGGTGCTTATGTGGCGTCGAAGTTTGCGCTTGAGGGGCTGATGCTCGCCCAGCGCATGGAGCTGGAAGGCTCCGGTATCGATGTGTCGCTGATCGAGCCCGGTCCGATTGCCTCGCGTTTCACCTACAACGCCGCCAGCCACGCTAGAGCCAATATCGACATGGAAGCTTCGGTGCATCGCGAGCTTTTACCAGCGCCAGATGGCGAAACTGGAAGGCGGCGGTACAAAATCCAAGAACAAGCTTGGACCGGAAGCCGTCTATGCTGTACTGCTTCATGCATTGGAGGCGCCGCGTCCCCGCCCGCATTATGTGGTGACGAAACCGGCGAAACTTGGGTCACTGGCACGGCGCCTGATGCCTGCCCGCTGGCTCTACCGGATGCTGTCCGACCAGTCATGAGGTCAGGGACAGTGCGCATGGGAAGGAAATAAAATGGACGTTCTGTTCAAGGGCGCGGCAATGGTGGCCATGTTTGCTGTGGCCGTCGTTCTGATCATCGGTCTGCGCAACATGATGCGCGGCGGTGACGGCAATTTCTCGAACAAGATGATGCAGCTGCGTGTTTTCCTGCAGTTCATTGCCATCGTTCTGATCGTTGGTGCGATCTATTTTGCCCGCCAGAAAACTGGCCAGTAATTATGGTCAAGCTCAACAAGATTTATACCCGGACAGGTGACAAGGGCACGACCGGACTTGCCAGCGGGCCACGGCGGCTGAAGTCGGACCTGCGTGTCGAAGCCTATGGCACGGTGGATGAAACCAATGCCTGCATTGGCATGGCGCGCCTTCACACGGGCGGTGAAGATAATCCTCATGCGCAAATCGATGCCATGCTGGGCCGTATCCAAAACGATCTTTTCGACCTTGGCGCGGATCTTTCGACGCCGGATGATGGCAAGCCGCTCGCCTATGAACCGTTGCGCATCGTCGCATCGCAGGTTTCGCGTGTGGAAGCCGATATTGATCTCCTCAATACCGATTTGCAGCCGCTACGTTCGTTCATTCTTCCGGGTGGCTCGGCGGCATCTGCCGCGTTGCATCTCGCTCGCACGGTTTCACGCCGGGCTGAACGCCTGATGGTTGCGCTTGCTCGCGTCGAAGGAGAGGTCGTTTCGGCGGAGGCTCTGCAATATATCAACCGCCTCTCCGATTTCCTGTTCGTGGCGTCGCGAACCGTCAACGATAACGGCGCGCAGGACGTTCTCTGGGTGCCCGGCGCCAACCGCTAATCAGACGCCACGTTTGTTGCCCCAGATCAGCACGTGAAGCTGGGGCAGGACGTGCGCTTCGTACCAGCCATCCGCAATTACCTTTTCGACCAGCCATTCCATTCTCCGCATGATGCCGTCGATATCGATTGCGGCATCATGTGCTTCGGGCGGCGGCGGTGTGTGATTGCCGGGCTGGAGATAGACCGGTAGACCGGAATATTGACTGGCTACATCTTTCGCGAAGGCATAATCAGCATCGTCGAAGATGACGAATTTCAGCACCGTTCGCGGCCCTATACCTGCGGCCTCGATACAGGCCGCCAGCGCATCGAAATCGGAGCTCATGCCGCTTGAAGGTGGTTTTGGGCTCAGTACCAGTGTGTCGAGTGCGGAAAACCAGTCTTGCGCGACCGATCCTTGGGTTTCCAGTGCAAAGCGATAGCCTTCGGTCTTGCCGTGCTCGATCAAGGGCCCCAACGGGTGAATGGCCGGATTGCCGCCCGAAAGTGACACTGTTAGTGGCTTATTTCGAGAAAGTGTCGTCACTTCACACCCAAATCGCTTCAACACTCATCGCCTTCCACTCGTGGCGAAAACGGCTTTCGACGGCATGCAGGCTGTCGCACCAGACGCAGCGATAATCGCAGCCACCGGTTCGCACGAAGACGGTTGGCTCACCGATCAGCACACCTTCGCCCTGTATCGTGGGGCCGAAAATCTCTGCGATGCGTATTTGCGTCACGGTCTGTACTCGGCCCATGTCTTGGGCGTTTCACTGACCCGCACGGCGGAAATTTCCGGCCAGCGCGCATAACACCATTCGAAAAAATGCCGGGCGAGGGTTTCAGCCGTGCTCTGGTCGTGGCCCAGAACATCGTTGAGATGGCGGTGGTCAAAACAATCATCGATGTAGCGCTTGAACGGTGCCAGCTCATGATAATCACGGACAAATCCGTGCTGGTTAAGATCGTCAGCCGAGAGCTCGACCTCAACAATATAATTGTTGTGGCCGTGCAGGCGGGCGCATTGATGATCGTCCGGGAGGCCAGTCAGTTGATGCGATGCGGAGAAATGAAATTCCTTGGTAATGCGAAACATCAGGCGTTCCTCTTCTCGATTGCCGAGCGCCAGAAATCCGCATCTTCATAGAGGGTCGGATCCCGGATGCCGGCGAGATGGAAGGCTTCGCGTCGCTCGACGCAGGTGCCGCAGCGTCCGCAGTGATGTTCACCGCCCTTGTAGCAGGACCACGTCGCGGCAAAGGGCGTACCGTATTTTGCGCCGTCGATAACGATATCGGCTTTGGATGCATGCACATAAGGCGCGAGCAGTTTTATGTCCGCGTAACCGTCCAATGCATGGTTCTGCATCGTCTGGAAGGCATCGATAAAACCGGGGCGGCAGTCGGGATAAATGAAGTGATCGCCGCCATGGACGGCAAGGGCTACCGCCTCGGCTTTTGGGCAGCGGCTACGCCGAATGCTATTGCCAGCATGATCGCATTGCGGTTCGGAACGACGGTGATCTTCATCGTTTCTTCCGCATAGTGTCCGTCCGGCACATCGATATTGTCAGTGAGTGCTGAGCCGGTCAGGCTGGCGCCGATGTTGGTGATATCGATGATCTGGTGGGGAACGCCGAGCCTTTCGGCGCAGGCTTTGGCCGAATCCAGTTCCTTTTGTGACGCTGGCCATAGTCGAAGGAGAGGAGGGCGGTGAGTTGGTGTTCGGTTGCTATTCTGTAAGCAAGCGAAACGGAATCGAGTCCGCCGGAGCAGACGACGAGCGTTTTCATAAG
This sequence comes from Brucella cytisi, assembly GCA_012103075.1. GTDB lineage: Bacteria > Pseudomonadota > Alphaproteobacteria > Rhizobiales > Rhizobiaceae > Brucella > Brucella cytisi. Next base: position 2,310,763 of record JAAVLQ010000001.1, on the reverse strand, counting down.
TCAGGGTTCCTTGTTTTGACCGGGTAGGCTGCGACCGGATTGCGAGGCGTTACCTAAAGCATGGCGCATCGCTTGTAAACGACATGAAAACGGGAGGTGTCGGGTTGCTCGGTTTTGGAATGACCTCTTGTCAGAATAAATTGATTTTAATCGATATAGCGGCCTGTGCCTGATTGACGTGCACGTCAACCGTCTTTAGGTTTCGTGCCGGTTCCCGGCGGATAGGCAGCGCATTTGCGTCATAACCCAAGTTGCGCTGGTGCCGCTTTCATGTCGGATTTTGACATGCGGGTGGGAGTTCACGGCGGCATAGTCGTGCTGCAAGAGTCATTGAAGAGGTAATCGCGGATGAAAGTCCTTGTCGCAGTGAAACGGGTTGTCGATTACAACGTAAAGATCCGTGTAAAGGGGAGACGGTTCGGGCGTTGAGCTTGCGAACGTCAAGATGTCGATGAACCCTTTCGATGAGATCGCGGTTGAAGAAGCGATCCGTCTGAAGGAAGCGGGCAAGGTGACGGAAATCGTCGCGGTTTCGGTCGGCCCGGCACAGGCACAGGAAACGCTGCGTACCGCACTTGCCATGGGTGCGGATCGCGCGATCCCGTGAAGTCGGACGAAACGGTTGAGCCGCTTGGCGTTGCCAAGGTTCTCAAGGGCGTGGTCGATGCGGAAAAGCCGGATCTCGTCTTCCTCGGCAAGCAGGCAATCGACGATGATTCCAACCAGACCGGCCAGATGCTTTCGGCCCTTCTCAACTGGAGCCGGGCGACGTTCGCCTCGAAGGTGGAGTTGGGTGACGGTTCGGCCAAGGTAACGCGCGAAGTTGATGGTGGTCTCCAGACCATCGACGTGAAGCTTCCGGCGATTGTCACGGTCGATCTTCGTTTGAACCAGCCGCGTTATGCGTCGCTGCCGAACATCATGAAGGCCAAGAAGAAGCCGCTTGACGAAAAGTCGCCCGCTGATTTCGGTGCCGACATTGCGCCGCGTCTCAAGGTCCTGAAGACTGAAGAGCCGGGTGGCCGCAAGGCTGGCGTGAAGGTCGGTTCAGTCTCTGAACTGGTCGAGAAGCTCAAGGCCGACGGCGTACTCTAAAAAGAAATCGGAAGGGACGATATAAATGGCTATTCTTCTTATTGCCGAACATGACAATGCAACCCTTTCCGACCAGACGGCGAAAGCGCTGACGGCCGCTGCCCAGATCGGCGGCGACGTGGATGTTCTGGTTGCAGGCAAGGGCGCGAAGGCTGCTGCCGATGCCGCAGCCAAGCTGAAGGGCGTGCGCAAGGTTCTGCTTGCTGAAAGCGATGGACTGGAAAACCGTCTGGCCGAGCCAACGGCCGCTCTCATCGTGGAACTGGCAGGCAATTACGACACGATCATTGCTCCGGCAACGACCTCGGCTAAGAACATCCTGCCGCGCGTTGCAGCGCTTCTCGATGTGATGCAGTTGTCCGAAATCATGGAAGTCGTGTCGGCTGATACGTTCAAGCGTCCGATCTATGCGGGCAATGCGATCCAGACGGTCCAGTCGACCGATGCAAAGAAGGTTATCACCGTGCGTACCGCGTCGTTCCGGGCAACGGGCGAAGGTGGTTCGGCTGCAGTTGAAAGCGTCAATGCAGCAGCCGATCCGGCGCTGTCGAGCTTCGTCGGCAATGCATTGTCGGATTCGGACCGTCCGGAACTGACCTCGGCTAAGATCATCATCTCCGGCGGTCGTGCGCTCGGTTCTGCCGAAAAGTTCCGAAGTGATCCTGCCGGTTGCTGACAAGCTCGGTGCAGCGGTCGGCGCAAGCCGTGCCGCAGTCGATGCGGGCTACGCGCCGAACGACTGGCAGGTTGGCCAGACCGGCAAGGTGGTTGCCCCGGATCTCTACATCGCCGTCGGAATCTCTGGTGCGATCCAGCATCTGGCCGGTATGAAAGACAGTCGTGTGATCGTGGCGATCAACAAGGACGAGGAAGCGCCGATCTTCCGGTGGCCGATTACGGCCTCGTCGGCGATCTCTTTACGATCCTGCCGGAACTGCAAAAGCGCTTTAATCGATCAGAAAGCGGCGGGCTAGTCCCGCCGCTTTTTCATTTGAAAGCCTTCAGATACGAAAGAGCTATTTTGCCTTTCTCTGAATGAGGGCTGTATCCGTCTCGGGCAGAATTGGTATAGTGAAGCATTTCCAGCAAAAGTGCGAAGCGGTTTTGCTGGGGGGTAATATGTAAGAACAAAAGTTAGAGCATATGCTCTCGGCCTAGGCTCTGTTGTGGAGCGGCTGAATGAAGGAGTTATGACTGTGGCAATCAAGACGGTAGGGGTGGTCGGCGCAGGACAGATGGGCAGCGGTATTGCTCATGTATGCGCGCTGGCCGGGTTCGATGTGCTTCTTCACGATGCGGCAGCGGACCGGCTGGAAAAGGGCATCGCCACCATCAATGGCAACATGGCGCGTCAGGTTGCTTCAGGCAAACTGCTGGAAGATCAACGCGCAGCGGCGATGAAGCTTATCCGTCCGGCAAATTCCATGGAGGATCTGGCGGGTGTCGATCTAGCCATCGAAGCGGCAACGGAAGACGAAACCGTCAAGCGCAAGATTTTTGCGCAGCTTTGCACGGTTCTGAACCCCGAAGCGATTCTCGCAACCAACACGTCGTCGATCTCGATCACGCGTCTCGCATCCACGACCGACCGTCCAGAGCGTTTTATCGGCATTCATTTCATGAATCCCGTTCCTGTAATGAAGCTTGTCGAACTGGTGCGCGGCATCGCAACGGATGAGGAAACCTTCCGCAAGTCGAACGATTTCGTGACCGCGCTTGGCAAGACGGTAACCGTTGCCGAAGATTTTCCGGCCTTTATTGTCAATCGCATTCTGTTGCCGATGATCAACGAGGCCATCTACACTCTTTATGAAGGGGTCGGCAGCGTCGAAGCTATCGATACAGCCATGAAGCTAGGCGCCAACCACCCGATGGGGCCGCTACAGCTCGCCGATTTCATTGGCCTCGATACCTGCCTCTCCATCATGCAGGTTCTGCACGACGGGCTGGCGGATTCCAAGTATCGCCCGTGCCCGCTTCTGGTCAAATATGTCGAAGCAGGCTGGCTGGGACGCAAGACGGGTCGCGGCTTTACGATTATCGTGGTGAGCATCCAGTTCCGACGCGGTAAGGCGCTTGAACTTTTGAGCATGAAAGGCCGGTTAAAACCGGCCTTTTTAATTGTGGCGACAATTCGCGGCCTGTGGAAAAGCTCGAACATCCTTACCATTAACTTACCCTTAACCATAAGGGTTCAGAGCTTATTCATCTTTGATTGTTAAAGTTTTCATTAAGATGTTCGGAAATGAACAACGTTTCAGAGCCCGGTTAGTCGGGACAGGACGGGCATCCATTCCGAACAGCATGTTTTTTGACGAAGGTGAAGACGATGAGCATTCTTGTTCAGCTGCGTGACAGCGTTAATGTCATCCGCGAGTTCGTTGCACCGAGCTACAGGCCCGAGCGCCATTATATGCGCGGGCGGGCCCGGCTTGCGCCGCACGCACGCACCATTGATATGAGCGCTTAAAGCCTCCGTTTGCTTGGCGAACGGACCGGCATTTAAAAAAAAAAGCCAGAACGGTCAGCCGCTCTGGCTTTTGTTTTTGGTCACGGCGTGTGAGTGCGGATTATTCCAGACCTTCAAACAATGCCGTCGAAAGATAGCGTTCGGCAAAGGACGGAATGATGATGACGATGTTCTTGCCAGAGTTTTCCGGGCGCTTACCGATTTCAACAGCGGCGGTCAGAGCCGCGCCGGAAGAAATGCCGACGGGAATGCCTTCGAGGCGGGCCAATAGGCGTGCATTGGCAAAAGCGTCTTCGTTGGAGACCTGAACAACCTCATCATAGATGCTGGTATCGAGCGTCTTCGGGGCGAAGCCTGCGCCGATGCCCTGAATTTTGTGCGGGCCGGGTGCGCCACCGGAAAGTACCGGTGAATCCTTCGGTTCCACGGCGATCACCTTGAAGGACGGCTTGCGCCCCTTGATGACCTGACCGACACCGGTAATCGTGCCGCCGGTGCCGATGCCGGAGATCAGGATATCTGCTTCCCCATTGGTGTCGTTCCAGATTTCCTCAGCCGTCGTGAGGCGATGGATTTCCGGGTTGGCCGGATTTTCGAACTGCTGCGGGATGATTGCGTTCGGGTTGCCTTCAGCAATGGCTTCCGCTTCCGCGATAGCGCCCTTCATGCCTTTTGCGCCTTCGGTCAGAACCAGTTCGGCACCGAGAAGCTTCAAAAGCTTGCGGCGTTCCACCGACATGGTTTCCGGCATGGTGAGAACGAGGCGATAACCCTTGGCTGCAGCAGCAAAAGCCAGCGCGATACCGGTATTGCCGGAAGTCGGCTCGACGAAGACTGTCTTGCCCGGTACGGCGCGACCGTCGCGTTCCAGAGCTTCGATCAGCGCCAGACCGATACGGTCCTTCACACTGGCCAGAGGGTTGAAGAACTCCAGCTTGGCCAGAAGATTGGCTTCCACGCCCTTTTCCTTGGCGAACTTGTCAATGCGCACAAGCGGTGTATTGCCGATTGTGTCGAGGATGGAATCGTAAACGCGGCCACGGCCTGCGGTCTTACCAGCTTGTGGTTCGTTCAGGGGCTTGTTCATGGCGTGATCTCCTATTTGTCGCGCAAAGTTTAAGAGGAAACTGCGCAAAAGCATAGTTGGGTACGTGCGCCCGGCACATCAAGTTTAGAAAATTATTCTTTATAATTGAATAAATTGGAAGTAAATTCCATCATAATTGGGAGGGAGCGTATTAGCTTGGGGTAAAGCTTGATTGATCCGCGTCAATGCGTTGCGACGGGGAGACGCGCATCATCGGGTATCAGGCAGCCGGGAGAACATGAATGTACAAGAACATATTGATCGCAACCGATGGATCGGAACTCGCCGAGAAAGGCGTCGACCAAGGCGTTGCGCTGGCCAAGGAAACAGGCGCAAAGGTTATTTTCGTGTCCGTGACCGAGCTTCTGCCATCCTATGGCATTGTGGTTGCGGCTGAATGGGCGTCGAGCCCGGCGGCATTTCAGGAATATCGCGAGGCTATCACCAAAGCGGCCACCGAAATCCTGTCGAAGGCCAAAGCCAAGGCAATGGAAATCGGCGTTAGTGCTGAGGCCGTGCATGTCGAAAATCAATCTCCGGCGCAGGGCATTGTCGAGGCTGCGAATGCCAAGAATGCCGATCTGATCGTCATCGCATCGCATGGCCGTCGCGGCGTGAACAAATTGTTGCTGGGAAGTCAGGCAGCGGAGGTGCTGTCGCTTAGCACCGTGCCGGTGCTGGTCATCAAGTAATCGACGGCTATGCGCGCCTCTTCCGGCATCGCAGCGATTTCTCTAAAAGGCATAACAACGCAAGAAGATTCCTGAATACCTCTCTGTTAAGCTCCTCCCGTCCGAATACGGACGGGAGGATTTTCTCAAGGAGGTATTCATGACTGCGCCACGGCCTTCAAAGACCATGTTGGGCAATCATCCGCTTCATCCCGAAACGCAGATGCTCAATTATGGCTACGATCCGGAGCTTTCCGAAGGAGCGGTCAAGCCACCGGTATTCCTGACGTCGACTTTCGTTTTCAAGACTGCCGAAGACGGACGCGATTTCTTCGATTTCGTTTCCGGTCGCAAGGAACCGCCTGCCGGTGTCGGTGCCGGTCTCGTCTATTCCCGTTTCAACCATCCCAACAGCGAGATCGTTGAAGATCGCCTCGCGGTCTATGAAGGCACCGAGAGCTGTGCGCTGTTTTCTTCCGGCATGTCGGCCATTGCCACGACGCTGTTTGCTTTTGCACGCCCGGGCGATGTCATTTTGCACTCGCAACCGCTCTATGGCGGCACGGAAACGCTCCTTGCAAAGACGTTTCTCAATTTCGGCGTTGAAGCCGTTGCTTTCGCCGATGGCGTGCACGAAGCCTCGATAGAACAAGCAGCCGACGAGGCTGTTCGCAAGGGACGTGTTTCGGTGATTCTGATCGAGACGCCTGCCAATCCGACCAACAGCATTGTCGATATTGCCGCCATCCGGCGTGTCGCGGAAAAGATTGAACAAAAGCAGGGGCATCGTCCGATCATTGCCTGCGACAATACCCCTGCTCGGCCCGGTCTATCAGAAGCCTCTCGACCACGGTGCTGATCTTTCGGTCTATTCGCTGACCAAATATGTCGGCGGACATTCGGATCTGATCGCCGGGGCAGTGCTGGGTGCCAAGGCTGTTGTAAAGCAGGTCAAGGCATTGCGTGGTGCGATCGGCACGCAGCTTGACCCGCATTCATGCTGGATGCTGGGTCGCTCGCTTGAAACGCTCGGACTTCGCATGGAACGCGCCAACAACAACGCACAGGCAATTGCGGAATTCCTGCGCGATCATCCGAGAGTGGAGAAACTGCATTACCTCCCATTTGAGGATGAGAATTCGGACGTCGGTGCTTTGTTCAAACGCCAGTGCAGTGGTGCGGGGTCGACTTTCTCCTTCGATATCAAAGGCGGACAGGCGGCGGCATTCCGCTTCCTGAATGCGCTTCAGATATTGAAGCTTGCTGTCAGTCTCGGCGGCACGGAATCACTTGCAAGTCATCCTGCCGCGATGACCCATTCGGGCGTTCCCGTCGATGTAAGAGAGCGTATCGGTGTGCTGGAATCAACGATCCGACTTTCCATCGGGATCGAGCATCCCGACGATCTGATTGCCGATCTGGCGCAAGCGCTCGAAGCAGCCTGAAAACCTTATGCGACGGAAAGCAGCGGCCCGTTGTCGGTGCTTTCCGACATTAGAGCGCCGATCTGATTGAATCAGATCGGCGCTCTAACTGTTTGTTTTGACGCGCATCTCATCCGAAAACCGTTTCACACTTTTCGGGATGCGTTCTAACCCACTTAATCCAACTCGGGTTAGTTGGCAGGAATGCTCACTCCTCAGAAGAATGCGCATCTTCATACGCTTTGAACAGAGAAGTCACGAGAACGCCGTTTATCTGCATACCCGTCACGTCAGCATCGATTATATTCGTATATGCCAAGGTGACGCCGCTTATAGTCAGGCCACTCATGTTGGCATTCGTAATGGCTGCGCCGGTCATGTTGACATTATGAAACCGTGCTTCTGCCAGATTGACATCGTCAAAATCAGCGTTGCTCAAATTCGTATCGACAAATTTCGCCTTGGCCAAAACGGCGAAGAACTTTGAACCGGACAGATCTACACCATCGAAATTCGAGCCTGACATATTTGCACGTTCATAATGTGCATTTTGCAACTGAGGCCCTTCGAAGGAGCTTTTCTTCGGTGTGCCATTCATGGTGGGGGCCTCCCTCCTGCGCCTGTATCCCGGAAGTATTAAAACGGCATCATCGTTGTCGATATGGAGTGAATAAGCAAACAAATGTTAGCAGAACACCAATTTGGTGATCATCTCGCTCGCCATTGTTGAAACTAGCCAGAATGATCTTTCGGGCTAGTACGCGCAGGTGCGCAAGAGGAGAATGATTTCGGGTAATTTTTTGAAGTATGGTGCGGGTGGTCGGAATCGAACCGACACTCCTTTCGGAACCGGATTTTGAGTCCGGCGCGTCTACCAGTTCCACCACACCCGCACATTTCTGCCGAAGCAGTTCGATATGGTCCAAAGGGACAGCGGGTTGGGATATACCGGCTAAACGAAACGAGGTCAATTGCTCAAAAGTGCAGCTTGCACTCCTCTTCAGACAGACGGCTGAAAGGGTAAGAAGTAATGACGTATGATTCAATCAACCGCTCATCGTCACGGCAGCGTTCCAGTCAACAAGCCCGTTCCTGATCGTGTCAGGCGCAGCAGGCTTTATGTGGTTGCGCGGCTTTGAGATAAGCCGCCGTCATCTATCTGCGCAAGTTCGCTTCAACCAGATTCCAGAAAACCAGCAAGGCGATGAAGCCCAGCAGGACGTAATCCAGCGTGCTGACATAGTGAAAATATTCCATAGCGCATCTCCTTCCCCGGGAGGGCGCGATAGCGTTTGAGCCAGACGGAAGCTTTTATAATTATCCGGGCTTCAGACACTTGTTCAAAGTGCCGGATTGCACCGGTGCGGACCTCCTCTTCCGCCTGTCCATGCGCTCTCCCAAGGCAAAGTGTACCACGCTTTGTCGGATGGCTCAAATTATTGGTTTGGCTAATATAATCAGCTATCTGCGCGCGATGCCAAATGTCCTAGTTCGACGTTGCGACATTGGCTTTCCGGCAGTTGGCAAAGCGGTCGAGCGCCTGATCATAGGCTGATGTTTTCACGCCCATCATGCCGATGACCGTGTGGAACAGATTGTCGTGCGAAGAAGGGGCGGCAGCATCCTGTTTGACGCAAGCCGTGTCGAGCCCGGTGGCGTTCCCATAGCCCGGCGAGAACCACGCGACGAATGGGATGTGTGTCTGGACGTCAGGCGCGATGAAATAGGGTGCTGCATGCAGATAAAGATCATCTTCGCCCAGCGATTCGCCATGGTCGGACATATAGATCATGGCCGGAGCAAAACGGTCTTCGCTTGCCTTCAGGACGTTGATGATCTCCGACAATGTATGATCGGTATAGAGGATCGAATTGTCGTAGGCATTGACGATCTGGTCCGTCGTGCAATCGGAAAATTCGCTCGTGCGGCACTCAGGCTTGAACTTGGCGAATTCCGGCGGATAACGCCGATAATAGGACGGTCCGTGACTGCCGGTCATATGCAGGACAATGGTGGCGTTGCCGTTTACGTTCTTCAGGTGGTCACGGAGCTGGTCGACCAGAATTTGGTCGAGACATTCGCCGCCTTCGCAATATTGCGCATTGTTTGAATTCTGCAGGTCGACCGTCGGTATGCGATCCGAAACGCCCTTGCTGCCGGTATTATTCTCGTACCACGCCACCTGCACGCCGGCATGATTGAGGAGGTCCATCAGATTTTCCGAGCTGTGGAACTTGGAGCTCGAATATTCCTCGCGCGGAAAGGGCGAGAACATACATGGCACGGAAACGGAGGTGTCCGTGCCGCAGCTTGTTGTGTTTGGAAAGGTAACGATATCCTGCTGCTTCAGTTCGGGATTGGTCTCACGCGGGTAGCCGTAAAGGCTGAAATTCTGGGCGCGTGCCGTTTCGCCCACCACGATAACGGTCAGGAGTTTCTTGCCCGACGCAATCGGCGGCAACGCCTGTTTTGCATCGAGGCCGAGTGGCTGCATGACGATCTGCCTGTCATTCATGTCACGCACGATATATTGCACGGTGCTCTTGAGCGGTGTGCCGGGCATCAACCGTTCCATGATGTCGGAGCGGTGTTCGCGGTACATCGAAGAGAAGCTGCCGTAATCGGAGCCGATAAGTGCGATCGCGACAGCCGGGCAGACGATGATCGAGACACTATTGACCAGAAGCTTCTGCAGCAAAGGCCGGTGCTTCACACGGACCCAGATGATGAAAAGCGTGGGAACGACAGCATAAAGCAGCATATGCAGCAGAAAGCCCGTCGTTATCAGATGGCCCGACTCTGCCTTTGTCGTTGTGAGCGTTGCCTCGACCACATCGCGATCGATGATCGTGCCGAAAGTATCCGTAAAATAGGACCCACCTGCGGCCATCCATATTGCGAAAATGAGAACAGGCTTGATGACATATTTTGCCGAGAAGGCCATCAGCACGGCGATATGGATGAGAAGGATGGCCGCTGCCCCAACAACCAGCTTTTGCGGATGGTCAAAGTAGGCGATCAGCCGCTGCCAGAAGGAGCTATTTGTGAAAGCGAGGAGATAAAATGCGGTCAGGACGCAAAGCGTGCCGCTGGCGATAGTCGGGCGTGGAAACCGCATTCCTGAACCTTCAAAATTCCGAAGTGGCTGTTGAGGATGGAGCTTCGCAGGGCTTCCGCAAAACTGCAATCGCAACATTCTTGCCGGATAATCCGGCATCGGAGATCCAGGACAGCGATTTCTGGGCTTTTTAAGGTCGCTTAAACTCGCCCCTATTTCCTCTCGGTGAAGCTGCGGATGCGATTGCGCACAATGCGGGCCAGATTGCGGGTTCGCTGATAAAGATGAATCTGCGAGGCAGCCTGACGGACAAGCTTATCCGTGGATGGGTTGAGGCCAATCACCAGCGTTTCGATTGTCTCGCGCTTGTCGAACAGCCGCATCATGACCGGATGATCGGGGACGGCGCAGGAATCGGTGCGGTTGATGTTCGGATCGTTCAGATGGTTCTTCACGACTTCGATCATGAGAAGTACGCCGGGCGACCGGGCGTTCAGGCTTTCGTCATAAGCTGTTTTCCGTGTCCGGGCTTCTCCTGAAACCGTAAAGACGATCAAAATGGCGATAACCCGTCCGTAGAGCTCAAGCGTGTGCACGCGCACGCAGTCGCGTTCAGCAAGATTGTTGACTGCCTCGCGGGCGAAGGCGGCGCGAAACCGGTCTACGGCCATGGCGGTGCCGCGTTTGCCTTTCCAGCCACTCGCTTCCAGCGTCAGGAAATGTTCGAACGCGTGACGCACATCGTCGGGCGTGCGGGCGACGCGATAGGCAAGCTCGCCCTTTTCGGCTAGCCTGCGCCACAGACGATTGTAATCCCGGCGATGGTGTGCACCGATTGCTTGCTTGATATAGGCGTCGCCGTCCAGATCGCTCTCGAGAAAGGGGCGCTCCTTCTGCTCTATGGCGACCAAAGGCAATTGACGGCCCACCGCCACAGAACGGATCAGTTTGCCGCCGGGCCGTTAGCCCGCATTTCCGGCAGCACAAGCACATCAGGCAATTTGAGATGCCTGCGTGCGAGAATGTCGAACAGATCGTCCAGCACGCCGACAGGGTCATCGTGATCGATCAGTGGCGTGCCCTGCGGTCCGAATGGTGTCGACCATGCACGGATCACAGGCGTCGATAGCGGCAAGCCGGGACGCTCGATCGTATAGGGCATGACGAAGCGCAGGCGGCTGCGGATTTCGTTTTCGTCGCGCATGACCATGAAGCGAACTTCGCGATCCTCAAGGCGCGGCATGGCTGGCGCCAGAAACCGTGCATTGAAGAACACATTCGGTTCGACGGTCCGGTTGCTCAAGTGATCGAGTTCGTCGCGCAGTTCGAAGCCTGCCGCAGCGCCATAGATTGCCAGCTTGCGCGGTATATCGCGGCTGTGAAGGCTTTCCTCCAGCTTTTGACAGCTTCGTGCGCCAAACCGCTCTCGGAGAGTTCCGAAACGATGTGAGCTGCATTTCCGCCTGCCGATTCTTCAAGCAAAGGTTTCGCGGCCATTACAAAGTCCCCTCCGAGGTCTTGGTACGGTCTCGTGGAATGAGAATGAACATGGTTATGTGCAAGGTGCGTGATACGGCCGCTGAAAGAAGTGCCGCTTCCATCAGCATGGCAATAGCTGTCGAAATGGCGGCGCCTGTCAGGCCGAAGCGCGGTATCAGAACGAGATTGAGAATAACGTTGACAGCAAGTGTCACGGCATAAAGGAGCGCGCAGATATTCTGCTTTCCCGACATGTTCAGAAGGCTTTCCGCCGGGCCGACGCTGGCACGTGCGATCACCCCGATGATCAGGATGAACAGAAGCGGATAGCCCGCTGTGAAGGCTGGACCGAAAAGCCGCAGGAGCGGATAGCCGGTGAGCAGAATGACTGCGCCGAGGAACAGCGTAGGCCAGAATGTCCAGCGGACGGACGCTTCGGCGAAGCTTGCAAATTCGGCGCGATCACCGCTGTGCAGCAGGTCCGAGTAGCGCTGCGCGACACTGGCTTTCACGGCGAAATAGACGAAATGCGCGAGCGCCATGATCTTCGTTGCCGCAAAATAGATCGCGACATGCTCGGGGTCGAGCGCGTGGCCAACCATCAGAACATCGACATTGATGAGCAGGAAGAAAAAGCCTTCCACGAGGAAAATCGGCAGGGCAACTTTCATCCATTCGCCAAGACGCTGATCACGCGTTGCGGCGGGAATATCTTTTCCAGCGAGCGGTCGACGGTCAGAAATTGTCCGACGGTGGTCAGCCACGTTGCGGCAATCGATACTGCCAGCGCGATAGTTGCACTGGAAGGTAATCCCGCTTCATGTGCGATGATCATGAACAGGAGAACCAGAAGTGGGCGGACGATATAGCTTGGCGTCAGCGCCATCATCACCCAGTGCGCGAGCGCGCAATGCCATCCAGCATATTGCCGAGCGTAATCATTGGCAGGCAGATGAAGCCGAGGATGAACGGCACGAGATAATAGCTTGTGACATGGTCTTTGAGTAGGAGCAGCAGGCCCGCACCCAGAAACGCGATGAATGTAGCGGCTGCAAAAGCGAAGACGCGTCCGGTCCGGATGATCCCGCGCACGAGGCCGAACGTCTGGCGCTGCATATATTCCGGTACGAAGCGGATAATCGTGGTGTGCAGTCCGAAACAGGCCAGATCGCCGATAATTATCATGGTCAGCCAGACGAGGACGAAGATGCCGTACTCGAATTCCCCATCCAGCGGGCGAGAATAACCTGAGACAGGAGGGCAATAGCAGCGCTCGCAACGCGCACGGAAAAGGCGACGAGGGAAGAGCGCTGCGCGCTTGCCTGTGGTCCGCTATCCGTAAGTACGGCATCCAGCCGCTCCGTCACGGGACGAAGCGTGGCTGCGATCCTGCCGGGTAGAAACCGGCTCGCCGTTTCAGCTGCCGAAAACCGCACTGTTTGCCAACCCTGTCTTTGCAAGCCTCTTGGGACCTGCTTGTTTAGCACCGGATAACCCGATTTTCACGCCTATGCTTTGTTGGTTATGAGGCGCATGAAAACCTTAGACAGGAGTTCTTTATAAAGAGAAAAAGAAAAAGTCTAATCTGCCGAAGGTCGCAAGACTTCAAGGAATGGTGAGTATTTTCTAAACGGCATCTATATTTGAAGCATCTAAAATAAAGCAAGTCATACAACTGCTCGCGGTGCATATCGACGTCCATCGTGTGCTAGCGCTCGTGGACAAAGGGTATCCATAGTTTGACTGCAGCGATTGCGACGAAACCGAGGTAGGATTCCTTGGTCTTGTCGTATCGGGTTGCGACCCGTCGCCAGTTCTTGAGCTTGTTGAAGAGGCGCTCGATCTGATTACGCCATTTGTATTTGGCTTTGTCGTGCGGGACTGGTTGGCGTCTGTTGCTCTTTGTCGGAATGACGGCCTCGATGTTGGCGCTGGCGATCTCTTCGCGAATGGCGTCAGCGTCGTACCCCTTGTCGGCGAGGAACGCCTCGATCTGGTCGGAGATCATCCGGAACAACGGCGCGAAGCCTTGCGTATCATGCGTTTGTCCGGGCGTCAGGACGAAGCCCGGCAGTCGGCCTTTCGCATCGCACCGGGCATGGAGCTTGGTTGTGAAACCGCCGCGCGATCGGCCAAGCGCCTCGGTCTCTTGAGTCCCCTTTTATGCCGACTGCACAATGGTGTGCCCGGACGACGGTACTGTCGATCATGTCGGCACTTCGATCCCGTTCTACCAGTTCGGCCAGTGTCTCAAGCATTGCCTCGAAAACACCGGTCTCGACCCAGCGTCGATATCGGCGGAAGACACTGTTCCACTTGCCGTATTCATCAGGCAGATGCCGCCATTGCGCTTCTGTACGCGCCATCCACAGCATGCCTTCGAAATAACGCCGATTGTCCTGAGCAGGGCGGCATCCACGCCCACTTTCAGCAGGTAGAAGCGGACTGATTACCGACCATTCATCGTCTGTCAAACCTATCCGTTCGCCCAAAGCAGCCTCCAAATGGCAGCCTTGAATCAAAAAACGATTCCGCAGTCAACCTTTGTCCACGAGCGCTAGAAAACACAAACCCCGGCAAATGGCTTGCCGGGGTTTGTTCGATAGATGCGATGATGAGCTCGGCTCACATCACTCGAAAGCGCCGTGGCAGTGCTTGTACTTCTTGCCGGAGCCGCAAGGGCAAGCTTCGTTGCGGCTGACCTTACCCCATGTGCGCGGGTCGGCCGGATCGCGTTCGGCAGCAGGCACATTGCGTTCGTCATGCTGATGGTCGGACCAGCTCGCTTCGTCGAAATCGTTTTCGCCGGTGGTGCTGTCGATATGACGGCCGGTCATCGGTGGCAGTTCCGGTTCCGGCGGTGCTTCGCGAACGATCTCGACGCGCATCAGCTGCGAGATAACGACTTCGCGCAGGTTGGCAAGCATCGACTGGAACAGTTCGAACGCTTCGGTCTTGTATTCGTTCAGCGGATCGCGCTGGGCGTAACCGCGGAAACCGACGACCGAACGCAGATGGTCGAGATTGACCAGATGCTCACGCCAGAGATTGTCCAGCGACTGCATGATCACGGACTTTTCAACGTAAGTCATGATCTGCGGGCCGAAGCGTTCGGCCTTCTCGGCAGCAGCCTTGTCCGCGGCTTCCTTGATGCGGTTCTCGAACTCTTCTTCCGCGATGCCTTCTTCCTTGGCCCAATCCTCGACCGGCAGGTCGAGATTGAGCTTGGAGATGATGTCTTCCTTGAGGCCGGCAATATCCCACTTTTCCGCATAGGCGTCTTTGGGGATGCGCAGCGCGACCATGTCCTCGATGACCTCATGGCGCATTTCGCCAACAGTCTCGGTCAGGTCCTCTTCGTCCATCATTTCCAGACGCTGTTCGAAGATCACCTTGCGCTGATCGTTCATGACATCGTCGTATTTCAGAAGGTTCTTGCGGATTTCGAAGTTGCGGGCTTCAACCTTCTTTTGCGCTTTTTCAAGCGCCTTGTTGATCCACGGATGGACGATGGCTTCGTCTTCCTTGAGGCCGAGCTTCTGCAGCATGCTGTCCATGCGGTCGGAACCGAAGATGCGCATCAGATCGTCCTGCAATGACAGGAAGAACTTCGAACGACCCGGATCGCCCTGACGGCCCGAACGACCGCGCAGCTGGTTGTCGATGCGGCGGCTTTCGTGGCGCTCGGTGGCGAGAACGTAAAGCCCGCCTGCGGCCAGAGCTTTTCCTTCAGCTGTGCAATGTCAGCCTTGATTTCCGCGATCTTGGCATCGCGCTCGGGACCTTCCGGTATATCGGCAAGTTCCTGACGAACACGCATTTCCAGATTGCCGCCAAGCTGGATGTCGGTACCGCGACCAGCCATGTTGGTGGCGATGGTGACGGTTCCGGGCACACCGGCCTGTGCGATGATATAGGCTTCCTGCTCGTGGTAGCGAGCGTTCAGAACCCGGAATTCCTTGATACCTTCCTTGCGAAGGCGTTCGGCCAGCTGTTCTGATTTTTCGATCGAGGTCGTGCCGACGAGGATCGGCTGGCCCTTCTCGTGCGAGGCGCGGATATCGCGCACGATGGCGCGGTATTTTTCCTCGACGGAGCGATAGACTTCGTCGTCTTCGTCGATGCGCTGGACCGGTAGATTTGTCGGAATCTCGAGCACTTCGAGGCCATAAATATTGCCGAACTCTTCCGCTTCCGTCGCAGCCGTACCGGTCATGCCTGACAGCTTGTTGTACATGCGGAAGTAGTTCTGGAAGGTGATCGAGGCCAGCGTCTGGTTTTCCGGCTGGATCGTCACATGTTCCTTGGCTTCCAGCGCCCGGTGCAGGCCTTCCGAATAACGGCGGCCCGGCATCATGCGGCCGGTGAATTCGTCGATGATGACGATTTCGTCATTGCGGACGATATAGTCCTTGTCGCGCTGGAAGAGCTTGTGCGCGCGAAGCGCATTGTTCAGGTGGTGCACGACCGCGACATTCTCGATGTCGTAGAGGCTTTCCCCCCCTAAGATGGCCTGCGGCTTCCAGAAGCTGCTCAACCTTCTCAGTGCCGACTTCGGTGAAGATTGCCGTCTTCTGTTTCTCGTCGATTTCAAAATCTTCCGGCTCAAGGGCTGGAATGAAGGTGTCGATGAGGTTGTAGAAGTCCGAACGGTCTTCCAGCGGGCCGGAAATGATGAGCGGGGTGCGCGCTTCGTCGATGAGGATCGAGTCCACTTCATCGACGATGGCGTAATTGTGCGGGCGCTGCACCATCTGGGCGCGCTCATATTTCATGTTGTCGCGCAGATAGTCGAAGCCCAGCTCGTTGTTGGTGCCATAGGTGATGTCGCAGGCATAGGCCGCGCGGCGCTCATCGTCGTCGAGGCCGTGCTTGATAACGCCGACGGTCAGGCCGAGGAAGTTATAAAGCTTGCCCATGGTTTCGGCGTCGCGGGTGGCGAGGTAGTCATTGACCGTCACCACGTGTACCCCTTGCCCTCAAGCGCGTTGAGGTAGACCGGCAGGGTCGCCATCAGCGTCTTGCCTTCACCGGTGCGCATTTCCGCGATGCCGCGTTCGTGCAGAACCATGCCGCCGATCAGTTGCACGTCGAACGGGCGCATACCGAGTACGCGCTTCGCAGCTTCACGTGCCGTAGCGAAAGCGTCGGGCAGAAGAGTGTCGAGCGTCTTGCCTTCAGCCAGCGCCGCACGAAATTCGGCGGTCTTGGCCTGCAATTGCTCATCGGTAAGATTTTCGTAATTCTTCTCGATAGCAGTAATTTGATTTGCCCGCTGGCGCAGGGTTTTAACGCGGCGGTCATTGGATGAACCGAATATCTTGCGGGCGAAACCGCCAAAGCTGACCATCACTGGTCCTTTCCTGTCCGTTCAGCCGGAAGCGCTTCCGGCAATGTCGAATGCTTTATTCACGCGTATTGAAACAATTGCAAGAAAACTGCGCTGCGAAAGCTGCCCGTTACGGCGCATTTCCGGCGCAATTCCCCGCCCCTTACTGGACGTAAAGCCGAAGGACAGATAAGAGGGGCTTCGGGCGATGTCAACGTTGCTCCAGTGTGGTGGATTTGAAGTTCCTGTCATTTGCATGGCATCTGCGTTCAGGAATTCAAATCTGTAAACCGCACTCGATTCTATATATTGCTGGTGTGGCTTTGAATCCGAAATTCGTTAGCAACACTGCTCCAAAGTGATGCGAATTTCGGATTCGCCACACCATGGGCTGGAAAACCTTTCCTTTGTTGCAATATTGGGGAGATCCGGGCCAAATTCCGCCGCATTCATCGGGCCGGTAAGCGGCCACGAAGGAGAGAATTCCATATGAAAGCCATTCTGAAAGCCCCTTATCGCAAGGCTCTCGCTGTCGTCGGCATGTCTCTGGCGGCCTCGGTGGCGCTGGCAAGCTACTCAGGCGCCGCATTCGCACAGGATGCTGGAAAGCCTGCTGCTGCACCGGCTGCAGCCCCTGCAGAAAAGGAAGATCCGTCCAAGGTTCTGGCGACCGTCAACGGCAACGACATCACGGTCGGTGAAGTCGATCAGGCTGCAGGCGATCTCGATCCGCAGTTCTCGCGCCTTCCTGCCGAACAGCGCCGTCTGGCTGCGCTTGCTGCCCTGATCGACATCAAGGCGATGGCTGGTGAAGCGGAAAAGGAAAAGCTCGATCAGTCCCGTGAATTCAAGAATCGCATGGAATTCCTGCGTGAACGCGCGCTCCATAACGAATATTTCAAGGATGCTGTTGTCGACAAGATCAGCGATGACGATGTACGTGCGCGCTACGACAAGGAAATCGCAGCCATGCCACCGCAGGTGGAAGTGCGCGCTCGTCACATCCTCGTGAAGACCAAGGAAGAAGCCGAAGCCATCATCAAGAAGCTTGAAGGCGGCGCCAAGTTCGAGGACCTCGCCAAGGAGAGCTCAACCGACGGCACGGCAGCCAATGGTGGCGATCTCGGCTACTTCGCCGAAGGCCAGATGGTGCCGGAGTTCGAAAAAGCCGCCTTTGCGCTCAAGCCGGGTGAATACACCAAGGAGCCGGTCCAGACCCAGTTCGGCTTCCATGTGATCCAGCTCGAAGATCGTCGCACCAAGCAGCCACCGGCATTCGATCAGGTCAAGGACCAGATCCGTTCGATCATCATGCGCGAGCGTTATGTGGAAACCGTCAAGAAGCTGCGTGACGGTATGAAGATCGACTACGAGGATCCGGCTGTCGAGAAAGCCATGAAGGATGCCGCCGCAGCCCGTGAAGGCGCGGACAAGAATGACGCGCCGGAAGAAGCTGCTCCACAGCAGTAAAAACTGGCTTCAAATATCAACGCCCCGGCTTGCCGGGGCGTTTTTTATTCTGATCTTGCGTTTCTCGCTTGATTTTAAACAGCAAACCTTTCCAATGCGCGCGTCATATTTTGAATCCGAAATTCGCGTAACGCCGTTTGCTGGGCATCACGATTTTCGGGTTTCTACGAAACCGCATCCATCGAGGCACATATGTCCGCGTTTGTTTCTCCGCTCGCTCCCAAACACTACCCCACAATGCCGGTCGTCCATGGCGTGCGCATCGCTACCGCTGCTGCCGGGATCAAGTATAAGGGGCGAACGGATGTGATGTTGATGGTGTTCGACCGACCGGCTGAAGCCGCAGGGGTCTTTACACGTTCGCTCTGCCCATCGGCGCCGGTCGATTTTGCCGCCGCAATCTCGTGTACGGAAAGGCCCGCGCGGTCGTCGTCAATTCCGGCAACGCCAATGCCTTTACCGGCGTCAAGGGTCGTGAAGCGACGGAAGCAACGGCTGAAGCTGCCGCCGGGGCGGTCGGGTGCGCCACAACAGATGTCTTTCTGGCTTCAACCGGCGTGATCGGCGAACCGCTCGATGCAAGCAAATTCGCGCATCTGCTCGGCGACATGAACAAGGATGCGGTCGAGGATTTCTGGACCGAAGCCGCCAAGGCGATCATGACCACCGATACCTATCCGAAGGTCGCGACCGAAACGGTGCTGCTCGGTCAGGTGCCGGTCACGATCAACGGTATAGCCAAGGGCGCGGGCATGATCGCGCCGGATATGGCGACGATGCTTTCCTTCGTCGTTACCGATGCACCGATCAAGGCTGACGTGTTGCAGAGCCTGCTCTCCAAGGGCGTTGGCTCGACCTTCAATGCTGTGACGGTAGACAGCGACACTTCTACATCGGACACGCTGATGCTGTTCGCCACTGGTGCGGCGGCAGAACGTGGTGCACCTGAAATTACTGATCCTGCCGACAAGCGCCTTGGCGAATTCAAGAAGGCGCTCGGCCGCCTCCTTAAATCGCTTGCGCTGCAGGTCGTGCGCGACGGTGAGGGTGCACGCAAGATGGTGGAAGTGGAAGTGACGGGCGCAAAATCCGCAGCGTCTGCCAAGAAGATCGCGCTTTCCATCGCCAATTCGCCGCTGGTCAAGACGGCTGTTGCCGGTGAAGACGCCAATTGGGGCCGCGTGGTCATGGCCGTAGGCAAGGCTGGTGAACCTGCCGATCGTGACCTGCTCGCGATCTGGTTCGGCGATATTCGTGTTGCGCATCAGGGCGAGCGCGATCCGGCCTATTCGGAAGCAGCGACGTCCACCTATATGCAGGGCGAGGATATTCGCATTCGCGTCGATCTGGGGATAGGCAAGGGCAAGGCAACTGTCTGGACCTGCGACCTCACAAAGGAATATGTCGCCATTAATGGCGATTACAGAAGTTGATCGAAGTAATGGAAAAGCCCAGCACCCCAAGTCTTGCCATCGTTCGCCAGCTTGAAGCCGTCGGCTTCCGTGCCCGCCTGCCACGTCGGTTCACTATGACGGCACATGGGCGATACGCATGACTGCAGCGCATCCATCCCGGCGTCTCAACTCGATCAATCCGCTCGATCCCGGCGACACGCGCGATATTCCAACACGTGTGGAACTGGCGGCGCAGCGCTTTCGCGCCTATGGTCGTGTTCCCTGTTTCAGGCTTTCGCCGCTCGCACCGCGCGAGCTTGAGGATTATCTTGAAGGGCTTGGCTGGAAGCGCCGGGACGAAACCATTGTGATGACGGCGAATCTCGAGGAACTCGATTTGTCGGACGCCATCGACCAGATACCCCTGAAGGATATTGGGCGCTTCGTGGATGCCTCGCTTTCCATCCATGAAAGACCGGAGGATATGCGGCCCGGATTTTCCGAACTTCTTAATAGCGTTCGCCCGAACAAGGGCATGTTCGTGCTGGAGGAGGGCGGACGCGCCGTATCCAACCTGCTTTGCGTACAGGATGGCGTGATGGCGGGTCTATTCGATGTCGGAACCCTGCGCGATGCAAGGCGCAAGGGGCATGGACATGCGATTGTCGGTTCTGCACTCAAATGGGCCGTAAAGCTCGGTGCAAAGACGGCATGGCTGCAGATCGAGGCGGACAACGTTGCTGGACTTGCTCTTTACGAGAGCTTCGGCTTTCGGGAAGCCTATCGCTATGCCTATCGGGAGAGCAACGAGAAATGACCGAGGTAAAAGGACGCCGCATTCTTCTGGTCGCTGCTTGCGCACTGGTGGATTCGGATGGCCGGGTTCTACTGACGCAGCGCCCGGAAGGCAAGCAGCTGGCCGGGCTGTGGGAGTTTCCCGGTGGCAAAGTGGAACCGGGCGAAACGCCGGAAGAAACGCTGATCCGCGAATTGCAGGAAGAAGTCGGCATCACGACGAAAGCGGCCTGCCTTGCACCGCTGACTTTTGCGAGCCACACCTATGATGACTTCCACCTGCTGATGCCGCTCTATGTCTGCCGCCGTTATGAAGGTATCGCGCGGGGGCTCGAAGGGCAGGCGCTGAAATGGGTTCGTCCGAAGGATATGCGCGACTATCCGATGCCGCCAGCCGACGAACCGTTGATCCCGTTTCTGCTTGATCTGCTGTAGACCGGCCCCTGTCCACAACTGTGGAAAAAGGTTGGCAATTTCTTACGATTCCACTGGCCGGTTAATGTATGATTCACTCCGTTGAGGCATTCTCGTTTGGGAGCTGCCCCGGAGTCTTGAAGCATGAGTTTCGACAACAATTATTTTAGCGCTGATCACAACGAATATACGGCCAAGCCGCTAACGAAGGCTGGTCGCGGAATCCTGCGCGTTGTGCTGTTGTTCGGCTCTGCCGTTGTCGCTCTGGCTCTCATCATTGTGCCGGTTCTCAACGATCAGGCAAACAAGGTTGCAGCCCAGTCAGTGCTCCCGGTCGGGATAGACCGCACCATGACCGGCTCGATCAAGCGCGATGCTAGCACCCAGCCGCATGCAACAGGCCAGACGTATACAGTGCGCAAGAGCGTGCTTCAGCCGAGCCCCAATTCCGTCTGCATCATCGAGACAAACGGCAGCCACCACGGCGACTGTTAGCTGTCTTTCGCAGCCTTTTTAGCGCTTCTGCCAGCGATGCTTTTGCAGAGCCCGGTTTCAATGGTTTTGCTGCGATTCATGCGGCGCCCAGCCTGATAGCCAGATGACCGAGAAAGTGGCGCGGATGCGTCCATCCGGATCGGAGAACCGCTCGGCATAGATTTCAGCGGCCCGTAGGAAAAGGCGTTTCGAAACCGGCTTGCGGGAACGGTCGCGCAGGATGTTCTGCATGCCCATGGCGCGCAGATCGGCCATCAGGTTGAAGAGCGAATCGTAGCGCACCGTGATGTTGTCGACGTCGGTTACGGGCAGGGCGAAACCTGCACGTTGCAGAAGGCCGCCCACATCGCGCACGTCCGGGAACGGGAAAATGCGCGGCGAGGCGCCGCCTGTCAGTTCGATTTCCGCCTGAAGAAGACTTTCGCGCAATTCACCGAGTGTTCCACTGCCGCTAAGGGCCGCCAGAAAAAGTCCGTCCGGCTTTAGGGCGCGGGCGATCTGCACCATCGTGCCCGGTGTATCATTGGTGGCGTGAAGAGCCATTAGTGACACGATCAGATCGGTGCTGCCAGCTTTCAGCGGCAGCATTTCCTCGTCACCGACAATAGCCGGGAAAGGACCTCGCAGGAAATCACTGTCGCGTTCGATGCGGACAATTAGGTCGGCTTTGCCAGACTGCGCGATGGCTGCTGCAGCTACGCCGGTATGGCCAGCGAGATCGACGGCGACGGGAAAACGCCGCTCCACAGCGTCAAGGCGGTCGGCGAGATCGTCGGCAATGCGCTGCAACAGGAAATCTGCGCCGGGTTCGGCGCGCGCAAAGGCACGACGGCGAAACGAGAGCAGGAGATCGCGATCGAAAATCGCGCTATCATCGGTCGGCGCAGGCATGGAATCCGTCTTCTCTTTCGAGCAAGGTTCAGTACAATCGTTGCGGGGATAGATGCATTCGAATGGGGGCGAATGCAATGGCGGATGACGATAGAACGCATCAAACCTTTTGCGCAGCGCGGGCGAAGGGCTTCGGCGGTTTGCCGGCAAGGCTTTTCGCTCCTCTGCGGACATGTTGTTTCCGCCGACATGCATCGGCTGCCGGGCGCATGTATCCGAACCGGGGACGCTGTGTCCGAAATGCTGGCCGGAGCTACGCTTTATAGAAAAGCCTTATTGCCCCGTGCTGGGCATTCCTTTCAGTCATGATTTCGGCGACAACTTCACGCGTGCTGAGGCGATTGCCGATCCGCCACCTTTCCGGCGTCTCCGGTCCGCCGTCTTGCATCGGGGCGCAGCGCATGGCGGTTTCGCTCAAGTTTCACGACCGGACCGATCTGGCCCCGTGGATGGCGCGCTGGATGCAACGCGCGGGTCGCGAATTGCTGGATGAATGCGAGGTCATTCTTCCGGTGCCTCTACTTCGCTGGCGGTTCTGGCAGCGGCGTTTCAACCAGTCGGCGGAACTTGCCCGCGCCCCGGCGAAACTGGAATCGAAACCCTTTGCGCCGCAAGGTGTGAAGCGTGTGCGTCGGACCGAACAGCAGATCGGCCTTGGTATCAAGGAGCGAAAGCGCAATGTGGACGGTGCGTTCCGCGTGCCGGAGGAACACGAGATTCATGTGCGCGGGCGACGGGTTCTGCTCCTCGATGACGTCTATACGACCGGCGCTACGGTCAAGGCGGTAACGCGGGCATTGCTGCGCGGCGGCGCGAAAAGCGTGGATGTGCTGACGTTCAGCCGCGTTCTACCGGATTGAGCCGGATAATTGGCTACACAGGCTCGTGAAAAGCGTCGGGGCTTCCAGATAACGTCTTTGCCGCTTATATAGTGGCCAAAACGATTGGAGTTTATGATGGTTGATGTAACGATTTACACGCGTGTCGGTTGCCCTTATTGCACCCGGGCCAAGGATCTTCTGACCCGCAAGGGCGTTGCGTATAATGAAATCGATGCAGGTGCATCGCCGGAACTGCGCGCCGAAATGCAGCAACGTTCGGGCCGTAACACCTTCCCGCAGATATTCGTCGGCTCCGTTCATGTCGGCGGATGTGATGATCTTTTCGAGCTGGAAGATCAGGGCAAGCTGGATGGTCTGCTCAAGACTGGCGAACTGGTTTAGAATTCGATCGGACAGGGAGAGGTCGATGAGCATGTTCCGCGCAGCAGCCGTCCAGATGCGGTCTGGCACAGACGTGGCCCGCAATATTGAAGCCATGGAAAAACTGGTCGCGGAAGCGGCGGTCAAAGGTGCGAAATATGTGCAGACGCCGGAAGTGACCGGGATCATGCAGCGCGACCGGCCATTGCTCGCACAGTCATTGCGCGATGAGGCCAACGATCCTGTCATGGCTGCCGCGGCGAAGCTCGCCTCGAAACACGGTATATTCCTTCATATAGGTTCGACCCTGATCAAGGGCGATGACGGAAGATCCTATAATCGCGGCGCGATCTTTTGCACCGTCGGGCGAGAAGGTCTCAACCTACGATAAAATCCATATGTTCGATGTCGATCTCGACAATGGTGAGAGCTGGCGCGAATCGGATGCCTGTATTCCCGGCAAGGAAACTGTCGTTGTCGACCTGCCTTTCGCAAAGTTCGGCATGGCTGTCTGTTACGACATCCGCTTTCCGCAATTGTTCCGCGCTCAGGCTCTCGCCGGTGCCAATGTGATTACCGCTCCGGCCGCCTTCACGAAACAGACCGGAGAGGCCCACTGGCACATCTTGCAGCGTGCGCGTGCTATCGAAAATGGTGCATTCCTGATCTCTGCCGCACAGGGCGGTCTGCATGAGGACGGGCGCGAAACCTACGGTCATTCGATCATCGTCTCACCATGGGGCAAGATTCTCGCCGAAGCCGATCACGACGAGCCGGGCGTCATCCCGGCTGATATCGACGTGGCGGAAAGCGCTGCTGCACGCGGCAAGATACCGAACCTGAAGAATGCGCGGGAGTTCGATATCCGGACTTTTTCCGCGAAGCAGAAAGAGGACGCGTAATTTCCATGATCCGCTTTTCGCTTCATTGCGATCAGGGCCATGAATTCGAGGGCTGGTTTCGCGACAATGCCGATTTCGACCGTCAGTCGGAAATGCAGCTTGTCGCTTGCCCCGTGTGCAATTCGCAAGTCGTTCAGAAGTCGCTGATGGCGCCGGCGGTCTCGACAAGCCGTGGCAAGGAAAAGATTGCCATGGCGCTGGGCGATACGCAAAAGCAGATATTGGACGAAATGCGGGAATTGAGCCGCAAGGTTCGCGAGAATGCGGATTATGTCGGCGACAAATTTGCCGAGGAAGCCCGGAAGATCCATTTCGGCGAGACCGAAACACGTGGTATCTACGGCGAAGCGTCGCGCGAGGATGTGCATTCGCTGCTCGAAGACGGTGTCGACGTTCTGCCGTTGCCGGTATTTCCAGAAGACAAGAACTGATTGCCGTACAGGAGACAAGGCGCATGAAACTGACGGATTCTGCGCCTTTTTGCTGATCGCAACCGGCACCTTGCTGGGCCTCATCCTGCCACTCGGCAAGATCGCTGCGCAGGCTGGTATTCCGCCTGCCATCTGGACCTTTTTGTTCTCGGCGAGTGCCGGAATCATTCTGTTCGCTGTTCTTCTTCTGCAGGGAAAGAAGATCGGCTTTTCAGGCGGAAGACTGCGTTACTATATCTGTACCGCGCTTATCTCCTATGCCGTGCCCAATCTCCTCATTCTTTCCGCCATTCCGCGCCTTGGCGCGGGGTTTACCGGCATCATGTATACGCTGTCGCCGGTCATCACGCTTGTTCTGTCGATGGGGTTCGGGTTGCGGCGTCCCAATGCACTTGGGATCGGCGGTATCGCTGCCGGGTTTATCGGTGCAGTGATGGTGGCAATGACGCGCGGCGAAGTGGGAAAACCTGCAGATCCATTGTGGATCGCCGCGGCATTGCTCATTCCGGTGTTTCTCGCCATCGGCAATGTCTATCGCACGCTCGACTGGCCGAAGAACTCCGATCCGACCGAACTTGCAGCCGGAAGCCATCTCGCATCGGCGCTGATGCTTTCTGCGGGAATATTCATATTCACCGGCCAGTTTCCGATTGAAACACTTGCATTCGCCCCATGGGCTGCATTGGCCCAGTCGATCGCATCGGCGGGCATGTTTGCCCTGTTCTTCCGGCTACAGGCGGTTGGCGGGCCGGTCTATCTCAGCCAGATCGGCTATGTCGCAGCGGCACTCGGGCTCATATCCGGAACGCTATTTCTCGGCGAACATTATCCACCTCTGACCGGATCGGCGCGCTGGTCATCTGCGCAGGCGTTGCCATGACAACACGCGCACAAAGAGGTTGACCGTTTCGATCAGATTGAATCAGATCGGCGTTCTAACTGTCTATTTTACGCACATCTTGTCCGAAAACCGTTTCACACTTTTCGGGATGTGCTTTGATCAGGCAGGCCGTTCGGCAAGCACCATATAGTTCACATCGGTGTCGCGGGAGCGGCTCCAGCTGTCGGCCAGCGGATTATAGGTCACACCAAGCTTGTCGATGAGGCGCAGGCCGCCTTTCGCAAGTGCAGCTTCCAGTTCTTCCGGGCGAACCAGTTTTTCATACTGATGCGTGCCGCGCGGCAGCCAGCGCAGGACATATTCCGCGCCGATGATCGCCAGACCATAGGCTTTGAGCGTGCGATTGATCGTGGCGACGAACATCAGCCCGCCGGGCTTTACCATTTCGCTGGTGGCGGACATGAACAGGTCGACGTCTGAAACATGCTCAACCACTTCCATATTCAAAACCACGTCGAATTTCTCGCCAGTTTCAGCCAGCGCTTCTGCGGTCGTGGCGCGGTAGTCGACCTCGACGCCGCTTTGCGCGGCGTGGATTTTCGCCACTTCGATATTTGTGGTGGAGGCATCCGCCCCGATGACGGTCGCGCCGAGGCGTGCCATCGGCTCGCAGAGAAGTCCGCCGCCGCAGCCGATATCGAGCAGTCGCAGACCTTCGAATGGACGCGGCGCATTGGGATCGCGATTGAACTTAGCGCAGATCTTTTCCTTGATATAGGCGAGCCGCGTCGGATTGAACTTGTGCAAGGGACGGAACTTGCCCTGCGGATTCCACCATTCCGCGGCGATGCGCGAAAAATGCTCGATTTCCGAAGCGTCGATGGTGGTGCGGGCAGTTTCGGTCATTTCATTCTCCAGCGGCGGAAGCGTACAGTTCTGCTCTCAAGGTAGTACTCCAAAGTCAAGGAACAAATCAATTTCGCTCTCAAGCGGCCCGATACGAAGCGCGGCCTTGCGGAAGCGCGGCATTTTAGCTATGTGACCCCGGGTTTGCCTGTCGCAACAATATAAGGTTTGGGCGGGTGAGAGTGTAATTTTTCTAAACAGCGGGACGTAACCTTAAATGGCGCGCATCGTGATGAAATTCGGCGGCACTTCGGTAGCTGATCTGGAACGCATCTATAATGTGGCGCGCCACGTCAAACGCGAGGTCGAGGCAGGCAATCAGGTTGCTGTTGTCGTTTCGGCCATGTCCGGCAAGACCAACGAGCTGGTCGGCTGGGTGCAGAACATGCCGAAAGTATGCGGCGCAAGCTCGCCTTTCTATGATGCCCGCGAGTATGACACCATCGTCGCTTCCGGCGAGCAGGTGACGAGCGGCCTTCTGGCGATTGCGCTTCAGTCCATAGGCGTTGATGCGCGTTCGTGGCAGGGCTGGCAGATTCCGATCAAGACCGACAACGCCCATGGCGCTGCCCGTATTCAGGACATCGACGGTTCGGAAATCATCCGCCGTATGGAAATGGGTCAGGTTGCCGTCGTTGCCGGGTTCCGGGGCATCGGCCCTGACAACCGTGTGGCGACGCTTGGGCGTGGCGGTTCTGATACGTCTGCTGTCGCCATTGCTGCCGGTGTGAAGGCGGATCGCTGCGATATTTATACAGATGTCGATGGCGTCTACACCACCGACCCTCGCGTAGAGCCGAAGGCGAAGCGTCTTTCGAAGATTTCCTTCGAGGAAATGCTGGAAATGGCATCGCTTGGTGCCAAGGTTCTGCAGGTGCGCTCGGTCGAACTCGCCATGGTGCACAAGGTGCGCACTTTCGTGCGCTCGAGCTTTACGGACCCAGATGCGCCGGGCATGGGTGATCCGATCAACCCGCCCGGAACCCTTATTTGCGACGAGGATGAAATCGTGGAACAGCAGGTCGTCACAGGTATCGCCTTTGCGAAGGATGAAGCTCAGATTTCGCTGCGGCGCGTGGCCGACCGGCCGGGCGTTTCGGCAGCTATTTTCGGGCCGCTCGCCGAAGAGCACATCAATGTCGACATGATCGTGCAGAACGTGTCGGAAGACGGCTCCAAGACCGACATGACCTTCACCATTCCGACCGGCGATGTCGACAAGGCGCTGAAGGTGCTGGACAAGGTCAAGGGCGAGATCGGCTTTGACAATATCCAATCAGAAACCGGCCTTGCCAAGATTTCGGTGATCGGCATCGGTATGCGCAGCCATGCAGGCGTTGCCGCCACTGCCTTCAAGGCACTGGCCGAAAAGGGCATCAATATCCGCGCCATCACAACGTCTGAAATCAAGATTTCGATCCTGATTGACGGCCCTTATGCGGAACTGGCCGTGCGTACGCTGCACGCGGTCTATGGCCTCGACAAGTAAGCAGCCAGTTCAGATTCCATTTTGAAACATAGTTGTATGCAGGGCCGCGCAGCCGAAAGGGTGCGCGGCCCTGCAACATTTTGCGAGCAGCGACTATTTGTTCTGGACGCGGGTGTCAAAAATGCTCACAAAGGGATTGGCGTAACGCTTCGCGGGCGGGTATTGGGAATCGGCTGGCGGAATGCACGTCAGCAACCTGAAAGGAGCCCCCGACGATCATGCGTGAGCTGACAACCGGTCCCCGCGTACTGCTAAAGCGGTTGCGCGAATTGATGGCAGAGCCGCTGGAACCGCAGGCGCGCCTCGACCGGATCGTTCGTGAAATTGCTCAGAATATGGTCGCGGAAGTCTGCTCCTTCTATATATTGCGCGCTGACGGCGTCCTTGAGCTTTACGCTACCGAAGGTCTCAATCCGCAGGCCGTTCATCTTGCCCAGCTTCGTCTCGGTCAGGGTCTGGTCGGCACGATTGCCGCAAGCGCCCGTCCCCTCAATCTGACCGATGCGCAAAGCCATCCAGCTTTCGCCTATCTGCCGGAAACGGGCGAAGAAGCCTATAATTCCTTCCCGGCGTTCCCGTTCTACGCGCTGGCCGCACTTTGGGCGTTCTTGTCGTCCAGAACAAGACCAAGCGGGCATATCGGGAAGACGAGGTCGAAGCACTTGAAACCACCGCTATGGTCCTTGCCGAAATCATCGCGACCGGCGACGGTCTGCGTCTGGCCCGTCCGGGCATAGAGCTTGATCTCGGTCGCCCGATGAGTGTGACAGGACAGGCTTTCAACGACGGTATCGGCCTTGGCCATGTGGTGCTGCATGAGCCGCGCATCGTCGTCACCAATCTTTTCAACGAGGATAGCCAAGCCGAGCTGAACCGGCTGGATGAAGCGCTTGGCAGCCTGCGCATATCCATCGACGACATGCTTTCGCGCCGCGATGTGGCGGTGGAGGGCGAGCATCGCGAAGTGCTCGAAGCCTATCGCATGTTTGCGCATGATCGCGGCTGGGTGCGGCGTCTGGAAGAAGCCATTCACAACGGCCTGACTGCCGAGGCGGCAGTCGAAAAGGTGCAGAGCGACACGCGTGCGCGCATGGTGCATCTGACCGACCCCTATATGCGCGAGCGCCTGTCGGATTTTGACGATCTCGCGAACCGTTTGCTGCGTCAACTTATGGGACGTGACATCAAGACCATCGCCGAATCGCTGGTCAAGGATGCCATCATCGTCGCGCGTTCCATGGGGCTGCCGAACTTCTGGATTATCCGCGCGAGCGCTTGCGCGGTGTTGTTCTGGAGGACGGCGCCGCCACGAGCCACGTCGTGATCGTCGCCCGTGCAATGGGTATTCCGGTGGTCGGCCGGGCCAAGGGCATTGTATCTATGGCCGAAAACAACGATGCGGCAATCGTTGACGGCGATGAAGGCATCATGCATCTGCGCCCGCAGTCCGATCTGGAAACGGCTTATGCCGAAAAGGTTCGGTTTCGGGCGCGGCGTCAGGCCCATTATCGGGAATTGCGGGACAAGCCATCCGTCACGAAGGACGGCGTCGATATCTCGCTTCTGATGAATGCCGGGCTTCTCGTCGATCTGCCGCAATTGTCGGCTTCGGGTGCAGCGGGGATCGGTCTGTTTCGCACCGAACTTCAGTTCATGGTGGCCTCGACATTCCCGCGTGCCGAGCAGCAGGAACGTCTTTATCGCTCTGTCATCGAGGCGGCAGGCGACAAGCCGGTGACTTTCCGGACGCTTGATATCGGTGGAGACAAGGTTCTCCCTTACTTCAGTTCGACCGTGCAGGAAGAAAATCCGGCGCTCGGCTGGCGTGCGATCCGCCTGACGCTCGACCGTCCGGGATTGTTGCGCACGCAGTTGCGAGCGCTTTTGAAGGCGGCGGGCGGACGCGAGTTGAAAGTCCTGCTGCCGATGATCACGGAAGTCAGCGAAGTTAAAGCCGCACGCGAGATCATCGATCGTGAAGTCCGTCATCTGTCGCGGTTCGCTCATCAGTTGCCCATGGGGCTGAAACTGGGAGCGATGATCGAGGTGCCGTCGCTGCTGTGGCAGCTTGAGGAGCTGATGTCGCTTGTCGATTTCATCTCCGTCGGTTCAAACGATCTGTTCCAGTTCCTGATGGCGACGGATCGCGGCAACTCGCTGATGTCGGGTCGCTTCGATCAGCTTTCGCCTGCATTCCTGCGGGCGTTGCGCTTCATCGTGGAAACCGGCAATCGCCACGGTAAATCGGTTACCCTGTGCGGTGAAATGGCCAGCAGGCCGCTTCCAGCCATGGCGCTGGTCGGCATCGGTTTTAGGTCGATCTCCATGTCGGCGGCGGCAATCGGCCCGGTCAAGGCCATGCTTGATGCGCTGGACGCAAGCAAGCTTACGGCCTTGCTGGCGGAAGAGCTGGACAAGCCGAACAGCGCGCATTCGCTGCGCGAAATGCTGATGAGATTTGCGGAAGACAACGATATTCCGTTATAGCAAAGCAAATTGACCTGACTGAACGGTCGCGGTGCAGGATTGCGCGGCGTCCCGTTTTGCATTCTTGCACGCCGCTGATAATTTTTAGGACATGACATGATCGCATTGCCGCAGGACCGGATGGACCAGCTTTTGAAGCGGTTCTCAATGATCGAAAGCCAGATGGCCCACAATCCGGATTCGGAAACCTATGTGAAGCTCGCATCGGAATATTCCGAGCTGCAGGAGGTGGTTGGCAAGATTCGCGAACTGACCGATTCCCGCAAGGAAGCTGTCGATCTGGCGGCCATGCGTGACGATGCATCCACGGATGCAGAGATGCGTGCACTGGCGCTGGAAGAGCTGCCGGGCGTGGAAAAGCGGATTGAAGGACTGGAGCAGGAAGTCCAGATTCTGTTGCTGCCGAAGGACGCTGCCGACGAGAAGAACGCCATTCTCGAAATTCGTGCCGGTACGGGCGGTCTGGAGGCAGCACTGTTCGCCGGTGACCTGTTCCGCATGTATGAGCGCTATGCTGCCGAAAAAGGCTGGCGGGTCGAGCTGGTTTCGGCCAGCGAGGGCGATGCCGGTGGTTACAAGGAAATCATCGCCACCGTTTCCGGCAAGGGTGTGTTCTCCAAGCTCAAGTTCGAATCGGGCGTGCACCGTGTGCAGCGTGTGCCTGAAACGGAAGCTGGCGGGCGTATCCATACCTCGGCTGCAACCGTTGCGGTTCTGCCTGAAGCCGAGGATATCGATATCGAAATCCGCAACGAAGATATTCGCATCGATACGATGCGGGCGTCCGGTGCCGGTGGCCAGCACGTGAACACGACTGACTCCGCGGTTCGCATTACGCACATCCCGACTGGTATCATGGTCGTTCAGGCTGAAAAATCCCAGCACCAGAACCGCGCACGCGCGATGCAGATTCTCCGTGCACGCCTTTACGACATGGAGCGCCAGAAGGCAGAAACCGAACGTTCTGAATCACGTCGCAGCCGGTCGGTTCGGGCGATCGCTCCGAGCGTATCCGCACTTATAATTTCCCGCAGGGACGCGTCACCGATCATCGCATCAACCTGACGCTCTACAAGCTCGACCGGGTTATGGAAGGTGATCTGGACGAACTGGTCGATGCGCTGATTTCCGATCACCAGACCGCACTTCTGACGGAACTGGGGCATTAGAGTGCGTTTCGATCTGATTCGAGCAGATTGGCCAGATCGGCGCTCTAGATATTTGTTTTGAACCGCGCATCTTTTCCGAAAACCGTTTCACACTTTTCGGGATGCGCTCTAAGGGTGAGCGAAATGCGTCTCGACCGCCTGATGGCTGATGCACGGACGAGGCTTCGTGCGGCAGAACTGGATACGCCAGACCTCGATGCACGGCTCCCGGTCGAATGGGCAACCGGCAAGACGCGGCTCGATCTGATATCCGCACCTGAGCAATTGGTTGATTCTGCGGTAATCGAGAAGCTTTCCGATGCGCTGGACCGCCGTGAAAAGGGTGAGCCGGCTCACCGGATCATGGGTGTTCGCGAGTTCTTCGGCCTGCCTTTCCGGCTCTCCGCTGCTACGCTTGAACCGCGTCCCGATACGGAAGTGCTGGTGGAGCTGGTCATTCCGGCGCTGGAAGCGCTTGCGGTGCAGAAAAACACGCTTGAACTCCTTGATATGGGAACGGGAACGGGCGCGATCATCATCTCGCTTCTGCATCGCTTCGAGCGCGCACACGGCATTGGTCTCGACATGGCGGAGGGGGCGCTTGCAATGGCGCGAATCAATGCTGTCGCCAATGGCGTGTGTGACCGGTTCGCAGCGCTCAAAAGCGACTGGTTTGAAAATGTGAGCGGGCGGTTTCATCTTATCGTCTCAAACCCGCCCTATATTCCGCATGAAGACATTGCCGGACTGTCGCGCGAAGTGCGCGAACATGACCCATTGGATGCGCTCGACGGTGGGTCTGATGGACTGAATTTCTACAGAGCCCTTGCACAGAAGGCAGCAGATCACCTATATAAACAAGGAATGGTTGCCGTAGAGATTGGCGCCGGACAATTCCGGGATGTTGAAGTGCTGTTCGAAAGCGCAGGTTTTTCCCTCGCAGGACATGCGAGTGACCTTGGCGGCCACAGAAGGGCCATGCTTTTCGCGTATAAATCAAATACGTAATTTTGATGCGGCGAACCGCTAAAAACACTTGGAATTTGCGGCGAAGCCGTTTTAGTTTCCGGCCACCGTATACAGCCAGAATGGTTTTGCCCGCTGATGGGCGGTGGCGGAAATGCTCCATGACGATTTTTGGTCATGCTCCCCGAAGGTTCTTTGGGGATGGCTTGTGCGGAAGTACACGACTTTCAAGCATAATCTCGAAGAGCAGAGCTTTTCGGAATGGTTATGCCTTAATGCAACCGCGGAGTTTTGGTGACCCATAGAGGTACCTAACTCAGGAGCAGTCGATTTGTGGGAAGTTTTTAGGGCGTACTTCCTCCATGGCTCGATAGCGTGAAACCGGCAGCTTTTTGGCTGTGGAGTTTCTACGCCCTTTAATCTGAAAAGAGATGAATATGAGGCCAGCACAGCAGAACAGGCGCATGCGCGGACGGGGAATAACAATAACAACAACAACAACCGCAAGGGCCCCAATCCTCTGTCGCGCAATTACGAAAGCAATGGCCCGGATGTGAAGATCCGTGGCAATGCGCAACATATTGCAGAAAAATACTCGGCACTTGCGCGGGACGCACAGGCATCTGGCGATCGCGTGATGGCGGAAAATTATCTTCAGCACGCTGAACATTACAACCGCATCATCATGGCGGCCATGGCGCAGAATCCGGTGCCGTTCCAGCGCGAGGAAACCTTCGACGATGACGGTGCGGATGATGAGGAAGCAGGCTTCACGCCTGTTGCAGCACAGCCACAGCCCGTCAACGGTTCCGGCCCGCAGCCGGTTATCGAGGGCACGCCTGCCGAGGTCGTTTATGGCGAAGATGGTGGCGAGCCGGTAAAGTCCGGTGAAGGTCGCCAGCAGCCGCGCGAGCGCGACAACCGCGATCGTCGTCTGGGTCGTGGCCGCCGTCCGCAGCGTGAGCGCTTCAACGCTGACGAGCGTTCTGACGAACAGCCGCAGGAAAAACAGGCTCAGCCGGTGGCTGAAGAGGCTCCGGCTGCAGCCGTGGTCGAGCAGGCAGCACCAGTGGCCGCGGAGGCCGCTCCTGTTGCCGATGCATCTTCTGCGGATGAGGCCGCGCCACGTCGCGCCACGCGTCGTCCCGGTCGTCCGCGCCGCGCCGCCAAGGATAGCGGTGATGAGACGCCGGTAACGGAATCTGCGGATTCCGACGCCTGATCGTCCCTGTGTATAAAGTTAAAAATGGCGCGGTTTCCGCGCCATTTTTATTTGGTTCTTCAAGTGTCTGTAACCCTTGCCGAAACCCGGCCATCGTCCCATATGCTGTCTTGGAAAGAAGTCCGCCCAGTGTGGGGGCTTCGTCACCATACATCTTCTGGTGCCGCTTGATGGGCCGGAAGGCAAAGGAGACATCATGAATATCGAAAAATATACGGAACGCGTCCGGGGCTTTATCCAGTCTGCACAGACTTTCGCGCTGTCGTCCGGCAACCAACAATTCACACCCGAACATGTGTTGAAGGTTCTCGTCGATGATAACGAAGGACTTGCCTCGTCCCTGATCGAACGCGCGGGCGGTCGCATTGCCGATGTGCGCATCGGCTTGCAGAATGCGCTCGAAAAGCTGCCCAAAGTGTCGGGTGGCAACGATCAGCTTTATTTATCGCAGCCGCTTGCCAAGGTCTTCTCGCTTGCCGAGGAACTTGCCAGCAAGGCTGGTGACAGCTTCGTCACCGTCGAGCGCCTTCTGATGGCGCTGGCGATGGAAAAAATCCGCAAAGACGTCTGAAATTCTTTCCGCTGCCGGTGTGACACCGACGGCGCTCAACAAGGTCATAAACGATATGCGCAAAGGCCGCACCGCCGATTCGGCGTCCGCTGAAAGCAATTATGATGCGTTGAAGAAATATGCCCGCGATCTGACCGAGGATGCGCGTGCAGGCAAGCTTGATCCGGTGATCGGTCGCGACGAGGAAATCCGCCGCACGATTCAGGTTCTGTCGCGCCGCACCAAGAACAATCCGGTTCTGATCGGCGAGCCGGGCGTCGGCAAGACCGCAATCGCGGAAGGTCTGGCGCTT
The DNA here is from genome assembly GCA_012103075.1 of Brucella cytisi. Taxonomy (GTDB): domain Bacteria; phylum Pseudomonadota; class Alphaproteobacteria; order Rhizobiales; family Rhizobiaceae; genus Brucella; species Brucella cytisi. The sequence goes on along the minus strand of JAAVLQ010000001.1, from coordinate 2,276,234 downwards.
CGCATCGTCAATGGCGATGTGCCCGAATCCTTGAAGGACAAGCAGTTGATGGCGCTCGATATGGGCGCGCTGATTGCCGGTGCCAAATATCGTGGTGAGTTCGAAGAGCGTCTGAAAGCAGTACTTTCGGAAGTGCAGACGGCTGCCGGCCAGATCATCCTCTTCATCGATGAAATGCATACGCTTGTCGGTGCAGGCAAGTCTGATGGCGCGATGGATGCATCGAACCTTTTGAAGCCTGCTCTTGCACGCGGTGAACTGCACTGCGTTGGCGCGACGACGCTGGAAGAATATCGCAAATATGTCGAGAAGGATGCAGCGCTTGCCCGTCGTTTTCAGCCGGTATTCGTTGATGAACCGACCGTCGAGGACACGATTTCGATCCTGCGTGGCCTGAAGGAAAAATACGAGCAGCATCACAAGGTGCGTGTTTCGGATTCGGCTCTGGTTGCTGCGGCAACCTTGTCGAACCGTTATATCACCGACCGTTTCCTGCCCGATAAAGCCATTGATCTCGTCGATGAGGCGGCATCGCGCCTGCGCATGCAGGTTGATTCCAAGCCGGAAGAGCTGGATGAAATCGACCGTCGCATCATGCAGCTGAAGATCGAGCGCGAAGCGCTGAAGGTTGAAACCGATGCTGCTTCCAAGGATCGTTTTCAGCGCCTCGAAAAGGAGCTGACTGATCTGGAAGAAGAATCGGCGGAACTGACGTCGAAATGGCAGTCTGAAAAGCAGAAGCTCGGACTTGCTGCTGATCTCAAGCGCCAGCTTGAAGAGGCACGCAATGCTCTCGCCATCGCACAGCGAAGCGGTGAATTCCAGAAAGCGGGCGAACTGGCCTATGGCAAGATTCCCCAGCTGGAGAAGCAACTTGTCGAAGCCGAAAGCCATGAAAACAAGGGCTCTCTGCTTGAAGAGACTGTTACGCCTGACCACGTGGCGCAGATCATCTCACGCTGGACCGGTATTCCGGTTGACCGGATGCTGGAAGGCGAGCGTGAGAAGCTGTTGCGCATGGAAGACGAACTTGCGAAGCGGGTCATCGGGCAGGGCGAGGCTGTCCGGGCCATCTCGAAGGCGGTTCGCCGTGCGCGCGCCGGGCTTCAGGACCCTAACCGGCCTATCGGCTCGTTCATCTTCCTCGGCCCAACCGGTGTCGGCAAGACGGAGCTGACCAAGGCGCTCGCCGCGTTCCTCTTCCAAGACGACGCGGCCATGGTTCGTATCGACATGTCGGAATTCATGGAAAAGCATTCCGTGAGCCGGTTGATCGGCGCACCTCCCGGCTATGTCGGCTATGAAGAAGGCGGCGTTCTGACGGAAGCCGTTCGGCGCAGGCCCTATCAGGTGATCCTGTTCGATGAGATCGAAAAGGCGCATCCGGATGTGTTCAACGTGCTGTTGCAGGTGCTGGACGACGGACGCCTGACCGACGGACAGGGCCGCACGGTTGATTTCCGCAATACGGTCATCATCATGACCTCGAACCTCGGTGCTGAATATCTCGTCAATCTTGGCGAGAAGGACGATGTCGAGTCGGTTCGTGAGGAAGTAATGGGCGTGGTGCGGGCTGCCTTCCGTCCGGAATTTCTGAACCGTGTCGATGAAATCATCCTGTTCCACCGGCTGCGCCGTGAAGACATGGGTGCGATTGTCGATATTCAGATGCAGCGTCTCCAGATGCTTCTGACCGATCGCAAGATCGTGCTGCAGCTGGAAGAAGATGCACGCGAATGGCTGGCCAACAAGGGCTATGACCCGGCTTATGGCGCGCGTCCGTTGAAGCGCGTCATTCAGAAAAGAAGTTCAGGATCCGCTCGCCGAGCGCATCCTACTGGGCGACATTCTGGATGGTTCCATCGTCAAGATTACCGCCGGTTCGGACAGGCTCAATTTCCATCCGATTCGCGGTGCGCTTGAGGATGAAGGCCAGAAGATCGACGAGAACGCCTGAACGTTCAAGAATTGAGGTTATTGGGCGTCGCAACCGGATAGGTTGCGGCGCCATTTTCATGTCTGGCGTGACAAGTTTTCCAGCTTTCCTTCGATGTTGGCCATTTTCATGTCCAGTTCATCTGGCATCTGCTTTATCAGCTAATCAGTTATTAACCATATTCGCGGCATCCATGGACTCTCGATCACCCGGGGCATTCTTCATGGCGCATTACACACGCATGCTTCGTTTCGCTTTGTTTGCTTCCGTCGCGGTAACTGCCGTCAACGGTACAGCGCGCGCGGAGGAGGGGGCAGTTTTGCAGTGGCTACCGAACGCCCGGTACAGCTTGCGCAGCTTTATGATCCGGGTGAAGAAATCTATCATGATCGCCGGGTACGGGTCTTTATCGACCAGTATGGCCGCCGCGTTACCATGGATCGTCGCGGGCGTATTCTCAGTGTCGAGGACGCCAATAATTATGACCCGAACGCTTATGACCGTCGGGTTCGCCGCGCACCGCAGCCAGACGACAACTGGACGCTCGATGGTCCAGTCGACGGTGGCGCTCCCTATGACGGTTTCGGCAACGTGCCCGAAGATCCGAACTATTACCCGGACGCTCCGGCGGCACCGCAATATGGCGGCAACCGTGATGGACAGGTGCAACGGTCGGAACTTCCTCCGGCAGGCGATCAATATCCTGACAATACAAGCACCAATTCAGCCAGTGCCAATCCCGGTTATGATGGCCAGCAGGATTATGGCCAGCCGGGTTATGAACAAAGGGGTGTTCCCAATCCGAGCGACATGGCTCCGGCAATCGAAATGCCGAAAGGGCAGGGTGCAAAGGAAAAGATCGCAGCCTATCAGATACTGCTCGACCGCGCCGGTGCATCGCCCGGCGTCATTGACGGTCGTTCGGGCAGCAATGTCGACAAGGCGGCTGCCGCCTATGGCGAGCTGACCGGAAAGTCGATCAATCCGACAGACGAAGCGGCGGTCAATGCGGAACTTGAAGCCACAGGTGGCCCAGCCTTCACCGAATACACCATCACCAACGAAGACGTGGGACGGCAATACGTTGCTTCCATCCCGGAAGATTACGCCCACAAGGCGCAGCTACCGGCCATGGCCTACACGTCGGTCACCGAAATGCTCGGTGAAAAGTTTCATATAGACGAAGCCTATCTGAAAGAGATCAATCACGGGGTGAACTTCAACCAGCCAGGTTCAATTGTGAAGATTCCGAACCTCGGCGAGCCTGTCAGGACCAAGGTGGTGGCCCTCATCATCGCCGACAAAGGACGCAAGCAGGTTCGCGGCTATGACGAAGCCGGCAAGCTGGTCGTTGCCTATCCCTCGACCATTGGTTCGTCGGACAATCCGTCACCTTCCGGCGTTGTTCAGGTCGAGCGCATCGCGATCAATCCGAACTACACCTACAATCCAAAGATCAACTTCAAGCAGGGCAATAATGATAAGGTGCTGACCATTCCGCCCGGGCCAAACGGGCCGGTGGGAACAGTCTGGATCGCGCTTTCCAAGCCGACCTACGGCATTCACGGTACGCCGGAGCCATCGAGAATCGGCAAGACGTCAAGCCATGGCTGTGTGCGATTGACCAATTGGGATGCGGAAGAGCTGGCAAAGTTGGTGAAAGCTGGCGTAACGGTCGAGTTTACCGAGTAAGCATTTCAGTGAATTCAAAGAGAAAGGCCGGGGCGTATCTCCGGCCTTTCTCTTTATCAGCTTTCGTCGATCCGTTCGAGGCAAGCTTGGTGCCGTTGTCATCACTGTTCAACAGAGTGTCGATGCGATCCCGTTCCTGCTTGAAGGCTTCGAGCTCCTTGCCCGAAAGCGCCTTGTTATCCGGTAGACGAATGCGCAGTGGGTCGACCTTGGTGCCGTTCACGATCATTTCGTAGTGAAGGTGAGGACCGGTGGAAAGACCCGTCGACCCCACATAGCCGATCACCTGTCCCTGCCGCACACGGGCACCGGCGGTAACGCCGCGGGCGATGGCGTTCTGGTGGCTATAGCTGCTCACATAACCATTGGCATGACGAATCAGGGTCTGGTTGCCATAGCCATTGGTCCAGCCTGCCTTTTCCACCACGCCATTACCGGACGCGATGATCGGCGTGCCGCGTGGCGCGGCCCAGTCCACGCCGGTGTGCATGCGGCTGTAACCAAGGATCGGGTGGCGGCGCATGCCGAACGGTGAGCGGAAGACACCATTGGGAACCGGATTGCGGAGCAGGAACTGTTTCGCGCTTTTGCCGTCGCCGTTGAAGTAGTCGACGCTCCCGTCCGGAGCTTGATAGCGATAGAATTTGCGGGTCGTGCCGCCGAAATTGGCCGAAACATAAAGAAGCTGCGAATCGGCTTCCGGTTTGTCGGGATCGTCCGGCAGCGAGAAGAATGCGTCGATCTGGTCACTCGGTGCAAGCCGTGACTGCAGGTCAACATCGCTTGCGAGCATCTTGACGAGCTGTTCGCGCATCGTCTCCGACATACCATAAGCAAGCGCGGCCCGGCTGATCCCGTCATAGACACTGGGTAGATTACCCCGAATGGCCGTAGGCAGGGCATTGCCATCGAAAGCCGTCTGCAGGAGCGGGGTCTGTTCCGGTTCGTCGGACGGAATATATTGTCCCCGGTCGTTGAGGGCGACTGTCACCAGATGCGTGGTGCGATTATAGATGCTGGCGCGCACGATACGGTCCGTGCCATCCTGCGTCTCGGTGCCGACACGCAAAACGCTGCCTTCCTTGAGACGCGGCGAGTTCATCAGCTTGGCAAGCGAGTCGGCCATGTTCTCGGCATCGTCGCCGGTATAACCGGCGTCCTCAAGCGCCTGCTTGATATCGGCCGTCTGACGGAAAGGAATCAGTTCTTCCGAAAAGCCTTCGCCAACCGTCTCGTCATCGCCGCGCTGTGCGACACCGACATTCTCCTGTGTAATCTTCACGCCAAGCGCGGGGCCAAGCGCGAAAGGCGAGTCCGTGCCGCCGAAACGAGCGGGATCGACATAGTGGAGCGATGCAACCTGCACGTCGCCGTCGGTCAGAAGACCACCGGTATCCCGCACAACCTTCTCGACCTCATCCACTGTCAGGTCGCTGGATGCATCGAATGTCGTGCTGTTCATCGGAAAATCGACAACACGCAGACTGACTTCGCTTTCGACCTTGGCGCCGTAAATCTGACCGGCATCGGCAGGCTGCGGTGCCGCGGGTCCTTCCGAAAAACACGGTGAGGGCGTTGAAAGCAGGATATTTGCGGCTGGTCGGGTGATCGACGGCGAGAGCCATGCGGACAAATTCGAATGGTCGCGTGCGAATAACTTCGCGTTCACCCACTTTCTGCATCGTCGAAAGATCGAAACGGCGCCGGTCGCGCGCCTTTTGCTGAGAGACGGTGCTGACAAGACGTCCGCCCTTGGTAACAGCGGCTTCGTCGGTCGCACCGGGCATGTCGTTACGGGCAAGGATTTCAGGCGGGGTCGCCAGCTGTTCGCGCCCGTCCAGAGCGGCAAACAATGCAACGCCGATCAGCATGCAGGACGTAACGCCGGTCAGGAACGTTCCAGCGAGCCAGCGGGCAGAAACTTCACGACGATCTGGTGGCCGCCGCCGTCCGCCTACACTGAGCGGGGCTCGTCACCCGGATCGAGATTGTTCGGCCCCATCTCTTTCATACTGCTGTAGCCGGTCCTTCTTTATAACTGACCGCACAAAACGTGCTTGAAATCGTTTGTCGGAAAAGCGGACAAACCGCCAATCCGGTATTAAGGTGTCTTCCATTCTGTCGGAAGGCTCCCAAACGGGCATGTGAGTTTTGCCTGCCGAAGAAACGTAAGTCAACGACAAGCCTGCCAGACAACGATTTCCACAATCGCTTGCAAAGTATGGTTCATTGTCGGTTTCAAAAATTTCGCGGAAACTATTTGGGCAATAAGGCCGGTTTAAGGCCCTTCCAAGTGCGGTTGGTGCAATGAGTGCACTATAATATCAGGCAAATACGTGGAAATCCGACGGCTTGTGGAAAGTTGTCAAAAAAACATCAAAAACTTCATTGTCGCTGTTGACAGATATGAGGTGTCACCCCTATATACGCCTCCACAACGAGGGCGGCGACGCTGCTAGCGGCAGACTGGTTCGTCCCTTTGTTGGTTGAAAGTGTTTGACGGCGACGTTGGGTGTGAGTAGACGGTTGACATTGTCGGGATGAGAATTCTGTTAATGTCTGGAGAAAAGAACGGCGATTAAGTTTGTGATTTTCTTCAAAAAACG
>JAAVLQ010000001.1:2035000-2267500 GCA_012103075.1 Brucella cytisi | reverse complement strand
CCGATTGTATCTCGAGAAGCTGGTCTTTCTGCTGATATGATCAGAGCTTAATGCTTTGATGGATATTGGCAATGAGAGTGATCAAGTGTCTTAAGGGCATTTGGTGGATGCCTTGGCATGCACAGGCGATGAAGGACGTGATACGCTGCGATAAGCGTCGGGGAGGTGCGAATACCCTTTGATCCGACGATTTCCGAATGGGGCAACCCACCTTAGATAGCTAGAAAATTTGAATTGTTGGCGTGAAACTGCATGGGTGAGAGCCCATACAGACCGCCGTGTCGTCGGTTCGAATGAACCGCGCCTGCGGAGCGAAGCAGCGCAAGCTGCGACAGCGTGAGCAAGAACAGTTCAACTTTCTAGTTATCGTAATAAGGTATCTACACCTGAATACATAGGGTGTTAGAAGCGAACCCGGGAACTGAAACATCTAAGTACCCAGAGGAAAGGACATCAAACGAGACTCCGCTAGTAGTGGCGAGCGAACGCGGACCGTGCCAGTGGCAATAGGGAATAAAGTGGAAGAACCCGAAAGGTTTGCCGAAGTGGGTGATAGCCCCGTACACGTAGAACACCTGTTGTCCTTGAGTAGGGCGGGACACGTGAAATCCTGTCTGAACATGGGTCGACCACGATCCAAGCCTAAGTACTCGTGCATGACCGATAGCGAACCAGTACCGTGAGGGAAAGGTGAAAAGCACCCCGACGAGGGGAGTGAAACAGTACCTGAAACCGGATGCCTACAAACAGTTGGAGCCCAAGGTTCGTCCCGGGTGACAGCGTACCTTTGTATAATGGGTCAGCGACTTAGTGTATCGAGCAAGCTTAAGCCGGTAGGTGTAGGCGCAGCGAAAGCGAGTCTGAACAGGGCGTTCAGTTCGATGCATTAGACCCGAAACCAAGTGATCTAGCCATGAGCAGGTTGAAGGTACGGTAACACGTACTGGAGGACCGAACCCATATCTGTTGCAATAGATCGGGATGACTTGTGGCTAGGGGTGAAAGGCCAATCAAACTTGGAGATAGCTGGTTCTCCGCGAAATCTATTTAGGTAGAGCGTCCAGCGAATACCCCCGGGGTAGAGCACTGAATGGGCTATGGGGACTCACCGTCTTACTGATCCTAATCAAACTCCGAATACCGGGGAGTACTACTGGGCAGACACACGGCGGGTGCTAACGTCCGTCGTGGAGAGGGCAACAACCCTGACCACCATCTAAGGTCCCTAAGTTATGGCTAAGTGGGAAAGGATGTGAGGATCCCAAAACAACCGTGATGTTGGCTTAGAAGCAGCCATCATTTAAAGAAAGCGTAACAGCTCACTGGTCTAAATAAGGGTCTTTGCGCCGAAAATGTACCGGGGCTCAAGCCATACACCGAAGCTGTGGATGCACATTTGTGCGTGGTAGCGGAGCGTTCCGTAAGCCTGTGAAGGACAGTCGTGAGACATCCCGAGGTATCGGAAGTGAGAATGCTGACATGAGTAACGATAAAGGGAGTGAGAGACCCCTCGCCGAAAGTCCAAGGGTTCCTGCTTAAAGTTAATCTGAGCAGGGTTAGCCGGCCCCTAAGGCGAGGCCGAAAGGCGTAGTCGATGGGAACCACGTTAATATTCGTGGGCCTGCAGGTAGTGACGGATCGCGTGTGTTGTAAGGTCTTATTGGATTGATCTTGCAGCGAAGCGGTTCCGTGAAATAGCTCCTGCATATAGACCGTACCCTAAACCGACACTGGTGGACTGGTAGAGAATACCAAGGCGCTTGAGAGAACTGCGTTGAAGGAACTCGGCAAAATGCACGCGTAACTTCGGAAGAAGCGTGACCTCCATTTGGGCAACCGTGGGGGGTGGCACAGACCGGGGGGTAGCGACTGTTTACCAAAACACAGGGCTCTGCGAAGTCGCAAGACGACGTATAGGGTCTGACGCCTGCCCGGTGCTGGAAGGTTAAGAGGAGATGTGCAAGCATTGAATTGAAGCCCCAGTAAACGGCGGCCGTAACTATAACGGTCCTAAGGTAGCGAAATTCCTTGTCGGGTAAGTTCCGACCTGCACGAATGGCGTAACGACTTCCCCGCTGTCTCCAACGCAGACTCAGTGAAATTGAATTCCCCGTGAAGATGCGGGGTTCCTGCGGTTAGACGGAAAGACCCCGTGCACCTTTACTATAGCTTTACACTGGCATTCGTGTCGGCATGTGTAGGATAGGTGGTAGACTTTGAAGCAGTGGCGCCAGCCATTGTGGAGTCATCCTTGAAATACCACCCTTGCCTATATGGATGTCTAACTGCGGCCCGTTATCCGGGTCCGGACCGTGTATGGTGGGTAGTTTGACTGGGGCGGTCGCCTCCCAAAGAGTAACGGAGGCGCGCGATGGTAGGCTCAGAACGGTCGGAAATCGTTCGTCGAGTGCAATGGCATAAGCCTGCCTGACTGCAAGACTGACAAGTCGAGCAGAGACGAAAGTCGGTCATAGTGATCCGGTGGTCCCGCGTGGAAGGGCCATCGCTCAACGGATAAAAGGTACGCCGGGGATAACAGGCTGATGACCCCCAAGAGTCCATATCGACGGGGTTGTTTGGCACCTCGATGTCGACTCATCGCATCCCGGGGCTGGAGCAGGTCCCAAGGGTATGGCTGTTCGCCATTTAAAGCGGTACGTGAGTTGGGTTCAGAACGTCGTGAGACAGTTCGGTCCCTATCTGCCGTGGGTGTAGGAATATTGATAGGATCTGTCCCTAGTACGAGAGGACCGGGATGGACGTATCTCTGGTGGACCTGTTGTCGTGCCAACGGCATAGCAGGGTAGCTATATACGGACGGGATAACCGCTGAAGGCATCTAAGCGGGAAACCCACCTAAAAACGAGTATTCCCTATCAGAGCCGTGGAAGACTACCACGTTGATAGGCCGGGTGTGGAAGTGCGGCAACGCATGTAGCTTACCGGTACTAATAGCTCGATCGACTTGATCACTCCCATTTACAATATCCATCAAGCGAAGCTTGATGATGACAAAAGCACGAAAGACAACCAGCTTCTCAAATTTTGTGTTCTTCGCCGACCGGTGGTTATGGCGGAGCGGCTGCACCCGATCCCATTCCGAACTCGGCCGTGAAACGCTCCAGCGCCAATGGTACTTTGTCTCAAGACACGGGAGAGTAGGTCGCTGCCGTCTGCCAAGAACACAAATCAAATCATCTTCTCAAATATATACAAAACACCCATGGCGCGGGGTGGAGCAGCCCGGTAGCTCGTCAGGCTCATAACCTGAAGGCCGCAGGTTCAAATCCTGCCCCCGCAACCAAATTCCCACAAAAATACACAAAAAATCGCTCAATCATATCCGATGTTCGTATCGTTGCGAGCTGGCTCCGGCTTCTCGCAGAAGACCGTTCGACCTAATATCGATGCACGGAAGCGAGTTCTATACGGACGCACCGCAGCGCGCTCATAACCCCAAGGGTGGGCAGCAAAAGGAACCGTTCCTGCGAAACAATCCCCGACATACGCAACCGGGCATCAGCCAAAAACCAAATCAAAACCCGCCGTAACGCGGGCTTTTTGACCAAAACCGCCCGGGGCAGCTGCAAAACTTCCCCGTCCCGACCATAACGACAAACTGACCTGTTTAAGCTATCAAACAGCCTCGTTATCAAAGGAAGACAATCGTGAACCTCGATCGCTCCGCGCTGGCTGATCTCAACATATTCGTGACAATCGTACGCCGCAAAAGCATGAAACTGGCCGCTATCGAGCTCGGCGTAACAACCTCCGCTATCAGTCATCGTATGAAAAATCGAATGTGTCCGGTAGCCCGGCTCCAAATACCCACTAAGTGAGTGACTTATTCATATTGATACCGGTCACATGAAATCCCGTTGCATCATAAACATGCCCGGCACGCACATTGTCAGCGGCAACGCGGAGCTTGATTTGCTGAAAGCCTTGACGCTTTAAGTCGACCTCCGTGGTTGTTAAGGCCAGCTTGCCGTATCCCTTCCCCGGAAAGAGGGAAAGATGTAAAAGTCCATAATGAATGCTACCTGTTTCGCTGGATCCCGTTTGTACCAGAGATAGCCGAGAAGCTTTTCCGGACTGCAGGCAGGGTCGATCAAACACAGCAAGATCTGGTCAGTCGTATTGACACCGTCAGGCAAGTCCGAAGCCATTTCTCGTTTTACCTGATCAAGAGCGGCTACATCGGAAAGACGATAAATTGATGCAACCTCCGCTGCGTAGTCAGGAATGAAATAGCCGAGATAAGTCGGGAACTCATCCTCTCGCATAGGTCTTAGTTGGAGCATGAAGGATTCCTTTTCGTCGTACAGACGGGGATCGTGTCACGCCCCGTGCCCTTGCAGGTGAAGCTTGTGAAACAATAACCTAACCAGCCTATCGTTTGTGTAGCCTTGACGGAGCGTGAACGGTATGCGGTCCATCGGTTGAACAGGAACTTTACGTCTCTGGCTCGACTTCCGCCACAAGCGGAGCATTGGGAGCAAGCGCGTTGCTCGATGGGGCGGCTTCTGTCGATTGCGATACACAAGCTGCTTCCCCTTGAAGTTCGTGGGCGTCGATATGCATCGATGAGTTCTTTTCCATCCGCCGTGAAAATAAAGGACCGTCGCCATCAGCAGGGTTGATACCATTGCAGCTGGGAAACTCAGCCAGAGCGCATCGGAACCAAACTGTTCACGCAGACCAACGGCGACACCGAGACGCACCGGGTACATGGATACGAAGAGAATGATGAGCGGCCAGATAACCCGGCCGTTTGCTCTTACAGTTCCGAAAAAGAACCATCGATACGCCGAAGGCGATGAAGCCCCGTGTCGCGATCTGCCCGATGTGCTGGCCAATCGCGATTGCCGGACTGTCCGCGCCGAGAAATATCTGCATGGCCTGTCGATCCGCGAGAAGCAGCAGCACAACCGGGGCTCCCGTCATCAGTACTGCATAAATCGCCCCTATACGCGTTATCGAACTCACGCGGTCCCATTTTCCCGCACCGATATTCTGGGCAGCCATAGCGCTGACAGCAGCGCCAAGTGCCATGGCGGGCATCTGCACATAAGTCCAGAGCTGCTGCGTAGCGCCGAAGGCGGCTGTCGTATCGACCCCCCTGATTGACCAGCCGCATCATGGTCAGCATCGAACTCGAAACAACGATCATCTGGACGCCCATTGGCAGTCCTTTGGTGAAGATCAGCCGCAGTAATTCCCGGTCCGGAACTAGAAGCCATAATTCCTCGCCGCGCAGGCGCAGAGGCAGATCACGGTAGTAGATATAATAAAGCATCGCTGCGAGGCTTATGTAATTGGCGGCAGCCGTCGCCAAGGCAGACCCTGCGATACCTAGTGCGGGCAACGGCCCCCAGCCCAGAATGAAAAGGGGATTGAGCGCTATATCCAAAAGAACGGCCATTCCCATGAATATGAGCGGGGTCATGGCGTCGCCGCTGCCGCGCAATGCCATCATCAATGTCGTCTGCATCAGAATCGCAGGCATGGCGAGGAACGTAACTTGCAGAAACGCGCGCGCCAGCGGTTCAATTGCTTCAGGCGTTCCGAGCAGATCCAACACCTTTGGGGCCAGTAGCCAGCCGATGATGGCGACGACAATGCTAAGCGGCACGAAAGTACCAACCGTGGTGCCCGCTATTGCGCGCGCTGTCTCGACATCACGCCGCCCGAATGCCTGTCCGATCAGGATCGTCGATGCCATGCCGAAACCGAAGACAAAGGCGGTTAGCAGAAACATGACCAGGTTGCCGTTTGTCGTAGCAGCAAGTGCATTCTCGCCCAGCAACTGGCCGATCCAGATCGTATCGATCGAACCGTTGGCCGATTGCAATATGGAAGAGCCAAGCGTCGGCAACGCAAAAAGCAGCAAAGCCTGATTGATCGGGGCTGTTGTCAGGTCGATGCCTTGTTTCATGAGACCTCGTCATCGGAATGTTTTGTTGTGAAAGAATTGCCTAAATGAAACTGAATGTTCGTCCCCGTTACCGGAAACCTAATGGTTGTACTCCGGAGTGATGTTGGCAGTTTGCACACCACACGTAAAGTCACGGAAAAGAGTATCGGATGTGACGCAAAGCGATGGTACGACCGTTTTATGCCATTCCCACTAATCAAAAGATTGCTAATATGGTCATGAAAGCATGGAGGGGCTCTATCCATGAAAGGTCTGGCAAATAAGGCATTGCAAGATGCCGATAAGAATGAGGGTGATCTACATCCTGCTCACGCGGGGTGTCAGCCATCACAACTGAACCCGGGCGACCACGCCTGTGCAGGCGAAGAGCAGCTCAATTGGCTCATCGCAATGATTAATCACGTGCCAGATTTCATCTATGCCAAGGACCTGCAGGGTCGGTTCCTGTTTGCCAATGATGCTGTGGTTCGCAACAACGGACTGTCGGACATCAGAGATCTGGTCGGACTGACCGACTTTGAAATTCATGGTGAAGCTGCGATCACTGCTCGCATTTCCGAAATCGAAAAGCAGGTCATGGAAAGCGGCCAGCCGGATCTCGGTTATGAAGAACGCGCCATGCGCGGCGGAGCTGATCGCTGGCTCATGATCTCGCGCGTGCCTTTGCGTGATAGAAGCGGCAATATTATCGGCGTTGTGGGTGTGTCTCGTGATATTTCCATCAAGAAAAGGGCTGAACGCTTCATACAGGTTCAGGCCCGTATTCTGGAAATGACGGTAAGCGCGGTTGCCATACCGGAATTTGTCGATCAGCTGGCACATTTGCTGGAAGATATTACAACTGGTGCTCACTGTGTTGCCATGGTTACCGGGGAAACGACTGACGAAGTCGTCATATCCGCGCCTTCGCTGCCTCAACTGGTGACTGGTTTGAGAGGTGGGCTTGAATCGATTTCGGCCGCGAGTCTCGAAGTGGTGTTGAGGACATTGCTTCCAGACAGCCAAACCATATTCTGCATCGAGATTCCGTCTGCGGACGCTGAGGGGCACGGTTTTCTAGGCTTGGTGGCCGATGTTGACGCTTCGAAAGACCTTGATCTCAGGGAGTTTTTCACTACTGCAGCGAGGCTGACCGGCATTGCCATAGACAGGCGCATTGCCGATGAGCGCATCCGCTATCTGGCCGAACACGATACGCTGACGGGACTGGCGAACAGGGCCTTCCCGGAGCGAAGGCTCGACGAGATTCTCCAACAGGCAGCTTCCCGATCTCGGAGGGTGGCTGTTGGCTTTCTCGATCTGGATCAGTTCAAACCGGTCAACGATACGCTCGGCCATGCAGCGGGGAGACAAGCTCCTGCAACGGATTGCCGGACGAATTTCGGTGCTCCTGCGCGACGGTGAACTAGCCGGTCGCATGGGAGGCGATGAATTCATTCTGGTTTTGCAGGCGGATGAAGGTGATTTTTGCTCCCGGCTGGACGAAATCAGGCGGAAGATCAGCGAGCCGGTCGAACTGGACGGGGCATGTCTGGAAGTCACCTGCAGTATCGGCGTCGCCTGTTTCCCAAGACATGGCGGTGCGGCGGGGAACTCTTGGCGGCTGCGGATGCGGCCATGTATGATGCCAAGGCGAAAGGGCGCAATGGCCTCAGTGTCTATTCCGGCGAAATGTTGCGCGGGCCCACTACAGGCGGGAGTGGCCAGTCATAGTTGTTGCATGATGTTCAACTCAGCTTGGCTTTGACGAACACGTCATAGCGCGTGCTTTTGCCGAGTATCTGGTGGGAAGGTTTGCGCAATCCGACCATTGGGCCGGCACGCAGGGGCCATTTCAGCACCACGCGGTTCTGCGCGGCTTCCAGCGCCACTTGCATCAGTCTTTCGGCATCCGGATCTGTGCCGACGATCTCGCGGATTTGCCGCATTTCCTTTTGACGAGCGCACTGTTACCGCGTGGAGGGTGCATCGGGTCAACCAGTACGACCTGTGGCTTCAGATCCGGCAGGAGCAGGCTGGAATCACCCAGCAGAAGCGTCATGCGTGCGACAGTCTCGGCATAGCGACCGCCTTCTTCAGCAGCGCGCGCCAGCCCTTCGGCGAGAAGAGCGTGCATCTTTTCGGAACGCTCGATCAAAGTTACCTTTGCACCCAGCGATGCCAGCAGAAATGCGTCGCGTCCGAGCCCCGCTGTCGCATCCACGATTTCCGGCGTGGCATCGCGTGTCAGACCTGCGGCCTTGGCGAGTGCCTGTCCGCGTCCTTCGCCGGAGCGAAACCGGTGGCCGACAGCGCCTCCGACGAAATCAACGACCAGTTCCGATGTATCGATTTTCTGCGACATGGATGCTCTCAGAAGGGGCAGGGCGCGGTAAAGGTCACGGAACGACCATCGGGATGCTGGAAAGACAATTCTTCCGCGTGCAGAAGAAGGCGATCTGCAGCAGCCAGCGCTTCACCTTCGGCATAGAATTCGTCGCCAAGGATCACGTGGCCGAGCGCTTTCATATGTACACGCAGCTGGTGCGTGCGCCCTGTGAGGGGATGAAGCCGCAGACGCGTTGTGTTCTCGTCCCGATCCAGAACCCGCCAGCGAGTTTGTGCTGGTTTGCCATTTTCACGATCGACACGATGACGCGGTTTGTTGTCGGGGTCTATGGCCAGAGGCAGGTCGATCAGCCCTTCGTCATCTTCAACAAGCCCCCAGACCGCTGCAACGTAGGATTTTTGCGTCGTCCGCGCTTCAAACTGCGAGGCGATGGCAGCATGTGCCTTGCGGTTGAGCGACATCAGCACAAGGCCCGACGTGTCCTTGTCGAGACGATTGATCATCTGGGCTTGCGGAAACTGTTCCTGAACGCGTGTTGCGAGACTGTCCGACAATGCAGGGTGACGCCCCGGTACGGATAAGAGGCCGCTCGGCTTATCCAGCACGAGAAAGCCCGCATCGCGATGAAGGATCGAGAGGTAGGGTTCCAGCGGTGGATGGTAGACGGGAGTAACGGCGGATAACACAGTCATGATACGCTTCTAGCATGGTTTACGTGTTGCGGAGAAGCGGGCCTTTGTTGACAGCAAGTTCGGGTCGCTTTACCGTATATAAAGATGCTCTAAAATACGTTTTTTTTCTTTTTTTTTCATGGTGATACGATGATGACCCGCCGCCAAACCTTGTTGGGTGCTGCCGCTGCTGCCGTTGCTATGTCTACGCAGTCACAGAGAGGGCAGGCTAAAGGTCAATCGGCTCGTTCTGCCGGTTTCTGGTATCCGGAAGAAACAGAGCCGCATGAACGCACTTTCATGCAATGGCCGGTGAATCCGGCGGTCTATGACGATCCTGATTTTCTGGATGACATTCAGAAAACGATCGCGAAAATCGCCAACACCATTGCTGAATTCGAGCCGGTCGTGATGCTGGCGGCGGCACAGCACCACCGCGCAGTTCGCAAGCTGGTGTCGCGGAATGTGGAATTATGGGACATTCCAACCGATGATTTGTGGTGCCGTGATTCCGGTCCCTCCTTTGTCGTGGATGGCAAGGGTGGTCTCGCCGTCACGCAGTTTAACTTCAATGGTTGGGGCAACAAGCAGACCCATGGGGCAGACGGTCAGATCGCCGCGCGGATAGCCGAACGGATGGGGGTGCAGGTTTTCGACACCGGGCTGGTGGGGAAGCGGGTGGTGTTGAAACCGACGGCCATGGCACGCTGATCGCTCATGAAAGCACCTTCGTCAATGGCAATCGCAATCGGGGCAGCAAAGCTGAAATCGAGAAGATGCTGCTGGATACGATGGGCGCTCGCAAGATGATCTGGGCGCCCGGAATCATTGGTGCCGATATCACCGATTATCATATCGATGCGCTTGCCCGTTTTGTTAAGCCGGGACAGTTGGTAATCCAGATGGGAGATAAGATCGATCCCGACGATCCCCGGTCGGCTGCTGCCTTCGAAACGCACGACATTCTGGCTGCAGCCACCGATGCCGAGGGTCGCAAACTCGATATGGTTATTCTGCCGGAGCCTTATAATATCCGCTCGAAAGCCACGATTTCGTGTCTTCCTATGTCAATTACTACGTTTGTAACGGCGCGGTGATAGCTGCCGAGTTCGGGGATCGTAAAGCCGATGAACGGGCTGCTGCTATTCTTGCCAAACTGTATCCCGGTCGGGAGATTGTTACATTGAATATCGATCCGGTGGGTGAGGTTGGCGGTGGTATCCATTGTGCTACCCATGAGCAACCCAAGGTCTGAACATGTGGAACTGGTTGCGGCGTAATACTGAACCGTTAGCCGCTCTGGGCGGGATTGCTACAGCCTTTGCCGCGCTCTCGGCGCTGGTTATCATTCCCTATCAGGTCGGTCAGGCCGATCTCATTCAGCGCGACCAGACAGCGCGCGAAATATATCGCGAGTTTCTGAATCTGACGGTACAAAAGCCCGAGCTGGCCGGGCCGACTATTGTGCGCTGAGAGGCACGACGCAGCTCACGGCCTATGGGGCATATGTCGAATATCTGCTTTATACATCTGAACAGATGATCGAAACCTCGCCTGACTGGCGTGCGCCTATGGCCGGATATTTGAATGATCACATGGAATATCTGTGCGATCCCGAGGGGCTGGGCGCACGTGATGGCGTGGCTGGTCTGCTGGCGCAGGCTGGACTGGTCTGCAAGCCCGAGAATACCTGTCAGGAAGACACACAACCTTGAAGTGATATGGCGGAGAGGGTGGGATTCGAACCCACGGTGGAGTTACCCCACGCCGCATTTCGAGTGCGGTACTTTCGACCACTCAGCCACCTCTCCGCATTGTGCACTACGGTAAAACGATCTATAAAAATCGCGCCGTTGAAAAGCATCTAAAGCGAATGCTAAGTGTGTAGCGGCTCATTAACGAGCCAGAGGCAATTAGACAAGACCTAATTTGCATTCCGTTGTGAAAATTCTTGACTTTTCTGCCGCTTCACACCTATAAGCACCAAACCTTAGGCGTGGGATAGTCCGCGCCTATTGTTTTGATTGCAGATTTCGGACTTTTCCGGGCTGCGATCAGGGGCCAAAAGCCCGCTCATCAACCGACTGATAAAAAGACGGCCCATCACTTCGACGCCAATGTCGTGGAAATGAGAGCCGGACCGAACAACCGAAAGGACAACAAATGTTCGCAGTCATCAAGACCGGTGGCAAGCAGTATCGCGTTGCCGCAAACGACCTCATCAAGGTCGAAAAAGTTGCTGGCGAAGCCGGTGACATCGTAGAATTCGCAGAAGTTCTGATGGTCGGCTCGACCATTGGCGCCCCGACCGTCGCCGGTGCTATTGTCACCGCCGAAGTCGTCGAACAGGGCCGTGCCCGCAAGGTCATCGCGTTCAAGAAGCGTCGTCGTCAGAATTCGAAGCGCACCCGCGGTCATCGTCAGGAACTGACGACCATCCGTATCTCGGAGATCCTCACCGACGGCGCAAAGCCTTCCAAGAAGGCCGCCGAGAAGAAGGCTCCGAAGGCAGCGCCTAAGAAGGCAGCAGCCAAGGCCGAGTCGGCTGAGTAAGTAGAGAGATTAAAGGAGAACACCAATGGCACACAAAAAGCTGGCGGTTCCTCGCGTAACGGTCGCGATTCAGAATCCAAACGCCTTGGCGTGAAGAAGTTCGGCGGCGAAGCTGTGCTCGCCGGCAACATCATCGTGCGCCAACGCGGCACGAAGTGGCATCCGGGCGCCAATGTTGGCCTCGGCAAGGACCACACGATTTTTGCAACCACGAACGGTTCAGTATCTTTCCGTACGAAAGCCAACGGCCGCACGTACGTATCGGTAGACCCGATCGCGGAAGCAGCAGAGTAAGCCGGGCACTCTCTAAAGCACCGGCGTCCCATCGGACCCGGTGCAAATGGCAGCCTAGCCAAAAGATCGAAGGGAAGATGGGGCCACCATCTTCCCTTTTGCATCTGGAGGAACGAAAAATGGTTGTCGAAGTTCTGGAAGAAGATTGTTACGACGCAAGCAGTAGCGAAAGAAGAGACAGTTACACGGATCTGTCGCCCGGATTGGCTCCCGATACGAGCGCTGATCTGGCCCCCGATCTGGCTTATGAATTAGACTGTCCTGTCCTCGTCACTGAAAGGCTGGTCCTGCGCCCGCCGCATGTCGAAGACGTGGATGCGATTTCCTATCTTGCCAATAACGCCCGCGTCTCCGGTATGCTTGCCCGCATGCCGCATCCATACACGCGTGAAAATGCGGTCGATTTTGTCGAGCGCGTGCGAAAAGGCGAGATGGGCAATTGCATCTACGCTATCACGCAAGCGGAAACCGGCATCTTTATGGGCTGCTGCGGCATTCATGCGCATAAGCATGGCGAGGGGCTGGAAATCGGGTACTGGCTGGGTGAGCCCTATTGGGGGCACGGCTTTGCCACCGAAGCTGCTCACGCCCTGATCGATCTGGCTTTCCGTGCAACTGCCATCGAGCGGCTGCATGTCTCGTGCCGGGCCAGCAATGGCGGCTCCCGCCGGGTGATCCACAAGTGCGGATTCCAGTTCAGCAGCATGGGCATGGCGGATTCGCTTGCCGCAGGCAATGTGCCGGTCGAGCGCTATGTCCTCGATCGTCGCACCGGATCGGGCTGAGAAGCTGGCAGTCATAACAAAGGGTCCTGCGCGCCAAACCTTATAGGCCGCAGGACCAATAATAACGGGGAATGAGATGATGGATACTCATGCAATCGCACGCGAGAAGATCGTGGTGCGTGCGCTCGAAAAGGGCGATCTGCATCGCTATCGAGCCATAAGATTAAGCGCTTTGCAGCGTGCGCCAATGGCCTTCGGTTCGAGTTTCGAAGAAGAGAATGCCTATTCGGACAGCGTGTTCGCACGTCGTCTGGAGCAGGTGGACGGTAATGTGGTTTTCGGTGCCTTCGACGGTGAAAACCTGCTGGGAACGGCTGGCCTTTTCCGCCACGACCGCAAGTCCGAGCGCCATCGCGGCACGCTCTGGGGTGTCTATGTGGCCCCGAAGCGCGCGGGCTGGACTTGGGCAAGGCTCTCGTCAGCAAGGTCATCGACCATGCCGCAAAGCAGGTCGTCGTTCTGGATGCCAAGGTGGTGGCCACGAATGAAGCCGCCAAGCGCGTCTATTATGCGCTCGGTTTCAAGACTTTCGGTGTCGAACCCAAGTCACTTTACGTGCAGGGCCAGTATCTGGATCAGGAATTGATCTATATCGATTTCACCGATCCGGTCTGGAAAGACAAACTCGGATGAAATCTGGCCTCCTCGACTGTTTGCAGGAGGCCGCTTTTGCTGTAATTGCAACACACCACATGCGGGCACAGGCCCGCATGTAACAATATTCAGGGCGTCTGCCGCCCAAAAGCCCGCCAGAGTGCGGGCATCCAAGAAGGTTACGTTCAGATGAAGTTTCTCGATCAGGCAAAGATCTACATCCGCTCCGGCAATGGCGGTGCGGGGGCGGTTTCGTTCCGCCGCGAGAAATTTCTCGAATTCGGCGGTCCCGATGGCGGTGATGGTGGACGCGGCGGCGATGTCTGGGTGGAGGCTGTAAACGGCCTCAACACGCTGATCGACTATCGCTATCAGCAGCATTTCCGGGCCAAGACCGGCATGCATGGCATGGGCCGCAATATGACCGGCGGTAAGGGCGACGACGTTATTCTCAAAGTGCCGGTCGGCACGCAGATCTTTGAGGAAGACGACGAAACGCTGATCTGCGACATCACCGAAATCGGCCAGCGCTACCGGCTGGCCAAGGGCGGCAATGGCGGCTTCGGCAATCTGCATTTCACGACCTCGACCAATCGCGCGCCGCGCCGCGCCAATCCCGGACAGGAAGGCATCGAGCGCACCATCTGGCTGCGCCTGAAGTTGATCGCCGATGCTGGTCTGGTCGGTCTGCCCAATGCCGGAAAGTCCACCTTCCTTGCAAGTGTGACAGCTGCCAAGCCGAAGATTGCCGACTATCCATTCACCACGCTGCATCCCAATCTGGGCGTCGCCCGCGTGGATGGCCGCAATTCGTCATCGCCGATATTCCGGGCTTGATCGAAGGTGCGAGTGAAGGCGTCGGCCTTGGCGACCGTTTCCTCGGCCATGTCGAGCGCACGCGCGTTCTGCTGCATCTGGTTTCGGCGCAGGAAGAAGATGTCGCCAAGGCCTATCAGGTCATTCGTGGTGAGCTTGAGGCCTATGAACACGGGCTTGCCGACAAGCCGGAAATCGTTGCGCTGTCGCAGATCGATACGCTCGATCCTGAAGCGCGCAAGGCCAAGGTCAAGGCGCTGAAAAAGGCATGTGGGCGCGACCCGCTGCTGCTTTCAGCCGTCAGCCATGAAGGTCTGAACGATGCTCTGCGCCAGCTCGCAAGCGTCATCGACCAGAGCCGCGCCGCAGAGGCCGGTACGGCGGAAGCCGAAGAATAAGACGACAGGGCGCGGCGAGGGGAATGAAAGCATGCTGAAGCAACTGAAAAACTATCGCCGCATCGTTGTTAAAATCGGGTCCGCCCTTCTGGTGGATCGAGCAGCCGGTCTCAAGCGGGACTGGCTGGAAAGCCTCGGGCAGGACATTGCCGCTCTGCATCATGCAGGCGTCGAAGTGCTGGTGGTTTCTTCCGGTGCTATTGCTCTTGGACGCACCGTTCTGGGGCTGCCGAAGAAGGCGCTGAAGCTTGAGGAAAGTCAGGCGGCCGCCGCCGCAGGCCAGATCGCGCTCGCCAAGGCCTATGCCGATGTGCTTGGCGGTCATTCCATCCGTTCAGGCCAGATTCTCGTCACGCTGTCCGACACCGAGGAGCGCCGCCGCTATCTCAACGCGCGCGCGACCATCGAGACGCTGTTGAAGCTGAAGGCCGTGCCGGTCATCAATGAGAACGATACGGTGGCGACCACCGAAATCCGTTATGGTGACAATGATCGTCTGGCTGCCCGCGTGGCGACCATGATGGGCGCGGACCTGCTTGTCCTGCTGTCGGATATTGACGGGCTTTATACGGCCCCGCCACACAAGAACCCGGACGCCGAGTTTCTGCCGCTGGTCGAAACCATCACCCCGCAGATCGAGGCCATGGCGGGAGCGGCGGCGTCGGAACTGTCGCGCGGGGGCATGAAGACGAAGCTCGACGCGGGCAAGATCGCCAATGCGGCAGGGACCGCGATGATCATCACATCGGGCACGCGTTTCGGCCCGCTTTCAGCAATCGATCGCGGTGAACGCGCGACACTGTTTGAACCGGCGCGTGCGCCGGTAAATGCCCGGAAACACGGATTTCCGGCAATCTTGAACCGGCTGGCCGTTTGACGGTGGATGCCGGTGCGGCGAGCACTGAAATCCGGAAAGTCGCTTTTGCCCGCAGGCGTCAGGGAAATCGACGGCCAGTTCGAGCGCGGTGATACGGTCGCGGTGCTGAACGAGGACGGACGCGAAATCGCGCGCGGACTGATCGCTTATGATGCCGAGGATGCGCGCAAGATCGCAGGCCATAAAAGCGATGAGATCAGTGAAATTCTTGGCTATGATGCTCGCGCGGCGATGATCCACCGCAACGATCTGGTTGTGCGTGCTGCCAGCAATGCAGAAGTCGCATAGGGGAGATGGGATGCTGACCAAGGCAGAAACGGTAAACGATATTGCTGCAGTCATGGCGGAAGTGGGCCGCAAGGCGCGCGCTGCCGCAGCCCCTCTTTCCATCGCCACCACTGAACAGAAGAACGGGGCGCTGATTGCTGCCGCCGATGCGATGCTTGAAGCGCGTGGCGATATTCTTGAAGCCAACAAGCTTGATTTGGCCAATGCGGAAAAGAGCGGCATGGCAGCATCCTTCGTTGACCGGCTGACGCTCGATGACAGCCGGATCAATGCGATTGCCGACGGTATCCGCGCTATCGCAGCCCTGCCTGATCCGGTGGGCGAAGTGATTGCTGAATGGGATCGTCCGAACGGGCTCCATATCGAGCGCGTGCGCACGCCGCTCGGAGTGATCGGCGTCATTTATGAAAGCCGCCCCAATGTGACTGCGGATGCCGGCGCGCTGTGCCTCAAGGCAGGCAATGCCGTTATCCTGCGTGGCGGCTCGGATTCGGCGCATTCATCGGCTGCTATTCATAAGGCGCTGGTCAGGGGACTCGAAGCAGCCAGCCTGCCAGCCGATGCGATCCAGATCGTGCCAGTGACCGACCGTGCCGCTGTTGGTGAAATGCTGAAAGGTCTGGACGGTGCGATTGATGTGATCGTGCCGCGTGGTGGAAAAAGCCTTGTTGCGCGCGTTCAGTCAGAAGCGCGGGTGCCGGTCTTCGCGCATCTGGAAGGCATCTGCCATCTTTATATCGACAAGTCCGCCGATCTCGACATGGCCCGCAAGATTGCGGTCGATGCCAAGATGCGGCGCACCGGCATTTGCGGTGCGGCGGAAACGCTTCTGGTTGATCGTGCCGCAGCTGCGATGCATCTGGCGCCGATCCTCGAAGACTTGGCTGCCAAGGGTTGTGAAATTCGCGGGAGTGCGGACGTGCTGGCGCTCTATCCGGCAGCAAAGCCTGCCACCGAAGAGGACTGGTCGACCGAATATCTCGACGCGATCATTTCCGTTGCGCTGGTTGACGGTATTTCGGGCGCGATTGAGCATATCAACCGCTATTCCTCGCACCATACGGAAGCTGTCGTGGCTGAGGATGCGGCAGCGGTTGCGCGCTTCTTCAACGAGATCGACTCGGCCATTCTCCTGCACAATGCCTCGACGCAATTTGCCGATGGCGGCGAGTTCGGCATGGGCGCGGAAATCGGCATTGCCACCGGCAAGATGCATGCGCGTGGACCGGTCGGCGTGGAGCAACTGACCTCGTTCAAATATCGCGTTCGCGGTGACGGTCAGATCCGTGGTTAGGTTCGAATGAAATTCGGCTTCGGGCTTTCCGCATTGAGGGAACAATATCCCGGTGTCGATGCGCATTATCTGCGCATGCCTTATGTCGAGAAGGGCATGGCGGTCGGGCTGTTTGGCGGCTCGTTCAACCCGCCGCATGGCGGGCACGCGCTGGTGGCGGAAATCGCAATCCGGCGGCTCAAGCTCGACCAGCTCTGGTGGATGGTGACGCCCGGCAATCCGCTGAAGGACAGTCGCGAACTGGCGCCGCTTGCCGACCGATTGAAGCTGAGCGAGGAAATCGCATCTGATCCGCGCATCAAGGTGACGGCGCTCGAGGCAGCCTTCAATGTGCGGTATACGGCGGATACGCTGGCGCTTATCCGCGATGCCAATCCCGGTGTCCATTTCGTCTGGGTGATGGGGGCGGACAATCTTGCCTCCTTCCATCGCTGGCAGCGCTGGCGCGAGATCGCGCAGAATTTTCCGATTGCGGTTATCGACCGGCCGGGTTCGACGCTGGCCTATCTGTCGTCACGCATGGCGCAGACATTCTCCGACAGTCGCGTCGATGAACAATATGCGCCGATGCTGGCGCGTCGCACACCTCCGGCCCGGACCTTCATCCATGGACCGCGTTCGTCGCTCTCATCCAGCGCGATCCGCAAATCCCGTACATGATCTTGATGCTTTCATGACGATTTCGACAAGATATATGCAAAACGGGCGAATAAACTGAAAAAAGTGAACGGTTTGGAAAAGCCGATAGTCTTGAAACAAAACAGGGACTCTGCCTATTTTTAGGGAGTGTGGTGCTTATAACTGCCACACGGCGTTGTTCTGCTGAGAAAGGGAATACACTGAGAACAGCAATTGAGAAGAAGGCTCATCACGCGCCTTCAACGGTCAGGATGGACGAGTCCAATCTCGTGTCCCAGACCTTCGACGCGGCCTTGGCCAGTCTCGAAAACTCCAAGGCAGAATCCATCATCCCCATCGACATTCGCGGAAGATCAACGATCGGCGATTATATGATCGTCGCGTCGGGCCGTTCGCATCGTCATGTGACGGCGGTTGCCGACCATCTCCTGCAGGCTCTGCGTGAAGCAGGCTGCAAGGATATACGGGTCGAAGGTCTCGAGAGTGGCGATTGGGTTCTCATCGACACCGGCGACATCATCGTCCATGTCTTCCGACCGGAAGTCCGTGACTTCTACAATCTCGAGAAGATCTGGCTCGACGAGGGTTTCGACGCGTTCGACACCGAACGTGCGCCGGGATTGGTGCATTAGAGCATTTTCGAGCCAAAACTGCGAAGCGGTTTTGCGTTGGATAATGCGCGAAAAAAAAGAAGATTAAAGCGCGATCCGCTTTAATTCGATGAATTGAGAGCGTCATGCGTGTGAGTGTTTTTTGCCGTGGGCCGGATGAAAGCCGGCCCCGAACGGAACTGGTCGAGCGCTATTTCGACCGATTTTCGAAAGCTGGACCGCCATTGGGGCTTGAATTCGCCGGTGTGAGCGAAATTCCCGAAAGCCGGGGCCAGACGGCAGAGTTGCGCAAGGCCGAAGAAGCCCAGCGCATTCATGAAGCTCTCGATAATGGAGCTGCCTTGATCCTTCTCGACGAGCGCGGCAAGGCGCTCGGATCTGAAGCTTTGCGGATCGCATCGGGCGGATGCGGGACGACGGCAAGCGTCATCTCATCGTCGCCATTGGCGGGCCGGACGGTCACGATCCGGCATTGCGATCACGCGCTGATCTCGTTCTGGCGCTGGGCGAATTGACGTGGCCGCACCAGATCGCCCGCATCCTGATTGCCGAGCAGCTTTACCGCGCCGCCACTATTCTGGCAGGCCACCCTTATCACAGGTCCTGATATGGGGGCTGGTTGTAGACTGCGCCCCTCAGTGTGAAACTCTTGCCGCTTTCGGGAATGAGAACGGTAAGGCCATCTGCTGCTTGCCGGGTGATCTCCAGACCGGCCTTAGCAAGAGTTTCAACGATGAAGGCGCGGTCGGAACGCTTTGCCGCTACGATATGCTTGCAAATATAGGTATGGACATAGCCGCGCCCTTCGCGCCAATCCTCCGTCATCGTCTTCAGTGCTTTTGCATTCATGACGACCGGTTTATCGTGCGAAGGCCGGTTTAACCAGCGATCTGTTATCGGCGGTATTTATGGTTGATGGTTCGTTAACGGGTTCAGTCTAGTTTCGGCTCTGAATTTGGCCTTGTTTCGTCCTGATAGAACACGCATGAGTCCTGAACGCCTTTTCAAAAGACCACGATTGCTTGCTTTCACGCAGGCTGGCCTCGTTTTGGCTGGCCTCGTTTTGGCTGGCTTGTTCGGCTGCGCGCCGTCGGTTCTTGCGCAGGAAGCCTTGCAGCAGCAGCGTGATCAGGCGGCGAGCGAATATGAAAAGCTCAGCAGCGAACTCACCGTCACCGGCGACAAGCTGAAACAGCTTGAAGATGAGGTGGCCGGGCTCAAGAAGGACCAGACCACCATCACCGCAGCGCTGATCCAGTCGGCCAAGACCGACAAGAAGCTGCAGCAGGATATTGCCGATATTGCCGACAAACACCGCGCTGCGCGAGCAGGAAGATGGCATTCGCTCGTCGCTGCGCGCACGGCGCGGCGTTCTGGCGGAAGTGCTGGCCGCATTGCAGCGCATGGGGCTGAACCCGCCGCCTGCCATTCTGGTGCGGCCTGACGATGCTCTGGCTTCAGTGCGCAGCGCCGTGCTTCTTGGTGCTGTCGTGCCTGAAATGCGTGAGCAGGTGGAAGAG
Source organism: Brucella cytisi (assembly GCA_012103075.1). Lineage (GTDB taxonomy): Bacteria > Pseudomonadota > Alphaproteobacteria > Rhizobiales > Rhizobiaceae > Brucella > Brucella cytisi. The sequence goes on along the minus strand of JAAVLQ010000001.1, from coordinate 2,247,893 downwards.
CTGACCGGCGACCTGAAGGATATGCAGCGGGTCACTGCCTCCATCCGGCAAGAGCAGGATAAGCTGAAGGCGACGCGCACGGTTCAGGCCGAAGAGCAGAAACGGCAATCACTTCTTCTTGAGGAGAAGAAGAAATTGCAGTCGCAGTCGGAACAGGAAATCGATGCGCAGCGCCAGCGTTCGGAAGAATTGGCGGCCAAGGCAGGCAGCCTGAAAGACCTTATCGACGGGCTCGACAAGCAGATGGCGGGCGTGCGCGATGCAGCCGAATCCGCTCGAAAGGCCGAGGCGGATCGCCTTGCCGCAGCAAGGGAAAAAGCCGGAGAAGCAACGCCAAACGACAATCATCTGCGAGCCCAGATTGATTTTGCTTCGCTACAAGGCAAGCTCGCTTTGCCTGCAGCTGGCAAGACGATGCGCCGCTTCGGCGAGAAGGACGGTGTCGGCGGCAGCATGATGGGGCAGGTCGTTGAAACCTTGCCTTCTGCCACGATTACGTCACCTTCCGATGGCGTGATACTTTACGCAGGCACATTCCGTTCTTACGGGCAGCTCTTGATACTCGACGCGGGCAATGGATATCATGTCGTCATGGCTGGCATGGGTCGAATCGACGTATCGCAAGGCCAGTTTGTACTTGCGGGAGAGCCGGTCGGCGCGATGGGAGAAAAAAAACTTCTGGCAAGTGTTGCACCGATAGAGGTGGGCAATGGTGCGCCATTGCTTTACATTGAATTTCGAAAGGATGGAAAACCCGTCGATCCTGCCCCTTGGTGGACCGAACGGCTTTCTGGAAGGACGTGAAAATGATACGTAAACTATCGCTGCTGTTCGCCGGGGCCCTTCTGGGGGCGTCAGCCATGGTGATGGTCCGGGGCGCGCCGGCTTCCACTGCTTTTGCGGCAGGGAAAGATAGCGATGTCTACAAGGAACTGGCCCTTTTTGGTGATATTTTCGAACGGGTGCGCGCGCAATATGTGACGCCGCCGGACGACAAGAAGCTGACCGAAAGCGCGATCAACGGCATGTTGACCTCGCTCGATCCCCATTCCTCCTATCTCAACCCGGAAGCCGCGCAGGACATGCGCGTGCAGACCAAGGGTGAGTTTGGCGGTCTTGGCATCGAAGTGACGATGGACAACGATCTCGTGAAGGTCATCGCTCCGATTGACGATACGCCCGCTTCCAAGGCTGGTGTGCTGGCAGGCGATCTCATCACCAAGATTGACGGGCAGGAAGTTCGCGGTCTTTCGCTGACCGATGCGGTCGACAAGATGCGCGGTGAAATCGGTTCGTCTATCGAGCTGACCATCCAGCGCCGGGGCGTCGACAAGCCGATCACGCTGAAGATCGCACGCGCTGTCATCAAGGTGAAGGCCGTTCGCTATCGCGTCGAGAACGATATCGGCTATCTGCGCGTCATCTCGTTCACCGAACAGACATCCGAAGACCTCAAGAAGGCGATCAAGGATATTCAGGACAAGATTCCGGCCGAAAAGCTCAAGGGCTTTTGTGCTGGATCTTCGCCTCAATCCGGGTGGTCTGCTCGATCAGGCTGTGGCTGTTTCCGACGCCTTCCTCGACAAGGGTGAAGTCGTCTCGACTCGTGGTCGCGATCCGCAGGATGTTACCCGCTTCGATGCACGCAAGGGCGACCTGACCGACGGCAAGCCGGTCATCGTTCTCATCAATGGCGGTTCGGCCAGCGCGTCGGAAATCGTTGCCGGTGCATTGCAGGATCATCGCCGCGCCACGGTGCTCGGCACGCAGTCCTTCGGCAAGGGTTCGGTGCAGACGATCATTCCGCTTGGTGAAAACGGCTCGCTGCGTCTGACTACGGCGCTTTATTATACGCCGTCGGGCACGTCGATTCAGGGCAAGGGCATCACGCCTGACATCAAGGTCGACCAGCCTTTGCCGCCGGAACTGAAGGGTGAGGACGTCGTTCGCGGCGAATCCGAACTCAAGGGCCACATCAAGGGCAATGCCGAGGATGACAATGGCTCTGGTTCGTCGGCTTATGTCCCGGCTGATCCGAAGGACGACATCCAGCTCAACGAAGCCTTCAAGCTCCTGCGTGGTGAGGTGGCCAATGCCGCATTCCCGCCGGATCCGAAGAAGGGTGTGTTGAACTGATCGCTCCATGCTGGATCTGAACAGCCCGTTAGGACTGGATAAGAAACCGCAAAAGCGCGGGGGCTCACGCTCCCGCGCTTTTCGTTCGTTCGTGACAGGCCTTGTCATTTTAGGCGGGCTTTTTGCCTTGCCGGGGGCGCGGTGTTCGCCATCTGGCAAGGCAATCAGGCAGCTTTTCGCAAAACTGAAACCGCCGCCGTGGACCCGACGCAAGTCGAAGTGCCAGTCGCCAACAAGACTGAAGCGAAGCCCGTAACCGGCAATACACCGCCGCCCGGCAGTGCGCTGCGCGGGGCAAGCGGTCAGCCGGGGCCTGCCATCATGAAGGTCACGCCGGACATGCCGCCCGGTATGCGGTGCTGCCACCGGTATGGCAGAGGGTAATGTGGTTGTGGTGCAGAACACGCATCAATCCGGACAGGATAAGCGTGTCGCCCATCTGCCGGAACAGGCGCTGGTCGAGCAAAGCCCCACCGGCCCGCTGCCGGTACGCGGGGCGGACGGTCTGCGCCCCATGGATGCCTATGCAGCCGCATGGTCCGGCGCGCGGGGCGCGCGGATTGCGCTTGTCATCGGCGGACTTGGGCTGTCACAGACCGGCAGCATGGAGGCAGTCGACAAGCTTCCGCCGGAAGTCACGCTCGGATTTGCGCCGCAGGGCAACAGTTTGCAGCGCTGGATGCAGGCGGCCCGGCAAAACGGTCATGAACTTGTGCTGCAATTGCCGATGGAGCCTTTCGACTATCCGCGCGTCAATCCCGGTCGCAATACGCTGACGGTGGATGATGGTGCCAGCAAGAACCGGGCTTCCTTGCTGTGGGCGCTGTCGCGGATGACCAATTATGCCGGTGTGATGAATTATATGGGCGCGCGTTTTACATCCGAGACCGAAGCCTTCTCGCCGGTGCTGGGCGAGATCGGAAAGCGCGGCCTGTATTATCTCGATGACGGCACCTCGGCGCGCAGTCAGGCTGACCGGATTGCAGGAAGCGATGTGGTGCCTTTCGCGGCGGCGGATATTCTGATCGATGCGGCGCAGGAGCGCGGCGCGATCCTCGACCGCCTTGACGAGCTGGAACGGACTGCGCGTGCCAATGGCAGCGCCATCGGCACCGGCTCGGCCTTTGCGGTGACCGTCGATGCAGTTGCCGAATGGGCCAATGAGGTCAAGAAGCGCGGCATTGAAATCGTGCCGGTCTCGGCGCTGGTCCGCGACCCCGAACGGCAGCAATTTGCATATCATGGAGAGTGTCATGTCGAAGCACAAAGGTCCCGTCGATCCCGAAAGCTTGCCTTACCGCCCCTGTGTTGGGCTTATGGTGCTGAACAAATCCGGTCTGGTCTGGTCTGGCCGTCGTATCGTCATTCCGGGCGACGAGATGGATGGCGCGACCCAGCTCTGGCAGATGCCGCAGGGTGGGATCGACAAGGGCGAGGAGCCGCTCGAGGCGGCTATCCGCGAACTTTATGAGGAAACCGGCATGAAGTCGGTATCGCTGCTCGAAGAAGCGTCGGAGTGGATCAATTACGACCTGCCGCCGCATCTGGTTGGTTTGGCACTCAAGGGCAAGTATCGCGGCCAGACGCAGAAGTGGTTTGCTTATCGTTTCGAAGGCGACGAGAGTGAAATCGCCATCAACCCGCCGCCCGGCGGACACACTGCCGAGTTCGACTGCTGGGAATGGAAGCCGATGGTCGAGCTGCCGGAACTGATCGTTCCCTTCAAGCGCAAGGTTTACGAGGAAGTCGTCGCGGCTTTCAGGCATCTGGTAGCCTGATTTAACAGGGGAGGAGCCTCCGCCCCCTTGTGCCGCCGCCCAACATATAGTCAACTCGCTTCAGGCGCACCGAACGGTTGCGTTTTGAGAGGGAGAAAAACGCATGGATGTTGGAAGTCTTCTCGTATTTCTTTTCGTAGGTCTGATCGCCGGCTGGCTGGCTGGCAAGGTCGTGCAGGGTGGTGGTTTCGGCCTGATCGGCAATATCATCGTCGGCGTGATCGGCGCATTCTTTGCAGGCTGGTTGCTGCCGCGTCTCGGATTTTCCGTTGGCGGAGGGATTGTCGCCTCAATCATCAACGCCTTTATCGGCGCGGCCATCCTCCTGATTATCCTGCGCATCGTCAAACGCGCCTGACCTGTAAATATTCTTCTGAACAGGCCCGGCTTCCCGCAAGCCGGGTTTCTTCATTCCGAAGTTCAATCCCATGACACCGAATTCCAAACTTTCGCTCGGTCTGGTTCTGACCGCATCGGCTGGTTTCGTCGATGCGATTGCCTTCCTGCAGCTGGGCGGTTTCTTTGCATCCTTCATGAGCGGCAATACCACGCAGCTGGGTGTCGCGCTGGCGGGACAGCCCGGCGTGCAGGGCACTGTGCTGGTCTGGTTTCCCGCGATCCTGATCGTGCTGTTCTTTTCCGGCGCCTTCTTCGGCACGCTTGCGGTGCGTTCATACGGTCGTGCGGGCAGTCTTTATGTGATGGCAAGCGTGGTGGCGATCCTGCTGCTGGTCGGCGTGTTGCGGCGCGAGGGTGCATTGCTGGTCCAGCCGGTGCTGTTGCTTGCCGCAGCCATGGGCGCGCAGAATGCTGCGGTGCAGCCCATCGGGGCTGCGCGTCTTGGCGTGACCTATGTGACTGGTACGCTTTTCAACGCAGCCGCAGATCTTGCCTGTTCGCTGCGCGGTGAAACGCCGAAATGGCGCTGGCTGCAGCATGTGGCGGTCTGGCTGTCCCTGATGCTGGGCGCTGTCGGCGGCGGTCTCGGCCATTATTTCATCGGCCTCGACGCCTTGTTCGTTCCGGCTGCAATGATTGTCGGCGTCATGGTCGCCTATATGCGGCTCAATTGATTTAGCATGATCTGATCCGAAAGCTGGCTTCCACTTTTCGGGATCATGCTTAACTGAACAGCGATTTCTCGCTTTCCACCAGTTCGGAAATCAGTGCCGATATGGCGGTGACGCGCCGCAATGTGCGGGCAGATTCATGATAGGCGAGCCAGTAGGCGCGCCGGATCACCCGATCTGGCAGAATGGGCACGAGATCGGGATCGGCGCGGGCGATGAAGGCGTGCAATATGCCGATGCCTGCACCGGCGCGCACGGCCTCGACCTGTCCAAGCGCGCTCGATACTTCGAAGGCCGGTTTCCAGTCGCGGCTGATTTCCGGCGCATAGGCCAGCGACGGGTTGATGACGAGATCCTCCACATAGCCGATGAGCCGGTGCCGGGCGAGATCGTCGGTGTTTTCCGGCGTGCCGTTCTCCTCCAGATAGCTGCGATGCGCATAGAGACCGAGCGTATAATCGACGAGCCTGCGCGCGATCAGCCTGCCTTGTTCCGGACGTTCGACGGTAATGGCGATATCGGCTTCACGGCGCGACAGTGAGAACGAGCGCGGCACTGGCACAAGCTGGATGGTCAGGTCCGGATATTTCTGTGTCAGCCGCGCCAACCGGGGCGCCAGAAAGTTGACCCCGAACCCGTCCGGCGCGCCGATACGCACTGTGCCCGACACGGCAATATCCGCATTGCCGACATGCGAGCGGGCGGAAAGCATTTCGGCTTCCATGCGTTCGGCGGCGAGCAGAAACTCCTCGCCCGCCTGTGTCAGCGTCGAGCCGTTGGTGCGGCGGGTCAGGAGCGTGGTGGACAACGCCGTTTCAAGCGCGGTCAGCCGCCGGGCAACCGTGGTGTGGTTGAGGCCGAGCCTTTTGGCCGCGCCCAGAATTTGGCCTGAGCGAGCAACAGCGAGGAATATGCGAATATCGTCCCAGTTCATGATGCTCTCTGCATAAGGATGTATTCTGATTACTATAAAATTTGCACAACGGATACGCTTTTCATCGCCTTGCAATCATGAATTTGCAGAGTCAAGATGATGTCAACGATGGGAGCTTTGCAGGCTCCTCAAAGCGATCATCAGGGAGGTTCTTCGATGCGCAATATCGGACATTTCATCGGCGGCAAGCATGTGGCAGGCAAGAGCGGCCGCACGGCAGACGTCTTCCAGCCGCTCGACGGCTCGGTGCAGGGCAAGGTAGCGCTCGCCACCAAGGAAGAAGTGCGCGCGGCTGTCGAAAACGCCAAGGCCGCACAGCCAGCCCGGGCTGCGACCAACCCGCAGCGTCGCGTTCGCATCCTGCGCAAGTTCGTCGAACTGGTCGAAGCCGAATATGACAGCCCCGCCGAATTGCTGGCCCGCGAACACGGCAAGACCATTGCCGACGCCAAGGGCGACATCCAGCGCGGCCTCGAAGTGGTGGAAGTCTGCCTCGGTGCGGCGCACATGCTGAAAGGCGAGTTCACCGACAATGCCGGTACGGGCATCGACACTTACCCATGCGCCAGCCGCTCGGTGTTGTTGCTGGCATCACGCCATTCAACTTCCCGGCCATGATCCCGCTCTGGAAGGCCGGTCCGGCGATTGCCTGCGGCAATGCCTTCATCCTGAAGCCATCCGAACGCGATCCGGGCGTACCGATGCGCCTTGCCGAACTGTTCATGGAAGCCGGTCTTCCGGCAGGCATTTTCAACGTCGTCAACGGCGACAAGGAATCGGTGGATGCGCTGCTCGACGATCCGGACGTGCAGGCCATCGGCTTTGTCGGCTCCACGCCGATTGCCCAGTATATTTATGGCCGCGGCTGCTCGAACGGCAAGCGCGTGCAGTGCTTCGGTGGTGCGAAGAACCACCTTCTCATCATGCCGGATGCCGACATGGACCAGACCGTCGATGCGCTGATCGGCGCTGGCTACGGTTCGGCTGGCGAACGCTGCATGGCGATTTCGGTTGCCGTTCCGGTCGGTGAAGACACCGCCAACCGTCTGATGGAAAAGCTCATTCCCCGTGTTGAATCGCTGAAGATCGGCACCTCCACCGACAATTCCGCCGATTACGGCCCGCTGGTCACCAAGGCTGCGCTCGACCGCGTACGCGGCTATGTGGACCTCGGTGTCGAAGAAGGCGCGAAGCTGGTCGTCGATGGCCGTAACTTCAAGATGCAGGGCTATGAAGATGGCTTCTACATGGGTGGTTGCCTGTTCGACAACGTGACCAAGGACATGCGTATCTACAAGGAAGAAATCTTCGGTCCGGTTCTCTCGGTCGTGCGCGCCAAGAACTACGAGGAAGCGCTGGCTCTGCCGAACGATCATGAATATGGCAACGGCGTTGCGATCTTCACCCGTGACGGTGATGCTGCCCGCGATTTCGCCAGCCGCGTGCAGGTCGGCATGGTCGGTATCAATGTGCCGATCCCGGTTCCGATCGCCTATTACACCTTCGGCGGCTGGAAGGCTTCCGGCTTCGGCGATCTCAACCAGCACGGCCCGGATGCATTCCGCTTCTACACCAAGACCAAGACCGTCACCTCGCGTTGGCCGTCTGGTGTGAAAGACGGTGCGGAATTCGTCATCCCGACGATGAAGTAATAGGCAAGCCTTACTGTCCCCAAGCGAAACCCCGCCCTTGTGGCGGGGTTTTTATTTTACGGATGCGGCAGCGGAAAGCCGTGCCGCTCCGCAAGGGCGGCCAGTATCTTGTGCGGGTCGCCGATCAGCGAACACCCTTCGTGCCTCCCGGTCTCGAACGGGGACCGGTCGCCTTCCTTCAGTACCAGCAAGGGCAGGTTTTGGTTGTCTTCGCCTGCCAGTTCTATGACGGCCCTGCGCGGGCGCTGCCAGTCGACGCGCTCTATATCCAGCCTGTCTCCCAGTGCCGGAAAAGAAGCCAGAACACCCTCGATGAGGGCGCAATGCCAGCAATAGAAAAGCTGGCCGGGATAAGCCGGATCTTCAAACCCCGGTTTCAAGAGAAAAAGCTTGTCCTCATTCATGTCGTTTGTCCTAAGAGCCTGTTCCAAAAGTCGCCATGCCGGTCTGCAAATGGCAATTTCCTGCGTTCCGGTGCTCATGTACGTTAATAAGTACATTGCGCTCCGGTACTCGAAAATCACCATTTTCGCCACGGCCTGCCGATTTTTGGTTCAGGCTCTAAGGCGCAAGGCCGCTGCAAAGAGGGTGACGCACAGCGCAAATTCGCTAGCTTTGGAACAGCTTTCCAAGCCAAGCGTTCACAACGGATGTATAGCTTGATTTTGATTGCAAAAGCTCAACTTTTCCGATCATCGCCCTAAACTAATAATATGTAGCTCGAAGCCCGATCATCACTGTCAGGAGTTCCGTTCATGAGCGAAAAGATCAATCGCCGTATCGTGCTGGCATCGCGCCCGGAAGGCCGGCCGACCGCAGAAAACTTCCGGCTGGAGGAAGTGGCGATCCCGAGCCCCGGCGACGGTGAGGTTCTCCTGAGACTGCATTATCTGTCGCTCGATCCTTATATGCGTGGGCGTATGAGCGCGGCCAAATCCTATGCCGCGCCGGTGGCAATTGGCGATGTGATGGAGGGTGGCACGGTAGGCGAAGTCGTTGAAAGCAAGAGCGCGGGCTTTGCTCCGGGTGATTTCGTGCTTTCCCATTCCGGCTGGCAGGATTATGCGGTTGCCGATGCCTCGACCTTGCGCAAGCTCCACCCGAAGGAAGCCCCTGTAACGACGGCGCTTGGCGTTCTTGGCATGCCGGGCTTTACCGCCTATTCCGGCCTGCTCACCATCGGCCAGCCGAAACCGGGCGAGACCGTCGCGGTTGCGGCCGCAACCGGTCCGGTCGGTTCTGCTGTCGGGCAGATTGCCCGGATGAAGGGCGCACGCGCTGTCGGCATTGCGGGCGGAGCGGATAAATGCAAGGCGTTGATCGATGAATTCGGTTTCGATGTGGCTATCGATCACCACAGCAAAAATTTCGCGCAGGAACTGGCTGAGGCCTGCCCGAAGGGCATCGACGTTTATTTCGAAAACGTCGGCGGCAAGGTTTTCGACGCGGTGTTTCCGCTGCTGAACCAGTTTGCGCGGATTCCGGTCTGTGGCCTAATTGCGCAGTACAATCAGAGCGGCCCGTTCGATGGACCTGACCGGCTGCCGCTGGTGATGCGGGATATTCTGTCGAAAAGCCTGACCATTCGCGGTTTTATCCAGCGTGATTTTGCCGATCAGAGGCCAGCCTTTTACCATGACATGGTGAAGTGGATTGCCGACGGTCAGGTGCGTTATCGCGAAGACATTGTTGATGGGCTGGAGAATGCGCCGAAAGCTTTCATTTCCCTGCTGGAAGGAGGTAATTTCGGAAAGCTGATCGTGAAGCTCGCATGAGACTGCAATAAACTGCTTGCAGAACTGCGACTTGAGCGTGATGCTGTGCCTGTTTCTTCTGTTGGAAACTAGTGTGGCGAATCCGAAATTCGTATCACTCTGGGGCGGGGTTGCGAACGAATTTCGGATTCAAAGTCACACTAGGTCATTGCAAAGGGCAGGCAGAGCATGGGCGAGCGCCAGCAGGCGGGCATAGGGGAAGGCGGCGGGCCGGGACGCGAGCGTCAGGAAGAGGCTCGGCGTATTCTCGACAGGCTCGAACGCGAGCAGACCGGTGCCGAAGGCATCGTGCGGCGCGGATTTTCCCGCACTGCTCATCATCTGGCTGCCACCGACGCTCCCGAAAAATGATCCCATCGAACTCTGGGCCACGCGTGTCGGGCGCGGGCTCGGCTTCCTCATCACGCTGGCGATCATCGTCTGGCTCATTTTCTATCTCATGCAAAGCTAGGTACCCAATGACGCTTTCTGCGCCTTCGGATGCGACAACCGTTATTGTCATCTCAAGCCATGTCGTGCGCGGGTCGGTTGGCAATCGAGCCGCCGTATTCGCATTGGAAACGCTGGGCTTTCCCGTCTGGGCCGTGCCGACCGTGGTGCTGCCATGGCATCCGGGCCATGGGGTTCCGTGCTCCGGCTGGACGCATCGTGCCACCGGCGGAAGAGTTTTCGCGCCTGATGCAGGATCTTCAGCGCGCACCGTGGCTTGGCGAGGTGGGTGCTGTCCTGACCGGCTATCTCGGCCATCCCGAGCAGGCGGCAGCCGTTGCCGAACTGGTCAAAGCCGTGAAGGCAAAGAATCCGGGGCGGTCTATCTGTGCGATCCCGTCATCGGCGATGAAAAGGGGCTTTATGTCCCCGAAGCGACTGCCATGGGTATTCGCGACAAGCTTCTGCCGCTTGCCGATATCGCAACACCCAATCGTTTCGAGCTTTCATGGATGACCGGCGTTCCGCTGGAAGACAATTCCGCCTTGATGGAGGCCGCTTTGGAAGCCGGTCCGGCAACCATGCTGGTCACCTCGGCCTTTCCGCTGATGAGCGGCAGCATCGGCAATATTCTGCTCACGCCGACCATGGCGCTGATGGCCGAACATCGCCGTGTCGATGGCCCGACCAACGGTCTCGGTGATCTGACCTCTGCCGTGTTTCTGGCGCGTCGCCTGTCTGGCATGGCGGAGGAAAAGATGCTGCAGAGCACTACTGCGGCAGTGTTCGAAATCATGGCGCGTTCGGCAAAGCGCGGGGCGGACGAGCTGATGCTGGAAGCCGATGCGTCGAGCCTCGCCACGCCGATGGCCATGGTGCAGACGCGGCGGCTGATGCATCCGACCAAGGGGTTCCGCGCTTGACACTTATGGCTCCAGTGCTTGCTGGTGTTGACGGCTGTCCTCGCGGCTGGATCGCCGTGATCGGGGATGGCGGCGGTTTGCGAGCGGAAGTGTTCGGCAGTTTCTCCGCCCCGGTGGCGTCGCTTCCGGACGAAGCGATCATTGCGGTCGATATGCCGATCGGCCTGCCGGAAAAGGGCGGGCGTTCGGCGGAGCGGGCCGCACGAGCACATCTTGCCGGAAGGCAATCGAGTGTTTTTCCATTCCGCCGCGTGCTGCTGTCTATGCCGAAGATTATCGCGAGAGCTGTTCTTTGTCGCTGGAACGCACCGACCCGCCACGCAAGGTTTCCCGGCAGGCTTTCGGGCTTTTCCCGAAGATCTGCGAGATCGATGAATTTTGCGCTGCGATCTACGGCTTGCCGAGCGTATCATCGAATCGCATCCCGAACTGGCTTTTGCGGTTTTGAATGGCATGAAGGCCATGTCCCTGCCGAAGAAGATCAAAAGCCGGGTGAATCCGGAAGGAATGGCCGAGCGCCGGGCCTTGTTGCAGCACTGCGGATTGCCGGAGGATTTTTGAAAGGTCGCGTTCCACGCGGTGCCAAGGAGGATGACTTTCTTGACGCCTGCGCCATGTATCTCGTGGCTGGTCGTCATGCGCGCGGTGAAGCGCGCCCGCATCCCGACCATGAAGAACGCGATGCTTTTGGTCTTCGCATGGCGATATGGGCTTGAGAAGCTTGCATGAAAGCGAAAGGGATCATGCGTCCAATTGGACGCAGTCCGTTCAGTGCATTTCGATTGATCTCGGTTTTCGATAGGGATATTGGAAAAATATGGTTGATCTTCCAGACTCACTTCTCGCCGGTTATCGAACCTTCATGCGCGAGCATTTTGCCCACGAAACTTCACGATATCGCCATTTGGCCGACAAGGGACAATCACCGGAAACGCTGGTTATCGCTTGCTGTGACTCCCGTGCGGCTCCCGAAACCATCTTCAACACGGCGCCCGGCGAAATCTTCGTCCTGCGCAATGTTGCCAATCTCATTCCGCCTTACGAGCCCGATGGCGAATACCATGCTGCTTCGGCAGCACTGGAATTTGCGGTTCAGAGCCTCAAGGTGAAGAACATCGTCGTCATGGGCCATGGCCGTTGCGGCGGCATCAAGGCTGCGCTCGACACCGAAAGCGCACCGCTTTCGCCGGGTGACTTCATCGGCAAATGGATGAGCCTGATCGCGCCTGCAGCCGAAGCCATCAGTGGCAATCAGCTCATGACGCAGAGCGAGCGCCAGACCGCGCTGGAACGTATCTCGATCCGCTACTCCATCAACAATCTGCGCACATTCCCTTGCGTCGATATTCTGGAGAAGAAGGGCAAGCTCACTCTGCACGGTGCATGGTTCGATATCTCGACCGGCGAGCTGTGGGTGATGGATCACCAGACGGGTGATTTCAAACGGCCAGACCCGGCCTGATCCAGATTTAAAAACGCTTCCTGAAACGGCTTCTCTCAGATCGAGAGGGGCCGTTTTGCCATATTTTGGCCAGCCAAGATTGACGTTTTTGTCTTCCAAACGCGAAAATTCGCATCAAAACATACGAAAATAGCCCCAAACTTTGGGGCTATTCTGTGAAGCATGAGGCTTTTCTACGACAATTTCAGAGCGAAATTGCGATCTCAGCCTTCAGTTCTTACTTGCCGTCGATGGCCTTGCCCATGACGGCGATGGCGCGCTGGTAAACCTGTGCAGCATTCCAGCCCCGGATCGCACCGTAGTTCGGTTCGCCCGGCTGATAGCCTGCACCGCGCTGCCAGCCATGGCCGACAAGGAAGTTCGCGGTCGAATAGAGAGCATCCGCCTTGGAGCGGGCCATGTCGATATGGCCGCTGCCGTCGCCGTCGACGCCGTATTTCAGGACGTTGACCGGCAGGAACTGCGTCTGGCCGATTTCACCATGCATGGCGCCAACCGCATTCGGATTGAGGTCCTGACGGTCGATCAGCTTGAGCGCTGCATAGAGCTGGTCGGTGAAATAATCGCTGCGGCGGCAGTCATAGGCGAGCGTCGCGACAGCCGACAGCGTGTGCTGCTTGCCGAGATAGGCGCCGAAGCCTGTTTCCATACCCCAGATCGCGAGCAGCGGGCCGGCTGGAACGCCATAACGCTTTTCGATCGCAGCGAAGAGAGCGGCGTTCTGCTGCTTCTGCGCACGGCCGCGCTTGATGATGGTATCAGCGCCGCGCTTCTGCATGAACTGTTCGAAGGAGAGCTTGAAGCTCTTCTGGTTGCGGTCGGCATTGATAGTGGCCTGCGCGTATTTGGTATTGCCAAGCGCACCGATCGCGGCCTTGCCAATACCACGCGAAGCGGCTTCCTTCATCGTCTGCTGGAGCCGGGCATTATAACCGGCGGCATTATTGCCGCACTGGGCTGCCTCGGCAATGCCTGTTCCCGTCATCATGCCCACTGCAAGAACTGCTGCTGCCGTCCAAGACCGGCCCTTGGCAACCAATGCCATTCGTTTCTCCTTTGGAGTTGATTCGACCTCAACGCGAATTTGCCATTCCTTACACCAAATGTCATGCGGCAACGGCAAAGGGGGGACGAGGCAGGTGCGAAATGCCGCGTCTCAAGCATTTTTGCACAAAAACAGCAAGCTTTTGTTGGTCCCAAAACCTTGATCGGAATTTTTCGCTTGGAAGCTGTGGCTTTCATACCTATTGCTTATGGTCTTACTGGTAAAATTTATTTACCAGAGTTTCATAGTTGACTTTCAAAGTTCGTGACATTGACGGGGAGGACGCCACATGTCGAACGGATTTCTTGCATTATTTGCATTTCTGCCAATTCTCGTAGCCGGCGTGATGCTGGTCGGATTTCGTATTCAGGCCCGCATTGCGATGCCGGTGACCTATGTGCTGACTGTCGTGATCGCAATGGCGGTCTGGGGCATGAGCGGCAACCGGGTCATTGCCTCGACCATTCAGGGCCTGATCCAGACTGCAGGTCTGCTCTGGATTATTTTCGGTGCGATTCTGCTTCTCAATACACTCAAATATTCTGGCGGCATTTCTGCGATCCGCTCCGGCTTTGCCCAGATCAGCCCTGACCGCCGCATTCAGGTGTTCCTGATTGCCCGGCTGTTCGGCTCGTTTATCGAAGGCGCATCCGGTTTCGGCACGCCCGCTGCTGTCGTGGCGCCGCTGATGGTGGCCGTCGGTTTTCCGGCACTTGCCGCCGTTACTTTCGGATTGATCATCCAGTCGACGCCCGTGTCGTTCGGTGCTGTCGGCACGCCGCTTATCGTCGGTGTCCAGTCAGGTCTCAATCGCGAGGCGCTGACGGCGCAATTGCAGGGCACCGGATCGAGCTGGGAACAGTTCTTCCATATCATCACATCGGAAGTGGCTATCCTGCACGCCATCTGCGGCACGTTCATGCCGCTGTTCCTTGTGGTCATCATGACCCGCTTCTTTGGGCGCAACCGCTCATGGACGGAAGGTCTTGCCATTCTGCCCTTCGCGCTGTTTGCGGCCTTCTCGTTTACCATTCCTTATGTGCTGAGCGCAGTTTTCCTTGGTGCTGAATTCCCGTCCATGATCGGCGGTCTCGTCGGGCTTGCGCTGGCGACGTTTGCCGCACGAGCCGGATTCCTGATGCCGAAGCAGAGCTGGGATTTCCCTCCCGCTTCGGAATGGCCTGCAGGCTGGGTCGGCACCGTCCAGATCAAGCTCGATGAACTGACCTCGAAGAAAATCCCGCTTGTTCTGGCCGGACCCCTTACATTCTGCTGGCGATCTTTCTGGTGGTCAGCCGTACGTTCCCGTCGGTTGGCAATGCGCTGAAGTCGATCACGTTCGTTGCCAAGGACATCATGGGCGAAACCGGTATAGGTGGTGATTTCACGCCGCTCTTCCTGCCGGGCGGTCTTCTGGTCATCGTCTGTGTGATCACCTTCTTCCTACATCGGATGAACGGCGGACAGTTCGCCAAGGCTTTCGGTGAAAGCACCAAGACGCTGGTGGGTGCGGGCTTCGTGCTTCTGTTCACCGTGCCGATGGTGCGCGTCATGATCAATTCCGGCGTCAACGGCAAGGAACTCATCAGCATGCCGCTGATGGTTGCCGACTGGGTGGCGGTGGAAGTCGGGAATGTCTATCCGTTCTTCGCACCGTCCGTGGGTGCGCTGGGTGCGTTCCTCGCCGGGTCCAACACGGTGTCGAACCTCATGCTCAGCCAGTTCCAGTATGGCGTGGCGGAAGGGCTTGGCATTTCCGGTGCGCTGATGGTCGCTGGTCAGTCAGTGGGCGCTGCCGCTGGCAACATGATCGCGATCCACAACGTGGTTGCAGCTTCCGCGACGGTCGGCTTGCTGGGACGTGAAGGCACGACCTTGCGCATGACCATCATTCCCACGATCTATTATGTGGTTCTGGCGGGAACGCTGCTGATGATCGGCCTTTATGTGCTGGGCATCGGCGATCCGCTTGCCGGTGTGGCCGCACAGTAAAACAAAATCGAAACCGGCCCTGTATTGGAGCGCATCCCGAAAAGTGTGAAACGGTTTTCGGAACAAGATGCGCCCAAAACAAACTGGGCCGGTTTCAGTGAGTTTCAGGCCTTTTGCTTGACATTGCGGGCTGATCACCTTAAAGCCAGCTCCAATCTATCCGCGATCTTCAGAACGCGAGCCACCGACCGGGACCCATTTGGTATAAAGCGATCCCGGAGGTCCACATCCGACAGCGCGATGCGCCCTCGGGTGCTGTATCGCTTTGGTTGCTTCTTGAACTGGCAGATAAGCGGGACGATTTATCCCTGACGAAGCATATGCCTCTTCTTGGATTAAAAGGAAATTCGATGTTTGAATCACTTCAGGAGCGTCTTGGCTCCATCCTGAACGGCCTTACCGGACGCGGCGCTCTTTCTGAAGCCGATGTGGCCGCGGCGTTGCGCGAAGTGCGTCGCGCGCTGATCGAGGCTGACGTTTCGCTGGAAGTGGTTCGCTCCTTCACCGACCGCGTTCGTGAGAAGGCCGTCGGCGCAGAGATTCTGAAAAGCATCAAGCCCGGCCAGATGGTCGTCAAGATCGTCCATGACGAGCTTATCGAGATGCTTGGCACCGAAGGTGTCGCAATTGACCTGAACGCGCCTGCACCTGTCGTCATCATGATGGTCGGTCTGCAGGGGTCGGGCAAGACGACCACCACCGGCAAGATCGCCAAGCGTTTGACGGAGCGCCAGCGCAAGAAGGTGCTGATGGCGTCGCTCGATACGCGCCGTCCTGCCGCACAGGAACAGCTTCGTCAGCTCGGTATTCAGACCAGCGTCGACACGCTGCCGATCATCGCCGGCCAGTCGCCAGTCGAAATCGCCAAGCGCGCCGTACAGGCTGCAAAGCTCGGCGCACACGATGTCGTCATTCTCGATACCGCAGGCCGCACGCATATTGACGAGCCGCTGATGGTGGAAATGGCGGATATCCGCAAGGCCGCCAATCCGCACGAAATCCTGCTCGTCGCCGACAGCCTGACCGGTCAGGATGCCGTCAATCTGGCGCGCAATTTCGACGAGCGCGTTGGCATTACGGGTATCGTTCTCACCCGTATGGATGGCGATGGCCGTGGCGGTGCAGCGCTTTCGATGCGTGCCATCACCGGCAAGCCGATCAAGCTGATCGCCACCGGCGAAAAGATGGATGCGCTTGAGGAATTCTATCCGAAGCGTATCGCCGACCGTATTCTCGGCATGGGCGACATTGTTTCGCTCGTGGAAAAAGCTGCCGAAAACATCGACGCGGAAAAAGCCGCGGCGATGGCCAAGAAGATGCAGTCGGGCAAGTTCGATCTCAATGATCTTGCCGATCAGCTGGGCCAGATGAAAAAGCTTGGCGGCATGGGCAGCATCATGGGCATGATGCCCGGCATGGGCGGAATGAAGGACAAGGCAGCAGCAGCCGGTCTCGACGACAAGGTGTTCGACCGCCAGCTCGCCATCATCGGCTCGATGACCAAGGCCGAGCGCGCTAATCCCGACCTTCTCAAGCACAGCCGCAAGCAGCGCATTGCCAAGGGTTCCGGCACGACTGCTGCCGACATCAATAAGCTTCTCAAGATGCAACGCCAGATGGCCGACATGATGAAAGTCATGGGCAAGGGCAAGGGCGGAATGATGAAGCAGCAGATGATGGGCGGCCTTGCCAACAAGATGGGCCTTGGTGGTCTCGGTGGCGGAATGGGCGGCCTTGGTGGCATGCCTGATCTCTCGAAGATGGACCCCAAGCAGCTTGAAGCGCTTGCCAAGCAGGCGGAAGCAGCCGGTCTGACGAAAGGCGGCGGTTTGCCGGGCCTTCCGGGCGGTGGTCTTCCGGGCTTGGGTGGACCGAAACTTCCCGGTCTTGGTGGCGGCCTTCCGGTCTGCCGAAGAAGAAGTGAGCATCATGAGCGACGAACAGAACACTGCACCGGCTGAACTTCTGGCACTGCGCGCCTCCATCGATAATATCGATGCTGCGCTGATCCACATGCTGGCCGAACGTTTTCGCTGCACCAAGGCTGTCGGTGTACTCAAGGCCGAACGTGGCCTCGCACCGGCTGATCCGGCCCGCGAAAAGCGTCAGGTGGAACGTCTGCGCGCCCCGGCAACCGATGCCCACCTCGATCCCGATTTCGCCGAAAAATTCCTGAACTTCATCGTGAAGGAAGTCATTCGGCATCATGAGCATGCCGCCGCAAACCACGGCGGAAAGTAAAAGCGCATCCCGAAAAGTGTGAAACGGTTTTCGGGTAAGATGCGCGTCAAAACAACAACCGTAGCTACGGTTTAACCCGTTTTGCCCAGACCAACCCTCGGGCGAAGCAATTGTCTAAAGGAAAGAAAAAATGTCTCTGAAGATTCGTTTGGCCCGCGCTGGCTCCAAGAAGCGTCCTTACTACCACATCGTTGTTGCCGACGTCCGCAGCCCGCGCGACGGTCGCTTCATCGAAACCGTTGGTGCATGGAACCCGATGCTGGCCAAGGACGCTGAACGCGTGAAGCTCGATGCCGACCGCATCCAGCATTGGATTGCACAGGGCGCACAGCCGACCGACCGCGTTCTGCGCTTCCTCGACCGGGCTGGTCTTGCAAAGCGTCCGACCCGCAGCAACCCGACCAAGGGTGAGCCGGGCAAGAAGGCTCAGGAACGTCTGGCCATGGCCAAGCAGGCTGAAGAAGAAGCTGCCGCAAAGGCCGCTGAAGCTGCCGCAGCCGCTGCTGCTCCGGCTGAAGAAGCTGCAAGCGAATAATCTTCGCGCAGCTTGCATTTTGAAAAGCGGCGGAGCAATCCGCCGCTTTTCTTATGGGCTGGTCTTATGGGCTGGCTAAGATGTTGCCGGTCGAGCCTTACCTCAGGTCCAGCTCCCATGTCTGGCCGGTGAGATCCGCGCCGAAGGAATGGTGCGGTGCTTCATCAATGAGCCGGAATCCGGCGCGTTCGTAAAGACGCCGTGCTGCCGTGAGAACACTGTTCGTCCATAGAGTGATGCGCTCATCGCCGACAGTGCGCGCGCGTTCGATACAGGCGTTCACGAGCTTTGCACCGACACCGGCCCCGCGCGCATCCGGTTCGACATAGAGCAGGCGCAATTTGCCAAGCTTTGGCTGGTCCCCTTGACCAGAAACACCGATCCAACCACACGACCGTCGAGTTCAGCTACCCATGCCGCGTCGTGGGCGGGATCGAAGGCTTCAGAGAAATCGGCAAGAATGCGGGCAACGAGTGCCTCATAGTCGCTGCTCCAGCCATACTCGTCCGTATAGAGCACTGCCTGCCGGTGAATGATCCACCCCAGATCACCAGCCCGCAGATTGCGCAGCTGCAAATCCTTGGGGTGCTCGTCATCAAATAAGCGCTTGATCGTACCCGCTGCTGCCAGCAGATTTCTGCGCTGATCCGGCTGCAGTCCGTCGAGAAGTTCGCCAACAGCGTCGCAGGTGTTACGTTCCAGTGCGCCGAATGTCTTGCGACCGGCATCGGTCAGTTGGATGGGACGGCTGCGGCCTCCGTCGGGATGCTCTGACGTCTCGATCAACCCACGTTCGGTGAAGCGTTTCAGTGTTCTGCTCAGCTGGCCGCGGTCGAGCCCGAGCGCTCGCATGATGTCTGACGCCGCAGGTGCTGTGCGATGTGCGATCTCGTAGAGGATACGCGCCTCGGTCAGCGTGAACGGGCTCTTGTCCAGATGGGCGTTCAGCAGGCCGAGACGGCGCGTATAGACACGGTTGAACGCCCGCAATGCGCTGATGTCGTCGAGATTGTCTACTTGCGTCATGTCTGCTTACGCCCGGCGCGGCGTCTCCCTATGTTGACATTATCAATATCTATTGTGTTGACTGAGTCAACATATTCATAAGGTGAAATCCATTCGGGAAAGACCTCGCTGCGGCGCCGTACGCGGGCGGTTTTCTTTGACTGTTGTGCATGCGCCGCAATCAGGCTGGACGATGCGCGAAATTGCGTTATCTTGTTGATTTGACGGCTCGCATTTGCGTGAACGCACATATGCGGGTGATGAATTTGTTTCCCCGGCGCTTGGCAAAGCGCTCTTTTCAGGAGAAGTCCATGTCGGCTGCGACGGTTGCCACTTCTTTCTCTTTTCGCCGTATTTTCATCGCTCTTGGTCTCGCTGTTCTGGTTCCGCTGCTATCGGCATGCGGTTTCAACACGATCCCGACCAATGAGGAAAAGGCGAAGGCTGCCCGGGGCGAGGTGCAGAACCAGTACCAGCGCCGCGCCGATCTCGTGCCCAATCTGGTCGAGACCGTGAAAGGCTATGCTGCTCACGAACAGGAAACCTTGCAGGCTGTGATCGAAGCGCGCGCCAAGGCGACGCAGGTGCAGATCACGCCGGAAACGCTCAACAATCCGGAACTCTTCAAGCAGTTCCGGGATAATCAGGCCAATCTGACAAGCGCACTGTCGCGCCTGATGGTGGTGGTCGAGCGCTATCCGGACCTGAAAGCCAACCAGAATTTCCTTGCATTGCAGTCGCAGCTCGAAGGTACTGAAAACCGCATCGCCGTCGCACGTCGCGACTATATCGAGGCGGTTCGCGTCTACAACACGGCGCTGCGCACCATGCCGACGATGATCTGGACGTGGATCTGGTATCGCGATGCACAGCCGATGCAGAGCTTCAGTGCCGATGCAGGCAGTCAGGCCGCGCCCAAAGTCAACTTCAACTGACGGCGCGTTTCATGATGCGTTTCGGGGCGAGTGCAGCACTCTCGCGTGATCGTCGCGGTCTTGGCTGGTTGGGCTGGCCGCGACATCTCCTTGCGCTCGCTTTCCTGCTGTTTTGCGCAGCGCTGACGCTGCACACGGTGGCCCTTGCACAAGACGCGTCGACGCCTGCACAGGCCTTGACCGGTCGTGTGGTGGATGCGGCGGGGATCATCGACCCCGCCGAGCGCCAGCAACTGACCCAGAAGCTTGCCGATTTTGAAGCGAAGTCATCGGATCAGGTGGTCGTGGTGACGGTCCCGAGCCTCAACGGCGAAGACATCGAAACCTATTCCAACCGTCTGTTCCGTGCCCGGCGCTGGGGCAGAAACAGGAAAACAACGGCATATTGCTGGTGGTTGCGCCCAATGACCGTAAGGTGCGGATCGAGGTCGGCTATGGTCTCGAAGGTGTCATGACCGATGCGCTTTCAAGCGTCATCATCAATGGCACTATCATTCCCGAATTCCGTACCGGCAATTACTCGAACGGCATCGTACAGGGTGTTGATGGTATTCTTTCGGTGCTTTCCGGCGATGCCGCCGAGCTTGAAGCGCGGGCCAAGCGCAATGTGCAGTCGAGTTCGGATGATGTCGACTGGGTCTTTGTCGTCTTCATCGCCTTCTGGTGCCTGATCTTCTTCGGCGGCTTCGGCATGGCGATCCTGACGCCGGTTTTAGGACGCAAGATCGGGCCGGGCAAATATCAGTGGCTCGGCATGGTCGTGGATTACAACAATCGCGGCGGCAGCTCTGGCGGTAGGGGTGGTGGCAGCTGGGGCGGCGGCGGTGGCTGGTCGTCCGGCGGGGAGGCGGTGGTTTCTCCGGTGGTGGCGGTTCATCCGGTGGCGGTGGCGCCTCGGGTAGCTGGTAGGGAGACGCAACGATGAAGCATCACACGCTGATTGGCGCCGAGGACCATGCCCGTATTGCCGAGGCCATCCGCAAGGCGGAAGCAGAAACCAGCGGCGAAATCTATGCCGTTCTGGCGCGCTCGAGCGATGACTATTTCTTTGCGGCGGGCTTTGTTGCGACTTGCGGCATCCTCATCGCTTCGGTGATCGCGGCTTTTCTCGCCCATTGGTACTGGTTCGATATCCGCCTGCCTATGTTCGGACTTGCGGTGCTGGCGGCGTTCCTGACTGCGATGCTGGTGCTCTGGTTCTTTCCGGCCATTCGCATGTTGCTGGTGCCGCGCCGCATCCGTTACAAGCGCGCCCATCTCAATGCGCTGCAGCAGTTTCTGGCGCGCAATGTCCATATTACGGAGCACCGCACCGGCATTCTGCTCTTTGTCTCAATGGCCGAACATTATGCCGAGGTGATCGCCGATGCGGGCATCCATGCGCGTGTCGAACAGGACGAGTGGAATGCAATCGTCGCGACGCTCATCCATCACGCCTCCCGCGCACAAATGACCGAGGGTTTCGTACTGGCTATCGGTCAGGCCGGGGTTCTGCTGGAAAAGCATTTTCCGGCAGGACCGGACAATATCAATGAGCTGGACGATCACCTGATCGAGCTCTGAGTGTCTGTTCCAAAAGTCGCCATGCCGGGCTGCAAATGACGTTTTCGCCACGGCCTGACGCTTCTTGATTCAGGCACTGACAGGCCGATTCATTTATCAGAATCATCTGCAACTTTAGTCGGAAATGTGGCGAAGCAGGGCCGCTGCTTGACCCTTTTGGCAGCACTTTTGAGCCGCGCGGAGAAATCCGCTGGCATATTCCGAAATTTCGCGGGAAGTTTTCGAAGTTTTGTTCCAAATTAAATGGATTAAATGCGGTCTTTCTGACTTTCCGGGAAATTTTTCGTTATTTTCAACGAATTGCCATCGAAACCAATGCCTAATCTGCTAGTTTGGCGCGCATTGCCATCATGACAGGAGTATCCGACGTGACTGCAAAGCAGGATCGGTCGAGCAAGGTTAAAGGTTCCAAGGCAAGCAAGGAGGAGAAGAAGGGAGGCAAGTCGAAGGCGCTTACGGCCTTCTCGCAGCTTCTCTTCGAATGGGCGCCGCCAGAAGATCTGGCCGCTTACGATGCTGCCGCTCTCGACAGTTCAGCCCGTCACGGCTATGCCGCCCTCGAATCCTACCGCAAGGGCAAGAGCATCATCAGTGTCGATAATGGTATCGAGCGCCATGGTCGACCAGTGAGCGTCATCACCATTGTCAACGACAATATGCCGTTCCTGCTCGACTCCATCATGGGTGAGCTGAATGATCATGTCAGCCAGATTTTCATGGTCGTGCATCCGGTTCTGGACATTGCGCGCGAAAAGGACGAGCTGGTCATTCTGGGCGAAGCATCGCAGCTCGCGCCTGCCAAGGGCGTCGAGCGCGTCAGCCCGGTACAGATTCATCTTCCAGCCCTCGACAAACAGGTCAAGGCCAATCTGACTGCCGCCATCAAGCGCGCGCTCGGACAGGTTCGTGCTGCTGTCAGCGACTGGAAGCCGATGTTGAAGCGCCTCGATGGCGCTATCGCCGATTACAAGCGCGTTTATGACATGACGAGTGATCCGCCATGCCGGAGGCCATCGCATTTCTGGAATGGTTGCGCGACGATCGTTTTATCTTCCTCGGACTTCGCGAACTCACCTTCAAAGGCAAGGGCGACAAGCGCGAACTGGTTCCGGTCAAGGAAACGCTCGGCATTCTCAACGACAATGAAGTCCGCGTCCTGCGCAAGGATGACGACGACACGGTGACGCCGCGTGAGGTAACGGAATTCCTCGACAGCAACGAGCCGCTGATCGTGACCAAGGCGAATTCGCTTTCGCTGGTGCATCGCCGCTCCTATCTCGATTATGTCGGCGTGAAGATATTCGGTGAGAAGGGCGAGGCCATCGGCGAACTGCGCCCGGTCGGTCTCTTCACCTCGGTTGCCTATACGAGTTCGGTTGCAGGCATTCCGTTCATTCGCTCCAAGGCCGATGCCGTCATCAAGCATCTCGGGTTCAACCGCGAGGACCATTCGGGCAAGGCGCTCATCAACGTGCTGGAAGAATATCCGCGCGACGAGCTTTTCCAGATTGATGTGGAAAGCCTGACGGCCAATGCCGAGCTGATCCTTGCGCTCGGCGAACGCCCGCGCGTGCGCGCTGTTCCGCGTCTCGATCGCTTTGGCCGTTTTGCGACCGTGCTGGTCTATATCCCGCGTGACCGTTACGACTCGGTCGTGCGCGAGAAGATCGGGCACTATCTCGTTGATATCTATGGCGGTGACAGTTTCGAATTCCACCCGGTCTTCCTGCAGAACGGCCTGACGCGCGTTCAGTTCGTCATCCGCCGTCATGAGCGCTCCACACCGCATGTGGATCGCGAAGCGCTGGAAGCCGAAGTGCGCGCCATTGTCCGCACATGGGACGATGCGGTTCGTGAAAGCTCTGACAGTGCAGACGCAAAGACCGTCGCGCTTGCTGCAAGCTTCCCGCCATCCTATCGCGAAATCTTCACGGCGCCGGAAGCGCTGGTCGATGCGGAACGTATCGCTGGCCTCAGCGCAGAGGCTCCGCTTTTCGTAGACTTCTATCGTTATCGCACTGATGGTCCTGATGCGGTTTCGCTGAAGCTTTATCATCACGGTGCGCCGGTTGTGTTGTCGCAGCGTGTGCCGCTTCTGGAAAATATGGGCTTCCGTGTCGTCAGCGAGCAGACCATCGACCTGCCGCATGCTGGCAAGGACGGCGCTGCCGTTTACGTGCACGACATGCAGCTCGTGAACGCCTATGGCGCTCCCGTCGATCTTTCCGACGATGGCGAGATGCTGGAAGATGTGTTCCGCAATGTCTGGGACGGTCTGGCTGACAATGACGGTTACAACGCGCTGGTGCAGACCGCACGCCTGACGGCACGCCAGATCATGATCCTGCGTTCCTATGGTCGTTATCTGCAACAGGCAGGCATTGCCTATTCGCAGGGCTTCATCGCGGCCGCACTGAACCGTTATCCGGAAATCGCCAGCGATCTCTATTCGCTGTTCGATCTGCGCTTCAACCCATCGGCCAAGCGCCGTGATGCGGCTGAAAAGAAGCTGGTCGATGCCATCGAGACCGCATTGCTTGGCGTGCCGAGCATCGACGACGACCAGATTTTGCGCCGTTTCCGCAATCTGATCGAAGCGACGCTGCGCACCAATGCCTATCAGCCGGGTGCCGACGGCAAGCCGCGTGTCACCTTTGCCTTCAAGCTCAATCCGCGTCTGGTCGAAGGCTTGCCGGACCCGCGCCCTTATCGCGAAATCTTCGTTTATGGGCCGGAAGTGGAAGGCGTGCATCTGCGCTTCGGCGCTGTCGCCCGCGGTGGTCTGCGCTGGTCGGACCGCGCACAGGATTATCGTACCGAAGTGCTGGGCCTCGTGAAGGCACAGCAGGTCAAGAATGCGGTGATCGTGCCGGTTGGCGCCAAGGGCGGCTTCTATCCGAAGCGTCTGCCGGTTGGCGGCGATCGCAATGCCGTGTTCGAAGCTGGTCGTGATGCCTACAAGGTGTTCATCTCCACACTTCTGTCGGTTACCGACAATATCGAGGACAATCATGTCGTGCCGCCGGCGGAAGTCGTGCGCCATGACAATGACGATCCTTATTTCGTCGTTGCTGCCGACAAGGGCACGGCCACCTTCTCCGATACGGCCAATGCCATCAGCCGGGCACATGATTTCTGGCTGGACGATGCCTTCGCATCCGGCGGTTCCGCCGGTTATGACCACAAGGGCATGGGCATTACCGCGCGCGGCGCATGGGAAGCCGTGAAGCGGCATTTCCGCGAATTCGACACGGATATCCAGACCGAGCCTTTCACGGTTGCCGGTGTGGGCGATATGTCGGGCGATGTGTTCGGCAACGGCATGCTGCTTTCCGAACAGATCAAGCTGGTGGCTGCGTTCGACCATCGCGATATTTTCATCGATCCGAACCCGGTTCCAGCCGACGGCTTTGCCGAGCGCAAGCGTCTGTTTGAACTGCCGCGTTCGAGCTGGCAGGATTATGACCGTTCCAAGCTTTCGGCTGGTGGCGGCATCTATAGCCGCAGCCAGAAGACGATCACGCTCTCGCCGGAGGCTGCTGCAGCCATCGGCCTTGGAAAGACCTCCGGCACGCCGCAGGAAATCATGACTGCGATTTTGAAATCGAAGGTCGATCTCCTCTGGTTCGGCGGTATCGGCACCTATATCCGCTCGTCTGCCGAAACGGATGCGCAGGTAGGTGACCGCGCCAATGATGCGATCCGCATCATTGGCGCGGAAGTTGGTGCGCGGGTGATCGGCGAAGGTGCAAATCTTGGCGTAACGCAGCGCGGGCGTATCGAATATGCGCTGGCAGGCGGTCGCGGTAATACGGACGCCATCGACAATTCGGCAGGCGTCAACTGCTCGGACGTCGAGGTCAACATCAAGATCGCTCTGGCCGCCGCCATGCGTTCGGGCAATCTCAAGCGCCCGGCACGCAACAAGCTTCTGGTCAGCATGACCGATGGTGTGTCCGAACTGGTTCTGCGCAACAACTATCTGCAGCCGCTGGCGCTTTCGCTCAGCGAAAGGCAGGGTCTGGCAGAGCTGCCTTATCAGGCGCGGTTCATGGCGGAACTCGAAAATCGCAAGCTTCTTGATCGCAAGGTCGAGTATCTGCCATCCGATGCGCTTCTGGCCGAACGCCAGAAAGCGGGTCAGCCGCTGACGCGTCCGGAACTGGCGGTTCTGCTTGCTTATGCCAAGCTGTCGCTTTCGGATGATCTGGTGGCAAGCCAGCTTCCGGATGAGCCTTACTTTCAGTCGCTGCTGTTCGGCTATTTCCCGAAGCGCATGACCAAGACTTATGCCGAGGAAATCTCCGGCCATCGTTTGCGCCGTGAAATCGTCGCTACTTTGCTGGCAAACGATGTCATCAACCGCGGCGGTATCACCTTCATCAGCCGTCTGGCCGTACGACCGGCAAGTCGCCTGCCGATATCGTCCGCGCCTATGTGGCGGTGCGTGACGGCTTCGATATCGACACGATCTATGATGCCATTGATGCACTCGACAGCAAGGTGCCGGGCGATGTGCAGAACCAGTTCTATCATCTCGTCGGCGAAATGTTGCAGGCGACGACGGCTTGGGTGCTGCGCAACGATACGACACGCGCCAATCTGACGGAACTGGTGGACACGATCACCGGGGCACGTGCCGAGCTGGAACCGCGTTTCGACGGTCTGATGCCGGAATACCTGAAGAGCACGCTGCAGGCCGACAAGGCTGCTTTCGTGGAAAAGGGTGCACCGGAAAAGCTGGCCCAGCGTCTTGCCAATCTGCAGCTTGCAGGCATCATGCCGGACATCGCGCTGATCGCGCATCTGGCCGATGCCGACCGGGTGGTAACCGCCAAGACCTATTTCGGTGTTTCGGAAGCCTTCCGCATCGGACGCATCGAGGAAGCCGCGCGCTCCATCCCCGTCACGGACTATTATGACGGGCTTGCTCTGTCACGAGCAAGCGATACGATCACGCAGGCCGCACGCGGTATCACCATTGCGGCGCTCAAGCGTTTTGCCAAGGATAAGGACCCGGCAGCAGCCCGGTTTGCAGCCGATGGCGCGCGCATCGAGCAGGTGAAGAACCGCATGGTGGCGCTGACGGAAGGTGGTGACCTGACGGTCTCGCGACTGGCGGTTGCAGCGGGCCTGATGTCCGATCTGGCGCAATAGAAAACAACGACATAAACTTGCAAAAGGGCGGCTTCGGTCGCCCTTTTTGTTTCTTTTGAAGCCGAGTTTCGGGTTATAAGGTGCGGCTGATAAAGGAGAGGCTTCCGACCGACTGGCCGGTCAATGGTTGGGCCAACTTCTTGCCCGGGGAAGGAAAGAGCAATTGAGCGATCAGGTTGCGGCTGCCCGCAGCTATGCCTCGCGGCGTGGCATCTGGGGCTGGATATTTTTTGACTGGGCGGCGCAGCCCTTTTTACCGTTGTGACCACGTTCATCTTCGGGCCTTATTTCATCTCGCGCATGGCAGAAAATCCTGAAGCCGGCCGGGTTGCTTGGGGTTATGGCTTTGCCGCTGCCGGTTTTCTCATTGCTGTGCTTTCACCGATCCCGGGAGCGGTGGCCGACCGGACAGGCGCGCGTAAGCCCCGGATCGCTTTCTTCGCCGTGCTGAAGATTATAGGCCTCTGCCTGCTGTGGTTCGCCGTTCCGGGTGCGAACCTGTTCTGGGTACTGTGTGCGTTTTCTATGGCCATGGTGGCTGCCGAATTTTCCATCGTCTTCAATGATTCCATGATGCCGCGTCTGGTGCCGAGCAACGATATCGGGCGTGTCTCCAACATCGCCCGGGGGCTCGGCTATCTGGGCGGCATGATCGTACTCATTTTCGTGGTGCTATGTCTGGCGGCCTCGCCTGAAACAGGCACAACGATCATCGGCATGAAGCCCCTGTTCGGTCTCGATCCCGTACTGGGGAGGATGCGCGCATTACCGGACCGCTGGCTGCCCTGTGGTATTTCGTTTTCATCCTGCCAATGTTTTTGTTCACGCCGGACGCGGAACGTGGCGAGCCTCTGCGCAAGGCGTTGCGCTCTGGCTTTGCAGAATTGAAGGTTACGCTCACCGAGGCGCGCAAACGGTCGGGACTTGTCCGCTTCCTTGTGGCGCGCATGATTTATCAGGATGGCGTCAATGCTACGCTGGCGCTCGGTGCGGGTTATGCGGCAGCCTTGTTCAGCTGGACGATCACCGAGATCGGGCTTTTCGGCATGGTGATGAATGTCATGGCGATTTTCAGTTGTCTGGTCGCAAGCCGCGTCGATACACGGATTGGTTCCAAGGCTGTCGTGATCTTTTCGCTGGTGCTGTTGCTGCTTGCTTCTATAGGCATTGTCTCGACCGGACGCGATTACACTTTGTTCGGCCTGATGCCTTTCGCATCTCCCACAACACAAGGACTGTTCTCCAGCGCGGCAGAACACGCCTATCTGATTTGCGGTCTGATGATTGGTGCGGCCTTCGGTCCGGTTCAGGCCTCGTCGCGTTCATGGTTTGCCCGCAGCATCAAGCCGGAGGAATCGGGCCGCTATTTCGGCATCTATGCGCTCGCCGGGCGCGCGACCAGCTTCCTTGGACCGTTTCTGGTTGCCACCATCACGGCGCTGAGCGGATCGGCGGCGCTGGGCATGTCGGTGCTGGTCATATTCTTTTGCGGTCGGTCTGGTGCTGATTGCAGTGACGCCTTATCCGGCTGACAAGCTGGCTGCAACCAGCCCGTCGTGACGGGCCGGGGCGAGACTTCTATTCAATCCAGCCTAGCGAACGCTGCACGGCCTTTTCCCACGCATTGAACAGGCGCGTGCTTTCCTCAGCCGACATTCGCGGATGCCAGCGATGGCCCACCTGCCAGTTCTCCACAATGTCCTTCGTCGATTTCCAGTAGCCGACGGCGAGCCCCGCCGCGTAGGCAGCGCCCAGTGCCGTCGTCTCTATGATTTTCGGGCGCACAACCGGCACATCCAGAATGTCGGACTGGAACTGCATGAGCAGTTCATTGATGGTCATGCCGCCATCGGCGCGCAACTCGGTGATTTCGACGCCTGAATCCTTCACCATCGCATCAAGCACTTCGCGCACCTGATAGGCGCTCGCTTCCGGGCCGCCCGGGCAATGTGCCCCTTGTTGGCGAAGCGGGTGAGGCCAGCAATGATACCGCGCGCTGAATCCTGCCAATGCGGTGCAAAGAGGCCGGAAAAGGCTGGAACAAAATAGACGTCGCCATTGTCCTCCACGGTGCGCGCCAGTGTTTCGATGTCGCTGCTGTTCTTGATGATGCCGAGGTTGTCGCGCAGCCATTGCACCGGGCGCCGGTAATGGCGATGGAGCCTTCCAGTGCATAAACCGGTTTGGCACCGTCGAGCTTGTAGGCAACCGTGGTCAGCAGGCCGTAATTGAGGGGCACCAATTTCTCGCCGGTGTTCATCAGCATGAAGCAGCCCGTGCCATAGGTGTTCTTGGCTTCGCCCGGTTCCAGACATGCCTGACCGAAGAGCGCTGCCTGCTGGTCGCCCAGAATGCCCGCAAGTTTTACACCGGAAAGGGAGGGCAGGGTGATCTCGCCATAGACCTCGCTTGAAGAGCGGATTTCCGGCAAGCAGGCTGACGGAATATCGAAAAGACGAAGTATGTCTTCATCCCATTGCAGCGTCGAAAGATCCATCAGCTGGGTGCGGGAAGCATTGGTCAAATCGGTGATGTGGATGCCGCCATCGGTGCCGCCAGTCAGGTTCCAGACCAGCCATGTGTCGATTGTGCCGAAAAGTGCGTCTCCGGCTTCGGCCTTTTCACGCGCACCCGGAACATTGTCGAGTATCCAGCGCAGCTTGAGCCCGGAGAAATAGGTCGAGATCGGCAGGCCGGTCTTGGCACGAAGCTGGTCTGCGCCGACGTCCTTCGTGTACCGGGAAACAAGTTCGTCGGTGCGCGTATCCATCCAGATGATTGCATTATAGAGCGGCGCACCGGTTTTCCTGTCCCAGAGCAGTGTGGTTTCGCGCTGGTTGGTGATGCCGACGGAAGCGATATCACTTGCCTTCAGTTTTGCTTTTTGAGTGCTGCGGCAATGACGTGCTGTGTGTTGCGCCAGATTTCTATCGGATTGTGTTCGACCCAGCCCGCCTTCGGATAAATCTGCTCATGTTCGCGCTGGTCACTCGCGACGATATCGCCCCGCTTGTCGAAAATGATGAAACGCGAACTCGTGGTTCCCCGGTCGATGGAACCGATAAACTGCGTCATGGGCGGGCTCCTCCGTTGATCCGGTCGATGTTGAAAGCGAATTTAAACGAAACAATGTGAAACTCAATGAAAACGAGGCCCCGGAATGGTTGGTTCCGGGGCCTCAATAAATACTTGTTATAAGGGGGTAGAGCATTTCCAGCAAAAGTGCGGAGCGGTTTTGCGCAGGATAATGCGTAAAAGCTCTAATGGCGGAAGTGACGCATCCCCGTCATGACCATGGCGATGCCATGTTCGTCGGCAGCGGCGATCACTTCATCGTCCCGCATGGAACCTCCCGGCTGGATGACCGCGGTTGCACCGGCCTGAACGGCGGAAAGCAGACCGTCGGCAAACGGGAAGAACGCGTCGGAAGCGACCACGCAGCCCTTGGTGAGCGGTTCTGCAAGACCGGCGGCTTCTGCTGCGTCTTCAGCCTTGCGGGCTGCGATGCGGGCTGAATCCACGCGGCTCATCTGGCCTGCACCGATGCCGACCGTTGCACCGTCCTTCACATAGACGATGGCGTTCGACTTCACATGCTTGCCGACGCGGAAGGCGAATTTCATATCGTTGAGTTCGGCTTCGGTCGGCGCACGTTTGGTGACGACCTTGAGATCGAGATCGTCGACCACACCATTGTCGCGCGACTGGACCAGCAAACCACCGGCAACTGTCTTGGCGGCAATGCCCTTGGCGCGCGGGTCCGGTAGGCCGCCGGTGACGAGCAGACGGAGGTTCTTCTTGGCAGCAACGATGGCCTGTGCACCTTCGGTGGCATCCGGAGCGATAATGACTTCGGTGAAGATCTTTACGATCTCTTCAGCGGCTTCCTCATCGAGCGTTTTATTGAGCGCAACAATACCGCCGAACGCCGAAACCGGATCGCAGGCGAGTGCCTTTAAATAAGCTTCCTTGATGGTGGCTGCTTCTGCAACGCCGCAAGGATTGGCGTGCTTGATGATGGCGACGGCTGCGGTGCGGGCAGGATCGAATTCTGCGACGAGTTCGAAAGCCGCATCAGTGTCGTTGATGTTGTTGTAGGAGAGCTGCTTGCCCTGAAGCTGGGTCGCTGTGGCAACACCGGGGCGCTTCTCGCCAGTGAGATAAAAGCCAGCCGTCTGGTGCGGGTTTTCTCCGTAGCGCATGACGGAATGCAGCTTGCCTGCGACCGAGCGATAGACCGGAGTTTCTTCGTTGATCGCTTCGGCAAACCAGTTGGAAATGGCTGCGTCATAGGCTGCCGTGCGCGAGAAGGCCTTGGCGGCAAGCTTCTTGCGGAAGGCAAGCGGCAGGGAGCCCACATACTTTTCCAGTTCAGCGACGACGTCGGCATAGTCGGCAGGATCGACAACCGTGGCGACATAGGCGTGGTTCTTGGCCGAAGCGCGGATCATCGTGGGGCCACCAATGTCGATGTTTTCGACAGTGGTGTCGTAATCGCCGCCCTTGAAGCTGACTTCCTCGAACGGATAGAGATTGATGACGGCAAGATCGATGCCGCCGATGCCGTGTTCTTCCATGGCCGCGACGTGTTCCGGATCGTTGCGCACGGCGAGCAGGCCGCCATGGACTGCCGGATGCAGCGTCTTGACGCGTCCGTCCATGATTTCCGGGAAGCCGGTTACTTCGGATACATCCTTCACCGGAATGCCTTCGGCGGCAATCGACTTGGCGGTGCCGCCGGTCGAAAGGATTTCGACACCTTGCGCGTGAAGCGCTTTGGCGAAATCGATCAGGCCGGTTTTGTCTGAAACGGAAAGGAGGGCGCGGCGCACCCGATGAAGATCGGGAGCGGGAATATGCTTGGAGCTGACAGCCATAGGGAGTTGGTCTCTTCGTTGCTGAAACGGATGCGTTCAGGAAAGTGGACGGCTCGCCCTAACACAGGCGCGCCGAGAATCCTACCGCAAAAGGCCGGAAAAGAACGGTGAAGAGGTATTTCTTGCCCCGCATTCGGTCCCGTTGACCCTCGACCCTTCGAGACGGCGCTGCCGCGCCTCCCCGTGGTGAGGGGTTGAGAGCGGATTATACGTAACTGCCGAGTGCGACGCGGCTGAACTGCCAGTTCACTTCCGGCAATTCTGATGCCGGGAAGGAGAGCACGATCTGCTTCGATGTCACGGGGCCGCGGAAGCCCGCAAAGAAGATCGAATCTTCCAGTTGCGGCGCAACTTCAAAACAGGAGAAGACCGGTATCGTCGCGATCCGCCGACAGAACGATCAATCCGTTCTCATCGAAGGAAATATCGACCGACGGATGCAGATGGAAACGCACCGCGATATTGTCGCGTCCGTTCGCCTTCAACGGGCGGCCATCGCCGCGATAGAAGCGGTCTGCCCCTGAATGACGCTGCCATTGTGCGACAGCACAAGGCGACGTTCGTGATAGATGCCGAACAGGCGCGCATAGCCGTCATGGCTGGCAACAAAGCCCCTGCCGCCCCATTTCCTCGATCCGGTCACGCTGCACGCGGGTCGGGCCTGCA
Source organism: Brucella cytisi (assembly GCA_012103075.1). Classification (GTDB taxonomy): domain Bacteria; phylum Pseudomonadota; class Alphaproteobacteria; order Rhizobiales; family Rhizobiaceae; genus Brucella; species Brucella cytisi. The sequence continues at coordinate 2,215,718 of JAAVLQ010000001.1, read as the reverse complement.
ATGATCGGCGTGCCGATCATGTTGGAGAGACCCGCATTGAGGCTGAAGCGGCACGATGAGGTGTCGTTGATGGTGGCCGTGGAGTGCGCAGCCGTGGAACGACCTAATGGACGAAATTCCGGCGGACCGAAACGGTCAATACCGGAATTGACGATATAGCGCTGGCGCCCGGAGGACATTTCGAAGGCGAGACAACCGGCATGGGCATCCCGCGAAGCTGTGACCGGCGGCGGCAGTCCGGTATCGGCGATGATGGTGGTCGAACCCATCGAAAGCCGTTCATAGCCGGAATAGGGCGCATGGGTCAGCGGCGATCCAGCGGTCTCGTCATGCCTGAGAACCGAGATGATGCGTTCCGGCATGGTCGGGCCGACGCCGTTGAAAAGCGCAAGGCTGCCATCCTGATGGCGGAAGAAGCGCAGGGCCGGCAACATGCGCTCGACGGCTTCGATCAGCGCCTTGGGCGGGGCTTCCGTGCCATTGGCATAGGTCTGGCGGAGCGGCAGAAGATCGGCCAGCAGTTCCAGAACTGTAACGGGATTGCGCGAGATATGTCCGCCATCGGGCAGAATCTGGCGTTTCAGCTCGTACTCCAGATTGCGCCGGGCGGCGCGTGCCGTCGGTGGCGAAACAGGCAGAGCCAGAGCGGCGAATGCCAACGCGATACGGGCGCGCAACCGTTCCTCGCCATCATCCATGGCGGCGGCAACGGTGCGCAGATAACGCACCTGCATGGCGAGCGAGCGCATGAAGCGGCGATAGGCGGGAAGTTCGGCGCCTGACAGAATAAGGTTTGAATGCTGAAGCCGGGCGATGATGCGTTGGGCAGTGACTTCCGGTGACCGGGCGATGCCGCCGATCCGCTTGCCGAACATGCGCATCCAGTCATCGACGAGCGCGCGCGCATTAGCGGTTGCCAGTTCGCTATTGGCACTTTTCAGATGACGGAGCCAGCCGAAACTCTGAAGCGCTGCTTCCCATTCCGGCGTCGGCGGTTCGACGGCGAAAGGCGACAATCCGCCGGTTTCGACCAGACGACCGGCCAGCGCAAAACGGCCGTGATAGAATTCCTGTGCCAATTGCGCGTCGGCAACGCGCAGGTCGGGCGGAGCGATCAGGATACGATCCGGGGTGAAGCCGGTGAAGCGCCAGCGATAAAGCGGCCCCATGCGCAGACGGCGGCTGAACTTGCGCCAAGCCTGTGCAACGGCCAATCCCCAAAGATGTGGGGTTTCGCTGAGGGCGACTGCCACCCGGTCTTTCTCCGTATCGTTTGTCATTATTGTTTGGCCAGATCGAACAGCCAGTTCCTTTGATACAATTGTACAGAAATGGTGAATCGAGCGTTAACCATAACGGGTATCGCGACCCGTTATGGCAAATTATACGATTTGTTTGCTTATATCCGGTCTCAGGCCCGGCGCTTGAAGCGGGCCGCGAAGAAACCGTCCATGCCAGCCATGTGCGGATTGCCTTCAAAACGATCCGGCGGCAGGTCTGCCGGGGTGGATCGCAGAAAGCCTTCTGCTGTGACCAGTCCTTCCAGAAGCCCGTTCAGACTGGGGAAATCCTGCTCCGTGATCGGGAAAGGTTCCAGCAACAGATTTTCCGCTGCCTTGCGCGCCATTTCCTCGCCTTCGAGCGGGTGCAGCGAACAATTGGAAAAGACGATTACGCCGCCGGGTTTGACCAGAGTAGCCGTGTGCGCCAAAAGTTTGCCCTGAAGTTCGGCAAGCTTTGCTATGTCCTGCGGCGTCTTGGTCCAAGGCACGTCTGGATGACGGCGCACAGTGCCGGTGGAAGAGCAGGGCGCATCCAGAAGCACGGCGTCGAACAGTTCCTCCGGCTGGAAATCCATCAGATTGGTGGCAACGGTCTTCGCCTCGAAACCGAGACGTTCCAGATTGCCGCGCAGGCGCTTCAGCCGGTTTTCGGAAAGGTCGAGCGCGGTCACGTCGGCGCCCTGAAGTATGAGCTGCGCCGTCTTGCCGCCGGGGGCAGCGCACAGGTCGGCAACCCGTTTGCCCTTGATATCACCCATCAGGCGTGCAGGCAGGCTCGCGGCCACATCCTGCACCCACCAGTCCCCCTCGGCAAAGCCGGGCAGGTCGGTAAGATTGCCTTCGACCGTTTGCAGGCGCACCGAACCGTTGGGCAGCGCGACACCACCGAGCTTTTCGGCCCATGCCTTTGCGTCACCCTTGACGGTGAAATCGATCGGCGGCTCATAGGCATGCATGGCAAGAATGGCTGCTGCTTTTTCCGCGCCATAGGCGTCGGTGATGCTTTTGGCAAACCACTCCGGCACGTTGGTTTCGGGCTCAAGCGTGTGGGCGAGAGCACGTTCCTTGTTACGCGAAAGTCGACGCAGCAGCGCATTGACGAGACCAGCATATTTGCGATTGCGCGGATCATTGTTCGCCGCTTCCACCGCAAGATCGACCGCCGAATGATCGGGCAGGTTCAGATAGAAAATCTGGGCGATGGCGACATGCAGAAGATGTTTCAACGCTAGGGCATTTTTCCGGCAATGGCCGGTCGAGCCGCTTGTTGATGGCGCGTTCGATGCTGCCGCGATTGCGGAGCGCAGAGCCGAGAATGGCGCGAACCAGCGCGCGGTCGCGCGGCTCCAGCGCCAGATATTGCGGATGGCCGTGCGTATTGTCGGTCAGGCCGTCGAGCGAGGTGTTCTTTTCGATCACCGCACCGAGAAGGCGTGCAGCACACAAACGCGCCGCCAGACCGGGGCGCAGGTCTGCGGCGCTGTTATTCGTTTGCGGCTTTTTATTTCCACGCTTTGGCGCGGGCTTTTTATCGTTCACACTGTTCAACTTTATTTATGACCACGGTCCGCGAAAACCCGAACCGCCATTGCTGTTACCGCCTGCATTACCCCATGGACCACTGCTTTGGGAAGGGGCAGCGGCACGCGGTGCCATTCCAGCCGAGCGGATGCCCATTTCGGCAGCCATCTGTTCAAGTGCGGCGATGCGGTTATCGGTATCAGGGTGTGTGGAGAAAAGATTGTCTGCGCCACGTCCGCTCAAAGGATTGATGATGAACATATGCGCGGTTGCCGGATTGTGTTCGGCTTCCTCGTTCGGGATGGCCTTGGCGCCGCGCGCGATTTTGCCCAGCGCCGAGGACAGCCACAGCGGATTGCCGCAGATTTCCGCGCCGCGCTTGTCGGCGGCATATTCGCGGGTGCGGCTGATAGCCATCTGCACGATCATTGCGGCGAAGGGCGCGACGATCATGGCAAGAATGGTGCCGACCACGCCCATGATGCCGTTGCCGTTCTCGCGGTTTCCGCCTAGGAAGAAGGCGAAATTGCCGAGCATGGATATGGCACCGGCAAGTGTTGCGACGATGGTCATGGTCAGTGTGTCGCGGTTCTGGACGTGCGCCAGCTCGTGCGCCATCACGCCTGCGACTTCTTCCGGCGTCAGGCGGTGGAGGAGGCCAGTCGTGGCTGCAACGGCAGCATTTTCGGGGTTGCGGCCTGTGGCAAAAGCGTTCGGCTGGTCTTCGTGGATAACGTAGACCTTCGGCATCGGAATGCCCGCATTGGCGGCCAGCCCGCTCACCATGCGGTAATAATCCGGCGCGCTGCGCTCATCCACTTCCTGCGCATTGTACATGCGAAGCACCATCTTGTCGGAGTTCCAGTAACCGAACAGGTTCATGGCGACTGCAATCACAAGCGCAATCATCATGCCGCCGCCGCCGCCCAGCAAATAGCCGATGCTCATGAACATGACCGTCATGAGGGCGATCAGCATGGCAGTTTTCGTCATATTCATCCGCGGCGGTCTCCAAATCTTAGGTTACATGACCCGCAAGGGTTTTGCACGGTAAGCCTTTCTGCCTATATGATGGGTATGAACAGGCTTTGCTTCAATGTTCGAAGTAAAACCGAGAACGGGATTGTGACCGATGAGCGAAAAAACCGAAAGCCCGCAAAACGTTGACAAGCGCACGTTCGAAGACCTACCGCCTGCTGCTCAGCGCGCATTGAAGGAAGCCGAAGCGCGTCGCGCTGCCGAAAAGGCAAACGAAGCGCCCCGCGAAATCGGTGGTCGCGGCGGCAAGGACCCCGCCCGTTTCGGCGATTGGGAGATCAAGGGGCGGTCGATCGATTTCTAATAGGCTTGGGATATTGTCGCCTTGGTGGCCTGCAAATCGCGCTCTTCTGCGCTTCCGGTGCTCATGTACTTTAAGTACACTCCGCTCCGGTTCTCGAAGATCACGATTTTCGGCGTGCAGAACGAAAATCCCACCAAACTTGGGTGCCTTCTCAGGCAGCGTCGAAAAAAAGCCCCGGGAAACCGGGGCTTTTATTATTTCTTGTTCTGGCGATTTTCGATCAGGTCGTCCACGACGCCCGGATCGGCTAGGGTCGAGGTATCGCCCAGTGCGCCGAACTCGTCTTCGGCGATCTTGCGCAGGATGCGGCGCATGATCTTGCCCGAGCGGGTTTTCGGCAGGCCCGGCGAGAACTGGATCTTGTCCGGCGTGGCGATAGGGCCGATCTCCTTGCGCACGTGCTGGGTCAGCTCCTTGCGCAGGGCATCTTCGTCCTGAACTGCTTCGCCGGTCATCAGCGTGACATAGCAATAGATGCCCTGTCCCTTGATCGGATGCGGATAGCCCACAACGGCGGCTTCTGAAACCGAGTGATGCGAGACGAGTGCCGATTCGATTTCCGCCGTGCCGAGGCGATGGCCGGAAATGTTGAGCACGTCATCGACGCGGCCCGTGATCCAGTAGTAACCGTCTTCGTCGCGACGGCAGCCGTCGCCGGTAAAGTACTTGCCCTTATAGGTCGAGAAGTAGGCTTCGATGAAGCGCTTGTGATCGCCGTAAAGCGTGCGCATCTGACCCGGCCAGCTGTCGATGATGCAGAGATTACCGTCCACGGCACCTTCAATGATAACGCCTTCATTATCGACCAGTTCCGGCTTGATACCGAAGAACGGACGCGTTGCAGAGCCCGGCTTCAGGTCTGTCGCGCCGGGCAGCGGGGTGATGAGAATACCGCCGGTTTCCGTCTGCCACCATGTATCGACAATCGGCGACCGCTGGTCACCAACGACGTTGTAATACCATTCCCGGGCTTCCGGATTGATCGGCTCGCCAACCGAACCGAGCAGGCGCAGCGTCGAGCGCGACGAGCGGGTGACGAATTCATCGCCGGCGCCCATCAGGGCGCGGATGGCCGTAGGCGCAGTGTAGAAGATGTTGACGTGATGCTTGTCGACGACTTCCCAGAAACGTCCTTGATCGGGGAAGTTGGGCACACCCTCGAACATCAACGTCGTCGCGCCATTGGCGAGCGGGCCGTAGACGATATAGGAGTGACCTGTCACCCAGCCCACATCCGCCGTGCACCAGTAGATGTCGCCGTCATGATAGTCGAAGACATATTGATGCGTCATCGATGCATAGACGAGATAGCCGCCGGTTGTGTGCAGCACGCCCTTCGGCTTGCCGGTGGAGCCGGAGGTGTAGAGGATGAAGAGCGGGTCTTCCGCATTCATCGGTTCGGGATCGCAGGTCGGTTCGACGCTAGCAACTTCCTGATGGTACCAGAGATCGCGGCCCGGTCCCCAGCTCACCTTGCCGCCGGTGCGGCGCACGGTAAGAACCTTGTTGACCATGACATATTGCTTGGCTGCAATGTCGATGGCGGTATCGGTGTTTTCCTTCAGCGGAACAGGTTTGCCGCCGCGCACGCCTTCATCGGCCGTGATGACGAAAGTGGATTCGCAGTCGACGATGCGACCGGCAAGTGCTTCCGGCGAGAAACCGGCGAAGACGACGGAATGCACAGCGCCGATGCGCGCGCAGGCCAGCATCGCATAAGCCGCTTCCGGGATCATCGGCAGATAGATCGTGACGCGGTCGCCCTTCTTAACGCCGTGCTTCTTCAGCACATTGGCGAGGCGGCAGACATTCTCATGCAATTCGCGATAGGTGATCTTCTTGTCGATATAGGGATTGTCGCCTTCCCAGATGATCGCAACCTGATCACCACGGCTCTTCAGGTGGCGGTCGATACAGTTATAGGAAACGTTGGTAACGCCGTCCTCATACCATTTGATGGATACGTCGCCGTTGAAATCGGTGTTCTTGACCTTGGTGAAGGGCTTGAACCAGTCGATGCGCCGTCCGTGCTTTGCCCAAAAGCTGTCCGGGTCGCTCACGCTTTCCTGATACCATTCGAGATAGGTTGCGTTGTCGATGAGCGTGTTTCTCTTTGCCTCGGCAAGGACCGGGTAAAGCTTTTCCGACATGATTTCCTCCTTCAGCATTCCGCGAGCCGGACGATATCCCGCTCGTATAAATGCACCCAAAAACTGACCGGCACCTCCCGCCGGATGAGACGGTCCACCGTGAAAGGCGAGACCATCGGGTGCCCTGTCTACCTTCCATTGCGGGCAAGGTAAATTAGACAATCGGCGCGTCCATGATCCACAATGACGCATCGTTAGAAATAGCAACTGGCAGCACTCGCTGTCGAATGGTGCTAATATATTGTTTTACAGTTTAAAACCATTTGAAGTGATTATCTCCTATTCAGGAGCCTGACAATAAGGCTCTTCACAAAAAGGGGAAATCGCCATGACGACGTCCACTTTGAACGCAAAGTCAGCCTTCGAACTCCAGCTCGCCGGTTATGGTCTGACCACGGCGAAAGTTTTCTACCACTTGCCTGATCACCCGCATCTGCTGCAGCTTTTCGTCTGGCAGGATTATGACCTCGCGCCCGATTTTCCCGTTCTCAATCATTTCATCGAATTCTGGAATCGGGAGATCGACGGGCCGTTGCATTCGGTCAGCTACACGCATTTCCGGCTGCTTGGCCCCTCGGACTGGACGAATGTGCAGGGCGAGATCGTCCTGCACTGAAAGCGATCAGTTGGGAGACGGATTGGTCCTGCCGCCGAAGATGGCCGAGCCGACACGCACAGATGTCGCGCCGAAACCGATGGCGGTTTCATAATCGCCCGACATGCCCATGGAGAGCTTTTCGACCTGTGCCTCGCGGGCGAGCTTTTCCAGAAGCGCGAAATGCGGTCCCGGATTTTCATCCGCAGGCGGGATGCACATCAGCCCCTCAATGGCGAGGCCATGTTCCTTGCGGCAGCGCTCGACAAAGGCGACAGCTTCCTTCGGCGCAATGCCGGCTTTCTGTTCTTCAAGTCCGGTATTCACCTGCACGTAGAGCTTTGGGGCCTTGTTCTGCTTTTTGATCTCGACGGCCAAGGCGGCTGCGATCTTTTCACGGTCGACGGTTTCGATGACATCGAAGAGGGCGACGGCATCGGCGGCCTTGTTGGATTGCAGCGGGCCGATGAGATGCAGTTCGATGCCGGAATAATCGTCGCGCAGTCCCGGCCATTTGGCTTGTGCTTCCTGCACGCGGTTTTCACCGAAGACGCGCTGGCCTGCGTCGAGGACCGGGCGAATTTCTTCGGCATCGAAGGTTTTCGATACGGCGACGAGCGTCACGGAAGCCTTGTCGCGCTGTGCTTCCTCTTCGGCATTGGCGATTGCGGCCTTGACCGTGTTCAGGTTCGCTACGATATCTGACATGAAACTCTCGCTTTCAGGCTTTTCATCCGCAAAAGGTTGACGCTTTCGCCAATACGTGGTGAAGGTCGCCATTAAACATCGACTCTCCTTATTGCATCACCTTCGTACGAGTAAATACGGTCATGGCAGCCGAACGTTATAATCCGCGCGTGGCGGAAGCTCATTGGCAGAAAGTCTGGGAAGAAGACCGGACCTTCGAAACCGACAATAGCGACATCCGCGAGAAATATTATGTGCTCGAGATGTTCCCCTATCCATCGGGGCGCATCCATATGGGCCATGTGCGCAACTATGCGATGGGTGACGTTGTCGCCCGTTACAAGCGCGCCAAGGGTTTCAACGTGCTTCATCCGATGGGATGGGACGCGTTTGGCATGCCTGCGGAAAATGCGGCGATGCAGAACAAGGTGCATCCGAAGGAATGGACCTATCAGAACATCGCCACGATGCGCAGCCAGCTCAAATCGATGGGGCTTTCGCTCGACTGGGCACGTGAATTCGCGACCTGCGATGTGGAATATTATCATCGCCAGCAGATGCTGTTCATCGACCTTTTTGAAAAGGGTCTGGTGACGCGCAAGACCTCCAAGGTCAACTGGGGATCCGGTCGACAACACCGTGCTTGCCAACGAGCAGGTGGTGGATGGTCGCGGCTGGCGTTCGGGCGCGCTGGTCGAACAGCGCGAGTTGACGCAGTGGTTTTTCAAGATCACGGATTTCAGCGAGGAATTGCTGGCCGGTCTCGATACGCTCGACCAGTGGCCGGAAAAGGTTCGCCTGATGCAGCGCAACTGGATCGGCAAGTCGGAAGGCCTGCAGGTCCGCTTCGCGCTGGACGGCAATACCGCGCCTGCCGGTTTCTCGGAAATCGAGGTCTATACGACCCGTCCGGACACGCTGTTCGGTGCGGCTTTCGTGGCGATCTCCGCAGATCATCCGCTGGCGAAGAAACTGGCCGACGACAATGCTTCGCTCACCGGCTTCATCGAGGAATGCCATCAGCACGGCACGTCGCTGGCGGCGCTGGAAACGGCTGAGAAGAAGGGCTTCGACACGGGCGTGAAAGTCCGGCACCCGTTCGACGAGAACTGGGAACTGCCGGTCTATGTCGCCAATTTCGTCCTGATGGAATATGGCACGGGCGCGGTATTCGGCTGTCCGGCGCATGATCAGCGCGACCCGGATTTCGCCAACAAGTACAAATTGAAGGTTACACCTGTCGTTCTGCCAAAGGGCGAGGATGCGGCAGGCTTCAGCATCGGCGAAACGGCCTATACCGACGATGGCGTGATGATCAACTCACGCTTCCTCGACGGCATGACGCCGGAAGCGGCCTTCAATGAGGTGGCGAATCGTCTGGAACAGACCAGTCTCGGCAACAGCCCGCAGGCAAGCCGCAAGGTGCAGTTCCGTCTGCGCGACTGGGGCATTTCGCGCCAGCGCTATTGGGGTTGCCCGATCCCGATGATCCATTGCGAAAGCTGTGGCGTCAATCCGGTGCTGCGCGCCGATTTGCCGGTCAAGCTGCCGGACGATGTCGAGTTCGACCGTCCGGGCAATCCGCTCGACCGTCATGCAACATGGCGCCATGTAAAATGTCCGAAATGCGGTGCCGATGCGCGTCGTGAAACCGATACGATGGACACGTTCGTCGATTCGTCCCGGTACTATGCGCGCTTTACGGCACCATGGGAAAACGAACCGACCGACCGCAAGGTCGCCGATCACTGGCTGCCGGTCGATCAGTATATCGGCGGTATCGAACACGCGATCCTGCATTTGCTCTATTCGCGTTTCTTCACCCGCGCGATGAAGGTGGCCGGTCACGTCGGCATCGACGAGCCGTTCAAGGGCCTGTTTACGCAGGGCATGGTGGTGCACGAAACCTACAAGGCCAACGGCCAGTGGGTGGCACCTGCCGACATTCGCATCGAGGAAACCGACGGCAAGCGCAGCGCGACCTTGCTCTCGTCCGGTGAGCCGGTGGAAATCGGTTCCATCGAGAAGATGTCGAAGTCGAAGAAGAATGTTGTTGATCCGGATGACATTATTGCTTCCTACGGTGCTGATACGGCGCGCTGGTTCATGCTGTCTGATTCGCCACCCGAGCGTGACGTGATCTGGACGGAAGCCGGTGCCGAAGGCGCCCATCGTTTTGTGCAGCGCGTCTGGCGTCTGGTGGCGGAAGCTGCCGAACATCTGAAGGACGTTGCGCCCAAGACCGGGACGCAGGGTGAAGCCCTTGTCGTCTCCAAGGCTGCGCACAAGGCGGTCAAGGCTGTCGGTGACGATATCGAGAAGCTCGCCTTCAACCGTGGCGTTGCCCGTCTTTATGAGCTGGTCAACACGGCTGCTGCATCCCCTGCAGCAGGTGGCTTCTGGCAATGCGGATGACGAGTTGAAGAGTGCCGTCCGTGACGTCACCGAAAAGCTCATCCTGATGCTGGCGCCGATGATGCCGCATCTGGCTGAACAGTGCCCGGCCGTACTTGGCGGCAAGATTGCCGGTCGTGAAACGCTGGTTGCCCGCAGTGCCCGGCCGGAATTCGATCCGGCAATGGTGGTGGAAAACGAGATCGTTATGCCGGTGCAGATCAACGGCAAGAAGCGTGGGGATTTGACAATCGCCCGCGACGCTGATCAAGCTAGCATCCAGCAGGCGGTGCTCGAACTTGACTTCGTCAAGGCTGCGCTCAACGGGAGCTCGCCGAAGAAGGTTATCGTGGTGCCGCAAAGGATCGTCAATGTCGTTGCCTGACCGCTTTTTCTCCGCAATCAAAGCCTTCCGGGTTGCGTTTTTTCGCACTCGGGGCCGCGGTTCTGATGGCTGGATGCACCGTGCAGCCGCTTTTACTCTTCCGGCGCTGGGGCCGGTGGAACCATAGGCGGCAGCGTGACGCCGGACATGCGCACCAAGCTTGCTTCGGTGGCCATCGATCCGGCCGGCGATGTGTTTTCAGCAGCAGGTCCGCAATCGCCTGATCTTCCTGCTTGGCGGTGGTGCCGGTGAACCGGCCAACCCGACCTATCGGCTTGGTCTTGGCCTGAGCAGCAATACGATCTCCGCGGTGAGTGTGGATATTGGCGATCAGACCGACCGTACAGGCCGTCCATCGGCTGGTATCGTCAAGGCAACGTCGAACTTCGTGTTGCGTGACAAGGACGGCAAGCCGCTTGCCGCAGGCACCCGCACGGTTGGCGCTTCCTTCGACCGTCCGCGTCAGGAGTTCGCAAACCTTCGCGCTGAACGCGATGCGCGCAAGCGCGCTGCCGAAGAACTTGCCGAACAGGTGTTCCTCGCTCTGGCGCAGAAATTGTCGAAGCTCTGATCGGGCTTCGACCTGACATCGAAAAGCGGTGCCGCAAGGTGCCGCTTTTTTGTTTTAGATACTAGAAAAATTGCAGTAAATTCAGAAGGGTAACATTGCTGTGCCTTGCCAACATTTATGTGTCTTCTTGTTTTTCATGAAGTGATTGGCAACCTGAATGCTTCTGCGGGCGCATGATGCGTCCGCTGGTTCAAACCAGTTTTACAGGAGTAGTTGGATGAAGCGGTTTTCCACGACGATGGGCAGTCTCGCGATTTTGGCGGGGCTGGCGGTTGCCGGTCCTGCGATGGCACAGGAAAAGACAGCGCCGTTGCAATGGCAATACTTCCAAGCGGATGAGAATGGCTTCAATCGTACGCCTGTCCTTCTGACCGGAGACAAGGAAGCCATCCTGCTCGATGGCGGCTTCACGCTTTCGGACGGCAAGGCGGTTGCCGAGAAGATCAAGGAAACGGGCAAGAAGCTGACCATGATCTATGTGAGCCAGAGCGATCCGGATTATTATTTCAGCCTTGGCCCGATCAAGGCCGCCTTTCCTGATGCGCGCATCATCGCAGCCCCTGAAACTGTCGATGCGATCAAGGGCAATATCGAGGCGAAACTGAAGGTCTGGGGTCCGCAACTCAAGGACAATGGCCCGCAGAAACTGTCGGATGTCGTTATTCCCGAAGCTTCCGATGTGAAGGCGCTGGAGCTTGAGGGCAATGAGATTGAAATCGTTCCCGCCGAAGGCATGACGAACAGGCGTTATCTCTGGGTGCCTTCATTGAAGGCGGTGTTTGGCGGTGTTCTGATAACGGCAGGCGAGCATATCTGGCTTGCCGATACGCCCGATCTTGCCCAGCGTGAGGCCCGGATCAGAAATCTCGATACGATTGCTGCACGCAATCCTGAAGTGGTTGTTCCGGCGCATATGAAGCCCGGTTCGGCGACGGATGTTTCGGCGGTCAAATTCACCCGTGATTATATCGCGGCCTTCGACGAGGAAGCGGCGAAAGCCAAGGATAGCAGCGAACTGATCGCAGCAATGAAGAAGCGTTATCCTGATCTTGGCGGTGAAAGCAGTCTGGAACTCGGTGCAAAGGTCATCAAGGGCGAGATGAAGTGGGAATAAGCTGGAGAATTTCCAGCAAAAGTGCGAAGCGGTTTTGCGTAGGATAATGCGTAAAACAAAAAAAAGATAGAGTATTTCCAACGATTAAATTTAAACTGGAAATGCTCTAGTCTCAAATTGACAGGGAGGCTATAAAGGCGGTGTGTGTTTCACACCGCCTTTTCATTTGCAGGGGCCCGATCAAACCATGCGTCTCGTTTCGTTTTCTGCCAAAGGCTATCGGTCGCTGCGTTCCGTCCGGTTTGATCTCGGACAGGTGACGGTTTTCGTTGGCGAGAACGGTGCCGGAAAATCTAACCTCTATCGGGCGTTGCAACTGGTGAAGGCGGCGGCGGAGGGCAATCTCTCTACTGAAGTGGTACGCGAAGGCGGGATGCAATCGGCCATGTGGAGCGGCAATCGCCGTAAGCACGAATCGGCGCGCATCATTCTGGAAGCGGATTTTGAAGACGAGCGGCTCGCCTCGCGTCTTTCCTATCGTGTCGAGGCAGGTCTGCCGCCGCCGGTTTCCGGCGCCTTTCCCTTCGAGCCGCAGATCAAGGAAGAACAGCTCAATCTCGATACCGGTCGTCGCCCCGTGGATCTGATGGATCGGCGCGGACCTGCGGTTTTCGCGCTGGACGGGAAAGGGCGGCGCATGGAGCACCCGGCACGCCTGCTGACTTCGGAAAGCGGGTTGGCAGTGCTTGGGCAATCCGGTCATTATCCAGAGATAGGCGATCTTTCCGCGCAGATACGTGGCTGGCGCTTTTACCACGGTTTTCGAAGCGACCGTGATGCGCCAGTGCGTCAGCCGTCCATAGCCGCAACCGCTGCGATGCTGGACGAGGACGGTGGCAATCTTGCCTCCGTCTTTGCCACGCTTGCCCATATCCGGCAGGATACGGTCGACCTTGATCGTCTGGTTGCCGACGCGCTGGGGGCCAAGCTGGTCATTCCCTATCCGGAAGAAACGGCGACTTTTGGCCTGAATTTCCCGGCTTTCCCGCCGCGAACGTTTCGCCCCGGAGAACTGTCCGATGGACAGGTTCGCCTGCTGGCTCTGGCGGGTGCATTGCTCTCCTATCGCCTGCCGCCACTGATCGCGCTCAATGAGCCGGAGACGAGCCTGCATCCCGATATGATCCCGTCACTTGCCCGCATGATCGCGCAGGCATCTGAACGCAGCCAGATATGGGTGGTGACTCATTCAGCCGCGCTCGCCAGCGCGATTGCCGAACATTGCGGCGCAAGACCGATCCGGGTGAGCAAGCAGGACGGGGAAACGGTACTGGAATAAAAAGGCGAGCCGATGGCCCGCCTTTTCATGTCTCTGAAAATCGTCGATCAGGCGATCTTCTGACCGGTCTTCGCCCAATCAGCAAGGAAGGTTTCGAGGCCCTTGTCGGTCAGCGGATGCTTGACCAGTGCCTTGAGCGTTGCCGGAGGCGCGGTCACGACATCGGCGCCGATGAGAGCTGCTTCCTTGACATGATTGACGGTGCGAACCGAAGCGGCAAGAATTTCGGTGCGGTAATCGTAATTGTCGTAAATCGTGCGGATTTCGGCAATCAGCTCCATGCCGTTGATGCCGGTATCGTCGAGACGGCCAATGAACGGCGAAATGAAGGTCGCGCCGGCCTTGGCTGCCAGAAGTGCCTGATTGGCCGAGAAGCAGAGCGTCATGTTGACCTTGTGACCATCAGAAGACAGAGCCTTACAGGCTTTCAGTCCGTCGAGGGTTACAGGTAGCTTGATGCAGATATTGTCAGCGATCTTGGCAATGACGGCTGCTTCCTTCATCATCTGCTCATATTCGGTCGCGGCAACCTCGGCAGAAACCGGGCCCTTGACGATGTTGCAGATTTCCTTGGTCACTTCGATAATGTCACGACCCGACTTCAGGATGAGGGACGGGTTGGTGGTCACGCCATCGACCAGCCCAAGGTCGTTGAGCTCGCGGATTTCCTTGACGTCCGCAGTGTCCACGAAAAACTTCATAACAGCGTTCCTCCATAATGAGCGCGGGTGGATTTGAGGAATTTAAAACCATTTAATTCCCGGAAGGTGGCTTTTCTTTAGCGCAAAGCCGCGCCAAGGTCACGCGATCATGTCGAAAGATTCGCACGATATTGCAAACCCCATTTCTGGTCTGTTTCCGGAACTCGCACCACGGGTCGTTCCCGTGCTCGTGCCCATGCCCGCGGAGCGGCCTTATTCATATATGGTTCCGGAAGGGATGAACGTCCAGCCCGGATCGATCGTGCGCGTGCCGCTCGGACCTCGTGAGGTGGCGGGGATCGTCTGTGAGGGGAAACCGACGCCGTTGACGCCAGAAAGTTGCGGGCGATTTCCGAAGTTTTCGACTGCCCGCCGGTGGGAGCCGACATGCTGCGCTTCATGCGCTGGGCAGCTGACTACACGCTTTCGCCGCCGGGCATGGTGGCGCGCATGGTCCTGCGTGTGCCAGCTGCATTTGATCCCGAACCATCGGTGCCGGGTCTTCGCTATTCCGGCGGTGAACCGGAGCGTATGACCGAAGCGAGGTCGCGGGTGATGGAGCTTGCCCGCGACGGGCTTGCATGGACCAGATCCGGCCTTGCCCATGCGGCGGGTGTCTCCATGACGGTCGTGGAAGGGTTGAAGACGCAAGGTGTTTTCGAGGAAGTCATGCTGCCGCCGCCAGCCGTGGTGGCAAAACCCGATATCGACTATGCACGGGCCACGCTTTCGGAAGACCAGCAGGCGGCGGCTGAAATGCTGTCGGAAGCTGTCGAAGCCGATTGTTTTTCGGTTTCACTGCTCGATGGCGTGACCGGATCGGGCAAGACCGAGGTTTATTTCGAAGCCGTTGCCAAGGCGATCGAGCAAGGCAAGCAGGTGCTGATTCTCCTGCCTGAGATCGCGCTGACACAACAGTTTCTCGACCGGTTCCACGATCGTTTTGGGGCAAAGCCTGCCGAATGGCATTCCGACCTTGCCCCCGCACCCGGGAGCGCGTCTGGCGGCAGATTGCCGAGGGTACGGTGCGGGTGGTGGCAGGGGCGCGGTCGGCGCTCTTTCTGCCCTTCAAGGAACTGGGGCTGATCGTTGTCGATGAAGAACATGATCCGGCTTACAAACAGGAAGACCGGGTCTTCTACAATGCGCGCGACATGGCGGTGGTGCGCGGCCATATCAGCGGCTTTCCGGTGGTGCTGGCATCGGCCACGCCATCCGTCGAGAGTCAGGTCAATGCGGAGCAGGGGCGCTACAAGCGAATCAAGCTTTATGGTCGTTATGCGGAAGCCGCGCTGCCCGATCTGAAGACCATCGACATGCGGCGTTCTCCGCCACCGCCGGGCCGGTTTTTGTCGCTCGCACTGACCGAAGCTGTCGGCAAGACGGTGGAACGCGGAGAGCAGGCGCTTTTGTTCCTCAACCGGCGCGGTTACGCGCCTTTGACCCTGTGCCGGGTCTGCGGCCACCGCTTCCAATGTCCGCAATGTTCAAGCTGGCTCGTGGAACATCGTTTTCGCGGGCAGCTGATGTGTCATCAGTGCGGCTATCATGAGCCGGTGCCGGAGGCTTGTCCCGAATGCGGCACGCTGGATCATCTGGTCGCCTGCGGTCCGGGTGTGGAGCGCATTGCGGAAGAAGTGGCGGCAACGTTCAGCGAAGCGCGAATCATAGTTCTTTCGTCTGATATGGCAGGCGGCGTTAAGCGGCTGCGGCTAGAACTCGATGCTATCGCAAAAGGCGAGGCGGATATCGTGATCGGCACGCAGCTTGTTGCCAAGGGGCACAACTTTCCCAACATGACATTGGTGGGTGTCGTGGACGCCGATCTGGGGCTTGCCAATGGCGATCCCCGCGCGGCTGAGCGCACCTTCCAGCTTCTCAATCAGGTGACCGGACGTGCCGGTCGAACTGGTCGCAAGAGCCTCGGACTGATCCAGACCTACCAGCCGGATCATCCGGTGATGCGGGCAATCGTCAGCAGCGACGCAGACGCATTCTACGCCCGTGAAATTGAGGAGCGCGAACGCAGTACTTTGCCGCCTTTCGGGCGGCTCGCCGCGTTGATTATCTCCGCGGACAACCGGCCCGATGCCGAAAATCATGCGCGTGCGCTTCGCCGTGCGGCGCCCTCATCCCCGGAGATCTCCGTGCTCGGGCCTGCTGAGGCACCGCTTGCGCTCGTGCGGGGAAGACACCGTTTCCGCATTCTGGTGCACGGGACCAAACGCGCCGACATTCAAGGATTTATCCGCGTCTTGCTCGCCGCCGGGCCGAAGGAAAAAGGCTCGATAAGGGTTCAGGTGGATATTGATCCGCAAAGCTTCTTGTAGGGCCGTATTGCTATCGAAGCAGGCGTAAAAAGATGGCTTGCTTCTCTAGTGGCTAGAGGATGCAGACTGGTCTCAAAGGTTCTACCCCTGCTCATCGAACGCGACCTTCAGCGAATAATGGCCCCGGTTTCTGGCTGGTTGCCCTTGTCGGACTGGTAGTCTGGACATTGTTGATGTGGTTTGCCTACTACATCTCGGATGCCGTGATTGTCTGGATCGGTGGCAATGGACCGGCTTTGGCCGAGACTGGAAAAAGCTTGATCGGCAAAGAAGCGACGGCGCTGCTGGATGTGTTCAAGCTCGATCAGGTAGCAGGTTCCGGGATCGGATTGCTGCATAGTTTGCTTGTTCCGGCGCTTTAGGTCATTTGGGTGATCGGTGCGATAGCCATCCTTTTCATCCGGTCGGTTCTGGCTCGGATCATTGCGATGCGCGGTTCTCTGCCGCGCTGATGGTTCGTTCCATGCCCCTGAATGGCTTGGTAATTTTGTTGGAATCGCTCGGATATGCCTGAATGCCGGTTGTGTTCAGATGGCGCGATCAGTTTTCGTTTACGCAAAACTGGTTTATAGCCGTGTAATGTTCAGATTGAGGGCGATCGCGATGGAATTCTATCTTCCCACCACCACCGGAGAATGGCTTGCCCGGGGCTCTGCCACCGTGACGGCGCTTGCTGGTCTTGTCATGCTTTTGCGCCCGGCATAACGATGAAGCTGTTACGGCTCCAGCCGATCAATGGCCGTCCCGAAGGTTACGGTTCCATCCGCGCGACGCTCGCTGGACCCTATCTCGGCGTGGGGATCGGATGCCTCGTTTTCGCGCAGCCATTCCTCTGGGTTGTGCTGGGTTCCGTCTGGGGATTTGCGCTGTTCGGACGCTTCATTTCGATGATGTCGGATGCGGGTGGGCGCAAGGGGGGACCGAGCGGCGGACGCTTCTATGGCGGTCTCGCAGCGCTGGTGGAGTTCGTGCTTGCAGCAGGTCCGCTGCTCTACGCTTTCGGCTTCATTTCCTGATCGGAAAGAGCTCTGTTCGGCACTTCTGACGTGCAGGCTGCGCAAGGGAAGATAGCGTCGCTGCGGTGGATGCGACTTTTTGACCGCGAAAGGCGGCAAATCTTACACAAAAGTGCCGGATCTGCGTGTTGCGAGTCCTGTTCGTCTATGCTAGACGGCAATCACATTTCGGTGTTGACGTGCTCGCGCGTCAGTGGTTTTCCGGAAACACTCAATAAAATCATCGGTTTGGCGTCCTGAACAAGATTGGGCCCCAAAAGGATGGTTTCAACGTAGAGAGCAGGTTGTTCGTGGCTGAAAACGTCTTCGCTCATTTCAGGTGTCGCACAGCGTTACGCCGGATCTCTTTTCGAGCTTGCGCTTGATGCGAAATCCGTTGCGGCTGTGGAAAAAGATCTTGACCGTTTCGAGGCGCTTCTGAGCGGAAGCGAAGACCTCAAGCGACTGATCTCCAGTCCGGTATTTTCCTCGGAAGATCAGCTTCACGCCATCGGTGCTCTCGCCGACAAGGCGGGCATCAAGGGTCTGGTCGGAAATTTCCTGCGCGTTGTCGCGCGGAACCGTCGTCTCTTCGCCCTGCCGGGCATCATCGCTGCTTTCCGCATTATTGCTGCTGAACATCGCGGTGAAATTTCCGCCGATGTCATCTCCGCGCACGAACTGAGCGCTGCGCAGCAGAACGAATTGAAGGCAACGCTGAAGGGCGTGGCCGGCAAGGACGTGACGATCAATGTCACCGTCGATCCGTCGATCCTCGGCGGTCTTATCGTCAAGATGGGTTCGCGTCAGATCGACACGTCCCTTCGCACTAAACTTTCTTCTCTCAAGCTTGCACTGAAAGAGGTCGGCTGATGGACATCCGCGCCGCGGAAATTTCCGCTATCCTGAAAGAGCAAATCAAGAACTTCGGCAAGGAGGCTGAGGTCTCCGAAGTCGGTCAGGTTCTTTCCGTTGGCGACGGTATCGCCCGCGTCTATGGTCTGGACAATGTTCAGGCCGGTGAAATGGTCGAATTCCCGGTGGCATTCGCGGCATGGCGCTGAACCTTGAAAGCGACAATGTCGGCGTCGTTATCTTCGGTGCCGACCGTGACATCAAGGAAGGCGACATCGTCAAGCGTACCGGCGCAATCGTTGACGTTCCAGTCGGTCCCGGCCTGCTGGGCCGCGTTGTCGATGCTCTCGGCAACCCGATCGATGGCAAGGGCCCAATCGTTGCTACCGAGCGTCGCCGCGTCGACGTGAAGGCGCCGGGCATCATTCCGCGCAAGTCGGTTCATGAGCCAATGTCGACCGGCCTCAAGGCTGTTGACGCTCTGATTCCGGTTGGTCGCGGCCAGCGCGAGCTGGTCATCGGTGACCGTCAGACCGGCAAGACCGCCATCATTCTCGACACCTTCCTGAACCAGAAGCCGATTCACGACAACGGCCCGGACAGCGAAAAGCTTTATTGCGTTTACGTTGCTATCGGCCAGAAGCGTTCGACCGTTGCTCAGTTCGTCAAGGTTCTCGAAGAACGCGGCGCTCTGGAATATTCGATCGTTATCGCGGCTACCGCTTCCGATCCGGCTCCGATGCAGTATCTCGCTCCGTTTGCGGGCTGCGCCATGGGCGAATATTTCCGCGATAACTCGATGCACGCCCTGATCGGCTACGACGATCTGTCCAAGCAGGCTGTCGCTTACCGTCAGATGTCGCTTCTGCTCCGCCGTCCTCCGGGCCGCGAAGCTTATCCGGGCGACGTTTTCTATCTGCACTCCCGTCTTCTCGAACGCGCTGCAAAGCTTAACGACGAAAACGGCGCTGGCTCGCTGACGGCTCTGCCGGTCATTGAAACGCAGGGCAACGACGTTTCCGCCTTCATTCCGACCAACGTGATCTCGATCACCGACGGCCAGATCTTCCTCGAAACCAACCTGTTCTACCGGGGTATCCGTCCGGCTGTTAACGTCGGTCTGTCGGTTTCGCGCGTTGGTTCTTCGGCGCAGGTCAAGGCCATGAAACAGGTTGCCGGTTCGATCAAGGGCGAGCTCGCCCAGTATCGTGAAATGGCCGCCTTCGCACAGTTCGGTTCCGATCTCGATGCCTCGACCCAGCGTTTGCTGAACCGCGGCGCACGTCTGACCGAGCTTCTCAAGCAGCCGCAGTTCTCGCCGCTCAAGACGGAAGAACAGGTTGCCGTGATTTTCGCCGGCGTGAATGGCTATCTCGACAAGATCGCCGTCAACCGTGTTGGCAAGTTCGAAGCAGGTCTTCTTTCTTCGCTGCGCACCGAGCATAAGGATGTGCTGGATGCGATCCGCGACGAAAAGGCGCTCACCGACAACATCAAAGCAAAGCTCAAGGCAGCGGTCGACGCGTTCGCCAAGTCTTTCGCTTGAATTTTGTGACGGGATGAACGGATGCCTTCACTAAAGGATCTGAGAAACCGTATCGCCTCGGTCAAGGCGACGCAGAAAATCACCAAGGCGATGCAGATGGTCGCCGCGGCGAAGCTGCGCCGTGCCCGTGAAGCCGCGGAAGCCGCAAGGCCTTATTCGCAGCGCATGGGTGCCGTTCTCGCAAATATCGCGCAGAACGTAACCGGCGAAGATGCGCCGGCCCTGATGGCCGGTACGGGCAAGGACGACGTGCATCTGCTCGTCGTCTGCACCGCAGAACGTGGCCTTTGCGGCGGTTTCAACTCGCAGATCGCGCGTCTGGCGCGCGATCATGCCCGCAAGCTCCTTGCTGAAGGCAAGACGGTCAAGATCATCACGGTCGGCAAGAAGGGCGCAGATATTCTGCGTCGCGAGTTTGCCTCTCTGATTATCGACCACGTCAATTTGCGTGAAGTCAAGCAGCTCGCTTTTGTGCATGCCGACCAGATTGGCCACAAGGTGATCGAGCTGTTCGAACAAGGCGAATTTGATGTCTGCACCCTGTTCTATTCCGAATTCAAATCGGTGATTGCACAGATTCCAACCGCGCAGCAGATCATTCCGGCTTCGGCTGGCGATGTTGCGCAGGCGGACACTGCAGGCGATGCGATTTATGAGTACGAACCTGATCCTGCGGCGATCCTGTCGACGCTGATCCCACGCAATATTTTTCGGTCCAGATTTTCCGCGCTCTGCTGGAAAATGTGGCGGGCGAAATGGGCGCGAAGATGAGCGCGATGGACAATGCGACGCGTAACGCCGGTGACATGATCAACAAGTTGTCGATCACGTATAACCGTCAGCGTCAGGCTCAGATCACCAAGGAACTGATCGAAATCATTTCGGGCGCGGAAGCGCTCTAATCGGAAGGTAAAAGGATCGATGGCAAAAGCAGCGACCCCGAAAACTACCGCCGCGGCCGAAGCGAAGCCAGCAGCGGCGAAAGCTCCAGCCAAAAAGGCTCCAGCGAAGGCGGCAGCCGCCAAGTCTGATGCAGCACCCAAGGCTGCAACGACCGGCGCAGTAGGCAAGATCACTCAGGTCATCGGCGCTGTTGTCGACGTACAGTTCGAAGACGGTCAGCTTCCGCTGATCCTCAACGCTCTGGAAACCGACAATCTCGGCAGCCGTCTGGTTCTTGAAGTTGCACAGCATCTGGGCGAAAACACCGTTCGCACCATCGCCATGGACTCGACCGAAGGTCTGGTTCGCGGTCACGAAGTGCGTGACACCGGCAACCCGATCATGGTTCCGGTTGGTGAAGAAACGCTCGGCCGCATCATGAACGTCATTGGTGAGCCGGTTGACGAAGCTGGTCCGATCAAGACCACTGCCCGTCGCGCGATCCATCAGGAAGCTCCTGAGTATATCGAACAGTCGACCGAAGCTGAAATCCCGGTAACGGGCATCAAGGTCGTTGACCTTCTCGCTCCTTACGCCAAGGGCGGCAAGATTGGTCTGTTCGGCGGCGCTGGCGTTGGCAAGACCGTTCTCATCATGGAACTGATCAACAACGTCGCCAAGGCGCACGGCGGTTACTCGGTATTCGCAGGCGTTGGTGAACGTACTCGTGAAGGTAACGACCTTTACCACGAAATGATCGAATCGGGCGTTAACAAGCTCGGTGGCGGTGAAGGCTCCAAGGCCGCACTCGTTTACGGTCAGATGAACGAGCCTCCGGGTGCGCGCGCTCGCGTTGCCCTGTCGGGTCTGACGGTTGCTGAAAACTTCCGTGACCGGGGCGGGACGTTCTGTTCTTCGTGGACAACATCTTCCGCTTCACGCAGGCTGGTTCGGAACTTTCGGCTCTTCTCGGTCGTATTCCTTCCGCTGTGGGTTATCAGCCGACGCTGGCAACCGACATGGGCGCGATGCAGGAACGCATCACCACGACGACCAAGGGCTCGATTACTTCGGTTCAGGCAATTTACGTTCCTGCCGACGATTTGACCGACCCTGCGCCAGCAACGTCGTTCGCTCACTTGACGCGACCACGACGCTGAACCGTTCGATCGCTGAAAAGGGTATTTATCCGGCTGTGGATCCTCTCGAATCCACGTCGCGTATGCTCGATCCGATGATCGTTGGTGAAGAACACTATGCTGTTGCGCGTCAGGTTCAGTCGATCCTTCAGCGCTACAAGTCGCTGCAGGACATCATCGCCATCCTCGGCATGGACGAACTGTCGGAAGACGACAAGCTGACCGTTGCGCGCGCTCGTAAGATCGAACGCTTCCTGTCGCAGCCGTTCTTCGTTGCTGAAGTGTTCACTGGTTCGCCGGGCAAGCTGGTTGACCTCGCCGACACCATCAAGGGCTTCAAGGGCCTTTGCGCAGGTGAATACGATCATCTTCCAGAACCGGCTTTCTACATGGTCGGCTCGATTGAAGAAGCGATCGAAAAGGCGAAGAAGCTGGCAGCTGAAGCTGCTTGATGAATTGAATTTCCCGGTGGGCCGCAAGGCCCGCCGTGAAAGCCAATCATTTTGTTTAAGCATGATCTTTTCCGGAAACCGTTTTCGGCTCATGCTTTTGAATTCAAGTGAGAACCATGGCTCAAGCTTTCCAATTCGAACTCGTGTCGCCTGAACGGCTCCTGCTTTCCGCGCAGGTGACGGAAGTCGTCATTCCGGGTAGCGAAGGCTATCTGACGGCTCTCGCCGGTCATTCGCCGCTGATGACGACGATCATGCCGGGTGTCGTTTCGGTGAAGCTTACCGACGGCAAGTCCGACTCCTACGTAGTCTTTGGCGGTTTCGCCGATATTACTCCGCAGGGCTGCACCGTTCTGGCCGAATCGGCGACTCATGTGGACGATATCGATCCAGCGGATATTCAGCGCCGTATCGATCATGCCCGCCGGGCTCTGGACGATGCTTCGTCGAACGAACACCGCACCAAGGCGGAAATCTTCCTGCATCAGCTGATGACGCTGCAGGGAACGATCATGCCAGCCTGATTGGCGGCAGTTTATCGTTTTTGGGAAAGCGGGCTTCGGCCCGCTTTTTCTTTTCAGATCACCCGCTCCGCAGTGAATTTGTTTGCAGAACTGTCATATTGACGCCAAATCCCATCACGCTTGCGTGAGTTCAGGAAGTTTGCTTGAAAATAGTTCGCCAGCGATTTATCCAAATCCATAATCATTAGTTTACTAATATATAAGGCGATTGGCATGGATACGGCAGATCTCAAAGCTGAAATGATTGATGCCATGGCGAAGGTTAATCGCAGGCTTCGTACGGTCTTCGACGCGCGTGTGAAAGAGCGTGGCCTGACGCTGGCCAGAGCGCGCACCCTGCTTGCCTTGGTGGAACAGGAAGGCCTTTACCAGAAGGAACTGGCTGAAGCGCTGGAGATCGAGAACGCGACCATGGTGCGCCTGCTCGATGGTCTGGAGCGGCAGTCGTTCATTGAACGTCAGACGGTTCAGGGCGACCGTCGCGCGAAGCGGGTGGTGATGACGGCAGAAGGTAAGATTCTGGCTGAACAGGTCGTGAAGCTTGCTGGTGACGTTCGCGAAGACCTTCTAGAGGGCGTGAGCGATGAAGAGCTGAGCATTGCGCTCAACGTACTTCGCAAAATGTCGGATTCGATGAACAAGACCCACTGAACGGGTTCGTCATTCTTTACGATATCCAAAAGCCGAAGTTCACGCTTCGGCTTTTATTTTTGGAATCACGGCTTCGTGAAGGGACGTCTTGAAATTGGACGTACCGCGCCTTTTTCGGTCGCAGCGAACAGTCCACTAGGGGTCTGTTTCCGACATTTACATCCTTCGGATATGCGCGCTGACCAAATGCCGGAAGCAAAGGACCACCAGTAATTTTATGAATCTAGTGGATTTTTCGAATTTGACGTTTGAAACGGGATTCATATTGGACGGGTATCAAACATCAAATTCAATCCACTGGCCCGAAATTAATCCTAGAACCCCGGACGGAGTGGTTGAGATGCAACATTCATCGCATGCAGCGATAGGCCTCTGCGCCGTTCTTTCTATTGTTTCGTTACAGGTAAAATATATGTAGCGTGGAACACGCCACGCCTATGCTAACGCCTTGAATGGCGTGAATACGGATGACGGCCCGATCTTCAGTACCAACCCTATTGCAGCGACAGGTGTTCGGGCTAATGAGCGGTCGCGGTGATCCTTGCGGGCACGTTGACCGCTGTTGGATGTCCAGCGTCGCGAATCACGGCGCAAGGGTGCGCAGATAGCCCATCAATTCGGTGGCCGTATCGCTGGCCCGCTCCGGTTGGCGGGAGATGATCGCCTCGATCAGTGTCGCATGCGCATTGGCCGAGCCCGCAATGCCGGTCGACGGGCGAAGACGGAACCAGAAACGACGGCTGTGGGTTTGCAGAGGCGCTGCAATGCGCGCGGCATAGGGATTGCTCGCTGCCGCACCCAGAACAATGTCGAATGCCTTGTCGGCATCGAGAAACAGCGCCACATCCTCGTCCGGGATCGCCTGCCGCATGGCGGCAGCAGCAGCTTCAAGCCGTTCATAGTCGCGAGGGCTGCCGAAGCGTGCGGCATCACGCGCCAGAACGCGCTCAACACCTTCACGTGCGTCCAGCACCTTGATGAAATCCTTCGGGTCGATGGCTGCGATGGCGATACCGGAACGCGGGCGCACTTCCACGAGGCCTTCCCGGGCGAGCCGTTGAATGGCCTCGCGCATGGGCGTGCGGCCCATGCCGGTAAGTTCGATCAGCGTGCGCTCGTTGACGACAGTGCCGGGTTCCAGTTCCAGCGTGACGATGGAACGTTCCAGAATGCGATAAGCCTGCTCGGCGAGGCTTTCGCTACCCCAGCTGTCCATGGTCGCCTGCGGCATGTTTGCCGGGCTCCGCGTCAGCCTGTCTCGAACATTCGTTTCTTCCATGCCGGTCCATGCCCTGTGGTTACGACGATTGACATAGTGCAATCTTACAGATATATCTCTGATATATCAATATATTGTGATTTGAGCTGGTCGTTCCCTAAATCTGCCTTTGTGGCATTTTCAAGCGATGACAAGCTCTCAGCACAGTGTCATTCCAAAAAATCGATGGACAGAGCCGGATGGCTGGCATTGAACATACTGGATGCCAATTGCCCGAAGCGTCGAGATTGTCCGGTTCTTTGGCAGGGCTACAGGTGAGAATGAATCGGTTGGGAGCCGCACAAGATGAAATCTGATCCGCAGGGTCAGCAGGATATTCTCATAATCGGTGGCGGTATTGTTGGCGTTGCCACTGCCGCCTTGCTTGCCGAGGCGGGGCGTCGGGTTCTGGTCATCGACAGAACCGGCATTTGCGAGGAAACCAGTTCAGGCAATGCGGCGGCGCTCGCTTTTTCCGACATTATGCCGCTGGCGTCCAAGGGCGTCATGCGCAAGGTGCCGGGTTGGCTGATGGACCCGCTCGGGCCTTTTACGATCCGTCCTTCCTATTTCCCCAAGATGGTACCGTGGCTTTACCGGTTCTGGCGCGCGAGTAGCGCGGATGCGCTGGCGAAAACTGCGGTTGCGCAGGCCGATATCATGCGTCTTGCCGGCAGCGAGATGATGACGCTGATCGACAGGGCAGGGCTGCGTGACAGGCTGCGCGAGAACGGCAATCTGGAGCTTTATGAAAGCGAAGCCGAGCTTGCAGCCTCTCAGCCGGGCTGGGATGTTCGCGAACAGGCCGGAATTGCCTACGAGCATGTCCGCGGCGACCGGCTTGCCGAGTTGCAGCCCCGCCTGAGCCCGCGTTTCGTTGCAGGTACTTTCGTACCCGGCTGGAAAAATGTCAGCGATCCGAAACTGTTCGGCAAGGCGATCTGGGCTTATGCAGAAAGCAAGGGCGCGCGCTTCCTTCAGGCTAGGGTCATGAATGCAAGACCCGGCAATGGCGGCGCGAGCGTTCGTCTGGAAGATGGGACTGAAATCGGGGCAGCACATCTTGTCCTGATGGCCGGTGCTTGGTCACGCGATCTCGCCAAGGGGTTTGGCGATGCAGTGCCGCTCGACACCGAGCGCGGCTATAATACCACATTGCCGGCTGGCAGTTTCG
Organism: Brucella cytisi; assembly: GCA_012103075.1. GTDB lineage: Bacteria > Pseudomonadota > Alphaproteobacteria > Rhizobiales > Rhizobiaceae > Brucella > Brucella cytisi. The sequence continues at coordinate 2,189,890 of JAAVLQ010000001.1, read as the reverse complement.
ATGTGAAGCGCCAGCTGACGTTCCCCGGTCACGGTTTTGTCGTCACGCCGATGGAAACCGGCCTGCGTGTCGGCGGCGCGGTGGAGTTCGGCGGGCTTGACCTGCCGCCCAATTTCGCACGATCCGAAGCCATGCTAAAGAAAGCGTCCATGTTCCTGCCGGGGTTGCGCACCGAGGGCGGGCGGCAATGGATGGGTTATCGGCCATCGATGCCGGATTCCGTGCCGGTTATCGGCAGGGCTTCGGCAGGCGAGAATATCTATTACGGCTTCGGCCACGGCCATCTTGGCCTCACACAGTCGGCTGCGACCGGGCGGCTTATCCGTGACCTCATCACAGGGGCCGCGCCTGCAATCGACATTGAACCTTTCAAGCCACAACGTTTTCGGAACTGACCATCATGGCAAGACATTCCTTCTTTTGCGTCGACGGACATACATGCGGCAACCCCGTGCGTCTGGTGGCTGGCGGCGGGCCGAACCTTGAAGGTTCGACCATGATGGAAAAGCGCACGCATTTTCTGCGCGAGTACGATTGGATTCGCACTGGCCTGATGTTCGAGCCGCGCGGTCATGACATGATGTCCGGTTCCATCCTCTATCCGCCGACACGCCCCGATTGCGATGTTGCGGTGCTGTTCATCGAAACGTCCGGCTGCCTGCCGATGTGCGGTCACGGCACGATCGGAACCGTGACGATGGCGATAGAGCAGGGGCTGGTGACGCCGAAGACGCCGGGCAAGCTCAATCTCGATACGCCTGCCGGTCTGGTGGCGATCGAATATGAGCAGAACGGCCAGTATGTCGAGCGCGTTCGTCTCACCAATGTTCCGGCTTTCCTTTATGCTGAAGGACTTGAGGTCGAATGCCCGGACCTTGGCAACCTCAGGGTCGATGTGGCTTATGGCGGCAATTTCTACGCTATCGTCGAGCCGCAAGAAAAATTACACCGATATGGAAGATTATTCCGCGCTGCAGCTGATTGCCCGAGTCCGATCCTGCGTGAGCGGTTAAATGAGAAGTACAAGTTCCAGCATCCGCTGCTGCCGGATATCAACCGTCTGAGCCATATTCTGTGGACTGGGAAGCCGAAACATCCGGAAGCGCATGCCCGCAATGCGGTCTTCTACGGCGACAAGGCAATCGACCGTTCGCCATGCGGAACGGGTACGTCTGCGCGCATGGCGCAACTGGCTGCCAAGGGCAAGCTGAAGCCCGGCGATGAGTTCGTGCATGAATCCATCATCGGATCGCTTTTCCATGGCCGTGTGGAACGTGCTACCGAAGTTGTAGGCGGGACCGCACATTGCCGGCGATTATTCCTTCAATTGCGGGCTGGGCACGCATGACGGGATATAATACGATCTTCATCGACGACCGTGATCCCTTTGCACATGGGTTTACGGTCGCGTAAAAGTGGGTACGGTCGGTAATTTTAATGCTGGCCCCCAATTTTTTGGCTTTTCGGCCATGTAGAAAGTATGGAATAAGGCGTCCCGGGTAGGAGAAAAAAATATATACAGGACGTTTAGTAGGGGACATAACTAGTTTGTGGAGGGATGATGCCCTTAGTCTTTTGTCTGAGGCAAAAGGGGGTTGCATTCCTCTATACAGCCGTTAGGTGTAAAGAGCCGGGAATAAAATGAAGGCGCACGAAATAAAGATGCGTCAATAAAATCCCGGGCGGTAAAATGGGTGGCTTCTCGATGGAATATTTCTTCCAGCAGGTGATCAACGGGCTCGCGCTCGGCTCGATCTATGGCCTGATCGCCATCGGCTACACGATGGTCTATGGCATTATCGGCATGATCAACTTTGCTCATGGCGATGTCTTCATGCTCGGCGCCTTCATGGCGCTGATTGTTTTTCTCATGGTCACAACCTTCATTGGAGCATTGCCGATCGCGCTGATGCTTCTTCTGATGATGATCGTCGCCATGTTGCTGACGGGTTTGTGGAGCTGGACGATCGAACGCGTGGCCTACCGGCCGCTGCGTGGTTCGTTTCGCCTCGCACCGTTGATCACGGCTATCGGCATGTCGATTGCCTTGTCCAACTTCGTACAGGTAACGCAGGGTCCGCGTAACAAGCCGGTGCCTCAGCTGCTGAACGGTTCCTACAATATCATGGGAACCAACGTGACGATCTCACTGAAGCAGATTGTGGTCATTGTGGTGACAGCCGTGCTGCTGACGATCTTCTGGTATATCGTCAATCGCACCTCGCTTGGTCGCGCGCAGCGTGCCTGTGAGCAGGATCGCAAAATGGCAGCGCTTCTCGGCATCAATGTCGATCGGGTCATTTCGCTCACCTTCGTGATGGGTGCGATGCTCGCGGCGGTGGCTGGTACGCTCTACCTCTCCTTCTATGGTGTGATTTCCTTTGCCGACGGGTTCATCCCCGGCGTGAAGGCGTTCACGGCGGCAGTTCTGGGCGGTATCGGATCGCTTCCGGGTGCTGTGGTCGGTGGCTTGCTCATCGGTCTCATCGAGGCATTGTGGTCGGCGTATTTCTCGATCGACTACAAGGACGTTGCCGCGTTTTCGATCCTCGCCATCGTGCTGATCTTCATGCCGTCCGGCATTCTTGGCCGTCCTGAAGTCGAAAAGGTTTAATCATGGCTGCACAGTCGAGTTCACGCCCGGATTCCCTTTTTGGCCGGGCCATTCGTGAAGGGTTCTTCGCAGGTCTTCTGGCTCTGGGTCTCTTCTGCCTCATCATCGGTTTCAAGACCGATCAGAACATCAACAACGAACTGGTGCTCGTTCAGCGCTGGGGCACACTGGCCGTCATGGTCGCGCTCGCTGCGGTTGGTCGTTTCCTGTTTGTTGCCTTCCTTCAGCCAACGCTGGAGGCGCGCAAAGCTTGCCAAGAGCAAGCAGCCGACCGCTGCGGTCGACGAAAGCCCGTCTTTCGTGCGCCGCAACTTCTCGCGCCTCGGTGTTGCCTTCCTTTTTGTCTACCCCGTCCTGATTGTCACCTTTCTGGGCTGGCAGGGATCGCTCAAATGGGTCGATAATTTCGGCGTTCAGATCCTCATCTATGTGATGCTGGCCCGGGGCCTCAACATCGTGGTGGGCCTCGCCGGTCTTCTCGATCTGGGTTACGTCGCCTTCTATGCAGTCGGCGCCTATTCCTATGCGCTGCTGTCGGCCTATTTTGGCCTCTCCTTCTGGATGCTGCTGCCGATTGCCGGTATTCTTGCTGCAACATGGGGTGTCATTCTGGGCTTTCCGGTCTTGCGTCTGCGCGGTGACTATCTTGCCATCGTGACGCTTGCCTTCGGTGAAATCATCCGTCTGGTGCTCATCAACTGGACAGATGTAACCCGCGGCACTTTCGGCGTTTCCGGTATTGCCAAGGCAACCTTCTTCGGCCTGCCTTTTAATGCCAGCAAGGACGGTTTCGCCGCTCATTTCGGCCTCACCTTCTCGGCGGCGCATTACAAGTTCTTCCTCTATTACGTCATCCTTCTGCTGGCGCTGCTGACGGCTGGGTCACCATCCGTCTGCGCCGCATGCCGGTTGGCCGTGCTTGGGAAGCACTGCGTGAAGATGAAATCGCCTGCCGCTCGCTCGGTATCAACACCACCACGACCAAGCTCACGGCCTTTGCCACGGGCGCGATGTTCGGTGGTTTTGCCGGTTCCTTCTTTGCAGCACGCCGGGCTTCGTCAGCCCGGAATCCTTCGTGTTTCTCAGAATCCGCCGTCATTCTCGCCATCGTCGTTTTGGGCGGCATGGGCTCTCTGGTTGGTATCGCCATTGCTGCGATCGTCATGATCGGTGGCACTGAAATCCTGCGTGAAATGAGCTTCCTGAAAGCGATTTTCGGCCCAGATTTCACGCCGGAACTCTACCGCATGCTCATCTTCGGCCTTGCCATGGTCGTGGTCATGGTCTGGAAGCCACGCGGTTTCGTCGGAAGTCGAGAACCCAGTGCCTTCCTGCATGAGAAGAAGATGGTGTCGGGTGCCTTTACCAAGGAAGGGCACGGCTGATGGCGGAGATAAGCACTATGTCTGGTACTGCGCCTGATAAAACCGAATTGGGCAACACTGAAAAAGACACGATCCTTCAGGTCGAGCATCTTTCGATGCGCTTTGGCGGTCTCGTCGCCATCAACGATCTGAGCTTCGATGTGAAGCGTGGGGATATCACGGCGATCATCGGCCCGAACGGTGCAGGTAAGACCACGGTCTTCAACTGCATCACCGGCTTCTACAAAGCCGACGGGTGGCATGCTGACGATGAACCGGAAGACGGGCGACAAGTTCCTGCTGGAACGCCTACCCGACTTCCAGATCACCAAGCAGGCCAAGGTGGCGCGTACCTTCCAGAACATTCGCCTGTTCTCGGGCCTCACTGTTCTGGAGAACCTGTTGGTCGCGCAGCACAACACGCTGATGCGTTCGTCGGGCTTCACGATCCTCGGTCTTCTCGGTTTGCCCGGCTACAAGTCAGCGGCGAAGGGTGCGATTGAAAAGGCGCGTCACTGGCTGGAGAAAATCAACCTGATCGATCGTGCGGACGATCCGGCAGGCGATCTGCCTTATGGCGATCAGCGCCGTCTGGAAATCGCCCGCGCCATGTGCACCGAGCCGGAAATTCTTTGCCTCGATGAACCGGCCGCCGGTCTCAATCCGCGTGAATCGGCAGAGCTCAACAAGCTCCTGCTCGATATCCGCAAGGAAAACCGGGACGTCAATCCTGCTGATTGAGCACGACATGTCGGTGGTCATGGAAATCTCCGATCATGTGATCGTGCTGGAATACGGCACCAAGATTTCTGACGGTGCTCCAGAAGCAGTCAAGAATGATCCGCGCGTTATTGCCGCTTATCTTGGCGTCGATGACGAAGAGATTGCCGAGCTTATCGAAGAGGCGGACAAGCCGGGCACCGGTGATGCGGCGGACTTCGTGGCGGCACAACTCGCCGAGGAAGCCATCGAGGAAGAAATTGCCGAAGAGACGGGCGAAGTGCCGTCCGGACGCGTTTCTCTCGCCGGTGGTCTGGCGGAGGCACGTGGTGGCAAGGCCGATAACCTGACCCTCATCAAGGGCATCGGCGCGGTCAACGAAAAGAAGCTTCACGAACACGGGATCTATCATTTCGATCAGATTGCCGCCCGGACCGAAGCGGATATCGTGGAAGCTGAAACCTATCTGGAATTCGACGGGCGCATCGCGCGCGAAGACTGGGTCGGGCAGGCCAAACAACTTGCCGCCGGTCAGGCGACAGAGTTCTCCGAGCGCGTTGAACAGGGTGATGTTCCGACGAGCCATAAGACTGCTCCCGTAAAGGCTGCCAAAAGCGGTGGTGCGAAACGCGCTAAAGCGCCGACAAAAGCACCGACTAAAACCGCGGCCAAGCCCAAGAAGGGAGGCGAATGATGCAGGCTGAAACCATGCAGAAAAAGCAACCGCTTCTGGCCGTCGAGAAGGTCGAGACCTATTACGGCAATATTTGTGCCCTCAAGGGCATTGACCTTACCGTCGATGAGGGCGAGATCGTCGCGCTGATTGGCGCTAACGGTGCCGGCAAGTCGACACTTATGATGACGATCTTCGGCTCGCCGAAGGCGCGTACCGGTCGCATTCTCTTCAACGGCAAGGATATTACATCCATGCCGCCGCATGAGATTGCCAAGCTGCGCATTGCGCAGTCTCCGGAAGGCCGTCGCATCTTCCCGCGCATGACGGTTCTTGAAAATCTCCAGATGGGCGCAAGTCTCGATCATCAGCAGCACTTCGAAGAAGACGTGAAGCTGATGTTCGACCTGTTTCCGCGCCTGAAGGAGCGCATCAACCAGCGTGGCGGCACGCTTTCGGGCGGCGAACAGCAGATGCTGGCCATTGCCCGCGCGCTGATGGCGCGTCCGAAGCTCTTGCTTCTGGATGAACCGTCGCTCGGTCTGGCACCGCTGATCGTGAAGCAGATTTTCGAAGCGATCAAGGAACTGAACCGCACGCAGGGGCTGACGGTGTTCCTCGTTGAGCAGAACGCATTCGGTGCTCTCAAGCTCGCAGACCGTGGCTATGTGATGGTCAACGGCTCGATCACCATGAGCGGCGCTGGCCGCGAATTGCTGGCCGATCCGGAAGTCCGCGCCGCCTATCTCGAAGGCGGAAGGCACTAGGAGGATAAGATGCAGGGTATTCTCTACGAAGAATCGTCATTCTGGTTGTTTTTCCTCATCACCTGTCTGCTGGGCGGCTGGGCCGCCCGGATGACGGGACGTGCCTGTGCTTCGACGTGGCGCACCTATCCGCAGCTTCTGCTTTATCTGATCCCGCTGGGAGCTGCGGTGCGCTTCATCCATTTCGCACTGTTTGAGGGAACGCTTCTTTCGTTCCACTATTATCTGGTGGATACGATCGTCCTGATGATCATAGGTACGGTCGGCTTTCGTTTCACCCGCACCAAGCAGATGGTGCGGCAATATAGCTGGCTTTATGAAAAAGCTTCGCCTCTCAGCTGGAAGGCAAAATAATTTTAAAAGCTTCGCCGTCATGCGGCGAAGCTTTTTGTAAGATCACGTTGACAGTAATAAGATTCAGCGTAGATATTGCTGAGTATTCAGCAAGAAAATAAGGCGATGCAAAACATCGTTTCGGGGTAAATACAATGATGGGAGTTCCAACAATGAAGAAGTCACTTTTCTCAGGCGTTGCTCTTGCAGCAGTTATGGCTTTCGGGGGCTCGGCTTGGGCTGATGTTCTTGTCGGTATTGGTGCGCCGCTGACGGGCCCAAATGCCGTTTACGGTGCGCAGATCCAGAAGGGCGCAGAAGCGGCCATCAAGGAAATCAACGATGCGGGCGGCATCAACGGCGAAAAAATCGCGATCACTCTCGGCGATGACGTATCGGATCCGAAGCAGGGTATCTCGGTTGCCAACAAGTTCGCAGCTGATGGCGTGAAATACGTTATCGGTCACTTCAATTCGGGCGTTTCGATCCCGGCTTCGGACGTTTATGCCGAAAACGGCATTCTCGAAATCTCGCCTGCTGCGACCAACCCGGTCTATACAGAGCGTCAGCTCTGGAACACGTTCCGTACCTGCGGTCGCGACGATCAGCAGGGCATCGTGGCCGGTCAGTATATTTTCGACAATTTCAAAGACGGGAAAATTGCCGTCATTCACGACAAGACCCCTTATGGTCAGGGCCTTGCCGATGAAACCAAGAAGAAGCTCAACGAGCTTGGCGTCAAGGAAGCCGTCTATGAAGGCGTGAATGTTGGCGAGAAGGATTTCTCGGCTCTGATCGCCAAGTTGAAGCAGCAGGGCGTTACGGTCCTTTATTGGGGTGGTCTGCACGCTGAAGCCGGTCTGATTATCCGTCAGCTTGCCGATCAGGGGCTGAAGGTCCAATTCATCTCTGGCGACGGTATCGTTTCCAACGAGCTGGCCTCCATCGCAGGCGATGCGGTTGCCGGTACGCTGAATACGTTCGGCCCAGACCCGCGCAATAACCCGAACAATGCCGATCTGGTGAAGAAGTTCCGCGATGCTGGCTTCGAACCGGAAGCCTACACGCTTTACTCTTACGCTGCCGTTCAGTCTCTGGCTGGGGCTGCGAAGGCTGCCGGAAGTAACGACCCACAGGAAGTTGCCAAGGCGCTTAAGGAAAAGGGTCCGTTCAAGACCGTGCTTGGCGACCTGTCCTATGACGAAAAGGGCGATCCGAAGCTTCCGGGCTATGTCATGTACAAGTGGGAAAAGGGAGCTGACGGGAAATATACTTACATTCAGCAGTAAGTTTCGCTTACATTCTTTCCCGATGAATGGAAATGCCCGGCTTCAAGCCGGGCATTTCCGTTTCGATGGCGTCGGTCCGCATAAAGTCATGCGGAAAAAGCAAGATATAGACTAAATCATTACTTTACTTCGGTATTGAACGTGATTGTATCTAGCTTGACGGCTGAATATAGGGCGAATCTCTATATCCAGTCTCGCGTTCTGGTGGGAGGACCAGTTTCAGCGCGGGCAGTTTCAAGCCCGAATTGCGTTTCTGGCGCTGATGCAGTCTCCCATTCGAATATCAGGTTTATGCAACGCCTCTGGTGTTGCTGTTCATGCCTGCAAAAATGGCGGTCATCTGATCCTGTCAGACTGCCGCTCTGAATACCAATTTTGACGTGTGTCTCGAAAATCGTTTCATACCTTTCGGGATGCGCTTAGTGGGAGCAACTGAAATGAAGAAATCCTTATTCTGCGGCGTCTGCCTTTCGGCACTGGTTGCGATGGGTGGCGTGTCCTTTGCCGACATCCAGCTCGGCGTCGGCGCACCGTTGACCGGCAGCCGGGCAGCTTTCGGCGAGCAGATCAAGCGCGGTGTCGAAGCGGCTGTCGCAGAAGCCAATGCCAAGGGCGGCATGAACGGCGAGCAGATCACCATCGTCTATGGCGACGACGCTGCCGATCCGAAGCAGGGCATTTCGGTTGCAAACAAGTTTGTGGGTGATGGTGTTCAGTTCGTTATCGGTCACTTCAATTCCGGCGTCAGCATTCCGACGTCGGACATCTATGCTGAAAACGGCGTACTGATGATCGCGCCCGGCACCACCAACCCGACCTTCACCGAGCGCGAACTTTGGAACACGTTCCGCACCTGCCGTCGCGATGACCAGCAGGGGCATCGTTGCCGGCAAATATATCGCCGACAATTACAAGGACGGCAAAGTCGCAATCCTTCACGACAAGACCCCTTACGGTCAGGGCCTTGCCGACGAAACCAAGAAGTCGCTCAACGACAACGGCATGAAGGAAACGCTCTACGAAGGTGTAAACCCGGGGCGACAAGGACTTCTCCGCGCTCATCTCCAAGATGAAGGCTGCTGGCATTACTTCTGTTTACTGGGGCGGCATGCATCCGGAAGCGGGTCTGCTCATCCGTCAGATGGATGATCAGGGCCTCAAGGCACAGTTCATTTCGGGCGATGGCATCGTGTCCAACGAACTTGCTTCGATTGCCGGTGATGCTGTGGGTGGTGTCATGAACACTTTCGGTCCCGATCCGCGCGACGACAAGTCGAATGCGGAACTCATCAAGGCTTTCCGTGACAAGGGTTTTGAGCCTGAAGCCTATACCTTCTATGCCTATGCCGGTGTGCAGTCGCTGGTCAATGCCGCCAATGCTGCCGCAAGCAACGATCCGCAGGAAGTTGCAACCGCGATGAAGGAAAAGGGTCCGTTCAAAACGGTGCTCGGCGAAATCTCGTTCGACGCCAAGGGCGATCCGAGCCTTTCGCCTTACGTCATGTTCGAATGGCGCAAGGGTGAAGACGGCAAGTATAATTACTTCCAGAAGTAATGGAGCATTTCCAGCAAAAGTGCGAAGCGGTTTTGCATTGGATAATGCGAGAACACAGATGCTTAGAGCGGTTCTGATGATTGCTTCATAATAGGAACCGCTCTTGTGCCTGATATATTAGCATAAAGTGCTACAAAATTCATCAATCTGCCCGGCATTTAGTCGGGCATTTTGTTTTTATCTCCCTGTTGCACAGTTTGTTTGCGCTTGTGTCTATTGCAGGTTAAGCAATGGCGCCTTTGTCATTGCAGTTAGGGAGATCTGCCTTGTCTTTCGCCCAAAAGCCTATCCGGAAAATTCTGGTCGCCAACCGATCTGAAATCGCAATCCGCGTATTCCGCGCCGCCAATGAGCTGGGGCTCAAAACGGTGGCCATATGGGCTGAGGAAGACAAACTTTCCCTGCATCGCTTCAAAGCCGATGAAAGTTATCAGGTCGGTCGCGGTCCGCATCTGGATCGAGATCTTGGTCCGATTGAAAGCTATCTTTCTATCGATGAGATTATCCGCGTCGCCAAGGTTTCGGGCGCCGATGCGATCCACCCCGGCTATGGCCTTTTGTCCGAAAGCCCGGAATTCGCCGAAGCCTGCGCAGAAAACGGCATCATCTTCATCGGCCCGAAGCCTGAGACCATGCGCCGCCTCGGCAACAAGGTTGCGGCCCGCAATCTCGCCATTGAAATCGGCGTGCCGGTGGTTCCAGCCACCGACCCGCTTCCCGACGATATTGAGGAAGTGAAGAAACTTGCGGCAGAAATCGGCTATCCGCTGATGCTGAAGGCAAGCTGGGGCGGTGGCGGTCGCGGCATGCGTGCTATCCGCGCCGAGGCTGATCTTGCTCGTGAAGTGACGGAAGCCAAGCGCGAGGCCAAGGCCGCATTCGGCAAGGATGAGGTTTATCTCGAAAAGCTGATTGAACGCGCGCGCCATGTCGAAGTGCAGATATTGGGCGATACCCATGGCAATGCGGTTCATCTTTTCGAGCGTGACTGCTCGATCCAGCGCCGCAACCAGAAGGTCGTGGAGCGCGCACCGGCACCTTATCTCGATGACGCGCAGCGACAGGAACTGGCAGGCTATGGTCTGAAGATTGCCCATGCCACCGATTATATCGGCGCGGGTACTGTCGAATTCCTGATGGATGCCGATAGCGGCAAGTTCTATTTCATCGAGGTCAACCCGCGCATTCAGGTCGAGCACACGGTGACCGAACAGGTGACCGGCATCGATATCGTCAAGGCGCAGATTCATATTCTCGAAGGCTTTGCCATCGGCACACCGGAATCGGGTGTGCCGCGCCGAGGACATTCGCCTCAATGGCCATGCGCTTCAGTGCCGTATCACCACGGAAGATCCGGAACAGAACTTCATTCCTGATTATGGACGCATTCAGGCTTATCGCTCGGCATCGGGTTTCGGCATCCGTCTGGATGGCGGTACAGCCTATTCGGGTGCGTTCATCACCCGCTACTACGATCCGCTGCTGGTCAAGGTGACTGCTTCAGGCGCAACGCCTCTGGAAGCCATCCGCCGGATGGACCGCGCCTTGCGCGAATTCCGCATCCGTGGCGTGGCGACGAATCTTACCTTCCTCGAAGCGATCATCAATCATCCGAAGTTTCAGGCAAACGACTACACGACGCGCTTCATCGACACGACGCCGGAACTGTTCGAGCAGGTCAAGCGGCAGGATCGTGCCACCAAACTTCTGACCTATATCGCCGACGTGACGGTCAATGGCCATCCAGAAACCAAGGGGCGCGCAAAGCCGGCTAAGGATGCCGCCAAGCCGCGCGTGCCGTGGTTCGGTGATAAGCCGGTCGTTGATGGCACCAAGCAACGTCTGGACCAGCTTGGACCGAAGAAGTTCGCGGAATGGGTGCGCAACGAAAAGCGTGCGCTGATTACCGATACGACCATGCGTGACGGCCATCAGTCGCTTCTGGCGACGCGCATGCGCACATACGACATTGCCCGCATTGCCAATTCCTATGCGCAGGCACTGCCGAATCTGTTTTCGCTGGAATGCTGGGGCGGTGCGACATTCGACGTTTCGATGCGTTTCCTCACCGAGGACCCGTGGGAGCGTCTGGCACTGGTGCGTGAAGCTGCGCCGAACCTTCTTCTGCAGATGCTTTTGCGCGGTGCAAACGGCGTCGGCTACAAATCTTATCCCGATAATGTCGTAAAATATTTCGTGCGCGAGGCAGCACGCGGCGGCATCGATCTGTTCCGCGCTTTCGACAGTCTGAACTGGGTCGAAAACATGCGCGTATCGATGGATGCGGTGCTGGAGGAGAACAAGCTCTGCGAAGCGGCGATCTGTTACACAGGTGATATTCTCAATCCGGAACGTGCCAAGTATGACCTCAAATATTACGTCAATCTGGCGAAGGAAGTTGAAAAGGCTGGCGCGCATATCATTGCGGTGAAGGATATGGCGGGGCTTTTGAAGCCTGCCGCGGCCCGCGCCCTGTTCAAGGCGTTACGCGAGGAAACCGATCTGCCGATCCATTTCCATACGCATGATACGTCGGGCATTTCGGCGGCGACCGTACTTGCCGCGATCGATGCGGGCGTGGATGTGGTCGATGCGGCGATGGATGCTCTCTCCGGCAACACATCGCAGCCTTGCCTCGGTTCCATTGTCGAGGCACTGCACGGTTCCGAGCGCGATCCGGTTCTTGATCCGGATTCGATCCGCCGCATCTCTTTCTATTGGGAAGCCGTACGCAACCAGTATGCGGCTTTCGAAAGCGACCTCAAGGGACCAGCTTCAGAAGTTTATCTGCATGAAATGCCGGGTGGTCAGTTCACCAACCTGAAAGAGCAAGCCCGTTCGCTGGGACTTGAGACCCGCTGGCACGAGGTGGCGCAAGCCTATGCCGATGTGAACCGCATGTTCGGCGATATCGTCAAGGTCACGCCATCCTCCAAGGTTGTGGGCGACATGGCGTTGATGATGGTCAGTCAGGACTTGACCGTCGCTGATGTCGAAAACCCGGCAAAGGATATTGCTTTCCCGGATTCCGTGGTGTCGATGATGCGCGGTGATCTTGGTCAGCCGCCATCAGGATGGCCTAAAGCGTTGCAGAAGAAGATTCTGAAGGGCGACGAGCCGTTTACCGTGCGTCCCGGCGCTCTGCTGGAACCTGCCGATCTGAATGCCGAGCGTGAAGGGTTCGAGGAGACGGTTGATCGCAAGATTTCCGATCAGGAATTCGCTTCGGCGCTGATGTATCCGAAGGTCTTCACCGACTATGCATCCGCGCAGGAAACCTATGGCCCGACAAGTGTTCTGCCAACGCCGGTCTATTTCTACGGCCTGAAGCCGGAAGAAGAAGTCTTCGTCGATCTGGAGCGCGGCAAGACGCTGGTGATCGTCAATCAGGCGATGAGCGAAACCGATGAGAAGGGCATGGTGACGGTGTTTTTCGAGCTGAACGGTCAGCCGCGCCGCATCAAGGTGCCGAACCGGGCCAAAGGCGCTTCTGGCGGTGTGCGTCGCAAGGTGGAAGCCGGCAACGACCGCCAAGTCGGTGCGCCAATGCCGGGTGTCGTATCAACGGTTGCCGTGACGACCGGCCAGACGGTTACGCAGGGTGATGTGCTGCTTTCCATAGAGGCGATGAAGATGGAAACCGCCATCCATGCCGAACGCGATGGCACTATCGCGGAAGTGCTGGTGCGTCCCGGCGAACAGATCGATGCCAAGGATTTGCTCGTCGTCTACTCGTAACAGTTATGGGCTTCAGCCAAAGTGGATCGATCTTCCGATCGCGTTCCGTCTCCCTTTTCCCTCATCCTGAGGAGCCGTTTAAAACGGCGTCTCGAAGGGCGAGGGAAATGCACAACGCCTGCCCTTGTCCTTCGACAGGCTCAGGATGAGGGGGAGCGTAGCGGCCCATCAAACCGTAACTGTCGCTTTCGAGTCGTTAAAAGCATCAGAAACGTTAATGCCGTGCCTGTCAAAAGGCACGGTTTTTGTTTGCGCTTGCAGGGCTCCCAAAATCTGATATGCATGTTTATGCCGATTTGTGCATGATTGTGCATGATAAGGAGGGTGGTGGTGACAGAGTTTCTGCTTCACGAAAGACAGGCGCGCATTCAGGAACTGCTACAGCAGTCTGGTCGTGTACTGGCTGCTGAACTGGCTGAAAGTTTCGGCGTGTCCGAGGATACGATCCGGCGGGATCTGCGCGAGATGGCGGCGGCAGGGCTCTGCAAGCGCGTCTATGGCGGCGCGTTGCGTGCCGTGCCCGAGCCCTCTCCGCTCGCAGAACGGGATTCCGAGCGACCACAAGCGAAGGCCGCCCCGGCTGCGGTCCCGGCGGAACTGGTCGAACCCGGCATGACGGTGTTTCTCGATGCATCTTCGGTGAATACGGCTCTGGCGCGGCTTTTGGTCGAACGCGGTGAAGCCATCACCGTCGTCACCAATACGCCGTCTATCGCCGCAATTCTTATGGGCTCGCCGGAAATTGAACTGATCATGATTGGTGGTCCCATCAACCGGCGGGTGAGTGCCGCCGTCGGGGCGCGCGCCTTGCGTGATGCGGAACTGCTGCGGCCTGATCTTTGCGTTTTGGGCGCGTGCGGTATTGCCGCCGAAATCGGCGTAACGGCGCTGCATCTGGACGATGCGGAATTCAAGCGAGTGATAGCCGGACGCAGCCGGGTGGTGGCACTGGCCATTACGAGCGACAAGCTCGGTACGGTTGCCGCCCATGATGTCGTTCCCCGGACGATGTCGGTGTCATGGCTGTCGAATATGATGCGGATGAAGCAGCGCTTGCGCCCTATGCTACATCGGATATGAAGATTTTACGTGCGGCAGCGGACCGCAACTGAGGGACAGATGGAACAGGTTTCCGGACGCGAAGATGCGGCGCCTGCGCGTGCGCCGATTGTAACCAGAGAGCGGATTGCCGTTGCGCTACTCTTTCTGATGAACGGCTATATTTTCGGCGGCTGGGCCCCGAAAATTCCGGAATTTGCCGAACGCCTCGGACTTGATAGTGCAGGCATGGGGTTGATGATCCTCGTCTTCGGCCTTGGTTCTCTGGCCATGATGCCGGTCGCAGGTGCGCTTTCAGCACATCGCGGTTCGGGCATGGTGGTACGCATTTTGCGCTCGCCTTTATCCCGGCGCTGCTCATCATCGCACTGGTGCCGAATGTGGTTACAGCTGTGATCGTGATGTTCTATTTCGGCGGGACCATGGCTGCGATGGATGTGTCGATGAACGCCAATGCGGTCGCGGTCGAGAAAAAAATGCGCCGGGCAATCATGTCGTCCTGCCATGCATTCTGGAGCCTCGGCGGCCTCATCGGTGCTGCGACAGGCGGCTTTCTTATCGCGCAATTCGGATCGACCGTTCATGCGCTGGTGACGACGATTGTGGCCGCAATCCTGATTGCTATCGCATGGCCTTCGATCATCTCGGACACGGAGCATCATCATCCAAGCGGCGAAAAGCAGAAGCTGACCTTGCCGCGTAATCCTCTGCCATGGCTTGTCGGTGTCATGGCGCTGTTTTCCATGGTGCCGGAAGGGGCGATTCTCGATTGGGGCGCTTATCATATGCGCCAGATCTGGGCGCCTCCGTCACGGTGGCGGGCTTCGGCTTCGCAGCTTTCTCGGGTTCAATGGCGATCATGCGTTTTGCAGGCGATCTGGTCCGCGACCGGTTCGGTGCAGTCAAAACCCTTCGTGCCTGCACGATCATTGCAATCATCGGCATGCTGATCGTCGGTTTCGGAAACAGCTCAGCAACGGCGATTATCGGCTTCGCGATCTGCGGGATCGGTATTTCCAACATGGTGCCGATCGCCTTCTCGATGGCTGGTAACATGCCGGGCGTCAATCCGAGTGTCGGCCTGTCCATCGCAACGACGCTTGGTTATTCCGGCATGCTGGTGGCGCCGTCGCTGATCGGTTTTGTTGCAAAGCATAGTGGCTTCGGCGTGGTGTTTCTGGCGCTTCCGGTCTTGCTGCTGGTCGTGCTGGCTTTTTCAAGTCTGGCCCGATACGCGGATCATAAGCATTAAGCTTTCTTATGCCGCACATCTTATCTGAAAACTGGTTCCCACTTTTCGGGATGCGCTACTCTGCAGTCCACCCGCCGTCGACGGGAATGGCAGCGCCATTGATCTGCGCTGCCGCATCGCTTGCGAGGAAAGCGGCAAGGGCGCCGATCTGTGCGGTGGTGACGAAATCCTTCGTCGGCTGCTTGCCCAGCATCACTTCGCGGATCACGGTTTCGCGGTCCATGTGGTAGGCCTTCATCTGGTCCGGTATCTGCGCTTCGACAAGCGGCGTCAGCACATAGCCGGGACAGATGGAATTGGCCGTGATCTTTGCGGTTGCAAGTTCCAGCGCCAGCGTTTTGGTGAAGCCGACAATGCCGTGTTTGGCTGCAACATAAGCTGACTTGAACGGCGATGCCACGAGGCCGTGGGCTGAAGCGATATTGATAATGCGGCCCCAGCCCATCTTGCGCATATGCGGGATCGCGGCAGCCGAGGTGTGAAAGGCCGATGTCAGGTTTATCGCGATGATGCGGTCCCATTGTTCGGCCGGAAACTCCTCGACGGGAGATACATGCTGGATACCGGCATTGTTGACGAGAATGTCCACACTGCTGAACTGCTTTACCGTTTCTGCGATCAGTGCGCGGCATTGGTCGGCCTTCGACATGTCGGCCGCAATATAGACCACGCTGACGCCATGTTCTTCGCCGAGCTTGCGTGCGAGGGTATGATCCTCCTCACGGTCGGTGAAAGAGTTGATCACGACGTTGTGTCCTGCCGCCGCCAGCGCATGGGCTATACCGAGGCCGATCCCGGAATTCGATCCGGTGACGATTGCGGTCTTGCAGGCAGATGCAGCATTCATGCGTGATTTCCTCCTTGTTCCCGGCGAACATAATGAGAGGGCGACAAGGCAACGGCAAGCGATTATATAAAAGCGAGAGCCGGATATACGCAGACCTAGATATATGCGGGCCTCAATATACGCGGGCGTTGACATTCGCGTCGCGCTGCGCCACCTGAGAACAGGTACAGTTAAGAACAGAGCAAAATGTCTTCCGAGGCCGTCAGCTATTTTTCGCATCCATTTCCTCGCCGCCAGTCGGTTGGCGTCAGTGTCGGTGGCGTTATCGTCGGCGGCAGTGCGCCCGTCGTCGTGCAGTCAATGACCAACACGGACACAGCGGATGTGGACTCCACGGTCGCGCAGGTGGCTGCACTTCACCGTGCCGGTTCGGAAATCGTGCGCATCACGGTGGATCGCGATGAATCGGCTGCTGCCGTGCCGAAAATCCGTGAACGACTGGAACGTTTGGGGCATGATGTGCCGCTGGTCGGTGACTTCCATTATATTGGTCACAAGCTGCTGGCCGATCATCCGGCCTGTGCGGAAGCACTTGCAAAATATCGCATCAATCCGGGCAATGTCGGTTTCAAGGACAAGAAGGACAAGCAGTTCGCCGATATCGTCGAAATGGCGATCCGTTACGACAAGCCGGTGCGTATTGGTGTGAACTGGGGATCACTCGATCAGGAACTCCTGACCACGCTGATGGATCGTAATCAGGATGCGGGCGCGCCATTGAGCGCGCAGGAAGTCATGCGCGAGGCCATTGTGCAGTCGGCTCTGATTTCCGCCAATCTTGCCGAAGAGATCGGTCTTGGCCGCGACAAGATCATCCTGTCGGCCAAGGTCAGTCAGGTGCAGGACCTGATTGCCGTCTATACGATGCTGGCGCAGCGTTCCAATCATGCGCTGCATCTCGGCCTCACCGAAGCAGGCATGGGCACCAAGGGCATTGTCGCCTCGTCGGCGGCAATGGGCATTCTATTGCAGCAAGGCATCGGCGACACAATCCGCATTTCGCTTACCCCGGAACCCGGCGGCGACCGCACCCGTGAAGTGCAGGTGTCACAAGAGCTTCTGCAGACCATGGGTTTCCGGCAATTTATTCCGATTGTTGCGGCGTGTCCCGGTTGCGGTCGCACGACTTCGACCGTGTTCCGGAACTGGCCCAGACCATTCAGGACGATATCCGTCGCAACATGCCGGTCTGGCGCGAGAAATATCCCGGCGTGGAAGCGCTGTCGGTCGCCGTGATGGGCTGTATTGTCAACGGGCGGGCGAATCGAAGCACGCTGATATCGGCATCTCGCTTCCCGGCACGGGCGAAACGCCGTCCGCACCGGTCTTTGTTGATGGCAAGAAAGTCACGACGTTGCGCGGTCCTGCTATTGCCGAGGACTTCCAGAAAATGGTTGCCGATTACATCGAGAACCGCTTCGGACTCGATCAGAAAGTCGCTGCTGGCCAGAACTAAGCGGTACAGGTGACCGGGCGCGTAGCGGTCTCTGGAGTAGCCTTTAATGTTGCTGCCCAGAAGATGAGCGTGACAAGGCTGATGCCTGCGCCAAGCAGGCAAACGCCATTCCAGCCTGCATAAGCATAGACCCAGGTTGAAACCGCCGAACCGCTTGCGCTGCCGATGGAATAGAAAACCATATAGGCGGCGGTGAGCCTGTTCTGCGCGTCTGGGCGTACACGGTAGATCATCGCCTGATTGGTGACGTGGACAGCCTGAAGGCCGAAGTCGATAATCAGCACACCTGCGATTAGCCAGAGCAGTGAATGTTCCAGCAAGGCTATCAGACCCCATGACACGAACATCAGCAGCAAAGCGATGCCTGTCATCCGCTGGGCATAACCCCGGTCGGCAACACCGCCAGCACGCGATGCGGCAAGCGCTCCGGCAGCACCTGCCAGTCCGAACAGACCGATCTCCGCATGGCTCAGTTCGAAGGGTGGTGCGCTGAGCGGCATGACCAGTGGCGCGAGCAAAGTAGTAATATTGGCGAAGATCAGCATGGCTATGATGGCGCGAATGCGCAGTACCGGCTCGGAGCGAAATAGCGTCACAAGCGACAGAATGAGTGTCGGGTAGCTGACGCCGGTCGGCTGGCGTTTCTGGTCGGGGAGGCAGCGCCACAGCAGGAGCGCGATCAAAAGCGTGAGAATAGCGGAAACGAAGTAGACGCTGCGCCAGCCACCAATGTCGGTGAGGGCGCCTGCTATTGCGCGTGCCAGCAATATGCCGAGCACGATGCCGCTGGTTACGATGCCAACCACATGACCGCGTCGCGCCGGTGCTGCGAGGCTGGCCGCATAGGCGACAAGTGCCTGTGTGACTACGGCGAGCAGGCCCATAGTGGCCATGGCGATCAGAAGCACGGTGGCATTGGCCGCAAAGCCAATTGAGATCAGGGACAGGACCGACAGAAGGAAATGCGTGATGATGAGTTTGCGCCGGTTGAACAGATCACCGAGCGGGACGAGAAAAATCAGGCCGATTGCATAACCGAGCTGGCTGGCGGCGACGATGAGTCCTGCTGTTGATCGCTTGAGACCGAGGTCGTCAGCCATCACATCGAGCAGCGGGTGAGCAACGTAGACATTGGCTACCGCCAGTCCGCTTGCAGCCGCAAACAGAAAAAGGGTCGTCGAGGAAAGCAAATGGCGTGCATCAGGGTTCGCGGACCGCGTTTCTGCCGCGCCGGTTGAAGGTTGCATGACGGACTCCTGCAAAACGGTTTTAAAATGAAACCATTTTGCTTGTAGCTAAAAAGGTTTTATATTGCAACCAGATTGCAATCTGTGGAGTTAACATGGTTCGAAAGAAAAGCATGAAAGGCGATTATTGCCCGAGTGCACGCGCGCTTGATGTGATCGGTGACTGGTGGTCGCTGCTGATCGTCCGTGAAGCCTTCGACGGCGTGACACGTTTCAGCGCCTTTCAGAAGAATCTCGGAATCGCTCGCAATATTCTCTCGGAACGTCTACGCAAGCTGACGGGAGAGGGAATCATGGAATCCGTGCCAGATCCCAATGGCGGCGCGCATCAGGAGTATCGCCTGACGGCAAAAGGGCGCGATCTGCTGCCTGTCATCGTGTCGCTCAGGCAATGGGGAGAAAAGCATCTCTTTGCGCCGGGTGAAACTCATTCGCGTCTTGTCGACAGCGTTTCAGGCGAGGACGTGGCCGCGCTTGATGTGCGTTCTCAGGACGGGCGCATGCTTTCCGCTGACGATGTGGTTATCGTCAAGGTACGTGAAGACGATCTTTAAATCGTTGTTTTTACGCATTATCCTGAGCAAAACCGGTTCCCGCTTGCGGGAGACATGGTCTAGCTCTGCCGTTCGGCGATGAAGCGGGCGGCCTGCCTCAGGATATCCGCGTCTTTGCCAAAGGGTGCCAGCAAGCTTTCCGCCCGGGCAACCAGTCCGGACAGTTGCTTGCGGGTCCAGTCGATGCCGTGGAGTGAAACCAGCGTGGCCTTTCCGGCGGCGGCATCTTTGCCAGTGGCCTTGCCCATCGCCTCGGCGTCAGCGGTCACGTCCAGAAGATCGTCCGCCAGCTGGAAGGCAAGGCCAATAGCGGAACCAAATTCGGCCATGCGCTCGCGGTCTTCGCTGGATGCATTGGCGATTATGGCTCCGGCCTCGCAGGCGAAACGGATCAATGCGCGCCAGTCTTCATTGCCTGCAACGTGATGATGCCGGCTTCGTCAGGCTTGCTGGTTTCGGCCATCAGATCGAGAGCCTGTCCGCCCACCATGCCACCGAGACCGGATGCACGGGCGAGCGCTGAAACCAGTTGCAGGCGAATTGCTGCATCGAGGTCGGTTTCATCCGACGAGATGATGTCGAAAGCATAGGTCAGAAGGCCGTCACCGGCCAGAATGGCGGCAGCTTCATCAAATGCCTTGTGCACGGTCGGCTGGCCGCGCCGCAGGTCATCGTCATCCATGGCTGGCAGATCGTCATGGACAAGCGAATAGCAGTGAATGCATTCGAGCGCGGCAGCAACACGCAGAACGGCGTCGCCACCTTTGCCGAACAAAGCGGCACTTTCGACAACGAGAAAAGGCCGGAGGCGCTTGCCACCGTTCAGGACACCGTGCCGCATGGCGGCGAGCAGCCGTTCCGGGCGGGCGATTTCTCCCGTCTTGAGGCGCTGGTCCAGAAGGCCCGTCAGTGCCATTTCTACTTCCATGGCACGATGGTTGAGAATGGCGGTGAAATCGGTCGACAGCTTTTCCATGTCAAAGGGGATGGACGAAAGCGCTGATTTGGTCAACTGGCCACAACGATCAGCACAGGCTTTTTCATTTGAACGTCATGAAACGGCGTGTTTCGACTTGTTTCCCCGGTTGGATTATGGAATCCGGTTCAAACTTATTAAGGAATGGTTTATGTCGCTTGGGGAAGGTAGCAGGCGGTGGCAGTGGCAAAAATCATCATCAAGAGCAAAAGATGGACGCAATTATCTGGCGGATCCCGTTTGGGGTGCCCGGATTGCTCTCGCGCTCAAGATTCTGGTGATTCTGGGCGTGCTGCCGATTTTCCTGCTTTTCGTCTATTCCGTACCCTTTGTCCGCCCGATCTCGACCCTGATGGTCAAGGACTATGTTCTGTTTCAGGGCGTAGACCGTAGATGGGTCAGTATCGACGATATCGCGCCGGTTCTCGTCAATTCGGTAATGATGGCCGAGGACGGCCAGTTCTGCAGCCATGGCGGGGTGGACTGGCATCAGCTGGGGCTGGTTCTGGACGATACGGGCGAGGGCGGTCCGAGCCGCGGCGCTTCCACGATCACGATGCAGACCGTGAAGAACCTCTTCCTGTGGAATGGGCGCTCCTATGTCCGCAAGGGGCTCGAATTTCCGCTGGCGCTGGCTGCCGACGGTATTCTGTCCAAAAAGCGCATTATGGAAATCTATCTCAATATCGCCGAGTGGGGACCGGGCATTTACGGAATCGAGGCCGCAGCCCAGCATCATTTCAAGCGCCCGGCAGCAAAACTCAATGCGCAGCAATCCGCACTGCTTGCCGTCACGCTGCCAAATCCGGCCTTGCGCAACCCCGCCAAGCCGACGCGCAACATGCAGCGCATTGCCCGCATCGTCGCCGGACGCGCCGCACGGTCAGGTCCCTATGTGGTTTGCGTGCAATAAATGCATGATACGAAAAAAGATAAGACTCCTGCTGGTCAAATGCCGTTAGAGCGTGTATAGGCACGTGACTTTCCGGAATTTTGTCCGATGTGACAGGCTCTTCGGGGCCGTGCCGGACGTTTATTGACCGATCAGTGGAGCTGGATCCATGGCAGTACCAAAACGAAAAACGTCTCCGTCGAAGCGTGGCATGCGCCGTTCGGCTGACGCTCTCAAGGCCCCGACCTATGTCGAGGACAAGAACTCGGGCGAACTTCGTCGTCCGCATCATATCGATCTGAAGAGCGGTATGTATCGCGGCCGTCAGGTCCTCGAAGCTAAGGAATAAATCTGACGCTGCATTGCAGCCGAATGATGGTTTTCAAAAACGCCGTTTCCGGTTTCCGGAAGCGGCGTTTTCTTTTGTGCGGTCTTCTCTGCAAGCTGCATGAAAAAGGCCGCATAAAGCGGCCTTGATCGCGAGTTTTTGCTGAAAATCAGCCTGCGTCTGATGCAAAGCCTACGCCTTCGATACCGGCAATGGCTGCAATTTCGTCATTGTCTGATGTGTCACCGGAAATGCCGACGGCACCGAGGATTTCGCCGCCTGCATCCTTGATCAGAACGCCGCCCGGCACCGGCACGACCTTGCCGCCCGACACGCCCGATAGGCCTTCAAGAAAGTGGGGACGGTCCTTGGCCTGATTGTGCAGCCAGCGCGAGCCCGTTCCGACGGCAAGTGCACCGAAAGCCTTGCCCGAGGCGATCTCGAAACGAAGGATCGAAGTTCCGTCCTGCCGCTGAAACGCTTTCAGATTTCCGCCTGCGTCAAAGACGGAGACAGCCAGCGGCTTCAGTTTCAGCTCGGCTGCCTTGGCAAAGGCACCAGCAATAATCCCATTGGCTTGTTCGAGCGTCAGTGAAGTCATGAATATCTCCTATTTATAGCTAAATGCAATTTAGCGATCATGACCGGCAATGCACACTCCAATGCTGCTCGTCATGGGAAAAACACTTTATCGTTTTTCATGAAGACGGTGCGGGCACACGGCAAAAGCTTGCCAAGGCCGGAATTTTGGTCTTTGTGTTGCGCAACATTTCAAGGAGGAAAGAATGTCCGACCAGAAAGCCATCGTCATTGCCAGCGCGGCGCGTACCGCAGTGGGCGCTTTCAACGGTGCGTTTGCCAATATTCCCGCACATGAATTGGGCGCGACGGTCATCAAAGGCGCGCTGGAACGCGCCGGAGTGCCGGCGACGGATGTGGACGAGGTTATTCTCGGACAGGTGTTGACGGCAGGCGAGGGCCAGAATCCTGCGCGGCAGGCGGCGATGGATGCCGGTTGCCCGAAAGAGACGACAGCGTTCTCGATCAACCAGCTGTGCGGTTCCGGTTTGCGAGCGGTTGCGCTTGGCATGCAGCAGATTCTTTCCGGCGATGCCAAGATCATTGTGGCAGGCGGTCAGGAATCCATGTCCATGGCGCCGCATTGCGCGCATTTGCGGTCCGGCGTGAAGATGGGCGACTTCAAGATGATAGATACCATGCTGAAGGATGGCCTGATTGATGCCTTTCATGGCTATCATATGGGGATCACTGCCGAGAATATCGCCAGCCAGTGGCAGTTGACCCGCGCCGATCAGGACGAGTTCGCACTTGCTTCCCAGCAGAAGGCAGAGGCGGCACAGAATGCGGGCAGGTTCGAGGATGAAATTGTTCCGTTCACTGTAAAGGGTCGCAAGGGCGATATCGTCATTTCGGCGGATGAATATATCCGTCCCGGCACGACGATTGAGGCATTGACCAAGTTGAAGCCCGCTTTCGACAAGGAGGGGACGGTTACTGCAGGCAACGCATCCGGGATTAACGATGGTGCTGCGGCTGTCGTGCTGATGGATACGGATGAAGCCACCAAGCGCGGTGTGAAGCCGCTTGCGCGTATCGTTTCTGGGCAACGGCTGGCGTCGATCCGTCGATCATGGGAACAGGCCCGATTCCGGCAACGAAGAAGGCGCTGGAAAAGGCAGGCTGGAGCGTCGGCGATCTCGATCTGGTCGAAGCCAACGAAGCCTTTGCAGCACAGTCCTGTGCTGTTGTGCGTGATCTCGGTCTCAACCCGGATATCGTCAACGTCAATGGCGGAGCAATCGCGATCGGTCATCCGATCGGCGCATCAGGCGCACGCGTTCTGACGACGCTGCTTTACGAAATGCAACGCCGCGATGCCAAGCGCGGTCTGGCGACACTTTGCATCGGCGGCGGCATGGGCGTTGCCTTGTGCGTCGAGCGCGACTGACCTTCTCCTTCACGGGAACAGAGGCGGACGGAGATTTGACTCCGTCCGCCTTTTGTTTCCGCAATGAGACGCTTGAAATCGCTGGCGTCGGTATGGTGGCCTTGTCAGAAAGTTAACGCGAAACCGATGAGACGGTGCTCAAAGTCTGTTTAATACTGGTTTTCTATGGCGCATTGCGATCACGGACTACCAGATGTGGTGAGAACAAACGGAGAAACCTTGCAGATCAGCGATTCGTCGCCGATTCGTTCCGGCTTTGGCCTGAAGGTTAACGAAAATCGAGTTTCCATCTGCTTTGGCATTAACGAACTATCAGTAATCATTAAGATTTTCTGAAGAATTGTATTGTAATCGGAACAGCCTGTTGACAGGTTTTGCCAAAAGTTAACGGCGGTGTTGTTCCGCGTCGGGAGAACGAGGAAAAGCGGAACATCCGATTCATTATATTGTGGGGTTTTGTGTTAGGCTTACTATATGTTGCCGTGAACAAAAGGCGAAGCTCTCTGAGTCAGCGATTCGTCGCTGATTCGTTCCAGAGTCGTTCCAATCGTTAATCGACAAGTTATTGACCGGCTGCAGATCGGTCGCCGAAAGGTTGGCAACTCGTCCATACTGAAACTTAACAGGAGCGCTTTCGGTGCAGGTCGTATAGTGCTATCGCAAGAACCAGCATCCAGCCCGTAACGGGCGCTTGTACCGGAATCCGATTATTGGCATGAACCAACTCCCTGCCCATGATTTGCCGCTGACCTTGAGTGGCCGCGATGTGACTGCGGTGCTTGGGCCGACCAATACCGGCAAAACGCATCTCGCTATCGAACGTATGCTGTCGCATGGAAGCGGGATGATCGGCCTGCCGCTGCGCCTTCTGGCGCGCGAGGTCTATAACCGCGTGGTGGAACGGGTCGGGGCGGCCAATGTCGCGCTGGTCACGGGTGAGGAAAAGATCGTGCCGCCCGGCGCGCGCTATTCCGTCTGCACGGTCGAGGCCATGCCGCGCCGCACTGATGTGGCTTTTGTGGCTATCGATGAAGTGCAGCTCGCCGGTGATCTGGAACGCGGGCATATATTCACCGACCGCATCCTGCATTTGCGGGGACGGCAGGAGACGCTCCTGCTTGGCGCTGGGACCATGCGCGGCATTTTGGAAAAGCTCTTGCGCGGCATCAATGTGGTAACGCGTCCGCGCCTGTCGCATCTGGCCTATGCAGGGGCCAAGAAGATTACCCGCCTGCCGAACCGTTCCGCCATTGTCGCCTTTTCTGCCGACGAGGTTTATGCGATTGCTGAACTGATCCGCCGCCAGCGCGGTGGCGCTGCGGTGGTCATGGGCGCGCTCAGTCCGCGCACGCGCAATGCGCAGGTAGAGCTTTACCAGTCGGGTGACGTCGATTTTCTGGTGGCGACCGATGCCATCGGCATGGGGCTCAATCTGGATGTTGACCATGTCGCCTTTGCGCAGAACCGCAAATTCGACGGTTATCAGTTCCGCGATCTGACGCCTGCCGAAGTTGGGCAGATCGCCGGGCGCGCTGGACGTCATCTGCGTGACGGCACATTCGGTGTGACCGGGCAGGTGCATCCATTCGACGAAGAACTGGTCGAACGGGTGGAAGCGCATAATTTCGATCCGGTGAAAGTTCTGCAGTGGCGCACGGCCCGTTTCGACTTTTCATCGCTCGATTCTCTGCGGTATTCTCTGGAAACGCCCGCACCGATTGAAGGATTGGCCAAGGCTTTGCCTGCCGTTGATCAACAAGCGCTTGAAAATTTGTCGAAAGACGAAGAGATTGTGCGGCTCGCCAAGACACCGGCACGCATCGAGCTTTTGTGGGACGCCTGCGCGCTGCCCGATTATCGCAAGATCGCGCCGGCGCAGCATGCCGATATCATTGCAACCATCTACCGGGATCTTGTCCGCCGAGGGAGCGTCGATGAAGATTATATGAGCGAACAGGTGCGCCGCGCCGATAGCACAGAGGGGAAATTGACACCCTGTCGCATCGAGTGGCGCAAATTCGAACCTGGACTTTTGTGTCGCACAGGCCGGGATGGCTTGCCGATCCGACACACTGGCAGGAAAAGACGCGCGAAATTGAGGACAGATTGTCCGACGCGCTGCATGAAAGGTTGACGAAACGCTTTGTAGACCGCAGGACAAGCGTGCTTATGAGGCGCCTGAGAGAGAATGCCATGCTTGAAGCAGAAATCAGCCCGGCCGGAGACGTGATTGTCGAAGGCCACAATGTCGGGCAACTGGAAGGATTCCGTTTTACCGCTGACGTTCAGGCCGAGGGGCCGGATGCCAAGGCGGTGAAGTCGGCTGCACAAAAGGCGCTGGCCGCCGAGTTCGAACGTCGCGCGGAGCGCTTTGCTGCCGCGCCGAATGGCGATTTCGCGCTGGGCTCGGACGGCGTTATGCGCTGGGTTGGTGCAACGGTCGCAACGCTGGTTGCGGGCGATGACCTGCTGAAGCCGCGCGCGGTGATCCCGGCCGACGAACAGCTTACCGGAGCGGCGCGTGACAAGGTTGCCGCGCGTATTGAACGTTTCGTCGCTCATCATATCGAAACCATTCTGAAGCCGCTCACCGATCTGGCTGCCGCTGATGCCCTGACCGGCATGACACGCGGTCTTGCTTTCCAGATTGTCGAGAATCTCGGCATTCTCCCGCGCCGCGATGTGGCAGAGGAAGTGCGCGGACTCGATCAGGATTCGCGTGCGGCGCTCCGTCGTCTCGGCGTGCGTTTCGGTGCCTATCACGTCTTCATGCCCATGCTGCTGAAGCCCGCTCCGGCTGGCCTCATCACGCTGCTCTGGGCGCTCAAAAATGATGGCCGCGAACGTGCCGGTTATGGCGATGTCGTGAATGTGTTGGCCGCTGGTCGCACGTCGGTCGTGGTCGATCCGGCTTTCGATCCGATGTTCTACCGTCTGGCAGGCTATCGTGTGCTGGGCCGTCGCGCTGTGCGCATCGATATTCTGGAACGTCTTGCCGATCTCATTCGCCCGGCGCTTGCCCGGCGTCCGGGTTCCGGTGTGCGTCCGGATGGCGCTTATGACGGCGGACGTTTCATCGTCACGCCTGCCATGATGTCGATTCTCGGTGCGACGACCGACGACATGGAAGAAATCCTGAAGAGCCTCGGCTATCGTCACGAGGCTATGGAAGCCGCTGCGGTCACGGCGAAGCTTGCAGAACTGGATGCTTTCGCGGCTGAAGCTGCAGTCAAGGAAATTGGCGCTTCGCCGGTCGCAGAGGCTGAGAAACCTGCTGTGCCAGCGGCTGAACCTGTGCCAGCACCGGTTGTTGTCGCCGAGACGGAAACTGAAGCCAAAGCCAAAGCGGAAGAAGAAGCTCCTGTGGCTGCAGAAGCCGCACCGGCAGGCGAAACCGCAGAAGCGGCGGCTGAAGAGCCAAAGCCTGTTCTTCTGTGGCGTCAGGGTCGTTTCGAAGGCCGCAACCGCAATCAGGACCAGAACCGTCAGCGTCAAAATCGCGGCAACCAGAATCGCGGTCATCAGAACCGTGATCAGGGCGGTGAAGCACGCAAATCTGAAGGTGGTGCAGACCAGCAGGCGCGTAATGATCGCGGTGGCAAGCGCTTCGACAAGCAAAAGCGTCATGACGGCGAAGGCAAGCGCGAAGGCTCCAAGGGTGACTTCCGTGGTGGCAATCAGCGTCAGCCGAAGCGTGAACACGGTCATCAGGGCGGTAAACGTGTGGAGCAGGAACGTCCTGCACGCATCGATCCCGATTCGCCTTTCGCCAAGCTTCTTGCTCTGAAAGAGCAGATGAAGAAGTAAGATGATTGCAGAAACGGGCGCAAGACAGCGAATCGACAAGTGGCTGTTCTTCGCGCGCGTGGTCAAATCAAGATCGCTGGCGGCGAAACTCGCCGTCGGCGGTAAGGTCCGGGTCAACCGTGACAAGATCGAGCAGGCGGCTCATCAGGTGAAGGTTGGCGATGTGCTGACCATTACGCTTGACCGGCGTATCCTCGTTTACAAGATACTCGCTCCGGGAGAGCGTCGTGGTCCGGCGCCCGAAGCCCAACTGCTTTATGAAGATCTTACGCCCCCACCTGCATCCACTTCTACGATATCGTCGGAGGCCGTAGCGCCGCAGCGCGAAAGCGGAGCCGGGCGCCCGACCAAGAAAGAACGTCGCGAGACGGATCGTTTACGCGGAAGCTGACACGGACGCGTTGCCGCAGGCTCGTTACGGCGGTGATGGAAATTGCGCATCAAACCGTTCTGGCGAAAGCGTTTTCCAAGCAAAAGCCGTCAAACGAAATGCTGTTTCAGATGTGCGTTACTTCGTGACATTGCGGCGTTTGTACCCTTGTCACGGCAGGATAAAATCGTTACCTCACGCATTGTCATAAAAGGGCATGGGCTGAGACCCGCAACCATTTCCGTGCACAGTGACTTCGTGGCGAGATATTCCAAAGCCCCGAGCCGATTGTCGGCTTGCCGGAGTATCGGCGCAAAGCTGTAGGATAGATAAGCCGCCTGTTCTGGAATTCGGGCGGCAACAGGAGTTCGACGATGACGTATGTCGTGACCGATAATTGCATTCGCTGCAAATATACGGACTGCGTCGAGGTCTGTCCGGTCGATTGCTTCTACGAAGGCGAAAACATGCTCGTCATCAATCCCGACGAGTGCATCGACTGTGGCGTATGTGAACCGGAATGCCCTGCCGAGGCGATCAGCCCCGACACCGAGCCGGGCCTCGACAAGTGGTTGGAATTGAATACGGAATATGCGGCAAAATGGCCCAATATTACCGCGAAGAAGGATGCCTTGCCGGAAGCCAAGGAAATGGACGGCGTGGCTGGCAAGTTGGAGAAGTATTTCTCCGCCGAGCCCGTAGCGGTGACTAATACCCGGCCAGCATTGCAGGTACTGCTTGCGGGCTGTTGCGAGCTGGACGGTATTGTGTAAGTATGTCTTCGTTCCGGAAGACTTTGCGCTCCAGGAACATGTAGGTTCAGCCCGGCAAGACTGCCGGGTTGTCCGACATTACAGGAATGCAGGATTTATCACTTGCTTTTTCTGCAATGCATCGGCAAAAGACGAATGAAATCACGGGAAAGCGCCCATATTTTAGGCGTGTTGCATTGCCAGATACGACATATTTGGCAATTTGTTGATTCTTTCGCGAAATTGTGTTAGGTTGCTCCAATAATTTCGGTGACTGGACGTCAATTCGTGGCGCTATGCGTTAATCTCTGAAAGGGCTGATCTTTAGTACCGGGCTGATGGCACCGGGGAAGATGATTGCGATTTGGCGTCGTCCCCTCACCGTACACCCGGTCGGCTAGATTTGCCGTCAGATACGTTTTCAGTTCCAAGCCGACAAACAACTTCCGTGCTTCATTTCTCCGGAGCGCGGTCGAACATCATGTGTCAACCGGCGGGTCGCGCCGGGCACAACAGGGAGTAATGAAGCGTATGTCATCCCAGCAGAAAAAGTCTCCAGTAGCGCGTGGCGGTTTCAAGGCCGGTGAGGCCATCGTGTATCCGGCTCATGGCGTTGGTCAGATCGTCACTATCGAAGAGCAGGAAGTGGCAGGCCACAAGCTCGAGCTTTTCGTAATCGATTTCGAAAAAGACAAGATGCGCCTGAAGGTGCCGGTTGCCAAAGCCGCTTCCATCGGTATGCGCAAGCTGTCGGAGACCGACTATGTTGAACGTGCACTCAAGGTCGTACAGGGCCGCGCACGTGTGAAGCGTACCATGTGGTCGCGCCGCGCCCGAATATGATGCAAAGATCAATTCCGGCGATCTGATCTCGATCTCGGAAGTCGTTCGCGATCTTTTCCGCGCTGAGAACCAGCCGGAACAGTCTTATTCGGAACGCCAGCTTTATGAAGCTGCCCTTGATCGTATGGCGCGCGAAATCGCTGCCGTGAACAAGCTTTCGGAAACCGAAGCTGTTCGTCTGATCGAAGCGATCTCGCCAAGGGACCGAAGCGCGGCAAAGCCGACGCTGAAGCGGACCTCGATGACGATGAAGTTGAAGCGGCATAAGCAGCTTTACTTCTCTTTCTTTCAAAAGGCCCGGCTATAGCCGGGCTTTTTTCTCCATTGAGAAGAGTTCGCCTGCGTCATTCTCCGTGTGATGGAAAGCAGATTGCTTCAAAATGCATTGCGTCGAGCGACTGACCGATTTGCTCGATCTGTTGGCTCAGCGCTCATGAGTTGTTTGCCCTTGTATGTCTGGGGATGTCGGTGTCTGACCTGCTAGAGCGTTTCCGTTTTTCTCTGAATCGAATGCGCTTCCCAAATCAGTTTTGTTCTGATTCACTGATGCTGGCTGGATGGAGGCCAGCGTTGGATGACCGCACCGATATCGAATGATCTTCGAGAGCGCGTTATTGCCGCCGTGCTGAGTGGCGAAAGCGTTCGTTCAGTGGCGACGCGGTTTGAAATTGCCGCATCTTCAGTCGTAAAATGGTCCCAGCGCCATCGTGCGACCGGATCGGTTCATCCCGGCAAGATGGGCGGCCACCGCAAGCGGATACTCGAACCGCATCGTGATATCATTGTGCAACGGCTCGCCGAGAACCCACACCTGACACTCCATGGCCTGAAGGCGGCGTTGACCGAGCGGGGTATTTCCGTCTCGCACAATACGATCTGGGAATTCATTCGCAGTGAAGGGCTGCGCTTCAAAAAAAAACACTATTCGCCCTTGAGCAAGCTCGTGCCGACGTCGCTCGCAAAAGACAGCGCTGGAAGACCCTGCAAAATCACCTTGATCCCGAACGGCTGGTCTTCATTGATGAGACCCGGATCAAGACCAACATGTCGCCGATCAGAGGCTGGGGTCCAAAAGGCAAGCGACTGCGGGCATTTGCACCGCATGGCCACTGGCGCACGCTGACATTCCCGGGCGCTTTGAGAAACGATCAGCTTACAGCACCCTGTGTCTTCGACGGACCGATGAACGGCCAGTGTTTCCGCGCCTATGTCGAGCAGCAGTTGGTCCCGGTGCTCAAGCCGGGCGACATTGTCGTCATGGACAATCTCGGCAGCCATAAGTCGGCAACCATCCGTCAATTGATCAAAGCCGCTGGCGCGCGGCTCTGGTTCCTGCCACCCTATTCGCCGGACCTCAATCCGATCGAACAAGCCTTTTCCAAGATCAAGCATTGGATGAGAAATGCACAAAAGCGCACCATCGAAGACACATGGCGTCATATCGGCAGGCTGGTCGAAACCATCCAGCCCGCCGAATGCCAAAACTATTTGGAAAACGCCGGATATGGTTCCGTTAAAAGGTGAAACGCTCTAAGATATCGCTTGGCCATTCAATAGACCCACAAATCCCTGTATTGCCCCTTCGCACGTGATCGCATAGCAGGCGGGCGCGCCTTGTTTGTCGGGTATCGCTATGGGTCAGTAGCCAGATATCGCCTACACAGGAACTGGCAGTTCCGGGTACGCGGATGAGTTTCGGTTCGCTATCGCCAAGAAAGCATGGGAGAAACGAGATGCCCATCCCAGCCCGCGTTGCTTGAAACTGTGATCCTATCTCCGCAAAGCGGACCGGATTTGCAGCCATTTTAATCCCGGTCGCTGACTCCCAATCTGATGGAACATTTTCGTTTGGTCCCAGCAACTAGGTTGCGGAAGCTGGTGACGGTTGTGTCATCAGATTTCGATGAATGTAGAACGCCATATGGAATTGGCAGAGTCTTGTTCCGTATAAATTGTCGGGTGGCGTCTTCCCGCCAATGACCACACGCAAAGCGACATCAGCTTCGCGGTTGACGAGATTAATCATTGACGTCGAGCCCGGGATTTCCAGCCCAATGTCTGGATAGGCGGCCTTGAAATCTGCGAGGGATGGCATCAGCAGGTCAGTCGCCATTGAAATCGGGAGCGTGAACCTCAGAGGCCCGGAGACACGCTGATCGCGCCCAAAAATCCGAGCCTCGATCTGGGATGAGGCTGTCGCCATCTGTCCTGCGAGTTCAACAATGTCGCTTCCCGCATCCGTAAGCCGGTATCCGGATGCCAGCCTGTCGAACAGTTTTGTTTCCAGTGTTTCTTCCAGCCGACTGATACCACGTATGATCGTGGCATGATTGACGTCTAACGCATCTGCTGCAGCGCGAACCGTGCCGCCCTGAGCGACCGCGAGAAACATGCGAACCTCATTCCAGTGATCCATGGTGCGTTTTCTCACGAGGGTTGTGCGTTGATCTTCAGTTTAAACCTCCACGGGTTCGTCATATCTAGCTGTCAGGCAGGGTATGCGCAATATCGCTCATGGACCTGCGGCTCCTGTCGTTCAACGAACCCAAGCGAGGATTTCATGGGTAAGCTCGTTTCCAAAGTCGCCGTTGTCACAGGTGGTTCCAGCGGTATTGGATTTGCCATCGCACAGCGCTTTATCAAGGAAGGTGCGACTGTCTATATTGCT
The DNA here is from genome assembly GCA_012103075.1 of Brucella cytisi. Lineage (GTDB taxonomy): Bacteria > Pseudomonadota > Alphaproteobacteria > Rhizobiales > Rhizobiaceae > Brucella > Brucella cytisi. Next base: position 2,157,817 of record JAAVLQ010000001.1, on the reverse strand, counting down.
GGTCGTCGCAAGGCGGAACTTGAAGCCGCCGTAAATAAGCTGGGACGAGGTGCGACGGCAATTCAGGCCGACATATCCGATCTGGGTAGCTTGGATCGGCTATTTGAAACAGTCCAGAATGAGGAGGGTGGTCTCGATATTCTTGTCGCCAATGCCGGCGTTGTGGAATTGAGTTCGATCCGCGATGCTTCGGAAGATCACTTCGACAAGATGTTCGATATCAATGTGAAAGGTACATACTTCACCGTCCGGGGAGCTCTTCCCGTGATGCGTGACGGCGGTGCGATCATTCTTCTTTCTACATGTATGACAAGCAAGGGAACGCCGGGCTACAGCGTCTATAATGCTACGAAGGCGGCGGTGCGATCTCTCGCGCGTTCGGCGGCGGCGGAACTACTTGCAAACAAGATAAGGGTGAACACGCTAAGCCCCGGGCCGATAGACACTCCCATTATTGAGTCGCAGGTCACAACACCGGAGGAAGCAGCGGCGTATCGCACGAACAGTGCCGCTTATGTGCCGCTGGGACGTCTGGGACGCCCGGAAGAGCTGGCATCTGCAGCCCTTTTCCTTGCATCGGACGAAAGCAGCTTCTCGACGGGAACAGACCTTGTCGTCGACGGAGGACTGACGCAGATCTAAACGCACTCTGACAAGTGGCCCGCTTTTTGAGTGGGCCACTTGGTTAAAATTCTATTGAATTTTGCAGCCGGTCATTAACCTTCCTAGTCATCTTCCTGCATTGTCAGAGATTTATCCTTGCTTGATGGGAACCTGATCGCAGCTGACGCGTTCTCCCAGACACCAGTTCGTAAACGGGTTTGTTTTGCGGCGTAACTACTTTGGCTAAAGAATGGGCCCGGCGGGGAGTTTTGGGCGAATTCGCAAGTTCGTCCAATGAGTCTTTGTGGGACTGGCATATCCTTCCACTGAACGCCCGATGGGCGTGAGTTCAGAACAGGAGAACCAGATGAAGCAGTCATCCATGAGCAGTTCTTCCGCAGTTCCAGCCAATCGCATGCCTATGGTTGCGCGTAGCCTCCCAGCGACAGCAGCCTCTTCCCAGTCCATGATCCGCAGCGCAATGTCGGCTCCCTATCTGGAGCGCGAAGAGGAGCGAGCCCTCGCTATTCGCTGGAAGGAACTGAAAGATCAGGAAGCACTTCACCGCATAACATCGGCACATATGCGACTGGTCATTTCCATGGCCGGGCGCTTCCGCAAATTCAAACTGCCGATGAACGATCTCATCCGGGAAGGCTATGTCGGCCTTCTTGAAGCTGCTGCCCGTTTTGACCCCGAACGGGAAGTGCGCTTCTCGACCTATGCATCGTGGTGGATTCGTGCGTCTATGCAGGATTATATTTTGCGCAACTGGTCCATCGTGCGCGGCGGAACAAGTTCGGCGCAAAAGGCGCTGTTCTTCAATCTGCGACGGCTTCGTTCAAAACTGGCTCAGTCCGACGACAATATGACCAAGGCCGAGATGTATCGCGAAATTTCCGATCAGCTGGGCGTTTCGACAAGCGATGTCGAGATCATGGACAGCCGTCTTTTCGGGGCCGGATAGCTCCTTGTCGGCACCAGTGAACAACGAGGAATCGGGCGCAGCCCGCCGCATGGATTTTCTGGTTGACGACCATCCCTTGCAGGATGAGGTCGCTGAAAGCTCCATCGATATGGAACGTCGCAATCAATGGCTCAATGTAGCGCTCGATACGCTGAATGAGCGCGAGCTGCACATCATCCGCGAGCGTCGCCTTGATGATGACGGCGTGACGCTCGAAGCGCTGGGCGAAAAGCTTGGTATTTCCAAGGAGCGGGTGCGGCAGATCGAAAGCCGTGCGATGGAGAAGCTGAAGATTGCCTTGTTGAGCCAGCACGAACTGGCTGCCTATCAGGCATAAGCCGTTACAATCAGGGCAACACAAGTAGAGGGGCCGAACGGCTCCTTACTTTTGTGGTTCGGTGGCCTTGCCTTCAAGGCGCGACGACCAGTCCTCGACCTTGCGATTTTCGAGGCGGCGCACGGCATAGCGTTTCCAGCTGTCGGCGAGGTGCGGAAGCTCCGCCATCACGGACAGTTCATCATAGTTCAGCGTGTCGACATATAGCAGGTGCCAGACACGATGCAGTGTCCAGTTTGGTGAAAGGCGGTCGACGAGGATCATCGAATCGCCAGCTTCAACATTGCCTTCTTCCAGAACACGATAATACCAGCCTGTTCGCCCCGTCTTCTGCACGCGCACGGCCATGTCGGCGGTTGCAAAGCGTTCGTTCAGTTTCCAGCAGGGCTGGCGGCCCTGTGAAACCTCGACAAGTGCGCTGCCGAGCCGGAACCTGTCGCCCACGGCGACATTGTGCTCGTTCAGACCCGATGTGGAGATGTTTTCGCCGAAAGCACCACGCGCGCTCAGACGCGGGTTTTCGCCGATTTCTTCGCGCCAGACCGCATAATGATCGTGCGGATAATGATGGAGCGCTTTTTCCGGTCCACCATGCACTTTCCGGTCGCCCTGCGCATCGCAGTCCAGCCCCTCGAAAGTCACACGGACTTTGCCGGTAACCGGATGCTTGTCGATGCCGCTTGGAACGCTACGCGGTCCGAGAGGAACGATTTTTCCGGCAAGGACAGAGTGGATGCGTGTTTCCGTCATCACGACCTACTCGCTGATCAGCTTCACGCGGTCACCGACCGAAACCGTCGCCCCTGCCGACATGGCATTGAGAAGGCGGAACAGTTCCAATTTGCGGGTGGTGCCCTGCATGCGTGCCGACAGGCTCGCCAGCGTGTCGCCCGGCTTCACCGTCACGACGCGGATGCGCAGCGGCTTGATGGCGTTCTGTTCGGCAGGCGACAGCAAGCGGAAGGACTGCGTGACCATCTGCGAAGCAGGCAGAAGGGCGTTGCTGCCTTTCGGTGCTGCTGTCAGGAAGCGATAGACCTTGTTGTTTGCACCGATGACCACAATGTCGAACTGCCACCGGTCGGCGCTGGCGCGCGCAGTTGCGGCGGGCAAACCGTTGATGGTGGTGGTCTGGATCGAACTGTCGTCGAGACCGGTTACCCAGCCCGAGCGGATATAGTCGGCAAGGTTTGATCCCGCCGGAAGAGATGCGCCATCGAAACGAATGGCAACTTCGCCGGGGCCGCTTGCCATGACCGCATTGGCCGAATTGTCGATGGTGAAGCCATCTGGTGCGCGGAAAGTGACACCGAGCTTCGGATGGATGAAGGTCTGTTCGCGGACATAACCTTCATTGGGCGAGTCGCCGTAGAGAAGGCCATCAATTCCGTTGAGGAAGGAATCGCGATCGGTTGTGCCGACGCCGGGTGCGCCGATGCGGCGTGCATGACCAAGCGCAAGCTGGATGCGCTGCGGCGTTGCCGGATGGCTTGCGAGAAAGTCGAGGCTGGCATCGGTCGCGCCCGAAACCGAACGAAAGCCCTGATAGGCTTCCATCGATTGCAGGAAACGCGCCGAAGCGAACGGATCGTAACCGGCTTCGCCGATCATCTTGATACCGATGGCATCCGCCTGCAGTTCCTGATTACGCGAGAACTGGGCAAGCCGCAGCTTGCCGCGCAACGCTTCTTCGCGGCTGGCAGATTCATTATGCAGGACTTCGCTGGCGACGCGCCCGGCGATGGCCGTCTCCGCCTCCTTCTCCTGCCGCAGAATGCCGTGATTGGCGATGACATGGCCCATTTCGTGGGCAATCACGGCTGCGACTTCGGAAGAGTCGTTGGCGAGTGCAAGCAGGCCGCGTGTAACGTAGAGATAGCCGCCCGGCAATGCGAAGGCATTGATATTGGGACTATCGAGAATGGTGATGCGATAGGTCTGGTCCGGCTTGTCGGTAACCGTCGTCAGCTTGCCGACGATCTTGGCCACCATACGTTCAAGCCTCTGGTCCTTGTACTCGCCGCCATAGGTCGCGAGAATGCGCGGATGTTGTTGCGCACCGAGCTGCGCCAGCCGGTCATTGCGCGTCACATTGTCGACCGTCACGGGATTGTCGGAAGGCTGCAGTCCAAGATCCTTGCTGGAATTGATCGACTGGCAACCGGAAATCAGGGCGACCGCAAGCAAGCCAAGACCGATGGCTGGTTTCCGCCAATTGTGCTGCGTCCATTCTGGCAGGGATATGGGTAGACACAGGAAGGCCCGGGAACGGGTCGATTGACGGAACAGTATTTTATCCTCGCTTCTGAATCAGATTGCTTGATCCGGGGCCAAATCTAGCCACAGACCAGAAAGCGTACAAGCCGTACATGGGCACTATAAGAAAGCTGTAGCCGGTTCTTCCGGCAGATTGCGAACAAAATATGTCCGCAACCGTAACTCTATTTGAGGTTTAGCGTCGAATTCCGCTTTTCGCCGATATAGTGCTGCAATGCTTCCGGTCCAGTCGAAGAGAGTAGTTCAGTGGCGGGGCCTATTGCGGAAATCCGGCCATTGTCGAGAAAAAGCAACACCGCGTCGAGATAGAGCGCATCTTCAGGCGTATGGGTCACCATCAGCACCGTCATACGAGTTTCAAGTTGAAGCTCCCTGACCAGATCCAGCATCTGGTGTCGCAGCGCCGGGCCAAGCGAGGCAAAGGCTTCGTCGAGGAGCAGAACCGGGCGCTGGCGTATAAGAGCCCGGGCAATCGCCACGCGCTGGCGTTCGCCACCGGAAAGCGCTTCCGGCTTGCGCTGTTCTTTGCCTGCGAGCCCGACACGCGACAAAGCCTCCGCAATATCGGTGTGGTCTTGCGCGGAGAGCTTCAGGTTCGGTGAACGTCCGAGGCCGACATTCTGTTCGACGGTCAGATGGGCAAACAGGTTGTTTTCCTGAAACACCATTGAAACTGGTCGATCCGCTGGCGAAAGTTCACTGACGTCTTTATCGCCGATGAAGATGCGACCGGATTGCGGAAATTCGAAACCGGCAATCAGGTTGAGAAGTGTCGACTTGCCCGAACCGCTTGGTCCGACAATTGCAGCAATAACACCGCCCTCTATCGTCGCATCGAAATGCATGGCGGTTTCACCATAGCTGAAACGAACGTCATCAAGGCGAATTTCGGCAAGGGGGTTCATCCGGGCATTCATAGAGAAGGCGTTTCCTTTCGGGATGCGCGATCCGCGATCATCATCAATACGAGGCAAAAGCAGCCCGAGAATAAGCGCCAGACCTGCCGCGTCGAATGTGCGATAGCTGCCCATGCGCTGCAAGAGGAGATAGGGCAGCGTCAAAAGCGCGTCACTGCCAAACAGGGCAATCGTGCCGAGATCGCCAAGGAAAGTGCCATGGCAAAGGCGAAGGCCATGCCGAAAGGCTTGCGGATCGAAGGCCAGTCGATGAGCCGGAAACGGCTGATGCCGCGAATGCCCAACTGTGCGCAAAGCCGGTTGTGGCGGCTTGCTGCCGTATCCCATGCGGGGCGTAGAAGACGCACGGCAAAGGGCATGGCCATGGCCGCATTGACGGTGACGACCATAAACGGTGCCATCGCGAACGGATCGGTGAAATGACGAAGCAGGATGAACCAGCCGGCACCGATGACGATAGGCGGCATGACGAGGATCAGGCTGGCACCCGTATCGAAAATACTGGCGACCTTGCGTTTTTTTATCGCTTCACGTGCCGACACAAGCGCAAGTGACAGAATGACCGAGAGCGATGCTGCAGAAAAACCGAGGACCAGACTGGTGCCAATGGCGCGCCAGACTGTTTTCTCGGTCAGAAGTCGCGCAAGATCTGCGGCGAGGCCGGAGATGACAACGCCGGCAATCGGCAGTGCGACATAAAGGAAACCTATGCCAATGACGATGACGTTCGCAACACGTTCAGCCGTTGACGCCTTGCCGTAGCGTCGCGGTGTCGCCGCGTGGGTGAAGCCTTCTTCAGACGGACTACCGGTCATCCGCAGGGCCAGAAGGACCAGCAACGTCAATGCAAGCTGCGTGAAGGTGAGGGCGACCGCGCGACCCGGATCAAAAATCGAAATGCAAGCTTTGATAGATAGCGACTTCCAGCGTGGTGGCACGCGGTCCGCCGCCCAGCGTCAGCACAGTTGTGAAACTCGTCACGCAGAGCATGAACAGGAGGCCGATCATGCCCGGCAGATTGCGCCGGATTACGGGCCATTCAATAAGCCGCAAGCGTGCTCCATTGCCCATGCCAAGCTGCGCGGATAGCTTCCAGTAATCGGTTGGTATCGAGTCGTAGCCTGCAAGAATGAGACGGACAGCGAGCGGCATGTTGAAGAAAACATGGGCGATCAATATGCCCGTAATACCGTAAATGTCCGGTTGGAACGGATGGCCTGCGGCTTCTGACAGATGCGCAATGAACCCGTTGCGACCATAGATGCTGGTGACGCCGAGCACTGCGACGAGTGCAGGCAGAGCAAGCGGCAGGGCAAACAGGCGCAGAATAAGCCCGCGCCCCGCAAAGCTCGCTTCGGCATAAAGTGCACGGGCGACCGGAACCGCAAACAGCACGGAAAGCAGGCTTGAAGCGATCGCCTGCAGGATCGTGAAGCGCGCAACCCGCCACAGATAGGTGTCGAAATTGGCCGCGGCGTCAAAACCACCGCGGCCCGCTTCGAATGCCAGTGCGACAAGAGCACCACCGGCAAGCACGACCAGAAAGACAAGCGCCAGTACACCCGCAGCCGGTCTGGCGGCAGGTGCGTCTTTCGAGCGGCGCTGTGCCGGGAATGTCGTCATTTACTGGTTGCCGCCAGCCATTCATCGACCCATGACTTCCGGTTCTTGGCTACTTCGTCGGAAGGCAGGAGAAGAGTCTTTTCCAGCTTCGGCATCGCGTCGAAAGCGGCTGGAAGCGGGGTGGATGTCTTGCCCGCTGGATACATCCAGTTGGTTTCAGGAATAACATCCCGGAAGCCGGGGCTGGTCATGAAAGCCGGGAACTTTTGCGCCAGTGGATTTTTCGCGCCAGTGGTGGTCTGGGCGGCCAGCTCGATCTGGAGATAATTACCTTCCGGATAGGCCAGAGCCTTATAGCGCTCCGTCTTTTCCGCAATCATGTGATAGGCGGGAGACGTTGTATAGGACAGCACCATCGGCGCTTCCCCTTGGTGAAAAGACCATAGGCTTCCGACCAGCCGGGCGTGACGGTGAGAACGCGCTTCTGAAGTTTCTGCCGGGCTGCTTCCGCTTCGTCGCCATAAACCGATTTCATCCAGAGCAACATGCCCAGCCCCGGTGTCGACGTGCGCGGGTCTTGCAGCACGATCTTCTGGGAAGCATCGCCTTCCACCAGTTCTTTCAGGCTCTTGGGCGGATTGGGCAATTTTTCCGAATCGTATACCACGGCGAAGTAGCCATAATCATAGGGAACGAAGATATCGTCCTTGAACCCGCCCGGAACGCTCACATTGCTTTGGTCGATGCCGCTTGGAGCAAAAAGCCGGTGGCGCGTGCTTCGGTCGTCAGATTGGTATCGAGACCGAGGACGATATCGGCTTTGGTATTGCCACCTTCAAGCTTCAGGCGGTTGAGCAGGGCGACACCGTCGGCCGAAGCGATCCAGTCCACTTCGCAATCGCATTCCTTCTCGAAGTTTTCCTTGATCTTCGGGCCCGGCCCCATTCGGAAACGAAACTGTCATAGGTATAAACAGTGAGCTTGTCCTTCGCCTGCGCAGAAGGCGTGAAAGCGAGGGCTGTGGAGAATGAAAAGGCCAGCAAAGATAAAAAGCCGCATCACGGCACTTCCTTTCTTTTTTACAACAAGAGGATTGAGCGCCGTTTATGGAGCATCTAATCCCTCCGCCGGTGCAAACCGGATCAGGTTCAGCGGGTTGGCCGTTTTTTTAAGCATTTCCGGACGCAAAACCGTTTCACACTTTTGCTGGAAATGCTTTTGGGCCTCTCAGCCATCCGCGAAAGCAGACGGCACCCCGTTAGAGCGGTTGCGAGAATAATCTTTCGCAACGGGAAGGGCAAGGGAGTGCAATGGCGGCGAATGCAGGCTTCCGGCATGGATTTGCCCGTGTTATGAGCGGCTTATGAGCACATTCGTCATTCTCCTTGGCGGTGATCTGGTCGTGACCGATCGCTTGAAACACCAAATTGCAGGTGCGCGTATTCTCGCTGCCGATAGCGGGATCAGGCACGCCGCTGCTCTTGGTGTCGAACCGGAACTTTGGCTTGGCGATTTCGATTCGGCTTCTGCTGAGCTTCGCGTGCAATATGGACACGTGCCGCAAAAGAGGTTCCCTGCTGCCAAGGACATGACGGACGGGGAACTGGCCTTCGAGGAGGCCTTTATGCGGGGTGCGGATCGGGTGATCCTTTGCGGAGCCTTCGGCGGTCAGCGCACTGATCACACGCTTCTGCATCTGACCATGGCGACAGCGCAGGCTGCAAAAGGGCGGAACGTGCTGTTGTCCAGCGGTTCCGAGGAGGCCCGGCCTTTGCCGCCCGGAGATTATGTTTATGATTTTCCGGACGGGACGCCGTTCAGTGTGATTAATTTCAGCACTATCGAAGGCCTTTCGATCACGAATGCGGAGTGGCCGTTAGATAATGTGACACTGCCATTCGGCTCTTCATGGACAGTTTCCAATGTAGTTCGTGGAACACTTCGCGTTACTGCGAGTTCTGGATTGGCGATACTTATAGCCAACTTGGCGATGGAGGAAACACCGCTCTGGGGCCGATAACCTTATCAATCGAAAGAGCTTGACGCTGGCAGGCGAAACGTATTGTAAATGGGCCAAGCGGGTGTCATCTGCTTTACGCCGAAATTGGGGACGCAAAGTCGGTGATTAGTTCAACTCTTGTAGGAGATGTTTCAATGAAGTCACGTCTTACGATGATTGCTGTTGCTGGCGTGCTCGCGTTCTCGACGGCTGCATGCACGACGAATGAACAGCGCACGGCCGGGTACGGCGTTGGTGGCGCAGCACTCGGCGCACTCGCCGGTGGTGCAATTGGCGGCAATGGCCGTGGCGCTCTTGCCGGTGCTGCTATCGGCGGCGTTGCCGGTACGCTCCTTGGTGCAGCCCAGACGCGCAATGGCACGCAGTACTGCCGTTACCGCGATCCTTATGGCCGCGTCTACGAAGCGCCTTGCCAGTAACACTGGGCCAGTAATGACTGGGCCAGCAATAGCTGGATAAATAAGTTTGCTGACAGGTCGGGGAAACCCGGCCTGTTTGTTTTTCACGGGTCTTTTCGTGCCGTACCATTTGACAGAACGGCTTTTGTCGCGGACAAGCAGGGCGGAATTTTTAACCCTGTTTATCGAAGAGAACCATGGCACCACCGCTCCTTCGCCTCGACGAGATCAAGCTCACCTTCGGAGGCACGCCGCTTCTGGAAGATGCCAGCCTTTCGGTAAGCGAAGGCGATCGCATCGCGCTGGTCGGACGCAATGGTTCGGGTAAATCCACGCTGCTCAAGATCGCCGCCGGTATGGTGGAAGCAACGTCGGGTGAGGTTTTCAAACATCCGGGTGCAACCGTCCGCTATCTCCCGCAGGTGCCGGATATGGATGGCTTTGCCAATGTTCGCGCCTATGTGGAAGCGGGGCTCGGACCAGCCGATGACCCGCATCGTGTCACTTATCTTCTCGAACATCTCGGACTGACCGGCGACGAAAAGCCGGATCATCTATCCGGTGGGGAGGCGCGACGTGCCGCCCCGGCGCGGGTGATTGCACCGCAGCCCGACGTTCTGCTGCTGGACGAGCCGACCAACCATCTGGATCTGACCACCATCGAATGGTTGGAAAGCGAACTGCGCCAGATTCGCTCGGCCATTGTGCTGATCTCGCATGACCGCCGCTTTCTGGAAAATGTCAGCCGGGCGACGGTCTGGCTGGATCGCGGTCTTACGCGTCGTCTCGAGCAAGGCTTTGGTCATTTCGAGGAATGGCGCGACAAGGTGCTGGAAGAGGAAGAGCGCGACCATCACAAGCTGGGGCGGCAGATTGCGCGCGAGGAGCACTGGCTGCGCTACGGGGTCACCGCCCGGCGCAAGCGTAATATGCGCCGTCTCGGCGAACTGCATTCCATGCGTGCCGATTTTCGCAATCATCGCAAGGCACAAGGGACAGCGGTACTGGCGGCAAGCGATACCAAGGAATCCGGCAAGCTGGTGATCGAAGCCAAGGGGTTGAGCAAGGCCTATGGCGAGCGTGTTCTGGTCAAGGATTTTTCGATCCGTGTGCAGCGCGGTGACCGTATCGGTCTCGTTGGACCCAACGGTGCCGGAAAGACCACGCTTCTGTCGCTTCTGACTGGCAAGCTTGCGCCGGATTCCGGAACGTTGCGGCTTGGCGTCAATCTCGAAATGGCCGAACTGGACCAGAAGCGCGAAAGTCTCAATCTGGATGAGACATTGGCGCATTATCTGACGGATGGGCGCGGCGAAAGCCTTGTCGTCAACGGCGAGCAGCGGCATGTCGTGTCCTATATGAAGGACTTTCTGTTCCAACCTGAGCAGGCGCGTACCCCCATTCGGGAGCTTTCCGGTGGTGAACGTGCGCGGTTGATGCTGGCCCGTGTTTTGGCGCGGCCCGCCAACCTGCTTATCCTCGATGAGCCTACCAACGATCTTGATATGGAAACGCTCGATCTGCTGCAGGAACTGGTTGCAGGTTTTCCCGCACAGTCATTCTGGTCAGCCACGACCGTGATTTTCTGGATCGCACGGTTACGTCGGTGATTGCGCCGGAAGGTGACGGGCGCTGGCTCGAATATGCAGGCGGCTATGCCGACATGATGGCGCAGCGCAAGGAGCAGGCCTTGAGCCGCCGCTCGGTCAAGGTCTCAGGCGTCCGCAGTGACGAGAAGTCGGAAGAGGATGCGCCGCAGCCCAAGCGTGAGGAAAAGCGCAAGCTTTCTTACAAGCAGAAATTCGCGCTCGAAACGCTGCCCGGCAAGATGGACGCTCTCTCGAAGGAAATCGTAGTGCTGGAAGACAAGCTCGCCGATCCGCAGCTTTATGCCAAGGACCCGGCGCTTTTTGCCAAGACTGCCGATCTTCTTGAGAAGAAGCGCTCCGAAAATGCGGCCATGGAAGAAGAATGGCTGGAGCTGGAAATGCTGCGAGAGGAAATCGAAGGGTAGGGCGATCCCCTTCGATGCTTCAAAATTTAACCGCTCGCCTTGTTCAGCAAGGCGATTTCATCGTCGCTGAGTTTCAGTTCGGCTGCGATGATCAGCTCACCGAGCTGGGCCGAGCGTGTGGCGCTGGCAATAGGGGCTGTGACTGATGGCTGCGCGATGAGCCATGCGATTGCGACCTGTGCAGGCGTGACATCGAGATTTGCGCGCCACGCCATCGAGTGCCGCTATGATCCGCGAACCACGATCCGTCAGATATTTTTCGACTGATTTGCCGCGCGCGCTTTGTCCGAGATCGTCAGCAGAACGGTATTTTCCAGTCAGGAACCCTGCTGCGAGCGAATAATAGGAAATAACGCCAAGCTCGTTTTCGTGGCAGATTTTCTCCAGCCCATTCTCGAAATCTGCTCGATCATAAAGATTATAAAGCGGCTGCAGGCTTTCATAGCGCGGCAGATTGTTGGTCCGGGCGACGTCAAGCGCTTCAGTCAGTCGCTCAGGCGTGAGATTGGACGCACCGATGGCGCGCACTTTGCCTGCATCGATCAGCTCTTTATAGGTGCCGAGCACATCTTCGAACGGTGTTTCGGGATCGTCCCAGTGCGATTGATAGAGATCGATATAATCCGTCTGCAGCCGTTTGAGGGAGGCATCGATCGCTTTGCGGATATAGGCCGGGGAAAGACCTTTTTCGTCAGGCCCCATCTCGGACCCAACCTTGGTGGCAATGACGACTTTGTCGCGCAGGCCGCGAGATTTCAGCCAGTTGCCGATAATGGTTTCGGATTCGCCGCCCACATTTCCGGGCGCCCGGGCGGAATATGCATCCGCTGTGTCGATGAAATTGAATCCAGCATCGACAAAACGGTCGAGAAGCGAAAAAGACGTCGCTTCATCGACCGTCCATCCAAATACATTGCCACCGAAGCAAAGTGGCGAAACATTGAGTTCGGTATGTCCGAGCTTCCTGAACTCCATAGACCTTATCCCCTTCCTCTGAATACGAATCGCGGGCGATCCGTCGGGTTTCGATTTCGGGAAGAAGGAAGGCTCCGGGAAGAGCCGAAATCAGCTCATGCCAAGCGCATCCATATAAAGCTGCAGCATGGCTTCTTCTTCCTGACGTTCATGGTCTTCTTTTTACGCAGACGAATAATGGTCCTCACGACCTTGCTGTCAAACCCCGAGCCCTTCAATTCCGCGTAAACTTCCTTGATATCGTCACCGATGGTCTTTTTTTTTCTTCTTCCGGGCGCTCGATGCGCTCGATGAAAGCACGCAACTGGCCGACAGCAATGGTTTGGGCTTCGCTGGTAATGTCGTCGCTCACGAGGAGTTCTCCAATTCAAAATCTGTGATGATGCGGACACGCATTGCGCGAAAACCGCTTATCGAAAGTCTGGACCGTTTTTCCCGCGAGTCGCAGGCAAAATTAAGAGCCTTTTTCGATGCACGACCCGATTTGACGGGTCAAGCCCTGTGGATAGCGGGTAAAGCCTCTCCTGACAGGCCTGTTACTCACTGCGATCAGCACGTGAGCCGAAATGCTGGGCCGCATGAATGCCGGGCAAGGTGTTGATGTGCGCGATCATTGGCGCCAGCCTGTCAGCCCATTCAGCTGCTCCTTTGTCATCGGCAATCAGGTCCTGTCGTACCTCGATCAGGACATGGGCGAAGCCCTTTGCCGTCGCGTGGCGATACATGGCATCGTTCTTGAGGGCACCGTCATAAGGTTCGTTGTCGCCAACCGTCAGATCGACGTTTTCACGCAGCAGCGACAAAAGCGGCTTTACGGCGCGGTCGTCCTTGTCCCAGAGAAGGCCGATCTGCCGGGGGGCGGGCCTTTTCCTTCCAGCGCGGCGTGAAGGAATGGATCGAGACGATGAAAGGCGCTGCCCCGCTTTCAGCCACCACGCATTCGCTCGCTCGCGCGACCGTGTCGTGATAGGGACGATAGAAGCGTTCAAGCCGTTCCTCGCGTTCCCCTGCCGACATTGGGTAATTGCCGGAAATGACCGCCCCATCGGACAATTGCATGATAAGCGTCGGGTCGTCTTCGCCACGATTGGGATCGATCAAAAGGCGCGAAAAGCCGCCAAGGACGGCAGGCGCGTTCAGGCGGGTTGCAAGTTTGCGGGTCAGATTCTCGACGCCAATATCATAAGCGATATGCCGGTCGAATTCACTTGTCCGCAAACCAAGCGTGCCATATTCGGCTGGAACATCACGCCGTGCATGATCGGCGGTCAGGAGCAGGCCGAGACTAAAATCGCCGTCGACACTGTATGCCGGTGAGAATGGCGGCGAAGCGTTTGATCCGGATTGAAGCGGCATGGAGCGAAATCCGAGGCTAAATAAGGGGATTATTTCTGTGTTGTGCGGGAAGCTGTTTCAGGTCTGTCATGAGAAAGCCCGGATTGCAACGATCATTCTTTGATGAAGAGTACCTGTTCTCAATGGGATTGCGTTGACATCAAAGGCGAAACTGCCGAAAAGAGAGCGACCCGAAATGGGATTTGCCCGAGATGGGATTTCCCTGTGCAATATAAATTGTTCGATAAAACCGATAGCGGGCTGAAGGGGTTCTGCGTATGCGACTTCCACTATCTCTAGTTTTGTTTGCCGGTGTGCTGATGACTGCGCTGGGCATGACATCCATAGAGGCTCGTGCGGATTTCCGCGTATGCAATGCAACCCAGAACCCGGTTGGTGTGTCCATCGGCTACAGAGCCAAAACCGGCTGGGTGACCGAAGGCTGGTGGCATATCGACGGATCAAGCTGCAAAACCCTCATCGAGGGGCCGCTGACATCGCGCTATTATTACCTCTATGCAGAAGACGCTCAGGGCGGCGGACGCTGGGAGGGCAAGGTCAATATGTGCGTGGCCGAGAAAGAATTCCGTATTACTGGCGTCCGGATTGCTTCGCGCGCGGTTTCCAGCGCAACGGCTTCCGTGAATACGACACCGGGGAACAATCGAGCTGGATGGTTCAGCTCACCGATGAAACGCCGACAGCAAATCCCACCGTTACAGGAACGAATAGTCAATGAAGCGCAACCGCAAGGTCAAGATTCTCGCCACGCTAGGTCCGGCGTCGGGTGAGGAAGCCGTCATCCGCAAGCTGTTTGAGGCAGGCGCGGATGTGTTCCGCATCAATATGAGTCATGCCGACCATGACCTGATGCGCACCCTCGTCAAGCGCATCCGCAATGTGGAAAAGGAACTGGGCCGTCCGATCGGCATTCTGGCCGATCTTCAGGGCCCGAAGCTGCGTGTTGGTAAGTTCAAGGACGGTAAGGCCGATCTCGTTCCCGGCCAGACCTTCACCCTCGACAACAACGAAGCGCCCGGCGATGAACATCGCGTCTATCTTCCGCATCCGGAAATTCTTGAAGCTGTCGAACCGGGTCATCGCTTGCTGATCGACGATGGCAAGCTGCATCTGGTCGCCGAGGCGAGCGACGGCAAGTCGATCCGCTGCAAGGTGGTTTCCGGAACGCGCATTTCGGACCGCAAGGGCGTCAGCCTGCCTGATACGACGCTTGGCGTCGGCGCGCTGACGGAGAAGGATCGCAAGGATCTCGACGCCGTCCTGAAGGAAGAAATCGACTGGGTTGCGCTTTCCTTCATCCAGCGTCCGGAAGATTTGGCCGAAGTGCGCAAGGTTTCGCGCGGCAAGGTCGGGCTGATGTCGAAGATCGAGAAGCCGCAGGCTGTGACGCGTCTCGATGAAATCATCGAGCTTTCGGACGCATTGATGGTTGCGCGCGGTGATCTTGGCGTTGAAGTGCCACTTGAAAGCGTTCCGGCATTCAGAAGCAGATCACCCGCAAGGCGCGCCGCGCGGGCAAGCCGGTGGTTGTCGCGACGCAGATGCTGGAATCCATGATTACAGCTCCGGTTCCGACCCGCGCCGAAGTGTCCGACGTTGCAACCGCTGTGTTTGAAGGTGCTGATGCGATCATGCTTTCGGCGGAATCGGCTTCGGGCCAGTATCCGGTCGAAGCCGTTGCCACCATGAACCGCATTGCCGAACAGGTTGAAAAGGAACCGACCTATTCGACCATCATCGATGCGCAGCGTGCTGCGCCAGAACCAACGGGTGCCGACGCGATTTCGCTTGCTGCACGCCAGATCGCAGAGACGTTGAAGCTTTCGGCCATCGTAACCTACACCGCTTCCGGCACGACCGGCCTGCGCGCCGCTCGCGAGCGTCCGCGCACACCGATCATCGCCCTGTCGCCGGTCGTCGATACTGCGCGCAAGCTGTCGCTCGTCTGGGGCCTGCATTGCGTGGTGACAGCCGATGCGCATGATTTGGAAGATATGGTCAACCATGCCTGCGAAATCGTCTTCCATGAAGAATTCGGCAAGGCTGGCGACCGCGTCATCATTACCGCTGGTGTCCCATTCGGCACGCCGGGCGCGACCAACATGCTGCGCATCGCCTATATTGGACCAGACGGAAAGTCAGGCATTTAAACTGAAGATATGCCAGCCGTGACGGCCGGCAAATGGCGTTGTTTTGCGCTTCCGGTGCTCATGTGTATTTCTTTGACGCATAGTCTAATCCGAAAATTCTGCGACTTCTCGGGACTATGCGTGGAAGTACATTCCGCTCGGGCTCTCAAACTCCACCAGTTTGGTCGCTAAAGCGCCCATCTTCGATTCCGGCTCGCCACAGCCGGAATCTCATCCAGTTATGGCAGATAGCATATAAAGAAACGCGCTCCTTCGGAGCGCGTTTTGTTTTGGTCTTGATGAATTTTGAGAATGTTTTGGGGGTAAGCAGGAGCCGTTCTAAGAGCCTGAATCAAAAGCGATACAGGCGACTTCTGGAACAGGCTCTAAGTCCGCGTATCCGTCAGTTCGTCGGCCAAATCGTTGAAGTTCTTCTGTGCGTCGCGCATCATCGGATAGACGATGAGAGCCTGCTCATAGGCTTTTAGTGCCTGTTCCTTGAGGCCGCGCAGGCGCAAGATGGCCGCCATGCCGGTCAGGGCGCCATAATGGCGCGGTTCCAACTCTAGGGTACGATTGATATCGTACATGGCGTGGGCGTAGTCTTTTTGCAGGAAATAGACCGTAGCGCGGCGGTTCCGTGCCTCCGCATATTCCGGGTCGAGCGCGATGGCCTCATTCAGGAAGTCTATTGCCGAGGGATAACGCCGCTCGAGCATCGCCGCATTGGCCCATTGCATCAGAAGATCGATTGTTGCGCTGCCTGACTGCGACCACAGCGTATTGATCTGCGAAGCAATGCGCCGCGCCTTGGCTTCGTCCGTCGTGCGGCGAAGATCGGCAAAGAGTTTGTCGAGACGCTCTTCAGGCGTCTGGGCTGTCGCTGGTGCGGGCTTTTCGGGGGCAGGTTTCTGTTCGCTGTCGGGACCGGTTTGAACGGGTGTCAGAGGTGCGGTGAGCGGTATTTTGCCGGGTGCCACTTCGGCATAAGCAAGCGGCACCGTCGTACCAAGCGACGCGAGCACAGAAAAAAGAAACCAGACATGCAAAACGTTCCGCATGCGCATAGATTTTACCATGCGCAGCGAAACGTCAAATGCAAAATCAGAAATAAGATTAGCCCTGACGAGCCTTGTAGCGCGGGGCGGTCTTATTGATGATGTAAACGCGGCCCTTGCGGCGGACCAGCTGGCAGTCACGATGACGGCCCTTGAGCGCTTTAAGCGAGTTCTTGATCTTCATGTCAATCACCGGTCTTGTTGGCCCGTTGACGTGCAGATGCCGCGGGGCTTCATAAAACAGGCGCTCGAGGCGCCAATTGATTACAGGCACTGTTAGATGCCCGAAGGGTTGGCCGAAATACACAAGGTTTCAGGCAAATGTCAACTCCTGAGCCGCAGATTCAGGGCACTGGAGCTGAAATTCTTGGCAGGTGGCAAAGATTCATCGGGAATCAACGGGATTCCCGATGAACATTATTTCCCGCAGGGGTGAATGCGCGTCACATGGCCCATTTTGCGGCCCGGACGTGCTTCCTTTTACCGTAAAGATGCAGCACGGCATCCTTTTCAGAGAGAATCGCTGGCACCTTCTCGACATCGTCGCCGATCAGGTTTTCCATCACGCAATCCGAATGCCGGTCGGTGTTACCCAAAGGCAGACCGGCGATGGCGCGGATATGCTGTTCGAATTGCGAAATGGCGCAGGCCGCTTCCGTCCAGTGGCCCGAATTATGGACACGCGGGGCGAATTCGTTTGCCAGTAGCGTGCCGTCCTTCAGGACGAAGAACTCAAGTCCGAGCACGCCGACATAATCAAGCCCGTTCAGAAGCTTTGTGGCGGCTTTACGGGCTGCTTCGGCCGTGTTTTCGGAAACGGCAGCCGGTACGGTCGAAGTCGCAAGGATGCCGTCCTTGTGAACGTTTTCGGCAATATCGAAGATTGCGACATTGCCGGAGCGGTCACGTGCCGCGATCACCGAAACTTCGCGCTCGAAATCGACGAAGCCTTCGAGGATGGCCGGGGCACGATTGATCGCGAGAATCGCCTTGTGAGCTTCGGACTCATCGAGTGATGTCAGGCGGACCTGTCCCTTGCCGTCATAACCAAGACGCCGCGTCTTCAGGATGCCGCGCTCGCCAAGTGCGCCCAGAGCTGCAATCAGGGTTTCTTCATCGTCCACAAGACGCCGGGTGCCGTCTCGATGTCGCTGGAGTTGAGGAACTGCTTTTCTGTAAAGCGATCCTGCGAGACTTCAAGTGCTGCCGGGGAGGAAAGACCAGAGCGGTTTCGGCCAGCCTGTCGGCAGCGCTGACCGGCACGTTCTCGAACTCGTAGGTAATGACGTCGGACGCTGCTGCAAGTTCTGCAAGCGCTTTCGGATCGTCATAGGCGGCAATGATCTGGCGATTGGCGACCTGTGCTGCCGGGCAATCGGCCTGTGGCTCCGGGATCACCGTTTCAAAACCGAGACGTGCTGCGGCCATGGCAAGCATTCTGCCGAGCTGACCGCCGCCGATGATGCCGATGGTTGCACCGGGCCTGAGTGCAGAATTGAGTGCGGAGTTGTTCATATCAGGCCTCGTTTGAAGGGCGCTCAGCCACGCTTTCCGTTTGCGCAGTGCGCCATTCATCGAGGCGGGCTGCAAGCGCCTCATCGTAAAGCGCCAGAACGGCGGCGGCGAGAAGGGCGGCGTTGACCGCACCGGCGCGACCGATGGCGAGCGTGCCGACGGGAATGCCAGCTGGCATCTGCACGATGGAGAGGAGCGAATCCTGACCCGAAAGCGCCTTGGACTGGACCGGAACGCCGAAGACAGGCAGCGGTGTCATGGCTGCAGCCATGCCGGGCAGGTGAGCCGCGCCGCCCGCACCTGCGATAACGACCTTGAACCCTTCCGCCTTGGCACCTTTGGCAAAGGCAACGAGCCGGTCAGGCGTGCGATGCGCGGAAACGATCCGGGCATCGAAGGAAATGCCGAGTGCTTCCAGTGTGTCCGCTGCACGGCGCATGGTTTCCCAGTCGGACTGGCTTCCCATGATGATGGCGACATCGGCAGTAACGCTCATTGATCTTCCTGCTCCGCTTCTTTCGTGCATGTTTCGGGTGATATCAAAATGATAAAGCCGGGCGAACCCCGGCTCTGTCATCGATCATTATGGACATTCAGGCGATGATGTCGGGGATCACCCGATCTTCCATCTCCTGCAGCTTGTCCTTGATTGCGAGTTTTTTCTTCTTCATGCGCTGGACGCGCAATTGGTCGCAGCCAACCGCTATCATGGCGTTTATGGCAGCATCGAAATCCGCGTGTTCCTGTTTCAGTCGTGCGACGGCCAATCTGATTTCGGCCTGTTCCTGATCGGACATGCGGTGCCCCGTTCTGTTGAATAGTTTTACGGGCCGCGCCAAACCATAAAAAGGTGCGGCGTCAGCCCGTTTCCGGCGAAGCCCTTATCACATTTTTCGCGTCAGGAAAATGCTACCACGACAAAATCGACTTTGCACCAAACTCATGCCAAACTGTCATGGTTCTGTCATGGACGGCGGCTGTCGAATGCGACAAATATACCGTATCCTTGGCAGCCGGGACTGCGTGTTTGGCCCGGAATACAGGAGGTGTGCCGGGCGTTCATGCAGGTCGAATGACGGGATAGCGGGTAAACGGACAAACGAGGTCTGCGCTGTTCCGTAAATAAGGGAAATCAACCAAAGGAGATCTGATGATGGCTATCGAGTCCCATCTTGCCACGCTCGAAAAAAGCACGGCGCTCTGGAGCAGGAAATTTCCGAAGCCATAGCGTCACCGGCAATGGACGACCTGCACGTTGCATCTCTCAAGCGCAAGAAGCTTATGCTCAAGGACCAGATTGAAAAACTGAGATCCCGTAACACGTCACTAACAGGGAAGCCGCGCTTAGATCGCGGTTTGATAAGGCGTCTCAAGCCATCGACATTGAGACCGAACGGCTCTGGCGAGCTGGTATTTCTTTGTCGTGAATGCAGTTTGCATTCCAAAGCGAAGATGCCAAAATTCAGTATTGGCGGCTGTGACACAGCCGCCGAACATATTGATTCAACTATTTAACCGGCTCTATTTATCGACGGTCATTTTCAGCGCCCGTCACCCTTCCGTCTCAGCTCTTGGATCGAGGTTCAGCGCTTCCGGTGTTGCTCCACGTTCGGAAGGCATGCTCTTGAACTGGTCTTTCTCTTCTTTCGGGACGGATGCACGCTTGCGTGAACGGAACAACGCATAGCCGGTGATGGAAATATGCGCGAGCATGGTGATGGCGAAGAGGCCGGATGGCCAGAAAATATCCATGGCCGCCGCTGCCAGCAGTGGTCCGAGCATCGTGCCGAAGCCGTAAAGCAGCAAAAGCCCGCTCGATACTTTCACAAAAAGCTTTCCGATGTCGCATGATCGTTGGCGTGGGCGACGGCAACGGGATAGAGTGCATAGGCAAGTGCGCCATAGCATCCGGTCATCGTGATGATGACGGGGCCGCTGGACGGAGCGATGAGGAAGGCGATGAGGCCGACCAGTGCCGCCAGCGCCGCAACGCTTGCCAGCACAAAACGCCGGTCAACCAGATCGGAAATGCGTCCGATCGGAATCTGCATCAAGGCACCAGCTGCAATGGTGACACTGACCATCAAGGCGATTTCGGTGGTCGAAATGCCGGACTTCGCACCGAAGACAGCTCCGAGCGTACCCCGGCGCCATTGGCAATGCCGATCAGGATGCAACCTACGAAAGCTGCAGGTGAGTTATTGTAGAGCGCCTTGAGATCAAGCTGCACTTCCGTCAGCGGCTTGGGGCTGACGGCTGTGGAGATCGCGGTCGGGATGAGAGCCGGGCAGAAGAATATGCCGCTTAACATGAACAGATGATCGGAGCGTACGTCGCCTGCCGCTACCAACATCTGGCCGGACATGGTGGCTCCGTAGTTGACCATCATATACATGCCGAAAATCTTGCCGCGCGATTCGTTGGTCGCACGCTCATTCAACCAACTTTCAATGACCATGAAGGCACCAGCCATCGAAAAGCCGGTGAAGGCGCGCAGGATCACCCAGATGGTTGCATCCACGAAGATGCCGGAAAGCAGAGCGATAACCGCAGCCGATGCGGCAAAGCAACCGAATGC
Organism: Brucella cytisi; assembly: GCA_012103075.1. GTDB lineage: Bacteria > Pseudomonadota > Alphaproteobacteria > Rhizobiales > Rhizobiaceae > Brucella > Brucella cytisi. Next base: position 2,137,110 of record JAAVLQ010000001.1, on the reverse strand, counting down.
CCGCACATGACCGACACGGCGCACAAGGCGCGGTGCAAACAGACAGCCGGCAACGAAGCCGCCTGCCCAAGTCGTGCCGAGCAAGCCGAGCGATGCCACTGAGAAACCTTCCACACCGCCGCGCAGCGGCAATAGAAGACCGTGAAGTCCCGAAGCTATGAGAAGGAAGGCTGTACCGCAGAGAAGGGCCAGAACCTGAATGTAAATGCGCAAAACTCTATTCCCGAAGTCTGAAGCCGAATTGTCAGTGCTGAGGCTGATGAGTGATCGCTGCGATCAATGATTGTTGTTCCTAAAAGCGCGCCGCCCGGAAATGGTTCCGGCTGCTTTGCTCCGGTATCCATTTCCGTTGACGACCCCATTCCTATCGAAACAATGCTTCTGCCGCAGCGCGGCTATCGCCTTTCTTGAGGCGTTCTGTCTTCAATCGCTCTATTTCGGATTGCAGCAGGGCTATGCGCTGGTCGATTTCGGTGACCGAAAGCAGCGATAGCTCCTCTTCGCTTAGCGCCACGCTATTGCGGGGCTTTACCATATCCTCATCGAAACCGCTCATAGCCGTCCTCCGTGGTCAATGATGGCTCAGAAAAGATTTAACACCTTGAATCGTCGCATATATATTTGAGAAAATCGATGACGATTTCCCTAACGTGACGTCTTGCATCCGCCATGCGGCATTTCTGCGACGATGCGTAGGGCCAGAAATCTGAATGGAGTTTGAATATAATGGCCGACTTGCCTTCCCAGATGACTGCTATCGAAATCTCCGAACCGGGCGGAGCCCATATGCTTCGACCTGTTCAACGCTCGGTGCCTGAACCCAAGGAAGGTGAAATTCTGGTGCGGGTACGCGCCGCCGGGGTTAACCGACCGGACGTCCTGCAGCGACAGGGACAATATGCGCCGCCACCCGGCGCATCGGATATTCCGGGACTGGAGATTGCCGGTGACATTGTTGCCATGGGCAGCGGCGTCAAGCGGTTCAAGACCGGCGATCAGGTGGTCGCATTGCTGGCGGGCGGCGGCTACGCTGAATATGCCGTCGCGCATGAAACTAACGCACTGCCCTTGCCTGCCGGCTATGGCTACATCGAAGCGGCGGCGATCCCTGAAACCTTCTTCACCGTCTGGCACAATGTGTTCGAGCGCGGCGGGCTGAGGAAGGGCGAGGTTTTTCTGGTTCACGGCGGCTCGTCCGGTATCGGCACGACGGCTATCCAGCTTGCAAAGGCATTTGGTGCGACCGTCATTGCAACGGCGGGCTCGAAGGAAAAATGCGAAGCCTGTCTGAAACTTGGAGCAGATCGCGCCGTCAATTACGGGCAAGAGGATTTTGTCGAGGTCGTAAAGGAAGTGACCAGGGGCAAAGGCGCCGATGTGATTCTCGATATGGTCGGCGGTGATTATGTCGACCGCAATTACAAGGCTGCAGCCGAGGATGGCCGCATCGTGCAGATCGCTTTTCTCAACGGTGCGAAAACCACGGCCAATTTTGCAATATTGATGACCAAGCGCCTGACCCATACCGGCTCCACGCTGCGTCCGCGACCTGTTGACTTCAAGGCTGGCATTGCACGGGAACTGGAGACAAAAAGTCTGGCCGCTTCTGGCGCAACGCCATGTTGCCCCGGTGATGGACATGATCTTTTCGCTGAAAGATGCATGGCGCGCGCATGAGCGCATGGAGGAGGGAAGGCATATTGGCAAGATTGTGCTCGATATTGCTTAAGCTTCAGAGCCATTCTTGCTCTGGCGATAAAAAACGATATATAGGCCGTGATTTCCGGAAATTGTGGTTTTGCCCACGTCCCGCGCCACCGGAGCGGACGAACAGAAGGATTATATCTAATGGCCACCCAGCTTCTTATGCCGAAGGCAACGGCCGTTTGGCTTGTCGATAATACGGCGCTGTCTTTTGATCAGATTGCCGCTTTCTGCAAGCTGCACCCGCTGGAAGTAAAGGCTATTGCCGACGGTGAAGCCTCTCAGGGCATCAAGGGTCTGGATCCGGTCATCACGGGTCAGATTTCGCGCGAAGAGATCGCGAAGGGTGAAAAGGATCCATATTATCGCCTGAAGCTTTCCGAGCCGAAGGTTCGTGTTCCGGAAGCCAAGCGCAAAGGCCCGCGTTACACGCCGCTTTCCAAGCGCCGGATCGCCCGAATGCGATTCTCTGGCTGGTGCGCAATCATCCGGAACTGAAGGATGCGCAGATTTCCCGCCTGATCGGTACGACCAAGTCGACCATCGAACAGATTCGCAATCGTTCGCACTGGAACTCGGCAAATCTGACGGCGATGGACCCGGTAACGCTTGGCCTCTGCTCGCAGATTGATCTCGACATCGAAGTTGAACGCGCTTCCCGCAACCGTCCGGCAACACCGGAATCGGATAGCACCCTGCTGCCAGCCTCCGCGACAGAGAATTTCGACTATCGTGACGAACAGCCTGCAGAAGAGGAACTCGACGCGGACAAGGTTTTCGCTAAGCTCTCTTCGCTCAAGAGCTCGACGCCTGACGAAGACGAAGAAGAATAGTCGGGACGGGAAACCGTTTTACCGAAATACAAAAAAGCCCGGCTTCATCAGCCGGGCTTTCAGACTCACTGACAAACCCGTCGATATTTTCGGCGGGTTTTGTTCTTGGGACTATGCTGTTTTCGGCGGCGGAGTTTTGACGCCGATCGAGAAGGGTGTATCCAGCTCACGCGATGGCCGGTTTTGGCCCTTTGGTGAGCGCCATTGCGATCTTCTTGATGTTCTGGGCACTCGCGGCCAGCAGGCATTGCCATTTGACCTTGATGAGGCCACGGAACTGGCATAGCGATGTCCATGCAACTGCTTGGCATCGGCAAAGGAACGCTCCACCGTCTCCTTGCGTCGTTTGTAGATGGCCTTGCCCCAAGGCGTGAGGCGGTGGGTGTCGGTGCGCTCGCGGGCATCGGCCCACACATGGCGGGTGATGGTGCGTTCCGCCCCGCGTTGCTGGTGCAGGAGGCGAGAAGCGGGCAGTCGCCGCAGATGGCCGGGTCGGAGCGATAGTGGCGATAGCCGTTGCGGTCGGTGGTGGCATAAGTCAGGAGTTGGCCTTCAGGGCAGCGGTAGCCGTCAACCGCGCCGTCGTAGACGAATTTCGACTTGCGCATCATGCCGGGTTTGGGCGGTGTTGGATTGCGATAGCCGGTGACACCGAGGATGGCGCGCTCCTCCAGTCCCCTCGGCGATGCCGGATGTGGTATAGCCGGCATCGAGCCCGACGGCACCGACAGCAAAGCCGAAGCGCTCACGCTGCCGGTCAAGCCGCCCCGTGTAGACGATGCTGTCATGGACGTTTGCCGGGGTGACATGGGTATCGGTGATGATGGCAAGCCGGCCGTCCAGCGTGCGATGGTCGAGATAGAAGAAGCCCTTCGGCTTGCCGTCGCGCACCATGTAGCCGCTGTCAGGATCGGTGCGGCTGACCTTGGTCTCCGTCACCTGCGGCGCGTGCTCTTTTCCTTCAATGGCTTCTGGCCGTGCAGCGCCCGCTCGGCCTCGATCGCCCTGTCGAGAGCGGCCCAATAGTCGGCGCGCGACTTCTCGATCATGGCCAGATCATACTTGCCCTTGTTGGCATTGGCCTTCAGATGGGGCGAGTCGGTATAGAGCACCGTCCCGTCGACCAGCCCATGGCCAATCGCCTGTTCGACGATATGGTCGAAGATGTCCCGGGCCACCGATGCGTCGTTAAAACGCCGGCGGCTATAGCGCGACAATCAGGATGAGACGCCGTATTGCCTCATCGAAAAATGCTCCCGAACAGATAGCATATTGCCTCACCAGAATGCTCCCTAAGCCCTGCTGAGCGCTGGTAGTTGTTCATCTTCGCCAGACTCGTTTCCGAATATCATTCTATGCGCGCGATCGCGACGCCGGGGCTTTCACCCGTCGTTGCACCGTACGGATTAGTGCATCAGGATACTCGCCGGGATAAATGCTTTGAAGTCGCTCCAGTAGCTCCCGGCCGGTTCTCCATGGCTCAGCTTCAAACCAACTGTAAAGATCATTCGTGACGTTAACCAGCGGGTCAGGCCGCCGTCGCTCGCGTTTCAGTTTTGGCTTTGCTTTCGCGGTCGGACGAACTTCGCCCTCCGTCCACGCGATACGCAGGCTTCGCAAAAGCTCTCGATATCGGGAGCCTCGCTTGAGGGTGCTCCCTGATGCGCAATGTCGGCAAGCCGCTGTTGTCCTGCACGAATGTTTCGGAGGAGCATCACAGGGTCGAGTTGCTCACTCATGCGCACCAAGGGGTCGCGTACCTCGACCGCCGTCCTTGCATCCGACAATAGCCGTTGATGTGGCGTCGCGGGAGAAGAGTAGAGCTTCTTGACCATCGCTCCATTTCGCTGCTTCTCGAGCAATTTAAACGACGGTTGAAAGAAGTTCACGAACAAGCGTACCGAACGATAAAGCTCCGCAAGTGTTGCTGCAGCTTCAACACCCTCATACCGATGATAGCCAACAATTCGGCGGACGACCGATCCGTTTTTCTGCTCCACATAAGCCTGATCATTTTTGCGATATGGCCGACAGCGAGTGAATTCGATATCTGAATGAACGCAATAGTCCCTGAGGGTCTCGTTGATGAATACGCTATCGTTATCCGTATCAAAGCCAAGCAGCGGGAACGGCATCATGCGGCGAAGCTCGGTCAAAACTTCCGTCAAGAGCTTCTGTTCGCGAACAATCAGAGGCGCGCACTCGGTCCAACCGGTCGCAATATCCGTAAGGACAAGAGTATGAATAAAGCTGCCGCGTGCGTTGGGACCGGAGTGCGACACAAGATCGGCCTCGATGAAGCCGTGCGGGATCACCCCAGTCGGAGAATTTTCGAATTGGGATACTCCGCTTCAATGCCGATGAAGCAACGGAACGTCGGCGTCGACGGCCGCCTGCTGTTTCTCGCACGCTTTTCAATGCACGGTCGATGGTAGCCGCACTCATCTGTAGCAGAAGTGTGCGGACCTGATCGTCTAACTTCAAATGGCCATGTTGTTCCATCGCCGAGATCAGAATTGGCAGCAAGGGCTTCAATCGTTTGCCGCAGATGCGGTCAGAGGCTTCCCACAGAACAATAAGAGACTGTCGGGTCGCCTCGTTATAAATCTGCGCCCGCGTTCGCGATTGCGGTTGCTTATCTGCCCCCGCAATAAACGCATCGCGTGTTTTCGATGCATCCCACTGATCGATACGAACTGATCGAGGATCTGCGATTTTTCCTCCCGCTTTCCGGCCGCATAGCGCTTTGCCAGAGCAGCAACCAATTCCTTCTTCGTCGTCACGCTGATCAGCCTCATCTGATTTGCTCCGCACCCACAAATGCTGGGAGCAAATCAGATGAGGCAACGGCCAACAATCAGGGAACATTTCTAGTGAGGCAATGCGAATCTCACCTAGATTGCCGCTATGCAGGCGGCGGTTCTGCGACAGCGTCGAGGCATCGAACACACCATCGGTCAGCTTCATCCTCAGAAACCAGCGATAGGCGACATTGACCTCGATCTCGCGCACCAGCTGACGTTCCGAGCGGATGCCGAACAGGTAGCCGATGAACAAAGCCTTGAACATCAAGGTCGGATCGAGCGCCGGGCGGCCGTTGTCGGCGCAGTAAAGTCCGGCAACCCGATCATGGATAAAGGAGAAGTCTATCACCGCATCGATCTTGCGAAGCAGATGATCCTTGGGCACCGGGCTGTCGAGCGTTACCAACTCGAGAGCCGTCTGGGACGGAGCAGGTTTCTTCAACATGACCCACTGAATCACAAACCCCCCGAACAAGGCCGGGGGTTTGTCAACAATCTGAAAGCCCGGCTTCATCAGCCGGGCTTTTTGTTGGCTCAAGCTGCGGGAGGCGCCAGCACCCTCACAGAAACCTATCAGGACTGGTCCATCTCCTGCCGGGCGCAGAAAGAGAGCACAAACTGCATTATGAACCAGATGCAGAATTCCTCGCAGACTGGCCAGCGTGTCCTGACGGTCGAACTGCACAATGTCGCTGGCGGTAAGGTCGATGGTGTACTTCTGATGCCGTACGGGTTGAATCTGGCGAAGGGCGCTACACTGAAGATCGACGAGGGAGAAGCACCGGCGCTCACTTTCTCGACCTGCCTGCCGCAGGGTTGTCTGGCGCCACTTTCTTTCGATGCCAAGCAGGTCAGCAAGCTCAAGACGGCAGCTAATCTCAATATCACTGCCACCGCACTTGGACCCAGCCTGCCAGTCGCTTTCAAGGTCTCGCTCAAAGGTTTTGGAAGCGCGCTTGATCGCATTGCCGCCCTGACGAAATAAGCCCGGTTCAAAAACTCCTCTCTAGTTTCGTGCGTCGATCTGCTTCAAGCATATCGGCGTGCGAAGCAGAGCCGTTCCTCATATTCTGAGCGTGACACCGGTAGAAACAGCAGCAAGGACGCGGGTTCAAAGATCAACCGAACGGGCATTTTGCCATATCTGTCGACCGTCAATGTTAGCCAGATCGCGTCAGAACCGAACTCATTTGAAAGTTCATACGATTCATTCTGCTCGGAAAGCGATAGAAGAGCCAGTCCCAGAACGGCTTAGCGGTCATCTTGGGCTTGGAAGGCAATAATCAGTCTTTAAAAGCGTTGTATTCGCTCAGTTCCATGAGGCGGTAGAAATCGCCCAGCGTCTTGCCGCGTTCGGCTCGGAAGAGGCGGCCTGCATCGCTGGCCTCAACAATGCGATCTGTCCGGAATGTGCGGAAAGCATTGCGCAATTCGCACCAGCCGATAACCGTCCAGACCTTGCCCCAGAACCACAGACCAAGCGGGCGAATATCACGCTCGCTTTCGCGCGATTCCAGATCTCTATAGCGGATATTGAGTACATTGCCCTGATCGACGGCGCGTTCCACCGCGTCGATGATGCGGCGTTCGTCCATGCTGATGCGGGCAGTTGGCGCATGTATCTGAGTACTTGTGATGCGGGCGCGTTCTTCCTTGGGCAGAACGGCTTCGATCTTGACCAGAGCCTCTTCCGCGCCACGCGCCATGGAAACGCCGCCCCGGCGCGGATGAGGCGCGCCCCGGCGACAAGAGCGACGATTTCATCGCGCGTGAACATAAGCGGCGGGAGTTCGAAACCCTGCCGCAAAATATAGCCGACACCGGCTTCGCCATCGATGGGGACGCCGGTTGACTGCAGATCGGAAATATCGCGATAGATGGTGCGTTCGGAGACTTCCAGCCGCTCGGCCAGCTGGCGCGCGGTGACGAGCCTGCCACCGCGCAGGTGCTGAACAATCTGGAAAAGGCGGTCTGCACGGCGCATTCCGTTTTATTCTCCGTTGCAGTATTTGGTGTTGCGCTGTTCCAGATAGCGATCCGGCCAGCCCAGATCCTTGCGCAGGTCTTTAGGCAATCCGTCGATTACACGCTCGGTGCGAATGAAACGACGGCGTTCATCATGCCTGCGCCTGTATTCCTTCAAAACTGCGATCAATGGTGCGATTGCGAGTGCCATGGTGAATCTCCCTCATCCTTGGATACGCACTATCGCACACCCCCCTCCTGACAGCTTTCTGTCAGGAGCAAATCCTTATTTCATTATCTTCCTAATATAGCGGGGCCGCAACATCATGCCTTATAGCGTGGTGCTGCTGTAAAGCTGAGGGGCAGGCGCCCACCATCCGCATAGATGGTCTGGCCTGTTACATAGCTCGCATCCCGCGATGCCAGAAACGACGCTATCGAAGCAATTTCAGAGGCTTGGCCTATGCGACCGAGTGGTGTTCTTGATAGAATCCTGTTGCGGGCACCGGCGTCTGTGTTCACGGCGGAAAGCATGTCGGTCTCGATGGAGCCGGGGCCGATGGCATTGACGCGAATCCCCAACGGGCGAGCGCTACTGCCATGGTACGTGTCAGCTGGTTCAATCCGCCCTTGGAAACGGAATAGGCGAGCTGCTCCGGCAAACCGAAGATTGCGTTGACCGATGACATGTTGATGATCGTGCCCGGATCACCGCCCGATTCGACTCGCTCCACCATGCGTTTTGCCACGGCCTGTCCGCACAGAAATGCGCCTTTGAGATTGACACGCATGACACGGTCAAAATCCTCTTCCTTGAGGTCAAGGAAATCCGCCTGATGCACGATACCCGCGTTGTTGACGAGAATATCAACCTCACCCAGATTGGTGATGGTGAAGGTCAGGAGATTGTGGACATCGAGCTTGTCCCCACATCCGCTGCCATATGGCGAACCGGGCCGAATTGCTCCAGATCCTTGGCTGCGCGCATGGCGGCGGCGTTGTCGATGTCGGACAGGACTACGCTTGCGCCATCCATCAGGAAGCGCTTTGCTATGGCATAGCCAATACCGCGGGCAGCGCCGGTGACGATTGCCACCTTGCCTTCTAATCGCATGATCGATCTCCAATTTGCATGGAGAGTGGACCGGCGGAAACCGCCGGTCAATAGTCGGGACGGTTAAGATCAGGCGAAGGCGAGACCCGTGTGACGCTCGCGCAGAACGGTGCCGATTTCGTCAAGAATAGCCGGATCGTCAATTGTGGCCGGCATCTTCCATTCCTCACCGTCGGCAATCTTCTGAATGGTTGACCGTAGAATCTTGCCAGACCGCGTCTTGGGCAGACGCTTTACGGTCAGCGCCAGCCGGAAGGCTGCAACAGGTCCGATGATGTCACGCACCATGCTGACGCATTCCTTCTCGACCTCTTGCGGATCGCGGTCGATGTTGGATTTCAGCACGAGGAAGCCGCAAGGCACCTGACCTTTAACCGGGTCGGAAATACCAAGCACCGCACATTCGGCAACATCGGGATGGCTGGAGAGTACCTCCTCCATCGCCCCGGTCGACAGGCGATGGCCAGCGACATTGATGATGTCGTCAGTGCGGCTCATGATGTAGAGATAGCCATCTTCATCCATGTAGCCGGCATCGGCGGTTTTATAGTAGCCGGGGAACTCGTTCAGATAGGCTTTGCGGAAACGCTCATCGGCGTTCCAGAGTGTTGGCAGGCAACCGGGTGGCAGGGGCAGCTTGATGAGAACATTCCCGAGCTGGCCGCGCTCGACTTCGTGGCCGTCATCGTCCAACACGCGGATATCGTAACCCGGAAGACAGACAGCGGGTGAGCCGTATTTGGTTTCCAGAAGACCGAGGCCGAGCGGATTGGCGACCATCGGCCAGCCGCTTTCCGTCTGCCACCAGTGATCGATCACCGGGCAGCCCAGCAGATTTTCTGCCCAGTGAATCGTGTCGGGATCGGCGCGTTCGCCAGCGAGATAGAGGGCGCGGAACTTTGAAGGTCGTAGCGACGCACGAAATTGCCGTCCGCGTCGTCTTTCTTGATTGCACGCAGCGCCGTCGGTGCGGTGAACATTACTTCAACGCCATGTTCGGCGATGATGCGCCAGTAGGTGCCAGCATCGGGTGTGCCGATAGGCTTGCCTTCGAACAGGATGCTGGTCGCGCCATGGATCAACGGGGCATAAACGATGTAGGAATGGCCAACCACCCAACCCACATCGGATGCGGCCCACCATACTTGTCCCGGTTCCACGCCGAAGACATTCTTCATGGACCAGTCAAGCGCCACCATGTGTCCGCCGTTGTCGCGCACGACGCCTTTCGGCTCGCCGGTCGTGCCGGACGTGTAGAGTACGTAAAGCGGGTCGGTAGCATCAACCGGCGTGCAGGAAACATGACGACCGCGCGCGGCATCAACGGCCTCGCGATAGTCGATGTCACGTCCTGCCACCGGTTCGTGCCGGCTCTGCTCGCGCTGCAATATGATGCAATGATTGACTTTGTGCTGCGCAAGTAAAATCGCCTTATCGAGCATGGCCTGATAGGGGACGATGCGGGTAGGCTCGATACCGCAGGAACCGGCGATGATCATCACAGGCTTGGCGTCGTCAATACGGGTTGCGAGTTCAGTGGCAGCAAATCCGCCGAAGACGACGGAATGGACGGCACCGATACGGGCCGATGCCAGCATGGCGACAGCTGCTTCGGGGACCATCGGCATATAGATCAGAACGCGATCGCCTTTCGATACACCATTGTCGAGCATGACGGCGGACAGCGCTTCTACTTCTTCCAGCAGTTCGCGATAAGTGAATTTGCGCACCTTGCCGGTGACAGGGCTTTCATAGATGAGCGCAACCTGTTCACCGCGCCCTTTGGCGACATGGCGGTCGAGCGCATTATAGCAGGTGTTGCACTGCGCACCCTTGAACCAACGTCCATAGACACCTTCGTCGCCCGCAAAAACACGGTCCCATGGCTTGAACCAGTCGATTGCCTGCGCCGCTTCAGCCCAAAAGCGTTCAGGATCGGCCTGCCATGCGGCATAGGTTTCGGCATATTTCGAAGTCATGCTCTTCCTCCCAGAAACACGCGCAACGCCACCCGTCGGGCGGTTGTTGCTTCCTGATTAGTCTGCTGACGAAAGCGCAAGATCGACCTGTTCTGGTCTATCTCCTCCATGCGCTTTTCATCACCTCCGCATGCAGTTTACGCCGCCCGGCGGCGGCTCGTCCATGAAACTTAAGATGAAGATGGAACCTTGTCGGTAAAAGGGTTGTGTCTGTTGCACGCATCTTGCAGCGACGGCCTGTCTGCGTCACAAGGAGGCAGAGAGGTGATTTGTGACCAAAATCCTGCCTGTGCTGCTTGTTCTTCTGATGGGACTGCACATCATCAAACCGCTTGGCCTGCCGGGCCTGAAGCAGCGCGGCGATTTCTGGAAGATCGCAGTCATCGCCATATTGATCATGGCACTGGCGGTGGGGTTCCACTTGCACGAAGGCTGAAGAAAAGCCCGGTTGACATGGCCGGGCTCTTGTTTCTCAAGACAAGTCAGGCTGCTTTTTCAAGATCTTTTTTTCCAGCCGCCGGTGGCAGCCAGACCGTTCATCTTTGCCCGATGTGCGAAAGCCCGTTGACCAGCAGCGATGTTTTCATCCTTGCCGCCCCAGGCGTCCAGCGCTGCCGCCTGCAGGGCACGGCCATAGGAGAAAGTCATTTTCCACGGCATTTCGAAGCCCGCATTCATCGCAGAAAGGTGGGCCGTCGCTTCCTCGCCGGTCTGGCCGCCGGAAAGAAAAGCAATACCGGGCACTGCTGCCGGAACCGTGTTGCGGAAACAGCGGACAGTTTTCTCCGCCACTTCCTCGACGGAAGCCTTGCGTGCCTTTTGCCGTCGATGATCATATTCGGCTTCAGGATCATGCCTTCGAGCCGGACGCGAGCATCGTAAAGTTCCGTAAACACCGTCTTCAGAACCCATTCCGTCACATCATAACAACGGTCGATGGTGTGATCGCCCGGCTGGCCGTCCATCAACACTTCCGGCTCAACGATAGGGACGATGTTTGCTTCCCGGCAAAGCGCTGCATAGCGGGCGAGCGCCTGTGCATTCTGTTTCACCGCGCCCCAGCTGGGCAGGCCATCGGAAATCGAGATCACTGCGCGCCATTTGGCGAAACGGGCGCCAAGTGCGTAATATTCATTGAGCCGTTCGCGCAGACCGTCCAGCCCCTCTGTGATCGTTTCACCTTCGAAGCCCGCTAGCGGCTTCGCACCCGCATCGACCTTGATGCCCGGAATCGACCCCGCCCTTTGGATGATTTCGACAAGCGGTGTACCGTCCTTGGCCTTCTGTCTTATGGTTTCGTCATAGAGAATGACGCCCGAAATATAGTTCTTCATCGCTTCGTCCGAGCGGAACAGCATCTCGCGATAGTCGCGGCGCGTGTCTTCCGTCGATGCGAGATGGATTGTGTCAAAGCGCTTCTTGATGGTGCCCGAACTTTCGTCGGCAGCGAGAATGCCTTTTCCTGCCGCCACCAGTGCAATCGCAATATCCTCAAGACGTTCAGTCATATGCAATGCTCCTTCTATCAAAGCGATGAGGGAGTGTTGGTTAAAACTATGAAGAGCGCAAGTCATTGAAACGTTTGAAAGATTTTTCAAACGGTTTAGATGAGACAAGTTATCTTACGAGCGGTCAGATTGGTTATCTCAGGTTTTTCCCGAAACTCGTTTTGATATCCGCCTCTCACCCCCATGTAAGAAACCAGTGAGAAAAACCTCGCCCGTTTTCCATTGTCCCGATTTGAGGAGGAGATATGCGACGCGCCCTTTTGAGCCTGCCGTTTGTTCTGGCAGCATCAATGGTTGCCCTGCCGGTGCTGGATGTTTCGGCTGAGAGCATCAATGCCGGTGGCAGGAAGGCCGAAGCAAGTGCTCCGTTTACTGCAACGTCGGTTGCCGAATTCGATACGCCCCGGGCTATCGCCTTTCTGCCCGATGGCAGACTTTTATTGACGGAGAAGGGCGGCAAGATTTTCATCGTCACGCAATCGGGTGACAAAACTGCTGTCGATGGTGTGCCGGAAGTGGCATTCAGTGGCCAGAACGGCCTGCTCGATATTGCGCCTGCTCCGGATTTCGAAAAAGGGTAAGGCAGTCTACTTCTCCTATAACGAACCGGCGAAGAACGGCAGCAGCGTCGTTCTGGTGCGCGCTGTGCTGGATGAAGGTGACGGCAAGGCAGCGCTGCAGGACAAGACCACGATCTGGAAACAGGATGCGGCGGCTCGCGGCGGACAGCCGGGCGGCATTATTGCATTCGAGCCGGACGGCAAACATCTGTTCCTTTCCGTCGGCGACCGCATGTTGCCTGCAACCGCGCAGGACGATGAGGCTCCCATGGGGAAAATTCTCCGCATGAATCTCGATGGTTCCGTGCCGAAGGATAATCCGCACGCGGATGCGGGAGGTGTGCGGGCACTAACCCGGTCAACCGGCCATCGCAACCCGTACGGACTGGCCTTCGGCCCCGATGGAAAGCTCTGGGAGCACGAGATGGGCCCGCGTGGCGGTGACGAGTTCAATCTCATCAAGCCCGGTCTTAATTATGGCTGGCCTGTTGTTTCCAATGGCGACAATTATAGCGGCAGACCGATCCCGCGCCATAGCACACGTCCGGAATTCGAGCCGCCATTGGTGTACTGGACGCCGGTTATCGCTCCGGCCGGTCTTGCCTTTTACGAGGGAGACATGTTCCCCGAATGGCGCGGCTCGGCTTTGATCGGAGGGCTTTCGGTCATGTCGCTGGTACGTGTCGTGATCGACAAGGATGGCAAGGCGGACGAAGCCGAGCGCTTTGAAATGGAAAACCGTGTCCGCGATGTGGCTGTCGGTCCCGACGGGGCCATCTGGCTGATCGAGGATGACAATCCGGGGCGCCTCCTGAAGCTGACCCCCAAAGCATGAAGAAAAGCCCCGGATTTCCGGGGCTTTATTTGTTCTCATACATTCTTCCGTGCAAAACCGCTTCACGCTTTTGCTGGAAATGCTCTACTTCTTCAACACATCAACGCCGGGGAGGGGCTTGCCTTCCATCCATTCGAGGAAGGCGCCGCCTGCGGTCGAGATATAGGTGAAGTCATCGGCTACGCCAGCATGATTGAGGGCTGCGACCGTATCGCCGCCGCCGCCGACCGAAACCAGCTTGCCAGCCTTGGTGCGGGCTGCGACGTGTTTTGCGGTCTTAACCGTCGCGGTGTCGAACGGACGCAGTTCGAACGCACCGAGCGGACCGTTCCAGACAAGCGTGGCCGCATCATCGATGGCCGAGGCGATTAGATCGGTCGAGAGTGCCCCGGCATCGAGAATCATGCCGTCGCTTGGAACTGCATCGACTCCATAGGTCTTGTTCGGCGTGTCGGCTGCAAAGTGCCAGCCCACGATAGCATCGACCGGAAGGATGATCGCGCATTTGGTGGTTTCGGCCTTGGCCATGATTTCGCGGGCGGTGTGGGCCAGCTCATGCTCGCAGAGCGATTTGCCGACATCGTGTCCCTGTGCTGCTAGGAAAGTATTAGCCATGCCGCCGCCGATAACGAGCGCATCAACCTTTTCGATCAGGTTGGACAAGAGGTCGAGCTTGGTTGAAACCTTTGCGCCACCGACGATGGCGACAACCGGACGAGCCGGATTGCCAAGGCCCTTTTCCAGCGCTTCAAGCTCGGCCTGCATGCCGCGGCCCGCATAGGCGGGCAGGACGGTGTGCGAGGCCTTCGGTCGAAGCATGGGCGCGGTGGGCAGCCGAAAACGCGTCGTTCACATAAAGATCGCCATTGGCTGCCAGAGCCGCGACGAATTCCGGATCGTTCTTTTCCTCGCCCTTGTGGAAACGGGTGTTTTCCAGAAGCAGGACATCGCCGTCCTTCAGTGCATCGACGGCGGCCTTGGCGTGCTCGCCGATGCAGTCTTCGGCAAAATGGACACCGTGTCCAAGCACCTTGGAGAGCGGCTTCACAACATGCTTCAATGAATTCTCGTCCGAAGCAACGCCCTTGGGGCGACCGAAATGGGTGAGCAGAATTACCTTTGCGCCTTTCCCGGAAAGCTCGGCAATGGTTGGAACGATACGCTCGATACGGGTCAGGTCGGTGATTTCGCCATTTGCCATCGGCACGTTGAGGTCAACGCGGACCAGTACGCGCTTGGACTTGACGTCAGCATCGTCGAGAGTGCGGAAACTCATGATCTTTCTCCCAGAACTGTCTTTCGGGTGCCGGTGGAGCAGGAGAGCTCAAACAGGCAGGCGCCGGAAAAGGGTTGGATAATCGGTGACAAGCCCGTCCTCGTCGACGGGCAGTTCGGCGGTAAAGGTGCGGTCGGCAGCCTCGTAGCGATAGCGCCGCCCTTCCTCAAGGCAGGTATAACGCTGCTGGTCGCGCAGCGGACGGAAACTGTCGAACGGCACGTAAAGCATGTCGAGCTGAACGGTGCCGCTTTCCGGTGTGAGGCCAAGACGGCGGATGGGCAGCGTGTTGGTGAAGGGCGTTCCTGCCAGATCGATATCGATGCAGCCATCGAACTCGGGCAATGCATCGCCAGCCATCGTGCTCCAGCGACCGTCGCCGTCGGAAACAAGCTCCAGCCGGTGTCCGGCCGTAGTTTCGATCAGGAAATGGAGGACATGCCAGACGCTGTTGCAGTCGATGCTGTAGCGCACGCCGTAGGGATTGTCTTCGCGGTCGCCAATCACCACGCTTTCAGCACGGATCGTGCGGCCGGCGGGGCTGATATTGAGATGTTCGAGCCCTTCTCCTTCCAGCGGACGCCAGCGCGCAACGGTGGGGAGAAGGGCGCGAAACATGGTCGGAGGCTTAGATCAGCTTGCCAAAGGCGACAGCGGTATCGCCCATACGGCTGGAGAAGCCCCACTCATTGTCGTACCACGACAGGATACGCACCATGGTGCCTTCCATGACCTTGGTCTGGTCCGTGTGGAAGACCGAGGAATGGGAGTCGTGGTTGAAGTCGTGCGAGACGAGTGGCTCATCTGTGTAGCCGAGGATACCCTTGAGGCGGCCATTGGCGGCTTCACGGATCGCGTTGTTGACTTCATCGACGGTCGTTGCGCGCTTGGCGATGAAGGTCAGGTCGACAACCGAGACGTTCGGGGTCGGAACGCGGATGGCAACGCCGTCGAGCTTGCCCTTCAGTTCCGGCAGAACGAGGCCGACAGCCTTGGCTGCGCCCGTCGAGGTCGGGATCATCGAAAGAGCTGCTGCGCGCGCGCGGTAGAGATCTTTATGCATGGTGTCCAGCGTCGGCTGGTCGCCCGTATAGGAGTGGATCGTGGTCATGAAGCCCTTTTCGATGCCGATAGCATCGTTGAGAACCTGAGCCACCGGTGCAAGGCAGTTGGTGGTGCACGAAGCGTTCGAAATGACCAGATGGTCCTTGGTCAGCTTGTCATGGTTGACGCCATAGACGACAGTCAGGTCCGCGCCGTCGGCAGGAGCCGAAACGATGACGCGCTTTGCACCAGCTTCAAGATGAAGCGCAGCCTTGTCGCGCGAGGTGAAGATGCCGGTGCATTCCAGAGCGATGTCGACGCCTTCTTCCTTCCACGGCAGTTCAGCCGGGTTGCGGACGGCATGAACCTTGATCGGGCCGTAGCCGACGTCGATGGTGTCGCCTGCAACCTTAACTTCTTTGGGGAAACGGCCATGAACGCTGTCATAACGCAGAAGATGTGCGTTGGTTTCGACCGGGCCGAGGTCGTTGATGGCCACGACCTGAATATCGGTGCGGCCCGACTCGACGATGGCGCGAAGGATGTTGCGGCCGATGCGGCCAAAACCGTTAATTGCGACGCGAACTGCCATTTTCTCTTAATCTCCCGATAGGGTACTGCACATGCAGTGCTTCAAAACTCCGTCGGAACGGACAAATCGAACAGGATTCGTCCGACCGGACTGGAATGGAAACTCAAACGCCGGCGTTTTTACGACGCCGGCGTTCTTAAAATCATGCGGCGTTGAGCTTCTTCTCCGCAGCTTCGGCGGCATGTTCTGCCGTAATGCCGAAATGCTTGTAAAGATCGTTGATCTCGCCCGAAGCACCGAAGCCCTTCATGCCGATGAATATGCCGTTCTCGCCGATGAAGCGTTCCCAGCCGAGTGAGATTGCCGCTTCGATCGCCACCTTGACCGGCGCATTGCCGATGGTCGCGGTCTTGTAGGCATCGCTCTGCTGTTCGAAAAGCTCGAAGCAAGGAACCGAAACTACACGGGTGGCAATGCCTTTGCCTTCCAGCAGGTCGCGGGCCTTGAGTGCGATTTCCACTTCCGAACCGGTCGCGAAGATCGTCACCTTGGCATCCTTGCTTGCCGCAGCAAGTTCATAGGCGCCGAAAGCCGAAAGGTTTTCGTCGCGATGCTCGGTACGAACCGTTGGCAGGTTCTGGCGAGTCAGAGCCATCGTCGATGGCGTCTTCTTCGATTGCAGGGCAATCTGCCAGCATTCAGCCGCTTCGACAGCGTCGGCAGGGCGGAACACATTATGGTTCGGAATGGCGCGCAAGGCGGCAAGCTGTTCTACCGGCTGGTGGGTCGGGCCGTCTTCACCAAGACCGATGGAGTCATGCGTCATCACGTAAACGACGCGGATGCCCATCAGCGAGGAAAGGCGCATGGCCGGACGGCAATAATCCGAGAAGGTCAGGAAGGTGCCGCCGTAAGGGATCAGCCCGCCATGCAGCGTCATGCCGTTCATGGCTGCTGCCATGCCGTGCTCACGGATACCGTAATGGACGTAACGCTGGCCGTAGTCTTCCGGCGTTATGGCCTTGGTCTGGCTCGTCTTGGTGTTGTTCGAACCGGTGAGATCGGCGGAGCCGCCGATGGTTTCCGGCACGACACCGTTGATGACTTCCAGTGCCATTTCCGAAGACTTGCGGGTTGCGACCTTCGGCTTGTCGGCGGACAGCTTCTTCTTGTATTCGATGATGGTTGCATCGAAGTTGGAAGGCAAGTCGCCACGCATCCGGCGCTCGAATTCAGCGCGGGTGTCCGCGTCGACGGCAGCAAAGCGCTTTTCCCATTCCTGACGCTTCTTGGCGGCATTCAGACCGGCAACGCGCCAGCCGTCCAGCACTTCTGCCGGAACGACGAAGGGTTCAGCACTCCAGCCGAGCGCCTTGCGGGTTGCAGCGATTTCTTCAGCACCGAGCGGCGAGCCATGCACCTTGTTGGTGCCAGCCTTGTTTGGTGCGCCGAAGCCGATGGTCGTCTTGCAGGCGATGAGCGTCGGCTTGTCGGAAACCTTGGCCAGTTCGATTGCCTTGGCAATCGCATCCTGATCGTGACCATCAACAGCCATGGTGTTCCAGCCGGAAGCGGCGAAACGGGCTGGCTGATTGGTATTGTCGGAAAGCGTGACCGGGCCGTCGATCGAGATGTTGTTGTCATCCCAGAATACGATCAGCTTGTTCAGCTTCAGATGACCGGCAAGCGCGATGGCTTCCCCGGCTGATGCCTTCCATGAGGCAGCCGTCACCGGCAATCACATAGGTGTAATGGTTGACGAGGCTGTCGCCGAACTGTGCATTGAGGATACGTTCGGAAAGCGCCATGCCGACGGCATTGGCGATGCCCTGTCCGAGCGGGCCGGTCGTCGTCTCGATACCGGCGGCGTGACCATATTCCGGATGGCCTGCGGTGCGCGAACCGAGCTGACGGAAATTCTTGATCTCGTCGATGGTGATGTCTTCGTAGCCCGAAAGATAGAGCAGCGAATAGAGCAGCATCGAGCCGTGGCCTGCGGAGAGCACGAAACGGTCGCGATCCGGCCAGTGCGGGTTTTGCGGGTCGTGCGAGAGAAAAAACGGGTATAAAGCGTCGTCGCTATATCGGCTGCACCCATCGGCAGGCCGGGATGGCCCGAATTGGCTTTCTCTACCGCGTCCATAGAGAGGAAGCGGATCGCGTTCGCCATCTGGTTTTGTTTGTCGGAATTGGTCATGGTCTCAGCCGTCTTTCCTTGGGAGGGGTTAACGGGGTTGCGGCGATGCCTTTTGCCTGAGCACGATCCGTGTCCAAAACGGCTTCATGCGTTTCGGGATCACGCTCCAGAAGGCATCGGGACACATAGCACCTGCGTATAAGGAGTCAATAAACCGATGAATTTTGGGCAATAAACTGTCCGCGACTAATCGATTGAGTTGTGTGGAAAGCTGTAGAACAATCACCGAAAAGCCGTTTTTGCACCGATAACGGTGCATGAACGTTTAGATGCGCCCCTCATTTGTTGCTTATCGGGCGGGTGATTATTACAATCTTTTCAAAGATGCCCGTCCCGCAGGCGCGATTCGATCCCCATAAGTTGGCCCGCGAATTGGCATTGGAAAGGATATGGATGGCACCCGAAACGACCCTCAGGCAAGTCTTGGAACGGCTGGAAAAGGCACTCAATACGCTTGAACAAGCGGTCGATCTGCGGCTGGACAAAGAAGGCGACTTCGCCGAGGCCGAGGAGGAGGTACAGCGTATGAATGCGGATCGCAGCCGTCTCGCCCGGAACTCGATCAGTCGGAAGCGCGCGCCGAGCGGCTGGAAGCTGCTAATCGCGAGGTTTCGCGTCGCCTTGTGACTGCGATGGAGACAATCCGCGCTGTTCTGGACCGATAGGAGGCTACCATAGCGACCGTAACCGTTACCATCGATGGCAAAGCCTACCGTATGGCCTGCGACGAAGGACAGGAAGAACATCTGTCCGGGCTTGCCGACCGTTTCGATCAATATGTCACGCATCTCAAAACGTCCTTCGGGGAGATAGGCGATCTGCGCCTGACCGTCATGGCCGGGATCATGGTGATGGACGAGATGGCCGAGATGCAGAAACGTATCAACGGTCTGGAAAGCGAAGTTGAAACGCTGCGCCGTGCACGTGATGAAGCGCTTGGTCGCGCCGATAGCAACGATGCTGCCTTGACAGGCATGCTGTCGGACGTGGCGTCGCGCATCGAGCAGGTGGCGTCGCGCATTGCGCCACGGAACAGCTGAACTTCGTCCAGATTTTTCTGAAAAGTTTTCCTGTTAAGCCGGTGTAAGCCACTGGCGTTCCCATCGGGCAGGTACTATATTGGGCCTTGGCGAACTGCGCTTCCCGACAGGTGTAACAGCATCCCCGGGGCCTTATTGATCTCTAAGGGAGCTGTCCCTGTGAAGGCTTGCGGGCTTTCGCATATGGCGCCCACCTACTTTGTAGGTTCCCGGGATCAATCACTACCATCGGTCGTCGTGGTCGCCGCTTTCTTTTCCTCTGGCTGTCGCAGGATAGCTATGAGCTTGATCTAACGGACAATTTGTTCGTAAACATGCGCAAAGCTCCAACGATTTGCGCTCTTGATGAAATCTCCTGAAACAGCATCGCCCGATTCATCGGAAAGACTGGCCGTCGCGGTACCCATCGCATTCGTCTACGGCCTTCTGCTTTATGTCATGATCTGGTCGGGCCAATATGCGGATGCGATGCCCGTCATTGCGGGCCTGATGCTGTTACCGATGGCTGTTGCCAGCCTTGCTTCGAGCCTTTCCGACCCGCGTGCGCAAAAAAGCCTATGGCGGCATGTCCGTATGGGATGGGCTATCATCGCCGGGCTTGTCGTTACCAGCATGGTCTTTTTCCATGAAGCAGGAATTTGCGTGGCCATGGCCGCTCCGTTTTTCATGGTGTTCTCGGCGCTCGGTTCGACGGTGACCTTGTGGATCATCCGGCAATTTCGTTCGCGTCGCACCACGACGCTGGTGATTGCGCTGCCGCTGCTCGTTCTGCCAGCCGAACTTCAGATGTCCTACACCCCGCATGATGGCGCTGTAACCACGGTGATCGAGATCGCAGCGCCGCCGGAAGTCGTCTGGCAGCAGACGGTTGAAATCCGCAATGTGCGCCCGGACGAACTGTCGTGGACATTCAGCCATGGCGTTCTTGGCGTGCCGCAGCCGGTGGATGCAAGGCTGAACGGTACTGGTGTTGGAGCGGTACGCGACTTGCAGTGGACGCACGGCGTCAATTTTCAGGAAATCGTCACGCAATGGGAAGAAAATCGGCTTCTGGCGTGGGATTTCCGCTTCGGCCCCTCCTCCATACCGCCCGAGGTGGAAGCGCATATCAAGGTCGACAGCACCTATCTGAAGCTTGCGCAGGGGATTATCGTCTTGAGCCTCTCACGAATGGTCACACGCGTCTCACGCTGACGACCCATTATCAGATCGCCACGCCGATCGATTTTTACTGTGACCTGTGGGGCAAACTGTTCCTCAATGACTTCCACGGCGTTGTTTTGAAGGTCATTCGTGACCGCTCGGAGAAGATCGCGTATGGCGCGGGCGGGATCACTTGACGGATTGGCTCTTTGCGGTTCCACTGCATGGTGAAAAACGGCAGCAGGGAGTGGCTTGGAATGACGGCAACGGAGCGCAGCCCCGGTCTGGAAAAGCAGGAGCTTAGACGCAAGGTTCTGGCGGTCCGTGATGCGCTTGATCCGCGCTTTCATTACGAGGCTTCGCTGGCAGCAGCCAAAAAGGTGAAGCTGCAATTGACGTTCCCAAAGGCACCTTGATTGCTGGTTATTGGCCGATCCGTTCTGAAATCGACCCACGCCCATTATTATCGGCGCTTCGCGCCAAGGGTGCCCGGCTTTGCCTCCCCGTTGTTCTGGACAAGGAAACGATTGCCTTTCGTGAATATCTGCCTGATGCCAGATTGCGTCAGACGGGTTTCGGCACGATGGGGCCGGGAGCAGATGCGCCGATTGTCGATCCTGCGATCCTGTTGATGCCACTTGCAGGTTTTGATCAGCGTGGGCATCGACTTGGCTATGGTGCAGGACACTACGACCGCGCGCTGGCGCGGTTCACCGAACGCGGTCTGCAGCCGCTTTTGATCGGCATGGCTTTCGACTGCCGTGAAGTCGAGCATGTGCCAAATGAGCCGCATGATATCGCGCTCAACCAGATCCTGACCGAGAGCGGCTTGCGCCCGGTTGGAACCGAGCTGCCGCTCTAAATTTTGTTTTCGTGCATGTCCCCAAAACCGGTTCGCGCTTTTGGGGACATGCATTAGTTTTTTTTCCCTGCATTTATGCGAGGTCAGGCAATTCCGCCTGACTGCAAAATGCCCTGATCGGCTTGCGTTCGCTTGGCGCAAGTTTATAAGGCATTCTCATGAGATTGCTTTTTCTTGGTGATATGGTGGGCCGGTCGGGCCGCACCGCGGTATATGAAAAACTGCCGGGGTTGATTTCCGATCTGAAGCTGGACTTCGTAATCGTCAACGGCGAGAACGCCGCGGGCGGTTTTGGCATTACGGAAGAGATTTTCCACGATACCATTCGTGCTGGCGCCGACGTTGTCACGACCGGCAACCACGTGTGGGATCAGCGCGAGGCGCTGGATTTTTCCAAGCGCGAAGACCGCTTTCTGCGCCCGGCAAACTTCCCGAAAGGCACAGCCGGAAAAGGTGAGGGGCTTTATATCGCCAAAAATGGCGCCCGCGTTCTCGTGTCGAACGTCATGGGCCGGGTGTTCATGCACCCCGATCTCGATGATCCGTTCATCGCGGCCGAGAAAATTCTGGAAGCCTGTCCCCTTGGGGAACAAGCCGATGCCGTGTTCTTCGATTTCCATGCTGAAGCGACGAGCGAAAAGCAGTGTTTCGGTCATTTTGTCGATGGTCGCGCCAGCGCTGTTGTCGGGACTCACACGCATGTCCCGACCGCCGACTGCCAGATATTGCGCAATGGCACAGCCTATATGTCCGATGCAGGCATGTGCGGTGATTATGATTCCTCACTGGGCATGGACAAGGAGGAACCACTCAACCGCTTCCTGTCGAAAGTGCCCAAAGGACGGTTCGAAGCGGCGAATGGTCCGGCTACCGTCTGCGGTGTGGGCATAGAGATTTCGGATCGCACGGGGCTTGCAGAAAAGGCCGCTCCCTTGCGCATCGGTGCGCATCTGGAGGAAACCATTCCGGCATTCTGGCGATAACGTCTTATTTTATCTTGAAGTATGATGTTATCTATAATTAGGCCGCTATTTTAATCTGGCAGCTTTCTGCCAGTTGAATGGATTTTCCAGACTACTATCTCCTTGCAACGAGTTTTTTTTTGCAAGGGGACGCAACTCAATGGATTTTTTTTTGCCGAGTATCTGGGATTTCTTTCGACCCCCGCCGGCTGGGCCGCGCTGGTTACGCTGGTGACGATGGAAGTCGTCCTAGGTATCGACAATCTGATCTTCATCTCGATCCTTACCAACAAGCTACCTGCCTCGCAGCAGGCGCGCGCCCGCCGCATCGGCATTGGCGCGGCGCTCATCCTGCGCCCGGCGCTTCTTTTCACGATCTCGATCATCGTCCAGCTCAAGGATCCGATCTTCGAGGCGTTCGGCCATGGCTTCTCCCGGCGTGACATCATCCTGATTGCCGGTGGCCTGTTTCTTGTCTGGAAGGCGACCAAGGAAATTCACCACACGGTCGATCCCGATGATGGCAAGGAAAACATCGGCGGCAAGGTGGCTCAGCTCACCATGGGTGCCGCCATCGTGCAGATCCTGATCCTTGATCTGGTTTTCTCGGTCGATTCGATCATCACCGCCGTCGGCATGACCGACGAGATCGCCATTATGGTCATTGCCGTGGTCGCAGCCGTTACTGTCATGCTGCTTGCAGCCGATCCGCTTTCGCGGTTCATCGCGGCGAACCCAACCATCGTCATGCTGGCGCTGGGCTTCCTGCTGATGATCGGTATGACGCTGATTGCTGATGGTTTCGGCTTCCACGTGCCGAAGGGCTATATCTACGCTGCTATGGGCTTCTCAGCGCTGGTCGAAGCGCTCAACATGCTGGCGCGGCGAAAGCGCAAAAGCCAACAGTAAAAGCCAGATACAACAAGGCCACCCGTCTCATCTTGAGGCGGGTGGCCTTGTTATTTTAACGCCGTGAAACTGGTCTGTTGTGACAATTCTCGTGCAGAGGTTCGACCATTCGCAACGCTCGCAGGCTTTGCGTAATGTGCCTTCTGCAAAAGCGCTGCGCATTACGGCAAGCCGCTCTGCGTCGAGCCCGAAACGGTTCTGCGTGGAAAGCGTCTGCCCGAGAAGTTTGCCTACGGCCTCCAATGCCAGCCGGTCACGCTCGCGAACACTCGCTTCGTAACAATGGCAATCGCCCCCGCAGAGCAGGGGCGCGCAAATGTCGTCAGGGCCATCGACCAGAAAAATCTCTTCCCCTTTGCTGAGCCGCTCAGCAATCCTGTCGTAGTTTCGACGAAAGCCGGGCTGTAGCCTTTGCCGACATAAGTCAGCATGCACAGGAGATGATGGCCGCGCAGGCGTACTGTCACCGGCAGATCAGGCCTTGCCGTCGCGGGCGATGGCCTTGAGGATCGCAGCGCCGAGAGCCGACTTGATGAGGGCGCCGACGAGGAACGGCGTCACGCCGAAGGCAACGGCCTTTTCAAGGCCAATGATGCTGGACAGCCGGGCCGCGCCAAGAGCAAGGCAGACCACATTGGCGGCAAGGAACGAAACGAAGGCGAGGCCGATGCGGTTACCGTTCCAGCCGCGTTCGGCCAGATAGCCGGTCAGCGCGGCGATGATCGGGAAGGAAACGAGATAGCCTGCGGTCGGGCCTGCGAAATGCGGAAGACCACCAGCGCCGCCTGCAAGAACCGGAAGGCCAAGCATGGCTTCGCCGAGCCGAGCCCAGAACAGTGGCCATGCCAAGACGCCAACCATAAAGCGCGCCGATCAGCGGAACGATCAGGGTCTGCAGTGTGATCGGGACCGGAATCATCGGAACTTCGATCTGCGACGAGACGGCGAGAACCAGCGTGCCAAGCGCAACGGCTGCAAGGCGCATTGCAGGGGAACGGGATTCCAGATTGAGCGGGCTGAAGGATGGGCGCGTCTGGGTGATGGTCGTCATAGCTTCCTCAAATTATAGATAAAATTGAGATTCGATCTATATCTTCTTAAAGCTCCCGGCGATAAACGCAAGAGGCGGAACAGGCAGCATGGCGTGCTGCTGTGGGAGACGCGCGCAGAGACCCGGTCGTGCAGATGAAAATCTGTGCGAATAATCCGTCACTACAGCCCGGAATGGGGACGCCGAAAATAAGATGCTTATCTGTGCAATCGCCTGATCAACCGACAATCGCAAACGAATCGCGCGTCTTGCCCGATGCGGTCTTGACCGGACGGTGCCCGATCCATTGTACATGCCCGGCGAGGATAGTGACTGCGCTCTCGACATCGTTCTGGCGCAGCGCCCGCAATATGGCACGATGGTCGTGGTCGGTGCGGGTTTCCCACTCCGACCGCCGGTGGCGAAGAGAAATCGGGCGCTGGCAGCGTGAAGATCATCGATGGCTGCAAGCAGGCGCGGCATCTTGCACGGTTCGAGGATGAGCCGGTGGAAACGGCGGTTGGCGTCTTCCCAGCTTCTGACATCGCGTGACTTGTCGCCTTCCAGCGTGGCCTGCTCTGCGGCATCGAGCGTTGCCTGCGTGATATGGGGCGCGGCATGGCGTAGCGCCGGGACTTCCAGAGCAGCCCGCATTTCCGCCACTTCCCTGATTTCGCCGATGTCGAACGATGCAACCCGAACGCCACGCCGAGGTTCGGAAAACGGCAAGCCCCTGAGCCTCCAGTCGCCGGAATGCTTCGCGCACCGGCACATGGCTGGTCTTGAACTCTTCGGCAATGTGATCCTGTCGCAGTTTCGTGCCGGGCTCGATCTCACCGGCGATGATGCGGTCGGCGAGAATGCGGCTGATACGGGCTGCGATGGTTTCGCTGGGGGTGTTTTGGGCGGGCTGAATCATGAATTTATAGATAATCCGCTTTGCCTGACGGGTCGAGCAATATTGCTTTTGTTGACAGAGATTCGGGGGCAGCGGCGCTTTTGCTGGACGAATGGGCCTGAATTCCTTATAACGCCGCCATTCTGCACGGAAAGCACTGTGGCCCAACCTGCGGCCCTTCTCTGCTTGATCTCTGTTTCATGCGTGACGCTTTCTCCGTGCACAGCATTTTAAACAGAACAGGGGTGCCATGGCCGGCCATTCACAGTTTAAGAATATCATGCACCGCAAGGGTCGTCAGGATGCGGTGCGGTCGAAAATGTTTTCCAAGCTCGGACGCGAAATCACCGTCGCTGCCAAGCAGGGTCTGCCTGACCCGACGATGAACCCGCGCCTGCGTCTGGCGATCCAGAACGCCAAGGCGCAGTCCATGCCGAAAGACAATATCGAGCGCGCCATCAAGAAGGCCGCCGGTAATGACGGCGAGAATTATGATGAAGTGCGCTACGAGGGCCGTGGCCCCGGCGGCGTATCGGTTATCGTGGAAGCACTGACGGACAATCGTAACCGCACGGCATCGAATGTGCGTGCAGCCTTCACGAAGTCGGGCGGTGCGCTGGGCGAAACCGGTTCGGTGTCCTTCATGTTCGACCGTGTTGGCGAAATCGTCTACAAGTCCTCCGTCGGCGACGCCGACAAGGTTATGGAAGCGGCCATCGAAGCTGGTGCTGACGATGTGCAGTCCGGTGAAGAAGAGCACGTCATCATCTGCGCGTTCGAAGATATCGGCGAAGTGTCCAAGGCTCTGGAAGCTGCTCTCGGCGAAGCCGAATCGATCAAGACGATCTGGAAGCCGCAGACCAATACCGAGCTGGACGAGGAAAAGGCGCGTTCGGTTCTCAAGCTTCTCAACGTGCTCGAAGACGATGACGACGTGCAGAACGTCTACACGAACTTCGAAGTCAGCGACGAAGTGATGGAAAAGCTGAGCGCCTGATTTCTCGTGCTCACAACAATGATGCAAAACTCCCGGTTATCCGGGAGTTTTTGTGCCCTGATGAATGAAATTCAGGCATAAAAAAACCCCGCCGAGGCGGGGCTTTTCAACCAGATGCAATATCGGATTAGATGCCGAGATTGCCGAAACGGTTCTTGAACTTCGTAACGCGACCGCCGCGATCGAGCAGGGTCTGCGAACCGCCCGTCCGGGCTGGATGGGTGGTCGGGTCGATATCGAGGTTCATCGTATCGCCTTCTTTGCCCCGTGTCGAACGGGTCATGTATTCGGTGCCATCGGTCATCACGACCTTGATGGTGTGGTAGTCGGGATGGATATTGGCTTTCATCTTCTCAATCCTGAAAGTCTGGGGTGAAAAGCGCAGCCTTGACTATCGAAACTGCGGCACTTTCGCCCAATGGCAGATATGAAGACCCATTACCTACAGGCAACGGCTTCCAAAAGGGTTGGCGAGCCTATACATCAGGCGCACGGCAATAACAAGGGCGCAAACACAAGAATGGCCGACCGGGATACTGAAATTGATATGAATCACGAATTGACTGCAGAAGATGGCCGCAAACGCCGCACGCTGAAGCCGCTGAAGAGAGTTTTGCCGTTCCCGGCACCTTATAAGGTCCCGGTTGCAGGCGCGCTCTTTTCGCTGGTGCTGGCCGCTGTAACGACCCTTGCTGTGCCCGTCGCGCTGCGTCGCATGATCGACCATGGCTTTACGGGATCGAATGCGATCTTCGTCAATAATTACTTCGGCATGCTCGTGTTGCTGGCGCTCATTCTCGCGCTGGCATCGGGCCTGCGCTATTTCTTCGTGATCTCGCTCGGCGAGCGAGTGGTCGCGGATTTGCGCAATGCGGTCTTTTCGCATGTGACGGCGCTTTCGCAGGAATTCTTCGACCGGTCACAGTCGGGTGAAATCGTTTCGCGCCTGTCGTCCGACACGACGCAGATCAAGTCGGTGGTGGGCGCTACGGCCTCTGTCGCGCTGCGCAACATGATTCTGGGTGTCGGCGCGCTGGCGATGATGGTCGTGACCAGCCCGAAGCTTTCTGCGCTGGTCATTGCTGCCATCCCGATCATCGTTGTGCCCCTGATCGCCTTCGGACGCTCGGTGCGTCGCCGTTCCCGTATGACGCAGGACATGTTGGCGAAGGCCAATGCCTATGCCAGTGAGCAGATTGGTGCGATGCGCACGCTGCAGGCCTTCACCAATGAGAGCATAGTGGTCGGGCGTTTTGGCAGCGCGGTAGAAAAAGCCTTTCAGGCGGCGCGTTCCTCCATTCAGGCGCGTGCAATCCTGACGGCTTTTGCCATTTTCCTGATCTTCTCCAGCATTGTTGCGGTGCTCTGGTTTGGTTCGCGTGATGTGCTGGCCGGCACGATGTCTGCCGGTACGCGCTCGGTCAATTCGTGCTTTATGCCGTATTCGCAGGCAGCTCCTTCGGTGCCTTGTCGGAAGTGGGTGGGGAACTGGCGCAGGCAGCAGGGGCTACGGAGCGGCTTGTCGAAATTCTGGACGAGCAGCCGGGTATTGCCGCGCCTTTGAAACCTGTTGCCATGCCGGTGCCGCCACGCGGTGAGGTCGTGTTCGATTCCGTGCATTTTTCCTATCCGACGCGGCCAGATGCACCGTCGCTCAATGGCGTCAGCTTCACCGTGAAGCCCGGCGAGACTGTTGCGATTGTCGGTCCGTCGGGTGCAGGCAAGAGCACGATCTTTGCACTCGTCATGCGCTATTACGATCCGCAGTCAGGTAAGATCCTGATCGACGGCGTGGCTTTGCCTGATGCTGACCCGCAGGCCGTTCGGGCGCGCATCTCAACCGTGCCGCAGGATGTGGCGATTTTCGCCACCAGCGTGCGCGAAAACATCGCCTTCGGTAGACCCGGAGCGAGCGACGAGGAGATTGTGGCAGCGGCAAAGGCAGCCCTTGCGCATGATTTCATCATGGCGCTCGACAAGGGCTATGACACGGAAGTCGGCGAACGCGGTGTGACGCTTTCAGGGGCCAGCGCCAGCGCATCGCCATTGCGCGGGCAATCTTGCGTGCTGCGCCCATTCTTCTTCTTGATGAAGCGACATCGGCGCTTGATGCTGAAAGCGAAATGCTTGTGCAAAAGGCCCCGGACAGTCTGATGGCTGATCGCACGACGCTTGTCGTCGCGCACCGGCTTGCGACCGTGCTCAAGGCCGACCGCATTCTGGTGCTCGACCATGGCCATATTGTCGAAGAAGGCACACATCAAAGCCTTGTCGAGAAGGGCGGCATCTATGCCCGTCTCGCCAAGCTGCAATTCGAGGCAGGTGCTGGAGCCTTCGCTGCGAAGTGAAACGGGGGCGTTGCCCCCGTTATTCCTTCTTATCGTTCGGTCAGCTTCAGCTCGATGCGCCGGTTCTTGGATCGGGCATCGGCTGTGTCGGAAGCGTCGAGCGGTTGATATTCCCCGAAACCTGCTGCAACGAGCCGGTTGGCCGGTACGCCATTGGCGATCAGGAATTTGACCACTGCGGTTGCGCGGGCTGACGAAAGCTCCCAGTTGTCGCGGAAGCGTCCCGTGCCAGTCAGAGGCACATTATCCGTGTGACCGTCGACACGCAGTACCCAGTTGATGTCATCTGGGATTTCCTGATTGAGCTGGATCACCGCGTCGGCAAGTTTCTTCATCTCGTCCTGACCGGCAGGATTGATATCCGCCGAGCCTGTCGGGAAAAAAAGAACTTCCGACTGGAAGACGAAGCGGTCGCCGACGATACGGATATTCTCCTTGTCCGACAGGATTTCACGCAGGCGTCCGAAGAAGTCGGAACGATAGCGGTTCAGCTCCTGCACACGCTGCGCCAATGCGACATTCAGGCGGCGACCGAGATCGGCGATCTTGGCGTTCGATTCGCGGTCGCGACTTTCTGAAGCGTTGAGCGCATCTTCAAGCGCTGCGATCTGGCGGCGAAGGGCTGAAATCTGCTGGTTCAGCAGTTCCACCTGACTGAGTGCACGAGCGCTGACCTGCTTTTCGGCATCAAGGCTTTCGGACAGTTCGCCAGCGCGCTTTTCAGCGGCAGCACCTGCGCCGCTGCCTTCGTTCAAAAGGCTTTGCAGACGTGAACGCTCGCTTTCCGTGCTGGACAGCGAAGCCTGCAGATTGGCGATGGTGTCCTGCATGTCCTGCGAATTGCTGCGCTCCAGCGACAGAAGCTGTGTCAGTTCCTGTATCTGGCTATTGAGTCGTGCGAGAACGCTATCCTTGTTGTTCACCTCGCGGCTGAGCAGGAATTGCGCCAGCACGAAGACGGTAAGCAGGAACATGATTGCGAGCAGCAGCGTCGTCAGGGCATCGACGAAGCCCGGCCAGTAATCGACATGCCTCTGGGAGCGGCGGTTGCGGGCGAGGGACATGGCTGCTTACTCCGCCTTGTCCGTGCGATCGGATTTGCGGTCGTGCGAGCGCTCGCCGATGGCCTTGGTGAGACGATCAAGCGTCTGGCGGATAGCCTTCTGCTCGTCCGCTTGTTTTTCCACCCAGTCGCGCATGATCTGCTGCTCGCTGCGCATGTTCTTGACGAGGCCCTGTATGCCTTCGGCAAGATTGGCCAACGCTGCCGTGGTGCGCTGCGTGGATGCGTCGCCGCCATGCAGGTTCTGCAACCGGTCAGCCAGAACGCGGATTTCTTCCGTGCCTCCGTTCTGGTCGGCACCGATATCGGAACCGAGATCGGTTACGGAGGAAAGCCAGTTTTCCAGTTCTGTATAGAAACGATTTTGCGCGCGGCCCGCCTGAAGGTCGAGGAAGCCAAGAATTAGCGAACCCGAAAGACCGAACAGCGAGGACGAGAAAGCCGTGCCCATGCCGGAAAGCGGAGCCTGCAAGCCTGCCTTCAACGCATCCAGTACATCGCCGGTGCTTCCTGAATTCGGGTCGAGGGTCTGGATGGTGCGCCCGATGGAACCAACCGTCTCCAGAAGGCCCCAGAAGGTGCCGAGCAGGCCGAGAAAGACCAAAAGTCCGATCAGATAGCGCGATATATCCCGGCTTTCATCAAGACGTGTCGCGATGGAATCGAGGATCGAACGCATGGAGGCAGTGGAAAGCGCCATCGACTGGCGGCGGCCGATCAAAGCCCGCATCGGTGCAAGCAGGACGGGCGGTCGCGTGGTGCCGTCGCGGTCACCGTCGCGGAATGAATTGACCCAACGAATCTCTGGTAGAAGCCGCAGCACCTGTCCGAAGGCCAGCAGAATACCGATGAGAAGCACCGGGAGTATCAGGCCGTTAAGGCCGGGATTGGTGACGAAGAACGTATGGATCTGTCGCATCAGGATCGCGGCCAGAAAAGCCACGATAATAAGGAAGATCGCCATGGAGAGAATGACAATGCGCGGGCTCGACAGGCGATAGGGATCGTAATCGCGTCCCTCGTCCAGACGGTCCCGGAAACTCTCAAATCGCTCATGCGTTCCGCTCCATGGTCGCGTGTTTGAAAAGAAGCCTACTTCATTAATTCGTGAAGCGGAATCATTGGAACAAGAAAATTACGCGGATTTGTGGTGTGCGCTGTCAGGTTCGCGGGATGGTCTGAATATTGTAGAGCAGAAAGTTTATAATATTAGATCCCGGGATCTTAATATGATGTATTTCTTATATATGCCTATATAATTTATGGTAATAAATAAATAAATAAGTTGATATTTTTAAGTTTTCTAATTTTGATAATTATTGATTTGTAAACTCAACTTTGTGAGAGGGAATAAGCATGAATTGGTGGAATATTCTTGGGAATATACTTGAGGTTCTGGGAAAGTTTCCCGGCCAACTGTAGCATAATTTTCTATAGATACGCTCTAAATTAATAAAAAGGCCGAGCCATTTAAGCGCTCGGCCTTGTTTCTATATTGCTGGAGATGACCCAGTTGAAACAAACCATTGGATCGACAAAGCAGCAGGTCTTTTTTAGATCGGTTTGTTGATCGTTTTCAGCAATGCCTTCTGAATGATTTCATTGCCTGCAACGATGGTCTTGGTGCCGAAAATGTCCTGACCGCCATTCTTGTCCGAGACGAAACCACCGGCTTCGCGGATCATAAGAATGCCTGCGCCGAGATCCCACGGATGCATGCCATCTTCCCAGAAACCATCCAGACGGCCGCCTGCAACATAGGCGAGGTCGAGTGCAACGGCGCCCATGCGGCGAATGCCTGCGGTTTCGGCCATGACATTGCGCAGTTCGACCAGATAATGCCCGTGATGGCCGCGACCCAGATGCGGGATACCCGTGCCGATAACGGAATCGACCAGCTTGTTGCGTGATGCAACGCGCAGGCGACGGTCATTGAGGAATGCGCCACCGCCGCGTTCAGCGGTGTAAAGCTCATCCATGGCCGGATTGTAGATGACGCCGGCGACGATCTGCCCCTGACGCTCGAGAGCGATGGAGACTGCGAAAACTGGAATGCCGTGCAGGAAATTTGTGGTGCCGTCGAGAGGATCGATCAGCCAGCGGTGCTGTCCGTCCTTGGATTCAACCTCGCCGGATTCTTCCATCAGGAAGCCATAATCCGGGCGGGCGCGGCTCAATTCCGTATAGATGATCTGTTCGGCGCGGCGGTCTGCCCGGCTGACATAGTCGCCGGGGCCCTTGAGAGAAACCTGAAGATTCTGGACTTCACCAAAATCGCGAGCGAGGCTGCGGCCGGCCTTCATAGCGGCCTGTACCATAACGTTGAGAAGGGCTGAGCGGGCCATTTCATTGTCCTTGTAAGCACGATCCCGAAGCGTGGATTTTGAAAGGGATCAAGCAGTTAATCATAAACAGAATGTCGAACATCCGAACCGAAACACATTCGGTGGAGGTCGAGGAATTGAGCGATCTGAGAAAGAACGGTCGCAATCTTTGCGACATGGATAAAGTGGTGCCTGATCCGGGCACCACAAATCTCGTTTTTCGTATTAAGCGCGGCTGACGTAGGTCAGTTCGTTGGTATCAACGATCACGCGTTCGCCGGATGCGATGAACGGCGGAACGAGGATGCGGATACCGTTTTCAAGTACAGCAGGCTTGTAGGACGAAGCAGCGGTCTGGCCCTTGACGACCGGGTCGGCTTCGGTGATCGCAAGCGTGACCTGATCCGGAAGGCGAATGCCGATCGGCTTTTCTTCATAGAGTTCGACAGTAACCATCATGCCGTCCTGAAGGAAAGCGGCACGGTCACCGACGAAATCCTTGGCCAGCTCAAGCTGTTCGTAGGATTCGGTGTCCATGAAGATCAGCGCTTCGCCCTGTTCGTAGAGGAACGAGAAATCCTTCTGTTCCAGACGAACGCGCTCGACGGTTTCTGCAGCGCGGAAACGTTCGTTGAGCTTGGTGCCGTTGATGAGGTTCTTCAGTTCGACCTGATTATAAGCGCCGCCCTTGCCGGCTTGACGGCGTTGGTCTTGACCGCAACCCACAAGCCGCCAGCATGTTCGATGACATTGCCGGGGCGGATTTCGTTACCATTGATCTTCATGAGCTTGATCCGGAATGAAAATGTGAAACCATGTGCGGTTCGACGCATGACGACGAAAAGGCAACCGTCCGGCATTATTCCGGAGATTGCGCACCTGCCTTATACTCGAACCACGATAATCGGCGTCTCAAGACCATAAAAGGCGCTTGGCGCAAGCCTGAGCGCGAAAAGAGAGCCAATGCAGCCTCAAAATTCGCCCAAAAATCAGCGGACGCGCAGATTGTTGGCGGTTTCTATGGCCTGTTTAATCTGGTCGTCAGCCAGTCCGTCCATCATGTCGTTGAGGTCTGGTGAGCGAAAACCGGCGCGCTGGGCAACAATATACCGGGCCGCTGCTTTGACGAGATCGCCTTCTGTGCCGATGCCATCGCGATAGAGGCGGGCGAGCCGGGCCTGTGCCATCACCATGCCGCGCTGTGCGCCAAGACGCATCCAGCCAAACCCCTGTTCGTAGTCGCGGTCGCCACCGCGGCCCTCGATCAGCCAGCGGCCCAGATCGAACTGCGCCGTATCATAACCCTGTGCGGCAGCAAGCAGGAGATAGACGCGCGCTTTCTTGTCGTCGCGGGGGATGGTCGGGGTACCGTTGGCATAAATCTGGCTGAGTGCATATTGTGCATCGGCCAGCGTGGCCCCGGCCGCCTTCTCGAACCACGGGAAGGCGAGATCGATGCCCGGCTTGCCCGGCGTTTTTCCATCAGCATCTGGCCGTAGTTGAACTGCGCCATGGCATTGCCACCCTCGGCCGCCTTCTTCATCAGTTCCTCTGCCTTGACGGGGTCTTTCCCGGCGTAGGTGCCCTGAAGCAGAAGTGCGGCATAGCGGAACTGCGCTTCTACAACACCGTTATTGGCTGCTTTCTCGTACCATTCCGCCGCCAGTTTCTGGTTGGCGGGGATGCCAAGGCCGCGCGCATAAATTTCTGCAATGAGTGTCTGCGATGCCGGATCACCCTTTTCAGCCTGTGGCTTGGCCAAATTGAAAGCGGTCAGATAAAGGCCACGCTGAAATGCACCGAAAGCCTCGTCTGCCGGTTTGTCGCCGAAACGGCTTGGGTCGATGTGGGGCATCGGTTCGGTCGTTGCCGGTTGCGGCAGCATCACCGGCTTGGCAGGCTTGTCGGCTTTCTTATCCTGATGATCGCCCTGATGGCTGTTCTTTTGACCGCGCACCGGCTCGCCCGCTGCCAGAGCAGGCAGGACCGGCAGCGCGATTGTCAAAATGGCAGCGAGAAGAAATTTGTTCTTCATGGGCATCGGCAAGACCTTGATGAAGGGATCAGTTTTCAAAGCGTGGCGCGTTCTCATCGAGAAGCCGGTTGGCTTCCGCGACAGCTTTTGCAGGGTCTTCGGCGTCGAAGACCGCTCGACCGAGCGCAACGAAATCCGCGCCGGTTTCGGCTGCGGGGATGATGCTTTCCAGCGTGCTTCCGGCTTGCGCGATGCTGGGAATTTCCACCATCTGCGACCACCATTCGGCCAGCGACAGGTTGCGCGGATGGGCATCCGGCTTGTTATCCGCACCGATCTTGCCGAAGAAAACATAATCGGGCTGCAACTCGCCGATTTCCATTGCGCCATGGCGGTCGCGCAGATTGCCGGTGCCGACGATCATCTTCGGCGTATGTTTTTCGATCGCATCTGCCAGATCGGCAGCCTTGCCTTCGATATGAACGCCATCTGCACCGACGCGACCCGCGATGCGCGTATCGTTCAGGATAAGCGCGGCGGCACCTTTTCCTGAATGACGGGGATGACCTTTTCAGCTGCGGCCTGAAAAGTGGCTTCGTCGAGATCGCCGGTGTCGAGAATGACGCTTGCAACGTCGCCGCCCGAGAGCGCAGCCGTCAAAAGCTTTGCGAGGGCCGCGCCGTCGGCAAGTGGAGGCGCAACCAGCACGATGCGGCAGCGTTCGGTTTCAGTCTGGTGAGCGGGCGTGTTCATGAGCCAAGCCTAACGGGAAAAACGTGATGGAATTCGGGCAATAGAGGCGTTCTGTTTACCGGAAACGGAAGCGGGGCTCTATCTATTTGTTTTGTCGCATTTATGCGACGCAACCGGGCTTCGGCAAGTATTCATTGGCGAAACCTCCTCGGGCCCGCGCCAGTCCGGGCTGGCATAATGTTATCCACTGGAACGAAAGTTGATCGGAACCAACCCGGTTCTGCCGGGATTAACGCGTATATAAGCCACACCAAGACCGGGCGCTGAACGCTCCGGCAGAACGTGTGAAACTGTTCCGGCACCCATCCGGAATGACACGAAGAAAAGTGGAAAGGCTCGCAATCTCAAGTGCAGGCACTTTCCTTCAAAGATAGGCAGGCTGGTAAATGAATATTGCGACCGCTAGAGAAGCGATGCCCGCACAACCGACGAAAATGCGCGACACGCGCATCGACGTGTTTCGTGCGCTCGCGCTGCTAACGATCTTCATCAACCATGTACCCGGCACGATCTACGAGCATTTCACGCACAAGAATCTGGGCTTCTCCGATTCGGCTGAAGCTTTCGTGCTGATTTCCGGCATGGCCGTGGCGCTTGCCTATGGATCTAAATTCGCTCCCGGCAATCGCCTGCTTCTGTCGCTGAAAATGTGGCGCCGCGCTGGTGTGCTCTATACGACGCACATCATGACGACCATGGCGACCATCGCCATTTTCGCCGCTGCCGCTATCTTCCTGAAGCGTTCGGAGTTGCTTACGCAGATCAACATCGCGCCGCTGGTCAAGCACCCGGTCGAAGCGCTGTTCGGCATCGTCACGATGGGTCACCAGCTCGGCTATAACAACATTTTGTCGATGTATGCCGTGATGCTGGTTTTGACTCCGATCCTGCTTCTGCTGGCGCGCATCAGCCTGCCGCTCATGCTCGGTGTTTCCGGCACGGTCTGGTTCCTGTCAGGCCTCTATCACGTTGCGCCGGTAAATTATCCGACCGAAGGCGTCTGGTTCCTCAATCCGCTGTCGTGGCAGTTCCTGTTTGCAATCGGTATTGCAGGCGTGATTCATGTACGTCGCGGTGGCGAGCTGCCGAAGCATCCGCTGCTGATCGGCCTTGCCGTTGGCTATCTGGTGCTGGCGCTGGCATGGGTGCGTATTCCGCTTTGGGGCATCGACGCGTCGATGGGCCTGCCCATGGTTCTTACCGGCTTCGACAAGACTTTCCTGTCGGGTCCGCGTCTGCTGCACGTGCTGGCGATTGCCTATCTCATCGCCGTCGTTCCGACGCTGAACAATATTGCCCGGACGGCGCCGGATAATCCTCTCGCCGTTCTCGGCAAGCATTCGCTGCCGGTCTTCATTGCCGGTACGCTGCTGGCAATGGTTGCGCAGGTGATGAAGCTCGTGAACCCGGGCGGCCTGCCTTATGACACTTTGCTGATCGCAACCGGCATCGTGATGCAGTTCGCACTGGCCTATTATCTGGAATGGCTGCCAACCATCGGTTGGGGCAAGAAGGGGGCTCCCGTTTCGGCAAAGCCCGCTGTTCCTGCTGCCGAACCCGTCAAGATGCAGGTTGCGTCAAGCTCCAAGCCTGCGATGCAGCGCTATTAACCACTACTGATCAGCCGCCCATTTCGGGCGGCTTCTCTTTGAGTGAAAAGTGCCGGATTGCGTGAGATTATCCACAGCGCTACGCAGAAATTAACCATTCATTAATCTTAAGAATGTTAAATGGTTTACATCCAGTTCGGCTGGATTCTTACCGAGTGGTTTAGCCACTCTGTTTGACGCCTCCCTGTTAAACTCCTGAGAGCCGCCATTGCGGCTCTTTTTTGTGCGCTTTTTTGCTGCATATCGGGGAATATCGATTTCCACATGCAGGCGTGCGGAACGGAACAACTGCCCAATCCGTTCTATTTACAAGCTTTCGTCAAAAGCCTCTGAAAATGTTAACCGAATGTTAAACATAAACTTGCGCGACGGTGTATGAAGGTGCAGTTTATCGTGGACTTGTTTAGCACAGCTGTTCCGTCTCAGCCTCCCTCATGGTCGAACAGCGGTTCAATGGTTTCATTCGTATCCGTCTGGCATATCCCACTGGACGAATACGGCAACGGAATGGGCCGCCGATACAGGCGGTCATGCAAGGTGGCAGAGCAGTGATTAGCGAACAGAGCCAGATGCCGAGCAATATGATCAGCCTCGCAGAGCGCATGGTTTTCTCGGATTCGTTCAAGCCGATCTATGCAGAAGGCATGGATATGGTCGAGGAAGCGGCAAGCTATCTCGACGGCGAAGGCCGTGAGGACGCCCGCAATCTTTCGCGTGTGGCTGCGACGCTCTATGCCGCCGAATCGATGCGTCTGACCACGCGCCTGATGCAGATTGCTTCATGGTTGCTGCTCCAGCGCGCGGCGCGCAACGGTGAAATGACCCGTCAGCAGGTTGCAGCCGAGAAAGCCAAGGTGCGTCTTGATACGCCATCGGCGGGTGAAATCGCACAAGGCTGGTCCGAACTGCCTGCAGCATTCATGGAGTTGGTCGAACGTTCCATGCGCCTTCAGGCGCGTGTGCGCCGTATGGACCGCGAAGTTTACGGTGAAGTGGTCTCGCTGCAGGGCGTCCCACGTGGCAATCCGGTTTCCGAACAGATCGTATTGCTCAAAACTGCTTTTGGCGCTTCATAACGATTGATCATGTGCGCCCTTCGTAGCGCATGTTTCTCTTTTGTTCACTTTTCTGCTGTCAAGTGAATCCGTCTGAGGATAGGGTTCGCTTATGAAAGAAACGATTCGCATCATTGGTATCGATCCGGGCCTGCGCCGTACCGGCTGGGGCATTGTCGAATCGTTGGGCAATTCACTGCATTTCATCGGTTCGGGGACGGTGACCTCGAATGCCGAGATGGATCTCGCATCGCGCCTCTGCCAACTGCATGAAGGTCTTTCCAAAGTCCTGCATGAATATATGCCGCATGAGGCGGCGGTTGAACACACCTTCGTCAACAAGGATGCAACGGCGACGCTGAAGCTTGGTCAGGCGCGCGGCATTGCCTTGTTGGCGCCCGCGCAGGCTGGACTGCCCGTTGCCGAGTATGCGCCGAATGCCGTGAAGAAGGCTGTAATCGGCGTGGGACACGGTGAAAAACAGCAAATCCATATGATGGTGAAAGTGCTGATGCCGCGCGCATCGTTCGATACGAGCGATGCCGCCGATGCGCTTGCCATTGCCATTTGTCATGCGCATCACCGGCAAAGCATCGCAAGTGCGCGCCGGTTGCAACAACTTATCGCGTAGGTGGCCATGATCGGTAAGCTCAAGGGTGTGATCGATGAAATTGCCGAGGATCATGCCGTCATCGACGTGCATGGTGTTGGCTATGTTGCGTTTTGTTCGGCGCGCACGCTCGGCAATCTTGGTGGTGCGGGTGAGGCGGCCATCCTGTTTATCGAAACCTATGTTCGCGAGGACATGATCCGCCTTTATGGTTTTGCCAATCAGCTTGAGCGCGAATGGTTCCGCCTGTTGCAGAATGTGCAGGGCGTTGGCGCGAAAGTGGCTCTGGCTGTGCTTGGCACTTTGTCTCCATCGGAACTCGCCAATGCGATTGCATTGCGCGACATCGCCATGGTGTCGCGCGCGCCGGGTGTCGGCAAGAAGGTTGCTGAGCGCATCGTGACCGAACTCAAGAACAAGGCACCTGCCTTCGCCGGTGATGCGAGCGGCACGATCGGGCTCAAGCAGGAACTTGGCGCGGGCGCTGCTCCGGCGCCGGTTGCCGACGCGGTGTCGGCGCTTTCCAATCTCGGCTACTCGCGTGATCAGGCCGCCAATGCTGTCGCCGCGGCCTTGAAGGAAGCGGGGAGAATGTCGATTCGGCCAAGCTCATCCGCCCGGGTCTGAAGGAATTGTCGCGGTGATTTACTTGCCTGAGCGATATGTTCATGCGAGGAGGATGGGATGAGCGACCGCAACCCTCTCATTGATGCTGACAGACGCGTAGACGAAGACAATACGCTGCGCCCGCAGACGCTTGACGATTTTGTCGGGCAGGCGGCAGCGCGCGCCAATCTGAAAGTCTTTATCGAGGCCGCCAAAGTGCGTGGCGAGGCGCTTGACCACGTCCTGTTCGTTGGCCCTCCGGGTCTAGGCAAGACGACGCTGGCGCAGATCATGGCCAAGGAACTGGGCGTCAATTTCCGCTCCACATCCGGCCCGGTCATTGCCAAGGCGGGTGATCTTGCGGCTCTGCTGACCAATCTGGAAGAGCGCGACGTTCTGTTCATCGATGAAATCCATCGTCTCAGCCCGGCTGTGGAAGAAATCCTCTATCCAGCCATGGAGGATTTCCAGCTCGACTTGATTATCGGCGAGGGACCGGCGGCACGTTCGGTGAAGATCGATCTTGCGAAATTTACGCTGGTTGCGGCAACGACCCGTCTCGGGCTTCTGACCACGCCGTTACGGGATCGCTTCGGCATTCCGACACGGCTCAATTTCTATACGGTCGAGGAACTGGAATATATCGTGCGGCGTGGTGCGCGCATCATGCAGATGGGTATTTCGCCGGATGGCGCGCTGGAAGTCGCCCGCCGTTCACGCGGTACACCACGTATTGCCGGACGGTTGTTGCGTCGCGTGCGCGATTTCGCGCTGGTCGCCGGCGCCGATGTCATCGATCGCAAGATCGCTGATGAGGCGCTGTCACGCCTTGAAGTGGACAACCGCGGGCTGGATCAGCTCGACCGGCGTTACCTCAATATCATCGCGCGCAATTTCGGCGGCGGTCCGGTGGGGATCGAAACCATTGCCGCCGGCCTGTCAGAGCCGCGTGACGCAATTGAAGACATTATCGAACCCTATTTGATCCAGCAGGGTTTCCTGCAGCGCACGCCACGCGGCCGCGTTTTGACGGCTGTCGCGTGGCAGCATCTCGGATTGCCTGCGCCTGCCGAAATCATTCAGCAGTCGCAGTACGGCCTCTTCATGGAAGACGAATGACGGAACGACAGGAACAATTGGCGCAGGCTGCCGTATCGGGCGAACTGAAAGACGGCGCGCATCTGCTCTATGCGCGCATCTATTATGCTGATACGGATTTTTCCGGCTTCGTTTATCACGGTCGCTATCTGG
Organism: Brucella cytisi; assembly: GCA_012103075.1. Taxonomy (GTDB): domain Bacteria; phylum Pseudomonadota; class Alphaproteobacteria; order Rhizobiales; family Rhizobiaceae; genus Brucella; species Brucella cytisi. The sequence goes on along the minus strand of JAAVLQ010000001.1, from coordinate 2,097,323 downwards.
AATTCTACGAACGCGGACGCACGGATTTCCTGCGTCTGCAGGACGTTCATCATATCGAATTGGCTGAGGGCGCGCTTGGCGAAGAAATGGTCTGGGTCGTTCGCCGCATGGAGATCGATTACAAATCGCCCGCGAAGATGGATGATCTTATTTTGATTGAAACCCGCGTCAGCGAAATTCGCGGCGCGCGGGTCATCATGGCGCAGAAAAATTACCTGCGGGGAGCGTCTGCTTTCGGAGGCGAAGGTAGAGGCCGTCATGATAACCAAAGAAGGCCATCCGCGCCGCATTCCCGACGAATGGCGGGAAGCTTTCACCAACAACCGCAAGAACTGAGTCCCGGACCGCTCCAATGACTGTCTTCACTGGCATGTTCGTGCGGAATTCGATGCGCTAGCGGCAAATATACCTATTTGGGCGAATGCTAACGCATCTTTAACCATAATATTCCATTAATCACCCTGACGGAATCGGTGGAGAGGCAGGCTTGAAGCGCAGCGCCTTCCTTTCACCAAAATTAACCGTAACAAGCGCGTGATGGATTTAAAGTTGAAATCCGGAATGGCGGTTGCGGTGCGAAGTGTCGGCCGCTCGTCGGGCAGGTACGGCTTCAAGTTGAAAAGCTGCGCAGGTTTGGAGCGTCTGTTTTCAGACGTTGAGTAACGGATTTGCGATACCGCCCGGTCATGTGGCCGGGCGTTTGGATCGAGGACGGTAGATCGATGGAAAATGTTGCGTTAGCGGCCCCCGCCGCCGATGTTACCCTCTGGGGCCTGTTCATGCAGGCGAACTGGGTCGTCAAGCTGGTTATGCTTGGCCTGCTGTTCGCCTCGATCTGGACTTGGGCTATCATCGTGGACAAGACGATTGCTTACGGACGGGCACGGCGCGCGATTGATCGCTTCGAGCAGACGTTCTGGTCCGGCCAGTCGCTGGAGGAACTCTATCGCAATCTCGGCGAACGCCGTACCACCGGCATGGCGTCCATCTTCATGGCCGCGATGCGTGAGTGGAAGAAATCATTCGAGAAGGGCGCTCGCTCGCCCATTGGCCTGCAGATGCGTATCGACAAGGCCATGGATGTCGCGCTGGCGCGCGAAAGTGAAAAGCTCGACTCGCGTCTGGGCTTTCTGGCGACCATCGGTTCTGCTGCCCCTTCATCGGTCTGTTCGGTACGGTTGTCGGTATCATGACCTCGTTCCGGGCAATCGCCGCTTCCAAGAACACCAGTCTTGCCGTTGTGGCGCCGGGTATCGCCGAAGCACTTCTGGCAACGGCAATCGGTCTTCTCGCCGCTATTCCTGCCGTTATTGCCTACAACAAGCTGTCGGCGGATGCGGGCAAGATCGGCGGACGGCTGGAAGGATTTGCGGATGAGTTTTCCGCCATACTGTCGCGCCAAATTGATGAGAAGCTGACGCCGCGTAATTAAGCGGCTTCAAGCATCGAGTGTAGTTTCAGCCTTCGGGAATCTTGCAATGGGCATGTCGGTAGGAAATCAGGGAATGCAGTCGGGCGGGCGCCGCAGGCGCGGCCGCAAGAAGGCATTGATGAGCGAAATCAACGTGACGCCATTCGTCGACGTGATGCTCGTTCTCCTCATCATCTTTATGGTCTCCGCGCCGCTGCTGACGGTTGGCGTGCCGATTGACCTGCCCGATACGCAGGCCAAGGCGATGAATGCCGATACGCAGCCGATCACTGTTTCGGTCAATAGCGAAGGCAAGATCTTCCTGCAGGAAACCGAAATTCCGATCGATGAAGTGGTGCCGAAACTCCGTGCTATCGCCAAGACGGGCTATGAAGAGCGCATTTTCGTGCGTGGTGACAAGGCTGCCGATTACGGTACCGTCATGAAAGTCATGGCCCGCATTTCCGCCGCCGGTTTCAAGAATATCGGCCTTGTGACCCTCCGGGAGCAGGATAGCTGACGCCATCATGAAGGCTGGCCTGACATCTTCTGTTGCCTTGCATGCCGTTGCGGTCGCGCTGGCAGTGGTTTCGTTTTCCTCGCCGAAGGCTTTCGACGTGCAGGATTCGGAATCGTTCCCGGTTGATATCGTACCGATCGAGTCGATGACGCAAATCCAGCAGGGCGAAAAGACTGCACCCATGAAGGAAAAGTCGGCTCCTGTGCCGACAACCAAACCGCAAACTGTTCCAAACGCCGAGAATTTTGGCGATCAGGATATCGACACCCAGACACCGCCAAAGCCTGATGCAAAGGCGAAGCCAATCGAGGCGGCGGAAGAACCCAAGGCGCAACCGGAACCGGTAAAAAGCCGGAACCGAAGCCTGATCCGAAACCGGAACAGAAGCCTGAGACCAAGCCGACGCCGGTTCCGGCGACGGAAGTTCAGGCCAAGCCGGAAGAAAAGCAGGAAGTGAAGCCTGATCCGGTCGCGGAAGCCATCGAAAAACAGGCGGAAACCCCTGACGCTGAAACGCCGAAGCTGCCGGACAAGGTGCCAGCGCCCGACGCGAAGCCGAAGCCGCCGCAGGCGCAGACAGCAAAAAGACGCCGGACCGCAAACCGACGGAAGATAAGAAGCCGACGCAGAACGCCGCTCAGACTTCGAAATCGAAGAATGATGCGATTGCCGATGAGGTTGCTGCCCTGCTGAACAAGCAGAAAGCGGCAGGCGGCGGAGCCAAGCGTTCCACCGATCAGGCATCGCTGGGCGGCAAGAAGAATACTGGCGGCTCCAAGCTCAGCCAGAGCGAAATGGATGCGTTGCGCGGTGCGATTTCCAAATGCTGGAACGTGCCTGCCGGTGTGGCCGACGCGCCGGGACTGGTCGTGACCGTCAAGATGAAGCTGAACCGTGATGGCTCCATTCAGGGCTCTCCGGAAGTGACATCGGGTGGTGGCGGCGATGGTGTTGGTCGTGCAGCAGCCGAGAGCGCCAAGCGCGCTGTCGCACGCTGCGCGCCGTACAATCTGCCAGTCGACAAATATGATTCATGGTCGGAAGTGATCGTCAACTTCGACCCAAGCGAAATGTTCTGACCGGGTTTCCGGTCGCCAACCAACTTACTGCAAGGACAAAGAGGTCCCAGAAGACATGAAAATCGGCATCATCAATACAAAGATCCGGACGGTCTTTTCGGCTTTCGCGTGTATGATTGCCGCAAGCCTTGTCTGCACCATGCCGGCGCGCGCCGTCGTGGAAATCAACATCAACAAGGGTGTGATCGAGCCGTTGCCGATCGCCATCACCGATTTCCTTTCGGCTGATCAGCTCGGACCGAATATCACGTCGGTCATCGCGGCCGATCTTGAGCGGTCTGGTCTTTTGCACCGATCGACAAGGGCGCCTTCATCGAGAAGATCTCCAATCCGGACGCGGCTCCGCGTTTCGAGGACTGGAAGGTCATCAATGCGCAGGCGCTTGTCACGGGCCGCATCACCAAACAGCCGGATGGCCGTCTCAAGGCTGAGTTCCGCCTGTGGGATACGTTTGGTGGCCAGCAGATGATCGGCCAGCAGTTCTTCACCACGCCGGACAACTGGCGCCGCGTCGCCCATATCATCGCTGACGCCATCTATGAGCGCCTGACCGGTGAAAAGGGCTACTTCGATACGCGTGTTGTTTTCGTCGATGAATCCGGCCCGGCACAGAAGCGTGTGAAGCGTCTTGCCATCATGGATCAGGACGGCGCCAATGTGCGTTACATTTCCGACGGTCGCGCCATTTCGCTGACGCCGCGTTTCTCGCCGAACCGTCAGGAAGTCACCTATATGTCGTTCGAAGGCGGTTCGCCGAAGGTGTATCTGCTGCAGCTCGAAACCGGCCAGCGTGAACTCGTCGGCAATTTCCCCGGCATGACCATTGCTCCGCGTTTCTCGCCCGATGGCCAGAAGGTTGTGATGAGCCTGCTTCAGGACGACGGCAGTGCCAATATCTATACGATGGACCTGCGCAATCGTTCGACCACGCGCCTGACCAACAGCCGGGCGATCGATACGAGCGCGTCCTATTCACCGGACGGATCGCAGATCGTTTTCTCCTCCGACCGTGGTGGACGTCCGCAGCTCTATGTCATGGGTGCTGATGGCTCCAATCCGCGCCGTATCTCGGCCGGTGACGGCAGCTATTCCACGCCGGTTTGGTCTCCGCGCGGTGATCTCATCGCCTTCACCAAGCAGTCGCAGGGCCAGTTCTCCATTGGTGTGATGAAAACTGACGGTTCGGGCGAACGCCTGCTGACCTCGGGCTTCCACAATGAAGGCCCGACACGGGCTCCCAACGGTCGCGTGCTGATGTTCTTCCGCAAGGCGGCGGGTGCAGGCGGTCCGAAGCTCTTCACCATTGACCTGACCGGTCGCAACGAGCGCCAGATCCAGACGCCGAACTTTGCATCCGATCCGGCCCGGTCGCCGCTACTCGAATAGCGGATTCGCGGATAGTTATGGAAAGTGAAGGCGCGAAACTCCGGTTTCGCGCCTTTTTCATGGATAGAACGGTTCCGGTTCAACCGGAAACGGGAAACCGTTCTATCTCCTTGTTTTATCGCATTATCCTCACGCAAAACTGCTTCGCACTTTTGCAGGAAATGCTCAAATTGCCACAATCATTGCCGGAAGCCGTGTTTCTGCCGTATTTTGCCCCCAAGGGCTAACACCAGAACTGCTGCCGGAAATCGCCGGTTGCATCTGGCCGCAAGAAAATATTAACCATACTTCTTGAGCCTGTCTTAACCTCAATATGATTATTGGATTGTTACGCAGGAACATCAAATCTTAAGGAGCTCCGGCCCATGCGCCGTATCCAGTCGATTGCACGTAGCCCGATCGCTATTGCCCTTTTCATGTCGCTCGCCGTTGCCGGTTGTGCGTCCAAGAAGAACCTTCCGAACAATGCCGGTGATCTGGGTCTCGGTGCAGGCGCTGCAACGCCGGGTTCCTCGCAGGACTTCACGGTCAATGTCGGCGACCGCATCTTCTTCGATCTCGATTCTTCGCTGATCCGCGCCGATGCACAGCAGACGCTTTCCAAGCAGGCCCAGTGGCTGCAGCGTTATCCGCAGTACTCGATCACGGTCGAAGGCCATGCCGACGAACGCGGTACGCGTGAATATAACCTTGCTCTCGGCCAGCGCCGTGCAGCTGCTACCCGAGACTTCCTCGCTTCGCGTGGCGTCCCGACCAACCGTATGCGCACCATCTCCTACGGTAACGAACGTCCGGTCGCAGTTTGCGATGCCGACTCGTGCTGGTCGCAGAACCGTCGCGCCGTCACCGTTCTCAACGGTGCAGGCAGCTAATCTGCGGGCACCTGACGGTGTTACGGAAAAGCGGCTTTCGAGCCGCTTTTTTCGTTTTGACCGCCTGTTTGGTCGTTTCGACAAACTTTGGCCGAAGTCGCACTTGTCATAGTGAACGTCAAAAGGCCTTCGCTTTTCGCATTATCCGACGCAAAACCGCTTCGCACTTTTGCGGAAATGCTCTAAAAGCGGAGCTGATCGTGCGGTAATCATGTTCAGCGTCTGTTCAGGCGCGGCACTCGATCATCGTGTTCGCCCCGAGTTGGATGGGTGAATCGGATGGATGAATTAGCAGGGGCAAAAGGGAATGAGGAAACCAATGAGGAAAGTGACGCTGGCAAATTGCCATGCTGCCGCTTTTGGTGAGTGCTCCGGTTCTGGCGGCATCTGTTTCTTCGCAAGGGGATTCAGCTCGCGCAGGCAGGTGCTCCCGGCGGCGATCAGTTTTCGCAGCAGGTCTGCAATCTGGCACATCAAAACGCCCAGTCCTATACGCGCATCTTGCAGCTTCGCGACAAGATGCTGAAAATTCAGCGCGACAACGAAGCGCGTTTTCAGGCCTTGGAGAAGGGGCGTGGCGGCGCCCAGAAACATGTCAGCATCGGTTCGACGGCAATTCTCGATGACGCCATGCGTGATAATGGTAGCAGCGGCGGTCAGGGCGGCGGCTATCAAAGCCCCGGCCTGCAGCAGGAACTGGTGCGCAACCTGACCGGAAAGGTCGAGGACGTGGATGCTCAGATTTCTTTCACCGACAATCAGCTGCAAAAGACGCAGGAAGACAATGAATTCCGGTTTGAAGAACTGGAAAAGAAGAACGGCGTAACCTCGCCTGCTTCCAGTGGTGCAGCTCAAGCGGCTTCTGCGGCAGCATCGCCGGGCGCCGATCTCTGCGCGCAGGGCATGGGCAACCCCGCTGCGATAGCAGATGCGCTGGGTGCGCGTGCGGAAGCCATGAACTTCCAAATCCTCGAAATGCAGGACCAGATGCAGAAGATGCAGGAAGCAAACGAAGGCCGCTTCCAGTTTCTGGAAACCGGCAAGCGCGGCCGATGCGGAAGTGCAGCAGGCTGGCGGCGACACGTCGCTCGCCGATGCCGGTTCCAGCCAAGGGACCAGTCAGGGCAATAACGGAAACCTCGATGGCGGGGTTTCCGGAAGCGCCCCGCAGAACGGTGGATACAACACTTCTTCGCAGACTGCGGCCAACCAGTCTTCTGGCGCCGATTCCATGGCTATTGGTTCAAACGCACCCGCGCAGGGTGGACCGGAACGTGGCGAGCCGCCGCAGTCGCTGGGTTCCATCCGGTTCGACGCCAATGGCAATGTAATCGGCGAAACGCTTGATGCCACACCGCGCACGGCACAGCCGGGTGCGACACCCGGCGCCACGTCGGGAGGAAATGCTGCAGGCGATACGGTCGCATCCCTTCCAACGGACGATAATCCCAGTTCGCTCTATCAGGCTTCCTATCAGTATCTGATGTCGGGCGATTACAAGGCAGCCGAAACCGGCTTCCGCGAGCATGTGAAGCGTTATCCGGCTGATCCCAATACGGCGGAAGCACGCTTCTGGCTCGGAGAATCGCTTTACGGTCAGGGCCGATATCCAGAAGCGGCGACGGTATTTATTGATACGCAGCGCGATTATCCCGATTCGAAGCGCGCGCCGGAAAACATGTTCAAGCTCGGCATGACGCTTGAAAAGATGGACAATCGCGATGTCGCCTGCGCCACCTTCGCGCAGATTCCAGACCGTTACCCCAAGGCAGCGCCTGCGATATTGAAGCGCGTTGCCGATGAGCGCAGCCGCGCAAAGTGCTGATTGCGGAGTTATTTCGTGGGGCTTAGCCCAAGCAATATTTCCAAATTATTCGAGCCATTCGGATTTGAGCAGGCCAAGGCCGTCATAGCCGCCGTTTCGGGCGGCAGCGATTCTCTCGGCCTGCTTTTCCTCCTCCGGGATTATATGGCCATGCTCCAGAACCCACCCCGGCTGATTGCTGTGACGGTGGACCATCAACTGCGCGCCGAATCGAAGGCCGAAGCCGAAAATGTCGGGCTGCTTTGCCGGCAATACGGGATTGAACACCGCATTCTCGTCTGGGACGAGGCCAAGCCCACAAGCGGGCTTGCCGCTGCTGCGCGGACGGCGCGCTATCGGTTGCTGGTGCAGGCCGCGCGGGATGTTGGCGGAGCCTTCATTGTCACCGGCCATACGCAGGACGACCAGATCGAGACCTTTCTGATGCGCAAGGAGCGTAGCGCCCACGCCGAGGCGCGCGGGCTTGCGGCCATGTCGTCGCGCTCGTTGCTGGACGGTCTTGGGCTCGAAGGCTCGGTTGAACTTGATCGTCCTCTGCTTTTCGTTTCCCGGCAGACACTGCGCGATGAATTGCGGGGCAGGGGATCAATTGGGTGGATGATCCCAGCAATGCCAACATCGAATATGAACGGCCAAGAATTCGTCTGGGCATTGCTGCCGAGGCTGACAGACAGGTAGTTCTCGATCAGATTGCCGGGGCTGGAGCGGCGCGTGAGCGGGACAATGCCGCCTTGATTGCTGCGCTGGGCGATCCGGCGAGCTTGCGTGTAGATGCTGCCGGGACCCTGCTTGTCGATCCGCAGCTTTACGCCGTGCTTCCTGACAATGTGAGACGTCTCTTCGCAGGATTGCTTGCGGCCATCGCTGGCGGACGCCGTTTTCTGCCGGGCGATAGCGAGCGGTCGCGCATTGAACGGGTTCTGTCCGGAGATGATGACACTCATCGCCTGACCGTATTCGGCGCCCTCATCGAGCGCGGCGACAGTGGCTCACCGCATCGGTTTCTTCGTGAAAAACGCAATCTGCCAAAGCTCCATCTGAAGCCGGGCAAGCCAATTGTCTGGGACGGGCGATTCCGTTTCTTGAACCAAAGCGCAACGGGTTTTGATCTTGCGGCACCGGGAAGGCAGGAACTTACGGACTTCCTGAAGTCGCAGAATATCGAGATCGAATCTCGAAAACGTGAGGCATTGCTGGTTTCACCTGCTCTTTATAGGGAAGGCAGGCTGTTCGCCTTGCTGTTTCTGCAGGATGGAGAATTTCAGCAAGACATTCATATCGAACGGCATTTTGCGATCTTCGATCACGTGTTGCCGGGGCATGATTTCGATCTTGCAAGGGCCGTGGAAGCCCGCATCGGACGTATCTGCGCGGAAATGTCCTAATTTTTGTAAACCAGAGTGAGAAGAATCGAGGATGCGGGGTCGAACGCGCCTTGGCAAGGCCATCCTTCGATCCTATGTTAGACCGAAACATCGTTCCGTGCCCGCGGAATGGCCGTGGTATCGATTGGACCCGATATGAATCCGAACTATCGCAACTTCGCCCTTTGGGCGATCATTGCTCTTCTTTTGATCGCGCTGTTCAACCTGTTCCAAAGCCCGTGTCAGCGCTCCAATTCCCGTGAAGTTTCCTATTCGCAGTTTATTGACGACGTTTCCAACGGTCGCGTGAAATCGGTCACGATTACCGGCCAGCGGATCAGCGGTACGTTTGCTGATAATGGCTCGACCTTCCAGACCTATTCGCCGGGCGATACGGGTCTTGTTTCGCGCCTTGAAAGCAAGGATGTCGCGATTACTGCGCGCCCTGAAACCGACGGTTCCAGCTCGCTGATCGGCATTCTCCTGTCGTGGCTTCCGATGATCCTGATCCTCGGCGTATGGATTTTCTTCATGCGCCAGATGCAGGGTGGCTCGCGCGGTGCGATGGGCTTCGGCAAGTCCAAGGCCAAGCTTCTGACGGAAGCGCATGGCCGCGTGACTTTCCGTGATGTGGCTGGCGTTGACGAAGCCAAGCAGGACCTCGAAGAAATCGTCGAATTCCTGCGCGATCCTCAGAAGTTCCAGCGTCTCGGCGGCAAGATTCCGCGCGGTGTGCTGCTCGTAGGCCCTCCCGGTACTGGTAAGACGCTTCTGGCGCGCTCTGTTGCAGGCGAAGCCAATGTGCCGTTCTTCACCATTTCCGGCTCGGACTTCGTTGAAATGTTCGTCGGTGTTGGCGCAAGCCGTGTCCGCGACATGTTCGAACAGGCCAAGAAGAATGCGCCTTGCATCATCTTCATCGACGAAATCGATGCCGTCGGTCGTCATCGCGGCGCTGGTCTCGGCGGCGGTAATGATGAACGCGAACAGACGCTCAACCAGCTTCTGGTCGAGATGGACGGCTTTGAAGCCAACGAATCGATCATCCTGATCGCGGCGACCAACCGCCCCGACGTTCTCGATCCCGCGCTCTTGCGTCCGGGCCGTTTCGACCGTCAGGTTGTGGTGCCGAACCCGGATATCGTCGGTCGCGAACAGATTCTCAAAGTGCATGTGCGCAATGTGCCGCTTGCACCCAATGTCGATCTCAAGGTTGTCGCACGCGGCACGCCGGGCTTTTCCGGTGCTGATCTCGCCAACCTCGTCAACGAAGCTGCCCTCATGGCCGCGCGCCGCAACAAGCGCCTTGTGACCATGCAGGAATTCGAAGACGCCAAGGACAAGATCATGATGGGTGCGGAACGCCGCTCCGCCATGACGCAGGAAGAAAAGGCCAATACAGCCTATCATGAAGCCGGTCATGCCATCGTTGCGATCAACGTGCCGAAGGCTGATCCGGTCCACAAGGCAACGATCATTCCGCGCGGTCGTGCGCTCGGCATGGTGATGCAGCTTCCGGAAGGCGACCGTTATTCGGCCACCTATACCGGATGGTATCGCGTCTTGCCATCATGATGGGCGGTCGTGTGGCCGAAGAGCTGAAGTTCGGCAAGGAAAACATCACTTCCGGTGCTTCCTCCGATATTCAGCAGGCCACCAAGCTTGCCCGCTCGATGGTGACCCAGTGGGGCTATTCCGACAAGCTTGGCCGTGTGGCCTATGGCGACAATCAGGAAGAAGTCTTCCTTGGCCATTCGGTGTCCCGTACGCAGAATATTTCGGAAGAAACCGCGCAGATCATCGACGCCGAAGTGCGCCGTCTGATCGACGAGGCCTATGCCGAGGCGACCCGCATCCTGACCAAGAAGAAGAAGGACTGGATCGCGCTTGCCGAGGGTCTGCTCGAATATGAAACGCTGTCCGGCGACGAGATCAAGGAACTGATTGCGGGCAACAAGCCGTCGCGCGATCAGGGCAACGATACGCCGTCGCGTGGTTCGGGTGTGCCGAAGGCTGGAAGCCCGCGCAAGCGCAAGGGGCGAGCGAGCGGCAACGAACCGGGTATGGAGCCGCAGCCGCAGTAAGCTGCCTGAAAGCGAAATCAAGAAAGCCGGGCTTGTCCCGGCTTTCTTGTTATCTGGCTTTGTTTGGGCTTACCGCAAAGGCTCATTAAGGATTTCGGCGCATCATATTGCGTCAGATTACGACTTAGGACGTGGGAACGTTAAACCTGCCGCAAAAGGCGAAATTGCATTTGTGGGTGTTTTCGCGTTAAGAACAGCGAAAATCTGCTGTCGGGCAACGGGCAGCCATTGCTCGCTGATCAATTCAGGCGGCATATATTTGAAGACACAGAGCGGTTCATGGCTCAGCGCAAGGCGAAACAGATGACACGGAAATATTTTGGAACCGATGGCATTCGCGGACAGGCAAACAGCTTCCCGATGACGCCGGAAGTTGCCATGAAAGTCGGTATGGCTGTCGGTCACATCTTCCGCCGCAAGGGCCAGACTTCGCGCGTTGTGATCGGCAAGGATACGCGCCGTTCGGGCTATATGCTTGAAAACGCGCTGGTGGCCGGTTTTACCGCTGCCGGTATGGATGTTTTCCTGCTTGGCCCGATCCCGACGCCTGCCGTTGCAATGCTCTGCCGCTCGCTGCGTGCCGATATCGGCGTCATGATTTCCGCATCGCACAATCCATTCTATGACAATGGCATCAAGCTTTTTGGTCCGGATGGTTTCAAGCTTTCTGACGAGATCGAGCTGAAGATCGAGGCGATGATCGATGGTGATCTGACCCCTTATCTGGCCAGCCACGGTGATGTCGGACGCGCCAAGCGCGTCGACGGCGACATCTATCGCTATATCGAATTCGCGAAGCGTACACTACCGCGCAATATCGACCTGAACGGCCTGCGCATTGTTGTCGATTGTGCCAATGGCGCTGGTTACAAGGTTGCCCCTGCTGCCCTGTGGGAGCTGGGTGCGGAAGTCATCACCATCAACAACGAGCCAAACGGCATTAACATCAACGAGGATTGCGGTTCGACGCATCCCATCGGCCTGATGAAGAAGGTTCACGAAGTGCGCGCCGATGTCGGCATTGCGCTGGACGGCGATGCGGACCGTGTGCTGTTGGTCGATGAAAACGGCACCGTCATCGATGGCGACCAGCTGATGGCCGTGATCGCTGAAAGCTGGGCTGCAAGCGATCGTCTCGAAGGCGGCGGCATCGTGGCGACCGTCATGTCCAACCTTGGACTGGAGCGCTTCCTTGCCGATCGCCATCTGACGCTGGCCCGCACCAAGGTGGGCGACCGCTATGTGGTCGAACATATGCGCGAACATGGCTTCAATGTCGGTGGCGAGCAGTCCGGCCATATTGTTCTGTCCGATTATGCGACGACGGGCGATGGTCTCATTTCGGCATTGCAGATCCTTGCTGTCGCGCAGGAGCAGGGCAAGGCGATCAGCGAAATCTGCCGCAAGTTTGATCCTGTGCCGCAGCTTTTGAAGAACGTTCGTACCTCGGGCGGCAAGCCGCTGGAGAACAAGCGCGTGAAGAGCGCAATTGACGAAGCTACCGAGCGTCTTGGCGTTCAGGGCCGTCTGGTTATCCGCCCATCCGGCACGGAGCCACTTATCCGCGTCATGGCAGAAGGTGATGATCGTGGTCTGGTGGAAAAGGTCGTCAACGATATCATCGACGTGATCTCGTCCGAGGGCAGCGCTGCGGCCTGATGCCTTTAAAGATAATGCGAGCAAAGGCGCGGGTTTTGTCCCGCGCCTTTTGCGTTTGGAATGCATTTTGTACATTAGCGAGTGTTAATGAACTTGGTAAAAAAACAAGGTTAAGTTGTATTTAACTTTTGCCGAATAGTCTCCCCTCAAACATCCGTACCCGTCGCTTTCAGCGGCGTGATTCTCCGATGGGGCAGACATATGAAAAGTTTTACGAAAGCTCTTTTGCCGGTGTGGCGGCATCGGTTGCCCTGATGGCTGCAGCGCCCGTCGCACTTGCTGCGGACATACTGGAGCCAGTTCCTGAAGTTCCGGAAGTCGTTGTCGCTCCGCCCGCCGTTGGTGGCTGGTATCTGCGCGGCGATATCGGTTACTCAAGGCCAAGTTCAAGGATGCCGACTACGCGACCATCGATAATTGCGCGACCTGCGGCGGCGGCTCGCCGACCTTCGGCAGCAACACGCTTTATGGCGATCTCAAGGGGTCGTTCCTCGTGGGCGGCGGTGTCGGTTATCAGGTGACGGATTATTTCCGTACCGATCTGACGGTCGACTACATGACCCGCGCCAAGTTTGATGGCCACACTTATGGTTCGGCCTGTAACGGTGACATCAACTGCGCTTCCGACGAGCGCGGTCGCTTCTCGGCTCTCTCCATTCTGGCCAATGCCTATGTCGATCTCGGCAATTTTGCCGGCTTCACGCCTTATGTCGGCGCTGGCATTGGTGGCACGCGGGTGAAGTGGGACGATCTGGACGATGTTCGCTATGGCGGCACGCAGGAAGGCGCTGCCAACTGGCGCTTTACCTACGCGCTCATGGCCGGTGCGTCGGTCGATCTCACACAAAACCTCAAGCTCGATGCGGGCTATCGCTATCGCCATATCAATGGCGGCAAGATGTTTGAAGGCAATCAGTGGATCGGTGATGGATACGACAACGGTATGAATGTGCATGATGTGCGCGTTGGCTTGCGCTATATGTTCGGCGATGCAGGCCCGGACTATGCTCCGCAGCAGGTTTCGACCATCGTAGACGGTCCCGTTTACAAGTAATTGCAAATCGCGCGGTAAAATAAGGCCCGGTCATCCGGGCCTTATTTGTTTAGAAGTACAGTAAACATATCCCTATATTTATGTGATCTTAACCATGTTCATTCATACATGATGATACATTCATAAGCGGGGATATCATCATGTCTATGCAATGGCGTGCTTTCTGTTCGTTGGCTGCTTTGCTGGCCGGATTATACGTCGCATCGCAGTCTTTTGCCGCCGATCTCGATATGATCAGCTACGAACCGGGCGCTCCGGTGCAGCAGCCGGTCGAGGTCGGGTCCGGTTGGTATCTGCGCGGCGATATCGGCTACAATCTCTCCTCCAAGGTCAAGGTTCAGACAGAGACATCTTTCTGGAGCGCATCGCAAAGCTATGATCTGGACAAGAATATCGTGCCGTCCGTCGGTGTCGGTTATCAGTTCACGGATAATCTGCGCGGCGACGTGACGCTCGGCTATTCCAAGCAGAGCTTCGACGACACGGACGTCGATGTTCGTAGCTGGGACATGATGGCCAACGCCTATGTCGATCTCGGCAATTATTACGGCTTCACACCTTATCTCGGTGCAGGCCTTGGCTTTGCCAATGTGCGCTATTCCATTGATACGGCCTATGGTAACTACAAGACCGACGATGATTATCGTCTCGCCCGGGCGCTGATGGCGGGTGTGGGCATCGACGTGGCATCCAACATCAAGCTTGATATCGGCTATCGTTATGGGGTCATCGAGGGTGCTGATATTGCTAGTGCTGCAGGCCTCACGCTCAGCGACAAGGATATTCAGTCCCATCAGCTGCGCGCCGGCGTGCGCTTCACGACCTGGTAATACCAAGTCTCATTGAGTTTGACTCATCAAGGCTTGGTTAAGCCTGCGCGGCAATTGAGCATTTTCAGGGCGTGATGCGTTAGCATCTTAGCGCCCTGCTATAATTGCAACGGGTCTTTCGGCCCGCTTTGCAGTCTATTGTTTTAGTTGTGTCGAATTTTTCGTTTTCATATGCGACCCGAATCCTTACAGGTGAAAGAACGCGTCGAGCGCGTTTCCTGAAAAGGGGAGGTTATGAAAGCAATTGCAGCATTTTCAGATTTCGTAGGCCGGACTTTTGCCATCTGGGTCATTGTCTTTGCCATTCTCGGCTTTGTTCTGCCGTCTACGTTCAGCGTATTTGCGCCATGGATCGTGGTTCTGCTCGGCATCATCATGTTCGGGATGGGTCTGACCATTTCCGGCAAGGATTTTGCGGAAGTCGCCAAACGACCTTTCGAGGTCGCCATCGGTGTGCTGGCCCAGTTCATCATCATGCCGCTTCTCGCCGTGTTGCTGACGCGTATCATCCCGATGTCACCGGAAGTGGCTGCGGGCGTTATTCTGGTCGGTTGCTGCCCCGGTGGAACGGCCAGCAACGTCATGACCTATCTGTCGAAGGGCGACGTGGCACTAAGCGTGGCCTGCACGAGCGTCACGACCTTGCTGGCGCCTCTCGTGACGCCTTTTCTGGTCTGGTTCTTCGCCAGCCAATATCTGCCGGTCGATGCGATGAGCATGTTCATCAGCATCGTGAAGGTGATTCTCCTGCCTCTGGCGCTGGGTTTCATCCTGCAAAAGCTGGTGCCGGGTTTGGTCAAGGCGGCTGTGCCCATGTTGCCGCTCGTGTCAGTCATCGGCATTGTGCTCATCGTTTCCGCCGTCGTGGCTGTCAACAAGGCCGCTATCGCCCAGTCTGGCCTGCTGATCTTCGCGGTTGTCGTTCTGCATAACAGCTTCGGTCTGGTTCTAGGCTATTTCTCAGCGCGTTTCGCGGGTCTGTCGCTTGCCAAGCGCAAGGCGATCAGCATCGAGGTCGGGATGCAGAACAGTGGCCTTGGCGCGGCGCTCGCCAATGCGCATTTCTCGCCGCTGGCGGCTGTGCCGAGCGCCGTTTTCAGTGTCTGGCACAATATCTCCGGTGCGCTGATTGCGAGCTATTATGCGCGCATGGAAGAAGAGCCGTCTGAAACGAAGACAGCGACCCGATAACGAAATTCTACCCGCCCGAAGCAATTCGGGCGGGTTGGGTAAAAATATTCCCAGAAAGGCGTATTGATGAAAAATGCGCTTTCAGCTATCCCAGTAAGTGGGCCACGTCTCCCCAACGAGACGCGTGCTATCTGAGAGGATAGAAACAACATGACGACGATTGCGAAGCCGGCAGTTCGCCCGGCTAATCCTAATTTTTCATCCGGTCCCTGTGCAAAACGTCCCGGCTGGTCGCTGAATGCGCTGGTCGATGCGGCGCTTGGCCGTTCGCACCGTGCGAAAATCGGCAAGACAAAGCTCAAAGAGGCCATTGATCTTACCCGCGAAGTGCTGCAGGTGCCTGCCGATTACCGTATCGGTATCGTGCCTGCTTCCGACACCGGCGCTGTCGAGATGGCGCTGTGGTCCATGCTCGGCGCACGCGGCGTCGATATGGTCGCGTGGGAAAGCTTCGGTTCGGGCTGGGTCACGGATGTGACCAAACAGCTCAAGCTCGAAGATGTTCGCACCTTCGACGCGCCTTATGGTGAGATTGTCGATTTTTCGCAGGTCGATTTCGACCGCGATGTGGTCTTCACCGAACGGCACCACGTCCGGTGCGCGCGTCCCGAATGGCGATTTCATTCCGGCAGACCGCAAGGGCCTGACCTTCTGCGATGCAACATCTGCCGCTTTCGCGCAACGCCTCGATTTTCCGAAACTCGACGTCGTAACCTTCTCCCGGCAGAAGGTTCTGGGCGGTGAGGGTGCACACGGCATCCTGATCCTCAGCCCGCGTGCTGTCGAACGTCTGGAAAGCTACAAGCCTGCTTGGCCGTTGCCGAAGATTTTCCGCATGACCAAGGGCGGCAAGCTGATCGAAGGCATCTTCGTCGGCGAAACCATCAACACGCCGTCCATGCTCTGTGTGGAAGACTATCTCGATGCGCTGAAATGGGCGAAATCGCTCGGCGGTCTCGATGCGCTGGTTGCGCGTGCCGATGCGAATTTTGCAGTTCTCGACGGCTTTGTCGCAAATACGCCGTGGATTGCCAATCTGGCGGTGAAGCCGGAAACCCGCTCGAACACCTCCGTCTGCCTTACGATTATTGATCCGGAAGTGACGGCCCTGTCTGCCGACGAGCAGGCCGCTTTCGCCAAGGGGCATCGTCACTGCGCTCGACAAGGAAGGCGTTGCCTATGACATCGGCGCCTATCGCGATGCACCTTCGGGTCTGCGCATCTGGGCCGGTGCCACGGTGGAAACTTCCGATCTGGAAGCGCTGACGCATTGGCTGGATTGGGCTTTTGCAACGCAGAAGGCTGCGCTGAAAGCTGCTGCCTGAGCATTTCGTGCATGACGCCGTGGTCCGCGTTGGGGCGGCCACGGTCCGCATCCCCATTATTCATAGCCTTTCCTGAAGCAGATCGGTCTGTGTTTACAGGAAATGTTTGGTCTGAAAATGTTTGAAGGAGGCCTCCATGGCACCTCGCGTTCTCGTATCCGATAAGCTTTCGCCCACTGCCGTCCAGATTTTCAAGGATCGCGGCGTGGAAGTCGATTACCTGCCTGATCTCGGCAAGGACAAGGACAAGCTTCTCGAAGTCATCGGCGATTATGACGGGCTGGCGATCCGTTCGGCCACCAAGGTCACGGAAAAGCTGATTGCAGCTGCCAAGAAACTCAAGGTCGTCGGTCGCGCCGGTATCGGCGTGGACAATGTCGATATTCCGGCGGCTTCGCGCCGCGGTATCATCGTCATGAACACGCCGTTCGGCAATTCGATCACCACTGCCGAACATGCCATTGCGCTGATGTTCGCCGTGGCGCGGCAATTGCCGGAAGCCGACACATCCACCCGCGCAGGCAAGTGGGAAAAGAACCGCTTCATGGGCGTGGAAATCACCGGCAAGACGCTGGGTGTCGTCGGTTGCGGCAATATCGGTTCGATTGTCGCGACCCGGGCCATCGGCCTGAAGATGCATGTGGTGGCTTTCGATCCGTTCCTGTCCGAATCTCGTGCGCAGGAACTGGGCGTTGAAAAGGTTGAGCTTGACGAACTGCTTGCCCGCGCCGATTTCATCACGCTGCACACGCCATTGACCGACAAGACCCGCAATATCATCAATGCGGAAAACCTTGCCAAGACAAAGCCGGGTGTGCGTATCGTCAATTGCGCCCGCGGTGGCCTGATCGTGGAAAAGGATCTGGTGGCAGCGCTGAAATCCGGCCATGTGGCCGGTGCCGGTATAGACGTTTACGAAACGGAACCGGCGACGGAAAACGAACTTTTCTCGCTGCCCAATGTCGTCTGCACGCCGCATCTCGGTGCATCGACCTCGGAAGCGCAGGAAAATGTTGCGCTTCAGGTGGCCGAACAGATGTCGGACTATCTCGTGAAGGGCGCCGTTTCCAACGCGATCAACATGCCGTCGATCACGGCGGAAGAAGCGCCGCGCCTCGCCGTTCGTAAAACTTGCCGATGTGCTTGGCGCTTTCGTCGGTCAGGTCACGGATGAGCCGATCCGGGAAGTCGAAGTGCTGTTCGATGGTTCCACCCACACGATGAACACGCGCGCATTGCTGAGTGCGGCTCTGGCCGGTCTCATCCGTCCGCAGGTAGCCGACGTCAACATGGTTTCCGCACCGATCATGGTGAAGGAACGCGGCATCATCGTTTCGGAAGTCAAGCGCGACAAGTCCGGTATCTTCGACGGCTATATCAAGCTGACGGTGAAGACCACCTTGCGTGAACGCTCCATCGCCGGAACCTGCTTCTCGGACGGTAAGGCGCGTTTCATCCAGATTAAGGGAATCAATCTCGATGCCGAGGTCGGCCCGCACATGCTTTACGTCACCAACAAGGACGTTCCGGGCATGATCGGCCTGCTTGGCACGATCTGCGGCAAGCACAATATCAACATCGCAAACTTCTCGCTCGGACGTGACCATCCGGGTGGCGATGCGATCGCCATGCTCTATGTGGATGAACAGATTCCACAGGCAGCACTTGACGAACTGACGGCTCAAGAGGCAATCAAGGCGGCAACACCGCTTGAGTTCAACGTCGGAGAAGTTTGAGAAAATGGTTGAAGAGATGGTACAGCCGGAATGGCGGCGCATGCACGAGCAGGATATTGCGGGCGTGACTGCGGTTGCTAATGTTGTCCATCTCGACTTCTTTGAAGATGAGGCGGTCTTCCGGGACCGCTTCAAAACCTATCCGGCGGGCTGCTTCGTGCTCGCCCGTGATACTGAAATCCTTGGTTATGGCATCAGCCATCCGTGGAAGCTCGATACGGTTCCGGCTCTCAACGCCGTTCTGGGCGAACTGCCGGATGATACCAACACCTACTATATCCACGATATCGCGCTGCTGCCTGATGCCCGTTCCAGCGGTGCTGCCACACGTGTCGTGGAACTGATGGCCACGCAAGCCGAACGCGACGGCTTCGTTACCATGTCTCTCGTTGCAGTCAACGGCTCGCAAGGCTTCTGGGAAAAGAAGGGCTTTGTCGTCCGCGATCTTCCGGCGCTTGAGGAAAAGCTCAAGAGCTATTCGGATGATGCACTCTATATGGTCCGCGCCGGCTGGGTCGCGGATATTCCGTTTCTGGCGGTCTGCAAATGGCGTGATTTTTCGCTTCCGGTGCTCATGTACATCTCCCGGACGCATAGTCTTGTCCGAAAAATCTGCAACTTTTCGGGACTATGCTTGAATGTACATTCCGCTCCGGGTCTCAAATCCCGCCATTTTCGCCACGCAATAAACGGAATCTCAAGCGACCTAAGCGCCCTCCGTTTCCGACGGCTGTTCAAAAATAGCAAATTCTTGCACGAAAGAGTCGCGCAATCCCGTTTCAATCTGTATAGAGACGAGGGATCAGCACCCTGTAGCCTCAACTGGCGATGACCGGGCCGCTTCGATCCTTGGATTTTCAAATAGAAGCCAAGGAGTTTCTTCAATGGCAAATGTGGTTGTCGTCGGATCGCAATGGGGCGATGAGGGCAAGGGTAAGATCGTTGACTGGCTGTCCGAACGCGCCGATGTCATCGTGCGCTACCAAGGTGGTCATAACGCAGGTCATACGCTTGTTATCGACGGCGTCAGCTACAAGCTTTCGCTGCTGCCATCCGGCCTCGTGCGCGGCAAGCTGAGCGTCATTGGCAACGGTGTCGTTGTCGATCCGCATCATTTCGTTGCTGAAACCGAGAAGCTGCGCGCACAGGGTATCGACATCAACCCGGATGTGCTGCGTATTGCTGAAAACGCTCCGCTCATCCTTTCCATCCATCGCGATCTCGACGCCATGCGCGAAGGCTCCAATTCGGGTCTCAAGATCGGCACGACCAAGCGCGGCATTGGCCCAGCCTACGAAGACAAGGTCGGCCGTCGCGCCATCCGCGTGATCGATCTGGCCGAGCCGGAAACGCTGCAGCCAAAGGTCGAACGTCTGCTGGCGCACCACAATCTGCTGCGTCGCGGCATGGGGCTTGAGGAAATTGCGGTCGAAACCATTTTGACCGAACTGACCTCAGTTGCCGATCAGATTCTGCCCTATATCGATCAGGTCTGGCGCGTTCTCGACGAACGTCGCAAGGCGGGCGACCGTATCCTGTTCGAAGGCGCGCAGGGCGCACTGCTCGACAACGACCACGGCACGTATCCGTTCGTGACGTCCTCCAACACGGTTGCCGGTCAGGCTGCCGCCGGTTCGGGCCTCGGCCCGACGGCCATCGGTTATGTGCTTGGCATCACCAAGGCCTATACGACCCGCGTTGGCGAAGGTCCGTTCCCGACCGAGCTGAACGATGAGATCGGCGAATTCCTCGGCACCAAGGGCCATGAATTCGGCGTGGTAACGGGTCGCAAGCGCCGCTGCGGCTGGTTCGATGCCGTCATCGTGCGTCAGACGGTTCGTACTTCCGGTATCACCGGCATTGCGCTCACCAAGCTCGATGTTCTCGATGGTCTGGACGAAATCAAGATCTGCGTCGCCTATGAACTCGACGGCAAGCGCATCGACTATCTGCCGTCCTCCATGGGCGCGCAGGCGCGCGGTCAAGCCGATCTATGAAACGCTGCCGGGCTGGTCCGAAACGACCGCCGGTGCGCGTTCGTGGAATGATCTTCCGGCGCAGGCTGTCAAATACGTCCGTCACATCGAAGAACTGATCGGCGCGCCGGTGGCGATGCTCTCCACCAGCCCGGAACGCGAGGACACGATCCTCGTCACTGATCCGTTCCACGACTGATTGTTTGCAGTCAATGAGCGATATGTTCGGAGCAGCTTTTCCGGAAGCTGCTCCGATTTTGTTTCGACCGTTGTACAAAGAACGCAATGGGCCGTACAAAGCTTCGCATCAGGGTGAATTTTGCCACTATTTCACCGCATCATTTTGAAAGTCTTCGCTAAATCGTAGCCAGAGACTTTGCTTTCCCTTGATTATTGTGATTATTGGGACATTTATTGCATCCTGTGCTTATTGTTCATCTGGACGGGCGGAAACCGGGTAAGACGGAATGGCGGATTTTGTAGCGGTACTGAAAAAGACGATCGATGCGCAGGCGGACAAATCGCCCGAATTGCGCCAGCGCGTTTACGCGAAAGCGCGCGCAACGATCGAGCAAAAGCTTGTTACGGCAAATGCCTCGCAGGCTGTAGCTGTCCGCCAGCGCAATATTCTCGAAGATGCCATTGCCGAGGTTGAAGCCTTTTATGCGCCGCCAGCCGCCGTACCGGAAGAGCCGGTCGAGGATGCGCTGGAAGATTTCCTGCAGGAGGCGAATCAGGACGCAGCAGAGCGCGCGCAGTCGCATGAAGATGATGACGAACCCGCATTCTCCAGTGCACCGCGCGATGGGCGTCGCGACAATTTCTCCAGTGAAGATGATGACGCACCGGCCTTTGCAGCCGAGCGCAGCGACGACTGGAAACTGGACCGCGCCAAGGAAAAGGCGCAGGCCCGCCGCAGCGAATATATCGAACGCACCTCCAAGAAGGAGCAGCGTTCCTATAAGGGGCTGATTGCAGCTCTGGTCGCCGTTCTGGTTCTCGGCGGTGCTGGCTATGCGGTCTGGGTCAACAAGGACAAGATTCAGGAACTGGCGTCGAGCCTTGGACGCAGCGATGCGCCTGTGACCGGTTCCGATACCGGGACGCATCCCGAAGATTCGACGACTCCGCCAGCCGACACCAACACGGCGACAACGGGTGGCGAGCAGACACCGGAACAGCCGCAGCAGCCTGCAGGCGAACCGAAAATGACGCAGCGGCTGATGCCGGATGGCAGCGAAACCGATAGTGGATCTGCCGGTGCTGCAAACGGAATCGGCGAGGGTACGTCGACCGCTGCTTCCACGCCTGCGCCCGCTGAAACGAATACGCAGAACGGAGCGCAGCCCGGACAGAACCAGACCGTTGCCGTCGGCCAGCAGGCGCTTCTTTATGAAGAACGCGGTGGCGCCGGTTCGGATTCGGTCGAGCGTGGCAATGTGGTCTGGTCGACGATCGAGGAAAGCCCGGAAGACGGTCAACCCGCTGAACCGGCAGTCCGCGCGACCGTTACAATGCCGACCAGCAAGGTCGAGCTGAAGATGACCATCCGCAAGAATACGGATCAGTCTATCCCGGCGAGCCATCTGATCGAGCTGGTATTCACCGTGCCAGAAGGGTTTACCGGTGGCGTCGTGGACAATGTACAGCGCATTACCTTCAAGGACACGGAACAGGCGGCAGGCAATCCGCTGATCGCCGTGCCGTCGAAGATCGGCGATAACTTCTTTATCGTGTGGCTGAACGACGCCCGCACGGCGCAGGACACCAATCTTTCACTGATGCGCCGCCTGCAGTGGATCGATATTCCGATCTCCTATCGCAACGGTCGCCGCGCCCTTATCAGCCTTGAAAAGGGCGTGCCGGGCGAGAAGGCGTTCAACGACGTGCTCGGCACGAACTAGTCTTACATATCGAAACAGAAAAAGGCCGCTTTGAGCGGCCTTTTTATTTTGACGCGAGCCGGGATAGTGCCGGTTACTTCTTTTCAGCGAAAGCCTTGATGGCCTTGGCGATTTCGTTTCGGGCTGCTTCGGCGCTGTCGAAGCCGCCCAGTTCAACGACCTTACGGCCTTCCGGCAACTGCTTGTAGACGCGGAAGAAAGCTTCGAGACGCTGCTGTTCGATCTTCGGCAGATCGGTGATTTCCTTGATGTTGTCATAGGTCGGATCGATGTCCGTGGTCGGGACGGCGACGATCTTGTCGTCCTGGTCGCCACCATCGATCATCTTCAGGACGCCGATGGGACGAACCTTGATGATCGCGCCGGGAACAATCGGCTCACGCGTATAGATGAGCGCGTCGAGCGGATCGCCATCGCCAGCAAGCGTGCTGGTGATCGAGCCGTAATTGGCCGGATAGATGACAGGCATGGACTGGTAGCGATCGACGATGATGTGACCGGTCTTGTCATCGATTTCATATTTGGTGAAGCTGCCTTGCGGGATTTCGATGGCTGTGAAGAACTCCGTCCCGTCCTGTTCCTTCTGCGGATAATCGAGGAAGGAGACATATTCGGAAGCAGATGCGGCGGTGGCAGCGGTAAGCGCAAGAGCTGCGGCGAGCAGGAGCTTTTTCATGGGATGACCTTCGGGCTGGAGCATGTCTCCCGAAAGTGGGAACCGGTTTCGGAACAAGACATGCGTAAAACAAAAGGCTGGAGCGGTTCCGACGAATCCATTTCAACTGGCCCGCTCTAGGGTGAAACACGCCCTCGTCCCTAAAGCCAATCCATTACAGTTGTTTGACGGTTTTATATTGCTTGGATGACAGTTTCCGCGAGGAACCGCCTGCGATATTCCGCCGGACTGATCCCGATCTTTTGACGGAAATGATGGCGAAGCGTGTGCGCGCTTCCAAAGCCGACTGAAGCAGCAACATCGTCAATGCTCGCCTGTCCCTGAGAGAGCAATTCCGCAGCTGCAATACGCTCCATGGTGAGCCAGTCGCCGGGCGTGGCGCCGGTTGCCTCAGTAAAGCGCCGCAGGAATGTGCGTGGGCTCATCCGGCACGCAGCCGCCATGCGCTCGATTGTCCATTCCGCGGCAAGATCGGCACGCATCCTGTCCAGAACCGGGCTGATTGTGGTGCCTTCGCGCCTTGTGACCGGACGTTCGAGAAACTGTGCCTGTCCACCCGTGCGGTGAGCGGGCATGACCAGCCGCCGGGCAACGGAATTTGCGGCGGCGGCTCCGAAATCCTGTCGAACGATTTCGATGAGGAGGTCTATTCCGGCTGCGCTGCCGGCCGAAGTGAAGATGCGATCATGTTCGCGATAGAGCGACGCATCATCGACATCTATTGCGGGGTGTTTGTTACGCAGCGCGTCGGCATAGCGCCAGTGCGTGGTGGCGGTGCCACCGTCGAGCAGTCCCGTCGCAGCCGGGACGAAAGCCCCTGAACAGATGGAGGCGAGGCGCGCTCCGCGCTGGTGCGCGTGTCGCAGCCTTTCGCTGATGGCTTCCGGCACCGGAACGTCTGCACCTTTCCAGCCCGGAATAATGATGATGTCGGCCTCGTCAATGAGATAGGGACCGCCATCGGGCGTGATGACGAACCCGCCATGTGCACGCAACGGGCCGTCTTCAATCGGGCAACTGGCGAAGCGATACCATCCCGGTCCCATTTCCGGGCGGGGCAGGCCAAAGATTTCGGCGACTATGCCGAATTCAAAGGTGCAAAAACCGGTCATAGAGAAGCGCTACGACGAGTGGGCCTTTAAGGTCTGGTACACGGTTTGTCATTATCTTTACGTATATTGTCAATCACGCCAATTGCAAGTGAATTGGAAAATGGGCGACAATCTTTCCGAAGACAAAGGAGATCGCCCATGGATAGTGTGACAAAGACCGACAGGAAATCAGCCGTAACTGCCATCCCGCCAGCGCCGGGCGCATTGGCACGTGATCATTTCGCAGCCGAATTCACATTCGAGACGGATTGCTGGGACGTGCACGATGCCTTGTCCAAAGGAGCCGATTTCGTGCTTCTCGACGTGCGTAGCCCTGTGCATTTTGCAGAGGCGCATATTCCGGGCGCAATCAATCTGCCGCACGGCAAGATTATCGCGTCCAAGATGGCGGAATGGTCGCAGGAAACGATTTTCGTCACTTATTGTGCAGGACCGCATTGCAATGGCGCGGCGCGTGGCGCCTTGCGGCTCGCCAATCTCGACCGGCCGGTCAAGATCATGGCGGGCGGGCTGACAGGCTGGATAGATGAAGGACTTGAACTCGCCAAAGGCGAGGGGCTCAGTAACGCCCAAATAATTCTGCCGCAGAACGGTTGTCCGTCTGCGGCAGAAAGAACTTGTCAGCGTCGGTTTGGTGCCTTGTGACTTTAGGCGTGCGTTTCCTCGACATGGTTCAGCGCCTTCTGCTGCTTGTAGGCAGCGACCTTCACCGCAGCCTGCACCTTTTCAAACGCACGCACTTCGATCTGGCGCACGCGTTCGCGGCTGATACCGAACTCGCTGGAAAGGTCTTCCAGCGTCATCGGGTCGTCCGAGAGGCGGCGCGCCTCGAAAATGCGGCGTTCACGGTCATTCAGCGTATCCATCGCCTGTTCGAGCATGGAGCGGCGGTTTTCCAGCTCGTCCTGCTCGATCAGAACCTGCTCCCGGCTGCTGCTGTCATCGACCAGCCAGTCCTGCCATTCGCCGGATTCGCCTTCCGAAGCGCGTAGGGGCGCATTCAGCGACGCGTCACCGGACAGACGGCGGTTCATGGAAACCACTTCGTCTTCGCTGACCTTGAGCTTGGTTGCGATCTGCTTGACCTGATCCGGGTTAAGATCGCCATCATCGAGCGCCTGAATCTTGCTCTTCATCTTGCGCAGATTGAAGAACAGGCGCTTCTGATTGGCGGTCGTGCCCATCTTCACAAGGCTCCACGAGCGCAGGATATATTCCCGGATCGAGGCCTTGATCCACCACATGGCATAGGTGGCAAGACGGAAACCGCGTTCAGGTTCGAAACGCTTCACGGCCTGCATGAGGCCGACGATTGCCTTCGGAAATTACTTCACCAATCGGCAGGCCGTAGCCGCGATAGCCCATGGCGATCTTGGCCACGAGACGCAGGTGGCTTGTCACCAGCCTGTGGGCGGCCTTGGGATCGGTATGTTCGTGGTAGCGCTTGGCCAGCATGTATTCTTCCTGCGGCTCAAGCATGGGAAAGCGACGAATTTCTTCCAGATAACGGGTAAGGCCACCGTCACCGGACGTGATGCTTGGGAGATTCATCTGGGCCATAGAGCACCCTCCTTTATAATTTCAGGTTCCCGTTTGGCGAACCTGTCGCGGGGCTGCCTCCTGCACTTCCCTCTCGCGAGCCCTCATATATAGGCATGATTTTGGCGAAAACACGATCCTTTAACTCATGAAACAATCTGTCACTACAATGTGAACGCTTCTCAAGGCCAAAGGTTGCGTGGCTGGAGTATCTTCTGCATTTCCCGAAACACAGAAAATACCCTGTCTTTTTATTTTGCGCGCACCTTGTCCGAAAACCGGTTCCCACTTTTCGGGATGCGCTTTGGTCTGAAATGAATTGTTTTTTGCGGCAAGAGAGCGGCTTTCACTGCAGCCGCGCCCCCGATTTTGATGATGGAAACAGCCTGTTGTTTATCAGCTATCCATCCTTTCGGCCAACCATGATAGTTGCCAGTATTATATAGAATGCTTCCGGAAATTTTCCAGAAGGTGCTCCATATCTTCCGGTACCGACGCTTCGAAACGCATCAGTTCCTCCGTGGCCGGATGGGTGAAGGCGAGCAGCCGGGCATGCAGTGCCTGCCGGTGGAAACCGCGCACGGCCTCTTTTCAACGGTTCCGGCAGCTTGTTGGCCTTGGTCTTGTAGGCGCTGCCATAGTCCATGTCGCCGACAAGTGGATGGCCGATATGCGCCATGTGCACGCGGATCTGGTGGGTGCGACCGGTCTCAAGGCGGCATTCGACGAGCGAGGCCAGTGCGGTTGCATCTTCAAGGGGGCGAATTTTTCGACCGTCACATAATGGGTGATGGCGTGTCGGGCATCCTCGCGCTCTTCATTGACCACGGCCTGCTTGGTGCGGTCGCGATGCGAGCGTCCAAGATGCGCATCGATGAAGCCCTGCGGGCGCTCTGTCATGCCCCAGACGAGTGCGAGATAGGCGCGTTCCAGATCGCCGGTGCGGCCATGGTCGGCAAATTGTTCGCTCAAATGCCGATGCGAACGGTCATTCTTGGCCACGACCATGACGCCGCTCGTGTCCTTGTCGAGACGATGAACGATGCCGGGGCGGCGAATTCCTCCGATGCCCGACAAGCTATCGCCACAATGATATATAAGGGCATTGACGAGTGTTCCCGTCCAGTTGCCGTTGCCCGGGTGAACGACAAGCCCGGCGGGTTTGTTGATCACGATGAGATCATCATCCTCGTAAAGAATATCGAGCGGTATGTTCTCGGCGATCGGTTCGGCTGGTTCCGGCTCAGGCAGTACGATGGCGATTGTCATGCCCTCGCGCAGCTTCTGCTTGGCTTCACGGGCGGGTGCGCCGTCGATGGTCACATGGCCATCGGCAATCAGGGACTGAACGCGGCTGCGCGAGAGTTCCGGCCCCAATGCTGCGGCCAGCCACTGGTCGAGACGCTTGCCTGTGGCATCGGAGTCGGTCGTAAGCTCTTTCACTCGTGTCTTTCCTTTAAGAGAATGGGCCTCTATGAGAGCGGGCGTGTTTTAACGAAATCGTCAGAACAGCTCTATCTCTTGGTTTTACCGCATTTATGCGGCGTCAAATGTTTCCATTTGGCTGCAAAATGCTCTATCACGCGGCACACGCCATAACATGGCGAAGTTCGAACCGGAGTCGTTGAATGCAGGATCCACACTATCCGAGATACCAGAATCATCAGGATTCAGGCTATCAGGACTATCAGCAGGGCTATTACCCGGAAGAACAGGCCGAGCCCCAGCTTGATCCAGCCATGGAACGTGTGCGCCGCAAAATGATCCGGCTTCTGGCCGTCTCCATCGGTGTCATGCTGATCGGTCTTATGGCCGTGCTTGTCGCCGTTGTCTACAAGATCAATCGCGCGCCGGAAACCTCGCCAGCGGAAGAAGCCCGTTCCGATATTCCCGGACAGGCCGCTCCCGCTCCGGTAAAGCCGGAACCGCCGAAGCTGATCGAATCACAGATCAACCTGACGCCGGGCACCCGTCTTCTCTCGCAAAGCCTTTCCGGCAATGAACTTTCGCTGGAAACCCTGCTGCCTGATGGCGGTACGGAACTCATCATCTATGATTATCGCGAGTCGCGCATCATCGGCCGCATCAAGCTCGGCAATGTCGAATAATACCAAGTCGCGTTGAGTTTGACTCACCGAGACTTGGTTAAGCCCGTGCGGCGATTGAGCATTTTCAGGGCGTGGATAGCGTTAGCATCTTAGCGCCCTGCTATGAAGCGGATAGAGGCTGATCAGGGCGGCATGATTGCCGCCTTGTTTGTTTCTCCCTTCGAGGATTGCACTTTTTCTCTTTGGCGATTATATCAGCGACATGGTTTAAGCGCCCATCGTCTAGCGGTCAGGACGGCGCCCTCTCACGGCGCAAACAGGGGTTCGATTCCCCTTGGGCGTACCATCACTTCTTCCGGAGACAGTATTTTACACTTTCGCGGATGCGCGTTAGGGTCGATCCCGACAAGAGATCAATCAGGCGCGGAGGAACGATGAGCGTTTCAATCAAGACCGGATCGGCGAACCTCATCTGTGATGGTATCGATAAAGGTGCGGTGGAATATAGCGTGGCTATTCCCGATGACGGCGTGGACCTCACAAAGCGCGGCAAGTTCTGGGGCAGCAAGGATGCAATATCCGACGCGATGGGGGCATCGACGGTCGGCCTCCAATCACACGAAGGCGACATCTATCCGGTAGCAGTCGAAGAGCTGGATCGCGACGGAGCAGCGCTCTTTACCGTGCTTGCTCCAGCCGACTGACAATCACTGGCAATGGCTCTGAATAAAGCGGGTACGCACCGTTTAGTGCGCAAGCGGGACTGGTGTTTTTCTGCTGTGGTGTCGCTGGCTTTTGGTGCTGCGACGGCACTCATATTCTTCTATATCGTGCTTTTCGGCGTCGGCGATGATGGATATCTTGTCATATTCAGCATCTATACTGCGCCTGTGGCGATAGTCTTCGGCCTTTGGGGTCTGTTTTATCGGCGCAGTTTTGTTGCGTTCATCGCCCTCTTCCTCTGTCTGTCCCCGCTCATCTATCTGAGCATTTTCTGATTTTTCCATGCCCTTCATTCGTGGATTTGGGAGAAGAGTTCCGCAATGGCGGAACTCTAAACAGGGATCACTTCTTGCGGGAGGCGGATCAAATTTAGTACATGCGTAATAGCCATTCTTGCATTTCACACACATGCCCATGTCACATTGCTTTGTGCAGTCAGAACCGCTGGTATAATAGCATTGGCCGGACTGCCCGGGTGCTATCAGCAGACTTGCGGTCTTGTATGGTGTCGGCAATTTCGTTTGGTTTTGAGTGATGCTGTCGTTGGATTGGGCCATCGCACCGAAAGACGTGAGAGCTGCAATTGCCATTCCAAAGAATAAGATTTTTGCTTTCATGAATTTCTCCATAGTTACCGGATAAGCGTATTTCACAATCCGAAACAGCGCATTCGCAATAGAACGGGAGACAAAAAGTAGCGCTAGATCACAGATGATTACATGAGCGTTTTGGCGGCGAAGTCTGGACGTTACATTCGAAAAATCTGCAATTATCCCGTGTTCGCGGGATATGAATGTTGCGTGTGCTGGTGATAAAGTTAATGCATGTGGAAAAATGGATCGAATATTTATCCTCAAATCCATAATGCTGTCCGGGTGAAAGGTATTCTTTCCGAACCTTTCTCGCCTAGAGATGTGCGCCGGGTTGCTCCGGGCTGGCCTTATTCCAGATACTTCTCGTTCCTTGCCGAAAACTGCACAGACAACCAACCGGAAGGCAACGCGCTTTTCGTGCGGGTGGGCAGGGGACAATACCATCTGAACGACAAGGCTGTCGGGTTCGATTTCGAACGGTTAGTGGATCTTAGTCACTAAAGTACATTCACAGGAATGGGTTGGGGAGATCGCGGTCGGTCCAGTTGCAAAATTTTGCAACTGGCGGTGCGACGGTGCATAATCGGGGCATGAGTGAATCATACAAGAAACCCGATTATGAACAGGAACTGCGCCGGGCAGGTGTCCGCATCACGCGGCCGCGCCGGATCATCCTGAACATATTGACCGAGACGGAAGATCATCCCGACGCGCTGGAGATTTTTCGCCGCGCGGTCGAGATCGACAGCAGCATCTCGCTTTCGACCGTTTATCGCACGATGAAGCTTCTCGAAGAACGCGGCGCCATCCACCGGCACGCCTTCGCCGGAGGGCCTTCGCGTTTCGAACAGGCGAGTGGCGCGCATCATGATCACATCATCGATATGGATTCCGGCGATGTGGTGGAATTCCGCTCCGACAAGATCGAAAAACTGCAGGAAGAGATCGCCCGATCGCTCGGTTACGAGATTGTGCATCACCGGCTGGAACTTTATTGCAAAAAAATACGAAACTGACGGAACCAAGTTTCTTCTGCGGCGTTAAGCGCGCATGAAGGTCGTGACCCCGCCCCCACAACGCGGCCTTCAGAGTTCGCCTCAACCTCCCCGCACGAGGCGAGCGGCGAGAATGCCGCGCTAACCGTCAAACGTTATGCAGCTGGCGTTCCGCAAATTCAGAGCAAGCCGCCGTGGTTCAGGCCCGGTCTGACCATGGCGGCTTTTTTTGTGGCTGTTGAGGAGCTACCGCCTGATCAGGCGTCGAACTGTTCGGTCGGGATGACGAGCGAATAAACGGCCCCGGTTCCGTCGATACGATAATCGGCGTGACCATTGACGGAGGCGGGGACGATGCGTTGCAGCACCGCGCTGCCGAAGCGCGGATCGTGCTCGAAAACCTCGGGCATCGCCGGATTGGTTTCTTCCCAGCGGAATTCCAGCCTGTCATCGCCGCTGGCGACATGGATGACCTTCGCCGAAATCTTTACCCGACCATAAGGGATCGAAAGACCGCCGAAGGAGGTCGCATTGACCACCAGCTCATGCAGCGCAAGACCGACATGCAGTGCGGCACCGGGGAAAAGATAGGGATTGTCGCCATCGATGCTCAGGCGTTCGTCGCTGACGTCGATATATTTTTCGACCTGTGAATGCACGAGATCGCGAAACAGTGCGCCGCGCCAGTTCGAATCGGTCACCAGATCCTGTGAATAGGATAGGGACTGGATGCGTCCGCGGAACTTCAACAGAAAGTCGTCGATGGAATCGGTGAAGCGTGCCGTCTGGCTGGCAATGCTTTGCACGATGGCCAGAAGGTTCTTGGAGCGATGGCTGACTTCACGCAAGAGGGTCTTCAGCACCTGCTCGCGTCGCTTCAGTTCGCTGATTTCAATAGCCGTGGTGACAAGGCCCAGTATATTGCCGTTATCGTCACGATCGCAGTCGATGTGAAATTCGATCCAGCGCAGCTTGTCGCCATCATTGATGGCGATCTCCACATTCTGCGCTTCGCCGGTATCCAGCGCCACGCGCTTCGCGCCGTCGAGTTTGTGCAAGGTGACGGAGAAAATGAAATCGCAGTCACTTCCACCGATTTTCCACTTTTCCTGCCAGTAGAGCGGGATGTTTTCCCCGGGAATAGATCAGATCGGGTGTCTGGTAGAGAACGCAGACATTGCTGTTGCGCACGGCCCTCAGCAAGGCCCGCAGCCGGGCTGCGTCAGGTTCCGTTTCTTGCAGGGTAACTTTTGCGCCAGCGGTCATGTCTGCCCCGATTATCCCGCAACCGAATTCAGAGCATTTCCAGCAAAAGTGCGAAGCGGTTTTGCGTAGGAGAATGCGACGAAACAAATATTTGGGTCGCGCATTGGCAAAGCGGCAAAAGCTCCGGAAAAGTTATGCGGAAATTTGCGTGCCATGGCATCCATTTCATCGACTGGTCGGCGGGTCCCGATCGAGTGATCGTCTTGTGATCCTTGAACTGGCCCGAATTCTGGAACCGATAAACCGCCGCATGACGTGATGCGGCGGCGAATTTCATTAAGAAGCAATATAGGCTGGTGAGTCAGAAGGTCAAAAACAGCCTTTGATTTTATATCTGTTACGCCTTGCGGATCGCCGAAGCGATGAGCGAAATAACGAGCAGAGCAAGGAACACGAAGAACAGAATCTGCGCTATACCGGCTGACGCACCAGCGATGCCGCCGAAACCGAGCGCACCTGCTACGAGTGCCACCACAAAAATACGAGCGCATAATAAAGCATGTCCGGTCTCCTTTTTATTGTGTGAAGGAGAAACGACATCCGGCCGGGTTGGTTCCGTGCTTCCGGGTAAATTAAGGCGCTCACAACTCTAAATACTCATGTCAGGACCTAAGGCGGTGTGATTTGGCGGTGTATTGAAGCGCCAACATTAAACTCCCGAAAGCTGCCGCCTTTCGGGAGTTTATGACCTTTGATTTAAGCTGCGACCTGCGAGGCTTCTTCGAAGAAGAGTGCCCGGCTGATCAGCGCCTTCACCATATCCGGATTGAACGGCTTGGTGACGAGGAAGGTCGGTTCCGGGCGCTCGCCCGTCAGCAGACGTTCCGGGAAAGCGGTGATGAAAATGACCGGGATCGTGTCGTTCTGCAGGATTTCATTCACTGCATCGATGCCCGAGCTTCCATCGGCCAGCTGGATATCAGCCAGAACCATACGCGGCTTTTCCTGTTTGTAGAGCGCCGGGGCCTCATCCTTGGTGCGCGCAATGCCGACGACTTCATGGCCGAGACTTTCTACCATCTGCTCGATATCCATCGCGATCAGCGGTTCGTCCTCGATAATCATGATGCGCGTCGCCACCTGACGCGAAATCTCGGTCGATGCAGCCGAGAGAACACGGCTCAGTTCAACATCGTCCAGTTCGAGAATTTCGGCGGCTTCCTTGTCGGAAAAACCTTCCACCGCCACAAGCAGGAATGCCTGTCGCGGAAGGGGCGCGATATGCGAAAGATTTCTTGCAGCCTGCTGTTCCCATGCAAATTCCGATGCTGGTTCCGGTACGCGAACCGAGGCCGTCTTATAAAGATCGCAGAAAAGGCGATAGAGGCCGATCCGGTCGGACGAGGCGACCGGAAAAATGCTCACATCGGCAATCAGGGCTTCAAGGGCAGCCGCAACATAAGCGTCGCCGGAAGCCCGGGAGCCGGTAAGAGCACGAGAAAAACGACGGAGATAGGGAAGATGCGGCGCGATACGCGTCGATAACGTCATGGTATTGGAACTCCTCAACTGCCGCTTTCGTTCATCGAATGCACATTGGCGGACACGGTTCTAGAACCCTCCCGCCCATGCTTTGAGCGCAGCATTATGGTACTCTAAACGGGGCGTTTTGAAAAAGTTCCGAGATTGGGAGATATATTAGGGAACTTTTTGGTAAGCCGCGCATTTCCCGGACAAGCAGGGGCTTAGATTAATAGGGTAGGGCATTTAGCCCGGAACGATCAAGATATGGCAGAAAAAGAAACCTTCACATGAACGGAGCCGGGGTCAGGTCGTCTCGTCGCGTTCAGAAGGATATACTAGGACCAAATTGTGAAGTCGGATTGAAACTAAAGGCACTGTACACCTCGATACAGGATGAGACGATCCCGGATCGCTTCCTCGATCTTCTCCAAAAACTCGATCAGGCTGAACAGGAGAGTATGCGTGAACACAGCACCCGGTCCGTCGGTTGAGAGTAATGCACAGTTCAAGCGAGAGCTTCTGTCATCGCTGCCGAGCCTGCGCGCCTTTGCGGTGTCGCTGATTGGACAGCACGACAAGGCGGATGATCTCGTACAAGATACGATCATGAAAGCATGGGCCAAGCAGGAGTCCTTTGAAATGGGGACCAATATGAAGGCCCGGCTTTTCACCATCCTGCGCAATGAATTCTACACGCAGATGCGCAAGCGTGGCCGCGAAGTGCAGGACACGGATGGCGTGTTCAGCGAACAGCTCGCCGTGCATCCTTCGCAATATGGTACGCTTGATCTGCAGGATTTCCGCGCAGCATTAGAGCAATTGCCCGACGATCAGCGCGAAGCGATCATTCTGATCGGCGCTTCGGGCTTTGCCTATGAGGAAGCTGCGGAAATCTGCGGCTGTGCTGTCGGCACGATCAAGAGCCGTGTCAGCCGTGCTCGCACGCGCTTGCAGGAAATCCTCAAGATCGAAGGCGAAGGCGACTACGGTCCGGATGCCGATTCATCGCGGGCGACCTTGAGAAGCTTTGCATAACACTTGATCAATTGCCCCTCTTTCCCATGAAAGGGGGCTTATCGCGCTAAAAATCTCAAACCTTCGCCTGTTTTCGCCCACAACGATTGCTTTTTATCCTGCCACTTGTAGGTTAGCAGCTGCTGATATTTCCTGTCGGCAAAGTGATCGTTTGTTTGTGGGTTGCGTTCTTGCCATCAGCCTTGTTGCAAAAACTGCTTCAATCGTCATCGAAGCCGGTTGCGGTTATCGTTTCGCTCGGCCTTGTGCTGCTGTCGGCCATCATGACGTTGTTTCTGTCGTCCGGGGTCAATCATCAGGTCGTCGATATTTCCCGCAATTATGCCTTGCGCCAGCAGGTCGACAAGGTTGCGCGCCTTGCCAGCAATATCGAGATGAGCCGTCGCGGCTATCTTCTGACGCTGGATGAGACTTATCTCGATCTGTATCGCAACACGATTCTGAGCGTCGACAAGACGCTTGCCGACCTCGAAGCCCTGACAGATCAGAGCCCGCTGCAGGATGCGCGGGTTCAGCAGATCCGCGCGCTGGTCGAACGCGAACAGGAAGATGTGCGCGAGACGGTCAATCTTGCCCAGTCGGGTGATGTGGCGGCAGCGGTTGAAAAAGTGCGCGGCGATGAGGGCAAGGTGCTGATGGATCAGCTTGCCAATACAGTCACGCAATTCATCGATGCGGAAGAACAACAGCTTCTTGAACGCAACAAGCGGATCAACCGCATGCGCTACTGGATGACGGCGACGTCTATCGTGGCACTGGCTTCAGCTGCCATGCTGGCGCTTCTGCTGTTCAGCCGGGTTCAGCGCTATGCGCGGTCGATGTTCGAGGGGCAAACGGCGCTGCGTTCGGAAAAGCAATTGCTGGAACAGCGTGTACAGGAACGGACCGCCGAGCTTGAGCACGAGCGCCGCATCGCCGAGCGGG
Source organism: Brucella cytisi (assembly GCA_012103075.1). Lineage (GTDB taxonomy): Bacteria > Pseudomonadota > Alphaproteobacteria > Rhizobiales > Rhizobiaceae > Brucella > Brucella cytisi. The sequence continues at coordinate 2,062,732 of JAAVLQ010000001.1, read as the reverse complement.
AGCGCCAGCGGGTCGAGCTTCTGCTGCAGGACACCAATCATCGCATCGGCAATTCATTGGCCACCGTTTCATCCCCTGCTTGGCCTTCAGATGCGGCAGACGCGCAGCGAGGATGCTCGCGCGGCTCTCGCCGCCGCTCGCGATCGCGTCCAGACGGTATCGACAGCGCACCGGCGCTTGCGTCTCGGCGAGGATATGGAATCGGCCCGCGTCGACGATTTTCTCGGAACCGTCATAAACGATATCCGAACCGCTATCGGTCAGGATCGCAAGATCGAATTTTCGACCGATTTCGCGCCGCTTGATCTGAAGGCGCGCGATGTGACGACAATTGGCATCATTCTGGGCGAGCTTGTCACCAACGCGATCAAGCATGCTTTCAAGGGACGTCCGGAAGGACATATCCGGATCAGCCTGAAGCCGGGTGAAGATGCTATCCCGGTGCTGGTCGTGGAAGATGACGGTGTGGGCTTCGACAAGGACCAGCAGAAATCCGGCGAGAAGAACGGTCTCGGTACGCTGGTGATCGAACAGCTTTGCATGCAGTTCGGCGAAAAGCCCGTCTACTGCAAGACCGATGATGGTGTCGGAACCAGAGTGATTGTCCGCTTGTCGTCGCTAGTGGATTGAATTTGACGTTTGATGCCCGTCCGATACAAATCTCGTTTCAAACGTCAAACTCGAAAAAAAATCCACCAGAATCATAAGATTACTAGTGATGATTTTTTGATTCCGACATTTGCTCAGCGCTCATATCCGAGGAATGCAAATGTCGGAATCAGACCACTAGCCGAAGAAGGCGAAATGCCGGTTGGCAAATAAAGCTGGTGGTGAAGGCGGAAAACAAAAACGCCGGCTTGAAGCCGGCGTTTTTGCGTTTGCGTGAAGCTATCAGCTCTGCGGCGGGCGCTTTTTCTTGTCAGAAAGCAGCGAGACCAGAGCAATGCCTGCAAGCGGCAGGGCGGCGGCGAGTATGGGCCGTTTGAGGATGGCAGGCACGGTCGCGATTGCTGCGGCTGCTACCATCGCCGATTTGTCCGCTTCCATTTTCTGCTTGCGCTTTTTGGCCTCGGACGCAGCCTGAATTTTCAGGACTGCGAGAATGAGAAGCGCCACGATCAGCGACAATGCAGCCAGAATGAGAGCCGCCAGCGGCCGCCATAGTTCTGCGCCAGCGCCAGAAAGGCGGCGACGCAGAAAAAAGGTGATCGCGATGATTGCGAAGACGGCGATGGCCGCACCGAAAATCGCTGCACGTTTCGTTTGAGCCGCGACGAATTTCAGTTCTTCGCCTGCCATCGCAGACAATAGGGGCATGAGAGCTTTCAGCATGATCCGCCTCAGCGGCGCGAGAGCAGGGCCAGCAGATAGCCGACGCCGAGTGCAGTGGCGAGTGCGGCAATCGGGCGTTCGCGCACCGTTGCCGTCAGCTGGGCTTCAACATCCTGCGCCTTGTTGCGCAGATCATCGATGGCGTCCTCACCCTGAATATAAGCGCTCTTGTAGGTTTCCTTCGCGCTGCGTTTTGCGTCGCGGACGGTCTGCGAACCGAGATTGGCAAGTGTTGCCGCAATGGCAGCGATATCTTCCTTCAGCTGCTCGACCTCGGGCCTGCAGGTCTTCAGTGCTGGCATCGGTCAGCGCTTCCTCGATCTTTTCTTCGATCTTGCTCGTTTTCGCGGATGCACGCGCCATATCAGCTCTCCTGTTCAGTCTCTGGTTATCGTTTGGATAACGTGCGGCTGGCTTAATGGTTGCATGCCAAGCCATCAGCGGCAACAAGACCAGCCGGTTGTTGCAAGTCATGGTAAATGGCAGGGTAAATGGCGGGAAAGTGCGGAAGCACTACAGATAATGCCTCCGCAAATATCGTGAAGCCTTACTCCGCTTCGCCATGAAGGATCGTGCCTTCCGGGTCCTTCTTGTAGGCTTCGTCCGAATAGGCGGACTGTGCCTGCAGCTGTTCCTTGGTGAACTGCGTGAAGACGTTCAGCTTGTCGTCCTTGCCGGTCGCAACGTCGAGATTGGCGATGGAAACGGCCACCGGCTTGGAATTGATGCCAAGGAAACCGCCCACGTCGACAACGAATGCCTCTGTCTGCCCGTCGGCGGTCATCAGGACATCGCCGACCGTTCCGATCTTCGTTTCATCCGCACCGAAAACCGTGGCTCCGATGAGCTTGTCCGCACTTAGTCCCTCGGAGGGAACCGGCTTCATGCCATCAGGCATGATCCTGTCCGCCTTCTGCGTGGTAATGGTCTTTTCGGCGGCTGGCGGTTCGGCGCGCGGTACGCCATCTGCTTCGAAAGCTGCGCTGCGGTCGAATGCCGGCGCCTTTTCGAGCTGTTCCTTGGTGGCGTCCACGATCAGCCAGCGCTTGCCGTCTTCACGAACCACCCATGACACGTGATCGAAGCCGATTGCGACATTCTTCTCCCCGACACCGAGAAAGCCGCCGACCCCGATCACCACCGCCTGCGGGCTGCCATCGGCACCGAGGATCATGTCATTGACCGTCCCGATATTCGCGGCATCGTTGGATGGGCCGTTATAGACCGCCTGTCCGATGAAGCCTGACACCAGAAGCTGGCCGGGGATGCCACGAAATATCCGTTCTCGCTGGCAATCGGCTTTTCCTGTTTCTCGTCGGAGAAGATCGGTGAACCACCCCGGGCGAAGGCGGGCAAGGCAATCAGCGCGGCAAGAGCCGTCGAGGCGAGAAGTCTTTTCATGGAAACTCCTGTCGGTAATTAAGGCAAACCGAAGGCGAGAGGCAATCTCGCCGTCTACAGGAGAAAAAAAACGAGGGGAACGGTTTCCGTTCCGCTCAAAATCTGTGTTATTCAAACGTCAAAATTGTGAAACCCACGTCTTTTCCGTGGCAAAAATGGGGCAAAAACGCTTTTGAGTTGAATATTTCTGGCTCAAGCCAGCATCGGGCCAGTATCAGGCCAGTATCAGGTAAGCCGCACCGGCCAGCATGATAAAGGCCAGTCCCACATGTGATGGCTTCAGCGAACGCTGTTGTACCGGCAGCGGATCATCATTTCCTGCCATGGCAGTACGGGCCGCATGTTCAAGTGTCTGGATATCCTTGAGCATCATAGGCATGTCCTCCGGATTCCGGCTTGGCCGGAATTGCATTTCCTCCCGAGCACCCGGAATTTGTTCTTAAATCCAATCCTCAAGCGCTGCGGTTAACCATATCAGGTCTGATTTGGCACGAATGTGCAACTGGCAAAAAGCCGAGAGGCGAAAAATGTTCGCTAATCCTTGGATTGCAAGACGAAAATGCCCTTAAAATGAAAACATGACTTGCGCCATCATGTTATTGGGAGTTAAGAAGAGGCCCAACAAGCGGCGCGACGGCCTGCATGAGGGTTTAGTCATGTGCTCGCGGATTTGAACAATCAAAAGGCGATCAAAATGACTGGTTTCTGGCGAAAAGGCTTCATGGCTGCGGCGATGGGCATCGGCTTGCTGGGTGCGGCTTCTGCATTGGCCCGTGACGTAACCCCATCGACGAATGCCCCGGCCGCCCCCGCTGCAGAGGCGCCTTCCAGTTCCGCACCAGCCAATACAGCGCCTGTCGCTGCTCCGGCGCCTGCGAACGAACCGGGAGCGTCTGTCCCGGCAGCAACCACACCGGCTACGGCACCTTCGCCTGAACTGATCCAGTCCCAGACAGCTGCGCCTGCTGCTGCACCTGTCGAAAGCGAGAACGGTTTGATCCTCCCGCACGATCTTTCGCCATGGGGCATGTTCATGGCTGCCGACTGGGTCGTGAAGGCTGTGATGATTGGTCTCGCGATCGCTTCGCTTGCCACATGGACGGTCTGGGTCGCCAAGACGCTTGAACTGGCCGGTGCGCGCCGCCGTGCTACCAAGGCATTGAAAGTTATCGGTCATTCGGCAACGCTTGCCGAAGCAGTCCACGCGTTGGACGGTGCAAAGGGACCGGGTGCAGTTCTGGTCCGTGCTGCAGAAGATGAGGTGCGCTTGTCGGGTCCTGCGCTGGCGCGCGCCGGTGGCGAAGGCCTCAAGGAGCGTGTTTCCTCGCGCCTGTCGCGTATCGAGGCCAAGGCCGGACGCCGTCTTTCCAAGGGTACTGGCATTCTTGCGACCATCGGTTCGGTTGCACCGTTTGTCGGTCTGTTCGGCACGGTCTGGGGCATCATGAATTCGTTCATCAATATCAGCCGGGCGCAGACGACGAACCTCGCCGTCGTGGCGCCGGGTATTGCCGAAGCCTTGCTTGCAACCGCCATCGGTCTCGTCGCAGCTATCCCTGCTGTGGTTATCTACAATGTGTTCGCCCGTTCCATCACCGGCTACCGGTCGCTGCTGGCCGATGCTTCGGCAGGGGTCGAGCGCCTTGTCAGCCGCGATCTGGATTTCAGAACGGCCGGTGTGCGTGAAGGCACGCTGCACGCAGCGGAGTAGGCACCATGGCTGGTAAAGTTCGCGAAGGCGGCGGTGACGATCTCGAGCTGAACCACGAGATCAATGTGACGCCATTCATCGACGTCATGTTGGTTCTGCTCATCATTTTCATGGTGGCAGCGCCTCTGGCGACTGTGGATGTGAAGGTGGATCTGCCTGCCTCGACGGCAGCGCCTGCACCCCGTCCCGACAAGCCACTTTATGTGACCCTGAAGGACGATCTCAGCATCAGTGTCGGCAATGACACCGTTGCCCGCGAGCGCCTTGGTGTGGCGCTGGACGGTCTGTCCGAAAAAACAAGGAAGCGCGTATCTTCCTGCGCGCTGACAAGAATGTCGGCTATGGCGAATTGATGCGTGTGATGAATCTTCTGCGGGAAGCCGGTTATCTGAAGATTGCACTGGTCGGTCTTGAAACCGTCGGTGCGGATCAGAGCGGAGCCGCACCTGCCAGTGTGCCTGCGCAACCGACCCCCACCTCGCAAACTCCCGCAGCGCAGGGAGCAGCGCAATGAACGCACTTCCGCCCGACCATCCTCCTGTAAAGGTGGCTTCGGCTGACATTCATCATCATTCCTTTTGGCATGATGCGGGGCGCTGGCTCGGTGCGGGTATTCTTGTTCTGACCGTTCATGCTGCCGGTGCCTATGCCATCCATATGGCGCAGGAGCAGGATCAGCCTGACGGTTCGCAGGTTGCCGCCATGGTGGTGGAACTTGCGCCGGAGCCGGAAGCGCCGATGGAAGAACAGGTTGCGGAAGAAGCCCAGCCGGAAACGGCTGAAGCACCGCAGGAACAGGCAGAGCCGGAACCGGCCCCGCAGCCAGAACCGGTGCAGGAAGAACCGACACCACCTGAACCGGAAGAGGTGAAACCGCCCGAGCCTGAGCCGGAACCACAGGCCGTTCAGGAACCGGAAGAAGTCATTCCGGATGTGGTCGAGGCAGAAAAGCCCGAAGTGGCTGTTCCGCTGCCGGTCGAAAAGCCGGAAGTGAAACCGGAACCCGCCGGAGCCGAAGCCAGAACCGAAAAAAGGTTGAGAAGCCGAAACCGGAAAAGCCGAAGCAACCCAAGGTCGAGAAGCCCAAGCCCAAGAAGGCCGAGAAGGCGCCAGAAGCCCGTCAGGCTGCTGCGCCGCGCATGGATGCAGATGCGGGCGAGAAGGCTGCTGCGAACCGTCGTGGCGAGAATTCTGCGTCGGCGGGCGTCGCCTCCAACAAATGGCAGGCGAAGATGAATGCTCATATGGCGCGTAACACGCGTTTCATGCAGCGCAAGGCACGCAACGCCAAAGGACGCGTGGTCATCAACTTTGTGATTGATCCGTCTGGCAACGTGCTTTCGGTCAAGCTGGCCGGTTCGTCCGGTAATTCGGAGGTTGATCAGCTTGCACTTGAAGCAGCGCGTCGAGCTTCGCCTGTGCCTGCCCCGCCGGCAGCCATTGCCAAGGCGCGTATGCCAATCACCTTGCCGCTGCTGTTCAAGTAAGCAATGCAGAATGTGTTATCTGAAAGGCCGGTCTGAAAATCAGATCGGCCTTTATTTTGTCCATGGCAAACTATGGATCGCATTGCCTTTGCCGCCCCACGGTCCTATCGATGGGACATGATGCATCCAGACCAACTTCATATTGATGCCGACCTCGTGCGTGTGCTGATCGCCGACCAGTTCCCACAATATGGTCGCGAGAAGGTGGAGAAGCTGGAGACGACGGGTACGGTCAACGCAATTTTCCGCGTCGGATCGAATATCGCTGCAAGATTTCCCCTACAGGCAACGAACCCGGCTGAATATGTAAAGATATTGCGGAACGAAGCTGCTGCCATGGCGGAATTTGCACAACATTCGCCCGTACCGGCGCCTCAGCCAATGGGCATCGGCCACCCCGCTCGCAACTATCCCATGCCCGGATGATGCAGAGCTGGATTGAAGGGGATGTTGCCACGCCTGATGGGCTTTCCACTTCCAACAATTTTGCGCTGGATATTGCAAATCTCATTGCTTCACTTCGTCTGGCTGATACCAAAGGCCGTTCTTTTTCAGGAACTGGCAGAGGCGGCGATCTGACGGATCATGATGAGTGGATTGAGACGTGTTTCAGGAACAGCGAAGGCCTGCTGGATGTAGCGCGCCTTCGCTGGAAATGGAAGCAACTGCGCGCATTGCCATCCAGTGGTGCTGACGTAATGAGCCATTGCGATCTCATTCCGGGAAACCTCCTTGCGCGCGACGGACATTTGGTCGGTGTGCTCGATAGCGGTGGCTTCGGACCCGCCGATCCGGCGCTGGACCTTGTCGCAGCCCGGCATCTTTTCGATAGGGAGCGACGCAATATTCTGCGCAGGCATCTTCAATCTGGTGATTTCGAATGGAAACGCGGCGCGGCCCGGGCGTTTCAACAGGCGATGGGGCTGGTCTGGTATTATCGTGTCAGCAATCCGGCCATGAGCATGCTCGGACGAAGCACGCTCTCCCGCATTCTCGATGATTCGGAAATTTGACCGCCCTCATTCAATCAACCCGAAGATCGGGCCGTAACCGCCGTGCCACGAGACATCATTCCGTCCCAGTGCTGGAACGTAGATGCCTGCACCGCCGCCGCCATCCAGAAACAGGGCGTTGGGGCATTGGAGATGGTCTCGAAACAATTTTGCGAAATCGTGGAAATTGACCGCGTCTTCGCTGACCGCGAATCGGATCGCGCCGCCACTGCAAATGCCGACACCGCTGCGCCGGGTCTTGTCGGTTGAGCCGACGATGAAAATCGGATTGATCTTGTTGCGGATAACCAGCATCGGCCCGGACTGGGTGGCCAGTTGCGGCTTGATCTTTTGTTTCAGAAAACGGCCTGTCGGCAGGATTTCGGCACCCTTGTCGCCGAGGTAGAAGATGCCGTTCGGCTTCTTGTAAAAGTTCGGTACGGGCCCGGACCCACGAACAGGTGTCGTCTTGCTTGCCGGGCGAAGCTCACGGCCATTTTCGACGTAGAGACCCATCGGCGAAAAATCAGGCTGATACATTCCGGCATTGAGTGCGAAAACCAGTGTCTCACCGCGGGTTGCGGCAGCGTCGGCTATTTTCCAAAAATTGCGATAGGGCTCATCGTCGGAATTTTTCCAGAACAGATGCAAGCCTGTGCCGTCCGTCTTTGCATCGCAGATGATGTAGTTTGTACTTTCAAAGGTTTGGCGGTTGCAGGTCTCCGTGCGGCCGGGCTGCGTCAGCGCAGCTGTAGCAGCGAGCGCTATGGCTGCGACGGAGAGGCCTCGCTTCAGGAGAATCATCGCTGCACTGCCTCCCAATCAGTGTTTTTCTATTCAGAAGACAGTGCCACAGCCGGGAGCAGGCGAGAAGCCTTGCGCGCAGGCAGGAAACCGAAGATCAGGCCAGTGGCGAAAGCACAGGCGAAGGCCAGCAGGACGGGTCCCAAGCTGTAGCCGACTGAAAGCCCGGCCCAGCCTGCGACGGCAGCAGCGCCCAGTCCGATCACCACGCCAAATGCACCGCCAATTGCCGAGACGGTCAGCGCTTCGGTAATGAACTGCAGCAGAATATCGCGCCGTCTTGCGCCGGTCGCCATCCGCACGCCGATCTCGCGGGTGCGCTCCGTCACGCTTACCAGCATGATGTTCATGACGCCGATGCCGCCGACCAGAAGCGAGATTGCTGCGACCGACCCCAGAAACAGCGTCATCGTATTGCCCATCGCCGTTGCATCCTCGCGGATGGAGGACATGTTGGTTATCATCGTGTCCTGCTTCTTGTGGCGCTGGTCGAGCAGGTCCTGAATCTGTTCCTGCGTCGTGTTGATGAGGTCGGAATCCTTCACCTGCACCGTGATGGTGCGCACGTATTTCTGGCCGAACAGCCGCAGATTGCCGGTGGAAAGCGGCACTATCACCACGTCGTCCTGATCCGAGCCGCCAAAGCCCGCACCCTTTGGCTCCGGGGTTCCGATCACCTGAAAGGGAATCTTCTGAATCAGGATATATTGGCTGATGGGATTGCTGCCGTCGGGGAACAGGGTGTTGACGACCGTTTTACCCAGCACTGCGACCGGCGCATAGTTGTCCAGATCGCTCTGGCTGATGAAGTCGCCGGTGGCAACCTTCCACGATTTGGCTTCGGAAAAGGCAGGGACAGTGCCGTTTGCCTGTGACTGATAGTCGACATTGCCACGCCGCAGCGTCACGGTGCCGGTGACTTCGGGGACCGCGGTTCTGATGTTCGGCAGTTCCAGAATGGCAGTGGCATCTTCGGGAACCAGTGTCGCTATCGAGCCTGTTCCCCGGAAGCCCGCCATGGACGGACGTACCAGAATGAGATCGGTGCCCATCGCATTGATGCGGTCGAGAATCGAGTTTTGCGCACCGGTGCCGATGGCGAGCATCGTCACCACGGAACTGACGCCGATGATAATGCCGAGGAGGGTAAGGATCGTCCGGAAGATGTTGGCCCGCAAGGCGCGCATCGCCATCTTCACCGCTTCCGAAATATCGGCGATGCGGGCGGAACTGCCTTCAAGGCTCTTCCGCAACCGGAACGGCGCCTGCGTATCGGGAATAGCTCGTTTTACCGTATCCGAAAGGATCTGGCCGTCGCGGATTTCGATCAGCCGGTCGGCGCGTTCGGCCACTTCGCGGGCATGTGTGATGACGATGACGGTATGACCCTGCGCGCGTGCATGGAGCGCAGCAGTTCCATCACATCTTCGCCGCTCTGGCTGTCGAGTGCGCGCCTGTCGGCTCGTCGGCAAGAATGATGCGCCCGCCATTCATGAGTGCACGGGCGATGGAAACGCGCTGCTGCTGGCCGCCGGAAAGCTGGTTCGGGCGATGATCGAGGCGGTCGCCGAGTTTCAGCGAATTAAGCAGTTCGGCGGCACGCGCATGGCGCTCCGATGCGGGCAGGCCTGCATAGATCGCGGGCACTTCGACGTTTTCCTGCGCGGTCGAGGTCGAGATGAGGTTGTAGCTCTGGAAGACGAAGCCAAAGGTTCGGCGACGCAATGCTGCCAGCGCATCGGCATCCAGTGTCGAGACGTCTTCGCCGTCGAGCAGATACTGTCCGCCGCTCGGGCTGTCGAGACAGCCCAGAATGTTCATCAGCGTCGATTTGCCGGAGCCTGACGCGCCCATGATCGCGACGAACTCTCCAGCCTGAATATCGAGCGTGATGCCGTGCAACACCTCAACAGCAAGGTCGCCATTGTGATAGGTCTTGCGGATATCATCCAGTTTGATGAGGGGCGTGTCAGTTACGGGATTTTCGTTCATGAGACGGCTCATCAGAACAGGCGCATGCCGGGCCTGCGGCCACGCTGTCCTGCGGCGGCTTCAGCTCCGCTGGACGCGCTGGTGACGACGACCTTGTCGCCTTCCTCAAGGCCGCTCTTGATCTCTGTCTGCACGCGATTGCGCACGCCGATCTGAACCTGACGTTCGGTGATCGAGCCGTTGTCGCTGACGACCGGACCGAAATCTGCGGCTTGCCTCTCTGGTTCTGGGGGCCTTCGCGCTTGTAGTTCAGCGCCGACGAGGGGACGATCAACACGTTCTTCGCCTCATCGAGAATGAAATAGACCTGTGTGCTCATGTTGATCATCAGCTCGCCGGTCGGGTTCGGAACGTCGAACAGTGCATAATAGAGCACCACATTGTTCTCGGTCGCAGGCGTCGGCTTGATCTGGCGCAGCGTGCCGGTGAAACGCTTCTCCGGCTGGCCAAGCAGGGTGAAATAGACCGGCATTCCGGGTTTCAGCCTGCCGATGTCGGCTTCCGAAACCTGCGCTTCCACCGTCATGACCTTAAGATCGGCCACGGTCACGATGGTCGGCGCGCTCTGCACGGCATTCAGCGTTTCGCCTTCCTTGGCGGCCTGATCGACGACTGTGCCTTCCATGGGGCTGTAAATCTTGGTGTAGCCGAGATCGACCTTGTCGCTGGCAAGTTGGGCTTCCTGCTGGCGGATTTGCGCGCCGAGCGCCTTCACATCCGCATCGGCCATGGCGAGGTCGGCATCAGCCTGATCGACGGTGGATTGCGATACGCCGCGTGTGGCCAGAAGCGAGCGCTGGCGTGCCGCATTGGCCTTTTTCAGGGTAAGCTGAGCTTGCTTGCTGAGAAGCTGTGCCTTGAGATTGTCGAGCTGGGCGCTTGATATTTCCACCTTCTTCTCAAAGGGCGATGGATCGATTTCGGCGATAAGCTCGCCCTTCTTGACCTGATCGCCGACTTCGACTTTCACGCTTTTTAGCTGGCCCGAAACCTGCGCGCCGACATTGATGCTGCGCAGGGCGCTGAGTGTGCCGACAGCGGTAATCGCGTTTTCGATATCGCCGCGCGTGACCGTTTCGGCGAGATAGCTCGTCTTCTGGCCTCCAGCTTCACCGGAGCCGTAAAATACCAGCCCGCGCCGGCCACGATTGCCGCGACGGGAAGCCAGAGCCACCAGCGGCGCGCCTTGCTGCGCGCGCGCTTCTGCGAAAGGTGCTGTTCGCTGCCCGGTTTTGGAAGAATCGGAAGATGTAAGCACCGTCAAACCCTCTAACTTTCAGAACCTCCGATCTCCGGAGATTTATCAATATGTCCCGCCAATTCTCTGTCGCATACAACCAAAGCGAGACAATACTTGCCCACTATGGATTGCTAACGGGATATCTATGCTTCTCCGCTCAGGATTTCATCTTAATTATTTGTCATGCAATAATTGTCGGTAACACAAAGGGATGGATGCCTCCGGTTCCTTCCGGTCATGGTGCGAAAGCAAGTGATGAAGAGAACCAAGTTGGCACCAATATACAACTTGCAGTTATTCTTTTGGAAGTCGCAAATTAAAACGGGATTCTTAAAGTAATTAAGTGTTCTTAAATTATCTCCTGATTAAATAAGATCGGGAAATCACGCCTGAAAGTAGATGGAAGAATTTAAAACGTGACCGGTCCGCAAGGGCGGATGGTCGGCGCATGCATGATGCATGTTGCTTCGAATTGACATGGGAATAAGGTTTCAATGCTCTTTGACGGGAGGGCAAATGGCTTACCTTATTATGGGGCGAAAAAGGTTTTCATTCATATCGGACAGGGTTTCAAACCTGCATCGAAGAATACCTTCATTGTTATTTTTCAAGCGAAATAAAAGCGGCACGGCGGCGGTCGAATTCGCAATATTGGCGCCGGTTTTTCTTCTGATCCTGATGGGTATGATCGCCTTCGGCCTTTATCTGGGTGTGGCGAATGCCGTCCAGCAGCTTGCGGCAGATGCCACGCGGACGGCGCTGGCGGGTATCGATCCCCGGAGCGGTTGACGCTGGCGACAACCTACATCCAGAAAAACGCGGCAAAATATTCACTGATCGATCCAGCCAAGATGCAGGTGAGTGTCGACAATGCCCAGTCCGATCCGAACCAGTTCACGGTGACGATCCGCTACAACGCGCAAAACCTGCCGATCTGGAACCTGATGACGGGGCTGCCGCTTCCAGACACGACCATTACAAGGGCATCGACAATAAGGCTTGGCGGAATCTGACACAGGGTGGGGGTATTCGATATGCGGGGTCTGGTATCGCGTTTCCTGCGTGCACGGGGCGGCAATCTGGCGACAATGGCGGCGCTGGTATCCCCATATTTCTGGCGGTTGCGGCTTTCAGCGTGGACACAAGTTCACTGTTTCTGGAGCGGCGCCAACTGCAGAGCATGGCGGATTTTGCCGCCGTTGCCGGTGCGGCTTCCCTTTCGCAAGCTAATGATGCTGTATTGCGGCAATTACGGGCGAACGGTCTTGATCCGGTGCTGATGACCGGCGCTTACGATCCGTCCGTCGTCAACGGAAAGACCGACAACAAGACGCGTGTCTGGGTGGAGAAGGGCAATTATTTCCCCGATAAAAGTCGTGCGGTTGAGAAGCGTTTTGTCGCCGACGGCACCAGTCCCGATGCGGTTCGCGTCCGGCTGGCACGTCCGGGCAATCTCTATTTCGGACAGGCATTCATCAATCGGCCCGCACTTGGCGCGACCGGCATGGCAGCGACAAAGGCGGAGGCGGCATTTTCGATCGGTTCGCGACTGTTGAGCCTGAATACCGATCAGAGTGTGTTGAATGGACTTCTCGGTGGCTTGTTGGGGACCACCCTCAATCTGAAGCTTGTTGATTACAATGCACTCGCGGCAACCGATATCAACCTGCTCGGCTTTCTGGACAAGCTGGCTCCAAAGGTGGGATTGACGGCCGGGACCTATAACCAGCTGCTGAACACGGATGTTTCAGTCGGCATGCTGGCAAATGTGTTGGCTGAAGTGGTGACGAACAATCCAACGGCGAAAGCAGCGCTCGGTATTTTGGGCAAGGATGCTGTTGCACTGGCTACGAAACTGCCGGTCGGAAAGTTGCTGGGGCTCGGGTCGTTGGCGAACGCCTCAATAGGCTCGGGAGCCGGATACAACATAACCGCTAATGTTCTGCAGCTTGTTTCCGCAGCGATCATGATTGGAGGCAAGCATCAAGTCGATATTACGTCTGGCTTGAGCATCCCGGGACTGCTTGGCGTCACTTTAAAAGTATACGTAGGAGAAGCACCGCAAGGTACCCCATTTTTCAGCGTTGGTGCGGCGGGATCTTTCGTACGTACGGCTCAGATTCGGTTGCAACTCGATATCCGCGTCGGGGCCAATCGGGCAACCCTTTGATTGGTGTCGAACTTTTCAATCTCCATTTGCCGCTATCAATCGACATTGCTTCGGCAGAAGGAGAACTCAAGAGCCTAAGTTGTCCGTCAGGCCCGACGAGTGCCAATGTCACGATTGCTGCAAAGCCCGGTATTGTCGGTATCTACCTTGGTGAAGTCAGTTCCTTTAATGACCTGAACCGAAAGCCCTCTGTGAGCAAAACGAGTATAGCTAAGGTGCAGCTGTATCTACTGGGGATTCCATTCGGCAGCCTTTTAAGCCTAGACGCTAAAGCAGAAGTGAAACTTGGAGAAAAGACGACTTCGTTGTCATTCAATTACAGTGATATACAGAATAAAAGATCAAGACCGCTTATTCAAGCGATTTAGTACCCTCTCTCTCAAGCTCTCTTCTCAAGAATATAGATATAGATCTCAATCTACTGAGTATAATAAAGCTGCCGTTGGGAGACGTTGTGGGCTTGCTGGGTGTTCTGCTAACACCTGTTGCCCCGATAATAGACAACCTTGTTTTCGGAATTCTCGACCTGCTCGGCGTCAAATTGGGTGAGGCCGATGTGCAGGTCACTGGCGTACTTTGCCAGCGCGCGGCTCTGACGCAATAAGAAATCGGCAATAAAAAGCCCGGCTTGGCCGGGCTTTTTCATGCGTTTATGCCGTGCCGGTCGAACCGAAGCCGCCAGCGCCGCGCGCCGTCTCGGTTACTTGGGCGCGCTCTTCAATCTTCGGCTGGACGACTGGTGCGAAAACAGCCTGTGCAATACGCATACCGCGTTCGATGCGGAAATCGTCATCGCCCAGATTGATGAGAAGAACCTTCACCTCGCCACGATAATCGGAATCGATGGTGCCGGGCGTATTGAGGCAGGTGATGCCGTTCTTGAAGGCAAGGCCCGAGCGCGGACGAATCTGCACTTCAAAACCTTCGGGAATTTCGAAGATCAGCCCTGTCGGCACCAGCGTGCGACGTCCCGGCAGGAGAACGATCTGGCGATCTTCGGCAACGGCTGCCCGCAGGTCCATGCCAGCCGAACCCGCTGTCTCATAGGCCGGGGAGTTCGAGGCCTTTCGCATGTTCGAGGCGGATGATGCCGAGCGTTGGCGCTTGTGCGGATGCTACGGTCATGAGGGGCCTTTCTTGCGGAACATTGTTTCATCGCGCATCTTGTCTGAAACCGTTTCACACTTTTCAGGATGCGCTCTAAATTGGCGACGCTCATACGTGAAAACCAATGAAAGGTGTACCGTCTATTTGCTGTTTTGCAATGATAGTGCGGCACAGGATCATGCTTTTACACGATGAGTTGCCCTCCGCGAGGGATTTAATCCCGCTCCAACGGCACGGCAGTCGTTTCCTTGATCTCTTCCATGACGAATGAAGCCGAAACATCTGACAGGGGAACGCTGGCGATCAGCCGCTGGTAAAGACGGTCATAGGCCTTGACGTCGGAAACACGCGCCTTCAGCACGTAGTCCAGATCGCCGGTCATGCGATAAACTCCGACGATCTCCGGAAAGCGCCCCATGGCACCGCGAAATTTCGTCAGCCAGTCGGGATCGTGGCTCGACGTGCGTACGAGAATGAAGACGGACAGGCCGCAACCGGCCATCTCGGCATCGACCAAAGCGACGCGCGCCTTGATGATCCCTTCATCCTCCATGCGCTTGACCCGGCGCCAGCAGGCATTGCGCGATAAGTGTACCCGCTCGGAGAGAGAATCAACGGACAGGGTGCCATCGATTTGCAGCTGATCCGTGGATTCTTCGATCAATTTCGTCCAGTGATGGTTTCATGATGGGATGATTGTCCCAATAAATAGTAATTATCAAGGATATTTCGAGATTTCATCTCAGATGCATTTGCTAGAATGATTTTCCAGAAAGGCGCGATATGCGCCGTATAACGGGAACAACTTACTCATTGACGGGAGTATTTCCAATGACCACTCGCATCACGCGCCTCTTCACCGAACACCCTCAGTCGGTTGA
Source organism: Brucella cytisi (assembly GCA_012103075.1). Lineage (GTDB taxonomy): Bacteria > Pseudomonadota > Alphaproteobacteria > Rhizobiales > Rhizobiaceae > Brucella > Brucella cytisi. The sequence goes on along the minus strand of JAAVLQ010000001.1, from coordinate 2,047,615 downwards.
CGAGACCTATTTCGAACATATGGCCTTTGCCGGACGTTTTTCGTTCAAGCTTTTTGTGCGGCCTTTGCGGCACTGATCCATGCAATTTTGCCATTTTTGTTCGAGAAGACGGCGAGCACAATCGTTCGCCAGCTTTATGAGCGGACGCATAACCGGGGCCGGTAAGTACCGGATCGCAAATGTGTCGTTGGGCCGCCTATCTCGGACCTGAAACCTATCTGGAAGACATCATATCGTCTCCCTGCCATTCGCTCGTGGCGCAAAGCCACGATGCGCATGAAGCCAAAACACGTACCAATGGCGACGGCTTCGGCGTTGCCCGGTATGGCAATCGCGATGAACCCGCCTTTATCGGGATATTCTGCCCGCATGGTCCGACCAGAATCTTCGCAGCCTTGCGCGGCAAATTCAGTCGCGCCTTTTCCTTGCGCATGTGCGGGCCTCGACCGGCGGGCTGACCAGCCGTTCCAACTGCCATCCCTTCGTTTCCGGACGCTGGAGCTTCATGCATAACGGCCAGATCGGTCATTTCGACCGGCTGCGTCGCAGGCTGGAAAGCCATTTGAGCGATGATGTCTATGGCCAGAAACATGGCGCAACCGATTCGGAACTGATCTTTCTGCTGATGCTGGAATTCGGTCTCGACACTGATCCAGTGCTGGCCATGAAGCGCATGGTGGCAACGGTTGTCGAGGAAGCAGTTCGCGGCGGTGTGCCGCCATTTCTGCGGCTGACTGCGGCGTTTTCCGACGGGAATCAGCTTTACGCGATCCGCTATGCGACCGATGCTTTCGCGCCGACGCTTTATACGGCGACACTTGGCGGATCGTCCGGCATATGCGTGGTGTCGGAGCCGCTGGACGGTGAAGCCGCCAACTGGATGGCGGTGCCGGCAAACAGTTTTGTCACCGTTTCCCGGCAAGGCCGCATTGCGATCGAGACTTTCGAAGAACCGATTTCCCGACCGCAGGATGCTGTGACGGTTTAGGCGTTCCCGATCAATATACCTGCCGCCAGCACGAGGCCACCGCCCAGAACCACCTGAAGCACAGAGCGAAGGAACGGTGTTTCCATATAGCGGTTCTGGATGAAGGCGATGGCCCATAGTTCGAAGAAGACCAGAATCGCTGCGATGCTTGTGGCGGTCCAGAAATCCTTGATCAGATAGGGCAGGGTATGGCCAAGGCCGCCCAGCGTCGTCATGATGCCGCAGGACAGGCCGCGCTTGATCGGCGAGCCTCGGCCCGAGAGCTTGCCGTCATCGTGGATGGCTTCGGTGAAGCCCATCGAAATACCGGCACCGACCGAGGCGGACAGGCCGACCAGAAAGGTCTGCCGGTATCCCGGGTCGCAAAGGCGGCGGCGAAGATCGGGGCAAGCGTTGAAACCGATCCGTCCATCAGGCCAGCAAGCCCGGGTTGGACATAGGTCAGGATGAACTGCTTGCGCTCGGCGGCGCGCTCCTCATCCTGCACATCGTCCGGCGTCAGTGTGTGTTCCAGCGACTCAGCCTTGGCTTCATGCTGCTTTTCCTGCTGGGCAAGGTCGCCCAGCAATTTGCGGGTGTTTGCATCGCTGACGCGTTTGGCAGCCTCGACATAGAAGCGGTAGGCCTGTTCCTCCATTTCCGATGCAGCTTCACGCACCTTGTCGATGCCAAGCGGACGCACCAGCCAGTCCGGCTTGCGATCGTAATAGCCGCTGACATGCTCGCGGCGGATCAGTGGAATCCGGTCCCCAAAGCGGGCTTTATGGCGTTCGATCAGCGCATCGCGATGTCCGTGTTCTTCTGCCGCCATCTGTTCGAAGATTTTCGCCGATTGCGGAAACTCGTCACGCAAGCCGTCGGCATAGGCGAGATAGATGCGTGCGTCGTCTTCTTCGGAGGATATGGCAAGCGCCAGAATTTCCTGTTCGGAAAGTGAATCGAAAGGGCGACGGTCGTTGCGGAAGAATCGGCTGAGCATTTCGGGAATCCAAAGTTTAGAATAGTTCTAAAATAGGCTTCGACATCTGGAAGTCAAGCCTTGCAGTGCATGCACAATTGGCGCATTAAAACCCATCCGAAAAGATCGGCCCCACTGCGTAAACCACCAGAAAAGAATCGAATCGATGGCATCGACGAATCTCCACGCAAGCAACAGTCCCCGTCCGCTTAACCGGCAGGATTTCCGCACGCTCGGCCTTTCGGCCCTTGGCGGTGCGCTAGAGTTTTATGATTTCATCATCTTCGTGTTCTTTGCGAGCGTCATAGGTCATCTGTTTTTCCGCCCGATATGCCGGACTGGCTGGTGCTGATCCAGACGTTCGGTATTTTCGCAGCCGGCTATCTGGTGCGCCCGATTGGCGGCATCGTGCTGGCGCATTTCGGCGACAAGTTTGGCCGTAAGCGCGTCTTCGCCTTCTCGGTGTTTCTGATGTCGATTTCGACATTGGCCATGGCCTGCCTGCCGACCTATGCAACGCTGGGCGTTGGCGCGCCGATCCTGCTGATCGTCTTCCGCATGTTGCAGGGTGCCGCCATCGGTGGTGAAGTTCCGGGCGCATGGACCTTCGTGGCCGAGCATGTGCCTGCCAATCGTGTCGGCATGGCGTGCGGTTTCCTGTGCTCTGGCCTCACGCTTGGCATCATGATCGGCTCGCTTATTGCGACCGCCATCAACTGGATTTTCACGCCGGAAGAACTGGCTGCTTATGCATGGCGTATTCCATTCTTCATTGGCGGAATCTTCGGCCTGTTTGCCGTTTATCTGCGCCGCTGGCTGGCTGAAACGCCGATCTTCACCGAGATGAAGAACAGCCATCTGCTCAAGGATAAGCTGCCGCTCGGCACTGTTCTGCGTAACCACATGCATGGCGTTATCATTTCGGTGCTGCTGACATGGATCTTGTCGGCTGGCATTGTTGTCACCACGCTGATGACGGCGACCTTCCTGCAGAAACTTTATGGCTACACGCCTTTGCAGTCGCTCGCCGCCACAAGCTTCGGCACACTGTTCCTGATGTTCGGAACTGTAAATGCTGGTGCCATTGTCGACCGCATTGGCAGCGGGCGCTTCTTCGCTGTTGCAGGCATTTTCTTCGGTGTCGCGACCTTCGCCTTCTACACCTATGCGGGGGTTTCGCTGCCGGTTCTGTTTGCGCTTTACGCGGTGATGGGCCTTTCGGTCGGCATGGTTGGTGCGGTGCCTTATGTGATGGTGCGCGCATTCCCGGCACCGGTTCGCTTTTCGGGTCTGTCGTTTTCCTACAATGTTTCCTATGCGGTCTTTGGTGGTCTGACGCCGGTGATCGTGACGTCGCTTCTGGCGGTCAATCCGATGGCACATGCCCGGTATCTGGTGTTCATCGCTGCCCTGACCTGTGGCCTTGGTCTTTACCTGATGGCTCGCAGCGATCAGGTCGAAGGCGAAATCGGTCTGACGGAGCTGTCAGTCGGAAATGCCGTTCCACAGCCGAACTGATAAAAGGGCCGCGAAAGCGGCCCTTTTTCAATCAGAGTATCTTCTGCATGAAGGTAAGATCGAGCCAGCGTCCGAATTTCTGGCCGACCTGTTTCAGCGTGCCGCAATCTTCAAAGCCCTGAGATTTATGCAGCGCGATGGAAGCGGCATTGCCCGCTTCGATACCGGCAATCAGTACATGCACCTTTCGCTCGCGTGCTTCTTCCACAAGCTCGGTCAGGAGGACGCGTCCGATGCCGCCGCCGCGTGCATCGCTTGCCACATAGATCGAAAGTTCGGAGGAATGGCGGAAACCCTCGAACGGGCGAAACGGGCCATAGCTCGCATAGCCAACGACCTGACTTTCACGTTCGGCAACCAGCACCGGAAAGCCATCGCGATTACGGGCTTTGAGCCATTCACGACGGTTTTCCAGATCAACGAGCGTTTCATTCCAGATGGCGAGCGTGTTCTCTACCGCATCATTATAGATGGCGAGCAGGGCAGGGAGATCGGTTTCCGTCGCGTGGCGGATGAGGAGGGTCATTTCAGAACCTTATTGAACAAGAAAACGGCGGGATTTCTCCCGCCGTCTTCGATCATTTGCAAGTGAAAAGAATCACCCTTGAGCTTTCAGCTCCAGACGGCGGCGATGCAGGACTGGTTCGGTGTAGCCGTTCGGCTGCTCGCGGCCCTTGAAGACCAGATCGCAGGCGGCCCGGAAGGCAATCGACTTGTCGAAGTCAGCGGCCATCGGGCGATAGAGGGCATCGCCTTCGTTCTGCCTGTCGACGACGGCTGCCATGCGCTTCATGGTTTCCATCACTTGGGCTTCCGAAACGACGCCATGATAGAGCCAGTTGGCGATGTGCTGTGCGGAGATGCGCAGCGTCGCACGGTCTTCCATCAGGCCGACATTGTTGATGTCCGGAACCTTCGAGCAGCCAACGCCCTGATCGACCCAGCGTACGACGTAACCCAGAATGCCCTGCGCGTTATTGTCGATTTCATGCTGGATGTCTTCCGGCGTCCAGTTCGGGCGGGTTGCAACCGGCACCGACAGAATGTCGTCGAGCTTGGCGCGCGGACGGCTCTTCAGCTTTGCCTGAACGGCAGCAACATCCACCTGATGATAGTGGGTCGCGTGGAGGGTGGCAGCGGTCGGCGACGGCACCCATGCGGTATTCGCTCCGGCCTTCGGATGGGCGATTTTCTGTTCCAGCATGGCTGCCATCAGGTCCGGCATGGCCCACATGCCCTTGCCAATCTGCGCATGGCCGGAAAGGCCGCATTCGAGACCGATATCGACATTCCACTGTTCGTAAGCACCGATCCAAGCGGCCTGCTTCATATCGCCCTTGCGGATCATCGGGCCTGCTTCCATCGAAGTATGGATCTCGTCGCCGGTGCGGTCAAGGAAGCCGGTATTGATGAAGACGACGCGTTCCTTGGCGGCACGGATCGCCTCCTTGAGGTTAACCGTGGTGCGACGTTCCTCGTCCATGATGCCGATTTTGAGCGTGTTCGGCTTCATGCCGAGCATTTCTTCGGTCCGGGTGAAGATTTCGTTGGCGAAAGCCACTTCTTCCGGCCCGTGCATCTTCGGCTTGACGATATAGACCGAGCCTTCGCGCGAATTCATGTGGCGACCATTGGGGCCGATATCGTGCAGCGCGATCAGGCTGGTGAAGGCTGCATCCATGATGCCTTCCGGCACTTCATGGCCGTCGGCATCAATGATCGCCGGGTTGGTCATGAGGTGGCCGACATTGCGCACCAGCATCAGGGAGCGGCCCTTGAGCGACAGCGTGGAACCGTCCGCAGCCTTGTAGCTGCGGTCGCCATTGAGGCGGCGGGTCATCTGCTTGCCGTTCTTCTCGAACGTGTCTTCCAGCTTGCCGTTCATCAGGCCGAGCCAGTTACGATAAACCGCAACCTTGTCTTCGGCATCGACGGCAGCAATCGAATCTTCGCAATCCTGAATCGTGCTGACGGCAGATTCCAGAACCACATCGGCAATATGGGCCGGATCGGTCTTGCCGATCGGATGGTCCGCATTGACGACGATGTCGACATGCATGTTGTTCTTGGCCAGCAGTACATTGGTCGGGGCGGCTGCGTCGCCATTATAACCCTTGAACTGGTTGGCATCCTTCAGCGCCGTTGCCGAACCGTCGGTCAGCTTGATTTCAAGTTTGCCGTCCTTGACGGCGAGACCGGCGACATTGGCCCAGTTGCCGGTGGCAAGCGGTGCGCTTTCATCGAGGAAGTTTTTCGCCCGGGCGATGACCTTTTCGCCACGCTTCGGATTGTAGCCCTTGCCCTTGCCCTTTTTCCGCGCCGTCGGCATCGGAAATCGCGTCGGTGCCGTAGAGCGCATCATAGAGCGAACCCCAGCGCGCATTAGCGGCGTTGAGCGCGTAGCGGGCATTCATCACCGGAACGACAAGCTGCGGGCCAGCGATATGGGTGATTTCCGGATCGACATTGGTGGTCGAAACCGAGAACTCTCCGCCTTCCGGCAGGAGATAGCCAATATCCTTCAGGAACTGCTGGTAATCGGCCCGGCTGTAGCCCTTGTCGCGGTTCTGCTTGTACCGGGCATCGATCTTGGCCTGCAGGTCGTCACGCTTGGCAAGGAGGGCGCGGTTCTTCGGTGCGAGATCGCGGATGATGGCGGCAAAGCCCTTCCAGAATTTTTCCGGCTCCACACCGGTTCCGGGAGCAGCTTCCTTGGCCAGAAATTCCACCAGTTCAGGGGCAACGCGCAAGCCTTCTATCTCAACGTAATTACCGGCTTTCTGAGAAACCATGGCTATGCCTCCTTCAAAATAAACAAATCTACCGCCGGCACTCTTCAGTGCCAGCTATCATGTTGCCTTTGAACCGCTTTGGTGTGCTTTCGTCAATCGGTGCGTGGGCACATCATCTGTGACGCTGCGGCGAAAATAGCTTTATAGGGACAACTTGGCGCGAATATCGTCGGGCGTAAAGCCTTGTTCGCGCAATGATGCGAGCGCTGTATCCCGGCGGCTTTTCGACAGTTTCATCCCGTCGTCGCCCAGCACCAGATCGTGATGGTGATAAAGAGGCTCGGGCAGGCCGAGCAGCTTCTGCAGCAGCCGGTGCACGGATGTCGCGTGAAACAGATCGTGCCCGCGCACAACGTGGTGATGCCCTGCAAGGCATCGTCCACGACAACGGAGAGGTGATAGCTGGTTGGCGTGTCCTTGCGGGCAATCACCACGTCGCCCCATTGCGCTGGATCGGCGTTCACGCGTCCGGTCTCGCCATCCGGCCCCGCGCCGCTTTCGGTCCAGAACAATGATTCACCTGCGGCGACAAGCGCCCCAAGCGCTTTCTCCATATTGAGCCGCCGGGCATAGGACATGCCCGAGGCGATACGCTCCATTTGTTCCTTTTCGGTCAGATCGCGCTCGCTTTGCGGATAGAGCGGTGTTCCATCCGGGTCGGAAGGCCAGTCCTTGCCCTTGGCGAAAGCTTCGCCGATCCGCTCACGAACTTCGCCCCGGCTGAGGAAGGCCGGATAGACAAGGCCCTTGTCGGCAAGTTTGGTCAGGGCGTTGCGATATTCGCCGAAATGTTCCGACTGGCGGCGCACAGGGGTTTCCCATGTCAGGCCAAGCCAGCGGAGATCGTCGTAAATGCCTTGTTCCAGCGCAGGCGTACAGCGTGCTGTGTCGATATCTTCCATGCGCAGCAGGAAGCGCCCGTTGCTCTTTTTGGCCATATCTGCGTTCAGAAGAGCGGAATAGGCATGGCCAAGGTGAAGCTGGCCATTGGGACTCGGAGCAAAGCGGAACACAGGTGCGGTCATGGTGTTTTCAATGTCAGTTGAATGTCTTCTGATTCCATTGGTACGTTGTGCGCCGAGAGAATGAAAGGCTGTGCGATGCGGCGGATCGATACATTGAGCGATATTGAGGCGGGGCTGGAGGCTCTGGTTCTCGCCGATATTCGGCTGGCCGATATTCGCAGCCGGTCCCATGCGGTGCCGTTGCGCCGGTCCGAACCCGGATTTGAAAGTCTGGCATCCATCATTGTCGCACAACAGGTTTCGACGGCCAGTGCCGCCGCGATCTGGGCCCGGCTGAAACAGGCCATCGATCCGCTGACGCCCGAAACCTACATTGCGGGCGGAGAGGAGGCTTGGCGTTTTGCTGGTCTCTCGCGTCCCAAGCAGAGAACGCTGTTTGCCTTGAGTGAAGCTTTGGCAGAAGGGGCAATCGACCTGCATGGGCTTTGCGATCTGCCTGCCGAAGAAGCGATCGCGGCACTGACGGCCATCAAGGGCATCGGCCCGTGGACGGCGGAGGTCTATCTTCTGTTTGCTGCCGGTCATCCGGATGTGTTTCCGGCTGGCGATGTGGCCTTGCAGACGGCTGTTGGCCACGCCTTTGCCCATGAGATCCGGCCCGATGCCGTTGCCCTTCGCAAGCTGGCGGAAGACTGGGCGCCATGGCGCGGCGTGGCGGCGCGATTGTTCTGGGCTTATTATGCGGCGATCAAGGGACGTGAAGCGGCGCCACTTTTATAGATGCTGCTGTAAAACTTGCGTGTTTCCCGAAGCATAAATGCGTTTCCGCTTCACAATCCTGTCACGTCGGGCTTACATTATCCGCATCGGCTGATGACGGAATTTCGATTCGCGGAAGCTTGATTTTCTGCGGATTGCAGTCCCGTCCTCATGAGGTTGGAGCGTCGTTGTTGCGCCCAAATGGACGCGCGGCGCTTCGATGAAAGCGCAATTCCGCATGGAGAGCCATTTCGCCCTTTTTCGGAGTTGCTCTGAAGGAGGTGCGCCCTTGACTGTTGCCGTCTCGCCCAGAACCGTCTCGACCAGTGGCTTGCCCGCGCTGGTTCTGAACGCTGATTACCGTCCGCTCAGCTATTATCCCCTGTCGCTCTGGTCCCGGCAGGATGCGATCAAGGCGGTGTTTCTCGAACGCGTGAACATTGTGGCGGAATACGATCACATCGTTTCCTCACCATCGTTCTCCATGCGCGTTCCGAGCGTGATTTGCCTGAAGGATTATGTGAAGCCGCCGCGCTATCCTGCGTTCACGCGCTTCAACGTCTTTTGCGTGATCGTTTCGAGTGCCAGTATTGCGGCTCGCCGCATGACCTGACCTTCGATCACGTTACCCCGCGTTGCCATGGCGGCGAGACGACGTGGGAAAATGTGGTCGCCGCCTGTTCACCATGCAATCTGCGCAAGGGCGGAATGATGCCCGCCGTCGCGCATATGTGGCCGCGCCAGAAGCCAGCCATGCCGACTGTGCAGGACTTGCACAATAACGGCCGCCTTTTCCCACCCAACCATCTGCACGATAGCTGGCTCGATTTTCTATACTGGGATGTCGAACTGGAGCCCTAATCCCTATAGTTTCCCGCTTTTACTTCCCACTTTTCGCAAAAGCGCCGTAGTAGCCGATAGCTGCAAAGAGCAGGCTTGCGACGACGTTCCATCCGGCAAAGGACAGGCCGAGGAAGTGGCCCGGCGCGCTGTCGCATGCGGGCGGACGCGTCGAATTGAGGTCGCTCAGGAGATTGCCTGCATCCAGCGTGACTTTCATTGTCGCGGCACTGCAATCAATCGGTCCCGGCCAGTATTTCAGTTCAACGCCGGTATGATAGATGGCAAGCGCCGCAGCCCGAAGGTCATCAAGAGTGCGCTGATCAGGATAAGACCGCGCGTCAGGATCGGGGCCATTTCAGGCCGTAGGAGACCCAAGCTGCAGCCAGAACCGGAACGCCGATATAGTAAGGCGTGCGCTGTTCGAGACAGAGCTTGCAGGGCATGAAGCCAGCCAGATGCTCGAAGCCCAGTGCTGTGCCGACAGTTGCGGCAAGACCGATGGTCATGATGCCTGCGGTCCATGCCTGTGTTTTGCCGACCGGATTATTGAGTGCAAACGCCATATGGGATTCCCTGAAAAGGCTCTCTTATTCTTAAGGCAAACTGCTTGCTTGTCTCCAAGCAATTTATTTTGACCGAGTTTGGGCGAACCGCTCAGGCGTGAAGATACTTCACAGCAAAAAGAGCGCGATCAGGACGACAGCCACGAGACTTGCGATCAGGCCAAGGCGCTTTTCGATGAAATCGCGGATTGGTTCGCCATAACGGCGCAGCAGCCGGGCGAGGAAATAGAAACGCGCACCGCGCGCAACGATGGCCGATGCGATGAAGAGCCAGATATTGATGCCAGCTGCACCGGACAGGATCGTCACCACCTTGATCGGCGGCAGATGTGCAAGGCCGGAGGTGATCAGCATCAATAGAATGGTGTCGGCGCTGGTTGTACCGCGCAATTGCTCGAACGTGTCGAGCTTGCCGTACATCTCGAGTACCGGTTTGGCGATCTGCTCATAGGCATGATAGCCGAGATACCAGCCCGCAATGCCGCCAAGGACGGAAGCCACTGTTGCGATGAAGGCATAACGCCGCGCGCGTTCGGGGCGGGCAAGCGCCATGGGCAGAAACAGGACGTCGGCGGGGACAAGAAAGACCGAGCTTTCTACAAAGGCGATGATGGCGAGCCACCATTCGGCGGATTTTCTTGCGGCAAGCGAAATCGTCCAGTCGTAAAGGCGGCGCAGCATATATTTTCCGGATTATCTTTGGCGGAAGCCATATTAGTAGTTGCACCGTCTATAAATAAAAAAAAGATGGCGCGAACAATGCGCGCCATCTTTTTGACACTGCTTTCCGTGGAACGGTATGGAAAACAGCGGTTTTAACGCTTGTAGGCGCTGCAGATATATTTGGTCTCGAGATATTCCTCGATGCCGTATTTGGAGCCTTCACGACCGAGGCCTGACTGCTTCACGCCGCCAAAGGGCGCGACTTCGTTGGAAATGAGCCCGGTATTGTGACCAACCATGCCGTATTCCAGTCCTTCGCTGACGCGGATCGCGCGGCTGAAATTCTCCGTATAGAAATAAGCCGCCAGACCGAAGATCGTATCATTGGCCATGGCGATGACTTCTTCTTCCGTGTCGAAGGCGAAGAGTGGGGCCAGCGGGCCGAAAGTTTCTTCCTTGGCTACGATCATGTCAGGCGTTACGCCCGTCAGCACGCCCGGTTCGAAGAACAGGCCGCCCAGTTCCTTGCCGCCGGTGATGAGCTTCGCGCCCTTGGATACGGCATCGTCAATATGTGCCTTGACCTTGGTGATGGCCTTCGGTTCGATCATTGGGCCGATGACGACACCCGGTTCTGTGCCATTGCCGACCTTGAGTTCCTTGACCTTGGCCGCGAGCTTTTCAGCGAACTTGCCGTAGATCCCGCGCTGCACATAGATGCGGTTGGCGCAGACACAGGTCTGGCCCGCATTGCGGTATTTGGAAATCATGGCACCGTCGACGGCGGCGTCCAGATCAGCATCGTCGAACACGATGAACGGCGCATTGCCGCCAAGTTCCAGCGAGATGCGCTTGATGGTCGGGGCGCATTGCGCCATCAGCAGGCGTCCGACTTCCGTCGAGCCGGTGAAGGAGAGCTTGCGCACAATATCATTGCTTGTCAGTTCGGCACCAATTTCACGCGCCTTGCCGGTAACGATCTGGAGAACGCCAGCCGGAATGCCTGCCTTTTCGGCAAGAACGCCAAGCGCCAGTGCCGTCAGCGGCGTGAGGTCGGCGGGGCGCACGATCATGGTGCAACCGGCCGCAAGGGCAGGGGCTGCCTTGCGGGTAATCATCGCTGCCGGGAAGTTCCATGGCGTGATTGCAGCGGTGACGCCGACCGGCTGGCGGATGATCGTCAGGCGCTGTCCCGCCTGCGGGGCAGGGATAGTGTCTCCATAGACGCGCTTTGCCTCTTCGGCGAACCATTCGATGAATGATGCCGCATAGAGAACTTCGCCGCGTGCCTCAGCAAGCGGCTTGCCCTGTTCCGACGTCATGATAAGAGCGATATCGTCGGCATTGGCAACGATGAGATCGAACCATTTACGCAGGATCGCTGTGCGCTCCTTGGCGGTCTTGGCGGCCCATGCCGGGAAAGCCTTTGCGGAAGCGTCGATAGCTTCCTTGATGGTCGCGACAGAAAGAGAGGAACTGTGCCGATGACCGAACCGTCTGCCGGATTGGTCACGTCGATCTTGGTGCCGTCCGTGGCGTCTATCCAGCGCCCGTCAACAAGGCATTGCGATTTGAGCAGCGAGGGTCTTTCAAAGCGAGCATATTGATGTTCCATCCCAGTCTTGCAGAGAAAGCTCGTTCAGTATATTGAACGGCTTACGATATTTTGAATTAAACAGCCCGTAATAACCAAAGTCAAACGGTTAATCAGGCGTCGATCAGGTGAACGCAAAGCTATGACGAAAACGGTGAGCGACGAAGAGAGTTCCCAGAAACTGGTGCCGGCAGTTATGCGTGCGGCACAAATTCTGGATCAGATCGCGAAATCCACGCAGGAAGGCGGCAAGGGGTCTGCGGACGGGCTCAAGCTTTCCGATCTGGCCCGTCGGACTGGCTTGCCGAAGAGCAGTGTGCACGGGCTTTGCCAGACACTGGTTCATCTCAAGCTGCTGAAGCTCAACAGTGATGGAAGCTTCACAATGGGATCGCAATCGGTACGCTGGGCCAATGTGTTTCATGGCTGGCAGCGACATTGTCGATGCATTTCATGAGGCGGTTGCGGATGCTGATGGGCTTGGCGCGCATACATTGACGCTTTCGCATCTGGAAGGACCAGATGTCATTTATCTTTCGTGCCGCAACTCGACCGCGCCATTGGGAATCACATTCCGCATCGGTATGCGCGTTCCCGCTGTCTTTACCGCGACTGGCAAGGCCATGCTGGCAGCGATGTCGCCGCAGGAGTTGGTCCGTCACCTGCCGCCCGAATGGCCCGAGCTGATCACGCCGGCCAGCGCGCCTTCGCTCAAGGCGTTGGAGGCCGAGATGGCAGAGGCGAAAGCAAGAGGCTATTCGCTGGATAACGGCCAGTTGCGCGAAGGCATGTTCTGCATCGGCGCTGCGATCTGTGACCGGCCTTTCCACCCAACGGCCGGTATCGCTCTGTCCATGATGGCAGCTGAGGCTCGTCCTGACATTATAGAAGATATGGGCAAGCGTGTGCGCGCCCTTGCGAACGATGTGGCGGATCGCATGGGATGGCTCTCTGCCTAGGGCGGAATAGTCC
>JAAVLQ010000001.1:0-2030000 GCA_012103075.1 Brucella cytisi | reverse complement strand
AGGTGGTAGACTTTGAAGCAGTGGCGCCAGCCATTGTGGAGTCATCCTTGAAATACCACCCTTGCCTATATGGATGTCTAACTGCGGCCCGTTATCCGGGTCCGGGACCGTGTATGGTGGGTAGTTTGACTGGGGCGGTCGCCTCCTAAAGAGTAACGGAGGCGCGCGATGGTAGGCTCAGAACGGTCGGAAATCGTTCGTCGAGTGCAATGGCATAAGCCTGCCTGACTGCAAGACTGACAAGTCGAGCAGAGACGAAAGTCGGTCATAGTGATCCGGTGGTCCCGCGTGGAAGGGCCATCGCTCAACGGATAAAAGGTACGCCGGGGATAACAGGCTGATGACCCCCAAGAGTCCATATCGACGGGGTTGTTTGGCACCTCGATGTCGACTCATCGCATCCCGGGGCTGGAGCAGGTCCCAAGGGTATGGCTGTTCGCCATTTAAAGCGGTACGTGAGTTGGGTTCAGAACGTCGTGAGACAGTTCGGTCCCTATCTGCCGTGGGTGTAGGAATATTGATAGGATCTGTCCCTAGTACGAGAGGACCGGGATGGACGTATCTCTGGTGGACCTGTTGTCGTGCCAACGGCATAGCAGGGTAGCTATATACGGACGGGATAACCGCTGAAGGCATCTAAGCGGGAAACCCACCTAAAAACGAGTATTCCCTATCAGAGCCGTGGAAGACTACCACGTTGATAGGCCGGGTGTGGAAGTGCGGCAACGCATGTAGCTTACCGGTACTAATAGCTCGATCGACTTGATCACTCCCATTTACAATATCCATCAAGCGAAGCTTGATGATGACAAAAGCACGAAAGACAACCAGCTTCTCAAATTTTGTGTTCTTCGCCGACCTGGTGGTTATGGCGGAGCGGCTGCACCCGATCCCATTCCGAACTCGGCCGTGAAACGCTCCAGCGCCAATGGTACTTTGTCTCAAGACACGGGAGAGTAGGTCGCTGCGGTCTGCCAAGAACACAAATCAAATCATCTTCTCAAATATATACAAAACACCCATGGCGCGGGGTGGAGCAGCCCGGTAGCTCGTCAGGCTCATAACCTGAAGGCCGCAGGTTCAAATCCTGCCCCCGCAACCAAATTCCCACAAAAAATACACAAAATCGCTCAATCATATCCGATGTTCGTATCGTTGCGAGCTGGCTCCGGCTTCTCGCAGAAGACCGTTCGACCTAATATCGATGCACGGAAGCGAGTTCTATACGGACGCACCGCAGCGCGCTCATAACCCCAAGGGTGGGCAGCAAAAGGAACCGTTCCTGCGAAACAATCCCCGACATACGCAACCGGGCATCAGCCAAAAACCAAATCAAAACCCGCCGTAACGCGGGCTTTTTTGACCAAAACCGCCCGGGGCAGCTGCAAAACTTCCCCGTCCCGACCATAACGACAAACTGACCTGTTTAAGCTATCAAACAGCCTCGTTATCAAAGGAAGACAATCGTGAACCTCGATCGCTCCGCGCTGGCTGATCTCAACATATTCGTGACAATCGTACGCCGCAAAAGCATGAAACTGGCCGCTATCGAGCTCGGCGTAACAACCTCCGCTATCAGTCATCGTATGAAAAAAAAACTGGAGGCGGACTTGGGCGTGCGATTGCTCAACCGTACCAGCCGCTCCCTCACGCCGACTGAAGCAGGTGCGGCACTCGCGACACAACTTGAAAACGGACTGCGGACGATAGGGGAAGCCTTGGAAGCTCTGACCAGTCAGCGCGACTTTCCATCGGGGCGCATAAGGCTCAACGCGCTGCGCGATGCTGCACGGCTGATCATCGCCCCCATCTTACCGCGCTATACGCAAACCTATCCCGATATGCATCTCGACATCACTATAGATGACCAGATGATTGATATCGTCGCTGAGGGCTTCGATGCGGGGATCCGTTATGGTGATCGGGTGCCGCAGGATATGATTGGCGTTGCGCTGACCGGTCCCTTGCAATGGATCGTGGTCGGATCTCCGGCATTGATATCAAGGGCAGGGCGCCCCGAAACGCCGGACGATCTGCTCCGTTTGCCGTGTATAGAGACGAGGCTCGGGGACAATTCCCGATATGCATGGGAATTGGGAAACGGCGCTTCCTTGCGCCGGGTCGATGTGAAGGGGCCGATTTGCGCCAATGAAACCGAACAGGCTGTGGAAGCCGCTTTGGGCGGGATCGGCTTTGCCTATTGTCTGGAGCCATTGGTCGAGAACTACCCGACGCAGGTGCGCTTGAAGCCGTGCTACCAGACTGGGCTTCGGAAGGTCCGCCCCTGACCATGTATTATCCGAGCAGACGACAGGTTCCATCTGGTTTGCGACGGCTGATTGATCTCATCCGCGAAGATCAGGGCCTCGCGAAATTGGTGGTCGCTGAGGAAGTCGGATCACGTTAAGAGCCGTTGTTGATTATTCGTCATTCTTTCGTTGAGTAACACTCAGCAGATTAGCGTTGCCTCGGCTCCCCTTCGGGATCAAATATGCGTCACACCTGTTATGCATGGTATCGGCGCTGTCTTCCATGCATGGTCAAACCATTTCACTCATGGAGATGCGTTATGCATTATTCTGCAGCGGCTGATCGCTATCAGTCAGATATGGTCTATCGCCGCACCGGTCGGAGCGGCATCGACTTGCCAGCGATATCGCTTGGCCTCTGGCACAATTTCGGTGGCCGGGATGTCTACGAAAACGGTCGTGCAATTCTCCGTCGCGCCTTCGATCTGGGCGTGACCCATTTCGATCTAGCGAACAATTATGGCCCGCCTCCCGGATCTGCCGAAGAAAATTTCGGTCGCATCATGGCCAGCGATTTTCGACCTTACCGTGATGAGATGATTATCTCATCGAAAGCCGGTTGGGACATGTGGCCGGGGCCTTATGGTGGCATTGGCGGCAGCCGCAAATATCTGATTGCCAGTCTCGACCAATCGCTGCAGCGGATGGGACTCGATTATGTCGACATCTTCTATTCGCACCGTGTCGACGCCACGACGCCTCTGGAAGAGACGATGGGAGCGCTTGCGCATCTGCATCGCCGGGGCAAGGCGCTTTATGTCGGTATTTCGAGCTATTCGCCGGAACTGACGCTGAAGGCGGCGGCGATCCTGAAGGAAGAGCGCGTGCCGCTTTTCATTCACCAGCCGAATTACAACATGTTCAATCGCTGGATCGAGAATGGGCTTCTCGATACGCTGGATGAACTGGGCACCGGTTGCATCGTGTTTTCGCCGCTGGCTCAGGGTTTGCTGACATCGCGCTATCTGAAAGGCATTCCGGAGGGAGCGCGGGCGAATCAGGGCGGTTCCCTGAAAGCCAGCGCAGAGAACGAAGAACTGCTGGCGCGCATTCGGGCATTGAACGCCATTGCGGAACGTCGTGGACAGACTTTGGCCCAGATGGCGATTGCCCGGACGCTTCGCGATCCGCGCGTCACCTCTTCGCTCATCGGGGCAAGCTCGGTCGCGCAGCTTGAAAACTCTTGGGTGCTTTGAAGGGACTGGAATTCAGTGCCGAGGAACTGGCTGAAATTGACCAGTATGCGCATGATGGCGGAACCGACTGGTGGAAGAGCTCGACTTCGCTTTGAAGCGTCAAGTTTAACGAACAAAATGATAAAAGGCCGTACGCTTTGCGTGCGGCCTTTTACTGAGTGCATCCCGAAAAGTGTGAAACGGTTTTCGGGATGCGCTTCAAAACAAATATTTAGAGCGCCGATCTGATTCAATCAGATCGAAATGCGCTCTAGAGCGTTTCACCTTTAACGGAACCATATCCGGCGTTTTCCAAATAGTTTTGGCATTCGGCGGGCTGGATGGTTTCGACCAGCCTGCCGATATGACGCCATGTGTCTTCGATGGTGCGCTTTTGTGCATTTCTCATCCAATGCTTGATCTTGGAAAAGGCTTGTTCGATCGGATTGAGGTCCGGCGAATAGGGTGGCAGGAACCAGAGCCGCGCGCCAGCGGCTTTGATCAATTGACGGATGGTTGCCGACTTATGGCTGCCGAGATTGTCCATGACGACAATGTCGCCCGGCTTGAGCACCGGGACCAACTGCTGCTCGACATAGGCGCGGAAACACTGGCCGTTCATCGGTCCGTCGAAGACACAGGGTGCTGTAAGCTGATCGTTTCTCAAAGCGCCCAGGAATGTCAGCGTGCGCCAGTGGCCATGCGGTGCAAATGCCCGCAGTCGCTTGCCTTTTGGACCCCAGCCTCTGATCGGCGACATGTTGGTCTTGATCCGGTCTCATCAATGAAGACCAGCCGTTCGGGATCAAGGTGATTTTGCAGGGTCTTCCAGCGCTGTCTTTTGCGAGCGACGTCGGCACGAGCTTGCTCAAGGGCGAATAGTGTTTTTTTTTTGAAGCGCAGCCCTTCACTGCGAATGAATTCCCAGATCGTATTGTGCGAGACGGAAATACCCCGCTCGGTCAACGCCGCCTTCAGGCCATGGAGTGTCAGGTGTGGGTTCTCGGCGAGCCGTTGCACAATGATATCACGATGCGGTTCGAGTATCCGCTTGCGGTGGCCGCCCATCTTGCCGGGATGAACCGATCCGGTCGCACGATGGCGCTGGGACCATTTTACGACTGAAGATGCGGCAATTTCAAACCGCGTCGCCACTGAACGAACGCTTTCGCCACTCAGCACGGCGGCAATAACGCGCTCTCGAAGATCATTCGATATCGGTGCGGTCATCCAACGCTGGCCTCCATCCAGCCAGCATCAGTGAATCAGAACAAAACTGATTTGGGAAGCGCATTCGATTCAGAGAAAAACGGAAACGCTCTAGGAATAAGATGCGGCGAAAGCAATTCACGTGGCGAGATGAAATTGCTATAGGCGAGTAGGGTTCACGGCTGGCGCACGATCCCGCGCCAAGTCTGGCCTTCTGGGGAAGTATATTCGAGAAGATGTCGCTGCGGTCTATTAAGGGCAGTTTGAAATATCCGCTGATCCGTGCGGGGCTGGAGGCTATTTGCCTTTTCCGGTGCGTCGGTGCTTTTCCCTTCTGCCGGTGGGCGCGGTGTCGTCTTCACGATGCATCACGTCAAACCGGAAGATGCGACAGATCGGTCAGACCCCAACGCCATTCTTTCGATTACGCCGCAAACGCTTGAAATGGCGATAGAAGCGGCATTGGAAGCGGGCCTTGTGCCGGTGCATTTGCATGACTTGCCGAGGCTGCTTTCCGAACAAGGCAGCACCCGGAAATATGTCGCCTTCACGCTGGACGATGGTTATCGGAACAATGCAGACTTCGCGGCCCCTGTGTTTGCCAGATACAGCATTCCCTACACGATTTTCATCACGACGGGTTTCGTGGAACGCAAGCGATCCATGTGGTGGCGGACCATTGCGGCTCTGGTGACGGAGGCCGACAGTTTCCAGTTCGACTTTGGCGGCGGTGTTCTCGATGTGCGCGCAGCAACTCCGGCCCAGAAATCAGCGGCCTTTGCCCAGCTTGTGCAGTTCATGCAGTGTTTCGATGAAGATGAGGCAGTAGCTCGCATAGACGCAGCTGCACAAACGGTCGGGATCGACGCAATTTCGCTTGTCGATGAATCGGTGATGAACCCATCGGAATTGCGTGCTCTTGCGGTGGACCCGCTTGTGCATCTTGGCGCCCACACGGTCACTCATGTCAATTTATGTCGTGTCGATGACGAAAGACTGGCCAAGGAAATCGCTGACTCGACCGAATCAGTAGAACGCTATGCTGGTTATAGGCCGCGATCCTTTGCCTATCCATATGGATGGAAGGCGGCCGTTGGCGAACGCGAGATCAGGGCGGTTTCAGAAGGCGGGTTCGATGTCGGGGTGACCACCCAGCCCGGTGTGCTGCAGCAAACAGGTGTTATGCCAGCCGCAGCGATTCCGCGTATTTCACTCAACGGCTATTTTCAGAAGAAACGCTATATAAAGGTGCTCGTTTCAGGCCTGCCGTTCAAGCTGCTCTAGCAATAGTCCATTTCCAGAAATACTGCCCTGAAACACGAAAGGCCGCCTGTCGGCAGCCTTCGTAAAACCTGATCTGGAGAAAAACTGGAGCGGGCGAAGGGATTCGAACCCTCGACCCCAACCTTGGCAAGGTTGTGCTCTACCCCTGAGCTACACCCGCTCGCGCCAGTCATTCCGGAAACCGTTCATTTCCGTCAGGCAGGCGCTATATGGACCAACGCTCCGGAGATTGCAACAGGGAAATTTGCTTCTTTGTGCAAGATATTTTCCGGTTCCCTCCAAAGCTGTGGATGAAGTCAACGCCCGAGGCGTGTGACGCTGATCAGCGAGGCAAACAGTGCGAAGCCGGATGCGAAGAAGAGAATATAGGGTGTTCCTTCCACGCCCCATTGCGACAGCAGAAAGGCGACGAAAGCCGCCCCCAGCGATTGGCCGAGAAGGCGCGCCGTGCCCAGCATGCCGCTGGCGGCCCCGCTGCGTGAGCGCGGCGTCGAGGTAATCATCATGCGATTGTTCGGTGCCTGAAAGAGGCCGAAACCAATTCCGCAAATTGCCATGCGCCAGCATATATCCGGTATCGATGGATGTTCCGGCAACATGCCCACCAGAGCAAGGCCGATGGCGAATATGATGAGCCCAAACAGGCCCAGAATCGCCGGTGAGTGTTTGTCGGACAGTTTGCCCGAAAGCGGCGCGACCATGGCAAGCGCAATGGGCGGGGCATCATCAGGAAACCAACCTCGATCGGCCTGAAGCCAAAGACGACCTGAAAGAGGAACGGCAGCGAGATGAATGCCATCATCTGCGCCAGAAACGACATGATCGAAGTACAGATGGAAAGCGTAAAGACGGGAATGCGCAAGAGGTCGAGCGGCAGCAGCGGATCGGCCATGCGTAGCGACCGCCGTGTGAGGAGAACAGCCGCGGTTACGCAGCCCACCGCCTGCAACAGCACGACGAAGGAACCGATTTCGTTGCCTGCACTGTCGATGGTTGTGATCAGAAGACCGAAGGTGAGCGCTGACAGGATGGCGCTGACCACGTCGAATTTGCGTGCGGAGCGCTCATTCTCGGGCAGGCTTTTGAGGCCCATCACGACGGCAGCAATGCCGAGTGGAATATTGATGACGAAAAGCCACGGCCAGCTCAGGGACGAGAGCATGACACCGGCAAGCGTCGGCCCGATGGTCGATGAAACGGCGACGAAGAGTGCATTGAGGCCGATGGCTGTACCGAATTTTGCCTGCGGCACCGTATAGCGCAAAAGGGCGGTGTTGACGCTCATCAGGCCTGCTGCACCCAGTCCCTGTATGATGCGGGCGAAAGTGAGCGCTTCCAGTGAGCGTGAGAAAACGCAGGCGACGGAAGCGACGGTGAACAATGCCACGCCGCCAAGATAGACACGCCTGTAGCCATAGATTTCGCCAAGTGCTGCAAGCGGAAGCAGGGTGACCACAATTGCAAGCTGATAGCCGTTGACGATCCAGATCGAGGCTGCAGGACCAGCCGAAAATCGGTGGCAATCGTCGGGAGGGCGACATTTGCGATGGTGCCATCGATGACGGCAAGCGTCAGGCCCACCATCAGGGTTGCCCATGCCCAATAGATTCTCGGCTTAGGCAAACCGTCCGGAGCGGCGGACGTGCCTTGATGGATCGCGGTTTCGTGCTTCATATTATGACCAGTATTCGGATTAATATGGCTGGCGCTTCCACGTTCGCCGGAACCGCTTCAAATGCCACAAATAAAAACAGGTTTCCTGTAACCTTAACCCTATTGGGAAGGTCGGCAAGTTATCTAGCCGAAAATTGCCGGACGAAAACTGTTTTCGGGCCATAAACTGGCCGAGTAACGCTATTGTGTGCCACTTTCCGCCTGAACCGGCAGTTTCATGACATGCGCATACTTGTGCGGATTGAAGCTCAGATAGAGCGGGCAGATGCTCGCGACCAGAACGAGGTGCATGATCCAGCCGGAAGCAAACGAACCGGTCAGGCCATGCAGGAAAGCGGTCGCGACGGGACCGAGAGCCGCGGTCAGAAAGCCACCGCCCTGCATCATGGCAGCCAGTGCGCCTGCTTCTTCCGGTTTGGGCAGGTGATCGAGTGATGTAATCATGGCGAGTGCGAAGCTGCCGCCGAGACCTGCGCCGCAGATCGCAGACCAGAAGAAAGGCGAAAGCTGGGGTGCCAAGGCAAGGCCTGCGAAGCCAATTGCCTGCATAGCCAATGTCAACAGCAGCCACGGGCGGCGGTCGGTACTGTGGCGCGCGACGAGCGGCAGTCCGAAAGCCGCTAGCGCCTGTGCAACAGCCATCGCCGCGACGAGATTGCCGGTGGTGGAGGCAGCAAGACCCAGCGATTGATAATAGGGCGCGAGCCGCGACCATGGACGAGTAGCCCGCATTGACGAGACCGAAGGCAGCCATCAGCACCCGGTGCGGGGGCGCCGCAGCAGGTGCCCGGTTATTCCGGATTTTTGCCCGACGATGACGTCTCGCGGAGAATGGGCAGTGCCGTCAGCAAAGCCGGGACGGCGGGGATTGCAAGGACGGCAAGGGCGAAGCGCCAGTTATGCTGGCTGCCCGCAAGCCATGGTGTCAGCCGCGCGCCGAGAGCTCCGCCCCCATGATCATGGCAGAATAGAGCCCCGTTACGGTGGCAATGCTCGACGGGAAATTGGCTTTGATGAGGCCGGGCATCAAGGCCTGAATCATTGCAACGCCAGCACCGCACAGAACGGCGGTTAGCACCAGCGAAACGCCATCCGGCACGAAGCCGCGCAGGAGGGAGCCTGCCGCAAGAATGGCAAGTGCTGCGAACATGCTGCGCCGGGTGCCGAACAGCGACTGGATACGCGGAGCCGCGAAAGCGCCAAGCCCCATCAGCATCATTGGCAGGAAGGTGAGCAGGGACAGCCCACCGAAACCCATGCCGGTATCGGCCGCGATATCCGAAAGCACCGGCCCCGGCGCGGTCAGGAACGGACGCAGGTTGAGGCCGATCAAGACGACGAGCGCGATGAGGGCGAGGCTTGCTGTGTTCTTGCTGCCGGTCGCCGGATGGATGGTAGTCTGCATGTTTCAGGTGCCAGTCTTCTTCTTGCTTTCCCATACTTGGTAGAGTTCAGGATCGTTTTCCGGCGGGGAATGTTCGAAACTGATGCCGTTCTGTGCGTCGAGAGGCTTGGCGAGTTCAACGGCGATTTTTTGCGGTTGAAAGGCCGAAGGTTTCGGCCTGCTCATTGGAATAGGCGAAGCGGATTTTTTCAATACCGGCCATGCGCATCGCGGCAAAGCACATGGGGCAGGGCTGGCCGCTGGCATAGACTTCACAGCCGTCGAGCCGTGGCGATTGCAACGTCTTGCCCGCCGCGCGCAGTGCCAGCAATTCGGCATGGGCGGTCGGATCGCAATCGGCCTGCATGCGATTGACGCCTGTGGCGATGACCTTGCCGCCCTTGACGACCACGGCGCCGAACGGGCGTCCGCCTTGTTCGACATTGTAGAAGGCGAGCCTTATGGCCTGATCGAGATATGTGCTGTCGTTGCTCATTTCGCGCCAGCCTTTTCCAGCATGGTCACCATGGGCGCATAGCCGCGGCTGCGGGCATGCTGAAGCGGCGTGATGCCGTCCTTATCTGCCAGATTGACGTCGGCACCGGCGTCGATGAGAAGCTTCACGATATCGACGTGGTGCTGGCCACCGTCGCCGAGCATGATGGCTTCGAGGAGCGCCGTCCAGCCAAGATTGTTGACGTGATCGACCTTGACGCCAGCCGCGATCAGCGTGCGCACCGTTTCGACATGCCCCCGTTCGGAAGCGGGAATGAGTGCAGTTCCGCCATAGCGATTGGTGCTCTTCAGGTCCGCACCGTGCGCAAGCGTCATCTTGAGGATTTCGAGGTGTCCGCGCGCGCCAGCATAAAGATAGGGGCTGTCCTTGATGGCATCCTTGGCATTGACGTCAGCGCCAGCATCAATGAGTGCACGGGCGACATCGACATGATTGGCATGGGTGGCCGCCAGAAGCGCCGTCTCGCCATTCTTGCCGCGCGCTTCGAGGTCCGCTCCGGCTTTGATGGCTGCATTGACCGCAGCCAGATCGCCAGATGTTGCGGCCTGAAGAAGAGAAGTTTCGGCTTGGGCTGCGGCGTGGTGGCCCGGCAATGTCGGTTCGGTCATAACTATCGTCCCTGCAATCAATGCCAAGGCACTCAAGCTGAATATTGTTTGACGCATCGGCTGGTTCTCCTGCTTGTTGCGTTCATACAAGCAAGGTGTCATATTTGGAAATTAAATGTTGAACTGATATCCAGTGGGTTTATGAATACTTCTTTCAATCTCGATCTTTTGCGGGCCTTTGTGGCTGTTGTCGACAGCCGTAGTTTTACGGCTGCGGCCTTGCAGCTGCACTCGACCCAATCGACCATAAGCCAGAAGATCATACGGCTGGAGGAAGCTGTTGGACAGGCGCTTCTGGAACGTGCCCGGCATGATGTGCGCCCGACGGATGCAGGCGAAAAGCTGCTGGGCTATGCGCGCCGTATCCTGCATCTGCATGATGAGGCGGCAGCTGCGATGACTGGCACAGCACTTGCTGCCGTGTTCCGCCTCGGCCTGCCGGAAGATTTTGCCTCACGGCTGGTTACGCCTGCGTTGGCGCGTTTCATGCGCACACATCCCAATACGAAACTTGAGGTGACGAGCGGTCTCAGCCGCGATTTGCAGAAAGGTTTCGAAACCGGTGAGTTTGACCTTGTCATGGTGAAACAAAAACGTGGCGAAACGGTTGGGACCATGCACTGGCCGGAGCCGCTGTCCCGCTCGATAGCGCCGATTTTTCTATTTCCCATGTTGATCCGCTGCCGCTCGTCGTGTTCCCACCCAACGGGCTTTATCGCAGCGACATGATGGAGGCTCTCGATCGGGTGGGCAGGCGCTGGCACGTGGTTTTCACCAGCTCCAGTCTGGTGAGTATTCAAAGCGCGCGGTCGCCGAGGGGCTGGGTGTCAGCCTGCTGCCGACGCGTGTTGCGCTTCCCGGTCATCAGGTGGTGCCTGCCGCAGCAGGATTGCCGTCCGTCGAGCCGATGGAAATCGTCATCCGGCACATGGACAACGGCCCCGACCAGATCCGTCAGCTTGCCGAAATGCTGGCGGAGATTGTCGGAGACTGAGAAGGTTTCAGACAGGCCGCCGACCTGTGCTCTCCCTCGACAATTGCTTGCTCTGATTGATTGTATCGTTTCGAGTGCCTTTCACGAAATTTCCGGTCTTTCATTCTGTTTAGTTTCTGAAAAGCACATCCGTTTTCAGATTGACTGATTTTGTATCCGGGATATTGTGTCCAGAAAAGTTGGGAGGCTTTTCTATTGGCGGCTTTTGAATGGCGCAGTCAGACCCGTTTGCTGGACGAAGTGGCAGAGGCACTTCGTGAGCGAATCTATGCTGGTGACTATGCGCCGGGCGCGATACTCAGGCAGGAACATATAGCGGCTGAGTTCGGCATCAGCCGGACGCCCTTGCGTGAAGCCTTGCGCGTTCTGGAGCGTGACGGGCTCGTCATTCACCTGCCGGTCGGGGGTGCGTGTCGCTTCCGCCGATCTCACCCGCCTGATCGATGCCTATGCCGTGCGCGAAGTGCTGGACGGTGTGGCCGCGCGCTTTGCCGCTGAGCGGGCGAGCGATGCGGATATTGCAAAACTGCGTGCGCATGTTGCGGGGCAGGGCACGGTCGTCGATCCATGGGACCCGAAAGCCTACACCCAGTCAAATGTCGATTTTCATATGGCGGTGATGAACACGGCGGGCAACGCGTCGCTGATCGCCTTCGTGCCACTTCTGCGGATGACATCGCAGGTTTTGCGCCTTCGTTCTCGTTGTCCGTCGACAGGGCGCGCGATGCAATCCGCGAACATGGTGCAATTGTCGAAGCCATCGCTTCGCGCGATGGGGAGGAAGCCGAGCGGCTGGCGCGGGCGCATATTCGCGCCACAACCGCGAGACTGGAGGCGGAAATGCCTCTTCGGGAGAATGAAAATGAAACATGAGAACAAGACGGGAGGAGCCGGCTTGCTCCGTTATGGCAATTTCATCGCAGGCGAATGGCAGGATGCCGTTGGCGGCGAGCATATCACGCTCCGAAAATCCTTCCGACGGCAGCGATCTTGCGCTGATTGCGCGCGGCACCAAGGCTGATATCGATCTGGCGGTGGCTGCGGCCCGTAGCGCGTTTTCCGGCGATTGGGGCAAGCTGACGGCGACCGAGCGCGGTCGTGTGCTGCACCGCATGTCGGAAGAAGTGCTGAAGAACATTGATCTCCTGACCGATCTGGAATCGAAAGATGTCGGCAAGCCGATCACTCAGGCCCGCGCCGATGTGGTGGCGCTGGCGCGTTATCTCGAGTTTTACGGCGCTTCCGCCGACAAGGTGCATGGCGACACGCTGCCCTATCAGAACGGCTTTACGGTTCTGTCGATCTATGAGCCGCATGGGGTCACGGGGCATATCATTCCGTGGAACTATCCGATGCAGATTCTGGGTCGCAGCCTTGGCGCAGCGCTGGCCATGGGCAATGCAGCCGTGGTCAAGCCTGCCGAGGAAGCCTGCCTGACCATACTGGAATTTGCGAAGATTGCCGAAAAGGCTGGTCTGCCGGTCGGCGCGCTCAATGTGGTGACCGGGCTTGGCGCGGAAGCGGGTGCAGCGCTTTCCGAACATCCCGATGTCAACCATATCTCGTTTACGGGGTCGGTGCGCACGGGTGAAGCGGTACAGGCAGCAGCGGCAAAAGAACACCGTGCCGGTGACGCTGGAACTTGGCGGAAAATCGCCGCAGATCGTTTTCGCCGATGCCGATCTCGATCGCGCTTTGCCGTTTCTGGTCAATGCCGGTATCCAGAATGCCGGTCAGACCTGCTCGGCTGCGTCGCGCATTCTCGTCGAGCGTAGCATTTATGAAGATGTCGTGGCGCGCATGTGCGAACGCTACCGTGCGCTGAAAGTCGGCCCTGCCAGTGCCGATCCGTCGGTTGGTCCGGTGGTGTCGCAGCGCCAGAAGGCGATTGTCGAAACCTATCTCGAACTGGCGCAGGAAAGCGGTCTGGCCATTGCCGCGCAAGGCGTGCTGGCCGAAGACGCGCCGGAAGGCGGGGGGGCCTATGTGTTGCCGACGCTGATCCGCGACGTGCCTGCCGATCATCGTCTGGCGCAGGAGGAAATCTTCGGCCCGGTGCAGGTCATCCTGCCGTTCGATACCGAAGAAGAAGCCATCGCGATTGCCAATGGCACATCCTATGGTCTCGTTTGCGGCATCTGGACCAATGACGGCGGACGTCAGTTCCGCCTCGCGCATGCCATCCATGCCGGTCAGGTGTTCATCAATAATTACGGCGCTGGCGGCGGTATCGAACTGCCATTCGGCGGCGTCAAGAAATCCGGCCATGGCCGCGAAAAAAGGGTTTTGAGGCGCTTTACGGATTTGCCTCGCTGAAGACAATTTCCGTGTATCACGGCTGAAAATAGCATTCGGGAGAATTACAGTGTCGCTTGAAGGTAAGGTCGCGCTCATCACGGGAGCAGGTTCGGGGTTTGGCGAAGGCATGGCAAAGCGCTTTGCCTCAGGCGGCGCGAAAGTCGTCATCGTTGACCGCGACAAGGCGGGAGCCGAGCGCGTCGCAGGCGAAATCGGCGATGCGGCACTGGCCGTTGCTGCCGATATTTCCAAGGAATCTGATGTCGATGCAGCAGTGGAAGCCGCTCTGTCGAAATTCGGCAAGGTCGATATCCTCATCAACAATGCCGGTATCGGTCACAAGCCGCAAAATGCCGAACTGGTTGAGCCGGAAGAATTCGACCGCATTCTCGGCGTCAATGTGCGCGGCGTTTATCTCATGACGCGCAAGCTCATTCCGCATTTCAAGGGCAATGGCGAAGGCGTTATTCTGAACGTCGCTTCGACCGGCGCTGGGCGCCCGCGTCCGAACCTCGCCCGGTACAATGCCACCAAGGGCTGGGTCGTTTCCGTGACCAAGGCGCTGGCTATCGAGCTTGCTCCAGCAAAGATTCGCGTCGTGGCGCTGAACCCGGTTGCCGGTGAAACGCCGCTTCTCACCACCTTCATGGGCGAAGACACCGAGGAAATCCGTAAAAAATTCCGCGATTCCATCCCGATGGGCCGCCTGTTGAAACCCGACGATCTGGCTGAAGCTGCGGCTTTCCTTTGCTCGCCCGCTGCCTCTATGATTACCGGGGTTGCGCTCGACGTGGATGGTGGGCGTTCGATTTAAAAAAAAGAGACGAGGGGAGCCAAAGAGGAACAATGGGTAAACTGCTGAAAGCCGGGCTGATAACAGCCGCGATGCTGGCATCGATCAACGGTGCATTTGCAAAAGATACGCTGGTGGTTGGCGAAGTGCTGGAACCGCCGGGCCTCGATCCGACGGCGAATGCTGCTGCTGGTATCCGGCAGGTTACCTATGCCAACCTTTATGAAGGTCTGGTGCGCATTGTCGAAGACGGCACGGTGAAGCCGCTTCTGGCTGAAAGCTGGACCGTCTCCGACGACAAGAAAACCTATACGTTCAAGCTGCGTCAGGGCGTGAAGTTTCACGACGGCACACCGTTTGACTGCTCGGTCGTGAAGTTCTCCTATGAACGCGCAGTGGCTCCGGATTCCACCAATGCGCAGAAGGGCCTGTTCGCGCCGATTGAAAGCACGCAATGTCCTGACCCGGCGACCGCCGTTGTCACGCTGAAGCGCCCGACCTCGAACTTCCTGTTCAATATGGGCTGGGGCGATGCGGTGATGATCGCACCGAATTCGGCTGGCGACAACAAGACCAAGCCGGTCGGCACCGGTCCGTTCAAGTTCAAGCGCTGGGTGCAGGGCGACCGCGTCGAGCTGGAACGCAACGCGGATTACTGGGGTGAGCCTGCAAAGCTCTCTGCCGTCACATTCCGCTTCGTCAGCGATCCGTCGGCTGCAGCGGCTGCCATCCTCGCCGGTGACATCGACGTGTTCCCGATGTTCCGGGCGCCTGAGCTGATCAGCCGCTTCAAGAGCGACGACAAGCTGCAGGTCGAAGTGGGCGATACGGCAGGCAAGGTGCTGCTGTCGCTCAACAATGCCAAGGCGCCTTTCGATAATGTGAAGGTGCGTCAGGCGCTGGCTCATGCCATCGACAGCAAGACGCTGATCGAAGGCGTTTATTCAGGTTTCGGCACGCCCATTGGCTCGCATTATGCGCCGGTCGATCCGGGCTATGTCGATCTGTCGGAAACCTATCCGTATGATCCGGCCAAAGCGAAGCAGTTGCTGGAAGAGGCTGGCGTGCCGGCTGGCACATCGATCACCATCACGCTTCCACCTCCGGCTTATGCGCGCCGCGGCGGCGAGATCATTGCGGCCATGCTGGCGGAAGTTGGCATTCAGGCCAATCTCGTGCCGATCGAATTTGCGCAATGGCTGGATCAGGTGTTCAAGCGGTCGGATTTCGATGCGACGATTATCGCGCACACTGAAGCACGCGATCTCGATATCTACGCCCGCGACAAATACTACTTCAACTATAACAACCCGGAATATAAGGCGCTCTACAAGGCCTATGCCGAGGCCGGTAGCGATGAGGAACAGCTCGAACTCGTGAAGAAGCTGCAGGAAAAACTTGCTGCCGACGAGCCGAATATCTTCCTCTATGCACTGCCGAAAATCGGTGTGTGGAACAAGAATGTGAAGGGTCTGTGGAAGAACATGCCGATTCCGGCTGACGACCTGACGCAAGCCTATTGGGCTGAATAACAAGGTTCGCCCCGTCGTTTGCTCGGCGGGGCGGTTTTACGCGAATGGCCACGCACCCCATAAAGATAAGGGGAGGGCGTGCGGCGAGTTGGAATGTGGAAAGCGGATATCCGTCTTTTCAAGGAGGTCGCTTTGCTGGCTTATATATCCGGGCGATTGGTTTCGCTTCTGCTTACGACGCTTGCGGCTTCCGTCATCGTCTTTCTGCTTATGCAGGTGCTACCGGGGATCCGGCGGCGGTGATCCTCGGCATCAATGCGCAGCCTGAAACGCTGGCAGCACTTCACAAGCAGCTCGGCCTCGATCAGCCGCTCTGGTGGCGTTATCTCGAATGGATTGGCGGCTTTCTGAAAGGTGATTTCGGCACGAGCTACACATACCCGTGCCGATCAGCGAATTGCTCGGACCGCGCATCATGGTCACGCTGCCACTGGCTTTACTTTCCATGATCCTGTCCGTTGCTGTTGCTATTCCGGTTGGCGTCTATGCGGCATCCAAGCGCGGCAAGACCGGCGATGTGCTCTCCATGGGCGTGGCACAGGTCGGTGTTGCAATTCCGAATTTCTGGCTCGGTCTGCTTTTGATCCTGCTCTTCGCCTTGCAGCTCGGCTGGTTTCCGGCCTCGGGCTTTGCGGGTTGGGAAGGCGGCTTCTGGAACGGCATCCGCTCGTTGTTCCTGCCGGCGCTTGCTCTTGCGCTGCCGCTTGCCGCCATTCTGGCCCGCGTCACCCGCCCGCTGTCATCGAGACGCTGGGCGAGGATTTCGTGCGGACCGCGCGCGCCAAGGGGCTGACCCGCAAGGCAGCACTCTGGCGTCATGCGGTGCCGAATGCGCTGATCCCGGTTGTCACCATCATCGGCCTGCAATTTTCCTTTCTGCTGGCGGGAACCATCATCATCGAAAACGTCTTCAATCTGCCCGGTCTTGGTCGGCTGGTGTTTCAAGCCATCGCGCAGCGCGATCTCGTCACCGTGCAGTCACTGGTGACGCTGCTTGCCGCTTCCGTGATCGCGGTCAATTTCATTGTCGATCTTGTCTATGGCTTCATCGATCCGCGCCTTTCGACGGGAGGCAGCCGATGAGTGAAACGCAGGCTCTCCCGAAGCCGGGTGTATTCAAAACAGTGCTGCTGAGCCGCAGCCTGACTGTCGGCTCTTTCATCACGATCATTCTGGTTGCGATGGCCGTTATCTCCTATGTCTGGACGCCATATTCGCCGACCGCCATGAACTTCCGTGACAAGTTGCAAGGTCCGAGTTTCAGCCATCTGTTCGGCACGGATAATTTCGGGCGCGACGTGTTTTCCATGATCATGGTCGGCGCTCGCAACTCCATCGCGGTGTCAATCATCGCCGTGTTGGTCGGTGCGGGCATTGGCATACCGCTTGGGGCTTTTGCGGCTGCACGTGGCGGCATGGTGGACGGCTTTGTCATGCGCATGACCGATCTGGCCTTTGCGTTTCCGGCACTTCTTACCGCCGTCATCATCACCGCGATTTTCGGGCCCGGCGCCGTCAATGCCATGATCGCCATCGGCATTTTCAATATCCCGGTGTTTGCGCGCGTCACGCGTGGCGCATCACTGGGCCTGTGGAAGCGCGAATATGTGCAGGCTGCGCGTTGTGCCGGGCGTGGCGATGTGTCGATCACGCTTTTGCATGTGCTGCCCAATATCAACCATGTGCTGATCGTGCAGGCGGCGACGATCCAGTTCGCGCTCGCCATCGTTGCCGAAGCGGGCCTTTCCTATGTCGGGCTTGGCACGCAACCTCCGATGCCGAGCTGGGGCAAGATGCTCAACGATGCACAGACCTTTATTTATGATGCGCCATGGCTCGCCATTTTCCCCGGCCTTGCCATCACGCTCGCCGTGCTTGGTCTCAACATGCTGGGCGATGGATTGCGCGATGTGCTTGATCCGCGCGTCAGGAGGCAGAGATGACAACACCTTTGCTTGAAATGGACAATATGTCCGTTGAATTGCCTATTGGCCTCAAGGTCTCGGATATCGTGTCCGATATCACGCTGACGCTCAATCGCGGTGAACGCCTCGGCGTGGTGGGTGAGTCCGGCAGCGGCAAGTCGATCACTGCCCTCGCTGCCATGGGTCTGCTGCCGGACCGTATGCGCGTGCGCGGCACGTTGCGTTTCGACGGGGAGGATCTGGCAAGCAAGCCGGAAGCGGAACTGTGCAGGATGCGCGGACGGCGCATGGCGATGATCTTTCAGGAGCCTATGACGGCGCTCAATCCGGTCAAGACCATCGGCGCACAGATTGCCGAAGGTCGCCGTCTGCATTTGGGCGAAAGCCGGGCCGATGCGGAGCGCAAGGCGCGCGAGCTTCTGGATCGTGTGGGGCTGCCTGCACCGCGTTTCAATCTCGATCTTTACCCGCACCAGCTTTCCGGCGGACAACGCCAGCGCGTGATGATCGCCATGGCGATTGCCTGTGAGCCTGATTTGCTGATCGCCGATGAGCCGACCACCGCGCTCGATGTGACTGTGCAGGCGCAGATCCTCGATCTCATGGATGAACTGATCGACGAAACCGGCACGGCCCCTGATGCTGATCACCCATGATCTCGGCGTCGTTTCGGAAATGACTGATCGGATTGCCGTCATGTATGCGGGCCGCATCGTTGAGACCGGGCGCACGGAAGCCGTCTTCCATCGTATGGCGCATCCTTATGCGCGGGGCTGTTCCGTGCTGCTCCACATGGGGCGGCACTTGTGCGCAACCATGGCACAGGGCGCCAGCGCCTTGCCGCCATCCCCGGCGTGGTGCCCGATCCGCTGGCGCGTCCACCCTATTGCACCTTCGCCGACCGCTGCGCCTTCGTGCAGGACGATTGCCGAAGGGCGATACCGGGGCTGGATTTCATCGCCGAGAATGACGGCGTCGCGCATCGCGCCGCCTGTATTCACCCGCGAGACGGCGAGGTGGTGTTATGAGCAACATGATTTTGCAGGTGCGCGATGTGGTGCGCGAATATCAATTGCCGCGCGCATCATTCTTTTCACGAACGAGCGCGTTGCGCGTTCTGCACGGTGTGAATGTCGAGATTGAAGCAGGTCAAAGTCTTGGCATTGTTGGCGAAAGCGGTTCCGGGAAGTCCACGCTGGCCCGCGCCGTGATGGGGTTGGAACGCCCGCAATCGGGGCAGATTCTGATCAACGGACAGGATATCTATGCGCTGGATCGCTCGGGCCTGCGTGAAGCGCGCAAGGGCTTTCAGGCGATCTTTCAGGATCCTTACGGTTCGCTTGATCCGCGCCATACGGTCAAGCGCATCATTTCCGAGCCGATTGTATCGCTGGAAAGCGGCACCAGTTCCAAAGAGCGGGACGAGCGTGTGGCTGAAGTGCTGGAAGCGGTTGGGTTGCCCAAAGCCTCGGCGGAAAAATATCCGCATGAGTTTTCAGGTGGGCAGCGTCAGCGCATTGCCATTGCGCGCGCCCTGATCACCAAACCGGCGCTGATCGTCGCGGACGAGCCGGTTTCGGCGCTCGACGTTTCCATTCAGGCGCAGGTTTTGAACCTGATGATGGATTTGCAGGAGAAGTTCGGCCTCTCCTATCTCTTTATCAGCCATGATCTTGGTGTCGTGCGCGCCATCACCGACCGCGTGGCTGTCATCTATCGCGGAAATATCGTCGAGCAGGGGCCAACGAATGAGGTCTTCGACAATCCGCGGCATGATTATACGCGCGCGCTGGTTGATGCCGTGCCAAAGCCTTTCTCCGGTCGCCGCAAGCGCGTGCGACGTCCAAGCTCCACACTGAAATTGCCTGAGTGATTTGAGGAAATATCCAATGTCGAATCTAGCCGATTTGTCAGCCGTTGAACTCGTGTCCGCCTATAAGGCGAAGTCGCTTTCGCCGGTCGAGGTCACGGAAGCCGTGATCACGCGCATCGAAGCCTATGAGCCGAAGCTCAACGCACTCTGGGCTTACGATCCGGATGCGGCGCGGGTTTCGGCAAAGGCCTCGGAAGCGCGCTGGGCGAAGGGTGAGCCTGCTGGGCCCATCGACGGTGTACCGCTGACGATCAAGGAAAATATTGCAACTGAAGGGACAGCCGTTCCGCTTGGCTGTGCGGCGCTGCCGCTGAAGCCTGCCGTCGCTGATGCCCGCCTGCGGCGCGCACCCGCGAGGCTGGCGGCGTGCTGCTCGCCAAGACGACCATGCCTGATCTCGGCATGTTGTCTTCAGGCCTGTCGAGCTTCCACAAGCTCGCGCGCAATCCGTGGGATTTGAACACCAATCCGGGTGGATCGAGCGCCGGTGCGGGCAGCGCCGGTGCCGCCGGTTATGGTCCTTTGCATATCGGCACGGATATTGGTGGCTCCATTCGCCTGCCTGCGGGCTGGTGCGGTCTCGTCGGTCTGAAGCCGTCCTTCGGGCGTATCCCGATCGATCCGGCCTTTCTCGGTCGCGTTGCCGGGCCGATGACGCGCACGGTTGCCGATAGCGCGCTCTATATGTCGGTTCTGTCGAGACCGGATCGCCGCGACGGCATGAGCCTGCCTCAGCAGGATATCGACTGGATGAACCTCGGTATCGATGTGAAGGGATTGAAGATCGGTCTATGGTTGGATGCCGGTTTTGGCGAAGAAGTTGGCGAAGAAACGAAAGCTGCCGTGGAAGCTGCGGCAAAGCTTTTCGCTGATGCAGGCGCGATCATCGAACCGATTGCACCGTTCCTGAACCGCACCATGATCGATGGTCTGGATCGTTTCTGGCGCGCACGTTCCCGGTCGGATGTGAAAAAAGATGACGCCGGAAAACCGTGCCAAAATTCTGCCTTACATCTATCAGTGGACTGAAACTGCCGAAGGTCTGAACGGCGAGGAGGTCTATTCCGGCTTCGCGCAGATCGACGCGATGCGCCATGCAGCACTTGCAGCTTCCAAGGGCTTCGACTTCATCATTTCGCCAACCTCTCCGATGGCAACCTATCCGGCGGAATGGGCATCACCGGTCAACGATCCGCAGCGCCCGTTCGAACATATCGCCTTCACCGTGGCGATGAACATGTCGGAACAGCCTGCGATTTCGATCAATTGCGGTTACACGTCGACAGGATTGCCCATCGGCCTGCAGATTTTCGGCCAGCGCTTCGATGATCTGGGTGTGCTGCGCCTTGCCAAGGCTTATGAAGAGATGCGGCCAGCGCAAAAGCCGTGGCCAGTTATTGCATGATTGCCAAATCCTGCCCCTCATCCTGAGGAGGCGCGAAGTGCCGTCTCGAAGGGCGAGGAGCCATCTCCCATCCTTCGAGACGGTGATCTTCGACAAGCTCAGGTCACCTCCTCAGGATGAGGGAGATGGGGCAGGCGCTCGGAATG
Source organism: Brucella cytisi (assembly GCA_012103075.1). Taxonomy (GTDB): domain Bacteria; phylum Pseudomonadota; class Alphaproteobacteria; order Rhizobiales; family Rhizobiaceae; genus Brucella; species Brucella cytisi. The sequence continues at coordinate 2,008,874 of JAAVLQ010000001.1, read as the reverse complement.
TGGGCGCGGTTATTTCTTCGGGCGAAGCGGTGCCCGTTCCTTGTAACGGTCCATGGCGGTGAGCTTCTGGATCAGCGGATCGGCGTCGCGCCATCCATAAATCTCGGTGCGCAGATATTCGAGCTCGGCTTCGAGTTCCTCTTCGCCGATTTCCGTCCACCATGATTTTGGACGTCCATCCGTGCCATCCGACCAGCGATAGCCGCGCGTCTTCAGGTGGTCTTTCATTTCGAACGGGCTATTTTCAGCATAGATGCGCATACGCGCGCGCTGACTTGCTTTCAGCAATTCGGCAAAGGGCGTGGTTTCGCCCGACTGCTCCTTCAGCACCGCGAGCAGGGCCTGACAGTCATCTTCGGCCCGATGGCCATTATGGAAATAGCCGCTCTGGCCGATCAGGTAGCCAAGCTTGGTGCCTTCAAAACCGCGTGCGGTCCAGTCGATCTCCTTGACCGAACAGGCCCAAGGCTTGTTGGCGAAAGCGATTGAGAAACGCTCGAGAAACGGGCGGTCAAAACCGGCATTATGCGCGATGATGATATCGGCTTCGGCGATGAGTGCGTCCAGCTTCTCACGCGGGATCGTCTGGCCTTTCACCATGTCGTCGGTAATACCGGTGATACGGGTAATGTCAGCGGGTATTGGCTTGATGGCTGCTGCAGCGCACCGAACGTGGCGCAAACATCGCCGATGGAGCCGTCGTCCGCATAGCGGAAAGCAACTGCACCGATCTCGATGATTTCTTCCTGCGCGGGATTGAGGCCGGTTGTTTCCGTGTCGACGACGACGCCCAGTCGCGGAAAGGCGATCCGGTCGGCATCCGGTACTGTCGGTGGCGGATCAAGCCGCTGCAGGATGCGGTAGCGTCCACTGTCTTTCAGGCGCTGCACCATTTCCGCTTCATCGATGCCGGTCGTCTTGCCGGGCTTGGCGCGGGCAGGGGCGTAGTTCTGCCCGTTCCTCTCCTTCCGCAGGGGAAGAGCAAAAAGGTCGAACTGATGGCGCATGGAACTTCTCCGCATGGGGAACGGGTTTGGCAAAGAATGCCATTTTGCGGTGCTGCAAACCAAGGCCGCAATCGTATAAGTAACAGGTAATCATCCTGTCGAGCGCTAGCAAGGCAGGGCGCTGCGCCGGGAAAGGCATGAGGAGGGACTTCGTGGCAGATTATGATTATTGCGTCATCGGCGGCGGCATTGTCGGGCTTGCGACAGCAAAAGCCATGCAGGAAGCGGAGCCGGGCGCAAGGATCATCCTGCTGGAGAAGGAAAGCGATTTCGCGCGCCACCAGACAGGACACAATAGTGGCGTCATCCATGCCGGTATCTATTACCAACCGGGTTCATTGAAGGCGCAATTGTGCCGGGTCGGTGCGGAAGCCACGAAAGCCTTTTGCAGGCAATATTCCATTCCTTTTGAAACATGCGGCAAGCTTCTGGTCGCGACCTCTTCGCAAGAAGTCGAACGCATGGAGGCGCTCGCCAAGCGCGCGATCCAGAACGACATCACCTTCCAGCATGTGGACCAGCAGACTTTGCGCAAGGTCGAGCCTGCGGTTGCAGGCCTCGGGGCACTGCTCGTTCCGGCGACGGGCATTGTTGACTATGCGAAAATATCGCGGGCGATGGCTGCGGAAATCATTGAGCGCGGCGGTGTCGTGCGGCTCAAGGCGCCGGTTACGGCAATCCGGGAGGATGGCAAAGGCGTTACGGTAACGGCAAATGGCGAGACCTTGCGCGCTTCCAAGCTGGTCGCTTGCGCCGGGTTGCAGTCAGACCGCATTGCGCGGCTTGCCGGATTGGATATCAGCCATCGCATCGTGCCGTTTCGCGGTGAATACTACACCTTGCCGAAATCGAAGGCGAATATCGTCAAGCATTTGATCTATCCGATCCCCGATCCCGACCTGCCATTTCTCGGCATTCACCTGACGCGTACGATTGACGGTGGTGTCACGGTCGGCCCGAACGCGGTTCTGGGTTTTCGCGAGAAGGCTACGACAAAGGCAGTTTCCGTGCAGGCGATGTCGCGGATATGTCGACGTTTCCCGGCTTCTGGAAGATGGCGATGAAGAACTGGCGCTCGGCTCTATCCGAGTTCAGCAATTCCGCGTCTCGCACACGCTATCTGAAAGAGTGCCGCAAATATTGCCCGACGCTGGAGCTTGCCGACCTTGGTGCGCCGGGCGCCGGAATCCGGGCGCAAGCCGTTCTTGATGACGGTACGCTGGTGCATGATTTTCTCTTCAAGGAAAACGGAGAGAATGCTGCATGTGTGTAATGCGCCGTCACCGGCCGCGACGTCTTCCATACCCATCGGCCGCATGATCGCCGAAAAGCTTCTGGGGATAAATCTGAAGGTAAAACTGCGTGAAAAGAGTTTTTCGCTGAATGATGTTGTTTTCAATTTATTTTTAGCAATCGCTTATTCTCAGTGTTGCTCTTTTTTAGGTTTTAGTGTTCATCAATATTGCAAGCTTACAACTTGACTTTGATGCTGGTTTGTAATTGCACATTGGGTTCAATTTGAAATAGCGTTTTAGCATTCTCATTTTCAACCGATTTAGGGCCTGTTCGTGAAGTTTGTGCCGCCGCTGGTAGTATTGCTGTTTGCTGCGACGATGTTAGGCATTTGGATGCTCGACACGAAGCGCAGGCATCTTTTGCTTTTCGGCCTGAGCTTCGCCAGTTTTGCTTTCGGGCTTCTGGTTCCTATCTCGCTGGTCTCGGACCGCCCGCCCTGACCTCGCCGATTGCCACGATTTTCCATTTTTGGGCGGCTGGCTGCTTTGCGAAGGTGTGATGATACGCATGGGCGGACGTTATTCCCGCCTTGCATCAGGGCTGATCGGGCTCGGTCTTCTTGGAGCCATGGCCTATTTCATTGCAAATGATACGAGCTATTCGCGGATTGCGCCCACTGTCCAACTGACTCTGGGCAGTCTGGTGGCTGTGCTGTGCATTCAAGCGCGCAATCTTGCACGCCGAAGCTGGATTGAGCGCGTGCTGTTTGGTGCATTGCTGTTGTTGATGGTGCATTTCTATGTGCAAGCTGGAATGGCGCTAGGGCTCCCCGCCGATATCACGCGGCCGTCGGAACTCATTCATTCGCGCTATTGGCAGGGGCATCATGATATTCGGTGCCTTTGCGGGTGTCTTTGCCGGTCTGGTTCTTCTGGTGGTGACAACTTCGGATGTGGTCAAGGAATTGCAGGCAGAACGCGACTCCGATCCGCTGACCGGTGTTCTCAATCGTCGCGGCCTTGAGCGTCATGCGACTATGCGTTTGGCCGAGGCCCAGCGTGGTGATCATGGGGTCATTATCGCGGATATAGATCACTTCAAGTCGATCAATGACGAGCTGGGTCATGCAACCGGCGATCAGGTGCTGGTTGAGTTTGCCTGTATTCTGCAAACGGTAGCAGCAAATACAACGATTGTTGGTCGCGTCGGTGGCGAGGAGTTTGTTCTCCGGTCGGGGTGATGCCGAAACATGTGAGCGACTGGGCGACAGGCTTTTGCGGGCGTGTGGCCCGACACAGTTTTCCCATGTTGCCTGCAGACCGCCGGATGACATGCAGTTTCGGCATCGCCATGGTGCGCGGCGCTGAAACATTATGGGAAACAGCAGCACGTGCCGATCTTGCCCTGATGCGGGTAAAGCACCGTGGACGCAATCGCGTTGCGGTGGAGGGGCTGGAATTCCCGAGCGCCAAACAGGGCGCTTATCTGCTGACCGCTTGAGTTGGTTTCCGAAGCCAGCTGAACCGGATTTTTTCATTCCGTAAAGGATTTGGTTACCATAATTGACGATGCTGGAGATGACCTTCCAGTCACCGCTTTTGCCATGTCTTGTGTTCGTCTTTTGCCGAACTGACATGCAAAGCGGTGCCGCGAAAGTTGATTTCCACTCGGATTTTGTATCATGGCGTGTGTAACAGAAGTGTATGGCTACGCAGCTCCGCGCAGCAACGGCATCAGACTTCCGCTCGGTTTCAAAGGTTTTACGCGCGTTGCGGTTTTCGCCGCGACGGGACTTGTGGCCGGAAGCTGGATGATGACCGCGCTCGGCACGCTGGAAACGGTCGTGCCGGCCTTTGCACCTGTCGCCCCGATCATGCGCCGTGTTTCTCTGACCGCGCCGCAGGCACTTGCCGTCGTCGATCACAAGATCGCGCCATCGCGGCGGATCAGGCAGAGCTTCATCAATGCCTACACTGCTGATGCGGCCTATTCCAACCTCGACTGGCACCGGGCCAAAAACGTAAACGATGAGCCGATTATTGCTGACATCGGTCCCGATTCCGTGATCGAGGACAAGCCTGTTGATACGGCATCCCTCATCGAATTGCGCGCTGATCGCGTCAGGCGCGACGAGCCTGTTGTGGCGAGTGTCGAGCAAGAGCAACCTGTCGCGACGGCTGGCGTGACTGTGGCTGCCTATGCGCCAGTGCCGACCGCACCGAACGCAGCGGCGGACTTCAACAAGATTGATCCGCTTTCGCAAGCTGAAGAAATGGACGCCGCTGAAAGGCAGGCACATCTTCCTACCGGCAATGCCGTTCCTGTTCCGCAGCTTGCTCCGGATCAGAAGACGGACATGGCCGCAGAGGATGAAGCCAGCCGGGATGCATTCCTGCCCGATGATGTGCCGCTGCCGGGCGCCAAGCCTTCGCTGCGCCGCTCCCGCAAGACCGAACTCGCCTATGCGCCGGAAAGCGGTGCAACCGAAGAACCGCGCCCCGGCCTGTTCAGCCCGCTTCTCAATCAGGCTGCACGCAGCAAGGTTGCCATTTACGATATTTCTGCAGCCACTGTTTACCTGCCGAGCGGCGAGCGCCTTGAAGCCCATTCCGGCCTCGGTCCGATGCGCGACAATCCGCGTTATGTGAACCAGAAAAACCGCGGGCCAACGCCGCCACATACCTATGATCTGCGCATGCGCGAGGCTTTGTTCCATGGCGTCGAAGCCATCCGCCTCACGCCTGTCGATGGCAACAACCGCTATAATCGCGATGGCCTTCTGGCGCATACTTTCATGCTGGGACGCCGTGGCGATTCCAATGGTTGTGTCGTGTTCAAGGACTATCCGCGCTTCCTGCGCGCCTTCAAGCGCGGCGAGTTCAACAAGATGGTCGTGGTGACACGAATGCAGTCTTCGAAGCCTGAGCGGATCGCATCGCTTTTCTGATAAATTGCCCGTCAAAACAAACAGCTAGAGCGCCGATCTGATTCAGTCTGATCGAAACACGCTCCAATGCAATTACACAAGGAATTGTGATCCCCAATTCCTTGCGGGGCACACCAGAATTGATAGAGGTCTTTCATCGAAAACCGATGGGAGATTTTTATGAAGCTTTACTACAAGGTCGGCGCTTGTTCGCTCGCACCTCACATCATTCTGAGCGAGGCGGGCCTGCCTTATGAGCTGGAGGCCGTGGATCTCAAGGCCAAGAAGACAGCGGACGGTGGCGACTATTTCGCAGTCAATCCGCGCGGCGCGGTTCCGGCGCTGGAAGTGAAGCCCGGCACTGTCATCACGCAGAACGCGGCAATTCTCCAATATATCGGTGATCATTCCGACGTTGCAGCATTCAAGCCCGCCTATGGTTCAATCGAACGCGCACGCCTGCAGGAAGCGCTGGGCTTCTGCTCGGATCTGCATGCGGCCTTTAGCGGCCTGTTCGCGCCCAACCTGAGCGAGGAAGCGAGGGCGGGGGTGATCGCCAACATCAATCGTCGTCTGGGTCAGTTCGAAGCCATGCTGTCGGACAAGAACCCCTACTGGCTTGGCGATGACTTCACTCAACCAGATGCTTATGCGTCGGTGATCATCGGTTGGGGCGTTGGTCAAAAGCTCGATTTGGGCGCCTATCCCAAGGCGCTGAAACTGCGCGAACGTGTGCTGGCCCGCCCGAACGTGCAGAAGGCATTCACGGAAGAAGGCTTGAATTAAGAATCACAGCCGGAGGCGCAAACCTCCGGCTTTTGCTACCCGGGTTGCGGATGCGATAACCAGTCTACCGTCTTGAAAGAGGTAACTCGCGTCTGTTGTGGGGAAAATAAAATGGCGGAGAGAGGGATCGAACCCCTCGATACGGTTTCCCGTATACACGCGTTCCGGCGTGCGCCTTCAACCACTCGGCCACCTCTCCGTCTGCCTTGCTGTCGGGAAACCGTGTCTCACGGCGAAAACTGACTGCAAACGTGACACCGCTTTTCGAAACAGGCGCTGGTTAATCGCCAACTAGCGGGTGCGGCGCGAATATAGCCAGAAAATGCATATGTTCAACAGCTATTTGCAAGTTTTTGCGTCTAAATCGCAGAGCCTGTGCAAAGAGCGATATATATGATATAACTGTCTGAAATTATTATATTTTATTTTAATCGTACAATAGTGTTCCAGCTTGGCTTTGAGCCTGACGGGTTCTGTGTGCTATGCTTTAGCAACATCAAAAAGACAAATCTTCGGGAGACCGGTCAGAAAACCGGCGTCGAAATCAAGGTAGGAAATCCGGGGCAGAGAATCGTGATCCGATTTGTATTGCGTAGTTTTGCGGTTGTTTTTCTGGCTTTGGCGGTGATTTTCGCGGTCCTTGACGGCGCGCGTTCCGTCGGCGCGTCGCAGTTCATAGCGAAGCCGCTTTTTCCATGTGGTCGCGCAACGCGCCCGAGACATTGGCCGATGCAGAAACGTTCGTGACACACTATATAGGGGCAGGAGCCCGGAATGCCGTCTGCATCCCTTTGCTTGAGCAACCGGGTTGGCTTCTTTTCGGCATTCTCGCCCTTTTATTCTATGCAATCGGTCATCGTCGGGAGCGCCCTCTGGGACGCTTCACCGCTCGATAATCAGGAGGTGGATACCATGAGTTTCTTGGACAGCTATCGCAAGAAGACGCAGATGCCTTCGACGGATGAAGCTTTGCCGGGACGCGCGCAACCGATCCCGACATCCGCGACCCACTTCGTCAATCGTCGCCCGCTGAAAGGACCATTGCCGGAAGGCTATAAGCAGGTTCTGTTCGGAATGGGCTGTTTCTGGGGCGCCGAGCGGCTCTTCTGGCAGGTGCCGGGCGTATATGTAACAGCTGTCGGTTATGCGGGCGGAGTCACGCCCAACCCCACCTATGAGGAAACCTGCACGGGGCTGACCGGCCATGCGGAAGTTGTGCTGGTCGTCTACGATCCGAAGGTGGTGAGCCTCGATGAGCTGCTGACCCTTTTCTGGGAGGAGCACGATCCGACGCAGGGCATGCGGCAGGGCAACGATATCGGTACGACCTATCGTTCGGTCATCTATACTTTCGACAAGGCTGATCGTGACGTGGCGGAAAAGAGCCGGGAGGCCTACTCGCAGGCACTTGCCGGTCGTGGTCTCGGTCCGATCACCACGGAAATCGAGGATGCGCCGGAGCTCTATTATGCCGAGGACTATCACCAGCAATATCTGGCGAAGAACCCTAACGGTTATTGCGGATTGCGCGGCACTGGCGTGAGCTGCCCGATCCCGCTGGCCCAATAAGCGGGCTGTAATCAACAGATCGCGCGGTCCTTACCGCGCGATTTTCTTTTTCATGATCAGCATCCCGGCATAGTCGCCTTCCAGATGCTCGAAATCGCTCCAGCCGATCTGGCGGTAAAGGTCGGGCTTTTCTGTGTAAAGATAAGCTTCCGCATAGCCGAGTTCCCGCGCGGCATCCTCGATGGCGCCAACCAAACCTTTGGCAATGCCTTTACTGCGATAGTCAGGCGCGACGAACACACTTGCCACCCATGGCTTCAGATGTGGATGTGTTTCCAGATCGTTGTGGATCAGAAGGGCAAGACCGGCGGGTTGTTCGTTCCAGAGGGCAACTCGCGCTATCTGCCCATCGTCTTCGCGGGAGATGTCGTTAAAAGCCTTGACGGTCTGTTCGAGGGTGGAGCCGCTAAATTCGCCCCATTCCGCATGGTTCCACGCGGCACAAATGGGCACGAGATCGGGGCGGTCGGCGAGGGAGGCAATGTGAAGCATGGTGTTACCAGTGCGGTGGTTTGGTGACCGGTACGTCCGGAGCAGTCTGTTCTTCCAGTTCCAGAAAGCGGTCGGTCAAGGCGCCGAGTTTCTTGGAAAGCCGGTCTATGGTTTTCCATTGTTCGGCCAGAACGGATGACAACTCGTCGATTGTCTTTTCCTGTTGGGCTACGCGAATTTCGAGCTCGGTCAGGCGCTGGTCCGGTGTCATGGCTGGCTTCCATTGGTATTTGGGCGTCGGTGATCAGCGGGGTTTAGCCGCTTTCGATCCATATCGGAAGTACGGTATCACATCATTGCGTCAGCACGAGTACGCCGTTTGAAACTTCATAGTGACGCAGACGTTTCAGAAAGCTCATACCGAGAAGTGTGTCGGACAAGGCATCGTCGCGCAGAACCATGGCCTCCACATCCTCAACTCGAATGCGTCCGATTTCGATGCTGGGCAGGATGGCGGATGCAGCAAGGGTTTCGCCATTGGCGGTCGAGACGCGATATTTGAAATCATCGGGTTTGAGCGACAGGCCGATGCGTCGTGCAGCGTTTGTGTTGATCGCAACCACGCTCGCCCCCGTGTCCACCATTGCACGAAGGGATTGCCCGGCAATTTTATGTCCGTGATGAAATGGCCACGACTGTCCGGTGTGATCTGCGTGCGGCGTCCGCTATAGGCGGCGGGGTTTTGCGAAGGAGCACTCGAAGCTGTCGCGGATGTGTTTGAACCGGCTTTAGGCTGTTGCCCGAGTTTTTCAAACAGAAGCGGGAAGGCAATTGCCAGTCCCGCAAATACCAGAAGGATCGTTAAAACCCGCGCCATACTGCCCCCGTTTCCGGGCATGATAGCAGGCGCGGGTTAATGCTTACTTCGTACCGTACATACGGTCGCCGGCATCGCCGAGACCGGGAACGATATAGCCCTTTTCATCGAGACGTTCGTCGATGGAGGCCGTGAACACGTCGACATCCGGATGGGCTTCGGTAAAGCGCTTGATGCCTTCCGGTGCAGCCAGCAGACAGAGGAAGCGGATATTGGTCGCGCCGCGTTCCTTCAACTTGTCGATGGCTGCAATTGCCGAATGTCCGGTGGCGAGCATCGGGTCGACCACGATGATGAGGCGGTTGACGATGTCTTCCGGCGCCTTGAAGTAATATTCGACCGGCTGCAGCGTATCGTGATCACGATAAAGGCCGATATGGGCGACGCGCGCGGCGGGTACCAGATCGAGCATGCCTTCGAGAAGGCCATTGCCTGCGCGCAGGATCGAGGCGAAGACAAGCTTCTTGCCTTCAAGGACCGGCGCATCCATTGGCATCAACGGGGTTTCGATCGGCATGGTGGTCAGTTCGAGATCGCGTGTCACTTCATAGCAGAGCAACAGCGATATTTCCTTCAGCAGCCGCCGAAAGCTGGCTGTGGACGTTTCTTTCTTGCGCATGATGGTGAGCTTGTGCTGGACAAGCGGATGGCTGACGACTGTAACGCCCATGATCTTTCCACTTTTCTTGTTATCTTTTTGACTTTAGCGGCAGTTTGCGCCGGAGAAAACGCCGGGCCAAGCGCGCACACACACAGTTTTATGTCTCTTTGGCCATTTTTAAACGCTAACGCAAGACAGTTCACAAGTGCCGGATCACAAAAGGGGTAGTGGAGGACGGTCTCTGCTTGTATCGTCTGGCACAAGCTTTATATGCATTACGGAAATCATTTTCGTCTTAATATTCAAAAGCAGGATGAGCTATGAGCCAGCAGAACGGCAATGCGGACCGCGTGGGCGCACAAGGTGGCATGGAGCATTCATTCGGCTTCAAGGCGGTTGACGAAAGCGAAAAGCAGGGTCTGGTCAACGACGTTTTCCATAAGGTCGCCAGCAAGTACGACGTGATGAACGATCTCATGTCGGCGGGCATGCATCGCGTCTGGAAAGATGCGATGATCGCATGGCTGGCGCCGTCGAAGCGCCCCGGCTGGACCTCGCTCGACGTTGCAGGCGGCACCGGCGATATTGCTTTCCGCATTGTGGAGGCTTCCGGTCGTCAGGCCCATGTCACCATTCTTGATATTAATGGCTCGATGCTCGGCGTCGGTCGTGAACGGGCGATCAAGAAGGGCCTTGCCGACAATCTCGAATTTGTTGAAGCCAGTGCCGAAGAGCTGCCATTTGAAGATGCGAGCTTCGATGCTTACACGATTTCGTTCGGCATTCGCAATGTTCCACATATCGACAAGGCGCTGTCCGAAGCTTATCGCGTGTTGAAGCCGGGCGGTCGTTTCCTTTGCCTCGAATTCTCCGAGGTTGAACTGCCGGTTCTCGACAAGGTTTACGACCAGTGGTCGTTCCACGCCATTCCGCGTATCGGCAAGATGATTACCGGCGATGCCGATTCTTACAGCTATCTGGTCGAATCAATCCGCAAATTCCCCAAGCAGCAGGATTTTGCCGTGATGATCGAGAAGGCTGGTTTCGAGCGCGTGAGCTATCGCAATTTCACTGGTGGCATTGCCGCGCTGCATTCCGGCTGGAAGCTTTGATTGTGCCTGTGGTGAGTTGGGGTCAGGAACGGGGCATCGGGGCATGAGTAATCTATCCGCCGCTTTCCGGCTGATGCGGGCCGGATGGGTTTTGACACGTGAAGGCGTTATCAGCGCCTTGCCGGTGGAAGGGCTCTCTGGCCTTCCGGCATTCGGACACAAGATTGCCGGTCTTCTGGCGCGTCCGCGCGCACGCCACATGCAGCGTTCCGAACGTATGTCGCGGGCCATGAACAAGCTTGGTCCGTCCTATGTGAAGCTCGGCCAGTTTCTGGCAACACGGCCCGATATTGTCGGGCGCGATGTCGCTGCGGATCTCGAACTTTTGCAGGACAGGCTCGACTTCTTCCCGCAGGTCGACGCGGTTGCTGCTATCGAAGGTTCGCTTGGCCGCAAGATTGACGATCTTTACCTGCATTTCGATGCGCCGATAGCGGCGGCGTCGATGGCGCAGGTTCACCCGGCTGAAATCATGAAAAAGACGGAACGCGCCAGAAGGTTGCGGTCAAGGTCATTCGTCCGGGCGTGCGCCAGCGTTTCGTCCGCGACCTTGAAGGTTTCTACATGGTCGCGCGCATGCAGGAGCGTCATGTTCCGTTTACGCGCCGCCTGCGTCCGGTTCAGGTTGTCGAGACGCTGCAGCAGACCACCCGCATCGAGATGGATCTGCGGCTGGAAGCGGCGGCACTTTCCGAAATTGCCGAGAACATCAAGGGCGATGCGGGGTTCCGCGTTCCACAGGTGGACTGGGAGCGCACCGGTCGCGATGTGCTGACGCTCGAATGGATCGACGGCACCAAGATGTCGGATATTTCGGCGCTGGCCGCCGCCGGTTTTGATCTCAAGAAACTGGCCGAAACGTTGATCCAGTCTTTCCTGCGCCATACGCTGCGCGATGGCTTTTTCCATGCCGACATGCATCCGGGCAATCTGTTCGTTGATCCGCAAGGCATTATCGTTGCGGTCGATTTCGGCATCACCGGGCGGCTCAACAAGCAGCAGCGGCGTTTCCTTGCCGAAATTCTCTATGGCTTCATCACGCGTGATTATATGCGCGTGGCGGAAGTGCATTTCGAGGCAGGTTACGTGCCACACACACATGATGTGGCGAGCTTTGCACAGGCCATTCGCGCCATTGGCGAACCGATCCACGGCCAGCCGGCGGAAACCATTTCCATGGCCAAGCTGCTCACGCTGCTGTTCGAAGTGACCGAGCTCTTCGATATGGAGACCCGACCGGAACTTCTGATGCTCCAGAAAACAATGGTTGTGGTCGAAGGTGTGTCGCGTACGCTCGATCCGCATTTCAACATGTGGAAGGCTGCGGAACCGGTGGTGGGCGACTGGATCGCCAAGAATCTCGGACCGCAAGGTATGCTTGCCGATGCGAAGGACAGCGCTTATTCGCTGCTGCATTTCACGCGCAAGACGCCGGAACTTGTTGCGCGTGTGGAACGTGTTTCCGTTGCTCTGGACGATATGGCAGCGAACGGATTGCGCTTTGACGAAGCGACGGCAGAAGCTATCGGCCGGGCTGAAGCGCGCCACTCACGTTGGGGTCGCATCGCGCAGGTGGTGATTGCGGTCTCGCTCGCAGCGATAGCGATTAAGCTTTATATTTGGTTGTAGGATCACTTTTAAGGTGACATCTACCTTCTAAAGTGATTTCAATGATTGCACTTGTAACAAGCGGGTGCAATCAAATGGCCAGCATTACCATCCGTAATCTCGATGATGACGCCAAGGAACGGCTGCGTGTCAGGGCAGCGCAGAACGGGCGCTCCATGGAAGAGGAAGCACGCATTCTGTTGGCCGGGCAGGATATAGCTCCGCAGGCTGTTGCAGTGTCTCCCGGCACGGGTGCGTCGCTGGCCGGGAAGCGCATTCTTCTCATTATCGGTGGTGGCATTGCCGCCTACAAGACGCCGGACCTCATCCGCCGTCTGCGTGAACGTGGCGCGCATGTGCGCCCCTTGATGACGGCTGCAGCGCAGCAATTCGTGACACCACTGACCATTGGCGCAATTTCTGCCGATCATGTCTTCACCGATCTGTTCTCGCGTGAGGACGAGCAGGATGTCGGGCATATCCGGCTTGTCCGCGATGCGGACCTGATCGTCGTCGCGCCTGCGACCGCGGACCTGATGGCGAAGATGGCGAACGGGCTTGCCGACGATCTGGCCAGCGCTGTTCTGCTGGCGCGCAAAGTTCCAGTGCTTGTTGCGCCTGCCATGAACCCGGCCATGTGGGACAATCCCGCGACGAGACGCAATCGTCTGACGCTCGAAAAAGACGGCGTTCGCTTCATCGGCCCGGAGAGGGGAGATGGCGGAAAGCGGTGAAGCCGGAACCGGACGAATGAGCGAGCCACTGGCGATTGTCGCGGCAATCGAGAACCTGCTTGCTCCGCAGGCAAAGCCACTTGCAGGCAAAACCATTGTCATGACGTCCGGCCCCACGCACGAGCCAATTGATCCGGTGCGCTATATCGCCAACCGTTCGTCGGGCAAGCAGGGCCACGCTATTGCGGCGGCGCTGGCGCGGCTTGGCGCGACGGTATATCTGGTGTCTGGCCCGGTCACCATTCCTGACCCCGAAGGCGTCGATGTCATTCATGTCGAGACGGCGCGTGAAATGCAGGCTGCTGTGGAGCGGCATCTTCCTGCCGATGCGGCAATTATGGTTGCAGCGGTTGCCGACTGGCGCACGGCCAATGAAGCCGGACAGAAGATCAAGAAGAAACCCGGTGAAAGCGCGCCGACGCTTGCCATGGTCGAGAACCCGGACATTCTGGCCGGTGTCGGCCATAGCGACCAGCGTCCCGGCCTCGTCGTCGGCTTTGCAGCAGAAACGCAGGACGTGGCCGGAAACGCGAGAGCCAAGCTTGAGAAGAAAGGCGCGGACTGGATCGTCGCCAACGATGTTTCGCATGCGCCGGATGGCAGCAGCGTCATGGGCGGCGACCGCAATCATGTCCGCGTTCTAAGCCGTTCCGGCATCGAGGAATGGCCGGAAATGAGCAAGGAACAAGTGGCTGAAAAACTGGCGGAGAAGATTGCTGAGCGGCTTTTGGAAACGAAAGGCTAAGCGTTTTTGGGCGATGCCGGTTTAGAAAAAACTCGTCCAGCAAACGGTAATAGGCAATTTTCGTTTCGTCGATTGCCGGGCCGCCATAAATGTCGAGAAAAGGCTGTACCCATTCGTCGCCCAGATTGTAGCGAATGCTCCAGCAGGCTAGTGCGAGATCCTGATGGCGGTCTGCAAGGCCGAGCCTGCCGCAGTCGATAAAGCCGGTGAATGCACATTCGCTGGCCATGAAATTTGGCAAGCAAGCATCGCCGTGAGTCACGACCACATCTTCCTGTGACGGTTTCAGGCGGCAAAGTTCGGTGAACAGGTCTTCGGCGCTGCGGCCTGCGCGCTCGTCATCGAAATCATCTTCATCGACGGCACCGGCTTCGACCCGCTTGCGCGCGTCTTCAATGCGACGGTCCAGCCGGTGGTCGAAGGGACAAGCGGCGGGATCGACGCTGTGCAGCGCCTTCAAAGCTGTCGCGAGAATAGAGACGATGCGGTCCGCCGGGAGAGTGCCGACAGATGAGGCGAGGTCCGATCCGGCAAGGCGCGTCATCAAAAGAAAGTGGTGGTCGGCCTGCGTCTCGTAAGCGACGACCTTGGGGCAAGGCAATCCCTGCGTTGCGAGCCATTCTAGCCGAGCACATTCATCGGCGAGTTCGCTGACGGTACTTGCCGGTTCGATTTTCAGAACGAGCGGTTCATGTTCGTCATGATCGAGAAGCAGGACATTGGTCGAGCGGCCAAGCTCATCCTGCTGGCTGCTATAACCGGCAAGCCGATGCAGCAGTGCATCGGGCAAATCGAGAGCAGTCAGAACAGGATCGGTCATATCACCTTACCGCATCAGGCCTTGTCGCGGACCTGATAGTCCTTGACGGTGGCAAAGCGAATATCCTTCCAGCGTTCGGCTTCGTAATTGAGAGAGAAGCCGTTCTGGGCAAGGAAGACCGGATCGTGATCGAGGTCATGGGCGATATCGGCACGATGCGAGGCGATGAAACGGTCGAGTTCGGCCGGATCATCTGCCGTAATCCACCGGCAGACCGAGAAGCGTGACATTTCAAAGCCGACCGGCAGCGAATATTCCACTTTCAGGCGTTCGGTCAGAACGTCGATCTGAAGAGCGCCGACGACGCCGACAATGGCTGGAGAACCGTCATCAGGCACGAAGAGCTGTACGACACCTTCTTCGGCCATTTGTTGCAGCGCTTCACGCAGCTTCTTGGCTTTCATGGCGTCGTCCAGACGCACGCGGCGCAGGATTTCTGGCGCGAAGTTCGGCACGCCACGGAACAGGATATCTTCACCCTCGGTCAGCGTGTCGCCGATGCGCAGCGTGCCGTGGTTCGGAATCCCGACCACGTCGCCCGCAAAGGCTTCGTCGGCAATCTGGCGCGAACGTGCGAAGAAAAATTGCGGCGCAGACAGGCTCATTGGCTTGCCGGTGCGCACCAGCTTTGCTTTCATGCCGCGCGACAGCTTGCCCGAGCAGACGCGCAGGAATGCGATGCGGTCGCGGTGGTTCGGGTCCATATTGGCCTGAATCTTGAACACGAAACCGGTCATCTTGTCTTCGGTGGAGCCAACCATGCGCGTGTCGGCCTGCTGGTCGCGGGGTGAGGGGCCGAAATCGCAGAAAGCTTCGATCAGGTCGCGCACGCCGTAATTCTTCAGCGCCGAACCGAAATAAACCGGCGTCATATGACCTTCGCGGAAGGAGGCGAGGTCGAACGGACGGCAGACGCCGCGTGCCAGTTCCACGCCTTCGAGCCATGCCTCGCGTTCGTTTTCAGGCAGCAGTGCGGCGGCTTCTTCCGGGCCGCTGACCTTGGTTGGCTGCTCTTCATTGTCCTGACGACGCATCGTGTCGTTATGCAGGTCGAAGGTGCCTGCAAAGCTCTTGCCTGAACCGATAGGCCGGTGATCGGGGCCGTGTCGAGCGCCAGCTTTTCTTCGATTTCGTCGAGGATTTCGAGCGGGTCGCGCGCTTCGCGGTCCATCTTGTTGACGAAGGTGACGATTGGAATGTCGCGCATACGACAGACTTCGAACAGCTTCAGCGTGCGCGGCTCAATACCCTTGGCGGCGTCAATGACCATGACGGCGGAATCCACGGCAGTCAGCGTGCGGTAGGTATCGTCCGCAAAGTCTTCGTGGCCGGGTGTATCGAGCAGGTTGAAGATGCAGTCCTTGTATTCGAAGGTCATCACCGAGGTGACGACCGAGATGCCGCGGTCGCGCTCGATGTTCATCCAGTCCGAACGGGTCTGGATGCGGTCCTTCTTGGCCTTCACCTCACCGGCGAGCTGGATGGCGCCGCCGAACAGCAGCAGCTTTTCGGTCAGCGTGGTCTTACCGGCGTCCGGGTGCGCGATGATCGCGAATGTGCGGCGCTTGGAAACGGGATGGTCAGCGGGCATGAAGAAACTCGTGATGGCGAAACGTTGGGCTGCGCGTGAAAGCGCGCCGCGAAGATGTTGGGGAGCATCTAGCAGGACTTGGCCGAAAGGTCGAGTTCAAATGAAAAAGCGGCGCAGTGCGCGCCGCTTTGCCGGTGATCTGTGATGTTTATCGGCTCTTGATGCCAAGGCCGAAGGCAATAAAGGACCAGCCCCGGAAGATCAGGTCTATCGCCGGGAAAAGACCAAGAATGAACAGGCTGTTGACCGGCCATTGCATGGCGATGATGAGACCGAGCAGCATGGTGATGACACCGGCTGCGACGATCCAGCCCCAACCGGCGGACGGTTTCGATTTGAAGCCGAGCCAGATGCGGAAAGCACCGGAACCGAGAAGGGCTGCCGCCAGAAGGAAGGTCATCACGCCAGCCGCCAGCACCGGATTGATGAAGGCGACGATACCAGCTGCCGTGTAGAGCAGGCCGCTCAGGAGCCAGAAGAAGAAGCTGCCCCATGTTTTGACGCCGAAGGCGTGAATGATCTCGATGACGCCGCCAATCAGCATCATCAGGCCGACATAGTAGACCGAGACTACGGTGGCCAGAACGAGGTTACCGAAGGCGATGCCTCCGAGGATCAGAAGTGCGACCCCTAGGGCGACGAACCACCCCCATTTGCTGGAAAGTTCCTTTGGAAAGGTCGGGCGGTCGAAATCATTATGAGCTGTTGCCATGAGACGTCCCTCAAATTTTCATGCCTCGTGAGCAATATAAGGCATGTCCGGGATTTGACCAGCTTTTGTGCGAGGCGGGTGGGATCATCGTTATCTACTTCTGTTCGTTCGCTCGACCGCGCATTATATCTCTTTGCTATTGCAGTCGTTTTCCGCTTAAAGTTCATGTGATGTTCGATCTCGTTTCCCACTACTGGCCGCATATCCTGTTCGTTCTGTCGGGGCGTTCTGGGCGCGATTGCCGCCATTCACGCGACGATGACGAAGGACGAGGTACGCACGGCCATCGGCTGGGTAGGCGTGATCGTGCTGTCGCCCATCGTCGGGGCGGTGGTCTATGCCATTGCGGGAGTGAACCGTATCCGGCGGTCGACGCTCACCCACCAGCGCGCCAATATGGGCAAGATCGCGCTCTATCACCTGTCGCATTTCGATACGACGAACGACCTCGTGCGCGCCGCCTTCGGACGCCAGTTCGGGGCGATTAAGATATTGGGCGATGCTGTCAGCCTCTATGATTTCACCAGCGGCAACAGCATCGAGATGCTGGAAACAGGGGACGAAGCTTACGCGGCAATGCTCGACGCGATAGGCAGGGCCGAGCGCAGCATCATGCTGGAAACCTATATTTTCGACCGGGATGCCATCGGCGAAAAATTTGCCGATGCTCTGGGTGATGCGGTCAAGCGCGGTGTGGAAGTGCGGGTGCTGGTCGACGCTGTCGGCGCGCGCTATTCCTTTCCGAGCATCGTGAAGCTTTTGAAGGACAAGGGTGTTGCCGTCGATGTGTTCAACGGCAACATCATCATCGGGTTGCGCCTGCCTTATGCGAACCTGCGCACCCACCGCAAAATTCTCATTGTTGACGGCAAGATCGCCTTTACCGGCGGCATGAATATCAGAGCGGGTTTCGTGCGTGCGATCGCGGGCAAAGCGGTTGCCTTCGATACGCATTTCAAGCTTGAAGGTCCGGCGATTGCCGATCTCTTCCATATTGCATCCGAAGACTGGCGCTTTGCGACCGGCGAACTTCTGACCGGCGAGGCATGGAAGATAGCGCCGCCGGAAAACCCGCCGGGAACGGGAACGCTGGTGCGTGTCGTCGGGTCAGGCCCCGACAAGAACGTGGAAACCAACCAGCGCATGATGATGGGCGCTTTTTTCGATTGCCGAGCAGCATATTCTCATCATGACGCCTTATCTTCTGCCGGACCGTGAACTGATCAGCGCGCTGGTGACGGCGGCGCGGCGCGGCGTGTCAGTCGATATCGTCGTGCCGGGCGTCAACAATCTGAAGCTGGTGGATCGCGCCATGCGCGCGCAGTTCGACCAGCTGTTGAAGGATGGTTGCCGCATCTGGCGGGCAGGCGGCGCTTTCAATCATTCGAAACTGATGACCATCGACGGTGCTTGGTCTTATGTCGGATCGTCCAATATTGATCCGCGTTCGCTGCGACTGAATTTCGAGGTCGATCTTGAAATTCTCGACCGCGACGTGGCGCGTCAGGTGGAAGAACGCATCGGCAAGGTGATCGAGGGTAGCCGCGAGGTCAATCTAGCGCGTCTCAAGAACAGGCCATTTCTGGAGCGTCTGCTGGACCGGATTATATGGCTGGGTTCGCCTTATCTCTGAGAGTTATCCCGTCCTGCTCGTGAATATTTCCGGGCTGAATTCTTCCAGCAGGTTCGTCGCCGATTTGAGGTCAAGATGTGCCTTGACGGGCAGGTGATCGGATGCCGGCGCGCCAGTGGCGTGTTGTGCACTTCAACCGATGTGACGAGATTGTGCGGTGCTCCGAGCACGCGATCCAGCGCAAAACCGGGAACCGCGACGGGAAACTCGGGACTGCTGTGGCGACATGGTTGAATGTCGGCATGAGGGCAGCGAGCGACGAGCGCTTGCCGATGCGCCATTCGTTGAGGTCGCCGATGAGCAGGGTCGGCACCGTATCGGCTTCCTGCAAGGCGGTAAGAATGCTTTCGGCCTGCTGTTCGCGGGAGCGTTTCAGAAGGCCAAGATGCGCGGCGATCACCCGAAGAGGCCCTGCCGGAAACTGCAAGTCTGCGACCAGAGCGCCGCGCGGTTCGACACCGGGAAGCTGAGCTGCTGCACATTGCGCACCACGCCTTCACGGAACAGAAGCACATTGCCGTGCCAGCCGTGGCCCTTGGGCATTGTCGCGGTAATGGGGACAGGAACGAGCCCATGGCGGCGCTCAAGCAGGCCGAGATCAAGCAGGCCGGAACGCTCGCCGAAACGCCTGTCGGCTTCCTGCAGGGCAATCACATCCGCGTCGATTTCACTGATGACTTCAGCCGTTCGCTGCGGGTTGAACTGTTTGTCGATACCGATGCATTTGTGGACATTGTAGGATGCAATGACGATATCACCGCCGGTAATATTGGCGTTGAGCGGCCTGAAACCCGGCCTGTTCCGGATAGCAGTCAGGATGGACTTCGATATCCGGTTTGGTTCTTTCTTTTTCAGCACCCGTTTTTCACCTGTCAGGTATTCTGTTCTGAAAGACTATGGCTATACCGGAGAAATGAACCGGCGATCAGTCTTTATATAGTCAGATTGTATCTCTGTTTGAATAGCAATTCCCTACACAATCAGGCGATCTCAATATCCGAACGCGGAGGATGTTGGCATAGTTCCCAACCTCATCTTGCAATGAAACGGATCAGCCTGTCAGTGAGGCCGGTATAGGGCGGCTTGATGAGGTCGCTCGGAGCCGGGGCATATTTGGTCAGGACGGGCATTGCCTTGGAAAAGGTCAGAAAACCGTCATGGCCATGATACTGGCCCATACCGCTTGCACCCACCCCGCCGAATGGCAGGCTGCTGCAGGCGAAATGGTAGAGCGTGTCGTTGACGCAGACGCCGCCCGCAACGATACGGCTGAGCATCATTTCAATTTCTGCAGTGTTATCGCTGAAGCAGTAAAGCGCCAGCGGACGGTCAAGCTTGAGAACAAAGCCGATTGCATCGTCGAGCAGGCGATAGCTGATGATCGGCAGAAGCGGACCGAAAATCTCCTCCTGCATAATCGTGCTGTCGGCGGCAGGTTCCAGCACGAGCGCAGGCGCCATTGATCGCGGCTGTTCGGAGCCTGCCGGAAGCTCAACGACGGCCTCGCTCCTGTTTGCGGCATCGGCGGGAGTTTCGACAGTCGCGCTTCCTGAGCATCGTTGATGATCGTCGTGCGGTCTTTTTCCGCTGATGCGCTGCCGTAACGTGCCTGCATTTCGGCACGCAGAAGGTTCACGAATTCGTCGCGCTTGCTGTGATGGATCAGAACATAGTCAGGCGCGATGCAGGTCTGCCCCGCGTTGAAGAATTTTCCCGTCGCGATCGCTCGGGCGGCGCGTTTGAGATTGGCGTTTTCGCTGACGATGGCAGGTGACTTGCCGCCAAGCTCAAGCGTCACCGGGGTCAGGTTTGGTGCCGCCGCCGCCATGATCTTGCGCCCGACAGCAGTGGAGCCCGTGAAAAAAGAGATGGTCGAATGGCAGTGATGCAAATTGTGCTGACAGGGAAGCATCGCCAAGCGCCACGGTAACACGATCCTCCGGGAACACATCGGCAAGCAGGCTTTGCAGGAACTCGGCGGTGCGCGGTGTGTGTTCGGACGGTTTCAGGAAAACGTGGTTTCCAGCTGTTATTGCCGCGACAAGCGGCGCCAAGGCCAGATTGACCGGATAATTCCACGGCGCGATGATCCCCACCACACCGAGCGGAACATAACGGATTTCCGCCTTGGCGGGCCACATTTTCCAGCCTGCCTTACGGCGTTTCGGTTTCATCCAGCGCTTGAGATTGTGCAGGGCATCATCGATTTCGGCAAAGACGACACTGGCTTCACCGAGCAGGGTTTCGTGCAGCGAGCGATTACCAAAATCCGCGCTGATGGCCTTCGCCATTTCATCCAGTCTTGCTTCGAGCCGCTCGCGCAGGCGCTTCAGGTCGTCCAGACGCTGCTCATAGGCAGGGCGGTCTTCAAGCCATGCGTGACGCAGGCGCTCGAATGAGAGCTGCAATGCCTGTTCTTCAGTTGTCATAGGCAAAATCCTCCGTTGAACGGGCAAAGAGGAATTGCGCAGCATAATAGGTTGCAAGCACCCACAGACCGTTCAGCGGAATGTCGAGGCTGAAGCGTCCATAAGCAAGCAGCGTGTCGCTTGCCATGAAGAAGAGGCCGCCTGCTGCCGCGAGCCATGCGGCATAGCGCTGTGGCGTTTCTGGCTCGGTGCTGAGCGCGCGGCTCATCGCCTGCGCCGCCATGATGCCGAGCGCTGCGGAGTAGATGACGACCGGGATCTTCATCGACGTCGGCAGCGACGACCAGAGGCCTGCTATGATGGCCAAGGCCGCGATGGCAAAAGGACGAAAACGCCTTTATGCGCGGCAAAGCGCGTATGGCGGCAAAGCGCATAGATATAGGCGCAATGGGTGACGAGAAAGCAGATCAGGCCCGCCATGAAATAATCGCCGGGCAACATCAGGAAAAAGTCCCCGAGTGCTGCAAAAGCCAGACCAAAGGCGACGGCAAAGCCATAGGATTTCGATTTGGGGCGTTCGGCGCAAAGGACGGCGGCGAGCAGCAGCAGGGTTGCGGTTGGCTTGGTCAGATAATGCAGCCAGCGCCGGGCGGAATCCTCGCCACTATAGCTCATGAGACTGCCCGCAATGGCGCAGATCGCGCAGAACAGAAACAGGCCGTAAAGCGTTCTGTTTCTCCCGAATTCCAGCAAGCCTTTACGGCGCATATTCGCTCCCCGTTATTATATTTGTAAGCAAATGAATTTGAGCAAAGGACGTCGGATTGTGCCGCCAATTGCGAGATCAGTGCAATAGGCACAATTCATAGGGCTGTTGACAAAGCCTTGCCGAAGGGGCGGGTTCTCTACTCCAATGGTTCGGGAAGCCCGGCTGGAATCAGGAAAGGTTCTTACGTCGCTCGATTTCTTCTTCCGATGGGTGGTCCATCGCAAAAGACCCGGTCTTGAGTTCGCCTGAACGCTGATAATTGGCAATGATGACGCCGCTGGGCGATGTGGTGGAGCTGACCAGCTTGAAGGCTGATGGCACGGATTGCCGTCGAAGAGACGCTTACCTTTGCCAAGGATGACCGGATAGATCAACAGCCGCAACTCATCGACCAGATCGCTGGCAAGTAACTGATGGACCAGTTCGCTGCTGCCCGAGACTGACAGGTCAGGGCCTTCGGTGGCCTTGATGGCTCTCAATGAGGCGATGATATCGTCGCCCAGCAGTTCACTGTTCTGCCAGTTCAGGCTTTCCGGCCTGTGCGTCGCGACATATTTCGTCACTTCGTTGAACATTCTGGCGATCTCGCCTTCACCGGGCACGAAACCGGGGTCGTTGGGGTCTGTTACCTGATGCGGCCAGTGGGCAGCAAAAATATCGTAGGTGCGTCTGCCCAAAAGCAGGTCGAACGGCTTGGAAAAGCTTTCACCCATGGCTCCGGCAACCACATCGTCCCAATAGGGCACTGTCCAGCCGCCATATTCGAATTGGCCGGTACGATCTTCCTCCGGCCCACCGGCGCCTGCATCACGCCGTCGAGGCTCAGGAACGTTCCAACAATGATCCGTCGCATGATTTTCCTCCCAGAAAGCCCGCCACGCAGGGCCTACCTTACAAGGTAGGGGCGGATCAGGATAGATGCGGGCTGTCAGGAGGTATTTCTGCTGCCTTGCGCCTCTTGCCCTCTAGAAACGATGCCAGACCGTCGCTTTGTTCTTCTGCCAGCCGTTTCTGTGCAGCAAAGGTGTGTCGTCATCAGCCAGTGGCCAGCCGATGCACAGATAGAGGCTGAAGCGCCAGCTGGGCGGAGTCTTGAAAAGCGTTTCCATTGTATGTGGATCGAGAATGGAAACCATACCGACGCCAAGCCCGAACGATCTTGCCGCCAGATTGAGATTCTGGACCGCCATTGCCGTGCTATGCTCGAGGGTAATGGCCATGGATTGTCTGCCGAGGCCTTGCCCTTCGACGGGCGCAGTGTCGGTAAAATGGCAAGCTGCACTGGAGCAACGCTGATGCCTTCCAGTTTCAAATCGCGGTAATGCTCTGCGCGCGCCCCTTCATAGATTTGTGCGGCCGACCGGTTGGCTTCCAGAAAATTGTCGTGCACCGCTGCGCGTATTGCAGCAGTTTCAACTGAAATCACGCGCCGGGGGGGGCATTGCCGACGGAGGGAGCATAATCCATCGCTTCGCGCAAAGAATCGATGATTCTGCCGTCTATGGCTCTATCGCTGAAGTGACGGACATCGCGCCGCCATTTCAGCAATTCGAAGAAAGCGTCGCGTTCGGAGGGAGAAAACTGCATCGACTGCCAAATCTGTTGGTCGGATTAACCGGCTTGAAGCTGATCCTGTCGGAACGACAATCCAGAAACAAAAAGCCCGCTTGCGCGGGCTTTTTGGGGTGCTTCTGGACCTTGGTAGTGGTCTGAAGACTTGGAAATGGTGCCCAGAAGAGGACTCGAACCTCCACGCCCTTGCGAGCGCCAGCACCTGAAGCTGGTGCGTCTACCAATTCCGCCATCTGGGCGACGAGGACCCATCTAAGGGGTCGACCTGTCTCTGTCAATCGCGTTTTCGACATTCAGCCAGCTTTTTTTTTCAGCCAATGCTTTTTTCGCGTTGAAAAGAGGGACGGGCGCGCTGACGCGCCCGACGAATTCACAGCCAAACAGCTATCAGGCTTCGAGAATTTCCTTCGAAGCGACTGTCGAATCGGCATTGAGCCGGTAAACGACCGGAACACCGGTGTTGAGTTCCTGCTTGAGAATCTGTTCCGGTGTCAGACCATCGAGCGCCATGATCAGTGCCCGGAGCGAATTGCCGTGGGCTGCAACCAGAACGGTTTCGCCGCGCAGCACGTGTGGCTGCACTGTGTGCAGATAGTACGGCCAAACGCGCGCGCCGGTATCCTTCAGGCTTTCGCCGCCCGGAGGCGGGACGTCGTAGGAACGGCGCCAGATATGGACCTGTTCCTCACCCCACTTGGCGCGGGCATCATCCTTGTTGAGGCCGGACAGATCGCCATAGTCGCGCTCGTTCAGGGCCTGATCGCGGATCGTCTTGAGATCAGACTGACCGAGCTGGTCCAGAATGTGCTGGCAGGTCACCTGCGCACGCGACAGCGCAGACGTATAGGCGATGTCGAACTTCAGACCGGCAGCTTTCAGGCGCTGGCCTGCGGCCTTGGCCTCGGCATGGCCTTGTTCGGTCAGGCCCGGATCGCGCCATCCGGTGAAGAGGTTCTTGAGGTTCCACTCGCTTTGACCGTGGCGGACCGGGACGAGAGTACGAGACATATGCAACGCTCCGTTAGAGAGCGCATCCCGAAAAGTGTGAAGCGGTTTTCGGATAAGATGCGCGATAAGACAAACTCTGGAGAGCTGATCTGAACAGGTCGGATCGGCGCTCCGGTGGAAACGATCAGTCGTTCAGCCCGAGAACATCGAGCATCGAATAGAGACCGGGCTTTTGCCATGGGCCCAGAGTGCGGCCTTGATGGCACCACGTGCAAACACCGACCGGTCTTCGGCATGATGGGAAAGAACGACGCGTTCACCGGGACCAGCCAGAATCACCGAATGATCGCCGATGACCGAACCGCCGCGCAATGTTGCAAAGCCGATGGAGCCGGTTTCGCGCGGGCCGGTATAACCGTCACGCACGCGCACGCTGTTTTCCGCCAGTGCAATGTCGCGCCCCTTCGCTGCCGCTTCGCCGAGAAGCAGCGCGGTGCCGGACGGTGCATCGACCTTGTGCTTGTGGTGCATCTCGAGAATTTCGATGTCGAAATCCGCAGGATCGAGCGCTTGCGCTGCCTTCTGCACCAGAACGGACAGAAGATTGACGCCGAGGCTCATATTGCCGGATTTGACGATGGTTGCATGGCGGGCGGCGGCGCGGATTTTCTCGTCGTGTTCAGCCGAGCAGCCCGTCGTGCCGATGACGTGCACGATGCGCGCTTGAGCAGCAAGCCCTGCAAATTCCACGCTTGCCGCAGGGCTTGTGAAATCGAGGACGCCGTGCGCCTTGGCAAAGACCGGCAACGGATCGTCGGTGATTATCACGCCGAGCGGGCCAATGCCGGTGACTTCGCCAGCATCCCCTGCCGAGAAGTGGAGAGCTGGAGCGTTCGATGGCACCGACCAGTTTCGCGCCTTCGATGGTCTGGATGGTCCGGATCAACGTCTGGCCCATGCGTCCGCCAGCGCCGACGACGACGAGGCCCACTTCGCTGTTCTGCGTTTCTCCGCTCATCGGGGTTCTCCTGTCCGCAATTCTTCTGCCGTTTTTTTTCGGTGATGATATCGCCGTTGCCGCTCTGCAATTGATAAAAGCGGGCATAGACGCCGTTCTGGATGCCGATCAGATCGTCGTGACGCCCTTCTTCCACCACACGACCAGCTTCCATCACCACGATGCGATTTGCATTGACCACCGTGGAAAGACGATGGGCGATCACGATTGTGGTGCGGTTCTGCATGATGCCTTCCAGCGCTTGCTGGACCCGCTTCTCCGATTCGTTGTCGAGGGCGGAAGTCGCTTCGTCTAGCAGGAGAACCGGCGCATTGCGAACGATGGCGCGAGCGATCGAGACGCGCTGGCGCTGGCCGCCAGAAAAAGCGTCACGCCGTTTTCGCCGACCGGCGTGTCGTAGCCCTGCGGCTGTTGCAGGATGAATTCATGCGCATGGGCAAGTTTCGCCGCCTCGATGATTTCTTCATCCGTCGCGTCCGGGCGGCCATAGCGGATATTGTCGGCAATGGTGCCTTCAAACAGATAGGGCTGCTGCGAGACATAGGCGATGGCATGGCGCAGCGACCGTTTCTTGACCTGTGCGATATCCTGTCCGTCGAACAGGATCTTGCCGCTGTCGAGATCGTAGAAGCGCTGGACAAGATTGATGAGCGTCGATTTGCCCGCGCCCGAAGCGCCCACCACGGCAGTGGTTTCTCCCGCCTTGGCGACGAAGCTGACGCCGTGAAGCACCGGCGCGGTCTCGTGATAGGAGAAATAGATATCCTCGAAGCGGATTTCGCCGGGACCGGCTTTCAGTTCCACGGCGTTTGGAAGATCGCGCTGGCGCGGCTCTATATCCAGCACTTCATAGATCATGCGCGCATTGACGAGCGCCTTTTTCCAGCCCGACCTGAAGGCGGGCGAGGCGGCGAGCCGGATCATAGGCAAGCAGCATTGCGGTGATGAAGGCAAAGGTTGCGCCGGGCGGTTGTTGTTCGAGAATGGCGCGGTAGCCGCTATAGGCCAGCACGCCGGAGACTGCAAAACCCGCCAGCATTTCGGAAATGGGCGTTGTGCGCTCGGAGACCTTGGCGATCTTGTTGCTGCGGCCTTCGGACTGGTCGATGAGCTTGCCGATCTTGGCACGCAACTGGTCTTCCATCGTAAAGGCCTTGACGATGGCAATGCCCTGAATCGATTCCTGCATCGCGCCCAGCAGATGGGAATTGAGATGCACGAGATCACGGGTGACAGAGCGAATGCGGCGCGAAATATAGGCAACGGCGAGAATAAGCGGCGGTCCGATCAGGAAAATCGCAACGGACAGAACCGGGTCCATGTAGAACATCATGCCGACGAGACCGACGAGCGAGATGAAATCGCGCGCGATCGACGAAATCGTCATGTTGAGCAGATCGCGAATGCCGGAAACGTTCTGATTGATCTGCGCTGCCAGATGACCGGAACGGGTGTCGTTATAGAAATCGAGACCGAGCTTCATCAGATGGTCGAAAATGCGCTTTTGGTAGCGCGCGACCAGATTGTTGCCGATCTTGGCCAGTTCCACAGCCTGTATATAGCCGGAAATGCCACGCAATACGAAGATGGACAGCAATGTGCCACAAATGACCCAGACCAGAGCGAGATTTTGCTCATAGAAGATCTTGTCGATCATCGGCTTCATCATATAGGCCAATGCGCCATTCGATCCGCCGACGATGAGCGATGCCAGAATGGCGATAATGTAATTCTTTTTATATTCGCGGATGTTTTCCGACATCATGCGCCGGATTACGCGGGTGGCTTCGCCCGTATCGATCTTCTTGTTTTTCTTCTTAAATAGACTCACGTGCAAAAGCGCTTTTTGTCTCTTAGCCCTCCGGCAGGTCCGGCGGCTATCGTTGAAAAATACGACTTCCCATACGGAAACGCTGAACTGAAAAAGCCATCGGCAATTTCAGTGCAGCGTTTCTATAACGTTATCCGTGCGGCTTGACCATCCTCAAGCTTTGCCGGTCAGTCGATACGCCAGCGGCGTCCGTCGGTCGAAACTTCGAAACGGGCGGGGGCCTGCGCAAAGGCGGAAAGCCCTGTGAGGGCTGCAAGCTGGTGCGTGATCACGCGGACAGGAATGTCGCGCATGATGGCCTTGTGCGGGGCTTTGTCTTCGAATGCTTCGCGAAAAGCGCCGGACTTGAGCGCAGAAAGGATGCGCTGCGGAATGCCGCCGGAAAGATAGACACCGCCATGCGCCATGAAGATCAGCGCCAGATCGCCTGCAACGCGTCCGAGATAGGTGACGAACAGATGCAGGGTTTCTTCCGCCTGCGCATTGCTGCCATCGAGCCCTGCTGAAGTGATGTCGGCAGGTGTTTCCAGCGTTGGCGCCACCTTGTCGGCGGCGCATATGGCAAGATAGAGATTGCGCAGGCCGCGGCCGCACAGGATCTGTTCGCCAGCGACGCGGCCGTCGATGCGCTCGATATGCGGGAAGACCTGATAATCGCGTTCACTGCGTGGGCCGATATCGATATGGCCGCCTTCGCCGGGCACCGGCACCCATGCATGGCGCGTGCGGACAAGACCGGCAACGCCAAGCCCCGTGCCCGGTCCGAGTACGACGCGGGTGGCAATCAATTCTTCCGGCCTGCCGCCAATCTGTTCCAGATGATCGCTGCCGAGAGACACGACGGCAAGCGCTTGCGCCTCGAAATCGTTCAGCACGGTCACGTCCTCGAAACCGAGATCGGCGATCATCTTCTTCGGGCGCACGACCCAGTCGCAATTGGTGAGATCGATTTCGTCACCATCGACGGGACCGGCGACGGCGAGAATTGCGGAGCGTGGCCGGATCGAAGTGTGATCAAGAATGGCGCTCTGTATCGCCTCATCGATGGTTGCATAATCCGCCGTCTGGAGAACGGGAAATTCCTTCGGCTCTGCATTGGAATCCACCGGGATAGCAAAGCGGGCATTGGTGCCGCCGATATCGCCGACGAGTACTGGAAACCGGAACCCCTGTTCGACCAGCTCTATCTCTTTGTTTTCATGCATGTTTTTGTCCCAAAGCCGGTTCCCACTTTTGGGAGGCATGCTGTACTCGCCAGCATGCCCTCTCCCCGGTCATGTCTTCCGCCCGCGGTGGTCTTCCGCGGGCGAGCCTGTCTTGTGCAGGATTAGAGCGCGTTTCGATCTGATTGGATCAGATCGGCGCTCTAATCATTTGTTTTACGCGCATTTTTCCGAAAACCGTTTCACACTTTTCGGGATGCGCTTTAATCAAGCGCTTTGATCAGTTTTTCCGCTGTCGCGCGATTGAGCGCCATTGGAATATCGTAGACGCTGCCAAGGCGTGTCAGCGCCTTCACATCGACATCGTGCGGAAGCGGGGACAGCGGGTCGATGAAGAAGATGAGCACTTCCACCGTGCCTTCCGCGATCATCGCGCCGATCTGCTGGTCTCCGCCGAGCGGCCCACTTTTCACACGCTGAATGCTGAGTGAAGGGCAGGCATCCAGAATGAGGCTGCCAGTCGTCCCCGTCGCCACGATGTCAAAGCGGGCCAAAGCCTGCTCATGCGCTTTGGCGAAGGCGACCATGTCATCCTTCTTCTGGTCGTGGGCGATCAATGCGATGCGCAGGCGTTCCGTCATGAATGAGCAACCTTACGAGTTGATAACCTTGTCATTAGCATTCTAAATCGTTTTAAATCTATAGCGAAGTGCCAAAGACCTGAAAAGCGCTAAAAGCCGTTACTGCACGCCGTAGGTGACATCCGCAACCGAATTCGGCGCAGGGCCGTTGAGGACGGCGGCACAGGCCTTCGGCAGATCGGAAACCATCACCGGACGCGGCTTTTTGGAGGTTCCTTCGACGGCTTTGCAGGCTTCCATGGCTCGTCGGTAAACCACCGGGCGAGCGACTTGTCACAACCGTCGCCAGCAGCCACTTTCGGCTGTCCCTTGCATTGAGGCGAACCGGGCTGGCAGGTCAGGCGCACATGGAAATGGTAGAAGTGCCCCCAGTAGGGGCGAACCTTGCCGAGCCAGCTTCGGTCGCCCGTCACTGTGTCGCAAAGCTGCTTCTTGATGCCCGGATGCACAAAGATGCGCTCGACTTCCGGATAGCTTGCGGCATGCTTGATGAGGGCCGTGCGGGCAGGGGTCCACTTTTCGGGTCCACATAAAGCGAATCCGGCTTCAGCATCGAAACGGCGGAAACGCTCTCGCGTTCGGCATCGGAAAACCGCTTTTTCGGCATCGGTGTCAGCCAGATATCTGCATCGAGGCCGACCTGATGCGAGGCATGACCGGTGAGCATCGGGCCGCCGCGCGGCTGCGAGATGTCACCGACGAGCAGGCCGGGCCAGCCGTCCTGTGCTGCATCGCGGGACAGTTTTTCCAGAAGACCGATCATGCGCGGATGACCCCAGCGGCGGTTGCGCGAAAGGCGCATGACCTGCCAGTTCGGTCCATCCGTCGGCAATGCCACAGCACCGGCGAGGCATCCTTTGGCATAAAAGCCGATGGATTGCGGCTGCTGCGTCAGCACAGGAAGTCTTTCACCGCCGAAAGCCTGTTTCGCTGGCATGTCTTCCGCCATGGCCATTGGCGCGAAGTCGGGCGCGATCATTGCGGCCAGCGAGGCTGCGAGAATGATCTTCTTCAATCTGTTTGCGATCATGGTGCAGTTCCATGTTTTGCCTACAGCATCGTCTTTCCGAAAATCGATTTCGATTTTCGGAAAGACGATGCGTAGATCTGATCGGTTAGAGCGTCCTTTGTGCGTCCATATGGACGCACGGCGCTCTAGGGGCTGCGGCTGCGAATCAAGACAACCGAATTGCGGGCATTATGCGGTGTCCACGGCAGGGCTTCAATGGCGGTCGACAGTTTGTGCTGCCAACCGCCATTTCCCTCAGCTCTTTCGTAGCCTTGCAAGCATGGCCAGAACCAGCAACGGCATGAAGGTGCAGAAGGTGATCAATGGCGGGCAGTATCGCCGGCAGGAAAATGACCAGTGCGGTTCCTGCGAGACTGACGATCAGGCTCTGAACACAGAAATAGACTGCGACCGCCATGCCCGCATTGTCGTCAAAAGCTGCAAGCGCACCATTCGCCGTCATCGATGCGGTGAGAACGATCCCGACAGCGGCAAACCACATCGGGACGATGAGGCTTGAATGATGATGGTTGCAGCAGTGTCTCGCCCGCCAGAAGCAGGAGTGCGCTGGCAAGGAGCACGACCATGCCAAGGGCCACGCTTGTACGGGCACCCCATTTCTGCGTCTGGCGCGGCAGGATGCGCGTGGCGGCGATCATGACGCCGGCAACGCTTGCGAAAGCAAGGCTGAATCCTGTTTCACCGAAGCCGCTGCGTTCGATCAGAATGCGCGGTGCGGTAGAAAAGAATACGAAGAACGTGCCCATCGCCGTGGCAAAGCCGAGCGTGTAGGTCCAGAAGCGGAAATCCTTTATGATCCGCCCCAGACTGCCGGCGTTTGGCGCATCGCCGGTCGGTCGTGTCTCGTGCCAGTGGCGCAAGGCGCGCCATGTTGCGATGAGACCGAACAGGCCCAGCAATGCGAAGATTGTCCGCCATCCGAAACCCTTTGCAATCAATGCACCGGCAATCGGGCCAAGCGCAGGGACGAAGGAAAGCATGGCGCTGAAAAGGCCGTAGATCGTCGCGCCTTCGGGACGTGTCGCATAGACGTCGCGCACCGTTGCGAAAGTAGCGACAAGTGCCGCCGAGGCGCCCGTTGCCTGTACGAAGCGAAGCGCCACGAATAGCGCGGCATTGTCGGTAATCGCCAGCGCGAAGGACGAAAGGGCGAAAACCAATCCGCCACCAAGCAGGATGGGCCTGCGTCCGAAGCGGTCCGACAACGGGCCGAACAGCAGTTGCCCGACACCCAGCATCACCATGTAGAGGCTGAGCGTCAGCTGCACCATTGCGGGTGTCGTTTGCAGGATGGCGGGCATGGACGGCACGACCGGCAGGTAGATGTCCATGGCCAGCGAGGCGAGAATGTCGAAAGGGGCCATCAGCGCGAGTGCCAATGGCAGGGAGTAATTCCAGCGTGGAGTTTGTTTGTTATCAAAAGGCATGACGAAGCATCCGCTCGAGAAAGAATTCGGGCGGCGATCTGCCTTCTTTACAACGCGTGTCTTATCCGAAAATCGTTACACACTTTTCGGGATGCGCTTTAAGGAAATTGGTCCGGGGCAGATGCCGCAACAGGTCGGAAAGGCTGTTGCGGCTTATCTGGTTGCGAGTTCGGTGCTGCCCATTCTGTTTTGTCCCGGTTCGATTGCGGATGCATTTTTAACAGCGGCATCTGAACAATGCAAATCAGTGCCAGCTATCGTCGCGCCACATGGCCGAAAAGGCGGTCTTGTAGTCGGGATAGGCAAATTCATAGCCGAGATCCCTGATGCGCTGGTTGGAGACACGCTTGTTCTCGCCATAGAAGGAGCGCGCCATCGGCGTCATGTCGGCTTCCGCGAAGGGGACCTCCGGCGGCGGCGTCACGCCCATCAGTTCGGCTGCATAGGTGACGACATCCTGTGGCGGGCTTGGTTCATTGTCGGTGATATTGAAGATGCCGCCCGTGTTGGTTCCTGCCAGAAAACGCAGGCTACCGGCGATGTCATCGACGTGGATGCGGTTGAAGACCTGATTGTCTTTGATGATGCGCCGTGCAGTACCGCGTTCCAGATTAATGAAGGCGTTGCGGCCCGGCCCGTAAATGCCGGAAAGACGCAAGATTGCGAGCGGCGTTCCGTGCCGTTCGCTCAATTGTCCCCATGTTTCTTCGGCTTCCACCCGCTCCAGACTGCGGCGGGACGCAGGCTTGCAGGGAGCAGTCTCGTCCACCCATTGGCCCTGATGGTCGCCATAGACGCCGACCGTCGACAGATAGCCGATCCAGCGAATGGTGTTGTCGGGGCGACGAAGCGCTTCTTCTACAACGGCGACCGCCGGGTCGCCGCTTTCGCCGGGCGAAATCGAAACGACAACATGGGTCGATTGGGCAAGCCGGTCCAGAAGGTCGGGCGAAGGTGTTTCACCGTCAAAGAGCATCGGCTTTATGCCCGCCTTTTCAAGGAGCGGGAATTTCTGCTCGTGCCGCGTTGTCCCGTCGATGCGTTCCGCCTCACCTGTCATCCTTTGAGCAAAGGCTTGGGCAGAATAACCGGCTCCGAACAGAAAAACGCGCATCAAACTTCCTCCATAGAGCGCCGTGCGCCCGTTGGGACGCACAAAGGACGCTCTAATCCATTGAATCTACGCATCGTGCTTTCCCAAAATCGCTTCCGATTTTCGGGTCGATGCGGTGGTCCACTCTGCTTGCACCGTAGCATCCTCTTCCGATGAGGCCAGACGTTTCTGCATTTCAGCCACACGGTCGGGATTGGCCAATTGCTTCAAGGCCCATATAGCTGCGCCGCGCACGACAGGCGCTTCGTCTTCCAGCAGTCGTTCGACATCTGGCAGAAGCGTTTTATCACCGGAATTACCGGTGGCGATCAGCACATTGCGGAGGAAGCGGTCGCGCCCGATCCGTTTCACCGGGGAACCCGAAAACAATGTGCGGAAAGCGGGGTCATCCAGTGTCAACAGGTCGGCCAGACGCGGCGCTTTCAGATCGTCGCGGGCTTTCAGCTTCATTTCGCTGGTTGCCTGCGCAAACTTGTTCCAAGGGCAGACGGAAAGGCAGTCATCGCAGCCATAGATGCGGTTGCCCATCGCCTTGCGGAATTCGTGCGGGATCGGCCCCTTGTTCTCGATGGTGAGATAGGAAATGCAGCGCCTTGCATCGATGCGATAGGGCGAGGGGAAGGCATTGGTCGGACAAGCGTCGAGGCAGGCGCGGCAGGAGCCGCAATGGTCGCGGTCAGGCGTGTCGGGCGGAATTTCCGCCGTTGTGAAGATGGAGCCGAGGAACAGCCATGAGCCAAGCTCGCGGCTTACCAGATTGGTGTGCTTGCCCTGCCAGCCGAGCCCCGCGGCCTCGGCCAGCGGCTTTTCCATGACGGGCGCGGTGTCGACGAAGACTTTGACATCCTGTCCGGCGCGCGCGGCAAAACGGCTCGCCACATGCTTGAGCTTGCCCTTGATGATGTCATGATAGTCGCGGTTTTGCGCGTAGACCGATATGGCCGCGCGATCCTGTTGCTCCAGAATGGCGAGCGGGTTGGCATCCGGCCCGTAATTCATCGCCAGCATCATGATGGAACGGACTTCCGGCCACAGCACGCTTGGATCGCTGCGGCGCGCCTCGGTTTCCTCCATCCATTCCATGTCGGCGTGGTGGCCATCGGCAATATATTGGCGCAGCCGTTCGGGCGCTTGCGGAATTGCATCCGGCGTGGTGAAGGCAACGGCATCGAAACCGACCGCCTTCACCTCTTCGATCAGGAAGCGCTTCAGCTTTTCGGTTTTCGAATTAGAAGTCGAGGTCGCCATAATGGGCCACCGGGGCAAGCCCGCGCACGCGGTCAGAAAGTAATGGGCGGAAGGCCGGGCGCGATTTCATGCGTGCATACCAGTCACGCGCCGCTTTGGTTTCGCCCCACTCGATTTCGCCGAGATAGTCTAGCACGGAAATGCATGCTGCCGCAGCCATGTCGGCATAGCTTGGATGCGCGCCACCCAGCCAGTCGCGGGTCGCGGCCAGCCAGTCGATATATTTCATGTGCTGGCGGATATTGGTGCGGGCGGCGCGGATAGCGGTCGAATCCGGCGCGCTACCGCCCATTTCGGCTGCCATCTGCAGCTTGAACACACGTTCGCGCGCGATGTGGCGTGTGACTTCATTTTCGAATTTCAGCAGAAACCAGTCAACGAGGCGGCGCACTTCGGCGCGCTCCATAGGGCTTTCCGGCAGAAGGCGGCGGCTGCGTTTCAAGGCGCCGCGTGTCTCGTCCAGATATTCGGCAATCACCGTCGCGCCGACGACCGGAAGGTCATTTTCAGCCAGAAGAACGGGCAGGGTGCCCGCCGGGTTCAGCGCCAGAAATTCTTTGCGACGTGACCACGGTCGTTCCTCGATCAACTCCGCTTCAACGCCATACTCGCCGAGGATGAGCCGCACATAGCGCGAACCCGAAGACATGGGATGATGAAAAAGCGTAAGCATGATCGACGCGATACTCTCGACTGAAGCTTGAATTGAACGTCCGGAGATAGCACGGCGGCTGGCGTTTGCGCATGCAGCAGGCTATTCCTGCTACCGAGCGATTCGACGCCGCCTCAACGGAATATAAAGTCTATAAGGGCTATGTCTGCGTGAGACAAGCAATCGCTGGAAGTGCTCGTTTTTGCCTCGGCAACCGCAATCGCGGCCCGGTCTTGCTGCCATCATGGTGCCCAATATTCTAAGGTGCTGACTTCATGGATGTTTTTAATCTGCTGGAAGCCGCGTTTCTCGGTCTTATCGAAGGCTTGACCGAATTTATCCCGGTTTCCTCCACCGGGCATTTGCTGCTGATCGGCCATTTTCTTGGTTTTGAATCCACAGGAAAAACCTTCGAGGTTCTGATCCAGCTTGGTGCCATTCTGGCCATCTTGACCGTCTATTCGGCAAAACTTTTGAAAATCCTGACCGATTTTCCCCGCGATGCCCGCACGCGGCGCTTCGTCTTCGGCATTCTGGTTGCCTTCCTGCCCGCTGCCGTCATCGGCGCGCTGGCGCACGGCTTCATCAAAAGCGTGCTGTTTGAAACGCCGATGCTTGTCTGCATGATGCTCATCATCGGCGGTTTCATCCTCCTCTGGGTGGACCAGCTCAATCTGCGTCCGCGCTATCATGATGTGATGGATTATCCGCTGCCCATGTGCCTCGCCATCGGCTTCATCCAGTGCCCGCCATGATACCGGGCGTGTCGCGCTCCGGCTCCACCATTGTCGGCTCGCTTCTGCTGGGGGCCGACAAGCGCTCGGCGGCGGAGTTTTCGTTCTTCCTCGCCATGCCGACCATGGCAGGCGCTTTTGCCTATGACCTCTACAAGAGCCGCAATATCCTGTCGCTCAACGACGGTGCGCTGATCGGGGTCGGCTTCGTAATGGCTTTCATCTCGGGCGTTTTCGTCGTGCGCTATCTGTTGGACTATGTGTCCCGCCACGGCTTCAAGCTGTTCGGCTGGTGGCGCCTGATCGTCGGGTCGGTGGGGTTGGCTGCACTTCTCGTCTGGGGATGAACGTCGTCAAATTCAGACAAAGCTCGACGTATAAAAGTCGGGCAAAGAAAAGGGGCCTTTCGGCCCCTTGTTTATTTTCCGATGAGCGGAATGTCTCACGCAAAACCGGTTTTGGTGTACTGGCCGGCAACGCGGTAGCGCCACAGATAGGATGGCAGCACGGCGTCAACGCCTTCCGGCGTGATGCCCATGCCTTCCAGCGTGCGGCCTTCCTTGATCGCCTTTTCGGAAACGACATTGTCGAATTTCAACAGCGTCACCTGATCGTTGGTGAGCATCGGGTTCGGCAGCAGGCCGAGGATCGATGCCTGCAAACGGGCAACCCACCGGGGCATGGAAATGATGAGGCGCTTGCGGGCGATAACGCCGAGCATGTCCTTCATCCAGTTCTTGAACGGCTGCACATCCGGGCCGCCGAGTTCATAGACGCCACCCGGCACCAGCTTGCCGTCGACGGCACGGGCGACGGCTTCCGCAACGTCACCGACATAGACCGGCTGGAGCTTCGTTTCGCCGCCGCCGCCGATAGCTGGCAGGAACGGCGAGAAGCGCGCCATGTTGGCGAAGCGGTTGAAGAAGCGGTCTTCAGGACCGAAAATGATCGAGGGGCGCAGGATGACGCTTTCCGGCAGAACGGAAAGAACGGCGTTTTCGCCTTCACCCTTGGTGCGTGCGTAATCCGATGGCGAATTGACGTCGGCTGCGAGCGAGGACAGATGCGTCATGCGAATGCCTGCGGCCTTGGCGGCTTCGGCGATGTTCTTCGCGCCCAGCACCTGAACGGTGTTGAAACGCTGGCGACCGCTTTCAGCAAGGATGCCGACGAGGTTCACGACATGGTCGGAACCCTTGACGACATGTTCGACCGAAGCGCGGTTGCGGACATTGGCCTGCACCATCTGTATCTGGCCGACATTGCCGAGCGGAGCCATGTAATAAGCAACTTCCGGCTTGCGCACTGCTACGCGCACGCGATAGCCGCGCTTGGTGAGACTTGCGACGACCGCGCGCCCGACAAAGCCGGAGCCGCCGAAAACGGTGACCAGTTTCGGCCTGTTGTGGACTTCGTTCGGTTCGGTCTTCATCCTAAACTCCTGCATGAAAGCCAGCTGCGCCGCTTGCAATGAGCGGCGACAATGCGTCTATATTGCCGGTGATTTATCGCCTTTTGGCCACAAGGCAAAGGGGACTTGTTGTCACGATCATGATAGCAGGACTTTTTCCCATGTTCGTTTTTTTTTTTTTTCAGCGTGAACTTATCCGAAAACCGCTTTGAGATTCCGCTTCTTGCTGTTAAATCGCGCGCATGAGCACACCACTTGACCATATTCGCAATTTTTCGATCGTCGCCCATATCGACCACGGCAAATCGACGCTGGCCGACCGCCTCATTCAGTTGACCGGCGGGCTGGACACGCGCGAGATGAAGGATCAGGTTCTCGACTCGATGGATATCGAGCGCGAGCGCGGCATCACCATCAAGGCGCAGACCGTCCGTCTCAGCTACAAGGCGAAGAACGGCGAAGATTATGTGCTGAACCTGATCGACACGCCCGGACACGTCGACTTTGCCTATGAAGTCTCGCGCTCGCTGGCCGCGTGCGAAGGTTCACTTCTGGTGGTGGACGCCTCTCAGGGCGTGGAAGCGCAGACGCTGGCCAATGTCTATCAGGCCATCGACAACAACCATGAAATCGTGGTTGTGCTGAACAAGATCGACCTGCCCGCTGCCGAGCCTGAGCGCGTCAAGCAGCAGATCGAGGAAGTGATCGGCATTGATGCCGCACAGGCCGTGCATATTTCGGCCAAGACCGGCATCGGCATCGAGGATGTGCTGGAAGCCATCGTCGTCCAGTTGCCCGCGCCGAAGGAAGGCGACCGCAATGCGCCGCTCAAGGCCATGCTGGTCGATAGCTGGTATGACAGCTATCTCGGCGTTATCGTTCTGGTGCGCATCATTGATGGCGTTCTGAAAAGGGCCAGACCATCCGTATGATGGGCACGGGCGCGAAATATCCGGTGGAACGCACCGGCGTGTTCACGCCGAAGATGGTTCAGGTGGACGAACTCGGTCCCGGCGAGCTTGGTTTCATCACCGCTTCGATCAAGGAAGTGGCCGACACCCGCGTTGGCGATACGATCACCGAAGATCGCCGCCCGACGAACAAGATGCTGTCTGGCTTCAAGCCCGCGCAGCCGGTCGTGTTCTGCGGCCTGTTCCCGGTCGACGCGGCGGATTTCGAGGATCTGCGCGCTGCCATGGGCAAGCTGCGCCTCAACGATGCGTCGTTCTCGTTCGAAATGGAAACCTCTGCTGCGCTTGGTTTCGGCTTCCGCTGCGGG
Organism: Brucella cytisi; assembly: GCA_012103075.1. Taxonomy (GTDB): domain Bacteria; phylum Pseudomonadota; class Alphaproteobacteria; order Rhizobiales; family Rhizobiaceae; genus Brucella; species Brucella cytisi. Next base: position 1,971,279 of record JAAVLQ010000001.1, on the reverse strand, counting down.
TTCCTTGGCCTGCTGCATCTGGAAATCATTCAGGAACGTCTTGAGCGCGAGTTCAATCTCGACCTCATCACGACCGCGCCTTCAGTTGTCTATCGCCTGAACATGCAGGACGGTTCGCAGAAAGAGCTGCACAACCCGGCTGATATGCCGGATGTGGTGAAGATCAATGCGATTGAAGAGCCTTGGATTCGTGCGACTATCATGACGCCGGATGATTATCTCGGCGCGATCATGAAGCTCTGCCGGGAGCGCCGTGGTCTGCAGATTGATCTGACCTATGTTGGTCCCCGCGCCATGATCACCTATGATCTGCCGCTCAACGAAGTGGTGTTCGATTTCTACGATCGTCTGAAGTCGATCTCGAAGGGCTATGCCTCGTTCGACTACAACCTTTCGGATTACCGTGAGGGCGATCTGGTCAAGATGTCGATCCTTGTGAACGAAGAGCCGGTCGACGCGCTTTCGATGCTGGTCCACCGCTCGGCTGCGGAAAAGCGTGGACGCGCGCTGTGCGAAAAGCTGAAGGAGCTGATCCCGCAGCACATGTTCAAGATCCCGATCCGGGCAGCGATTGGCGGTCGTATCGTGGCGCGCGAGACGATCTCGGCACTGCGCAAGGACGTGACGGCCAAGTGCTACGGCGGCGATGTGACGCGTAAGCGCAAACTTCTGGAAAAGCAGAAGGAAGGCAAGAAGCGCATGCGCCAGTTCGGCAAGGTCGAAATCCCACAGGAAGCTTTCATTCAGGCGCTCAAGATGGGCGATGATTGATCTCAAGTTGTTTTAGGGGCGCTTCGGCGCCCTTTCTTTGAACTTTGACGATGCCAATTTTGTCCTCATCCTGAGGAGCCTCCTGAGCTTGCGAAGGAGGCGTCTCGAAGGACGAGGGCGACAGCGCTCCCCTCATCCCCGCTTCGACAGTGCAGGCAGGCCCTCATAATTTAGCGCAATCAACGCCTCTTTCTTTGCACGTGACCATCCTTTGATTTGACGTTCGCGAGCGATTGCGTCGACAATGCAGTCATAGGTTTCAGTGAAGACAAGCACGACTGGTCGACGCTTATTCGTATAACTCTCGTAGATGCCTTCATTGTGTTCCCACAACCGGGCTTCGATGTTCTGCTTGGTGAGACCGGTGTAATATGAACCGTCCGCGCAACGCAGAATATAGACAGTTACTTCCATGACTTGCCCCCGCTTGTCGTTGGAAGATAGATGTTGATGCAAGTTTGCCTGCCTAACAAGTTGCGGCAATCGACTTTAAGATTGCTCGTGTTCAGAAGGTGAAATCAATGTCCGAACATCCCCGCATCTCCATCACCTACTGCACCCAATGCAATTGGCTGCGCGCTGCGTGGATGGCGCAGGAACTGTTACAGACTTTCGGGCAGGACTTAGGCGAAATGGCGTTGCGTCCGGGCACCGGCGGGGTTTTTGAAATCCGTGTTCATATGCCGGACGGCAGTGAAGAACTCATCTGGGAGCGCAAGCGTGACGGCGGATTTCCGGAAGCCAAGGTATTGAAGCAACGCGTGCGCGATCTGGTCTGGCCGGAACGCGATCTTGGTCATTCCGACCGGCCAGCCAATACTTGATGAGCCGTTGTGCTATCCGCCTCTTCGACAGGCTGAGAATGAGGGTCGAGTTGTGCGTTTCCCTCGTCCTTCGAGACGGCGCTTCGCGCCTCCTCAGGATGAGGGAAATAGCGGCGTCGCTATTGTAAGCCGAAGAAATTAGTCCTCATCCACCACGCGCAGGCGCATTTGAGTGGGAGTGTTTTCCGCCTGTCTCGTTTGCGGGCGGGATGCTTCCTCTGCGGGTGCAGGGCCGAATTCCAGCGCTTCGATCTTCGCGCCGCGTCGGGTGACCTTGTTGGACGACACCAGAATATCGTCAATATCCTTGTTGGCCTGCACAAAGTGCGTTTGCAGCTTCCGCACGCGCTCGTCGAGGCGGCCCACATCTTCCATCAAGCGGATCACTTCGCCCTGAATCACATGCGCCTGCTCACGCATGCGGGCATCCTTCAGGATTGCCTGAATGACCTGAATCGACAGCATCAGCAGCGACGGCGAGACAATGACGACCCGCGCCCGATGCGCACGCTGGATCAGGGCCTCGAAGTGCTCGTGAATATCGGCGAAGATGGACTCCGACGGCACGAACAGAAAAGCCGTATCCTGTGTTTCGCCGGGGATCAGATATTTGTCCGAGACATCCTTGATATGCACTTCCATGTCGCGGCGGAACTGGGCGACTGCTGCCTTGCGCGCCTCCGGCTGTTCCGTTTCGCGCATCGAATTCCGTGCTTCGAGCGGGAATTTTGCGTCGATCACGAGCGAGGGTGCATTGTTCGGCATCCGTACAAGGCAGTCGGGACGGGTGCTGTTGGAAAGCGTTGCCTGAAACTCGTAGGCACCCTGCGGCAGGCCGTCGGCGATGATCGCTTCCATGCGCGACTGGCCGAAAGCGCCGCGCGTCTGCTTGTTGGCGAGGATCGCCTGCAATTGCACCACCTGTCCGGCGAGCGACTGGATATTGTTCTGCGCCGTGTCGATGACGGCAAGACGCTCCTGCAATTTGGCGAGATTTTCATGCGTCGAGCGGGTCTGTTCGGTCATGGTCTGGCCGATGCGATGCGTCATGCCGTCGAGCCGTTCGCGGATCGACTGGTTGAGTTCCGACTGCCGCGAGCCGAATACCTCGGCCATGGTCTGCATCCGGCCCTGCATCTCGGCCTGTGCTTTCAGGATTTCCGCCATGCGATATTCTGCATCACGGGCACGGTCCTCGGCCTGTGCTTCCGCAACCGCGCGAAGCCGGGCAGAGCGCGTCGCCGCGATCAGAAAAATGGCAAGACACAGCACCAGCACGACGATACCCGCCAGCAGGATATTCCCCAGCGTGAAGGATGTGGCACCGAGCTGCAGAATCGGCTCATTCAGGAGATTCTGGTTTTCCATGAAGAGAGCTTAGCTGATTCGTATCATCTTGATGAGATCAAAACGAGAACATTTTGCAAAGTGTAATTGACGATTCTCGCGTGAGCCATTACGTGAAAGCCCATGTCTGTAAAACCGCTTGTCATCCTTCCCGACCCCGTCCTGCGCCGGGTTTCCAAGCCTGTGGAGCGCTTTGACGACCAGCTGCGCAAATTTGCCGGCGACATGTTCGACACCATGTATGATGCGCCGGGCATTGGCCTCGCTGCCATTCAGGTAGGCGAACCGATCCGCATGCTCGTCATCGACCTTGCCAAGGAAGATGAACCGAAAGCGCCGCATGTCTTCATCAATCCCGAGATTGTCGGCGTGACGGATGAAGTCAGCACCTATGAGGAAGGCTGTCTTTCGATCCCGGATTATTATGCCGAAGTGGAACGGCCAGCCGCCATCAAGGTCAATTACTTCGATGCAGATGGCAAACAGCATCTGATCGAAGCCGACGGGCTGATGGCTACCTGCCTGCAGCATGAGATCGATCATCTGAACGGCGTGCTCTTCATCGATCATATTTCCAAGCTGAAGCGCGATATGGTCATCAAGAAGTTCAAGAAGCTCGCCAGCCAGCGCGCGCCCGGGAAAGTGCTTTAATGCGTGTCGTTTTCATGGGGACGCCGGAATTTTCCGTGCCGATCCTCACCGCCATCATCGGTCACGGTTATGAGGTTGTTGCGGCCTATACGCAGCCGCCGCGCCCCGGCGGGCCGTCGCGGGCTGGAGCTGACCAAGTCACCGGTGCATGAAAAGGCCGAACAGTTCGGCATTCCGGTGTTCACGCCGAAGAGCCTCAAGGGCGTGGAAGAGCAGGACGTTTTCGCAAGCCTCGAAGCCGATGTCGCGATTGTCGTGGCTTATGGCCTGCTGCTGCCGCAAGCCATTCTGGATGCACCGCGCCTCGGTTGCTATAACGGCCATGCCTCGCTGCTGCCGCGCTGGCGCGGTGCGGCTCCGATCCAGCGTGCCATCATGGCAGGCGATAGCGAAACCGGCATGATGATCATGAAGATGGATGCCGGGCTCGATACCGGTTCCGTTGCCATGGCCGAAAAGGTTGCGATCACGCCGGACATGACGGCAGGCGAACTGCATGACCGTCTGAGCATGATCGGCGCCGACCTGATGATCCGTGCGCTGGGCGCGCTTGAGCGTGAAAGCCTTGCCTTGCAGCCGCAGGCGGAAGAAGGCGTCATCTATGCCGCCAAGATCGACAAGGCCGAGGCGCGCATCGACTGGTCGAAGCCGGCACAGGACGTGCACAATACCATTCGCGGTCTGTCGCCCTTTCCGGGTGCATGGTGCGAGATGGAAATCAATGGCGCTGTCGAACGTGTGAAGCTTCAGCGCTCGGCGCTGGGTGAGGGGTCCGGTGAACCGGGCACGGTGCTGGACGATCGCCTGACGGTTGCCTGCGGGAAGGGGCCGTGCGGCTCGTTACGCTGCAGCGTTCCGGCGGCAAACCATTGCCCGCGCAAGAATTTCTGCGTGGCGCACAGGTTTCGAAGGTTCTGTAAGCGGTGCCGCGCTACAAGCTCACTGTCGAATATGATGGCACGCCCTATGTCGGCTGGCAGCGGCAGGAAAACGGCCATGCGGTGCAGAATGCCATCGAACTGGCATTCAAGAAGTTCTGCGGGGAAGATTTGACGCTGAGTGCGGCTGGCCGCACCGATGCAGGCGTGCATGCAACCGCGCAGGTCGTGCATGTCGATCTCACCAAGGATTGGGGTGCAGGCAAGGTGCGCGATGCGGTCAATGCGCACACCTCGTCATGGCGGATGAGCGCGTCAGCATCTTGAATGTCGAGAAGACGACGGACACATTCGATGCGCGTTTTTCAGCGCGTGCCCGGCATTATCTCTATCGTATCCATAATCGCCGTGCGCCTCTGGCGATTGATTATCAGCGCGCATGGTGGGTGCAGAAGCGACTTGATGCTGAAGCGATGCACGAAGCAGCAAAGCGGCTCTGGGCGAGCACGACTTCACGACGTTTCGCGCCACGCAATGCCGGGCCAAGAGCCCGGTCAAGACGCTCGACCGGCTCGATGTCGTCCGCAACGGCGATTACGTGGAAATGCGCGTTTCGGCGCGGTCCTTCCTGCACAATCAGGTCAGGTCCTTCGCAGGCAGCCTGATGGAAGTGGGTGTTGGCCGCTGGACGGCGGATGATCTGCAGGCGGCTTTGGAAGCCAAAGATCGCAAGGCCTGCGGGCAGGTTGCCCCGCCCTATGGGCTTTATCTGATTGGTGTGGACTACGCCTTTCCGTATTGAGACCCGAAGCGCGCTCTAGGGATCAAGAGCAAACTTCCGGATGATTTTCCCGTCTCCAGCGCACGATGGGCCTGTTCTGCCTCGCTCAGCGGATAGGTTGCCCCAATCGTTCCAGTCAGTCCCTTTTCCATGATGTCGAAAAGCTTGGAAGCGGAATTTCGGTAGTTATCCAGATCGTTGATGTAAGCGATCACGCTTGGCCGGACGAAAGAAAGATCTGCTTGATTGCCGAGTGTATCAATGACGCTCTGGGAGATTTTTCCACCGGCCTGCCCGATGCTCGCCAGAGTACCAAACGGGCGCACGCATTGTGCCGTTTTGGCCAGAGTTTCACCGCCGATCCCGTCATAGGCGACGTGAACGCCCTGTCCATCCGTGAGACGCCGGGTGGCTGTCACGAAATCGCAATCGCGTCCGACGAGCACATGATCGGCACCATTTTTTGCGCGCGATTTCGGCTTTGTCTTCCGAGCTGACTGTTCCGATCACAGTTGCTCCAAGAGCCTTGCCCCAACGGGTCAGCAAGGTGCCCAGTCCGCCTGCGGCTGCATGCACCAGCATGATTGTATCCGGGCCAACGGGAAATGTATTGGTGAGGAGCATGTGGGTGGTAAGACCGCGCAGCATGGTCGCTGCCGCCGACTGCGAGGAAATTGTGCTGGGCAGTAGCAATGCTCTTTGGGCAGGCAGGATCCGGGTTGAAGCATATGCCCCCACTGGCAGGCCCGCATAAGCAACCCTGTCGCCCGGCTTGAGGTCGGGTACATCCGATCCGACAGCTTCCACCACGCCTGCACCTTCGACGCCGAGCACTGCCGGAAAGGACGGCAGCGGATAGAGGCCGGTCCGATGATATATGTCGACAAAATTCACGCCGATTGCCTCGTGGCGAAGACGTATCTCGCCCGCACCGGGGCTTCGGGGTGTCTGCGGGACTGTCTGAAGCAGCTCTGCTTCACCGGTTTCGTTCAGAATGATCTCGTGGTCCATCAGTCAGTCTCCGTTGCAATCCGTGGCAGTATCGTGGATAGAGAAACGGGAAAAAATTGCCGATTTGATCGCAGCGTATGGGAAAAATTTCACAATGGTGAATTGGGAAAGCGTGCGTTACTTTGTGGCTTTGGCCGATACGGGGACTCTGTCCGGTGCCGCCAGATTGCTCAATGTAGAACATGCGACGATTGCGCGACGTGTGGCAGCTCTGGAATCCGAAACCGGTTTGAAACTGGTTGATCGCCGGGGGCGGCGTTTTCTGCTGACGGAAGACGGCGAGCGGATTGCGGCGATTGCGCGCAAGATGCAGGACGAGGCACAAGCCATCAGCCGTTTCGGCGCAGTTCGGGATACGGGCATAAGCGCGACCATCACGCTTACCGCGCCGCCGTCCTATGCGGTTGCAAGACTGGCGAAGCCGCTCGCTGCCGTGTCAGAACAATATCCGGGTATCCATATGCGTGTGATGGGAGAAGCGCGCTTCAGTTCACTGAACCGTAGGGAGGCGGATATAGCTATTCGCCTGACGCGCCCGACAACCGGCGATCTCACCATTCGCAGGCTGGGCGAGGAAGCTTTCCGCCCTTATGCGAGCCGGGATTATCTGGCGCGAACTCCTCCTGAAGAATGGCAGTTCATTGCTTATGATGAAAGTCTGGAAGACGCTCCGCAGCAGGCCCATTTGCTTGCTTTGGCTGGTGCCCGGCCAATCGCCCTGCGCGCCAATACGCTGGAGATGCAGCTCGCTCTTGTAAGAGAGAACGCAGGCATAGCCATGTTGCCTGATTTCATGGCTGAGTCGCAGGAGCAGCTGGTGCCAGCGCTGCCGGATCATGCCCCGCTCATACGCGAGGTGTGGATGGTCGTTCATTCCGATATGAAAACGGTTCCGGCTCTCCGTGCCGTCATGGCCGAGATCGCCAGCGCCCTCAATCATCCCATGCCGATATAATGGCTTTCGCTTTAATAGGCGTGCGGATCAAAGCCGATCCCGAGCAGTTGCTGCAGCAGGACGGTCAGGAACAGTGAGCCAAAGACGATGCAGGCGAAGAATGGTGCCGCATAGGCATGTGGGCGCTGCAGCGCGACAAAAGTCAGCCGGTAGCTCAGCACAATGGATGCGCCGAACATGATGAAGGCAAACAGTGTCGCGATGTCGAACCGTCCGGGAAAGAAGAGCTGTAGCAGTGTAATGGGTGCGAAGACCCACGAAAGCAGTGCGCTGCCCCAGTTGGTGGCAATCACGAAGGCCGCATAACGCTTGGCAATGCCGATCCGCTTGGCGACAAGGCCGATGATGACGAGCGGAATAATCCGGGCCGCTATGTCCACGAAGGCTGCGCGCGTGACGATGGCAAAGCGCAAGCCTGCCTCCTCGCGACCTGCCGTCAGATCCGCGGCATAAGCGACCCAGCTTGCGAAGAGCGGCGGCAGTGCAATCGCTATCGCAAAGAAGGACGACCAGAAGCCCTCGGCGGAAATGTCGAGATAGCCCAGTCCTTCCTTGCGCCCGAGCATCATTTTCCAGACGCCCCAGAAATATCTGAAAATATCGTCCGGCTTGGCATGAGATTCCCAATTTTTCGCGTAATCCCGGCCGAACAGTCATGCGACTTTCCGGGACTATGCGTTACCCAAAAAATCGGCGATGAAGCGTTCATAAATCTGTGTCAGGCCTGCGAGGTCGGCAAGGGCCACGCGCTCGTCAACCATATGCATGGTCTGTCCGACAAGGCCGAACTCGACCACCGGACAATAATCCTTGATGAAACGGGCATCGGACGTGCCGCCTGATGTCGACAGTTCCGGGCGTTTGCCCATTACGGCCTCGACGGAAGCCGTCAGCGTGCCGATCAGCTTTTCGTCACGGGTCAGGAACACATGGCTCGGATGCTCGCGCGGGTGAGTTCGTATTTGATCGGTGTTTCGCGACCCGGCCGCAAGCGATTGTCGCGGGCGGCTTTTTTCGAGGCGCGCGATGATTTCGGCCTGCAAGGTCTCTGCCGTCCGGTGTCGTTGAAGCGGATGTTGAACGAGGCCGTTGCCTTGTTCGCAATCACATTGGTGGCCTTGTTGCCGACGTCGATGCTGGTTACTTCCAGATTGCTGGCCCGGAAATTGGCCGTCCCTTGGTCGAAAGCCGGATGAAGCAGGCTGTCGACCAGCGTGGTAATGCCGCGTACCGGGTTTTCGGCCAGATGCGGATAGGCGGCATGGCCCTGCACGCCATGGACGGTGATCGTGCCGGACAGCGAGCCGCGCCGTCCGATCTTGATCGCATCGCCGAGCGCATTCGGGTTGCTCGGCTCTCCGACGATGGATGCATCCCAGCTTTCGCCGCGCTGCTTCGCCCAGTCGAGAAGCTTGACCGTGCCATTGATGGCCGGGCCTTCTTCGTCGCCGGTGATGAGGAACGAAACGCTGCCCTTGATGCTGCCGTGCTTTTCGATGTGACGGGCAACTGCGGCCACGAAGCAAGCCACACCGCCCTTCATGTCAACCGCACCGCGGCCGTACATCACGCCATCTTCTATGGCGGCAGAGAAGGGCGGGTGCTTCCAGTCGCCCTCATTGCCGGGCGGCACGACATCGGTATGTCCCGCAAACATCAGATGTGGGCCATTGCCCGACTTGCGTGCATAAAGGTTTTCGATGTCGGGCGTGTCTTCATCGTGGAAGACAGGTCGTTCCACCGAAAACCCCATCGGCTTCAACATTGCTTCCAGCGCCGTCAGCGCACCGCCCTCGGCAGGCGTTACGGATGCACAGCGGATGAGGGCGGCAAGGTTATCGGCGGGATTGACGGCTAAGCTCATGAGATCAGGACTTTTTGAAAAGGGAATCGTCTGACGGCGAGATTATCGCGCATCCCGAAAAGTGCGAAGCGGTTTTCGGACTAAGATGCGCGTTGAAAAACAGGCCGGAAGCCGGCGGATGAAACAGCAATCCGATGGTTGCGCGCAGGCGGCATCGTTTCGCCTTTCACTTGTTTTTCTCAACCGGTTTCAATTTGGGAACGAAATTTCCTTGACCGGAGGGTCCTGTCATCGTTAGTTAAAAATAAGTTGATAACGAGACCCGCAAAGGGCCGCTCAACGGGGACTCTTTTAAATGGGAAACTGCGCATGCGTTTTGTCACTTCTGCGATAGCAGGCATGATGGTGCTCTTCGGGGCGACGACAATACCGGCCAAGGCCGCGCAATGGAGTGAAGCAGGCGGGCTTACAAGCATTCCTTACGGACACAAGGAGTACTGCGATCGTAACAAGCGCGATTGCGGTGCGCATCGCGTATTGCCGCCGATGAAGATGACCCCGCAGCGCGCGAAGCTGCTGCAATCGGTCAGCAGCTCCGTCAATCGCCGCATCAAACCGGTCTCCGATCAGGATAATTATGGCAAGCGCGATTACTGGACCATTCCGGTCAACGGCAAGGGCGATTGCGAAGACTATGTCCTGATGAAGCGGGCCCAGCTGATGGCGCGGGGCATCAGCCCGTCACAGCTTCTCATTACTATGGTACAGGGCAGCGAGCCGCATGTCGTCCTGACCGCCCGCACAGATCATGGCGACTATATCCTCGACAATCTGCGCGACGAGGTGTTGCCGGTCGAGAAAACTTCGTATCGCTATATCAAGATGCAGTCGCCTGCCAATTCCGGTCAGTGGGTTTCCATTGCCGGGCGTTCGGTCGCTGTTGCAAACAACTGATCGGGGTTACAGTGTTCAATCAAAAGCTGGTCCAATTGAATGTCATCAAGCCGCATTTCGATGCGGCTTTTCTTTTGAGCATGGGCTGATTTGACTGGCTGAACGATGCCAGCCGCAAATCAGGGTGTCATTTCGACGAAGCTTGCGTCGTTTGCAAAGGACCGATTTCGCGAAAAATCGCATCATTGTTCACTCTCATTGGACAATATATTGGGACAGACTGTTCGCTCTTTTTGAACAAAAAAGACACTTTGTAACAGTCGTGTGATTGCTGGTATATCAATTAAATATTTGATTTTGTTATTATTTTATAATTTCAATTATCGTTCTCCAAGAAAATGGCCGCACAAATGTGTGATAAAGGAAACATTTTCGTGACTGGAACTTTTGCCCACTGTTACCCATTTCAGCTGCATCGGAACGACGAACAAACGCCGCTCCACTTTCCAAGGAGATAGGAAAATGAAGAAGATTGTTCTTGCTGCCGCTGCTCTTGCTCTTACCGCTGGTGCCGCTTTTGCAGAAAACCCGCATGTCGGCGAACCTGCCGATCTTTATGCAAATGACCGTACGCCGGTTGCAACGCAGAGCCAGAAGCTCGACTACACGGCTCCTGCCTCGATCAACAAGGCAACGGTTTATCAGGATGGTTCGGCTCACCGCTTCGGTGACGCATCGCCTTCCTCTTACCAGAACTAAAAGTCCGCTCGGACTTTTGGCCTCTCCGGTCCAGACGGACCGGGCATGAATGAAATACCCACATTGCATGTATTCCCGAAGGTGTCGGGGCATTTCCTCCCAGATGTGCCTCGGCACCGTAGGGCGGGCCACGAAGGCCCAGCTAACCAAATGTCTCCTCTATGCCTGAGATGCAGTCTCAAGGTTCAGCCGGTTAAGCACCGATGTCGGGGACGCTATGGAGAAAAGGAATAAAGAAATGAAGAAGTTTGCTCTCGCCGCTCTTGCTGTCGCTCTTAGCGCCGGTGCTGCCTATGCCGAAAACCCGTTCGTTGGCCAGCCGCCTGCAATGGCTGCTCAGGACAAGGCTTTCGTTCTTCCCGGCGAAACGCCGGTCGCTTCGACCCGCAGCAACATCGACTATACGGCTCCGGCTGCCATTCGTCAGTCTGCGCCAGTTAATCAGGACGGTTCGGCTCATCGCTTCGGCGACGCTTCCCCGTCCAGCTACCAGAACTAATTCGTTCTGACGGCTGAGCCTGTCGGTCGCCCTGCATCGTCCGTTGCGTTCCTCCCCCTCACGCATGTGACACGCGGGGCAACCGAAGGGCTGCCAAGAAATCTCCCCGGAGGATGGCGTCAGTGTCTCCCCGGACTGCCCGGATCAGAGGCATTGCGCCATCCGAAGGGGCGACCATTAAATGCAAAAGGCGACGCCAGCAGCGTCGCCTTTTGTTTTAAGCACGCTCTCAGTCATTGTCGAAACGCGCTATCCATTTGCTTTAAGCATGTCTTTATCCCGAAACCGGTTCCCACTTTCGGGAGACATGCTCTAGTCACGCAGCAATTCGTTGATCGAGGTCTTGGAGCGGGTCTTTTCATCGACACGCTTGACGATCACGGCGCAATAGAGGCTCGGACCCCAGTTTTCGCCGGGAACGTTCTTGCCCGGCATGGTGCCTGCAACGACGACCGAATAGGGCGGCACTTCGCCATAGAAGACTTCGCCGGTTGCGCGATCCACGATCTTGGTCGATTTGCCGATGAAAACACCCATGCCGAGGACCGAGCCTTCGCGCACGATGCAGCCTTCAACGACTTCCGAACGGGCGCCGATGAAACAATTGTCCTCGATGATGGTTGGACCGGCCTGCATCGGCTCCAGAACACCGCCGATGCCGACGCCGCCGGAAAGGTGAACGTTCTTGCCGATCTGTGCGCAGGAGCCGACGGTGGCCCGTGTCGACCATGGTGCCCTCATCGACATAGGCGCCGAGATTGACGAAGGATGGCATCAGGATCGCGTTTGGCGCGATATAGGCCGAGTGGCGCACGATGCAGTTCGGTACGGCGCGGAAGCCTGCCTTTTCGAATTCATTGGCTGTCCAGCCGTCGAATTTCGACGGCACCTTGTCCCACCGGGAGGACTGGCCGGGGCCGCCCTTGATGACTTCCATCGGGTTGAGACGGAAGGAGAGCAGAACTGCTTTCTTCAGCCATTGGTTGACTTGCCAGTTGCCGTCCGCCTGTTTTTCTGCGACACGGGCTTCACCGCGGTCGAGCAGAACGAGCGATTGTTCGACGGCTTCGCGCACTTCGCCGCGCGTTGCCGTGTTGATACCGTCGCGCTCGTCAAAAGCCTTGTCGATTGTCTTCTCAAGGGGAGGCGAGGTCTGGCTTGGTCATAGGGTGCGATCTCCATGAAGGGGCGGCGGAAGGCAGGCGTGGACAAGTCCGGCCTGTTTGCTGGGAAATTGATTAAGCGAAGGCGCCATGAGGGTCAATGTCGTTCGTGATCCGATTGCAGTGCCACGTTTGAGACAGATTAAGCATTTAGCGCCAGAATGGATGCTGTTATACCAAAACCCGATGAGCTTGACTCATCGAGTTTTGAATAAGCCCGTGCGGCAATTGAGCATTTTCAGGGCGTGATGCGTCAGCATCTCAGCGCCCCGGTATTACGCGTTGAATGGCGATAATGAAGGAGCAGGTGAGAGCATGAACCCGATGGAGAAGTCTGGCTGGACGCCATTCCCGAATTCTGAGGAAGCGGTCAAGCAGGCGCGCACCGTACCGCAGACGCCACAGACCGAAGCCCCTGCTTATCGCCTTGCTTTCACGGACGATGATTTCCTGACGCGGCGCGAACTGCGGCCGATCCGGCTGCAGCTTGAGCTTCTGAAACCTGAAATGATTCTGGCCGACCGGGGTATCAAGTCCACTGTCGTCATGTTTGGTGGTGCGCGCATTCCCGAGCCCGGCGGCGAGGCATGGGCAGCCAAGAACGAGGTTCAGAAGAAGAACCTTGAAGCTAATGCGCATTATTACGAAGAAGCGCGCAAATTTGCGCGGCTTTGCTCCGAATATTCCGCGACGACCTATTATCGCGAATTCATCGTGGTGACGGGCGGTGGTCCCGGCGTCATGGAAGCGGGCAATCGCGGTGCAGCCGATGTCGGTGCGCCGACGATCGGTCTCAATATTGTGCTGCCGCACGAACAGGCGCCCAACGCTTATGTTACGCCTGACCTTTGCTTCAACTTCCATTATTTTGCGATCCGCAAGATGCACTTCCTGATGCGCGCCAAGGCGATCTGCGTGTTCCCCGGCGGCGGCTTTGGAACGATGGACGAGCTTTTCGAGGCGATGACGCTGATCCAGACCAACCGTATGGAGCGCGTGCCGCTGATCCTGTTCGGTAAGGAGTTCTGGACCAAGGCGATCAATATCGAGTTTCTGGCTGAGCAGGGCACGATTTCGCCTGCCGATATCGAACTGCTTAACTTTGTCGAAACCGCCGACGAAGCCCGGAAGCAGATCAAGGATTTTTACAATCTCTGATTGTGTCCTGAGGGACTGATGGAATCGCGCCCGGTTTTCTTAAGACCGGGCGTTTTCGTTTTCGTCATAGGCACGAGGGCGGTGAACGAGTGTCACCAGCACGACCGAGATAATCATCAGGAGATACCACGAGCCGAGCTTGCTCATTGAAACGAGTTCCCAGCCATTGCGCTGGTTCGGATAAAGCCGGGCCTTCGACCATGTGCCGATGTTCTCGGCAATCCAGATGAAGAGCGAGGTCAGCAGAAAGGCGACCAGCAACGGCATTTTGTGCCGGAAGCGGAAGACGCGGTAATGCATCGTCGTGCGCCAGAAAAGGACGAAGGTCGCAGCAAACAGCAGCCAGCGCATATCCCAGATGAAGTGGTGCGCGAAGAAATTGATATAGATCGCGGCGGCCAGAACAACGGTCATCCAGAGCGGTGGATAGTGGTTCAGCCTTATATCGAAGATGCGATTGATGCGCGCCATGTAGGAGCCGACAGCCGCATACATGAAGCCGGAAAACAGAGGAACGCCGCCAATGCGGAAGAAATTCTCCTCGGGATAGACCCATGAACCGGCATGGGTCTTGAACACTTCCATCGCTGTGCCGACAACATGGAAGATGAGGATGACCTTGGCTTCCTCCCACTCCTCCAGCTTGAAGACCAGCATGGTAAGCTGGATCGCAAGGGCGGACAGGAACAGGAAATCGTAGCGCGTGATAAACCCCGCGCCGCCATCCGGCCAGAACCAGCGGGTGAGGATGATGAGCGCCAGCATGGCGCCCCCGAAAAGGCAGGCCCATGCCTGTTTCAACCCGAAAACCAGAAACTCGATTAGCGCATCGCTGATCCGGTGACGGGGCAGATTGTCGAGAATGCGGTGGGCGGCCTTGTCGATGCGTTTTTCAAGGCCGGTGAAATGCCTATCTTCGTGCAATGATTTCTTCCAGAAACCGGGTCAGATTATCGGTCACATAGTCCACCTGATCGGTGAACTCGGGATCGCTTTCCCATATTTCGGAGAATGTAGGCTCAAAATTGTTCGGCACGACCAGCACCGTTTTCATGCCGAGGGCTTTGGGAACGACCAGATTGCGCGCCAGATCCTCGAACATCACGGCCTTGCCCGCATCGATGCCGAAGGCGCCGAGGAAGCGGTCATAGGTGACCCGTTCAGGCTTCGGTGTCAGGCCAGCTGCGACGATGTCGAAAATATCGTCGAAATCATCGAGAATTCCGAGCTGGCTGGCAGCGCGTTCGGCATGGCCGCGGTCACCATTGGTGAAGATGAAACGACGGCCCGGCAGTGCCTTGATCGCCCGTCCCAACGCCGGATCGGGCGTCAGCCGGGAATAGTCGATATCATGGACTTGCCTCAGAAAATCGTCCGGATCGATCTGATGGCACTCCATCAGACCTTTCAGCGTGGTGCCATATTCCAGATAGAACTGCTTCTGAATCTTGCGCGCTTCGTCACGCGGCAGCTTCAGCAAAGTCTCGACATAGCTCGTCATCTTCACGTCGATCTGCGAGAACAGATTGGCGGCGTGCGGGTAGAGCGTGTTGTCGAGGTCGAACACCCAGTCAGTGACATGGGCGAAGGCAGCTCTGTCCGGAATATCGGTCATGGTCGATCCTTAAGGCACGATCAAGGTGCCGGCACCATGTTCGGTGAAAAGCTCCAGCAGCACGGAATGCGGGGTCTTGCCATTCAGAATGACAACGCCTTCGACGCCCCGGCGGATTGCTTCGATGCAGGTTTCCACCTTGGGGATCATGCCGCCGGAAATGGTGCCGTCCTTGATGAGCGCCTGCGCATCGGCAACGGACAGTTCCTTGATGAGGTTCTTGTCCTTGTCCAGCACGCCCGGAACATCGGTCAGGAACAGGAGGCGCGTTGCGGCGAGCGCACCGGCAATCGCGCCTGCAAACGTGTCGGCGTTGATATTGTAGGTATGGCCGTCGCGACCCGGTGCGACCGGTGCAATGACCGGGATCATTTCGGAGCGCGCCAGAAGATCGAGCAGGGTGCGGTCGACTTCCGCCGGCTCACCGACGAAGCCGAGGTCCAGCACTTTCTCGATATTGGAATCGGGATCGATGACGGTCTTGTGCGCCTTCTGCGCAAAGACCATGTTGCCGTCCTTGCCGCAAAGACCGATTGCCCATTCGCCTTCGGCATTGATGAGGGCGACGATTTCCTTGTTGATGGAACCGGCCAGAACCATTTCCACCACTTCGACGGTCTTTTCGTCGGTGACGCGCAAGCCGCCTTCGAAGCGGGATTCGATACCGAGCTTGGTCAGCATGGCCTGAATCTGCGGGCCGCCGCCATGCACGACAATCGGATTGATGCCCGATTGCTTCAGAAGCGCGATATCGCGCGCGAAGGCCTTGCCCAGTTCCGGATTGCCCATGGCGTGGCCGCCATATTTCACAACGACATGCTTGTTCTCGTAGCGCTGCATATAGGGCAGGGCCGCGGATAGGAGTTGCGCTTGCATTTCGGGATTTTCAAGTGTCGTCATCGCGGGCTCCATGGCTGGCGACAGGGCAAAAAGAGGCAGGCTTTTCTAGACCGGATTTATCGCAATTGGAATCCGCAGATGCTTATTTTTCACTTACCGGGTCGCGATTATTTGAATTTGCGGCCCGAAACCTGCCCAACAAAAAGCTGGTCTGCGCTCTATGCAGGTTTTACCCGGAATGATTTTCAGAGACCGCATCATGCGCAAAATATTCCTCACTGTTCTTGCCTGCCTGCTTGGCACATCAACATCCTATGCTGCGCCTGCAGCAACGACTGAAACGATCATCCTCATCCGGCATGGAGAAAAGCCCAAAGGTGGCATGGGACAGCTCAGCTGTCGTGGGCTCAATCGTTCCTTGAAACTGCCTGCCGTCATTGCAAAAGATTTCGGCAAGCCCGATGCCATTTTCGCGCCCGATCCTGCCAAGGAAAAGAAGGATAGTGGCATTTCCTATGCCTATAACCGACCGCTGGCGACGGTGGAGCCGACCGCCATCCGTTTTCAGATGCCGGTCGATACGCGCTTCGGCTATGACGAGATCGGCAAATTGCAGGCGGTACTTGGGCAGCCGCAATACAGCAATGCGACGATACTGGTCGGCTGGGAACACAAGCAGCTCTACAAGCTGGCCAGAAATCTGCTCAAGGACAATGGCGGAGATAAAGCTGCGGTGCCGAAATGGCGCGGCAATGATTTCGACAGCATCTATGTGCTGCGTATCAAGCGCGGCGAGGGGCATGTAAGCGCTCGTTTCGAGCGCCTCAATCAGGAGCTGGACGGGCAGCCGGAAAGCTGCCCGAGCTAGAGCATGTCCCCAAAAGTGGGAACCGGTTTTGGGATTAGGACATGCGTGAGAATAGATAGTATCAGGCTTCCTTGATAAGCAATGCGATTGCTGCACGCAGCTCGTCGAGGCCTTCGCCTTTTTCCGACGAGGTCGCGATGATGCCCGGAAAGGCGGCGGCGCGCTTGTAGGTAAGCTTGTGCGTTTCTTCCAGAAGGCGCGGTACGCCTGCGGGCTTGATCTTGTCGATCTTGGTGAGCACGATCTGGTAGGAGACGGCCGCCTTATCAAGAAGATCGAGCACTTCCGCGTCGTTCTTCTTGATGCCATGGCGGGCATCGATCAGCACATAGACACGTTTCAGCGTGGTGCGTCCGCGCAGATAATCGAACACAAGGCGCGTCCGGGCATCGACCTGTGCTTTCGGTGCTTCGGCGAAACCGTAGCCCGGCATGTCGACCAGTGCGAGCGGTGGCAGATCGCCGTTTTCGCCGGAATAGCCGTCCGGCACGAAATAGTTCAGTTCCTGCGTGCGGCCCGGCGTATTGGATGTACGCGCAAGGCCCTTCTTGTTGACGAGCGCGTTGATCAGTGACGACTTGCCAACATTGGAGCGGCCTGCGAAAGCGATTTCGACCGGACCTTCCGGCGGCAGGAATTTCATCGACGGCACGCCACGGATGAAGATCCACGATTTCTTGAAAAGCAGGCGTCCTTCCTCGATGAGTGCCGCACGGACTTCCCGGACCGCATCCGCCGCTGCCTGAGCGGCCCTGATCGCCGCCTGCTTCTTATCCTGCTGGTTCAATGGTTCTGTCCCGGTCGGTATGTTCTCTTGTGTACACGCATCAATGTTATGAGCCGTATTGTCAACATGAAGGCAAAAAACCCCGCCGAAGCGGGGTTCTTTCAAGTCTATTTCTTCGCCTCTTTCGGCTTTCGCTTGAAGAGGCCCTTGAGATTGTCGAAGAGCTCGATCTTCACGCCACGGCGCTTCATGATGATGCCCTGCTGCGTAATGGAGAGCAGGTTGTTCCATGCCCAGTAGATCACGAGACCAGCCGGGAACGAAGCCAGCATGAAGGTGAAGATCACTGGCATCCGTGAAGATGGCAGCCTGTGTCGGATCCGGAGGCGTCGGGTTCATGCGCATCTGCAGGAACATGGTAATGCCCATCAGGAGCGGCCAGACGCCGATCATCAGGAAGTGCGGCACGCCGAAAGGCAAGAGGCCGAACAGGTTGAAGAGCGAGGTCGGATCGGGCGCTGCAAGATCCTGAATCCAGCCGAAGAACGGCGCATGGCGCATTTCGATGGTAACATAGAGCACCTTGTAGAGTGCGAAGAACACCGGGATCTGCACCAGCACCGGCCAGCAACCGGCGAGAGGATTGATCTTCTCTTCCTTGTAGAGCCGCATCATTTCCTGCTGCTGCTTCATCTTGTCATCCGCATATTTCTCGCGAATTTCAGTGAGCTTCGGCTGCACCAGCTTCATGCGTGCCATCGACTTGTACGACTTGTTGGCAAGCGGGAAGAACAGGCCCTTGAGGAGAACGGTGACGACCGGGATGGCGACGCCGAAATTGCCCGAGAACTTGTAGATCCAGTCGATGAGGTAGAACATCGGCTTGGTGATGAAGTAGAACCAGCCCCAGTCGATCAGCAGTTCGAACTGCTTGATACCGAGCTTTTCTTCATAGGCCTTGATGTTGGAAACGACTTTCGCACCGGCGAAGACGTGGTTCTTCAGCGTCTGTGCACGGCCGGGTGCAATGGTCATCGGCGCGCCGAGGAAGTCGGTCTGGTAGCGCGGGCGATCATTGGTGAAATGCGAGAAGCGACCGGTGAACTTTTCGTCCTGCGGCGGAACGAGCGTTGCCGCCCAGTACTTGTCGGTGATGCCGAGCCAGCCACCGCTCACGTCCTTGAACGAGATGTCCTTGTCGTCCTCGACCTTGGAATACTTGATTTCCTGCAGGCCGTCCTGACCCATGACGCCGATCAGGCCTTCATGAAGCACATAGGTGGCGCTGGCATGTTCCGGCTGGTTGAAACGGGTCACGCGGCCATAGGAGGCCAGCGAGATCGGCGCGCCGGTATTGTTGGTGATCGTGTCTTCAACAGCGAACATATAGGCGTCGTCGACCGAAATGACGCGCTTGAAGGTGATGTTCTTCTCGTTGGTATAGGTCAGCGTGACCGGCGTGGATGGCGTCAGCTTGTTGTTGCCTTCCACGGTCCAGACCGTGTTCGGACCCGGAACCGGGCCGGTCGTGTCGTTGCCGGTGAAGCCGAGTTCGACGAAATAGCCCTGCTTCAGCGCCGAGGGTGCGAGCAGTTCGATCTGAGGCGAATTATCATCGACGGTCTCGTGATATCTCTTCAGGAAGAGATCATCGAGGCGCGCGCCGGTCAGGTTGATCGAACCGCGCAGCGAAGGCGTATCGATTTCGACGCGCTGCGTCTGGGCAACGGCTGCCTCGCGGGTCAGCGTGCCGCCAGCGGCTGCAACATCGCTATGGCCGGGAATATTTCCGGACGTGGCGGGCATCTGCGGCGTGTCGCCACTTTGCGCCTGTTGTTGCGTCGCCTGTTGTTTCTGCTGCTGCTGCTCCTCAATGCGTGCCTGCTCCCGCTGGGCTTCCGTTTTCGGACCCAGATAAAACACTTGCCACAGCGTTAGCACGAGGATGGACAGGGCAATGGTGATGAAGAAATTACGATTATTTTCCATTGACGGGTCCTGATTCCGGTCTTTCCGTTCGGCGTTTCCCATCGCCCCGCCGTTCACCCTTCGCCTTGATGCGGCGGGAGAGTTCTTCGGTCAGTCGCGAAAAGGGCGCAGTGAGGGGCTTGCTCGCGCGCTACGATCACATAGTCGGTCGAAGGCGCCATGTCACGCCCTGCGTGACAACGAACCGCTTCTCTCAGCCTGCGGCGGATGCGGTTTCGTATCACGGCGTTGCCGTTTTTCTTCGTTACGGTGAAACCTGCACGGGGTTTTTCGCCGATTTTGGCGGTTTGCGATTCTTCTTCGGTCCGCTCGCGGACTTCGAGAAGAAACAGTGGACCACGTCGCTTTTCACCATTCCTCAAAGCCAAAAACTCCGCTCTCTTGCGAAGGCGGAGTATTTGTTTCGGCTTGTTCATTTCTTTATTCACCGCGCTGCAGCGCGGGAAAAGATAAGCGGAAAGCCGCTTACGGCCGCGCGAACGGCGAGCGGTGAGAACCTTGCGGCCGCCGGTGGTTGCCATGCGTGCACGGAAACCGTGACGACGCTTGCGGACGATCTTGGATGGCTGGTAAGTGCGCTTCATTTATTTAATACCGCGGTGTGCGGCCCTTCTTGATTCTGTTTTTCCGTTGAACACGATCTTGTCCGAAAACTGTTTTCCACTTTTCGGGATCACGCTCTATTGAACAGGAGCTGGTTCTTGTCCCTTGCGACGGACAGCACAAAACCATCCGTAAAACCGCGCGGGCGAACGTGACGCGGCTTATAGGGGGGGGGGGGCAAAGAGTCAATGGTGACGGGCGCTAAAGCTTGTCTCCCAAAAAGTGGGAGCCGCCTTCGCGGGTAAATCAGTCCACTGGACTGATTTCTGATCCCGCTACGATGGGAAAAGACATGCTTGATATGATCACAGCTGTGCTTCAATCGCTGCCTTATCGATGACTGACCAGACTTTCCTTATGAGCGTATTCTCGAATTCATAGAAGACATTCTCTGCAAACCGGACCCGTTTGCCGTTGACCGGGAGGCCGAACAGTAGCCCCTTCGGCGTGCAGTCGAACTGAAGCCGGCTGGCAATATAGGGCGGCTCGCTGACAAGCAATTCTATGTTGAAGCGCAGGTCGGGAATCGCCTCGAAATCCTGTTCCAGCATCGTGCGATAGCCGCCAAGTCCCAAAGGTCTGCCATTGTGAATGGCCTCCTCGTGCACATAAAGTCCGAGGTCGTCCCAGTCCTGCCGGTTCAGGCATGCAATATAGTCGCGATAAATCTCGGCGAGTGGTTCCGACATGGCTGTCCTCCTCTTCGGAGCGGTTCCAGTTGGAGCGGTGTCGCTGGAACTGCTCCAAGTATTTGTTTCGTCGCATTATCCTCACGCAAAACCGCTTCGCACTTTTGCTGGAAATGTTCTTTTACTGAAATTGCATCATTCGGACCGGCATTGGCATTGCCAAAGCAGACTAGGGCTTTAATAAGGATGCGCAACATTTTCACATGCGGGACTGGTCCCGCAGAAGAGCATTATTGAGAGGAGTTCACCATGAGCATCCGTCGCATTGGAGTCGGCCCGCGCATGAGCCGGGCCGTAATTCACGGCAACACTGTTTATCTCGCCGGTCAGGTGGGAAATCCGGGCGCCAGCGTTACCGAACAGACCAAGGCCGTTCTGGCCGAGGTGGACCGCCTTCTCAAGGAAGTGGGCTCCGACAAGACCAAGATCCTTCAGGCCATCATCTGGCTCGCCGATATGAAGGATTTTGGCGAAATGAACGCTGTCTGGGATGCATGGGTCGATCCGGCTCACACGCCTGCCCGCGCCACCGGCGAAGCAGCGTTGGCAACGCCAGACTACAAGGTTGAAGTCATCATCACCGCTGCGGTGTAATTTCTTCAAATCGATGCGAACCCCGTCGAAGCTTCGGTTTCGGCGGGTTTTTATTCGCGGATACGTTGCGAAAAGCCGTCGCGTCCACCCGCGAGCGCTCTTGCGTCGATTGACGCGCGTTGGCGCGCTTCCTCCAGCGTGCCGCCATTCTCGATCCAGCCGTGATCGTACAGATAACCGGGCAGGTAGCCTGACAGGAGGATGCGGTAGTCGAACGGGAAGGTCGGGTCCAGCACCCGCGCCATGTGGAAGATGATCGTGGTGCAGTTCGCGGTCAGCGTATTATAGAATTTCGGCTGCTCTGCCAGCTCATTTGCCAAGCTCGACATAGGACAGGAAAAGTTCGCGCGCGCCCACCGGCGGCAGCTTCACGCGGTAGCGATAGACGTTTTCCTTGCGGACATTGGTGCGCAGATAAATGATGTCCTGCTCTTCGGCGGCAATCATCGCCAGCTCATATTTGCGGAAGAAACCGGCGATGGGCGAATAGACTTCATGGTGTTCGCGGCGGATTTCGCCGGAAAAGACCACATGACGGCCATCCTCGAAGCCGAATGACAGAAGCGTATGGGCGATTGCCGGGCCCGACCAATAGGACAGATAAACGTCCACCGTCGCAATTTTGCTGAGGTCGTAGGTTTCCTCTTTCCAGTTGGGCGTAAAATCTTCTGTCGTTCGCCGGGTGAAATCGCGGACATTGGAAAGGGTGACGATGTCGCCATTGATTTTTCCCGTCACCGTGCGGGCGACGTCGGGCACCCATATGCGGTTGAGGGATGGGCGGACTGTGGACCATGCCCCCAGCATCACCAGCGCCAGAAGGCAGAAGACCAGTCGCCTGCGCCAGCAGCTGTAATGTCTTTCGCCTGCAATCACGCCCAGAGTGATCAGAAGCCAGACGGCGATGATCGATCCGCGCATGGCATCGCCGAAGGGCAACTGGAACCACATGGCAAAGCTGGCCCATATCGCAAAAGATAAGGACGAATAAAATGAAGACGAACTTGCCTGCGATGCGGACGGGAGCCGATTTCAGGAGAGATGACATATGCATTCCGTATTCGTCGGTTGCCGCTGCGGGGAATTATTCTGTGTGCGGAAATCGGCGGGATACTGACATAATTTGCATCCCTATGTCATGGGGTAACGGTTAGAATAGTAAATTTAAGTTTCTACATT
Organism: Brucella cytisi; assembly: GCA_012103075.1. Lineage (GTDB taxonomy): Bacteria > Pseudomonadota > Alphaproteobacteria > Rhizobiales > Rhizobiaceae > Brucella > Brucella cytisi. The sequence continues at coordinate 1,948,680 of JAAVLQ010000001.1, read as the reverse complement.
AGAAACCGTAGAAAGTTATTGGTGTATCAGGGCTTATTTCTTTACTGCCATTGCTTCGCCGCGCGGGCGGGAAACAGGCTTGCGGTTGCGGGCGTGCGGACGCACCAGACGCCATAGAAGCAGTGCGCTGACGATCCCGGCATAGATGACCGGTTCGGCGGGCCAGCTTTTCACCGACATGATGAAATGGATCGCGCCCCCACCGATTGCGACATAGACCAGCTTGTGCAGGCTGTTCCAGCGGCGGCCGAGCTTGCGGATCGACCAGTTGTTGGAGGTCAGCGCCAGCGGCACCAGCAGGACCAGACTGATCATGCCGATGGTGATGAAAGGCCGTCGCAGGATATCGGTGACGATGGCGGAAATGTTCAGGCCCTGATCCAGCACCATATAGGTGGCGAAGTGCATCAGCGCATAATAGAAGGCGAGCAGGCCGAGCGTCCGACGGTAGCGCAGAAAAGCCATGCCTGTCAGGTCGCGGATCGGCGTTACCATGAGGGTCAGAATGAGAAAGCGCAGAGCCCACAGGCCAAGCGTGTGTTCGAAAGTCTTGACCGGATCGGCACCAAGGTTGCCGCTTGCGCCCAGATAGAACGTCCAGACTGCCGGAACGAAACCGACCGCATAAAGCAGCCAGATCTTCCATTCACCGGGACGAGCTGTCTTCTTTTTTTGCCTGTCTGGGCCGCTGCTGCCATGTCAGTAATTCACCTTCAGGTCCATGCCCGCATAAAGCGAGGCGACTTCCTCGCCATAACCGTTGAACGGCAAGGTGGGGCGGCGGCCCGAACCCAAAAACCGCCTTCGCCAATACGCCGCTCGGTCGCCCGGCTCCAGCGCGGATGATCGACCTCCGGATTCACATTGGCATAGAAGCCATATTCGTTGGCGGCCTGCTGCTGCCATGAGGTTGGTGGCTGCTTTTCGACAAAGCTGATCTTCGTGATCGCCTTGATTCCCTTGAAACCGTATTTCCGGGGCACCACGAGCCGGATCGGCGCGCCGTTCGCGATGGGCAATGTCTCGCCGTAAAGGCCGACCGAAAGGATCGTCAGCGGATGATTGGCTTCGTCGAGACGCAGGCCTTCGATATAGGGCCAGTCGAGAACCTGAAAGAGGCCGGTCTGGCCCGGCATTTCTTCTGGTCGCACCACGCCGGTAAAGGCGATGTATTTGGCGGAACCAAGCGGCTCCACCTGCGACAGAAGGCTTGCGAGCGGAAACCCGATCCACGGAATGACCATCGACCATGCTTCGACGCAGCGCATCCGATAGATGCGTTCTTCAAGCGGCATCCCGGCAATCAGTTCCTGAATGTCGAATTCCTTCGGCTGTTTCACGAGGCCATCGACGGTCAGCTTCCGGGGCAGCGGCTTGTAGCTGCCGGAATTGGCAGAAGGGTCGCTCTTGTCGGTGCCGAATTCATAGAAATTATTGTAGGTCGTGACAGCATCCTGCGGTGTCAGCTTTTCATCGACTTTATAGGCGGAAGCCTTCGCCTTGAGCGGTTCGGCGAAGGCGGTTGGTGCAACACCAGCCGCGGCCAGCGCACCCGCGCCGACCATGAAGTTGCGACGGTTCAGATAGAGGCTCTTGGGCGTCACCGTATCATAAGTGAGACGGGCGGATGAAAAACGCCCGGGTTTGAAGTTGCTCATAGTCTCTCCCACTTCCAAAACGATTGGCCTGCTGTTGCAGATACGATCCCACGTAAAGGCGTCAAAAGCATGGATAATTTGCGAACACGATGTTGTTCACGCATTGTTGAGATCGCGTGAAGGCGTAACAGAATTGTAACACAATGTAACTTTTCGTGCATTCTGCCATATTCTCGCTAAAACTCTGCTGTTAACGGCATTACATTAGCGCATCCTGAAAGCGCTTCCTGCAAAAGCATGGGCGATTTCGGAGAGATGTGTCGGGTCATGTGATTATCGCCGGCAGGGGTGGGGACGCACCCGGGAAGAGCTGCCTTCAAACCTTCGTTAACGTCTCATTGGCTATATTGAGATCATGGTAAAGAAGATGTTTATTGCCGCTTTGGCGGCAGCTGCATTCACGGTGGCGGCCGGCTCGGCTCTAGCCGAAGGACAGCCCGTTTCGACGAACGGTCAGGGCAAGGTTCTGAGCGCTATTGCTGCATCGATGAAAGAAGAGCAGGGCGCTCCCAAGCTGGGTGAAGGCGTGACAATGCGCGAGAAGAAGATGGATACGGAAACGACCCCGGAACAGAATTTTTCGCGCAGCAAGCAGTTCATTCATCGCTTCTACAAACCGGAAAATGCTTCGAATGAACTGGTGATCCTGCTGCACGGTTCGGGCGGTAATGAAACCAGCCTTGTGCCGCTGGCTTCCAAGATCTGGCCGCGCGCCACACTGCTCGGCATTCGCGGTCGCGTGATGCAAGATGGCGGTACACGCTGGTACAAGCGCATCTCGCCGGTCAAGTTCGACCAGAAGGACGTGAAGCTCGAAGCCAATGCATTCGTGACCTTTTTGACGCGTCTGGCCGATGACAAGGACCTCGACCTCACCCACGCAACTTTCGTGGGCTATTCGAACGGCGCCAATCTTCTGGCTGCAACCATGATGCTGCACCCCGATCTGGTGAAGCGCGCCATTCTGATGCGCTCGATGCCGGTTCTGGATAACGCCCCTGTCGCCAATCTGAGCAAAGCGCGCGTTCTGACCATCACAGGCGAAGAGGACAAGCTCTACTCACCGTTTGCGCCAGCGCTTTCCGCACTTCTGCGCTCCGGTGGCGCCCGCGTCGATGCCCGCACCATCGATGCGGATCATATGCTGGGTGAAAAGGATATCGCCGCCATCACTCAATGGGTGGCATCGCTCGGACCAGATGGTGCGCCTGCAGTTGCAAGACGCGGACAATAATATCGACCTGATTGAAGCCCGGTCAGTTTCCCTGATCGGGCTTCGCGATCATGCATCTGCGCGGTAGCGAAAGTGACCGGTAATGGGAAACTCAAACAGCCGGTCTTCAATCCGGGTTCCCGCACCAATATTGTGAACAACCAACAGACGTGTGCCCTCGGCATTATAGCGCTGTGTAACGATGGCTATATGCGGCAGGTTTCCCGGAAGCATCTGCGCGACGAGATCGCCGGGACGATAATCCTCAGCAACTTTTGTAACCGGTAAGGCCGCTTTGCTCCTGTTGAAAAATACGGCAAGGTTCGGCACGCGACGGTGGTCGATATTCGGGTCGGGGCGCTTCAGGCCCCAGTTTCTCGGATATTGCGTGAAAGCTTTCCGCATATCGTTGTGGACCAAGGCCTGCAGGTCCGCATTCAACCCCCCCGATAGGCGCGGATGATGACATCGGTGCAGACTCCTCGATCGAGAGGAACGTCCCCGCCGGGATATTTCAGCTGCGTATAGGAGGGGGGTCATAGTGAGCCGTCGTTCCCACCGGCTTTCCGCTGCCGCAATCAGCTTTTGCGCCCACGGTTCGACCTCAGCCGCAGGGGCGGTTGCGAAAGTCTTTTCAACGAGCAGATTTGTCGAGAAGACTGCCGATACTCCGCCGAGGACAATAGAACGACGTGAAAGCATACTGAAATTCTCTTCCTCCTGCATGAACAGGATAAAACCGCTGAAGATCGATTACGATTGTTGGTCCGGTGTTGGTATGGTCTATTAGCAACTCTAGATTTAGAGCGTTTCACCTTTTAACGGAACCATATCCGGCGTTTTCCAAATAGTTTTGGCATTCGGCGGGCTGGATGGTTTCGACCAGCCTGCCGATATGACGCCATGTGTCTTCGATGGTGCGCTTTTGTGCATTTCTCATCCAATGCTTGATCTTGGAAAAGGCTTGTTCGATCGGATTGAGGTCCGGCGAATAGGGTGGCAGGAACCAGAGGCGCGCACCGGCGGCTTTGATCAATTGACGGATGGTTGCCGACTTATGGCTGCCGAGATTGTCCATGACGACAATGTCGCCCGGCGAGCACCGGGACCAACTGCTGCTCGACATAGGCGCGGAAACACTGGCCGTTCATCGGTCCGTCGAAGACACAGGGTGCTGTAAGCTGATCGTTTCTCAAAGCGCCCGGGAATGTCAGCGTGCGCCAGTGGCCATGCGGTGCAAATGCCCGCAGTCGCTTGCCTTTTGGACCCCAGCCTCTGATCGGCGACATGTTGGTCTTGATCCGGTCTCATCAATGAAGACCAGCCGTTCGGGATCAAGGTGATTTTGCAGGGTCTTCCAGCGCTGTCTTTTGCGAGCGACGTCGGCACGAGCTTGCTCAAGGGCGAATAGTGTTTTTTTTTTGAAGCAGCCCTTCACTGCGAATGAATTCCCAGATCGTATTGTGCGAGACGGAAATACCCCGCTCGGTCAACGCCGCCTTCAGGCCATGGAGTGTCAGGTGTGGGTTCTCGGCGAGCCGTTGCACAATGATATCACGATGCGGTTCGAGTATCCGCTTGCGGTGGCCGCCCATCTTGCCGGGATGAACCGATCCGGTCGCACGATGGCGCTGGGACCATTTTACGACTGAAGATGCGGCAATTTCAAACCGCGTCGCCACTGAACGAACGCTTTCGCCACTCAGCACGGCGGCAATAACGCGCTCTCGAAGATCATTCGATATCGGTGCGGTCATCCAACGCTGGCCTCCATCCAGCCAGCATCAGTGAATCAGAACAAAACTGATTTGGGAAGCGCATTCGATTCAGAGAAAAACGGAAACGCTCTAAATAAGGAAATCGTATGATTCTAAGAAGTGCTAAAGGTTCTTCTGTCCTGATGGCCGTAATTGGTGCGGCTCTTGTGGCAGGCGGGTTTTATTACCAAGCCAGTGGTTCGTCTGTTTCCAGCGCGGATCAACAGCGCTGCGAACAAATCATCCAGAATATTTATGGTGACAATGCCGATGCCAAATCGTCGTTGCTGCCGAAATGCAACGAGCCCGGCATGGTCGCGATGATGGAGGCCGGGGCTGGCGGCTCTGGCGCGTCGGAAGCTGCCGCAGCCATTGCCTCTGCCAATCAGACCGACATAACGTCGAATGCATTGGGTTATGGGGTGATGGGCGTCGGTGTTGCGCTGGTGATTTCGGGTCTTTTTCGGTATGGCTCGCGCCAAACGAAACGGTCAGGTCTGAGGATCTGCAAGCAGTCTGCTTGTGTAGATGAATCGGGGAATCAGTCCATTGGACTGTTTCCCCGCGACCTGCGGCTTCTGTTCAGGAATTAGAGTGCGTTTCGATCTGATTGAATCAGATCGGCGCTCTAATCCGCTATCGAAACCACACCGCAATCCCCGGCCTCGGAGCCGAAGACGAGGCGTTGGCCCTGTTCATCCCAGCCCATGCTGGTGATTGCGCCCTTGCCGGGGCGGCGCAGCAGAACTTCCTTGCTGTCGGCGAAACGAGCAACCCGGGATCATGCCGTCATTATAGCCGATGGCTGCAATGTCCTCGACCGGATGGCAGGCAACGGATGTCACCATGCTATCGCCACGAAGACCGAGTTCCAGAGGAGCCTTGCCCATCGGGCCGTCCTTGCCCGCAAAAGGCCAGACGATTGCTGCCGGGGCGCCGGAGGTGGCCAGCCACTTGGCCTTGGCGCTCCACGACCAGTCTTTCACCTTGGCCGGATAGCCGGTCATGCGCATGTGCTTCGTATCTTCGAGACGCCAGCCATGCAGGGCATTTTCCTGCATCGAGGTGATGAGGAAGCGACCATCGGGTGAAAAGATTGCGCCGATATGTGCGCCTTTCCATTCCAGTTCAACAGGCTTCGCCGCCGTTCCGGTCCAGATCAGGGTTGCACCATTATAGCGGGCAATCGCCAGCCGCTGGCCCTTCGGCGCAAAGGCAATGCCTTCGACGCTGCGTTCCTGCGCAAATTCCTGCACCTTGCCGTCAGACGTGCGCACCCGGGCGGTGCGACCCGATGCAAAACCGACAGTTCCGCCGGGGCCTGCTGCCACGGCGGTCATCCATTTGCGCGGGATCTTCGCAAGTTCAGTTACCGTCCCATCGGCGTCGGTACGGCACACGCGACCGTCTTCGCCGCCGGTGATGAGCGACTTTCCGTCAACGGAAACGGTCGCGCTCAACAGTCCGTCATGGGCTGCCGATGTCTTGCTGCCGTTGTTGAGCTGATGGATCGAGCCATCGGCCATTGCGAAGAAGGGAATGCCGCCGACAAAGCGCGCATAAAGACAATGACCTTCAAGGTCGAGCGGAGCTACTGTAGGCATCGGCTTCCGGTATTGTTCTATTGATAAAAGCATTTCCAGCAAATGCTTGGCGCAGTTCTACTGGAAATGCATAAAAATGGACAGATAGAGCATTTCCCGGTTCGAACAGAACCGGAAGCACTTTATCGGGCCTGACTGTTTTCGAAGCCGGCCTTCAGGGCGGCGGGGTCGAGTTCACGTCCGATGAAGACGAGGCGGCTTTCACGCTTTTCGTCTTCCTTCCGTGCACGCTGGTGGTCACCTTCGATGATCATGTGCACGCCCTGCACCACATAGCGGTCCGGATCGTCCTTGAAGGCGATGATGCCCTTGAGGCGCAGAATGTTCGGGCCTTGCGTCTGGGTGATGTTCTGAATCCACGGGAAGAATTTCGCCGGGTCGATTTCACCAGCCCTGAGCGATACTGACTTCACCGTCACATCATGGATCGGCGAGGCGTGATCGTGGTGATGGTCATGATCGCAGTCGGGACCGCACACATGGTCATGGTCGTGATGGTGGTCATGATGATCGTGATCATGCGCATGATCATGATGGTCATGATCATGGTCGCAATCCGGTCCGCATACGTGATCGGGATGATCATGGTCGAGAAAGTGCGGATCGTTGTCCAGAACGCGCTTCAGGTCGAAGGCGCCGCGATCCAGCACGCGGTCGAGCGGAATGGAGGCGCGCTCGGTGCGGTGGATGATGGCATGCGGATTGATGGCGCGAACGGTCGCCTCGATGGCCGCCAGCTCCTGTGGTGTCACGAGGTCGGTCTTGTTGATGAGCACGACATCGGCAAAGGCGATTTGGTCTTCCGCCTCGCGGCTGTCCTTCAGGCGCAGCGGCAGGTGCTTGGCATCGACAAGGGCGACAACGGCATCAAGGCCGGTCTTGGCGCGTACGTCATCATCCATGAAGAAGGTCTGCGCCACCGGAACCGGATCGGCAAGGCCGGTCGTTTCCACAACGATGGCGTCGAAACGACCCGGACGGCGCATCAGTCCTTCCACCACGCGGATCAGGTCGCCACGCACGGTGCAGCAGATGCAGCCATTGTTCATTTCATAGATTTCTTCGTCCGACTCGACGATCAGGTCGTTGTCGATGCCGATCTCGCCGAATTCATTGACGATCACGGCGTAACGCTTGCCGTGATTTTCGGTCAGGATACGGTTGAGAAGAGTGGTCTTTCCCGAACCCAGATAACCGGTCAGAACGGTCACGGGAATGCGGCCAGCTTCAGTGGTCGTCTTGGTTTCAGACGGAGCTTCGGTTTGGGCTTCAGCCCGGCTCATGGTTATGCCTCTTGAAGTTGTGGCCTTTTGAAATCGTGGTCCGGGATGGCCAGTGCGCGGCCAGCGCGAGCGGCACAGCACCGAAACCTCGGATAGGACAATTCATATAAGGGAAGGGCAGCGTGAATGCCATATGCAATGCTATAATATTACATTCGCCTAATCACATTCACGCCAGTTGGAACACGGGCCTTGCAGTATCTAACCTGCCTGATTGGCGAGACGTTGCAATTCGAACCGGGCGAGATCGAACCTGTCGACATCGCGCAGCAGTTCGATAAAGCCCGTCACCGCGTTGGTGATCAGCTTTTCCCCGGCTTCTGCCGTTGCGGTAGCAGCGTTGCCAGCAACCCCTTCCGGGTTGAGATCGTGCATCTTCCAGCCGAAGGCATGAGGGCCATAGGCGCGCAGGAACTTGAATTCCTCGGCGTAACGTGACTGGGCGTTGGAGAAATTGCGTGCCTTCGACATGTCCACCAGATCGGGGCGCAGCGCCAGCATCACCGATGTCTCGATGAAACCGCCATGAATATCGAGCGCTTTTTCCTCCGGCGTAATCAGGCCCTCCGGCAGGCCGAAGCGGGTCCAGCTTGTGGCGACCGCCAGCATGTCGAGCCGCGTGCGTAGTTCGGTTGCGACAATTGTCATCAATGGCGAATTTCCGCCATGTGCGTTCAGCATGACCAGTTTGCGAATGCCGCCAGCGTGAAGGTTTTCACCAATGCCGATCCACTGGTTCACGGCCTCGGCGAAGGCGAGGCTCTGGGTTCCCTCGGTGTCCATGTGTTCGATGGAATAGCCGACCGGCTGTGCAGGCAGGAAATTGACATTCAGCTCGGCAGGCAGCGCATCGCTGACACGCGCGACAATGCCTTCGGCGATGATCGTATCCGTTTCAAACGGCAAATGAGGCCCATGCTGTTCGTGAGCGCCAAGGGGCAGAACGACAATCATGTCGCTGTTTTGATCGCGCAGATCGGTCATGTTTTCCTCGCTTTTTTCATTTCATGGAGCCCCAGAGCGTAACGTCCGTTAGCCATGACAGCAACCGGGCCTTGTTGTTTCATAAGTCGGACAATATTTTACGATATATGGATGGATGGGACTATCGATCAGGCGACAGCAACTGGTTTATTTTGAACAGCGTATCTTGTCCGAAAACCGTTGGATGCTTTTCGGGATGCGCATCAAAGTGCCAACAAGGGCGAGGTGGCGATGAGCAAGGACAATAAGGCGGTTGTACTTTACCGGCTGCAATCCGTGGCAAGACTGTCGCGGACGGTGCTGGCCACGCGGCTTCTGGAACAGGGGCTCTATGCAGGGCAGGATGCAGTCATGCTGCAGCTGGCTGCGGAAGACGGACTGACGCCGGGCGTGCTTGCACAGCGGCTGGGTGTGCGTCCGCCGACCATCACCAAAACCATTGCGCGTCTGCAGGGGCAGGGGTTTGTTGCAAAGCGCGCCTCGGAGACCGATCAGCGCCAGTCGCATGTCTATCTGACGCAGACCGGTCTCGAGACCATCAAGGCGATCGAGAAATCCATTCGCAAGACTGAAAAGGACATGCTGAAGGGGCTCGACAAGAAAGATCGCAAGACCTTCCTCAAGATGCTGAGCCGGATGGAGAGCAATCTTGCGCTTCGCGTGTCACGCGCATTCCCGATGAGCCTGAAACGGAGGTGCTTGAAGAGGACGACGTGGAATAGGCCTGTCGCTTATCAAGCTCTAACTATTTGTTTTGACGCGCATCTTGGCGGGAAACCGTGAAACACTTTTCAAGATGCGTGCTATCGAAAATGCTTCCAATTCAAGGTTTGCAATGGCATAACCGTTCGCAAGACGAACGGTCGCGTCTCACCTTGTCAGGTTGCGGCCGCGTCTCCGACTGCGGCACGGACCATTTTGGGGAGGCGACTTGGCCCAGAAAATAAAGCTATCGACCATCGCTGATGCGCTTGGTGTTTCGACAGCCACAGTTTCGCTCGCTTTGCGCGACAGTCCCCTCGTTGCCGACCAGACTCGCGAGAAGATCAAGGAACATGCCCGCGCCATCGGTTATATCTATAACCGTCGCGCTGCGAGCCTGCGCACCTCACGCTCCGGCATTGTCGGCGTCGTGGTGCATGACATCATGAATCCGTTCTTCGCGGAAATTCTCAAATCCATCGAAACGGAACTGGACCGGTCGCGGCAGACCTTCATCCTGTCCAACCATTACGATCAGCTCGAAAAGCAGCGCACCTTCATGGATACGCTTTTGCAGCTCGGCGCGGATGGGGTCATCATGTCGCCTGCCATCGGCACGCCGCCGGAAGACATCCAGCTTGCGGAAGATAACGGCCTGCCGGTCGTGCTGATCGCGCGTAGCGTCGAGGGTGTTCATGCGCCGGTTTTCCGGGGTGACGACGCCTATGGTATCGGCCTTGCCACCAATCACCTTATTTCACTCGGTCATACGCGCATCGCGATGATCGGCGGTACGGACCAGACCTCGACGGGCCGTGACCGTTATCGCGGCTATGTGCAGGCCATGGAAAAGGCCGGGCTCGAAGTTCGCCCCGACTGGCGCATTGCCGGGCCGCGCACGAAGCAGGGCGGCTTTGAAGTCGCGCCGCAATTTCTGGCGCTGAAAGACAAACCGACGGCTGCGGTCTGCTGGAACGATCTGACCGCCATCGGCCTGATGAACGGCATTGCTCGCGCCGGGCTGGTGCCGGGCGAGGACATTTCCGTGACCGGCTATGACGATCTCGAGGAAGCGGCGATCGCAACGCCAGCGCTGACGACCGTCTGGAACGGACAGCGTGAAGTGGGACGCCGTGCCGCTCGCGCACTGCTGGACCAGCTCAACGGCGTCGAGGTTTCTTCGATGCAGGAACTTATCAAGCCGGAACTGCATATCCGGCAATCGACATCCGCCGAAACACGGCTGATTTCCCCGCTCCGGCTCCGGTTACAGCCTTTGGGTTGACCGGTCGCCGGTCCCTCACGAACTGCGACATGCTGTCCAGAGGAATCCAGAGGAATATTGTCATGACCAAGCGCGACGCAACCGTTCTGGTGCTCGGAAACTTCAACGATTATGCCGTCGAGCGTCTGTCCGGTGAGTTTTCGGTGCGCCGCATACCACGCGGTGACGCGGCGCTGGTCGATGCCGACTGGGCAGGCGACATATATTGTATTGCCAGCATGTCCACCGTCGATGCGGCGCTGATCGATGCATTGCCCAATCTGAAAATAATCGGCAATTTTGGCGTCGGTTACGATGCGGTCGATGCAAAACATGCCGGTGCGAAAAATGTCATGGTCACCAATACGCCTGACGTCCTGACTGATGAAGTAGCCGATACGGCGCTTGGCCTTCTGATTGATACGGTGCGGGAATTGTCGAAGTCGCAGGAATTCCTGCGTGCAGGCAATTGGGTGAAGGAAGGCCGCTATCCGCTGTCGAAGCTGTCCTTGCGTGGGCGCAAGGTCGGCATTTTCGGCCTTGGCCGCATCGGCAAGGCGGTCGCCCATCGTGTCGAAGCTTTCGGACTGCCGGTTTCCTATCACAATCGTCGCAAGGCTGAAGGCGTCGCCTACGATTATTATCCGACCCTGCTCGAGCTGGCCAAGGCGGTGGACACACTTATTCTGGTCGCACCGGGCGGCGCGGAAACCGCGAAGGCAGTCAATGCCGAAGTGCTGAAGGCGCTCGGTCCGGACGGTGTGCTGATCAATGTCGGGCGCGGTTCGCTGGTTGATGAAGATGCGCTGGCCGCAGCGCTGAACGATGGCACCATCGCTGCTGCAGGTCTGGACGTTTTCGCGAACGAACCGTCAGTACCACAAGGCCTGCTTGATGCGCCCAACACGGTTTTGCTGCCGCATATCGCATCCGCATCGCAAAAGACCCGTCAGGCCATGGCGGATCTGGTGATCGACAATCTCATTGCATGGTTCGACACCGGCAAGGCGATCACGCCGGTGCCGGAAACGGTGCATGTGCAAGGCTGAAGCAGTCTGTCAGGGGAGTAGGGGAATATGTTTTGATTGCGCATGACCGCAACGAACTTTTACCCTTACTGTCCTACTGCCCGATGTTGACGCACAGCCTCTCCGAACGCCTCGAATATCTTGCGCGACGGAGCATCGGAATGCGCCCAATATTCCGGGTGCCACTGCACGCCGACGACAAATCCCTTCGCATTCCTCACGGAGACGGCTTCAACCGTACCGTCTTCGGCCACCGCCTCGACTTCAAGCTGCGGTGCAAGCTTGTCGATGGCCTGACGGTGAACGGAGTTCACGCGCACGCTTTCTTCTTTGAGGATTTCCGCAAGGCATGAGTTCGGGTTGAGCTTGATCGGGTGCTGGATGGCGAAGCGCTCGGCCCGGCTTTCGGATTCCGGGGCGCGGTGGTCCATCCGGCCTTCCATTTCCTGAATTTCGGTGGCGAGCGTGCCGCCCAGTGCGACGTTCAGCTCCTGTATGCCGCGGCAGATGGCCAGCACCGGAACACCTTTTTCGATGGCTGCGCGGATGAGTGGCAGCGATGTCGCATCGCGGGCATTGTCATAGGGCTCGAACGCGGCGCTCGGTTCGACGCCATAAAGCGCCGGATTGACGTTGGATTTGGAGCCTGTGACGAGAACGCCGTCCACCGCATCCAGAATGGCATCGAGATCCATCTTGTCGCCAAAACTTGGCACCAGAAGCGGCGTTACACCTGCGACGTCGATGGCGGCTGCCAGATATTGCTGGGGTGCTGCGTGCGGTGTAGTTTTCAAATGGCTTTACATCGGTCGGTACGGCAACGAGAGGGCGAGAAGTCTTGGGCATAATGTTCGTATCCACCAGTCGGATTATGCTCTTATCTGCTCTGTTCCTTACTTCTCCGCAATGGGTCGCGCAATCACGAACAGGTGTCGTCTTTCGGCTGCGCCATAGGTCTTTCGTCGTGCCTTCTGTGTATTGTGTTGATTTGAACCGATTTTTACGGTCGAAGATGGTTCAAATGCCGATCTCTATATTCTAGGAAGGTATAAAGAGGGATTGGCAGTTGAGGGGATGAATGACTGACGATCAGCTTTTCTCCGTCAGGGGCAAGGTTATTGCCGTGACGGGAGGGTCTTCGGGGTTGGGCCTGCGCATGGTTCATGTGCTGGCGGGGCACGGTGCGCGCGTGATTTCGATCTCGCGCACCCATGCAGGCGAAAGCATTTGCCCATCGGGCGGCGAAGTGCTGGAAATCATGGCGGATGTAACCCATCCGGATGAAATCGTGCGTGCTTTTGATGAAGCGGAAGAACGCTTCGGACCGATAACGACGCTCTTCAACAATGCCGGTGTCGCGCATATGGCACGCGCGCTCGACACGACGCGCGATATGCTGGAGCATATATTCGAGGTCAATGTCGCAGGCGCCTTTTTCGTGGCGCAGGAAGCAGCGCGCCGCATGATCGAGCGCGGCGAGGGCGGCTCCATCGTCAATACGACCAGCATTCTGGGCGAGCGTCCGCAGAAGGGTGCCGCCGCCTATTCCATGTCCAAGGCCTGCGTGACGCAGATGACGCGGGCGCTGGCGCTGGAATGGGCCGCGCACGATATTCGCGTCAACGCGATTTCCCCGGATGGTTTCCAACGCGAATCAATGAAGATCAGCTGCAAGGCCCTGCCGGGGGCTACTTCAAAGGGCGGAACCCGATGCGGCGCCTCGGCGAGCCTGAGGATCTGGACGGGGTTGTGCTGATGCTGGCTTCCGATGCCAGTCGCTATATGACGGGTTCCGTCATTACCGTGGATGGCGGTCATCAGCTCTGACAAGGTTGGAAGTTTCTTTAGCGGTTATTTCCCGCGTCGTGACTTGTATGGCAGGTTTTTTCTCTAACGGACGGGGGTCTGGCGGTAGAATATCCACATCGACTAATCTGGATTAATTCTCGGGAATGCGGAAACTAACCTGTCCCTGTTCTCCCATTTTAGCCATTTCAGTAATATTAGGACGACTAAAACATGTATGCCGATGGTTGTGATTGCCCGTTGAGGGTTGTGCGTCTGTGGTTTTCCTTAAAAATATCTGAATACATCTTATGGTGGTTGTCGTGACAGCTTGTGGTTTAATATCCCGAAAGATATTTTTAAGTCATTAGTGCGATATTGCCTCCCCGTATAAGGGATGAATGCATCGATATGTGGCAAAAGCCGTAAACCTGAGATACCTGCAGATGTGCGGCTATCTTTTCTCAGAGCGCTGTATGGTAATCGTACCACGCTCTGGTTTGGCTTGCTCGCGCACGTTGTAGCCTGTGTCGTCATCTATGTGAAAACTGATGACTGGCGCTATCTGGTTTTTGGCGGTGTGTTCGCCATCATTGCTGTTGGTCGCATCTTCGACATGCACAAGTTCGACCGGGCAAAACAGCAGTCGCTGTCCCATGCCGATCTCGACCGCTGGGAAACACGCTATCTGATCGGCGCATCCGCCGTCTGCCTGACGCTCGGCATGTTGTGTTTCTTCTCAAGCTATGTGCTCAGGGATTCCTTTGCCGAACTTGCCAGCCTGACCGTGCTGCTTGCTTCGGTCGTTTCCATTGTGGGCCGCAATTATGCATCGGCGAAAGCCGTTGTTCTGATGTCGGCCTGCACGCTGATTCCGGTTCTGGCCGGGCTTATTCTGGCGGGAACGCCGTTTCACGTCATCATTGGCCTGCTGCTGATCCCGTACTTCCTGTCCAACATCCAGATGGCAAACGGTCTGCGCGAGTTTCTCTTCGCTGCAGTCATGGGCAAGCGACGCCTGTCCATTGTGGCCGGGCGTTTCGATGCGGCGCTCAACAACATGCCGCAGGGCTTGCTGATGTTCGACAGCCAGCAGCGCATTGCGGTCATCAACAATAAGGCCAAGGCGATGTTGCAGATCGCCGAACACACCAAGCTGCATGGCCGCAAGCTCGATGTCCTGCTGCGCTATTGCGCGAAGAAGGGACTGTTTCCGCAAAACGACCTGAAAAGCGTGCATGTGCGCATGCAGGATCTTCTGCTGGGCAAGCGCACGCGCGATATTTTCCAGCTTTCGAACCAGCGTTATATCGAATGTATCGGCAATCAGACCCTCAATGAGGGGCCGTCCTGATGTTCGAGGATGTGACGCAGCGCGTGGAAGCGGAAGCGCGCATTCAGCATATGGCGCGTTATGACGGCCTGACAGGCCTGCCGAACCGCAATTATTTCGAAACCCCGGTGCGATCCATGCGTTCCCACCAGCAAGCAGGCACGCAGGCTGCGCTTATCGTCATTGACATCAATCATTTCAAGCATGTCAACGATACGTTGGGGCATCATACCGGTGACGTATTGCTGCGCCTGTTTGCAGAGCGGCTGAACTCGCTCGATCCGCAGCGTTTCGTCGCGTCACGCTTCGGCGGCGACGAATTCGTGGTGTTCGTCTTCAATCTGCGCAGCGAGGCCGACGTTGCAGGCGTGATGGATCATATCATGACCGTCGTGACCGGAGTCTACGATCTCGACGGCGATCAGGTGCATATCGATATCAGCGCGGGCATCGCGATCGAGGATATCGGAAGATGCGATGTCGGCAGCATGCATATCAGCGCCGATCTGGCACTCTACGAAGCCAAAAGCATGGAAGACAAGCCCCGGTCGATCTTCATCGATGCGATGGACACCAAATATCGCGGGCGCCAGAAACTCAAAGCCGATTTGCGGCTTGCCATCGAGCATGGCGAGATCAAGGTCGTCTATCAGCCCATCGTCAGCGCGCAGTCCCTGCGCGTTGTTGCGTGTGAAGCGCTGGCGCGCTGGGAGCATCCGCAGCTTGGCTTTTGTGCCGCCTGCGGAATTCATTCCGCTTGCGGAAGAAATGGGCATCATCACCGACATTACCCGCTTCATGCTGGCGCAGGCCTGTGCCGACTGTCTGTCATGGGGCGACCGCATCGGCGTTTCGGTCAATCTTTCGGCCATCGATCTGAAAAGCAATGACATCGCCCGCGACATCGCCAATGCCTTGCAGAAATCAGGCCTTCCGGCTCACCGCCTTGAGGTGGAAGTGACGGAAAGCGCCATCATCTCGGACCGCAACAAGACTTCGATGGTGTTGCAGCGGCTCAAGAACGCCGGGATCAATATCGCGCTGGATGATTTCGGCACCGGCTATTCCAGTCTCAGCTATCTCAACACCTTGCCATTGACCAAGGTGAAGGTCGACCGTTCCTTCGTGCGCGACATCACCACTGACCGGCGCTCGCTCATGCTGCTTCGCGGCGTTACCCAGCTTTCGCACGAGCTTGGGCTGGGCGTGACAGTCGAAGGTGTCGAAACAGAGGAACAGCTTGCGCTGATCCGTGTGGCGGCGGGTGCCGATCTCGTACAGGGCTATCTTCTCGGTATGCCTGTGCCTGTGGAAGCGATCAGCGCTATGACCACGAAAGCCGCAGCGCGCCGCGACGGCGGGCGAACCGTCGCCTGATTATTTCAGATTTAACTGTTTGTGTTGGACGAGCTTCTCGCGGTTTTTCAAAGTACTGCGAAGTGTTTGGCATGTCTCATCTACGACGCTTAATGTCGTTGCCACTTCTCGTGTAAATCACAGGAATTTGAATATAAATATAATAATTGGGATTTTTGAGATGCACGTATCGCTCTTAATGTCTTAGGAGGATGTATATAAGTATTTCGTTATTTGCTTATAAGATGTCTATCAAATTCAATTTGAATATTTAAAGGGGAGGCGATGAAACGATTTTTTCGCTATGCTTTATATGGACTGATCGGGCTTGTTGTTCTTGCCGGTGTTGGTACTGCGGTCTTCTGGAAGAAAATCCACGAAAGCTGGGCGGTCTATCAATATGCCCGGATGTTCAAGGGGCCGGAAATTTTTGAAAACTTCCGCAATGTTTACAGGCGCTATCCATCGGTGCGCATCCCGCATGAGGGCGAAGTCAGCCAGTTGGCGAAAGACGAGCGGCCCTTGCCGGAGACTTTTGTCTACAAGGGTGAGACCCGCAAGATTTCCGACTGGCTGAAGCGCGGCGGCACGACCGGTTTCATTGTTCTGAAAGACGGCGTGATCGTCCACGAGGAATATGATCACGGCAATACCGAGGCCACCCAGAGCATCGCATTCTCCATGTCGAAATCTGTCGTTTCCTTCCTTGTCGGCAATGCCGTTCGGGACGGTCTGATCGATATCAACCAGCCGGTCGACCGCTATTCGCCGGTGCTGGCCGAGGGCGGATAGAAGGGCGTTACGGTCAAGAACGTGCTGCAGATGGCGTCGGGTATCGGATTTAACGAGAACTATGGCGACCTCAATTCCGATATCGTTCGGTATGCTGTCGAGCTTCTGACTGGCTCGATCACAAATTTCACCGCACATCTGAAAAATGAACGCCCGCAGGGAACGCTCAGCCACTATGTGTCGGCGGATACGCAAGTGCTCGGGCTGGTTCTGGAAGGCGCGACTGGTGTTCGTTTTCAGGATTATTTGAAAGACAAACTCTGGTCAAAGCTTGGAGCGGAAGCCGATGTCTATTGGGCGGTGGATCCCACCGGTGAAGCTGCTGCCGGGGCCGGTATGAACGCCGTTCTTCGCGATTATGCGCGTTTCGGCCTGCTCTATCTCAATGAGGGTCGCAACTTCAAGGGCGAGCAGCTTGTACCGGCGCAATGGGTGCACGATTCGGTAACGCCGGATGCGCCTTATCTGATGCCCGGTCGCAAGGATGCGCTCGGCAAAATTCCGTTCGGTTATGGCTATCAGTGGTGGACGCCGGTTGACTGGCAAGGCGACTATAGTGCCGTTGGCATCTATGGGCAGTTCATCTATGTCAATCCTGCCAAAGGTGTCGTCATTGCCAAGACCTCGGCATATTCCAATTACAATGTCGACGGGCAGGATATGAAGGACGAAACGATGTATGCGTTTCAGGTTATCGCCAACGCGCTTTGAAGGCCCGTTTACGGGGCCATTTTGCATTTTATCGCGTTCGTCACGTGTAAAAGCACAATCCAATTGTGGTGAAGGAGTGTTTTTGTGGGGCAATAAAAAGGCAGCGCAAAAAAGTTATATCTTTACACGCTGATAAAGGCGCATATTCTGCGCACTGATTTGTGGGGCGCGGAAAATCGATTGCATGACGAATACAGCTGTTACAGGCGATAAACCGCCATTGTCCAATTTCGCGCGACAGCTGTTGCAGTTTCTCGACCGGGTGGAATATCGCCGCATCGTCCATGCGGAGGACCTCGAGGAAATCGGCCGTCTGCGTTACCGTTCCTACCGGACGCGCAATGTCATGCATGAGGCGGAAGTGCCGTCTATCGTTGATGATATCGACCGCGATAGCCATGCCTTCGTCTATGGCGTCTATGTGGACGGGCAATTGGTCAGCACGCTGCGCATCCATCATATTACGCCCGATCATCGTCGCGGCACGAGCTATGCACTGTTCCCGGATATTCTTGATCCGCTGCTCAATAGCGGCATGCATTTTGTTGATCCGACCCGTTTTGCCGCCGATCCCGAGCTATTGAGCGAATATCCGGCCATTCCCTATATCACGCTGCGCATAGCGGCGATGGCATCCGAATTTTTCGCGGCAGATCAATGTCTTGCCTCGGTGAAGCCGGAACATATGGCGTTCTATAAGCGCATATTCGGCACCTCTGTCATGGCCGATGCGCGCGAACATGAAGGCTATGGAATCAGGGTCGGGCTTGGTTCCGCACCTATCCGCAATATTCGCGATGCGGTGGCGGTGCGCTTTCCGTTTTTCAAGTCGCAGCCGCATGAACGCCATGCGATGTTTGGTGACATGCGCAGCAGTTCCGTGCCGCTGACGATTTTGCCGACGGCGAAATATACTGGCCTCGGCGTATGAGAATCTAAAAACATCGCCGGATATTAAACAATTAAATGTAGCCAGAGGGGTGGTTTCGCTTTACGAAGATTGCGGAACCGCTTCTGCGGAGAGGGGTAGTGCGACGAAAAGCCTTGCTGTCAAAGCATCGGTTTGTTCGGTCGCGCATTGAAGATTGCAGTTATTTTCGCTTAACATGACGGTGTATGGGCGGAAATTCTGAATGGGTGGAACTAAAATGGCAGAACATCATACGACGGCTCCGGCTGAACTTGGCGCACCGATGGATTATTCCGAGCATGAGAAAACTTATGCCGGTTTCACGGGCCCGGTTAAATGGGGCACGGTGGCGCTCGTCGCCCTTATGATTGCCATGGCGTTCGGCTTTTTGCTGGTGGTTTCTTCTCCGCGACCGTTCTTTTCATTCTAGTTTGTGTCGCTGCCCGGTTCATCCTCTAGCGCATCCTTTCGCTGCCGGATGGAGACCAACCGGTGGCGCACGATGCAGCTTTGGTGCTGAACCGGGATTAACCCGCACGATTTGATCGAATGCCTTGGCATGGGGTACCGTGCCGAGGGTTTATGCATGTCTGTAGTTCATTTTTAGAGCGCATCCCGAAAAGTGTGAAACGGTTTTCGGACCAGATGCGCGTTACAAAAAAATAATAGAGCGCGCGTTTCGATCTGATTCAATCAGTTCGAAACGCGCTCTAAAAAGGGCTTCTTCCCGGAAGCCCGTAATGCCGCCTGACCGGGGAACCCCGGAAGAACGCCACGAAAGGGAAACCAGCTTGGCCCAGACGTTATTTATCCCGAAAGAGAGTGACCCCAGCGAGACCCGCGTTGCTGCGTCGGCGGAGACGGTGAAGAAGTTCATCGCGCTCGGTTTCGACGTTGTGGTGGAAAAAGGCGCTGGCGAGAAATCGCGCATTCCCGATGCC
Source organism: Brucella cytisi (assembly GCA_012103075.1). Lineage (GTDB taxonomy): Bacteria > Pseudomonadota > Alphaproteobacteria > Rhizobiales > Rhizobiaceae > Brucella > Brucella cytisi. The sequence continues at coordinate 1,929,359 of JAAVLQ010000001.1, read as the reverse complement.
GAGTTTACGGCAGCCGGTGCCCGCATCGGCACAGTGGCGGATGCCAAAACGGCGGATGTGGTGCTCAAGGTGCGGCGTCCGACGGACGCGGAACTCAAAGGGTATAAATCGGGCGCAGCGCTCTTCGCCATGCTTGATCCCTACGGACATGAAGACGCCGTGGCGGCACTCGCCAAGGCCGGAATTTCGGCTTTCACGATGGAGTTCATGCCGCGTATCACCCGTGCGCAGGTGATGGACGTCTTGTCGTCGCAGGCCAATCTCGCCGGTTATCAGGCGGTGATCGATGCGGCGGAAGTCTATGACCGCGCCATGCCGATGATGATGACGGCAGCGGGCACCGTGCCTGCCGCCAAGGTGTTCGTTATGGGGGCGGGCGTTGCCGGTCTTCAGGCCATTGCAACGGCGCGCCGTCTCGGTGCTGTCGTGACGGCAACCGACGTTCGCCCCGCCGCCAAGGAGCAGGTCGCTTCGCTCGGCGCGAAGTTCATCGCCGTTGAGGACGAAGAGTTCAAGGCTGCGGAAACTTCCGGCGGCTACGCCAAGGAAATGTCGAAGGAATATCAGGCGAAGCAGGCCGCACTTGTTGCCGACCATATCGCCAAGCAGGATATCGTCATCACAACGGCGCTCATTCCGGGGCGTCTGGCGCCGCGTCTGGTTTCCAAGGAAATGGTCGCTTCCATGCGTCCGGGTTCCGTGCTGGTCGATCTCGCGGTCGAGCGCGGCGGCAATGTCGAAGGCGCAGTTGCGGGTCAGATCGCTGACGTGAACGGTGTCAGGATCGTCGGTCACCTCAATGTGTCGGGCCGCATCGCCGCGAGCGCATCGCAGCTTTATGCACGCAACCTGATCGCCTTCGTTGAAACGCTGGTCGACAAGGAAGCCAAGGTCCTGAAAATCGACCCGGAAGAAGAGCTGGTCAAGGCTACGCTTCTGACCCATCAGGGCAAGATCCTGCATCCGGCGTTCGCCAAGGCTGAGACAGCACCGGCTCCGGTTGTTGTTGAAAAGGCTGCCAAGCCAAAAGCCGCGCCGAAACCGAAAGCGGAAAAACCGGCAGCAAAGGCAGCGGCGCCGAAGGCAGCTGCCAAGCCTGCGAAAAACGCACCTGCAAAGGCGCCGAAGACGACGTCTTCCCCAAGTCTCCAGTTGATGGAGGAGAGGCATAATGGCCGATACAAATCTCGACAAAGCCCTTGAGGGCCTTAATCAGGCTGTGGACGCCGTGCGTCAGGCCGCGGAAAAAACGCCGGTGGTCTGGGCGATGCTGCGGCGGCTGCCGCGCATGCCGCATCGGGCGGCGCGATCGATCCGTTCGTGTTCCGCTTTGCGATTTTCATTCTGGCGATTTTCGTCGGCTATTACGTCGTGTGGTCGGTTACGCCTGCGCTGCACACTCCGTTGATGGCCGTTACCAACGCCATTTCATCGGTGATCGTGGTGGGTGCGCTTCTGGCGGTTGGCCTTTCGCTTTCGGGCTGGGCAACCGGCTTCGGTTTCATTGCGCTCATTCTAGCGAGCGTCAACATTTTTGGCGGCTTCCCGGTCACCCAGCGCATGCTCGCCATGTACAAGAAAAAAAAAAAAAAGTGAGGCTGAACCATTATGAGCGTTAATCTCGCAGCCTTCCTTTATCTCGTCTCCGGCGTGTTGTTCATTCTGGCGCTGCGCGGCCTGTCGCATCCGACGACCAGCCGTCAGGGCAATATGTACGGCATGATCGGTATGGCGATTTCCATCGTCACCACGCTTCTGCTGGCGCGTCCAAGCTTCGGCGGCCCGGTCCTGATCGTCATCGGTATTGCCATCGGTGGCGGTATCGGTGCCGTCATTGCACGCCGCATCGCCATGACGGCCATGCCGCAGCTTGTTGCCGCGTTCCACTCGCTGATCGGCCTTGCCGCCGTTCTGGTGGCCGCTGCCGCAATTTACTCGCCGCATTCCTTCGGTATCGGCGAAGTGGGCCAGATCCACGGTCAGGCGCTGATCGAAATGTCGCTGGGCGTGGCCATCGGCGCAATCACCTTCACCGGCTCGATCATCGCCTTTCTCAAGCGACGGTCGCATGTCGGGCAAGCCGATCATGCTGCCGGGACGTCATGTCATCAACGCCGCTCTGGCCGCAGCCATCGTGTTGCTGGTCGTTGTGCTGGTGAACACCGAAAGCCATTTCGTGTTCTGGCTGATCGTGCTTCTGTCGCTGGTGTTCGGCGTGCTGATCATCGTGCCAATCGGCGGCGCAGACATGCCGGTCGTGGTCTCCATGCTCAATTCCTATTCGGGCTGGGCAGCGGCAGGCATCGGCTTCACACTTGGCAATCTGGCGCTGATCATCACCGGCGCGCTGGTCGGCTCTTCGGGCGCGATCCTGTCCTACATCATGTGTAAGGGCATGAACCGTTCGTTCATCTCGGTCATTCTCGGCGGCTTTGGCGGCGATACGTCCGGCGGTCCGGCTGGTGAGGTCGAACAGCGCCCGGTCAAGCAGGGTTCTGCCGACGATGCGGCCTTCATCATGAAGAACGCTTCCAAGGTCATCATCGTGCCGGGCTACGGCATGGCGGTGGCGCAGGCGCAGCACGCGCTGCGGGAAATGGCCGACAAGCTCAAGGCGGAAGGCGTGGAAGTCAAATACGCCATCCATCCGGTGGCCGGTCGTATGCCGGGCCATATGAACGTGCTTCTGGCCGAGGCCAACGTGCCTTACGATGAAGTGTTCGAGCTGGAAGACATCAATTCGGAATTCGCGCAGGCCGATGTGGCTTTCGTGATCGGCGCGAACGACGTCACCAATCCGGCGGCGAAGACCGATCCGAAGTCACCGATCTTCGGCATGCCGATCCTTGATGTCGACAAGGCAGGCACGGTTCTGTTCATCAAGCGCGGCATGGGCTCCGGCTATGCGGGCGTGGAAAACGAACTGTTCTTCCGCGACAACACCATGATGCTCTTCGCCGATGCGAAGAAGATGGTGGAGAGTATTGTGAAAGCCCTCGATCACTAGGCCTTCGATATTCGGGTTCTGGCGGCCTGCAAATGGCGCGGTTCTGCGCTTCCGGTGCTCATGTACGTTAAGTACACTCCGCTCCGGTTCTCGAACCTCACCATTTTCGGCACGCCATTTCCCCGAATCTCATAAGGCCGGAGTGCCCGGTTGGAAAACAAAAGGCGGCTTCGAGCCGCCTTTTTGTTTGAGTTTTCGATCGGGCTTCAGCCGTAGATCATCTTGTCCTGCAACGCGCGCAGTTCGGCGATCTTGGAGCCCGGCTGCGGTGCCGCATTGGCATAGGTGATGAGTTCGCCCTTCCTGATCGGCGCGATGACCGTGCCGTTCTGGAGCAGGCCGCAGGGGATGGCCTTGGCCGCACGCGCTTCAGGCGTCGTCATGATCCACGAGCGGTAGCAATATTGCCCGATGGCATCCAGATGATCGCCGGGCTGCAAGTCCTTCTTGGCGACGGCGCAGACTTCCGCCACAGGCTTTGGCAGCGGCACCATATCGGTCTTGCCGTGCAGCACGACACGAGCGACGGTGAGCGGCACTTCCAGCGAGGTGAGGTGGAAAGGCCGATGGAAGGTGAAGTAGGGGCCTTTGCCCATCTTCAGGTCTTCCAGACGTTCGACCGTGGCGCGGATGTTCCATCTTGGCGATGACGAAGACACCGGGCGACACGCCGCGCCCGATGGAATAATCGACCACGCCGGTCTTGTTCAGAACACCGCCGTCTTCCTTCGGGATCAAAGTGCGGTTCAGCTCGTTAATGGCTGCCTTGGGGCCATGCATGCCCGCAATATCCGGCACAAGGCCGGTTGCATTGGCGATGGCCGCCATTTCAACCATCGTTTTGGAACCATCGACGAACTCCACCAGCAGGCGGACATTCATATTCCGGCGGTCGGCTTCTTCCTGATAGTCGTCTGGGATCGCGTCGAAATTGAGCGGATTGTTCTTGCCCTTGCCAGCGGCCACGACCTTGTGCCCCATGGCGGAAACGAACTCGATCAGTTCCATGCAGGATGACGGCTCGTCGCCCGCGCCAAGGGAATAGATCACGCCCTGCTTGTCGGCCTCGGCCTTGAGGTAGGGCCCGATTGTGACATCCGCCTCGACGTTCATCATGACGAGATGCTTGCCATTCTGGATGGCCTTGATGCCGGTCTCGGCACCCACTTCCGGAATGCCGGTCGCATCGATGATGACATCGAGCAGCGGATTGGAAAGGATCAGGTCATTGTCATCGGTGACGGCGATCTTGCCGTTTTCGATGGCGCTGGTCATTGCGGATTCTGTGCGGGCTTCTCGCGCGTTTTCCTCGTCGCCATAGGCGGTGCGGACAGCTTTGAAAGTGTTGGGTAGTCTGCGGGCAGAGAGCGCGCCGACTTCGATGCCCTGCATCCGCGCCACCTGCGTGACGATGTCGGTGCCCATTTCGCCAGCGCCAATCAGACCGATGCGGATCGGCTTGCCGGTTTCCGCTCGCGCTGCGAGATCGCGCGCCAGTCCTACCAGTGCCACATTTGTCGTCATGAAACTCTCCGCAAAACTTCAAGGCCGCTTCTTCGCGGTAATTTTGTCACGCTTATGTTGTTATAGATGCGTATTGGATGAACAGTCTCTATATCAACACTGACAGACGCGCATCCCCAAACTGCGCGACAAAATATGCATCCCTTTAGTGGGCCACTGGAGCCAAAATGAGCAGCGTATCCCCTTTCGATCTTGTGATCTTCGACTGTGACGGCGTTCTTGTCGATAGCGAGCCGCTTTCCTGTCTGGCTTTCGAGCAGGTCTATGCCAATCACGGCATGAAGCTGCCGGAAGGAACAGTCGCCAAGGGCATCGGTATGAAGCAGGCCGATATCATGAAGATGATCGAGGACATGACCGGGCACCGTCTGCCGGAGGAGGCTACGAGCCAATTCTGGCCCGAGACGAAAATCCTGTTCGCGGAGGCTCTGCAGCCAACCATCGGCATTGCCAACTTCCTGCGCGATCTGCCGCAAAAGCGTTGCGTGGCATCGTCGTCGCAGCCGGAGCGTATCGCATTCAGCCCGGAAAAGACCGGCATCAGCCATTATTTCGGCGATGCCGTTTACTCGTCCAGCATGGTCAAGCGCGGCAAGCCAGCGCCAGACCTGTTCCTGTTTGCAGCCGACAAGATGGGCATCGATCCGGCGCGTTGCGTGGTGATCGAGGATTCTCCCTTCGGTGTCGAAGGCGCTATCGCGGCAGGCATGACGGCATTCGGCTATACGGGCGGCGGACATACCTATACCGGGCACGCCGAAAAATTGACGGGCAGGGGTGCGCATAGGGTTTTCTCGCACTGGGATGATATAGCACGGGAAATTCTGGTTGCCGCCTGAGTTTTATGGGTTAAACACAAGGCAAATCACATCAGCAGGAATAGCCAGCGAATGAAAGACGCAATCACGCTCGACCAGTTGCGCGAGGCAATCGGCACGGAAGTCGGATGTTCCGAGTGGCGCGAAGTCACGCAGGAAATGATCAACCAGTTCGCAGATGCGACCGACGATCATCAGTTCATCCATGTCGACCCGGAACGCGCCGCCAAGGAAACGCCGTTTGGCGGCACCATCGCGCATGGCTTCCTGACGCTGTCGCTACTCTCTACGCTGGCTTACGAAGCGCTTCCGATGCTGGAAGGTGCTACGATGGGCATCAATTACGGCTTCGACAAGCTGCGCTTCATGTCGCCAGTCAAGACCGGCGCCCGCGTGCGCGCCCGCTTCAAGCTGGCGGATGCGGATATCCGCCCGTCAGGTCGCGTGGTCAATCATTATGATGTGACGCTGGAAATCGAAAACTCGCTGAAGCCTGCGCTGACGGCCACCGGCTGACGATTGCCGTCGTGGAGCCGCCGGAGGCTTAAGCAGTTCAAGCCGCTTCGCTATGCCGAACCGGAAGCCGTCCTTCTTCATCGAGAGGGGCGGCTTTTCCTTTGTGTTCGGTCATCAGATCGCGGAAGAAGAACGGGCCGTGCAGGAACATGCCGAAATCGTAGAAATTCTTCTTCTCCGCCCCGCGCATGTAAAGCAGATGCATCAGGAAGAAATTGCCCTTCGACCGCTTGTAGCGGTTTTCGCTGTGCACGTTCTTGAAGCGGATGCGGTTGATAAGCGGCGGGTTGGTGGTCTCTAGCTTCAGCACCTTGGCCGGGTCCGAGCCGTAGAAGTGGATAATGTCGGTCAGCACACGGAATTCCGACCACAGGACCGGGCTTTCCTCGATCACCACGCGCACGTCCTCGCGCAATGATTTCGCCTTGGGATGGAGAGCGATCATCATCAGGCATGAGCCGATGGCGAGCAGCGACACGGGCTGTTTTGCCAGAAGATTGGGACGCACACGCTGCAGGTCGGCAAGCGCCTCCACTGCAGGAACCGTGCCAAGACTATGCGCAACGATGATGACCTCATCGGCATTGCTGGCTTCGATCTTCTGCTTCAGGGCTTCCGCAAAAGCCTTGCGCCGCTGGTTGAGCTTCTCGTTGCGCCCGTGGATACGATCATAGGCCGCAGACCAGTCGTCGAGCAGATAGGACATGAAAAACCGGTCGCCGGGTTTGCGCACGAGCAGGGTTGCGACGACGGCGGCAAGTGGAACCGACCACAAGAGATGCAGCGCGGAAAGGCCTGCTGCCATCGGTGTGAAAGCGAGCAAGGCAGCGATAGCCAGAATCGCCAGCGACAGCAGAAATGGCCACAGGAAAAACAGGACAAAGCGCCAGCTCGTCGTCAGATAGCGCCACAGCGTTCCGGTGAAGAGGATGTTCAGGAATGCGTGAAAGCCGGTCAGCATCCGCTTCGGTGTGGAGCGCGCGGCGTAATCGTCAAAAATATCCGCAGTGCCGAACTGGCAGAATTCGGTTTCCGTCTGCCAGCCATTGCCCACGGTGACGGCAGTGGTCGTGCCGCAATCGTCAGGCTCCTCGGTCATGGGCGGAAGCTTGGTCTTTGCCTTCCACAGGCGGTCGAAATCCTTCAGGGCCTGCGCGTGGCGCACGCGGACGGCTTTCGGGTGCAGACCTTCATAGCCTGTGAACTGGATAACGAGTCGTTTGCGGAGGGACATCAGGAGAATCGGATAAATTGAGAGGAGGCATTATCGGTTTGCTGGCAAAATGCTATGCATAGCTATTGAGGCCGAATTATGCGGGAAACGCGTGCCGCTTAGCCTATTCGCGCGGTTGCGGCCATAGTAATTCGTGTGCAAGCCGGTATTTCACGCAAGCCGGTGGGCAAAGTTGCATCTTGAGGTGGACAGGCTAGGCTCTTTCTGGTATTAGCCACGACCAATTTGCAGCGTATCCGTTGCGAAGCTTGGGAGCCTTTGGGCGTTGCTCGGCCGGTCAGACCGGCTGAAATCGTTAAAAGACCCCCCTAACGGCCTCAGGCTTAACCGAAATTCTAACCGATACGGGAATACACGTGCAGGTACTCGTCCGCGATAATAATGTTGATCAGGCTCTCCGCGCTCTCAAGAAAAGATGCAGCGCGAAGGTATCTTCCGCGAAATGAAGATGCGCGGCCACTATGAAAAGCCGTCCGAAAAGCGCGCTCGCGAAAAGGCAGAAGCCGTTCGTCGTGCACGCAAGCTGGCCCGTAAGCGCGCTCAGCGTGAAGGTCTCATCGGCGGCCGTCCGGGCGCTCGCTGATCGACCTTGAAAACAGGCGCTGCTGGACAGCGCCTTTTTGCTTTCCGGTGCTGGCTTCAGCTTGCGCCGGATTTTGCACGTTTTGACTTCAGATATTTGAGGTTGTTTCCCGCGCAGTGTGAAGCGATTTTATGTCGGCTAGTGGATTGAATTTGACGTTTGATACCCGTCCGACATTGATCCCGTTTCAAACGTCGGAATCAGACCACTAGATGTATTTTCATAACTTCGAGCCTCTATTTTTTAATGCAGCGTTACGAAAAGTTTATGGACTTCTTGCACACCATTATGTGTAAAAACAAATAATTAGGATATTCAACTGTCAGGCGGGTTATCCGAAGGCAAGCCAAGCTTAAGAACATGCCGCCTTTTTGCTGTTTTTATCTGCTGGTTGAGACCAGTATAATACCGTAACAGACAGAATAGCCCGGCATGAGTTAGCCCCGCAAACCGGGCTGGCACGGGATGGAAAAGAGGCAGAAGGGCCTTGCGCCCCTATGCGAGCTGAAAGGAATGCAGTCGTTGCCCACGCGCTTGAAGATGATGCAATCGTCTGGAACAGGTCGAAACGGCCTTCTCATTGCCGCCGCACTTCTGGCTTTGACCGTTGCTGGCTGCCAAAGCTCCACAACCACCGCACTCAGCACTGTCGATAAGGCGCAGGGGTCGAGCGAGAACATCAGTTCGCTGACAAGCGTGATCCAGAGCAATCCGCGCGATCCGGAAGGCTACAATGTGCGTGGTTCCGCCTATGGCAAGTCCGGGCGCTACAAAGGAAGCGCTGCGCGATTTTGATCAGGCAATAGCGCTCAATCCGAATTTCTATCAGGCCTATGCCAACCGCGCGCTGGTCTATCGCTATATGGGCGACAGCACCAAGGCCGTGCAGGATTACAGCAAGGCCATCCAGCTTAATTCGCAATATGACGCTGCCTATATCGGGCGCGGCAATGTCTACCGTCAGGCGGGCCGTCTCGATCAGGCGCTTAGCGACTTCAATCAGGCTATTGCCCTGCAGACCACCGACGGTCGCGCCTACCATAATCGCGGCCTGATTTATCAGGCCAAGGGCCAGCACAAGCAGGCCATCGAGGACTTCTCCAAGGCAATTTCGCTCAATTCCACGGCGCCGGAACCTTATAACGGTCGCGGCATTTCCTATGTGGCGCTCGGCGACTACGACAATGCCTTCGACGATTTCAACACAGCCATTACGCTTGACCAGAATATTGCGGAAAGCTGGGCCAATCAGGCGCTTGTCTACGAGCACAATGGCGACAAGGCCAAGGCTGCGAATTCCTATTCGCGCGCGGTACAGCTTGATCCGAAATATCAGCCTGCAAAAGACGGTCTGGCCCGCACACGCGGATAACCTTCGATATTATCAAGAATTGAAGAGTGATAGCGGCGTTTTCCAAAATCGAAAGCGCCGCTTTTCTTTATAGTTGGCCGCGATATATTGAATCTTATGTCGCTCTTCGATCACATCGGTTTCAAAGCCCGTAACGTCAATCGCAGCCTTTCCTTTTTACGAAAGCTGCATGCCTGAACTTGGCCTCGAGGTCATTGCCCGATCAGGCAGCGGTTTCTTCGTCAGCGGGGAGAGCGGGCGCCGGTTCCGTTTCTATGGATCCATGGCAGCCACGATGGGGCAGGCGCTGGCGAGGACAAGCCCGGCGACCGCCTGCACCTGATGTTTACAGCCGGAAGCCGCGAGGCGGTGGAGGCGTTTCATGAGGCCGCGCTGAAGGCAGGCGGCAGGGATAGCGGCGGCCCCGGCTATCAGGGACCGGAAGAGATGGGCTATTACGCGGCACTGGTCTTCGATCCGGACGGAAACACGCTGGAAGCGGGTTTCCGCGAGAGGAAAAAGATAAGCGGACCAGTAAAGGGTCAGGCGCGCAGGTTGCGCTTGTCCAGACGGCTCACCAGCCGGTCGCCGATCCACTGGATGCCGCAAACCATGATGATGAGGATGATCACGACTGCGATCATGATCTGCGTCTCGAAGCGCTGATAGCCATAGCGAATGGCAAGATCGCCGAGACCGCCAGCACCGATGGCGCCCGCCATTGCCGATGCGCCGACCAGAGTGATGATCGTGACCGTGAAGCCCGCGATGATGCCCGGCAGGGCTTCCGGAACCAGCACTTCGCGCACGATGGTCCAGCGGTTTGCACCCATGGAGCGCGCGGCTTCGATGAGGCCGTGGTCCACTTCACGCAACGACACTTCCGCAATACGCGCATAATAGGGAATAGCGGCAATGGAAAGCGGCACGATGGAGGCCCATGTGCCGATGGACGTGCCGACGATGAAGCGCGTGACGGGAATGAGCGCCACCAGCAGAATGATGAACGGAACCGAGCGGAAGCCATTGATGATGGCGCCGAGGATCGTGTTCAGCGTCAGGTTCTGTGCGAGGCCACCCCGTTCAGTCAGGATCATGATGAGGGCAAGCGGCAGACCGACGACGAGCGAGATCAGGCTCGAAAAGCCGGTCATGATGATGGTCTCCCAGAAGGAGCGCCAGAGAAGATCAAGCATCGCCTGAGACATAGCCGAGTACCTCCGTGGCGTCTGCATGGGTGTTGAGATAGGTGATTGCGGCGTCGAACTTCGCTTTGTCCTCAGCGGGCAGGCTGATGAAGAGCGTGCCGACTGGCTCTCCCCGGATCGTGTCCATGCCGCCATGGATCAGTTGCGGCACAAGGCCGGTGGTCACTGTCACATCGTTGAAGAATGCGCCTTTTGCGGCTGCGCCCGACAGCTTTACCTTCAGTACGGCGAGGGCGCCGGATTTTTCCAGCTGGTCGCGCCAGACGGCAGGCAGTTCCGGCGTCAGCACCTGCAACATGCTTTGCGTGACGGGCGATTGCGGATTGGCAAAGACTTTCCAGACCGGACCGTCCTCGGCGATAGCGCCGTGGTCGAGCACGATGACGCGGTCGGCAATGCGGCGGATGACTTCCATCTCATGCGTGATGAGCAGGATGGTAAGGCCGAGCTTGGTGTTGATGTCTTTCAGCAGCGCGAGAATGGACTGCGTGGTTTCCGGGTCGAGCGCGGATGTCGCTTCGTCCGAAAGCAGCACAGCCGGTTCGGCAGCAAGGGCGCGGGCAATGCCGACGCGCTGTTTCTGACCACCGGAAAGCTGGGCTGGATAATGCTTTGCCTTGTCGGAAAGGCCGACCAGTTCCAGAAGTTCCGCAACACGCCCGGCGCGTTCGGCCTTCGGCTTGCCCGCGATCTTCAGCGGCAAAGCGATATTTTCCGCAACCGTCTTGGCCGAAAGCAGATTGAAATGCTGGAACACCATGCCGATGCGGCGGCGCAAGGGGCGCAGTGCGTCTTCGCCAAGACCAGTGATTTCGCGACCTTCGATCAGGATCGAACCGGCATCCGGCTTTTCAAGGCCGTTGACGCAACGGATCAGCGTGGACTTGCCCGCGCCGCTGCGACCGATGATGCCGAGAATTTCGCCGCGCGCGACGGAAAGCGAAACGCCGTTGATAGCTGCCGTATCGCCGAACATTCGGCGCACGTCTTTCATCTCGACGATGAGCGCTGATGTGGCGGGTGGCTTTTCAATGGTCACGGTCGTTTCTTCTATAGTTTGATGCGCCGCTGCGAACAGCGGCTGTTTTATTAAGGTTCAAGGAAGGATGATGCCTCGCTCAAGCCATCAGTTTTTGCTGTGGCGATGCTTTAGGGCAATTTTGTCGGTACGTCAATAAAAGCCGCGCCGGAAACGGTTCCGGCGCGGTCGTTCAAGCTTCAAAAGCGATTATTTCCGGGCCGGGATGCCGGTGCCCTTGTAGGCACGGTCGATTTCGGCCTTCACGGCGTCGTTCTGGAACGAAGCCACGAGGTTTTTCACCCATTCGGCGTTTTCATCTTCGGTGCGGACCGCGATGAAGTTGTTGTACGGGTTGTTTTCCTTCGATTCCCAGCCGATTGCCTCTTCCTTCTTGAGGCCTGCCTTTGCTGCCCAGTCGTTGTTCACGATGGCTGCATCGAGGTCATCAATGGAACGGCCGACAACACCGGCGTCGAGTTCCTTGATCTCAAGCTTCTTCGGGTTTTCGACGATGTCGATCGGGGTGGCCAGAATGCCTGCATCTGGCTTCAGCTTGATGAGGCCTTTTTTCTTCCAGAACGCGAAGGGCGCGGCCTTCGTTCGACGGATCGTTCGGCACGCCGACGACAGCGCCTTCCTTCAGCTCGTCAAGGCTCTTGTGCTTGCGCGAATAGATGCCGATCGGCCAGACGGCGGTGTAGCCGGCGACGCTGATCTTGTAGCCGTGCTGCTTGACCTGCTCATCGAGATAAGGCTTGTGCTGGAAGGCGTTGGCGTCGATTTCCTTGCGTTCCAGAGCTTCATTCGGCTGGTTGTAATCGTTGAAGGTCACGCGCTCGATGTTGAGGCCGTGTTTCTTGCCTTCTTCGGCAACGACTTTCCAGACGTCTTCGTCTTCACCGCCCATGATGCCGACCTTGATGGTCTTGTCTTCTGCGTGGCTCGGTGCCGACGCGAAGCCGACAGTCAGTGCGGCTGCGGTGAAGAGAAGGGCTTTCAGACCGGCGCGACGGGTCAGCGTGTAGCGGGAAAGGACTGACGACATTTTGTTTTCCTTGTTTAAAAACTTTGGAGAGCCGGTCCCGGAAAGCGATCTTTTGAGATGATCTTTCTCCCCTGCCCACCTTGTTGCCGATAATTCCCTTTTGTCAGGCAATAAACAAGGAAAATTATTTCAGAATTTGCCGAAGCCATGATGCCGAAATTGCGTTCACGAGACGGTGAGCGGATTGCCATTTCCGCTGACCGGGCACTCGGAAATCTGGTTCTAGCGGTTATCGGTGATAATCATCTGTGCGGCCTTCTCGGCGATCATGAGAGTCGGCGAGTTGGTGTTGCCGGAAGTGATGGTCGGCATGACCGAGGCGTCGGCAACGCGCAGGCCCGCAATGCCATTGAAGCGCAGGCGCGGATCGACGATTGCTTCCGCATCCTGCCCCATGCGGCAGGTGCCGACCGGATGGAAAATCGTCGTGCCGATATCGCCAGCCGCCTTTTCCAGCTGCTCCTGCGTTTCATAGCTCGGGCCGGGCTTGAATTCCTCCGGGCGGAACTTCTGCAATGGAGCCTGTGCCACGATATGGCGTGTGATGCGGATGGCGTCGGCGGCAACGCGGCGGTCGCTTTCGGTGGCGAGATAATTCGGCCTGATTGCCGGTTGTGAACGATGATCCGGTGACTTGACGTGGATCGAACCGCGGCTATCGGGGCGCAGATTGCACACGCTTGCCGTGAAGGCAGGGAAGGGGTGCACGGCCTCGCCGAATTTTTCCAGCTGAGCGGCTGCACGTGATATTGCAGATTGGCGGTCTCGTAGGACGGGTCGGAGCGGGTGAAGACGCCGAGCTGGCTTGGCGCCATGGACATAGGCCCCGAACGGCGCAGCAGATATTCCAGCCCGATCATTGCCTTGCCGACAAGCTTGCTTGCCTTTTCGTTGAGCGTTGGGAATCCCGGTAACCTTGTATGCGCAGCGCAATTGCAGGTGATCCTGCAGGTTTTCGCCGAGTTGCTTGCGCTCCAGCTTGATCGGGATACCCGCTTGCTGCAGCACGTCGCCGCGCCCGATGCCCGACAATTCGAGAATTTGCGGCGAGCCGACCGCACCGGCAGCAAGAATGACCTCACGCTTTGCCTTCACCGTGCGGGTGGTGCCGTTCTGGTCGAAGGTGACGCCGGTGGCGCGCAACTCCTCGATCTCGATGCGGCGCACATGTGCACCGGTTTCGACGGTGAGGTTTTTGCGATCCAATGCCGGGCGCAGAAAGGCCTTGGTCGTGTTCCAGCGAATGCCGCGCTTCTGGTTGACCTTGAAATAGGACACGCCTTCATTGTCGCCGCGATTGAAATCGTCGGTGGCGGGGATGCCCGCCGAGACGGCTGCATCGCGGAAGGCATCCAGAATATCCCAGTGCAGGCGAGCGCTCTCGACGCGCCATTCGCCGCCCGAGCCATGCAGATCGCTGGCACCTGCAAAATAATCTTCTGATTTCTTGAAGAGCGGCAGGATATCGTCCCAGCCCCAGCCTTCGCATCCGGCCTGACGCCACAGATCGTAATCGCGGGCCTGACCGCGCATATAGATCATGCCGTTGATGGAGGAGCAGCCGCCAAGCACCTTGCCGCGCGGATAGCCGAGCGAACGACCGTTCAGCCCCGGTTCGGCTTCCGTGGTAAAGCACCAGTCGGTGCGTGGATTGCCGATGCAATAGAGATAGCCGACCGGGATGTGGATCCGGGCGTAATTGTCCTTTCCGCCTGCCTCCAGCAGCAGCACGGAGCGGTTCTGGTCTGCGGAAAGCCGGTTCGCGAGGGCGCAACCTGCCGTGCCCGCGCCAACCACGATGTAATCGTAGGTGTCGGTCATGATCTCATATCCAGTAAAAGGCGGAGCCGCTATCGAACGAGCGTGCGGCTCCCGAAATGTTGGTTAGCCGAAGAGTTTCTTTCCAATTCGCGATCCATAGAACTCGCCTACGATTCCCTTTACGGAAGAGGAGGACGCATGCCATGAAGATGACGCCCGTCACGATCGTTACCGGGAAGTCGGATGTTGCGAGATAGTTCTGCAGCGCAACGACGAAAGCAGCGCCGACGATGGGGCCTATGAGTGTTCCGATACCGCCCAGAAGCGTCATGAGGATCACTTCGCCGGACATCTGCCAGCCGACATCGGTCAGCGTTGCAAACTGGAAGACAAGCGCCTTCAGGCCGCCTGCAAGACCCGCGAGTGCTGCCGACATGACGAAGGCTGCAAGCTTGTAGCGGTTGACGGAATAGCCGAGCGAAACCGCGCGGTTCTCGTTTTCGCGTACCGACTTCAGGATCATGCCGAAGGGCGAGTTGATGATGCGCCAGATGACGAAGACGCCAAGGACGAACACGGCCAGCACGAAATAATACATGTTCATCGGCTGGTTGAGGTCGATGATGCCGAAGAGATATCCACGCGGCACACCCCTGCAATCCGTCTTCGCCATGGGTGAAGGTGGCTTGCAGGCAGAAGAAGAAGAACATTTGCGCCAATGCCAGCGTAATCATCGTCGAATAGATGCCCTGACGGCGAATGGCGAGATAACCGATGACGAGGCCAAGGGCGGCTGCGGCGAGAACGCCGAGTACGAGACCGAGTTCCGGCGTGACGCCCCAGACTTTCACCGTATGGGCTGTGATATAGGCAGCGCCGCCGAAGAAGGCCGCATGGCCGAAGGACAGAATGCCGGTATAGCCCAAGAGAAGATTGAAGGCGGAGGCGAACAGCGCAAAGCACAACATCTTCATCAGGAAGATGGGGTAGACCATGAAGGGTGCAGCCAGCAGTCCCACAAGGGCGATGCCGAGGACGATGACCGAGAGGCTGTTGACGGCAGGCGCCTTGCTGTCGCGCGGGGCTGCGGTGGCCCTGAGAGCGGTCTTGAGAGCAGTATCAGCCATATCAGGCCTCCTTCCCGAACAGTCCGGCGGGTCGAACCAGAAGGACGATAGCCATGATGACGAAGATGACGATGCTGGAGGCTTCCGGATAGAAGACCTTGGTGAGGCCTTCCGCCAGCCCCAGCACATAACCGGTGATGATGGCGCCCGGGATCGAGCCCATGCCGCCGACGACCACCACGGCAAAGACCACGATGATGATGTTGGACCCCATCAGCGGGCTGACCTGATAGATCGGCGCGGCCATGATGCCCGCAACACCGGCAAGCGCCGCACCCAACGCATAGGTGAAGGTGAGGAGCAGCGGCACATTGATGCCGAAGGCCTTGACCAAAGTGGGGTTTTCGGTGGCGGCGCGCAGATAGGCGCCGAGCTTGGTCTTTTCGATCAGGAGCCAGTGCCGAGGCAGACGAAAAGCGAGGCGACGACCACCCGTGCGCGATAGTTCGGCAGGAACATGAAGCCGAGATTGTGCCCGCCCGCAAGCGAAGGCGGCACGGCATAGGGCTGACCGGCAGCACCATAATAATAGCGGAACGTGCCTTCGATCACGAGGGCAAGGCCGAAGGTGAAGAGCAGGCCATAGAGCGGATCGAGATTGTAGAGCCGCGACAGGGCCACGCGCTCGATGATCGCGCCACCGAGGCCGACGATAAGCGGGGCGAGGATCAGCGCTGGCCAGTAGCCGATGCCAAGCCAGCTCAACAGCAGATAGCCGACAAAGGCACCCAGCATATATTGCGCGCCATGGGCGAAATTGATGATGCGCAGAAGCCCGAAGATGATGGCAAGGCCGAGACTCAGCATGGCATAGAAGGAGCCGTTGATGAGGCCGACCAGCAGCTGCCCGAGAAGTGCCTGCAAAGGTATTCCAAAAATCATTGTCATCGTGTCATACCCCAGCGCTTCGTTGAGCGCCGCCATGCGGGCGGGCAGTTCGGCGGTGGGGAAGTTTTCCGTCACCACGCCATGATCCATGAGATAAAAGCGGTCGGCGACCTTGGCGGCGAAGCGGAAATTCTGCTCGACCAGCAACACCGTCATGCCACGTTTTTTCAACTCCACCAGCACATCGCCGATGCGCTGCACGATAACGGGCGCAAGACCTTCGGTCGGCTCGTCGAGCAGCAGCACCTTGACCCCGGTGCGCAGGATGCGCGCAATTGCCAGCATCTGCTGTTCGCCACCCGAAAGCTTGGTGCCGGGGCTGTTGCGGCGCTCATGCAGATTGGGAAAGAGTTCGTAGATTTCGTCGAGCGACATCGTGCCCTGACTGCCTTTGGCGACGACAGGCGGCAAAAGCAGGTTTTCATGCACGCTCAAGGTGGCAAAGATGCCGCGCTCTTCGGGCACAAAACCGAGACCTGCATGGGCGATGCGATGCAGCGGCACGCGCATGATGTCCTTGCCGTCGAGCGTGATGGTGCCAGTGCGCTTGCGGATGATGCCCATGATGGCACGCAGCGTCGTCGTCTTGCCGACGCCGTTGCGGCCAAGAAGCGTGATGGTTTCGCCGGGCCAGATATCGAGGTCGACGCCGTGCAGGGCATGGCTTTCGCCATACCGGGCATTGAGCCCGCGCACGGATAATAGCGGTTGGCCTCTATTCATGTTCGGTTCCCATATAGGCGGTGCGCACGCGCTCGTCCCCGGAGACGGTGGCATAATCGCCGGAGGCGAGAATTTCGCCGCGCTGCAGCACCGTGACGTGGTGGGCAATGTCGGCCACCACCTTGAGATTGTGTTCGACCATCAAGACCGCGCGATCCTTCGCCACATCGGCAATGAGGGCGGCAATGGTATGGACATCTTCATGGCCCATGCCCGCCATCGGCTCATCGAGCAGCAGAACCTTCGGATCAAGCGCCAGCGTGGTGGCGATTTCGAGCGCGCGCTTGCGGCCATAGGACAGATCGGCGGCCAGTGCATGACGGGCATCGGCAAGGCCGACCCGCTCCAGAAGCTCGATGGCCTGTGCGTCGAGCCGGTCGAGTGCTGACAGCGAGCGCCAGAACTGTGTGGCAAGCCCATTGGGACGCTGCAATGCGACCTTTACATTTTCCAGCACGGTCAGGTGCGGAAAGGTGGCCGAAATCTGGAACGAGCGCACCAACCCCATGCGGGCCACCTTGGCCGGATCAGTCTTGGTGATGGTTTCGCCCAGAAGCGTGATCTCGCCACTCGATGGCTGCAAGAACTTGGTCAGGAGATTGAAAACCGTGGTTTTGCCTGCGCCGTTGGGGCCGATCAACGCGTGAACACGAGCATGTTCCACATCGAGGTCGACATTCTTGACTGCATGAAAGCCGCCAAAAGACTTGCCCAGTCCGCGTGCCGACAGAACGGTCTTGCCGGATGAGCCGCCATCGTTCGGCCCTGCTTCATGCAGGGCCGTCATATTGCCAGTTGCTGCGTTCATTCAACCAGCCTCTTTTTACTGCGTTACCAGCGGGCAGCCGCTTTCTTCCGGCTTCATGTAGGCCTGATCGCCGGGAATGGTTGCAAGAACCTTATAGTAATCCCACGGCGCCTTGCTTTCATCCGGCTTCTTCACTTCCATCAGATACATGTCGTAGATCATGCGTCCGTTGGCACCGACCTTGCCGTGACGAGCAAAGACGTCTTCGACCGGCATTTCATGAAGCTTCTTGGCAACGGCCTCGGTTTCGTCGGTCCCGGCTTCCTTGATCGCCTTCAGATACTGGGTGACAGCGGAATAGGTGCCTGCCCGGATCATGTTCGGCATACGGCCCGTGCGCTCGAAGAAACGCTTGCCGAATTCGCGCGATTCATCGTCGCGATCCCAGTAGAAACCTTCGGTCAGCGTCAGGCCTTGAGCGGCTTCGAGGCCGAGACCGTGCACTTCCGACAGGGTAAAGAGCAAGGCCGCGAGGCGCTGGCCACCGGCAACGATGCCGAATTCAGCCGCCTGCTTGATGGCGTTGGACGTGTCGAGACCTGCATTGGCAAGGCCGACCACCTTGGCGCCGGAGGCCTGTGCCTGCAGCAGGAAGGAGGAATAATCAGTGGTTGCCAGCGGGTGGCGCACGGAACCCAGAACCTTGCCGCCCTTGGATTCGACGAATTTGCTTGTCTGCTCTTCCAGCGAATAGCCGAAAGCATAGTCGGCAGTGAGGAAGTACCGGTATCGCCGCCCTGCTGCACAAGCGAGCCGCCGGTGCCGACTGCAAGCGCATGGGTGTCATAGGCCCAATGGAAGCCATAAGGCGTGCACTGCTTGCCGGTCAGTTCCGATGTGGCCGCACCTGTGTTGATGGTGATCTTCTTTTTGTCCTTGGACAGGGCCTGTACGGCGAGGCCGACCGACGAGGTTGTCAGTTCCATGATGGAATCGACCTGCTCGGTGTCGTACCACTGGCGCGCGATGTTTGAGGCGACGTCCGGCTTGTTCTGGTGGTCCGCCGTGATGATCTCAATCGGCGCATCGAGCACTTTGCCGCCGAAATCTTCAGCCGCCATCTTGGCAGCCTCGAACGACCATTTGCCGCCGAAATCGGCATAAACGCCGGATTGATCGTTCAGAATGCCGATCTTGACCTTGCCGTCGGAAATTTCCGCTGCCGACGAGATAGCCGTGGCGGCGAAAAGCGCTGCCGTTGCAAGTGCGAGACATTTCATGAAGTGCTCCTCCCAATAACACCAAAACCGCCACGGAAAACCCGCACGGCATTCTTCAGAGCGCTATGCATCCTTACGGACGTACAAACGGCGCTCTAAACTATTGAATCTACGCATTGTGCTTTCTGAAAATCGATTCCGATTTTCCGGCCAATGCTGTAGTGAAGCAGTCTTTCGAGATCAGGAAACGGCTTTTCCTCTGTGCCGTTCGCCCTCTGCTTCCGCCCGATTTGTTCCTCCGCCCCGGGCGTTTCTTTCTTTATTGCAGCTCCTGACGCAAACCTGTCTGGCATTTTCGACGGAGCTACTTTTTGAAACGGTAGCATTGACAAATGCGTACACGAACAACAATTTTGAACACTGTCTGTTCGAAAACGTACAGACAGAGAGGCAGGAGCCACCGCAACTGTTTGGGAGGGGTGCATGCGGCAGTTCACATGGGACGATCTGCAATATTTTCTGGCGGTTGCGCGCACCGGCCAGCTCTCCACGGCGGCGCGACGGTTGCGCACCAGCCATGTCACTGTTCTGCGCCGGATCGACCGCCCGGAACAGGCCCTTGCAACCAAGCTTTTCGAGCGCAATCCGCGCGGTTATCTGCTGACGCCCATCGGCGAACGGCTGGTGAACTCTGCCGAGGTCATGGAGCGCGAGGCGATGAAATTCCAGACCGAGGCTACCGGCAATCTGGCGGCGCTGTCAGGTGTCGTGCGTCTCTCGACGCTGGAAGGTTTCGGCAATTTCTTTCTTGCCGACCGTCTGCCTGTGCTGGCGCAATCCTATCCGAGCCTGTTCGTGGAAGTGGTGACGATCCAGCAGATCATGTCGCTGTCGCGCCGCGAGGCGGAATTGTCGATCACGCTGCATATGCCGCGTACCGGTCCCTATCACAGCGAGAAGCTGACGCCCTATCGGCTCTTCATCTATGGTCATCGCGATTATCTGGAGCGGCATCCGCCGATCAGGACACGCGAGGACATGGCCCGGCATCCGTTCATTGGTTACATCGACGACATGGTTTTCACGCCGGGCCCGGATTACATGCGCGAAATCCTGCGGGGGCAGCGCTGCACCTATCAAAGTTCCAGTATTCATGCGCAACTGATCGCCACGCAGATTGGCTATGGCTTGTGCGTGCTGCCTTATTTCATCGCCAGCCGGCATCCGGAACTGGTTCCGGTTCTGCCGCGCGAGATGCATCTGGTGCGTGAATATTGGATGAGCTGTCACATAGATGTGGTGGCTGCACCGCGAATCCGGGTGCTGAGCGATTTCATGATCCGCGCTGTGCGCGAATCTTCAGCAATCTTCCTCGGGGAACCCCTGCTGAGGGCATGATATTGTCGTTCGTTACTGATCAGATAGTGCCGCCGCCGATGGCGAAAATGCAAGTAATGACGAGTGCGGTAAAGCCGAACCCGATAATGAATAGATTAAGCGTCTTCATGTCCCCTCCTTTTCAACCCGGAGGCGTTATGTTCGACTTATGGTAGAATGTCTACCTTAAATTGTAATAGTCCAAACTAAAGTTGTATAACTGAATTTTAGACGGTTTCGCGCTCGATATCCCGGCGAAGCACGATTGCGGTAGTGAGATCCTCTACAGTTTCATGGGTGGCGATGAGATCACGCAGGCTGTTGAGGCGGTCTATGGTGGGGACTTCAACCTCAACGATCAAATCGAGCTGGCCACTCACCGACGATACCCGGCGCACCTCGGCATGGCGCGCCAACTCATCGAGAAGGCCAAGCGCCGGTGTACGCTTGAGGCTGACCAGAATCATGGCGCGGATGACGTTCCTGTCGATCTGGCCGATGTCTGCCCTGTAACCGCGAATGACGCCATTTTTTCTCAAGATTGGCGACACGCTCTCCGGTTGCACTGCGCGAAAGACCGATGCGTCCCGCCAGGTTTTCAGCGGAATGCGCGCTTCCTTGGAGAGAATGGCCAATATCTCGCGATCCTTCGCATCCAGTTCCCGCATGGTCGGTTCTTTCGTATTATCGTAAATGTGCCGGTCCATTCCGGCAAAGTGCCGGTCTGACCGACGCCTTGTCTGATGCCTGAAAATCGCGGACATGCCAAGCTCATCCTGTTACTTCCCATTCATATTCAACCCGTGAAGCGCCTCCCATGACCGATATTTCGCATCCCGCCCCCGATTTTTCTCCGCAAGAGGCTGAAGTGCTGGCCCAGCTTCATTTCGGCGTGACGGCGAGTGCCTCGCCGCTCGACAGCGAGCGTGATCGCAATTTCCGACTGAAGACGGGCAATGGATCGGGAGACTGGATTCTGAAAGTCGTGAATGCCAGTGAACCGCGCGTTGAAAGCGAATTCCAGACAGCGCTCCTGCAGCATCTGGCCAAGGCTGATCCGGTGCTTGCCGTGCCGCGCCTGAAGGCGAGCCTGTCGGGTGAGGTGCTGGCCTCTATCGAAAAGGAAAAGGGCAAGCCCCATGCGCTGCGGGTGGCAAGCTGGCTGCCGGGCACGCCGTTGGCCGAGGTCAAGCGCACCAAGGCGCTGATGCACAATCTGGGCGGTGCGCTGGGGCAGCTGGACCGCGCCTTGCAGGGCTTCATCCATCCGGGTGCCTTGCGCGATTTTGACTGGGATGTGCGCCACGCCGGACGGGCGCGTGACCGTCTGCATTTCATCGACAAGCCGGAAGACCGCGCCGTCGTCGAGCGCTTCCTTGTCCGTTTCGAGCGCGATATCGCGCCGAAGCTGCCGCTCCAGCGTGCACAGGTGATCCATAGCGATGCCAATGACTGGAATGTGCTGGTTGATCCGCAGGATAATGAACGTATTGCCGGGCTGATCGATTTTGGCGATGCGGTTCACACCGTTCTGGTTGCCGAAGTGGCGATTGCCGCTGCCTATTCCATTCTGGATATGGACGACCCGATTGGTGCAGCCGCAGCCCTCGCTGCCGGGTTCCATGCGAAATATCCGCTTTTGCCGCAGGAAATCGATCTCGTATTCGATCTGATTGCGATGCGTCTCGTCACCAGCGTCACGCTGTCGGCTTCGCGCCGCGAAAAGACCGGCGATAATCCTTATCTTGCGATCAGCGAAGCGCCTGCATGGCGGCTTCTGCACAAGCTTGATGCCATGAACCCGCGCTTCGCCACCGCCATCCTGCGCAAGGCATGCGGTTTCGATGCTGTAGACGGTGCTGGTGCGGTGCGTGAATGGATCAATGCCAACCGAAAGAACCTCGCCCCCATCGTTCGCCCGCATCCGGCGACCATGACCAAGGCGCTGGTGCCCTATGGCGACCCGGCCCATGTGATGACGGTCGATTCTGCCGGGCAGCGCCCAAAGGAAGCCACCGCACGGTGGGACGATTTCTGCGCCCGCAACCATGTGCAGCTCGGCATCGGTCCATGGGGCGAAAAGCGTACTGTCTATACCGATGAGGCGTTTCGTTCACGCTTTGTCGAAGGCGAGCGGCGTGTCCACCATCTGGGCCTTGACCTGTTCATGCCTGCAGGCACGCCCGTCTACACGCCGCTTGCAGCTACTGTGAAAAGCGTCGAGATCGAGACCGCGCCACTTGGCTATGGCGGCCTGATTGCGCTGGAACATCAGCCGGAAGGCTGCCCGCCTTTCATCACGCTCTGGGGCCATATGGCGCATGAGGCTGTGTCCCGCCTGAAGCCGGGGCAGAAACTGGCCGCCGGTGATCTCGTCGGCCAGATGGGCGACATGCACGAGAATGGTGGCTGGACGCCGCATCTCCATTTCCAGATTTCGACCGATACCGGCCTCACGGCAGCGGAAATTCTGGGCGTCGGCGAACATGCCTATCTTGATGTCTGGGCCGATATCTTCCCGGATGCCGCAGTCCTTGCCGATATTCCGGCAGAAGCCTTCCACCAGACCGGTCGCACGCGCGCCGAGATCGTCAGCGCCCGCAAGGATATTCTGCTGCCGAACCTCTCCGTCTCCTATTCCGAGCCGATCAAGTTCGTGCGCGGTGAAGGCGCATGGCTGATCGACAATCGGGGCCGCGCCTATCTCGATTGCTTCAACAATGTCTGCCATCTCGGCCACGCTCATCCGCAGGTGGTGGAGGCGATTGCCAGACAGGCCGCAATCCTCAACACCAATACGCGCTATCTGCACGACAACATCGTTTCCTATGCGGAGCGCCTGACGGCGACTTTGCCGGAAGGTTTGACGGTGGCCTCGTTTGCCTGCTCGGGCAGCGAAGCGAACAGTCTGGCGCTGCGCATGGCACGCGCGCATTCGGGCCAGCGCGACGCGCTGGTGCTCGACTGGGCCTATCACGGCACAACGCAGGAGTTGATCGATCTCAGTCCCTATAAATACAAGCGCAAGGGCGGCAAAGGACGTCCGGATCACGTGTTTGAGGCCGTCATCCCTGACAGCTACCGCGCGCCGGAAAATTGGCCGCTGGCAGAACATGGCAAGCGCTTTGCTGAAAGTATTGCCGAGCAGATCGAGGCCATCAAAAGCCTTGGACGCGGCCCGGCTTATTTCATTGCCGAGTCGATCCCGAGCGTCGCCGGTCAGGTCTTCCTGCCGGAAGGCTATCTGCAGGAAGTCTACAAGATGGTGCGGGCGGCTGGTGGTGTCTGCATCGCGGATGAGGTGCAGGTTGGCTTCGGTCGTGTCGGCAGCCACTGGTGGGCGTTCGAAATGCAGGATGTGGTGCCGGATATCGTCACCATGGGCAAGCCTATCGGCAACGGCCATCCGATGTCGGCAGTGGTAACGACCCGTGAAATAGCCAGCAGCTTCAACAATGGCATGGAATATTTCAACACGTTTGGTGGCAATCCGGTTTCCTGCGCGGCAGGTCTGGCAGTGCTGGATGTCATTGAGCGCAACGATCTGCGCCGCAACGCGCTTGATATCGGCAACTATCTCATAGACGGGTTCCGCTCGATGCAGAAGCGCTTCGATATCATCGGCGACGTGCGCGGGCAGGGGCTGTTCCTCGGTATCGAGCTGGTCACGGATCGCAAGACCAAGGAACCGGCAACGGCTCTGGCCAAGAAGATCAATGATGGCGCGCGCGAACGCGGCATTCTGATGGGGACTGAAGGTCCGTTCGACAATGTCCTGAAAATGCGCCCGCCGATGATCTTCACACGTGCCAATGCCGATCATCTGCTGAGCGTTCTGGAGGACAGCTTCGCGGCTGCACTGAAGTAGTTCGTAGTCGGATAACTGAACAAACAACAAGCCCGGCGGCGTGCTGCCGGGCAATGGATCGGCTTTTTCGAAATTCTGGGCCGAAACTCTGGCCTGAAACTCTGGGAGGAGGAACAATGAAAAAAAATAGTTTTGGGTTCGTTGTTGGCGGCGGGCTTTGCCATGTCCGCTCAAAGTGGGGCGCAGGCGGATACGCTTTCGACCGTGAAGGAGCGCGGCAAGATCAATTGCGGCGTCAGTCAGGGCGTTGCAGGCTTTTCGTCGCCAGACGATCAGGGCAAATGGACCGGCTTCGATATTGATTTCTGTCGTGCGGTATCGGCGGCAGTCTTTGGCGATCCTGACAAGGTGAGCTTCATTCCGCTTTCGACCAAGGAACGCTTCACGGCGTTGCAATCCGGCACGGTCGACCTGCTTTCGCGCCAGACCACCGGACGCTTTCGCGTGATGCGGGCATGGGCATCCATTTCGTCGGCACCGCCTATTATGACGGTCAAGGTTTCATGATCCGTAAGGATCTGGGTATCGATAGCGCCTTGAAGCTCGACGGCGCTTCGGTCTGCACCGAGCAGGGCACGACCACCGAACAAAACGCCGCTGATTTTTTTCAGCGCCAACAGTATCAAGTATGAACCGGTGGTGATTGATTCTGCCGATGGCATCCTGAAAGCATTTGAAACGGGTCGCTGCGATGTTTACACGACCGACGCGTCCGCACTTTATGCGCAACGTCTGAAGCTTGCCGAACCTGATGCTTTCACCGTTCTGCCGGAAGTGATTTCCAAGGAACCGCTTGGACCTGCCGTCCGCCGGGGCGACGATAAATGGTTCAACATCGTTCGCTGGACGCTGTTTGCAATGCTTGAGGCCGAGGAACTGGGCATTACGCAAGCCTCCGCTGATGCGGATCTGAACTCCAAGAAGCCGGACGTGCGCCGTTTCCTCGGATCGGAAGGCGATAGCGGCCAACAGCTCGGCCTTGAGCCGAAATGGGCCTATAATGTCGTCTCCAAGATCGGCAATTATGGCGAAATGTTTGAACGCACCATCGGCAAGGGCAGCCTGCTCAAGATCGACCGCGGCATCAATGCTCTGTGGAACAAGGGCGGGCTCATGTATGCGCCGCCTGTAAAATAACCGGTTTACAGCTCTTCGAGCAGGTCGCCGGAGGCTTCGATATCACGCAGGCGCTTTCGTCCGGAAGCGCCTGCTTTTTCAATGGCCCGCGTGGTCAATAAATGGCAGAGCGCCATGACCGCAACGTGATTGAACAACGGGCCGGGCGCCAGTGTCTGGCAATGAAAATGCCATTGCGCGGAAGCCCGGAACGGCGCGCCTTCATCGGTGATGTAGAGAAGTTTCGCACCACGCTTTTCGATGGCGGCAAGGATGTCGTCCATTTTTGCAATACGGCGGCGAAGCGCGAAGACGATGACCATATCGTCGGGGCTGATGCTGGCAATATATTCGCCAAGTGTCTGGCCCGGTCCGGGAACCGCAACGATATTGTCCACCACCTGTATCATCTGCCATTGCAGATAGGCCGCAAAAGGCTGGCTGCTGCGAAAGCCGAATACCCATGTCTTGCGTGCGCCGAGCATTGCTTCCACAACGGCATCGATCTGTGTTTCGCGTATGGAAAGAAAGGTCTTTTCCAGATTGGCGATGCCCTGACCGACATGCGACGACAGGGATTGGCCGCTCTCCGCATCGGTAACACTCGACAGAAACAGACGAGATCCCGTCTGTTTTTCCTCACGGGCATGGCGTCGGGATTCTTCATAGGTGTCATAACCGAGGCGCTGTACGAAACGCGTCACGGTCGCGTTGGAAACATGGGCGAGAGCTGCCAGTTCCGACGCCGAATAGCTCGCCAGTTCCCCCGGAAAATCACATACGAATTCACCCAGCCTTTTTTTTCGGCTGGCGGCAGTTCGTCCATAACGTCTCTTACGCGGGTCAGAAAGGACTTTTCGGTGGGTTTCATGTGCCGCCTGATGAAATCATATTTTCAGATTGCCTAACTATTAGCAGCTTTTGACTATTTTTGCATCTTTTTTCGCCTAAGCTTTGAGCAGATTATCTATCTGAAAATAAACGATAAAAAAAAATTTCTTGTAAAAATTGATTTTCTGATGTTTGATTATGAAAAAATAATTTCATACGGCTAATATCATGGGAGTTGGACCGTTATGGCAGGGGAACAAATGATACAATCCGGTGCGACGTCACCGGCCATCAAGCAGATGGAAAATGCATTGGGAAATATCGGCGTGACCACTGCGCACAAGCAGATTCTCGCGCTGATCCTGATCGGCTGTCTCTTTGACAGTTTCGAGCAGAACACGATTGGCCTCGTCGGGCCGGTCCTTCGCGAACAATGGGGGCTGTCGGGCGCCGATATCGGCTTCCTCAATACCATCACTTTCGCAAGCGCGGCCATTGGCCGTCTCTTGTCCGGCATTCTTGGCGACCGGTACGGCCGCCGTGTCATGCTGACGATCAATCTTCTTCTCTTCACCGTCGGTTCCGCACTTTGTGCGCTCGCACCGAGCTTCGGCTGGCTCTGTCTCGCACGCGCCATCGTTGGCTTTGGTGTCGGCGGCGAAATTTCGACTGCCGTTACGATGCTTGCCGAATTCTGTTCGCCGAAGTTCCGTGGAACTGCAGCTGGTCTCGTCAATGTCGGCGCAGGCGGTTTCGGCAACTTCCTCGCCCCGGCTTTCGGCCTGCTGGTTTTCACGCTCTTTCCGGGCGACGACAACTGGCGCTGGCTCTTCGCCGTTCTGGCGATCCCCGCTTTCCTCGTTGTTTTCTTTCGCCGTTACGTGCCGGAAACACCGCGTTTTCTGGCCTCGCAAGGCAAGATCGACGAAGCAAACAAGGTACTTTCCATTCTGGCGTCTGGATCACTCCGGCCCAAGAACCTGAAAGTCACTGAATATCTGTCCAAGTCGGAAAACAGTGACACCAAGCCTGTCAAGGGCAATTGGAGGGAACTGTTCCGTGCGCCTTATCTTGGCCGCACCGTCCCTGTGGCGATCGCGATCCTGATGAGCTACGGCGCACAGCTTTCCGTCCTGACGCTCATGCCAATGATTTTCGTTTCGATGGGCTACACGCTTTCGGGCAGCCTTCTTTACAGCATGATCATCCAGAGCGGCAGCGTGCTCGGTGCCATTGCAGCATCGGCATTCGGCTATTACTTTCCGCGCAAGAAAGTTCTCAGCCCGGGTGCGGTCTGCGCCTGTGCTGCAGCGCTTTCGATCATCTATCTTGGCACGAATATCTATCTGGTGCTGTTTTTCGGAGCGTTGTTCCAGTTCTTCGTCCTGTTGCTCAACACGTCGATCTGGATTTACGCGCCGGAACTCTATCCGACCCGTATCCGTGGCTTCGGTGTGGCACTCATCCTCGCGAGCGGTTCGGCTGCCGGATCCTTCGTGCCGACGATTGCGGGTGCCTTGTTCGACACATACGGAATGCTTGGTGTCTTCGGCCTTGCCGCATCGATGTATGCCATCTTCGCATTCTGCATCCAGCTTGGACCGGAAACCTATGGTCGGTCCATGGAAGACCTGACGCAGCCGGCGGAAGCCGAAGAGCCGACGGTCGATTTCACAAAAACTGCTAAAGAACAGGCCTGAACATGACTGCATCATCCCCCTATGTCCTGCTGATCAATCCAAACAGCTCAGAGGCAACGAGCGGGATGATGCTCGATATTGCCGGGCGGAAGGCGAACGGGCGGCTTCGGATCGAAGCCGCCACTGCGACACGCAGCCCTTCGATGATCGTCAATGACGAGCAGCTGCACGCTTCAGCGGTGCAGGTCATAGAAATCGGCAGGGGCAGAACTCAAACTGCATCGGGGTCATTGTCAGCGCTTATGGCGATCCCGGTGTCGTGCATCTGCAGGAGAGCCCGGCCGTGCCGGTTCTCGGCATTTGCGAGGCCTCGATGGTCGAGGCAACACGGAATGGACGACGGTTCGGCATTGCGACGGTAACGCCGGATCTTGCCGATGCAATAGCCGCGCGGGCGGAAAGCCTAGGCCTGTCGCATCTTTATACGGGTATTCGCTGCACGCCCGGAGACCCTGAGAAGCTGGCGCGCGATGGCGCGCGTCTGCGTACAGAACTGGAAGCGGCGGTGCGGCTTTGCATCATGGATGGAGCCGAAGCGGTCATCATCGGCGGTGGGCCGCTCGGGGAAGCTGCGGAACAACTGCGTGGCGGCTTCGATATTCCGATTGTCGCGCCGATCTCGTCAGCGGTGGAGCTAATGATCGAGGCGCTCGACAAACAGCAGATCTGTGGAGAAGCGCAGGCCTGATCGTGGGATTGCCGGGACATTCGTTCCGGCGACCGACAGGCATTTTATCGGTGCGGTACACCCCTTGCACCGGATCACAGATACGCCGGGGGCGTTGTGATTGAAAATGTCTTTTGCACGCTTCCTTCTTGGCCGAGAAGAAAGCGTGCTTCTTTATTTGGCGTCCGTCTATCGCTGCTTGGCTAGACCCTGCTCGCGCATCTGGCTGAGGCTCATCTTCGGTGAAAGCGCTTCCGGATCGATGCGGATTTCGATGAGGCCCGGCTTGCCGGACTTTTCGCAAGCCTCGAAGGCCGGTGCAAAATCAGCCGTCTTTTCCACCACTTCGCCATGCAGGCCATAGGCGCGGGCAAGCGCTGCGAAGTCAGGATTGGCGAGGCCGGTGCCTGAAACGCGGCCCGGATAGGTGCGTTCCTGATGCATACGGATGGTGCCATACATGCCGTTATTGACGACGATGAAGATGGCATTGGCTCCATACTGCGCTGCTGTTGCCAGTTCCTGACCGTTCATGAGGAAGCAGCCGTCACCTGCAAAGGCAACAACCGTGCGTTCCGGTGCGGTGAGCTTGGCCGCGACCGCAGCCGGTACGCCATAGCCCATCGAGCCGTTGGTGGGAGCCAGCTGGCTGCGATAGGTGCGGTACTGGTAGAAGCGATGCGGCCATGCGGAATAGTTGCCCGCGCCATTGGTGATGATGGCGTCGGCGGGCAGATGCGCGCGCAGCCACTCCATCACTTCGCCCATCTGCACATCACCGGGGATGACTGGCGATTTGATGTTGTCGCGGTAATCGGCATTGGCGCTGTCGGTCCATGATTTCCAGCGCGGATCAGCAACCGGCGCAAGCTTTGCTGCTGCCGCACAGAAGGCAGGCATGGAGGCATTGACCGGAACGTCTGCATGATAGACGCGGCCCAGTTCCTCTGCGCCCGGATGGATATGGATGAGCTTCTGTTGTGGCACCGGAATGGATACCAGTTCGTAGCCCTGCGTCGTCATTTCGCCGAGGCGGGCACCGATCACGATCAGCAGATCGGCATCACGCACGCGCTGCGCCAGCTTGGGGCTGATCGAGGTTCCCATTTCGCCTGCGTAGAGCGGGTGAGTGTTGTCGAACATGTCTTGGCAGCGGAAGGATGCCGCGACGGGCAGGTGCATGTTCTCGGCAAATTTCCGCAGATCGCTGATGGCTCTCGCATTCCAGCCGCCACCGCCGACGATCACCAGAGGCCGTTCGGCCTTTGCAAGAAGCGTCTGCATGTCCTGTAGCTGGTCGGCACCGGATGCATCTGGACCTGCTTATAGGCCGGTGCATCGCTGACGGCGGCATAGGATGTCAGCATGTCTTCCGGCAGGGCGATCACGACCGGGCCGGGGCGACCGTTGACGGCGCGGTGGAAGGCTTGGCTGACCAGTTCCGGAATGCGGGCGGCATCGTCGATCTGGACGACCCATTTGGCCATCTGGCCGAACATGCGGCGATAATCGATTTCCTGAAATGCCTCGCGCTCGACCTGATCGCTGGCGACCTGACCGATGAAGAGCAGCATCGGTGTCGAATCCTGAAAAGCTGTATGCACACCGACAGAGGCGTTTGTTGCGCCGGGACCGCGTGTGACGAAGCAGATACCCGGCTTGCCGGTCAGCTTGCCATAGGTTTCCGCCATATAGGCCGCGCCGCCTTCCCTGCCGGCAGACGATCAGGTCAATCGCGTCGCTGAAATCATGAAAGGCGTCAAGCGCAGCGAGATAGCTCTCGCCGGGGACGCAGAAGACCCGGTCAGTGCCGTGGATGCGCAGCGCATCCACCAAAATCTGGCCTCCGGTACGGGCATTGGGTTTGCTCGTCATTGTATGCATTTCCTCAATCTCACCATGTCTCGCTCGCCATTCCGGCTCGCCTTGCAAGGACGGTTTCTCCGCCTCTTTTCAAAAAGATCCTCCCGAAAACCGGGACAGTCCATGTGTTGGGGAACGGGAACTCATGGTCAGACGCACCCAAATGGCCGACAGGTGCATAAACCTCAGTCTCGCGGCAAAGTTTACTTTCAGCCGCCTGCTTCTCCTCCCAGTCAAGCACGCTGATATGAACATAGCCAGCGGTGTGAATACAGATTAAACATCATGACTAAACTGTATGAACTCATGATGCACCGGTATGGAGGAATGGCGATGGCGGGGAAAACACGGGTAAGATCCGCGTCGGTATTGGCGGATGGGCCTATGAACCGTGGGACAAGAGCTTCTATCCTGAAAAACTGTCGAAGAAGCGCCAGCTTGAATATGCATCGAGCAAGCTCACATCCATCGAGATCAACAGCACTTATTACGGCCCGCAGAAACCCACGACTTTCGCCAAATGGCATGATGAAACGCCGGAAGGCTTTGTGTTTTTTCGCTGAAGGCACCGCGTTTTTCCACCAATCGCCGTGTGCTGGCGGAGGCGGGTGAGAGCATTGAACGGTTCATGACCGGCGGCATGATGATGGAACTGAAAGACAAGCTCGGCGTGGTCAACTGGCAATTCATGGGAACGAAGAAGTTCGACCCCGTGGACTTCGAGGCGTTTTTGAAGCTTCTGCCGAAGCGTGTCGACGGGCGCGATGTGCGCCATGCGGTGGAGGTGCGTCACGACAGTTTCAATTCACCGGACTTCATCGCCTTGCTGCGCGAATATGGCGTAGCGGTGGTGATTGCAGGCGACAGCGACTTTCCGCAATTCGCCGATATGACCGCACCTTTCGCCTATCTTCGCATCATGGGCACAGAAGAAGGTGAACCGCTCGGCTATAGCGAAAGCCATCTCGACCAGTGGGCTGCACGCGCCAAGGCGATAGCAGCGGGAGAACCCGCCGAAGGGTTGAAGACCGTGACGCCACCTGTTGCGGACCATATCGCCCGCGATGTCTATTTCTATGTGATCAGCGGCTATAAGGCGCATAATCCGCATGCGGCCATGGCCTTGATCGAACGGACAAAATGATGCCTCGTGGCGGCTATTGATTTTCATCTGAGTCGCCTGAGCATCATGTCAAAATTCGATCTTTCCGCGCTTGAAACCTTCGTTCGCACCATTCCGCAGCACTATAAAGGGCCGGTGGCGCGGTCGCGGTGCTGAAAGATGGCAAGGTCGTGCTGCGCCATGCATGGGGCTTTGCCGATCTTTCCACTCGCAAGGCGATGACGCCCGAAACGCGCATGCCGATCTGTTCGGTCAGCAAGCAGTTCACCTGCGCCGTTCTGCTCGACAGCGTCGGCGAGCCGGAAGTTCTTGATGATGCGCTTGCCGCCTATCTCGACAAGTTTGCTGAAAAGCGTCCCAGCGTGCGCGATCTGTGCAACAACCAGTCGGGCCTGCGCGATTACTGGGCGCTGACGGTTCTTTGCGGAGCTGATCCGGAAGGCGTCTTTCGGCCCGAACAGGCACAAAGCCTGCTGCGCCGCCTGAAGACCACGCATTTTGCACCGGGCACGCATTATTCCTACTGCAATGGCAATTTCCGCATTCTGGCTGATCTGATCGAGCAGCATACAGGCCGGACGCTTATCGAACTTCTGTCGGAACGCATTTTCCAGCCGGCGGGCATGAAGACCGCAGAACTTATTCCCGATACCGCGCTGTTCGACGAATGCACCGGCTATGAGGGCGATACGGTGCGTGGCTTCCTGCCTGCCGTCAATCGCATCCACTGGATGGGCGATGCCGGCATCTGCGCGTCGCTGGACGATATGATCGCCCGGGAACAGTTCATCGATGCGACTCGCGACGACGAAAGCGGAATCTATCGTCGTCTGAGCGGTCCGCAGACTTTCAGAGACGGTGCTGCTGCTCCCTACGGTCTCGGCCTCAAATTCGAGGAAACGGGCGGCAAGCGCCTGACCGGCCATGGCGGGGCTTTGCGCGGCTGGCGCTGCCAGCGCTGGCATTGCGCCGATGAGCGCCTCTCGGCAATCGCCATGTTCAATTTTGAAGGCGGAGCTTCCGACGTCGCCTTCAAGCTGATGAATATTGCGCTTGGCGTTCCGACATCGGAACAGGTTCGCATTGAAGCCGATGCCGCATGGTTCGGCTCATGGCTCGACCATGAAACCGGTCTCGTGCTGAGCCTTGAAGATGCCGGACGCGGACGCATGAAGGCACGTTTCGGCACCGGCCCGGAAATCATGGACGTAATAGGCGAGAACGAGGCGCGTTCCGCGATGACCACGATCCGCCGCGATGGCGACACGATCCATCTGGCGCGCGAGGATGAAAATCTGAGCCTGACAATGCAGCGCCTGAAAGGCGCGGCGAAGCAGGATATTGCTGGACGTTATCGCAGCTACGAACTCGAGGCCGATCTTTTGATCGTCAATGAGGGCGGCGCTTTTACGGGGCCTTTGAAGGATTTCTCGGCAAGAGCGATATGTATTCGCTCTATAAGGCGGGACCGGATGTCTGGCTGCTGCCGGTGCAGCGCTCGATGGACGCGCCGTCGCCGGGCGAATGGAAACTTGTCTTCCATCGTGACGCCAAAGGCGAGATAACAGGCATGACCGTCGGCTGCTGGCTGGCACGGCATGTGGACTACAGGAGAATTCAGGAATGAGCGAACTGAAAGTCAGAACCCGCGAGACGGGTGCCGTCGCCGAAATGCCGCAGGAAAGCTGCCTGTCATCACCACGCCGACCGGCGGTGTGGTTGAAATTGTCACCAGTGTCAGTCAGGCGGGCTTCAATCCGCTCGATCTCATCTATTCGTCGGTTGCGGCCTGCATGGCGCTCAGTGCGCGCATTGCTGCCACCAAGCTCGAACTGAAGGAAAAGCTGACCGATGTGCGGGTGGAAGTGAAGGGCGACAAGGCGCATGAAGGACCGTCGCGTATCGAACGGTTCAACATCACCTTCCATTTCGGCGGTGACCTGACCGATGACGAAAAGCATCGTCTCGCCGAAATGGCTGAGGAAATCTGCACGGTCAGCAATACGCTGCGCGGCGAGCCGCAGTTTGATCTGAAGGTATCGTAACCTTCAGATCACATCGCGGATGCGATCGACCCCGAGCTTGATAACGCTTTCCATGGCCAGACGTGCTTTTGTGGATCACGTGACGCAATGGCGTGGGCAATGCGCAAGTGATTGGCCGCGCATTCGGCAATGCCTTCTCGTGATGAGGCGGGTGATGAAAGCTGGAACGAGATTGCCAGCGCCGCCTCGATCAATCCACTGACCGAGCGCATGAACGGATTGCCGGACATGCGCGCAATGGCCAGATGGAATTCCAGATCAACCTTGGCGATGGATTCGGGCGTGTGGTTCGGATCGTCGAACTTGGCGGCGAGCGCGTAAAGCTCGACAATCTCGTCACTGGTGGCGCGTTCAGCCGCGGCCGCTGCGGCTGCCGGTTCCAGTGCCATGCGCATTTCCGCCAGATGGTCCACGAAGACTTCATCGAAGCCTGCCTCGAAGCGCCATGTCAACACATCGGGATCGAAGAAATTCCAGCTCGCATGGCCCAGAACACGGGTGCCGACCTTGGCCTTGGGTTCGATGATGGGCGCTTGGCGGCGAGGGTTTTCATCGCCTCGCGCAGAACGGTGCGGGAAACGCCGAAGCGCAGCGACAATTCATGATCGCCCGGAAGGATGGACCCTGCAGGAATGGTTCCCGCGACGATGCCGCGGCCCAGTTCACCCACCACGACAGCGTGGCTGTTATGGCGTTTGCGTCCGGTTATGGCCGTTTCCAGCAATCCCAATTCAGGCCTCCTTCATGCGTTGCCGCGCCAGTCTTAGATCGGAGAACCATACAAGTCCTCGTTGCAGGGCAATGAACAGGAACAGCAATATACCGATTGCTATTTTCGTCCACCGGGAAGACAGCGTTCCGTCGAAAACAATGTATGTCTGGATCAGCCCCTGTATGAGAATGCCGACGAATGTTCCGGCCACAAGGCCTGCACCACCTGTCAGCAATGTCCCGCCGATCACCACCGAGGCGATGGCATCCAGTTCTACCCCCACCGTCGCGAGCGAATAGCCGGACGAAGTATAAAGCGTATAGACGATCCCGGCGAGACCGGAAAGGATACCCGACATCGTATAGATGCCGATTGTCGTGCGGGCAATCGGAACGCCCATCAGCTCCGCCGACTGCTGGTTGCCGCCAAGCGCGTAGATATTGGCGCCGAAGCGCGTGCGATGGGCGATGATGCCGCCGACGATGAAGACCGCGAGCATGAGCATGGCGATGAATGTCAGCCTGCCGCCGCCCGGCAGGCGGAAATAAAGCCCCCCTGCAATGTATCGAGAAACGGATGCGCGATGGGCACGGACTGCGTCGAGATGAGGAAGGCCGCACCGCGCGCCAGAAACATGCCCGCAAGTGTGGCCACGAAAGGCGGGATCCGCAAGAAATGGATCATCATGCCCATCCACGCGCCGAACAATGCAGCGATCACAAGAACGAGGCCGAATGCCATGAGCGGATGCACGCCGAGCTGCCCGACCATCACGGCAACGAAAACGCTGGTGAAGGCGATGACCGAGCCGACCGACAGGTCGATGCCGCCGGAAAGGATCACGAATGTCATGCCGACGGCGGCTATGCCGAGGAAGGCGTTGTCCGTCAGAAGATTGCCGATCACCCGTGTCGACAGCATGTTCGGAAACTGGATGATGCAGATCGCATAGGCGAGCAGGAAGATTGCAACCGTCGTCAGGAAGGGCAGATTGCGCAGTGCTCTCATTGCCGTGCTCCCTGCTGGCTTTGACGGACCGGATTGGCTCCATTGCCCTTGCGTTCCGAGCGCAGGAAGGTAATGAGCTGGACAATGGCCGGTGACTGGAAGGTGAGCACGATCACGATGATGACGGCCTTGATGATGAGGTTGAATTCCGGCGGAAAGCCCGCCATCAGAATGCCTGTGTTGATCGACTGGATGATGAGCGCGCCGAGCAGCGAAGCCATGATCGAGAAACGCCCGCCATTAAGCGAGGTGCCACCGATGACAACGGCCAGAATGGCGTCGAGTTCAAGCCACAGCCCGGCATTGTTGGCATCTGCGCCGCGAATATCCGCTGCCGCGATCAGCCCGGCAAGGGCAGCGCCGACGCCGGAAACCGCATAGACGCTGAACAGGAGAAAGCGCGCCTTGACCCCTGCCAGCATCGCCGCGCGACGGTTGATGCCGGTCGCCTCGATCAGGAAGCCAAGCGCACTGGAGCGCACTGCGAGGCCCACGACCAGACCGGCCAGAATCCATATCAGGACTGAAACGGGCACACCGAGGAAGGAGCCGGAGCCAAGCGCCGCAAAGGAATCATTGTTGAAGGTGAGGATTGCGCCTTCGGTGATAAGCTGCGCGATGCCGCGACCTGCCACCATCAGGATGAGCGTTGCGATGATCGGCTGGATATCGAAGACCGCAACCAGAAAGCCGTTCCACAAGCCACACAGAAGGCCGACGCCAAGCGCTGCCGGAATGACGATTGCAAGCGGATAGCCCGCAACGATGAGCGACGCGGCAAAGGCGCCGCTGATTGCCATGACTGCACCGACTGACAGATCGATGCCGCGCGTTGCGATCACCAGCGTCATGCCGACAGCTAGAATGGCGACGGGTGCGGCGCGCACCAGAATATCGATCAGGCTTCCATAGAGCCGTCCGTTCTGGAACGAGATGTCGAGAAAGCCGGGCGCGATGATGGTGTTCGCCACCAGAATGAGCACAAGGGCGGCCAGTTGCGGCGCCAGTCTTTTGAGTTTTTCTGGTCATGCGGGCAATCATGCTGCAGCTTCCTTTTCGCTTCCGGTCTCTGCGATTGCACGCACGATATTGTCGGCAGTGATTTCCTCGCCCTTCAGTTCCGCCACATGGCGACGGTCGGACAGGACGATGACGCGATTGGCAACGGCGGCAAGCTCCTCGAATTCCGACGAGATGATGACCAGCGACATGCCTTCGGCGCAAAGTTCGCCGATGAGCTTCAGGATTTCAGCATGGGCGCCGATATCGATGCCACGCGTCGGCTCATCGAGGATCAGCAGGCGGGGGTCGGTGGCAAGCCAGCGTGCCAGTATGGCTTTCTGCTGGTTGCCGCCGGACAGAAACTTGATCGGCTTGTCAGGATCGGGCGGGCGGATATCGAGCGCCTTGATGTAGCGCTGCGCAAGCGCCGTTTTCTCGCGCGATGAAATCGGTCTGGACCAGCCACGCTTCGCCTGAACGGCCAGTGCGATGTTTTCGGCCATCGAGAAATCACCGATAATGCCGTCGGTCTTGCGCTCTTCCGGGCAGAAAGCGAAGCGTTCCGCAATGGCGGCAACGGGCGAGGGGAGCCTCGTTTCCTTGCCGTCGACGGTCAAGGTGCCGCTGTCGGTCTGATCGACACCGAACATCAACAGCGCGGTTTCGGTGCGGCCGGAACCGAGCAGCCCGGCAATGCCAACGGCTTCTCCCGGCTGGATCGAGAGATCGAACGGCGCAACGCTGCCTTGTCTGCCGAAGCCTGCAAAGCGGATCGGGGCAACCGTGTCGAGGCTTACTTCCTCGGTCAGCTGGCGGCGCACAGTTTCCTGCAACTGGTGGCCGAGCATCATGGAAATGAGATCGGTGCGCGGCAGTTCCGACAGGTTGCGGCTGCCGACCAGCCGTCCGTTGCGCAATACGGTGGCGCAATCAGCGATAGCATAGACCTGATCCAGAAAATGGGTGATGACGATGATGCCGAGGCCGTCTGCCTTCAACTGGCGCAGCACGCCGAACAGCATCTCGACTTCGCGTGCATCGAGACTGGCGGTCGGTTCGTCAAGGACGAGCACCTTGCCCGAGAGATCGACGGCGCGTGCAATCGCGATGATCTGGCGGATGGCGACCGAATAGGCGGACAGAGGCACGCCAACATCGATGGTGAGGCCGTAGCGGGAAAGAAGGTTCGTCGCATCTTTTCCATCCGGCCCCGGTCAACCAGTCCGAAACGTTTCGGCTGGCGTCCCAGAAACAGGTTCTCTGCAACCGTCAGATTTTCAAGAAGGTTGACCTCCTGATAGACCGTGCCGATACCGAGTGTCTGCGCCTCTGCCACGGAGGCAGGCGCAATCGGCTGGCCCTCAAGCAGGATCGAACCGCCGAAGCCGTGGTAAGCGCCGGTCAATATCTTGATAAGCGTGGATTTACCCGCGCCGTTTTCGCCGAGCAATGCATGGATTTCCCCGCGGTTGAGCGTGAAATCGACATGGTCGAGCGCGGTCACGCCCAGAAAGGATTTGGTGATCGAACGGGCTTCAAGAAGCGGCATTGCGGCCGCCGATGGAGCGTCTTTTGCAGCCATGGCAGTCTTCCATTGCATTTTGCAAAAGTCATTCCGGGCCGCGACAAACGCGGCCCGAGGACGAGAGGATCAGTAACCGAGCCCCTTCTTGGCTTCGTAGACGGCTTTCGGATCGTCAGCCTGCGTGTAGAGCTTCGATTCCGTCTGGATCCACTTCGGCGGAACGGTACCCTTGTCCTTGAAGGCTTCAATCGCGTCGAAGGCCGGGCCTGCCATGTTCGGCGTCAGCTCGACGGTCGCATTGGCTTCGCCGTTCGCCATGGCCTGAAAGATATCCGGTACGGAGTCGATCGACACGATCTTGATTTCCGTGCCCGGCTTCAAGCCAGCCTCCTTGATTGCCTGAATGGCGCCGACAGCCATGTCGTCATTATGGGCATAGACGGCGCAGATATTCTTGCCGCCGCCTTCGGCCTTGATGAAGCTTTCCATGACTTCCTTGCCCTTTGTGCGGGTGAAGTCACCCGTCTGCGAGCGGGAAATCTTGATGTTGTCATGCCCCTTGATGGCGTCTTCAAAACCCTTCTTGCGGTTGATGGCGGGCGAGGAACCGGTGGTGCCCTGAAGCTCGACCACATTGCACGGCTTGTCGCCCACATCCTTCACCAGCCAGTCACCGGCCACCTTGCCTTCATGAACCTGATCGGAGGTTACGGCGGTCAGATAAAGGTCTTCCGGAGAATCGATCTGGCGGTCGAGCAGGACGACGGGAATTTCGGCTTCCTTGGCTTCCTTCAGAACGGCGTCCCAACCTGTGGAGACCACGGGTGCGATCAGGATTGCATCAACCCCTTGAGCGATGAAGCCACGAACGGCCTTGATCTGGTTTTCCTGCTTCTGCTGTGCATCGGCGAACTTGAGCGTATAGCCGCGCTTTTCGGCTTCCTGCTTGGTCAGGGCCGTTTCTGCAGCACGCCAGCCCGATTCCGAACCGATCTGCGAAAAGCCAACCGTCAGCGATGCAGCAGATGCGCTCGAAATCAGAGCAAAAGAAAATGCGGCCGTCAGGGCCGTCAATGTGCGTTTCATGATGGTTCCTCCCAATAAGGCCCTCCCGGCCTTCGCATTTATGAAGCATATAATATTACTTTATGGCAAGCGCCTTTCGACGTTTCCCAATAAAATGCCGGTGCGACAAACGCGCAATATTGCTATTTTACAAATATAAAACAAAGGCTTGTATTCGTGCAGGGGGCAAGGGTTGGCGAACTGCCCCGGCGGGGGCGTCTGCTTGCTTGACAAAGCGGGTTACAGCAAAATAGTCATATTAATAACACGAACCGCAAATTGATGCCTTATGGCGTTCCTCAAGCGGTCGGGGTGAATTCCGCAACGGGTATGCGGAAAATGGGAGGTTTAATGTTGCGTCTGGTCCAGTTCCGCGATGAAAGCGGAGAAATGCGTGTGGCTGCCTGCAGCGAGGAGGGAGCGGCACATGTCGTCAAGGGCGTAGCAACGACCTATGAGCTAGCCTCGGCAGCCATTGCAGCGGGTATCAGCCTTGAGGAACAAGTCGTACGCAGCGGTAAGGGCGATGCGGTCGATATTGACGCCGCTCTGGCTGCGGGCCGCGTCGGCCTGCCGATTACCCATTCCGACCCAGCACATCTGATTGTTGCCGGCACGGGCCTCACACATCTTGGCTCCGCCGACGGTCGCGACAAGATGCACAAGGCAGCACAGGCTGCCGAAAAGCCGACCGACTCCATGCGCATGTTCCTGATGGGTGTCGAAGGCGGCAAACCGAAGCCGGGCGAAACCGGCGTGCAGCCGGAATGGTTCTACAAGGGTGACGGTTCGGCGCTGGTGGCAACCGGCGGCGAACTGGTTTCGCCTTCCTTTGCCGAGGATGGTGGCGAAGAGCCGGAGCTGGCAGGCATCTACCTGATTGGCCCGGATGGTACGCCGTTCCGGCTTGGCTTCTGCCTTGCCAACGAATTTTCCGACCATGTGACCGAGAAGCAGAACTATCTCTGGCTTGCCCATTCCAAACTGCGTCAGGCCGCGTTGGGGCCGGAGCTATATGTGGGGGCGTTGCCTGACCATGTGGAGGGCGTTTCGCGCATTCGTCGCGGCGATCAGGTGATCTTTGAAAAGCCGTTCCTTTCTGGCGAAGCGAACATGTCGCACACGATCGCCAATCTGGAACACCATCATTTCAAATATGAGCTGTTCCGCCGTCCGGGCGTCATTCATGTTCATTTCTTTGGCACGGCAACCTTGTCGTTTTCGGAGGACGTAAAGACGGAAGCTGGCGACCAGTTCGAGATTTCCGCCAAGCCGTTCCGTTATCCGCTGGTCAACAGGCTGGCTCAGGCAGCAGCCGAAAACCTTGTCGTGAAGGCGCTCTGAAATGGCACGGGAACCGAACATCGCTCTCGCAATCGTCGGTCTGGGCAAGATTGCGCGTGACCAGCATCTGCCGTCCATTGAAGCCGTCGATGGCATTGAGCTGAAAGCCATTGCCAGCCGCAATGCCGGGCTGGATGGCCTGCCGTCTTTTCACGACATCGATGAGCTGCTGGGCAGCGACATTGCCATTGACGCGGTGTCGCTCTGCACACCCGCCGCAAGGGCGCTTTTAGCCGAGCCTACGCAGCCTTGAAGGCGCGCAAGCATGTGATGCTGGAGAAGCCTCCGGGTGCGACCATTTCGGAAGTGCAGGCGCTGGAGCGTCTTGCGCAAGCGGAAGACGTGACGCTTTACGCCACGTGGCACTCGCGCGAGGCGGCAGCGGTCGAACCGGCGCGGGAATTCCTGAAAGATGCGGAAATTCGTTCGGTTTCGGTCACGTGGAAGGAAGATGTCCGCCACTGGCATCCCGGCCAGCAATGGATCTGGGAACCGGGCGGCCTTGGCGTGTTCGATCCTCGCATCAATGCGCTTTCCATCGTCACGCATATTTTGCCGGAGCGCTTCTTCCTGACGCAATCCGATCTTTATTTTCCAGAAAACCGTGCGGCGCCCATCGCAGCCAACCTCAAGTTCCAAACGAAAAGCGGCATACCGGTTTCGTTCGAACTGAACTGGCGGCAGACCGGTCCGCAGACACGGATATTCGCGTCGAGACCGACAAGGGCACGGTTCTGCTCAGCCATGGCGGCAGCCGCCTCACCATTGCCGGGACCGAGAAAATGGCCGAGCCGGACCGCGAATATCAACGACTTTACAAGCGTTTC
The DNA here is from genome assembly GCA_012103075.1 of Brucella cytisi. Classification (GTDB taxonomy): domain Bacteria; phylum Pseudomonadota; class Alphaproteobacteria; order Rhizobiales; family Rhizobiaceae; genus Brucella; species Brucella cytisi. The sequence continues at coordinate 1,888,512 of JAAVLQ010000001.1, read as the reverse complement.
GTGCAATTGATCGGCGCGGGGCGTTCGGATGTTGATCTCGCTCCACTGACCCATGTGGCCGATGCGTTTCTGCTCGGAAAGCGGCATGTCGTCGAAGCTTTTGAAGATTAGGAATCGAGGTTGTCGTAACGCGGCCTCTCACCCACGCAGGACAATGAAATGAACAAGCCCGTCTCTCCGAAAACGCCAAAGCTCCGCTCGCGCGCCCGGTTCGACAATCCTGATAATGTCGATATGACGGCGCTCTATCTGGAGCGCTACATGAATTATGGCCTGAGCGGGGAAGAGCTGCAGTCCGGTCGTCCGATCATCGGCATTGCGCAGACGGGCTCCGACCTCTCACCTTGCAACCGTCATCATCTGGAGCTGGCCAAGCGCGTGCGCGAAGGTGTTCGCGAGGCGGGCGGCATTGTCATTGAATTTCCGGTTCATCCTATTCAGGAAACCGGCAAGCGCCCGACCGCAGGTCTGGACCGCAACCTTGCCTATCTTGGCCTCGTGGAAGTGCTTTATGGCTATCCGCTTGATGGTGTCGTGCTGACAATCGGCTGTGACAAGACCACGCCTGCCTGCCTGATGGCAGCTGCAACCGTCAATATTCCGGCGATTGCGCTGTCGGTGGGTCCGATGCTCAATGGCTGGTTCCGTGGCGAACGCACAGGTTCCGGCACCATCGTCTGGAAGGCGCGCGAGCTGCTTGCCAAGGGCGAAATCGACTATCAGGGCTTCGTCAAGCTGGTTGCTTCCTCGGCTCCATCGACCGGCTATTGCAACACGATGGGCACGGCCACAACGATGAATTCGCTCGCCGAAGCGCTCGGCATGCAGCTTCCGGGCTCCGCCGCCATTCCGGCGCCTTATCGCGACCGTCAGGAAGTTTCTTATCTATCGGGACGCCGCATCGTTGAAATGGTGCATGAGGATTTGAAGCCGTCGGACATTCTGACCAAGGATGCCTTCGTCAATGCCATCCGCGTCAATTCCGCTATCGGCGGTTCGACCAATGCGCCGATCCATCTGAACGCTCTGGCCCGTCATGTCGGCGTGGAGCTGACGGTCGATGACTGGCAGAAATATGGCGAGGAAATTCCGCTTCTGGTCAATCTGCAGCCTGCCGGTGAATATCTTGGCGAAGATTACTACCATGCGGGTGGCGTACCGGCCGTCGTCAATCAGCTGATGGGGCAGGGCCTCATCAATGAAGATGCGCTGACCGTCAATGGCAAGACCATCGGCGAGAATTGCAAGAACGCGATCATCGAAGACGGCAATGTCATCAAGACCTACGATCAGCCGCTGAAGAAGCATGCCGGATTCCGCGTGCTGCGCGGCAATCTGTTTTCGTCGGCGATCATGAAGCTCAGCGTGATTTCGGACGAGTTCCGCAATCGCTATCTGTCTGACGACAAGGACCCGAATGCATTCGAGGGTAAGGCGGTCGTATTCGATGGGCCGGAAGATTATCATCACCGCATTGACGATCCGGCACTGGAAATCGACGAGAATACGGTGTTGTTCATGCGTGGCGCTGGCCCCATCGGTTATCCGGTGCGGCGGAAGTCGTCAACATGCGCGCGCCGAATTACCTTCTGAAAAAGGGTATCAGCTCACTGCCATGCATCGGCGACGGTCGCCAGTCGGGCACGTCGGGTTCGCCGTCGATCCTCAATGCCTCCCCGGAAGCTGCTGCTGGCGGCGGTCTTGCTATTCTGAGGACCGGTGACCGCGTGCGTATCGATCTTGGTCGCGGCAGCGCTGACATTCTGATCTCTGACGAAGAACTGGCGGAGCGTCGCAAGGCTCTGGAAGCTGCCGGTGGCTACAAATATCCGGAAAGCCAGACACCATGGCAGGAAATCCAGCGCGCCGTTGTCGGCCAGATGGAAACCGGTGCAGTTCTCGAAAACGCGGTCAAGTATCAGGACATCGCGCATACGCGTGGCCTGCCGCGAGATAACCACTAAGGTTCCCCGGATGGCTCTCGATAAAAGCCATTTGCGGCAGTTGCGGACTGGGGCACCACCCGGTTCCGCCTCTGGACGCTGGATGTCGATGGCAATGTGCTGGGCGAAAGCCGTGGCGATGACGGTCTGCTGCAGGCAAAGGAAGCCGGTTTCGAGCCAACGCTCGAACGGCACCTTGCTTCTGTCGGCGCGTCGGACGATCTGCCGGTGGTGATCTGCGGCATGGCCGGTTCGCGGACCGGCTGGATCGAAGCGCCCTATATGAGCTTGCCCGCCGGGTTGGATGGCATCGTGAAGGCTGCGGTGCGCGTGCCTGCGCGCCGTCACGTCATCATGTTGCCGGGCGTCGCGCGTCGGGACGAAACGGCACCCGATGTTATGCGTGGCGAGGAGACAAAACTGCTCGGTCTTGTGCACGGCGGCACGCATGATGCGGTTGTCGTCATGCCCGGCACCCATGCCAAATGGGTGCGGATTGCCGACGGTGGCCTTGCCGATTACCGAACCTTCATGACCGGCGAAATGTTCGCTCTTTTGAAGGACAAGTCGGTGCTGGCCGGTGCGCTGGAAGGTGCTGCTGCGGTCGATCCGAATGGTGTGGCTTTCGCTGCGGGCGTCAGGGCGTCGCTCGAAAACCGGGCACTGATTTCCAACGCGCTGTTTTCCATTCGCGCAGGCTGGCTCGTCCATGATCGCAAAGCCGACCGATCAGCTGGCCCGTTTGTCGGGCTTGTTGATCGGGCTGGAAGTGGCAGGCGGGCGCATGCTTTATGGCAAACCCGAAGAAGTGCTGCTCCTTTCAGACGACACGATGGGTGCGCTCTATGCCAGCGCGCTTGAAATTGCCGGGCTGACAGTCAGGCGCGTTGCAGCCGATGAGCTGGTGCGAAACGGTCTGTTCATGGCTGCAAAACACGCCTTCGGAGGAGTTGCGCAATGAGCGACCGCATTGCATGGCCAAAGCTGCGCTATCCGCTGGTCGCGATCCTGCGCGGCATTCGCCCGGAAGAAACGGAAGCAATCGTCGGAGCGCTGATCGAGACGGGTTTCGAGGCGATTGAAATTCCGCTCAATTCGCCGGAGCCTTTCGTCTCGATTGAGAAGGCGGCGAAGCTTGCGCCTGCGGGCGTGCTGATCGGGGCCGGGACCGTGTTGAGCGTCGAAGATGTGGACCGTCTCAACGATGTCGGCGGCAGGCTTCTGGTCAGCCCCAATGTCGAGCCGGATGTCATTCGTCGTGCCGGACAGCACGGCATGGTGACGATGCCCGGCGTTTTCACGCCGACGGAAGCCTTTTCAGCGATCCGGGCGGGCGCATCGGCGCTGAAATTCTTTCCGGCCAGCGTGCTCGGCGCGGACGGTATCAAGGCGATATCCGCCGTCTTGCCGAAGGATGTTCCGGTCGGCGCTGTGGGTGGTGTGTCCGAGACTGATTTTGCAACTTATCGGGCAGCGGGAGTGAGCTGCTTTGGACTCGGTTCCAGTCTTTACAAGGCCGGATTGACGGTTGCTGAGGTTCGCGAACGCGCTGAGCGCGCGGTTGCGGCATGGGACAAGATCGCGGGCTGACGGCCCCTTGAGAACTTGTTCCGGAGGAATTCCGCATGGCCGGAAGGCGGGGGCGGAAATTTTGGGAGAACGACAGGCGGAAAAGCCTGTCCCAATTTGGGAGTGAGACAATGGCAGGCATGAAATCTCTAACATTGGCAGTCGCGATGGCCGCGCTTGCCTTTAGCGGTCTGGCGCATGCGGAAGACAAGGGTCTTGTCGCCGTCGCCATGCCCACGAAGTCTTCGGCACGCTGGATTGCCGATGGCGACAACATGGTCAAGGTGCTGAAAGAACGCGGCTACCAGACCGATCTTCAGTATGCTGAAGACGACGTACCTAACCAGCTGGCGCAGATCGAAAACATGGTGACCAAGGGCGCCAAGGTTCTCGTCGTTGCATCCATCGACGGCACGACGCTTTCCGATGTTCTGGCCAAGGCACACGATGCGGGCATCAAGGTTATCGCCTATGACCGCCTCATCCGCGATACGCCGAATGTCGATTATTATGCGACCTTCGACAATTTCGTGGTTGGCGTGCTTCAGGCCCAGTCTATCGAAACGGCTCTTGACCTGAAGAACAAGCCGGGTCCGTTCAATGTCGAGCTTTTCGGCGGTTCGCCCGACGATAACAACGCCTACTTCTTCTACAACGGCGCGATGTCCGTTCTGCAGCCTTATATCGATAGCGGCAAGGTAGTCATCGGCAGCGGCCAGACCGGCATGGACAAGGTCGCAACGCTGCGCTGGGATGGTGCAACCGCTCAGGCCCGTATGGATTCCATCCTTTCGGCCTATTATTCCGACAAGAAGCTCGACGCGGTCCTGTCGCCTTATGACGGCATCTCCATCGGTATCCTGTCGTCCCTCAAGGGTGTAGGCTATGGCAGCGGTGACATGCCAATGCCGATTGTTTCGGGTCAGGATGCGGAAGTGCCTTCGGTGAAGTCGATCCTCGCTGGCGAACAGAATTCGACCATCTTCAAGGATACGCGTGAGCTCGCCAAGGTCACGGTTGACATGGTCGATGCGCTGATGACCGGCAAGGAGCCGGAAGTCAACGACACCAAGACTTATGACAATGGCGTCAAGGTCGTGCCGTCCTATCTGCTCAAGCCGGTGATCGTCGACAAGTCGAACTGGAAGCAGGTTCTGGTCGATAGCGGTTACTACAAGGAAGACCAGATCCAGTAATGCGGTTTCGGGCGTATCGGAGGATATGCCCGTAACCTTTCTGCGTGCCTTTGCCCCAAATCCCCAGCCTTTCGGCTGGGGTAGGCTCGGCGATTGACAGCGTTGTCTTTCTGTTGAGGGCAATGGCAAAGCAGATTTGTAATGGGAGCGAGCGATGAATGTAGCCAATCCTGTCCTGCGCGAGCAGCCTGACGGTAAGCCGGAAATCGCCGGCAAGCCGCTTCTGGAAATGCGCGGCATCAGCAAGTCTTTCGGCGTCGTCAAAGCGCTGAGCGATGTCAATTTCACGGTCATGCCGGGTGAGATTCATGCCTTTGTCGGCGAGAACGGAGCAGGCAAGTCGACCTTGATGAAGGTGCTGTCGGGCGTTTACCCGCATGGCAGCTACGAGGGGTCGATCTTCTTCGACGGAGAAGAGCGACAGTTTCGCGACATCAACGATTCCGAAGCGCTTGGCATTGTCATCATCCATCAGGAGCTGGCGCTCATACCGCTCATGACGATTGCCGAGAACATTTTCCTCGTCAATCCACCGGCAAGTTACGGGGTCATCGACCGCAGCACGGTGCACAAGCGCACTCGCGAGCTTTTGCAGAAGGTTGGCCTGTCGGAATCGCCCGATACGCTCGTCACCGATATTGGTGTCGGCAAGCAGCAGCTTGTCGAAATTGCCAAGGCATTGTCGAAGCGCGTGCGGCTTCTGATCCTCGACGAACCGACCGCAAGCCTCAACGAGACGGACAGCGCGGCATTGCTGGCGCTTCTGCGTGAGTTTTCGTGTGCTCAAGGCATCACCTCGATCCTCATTTCGCACAAGCTCAATGAAATCCGCGAAGTTGCCGACAAGATCACGGTGCTGCGCGATGGCAAGGCAGTGGCCACGCTCGACTGCAATGCGGGCGAGGTCGAGGAAGACGATATTATCCGCAAGATGGTCGACCGCGATCTGGAAAGCCGCTACCCGAAGCGCGATCCGAAGATCGGTGAGGTGATTTTCGAAGTCGACAACTGGTCGGTGCATCACCCGCTGCATCCGGAACGGCACTCGGTCAAGAATGTGTCGTTTAAGGTGAGGGCAGGTGAAATCGTCGGTATTGCCGGATTGATGGGGGCGGGACGCACAGAATTCGCCATGAGCCTGTTCGGGCGTTCATGGGGCACGAATATCAGCGGCGAGGCGCGTATCAACGGCAACAATGCCGATATTTCCACTGTAGCGCGGGCCATCAAGGCGGGGCTCGCCTATGTGACCGAGGATCGCAAGAAGCTCGGCCCCGGTCTTAGGCGAAAATATTTCGCGCAACATCTCGCTTGCGCATTTACGCGGCGTCAGCCCGAAAGGCATCATCGACGATATTCGCGAAATGAAGATCGCGAATTCCTATCGCGAACAGATGAGCATTCGCTGTCACAATGTCTATCAGGAGACGGGCACGCTTTCGGGCGGCAACCAGCAGAAGGTGGTGCTGTCGAAGAAGTGGCTCTTCACCGGGCCCGACGTGCTGATCCTCGATGAACCGACGCGCGGCATCGATGTCGGCGCGAAATATGACATCTACACAATTATCAATTCACTGGCGGATAGCGGCAAGGGGCGTGGTCGTCATTTCTTCGGAAATGCCGGAGCTGATCGGCATCTGCGACCGCATCGTCGTCATGCATGAAGGAGCCTTTGTCGGCGAAGTCGCTGGCGAGGAAGCAACGCAGGAGAACATCATGCGCGCCATCATGCAGAACAAGGGAAAACGGCCATGAGCGAGAATATCATCGGAAGCAGTGGATCGAAAGCTCCGGCGAGCAGCGTGGGGCGGTATCTCAAGAACAATCTGCGTGAATCCGGCATGCTGATCTCGCTTGTTGCGATCATGATCTTTTTCCAGATCGTGACTGGCGGTGTGCTGATGAAGCCGCTGAACCTCACCAATCTGGTTCTGCAGAACAGCTATATCGTCATCATGGCGCTTGGTATGCTGCTCATCATCGTCACCGGGCACATCGACCTTTCGGTCGGCTCGGTCTGTGGCTTTATCGGTGCGCTTGCCGCTGTGATGATGGTCAAATGGGGCGTGCCGTTTCCCATTGCAGCCATTCTCTGCCTGCTGGCCGGCGGCATTATCGGCGCAATGCAGGGCTTTTGGGTCGCCTATTTCAATATCCCGTCCTTCATCGTCACGCTGGCGGGCATGCTGGTCTTCAAGGGGCTGATGCTTGCCGTGCTTGGCGGCCAGTCGGTGGGGCCGTTTCCGGTCGTGTTCCAGAAACTATCGTCCGGCTTTATTCCGGAAATCATCGGCACGACGGGTGGCGTCTATCTGACATCGCTTATCATCGGCGTGCTGCTGGCCGGTTTCATGATCTGGCAGAATGTCAAATCGCGTCAGCGTCATATCGCGCATGAAGTGGAAACCGAGCCTTTTGGCCTTTTCGTCATCAAGAACATCCTGTTCTTTTCGGCGATTGCCTATTTGTCGTTGCTGATTTCAATGCATCGCGGCTTGCCGAACGTCCTCATCATTATGGCCGTTCTGATTGCGGCCTATGCGTTCCTCACCAATCGGACCGTACTCGGGCGGCAGATTTATGCGGTGGGCGGGAACCGGCATGCGGCCAAGCTTTCGGGTGTGAAGACCGAACGGCTGACATTTCTGGCTTTCGTCAATATGGGTGTGCTGGCGGCGCTTGCTGGCTTGGTCTTTGCGGCGCGCCTTAACACGGCAACGCCCAAGGCCGGTATCGGCTTCGAGCTGGACGTGATCGCGGCCTGCTTCATCGGCGGTGCTTCCGCCTGGCGGTGTGGGCCGTGTGACAGGTGCCGTGATCGGCGCGCTCATCATGGGCGTGATGAACAACGGCATGTCGATCCTCGGCATCGGTATCGACTATCAGCAGGTCATCAAGGGGATCGTGTTGCTGGGGGCTGTCTGTATCGACGTCTATAACCAGAAACGCTGATATTTCGGCTCTGGCGGCCTGCAAATGGCGTTGTTTTGCGCTTCCGGTGCTCACGTACCTTGTTTAGGCACATAATCTTATCCGAAAAGTCTGCAACTTTTCGGGATTATGTTCAGAAGTACGCTGCGCTCCGGTTCTCAAACTTCACCATTTTCGGCTCGCCATAACCAAAATCTTAGCCGCTTCACTGGCGTGCGGCAGTTCAGTTTTCAGATTGCCGTGCGGCGGGCGTGATCGAGATAGATCTCGCGCAGGCGCTGGGCAACTGGACCGGGTGTTCCAGCGCCGATGGTCTTCTCGTCGATGACGGTGATCGGTGTGACGAATGTGCCAGCACTGGTGAGGAAAGCTTCCTTCGCCGCATAGGCTTCATCGATGGTGAAGAGGCGCTCTTCCAGCTTCATGCCGGTCTCGGCGATCAGCTGCAGGAGCGACAGCCGTGTGCAGCCGGGCAGAATGGAATTGCTGTTCGGGCGTGTAACGACGACATCATCTTCGGTCACGATATAGGCGGTCGACGATGCGCCTTCGGTTACATAGCCGTCTTCAATCATCCACGCTTCATCGCAACCGGCGTTCTTGGCGATTTCCTTGGCAAGCGCTTGCGGCAGCAGACAGACCGTCTTGATGTCGCGGCGCTTCCAGCGCAGATCACCCAGCGAAAGCACGCGGGCGCCGGTCTTCAGCGCAGGCTTGTCGAGCAGATTGGCTTCCTGCGTGAACAGGACAACCGAAGGCTTCATGCCTTTCGCGGGCACGAAATCACGGTCGCGTCCGTCGCCGCGTGTCACCTGCAGATAGACCAGACCTTCAGTCAGATTGTTGCGGCGGATCAGCTCGCGCTCGATGGCAACGATCTCGTCTTCGTTCATCGGCATCGGAATACCGATCTCGCCGGTCGAGCGGCGCAGGCGTCGCATATGCGGCTCGCTGTCGATGAGCTTGCCTTCGAGCACGGCAGTCACTTCGTAAATACCGTCGCCGAACAGGAAGCCACGGTCAAAGATGGAAATGCGCGCATCGCGGGCGACGACATATTCGCCGTTGACATAGACGATGCGGTTTTCAAGTTCTTCTGCTGAAACGGCCATGATTGGATGTGTCCTGAAACGAAAAGACTGCGATCACGTCGCAGTCTTTTCATAGGTCAGTCGGCTGCAATGGGAAACAGCTATTTTCAGGCAGCCTGCTTTGCTGCCGCAATGGCTTCGCTGCGGATTTCTTCGGTCAACTTCAGACGTAGTTCGGAGAATTCCGGGCTTGCCTTGACGTGGTAGGTACGCGGATGCACGATATCGACCGGTGTGATCGATTTGATCTTGCCCGGACGGGCCGTCATCGTAACCACGCGGGTTGCCATGAATATGGCTTCTTCAATATCGTGGGTGACGAAGATGACCGTCTTGTGCTCCCGCTCCCAGATGCCGAGCAGCAGCTCCTGCATCAGTCCGCGGGTCTGGTTGTCGAGCGCGCCGAACGGCTCGTCGAGAAGCAGGATCTTTGGGTCGTTGGCGAGTGCGCGGGCAATCGCTGTGCGCTGCTGCATGCCGCCCGAAAGCTGCTTTGGCCAGTGATCTTCAAAGCCGCGTAGTCCGACCTTGTCGATATAGCTGTCCACGATTTCACGCGCCTGCTTTTCCGACACGCCCTTCTCACGAAGCCCGAAGCCGACATTCTGCCGGATGGTGAGCCAAGGAAACAGTGTGTAGGACTGGAACACCATGCCGCGATCTGCACCCGGTCCGGTGACAGGATTGCCCTCCAGCATCACGCTGCCGGTGGTGGGCCTGTCGAGACCGGCGATGATGCGAAGAAGCGTGGACTTGCCGCAGCCCGAGGGGCCGAGGACGGTCACGAAATCATTTTTCGGGATGACGAGGTCGGTCGGCTGCAATGCCAGTGTCGGCTTGCCGCCATGCACGCCCGGAAAGGTACGGCTCACGCCCTTGATGACAAGTTCCCGGGTCGCTTTTGGTAACCATTATGCGAACCTCCATGCAAAGAGCCAGCGGTTGAAATATTTGAAAGCGAGATCAGAAATCAGGCCGATAACACCAATCACGATGATGCCGAAGATGATCTGGCCGGTGGCCATCAGGGCCTGAGAGTTGATGATCATGTAGCCGATGCCGGACGATGCACCGATGAGTTCGGCAACGATCACATAGGTCCATGCCCAGCCAAGCACGAGGCGCAGCGTTTCGGCAATGTCCGGCGCACTGGCAGGCATAAGTACGCGGCGAATGATGCCGCTGTTCGACGCGCCGAGCGTGTAGGCTGCTTCGACAAGATCGCGACGCGTATTGGAGACCGTCACGGCGATCATGAGAATGATCTGGAACACCGCGCCGATGAAGATGACGAGCAGCTTCTGTGTTTCACCAATGCCTGACCAGAGGATCAACAGCGGAACGAAAGCCGAAGCGGGAAGATAGCGCGCAAAAGAGACGAAGGGCTCCAGCAGCGCCTCGATGGGCTTGTATGCGCCCATGGCGATGCCGAGCGGAATGGCAACGACGCTAGCGAGTACGAAGCCGCCCAGCACGCGCCAGACAGTCATTCCGATATCGGACATAAAGCCTTGATTGGCGATGAGATCCCAGCCGTCCTTCACCATGGTGATGGGGTCGGCAAGAAAAGTCGGGGAAACGAAGCCGCCCAGAGTGGCTATACCCCAGAACACAAAGAAGAGAATGAAGAATAGAATGCCCAGTAATATCCGGGTCTGACTGCCTATCGGCTGCAAGGGCTGCATATATTTTCCTGTTTAGTCGTGCATCCGCCGCACTCGACGGGCGGAAAATAAGGAAGCCCGGCCGTGTCGTCCGGGCCTGCATATGAAGCGATGTTACTTGATGAAGCTTGTATCCACGATGTCATCGAGATTGGGCTTCGACTTGATCACACCCGCCTTCAGCAGAAGATCGGCGGCTTCGGTTGAAAACTCCTTGAATTCACCTTCAAAGAACTTCTGATTGGCTGCCTTGTCCTGCCAGCGCAGATAGTCTGCCGACTTGCCGAAATCCTCGCCCGACTGCTTCACGTCCTTGCCCATGATTTCATAGGACTTCGCCTTGTCGGAAGCGATCATCTGCAGCGCTTCAAAGTAGCTGTCGGCAAGCGCCTTGGCGGCTTCGGGGTTCTTTTCAAGGAAATCGGGCGTGCAGCCGACCGTGTCCATGACCGCCGGATAATCGAGCGTGGTGGCAAGAATCTTGCCCTTGTCGGGTGCTGCGCGCACGGTGGAAAGATAAGGCTCGTAGGTCATGGCGGCATCGTTCTGGCCGGCCACGAAAGCCTGTGCAGCCGGTCCCGGCTCCATATTGACGACCTTGACGTCCTTGGTCGTCATACCGTTTTTGGCGAGCATGAAGGCGAGAAGGAAATAGGGCGACGTACCCGGAGCAGAAGCGGCAACCGTCTTGCCCTTCAGATCGGCGAAGGAATTCACATCGGCACGCACCGCAATACCATCGGCACCGTAGGACTTGTCCATCTGGAATATCTGCTTGGTCTTCACGCCAGCCGCGTTCCAGACAATCCATGTTTCAACGGTGGTGGCCGCGCACTGGATATCACCGGAAGCGAGGGCCAGATGGCGGCTTGCCTGCGGGATTTTGGTCAGTGTGACGTCGAGGCCATTCTTCTTGAAAATTCCGGCTTCCTTGGCAAGCGTCAGCGGAGCAAAGCCGGTCCAGCCGGAAAAGCCAAGGAAACGGCCGTTTCAGCGTGCGCTGCAGACGTTAACGTGAAAGCTGCTAGTGCCGCCCCGGCAAGCAATGATTTCTTCATGTGTAGTACCCCTTTATAGTGAGACTTTTTTTCTCTTACTCCTGTCAAATTAACAGGACCGTATCGTCTGTCCAGAGAGTTCGTTGCGGTTCTTTGAATACTTCATTCTCGATGGAATAGTCGTAAACTACTGATCAGATTGGGCTAATCGAAATCAGGTAAGCGGCTCCCTTCCCCTTTAGCTCAAGAGGCAAGGCGTCGCAGTTTGTGGCAACCGCGCAATCATGCTGCTCAAGTTTTGTCGTTTTCGCCGCGAGTGTCAGATCGATCTGACCTTCGGCACAGAAAAGAAGAACCAGATTGCCATTGGCCCGGTGAGCGTAGTGCCGTTGACGGGCAGGCGCCGGACCATATGGGCAAACCGTCCGCGCCGGGTCATCACATTGAGGTCGGTAATGGCCGATCCGATCAGCCGTGCGCTGGATTGAGCATCCGCAGCGAAGAACAGCGGTACGCTTTCGCAGGTGAGGGTGCTCTGCTGTCCTTCGACATCGAGCAAGATGCCGTCTCCTTCCAGCACCGACAATGTGCGGTCGATGCCGGGAAAGACGGAAAACGGGCCATCGCTGGCGACGGTCGCCATAGAAATGCGCCAGTCGAAATTATCGACTGACGCTCCTTTCGGATGGACGGCGATTTCGACCGTAACGCCACCGCCATTTTTCCATGGCATGCGGCGATGACTTTCGGCCTTGAGAATTTCGACCATCAACCGAGCCATCCATTGGATGCTGCCCAGAAGGCAATTGGTGCCGTTAGCAGGATGCTGAGTGCCGTGCGGATATACCAGATCACGATCAGGTCCCGGAACTTGAGCGGGATCGAGGTGGCAAGAACGCAAGGGATTGAGGCCGACAGGAAGAGAACCTGACTGACCGAGACAACGGCGGCGACGAACTTCAAAACGACATCGGCGTCCTTCAAGAGGATGGCTGGCAGGAACATTTCTGCAAGGCCGGACGCCATGGATTTTGCGGCAAGCATCGGATCGGCCAGTTGCGCAAGCCATGTAAACGGATAGAGCGCCAGACCCAGAAGATCAAAGATCGGCGTATATTTGGACGCAAGCAGACCGAGAAGCCCGACGGCCATAATGCTGGGCAGGATCATGGCTGCCATGCGCAGGCCATCAAGGAACGTCGCCCCGAGAAGCGGCAGAAGCTTGGGGGCATTTTGTGCCTGCTGGATGCCGGTGTCGATTGCCGTTTGAATACGGCCCTTGCCTTCGGGCAATGGGGTGTCGCGGTCGCCCGGATGATCCATGCGGCTCAATGGCCAGATGCGTGCGGTGATAGCAGACACGATGAAGGTCACGAAGAAAGTGGTCCAGAAATAGAGGTTCCACGCATCCATAAGGCCCAGCGTCTTTGCGACGATGATCATGAAGGTGGCTGATACCGTTGAAAAGCCGGTGGCGACGATTGCCGCTTCACGGGCGGTGTATTTGCCTTCCTTGTAGACGCGATCGGTGATGAGAAGTGCCAGCGAATAGCTGCCGACGAACGATGCCACAGCATCGATGGCCGACCAGCCCGGCGTGCGCCAGATCGGGCGCATGACAGGCTGAACGATGACGCCGGTAAATTCGAGCAGGCCATAGCCAATCAGGAAAGCCAGTGCCAGTGCACCGATCGGCACGATCAGGCCGACCGACAGTACGAGCTTGTCGAACAGGAACGGCAGCATATCGGGCGTGAAAAGTGCAGCCGGACCGATATTGGCGAGATACATGGCAGTTGCAATGAGGCCGAGCAGACGTAGAACGGAGAAAATTCTTTCGGTTACATTCTTTTTCCACGTGCCCGTTACGAAAGGTGCAAAGGCACCATAAGCGATAAGCAAGCAGACGAAAACGAGAGCGGCAGGGCGAAGCTGCGTGGCAATCGCGGTCGCTGCGTGATCGAGCAGGATGGTCGATTTACCGCCAATGGTGACGGGTACGAAAAAGAAAAATATGCCTATGAAGCTGTATATGACCAGTTTCAAAGCCGCCGATCCACGAGAGGGCTCATTACGGCCAAGCGCTACGTCTGTCATCGTTATTCCCCAGTATTTACGTATTATCCAGCTATGAAAAAGGCGGCCCCGGAAGGACCACCTTTCATTGATTTCTTAGTTGCCAAGGATGGCTGGAAGGCGCAGGCCCTGCTGCTTCGCCCAGTCGAGCGCGATATCGTAGCCCGCATCGGCATGGCGCATGACGCCGGTGGCCGGGTCGTTCCACAACACGCGACCGATGCGCTGATCGGCGTCTTCCGTGCCGTCGCAGCAGATGACCATGCCGGAATGCTGGCTGAAGCCCATGCCGACGCCGCCGCCGTGATGGAGCGACACCCACGTTGCGCCCGAAGCGGTGTTGAGGAGCGCATTGAGCAGCGGCCAGTCGGAGACTGCGTCCGAACCATCCTTCATGGCTTCCGTTTCGCGGTTCGGCGAAGCCACCGAGCCGCTATCGAGATGGTCACGACCGATAACGATTGGTGCCTTCAGCTCGCCATTGCGGACCATTTCGTTGAAGGCGAGGCCGAGACGATGACGGTCACCGAGGCCGACCCAGCAGATGCGTGCTGGCAGGCCCTGAAACTCGATACGTTCCTTTGCCATGTCGAGCCAATTGTGCAGGTGCTTGTTGTCTGGCAGCAGCTCCTTCACCTTGGCGTCGGTCTTGGCGATATCTTGCGGATCGCCGGAAAGGGCAGCCCAGCGGAACGGGCCAACGCCGCGGCAGAACAGCGGGCGGATATAGGCAGGCACGAAGCCCGGGAAATCGAAGGCGTTTTCCAGACCTTCTTCAAGCGCCATCTGGCGGATGTTGTTGCCGTAATCGACGGTTGGAATGCCAGCATTCCAGAAGTCGAGCATGGCCTGAACCTGCAACTTTATCGAAGCGCGGGCGGCTTTCGCAACGCCCTTCGGATCGCTTTCCTGCTTGGCGCGCCATTCGGCGACGGTCCAGCCGATTGGCAGATAGCCATGCACCGGATCATGCGCCGAGGTCTGGTCGGTGACGATGTCGGGGCGCACGCCGCGCTTGACGAGTTCCGGATAGATTTCAGCCGCATTGCCGATGAGCGCGATGGACTTGGCTTCACCTGCCTTGGTCCATTCATCGATCTTGGCCAGCGCTTCGTCGAGGCTATGGGTCTTTTCATCGACATAACGGGTGCGTAGGCGGAAATCGGCGCGGGTTTCGTCGCATTCGACCGCAAGGCAGCAAGCGCCTGCCATGACAGCTGCCAGAGGCTGTGCGCCGCCCATGCCGCCCAAGCCGCCGGTCAGAATCCATTTGCCCTTGAGGTTGCCATCATAATGCTGGCGACCGGCCTCCACGAAGGTTTCGTAGGTGCCCTGAACGATGCCCTGCGCGCCGATGTAGATCCACGAACCGGCGGTCATCTGGCCATACATGGCGAGACCCTTCTTATCCAGTTCGTTGAAATGATCCCGTGTCGCCCAATGCGGCACGAGATTGGAATTGGCGATGAGAACGCGCGGGGCATCCTTGTGGGTACGGAACACGCCGACCGGCTTGCCCGACTGCACCAGCAAGGTTTCGTCGTCATTGAGCGTCTTGAGGGTCGCGACGATCTTGTCGAAATCATCCCATGTGCGCGCAGCGCGGCCAATGCCGCCATAGACGACCAGCTCATGCGGGCGTTCGGCGACATCGGGATCGAGATTGTTCATCAGCATGCGAAGCGGCGCTTCGGTCAGCCAGCTCTTGGCGTTGAGTTCGTCTCCGCGGGGCGCGCGGACTTCGCGCTCGTTATGGCGTGGATTGGACATGGTGTTCTCCTCAGGATTTCAGTTCTGCGGCTATTGTTTCCAGCCGCTGCAAAAGGGTTTTGAGATGCACGCGAAGCTTGTCCGCCTTGGCCTCGTCATAGGCGAAGGGAACCGCTTCGGTCGCAAGATGCGTGGATTGGGCAAGCTCCATCTGGATGGCATGAACACCAGTTTCCGGCTTGCCATAATGGCGCGTCGTCCAGCCGCCCTTGAAGCGGCCATTGAGAATCGACGTGTAGCCTTCGGCCCGTCCCGTAACCTCAACGGCGGCAGCTTCGATCTTCGGATCGCAGGTCTTGCCCATGTCCGTGCCGATGTTGAAATCCGGCAATTTGCCTTCGAACAGGAACGGAATATGTGAGCGGATCGAATGGCAGTCATAAAGGATGGCGACGCCGTGGATCGCCTTCACACGCTCGATCTCGGCGGCAAGCGCGTCGTGATAGGGCTTGTGGAAGCGCGTGATGCGGTCGGCAATCTCGGCTTCCTTTGGTGCTTCGCCGTCTTTCCAGATGGCAATGCCGTCAAAGTCGGTTTCCGGGATCAGCGTCGTGGTGTTCTGGCCGGGATAGAGGCTGACACCTGCCGGATCGCGATTGGCATCGATGCAATAGCGATGGAAGGTGGCGCGCACCGTGGTCGCGCCACCAATAAGGCCATCATAGAGCTGGTGAATATGCCAGTCGGTATCAGCAAGGATGCGGCCATTGTCATTGAGCCGTGACCAGATGTCGTCGGGAACATCCGTGCCCGTATGGGGAAGGCCCAGAATGACGGGTGACGTGCCCTGCCTGACTTCAAAGGCGCTCATGATCACGCCTCCAGAGAGGGCAGGATGCCGCTCGAAACCGCCCCGGTAAGTGCACCGTCAGCCACCAGCTCAGCGGCATTCTTGAGGTCGTCAGCCATATAGCGGTCGTCTTCCAGCGTCGGCACGCGGCCGCAGCGCGGCGATCACCTTGGCAAGCTCAGGGCTGGTGGTCAGCGGTTCGCGCAGTTCGACGCCGAGCGCACCGGTCAGCGCCTCAATGCCGATGATGGCGTTGAGGTTGGCGGTCATCTGCAACAGGCGGCGTGCGCCATGGCAGGCCATAGACACATGGTCTTCCTGATTGGCCGAAGTCGGGGTGGAATCGACCGAAGCCGGATGCGCCATCTGCTTGTTTTCGCTCATGAGTGCCGCAGAAGTGACTTCTGCGATCATCAGGCCGGAATTGAGGCCCGGCTTGCGGGCCAGAAAGGCCGGAAGACCGAAGGAAAGCGCGGGGTCAACCAGAAGCGCGATACGGCGCTGGGCGATGGCGCCGATTTCGCAGACGGCCAGCGCAATCTGATCGGAGGCGAAGGCAACAGGTTCGGCATGGAAATTGCCGCCCGATACGGCGCGACCGTCCGAGAGAACGAGCGGATTGTCGGTGACCGCATTGGCTTCGATTTCCAGCGTGCGTGCTGCCTGACGCAGAATGTCGAGGCAGGCGCCATCGACTTGCGGCTGGCAGCGAATGCAATAGGGGTCCTGCACGCGCTGGTCGCCCTCAAGGTGACTCTGGCGGATGACGGAACCTTCGAGCAGGGCGCGCAGTGCCCGGCCAGCGTCGATCTGGCCCTTATGGCCGCGTAGCGTGTGGATTTCCTCGTGGAAAGGTGCGTCCGATCCCATGGCGGCATCGGTGGACAATGCGCCGGTGATGAGCGCGGTCTGTGCTGCACGATGTGCACGGAAAAGACCTGCCAGTGCCAGAGCAGTCGAGGTCTGTGTGCCGTTGATCAGCGCCAGCCCTTCCTTGGCGGCAAGCACGACCGGCTTCAACCCGGCCTTTTCCAGCGCCTTCGCACCGGACAGGCGCTCGCCTTTATAGAAGGCTTCACCTTCACCGATCATGGCCGCAGTCATGTGCGCCAGCGGTGCAAGGTCACCGGACGCGCCAACGGAACCCTTTTCCGGGATCATCGGGATCACGCCTTTTTCCAGCATGTTTTCGATGAGGGTGATGACTTCCAAGCCGCACGCCGGAAGCGCCGCGACCGAGCGAAATCAGCTTCAGCGCCATGATGACGCGCACGATATTTTCCGAAAGCGGTTCGCCGACGCCACAGCAATGCGACAGGATCAGATTGCGCTGGAGCGTGGCAACATCGCCTGCCGCAATGCGGATCGAGGCAAGTTTTCCGAAGCCGGTATTGATGCCATAAACCGGTTCATCCCCTGCCGCGATTTCTGCAATGCGGGCCGCAGCCTTTTCGACGCCTGCGTGAAAAGCAGTGTCGATGCGGACGGGGAGACCCTCGCGATAGATTGTTTCAAGTGTTTCAAGCGGCACGCTGCCGGGCTTCAATACGAGGGGCATGGAAAACTCCCAAAAGAGCGCATCTCGAAAAACGTGAAGCGGTTTTCGAGATGCGCGTTGAAACAAAAACTCAGATTTGGCCTTTGAACACACGCTTCCAGAGCGGGTTGAAGCCGATGCGATAAACAAGCTCTGCCGGGCGCTCGACGTCCCAGATTGCGAGGTCGGCATCCTTGCCAATTTCCAGCGTGCCGGTCTGATCAAGAAGCCCGAGTGCGCGCGCGCTGCTTCGCGGGTCACGCCTGCAATGCATTCATCGACCGTCATGCGGAAGAGCGTTGCGCCCATATTCATGGTGAGCAGAAGCGAGGTCAGCGGCGAGGTGCCGGGATTGTTGTCGGTGGCGAGCGCCATCTTGGTACCCGCAGCACGGAAAAGCTCGACCGGCGGCTTTTGTGTTTCGCGAATGAAGTAGTAGGCGCCGGGCAGCAGCACAGCTACCGTTCCGGCCTTGGCCATAGCGGCAGCGCCGTCCGCATCCGTATATTCCAGATGATCCGCTGAAAGCGCATCATAAGATGCTGCAAGAGCCGCACCATGCAGATTGGACAACTGGTCGGCATGAAGCTTGACCGGAATATTATGCGCCTTGGCCGCATCGAATACGCGGGCGATTTCATCCGGCAGGAAGGCTATGCCTTCGCAAAACCGTCAACCGCATCGGCCAGATTTTCAGCGGCGATAGCCGGTAGCATGTCGTTGATGACGTGGTCGATATAGGCGGCCTTGTCGCCATTCATTTCCGGCGGCAGGGCGTGTGCGCGCCAAGGAAGGTGGTGCGGACCGCCACGTCGCGCTCTTCGCCAAGACGGCGGGCGGCTTTCAACGACTTGATTTCGCTGTCACGGTCGAGGCCATAGCCGGACTTGACTTCAACGGTGGTGACACCTTCTGCAATCAGTGCATCGAGACGGGGCAGGGTTTCGCGCACCAGATCATCTTCGCTGGCAGCGCGCAGGTTCTTGACCGAGGAAACAATGCCGCCGCCTGCACGTGCCACTTCTTCGTAAGTGGCACCATTCAGGCGCAGCTCAAACTCATGGGCGCGGTTGCCAGCATGGACAAGATGCGTGTGGCAGTCGATAAGGCCGGGCGTGATCAGGCGGTTCTCGCAGTCGATTTTCTCGAAAGAAGCATATTCAGCAGGCAGTACATTTTCCGGGCCGACATAAGCGATCTTGCCGTCTTTCACGGCGAGCGCTGCATTGTCGATGAGCCCCAGACCCTCGGCGTTTTCACCCAAGGTGGCGATACGGGCGTTGCTGAAAATGTAGCTTGTTTTATCTGGCATGAGCGTTTTCTCGCTTCCCCTGTTTTTCAATAATGTATATACATATTAACGGAGCCGCCAAGAGAAAAAAAATGCATCCATTTGCGATCTGTTGAAAGATCGGCGTGTGAATTTGGCGAAATGAGGAGCTTGTTCGAATGTCTGCCGCAGCCACAAAAACGCAATTTATCCATGCCGGTCAGGCGCTTCTGCAAACAGGTTGGGCGGATGATGTGCGGCTTGGCATTGTCGATGGAAAAATCGCATCTGTGGAAACTGGCGTCAGCGCGCAGCCGGGCGACGAACACCATGCAGTGATCGTTTCAGGCATGCCAAATCTGCACAGCCATGCGTTCCAATATGGCATGGCAGGATTGGCTGAGCGGCGTGGACCTTCTGCTGACAGCTTCTGGAGCTGGCGCGAGATCATGTACAAGTTTGCGCTCACCATGTCGCCGGAACAGGCCGAAGCTGTGGCGCTGCGGCTTTATGTCGACATGCTGGAGGCCGGTTTCACCCGCGTTGGCGAGTTTCACTATCTGCATCATGACCGCGACGGCACACCTTACGGCAATATTTCCGAGATGGCGGATCGCATTGTTTCTGCGGCTGGGGCAGCGGGTATCGGCCTGACATTGCTGCCAGTGTTTTATGCGCATTCGACCTTTGGCGGTGCCGCTCCGAATGAAGGCCAGCGTCGGTTTATCAATGATGAAGCAAGCTTTGCGCGCCTAATCGAAGGCTGCCAAAAGGCGCTTGTCGGTTTCGATGGTGCCGTGCTTGGTGTCGCCCCGCACAGCTTGCGTGCTGTCACCCCCGATGAGCTGACATTTGCGGCAAAGCTTTTGCCGGATGCGCCTGTGCATATTCACATTGCCGAACAGGTCAAGGAAGTGGACGACTGCATTGCATGGTCGGGCCAGCGACCTGTTGAATGGCTGCTTGACCATCAGGAATTGTCGTCGCGCTGGTGCCTCATCCACGCGACCCATATGACCGATGATGAAACACAGCGTATGGCCGAGGCGGGCGCGATTGCTGGTCTTTGTCCTGTGACGGAGGCCAATCTTGGCGACGGAACCTTCAATGCCACGGTCTTCCACGAAGCAGGCGGCAAGTTCGGCGTCGGCTCGGATTCCAATGTGCTGATCGGCATTAGCGATGAGTTACGCCAGTACGAATATTCGCAGCGTCTCCTGCACCGCGCGCGCAATGTTCTGGCCGAGAACGCAGGCTCGACAGGCCGCGCATTGTTCGATGGCGCGGTGACCGGCGGCAATATCGCCATGGGACGCGCAGGCGATGGCTTGGAAGCGGGGGCTTCGGCCGATTTCATTGCACTTGATGCGGCGCGTCTGCCACATGCAAAAGGCGACGCAGTGCTCGATGGCTGGATTTTTGGCGGTCGCGCACGACCGTCGGATGTATGGGTGCGCGGCGTTAAACAGGTGGAAGGCGGGCGTCACCGCTTGCGCGATGAAGCCGAGCGTGCTTTCCAGACAGTGATCGGCGAATTACTCGCCTGACAGGAGATGGCATGGCTGGCGAAGATTTGATCGTAAAGGACGCACCGGTGCTTTCGCTGCATCAGCGTATTCTGGACGATATAGAATCGCGCATCCTGTCGGGAGAATGGCTGCCCGGTCATCGCATCCCGTTCGAACACGAGCTGACGGAACAATATGGCTGTTCACGCATGACCGTGAACAAGGCGCTGACGCAGCTGGCAAAGGCCGGTCTGATTGAGCGCAAGCGGAGATCCGGCAGTTTTGTTTCCTTTCCGCAATCGCAGGCCGCAATCCTCGAAATCCACGATATTCGCGATGAAGTAGCAGCGCTTGGCGCCGCTTATCGGTTCGAGCTGACGAGCCGGTGCGAGCGATTGAGCGGACCAGCCGATGCAAGGCATATCGACATGCCGCGCCATACGCCGCTGGTTGAACTCGTCTGCCGTCACTATGCCGGCAAGCGTGTTTTCGCTCTGGAAGAGCGCATCATCAGTCTGGATGCGGTTCCGACCGCTGCGCAGACTGACTTTGCTGAAAATTCGCCGGGGCCATGGCTGGTTTCGTGCGTGCCGTGGAGTAGCGCAAAACACTCGATATGTGCGATTGCCGCCACGCAGGAAAATGCTGGCATGCTCGGTATTCCGCTGGGCGCTCCTGTCTGGTGATCGAGCGCCAGACACGAACGCTGACCAGCCGGTAACACATGTACGCTTTACCTATCCCGGCGACAGCCATGCGCTGGTGGCGAATTTCACGCCATCGCAAGGAGGATAAACAGCTGGTCGTGCACATTACGGCCCGGCAAACGCATCGGCGCGTTTTTCCTCATGGTTTGACTGTTAGCTTTCCGATCATATCGGGGTGAAAACGGCAGTAAAACTTGACCGCTTCTGGCGATTTCAGAACCTGTCTCGTAACCTTCCGGGGTGGCAGCAGAATATCCCATTCTCCCTTTACGGTTGCGGTGTGCTGCATGGGGTCCTTGTTGTTCCATTCGATCACATCGCCCACATTTGCCTCAATGTTCTGCGGCGAAAAAGCAAGTTTCTCGACCGTAATCTCAATCGTTTTCGCCTCTGCCGGGACACTGATAATCAGCAGCCCGGCAAGTATGGTGACAGCTTGAACATATCTCATCGGACTGGCCCTATTTCAAAGACATGGCGATGTGTTCGGCATGTTGCTCATGGCTCTGGAACAGTTTGAGACCGGTTTCGAGCAGGCTCTTCAGTTCAGTGTTGCTGGCGGACGGGATAAGCGCGGTTTTCAGCGCCTTGTTCACTTCCTTATGATAGGCAACCTCGTTGTCGACATAGGATTTGTCGAAAGCTGCGCCATCGAGCTTGCTCAACCCGGTCAGTTCTTCTGCTGCCGCTTTGGACAAGGCTTTGCTTGTGTCGTTATCCTCCGGCGTGACGTTCAGTTTCTTGACCAGAGCGAGCGCCTGCTGATTGACCGCTTCATGATCACGCATCATGGTCTGTGCGAACTCAAGCACCGTTTTGTTTTTGGATTTTTCGAGGGCCTGTTTGGCAGCCGCGACATCGATGGCGCCTGCCGTGTAGGCGATATGGGCTATCGCCGGATCGTGTAATTTTCCGTCATGGGCAATTGCCAAAGACAGACTGCCGCAAATGCAAATTGCAGCAACGGATACAACTGAACGAATAGACATGGAACTCTCCCTTGTCCGGCGCCTTTTTACGGGCTCCAGATAGTTGTTTCGTCGCATTATCCTGCGCAAAACCGCTTCGCACTTTTGCTGGAAATGCTCTAGTGACAACTATTGGATGCAGGAGAGTTCAAAAGGTTCCTGACATTATGTCAGTTCGTCCAGCCGCGCCAAAACGGCGGTTATAATCCGCTCGCAGCGTTTGCCTGCGAAGGGAAAGGCATCCAGTAATACAGGGCCGATTTTCTCGTCCAGCTGTTTTCGCAACAAATATCGGGCGCGGTGAAGACGTGTCTTTACGGTTTGCGGGCGCAGATTCAACAATTCGGCTGTTTCATCCACGCTCAAGCCTTCAATGACCCGTGCGACGAATACGAGGCGAAAAATTTCCGGCAGATTATCCGTTGCCTGTTCGACCAGCTGCAATATCTGGCGCTGCGCAAAACTGCGTTCGGGGTCATTCACGCTCATGTCGGATGGAAACGGGATGATATTGTTTGTGTCGGGCGTGGTCTCAAGAAGCTTCTCGACCTTCCGGGTTTTGCGCAGACGACCGAGGGCTTCGTGAATTGCAATACGGGATAGCCACGTGGTCAGGCTGGATTGGCCGCGAAAGCGATCAAGACTCCTGAAAGCCAGAAAATAGGTCTCCTGAACCACATCTTCCGCTTCGCTGTCGTTGCGCACGATGCCGCGAGCCAGACGATAGAGCCGCTGATTGTTGGTCTGCATGATTTTGCGCAGCGCTTCCAGATCGTGCATTTTTGCGCACTGGGCGAGGACAAGATCATCCTGAAATGTTGGAGAGGTGGCGGGTAACGCTGTTTTTGCACGCATGGGTCAAACTCCTGTGGAGTTTCATTGGATGTATGCGAGGCCAAAAGGTTCCCGAAACAAGACAATATACGTTCTGAATAGTATCGCGGTTTGATATTTCCCGATAGCGGAATGAATTGCTGTTATCAGAAAAAAAGCCGCCGCAGGGGAACAGCGGCGGCGAGCGCATCGGTCCAAAAATCGATGCGTAGTTTAAAAATAGAGCGCATCTTGTCCGAAAACCGTTTCACACTTTTCGGGATGCGCTCTAAAAGGCAGCATGACTTGGGTGAAGGTCAGGCTGCGCGTTTGATGGCGTCACCGATGACGGACACGATCGTGTCGATCTGTTCCTTTTCCACGATCAGCGGTGGCGAAAGCGCGATCACATCGCCGGTTACACGGATGAGCAGGCCCTTCTTGAAGCAATCCACGAAAACATCGTAGGCGCGGGCGCCCGGTGCATCCTTGCGCGACGAGAGTTCTATGGCGCCAACCAGACCGAGGTTGCGAATGTCGATGACGTTCGAAACGCCCTTGAGCGAATGGAGTGCCTCCTGCCAATGATTGGCAAGTTCTGCACCGCGCGTCAGCAAGCCTTCCTCGGCATAGACTTCCAGCGTTGCAAGGCCGGCAGCAGCGGCAACCGGATGGCCGGAATAGGTGTAGCCATGGAACAACTCGATGGCGTTTTCGGGGCCGGTCATGAGGCCATCATAGACCTTGCGGGCAGCGAAGACTGCGCCCATCGGGATGGCGCCATTGGTCAGGCCCTTGGCGGTTGTCACGAGGTCGGGCACGACGCCGAAATAATCAACGGCAAACGGCGTGCCGAGGCGGCCGAAACCGGTGATGACTTCGTCGAAGATCAGGAGGATGCCATGCTTGTCTGCCGTAGCGCGGAGGCGTTCCAGATAGCCCTTCGGTGGCAGGATGACGCCAGCCGAACCGGACATCGGTTCAACGATAACCGCAGCGATCTTTTCAGCGCCATGCAGCTGGACGAGACGTTCCAGATCGTCGGCAAGTTCGATGCCGTTTGCAGGCAGGCCCTTGGAGAAGGCGTTCTTCTCGATATCGAGCGTATGACGCAGATGGTCGGCAGGAATCTGCGGGAAGACGCGGCGGTTGTTGACGAGGCCGCCGACGGAAATGCCGCCGAAACCAACGCCGTGATAGCCCTTTTCGCGGCCCGACCATGGTGCGGGTACCCCCGCCGATGGCGCGCTGATAGGCGATGGCGATCTTCAGTGCGGTATCGACCGATTCCGAACCGGAATTGGTGAAGAATACGCGGTCGAGTTTTGCATCCGGTCCGCCCGGCGCGATGGCTGAGAGCTTTTCAGCAAAGTCGAAAGCCACATTATGGCCCATCTGGAAGGTCGGTGCGAAATCCATGGTCGAAATCTGGCGCTCGACAGCTTCGGTGATGCGCTTGCGGCCATGACCGGCATTGCAGCACCAGAGACCAGCCGTGCCATCCAGAACCTGATTGCCATCGGTGTCGGTGTAATACATGCCCGAAGCACTTGCGAGCAGGCGAGGCGCTGCCTTGAACTGCCGGTTCGCGGTGAACGGCATCCAGAAGTTCTCAAGGCTTGGCGTGGCGTGTTGGTTTTGGTGAGCATAATTACCTCCCTATTTGTAAGCAGCAGGCCACGCTTTGCGAGGTGCAACAAGTCCTTTTCTTCAAGGTATTAAGCTATTGTTTTTATGTGGGATAATTATCAAGTTTGTGCTATACCGAACATCATAAACATGGGGAAGAGTTCGATGAGCATCGATATCGGCGGGAGGCTTCGTTATGTGCGCATGCGGCAGAATCTGTCGCAGCGTGAGTTGGCCAAAAGGGCAGGTGTGACCAACTCCACCATCTCCCCATCGAGGCCAATCAGTCCAATCCGTCCGTCGGTGCATTGAAGCGCATTCTCGACGGTATTCCCATCGGCATGGCCGAGTTTTTCGCGCTCGAACCGGATGCTCCACACAAGGTATTCTATCAGGCCGAGGAACTGGTGGAAATCGGCAAGGGCCCAATTTCCTATCGGCAGGTGGGAGACCATCTGTTTTCGCGCTCTTTACAGATGCTGAAGGAGCGTTATGAGCCGGGTTCCGATACGGGAAAAGTGCTTTTGATGCACGAGGGCGAGGAAGGCGGCATCGTCATTTCTGGCCGCATCGAAGTGACGGTCGGCAGTGAACGCCGCATTCTGGGGCCGGGTGACGCCTATTACTTTTCCAGCAAGCTGCCGCACCGGTTCCGTTGCGTCGGACCGGTGCCATGCGAAATCGTCAGCGCCTGCACGCCGCCGAGTTTTGAAACGCCTTGAGGAAGGCGATTCAATTTCGTGCAAATAGTCTATTCGTAGCGGGAAATACCGAGATCGTCGGCGGATATCCGGCTTGTTGCCGGAAATAAGGTCGGCGAGCAATTTGCCGGAACCGCACGACATCGTCCAGCCGAGCGTTCCGTGACCGGCATTGATGAACACGTTGTCGTAGCGCGTTGCACCGATGATCGGCGTGGAATCCGGTGTCATCGGGCGCAGGCCGGACCAGAAGGTTGCCGCTTTCAGATCGCCGCCGGGGAACAGGTCCGTTACCGACAGGTCGAGCGTTGCGCGCCGCGCCGCGCGGCAGGCAGGTCCGTGGTGAAGCCCGAGACTTCCGCCATGCCGCCAACGCGGATGCGGTCGCCAAGACGGGTGATCGCAATCTTGTAGCTCTCATCGAGAACGGTCGAAACCGGAGCGCGATCCTCGTCGACAATCGGTGCCGTGATGGAATAGCCCTTCACCGGATAGATCGGGGCGTTAAGGCCAAGCGATTTGACGAGCGCAGGCGTATAGCTGCCAAGAGCGACGACATAACGGTCGGCGGTCAGGATACCCTCGGAGGTCTCGACGCCGGAAACCTTGCCGCCGGACATCAGTAACGACTTGATGTTGACGCCGAAGCGGAATTTTACACCGAGTCCTTCGGCAATCTTTGCCAGCGCATTGGTGAACTTGAAGCAGTCGCCGGTTTCGTCATGCGGAAGACGCAGGCCGCCGACGAACTTGTCCTTCACGCGGGCAAGTGCCGGCTCCACCTTGGCGCAGCCTTCGCGGTCGAGGACTTCGAACGGCACGCCATCCTGACGCAGTACCTCAATATCCTTGCCGATACCGTCGAGCTGATACTGCTCGCGGAAAAGCTGGAGCGTGCCCTGCATGCGCTGGTCGTATTCGATGCCGGTTTCCTTGCGCAGATCGACAAGGCAATCGCGCGCATATTCGGCTACGCGCACCATGCGGGTCTTGTTGACCTTGTAACGGCTGTCGGTGCAGTTCGCGAGCATCTGCAGGAGCCAGCTATACTGAACCGGATCGCAAGTCGGACGCAAAACAAGTGGCGCGTGCTTCTGGAACAGCCATTTCGCGGCCTTGAACGGAATGCCGGGCGCGGCCCATGGCGAGGCATAGCCCGGCGAAACCTGACCGGCATTGGCAAAGCTCGTTTCCAGTGCGGGGCCTTCTTCGCGGTCGACAACGGTTACCTCGTGACCGAGCTTGGCGAGGTAGTAGGCGGTCGTAACGCCAATGACGCCGCTGCCGAGAATGGTGATCTGCATGTTCGCCTCTTGTCTTATACTTTTATGTCGCTCGCGCCGCTCTCCACGTAGACACGTGCATAACGGTTGCCGAGCGCAGTCAGAATTTCATAGGGAATAGTGTCGCAATCGCGCGCCACGTCTTCGAGGCGCTGGTGCGGGCCGATCAGCTCCACAAGACTGCCGAGTTTCAGCGTGCCTTCCGGCAATGCGCTGACGTCGAGCGTGATTGAGTCCATCGACACACGGCCGATGATCGGCAGTCGCGTATCGCCAAAGAAGGCCGCACCCTTGTTGCTGAGAGAACGGAACCAGCCATCGGCATATCCGACAGCAATCGTTGCAACCCGCATCGGCCCTTCGGCGATATAGGCGCCGCCATAGCCAACCGCCGCCCCTTGTCGATCTCGCGCACCTGAATGACGCGTGCCGAAAGGGTGAGGACAGGAATGATCTCGCTTTTCGGTCCAACGCCATAAAGCGCGACACCGGGGCGGGCGAGGTCGAAATGATAGGTCTTGTCGAGGAAGCTGCCGCCGGAATTGGCAAAAGCAACCGGCAGTTTTGGCAGGCGCGCAAGCAGCGCGGTCATATTGGCAAGCTGACGGGCATTTGCCGCATTTTCCGGTTCGTCACCGCTGGCCGTGGCTGATGACAAACTTGATGTCGATGGCATCCAGAAGCGTGGCGTTCTCAAGAAAGCGTTCAAATTCCTTCGGCGACAGGCCGAGACGCGACATGCCGGTATCGAGCTGGAGCAGGGCGGGCAGCTTCTTGCCCTGTCTGGTGGCGAGTGCCGCCCAGTTTTCAATCTGTTCCAGCGAGTTGAGAACTGGCAGAATGCCTTCGCGGGCGCAGGCTTCTTCGGTTCCCGGTTGAAGACCGTTCAAAACGTAGAGCGTCGCGTCGGGCTGGAGAAACGGCTTCAGCGCTATCGCTTCGCCGAGATGGGCGACGAAGAAGTCACGGCAACCGGCATCGTAAAAGCTGGCGCAACACGACTGGCGCCGAGCCCGTAGGCATCTGCCTTCACAACGGCAGCAGCGCGGGTGGGGGCGATATGACGGGCAATGGCCGAATAATTGTGACGCAGCGCCGACAGGTCGATGGTCAATACGCCACCGGCGGCAAGATCGCGCTCATCCTGTGAAAATTGCATCGACATCTCAACCATTTGCACGGTTCTTTCCAAACTGCTCACTACGCTACGAGAACGCCCGGAAGGTCATTGTCGATATGGATCGTCTGCCGCCCAAAGCATATAAGCCTCGGTTGAGAAACCTTGTGACTCCTCACTCCCAAAGCTTGCTCGCATATTAGTCGAAGACTATTCGAATGTTTTTGCTATTTGTCGCATATTATGCGAATTTTCGCACATCTTGCGCATATTTTAGCCCGTGGTTGAAGATTATTCATGCCAACGCTCGACAGTATCGACCGCAATATCATCCGTTGCCTGCGCCGTGATGGGCGCATGACCAACAGCCATCTCGCCAGCGAAGTAGGGCTTTCGCAGTCCGCCTGTCTGCGGCGGGTGCAGATATTGGAAGAAAGCGGCGTTATCCGTGGTTATACGGCCATCGTCGGTTCATCCGACGGCGATGAGCGGCTCGTCGCTATCGTACGCATTACGCTTGACCGGCAGACAGAGGAGTTTCTGAATCGTTTCGAGGAAGCGGTGCGGCGGCACCCCGAAGTTCAGGAATGTTATCTCATGACAGGCGATGCGGATTACATTTTGCGCGTCGAAGCCGAAAACGCTGCGGCTTATGAGATCATTCACAAGGAAATCCTGTCGCGATTGCCCGGTGTCGCGCGCATCCATTCCAGTTTCGCAATCCGCACGGTGCTTCTGTCAAAAGCACCGACTTCACGCGGCTGAAATGAAAAAAGCCCGGCACTGACCGGGCTTTCTATCCGAAAGGTCACTTTCTTTAACGGAATTCGTAGCGAAGACCGGCGCGGATCGTGTGCATGTTGAAGCCATTGTCTTTGGCCTGCGTTCCCGTAGCGCCCGGTCCTTCGGCATTGCCGTAAGGGTTGGTGCTGCGATCGGCTGCGTCAAAACCGTAGGCTTTGCCACCGTTGATGCGCATATAGCGGTAACCGACATCAAGCTTGAGCTGCTCGGTGAGATCGTAGCTGACACCGGCCATGAGAGCCATTGCGAAGCGCCAGCTGTCGAGGCCGTCCTTTTCGCTGGAATAGGTGCAGCCTGCGCAGACTTCGTGGGTTTTCCAGTCGTCATATTGCACATAAGCGGCGCCAAGACCCGCGCCGAGATAAGGCGTCACAGGTCCTACACGCGGCAGGTCGACATAGGCGTTTGCCATGGCCGTCCAGATATTGGCTGTCGAGGAATCCTCGTAGTTGCAGTTGTCCTCGACCGGATTGAAGCCCTTGGCAGATTTCACATAGCTCGGACAGGCGGTGCGACCGTTGATGCCTGCACGGAAGAAGTCGAGTGTGGCATCGGCGCGGAACATATCGGTGAAGCGGTAACCGACACCCACGCCGTAAGTTGCGCCTGCTTTGAGGTCGAAATCATCGTAGCGCAGCGTGTCGTCAATGCCGCGATAGGGCGGATCGAACTGGTTCCAGAAGCTCCAGTCGCCATCCGTGCTGGATTTGAAATTGTAACCGAGATCGCCACGAATATACCAGCCGGACGAATTAACCGGTTCCGGCATGGGTTCAATAACAGGGTCTGCAATTATGTCGGCGGCAAACGCCGCTCCTGATCCCGCCATCAGACTGATAGCCACGATGGCAATGGCGGAAGTGCACTTCATCGGTTCCCACTCCAAATCCGAACAGAAAAACGGCTCACAAGCCGTACTGCCGGATATGGTAAAGAGATATGTTTAACACTTGGTTATTTTTAAGTAACCTTGCGGTGCATCAGTCGCCGGTACTCGCGTGTGACGCGATGTTAGGCAAGCAATTTCTAAAGTATAGGAGCCGACGCGAGGTCGGCTCCTGTCGTTATCAGAAGTTTATCGAATGGATGATCGACTTGTCGATATCGTTGATATCCCGCTTGCCGCAGAGCGCCATCGTGACATCCAGTTCCTTGCGGATGATGTCGAGTGCCAGCGTTACGCCGTCCTTGCCCATGGCGCCGAGGCCATAGAGGAACGGGCGACCGATATACACGCCCTGAGCGCCAAGGGCGCGGGCCTTGAGCACATCCCCGCCGGAGCGGATGCCGCCATCGACATGCACTTCGATCTTGTCGCCAACGGCATCAACGATCGGCTGCAGCATGGATATCGAGGACGGTGCGCCATCCAGCTGACGTCCGCCATGGTTCGACACGATGATCGCGTCGGCACCTGATTTGGCTGCCATCTTGGCATCTTCCACATCGAGAATGCCTTTAAGGATCAGCTTGCCGCCCCATTGTTCCTTGATCCGGGCAACGTCGTTCCAGTTGAGCTGCGGATCGAACTGTTCAGCCGTCCATGAGGAGAGCGAAGAAAGGTCGGTAACATTCTTGGCGTGACCGGCAATGTTGCGGAACGTGCGGCGCTGCGTGCCCATCATGCCGAGGCACCAGCCGGGACGGGTTGCCATCTGCCAGATATGCTTCGGGGTGAATTTCGGCGGGGCGGAAAGGCCGTTGCGGATATCCTTGTGGCGCTGGCCGAGAATCTGGAGATCGAGGGTAAGCACAAGAGCCGAACAGCCTGCCGCCTTGGCGCGACCGATCAGGTTCTTCACGAAATCGCGGTCCTTCATCACGTATAGCTGGAACCAGAACGGCTTCTTTGTCACCGAAGCGACGTCTTCGATGGAACAGATGCTCATGGTCGAAAGGGTGAAGGGAACGCCAAAGGCTTCGGCAGCCTGTGCTGCCAGCATTTCACCGTCCGCGTGCTGCATGCCCGTCAGGCCGGTCGGCGCAAGAGCCACCGGCATGGACACTTTCTCGCCGATCATCGTTGTTTCCAGCGAACGGTTCGTCATGTCGACGAGAATGCGCTGGCGCAGCTTGATCTTCTTGAAGTCGTCTTCATTTGAGCGATAGGTCGACTCGGTCCATGCGCCAGAATCCGCGTAATCAAAGAACATCTTGGGGACGCGGCGCTGGGCAAGCCGCTTCAGATCGGCGATTTCAACGATGTTGGGCATCTATCCCACCCCTTGTGGTAATTTTTCTTGACCAATCGCATGACGGATCGCGCGGCCGAAATCAAGTACGAACAAGTATCGAATAACAATTGCCTCGCGGTTAATTGAAGGACCGTGTAATTCCACTTATGATATTGGCACCCGCCCAAGGCATCTTTGCCACTCGAAGAAGGCGGTCCCGCAACTGGGTTAGAGGGTAACGGATGAGCAAGGCCACCAAAACCGGTTTCATCGGCAAGCGATCCGCTGCAGCGGGTGGATGGGGTGCATTGAAAAGCTGCGGCAAGCAATTGCTTGCAAGTGGCGCTCCTCTTTCCGGCGCGCGCACGCTTCTCAAGGCGAACCAGCCGGACGGTTTCGATTGCCCCGGTTGTGCCCGGGGTGATCCGGAGCATGGCTCATCTTTCGAGTTTTGCGAAAACGGTGTGAAGGCTGTCGCCCGGGAGGCGACCGACCGGCGCACGACGCCTGCCTTTTCGGGAGCATACGGTTTCGCAGCTGCGCAACTGGACGGATTACGATCTGGAAAATACCGGGCGCCTGACCCATCCGATGCGGTACAATGCTTCGACCGATCAGTATGAAGCCATCGAATGGGATGAGGCGTTCAGGACTATCGGCGACATTCTCAAGAGTTTCGACAGCCCAAACCGGGTCGAGTTCTATACGTCGGGCCGCGCCTCGAACGAGGCTGCGTTTCTGTATCAGTTGTTCGTACGCGCCTATGGGACCAATAATTTCCCCGACTGCTCCAACATGTGCCACGAGGCTAGCGGCGTTGCGCTGAAACAGTCGGTTGGCGTCGGCAAGGGGACTGTCCTGCTGGAAGATTTCGAAATGGCCGATGCCGTTTTCGTTGTCGGTCAGAATCCGGGCACCAACCATCCCCGCATGCTGGGTGATTTGCGTCGTGCTGCAGAGCGCGGTGCGCGCATTGTCGTTTTCAATCCGATCCGCGAACGCGGGCTGGAGCGTTTTGCCGATCCGCAGAACAAGCTTGAAATGCTGCATGGCGGCAGCGAAGCCATAGCGAGCGATTATTTCCAGCCGCGTCTTGGCGGTGATCTTGCCGCTTTCCGCGGTATGGCCAAGGCGGTTTTCGCAGCGGATGATGCCGCACTCGCCGCAGGCAAGCCATCAATCCTCGACCGGGAATTTCTCAGCGCACATACAGCGGAACTGGAAGCCTATCGCGCTGCGGTGGACAGCACGTCGTGGGAAGAAATCGAAGACCAGTCGGGACTTCTCCGGCAGTCGCTTGAGTGCGCCGCAAAGATCTATATGGAATCGGATCGGGTCATCTGCACGGGCGATGGGCATCACCCAGCATCGTCATTCGGTGATCACGATCCGCGAAATCACCAATTTCATGCTGCTGCGCGGCAATATTGGCAGGCCCGGTGCGGGTCTCTGTCCGGTGCGCGGTCATTCCAATGTGCAGGGTGATCGCACCGTCGGCATCAACGAACGGCCTCCAGTCGCATTTCTTGATGCGCTGGAAAAGGAATTTGGCTTCAATGTTCCGCGTGAGCCGGGGCACAACGTTCTGGGTGCCATAGGTGCCATGCTCGACGGGTCGGCTCAGGCATTTATCGGTCTCGGCGGCAATTTCGCCCGGGCCACTCCGGATAGTCCGTTGATTTCAAAAGCGCTTTCCGGCCAGCGCCTAACGGTTCATGTCGCAACCAAGCTCAACCATTCGCATCTGGTGCCGGGGCAGGAATCTTTCATCCTGCCTTGCCTTGGCCGCACCGAGATCGACCTCAATTCCAGAGGTGTGGCCCAGATCGTAACAGTCGAAGATTCCATGAGCATGGTGCACGGTTCGGGCGGCATTAATGCGCCTGCTTCATCACATCTTCGTTCGGAAGTGGCGATCATTGCGGGTATGGCGCAGGCGACGCTAGGGCCGCAGCCAGTCAACTGGCTGGAGCTTGCCGACGACTATGATCTTATCCGCAACCATATCGCCCGTGTGTTGCCGGACTTCTACGATTTCAACGCTCGTGTACGGGTTCCGCGTGGCTTCCATTTGCGCAATTCCGCCCGTGAGCTGGAATGGAATACGACAAAGGGCAAGGCCACATTCTGGACCGGCGCCCTTCCGGAAGCTGTCGAGCATCAGCAGGCACGCGGTACGCCGGGGCGTTATGTGCTGCAGACCTTCCGCAGCCACGACCAGTACAACACCACCATTTATGGCATGGATGACCGCTATCGCGGTGTCTATGGCGAACGACAGGTCGTCTTCATGAATGAAGCTGACATGGCGGATATCGGTGTCGAGGCCGGTGACCGGGCTGATATTGTTGGCGAATTCGATGACGGCGTGGAGCGTATCGCGCGCGATTTCCGCTTCGTGCCCTATGACATCCCGCGCGGTTGTATTGCGGGCTACTATCCGGAAATGAACGTGCTGGTGCCGCTCGCCAGTTCTGGTGATGAAAGCTACACGCCCACATCGAAATCGGTGATCGTTTCGTTCCGCCCCCTTAAATCGGCAGCTGCATGATGGATGAGGGCGAAGCGGAATATATGGCGTTCGTCGACGCTTTGATGACGGTGTCCAGCAATTTGACCGGGCTTGGTGCCGGGATCATCGCCGCGCTGGCGCTGGATATCGCGTCGGATAGCCGAACTTTTGCGCGTTCGCTGGGGATCGCTCATGCACTTGTGCTTCGGGAAATTTCAGTGCTCGGGCAGGACCATGGTTATGTGCGGATCAAACAGCGCGATCCGCGCACGCAACGCACACGTTACGAATTGAATGTTGCCGGTAAAAGGCTTGTCGAGGAGGCAACGAGTTAGCCGCCGCCTATATTCTTGAAATTCAACACAACTATATATTTCTACTTATAAATTCTCTGATCGAAGGCAATGCCTACCGATTGCTCCTGAGTAAGTGTTTTCGAAAAGACTTTAATAGCGATAACTATGATTCATCATCTTTTACAACGCCGCTTTTCTCTGCAAAGCTTTAGTTGCATTCTCAACAGAACCAAACCAGTGAGAATCGTGTAAATGGCAGCAAAACCATTCATTTACAGCGTGCAGAATGGGTGGAGGCGCGTTATGGGCCAGCTTGCTCCCCATTTCAAAGCACCCCGTATACTGCTCTTTTTGCACGGGGCTGCTTGCGCCGGGCGCAATGTTGCAGGCGCATGCCGACTCGCTCGACATCGTGCCGGTGGCAGCGGTAAAGGCAGTCGCCAGCGATTATCAACCGAAACTGACCTTATCCGGCGCCATTGCGGCACGGTCGCTTGTCAATGTCTCGTTTCGTTTGAACGGTCAGGTTGTGCAGCGTCTGGTCGAGATCGGCCAGCACGTGGAAAAGGGGCAGCCTCTCGCCAGCATCGATAATGTTGAGCAACAGGCCAATCTGCGCGTTGCACAGGCGTCGAAAGATGCCGCGCAGGCGCAGCTGGTGCAGGCCCGTGCCAATTTTGCGCGACAGAAGGCATTGCTGGCACAAGGGTTCACCACTCGCAGCACCTACGATCAGGCAAACCAGAACCTGCAAACGACGCAAAGCGCTCTTGCCAGCGCTGAAAGCCAGCTCAACGATGCACGCGATCAGCTCTCCTACACTGAATTGCAGGCACCCGTTTCAGGCGTGATTACGGCGCGCAATGTCGAGGCTGGTCAGGTCGTGCAGGCTGCGCAGACAGCGTTCTCGATTGCCGAGGATGGCCCACGTGACGCGGTCTTCGATGTGCAGGAAACACTGGTCAATCATGCCAAAATTGGAATGGACGTAACGATTGCGCTGCTGTCCGATGCGTCGATAAGTGCCGAAGGCAAGGTTCGTGAGATTTCGCCGGTGGTCGATGCGCAGACTGGAACCGTACGGTTAAAGGTCGGCATAGCGCAAACCCCGCCTCAGATGGCACTCGGGGCCTTTACAGTGACCGGCACGGTTCATATGGACACGGTGAAGGTGGTCGTTTTGCCATGGAGCGCAATGACTTCGGATGCCGGGCGTACAGCCGTCTGGAGGCTCTCGAAGGATTCCAAGGTGGCAACGCTGGTTCCGATCAAGGTGCTCTCATACGAAAAGGGGCGACTACTCGTGGAAGGCGGGCTGCAGGAAGGCGAGCTGATCGTCACAAAAGGCGCACAAATGCTGCGTTCCGGCGAACCGACCGAAGTCGTGCAGGAACAGGAAGGACAAGTTGCGCAATGAAGGCGACAATCCAGTTTCCTAACATCCGCACCATGAGCAGTATTGCTGTTATCGCTGCCATGCTTGCGCTTGCCGCTTGCGGAAAAGGTGAAGAGAACACGGCTGAGACGGACCCTGTCCGTCCGGTTCTTTATATGGTGGTCGAGCCCAAGCCCGTAACGCAGACGGGTTTTGCAGGCACGATTGAGCCACGCTATTCCACTGATCTTGCATTCCGTGTGCTCGGGCGAATTATCAATCGGCCTGTTCAGGTGGGGATATTGTGAAAAAGGACGAGATGGTTGCGATGGTTGATCCATCCAACCTCGATCTTGCCGTTCAGTCTGCGAGGGCTGATCTGGCGAGCGCCGAAGCACAATATGCCAACGCTGCGGCGAGCGAAGAACGCCAGAGCATCCTGCTTAAGGGCAACAACGTTTCGCAAGCCGATTATGATGCCGCCAGACAGGCGCGTGACAGCGCAGAGGCCGGGTTGGAAAAAGCCGGGGCAGGGCTGAAAAAGGCGCAGGATCAGCGCAGTTACGCTGTGCTGCGTCCGGATTATGATGGCGTCATTTCTGCAACGAATGCCGAAGTCGGGCAGGTGGTTGCCGCTGGCCAGACGGTTATGACGGTTGCGCGTCCCGATATTCGCGAAGCAGTGCTCGATATTCCTGACAGCATGACGCAATATTTTGAGCAGGGCACGCCATTCAATGTACAGCTCGGGCCGATCCGAAAGTGACAGGGCAGGAACAGTACGCGAGGTGGCGCCGCAGGCTGATGCGCAGACACGCACACGCCGTGTGCGTATTGCTCTCGACAACCCTCCGGAAGGCTTTCGCCTTGGTGCGACGATCCGGGCAGCCAAAGCCGCACCTGAACAGAATCTTGTGACGATGCCGATACAGGCTTTGCTCGACGAAAACGGCAAGACAAGCATCTGGGTCATCGATCCGCATAAACAGACGGTCTCTCTTCATGACGTGCAGGTGACTGAACGGCGCGGCAACAGTTTCGTTGCCGGTGGCGTGGATATCGGAAGCTATGTTGCGATTGCCGGTGTGCATGAGTTGAAAGAAGGACAGAAAGTCCGCCCGACGACGAAAGGAACGGGCCTGTGAAGAAGGGATTTAATCTGTCTGACTGGGCTCTGAATCATCGGTCTCTGGTCTGGTATTTCATGCTCGTCTTTCTGGTGGCGGGCCTGATTTCCTATCTTGACCTTGGTCGTGAGGAGGATCCGGACTTCACCGTCAAGACGATGGTTGTACAGGCCAACTGGCCCGGCGCCTCCGTCGACGAAACGCTCAATCAGGTCACGGACCGGCTGGAAAAGAAGCTCGAAGAACTGGATACGCTCGATTATACGCGCAGCATAACCACGGCGGGCAAGTCGGTCGTGTTCGTCTTTCTGAAAGACACGACGCGGGCCGAGCAGGTCAAAAAGTCATGGACCGAAGTGCGTCATTTTCTGAACGATATTCAGAATACGCTGCCTCAGGGCGTTCTCGGACCGTATTTTAATGACCAGTTCGGTGACGTTTACGGAAACGTCTATGCATTCACATCGGATGGTCTTTCCATGCGACAGTTGCGGGACTATGCCGAAAGTACGCGGACGAAAATTCTGACATTGCCCAATGCGGGCAAGGTCGAACTGATCGGCGCGCAGGACGAAGCGATCTATCTGGAGTTCTCGACGCGCCAGATTGCAGCGCTTGGACTGGATCAGCAGGCAATCCTGCAGGCCTTGCAGGACCAGAATGCCATTACGCCGTCCGGTGTAGTGGAAGCCGGGCCGGAGCGCATCAGCGTGCGCGTCAGCGGACAGTTCAATTCGGAAGCGGATCTGCGTGCGGTAAACCTGCGCGTTAATGATCGCTTCTTCCGTCTTTCCGACGTCGCGACGATTACGCGCGGCTATGTCGACCCGCCCGCATCCATTTTCCGGGTGAACGGGCACGATGCGATCGGCCTCGGCATTGGCATGAAGCCGAATGGCAACCTGCTCGAATTTGGCGCGGCACTCGACAAAATGATGAGCCGGTGACGGCGGAACTCCCGGTCGGTGTCAAGGTCTTCAAGGTTGCCGACCAGCCGGAAGTCGTCAAGGACGCTGTTTCGGGCTTTACCGAAGCTCTGTTTGAAGCGGTTATCATCGTTCTGGCGGTGAGCTTCGTCAGTCTTGGGGGTGCGAGCGGGTTTTGTCGTTTCGCTTTCGATCCCGCTGGTGTTGAATCACCTTCCCGGCGATGTCTTTGATGGATATTTCCCTGCAACGCGTGTCGCTCGGTGCGCTCATCATTGCGCTGGGCCTGCTGGTCGATGACGCGATGATTGCAGTGGAAATGATGGTGGCCCGGCTTGAGCACGGCGATCCCATCAACAAGGCTGCGACCTATGTCTATTCGCATACGGCTTTCCCGATGCTGACAGGCACGCTGGTTACGATTGCCGGGTTCATCCCCATCGGACTGAACAACAGTCAGGCGGGTGAGTACACGTTCACATTGTTCGTAGTGATTGCGGTTTCGCTGCTTGTTTCTGGATCGTGGCAGTTCTGTTTGCGCCTTTGCTGGGTGTCACTTTCCTGCCGAAGAAAATGAAGGCGCATGAGGAAAAGCACAGCCGTCTTTTCCAGATATTTTCGCAGGTCCTGCTTGCGTCCATGCGGCACAAGTGGATCACGATCATTACGACCATTGCACTTTTCCTCGTTTCGGTTTTCGGCGGCATGGGCTTTATCGAACGGCAGTTCTTCCCGGAATCCGACCGTCCGGAACTGGTGCTCGACTGGACCTTGCCTCAGAACAGTTCCATCACCGACACCAAGGCCCAGATGGAGAAGTTTGAAGCCACGATGCTCAAGGACAATCCCGATGTGGATCACTGGAGCACGTATATCGGGGAAGGTGCTATCCGTTTCATTCTCTCCTTCGACGTGCAGCCAGCAAATCCTTATTTCGGGCAGATGGTCGTTGTCGCGAAGGACCTCGAAGCGCGTGACAGGCTCAAGCAGAAATTCAACGAGGTTCTGCGCAAGGATTATGTCGGGACGGATGTCTATGTGAAGTATCTGGAGCTTGGACCGCCAGTTGGCCGTCCGGTGCAGTATCGCATCTCGGGTCCGGATGTCCAAAAACTGCGCGGTGTTGCACAGGACTTTGCCGGCATCCTCAGTTCCGACAAGCGGCTTGGAGTGGTGAGCTACAACTGGAACGAGCCGGGTCGGGTTATCCGCGTCGACGTCATGCAGGACAAGGCGAGAAAGCTCGGAATTTCCTCGAAGGATATTGCAACGACCCTCAACGGCGTTGTCGGCGGTATCACCATCACCCGGTGCGGGATTCGATCTATCTGATCGACGTTATTGTGCGGGCACAGAAACACGAACGCGATTCGATCGATACGCTGCAAAGTCTTCAGATCGCAACCGGTAACGGGACGTCGGTGCCATTGGCCGCGATTGCCAATTTCCGATATGAGCTGGAACAGCCGGTTGTCTATCGCCGGTCGCGTATTCCTACGATCACGGTTGCTGCAGGCATTATCGACAAGACGATGCCGGATACGATCGTCAGGATCTGGCACCTGCCATCAAGACTTTCGCCGACAAGTTGCCGTCCGGTTATCAGATCCAGATTGCTGGCACGGTGGAGGAGAGCGGTAAGAGCCGGGGGCCGATTGCTGCCGTGGTGCCTCTGATGCTGTTCGTCATGGCGACAATCCTGATGATCCAGCTTCAAAGCTTCCAGCGCTTGTTCCTTGTTGTCGCCGTGGCGCCGCTTGGACTGATCGGTGTGGTGGCTGCCTTGTTACCGAGCGGCAAACCGCTCGGCTTCGTGGCCATCCTTGGTGTGCTGGCACTGGTCGGTATTCTTATCCGAAACTCGGTCATTCTGATCGTGCAGGTCGAAGAGCATATCACCGAGGACATGCACCCGTGGGATGCGGTGACGCAGGCCAGTCAGCACCGAATGCGACCCATCGCGCTGACGGCGGCGGCAGCAAGTCTGGCACTGATCCCGATTGCGCGTGAAGTGTTTTGGGGACCAATGGCCTATGCCATGATGGGCGGCATCATAGCGGGCACGGCAATCACGCTTCTCTTCCTGCCGGCACTTTATGTCGCCCGGTTCCGGATCAAGGAGCCCGAGCATGGCGTAGATGAGCCACCAGCCGAGGCGCATCCCGCTCCGCAATCGCATTAAACAAAAAGCCCGGTCATGACCGGGCTTTTCATGAGATTGTCACTTGCTATTGGTTCTATATAGGTTCTATTATGTGAAGTATGAATAGAACCACATTGATCACGGCCATCGAAGAGCGCGGTTTGCACGATCCGCAGCTTACGGGGCCGCTTTACCGGAACCTTGCGCGTATTCTCGGTGAACTGATCGAGGAGGGGCAACTTGCGCCCGCTGTCGGACTGCCTCCGGAGCGCGATCTGGCGGAGCAGCTTGGCGTCGGCCGCATCACCGTTCGCAATGCGTATAAGGAACTGCTGACCCGGGGCGCGGTCGAGGCGCGGCGCGGCAGTGGCACCTTCGTTGCCGAACGCCCGGCCCGCATCAGCCAGCATCTCTGGCGCCTGACTTCGTTTTCCGAGGATATGCTGTCGCGTGGCAAGGAGCCGGGCGCACGCGTTGTCACCAACAAGGTTGACAGGCCGTCGCCCGACGAGGCTTTCCGGCTGGGAATCGGCGTTGATACGACGGTGGTGCGGCTGGATCGTCTGCGCCTTGCCGATGGTGTGCCGATGGCCTTCGAGCGGGCTGTGGTCCCGCGCCATTATCTGGATCAGGACCGCGTCGAAGAAGCCTCGCTTTATGGCGCATTGGCAAGGCGCGCGGCCACAAGCCGGTGCGCGCCTTGCAGCGCCTGACGGCGGTTACACTCGACCCCGGCACGGCACGCCTGCTTGGTGTGCACAGGGGCGCGCCAGCACTTTTGATCGAGCGTGTCTCGCATCTCGAGGACGACCGGATCGTCGAATATACCCGTTCGCACTATCGCGCCGATGCCTATGATTTCGTCGCCGAACTGAAAATTGGAGAATGACCATGAACAGCCCTTCCTCCCTGATGCTGCAGGAAACCGAACAGTCACCTGCCGTCGTCGCCGGTCTGCTTGAGAAGGAGGCAGGCACATTCTCGGAAATCGCGCGCATTTTCCAGAAGAACGAACCTGCCGTCATCACCACCGCCGCGCGTGGTTCGTCCGATCATGCGGCGACATTCTTCAAATATCTGATGGAAATCACGATGGGTATTCCGGTGGCATCCATCGGGCCTTCGGTGGCGTCGGTCTATGGTTCCAAGCTGAAGCTCAAGAACGGATTGCACTTTACCGTGTCGCAATCCGGCGCGAGCCCGGACATTGTTGCAGCGCAGGACGCTGCCAAAAAGGTGGTGCAACCACAATTGCCGTCGTGAACGTTGTCGATAGCCCGCTGGGTAATGCCGCCGACGTGGTACTCGCGCTCAATGCTGGTGAAGAAAAGAGTGTTGCCGCAACCAAGTCGTTCATTGCTGCGGTTGCAGCGCTGTCGGGCGTAGTCGCTTCGGCCAGCGGCGATGCAAGCCTGCAGGCCGGGCTGCAACGCCTGCCAGAGGCGCTTGCTGCAACACGGCCTGACGGTCGCGAAGCGGTTGAAAATCTCCTTTTCAATGCCCGCTCGCTTTATACCGGCGGTCGCGGCACGGCCTTTGCAATCGCGCTTGAGGCTGCGCTGAAGGCAAAGGAAACCGCCAATATCCATGCGGAAGCCTTCTCTCTGGCAGAGCTGATGCACGGTCCGATGCGTCTGGTGGAAGAAGGTTTCCCGATTATTTCCTTCCTGCCGCGCGATGAAGCGTTCGACACCAACATGCAGGCCCCTGAAGCGGTTGCATTCGTTTGGAGCGAGCATCGTGTCGCTATCCGATGCGGAAACGCCGGGCTTCCGACTGCCATCGGCTAGCACAGGCAATGCGCATCTCGATCCGCTGGTTTCCCTCATCAATTATTACCGCGTCATTGAAGCGGTCACGCGCCGCAAGGGTTTTGACCCAGACAAGCCGCGCAATCTCAACAAAGTTACGGTGACGGTATGACAAGAAAATCGGCAATAGCAGGCGCGCGCATTTTCGACGGCGAGCGATTTCACGACCAAAGCGCACTGGTGTTCAGCGATGGCAAGATCGAAGCCATCGTGCCGGAAGCGTCACTAGGCGAAGCCTATGATGTCGAGCGCCTGAACGGTGGCGTTCTGGCACCCGGATTCATCGATGCGCAGGTCAATGGCGGCGGCGGGCGTATGCTCAATGACCAGCCGACACCCGAGACCATGTTCACGATTGCCAAGGGGCATCGCAAATATGGAACGACGAGCCTTCTACCGACGCTGATCACCGACACGACGCCGGTGCGCGATCACGCCATTGAAGCGGCAATTGAGGCAGTCAAGGCCGACAAGGGCGTTGCCGGTCTGCATCTGGAAGGACCGCATCTGGCACCGGCTCGCAAAGGCGCCCATCTGGCGGAACTGATGCGCCCCGTCAACGATGCCGATATCGCGCTCTATATCCATACGGCAAAGCAGATCGGCATCTTGCTGGTCACGCTTGCTGCCGAACAGGTCACGCCTGATCAGGTGCGTCGTTTGAGCGACGGCGGTGTGGTCGTCAGTATCGGCCATAGCGACACGACGGCAGATGAGGCGTTCAAGCGTTTCGATGCCGGTGCGCGAAGCGTGACCCATCTTTTCAACGCCATGAGCCAGATTGGCCATCGTGCACCGGGGCTGGCTGGTGCGGCACTTGATCATCCCGACATCTGGTGCGGTATCGTTGCCGATGGCCATCATGTCGATCCGATGGCGCTGCGGCTTGCTCTTCGGGCGAAACGGGGAGATGCCCACCTGTTCTTCGTGACGGATGCCATGGCTCTGGTCGGTTCGGATTCCGAAAGCTTCGAGATCAACGGGCGTGCCGTCCGCCGTGTGCCGGCGGCATCTGCTCCAAGCTTGTTCTGGCAGATGGCACCATTGCCGGTTCCGATCTCGATATGGCGTCGGCGGTGCGTTTCGGCGTGGCCGAACTGGAGCTGACGCTGGCCGAGGCACTGCGCATGGCGAGCCATTATCCGGCGCGCTATCTGCATCTCAACGATCGCGGAACGTTCCGTCCCGGCATGCGGATGGACGCCGTCCATCTTGACGATGGGCTGTTTGCGAAAGCCACATGGCTTTCCGGCGAAAAACCGATTTCGGGGTAAGGTCGATGACGGAAATTACGGATCGTTATTTTGATGACCTCATTGCGCGGCTCACCGGCCTGCGTAATCGCCTTGCCGAGCCGATGGCCAAAGCCGCCGAGCTGATTACTGCTGCCGCACTGGCAGACAGCCGCGTCTATGTGTTCGGTACTGGCCATTCGCACATGATGGCGGAAGAACTGCACTATCGCGCGGGCGGATTGGCAATCACTGTGCCGATCCTTTGCGGGGCAATCATGCTGCAGGACGGAGCGGCTGCCAGCTCGCATTTCGAGCGGATCGAAGGAGCTGTGCTGCCGATCCTCGAGCGCTACGGCATTCGCGAAGGTGACGTGCTGATCGTCGTGTCGAACTCCGGTGTGAATGCCGCTCCCATTGAGGCTGCGCGCTATGCACGGGAGAAGGGGGCTGCCGTTATCGCGGTCACTTCCGTCGCCTATTCCAACGTTATCGCCAAGGGCCGCACGCACGCAACTGCTTCTCTGGCCGATGTCGTGCTGGATAATGATGCGCCAGCGGGCGATGCGGTGCTGGAAGTGGAAGGCAGTGCTTTGAAGGTCGGTCCGGTTTCGACCGCACTTGGCGTCACGATCCTCAATGCCATTTTTGCCGATGTGGCGGCGAAGCTGGTGGGCAAGGGCGACGCACCAATTTATCTGAGCGCCAACATGCCGGGCTCCGGTGAGGTGAACCGGGAACTTGTCACCCGGTATCGTGACCGCAATCCGCATCTTTGATCAAATTAGAGCGATCTTTCTTCCAAAGTCGCTTGATAGCGCAATCCGGTCAGTGCATTACGCATTCTGGCATGGCGGAGGCCGCATCGTGAACTAGTTTCAAGGCGCGCGCTTTGGCTTGCGCCTTCGAAAATTGAGGAAGTCCGATGCATAATTTTGTCCTGACCGTCACCTGCAAGTCCACTCGTGGCATCGTTGCCGCAATCTCGGGTTATCTTGCGGGCAAGGGTTGCAACATCATCGATAGCGCCCAGTTCGATGATCTGGATACCGGTCGTTTTTTCATGCGCGTCAGCTTCATCTCCGAAGAAGGCATAGCGCTTGATGTGCTGCGTGAAGGCTTTGCGCCCGTGGCAGCTCCGTTCGAGATGGAATTTGAATTCCACGATAACGCCCAACGGACAAAAACCTTGCTGATGGTTTCCCGTTTCGGCCATTGCCTGAACGACCTGCTCTATCGCTGGAAGATCGGCGCTCTGCCAATCGATATTGTTGGTGTCGTGTCGAACCATTTCGATTATCAGAAGGTTGTCGTCAATCACGACATTCCGTTCCACCATATCGCCGTGACCAAGGCCAACAAACCGGAAGCTGAACAGCGCCTTCTGGATATTGTCGATGATACAGGCACCGAGCTGGTGGTTCTTGCGCGCTATATGCAGGTTCTGTCCGATCAGCTTTGCCAGAAGATGTCGGGCAAGATCATCAACATCCACCACTCCTTCCTGCCATCCTTCAAGGGCGCGAACCCTTACAAGCAGGCCTATGAGCGCGGTGTGAAACTGATCGGAGCCACGGCGCATTATGTCACCGCTGATCTTGATGAAGGTCCGATCATCGAACAGGATGTCGCCCGTATCACGCACGCACAGAGTGCGGCGGATTATGTGTCTATCGGACGTGATGTCGAAGCGCAGGTTCTGGCACGCGCTGTTCACGCGCATATTCATCACCGCTCGTTCCTCAACGGCAATCGCACGGTCGTATTCCCGGCTAGCCCCGGTTCTTTCGCCTCCGAACGCATGGGGTGATATTGCGGCTCTGGCAGCCTGCAAATCGCGTCTTTTGCGCTTCCGGTGCTCACGTACTCAAGTACGCTGCGCGCCGGTTCTCAAAAGCCACGATTTTCGGCATGCCATAACCACAATCTCCGCTAATCGCTGATGTTGCGTCAATAAAAAACCCCGCCGAAGCGGGGTTTTCTTTGATCTGAAATCAGATCGATTAGTCGATGTCGAAGGAAACGCCCTGTGCGAGCGGCAGAGCCTTCGAGTAGTTGATGGTGTTGGTTGCGCGGCGCATGTAGC
This sequence comes from Brucella cytisi, assembly GCA_012103075.1. Taxonomy (GTDB): domain Bacteria; phylum Pseudomonadota; class Alphaproteobacteria; order Rhizobiales; family Rhizobiaceae; genus Brucella; species Brucella cytisi. The sequence continues at coordinate 1,844,465 of JAAVLQ010000001.1, read as the reverse complement.
CCTTCCACGCATCCGAACCCGATTCACGACCGCCACCGGTTTCCTTTTCGCCGCCGAATGCACCGCCAATTTCAGCACCCGAAGTACCGATATTGACGTTCGCAATGCCACAATCCGAACCCTCAGCCGAGAGGAAACGTTCTGCTTCCTGCAGGTTGAGCGTGAAGATCGACGAGGACAGACCTGCGCCAACTTCGTTGTGGCTTGCCAGTACGTCGTCGAAATCGGAATACTTCATGACGTAAAGGATCGGTGCGAAGGTTTCTTCAAGAACCGGACCTTGCTGCTTCGGCATTTCGACGATGGCCGGACGCACATAGTAAGCGTTTTCATGGCCAGCATCGACGCGTTCGCCGCCCTGTACCTTGCCGCCGTGAGCAGCAGCTTCCTTGAGGGCCTTCTGCATGTTGTCGAAAGCAACCTTGTCGATCAACGGACCGACCAGAGCGCTGGTTTCGAGCGGCGAACCAACGGTGACGCTGGCGTAAGCCTTCTGCAGACGCGGAACGAGAGCGTCGTAAACGCTTTCATGTACGAAGAGACGACGCAACGTGGTGCAACGCTGACCGGCAGTGCCCATTGCGCCGAAAGCAATCGCACGCAGAGCCATGTCGAGATCGGCCGACGGGCAGACGATACCGGCATTGTTGCCGCCGAGTTCGAGAATTGCGCGAGCAAAACGCTTGGCCAGACGCGGACCGACTTCGCGGCCCATGCGGGTCGAACCGGTTGCTGAAACGACCGGAACCTTCGGGCTGTCGACGAGGACTTCACCGATTTCACGGTCGCCGAGCAGAAGCAGCGAGAGGCCTTCCGGTGCATCGCCGAAACGCTTCAGCGCGCGCTTGAAGATTGCATCGCAGGCAAGAGCGGTCAGAAGGGTCTTTTCAGACGGCTTCCAGACAACCGAGTTGCCGCAAACGATTGCAAGGGCAGCATTCCACGACCAGACAGCAACGGGAAGTTGAAGGCAGAGATAACGCCGACAACACCGAGTGGATGCCGTGTTTCCATCATGCGATGGCCAGCGCGTTCGGTTGCAATGGTGAGACCGTAGAGCTGGCGCGACAGACCGACGGCGAAATCGCAGATGTCGATCATTTCCTGTACTTCGCCGAGACCTTCGGAAGGAATCTTGCCAGCTTCGAGCGAAACAAGACGGCCGAGGTCTTCCTTGGAAGCGCGCAGTTCTTCACCGAGCAGGCGGATCAGTTCGCCGCGCTTCGGTGCCGGAACGTTGCGCCGGGCGCGAAGGCTTCATCGGCCTTGTCGATGATCTTGACAGCATCTTCCTTGCTGTGGGTTTTGACCGCAGCAATCTGTTCGCCCGAAACAGGGCTGAAACCGGCAAGGTCGCCACCGGTATAAGCGGATGCATCGACGCCGAGTTTGGAAAGCAGATCGGCGGCTTCCTTCTTCACGTCGATTTTTCTAACAGCGGTGTTCATGGCTTTCCTCTCTGTATGAGTTGTTTGCGCATAGTCCTGTCCAAAAAGTCTGCAACTTTTCGGGGCTATGCGTTTATTCTGCCGCTTCGAGGCCCTTTTAGGCCTGCCTGAACGGCTTCGATGGATTCGCGTTCGATGCGGGCATAGTGCTCGAACTCATTAAGCACTTTCGCACCCAGATCATCCTCGAAACGCTTCTGGTTCGGGCTTTCAACAAATTCCTGTGTTTCGTCGTCGCCCAGATTGGACTGGAATATACCGGCAGCACTCACCGGCAGGAAGTCTTCATAGATGATCGGGTCGAACTGAACCGCGCCAGCTTCAATCAGAACCTCAATATCGGTGCCCGGCTTGTAAGCTTCAAGCTTTGCAGCGTCCTTGACCGAATAGGCGAAGTAGCCGAGGCCTTCTTCGCGCACGCCAGCCCATGTGTCCGGGAAAGCCGCAAAAGTGCCGCTCAGCGCCTTCACATATTCAGCTGCATTCGAGCCGTCTGGGGCAGGGCGGGCAATGGCGCGGGTGTCGTTGAGCAGCTTGTCGTAAAGCGCGCGACCCTTCGGCGTAAGCGCTACGCCGCGCTGTTCGATTTCACCGAAACGGGCAGTGTGCGAGCCCGGCGTCCGTGCCGTCTGCATTGACGAAGGACACTTCTTCTTCCAGCGCCTTGAACGAGGTCTGGCGCAAAAGGATCGGGCACTTGCGGGTCGGAGGACCTTCGACGACGGCTTTCGGGTTAATACCACGATCCGGCATCTGAACCTGCACGGCGTCGATGTCGAGCGTGCGCGGCGTCAGATGGTTGATATGTGGGCCCTTGAACGACACGACATCGGCGATCAAGCGATGCGCGTCATGCAGGCGATGGTAAAGCTCGGCGCTGACATTGGCATGATCGTGCCAGCGGAAGGTTTCCAGTACTTCAGCAACAAAGGCTTTCGCGTCGTCGTCGTTGAGGCCGCCTTCGGCTTCAGCCTTTTCGACAAAAGCGATGGCTCCGGCAGTGAAGATGTTGCGCTTCAACAGGACTTCTTCCGATTCAGCGCGCAGCTTTTCATCGGCGATGAGGTCGAGGCGCAGAAGCGAGGTGAAGACACGGAACGGATTGTGCTTCAGTGCCGCATCGTCAACCGGGCGGAAGGCGGTCGAATGAACTGGAACGCCTGCGGCGCTGAGGTCGTAATAGCCGACCGGGAACATGCCCATGACCGCGAAAACACGGCGCATCATGGAAAGTTCAGCAGCAGTGCCGAGGCGGATCGCGCCGTGACGTTCTTCAGAGATGCGTTCAAGCGAATCTGTTTCCGTCAGACGTTCATGTAGGTGACTGTCATCAGCAAGCACCTTGGCGTTCACATCGGCAACGAGTTCCATCAATGTGCCATAAGCAGGTACTTCCTGCTTGTACATGGCGGACATTGCTGCCGAAAAAAAGCCGAGCGAATGGCGTCCGGTGAAACGAATTTCTGGTCTTTCATGGCGAAAATTTCCGTCGAGTGGGGCATCTTCGGGTGGTGCATGTCTTGTTTGGGAGGAACATGCATGGATTATGATGAAAATGTATCATATAGACCGTTTTGCGGTTATGCTTGCGACGAAAGCAACTATGTTAATGCGAGAATGGAATGAAGCTGAGCAGAAGACTGATCCCGGATATCGCCACGCTGCAGGCATTCGAGTGTGCCGCCCGTCACGGCAGTTTCACGCAGGCTGCGCATGAGCTCAATCTCACCCAGAGCGCTGTCAGCCGTCAGATCAAGGATCTTGAAAGCCAGCTCGGTGTTCTGTTGTTCGAACGCATCCGCCAGCGCATTCTGCTTTCCGACGCAGGCAGGAAAATTTTGCCGGAAGTGCGGCGTCTTCTGAACCAGACGGAGGACACGATGTTGCGCGCCATGGCTTCGGCGCAATCAACGTCTTCTTTCAGTGTGGCTACATTGCCGACATTCGGCACGCGCTGGCTGATGCCGCGTATTTCAGATTTCATCGAAAAGCATCCCGGCATTGCCATCAATGTCGCGTCGCGCTCCGGTGTCTTCGATTTCGAGGAGCAGCCGTTCGATCTGGCCATCCATTATGGACAGCCGGTGTGGGCACACGCCACCTGCACTTTCCTGTGCAGCGAGGTCATCGTGCCGGTTGCCAGCCCGGCCCTGTTGAAAGCGCGTCATCCGTCCGCCCCGGAAGAGCTTGAGAATGAGCCCTTGCTGCATCTTGCGACGCGGCCCAAAATGTGGGCGCAATGGTTTGAAAGCTGCGGTGTCGAGGGGCGGTCGGCCTATCGGGGACATCGCTTCGATCAGTTCTCGATGGTCATTGGCGCGGCGTTGGCCGGTCTGGGTTTCGCGCTTCTGCCGCTTTATCTGATTGAACAGGAATTGCTCAGCGGTGAGTTGGTCATGCTTTTCGAGAAGCCGATGCGAACCGAGAATGAATATTATCTCGTCGTGCCGGAAGGAAAGTTGGAAAATCCGCTGACGCAGGTGTTCTGTCAGTGGATCGCCGGGCAGGTAGGAAATACGGATTATTCGCCGTTGGTTCATTCCAAACCGGAATGAATTGTTGCGCAAATAACGCTGTCCAACCGGCTTTCGCGGCGTGAAATAGAAACAGTCGGGCAGGGTGCCCGTATTCCACTATTTAAAATGGTTGCTCTCAATGCTGAACGATCCGCGCTCCCATGGTCTTTGGGAAAAGACCGCCCCTGCCGCCCCCCGAGACGAATGCGCTGCAAGGTGATCTGACTGCGGATGTCGTGATTGTGGGTGGAGGTTTCACCGGTCTTTCGACCGCTCTGCATCTGGCCGAAAAAGGCACGCGAGCCATCGTTCTCGAAGGTATCGAGATCGGTTATGGCGGTTCGGGCCGCAATGTGGGTCTGGTCAATGCGGGCATGTGGGTCATGCCGGATGATCTGCCCGGCGTGCTTGGCCAGAAATATGGTGACCGGTTGCTCGATGTCCTCGGCAATGCGCCGAAGCTCGTCTTCGAAATCGTTGAGAAGCACAAGATCGCCTGTGAAGTCGAGAAGCAGGGGCACGCTTCATTGCGCTGTTGGCAAGAAGGGCCTGAAGGAACTTGAAGACCGCCATGAGCAGTGGGCGCGCCGCGGCGCCAATGTGAAGCTGCTCGACGCCAAAGAAACCGAAGCCAAGGTTGGAACCAAGGCCTATGCTGGATCGCTGCTCGATCTGCGCGCCGGTACGATCCAGCCGCTCGCTTACGTGCGCGGGCTTGCCCATGCCGCCATTACCGCTGGCGCGACAGTATTTACCGGAAGCCCGGTGATCGGTGCCGAAGAAAAGAACGGCAAATGGGTGGTCAAGACTGCCAAGGGTTCCGTGACGGCCAACTGGGTGGTTGTGGCGACGAATGCCTACACCAATGCGCCATGGCCGGAAGTGCGCGCCGAGCTTGTGCATCTGCCCTATTTCAACATGGCCACCAAGCCTCTTTCGGACAATATCAAGCGCTCCATTCTGCCGGAACGTCAGGGTGTGTGGGATACAAAGGAAGTCCTTTCATCCTTCCGTTTCGACCAACAGGGCCGCCTTGTCTTCGGAAGCGTTGGCGCGCTGCGCAATACCGGCGCTGCCGTGCATAAGGCATGGGCGAAGAAATCGTTGAAGCGTCTTTTTCCGCAGATTGGCGAGGTCGAGTTCGAAGCCGAATGGTATGGCAAGATCGGCATGACCAATGACAGCCTGCCGAAATTCCATCGCCTCGCGCGCAATGTGGTTGGATTCTCCGGTTACAACGGCCGTGGCATCGCGCCGGGCACAGTCTTCGGAAAACTGCTTTCGCAGCTTGTTTCAGGCGAGATTAACGAAGACGATCTGCCGCTGCCGGTCAGCGATCCGAAGGAACAGAATTTCCGCGGTCTGCGTGAAGCCTATTACGAGGCGGGTGCGCAGGTTGCACATGTCGCCGAGATTGTTATCTGATCTGTTGATCTTTTTACCGGGAATGCGTTTGCGGTTGTCATAAAACCGCATTGCAATTCCTCTAATGCCATCCGCATCTTCTCCATACTTGGAGATACGGATGGCTGTTCGGCAAAACATTCAATGTCTTACAAGCCTTCCGATGGTTATGATTCCGCCGGGAGGCTTTTGCTTTTCCGGGTTCACGTTGCAGGATGTTTGACAGGTGCACCATGAATGGAAATGATCGTGCCTATCGCCATGGCAGTATCTGCGCGCTATCACTTCGCACGCGTCAGGATTGTACCGGCATCGCTGGTCATGCTGGCGAACATTATACAGAAATTCGAGGAGCGAATCCCATGAACAAGATGCTGAAGCGGGCTGCTGTCGTACCTGCGCTTCTTGCTCTTTCCATTGCCGTGGCACAGGCTGATACGCTGACGCTCTATACGTCACAGCCGGAAGCGGATGCGACAAAGACGGTTGAAGCTTTCCGCAAGGCCAATCCGGACACCGATGTGCAGATTTTCCGCTCTGGCACGAGCGAACTCCTCACCAAGCTTGCCGCCGAGTTTTCGGCTGGCGCGCCGCAGCCTGACGTTCTGCTGATCGCTGATGCGGTGACGATGGAAGGTCTCAAGAAGGACAAGCGCCTGCTTAGCTATCCGGAAGCCAAGGTTGATGGTTTTGCTGCGGATAGCTATGACGCCGACAAGACCTATTTCGGCTCCAAACTGATCACCACTGGCATCGCCTACAACACGGGTGCCGCACAGAAGCCGGAACATTGGGCCGATCTCGCCAAGGCCGATTACAAAGGCCGTGGTCATGCCAAGCCCGCTTTATTCGGGCGCTGCTGCCTATCTCCTGAGCGGCTTTGCACTCAATAAGGATATTGGCTGGGATTACTTCAAGAACCTCAAGGCCAATGAGCTGGCAAGCGTTAAAGGCAATGGCGCCGTGCTGAAGTCGGTTGCGAGCGGCGAAAAGCCATATGGCATTCTGGTTGACTTCATGGCGCTCAATGCCAAGGCCAAGGGTTCGCCGATCGAGTTCGTCTTCCCGTCGGAAGGTGTGCCTGCCGTGACCGAACCGGTTGCGATCATGGCAACCGCCAAGAACGTCAACGGTGCCAAGAAGTTCGTCGATTTCATCCTGTCGGATGATGGCCAGAAGCTGGCATTGGAGCAGGGCTATCTGCCTGCCAAGGAAGGCGTTGGTCGCCCGGCATGGCTGCCGGAAGGCACCAAGATCAATATCATGTCTATCGACACCCAGAAGGTTCTCGATCAGACTGATGCCGACAAGAAGCAGTTTTCCGAGCTGTTCGGCGGATAAGGCATTTTAATGCGCATGTTCCGAGATCTTCAGGGCCGTGATGCGGCCCTGATTATTGGTGTAACGCTTATTGTTGCAGTGCTGTCGCTTCTGCCAATGGGCAGGCTGCTGGTCGAACTGGTCGCGCCGCAGGGGCAGTTTTCGACCTCGGCGCTGGTGGAAACGCTTGGCAGTCAATCGACACGGGTAGCGACATGGCATTCGCTGCAGATCGGCATTGGCGGCACGCTGCTGGCGCTGGCGTTTGGCATTGTTGCGGCGCTGCTCGTCGGTCTCACCGACATGCGCGGGCGCAATGTCTTTGTGCTTTTCTACGTCACCCCGCTGCTGATTGCCCCGCAGGTAACAGCGCTGGCGTGGCTCCAGCTATTCGGGCCTTCCAGCCAGTTCCTCAAGATCATCGGCATGGCGCCGCCGCTTGGCAGCCGCAATCCGCTCTATTCTGTCTGGGGCATTATTTTTCTGCTTGGCGTACAATATGGACCGCTGGTCTTTCTGATCGTGCGGGCAGGCCTGCGCAAACTCCCACGCGAACTGGTGGAAGCGGGTCTGAGTGCCGGTGCCAGCAAATGGACAGTTCTGCGCACCATCATCCTGCCGCTGATGACGCCGTCGATCATCGGCGCAGCCGCTCTGGCCTTCGTCTCCTGCGTCGGCAATTTCGGCATCCCAGCCTTCTTGGGAATTCCGTCCAATTATCTGGTTCTGCCGACGCTGATTTATCAGCGTCTTGCGGGCGGCGGCCCAGCTGTGCTGTCCAGCGTCGCCGTGCTGTCGGTTCTGATCGGGCTGATTGCAATGGCAGGCATCGCCGCGCAGGAATATGCCTCGCGCCGCCGCGATTTTCGCATTGTTTCGACGTCGCTGCCTGCTGCACCCTTCGCGCTTGGCCGCTGGCGCGTGTTGGTGGAAGCCGCGGCATGGCTCCTGATTGTTATCGTGCTGTTTCTGCCGTTGATCGGTCTTACGTTGTCCGCTCTGGTTCCGGCCTATGGTGTGCCGCTGACATTTGCGACGGCAACAGCCGAGAATTTCCGTTTCGTGCTGCTTGAACATGCTGGTGCTGCGCGCGCTTTCCGCAACAGTGCGGTTCTGTCGTTGGCGGCAGCATTCTTTTGCGGTGCTGATAGCAGTTCCGCTTGCCTATATGCTGGCATGGCGTAAACGGCGCTGGACGCCGATCCTCAATTTCGCAGCCGAGATGCCCTATGCGTTACCGGGCGTAGTTCTCGCGATTGCCTGTCTGCTGATGTTCTTAAAGCCGCTGCCAGTGGTTGGTGTTAGCCTCTACAACACGCTTTGGATCATACTGTTTGCCTATCTTGCGCGCTTCTTCGTGCTGGCGCTGCGGCCAACGGTTGCCGGGCTGCACCAGATCGACCGTGCTTTGGAAGAAGCAGCGCGCGTTGCGGGGGCGGGGCTTTTCTATCGGCTGCGGACCATTATATTCCCTCTGGTCGCCCCGGCGACGCTTGCAGGCGGCGCGTGCTCATTTTCATGACCGCCTTCTGTGAGCTGACGGTTTCAGCGCTTCTTTGGGCGTCGGGATCGGAAACGCTGGGCGTGGTGATGTTTTCTTTCGAACAGGCGGGCGATTCCGCCTATGCGGCTGCCATATCCATTCTGGCCGTTGCGGTGACATTCATGCTGATGCTTGCAACAAATCTGTTTGCGCGGCGTCTTCCAAACGGAGTGCTGCCATGGCGCGACTGAAAATCGCTTCTGTTTCCAAGGCCTTCAACGAGTTTCAGGCCCTGTCTGAAGTGTCGCTCGATGTGAAGGACGGCGAGTTTGTTGCTATTCTCGGACCATCCGGCTGCGGCAAGACCACACTTCTGCGGATGATTGCAGGTTTTGAAGACGTCGATGGCGGCGAAATCCACATTGGTGACAGCCGCGTTTCCCATGTTGACGGGAACGTGCCGCCGGAGAAGCGGCAGGTCGGTATCGTCTTCCAGAACTATGCGCTCTGGCCGCATATGACGGTCGAAGAGAATGTCGGCTATAGTCTGCGGGTGGCCAAAGTTGCCAAAGCCGAGCGCGAGGCTCGTGTGAAGCAAGCGCTCGCGCTGGTCGATCTCGACGGTTTCGGTGATCGCCGCCCGGCCAATCTTTCGGGTGGTCAGCGGCAGCGCGTGGCATTGGCCCGTTGTCTGGTGGCTGCGCCTTCGCTGGTATTGTTTGACGAGCCACTCGCCAATCTCGACGTGCATTTGCGTGCTTCGATGGAAAACGAGTTTGCGGCTTTCCACAAGCGTACCGGTACGACGATTATCTACATCACGCATGACCGGGCTGAGGCCATGGCGCTTGCCGACCGGATTGCGGTTCTCGACCATGGCAAGCTTCAGCAGTTCGATACGCCGCGCAAGCTTTACGAAGAACCGGCTAGCGAAATGGTCGCGTCCTTCATCGCGCACGGCATGGTTCTGCCTGCGGAGGTCGTGTCCTTTGCGCAAGCGGGACAGTGCGAGGCGCTGGTGCTGGGAAGCCGGGCGCAGGTGCGTTGTTCTGGCATTGAAATGCCGCGTGCCAATGCACAGCTCTGCGTTCGTGCAGAAGATCTGACATTGACCGAAACCGGCGGTATTCCCGTGCGGGTCAAGCGTTCGGTCTATCGCGGTGGCGGTTCGCGCATCGAGGCACATCCGCTCAGCAAGCCCGATATTCACCTGCATTTTGAAGTGTGCGATCCGGTAAGACTGGAAGAAGGCGATGAGGTTCGCATCGCTATTCGCGGTGGCTGGATCATTCCCACCGATGAAATGCCGGTGAGAAAAGTCTCAACCGGCTTTCCAATCGGCAACAAGATTTAGCTTATTTCTTCTTCATCGCTTCCAGAAGGGCTGCACCGAAACCGCCGGTTGATGGCTGTTCCTGTTTGCGCTGTGGGGTGAAGTTTTTGGCAGGTCGCTGGTCGCGGTTCGCAGGACCACGTGGGGCAGGAGCTTCGCCGCCGTCCTTTCTCATCGTCAGGCCGATGCGCTTGCGTGGCACATCCACTTCCGTCACGCGCACCTTCACCACATCGCCAGCCTTGACCACCTCATGCGGGTCTTTGACAAATTTATCCGCAAGCTGGGAGACATGGACAAGTCCGTCCTGATGCACACCGATATCGACAAAGGCACCAAAGGCCGCAACGTTTGTGACGGTGCCTTCAAGCATCATTCCGGGTTTCAGGTCCTTGATGTCATCGATGCCATCGGCGAAGGTCGCGGTCTTGAATTCAGGGCGCGGATCGCGGCCCGGCTTGTCGAGCTCGGCGATGATGTCACGCACGGTTGGCAGACCAAAACGCTCATCGACAAAGACACGCGGATCGAGCGCCTTGAGTGCTGCGCTATCACCCATGAGGCTGCGCACATCGCGGCCGCAGGCGGAAACGATCTTTTGGCAACGCCATAGGCTTCCGGGTGAACGGAGGATGCATCAAGCGGCTCGGTGCCGTTGGCGATACGCAGGAAGCCTGCGCATTGTTCAAAAGCGCGGCTGCCTAGGCGGGCGACTTTCAGAAGTTCCCTGCGGTTCTTGAAGGCACCGGCGTCATCGCGATGCGCAACAATTGCTTCGGCGAGAGACTTTCCGAGACCGGACACACGCGCCAGCAGTGAGGCGGATGCCGTGTTGAGATCAACGCCGACAGCGTTCACTGCATCTTCGACCACTGCGTCGAGCGAACGCGCCAGACGGGACTGATCGACATCATGCTGATACTGGCCGACGCCGATGGATTTCGGCTCGATCTTGACGAGCTCTGCCAGAGGATCCTGCAGGCGGCGGGCGATGGAAACGGCACCGCGCAGCGATACGTCGAGCTGCGGGAATTCGGCCGCTGCGGCTTCTGATGCCGAATAGACTGATGCGCCTGCTTCCGACACAATGACTTTGAGCGGCTTTGGCGCTGGCAAGTCGTTGAGCATATCCACGACAAGCCGTTCGGTTTCGCGGCTGCCTGTGCCGTTGCCGATGGCAATCAGTTCGATCTTGTGTTTGCGGATCAGGCTTGCGAGCTCGGCCCGGGTACCACGCACATCGTTCTTTGGCGGAAACGGATAAACCGTCGTTGTGTCGAGCAGTTTGCCAGTGCCATCGACGATTGCGACCTTAACGCCGGTGCGGATGCCCGGATCAAGGCCCATGGTGGCCCGCGAACCGGCAGGCGCGGCCAACAGCAGGTCTTTGAGGTTGCGGGCGAAGACGTTGATGGCTTCTTCCTCGGCGCGTCACGCAGGTCGCGCATCAGGTCGAGCGACAGGAGAGCGAGAGTTTGACGCGCCAAGCCCAGCCTGCAACTTCCATCAGCCAGCGGTCGCCGGGCAGGGTTGCGCCGATATTATAGGCGGCTGCAATTTTGCGTTCGACCGGCTTTACCGGCGAGGTGTCGTCGGCGTCGATTTCAATGTCGAGCGACAGAAAATCCTCGTTGCGGCCGCGCAGCATGGCCAGAGCCCGGTGGCCCGCAACATTTGCCCAGCGCTCGAAATGGTCGAAATAATCCGAGAATTTTGCGCCTGCATCCTGTTTGCCATCGACCACACGTGAGCGCAGAACAGCGCGTTCCTTGAGATAGTTGCGCAAATTGCCGATCAGTTCGGCATTTTCCGCAAAAGCCTTCGGCGATAATGTCGCGCGCACCATCCAGTGCTGCCTTCACATCGGCAACTTCACCGGTGACATATTGTGCAGCAATCTCGGTAGGGACCAGCCTGCGGTCAGTGAGAGAATGGATTCGGCAAGCGGTCCAAGACCGCGTTCGCGGGCGATTTCCGCTTTGGTGCGGCGCTTGGGCTTATAGGGAAGATACAGGTCTTCAAGCTCGGCCTTGGTCTGAGCGCCAGCTATTTTAGTTCGAGTTCTGGTGTGAGCTTTTCCTGTCCGCGGATCGATTCCAGAATGGACGAGCGCCGCGCCTCAAGTTCGCGCAAGTAAGCGAGGCGCTCTGAAAGCTGTCGCAGCTGCGTATCATCAAGGCCGCCGGTGACTTCCTTTGCGGTAACGGGCGACGAAAGGCACGGTCGCGCCTTCGTCCAGCAGGCCGATGGCCGCCAGTGCCTGATCCGGCTTTGCGTTGATTTCCGCCGCGATGATCCCGGCAATGCGCTTGGTAATGTCCGCCATGTATTTTCCAATTCTCGACTGTCACGGCGAACATAGTCGGATGCCGGTTCGGCGCAATCAAGGCAGTATTGATGTTCCACAGGAAAGGCGTCGCTTTTCCCGTTCACGCGCATGTGAACGGCAGACCCCTTTATAAATCGGATTCACTCAATACTTATATCGGGAAATGACGATACGTATCAAAAAGATCAGCGAGGTGACTGCGATGTCGGATGTTCAATCTATACCCTTGGACGAGATACTCAAGGCGCTCGCCAATCCGGTGCGGCTCGACATTTTGAGCTGGCTCAAGGAACCGGAGAACCATTTCTCCGATCAGCACATGCCTCTGGAGATGGGCGTGTGCGCGGGCCAGTTCGAACGGTGCGGCCTCTCCCAGTCGTCCGTTTCTGCTCATTTGTCCGTGCTGACAAAGGCGGGGCTGATCATGCCCCACCGCGTTGGCCAATGGACGTTCTATAAGCGTGATGAAGAGGCGATAGCCGCCTTCATCAAAGCTATATCCGACCTTTAATTCACCAGTCCAATCTTTCCCATTTGCCCAATCTTTCCCATTTGAAGGAATGTATCCATGGCCACATTGTTCGATCCAGTTACAATCGGCGATCTGAAGCTTGCCAATCGTATTGTTATGGCACCGCTGACGCGTAATCGCTCACCTCGCGCCGTGCCGAATGATCTCAACGTCACCTATTACGAACAGCGCGCCAGTGCGGGCCTCATCATCACGGAGGCAACGCCGATCAGCCATCAGGGACAGGGCTATGCCGATGTGCCGGGCCTTTATTCCGCCGAACAGTTGGCAGGCTGGAAGCGCGTGACCGACGCAGTGCACAGCGCAGGCGGCAAGATCGTCGTGCAGATGTGGCATGTGGGGCGTATTTCACACAACACGTTGCAGCCAAATGGCGGCAAGCCGGTTGCGCCTTCGGCCATCATCGCCAAATCAAAGACCTATCTTGTGCATCCCGATGGCACCGGCGAATTTGCGCCAACCTCTGAACCGCGTGCACTTGAAAAGAGCGAGCTTCCGGAAATCATTGCGACCTATGCCAAGGCTGCCAAGGATGCCGTTGAAGTGGCTGGTTTCGACGGCGTCGAAATTCATGCGGCAAACGGCTATCTGATCGATCAGTTCCTGCGTTCGGACAGCAACCATCGTACCGATGAATATGGCGGCTCTATCGAAAACCGCGCCCGCTTCCTGTTTGAAGTGGTGGATGCGATCACCAAGTCGGTTGCGCCGGGCAAGGTCGGCATTCGTCTTTCGCCAGTTACGCCCGCCAATGACGCGTCGGATTCCGATCCGCAGCCGCTGTTCGACTATGTGCTCGACAAGCTCGCCGCTTACGGTCTTGCATATGTTCATATCATTGAAGGTGCAACGGGCGGTCCGCGGGACTTCCAACAGGGCCCGCAGCCTTTTGACTATGCGCGCCTGAAGCAGGTCTATCGCGATGCTGGCGGCGAAGCTGCCCGGATGGTCAATAATGGCTATGATCGAGAACTGGCGGAAGAAGAGATCGAAAGCGGTCGCGCTGACGTCGTGGCCTTTGGCAAGCCGTTCATCTCGAACCCTGATCTTGTGCGTCGCTTGAAGGATAATGCTCCGCTCAATGAGCTGGACCAGCAGCATATGTATGGCGGCGGCGCCAAGGGATATACGGATTATCCGATCCTTGCCTAACAGCGAAAAAAGCCCGGCGAATTGCCGGGCTTTTTGTTACAGACGCGCCCGCGTCGAACGCGGTGTGGCAAGCAGCAGGTTGGTTTCGCTGGCCTTGATGCCCGGCACCAGCCTGATGCGGCGCAGCACGGCATCAAAATCGGTGAGCGTCGCAGCACCCAGTTCCACTACCAGATCGAAGCGGCCATTGGTGGTGTGAACGGCGGAAACTTCCGAGAAACCGCCGAGCGCCTTGACCACACGGTCGGCGACATTGCCCTCGATTTCGATCATCATGATACCGCGTACCGGTAGATCAACCGCATCGGACCGCAGGATCACCGTGTAGCCGATGATGTCGCCGGACTGTTCCAATCGTTCCATACGGGCGCGGACCGTTGCGCGGGAAACGCCGAGATCGATTGCCACATCCGAAATACTGCGCCGTCCGTTGTGACGTAAAAGCGTGATGAGCTTTTCATCCAGATCGTCCATGTTTTCTCCATTTTGAAAAGCCAATCCGACATTCTGATAAACCAAACCGTTAAAATTGCCAATCCGGTTGCTTCACATCGCCAAGCGTAAATGGTCAATCTAGGGCAATAATTTCTCTGGAGTAGCAGTTTATGCATTGCAAGATTTTGGGATTGCCTGTTCAGGAAGGCACGGGCCGTCTGGGCTGCAATATGGGCCCTGACGGTTATCGCGCCGCTGGCATTGCGGATGCGATTCGCGAACTCGGTCACGAGTTTACCGATCTCGGTAATCTGGCCCCGGCCGAACTACGCCCGCTGGCCCATCCCAATCCTGTGATCAAGGCGCTGCCGCAGGCTGTTGCCCGGATCGAAGCCATCAGCGAAGCCGCATATCGTGAGAGTGAAGAAGGTTTCCCGATCTTCCTCGGTGGCGATCATCTGCTCGCTGCAGGCACTGTTCCGGGTATCGCGCGACGCGCTGCAGAAAAAGGGTCGCAAGCAGTTTGTGTTGTGGCTCGATGCCCATACGGATTTCCACACGCTGGAAACGACTGGCAGCGGCAATCTGCACGGCACGCCTGTTGCCTATTACACGGGCCAGAAGGGCTTTGAGGGCTATTTCCCGGCCCCGCAGCACCGATTGATCCCGCCAATGTTTGCATGATGGGTATTCGCAGTGTTGATCCGGCAGAACGCGCTGCAATCAAGCAGACCGATGTTGCCGTCTATGACATGCGCCTTATCGACGAACATGGTGTTGCTGCCTTGCTGCGCCGCTTCCTTAAGCGCGTGAAGGACGAAAACGGCCTTCTGCACGTCAGCCTCGATGTCGATTTCCTTGAACCTTCGATTGCGCCCGCTGTCGGCACCACGGTTCCGGGTGGCGCCACCTTCCGTGAAGCGCATCTCATCATGGAAATGCTGCATGACAGCGATCTGGTGACGAGCCTCGATCTCGTTGAGCTGAACCCGTTTCTCGATGAACGCGGACGCACCGCAACGGTGATGGTTGACCTGATGGCAAGCCTTTTGGGCCGCAGCGTCATGGACCGCCCAACCATCAATTATTGATTTCAGAAACTGCATTCACTGCTGGCGGGATCAAATGGTCTGCCGCTGAATGTTAAGGAGCAAGAATGACCCAACCGAACCTGAATATCGTCCCTTTTGTCAGTGTCGATCACATGATGAAGCTGGTGCTTTCCGTCGGCGTCGAGACTTTCCTCAAGGAACTTGCCGATTACGTGGAAGAGGATTTCCGTCGCTGGGAAAGCTTCGACAAGACGCCACGCGTGGCTTCGCATTCCGATGAAGGCGTGATCGAGCTGATGCCGACAAGCGACGGTACGATGTACGGCTTCAAATATGTGAACGGTCATCCGAAGAATACGCGCGACGGCCTGCAGACGGTTACGGCTTTTGGTGTTCTTTCGGATGTTGGCAGCGGCTATCCGATGCTTCTGACCGAAATGACCATCCTGACAGCGCTGCGCACGGCTGCTACCTCAGCGGTTGCCGCAAAGCATCTTGCGCCAAAGAACGCACGCACGATGGCGATCATCGGCAACGGCGCACAGAGCGAGTTTCAGGCCTTAGCGTTCAAGGCAATTCTCGGCATCGACAAGCTGCGTCTTTACGATATTGACCGTACGGCTTCGGAAAAATGCGCACGCAATCTTGAAGGTGCAGGTTTTGACATCGTGATCTGCAAGGATGTCGAAGAAGTGGTTGAGGGTGCGGACATCATCACCACCGTCACCGCCGACAAGGCCAATGCGACGATCCTGACCGACAACATGGTTGGCGCTGGCGTGCACATCAATGCAGTTGGCGGCGATTGCCCCGGCAAGACGGAACTGCACGGCGATATTCTGCGCCGTTCGGACATCTTCGTTGAATATCCTCCGCAGACCCGCATCGAAGGCGAAATCCAGCAGCTGCCGGAAGATTATCCGGTCAAGGAGCTTTGGGAAGTCATCACCGGGAAGATCGCCGGACGCAACGATGCCCGCCAGATTACGCTGTTCGATTCCGTCGGCTTTGCGACCGAGGATTTTTCGGCTCTACGCTATGTGCGTGACAAGCTGAAGGACAAGGGCTTCTACGAAAAGCTGGATCTTCTTGCCGATCCAGATGAGCCTCGCGATCTCTATGGCATGCTGCTGCGTCACGAAAAGCTGCTGGAAGGCGAAAAGACCAAGCCAGCGGCCTGATCCGGTCTTTTGAGCAGCTTCCACTTTTGGAAGACGGGCTCTACCTGTTGCAACCCTGCCGCGCTTGATGCACGGCAGGGGCACGTTTTCGCAGTCGCTGCGATAAATCCTTGGTGCCGTGCACGATTTCCATTATTGCAGGATGTGATTTCTGTGATGGGGTGCATCAGGCATGGGCGACAGGGTGGAAAACGAAACATCCTACAGGCAACCGGCGAATGTTGTGCGGTCTGCCGCCAGTCCGGTCGTCTTCTGCGACACGCTGGGCCTTTATCAGGCCCCTGTTGGCCCATCTCTTGATACGGTTGTCTTGTTCGCAAGCCCCGGGGGCTGGAAGAGCTCTGCACGACACGCAAATTCTGGCGCATCATCGCCGACGGACTTTCGGTGCAGGGGATAGGCTCCTTCCGCTTCGATTGGCCCGGTACGGGCGATGGACGCGACGACATCGAATTTTCCAAAGGGCTGGAGCTCTGGCGCAATACGCTTGCTGAAGCTGCCCGGAAGGCGCGTGACCTGTCCGGGGCAAGCCGCGTCATCATCATTGGACAGAGCCTTGGTGCAGCGATTGCTGCCGAAACTGCGGCGCGGATCGAAGGCATCGCAGCGTTGGCGCTTCTGGCGCCGGTCATTTCCGGGCGGTTCTACACGCGTGAACTGGCCGTCTGGTCGAGTATGGTCGATGCCGATCTGGGCCTGACGGACGAGCAAAGGATCAAGAACAGCGTTTCCATCGCATCGCTGACAATGCAGCCGGAAGTGGCCGCCGATGTAAAGAAGATCAATCTTCTGTCGCTGGAGACGAAGCCTGCGCCTCAATGCCTTTTGCTGGCGCGGACGGACCGTCCGAATGATGCCGAATTGGCAACGCATCTGGAAAAGCTGGGCGCCGATGTGACGGTTGAAGCTTTTACCGACTACGACAAGCTGATTTCGAACCCTGTCATCTCGCGCCTGCCGCTGGAAGTCGCAGACCGGCTTGTCGACTGGGCGGCAGGTCTGGCAGGTTCGCAGCCTGCGCAGAACAAGCCGGATGAAAGGGCATTCGGCGGCACTTTGACGGGTGACGGTTTTGTGGAAACACCTGTCTCGTTCGGTTCCGGCAATCGCCTTTCAGGTGTTCTCTGCGCACCCGTGGGGAACGGCGCGGCAGAACGGTCCTGTTCCTCTCCGCAGCCTATGATCGACGTGTCGGGTGGGGGCGTACGACCGTCGATATGGCGCGCAAGCTTGCGCGGGAAGGGATAGCATCACTGCGCTTCGATATTGCGAATGCAGGCGACAGCCCGCCCAATCCGGGGATGCCGGAACAGGTGCTTTATACCAATGGGGCAGAGGCCGATGTTGCCGAAGCACTCGACTATCTCGACACTATTGGTTGGGGCCGTCCCATTATCGCAGGACGATGCAGCGGTGCTTTTCTGGGGTTCCACAGTGCCTTGAAAGACGAGCGCATTTCCGGCGCGGTCCTCGTCAATCCGGAGACGTTCTACTGGGCGCCGGGGCGCTCGGTCGAAGAGGCCGTTCGCGACGGCAAGCGCACGCTGGAGGATTATGGCAGCCGCGCGCTCCGCGCCGAAACATTCCAGCGCTTGTTTCGCGGTGAACTGGATATCCGTGCCATCCTGCGTAACATCTCGCGCGGGGTTGTCGGGCGTATTCGCGGGCTTGCACGCAAGCTTCTGCGCAGCCGCACAGTGGAAGGACGGGCAGTCTATTCGGCTTTTGATGAATTGAAGCAGCGTGAGGTGCCGCTGGCGCTGGTCTATGCCGAAAAGGATATCGGGCGCGAACATTTCAATTTCTATTTTTTGATCAGGCGGGCACCAAGCTGCAGGGCTTCGACAATGCGTCAGTCGCCATCATTCCGGATGCCGATCATAATCTGACGCCGGAACATTCGCGCGAGATTTATATCGGCGCGATCCGCGCAATGGCCTTGCGGGGTTAGAACCAGACGATCCGTGACGAACCGGCGATGCGGATTTCTCCAGACGGTTTTTCGAGTGTTGCCTTACGTGGAGCAAGGGCGATGCGTTTCGTCTCGTTGGGAGCAAGGTGAAACCAGTTCTCGACAGCCCGCCAGTCACCTGCATCGATGCTGACAGATTGGGCCAGAACTGGCGTTTTCAGATCGAGGAACCAGTTTCCGTTCTCTTCGATGGGAGCTACCTCGATAGTGGCGTCGTGAAATGCCTTTGTTCGTCCGAGCGGAAAGTGAAATGCCTCGGCAATCGTAATGTCATTGCGCTTCAGTCGCGCAACGGTCACGTCATGGGCCGGAGGGCCGAAACGATAGGCGTAAGTGACATCGAAGAATGCGCCGAACAAATCCGTTGCGGCAATGGTGATCGCTGAACGACTGGCAATTGAAAGATCACGGCGGCCGGAAACCACCGGCTGCGAACCGGCGCGCAAACAGGTCAGTTCAAGCGAAAGATCAGCGGATTCTGCCTGCTCATTCAGAACATGAATCGCGAGGCCATTGACGCCTTCATCGGTCAAGGCGACCTGCTGTGGACGGAAGGCGCGTTTCAAACCATGCCATGAGGCTTTGGGTTCGCCGGTCGCATCGATCATGCCCCAACCGGCACCGGGCAGCAGGTCCTGAAACATCCAGAGAAGTGCACCGAAACAGGTGCTTCCCGGTCGTCTCCACTCGGCGAAGGTCGCTTCCATCACTTCCGCCGTGACAGCGCGGGAAAGGTGGAGATACTGTTCCACATCCTCGCGCCGCAGCCGTGCCGGATCATAGCCGTACAGCATCTCCAGATAGGCGTCCCGCACATCCTCGAAATCCCGGGACACACCACGGTCGCGGGGCACGCGTGCTTTCCAGCGCGGATCGTGAACCGGGGGTACATCGAGATGGGTTTTCAGCGTGCGCGCTTCGGGCACGTTGGAGAAGGCCAGACATTCGGTCGCAAAGCGTACTTCCGCGCGCCGCGCATCGTCCAGCGGACGGCAATAAGCGCTGACTCCATAGTAATGGCTGACGCCTTCATTGCTGATGAAGGGAAGGGCACCATCGCAGGGCGAGTTCGGCACATAGGGAATATTCGGGCAAAGTTTACCGGCGATACCGGGCAGGATTTCCTCGGTAAGCGGGCCTTTCCGTGTCGCTTCCGACAGGCCCATCATTGCGCCCTGCTGATAGATTTCGCTACCGCCGCAGAGGATGCTCAGCGAAGGCGCATGCCTGACAGCGGTGAGAAGCTGTGAAGCTTCGGCCTGCACTTTTGCGACAAACGCTTCGTCCTTTACCGGATAGTCGAAATTGGCAAACATGAAGTCCTGCCACACCATGATGCCCAGCTCGTCACAGAGGGCATAGAAATCTGGTGTCTCATAGGCAGTGATGCCGCTCAGCCGCAGCATGTTCATGCCCGCTTCCTGCGCGAGCTTCAGCCATGGTTCGTAATCGTCGCGCGTGCCGGGAAGGCGGACGATATCGGCAGAACTCCATACTGCGCCGCGACAGAAAACCTTCTCGCCATTGATCCTGAGTGCAAAACCCTTGCGGTCCGGTCCGCGATCGACCTCGATGCGGCGGAACCCAGTGCGCCCCAGCAGGCGTAGTTCGCCGTCGAGCGAAAGTTCGACATTGTGAAGCGTTGGATTGCCATGCGTGTGTGGCCACCATGGTTCAATATTGGGAAGCGTCAGCCTTGCCGTCCAATGATTGTCAGTCTGGCGCTCGCAGGCGATCTGCTGCCCCGCGCAATGGAGGCTGGGTATTCCGGCTTTGCCGCTATAGGTAAAACTGACCTGAAGTTCGCCATGGCCGGTTTCTGTCAGTCTTGCCTGAATGGCGATGTCGGATATGGTCTCCGTATCAGAACGGCTGATGGAAATCGGACGCCATGGACCCACGGCATGCACTTCCGGGCACCAGCCCGGCATATAGCCAAGCGCGGTCGTGCGAATGAGGCGCAGACCTTGCGTGTTCATCAGTTGCGTGCGCCAGCGGGCACGCGGGCCTTTTGGCTGAGGCGAGTCGCGAGCGCGCGGAAACAGAGGGCAAGCTCGTCCTTGCCGGTCAGTGTAACGGGCAGATCATGGCCGAGAAACATGCTGTCGGTTTGCAGCAGCAATTCGCCATTGAAAAAGATGTCGCAAATCGTGGCAAGCCCGCCAAAATGGAGTGTGGCGGGGCCGGGTGTCTCCTCGATATCAAGGAAATACCGGGCTTGCCTGTTATCGAGCGCTACGGGATTGTTTCGGTCGAAATGCCCCGATTTTTCCAGAGCTTCCGCCACCGTGCCGGGCACCGGCGCACCATTGATCGCCGCACCGGACTTGGCATCATGCGGCGTTTGCGCCGCATCCGGCCCGGTGACAGCAAGCCGCCAGCCGGTCGAGAGCGGTCGGTTGGTCGGGTTTAGTTCAAGCCGCATCGCGACCAAGTTCCGCTACAAGCGCTGCCGCCATCCGATCCCGGGCATCTGCCGCCGGTTGTAGCGTTCCGGCCAATGCGTCGAATTTCTTGCGCATGACGGCGCGGGCGAGCTGGAACTGAACAGCCTTTGCCGTTTCCGCAATCTGCAAGGCATCTGCCGAGGCCGTTGCAAAGCGCCTGCCTTGTCCAAGCCAGTCGAAATGACTTGCCGCGAGTTCGAAATTCGCGCCGAGCTGGCGCAGCGTGTTGAATGCATACTTATGGAAGAAGCCGAACGGGCGTTCCGCGATTGCTTCAACCTGTCCCGGAAACACGCTGGCAAAGGCACGGATCGGGTTTTCCTTCGGCCTGCGGGCAAAGTGGCGGGGCAGAAGGATTTCGGCAACGCGTCGCTGATGCGCTTCATCCGGCACATGCTTCGGAAACCCGGCGAATTCCGTATAGGGTAGGAAGGGCAGGTCGGCTTCCGTCAGATGACGCTGGAAGACACCGTCGAAATCCTCACCTTCGAGATGATAGAAACCGCCATTGTGGAAATAGTCCAGCGAGCGGTTTTCGACGTCCATACGGTTGATGGCGATGGTCGTCTTGCCATGTTCCGTGCGATAGCTGACGCCATGCGTATCCGGCATGAAGTAGCTGTCCATTTCGATCATGCAGAGGCGTCCGCGCGCGATCTGCTCGGCGACATGGCTTTCCACACGGTCGAAAATCGCAAGCTCCGTCGCCCGCACTCCATAAAAAGGGCTTCGAGGTTTTCCAGCGGCACCTTGAAGAAGGTGAACTGGTCGCCCTCGAAATCCTGTGTCAGCGTGAAACCGAGCATGGCTTCCGGAGCGACACCCAATGTTGCCAGCACTTCGATCCAAAGATCGACATAGCAGTTTGTTTCCGGCCAGATACGCGTCTGGGCATGCAAAGTGTGCGGCGTGTAACGGTCGGGCGCGATGTTCGGAAAAACTGCCTGCATGGTCGTGATCAGCCCCACAATTCCTTGCGTACGTTTTCCGGCCAGATTTCAACATCCAGACCGTGATGATGGAAGAGCGCCAGCGCGATGCGCTCCAGTCCGAACCCGACGCAGGCCGTGTGCGCCACCGCACCGTCATCGAGGGAGAGGCCCCACTTCACGCCGAACTGGTCCTGATGATAGTTGAAGCTCATGCAAGCGGTCGGCTTTTCGACGCTGGTGATCGGGATTAGCAGCTCGAATTTCAGGTTCTGGTCGCGCTGGTTGTTGACCAGCAACTTGCCTGCGCGTCCGAAGAACGGATCGTTGGCGACGTCGATTTCGACCGGCAGTTCGACCTTCTTCATCATTTCCGTGCCACGGTCGATCCAGAGCTGGCGGAACGACATCACATCGGCTTCTGTGCCCATGCGCACATATTCACGCATGCGGAAAAGCTGCTGGCGGGCAGGATCGACCGACGGTTCATGACGGAAGCAATAGGATTGCAGGTCGTAAAGCCCGCCGCCCTGCGGCAGCGGTCCGCGTTTGGCAACAGTCGGATAGAGCGGATAACAGGCCGCAGGCGTCAGCACGATGTCTGTTGCCTTTTGCTCCAGCGTCCAGTCCGTGCCTTCATCCATGCATTTGATGAGATTGACGTGGTCAAGCTCGCAGCCACAGAAGCTGTGCACGGTGCCGGCCAGCTGCGGGAAGCTTTTCATGTAGCCGCTTTTTTCGAAAAAAGCGCGGTTCATGCCGGGCGGAAAGCGGATCGCTTCGGCGCCGTCATTGCCTCCGGTACGGTCGATCAGGCGTTCAAACGCCCGGATGACATCTTCGAATTGGCCGGAACGTCCGTATAGGCCTTCCACGCCGGTGTCGATCAGGAGACCGGAATCGAAAAGCCGGTCTAGAAATGATCTCTGAGCATCCATGGCAATTATCCCAAAAGGCTGGTGTTCTGTTTGTGAATGAGCAGCATGGTGGCTGTATTGCCGAGGATGCGCTCGTTTGAAATCATCAACTGCGCCGAATGCGCGTCACGCAGATGGCGGCCGAGGCTGAAAGGCGTACCGTTCTTGTAGCCCATGATGCCGCAGACCAGCATGGCATGATTGATGATCTGAAGGATCGTCTGCGATGCGGCAATCTTGAGATTGTTCATCGCAATCGCAAAGCCCATCGAGGCCAGCTTGTCCGGATCGTGCTTTGCTTCGCGATAGGTCTTGAGACAGGCGACGATTTCGGATTTCAGCATCTGAAGCATGTTGGACGCTTCGGCTACGCGCAGAGCGCCCGGTTGCGGCGCACCCGGATTGCGCTTTGCTGCGGCGCGCACGAATGCCTGCGCGCGGTTGACCGCATCGACGGCGATGCCATACCAGAGCGAACTCCACAGCGTATGCGACTGCGCCAGCATGGATTGGGCTGCGATTTCGGCAAAGGGATGCGGCAGGACCTGCACCTTGTCCGCCTCGCCACGGAATACAAAACCTTCCGAGCAGGTGCCACGCATGCCAAGCGTGTCCCAGTCATGGGTTTTTTTCGAGCGTGTACTGGTCCTTCAGGAAAACGGTCATCACCTGATCCGACGACGCAGCATCCTTGTGAGAGCGCGATGTGATCAGAATGGCATCCGCATAGGTACCATAGGAAATGACGGTGGCGTTCTTTTTCCAGACGGCAGATATCACCTTCGACCTCGATGGCGCAGATCGAGTTGCGCAGATCGCCGCCAATGCCGCCTTCGGTCGTAGCCGAAGCAAGCAGCAGCTGGTCCTTTGCGACCTTGCGCATGAAGTCCCGGTGCCATTCAACCGTCTGGCCGTGCTCCACCGGGCTTGAAAGCTTGATGTGATGCATGGCGAAAATCATTGCGCTCGATGCACAAGACTGACCAAGAACACAGCACAGTTCTGCAATCTGGTCGATCTCTGCACTCTCGCCGCCGAATTCGCTCGGCACCTGAATGCCCAGCAGACCTTCGGCCTTCATCGCATCGATTGCTTCACACGGGAAGCGGCCTTCCTTATCGACGCTATCGGAAAATTTACCCGCTATGGCCGCAACGCGGCCCACGCGCTCTGAAAGACTGTTTCCCGCCCCGGCATTCATTATGCGGCCTCTTTGTCCTTGAGAATTTGGGTGATCGTCTGTTCGATGGCCTTAATGCTCGCAAAAGATTTGCGATTGAGATACTGGTCCGGAAATTCGATGTCGAACTTGTCTTCCAAGCCAAGCATGAGCTGGACCGATGCAAAGGAGGACAGGCCCGCGCTGTAAAGGTCGGCATCGTCGGCGATGTCCGTCACCGGGCCCGGCAGGCCGCCGACCTTGGCCAAAAGTTCGCGAATGGATTCATTCATAGTTTAACTCCCCGCATATCCGCTCAAGTCGAAACTTCACGTCTGGGTTGACGCGATACACGATCTATCGAGCTTTCAAAAAGCTGCGGTAACTGTTCGAAATTCTGCCCCTTTATGCAAGTGATATGTTGCGAATATTAGTTAATCCGCAAGCACACCATCGTGCGTCAGGCTTTATCTGCTCCCGCAAGCCTTTATTTTCTATTGACGTAACTGAATTGCGGCCCGGCTATTCTGCGGACGTGCTTATATAGTTAAATATTCGATGACAAGATGGGTGGCATTGCCCGCAAGGGTTGCGTCTTCTTGTGGTTAAAGAGGGGCGGCGCGAATGCCGTGGTGCGGAAATCTGTCCCGTATTGGTAGCAATCGCCATTTCAAAACTGTCGGCAATGCGCCGTGCCCGGTCTATGAAAATGATCGCGGCTTCCGGCGGGAAGATTTCGCGTGCGGTTGTCTCGAAAAGGTCGAGCCAACGGTCGAAATGTTCGTTCTTGAGTCCCAGTTTCAGATGTGGCGCCATGGGGCGGCCTTCATAATCGCCGGTCTTGAGAATAACCGACGACCAGAACGCGGCGATCTGTGCGATGTGATGATCCCAATCATGAACCGCATCGGCAAAAATCGGCCCGATAACTTCATCCTCGCGTGCGCGTCCATAGAAAGTGGCCACTAGTTTCTCGATTGAAACCGGATCGATGGACGGGTGAGGCTGGTTGATGAGAACAGTCATGATCGCTTGTCGATTGTCTTTCGCCGGGTAGCGGGCTTTGGGTCGGATATAGTCGCTGCGCCGGCCACAATCCAGTGAAGTGTTGCCGCATGGCCATCAACTTCCGTTGGCGAAACCGCTGCCACGATTTAATAGTCTAACTGTCTAATATAGTTGAGGGAGAGATGAATGCGGGTGTTTCTGCTTGCGGGTCTGTTGACCACGGCGACAACGGGGGCAGGCTTTGCTGCTTCGTGCGAACAGAATTTCAAGTCCGAGGGTGTTCCACTCGTAACAGCGATTAGCTATCGCTCGACACAAAGCTTTGCCGGTGTGAAATCATCGACCGCCTTGCAGCGTCTGGCGCAAGCCGTCGCAGCCGAAGGCTTTTCTGGCATCAAGGTCAACAAGCAGCTCGCTTCGATTGACGCGTTTCAGGAAACAACCGGATCGGGTCGCATCCAGACCTTGCGCGTCACTGCACGGGCGCAGGGTAAAGGCACTCGTGTCGATGCGATCTTCAGTATTCAGGCGGGGCAGGCGACCAGCAAGTCGGTGGTACGCGAAGGGCTTTGTCGCATCATCGCTGCTGCAGCGAATTAAAACTTATAGCCTGATGGCCATCGCCGTCAGGCTATCTTTTGCATCAATTCGATACGATTGCCGAACGGATCGTGGATGTAGCAACGCTCATAACCGTGCAGCGGCTCATCCCCGATGGTTTCGATACCTGCTCGCGTCAGATGCGCGATCGTGTCATGGAGGTTATCGACCAGAAATGCAGGGTGTGCCTTGCGCGCAGGTGCGAAAGGGCGTTCGACGCCCAGATGAAGCCTGATTGCTCCATTCTCAAACCAGCAACCGCCGCGAGCTGCCAGATTCTCGGGCTTTGGAACTTCCGCAAAGCCGAGGGTCGAACCATAAAAATCGCGCGCTTTCTGCTCCTGACCTTCAGGCATTGCCAGTTGAACATGATCGAGAGCGATGATTTGCATGAATGTGCCGACGTTAAATAATGACGCGCACAACATAAAGCGCATCGATAGCCGGTCAAGCTATAGGGATTTGACACAGATGTCTGGAGAGGGAGAACGATGGTAGCGGAGGAGGGATTCGAACCCCCGACACAAGGATTATGATTCCTCTGCTCTAACCTACTGAGCTACTCCGCCACGCGTTGCTTTACAGAGACAACTTCATGATCGCCGTTTCCGGTGGGACAAATCGTTGTTCCTGCAAGGAATGGCGGCGGTATATGTGCGGAATGAAATGCTGTCAAGCACTCTTCGCATAGCTTTCGTCTTGTTTTCTATCATTTGCACCGATAAGGAACTTGGCATCAGCAAAGGCATAGTTTTATGGCACCTCGTATTGCGGTTTTGGGTTGCGGCTATTGGGGCGGCAATCACATTCGTACCCTGAAGAGCCTCGGTGCCCTTCAGGCAGTCTCGGACTCAAGGGCAGAACAGGCGGAACGCTTCGCGACCGAGTTCAATGTTCCGAGCATTCCCGTCGATGAATTGTTCACGCGTCCAGACATTGATGGCATAGTTCTGGCGCTGCCAGCGCAGTTTCATTCACAATATGCCATTCAGGCAGTGAAAAACGGCAAGGACGTTCTGGTCGAAAAGCCGATCGCGCTCGACATTCCGGCTGCAGAAGCCGAAGTGGAAGCTGCCCGCGAAAACGGTCGCGTGTTCATGGTTGGCCATGTGCTGCGTTTCCACCCGGCCTTCGAGAAGCTTCTCGACATGGTGAAAAGCGGTGAGCTCGGCGACATTCGCTATGTGCATTCGCATCGCGTCGGGTTCGGCAAGTTCCACAACGAGTTCGATGCCCTGTGGGATCTTGCGCCGCACGATCTTTCGATGATCCCGGCTATCACTGGGGAAGAACCGAGCGCGGTTCGCGGAGAGGGTGTTGCGACGCTCGATCATCTCACCGACATCGCCCATCTTCATCTCGATTTTCCGAATAGCATCCGCGGCCACCTGTTTGCGTCGCGCCTGAATGCCTATCGTGAGCGCCGCCTGACCGTTACCGGCACAAAGGGCATGGCGGTCTTCGATGACGGCGAACCATGGGATCGCAAGCTTGCGCTCTACAGCCATGAAGTCTGGCGGGAAAACGACCAGTGGTCTTTCAAATCCATCGAGCCGGTCTATATCCCGGTTGAGGAAGGCATGCCGCTGACACGCGAATTGCAGCATTTCCTGCATTGCATCGAGACGCGCGAAAAGCCGCGTACCGATGGCAAGGAAGCAATCAGTGTGCTGCGTATCCTCACGGAAGGCACTGTTCGGCACCCGCGCTAAAGGGGAGCCGTGCGATCCGTGTGAACTGCGTCAAGCGGTGTTACAGGAATCGCAAAACTTTGAACGCTCTGGCCATAGCGGGGCAGGGCGCAAGCGAATAAATAGGTTGCCGAGGATTCGCATATCCATTTGTGCGGGCCAGATATATTGGAGCCAACATGCAGTTTATTGATCTTGGAGCGCAGCGCGCGCGTATCGAAGACCGTCTCAATGCCGCCATTTCCAAGGTTGTTGCGGAAGGCCGTTATATTCTTGGACCGGAAGTGGCCGAATTCGAAAAGAAGCTCGGTGAATATCTGGGCGTGGAACACGTCATCGCCTGCGCCAACGGCACCGACGCCTTGCAGATGCCCCTGATGGCACGCGGCATCGGTCCGGTGACGCCGTCTTCGTTCCGTCTTTCACCTTCGCTGCTACGGCGGAAGTTGTTGCGCTGGTTGGCGCAGAGCCGGTGTTCATCGACGTAGACGCGGATACATACAATCTGAATATCGAACAGCTTGAAGCTGCCATCGCCGCTATCCGTAAGGAAGGCCGTCTGCAGCCGAAAGCGATTATCCCGGTCGATCTGTTCGGTCTGGCTGCCGACTATAACCGCATCAGCGCCATCGCCGACCGCGAAGGCCTGTTCGTCATCGAAGACGCTGCACAGTCGATCGGCGGCAAGCGTGACAATGTCATGTGTGGTGCTTTCGGCCATGTCGGTGCGACGAGCTTCTATCCGGCCAAGCCTCTCGGCTGCTATGGCGACGGCGGTGCCATGTTCACCAACGACGCCGAACTGGCCGACACGCTGCGCTCGGTGCTGTTCCACGGCAAGGGCGAAACCCAGTACGACAATGTCCGTATCGGCATCAACTCGCGTCTCGATACGATTCAGGCTGCCGTCCTTCTGGAAAAACTTGCGATCCCGGAAGACGAAATGGAAGCACGTGACCGCATCGCCAAGCGCTACAACGAAGCGCTGAAGGATGTCGTCAAGGTTCCCGCCCTTCCGGCTGGCAACCGTTCGGCATGGGCTCAGTATTCCATCGAGAGTGAAAACCGTGACGGCCTGAAGGCGCATCTTCAGGCGGAAGGCATTCCTTCGGTCATCTATTATGTGAAGCCACTGCACCAGCAGACGGCATACAAGCATTACCCGGTTGCGCCGGGTGGACTTCCGGTTTCGGAAAGCCTGCCGAACCGCATTCTGAGCCTGCCGATGCACCCCTATCTGTCGGAAGCCGATCATGACAAGATCATCGGCGCCATCCGTGGTTTCCACGGAAAGAAGGCCTGATCTATCTCAACCTGATTGACGAAAAACCCGGCGAAAGCCGGGTTTTTATTTGTCATGCCTGTAAGTTCAATTGCCGTGAAACGCCGTATTTGTCCTTGATCCGGGCGAAAAGCTTGCTGAACCCGTAATTGTCGAGCGGCATCAGCGTCTCACCACCTTCGGAAAGCTTTTCAAAAACGCTTGTCAGGCTTTCCTCATCATGGAAATCGACGAACAGCGATATGGATGGATTGAAATCGAACTGATGCGGAATGGGGCTGTCGATGACGATCAGCCGATGTTCGGCAAAGGTCACACGTGCAATCTGCACCTTGCCGGGACTGCCGCTCGCTTCGTCATAGATTTTGATCGACTCGATCAGGAAGTCGGGAAAGATCGAACGATATGTTTCCAGAGCTGCGCCTGCACTGCCCTGAAACATGAGATGGGTGCAAACCTGTGTCATGTCGAAAGCCTAACACGGCCCCGCCAGTTCCGGCAATCTGGCTGTTAGATGTTCTTCTTCGTAATTTGCTTATCGATGCGCGCAGCGATGAAGCGGGCGATGGCAGGGCCTGCCAGAAGCACGATGAAGAAGCGGCTGGTCTGCATCGCGATGATGAAGGGCAGGTCGACATTGCTTGATGCTGCGATGATTGCAACCGTATCGGCGCCGCCGGGACTGGTAGCGAGATAGGCGGTCAGTGGATCGAGTCCCAGCACGTGACCGAGCGCCATGCCGAACAGTCCGCAAACGGCAATGAGGAGCAGCGTGGATGTCAGCACCGCTGGAAAAGCCCGCGCGGCATGAGCGATGATGGCGCGTGAGAAGCCAAGGCCGATGCGCCAGCCGATAAGCAGGTAGCTGACCGCGAGCAGCCATGGTGGCAGGTCGATGGTGATGAAACCGGTGTCCTGAAGCAATGCGCCCAGTATAAGCGGCACGAGCATGGCGCCGGTGGGGATGCGGAGAATTTCTCCAGGAACGAGCCGCCGACAATCAGAAGCACTGTCGGGCCGAGGGTGGACCAGTCGATGGGCGGAAACCAGACGATTTCGACAGGCGCAACGGTCTCCACGCCTGTGCTGAGTCGCAGGACGAGCGAAGCGGCTGTGGCGACCAGCACCACACGCAGATATTGCATGAAGGCGACGAGACGAGCATCGGCTCCATGGGCTTCGGCCATCAGCGTCATTGCGGTGGCAGCGCCCGGAGAAGACCCCCATACAGCAGTTGTTCCGGGCAGGATGCGAAACCGCGCGAGCAGATAGCCGATAAAAGTGCTGGTAAACAGCACATAGCCGACGGAGAGCAGGATAACGGGCAGGTGTTGCCCCATGCTGGTGAAAAACTCCGCCGTGATCGAACGGGCGATAAGGCAGCCGACAACGCCTTGGGCTAACAGCGACAGCCAGCGATGAACCCGCAAGGTGCTTTCACCTGCAGCCATCAGGATTGCGCCGAGCATCGCGCCGAGGAGCATCGCGGCAGGTAGCTGCAGCACTTCTCCTGCAAAAATCAGAATAGCGGAAAACACAGCCAGCAAGACCCATTGGATTGGCTTGGCTCTGTTCCTGAAACTGAATTTGCTTGGGGTCGAATTCGGCCCTGAGGGGAGGTTTTCTGCATTGCCCTTCCTCACTACATCTGGGGAGGAAGCTATGCAAATCCGATTTTACTCGGGAAATATTGATTTCTAAATATCAATATACTGAGGAAAAAAGAGGTGCTTGCAGCAAACGGCAAGACGCCGCTTTTCGACAAAAGCAGCGTCTTGAATTTCCGTATGACCGCTTCGATCAGCCGATCATGGCGCGGCGCTGGTTGACAGGGCGCTCGATCACTTCCCGCGGAGCCTTGCCACCGTCGCGTTCTTCGAGCGCTTCGGCTTTCGTCAGTTCGGTTTCCGCAGCCGACAATTCGGCTTCGGCCGCTTCCTTCTGGGACATCAGGTCGCGAATCGATACGAAGAGATTGTCGCGCCGCTGGCGTGCCGCCTTGGCGAAGGTCGGATAAGCGAAATGATTGATGTCAGTGATGCCAGCTTTTTTCTCTTCCGATAGAATCTGGGCGTCGAGTTCTCCGGCCATCCGTTCGAACTCGCCGATCATCAGGTCGAGCTGGCCCAGTTGACGGCGTTTTTCCTTCACGGAACAGTTTCAGCCTGACTAGGCTTTCACGTGGCTTCATACGCAATACTCCTTGAACACCAACCAGCTTCATGTGTTGGGGCGTTCCCCCGACTTTATTAACAGGTGTAAACGAGCAAAACGCACCCGATCCACCGCCGAATCTCCCTGCAGATCCAAGCCCCTAAAGGGGAAATCATCGCAGCCGTTCTTCCGAAAGGGCTGAACAAGCGAAACAAAAAGTTAAGAATTCGCTCGTTTGGTAACCATTCCTTTACCGGCGAAGTTAATCATACGCGTTAGGACTTAAGGCTCGGTAAACCTCGTGTGGTTTTTCGGCAACAGGCGAAAGCTAGAGTCAGATGAATCGCTTAGCGAAGATTCTTAATGCGATGCTTTAGAGTCATCAGAATGAGAATGTCTTTATGATTCAGGCGCGTAAGAGAATTTTTCTAAACAGGGCAGAAATATGCTTGCCAAGCAGAATCATATTTTGTTAACCATTTGCTGGCACCTTCATGCACAGGCAACGATAGTTCCGTGTGCTGCCGTGAGGACATCGGGTCGGCTGCGGAAAGGGGATAAGAGATGCGCGTCCTTTTGATTGAAGACGACAGTGCTATCGCACAGAGCATCGAGTTGATGCTTAAGTCCGAGAGTTTTAATGTCTACACGACCGATCTGGGCGAAGAAGGCATCGATCTCGGCAAGCTATATGATTACGATATCATCCTGCTGGACTTGAACCTGCCGGATATGTCTGGTTACGAAGTTCTTCGCACCTTGCGTCTGTCCAAGGTGAAGACGCCGATCCTTATCCTTTCCGGCATGGCCGGTATCGAGGACAAGGTTCGCGGTCTGGGCTTCGGCGCCGATGACTACATGACCAAGCCGTTCCACAAGGACGAGCTGATCGCACGTATTCATGCGATTGTGCGCCGTTCCAAGGGACATGCTCAGTCGGTCATCACGACGGGCGACCCGGTGGTCAATCTGGATGCGAAGACGGTCGAAGTTTCCGGCCAGCGCGTTCATCTGACCGGCAAGGAATACCAGATGCTGGAGCTTCTTTCGCTCCGCAAGGGTACGACGCTCACCAAGGAAATGTTCCTCAACCATCTCTATGGTGGCATGGACGAGCCGGAACTGAAGATCATCGACGTCTTCATCTGCAAGCTGCGCAAGAAGCTTGACGCTGTTTCCGGTAGCCAGAGCTACATCGAGACTGTCTGGGGTCGCGGCTATGTGCTGCGTGAGCCGGATGCGGAAATGCGCGAAAGCGCCTGATCGGCAACAGGCTTCGAAATGTAAAAGCTCCGCTTCGGCGGAGCTTTTGCTTTTGGGGACTGCTTTTGGATTTAGGCGGACAGGATGCCTGAAAATTGTTCGGTGAGATAGGCGCGGTCAAACGGCTTCAGGATGTAGCCATTGGCGCCTGCGCGCTTCGCCCGCATAATGCGGGTCACATCGAGTTCATAAAGACACAGGATGACGCGGGGGCGGTCGCCGCCCGGCATAGCGCGGAGCTCGGTCACGACTTCCAGCGCCGTCATGTCCGGAAGGTCATAGTCGAGCAGAACGACGTCTGGCATGCGCGCAAAACAGGTTTCGAGCGCTTCCCGGCCGGTTGAGGCCTCAGCAAATTCTGCAATGGTTTCGGAAAGGACGCGGCGCGCGACTTTGCGAATGACGGAGGAATCGTCGACCAGCAGGCAATAACCTGTCATTGGTTCATTCGCCATGCAGTCCCCCTCCACAAATGCGTGTTGGCTGTCACGCCTTCGCTGAACATCTTCTGACGCATATCTCACTGGAAATGCGTTGCCTGACTGATAGAGGGTTTTATGACTGTTTGCCAGTGTGAGCGCGGGGGCCGACCCGCGCTCAGGGGCGCTTATTCAGCAGAAAATACGATGTCTTCCGCAGTGGCGTGGATGGAAATTTTCATACCGGCTTCTTCGGCCAGAAGCAGAGTGTAGTAAGGCTGGACGGAATGGGCGTCGATCGGCTCTTCCGGGGCAGCACCCGAATGAAGCTCAAGGAACTTCGGTGGAACGCGCAGCATGCGACCCTTCACGGTGATGACGAAGCGCGGTTCGGTATCTCCGCCTTCGAGGCGCACAGCCAGTGAGCCGCCACGTGGTATGGCTGCATTGCCGATCAGAAGCATGTTCAGGAGCAGCTTGACCTTGTTCTTGGGCAGAAGGACTCGCGTCCCTTCCCGTGAATTCCGGCTTTTCGTTTTTGAAATATTCAGTGGCGACGTTCTGTGCGTCGCCTGTGTCGATCTGCACGCCAGCCGAGCCTGCAGCGCCAAAAGCGATGCGGGCAAACTGAAGGCGGGCGGAGGCATTTGCGGGCGCTCGACTTGATGAGCGCCATGGCGTCTTCGTCGGCTCCGCCTTCTTCCAGCAGTTCCGGGCCGTTATTGATCGCGCCAACCGGCGAAATGATGTCATGACAGATCCTGCTGCACAGAAGCGCACCGAGGTCGAGCGCAGAAAGGGTAACGGGCATTGGCATGGCGTTTTCTCCGGAACGCGGATCGATCCCGCTCGTCCCAGCGTATTGGATGAGCAGACCGTTATCGGTTGACGAGACAGTTCGCAAAGCCAGAGTTTGCGCTGCATGAAGGTGGGCGAATCGCCCAGAATATCGATTTAACTGGATACACGCGCCATCGGACCGCCGCAACAAAGCTCTCTTTTCGGTTCTTTCGGGCTCGGGCATTCCCTCACATCAGTGTGAAAAGCTGGAAATCGTATGCCTTCGTAAAGCCAATTTCGATGCTTAAAGGTTTGGACAATAAATTCGGGTCTAAAATAGGCGCGATTCGACCGAAATGTCCGTAAGAGACGTGGTCTGGCTTTTAACAGGGCCGTCAGACAGAGGAGCGGAGAGCCAAAAGGAATTTTACATGGCCATACAATCCCTGTCGCAAATCAGATTCCGCAATGCGGCGTGCTTCGTTGCGTTTTTGCGGCGCTGTTTGTTTCTTTCATCGCTCTGCCAAATCAGGCCAGAGCACAGAACACATACACTGCCGAGGAAATCGTCGAATCTGGTCACAGGTTCTTCGGGTCGACTTCGGGTGGCATCGCAAGCGCGGTCGAAAAAGCGTTCCAGAGTTTTGGTCTGCCCAACGGCTATATTCTTGGTGAAGAAGGCTCCGGCGCTTTCATCGGTGGCCTGACCTACGGCGAAGGCACGCTCTATACCAAGAACGCAGGCGACCATAAGACCTACTGGCAAGGCCCTTCGCTTGGCTGGGATTTCGGCGGGCAGGGTTCTCGTGTGATGATGCTCGTCTACAATCTCGACGACATCCAGAACCTTTACGGTCGTTATGCCGGTGTTGCAGGCTCTGCCTATGTCATTGCGGGTGTCGGCTTCAATGTCCTGAAACGCGAGAACATCATGCTGGTGCCGATCCGCACCGGTGTGGGCGCGAGGCTGGGTGTGAATATCGGTTATCTGAAGCTGTCCGCTGCGCCGACGTGGAATCCGTTTTAAGGATTAGTTGCGCATAGGTGTCTTTTCAGCCGGAGATTGTTTTAGCTGGCTGGAAAGACGGTCGATTGCGCACTATGAATAGGAAATACTTGTCTGAAACCGTTCGGGCCTATTTGAAATCGTGATCCAGTCCGCTCTCTTTTTTCATATTCGGCGTTCTTGTGACAGTTTTCGTCGTGGTTCTGCTCGGCCCTTCGGTCTGGCGCCGCGCCTTTTTTCTGGCGCGCCGGCAGGTTCAGGCGGAACTGCCGATAACGCTGGCCGAGATACGTGCCGACCGCGACGGGTTGCGCGCCGAACACGCCGTTGCGGTCAGCCGTCAGGAACAATTGCTGAAGCTCGAACGCCACAAGAACGCGGAACAGAAGGTGACGCTCGCCCGGCAATATGAAGAGCTGAAACGCATTCCGCTGCTCGAAGAAAGCCGGGCCGAGATCGAGAAGCAACTGGAAGAGCACGAGCGGGTGACGAAAGAAGCCGAGACGGCGCGTGACACGGCGCTGGAAAAGGCAGAAATCCTCCGTGCGGAACTGGAACGGATGCAAAGCCACTACGGCGCGCTCGAAGGACTGGCGGATACCTTGCGTATCGAAATAAGTGGAAGCGAGACGGAGTACAGCCGTCTGACAAACGAGATGACTGAAATGCGTCGAGATCGCAAGGAAGCCGCAGCACGTTACAACGAAGTTTCGACCCAGTTGACCTCTGCACAAACGGAGCTGAAAAGCGAAAAGCGGCGCAATGGTGAACTGCAGCAGAAGCTTGAAAAGCTCATATCCGAGCTTTCCGACGCGCAGGAAAAAATCGAGCGCTATAGCCGTAAGAATGCTGGCGCGAGTGACAGCCCCGAGTTGGCCGAAATCGAACGCGAGAATGCAGCGCTTCGTGAAGAAATGGCCGTGCTCGCCGCCCGTATGGTGGCTGCGACCGCTGAAAAAGAAGGACCGGAATCTCCGATCCATTCAATTCTTGAAGCGGCAGAAAAATCCGACGCAGGAAAAGACAAGAAGTCCGGCTCCAAAAGTCTGGCGCGCCGCATTCGCGACCTGCAATAGAGCAATTCCAGTTTAAATCGAATCGTTGGAAATGCTCTATCTATTTGTTTTACATGCATCTTTATCCCATTGGTGCGAAATCAGAAATCAGTCCAGTGGACTGATTTCCCCGCGAAGGCGGTTCCCACTTTTTGGAGACATGCTTTAGTTCGCAATTATTCCTTACCGAAAACATCCGACCAGTCGGGATGACGCATCGCCTGCGCGTGCATGAAGCTGCAGCGCGGGATGATTTTCCATCCGCTGCGCCGCGCGTCCAGAACGGCATTCTTGGCAAGCGCCTGCGCGACGCCTTTGCCACGCATCGTATCCGGCACGAAAGTGTGGTCGATGGAAATCAATGAGGGACCAAGCTTCGTATAGGTCATTTCGGCTTCGCTGCCGTCAAGAACAGCCGCATAGCGTCCGCCGTCGGAGCTGTCTTCCTTGCGAATCTCGATAGTCCCGCTCATGCCATCCTCCTGAACAAATACGTGTCCTGATCAACGCATCAAGTTCACAACATAGGAAGGGAATGTGCAAATAAAAACCGGCCACGTGGGCCGGTTTTCGATTTGTCGATCCATGACAAGCGCGGAAGATATTGTTCCACCGAGGCCATGATCCCCGTCCTTCCAAAACCTGTCCCGGTTTTGGCGAGACAGGTCTTAGTGACGATATTGTTGTATTCTGGTGGTCCTGAGACCGGCGAGACCATGCTCGTCGATCGAGGATTGCCAGCCAAGGAACTCCTCCACCGTCAATGTATAACGCTGGCATGCCTCCTCAAGGCTCAGAAGTCCGCCGCGAACAGCAGCGACAACTTCGGCCTTGCGGCGGATGACCCAGCGCCTTGTATTGGCGGGGGAAGGTCCGCGATGGTCAGCGGGCTGCCATCAGGACCGATAACATATTTTATACGCGGTCTTACCAGATCGGTCATTGTACTCTCTACACAACACTCAAGGACCTAATCGAGTGTGAGACTAACGCGACAGCTTTAAAAATTACCTAAGCAGCTGGTAACTCTCTGGTAAGACTTGGAAAAATTTTCGTTTTCGCCCTATTGCCGGCGTTTTTGCGACATATGTCTGGAAAACCTCACGGGGAAGTGTGCCTTGCCTGTCGCAATCTGGACAATGATTGTTCCCGGACCCTTGGCAAATTGCCGCACTTTAGCCTATATAGGGCGCAGAAATCTAAATTTTGAGAAGCAGGGCGTATGCCCGGAAGCTGGAATCAATCATGAGCCTGAACAGCCTCGATCTGCCGGGAAAGCCGGAAGACACGCGCGTTGTCGTCGCCATGTCGGGCGGCGTCGATTCATCTGTTGTGGCCGGGATTCTCAAACGTGAAGGTTACGATGTCGTTGGCGTGACGCTGCAGCTTTATGATCATGGCGCAGCCGTTCATCGCGCTGGTTCCTGCTGTGCGGGACAGGACATTGAAGATGCCCGCCGCGTTTCGGAAAGTCTCGGCATTCCGCATTATGTGCTCGATTACGAAGCGCGTTTCCGCGAAGCTGTGATCGATCCATTTGCGAATTCCTATGTCAGCGGCGAAACACCGATTCCATGCGTCTCCTGTAACCAGACGGTCAAGTTCGCCGATCTTCTCCAGACCGCACGCGATCTTGGCGCCGACGCGCTGGCGACAGGACATTACATTCGCAGCCGCGCCAATGGTGCGCACCGTGCGCTTTATCGTCCGGTCGATACGGATCGCGACCAGAGCTATTTCCTGTTTGCAACCACGCAGGAGCAGATCGATTATCTGCGCTTCCCGCTCGGTCATCTGCCGAAGGCACAGGTGCGTGAAATTGCAGAGGAAATGGGCCTGACTGTCGCCAAGAAACAGGACAGCCGGGACATTTGCTTCGTGCCGCAGGGCAAATATTCCGACATTATCTCCAAACTGAAGCCGGAAGCGGCCAATCCCGGCGATATTGTCCATATCGATGGCCGTACGCTCGGCCGTCACGATGGCATTGTGCACTACACCGTTGGCCAGCGCCGTGGCATTGGCGTTGCCACGGGTGAACCGCTTTATGTCGTGCATCTCGATGCCGCCAATGCGCGGGTTATCGTCGGTCCGCGTGAAGCGCTGGAAACGCACAAAGTCTTCCTGCGCGACATCAACTGGCTGGGCGATGCGCCGATCAGCGATTTGCCTGAAGGCGGAATGGAAGTATTCGCGAAGGTTCGCTCGACCCGACCGCCACGCCCTGCCGTGCTGCGCCATGCCGATGGCCAGACCTCGGGTTGAGCTGGTCGATGGTGAAAGCGGTATCGCTCCGGGACAGGCCTGCGTGCTTTATTCCGATGAAAGCAACACTGCGCGCGTCTTTGGCGGCGGCTTTATTGGCCGTTCGGAACGCGAGCCGCAGGCAGAAGAGATGTTGCGCCGCCTTGTCGCCAACACGGCAAGTGCCTCGGCAGCTTGAAGCTTTTGTGATCGATGAATGAAAAGCGGGTGCGAGAGCATCCGCTTTTTTATGTGTGTCAGCAAGATGCAATCTCAGTTAGAGCATTCGTTGTTATGCATGTCTTTATTCCGAAATCGGTTTCCACTTTCGAGATACATGCTCCAGAGTTTGAAAGCGACAAACGGGAAGTCAATTGCACTGGCTGCGCCTAAGCTCATAGTGAGCGGTATTTTGAGCGCGTTTTTGATCCGGCCGAATCAGATCGGCGCTCCAACTTTTTTAGTTTTGATGCGCATCCCGAAAACCGTTCCACGCTTTTCGGGATGCGCTCCAAGCTTTGGCTTCAGAGGTCTTGAAGATGACGGCGCAGAAAATGATGGGGTGGAAGGAATGGACGATGCTTCTTGTTCTTTCCGTTCTCTGGGGCGGTTCATTCTTCTTCAACGGCATTGCTGTTCGAGAATTGCCGCCTTTCAGTATCGTCACGCTTCGGGTGGGGCTGGCTGCGCTCGCTTTGGTCGTATTGATTCGCATGATGGGCCTGTCGCTGCCGAAAGACCGCCGTGTATGGCTGGCGTTTTTCGGAATGGGCTTTCTCAATAATCTGCTGCC
Organism: Brucella cytisi; assembly: GCA_012103075.1. Classification (GTDB taxonomy): domain Bacteria; phylum Pseudomonadota; class Alphaproteobacteria; order Rhizobiales; family Rhizobiaceae; genus Brucella; species Brucella cytisi. The sequence continues at coordinate 1,806,561 of JAAVLQ010000001.1, read as the reverse complement.
TTTCTGTCTCATCGTCTGGGGGCAGACCCAGATTGCCAGCGGGCTGGCTTCCATCCTCAATGCCACGACACCGCTCTTCGGCGTTATTGTCGCGCATTTTCTGACGGCGGATGAAAAGATCACCCGGAACAAGATTGCTGGCGTTTTGATCGGCTTTTGCGGTGTAGCAATCATGATCGGACCCGATGCCATCGGCGGGCTTGGAGGCAATCTGTGGCCGCAGCTTGCGATTCTGTGTGCTGCTTTTTCTTATTCGCTGGCGGGAATTTTCGGTCGCCGCTTCAAAGCGATGGGGGTCGCGCCGTTGATAACCGCTACCGGCGGTGACGGCCACGACCGTCATGCTCATCCCGGTGGCTTTGTTGGTCGATCATCCCCGACGCTGGCCGCTCCGAGCGCGGCAGTCTGGGGAGCGCTGGCTGGTATCGCGCTTCTTTCAACAGCACTCGCTTATGTTCTCTTTTTCCGTATTCTTTCGACGGCGGGCGCGGTCAATCTCATGCTGGTGACGTTTCTCATTCCCGTTAGTGCAATCCTGCTCGGAGTGCTCTTTCTTGGCGAGACTTTGCAAGCCAAGCATTTGATCGGCATGGCAATGATCGCCGCAGGATTGGCAGCTATCGACGGCCGGTTGATAGCAGCGGTATTGCCATCGTCAGGCAAACGAGAAATCTACTGAAACTTGCTGAAGCGCGACAAGGCGATGCCGGATGCGGTTGCAACATTCAGGCTGTCGAACGCAGTGGACATGGGAATTCGCGCTGTTTGCAGCTTCTCAAGCAGGCGTGGCGGTAATCCTTCGCCTTCCGTGCCGAGCAGGAGCGCCTGTCGGCCGTGCTTGGTCGCATCGTAGACACTGAGCGACGATGACGGGCTTAGCGCAAGCAGGTTGAAGTCGGCATCGCCCAGCGCAGCGATGATCTCATCAATGCTTCCACCGTGGAAATAGGGAACTTTCAGCGTGGCGCCGACCGATACCCGAATAGCCTTGCGGTAAAGCGGGTCGCAGCACGTATCGTCCATCAGGACGCAGTCGGCTTCGAAAGCGGCGGCATTGCGGAAGATCGAACCGACATTGTCGTGATTGGAAATGCCGCACAAAACGACGACGAGTGATTTTGCGGGCAGGGTATCCAGCATTGCCTGAAGGCTTGGCGGCGTCTTGCGACGGCCTACTGCAAGAATGCCGCGATGGACATGAAATCCCGCGACCGCATCCATAACAGTTTGTGGAACGGAATAGACAGGAACCTCTGAGGGCAATTGGCTGAGTTGTTCGCCGAGGCCCGCAAGCCGGTTCTCCAGAACGAGCAGTGATTCTGTCTCAAAACCTGCCGAAGATGAGAACAGGACGTTCAGAACCACTTTACCTTCAGCGATAAACCGCTGCTGGCGTCCTACAAGATCCTTTTCGCGAATATCGCGATAAGGGGACAAGCGGATGTCGTTCGGATCGTCGACCTGCTGGACGCAGCCGTGCGAATGAGTGTCTTGGTTCATCGCACGGCTGTGACCTCATGTGATTATGCGTGAGCGACTGCCGCCAGATTATGTCTGCGCGGTGTTGGACTCATATACAGACTTGAAAGTGTCGACAACATCAACTCGATATGCGGCGAAGAGACCATATAATAGATGGTCTGCGCGTCGCGACGGGTAGAAACGAGGTCAAGGGCTCGCAATTTTGCCAGTGCTGAGACAAGGCGGATTGGCTAAGGTCAATCGCCTTGGCAAGCGCACCTACCGACATTTCATTATGAAGCAACTTACATAAAATTAGTAATCGCTTATTGTTAGCAAGTGCCGACAGGAAGTCGGCAGCCTGATCTACATTTTCAATTAAATCAAAGAAAGTATTCTCGTTGCTCATTTGCCGTCATACCCCCGTAAGACTCGACAAAGTTAAAAATATACATGCGAATTTTCATAAGCATGCATATTGAAAAATAATGCCATATGCAGAATTTGAAAAGCCCTTGCTTATATTCAATCCAGTATAAAGACGTGCAATTTCGTCCCAAAAAAAAAAATGCGGTTTTGTTTCAGGGGCTTTATTTACTGTTTGGTCAGTGCTGTAACGGCTTCCCTTACGGAAGGTGGATTCGAAGGAAAAACGTAACGCAGAACAAGGTCGCCATTGGCGATGTCGATGCCATCCGATCCAATCCTATCACCTTCTGCTGATCTTTGACGGTTCCTGCTTTTTAAAAAGCTGTTGAGCAATTTGCGCAATTTTTGGTGCGTGATACTCGTTCATGCTGTCGAGCGCATTTTGCTCGCTTTCGGCAAAGTCCGCGCTGATCGACGCTGCGCAGAGCAAGTCGTCCTGTGTCAGGTTGAATGCCTTGCCAAAGCCACCATTCAAGCTGGCGCTTTCCAGTTCAAGCCGGAAAAAGACAAAGTCTCCGAGATCCACATAAAGCGAACCCTTCGGATTGTGATTGAGATAGCGTCGCCGAATGCGGGGTAGTCAGCCGCTGTTCTCTCAACTTTCCGGGCCTGACAATGAAGCGTGACGCGCGCATGGGCGAGGGGGTCTCCTTGCCAACCTCGCCGAGCAGAAGCGAGCAGGCCGGGTTTGCCAGCAGCCCCGGTGTGTGTGCCGCCAATCCGGAAACCAGAATGAGAGGCGTTCCGTCCATATCCGTCGCTACGGAGACACGACTTGCCAGTGGCCTGCCGGTCGCAGCGTCGAAAACGGCGATGGCACCGTAGCGCGATGTCCGCAACAGGGTTTTGGCAAGCTGAATGGCTTCAGGCGTGGTCGGGCGAATTGGATTGGTTTCAGGCATGGCTGTCAGACTCAAATATGACTCATATTGTCCACTTAATACTGTGCCTTATTCGATAGAGCCAGCGAATTCGGTGGAGTCCTTATGCCGGACGTTCAAAACTGCAAGCAATTTCCGATTGATCGGCCGCATTGATGTCGCGCCTGAGTCGGTGATGCATAAGTTGCATTATCCCATGCAAAATGCGTGCGAATAATATTATAAATCAAGGTGCTTTAGCGCAATATTTCGAAATTGTGTCGATTGATGGAATAAAAATCTAACCATTGGGGCCAAAACCCGTTGAGAATGTGAACTGGTTCTACAGATTGCGCTTGCAAAGTGACAGTCCACGCGTTTCGATAAGCGCAAGCTGCGGGCAATGGGGTGCGCGCGGCATGCTTTTCCGTGGAGGCGGACAATAATGAAATTCTACCAAAAACTCCCGGCAGCAACCGCGCTGGTGGCTCTGATGAGCGGTGCTGCATCGGCAAAGACCTTTGTATATTGCTCGCCGGCTTCGCCTGAAGGCTTCGATCCGGCTGCCTATACCGGCGGCGATACGTTCGATGCCTCGGCGCATCCGGTCTACAACCGCCTTGCCGAATTCGAAAACGGAACGACGAAAGTTGTGTCGGGTCTCGCAGAAAGCTGGGATGTTTCCGCCGATGGTCTGGAATACACTTTCCATCTGCGCAAGGGCGTTAAGTTCCATTCGAACGACTATTTCACGCCGACCCGTGATTTCAACGCCGACGACGTGATTTTCTCGTTTGATCGCATGCGCAACAAGGACAATCCTTGGCACCAGTACACCGCTGGCATCACCTACGAATATTTCGACAGCATGGAAATGGGTGCGCTGATCAAGGAAATCACCAAGGTTGACGATTATACCGTCAAGTTTGTGCTGAACCGTCCAGAAGCACCGTTCCTCGCAAATATCTCGATGCCTTTCGCTTCGATCATTTCGAAGGAATACACGGACAAGCTTGCCGCCGACGGCAAGAAGGACGATCTCAATCAGGTTCCGGTCGGCACTGGTCCTTTCCAGTTCGTTGCCTACCAGAAGGACGCCGTCGTCCGCTTCAAGGCCAACGAAAACTATTGGGGTGGCAAGCCGAAGATCGACGATCTCGTCTTCGCAATCACGACCGATCCTGCTGTTCGCGCGCAGAAGCTCAAGGCTGGCGAATGCCACCTGATGTCCTATCCTGCTCCGGCAGACATCAAGGGCCTGCAGGCCGATTCCAACCTCAAGGTTGACGAACAGGCTGGCCTCAATGTGGCTTACTTCGCGTACAACACGCTGAAGGCACCTTATGACAAGCCGGAAGTGCGCAAGGCGCTGAACCAAAGCTATCAACAAGCAGGCCATCGTCGATGCCGTGTTCCGGGGGTCAGGGTCAGGTTGCCAAGAACCCGATCCCGCCGACAATGTGGGGCTACAACGACAAGGTCGAGGACGACAAGTACGATCCGGAAGCTGCCAAGAAGGCTCTCGAAGCCGCTGGCGTCAAGGATCTGAAGATGAAGCTGTGGGCCATGCCTGTCAGCCGCCCGTATATGCCGAACGCACGTCGTACTGCTGAACTCATGCAGTCCGATCTGGCCAAAGTTGGCGTCAGCGCTGAAATCGTTTCGATGGAATGGGGTGAATATCTCAAGAAGTCGTCCGACAAGGACCGCGACGGCTCCGTCATCCTCGGCTGGACCGGTGACAACGGCGATCCGGACAACTTCACGGGCACGCTTCTCGGCTGCGCCGGTGTTGGCAATAACAACCGCGCCCAGTGGTGCTACAAGCCGTTCGAAGACCTGATCCAGAAGGCCAAGGTTTCGACCAGCCGGGAAGAGCGCACGAAGCTTTACGAAGAAGCGCAGGTAATCTTCAAGGAGCAGGCTCCTTGGAATACAATCGCTCACTCGACGGTCTTCGTGCCGATGTCGGCCAAGGTTACGGGCTTCAAACAGAGCCCGCTCGGCGATTATCGCTTCGAAGACGTTGATATTTCCGAGTAAAATCTGACAACACAAGCGGCCGGGTGTAGGGTGATCCCCTGCACCCGGTCGGAGTTTTTGTATGTTCCGTTTCATATTCAACAAACTCGTCTATCTGGTTCCGACCTTCATAGGCATTACAATCGTAGCCTTCGCCTTCGTCCGGGTTCTTCCCGGCGATCCTGTGCTACTGATGGCCGGCGAACGCGGCGTAAGCCCTGAGCGCCATGCCGAGCTGATGGCGCAACTTGGGTTCGATCGCCCGATCTGGCAGCAATATCTGGACTATGTCTGGAACCTGCTGCACGGCGATTTCGGTCAGTCTCTGGTGACCAAGAAGCCTGTTCTCGTCGAATTTTTCGCGCTGTTTCCTGCAACTGTTGAGTTGTCCATCTGCGCGATCATCGTGGCTATTCTCCTTGGCATTCCTGCCGGCGTCATCGCTGCTGTCAAGCGCGGCTCGTGGTTCGATCAGGGCCTGATGGGCATTTCGCTGGTCGGTTATTCGATGCCGATTTTCTGGTGGGCGCTGCTGCTCATCATTTTTCTTCTCGGGCGTGCTGCAGTGGACACCGGTTTCCGGTCGTATATCGCTGCTCTATTTCTTCCCGCCTGTGACCGGTTTCATGCTGATCGACAGTCTGCTGTCGGATCAGAAGGGCGCTTTCGCCTCGGCGGTCTCGCATCTCATCCTGCCGACCATCGTGCTTGCGACCATTCCGCTCGCCGTTATCGCGCGTCAGACCCGCTCTGCCATGCTGGAAGTTTTAGGCGAGGACTATGTGCGCACCGCTCGCGCCAAGGGCCTGCCGGTTCGTCGCGTTGTCGGACTGCACGCACTTCGCAACGCGATGATCCCTGTTATCACGACCATCGGCCTGCAGGTCGGCGTTCTGATGGCTGGTGCGATCCTGACCGAAACGATCTTCTCATGGCCCGGTATCGGTAAATGGATGCTCGATTCCATTTTCCGTCGCGATTATCCGGTCGTGCAAAGCGGACTGCTGCTGATTGCATTCATCATCATGCTGGTGAATCTGGTCGTGGATCTGCTGTACGGCCTTATCAATCCGCGTATCCGGCACAAGTGAGGGTATCATGACACACTCAGCTATTCAGCCGGAAGCCGCGAACGACATTGGCAAGATGCGTGCGCTGAAGGACTTCTGGTTTTATTTCAGCGTCAACCGTGGCGCTGTGATCGGTCTTTTCGTATTCCTCGCGATTATTCTGGTGGCGATCTTCGCTCCATTGATTGCGCCGCACGATCCTACGGAACAGTTCCGTCAATTCGTGAAAGTTCCACCCTTCTGGGAAGATGGCGGTTCGACCCAGTTCCTTCTGGGAACGGATGCTGTCGGGCGTGATATTCTGTCCCGCCTGATCTATGGCGCGCAGTATTCGCTGCTCGTGGGCTTTGTCATCGTCATTATTTCGATGTGCCTCGGCATCACCATTGGCCTCATCACCGGCTATTTCGGTGGCGGCGTCGATACGGTGTTCATGCGCATCATGGACGTTATCCCGCATTCCCGTCGCTCCTGCTGGCTCTGGTTCTGGTGGCGATCCTCGGGCCGGGTCTGATCAATGCCGTTCTGGCGATCACGCTGGTTCTGCTGCCGCACTTCTCGCGTCTCACCCGCGCTGCCGTCATGGCGGAAAAGGAACGCGAATATGTGACCGCGGCCAAGCTTGCCGGTGCAAGCAAGCTGCGCCTGATGTTCAAGACGATTCTGCCGAACTGCCTTGCTCCGCTTGTGGTGCAGGCAAGCAACGATGTCGTTCTCCAACGCCATCCTCGACGTTGCGGCTCTGGGCTTTCTTGGCATGGGCGCGCAACCGCCAACGCCAGAATGGGGCACGATGCTTGCCGAAGCGCGTGAGTTCATCCTGAGTGCCCGGTGGATCGTTACTTTCCCCGGCCTTGCTATCCTGATTACTGTTCTCGCCATCAACCTGATTGGCGACGGTCTGCGCGATGCGCTTGACCCGAAACTGAAGAGGAGCTGATCGATGGCTCTGCTTGAAATCAAGAACCTCACGGTTTCTTTCGACACCTCGACCGGCCCGTTCCGGGCGGTCGACGGGATCGACATAAGGGTCGACAAGGGCGAAGTGCTTGCGATTGTCGGCGAGTCCGGTTCGGGCAAGTCGGTCGGCATGCTTGCCGTCATGGGGCTTCTGCCCAAGACGGCAACTGTTACCGCAGACACCATGACCTTCGATGGCAAGGACTTGCAGGCAATGTCCGACAAGGAGCGCCGCAAGATCATCGGTCGTGATATTTCGATGATTTTCCAGAACCTGTCGCCAGCCTCAACCCCTGCTTCACGGTCGGGTATCAGCTTGAGGAAGTGCTGAAGCAGCATATGGGCATGAACGGCTCGGCGAGCCGTGCGCGTGCTATCGAGCTTCTGGAACTCGTCGGCATTCGCGATGCAGCGGAACGCCTGAAAAGCTTCCCGCATCAGATGTCGGGTGGCCAGTGCCAGCGCGTCATGATCGCTATCGCGATTGCCTGCAACCCGAAGCTCCTTATCGCCGACGAACCGACAACGGCTCTCGACGTTACGATTCAGAAGCAGATTCTCGATCTTCTGATGCGGCTTCAGGTGGAACACGGCATGGGTCTCATCATGATTACCCACGATATGGGTGTCGTGGCTGAAACGGCGGACCGTGTGATCGTGCAGTACAAGGGCCACAAGATGGAGGATGCCGACGTGCTGTCGCTGTTCTCTGCGCCCAAGCACCCTTACACCCGTGCGCTGCTCTCGGCCCTGCCAGAAAATGCGACCGGTGATCGTCTTCCGACGGTTTCCGATTTCGTCTTTGAAAATAATGGTGCGGGAGAAGCGCGATGAGCGAGATTGTTCTCGAGGCGCGCGACATCAAGCGCGATTATCATGTTGGCGGTGGTCTGTTCGGCAAGGCAAAAGTGGTTCATGCCGTCAAGGGCGTGAGCTTCAAGGTCGAAAAAGGCAAGACGCTGGCGATCGTTGGTGAATCGGGTTGCGGCAAGTCCACGCTGGCCCGCATTCTCACCATGATCGACCCGCAGACATCCGGCGAACTGAAGATCGGCGGCAAGGATGTGGATATCGCTCGCGATGGCCTGACGCCCGAAATGCGCCAGAAGGTGCAGATCGTTTTCCAGAACCCGTATGGCTCGCTCAATCCGCGCCAGAAGATCGGTGACGTTCTGGCTGAGCCTCTGCTGCTGAATACGAACATGTCAGCCGAGGAGCGTCGCGCGAAGGCTATGCAAATGTTGTTGAAGGTCGGCCTCGGTCGCGAACACTTCAACCGCTATCCGCATATGTTCTCCGGTGGCCAGCGCCAGCGTATTGCCATTGCGCGGGCGCTGATGCTCAACCCGAAGCTGCTCATTCTCGACGAGCCGGTTTCCGCGCTCGATCTGTCCGTGCAGGCGCAGGTTCTGAACCTGCTGTCTGATCTGCAGGAAGAATTTGGTCTCACCTATGTTTTCATCAGCCATGACCTTTCGGTCGTACGCTACATCGCCGATGAGGTGATGGTGATGTATTTCGGTGAGGTGGTTGAATACGGCTCGCGTGACGACGTTTTCAACAATCCGCAGCATGACTATACGAAGAAGCTTTTGCTGCGACGCCGCGTGCGGATGTCGATGCCATCAAGGCTCGCGTGGAAGCACGCGCTGCTGCCAGACAGGCAGCGCATAGCTGATCTACATCTATATGCAGTCTGAAATGAAAAAACCGCACATGAAAATGTGCGGTTTTTTGTTTTGAGCATCTCCAGCAAAAGCGCGAACGAATATAAGCGCATTCCGCTCTAGCTGGACGTTCCGCGTTGCTGATGCCGGGCGAGGGCGCGCACGATGTCATCTGCTGCAATCTTGCCGACGATGGCGCCGTTTTCGATGATGCCAACATCGCCGCTGCTGTCTGCCACCGCATTCATCAACTCGCGCACCAGCGTTTCGCGCCGGGCAGTGGCCGCAAAAGGACGTGGCGCTGCTTGGCGATCGAAGGGCACCATGATGTCGCCTGCCCGAAGCACGCCGAGCGGGTTCATATGGGCAACGAAGTCAGCGACATAGTCGTCGGCAGGCTGCAGGAGAATCTCCTGCGGCGTGCCGCACTGAACGATACGCCCGCCTTCCATGATGGCGATGCGATTGCCGATCTTCATGGCTTCATCGAGATCGTGGCTGACGAAAACGATGGTCTTTTTTCAATCGTGACTGGAAGGCCAGCAACTCGTCTTGCAGACGCGTGCGGATCAGCGGATCGAGGGCCGAGAATGGCTCATCCATCAGCAGAATCGGTGCGCCGGTTGCAAAAGCGCGGGCAAGCCCGACGCGTTGCTGCATGCCGCCGGAGAGTTCTCCAACCTTGCGCTTGGCCCAGTCCTGCAGACCGACAAGTTCAAGCTGGTCGCGCGCTTTGGCAAGGCGGTCTTCCTTGCCCATACCGGAAATTTCCGGGCCGAAAGCGACGTTTTCTTCAACCGTACGCCGGGGCAGCAGGCCGAACTGCTGGAACACCATGGAGACGAGTTCGGTGCGCAGATGGCGCAGGGTTCCGCGGTCGGCCTTGCCGACATCTATGGCGCGCTCGCCTTCCCGTACGAGAACGCGCCCGCGCGAAATCGGATTGAGCCGGTTGATTGCGCGAAGAAGGGTGGATTTGCCCGAGCCTGACAGCCCCATCAGAACGAGGATTTCACCTTCCTCAATGTTGAGTGTGCAGTTGTGCACGCCCAGCACGAGATTGGTTTCAGCCTGAATCTGGGAACGGGTGGCGCCGCGATCCGCAAGAGCAAGTGCGTCATCGACATTGCTGCCGAAAATGATGCAGACGTCTTCGAGTGCGATGATGGTCATCCGCGTGCTCCTGATCTTTGTTGGAGCATGATCTGTTCCGAAAACCGGTTTCCACTTTTCGGGATCATGCTATTTCTCGCGTCCGGCGCGGAAGATACGGTCGAGCACGATGGCGACCACGACGATAACAAGTCCAGCCTCGAAACCGAGTGCGGTATTGACCGAATTCAAGGCCCGGACAACCGGTACGCCAAGGCCGTCGGCGCCGACAAGGGCTGCAATGACCACCATCGAAAGCGACAGCATGATTGTCTGAGTCAGACCGGCAAGAATTTGCGGCATGGCATAAGGCAGCTCAATCTTCCACAAGAGCTGAGAACGCGACGCACCGAACGCTTCACCCGCTTCGATCAGCGATGAGGGCGTGGACGATATGCCGAGGTGGGTCAATCGCACCGGCGCAGGCAGAACGAAGATTGCCGTTGCAAGCAGGCCCGGCACCATACCGATGCCGAAGAAGACAATGGCCGGGATCAGGTAGACGAATGTCGGCAGGGTCTGCATCAGATCGAGCACAGGACGCATTGCGGCGTAAAGCGCGGGGCGATGGGCTGCGGCGATGCCGAGCGGCACGCCGATGGCCATGCAGAGAAAGCAAGCTGACAAAACGAGGGTCAGGGTTTCGAGCGTTCGATCCCAGTAACCCTGATTGATGATGAACAGGAAGCCGATCACGGTCAGCACGACCACCGAGATACGACGCTGGATCAGCCACGCGATGACAGCGAAGATTGCGATGAGAAGCAGAGGGTGCGGGAGCTTGAGAAGAAAAAGCAGCCCGTCAATGAGGCTCTGCATGACGGCGGCGAGGGTATCGAAAAAAAGCCGCCCATATTGTCCGTCAGCCAGTCCACCACGGATTTGGCGGTCGGTCCGACAGGGATCTTGTAGTCCGTCAGCCAGTTCAACGATCAAGTCTCCTGCTGCGTGCTAGAGCATTTCCGGCAAAGGTGCGATGCGATTTGCGTAGGATAATGCGTAAAACAAAGAGAAAGGGTGCGGGCATCCTTGAAACTGCCGGGCCGCGTTTGTCACCGCCCGGCAGCATGTCGGGATTAAAGACCGAGTGCCGCCTTTACGGCTGGCAGGCCTTCCTTGCCGTCGACGGTGGTTACACCGGCGAGCCACTGGTCGAGAGCGCCCGGATTGGCTTTCAGCCAGTTGGTCGCAGCCTTCGAAGGCTCTTCGCCATCATCGAGAATCTTGCCCATGATGTCGTTTTCGATATCGAGCTTGAATTCCAGATTGGTGAGGAACTTGCCAACATTCGGGCATTCCTGCGTGTAGCCGGTGCGAACGTTGGTTTCGACCTTGGCGCCGCCGAGATTGGGGCCGAAGAAATCGTCGCCACCGGTGAGATACGCGATTTCGAAACGCTTGTTCATGGGGTGCGGTTCCCATGCCGTGAACACGACTGGTTCCTTGCTCTTGATGCTGCGCGCAACCTGCGCCAGCATACCCTGTTCGGACGATTCCGCCAGCTCGAACGACTTGAGGCCGAAGGCATCCTTGCCGATCATATCGAGGATCAGGCGATTGCCGTCATTGCCCGGCTCGATGCCGTAGATCTTGCCGCCGAGCTTATCCTGAACGTGGCGATGTCCTTGAAGTCCTTGAGGCCTTCGTCATAGGCGTATTTCGGCACGGCGAGCGTGTATTTCGCGCCGGTCAGATTGGTGCGCAGTGTCTCGACGGTCTTGTTGTCCAGATAAGGCTGGAGGTCGGCGGTCATGGACGGGTTCCAATAGCCGAGGAAGACGTCGATATCCTTTTTGCTCAGTGACGCATAGGTCACCGGCACGGAGAGAACCTTGATGTCGGTTTTGTAGCCGAGACCTTTCAGGATTTCTGTCGCCACCGCCGTCGTCGAAGTGATGTCAGTCCAGCCGACATCCGAGAAGCGGACGGTCGAGCAGCTTTCAGGTTCGGCGGCGAAACCGGTTGCAGGCGCGCTTAGCATTGCCGTTCCCGTGGCAAGCCCACCCAAGGCAAGCGTAAGCATATAGGTCGATACGGACTTCATTGTTCTCTCCATTTACCGGGCCGTTTTGACGGATTGATTGTTTTTCCGGTTCCAGCTTTAGCAAACACCAAAGATTGCGCCATTCAAGTACCACAGCGGCGAAAATGTTCTCGATTGCGACGTTGGTCGCAGTTTCCGGCGGAAAACCGTTTCGCACCTGACTTGAAACTGCTGTCACTCATCATTTTCCGGAACCGTCGGCCAAGGGGAAACGGGCTGGATTGCCACGCATTTGGCCGAAGCGAGTTGGCGCCATGTTACGGATCGGCCCTCGGGATTCAACCCTGTCAGCGGAAAATGACGGATAAAATCAGTTGGATGACCGTTCCAGGTTGTCGAAAAGATGAGCACACTCTATTTGAGAGCGTGAAGCCTTTTCAGGTTTGGCTGCTTGCGAACGGGACTTGTAATGCATAGGTCCATGGGCGATGCAGAAGCGATGGAAAGCCCGGATTTTCGGGCAAAAGGAAGGATTTTTACAGTGTGGAATGCAGTAAAGGGCGTTTTTTCCTTCCCGGGCCGTTTCATCGCCGCGCTTGCTCGCCTGATTGCCATTCCGCTCGGCGGTTTGTGGCGGCTTTTCCTGCGGCTCGGAATTTTGTGGAAAGTTGCGGTTGCGGTCGTCGTGATCGGTCTTGGCGGTCTTTACGTCTATTTCATCTGGCAGACTCAGGTATGGACGAATTTCGATCCCGACTATCCGGCCAAGTACAGCTATCAGGATGCGACCACGCCCGGCGAAGAGGTAAAGGCGCAGGCCGCACCGGCTGAAGCGCCGTCCACCGCAGCACCCGTGGAACAGCCTGCTGCCACGCCTGAAACCAATCAGACTGGCGATGCGGCTCCCGCGAATCAGTCGGTTCAGGCGGCACAAATCCCGTCTTCGGCTCGCAAATGCTCACGCTCGGCGATAGCGGAAGTTGCCGCTGATCTCACCGATTTCAACGTGAACCAGAACGCGTGGATTTCATCCATGCTGCTCTACAAGACCGGTCTTTTCGGGCTGGACTGGGATCGCACGCCATTCCTCGACAACAAGGCGTCGTTCCAGCGCGGCATTAATGCAGCGGTACGCCGTACCGCGATTGAACTCGTCGACAATATCGGCCGTCTGCGCGGCACGTCGCAGATCGACGGCGATCTGCAAAAGGCGCGAGGTAATCTGCAGTTTGCCGAAGATTCACGGTATTTCGGCCTGAGCCCGTTCGGCCCGAAGACGCCGACGCCGAGCTATTACCGTTCGGCGATCAAGGATCTGCGCTCCTTCAACGGACGGCTTGAAAACTGTCAGGCTACCTTCGATGCCCGCGCCGACAATCTGATCCAGTTTGTCGACCGTATCGCAAGCGACCTCGGTTCGACTTCGGCCATCCTCAAGGACCGTGCCGAGAATTACCACGCCGGCTGGTTCGATACGCGTGCAGATGACCGTTTCTGGTTCGCCTATGGTCAGCTCTATGCCTATTACGGCCTGCTGCGCGCCGCACATTCGGATTTCCGCGGCGTTCTGGCCGAGAAGCACCTCGACGGTGTGTGGGACGAGATGGAAAAGCAGATGCGTGCCGCGCTCGACATGCAGCCTTTCATCGTTTCCAACGGTAGTCCGGATGCATGGTTCACGCCGTCGCATCTGACTACGATGGGCTTCTACATTCTGCGTGTCCGTTCGAATCTGGTCGATGTGAAACAGGTTCTGGAGCGCTGACCGGCAATGGAACTGCCAGCTTCATTGCGACAGGCGGTGGATGCTGCGCTTGAGGGCGTGGCATTGGCCGATCTGAAGCGCGCATCTGAAATGCTTTCACGCCGTTACCGCGCCGAGACGCGGGACGGACGCATGCATATTTCCGATGATCTTGCCGCGAAGGCCTATCTGGCAGCACGTTTGCCTGCGACCTATGCGGCGGTTCGCGCCAGTATGGACAGTGCAGCAGAGGTTTGTCCCGATTTCGCGCCGCAATCCATGCTCGATGTGGGTGCAGGACCGGGAACCGCCCTTTGGGCGGCAAAGCAATGCTGGCCCATGCTTCATTCGGCAACGATGATCGAGGCAAGCCCCTGCGATCAGAGCTGTGGGCAGCGATCTTTCGCAAAATTGCGGATTTTCCGACCTCGACTGGCGGGCAGGGGATGTAGTTCGGGAGAAACTTGATTTTCCGCAAGCCGATCTCGTGACCATTGCCTATGTGCTTGACGAGCTTGCTCCTGAAAAGCGGCAGGCACTGATTGAGCGCTTGTGGGCGTCGGCACGGCAAATGCTGGTGATCGTGGAACCCGGCACACCGGCAGGCTGGCAGCGCATTCTCGATGCACGCCGGGCGCTTATTGCGGAAGGCGCAAACATTGCAGCGCCTTGTCCGCACCAGCTCGATTGCCCGCTGGTCACCCCCTGATTGGTGCCATTTTTCGCGCCGCGTTGCGCGCTCGCGTATTCATCGTCTGACCAAGGAAGCCGAAGTGCCGTGGGAGAATGAGAAGTTCATCTATCTTGCTGCGGTGCGCGAGACGGTCGATGAAGTGGAAGTGCGGGTTATCGCGCCGACACGGGTTGGCGGCGGCAAAGTTTCGGTTAAGCTCTGCAAGGATGACGGCAGGGCGGAAGAACGCCTTCTGACCAAGCGCGACGGCGATCTGTTCCGTTGGGCACGTCGCGCCGACTGGAACGATGCATTATTGAAAGATTGAGCTGGAACCAAAGCCCGGAACCAAAGCGATGAAGATCAGTCTGGTCCAGTTACGTTTGCTTGAAGTTGTCGCGGAAACCGGCAGTGTCGGTGCTGCTGCGCGGCGCTTGCGGCTCACGCAATCGGGGAGCCAGTCAGGCGATTGCGACATTGGAAAAAATCCTCGGGGTCGACGTGCTGGCGCGAAAGCGCGATGGAGCCGTCCTGACGGCGTTCGGGCAATCGATCCTTGCCGATACCAAGGCCGCCCTCGCGGCAGTCGACCGGATAGAACTGCAGGCACGGTGCAGTGCTTCCAGCGCGCCCGAACGGCTGCGCGTCGCGGCAATTCCAAGTCAGCTTGAATATGTTCTGCCCGGTCTGCGAAAGACGTTTCAGCGGCTTTATCCCGGCATTGAATTCAGCGCTTTCGAGGGCGGGCACGACGATGTGAGTCTATGGGTGCGCGATGGTATTGCCGATCTCGGCATTACATCGCTGCCGACGCCCGAGCTTGAAGCACGGGAAGTTGGCCGTGAAGAACTTGTCGTGGTGGGACGGCGTGATGACCCCTTCATGAGCAACGACACAATCACTGCCGGGGACCTGCGGGATCGCCAGTTGATCGCCGCAGCAGGCTGCGAAATGATTATCGACAGGATCATTCATGGCGATGGCGAAATGCGCAGCGAGCAGGTGCGCACCCGCGACGTTGCCACGGTGCTGGAAATGGTGCGCCATGGCATCGGCACGACGCTTCTGTCAGAAATCAGTCTGCCGGGGGCCGATCTGCATGGATTGCGGGCGCGCCGCCTCAATCCGCCGACGTTTCGCACCGTCTATATTGTTTTTCGGGCCGACAGTCCGGTCCGGCATCTGGTCGAACGGTTCTGCGACGTGGCGCAGGACGCCAGAAGCAGAGCGGCATAAGAAACTCTAATATCTCATATCTCGCTTATCCGTGACGCTCGCGCATATCAGGGATGCAATAGTCTGCGCTCTTCCCTCATCCTGCAGCGAGTGACCATGACGGCAATTACCGAAACCACCCCGACAAGCCCGACTTCCGATACCATACGCGGTCTGGCCCGGGGGCTGTCCGGGGTTCTCGTGTGGTCCGGTTCGTTCGTCCTGACCCGTTTCGGGTTCAAGACCGCACTGACGCCTTTCGACATCATTGCGTTGCGTTTCGGCGTGGCGGGGCTGGTGCTGTTGCCGGTGGTTCTGATGAAAGGGTTCGGCTTTCGCAAGCTCGGTCCGCTCGGCTTTGTGCTTCTGGTTTCCGGAGCAGGTGTTCCCTATGCGCTGCTGACCACCTGTGGTCTGCAATATGCTCCGGCATCCCATGCAGCAGCACTCATTCCGGGGCTGATGACAGCAATGGTTGCCGTTCTGGGCATGGCGCTTCTCAAGGAACGTCTTGCGCCGTCGCGCTGGTCCGGGGTCGTGCTGATCCTGATCGGCGCCATGCTGATCGCCGGTCTGTCGCAACTGGGCGGACCGGAAATGCTCGGGCACTTTTTCTTTCTCGTCGCGGCACTCGTGTGGGCGATTTATGTCATGGTGTTTCGCAGAAAGGGAATGGACGGGCTGCATGCGACCGCTATCGCGGCCGTCACCTCGGCAATTGTCTATCTGCCGATCTATATGCTCTTCCTGCCCAAGGGGCTTGGCGCGACATCCCGGGGTGATATTGCCCTGCAGGGTTTCTATCAGGGCGTACTTACTTCGGCCTTTGGCGTCTTTGCCTTCAACCGTGCCGTTGTGCTGCTGGGAACGGCGGCAGGGGCAGCGCTATCAGCACTGATCCCTGTCGTCACTCTGGTTCTGGCGCTTGTTCTTCTGGGCGAGGTGCCCGGTTGGACCGACACGCTCGCCGCCTTCCTGATCAGTCTCGGCGTGCTGGCACTGAACAGGAAGGGCAGGAAGCGTATGGCATCATGAAGCCTGCAGGACTGGCCTTGCAGCAGGACGGTTGATGATGAACACCATGGCCGCAGCGGCAAAACACATGGCACCGGCGAGGATCAGGGCAGGGGTGTAGCTGTCATAGTCGGTACGCACGAGCCCGGCGAAAGCGGCTGCGGCTGCGGCACCGATCTGATGGCCGGTGAACACCCAGCCGAAAACCAGCCCGGCCTTTTCCGGGCCGAAACGCTCGGCGGCGAGCTTGACGGTTGGCGGCACGGTCGCCACCCAGTCCAGCCCGTAAAAGACGGCGAACAATGCCAGTTCGTAGACGGTGAAGTCGGTGAAGGTCAGATAGATCAGCGAGAGACCGCGCAGCGCATAGAACCAGAACAGAAGCCAGCGATTGTCGAACCGGTCGGAAAGCCAGCCGGACATGATCGTTCCGATCAGGTCGAATGCGCCGATCACGGCAAGGATGCCAGCCGCACCGACCGGCGCAATTCCGAAATCACCGCAAAGTGTGATCCAGTGCGTCTGGATCAGGCCGTTTGTGGAAAAGCCGCAAACGAAGAAGGTCAGGAACAGGACCCAGAAAGTTGCCGTTGAAGACGCTTCGCGCAACGTGACGAGGGGTGAGGCCAGCATGGTGCCGAAGCTCATTCTGGGTCCGGGTGCCGGGAGCGGTGCCGTGCGACCGTAAGGCTTCAAGCCGATATCCGCCGGATGGTCACGCATCAAAGCGAGAACCAGCACAAGCGCGGCAACAAGGAAGCAGACGACGATGGTGAGCGACGTTCGCCAGCCGATGGTCTGGCTGACACTGGCAAGGATCGGCATGAAGACGAGCTGGCCGGTGGCATTACTGGCTGTCATCAGGCCGACGACCAGACCGCGCCGCTTTTCGAACCAGCGTGCTGCAACGGTTGCACCGAGCACGAGCGCCGTCATGCCGGTGCCAAGGCCGATGACCACGCCCCAGAGCGCAACCATCTGCCATTCCTCAGTCATGAAAATGGAACCGACAAGCCCCAGTGAAATCATGACGAGAGCGGCTGCAACCACGCGGCGCAGGCCGAACTGGTTCATGAAGGCTGCCGCAAACGGCCCCATCAGGCCGAAAAGAACGAGGCGAAGCGCCATTGCGAACGAGATATTCGCATTCGTCCAGCCGAATTCACGCTGGAGCGGTTCGATCAGGATACCCGCAGACCCCATGGCAGCTGCTGTCGCCAGCATGGTCAGGAAGGTGATGGCGGCGACGACCCATCCGTAATGGATGTTCCTCTGGGCGAGAAAGCTGGCAAGGCGGGCAGAAATCATCTTTGGCGCTTTCGGGTTCAAGCTGGTTTCAAGCTGGCTTTTGGCCAGTCATACGTTTGATGGCGAAACCGTTCGCTCCATAACGGGCGTGTGGCTTCAGGTCATTGTTTTCAGTCAAGGGACAACCGGTCTTCGGTCAATCGAGGCTGCGTAACAGGCTTTCCAGCTGTTCCACGCCATCCTCTCCCAGCCCGGCTTCGATTTCTTCCTGCGCCTGATCCCAGAGCGGGCCGCCGCGTTCCACAAGATCGCGACCGTCTGCCGTCAGCGTTACGCTGGTCTCGCGATGGTCGTCGCTGGCCGCAGGCTCGATCAGCCCCATGCGCTGCAGAACCTTCGCATTGCGGCCCATGGTCGACCGATCCAGCTCGGACAGATGTGCAAGCTCGGTCAGCGAGATGGAACCCGCACGACGGATTTTTCGCAACGTACTGAACTGCGCGACATTGATGCCAAGCGGCGCCAGAGCGTTGTCATAGACGCTCGATGTCTTGCGGGCTGCCCGGCGCAGAAGGATACAAAAACACGGATGTGACATATTGCGGGTATATACCCGTAAATAAGCGATAGCAAGTTGGAAGTGAAAAGTAGGGAGTTCGTTGCTGCCATTCTGCTGACAGCAACGATGTCTTCAGGAAGGGCTTGTCGCCGGTTCAGACGGCGATATAGGCGGTTTCCTTCACTTCCTCCATCACGGCGTAAGTGTGCGATTCCCGCACGCCGGGCAGAGAAAGAAGCGCCTCCGAAAGGAAAACGCCGATAGTGATCCATGTCGGATACACGGGCTTTGACGAGATAATCGAAGCCGCCCGCAACCATGTGGCATTCCAGAATGTCGGGATTGTTGCGGGTGAAGGTCGAGAAGGTTTCAAAGACTTCCGGCGTGGTGCGATCAAGCTTGATCTCGATAAAGACCAGCATGGCCCGGTCGAGCATCTTGGGTGAAAGCCGTGCCGAATAGCCGAGAATATACCCTTCGCGGGTCAGTCGTTTGACGCGTTCGGCAGTTGCCGTCTGCGAGATTTATGCGATCGGCCAGTTCGGTATTGGTCAGACGCCCGTTCTCCTGAAGGGCGCGCAAAATACTCCTGTCCATCGCATCGAGATTCTTCATCAGTTGTCCCCAATGGCCGCTTATGTGTGACGGCTCTGTTCTTGATTTTTGCATATGTGTTTGAGTTGCCACGGAAATCAATCCGAAATCGGTCCCCGACGCAAGATGAAACTTGTTGGGTGGTCCTACAAATTTTTGAACTACTCGGATGAATTCGGCTTAAACGTAAGCATATATGCAAATAACAATCACAGGTTGTAAATTATGCGCAACCTGTGATAAGGATAGTGCGCATACTGAAAGTTATATTGCACCTGTAAATTTTGGCATGGGGTAAGGGGGTGTTTGAAACTGGAGGAATCGTCCCATTCCTTCCGTTTCGTTTATCCCGGTTCTGAGGAAATCCGGACAGCCCCAAACTGTCCGGATTTTCTTTTGCGAGACCTGTGGAACTTTGTCCCGAAGATGGCCTGCGTGGCACATTTGGGTGGCTGAATTTTCCGGTTGCAAGCGAACACATTGAACGCTAACAGTACGTCCATGAACATTTCGCGCAATATCGTCATCAACGGTTGGTGGTGGGCCCGCTAAAAGCGGCCACGCAGGCGTTTGTGCATTTGCGTTTAGAAAACAGGCCGCTGGGATTATCCGGGCGGCCTTTTGTTTGGCTGTTTGAATAAGACTGGCGGGGAAACCGGGTTCTGGAAATATTCGGAAACAGTTGAGATTTGGGATAGCCGATCATGAATGCGAAGATTGCGGATAGCGAGATATTCCAGCACGAGACGGCAGGCGGCATCGTCGTCGAGCGCGTGCGTCACCTCACTGCCTATAAGGGCGCGATCGAGACCTATATCGATGCGCTGAACGAACGGCGTGGTGCGGTGTTTTCGTCGAACTACGAATATCCGGGCCGCTATACGCGATGGGACACGGCTATCGTCGATCCTCCGGTGGTCATCACCTCGCGCGCCCGCACCATGCGCATCGAAGCGCTGAATGCCCGCGGCGTCATTCTTCTGCGGCCTATCACGGACGGACACAGTGAAGGCGCTTGCCGAGGTGGCGGTCGACAAGGCCGAAGAAAACCGCATTGAGCTGACCATTGCCGAGCCGAGCGGAACCTTCACCGAGGAAGAGCGCTCGCGTATGCCTTCGGTCTTCACCGTTCTGCGCGCCATTGTCGGTCTGTTCTTCTCTGAGGAAGACGCCAATCTCGGCCTCTACGGTGCCTTCGGTTACGATCTGGCGTTCCAGTTCGATCCCGTTCAGTACAAGCTGAAGCGTCCCGACGATCAGCGCGATCTGGTGCTGTTCATTCCTGATGAAATCTTCGTGGCCGATCACTATGCGGCGCGTGCCCGGGTGGATCGTTATGAATTCGCCTGCGGTGGCTCATCCACGCATGGTCTCGCACGGGCAACGCCTGCACAGGCCTTCAAACCATCGGAAGCCAAGCTTGCGCGCGGCGATCACAATCCGGGCGAATATGCGAAACTCGTAGAGCGCGCCAAGGAAAGCTTCAAGCGCGGCGACCTCTTTGAAGTGGTCCCGGGCCAGACCTTCTATGAGCGCTGCCATACCGCGCCATCGGAAATCTTCCGCCGGTTGAAGACGATTAATCCGTCGCCCTATTCGTTCTTCATCAATCTGGGTGACAACGAATATCTGGTCGGCGCATCGCCGGAAATGTTTGTGCGGGTCAACGGACGGCGTATCGAAACCTGCCCCATCTCCGGCACGATCAAGCGCGGCGAAGATGCGATTTCGGATTCGGAACAGATTCTGAAACTGCTGAATTCCAAGAAGGATGAATCCGAGCTGACGATGTGCTCGGACGTGGACCGCAACGACAAGAGCCGTGTCTGCGAGCCGGGTTCTGTACGCGTCATCGGTCGCCGTCAGATCGAGATGTATTCGCGCCTGATCCATACGGTCGATCATATTGAAGGGCGGCTTCGCGACGGCATGGATGCTTTCGACGGGTTCCTCAGCCATGCATGGGCTGTGACCGTGACCGGCGCACCGAAGCTGTGGGCGATGCGTTTCCTCGAGGAAAACGAACGTAGCCCGCGTGCATGGTATGGCGGCGCCATCGGCATGATGCACTTCAATGGAGACATGAACACCGGCCTGACGCTGCGCACCATCCGCGTGAAGGATGGCGTGGCCGAAATTCGGGCTGGTGCAACGCTTCTGTTCGATTCCAATCCGGAAGAGGAAGAAGCCGAAACCGAATTGAAAGCATCGGCGATGATCTCGGCTGTGCGTGAAGCACAGAAGAGCAATCAAATTGCCGAAGAACGCGTGGCGGCAAAGGTGGGTGAGGGATATCGATCCTGCTGGTTGATCATGAAGATTCCTTCGTGCACACGCTCGCCAATTATTTCCGCCAGACCGGCGCTACGGTCTCGACGGTGCGTTCGCCTGTTGCCGAAGATGTGTTCGACAGGGTCAAGCCTGACCTCGTGGTTCTGTCACCCGGACCGGGCACGCCGCAGGATTTCGATTGCAAGGCGACCATCGACAAGGCGCGCAAGCGGGAACTGCCGATCTTCGGTGTCTGCCTTGGATTGCAGGCACTGGCAGAAGCCTATGGCGGTACGCTGCGCCAGTTGCGTATTCCGATGCACGGCAAGCCGTCGCGCATTCGCGTGTCGAAGCCGGAGCGGATATTCTCGGGCCTGCCAAAAGAAGTGACGGTCGGGCGCTATCATTCGATCTTCGCCGATCCGGAACGTCTGCCGGACGATTTCCCGGTCACAGCGGAAACGGAAGACGGTGTCATCATGGCTTTCGAGCACAAGGAGGAACCGGTTGCCGCCGTTCAGTTCCATCCGAATCCATCATGACCCTTGGTCATAATGCCGGAATGCGCATGATCGAGAATGTGGTGACGCATCTGGCGGGCAAGAACAAGGCGCGCCGTACCAACTACTGATCGAACGCTTTTCGTTCCGATTTCGAGCCAGCCGCAGCCATCGCTGCGGTTGGCTTTTTGTGCGCTTGCTATGCTTGCCCATTGCCTGCTTTGGCAACTCATTTGCAACTGTAATGCCTTGCATTTGCAGGAGAAAATTAAATGCCGTAACTGAAAAAACAGGGGTACGAAGTTTCGCTTTTCTGGGGTATAGAACGGCGGTGAATTGCTGCTGCATATGCCAGATGCGTTGTGGATGTGTCCCGCGCGCTGGAGCGTATCCCGAAAAGTGTGAAACGGTTTTCGGATCAGATGCGCGGTTCAAAACAAACACGTAGAGCGCCGATCTGATTCAATCAGATCGAATCGCGCTCTAGCAAATGAGTGAAGGGCTGTGCGTAGGCCCGTCTCGGTTTCGGGACAAGATAACGATATTCAAAGGTTCATCATGGACGCGAGTGCAAAGGTTCGGCGGCTTGCCGCTTGGTCTATTCCCGTTGCTTTTGGTGTGATGGGTCTGAAATATCTGGCCTATGCATTGACCGGTTCCGTGGCCCTTTATTCGGACGCGCTGGAATCCATCGTCAATGTGATCGCGGCAATCGGCGCTTGGTGGGCCATTCGTGTCAGCTATCTGCCAGCCGATGACAATCATCCCTTCGGTCATCACAAGGCTGAGTATATTTCGGCTGTTGTGGAAGGCGTTCTGATTACGGTCGCCGCACTTTTGATCTTCCGCGAAGCCCGGTTTGCGCTTCAATCACCGCGAACGCTCGATGAACCCCGGCTTGGCCTTGGCATCAACACGGTAGCCGCAGTCATAAACGGCTTGTGGGCATCATTGTTGATTCGCACTGGTCGCAAGTTCCGCTCACCTGCGCTGGAAGCCGATGGCAAGCACATCATGACCGATGTGTTCACCTCCGTGGGCGTTCTGGTCGGTCTTGTCGGTGCGGTCGTGACCGGTTGGGCCATACTCGATCCGCTGCTTGCTATTCTGGTGGCAATCAACATTCTCTGGCAGGGCTGGCATGTCATCAATTCCTCGGTGCAGGGATTGATGGATATCGGCGTCGAGCCGACCGAGGAAATGCGCATTCGCGATGTGATTTCGGCCAATGCGGGCGGCGCTATCGAAGTTCATGACCTGAAGACCCGTATCGCTGGCCGTGTCACCTTCATCGAGTTTCATCTGGTCGTTGCGGCGGAAATGAGCGTCGGCGATGCCCATGTGATTTGCGACCGTATCGAAGATGCCCTGAAGAAGCAGATCGACAGCGCGCGCGTGGTGATCCACGTCGAGCCGGAGGATGAGGCCAAGCTGCCGCCGGGAACCAGCGCGGTGCCCTTCGCCTGAATGAAATACTGTCTTGCACAGTACAAATCGCGCGTGTAAAAGCTTTTCCATGACGATCAGAAACGCAACATCCTTGGAACATTCCGCAGCTGCCTTCGGCGCGCGCGTTGATGTTTGCGTTCTAAACTCGCTTCTTACCCTCGGCCTTAGCGGCGATCGCCGGGCTCGCTGAAAGGAGCGTCCGGCGGTCGATCTCCGGTCGCAGGCCTGTGCTCCTTTCCAGAAAACCCTTATAATCGATCAGTAGTATCCGCGCTTGACGGGCTTGAATGCCGTCGAAAGCCGGGAGGAAACGAAAATGAATCAGTCCGTCGCCACGCCGCAATCGAAATCCATTTCCGAGCGCAAAGGCATGCCTACTGCAGGCAGCAAATATTCGCCTTTCCCGGTTCCGCAGCTCGATGACCGCACCGCCGTCCAAGCGTATCGAAAAGGCACCGATCTGGTGTTCGGTCGATCTGCGTGATGGCAATCAGGCCTTGATCGACCCCATGGGCCATGACCGCAAGGAGCGCATGTTCCGCCTGCTGGTCGATATGGGTTTCCCCGGAAATCGAAATCGGTTTTCCGTCTGCTTCGCAGACGGATTTCGATTTCTGCCGCTGGGCCATCGAACAGGGCAATGTTCCCGACGAAGTGGATTTGCAGGTTCTGGTCCAGTGCCGCCCAGAACTGATCACGCGCACTTTCGAAGCGCTTGAAGGGGCGAAGACCCCCATCATCCATTTCTACAATTCCACCAGTGAATTGCAGCGCCGCGTGGTCTTCGCCAAGGATGTTGGCGGTATCAAGCAGATCGCGACCGACGCTGCAAAGATGATCATGGATATGGCTGCGAAAGCGGGGGCGGTTATCGCTTCCAGTATTCGCCCGAAAGCTTTACCGGCACTGAGCTGGATGTGGCGCTGGAAATCTGCAATGCGGTCATCGAGATCGTGAAGCCGACCGCAGACAACAAGCTGATCGTCAACCTGCCTTCGACCGTCGAGATGAACACGCCGAACATCTATGCCGACCAGATCGAATGGATGTGCCGCAACCTCGACAATCGTGAGAACCTGATTGTCTCGCTGCACCCGCATAATGACCGTGGCACGGGCATTGCTGCAACCGAACTGGGCTTGATGGCTGGTGCCGACCGCGTTGAAGGCACGTTGTTCGGCAATGGCGAACGCACCGGCAATGTCGATGTGGTGACGCTGGCGCTCAACATGTATACGCAGGGTGTGGACCCTGAGCTGGACTGCACCGACATCAACCGGATGAAGGAAGTCTATGAATATTCGAACCAGTTGAAGATTGCCGAGCGTCATCCTTATGTCGGCGAGCTGGTCTATACGGCTTTCTCCGGCTCGCATCAGGATGCGATCAACAAGGGCATGAAGGCGCGCCGTTCGGCCAATTCGCCGATCTGGGAAGTGCCCTATCTGCCGATCGACCCGCAGGATGTGGGCCGTTCCTATGAAGCGATCATTCGCATCAATTCGCAGTCGGGCAAGGGCGGTATCGCCTATATCCTGCAGGCGGATTATGGCTTGAACCTGCCGCGCAACCTGCAGGTCGAGTTCCGCGAGATCATCCAGAACATTACCGATGAAGAAGGCAAGGAACTGCCGTCGAAGCGCATTCACGAGGCGTTCCAGCAGCTCTATGTGACGCAGCCCAATGCCCGCATCAAGTTCGTCGATCATCACACCATGCCCGATCCGGAACAGAAGGGCCGTCGTATCCTGACCGCCGAAATCACCGATAACGGCGTGACCAAGAATATCGAGGGCAAGGGAACGGGACCGATTGACGGCTTTGTCGACGCGCTGTCGAAATATCTCGGCGTGAAGATGTCGGTCGTTGACTATTCCGAACATTCGCTACAGCAAGGTTCGGATGCTTCGGCCATCTCCTATGTCGAAATGGCTCATCCGGGCGGCAAGTTGTTCGGAGCCGGTATCAACGACAATATCGTCAGCGCTTCGCTGGAAGCTATTATCTCGGCTGCCAACCGGGTGATTGGTAAGTAGTTTCAATAGCATAACGCTAGTGAAAGGCGGCACATCGTGCCGCCTTTTTCCTATCTTGTGGTAATTATCAATTGTTGAGGCGGTTCACGAAAATAGCCTCCAATTATTAGCCTTTGAAATGTGATAACGTTTCATTTAGATCGATTAGTGTATTATTTAAAACTAATTGGTGTTCAATGAATCGTTTTTACTATGTTTTGTTTCTTTAACCGTTATTTCCGGATGTGCGTCGCAGGCAAATAAAATTGAACCAAGTTACGCATCATCAGCGGCTTATGGTTCTCTTTCCTGTCGTGCTCTCAAAGAAGAAGGTGTTCGTCTTTCTGCCAGCGCGGCGACGGCGGTTGGGCGTCAAAACTCGGCAGCAAAAATGATGCAATCAAAACAGGCGTCGGCCCGGTGTTGTTCTGGCCAGTATTGCTGTTCAATGAGGGAAATGGTGTCAAGGCTGCCGAAGTTGCTCGTCTAAAGGGCGAGATGCAGGCTCTGGAACGAGCTGCAGGACAGAAGGGGTGCAACATCACGTTCCGCAATTCTTAGAAATCAGTTGGAGCTGCCGTTCCCGGCGAAAACTGCGTCAACTTTAGGGAATCAGCCAAAATCGGACAAGAAACGGCGCTTCGGCGCCGTTTTTGTTTTGGAATTAATAAAGCACGCGCTCGTTGAGCTTGGTTATTTTCTCGCTGGCATCGGAAACGCCGTGCTCTTCCATGAGGCATGACCAGCTGCCGTCAGACCGCTTATCGATACTGAATATATTATAGCGGGCAGCCGGTTTATGGCCGCCGAAATTCTGGCTTGCAGACGGCACGCTGATAACGGGAATCTTGCCGTTCGGCCCGTCGATCTCGTAATGCGTGATAAGATGCGTATGGCCGTGAAGAACCAGCTCTGCACCGTGTTTGCGTATGATCTTCTGGAAACGGCGAATACCATAGAGGCGTTTATGGGCAGGCGTTGCACCATAGATCGGCGGATGATGGATCATCACAATACGGAAGAGCCCACGAGCGCCAGCTTCATCCAGCATTGCGGCCAGACGTTTTCCTTGTTCAGACCGGAAGTCGCCGCTCGCCATGAAGGGGCCGTCGCACGCGCTGACGAAACGCCGATCAGCGCAACGGGTCCGCGTACGCGCATATAGGGAAATTGCGGGCGATTGTCTTTGTTGTCGATGCCGTCGCCACGCATCCACGGTTCCCACTTCCGGCACGACTTGTCGAGCGCACCCGGAACATAGGCATCATGATTGCCGGGAACGACCGATACATCGTCCGGACTACCCAGTTTGGACAACCAGTCGTGGGCAATATCGATTTCGAGATTGAGAGCCAGATTGACGAGATCGCCCGTCACCGCGATATGATCCGGCGTTTGCGCCTGCATATCATCAATGAGAGTGTCCAGCACGGTTCCGTGCATCGCGTTTTTGCGATTGCGCAGCCAGTTGATATAGCCGGTGATACGCTTCGATGCCAATTCGCGATATCGCACGCGCGGCAGAGGCGAAAGGTGTATATCGGAGATATGGGCGAGACGAAACATAAGGCCCATTTACTGGATAATGCGTGAAACCGAAACCTGTTTAGCGACTTTTTGTTGATGTCATTGCTGTTTTGGATAGAGGTATATTGCCTCGCGGAGAGACGGTATGCGCTTTCGTCATTTCATATTTCATGCTTATTTTCTAATGCGACGTCCGATGACGCTGGGCGTCAGGGCTATTGTCTTCGATGAAAAGAAGAATTCCGTTTTTCTTGTGAAGCATACCTATGTGCCCGGATGGCAACTGCCGGGCGGAGGCGTCGAACGCGGCGAGACCTTCGGGCAGGCGCTGGAAAAGGAACTGCGCGAGGAGGCCAACATCGTTCTGAAAGGCCCACCGCAGCTTTTGCGCTTTACAAGAATGCGCATGCGTCGCCGCGCGACCACGTGGCGCTTTTATGTATGCCGGAAATTCGAACAGACGGCCCCGCGTTTGCCGGACCGGGAAATCGCAGAATGCGGTTTCTTTCCTCTGGACGATTTGCCGGAAGGGACGACGCCGTCAACCAAGCGGCGTCTGCAGGAAGCGCTTCACGATCTGGAACCGCTTCCGCTTTGGTGAAGGCACATTGGCTGCGCCTTCACCGTGACATGCGTAATTTTAGAAGCGGTAGGTAACACCCGTACCGATCAGCCATGGATTGAGCTTGGCCTTGCCGCTGACTTCCGTGCCGCCGATCAGGGTGGCATCGAACTTGGGCTCCGGGAACAGCTTCTTGACGTCGAAGTTCACGCCCCAATGCTCGTTGAGCATGTAGTCGAAGCCAATCTGCAGCGCACCGCCGAATGCATTCTTGACCTTGAGATACTCAACGCCGGTCGCATCCTGATTGTAGAACATGGTGTAGTTCACGCCCGCGCCGACATAAGGCTTGAAAGCACCGAAATTGGTGAAGTGATATTGCAGGGTGAGGGTCGGAGGCAGAATCCATGCCTTGCCGATCTTGCCCAATCCGTCGATTGAACCGGCGCCATTGATATTGGCATAGGTCGTGCCGAGAATGAGTTCGGCAGCGAAATTATCGGTGAAGTAATAGGTGATGTCGAGTTCAGGTGTGATCGACTTCGAATAGTCGAGATCAGAACCCGAAATGCCGTTCACATAGCCGGAATTCTGGGGATGACGCCGAGTGCGCGCACACGGATCTGCCATGGCGACAGGGCTTCCGGAATGGCCTGAATTTCAGATGCAGGCTGCGCTACAACGGCGTCCGCAGCAAATGCTGCCGGCGCGGCAAAGGTCAGCGCGGTTGCGGCCAGCAATCCCCTCGTGAAGCGGTTCATCTTCTCTCTCCTTAAGTCGTGTTCGGTCTTGTCAGTCTTGTTAGCCTTGGGGGTAGTGATGTGTGCAATCTGGACCGCGCAACGAAACGCCCCATTGATCGAAATCAAAGGGGCGCAAGAGATTTGAGAGAGTGCTGATGTTCTAACAATAGTGTTGCAGGAAAAACGCAGTCCCGTCTGGTCAGGCTTTCGAAAACCGATCGCGGTCATGCGGCGCAGAGAAGTCGATCTCCGGTCCGAGCGGCACAATGCCCGTCGGATTGATGTTCTTGTGGCTGCGATAATAGTGGCCCTTGATATGCTCCATGTTCACGGTCGAGGCCACGCCCGGCACCTGATAGAGTTCACGCGTGTAATTCCAAAGGTTCGGGTAATCGGCAATACGGCGCAGATTGCACTTGAAATGGCCAACATAGACCGGATCGAAACGCAAGAGCGTCGTGAACAGCCGCCAGTCCGCTTCTGTCATGCGGTCGCCGGTCAGATAACGCTGGCGCGAAAGCCGATCCTCAAGCGAATCGAGTGCCGCGAACAATTGCCCGAACGCTTCCTCATAGGCCTCCTGCGTGGTGGCGAAACCGGCGCGATAAACCCCGTTGTTGATATTGGGATAGACGAAATCGTTGAGGGCATCGATTTCACCGCGCAACGCTTCCGGGTAAAGGTCGAGCGAAGCGTCACCGAAATCGTTGAAAGCAGTGTTGAGCATGCGGATGATTTCCGCTGACTCGTTGGACACGATTGTCTGTCGCTCTTTGTCCCAGAGCACCGGCACCGTGACGCGGCCGGAATAATTTGGATCGGCACGAGTGTAGATCTCATGCAAACGCTTCGCACCGTAAAGTGCATCGCCGGTGCTGCCGGTCGTGCCGTAGAAGGTCCAGCCTTCGTCCGCCATCAGGTAGTCCACGACCGATACCGAGATGACATCTTCAAGTCCCTTCAGGGCACGGAAGATCAGCGTGCGATGCGCCCACGGACAGGCATATGAAACGTAGAGATGGTAGCGCCCGGGCTCGGCCTTGAAGCCGCCTTCGCCCGTCGGACCGGCGCTGCCGTCTGCCGTTACCCAGTTGCGGAATTGCGATTTAGAACGTTCAAAACGGCCTTTCGTGCTCTCGGTGTCGTACCAGACATCGTGCCACTTGCCATCGACCAGAAGTCCCATGTGATTTCTCCAATGAAAGAACACAAGGGATAAAACACCAGCGTTGGCGGCGTTTCCTTGGGTTCTGGTTGTGTTTTGACCGGCGTTGGCGCCGATCGGCATAGTCTTTTTTTTTCCGCAGGACAAAGGTGTCCTTCGGTTCTCGAACCATTCTCCAATTCGTGACCCTGATGCCTTCTTGGCTTCGGTCACAGAGTGGCGTTCGGCTCCCGGTTTCCCATTCTCCTTTAAGAGCGCAGCCCGGCGTTGCCGGGCTCGCTAGCAAAACATCAGGACAACCGGGATATCGTCGACGCGCCTTCCGTGGTGGTGGTGCCGCGCGGCTCGTAAGCGCGCTGGTCACGCAGAATCTGGAAGGCGATCGTCAAAAGCTTGCGCGCGATGGCAACCCGCGCCTTGTTTGTTCCTCTGATCTTCAATTGTTCATACTGGGTGCGAAGCTGCGCATCGCTCGCGATGGCAGGCGCGACCGCCTCGACGAGGGCCCAGCGCAGCCACTTGTTGCCCTGCTTGATGATCTTGCCGTGATAAGTCTTGCCACCGGAGGAATAGGTCGATGGCACAAGCCCGGCGTAGGCAGCAAACTTCCCGGCATTGCGGAAGCGGCTGACGTCGTCGATCTCGGCATCGATCAGCCGGGCGAAGAACTCGCCAATGCCGGGGATCGTCTTCAACAGCTTCACATTGGCATTGGCCTTGGTCATCACCCGGATCGTCGTTTCCGACTGCTTGATCCGCTCGTTGATGTCGCCGATGAACGCGAGGCCGCGGTCGATTTGGACACGGTCAATGTCCGAGACGTTCACTTCGGCAAGCTGGATGCGGCCGGCCTTGCCAAACAGGTCGCCGAGTTTCTTCAGCTGGGCTGTTTGCTCCGGATACCGGTCAAACACCGTGACGATCCGGTTCTTGGTCATCGTGCGCAGTCTTACGTAAAACATCCGTTCGCGCAGCGCGACGCGAAGCTCCCGAGATTTTTCGCTGGGTGCCCAAGCCTCCGGCACCGTGTCGGCCCGCAGCAGATGCGCCAGTACCGTCGCATCGATCTTGTCGGTCTTGATCTTGGCGTCGGCGATCGCCTTGACCTTCAACGGGTGGGCGAGAACGACATCATCACAAATGTCGTCGAGCCAATCATACATCACCATCCAGTTGCGCGTCGCCTCGATGACCGCATGCGAGTTCTCGCGGTAGCGTTCGAGGAACCCGCCAAGCGAATGGCGATCGTTCTTAACCCGGCCGGAGCGCAGCGTCTTGCCGCTACTGTCCCGACCACCGGTGGGCTGTAGGATTTGTGGTAATCGACGCCGATATGGTAATCATAAGAGGCAGTCATGCTTTCAACTCCCTTGTTGAGATCTGCGAAACCCCAACAGGATAAGCCGAAAGGCTGGAAGTGTGACTGTCCCTCGATCATTACCTGCATCTCACTGATCCGTTCTCTCAACGGGCGCGGCCTCTTTCATGCCACCTCCTTTTGCAAAGAGAATAGGGCGAGAACCGCCATTTTGCAGCATTGCAAGACGTGAACAGTGCGTAACGGTTCCAAAAAAGATCAGTCTAAACCGCCATTTTGAAAAAAAAATAGTTTTACCTTTGTCCATTTTGGTGTAATGCAACTTCCAAATTGCGGTCATTCAAACGCCGACCGCCAAGGAGAACGATTAATGGAAATGCTTTTCATCCGACGATGAAACTTGAACCGCGCCCAAGCGCGGAATGCATTCCATTGACCTGATGGTCCCCGACTTCTCCTATTGCGATCTAAGCCCATGCAGCAGCTTGAACTGACCTACGCGCAGGAATGCCCGGCGCACGACATTGAAATCGAAGCCATCAATGCCGAAGCCTTCGGCCCCGGACGGTTTACCCGGGCCGCGCATTTCATCCGTGAAGGTGGTCCGCACGCCCTCGACCTTTCCTTCGTTGCGCTGATGGGCGGCATCGTCGTTGGCTCAGTACGGCAGACGCCGGTTATCGTCGGCAAGACGCCCGCACTCCTGCTTGGACCACTTGCTGTGCGGCCTGAGTGGAAGAAGCGGGGCATTGGCGGCAAGCTGATGCGCATGTCGCTGGAAGCGGCGAAGAAGGCCGGTCACAAGCTGGTTATTCTCGTCGGCGACGAGCCCTACTACGGTCCGTTCGGTTTCAAGATGGTGCCTGCTGGCTCCATGGTCATGCCAGCATCGGTCGATCCGCGCCGGATGCTTGCCTGCGAACTCGCAACCGGTGCGCTGAACGGTGTCAGCGGCATCGTGCGCCACGCCAACCGGGCAAAATAGTTAAATGAGGGGAAAGCGAGGGGCGGTTTACCGCCCTTCGCGATACCACATGCTGCCGAAGACGAAGAGCAGCAGGCCGAGCGCCGGAAGCCAGAGAACAACGGCAGGCGATTGACGCTTTTCAGCTGCGTATCCGAGGTTTCACGCAGGCCAATCCAGTCGTTGCCGCTGGCGCTACGGTTGCCACTGATTGCGGTAATCGTGGGAACCCGGACCGAACTATCGGCACTTGCATGCACGCGATGGACCGAGCCACCGGCCGCTTCAGCGAGCGGCTTCAAACGATCCGTTGTGGAGATACTGTCCGCAAATTCCGGCGCATCGATCGGCCCGACATGGGCCAGTGCTTCCAGATCGCCGTTTTTCACCCGGAAGATGCCGATCTCGTCCGTTTGCAGCGAACCTTCAAACAGGCCCGGCTTGCTGGGCGCAAGATTGACCTGCAATTCCTTGCCGGATGGGGTCGAGACGGTTGCAACACCCGGATTATCGCCCATGGTCTGGCGGCGGATGGAAAGGGTGCGGCCATTGCCGGAGGCGGTCAGTGCCTCTTCCTCCAGTTCCGGCTCCTGCATCAGCCAATGAGCGATACGGCGATAGAGCGAAGCATAAGGGCCGCCGCCTTCGAAGCCGCGCGCCCAAAGCCAGCCCTGATCGGAGAGGAACATGCCGACGCGGCCTTTTCCGACGCGGTTGAGAACCAGCAACGGCTTGTTGTCCGCGCCACTCATCACTGTTTCGCCCTGCGGCGCGGTGATGTCGATGGTGCGGAACCAGCGGCTCCAGTGCGGCGGCTCCTGATCACTGCCATCAAGCCCGCGCGTGACGGGGTGGCGTTTGCCGATCGTCGTGAGGCGCGGATAGAACGCCTTTTCCGTCACGGCACCAGTCGGCATGGCGGGCAGGGCGCTATAAAAAGGCGTGCGGGCAATTGACATTTCGCCTGCATATTCCGGGCCGGCTGCGACCAGCAAGGCACCGCCATTCTCCACATATTGCGCAATGTAATCGTAATAGAGGAGCGGCAGCACATCGCGGTGCTGATAGCGGTCGAGAATGATGAGGTCGAACTCGTTGACCTTGTCCACGAAGAGTTCACGCGTCGGGAAAGCGATCAGCGACAATTCGTTGATCGGAGTGCCGTCCTGCTTTTCCGGCGGGCGCAAAATGGTGAAGTGAACGAGATCGACGGCGGCATCGGATTTCAGCAGGTTGCGCCATGTGCGTTCACCATTGTGCGGCTCACCGGAAACGAGCAGCACGCGCAGGTTCTCGCGCACGCCGTCCACGGTTGCGACAGCGCGATTGTTGGTGTCTGTTACTTCACCGGGAAGCGCTGGCGTGGCGATTTCGACAATGTTGACACCGGCGCGCGGCAAGGTGATGGTGACGGGTGTTTCCTGCCCGACCTGCGCTTCTTCCTCGCTGACGGTTTCGCCATTGACGCGGATTTCGACCGGCGCAGGGCTGCCGAGGTTTTTGCCTTCATCGATCACCGTAAACGACATTTCGAGCGGCTTGCCGCTGATGCCATAACGCGGTGCCTTGTTGAAGCGGATGCGGCGGTCGAATTCGTCCGGCTTTCCGGTCACGAGACCATGCAGCGGCGCATCGAAGCCGAGCGCATTCTTGTTACCCGATGTCGTGCACCTGACCGTCGGTAATCATGATCGCGCCCGCGACGCGGGACGGTGGCACGTCGAGAAGCGAACGTGCCAGCGGCCCGAAAAGCCGGGTTGCATAACCGTCTTCGTTTTCGCCGGGCTTGCCTGCTTCCACAATGCGGGTTTCAAACTGCGGCATGGTGGCAAGCTGGTCCTGCACCGCCTTCAAGGCGGCATCGGTGTCGGCACGACGGCTGCCGAGTTCCCGGCTCTGGCTGCGATCCACGACCACCGAGACCACGCTTTTCAGCGGTTCGCGTTCTTCATTGATGATGACGGGATTGAAAAGAGCAAGCGCAAGTGCCGCCGCAGCCAGCAGACGGATCAGACCGCCGCGCATCCGTAACGCAATCGTGGCCAGCACCAACAGCGCCAGCGGCACGAGGATGGCAATCAGCCGGGCGTGGAGAGGAACGGTTCGAATTCGATATCCATTCTCACCTCCTACCGCCGTTCGCGTTCACGACGAGGGGAAAAGAGAAGCGGGATCGGGCGATGACGTGGCTGCAAAACATCATGCTAGTTCCCCAGCCGTTCGATGAGGTCCTTGGCGTGGACCTGATCGGATTTGTAGTTGCCGGTCAGCATATACATCACGATATTCACGCCGCCGCGAATGGCATAGATGCGCTGCATCGGATCGTTCGGCACAGTCGGGAGCAGCGGATTGCCTTGCTCATCCACAGCCCATGCGCCCGCGAAATCATTGGCCGTAATCATGATCGGTGTCACACCATCGCCGGTGCGCACGGGGCGTTCCCGTGGCGAAGCGTTCGGTGTCGAAGCCTCGACCCAGAGCGGGCTGCCTTCATAGCGACCCGGAAAATCGGGCATGATGAAGAAGGATTTGGTCAGCACATGATCGTCAGGCACGGGTTCCAGCGGCGGAACGTTCATGCCGTCGAGAATGGCGCGCAGGCGCTGGTTGGCGGGTGAGGCCGACGGATCGAGGCTGGCTCCGGCCTGCAACTGGTCGCGCGTGTCGAAAAGCACGGTGCCGCCCTGCTGCATATAGGCATCGACTTTGGCAATCGCTTCCGGGCTCGGCATCGGTGCCTGCGGGTCGATAGGCCAGTAGATCAGCGGATAAAAGGCCAGTTCGTCCTTGGCGGGGTCGACGCCGATAGGGTCGCCCGGTTCGAGTGCGGTCTTGTCCATCAGCGCGAAGCTCAAGCCCCGCATGCCTGCCTTGCTGATGTCGTCGGTCTGGGCGCTGCCGGTGATGACATAGGCAAGATGCGTCTGCGAGACGGAGTTGATGATCGCCTCGTCTCCGGGCTTGCTGTCGTCATGCACCTGCTCTTGAGCCCCAGACTGGGATTGAGTCTGTGCTTTTGCTTCGCCCATTCCGGAAGGAAGAAGGTTGAAGGCGAGGGAACCGGCCAGCAGAACAGCTATTCCCGCCAGCTTGGCACGCACTTTCATGCGGCGACGGAAGGCACCGCGCAGCCACAGCATCAAAAGCGTATCGAGTGCGAGAAGCATTGCGGCGACCGCAAAGAATGGTCCCGCCAGTGAAATCGACTGGTCCGATGTATAGGAGGCAGGTGTTATTCCGACGGAAAGTGTCGGCTGGGCAATCGGTTGCAGCTTGATGTTGGCACCTTCAAAGATGTTGAGCGCTTTCAAGCCGTCCTCATTGCCATAAAAGCCGGGCGGCGTGTTGATGCTGACGCTGGCTTGCTTGTTCTTTTCGACGATCAGTGGCTTGGCCTCGGATGTCGGCGGGGTTAGCGCGCCGGAAGCCGAAAGCAGCTGGTAGGGCGGCAGAGAGACCGAAGCCTGATTTTCCTGCGCGCCGGTTCTCTGTGACAGCGACACGATGCGGCGCAGCATTTCCACGAAGGAACCCGAAATAGGCAGGCTCGACCAGCTGGCATCGGGAGAGATGTGGAACAATACGATATTGCCGCGTCCGCGCTGTTCGCCGGTCACAAGCGGCGTTCCGTCCTGAAGAACGGCGTAAGCCTTGTCGTTGAGATCGAACGATGGCTCGGCAAGAACCTGCCGGGTGACGGTCACATCATCGGGGACAGCCAGACCGGCAAAAGGTCCCTTGTCAGGAAAAAATGCGCAGCTTCTGCGGTTCGGACGGGACAGCGTGCCGCCCAAGGCGCGCTCACCCTTGCGCAATTTCACCGGCAGAAGCGGATCATTGTCGCTGGCACCGGCAAGGCGCGGGCCTGCGAACCGCACCAGCGTGCCGCCGTCCTCGATCCATTTGGAAAGCTGTTCGGTGACAGGCTGTGGCAGCGTGCCGATATCGGCCATGATGAGGATCGACGGCTTTGCATCCAGCACTTCCGGCACGGATTGCAGAAGATCGGCAGAACGTGGTTCGATCAGATTGACATAGGGCGACAGCGCCCGGGAAATATAATGCAGTGGCGAGAGCAAGGGCTGCGCCAGATCGCCGTCACCGCTGGCGATAAGGCCGACGGTGCGCCGTTCCGATCCTGCATCGATCAGCCGTGTTGCGCCTGCCTGTTCGATACCATCGACACGGATCAGGCGGAAATCGTTGCGAAGCTCCACCGGCAGGTTGAACCGTGCCGTGCCTTCCGCACTTCCAAGCGCGAAGGAAAGCGGCGCCTCGGCGATGCGGCGCCCCTTGTCGTCATAGGCAGCGGCAGTGAGCGTGCGCGGAGCAGATACGCCTTCCGGGCGGATGGCGACGGCTTCCAGACTGTCAGCCTTGTTGTCTATGCCGGTCAGCGCCAAAGTGCGGCTGAGGTTCGCGCCATACCAGAGAACGGAGGCGAGATGCCCCGACTTGTCCAGTTCTGCGAAGGTTTCCGCATCATCTGATGATGCCAGTCCGTCGTTCATGAAGGCAAGGCGGACCTTTGTATCCGCGGGCAAGGTGGAAGCCAGTCGTTCCATTGCCGACTTGCGGTCAACCGGGATCGGGCGCGGCTCCAGTGCCTGAAGGCGCTCGGCAGCACTCTTGCCGTCATAGGGGCCGATTTCGGCGTTGGCCGGTTCCGCCGAACCCACGATGTAGATCGGAGCATTGCTGCCCTCTGCGTCGGAGATGAAT
Source organism: Brucella cytisi (assembly GCA_012103075.1). Classification (GTDB taxonomy): domain Bacteria; phylum Pseudomonadota; class Alphaproteobacteria; order Rhizobiales; family Rhizobiaceae; genus Brucella; species Brucella cytisi. The sequence continues at coordinate 1,770,670 of JAAVLQ010000001.1, read as the reverse complement.
TTTTCGGCAGCATTGACCCGCTGTTGCCAGTCCTCGGCGGAAGCCCAGCCATTGTCGATGACGATGGCAAGCGGCTCATTGCCGGACAGTGCGACCGGACGCGGATTCCAGACCGGCGAGGCAATTGCGAGAACGACGAGCGCGGCGATGAGCAGCCGCAGCAGCGTCATCCACCATGGACTTTTCGACGGCACTTCCTCGCGCTTGAAAACCTGCGCCAGAATGCGAAGCGGCGGAAAGGTTTCCTCCTGTGGACGCGGCGGCGTCATGCGCAAAAGCCACCAGATGACCGGCAGGGCGATCAGCCCCGCGAGAATGAGCGGCGAACCGAAGGCGAGCGGCAGAAAATTCATGTGCACGCGCCTCCCGCTGCAGGCAGGGCGGCGCTCAAGTTTCCGCTGGTGCTCAGCGCATCGTGAAGCCGTGCCAGTGCTTCCGCCGTCGGCCTGTCTGTCCGGTGGACCGTATAGCTCCAGCCGAGCCGCTTGCAGAAATCCGACAGGGTTTCACGGCGCGCAATGTAGAGGCGGCGATAATCGTCCGCATAGGTTTCGGCCCGACCGGCGACAAGCGTGGCGCCGGTTTCCGGATCGCGGAATTCGGTGCGGCCCGAATAGGGAAATGTTTCTTCCGCCGGATCGGCAACTTCCACCAGATGCGCGCGGACACCGCGTTGTGCCAGACGGTCGAGAAGATCGGTCAGTTCATCGAACGGATGCAGGAAATCCGATACGAGGACGACTTCCGAAAAACGGCGGATCTGGGTGATGTCGGGCAGTGCTGCAACCGGCGCTTCGTGCATCAGCGCTGCCGCCAGACGTTCAGCTCCGTTGCGGGCAGAAAAAGGCTGGATCAGCGCCGGAAAGGCAATGCGTTCGCCCGAGCGCGATAAAAGTTCGGCAAGAGCGAGCGTCAGCACGAGCGAACGCGCTTCCTTGGAAACAGGCGCGAGCTGCGAGCGATAGAGCATTGAGGGCGAGAAATCGCACCATAGCCAGACCGTATGGGCGGATTCCCATTCGCGGTCGCGGACATAGGTATGATCGTCGCGCGCGGAACGCCGCCAGTCGATGCGGGAAAGGGATTCGCCGTCCACATAGGGACGGAACTGCCAGAAATTTTCGCCGGGACCGCGTTTGCGCCGTCCGTGCCAGCCATTCATGACGGTGTTGACCACGCGCTGAGCTTCAACCAGCAGATCGGGGATGGCCGCTGCCCGCGCACGGGCGCGAGCAAGTGTCTCCTTGCGATCTGCGGTGGAAACTTCTGCGCCAATGACCATCAGACGGCAGCCTTTACCAAATTTGCGATGACGTCACGAATATGCATGCCGTCGGCGCGCGCAGCAAAGTTGAGCGCCATGCGGTGCTGAAGGACTGGCTCGGCCAGCGCCTTCACGTCGTCTACGGATGGGGCGAGACGGCCTTCATAGAGCGCGCGAGCGCGGGCGCACAACATCAGCGCCCGGCTGGCGCGTGGGCCGGGGCCCCGTGCGATGTGCTTTTTTCGCGTGGTCGTTATCGGCATCGGGACGGGCGGAGCGCACCAGCTTGAGGATTGCTTCCACGACGCTTTCCGACACCGGCATACGCCGCACCAAAGTCTGCATTTCGATCAGCCGTTCGGCGTTGATGATCTCATAGGCCTTGGCCTCGGAAACGCCGGTAGTTTCCAGAAGAATGCGGCGTTCCGCATCCAGTTCCGGATAGAGAATGTCGATCTGCATCAGGAAGCGATCGAGCTGGGCTTCTGGCAGCGGATAGGTGCCTTCCTGTTCCAGCGGGTTCTGTGTCGCAAGCACATGAAACGGTGCGGGCAAGTCGTAGCGCTGGCCCGCGACCGTGACATGATATTCCTGCATGGCCTGCAAAAGCGCAGACTGCGTGCGCGGCGAAGCACGGTTGATTTCGTCAGCCATCAGGAGCTGCGCGAAGATCGGGCCCTTGAGATAGCGGAAGGAGCGGCGCCCGTCGGCATCTTGTTCCATGACTTCCGAACCGATGATGTCGGATGGCATCAGGTCGGGCGTGAACTGGATGCGCTGGCCGGAAAGGCCGAGCACGGTGCCCAGCGTTTCGACCAGCTTGGTCTTGGCGAGACCCGGTACGCCGACCAGCAAGGCGTGCCCGCCAGCCAGAACGGCGACGAGCGTGCGCTCGATCACGTTTTCCTGACCGAAGATCACAGTCCCGACGCTTTCCTTGATGCGTGCGATGTCCGCGAGCGCCCGTTCGGCCTCCGCGACGATCTGTTCGGGATTGGCGGTTTCAGGCGTAACGATAACGCTCATGTGGACCTCGCAATATGACCGCTCTGGCGGAAGTGCCTTATAAATCGCATATAGTGCTGACAAGCCGCGAAACGGTGACTATTTCATGACTTCGAGCATATTAAACACATTCGAGCAGGAATAACCGAGTCGGATGATAAAAAGCACCCCTGAAGGCAAAGACGCGCCGCAAAGTTCGATGCGCACCGCGGAAGGAACTGGCGGACTGGAAGCCCTGATTGCGCGCGCCCATGCGGATGCGCAAAGCGGTCCGGCGACGAAAGAGCGCGGAATCCCGCCTGTTGAGCGCTGGAACCCTGACTTTTGCGGCGATCTCGATATGGAAATCAAGGCTGATGGCACCGGTTCTATATGGGTACGCCGATTGGGCGCAAACAGCTTGTGCGGCTGTTTTCGACCGTGCTGCGCAAGGACGACGACGGCCAGACCTATCTCGTAACTCCAGTGGAAAAAGTCGGCATTCGCGTCGAGGATGCGCATTTTGTTGTCGTCGAGATGGAAGTGTCTGGCGAAGGCGATGCGCAGGTGCTGACCTTCCGCACCAATGTGGGAGATGTCGTGACCGCCGACGCGCAGCATCCCCTGCGCTTCGTGATCGAGCGGACAAGCGGTGGATTGAAGCCCTATGTGCTGGTTCGTGGACGGCTGGAGGCGCTGATTGCGCGTGCTGTGATGTATGATCTGGTGGCGCTGGGCGAAGAGATCGAAATCGACGGCGTGCCGACATTTGCGGTTCGCTCTGGCGGCGTGGTCTTTCCGATCATGGCTTCCGATGCACTGGAGGCAGCACTGCAATGAGTGAATTCCCAGCCTTTTCAGCCGGTGATTTTGCCGAGCGGGTTCGGCAGTGGCGTCCCAGCCGGGATGATCTGACGGGCGATCATTCGCTTAATCCCGATATTACACAATTAATGACGATGGCTAAGATGCGCGACGCCGCCGTGCTGGTGCCGGTGGTGGATCGCGGATCGGAGGCCACACTGCTTTTGACGCAACGCACCGATACGCTGCGCAAGCATTCCGGCCAGATCGCCTTTCCGGGCGGCGCAATCGACCCGGAGGACGGCACGGCGGAACGGGCTGCACTGCGCGAGGCGAATGAGGAAATCGGGCTTGCGGCGGATCGTGCGGAGATCATCGGCAACCTGCCGCGTTATCTCACCGGTAGCGGATTTTCGATCACGCCCATTCTGGCGGTGGTGAAAACACCGTTTGACGTGCATCCGAACCCGGATGAAGTCGCCGATATTTTCGAGGTGCCGCTTTCCTTCCTGATGAACCCGGAGAACCATCGGCGTGAAAGCCGGGTATTCAACGGCAAGGAACGCTTTTATTACGCCATGCCTTATCACGAGCGATTCATCTGGGGGCAACCGCCGGTATCATTCGCGGACTTTATGAAAGGCTCTACGTTTGAGCGAGAGTATGAATATTTCCGGCAAGGCGGACTGGCTGAAAGCAAAGCCGTTGCAAGCCCTGTTCAAGGCGTTGAACCGCGATGGCGGCGAGGCGCGTGTCGTGGGTGGCGCGGTGCGCAACACGCTGCTCGGCACCAAGGTGAGCGATGTCGATCTGGCGACCACGCATTTGCCGCAGGATACGGTCAGGCTGGCAAATGAAGCCGGTTTCAAGCCGGTGCCGACCGGTATCGAGCATGGCACGATCACTGTTGTCGTGCAGGGCCATCCGTTCGAGGTCACGACGCTGCGGCAGGATATTGAAACAAATGGCCGCCATGCCAAGGTCGCCTTCGGCACCGACTGGAAAGCCGATGCGGAACGGCGCGACTTCACCATCAATGCACTTTATGTGACGGCTGATGGCGGCGTGATCGATGATGTGGGCGGGCTTGCCGATATTGAAAGCCGGACGCTGCGCTTCATCGGCGATGCGGAACAGCGCATTCGAGAGGATTACCTGCGCATCCTGCGCTTTTTCCGCTTCTTCGCCCGGTATGGTTCGGGACGGCCCGAGGCTGAGGGCTTGCGCGCCAGCGCACGATTGAAGGACGGTCTTTCACAACTTTCCGCCGAACGGGTCTGGTCGGAACTGAAGAAACTCCTGTCCGCTCCCGATCCGTCGCGCGCGCTTTTGTGGATGCGACAGGCCGGTATCTTGAATCTCATTCTGCCTGAAAGCGAGAAATGGGGCATCGACGCCATTCATGGGCTGGTGCGGACCGAGGCCGATCTTGGCTGGCAGCCTGATCCGCTGCTGCGGCTTGAAAGCATTATTCCGCCCGACAGCGTGCGGATGGAAGAGATGGGCAAGCGGCTGAAAATGTCCAATGCGGAAAGGGCGCGGCTTGAAGCCCGGGCACGGGCCGATGCGGTCAAGCCGGAGCTTTCCGAGCAAGCTTTGAAGAAGACTATCTATCGCGGCAGCAAGCAGGCTGTGCTTGACCGCATTCGTCTGGCCTATGCGGCGGCGAGGGCCGATGCTGTGGGCAGCGACGATGCGATGATCCGCGCCGGTGGTTTCGCACGTCTTCTCGATGCTGCCGAACATTACGATGCGCCTGTTTTCCCTGTCACGGGCAGTGATCTTCTGGCTTTGGGCATTGAAAAAGGCCCCGGTCTTGGAGAAACATTGCGGTCTCTCGAAACTTTCTGGATTGACTCCGGTTTTAGTCTTGACCGTGCCACGCTTCTGGACAAACTTGATCGCGGTTAGAGCGGTTTCGCTCTAACCGCTTTTTCTCATTTTCCGAACACAAAACCGTGTCTCACTTTTGTTGGAAATGCCCTGAAAATGAATAGCTAATGGCTTGCTTGCAAATTTCAGCCGTAGTTTCATCGCTTTATAGCTGGAGCATGTTTCCCAAAAAGTGTGAACCGGTTTTGGGGCGAAACATACCCAAAACAGGCCCAATACTGGCAAAGAAAACTTTTCAGCGCGCGTTTTGAAAGAATATGAGATGTCCAACCCCGATACATCGATACAAGACAAAGCAGCGACCGATCCGAAGCAGAAGTTTGGCACCGAAGGCATCGCCGCCATGGACCGGCCAAGCCCGATCACCCGTTTTTCATGGGGATCGTATCCCGGGCCGAAGGTCTCAATCTGAAATATGCCAAGCTCGGCAATCCGCCCGTCTACGACAATGCGACTTTCCCCCGGTCCGCCGAGATCGAGAAGGAATGGCCTGCCATCCGCAAGGAGCTGGATACGGTTCTGCTGCGTCAGAGTGAGCTGCCTTCCTTTCAGGATATTTCGACCGATGTGAAAACGATCTCGACCGATAATCGCTGGAAGACATTCTTCCTGCTCGGTTTCGGCGTGAAGTCGGAACAGAACATCAAGGCATGCCCGGAAACCCGGCGTATCGTGAACAAGATTCCCGGCCTGACGACGGCAATGTTCTCCATCTTCGAACCGGGCAAGCATCTGCCGCCGCATCGCGGACCTTATAATGGCGTGCTGCGCCTGCATCTTGGTCTCATCGTGCCGGAACCGAATGACCAGCTTGCCATCCGCGTGGACAATCAGGTCTGTCATTGGCAGGAAGGCAAGGTGCTAATTTTCGACGATGCCTATGAGCATGAGGCGTGGAACCATACCGACAAGACGCGCGTGGTCCTTTTCGTCGACTTTGTGAAGCCGCTCAAGTTCCCGGCTCGACTGGTCAACTGGTGCCTGATGAACCTTGCGATCTTCACGCCGTTCATCAAGGAGGGGCTCGATAACCACAATGAGTGGGAAAAGAAGTTTTATGCGGAAGCCGAAAAGCTGCGCAACCAGCCGAAAAACTGAACGGTTTGACAGCGGCGCTCAGCGCTTATAAATGTGCAGGAGGGCTTATCGCCCTCCTGTTTTTATGTGTTCCCCTGCCGCATTGCCATTTTGGGTTTTGCCGGGAATACCATGACGAGGAATTGTTGATGCCGGAGATTGTAGGAAGCCTTTGATCGTTCCGAACAAGCTGCAAGATGGCAGGCGCTGAGAGCGTCTGACTGGCAGTGTTCAGGAGCGGAAACGGCATTGGCCGTGGATGGTTCACCATCCGCGAGAGCTGATGCTTGTCATGGTTTCCATCCGGGCAAGAACAACAATGAATATCTCACGCATGGAACAGCGCGTCTTGCACGTGCTGGCGCAGGGCGGTTACATCCGCCATCTGCGCGAAGACGGACATATCTGCGAAATCGAATGCTTTACCCGTGAAGGCTATCTGCTTTCCGATTGCACGATGGCAGTTTTCCAGCAATTGCGCCGTAAGCGGCTGATCGAATCCCGAATGGGCAGTCCTTATCGCATCTCGTTCAAAGGGCGCGAAAATGTTCGCGCTCAGCTCAATAACCGGTGAAGGAGAGCGTCATGCATATTCGCAAGGAAACGTCTGAAGACGCCGCCGAAATCCGTCACCTCACGGATGAGGCATTCCGCACCGTGGCTTATAGCAACCAGAAGGAAGGAGAGATCGTTGATGCGCTTCGCGCTGCAAAGGCGCTCACTCTGTCGCTGGTTGCCGAAGATAAGGGCGAAATTCTGGGTCATGTCGCATTCTCGCCCGTCCTGATCGGCGGCGAGGACAAGGGCTGGTACGGGCTTGGCCCTGTTTCGGTCCGTCCAGACCGGCAAGGCGAAGGGATAGGCGGCAAGCTGATCCGCGAAGGCCTTGCGCTATTGCGTGCGATTGGAGCTAAAGGCTGCGTTCTTCTGGGTGATCCCGGCTATTACGGTCGTTTCGGCTTCAAGGCCGATGCGCGGCTGAAACTGCCGGGTGTGCCCGCGAAATATTTCCAGTGTCTGGCCTTCGGGCCCGATATGCCACAGGGCGATGTCGCCTATCATACCGCATTCAACATATAAAAAGGGCCGGGAAACCGGCCCTTTTCTTTCAGTTTTACGGCCACTTCACCACAGGCGGCATGGAAGACAGGATGGAATTCACATTGCCGCCGGTCTTGAGGCCGAAGATCGTGCCGCGATCGTAAAGCAGGTTGAACTCGACATAGCGGCCACGGCGGATGAGCTGCTCGTTGCGATCTGCGTCAGTCCAGTCCTTGTTGAAGTTCTGGCGCACCAGATGCGGATAGACGACCGAGAAACCGCGTCCCACGTCGCGCGTATAGGCAAAATCCGCGTCCCAGCCGCCTTTTCGTCCGGCGAATGCAGCCAATCATAGAAGATGCCACCGGTGCCACGGGGTTCATTGCGATGCGGCAGGAAGAAATATTCGTCGCACCAGTCCTTCACGCGCTGATAGTCGACGATGTCCTTGTGCTTCTCGCAGATGAAACGGAAAGCCTTGTGGAAGGCGAGTGTATCGGGATCGTCCTGCGTGCGGCGGCTGTCCAGAACTGGCGTCAGGTCGGCACCGCCGCCGAACCACTGGCGCGTGGTCACGACCATGCGCGTGTTCATGTGGACGGCAGGCACATTCGGGTTTTGCGGATGGGCGATGAGCGAAATGCCGCTCGCCCAATAACGCGGATCTTCCTCTGCGCCGGGAATCTGCTTGCGGAACTCCGGCGAGAACTCGCCATAGACCGTCGAGACATGCACGCCGACCTTTTCGAAGACACGGCCATGCATGATCGACATGACGCCACCGCCGCCACGGCCTTCGTCCTTCTGCGGGGCGTGCGGACGAAACGTCCGGGCTCACGATCTGAAAGTGGGCCCTGCAATTCATCTTCAAGTTGTTCGTAGCTTGCACAGATACGGTCGCGCAGTTCCTCGAACCAGCGCTGTGCCGCCTGTTTCTTCTCTTCGATGTCCGCGGGGATGATTGCTGGAATTTCGTCGCGTTGCATTGTCTGTTTCCTTCCGGCGCGGTTTGCCGGATCGCTCGGCGGTATCAGGCAGCCAAGGGTAAATGGATGAACTATTATTTCTTGGCTTATCAAAGTCCGCTGCAGGCGCAAAGCACGAAGCGCGCGATCACAGGGTAGTATAGACCCTCTCCCCAAGAAAAGACTCGTCTTTGTAGACCCGCTCCCCTATCTTTCTCTACCTAGGGTTTGGAAGTCATTCATTTCCGGTTTTGCCGGGAGGGCATAGCATGACAGCAGCACCGCCCCGTCCACCGCTCGAAGGCTTGCGCAAGCAGCTGCAGAAGAGTCGCGCCCAGAAAGGCCTGAAGCAAAGCCGGATGCCGCGCGACGGTTTCGTTCGCGAGACATTCACCCTGCCGAGGCTGGCGGCACGTGAAAAAGCGCGTGAATGGTTCGAGACATTCCCGAAAGCGGCCTACTGGACGGAAATCGAGAGCTGGTGCGAGCGCCCGGATGACGTGATCGAGTTCACCATGCGCCGGCTGGCGACTGCGGATTAGCGAACTGGTTCAGCCCAGCGGCTTAATTCAATGAATCGAGATTCCAATTAGGACATTGTAAAAACGCCCTGCGGCAAAAGCCCGGGGCGCTTTCAATTCTGGTTCGTTATATCGTTACCCGTTTTGTCTCACGTTGGAAGCTTTGGTTTCAACGTGAGTCTGCTCGACACGATCGAAACAAAGTTCTAGAATTTTACTTTCAGGCCAGCTGATACAGTTGCTGCCTGAAGCGAAGCGCCAGCGCCGTCTGGCACGAAGCTCACCGTGTTGTCGGAGTGATCGAAAGTTTGGGTGTCACCTCTCATTTTCAAGTGCTTTTCAAACCCGGCAGTGACGTAAAGGCTTGTTTGTTCGTTAAACGAATAGGACGCGTTGGCTTGAAGTTCAAAGTATGGCGCACTGTCAAATGTTTCGTTGAAACGCAGGTTGCGTAGCCAGTGATCGTCGACATCTTTGCCGGAAACGGTGACACCAACACGTCCGAGAGCGCTGAACGACCATCGATCCAGCTTGGTGGTCCATTCAGAACCAATGAAAAGCGCAGGCAAACGCTGTTCGTAACTTATTACTTTTCCGTCAGAAAATGTTCCTTCAGTGTCACGAAAATCGGTCGAACTGTAGACATAATCGCCGCCATAAGCCGTCCACTTCACGTTCGTATACTTAAATCCGCCATGAATATTCAGCGTATTCTGCGGATTGATAACGAAGTTATGCCCCGGGCGACATCAAAACTGATGTAGCGGTCTAAATCGGTTTCACTTAGAGAGTGATCTGTCCAGTTGTTAAAGTCGTATCCGCTGAAACCACCCACGTCGGAAAGCCAATCATAATCGTGTAAATTTCCGCTTCCAGTCAGACCGACGTTCAAGTTTCCTGAGAATGTAAGGTCAGAACCAATGTCTGCCGTTATCTTGCCGTTTAAGATCGGCATTTGAGACTTCCAGATAAGATGACTTATTCTATTGTCTTCGTCGTAGACTATTTCGTCAGCTTTGATCCGGGAGTATCCGATGCTTCCAGAAAATGTATAATTTACATCTGTGGTTTTCTGATTTGAAATATCCGCCGAAATGGCATTGCTGCAGTTCAAAGAATATAAAAAAATAAAGAATATAATTTTCTTCATTATTTAGCCCCATATCAATTAGAGTGTAATTTGAGATGGAGTAATTTTTATAATACTTTGAATCAACCGCTTGTTTGAGCTGGCAATTTATATTCAAAAACTGCCAGCTCAATGATTGGAGTTTTATTTCCCTGCAGTCTGCGGTGCTTTTTCCCATGCATTCCAGTTCTGGATGATGCTGTCGGCATAGGCCTTCCCGACGCGATAGGCGTTGGTTGTGGCGAGCGGGAAGCCGCCGGAATTTGCGGCAAGCGATTCAGCAGCCGTCTGGTCCTTGCCCTGACGGTCGAAGTTCGACGCGGTGCGCAGCAATGCGATGCGGTTGAAATCGAGCTTGCCAGCGTCGGCAGCCCGTTTCAGCGAGGTCAGCGTGGCATTGTCTTCCATCTGGGATGTGCAGTAGTCGGCCTTGCCGTCGGTCAGAAGCTTCGACCATTCGGTCATGGCTTCGCCGAGCTTCGCGCCGTGCCAGTAGGTATCGCCCGAAGCCGTATCGCAGATCGTGACCTTTGGCGCGCCGGTCGCCGCTTCCTGCGTGTAGTGCTTGCGGTATTCCTTCGCTGCGTCGCTATCGAGAAGTTCGATGCCCTTGGTTGTTGCCAGTGCGTAATCGGCCAGCTTGCCGTTCAGTTCGAAGACTTCAGTGCCCGCAGCCCATTTCGGCTTTTCGCCGGGCTTTGCAGCGCCGAGGCCGAAAAAGTCCGTTGGCCAGCCTTCCGGTGCTTCCCGAATGTCGATGCGGTGGTTCAGATTGGCATCGACGGAATATTTTGCCCAATGCGCCGATCCGAGTGTGCCGTGCTTCGGGTCGACACCGGCAATGCCTGCGATCAGGAAATAGGTGTGCGAGAGGTCGAGCTTGTCGCTCAGCGCCATAGCCGCCGTCGCGCTTGCGGCATTGGCGAAGCCCATCGCCGTCGTCATGTGACAGAGGCCTTCGGCGGTGCAGTCGATCTCTGGATATTCGGGGCTCAGGCCCGGCAGCTTGATCTTCTGCGTGAATTTTTCGCCTTCAAGCCATGGCTTGGCTTCTTCGCCGAACATGGTGATGACCATCACCTTTGGCGCGATGGGCGAAGCCTCCTTGGCGAAAGCCGGAGCGCTTGCCAGCAGGGAAGCGGCGGAAGCAGCAAGAGTGAGTGTACGAACAGACAGGTTCATGGACGAAGCGAGCCTTTCAGACCGGATGGGGCGGGGGTGCTTTGCGAAGCCGGTCCTTTCGCGAAGCGCAATTCTGGCGTTGTCATTCCTGCCGGAGGGAATCGACCTTGTCCCTCCGCTGGCGCAGAGCTTCGCCTGCCGTCATCGCAACCGAAACCGCAAGATTTAGCGATCTCGCGCCGGGCATCATCGGGATCAGAAGCCGTGCATCGGCGGAATTGTGGACATTGTCGGGTACGCCCGACGACTCACGCCCGAAGAGCAGAATGTCATTTTCCTGAAACCGATAATCCGTATAGGGGATCGCTGCCTCGGTGGACAGCAACACGATCCGGCGCTTGGCCTGCAGGCGCCAGTCTTCGAAGTGGTGCCAGTCCGCATGGCGAGTGAGGGTTGCCTGCTCCAGATAGTCCATGCCGGCGCGCTTCAGGGGACCGGTCGGAAATGTCGAACCCGGCAGGTTCGATCAAGTCGACCGCGAAGCCGAGGCAAGCGGCCATACGCAGGATGGTTCCCGTGTTGCCGGGAATGTCGGGCTGGTAAAGTGCGACGCGCAGTTCCATATGATGCGGGTAACGCGAAATGCAGATCGCCGCAAGCACCGAAAGCGGCAATAGCCGGAACATCAACAGCTCCGGTGTCGTGATTTCTACAGAAAACATCTGTAGAAATATTCCCGTTTTGTTCCTCTTCCGTCTTGGCAATTCTTCCGGGACCACCTAAAAGGTGCACCATGTTCAGATGGTTTGAAAAACGACTCGAAGCCTATCCCGAAGAGCCGCCGCGCGAGCCCCCGCGCGGACTGGTAGCCTTTTGCCTTTATTATACCCGCGGTGCCCGGCCGTGGATCATCGGCATGGCAATCTTCACCACGCTCATCGCCGTGATCGAAGTGTCGCTCTTTGCCTTCATGGGCAATATTGTCGACTGGCTGTCACATCAGTCGCGAGAGACATTTCTGAGCAATGAAGGCTGGCGGCTTGCGCTGATTGCTGGTGTTGTTCTGGGCGTCCTTCCGGGCGTGGTACTGATCCATTCGCTGCTTATCCACCAGACATTGCTCGGCAATTATCCGATGCGTGTGCGCTGGCTGATGCACCGTTACCTGATCCGCCAGTCGATGGCTTTCTTTCAGGATGAGTTTGCCGGGCGCATTTCAACCAAGCTGATGCAGACTGCGCTCGCCGTTCGTGAAACGGTGATGAAGCTTCTGGACGTGCTCAACTATGTGATCGTCTATTTTGCGGGCACGCTGTTTATTGCAGCGTCTGCGGACCTTGTCCTGATGATCCCGTTTGCCGTCTGGCTCGTCGTCTACATCATATTGCTGCGCGTTTTCATCCCGCGTCTGCGCGTGATTTCAGAACAGCAGGCCGATGCGCGTTCATCGATGACGGGACGTATCGTCGACAGCTATACCAATATCGCAACCGTGAAGCTTTTCTCGCATTCAAGCCGGGAAGAATCATATGTGAAGGAAAGCCTCGATGGCTTCCTCGGTACCGTGCATCGGCAGATGCGACTCATCACGTTGTTTCATTTCACGCTCTATATGGCGAACTGCATTCTGCTGTTTGCGGTGGGTGCAATCGGCATCCAGCTCTGGATGAATGAAGCGATTTCCGTTGGCGCCGTTGCTGTGGGCATTGGTCTGGTTCTGCGCCTCAACGGCATGTCGCAGTGGATCATGTGGGAAATGTCGGCCCTGTTTGAAAATATAGGTACGGTGGAGGACGGGATCACGACGATTGCGCGTTCGCATGAGGTCGTGGACGTCCCCAGTGCACCGGCATTGCAGGTGACCAGAGGCGAACTCGACTTCGACAAGATCGGCTTCCATTACGGCAAGGGCAAAGGGGTTATCGAAAATCTCACGCTCACGATCCAGCCGGGCCAGAAAGTGGGTCTGGTTGGGCGGTCCGGTGCTGGCAAGTCCACGCTGGTCAATCTGCTGTTGCGCTTCTACGATCTGGAGAAGGGCCGCATTCTGATCGATGGGCAGGACATCTCCAAAGTCACGCAGGATTCGCTTCGCGCCAATATCGGCATGGTGACGCAGGATACCTCGCTTCTGCACCGTTCGGTTCGTGAGAACATCATGTATGGGCGGCCGGATGCGACCGAAGAGATGCTCCAGCAGGCCATTCGTCTGGCGCAGGCCGACCAGTTCATTCCGCTGCTGACCGACCCGAAGGGACGGCAGGGGCTGGATGCGCATGTCGGCGAACGGGGAGTCAAGCTTTCCGGCGGACAGCGCCAGCGCATTGCCATTGCGCGTGTGATGCTGAAGGATGCGCCGATCCTCATTCTGGACGAGGCGACCTCGGCGCTCGATTCGGAAGTCGAAGCAGCCATTCAGGATAGTCTCAACACCTTGATGGAAGGCAAGACCGTGATTGCCATCGCGCACCGCCTTTCCACCATTGCGGCGCTTGATCGTCTCGTGGTGATGGACAAGGGGCGCATCGTCGAAGATGGCACGCATGAGGAACTTGTGGCGCTCGGCGGCATTTATGCAAGTCTATGGGCCCGCCAGTCCGGCGGTTTCCTCGGCTTCGATGAAAATCCCGAGGATGCGCTGGTACAATAAGGACAGAAGCCATTGATGAAAGCGGTTTACAGCCTGTTCGAACGTTGGGTCGATCCCTTTCGTGAACCGGACCGGCTGAGACCGCCTTCAACCACGCTCGGCTTTCTCTGGCATTATGCGAGGCAAGCGAAATGGCCGCTCGCCGTTTCGCTTGCGGTTGGCGGATTGCTGCCGCTGGTCGAGGCAGGCTTGTTCTATTTCACAGGCAGGTTGGTCGATATTCTTGATCAGGTGGGTAAGGGTGGCGTCGAACGAAGCTGGTCGGCGCTTTTGCAGGCGGCAGGGCCAGAGCTTCTGTTCATGGGCATAACCGTCCTTGTAATCCGCCTCGTTGTGACGGCGATCAACACGCTGCTGGAAGACCAGACCTTGTCGCCGGGTTTCTACAATATGATCCGCTGGCAGGCGAACTCCTATGTTCTCCGCCAGTCCTATGCCTTCTTCCAGAATGATTTTGCCGGGCGCATTGCCACCAAGGTCTGGCAGGCGGGGCAGGCGGCAGGCGATCTCATTGAAAGTCTCATTCAGGTCGTCTGGTTCATGGCGATCTACAGCATCACCACGCTGTTTCTGGTCGGTCGGCTCGACTGGCGGCTGGCAGCGGCGGTAGTCCTTTGGATCATTGCCTTCGGCTTCATCGCCCGGCGCTATCTGCCGCGCATCCGCAAGCACGCTGAGGCTTCTGCCGAGGCGGGATCGATGATTAACGGGCGTATCGTTGACAGCTATTCCAACATCCAGACGATCAAGCTCAATACTGCCGATGACGATGAGCGCTATCTGCGCGATGGTTTCGAGCGGTATCTCGGCGCAATTCTTCCGTTCATGCGCTCGCTCACCGGCGTTCGTGTTTCGCTCACCGCACTTTCCGGCCTGATGATCGTGACGGTTGCGGCGATTGCCATCGATTTGTGGACGCGCAATGCCATCACGGTCGGGCAGGTGTCGTTCACGCTTGGCCTCGTGCTGCGCCTCAATATGCTCCTTGGCCGTCTCATGATGCAGCTCAATGGCATGCTGCGCCAGCTCGGACTGATCGAGAATTCCATGCGGCTGGTTTCTGCTCCGCTTGGTCTTGAGGATAGGCCCGGTGCCAAACCCTTGCAGGTGACTAAGGCGCGTATCGATGTTCAGGATGTCACGTTCCACTACGGCAAGGCTGCGGGCGTTCTCGACAATATCAACCTCACTGTGCGCGGTGGTGAACGCGTCGGTCTCGTCGGGCATTCCGGGGCGGGCAAGTCTACCCTCGTAAATCTCATCCTGCGCCTCTACGATGTCGAGAAAGGCGCGATCCTCGTGGAGGGTCAGGACATTCGCGATGTCACCCAGACCTCGCTGCGTCGGGCGGTCGCGGTCGTCAGTCAGGAAACTGCATTGCTCCACAGGTCGCTGCGCGACAACATCATGCTGGCGCGCGACGATGCGACCGACGAAGAACTGCTGCAGGCAGCACGTCAGGCCGAAGCCGATGGGTTCATTGCCAGTCTGGAGGATTTCCGGGGGCGGCGGTCGTTCGATGCCTTTGTGGGCGAGCGCGGCGTCAAGCTTTCTGGCGGGCAGCGCCAGCGCATTGCTATCGCTCGCGCTATTTTGAAGGACGCGCCAATCCTCATCCTCGATGAGGCGACTTCCGCACTCGATTCGGAGGTCGAAGCTTCGATTCAGGAGAATTTGAAACGCCTTATGGATGGAAAGACGGTTATTGCGATTGCTCACCGCCTTTCCACCATCGCAGCGCTCGATCGTCTCGTTGTGATGGATCAAGGCCGCATCGTGGAGGAGGGGACGCATGACGAACTTATCGCCCGCGGTGGCATCTATGCGGGACTTTGGGCCCGCCAGTCGGGCGGTTTCATAGGGAGGAACGGAGAAAGCTGAAAGCTTTCCACTGTCTGTAATGCGTTATCGCTTTGCTGTGCATTCCCTGAATTGAGCAAGCAAATCCGCCTGCGACATCGTGCCGTCATAAGGGGTTGGTGTCTGGACAAGCGATTTTTACGCGCATAAACCGGATAGTGAAATGGAGGGAATTTCGTCCTGTGAGCACTTGCAGGACTACTTTTGCGCAAGTGCAAAAGAGGACGAGGGGAGAGTTCAATTGAACATGCAGGTTGAAAAGGAATTGGCACGTGAGCGCACACGACACGGCTGAGCCGACACGGCGTGATTTTTTGTATATTGCGACGGGAATGGCCGGTGTCGTCGGAGTTGGCGGACTGGCCCGGCCGTTTATCGACCAGATGCGTCCGGACGCTTCGACACTCGCGGCTGCGTCCATCGAGGTTGATGTTTCGTCCCTGACGGAAGGAGCATCACTAACTGTCAAATGGCGTGGTAAGCCGGTTTTCATTCGTAACCGCTCCGCCAAGGAAATCGAGGATGCCAAGACAACCGCTCTTGGTGATCTCAAGGATCAGAACGCACGTAACGCCAACCTCGCAGCGGATGCGCAGGCGACCGATGTCGCCCGCTCGGCAGGCGAGGGCAAGGAAAACTGGCTGGTGATGATCGGCGTGTGTACCCATCTGGGTTGCGTGCCGCTCGGTGAATCCGGTTCTTTCGGTGGCTGGTTCTGCCCATGCCATGGCTCGACCTATGACACTGCCGGACGTATCCGCAGTGGTCCGGCTCCGGAGAACATGCACATTCCGCAATATGCGTTCGCTTCCGATACGGTCATCAGGATCGGCTAACAGGTCTTGGGGAGAGAAGACATGAGTGGTGGACACTCCACATACACGCCGAAGACCGGCATCGAAAAATGGGTGGACGAACGGCTTCCCTTGCCGCGTCTCGTCTATGATTCCTTCGTGGCCTATCCGACGCCGCGTAACCTGAACTACATGTACACCTTTGGTGGCATTTTGAGCTTCATGCTCATTTCGCAGATCCTGACCGGCGTTGTGCTGGCCATGCATTATGCTGCCGATACGGGCATTGCGTTCAATTCCGTCGAAAAGATCATGCGCGACGTCAACTCCGGTTGGCTGCTGCGCTACATGCACTCCAACGGTGCATCCTTCTTCTTCATTGCCGTCTATCTCCATATCGCTCGCGGTCTCTATTACGGTTCCTACAAGGCGCCGCGCGAGCTTCTGTGGATTCTGGGCGTGGTGATCTTCCTTCTCATGATGGCTACCGCCTTCATGGGCTACGTGCTGCCATGGGGCCAGATGTCCTTCTGGGGTGCGACGGTTATCACCGGCTTCTTCACGGCTTTCCCGATCATCGGCGAACCGATCCAGCAGCTTCTGCTGGGCGGCTTTGCGGTCGACAATCCAACGCTCAACCGCTTTTTCTCGCTGCACTATCTGCTGCCGTTCATGATTGCCGGTGTCGTTATCCTGCACGTCTGGGCGCTGCATGTGACGGGTCAGACCAATCCGACCGGCATTGAAGTCAAATCCAAGACCGACACGCTGCCGTTCACGCCTTATGCGACCATCAAGGACGCTTTCGGCGCGCTCGTCTTCTTCGTGTTCTTCGCCTACTTCGTCTTCTACATGCCGAACTTCCTCGGTCATCCGGATAACTATATCCCGGCCGATTCTCTGAAGACACCTGCTCACATCGTTCCGGAATGGTACTTCCTGCCGTTCTACGCGATGCTGCGCGCCATCACCTTCAACATCGGCCCGATCGACTCGAAGCTCGGCGGCGTTCTGACCATGTTCGGTTCGATCGCAATCCTCTTCGTCGTGCCGTGGCTCGATACGTCGAAGGTTCGTTCGGCTGTCTATCGTCCGTGGTTCAAGCTGTTCTTCTGGCTGTTCGTGATCAACGCCATCTTCCTCGGCTGGCTGGGTTCGCGTCCTGCGGAAGGTTCCTACGTCTTCATGGCGCAGCTGGGTACGCTCTACTACTTTGCTTTCTTCATCATCATCATGCCGGTCATCGGCTTGATCGAAACGCCGAAGCGTTTGCCGAACTCGATCACCGAGGCGGTTCTGGAGAAGAGCGGCAAGGCCGGGGTTACCCCCGTGGAAATCCCTGTTGAAACTCGGGGCTGAACCAGCGAGAGAGATGAAGGACGTAACAATGAAAAACATCCTCAAGAATTTCGCTGCCTTCGGTATTGCTCCGCTGGTCGCGCTTGGTATCGCCCTAGGTGGTGCCTCGGCTGAGGAAGGCGGCAATGCCGCGGAGCCGGAACATTTCCCGATCCACCATCCCAAGCAGGAAAAGTGGAGCTTTGCCGGTCCGTTCGGAACCTATGACAAGGGACAGCTTCAGCGTGGCCTGAAGGTCTACAAGGAAGTTTGTTCGGCCTGTCATTCGATGAACCCGGTGGCCTTCCGCACGCTGGAAGGTCTCGGCTACTCACCGGAGCAGGTCAAGGCATTTGCCGCTGAATATGAAGTGCAGGACGGGCCGAATGCGGATGGCGAAATGTTCACCCGCAAGGCGATCCCGACTGATCACTTCCCGGCGCCATTTCCGAATGCGAACGCAGCTGCGGCCGCGAACAACGGTGCAGCTCCTCCGGACTTCTCGCTGATCGCGAAGGCTCGTGGTGTTGAACGCGGCTTCCCGACCTTCATCTTCGACATATTCACGCAATATGCCGAAGCGGGTCCGACTACATCCATTCTCTGCTGACCGGCTATGATGAACAGCCACCAGCGGGGATGCATATTCCGGAAGGGACGCATTTCAACCCATACTTCATCGCCGGCAAATCGCTGGCCATGGCAAAGCCGCTGAGCGACGACCAAGTCACCTATGACGATGGTTCGCCGCAAACGGTGGATCAGTATGCACGCGACGTTTCGGCATTCCTGATGTGGGCTGCAGAGCCGCATCTGGAAGATCGCAAGCGGACCGGTTTCCGGGTCATCATATTCCTGATCCTTTTGCCGGTCTGGTTTATGTCGCCAAGCGTTCGATCTGGTCGGATGTTAAACACTGACAATGGATCAACCTGAATTAAAAGATGGGCGCCGTGGGCGCCCATTTTTTGTGCTGGAACTGGAAGGTCAGCCTTGCCACAATTAGGCCATGAAAATGACCGTGCGTCGCCGCAATGTTCTTCGCAGAAATGGGCGGTTTCTTTTTTTGCAATTTGCCCGTTTGAGGGTGTAAAGGTCCTTGGTCCCAACTTTGCCTTGATTAACTTGACCGGCCTGTAGGCCGCCTGAAAGGATGGAAAATGGAATCCGGATTTAAAGCCAGCTTGAAGGATGCGATCCGCACCATTCCGGACTATCCCAAGCCGGGCGTCCAATTCCGTGACGTGACGACGCTTATGGGCGACGCGCAGGCATTCCGCCGTTCCGTCGATGAGCTGGTCTATCCCTATGCAGGCAACAAGGTCGACAAGGTAGCGGGCATCGAAGCACGTGGCTTTATTCTCGGCGGCGCAATCGCGCATCAGCTGTCGGCTGGTTTCGTACCGATCCGCAAGAAGGGCAAGCTGCCGCGCGATACAGTGCGCATTGCCTACAGCCTTGAATATGGCATCGATGAAATGGAAATGCATCGCGACGCGATTGAAAAGGGCGAACGGATCATTCTGGTGGACGATCTGATCGCCACGGGCGGAACGGCGGAAGCGGCAGCGAAGCTTCTGCTTCAGATGGGCGCAGAGATCGTCGCAGCCTGCTTCATCATCGACCTGCCGGATCTCGGCGGACGCAAGAAGCTGGAAGCTCTTGGCGTGCCGGTCCGCACGCTCGTGGCCTTTGAAGGCGACTGAGAATACGAAAAAGCCCGGACATTGCTCCGGGCTTTGTTATTTCAGGCATCAGCCTTGGGCGGCAGTTTCACCATCGCCGCATTGTCGAAAGACAGCACCTCGTCGCCATTCTGGTTATGGGCGCTCGTCGTCATGGTCAGCATCGACCAGCCGGGGCGGGAGGCGAGCGGCCTTATGGCGTGGACCGGGCGCTTGTAGGTGATCGTATCTCCGGCATAGACGGGCTTTGACCATTTCAGGTTTTCAAAGCCGGGTGAGGGGCCGAATGTCGGCGGCGTCTCGCCGCGTTTCAGAGCTTCCTTCGTTGCCTTGATGATGGAAGCGACATTGAGCTTCATGAACACTGCAGTGGTGTGCCAGCCGGAAGCACAAAGTCCGCCGAAGACGCTCTTTTTGCCGCTTCGCTGTCCAGATGGAACGGCTGCGGATCATATTTTCTGGCGAAATCGATGATTTCCTCGGCAGTAAACGTATAGCTGCCGATGACGAGGTTCTGCCCGAGATTTTCTTCCGGGAAACTCATGACGCCCCTCCTGCCGTCGCATCGTAGTCGCGGCGCAGCATCATGCATGGATGCTGCATTTCGCACACGCTCTCACCACGCTGATTGAACAGTTCATGGTGGAACGTCACCAACCCGATTGCCGGGCGCGATTTGGAAATGCGTTTGTCCTTGATGGTCGTCACACCATTCAGCGTATCGCCCGCGAGTACGGGGCGTTTCCAACGCGTGAATTCGACGCCGGGACCACCCTGTGACGTTGAGTTTGTAAGATAGGCATCGCAGACCATGCGCATGATGAGGGAGGTGGTCTGCCATCCTGATGCCGCCAGCCCGCCGAGCACGCTCGCCTTGCCTGCTTCCTCATCAAGATGGAACGGCTGCGGATCGAACTCGCTGGCAAACTCGATGATTTCTTGCTTGTTGATCGTACGAGGACCGAAGGGAAGGGTCATTCCCGGCTCCATATCCTCATAAGCATATTTAGGCAGAGGCTTGCTCACCCTCGATCTCCTCCGAGTAGGCATAAAGAAAAAGGCCGCCGGTTTTCGGCGGCCTGAACGTATCAGGTATTGAAGCGGAACAGCATCACATCGCCGTCATGGACGATGTATTCCTTGCCTTCGTCCCTTGCCTTGCCGGCTTCCTTCGCTCCGACTTCGCCATTGTATTTGACGTAGTCTTCATAGGCGATGGTCTGGGCACGGATAAAGCCGCGCTCGAAATCGGTATGGATGACACCGGCAGCGCCGGGAGCCTTGGTGCCGCGCCGGATTGTCCGGCGCGGGTTTCCTTCGGCCCTGCGGTGAAATAGGTGATGAGGTCGAGAAGCTTGTAACCGGCGCGGATCAGGCGATCGAGACCCGGTTCCTCAAGGTCCATGCTTTCCAGATATTCCTTGGCTTCCTCATCGGGAAGCTGCGCAACTTCCGCTTCGATTGCAGCCGAAATGATGACCGTCTGGGCACCCTGTTCCTCGGCCATCTTGTCGACGGCAGCGCTATACTCGTTGCCCTTGGCCGCATCGCCTTCAGCGACGTTGCAGACATAAAGAACCGGCTTGGAGGTGAGAAGGTTCAGGCCCTTCAGCGTCAGCAGGTCTTCTGCGGCAATATCCTTCAGCATCAGGCGGACCGGCTGGCCGTTCTGGAGCAGTTCGAGTGCTGCTTCCATCACCGGCAGAATGGTGAGGGCTTCCTTGTCCTTGCCGGTAGCGCGCTTGCGGATCTGCACGATGCGGCGCTCGATGCTTTCGAGGTCCGACAGCATCAGCTCCGTTTCAACCGTCTGGGCGTCCGATACCGGATCGATACGACCTTCGACATGCGTGATATCGTCATCCTCGAAGCAGCGCAGCACATGCACGATGGCATCCACTTCGCGGATATTGGCGAGGAACTGGTTGCCGAGACCTTCACCCTTCGATGCGCCGCGCACGAGACCGGCAATATCAACGAAGTTGATGCGGGTCGGGATGATTTCCTTCGAACCGGCAATCCGGGCGATATCGTTCTGGCGCGGATCGGGAACCGCCACTTCGCCCGTGTTCGGCTCGATGGTGCAGAACGGATAGTTTGCGGCCTGTGCGGCGGCCGTTTTGGTCAGCGCGTTGAAAAGCGTCGACTTGCCAACATTTGGCAGACCGACGATGCCGCATTTGAAACCCATGATCGTACCTATCAGACTAGAATTCTATTGTTGTGGCTATGCGTCATCGGACCGTGAAGCGTCAAGAGGCGGAGGCGTCGCGCCGTTGGGAACGGCTTACTTTTACGCATTCTCCCATGCAAAACCGCTTCGCACTTTTGCTGGAAATGCTTTAGTCCTTTTGCCAAGCAGCTTTTTCAGCATTTCAGCCATCGGGCCGCTGGCAGGAATATTCGGCTTCTTCTGGTTCTGCCGCGCCCGGCGAATATGGCTCTGCGCCTTTGGTGGCGCCTTTTCCAGTTGTGCGGGATCGGCCTTGAAACCGCTGGGCCGTTGATTGCCGTCGCCCATGGCGAGCGCAATGCGGTTCATGAAGCTGTTGTCTTCGCCCTTGGCGGCAAGCAGGCCCACATTGTCGGCAATAGCGCCCAGAAGCGTATCCAGCCATTCATTGTCGGCCTTGGCGAAATCGCCGAGGACATAGTTATGCACGAGTTCCTTCGCACCCGGATGGCCGATGCCAAGCCGCATGCGGCGATAATTCTGGCCGCCGGGGAAGGCCTGCATATGCGCGTCGATGGATTTGATGCCGTTATGGCCGCCGGAGCCGCCGCCGGTCTTGATGCGCAGCTTGCCGGGAATGAGGTCGAGTTCGTCATAGATCACGACGAGATCGGCAGGTGTCAGCTTGTAGAAGCGCATGGCTTCGCCGATGGACTGACCCGAAAGGTTCATAAAAGTCTGCGGCTTGACCAGCAGCACTTTTTCGCCGTCGATCACGCCGTCGGCAATCTCGGCCTGAAACTTCTTCTGCCAGTTGGAAAAGCGATGGCGGCGAATATTTCATCCGCCGCCATGAAACCGATATTGTGCCGGTTATGCGCATATTTGGGGCCCGGATTGCCAAGACCTGCAATGAGCAGCATGGTTCGGAGCCCCTTCTGTAGCGCTTCCCGAAAAGTGGGAACCGGTTTTCGGATAAGAAGCGCGTTAGCGCTTCTGTGCGGAAAGCGATTATTCGCCGTCCTTGGCTTCTTCTTCTGCAGCACCTTCCAAAGCAGCTTCTTCCGACTTCAGGCCGGCAGGAGCAGCAATCGTGGCGATGGTGAAGTCGCGATCCCGGATGGCAGCGGTCACGCCCTTCGGCAGCTTGATTGCCGAAATGTGGACGGAGTCGCCGATTTCGAGGCCGGTCAGGTCGAACTCGAGTGCTTCCGGAATTGCATTGGCCGGAACGATCAGTTCAACGTCGTGACGAACGATGTTGAGAACGCCGCCGCGCTTGATGCCCGGAGCTGCTTCTTCGTTCTTGAAGTGAACCGGAACATTCACATGGACGACCGACTTCGCGGAAACGCGCAGGAAGTCGACATGCTGCGGGAAGTCACGGACCGGATCCAGCTGGTAGTCCTTCGGGAGGACCTGAATCTTCTTGCCGTCTACTTCGATCGTGGCAACAGTGGTCTTAAAGCCACCGCCATGAATCTTGTAGAAGATCTCCTTGTAGGAGACGGCGATTGCGAGGGGTTCCTGCTTGTCGCCATAGATGACTGCAGGAATCTGGCCGTTGCGACGCAGTTCGCGGGAGGACCCCTTACCAACCCGGGTACGCAGATCGGCCTTGAGCACGTAAGTCTCGCTCATGGCATTTCCTTTCGATGTTACTGGAGTGTCGCTTGTTTTCCACGCATGAGCTTGTCCGAAAACCGGTTTCCACTTTTCGGGATCATGCTTCAACAAACGACATGAAACAGCCCGTATTGTCTGTCACGAGGTGAGAGACCGGACCGCTCCATTCCGCGTTGCCTCCAAGGGTGTCTACGCGGATGGCGCTGGCTATAGACCATAGCGTGCGGCGGCGCAAGTTTTTGGGCTGCGAGCAGTTCCCGTGCCCGGCATCTGTGGGCATTTCTCATAACCGGTGGCATTGGCGGCGTCAAAGATGTTAAGCGAATGCCTGATCGACCGCAGGCTTGGCCGTGCGAGTCGTTTGTTCCTGCTATGTTGAAACAAGGAGGCGAGATGCAGGTCGGTATCGACATGGGTGCAGTTGCTGGAAGCGGTTCTGCCTCGGCAGCGGCGCTTGGCGGTGGCAAGCAGGCCATGCTTGATCTTGAGGAGCTTCTCGCCACGCGTTTGCTCGTGCAGGGCAATTCCGGCTCCGGCAAATCGCATCTTTTGCGCCGCCTTCTGGAACAGAGCGCGCAATGGGTGCAGCAGTGCATCGTCGACCCTGAAGGCGATTTCGTCACGCTTGCCGATCTTTACGGCCATGTCGTTGTCGATGCCGCCCGTACCGAAGCCGAACTGACACGCATTGCCGGACGCATCCGCCAGCATCGTGTTTCGGTGGTGCTCAATCTGGAAGGTCTCGATGTCGAGCAGCAGATGCGCTCGGCTGCGGCTTTTCTTGGCGGTTTGTTCGATGCCGAGCGCGACTATTGGTATCCGATGCTGGTGGTTGTGGATGAGGCGCAGCTTTTGCGCCTGCCGCCGCCGGTGAAGTGTCGGATGAAGCGCGCAAGCTGTCGCTCGGCGCGATGACCAATCTCATGTGTCGCGGGCGAAAGCGTGGCCTTGCGGGTGTTATCGCCACGCAGCGACTGGCGAAGCTTGCCAAGAACGTTGCAGCAGAAGCTTCGAACTTCCTCATGGGGCGTACATTCCTCGATATCGATATGGCGCGCGCCGCTGATCTTCTGGGCATGGAGCGCAAGCAGGCTGAAATGTTCCGCGATCTGCAGCGCGGACATTTCGTGGCGCTTGGCCCCGCATTGTCGCGTCGTCCATTGCCGATCAAGATCGGCAAGGTGGAGACATCGGCGCGGTCTTCATCGCCGAAACTGATGCCGCTTCCTGATGCGCCGGAAGATGCGCTCGACCTCATCTTCACGCCTGCGCCGCAGGAAATCCGTGCTGCCGTGCGCAGAGCGCCGCCGCCTCCACCGCCGCCATCGACGGCGGAGATTCTGGCGCAGGTAGCAAAGCCGAAGCCCGAAGCCGAACCGGCACAGGAACCTTTGTTCCCCGGCATGGTGGAAGCCGAACGGGATGAGCTCCTTGAAAAGGTGATGCGCGAGATCGTGGACGATCCGGAAGCGTCGTTCCGGTCCGTGGCCGTGCTTTATCAGGACTTTCTGGTGCGTTGTCGCATTCACCGCGTTCCGGGCGAGCCGCTGGCTCTCCCTGCCTTCCGCCGCAGGCTGGCAGTGGCGCAGGCCAGCATTGAAAGCGATGTGGCCAGTGGCGAAACATGGCAGCAGGCGCTGGCCCTGTCGGAAAGCCTCACCGACGATGTGCAGGGCGTGTTCCTGATCGTGGCGCAGGCGGCGGTAACCGGCGCGCCTTGTCCTTCCGATGCGGCTTTTGGCGCGCGCCTATGGCACGCACTCGTTCAGCCGTGCCCGGCGTCTGCTGACCTATTTTGAAGAACGCGGGCTCCCCGGTTGTGCGCAACGATTTCAAAGGGAATGCGCATCGTCAATTTTCCCGATCTCGCCTGCGAAACGGCACCGGGCGACCCGAATGCGCCGGACGATCTGGCGGAAGAAGGCGCTGCGGCGGAGTAAGCTGTGAAAACTGTCATGAACCTGTAATGATCCTCGCCGACAGCTTGCGAAACGGATCATTCAGGGCAGCAGCGTGACACAGCCAATTCAGCAACCGGGTTACAAAGAACTCTTCGCGACATTCGGCAAGATCGGGCTTCTGTTCGTGCTGCCCGGCGCTGTCGTCATGCTTGCATTATCGGCGCTGTATATCTCCTTCGGGCATGTCGACATCGTGGCCGGACTGTTGTTCGGCCTCAAGGCTGCGGTTCTCGCCGTGGTTTTTGAAGCGCTTTATCGCATGGCCAAACGGACACTGGCCTCGGGGTTTTCCTATGCGGTGGCGCTTGCGGCATTCGTTGCGATAGCCTTCCTGAAACTGCCGTTTCCGCTCGTCGTTCTGCTGGCGGCTCTTGCAGGTGGCCTGCGGCATATCGTGCAGGGAAATGGTGCTGCCGCAATTATGGGAGAGGCGACGCCCGGCGCCTTGCGCGAATTCACGCAGCAAACGCTCATCTGGGGCGGGCTGTGGCTTTTACCTTTGCTCGGGCTTTTCTTCGCTTTTGGTGGCGCGCATGTTTTTGTGCAGGAAGCCGCCTTCTTTTCGAAGCTTGCTGCGGTGACATTTGGGGGCGCTTATGCCGCTCTTTCCTATACGGCGCAGCAGGCGGTCGAGCATTTCGGCTGGATGAAGCCGGGAGAAATGCTGACCGGGCTCGGTCTGGCGGAAACCACGCCGGGACCGCTGATCCTCGTGCTGGTTTTTGTCGGCTTTGTGGGGGCTGCGAACCTGTCGGGCCTGCCGCCACTTCTGGGTGGCCTTTTCGGCGGACTGATCGCGCTCTGGTTTACCTTCGTGCCCTGCTTTCTATGGATATTGGCGGGCGCGCCATTCGTGGAGCGGCTGCGTCAGGTGCGCTGGCTGTCGGCCATGCTGGGCGGGATTACGGCTGCAGTCGTCGGCGTGATTGCCAATCTGGCGCTGTGGTTCTCGCTGCATGTCCTGTTTTCGCAGGTTGTCGAGAAGGCTATAGGTCCCTTCACATTGCCGCTGCCGGTCTGGAGCACAATAGACAATGCCGCCGTCCTGATTGCAGGCGCGGCGGCATTCTTGCTTGTTGTTCTGAGGCTCAACATGCCGCTCGTGCTGTTGCTGGCGGCATGTCTCGGAATTGTAATCCGGCTGGTGTTTTAGTCGAACAGGCTCGAAACGGACTCTTCCGCTGCCGTGCGGGCGATGGCTTCGCCAATCAGGTCCGAGATCGAGAGGACGCGGATATTTGGCGCATCGTTGATGGCGGTGGTCGGCTGGATGGAATCGGTAATGACCAGTTCCTTCAGCTTGGACGAGGCGATACGGGCAACCGCGCCGCCGGACAGAACGCCGTGCGTGATGTAAGCGGTGACGCTCTTGGCGCCCTTGTTCAACAGGGCCTCAGCTGCGTTGCAGAGCGTGCCGCCGGAATCGACGATGTCATCGAACAGCAGGCAGTCCTTGCCGGAAACGTCGCCGATGACGTTCATGACTTCCGATTCACCCGGACGTTCGCGGCGCTTGTCAACGATGGCGAGCTGCGCATCGATGCGCTTTGCGAGCGAACGGGCGCGAACCACGCCGCCAACGTCAGGCGAAACGACCATGCAATTGCCGGTCGCGTAATTGGCCTTCACATCGCGGGCGATGACCGGAACGGCGTAGAGGTTGTCGGTCGGGATATCGAAGAAGCCCTGAATCTGACCGGCATGAAGGTCAAGCGTCAGGACGCGGTTCGCACCGGCTTCGGTGATGAGATTGGCGACCAGCTTGGCAGAGATCGGCGTGCGCGGGCCGGGCTTGCGGTCCTGACGGGCATAGCCGAAATAGGGCAGGACGGCGGTGATGCGACGTGCCGACGAGCGGCGGAAGGCGTCGATCATGATGAGCAGTTCCATCAGGTGATCGTTTGCCGGGTAGGAAGTCGATTGCAGTACGAATACGTCTTCGCCGCGCACGTTTTCCTGAATCTCTACGAAGATTTCCTGATCGGCGAAGCGACGGACGCTGGCCTTACCGAGTGGAATGTTGAGATACTGAGCAACGGATTCGGCAAGAACCCGGTTGGAGTTGCCTGCGAAAAGTTTCATTCTTTTGCCTCTGACGCCGATGCGGTCGCGGTTTGCAGTTTGGTTCTGTCGCAACAGTCCGCCGGAACGGACTTAATCTCTTAAAAACTTTAAAGCTGCGTACGGTCTGACCGGCCAAGTACTGCAGCTAGAAAGGTTTTCTTTCGGATGTGGGGCCTATTGCAAAGAGTCATCGCCATTGCAAGGCCCTCGGGAACACAATTGCTGTAAAAGCCCGGTTTTCCGGCTTTCCCACAGTAGGCAAAACAGATTCAGCAAAAGATTTCAGTCTTTTTGCTGCCAAAGCAAGTTTCTATGCGCGATTTGCCGCAAGCCGTCGAATATTCCTGCATGGTTCGGTCGGCGATTGTCTGCATTGCGGAAGCCGGAACGACACTCCATGAGTCTGCGGCAGCACCGAACTTTCTCCTGCCCCTGTATCCGGTGAAGGCGGTTGCCGGAAGCATCCAGCACGTCCCAGACGTAGAGCACGGTGGTCTGATTATCTTCCGAAAGAACGGAGAAATATCCCTTCATGACGTAGGCAGCACTCGGGTCGTTATTGCCTGCAAGCTCAATGCCCTTCGTCTTGGCATCGTCATTCATGCGATGGGTCAGTGGCGTCACCACATTGACCGGTGCGCCGACAATCGGGGCGATATGCAACTTGCCCGGCTTGAGCGCTGCACTGCGCTGCGGTGCCACTGGCGTGGTTGTCGCAGGTGCTGTGCCGGTCGTGGCCGGAGTTGTTCCCGTGGGCTGCACGGGAGCGGTGCCCGTCGCCGGGGTGCCCGGTGTCGCGGCTGGCGTAGTAGTTTGCCCGGAATTTTGCCCGGAATTTTGATTGCTACCCTGTACGTTCAGAGCGGACTCAGTGCTGTTGCAGGCGGCGGGACGCTTGTAAGCACTCCGGCCAGCAACAACATCGTTGAAAGACGTGCCTTGTTCATGTTCGGCTTCATGCTCCTGAAGGCGCAGGTTCTCTGCGGTCGGGCATTTTCAGTTCAAAATAATCTATCGATTTTATCGACGTGCATCTTGCCCGAAAGCCGCTTTGCAGTTTCCGGGTTGCGCTTGTGGCAGTTTTATCGCCGATTGCGCCTCATTTTACAATCATATCAAGAGAATGGCGGGATAATGGCTGAGCTGCGCCATTTGTTGTGAGATATGTCTGCCCCAGCGTCGTGGCGGTTTGGGTGTCGGAATCCATGATGATCATATGTGCGAAAAGCGTCATGTCCGGCTGGATGCTTTCCGGGTTTCCGGCATAGAATATCTGCGGGTCCATCCATGATGGCGTGAAACGTGCTCCCACTGAATAGCCACAAGTATTGAGGCGATGGCGGGTAAGGCCGTGTGCCTCCATGGTCCGCGCATGGGCGTCAAAGACGTCGCCGAATGTCGAGGCGGGTGTCATGGCTGCTTCCACGGCTTCCAGCGCCTCGCGTGCAGCCGCATAGAGCTCTTGATGATGTGTGATCGGCTTGCCGACGACGATCGTGCGCATCATCGGCGCGTGGTAGTGCCGGAAGACGCCCGACCATTCGAGCGTGAGCTGATCGTTCTTGTTCAGCTTGCGCCGACCGGATTTGTAGCGGCAGAGCAGGGGCATCGTCGCCCGAGCCGATGATATATTCGTTGGCGGGAAAATCGCCGTCGCCGGCAAAATTGGTGCTCATCATCGCAGCCAGAATATCGGCTTCGCTCGCCCCGCCTTTGGTGAGCTTTATCGCAGCGTCGAGTATGTCGTCACTGAGTTCGGCGGCGCGTTTCGCATAGGCAATTTCCGCAGGGCTTTTGAGCAGCCGCAGGCGATCCACCATGCCGGAAGCATCGTAAAGCTTGGCAAAAGCTCTGCAGCTGTTCGTCCAGCTTGCGCGCATTGGCGCCGGTAAGGCCATGTGTCTGGTACTCGATCCCGATCCGGGTGCCGAGAAGGTCGAGTTCCGTCAGGATATTGCGCAGGTCGGAAGCCGGATTGGCATTGTCGCGATCGGTCCAGACGACGACGTTCTCGATGTTCGACGTATGACGCGCCTGCCGCAAATCGGCGGAGCGTGTCATCAGCACCATCGACCCGTCGGCCTTCACGACAAGGCATTGGAAGAAGCAGAAGCCGAACGTGTCATAGCCCGTCAGCCAGTACATGCTCTCCTGCGCGAACAGCAGAAGCGCATCCAGCTTCCTCCTCCATCTTCAAGATCAGACGGTCGCGACGTGCTGCGAATTCTTCCGGCTCGAAGTGAAGGGCCATGCGGTTCTCCTAATCTTCTATGATGGCGATCGCTGCAATCTGACGCCCGTAGTCGGGTTCGTTGCGATGGGTGGTGCGCCGGTAGGAATAGAATTGTTCCTCATCGGCATAGGTGCACTGGCGAAGGGATTCTGCCCGCACACCAGCCTTCGTCAGCCGGTCGGTGATGAATGTCCACAGATCGAACAGTTTGTGTTCCGGCTTGTCGGAAGGCCGGAAATAGGTGGTGTAGGCAGCATCTCTGCCGATGAATTCTGCATAGAATTCCGGCCCGACTTCGTAATTTTCCGGCCCGATGGTCGGCCCGAGAACAGCAACGATGTTCTCGCGTTTCGCACCGAGGCCGATCATGGCTTCAATCGTGTTTTCAAGGACACCGCCGAAAGCGCCACGCCATCCGGCATGGGCGGAGCCGATGATTCCCGCTTCGTGATCTGCAAAAGCACAGGCCCGCAATCGGCAGACAAAGCACCAATGGCGATGCCCGGCACATTTGTGACCA
Organism: Brucella cytisi; assembly: GCA_012103075.1. Taxonomy (GTDB): domain Bacteria; phylum Pseudomonadota; class Alphaproteobacteria; order Rhizobiales; family Rhizobiaceae; genus Brucella; species Brucella cytisi. Next base: position 1,740,966 of record JAAVLQ010000001.1, on the reverse strand, counting down.
TTGCGTCGGCCTTCGGGCGTGGAGCGCCGAACGGCTCGGTGACGTGGAGGACATCGGGCGAATGAACCTGATGCACGGTCATGAGATGATCGGGTGCAACGCCAAGGTTCTCGGCGACGCGGCGGCGATTCTCGGCAACTTTTTCCGGCACATCGTTTGACCCGCTTCCAACGTTCAGGCCCGTATAGATGCCATCGGAAACACCGCCCTTGCGGGTGAAAAAGCCATGCGCGATCCGCTTCCCGTTCTGTCCGACGGGCTTTTCAAGGAGAGGCGAGCGGAGTGGTTGCGGCATATCGGTCATCTTGCTGGCTTTCGTAAACGGCGGGATGGTGGGGAGGTCCGCTGGCTTGTCAATTGAAGCTTTTGAAGGGAAGGGCATCACCTCGTTTCGAAAGGATAGAGGCGTGTCAGCCCGTCACTCAAAATGCGAGAACCTTGAACAAGGTTCCCATTTGATCGGGTGCGGCCAGTCTTTCGACGTCCTGTCGGATTTTTTTCCTGAAACGCTGCGTCCTTGCCCGTACCGAGCCGTCCGGCGCGATCAAGCAGGCCCATTGCGAGCAGAAATTCGCCCTGCGTCATTGTTCCGGTCTTGCAGCCGCTGGCCCGCGCGGTCTTGTCCAGAATGTCGAAATCGACATGGCTGGTGAGGTCCGCAAGGCCCGGATTGGCAAATACATCGTCAAAGCCGTGTTTCAACATGGCTTGCAGCGTGTCGCCGAAACCGGCTTTCAGATGGCCATAGTCGACGTTGAGCGCTGCGCCGCGTGTGGTCGCGATACGGCTGGCAATTTCCTGCATTAAGGCCGTGCGTGCAGGGGCTGCTTCAAAGATCGCGCCTTCGGGTGCTTCCGCATGGCCTACAGGTAACAGCGCCGGATCTATACCACCCAGACCGCTGACGAAATGGAACTCATCCTTGTCATCGAGCGCAATCATCCGTTCGACAAAGCGGCCATCGACCTTGACGAACTGCCGGAACGGGATCGCATCGAACAGCTCATTGGTGACGAGGATCAGCGGCCCGTTGGCAGTATCGGCGGGAATATCGGAAAAGCGTTCGAACCAGTCGATCTTCGCGCCTGCGTCGGACAGTTTTTCCTTTTGCTTTTCGGCAAGGCGCGGGCTTGTTTCGACCATGGCGACACGCACATGGTCCAGCATTTGCGGGGCGAGCCTGCCAATAGTGCGCAGCATATCGCTCATCAGCGTGCCGCGACCGGGGCCGATTTCACAAAGCACGATATTGTCCGGTCGTCCCAGCGCGTCCCATTCGCTGACACACCAGATGCCGATCAGTTCACCGAACATTTGACTTACTTCCGGCGCGGTGATGAAGTCACCGTCGCGTCCGAAAAGGTTCACGCGTCGTATAATAGCCCGCCTCGCGGTCGCCGAGGCAGGCTGCCATGTAATCGGCAACGCTGATCGGCCCGGAGGTGGCGATCAGGCGTTTCAGCCGGTCTTTCAGCGAAAGATCAGGCATCCTTGGCTGCGGTCCGGTTTGCGCGCCACATGGCCCAAAGCCCGATCAGTACCATCGGCACCGAGAGGACCATACCCATGGTGAGCCATCCGCCGAAGAGATAGCCGAGCTGCGCATCCGGCTCGCGGAAGAATTCGACCACGATGCGGCTGAGGCCGTAGCCCGTGACGAAAGCGCCTGCAATGAAGCCGGGCTTCTTCAGTTTGCGTCCGACCCAGACGAGCAGGAACAGCACGAGGAAGAGGACTACACCCTCAAGGAACGCTTCGTAAAGCTGGCTTGGATGACGCGGCAGCGGGCCTCCATTGGGGAAGTAGACTGCCCACGGCACATCACTGACACGACCCCAGAGTTCCGAATTGATGAAATTGGCGACGCGCACGACACCAAGTCCGACCGGAACACCAGCGGCAATCGTGTCGAACATGCTCCAGACCTTGATGCCGCGCGAGCGGGCAAACAGGATCATGGCGAGCGTTGTGCCCAAAATGCCGCCGTGAAACGACATGCCGCCATCCCATACCGCCGGAATGGCAAGCGGGTTGGAGATATAATAGGAGAAATTATAGAAGAGCACGTAGCCGATGCGACCGCCGAGCACGACGCCAAGCGCTGCCCAGATGACGAAATCATCGAGGGCTTCCGGCGCCATGGGCGGCTGGTTGTTGGCCCACAGGCGGTGGCTTCGCAAGAGCTTCTTGCCGTACCACCGGGCGAACATGATGCCGACGACATAGCCGAGGCCGTACCAGTGCACTGCCAGCGGTCCGACCCGGAAAATCACCGGATCGATATTTGGGAAGGCGAGCGCCGATGCGGGCAGCAACGTCTCAATCATGAAATCACTCCGTTTTGTGACGGAACATGCTGGACCGACCCGTTATGGTCAAGCTGTTCCCGTCGGCTGCAAATCGCGTTTGCAAATCGCGTTTTCTGGGCTTCCGGTGCTGATCTACCCTTAAGGTAGCCTTAAGTACATTCGCTAGTGGCGCTTCCGGTTTCCGGTCGCCGTCATTTTCGCGTGGCCCGTGGTTTTGATTCAAGTGCGCCGAACCTGATCACTTTCTATAGCTGCGCTTGCATCGGAACTGAGACGGCCCTATTTCAAATTTATGTTTTCAACAGGTCTCACTTGGAAATAAGGAATGATTGCCATGACCAGCGGACAGAACCGGGTTCTTGATGAACTCGCCAAGCTTGTGACGGATGCGGCAGGCGCTGCCGGGGGCGTGCGCCGTGAAGTGGAAACGGCGTTGCGTTCGCAAGGAGAACGCGTGCTGAACACACTCGATGTCGTGCAGCGCGAAGACTTCGAAGCCGTTCGTGAAATGGCAATCAAGGCGCGTGCGGAAAACAGCGCGTTGCTGGCAAGAATCGAAGCTCTCGAAGCACGTCTTGCGAAATTCGAAGTTGATTCTGAAGCCAAATCGGCAAAATCAGCTTCATCTTCGGCAAAATCCAAAAATAATCCCTGAATATTTATTAACAGGCCGCAAGTGGCAAAAACCCTTGTCTTAGAGTCGGTTAAGGCAAGGGTCGCGGTCGGTCCCTCGTATATTTCCACATGCTTTCACGGCTCTTTGTTCAAAAGGGGCTGGCGTTCAGATTCAGCATCAATAGACTGAAAACACTACATGATTCGTAACGCGGTCATGTAGGCGGCGGCGAGGGGCTGAGTGTCAGGTTTCGCGTCTTTCAGGCTGCTTTCCAGTATCAGTTGCGTATGTGCGTGTGCCATTGAGGCGCTTGCATGCCGTCGTGCATGCCGGTTCCTCAACCGATCAATTCGTGCCTGTTTTCCTGCGCTTGTTCTTGCGCGGTGGCCGGCACGGGCGAGCAAATGACTTGCGCGCCGGGAATTAGGAAGCATCTGGGGCAGATGGTTCCCAGAACAGGAAACGGACATGAGCCTTCTTGAGCTTGAATTCGCACGTGAGGCACATCCGGTGGATGTGATCGAACAGGTCGCGCATTCAAACGACTGGACGTTCGAGCGGACTGGCGACGACGAAATCGCAATTTCGGTTGCGGGCAACTGGACTGACTATCACATCTCGTTTTCCGGATGGAGGATTTCGAGGCACTGCATCTGGCCTGCGCATTCGACATCAAGGTGGCCGAGCCACGTGTGAACGAAGTGATGCGCCTGCTGTCGCTCATCAATGAAAAGCTTCTGATGGGCCATTTCGATCTCTGGCAGCAGGAAGGCGCGATCATGTATCGCCAGTCGCTGCTGCTGGCAGGTGGTGCGGAACCGACGAGTCGTCAGGTTGAAGTGCTGCTTTCGGCGGCGCTGGAAGCTTGCGAAGCCTATTTCCGTGCCTTCCAGTTTGTGGTCTGGTCGGGTGTTACGGCGCGTGAAGCGCTTGAATGCGTGGTGTTCGAGACCGTCGGTCGCGCCTGACTATAAATCAGTTGAATTTTGGCCCGGCGCTCGCGCCGGGTTTTCTGCGAGGCCGGGAGCGCGGGCCGGGGAGTGAAAAATGAGCGAAGCAACCACCATCACCCGGGCAGATTTCGAACAGGTCGATATCCGCAGTGGAACCATCGTGGAAGCTGTGCCATTTCCCGAAGCCCGCAAGCCTGCCTTCAAGCTGAAGATCGATTTTGGTGAAAAGATTGGCATCAAGAAGTCATCAGCCCAGATCACCGGGCACTACACGCCGGAAGAGCTGGTCGGCAAACAGATTATGGCAGTCGTGAACTTCCCGCCACGACAGATCGGGCCCTTCATGTCGGAAGTGCTGACACTCGGCATGCCGGACGAAGATGGCGAAGTGGTTCTCGCTGCCATCGACAAGCCCGTGCCGAATGGTGGCAAGCTTTATTAAGAGCGGATGATTTCGCGTTAAGCAAGCGCTTTTCTCCCTCATCCTGAGGAGGCTCCCGAGCTTGCGAAAGAGCCATCTCGAAGGACGAGGGCAAGCACCGTGCGTTTTTCCCTCGCCCTTCGAGATGCCGTTTTCAACGGCTCCTCAGGATGAGGGAAAAGAATAGCGTTGGAAGTATGGAACTCCGTTGTCGGATCGCTCTGCCGACGTGCAGCCGCGCATTTGATGGGGCCAGAACGCTTTAAGCCGGAATATGGATGGTCGCGCGCAGGCCGCCGGTCGGGGCGTCTTCCAGCGTAATGTCGCCACCGTGGCTGCGTGCAATATCGCGTGCAATAGCAAGACCCAGCCCGCCCGTGCCGCCGGAATCCTGCGTTCGCGCTTCATCCAGCCGGACGAAAGGCTTGAAAACGTCTTCGCGGCGGTCTTCCGGAATGCCCGGCCCGTCATCGTCCACAACGACTTTCAGCCAGCCTTCAACATGCGAAATCGACAGCTCGACATTCTGCGCATGACGGAAGGCGTTTGATACGAGATTGCTGACCAGCCGCGAGAAGGCGTTCGGACGCACATGGACCTCGCTGTCGCCTTCAATATGATACTTGAAGCCGCGCTCGCGCAGGCGTGCTTCATGCTCCAGTTTTTCGCAAAGCCTCGTGACATCGTAGCTTGCGGTTTCCTCCGAACCTTCGCCACGCGCAAAGGCGAGATAGCCTTCGAGCATCGTCTGCATGTCGGCAATATCCTGATTGAGCGGCTCGGTGTCGATCGAGTGGCCAGCCAGCGCAAGCTGCAGCTTGAAGCGGGTCAGAATGGTGCGCAGATCGTGGCTGACGCCGGAAAGCATGGCAGTGCGCTGCTCAATCTGGCGTTCGATGCGCGAGCGCATCTGAATAAAGGCGATGCCTGCACGGCGCACTTCCTCGGCTCCGCGCGGATGGAACCCTTCCGGCATGGGTCGCCCCTTGCCGAAACTCTCTGCGGCTTCCGCAAGTTGCTGGATCGGCTTGATCTGGTTGCGCAGGAAGGCGATGGCGATAATCAGCAGAACAAGTGCGGTGCCCACCATCCACGTCAGGAAGATGCCTGTATTGGATGCATAGGCCTGACTGCGCCGCGCAAAGACGCGCAACACCTTGTCCTCAAGCTTGATCCTGATCTCGATGAGATCGGAATCGCCCACCGTATCGACCCAGAAGGGCCGATTGATCTGGCGGGTGATCTCTTCACTCAGGAAGTAATCGAGAATGGCGAAAAAGGGCTTTTGGCCCGGGAGGCGGCAGCGGATCGGGCGGCAGGATCGAAATGTTCAGCGCCAGCCGCTGCTGCGCGATGCGGATGAGATTGTCGTAGCCCGGTTCCTGCGGATAGGTTTCGAGAATGTCGATGATGCCTGCAATATCGCGCACAACGGCGGTCGATAGTCGTTCGGTCACCATCTGCCAGTGACGCTCCATGAACACATAGGCGATCACGGACTGGAGCAGAACCATCGGGGCAATGATGATGATGAGCGACCGCGCATAAAGCCCCTTCGGCATGATGCGCGCCAACCAGCGGGAGAATTTTCTCAAGGGCGATTTCATCGTGTTAAAACGTCCCTCAGTACCCTGTGGTTGCGCTCAAAAGACTTATTTTGTCGCAAAGCCGCTTCACACTTTTTGGCTCGAAAAACGCTTCCGGAAATATTGCTGTCTGCAAATGGCGTTTTCCATGAACAACATTGCGGCTGCACCTTTGGTACATGCCGCCCTGCGTTTTGAGAAAACACCATTTTCTGATCGCGATATTCCTGATTGCCGATGGTTGCTATTCGATGCTGAGCTTGTAGCCGATACCGCGCACGGTCTGGAGCCAGACCGGATTGGCCGGGTCCTGCTCGATCTTGCGGCGAAGGCGATTGATCTGGACGTCGATCGTGCGTTCGCCGACATCGCCATCCTGACCGGTCAGTTCATGGCGGGGATCGTCTCGCCGGCACGTTCGGCGAAAATCGCCATGATATCCTGCTCACGATCCGTCAGCTTGATTGTTTCCGTACCCTTTTTCAGCTCGCGGCGCGGGATGAAGAAAGTATAGGGGCCGAACACGATCTGCTCGATTTTCGGCTGTGCGGGTGGCGCGCCGCGGCGCAGGATATTGTTGATGCGAAGCGTCAGCTCGCGGGGATCGAACGGCTTGGGCAGATAATCGTCCGCTCCGGCAGCCAGACCGTCGATGCGGCTGTCGGTTTCCGACAATGCCGTCAGCATCAGGATGGGGACGTTCTTCTGCTCGCGCAGCGATCGCGTCAGCGAAACGCCGGTTTCTCCCGGCATCATGACGTCGAGGATCAGCAGATCAAAATCGATGCCTTCCAGTTTGCGGCGCGCTTCGGCAGCGCTTCCAGCCATGGTGACACGGAATCCGCTATTGGTCAGATATTGTGAGAGAAGGCTGCGGATACGCGTATCGTCGTCAACGACGAGGAGATGTGGCGCGTCGTCCGAGAGCGTCTTTTCTTCTTCTGCAGCCATGGCGTCTTTCGATCCCATTCCGATAATTTTACTTCAGCATTCCAGCTTATGCCCGATGCTTTGGTGCACATATTATCGACTGGAATGCGGCACGTCCATTCACTGCCTGCGTGGACCTGTTTTTATACAAGCACTTATTGTCTGATCCAAAAGTCGCCATGCCTTGGCTCGCAAACAGCGTTTTTTTCTGCGCTTCCGGTGCTCATGTACTTGCTCAGACGCATAATCTTATCCGAAAAGTCTACAACTTTTCGGGATTGTGTTTAGCAGTACACTGCGCTCCGGTTCTCGAAACCCACCATTTTCGCCACGGCCCGGCGGTTTTATTCAGACACTTTGTGCAACTAGACGTAACACTCAAACCCAGTGTCGCTCGGTTCAGAGGTGTATGGTCGAACTATCTTCGGCAGAAAACTCGTCGATCTGGGCGCGCCGCTCGGGGTTGACCATATTATAGAGGAAGCGCTCGATGACTTCCCGGTCCTGCGGCGCACAGTCCTCCAGTGCACGTGCGATGCGTCGTGACTGTGGAAGGGCGAGGGCAAGCGTGAGCTGGCGGCCGCTCTTGGTCGGATAAAGCTTGCGGTGGCGGCGGTCGTGAAGGCCGGTGGCCTGAACCACATGCCCCGTATCGATCAATTGTTTAAGCACGCGTGACAGGCTCTGCTTGGTGATCCGCAGGACCTCCAGCAGCTCGGCGACTGTCATGCCGGGCTTGCGGTTGATGAAGTAGAGAACACGGTGATGCGCCCGTCCGAATCCGATCTTTTCCAGAATAAGATCAGGGTCGGCGGTAAAGTCGCGATAGGAAAAAACAGTAGTTCGATCACGTTGAGGTCGGCCGCCTCCTCAGCCGTCAACGGATTGCTTATATAATTCATATCGTTCGTCGAATTCACATCTGTGCTCCGTTCTGTTGCGTTAAATATGTCAGCATTATTGACATAATTCAATCGCCCAGATAATTTTCGATAAGTGTGAGCTGGCTTTTTGGAATAATGTTTGCGCTGATACGTGCAAGGAGGGAGGAATAATTGCGCTAACGGGCTTCCCGCCACCGTCTCAATGGGTTGGTGATGGAATGGTTGTCGCAATATTCGAACCCTGTGGAGGATTTATTTTCTTTCCATGCATGCTCCGCCCGGGATTCGCGCAATATGTTTGCGTGACCTCAAAGCATTTTGAACAAAAAGGCCAGCAATTACGCAGGAAAAGGTGGCCGTCTCACCAGTTATATCGATTTAGCTGGGGAAGACGGGATGCGGAGAAGTTTATCTGGTCTGAAGTCGACCTGAAACCAGATCGAGACAGCGCCGCTGAGGCGCATCCCGAAAAAGTATGAGGCGATTTTCGGGATGCGCGTCAAAATGCATAGACAGGGCATTTCCAAGGTTTCATCCTGAAAAAAGAAATGCTCGATGAAATATTTAGGAGCAAGAAAAATGGCTGCGATTCCATTCGATCAACGGGACGGATTTATCTGGCTGGACGGAGAATTCGTCGACTGGAAAGATGCAAAATCCACGTGCTGACCCATGGTCTGCATTATGCGAGCGCCGTGTTTGAAGGCGAACGCGCCTATGGCGGCGAGATCTTCAAGCTCAATGAGCATACCGAACGCCTGCATGAATCTGCACGCATTCTCGGCTTCGAGATTCCTTTCAGCGTTGCAGAAATCAACGATGCCTGCCGCGAGCTTCTGAAGAAGCAGGGTTTTGAAGACGCCTATGTTCGCCCGATTGCCCGGCGCGGTTCGGAGTCACTGGGGGTCTCGGCGCAGAACAACCGCATTCATCTTGCCATCGCCATCTGGCAATGGCCGAGCTATTTCTCTCCCGAAGAAAAGATGAAGGGCATCCGGCTCGATATCGCTGAATATTGCCGCCCGGACCCGCGCACTGCGCCCTCGCGCTCGAAGGCTGCCGGTCTCTATATGATCTGCACGATCTCCAAGCACGCCGCCGAAGCCAAGGGCTATGCCGATGCATTGATGCTCGACTGGCGCGGACAGGTTGCGGAAGCAACCGGTGCAAACGTCTTCTTCGTGAAGGACGGCGCACTGCATACGCCGAAGCCTGACTGCTTCCTTGACGGTATTACGCGTCGCACGGTCATTGATCTTGCCAAGCGTCGCGGCATTGAAGTCATCGAGCGGGCAATCATGCCGGAAGAACTTGCCGGTTTCTCCGAATGCTTCCTGTGCGGAACAGCAGCGGAAGTGACGCCGGTATCCGAGATCGGTCAATACCGTTTCAAACCTTCCGAAATTACAAATGTTCTAATGAATGACTATTCTGCGGAAGTTCAGCCAAAGCGGGCGGCAGCCGAATAGTAGGTGCCGAACCAAGTTTTAAACAGAAAAAAGAGCGGTCTTAGGGCCGCTTTTTGTTATTCCGTCGCTTATTGTTTGACATTGGAAAGTTTCGGCACAAGATTTTTTTACCGGAGTCGCGCTATTCCGGTTTAAAACTCAGATGGGGTGACGATTATGGAATCTCTACTACCTATCATTCTACAGCTTGTGGCTGGCGCGGTTGGTGGCAACATCGCCGGAGCAGTGAAGAATATCAGTCTGGGCACCACGGGTAACACGGTGGCAGGCGGCATCGGTGGTGTCATCCTCGGGCAGCTGCTTCCGATGTTGTCTGGCGGTGGCCTCGATTCCGTTCTCAACGGTGTTGTCGGCCAGCTGGCAGGCGGCGGCATTGGCGGTATCGTGCTCACGGCCGTTGTCGGCCTGATCAAGAACGCGATGGCCGCCAAGGCCTGACGCACTAAGACATCCCGAAAAGTGTGAAGCGCCTACGCAGGGAAATCAGTCCACTGGACTGATTTCTGATCCCGCTTCGATCGGGTAACATGTGCGTGAAAGCAAACAGTTGGAGCGCCGGTCTGATTCAATCAGATCGAAACGCGCTCTGGAGACTGCATGGTTGTGGGGACAACCGGTAAGACGAACTGTCGGGGCCTATCCCGGAAACCGTGAAACGGTTTTCGGAGAAAGCGCCTCGGACAATCCCCGAGAGGGGAAAACGGGCGGCTATCAGCCGCCCGTATCTATTTAAAGCTTCACCGGCGGGCACAGGACACTATCTCTGTGTCAGAAGCACCTTCCGGACCGCTATTTATTCAAGTGGAGTAAGACTATGGGGCAATTGCAGGCCATCATCGTTCCCGTCACGCCTTTCCAGCAGAATTGCACCATTCTGTTCGATGGCGAGACCAAGAAGGGTGTCGTGATCGATCCGGGCGGTGACACGGATCGCATCCGCGAGGCGATTGATTCCCAAAGGGATCGATGTCGAGGCCATCTGGATCACGCATGGCCATATCGATCATGCTGCGGCAGCCCTTGATCTCAAGGAAGCCCTGAATGTGGACATTATCGGCCCGCACAGGGATGATAAGTTCCTGCTCGATAATCTGGAAGCGACCGGCCTAAAATATGGCATCACTGAAGGCGTGCGCAATGTTACGCCGGACCGCTGGCTGGACGAAGGTGACAAGGTTTCCGTCGCCGGGCATGAATTCGACGTCTTCCACACGCCGGGCCATGCGCCGGGGCACGTCGTGTTCTTCAACCCCGAAGCGCGGTTTGCGATAGTCGGTGATGTGCTTTTCAACGGCTCGGTCGGGCGCACTGATCTGCCGGGCGGTGATCACGCGGCGCTGATTCGCTCCATCAAGGAAAAGCTGCTGCCGCTCGGGGACGATATCGGTTTCATTTGCGGGCATGGTCCCGGTGGTCGGTTCGGTGATGAACGGCGCTCCAATCCATTTTTGAACGACATCGGATATGCATAAAAAAGCCGCCTTTAAAGGCGGCTTTTCCTCGATGGTTTGCTTTGGAGCACCGATCTGGTTGAAGCAGATCGGTGCTCTAATTATTTGTTTTGACGCGCATCTTATCCGAAAACCGTTTCACACTTTTCGGGATGTGCTTTAATTTGCGGAGCAGAAGTGATCACGTCCGTCATAACCGCGATAGGTGCCGGTATTCGGATTGAATGACCGGTAACGGTCGGCGCAATACTGGTACCAGCCACGGCTCCATGGCTCATAGCTTGAGCGATAATAAGTCGCCTGACGAGCCGGGGCTGCCGGGTAATAAGCTGGCGGCGGCGGAGGCGGTGCATAGACCGGGGCAGGCTGCACGTAGGTCGGTTGCGGCTGGCTCAGCGCGCTGCCGATGAGGGCACCTGCTGCAAGACCGATCACACCTGCGGCAACGGCGTCGCCATGGTTGCGATGCCGGTCGCGGTAGTAGGGACGATCCCAGCCGCCACGATCCCAGCCATGGCGGCCCCGTGAATCTGCCGATGCTGTTGCAAGCGGTGCGGCAACAGCCGCAAGGATGCCGCTGCCAGAATGGCTGTTTTCGCAAATCGGTTCATTGTTCGCTCCTTCAGAAGCTCGACTGTAATTTCTCCGATACGCTCGCCGAACGGGCACACACGTATCGTTTATGAATAACTAATTAACTGTTTCGACATGAATGGAGGCTGAACAATGGTGAAGGGCGATGGAAAGCTGTCAGTTTCCGGTCAATTACTTGCAGCATCTGTAATATTTCGCGCCTGAATGATGATCCGGGTTCAGGGTTGCATACCGGCAATAAAAAAACCCCGGCAAAAGCCGGGGCAAGTGGTAGGTTCTTTTATGAACGATCAGCCGGTAACGGTGATGTTCACGGCCTTCGGGCCTTTGCCGCGACGATCCGGTTCCGTCTCGTAGGAAACCTTCTGATTGTCTGCGAGGCCAGTGAGGCCAGAAGCCTGTACAGCAGAAATGTGTACGAAGATGTCAGCGCCACCGTCGTCCGGCTTGATGAAACCGAAACCTTTTTCGGTATTGAAGAATTTGACCAGTCCGGTCTGTGCCATGGGATCCGTTCCTTTTCCTTGGCGCCACTGCTCTTGTGGAGACAGTGGTATTACAAATTCTGCCAAGCGCACCACACACCCGGCAGAGGGTTATGCAGGCAGTTCTCGACATTGGGAAGGAACCGATCATTGCCGAAGGGGAGCCTTCGACCCGGAACTTATAGCGGCCCCGGCGCGCCGTTCTTCCAGTCTTCCATTTGTTCGCTAAATGCCCGAACAGGTGGAGACTGATCTATGAAGCGGTATTTGGCAAGCAAATTCTTTGGGGGAACATGATTGGTTATCTTTGAACCGGTATCGTCAGAATTTTTACGATTGTTTCAAGAAAATCATCGACTCAATCCCAAAATAGAACAGGCTAACCCTAATATATCGCGAATTTAAACGGATATGTCCCGGTATTTTCATCGATTGCGCGAAACTATGCATGCGCCACCGGCGGCGCGCAGCTTCGCACAGATGCTGTCGGCTTCTCCGCGGCTGTTAGCGCCGATGCGTACTGCATAGATGCCACGGCGTCCCATCGGCGTCCGTATCCGGCTGATGACGGGATCGTGGCCTGCCAGCACGGCGCTGAACTGCTTGCGCAGGCGCACCCATTGATTGGCAGCGGCGCTGCGGCGGAAATTACCCGCGACCTGAATGCCCCATGGCTTGGGTTTCACGCGCGACATCGGAATTGTGGCGCTGCGGATGATCGGCAGGCGCTTGCAGGCATCGACGAAGGCGAGCTTGGGATCGAGCGGGCGGTTCACGACCTCCTTGCCTGCCGCGAAGTCATCGGCAGGCGCGCCGGTAATGTCCAGCACGTAATTTTCAGTTTCGAGCGGCAGAAATCCGCCGGACCGCATCCAGCTGGAAACACGCCCGGCCCCTGCATTATAGGCGGCGGCTGCAAGGCCCCAATTGCCGAAAGCGCCTTTAAGGTCGCGCAGGAAACTCGCCGATGCGGGGATGGCCTGTTCTATGTCGAAAGGGTCGGCAAGCCCACGCTCCTTAGCAGTATAAGGCATGAACTGCGCAATGCCTTCAGCGCCGACAGGGCTGACCGCGTTGTGATCGAACCGGCTTTCTTTCCAGATCAGCCGGGCGAAGAAGTCGCGCGGGATGCCGTGGATGTCGGCATTGGCACCGATGAGCTGGCAGATGCGGCCGACGGTCGGGACTTTCTTCTCCGGCGGTAAAGGCGGCGCATAAACCGGCGGGTTCGGCTCGCTCGCTGCATAGGATGCAGCCACGCCGGAAGGCAGGCTGAAAAGCTGCGAAGCCGGGATAAATGCTATGCCGTGCCGATAACGATTCATGCTGCCTGTTCCGCCCCTCAACTTCGGCCAAAGTAACCTATATGGGCGGGTTGTCGATATGGTCTGCAAGGTTTTGCACTTTTGCGAAAAGACTTGCTCTTATCGTAGGTTGCGCCATTTTAGTGTCCGGGACAGATCGGATTTATCCGGACAAGGGAGAGGAAAATGCAGTTTCATCGATTCAGACAATTGGCTGTGCTTGCGGGCGCTCTGCTTCTCGCCGGTTGTGTTGCCGAAGGCGGCCCGGATTATCGTCCGCCGATTCGCCCCGGACCGTCGCAGCCGCAGATGTGCCCGATGATCTACGCTCCCGTCTGCGCCACGCGCGGTTCTTCGCGCAAGACCTTCGGCAATTCCTGTCAGGCAAGAGCTGAGGGCTATCGCGTCATCGCAAATGGCCAGTGCTCATCAAGACCGGGTCCGGGATGGGGCGGCGAAGGCGGCATGCGTCCGCCGCATCAGGGCAACAGACCGGGCAGGCCGGGCGCGGGTGCTTGTACGCGGGAATATATGCCTGTTTGCGCACGACGTGGTAATGACAGGCGCACTTTCCCCAATCGTTGCGAAGCCGACCGTGCAGGCTATCGCATTATGAATGGCGGGCAGTGCCGCTGAATATAGAAAATCGAATGGCCGTTCGTGATGTGTTGGAAGACCGGTAAGTCTTCCAACACATAATCAACGATCTCGGTCACCGTCCCGGTCGGCCTGTCTTGCCGGGGCGGCGTTTCTTGCGCGCTGTTTCGGCAGGGTCCTCGTAAGACCCGATGCCTGCGCGCTCACGGCGGATCGCCGCATCGTCGCCGCCACTTGGCACTTCGGTCCGCTTGACCGTCATCTCATCAAGCGTGTTCTTGCGGAAGAGCGGTTTTGCCATGTCGGTGCCCGGTCCCATATCGTCAAGCGATGGCTTCTGGAACAAAGACGACTTGCCGAGCGGGCGCGTGGTATCAGCGCCCATTTCATCCAGCGCCGGCTTGCGGAAACGTGAATTGCCGGTGGGCTTTGCCCTTGTTGCGGCTTGCACCTGCATCGCCCGCCTCAAACTCGCGCGCCAGCGGGTCGTCGGCAATAGCCAGTTCCGTCTCACGCAGTCGCTTGATTTCGTCGCGCAGGCGCGCGGCCTTTTCGAAGTCGAGATCGGCAGCGGCGTCGCGCATCTGCTTTTCCAGATGCTCCAGATGGGCGGCAAGATTGTTGCCCATCATCGCGCCTTCTTCCGCAAAGCCCGAAATATCCGCGCGGACATGATCGCGCTCGTAAACTGAGCCGAGGATGTCCGAGATATTCTTCTTCACCGAGGCAGGCGTGATGCCGTGTTCTTCATTATAGGCAACCTGCTTCTCACGGCGGCGGCTGGTTTCATCCATGGCGCGCTGCATCGAGCCGGTAATATTGTCGGCGTAGAGAATGACCTTGCCGTCAACGTTACGCGCTGCACGGCCAATGGTCTGAACCAGTGAGGTTTCCGAGCGCAGGAAGCCTTCCTTGTCGGCATCGAGAATGGCGACGAAGCCGCATTCCGGAATGTCGAGACCTTCGCGCAGGAGGTTGATGCCAACCAGCACATCGAAGGCGCCGAGACGCAGATCGCGAATGATCTCGATACGCTCCAGCGTGTCGATGTCGGAGTGCATGTAGCGAACGCGCACGCCCTGTTCGTGCAGATATTCCGTCAGGTCCTCGGCCATGCGCTTGGTCAGCACCGTGACCAGTGTACGGTAACCCTTCTGTGCCGTTTCACGAATTTCGCCAAGCACGTCATCAACCTGCGACTTGGCAGGGCGGATTTCGACCGGCGGATCGATCAGCCCGGTCGGGCGAATGACCTGTTCTGCGAACACGCCGCCAGCTTCTTCCATTTCCCAGCCGCCCGGTGTTGCCGAAACAGCAATGGTCTGCGGGCGCATGGCGTCCCATTCCTCGAAACGGAGCGGGCGATTGTCCATGCAGGATGGCAGGCGGAAACCATATTCGGCAAGCGTTGCCTTACGGCGGAAGTCGCCGCGATACATGCCGCCGATCTGCGGAACCGTGACGTGGCTTTCGTCGATGAAAACCAGCGCATTGTCCGGAATATATTCGAACAGTGTCGGAGGCGGCTCGCCGGGGTTGCGGCCTGTCAGATAGCGTGAATAGTTTTCGATACCCGCACAGGAACCGGTTGCTTCCAGCATTTCGAGATCGAATGTCGTGCGCTGGTCGAGGCGCTGGGCTTCCAGCAGACGCCCGGCATTGTTCAGTTCGACAAGGCGATGCTTCAGCTCTTCCTTGATCGACTTTATCGCCTGATTGAGGGTCGGACGCGGCGTCACATAGTGCGAATTTGCATAAATCTTCACCGATTTCAGATCGCCCGTCTTCTGGCCCGTCAGCGGATCAAATTCGGTTATGGTCTCGATCTCATCGCCGAAAAGCGAAATGCGCCGGGCGCGATCTTCCAAGTGAGCCGGGAACAATTCGATCGTGTCGCCGCGCACGCGAAACGAGCCGCGCACGAAATTGATGTCTTGCCGCTTGTATTGCTGGGCCACGAGATCGGCGAGCAGCTGGCGCTGGTCGAGCCGGTCCCCGATCTTCATTTCGAAGGTCATGGCCGTATAGGTTTCGACCGATCCGATACCGTAGATGCACGATACGGAAGCGACGATAATCACATCGTCGCGTTCGAGCAGCGCGCGCGGGTGGCCGAGTGGCGCATCCGGTCGATCTGTTCGTTGATGGACGATTCCTTCTCGATATAAGTGTCCGAGCGCGGCACATAGGCTTCCGGCTGGTAATAATCGTAGTAGGAAACGAAATATTCGACGGCGTTGTTCGGAAAGAAGCTCTTGAACTCGCCATAAAGCTGCGCGGCCAAAGTCTTGTTCGGCGCGGGGATCAGGGCAGGGCGCTGCGTCCGCTGGATGACCTGCGCCATGGTGAAGGTCTTGCCCGAACCGGTGACACCGAGCAGGACCTGCGTGCGGTCGTCGTTGTCCAGCCCTTCCAGCAAATCGCGAATAGCCGTCGGCTGGTCACCGGACGGTTCGAAACTGGTTTCCATCTCGATGGCGATGCCGCCTTCGGATTTATCCGGACGTGCCGGGCGGTGAGGCGTCCAGAGTTCGCCGTTCTTGAACAGCGGATTGCCGGAGGCAATCAGGTCCGACAGGGCCTGAACTGTCGCGGTCGCACCGGTCGGGTTCAGTCCGGCAGCGTCTTCCAGACTGATGTCGAGACCGGCAACCGGATTGAGGCCAGCCGCTGCACGCCCCTTGGCGGATGCAGCGCCACCCATGGATGTGCCGCGCCCGCTGCGCGCGCGACGCTTCCTTGCTGCGCGCTCAGGAATTTTCTTGGGTTGTTTTGGGTTTTTCGCGCGTGGTTTCGCAGCCTCGTCGCCGATCTCCTTCGCCCAATCGGCGATGGGGCCGGCGATGGGGCCGGAAAGGGGCGCACCGGAAAGTTCGGCCTGAGGCATTTCGCCGAAACCACCTGAATGTGGTGCTTCACCGAAGCCGCCAGCCTTGTCGTGCGAATCCCGGGAGTGTTTGTCTTTTGAGGAAGCCATGTCCCCAATATGGATTTTCAGCGTCCAAATGAAAAGAGTGCGAAGGTGAAATCCTCCGCACCCTTACCCTATCCGGCGATGCTCCTGACAGAAGGTTGTCAGGAGGTGTGGTTCCAGAGGCGGCTTTACAGCCTGCCGCCGAGACGCATGCGAGGGCCGGGGCCAAAACCATGCCCGAAGCCGGGGCCAAAACCGGGATGATCGTTCCAGCCGGGACGGTCCGTCCAGTGTGGGCGTGCTGGTCCCCTGTTCGACTGACAATTACGCCCGATGCAGCCATTATAGACATTGCCGCCACCGTTCCAACCGCGATAAGGGCCGGACCCCAGCCGGGTCCCCAATAGGGACCCCTGTTGGCCGCCAGTGCCGAACCGATGGCGATGCCTGCGATGAGCGGTATGCCAACCGCTGCGGCGGTCGATCCGAAATTGTCGTTCGTCGTGTAGCCGTTGCCTGTCTGAATGGCGATGTAGCTCGATGCAGCCCAGCCGGTCATGCCGCCATAGGTCACCTGACACCAGCCATAACCGCTGGTGCAGCCAGCCACTGTAATGCCAACGCCATTCGGGATCGCCCCGATGGTTCCGTACTGGGTGCCCGGGCCGACGCGAAGATTAATTGTCGATGTTACAATTGCCGATGATGCATAAGCATTCGTTGAAACAAGAAGTGCTAATGTAACTATGGAGGACTTAACCGATAGTTTCATATATCATTCCTCTAATATACTTTCTTTAATTACTTATAACATGAAGATTATTATTTACGTGCATCACGATTTTTCGATTTCAATTCATGATTAATGAATATCGACCTCTTGAAATCGGCTTTCACACTAACGGTTTAAGCGCTTCATGCGGTACTTTTCTTCGTGGCGGGCTTGTCTCATATTAAAGGGCGACTCTCTCAAGCACTTAAGGACTGACTTCGATGAATACTGACAATGCGCCGAAGGGCATGCTGACATTGCGCGTTCCGGCCATGCCCAAGGATGCGAATGCGGCGTTCGATATTTTCGGCGGCTGGGTGATGGCGCAGATGGACTCCGCATCCGGCATTCGTGCTGCAGAACGCGCCAAGGGCCGCGTGGTGACAGCAGCGGTTCGTGAAATGTCCTTTGCCAAGCCGGTGAAGATCGGTGACGCGCTCTGCGTCTATACCGAGATTACGCGGGTTGGACGCAGCTCGATCACGCTGCGGGTGGAAGCCCGGGCACAACGTTACCTGACCCAGCAGATGGATCTCGTGACCCATGGCGAATTCGTCATGGTTTCTCTGGATGAAAACGGCAAGCCGACGCCGGTGCCGCCGGAGGAATAAAAGCATCGTCAAGCCCGGCATTGTGCCGGGCTTATTTAGAGCGGTTCCGGTTAAAACCGGTGGTTGGAACCGCTCTATCTATTTGTTTTCACGCATTATCCTACACAAAACCGCTTCGCACTTTTACTGGAAATGCTCTATTTGCAAGCGCGATAGCCGCTGCGGCGCTGCATCAGGTCGAAATGGAAGTGATCGGCATGTTCCGGGTTATAGCCGGGGCCGAGAACTGTCGAGAAATAGCCGCATGCATCGGAGCGAACGCTGTTGAGCAGGCCCTTTTCGCGGAAGGCGAAGAAGCCCGGCTTGCGCACCATGATGTTCTTGCCGTTGTTCAGCACGATCTTGGTGACATCGATGGCGTTGCCGCGCGAATGTTCCGACATTTTCGCGCCGCGACGGCTGTTCATGGTGCGGCAGGAATAGCCCCCGGCATTATAGATCGTGCTCACGCCGGACAGATATAGCGCATCCGCGAGGCAGGTTGCAGGTCGCCCTTGATCCAGCGGGCAAAGGCCTCGGTCACCTGACAGTTCAGCGTTGCCGCCGGTTTGAACGCGATGGAGCCGCTGTTGAAGCCGGACACCTCGATGGGATTTGCGATCTGGCAGGCACTGCTGCGATAGATCGGCGGCTTTTCCTTGAAGACGACGCCGAGCCGTTTCAGGCGCGTGCGGCAGGCGGTTTCCGCATTGGACATCGTATAGATGTTTTCGGCAGCTGTTACCGGATTTTGAATCGGGGCTGAGAAGCCATAGTCGCCGGAATATTGCGGCTGGCTCTGCTGCGTGGATTGCGTGACGTGGTTCTCTTCCTCCTCGGCAAGCCCGACGATGCGTTCTTGCTGTGGCTCCTGCATGACGGGTGCGTCTACAACCGGGGCAGCATTTGCAATCGGTGCATCGGGAACCATCACGTCGGAATTGCCGACACTGGCCTGCGGGCGCGGGGCGCTTTCACCGGAACAACCGGCGATGATAGCCAGCAAGGCGAGGGATATTGTTGGGGCCAGACTTCGCAACCGGGAGCGCTGGCGGCTGACTGGAGCGGTGGCGGACAACGCAGAACTCATGTCCATACCTTTTCTTCAGGAGACCAGACCGATGGCGTTCCACGAATATTAGCTTGGAAGCGTAAAGGAAGAGTCAGCGCTCGCGTTAAGTGCTGTGGCGTAATCAGGGCAGCGGCCAGAGCATAAACCGGCTGGAGTGAAACGCGCTCCAGCGCGCAGGATTGGCAAAATGCCGCCTTTGTTCTATCACCATGCAGCGGTTTCGGGCCATGCCGCCGACAACATCCTCCCGGTCCCTGAAGTCATTTCCATGTCAGCACTGATTTCGCCAAGCGTCCTGCCGATCCTGCTTCTCATCGGCTCGAACGTTTTCATGACATTCGCCCGGTACGGGCATCTGAAATTCACCAGCACGCCACTCGTCACCGTCATTTTCATCAGCTGGGGCATCGCTCTGATCGAATACTGCCTCGCGGTTCCGGCCAACCGCATCGGGCACGAGGTCTATTCGGCGGCGCAGCTGAAGACCATTCAGGAAGTGATCACGCTGGTGATCTTCAGCCTGTTCTCGGTGTTCTATCTCAAGGAAGCCTTTACCCGCACCATCTACTGGGCTTTGCGTTCATAGCAGGTGGGGCAGCTCTTATCTTCAAGGGGTAGAGCCTGTTCCAAAAGTCGACCTGTGTGGCTGCAAATGGCAATTATCTGCGTGCCGGTGCTCATGTACCCAAAAGTACACTCCGCTCCGGTACTCGAAAATCACCATTTTGGTTCAGGCTCTGACGCACTTTACTCGGCAGGTTCAGGAACAAGAGCCGACTTGCGTTTCCAGAACATGGGAATGAGTTCCACCGCCATCATGGCGGCGAAGATCAGTCCGCAGCCGATAAAGCCGATGAAGGTCACCCGCTCGCCGAGGAAGAGCGCACCGAAAAGGGCCGCAAAAAGCGCTTCCGACGACAGGAAGATCGCGGCCTGTGCGGAAGTCGTATAGCGCTGTCCTATGGCCTGCAAGGTGAAGGCAATGCCGGACGAGAAGACGCCGGTGAAAAGAATTTCCTTCCGGTGAGTGCGATGGCCGTCCAGTTGAAGTCTTCGATCATGGAGGCGATAGCAAGGCCTGCGAAGGCGCTGGTTGCGAACTGGATGCAGCTCAGTGTTATCGGCCGTCCTGCACGGTTTGCCCTGCTGATCAAGACCACCTGCAAGGCCCAGAAGACCGCGCCGCAAATGACCAGCCAGTCACCTTGCTTGAGCGCAGTCAACGTTCCGCCGGAAAGCAGGAATATGCCTGCCAGACATGCCGCCGCACTCGGCCAGACGACGGGATGCGGCCAAGTGCGAAACAGGACGACGCCAAGCACTGGCACCATGACGACATAGAGCCCGGTCAGAAAACCGGCATTGGTGACGGATGTGGTGATGAGCCCGATCTGCTGGAGAACAAGCCCGGTAAACAGGCTCAGTCCGATGAACATGAAGAAGAGATAGTTCGAGCGGCTCAGGCTGGTCTTCGCCCGACGGCCCTCGGCTACGGCCCATGGCAGGACAGTAAGGGCGGCGATTGCCGAGCGGATACCGATGAACAGAAACGGGCCGATACTGGCCATTGCCGTCGATTGGGCGACGAAACCCATGCCCCAGATGACGCCTGCCAGAAGCAGCAGCATATTGGCCTGTACGCGCGTCATCATTACCTCGGTTCGGGATATGTCATTGCAGAAAGAGAAACCGGACGCTTTTCAGCCTTTCCCGGTCGTCATGCTATAGGCAATATTATGGGCAGGCGGCAAGGGAACTTCCGATTCTGCGACATTCATGCATAGTCTGATTATAATTAGAGCGATTTCTTACTGACGGAGTGTTTTATGCTCTCTTTGAAACGTCAACCCGCTGTTGTGGCATTGATTGCCACAACGCTGCTGTTTCTGGCGGGTGGGGAATCGCAGGCTGCTTTCAAGAAGGTTCGCGACACGCTGGTTCTGTGCGATTTCGCGCAAAACTGCACTTTGACTCTTACGCCGGTCGCAAGCGATGGCGCGCCGGGGCTTGGCATCTTTCGCAGCAGCCAGTCAGGCTCGAAGCCGCTACTCCGGCTTTCCTATGTCGATCCATCGCAGAAAACTGGCAAGTTGGAGATTTCCATCGACGGTCAAACACTGCTCGATGTCGATGTCTCGGCTTTGAAGGCGCAGGACGATCAGCTGGATTATACGGGCGATGTGGTCAAGGCGCTCGACGGGATGAAGAACGGTCAGAAACTGCAGCTGAAATTTGCCGGAAAGACCTCGACCTATTCGCTTTCGGGCCTTGTCGGCGGGCTGATCTATGTGGACGAACAGCAATCGCGCGACGGAACTGTCGAGGCATTGCAGGTCAAGGGCAGCAAACCGGCGCCTGTTCCGCCACAGCTCAAGCTGATCGAAACGGTCGAGCAGATACCGGCTGACATCCGCAAGGATTTTTCCGACGAGGCGGCGGTCTGTGGCGGGCAAGCCCCGGCACGTTCCGCAATGCAGGCGGTTTCGAGACGAAGATTGCCGATGGCCTCGATCTTATTGGCCTGCCATGCGGATCGCCGGGCGCCTACAATCAGCCTTATGCCTTCTACAGCCGCTACGAAAACAAGACTGTGCCGATCTCGCTACCGACCATTTCCGACGATGGCCCGACTGTGACCGACACGGCATGGAACATCGACTGGGCCCAGAAAACCTTGACGCTGACGGCCTTCTTCAAGGGGAGAGGGCTTGGAGATTGCGGCATTTACGATGTCTGGAAAGCTACTGACAGCGGCGAGGGCCGGTTGCGTTTCGTTCTGGTGCAGGAACGTTCAAAAGGCGATTGCGATGGCAATTATGCCGGAGGCCCAGAGAAGTGGCCCGCGAGCTGGCCGGTTAACGCGCAATAGGTGCCGCTTAAGGGCACAGTTGACAGAGACATATTTTTCCGCGTGAAATGGTTGATGGAAATGCTATAGTTCTGTGAACGGTTATTCGAACGGTTCCGAGGCAGATGTTTCGGTGACCGTTTTCTTTTTGTGTGTCGGAGGCTGGTTGGCCTTCGAAAAGCGCCTCGCACTATCCAAGCATTGCGCGAGGTGAGGCGGGCAAATCAAGATGCCGGTGCGTGCAGGACCTCGGGGAGAGGTGAGTACCGGACGAAGGAAAGGACTGGGTATGGAAAAGTTCCCTATGACCCCCGGCGGTTTCGAAAAGCTCAAGGAAGAGCTGCGCTGGCGTCAGCAATCGGAGCGCCCTCGGATTATTGAGGCGATCGCCGAAGCACGTGCGCATGGCGATCTGTCGGAAAAATGCCGAATATCATGCTGCGAAAGAAGCCCAGAGCCTGAATGAAGGTCGTATCAACGAACTGGAAGATCTGGTCGCGCGCGCCGAGATTATCGATGTCTCGAAGCTGTCGGGTGATCGCATCAAGTTCGGTGCCACCGTCACCATGATCGACGAGGATACGGAAGAAGAGAAGGTCTACCAGATCGTCGGCGATCAGGAAGCCGATGTGAAGGAAGGCCGCATCTCCATTTCATCGCCGATTGCGCGTGCGCTGATCGGCAAGGGCGAAGGCGATACGATTGAAGTCAACGCACCGGGCGGTTCGCGTTCCTACGAAATCGTCGGTTTGAAGTTCGTCTGATTTCCGTGTCCGTGCATAAGCCAGATTCCGGACCGGTTCGGGTTCAGGACGTTGAGGTGGTGGCGCCGAATTTCAAGCGCCGCCTCTCCGGTGTCACATCGACAATCGTTCAGCTGATCCCCTTGCAGCGCGCAAAGGGGTTGAACATTGCGACGATGGGGCCGGGCCTGCCGGATACGCTTCCGCATCTGGGATGGAGCGCTCTTTGGTCCTTCTGGTCAAAGCCTGCTACGAAACCGTTCCGTATCTGGCACGCGCGGCGCAATATTGAAATGCTCGCCGGTATTTTCATGCGTGATGTGCTGCGCATGAAACTGAGGCTGATCTTTACCTCAGCTGCACAGCGAGACCACAAGCCGTTTACCAAATGGCTCATCCGCCGCATGAATGCGGTGATTGCAACGAGTGGTCGCTCGGGAAGCTTTCTCGAAGTCCCGCATCAGGTCATCATGCATGGGGTGGATCTGCAGCGTTTCCATCCGCCTGTCGGCGATGAGGACAGTTTCGCGGCGTCGGGCCTGCCCGGAAAATATGCTGTCGGTTGCTTCGGTCGCGTGCGTTCCTCCAAGGGAACGGACCTTTTCGTCGATGCGATGATTGCGCTGTTGCCGCAATATCCGGGCTGGACGGCCATTATCACCGGACGCACGACTGCAGAACACCAGTCTTTCGAGGATGCGCTGAAGGCGAAGATCGCCGCTGCCGGTTTGCAGGACCGTATCCTCATTCTGGGGAAGTGCCGGATATCCGCGTCTGGTATCGCCGCCTGACGCTTTATGTTGCGCCTTCGCGCAATGAAGGTTTCGGGCTGACACCGCTTGAAGCCATGGCGTCGCAAACGGCAGTCGTTGCCAGCGATGCGGGTGCCTATGCGGAAATGATCGTGGAAGGCACCGGAACATCGGTTGCGGCCGGTGACGGAGATGCCCTGCGCAAGGCTATCGAACCTTATCTGGCAGATCCGGCTCTGGCGGAACGCGATGGCGAGAATGCTCTCAGGCATGTTCGCGCGACTTTTCCGCTCGAAAAGGAAGCAGCTGCCATCAGCGCTGTCTACGAACGCGTATTCGCCGGGAAGTAACAAGTAATGACAGGGCGCTGCAATGCTGACGCATCACGCCCTGAAAATGCTCAATCACCGCACGGGCTTAACGGTCTTGATGAGGCAAGCTCATCCAGACACGGTATAATTCCCGGCGCAAACCGTCGAAATATCAGAGAGAATCATCAGCGGTTCGTCCTTGACCGGACGAATGGTCAGCGCGGTGCGCACGGGATCCCACATTGGGAGCGGCGGTCAGTTCCTCGATCACGAAGGTCTGGAACGTGTTGAGATCGCGCGCGACGCAATGGAGCAGGAAATCGGACTCGCCCGAAACCATCCGGGCGCGGCGTACCAGAGGCCACTGCTTGGATTTCTCGGCAAAAGCCTTGAGGTCGGCATCTGCCCGGCGATGGAGGCCAACCGAACAGAAAGCGACCAAATCCTGTCCAAGGGAATTGCCATTCAGAATGGCCCGATAGCCCCGGATAACGCCGCTTTCTTCCAGCTTGCGCACACGGCGCAGGCAGGGCGGAGCCGAAATACCGACGCGTTCGGCCAGCTCGACATTGGTGATGCGCCCGTTATTCTGGAGCTCCCGAAGGATTTTCCAATCGATTTCATCCAGATCGGCCTTGATCGGCATGCGTAACTCCGCGCGCAAGGAAATTTCATTCCGGGGTAATTATAGAACATTCGTCGCCATCGTGGCGCAATCTAATCCTGCTCATATCAAATGAAACGGGCGGATGTAAACTGCCTAACGTTCTGTCAACGCACCCAAAAAGTGCGAGTGAACAGGATATACACGGTAACGAGCTCCAGACGCCCTGCCAGCATCAGGAAGGAAAGGACCCACAATGCCGGGTCGTGAATGGTGGAAAAGTTGCCGACGGGGCCAATGGTGTCGCCAAAGCCGGGGCCGATATTGGAGGGCAGTCAGCGCGCCAGTGAAGGCCGACACGAAGTCGAGGCCCAGTGAAGCAAGCAGCACCGCGCCTATAATCAGCGAGGCGCAGTAGAGGAACAGGTAGAGAAGCACGTTCTGTGCGATTTCGCCGGAAACTTCCGAGCTGCCGTAGCGGATCTTGATGACAGCATGTGGCATGATGAGCCGGGCAAGATTGGCGCGCGTCAAGCTCCAAAGGATGATGAGGCGGTTCATCTTGATGCCGCCTGATGTAGACCCGGCGCAGCCACCCAGAAATGAAGCGAGAAAGAAAATTCCAATCGCCGGTGGTCCCCACAGGAAATAGTCTTCCGTGGCATAGCCTGTTGTCGTCATGACCGAGACAAAATGAAACGAAGCCGAGATCAGCGCGTCGCCGAAAGGCACATCGGACCCAAGTCGCAGAACCACCGCGAGTGCAAAGCTGAAGCTGATTGCGATCGTGAAGAACAGTTTCACCTGCGGGTCGACAAGCGATTCCATGCGGCGTGGCATGAAGGCCTTGATATAGAGCACGAAGGGCAGGGCCGAGAGGGCCATGAAGATCGTGGACACGACCGAGGAGCGGGCGGTTTCCCCTGATAAAAGCCGATGGAGCTGTCGTGAGTGGAAAAGCCTGCTGTCGCAATCGTCGTAAAGCCGTGGTTGATGGCGTCGAACATGCTCATGCCGACGGCAAAATAAGCAATGATGCAGGCGGCGGTCAGGCTGAGATAGGCCAGCACGATGCCGAGCGCGATCTGGTTCATGCGCGGGAGAATTTTTTCCGACTTGTCGGAATTCTCCATATGGAAGAGCGCCAACCCGCCCGCCCGCAGGGACGGCAGCATCAACAGAGCCAAACCGATGAAGCCGATACCCCCGATCCAGCAGAGAAGAAGAAGCGCCACAGGAGAATGCCGCGCTGCATGTTGTCGAGCCCGGTCAGCGCGGTCGCGCCGGTTGACGTGACGCCCGACATGGCCTCGAAGAAGGCCGTCGCATAGCTGATCGGCAAATGCGAGAAATAAAGCGGTATCGAACCCAGAAAACTCGCTGTCAGCCAGAGGCACGCCGTCAGCAGAAAGCCAAGGCGCGGGGTGAAGCGCATCGTCTGGTTCTGGGTGGCCAGCAGAATCAGGGCGGAGAGCGCGCCGGTTGCCGCAGCTGAACGCACGAAGATCAGCCAGTCGTCACTTCCGTCGCGCAGGTCGATTGCTGCAGGCAGAAGCATGGCTACCGCCATGAGGAGGCCGAAACGCGCACAGATATTGGCGACTGTCTTATAAATGGCGGACGGCTCCGAGGTTAGGCAAATTTTCCATTGTTTAGCGTGAGATCGATCCACCCGCAATGCGCTGGCTGTCAAAGGCTTTGCTTAAAGGTCACAAGCTGTGGCTAAAGCACAGCAAATCCCTGTGGAACCTTGCAAACATTGAGGGGCAGACCTACCTTGGCCATAATGTCGGGGCATTGGCCAAACAGGCGCGAAAGCGATTCTGGTGAGCCGGAACCCGCCGCTTTAAATCGATTTTAGAGTACCCCCAAAGTGTGGAACATTTTGGACAAGGTACATGTGAAAACAAACATGTGGAGCGCTGATCTGGATCAATCAGATCAAGACGTTCCGGGACCGGAGAGAACTTCATGTCACAGCGTCACGCGCCAGTCATAGTCATCGGCTCAGGTCCTGCTGGTTATACCGCTGCGATTTATGCTGCTCGCGCCATGCTGAAACCACTCATCATTGCCGGTCTCCAGCAGGGTGGTCAGCTGATGATCACCACCGATGTGGAAAATTATCCGGGCTACGCCGATCCGGTGCAGGGGCCATGGATGATGGAACAGATGGCAAAGCAAGCGGAAAATGTCGGCTCCGAAATCGTCCATGACATTATTACCGAGGTTGAAACCACGGTGCGTCCTTTCCGCCTGAAGGGTGATTCCGGCACGATCTATACCTGCGATGCCCTGATTATCGCCACCGGTGCACAGGCCAAGTGGCTTGGCCTCGACAGCGAGCAGACCTTCATGGGCGGTGGCGTTTCTGCTTGCGCGACCTGTGACGGTTTCTTCTATCGCGGCAAGGATGTGGTCGTTGTCGGCGGTGGCAATACCGCTGTTGAGGAAGCGCTTTATCTTTCCCATATCGCCAAGAGCGTGACGGTCGTGCATCGCCGCGATGGCTTCCGTGCAGAGAAGATCATGCAGGATCGTCTGCTTTCGCGCCAGAACGTCTCGGTGGTCTGGAACAGCGTGATCGATGAAATCCTTGGCACCGAGGCAAAGCCGCCGATGGGCGCAACTGTGACCGGCGTACGCCTCAAGAATGTCGTGACGGGCGAGACGCAGGAACTCGACACGCACGGTGTTTTTGTCGCTATCGGCCACGCACCTGCGGTTTCTTTGTTCGAGGGCAAGCTCAAGCAGAAGCCGAACGGCTATCTGTGGACTGCACCCGATCGACGGCTACCGACGTTCCGGGCATTTTTGCTGCGGGCGACGTCACGGACGATATTTATCGGCAGGCTGTGACTGCCGCCGGTTTGGGTTGCATGGCTGCTCTGGAAGCCGAGCGCTGGCTTGCCGCACAGGAACCGCTGCACGAAGCTGCGGAGTAAAGCATTTCCAAGCCAAAAGTGTGAGGCGGTTTTGCGTAAGGTGAATGCGGTGAAAACAATGAGAGGGATAATCGTGGTCGCTCCGCTCGACTGGGATAAACTGCGCATTTTTCATGCTGCGGCTGAGGCTGGGTCGTTCACCCACGCAGCCCAGACATTGCATCTGTCGCAATCGGCTATCTCGCGTCAGGTGAGCGCGCTGGAGCAGGATGTCGGCGTCCCGCTGTTTCATCGTCATGCCCGCGGGCTCATTTTGACGGAGCAGGGCGAAACGCTTTATCGCACGGCGCATGACGTGCTGATGAAGCTTGAGAATGTTCGTTCGAAGCTTGCCGAGAGCAAGGAAAAGCCGACAGGCCGTCTCCGCGTGACGACGACTGTTGGTCTTGGCTCCGGCTGGCTGATCGAGCGGATTCAGGAATTTGTCGAGCTTTATCCCGATATCCAGCTGCAGCTGATCCTCGACAATGAGGAACTGGACCTGACGATGCGTCATGCGGATTGTGCCATCCGGTTGCGGCAGCCGCAGCAGCCAGACCTGATCCAGCGCCGGCTGTTCACGGTGCATATGCATGTCTATGCGTCGGCAGGTTATGTTTCAAAATATGGCAAGCTGAATTCGATCGATGAGATCGATCAGCATCGTGTCGTGACTTTCGGTGAACCGGCGCCAAGCTATCTGACAGGCCTAAACTGGCTGGAGATTGCCGGGCGTGCCGATGGTAGCACGCGCATTCCCGCGTTGCAGGTGAACAATCTGCTGTCGATCCGTCGCGCTGTGCAGCGTGGCGTCGGCATCGCCGTTCTGCCCGATTATATGGCCGACAAGGAATCCGGGCTGGTGCAGCTTCTGCCGGAACTGGAAGAAATACCGTCCTTCGATACGTTCTTCTGCTATCCGGAAGCCTTGAAGAACTCTGCGAAACTGCACGCTTTCCGCGACTTCCTGTTCTCGAAGGCCCGCAACTGGACCTATTGATCGTATCTTACTGTTCATAAAAAAAGGCCGCGCTGATCGCCAGCGCGGCCTTTTTGCTTATGGCGATGGCTGGTTATTTGCGTGGCAGCAGGCGCTGCACTTCCTTGGATGCATCGGCAAGGGCGTCTTCCGGCGTGGCGGATTGCTCAACGACGCGCGAAAGATTGTCCACGATGGTTTGCGTCACCTTCACGCCGTTCGAACACGGGAAGGCATACCACGGGATCATCAGTGACATCTGGCTGAGACCGGCTTTGAACAACGGATTTTCCGCGTAGAATTTGCCGAGATATTCGTCGGACTTTGCAGCCAGTTCGTTGTTCGGCACATAGCCGGTGCCGGGAACGACGACGGAAGCGCCGTAAGGTCCAGCAGCGAACTTGGCGAATTTCCATGCCGCATCCTGCTTGGCCTGATCTTCTGTCAGGATAACAACGGCATTGCCGCCGGTTGGCAGGCGACCCTTTTCAGCATTGATAAGAGGAATTTTCGCGGTACGAAGATCGAACTTGTCGCCGACATTCTTGATCGTGTTGCGCAGCGCGCCAGTCGTCTGGAACGAGAAGCCGACTTTGCCAGCCGCGAAAGCCTGCTCACCCGCTGCCTTGGTCAGAACCGGCATGCCGCCTTCCTTGACCATGCGATCAACCAGCTTGAAGGCTTCAAGCCCTTCCGGTCCGTCGAAAGCAACCTTCTTCTCGTCTTCGGTCAGCATGGTGCCGCCTGCGCCGAACAGAAGGGCTGAGAACATCCAGTCGTCGCCCTGCCAGCGGAAGTCGATACCCTGATTGCCGTTGCCGAGTGCCTTGATCTTGCCGCCGAGCTCGATCACTTCATCCCGTGGTTGGAGGCGTGTCGGGATTGCCGCCTGCAGCCTTAACCAGATCGGCATTGTAATACATGATCGGGTTGGAGGTCGCGAAAGCAAGACCAACCTGACGGTCGCCGACACGGGCGAGGCTCAACAGGTGATCAGTGAAGCCTTGTGCTTTCATGTCGGTTTCTTTTTCGACCAGCGGCTTCATGTCGACGCCGATGTTGCGCTCGGCCAATACGCGCAGGCGGTTCAAACCGGTGAAGGTGATATCGGGCATTTCCGACGTTCCGGCCTGACGCATGATCGTCTGGATGCCTTCTTCGTAGGTTGCCGAGGGGCTGACGAAGTTGATCTTGATGTCCGGATTTTCTGCCATGAACTTTCCAGAGATGTCAGCCATGACATCCTTGAAAAAGCCCGGCATCGGATAGTGCACATTCAGCGTCGTTTCGGCAAAGGCGGGCGAGCCGAGGCCTGTTGCCATAGCCAGAGCGGCGAGTGCACCGGAAAAGCGTTTCATGTTTGAACTCCTGTGGAGGATGGGAGGGAAGAATTCAGCCCTTGAGGCCGGTGAGGGTGATGCCTTCGATGAAGCGGCGCTGGGCGGCAAGAAACGCAAGCAGCAGCGGCAGCGTGATGATGAGGGTTGCCGCCATCAATGCCCCATAATCGTCGCCTGCTTCCGCAGCGCGGAAATAGAGGAGGCCTAATGGTGGTGTGGCGCGCTCCATGCCGTTGATGACGATCAGCGGCCAGAACAGATCGTTCCAGTGCGCAACCACCGAGAAGATCGAGAAGGCGGTGATGGCGGGCCGGGCATTGGGCACGATCACCCGCATGACGATGCCCGCCTCTGACATGCCGTCGAGACGCGCGGCGCTGATGAGATCATCCGGCATGGCGCGGAAGAACTGCAGAAACAGGAATATGCCGAAGACAGAGATGAAGAACGGAGCACTGAGAGCAAAATAGCTGTTGAGCACGCCGAGCTGATTGAAGCCGACATAGAAGGGCAATGCGGTGGCATGGATCGGCACGAGCAGGCCGAGCATGACCATCATCATCATGGTGCGCTGGCCGCGGAAATTGAGCTTTGCCATGGCATAGGCGCAGGGAATGGCGACCACGACCTGAATGACCAGAATGAGCGCGCAGACGACTACGCCGTTGAACAGCAAGAGCCCCATCGGCACATGGCTGAATGCCTTGGCAAGATTATCCGGGAGTGCCCAGTTGTGCGGGATCAGCGACAGGGAGGACGAGAAAATATCCTGCTGCGACTTTGCCGCCGTCGACAGCATGAAGATATAGGGCGCGAGAAAAAGCAGGGCACCCAGTGAAAGAATGCCAAGACGGAAAGAACGAGCCAATGTCATCCGGGTTTCCTCAGTAATGGGTGCGGCGGTCCAGCACGCGGAACTGCAACATCATCAGGATCACGAGAACTGCGAGAAAGATCACCGTCATTGCCGAGGCATAGCCGACCCGTAGATAGACGAAGCCTTCCTGATAGATGGTCCAGAGCAGGACTTCTGATGCCTTGTTCGGGCCGCCTTCGGTCAGCGTCTTGACCGTCTCGAACACCTTCACGGCATTGATGATGCTGATCGTCGTGACGAAAAGCGTGGTGGGTCCGAGCAGGGGCCATGTGACCAGCCGGAAGCGTTCCCAGCTGTTTTTCACGCCGTCCACTTCGGCTGCGGAATAGAGTTCTCGCGGAATGGCGGTGAGCCCGGCTAGAAACAGCACCATGTTGAAGCCGACGCTCTGCCATACGCCGATCATCGCAAGGCTGGTCAGAACCGTGTCACTGGAACCAAGCCAATTGGGACCGGCAATACCGATCATGCCCAGCATGGCATTGACGGGGCCGAGTGTCGGATGCAGCAGATATTGCCAGACGGTTGCCATGGCGACGAGGAGCGAAGCGACCGGCAGGAAATAGACCGTGCGGAAGAAGGATTTGCCGCGAACTTCACCTTCGATGAGGAGGGCCACGCCGAGGCCGAGAAAGACGGAGGCCGGTGCCACGATCGCGGTATAGATGGCAGTGTTCTTCAGAGAGACCAGAAACGTCCGGTCGCTGAAGAGTTCGGCGTAGTTTTCCAGTCCGATGAATTCGAAACCGTCATAGCCAAGCTCGAAATTGGTCAGGCTCCAGAAAATGACGGCGGCTGTCGGCAGGAGAATCAGCAGAACCGTCAGAATGATGGCTGGAGCTGCCAGTTTCCGTGCCAGCCTTTCTTCGCGACGACGGGCTTCATCAGCCGCCGTGCGCGCGCTGGTGGCTGCAGGGCCGGATAGCGTAAAATCAGACATGAGCGGCAGCCTTTGCCGGCGATGCAGGTTCGACGATGTTCCCGGCGGGCTGGCGCAGGCGCAAACCATCTTCTCCGAAGAGGTGGGCGTGGCTGGCATCGAAATGCAGGCCCACCGGCAGGCCGACGACAATGTCACGGGCTTGTTCGGGTGTGAGCTTCACAGTGAGATCTTGTGAGGCGCCGGGAGCCGTGAGATAGACCAGTACTTCCGAGCCGAGAAATTCGATCCGCGATACCGTGCCCGCAATGCCTGTCTTGTCATGCGGCTTGAGCTGAAAAATGCTCAGGACGAATGCCGATGCGGATATTGGTGCCGGAATGGGCGGCGACGTCCTGCAGGATGGGGCGACCGGCAAAATGCACCACGCCGTTATCGCTGACCAATGCTTCCAGAATATTGATGCGTGGTGTGCCGATGAACTGTGCGACCTCGATATGGCGCGGATCGTTATAGATTGCGGTTGGCGTGTCGATCTGCAGCAGTTTTCCGCCCATCATCACTGCAACGCGGTCGGCCATGCTGAGCGCTTCGGCCCGGTCGTGGGTCACATAGATGGTCGGGACACCGGCGCGGCGATGCAATTCGACGATTTCCGCACGGGTGTGAACACGCAGATTGGCATCGAGGTTCGACAATGGTTCATCCATCAGGAATGCACCGGGCTGGCGGACGAGCGCGCGGGCAAGGGCCACGCGCTGGCGCTGGCCGCCGGACATCTGGCCCGGCTTGCGGTCGAGCAGATGGTCGATCTTGAGGCTTGTTGCGGTTGCCCTGACCTGCTTCTGGATGGCGGCGCGCTTCCTGCGCTGGCCGGGAATGAAAGCGCCGATCATTGGCAGGCGTTCCACGGCGGTCAGATCACGCATTGCAAGCGGCACCGCGATGTTCTGCGCCGTCGTCAGGTGAGGGTAGAGCGCGTAGGACTGGAACACCATGGCGATGTTGCGGTCGGCAGGGTGGGCGCCGGTTATGTTACGCCCTGCAAGCTCCACGCTTCCTTCATCCGCATGGTCGAGACCGGCGAGAATACGCAGCAATGTGCTCTTGCCGCAGCCCGACGGGCCGACGAGGGCGATGAATTCGCCTTCTGCTGCTTCGATGGAAATGCCATCGAGAATGCGATTGCCCCCGTAGGATTTGCCGATGTCGCGAAGGACGAGCGTGCTCACTGGCTTGCCTCCTCAGCGACTTTCTCGCCCTCACCAGCGTGGTGCGGATAGACTTCATGCACCACGTCATCGATGACATAGGGCGTCAACTCATCAATGCGGACAATGCTGCTTGTGGCAACTTCATCGAGATCGTGAATGGCGGCTCCGAGGATACGTTCGCCGGGGAGATCGCGTTCCATCGGCCCGACGATGAAGGCTGCGGCAGGCGCCCAGACATACTTCGTTCCGAAGGCGTCGCCCGACCGTGCCCGGTGCAGGTGGCCGCTGGCATGAAGCTGCACATTATACTGAGCGAAGAGATCATAGAGACGTTGGCGCGGGGCAGGGCGAATGCCCCAGTAGCCGCTGTCGCCTTCATCGGGATCGTCCACGAAGAGCGGCTTGTGGGCGAAGACGGCGACGGGCTTGCCATCGCTGTTCTTCAATTCGTCTTCGAGCCACTGGAACTGTTCCGCTTCTTCGGCTTCACCGGAGCCGATGACGAGACTGTTGAGGCCGATGATGCGCCAGTTGCCGAAATTTTCCGCCCAGCGGTCCGGACCGATATGACGACGCCAGCGCATCAGGCGCTGCGGATTGACCGGCTGGTGGCTTTCGGGAAGATGGCCGATATCGTGATTGCCCGGAAGACTGAGAACACGCGCCGGAAGCTCGTTCAGGCAGGCGCGGCAGAACAGAAGGTCAGCCTCTACGTCTGCGCCATCGACGGTCAGGTCACCAGTGTGAATGACGAGATCGGGCTTTTGCTGATCGATCCGGGCAACGAGCGGTTCCCAGTTGCGATTGAAGTGCGGCTTGATGGGGCTGAGGTGGGTATCTGTAATCTGAACGATCCGCACGGCTACGATCCTTCTCGGGTCTGTCTATTGTCGCAGCACTTTTCGCGCGCTGCACATCCGCCGGGCGCGTCATGCGCGGCGTCTTGCGGGGGCTTTTAGGCGCGTTGTGTGACAGGCCCGCTGCATAGCCGTGACAGTTGCGTGACATCTGCTTTGGGCGACTCAGAAAGGGCGATTTGCCAAATTTGGAGGCATCGTTGTTTTGCCGATGCTCATGCTTTAGGCGGCTAATTTGCACATTATAATATTACGAAGTAATTCAATTCGCTGTAAGCTTTTGTTTTTAAAATAGTTTCTTATTCAATCTAGTCATGCGTAAAATGCATAGCTGCATTGCGCTAAAGTCGCATTGCAAAAACAATGGGCAACAGGCATATAAAGATCATCTCAGCGTTGCGTTTCCTCCTCCCATTTGCGCAGGCTGAGTGTTCCCCTCTGGAGGTTTGCCTCAAAGGCACCTTCAAAACTCAAAGCCAGACATTTGTCTGGCTTTTTTTTGACTTTTGCCAAGCCGCCTCTTTTTGTCAGAAATACAGAAACGAAAAAAAAAAGGCCTTTCGGCCCCTTCGTCATTCCATTTTGTTTTGTTTAGCGCAGGCTGGCACAGAAGCGCTGGATGCGCGTGCAGGCTTCTTCGAGAAGCGCGTCCGACGTTGCATAGGAAATGCGGAAGTTTGGTCCAAGACCGAAAGCCGAACCGTGAACGACGGCGACGCCTTCAGCTTCCAGCAGTTCGGTGACGAAGTCTTCGTCGCTCTCGATGACCTTGCCGGCTTCCGTCTTCTTGCCGATGAGGTCAGCACAGGACGGATAGACGTAGAACGCACCTTCCGGTGTCGGGCACTTGATGCCTTTGGCCTGATTGAGCATCGACACGACCAGATCGCGACGGGCCCGGAAGATTTTCTTGTTTTCCGGAATGAAATCCCGGGTGCCGTTGAGTGCTTCGACTGCGGCCCACTGTGCGATGGAGCAGGCGCCCGAGGTCTGCTGACCCTGCACCATATCCATGGCCTTGATGAGCTGCAGCGGTCCTGCCGCATAGCCGATACGCCAGCCGGTCATGGCATAGGCCTTCGACACGCCGTTCATGGTGAGCGTGCGGTCGTAAAGCGAAGGCTCGACCTGAGCAGGCGTCGTGAAGACGAAATCGCCATAGACCAGATGCTCATACATGTCGTCAGTCAGGATCCAGACATGCGGGTGACGAACCAGAACGTCGGTCAAGGCCTTGAGCTCTGTTTCCGTATAAGCCGCGCCGGTCGGGTTCGATGGCGAGTTGAAGATCAGCCACTTGGTCTTGGGCGTGATGGCCTTTTCCAGATCGGCGGCGGTCAGCTTGAAATTGTCTTCGATCTTCGTGTTAATGAAAACCGGGTTGCCGCCGTTGATCGCTACCATTTCAGGATAGCTGACCCAGTAAGGGGCAGGGACGATGACTTCATCACCGGGGTTCAGCGTCGCCATGAAGGCGTTGAACAGAATCTGCTTGCCGCCAGTGCCGACGATGACCTGTTCCGGCTTGTAGTCGAGACCGTTTTCACGCTTGAACTTGGCAACGATGGCCTGACGCAGTTCAGGAATACCCGCAACGGGCGTGTACTTCGTTTCACCGCGATTGATCGCGTCGATGGCAGCCTGCTTGATATTCGTGGGCGTGTCGAAGTCGGGCTCGCCCGCACCGAGACCAATCACGTCCTTGCCCTTGGCTTTCAGCTCACGTGCTTTCTGGCTGACCGCGATGGTCGCAGATGGCTTTACACGAGAAAGGGCGTCGGCGAGAAATGCCATGATAGATCTCCATAGATGGCAGGCTCTGTTAACCGGCACCGGGCGCGTCCGGTTTTGCGGATTTTCTATGTCCCATCGGCGCAGGAAGCGCAACAGAAGGATTGTGATTTCATCGGCAATTGCTGGATTTCGCAAAAATGTGTTGCCGAAACGAACAGATCCATCAGCAATGCTGACATATTAACGCAACGAAACTGATCGGACCGGGCGATATTGCGCGTCATCCTGCCAAGAGGCCTCGCAAGCTGCGCGTGGCCATTACTTTATAGGCCTCTATCAGCGTCTTGCTTTCCTCTTCTGAAACGTCGACGGCGACGCGCATGGTGGATTCGCCAAAATGCATCAGGAGGAAAGCAGTCTCGTCCAGTTGCGCGGACACCTTGCCGGGGGCAATCCGGCGGATCGTATCAGCAAGAAACTGACCATTCTGCCTGCTTTCGGCAATTTCCAGTTTTGACAGGGACTTGTCGGTCTGCGTGGCCGACCAGATGTCGCACATTGCCGGTTCCTGACGCATCAGTGCCAGATATTCATCGATCAATGCATTGAACGCGACAATCAGCTCGTCGGCAGAATGGGCCGCTGCAAGACCTTCCTCGATGCACTGGCGCGATTGTGCATTGCAGCTTTCAAACAGGTAGCGGATCAGGGCGCTTTTATCAGGAAAATACTGATAGAGCGCGCCAATTGAGATGCTGGCCTGCTGGGCGATCTCACTCATCTTGAGACTGTCGCTGCCTTTGGCGGCGATCAGCGCCGTGGCGCATTCAGCAATGCGACGAATCTTTTCCTGCGCCCGGCTCTGGCTGGGGGTGCGGCGCAGGATCGGTGCACTGGTTGTTTCTGTTTCCGTGGCGGAATTCTGCTTCATGGCGGACTCACATTTTTCGCTCTTGACAGAATATGAGAGTTGCTCACATATTGCAAATATGAGGATTGCTCATATTTTGGGAGACGGAAGATGAATACACATCGTAATGATCGTTATCTGGTTATTGGCGCCAACGGCAAAACCGGCAGGCGTGTCGCTGAGAGGTTGCGGGAGAAGGGAGTGTCCTTGCGTTCTGTGTCGCGGAGTACCGAGGTTTCCTTTGACTGGGCCAACCAATCCACCGGGCTGCCGCGCTTGACGGCATCGACTCCGCCTATGTGTCATACCAGCCGGATCTGGCCTTGCCGGGGCCGTTGATGCCATTCGCGCATTTCTTTGGCGGCAAAGAAGGCGGATGTGAAGCATGTCGTGCTTCTGTCCGGGCGAGGTGAGGGAGGAGGCGGAAATTGCGGAAAAGGTTCTGCAGGATTCCGGGCTGGACTGGACCGTGTTGCGCGCCAGCTGGTTCATGCAGAATTTCAGCGAAAACTACATGCGGGACGAACTGCTTTCAGGCTCGCTGACCTTACCCGTCGGGCCGATGAAAGAACCCTTCATCGATGTTGACGATATTGCCGATGTCGCCGTTGCTGCCCTCACCGAAACGAGGCATCGCAACAAGCTCTATGAACTCACCGGCCCGGAACTGTTCAGCTTCAGCGATGCAATAAGCGAGATTGCCAGAGCGACTGACAAAGACTTGTCGTTCAATCCGGTCTCATACGCCGATTATGAGGCGGCGCTGCGTGAGCAGGCATTGCCGGAAGATGTCATTACGCTTTTGCGCTATCTTTTCGTCGAGCTTTTCGATGGCCGCAATGCCACTGTGGCGCATGGTGTGGAGGAAGCTCTCGGGCGTAAGCCGCGCCGGTTTGCAGATTTTGCGCGCAAGGCTGCCATTGAAGGCACATGGGAGGGACAATCATGACGATGAGTTTTCAACTACTTGTTCTGCTGACGGCATGGGGAGCGCGATTACAGGCGGCATCTTCTATGCGTTCTCAAGTTTCGTGATGGCCGCGCTGGCACGCATTCCGGCCAATGCGGGCATAACGGCGATGCAGTCGATCAATATCACCGTCATCAACGGGACGTTCTTTGCCGCCTTTTTCGGCACGGCATTGCTGTGTCTGGTGATTATCGTACTGGGATTGATGGGCTTTGGAAGTTTGTCGAAATGGGCGGTGATCGGCGCTGCCGTCTATCTTGTCGGCACGATCGGCGTCACGATGGCTTTGAATGTGCCGCTGAACAACCAGCTCGCGGCGATGGATGCCAGTGCCGCCGCGTCGGCCGATGTCTGGCTTACTTATGTGCGCGACTGGACCCTATGGAATCACGTCCGCACCATTGCTGCGCTGATTGCGGCCTTGATTCTGGGCGCGAGCGCGCTGGCAAGGGTGTGAGCAGAAAAGCGGACAAACAAAAAGGCGGGTCCGAGGACCCGCCTTTTCTCTGCCTTACGGCAAAACTTATGCTGCGACGAGGTTGTCGGCAGACGAACGGCCCGAACGACGGTCCTGTACGATTTCGTACGAAACCTTCTGACCTTCATCGAGCGTGGCCAGACCAGCGCGCTGAACGGCGGAAATGTGGACGAATACGTCCGTGCCGCCCTGATCAGGCTGAATGAAGCCGAAGCCCTTGGTCGTGTTGAACCACTTAACTGTTCCCGTAGCCATGGGAAATTCCTTTGTAACATTAGTAGTAGAGTAGTCCGTATGCTTCGCACACGTCCCTGTGAATCGAATTTATGGACAGGAGATCGTCAGGAAGCACGGCGGGCCGCACGGGTCGCAAAGTCACTTGACCGAAAAATCGATGCGCTAACTATATGCGACAAATTTGACCAATACAAGACAGCTAAAATTGTCAGCTAAAACTGATTTTACTGAGGCTTTTTGCCATTCCGAGCCCGAGCCGGTTTTGCGCACTCAATCGGTCGAGCCAGAACAGCCGGAACAGAATCGGGGCGCTTCCGTCGCAGGGCGACATTTCGTAGTGATCCCGTGTTTCAGGTACGGCGTTTCTCAATCGCAGATGAAAGCAGTGGCGGCGGTGACGCTCTGTCTGCCCCTGTTCGGGATAGTCATAATCGACGGTTTCGAGATGGATCATGCCATCGTCATAGAGGAGGCCGGTTTCCTCGGCGGATTCGCGATAGGCGGCGGCGAGAATGTCTTCTCCCGCATCGACCGTGCCGCCCGGCACCTGAAGCGGCGTTTCAGGAAAATCAGGTTCTTCAAAACCAGAAGCCGGTCGTTCCATGTCGCGTAAATAAGTACTTTGTCGATGGGTTGGATTGTAACGGTCATGGACTTTTCCGGCAGGGTTAGCGTTCAGACCATAATTGCGACGAATGATTTGCGGTAGAACCCGCATATTGTTGTGGGTCATCGCGGCTGGCGCGCGCGAAAAAAGTGTGCTCTCCTATCTTTGACTTCCACGCGACGTAGATATTCAGCATGTTGCAAACATATCTGCAATATTGAGCGGGCGGATGGGCAGCGAGGCAGGACATGACGTCTGAACCAGACAAGGACAAGACGAAGCGGAGTGCGCCCAAGAAAGAGCACCGCCGCAAAAGCCCGTGCGCAGTGTCTCGGAGCGTCTGCGCAAGAGTTCGGCCAAGCTGATTGGTGGTTCTCCGTCACGCGACGGAACCGATCTTTTTCCCAAGTTTCGATGATGGTGGGAGCCTTTATGGTCTCGCCGGTGCGCAACACGCTGATTGCGCTCGGGACCGGCATTTTCGTTCTCATCGTGCTGATCGCCATCGGACAGGTTGCCATCAATCGCTGGAACGAACCCTTCTACGATGCGCTTGCGCGCAAGGATTTGCAGGCTTTTTTCCATCAGCTGATGGTTTTCTTCGGGATTGCAGGTAGCCTGCTTGTGCTCAACGTATCGCAAACCCGCTCAACCAGATGTTCAAGCTCAAGATGCGCGAAGGACTGGCGCGCGATCTCGTGGGGCAATGGCTGGTGCCGGGGCGGGCATTTCGTCTCGCCAATGCAGGCGAGATCGGCATCAATCCCGATCAACGCCTGCATGAAGATGCACGTCACTTTGCGGAAATGTCGTGCGATCTTGGGATCAATCTCCTCCAGTCCACCGTCATTCTGGTGAGCTTCGTCGGTGTCCTGTGGTCGCTCTCAAGTGGCTTTGTTTTTCATGTCGCGGGCTACAGTTTCTCCATTCCCGGCTACATGGTCTGGGCTGTCATCATCTACGCGGCCTCTGCCTCATGGCTGACATGGATCGTCGGGCGCAGTCTGGTCAATATCAACGCCAATCGCTATGCGCGTGAGGCGGATTTCCGCGCATCGCTGATGCGGGTCAACGAACATCTGGATGCCATCACCCCGTCGCGCGGCGAAGGGGATGAAAGACGTCGTCTCGATCTGGATATCGATGCGGTTCTGGCCGCAATCCGCAAGATCGTCTATGCGACCACGCGATTGACCTCGGGTAACGGCCGGTTACGGCTGGCTGACAATCGTGGCGCCGATCCTCGTGGCGGCTCCGGTCTATTTCGGCGGCGGTCTGACATTCGGCGGGCTGATGATGGCCGTCGGCGCATTCTC
The DNA here is from genome assembly GCA_012103075.1 of Brucella cytisi. GTDB lineage: Bacteria > Pseudomonadota > Alphaproteobacteria > Rhizobiales > Rhizobiaceae > Brucella > Brucella cytisi. The sequence goes on along the minus strand of JAAVLQ010000001.1, from coordinate 1,701,438 downwards.
ACAGGTGCACAATGCGCTGCGCTGGTTCGTCGACAATTTCGGGGCGATTGCGGACTGGCGGGCGACGCTGCTGCGTGTCGCGAGTTTCCGTCAGGCGGTGCTGCGCATGGACGAGCTTGGTCATCTGGACCGGCAGATCGATCTTGAGACGAATGACGATGACAGGCTGACGCTGGACGGTGTTTCCATCGCCGCCCCGATCAGTGCCTGAAGCTCTCCCGCAAGGCTTTTTCGGTAAAACCCGGCGAGCGGGTGCTTGTGACGGGCGGGACCGAAACGCAAAGAACGCTGCTGTTCCGCGCATTGGGCGGGCTTTGGCCATGGGGCGAGGGGCGGATCGGCATGCCGGTTGGCGATGGTGTCGCCTTCATGCCGCGCGCGCCTTATTTCCCGCCGGGCAACCTCAAGGGCGTGATCGTTTATCCGCTTGATATCAAGAAATTTTCTGAACAGGATCTGGAAAATGTCCTGCGGCGTGCCGGGCTTGAACGGCTTTCCACGAGCATGGATCGTGTTGCGCGCTGGGATCGCGTGCTGACGGACGATGAGCGCCAATGTATCGCCTTCGCCCGCCTCATATTGCAGAAACCGCAGTGGATCGTGATCGACGGTGCGCTCGATGGTCTCGACGCTGAAGCCTATGACCGGATTCGCGACATACTGAACACCGAATTGAAGGATGCAGCCGTGATCCATCTCGGCAAGCCACATTTGCATGACGGTCTTTTCACGCAGCAGATCAATCTGGAGGACGATCCGTCAGGAAAGCCTCTGGAGCTGCCAGCCCTGAAAACAGCATGAAAAAAAGCCGCCGGGATGACCGGCGGCTTTTCTGTTTCGGGATGCCTTCAGGCTATCAGCGGAAGTAGTCTTGCAAAGGGCGCACTTCGAGCGATCCGGCCTTGAGCGCGGCGATTGCTTCGGCAGCAGCTTCTGCTCCGGCCATGGTCGTGTAGTAAGGCAGCTTCTGCATCAGCGTTGCGCGGCGGATCGACTTGGAGTCGGAAACAGCACTCGCGCTGTCCGTCGTGTTGAAGACCAGATGAATCTGGCGATTGCGGATCGCGTCTTCCACGTGCGGACGGCCTTCGATGACCTTGTTGATCTTGGTCGATCGACGCCGTTGGCTTCGAGGAACTTCTGCGTTCCGCCGGTTGCCATGACCTTGAAGCCGATGCTTGCAAAGCGGACCGCACCGAGCACGCGTTCCTTGTCCTCGTCGCGAACAGATACGAAGACCGTGCCTTCACGCGGCAGTTCAACGCCTGCGCCAAGCTGTGCCTTTGCGAAGGCCAGAGCGTAGTCGTAATCAAGGCCCATGACTTCGCCGGTCGAGCGCATTTCCGGTCCGAGCAACGTATCGACGCCGGGAAACGCGCAAACGGGAACACAGCTTCCTTGACCGCGATATGCGGGCGGGAAGGTGTTTTCGGCTTGCCGCCATAGGCGCCGAGTGCTGCTTCCGTGTTCTCACCGGCCATGACGCGGGCTGCAACCTTGGCGATCGGGGTGCCGACCGTCTTGGCCACGAACGGAACCGTACGCGATGCACGCGGATTGACTTCGAGAATGAAGATTTCGCCGTCCTTGATGGCGAACTGCACATTCATCAGGCCGCCGACATGAAGCGCCTTGGCAAGCGCTGCCGTCTGGCGTTCCAGTTCGGCAACGGTTTCAGGCGAAAGTGTATGCACCGGCAGCGAGCAGGCCGAGTCGCCCGAATGGATACCGGCTTCCTCGATATGCTCCATGATACCGGCGACAAAGCTGTCCTTGCCGTCACACAGGCAGTCGACGTCCACTTCAATGGCTTCCGTCAGATAGGTATCGAACAGAAGCGGGTTCTTGCCGAGCAGCGTGTTGATCTGGCCGGTCTTGTCGTTCGGATACTTGGCCTTGATGTCTTCCGGCACCAGCTCCGGCACGGTGTCGAGCAGATAGTTCTGCAGCGAGCGTTCATCATGGATGATCTGCATGGCGCGGCCACCGAGAACATAAGATGGGCGCACGACAAGCGGGAAGCCGAGGTCGGCTGCGACGAGGCGTGCCTGCTCCACCGAATAGGCAATGCCGTTCTTCGGCTGGTTGAGATCAAGCTTGATCAACAGCTTCTGAAAACGGTCACGATCTTCCGCAAGGTCGATGGCGTCTGGCGAGGTGCCGAGGATCGGGATGCCGGCCTTTTCAAGCGCATTGGCGAGCTTGAGCGGGTCTGGCCGCCAAACTGTACGATGACACCGTGAAGCGTGCCCTTCTCCTGTTCAATGCGCAGGATTTCCAGCACGTCTTCCGCCGTCAGCGGTTCGAAATAGAGACGATCCGACGTGTCGTAGTCGGTCGAAACCGTTTCCGGATTGCAGTTGATCATAATGGCTTCATAGTCAGCATCATTGAGCGCAAAAGCCGCATGGCAGCAGCAATAGTCGAACTCGATGCCCTGACCGATGCGGTTCGGACCGCCGCCGAGAATGACGACCTTCTTGCGATCCGAGACTTCGGCTTCCGAGCGCGGCTGGCCGACGAAAGGCGTTTCATAGGTCGAGTACATGTAGGCAGTCGGCGAAGCGAATTCGGCAGCGCAGGTGTCGATGCGCTTGTAGACCGGATGCACGTCGAGTTCGCCGCGCAGCTTGGCCACGTCTTCCGCGTCCTGATCCGTCAGGCTTGCAAGGCGCGCATCGGAGAAGCCCATGGCTTTCAGCATACGCAGGTTTTCAGCGTCCTGCGGCAGGCCGTGTTCGCGGATGCGCTCTTCGGTCTTTACGATGGCTTCGATCTGTTCGAGGAACCACGGATCGATCTTCGATGCGTCGTGCACCTGCTCGGTGGTCAGGCCGAGACGCATTGCCTGCGCGACCATGCGCAGACGATCCGGCGTCGGCGTGCCGATGGCGGCGCGGATGGCGTTCTTCTCGTCGCCTTCCTCGATATTCGGGATGGCAATTTCATCGAGGCCGGTCAGGCCGGTTTCAAGACCGCGCAGCGCCTTCTGCAAGCTTTCCGGAAGGTACGGCCAATGGCCATCACTTCACCGACCGATTTCATGGCAGTGGTCAGGATTGGCGAGGAGCCGGGGAACTTTTCAAAGGCAAAGCGTGGGATTTTGGTGACGACATAGTCGATCGATGGTTCGAACGAGGCAGGCGTTGCACCGCCGGTGATGTCGTTGTCGAGTTCGTCGAGCGTGTAGCCGACGGCGAGCTTGGCCGCGACCTTGGCAATCGGGAAGCCGGTGGCCTTGGAAGCGAGCGCCGAGGAACGCGACACGCGCGGGTTCATTTCGATGACGATCATGCGGCCATTGGCCGGGTTGATCGCGAACTGCACGTTGGAGCCGCCGGTTTCGACGCCGATCTCGCGCAACACCGCAATCGAGGCGTTACGCATGATCTGGTATTCTTTGTCGGTCAGCGTCAGCGCCGGTGCAACGGTGATCGAGTCGCCGGTGTGCACGCCCATCGGATCGAGGTTTTCGATCGAGCAGATGATGATGCAGTTATCCGCCTTGTCGCGGACGACTTCCATTTCATATTCTTTCCAGCCCAGAACCGACTCTTCGATCAGAACTTCGGTCGTCGGCGACGCATCCAGACCGCGCTCGATGATTTCGAAGAACTCCTGACGGTTATAGGCAATGCCGCCGCCAGTGCCGCCGAGCGTGAAGCTTGGGCGGATGATGGCAGGCAGGCCAACAACGTCGAGCGCCTGCGCAGCCTTTGCAAGCGCGTGCGTCATGTAACGTTGCTTGCGTTCGACTTCGCCGAGCTGCCATTCGGTTTCAAGCTTGTCGAGCGCCTTGTCGAGATCGTCACCCGAAAACTGCGCCTTGACTTCGGCGCGCTTGGTTTCGTGGCGCTTGCGGTCTTCGTCCTTGATTTCGGTGGCGTTGGCGAGTCTGGATTCCGGTGTATCGAGGCCAATCTTTTCCATGGCTTCGCGGAAAAGCGCGCGATCTTCTGCCTTGTCGATGGCTTCCGCATTGGCGCCGATCATCTCGACATTGTAGCGCTCAAGAACGCCCATGCGGCGGAGCGACAATGCGGTGTTCAGCGCGGTCTGGCCGCCCATGGTCGGCAGCAACGCGTCCGGGCGTTCCTTGGCGATGATCTTGGCGACCACTTCCGGCGTGATCGGTTCGATATAGGTTGCATCCGCCAGATCGGGATCGGTCATGATCGTGGCCGGATTGGAGTTGACGAGGATGATGCGGTAGCCTTCCTCTTTCAACGCCTTACAGGCCTGCGTGCCCGAATAGTCGAATTCACAAGCCCGCCGATGACAATGGGGCCCGCGCCGATAATCAGGATCGATTTGATATCTGTACGTTTCGGCATGGGCGCTCGTCCTATCTTCTTCGCGCGCATGATCTTGTCCGAAAACCGGTTCCCATTTTTCGGGATCATGCTCTTGTTTTACGCATGTCTTTGTCTCGAAACCGCTTCCCACTTTCGAGAGACATGCTGCTTAGCCTGCCAGAAAAGCCCGCACGGTTTTCCGGCGGGTTGGCAGCGTATGAATTCTGTGGGCTAAGCGGGCCTTATAGGCAATCGATTCCGAAAGCGGAACCCCACAAATCGTTTTATTTCAAAGAAAGTGCGGGCATTCACGAAAATTCTTGCCCGCCTCATACTTTCTCTGTCGATGTTATGACCGAAACACAGTGCTCGCGGGCCGTTCAGGCTTCTGCCTGAGCGACCTTCAGCGATGGTTTGTTGCGCTTTGTGAGCATATGGCCGAGCCTGTTCGACGGTAGTTCGATCAAGCGATAGGAAATCTTTGCTGCGATGATCGCACCAATCACGATGGCAGCCATGCCGGCGATCTCAAGTGTGGGGCCGACGTTCAGCTTCCGCATCACCGCCCAGCCAAAACCGACCACGAACATATGTGTCAGGTAGAGCGAATAGGAAGTCGCCCCGAGATCGACAAAGAAATTGTCTCGCAGGTCGCCGAGCCAGCGCTCGATGCCCAATGCACCGGTAACCAGTAAAACAGCCGCACCGCACATGATGAGATAAGTGAAGAAGTTGTTGAATGCGACCAGTGGGGTGGAGAAGGTGCCGTAAAGCGCCGCTATGGCGAGGATGCCAATTCCGGCCAGCGCGACCGGGGACAATTTTTCCCACAGACGATGCTTTTCCGCTTCGGCCAGCCACATGCCGCACATGAATGTCAGCAGGTTCTTGTGAAGATAGAATGCAGCGATGCTCGCCGATGGTTCGACGAAGAAGCTTCCGATGACACATGCGCCGAAGATACCGGTCAGCAAGATCGTGCGCTGTAAGGCATTTTTGCACCACCAGAACAAGGCGAACACAAGATAGAAGAACAATTCGTAGTTCAGCGACCAGCCGAGTTTGAAGATCGGGCGCCAATCGCTTGGGTCACCCGGTGTGGCGGCGGCGGGTATGAAGAACAGCGATTTGATGAAATAGCCCACATCCGGAACCGTCGTCTTGAACAGTGACGGCAGATAGAGAGCGCAGATGAAAACCGTGATCGTGCAGAGCCAGTAAAGCGGCACGATGCGGAAAACGCGGCGCAGCAGAAAGTCACCGGGCCTGAACGGGCCATCGGCATTGACATAGGCGATGATGAAACCGCTGATGACGAAGAACAGTTGAACGCCGAAAACACCCAGCATTGTGATGGCATTGTTTGTTTCTGCGCGCGGATGCTCGATCGTATGGGCGATCAGCACGGCCGTTGCCGCAAGACCGCGCAATATCTGGATCGAATAAAGCTGTTTTCGATTCTGCATCGTCTATGCCCCCATTGACAGAGCATGCTTTAGCGAATGCCGCGCATTTCCGCAATTACTAGCGTATAGATTGTGGGGGCTTCGCCTTCAATTTGTGACATTGTGAAGGAAGCCGTCAATTTTTCTAGGATCCCTTCCATTGATGCTTGTTTTGACAGGTTTTGTCTATCGAAGCAGAAAGGGATTTCTATTGTCCAAGCTATTGCGAAAGAGTCTTCGTTTGTGATTGACACTGCCATTTACTTTTTATGTTGCCGTGCCAACTCTTTATGCGACAATTACATGTATAGTTTGGTGCTGCTTCGTCGAGAGCGGCACGGTGTAGGGAGTTGGTCAATGCGCTGGCAAGGCCGTAGGCAAAGTGACAATGTGGAAGATCAGCGCGGGGCGCAGGGCGGTGGCATAGGTGGCGGCTTCGGTCGCGGCGGGGGCCTTGGCGGTCCCGGCTTTCGAATCGTTCGCGGCGGCGGCATTTCCGGTATTCTCATTCTGGTGGTGATGTTCTTCGTGCTGCGTGCGGTTGGTATCGATCCGCTGCCGATCCTGTTCGGCGATGGCAGCATGGGGCCGAGCGTAACTCAGCAGGCCGGTCAATCCGGACGGACCGCTGCCGAGGGGGCGCGGTTGCCAATGATGAGACAACGCAGTTCGCCCGCACCGTGCTGGCTGAGACGGAAGACGTCTGGAGCGGCATTTTCAAGTCACGCGGCCAGACCTACACGCCGCCGACCATGGTGCTCTTTTCCGGACAGGTTCGTTCGGCCTGCGGCTTTGCTTCCGCAGCATCTGGACCGTTTTATTGCCCGGTGATCGCAAGCTCTACATCGATCTGAGTTTCTATAAGGAACTGGCAAATCGTTTTGGCGCTTCCGGCGATTTCGCACAGGCCTATGTCCTTGCGCATGAGGTCGGGCACCATATCCAGAACCTGCTTGGCATTCTGCCCAAGTTCAACCAGATGCGTCAGCAGATGAGCGAAGCGCAGGCCAACCAGATGTCGGTTCGTGTTGAGCTTCAGGCCGATTGCTTCGCCGGTGTATGGGGTTACTACACGGAGCAGAAGGGTATTCTGGAAGCAGGTGACCTTGAAGAAGCTCTGAATGCGGCACACCAGATCGGTGATGACACGCTACAGCGCCGTAGTCAGGGTTATGTTGTTCCGGAAAGCTTCAATCATGGCACATCCGCCCAGCGCGCCAAGTGGTTCCAGCGCGGCTTCGATAGCGGCAAGCTGGAATCCTGCGATACATTCAGCGGTGATGTTTAAAGTCGTTCTGATACTTTTAGAAAAAGGCGGTTTCGACCGCCTTTTTCTTTGTGGAGGAAAAAAAACGCCGGTTCTTTTGTCGAAAGCCTGCAATATTCGCCTTGTCGTGAAATAATTTTCCGGATAAATGCATTCGCACCGGCGCGGCCTTTTTCCGATTTGCAAGCGTGACGCTCAATTTTGAGCGGCGATGGCGCGCGAGTTCTCCAATCAACACAATTTATGAATGTTCCACCTTTTCCGTCGTGGAGCATATTTCAGGTGTCCCATGCATGATCCCCAGTTTGTACGGCGGGGCTTGTTACTCGTCTTTATGACACTGTTCCTCGACATTATCGGCATTGCGATCATCATGCCGGTTCTGCCGACTTTTCTCGAAGAGCTGACCGGCGCGGATATCAGCACTGCAGCCGTCGATGGTGGCTGGCTTTTGCTGGTCTATGCCGGAATGCAGTTCCTGTTCGCGCCGATGATCGGCAATCTGAGCGACCGTTTCGGGCGCCGCCCGGTGTTGCTCGCCTCGATTTTCACCTTCGCGCTCGACAATCTGATCTGTGCGCTCGCAACCACCTATTGGATGCTGTTTATCGGTCGTGTGCTGGCAGGCATCAGCGGAGCAAGCTTCGCGACGGCATCCGCCTACATTGCCGATGTCAGCGATGACAGCAATCGTGCGCGCAATTTCGGCCTGATCGGCATTGCTTTCGGTGTCGGTTTTGCACTCGGTCCGGTGCTGGGCGGTTTGCTGGGGAGTTCGGTCCGCGCGTTCCGTTCTACGGAGCGGCGTTCCTGTCTTTCATCAACTTCATCCTCGCCTATTTCCTGTTACCGGAGACGTTGACGCGTGAAAACCGGCGCACCTTCCAGATCGCCCGCGCCAATCCGCTGGGTGCGCTCAAGCAGATGCGAAACTATCCCGGCATCGGCTGGGTGGTGCTGGTCTTCTTCCTGTTCTGGCTGGCTCATGCCGTCTATCCGTCCGTCTGGGCCTTCGTCGGTGCTTATCGCTATAACTGGAGCGAAGCTCAGATAGGTCTGTCGCTGGGGCTTTTCGGTATCGGCGCGGCGTTCGTGATGGCGCTTGTCCTGCCAAGGGTCTTGCCGGTGCTTGGCGAGCGGCGCACGGCGATCACGGGCGTGCTGTTTTCCTGTCTTGGCATGATCGGATACGCCATCGCATGGGAAGGCTGGATGGTTTATGCCGTCATCTTCCTGACGGCGCTGGAAGGTCTGGCCGATCCGCCGCTGCGCAGTATTGCGGCAGGCAAGGTTCCGCCTTCCGCGCAAGGAGAATTGCAGGGTGCACTGACAAGCGTGTCGAGCATTACGACCATCATCGGCCCGCTCATCTTCACGCAGCTTTTCGCCGTGTTCACCGGCATGAATGCGCCGTTCGTCTTCGCTGGAATGCCCTATGCCATTGGAGCCGGACTGGTTTTTCTGGCGCTGGTCATCGTGGTGGCGCGGGTGCGTCCAACGCCCTCGGCCAAGCCCTCAGAGGTTTGATCGATACGGAAAATGAAAAGGCCGGAGTTTTCACTCCGACCTTTTACTTTGATAACTCATGCGGAAGGCTTAAGCCGCCTGTTCGCGTTCCGGAAGCGGCGTTTCGCCCTTCTTTTCGCGGATCAGGTTGATGAAGCGGCGGAACAGATAGTGCGAATCCTGCGGGCCGGGCGATGCTTCCGGATGGTGCTGCACCGAGAATACCGGCTTGCCGACGACGCGCAGGCCGCAATTGGTGCCGTCGAAGAGCGACACATGGGTTTCCTCGACATTTTCCGGCAGCGAGTCTGAATCGACCGCGAAGCCGTGGTTCATCGATACGATCTCGACCTTGCCGGTCGTGTAGTCCTTCACCGGATGGTTGGCGCCGTGATGGCCCTGATGCATTTTCTCGGTGCGTCCGCCAAGTGCGAGCGCCAGCATCTGGTGACCGAGGCAGATGCCGAAGACCGGAAGGTCGGTTTCGACAAGCTTCTTAATGGTTGGAACGGCATACGCGCCGGTCGCTGCCGGATCGCCGGGACCGTTGGACAGGAAGACACCATCCGGGTTGTGGGCCAGAACGTCCTCAGCCGTTGCCGTTGCAGGCAGCACGGTGACCTTTGCGCCGAGGCCGGTGAGCAGGCGCAGAATGTTACGCTTCACGCCGAAATCGAGCGCCACCACGTGATATTCCGGGGCGTCCTGTTCGCCATAGCCGTCTGCGAGCGTCCATGGAGTTTCTTTCCATGTGAGGCTCTGGCCAACCGTGACGTCCTTGGCGAGATCGAGATTTTCAAGACCGCTCCATGCGGCGGCGCGTGCTTTGAGTGCTTCGAGGTCGAACTTGCCGCTCGGATCATGAGCAATGACTGCGTTCTGTGCGCCGCGCTCGCGGATGAGCGAGGTCAACGCGCGCGTATCGATACCGGCCAGCGCAATGACGCCGCGGTGCTTCAGCCACGCATCCAGATCTTCCGTTGCGCGGAAATTCGATGGTGACGTGATGTCAGCCTTGAAGATCGCGCCGACTGCGCCGTGGCGATTGGCCGGCGTCAGGTCTTCAACGTCTTCGGCATTGGTGCCGACATTACCGATGTGCGGGAAGGTGAAGGTTACGATCTGACCGGCATAAGACGGGTCGGTCAGGATTTCTTCGTAACCGGTCAGCGCCGTGTTGAACACGACCTCGGCTTCAATCGCACCGATTGCACCGAGGCCTTTGCCTTCGATCACGGTTCCGTCCGCAAGTACGAGGATGGCGGTTCGCTTCTCAACAGTCCGTGGTGCTGTTTTCGGTGTGGTTTCTGTCATGGTCTGCACTCCTGATTGTTAGCCGCGCGCCAGCGTGTGCTGTTATTTCGTTGCCAGCTAGAGCGTCGAACTGATGGAATCAAATCGACGCTCTAACTGTTTGTTTCCATGCATGCCGTTGTCCCAAAACCGGTTCCCACTTTTGGGCGGTATGCTTTATGCGGCACGCGTTCGTGTTCCAACGGCCACCGGAAGGGTGGCTTGAAAGATGAAGCGTCAAGGGTCATATATGCGTCAAAAGGCAGCGGGGATTTTAAACCTCCCGCCGCGAGCACGTGCCGATGTCCTGCTAAGCCTTGAGCAATAGAGAAACTTGGACGCCGGGTCAATCGTCCGAGGCCATGCTTTCCTGAAATAATGACGATAATCGTCGTATTATTATTTCTCGGGAAGGTGGTTCGGACAGCTCGGCGATTCTATTCGCTTGCTGTATAGATGCAGGAAACGAACAACAAAGAACTTACACCGTCAGGAGAGACGTTATGCTTCGCCGAGAGATTTCCGGGCCCTCACGACCGCGCTGAAAGCACAGGAGAAGCGTCGCATGTCGACGCTGCGCTTGATCCCGGCTGCGGTAAAGGACCGAGATATCGCCAACCGTACTGCTGGCAAGGACCCGGTCGGGGATGAAGAATTGCTGGGTATTCTCGGCAAGATGGTCAAGCAGCGCGAAGAATCCGCCCGGATCTATGAAGAAGGCAGCCGTCTTGAGCTCGCTGAAGCCGAGCGCGAGGAAATCACGATCATTTCCGAGTTTCTGCCGCAGCAGATGAGCGAGGATGAGGTCAAGCAGGCCTGTGCGGATGTGATTGCCGAAATCGGTGCTCAAGGTCTGCGCGACATGGGCAAGTGCATGGCTGTTCTTAAAGAGCGCTATGCAGGCAAGATGGATTTCACCAAGGCCAGCGCCATCGTGAAATCGCTTCTGCAGTGAAAGCGTGAGGCATAAGCGCCTTTTGCTTTGTGCCTCAGCCCCCGCTCTGGCGGGGGCTTTTTTTTGTGCTATGCATAGCAAAGGTCAATCGATACCGGGTGTGAACCGATGAAAACAGCTTTGCTTGTCATAGACGTTCAAAACGACATCGTGGCCGGAACGGGCACGCTGGAACGGCAGCCCATTATCGACCGTGCCCTTGATGAGGTTGTCATCAGACTGCGTCATCTGCGGGAGAAAGCGCATCAGGCTGGAATTCCGGTCATCATGGTGCAGCACGATGGCGGTCCGGGCGACGAGCTTGAAAAAGGCATAGCCGGTTGGGAAATCCGCGAGGAACTTGCTTTAAATCCGAGAGATATCCTCGTTGAGAAGCGCAGCTGCGACTCTTTTCCATGAGACGGGTCTTCAGGCCCTTTTGCGAAGGCAGGATGTCTCGCATCTTGTTATTGGCGGTTGCCAGACGCAATATTGCATCGACACGACCGTCCGGCGCGCTGTTTCTCTTGGCTATGACGTCACACTGATCGGGGACGCACACACGACGGGCGACACTGCCAGCCTGCAATTTGCGGATATCATTGCCCACCACAATGAGACGCTGAATGGTTTCAAGGCTGGAAGTGCCCGTGTGCGGGTTCGCCCTGCTGCGGATATTTCCTTTTGATATTCAATGTCTTGCGGCTGCAGGTGTGTGCCCGCTGCCACATGGTCTGATTTCAGCCCTGCTTGACGGCTTTCAGGCGCGTATCGCTGAGGAGGCCCTGTTCTTCGAGGACGGGATAGGCCATTGAGGCGAGAAGCGAGTTGATCTGCTTGAGGTCGCGGATCGTGTCGAGATGGATGCTGCTGGTCTCGATGCTGCGGGTGGCGCCTTCGCGCAGTCGGCTGAAATGGCGCATGCTGGTCTGCTTTTCCAGTTCACGCAGCTGGTCCTTTTCCTGCACTAGCTGACGGGCCGTACGGCCATCGCGTGAGACGATCACATTGAACGCCATGTGCGCATTGGCCAGAACCATGGCGTGGAAATGGCTGAGTTCCTTCCAGCCTTCTTCGGTGAATTCCAGCTTGTGATCCATCTTCTTTTGAACATGCGCCAGCATGTTGCGCACGATGATGTCGCCGACCTGCTCAAGCTTCACACATGCGCCCAGCAATTCCTGCATGCGCAGCGACTTCGAAATCACTCAGCTCATGGGTTGCAAGCCCGGTCAGATAGAGCTTGATGGCGGCATGGCGCTTGTCCACGCGGTCATCAAGGGCTTCAAGTTCATCGATCCGCACCTGATCGGGCTTCTCATATAGCTCCATGACCCGCCGCAGCATGACTTCGATCGTGTCGCAGACGCCGACCACTTCGCGGGTTGCATTGGCAAGCGCCTGCGAGGGCCGGTCGAGCACGGCAGTGTCGAGCGCGCTATATTGCTCGATCTCGATGGGTTGCTGCGAAGCCGGGCTGCCCTTGTCCGCATTGAGATTGACCAGAGCCTCGGTTGCGCGCAGCACGAGGCCGGAAAGCGGAATACCGGCAATCATCACGATGACATTGAACAGGATATGCGCATTGACCACCTGCGAAACCGGATCGGTGCCGAGAAAGGCGACCGACGGTTTGAAGGTCTGGTAAAGCACGAGCATGATGAGTGACCCGGCGCCGCGCATCAAAAGATTGCCGAGTGGAACGACACGGGTTTCAGGTGGCGCATGCCGGGTCAGGATCGGGGCGATGATCGAAGACCCCAGATTGACGCCGAGAACCATCACCACAGCGAGCTCTGGATGGATCAGCCCGCGCGAGGCAAAGGTGGTCAGCAGGATGACGGCGGCAACGCTGGAATGAAACAGCCATGTCATGAGGGCTGCGAGCAGATAGGCCGTGATCGGGTCGCCCGACAGATAGTCGACGATGACCGGCAGAAGCTCGCTTTGCCGCAGCGGCTCGGTAGCTTGCCCAGTCATTTCCAGCGACATGATGAGAAGGCCGATACCGACCAGAATGCGTCCGATCTGCCGCCAGTCACGACGCTCGGTGGTCATGAAGATGCCGGTGCCGATGACAAGGCAGAGCGGTACCAGAAGCGTGAGATCGTAGCTCAGGATCTTGACGACGAGGGCGGAGCCAAGCTCACCGCCGCGCACGGCCATGAGGCCTGCGATGCCGCTGACAAAACCTGAACCGACAAATGAACCGACGAGAAGCGTAACCGCTGTCGAGCTCTGCAGGGCGATGGCAAGGGGCAAGGCCGAAGGCGACGGAAAGCAGCGGGTTCTGCATCTGGTTGCGCAAGCGTCTGCGCAGCCGGTCGCCATAGGCACGCTCCACCCCGGTCCGAACCATGCGTGTCGCCCAAAGCAGGAGCGCAACTGCACCGGCCAGATGCAAAAGGACCAAAGAACCATTCACGGCAAAATCCCTTCGGGTTGGAGGTTGACATCTGTGATTAAGCTAACGCAACAAATGAAGAAAAAATATGTTCCGGCTAATCAATTCTTCAAGAGATATGGGCTTGTTCGCAATTAAAAGCAATCCATTCCCGCAGCGTCATGACGGATATATGACAGTTTTGTGACAGTGGGCTTGTTTGGTAGCGACATGTGATTAGCGGGGAGGGACATGCCTGCACGATGGACTGTCAGAACGGGCACGCCTATATACTCTAAGGAATACACCTCCGCTGTCTGAACGAACTGCCCGAACGAACTGAAAGTGAAATCTGTAATGCGTTTTCCGCCCTCCTTTCTCGATGAGATCAGAGACCGCGTCCCGATCTCGACGCTGATAGGAACGCGCGCTTCGTTCGACCGCAAGAAGAGTAATCCTCCGAAGGGTGATTTCTGGGCCTGTTGTCCGTTCCATGGCGAGAAGACGCCAAGCTTTCACTGCGAAGATCGCAAGGGTCGCTATCATTGTTTCGGCTGCGGCGTGACCGGTGATCACTTCAAGTTTCTGACCGATCTTGAAGGACTGAGTTTCCCCGAAGCAGTGGAGCGTGTAGCCGATATGGCAGGCGTTCCGATGCCTGCGCGCGATCCGGAAATGGAAAAGCGCGAGGCGCAGCGCGCAACGCTTTATGATGTCATGGAGCTGGCTGCGCAGTTCTTCGAAAACCAGCTGCAAAGCGCCGTTGGAGCCAAGGCACGCGCGCCTATCTGCGGGATCGCGGACTTTCGACCGCAACGCAGCAGTCGTTCCGCATTGGCTATGCGCCAGAGTCGCGCAATGCCTTGAAGGAGTTTCTGGCTGGCAAAGGCGTGTCGCGCGAGCAGATCGAGGCGTGCGGCCTTGTTGTGCACGGCGAGGGATTGCCGTTTCCTACGACCGTTTTCGCGATCGCGTCATGTTCCCGATCGAGGATTTGCGCGGGCGGATCATTGCTTTCGGCGGGCGTGCGCTTTCTGCGGATGCTCCGGCCAAATATCTGAACTCGCCGGAAACCGAACTCTTTCACAAGGGGCGGGTTCTCTATAACGGATTGCGGGCGCGCAAGGCCTGCCAGCCGCAAGCTGGAGAACCGGCCAAATCCATCATCGCTGTTGAAGGCTATATGGATGTGATCGCGCTTGCGCAGGCGGGTATCCATCAGGTGGTGGCTCCGCTCGGTACGGCGCTGACGGAAGAACAGCTCGAACTTCTCTGGCGCATCAGCCCTGAACCCGTTCTGTGCTTCGATGGTGACGGGGCGGGGCTTCGCGCCGCCTATCGCGCTGTCGATCTTGGATTGCCTGCCTTGCAGCCCGGCAAATCGCTGCGCTTTGCACTATTGCCGGAAGGGCAGGACCCGGACGATCTGGTCAAGGCGGAAGGCCCAGCCGCATTTCATGCGGTCCTGCGCGACGCCAGACCGCTGGTCGATATGGTGTGGGACGCGGGAAACGACGGGCGGTGTGTTCGATACGCCGGAACGCCGCGCCGAACTGGAGGCGCGGCTGCGTGAAATTACCAGCCGCATCGCGAATGAGGATATCCGGCGCCACTACAGTCAGGATATGCGCGACCGGGCACAAGCCTTTTTGGCGGGGGCGTCAGGGGTATCAAGGCGGCGGACAGCGCAATTCGTCTTTCAACCGCAGGAATGATGGCGGACGGGGACGCGGCGGACCGGCGGGCGGCAATGGCCGCCTTGCGATTTCCGACAGTCTGGTGCGCTCCACGCTGGTAAAGGGCGGCAGGCCGGGCGCTGGATCACATGCCCCTTGCGCGAAACTGCCATCGTGCTGACGCTTCTCAATCACCCACGGCTGATTGAAGAGGATTTCGAGACGCTGGCGGCACTCGATCTGGGACATGAGGCACTCAAGTCGCTGCATCTGGCCATGCTGGATGTGCTGGCTGCCGGCCACATGGAAGATGGCCACGCCATGCGGCACGCACTGGTCAATGCCGGTCATGGCGAGCAGATTGAAATGCTCGAACTCGTGGTGAAGGGTGCGAAACTCTGGACTGCGACGGCTCTGGCCGCAGAAGACGACGCACGCGAAGCCCTTCGTCAGGCGCTTCACTTGCATCAGCGTGCGCGCACACTACATAAGGAGCTGCGGGCCGTTGAGGCCGCACTTGAAACAGACGAGACGGGCGAATTGTTTGCACGTCTCAGAGATATACAAAATCAGATTTTGAAAGCTGATGCGACTGAAGCTCTGATCGACGGTTTTGGACTGTCTTCGGGGCGCCCACCCGGCGGTTTCTGATTCGGATTTCCGAATCAGTTCTGCGAGAACAGCCGGAAATGCGGGGTTGCGATCCGGAAAACGTGCTCTATCTGGCCAACGAAGAGGTCGCGACAACAAATGATTCGCTTTTAAGCCCGAATCATGTGAGTCGCTCTTGACGTGTGGCGTAAATGACGGAATCACGACAGTTCGAACAAGGAAAAGAACAGAAACCGGTGATATCCGATGCTGCAAGGCAGCAAGCCGGATTTGGGCCGGAAAAGTGGCCCGGAAAGTGGCGTTGTCTGGTTGACCGCCTGATCTGCCCACAAGAAATCGGAGATGAAGAAGCCCGATACCGATGGCAAGGTTAATCCGCCATTAACAGGAAATCGGCTACTCGCAGAATCAACTGACGGATTGCAGCCTCGCAAAACTGTCCGAGAACTCTATATATCTTAGAAGCGACCGGGGTCGCCCGGAGAAGAACATATGGCAACGAAGGTTAAGGAAAACGAAGAAGCCGAAGTCGAGCGCGAAGGTGCTGCCGACGGTCCGCTTCTCGACCTTTCTGACGATGCTGTCAAGAAGATGATCAAACTCGCGAAGAAGCGCGGCTACGTCACTATGGACGAGCTGAATGCCGTGCTGCCTTCCGAGGAAGTGACATCCGAGCAGATCGAAGACACGATGTCGATGCTTTCCGATATGGGCATCAACGTCGTTGAAGATGACGAGCAGGACAACGACCGCGAAGAAAACAACGACGATGACTCGGAAGAGGGCGGCGATCTGGTTGAGTCCGGCGGCACGGCTGTTGCCACCACCACGACCAAGAAAGAGCCGACCGACCGTACCGACGATCCGGTGCGCATGTATCTGCGCGAAATGGGGTCCGTCGAGCTTCTGTCACGCGAAGGCGAAATCGCGATTGCAAAGCGCATCGAGGCCGGTCGTGAAACGATGATCGCCGGGCTTTGCGAAAGCCCGCTGACCTTCCGGGCGATCATCATCTGGCGCGACCAGCTGAACGATTCCAACATTCTGCTGCGCGAAATTATCGACCTCGAAACCACCTATGCCGGTCCGGAAGCCAAACAGGCTCCAGTGATCGAGCGCGTGGAAGAGGAAAAGCCGCGTGACGACAAGCCTCAGCGTCGCCGTGACGACGACGACATTACCAATGTCGGCGGCGACATACCCACGGAAGAAGAGGAAGAGGACGAAGACGAAGCCAACCTGTCGCTGGCGGCCATGGAAGCCGAACTGCGTCCACAGGTCATGGAAACGCTCGACCTCATCGCCGATACCTACAAGAAGCTGCGCAAGCTGCAGGACCAGCAGGTCGAGGGCCGTCTGGCCGCGACTGGCGAACTGTCGTCGAGCCGAGCGTCGCTACAAGGAACTGAAGGATCAGCTCATCAAGGCAGTGAAGTCGCTGTCGCTGAACCAGAACCGTATCGAACAGCTTGTCGAACAGCTTTACGACATCAACAAGCGTCTGGTGCAGAACGAAGGCAAGCTGCTGCGTCTGGCAGAATCCTTCGGTGTGCGTCGTGAGGAATTCCTGAAGGAATATCAGGGCCATGAGCTGGACCCGAAATGGGTAGAGCGCGTGAGCACGCTTTCAGCCCGTGGCTGGAAGGAATTTGCAGCCAAGGAAGAGCGCGCCATCGACCGTCTGCGTTCGGAAATCCAGATGCTGGCGACCGAAACCGCGATCTCCATCGGCGAATTCCGCCGTATCGTCAATCAGGTGCAGAAGGGCGAACGCGAAGCAACTATCGCCAAGAAGGAAATGGTGGAAGCCAACCTTCGTCTCGTCATCTCGATTGCCAAGAAGTACACGAACCGTGGTCTGCAGTTCCTCGATCTCATTCAGGAAGGCAATATCGGTCTGATGAAGGCGGTCGACAAGTTCGAATATCGCCGCGGTTACAAGTTCTCGACCTATGCGACATGGTGGATTCGTCAGGCAATCACCCGTTCGATTGCCGATCAGGCGCGCACTATCCGTATTCCGGTGCATATGATCGAAACGATCAACAAGATCGTTCGTACATCGCGCCAGATGCTGCATGAAATCGGTCGTGAGCCGACGCCGGAAGAACTGGCTGAAAAGCTCGCCATGCCGCTCGAAAAAGTGCGCAAGGTGCTGAAGATCGCCAAGGAGCCGATCTCGCTCGAAACGCCGGTTGGCGACGAGGAAGATTCACATCTGGGCGATTTCATCGAGGACAAGAACGCGCTTCTGCCAATCGATGCAGCGATTCAGGCCAATCTGCGCGATACGACGACCCGTGTTCTGGCTTCGCTGACGCCGCGTGAAGAACGTGTTCTGCGTATGCGTTTCGGCATCGGCATGAACACCGATCACACGCTGGAAGAAGTCGGCCAGCAGTTCTCGGTTACCCGCGAACGTATCCGTCAGATCGAAGCCAAGGCGCTGCGCAAGCTGAAGCATCCGAGCCGTTCACGTAAGCTGCGTTCGTTCCCGGATAGCTAAGCTGAACAAACACATACGGGAAGGGGAGGCGATATGTCTTTTTGAAGCGTCTTTTTTCGGTGGAGGCTCGGCCTCCGAGACACCGGCAGAGCCGAAAGAGGCTGGTCGCCTTGAACACAAGGACTTTCTGATCATTGCCACGCCCTATAGCGAGGGCGGGCAGTATCAGGTCTGCGGCGTCATTTCCAAGACGATCGATGGCGAAGTGAAGGAATATCGCTTCGTTCGTGCCGACCGTTGCCCCGGCATCGAAGATGCCGCCAGCATTTCGCTGAATAAGGGACGGCAGATCGTGGATGAACAGGGTGAAGCTATTTTCCGCTGAGCCGCCTGCAAGAGAATTGAAAAAGCCGCGCATCAAGATGCGCGGCTTTTGCTGTTTAGAGGTTAGTGCGGGTCGCACATCATGGCGACCATTCTGCGCACGATGGGCAGAATGGCGAGGAGAACCGGAAAGGCGACCACCCACGAAAGGGCCCGTGCCGTCATCCAGCTGGATGCGAGATTGGGATGGGCAATGCCAAGGCTCTTGGCGGTTGCAATCAACGACACGATGAATGTCATCATGATCGATAGGATGAACGGCATCACAATAGATGCATAGCGTGCAGGCAGCTTCCTGCGGCGTGCGCATTCAAACTGAGACATGTGTATTCCTGAATATTATGCGGGGAAGGCGCAACGAAACATCAATGCGAATTGCCGTTCCCGGCGAGATTGATGCGTTGCCTAACGTAAGACGCTTACGGTCATGATGATGACGCGGGTCTAATAACCCGATAAGGATCGGATATCAAGTGTTCTGAAATGGCGGCGATTTGTCCACGCCATTCCGGACATAATTCCATTATACGCTGCATCATGAACGACAAACCATTCTGGCGCACCAAGACCTTGAACCAGCTCACCCGCAGCGAGTGGGAGAGCCTGTGTGACGGTTGCGGCCAATGCTGCCTGCATAAATTGCAGGATGACGACACAAACGAGATTTACTGGACCAGCGTTGCCTGCACGCTGCTCAACCCGGACAGCTGCCAGTGCCGTGATTATCCGAACCGCAAGAAGACGGTGCCGGACTGCGTTTTTCTGACGCCGGAAATCGTTGACGAGGTGGACTGGCTGCCTGTGACGTGCGCCTACCGTCTGGTTGCAGAAGGTTCGGATCTCTATTGGTGGCATCCGCTTGTTTCGGGTTCACCCGAAACGGTGCACGAGGCAGGTATTTCCGTTCGCGGCAAGGTGACGGCTTTCGATCACGATCTGGAAGATGACGACGATTATCTCGATCATATGGTGATGCCGAGCCACCGCTGATGGCTCGTTTGCGTTTTTCAAACATTGCGTAAATTTAATCTGTGCTTCAAATATCGCAGTATGGGCCTTGCTTCCTTGTAACGCATTGAATTTATTTAGTTTATAAAAGCAGTGCGCAGGCATTCCTTCTACTTCATATGAAGCTGAACGGCACATGAACGTTGGTTTTTCATTCTGTTCATCTATAGGGCGCTACTTCTCGGGTGCCTCAGGCAAGACCTGAAAACAAATCGAAGAGGTTCAAAGATGTCTGCTATTTCGCTCAAGTCGTTCGTCGTAACCGCTGCTCTTGGTGTTGCCGCCATCTTCACGACGGCAGCTTCCGCCAGCGCTGCCTCGACGGTTGTCGCTCCAGCCATCAGCACGTCGGCAAGCTCTGCCATCGTGAATATCGATTACCGAGGCTACCACCATGGCCGTCCAGCTTATCGTGGCCGTGCCTGCTCCATCGAAGGCGCCAAGATGAAGTCTAACCGCATGGGCATCCGCAATGCGCGTGTCGTCTATCGCGGCAAGTCGGTTCAGGTTCGTGGCTTCCGTCATGGTCGCCCTGCCGGTGTCGTGTTCGCAAATGTACGCGGCTGCCCGATCATTCGCTAAGACGCACGGCTTAAGTTTCAAAAGCCCCGGCCTGAGTAAATCAGGCCGGGGCTTTTCTTTGTGGCGGGTAAAGAAAAGGGGCGCTGGAGCGCCCCTTCGCAATTGCCAAATTGGATTGCCGTTATTCCTTGATTTCGAAAACGACATTGACCGAGACGTTATAGCTGTTCTCGCCAGCCGCGACGGGCACGGCATCTTCCGGCGCTGCTGCGGCCATGGTCTTATACTGAGCACGAGCGATTGGCATCGGCATGGGTGGGCGGCTCTGCTCGTTGATCTCGACAACGCGGCCAATGCCTACACCGGCAGCATCGGCAAGGGTCTTTGCCTTGGCGATGGCGTCGGCAAACGGCACGCTTGCGCGCTTCATTGATCGTGGCTGCCGGATTGTCGTTGACGAAACTCAGATCGCCACCCTGATTGACGCCGAGCGTGACGGATTCATCAAGCACATTGCCGACCTTGGCCAGATCGCGCACGCGTACAGTCAGGCTGTTCGAAACCGTATAGCCGGTGATGCTTGGTTCTTTCAGACCATTCTTGTCGTCCGGATAGACGTAGCGTGGCTGGATGTTGATGCCGCCGGTCTGAAGATCGCGATCTTCAATGCCGGCTTTCTTCATGGCTTCGAGTACTTTCGCCATGGCTTCGTTGTTGGCGGTCAT
This sequence comes from Brucella cytisi, assembly GCA_012103075.1. GTDB lineage: Bacteria > Pseudomonadota > Alphaproteobacteria > Rhizobiales > Rhizobiaceae > Brucella > Brucella cytisi. The sequence continues at coordinate 1,680,942 of JAAVLQ010000001.1, read as the reverse complement.
AGCTTCGCGAGCGGTCTTCGCCTCGCGCAGTACGGAGAGATTGAGGATGGCCATATCGGGCGAGGCGGTCATGGTGCCTTCGCCAGTGACGGCGATACGCGCAGGCTGCTTCGTCATCTGATTCTCCTGTGCCAGAGCTGGCAGCGTCAGCGCGCCTGCGAGCATGATTGCAGAAAAGGAGGTTGCAAGAAGAGTGGTAGCGCGGTTGTTCATAAAATCTCCTGTAGAGAAAGTTGAGGCAGCTCTGGCAAAGCTGGTTGCACCGGAGCGGCTGGCCACTTTGCCTTTGAAATCGCTTATTTCTTAAGTTCCCTCTTATGTATAAAGCCGACGATATCAGATTCGAATTGCGTGCTAATTACAACTTCTGGTTCAAATCAGAAATACCGTGGTTTTAGACCGGTTCCAGTTAAAGCGGAGTCGCTGGAACCGCTCTAACTATTTGTTTCGTCGCATTATCCTACGCAAAACCGCTTCGCACTTTTGCTAGAAATGCTCTAGGTTGTATGCATCGCAACTGAATATGTGCGCATTAGGGCAACTGATGCATTTGACAGCTTGTATCTCGGCTTTCTTTAGGGTAGGTCAACGTTGCGTGGGGCCTGTAGCTCAATTGGTTAGAGCCGGCGGCTCATAACCGCTTGGTTGGGGTTCGAGTCCCTCCGGGCCCACCATTTTTCTCCCTCAGTAATTTATTTGGCTTATCTTTGGAGAGTTCGCCGTTCTGTGCGCTCGTTTGCAACTCTAAACGAGGCTCAGCCGAACCATGTCCAGTTGGTACAAGTAAAGCGGCTATTCAAGTTGATATTTACAGCAATTAGTGTTTGCATATGATTGAGCATATTCAAGCTCCTTTAAAAGAGTATTATGCTGGACTGATACGGATGCCGAATAATCGTTTTCGCTGATCCCGCAGATTCGTATGAGAAGCACTAATTTCGTTGAAACAGACAGATGAAACATCCGTTCTGATTAGCAAAGTGGCTTTGGGTGACAAAGACGCTTTCGCCTCACTTTATAAGGATACTAGCCCGAAACTATTCGCGATTTGCCTTCGTATATTGAAAGACAGATCGGAGGCAGAGGAAGCCCTTCAAGACGTCTATATCAAGATTTGGAAACGTTCGAGTACGTTTGGGATTGATGAAAGCGTGGCTTCAGCTTGGTTGGCAACCATCGCCCGCAATCATTCAATAGATGTCATTCGAGCAAGGAAACCTGTTACGGAGGATCTTGACGAAGTTCATGATCTGCCTGACGACGTCAATCCAAGCCCCGAGAAGGAGGTGTTGGCAAGAGACGAAGGACGCCGGATAGATGATTGCATGCGAGAGCTCGATCAAGTTCATGCGAAAGCGGTTCGGCAGCTTATGTGAAAGGTCTCAGCTATCTTGAGCACGCCCGGGAATTACAAGTGCCTTTGAATACTGTACGCACTTGGTTTGCGACGCAGTCTATTGAAACTGAGAGAGTGCATGCAGCGATGACATCAAGCGAGCAAAATCATGGCAAACGCGGTCAGGATGACGTGCTGGCTGGTGAATACGTGCTCGGCGTTTTGTCAAATGAGAAGCGTCGCCAAGTAGAGCAAAGGATGCTTCATGACAAAGAATTCGCGTTACTAGTTGAGCGATGGCAGATCAGTTTCTCGCATTTCAATGACGACTATCAAGAATTGCCAGTGAATGAAAATATATTCGGAGAGATAGAGAAGCGATTGTTTGGATCGACACAGGATGCAGGGCATACTGTGTCGTTATGGAGTTCTGTTACCTTCTGGCGATGGGTTTCTTTGGCAACAACAATCGCTGCCGGTGTAGCGATTACTTCGCTTTCGGCGGTAATCTAACATCTAAGAACAGCGGTCCTCTGGTTGCCGAACTGTCAGCAACAGACGTACGTGTGAATTCGCTCGCTTCCTATGATCCGGCCAGCGGATATCTTCAAGTCATCCCTGTTGCAGCTGGAGCTTGCGGTGAGAAATCGCTTGAACTTTGGTTGCTACTGCAAAAGGCAACCCGGTTTCGCTGGGTATCTTTAAGCCGGGCAAACAAGGGGAACTTACCATTCCGCTTGAACTACGCGACGATATTACAGCGGGTACGACACTCGCCGTCAGTCTTGAACCATTTGGCGGGTCTCCAACCGGGGTACCATCTGGCCCAATCGTGGTTAGTGGTATTGTGCGCCCATTGTAAAGTGCCACAAGTTTGGCTTGGCTCCTGAAACTTTTCTCTTTCTAATCTCGTCTTCCTCATTGGCTACCTTTTCAGGAGCTTCTGGGCAGGTGTTATCTCCCAGAATTGTTTGCTTTCGGAGGAGACAGGCTATGAACCCTTTACGTTCCGTGCACTTTCAGCAGCAACTGTAATGCTGGTTGCTGCCACATCCGCTTATGCCGAAAACCCCAATGTCGGCGGCTCGCCAATGTATGCGAACAAAAATATAGTTGAAAATGCGATGAACTCCAAAGGCCACACTACACTGGTTGCAGCAGTAAAGGCCGCAGACCTTGTGGAAACGCTGGAAGGTAAGGGGCCATTTACAGTGTTCGCACCAACAAACGAAGCGTCTGCCGCACTTCCAAAAGGCACTGTTGATGAACCGCTTAAGCCCGAAAACAAGGGAAAGCTAACCAAGGTTTTGACTTGCCACGTCGTTGCAGCGGACGCGATGTCAAAGAACATCAAGAAGATGATTGCCGATGACAAGGGCTCGCATGATGTGAAGACAGTCGGTGGCTGTATTCTCAAGGCAAAGGAAAGCGGCGATAAGATTACGTTAACCGACGAGAATGGCAATGTTGCGAACGTAACAATTGCTGATGTGAAGCAGTCAAATGGCGTTATTCATGTAATTGATAAGGTCTTGCTGCCAAAGATGTAATCAACGCGTAACATTGAGACATGCCGATTTACATATATATGTGGTCGGCATGTCCTCTTGGTCTTTTTGAATTTAACTGTACTCGCAACTGTCGGGTGCCGCGTTATCCTGTGCAATGCAGGCAAAACGGCAATGTGGTACCAGACCAAATATTTCGGGAGGTCCAAGGGGGGCTTCTTGGGGATTGCGATGTCTCCTTCAATCAATTTTGTCGCGACGCGCGATATTTCCATTGAGCTGTTACCTTGTGCGGTATCCGGTCTGTTCCAACAGACCGGTGTTTTTGGTTTCCATCGCAAACTTTCAACAAATTTTAGCAGTTCGTTAAGAAAATAGTAACGCAATGAAACAATTTTTTAAGTGACGTGAACTGGCGACAAAATGGAGGTTTTGGGCGATGAGAAAAAATGCAACCACCGTTGCGCTGGCATTGGCAGGGTTGGTGGCGAGCTCTCTCGCGGCTTCAGCGAAGACGAGTTATTTGGGTGAATTCCGCGATTGGGGCGTTTACCAGAACACCGAGCTTGCGGGTAACAAATGCTATGCTTTGACCGTACCGATCAATTTTCAGCCGACCGGCGTGCAGCACGGCGATAATTTCGTGATTATTTCCAAGGCGGATGGCCAGTATAGCCCTCAATTGGTGATGGGATATCAGCTGAAAGCCAACAGTTCGGTCAATGTGATGGTGGATGGCGCGCGCTTTCCGTTCTTCAGCGAGGGCAATCGCGCCCGGGCGGAAAATGTTGCCGACGAAGCGAAGCTGATGCGGGCAATGCGCGCGGGCAAAACGCTCAATGTGCAGGCAACATCGGCACGCGGTACGCAGACCCGCTATACCTTCTCCCTGATGGGGCTTTCCGCCTCTCTGCAGCGCGTGGATGGCTGCCGGTGAAAATTGAAAAGCCCTGCCAATGGGCAGGGCTTTCTCTTGAAGGATGCGGCTTTATGAAAGCGGGTCTGGCGATTGTACCAATCATCCAGTTCAGAACGCACGCGGTCTTTTTCTATGCCGTAGCGTTCCCGGATTTTGCCTTCCAACTGCTCGCGCCGGCCATTGATCTGGTCGAGATCGTCATCGGTGAGTTTACCCCACTGTTCCTTGATCTTGCCCTTGGCCTGTTTCCAGTTTCCTTCAACGCGATTCCAGTCCATTGGTTGGTCCTCCGTTCTGGGTTGGTTATGGATAACTAACGCAACGGAGCGCGATTGGTTCAGCAAAAACTGTAGAACCAGCTCAGAGACCGAGGAACTTGAAGGGCTCGCTTTCCTTGAAACTGTCGTTGACGACGCCATTGAACGTGTTGGTCTGATTGACGCCGAGTTCGAGTTTCTTGACCTTGCCGGTCTCTGGCGAAAAGTCGATTTCCTTGAGATCAATCCAGAAGACATTGGGTGTCAAAGCCGATTCGAAGAAATAAAGCATGCGCTTCTGGTCGGCTACCGTCCGCCAGCGCGTCGAGGAAATGTTCGGCTGGTCAGGTGTTGTCAGGCCGAAAGGCACCGAGGTGTTCCGGATGACGCTGAAAACACTGGCAATCGACTCAACAGGGTCGTCGGTTTTCGGGACGGCGTTTACATAGAACGATGCGCGCGCGAAACGGTCGGCGGCGCGATTGGTGCCCGGCAGCATGACAGTGCCGCCGATCTGGGTCCAATAGGAGTTGAGCGCAAGCTGCTCATCGAATGTCGGCGAGTTGGTCATCACCTGATATTGCTTGCCGTGATGGATCACCTGCTTGCCGTTGATATATTCGATGACCGCGCTGTCGCCGCTGGAATCGGATATGGCCAGATGCAACGTGGCCAGTCTGTCTTCACCGGGGACCTTGTCCGTCACGATGGTGAAAGGCTCTGCACGCAGAGTTTTGACCGCCTCGTCGACCGTGGCAAAGTTATCAAGTACATATTGCGCCCAAGCCGCGATGCTGAGGCCCGGTGTGGTGCCGTCATATTTCGGATATTCCGATTCAACCAGCCACAATGCGCCAACGGAAAGTCCTGCTTCGTTCAGTCCATCTGTCGTGGAAATGTCGTAACCGGAGGCGATCACACTGCCATATTTGGATGTCCACTGAAGCGAGTTCTTGCCGGCCTCGCCGGAACGTTTCATGCCGCGTGGAAAGACCCAGAGATTGGTCGCAACATCCACTTTCCAATCCATGGATCGGGCGGTCATCACCTGATCGTTGGCCCCGTGATACACGAAACGTGTGCAGGCTTCGGCAATCGGTGCGGCAAGCATGCTGCCTGCAACGAGCGCTGTAGTGCAGATGCTGGAAAAAGACCGCTTCAAAATCGGCATGGATCGTCCCTCTGTGATGCCCGGTAATCTCTAGGGCAGGATGCCCGTTCGCTATTGATTGAATGCCCTTCGCAGGGCGATATAAGGCAGTGATTGTAAGTGGAAAGACGGGCGAACGGGTTTTAACGCTCGCCCATATAACCGCGCTGCTTCCATTGCTGCAGGGGCATGATGTCTGGCGGTCCGCCGCCTGCCTCATACCGAGGAATCGACGGCCCATTTCTGGCCCTGCTTGTCTTCGACAACTGCCGTCCAGTGCGGATATCGTCCATCGAAGAAAGCGCCGCGGGACGTGCGTCGCGCGACAGTGTGGTGCTTCAGCCAGCCGCGTGATTGCAGGTAGCGCAGGAAGTTATCGGTATTGGTCGATTCATCGATGCAATCCATCTGGCCCTTGATGCGGGCCTTGCCGAATTGCATTCTCGGCTTGTCCCGACGCCAATCGCTGCGGTGCCGCGCTGTTCGAAGATCGCAATTGCCGTTCGCAGTGCTTTCCGTTCGCCATCTGCGCTGCGACTGCCATTTTGCAGCAGGTTCCGGATACGCTGTTGGTCCCTCGCGGTCAGCGTAACCTTGGTCCGGTAATGGCATTCATAACCGTGGCAGACGCTGAAGGTTTGTGCAGAAGCCATTCCGACCGGGAAGGCCAAGCCTATGAGGGCGCCAGCGCCCAGCAGTTTCATCAAATCGCTGCTCCGCGTTCGATTGAGAAGATTTCCCTGCAATTTCAGCAGGATAAAATAAATCGAATCTCCGGTATCTTAACCGTGCTTGTGGCTGGTGAAAAGCAGGGACGGTTCAAGGCGTTCCAGCCCCTGATAGGGATTGGCATGGATTGCGAGAATCCAGAGACAGAATGAGGCTGTCAGCGAATAAATGACGAGCGCCTTTACACCAGCTCGCACACGGTCCGCATGGGTCGCTGCAATGGTTATCGCCGTGAGGAATGTAAGAGAAAGCACGAGATACCATTTGTAGTAGTCGATTGAGGTTGATCCGACAGCCAGACGGGTATTGCGCGCGTCTTGCAATTCATCGAAATCGTTGATGAGCTGGGAGATAACGGGTGACGGCACGTCGGCGCGTGCCAGATTGATGATCTCGCGCCGGATGCTCTGCAACGCCGTTTCAACGGAACCTGCTGGCTCGACATTGATCTTTTCGCGCCATTCGTCATCGATCACGGCAAGGCGATAGCCGGTGAGGGCGGCAGTGAGTTCAGGCGCATTCAATATCTCGGCCCCGGACGTTCCGATCAGACGGGAAATGGCCGAGCGTTCTTCACTGATCGCCTGATCTGCCCGGGAATTGACGCTCCAGATATCAGCGGCAACAAAACCGAGCGACAAGGCCCGGCCGTCGCAATGGTGCTGATGAAAGCACCGATCGGAATGGACAGAACGTCGCTGGCTGCATGTTTGGACAGCATGTCGAGCGCGAAACGTCCAACCGCATAGAACACAATTCCAAGTACGGCGAAGGCCGTAAAAGAAAGATAGATCGGCAGCTCGAAGATATAGGTCATTCATTCCCCACATTATTCCCCGATTATTATTACCGGAAGTCGTTGAATTTTACTTAGAGCTGATCAAGGGGAGAGCAAAAAAAACGCCGGTTTTGCCGGCGGGTCAAGCAACAGAAACTAATTGGTTGTGAACTAGCGCTCGTGGACAAAGGGTATCCATAGTTTGACTGCAGCGATTGCGACGAAACCGAGAGGTAGGATTCCTTGGTCTTGTCATAGCGGGTCGCAACGCGCCGCCAGTTCTTGAGCTTGTTGAAGAGGCGCTCGATCTGATTACGCCATTTGTATTTGGCTTTGTCGTGCGGGATTGGTTGGCGTCTGTTGCTTTTTGTCGGAATGACGGCCTCGATATTGGCGCTGGCGATCTCGTCGCGAATGGCGTCAGCGTCATAACCCTTGTCGGCGAGGAACGCCTCGATCTGGTCGGAGATCATCCGGAATAACGGCGCGAAGCCCCGGGTATCATGCGTTTGTCCGGGCGTCAGGACGAAGCCGAGCGGTCGGCCTTTCGCATCGCACCGGGCATGGAGTTTGGTTGTGAAACCGCCGCGCGATCGGCCAAGCGCCTCGGTCTCTTGAGTCCCCTTTTTATGCCGACTGCACAATGGTGTGCCCGGACCACGGTACTGTCGATCATGTCGGCACTTCGATCCCGTTCCACCAGTTCGGCCAGTGTCTCAAGCAGTGCCTCGAAAACACCGGTCTCCACCCAGCGTCGATATCGGCGGAAGACGCTGTTCCACTTGCCGTATTCATCAGGCAGATGCCGCCATTGCGCTCCTGTGCGCGCCATCCACAGCATGCCTTCGAAATAACGCCGATTGTCCTGAGCAGGGCGGCATCCACGCCCACTTTCAGCAGGTAGAAGCGGACTGATTACCGACCATTCCTCGTCTGTCAAACCTATCCGTTCGCCCAAAGCAGCCTCCAAATGGCAGCCTTGAATCAAAAAAATGATTCCTCAGTCAACCTTTGTCCACGAGCGCTAGAACGAGACGGAGAAACCGACGACTGGCCCATGCTGGGTCACGTCATACTTGAAATTCTCAACCGTATCGTTGTCCTTGTAGTCCTGATAAAGCGCGCGGTAGCCGACACGGAATGTCGTGGGAATATCGAAAACCGTTGTTCGATATCCAAGATAGATTTGGCCATTGGCGCTGAGTTTGGTTCCAGCTCCGAAACCACCAATGTCGGCTTCTGCAAAAATGTTCCACCGGTCATTGATGTCGTAGAAGACACGCGCGCCTACAAAGGGATCGGTCCATTCCACCTTGCGCGACTCGCTGTAAGGGCCAACTTCAAGTCCGGCCTCCAGTCTTGTCCAGCGAACACCCACGGTTGGTTCAATCGCGAAAATCCGCTGGTTTCCGAAGAGCGTCGTTCCCTCGAGCTGCTGTTCATAGACGCGATAATAAGCACCAGCTGCCAAGGTGGTTGTCTTGATATCGAGGGCGAGTTCATTGTCGCGGAGGTTTTCATCCTGACTGGTCTTGACGTACTGACCGTCGATGAAAAACCAACCGTGCCGTTGCTGATATCGACATTGCCCATGAAAGTCATATCGAGATTATCGAAAATTTCGCGAAAGGGGACGTTAACATCGGTGCTGCGGCCTAGCAGACCAGCGGTGCCGTTCAGCGATGCACCCCAGACATATGGGCTGAAAATCACGCGCCAGCGCTGCTGGTCCTGAATTTCTGGTTGTGGTGTCACGGCATCTGCCGCGAACGATGTCGCTGACATACCTATTAAAACAGTTGATGCTAATATAATACTTCTAGAAAATTTTAACAGTAAATTCCCGTTCTGGTTACGCGATCTTCCGTCTTTAACCGAAAAACTCCCTTGATTATGTATTAGCAATTTCGATAATACATCAGATTCAAATCTTTCTCCATATATATGTTAATCATTCAGGGAAATAAACTGAGAATTGATACTTATATTAAGGTTTGTTCTGTTTACTTTCATCAGGTGCAACCATTTATTCGGAATGGGAGCGGCGCCTCTTTTCTCATTGAGGTGAGGCGAGGAAGTTATTTTGGCAATTCTTAATATGACAAATCGTGGAGTAACGAGGTCATCATGAAAACGAAACAATCTATCTGGAAGTCGTCTCGCCGGATGTTTGCGCGGGGCGCTGCAACTGCTCTCATCGCTGCAGCTGTGGTCGTTCCTCAGGCAGCTTTCGCCTGCACCAGCTTCGTTCTCCCGACGAGCGACGGTGGTATGGTCTATGCACGCACGATGGAGTTCGGGTTCGAACTCAAGTCCGATATGATCGTCGTTCCGCGAAACTATGCTTTCACGGCGATCGCCGCCGACGCGAAACCCGGCAAGCAATGGAAGAGCAAATATGCCGTGATCGGCATGAATGCATTCGGCATTCCGGCTCTCACGGATGGCATGAATGAGAAGGGACTTGCGGGCGGCATCCTCTATTTCCCGGATTACGCCAAGTTCCGGATCCTTCCACGGCCAAGGCGGAAGACAGCCTTGCTCCTTGGGATGTTTTGAGCTGGGCCCTGACCAATTTCTCCACCGTGGCGGAAGTGAAGGCAGCTCTTGGCAGCATTGCCGTCATTGATGTCAAGCAACCCAATATGGGTTTCGCACCACCTGTGCATTATACACTGCACGATGCGACGGGTGCATCGATTGTCATTGAACCCATCGATGGCAAGCTGAAGGTTTATGACAATCCGCTCGGAGTGATGACGAATTCGCCGTCCTTCGACTGGCACATGACCAATCTGCGCAATTATGTTCACCTGTCGCCGGACAATACCAAGCCGCTCAAGGTCAATGGCGCTACTTTCACGCCATTGGGTGAAGGATCGGGTATGCTGGGCGTGCACGGAGACACGACGCCTCCATCAAGGTTTGTGCGCGCAACCGCTTTCGTTCTGTCGGCGGCAAAGGTGCCGAGCGGGTCGCAAAGCGTTCGTCTGGCCGAGCATATCGCCAACAACTTTGATATTCCCAAGGGCTGGATCGTGGACCGCAACGCCGCTCGAATACACGCAGTGGACGACCATCGCCGACATGAAGAACATGACTTACTACGTCAAGACCTATGACGATCAGGTTCTTCGCGGTGCTGCTTTCAAAGATTATGATCTTGAAGCCAAGGATCTGGTGACGATCAAGATGCAGGAGCGTCTGGATCCGCCGGCCCCTGACTGACAAGTAAGTCTTTTCAGGAATTGAGAGTCTGGAGCGCCGATCTGATTGAACCGGGTCGGCGCTCCAACTATTTACGCGGTCGTTTTCAGGACGCGCTATCGAAAAAAGCCTGCGCTTGCTACGGCACCTCGTCGGAGGCAGTCGGGCCGCCCTCGTTCTCCAGATTGGCAATGCGTTTAGTCTCCGAACGATTGAATTTCAGGCGTACCCCGACACCGCCACCATTTTCGGGAATGAATTGCGCACCGGCTTTTTCCAGCGCATTGGCCAATGCCTGTATCTGTTCGCCCGTTGGCGTACCGAGCTTGCGCTCAAACTGCTCGATGGTCGTTGCGTCGATCCCTGATAGTTGGGCCAGACGGTCGCGTGAGAATTCCACAAGCGCTCTGGCTGCACGGCATTGAGGTCCGGTTATCATCATCTGTGTCTCCCCTTGCAGTCATGTATCGAAAGAAAAATACTGGAAATGCGCTCTAAATGTTTGTTCTAACGCACATCTAATGATGGTCGGAGTTGCCGACCTTTTTCCCAGCGCCATTGATAATCGTTTCGAGCAGCCGGGGCTTGTGGTCGATTATTTCGGAAAGCTCCTGCAGACCTACTTGCGAACCGGCTTCCTTCAGCAGTGCGTCGGCCACCGAGGCTGATCCGTTCTTGCCTTCCTGCGCCAAACGATGCGCCCGCCGGATCAGAAGTTCCGGTTGTGAAAAACTGCTCTCAGCAAGTCTTTTTCTATTCGGCGCTGTAGCTCTTCCGGAGCAATCATCTGTTGAATTCCCTTATTCCTGAAAGGCCTGCAACCGGCAGCGGTGTGCAGCCCACATTATAAATCTATGTTGTGATGAAGTTTTTGCCACGTGACAATTCGTACAAATCTGACGTTTCGGCAGATTTTACTATGAGGGCGAGTAGGTGGAGTTGTGAGGCTGTTCTACTTTAGTATCACGGAATAGTAACGAAATATTTCAGCACATCAAATCCGCAAATTGGCCAAATTATTGCCACGCTTTCTCTTGTTTGCATCTGGCAAGCTACTTACATAGCCGGTACGCCTTGGCGGGAAGAGCAGTGGTCAGGTAGCGCGCGACGGGAAGCGGATTTCGCTTCACGGCAGTGTGCTGCAGCGGCCAGTGGCTGTTTCCGTTTGATAAACAATAAGAATTCAATGGTTTGAAATGGCCACTCTTCGTTACTTTATTTGGCCCATGGTTTTACCGTACTGGGTCTCGCTGGTGCCGTTTGGCTCGGTTTCGAAATGACCGGCACTTTTGGGGAATGGTCTCCGTCTTCATCATCTGTGCAGTTTTGAGCGTTCTCGAAATATCGCTTTCTTTCGATAACGCTATCGTCAATGCGCGCATCCTGCGCGACATGACGCCGGAATGGCAGCATCGCTTCCTGACTTGGGGCATTATCATTGCCGTTTTCGGCATGCGCATCATCTTCCCGCTTGCCATTGTCGCCGTTGCCATGTGGACCGATCCGATCTCTGCATTGAAACTCGCGATCTGGCAGCCGGATGAATATGCTCGCGTGATCTCGGAATCCCATACAGGTATTGCTGCCTTTGGCGGTACATTTCTGCTTATGGTCGGCATGAAGTACTTCTTTGATGTCGAGAAGGACGTGCATTGGATCAAGGCCATCGAAAGCCGTATGTCGAAGTTTGCTTCGGTGCAGGGGTCGAGATCGGTGTGGCGATCGCTCTGATCATCTTCTTCTCGTACCAGCTTGATGCCGAACATTCGCACACCTTCCTGATCGCAGCCCTGTTCGGTCTCCTGACCTTCCTCGCTGTCGAAGGACTGGGCGAGGTTCTGGATGCGACGCAGGAGCAGATGGATATGGTCCATCGCGGTGGTCTTGGCGCCTTCATCTATCTTGAAGTGCTGGATGCCAGCTTCTCGTTCGATGGTGTTATCGGTGCGTTCGCGCTGACCACGAACCTGTTCATCATCGCTATCGGTCTTGGTATCGGCGCATTCTATGTGCGTTCGCTCACTATCATGCTTGTCGAGCGCAAGACGCTGGGTCAGTACCGCTACCTCGAACATGGTGCTTTCTATGCGATCCCGGTTCTGGCGGTCATCATGTATGTCCAGACGCTGGTACATATTCCGGAAGTCATTACCGGCCTTATCGGCGCGGCTTTGATCGGTCTCTCGTTCATGTCTTCGCTGCGCTACAACCGGCTCAATCCGAACTGGCAGGAAGAAGCCGAAGAGGTGACAGGGCACTAGTTGGCCTTGTATCCTTGGATTAGAAGGGCAGCTTCGGCTGCCCTTTTTGTTGGCCTTGACCGAATCGCCGGAGTTGAGGACCATCACCGGACGCGACTGACATCGCGTTTTCATGCTGCAGATTGTTTTCAGGGGATCATGATCGGCGCGCTGCGGCTCATTCGGGGAAGGGGATTTCCATGATCGTAACACGTTTGAGCAAAACCGCCTTCGTGGCGGCTATAGCCTTTTCGCAACGCTGGTTTCGTTCGGTAATATCACCGATTACGACACGAATTTCGGGTTCGTGCAGCACGTCCTGATGATGGATACCATCTTTCCCGATGCCACGATCAAGTATCGCGCCATCACTAATCCGATGCTGCACAATGCCGCCTATATTCTCATCATCGCGGCAGAGACGCTAACGGCAATCCTGTGCTGGATCGGGGCGTTTGCGATGCTCGGCCGTCTGACTGACCGGGCGGTCAGCTTCAACCGTTCGAAGAAATGGGCCATTGCCGGTCTCGCACTCGGTTTTTGGTCTGGCAGGTCGGCTTCATGTCGGTTGGCGGCGAATGGTTCGGCATGTGGATGTCGCAAACCCGGAACGGGATCGAATCTGCGTTCCGGTTCTTTATCACCATCATCGCTGTGTTGATCTTCGTCGTGCTGCCGGACGGCGAACTGGTGGATTGAATTTGACGTTTGAATTCCGGCTGAATGAGATGCTGTTTCAAACGTCAAATTCGAAAAATCCACCAGATACATGAAGTTACTAGTGGTCTTTGCGATTCCGACATTTGCCCGGCGCCTGTATCAGAGGGACGCAAATGTCGGAATCAGACCACTAGAGTAAATGTGATGCTGAAACAGGCTCGTCAATCAACTCGACACCAGCCTGTTTCATCTTCTGCAGCATGATTTCCATTGAGCCATTAAGGTCGATCCCGCGGCACGCATCCAGACGGACGCGCACCTGAAAGCCTTCTGCAATGGCGTCGAGCGCCGAATAGGCGACGCAGAAGTCGGTGGCCAGTCCGCCAGAGTGAGCGAACCAATGTTACGTTCGCGTAAATACCCGCCAAGACCGGTCGGCGTGCTGCGGTCGTTTTCGAAGAATGCAGAATAGCTGTCTATGCCGATGCGAAAGCCTTTGCGAATGACGAGCTGTGCCCGTGTCCACTGCAGATCGGCGTGAAAATCTGCGCCATGACCGCCCTGAACGCAATGGTCGGGCCAGAGCGTCTGCAGGCCATAGGCCATCTCGATCGTATCGAAAGGCTGGGCGTGGGCATGAGTCGAGGCGAAGCTTGAATGATTGGCCGGGTGCCAGTCCTGCGTGAGGATCACGTGTTCGCTTTCATCGATCAGCCGGTTGACGGTGGGAATGATTTCGTCACCGCGATCGACGGCCAGCGCACCGCCGGGGCAGAAATCATTCTGGATGTCGACAACCACAAGTGCATGACCGATCATAGAATACTCGCTTTGCTTATTCCGTAACCGACTATAGCCAGACAGGGTTCACGAGACCAGCAATAAGCCGCGTTCTGGTATAACATCGGCAAGAGTGCTACGGACGGCTCAAATCAGACACCAGACAGGAAACCATCATGACAGATGTTATCGTCCGCGACAGCAATGGAACTCAGTTGAATGACGGCGATTCCGTCACCTTGATCAAGGACCTGAAGGTCAAGGGAACCTCCACGACATTGAAGCGGGGAACACTGGTCAAGGGCATTCGCCTCACCGGGAACCCGGACGAAGTCGATTGCAGCACCAAGCAGGTCAAGGGACTGGTGCTGCGGACCGAGTTTCTGAAGAAAGCCTGATTTTCAGAGCGCGCATTTTATTCCGAAAACCGCTTCGCACTTTTCTGGATGCGCTCTAGGCATCGATCTCCACGCGCCCGCGTGGGCGGCTGCAGCAGGCGAGGATATAGCCCTCGGCAATTTCGTCGTCGCGAATGCCGCCATTGTGATTCATCTCGGTCTCTCCGCCGAGGCACTTCACCTTGCAGGTGCCACAGATTCCGAACTCGCAGGCGCTCGGAATCTTGAGGCCGCCACTACGGGCGGCAAGCAGGATTGTGTCGTTTTCCGTACATTCGACTTCCACGCCGGAAAGGCTGAAGACGACGCTGGCTGCTGCCACGGCCGGGGCGATGGGTGCTGTCGCTGTACTCGCCGGTTCGGAGAGCGTGGACGGTACCGGAACCGACGAAATCTCGCTGGCCGGATTAAAGCTCTCCTGATGATAGTTGGCCATGTTGAAACCGGCGTCTTCCAGCAGGCCCCGCACACCGTTCATGAACGGTTCCGGCCCACAGCAGAAAACCTTGCGATGCAGGAAATCAGGCGCCAGCAGTTCAAGCCGCGCACGGTCTATGCGCCCGTGCAGGCCCGGCCAGACATGGCGTGCCGATGATTGCTCGACAATGAAGGCCAGATGCATTGCTTCCATGCGACCGGCAAGCAGCTCCAGTTCACGGCGGAAAATGATGTCGTCCGGCGTGCGCGCGCAATTGATGAACGCGACGTCGGTCGCTGGTGCACAGTCGAAGAGCCAGCGCGTCATGGAAACCATCGGCGTGATGCCGGAACCGGCAGAGACGAAAAGATACTTTTCGCCCGGATGATTGGCGAGTGAGAAATCGCCGTTCGGTCCGTAAGCCTTGATCTTCATCGGCGGACGCAGATTGTCGAGCATCCAGCGCGTGCCGATGCTGTCCTTCTGCGCCTTGACGGTGACGGAGACGTGGTAGGGGCGGGAAGGGGTCGAGGAAAGCGTATAGGTCCGTAGCACCGGGCCGAGGCCATCTGCCCGTTCAATCGGCAGTTCCAGAGTGACGAACTGGCCCGGCGTATAGCGGAACCAGTTGTCCTCGGCGGTCTTGAAGGAGAAGGTCATGACGTCTGGCGCTTCTTCGATGGCCGAGATGCATTCCAGCATCTGCAACCTGTCGTTCCACGGCAGCATCTCGTCCAGATATTTCAGAGGCTGCATGGCCTTCTCACTTCTTCAACTGCATTTCAAAAATCAGGCGACGCGGCTGAGCTTTGCCGCTTCACCACGCAGGCGCGGCGTAATGGTGTTGGTGTACCATTCGAGGAACTGCATCACGCCGCCTTCATGTTCAACCGAGTAAGGGCCCGGCTGATAAGCGGGCGAGCAAATGCCCACCGCATTTTCTTCAACGATCTGCCGGTCCCGTCATTGGTCTGGATCCAGACATGGGTCAGTTCATCGAGATCATAATCCACGCCTTCGACGGCATCCTTGTGGACGAGCCATTTGGTGGTGACAAGCGTTTCCTCGGCGCTGATCGGCAGAACGCGGAAGGAAATCGCATGATCTGCCATCAGGTGGTTCCAAGTTGATGGATAGTTGAACATCAACATCGCACCGATATTCGTGTTGCCAGCCACCTGATCGCTCAAAGGCTTCTTGACTGCCGCCTTGCCAGACATGGTGTAGCCTCACCGCGTCGCGCAGAAGTGGGATGCGGGTGATGCGATAGCGCCCATCTTCGGACATGTTGAATTCTGCAGGCAGACCGACGCTGGCGCAATTCTTCCAGAGCTGGTTGATCTCCGGGTCTTCCATCACGCCCTGCACGCCGGTTGCCGACGGAGCTTCCGGATAGGTGCGGCAGAGTTCTGGATGGTTCGCGGCGCAGTGATAGCACTCGCGGTTGTTTTCCCAGACGAGCTTCCAGTTGCCCTTCTCGATGATCGAGCTTTCGAAGGCGACCTTTGCATCCTTGATATTGTGCGGTGCGAGATAAGGCTCGACCAGATTGCGGAATGCACCGAAATCGGGCGCTTCCTCGGCGACGCAGACATAGATATAGCCGGCGACGGTTTCGCAATGAACCGGCTTCAGGCCGTATTCGGCAGGCTTGAAGTCAGGGCCGACCTGACGCGCGAAGAGCAGACGCCCGTCCAGTTCATAGGTCCACTGGTGATAAGGGCAGACGAGCTTTGCGGCGGTTCCCTTTTCAGCCGCGCAAATGCGCGAACCACGATGGCGACAGGAATTGTGGAAAGCACGAATGCCGCCCTGCGCATCGCGAACGATGACAACAGGATAAGCGCCGATCTGCACGGTCATATAGGAACCGGTCTTCGGCAGCTCGCAATCATGGCCGACAAACAGCCAGTCCTTGTAGAAAATGTTCTCCAGATCCAGCTTGTGATATTCTGGATCGGTGTAGAATTTCTGCTCCGGCTGAAATTGGGGTCGCGCCCGGTCAACAGCCCCAGCATTTCGTTGCGAACGTCCATAGCCTCGAACCCTTGCTTTCCATCTTGGATCTGCCTTCTGCTGTTCTCCCAGCGACTATGGCTCGATCCGGTGTTCCCTTTGTCTTCCGGAAGCACGGCTTGTCCTGTTATCTCAATGGCTTGCCCACATCTCCCGAGGTCTGTGAACTAGCTTCCGTTATCTCGATTCAATCACTGAACTATTCTAAACGCGCATTGGGATGCGACATGGTTTTCGCGTAAAGACGACACGCCAAAATGTCGCTTTTGCGGCGTGATCAGATCGTCGCAAATATGTGTTACATCCGCCTTCGGAGCGTTTCCGGGATTGCAAATTGGTTTAAAAGCCAGTTACCACGTCAACCACATCCCAATCTGTTTCATTCCATGGGAGGCTCGGTGGCCATGAAACGTTCTGAAATCAACGAAATCATCCGCGAAAGCGACGCTTTCATCCGCTCTTTCGGCTATGTCATGCCGCCTTTCGCATATTGGTCGCCCGAGGAATTGAAGGCGCGGACCTCTTCGGATGCGCATGCCATTCGCGACGCGCGTCTTGGTTGGGATATTACGGACTACGGGCAGGGCAAGTTCGCCGATCTTGGCCTGTTCCTCTTCACCACGCGTAACGGCAACGCAGAAGACCTCAAGCGCGGCGGCGGCATGCTTTATGCCGAAAAGATCATGATCTCGCGCAAGAACCAGCTTTCTCCGATGCACCGGCATGTGGTGAAGGCCGAAGACATCATCAATCGTGGTGGTGGCACGCTGGTGCTGGAACTGTTCAACTCGCTGCCGGATGGTAGTGTGGATGAGCAAACCGACGTGACGGTTGCCACCGACGGACGCCTTGTGACGCAGAAGGCTGGTGCTCATCTGAAGCTGCAGCCGGGCGAAAGCGTGACGCTGCTGCCGGGCAATTGGCATGCTTTCTGGGGGAAGGCGGCGATGTGCTGATCGGCGAGGTTTCGACCGTCAACGACGACCTGACCGACAATATTTTCCGCGAGCCGATTGGCCGTTTTTCGAATATCGATGAAAACGAGAAGCCGCTGCATCTTCTGGTATCCGACTACGACAAATGGCTGTGAGCCTACCGATATTTCGGTTCTGGCCGCCTGCAAATGGCGTTGTTTGACGTTTCCGGTCTGCATGTAACTTTAAGTGAACGATGCTCCGGTTCTCTAACGCTGCCATTTCCGGCAAACCGGGGCCGGAATCTCACGCGAAGCCAAACTGAAGGACTGAACATATGAAGCTGGCGATGATCGGAACGGGCTATGTGGGTCTGGTTTCGGGTGTGTTTTTGCCGAATTCGGCTTTCACGTTACCTGCGTCGACAAGAACCCGTCGATCATCGAGCGGCTGAAGGCCGGGAAAGTCACCATCTTCGAGCCGGGGCTCGATGAGCTGATGACCCGCAATATTCGCGATGGTCGGCTGGAGTTCAGCACCGATCTTCCGACAAGTGTCGCGGATGCCGACGTCATCTTCATCGCTGTCGGCACACCGTCCCCGTCGCGGTGATGGCGAGGCGGACCTGCAATATATCGAAGCAGCTGCGGATGAAATCGCCGCCGCCATGAAGCCGGGCGCCGTGGTCGTCATCAAGTCGACGGTCGTGGTTGGCACCAATGCGCGCATACGCGACCGTATCAAGGCTGCCAATCCGGCTGTGTCGTTCTCGATGGTGTCCAATCCGGAATTCTTGCGGGAAGGCTCGGCAATCGAGGATTTCATGCGACCCGACCGTGTTGTTGTTGGGGTGGAAGACGAGCGCGGCAGAACCGCGATGCAACGCCTCTATCGTCCGCTTTACCTGCGTGAAACGCCGATGGTCGTCACGTCGCTGGAAAATGCGGAAATCATCAAATATGCGGCCAATGCTTTTCTGGCCATGAAGGTGACATTCATCAACGAGGTTGCGGACCTTTGTGAGAAGACCGGCGGCAATGTGCAGGAAGTCGCGCGCGCCATTGGTATGGACAATCGCATCGGCTCGAAATTCCTGCATGCCGGTCCGGGCTTCGGCGGGTCGTGCTTCCCGAAGGATACGCGGGCCTTTGCTGCGACGGGCAAGAAATATGATGCCCCGCAATCGCTGATCGAACAGGTCATTGCGGTCAATGAGACGCGCAAACAGTCGATGGCCGAACGGATCGTGACTGCCGCCATGGAAAACGGTGCAGACACGGTTGCTGTCCCGGGCGTCGCCTTCAAGCCGAACACCGATGATATTCGCGAGTCTCCTGCGCTCGACATTATCGCGGCCATTCAGAAAGCCGGGATCAAGGTTCAGGCGCATGACCCTGAGGCCATGGACGCTGCCGGGGCGGTGCTTCCTGATGTTGTCTGGTGCAATTCAGCTTACGAAGCGGCGAAGGGCGCAGGCGTCGTTGCCCTGCTGACCGAATGGAACGCTTATCGTGCGCTCGATCTTAAGCGAGTGGCCAATGTCATGGCCGGAAATGTGCTGATTGATCTACGCAATGTCTACAAGGCAGAAGATATTGCAGGCACCGGGCTAGATTATCGTTCGGTTGGGCGGACGCTTCGGGCCTGACCAGAGCATTTCCAGCAAAAGTGGAAACCGATTTTGCGTCCAGAAATGCTCTGGAAACGACCGGGGAGTTTATTCCCCGGATGTCAGCCGCTTCTTCTCATTGGCGATGAGCCAGAGATTGCGAACATAGACGATGAGGCCAAGTCCTTGGCCAGCGATGAAGACCGGGTCTTTACGCTGGATCGCATAGATCAGCAGCAAAATGCCGCCGAAGAGTGAGAAGAACCAGAAGGCAACCGGCATGACGCTGCGTTTTGCCTTTTCGGAAGCCAACCACTGCACAACGAAGCGCATGGTGAAGCAGGCCTGAGCGACGAAGCCCAGCACGATCCAGCCATCCCACTGGGCCACGAAAACCTCGTGCAGCCACTGTGACAGGCTGTTGAAAATATCAGTCATGGGTGATCTCTCTCACACGCGGAACGACCTTGCGGCGCTTCCGCAGCCACCAGACGCCATAAAGGTCCAGAATGCCACGCACTCCACGGTCCAGAATGCCGTAATTGGATTTGCCGTGGCGGCGTTCGCGGTCGACAACATCGACATGCACGACGTCGAAACCTTCGCGGATTGCCAAAGCAGGCAGATAGCGATGCCATCCGTCAAAGAACGGCAGTTGCCGGAACAGGTCAGTGTGCAGCGCTTTCAGGCCGCAGCCGGAATCGCGGGTCTTGTCCTTGAGGATCGCGCCGCGCAGATTGTTAGCAAAGCGAGACGAAAGCTGCTTGAGTTTCGTATCCGTGCGCTTGAGGCGCTGTCCGGCTGCAATGCCGTAATCAGGCCCGGCCTTTAACAGTGCATCTGCCAGAACCGGGAGATAGGCGGGGTTGTTCTGTCCGTCGCCATCCATAGTCACGACGATCTTGCCGCGTGCCGCGAAAACACCGGAGCGCACAGCAGCGCTCTGGCCTGACGACCGGTCATGGCGCAGATGGCGGAGTGGCTTCCCGGCATGAATGCGGCCCGCGAGTACATCGCTGGTCGAGTCCGTCGAACCGTCGTCGACGACGATGACTTCGTATGCGCGGCCCTGCATGGCGGCATCGACTTCATCCAGCAAAAGGCAAGATTGTCGGCTTCGTTGCGGCGGGGATAACCACAGAAATCGTCGGTGTGTCCAAGCGGAGTGTTCCTTTATTCCTCGCGCTATCTGCTTAAGCTCGGCTTTCCTGCCCGGAAACCCGATAACGCGCAAGGCGCGCTCCATAGCATTGATTGGATGGCAAAGCCAAGACGGTTCAAGTAAACGTGAGTTCTGGCCCGGATAATAGCTTGATTGATCGGTTGACTGCCGTTTTTAGCCGGACATTGCCGGATACGGAAGAGCCTCCGCCAGCCAATCCAGAAAATTCTGTGTCACCTCATCCCGGTTGATTTCATTGAGGCTCTCGTGGCGGGTGCCGGGCAGGATCGTGCAATTGACACGCTCAAAACCCATTTTCCGCATTCTGTCTGCCAATCTGCGCACTGCGGCACCGTTCACCGTTGCAGGGTCTTCGGCTCCACCAACAAGATTGAAGGGCATGTTTCGCGGGATATTGGAAAAGTTCCGGTCGTCGGCGCCACGGCGGATCAAGCGGAAAATGTCGATCCATAACGCCACGCTGGCATCGAAGCCGCAAAGCGGATCGGCGACATAGGCGTCGACCTCTGCCGGGTCGTGCGAAAGCCAGTCGAATAGCGTGCGGTGGCCCTTTATGGATCGACCCCGGCGCGGAAAGTCATCTTTGGCAGAATGGTGCTCGGAACATCTGAGCCTTTCAGCATGCGCTCCATATAAAGAAGTGCGAGCGCTGCAGCGCTTTCCGCGCCACCATCGACATTGGCATTCCAGATCGCGGCGGCATCGACTGTGTCAGCGTAGTCCAGCACATAGTTCAGCGCGATCAGCCCGCCCATGGAATGTCCGAAAAGCACGACCGGAAGGCCCGGATGGTTCTCGTGAATATGCCGGTTAAGCGTCTGCACGTCCTCGATAGCCACACGATGGCCCTGCTTTTGTGCAAACATTCCTCTTGGCGCATGAGCGCCGATATTGGCTCCGTGACCGCGATGGTCGTGGATATAGACGTGGTAGCCTGTTGCGACCAAGACGGACGCGAAGCGTTCATAGCGTGCGGAATGTTCGGCAAGGCCGTGGCATATCTGGACAACGGCTCGCGGTGTCCCGGCGCGGACGGTGCGGAACGGGAGTTCTGATTTGTCTGAAACCGGCAGATGATGAATGGTTTTGAATGTCATTTCGCCATCTGATTTTATGCCGTGCAAATAGTCAATCTCCTCCGTTGCGGCGTCGCTTAAACAGGCACTGGAACGGAGTGTGAATGAATTTTAGGCAATTGCGTTTTTTGTGCAGATTCCGCTTGAAAAGCGCAAAAGCTTGGGCAAATCTAACTTTGCAGACGGGTTTTTGAAGGGCAATCAGGGGCGTTTTAAACGGGATTCCACGTCATAACTTGCAGGCCGTCCGATGAAAGGGAGGAAACTTTCGCGGACGGTGGCCAGAGGGGAAACCGGGTGACGGAAATATCCGCGCCCGGTTTCATTATTTATGGTTTTCATCAGAGTTTGATTTGCGGTACCGGCTGCTTCCGTTTCGTGGGTTGCCGTTTGCGTCCGGGGCATATTTGGCCTACATACGCGTCAGCAATTTCCGCGCGGTTCGGCAATGTTAAGACCGATCGCGCTTCTCAACCTGCGGAGACGACGCGCTTTATGGCACGCCAGTTCATTTATCACATGTCCGGCCTCAATAAGGCCTACGGCAACAAGAAGATTCTGGAGAATATCCATCTCTCCTTCTATCCCGACGCGAAGATCGGCATTCTCGGCCCAAACGGCGCCGGTAAGTCGACCATCCTCAAGATCATGGCCGGTCTCGACAAGGAATATACCGGCGAGGCCCGGCTGGCCGATGGCGCGACCTGCGGTTATCTTGCCCGGGAACCGGAACTTGATCCTTCCAAGGACGTGCTCGGTAATGTGATGGAAGGTGTGGCCGCCAAGAAGGCGATCATCGACCGTTACAACGAACTGATGATGAACTATTCCGACGAAACCGCGGATGAAGGCGCGAAGCTTCAGGACATCATCGACAGCCAGAACCTCTGGGATCTCGAAAGCCGGTTGAAATGGCCATGGAAGCGCTGCGCTGCCCTCCGGGCGACGCCGACGTGACCAAACTATCGGGCGGTGAAAAGCGCCGTGTGGCACTTTGCAAGCTTCTGCTTTCGAAGCCTGATCTGCTGCTTCTCGACGAACCGACCAACCATTTGGACGCCGAAACGACCGCATGGCTTGAAAAGCACCTGCGTGAATATCCGGGTTCGGTGCTGATCATCACCCACGATCGCTACTTCCTCGACAATGTGACGGGCTGGATTCTCGAGCTCGACCGTGGCCGCGGCATTCCTTATGAAGGCAATTATTCCGCCTATCTGGAAGCCAAGGCCAAGCGCATGCAACAGGAAGGCCGTGAAGAGGCTGCCCGTGAAAAGGCGCTGTCGCGTGAACGCGAGTGGATTTCTGCAAGCCCGAAGGCCCGTCAGGCCAAGTCCAAGGCGCGTATCAAGGCCTATGACGAACTGGTCAAGAGCGCGGAAGAGCGTCGCCCCGGCGATGCGCAGATCATTATCCCGGTCGGCGAGCGACTCGGTCAGGTGGTCATTGAGGTCGAGGGTCTGTCGAAAGGCTATGGCGACCGTCTCCTGATCGACGATCTGAGCTTCAAGCTGCCAGCAGGCGGCATTGTAGGTGTGATCGGCCCGAACGGCGCCGGTAAATCGACGCTCTTCAAGATGCTGACGGAGCAGGAACAGCCGGATAACGGTTCGGTTCGTATTGGCGATACGGTTCATCTTTCCTATGTGGACCAGAGCCGCGACGCGCTCGATGCCAACAAGACCGTCTGGGAAGAGATTTCCGGCGGCAATGACGTCATCAAGCTCGGCAAGTTTGAAATGAACTCCCGAGCTTATTGCGGTGCGTTCAACTTCAAGGGCGGCGACCAGCAGCAGAAGGTCGGCAATCTCTCCGGCGGCCAGCGCAATCGCGTTCACCTTGCCAAGATGCTGAAGTCCGGCGGCAATGTTCTGCTGCTCGATGAACCGACCAACGATCTCGATACGGAAACGCTCGGCGCGCTTGAAGATGCGCTGGAAAACTTCGCTGGCTGCGCCGTTATCATCAGCCATGATCGTATGTTCCTCGACCGTCTGGCAACACATATCCTCGCATTCGAAGGCGACAGCCATGTCGAATGGTTCGAAGGCAACTTCGAGGACTATGAAGCTGACAAGATCCGTCGTCTTGGACCGGATAGCGTCAACCCGAAACGGGTGACCTACAAGCCGCTCACACGGTAAGGTTCGAGATGTTCAGGCTCTGGCGGTCTGCAAATGGCGTGGTTCTGCGCTTCCGGTGCTCACGTACGCAAAGTACGCTCCGCTCCGGTTCTCGAACCTCACCATTTTCGTCTCGCCATAGCCAGAACCTCAACGAACCTTTGGCGCTTTAAAGCTAAGGCCGGTGCAATGCACCGGCCTTTTTATTTGATGAAGGGAAACATGATGAAAGACTGGTCTGCAAAGCAATATCTGAAGTTTGAAGACGAACGCAGCCGCCCGGCACGCGATCTTCTGGCCCAGATACCGGTCGATAAGCCGCGCAAGGTGGTCGATATCGGCTGCGGACCGGGTAACTCGACGGAGCTTCTGGTTGAGCGTTGGCCGGAAGCTGATGTTTCCGGCTTCGATACATCGCCAGACATGATCGAGAAGGCCAAGGCCCGCCTGCCGAAGGTGGATTTCACCATCGGCGATGTGGCGAGCTACGAGCCGGATACAGAAACCGATGTTCTCTTCTCCAATGCTGTTTTCCAGTGGCTGCCGGATCACATCGAGCAGATGAAACGCCTCTTGTCGCTGCTTCGTCACGGCGCGGTGCTGGCCGTCCAGATGCCTGACAATATGGGCGAGCAGACCCATGTCGGTATGCGTGACGTCGCAAAAACAGAGGCCTTTGCTGCCAAGATCGGCACCAAGGGCAGGGGACCTCTGCCCCGGTGATGGAATATTATAACGCGCTCGCCGGTCAGGCCGCCCGGCTGGATATATGGCACACGGTCTATAATCACCCGCTGGATGGCGTGGATGCGATTGCGGAATGGGTGAAGGGAACAGGATTGCGACCGTTTCTCGATCCGCTCGATGAACAGGAGCAGGCCGACTATCTGAAGGCTTACAAGGCGAGGATTGCGCCGCATTATCCGGCGGCTTTAGACGGGAAAGTCCTGCTGCGTTTTCCGCGTATTTTCCCCGTTGTTCAGAAGAGATAGTTGCCCGAAGATCGCTCTACACGGGGAATTGATCGATTGCCCGTGTAGAAGAATCTAATTATTTTATAATTATTTCAATGCCTTATATTGGAATCTCATCGCTCGGTAACGTCAATTATGCATTTAAGCAATTTCTAATATTGGAATAGATTGCATGCAAACGATTTTGTTCCTATGGTCTGGCCGCATCCTGAAACCGCTCTAAATATGAGCTGTCATGATCGTAACGCCGCGATGCGCGCCATCCCCGTTGCGACTTCGTTCAGGAGGCCGGTTTCGATGCTCTTGCTCCGTTTTTATTTTTCAATGGGAATGAACGCCGAGGCCGCCGGTTCAAGGACTGTTTCAGGCGTCGTTGTGTCTTCGCAATAGATCCAAGCAGCGTGATTTCGACCGGGAGGACATTTCAAATACGAGCCTGCTTTCGGGTTGAATGCGGTTCGTAGTTTTATGTTTACGAAGTGAAACAATCGCCGATTTCGGTAATCCCTGCTTGGGGTCGGCGGCTTGCAGGCTGTTTGAGAACCGCCTGCTATCGGGAGTTTTCAGAATGAACAATGCAGAAATGCATGCTGACGCCAATGGTGAGGTCGAAGCGGCACATGATGCCCATGACACGCGCCGCCGCGTCTTTTGCCATCGTGTGCCAGCGCATCGGGTAATCTGGTGGAGTGGTACGATTTTTACGTCTATTCCTTCGGTGCGCTTTATTTCGCATCGCAGTTTTTCCCTGCGGAGGACCAGACCAGCCAGTTGCTGAATGCGGCTGCGATTTTTGCGGCTGGCTTCCTCATGCGCCCCATCGGTGGCTGGCTGTTTGGTCGCATTGCCGACAAGCTTGGTCGGCGCACATCCATGCTGATTTCGGTTACGATGATGTGCCTTGGCTCTTTCGCCATCGCCATTTTGCCGACCTATGAAACGATAGGTGTTCTGGCGCCATTCCTGCTGTTGATCGTGCGCCTCTTGCAGGGCCTTTCCGTGGGCGGCGAATACGGCACCACCGCTACCTATATGAGTGAGGTGGCGCTGGCCGGGCGCCGTGGCTTCTTCTCCTCGTTCCAGTATGTCACGCTGATTGGCGGGCAGTTGCTCGCTGTTCTTGTGATCGTGGTCCTGCAGTTCTTCCTGACATCGGACGAGCTTCATGCACGGGGTTGGCGCATTCCATTCGCCATTGGCGGTGTTGCAGCCATCGTCGCGCTTTTTCTGCGGCGGACCCTTCACGAGACCTCGACGGAAGAAACCCGCAACAACAAGGCGGCGGGCAGCTTCGCCAATATCTGGAAGAACCATCGCAAGGCCTTCCTTGTCGTCGTCGGCTTCACGGCTGGCGGTTCGCTCGCCTTCTATACTTTCACCACGTATATGCAGAAATATCTGGTCAACACTGCTGGCATGAGCAAGGAAACGGCCAGTGAAACCATGACCTTCGTGTTGTTGGCCTATATGTTGATGCAGCCGCTTTTCGGCGCGTTGTCCGACAGGATCGGCCGCAAGACGATGATGATCGGCTTTGGCGGCATTTCAATCCTGACCACAATCCCGCTCATGACGTTGATCGGTTCGGTGCAGAGCTCGACCTTGGCATTCATCTATATCGTGATCGCTCTGGCGGTTGTCAGCATGTACACCTCCATCAGCGGCATCGTGAAAGCGGAATTGTTTCCGGCGGAAGTGCGGGCGCTGGGCGTCGGATTTTCCTACGCCATCGCCAATGCGATCTTTGGCGGCACGGCTGAATATGTGGCGCTCTGGTTCAAGCAGCAGGGCATGGAAAGCGGCTTCTTCTGGTATGTGACCGCGATGATGGTGATTGTCTTCGTCGTCAGCCTTGTCATGCCGAACCCGCGTGAACATGGATATCTGCAAGGCCACGGCACCGAGTAGCCGGTGTTCTATCGCGTATCAAACGCCGCCTCGGGGCGGCGTTTTCACATCTCCACGGCTTCGTCGTCTTCGGGCGACAGAAGGCGCGTGGCGCGCCATTCGGTCAGCTTGGTATTGATTGCATCCAGCACGAAGAAGCGCGCTGAATCCTTGTCATATCCATCATCCCGCAGTGCATCGTAATCAGTATGCGTGTGGCGCACATGCGCGACTGTCGCCAGCCACGGCAGTAGATGGTGGCAACGTCTTCATATGGGGGCTGAGCGCCGCAGCGCGGATCGGTTCTGAATCCGAATAGGGTACGGCTGGAAGCAGGAGCGTCAGCGATTTGGCGATTGCCTTCTGGCGCATTGTGCCTGCACGCATGGCTTATCCTTACAGTCAGTTATTGAGGCGAATCCTTTGTCTGCCTCATTGTGCCACGAAAATCGCTTGCGCAGGAATTACTTTTCATATAAACATATCTTTATATCTTTACGGATTGCCGCGACGGACCGTAAATGAGGTGATGGATCAATCAAGAGCGGAAGGCATGACCGGTTTGCAACTGCAACTCGATCTGATGGTAGATGTGCTGAAGGCGGTGGCTGAACCAAGCCGCTTGCGTATTTTGGCGCTTCTTTCGCGCGGTGATCTCACCGTCTCCGACCTGACGACGATATTGGGGCAATCCCAGCCGCGGGTTTCGCGCCATCTGAAGCTGCTTGGGGAAGCCGATCTTATCGATCGCTATCAGGAAGGGGCATGGGCTTATTTCCGTCTCGCCGACAATGCGATCAGTGGCGATCTTGCACGTGGGCTTTTGGCCCGTCTCGACAAGGCGGATGCGCTGGTTGAGCGCGATATGGAACGCCTGTCGCAGGTGAAGTCCAGCCGTCAGGAAAAGGCGGCCGCCTATTTCAGCGCCAATGCCGGCAGCTGGGATCAGATCTGCAGGCTGCATGTTTCCGAGAATGCGGTTGAAGTCGCGCTTAAGAAAGTTATCGGTGACAAGCCGTTTCAGGCGATGCTGGATGTCGGCACCGGCACGGGTCGGTTGCTGGAGCTTTTGCCCCGCTTTACCTTCGTGGTGTCGGCATCGACATCAATCGTGACATGCTGTCTGTGGCGCGAGCCAATCTTGATCTTGCAGCTATCGGCAATGCGCAGGTTCGCCAAGGCGATGTCTATGCGCTGCCTGTGGAGCGTGAGAGCTTCGATCTGGTGACTATTCATCAAGTTCTGCACTTCCTTGACGATCCGCTTGCGGCCATTCGTGAAGCGGCGCGGGCTTTGCGCCCCAACGGACGGTTGCTGATCGTCGATTTTGCGCCGCACAAGCTCGAATTCCTGCGTGAGGAACACGCCCATTTGCGGCTTGGATTCAGCGACGAGCAGATGCTGGGCTGGATGAGAGATGCCGGTCTTGAGCCGGAAAAGACACTGGAACTGGAGCCGAAGGCGGCCAATGGAGAAGAGGGGCTGACGGTGAAGCTGTGGCTTGCCCGCGATCCACGCCTTCTTATCGCCGATCCGGCTTCGCATGTCTCCCAAAAGTGGGAACCGGTTTTGGGATAGAGACAATGCGACAAAACAGATAATGAGCATGACGGAGACAGTTTGATGGGTTTTACGGTCTTTCCCGCCGACCGGATATTGGCCAGACCACCCGGGTATCGTTCGAATTCTTCCCGCCCAAGTCGGAGGAAATGGAACAGCGTCTCTGGGATACGGTGACGCGGCTCGCTCCGCTGCAACCCGAATTTGTCTCCGTGACCTATGGTGCTGGCGGTTCTACGCGTGAACGCACAGCGCGTACTGTGGCGCGCATCCTCAAGGAAACAGATGTCAAGCCAGCGGCGCACCTGACCTGCGTGGATGCAACACGCGAGGAAGTCGACCGCGTCGTGCGTGAGTTCGCAGCTCTTGGTGTCAACCGCTTCGTGGCGCTGCGCGGCGACCCGGCCGCCGGTATCGGCGAAAAATATGTACCGACGCCGGGCGGCTATCAGAACGGCGCCGAACTGGTTTCCGGTTTGCGCAATATTGCCGATTTCGACATTTCGGTTTCCGCCTATCCGGAAAAGCATCCGGAAAGCCCGGATTTTGTCACCGATATCGATATGCTGAAGCGCAAGGTCGATAATGGTGCAACGCGCGCCATCACCCAGTTCTTCTTCGA
This sequence comes from Brucella cytisi, assembly GCA_012103075.1. Classification (GTDB taxonomy): domain Bacteria; phylum Pseudomonadota; class Alphaproteobacteria; order Rhizobiales; family Rhizobiaceae; genus Brucella; species Brucella cytisi. Next base: position 1,652,598 of record JAAVLQ010000001.1, on the reverse strand, counting down.
GAACGACCTTTACGAGCGTTATGTCGAGCGTGTTCGCCGTGCTGGTATCTATATCCCGATCGTTCCGGTGTCCTGCCGGTGCACAATTTCAAACAGGTCAAGAATTTCTGCGCGCGGTCGGCGACGCATATACCGAGTTGGCTGGCGGAACGCTTCGAAGGACTGGACAATGATCCGCAGACGCATCAGCTGGTCGCAGCGGCAATTGCCGCCGAGCAGGTGATGGATCTGATTGAGCGCGGCGTGCAGGATTTCCATTTCTACACGATGAATCGCGCCGATCTGCCATTTGCGATCTGTCATATGATTGGCATAAGGCCGAAGACGGAAGCAGCTTTAGAGGTTGCTTGAAATAAAAGAAAGCCCGGCGGTTACGCCGGGCTTTTCATTTTCGTGCGGGTCGGCCTATCCTCAAAACCGAAGCCGCCGTAATGGTTTAGGCTAATTCCCCTAAGGGATGACGCCTGCTATCAACGCTGCAACAAATGCAAATGCCGCACAGATCATGAGGACATTCAAAGATCGCGTAAGTCCCATTGGTCTGTCTCCTTCATATGCGCCCGGGTGACCGGACGCGCGCTGGTAGGAAGCTAGAATCTAAGCGCAAAACGCCTCGAACAAAAGAAGATTTCGTGCTGCAATCTGGCGTGATGGAGAAATAAACCTATCGTTTACTACCTAAACTATTGAAATATTTGACTAGAAAAATTTGTTCACATTTCATGAAAAAAGACACCGAACTGCCACGTTTGGTACTGTTTTTGCCGTAGTTGCCACCGGCTTTTGGCGATGTTTTTTGCGCGTTTTAGCGAATTAGCGCCAAATATGCCGACAAGGTGAGGATAGATATCACTGTCGAATAGAGGATGACGTTGGAGGTTATCGCCGCCTCGCGACGATAATGCTCGGCCAGCATGAAGGGGCCTGTGCCGGTCGGAAGTGCTGCAAGAAGGGCAGCACTTTGCGCGAGCAGGGGAGGCAGTCCGAAGACATAGACCGCCAGCAGCCGTCGCGAGCGGCTGGACAATGAGCTTCGCCGACACGAGAAAAGCGATGGCATTGACGCTTTCGCGTTCGATCTTGTGCGGCTGGGCGAGGAACAGGCCAAGCGCCACCAGTGCGCAAGGGGATGCGGCACCACCGAGCATCTTCAGGAAGGTTTCCGCCGGGGCAGGGATGGTGAGCCCCAGAAAGGACACCACTGCACCAAGTGCTGGAGCGACAAGCAGCGGATTGCGGATCAGGGACCGCATGACCTTCCAGATGAGATGAAGCGGCTTCTTCTCGGTCTGCAAGCCGATTTCGATCAACACAATCGCAAAAGCAAAGGTGACGCAGACGGTGATGATGATCGAAATGGTGGTTGCGGCCAAAACGCCTGACCCGAAGGCGATCATCGAAAGCGGAATGCCCATATAGCCGGTATTCGGATAGGCAGCGTTCAGGCCGTCAAGCGCGGTATCAGCCAGAGGCAGTTTTCCACGCAGCCGCACCAGAAAGGGCAATGCGAAAGCAATGGCGCTTGAAAGCAGAAATACTGCGATGAACCCCGGCTGCCAGAGCTCGCTGCCATGCGTATTGGCCATGATGTCGAAGAGAAGGGCGGGTAGCGCCAGATAGACGACGAAACGGTTCAGCTCCGCTATCGCATGAGGCCCGAGTATTTTCAGCTTGAAGGCACCCCAGCCGGAGAAAATCAGCGCAAAAACGGGAAGGACGACAATCAGCGTTGTGAGCATGGGGCGCATTTCATTTCAGGAAAGGAAAAGGCGCGGTTTTTGAACCGCGCCTTGTCGAGATCAGAGCCTATCGAGAAGCTCCTGTGTCGGCCATGAATCGGCAGGCATTCCAAGGCGCATCTGCTCAGCGCGCACGGCATCGCGGGTCAGGAGACCGAACACGCCGTCGATCTTTCCGCCCATGTCGTAACCGCGAGCCTGAAGCTTGGTCTGAAGTTCCTTTAGCTGGTCCTGTGTCAGACCCGGAACTGGATTGCCCGGATCGAAGGCGGGTGCACCAGCCGGGCGGGTTGCGAAATAAGCAGCCGTTGTGGCGTAGACGATGGACTTGTTCCATTCCACGAACACGTCGAAGTTGGGATAGGATAGGAAAGCCGGTCCCTTGCGGCCCAGCGGCAGTAGAAGCGACGCGTCGCCATCATCCGGGCCGAGTGGACCGTTGAGGCCCATCACACCCTGCTCAGCCCACCGGGAATGTGGCTTGCGGTTGGTGCGGATCGCTTCTTCCCAAGGCAGATCCTTGGTCAGGCGAACTTCCTCCAGCCAAGGTTGGCCACGCTTCCAGCCGAGTTCCGAAATCATGCGGCCTGCGGTCATCATGGCATCGGGAACGCTACTCTTCAGATCGACCTTGCCATCGCCGTCGCCATCGACGCCACGTTCAAGATAATCCTTCGGCAGAAGCTGCATCATGCCGATTTCGCCAGCCCATGCGCCGGTTGTTGCTGCATCGACGACGCCCCGGTCGAATAGCTTGAGAAGGGCGATCAACTGCGGGCGGAACAGGTCTGGACGGCGGCAGTCATAGGAGAGGGGTAGCGCATTCAGTGTGTCGAAATCACCCTGAATGGCGCCATAGTCGGTTTCAAGACCCCAGAAAGCGGCAAGGACTGGCCCCGGAACGCCATAGGTATCTTCAACCTTCTTGAAAACGTCGGCATATTTGGCCAGATTTTCACGGCCCTTCTTCAAACGCGCTTCCGAGATGAGGCGCTTGGAAAACTCGGTGAAAGTCAGGTTGAAAACAGTCTGCTTGCGGTCACGATCAAGTACCTTTTGCTCAAGCATGGCCTTGTGCAATTCGGCGATGCCCTTTTCGCCGACACCGGCTTCCCGGGCTTCCTTGGTCAGATTGTCCATCCACTGGCCGTAATCGATCTCGCATTCCGGCTTGGGAAGATTGACGGTGTTTTCAGTTGGCGTCGCAGCAGGCGCTGGAGACGCGGCGGCCTGTGCACCCGACATGGTTGTCGATGCAAGCAAGGCGGCTGCGATAACTGAAGCAAAAACTTCATTGGTAACTCACACTAATAGATTGGGAGCAAAAAGGCTCCCTTTCGGGGATTGTTTTAGCTATTGCCCCAACAAGCCCCGGAAATGAAGCAAAAACTTGGTGTGAACTGCCAAACTGCGCCGTGTTAGCGGACCTTGTTGCTTTCCAGCCACTTTTTCCACGAGTTGGCATCGCCTGCGAAGACATTGATATCGGCGTCGCCCTTAATGCCGGGAATGGAGCCGGTGCCGGTATATTGCCAGAACGTCCACGGATGCGGGCCGTACTTCTCGTCCGGATGACCGGCAACGGAGCGCAGCCAGAACGGATAGTCTGCCATCTGCCGCAAGTCGTTGTCATCGAAGAAATCGACCGTCGTGTAAACAATCGGGCGTTTGCCGTAATGCTTCTCCAGCGCCTGCAGGAAGATGCGCATTTCCTTGCGCACAACGGCTGCGTTGGGGCGCAGCTTGCAGGTCGGCGATTGCGGGTTCCACTCCATATCGAGAACGGGTGGAAGCGCGCTCGGATCACGCGGCACGTTCTGGATATACCAGCGGGCCTGTTCGATGGCCGGACGGCAGAAATAGTAGAAGTGATAGGCGCTCCGTGCGATGCCTGCCTGATGGGCGCCGTTCCAGTGTTCCTTGAAACGGTCGTCGACGCGGTCGCCGCCTTCGGTCGCCTTGATGAAGGCGAAGGAAATGCCGCTGGCGCGCACGGCGCTCCAGTCAATGTTGGTCTGATATTTGGAAACGTCTGTGCCGTGGATCGGATAGTGCGGGGCGTTTTACCGGTCCAGTCGTGCGGGTCGCGATCACCGAAGCGTGGTGCCTTTACCGAGCCGGACGGCGGTGCGATCCGGGCCACCGAGCCGCCCGATTTCTTTACGTCGGAAAAGTCGTAATCCACCGTCGTGCAGGCGGAGAGAAGTAAAGCGCCGAGGGCGAGAATGCTGCAGCTGGCCAGACGGTTCATATAGTGGTTCCGTGTCGCGAATCAGTCTTCTAACGGTTACGCGATCCGGAGGCGGACGTCACCAGTCTGGCGGGCAAGTTTGGTGCTAATCTGTGGCAGAGGGTGGCATTGTCGAACGAACAACCGTTATCCGGGCAAAGCCGCGATAAAGAATGCGCTTCTCAACGACAGCACTGCGTTCCTGCGCAAGCTGGTCGCAAACCGCGAACAAGTCGCTGCGCGGTGTGACATGGAACCATTCCAGCCATTGGAAGAGTGCCTTTCTGAACCAGCGCGGCAGCCGGGCCTGATCGCCAAAATCGACGATATGCAATTCTCCGCCCGCATTGAGGTGCCGGATGCTTTCATGAATGACCGACTGCCATTGCGGTATCATCGATACGGCATAGGAAATGAAAATCCGGTCGAAGCCGGCTTGCCCGAACAATCGTTCTGGATCGAACTGGGCCGCATCCGCACGATCAAGCCGGACGCGATCTTCGATGCCAGCGCGCTCCGCCGCCCGGCGTGCCGTATCCAGCATTTCTGCTGAAATATCGATGCCGAAGAGTTTTGCATCGGGGTAGTTTTCTGCAGCTTTTATCAGGTTGCGGCCGGTGCCGCAGCCGATCTCCAGAACTGTGCCGTCCTTGGGTACGGACAGTCCTGCGATCATGGGGTCGCGACCCAGAAGATAGTATTTGCGGGTCGCGTCATAGAAGTGCCGCTGACGACGGTAGACCTGATCCATGAGGTTGGCATGGTCTATACCCTGAACGCTCCATGGGCTGCGCGACATGTCAGGCATCCTTCAGCGCATAAAGATGGAACCCGCCATAGATCGACGAGCGATCGCGGTCGTGCAGGGTGCGGGATTCGTCCGCTTGATAGTCCCAGTGATCCAGAATCTGCGGTGCCACCCGTCCCGGAAGCAGGCTCGGTTCGGCTGCGGTACGAAAGATGACACGGGCATTTGGTGCTGCCGTACGGGTGATTTCACTCCAGAGGGCATTGAGCTGCTCGTCATTCATCCAGTCCTGCGCATCCAGCAGGATATAGCGGTCGACGGATGCCGCAGGCTTGGCAGCGAGAAAATCGGTATAGCTTGCGTTCTGTACGGTCATGCGATCAGCGCGTGCCCGTACCGTTTCGAAGTTGGTGCGCGACAGATAGGGCGGGAGAGGCCCGGTCTTCTCATTGCCGCTATAGCCGCGCCCGAACGCCTGCCGGGCGAAATAATTGTCGGTAAGGGGAAACCGCAAGCGAGTTTCTCAAGACGGCTGCGCAGGACAAGCGCCATGTCGCCGTTTCCTGCAGTGGCAAGGGCATCATATTGCTGTGGCGGTATGCCCAGTCCGAAAAGGGATGATTTGCGGGCTGTGGCCCAGCGCACCATGCGTTTTTCAAAGAGAGGGGCAAGCGCCGTGTCGAAGAAGCTACGCTGCTCTTCCATTGTGCGCGCCTTCAAGATGTCGCGCGGATCGATCCCGTAGAGGCGCGCCACGCGATGGCCCATGCCGATGAAGACGCCAAGCAAGCCGTGGCGATAGAGGTCGCGCCAGAAAATGGAAATACGCTGGCGGCCATTCCATTTGCGTTTTTCCCAATAGGCGCGGCTTTCGCTGTCCAGATGTGGGCGGATGAAGCGCTTGTAGGCGGCAAGATTGGTCTTGTCGTCGGCTTTCCCGTAAAAATCGGTAGAATGCATCGTAGTCGGGCAGGTTTTTGACAGCCGCAAGCTTCAGCCGGTTGAACGCGACGTGTGCCTGATTGAGATCGACCGCCTCCACACGTGCCGGATCGGCGGTCAGGTAGGACATGGCATTGCATCCGCCGGACGCGATGGTGACGATGCGGTGGTCCGGCTCTATAGCCAGAGCTGCCATATCAACTTCCGGGTCTTCCCATATCTGCGGATAGACCAGCCCTTTGAACAGCCGGCAAACAGCCTTTCAGAAAAGCCTGCCCGCGAGAGGGCGCTGTTCTGGGTCACGGCCTGTTTTAGAATTGTGTCGGCTGATGCTTGCTGTGTCATCAAAAATTCCCCTAATGCACGAATCCCGACTTTGATTTTGCCAAGTTAAACATCGTCCAATGACAGGGGCGTGACGAATTAATTGCGGGTTTTAAACCAGATGAATGCGGCTATACGCCTGTAATACTGTCGCTTTATTACGGTCGGTAAGACTATTTGAGAGAACTTTTTCGCGCCGTTGCCGTTTTCTTGTGTGACGGTCCGAGTCGACGGGATTTCTGTGTCGATGAGTGACCGTAAAGGTGATTGGCCGGATCAACCGGTCACGCACGGAGAAAACAGAGAGAGGCGTTTGGCAATATTGCCATTTAATGCCTGAAACCGGGCCAACGAGCCTGATCTAGGAAGGAGAGCCAACGTGAAGAAGTTTCTGATTGCTTCTGTCGCCGCCGTATCGCTTCTCGGCCTTGCAGCGTGCAATGACAAGAAGGACGACACGAGCAACGCACCGGCACCATCCGCGCCGGCAGCGCCCTCGAACAATGACACGACGACGACGCCAGCCCCGGCAACTCCGGCACCGGCCACCCCGGCGCCGGTACAGGGACAGCGCCTTCCAACTAAGGTTGGGAAGTCGTGATGCACTAGCATGCGGGTGGCGATCCGGTTTCCGGGTCGCCATTCGTGCCAATAGGTTTCAGTCAAAGGCTTTAGGCCAATGGCTTTAAGCCAATGGTTTTAGGATTGAGATGAACGTTAAAGCAACCATGTCGGGAAAAGACGGGCATTCTGCGTTTTCCGTGTTTCAACGCAGGCTCGCTTCGGTTATGGCTTTTGTCATGAACCGTAACTTCCTGTTTTTCATCTCTGCGATTGTTCTTGTTGTGCTTGCCGCTTGCGGCAAAGGGGACGACGAGACTGCTGCCACCACGAATGGCGGCGAGCAGGGGCGCTGCTGCTGTATCGCAGCCTGCCAAACCGGCAGAAAGTGGAAGCACGGAGAAGGGCCCCGATCTGGTCAAGTCGCTCCGCGATAGTTCCGGTGTGGTGAGCCCGGAAGAGAAGGCAGCAGCCATTGAACGCGCACGGAACAATGCTGTCGCTGCGGCAAAATCTGTCGGTCAGACGGATCAGCAGGCACAGACGGCTGGAGAAGCAGCAGCCACGGCCGCACAGCGTTCCTTCGACGAACGCGAACCCCAGCAATAAGCGTTCGTTGCGGAACTCGGCAACAATCTAAGCCAATGTCCTGATATTCTTTCTAAATGTTTGTTTTTAGACTTTCGCTCGCCCGGGCGGTTTTCAGTTCATTCGGAATTCTATAGAAAAGTCCCATGTCGATTTGGGTTCGCATTGGTGAGTTTGTCACTTACGTGGCGTCGAATGCCATTACTGGCGTTATCGAAGCCGTGCGCACCGTTTTCGAAGGTGACGCCGATACACGGCGCCGGGTGGCCTTCTCCATTGCGATGATCGCGCTTTCAGCCAAAATGGCCAAGGCCGACGGGGTCGTCACACAGGACGAAATCCGCGCCTTTCAGGACATATTCGCTGTGCCGAAGGAAGAGACGGCGCATGTCGCGCGGCTCTATGATCTCGCCAAGCAGGATGTCGCTGGCTATGAATCCTACGCGCGTCAGCTCGCCGGATTGTGCAGTGAAGGACAACCCGATTGCCATCTGCTTGAGGATATCCTCGATGGTCTTTTTCATATAGCCACCGCTGACGGCTATGTGCATGAAAAAGAGATGGCCTTCCTTGCAGGCGTTGCTGATATTTTCGGCTATGATGAAGTCGCTTTCGATCGTATCGCGATCCGGCATGTCCAGCGCGGTGCTGACGATCCTTATGCCATTCTGGGGCTGGAGCGCGGCGTTTCTTTCGAGATGGCCCGCAAGCGCTATCGTTCGCTGGTCAAGGAACATCATCCGGACCGGCTGGTGGCAGAGGGCTTGCCGCTTGAATTCATAACCATTGCCAACAGGCGTCTGGCAGCGATAAACGCTGCTTGGGCAAGCATTGAGAAGAATCTGGAGGCTGCATGAGCAGCGTGCGCGAAATCGAGAGCGAGTTGTTGCAGGAGCTGGCGCTTGACCGGCCCGATTTTGCCGGTGCAACGCTTGATCCGTCACCCAATTTCGGTCCGCGTCGCGACGGCAAGATGCCTGCCTTTCTCATTCTCCATTATACCGGTCTGGCGACTGCCGAAGAGGCCGTGCAGGTTCTTAAATCGCCAGATATGGAAGTTTCTGCGCATTACCTTGTCCATGAAGACGGGCGGATCGTGCAGATGGTTTCGGAAAAGGCCCGTGCCCGGCATGCGGGCAAGAGCTTCTGGAAGGGCGAAACGGACATCAATTCCGCTTCCATCGGCATCGAGATCGTCAATCCGGGTAATCTCGAAGACTATCCGCCGTTCAAGGATGCGCAGATCGAGGCGGTCATCCGCCTCTGTCGCGATATATGCGAGCGTTATGCCATCAAGCCGGAAAATGTTCTGGCCCATTCGGATGTTGCACCTTCGCGCAAGACAGACCCGGGCCATAACTTCCCCGAAGCGGCTCCACGAGGCGGGTATCGGCCACTATTTCGAGCCGACGTCGATCCGCGGCGGGCGGTTTCTGGCACGTGGCGAAAACGGCCAGCCGGTCGAGGCGTTGCAATCCATGCTGGCACTTTATGGCTACGAAATCGCCATCACTGGTGTCTTCGATGAAGGCACCGAGACTGTGATTAAGGCCTTTCAGCGACATTTTCGGACACAAAATGTGGACGGGGTGGCCGATGTATCTACTATAGATACCCTCTACAGGCTAATTTTTTTCCCTGCAGAATGTTACCGCCTGACGAGATGCGGGCGGTTAATCTTTCTATCCAGCATTGATTCGTATTTCTGTAATGATTTCATAAAATAGATCGACCCAGCCCGGTTGCAGAAGGGTTGTGACGAAGGTTTACGCCGCGTTTGCGTGAATCGCGAATGTTACAACCTGTAAGACTATTTTACTTTTACAACCAATCTTCGGCTGCATTTGCCCGGCACTTCATCGCTCAATCCCAGCGGACAAGGGCCCGGCAACCCATATCGGGCGGGATCAAAAACAGGACTGTTTTTACCCAAGACAGACAGTCTGAGAAAAGAAACGTTCCAAGACGGTAGGTTATGAAAATTAAATTTGTTGTTGTTTGCGCCCTTGTTGGCGCGATGAGTTCGTTTGGCCTGAATCCAGCACTGAGTGCCCCTTCAACTGAACCGACCAACCTCGCCGCTCTCCTCAAGGCACGCCAGCAGAACAAGACTGCCGAGGCGGAAAAGCCAACCAAAGCGCCGAAGAAGGCATCGGTCGTCAGCCGCCGTGCGGCTCCGACTGCCAAGAATTCTACGGGCAAGGGTTCTGCTGCTAAGCGTTCGCAGTCGAAGGACACGACTGCCCGTAACGCCAAGAGCGGCGGCGCTTATTCGAGCATTATCAATCGTTACGCATCGACCTACGGCGTGCCTTCCGCACTTGCCCATGCGGTTGTGCGTCACGAAAGCAATTTCCAGCCGAATGTGCGTGGCAAGGCCGGTGAAATCGGCCTGATGCAGATCAAGCTCTCGACCGCACGTGGCCTCGGCTACACGGGTTCAGCCAAGGGTCTCTATGAGCCTTCCACGAACATCCAGTTCGGCATGAAGTATCTGGCCCGGGCGCAGAAGCTCGGCGGCGGCAGCATTTGCGGCACGATCCTGAAGTACAATGCCGGTCACGGTGCAAAGCGTATGAACCCGACCTCGGCGAAATATTGCAGCTCGGTCAAGGCCTATATGCGCGCTCTCTGATGCATTTTCAGGATGCGAATGCAGATTTACGTCGGCGGTCGCGTAGAGTACAGGCCGCCTGACGTGAACGGAAAGCCGACAGTGGAGACACTGTCGGCTTTTCTGTTTCCGGTGACTGCAGATTTTTTCCGGAATCCGGTTCCACTGTTCCGCTATCGTTGCTATATGCGCGCTGTCAGTCGGTCGGGCAGCCGCGCTTGTCATATGCCGAAAGGCGGCAGGTGAGGAAAGTCCGGGCTCCATGGAAACACGATGCCGGGTAACGCCCGGCGGGGGCGACCCCGGGGAAAGTGCCACAGAAAGCAGACCGCCCCGTCTTCCGTACCGTTGCGCAACGAAACGGCAGGGATGACGGGGTAAGGGTGAAAGGGTGGGGTAAGAGCCCACCGCGTCTGCAGCAATGCAGACGGCACGGTAAACCCCATCGGGAGCAAAACCGAATAGGGACGGCGCGCTGGCTCGCAAGGGCCGGCAATCAGTTTCCGGATCAGCCGTCCGGGTGGGTTGCACGAGGCGGGTGGCGACATCCGTCCCAGATGAATGGCTGCCACGTCGGGCGAAAGCCCGGCCATACAGAACCCGGCTTACAGACCGACTGACAATCTTCTCTAGAGCGGCTTCTATTTTAAAAGAAGCGTTGGAACCGCTCCAACTATTTGTTTTGTCGCATTGCCCTACGCAAAACCGTTTCATGTTTTTGCTGGAAATGCTCCTAATCGACTGCTTCAGCATTCAAACGCAAGAAACGGATAGTTGCGTTACCGCCGGGACTTTAATTGGGACCTCCACGAAATCACGGAGGTTCAGTATGTCCAGTTTGAAAGACAAGGTCGCAATCATCACCGGCGCATCGTCCGGAATAGGGCGAGCCGCTGCATTGCTCTTTGCGAGAGAAGGCGCAGCCCTTGTGCTGAATGCTCGCGGGCTTGCCGGTCTGGAACGTGTTGCGGAGGAGATCGCGGCGTTTGGCGGAAAGGCGCATTGTGTTGCGGGCGATGTCTCAGAAGCTGAAACGCATGAGGCACTTGCTACGGCAGCGAAGGATAAATTCGGCGGGCTTGATATAGCTGTCAACAATGCTGGCACTGTAGGCCCTATCGCGCCGCTTGCCGAAATCGTGCCCGATGATTGGGAAGGGGTGCTGGCGGGCAATCTGACCTCGGCATTTCTGGGAGCGAGATCGCAAATCCCGCTGATGATCGAAAGGGGCGGGGGCTCGATTGTCTTCACCTCGACGTTTGTCGGCACGAGCGTTGGCATTCCCGGTATGTCGGTTTACGGAACCTCGAAGGCAGCTCTCATGGGGATGGTCAAGGGCATAACCGCTGATTACGGTGCCCGTGGCATCCGGGCGAATGCGCTTCTGCCGGGCGGTGTTGATACGCCGATGGGCGGAGATGAAAAGCAGAAGGAATGGGCCGCAGGCCTGCATGCGATGAAGCGGATCGCCCAGCCTGAAGAAATTGCGCAGGCAGCGCTGTTTCTGGCAGGCCCGATGTCGAGTTTTGTCGCTGGTTCAGCGCTTTATGCCGACGGTGGCAACGCGGCAGTGAAGTAAAAAGAAGGGGCGGCTCCGCGATACGGAGCCGCCCATTCCAAGAGCCTCGGGAGGGGCTTAAATTGGCACGCCGGACATGAAATCGTAAATCAGCTTCATGTTCAGGACGACGATGATCGCAGCTGTAATGGCGGCAAGAATCGTCACCCAGCGTGGAGCGACCAGCGATCCCATCTTCTTTTTCTCCGCCGTGAACATGACGAGTGGAATGATGGCAAAGGGCAGCTGAAGACTCAACACGACCTGAGACAGGATCAAAAGCTCGGTCGTTCCCTGCGAACCATACATGATCGTCACGACGGCAGCCGGAACGATGGCCACGAAGCGGGTGATCGCGCGGCGCAGCCACGGCTTCAGACGTATGTCGATGAAGCCTTCCATCACGATCTGACCGGCCATCGTCGCAGTGATGGTCGAGTTCAGGCCGCAACAGAGAAGCGCAATCGCAAAAAGTGTTGGTGCGAGGGCCGATCCCAATAGCGGGTTCAGAAGAGCATGGGCCTTGTCGAGATCTTCGACACCGGTATTGCCGGTGGCGTTGAAGCTTGCCGCAGCGAGGATCAGGATCGATGCATTGACCGGGAGTGCGAATGTCAGCGCAATGGTGGAATCCAGCGTCGCATAGCGTATGGCTTCGCGCTTTTCAGCGGTCGTGTGGCCGTAATCGCGTGTCTGGATGATGCCCGAATGTAGATAGAGATTATGCGGCATGACCGTGGCGCCGATGATACCAAGGGCGATATAGAGCATGTCCGGATTGCGGATGATGTCGGTCGTTGGCGCAAAGCCCTTGATGACCGCGCCCCATTGCGGCTGCGCCATCAGAATCTGAATAAGGAAGCAGAGCGCAATCACACCCAGAAGGGTGATGATGAGCGCCTCGACACGGCGAAATCCCTTGTTCTGGAGATAAAGAACCAGAAGCACATCGGCAGCAGTGATGATGACACCGATTTCTAACGGAATGCCGAAGAGCAGGTTGAGGCCGATGGCGGTGCCGATTACTTCCGCCAGATCGGTGGCACAGATTGCCAGTTCGGCCGGAACCAGAGCGGCCATGCGAGCGCGCGCGGATAGGCATCGCGACAGGCTTGCGCCAGATCGCGGCCGGTTGCGACGGCAAGACGTGCGCAAAGCGCCTGCAGGAGCACGGCCATAAGATTGGACAGCAGCACAACGGATAGCAACGTATAGCCGAAGCGAGAGCCGCCAGCGAGCGAGGTGGCCCAATTGCCGGGGTCCATATAGCCAACGGCTACCAGATAACCGGGACCGAAGAAGGAAAGTGCGCGACGGAACTTTGAACCTGAACGATTGACTCGGATCGAGCGGTGGACATCGGACATGGATGCTTCGCCGCGATCACGTCGCCAGCCTTCAAATGTTACTTCGCCGGCGCCGGAGGGGCCTGCTCCATGGGGTGCCATACTCAATGCCTTGGGTGTTTATGCAGTTGCAAACTATTTGCATTAAATATGCCAATGATGGAAAGGCGTCAACCGGGGGTGGGGCATCACAAATCATAAGCTTGTGATGCATAGTGTGTGGGTCCATCGCATTTGGATTGAAGCAAATGTCCGTTTTCGGGCAACTGCTGAGCGCAAACCGCCTTCAAAAAAATCCCTGTTGAAAATTATGGGGCTGGCACAGTTCTGTAGAAGTGCTGAGCCAAAGGATAACGCTTCATTAAGCTTAATATCCGATAACTGACGAACGGATCCGCCATGTCGCCACGTTGACGGCAAATGGGCGGAATCCGCAAGCAAAACACGAAAGCATGTTTCCTGAAGTTGGGAACCGATTTTGGAACAAAACATGCGTGAAAACAAAAAAGATTGAAGCGCGAGACGCTTTAAAAACGGGCCAAGTACCCGGGAAAGGATCGGAATGATGGCAAGCCTCGGCGGAGACAATTCTCAAGCCGAAGGGGCTGAAGTCCGTCACGTTCCGGTGCTGATCGCCGAAGTGATCGACGCCCTGAAGCCTGTATCTGGCGCAGTGATTGTCGATGGGACATTCGGTGCTGGCGGGTATACGCGTCGCATACTGGAAGCGGGAGCGGACGTGATCGCGATTGACCGCGATCCGACCGCAATCGAAGCCGGGCGGGCGATGGAAAAGCAGTTTCCGGGCCGGCTCGATCTGGTCGAGTCCCGGTTCTCTGCTCTTGATGAAGCAGTCTCGAAGGTTAAGGGAGCAGGCAGCAAGGTGGACGGCGTTGTGCTCGATATTGGCGTATCGTCGATGCAGATCGATGAGGCCGAGCGCGGCTTTTCCTTCCAGAAGGATGGTCCGCTCGACATGCGCATGTCAAAAAAGGACCAAGCGCTGCCGATGTGGTGAACCGTCTCAAGACCGGTGATCTTGCCCGCATCTTCAATTTTCTGGGCGAAGAGCGCCATGCAGGCCGCATTGCACGCATGATCGACAAGCGCCGGACCGCACAGCCTTTCACGCGTACGCTCGATCTGGCCAATGCCATCGAAGCGCTGGTGGGTCGCAATCCGAAGGATCGCATCCATCCGGCGACGCGGGTGTTTCAGGCGCTGCGGGTCTATGTGAATGACGAGTTGGGCGAACTGGCGCGGGCGTTGCTTGCTGCCGAACGCATCCTGAAACCGGGCGGTCGGCTGGTTGTCGTGACCTTCCATTCGCTCGAAGACCGCATGGTGAAGCGCTATTTCGCTGACCGCGCTGGCGGTAGTGCCGGATCGCGTCATCTGCCGGAAACACATGTCCGTCTGCCGAGCTTTACACCTGCGGTCAAGGGCGCTGTTGGCCCGACCGCAGAGGAAGAAGAACGAAATCCACGTGCGCGCTCGGCGAAGCTGCGCGCTGGAATAAGGACGGAAAATCCGCCACTGGAAGACGATTTATCGCTTTTCGGACTGCCCAAACTGCCCGAGACGAACGAACTGGCCCGGAGTTGAACGAGTGCTGCGTACTTTCGACATCATCATGATAGCGGCGATGCTGGTGGCGGCGACCGTCACCTACACGATCAAATATGACGCGGAAAAGCAGATCGCGGTGATCGCCAAGCTGAAGCGACAGATCGACTCCGAGAAGGACACGATCACGCTCCTGCGCGCCGACTGGGCATTGATGACCCAGCCCGGTCGTCTGCAAAGTCTCGTTGGTGTCTACGAAAAGGAACTCAACCTCCAGCCGATCGAAGCCGAACAGCTTGTGCTGGGTGTCCACGAAATTCCGGAACGTCCGGTTGACGATATCCAGAAGATCATCTCCGGCAGCGATGAACTGCTTGCAAGTGGCGTGCTTGAAAAAGGATGCCATCACGACCGGCAGCGTCAAGAAAAAAGCGGGGCGAGGCACTGATCATGCGGCTGAGACTTTTCAGAAAAAGAATATGCAGGCGGATGACGGTGTTGAGCCGGTTGGCGATGAAAAGCTGGCCGGCAACATGGCGTTTGTCGGCTCGCGCAAAAAAGCATGGCAACCGCGCCCGCAATCGTCTCTGGATGGCCATCGCCTGTTTTGTCGGCATCTATGGTGTGATGGGTGGCAAGCTCATCTATTTTGGTGTCATCGGCGGCGAAAATGAGGATAATGCAGGCCCGGCGGTTCACCAGCTCGCGTCGCGCCCGGATATTCTCGACCGTAACGGCGAAATCCTCGCGACCGACATCAAGACTGCTTCGCTCTATGCAGAGCCGCGCAAGATCGTAGATCCCGACGAAACCATCGAAATGCTGTCGACGGTGCTGCCCGATCTTGATTGGGAAGCGACATATAAGCGTTTGAAAAGTGGTGCCGGTTTCGTCTGGATCAAGCGAGGACTGACGCCCCGCCAGCAGAGCCAGATCATGGCGCTCGGCGTGCCGGGCATCGGCTTCCGTACGGAAAAGCGCCGCTTCTATCCGGGTGGCCCGACCGCGTCGCATATCCTCGGTCTCGTCAATGTCGACAATCAGGGCATTGCGGGCATGGAGAAATATATCGACAGTCAGGGGCTGACCGATCTGCGTTCCGTGGGGCTCGCAACCGGACAGTCGCTGGAGCCGGTGCGCCTCTCGATCGATATTCGTGTGCAGCACATCATGCGTGACGTACTCGTCAAGGCCATGGAACGCTACCGGGCAATTGCTGCCGGTGCTGTGGTGCTGAACGTCAAGACCGGCGAAGTGATCGCCATGGCATCGGTGCCGGATTTTGATCCGAACAACCCGGTCCATGCTTTGGACAAGGACCGCCTAAACCGCATGTCGGCGGGCACCTATGAAATGGGTTCGACCATCAAGAGCTTTACCACGGCGATGGCGCTCGATTCCCGGTAAGTTCAACCTGCAGTCGAAACTCGATGCCAGCCGTCCGCTGGTGTTCGGTCGCCAGACGATCCGTGACTTCCACGGCAAGGGCCGCTGGCTGACGCTGCCGGAAGTCTTCATCTTCTCGTCCAATATTGGTTCAGGACGCGAGGCGGATGCCGTCGGCATTGAAGGGCATCGCGCATTCCTCAAGAAGATTGGCCTTCTTGACCGTATGCAGACGGAGTTGCCGGAAGTGGCGCGTCCCGTTGAGCCGCGTGTGTGGAAGAAGGTCCATTCGATGACCATTTCGTTCGGCCACGGCATGATGACGACGCCGTTGCAGACGGCGGTCGGTGCGGCTGCACTGATGAATGGCGGCAAGCTGATGGAGCCGACTTTCCTGATGCGCACGCAGGCTCAGGCTGATCAGGTGGCCAAGCAGGTCATTCATCCACAGGTTTCTGCGGATATGCGTTACCTCTATCGCCTCAACGCGACCGCTCAGGGCGGCTCCGGCAAGCGGGCCACTGTTCCGGGCTACCGCGTCGGCGGCAAGACCGGCACGGCGGAAAAGGTTGTGCATGGCCGCTACTCGAAGGACGTGCGTTTCAACGCGTTTCTGGCGTCATTTCCGATGGATGATCCGACCTATGTCGTGCTGACCATCATCGACGAACCGAAGCCGGAAGAAGGCAAGTTCAGCGCAACCGCAGGTCTCAACGCAGCACCGATGGTTTCGGAGATCATCCGCCGGTCTGCATCGTTCCTCGGCGTGAAGCCCGATTTCCAACTCGAAGCCCAGCCAGCAATGGTTAGCAATTTAAGCGGCAAGCCTGATTTTCAACAGGAAGTGCCGCCAGCAATGGTTTCCAACGAATACGACTGATTCGCATAAAGCAGCCCTTGCAGCGAAACGCGCACAACTGAATCTGGATTTGGTATGACCATGAAACTGAAGGAAATCGCTCTCTTTAAGGAACTGGCCTCCGGCGATGCCGGTGAGGTGGAGATCACCGGCGTCACGTCGGACTCCCGGAAGGTCAAACGCGGTTTTTTTTCGCAGCGTTGAAAGGCGTGAAAGCAGACGGTGCGGCTTTTGTCGTCGATGCCGTCAAGCGCGGCGCCAGCGCCATCATCGCAGGCAAGGATACGGCTGTCGCTGACGCAGGCGTCCCGGTTCTTCATGTCGATGATCCCCGCCTTGCATTGGCAGTTGCTGCGGCGCAGTTCTATGGCAAGCAGCCACAAGTTATGGTTGCAGTTACAGGCACCAGCGGCAAGACTTCCGTCGCGTCCTTTACCCGGCAGATTTGGGCCTATGCCGGTTTTCCGGCGGCGAATATCGGCACGACCGGCGTGTTTTCGCCGACGCGCAGCGACTATAATTCGCTGACAACACCCGATCCGGTGGAGTTGCATCGTGTTCTGGCAGAGCTTGCCGATGAAGGCGTGACCCATGCGGCCATGGAAGCCTCATCGCATGGCCTTGATCAGCGTCGTCTTGATGGTGTCAAGCTCGCTGCCGGTGCGTTTACCAATCTCGGTCGTGACCATATGGATTATCACGCGACCATCGAGGAATATCTTGGCGCGAAGATGCGTCTCTTCAACATGCTTTTGCCGAAGGGTGCGCCAGCCATCATCTTCTCCGACGATCATTTCTCGGCGCAGGCCATCGAGGCGGCGACGCTTGCCGGATGCGACGTGAAGACGGTCGGACGAAAAGGCAATTTCATTGCTCTCAAGCGGCTCGAGCACGAGCGTTTCCGCCAGCATGTCGAAGTGCGCATCGGCGACGAGATTTTTGAGATCGAATTGCCGCTCGCAGGGGATTTTCAGGTTGCGAACGCGCTGGTTGCCGCAGGGCTTGCCATGGTTACGGGCGTTCCGGCTGCGGCTGCAATGCGTGCCTTGGCGCTCCTCAAAGGTGCGCCGGGACGGCTCGATCTCGTCGGTGCGACGGAAGATGGCGCTCCAGCCTATGTCGATTACGCCCATAAGCCTGAGGCGTTGGAAAATGTTCTGACTTCGGTGCGTCCGTTCACGACGGGCCGGGTGATCGTGGTCTTCGGTTGCGGCGGCGACCGCGACAAGGGAAAGCGTCCGATCATGGGCGAAATCGCCTCGCGACTGGCGGATGTGGCAATCGTCACGGACGACAATCCGCGCTCGGAGGTTCCAGCCCAAATCCGCTCGGAAATCATGGCAGCAGCGCCGGGCGCAACCGAAATTGGTGATCGTCGAGAGGCTATCTTTACCGCTGTATCCATGATGCAGGCGGGCGATACGCTGGTCGTTGCAGGCAAGGGGCATGAAGAGGGCCAGATTGTCGGCAGCATTACCTTGCCGTTCTCTGATCATGCGGAAGTTGCAGCAGCACTTGCTGCCCGCCTTGAGGAGCGCTCGGAATGAGTGACTGGCTCTGGACATCCAACGATATGGTTGAAGCCATGGAAGGCAGGCCCTTTGGCAACCTTCCCAGCGGCATAACCGGCATCTCAATCGACAGCCGTTCGCTGAAACCGGGCGAGGCTTTTTTCGCCATCAGGGGCGAACAGTTCGACGGGCATGATTTCGTAACCAGCGCCATGGCCGCTGGTGCGGGTCTTCTTGTGGTGGCCGAGCATCGTCTGCCCGCATTCGGCAATTCCAAAGTACCGATGATCGTGGTCGAGGATGTGCTTGAGGCCCTGACCAAGCTTGGCATTGCCTCGCGGGCACGCTCGAAGGCGCAGATCATCGCGGTGACTGGTTCGGTTGGCAAGACGACGACCAAGGAAGCCCTGCGCCATGTGCTTTCGGAAGTCGGCAAGGTCCATGCTTCTGTGGCGTCGTTCAACAATCATTGGGGTGTGCCGCTGACGCTTGCGCGCATGCCTGCCGATACGGATTACGGCGTTTTCGAAATCGGCATGAACCATCACGACGAAATTCGTCCGCTGGTGAAGATGGTGCGCCCGCATGTGGCGCTGATCACGCTGATTGCACCGGCACATCTTGGTCATTTCGCCAATCTGGAAGAAATCGCCGTTGCTAAGGCGGAGATTTTCGAAGGCATAGTTCCCGGCGGCTATGCGCTTCTCAATCGTGATGACAAGCGCTTCAAACAGCTGGAAGAACTGGCCGAAAAGGCCGGTGTCGAACACATTGCCACATTCGGCGAGAACGCCCGGTCCGACTATCGTCTGCGCGAAGTGAAGCTGCACCCAACCTGCTCTTGCATGACGGTCAAAATCGGAACGCATGAAGCAGCCGTGAAGGTTGGTATGCCGGGCCGTCATATTGTGCAGAACATGCTCGCCGTTCTTGGGGCCGCTGATCTGGTCGGAGCTGATATCGCCAAGGTGATGATGGCCATGGCGACGCTTTCTGCCGAAGGCGGTCGCGGCGCGCGCCATGTGCTTCAGCATCCTGAAGGAACCTTCACGCTGATCGACGAGAGCTACAACGCCAATCCGACCTCGATGCGCGCAGCCCTGTCGCTGTTGCATTCGACCACACCGGAAGGTTCGCGTGGCCGTCGCATCGCGGTTTTAGGCGACATGCTGGAGCTTGGCCGTCAGTCGGGCAAACTTCATGCCGATCTCGCGCGCCCGATCGTGGATGCTGAAGTGAATACGCTTTTATCGGTGGACCGGACATGTCGGCGCTGAAAAATGCCTTGCCGGTTGAAATTCAGACCGAGTACAGGCAAAGCACCGACGAATTGTTGCCGCTGGTGATCAAGGCGGTCCGTCCGGGCGATGTCATCATGGTGAAATCGTCGAAGGGGATCGGCTTTTCCAAAATCGTCAAGACGTTGATTAGCCAGTTTCCGCCGGTGGAACCCGCGGAGTAAGCGGTATTTGAGGGATTTTTCTCTACATGTTGATGCTTCTCACCTTCTTCGCCGAACATATGACACCGCTCAATGTGTTCCGCTACATTACCTTCCGTACCGGCGGCGCGATGATTACATCGGCGCTGATCGTGTTCCTGTTCGGCCCGTCGATCATCAACTCGCTTCGGGTGCGTCAGGGAAAGGCCAGCCGATCCGCGCTGACGGTCCGCAGACCCATTTCAAGAAGGCCGGTACACCCACCATGGGCGGCCTCATGATCATGACCGGTATTCTTGTGTCATGCCTGCTCTGGGCCAATCTGGCCAGCGTCTATGTCTGGGTCGTTCTGCTGGTTACGGTGGGTTTCGGCGCCATCGGCTTCTATGATGATTATCTCAAGGTGACGAAGCAGTCCGACAAGGGTTTTTCCGGCAAGGCGCGTCTTGGCATCGAATTCCTGATCGCCGCTATTGCCGCTTTCGTCATCATGCGGGCAGGGCAGGAGCCGTTCTCGTCGTCGCTGACATTCCCGTTTGCCAAGCAGTTCGTCGTCAATCTGAGCTGGTTCTTCATTCCGTTTGCAGCCTTCGTCATGGTGGGCGCAGGCAATGCCGTAAACCTGACAGATGGTCTCGACGGGCTTGCAATCGTACCGGTCATGGTGGCCGCAGCGTCTTTCGGCTTCATTGCCTATCTTTCCGGCAACGCGATCTTCGCCGACTATCTGCAGATTCATTTCGTGCCGGGCACAGGTGAACTTGCTGTGGTTCTTGGCGCTGTTATTGGCGCGGGCCTCGGCTTCCTGTGGTTCAATGCGCCTCCCGCCGCTATCTTCATGGGCGATACGGGTTCGCTGGCGCTGGGTGGTATGCTGGGCACTGTTGCGGTTGCAACGAAGCATGAAATCGTTCTCGCCATCATCGGTGGTCTGTTCGTCGTCGAAGCGCTTTCCGTCATCATTCAGGTTGGCTCCTTCAAGCTGACCGGCAAGCGCGTCTTCCTCATGGCGCCTATCCACCACCATTTTGAAAAGAAGGGCTGGACCGAGAGCCGGTCGTGATCCGGTTCTGGATCGTTGCGATCATTCTCGCGATGATCGGCCTTTCCACCCTGAAGCTCAGATAACAGGTATCGAATGATCCCGATCACCGCCCTCAAGGATAAGACAGTCGCCCTTTTCGGACTGGGCGGGTCGGGTATCGCGACCGCCAAGGCCATTCTTGCGGGCGGCGCAAAGATCATTGCCCGGGATGACAATCCCGACAGCGTTGCCCGTGCCCAGAGCGCGGGCATTGCCACAGGCGATTTGCGGCAGGCTGACTGGACGCAATTTGCGGCTTTCGTGCTTTCGCCGGGCGTTCCGCTGACCCATCCAAAGCCACACTGGACTGTCGATCTGGCTCATGCCGCAGGTGTCGAAATCATCGGTGATGTGGAGCTGTTTGTCCGCGAGCGCAATCACATTGCTCCCGATTGCCCGTTCATCGCCATCACCGGCACCAACGGCAAATCGACGACGACCGCTTTGATCGCCCATATCATCAAGGCTTCCGGTCGGGATATGCAGCTTGGCGGCAATATCGGCACCGCAATCCTGACGCTGGAGCCGCCGCAGGCAAATCGCTTCTATGTGGTCGAATGTTCATCCTATCAGATCGATTTGGCGCCATCGCTGAACCCGACGGCGGGCATTCTGCTCAATCTGACACCGGATCATCTCGACCGTCATGGCTCAATGGAAAACTATGCCGCGATCAAGGAACGTCTGGTGGCGGCGAGCGACACGGCAATTGTCGGCGTTGATGATGATTATTGCGAAGCCATTGCGGACCGGCTTTATCGCGATGGTGTACACGTCGTGCGAATTTCCAAGGAAAGGCACCTTGGCAAAGGCTATTTCGCTGACGGCGCAAAGCTGCTCTGGTCGCAGGACGGGGAAATTGACGAAATCGCTTCCCCGGAAGGTATCGGTTCGCTGCGCGGTGCGCACAATGCGCAGAACGCGCTTGCGGCTGTCGTCGCCTGCCTGTCAGTGGGCTTAAGCCTTGAAGAAATCGATGCGGGATTGAAGAGCTTTCCCGGTCTGGCCCACCGCATGGAGCAGGTTGGGCATCGCGGGAAAGTCCTGTTCGTCAACGATTCCAAGGCAACCAATGCGGAAGCAACGGCTCCGGCGTTGTCCTCCTTCCCGCAGAACATCTACTGGATTGCAGGTGGTGTGCCGAAAGCTGGCGG
The DNA here is from genome assembly GCA_012103075.1 of Brucella cytisi. Taxonomy (GTDB): domain Bacteria; phylum Pseudomonadota; class Alphaproteobacteria; order Rhizobiales; family Rhizobiaceae; genus Brucella; species Brucella cytisi. Next base: position 1,630,947 of record JAAVLQ010000001.1, on the reverse strand, counting down.
GATTACCTCGCTGGCCGGGTTCTTCCCGCGAATTGCCAAGGCCTATCTGATCGGCGAAGCCGCAGCGCAGTTTGCGGCAACGCTTGGCGATGGGGCGCCATTTGAGATTTCTGACACGCTTGCAGTTGCCGTCGAACATGCGGCTCGCGATGCCGGTAACGATGCTGCTCCCGAACCGGTTGTGCTGTTGTCGCCCGCTTGCGCGAGCTTCGATCAGTTCAGAATTTTGAAAAACGCGGCGATGCATTCCGCAGCGCTGTTCTGGCGCTTCCGGGCGTCGAGCCGATAGGAGGGAAAAGCTGATGGTAAGCCGTGTCGATCGCGGTCCTGTCGCCAATTGGTGGTGGACAATAGACCGCTTCTTCCTCGCTGCATGTCTTGCTCTAATGGGGGGCTGGCATTCTGCTGTCATTCGCCGCAAGTCCTGCCGTGGCCCAGCGTATCGGGCTCGACGGGTTCCACTTTGTCGAGCGCCAGATTTTCTTCATGCTGCCGGCAGTTGGCGTCATGATCGGCGTGTCGTTTCTGTCGCCGCGCCAGATCAGGCGATTTGCTTTGATCCTGCTCGGCATTTCGCTTGTATTGATGGTTGCCGCACTGTTCTTCGGTATCGAAGTGAAAGGTGCGCGGCGCTGGGTCAATCTGGCAGGGATCTCTATCCAGCCGTCAGAATTCATGAAGCCTGCATTCGTGGTGGTTTGCGCCCGGCTGTTCTCGGAGCGTGAACGCGGTGGCGAAATGCCCGGCAATTTTCTTGCCATGCTGCTGTTCGGCACCGTTGCTGCTTTGCTCGTCCTCCAGCCTGACCTTGGCCAGACAATGCTGACCACAGGCACATGGGGTGCCATGTTCTTCCTCGCCGGTCTGCCGATGTTCTGGATTCTGGTCCCGGGTGGTCTTGCTGTTTGCGGCGGCGTTTCAGCCTATTTCATGTTCGATCACGTGGCCGGGCGTATCAACCGGTTCATGACAGGCGAGGGCGACACGTTCGGTGTCGATGCCGGACGCGAAGCAATCCTGCGCGGCGGCTGGTTCGGACAAGGTCCGGGCGAAGGTACCATCAAGCGCATCATCCCGGACAGCCATACCGATTTCATTTTCTCGGTTGCGGCAGAAGAATACGGCATCGTTCTGTGCATGATCATCATGCTGCTTTTCGCATTCATCGTCGTGCGCGGCCTTTCGATTGCGTTGCGCGAGCGTGATCCGTTCACTCGTCTGGCTGTCTCGGGGATTGTCATTCTGTTCGGCTTCCAGTCGATCATCAACATGGCTGTGAACCTGCATCTCATGCCTGCAAAGGGAATGACCCTGCCGTTCATCTCCTATGGCGGTTCCTCGCTCATTGCCATCGCCATCACGATGGGCATCCTTCTGGCTCTGACGCGCCGCCGTCCGGAAGCCCGTATGACCCATACGGTCGGTAGCGGTGTCGATATGGGCAAACGCATTCCTGCGCTGTGAGGGGCTGATGGTAAAAGGCGTAATCGTACTGGCCGCCGGTGGAACGGGCGGTCATCTTTTTCCGGCGGAAGCGCTGGCGCATGAACTGAAGGCGCGTGGTTGGGACGTCCATCTGGCGACCGATGCGCGCGCGCAGCGTTTCGCGGGTGACTTCGCGGAAGATCATGTTCATGTCATTCGTTCGGCAACAATTGCAGGCCGCAACCCGATAGCGCTCCTGAAGACGTTCTGGTCACTATGGCAGGGCAATCTCGATTCCCGTAAATTGTTCCGCAGGCTGAAGCCCAAACTCGTTGCGGGCTTTGGTGGCTATCCGACGCTGCCGCCGCTTTATGCTGCAAGCAATATGGGTATCCCGACGATGGTGCATGAGCAGAATGCCGTCATGGGTCGCGCCAATAAGGGGCTGGCCGGGCGCGTGAAGGCGATTGCCGGTGGTTTCTTGCCTGAGACCGGTGGAACCCATGCCGAAAAGACGGCTACGACCGGCAATCCGGTGCGTCCACCAGTTCTGACTGCAGCCGGAACGCCCTACAAACCGGTCAAGGCGGATGAACGTTTCCGCCTGCTGGTTTTGGCGGTAGCCGGGGCGCTCAGTTCTTTTCGACTGCCATTCCCGCTGCCGTGGCTTTGCTGCCAGAGAACGACCGAGCGCGGCTGCTGATCACCCAGCAGGCCCGCAAGGAAGACGAAGCCGCTGTACGCGAAGCTTACAAGAAACTTGGTGTTCCCGCTGACGTTGCGCCGTTTTTCAACGATATGCCAGCACGCATGGCGGATGCCCAGTTCGTGATTTCGCGGTCCGGTGCTTCGACCGTTTCTGAGATCACCGTGATCGGTCGTCCGGCGATGTTGGTGCCGTTTCCGCACGCGCTCGATCATGATCAGGCAGCGAATGCAGCAGCGCTCGCGGCTGTCGGCGGTGGCGAGGTTGTTCGCCAGTCGGAATTGTCGCCAGAACGCCTTGCCGAGATACTCCGGGCTGCGATGAATGAGCCACAGCGCCTCGAAGCACAAGCAAAAGCTGCAAAAGCGTTGGTAAGCCGGATGCAGCGCAGTTGCTTGCTGATCTGGCAGAGGCTATTGCAGCAGGTAAATCTGTTCAGGAATTCAAAAAGGAACTCGGCCATGAAAATGCCGCTGAATATCGGGCTTGTCCATTTCATCGGAATTGGCGGCATCGGCATGAGCGGTATTGCCGAAGTGCTGCATAATCTCGGCTACAAGGTACAGGGCTCTGACCAGTCCGACAGCGCCAATGTGCAGCGCCTGCGTGAAAAAAGGCATTGAGGTCTTTGTCGGCCACAAGGCTGAAAATATCGGTGATGCCGAAGTTGTTGTCGTTTCGACGGCGATCAAGAAAAACAATCCCGAGCTGGTTGCTGCACGCGAAAAGCTGCTGCCTATCGTGCGCCGCGCCGAAATGCTGGCCGAGTTGATGCGCTTCCGTCATGCGGTTGCGATTGGCGGTACGCATGGTAAGACCACCACGACCTCAATGGTCGCCGCATTGCTTGATGCCGGGCATCTTGATCCGACCGTCATCAATGGCGGTATCATCAATGCTTACGGTACCAATGCCCGTATGGGCGATGGCGATTGGATGGTGGTGGAAGCCGACGAAAGCGACGGCACGTTCCTCAAACTGCCAGCCGATATCGCGGTAGTCACCAATATCGATCCGGAACATCTCGATCATTACGGCAATTTCGATGCCGTGCGTGCGGCTTTCGCGCAGTTTGTCGAGAATGTGCCGTTCTATGGCTTTGGTGTGATGTGCCTTGACCATCCCGAAGTGCAGGCTCTGGTGAGCCGCATCGAAGACCGCCGTATTGTGACTTATGGCCAAAACCCGCAGGCTGATGTGCGTTTTGTCAATCACCGCATGGATGGTGCTGCGAGTCTGTTCGATGTCGTGATCCGTTCGCGCAAGGGCGAGGCAGCCGAGATCAGGATCTGCGTCTGCCGATGCCGGGGCAGCACAACGTATCCAATGCGACGGCGGCAATCGCCGTTGCGCATGAGCTGGGTATCGCGGCCGACGATATTCGTCGTGGTCTTGGTTCGTTCGGCGGTGTGAAACGTCGCTTTACCCATACAGGCACGTGGAACGGCGTCGAGATATTCGATGATTATGGCCATCACCCGGTTGAAATCCGCGCCGTGCTGAAAGCTGCACGTGAAGCCACAAAAGGTCGTGTGGTCGCCATTGTGCAGCCCCACCGCTATACGCGTCTGGCAAGCCTCTTTGATGAATTCGCGGCATGTTTCAACGATGCCGATACGGTTATCGTAGCGCCGGTCTATACGGCTGGCGAAGACCCTATCGAAGGCATCAATTCCGAGGCGCTCGTATCGCGCATCAAAACCGCAGGTCATCGCGATGCACGCTATGCCAGCGGGCCAGAAGCACTGGCACCGTTGGTTGCTTCGATAGCGGAGCCGGGCGACTTCGTGGTCTGCCTCGGCGCAGGCAATATTACGCAGTGGGCATATGCGCTGCCGAAAGAACTGGCTGAACAGGGTAAGAAGTAAGATGGAAAGCGGCGAGACGCTTCTGAAGAAGCTCGACGGCAAATTGTCGGGCTTGCGTGGTCGGCTGACGCCCGATGCCGGCATGGACAAGATCACACCGTTCCGCGCTGGCGGACCGGCACAGGTTCTGTTTCAGCCTGCCGATGAAGAAGACCTCTCCTCATTTCTGAAGGTTGTGCCGGAAGAGATACCGATTCTCGTGGTTGGCATCGGCTCCAATCTGCTCGTGCGCGATGGCGGTGTTCGGGGCTTTGTCGTGCGGCTTTCCGCAAAAGGCTTCGGCGAAGTCGATCAGGTTTCTGAGACGCAGCTGCGGGCGAGGCGCGGCGACGCCTGACAAGCGCGTGGCCGCAGCGGCGCTGGAAGCGGGGCTGGCTGGCTTCCACTTCTACCATGGCATACCCGGCGGCATGGGCGGGGCTTTGCGCATGAATGCAGGCGCCAACGGCGTGGAAACGCGCGAGCGCGTCGTGGAGGTTCGCGCCCTTGATCGCAAGGGTGATGTGCATGTGCTTTCCAATGCGGATATGGGCTACGCCTATCGGCATTCCTCAGCATCGCCGGATCTGATTTTTACCTCTGTCTTGTTCGAGGGAACTCCCGGCGAGCATGAAGCGATCAAACAAGCCATGGACGAGGTGCAGCATCATCGCGAGACGGTGCAGCCTGTACGCGAAAAGACAGGTGGCTCGACCTTCAAGAATCCGGAAGGCACATCGGCACGGAAGGAAATCGACAAGGCAGGTTGCCGCGGTTTGCGCGTCGGCGGCGCGCAGATGTCCGAAATGCACTGCAATTTTATGATCAATACAGGCACCGCAACGGGGCTCGATCTGGAGACTTTGGGCGAAACGGTTCGCGCCAGAGTTTTTTGAAAATTCGGGTATTCGCCTTCTTGGGAAATCAAACGTCTCGGTTTGTTCCGCGAGGGCGAGGCGGTAGAAGAGTTTCTTGGAAAATTTTGATAAAAAGTTGCCCGGATTTTCTACCTGATATTCCGGGCTTTTTGCCTTCACAAGCGACGCGTAAGGTTCGTCCCTTTCTATAGGGTCTTGTCACGGAATCAATCCTCTGATTCTTTAGGGTTAACCACACAGTGATTTGATTCGGCAGGATTTTCCTGCCGCGGGTGCCTGCGGCCTTCGCTGCTGGGTTGCTTGGATTCTGTTTAATTGATGCGCAGGGGATTGCGCAGAGGGGATGCTAACATGACGGGAAAGCACGTCGCCGTTTTGATGGGCGGTTTCTCTTCGGAGCGCCCGGTCAGTTTGTCCTCTGGAACGGCTTGCGCTGCGACCCTTGAAGAGCGCGGCTATCGCGTGACGCGTATTGATGTGGATCGCAATGTTGCCAGCGTTCTTGCCGAACTGAAGCCTGACGTTGCGTTCAATGCGCTGCATGGCCCTTTCGGTGAGGATGGCGCTATTCAGGGCGTTCTCGAATATCTCCAGATTCCCTACACGCATTCGGGCGTGCTCGCATCGGCGCTCGCCATGGACAAGGACCGCGCCAAGAAGGTTGCGGCTGCTGCCGGTGTTGCTGTTGCTTCCTCGCTTCTGCTCAACCGTTTTGAGATCGGCACTGAGCATCCGATGGAGCCGCCTTACGTGGTCAAGCCGGTTCGCGAAGGTTCGAGCTTTGGCGTCGTGATCGTCAAGGAAGATCAGGCGCATCCGCCGCAAATCATCAGTTCGGCTGAGTGGAACTACGGTGCCGAGGTTCTGGTCGAAAAATACATTCCCGGCCGGGAATTGACCTGTGCCGTGATGGGTGATCGCGTCATGGACGTGTGTGAGATCATTCCGGTAGGCCATCAGTTCTACGATTATGATTCAAAATATGTTGCAGGCGCGTCATCTCACGTGTGTCCGGCAAAATTTTACCAAATATTTACCAAAAATACAAACAATGGCCCTTACGGCGCATCGGGCAATCGGGTGTCGGGGCGTAAGCCGGTCAGACTTCCGTTTCGACGATCGTTTCTCTGATGATGGCGAAGTTATCTGGCTGGAAATCAATACCCAGCCGGGGATGACTCCTACCTCGCTCGTGCCTGATATCGCCAAAGCGGCTGGTATCTCTTTCGGTGAATTGTTGAGTTGGATGGTGGAGGACGCGTCTTGTTTGCGTTGAACGGAAAATCGGACGGATATGGGCGCTCGGGCTCGATGCGGGATGCATCGGGAACGACGGGTGCTGCTTTTGTCCTGCCGCGTTTCCTACGCAAGCCGTTTCGCTTTGCTGCTCGCCTTTTCCAAGGCAATGTAAATATTCCACGCCATGCTGGCACTGTCGGCATGCTGGGTTTCCTTGGTGCTACCGGCCTTTATGGCATGGCGGTTGGCGGTCACACGCCGGAGGTGGTCAAGGCGACTGCTTCCACACTCGGTTTTGCAATTGAGGATATAAAGGTCGTCGGCAACCACGAGACGTCCGATATCGATATTCTGGGTCAGCTCGATCTCGATGGCGAGACATCTCTCGTTGGTCTGAGCGCTGAAGAAGCGCGCCAATCCATCGACAAGCTGCCATGGGTTGAAAGCGCAGAAGTTCGCAAGGTTTATCCCGGTACGGTTCTTGTCTCGTTGCATGAACGCAAGGCGTTCGCCATCTGGCAAAACGACAAGGATCTGGCGCTGATCGACGCCGCCGGCGATACCATCGTTCCGTTCCGTCCGGGCCGTTACAATTCGTTGCCGCTCGTCGTGGGTGATGGCGCGGAAAAGAAGGTCAAGGGCTTCGTTGATGAAATCGCTGCCTATCCGGGTCTGGCCGGAAAGGTTCGCGCCTACATCCGTGTCGGCGACCGTCGCTGGGACCTGCTTCTGGATAATGGCGTGCGCATCATGCTGCCGGAAACCGATCCGCTGAAGGCGCTCGCGCAGGTCGAGAAGCTCGATCAGGATCAGCACCTTCTGTCGCGCGATATCGCTGCGGTCGATCTTCGTCTCGATGATCGCGTGACTGTTCAATTGACTGCAAGTGGCATGGAGCAGCGCCAGAAGTTTCTGGCAGAGCGTAAAAGAACTATCCCGCACGGGGAAGCGCGTATGAGTATTCTGGGCGGCAAGGGATCATCACAAGGCGGAGCTGCAGGGCGCAAGGTGCGCCTGTTAACGGTTCTGGATGTCGGATCGAGCAAGGTTTCCTGCGTCATCGCACGGTTGCGTCCGCATGAAGGCGGCGCACTGCTGCCGGGCCGCACGCACCGTATGGAAGTGCTGGGCATCGGCCATCAGCGTTCGCGGGGCGTCAAGTCGGGCGTCATCATTGATTTGGATGCGGCAGAGCAGTCGATCCGCCTTGCGGTTGATGCAGCTGAGCGCATGGCTGGTCTGACCGTCGATAGCCTGATCGTCAATATTTCAGCCGGTCGCCTCAAGAGCGAAACCTTCACGGCCAGCGTCAATCTGGGCGGCCATGAAGTCGAGCAGACCGATATTCGTCGTGTTCTGGCTGCCGGTGCCAAGCAGGCGCTCGCAGCCGAGCGTCACCTCGTTCATTCGCTGCCGGTTGGCTACACACTCGATGGCGAACGCGGTATTCGCGATCCGCTCGGCATGCTGGGCGACAGCCTTGGCGTCGATATGCATGTGCTGACTGCCGATGCAGCGCCACTGCGCAATCTGGAGCTTTGCATCAATCGCTGCCATTTGTCGGTGGAAGCCATCGTTGCAACGCCTTATGCCAGCGGTCTTGCCGCTCTGGTCGGCGACGAAGCTGAAATGGGCGCGGCCTGCATCGATATGGGCGGCGGCACGACGACGATTTCCGTCTTCTCCGAAGGCAAGTTTATTCACGCCGATGCAGTGGCCATCGGCGGTAATCACGTGACGATGGATGTGGCTCGCGGCTTTTCCACTCGGATGGAAGATGCCGAACGCCTGAAGGTCATGTATGGCTCCGCTCTGCCGAGCGCTGCCGATGACCGCGATCTCATCTCCGTTCCGCCCATCGGCGACGATGAGCGTGATGTACCCAATCAATATCCGCGCTCGGTGCTGACGCGGATTATCCGTGCAAGAGTGGAAGAGACACTGGAACTGGTGCGCGACAGGCTTAACCAGTCAGGTCTTGGACATATTGTCGGCAAGCGTGTGGTTCTGACCGGCGGCGCAAGCCAGCTGCCGGGAATGCCAGAGGCAGCCAGGGCGAATCCTTGCAAGAAATGTACGAATCGGGCGTCCTCTAGGAATAGCGGGATTGCCTGAGGCGGCTAAGGGGCAGCTTTTGCCGCGACCGTTGGACTTCTGATTTACCCGCAGGTGGCCGGGATAGAAGAGCGGTCGGTGAAAGCGGCTTCCTCCGGTCTCATGACCGGTACGGGTGGGCGCATTCAACGTGTCAGCCAATGGCTGAAAGAGAGTTTCTGAGTAGTAAGTATTGTGTAAGCTGTTGAAATAGCGTGTTGAATTATTGGGGCGTGACCATCTGGGTAACAACCAATCCACACCGCGGCGGCGAAGCGGTGGTAAGGCTTAAGAGGAACAAGGACCTATGACTATCAATCTGCAAAAGCCGGATATCACCGAGCTGAAGCCCCGCATCACCGTATTCGGTGTCGGCGGCGGCGGCGGCAATGCGGTCAACAACATGATCAATGCCGGTCTGCGCGGCGTGGATTTTGTCGTGGCCAACACCGACGCTCAGGCTTTGACGATGTCGAAGTCCGAACGCATGATCCAGCTCGGCGCTGCCGTTACAGAGGGTCTTGGTGCTGGTTCCCAGCCAGAAGTTGGCCGTGCGGCTGCTGAAGAGTGTATCGACGAAATCGTCGATCACCTGAATGGCACGCATATGTGCTTCGTGACCGCCGGCATGGGCGGCGGCACCGGCACCGGCGCTGCTCCGGTCGTGGCGCGCGCTGCCCGTGAACGGGGCATCCTCACCGTTGGCGTCGTGACCAAGCCTTTCCATTTCGAAGGCGCCCGCCGCATGAAGACTGCCGATCTCGGCATCGAAGAACTGCAGAAGAACGTCGATACGCTTATCGTCATTCCGAACCAGAACCTCTTCCGCATCGCCAACGACAAGACCACCTTCGCCGATGCTTTCGCAATGGCTGACCGGTGCTTTATTCGGGCGTTGCCTGCATCACCGACCTGATGGTCAAGGAAGGCCTCATCAATCTCGACTTCGCCGACGTTCGTTCGGTGATGCGCGAAATGGGCAAGGCTATGATGGGTACGGGCGAAGCTTCCGGCGAAGGCCGTGCAATGGCTGCTGCCGAAGCTGCAATCGCTAACCCGCTGCTTGACGAAACCTCGATGCGCGGCGCGAAGGGCCTCCTGATCTCGATCACCGGTGGTCGCGACATGACCCTGTTCGAAGTCGACGAAGCTGCTACGCGTATTCGCGAAGAAGTCGATCCGGATGCGAATATCATCCTTGGCGCAACCTTCGACGAAGGCCTCGAAGGCGTCATCCGCGTTTCTGTCGTCGCTACCGGTATCGATAAGCAGTTAGGAGACGCGGCGCCTGCGCCGCTGGAATTTCGCCAGCCGGTAAAGCAGACTGCACAGGCGAAGCCAATGGCTCCGCATGGCGCACTTCGTCCTCCGGTTGTTGAACAGCCGCGTCAGGTCGATCCGATTGCCCGGGCGATCCAGTCTGCCGAAGCTGAAATCCCAGCCGCACCGGCAGCTCCTGCGGCTTCTGCTGAGCCGGAATTCCGCCCGCAGAGTCGCATTTTCCGGGCTCCGGCACCGGAGTCCTTCGAACGCGCTCCGGTTGCCCGTGCACCGATGCCGCAGGCACCGGCAGGTCATCAGGCAGCACAGCCACAGGCCTACCAGCAGCCGCAGATGCATGAACAGCCGGTTCGTGAACCGCGTCCTGCTCCGCGCATGCCTGCCGTTTCGGATTTCCCGCCGGTTGCACAAGCTGAAATCAATGCCCGTCGTGCTCCGCAGCAGCCTGCACAGGAAGAGCCGCGCGGCCCGATGAGCCTCCTGAAGCGCCTGACTCATGGTCTGTCGCGTCGTGAGGAAGATCAGCCTGCAGCCCGTCTGGAACCGGCTCAGCATCGTGAACCCGGCATGCGTCCGGCTGAACGTCGCGCTCCGCAGCAGGACACGTCCATCTACGCACCGCGTCGCGGCCAGCTTGATGATCAGGGTCGTCCGCAGCCGCGCGCAGCTTCGGAAGAAGATCAGCTCGAAATCCCGGCCTTCCTGCGCCGTCAGTCGAACTGAGCCATTTCGGTGAGTGAATAGGAAAGCCGCGGGTAACCCCGCGGCTTTTTCGTTTCAGTAAACAAAATCAAAACATTCGTAAGAAAGCGTGATTTTGTTCAAGTCACGCAAATTATTATTTTAATTGTAACGGAGTATGGTCCGGGCAGCACGAGTTGGTGAACCCTCTGTATTTCCTGTCGCAATTTTAGCTATATCTATCCATATAGACGCAAAGAATTGCGAAATGGGCTGTGTTGAAATTCCGTTTAAACGGCCTGTATTCATTTTATTCAGCAGATTGGAACTCTCTTGAGCGCTTATCAAAAGACAATTGGTCGTGCGGTTACGCTTTCGGGCGTCGGCGTTCATGGCGGAGCTCCAGCTTCGGCGACGTTTTTCCCGGCCGATGCCGATACGGGAATCGTATTCCAGCGTTCAGATCTGAAGGGCAAGGCGCCGGAAGTGCGCGCCCATGTCTCACAGATTGGCGCAACTGACCTCTGCACGTCGCTTGGGCCGAAAAGAGTCCAAGATCGACACGGTTGAGCACTTGATGGCGGCGGTCGCCGCGCTGGGCATTGATAACCTTGTCGTTGAAATTGATGGTCCGGAAGTTCCTATTCTCGATGGTACGTCTGCGCGTTTTATCGAAGCTTTCGATGAGGCGGGTGTTGTCACGCAGGAAGCAAAGCGACGCTTTATTCGCATTCTGAAAACGGTCCGAGTCGAAGCTGGCGGTTCCCGGGGTGAATTCCGCCCCTTCGCCGGTACGCGGTTTGAAGTCGAGATCGACTTCGAATGCCCGCTGATCGGTCGGCAGAAGTTTGCAGACGATGTGGACGAAGCGACCTTCCGCAAGGAGCTTTCCACCGCGCGGACTTTCGGTTTCATGAAGGATGTGGAACGCCTCTGGGCTTCCGGCCATGCGCTTGGCTCGTCGCTCGACAATTCGCTTGTCATTGGTGACGACAATTCTGTCATCAATCCGGGGGCTGCGTTTCAAGGACGAATTCGTTCGTCACAAGACGCTCGATGCCGTCGGCGATCTGGCACTTGCCGGTCTGCCGTTCATCGGCTGTTTCCGTTCCTACCGCAGTGGTCACAGGCTGAATGCGGAAACGGTGAAGGCGCTGCTGTCGGACAAGACGGCGTTCGATATTGTCGAGGCTTCCGGTGTTCGCCAGAACTCGAGAGCATCGGATTTCGTTGCTGTGAAGCCGAATATAGCGGCTCCATGGGCGCTCTAAATTTAGCCAAGAAATAGTATGTATCGGCGCATGGCCTTAATTGAGCCGTGTTCGCCGGTTCACCTCACAATTGAGTCGGTGCGCCGTTCTACGGTGGATTGATCGGGGAGCAACTACCCATACGGGTAGCCAATACCGGGGCCAATTCACACTGGTTACGCGTTTCGATACGCCGTCCGGCGGATTCAGACCACTAGACGATTGCCGATTTCGCCTGCATGTGGTTTATGGACGGCCAAAACAGCGTCAGCTATGTTCGTACATTCGCTGAAGCTGAATGATTTGTATGGATGGAGCTGCCGTGCAGTGCTAGAAGCACGCAGCTCCAAACAGGAATGACGCTGTCAGAAGGCCGGAGACCGCATGACGAGTTTCAAATTCAAGGGTGTGACGAAAACCGCGCTGCTGACTGGCGCTATCGCCGTTCTTATCCCGCTCGCCGGTTGTGCCAGCAAGGACGACGACATCGATCTCACCAAGTATGTCGAGACGATTGATCCTGCCGACAAAACCTACAATGAAGGTCTCGCCAATCTGGACGCAGGTCGCCTTGATGAAGCTGCGAAGAAGTTCGCCGCCGTCGATCGCCAGCATCCCTACACGGAATGGGCACGCAAGTCGCTCGTGATGGCTGCCTTCACCAACTACCGCAAGGGCAATTACGAAGAAGCGATCTCGATGGCGAAGCGTTACAACACGCTTTACCCGACTTCGCCTGAATCGGCCTATGCCTATTACATCATCGGTCTTTCCTACTTCCGCCAGATTCCGGACGTGACCCGCGATCAGGCTGCAAGCCGTCGCGCAATCGCTGCGATGCAGGAAGTGGTCGATCGTTTCCCGGATTCCGAATATACGGATGATGCCAAGGCCAAGATCCGCTTCGCCCGCGACCAGCTCGCTGGCAAGGAAATGCAGGTTGGCCGCTATTATCTGGAACGCAAGGAATACCTTGCCTCTATCAAAAGCGCTTCCGCGGCGTTGTGGAGGAATATTCCAATACCCGTCAGGTGGAAGAAGCACTGGCTCGTCTCGTCGAAGCCTACTATGCGCTTGGCTTGACGTCGGAAGCCCAGATGGCCGCTTCGGTTCTCGGCAAGAACTATCCGGACAGCCCGTGGTACAAGGACAGCTACAAGCTTCTGCAGAGCGGTGGTCTTGAGCCACGCGAAAACGGTAATTCGTGGTTGGCCAAGGCTTCGTCGCTCATCACCGGCGGCGGCTCATAAGCTGATTCTCACATGCTGTCGCACCTGTCGATCCGCGATATTGTTCTGATTGAAAGGCTCGACATCGAGTTCAAGACAGGCTTGTCTGTACTTACCGGTGAAACCGGGGCGGGCAAGTCCATTTTGCTTGATTCGCTTTCACTGGCACTTGGCGCGCGTGGCGACGCCTCGTTGGTGCGTCATGGTGCCGATCAAGGGCAGGTGACTGCAGTGTTCGATGTGCCGGGCGCACATCCTGCCCGATTTTTCTGCGCGATAACGGTTTTGACGATGATGGCGACATCATTCTGCGCCGCCTGCAGATGGGCGATGGTCGCACGCGCGTCTTCATCAACGATCAGGCGGCGAGCGTCGCGCTCCTTCGTGATCTCGGACGCAGGCTTGTGGAAATCCATGGCCAGCATGACGACCGCGCGCTGATCGATACCGATCTTCACCGTACATTGCTGGATGCTTTTGGCGGTCTCGAGCCAGAGGCCGCAGTGGTTCGCGAGCGTCACAAGGCTTGGCGCGATGCGGAAACAGCACTTGCCAAGCATCGTGCCCGCGTCGAGCAGGCCGAGCGTGAAGGCGATTACCTGCGGTCTTCAGTTGAAGAACTGACCAAGCTGGATCCGCAGCCCGGCGAGGAAGAAGAGCTCGCCGAGCGCCGCGCGATCATGATGAAATCCGAAAAGATCGCGGGTGACGTGAACGAAGCCGGTGAGTTACTGTCGGGGCAGGGATCACCTGTGCCGTCTCTGGCAAGCCTTGTGCGTCGTCTGGAGCGCAAGATCCCGGAAGCGCCGCATCTGCTGGAGCCGGTTTGCAAGGCAATTGACGAGGCGCTCAACAGTCTGGCTCTCGCGCAGGACGGTATAGATCATGCCATGCGCGAAATCGATTTCGATCCGCGCGTGCTGGAACAGGTTGAGGAGCGGCTTTTTGCTTTGCGCGCCGCCGCACGCAAATATTCTGTCGCAGTAGAGGGATTGCCTGCGCTGCGTGACAAGATGGATGCTGATCTTGCCGATCTGGATGCCGGAGCAGAAAAGCTGATCCAGCTTGAAAGTCAGGCGGCCGAAATGCGGGTGGCCTATGACACGGCGGCAGCCAAGCTTTCCGGTTTGCGCAAGGAAACAGCGGAGCATCTGAAGGCTGCTGTGATGGCCGAATTGCCTGCACTGAAGCTTGAGCGCGCCGAATTCATTGTCGAGATGACCACTGACGCGCAAGCACGGGCGGCTGAAGGCATCGATACGGTTGAGTATTGGGTGCGCACCAATCCGGGCACGCGGGCTGGACCGATGATGAAGGTTGCTTCGGGCGGTGAGCTTTCGCGTTTCCTGTTGGCGTTGAAGGTGGCGCTTGCTGATCGCGGTTCTGCTCCGACGCTCGTATTCGATGAAATCGATACCGGCGTGGGCGGTGCGGTGGCAGATGCCATCGGGCAGCGCCTTGCACGGCTTTCCGGGCGCGTGCAGGTGCTTTCGGTCACACATGCACCGCAGGTGGCGGCGCGTGCTTCCACGCATTTCCTGATTGCCAAGTCTGCGACCAATGAAGACCGTGTGTCTACCTCGATCCGTTCCATCGGGGTGGATGAGCGGCAGGAAGAGATTGCCCGCATGCTGGCCGGTGCCAGCATTACCGACGAAGCGCGCGCAGCAGCAGAACGCCTGCTGGCTGAGAATTGAGCATTTCCAGCAAAAGTGCAAAGCGGTTTTGCGTCGGATAATACGTACAAACAAAAGAGATAGTGCGCTCGTCTCCTGACATGACGCTGTCAGGGGATATGCATGTTCGTAATGTCGGGTCGGTGTAGGCGCGATGCCATTTCTTGGTTATGTTGAGCAAAATTGAATCAGCAGGTTTTGCTCCGCTTATGACCGATACTCCCGTCGAAAAACTGACTGAACCTGAAGCCGCTTCAGAACTGGAACGGCTGGCGCGTGAAATTGCGCATCATGATGAGCTCTATCATGCCAATGACCGGCCAGAGATTTCGGATGCCGAGTATGATGCGCTGAAGCGGCGTAACGATGCGATTGAAGCGCGCTTCCCGCATCTGGTGCGGACAGACAGCCCGTCCTTGCGTGTTGGCACAGCACCTGTTTCCAAATTTGCGCAGGTTGTTCATGCACGCCCTATGCTTTCGCTCGGCAATGCGTTTTCAGACGATGACGTCCGCGATTTCGTGGGCAGTGTCTATCGCTTCCCGGGGCAGTTACCGGATAATTCCATCGCATTTACCGCTGAACCGAAGATCGACGGGCTTTCCATGTCGATCCGTTACGAGAATGGAATTCTGGTCAGCGGTGCGACGCGCGGTGACGGCACGACCGGTGAGAATGTGACGGCGAATATCCGCACTATTGCCGAAATTCCGAACAGGCTTCCGGCGGGTGCGCCTTCCATCGTGGAAGTGCGCGGCGAGGTCTATATGGCCAAGAGCGATTTCCTCGCGCTCAACGAACAGATGGCCGCTGAAGGCAAGCAGACTTATGTGAACCCGCGCAACACGGCAGCGGGTTCGCTCCGCCAGCTCGACGCCAAGGTGACGGCGAGCCGCAAGCTGAAATTCTTTGCCTATGCCCGGGGTGAGATGTCGGACATGCCTGCCGATACGCAGATGGGCATGGTCGAGATTTTCCGCGAATGGGGTTTCCCGGTTAATCCGCTGACGAAGCGGCTTCACGGTGCAGATGAATTGCTTGCGCATTACCGTGCTATTGGCCTTGAGCGCGCCGAACTCGATTATGACATTGATGGCGTCGTCTATAAGGTTGATCGGCTCGATCTGCAGACGCGGCTCGGTTTCCGCTCGCGCAGCCCGCGATGGGCAATTGCGCACAAGTTTCCGGCAGAACAGGCTACGACGATCTTGCGCGGTATCGACATTCAGGTCGGGCGCACTGGCGCGTTGACGCCGGTGGCGCGACTGGAGCCGATCACTGTCGGCGGCGTGGTCGTGACCAATGCGACGCTGCACAATGAGGATTATATCAAGGGTATCGGCCTCAAGGGAGAGCGTATTCGCGCGGATGAGCATGACATTCGCGTTGGCGATACGGTTATCGTGCAGCGCGCAGGCGATGTGATCCCGCAGATTGTCGATGTCGTATTGGAGAAACGCCCGGCCGATGCCGTGCCGTTCTATTTCCCGCATGAATGCCCGGTCTGTGGCAGCCATGCCGTGCGCGAAGAGGGCGAGGCGGTCTATCGCTGCACCGGCGGTCTGACCCTGTGCTGCGCAGGCGGTTGAGCGCATTCGTCATTTCGTATCGCGCAATGCATTCGATATCGAAGGTCTTGGCGAAAAGCAGGTCGAGTTTTTCTTCCATGCCGAAGATGACAGCCTGAAGATCAAATCGCCTGCCGATATCTTCACGCTGCAAAAGCGACAGGCGGATTCGCCTCTCAAGAAACTGGAGAACATTGAAGGTTTCGGCGCGACTTCCGTGAAGAAGCTTTACGATGCGATCAATGATCGGCGTGAAATTGCCCTGCATCGCTTTCTGTTCGGCCTTGGTATCCGTCATGTTGGTGAGGTGAATGCCAAGCGCTTTGCGCGCGCGTATCTGTCTTATACCGCCTTTGAAAAAGCGGCTCTGGAAGCGGTTCCGCCAAAAGAAGGCGACCGCACCGACAAGGGTAACGACGCCCGGCAGGAATTGATTGCGGTTGAGGGCATCGGTTCCATCGTTGCTGAAGCTGTCGTGGATTTTTATGCGGAGCCGCATAACGTGCAAGTGCTGGCCGCTCTTCTGGCCGAAGTGACGCCGCTTGATGAGGAAGCGCGTGTTGCTACCGGTTCGCCGGTCGAAGGCAAGACAGTGGTATTTACCGGCAGTCTGGAACGTATGTCGCGCGATGAGGCAAAGGCCATGGCTGAGCGCTATGGGGCAAAGACTGCTGGATCGGTTTCTAAAAAGACCGATCTTGTGGTGGCCGGACCGGGCGCTGGTTCCAAACTCGCCAAGGCATCCGAGTTGGGCATCGAAGTCATCGATGAAGACGCCCGGTTCACACTGGTCGGAGAAGACTAATGGCCCCGTTCAGCGGTTTTGGTGAAAAAGCGATCCCGTTTCTGAAAGCTCTGGATTTTCATCAGAATCGCGAATGGTTCGTCGAGAACAAGGATCTTTTCGAGCAGCAGCTGAAGGAACCTCTTGGAGATCTTGTCGAGGAATTGACGGGTCGTTTTGAAAAGCCGGTCTGCCGTTCAAGGGTGATCGGGTGAAATCACAGTTCCGCATCAAACGCGATACGCGATTTTCCAAGGACAAGGCCCCTATAACCGCCATCTGTCTGCGCTGCTGTCGCAATCGGGTACAAAGTGGGACGAGAGCGGTTGCTTCTATGTCTGCATCGGCCTGCCGGGTGTCCGCGACTGCTACGCCTGTGTGGCTTGGTGGGGGCCAAGAAAAGAACTGCTTCTGGCTATACGCACGGCCATTGCCGAGAAGCCGGAAGAATTCCGCACCATGGTCGCGAAACTCAAGAAAAACGGTTTGAAAATCAGCGATTACGACCGGCTGAAACGCACGCCACGTGGTTTCGAGGCCGTCACTGATGATGATTTGCTGGAAGCAATTCGCAATCGGCATTTCTCGGTGCGGATAGAAATCGACCCTGAAACGATTACCCGCACCGATCTGGCAGATCGTCTTGTCGACTTCACCGAACGGGCCCGCCCGCTTGTGGACTGGATGCACAAAATCGAAAAGACAGTTCCGCAACAATCATGATCGTTCATGAATGCATCTGCCGGATTTATGAGTGATGCGCAAATGCGGCATTCCTGTTTAATAGTATGATTTTTTTTGGAAATCTTATTCCAACAGGCCCCAGAATTTCCTAACTACTCTTCATTCGGAGGAGTGAATATTCGTGGATCAGACTTTTCGGCCCGTAAGGGCTTCAGCGCGCGCCGATATTATTGACGGTGTCCGACGCGGACTTCCGCTTGTCGTTGCCGGCGCGCCCTTTGGCCTGCTGTTCGGTGCGCTTGCTGTCGATAACGGATTGTCGCTCGCCGAAGCGGTGTTCATGAGTTCCATCATCTATGCAGGTGCCAGCCAGATGGTCGGGCTCGATCTTTTCGGCCAGAATATCGCGCCGTGGATGATTGTCATGTCGATCTTCGCCGTCAATTTCCGGCACGTGCTTTATTCGGCGAGCACAGGTCGGCGTATCCGTCACTTCAAGCCATGGCAGAAGGCACTGGCCTTTTTCGTACTGGTAGACATCCAGTATGCGGAAGTTGAACAACGAGCGGAAGCCGGTAAGCCGGTCACCTTCGTCTGGTATATGGCCATCGGCCTCACATTCTATCTGACCCGGGTTGTCGAAGCGCTAATCGGTGGGCTGTTCGGCAATCTGATTACAAACCCCTATGCCTTCGGCATCGACTTTCTGCTGCCGATCTATTTTCTCGGCATGGTGATGAGTTTCCGTCATCGACAGAACTGGCAGCCGGTCGTCATCGTCAGTGCGATTTCAGCCGTGGCGGCCTACAAGTTCGTGGGATCTCCGTGGCATGTTTCGCTGGGCGCACTTGGCGGGATTGTTCTTGCGGCGATTATTGCCGGGCCACGCGAAGGGGAGGCGTAAATGTCCATCACAATCTGGATCATTCTTGCGGGCGCGCTCTGCACTTATCTCACCCGTATTGGTGGGCATCTGGTCCTGTCACGCTTCAGTCGTGTGCATTACCGGGTGGAAGCGGCGCTCAACGCCGTGCCTGCAGCCGTTCTGACGGCCATCGTGGCCGCGCCTGCTTCGGATCATGGCTGGCGGGAACTGCTCGTGCTCGCGGTTTGCATCGTGCTTTCGTTGCGGCTCAGCATGATGACCATGTTCTTTGCGGGCGTAGCGCTTTTGATCGCGCTACGCCATTTCACGGTGTGAATGCATTATCAAAGCGGCGCGGTTGCCGCTTCAAGCCATTTGCGTTCAGTGTCCTTGAGGTGGCCTGACAGCTTCTCGCGCACGCTGGCATGGTAGCTGTTCAGCCAGTCGATTTCTTCCTGCGTGAAAAGCGACTTGTCGATCAGGCGCCGGTCGATAGGGCAGAACGTCAGTGTCTCGAAGCCCATCATCGGAATGTCGCCGCCTTCCGGCACTTCCGGTTCAGTGACGATGATGAGATTTTCGATGCGGATGCCGAATGAACCCGGCTTGTAATAGCCCGGTTCATTGGAAAGGATCATGCCCGGCAGTAGTTCCTGTGCGCCCTTTTTCGAAATGCTCTGTGGGCCTTCGTGCACTGACAGGTAGGAGCCGACGCCGTGGCCGGTTCCATGCGCATAGTCGAAACCGTGCTTCCATAGTGCGATACGCGCCAGAACATCGATATCCTGCCCGCGCGTTCCCTTTGGGAAACGGGCCGTCGTGATCGCGATCACACCTTTCAGCACGAGCGTGAATGCCTTGATTGTCTCCGGTGTTACCTTGCCGATGGGGACGGTGCGGGTGATGTCGGTGGTGCCATCACGATATTGCGCGCCGGAATCGACCAGATAAAAAAAGCTCGCCATCTTCAAGCGTTCTGTTGGTGTCGGTATTGACGCGATAATGGATGATCGCGCCATTTGGCCCCGCACCAGATATTGTGTCGAAGGATATGTCTTCCAGCGGCATTTGGAAGTCGCGCCCGGCATCGGCACGCGATTCTTCCAGCTTCTGCGCTGCGCTGATTTCATCGATTGTGCCGGGCTTCTGGGCGTCGATCCACGAGAGAAAATTGACCATTGCCACGCCGTCGCGCTCATGGGCAGCGCGTGAGCCGTCAAGTTCGGCTTTGTTCTTGATTGCGCGTGGAATACGGGCAGGGTCTTTGCCTTCGATCACACTGCCGCCTGCGCTGGTGACAACGAGGCGGAGCTGCTCAGCCGCAAGGGTCGGGTCGAGAAGAATAGCTTCTGCCTTGGCCGCGAGAGCACTGAGGTGCCCTTCCAGATCGCTCGGCGCCGAGAGCTTGGCGAGCTGGGTCAGATAGGCGTGCGGTTCGATGGCGAGCTTGCGTTCATCAATGAAAAGCTCCGGTTCGCCCTTTGCAGGGATAATGGCAAAGCTCAGCGGCAGTGGTGTGTTGGACACGTCTTTGCCGCGGATATTGAACACCCATGCAACTGATGACGGATCGGTCAGGACAGTTGCGCTGGCGCCGCTTGCGGCAACTGCGGCCTGCATTTCCTTGATCTTGTCTTCCGCTTCATGGCCGGAGAAGCGGGCAGGCTGGATGGTGACTTCCGCCGTCGGTACTTCAGGCTGATCGCCCCATATGGCATCGATGAGATTGATTTCGACGGGAACCAGTTGCCCGCCCTGAGCCTCCAGTGCTTCACGTAAACTGCGGGCTTCGGAAATGGTATGGAGCCAAGGATCGAAGCCGATATGCAGGCCCTTGCCGTTTTCCGCTAGCCGGGGAAGCCGGTGGATTTGTGACAAGGCTTTCATAGGAGAAGACCTTCGGATCGGTCTGAGCGCGGACCTGCAGTTCATAACGTCCATCGACAAAAATATAGGCGCTATTCTTGAGGATGAGCGCGGCACCAGCCGAACCGGTGAAGCCGGTCAGCCGGGCGAGGCGCTGCGCATGGGGCGGAACATATTCGCCCCGGTGTTCATCCGCGCGAGGAACCAGAAAGCCGTCAAGGCCAAGTTCAGCCATTTTCGCGCGCAGCTTCGCGACGCGTGGGCCACCATTGGCCGGATTTGTGGTGACGTCGAAACTCTGAAAAGCCATAGATTTAACTCGCTCAAAACAGGAATACGCCGTGGTTCAAACGGCCTGTTATTTCAGATGAATTGCTACCCAGCCTTCGCGATGCAGCGTCTTTTGGTGGGTGAGTCCCTGTGCCTGATAGGCAGCGAGCACTGCATCGTGTTGACTGTCAAGTATTCCAGAAAGAACGATGGAACCGCCGGATGCCATATGTTCCTTGAGGGAAGGTGCCAGCTCGATAAGCGGATTGGCAAGAATATTGGCGACGATGAGGTCGAATGGCGAATAGGAACGGAAGATCGGGTGGCCGAAGCCTTCCGCCGTTGCCGTAACGATGTGCTCTGCCACGCCGTTCTTGGCGGCATTTTCAGCGGCGACCGTAACGGCGATAGGGTCGATGTCGGTAGCCAGTACCGGAATGGGAGCCAGCTTGGCGATGGCGATGGCAAGAACAGCGCTGCCGGTGCCAAGGTCGAGCGCATTGGTCGGATGTTCGCTGTTGACGGTTTCCTCGATCAGTTCAAGACATCCTGCGGTCGTTCCATGGTGACCAGTGCCGAAGGCAAGACCAGCATCGATTTCGATAGGGATGTCGCCTGCTTCGATCTTGTCGCGGTCGTGCGAGCCATGGACAAAGAAATGTCCGGCTCTGACAGGCTTCAGACCTTCCAGCGAATGTGTGACCCAGTCGATGTCGGGCAGTTCTTCGACGGCGAAAATGTCCGCACCGACCAACGCATCGATCCGCTTGGCGACATCTTCGGCATCGTCCTCGACATAGACCGACACCTCGAAAATCTGCCGGTCTTCATCGATTTCGGTGATAGCGATGGGGAAGCCGTCTTCCTCGAAAGCCTGTTCGAGAACGTTGTAGACGCGCTCGGCTTCCGCCTTATCCGCCGAAAAGAAAAGTCGTGACTGGGCCATGAAGTAATAAAGCTCTCTATCTTTGAGAGTCTGTTCCAAAAGCCGCCCTGTATGGCTGCAATTTGCAATTTTTCTGCGTTCCGGTACTCGAAAATCACCATTTCGCACATACATGCCGCTTTTGATTCAGGCTCTGACGCATTTCCGATGGAAATGCTTCGTAGATCTCTATTTAGCTCTTTGCAGCGCCTTTGGCCAGATTCTTCAACTTTTCCAGAGCCGTATCCGGGTTTTCCTGATAGGCGATGGTGCTGCGGAAAACGACCGCCCTTGTCGAGCAGAAATACCGATGCCGTATGATCCATCGTATATTCGCCATCTTCGCCCGGAACCTTCTTGGCGTAGACGTGGTAGGATTTGACCATATCAGCAATATTCTGTGGTGTACCGGTGATGCCAATGATGCGGTCGGAAACGTTGCCGACATAGGTCTTCATGACTTCCTGCGTGTCGCGTTCCGGATCAACGGTGATGAAATAAGCCTTGATGTCACTGGCTTCCGGCCCAAGCTGCTTCAGCCAGCCATCAAGCTCATAGAGCGTGGTGGGGCAGACGTCCGGGCAATGGGTGAAGCCGAAAAGATTGCTGCTGGCGCAGCGCGCAAGTCGTTCTCGGTGAAAGGCGTGCCATCCATGGTCACAAGGTTAAGCGGACCGCCGAAGGGTTCTTTAGCCGCTTCCTTGTCTCGGAAAAGATTGAGACCCGCAGCGCCGACGATAACGACGATGAAGGCGATGATGAAGATGGGCAGGAATTTTTTCATGTCCAGTCAGCCTTGAATTTCCGAACGCGCCTTGATGCACTGATCAACAATCTATCTTTTCTTTATGCGTTGCAGAACCGTCGATATAGCCGCATCCTGCATCATGAAGAGCATGGCGGTAATGTACGGCCATTTGCTCAATTTTCAATAATTTCTGAAACTTTTGACTATTTGTCGCGCGGTGGAAATGGCTCTTCGCACAGTTTGGCTCCTGTCTCATTCGCGTGACCAAAGTTGAACAGCTTCTTCGTTCTTTCTTTTTGCAAGGTTGATCGAACTGATATATTTCGGTCATAAAATTGCAATTTCTTGTGAGAGCAATTTTGGAAGTCGATTACGTAATCGCTTGGGTTGACGGGCAGGATCCCGCGCATATGGCTGCCAGAAAAAGGTTCGCGCCAAATTCTGATCGTACGCATTTCGAAGCCGTTACAAACGAACGTTATCTCCGTCATCAAATTCGCCCCGTTCATCAAGCGCATTTTCATCATCACCGATCATTAAAAGCCCCGTTTCCTCGATGCATTCAAGCATGAGGACAAATGTGATGCTTCTTTTATCCAGATCGTGTCCCATGATGACATTTTTAGAGGTCTGCCCGCTGCCCGTCCTTCGTTCAACGCCCGTGCTATCGAAGGCGCGATGTGGCGGATACCGGGTTTGTCGGAACATTTCATCTACTCCAACGACGATTTCTTTGTGAATGCTCCGCTGACAATTTCCGATCTTTATGAGAACGAACGTCCTGTTCTCCATGGTGATTGGGTGCGGCCTGAAAATACCCGCTGGAAGTACAAGCTGCGCCGATTGCTCGGCAAGATATCGCGGTACGAATATACGTTTCCGAAGTTCCGCATGGCGCAATGGAAAGGCGCCGTTGCGGCTGGCATGAAGGATCGCTTCATGTCGATCCACCATCACCCGCACCCGCTGCGGCGCAGCACGTTGGCGACTTTCTTAGCCGAGAAACCCGGCGTTCTGAATAAGCAGGTAAGTTTCCGGTATCGCGATATCGAACAGTTCAATACGGTTGCTCTCTCCAATCATCTGGAGATTTTGCGGCACAAAGCTTCTGTTTGTCCGGCGAGAGAACTGGCTTATCTGGATTTTGTCCAGGAAAAACATTGGGCGGAAGAACTGCAAGCAATCGAGGCCGGTTCAGCGCCCTTCGGCTGCGTGCAGGGTTTTGAGCGTTTCGATCCCGCATTTCGAGCCCAAATTCACCGGACCCTCATTGCGAAGTTTGACGATGTTCTGCCGAATGTTATCAAGGATTATCTTTCCGGCGAGCAAGATAGTTCGCAGGAAGCGGCTTAAGCAGTTCGTTCCAGAGCTGACTGCGCTGCAGGGAAGCTTGAGGTGAATTTGCAATGATGTCGTCAGATGATCTCCGTTTCCAGAACAGCGAACCCCGCATTCATTCGACAGCTCAGCTGAAATCCGTCAAGCTGGGACGGTATGCCGATATTGGCGAGCGTGTGATTCTTCGTGAAGTCACGGTCGGCGATTTCACTTATTTCGAGCGGAACGGCGAGGGAATCTATGCCGAGGTCGGCAAGTTTTGTTCCATTGCTGCGAATGTTCGCATCAATGCTCTCGAACACCCGATGGAGCGGCTCACGACTCATAAAAGTCAGTTATCGACCGAATGAGTATTTTCGTTATCTGGGCGTTGATGGCGAGTTTCGGGCAAGGCGTCAGGCGCAGCGCGTGATCATCGGCAACGATGTATGGATCGGCCACGGCGCGGTCATCACACCGGGCGTTCAGATTGGCCACGGTGCCGTGATTGGCGCGAATGCGGTCGTGACGAAGAATGTGCCACCCTATCATGTGGTCGGTGGTGTTCCCGCTCGTTTCATCAGCAAACGCTTCGATAATGCTGTCATAGACCGACTGCTCGAACTCGAATGGTGGAACTGGTCGGTGGAAAAGCTCTATGAAGCGGTTCCAGACATCCAGACGCTCGAAATCGAAGCGTTTCTGGAAAAGTGGAGCGGCTGAATTCCGGCTCTTGCAAAGCCGCAATTGTTCACCCACCTTGGCATCACAACAGTTCTGGAGGCTGGAAGATATGGTCGGACTGAAGCGTTTTGCCGGGTTGTTGCTTGCTCCCATGTTGGTCGTTGCGGCTTCGGCCGCTCCGGCTGAAGAAGTTGGCAAGGTTGGCGTCGACTGGCTTGGAAACGATATCGTCATCGATGCCGTACAGGATCCGAAAGTGCAGGGCGTAACCTGTCATCTGGCGTCGTTTTCGCGCGGCATGATCGACCGGCTGCAGAAAGGCAACTGGTTTGAGGACCCGTCCAATGCGTCCATCTCTTGCGAGCAGACAGGGCCGATCACTATCGCAGATATCGATCTCGGTAAGGGCGGGGAACGGGTGTTCTCCGAGCGTACAAGCTTGATCTGGAAGAAGCTTGTCATCACGCGCATATACGACAAGACAAACAATACGCTGCTTTATCTCGCCCATGCGACACAGGTTCAGGACGGTTCAGCGAAAACGTCGCTTTCAACCGTGCCGCTTTACAAGGGTGATGTTACGTGGACGAAGGGCAAGCCGGAATAATCCGGCTGCCCTGTTTCTCCGTTGGAGATGTGAATTTAGATCGGCTGGACGAAACTATCGAGAACGCGCTTCTGTCCGGCCTTGTCGAAATCGATGGTCAGCTTGTTGCCGTCGATAAGCGAAATCGTTCCGTTGCCGAACTTGATATGGAACACGCGGTCGCCCGCCTTGAAGGCCGATGGCTTATCGGCCACTGACTTGGCCACGAGTTCACCGTCAATCGTGCGTCCCTTCACGGAGCCGCGCCCGGCACCGAAGCCGGAATCGGTCTCGCCATAGCCGATGCGTTCCACTTTGCTGCCCGAACGAGAACCCCAGTTGTTGCGAGTGGCATCGGAACGGTTCTGCTGTGCACGCTGCCAGCCGGGTGTGGAATAGGAGTTCTGGAACGGATCGGCCTTGTCGAAGCGGGATTGTCCATAGCCACCGCCATAACCGCCGTAATTGCCTTCCAGTTCGGCCACTTCCACATGCGCTTCCGGCAGTTCTTCCAGAAAACGAGAAGGAATGGTCGATTGCCACATGCCGTGGATGCGCCGGTTGGAAACGAACCAGATATGCAGGTTTTTCTTGGCGCGGGTCACGCCGACATAGGCGAGGCGGCGCTCTTCCTCAAGGCCGGAACGCCCGCCTTCATCAAGCGCGCGCTGGTGCGGAAACAAGCCTTCTTCCCAGCCGGGGAAGAAAGACGGTTTCAAATTCCAGACCTTTGGCCGAATGCAGCGTCATGATGTTGACGGCATCCAGATCCTCGTTCTGTTCGGCGTCCATGACGAGTGCGACATGCTCAAAAAGGAATCCACGCAGGCTCTCATATTCCTCCATGGAACGGATCAGTTCCTTGAGGTTTTCAAGCCGGCCCGGTGCTTCTGCCGATTTGTCGTTCTGCCACATGGCCGTATAGCCGGATTCATCCAGAATGGTTTCGGCCAGCTCCGTATGCGGCGTGTTGTCGATCAGGGACTGCCAGCGCAGGAAGTTTTCGACCACTTCGCGCAGTGCGGAGCGTGGCTTCGGCTTCAATTCCTCGGTTTCAATGAGATCGCAGGCCGCCGAGAACATGGAAATATCGCGTGCGCGGGCATAATCGTGGATTTGGCGGATTGCGGCTTCGCCCAGACCACGCTTAGGCGTGTTGATGATGCGCTCCAGCGCCAGATCGTCGGCCGGTTGCGCGACAACGCGCAGATAAGCCATCGCATCACGGATTTCGAGCCGCTCGTAGAAGCGCGGGCCGCCGATGACGCGGTAGTTGAGACCGAGTGTGACAAAACGGTCTTCGAATTCACGCATCTGGAAAGACGCGCGGACGAGGATCGCCATGTTGTTGAGGAGATGCCCCTGACGCTGGGCCTGCTCAATGGCTTCGCCGACAGCACGGGCTTCCTCTTCCGAGTCCCGGCCGCATGAACTTTGACCCGTGGATCGTCCGGATTGGGTGCTTCGGTAAACAGCGTTTTACCAAGGCGACCCTCGTTATGTGCGATCAGGTGGGCGGCTGCACCGAGGATATGGGCAGTGGAGCGGTAGTTGCGCTCCAGCTTGATGACGACTGCGCCGGGAAAGTCCTTTTCGAAGCGAAGAATATTGTCCACTTCCGCTCCGCGCCAGCCGTAAATCGACTGATCGTCGTCGCCGACGCAACACAGATTGACTTTATCTCCACTCACGCCGAATTCGCTGCGCTCATCGGTCCTGCGGGAGGCTTCGGATGCCTTGGCGGGCTGTACCGGCGAGCCTCCGGCCTGCGTTGGCGCTGTCGTTCGTGATTTTGGTCGTTGCGCCAGCAGACGCAGCCACAAATATTGTGCCGTATTGGTATCCTGATATTCGTCCACCAGAATGTAGCGGAACTTCGCGTGATATTCGCGCAGGATATCCGGATGATTGCGGAAGATACGGATCGGATGCAGCAGAAGATCGCCGAAATCGCAGGCGTTCAATGTGCGCAGGCGCTCCTGATAGGCCTGATAAAGCTCGCGTCCACGACCATTACCGAATGAGCGCGCATCGCCTTCAGGAATATCGGATGGCCCGAATCCCTTGTTCTTCCAGCCGTCAATCATGTTGGCGAAGGTGCGGGCAGGCCAGCGCTTGTCATCGAGGCCTTCAGCCTGAATGAGTTGCTTGATGAGGCGGATCACATCATCAGTGTCGAGGATGGTGAAATCCGATGTCAGATTTGCAAGTTCCGCATGGCGGCGCAAAAGCTTAACACCGATCGAGTGAAACGTGCCGAGCCACGGCATGCCTTCGACTGCGCCGCCGACCAGATGACCGATACGCTCCTTCATTTCGCGCGCGGCCTTGTTCGTGAAAGTCACGGCGAGAATCTGGCTTGGATAGGCAAGGCCGGTGGTCAGAATATGTGCGATACGCGTCGTCAGAACGCGCGTTTTTCCCGTGCCCGCACCGGCAAGCACCAGAACAGGACCCTCTGTCGTCAGGACAGCCTGACGCTGTTCGGGGTTCAGTCCTTTCAGGTAATCGGGTTCGCCACGCTGCTGGTTGCGTGCTGCCATGGCACGTGCGGCAATGCCACCGGGAGCAGGCGTGCGGCCTGCCGGAGCGTTGTCATCGCCGAAAAACGGCATATCGTCGGGAAAGTCAGACATTTGACCCGAATGTAATGATTCGTGGCTGAAAGACCAGCGAAAGGGTTAAAATATTCGACTACTCTAATTGAGTGACGCGACGATCCGTAAAGTTCAGGCGGTGCGAGGCCAGTGCTTCAACCAGTCCACGCAGTTCCGGTTCACGCTGCAGAAGATCATCGAGCTCCGTCATCTGGTTCATTGCGATCAGCCGCAGAATATCGTCCCGGATGGTCCCATCGGCGCGCCGCGGCAGATGCGCAACCGGCTGGATCAGTTCAACCTTTTGGCCTTTGAGCCTTGCGCGCAGACTTTTCTCATCGGCGTTCAGTGTTTCCACGAAAGCGTAGATGCCGACGCCCTTGGCTGGCAGTGAATAGAGCGCGAGAGCCACATCTGACACACGCGGATCGGATTTGAGTGCGGCCTGAATTGCTGGCCCTTCATTGTCGATGCGATCACCAGTGCCTTCACCATCCGACCAGCTGAAAATGCCGCGGGTGATGAAGTTGTAGACTTTCTTGCCTGTCGCCAGCCAGATGCGCGACGGCAGAGAACGGCGCGCCAGAATGCGCTTTTCGGTCGGCGTCATCAGGTCTTTTGCGAAAGCACGCTTTTGCTTGATGAGATGGCGGAAGTCCTCATAGGCCATCAGGCGATAGAGCGCGCCGCGACGACGATGAACGCTTGCAAGCTGGAAATCGATGACTGCGGCTTCACCTTCGGGCGTCATCAGCCAGTTCTGCGGTTTGGCGAGATCGTTGTGGGTGACACCCAGACGGCGCATATCGCGCAGGATGCGGTGCGCGGTGCGATACCATTTCGGATCGGAAGGCCGCGCAAGATGCAGCGGTGTGCCTTCCGTCCGGGATCGATACAGCCCGTCCTTGTCGACGGCGAGGAGCTGTGGGACACCTTCAATACCGCGTACCGTCTTGAGGCCGCGGATTTCGCGCCGGGCCAATATCCATGCCAGCGGCTTCGACCACCGTGGGGAGCAGCGCTTACAACGCGACGGATGATACGGGTATCGGGATCGCCTATGAAATAGCCGGCATGGGTTTCCGAGAACACGTCGCGCTTGAATACGGCGGTTTCGACAAATTCCGGTATTTGATCGCCTTTCAGAGGCACATCTATATTGGGATTCTGAACCATAGGGCTCCACTAGTGGATTGCATCCGATCAATCAAGTTTGATGGCGGACAACCCTTATTGCAATCACGTGATCGAAGGCGCACAAGGAACGCACAGATTTCGTGCGGCTCATCGGGGAAATGCAGAAAATGGCACAGGGCGACGACAGCAAGCAGGCGATTGCGCAGATCATCCGGCAGGAACAGGCGCTTATTTTTCCGTCATTTGGCGAGAATGAAGCATTCGC
Source organism: Brucella cytisi (assembly GCA_012103075.1). Classification (GTDB taxonomy): domain Bacteria; phylum Pseudomonadota; class Alphaproteobacteria; order Rhizobiales; family Rhizobiaceae; genus Brucella; species Brucella cytisi. The sequence continues at coordinate 1,602,345 of JAAVLQ010000001.1, read as the reverse complement.
GCTTGGTCATCGTATTCGCGATATCGCCGTGAAGGAAAAGCTCGGCATTGCCACCGAAATTTCCTGTGGGACCGGCAATTGTTTTATGCGACGACTGCCGGAAGCACAGTGGATAATCAGGAATGGTTGCGCCGCAAGTTCAATGTCGTGCGCCGCTTTCATGCTTCGACCTATCGTCTTGTTCTGGAACAGAATCGCTACGATCGCATGTTTGCTCTCCATAAAGCATTGAATGTCGAAGATTACGCGCTGGCGGGCGGCGGATTTCCGATCCGCGTTGCAGGGGCAGGCGTAATCGGCGCAGTAATCGTATCGGGGCTGCCGCAGCGCGGGACCACAATCTGGTGATCCGCGCCGTTGCCGAGCATCTTGGACAAGACCCGGTCGCATTGGCGTTGCCTGCCGTTTGACTATGAATTTCGGAGAATGAACGATGTCGCTTGAAAATGTTGTCGCGCTTGCACGCAATGAGGACGGTATTGCCGCAGCAGTGGGTATTCTCAAGCAGCGTTTTGGTGAGCGGGCACAGGCAGGTCAGGCTATCCGCGAACAACACGGTCACACGACGACCTATGTACCGACACAGGCGCCGGACATCGTCATCTTTGCCCAGACCGCACAGGAGGTACAGGATGTAGTCCGCATCTGTGCTGAACATCGCGTTCCGGTTATCGCCTTCGGTGCCGGTTCTTCGCTCGAAGGGCAGGTCAATGCACCTGCAGGTGGTGTATCACTCGATCTCACGCGCATGAACAGGGTGATTGCCGTGCATGCGGAAGATCTGGATTGCGTGGTGGAACCGGGCATTACGCGCCGGGAATTGAATGAATATCTGCGCGATACCGGACTGTTCTTTCCGATCGATCCGGGAGCAAATGCCACGCTGGGCGGTATGGCTTCCACCCGTGCGTCTGGTACGAATGCGGTGCGTTATGGGACTATGCGCGAGAACGTGCTGGCTCTGAAAGTCGTGATGCCGGATGGACGGCTGATCGAGACCTCCAAACGCGTGAAGAAGACGGCTGCGGGCTACGATCTAACAAGGCTGCTTGTCGGAGCCGAGGGAACACTTGGCATCATTACCGAACTGACATTGAAACTGCAGGGGATTCCGCAGGCAATTTCCGGCGGTATCTGTCCTTTCCCGGATGTGGATTCGGCTTGCCGCACGGTGATTGAAACCATCCAGATGGGTATCCCCGTTGCACGTATCGAGCTTGTGAATACGCTTCAGATGCAGGCGTTGATCCTCCACTCCAAACTGCCTTATGAGGCGCAGCCCCTATCTGTTTGTCGAGTTCCACGGCACGGAAAGCGGCGTTGCCGAACAGGCGGAATTGTTTGGAGAAATTGCTGCAGGCAATGGTGGGGGCAATTTCCAGTGGACCCACAATGCCGAGGAACGCGACCGGCTATGGCGGGCGCGTCACGACGCCTATCTTGCATCTTTTTGCTGAGGCCCGGTTGCAAGGGTGTTTCCACCGATGTCTGCGTACCGATTTCGCGTCTGGCCGATTGCATTGGCGAGACGGAAAAGACCTTGCCGAAACAGGCCTGATAGCACCAATTGTCGGGCATGTGGGGATGGTAATTTTCACCTTCTCCTGCTTCTCGATACGGATGATACGAGCGAAATGGAGCGTGCCGAAGCTTTCATGGATCGGCTGGCCAAGCGTGCCATTGCCATGGAGGGAACCTGTACCGGCGAGCATGGCATCGGGCAGGGCAAGATGAAGTATCTGGCCATGGAGCTGGGTGAAGCCACGGATTACATGCGGGCCATCAAGAAAGCGCTCGATCCAGACAACATCATGAATCCGGGCAAAATACTGATTTCATGATTCAATTCAGCTGTTTGGGTGGGTTTGCCAAGAGTTTGATTCAGGCAGGCGTGCATATCGATGTGGCTGTGATGCAATTTGCCTTGTTGTCGCCGGATCGATGCCGTTATGTTGCGCAGATAAAGACAGCGTGATTCACTCTTTGTTTCGCGCTAACTTGCAATCTGTTTGACCGGAGCTGGTTCTTGGGCCGCATATTCGTCATCGTCGGCGGGCTTCTCGTGCTGCTGTTGACGGCAGCACTTGTCGTGCCGCCTTTTGTTGACTGGAGCGGCTATCGTGCCGATTTCGAGCGCGAGGCCAGCCGTGTTTTGGGGCGCCCTGTCAAGGTTGCTGGTGACGTCAGCGCACGGCTTTTGCCATTTCCTTCTGTCGCTTTCTCCGATGTGCGTGTTGGATCCGATGCGGCTCATCCAGTGATGACCGTCGATACGTTTTCGATGGATGCCGAACTGATGCCGTTTCTGCGCGGCCAACTTCTGATTTTCGATATGCGCGTGGATCGCCCGCGAGCCACGATTTCCCCGACAAAAAAGCGGTAAGGTCGATTGGGCAATCCGCCCGTCGACGCCGCTCGATCCGACGAAAATCAAGCTGGAAAGGCTTTCCGTCAGTAACGGAACAATTATCCTTCGCGAAGAGGCAAGCGGTCGCAGTCATACAGCTACAGGACTCAATGCCGTGATCTCCGCAAACAGTCTTGCAGGTCCGTGGCAGGCAAACGGAAGTCTCGTTCTTCAGGGCGAAAAGCTGGCGATCGACCTTACAAGCGGCGAGGCGAAGCCGGACGGTTCGCTGCGCGTACGCGCTCGCATTTCGCCGGAGGCAATCCCGGCTACTTTCGAGACCGATGGCGATGTGACCGTGACCGAAGGTCGGCTCGACTACGCCGGTGATTTTTCGCTTCGGTCTTCCGATCTGGTCGTCAAGACGACTAAGGATCAGAAAACGCCGACGGAAACGCCTTTTTTCAGTGGTGTACGCGTAACCGGTAAATTCAAGGCGGATCGCAGTCGCTTCGATGCCAGCGAATTCCGGATGGAGCAGGGCCCCGCCGACAATCCTTATGTGGTGAATGGCAAGGCATTTATTGATTATGGCGACAAGCCGCGTTTTGAAGTTAGCGCTGACGGACAACAGCTTTTCTGGGGGCCGAATGAAGCCGGCAGCGAAGAACAATCCGGTTCTGCAATGCCGGTTGCGGATCGTATTGCGATAGCGCGCCGCGTTCTCGAACAATTTCCTATTCCGACCATACCCGGCAATGTGGATTTGCGCCTGCCTGCCGTCATTGCAGGTGGTACAACGATACGCTCAGTCACAGTGAGCGCGGAACCTGACGGAAAGAACTGGAATATTCGTCAGTTCGCTGCCGATCTTCCGGGGCGAACCAAGGTGGAAGCCAAGGGCACGCTCTCGGTTGGCAAGGATTTCGGCTTCAAGGGTGATATGCTTGTTGCGTCGCGTCAGCCGTCCGGTCTCGCAAGCTGGCTGAACGAGACCGTTGACGATTCTGTGCGCAAACTCGAAGGCGCGGGTTTTTCAGGACAGGTCGATCTTCGCGACGGAATGCAGCGGATCAATAATCTCGAAATTGCGTTGGGGAAAACCACACTCAAAGGTTCGTTCGTTCGCGAAGTAAAGGGTCTGGCACAGCCTGCAATTACGCTCGCCCTCAATGGTGGAACGGTGGAAAGCGAAGCGCTGCAAGCTTTACAGCCTTTTTTCCAGTGGTGACGGGCTGGATTTTCTCGATGGCCAATCGCTGAACCCGGCATTCAAGGCAGGGCCTGTCCGCTATCAGGACATGGAAGCGGGCAATGTCGATATGGCGCTCCGGCTGCATGACGGGCGCTTCGATTTCGACCGGTTGCTGGTTGGCGATGTAGCAGGCACGACGTTGACCGCAACAGGCACCTATGAACCGTTCTCCAATATGCCTTCCGGCTCGCTCGATGCGACGATCCTGTCTGGAGATCTTTCGCGGTTCCTCTCGCTGATGGCCAATCGCTATCCCCAGCTACCGCTATTTCATGCGCTTTCGTTGCGCGCGGCGAATTTCCCCGGGCTGTTCGAGGATAGCGAAATTAATGTCATCGCCAATGCGGTGGCGCCGTCCGTGCCTGTGGCGAACAAGACGCCTGCTAAAGGCGCGGCATCCAAGGGTAAAAGCGCGCGGCCTGCTGAGGCAAACACCAAAAGCGCTCCCGGTGTCGGTGAGTTTTCGTTCAGTGTTACCGGAAAAACAGGCGGCATGAAGCTGGACCTGTCGGGCACGGCGAGCGGTGGCGAGGGTGAGAGCGAGCCGTTGCAGATGCAATTGAACGGCACTGCTTCATCGGATCAAGGTGAAGTGGTACTTGCATTGATCGGTATGCCCGCCTTGCCCTTGGGGTTGGCTGGTGAACTTACCGCCGACCTGAGCATGCAGGGCGCGCCGAGTGCAGGTATGCGGACGTTACTCAAACTGACGGCGCCTGACGGGACGGCCACAACTGATGGTGTGATTTCGCTGGTCGGAGGGGATATCGCTGCCAGCGGCAAGGCCCAGCTGAGTTCCGCCGATCTGCCACCATTCATCGCAACGGTCGGTTTTGCGCTGCCCGGATTTGGTGAAGGTCTTTCAGCAGACCTTACCAGCGATTTTCAGTTCGCAAAGGGTATCTTGCGGTTTCCCAATCTGACAGGAAAGCTGGATGGAGAAGATGTTTCCGCGCGGCTGGAGGCCAATTTTGCCGATAGCGGCCTGCCGCAGTTGAAGGGTGAGGCAAAGCTCGCGACGCTCGAGGTTGATAGTCTTGCTGCTATCATGCTTGGGCAGGATGCATTTGAGCCGGCAAAGCCCACCACGAAGACAATCTGGCCGCGTGGTGCATTCGCGGTCCGTCCGTCCCTGCCGCTATTGCTGGATATGAAGCTCAACGTGGCGCAAGCTCATATGGAAGGGTTCGGGACCGTTACGGAGTTTTCAACCCGGCTTCTGAAGACCATGGATAGTCTTCAGTTGAACGAATTGACCGGCAACTGGGCAGGTGGATATCTGGTTGGAAACGTTTCTCTGAGCAATAGCGACAAGAATGCACTCCTCTCGACAGAGCTCAAATGGAGTGGCGCAAACCTCAAGGATTTTTACCAGCTAGAGAACGGTTCTGCACCGCTGGGCGGTGTGGTGAAAGCTGCCGTCAATCTGAATGGTAGCGGCGAGAGCGTTGCGGCGCTGGTCGGATCGCTGGCGGGGCGGCAAGTTTTGACGTGGAGAATTTCACCGTCGACGGTCTGGATGGGGCGGCATTGCCTGCAATGATAGCGGCGGCCGATGCAACGGGCGATCAGTTCTCCGCTTCAGACAAGCTTGCTTCCAAGCAATTTGTCGGCATTGCCGACAAGGCAACCGGGCAGGGCACATTTGCGCCGGGCAACGCGCGGTTTGACTTTACGATCAGCGGCGGTGTCGCGCGTATGGCTGCGGCAAATCTGAGCGATGGAAATGCGGCTCTTCTCAGCGATCTGCAATTCGACCTGTCGACACTGGGAATTGGCGGAAACGGTACTTTGACGTTCCAGAACGGGGATGGCGCCGATACAGGTATTTCTCCGCAGGTGGCCTTTTCTCTCCGCGGAAGTTATAGCGCGCCGGAGGTGTCATTCGACAAGCAGCCGCTCGTTCAGTTTCTGACCCAGCGTGCGCTTGAACGCGAACAGGAACGTGTTGAATCCATGCAGGCGAGTTTGATGGAGAAACAGCGCCTCCGTCGTCAGCTTGGGCTGTTCGAAGCAGAAGAAGTGGAACGTGATCGTTCGCAGCGTGAGGACGAGGCGAGACGTCGTGCCGAAGCCAGTGCGCGCGAAGCGGCCCGGAATGCTGCCGAGGAAGCCCAACGGCTTGAGGCAGAGAAGCCGCAAGGCGGGCCGGCGGGTGGATCGAAAGATCCTCTGGCATCGCCGGAAGGTGGTCAATCCCTCAACGAATTCCTGAAAAGTCTGGAAACGACGCCTGTGGTGCCTGTACCTCAGCCTTGAGTTATTCTGGATTTGAGCCAATCCAGAACATGAAGTCTAAGTGCGGAAGACAGATTGATTGATCTGTCACGCTTGCTGTCGATTTCGGCGATCAAAGCTGCCACGGAAAGCTTCCGCTCGGCAGCAATCTCCTCAATCAGTTCGAAAAACGGGTCTTCAAGCGTGTAGCTGGTCGCGTGTCCGCGAATACTGACAGAATGTTTGCGCAACCGCCCGGACAAGTTCACTTTGTCTCGTCCGACTTATCGTTCTTTTCAGACGGTTCTGATCCAGAAAACGTTCCGCTTTTGTCGTCTCCGTGCGAACGAAAGCTTTTTCGGTCTTCGTACGACCGAATTGAATGCGGTTCTGATCAGCCTGCTTTTCTTTTTTCAGCGCGGGCTTTCTGCTTCTTGAACTGTCTGAGATTGACGATATCGCTCATGGAACCACGTGGAAATGTTGAAGATTCCTGAAAAATTACCGCGTTTCGGCCCGGTCTCGCAAGCTCGTAATAGGCTGGCTCTACTTCTGTGGGTCTTTGGGGTTGGTGAACCACCAGACGGCCAAGGACGCTAGAATCAGAAGTATAAGCCCAACTGTCATCTGCAGAAGAGGAAAGTTGGGCTCGTCCTTTGCTACGAAGAAAGCCGCGACAATGCCGCTTACCCACAATACTGCCTGAGCAATTGCACGAATCATCGAACTCAATCCTGAACTGGTTGCCGTCAGAACAGAGTATAAAGCGCCTGTTTGCTTTTCACCATTGATCACGATCAACCGTGAAACGGAACTGTCCAATCAAACAAACGGACGAAACCAACCGGAGTTCTGGCCCATTATTCACATGAGGATGGTGTGTGCGGAATTACTTTTTCCGAAAAGCATCCAGTGAAACAACATCGGCAGAAGGTTTGGCTTCCTTGTCGGTGCCATCATCTGCATTGTTGTCTTTGGCCGTAGCGGCTTCTTTTTCGGCTGCAGTCTTGCGCGACTTCGATTTGGGCTTTTCTGCCTTCTCGACCGGTGCTTCCGTGGGGAGGATTTCGATAGGGGCTACATTGCCGCCTTCGTCATTGTCGCTTTCAGGCTGTGCGATCGCGACATCGAATTCGAGTTCGAAATTGACCGAAGGGTCGTAGAAACCACGGACGGCAGAAAAAGGTACAGTCAGCTTTTCAGGAATATCACCGAAAGACAGGCCAACTTCGAACAGTTGATCCGTAACGAGCATGTCCCAGAACTGATGCTGTAAAACGATTGTCATCTGTTCGGGATATTTTTCCTTCAGGCGCGAGGAAATTCGCACACCGGGCGCTCCAGTCAGGAACGTGATGAAGAAATGATGGTTGCCCGGCAAGCCAGCCTTGGCCACTTCCGCAAGAACCTTGCGAATGACGCCGCGTAGGGCTTCCTGAGCGAGAATATCGTAACGGATTAGGTCCTGTACCATGGTTTGCTTATCCCACGGATTCGGAGGTCGATGTCAAGTTCGTTCTCGCCGGAACGGATGATATATGATCTGAAAAAGCAATAGGGCGACGCCTGTGGCGGAAAGATGTGCAATTTTTGAACGCAATAGGGTGCGCTTGCCTCTATCGACTTCCGAAGGCCATCAGGAACGTGCGTACTCCGTTGATCGCGCTCTTTTCGATGATTGCATCGTCCACACCCTGACCGGTTAGCATATGGTAGTGCGTGTCGGCATTGATGAGTGCCATGAAATGGCGTGCGGCAAGGTCCGGATCGTCGACGCGCAGATGACCATCCATGGCGAGGCGCGCCAGACGGGCTGCTATGGCCGGAATGGCTTGTGCCGGGCCTTTGGTGCTGCAAATATTGGCTGCAAGCGGCAGGTTGGTCTCATTGGCCTGCATTACCTTGCGCAGAAACGCACCGGACGAATCGTATATGCAATTCCGGCTCATGCGGATCGAGAAAGCCACCAGATCGCGCTCCAGATTTTCGCCAGTCTGGGGAAAGTGGCCAGAACTGCGAACAGGCTCGCGTTCATACGTGCAAGCGCATCCTCGACGACGGCAGCAAGCAAAGCTTCCTTATCGCGATAGTGGTTATAGATGGTTTGACGTGACACGCCCGCTTCGTTGGCAATGAGGTCTATGCTCGCGCCTTGAAATCCGTCGCGATTGAAAACACGCGCAGCAGAGCACAAAATGAAGTCGCGCTTCATGCACTGTCCGGGCTTTATCACCGCGGAATTCAGGCCCTTTTCGGATGCAGCACGCTTCTCGGGCAGGGCGGCCATGTCGATAATGTCAGTAGGCTTCATAACTCCAACATAAGATAGCTTGACGTTTTGGACAATGGTGTCTAATTTGACATCAGTGTCAAATCTGTTTTGACCATGCGTATAGAATGCCTTTCGCTACAGAGTTTTCAAGTGTCGGCCGTAATGGAAAACAGGTCGATATCGTCAAGATGGAACGAAAACCGGTAGCGAATACAAATATTTATCTGTCCTGTACCGGTTTTGCGAGCCCGACGGCGCCATCCTCCCAAGCAAAACCGGAGATCCGAAATCGGTGCGGGAACCTCACGAAACATTGATGAAAGCGCGTCCCCATGGCTTCCAGTCTTGTGCGCAATGCCATTGTTCTTGGCCTTCTTTCCGCCATTGGCCCATTTGCGATCGATATGTATCTGCCAGCCCTGCCCACCATTGCCGCCGATTTGCACGCGGAAACTGGTGCGGTGCAGATGAGCCTTCTGGCCTTTTCATTGCTCTCGCGGTTGCGCAGCTTTTCTGCGGGCCGCTGTCCGATATGGTCGGGCGTAAACTTCCGCTCTATGGCGGTCTGGTCTTGTTCGGTATCGGCAGCATTGGCTCCGCCGTCGCGACCGATATAGATGTGCTCGTGCTTTTCCGCTTCGTTCAGGGGCTGGGTGCAGCAGCTGGTATGGTGATCCCGCGCGCCGTCGTGCGAGACCTTCACACAGGTATCGAGGCAGCGCGTCTGATGTCGCTTCTGATGCTGGTTTTCTCCATTTCGCCGATTCTGGCGCCGCTGACCGGTTCCGTCATCATCAACTTCTTTGGCTGGCGTGGTGTTTTCTGGGCGGTTCTGGTCGCTGCCGTTATTGGTATCATTCTGGTGGCCACTGCACAGAAAGAGACGCGGACGGTAGAGGCCCGGCTTGAAAGCAATCTGGGCAGCGCCTTGCGCGGCTACGGTCGTCTGCTTAAGGATCGCTATTTCCTCGGACTGGTCTTTGTTGGCGGCTTTGGCATCGCGTCCTTTTTCGTCTATCTCGCCAACTCGTCCTTCGTGCTTATCGACCATTACGGCCTGACGCCGACGCAATATGCCATCGCGTTTTCGGCCAATGCAGTATCGTTCTTTGGCGTTTCGCAGTTGAACGGCTGGTTGGGGCACGCTTCGGGCTTCGCCGTGTCATGCGATTCGCCGTTTCCGGATTTGCAGCGGCAATGCTCGCCATGTTCGCCGCCGCACTCATGGGGCATCAGTCGCTCTGGTTGATCGCAGGCTTCCTGTTCGTTGGCTATGGTTTCCTTGGCCTTGTCATCCCGACAACGGCGGTGCTGGCTCTGGAAGACCACGGCGAGATTGCAGGAACTGCTTCTGCGCTGATGGGTACGCTGCATTTCGTGATTGGTGGCGTTGCCATTGGTGTGACAGGCTCGTTCTTTGACGGGACGGCTGTGCCGATGGTCGGCGGAATTGCCGGTTGTGCGCTCACGGCCTTCGTGCTGACGCAGATCGTTCTTTCGCGCAAGGCAAGTGAACTTGATACGGAAGCCGCCGCTGCATAAGTAATGTGAAAGGGAAAGTGGAGGCTTCTGTTGCCGTGCCTCCGAACCCCGCCTTAAGGGGCTAACCCTAAGGACTTTAGAGTGGGTTTCCCGCACCGCCATTAGGCAGCGAGAGCATAACCCTGAGCTTTGTTGTCATTTGCAACTACTCAATTGACCCGATAACGGTGGTATCATGCCGAGTAAAAGAGCGATCTTTACACCCTTGTCGATCCTGTTTCGCCCCCGCCACAATACAAACCGATAGGCAGATTTGTACTCTGGTGGAGGCGCCGGGTACCGCCCCCGGGTCCAATGGGTTTATTACACCGTCCGTTTATCACCATAGTCAGCTTGCGCCGACACGCCGTATATAAGCGCGGTTGATCATGATTGGAAGAGGGTGCGTAGTTTTTAACGGGTTTTGCCAATAGGCTCCCGACAACCAGCCCTTGTGTTCATTTTTCATTGACAGCCTGCATTTGCTGGTCAATCCTCGCAACATATCGGGGTCGGCAAGTAAATTCTTATATAGCCGGATTCCGTGGCTGAAACGGGGTGCTGATACCCCATTCGAAGGAGAGTGGATATATGAGTGAATATCTCGCGGATGTCCGTCGCTACGATGCCGGTGCCGATGAAGCTGTAGTCGACAAGATCGTCAAGCATCTGGGTATTGCGCTGCGCAATCGCGATTCCTCGCTCGTTTCGGCAACGGACCCGGAAGAATTGAAGCGCGTCCGCACCAATTGGGTTGCCAAGAAACTCGGCGTTGATGATGAAGCCAAGGGTGACGAAGTCGTCGCGCATGTTGCGGAAGTCATGAAGGGTGATCGCAACAAGAATCGCGTTACCTTCTATTATCTGGTCGCCAAGCAGCTCGGAAAACTCGGCGGCCTTTGATCCACAGCGATCTGGTGAATCCGAAGCCCCGGTGCCTTACACCGGGGTTTTCTTTATAGTGGCTTAAACGAATCGGATTCTGGATCATCCCCATGCGCACCTATCTCGATCTTCTTCAACATGTGCTGGATAACGGCATCGACCGTGGTGACCGCACGGGTACAGGTACGCGATCGGTTTTCGGATATCAGATGCGCTTCAATCTCGAAGAGGGGTTTCCGGTTCTCACGACCAAGAAGCTGCATCTTCGCTCGATCATCCATGAGCTGCTCTGGTTTCTGAAAGGTGATACGAACATCGCCTATCTGAAGGAGAATGGTGTCTCGATCTGGGATGAATGGGCAGACGAGAATGGCGACTTGGGCCCGGTTTATGGTTATCAGTGGCGCTCATGGCCAGCGCCGGATGGCCGCCATATCGATCAGATTGCGAATCTTCTCAAGATGCTGCATGGAAATCCCAATTCGCGGCGCCTGATTGTATCGGCATGGAACCCGGCGCTGGTCGATGAAATGGCTTTGCCGCCATGCCACTGTCTTTTCCAGTTCTATGTCGCCGATGGAAAACTCTCCTGCCAACTCTATCAACGCTCTGCGGACATATTCCCCGGCGTGCCGTTCAATATCGCTTCCTATGCATTGTTGACGATGATGATCGCGCAGGTTGCCGGTCTGAAACCGGGAGAGTTCATCCATACGCTCGGGGATGCGCATATTTATGCCAATCATTTCGATCAGGCGCGCCTGCAGCTTACCCGGACACCAAAGAAATTGCCGACAATGTGGATTAATCCGGACGTGAAGGACCTCTTTGCCTTCCGTTTCGAAGACTTCCAGCTTGAGGGCTATGAGGCCGATCCGACGATCAAAGCGCCGATTGCTGTCTGAGGCATTCCATGTCCGTACAAGAACCGATTGTTTCGATCATTGTTGCTGCCGCCGAAAACGGCGTCATTGGGCGCGACAATGATATGCCGTGGCGGCTCTCAACCGATCTCAAACGCTTCAAGGCCCTGACGCTCGGCAAGCCGGTTATCATGGGGCGGCGGACATGGGAATCTATTGGGCGCCCCTTGCCGGGACGGCCCAATATTGTCGTGACGAGGGACAACGGATTTCAGGCTGAAGGTGCAAGTGCTACCGGTTCTCTCGAAGAGGCAATTGCGCTCGGACAAAAACTGGCCGCTGACCCGGGTGTCGGAGAGGTTTGCGTCATAGGCGGCGGGGAAATTTATGCGCAAACTTTGCCTCTCGCGGACCGTATTCACCTGACCCGCGTGCTGGCCGAGATCGATGGAGATACGCATTTTCCAGAAATCGATCTCCAAATCTGGCGCGTCGTTTCGCAGGAGGATGTGCCCGCTGGTGACAAGGATAGTCACCCAACGCGCTATTTTGTGTACGAAAAACGTGCTGTGTAAAGCATAGTTCACGAATTTTGTCGTCTTCGCGTTGAAAGCGGACCTCCCGATGCCTATAAAACGGAAACATTAGTTGATGACGGGAGTGGGCAGCTCGCTTTCCCGTCGCCCGGACGAGAGGTGAGGATGCCCCGAGTAATCAGAATGGTGGCGGCGGCCCATGGGGTGGCGGCGGCGATAATAACAATAACAACAATAATGGCGGTCCTTGGGGACAAGGGCCAAAGGCCCCACGTGGCGGCGGCCAGAACACACCACCTGATCTCGAAGATATTCTGCGCAAAGGACAAGATCGTCTGAAGCAGGTCTTCCCCGGTGGTGGTGGCAACGGCGGCAGCAATCGCGGCGTTCTTTTTCCTTATTGGCGCGGCAGTTGTCGGCTTCTGGCTCTTCCAGTCCGTCTATACCGTGCAGCCGGACGAACTTGCCGTCGAATTGCGCTTCGGCAAGCCGAAGGAAGAAGTGTCCGAACCGGGACTGCATTTCCATTGGTGGCCGATTGAAACCTATGAAAAGGCGCAGATCGTCGAAAAGCAGATCAATATCGGTGGGCAGGGCAACCGAAGTGCGACGCAGGGCCTGATGCTGACGGGCGACCAGAACATCGTCAACGTTCAGTTCTCGGTTTTGTATCGCGTTTCCGATCCGCAGGCCTATCTGTTTAACGTCGATAATCCGGATGCGATGGTGCAGCAGGTTTCTGAAAGCGCGATCCGTGAAATCGTTGGCCGTCGACCGGCTCAGGACGTTTTCCGCGACAACCGTTCGGCAATCGCATCCAGTGTTCGCGATATTGTTCAGCAGACGCTCGATACCTACAAAACGGGTATCCAGATCAATGCCGTTTCCATCGAAGATGCAGCACCGCCGCGTGAAGTGGCTGATGCCTTCGATGAAGTGCAGCGTGCCGAACAGGATGAAGACCGTTTCGTGGAAGAATCGAACCAGTATTCGAACCAGAAGCTCGGTCAGGCTCGTGGTGAAGCAGCCCAGCTTCGCGAAGAAGCAGCCGCTTACAAGAACCGTGTCGTTCAGGACGCGGAAGGTGAGGCGCAGCGTTTCAGCCCGTTCTGGGTGAATACCAGAAGGCGCCGGAAGTGACGCGTAACCGTCTGTTCCTCGAAACCATGGAACAGGTGCTGAAGAGCACCAAGAAAGTCATTGTCGAACCCGGAAAGGATGTCGTGCCTTATCTGCCGCTGAACGAACTCATGCGCCAGCAGCCACGCCCGTGCGTGAATGCGACCACGACGACCCCGAGCGGAGGTAACCAGTAATGGCTCAGAACAGGCTCCCAATCATTGGCGGCATTATCGCCGTCATCGCTTTCCTGATCTACTCCGCCACGTTCATCGTATCCGAGCGTCAGCAGGCTATCGTGCTTCGCTTCGGTCAGATCGTTGATGTGAAGACTGAACCGGGCATCTACTTCAAACTACCTTTTGGCTTCCTTGATGCAGATACTGTGCAGTTGATCGATGATCGCCTGCTGCGCTTCGATCTGGACGATATCCGCGTTCAGGTTTCGGGCGGCAAGTTCTATGACGTCGACGCGTTCCTCGTTTATCGCATTACCGATGCGCGCAAGTTCCGTGAAACCGTTTCGGGCAGCACGCTGCTTGCCGAGCAGCGTCTTCGTACTCGTCTTGATGCTGCATTGCGTAGCGTTTACGGCCAGCGCGGATTTGAAGCGGCACTTTCGGAAGAGCGTGGCGACATGATGCGCGAAGTGCGTGACCAGCTTCGTCCCGATGCGACGTCGCTTGGCTTGACCATCGCCGATGTGCGTATCCGTCGTACCGATCTGACGGCTGAAGTCTCACAGCAGACCTATGACCGCATGAAGGCAGAGCGTCTTGCAGAAGCAGAGCGTCTGCGTGCCCGTGGCCGTGAAGCTGCCCAGCGCATCCGTGCTGTCGCGGATCGTCAGGTCGTCGAAACGATTGCTGAAGCACGCAAGGAATCGGAAATCCTTCGTGGTGAAGGCGATGCGCAGCGCAGCGAGATCTTCGCAGGCTCTGCAGGCAAGGATCCCGGTTTCTTCGCCTTCTACCGCTCGATGTCTGCTTATCGTGAAGCCCTTGAGACCCCGGATACAACGCTGGTTCTCTCGCCGGACTCGGAGTTCTTCAAGTTCTTCCGCGATGCTGGCGGCAAGCTGGCAACGCCTGCCCAGTAACAACCGGGTCAAACGCTCATGAGCGATTTTCTAGCCGCCGTAGGTCTTCTCTTCGTTCTCGAAGGGCTGCTCTACGGCGGCTTTCCTTCCTTGGCGAAGAAGCTTGCTCGTGAAGCGAGTGAGACGCCGGAGAACATGTTGCGCATTGCCGGGATTGCAGCGCTCGCAATCGGCGTCGGCATTGTTTGGCTTGTCAGGGGATAAGCCGCTTTCCTTCTGTTATTTATTGTCTGTAGTCTATGCGGGGCCGTAAACAGGCCGTATTTTGCAGCGATCAAGCCTTAGTACATCTATCGCTAATCAAACGACTGCAAGCAGACAGGAACGGAGCAGGGCTTCATGGTAATTGCACCAAAGGCGGGATTTGCTCGCACCCTTTTCGCAACCGTGGCATTGGGGCGATGACCGTCGCTGGCACTCTTTCGGTAGGAACACCTCCGGCAATCGCGGCTCAGGGGCCGGCTTCTGTTGCCGATCTGGCCGAAGGGCTGCTAGATGCAGTGGTGAACATCTCGACCTCACAGACCGTCAAGGAAGATGGCGAAGGTGACGGTGCGGTTCCGATGCCGCAGGTGCCGGAAGGCTCTCCGTTCCGAGAATATTTCAAGGACTTCTTCGGTGACAAGGGCGGCGCGCAGGGCGATGAATCACGCAAGGTCCAGTCGCTGGGTTCCGGCTTCGTCATCGATGCCGAAAAGGGCTTCATCGTAACGAACAATCACGTTATCGCCGATGCGGATGAGATCGAAGTCAATTTCAATGATGGGTCCAAGCTGAAAGCGGAACTGGTCGGAAAGGACATCAAGACCGATCTGGCGATCCTCAAGGTGGATCCGTCCAAGCACAAGCTGAAGGCCGTCGAGTTCGGTAATTCGGAAAAGGCGCGTATCGGCGACTGGGTCCTCGCAATTGGCAACCCGTTCGGTCTCGGTGGAACGGTGACTGCGGGCATTATTTCGGCCCGCAAGCGAGATATCAATTCCGGTCCCTATGATGACTTCATCCAGACTGATGCGGCCATCAACCGTGGCAATTCCGGTGGGCCGCTGTTCGATATGGATGGCAAGGTGATCGGTATCAACACTGCAATCATCTCGCCCTCGGGCGGCTCTATCGGTATCGGCTTTGCCATCCCTGCGGAAATGGCTGTGGGTGTTATCGACCAGCTCAAGGAGTTCGGTGAAGTTCGCCGTGGCTGGCTTGGTGTGCGTATCCAGCCTGTTACCGAGGATATCGCTCAGAGCCTTGGACTGAAGGAAGCCAAGGGCGCGCTGATTGCCGGGTTGATCGAAAATTCCGGCGTCGACAACAAGGCCATTGAAGCCGGAGATGTCGTGATCCGCTACGAAGGCAAGCCGGTCGATACCGCCCGCGATCTGCCGCGACTGGTTGCAGAAACCCCGGTTGGCAAGGAAGTCGAGATTGTCGTCGTTCGTCAGGGTGAGGAAAAGACGGTGAAGGTCAAGCTCGGACGTCTGGTCGAGGATGACAAGAGCACCGAAGCTGCGACGGAAGATCAGGCTCCGCTACCCGAGGGCGAGGGCGGTGATGAAGGTGTGGAAACGCCGGATACGTCAAAAAGAACAGAAGAAGTGACGCTACCCCGAGCGTTCTTGGAATGAAGCTCAGCGAGCTGAATGACGATGTTCGCGGAGAATTTGGCATTGCCGAAGATGTAGAAGGTGTTGCTGTTCTTTACGTCTCTCCCCGGTTCAGCTGCTGGAGAGAAGCGTATCGAAACCGGCGATGTTATCGTCGATATCGGGCAGGTGAACGTGAAGACGCCAGAAGACGTGAAGAAGCGCATTGATGCGCTGCGCCGCGAAGGACGCAAGAATGCACTTATGATGCTGGCTTCTCGTTCGGGGAACTGCGTTTCGTGACTGTCCGGATCAATTGATCCTCAATTGAATGTACTGCTGAAGCGGCATTGCAGGGAAATCTGCAATGCCGTTTTGTTTTGCGGTTTGAATCACTTGGCGCCAGAACCGTAGAAAGAGATTCGAGCACTCCCTTATTTGTCGTTCGAAATGGCAGAGCCTTCTGTTTCATTCGCCTCCGGTATGCTATGGACCGGCGCCATTCGGAGTAGGGTGAGTTGGAAACAGTCGATATTGTGGTCATAGGCGCTGGCGCGGCAGGCATGATGTGTGCCATCGAGGCGGCCAAACGCGGGCGTTCCGTGCTGGTCGTGGATCACGCAAAGGCAGCCGGTGAGAAAATCCGCATATCGGGCGGTGGTCGCTGCAATTTCACCAATCTTCATGCAAGTCCGAAAAATTATCTCTCGCAGAACCCGCATTTTTGTATCTCTGCTATGAGCCGCTACACGCAGCGCGACTTCATTGCGCTCGTGGAACGTCATCGGATCGCCTATCACGAGAAGACACTCGGGCAGCTCTTCTGTGATGGCTCGGCGTTGCAGATAATTGAAATGTTGCTGGGGAAATGAAGCGCCATGGTGCGCGACTAAAGCTTGGTTGCAGTGTCAGTTCGGTCGAAAAATCCGCACATGGTTTTACGCTTCAGCTAACGGATGGACCTGTTAGCTGTCGATCACTTGTCGTGGCCTGTGGCGGGAAATCTATCCCGAAGATGGGAGCTACAAGCTTCGGCTACGATATCGCGACACAATTTGGATTGCGGATTGTCGAAACACGACCGGCACTGGTGCCATTGACGTTTGAACCCAACACACTCGAGCGGCTGAAACCGCTGGCCGGTGTTGCCGTCGATGCCGTTGTCTCCTGCGGCAAAACGAAATTTGTCGAAGCGATGCTTTTACACATCGCGGTATCAGTGGCCCTTCGATCCTGCAGATTTCTTCCTACTGGCGTGAAGGAGATGAAATCCGCATTGCGATGCTACCGGAGACGGACATTTTCGAAGCCCTGCGTGAGCAGCGCAAACAGAACGGCAAGCAGGCATTGCAGACCGCACTGGCGCTTTATCTTCCGAGGAAACTTGCGCAAACCATAGCCGAGGAAATTGGTGCGACCGGTCATCTGGCGGATATGTCGGACAAGATGTTTCTCCGTGTCGAGGCCGCGATAAACGACTGGCGCATCAAGCCCGCCGGTTCGGAAGGCTATCGTACGGCGGAGGTTACGCTTGAGGGGTCGATACGCGCGATCTCGACTCCAAGACCATGGAAGCCAAATCCGTTTCCGGCCTGTTTTTCATCGGCGAAGTCGTCGATGTTACCGGCTGGCTCGGCGGCTATAATTTCCAGTGGGCATGGTCTTCGGGCTGGGTAGCCGGTCAGGCTGCTTGAATGCGGTAGACCGAATGAAGCTTCAAATGCGGAGTTTCATCCGGCACGCGGGGATGGTCGAAATCGCTCGACGGATCGCGGATCATGCCGATGCGGCGCATGACGGCTGTAGACCGCTCATTATTATGGACGGCGAAGGAAACCACTTCGGTGAGGCCAAGGGTGCCGAAAGCATATTCGATCAGCGCTTTGCCCGCTTCGGTCACATAGCCTTTGCCCCAAAAGGCGTGGCCAGCCGCCAGCCGATTTCAACGGTGCCATCCGGTAAATAAGGTTCAAGGTCAGTGCGGGCGAGACCGGCGAAACCGATGCACTGACCTTCTTCTTTTCTTCCAGCGCATAGAAACCGAGACCCGTTTCAGAAATCATCTTCCGGAGGTGGTCGAACAGTTCATCCGATTGCGAGCGATTTCTGCGAAAGGGAAAGAAACGCATGACTTCTTCATCGGAATTGATGACATGGAACAGGTCGCGGTCGCGATCTTCCCAGTTCCGGATGATGAGGCGTGGCGTTTCTAGCATGATCATTGAACGAAGTCCGTCTTTCGATAGCCCTGAATATAGAGGAGAGCGGTCAGGTCGCCATGGTCAACCCGCATTCTGGCCTGCGCAGCTACGGTCGGCTTTGCGTGGAGTGCGACGCCGGTGCCTGCAAGCTGGATCATGCCGAGATCGTTCGCTCCATCACCCACCGCAATTGCGTCATCCGGTGTGAGGCCAAGACGATCGGCAATTTCCACGAGTTTCTCGACCTTGGCTTCCCGGCCCAGAATTGGTTCTGTGACAAGGCCGGTCAGATGCAAGCCATCGTCGATCAGCCTGTTCGCACGTTCTTCGTTGAAGCCGATCATTTCGGCGATACGCTGGGTGAATGAGGTGAAGCCACCAGACACAAGCGCCGTGTAAGCGCCATGTTTACGCATGGTGCGCACGAGTTCCGGCCCGCCGGGCATCAGTGTAATGCGGGTTGAAATGACCTTGTCGATTACGTTGAGCGGCAGACCTTTCAACAAGGCGACCCGCTCGCGCAAGGCTGGTTCGAAAGCGATCTCGCCGTTCATGGCGCGCGCGGTGATTGCAGCCACATGCTCGCGCAGCCCGGCTTCCTCTGCCAGTTCATCGATGCACTCTTGCTGGATCATCGTGGAATCCATGTCGGCAATCAGAATTTTCTTGCGTCGGTGCTCCTGTTCCTGCACCACCACGTCGACCGGCGCGCCCTCAAGCGAATGGCGCAGCAGGGTTTCGGCTTCTTCGCTGCTGATCCCCGATGGAAGCGCAATGTCGCAGGCAATGTTGTCGGCCAGCCAATAGAGTCCAGTTGCATTCACTGCCGCTGAGGCTTTAATCCCAAGCGCTGATGCAAGCGAGGCCTTGGCCGGATTGGCAATCAAAGTGGCGACGAGAGAAACCTGTTGGGACATGGAGAGCAATTCCGACGATGAATGAGGGTGCGATCACGAATGCAATCCTGATAGCTGGCCCGACGGCCAGCGGCAAGTCGGCACTTGCCATTCGCATGGCTCATGAGACCGGCGGTTTCATCGTGAACACTGATTCCATGCAGGTTTACGATGTTCTTGACCTTCTGACTGCGCGGCCGAACAAAGCGGATCTCGCTGCGGCAGAACATCATCTCTATGGACATGTCGCGCCATCGACGTCCTATTCGACCGGACGATGGCTGGATGATGTAGCTGCCCTGCTAACGCAACCTGCCATGAAGCACAGGACCCCGATCTTTGTTGGCGGGACGGGGCTTTATTTCAGAGCGCTTCTCGGTGGACTGTCGCAGATGCCAGAGGTGCCGGGTGATGTTCGCGCCTATTGGCGAGGACGTATGGAGACGGACGGTCCGGAACTTCTTCACCGGCTTCTGAGCGAACGTGACCCGGATATGGCCGCAACCCTTCGACCCTTCGACGGCCAGCGCATCGTTCGGGCGATGGAGGTTTTGAGGGCACCGGAAAGTCGCTTCTTGCGTGGCAACAGACGAAAGGGCAGGCACTGGTAGACGATGATAGCGCCCGCAAGATCGTCTTGCTGCCGGACCGGACATGGCTTTCAGAACGTATTGACCGGCGGTTTGCCCTGATGTGGGACAATGGTGCGATTGACGAAGTGAAGGCATTGCTGGTGCTTGATCTCGACCCGGCATTGCCGGCAATGAAGGCCATCGGTGTGCGTGAAATCACGGCATTTTTGCAAGGCTCGATGTCGCGGGAAGAAGCCATTGAACGTTCGGTTATCGCCACCCGGCAATATGCAAAGCGTCAGTCGACCCGGTTTCGAAATCAGCTTGATGATCGCTGGTGCACGCACGCAAATTCCGATGATGCCTTCGCTCAATTAACGACAACGAAATAACTCGCTGGCACTCTCTGAAACAGGAGAGGTGGGCGCGGGCTATGCGGTTTCATAAATCGGAACGGGCATTTTTATTCTGATTGTTTTGATGTTCGGTATCGGGCTGTTGCTTTATCAAGCTCGTGTCGACATCGGACAATTGCAGACATTGCCTCTTGATGCAAACGCCTATGAGCTGGTTTCGAGACTCGACCAACTGAACCACGTCACAATCTGGGTGCTGATTGCGACAATCGCTTGCGGGTTGTTCCTGATCTATCCCCAAATTCGCACCGATGCGCTGGACCACGGCAAACTGCAGGTCATCACGCAGGATCTTTCCGAACGGTCGCAGACCCTCGAACATGCCGCGCTGACGGACAGCCTGACCGGTATGCAGAACCGGCGCTATTTCGACGAGGCGCTAAAGGAATATCTGGTCCAGTTCGACCGTATACAGCGGCCTGTCGGACTGATGATTATCGATCTCGATCACTTTAAGGCCGTGAACGATACCTACGGACATGACATTGGCGATGTCGTGCTGCAGGAGGTGGCGCGGTGTCTCAAGGACTATACACGGTATCATGATGTTGTCGCCCGGCTTGGTGGCGAGGAGTTCGCAGTCCTTGCGCCGAACATGAACGCGGAATTGATGATCAAGCTTGCTAATCGTATTCGCAAGGCCATATCGACGCTCGAAATCGATCTTGGCGATGAAAAGCTTGGCGTTACCGTCAGTATCGGTCTTGCGATATGGGATCGGCGCGAGACCTCGAAAGATCTCTATCGTCGCGCTGACAAGATGCTCTATGCCGCGAAGAATATGGGCCGTAACCGCGTCTGCGCCTAGCTTCAGGCTGATAGGATTTTCGGATTCGCTACACTATCTAGCGCTCGCGATCCTTGCGAAAGCTGCGCACCAGTTCGCCCATCTTCTCAATACTCTGTTTTGTGTCGAGACTGAGTGATGTTTGTGGCCTCGGCGAAGAAGATGAGCGATGGTAAGCTTCGTCGGTAGGCGCTTGATCACGGCGACTGGTGGAGACTGGGCTGCCCCACAGATTATCCTCGTCTCCGAGTTGGTCCACCGGTTCCGTCTGTGAACTGTTCTCAAAAGCACGTAATTTTTCAACGATACGGTCGAGGGATATCTTTTCGTCGTTGCGCCAGCTGGAAAGAGCGCTCTCGCTTCTGCTGCGTCCGGGAAGCTGATGAGGTGGGATGGTTTCGAATGTGAGACGCATCGGTGTTGAGAAGGCTTCGCCGAAGGCTATCGCTTCGCGGTTGGCGATGGATGACAGGAAGCCTGCCATGCTCTGTGCGCCGCCGCGAATGGCACCTTTGATGATTTCCTGATCACGTTCATTACCGAGCCGCATCGCAAAAAATCGAATTGCACTGTGAGAGGATCGTTGGATCAAGCTCGCCGGGGCGCTGGCTTATAACTCCGAGATAGGAACCGTATTTTCGACCTTCTTTGGCAATTCGGGATATTGCCTGCCTTGTCGGCCAGAACCCGGCGTCGCGGTCGGTTGGAATATAGCGGTGGGCTTCCTCGCAGATTACCAGTGTCTGTAGGCTGCCCTCACTTGAAAGGGCGATATCGAATGCCAGTCTGCACAAGACGGAAGCAACAGCGTTGACAACCTCGGATGGTAAGCCTGCAAGCTGGAATGTGCAGATGGGTTTTCCGTTCAGCGGGATGCGAAAAATCCGGCCAATGGCCTGTCGCATTGTTTCCGAGCCGCCAGTTACAGCGAACATGAAACGGAAGCGGGGATCGGCAGAGATCGATTCAAGCCGAGCTTTGAGGCTGCGCAGATAGGGACGTTCCGCCTTGCTGTCGAGGAGACCCATACGCTCATCGATGAGGGCTATCAGGTCAAGCAGACGGTAGGCGATGGGAGTGTCGGCGCTGACGCTCTGGCGGTCGGCAAGCTGCCGTCGCAATGTTTTCGCGGCTGACAGTTCTG
Organism: Brucella cytisi; assembly: GCA_012103075.1. Taxonomy (GTDB): domain Bacteria; phylum Pseudomonadota; class Alphaproteobacteria; order Rhizobiales; family Rhizobiaceae; genus Brucella; species Brucella cytisi. Next base: position 1,580,635 of record JAAVLQ010000001.1, on the reverse strand, counting down.
TGCCCTGCATTTTTCGCGGGCTAGCTGAACCAGATCACGCAATATATCGAGTTCCATCGGGTCCGGCGCGCGCCCGCGAAAGATCACATCTGCAAATTCATCCAGCCGCAGCATCCAGAATGGCAGTTCGATATTCGTCTGATCGACCGCCACGGCCAGATCGGGAAATGCGCTCGCGAACTCATTGTGTGGATCAAGAATGAGCACACGCAGATTGGGCTTTTCGGCGACGATCCGGCGTAGCAGCAGGATGACTGCGCTCGATTTGCCGACGCCCGTTGTGCCGACGATAGCGAAATGTCGGGAGATAAGATCATCGACCGATATGTAAGTCGGAACGGTTGCGTCCTGCGTGAGTGTACCGATTGAAACGCTGCTGTGACCTGTTTGCGCATAAATGGCGGCAAGGTCGGTGGCGCGGATACGGTGAGCAATAGCGCCGGGATGGGGAAACTGCGAAATACCGCCGTTGAAAGTGGTCTGCCCGGTCGGTTGCACGCGAACTTCACCCAGAAACTCGACATGGACATGGAGCGTGTTGTCACCGCCGCGTATCCAGACATCACCGGGAACAAGCACGCGCCGGATGAGTCCCACGACGCGATTGTCGCCTGCCTGAATGGATATAAGCTGGCCTACGGCCCAATAATCGTCAGATGCTGCCGAAGAGGGGCCTGATAGCGCTGAGACGATGGCACTCTCGCCATCGCATTGGATGACATAGCCTTCCGTGCGATTGCGCTGCACATATTCGCTCTGTTCGCGCGCGTTGGAACTGTCCCCGATTTCGCTCATGCTGCCCACTCCGCCCCAACTTTCAACAGGAGGTTTCGCGTCAGGATAAGAATCTTCCGTTGAAATAAAGTTATCGTTTGGGGCGGGTGAGCCTAAGAAAATATCGCGGGCGATGTATTTATGCGTTGACGACGCCAAATCCGGCTATTAGTGTCCGCCACCATGAACACGATTATTATTCTTGTGGTACGGGCGCGCATGGGCAGGATGGTGTAACCATCCGGCGAAAGCTCCCATGTGCGAAAGACAGGCTCCCTCGGGGCCTTTTTATTATCCAAATCAGAAATGAAATGCAGACGACGGGAAGAGAACAATGACTGCAGGTAAACGTGAGGCGGACGCAAACGCCGCAGAAACGCAGGAAGCAAGCAATCCACGCGAAATGACCGGCGCAGAAATGGTCATTCAGGCTTTGATCGATCAGGGTGTGGAGAGCATCTTCGGTTATCCCGGCGGCGCTGTGCTTCCGATCTATGACGAACTGTTCCAGCAGGACAAGGTTCAGCACGTTCTGGTCCGACACGAGCAGGGCGCAGGACACGCTGCGGAAGGCTATGCGCGTTCGACCGGCAAAGTCGGTGTGATGCTTGTTACCTCCGGTCCGGGTGCGACCAATGCAGTTACGCCGCTGCAGGATGCCCTGATGGATTCCATTCCGCTGGTTTGCATTTCCGGTCAGGTTCCGACAACGCTGATCGGCTCCGATGCGTTTCAGGAATGCGATACGATTGGTATCACGCGCCCCTGCACCAAGCACAACTGGCTGGTGAAGGACGTCAACGATCTGGCGCGCATCCTGCACGAAGCCTTTCATGTCGCTTCCACCGGTCGTCCCGGTCCCGTTGTGGTCGACATTCCGAAGGATATCCAGTTCGCCAAGGGTATTTACACGCCACCGGAAACCGCGCCGCGCACCAGCTACCGTCCGGTTCTCGACGGCAAGGCGCAGGCAATTTCGGACGCCGTTCGTCTGCTCGTCAATGCAAAGAAGCCCGTCATCTATTCTGGCGGCGGTGTGATTAATTCCGGCCCGGCAGCTTCCCGTCTGCTGCGCGAGCTGGTTGAGATCAGCAATTTCCCGATCACATCCACGCTGATGGGGCTGGGCGCCTATCCGGCCTCCCGCAAGAACTGGCTCGGCATGCTCGGTATGCATGGCACTTACGAAGCCAACATGACCATGCATGACTGCGATGTCATGCTGTGCGTCGGTGCCCGTTTCGATGACCGTATTACCGGACGTCTGAACGCATTTTCTCCGAACTCGAAGAAAATTCATATCGATATCGACCCATCCTCCATCAACAAAAGCGTTCGCGTTGATGTTCCGATCATCGGCGATGTTGCGCATGTTCTGGAAGATATTGTTCGGCAGTTCCGTGCCTCTGACAAGAAGCCGGAAAAGCAGGCAATCGGTGCCCGGTGGGAACAGATCGATCGCTGGCGTGCCCGCAATTCGCTCGCCTATGCGCCGAACAAGGACGTCATCATGCCGCAGTATGCAATTCAGCGGCTTTATGAACTGACCAAGGATCGGAAGACTTACATCACCACGGAAGTTGGTCAGCACCAGATGTGGGCTGCGCAATTCTATGGCTTCGAGGAACCGAACCGCTGGCTGACCTCTGGTGGCCTCGGCACCATGGGTTACGGACTGCCGGCAGCGCTCGGAGTACAGATCGCACACCCTGATGCACTGGTTATCGATATCGCGGGCGATGCCTCGATCCAGATGTGCATTCAGGAAATGTCGGCTGCCATCCAGCACAATGCGCCAATCAAGATATTCATCCTGAATAACCAGTATATGGGCATGGTGCGCCAGTGGCAGCAGCTCCTGCATGGCAATCGCCTGTCGCACTCATATACCGAGGCGATGCCGGATTTCGTGAAGCTGGCTGAAGCCTATGGCGCACATGGTATCCGTTGTGACAAGCCGGGCAACCTCGATGCCGCCATTCAGGAAATGATCGACATCGACAAGCCGGTTATTTTCGATTGCCGCGTGGCAAATCTCGCCAACTGCTTCCCAATGATCCCATCGGGTAAGGCGCATAACGAAATGTTGTTGCCGGATGAAGCAACGGATGAAGCTGTCGCCAACGCCATCGATGCCAAGGGCCGCGCGCTCGTCTGATCCGGAGGAAAGAAATCATGAATGCACAGAACCTAGCTTCCGGATCGGCCTATTTCATTGCAGCCGAAACGCAAACGCCGGAAACGCATACGCTTGCGGTACTCGTCGACAATGAGCCGGGTGTCCTTGCCCGTGTGATCGGTCTTTTCTCCGGACGTGGCTACAATATTGAAAGCCTGACGGTTTCGGAAACCGAGCATGAAAAGCACCTGTCGCGCATTACGATCGTGACGCGCGGCACGCCGCACGTGCTTGACCAGATCCGCCACCAGCTGGCCCGGATTGTTCCGGTTCACCGCGTCGTAGATCTCAGCCATCGCGCCTCTGAGCTGGGCCACGACCGTCCGGTTGAACGTGAACTGGCACTGGTGAAGGTTGCCGGCAAAGGTGAGGCGAGGGCGGAAACGCTTCGTCTTGCCGACGCGTTCAAGGCCAAGGTGGTTGATGCGACGACGGATCACTTCATCCCGGAGATCACCGGGAAGACTGCCAAGATTGATCAGTTCATCTCGATCATGAAGCCACTCGGACTGGTTGAGACCTGCCGTACGGGTGTTGCAGCTATGAACCGTGGCCCGGAAGGCATGTAAAAGCTTTCAACTGAAATCGATACAATATGTTTGAAAACCGGCACAATGTTTCGATTGTGCCGGTTTTTTATTGAGCTAATTTGTCCCCATAAATTGGGGCCGTCCTATGTCTGTTGAAATTTTTCTGGCGCTTCTTGTCTTCGCCTTCGTGTCGTCCGTTACGCCGGGGCCAAATAATCTCATGCTTCTGGCATCAGGCGTAAATTTTGGTTTCCGTCGAACGATCCCACATATGCTGGGAATCGGTGTGGGCTTCTTCGTGTTGCTGCTTGCGATCGGCTTCGGGCTCGGCGCTTTGATCGAAACGGTGCCGTCATTCTATGCCGCGCTGAAATTCGCTGGTGGCGCCTATATGCTTTACCTTGCCCGGAAGATTGCTATGTCGCGTTCCATCGGAGAGGCAAAAGCATCGAGATAAAGCTGAGCCAATGACTTTCTTGCAGGCAGCGGCATTCCAATGGGTCAATCCGAAAGCCCGGGTAATGGCGATCACGGGAATTGCCACCTATGCCAATCACGACAACTATTATGTCGCCGTGCTCCCCGGTCAGCTCCGCCTTCGCGATTGTGAATTTGCCGAGCGTTTCGGTCTGGGCAGGGTTTGGCACATTGCTGCGCAACTGGCTTTCCGATCCTGTTCGATTGAAATGGTTCAACCTTATCATGGCCCTGCTGCTCGTTCTGAGCCTATGGCCGATGCTGAAATAGAGAATGAAGAGGCGAATGATGAACCAGCTTCCAACTTATGATGATGTTATTTCGGCCGCAAAGCAGATCGAAGGATACGCGCACCATACGCCGGTGTTCACGTCGTCAACTATCGACCGCGAAACCGGCGCTCAGTTCTTTTCAAATGCGAGAACTTCCAGCGCATCGGTGCCTTCAAATTTCGTGGTGCTTTCAATGCTCTGTCGCGGTTTACGGATGAGCAAAAGCGCGAGGTGTGTTGGCTTTTTCGTCCGGTAATCACGCGCAGGCGATCGCGCTTGCGGCAAAACTGCTCGGTATTGGCGCGACCATCATCATGCCTGAGGATGCGCCGCGCGCGAAACTTGATGCAACGCGAGGCTATGGCGCGAAGGTTGTTACCTATAACCGCTATGAAGAAGACCGCGATGTGCTTTCGAAGCGCCCGCCGAAGAGGGTGGGCTGACCCTCATTCCGCCATTCAATCATCCTGATATAATTGCGGGGCAGGAACTGCGGCAAAGGAATTGATTGAGGAAACCGGTCCCCTTGATGCCCTGTTTGTCTGTCTTGGCGGTGGTGGCCTGTTGGCCGGTTCAGCGCTAGCGGCAAAAGCCTTGTCGCCGGAATGCGACGTCTACGGTGTCGAGCCGATGGCCGGAAATGATGGCCAGCAGTCGCTCCGCTCCGGCAAGATTGTGCACATCGACGTGCCGAAGACCTTGGCGGACGGCGCCCAGACGCAAGCTCTTGGCGACATGACCTTTGCCATAATCCGCGAAACTGTTCGTGATATTCTGGCCGTTAGCGACGATGAACTGGTTGACGGCATGAAATTCTTCGCCAGCCGGATGAAAATGGTGGTCGAACCGACAGGCTGTCTCGCTTTTGCTGGCGCACGACAGATGGCGTCGAAGCTGCAAGGTAAGCGTGTAGGGGTGATCGTCAGTGGTGGCAATGTCGATCTCGACAGACTTGCAGCACTGGTGAGCAAAACCGTTTGATCACGGTTTGATCTTGTTTTCGGGCGGCGAATCCTGTCTGAAAGGATCATGCAGTTTTCACCGGAACAGGATCAGGCGCTGAAGGCCGTCGGGCAGTGGCTCAAAGACGGCCGCAGCCCTATTTTCAGGTTGTTCGGCTATGCGGGTACGGGCAAGACGACGCTCGCCCGCTATTTTGCCGAGCATGTGGATGGCGATGTGCAGTTTGCGGCCTTTACCGGCAAGGCGGCACAGGTGCTGCGCTCGAAAGGCGCTAGCAACGCACGCACGCTTCATTCGCTGATCTATCGCCCACGTGGCGAAGAAGCGATTGAGGACGAAACGACTGGCAAGACTTCCATCGCGCCGACCTTCTCGCTTAACCGGCAGAGCCCTGTCGCCAAAGCCGCGATGATCGTCGTGGACGAATGTTCCATGGTCGATGAGGCGCTGGGGCGGGATTTGATGAGTTTCGGCACGCCCATCCTCGTTCTTGGCGATCCGGGGCAGTTGCCGCCGATTTCCGGCGGCGGCTTTTTCACGGAACACGAACCGGATTATCTTCTGACCGAGATTCATCGTCAGGCGCAGGACAATCCTATCATCCGTATGGCGCTTGATGTGCGGGAAGGGCGTGAACTTCCTTATGGTGACCATGGCGCTGCAAAGGTTATCGGAAAAGGCGACGTCAATCAGGAGATGGTGTTAGCCGCCGATCAGGTGCTCGTCGGTACCAACCGGACGCGCCGCCGCTATAACCAGCGCCTTCGGGAGCTAAAAGGCTTTACTGCTGATTACCCGCAGGCTGGCGACAAACTGGTTTGCCTACGCAACGATCCTGCCAAGGGACTTCTCAACGGATCGCTCTGGAAGGTGATGACATCGTCCAAGGAAACGGTGAAGCCCGGTATCAATCTGCTGGTTACACCTGAGGATGATGATCGCGGTGTGGCGAAGATCAAGCTGCTGAAGGCGCAGTTCGAAGACCCCGACAGTGAAATTCCGTGGCAGACCAAAAAACGCTACGACGATTTCGATTACGGTTATGCTTTTAACTGTGCACAAGGCACAGGGCTCCCAATGGGATGAAGTCGTACTCTTCGATGAAAGTTTTGCGTTTCGCGATACGCGTGAGCGGTGGCTTTATACGGCGATCACGCGGGCTGCCGAACGTTTGACCATTGTAAAATAATTATTCGTCTGTCGGTCGGGCGCTCAGCCATTCCCGTGCCTCGTTTTCTTCGTCTGCTTCGAAAGCGCGAAGCTCTATGGACAGGAAAGGCTGCATGAGAGTTATGCTGGCTTGTATCCACAAGGGGCCACCGACGATTGCATAATGTCGGAGCTTTTTCAGGGATTTGGAGCGCATGGACAACATGCTTTCCGAGAAAGCGGCCGTCCAGTCGAAACCTTCATATCCGGTGAGACGGATCAGGAGGTCAATTTCTTCATGCGTTTCGTAAGCTGCGTCGAGAAGCCCGTAGAGGTTCTCCAATGACGCATCGTCGAGATGTCCTTCAATTGCAAAAGCAAAAACGTCTTCCCGGTTTGTTGGAATGCGGCGAATGACGGGTATGTCCTCATTTCGCATCATAGACCTCCATCATTGATCAGATTTAAACGTCGAAGCGGGGGCAAAGGTTGCGGACAGTCTCCAAATTGATGCGAACTGGAAAAACTATGCAAACCCAGTTTGTTGCAGGCAGATTTCATGGTTGGGGATTGCGGCTGCGGTGCGACGGCAAAGCACTCACATTTTTCGTGGCAGGCGTTATAAAGCGGAATATCTATCCGGGAGTCGCCAATGCCTGCGAAATTATCGGTCAATCTCAACGCTGTTGCGATGCTGCGAAATCGGCGTGATTTGCCTTGGCCAAGCGTTACCGGTCTGGGCCGCGCTGCGCTTGCAGCAGGCGCTGCGGGATTGACAGTGCATCCGCGTCCCGATCAGCGTCACATCCGGTTTTCCGATCTGGGTGATATACGCGCTTTGATCGATGACGAGTTTCCGCAGGCGGAGTTCAATATCGAAGGTTTTCCAAGCGAAGCATTTCTCGATCTGGTGGAGAAACATCAGCCTGAGCAGGTGACGCTCGTTCCTGATGATCCAACACAGGCGACTTCGGATCATGGATGGGATTTCGTGTCGAAATCTGACTTTCTGGCTCCTATCGTGGCCCGTTTGAAAGCAGGCGGAATGCGGGTGTCATTGTTCGCCGACCCCGATCCGCTTGGATACGAACGCGCAGCTGCTATCGGTGTGGACCGTGTGGAGCTCTATACCGGCCCTTATGGTGCGACCTATGATGACCCGGCAGCCGCAATACGTGAACTGGATCGACTGGAGAAGGCTGCAAATGCCGCTACGGCGCTAGGCCTCGATATCAATGCGGGGCATGATCTTACAGTAGACAACCTGCCGGCGCTGGTAAAACGTATCCCTCAGTTGAGTGAAGTTTCCATTGGACATGGATTGACCGCCGATGCACTCATGTATGGAATGCCGGTAACTGTAAGCCGTTATATAGCGGCATTGGCATAAGATGTTAGTCAATGCGCTTGGTGCATGGCTCGGGTTGAAGCTTTGCAAAAAGCGCATTTGCATTCGGGTGAGACAAGCTTTAGGCGTCCGCCACTATTCAGATGCGTTGGGGGGACGCAGGATCGTATGAGGGAAGCATTGAAGCAGTTTTCCGACGTCTGCTTTCTGCGCCGAGGCAGTTCTATTGCGGTTGCATTCGGACGAATTGCTACGTTCAATCGATACCACGCTTATGAATAAAGCTGATTTGGGCAACGGTGCGGCGGCGATGCGGCAATTCGCAACTTTTGCGAATACACTCATTATCTGAAATCGATCTCCAGTAACTCCAGCCAGAATCTTTTCAGGAAGTTGCGAGGTGCCTGCATATGAGCGGCGAGCTAAATGGCAATGACACGCCCACACAGGCCGCTATGCCTGCCGTTGGTGTTCCTGAAAGCGTCGCTTTTGCTGAAGATGCCGAACAGCACAATGAGAGCATGAAAACGCTGGTGCTTGGGGCGCTGGGCGTTGTCTACGGTGACATCGGCACCAGCCCCATCTATGCTTTTCGTGAAGCCCTTCATGCGGCGGCGAGCGATGGCATTCTCGCCCGCAGTGACATTCTGGGCGTTGTTTCTCTGATCTTCTGGGCCCTGACGCTGGTTGTGACCATCAAGTATGTGCTGTTTGTTCTGCGTGCTGATAACAACGGTGAAGGTGGCATTCTTTCGCTGATGGCTCTTGTCAGAGGTGCGTTGAAAGGCCGGCCTGACCTTATCTTGGGGGTAGGCATCTGCGGTGCGGCGCTGTTCTTCGGCGACGCGGTCATCACGCCCGCAATCTCCGTTCTATCGGCGATGGAAGGCCTTGAGATTGTCGCTCCTGATCTTACTCCGTTCGTCGTTCCCATAACTGTCGTCATTCTTGTGACGCTGTTTTCGGTGCAGAAACTCGGCACTGGCAAGGTGGCCATCGTCTTCGGGCCGATTATGGCATTGTGGTTTTTGGCGCTGGGTGCGTCGGGTCTCTGGCATATTTTCGATGATCCTACGGTGATGGTGGCGCTGAATCCCTATTATGCTGTACGCTTTCTGATGATCAGCCCGGGCATTGCCTTTATCACGGTTGGTGCCGTGTTCCTCGCAATGACCGGTGCCGAGGCTCTTTACGCCGATCTCGGTCATTTTGGACGCAAGCCAATCGTTCGCGCATGGCTTTGGATCGTGTTCCCATGCCTTCTGCTCAACTATTTTGGACAGGCAGCCTTCATCCTTTCACATGGCGAAGCCGCTGCATTGCCATTCTTCCAGATGATGCCGAGCTTCGCGCTGTTGCCCATGGTCCTGCTGGCAACTGCAGCGACTGTTATCGCTAGCCGGGCAGTTATTACGGGCGCTTATTCGGTGGCACGTCAGGCCGTTCAGCTCAACATTCTGCCGCGCCTTGAAATCCAGCACACCTCGGAAAAGCTGCACGGCCAGATTTATATTCCGCGCGTCAACCTGCTTCTGGGGCTGGCGGTGGTTATTCTGGTGCTCGGGTTCGAGAAGTCCAGCAATCTGGCCGCTGCATATGGCATTGCAGTTACCGGCAACATGCTGGTCACGACGGTCCTTCTCTATATCGTGATGACACGCATCTGGAATTGGCGCGTGAGCCGCGCCCTGCCGATTATTGTTGGCTTCCTGATCATCGATATTATGTTCTTCGGTGCAAATATCATCAAAGTCCATGAGGGTGGTTGGGCTTCGATTGGTATTGCCGCGATACTTGTTCTCATCATGTGGACTGGGGTGCGCGGAACGCGGCATCTCTTTAACAAGACCCGCAAGGCCGAAGTTCCACTGGATTTGATCGTCCAACAAATGACCAAACGTCCGCCGACCATCGTGCCGGGCACGGCTGTGTTTCTGACAGGCGACCCTAAAAGCGCTCCCACTGCGCTCATGCACAGCTTGAAGCACTATAAGGTTTTGCACGAGAATAACGTCATACTGACGGTTGTGACGGCATCGAAGCCATGGGTTTCAAGTGCCGACCGCGCGCGTGTATCCCAATATAACGAGCGCTTCATGCAGGTGACGCTTACCTTCGGCTATATGCAGCAACCGAATATTCCACGAGCGCTTGGTATCTGTCGAAAGCTTGGCTGGAAATTCGATATCATGACGACGTCGTTCTTCCTGTCGCGCCGCTCGCTCAAGGCATCGGCCCATTCTGGCTTGCCGCTATGGCAGGACAAGCTGTTTATCCTGCTTGCCCGAACGGCATCGGACGCGACCGAATATTTCCAGATTCCCACCGGTCGTGTGGTGGAAATTGGAACGCAGGTGAATCTGTAACTCATCTGAATTGATAGTTTTAAAGAGCGCTTTTCCGGTTTCGGGGAGGCGCTTTTTGCATTTGTTGTCAATGAAAATTAATCCCGCTTTAAGCGACCGTAATTTTTGAAAACATGCTTGACCGCTGAAGAAACAGTAATTATGAATTGGGAACCGTACCGTACGGTACAAGGTGGAGGAAAAGACCCGTGACTGATACCAGCGACGAAATGCAGGCTCAAAAGCAGCAGGCTCTTTCGCCGCGTCAGAACGATGTTCTGGAGCAGGCGTTGCGCCTTCTAGTGGAAGGCGGGGACCGCGCTTTGACGACGGCAAGTATTGCTCGTGCCGCCAACTGCTCGAAAGAAAGCCTCTACAAATGGTTTGGCGATCGCGACGGTCTGTTGACGGCGATGGTTCGCTGGCAGGCATCGAAAGTTCGCGTCGTGCCGCTGACCCGTGAAAAGCTGGATGCGGAATCTCTTTTCTCGAGCACGGAACATTTCGCGCGCGACTGGCTGCTGGTGCTGTCGGGAAAAACCTCCATTGCCCTGAACCGGCTGGCGGTCAGCCATGCGGCGTCCGGCAAGTCCACATTAGGTGATATCGTTCTGGCCAACGGCCCTGTGGCCATGGCCAAGCGCCTCAAGCCCATTCTCCATATGGGGCAGGAGGCACGTTTGCTGGCCTTCGACGATATCGATGAGGCATTTCGCACGTTTTTCGGGCTTGTCGTCCGGGACATGCAAATACGGTTGCTGCTTGGCGACCATCTGGAACTGACTGACGACGTGGTCATCCGGGACGCCCGGCGCGCCACCAAGCAGTTTTTCGCCCTCTATGGGGCCTAATCACATCGGTGGACGCAAGGAAGCCGAAGAACAATCTGAACGAAGGGAATAAGGAAATGCGCGTTTACTACGATCGGGATGCAGACGTTAACCTGATCAAGTCGAAGAAGGTGGTTATCGTCGGTTATGGCAGCCGGGGGCCGCGCCCATGCGCTGAACCTCAAAGACTCCGGTGCCGCTAACGTGCGTGTGGCCCTTCGTGAAGGCTCTGCGACCGCGAAGAAGGCACAGGCTGACGGCTTCGAGGTGATGAATGTTGCTGACGCCGCCAAGTGGGCCGATCTCATGATGATGGCAACGCCTGACGAATTACAGGCTGACATCTACAAGGAACACATTCACGACAATCTCCGTGATGGCGCGGCAATCGCTTTCGCTCATGGTCTCAACGTGCATTTTGGCCTCATCGAGCCGAAGAAGTCGGTTGACGTCGTCATGATCGCACCGAAGGGTCCGGCCATACGGTGCGCGGCGAATACCAGAAGGGCGGCGGCGTTCCTTGCCTCATCGCCATTCATCAGGATGCCTCGGGCAATGCTCATGATCTGGCTCTCTCCTACGCTTCGGGCGTTGGCGGCGGTCGTTCAGGCGTCATCGAAACCACCTTCAAGGAAGAGTGCGAAACCGATCTGTTCGGCGAGCAGGCTGTTCTTTGCGGCGGCGTGGTTGAACTGATCCGCACCGGTTTTGAAGTTCTGGTCGAAGCTGGCTATGCGCCGGAAATGGCTTACTTCGAGTGCTTGCACGAAATGAAGCTGATCGTGGACCTGATCTACGAAGGCGGTATCGCCAACATGAACTACTCGATCTCGAACACTGCAGAGTGGGGCGAATACGTCACTGGTCCGCGCATCATCACTGCTGAAACCAAGGAAGAAATGAAGCGCGTTCTGAAGGACATTCAGACTGGCAAGTTCACTTCCGATTGGATGCAGGAATATCGCGCAGGTGCTGCTCGCTTCAAGGGCATCCGTCGCAACAACGATAGCCACCAGATCGAAGAAGTCGGCGAAAAGCTCCGCGGCATGATGCCATGGATCGCAGCGAACAAGCTTGTCGACAAGGCTCGCAACTAAAATCGGCGGGGTTCAGGTTCTGGCTGTCTGCAAATGACATGGGCGCCAGAACCAGAATGCCATCTGGTTTTCGGCCTCGATGAAGTTCGAAAAGAGGGGCGCTTCTTGCGCCCCCTTCGTAGTTGGCACTCTATGGCCGGGTTGATCGTCAGCGCATGGCGAACGAAAAGAACCCAAATTCTGTGCCAGATTTTTCGTTTCGTGCACTTTGAGGCCCAAAACAATTCCGAATATCTTTATTCCATAGAAGCATGGGAAAAGCTGTTCTCGCTTGCCGAAAAGTGCGCTAGAGCTTCACAACCAATAGCCAAGTTTTGAGGAGACTTAGCTATTACAAGTTCCGTAAAATGTACGGATAGTCTAATTGAGGAGATTTCCCGTGTTGGACTGGGAAAATGTATTTGCAACGCGCTCGAAACGTATGCGCGCATCGGAAATCCGCGAACTGCTGAAGCTTCTGGAACGCCCAGATATTATTTCGTTTTTGCGGGCGGAATTCCTGATCCGGCTCTTTTCCCGCACGAAGAATTCCGGCAGCCTATAAGGACATTCTTACGGGTCCAGAAGCCAACGCAGCGCTGCAATATTCCGTTTCGGAAGGCTACAAGCCGCTGCGCACCGGTTGGTCGGAGAACTTGCCAAGATTGGCATTCCCTGCACGGAAGACAATGTGTTCATCACATCGGGTTCGCAGCAGGCTCTCGATTATCTGGGCAAGCTGTTTTTGTCGCCCGCCGACACAGCACTGGTGACCGCACCGACCTATCTTGGCGCGCTGCAGGCTTTCAACGCTTACGAGCCCAATTACGATATGCTGGCGATCAACGGCAATCGCACGCCGGAATCCTATGCAGAGGCTGCCAAGAAAGCCGGCGGTCAGGTCAAGTTCGCTTATCTGTCTGCCGATTTCAGTAACCCGACAGGGGAAACCGTCGATCTTGCCGGTCGTGAGAAACTGCTCGCACAGGCTGATGAGCTCGACATTCCGGTGATCGAAGATGCGGCCTATCAGTATCTTCGCTACAATGGCGATGCGATTTCGCCAATTCTGGCGTTGGACATTGCCCGCAACAGCGGTGACATCGAGAAAACCCGCACCATCTATTGCGGTTCGTTCTCCAAGACGCTGGCTCCGGGTTTGCGTGTCGGCTATGTGGTTGCGTCGAAGCCAGTCATTCGTAAGCTTGTTCTCATGAAGCAGGCTGCGGACCTTCATTCGTCCACGATCAACCAGATCGCTATTCAGCGTGTTGCGAGCAGCGGCTTTGGTACTCAGGTCGCGAAGCTGCACAAGGTTTATAAGCACCGTCGCGACAAGATGCTCGAAGCGCTGGCGAAATATATGCCTGAAACCACAAGCTGGACGAAGCCTGAAGGCGGTATGTTCATCTGGGTCACGCTGCCGGAAGGTATGGATGGCGCAGCGCTACTTGCTGCATCCATTGATAGCGAGAAAGTGGCGTTTGTTCCGGGGCGAGCATTTTTTGCCGATGGCAGCGGTACCAACACGCTGCGCCTCAGCTATTCATGCGCCAACGATGAGATGATCGATGAAGGCATCAAGCGCCTTGGCCGTTTGATACGTGCTCATACGAAATCCGCTGCCGCCTAGGTTGGTGGAAATAAAAAGCCGGGTTCAGACCCGGCTTTTTCTTACTGGAATGGCGAATTGCAGCCTGTTCTGGGACCCGCCAACGGCTGGAATGTATTGTCGGATGTCCGATAGCTGCGATAGCGGTTTGAACACCACTGGATATGATTGCTGCTAGGTCGCGCGCCCGCAGTCGGTGGCTGCATCGTGCGTCGATATTGCAAAGCATCGCCGTTCTTGTAGTTCAATACGCCATGTTCGGTGATATAAGTCCCACTTTCCCGGCAAAGCGTTGAACCGTAGCAGTTGCGAGCGCTCGGATCTGTGCGATTGGCACCTGCCTGACCGCCGATAATCAACGGTCCGCTCGGTTTCAGGGACGGAAGATATTGGCTGTTACGCAGTTCGACGGCTGAACCCGCACTTGCAATGCCTGCAACGAATAGTCCTGTCAGTATCGTCAGGCGCACAATTTTTCGCATCGTTTCAGCTCGCTTTAATCAACGTTCTCCCGATATATGGGTATACTTTATATCCAAGTCACCGCTTCGACAGAAATTTAATGGTTTCGGAAATCATCCTCTTGCCAATCGCCCAGCAAGCAGAGAGATTGCGAAGACATGTTTACCATAGCTACTTTCAATGTCGAAAATCTGATGCGCCGGTTTGATTTTTCCGGCTTTCGCAATGAATTGCACCGGGATCGCACCCTGCAATTGTTCGAAATCAACGATGAGGCGCAGTATCGCCTTCTTGAGCAGGCGCGTGCTGTGGCGCACGCAGACGACACACGCCAGATGACGGCTCTGGCGATTGCCGAAACGCGGGCCGATATCCTCTGCCTGCAAGAGGTGGATAATCTGGCAGCGTTGAATGCGTTTGAATATGGCTATCTTTTCAAGATGATAGGACATGGCTTCCGGCATAAGTATCTTATAGATGGCAATGACAGCCGTGGCATTGATGTGGCCGTCATGATGCGCGATACGACTCGGGACGGGCAGCCCATCGAAGTCGACGAAGTCACCAGCTATGCCTATGTAACCTATAATGATTTTGGCCTCTACGAGCCCGTACTTGGGGAACTTGGGCTGGAACCCCATGACCGAATCTTCAAGCGGGATTGCCTGAATGTGGATATCCGCATTGCCGGGAAGCCCATATCGCTCTTCGTTACGCATCTGAAATCGATGACGGGCGCGCGCAACGGATTTGACGGACGGACGGCATCTCTGCCGGTGCGACGCGCAGAGGCGCGCGCGCCATGCGCCGTATCATCGAGGATAAGTTCGGACCATCCAATGTTGCAGATCGCCGCTGGCTGATTTGTGGTGATTTCAATGATTATCGTGAGCGGATCATTATCGGGGGCGATGAATGGAACGGCTATCAGTTCACGCCAATGGTTGAAGAAGAAAGTGCGTTGGACGTGCTCTTAGCCGATGGGTTTGCGGTCAATCTGGTTGAACGTCGTCCCGTTATGGACCGCTGGACGCTTTACCATACGCGCGGGCCGCAGGAGCGTCATCTTTGCCAGCTTGATTACATCATGGCATCGCCTTCATTTGCGAAGAAGAATGAGAAGGCGGTTCCGAATATCATTCGGCGTGGCCAGCCTTGGCGCACGATTTTTCCACCTGATCAGCAGATCGAGCGTTATCCTAGAACAGGTTGGGATCGCCCGAAAGCAAGCGATCATTGTCCGGTTGCAGTGACATTGAACATGGTTTGAGCGATGAAGCAGGTTCGGGAAAATACTGTCCACATTATTGACAGTGCCGATGTCCGGGTGCTGCCCGGTCCTTTATCATATACGGTGGATAACCACGAAGCGATTGCTTCGAACTGGACACGTGAGCGGGCGGCCAACCCCACTTTGTTCGATGGCGAATTCTATCTGGCACCACACGCAGAACTGATTGGCGGCGTGTTTCAGGCTGGCTTCAAGCGCACCAGTTTTGCAACGCTGATGCACTGGCGGCATGACGTATCGCAGGAACGTCCGTGGCACATTTTCGGTGTCGGTGTGATTGTCTCGAGCGAAGGACATTTGATCGCCGGGCGTATGAGCACACAAAATGCCGGGGCGGGAAGGGTCTATTTTCCGGCAGGCTCGGTGGATGATAATGACATTGTCGATGGAGCTGTCGATTATGACGCCAATCGGCAACGGGAGGTTCGCGAGGAAACGGGTCTTGATCTTCTTGACGCGCGTGCGGAGCGACAGATCAATCTTGTGACAGGAAACCGTAGCATCGCGCTTTTCCGCCGTTATTATTTCGATGCGCCGTCAACCGATCTGGTATCACGGATTGAACGATATCTTTCTGCGGAGGAAGAACCGGAACTATCAGAGATCATACCAGTGAAGGCAGCTCGAACGATGGGAGACGCAACACCGTCCTATGTGCGAGCATTTGCCGACTGGCATTTCAACAATCTCTAAAGCTTGGCCAGACTTGCAGATGACAGCGGCGCGAAATTGGCTATGCTCGCAGACAATGCGAAGCATGAGACATTGAGTGAAACCGACCTCACAGTCGGTTTTGTGTGTAGGTCGAGGGGAGAATAAGGGATGAATGACGCCGCCGTTTCCGGCAGATTCTATGAGGTTTTCGACGTTTTCGCCGACAAGGCTCTGGCTGGAAATCCGCTGGCTGTCGTCCATGATAGCGAAGGTTTGACCGATGCGCGTATGCAGGCCATCGCACGCGAGTTCAATCTTTCGGAAACGGTTTTCATTTTTCCCCGAACAATCCCGCACATGAAGCGGCAGTGCGTATCTTCACGCCTGATTATGAGCTTCCCTTTGCCGGGCACCCGACAGTGGGGGCTGCCGTGTCGCTGGCTCGCCGTCGTAAAACGGGTGATGAGACCGACAGGCTCGTGGCTCTGGAAGAGAAGGTCGGTATTGTTCGCTGCGGCGTGATATTGGGAGAGAATAGCGCCTTCGCCGAGTTCGATCTGCCCCGCCTGCCAGAGCGAGTTGATGTCAAGGTCGAGAAAGAAGAGGCTGCTGCTGCGATCGGTCTCGGTACACATGAGATCGGATTTGAGAACCATGTGCCCGGCGTCTGGAGCGCGGGTACACCTTATCTGCTCGTGCCGGTTCACAATCTGATTGCCGCAGCAAAAGTGTCCATTGACCCGGTCTATGTGAACGAAAGCCTCCCACACGTCGATGGCCGACCTTTGCCGATTTACGTCTATTGCCGCGAAACGATTTTGTTCGACAGCAATTTCCATGCGCGCATGTTTGTAACGGGGGCGAATGTCTATGAAGATCCGGCTACGGGCTCGGCTGCAGCCGCCTTTGCAGGCATGATTCAGACGAACGACAAACCTGTTGACGGCAGTTCGCAGTGGTGGATCGAGCAGGGGAATGGAGATGGGGCGACCTTCGCGGATCCGTCTCGAACTGGACGTTGCCAAGCAGCAGCTCACAGGAGCGAGGATTGGAGGCACGGCGGTCAAGATCGCGGAAGGGCGTTTGTTCGTCTGATAAATTAACTCTGCTTGTGTTTTTGATTGCAGTCAAAGCTGTAGGCCCGCCCTATGTTAGTTTGTTGGCAGATAAACAAACAGCGGAGGCGTGCCATGATGATCAGGGAAATGTCGGAATACGATATCCGGGACATGATACAGCATACCCATCTCGGGCGGCTGGCTTATGTTCTCGACGATCGTCCGTTTATCGTACCGCTTAGTTTCCGGTTCAGTGGCGGCTCGCTCTATTCTTTTACCACCGATGGGCAGAAGACCGAGGCCCTGCGCAAGAATGATGCAGTTTGTATTCTTTTCGATCATATCGAATCCCGGACAAACTGGCGCACCGTTGTGCTGAACGGTCATTATCGGGAAATCGATCGTGATGACGAAAAAAAATGCGATCGTCGCGCTTATGGCTTCGGAACCGACCGGTGGGAACCGGCATACATAAAGACGGTCGCGAAGGACGGACACGAACGCAAACTTGAACCGATCTTCTTCCGTATCGATATCGAAAGCGCGACGGGTCACCAGACTGGCTGAAAAGGAAGAAGGCCCGATAGTTTCGGGCCCTTTCGATGTGGCTTTATTTTACCACTAGAACCGGTGTGTTGCTGCGTGTCAGGACTTCGTAGGTTTGACTGCCAAGAAGCATACCTTTCAGTCCGCGACGACCATGGGAAGCCATGACGATAAGATCGTTGCGCAGTTCTTTAGAAGTTTCGATGATTGATGTCGCCGGATGTGGCGCAACCACATGCAGCGTGTGAACTTCGACTTCCGTTTCAGCCGCCAGTTCGCGCGCACGAGCGAGGGATTTATCGGCATACTCGTTCCATTCTTGTTCGAAGCGCTCGATGAAGGCAGGGCTATCAGTCCAGCCGCCGGGAAGCCCCGAAACGGAATAGGGAGCGGTGACAGTCAGCACCGTCGCCTTCGCGCCGACTGTTCGTGCCAGTTTAAATGCGTGGACGAGCCCGCGCTCTGCAAATTCTGACCCATCGGTGGTTACGAGAATATTCTTGTACATGCTGCCCTCGCTGTTGCTTTTCCATCTTTAAGCTACAGCATCGGGCCAAAAATCGGGATCGATTTTTTGGAAAGCACGATGCGTAATTTCAGTAAATTAGAGTGACCTTTGTGCGTCCAAATGGACGTACGGCGCTCTGATGCGTTAAAGAACCATTTCAAACCCTTGCCTGACGAGTTGTTTAGACGGAACGATTTCATGCCCCTCGACTGCGACGCATTTCATGCCAGCTGGATAGCGACAGTTCTCAATCTCGATTGGCCGTCACGCAGTTCGTCCCGTATCGAGGACGATGCTGAACGCATAAAGCGTCAGAAAGAAGAGCTGCTCAGACTTTTCGATGAAGCATCCGAGCATGGTATCAATGCTGTCATCTTTCAGGTTTCGCCGACTGCCGATGCATTTTATCAGTCATCCTATTTGCCGTGGTCGTCCTATCTGACTGGAACTCTCGGTAAAGATCCCGGCTTTGATCCGCTGAAATTTGCAATTCAGGAAGCGCATAAGCGCGGCATAGAACTGCATGCATGGCTTAATCCCTACCGTGTTTCGATGGATACGAAGCCGTCTACCCGCAAGGAATTGCGGAATTCGTCAAACGAGTCGCCAGTCAGTGTTTTCAAGTTCCACCCCGACTGGGTCGGTGTTTCAGCCGACCGTTATGTCCTTGATCCCGGCATTCCGGCTGTCCGTGAATGGGTGACGAATGTGACGGCAGAGGTCGTCCAGAAATACGATGTCGATGGGATTCAGTTCGATGATTATTTCTACTACGAAACCGCATCGTCGAAACTCGACGACGACAAATCATATGCACGGTTTGGCACACGCTTTTCGAGCAAATACGAATGGCGACGTTACAATACCCATACATTGGTGCGGGAGATTTCAGACAAGATAAAAGCCATCAAACCAAATGTCCGTTTCGGCATCAGCCCGAGTGGCGTTTGGCGCAACGCTGCGGACGATCCCCGCGGTTCTGCAACCCGCGCCGGGAAAACGAACTATGACGGAGATTTTGCCGACACCCGGCGTTGGGTGAAAGAAGGCATGATCGACTATATCGCGCCGCAGATTTACTGGTCCTTTGGCCGCAAGGATGTGTCTTACGGGACGATTGCGAAATGGTGGGCCGATACCGTTCGCGGCACGAAGACCGATCTTTATGTTGGTTTGGCACTCTATCGGGCCGGTTCTGGAACCACACTTGAACCCAGTTGGCAGGCGGGCGAGGGCGTGACCGAAATCAAGCGCCAGCTAGAATTCAATGAATCTTTGCCAGAGGTGAAAGGGAGCATTCTCTTTCGTCAGGGTTTCCTCTCCGACCCGAAGCTGAAAGGTGTGTCGAACTATCTGAAAAAGACGTGGGGCAAGTGCAGGCCCCGGAAAAACTAACGGCAAAAACGACGACGATTTGCGGAATTGTTGTTTGTTTGATTGAAATCAAAGAGCTTCGTTTGAGCGGGTGCTAACCAACAATCGTTGCCGGTTTCCACCAGAGTCGGTGACCCGGGGTGCCGAGGCCCTACTCGAATGGCACCCCGGCTAAATCAATCTGTCGAGCGCATGAGCGCGATCTTTCTGTAACGTCGTCTATCGACAGCCAGCGGGTGCTGTCGGCGTTACTCCCCTCTGTTTCATAAAATCAGCACCCGCGTCTCTAGCAACATTGTTCTGTATTTTAGCAGTTCTTGATCCTAATCAAGGCGGGCAACCTTTATTCCGATTAGAGCAGGTCTAACCGGGAGTTTGCGATTCTGGATCGCTTCCCCAATTCACCGGTTGCTAAATGAAAAGGTAGTTCCATATCATTCCCGAGAAGGTTCTGGCAGATGCCGGAGGCGGGGCGGTGGGGACAATCAAAACCCTTGCAGGCGGCGACTGCTTGCCGGTGCTTCGTTTGAAGACGGCGTTGTGACGACGATGGCAATGAGGGTGTTTCATTATGGCTTTCAACCGTAAGCAATGGATATTGGCTGGAGCGATTATCGTCCTTGCCGCAGGCGGGTACTATGCTTGGAAAACGCTGAATGGCGATGGGTTGCCGGACGGTATTGCCAAGGG
Source organism: Brucella cytisi (assembly GCA_012103075.1). Lineage (GTDB taxonomy): Bacteria > Pseudomonadota > Alphaproteobacteria > Rhizobiales > Rhizobiaceae > Brucella > Brucella cytisi. The sequence continues at coordinate 1,560,497 of JAAVLQ010000001.1, read as the reverse complement.
CAATGGACGCATCGAGGCGGTTGAAATCGATATTTCGACGAAGAGCCCGGGACGCATTCGCGAAATCCTCGCAGATGAAGGGGATTTCGTTCAGGTAAATGATATTCTTGCACGTATGGATACAGATCAGCTGGAAAGCCAGCGCAAGCAAGCTGAGGCGCAATTGCGCCGTGCTGAGATCGGTATCGAGACAGCGCGCAGTCTTGTCACGCAGCGCGAAGCCGAACACACGGCTGCAGAAGCGACGGTGGCACAGCGCGAAGCGCAACTGGATGCCGCCCAGCGCCGTCTGGCCCGCTCCCAGCAATTGACGCAATCGCGCACGGTTTCCCAGCAAGTCCCGGACGATGACCGTGCAACTGCGCAGGGTGCGGAGGCGGCTGTCGGTGCAGCCAAGGCGCAACTTGCGGCCACTGAGGCCGCCATTGGGGCTGCCAAGGCACAGGTCGTGGATGCCGAAGCATCGGTTGAAGCCGCCAAGGCGGCAATCGCGAGCATTGAGGCCGATATCAACGACGCCACTTTGAGAGCACCGAAGCCGGGACGTGTTCAATACCGCGTTGCCCAACCGGGTGAAGTGCTTTCCGCAGGTGGGAGGGTACTCAATCTTGTAGACGTCAGCGACGTTTACATGACTTTCTTCCTGCCGACGGGGCAAGCCGGGCGGGTGGCCATGGGGGGCCGACGCCCGGATTGTTCTCGATGCCGCGCCGCAATATGTCATTCCTGCAAAGATCAGCTTTGTGGCCGATGTGGCCCAATTTACGCCGAAGACCGTAGAAACGGAGGAAGAGCGCCAGAAGCTGATGTTCCGTGTGAAGGCTAAAATCCCGCAAGAACTGCTTCAAAAATATATCCAGCAGGTGAAAACCGGATTGCCGGGCATGGCTTATGTCAAGCTCGATCCTAATGCTGAGTGGCCGAAGAATCTTGCGGAAACTGTGAAATGAACGATGTTCCTGTTAAAGCTGGCGCCAATGACGACAGCTTTGTCGTCCGGGCGCAAGGCGTAGGGCTGTCCTATGGGAAGACGCGTGCTCTGCGCGACGTCAACGTTGATATTCCCGTCGGCTGCATGGTCGGTCTGATCGGACCTGACGGGGTCGGGAAATCAAGCCTGTTATCGTTGGTCGCCGGAGCGCGAACGATGCAACAGGGACGCATCGAGGTTCTCGGCGGTGATATTTCGGACAAGCGTCATCTCCAGTCTGCCTACCCCCGTATCGCCTATATGCCGCAGGGGGGCTTGGGAAGAACCTCTATCCCACGCTTTCGGTGTTCGAGAATATCGACTTTTTCGGACGGCTGTTCGGGCATAATCGAAAAGAGCGCGAGCGTCGTATTGCCGATCTTCTGGCGCGCACGGGTATGTCGGCTTTCGCGGATCGTCCGGCTGGCAAACTATCGGGCGGCATGAAGCAGAAGACCAGCCTCTGCTGCTCCCTCATCCATGATCCCGATCTACTCATACTCGATGAGCCGACGACCGGTGTCGACCCTCTATCCCGACGCCAGTTCTGGGAGCTGATTGACGATATCCGCAAGGATCGTCCCGGAATGAGCGTCATTGTCGCGACCGCCTATATGGAAGAAGCCGAGCGTTTCGACTGGCTGGTCGCGATGAATGATGGACAGATTCTGGCGACAGGTACACCGCGGGAATTGCTGCAGCGCACCAACACTCCAAATCTCGATGCGGCCTTCATTGCGCTCCTGCCGGAGGAATTGCGGAAAGGCCATCAGGACATAGAAATTCCGCACCGCGACTTCGGTGCGGATGCTGAAATCGCGATTGAGGCAGCACACGTCACCGTTCGTTTTGGCAGCTTCACTGCGGTGAATAATGTAAGTTTTCGAATTCCGCGCGGTGAAATCTTTGGTTTTCTGGGTTCCAACGGTTGCGGCAAGACCACGACCATGAAGGTTCTGACCGGGCTGTTGCCTGCCAGCGACGGAACGGCGCGACTGTTCGGACGAGAGGTCGATCCCAAAGATATCGATATACGCCGCCATGTCGGATATATGTCGCAAGCGTTTTCGCTTTATTCGGAGTTGACTGTTCGTCAGAATTTGGAACTCCACGCCAAATTGTTTGATATGGCGCCGGATCTGACCGAACGCCGTATCAAGGAATTGACCGAACGCTTTGATCTCATTGAGGTTATGGATTCCTTACCCGATGGCTTGCCGCTCGGTATCCGCCAGCGCCTGTCACTGGCTGTGGCCTTGATCCACTCACCTGATATTCTCATTCTCGATGAGCCTACATCGGGTGTGGATCCGGTCGCTCGTGATGCTTTCTGGCAAATCCTCGCCGATCTATCGCGCAAGGATAATGTGACGATTTTCGTCTCTACCCATTTCATGAACGAAGCGGAGCTTTGCGACCGGATTTCGCTGATGCATGCGGGCAAGGTGCTGATCAGCGATACGCCGAAGGCGATTACCAAGAGTCGCAATGCTGAAACTCTGGAGGAAGCCTTCGTCGCATATCTGCAGGACGCTATTGGCGAGACAGAACAGCCAGCGCCATTGCCGGTAGCCAATTCAGATCAAATGGGAGAGGTAGGCGAAACACACCCAAAGAAGGCTCGGGCTGGTTGCCAGACCTGCGGCGAATGCTGGCATACACACGACGTGAGGCTTTGGAACTGAAGCGTGATCCGATCCGCGCAACGCTGGCTATTCTAGGTAGCGTTATCCTGATGTTCGTTATTGGCTACGGTATTAATCTGGATGTCGAGGATCTGAAGTTTGCCGTGCTTGATCGTGACGATACGACGATCAGCCGCGATTACACGCAGCAGATTGCAGGCTCGCGATATTTTTCTGAACAGGTTCCCATAACCGATTATGACGATCTGGACCGGCGAATGCGCGATGGAAAGATCAGTCTGGCTATCGAGATACCGCCGAATTTCGGCGCAAATGTCATGCGCGGCCGCCCGGTGGAAGTTGCTGCCCGGATTGACGGAGCGATGCCCACTCGTGCCGAGACGATCAAAGGCTATGTTCAAGGCATGCACGCCAACTGGCTAACGCAAAAAGCCCGCGAGCTCTATGGCAACGCGGCGAATGTTGGCAGTTTCAATCTGGAGATACGCTATCGTTATAACCCGGACGTACAAAGCCTCGTAGCTATGGTGCCGGCAGTGATTCCGCTACTGCTTCTCATGATCCCTTCGATGCTGGCAGTGTTGAGCGTGGTTCGGGAAAAGGAACTGGGGTCGATCATCAATTTTTACGTGACGCCGGTGACGAAATTCGAGTTTTTGTTCGGCAAGCAGTTGCCCTATATCGGGCTGGCATTTTTGAATTTCCTGATGCTGACAGCGTTTGCGGTGTTTATTTTCCGGGTGCCGTTCACAGGGGAGTTTTCCGACTTATGCGCTGGCGGCGCTGCTCTATGTCACAATTGCGACCGGCATGGGGTTGGTGCTGTCCACCTTCATGAACAGCCAGATTGCAGCGATCTTCGGAACGGCACTTCTGACACTCATTCCGGCTGTGCAATATTCCGGTATCATTGACCCCGTATCGTCGCTGCAAGGTGCGGGCGCGTTCATCGGTAAAATCTATCCCGCGACTTATTTTGTGACCATTTCTCGCGGGGTTTTCTCCAAGGCACTGGGTTTTGCCGATCTGGCAGGTTCGTTTTTGCCGTTGTTGATCGCGGTGCCGGTTCTCATGGCGCTCGCTATCGTTCTTCTCAAGAAACAGGCAAGCTAAGATGCGGATATCTAACATATTCCAGCTTGGCGTGAAGGAACTGCGTGGTTTGGCTCGCGATCCGATGCTGCTGATCCTGATTGTCTATGCCTTTACGCTTGCGATCTATACGGCATCGAAGGCAATGCCCGAAAACCTCAACAATGCGGCGATAGCGATTGTCGACGAAGATCAGTCGCCGGTTTCGAGCCGGATCACGACGGCATTTTATCCGCCATATTTCGTGCCTCCGAAGCTGATTTCATCCTATGAAATGGATGCCCGGATGGATGAGGGGCTTGATACTTTCGCTCTGAATATACCGCCGAATTTCCAGCGTGATCTTCTGGCGGGTCGTTCGCCGACAATTCAGCTCAATGTCGATGCAACCCGAATGAGCCGGGCCTTTACCGGTGGCGGCTATGTGCAGTCGATTGTGTCGAGTGAGGTGGGCGAGTTTCTAAATCGCTATCGCGGTGGCGCACAAACGCCGGTTGAACTCAATCTCAGAGCGAGATTCAATCAGGATTTGAACAAGGGCTGGTTCGGCGCGATCAACAATGTGATTTCATCGGTTACGATGTTATCGATCATCCTGACGGGCGCGGCGCTCATTCGGGAACGCGAACATGGAACCATAGAACATCTATTGGTTATGCCCGTGACGCCGGTTGAAATCATGGTCAGCAAGATTTGGTCCATGGGGCTGGTCGTGCTGGTTGCCTCGGCATTTGCATTGGTTTTCGTGGTGCAGGGGCTGCTTGCCGTTCCGATCTATGGGTCGGTATCGCTGTTTCTCGTTGGTGCGGCGCTCCAGCTTTTGCGACGACCAGCCTTGGCATCTTTCTGGCAACTGCGGCTGGTTCGATGCCGCAGTTCGGAATGCTGCTCATGCTGGTGCTTCTGCCTTTGCAGGTGCTTTCGGGAGGGACAACACCTCGCGAAAGCATGCCTGAAATTATCCAGACAATCATGCTGGCAGCACCGAATACGCATTTCGTCATATTGGCGCAATCGATCCTGTTTCGCGGAGCAGGGCTCGGTGTCGTCTGGCCGCAATTTCTGGCGCTGATCGTCATCGGCTCTGTGCTGTTCTATTTCGCGCTCCAGCGTTTCCGTGCGTTCCTGCGATAGAAAATTCTTTTGAAATCGGGAGGTTGAATCCATTCCTTGCGAATGTGATTCAGTTTTCTGTGCCGGATTGTGCTTCAGCGGAGTTGCGAATCCTTAACCATGTTGCTATCGCAATTCTCAGGAAACGGTTCCGCTGTTCAGGCGGATGAAAAGGGAACACGGTGAAGCCATTCTGGTTGATGCCGGGACTGCCCCCGCAACTGTAACCGGAGAGCTATCCTCCACAGCCGTGTGAGCGGTAAAAGCCACTGAAAGCATTAGGTGCGATCGGGAAGGCGGAGGGGAAGCGAAGACCCGGAAGTCAGGAGACCTGCCGTATCCGGTCACCCATGCATGGATACGGGGTGTGTCCGTGCGCGGCTGTCCGTGGCGGTGACATTGTTGAAATGTTGCCGTCGGGAAGAAGGGCCTTCAGTGCCACGATCACTTCAACCTGCGGTGCGAGGAAAAAGCCGGTATCGTTCTTCGGTTCGGCGGGTTGAGGGAAAAATGCATCTTTTGAAATCATCTGTTTTATTGGTATCGGCCAGCGTTCTTGCGCTGCCGTCCACGACGCTTGCTCAAAGTCTGCCGAATGGTGCTGACAGTGTCGTCCTCGATACAATCGTGGTTACGCCATTGCGCCGCGCGTCTTCGCTGCAGCGCTCGACCTCATCTGTAACGGTTATCGATTCAGCGGATATCGAACGGTCGGCTGCTCCCGATCTCCAATCGTTGCTGAAGTCCTATAGCGGTATCTCCATAAAGACGAACGGCGGGCAGGGCTCGTCGTCGGACATTTACATGCGTGGCATGTCTTCCAAGCAGACGGTTGTTCTCATCAATGGTGCGCGCACGGCGTCGGCGACAACCGGAGCAACTGCGCTTGCGAACATTCCTCTGAGTTCCATCGACCGTGTTGAAATTGCCAAGGGCTCTCATTCTGCGCAATACGGTGCCGATGCCATGGGCGGGGTGATCAATATCATCACCAAGCAAGGCGGAGCCTGCGGTGAGCGCTCGTGGTGCGGCAGTCTTTCTACCGGTGTCAGCCATCCATGGGGTGGATATGCTTCCGGGACCATACAGGGAAGAAGCAATGACGGTGTCGACTATGCCTTTGGTGCGGCCATAACCGGCACGCAAGGATATGACTTCACCACACCGGATGCCTATGGCCATGAACCAGACCGCGATGGATTCTTGCAGGGCTCGTTCAACTTTGCCCTGTCGAAGGATTTCGACTGGGGTAAAATCTATGCAGACGGTCTCCTAAGCCGAGGGCGCAATCAGTATGATGCCAAGGCACCGTCACCAAACCGGCTGATAGTACCGCATTTACGGGCAAGATCGGAACACGCATCGATCATACGGCGGATTGGTCATCCACGCTGGAATTCAGCACCGGTATCGACAACAGCCGTAACTTCCGGAAAGACGTGAGCGGTTCGGACCGGTTTGAAACCAAGCGTTATGGCGTTTTTGCCTCGACCGAGAAGAGTTTCGACACCGGCACGGTCAACCACACCGTGACCGCTGGTGTGGAAGCCTATCGCGAGGAGATCAACACCACCGTTGCTTATGATGAAACCAGCCGCGATCTGGCTGCAGTATTTGGTCAGTATTCGCTGGAGTATGAGGCGCTGCGCTTCGATGGCGGGCTGCGTTATGACCATAATGGGCAGTTCGGCGATGTCGTGACCTACAATCTCGGTACGAGTTATGAAGTTCTGCCGGACCTTGTTTTGCGATCATCCTATGCCACGGGTTTTCGGGCGCCGACTTTCAACGAGCTTTATTATCCGGGCTTCGCCAATCCTGATTTGCAGCCGGAAAAGTCCCGATCATATGAAATCGGCGAACTGGCAGGCCACGGCTTCGACAAGCCTTGATATGGCTTTCTACCAGACATGGTTGCGCGAGGCGATTATGAGCACTGCGCCAACCTATCTGCCGTACAATGTCGCAAGTGCAAGGGTTACAGGCTTCGAAGCTACGCTGGCGCATCGTTTTGATGATCGCTGGGGCGTCAAAGGTTCTATCGACCTGAAGCAGCCAATCGATGACGATACGGATAAGGATCTTCCTTATCGCGAACGTTTCAAGGCTGCGGCTGAGGTCAATTTCACGCCGATTGAAAAGCTCGATCTGACTGCAAGAGTGATCTATGGCGGTTCGCGCTACGCTGATGCTGCGAACAGCAAGAAACTCGGAGACTATGTGACTGCTGATTTCGTGGCACTTTATTCCATCGACAAGCAATCGCAGTTGAAGTTCTCGGTCGAGAATATCTTTGACAAGGACTATCAGACCAGCTCTGGCTATATTGCGCCGGGGCGCACCATCAATGTCGGATTGACCCGGAATTTCTGAGGCTGAACAGAGAATGAAAAGGGCGTCCGCAAATTGGATAACCAGCTTCTGCCTCGCGGCGGGGCTGGCCCTATTCGTTCGAAATTCAGCGAACGCGGGGACATTCCCCATCACGTCGTTTCCATCAACGTATGCACCGATCAGCTGGCATTGTTGCTGGCCAATGAGGGCCAGTTGCGATCGGTTTCTTACTTGTCGCAGGACCCGGAACTATCCGTCATGGCTGTGAAAGCCCCGGGAGCTTCCGGTCAACCATGCGCAGGCAGAAGAAGTCTTTCTGATGAAACCTGATCTCGTGCTGGCGGGCACATTCTCGTCGAGAGCAACGGTTGGGCTGTTGCGCAGACTGGGTATCCGTGTGGAAGAGTTCGCTCCTGCCCGCACGTTCGGCGATATAGAAGATCATCTGCGTCGCATGGGTGAGGTGCTCGGAAGACAAACGGAAGCCGGCCGGGAAATCGACAAAATGAAAACTGCTCTGGCGGCAATCCAACCTCCGACCCGTCGCAAGACAGTCGCGCTTTATTATGCCAACAGTTACACATCCGGTCGGGGAACGCTGGTCGATGAGGCTGTGCGTCTTGCCGGACTTGATAATCTGGCCGACAAGGCAGGCGTCAGCGGTTCTGCTCCGCTGCCGCTGGAAAAACTGGTGCTTGAGAAGCCGGATATTCTGGTGCGCAGTTCAAGAGATCGTGCGCCTGCGCTGGCTTTCGAGAATTTCGAACATCCGGCGTTGCGAGTGCTTGAAAAACAGGCGAGGGCGGTGACGATAGCGGATAATCTGACGGTTTGCGGTGGGCCATTCAGCGTCGAAGCTGTGGCAGAACTTGCGGAGGCGGCGCGTGACTGAACGGAACCGCTTCTATCTTCTGCTCGTCGGACTGGCCATGCTTGTGGCTTTTTGCTTTTCATCGTTTCGTTGCTGACGGGGCCTGCTGCGATCAGTATGACCGACAGCCTCAGGGCGCTTTTCGGCGATGACAGCGAGATGATCGTACTGGTCATGCGCGAAATCCGCTTGCCTCGGGCACTGCTTGCGCTCCTTATCGGGGCTTCGCTTGGATTATCAGGCGCTGCCTTGCAGGGTTACCTGCGCAATCCGCTTGCGGAACCCGGCCTGCTGGGTGTGAGTGCATCCGCGTCATTCGGCGCTGTTATTGCTATTTATAGCGGTCTCTCGCTTCTGTTTCCGCTGGCTTTGCCGCTCCTCGCGCTTGCAGGTTCCTTTGTATCGGTGTTTCTCGTCAAGCTTCTGGCGGGGCGCAATGCTGGCGCGCTCGCCATCATTCTGGCCGGTGTCGCGGTGACCAGTCTCGCCGGTGCATTGACGGCGCTGGCGCTCAACCTGTCACCTAACCCCTTTGCTGCAATGGAGATCGTCTTCTGGATGCTCGGTTCACTGGCCGACAGATCGATGACGCATGTGGCTCTCGCCGCACCATTCATCCTTGTTGGCTGGGCGATGCTTCTGGCACTCGGGCGATCACTCGACAGTCTGACACTGGGGGCTGATGCTGCGGCAACGATGGGCGTCAATCTGGCTCGTGTGCAGCTTTTTGCCGTGCTGGGCACAGCGGCCTGCGTGGGTGCTTCCACCGCTGTTGCCGGTGCAATCGGTTTTGTGGGGTTGGTGGTTCCTCATCTTCTGCGACCGCTTGTCGGTGCACGTCCGTCACGATTGCTGGTTGCCAGCGGTTTCGGCGGGGCTGCCCTATTGTTGGCTGCTGATGTGTTGGTGCGCATCGTCATGCCGGGACGTGAACTGAAACTGGGCGTCCTGACGGCAATCATTGGCGCACCATTCTTTCTGTGGCTTGTGTTCAAGTATCGGAGGCAACTCGTATGACATCGCTTTCGATAACGAATCTTTCCGTTACGCTTGGCGGGAAGGCAGTACTCAGCGACGCAAGTTTCGATATGCATGGTGGTGAATTCATCGGACTGATCGGACCTAACGGTGCTGGCAAGACGACATTGTTGCGCGCCATTTTGGGACTTGTGAGGTCCAGCGGGGAAATTTCGCTCGACACAGGCGATGTGCGCCACATGAGCGCTTCGACAAAAGCACAGAACCTCGCTTATCTGCCGCAGGAGCGTGATGTCGCGTGGCCGGTATCCGTGGAGATGCTTGTTTCTTTGGGACGCTCCGCCTTGAAGCCGGTTTTTGCGAGCATGAGCGCACAGGATAAAATGCTCATCGAGACCGCAATGCAGCGTATGGATGTTACCCGATTTCGGGAAAGGTCGGCGATCGAGCTTTCCGGCGGAGAACGGGCACGCGCGCTGATTGCGCGCGTTCTGGCGCAGGATACGCCCGTAATACTCGCCGATGAGCCGGTGGCTGGGCTCGACCCTTCTCATCAGCTTGGATTGATGGAAAGTTTTGCCGAACTTGCAAAAGAGGGGGGACGGTTGTCGCCTCATTGCATGAGTTGAGCCTTGCGGCACAGCATTGCACACGCCTTATTCTGCTCGACAAGGGACATATCGTTGCGGATGGGGAACCAACGAAAGTTCTCACGCCGCAACTGCTGCACGACGTCTATGGTATTCGAGCGAAAATCATGACGGTGGATGGCGAGTTCATCGTCCATCCGACCTCACGTATTGGCTAGACATTTTTCCACCTATGCTCGCGGGAAGAAGCGTAGATGGTTTCTACAGCCTTCTGGACCTCGTAACCCTCGCGGAAGTCGGCGTGATTGGTCTTCTGCCCCGCAATGGCCAACAGGAAGTCGCGGACTTCGATCGTCTTGAGATCGTTGAAGCCGATCTGGTGGCCGCCCGCCACGCAAAATGCGCCATAGGGTTCGTGTTCGGGGCCAGCAAAGATCTTGCGGAAGCCTTGTTGTCCTTTTTGTCGGAAAAGAGAAACAGGTCGAGCTCATTGAAGCGTTCCTGCGAAAAGAACAGGGAGCCTTTCGATCCAGAAATTTCGAAGTCGTGCTGCATCTTGCGACCGCAGGCGATCCAGCTCGCTTCGATTGTGCCCGTCGCCCCGCTTTCAAAACGGACAAAAGCGCGGCAGATATCGTCTACTTTCACGGGTTTCATCTGCGAAAGGTTGAAACTATCTGGACGCTCGTTGATGATGGTGACGGCGTCTCCCATGACCGTCGTTATCGGCCCAACGAGATAGCGTGCGGCGGCAATGATGTGACTGCCAATATCGGCTAACGCTCCTCCACCGCCTGCCGGATCGAGACGCCGGGTCCATGGAATGCGCGCATCGGCCATGAAGTCTTCCGCATGAATACCGCGAAAGTTGCGAATTTCGCCCAGTTCACCGCTGTCGATGATTTCCTTGGCCAGTTTTATCATCGGGTTTTTCAGATAGTTGAACCCAACGGCTGTCTGAATACCTTTCCGTTCTGCGGCGAGCGTCATTTCGAGGCATTCGGCAGCGGTGGGCGCAAGCGGCTTTTCGCAATAGACATGTTTGCCCGCTTCAATGGCGGCGAGCGCCATCTCCTTGTGAAACCGGTTTGGCGTCGTGATGTCGATGAGATTGATATTCCGGTTGGTGATCAATTCCCGCCAATCTCTAGTGGCATTTGCAAATCCCAGTTGTTTTGCGGCTTTTGACGCCGTTTCAGAATTCACATCGGCCAATGTGTGAAGCTGCACATCGATAGGTAGGTCGAAAACGCGATTGACGTTAGCGAGCGCAAGGGCGTGCGTCTTGCCCATGAAGCCGGACCCGATCAAACCCGCCACCACAACCTCAGCTCTATCAGCCATTGTCATTCCTCCAGAAACGATGGTCGAAGCGTTTGGCGCTGCGCAACTCCTTTGGGGAAATAAGCATATTGTCGGCAGCTTATGCGATTGACATGAGCTATCAGAAATGGAATTATAATTCTACGAGAATTTGTTATGAATGTTTCATTCTATTGAAAAGATCCACGATCTGCATGTATTCACGGGTAAAACGCTTGGAGGAGCGCCGGAATACAGCAGGCGGAAGGTAAAGCGTTAACGCAAACCGGCGGGGAGTGCCGGACAAGGGAGGAGTGAACATGCAATCTCTATTGAAATCGGCAGTGGCCGGGGTGGCGTTGCTGGCTGCGTCTTTCGCAGCCCACGCGGCCGATATTAATATCGTTGTCGTCAGTCACGGTCAGGCATCGGATCCGTTCTGGTCTGTCGTCAAGAACGGCGTCGCCGAAGCGGCAAAGGATACGGGCGCGAAGGTCGATTATCGTGCACCGGAAACCTTTGACATGGTGCAGATGGCCCAGCTTATCGATGCGGCGATCAATCAGAAGCCGCAGGGTATTGTGGTTTCCATTCCAGATGCGGATGCGCTTGGACCATCGATCCAGCGTGCTGTAGCAGCCGGTATTCCCGTCATTTCCATGAATTCCGGTTCCGATGCCTCGAAGAAGCTCGGCGCTCTGCTGCATGTCGGTCAGGATGAGTTCGATGCCGGCAAGGTAGCAGGCGAAGCATTGAAGAATGCTGGCGGCAAAAGGGCATTTGCGTCAACGGGGAAGTGGGTAACGTCTCGCTCGATCAGCGCTGCGCAGGCTTCAAGGAGGGCTTTGGTGATGTAACGGTTCTGCCGACATCGACCGATCCTGCTGAAAACGAAGCCAAGGTTCGCGCTGCTCTGGCATCTGATGCTGCCGTCGACACAATCCTGACGCTCAATGCGACACTGGCAGGTGAACCGGCCGTGAAAGCCGCCGCCGAAAGCGGTCGCAGCGGGAATCCACGTTGCGACGTTCGACATGTCGGCTGGCTTCACGGAAGCTGTTGAAAAGGGACAGGCGGACTTCGCCATCGACCAGCAGCAGTTCCTGCAAGGCTACCTTCCGGTCTCGTTCCTCGCGCTTAATGCGAAGTACGGTTTGATGCCGGGCGGCAATGTTCCATCGGGCCCGAACCTGATCACCAAAGACAAGGCCAAGCAGGTCGTGGAACTTTCGGCCAAGGGCATCCGGTAAGCATCGTTTCGACCATCTGATATCGAACCCGCCCATGAAAATGGGCGGGAACGGGTCTCTGTGCCCAGAATGCATCAGGAGAAGATCATGAGTGAGCCACTTCCCCATGAAAAGGCCAACACAGCGGCGCTATCGAAGGATGAGCGGCTTCAGTCGGCGAGCCCAATGCAACGGCTCCTGAGCCGACCGGAATTAGGAGCGGTATCCGGCCTAATCCTAATTACGGTCTTTTTCGTTTCAGTTGCCAATCCGGCGATGTTTACTGCTGCCGGCATCATGAACTTCATGGCTCCTGCTTCGCAGCTCGGCATTCTGGCAGTCGCCGCAGCGCTTCTTATGATCGGTGGTGAATTCGACCTGTCTATCGGCTCGATGGTAGCTTTTGCAGGCCTGATCTTTGCCGCTGCTCTGGTCGTCTGGCAGGTGCCGCTCGGTGTCGCCATCATCGTCACGCTGCTGTTCGCCGCTTTCGTGGGGATGGTGAATGCGCAGATTGTTATCCGGACTGGATTGCCATCATTTATTGTGACGCTCGCATTCCTGTTCATTTTGCGTGGTCTGTCGCTGGTCGGGCTGAAATGGGCAACAGGTGGCGCCACGCAGCTGCGTGGCGTGAAGGAAGCTGTAGCGGGCAGTTATCTGGCAGGGCTGTTTTCCGGCGATGCTTTTCAGGGACTTTTCGCCCGGATGGCTGAAAACGATCTGATTGACAAATTTCCCAATGGTGAGCCTTCGGTAAAAGGCGTGCCGGTCGAGGTTCTGTGGTTCATCGCCATCGCACTTATTGCAACCTATGTGCTGGTACGCACACGCTTTGGCAACTGGATTTTCGCGGCCGGCGGTGATGCTCTGGCTGCACGCAATTCCGGTGTTCCTGTCCGTCGCGTCAAGACAACGCTATTCATGTGCACGGCAATGGCTGCGGCATTGGTGGCTATTCTTACCGTTCTGGATGCCGGTTCAACTGATGCGCGCCGTGGTTTCCAGAAGGAGTTCGAGGCGATTATCGCTGCGGTCATTGGTGGCTGTCTGCTGACCGGCGGTTATGGTTCTGCAATTGGTGCGTTCTTCGGCGCGATCATCTTCGGCATGGTTCTGATCGGGCTGACCTATACCCAGATCGATCAGGACTGGTATCTGGTCTTCCCGGGAGGAATGCTTCTGATCGCGGTGCTCTTCAACAATTTCATTCGCAAGCGTGCGACCGGCGAGCGCTGAGAGGGAGATTTGCCATGACGACACCCATCATCGAAGTTCGCAATCTCGTTAAACATTTCGGCCCCGTCATAGCGTTGAACGGTGTCTCGCTGAGTGTCGAGCCGGGGCAGGTCCATTGCCTGCTTGGCGACAATGGTGCCGGTAAATCAACCCTGATCAAGACGCTTTCTGGCGTGCACAAGCCGACCAGCGGCGACTTTCTGGTCGAAGGAAAGCCCGTCACCTTCAACAGTCCGCGCGATGCGCTCGATCATGGGATTGCGACAGTTTATCAGGATCTTGCGATGATCCCGCTAATGTCGGTGATGCGGAATTTCTTTCTGGGACGGGAACCGACCAAGGGCATCGGCCCGATACGCTGGTTCGATACGCAGCAGGCGGAAGAAGTTACGCGTGAGGAGATGCGCAAGATCGGGATCGATGTCCGTGATCCGCAGCAGGCTGTCGGAACGCTTTCTGGCGGTGAACGGCGGTGTGTGGCGATTGCCCGCGCCGTCTATTTCGGCGCGAAAGTGCTGATTCTCGATGAACCCACCTCCGCGCTGGGGGTCCGGCAAACGGCGATGGTTCTCAAATACATCAATCTGGTGCGCTCACGCGGGGCTGGGTGTGATCTTCATTACGCACAATGTCCGTCATGCTCATGCGGTCGGTGACAAATTCACAGTTCTTAATCGCGGGATAACGCTTGGAACGCGAACGAAGAACGATGTGGACATGGACGAATTGCAAAGCCTCATGGCAGGTGGGCAGGAACTCGCCGACCTGACTGCTGAACTGGGCGGTCGGGTTTGACCGGGATTTTCGGAGCGTAGAATGAACGGACAATTCAACGGCAAAGTTGCAGTCATTACCGGAAGCACGCAAGGGCTTGGCGCAGCAACTGCGAAACTGTTTGCAGAGAGAGGTGCCAAAGGTCTCGTTATATGCGGGCGTTCGGTTGAAAAAGGGCGAACGCAAGTCGATCAGTTGGCAAATCTCGGAGCCAAAGCGGTCTTCGTGCAGGCTGATCTTGAGAAGGTGGAAGACTGCCGCAAGATCGTTTCGGAAGCCGACCGTGTTTTTGGAAGGCTTGACGTTCTCGTAAACGCTGCCGGTTTGACGGATCGGGGCACCATTCTGGATACGAGCCCGGAACTGTTCGACCGCTTGTTTGCGGTGAATACACGAGCGCCATTCTTCCTCATTCAAGAAGCGATAGAGCTGTTCCGGCGCGACAAGATCGAGGGAACGATTGTCAATATTTCTTCGATGTCGTCCATGGGCGGCCAGCCTTTCATTGCAGCCTATTGCGCTTCCAAGGGGCGCTGGACACACTGACCCGCAACGTAGCCTATTCGGTTTTGCGCAATCGTATTCGCATCAATAGCCTGAATATTGGCTGGATGGCATCAGACGGCGAAGACCGTATCCAACGCGAGTTTCACAATGCGCCGGAGAGCTGGCTGGATGAAGCGGCCAAGAGCCAGCCTTTCGGAAGGCTGATTGAACCAGTCGAAGTTGCCCGCGCGATAGCATTTCTGGCTTCGGAAGAATCCGGCTTGATGACTGGCGCTATCGTGAATTTCGATCAATCCATTTGGGGCGCTTACGGTTCATCTCCGCATCCCGATCAGCCGCTTTGAGCGTTTGATAGTATCTGTGTGTTTGAATGAACGGGATAGTAACCGGTTCAATAGCTGAAATGGCGCGGAAGGTATTTCGTTGAAATTACCAATGATTTTTGTGTTGCCTTGTTCGAGTATTGCTTGAGAAAGCCTAAAAATATTGTGAGGAACTTTTACGATCCTGCTTGCGCTTGCAATTTCAGGTAGTTAGAGCATCTGTCTGCCTGACCGATTCAGGCTGTGTGTTTTAAGCAGTTGTTTCAGCCGTATTTACGCGATGTCGAAACCTCCCTTTCGTCAGCGAATTCGTTCTGGCAATGGCTTGCACAGACACCGTTTTAATTTGCGCTGAAAGGACCAGCATCGTGGAGCAGGCAAAGAACGGAACCCGTAAGGGTGGGCGCAAGGCGCTGTGGGCGGCCGTTGCGGTAATCGCTATCGCTGCCGCCGGTTTGACCGGATACAAAATCACACGAGAAGACGATCACGTCGCAGCGAAAAGCGTGGCGGCAAAGCATCTTCCGTCGAAGCCGACTTTCTCGGACGTATTCATCTGCGCGACGTGACGTTGCCGTTGAAGGATGGCTCCAACGTTCGTATCGCTTCGGTTGACGGTCGCCCCAAGTTTCTGTTCCTGACCGGCATGTTGAATGCGTCGGGCATTGATACGGAGATCGGAAACTACAAGATTTCCATTCCAAGCGTGGCAATCGAAGACGCTAATTTCGATACAGCCATGCTGAAGGATACTTTCGGCAATAGTGGTCTGACGCTGCCGGAACGCGTTGGTCGTTTCTCGGCAAAGCGCCTGACTGCGCAGGAAATCAAGGTAGTCCAGACAGTCGCGAATAACGAACAGAACATCGTCTATAAAGACGTTGCGCTGGAAGATATCAACCTCGGTAAGGTTGCTCGTTATACGGCGGGCGGCACGATTTTCGACTTCACGATCCAAGTGCCGGGTGAAGACGGTGAAAAAGTCACGGACAAGATGACAGGCACCATGGGTGCCGCAGAGGGCAAAGACATTGATGGTGTCTTCCTCGCCCGCCTGTATACCGAAAAGGCAGGCGCGGACGATAAGGAAGCAAAGCCGGTCTATGGCCCGTTTTCGGCGAAGAACATCGTCATGAAGACGAAGGATGCGAACTTCAGCTACGATGAGATTCGCAGCAACGGTTTCACGGCTCGTATGCCCGCCGTACCGTTCACCGAAACCTTGGAGAAGCTCCAGTCTCTCGAAAATGCGGACGAACTTTCACAGGAAGAGACGCGCGAGCTTATTCTTCAGTTGAGTTCCCTGTTCGACACGATCGGTAAGGGCGATGTCGAAATGCTCGGCATGAAGATCGAGCCAACTGATGCATCGAAAGGCAAGGGCGGTATCGAACGCGTCGCAGTTGCTTTCGACAATCAGAAGATGGATGCGACCATCAAAGGCTTGGCCTTCTCCGAAGGTCAGGACTACATGAAGATGGAGGAAGCTTCCTTGAAGGGCTTCTCCCGGGCGACTTCAGTCGAAGCCTTGAAGAAGTTTGCGGCGCTGAATGAGGACGAAGTTGAAAACTTCCCTTTCACGACCATGCTTCCGGAATTCGGCACGCTTCGGGTAGTGGGGATCGACGCCGATCTGCCATACGAAAAGTCTGAAGATGTGGACGCAGGCGAGGAAAATGCGGATGAGGGAGAGCAGGCTGCAACCGAAGAATCGTCGGTTCCTTCGCCGCCTGAACGCATTCAGTTTGCCATGAAGAGCTATGAAGTCGCTCTCAACAAGCCTTACAACGGTATTCCGACCGATGTGCGCGTCGCTTACGAAGACATGTCGATCAAAGTGCCGACACAGGCTGATGACGAGTTCTACCAGCAGCTTCGGAAGCTTGGTTATGATAGTCTCACCATGTCTTCAAACTTCGAAGCAAGCTGGGATGAGGCAAAACCGGGATCTGATCATCAAGGACATTTCGATCAGCGGTAAGGATATGGGTTCCGTATCCATGTCTGGTTTGATGGGCGGCCTGACGAAGGAATTCTTCTCTGGCGATAAGGTGATGATGCAGGTCGCTCTGCTCGGGCTCAAGGCCAAGCAGGTAAACCTGAAGGTTGAGGAAAAGGCATTATCGCCAACGCGATCAAAATTTATGCCGAAGAAAAAGATATGTCGGAAGACGAAGTACGCGGCACGATGTCTCTGATGGCTGCAGCCGCTCTGCAAGAGCTGGCAGCGGAGCAGCCACAGTTGCAGGATGTTGCGACGGCGTTTTCGACGTTCTTGGCTAAGCCGAATATTTTCGAGCTGACCGTCAAGTCGAAAGCCGAAAAAGGCATTGGCGCTCTCGAAATGGTAGCTGCATCGCAGGATCCGACCTTGCTGCTCGACAAGGTCGATATCGAAGCCAAGGCGGAATGATCGACTATTCCGCGGATCTGAGTGAAACGCCAGCCTTTGGCCGGCGTTTCTGTAATCAGAGCTTCACCAAAACATTACACAAGGGTCATGCCCTTGATATATAAAGGGTCCTAGTAAGCCTCGGAAATAACGAGGCCAACATGACCAGAAAAAATGTCCTGCTTATCGTCGTTGATCAATGGCGAGCAGATTTTATCCCCACCTGATGCGGGCGGAGGGTCGCGACCCCTTCCTCAAAACTCCCAATCTTGATCGCCTTTGCCGGGAAGGCTTGACCTTCCGCAACCACGTCACAACCTGTGTGCCATGTGGACCAGCAAGGACAAGCTTGCTTACTGGCCTTTACCTGATGAACCATCGGGCAGTGCAGAACACTGTTCCGCTTGATCAGCGCCATTTGAACCTCGGCAAAGCCCTCCGCGCCATCGGCTATGATCCTGCGCTCATTGGTTACACGACGACAACACCTGATCCGCGCTCGACGTCCCCAGAGATCCGCGTTTTACGGTTCTTGGCGATATCATGGACGGGTTTCGCTCAGTGGGCGCATTCGAACCCAATATGGACGGATATTTCGGCTGGGTGGCGCAGAATGGTTTTGAACTGCCGGAGAACCGTGAAGACATCTGGCTGCCAGAAGGTGAGCACTCCGTTCCCGGTGCTACCGACAAGCCATCGCGTATCCCGAAGGAATTCTCGGATTCTACATTCTTCACCGAACGCGCGCTGACATATCTGAAGGGCAGGGACGGCAAGCCCTTCTTCCTGCATCTCGGTTACTACCGCCCGCACCCGCCATTCGTCGCCTCCGCGCCTTATCATGCGATGTACAAGGCCGAAGATATGCCTGCGCCGGTTCGCGCGGAAAGTCCGGATGCCGAAGCGGCGCAGCATCCGCTTATGAAGCACTATATAGATCATATCAGGCGTGGTTCGTTTTTCCATGGGGCGGAAGGCTCCGGCGCAACGCTGGACGAAGGCGAGATTCGCCAGATGCGCGCCACCTATTGCGGCCTGATTACGGAAATCGACGATTGTCTGGGGCGGGTCTTCGCTTACCTTGATGAAACTGGTCAGTGGGACGACACACTAATCATCTTCACCAGCGACCATGGTGAGCAACTCGGCGATCATCATCTGCTCGGCAAGATCGGCTACAACGACGAAAGTTTCCGTATTCCTTTGGTTATAAAGGATGCGGGGGAGAACCGGCACGCTGGCCAGATCGAAGATGGGTTTTCCGAAAGCATCGATGTCATGCCCACCATCCTCGAATGGCTCGGCGGGGAAACGCCGCGCGCTTGCGACGGCCGTTCGCTGCTGCCGTTTCTGGGTGAGGGAAAACCCGCCGACTGGCGCACAGAATTGCATTACGAATTCGACTTCCGCGACGTCTTCTACGATCAGCCGCAGAATTCGGTGCAGCTCTCCCGGGATGATTGCAGCCTCTGTGTGATCGAGGACGAAAACTACAAGTACGTGCATTTTGCGGCCCTGCCGCCGCTGTTCTTCGATTTGAAGGCGGACCCGCACGAATTCAACAATCTGGCTCAAGACCCCGCTTATGCGGCCCTTGTTCGCGACTACGCCCAGAAGGCTTTGTCGTGGCGGCTGTCTCATGCCGACCGGACACTGACCCATTACAGATCCGGCCCGCAAGGGCTGACAACGCGCAACCATTGATCTCAGGAGCAACCAAATGATCAATCTGACCCGACGCGGGATGCTTGGCCTTTCAGCCGGTGCCGCCGGTTCGCTCGTCCTGCCGCGATTTGCAATCGCACAGGCTGACAATCGCCCATCTATCACCATTGCTGTGCAGAAGGTGGCAAACAGCAACACGCTCGACGTTCTTCGCGAACAGTCGAATGTCGGCGAACGCGTTTTCTTTTCCAGTATCTGGGAGGCGTTGATCGACCGCGACTGGCTGGGCGGTCTTTCGGCTGTGCCCGGTCTTGCGACCGAATGGACCCGCATCAATGACAAGACGGTCGAGCTAAAGCTCCGTCAGGGGTGAAGTTCCACAATGGCGATGAGATGACCGCCGAAGACGTTGCCTTCACTTTTGGCAAGGAGCGCATGTTTGGCGACACGCAACCAGCCGAAGGCAAGACGATTTACGTCACGGAGAAAAATCCGCTCGGTCGTGAAAGCAAGGAATTGCCGCTTGAAGTGCCAGCGACGGCCCGTCGTTCCCGGCCAGCCTTGCTGGGTGTCGAAATTGTCGACAAATACACGGTGCGCTTCAAGAACGGTACGCCAGACGTCACCATGGAAGGCCGTATCTCCCGTTACGGCAGCCAGATTATGAGTCGTCGTGGCTGGGAAGAGTCGCCTAGCTATCTCGACTGGGCGCGCAAGCCGGTTACCACCGGGCCCTACAAGGTTGTCGAGTTCAAGCCGGACAACATGTTGGTGCTCGAAGCTCACGACGAATATTGGGGTGGACGCCCACCGCTGAAGCAGATCCGTTTCATCGAGGTGCCGGAAGTTGCCTCCCGCATCAATGGTCTGCTCTCGGGCGAATATCAGTTTGCCTGCGATATTCCACCGGATCAGATCGAAGGTATCGAAAAGAATGACGCTTTCGAGGTTCAGGGCGGTACGATCCTCAACCACCGTCTAACTGTATTCGACAAGTTCCATCCGCAACTGGAAAATCCGTTGGTGCGTCGCGCATTTACCCATGCGATTGATCGTCAGGCGATCGTGGATTCGTTGTGGGCCGGTCGTACGGTCGTTCCGGCTGGTCTCCAGTGGGACTACTATGGCGATATGTTCGTTCAGGGCTGGAATATTCCGGAATATAACCCGGATCTCGCCAAGCAGCTTCTGAAAGAGGCCGGTTACAAGGGCGATGCCATCCCTTACCGCCTGCTCAACAACTACTACACCAACCAGACCCCAACCGCGCAAATCCTTGTGGAAATGTGGAATCAGGTGGGGCTGAACGTCGAAATTCAGATGCAGGAAAACTGGCAGCAGGTTCTGGAGAAGAGCCCCGGGCGTGCCGTGCGCGACTGGTCCAACTCCGCACCGTTCAACGATCCGGTTTCGTCTATCGTCAGCCAGCATGGTCCGAATGGTCAGCAGCAACAGGTTGGTGAATGGACGAATGAGGAGGCGAACAAGCTTTCCGTCATTATGGAAACGAGCACGGATCACGCCAAGCGCAAGGAAGCATTCAAGCGGATGCTGGAAATCTGCGAACGTGAAGATCCAGCCTACACCGTCCTTCACCAGAACGCGACTTTCACCGCCAAGCCGAAGTCATTGAAGTGGAAGGCGGCGCCCGCTTTCGCGATGGACTTCCGCAAAAACAACTGGGCTTGATCCATTTGTAGAGGCGAGCCCGGTTCAATCGGGCTCGCTTTTCCTTTGGGGGTTTCAAACCCCGCGACTGTGAATGAACCAGAAGGATTGCATGATGCCGCTGGTCGAAATTTCCAATCTCAAAGTGGCCTTTGATGGCGTGCCGGTTCTGCATGGTATCGACCTTTCGATTGAGCGAGGCGAAGCTGTCGGATTAGTCGGGGAGTCCGGCTGCGGCAAGTCTGTCACCGCTGGCAGCGCTCGGTCTCTTGCCGAAAAAAGGCGTCGATCTCCGGTAGTGTTCTCCTTGAAGGAACAGAATTGCTGACCGCATCGCGCAGCATGCTCGAAGGTGTTCGGGGTGGCCGTATTGCGATGATCTTTCAGGATCCGTCGAGTTCCCTAAATCCGGTTATTCGGGTCGGGCGCCAGATTGAGGAGGCCGTGCGGCTTCATCGCAATTTGAGAGGACCTGCAGCCCGATCAGAAGTTTTGCGATTGATGGAACTGGTGGGAATACCCGATGCGCGTCGCCGCATCGATAATTATCCGCACGAATTTTCCGGTGGCCAGAACCAGCGTTTGATGATTGCCATGGCGCTGGCGGGCAATCCTGATATCCTTATCGCGGATGAGCCCACGACAGCACTTGATGCTACGATTCAGGCTCAAATTCTTGATCTATTGGCTGCATTGCGTGCGGAAACCGGCATGGCTGTGGTCTTTATCAGCCATGATCTTGGTGCAGTGTCGCAAATTTGCGAACGTGTTTCCGTCATGTATGCCGGGCGTATCGTTGAACAGGCCCGGACCGAAGCACTCTTTGCTGCTCCGCGCCATCCTTATACACACGGCCTGTTCGATTCCATTCCGAACCTTGATGGCGGGCGCAATCGTCTGATCCCCATTGAGGGCACAGTTCCTGAGCCGGGCAAGCTTCCGCAAGGTTGCGCATTTTCGCCACGCTGCTTGAGCGCGAATGATCTCTGCGCGCGAAGCCTCCCCAGACTCGGTGTTCCGCAGGACGATGCCGGTGAGGGGCGCATGGTCTCGTGCTTTCATCCCTATCCGGCGACCTCGCATTTGCTGCCATCCATGAGTGGCCATGTTTCAGTCCCGGCGAGCACAAGGGCAATAGCACAATGACAGCTGCTCTCATCGAAGCTCGCGACCTTGTCAAAACCTACACGTCGCGCAAAGGTCCGTTCGCAAAACCGGTCGCGGTGCACGCGGTCGACGGGCTCCATATCGGTCGCTCCGGCAACAACACTGGGCATTGTTGGCGAGTCCGGTTCGGGTAAATCCACGACCGGGCGGCTGCTTCTCGGTCTGGAAGATCCCAGCGAGGGAGAGGTGACGTTTGAAGGTTCAGCCCTACCTCGCCAGAAAACGGCAAGCTGGCGCGCTTTGCGGGCGCGTATGCAGCTTGTCTATCAGGACCCTCTGGCAGCTCTCGACCGACGGTTGCCGATTGGCCGTCAGATTACCGAGCCACTGGAGATTCACGGAATTGGAACCGCTGCTGAGCAGAAAGCGCGTGTTGCAGAGCTGATGCGAGCGGTCGGCCTTCGTCCCGATCAGGCTTCGCGCTATCCGCATGAGCTTTCAGGCGGGCAGCGCCAGCGTGTCGTCATTGCACGCGCCATCGCATGCAAGCCGCAACTCATTGTTTGCGACGAACCTGTATCGGCGCTGGATGTTTCCATTCAGGCGCAGGTTGTGAATCTTTTGCGCGATTTGCAGGAACGCGAAGGCATCGCCATGGTTTTCATCAGCCATGATCTGAAGGTGGTACGCAATATTTCGGATCGTGTTGCGGTCATGTATCTGGGCCGGATCGTCGAAGAGGCGTCCTCGGACGAGATTTTTGCCAAACCGCTTCACCCCTACACGCAGGCGCTGGTGTCCAGTGTCCCTGTCGCTGGAACTCCTCTCAGTGATCGCATCATCCTGCAGGAGAGCCGCCGAACCCTGCCGCGCGACCTAATGGCTGTGCGTTTCACCCCCGCTGCCGTTTCGCGGCTCCGCGCTGCAGCAGCGAGACACCTGAACTTCTCGACATGCCAGCGGGACGCAAAGTGGCCTGTCATTTTGCAGGAAGCCTGCAGACGGACAATATTGATGCTTAGATTTCTGATGGTTCGCGGGGTTCGCGCATTTGTGACCATTCTTCTTGTGGTGACATTCGCTTTCGTCGTTTTGCGTATGTCCGGTGATCCGGCCCAGATCATCATGGGACCGGACGCGCCACCGGAAGCGATAGCTGCCTTCCGGAAGAACTGGGGGCTCGATGATCCGCTCTGGCAGCAATATTTGCGCTATTTCGGCGCTATTGCGCGCGGCGATCTTGGGATATCGATGCGCGATGGCCAATCTGCAATCGCACTGGTGACCGAGCGCATTCCCGCGACGCTTCAACTTACGATACCGGCATTGTTGATCAAACTTGGGCTTGGCATTCCGGCCGGAATTTATGCTGCGTTGCATCGCAACAGCTTCATTGACCGGGCTGTCATGGCTACTGCCGTCATCGGCTTCACTTTACCGAGTTTTGTACTTGGCTTGTTGCTCGTGCTGGTGTTCTCGGTTTCGTTGGGCTGGTTGCCCTCGGGCGGGCAGGACAGCTGGATGCATGCCATTCTACCCATAATCACCATGGGGCTCGGCGGCGCGGCCATTCTGGCGCGGTTCTCCCGCAGCGCAATGATCGAGATTCTGGGGCAGCCCTATATTCGCACGGCGAGTGCCAAAGGTGTGTCCCGGCGAAATGTTGTCTGGCGTCATGCACTGCCTAACGCGGCCATTCCGATTGTCACTATCGTCGGATTTATGGTCGGATCGCTGATTGCAGGTGCGGTGGTGGTTGAATCGCTCTTTTCCCGCCGGGCGTGGGCAGATTGCTCGTGGTTTCGGTAGCCAATCGCGATCTTGCTATCGTGCAATGCATATTGCTTCTCGTGGCCGCGACGATGGTGATCTCCAATTTCATTGTTGATCTTCTCTATGGTTATCTCGATCCGCGTCTGCGTCAGGCGCAGGGCAAGGCGTGAGGCTGAACCGATGACGGATATGACCGCCAATACTGCCACTGTTTCCACGCAACCGAAAAAAAGAGCCGTAAAAGCATTCCGCTGATGGTTATCATCGGCTTTATCTGGATCGCCGCAATGATCCTGATTGCGCTGACTGCGGACTGGATAAAACCCTACAACATCACAGCCTTTGACCTGAAAAACCGCCTCGCACTGCCGGGGAACGCACAGCATTGGCTGGGTACCGATGAGCTGGGACGTGACGTGCTTTCACGCCTTATCGAATCCATTCGCATTTCGCTGCTCATCGCGTTTGGTGCGACGATCATTTCAGCGGTGTTCGGGACGACACTCGGTTTTCTCGCAGCTTATTTTCGAGGCGCGGTGGAGCAGGTTGTGGTCATGCTGGCTGATTTTCAGGCGGCGTTGCCATTCCTGATTTTGTCTCTTGCCGTACTGGCGTTCTTCGGAAGCTCGCTTCTGTTGCTGACCTGCCTGATGGGCTTCTACGGCTGGGAGCGTTATGCCCGTATCGCGCGTGGGCTGGCTGTCTCAGCGAATGCACAAGGTTATGCAGCAGCGGTTACCCAGCTCGGCGCTACGCCGTCGCGGGTGTATCTCAAACACATCCTCCCGAACATTGCTTCAACGCTAATCGTCTCGATGACGCTGACATTCCCGGAGATTATTCTCCTTGAAAGCAGCCTCTCGTTTCTGGGCCTCGGTGTGCAGCCGCCGATGACCAGCCTTGGTAATATGGTTGGTTATGGTCGCGAATATCTCACTCGCGCACCGTGGATCATGCTCGCGCCGTCATTTGTGATCATGTTCACGACGCTGTCGATCAGCTTTGTGGGTGATTGGCTACGCGACAAGCTGGATCCGACCACGAGATAAGACCGGTCAACTTCCAACACTTGGACCTTGCGATTCTGAAAGCGAGTTGTTTAGTGTGAGGCGACAGAATTTTTATAGGAACTCACGTCTTATGTTGAAGAACATCAATCCATTGCTGACCGGCTCGTTGCTCGAGGTTCTTGCCGATATGGGGCACGGAGACGATCTCGTGATTGTTGATGCCAATTATCCGGCGCAGTCCTCTGGTGTCCACGTGCTGGACTTTCCGGGGATCACTGCAACGGATATGGCCGAGGCTGTGTTGTCGCTGTTGCCTTTGGATGATTTTGTCGACAAGCCAGCCGCTGTCATGCAGGCGCCCAATGAAACGCCGGCGATTTTCAAGGAATTTGAATCAGTCATAGAAAAGGCTGAGGGTCGAAAGATTTCCGTCGATCCAGTTGAAAGATTTGCTTTTATCACCGCGCTCGCGATGCTTTTGCGATCATTCGTACCGGTGAGAAGCGGCTTTATGGCAATATCATTTTCAAGAAGGGCGTCATCCGCTCTTGAACGGTGAAATTGACATCGCGTATGAAAAACCCGGGCATTGAGCCCGGGTTTTTTTATTTCAGCTTTATTCCTGTGGCTTTTCTGCCTGATCCTTCATCGGGCCTTTGTGCTCACCACCTTTGTGGTTGCCCATGTGATGTGAACCTTTGTGGTGAGAGCCTCTGGCTTGGTGATGCATCTTCGCGGCGCGCATTTCGCTGCGATCGATTTTGCCATCCTCATTTCGATCCAGTGCAGCGAATTCCTTCTTACGCTGGTTCTCCACTTCCGCAAGCGTAACCTTGCCGTCGCCATTGACGTCGAGGCGACGCTCCATGCGGTCAGCTGCCCGGCTCACGATGCGCTTGAGTGCCAGTGCTTCGATTTCGGCGCGAGAAAGTACGCCGTCGCCATCGGTATCGGCGGCCTTGAGGTCATCCATGCGTGAGAATTTCTCAAGATCGACGGGGCCGCGCTTGCCCTTCATGTCCTTGTTTGAGGCAACGGTCGTCTCTGCTGCCGGTTTATCAGTATTTGCACTGCTATTTTCTTGTGCCAGTGCGGGTACAGCAAGCAAAGATGTTGCAATTACAGCGATAAATGCGGTCTTCGATTTCATGGCTATTTGGCTCCATTACTCTTTACAGGGGCGCCGCTAAAAGGCGTGCGAGTAATGTCTGTCTTTTTAGATGAACCGCATATGAATATGCCAATTAATTATCGGTAATGTATTGGGGAGTGTATGAGCGAACCAGAGCTGAAGCATTCTCCAAAGCGAAAAATTATCCGCAGGCACTGAGACACATATTCGTTCGGGCAAGAAGAATTTTTCTGATCCATCAGGATCAGTTATCAGCGGAAGCGTTTGTTTTCAGAAGAAAAAGTGGTGGGTGATGTAGGGATCGAACCTACGACCCGCTGATTAAGAGTCAGCTGCTCTACCAACTGAGCTAATCACCCACTCGCTTTGCCGAGGCAGCGGCCCCGGTGAAGTGAGCGGTTCTATAACGGCCTCTTTTCCACCTGTCCAGCCTCCAACTGCAAAATTTCTGAAAAAATAACAGCTTGCGTAAAAGCCCGGAAATGCGGGCCTTCCGAAAATCCATATCTGCGCGTTACCGGTGTCTTTTTCAGGGTGTGTGCATTCTGGTTGTGTTTTTCTGGTCGCTCTTTTGAGAATCAAAAATGAGAGATTCTTGATTTGATTCATTTTTTCACGTTTTCGGCGTTGTAAGCGGAACCCTGCGGCTCCATATTCGCCGATGCTGGACTAATACGTGCGGCGGGGAGGTTTCGTTCGGGGAGTAGAGTCACGCTGCAAATGTCGCAGCCATGTCATCAATTATTGATGCTTGTCTGAGAAACTACGGCATATAAAAGACTTGATCGGTTGGTAGTGGTTCTGACGTCACGGACACCGGCGCCGCCCCTAAAATTTGTCAGAGCAAGGCGCTTTATGCACCGGGTTGCCCTTGCCGAAGAAAACAGAAACGGCTCATATCGTTTCAAAATCCGGTTCGCGACATTTGAGGACGGAATGGAAAGTATAATAGGCGATCTCGGACAGTTTATTTCCGATCATCGGGCATGGGCTGGGCCTATCGTGGGCGTTATCGCCTTCGGCGAATCTCGCCATTATAGGAATGTTCATTCCAGCTACGCCGATCATGATCGCTATTGGCGGCCTCGTGGGTGCCGGAATCATCGAACCCATTCCCGTTATAATCGGTGCGATTATCGGCGCAGTGATTGGCGATATCATCTCCTATTTCCGGGCTGGTGGCTGGGCCGCAATATTATTCATAAGTGGCCGCTCAACAAACACCGCAGCGGTGTGGCGCGTGCGCGCCTTCTCTTCCGTCGCTATGGTTTTTCTGCAGTGTTCCTTGGTCGTTTCTTCGGCCCTGTGCGCTGTACCGTGCCGATGGTTGCCGGTATGATGTCTATGGATCAGACGCGCTTCCAAACAGCCAATGTCCTCTCCGCGCTTGTATGGGCTCCGCTGATGTTCCTTCCGGGCTGGCTGGCAGGTCGTGGAGCAGGCGTTTTCGCCAGAATGGATGGCGATCACATGTTCTGGTTCGTGATCGGAATCACTATCGTCACCATCATTGCGACGGTTATCGGTGTGCGCTTTTTCAAAGCTCGTCCACGTCGGGAGCGTAAGCGCCGCGTTCAGGTCTCTCCCGCCGAATAATCGACCTCTTGTGCTACAGGCTTCGGTCTGCATAATAACAGACCATATGTTCCATGTGGCAACCGGTGTGGCTGAGGATTTAGGCCTCGCGACACCTCATATAAGGTTCATCGCGCTTTATGCCCGACGACAGTTCTGACGATTCGTCTTCTCGAAGTCCGAATTCCCGGAGGGGTATTCGGGCTTCCAGCGCATTGAACAATTCCCGATAGCCTTCGCCCGGAAGAGACTGGACTGCACAAATGCAGCCCGGTCACAAAGCTGTTGCGACGAATTTCTCAACTTCCATTTCTGCTGATCTTTAAAGGAGCCGACATATCATGGACTGGTCCATGGACTGGATTGCCGACCCCAATGCCCGGATAGGTTTGGTGACATTGGTGGTGCTCGAGATCGTTCTCGGTATCGACAATCTCGTCTTTATTGCCATTCTGGCCGACAAACTGCCCCCGCACCAACGTAATCGCGCGCGACTTATCGGCCTTACTCTGGCTCTTTTGATGCGTTTGGTGCTGCTGGCGTCGATTTCCCGGATCGTCACCCTCCGTGAGCCATTGGTTTCGCTGATGGGGATGTCGTTCTCGGGCCGAGACATCATCATGCTAATTGGTGGTCTGTTTCTCCTCGCCAAGGGCACGATGGAGCTACATGAGCGGCTGGAGGGTGATCATGGGCCTAAGAGTTCCAAGGTCGTGCATGCTGTGTTCTGGCAGGTGATCGTTCAGATTGTCGTGCTTGATGCCGTGTTCTCGCTGGATAGTGTCATCACGGCTGTGGGCATGGTTCAGCATCTGCCGGTCATGATGATTGCTGTCATTATCGCCATCGGCGTAATGATGCTTGCTTCCAAGCCGCTGATGGATTTTGTCAACAAACACCCCACCGTTGTCATCCTGTGTCTTGGCTTCCTGATGATGATCGGTTTCAGTCTGGTCGTGGAAGGTTTCGGCTTCCATATTCCAAAGGGATATCTTTATGCGGCGATCGGCTTCTCGGTGTTGATCGAAGCGGCCAACCAGATGTCGCGACACAATCGCGAAAAGCTGGTCACGACCAACGATCTGCGAGAGCGCACTGCGGGTGCCGTCCTGCGTCTACTCGGTGGCAGTCGCGGCGAAAACCCGCTTTCCGACACGGTTGACGTGATTGCTCAGCAGACAGCGGCCAGTGATGTCTTCCTGCCGGAAGAAAAGGAGATGATCCGCGGCGTTCTTGATCTGGCTGATCGACCTGTGCGTTCTATCATGTCGCCGCGCAACGAGATCGAGTGGCTTGACCTCGATGAAGACGAAGCGGAACTTGATGCGGCCATTCGTGAGCTGTCACATTCTCGCGTCATCGTTGCGCGCCGTCAGGTGGACGAGTTCATCGGCGTGGCGTTGGTCCGGGACCTTTTGCTCGATATTGGTGACAAGAAGCCTGTCGACTGGGACAAGATCGTAAAACAGCCGCTTGTGGTGCATGAAAATGCAAACGTGCTGCGCGTTATGGAGCAGTTGCGTAATTCACCTGTCCAGATCGCAGTCGTCGTCGATGAGCATGGCTCTTTCGAAGGTGTCGTGACGCCGACCGACGTTCTGGAAGCCATTGCTGGTGAGTTCCCGGATGAAGACGAAGAGGCGGCTGTCGCGCAGTCGGACGGGCAGGGTGGTTATCTTGTAGACGGCTTTACCGATATTCGCCGGTTAAGCGGCCTTCTGGAACGCGACCTTCTGGATGACGGTGACCGTTATACTACCCTTGCCGGCTATGTTCTCTGGCATCTCGGACACCTGCCTTTGGGTGGAGAAAGTTTCGTTGCCGATGGCCCGGAGTTCAAGATCGAGTCGATGAATGGTCGTCATATCGGCAAGGTACGCATTGTCCCCTCATCCGACTATGAGGTTTAACAGGAATGAATTTGCGGGTTGTTTGGTCTGGCTCGCAAATTATTTCACGCAGTTAACTCCGATAAAATAAGTAGGTTATTGACAAAAACCGAAAGCCTTCAAAATTAACCTATCGTTCATTGTTGCGGCGAAAACGCGATGATATTTGAGCGTAAGGCAATGAGGAGGCCGGCATGAAGCGAACCGTTCAACAGCTCGCTACGAAAATGAAGAATACGGTTTTGCGTGTTCCGGCCCTTCTGGAGCGGCCTTGGGCGAGATGAAGTTGAATGCGGAAGAGATTGCAGCCCGCCGCCGTAGTCGGCTGGAGCGTGGCGAGCATAATTTTCTCTGGTGCTGGCAGCATCGCGGTTTCTGGTAAGTCCAGAGTCTAAGAAAGTTTTGAAGGCAGGAGAGGGAGGTCTCCTGCCTTTTTGCATTTCATTTTATGGTTTCGCTCCTGATGAGAATTATTTTCTCATGCCAGCATGTGGTTTGGGCGCAGGTTCCATGAATGACTCTGAAAGTAGTTTATATATTTAAATCAATGATTTAGATTGATTTTGTCTCTTCTCTCGTTAGATTTGTTTTCTGAAAACAATCCAGTTTAGAGCGCTTTTGCAAACAGCGTGGTGGGGATGGGTCTAATGAGAAAAAATTATTCTATATGCGGCGGTAGCCCTCGGTCTCGGCTCTGCGCCGGTTCAGGCACAGGAGCCGAAGGAAATACTCAATGTTTCCTATGACATTGCGCGGGAACTCTACGAACAGGTCAATAAAGCCTTCATCGCTGACTGGAAGACCAAGACCGGCGAGGATCTAACCGTCAATCAATCCCATGCTGGCTCCTCCAAGCAGGCGCGTTCGATTCTGGAAGGGCTTGAGGCGGATGTGGTGACCTTCAATCAGGTGACCGACGTTCAGGTCCTCCATGACAAGGGTAATCTGATTCCGGCGGACTGGCAGAAGCGGCTTCCGAACAACTCCTCGCCTTACTATTCGCTCCCTGCATTCCTCGTTCGTGAGGGCAATCCGAAGAACATCAAGAATTGGGACGATCTGGCGCGTGACGACGTGAAGGTGATCTTCCCGAAC
This sequence comes from Brucella cytisi, assembly GCA_012103075.1. Taxonomy (GTDB): domain Bacteria; phylum Pseudomonadota; class Alphaproteobacteria; order Rhizobiales; family Rhizobiaceae; genus Brucella; species Brucella cytisi. The sequence continues at coordinate 1,530,223 of JAAVLQ010000001.1, read as the reverse complement.
CCGAAGACTTCAGGCAATGCGCGCTATACCTATCTTGCTGCGACGGCCTATGCGAACGAGGCGTTCAAGGGTGATCAGGCGAAGGTACACGAGTTCATCGGGAAGATTTTCAAGAATGTTCCCGTCTTCGATACAGGCGGACGTGGAGCAACGACGACTTTGCCGAACGTGGCATTGGCGATGTGCTGGTGACGTTTGAAGCTGAAACACGCGGGACTGAGAAAGTTCTCGGACCGGACAAGTATGATGTCGTTGTCCCAGAAGTCAGCCTGCTGGCGGAGTTTCCCGTTACGGTCGTCGACAAGGTGGTAGACAAGCGTGGATCGCGCAAGATAGCGGAAGCCTATCTGAACTATCTCTATTCGCCGGAAGGTCAGGAAATTCTGGCTCAGAACTTCAACCGTGTGCACGACAAGGATGTCATTGCAAAGCACAAGGACATCTATCCTGATGTGCGTCTCGTGACGGTTGAAGATGCTTTCGGTGGCTGGGAGAAGGTGCAGAAGGAACATTTCGCCGAAGGCGGAGTGCTCGATCAGCTCTTCACTGGCAAGTAAACAGAGCCAACTGGCGATCCCTAACGGGATCGCCTTGCTTTTGAAAAATCCAGTGGCGCTTCTAAGCATGAAACGTAATTCTGTGCTGCCGGGGTTTGGACTGACCCTCGGCTGCACTTTTGCTTTATCTGGCTGTTATCGTGGCCTTGCCACTGCTGGCCATGATTCTGAAAACGGCAAGTCTTGGCTGGAGTGACTTCTGGAGAATTGTGACTTCAGATCGGGCGCTAGCGACCTATAAGATCACCTTGAGCGCAGCCGCAGTGGCCACCGTTTTTAACGGCTTGTTCGGTCTTCTGCTGGCTTGGGTACTGACGCGATATGAATTTCCCGGCAAACGTCTGATCGATGCCGCCGTCGATCTTCCTTTCGCGCTGCCGACTGCCATAGCCGGTCTGGCATTGGTGACGCTATTTGCCCAAAATGGCTGGTTCGGACGGTTCCTTGAACCGATCGGGATAAAGGTTGCTTATGCGCCGCTCGGCATCATGATCGCGATGTTTTTCACCAGCATCCCGTTCGTTATCCGCACGGTTCAGCCGGTGCTTGAAGATATGAGTGCTGATGTGGAAGAAGCTGCCCGCAGCCTTGGGGCCAGCTCCCGCAGACATTCTCACACATTATCTGGCCGACCATCTTTCCAGCTTTCCTTGCAGGCTCGTCGCTGTCCTTTTGCCCGCAGCCTAGGTGAGTTTGGTTCGATTGTCTTCATCTCTGGCAATCTCCCCTTTGAAACCGAAGTGACGTCGTTGCTCGTTTTCATCCGACTCGACGAGTATGACTATCCCGCAGCCGCTGCACTTGCATTCGTGATGCTCGTTACGGCTTTCGTGATGCTTCTTGTGACCAATCTCATTCAAGCAAGGCAGCTTCGTTATGCAGAACGCTAGCGCAAGCCTGCAGGCACGAAATTCCGGATCGGTGCGCAATCTGTTGATCTGGCTGGCGGCTGGCTTGTCGGTGGTCTGCATTGGAGCGCCTCTGGCCATTATCTTCTCCTACGCATTCAGCAAGGGCGCCGATGTCTTCTTCGGTGAAATATTGAAGCCTGATACGTTGCATGCGGTCTGGCTGACCATTCTCACAGCAATCGTCGTGGTGCCGATCAACATGGCCTTCGGTGTCTGTGTCGCATGGCTTGTGACCAAGTTCCGTTTTCCGGGACGGCGGTTGCTGATCACTTTCGTTGAGATACCGTTTTCGGTCTCGCCCATCGTGGCCGGTGTGACCTACCTCTTCCTCCTGTATGGATCGCAAGGTTTGCTGGGGCCATTGCTGGAAACTTATGACATCAAGGTGATGTTTACGGTTCCGGCGATCTTCCTTGTCAGTCTCTTCGTCACTTCACCTTTCGTGGCGCGTGAACTGATTCCGCTGATGGAAGTGCAGGGGAGCGATGAAGAAGAAGCGGCTCTGACGCTTGGCGCCAATGCCCGGCAAACCTTCTTCTATGTCACCTTGCCCAATATCAAATGGGCTTTGCTCTATGGTGCGGTGCTTTGCAATGCGCGCGTGATGGGAGAGTTTGGGGCAACGTCGGTCGTTTCGGGTGCAATCCGAGGCAAGACCAATACGCTGCCGCTTCAGGTGGAACTACTGTTCAATGACTATAATGTCGCTGGTGCATTCGCTGCGGCTTCGACGCTCGCTTTGATCGCTCTTCTGACACTTGTCTTGAAGGTTCTGCTTGAACGCAGGCAAGGTGCTTAAATACAAAAGAGCTGGAGCGGTTCCATTTTGACTGGAACCGCTCTCACGGTCACGCTGCTTGGGAAAGCGTGTTGGCTACCGGTTCTCTGTGAAGAGAGGATGCAAGGATAATCCCTTCCGGCCAGCGACTGAAACCACTTGCTACGTTGATATGGCCGGCCCGCCGAGATCGACAAATCCCGATCCCCAAACGTGCGAAAGGGCTTCAACTTTGGCAAAGCTCATATATTCATCGTTGCGGCTTGCCACGACGATGGAAGGGAAGCCCAGCTCATGGCGCGGCAGCGGGGCAAAAGCTCTGGAAACGGCTATCCTTGCGGGCCATAGTTTCCGCGTCGGCAGGTGCAACGAGAAGGGCGCCCGCCACATGTGCTGCTGACGGTCGGCTGGCCAGATGTGCGACCAGTGCGCAGCCGAGACTATGGGCGACCAGAACGGCGCCCGGATTTTCGGCGAGTTTGGCTTCGAGTGCGTGCATCCAGTCGGATAGCACCGGATAGTGCCAGTCGTCCTGTTCGACGAGCAATGCTGACGGATCGTCATGCAACCATTGGCGCTGCCAGTGGCCTGCTTCCGATCCCTTGTAGCCGGGGATGATCAATGTCGCAGGCATGCGTTTTTCCTCTTGGATAAAGCCTTGGGAGGGCGTTCAATTTCGCAATTTGTTCTGCTTGCGAAACTGGTTCCAAGATAGGCGGCCATGACCGCCATTTTAAGGAAAACAAATTCAAATTATGGCGGGTTTTGTGAAAAATATGCTCCGTCGTTGTCTGCTTCTATTTTCTCTGTTTATCGTTCCAGCGCAGGAGAAACTGGGATTTCTCGAAGACCAGCACGACCACAAGCGACATCGCGAACGGGATAAGCAGGTAGAGCAGACGGAAGACGATCAGCGCAGCCAGAACGTCGGCCTGATTCATATCCGGCAAGCCAGTCAGGAAAACGAGTTCCAGAACACCAAGGCCGCCCGGAGCGTGCGATATCAGAGCTGCAGAGAATGAGACCGGGAAGATGCCAAGAATAATGAGGAAACCGGGATTGCCGGCCTCTGGCAAGGCAAAATAAATGATACCAGCGGCACCGATCAGCTCCAGCGGTGCGACGATGAGCTGCTGCACTACAACCGACAGCCGCGGATATTCCAGACGGAAACTGCCGATCTGAAGCGGACGCAGGCGCAGCCAGCTACCGAAGACATAAAGCAGTACGAATGCCAGCATCAAAAGCGCAATGACGATGGAGACGGTTGGTGTCAGTTCCTCGTTGAAGCGCATGAGAATATGCGGCTCCAGCAGGAGAACGACGCTGGAAGTAATGACAACACCAAGAATGAATGTGAATGAACAGAAAGCGATGAGGACGGCGATCTCGCTGCCGGGCATGCCTTGAGAGGAATAGGCCCTGTAGCGCACCACGGCACCGGAGACGACTGAAGCGCCAATATTGTGCGACAGCGCGTAGGTGGTGAAGGAGCAAAGCGCGATAAACAGCCGAAAATCTTGCGTCTGAGGTGCAGCAGCGCGATGCGATCATAACCAGCAAGCGAACTGTAGGCCAGAAGTGCTGAAGCCGCCGCGAGCGCCCAATGATGGGCGCGGATGGCGTAAAGACTGTCCAGAACATCATCGAGCGAAATGCTGCGAAGTTCGCGATAGAGAAGCCAAGCCGAAATACCGACTGCGCAAATGCCCACGACCGGCCAGATGTAATCCTTTGCTTTCATCAACCGGTCACCATGCCTTCATGCTTCATATCATCCCCTTTTTGCCCATGATATCGGTCGACCCATCTCCCGATATTATCCCTAATGCGTCGGCCTGAAATTCGCTTTCCTCTGAAACGGTTTCGGTATTTTTCCTCTTGATCTCAGTTCCGATTGCCTTTGCCATGGCTGCTGCTGCGATTTCTTTTTCTCCCAGAATGACGAAATCTGCGCCAAGATCATGCAAATATTGTGCTTCTGCCTTTGAACAGGCCCGCACGACGATGCTGATTTCCGGATTGGCGGCTCTGGCCAATGCCGTCACCCGCCCAGCCTCGAAAGCGTTGGGTATTGCAATAACCGTGGTTTCGAGCCGTTACCGGATTGGCCGCCTTCAGTATATCTGAATCCGAGGCGTTCCCTGTAATAACCGGATGCCTTTATCCTTGAGCGAGGCGCTGACTTTCGACGAATCCTCAATGACGAGAAAAGGCGTCTCTGCCTGCAATCCTGCTGCGATCCTTTCGCCGATCTGGCCGTAACCAACGATAATCGTGTGTGCGGTCAGCAAAGTCTGCGGCAATGGCTCGGGCTCAGAAATATTGAGTTCGGCACTGGTGTTATCACCGGCTGACGTTTCGCCTTTGCTTCGCTTTTCGATCCATGGTCGCATCCGTTCCGCGACAATGAACATGACCGGGTTGAGGAAAATCGAGAGGATTGCGCCTGCGAGAATGAGGTCGCGTCCGGCTGGCGGGAGGAGATTTAGGCTGACGCCCAATCCCGCAAGAATGAAGGAGAACTCACCAATCTGCGCAAGGCTCGCCGAAATGGTGAGCGCTGTGCTGACAGGGCGACGGAAGGCGCGCACGATGAAGAATGCTGCGACCGATTTACCGATCAGAATGATGGCGAGCGTTCCGAGCAGGGGCAGCGGATCGCGAAGAAGACTCATCGGGTCGAACAACATGCCGACAGAGATGAAGAACAGCACCGCGAAAGCGTCGCGCAAGGGAGGGACTCCTCCGCGGCTCGATGGCTGAGTTCGGATTCGCTCATCACCATGCCGGCGAAGAATGCGCCCAATGCGAAGGAAACGCCAAACAGATGGGCTGCGCCGAAAGCGACGCCCAGCGCAATCGCGAGCACACCAAGACGAAACAGTTCGCGAGAGCCGGTCTGAGCCACGACGTTCAGAAGCCACGGTATGACCTTACGCCCGACTATGAGCATCAGGGCGACAAACAGAACAACCTTGGCAATGGTGAGAAGGATGATGCCGCCAATGCCGAGGCCAAGCCATGAAACGATAGGATCACTCGCTGCTGAGCCTTCTGCACGGCCGGTTACACTGGCGACTGCCGGAAGCAACACCAGTGCCATGACCATGGCAAGGTCTTCGACGATCAGCCAGCCTACTGCGATGCGTCCACGTTCGGTGTCGATCAGGCGGCGCTCTTGCATGGCGCGCAACAGGACGACGGTACTGGCGGTCGAAAGTGCGAGGCCAAAACCAGACCTGCCTGTACATCCCAACCAAGGGCGAGCCCAAGGCCCGTGCCGAGGGCTGCGGCTGCTGCAATCTGCGCGAGCGCGCCGGGTACTGCTATGGCTTTGACGGAAAGAAGATCTTTGAGGGAAAAGTGCAGGCCGACGCCGAACATCAGCAGGATGACGCCAATTTCGGCTAGCTGCAGAATCAGATCCTGATCAGCGACGAATCCGGGCGTGTGCGGGCCAGCAATGACACCGGCCAGAAGATAGCCGACGAGGGGGAGATTTTCAGGCGGGTGGCTATCGCACCGAAGATGAAGGCCGCATAACCCGATGACGATTGTCGCTATCAAAGGCGTGTCATGGGGCATCAGGTGCCTTCCCCTCTGGTTTTTCAATTATGTAAGTGGGAGCCGGGCAAAGCTTGAGCCTTGCCCGGCAAGCGGGTTATTTCTGCGCTGCGGCGCTGTCTTCAATTGCCTGATGGGCTTCCTTGCGGTGCTGCCACCAGTTGCCGAGCAGAAGCAGGATCGGAGCGGCGATGAAGATCGACGACGATGTAGCGATAAAGATACCGAACAGCATCGGCACGGCAAAATTATGAACCGCGCTACCGCCCCAGATTGCCATCGGGAGCATACACAGGAACGTCGTCATCGATGTGTAAACACAGCGGACGAGCACCTGATTGATACTCATATCGACAATCTCGCGTAGCGGCTTTGATTTATAAAGACGCATGTTTTCACGCATGCGGTCATAAACCACGACCTTATCGTTTACCGAGTAACCGATAGCGGTCAGAAGCGCTGCAATGGCTGTCAGGTTAAAATCGAGCTGGAACAGCGCGAAGAAGCCGACCATCTTCGTGGTGTCGAGGATAAGCGTGATGATTGCGCCCATCGCAAAGAACCACTCGAAGCGCCACCAGAGATAGATGAGCATGCCGAGTGCCGACAGGATGACGGCGATGAAGCCTGAACGGGCCAGTTCACCGGAGACTTTCGGGCCAACGACTTCTGTCCGCTCGATTTTCACACCGGGATCAAGCTCGGTCACGGCTTCGCGCATCTTGTTGACAGCAACGGTCTGCGCTTCCTCGCCACCTTCCTGACGCTGGACGCGGATCAGGACATCATTCGGGCTACCGGCTGACTGAAGCGCTACTTCGCCAAGACCCAGTGCGCCTAGCTTGGCGCGAAGTTGCGCCAGATCGGCTGGCTGTGACGTGACGATTTCCGCCTGAATGCCGCCCTTGAAGTCAATGCCGTAATTCAGTCCCGGTTTGAAGAACAGACCAATGGACAGAATAGACAGCACAATCGAGACGCCAATGCCGATGAAGCGCGCATTCATGAAGCTGATATTCGTCTTTTCGGGGACGAATTTCAGGAACGGCTCGATGACGAGCACCTTCAGCTTACGCTTGCGAACGTACCACGCCATGACCATGCGTACCAACGTCACATCAGTGAACATGGAGATCGCGATACCGAGCATCATGGTGATCGCAAAGCCGCGAACCGGGCCTGTGCCGAAGGTGAACAACAGCAAGGTCGAGATCAGGGATGTAACATTCGCATCCACAATGGTGGAGAAGGCGCTATGGAAGCCCTTGTCCAGCGCGGCCATGGCCCCGAGGCCGCGTCGCGTTTCTTCGCGGATACGTTCATTGATGAGAATATTGGCGTCAACCGCGATACCAATACCGAGAATGATACCGGCGATACCGGGCAATGTCAGCGTTGCGCCAATGAGGCTCAAGGCAGAGAAGGTGAGCAAGGTGTGGAGCAACAGCGCCACGTTGGCAATCGTGCCCCAGACGCCATAAAGGAGCTGGATGAAGACCGCGACGAGTACGAAGCCCACGATACCTGTAATCAGACCCATCTTGATGGCATCGCCGCCAAGATCGGGACCGACTGTGCGTTCTTCGATAACGGTCAGCGGAGCGGGCAGGGCGCCAGCGCGCAGGAGTGCCGAAAGAACAACTGTGTCCTGAACCGTAAAGCTGCCGGAAATCTGGCCCGAGCCGCCGGTGATCGGTTCACGGATGACCGGGGCGCTTAGCACCTTGCCATCGAGCACGATTGCGAACGGACGATTGACGTTTTTCGTCGTAATGTCCGCGAACTGGCGTGCACCGAGGCTATCGAAACGGAAAGACACGATCGGCTCGTTGGTGCGCTGGTCGAAACCTGCACGCGCATCGGTGAGACGCTCGCCGGAAAGGGCGATCTGATCCTCGATCGGATACTTGATGTTCGGATCCTGGAATCCGGCATGATGGTCACGCCCGGAGGCGGCGCGTCGTTCGGATTGGCATCGGCGACCATATGGAAGCTCATTTTCGCCGTGCTTCCGAGAAGCTGGCGAAGCTGCGCCGGGTCTTGAAGACCGGGAAGCTGAACGACGATACGGTCCGAGCCTACGCGCTGGATGGACGGTTCTGCAACGCCGACCGGTCGACGCGCTGACGGATGATTTCAAGGCTCTGCTGAAGAGCGGCATCAAGACGATAGTTGAAACCTGCCTCGGTGAGGGTCAGGCGTACCTGATTGTCGTTCGAGGCAACATCTATGTCGTTGATCGCCGTGCCGAAACCGCTGGTATTGACCTGCGAAATCAAGGTGCGAAGTGCAGTTTCCGCCTTGGAACGCTGGTCCGCATCAGGGATGGTCACAACGACCGCATCGCCGACAGCACGGATCGACTGCGGCTGGATGCGTTCGGCACGCAGCTTGCTGCGGGCATCGTCAAGCAGAGAGCGCAAACGGTCTTTCTTCAGGCTCGCTGCATCGACTTCGAGCACGAGATACGAGCCGCCGCGCAAGTCGAGGCCGAGTGTAACCTGACGCTTTGGGAACCGTGACGGCATCGCCTCAAGTTGCTTTTGGGTGAAAAAGTTGGGCAAGGCAATGATAACGCCGATCGCAACGATCAGGCTATAAAGCACAACCACCCATTTGGAAGTACGCATGGATTAAGGTTCCGGTTGGTACGCCCCAATTGCCACTCATCAAGCATCAAGCAGCGGTGCGGGCATCGTTTGTAATGGTGTCAGGATTGGTTAAAGCCAATCTTCGAGGATGGCATATTATGCGCTTTTAGGAGGCGCACGGGCAGAGCCAAAATATCTCTGCAAAACTGCGAGGCGCTGGGAATTCAGCGCCGCTTTGGCTGCTGCCGACTTTGGAAGAGCAAAAGCCACTGCCGCCACGGGCAGCGCTGCTCCGGTGCCATCAAGGTAAACAGCTTTGATCTTGGCTGCGATCGCTTCGATCAAGATCGCCCGCATGGGCTGCGGCGAGGGGGTGGATTGCTGGCGAACAGGGGTTGTCGGAGTGCCTTCGACCTGTCTTGCCACGATGCCGCCGGAGTGACCACGGGCAACATCTTCGTCCGGCGTTGAAAAATCCACGGCAAACAGAAAAGCCGTAAACGACAGAACGCACGTAACGAACAGCATGAAACCATGCCGCTTGTGCTGTTCCGTGTTTTTCATGCCCTTCATCAAATCGCCAAGACTTTCTTTAGAGTTCTATCCGTGGAGTTGAGCCAGCTTTTCACACTCATTGCGAATCCTCATTAATCATTTGTGTTCGCACGAACAAGGAAATACTGGCATCAAGGCTCGTCTTATACGTTATGGGTCCGCTTCCTGCGCACCGTGAAATCTTGTAGACGGCCTACGCCTTGCATCCGTTTTAGGGCGCTTTATGTTGAAACCATGTCTTGTTTAACGGCAGAATTGAATTGGCATATTCATCGACGTTTCGTGTTCTTGCATTTTCTCTTCTGATCGGCGTTCTGTCGCCGGGTGGCATTGCGCCTGCCTTTGCGCAGGATAACAAGCCCCTCGACTCCGCCGGCGGCACAAACCGCGCCCGCTGCCGCTCCGCAAAACGACTCAGCCCAGCAAGCGCCCGCTGCCACCGATCAGCAACAGGCACCAGCGCCTGTTTCCAGCGTTGTTCAGCAACAAAAGCCTGTCATCAACGATCTGAAGCAACAGACGAAACGGATCAGTGATCAGCTTCCCAAGGCCACTTCGAATGATGAAACGCTGGCCAATCTCAAGCTCCAGCTGGACTCTCTTTCAAAGAAGCTTCTGGATGCTGGCGTTTCATTCCGTCCGCGTCTGACTGAAATCAATACGCGGCTGGAACAGCTTGGCCCCGCACCCTCTGGCGATCAGCCGCCAGAACCGGCAATCGTCAGCGAAGAACGCGCGCGACTGACCGCCGAAAAGGCCGAGATCAATGCCATTGTCGGTGAGACGGAGGACACATCGCTTTCCGTCAATCAGATGTCCGCAAAGATCGGCGACATGCGCCGAGACCTTTTGCACGCACACTTTCACAACGCGTGAATCTCGATACGACGCTGGGTACAGAGGTTGCTTCGGCTGCCAGTAACCAGATGGTTTCACTCTGGCGCATCGTTCAGTCGTGGTGGCGTTTTGTAAGTACGTTCAAGCTCAAGTCATTTCTCGCTGCCGCGTTTTTGCGTTTGCGGCGGCGCTGGTCATCCAGCTGGGTGCAAGGCGCGTCCTCGGAACGCTCTATCAACGCGATCCAACGATCGAATCGCCCTCCTATCTAAGTCGCCTCTCAGTGGCTTTCTGGTCTACAGTTATACCGTCCGCAGCCGTGGGCGTTTTTCTGGCGACGACTTACTTTTTAATGAACTATTTCAACGTTTTGAGAACAGATATTGCCGCTCTGATTCAGTCGCTTTTTCTCGTTCTTGGGCTCGTTTTCTTCATTCATAGACTGGCGTCTGCCTGTATCAGCTCGGATATGCCGCAGTGGCGACTGGTTCCGGTCGCACCACGTCCGTGACGCGTGCTGGGGTTTCTGATAACTGCCACGGCGCTGACAAGCGGGCTTGATTCTTTCTTCGGAAAGGTCAACCAGATTTTGTCATCGCCTCTGTCGCTGACGATGGCGAAAAGCCTGCTTGCCACGGTGATGGTCGGCGTTCTGATTCTGGCGATTGCGTTTCTGAAACCGGTTGAGCGCGAAAAGGATGGCGCTGTCCGCTCATGGCCGCGCGCATTCAGAACATTCCTGATCATATTGGGGCTTTTACCCATTCTGACCGCGCTGTTTGGCTATATCGGCATGGCGCGCTTCATATCGCAGCAGATCGTGGTGACGGGCGCATTTCTGGTTACGATGTATATGGGCTTCCTGACTGGGCGTGCAATTTCCGAAGAGCAGGCTTTCGCATCCAGCCAGATTGGCAAGGCAATGCGAGAGCGTTTTCATTTCGACGACGCAACCCTTGATCAGCTTGGCCTTGTGGCGGGCATATTGATCAATCTCGTCGTTGCCTTGATCGGCATTCCGCTCGTTTTGATGCAGCTCGGCTTCCAGTGGGCCGAACTTAAAAGCACCTTCTATCAGTTGATGACCGGCTTCCAGATCGGCAATATTTCGATCTCGCTCATGGGACTATTGACCGGCGTGCTGCTGTTCGTGATCGGCTATCTTCTGACGCGCTGGTTCCAGAACTGGCTCGACAACAGCGTTATGGCGCGCGGGCGGGTCGATTCTGGTGTACGTAATTCAATCCGCACAGTCATAGGCTATGTTGGCCTTTGTCTTGCCGCTCTGGTCGGTGTATCGGCAGCCGGGTTCAATATGTCGAACCCGCCCTTATCGCCGGTGGTTTGTCTCTCGGTATCGGTTTTGGTCTCCAGAATATCGTCCAGAATTTTGTTTCTGGTCTCATTCTGCTCGCCGAACGTCCGTTCAAGGTCGGCGACTGGGTAGAAGCCGGCACGGTCAGCGGTATCGTCAAGAAGATCAGCGTGCGCGCGACGGAAGTGGAAACTTTCCAGAAGCAATCGATCATCGTGCCGAATTCGACGCTTATCAACGGTAACGTCGGCAACTGGACGCATCGCAACAAGCTCGGGCGCATCGATATCAATGTGCAGGCCTCTTATACGGAGGAGCCACGCCGGGTCCACGCGCTGCTTCTCGAAATTGTTCGTGGCCATCCGTCGATCTTGAAGAACCCTGAGCCGTTTGTTTCGTTTCAGAACATGAACGATTCACTGATGATTTTTGATATCTACGCTTATGTGGCCGATATCACAGCGACGGGTGGTATCAAGAATGAGTTGCGATTCCAGATTGTCGAGCGCTTCCATGAGGAAGGATTACATCTGTCGTCTACTAGGACTGATCTGGTGCTCAGTGTGCCTGAAATCGAAAAACTTTCCGATTTGATGCAGAAGGAGAAAGAGCCGTCATCATCAGCCAAGAAGAAAAAGGCCGTGGCAGAGAAGCCGGAAGTCGACGAGGATGCCGACGACCGGGCTTGATGAACGTTTCGTTCAGTTGCAGTTCAGTTTTGTCCGCCTATAAAGGGGATGACAGGGGCAATAGGGCTCTTGCGACATCGGACATATCGCGGCGGGAGCGATGGAAAGGTCGGGACGGTATGAACAGAAATCAGGCCAACAGCTTGGGGAAGCTTGTTCTTGGTGCAGCAATCGGTTTTGCAGTTTCAACTGGCAGCGCCTATGCCGCGCAGATTTCCAATAATGATAGCGGCCCTCAGACGATTGTCGTTACGGAAGGCGCTTCCAAGCGCGAAATGATTGTCGCGCCCGGTGAAACTGTTGAATTTTGCGCCTCGGGCTGCTTCGTAACGTTCCCGAACGGGGACCGCGAAGCGTTGACCGGCGATGAAACGATCACGATCAGTGGTGGCAAGGCCACGTTGAAATAGTTTTCCCATTGCGGAATGTGAAAAGCCGAGGTGTTGCCTCGGCTTTTTGTATGGAAAGTGTCTCGGTCAGCTGCGAGGCTTGAGGTTTTCCGGATCGTAGAGAGGCTTGTAACCTATCGAAAGCACTTCAACCGGATAAGTCTCACCGAAATATTCCACATTCAACTTGCGACCTTCCTGACAATAGGCCCATGGCAGGTAAGCAAGCGCGATGTTTTTGCCAATGGCTGGACCATAGGCGACTGAGGTCGTGAAAGACCGGCGGCCAAGTTCGTCGATGAGTGTTTCTCCGGTATCCAAATCCTGTACTGGCATGATGCCGACAGGATACCCGCCACACCTTTCGAATCGACATTGTCGGTTATGGCCAGCGTGCAGAGCATGGCAGGCTGATGCTCGCGGGCGCGATATTCCACATGCTTTGCCTTGCCGCGGAAATCCGCCTCCTTGACCTTCGGGCGAGCAAGATCGGCTTCGAGAAGGTTATACTCGGTCAGCAGATCGGCATTCTGCAGGCGTAAGCTCTTTTCCATGCGACGCGTGTTGGCATAGGTCTCGACGCCTACCGCAATCACGCCGGTGGAGCGAAGCGCATCCCAGACGGCAAGGCCGTCTTCGTAACGCATATGCAATTCCCAACCCTGTTCACCGACATAGGAAATGCGGAACGCGGTAACATCCTTGCCCGCAATCCGGATTGGCTTGATGGCAGCGAAGGGGAAGTTTTCCGCATCCAGACCTTCAGGGCTCTCAACGACCTTCTTCAGGTTCTCGCGCGCATTCGGACCCCAGATGCCGATGGTGACGTATTTTTCCGTCACATCGGTGATCGTAACGTCAAAGCCCTTATCTTCGGCCACGCGGCGCATATAGTGGAAGTCGCGAGGCCCGGCATCGGCGCCATTGATCATACGGATGCGGTCTGCCATGCGGATTGCCGTGAAGTCGGCCCGCACCATGCCTTCGTCGTCGAGGAAGTGGGTATAGATGCCCTTGCCGATATTGGTGTCGCCGCCGATTTTAGCTGCACAGAGCCACTCCATCAGCTCGACATGGTCGGGGCCTTCAATGTCGTACATGGCGAAGTGCGAGAGATTGATGATACCGCAATTTTCGGTCAGTTCGAGGTGTTCGGCATTGGAGACGCGCCAGAAGTGGCGGTTATCCCATTCGTTTTCGCGCACCGGTACGCGATCACCATATTTTTCGAGAAGGTGTTCATTGGCGGCATAGCCGTGCGCGCGTTCCCAGCCGCCAAGCTCCATGAAATGGCCACCGAGTTCGACTTCGCGTTCATAGAATGGCGAGCGGCGGATATTGCGGCCCTTGGAGAAGGGTTCACGCGGATGAACCGCCGGATTGTACACCTTCATCGCCGTTTCCGTGCAGCGATCCCAGATGAACTGCTCGGTCATCTGATGCGGGTAGAAACGGGAATAGTCGACGGCGTGATGATCAATGGACGTGCGACCGTCGGTCATCCAGTCGGCAATGAGCTTACCCATGCCGGGACCGTCCTTGACCCAGATGGCAACTGCATACCATAGGCCGCGCACCTTCTGGCTTTCGCCCATGGATGGGCCGCCATCAGTCGTGACCTGCAGGAAGCCGTTGAAGGAGTGGCTTTCATTATAGCCAAGCTCGCCCAGAATGGGCGTCAGCTCAATGGCGCGCTCGAGCGGTTCGAGAATCTGGTCCATCTCAAGATCGCGTTGTGATGGCGAGAGACGTGCTTCATGCTTTTCCAGAAGGTCACGCGGATGGCACAAGCGCGGGTTCTTTTCTTCGTAATAACCCCATTCGATCTGGCCGCCTTCGGCAGTTTTCGGATCGCCGGTGTCGCGCATATAGGCGGAGTTACCCTGATCGCGCATGAGCGGCCAGCCGATTTCCTTGCCGGTGCCTTCAAACTCGTTATAGGGACCGAAGAATGTCAGCGGATGGTCAATTGGCATGACTGGCAGGTCTTCACCAACCATTTCGGCAATCAGACGTCCCCAAAGGCCAGCGCAGATGATGACATACTCAGCTTCGATGGTGCCGCGATGCGTGACGACACCCTTTGATGCGTCCGTTTTCGACGATTAGCGACTGGGCCGGTGTGTTGGCGAAGCTTTGTAGCTTGCCTGCAGCTTCAGCCTGATCAATCAGCTTGCCGGCGACGGTCTGCGAGCGCGGAATGACCAGACCGGCATCGGGGTCCCACAGGCCGCCTTGAACAAGGCTTTCCTCGATGAGCGGGAATTTTTCCTTGATCTCTGACGGTTCCATCAGGCGAGCACGAGTGCCGAAAGCTTTACCCGATGCGACCTTGCGCTTGATTTCGTCCATGCGGGCATCGTCACCGACGCGCGCTACCTCGATGCCACCGACACGGGCGTAATGCCCCATCTTTTCATAGAAATCGATGGAGTAGAGCGTTGTCCAGCACGACAGGAAGTCATGGCTGGTCGCATAGCAGAAGTCCGATGCATGGGCAGTAGAGCCGATGTCGGTCGGGATACCCGATTTGTCGATGCCGACGATATCGTCCCAGCCGCGCTCGATCAGATGGTGTGCCACCGAGGCGCCGACGATACCGCCAAGCCCGACGATCACAACTTTTGCCTTCTTAGGAAACTCTGCCATTTTATGCGTCCCTAGAGCATTTCCAGCAAAAGTGCGTAGCGGTTTTGCGTCGGATAATGCGTGAAAAAGATGGATAGAGCGGTTCCAACGACTCCGTATTACCTGAAACCGCTCTCGTTGGTATTTGACAAAACCATAGTCGTTGCCCGGTCGCGACATTTGCCTTTATACGACATATTCGCAGCGTCAGACGACTGCATCGCAGCTTCTGGAAATCCCGGAAGGTTGAGCATCGGCTGTCCTGTTCGCGACATATCCAACAATCCTGCATCCACAGATGGTTCGATCTGTAGAACTGATTCCGGAAAAGCCTGTATGGTTTTGATTTTATTCTGAAAGCTGACAGTAGTGGAGCTGCTCCATTCAAGATGCAGCTCTATCTTTCTTTAGTGTCGTGCTTAAGCGGCGATGAGCATTTTGCGCTCTGCCCGTTCCTGTTGTGGCGAGCGTCCGTATAATTCCCGATAGCATTTGGAGAAATGCGACGCCGAAACAAAGCCACAGGCGACTGCGACCTCGACCACAGGCATGGACGACTGCAACAATAGATGCCGTGCGCGATCGAGTCGAATTTCCAGATAATAACGTGCCGGAGACCGGCCCATCTCCTGTCGGAAAAGACGCTCCACCTGACGCCGCGAAAGACCAATCGTGTGGGCTACATTGATCAATGCCTGCGGCTCTGAAAGATTGGCTTCCATCATCTCGATGATGGTCAATACCTTGGAGTTCTGAATGCCGAGACGGGCCCGCAGCGGTAGGCGCTGGCGGTCCTGTGGGCTGCGGACACGGTCGGTCAGTGCCTGTTCACAGATCTTGTTGACCAGATTGGCGTCGAAATCATCTCCAATCAGCTTCAGCATCATATCGAGAGAGGCGGTTCCGCCCGCGCAGGTGTAAAGGTTGCCATCGACCTCGAACAGATCGGCATAGACCTCGGCCTTGGGAAAGGCTTCCGAGAAACCGGGAGATTTTCCCAGTGAATGGCACAGCGTTTGCCAGATAGAAGCCCGGCCGCGGCCAGTATATGGGCGCCGGTGCAAAGTCCACCGACTGCCACGCCGCGATTATATTCCTCACGCAGCCATGCAAAGACCGACTTGTTTCTGAATTCTTCCACGTAGACGCCGGAGCAGACGAATACCATCGAGGGGCGCTGCTCGCGCTGCAGGAAACGTCGCTCGTCTTCCAACGATGCATTGACGGCGCATTCCACACCGTTGGATGCGGTCACCGGTTTTCCATCAACCGATGTCAGTCGCCATCTATAGGCGTCATAACCCAGCATCCGATTTGCAATGCGCAATGGCTCAATGGCCGTTGCGAATGCAATCATCGAAAAGTTTGGAACCGTGAAAAAGACAATAGACCGCTTAACCGATGAAGCTTGGATCATGCCCGATCGTTCCCATTTTCGAAAGGCTCTGGCTGCGGTTCCCGACGCAGTTGAAGCCTTGTGTCTCCGTCACGACTCCGGGTCTTTTGGGCCCGGTTTTCTCCGGTCGCTTTCAGACCGGCAACCTTGCTGCGTTGGCCCGGTTTCACAGGGGAGGGCGATGGCGCAAACAAGATAGTGTTCTATTGAGACACAGAACGGGTAGGTTGCAAAGTGCGGCTAAATGCCTGCCGCGAAAAGGTATTTTAATGTCGGGAAATTGAGGGCGGATCGCATGATCGCCCTCAATTGGCTTTACTGTCCACGCTTGAACTCTGCTGTGTTTTTGGCGATGCCCGGCAGACGATCATCCACGTTTGGCCAGCCGATATCGTGCAGTATGTGTTCAGGTAGCGATTCCAGCACACGACGGCTGCGCTTCACCCGACGTTCGTACGACCGGGCTTCGATCCGTTTTGCACTTCGGAGTAAAATGCCAGAAACCATGACTGTGCGTTCGCAACGGATGACGTTGATGTAAAGCGCAAGACTGATGCCCGGCCGTTGGGAGCGGATTGGCATTGAACGGTCATTTTCTCTCTCCTCATTCAGGAAGTTCGGTTGATACGCTCGCTGCAGCTCTGCTTGTTCGTGTCCTCAATGTGCATTCTGCTTGACGTTCAATCAAACGAAATATAGAAAGGCTTAAGATCAGAAAATTTGAACAAAGAGCGGAAAAACGGAGTCCGTCATGACAGCGCCCGTTCAACATCCCCTTCCGATGCTCGATATCGATGTGCTGCGCACATTTGTGGCAATTGCCGATACGGGAAGTTTCTCCTCTGCTGCGAACGCGGTGTTCCGCACGCCCTCTGCCGTTTCGATGCAGATCAAGAAGTTAGAGGAGCAGATTGGTGTTGCAGTTTTCGATCGGGACGCACGCTCGGTTACGCTGACCAGCGATGGCGAGATTCTGCTCGGATATGCGCGTCGTCTTCTGGCTCTCAATCGAGAGGCAGTCTCGAAATTTGTTGCGCCCACAGTGACCGGAGTGGTTCGGCTTGGGTCACCGGATGATATCGGCGAATGCGTATTGCCGCTTGTCTTGAAGCGTTTTGCCGAAAGCCATCCGGGCGTAACAGTGGATGTCGTGATCGACCAGAGTAGCAATCTGCGCAAGCGGCTCGATGAGCGGCGGCTCGATGTTACGCTGATCAACATGTCCCATACGATACTAAACAAAGGCGATGTGGAAGTTCTGCTGGATGAGGAACTCGTCTGGGCGGGTGCCAAGTGTGGTACGGCTTATCGTCGGGAGCCTCTGCCTCTTTCGATTTGGGAAGAAGGATGTGCCCGGCGCGGCAATGCGCTTGAGGCGCTTGAGACTAGCGGCCGTCCTTACCGCATTGCCTATATGAGCTCGCATTCGACAGGACAGCGGGCTGCGATCATGGCTGATCTTGCCATTGCACCATTTGGTAAAACGCTATTGAGCGATGGAATTGTCGCTCTGGGGCCGGAACATGGTTTGCCCGCTCTGGGACGTTATCAGCTGGGTATAATTGTGAAGCCGGAAGCCGGGCCGCACATTCAGGTCGTTGCTGACCATCTGCGGAATGTTTTCGAAGGTTATCGCCGTTCCGGCCGGTTTGAGACTTTTCGTTCCAGCTGATGACAGATCACAGTTTATTGGGATGGGAACTAATGCATTCTCTTGCCAGCGAAAAACGCTGCGCTAGATTTCTTTGTGACAGCCGAGTGAATCGGCTTCACCGCCAGATGCCGGGCAGGGGCTTCGTATGTGGCGGGAGGCATAACTGGTTTGAATAGACTTGGAACTCTATGCCCTACCCCTGAAGGGGAGGATTGCACATCCCATTGGAGAGACTGTCATGAAGCTGACCCGACTTGTCCCAGTTGCTATCGTTCTCTGCGCATTCACGCTTGCGTCCTGTGCAAATACTGTTCGCGGCGTTGGCCGCGACGTAAAAAAACACAGCTCATGCGGTTCAGGAAACAGTAGAATAAGAGAATAAATGGCCCGGGTTTCCCGGGCCTTTCCTTTATGGGACCAGAAAATAGCTGACGATTATGTGCTTGTCTGGTCGGGTTTTATATTCGATCTCGGTGGTAGAGATACCGTCATGAGGTATTGTGATGTTCGCATTTTGCAACAAAGCAGCAATGCGTTCATTCGGTTCAGCTCCACCGAACCACATAACGAGTACAGGTGATGTCAGAAGAGCTCTGGCATCAGGCGTTTCGGGATGAACCACGCGCAACGACGAATCAAATAGTCTGAAATTGCCCGGTATCTGTGCATTGTCCGTCAGGATCGTCTTGAACGGGCCTTTCGCCTGCACTTCCTCGTAGAAATGACGATAATCGAGCTGACCGTAAGGCGGAGAGCTTGAGCCATAGGTCAGGTAATAGCTTAGCACCGGTGGGACGATAAGAGCTACGACAGCGCTCACGACAGCGAAGTCGATCAAGGCCCGGTTTCCGGTCCTGTAACGAGCAAAAAGGCTCGCCATCAGTGCCGGAGTGAGGAACAGAACGGGCTGCAGCCAGCGATCTTTCACGTTGTTTGCGCCGGTGGCGATAACGCCAACGAGAACAATAACCAGTCCGACTAGGATCAAGAGCCGCAGGAATTTCTCGCCGGTGGTCAGCGGAACGGAGGGGGCGGTTTTCTTCTGCCAGTGAATGAGTGCGATGATACCCGCGATTGCCGGGCAAGGATCGAGAACAGAAAGGCTGCTTCAATCAAGCTTTCAACGCCCATCAGCCGGTCGAAGAAGACATTGCCGGAAGCGCCGATTTCAAACTTACTCGCGCGCGCCATGACGCTGGATTTGTGTGCGAACATCCAGAGCGCAGTTGGTCCGAAGCAGATGGCGAATGCCAGAATCGTAACGAAACTCAGCTTGGAGAGCAGTATCCGGCGGTATTCGGGAATGAGAAGTCCTGTCATGATCAGCATGATCAGGAAGAATGAGGCATTGAATTTGCCGAGGATAGCTGCAGCCATCGCGATGCCTAATACGGCGGCAGAGACGACACTGCGCCTGCGCATATGCCGTGCAAAGGCCGGGAAGGCCCAGCCACAACCGGCGGTGCCTGCAACTGAATGGGTCAGGGCACGTTGTGATTCCCAGCCGATTTGCGGGATGAGAAACAGACCAAGCATACCGGCTGACGCGACGATCGCGAAAAACCGAGCAGTCTCATAGCGCCGTAAACGCTTAGGAACAGGCTTGCAAGAATGCTGAATTTCACGATCTGGAGTGTGAGCATCGATGTGCCCAGCACCGATGCAACCAGATTGGTAATCCGTATAGAGAGGGGGTTGTGATCCGCCATACCCCCAGTCCGTAACCGATATTGGCCAGCTGCTCGGCGTCATCAAGGCCTGCGCCGTTGGAAACAACGGTGACAAGAATGGTTTGGAACGCGAAATAGCACAGCACAAAATTACAGCCAAAGGCAGGCCGACAAGTTTCTTATCGGCAGTGGAAACAGCGGTGGCTGGTCGTTGTGCAGTCAAATTCATTGCCCTGAATAAAAATCACCTGTGTAGCAGGCTTCATTGGAAGCGCTCTGCATTTCACAGGATTATGTCCGGATTTCAATCGAACAGCTCTAAATGTTTTGTAACAAAGGCGTGTAATTGTGCATTCCCTTGTGATCAAGGGCAACGGGCCAGTTTCAGGCAACTATTTGTAGGCTGAAATGGCAAAACCGCGCTGCCAGAGGTGCACGGTTTTGCCAATTACGCATGGCATCTCCGCCGAACAATACACTGGCGGGATATACTGAGCTCCGGTACGCAGTACCAGATCCGAGCGTTGAGCCGGGTGAACCCGTCTCGTGCTCCTTTCTAGCCCAACATCGTTACCGTACGGTTATCAGAGACTTAAGCAAATCTAAACAATGCGATTTTTTTTTTTGCGTGGGCAATTGTTTACTTTGCTCCTGATTTGGAGCGCAGGTAATTGATGATGCCTGAGAAGTCTTCCGCGCCATGGCCTTCACCATCAAAAAGACTGTAAAGTTCCTGTGCATGTGCACCGAGCGGTGTTTCAGCGCCAGCGCTTTGCGCGGCTTCCTGCGAGAGCTTGAGGTCTTTCAGCATCAAAGCTGCCGCAAAACCGGGTTTATAGTCGCGGTTTGCAGGTGATGTTGGAACCGGTCCCGGAACCGGACAGTAGGTTGTCAGTGACCAGCATTGCCCCGATGATGTTGACGCCACATCGAAGAGCGCTTGGTGGGACAGGCCCAGTTTCTCAGCCAGAACAAAGGCCTCGCTGACACCGATCATCGATATGCCGAGGATCATGTTGTTGCAGATTTTCGCCGCTTGTCCTGCGCCGTCACCGCCGCAATGCACGATCTTTCCAGCCATTGGCTGCAGGATCGGCTCTCCGCGTGTGAATGCGTCGTCGCTGCCGCCAGCCATGAAAGTCAATGTCCCTGCGGAAGCGCCACCGGTGCCACCGGAAACAGGCGCATCAATGGAAAGATGTCCGTGGCTTGCGGCCAGCTCATGTGCCTTGCGTGCTGAATCTACATCGATTGTCGAGCAGTCGATGAAAAGTGAGTCTTTTCGAGCATTTGGTGCAATGTCCTTATAGACGGAGAGAACGTGCTTTCCGGCGGGCAGCATGGTGATCACCACGTCAACGTCGGCAACCGCATCCTGCGCGCTCGAGGCTATCGAGAGACCATTGGCCTTTGCCTCATCGAGATGTTGCGGCAGGAGGTCGAAGCCGCGAACGGTGTGACCGGCTTTCACGAGGTTGGCGGCCATCGGGCCACCCATATTGCCAAGGCCGATAAATGCTATTGTGGCCATAAAAAATTCCTCCCTTGGCGGTTACTAATTCAGAACTAGCGTCCGATCATCTGGCGTGCGATGATCACACGCATGATCTCGTTCGTACCTTCGAGGATCTGGTGTACGCGCAGATCGCGGACAAGCTTTTCGATCCCGTATTCATGCAGATAGCCGTAGCCGCCGAAGAGCTGCAGCGCTTCGTTCGCCACATTGAAACCCGTGTCAGTGACAAAGCGCTTGGCCATTGCCGACCATTTGCCCGCATCGTGGGTTTTGCGATCAAGCTTGCTGGCAGCGGAGTAAAGAAGAAGGCGTGACGCGGAGAGTTCCGTCTCCATGTCCGCCGCGGAATTGCAACGCTTGAAAACGGTCAATTGTCTGACCGAAGGCTTTGCGCTGGCTGCAATATTCCAGTGACTTGTTGAGCGCCGATTGTGCACCGCCGAGCGAACAGGCAGCAATATTGAGCCGACCGCCGTCAAGCCCGGCCATCGCTATGCGAAAACCCGTTCCTTCTTCACCGAGAAGGTTTTCAGCCGGGACGCGACAATTGTCGAAAATGACGGTTCTTGTCGGTTGCGCGTTCCAGCCCATCTTGAATTCATTTGCGCCAAACGAAAGGCCGGGTGCATCTTTTGGCACAACGATGGTGGAAATCCCCTTGGGGCCGTCCTCGCCGGTACGCACCATCGTCACATAGACATCCGTGGCGCCTGCACCGGAAATGAACTGCTTGGAACCATTGAGGATATAATGATCGCCATCGCGTGTAGCGCGTGTTCTGAGCGCCGCCGCATCCGAACCCGATCCGGGCTCGGTCAGGCAGTAGCTGGCAAGCCATTCCATTGACGTGAGCTTTGGCAGAAAGCGCAGGCGCTGTTCGTCATTGCCGAAAGTGTCGATCATCCATGCGGCCATGTTGTGGATGGAGACGAAAGCCGAGAATGAAGGGCATGCAGTTGCCAGTGCTTCAAAAATGAGCACTGCGTCGAGCCGCTTTAGCGCCGAGCCGTCCACATCTTCACGCACATAAATGCCGCCCATGCCGAGCGGTCCGGTCTCTTGCAATACGTCGACGGGGAAATGCTTGTCGCGGTCCCATTGCAATGCATGCGGGGCAACGCGATCACTGGCGAAGGCTCGCGCCATATCCTGAATGGCAAGCTGATCTTCGTTCAGTTCGTACTGGTTCTGGTCGGCAGCATCCATGGTTTCCTCCCCTGTAGCACCGCACCTTTTCACCGGACTAGATCATAACCGTGTGAGACTGCCAACGCTCCATTGGAATAATGTTGCTCACATTTGTAATAAACTGATGCGCATTTTTGCATAGACGCTCGCCGATTGAGGTCCCGTTGCCTGAAAGTTCAGTTTAAGCTACGCAGCAGTCCATGGCACGCGCAATCATGTTTCAGGGAACGGGTTCGGACGTCGGCAAAAGTGTTCTTGTTGCCGGATTATGCCGGGTTGCGCGCAATCGCGGCCTGAATGTTCGGCCGTTTAAGCCGCAAAACATGTCCAACAATGCGGCGGTCAGCGACGACGGAGGCGAAATTGGTCGGGCGCAGTGGTTGCAGGCGCTGGCTTGCGGTGTGCCGTCGTCTGTCCATATGAATCCGGTACTCCTCAAACCGCAGACTGACATGGGTAGTCAGGTTGTCGTGCAGGGACAAGTGCGAGGCGAGGCGCGCGGGCGCTATTATCAGGAATTGAAGCCACAACTTATGGCGGCTGTCATGGAATCTTTCGCCAAGGTCAGCGAAGGCGCGGACCTTGTGTTGGTGGAAGGGGCAGGGTCACCAGCTGAAATCAATCTCCGGGCCGGTGATATCGCCAATATGGGGTTTGCCACACAGGCCGATGTCCCGGTTGTTCTGGTCGGTGACATAGACAGAGGTGGCGTGATTGCGTCTCTCGTCGGCACGCACACTATTCTGTCCGAACAGGACCGCGCCATGGTTCGCGGATTTCTGATCAACAAGTTCCGGGGCGATATTTCGCTTTTTGATGACGGGCTGGCTGCCATTACCCGGTTTACCGGCTGGCGCTCTTTCGGCGTGGTTCCGTGGCTGAAAGCAGTATCGCGATTGCCAGCCGAAGATCGGTCGTTCTTGAGCGTGCGGTACGTGGAGACAAGAAGTCGCTTGTGGTTGCTGTGCCGATGTTGCCGCGCATCGCCAACTTCGATGATCTTGATCCGCTAAAGGCTGAACCGGATGTAGAAGTGGTCATGGTGCCGCCCGGTTCGAGCATTCCCGGCGATGCGGGCCTTGTCGTTCTGCCGGGGACAAAGTCCACGATAGCCGATATGCAGGCGGTTCGGGACAATGGCTGGGATCGCCAATTATCTGCCCACGTGAAACGAGGCGGTCATGTGCTTGGTATCTGCGGCGGGTTCCAGATGCTTGGTCGCCACATCAGCGACCCTGCTGGTATCGAGGGGCATGTACGCGACATTGACGGTCTTGGGCTGCTCGATATCGAAACGGTGATGGAACCTGAAAAAGTGGTCCGCAATGTGCAGGCGACCGCGCTTCTCCATAATGTGCCGCTGGAAGGTTATGAAATCCATATCGGACGAACGACCGGACCGGATATGGGGCGGCCTTTCGCCCGAATTGGCGAGCATGACGATGGAGCCATATCGCCAGACGGGCACATAATGGGAACTTACCTCCACGGTATTTTCAATGCAGACGAATTTCGCCGGAGATTTCTGGAGGATCTTGGTGTGCGTAGCAGTTCAGTAAACTATCGCGCCGGCGTTGAGGCTGCATTGGATGAGCTGGCCGAAGGGCTGGACGCATGTCTCGATATCGATGCACTGTTTAATTTGAAATGAGGTCGTCAATCATCGGTCGCAATTGACGACGATGGGGCGAAAGCCTAGTGTCGAAACCATGCAACAGGTTTTTGCCGGGACGAATCCCGGCAATACCAAAAAGGAATGCGACGGACGGACCCAATCCGGGCGTCTTTATCGCAGCCGACCCCGCGACTGTAGAGCGGAGAGGGATGAGGCAAGCCGGGCAACCGGTAACCACTGGAGGCTGTAAAGCTTCTGGGAAGGTAGTTTCAATCCCGCGACCCGTGAGCGGGGAGACCTGCCTGTTGCGTGAGGGCATTGAGCCCGAACCCCATGGGAGGTTTTTCCCTGCTGCCTGCACGGAGGTTGTCATGGCTGCACGTACTCAAAATTCTGTTTCCAGCACACTCGCAATGCCGCTCGCTGCCCGTCTGGGCACGGCTGTGGTTTCACTGCTTCTCGGTGCGTTCCTGATCTACGGCGTAGGGCTTGCCCATTCTGATACGTTGCACGATTCAGCGCACGATACGCGCCATTCCTATGGTTTTCCCTGCCACTGAGCAGTTTAACATCTTTCGAATTGAAGCTGAGCAAAGCTCGATGGTGGACGGCTATCGGCGCGAAATTGCTATTGAGGGACAGAAATGTTGATCCGTTATTTGTTGGCGACGCTTGCTGCGGGGCTTCTAGCCGGGCTGCTGGTTACTCCCGCCATGTATTTGAAGACAGTGCCTTTGATCCTGCAGGCCGAAACCTATGAAGATGCTGGCGGTGGCCATAGTCACGGCGAGGCGGAAGCCACACCGCATGATCATGGCGCCGCTGCCGAAAGTGACGAGGAAGAAGGGGCTGAACTACCATTTGGGCGGTTGGGCAATACGATCCTTGCCAATCTCGTAGCAGGTGCAGGTTTTGCCTTGCTGCTTGGTGGCGTGGCCTTGCTTCTCGGACGCCGCATTACGGTGCAGAATGGGATTTATTGGGGCGTCGCGGGTTTTTGCAGTCGCGTTTCTGCCCGCATTGGGATTGTCACCGGAATTGCCGGCAATGCCTGCGGCTGCTCTGGCTGAACGCCAGCTCTGGTGGCTTGCTACCGTGGTGCTGAGCGGTTCAGGCCTCTATCTCATCGTGTTGCGCCGGAAATCTGGGCAAAGGCCCTCGGTCTGGTGCTGATCGTGGTGCCGCATCTTTATGGTGCTCCGCATCCCGAAGACATCTCGTCACCGATTCCATCACTGCTTGCTTCGCAATATGCAGTCGCATCGCTGGCGACGAACCTGTTCATGTGGGCCGTGATCGGCCTCGCACTTGGCTGGTTCATCCAGCACTACGCATCGTCCGAGATTGAGGGCTGATGAAAATGGCTTCGCCGGGAAAATCGGTTCTGGTTCTTGGCGGAGCCCGTTCGGGTAAGTCGTCCTATGCCGAGAAAATGGTTGAATCCTCGGGACTTCAGCCACTCTATCTGGCAACAGGGCGTGCCTTCGACAAGGAAATGGAAAACCGCATTGCCATTCATCGCGACCGACGTGGTTCGGAATGGCAGACGGTGGAGGAGCCACTCGATCTCGTCGGTGCACTGACATTGAATGCCGCTGCGGATCGGTTCGTGCTGGTCGATTGTTTGACCCTGTGGCTGACCAATCTGATGATGGCCGAGCGCGATATAGCGACAGAGACGGCAAGTCTTGTCGCCATGCTGCCGAATCTTGCCGGGCCTGTGGTTTTTGTTTCGAACGAAGTTGGACTTGGGATCGTGCCTGAAAATCGCATGGCACGGGAATTTCGCGATCATGCAGGCTTTCTGCATCAGGCAGTGGCCGCGATTGCGGATGAAGTTTATTTCATGGCGGCAGGGTTGCCGCTCAGGATGAAGGGATAAATCGATGCAGGGACAGAAAATTCCCGCAACAGTCATCACGGGTTTTCTCGGATCGGGCAAAACGACGATGATCCGCAACCTGTTGGAAAACGCCAATGGAAAACGCATTGCGTTGATCATCAATGAGTTCGGCGACCTCGGTGTCGATGGCGGTATTCTGAAAGGTTGCGGTATCGAAGCATGCCGTGAAGAAGATGTGATCGAGCTCAACAATGGTTGCATTTGTTGCACCGTTGCCGATGATTTCATCCCGACCATGACCAAGCTTCTGGACCGCGCTGATCGCCCCGATCATATCGTGATCGAGACGTCCGGTCTGGCATTGCCGCAGCCGTTGGTCGCGGCTTTCAACTGGCCAGAAATCAAGACGCAGGTAACAGTCGACGGTGTAGTAACCGTGATCGACGCCGCAGCGGTGGCCGAGGGCGTTTTGCCGATGACCACGACAAGGTGGATGCGCAGCGCGCAGCGGACGAATCTCTTGACCATGAAAGCCCCTTGGAGGAACTTTTTGAGGATCAGATTCATGCAGCCGATCTGATTGTTCTCAACAAAGCTGACCTGATCGACGCCTCAAGGCTGGATAGTGTGAAAGCCGATGTGGCCGAGCGTTCGCCTCGCCGCGTGAATATGGTTCCTGCGAGCTTTGGCAAGCTTGGAGCTGACGTTCTGCTCGGCCTCGGCGTCGGCACGGAAGACGACATCGCCAACCGCAAATCCCACCATGAAATCCATCATGCAGATGGACATGAGCACGATCATGACGAGTTCGAGAGCTTCGTGGTCGAAGCGGGCTCCGTGGCCGATCCCAAGCTATTCACGGAAAAGCTGAAAGCGGTCATTGCGAAACACGATATTCTTCGTCTGAAGGGCTTTGTCGATGTGCCGGGCAAGCCGATGCGTCTGGTCGTGCAGGCGGTTGGTCCGCGTATTGAGCATTATTTCGACCGTCCATGGGGCAAGGATGAAGCGCGCTCCACGCGACTGGTCGTGATCGGGCTGCATGATATCGATGAAGCAGCCATCGCCAAGGCCGTGAAAGACGCTGTCTGACCGATGCATCTTCTTCTTGCCCAGAAAGGAACAATCAGCGACGGCAATGAAGCCGTCGATCTCGGCCAAACGCCGGGAGAGATATTGTTCCTTTCCGCCGCCGATACCGAACTGGCCAGTCTGGCGCAGGCGCACAGGCTTACGCCGGATTTGCCAAGTTTGCGGCTGGCCAATTTCCTCAGTCTCACCCATCCCATGTCGGTGGACGCATATGTTGAACGCACGGCCCGATGTGCCAGCCTTATCGTGGTGCGCATCATCGGCGGTGAGACTTATTGGCCTTACGGGCTGGAAGCGCTGCATGCTTGCGCACTCAATCACGGTATCAAGATTGCCGTATTGCCGGGAGACGACAAGCCGGATCATGGGCTGGACCGGTTTTCAACGATCTCTGCGCACGAGCGAAATGAACTCTGGCAGTATCTGATCGAGGGCGGGGCTGTGAATGCCGGCGCATTCCTTCACTACTGCGCTGCGCTGATTGCGGGTTCCGAGAAGCCTGAAAGTGCTGCACCTCTGCTCAAGGCTGGTCTGTGGTGGCCGGGAGAGCATGTCTCCTCGCTGGATAGTATTCGCACGCACTGGAGCGATGCAAAAGCACCTCTCGCTGGCATTATTTTCTATCGGGCGCTGGTGCAAAGCGGACAGACGCAGCCTGTCGATGCACTGATTGCTGCTTTGCAGGCAAAAGGCCTCAATCCGCTTCCGATATTCGTTTCGAGCCTCAAGGATCGATTGTCTGCGGCAGTCGTCGACGGTCTGTTTGAGGATTGTCCGCCGGATATCGTTTTGAATGCCACGGGGTTTGCAATTTCTTCGCCGGGCGCCGAGCGCAAGCCGACTGTCCTCGACAAGCGCGGCAATATGGTGTTGCAGGTGATTTTCTCCGGCACACCGAAGGCAGTTTGGGAAACGTCACAGCAGGGCTTATTGGCGCGCGATCTGGCGATGAATGTCGCTTTGCCCGAAGTGGACGGGCGTGTACTTTCGCGTGCCGTGTCCTTCAAGTCGGCAAAACAGTTTGATTCGGCAGTGGAAGCGAATATCGTGACGCACGAGCCGCATGAAAACCGCGTGGGTTTTGTGGCGCAGCTCGCTGCAAACTGGGCGCGGTTGAAGCGGAAATCGCCCGATGAAAGACGTGTTGCGCTTATCCTTGCGAATTATCCGAACCGCGACGGGCGGCTCGGAAACGGGGTAGGGCTCGATACGCCAGCCGGAACGGTTGAAGTACTGCACGCTATGGCGAAGGGCGGCTATCCCGTCGCTGACCTGCCCGTGGACGGTGATGCATTGATGCGTGCGTTGACGGCAGGCCCGACCAATGCTGCACGTGACGGACGTGAGATTCGCGAAACGATTTCACTGAATCAATACAAGGCTTTCTTCAAAAGACTTCCCATTGCGATTCAGAAAGAAATCGAAGAGCGTTGGGGGCGCCGGAAGATGACCCTTATTTTGCACAGGAGCTTGTCGCTTTCGCATTGCCGTTGATGCGGCTGGGCGAAACTTTTGTCGGTATCCAGCCCGCACGGGGCTACAATATCGACCCGAAAGAGACTTATCACTCGCCTGATCTGGTGCCGCCGCACGGCTATATTGCCTTCTACGCTTTTCTGCGCGAGGTCGCCGGCATCGATGCCATTGTGCATATGGGCAAACATGGAAATCTGGAATGGCTGCGGGGAAGGCGCTTGCGCTGTCCGAAAACTGCTACCCCGAGGCCGTGTTCGGTCCTACACCGCATATCTATCCTTTCATCGTGAATGATCCGGGCGAAGGCACGCAGGCCAAGCGTCGCGCCAGCGCGGTTATTATCGACCACCTGACGCCGCCGCTGACGCGCGCTGAAAGTTATGGGCCGCTGAAAGACCTTGAAGCGCTGGTGGACGAATATTACGAGGCCTCCGGTGTCGATCCGCGCCGCCTGCTCAGACTGAAAGGACAGATACTCGATCTCGTGCGCGACATCGGGCTTGATCGCGATGCGGGCATTCACGACCATGACGATGAGGACATGGCGTTGCAAAAGCTCGACGCCTATCTCTGTGATCTCAAGGAAATGCAGATACGCGACGGTCTGCATATTTTCGGGCTGGCGCCTGAAGGCAGGTTGCTAACCGATCTTCTGGTTGCACTGGCGCGTGTGCCGCGTGGCGTGCCGGTTTCGCTCGGTGGTGCGTCGGGCGATCAAAGTCTCCAGCGTGCAATCGCTGCGGATTGCGGGCTTGGCGAAACATACGATCCGCTGGACTGCAATATGGCAGAGGCGTGGACAGGTGCCAAACCGGAACTCCTGCTGGCTGCGAGCCCTGCAACATGGCGCATTACGGGCGATACGGTGGAGCGTATCGAACTGCTGGCAGCCAGCTTTGTTGCAGGCGCGATAGAGTGCCCCGCAGACTGGCCGCAGACGCAGGCGGTTCTCCAATCCATCGAGGGGCATCTGCGCCCCATGGTGGTTTCCTGTGGGCCTTCGGAAATAGATGGATTTCTTGCCGCACTTGGCGGGCGGTTTGTGGCGCCGGGACCATCCGGCGCGCCGACACGCGGCCGTCCCGATGTGCTGCCAACCGGTCGCAATTTCTTCTCTACTGATAGTCGCGCCGTTCCCACTCCGGCAGCATGGGAACTGGGACGCAAATCGGCGGAGCTCCTGATTACCCGTTATACGCAGGATCACGGTGAATGGCCGACATCGTTCGGCCTGACCGCTTGGGGCACGTCGAATATGCGCACCGGCGGTGATGACATTGCGCAGGCTCTGGCGCTGATCGGTGTCAAGCCGGTCTGGGATATGGCGTCACGCCGGGTAACCGGATACGAAATTGTTCCGATTGCAAAGCTTGGCCGTCCACGTGTCGATGTGACATTGCGCATTTCCGGCTTTTTCCGCGACGCGTTTCCAGAACAGATTGCATTGTTCGACAAGGCCGTGCGTGCAGTAGGCGCTCTTGATGAGGATGCCGAAGACAATCCAATCGCAGCACGCATGCGGATTGAGCAAGCGCGCCTCGTTGCAGAAGGGGCAGACGAAAAGACTGCGGAGCGGCGTGCGGGCTATCGTGTCTTCGGGGCCAAACCCGGCGCTTATGGAGCAGGCCTGCAGGCCTTGATCGACGAGAACGGCTGGGCGGGACGCAACGATCTGGCGGAAGCCCGGGCTTGTCTGGGGCGGTTACGCCTATGGCGCAGGCGAGGAAGGGCAGGCTGAGCGCGGCCTTCTCGAAGAACAGCTGCGTTCGGTTCGGGCTGTTGTGCAAAAATCAGGACAATCGTGAGCACGACCTTCTCGATAGCGACGATTACTACCAGTTCGAAGGTGGGATGGCTGCGACCGTTGAAAGTTTGAGTGGCGCAATGCCCGCAGTTTATCATAACGACCATTCCCGCCCGGAAAAGCCGGTGATCCGTGCGCTGGAAGAAGAACTTTCGCGCGTCGTACGCGGTCGCGCAGCCAACCCCAAATGGATCGCAGGCGTCATGCGCCACGGCTATAAGGGGGCGGCAGAGATTGCGGCAACTGTCGACTATCTGTTCGCCTTCGCGGCGACCACCGGCAAGGTTGGGAACCATCATTTCGAGGCGGTCTATCAGGCTTATATCGCCGACAAGTCGGTGCATGATTTCATGGCCGAGAAAAACCCGGCAGCACTTGCCGAGACGGCAGCGAAACTCAACGATGCTATCTTGCGCGGCTTCTGGGCGCCTCGCTCCAACTCTGCGCGGTTCGAGCTGGAAACATTGAGTTCAAATCTTCAAAAATTGAATCCGGAAAGGGCGGTAAATGGCTGAGAAATCGGAAAAACTTCTTTCGATGACGGAAGAGGAACTGAATGCACGCCATGCGGACAAGATGCGCAAGAAGAAAGCTGCCCGCGACAAGATTCAGGCGACAAAGACTGAAGAAAAAGGGCTGGTGATCGTCCATACCGGTAAAGGCAAGGGCAAGTCGACGGCCGGTTTTGGGATGGTTTTCCGTGCGCTGGGTCACGGAATGAAAATCGGCGTCGTGCAGTTCGTCAAAGGCTCGTGGGACACGGGTGAGCGCTGGGTGCTCGAAAAGTTCCCCGAACAGGTGACTATTTCAGCGCTAGGCGAAGGCTTTACCCGGGAGACTCAGGACCGGACGCGAGATATCGCCATGGCGCGTGGGGCATGGGAACAAGCCAAAAGCCATGATATTGGATGAAAGTTACGATATGGTGCTCTGTGATGAGCTGAATATTGTGCTTCGCTACGATTATCTGCCGGTCGAGGAAGTGATCGAGGTTCTCGAAGCCAAGCCGGAGATGAAGCATGTCATCATTACCGGTCGCAATGCCAAGGATGAGCTGATTGAAGCGGCCGACCTCGTGACGGAGATGGAAATGATAAAGCATCCGTTCCGCTCTGGTGTGAAGGCACAGAAGGGTATTGAGTTTTGATGATTGCTAGCTGGCAATTCTGGGCACTGATGTCGGCGGTGTTTGCCGCATTGACCGCCATCTTCGCCAAGGTTGGTATTCAGGGCATCAATTCTGATTTCGCCACGCTCGTGCGCACACTGGTCATCATTGGCGCGTTGTGCCTGTTCCTGACCGTTACCGGCCAATGGCATAAACCCGGCGAGATTTCCGGAAAGTCGTGGCTGTTTCTGGTGCTTTCAGGTCTGGCGACCGGTGCTTCGTGGCTTGCCTATTTCCGGGCCTTGCAGATCGGGGATGCATCGCGCGTCGCGCCGATTGATAAATTGTCGGTTGTGCTGGTGGCACTGTTCGGTGCGGCATTCCTTGGCGAGCGCATGTCCACCCTCAACTGGTTCGGCATTCTGCTTATCGGCTGCGGTGTAGTGCTGGTAGCGCTTCGGATTTAAAAGCCAACCCACTGGCGCAGCGGATTGGTTCCGTCCATCAAAAGGCGAACTGCCAGCGCCGGGCTGACAACGATCAAAAGCGGTTTGATAATGCGTGAGCCGACCTTCATGGCGAGGCTTGCGCCAATCTGTGCGCCGATAAACTGGGCGACGCCCATACAGATACCGATCTTCCAGTTGATGACGCCGACAGCGGCAAAGGTTGCAAAGCCGCCGACATTGGACGCACAGTTGAGAAGCTTCGTGTGTGCGGTGGCTTTCAGCACACCGAAACCGGCCAGCGCCACGAAAGCGAGCATGAAGAACGAGCCGGTCCCGGACCGAAAAGGCCATCATAAAACCGATCAGCGGAACGAGTGTTACGCCGAAAAGAAACGGGCCGATACGTCGCGCACGATCAACATCGCCAAGGCTCGGCTTGATGGCAAAAGTACAGTGCAATCGCGATGAGGAGGATTGGCAGCGCTGCACGCATGATGTCGACCGGCAGAACCGTTGCGAGCAAAGCGCCGAACACTGACCCGATGAGCGATGCAAGTGCTTCAGGCCACTGTTCCTTGATGTTTACATGCCCTTTGCGCGCATAGGCGATGGTTGCCGATGACGAGCCGAACAAGCCTTGCAGCTTGTTCGTGCCAAAAAGTGCTTCAACGGGTGGAATTCCGGCCAGTAGCAAGGCGGGGATTGTAATCATTCCGCCACCACCGGCGATGGAATCGATGATCCCGGCGATGAATGCCGCAGCCGTCAGGAGCAGGGTAAGCGTATCGAAAAATTCAAGCATCGGGGAAGCCCAAGGGAGAGGTGGGCGCAACATAGAGCAGCTGCTTTCCTAACGCTAGTCGGACAAGGATAATCTCCGAAGAAAGCCAGTGCGTTGAGCGAGATTGTTTTCCGGTGCATCCGGCGCTATTCATTATATTCAGGCTGAAAGTTTTGAGGGGTTCCATGAGCGAGAGCATCTTTGAGCGGATTACCGCTTTTCTCAGCAAGAAGAGCGCCGTGCAGCGCGTGGCCGATGATCCGGCGCTCGCTTCTGAACTGCTTTTGCTGTTGCATGTGGTGTTTGCCGATGGCGACCAGCATCCTGCTGAAATAGCGGCGTTCAAGGAAATTGCCGAAAGGAATTTCGGCATTCCGCCGGAAGAGCTTCCGGAAGTGGCCGAGTATCTTAAGGATTTCGCCTACGAGACGACGACCAAGCAAGCAGCTAACATGCTGGCCGAGATGGCACCGGATCGCCGTTTGGCGCTGCTTAGTGACCTCGTAAAGATTGCCTGTTCCGATCACCGGCTTGACCGTTCCGAGGCAACGATGATCCAGCGCATTGCCGATACACTCGGCGTCAAGCCGGAAGAGCTGCACAAAGCACGCCAGTCGTCTCCCCTGTGGGTTCTAGAAACTACAGCACAGTCCTCGGCATGGGCGGTTCGTCCGGCGTGACATTCGACGAGCTTTTGGCTTTGGCCGATCAGGTGTTGTCACAAGGCTGCTGTTCGCGGCCTGACGCTATCGCAACTTTGAGTACCAGTGTGGCGAGCTCGCATGGAACGAGCTTGCAGCGCACTATGAATGTGCGCTTTGTTTCTTCGATGCCGAGCGGCTGGAAAAGGAAACTCCGCGTCTCGAAAACCCATCGGAGACTGTTCTGGAGGCAGTTGGATGTCGTGGTGTCGCTGAAGCGGCTGCGCTTG
This sequence comes from Brucella cytisi, assembly GCA_012103075.1. Taxonomy (GTDB): domain Bacteria; phylum Pseudomonadota; class Alphaproteobacteria; order Rhizobiales; family Rhizobiaceae; genus Brucella; species Brucella cytisi. The sequence continues at coordinate 1,496,883 of JAAVLQ010000001.1, read as the reverse complement.
CTGCCACCGGTCCGAATGGCTTTCTTGTGGTCGAAAAACCGTATCAGGCCGGGCAACTGCCGCATTGGCTGTCGCCCGGTCCCGACTTCGGATTATGCGGTAACAGTCTTACGTCGCTGAATAATGTAGGCCACGAGCGTAGCGATCGAAAGCAGAGTTGCGGTCGCTGTGATGACGGCAACATAAGCACTCTCAAAAGCCGCCGATGCCAGCGCCGTCAGAGTTTGTGCATCTGCTGGCGGTAGGGATTGAGCTGCCAGAAGCGCTTCGTCCAGACTATCGCGCACGATTGCGGGGATACCTGCGCCTTCAGGGATCACAAGGCTTGCCGTGTGTAAATACGGACAGAATGCTTCCGAAAACCGTGACACCGAGAGCGTTGCCGAGTTCAAAGGAAACTTCTTCAACGGAAGCTGCCATGCCTGCCTTTTCAACCGGTGCATTGGTCATGATCGCCGACGATGCACCTGTCATGGCAGCTCCCACGCCGAAGCCGAGAATCGCAAGCCCGACCAGATAGAACGAGGCCGAAGTCTTGTAAGTCAGAATGTAGACAATAACGCCAAGTGCTGTGATCCCCAGCGACGACCACAGAAGCTTGCCGGTACCAAGGCGCGGCAGCATGATGCCAGCGAGCGGCCCTGCAAACGAAAGCGGCCAGAGGAATAGGCAAGATTGATAATCCGGCATGCAAGGGTGACATGCCTTCGATCAGCTGCATGCGCTGGCTGAAGACGAGTTCCATCCCCGTCATTGAACCGGAAGCCACCAGAGCTGCGAAAACACCCATCGAAAACAGCTTGTTGTTGAACAGAGAGAAGTCGATCAGCGGTGCTTCGCTTGCGAGCTGCCTGCGCACGAAGATGAATGATGCGACCAACCCGATTGCCAGCGCGGCTGCAAATACGGTCATGGATGCATCGCGCTTTGCGAGTTCCTTCACGGCATAGGTGAGTGCAATCAATCCAACCATAATCTGGATCGAACCGATCAAATCCCATTTGCGCCCGGAGCCGAGCGGACGATTTTCAAGTGAAGACGGAGAGTGACAGCGCAACCAGTACGACGGGTACGTTGATAAGGAAGACCGATCCCCACCAGAAATATTCCAGCAGAACGCCGCCTGCCACAGGGCCGATGGCGGCACCGCCTGATGCAATAGCCGCCCAGATGCCGATTGCAAGCGAGCGCTCCTTGTCATCGGTGAACGTCAACCGAATGATGGAGAGCGTTGCGGGCATCATCATGGCTGCGCCGCAAGCGAGAAATGCGCGAGCGGCAATAAGGAATTCCGGGTTTGGCGAGTAGGCCGCGCAGAATGAGGCAAGCCCGAAGACTGCGAGTCCAGACATGAACATGCGCTTGTGGCCGACCTTGTCGCCAAGCGTGCCTAGGCCGGGCAGGAGTCCTGCAACGACGAGCGGATAGATGTTCATGATCCAGAGCTTTTCGGAAGCGCTGGCCGCGAGATCGTGGGTGAGGCGGGGTAGCGCCGTATAAAGCACCGTCATGTCCACGACGATCAGAAACAATGCGCTGGAAACAATGGTCAGAACCAGCCAGCGATTTTTCGGCAACATTGATAGCACCTTTTCAATACGCTTGTATTCAAACTTGCGAGGAGGGCTCACTTAATATAAATCCGTCTGTATGGAAAGTGAAAATTTGCACAGAATAGGCAGGCCGCGCTCAATCGACCGTGACCATGTGCTCGATATGGCTGAAAAGCTCGTCGCCGAAGGTGGGCTGGCGGCCCTCACCATGGATGCCGTCGCACAGGCTTCTGGTGTGACCAAAGGGGCGTTCAGTATTGCTTCGGCAATAAGGACGGGCTTTGAAAGCGATGATCGGGCGGTGGGGCGATCGTTTCGACGCACAGGTCGACAAGAAAAAGCAAGGCCGCATGGACGCGCTTTCTCATATCGCCGCCCATATTCGCGTGACCCGCGAAAGCGATGCCGAAGACGACTCGCGCTTTGCGGCCATGATGACCAGTCTCATTCCCAACACCGAACATCTGGATGAAACCCGTCTCTGGTATCGCAAGCAATGGGATGGGCTTGACGTCTCCACACCGGAAGGGCGCAGGACTCGGCTGGCCTTCATAGCCAATGAAGGTGCATTCCTGTTGCGCAGCTTCAATTTCTTCGAACTGACGGATGAGGAATGGCAGTCGATCTTCAACGATATCGAAGAGCTTTTGCCGGAAACGGATTGACTTTCGACATCACGGAAAGTCATGTCCGCAGTTCAGGAAGGGGAAATCGTGACTGTTCATTTCATTGGAGCCGGCCCCGGCGCGGCGGACCTTATCACCGTGCGCGGTCTGCGCCTCATCGAGCAATGTCCTGTCTGCGTCTATGCGGGCTCGCTGGTGCCGAAGGAGGTTGTTGCCGGAGCACCGAAGGATGTGCGTCTGGTCGACAGTTCATCGCTAACGCTGGACGAGATTATCGCTGAGATGGAAGCAGCACATGTGCAAGGCCTCGACGTTGCGCGAGTGCATTCGGGCGACCCGTCGATTTATGGCGCTATGGCCGAACAGATGCGTCGGCTGGACAGTCTAGGCATTCCATATGATGTGACGCCGGGGGTGCCAGCTTTTGCAGCCGCTGCCGCTGCCATGAAGCAGGAACTGACCATTCCCGAGGTCAATCAGACAATCATCCTGACCCGTACCTCGATGAAATCGTCTGCTATGCCTGAAGGCGAAGACCTTACCACACTCGGGCGGTCGGGTGCGACGCTGGTGATCCATCTTTCCATCCGGAACCTCAACAAAATCGAGGCCGAGCTGACACCTCTTTACGGTGCCGATTGCCCGGTGGTTATCGCCTATCGCGTTGGATGGCCTGATGAACAAATTCTACGCGGTACGCTGTCAGACATAGCGGAGAAGGTAGCTGCATTCGGGTTGAAACGTACGGCAATGATTTTTGTCGGGCGCGGACTGGACCCTAAAAGCTTTCGCGATTCAGCGCTTTACCATGAAGCACACAGCCACGCGGCGCGTTCAAAAACCTAGTGCTTTGCGGGCGAATATGATTGCATCTTCTGGTGAAGTGACAACGTTTCTGGCCGCAACCGGTGGACGGGAAATCATCATGACCGGAAGTCCCAGTGCACGGGCAGCCTCGATTTTTGCATAGGAAATGGTGCCGCCCGAGTTGCGGCTGACGATCAGCCCGATCCTGCGGCCTTCCAGAAAACGCTTCTCCGCAGCGTAATCGCCGGGTCTCGCCAGAACGATTTCGCAATCCTGTGGTAGTGCCACATCCGGTGGATCGATCATGCGGATGACGAAATGAACATCAGCGCGCTCCGCGAAAGGCGCGATGTGCTGGCGACCGAGCGCCAGAAATACACGCTCACCGGATGGGATAGCATTTACTGCTTCGGCTTCATCGGAAATATTGATCCAGCGGTCGCCCGGCTTTTCCTCCCGTGCGGGGCGCTCCAGCCTCACCAATGGTATACCGCGCTTGCCTGCCGCCTGAACCGTATTTTGCGAGATGCGTGCTGCATAGGGATGGGTCGCATCAATGATGAGGTCTATCCGTTCTTCGTCGAGATAGGCAGCAAGACCATCAACACCTCCGAAGCCACCGCTTCGAACCGTTCCGGTCAGTTTGGCTGGATTGCTGGTACGCCCGGCAAGCGAGGTAATGGCATTGACGGGCAGCCCTGCGAAGGCCGTTGCAAGTGTCGCAGCCTCGGTCGTTCCGCCGAGAATGAGTATCTTGGGGTCAGACGCGCGCAAGGATATTCCCACTGCGATCAGTTACGATAATCTCGACCGCGACCGGCGCGCCGCGAAGGGTTTCGAGCGCGGTTTCCTTCGCCTTGAGCGCAATTGGCGTGGCCATGTCGAGGCCGATTGATTGAGTCAGTTCAAGCACTTCCAGCGCAGTGTTCGCAAAGAGAATCTGATCCTTCATGCTTTCCGGCGCGCCAGCCTTTTCGGCGATGGTCCAAAGGAAACTCTTGTCCACTTGCGACCGTGAAGAATGGAGGTCGAGCGCACCCTGCGCAAGCTTCGTCAGCTTGGCGAAACCGCCTGCGATCGTAAGTTTGTCGATAGGATGCTCGCGCAGATATTTGAGCACACCGCCAGCGAAGTCGCCCATGTCGAGAATGGCAAAATCGGGCAGATCATAGAGCGCCTGCGCAGCATCCTCGGACGTCGAACCTGTCGCGCCGAGGACATGTTTCTGCCCGGCTGCGCGTGCGACGTCGATGCCGCGATGGATCGAATGTATCCGGGCTGAACAGGAAAACGGGTGGACCACACCAGTGGTGCCGAGAATGGAAATACCGCCGATAATACCGAGACGCGGGTTCCATGTCTTTTTGGCAATCTCTTCGCCGCCGGGCACCGATATCGTAATGACGATATCCGCGGGCAGGCCGTATTCGGCGCAAATCTGCTCGCAGATTTCGGTCATCATACGACGCGGGACCGGATTGATGGCGGCTTCACCCGGAGGAATCTGCAAGCCGAGCCGCGTAACTGTGCCAACGCCTTCACCTGCACGAAAGACGACGCCGGTTCCGGGTGGGGCCGGGAATACGGTCGAGATGATCGTGGCACCATGGGTCACGTCGGGATCGTCGCCGGCATCCTTGATGATGCCTGCCATCGCATAGCCATCGCCCAGCCCTTCATAGGCGAGCTGGAAATAGGGTACTTCCCCTTGGGCAGAATTATACCGACGGGATCAGGAAATTCACCGGTAATAAGCGCCGTCAATGCGGCCTTGGTGGCAGCGGTTGCGCAGGCGCCCGTGGTCCAGCCGCGGCGGAGCTCGGCTTTTCCTGACTTTTATTCGTTGGAGCGGTTTCGTCATTCATGGACGCCTTATAATGTATCTGATAGCTGTGCCGCCAGATAGAATAGTGGTTGATGAAAATGAACAAGGCTGAAGAAACGGCTGCATGTGTCATTGCGAGGAGCAAAGTGACCTTGCCTGCGATGGAACCCGGCCATGTCTGGCTCGTTGGGGCCGGGCCGGGCGATCCCGGTCTTTTGACGCTTCACGCTGTCAACGCCTTACAGCAGGCAGATGTCATCGTTTACGACGCGCTGGTGGATGATGCCTGCCTGTCTCTCAAGAATGCGGATGCCGCTCTGGAATATGCAGGCAAGCGCGGCGGCAAGCCTTCGCCAAAACAGCGTGATATATCCCTGCGGCTTGTTGAACTTGCAAAATCGGGAAAGAAGGTGCTGCGCCTGAAAGGCGGTGATCCGTTCGTATTCGGACGGGGAGCAGAAGAGGCGCTGACCTTGGTGGAGCATGGCGTTCCGTTTCGCATCGTTCCCGGAGTGACTGCCGGAATTGGCGGCCTCGCCTATGCGGGTATTGCCGCTACCCATCGCGATATCAATCAATCGGTGACCTTTCTGACCGGTCACGATGCCAGCGGCTCGATGCCTGACGGGATCAACTGGACTGGGATCGCCAAGTCTGCGCCGGTTATCGTCATGTATATGGCGATGAAACATATAGACCTTATCGCCGGGCGGCTGATCGAGGCTGGGCGTTCGCCGGATGAGCCTGTCGCCTTCGTGTGCAATGCAAGCCTCCCCAAGCAGACCGTGCTTGAAACGACATTGGCGCGGGCTGCAAAGATGTTGAAGCGGCGGGGCTGAACCCGCCTGCCATTGTGGTCGTAGGTGAAGTGGTTCGTCTGCGCGCCGGGCTGGATTGGATGGGTGCGTTGAACGGTAAAATCCTGTCCAGCGATCCGCTTGCCAGACGAAATCAAAATGAGGGAGTGAGAAGCGCATGAAGGGGTTCATGATAGCAGCGCCGGCTTCCGGGTCTGGCAAGACAACGGTAACGCTGGGTTTGCTGCGCGCCCTGAAACGGCGGGGAGAAGCGCTTGCGCCGGTCAAGGCCGGTCCCGACTATATCGACCCCGCCTACCACAAGGCTGCAAGCGGGGTGGATTGCTTCAATCTGGACCCTTGGGCGATGCGCCCTGAACTTATCAGTGCACTGTCCTCCCGCATGACGGAAAGTGGTGCCAAGCTATTGGTTGCCGAGGGCATGATGGGGCTCTTTGACGGAGCGATGGACGGCAAGGGTTCATCTGCCGCTCTTGCCCGGCTTCTCGATCTGCCGGTGGTGCTGGTGGTGGATTGTGCCCGGCAATCACATTCCATTGCCGCTCTTGTCTGGGGTTTCAGCCAGTTTCGCAAGGATGTGCTGATTGCGGGAATCATCCTCAATCGCGTTGGTAGCTCCCGGCATGAGGCTATGTTGCGTGGCGCATTGGAGCCGCTCCGTATTCCGGTTCTTGGTGCATTGCCCCGCGATACTGCTCTTTCCTTACCGGAAAGGCACACGGGGCTGGTGCAGGCGGGCGAGCACTCCGATCTTGAGAGCTTTCTCGAACACGCTGCAGATGCGATGGAAACGCATATCGATCTGGACGCGCTGCAGACGATCTGGTCGCGACCGAAGCGCTTCGATGCGATGGCCAATGTCCCGCGCCTGAAGCCGCTGGGCAACCACATTGCCGTTGCCCGCGATGACGCATTTGCCTTTGCCTATGCGCATTTGTTTGAAGGCTGGCGCAGGCGAGGGGGGGGGAGATTTCATTCTTCTCACCGCTCGGCGATGAGTCTCCGAGACAGGATGCCGATGCAATCTATCTGCCGGGCGGCTATCCTGAATTGCATGCAGGGCGTTTGGCGCAGGCAGGACGTTTTCAGGCGGGCATACGCGAAGCTGCAGCCCGTGGGGTAACAGTTTACGGCGAATGTGGCGGCTACATGGTTCTCGGCGAAAGCTTGCGGGATGCAGAGGGTGTCACACACCCGATGCTGGATCTTCTGCCGCTCGAAACGAGCTTTGCAAAAGAAAGCTGCATCTCGGCTACCGCATGCTGGAACCGCTTGCAGGTGCGCCTTGGACCGAGACATTGAAGGCGCATGAGTTTCACTATGCCAGTATCGTGCGTGAAGGAAAGGCTGATCGTCTTTTCCGTGTGCGTGATGCTGTCGGCGACGATGTTGGCGAGGCAGGCCTGAGAGTCGGCTCCGTTTCAGGCTCGTTCATGCATGTCATCGATTTTTGCGGAGAGAAAGCTTGAGTGCAGAAATCGAGCATGGCGGCGCGCTCGACAAGGCCGTCGCGCGTTTTGGTGGCAGGCCGCAAGACTGGCTCGACCTTTCGACGGGCATCAATCCAGAGCATTTTCCGCTTCCCGAACTGACACCTGAAATCTGGAACCGTCTGCCTGATGAAGGATTGTTACAGGAAACGTTGCGACTGGCCCGCAGCTATTATCGGCTGAACGAGAAAGCACCGATCGTTGCAGCGCCGGGCACGCAGGCTTTGATCCAGCTCGTTCCAACGCTGATCGCGCCGTCGACGGTAGCCATCCTCGGGCCGACCTATCAGGAACACGCTGCCTCGTTCGCCGCTTCCGGCTGGAAGGTTGTGCAATGTGTGACGCTTGATGAAATTCCGAGTGAGGCAACAGCGGCAGTCATCGTTAATCCGAACAATCCAGACGGTCGCGTGATTTCGAAAGAGGCTCTCCTGCAACTTGCACAGAAACTCGGTGCTCGCGGGGGCTTTCTGGTTGTTGATGAGGCGTTCACCGACGCGCATGAGGCCGTCAGCATTGCGGCAAATGCAGAAGATGCACCGATGATCGTGCTGAAATCCTTCGGCAAGTTTTTTCGGGCTTGCTGGCGTTCGTCTGGGCTTTGCAATTACAGGCGGTCGTTTTGTTGAAGCGTTGGAGCGGCGGCTTGGACCATGGGCGGTTTCTGGCCCAGCACTGGCAATCGCCAATCATGCTTTCAGCGATGCCGGAACGCTTGCGGATTATCGCACACGTATTGATCTGCGGCGGGCGGAATTGTCGGCTGTTCTGGACAAAAGCGGTCTGAGGGAAATTGGCGGCACGGCGTTGTTTTCTCTCGTCGAACACGTGGGTGCAATCGGGATTTACACCAGATTGTGCGAGAGACATATTCTGATCCGGAAGTTCGATTACGCCCCGCGCTGGTTGCGCATTGGTTTGCCTTTGGATGATGTGGCGCTTGCGCGGTTCGAAAAGGCGTTGAAATTTTGATTCAGTTTTTCTGGTCAAGCTCATGGAAATAAAGCTGATTATTCTTTCGCTGGCGCTTCTTCTGGATCGCTTTGTCGGCGACCCGCCGCAGCTATGGCAGAAGGTGCCGCACCCCGTCGTCCTGTTCGGGAAAGCAATTTCGTGGGGCGAAAAGCGCTGGAACAATCGCAATCTCTCTGCCTCGGTGCTTCGCCGAAACGGCATGTGGCTGACGGTCGGGCTGGTGATGGCCTGTGTGGTTCTGGGGCTCATCCTTGAACTCTCGTTACCCTTCGCCGGGACTGCCGGTGCAGTTGCCGAAATCCTGATCGTGACGGTGCTGCTTGCACAGAAAAGCCTTGCCGATCATGTGCAGGCGGTCGCACTGGCATTGCGTGAGGAAGGGATCGAAGGCGGTCGTCGGGCTGTGTCGATGATCGTCGGGCGCAATCCCGAACATCTCGATGAAGGCGGTGTCAGTCGTGCAGCGATAGAAAGCCTCGCGGAAAACGCTTCAGATGGTATCGTTGCACCTGCGTTCTGGTTTCTGGTCGGTGGGCTACCCGGTTTGTTCGCCTACAAGCTGATCAATACCGCTGATTCCATGATCGGCCATCTGAATGATCGCTATCGTGACTTTGGTCGTTTTGCCGCAAAGCTGGACGATGTCGCTAATTATATCCCAGCCAGACTGACCGGACTGCTCGCCTCCCTTGCCACCGCGATCACGAAAGACAGGCTTTCAGGGAAAGAAGCGTTTTCCGCCATGCGCCGTGATGCACGTCTGCATCGCTCGCCCAATGCTGGCTGGCCGGAATCGGCTTTTGCAGGCGGGCTGGGGCTGGCGCTTGCCGGTCCGCGCCAATATGGGGCGGAGAAAGTCGAAGGGCCGATGCTGAATGCATCCGGCAAGCGCGACGCCAACGCTGATGATATCGATGCCGCGCTTCATCTTTTCTGGTCGACGATGAGCCTGATGACCGGACTGGTGATTGCTGCGAGCCTGATTGGGCTACTTGTCGGCTAGCACGAACCGCTTGCCATCGAACCGCTGCAGGCGGTTCGGGTTGTCGGTTCGGACACCATTGCCATCGAACTTGATCGAGCCGAGAACGGTTTCAAAGGAATTATTGCGGAGTGTGTCGATAATCGGCAGCTTCTGCTCGTCGGCACGCTTGATCACATCCGCAGGGATTTCCGCACTGGCATAACCAATGATTGCATAGGCGTCTGCAAGTTTCCCGGCCTGACGCAATGCATCGATTGCTGGCTTTGCCGTCGAGAGTTCCTGCGGACGGAGCGGGGCAATCATCAACGTGCCTTGACTTAAGGGCTGTGTGCCGGGTGCTGCGTCAAGAAGGCTGCCGCCAGCAATCGTCAGGGAATAGTTGAGCGCGGCAGCGCTTGCGCCTATAGCGGCGATATCGTCGCGCTCACCGCCGACATAAACATGGGTAGCGCCTGCGCGCCGCAACCGGGCGACCAGAGCATTCTGGTTATCGAGACCCGGTCGGTAGGTGTCTGTGAAAACCGGCTGTAGTTGCTGCTCTTTAAGGCTGGCTAAAACGCGTGCAGCTCGTTCACGTCCTTCGATGGTGCCATCATCGATGATTGCAAAAGATTGCGCGCGCCAAAGGCTGCCAAGGAAGCTCCCGGTTGCCTGCGTTTCCTTGTCTAGACCGGTTGCGAGACGGAATACCGCCATCGGCGCGGGCGCACGTCTTTCAGTTAGCGTGGCTTCGCTGACGCCTGATGTCACAACACAGGTATGTTGCTGGCTGCGAGAACCGGAAGTGCTGCTTCAAGCGCTTCCGGGCACAGAAAGCCGGTGACGACCCGGACGTTTTCCTTGACGAAGCGTTCTGCGGCTTCCTTTGCCGCCTTCAGCATCGCAGCGATCATCGAAAATAACGAGTTCTGCGCCTTTTGCAGTGGCGGCTACACGAGCGCCTTCCGCCAGCTGATTGCCCAATGGAGCGAACGTTCCGGACAGCGGTGCTGCGAGCCCGACGCGCATATCCTCCGCCTGTGCCAGTACTGAACTGGTCAGCAGTGTAAGGATGATACTTGTCAGTACTGCGGTCGGACGTTTCCCAAGCTCGATCACGTGATCCGTCTTCATTAAACAATTCGTGGCATTTTCAACGAAAAGTGGGTAGCTGTTTCACGGCCTTTGTGCAATGCCCGTTATGTGGGGCCCTTATTTGGGCTCGTTATGCGGGCTTGTTACCGGGGTAGCTGGCTTCAGATAACATGCCATAGGGCGAGACGGATTCTGTTGGACGTGCAAACGATTAAGAACATCATTTCAAGTGCAGCTTCGGTGGAATCCAAGTCCTATCGGGATGCCATGAGTCATTACGCCGGCGCAGTACAGATCGTCACGACTGCCGGTAGTGCGGGAAGGCGTGGTCTGACGCTGACGGCGGCCTGTTCGGTTTCGGATAATCCGCCGACGATCCTGATTTGCCTGCAAAAGATTCATGAAGAAAACCGGCTGTTCATCGAAAACGGCGTGTTCGCCGTCAACACGCTCGCGGGGGCGCACCAACAGCTCGCAGACGCTTTTTCGGGCCGTATCGGCCTGACCCGTGATGAGCGGTTCGAACTGGCGCGCTGGGATGTTCAGGTGACCGGAGCACCCATATTGCAGGGTGCACTTGCTGCTTTCGATTGCCGGGTGGTCAGCGTGCAGGATCACTCCACGCATCACGTCCTTTTCGGGGAAGTCGTGGGCCTGCGGTCCAAATCCGAGGACGAGGCGCTGGTCTATCTCAACAGGCGCTATCATACGCTGGAGCTGTAATCCGATGAGCCATAGAATGTTGAAGTATGGAATAGGTGGCCTGTTTGGGGCATTGTTTCTGTTTTCGACTGTGATGGCATCGGGGGCAGCGTCTTTGCCGCCATACAAGGATGATTATTTCGCCTATCCCGGCATTCTCAGCAGCGCTGACAATGGTGATTACAAGGTTATCGATTACAACGAGATGCGCGATATCAACGGGCGCGATGCGGTGCCTGAAAAGCGCGTGAAAGATGTCTATGTCTCGCTGAAGGCGCGCGCGCTTACCAGAAGGACGTTACCTTTCAGACTGCTGCCGGGCCGGTGAAGGCCATGACAGCAGGCAAGCGCGAAGGCGCGTCCTTTATCGTCATCTACCTGCATGGTAGGGGCGGTAATCGCCTGCAAGGTATGAATGATTTTACCTTTGGCGGCAATTTCAACCGTGTGAAGAATCTCGCGGCACTGAATGGCGGTCTCTATATCTCGCCGGATTTCAAGGATTTTGCCGATGCGGGTGAGGCGCAGATTGCCGGATTGATCGAAGCAGCCAAGGCATCATCACCGAGCGCTCCGTTGATCCTGTCCTGCGGCTCGCAAGGCGGAACACTATGCTGGCGCATAGCGGCTAATGAAAAGGCGGGGAACCAGCTCGCAGGCCTTATTCTGCTCGGCTCGCTTTGGGATGACGGATTTTTCAAGTCACCCGCATTCAAGAAACGTGTGCCGATCTTCTTCGGACATGGCAGCCGTGATCCGGTTTTTGCAATCGACAAGCAGGAAGCCTTCTATCGCGAGATACGCAAGCGCGCGCCGGGTTATCCGGTCCAGTTCCGGCGTTTCGAAAGTGGTAATCACGGCACGCCGATCCGCATGTCCGACTGGCGCGAGATGCTGAACTGGATTCTAGCAAAACAGTGATGCCAGACTGTGGATGCGAATCGAAATTCTGGCAATGTGACCTTCCTGCCACTCGACAATCGAGCAAAACCGAATAGTTATCGAACTTAAAATTTTACCTACTCAGCAGATCCTATGAGGTAGATCATGTACGGACGCGCCCGCACCGGAGCCCGTTTTCTAGCCATTGCCATGTTGGCCCCGCTTGCCGCTGCCTGCACGACGACTGTACCAACCACGACGGCGACGCCGGGCAAGACCGATGCCCCGATCAGCGCGCCGACGATTTCGATGCCTCGCTTCACGCCGACAGCTTATGTCGATCCGGCGCTCGCGCAGCCTTGCATCACTGCCGCTGCCAACAAGTATTTCCTACCGGAACACGCTATCTCTGCCATCAACTCCCGTCCGGGTGCAGCAGGCGGCACCGATGTCGATCTCAAGGTCGATCTGCGTACCGCTGTTTGCCAGCTGACCGCCAAGGGCGGTGTGCGCGCTGTTATCGATACGTCGCCGAAGAGCGCCGATCAGGTTGCAGCTGAAGCGGCAGCAGCCAAGGCCGATGCAGCCGCCGCCGCCCCAGCCGAAAAAGGCTAAGGCGAAGAAGAACTGATTCAACAATCAGGGATAACACATGAAAAAGGCAGGGTTTTCCCTGCCTTTTTTTGTCATTTCTCTGGCTTTTCACCGTACCAGCGCGGTGTATAAACCCACTCCCTGCCATCAGATTTCGCAAAAACTTGCGTGTGGGACGAGCCGACAATCACAACGGTTCGCATATCGACATCATCTGGTGTCAGTGCGCCGAGTGTGGTTGTCCGTGTAGTCTCAGCCGGTCTGCCTATGTCGCGCCCAAGGACAACAGGCGTTTCGGGAGACCGATATTGCCGCAGGATTTCAAGCGCGCGACCAAGCTGATGCGGACGTGCCTTGGAGATGGGATTGTAGAACGCCATGGCGAGATCGGCTTCGGCGGCAAGCGCAAGGCGCTTCTCGATAATTTCCCGGGGTTTCAGATTGTCCGACAGTGAAATGATGCAGAAGTCGTGTCCGAGCGGCGCTCCGATCCGCGATGCGGGCGGCCATTGCAGCGGAAATGCCGGGCTGGATGACGAGCTCCACGCCGTGCCATGCCGCATTTTCCGTTTCGTGAAGCGCCTCCACGACTGCCGCAGCCATGGCGAAGACACCGGGATCTCCCGAAGAAACCATGGCGACATGTCGCCCGGAAGCAGCGAGTTCGAATGCATGACGCGCCCGCTGCATTTCTTCCCGATTATCAGTCATATGAACGATCTGATCGGCGCGGAAAGGACGAAGGTTTTCTTCCGCCATCCGCACATAGGTCTCATAGCCGAGAATGTCTTCGGCCTGTTCCAGTTCGTGCTGAACGGCAGGCGTCATTAGCTCTCGTGATCCGGGCCCAAGGCCGATAACGACCAGCTTGCCACGTTTTCGACCGACAAACAGGACATCTGCCGGGGTGGCAGCCACGGCAATGGCAAGCCCCAAGCTCTCCATCAGTTGAACCGGCTGTTCCACCGAATGAAGAACGAGTTCACGAACATCGGTTGCATTCGCCACATAGCGCAGCGGAACACCAATTTTCGCCGCAGCCTCTTGGAGCCGCGGCGAAGTGCAGTCTTTTTTCGTGGGCGAGAAGCAATGCCAGCGACGCTGGGGCAATGCCTGCATTGGCGAGAGCATCTTCAATATCGTTCTGAATGTTCTCGCTGACCCTATCGATGCCAATCGCCACACTGCGAGGGTGATAAATCAGCTCGTCTGGCTGGGGCGTGCGGATGTGGGGCGTTATGCTGATCGTCAGCGCACCGTCATTGGCGAAAGGCAGTTTGGAATCTACAAGCCAGCGTGATTTTCCGTCAAGCTGCACCTTCTGTCCCGCAAGCAGGTTCGACGTGAAATTTTTCGCGTCTTCAGGATTGGCAAGGGTCAGTTCGGCAGGCGGGTGCAGCAGATTGATTCCGAACCGCAGTTCGCCGGACGTGGTTATGGCAGGCGCAACCTCAAGTGCTGCCGCAATCTGCTGAGCCATGTCATTGACACCGGAGAGACCACCCAGAAGCGGCACAACTGCGCTTCCATCTTCGGCCACGGCAAGAACCGGCGGTTCGACGCGCTTGTTCTGCAGCAAGGGTGCCAGCGCCCGGATGACGATACCGGCTGCGCAAAGCGCGATGATGGGGCGGCCCTCCTCATAAAGCGACCTGACCGCATCGCCGAAATGCACGAAGGTTTCATCCAGCGACGCAACACGGTTCTGGAGGCCGCGCATTTCGGCGCGTTCCAGCACCGATGCGATCCGCCGCGCGGCAGGAACCGCCGCTTCTCCAAGAACCAGAATTGCGGGAATCACGCGCCGTTCCATTTTTGCCCGGAACGAGAATGATTGAAAAATAAGGACAGTCGTTACCGTCGACTTCGGCAAGCGGCACAATGCGCTGATTGGCCATGGTGGCGCGCTCGACATAGAGCGCACGGTCCATGAGACCGAGCTCGCCCAGCACAGCGCGAACCTTATCGAGGTTTTGCCAAGCTTCATGATAGCCGCCGCGCCTGTATCCGCGAGCCGCTGCTTCAGTTCTTCTGCGCTCATGACGCCGGAGAGGACGGACAATGTCTGATTGCGATAGACCAGTGGCGCACCCAGCACAGCCGAAGCGCCAAGAACGGAGCAGACGCCGGGCACGACTTCCGTTTCATACTGGTCCGCAAGCCGGTCGTGAATATACATGAACGAGCCATAGAAAAATGGATCACCTTCCGCGATCACGGCCACATCCTGACCGTTATCGAGGTGGCTCGCTATGGTGCTCGTTATCTCGCCGTAGAAATCGCTGACGATCTGTTCGTAATCCATATGCGCGGGAAGCTTTTCCGTCGTCACTGGATAGATCAACGGCACCAGAACCTGTTCCGCTGAAAGATATTCCTCGACTATTGTAAGGGCATTGCCCTTCTTCCCCTTGGCTGCGTGATAAGCCACAACCGGTGCGCTTTTGAGGAGACGCAGGGCTTTAAGCGTTATCAGTTCGGGATCGCCGGGACCAACGCCCGGCCAAACAGTCTGCCTTTTACCGTCATTATTCGCGCTCCGACGCGAGCGCATTGACTGCCGCTGCCGTCATGGCGCTGCCACCACGTCTTCCGCGTACAATCACATAAGGTACACCGCGGCTGTTTGTGGCGAGTTCGTCTTTGGATTCTGCCGCGCCGACAAAGCCAACCGGCATGCCGATGATGAGCGCAGGTTTTGGCGCGCCAGCATCCAGCAATTCGAACAGGCGGAAGAGGGCGGTCGGTGCATTGCCGATTGCAACAATGCTGTTGCCGAGATGCGGGAGCCAGAGGTCGAGCGCTGCAGCTGAGCGGGTATTGCCGATCTTCGTTGCAAGCTCGGGAACCGATGGGTCGTTCAGCGTGCAGATGACTTCATTATTGGCAGGCAGACGAGAGCGTGTAATACCCTCTGCCACCATGCGTGCATCACAGAGAATGGGCGCACCGGCGAGCAGAGCATCGCGTCCGGCTTTGCCAGCGCCTTGCGAGAAAGCGAGGTCATTGACCACATCCACCATGCCGCAGGCATGAATGACACGGACTGCAAGCTTTTCCAGATCGGCTGGTATCCGGCTTAGATCGGCCTCGGCGCGAATGATGGCGAAGGACCGGTCGTAAATGGCCTGTCCATCGCGAATATAGTCTGTCATGGTGACCGCTCTAATCAGTGTCGGGCGTTCAGAAGGCACGCCGCTTCGTCAATGGTGATATCAGTCGCCAATAGCCGTCCAAAGCGCGATGGTCCAGCCCCGTCTTGCGGAAACGTCTCTTGCGCGTAAAGATCGTAGCGACCTGTCGAGCGCGCCAGAAGCGTGTGCGGCAAAGGTGCAAGTGCTGCGCATGACTTGGCGCATCCCGTGATATGCACGGATGATTTTCCCGGCGCCAGATATGTTGCTAGCCTTTTACCGTCTGTCTGTGTGTCGGCGAGTGCGGAGACGCAGCCATTTGATCCCGAACAGGCACGAAGCCGCGCCTGTGGGGATTCGGCTGTTGTCTCAAGGTCAAGCGAACGGAGCCTTTCGGTCAAGTCGATAGTCTGGGTTTCGCCTACATAAGGCAGGATAACGCCTTGCCACGGCGTAAGGCGCAGTTCACGCCTTCCGCTGTCGGAGAGGTCTGCCAGACCTGCTAGTTGCTGCGGTGTCAGCCGTCCCGGGAGCGGCATGGCGCCAACATAAAATGAACCGCCAGACTGCTGGTTGTTGCCGAGATGCGAAAATGGCATCGGTGCCTTGCGCTTCCAGCCGATTGCGGGATGAATCGGGAACGACAATTCCCGGTTCAGACCTGCCACAAACTTGGATGCTGGGATGGCTTCAAACAGATGTTTCATCCGCGCAAAACTGCCATGGCGTAAAAACGATGCAGCATCGCTTCGATGAAGGGCAGGGCATGTTGTGCGTCTACAGCCCCCAGCGCTTCCCTGTCGGGAGACGAAGCAAGGCCAAAAGCAAAGGTTTCGCCGTCTATCGCCGAAAGCCAGATGTCACCCGGATGAGAAATCATCGCGCAGTTTTCGCCACCGTCGATTTGCAGCGAGAATTTCGGCGACAGGGCATAAAAGCCTCATTCGCCTGCAGCGTGTCCAGCACAGACGATGCCAGTCCGGTGACGTCGCATATCTGGCCCCGGTCAATGCCAGCCGTGGGGCTGACCAACACGTTGCGAATATCATCCGCGCCGGGATTGTCGGCGCCAAGGCCAGCCTCGTGAAGTGCCGCGATAACATCGTCCCAATGTCTAGGCGCAATACCGCGCAACTGGATATTGGAGCAGATCGACAGCTCTATCGCGCCTGCATCGAAACGTTCGGCTATTGCTGCAATTGAACGCGCCTGATCGGCAGAAAGGCGACCGAGCCTCAGTTTGATACGGGCAATAGCCCCATCCCCGCCATAACCATACGCGAAAGACCGGGGCAGGCGTTGCGCCTGTCGGGTTGGGCTTGCCGCGACTGAGTGATTTGCTGGCTCGACATTTCAGCCTTATACGCCTTGCCGCTTGCACTTGCTACTGCCCCGCCATACGAACAGGGAAAAGGAGCATCGCGCATGGCAGGCTGGCTGACAGTGATCGGGATCGGTGAAGATGGACTGGATGGGCTTGGGAAAACCGCGCTCGCAGCGCTCAACTCTGCTGCGGTCATTTTTGGCGGCAAGCGCCATCTGGGCTTTCTGGTGTGGCAATATCAAAGCCGAGCGCGTGGCCCGGCCATATCCATTCGACGAAGCTTTCGCGATGATTGAGGCGTATCGCGGCCAGCCGGTGGTTGTGCTGGCAAGCGGCGATCCAATGTTTTTTTGGTGTGGGAGCGACTTTGTCCCGGCATTTCTCGCCGGAGGAAATGCTTGTTCTTGCCTATCCGTCCTCTCTTTCACTCGCCGCTGCGCGCATGGGCTGGCCTCTTCAGGATGTGCGGTCTGTTAGCGTGCACGGTCGCCCGTTCGAATTGCTGTTTCCGCATATCTTGCCGGGCGAGAAATTTCTTGTGCTCAGCAACGACGGTTCGACGCCAGCCAAAGCCGCGGCAATGCTCACGGATAAAGGTTTTGGCCAAAGCCTGATGACGGTGCTTGAACATATTGGCGGGCCAAAGGAAGGCCGGGTTCAGGGTTCCGCCGAAAACTGGTCCCATGAGCGATGCGCCGATCTCAATGTACTGGCGATTGAATGTGTCGCTGCGCCGGATGCGCGCGTGTTTTCTCCCGTCGCGGGTCTGCCCGATGAAGCGTTTGAGAATGACGGACAACTGACCAAGCGCGACGTTCGTGCTGTCACTCTATCGCGATTGCAGCCATTGCCGCGTCAATTGCTTTGGGATGTCGGCGCCGGTTGCGGATCGATCGGCATTGAATGGATGCGTGTTCATCCTTCATGTCGCACGATTGCCATAGAAGCGGACGAACAGCGGCAGGGGATGATCGAGCGAAATCGCGCGGCATTGGGTGTCCCCGGATTGCAGTTGGTCAAGGGCGGGGCGCCCTGTGCACTGGAAGGGCTGGAAGCGCCGGATGCGATCTTCATCGGCGGCGGTGTAACGGATGACGGCGTTCTGGAAGCCTGCTGGAACGCGCTGAAACCGGGTGGCAGGCTTGTCGCGAATGCAGTGACCTTGCAAAGCGAGATGCTGCTTTTCAACTGGCGTGAGAAATTCGGCGGAGAATTGACGCGTCTTGGCGTTGCACAAGCGGGTGCACTTGGCTCTTTCGATGTCTGGCGACAGGCACTGCCCGTCACAATTTATTGCGGGTTCAAATCGAAATGATGACTTGAATAGTCATGTTATATTCGGGTAAGGCTGGGGAAATTGTTTCCCAAAGGAGGACGGGGCATGTCCGAACTCAACGCCAATACCCGCTTTGCGCTCACAAATGCCGGTCATGTGGTCAATCAGCTCCTCGATCATTTTGTCGAGCATGCCGACGTGCATCGGCAGGGCAGCACGGCCAAGCTGGTGCTGAGCTTCGGTCAGGCTGATGTGCAATGGGATGATGAAACGGTTAGCGTCGACGTCAAAAGCGAGGACGAAACCGGTCTTGCCTATATGAAATATTCCATCGCAGAGCATGTGTTGGAATTTCTCGACAAGGGCAGCGCCAAACCGAAAATCATCTGGGAAGGTGATGGGGCCGCCGGGTTGCCGCTGCCTTACTTCCGCGAGATGCAGGTCGTTGCAGTATCGAACGTAACGCCGCATATGCGTCGTATTCGTCTGAAGGGCGACAACCTGTTCCGCTTCTCGCAGTTGGGTCTTCATATCCGCCTGCTGTTTCCGCCGGAAGGTCTTGCTAAACCGCAATGGCCCACAACCGGCGAAGATGGCCGTCCTGTCTGGCCGGATGGCGAAGCCAAGCTTGCCACACGTGTCTATACGATCCGCAACATCGATAGCGTAGCCGGCTGGGTGGATATCGATATGGTCGTCCATGGCGATGATTGCGACGCGCCGGGTTCCGGCTGGGCTGTCAGCGCCAAGCCGGGCGATATTGTCGGGATGACGGGGGGCCGGGCGGTGGCGATGCGGGCGATGCGAAGTGGTATCTGCTTGCGGGTGACGAAACCGCGCTACCTGCCATCGGGCGCATTCTGGAGCGTCTGCCGGAAGGGACCAAGGCGGTCGTGCGCGTCGAGATCGGCAGTGCTTCAGAACAGCAGGAACTTGTCTCGCGAGCTGATGTCGATCTGCAGTGGCTGAACCGCGATGGCGCGGAAGCCGGAACGACGACATTGCTGCAGGATGCGGTGCGCGTGGTCGAACTACCGGAAGACGAGGAAGACATTTACGTCTGGGCCGGTTGCGAGTTCAACGCATTCCGGTCGATCCGCACCTATATGCGCAAGGAACGTAATGTTGCGAAGGATCGCCAGCTTATTGTCGCCTATTGGCGGCGCGGGCAGGATGGCGACACACCGCGCAAGGCATCCGACGATTGATGCAATGAAAAAGGGGACCGGCAGGTCCCCTTTGTTTTTTCGCATGTCTTTATCCCCAAACCGATTGCCACTTTTGGGAGACAAGTTTTTGCTTTACCTGCGGAAGCCTTCACTCGCCTGCATCAGGTTCTTCGTATAGTCGGCATGGATATTGCCGCTGACAAGATCGTCTGCCTGCAGCTGTTCCACGACCTCTCCATTACGCATGACAGCAAGCCGGTCGCACATATGGGTCACAACGCCAAGGTCGTGGCTGACCATGACGAAGGTCAGGTTACGGTCACGCCGAACCTGCTCCAGCAGATTCAGCACTTCCGCCTGAACCGATGCATCGAGCGCCGAGGTCGGCTCATCGAGCAGCAATATGCTGGGTTCAACGATCAGGGCGCGGGCAATGGCAATACGCTGACGCTGGCCGCCTGAAAGCTGGTGCGGATAGCGAAAGCGGAAGCCGGAACCGAGGCCGACTTCATCGAGCGCCTTCACGATGCGCTGTTCAGTGTCGCCGACGCCGTGGATGGCAAGCGGTTCCAGCAACAGCCGGTCCACCGTTTGCCGGGGATGCAGCGAGCCATAAGGGTCCTGAAACACCATCTGGACATTGCGATAGAATGCCTTGTCGCGCGGCGTCTTCAGCAATTGCCCATCTATGCGGATTTCGCCGTCTTCAACGGGTGCCAGTCCTGCAACGGCACGTAGCAGGGTCGACTTGCCGGAACCGGATTCACCCACGAGGCCGTAGGATTCGCCGCGCGCTACGTCGATGCTCACCGATTTCAGCGCATGGAAATGGTCGAAATAGACGTCGATATTGTCGACGCTCAGTGCAGATGCCGTGCTCATAGTTTCCCCTGTCATAGCTTCCAAGCCTCCTCGCGCTGCAAGGTTGGCAGGGGATGGCGATCGGCTCCGATTTTCGGCATGCAGTTCAGCAATCCTTGCGTATAGGGATGTTTCGCATTGGCGAGGTCCTTCGCCGCAATTTCCTCCACGATCTTGCCCGCATACATGACGATAACGCGGTCGCAGAATGAAGAAACGAGGCGCAGGTCGTGGCTGACGAAGATCAGCCCCATGCCGCGTTCGGCAACCAGCTTGTCCAGAATGCCGAGCACTTCAAGCTGAACCGTCACGTCGAGGGCCGAAGTTGGTTCGTCGGCGATCAGCATTTCCGGCTCGGCGACCAGCATCATGGCGATCATGACGCGCTGGCCCATACCGCCCGAAACTTCGTGCGGATAAAGGCTCATGACGCGTTCAGCATCGCGAATCTGCACGGCTTCGAGCATGGCGATTGAGCGCTTGCGGATTTCATCGCTGCTGAATTTACCATGGGCCTTCAGCGTTTCGGCGATCTGCTTGCCGATGGTCATGACAGGGTTTAGCGAATATTTTGGGTCCTGCAGCACCATGGCTATGCGGCCGCCGCGCAAGGCGCGACGTTCGCGTGCCGACGCGTTTAGAAGGTCGATGCCATCGAACTCAAGTTTTCTGGCGGTGATCTTCGCATGGAGCGGGGTAAGCCCCATGATGGCGCGGCCGGTCTGGGATTTGCCAGAACCGGATTCGCCAACAATACCGAGACGCTCGCGGCCAAGCTCGAAGCTGACACCGCGCACGGCCTCGATTGCGCCTGTGCGCGTCGGGAAGGTGACGCGTAGGTCTTCAACAGTCAGAAGAGGCTTCATTGGTTGTTACCCCGCGGATCGAGCGCATCGCGCAGGCCATCGCCCAGAAGATTGAAGCCAAGGCTGACGATCAGGATCGCGATACCCGGCATGGCGGCAACCCACCACTGGTCGAGAATGAAGCGGCGACCGGAGGCGATCATCGCGCCCCATTCAGGCAATGGCGGCTGAGCGCCGAGGCCGAGGAAGCCGAGGCCCGCTGCCGTCAGGATGATGCCTGCCATGTCGAGCGTCACACGCACGATCAGCGAAGATGTGCAGAGTGGCATGATGTGGCGCACGACGATACGGATCGGCGAAGCGCCCATCAGGCGAACGGCGGAGATATAGTCCGAGTTGCGCACAGTGAGCGTTTCCGCACGCGCAATACGCGCATAGGGTGGCCATGAGGTGATCGCGATGGCGATGATAGCATTTTCGATGCCGGGTCCGAGAGCAGCAACGAAGGCTAGCGCGAGAATGAGCTTCGGGAAGGCAAGGAAGATATCGGTGATGCGCATCAGTACGGCATCGACCCAGCCACCGGCATAACCGGCGACAGTGCCGACCAGAAGGCCGATAGGCGCGGCGATGATGGCGACCAGCAACACCACATAGAGGGTGAGGCGGGAGCCATAGATCAGACGCGAAAGAATATCGCGGCCCTGATCGTCGGTGCCGAGCAGATAGCCGGGTGTTCCCGGCGGTAGAAGACGTGCATTGGCGAGATCGCCGACAACCGGCGAATGCGGCGCCAGCACATCGGCCAGCGCGGCAACGACCAGCAGGCCGATGATGATCAGGAGGCCGAGAACCGCCAGCTTGTTGGCGGTGAAACGCCGCCAGACCATATAGGCCCGGCCGAGACGGGCTTGCGTGCGCGACTGTGGCCGCTCGGTAAGCAGCCATTCACGCCATGAGAGGTTGGAAGTATCTGTCATTTGGCTCATCGTACGCGCGTCCTTGGATCGAGAACCCGATAGAGAAGATCGGACACGAGGTTGAGCGCGATAAAGACCGACCCGATAACGATTGTGCCACCGAGAACGGCATTCATATCAGCGTTTTGGAGTGAATTGGTGATGTAGAGTCCGAGACCCGGCCAGAGAAGATGGTTTCGGTCAGAACTGAACCTTCCAGAAGACCGGCATAGGAAAGCGCAATCACTGTCACGAGCGGGACGGCGGCATTGCGCAGCGCATGGCCCCAGATGATGCGGGTTTCCGAAATACCCTTGGCACGAGCAGCAACGATATATTCCTGTTCCAGCTCATTGAGCATGAAGGAACGGGTCATGCGGCTGATATAGGCTAAGGAGAAATAGCCGAGCAAAGCCGACGGCAGGATAAGGTGGGAGACGATATCCTTGAGAGCTGGCCAGTCGCGCTGGATGATCGCGTCGATCAGGTAGAAACCGGTGATCGGCGTGAACGTGTATTCGAATGTGATGTCGATACGTCCGGGACCCGAGGTCCAGCCGAGCCGCGCATAGAAGATCAGAAGTGCCAGCATACCGAGCCAGAAGATCGGCACCGAATAGCCAACGAGGCCGATCACGCGCACAATCTGGTCGATAAGGCTACCACGCTTCACGGCGGCGAGAACGCCGAGCGGAATGCCGAACAAAGCGCCGATGATGGTGCCGACGGTAGCGAGTTCCATGGTCGCGGGAAAAACGCGGCGAATGTCGGTCATGACCGGATTGGTCGTCAGTACCGAAGTGCCGAAATCGCCCTGTAGCACGCCCTTAACATAAAGATAGAACTGCTGGTAATAGGGCAGGTTGAAGCCCATTTCTTCCCGCACGCGCGCCACGACATGCGCAGGAGCGCGGTCGCCAACGATGGCAAGCACGGGGTCGATCGGCACCACACGGCCGATAAAGAATGTGACGGCCAGAAGGCCCAGATAGGTCGTGACGACGATGACCAGAAAACTGGCTAACGACGCGGCAAGGACCGTTGAACGCTGTGGCGCTCGCCTTACCTTTTGGTGGTTCCAGTGTTGCTCAATGTTTTGACCGCTTCCGACAATGAGAGCATTTCAGAACAGGTTATGGTCTGAAGCCTCAGTCATCTTTGCTTGAAAAGCCCTAGAACGGTTTCGATGAGCCGTTCCATTTCCTGTTGTGACGCATTCCCCGACGCGAAACAGGTTCGCTGGAAATGCTCTGGAGCGGCTTTCCTTTTTGATTCAGAAAACCGCTCCATCCTTTTGTTTTTAAGCCGGTTCAGCGCTTGAAGAGTTTGTGCGCTAAAGCGTGGCCGACTATTCCTTGCTAACGGTCGCCGTGAAGTTGGAGTCGAATGTCGGGCCGAGCTTGTAGCCCTTCACGTTGCCGCCAATGCCGGCAACTTCAACCTGCTGGAACAGCATGACGAACGGGCTCTGGTCGAGAGCTTCCTGCTGAAGCTTCTTGTACTGTTCAGCACGCTTGTCGTTATCGCGTTCCAGAAGAGCTGCCTGCGTCTGCTTGGTCAGCTCAGGAATGTCCCGTGCGTTGCGCCATGCAAGCGTTTTGGTCGATGCGTCGTCGCTGTTATCCGGGTTGCTGGTGAAAGCTTCGGCATTGGAATTCGGATCCCAATAGTCCATGCCCCACTGGCCGATATACATGTCGTGGTTACGGGCACGATACTTGGTCAGCGTCTGCTTGCCGTCGCCGGGGATGATTTCGATCTTCACGCCAGCCTGAGCAGCGGTCTGCTGGAAGGATTCGGCAATGCCGGTGACCGGCTGACCGTTACGGACGTCGAACGTGACTGAGAGACCATCCTTCAGGCCTGCCTTGGCGAGCAGTTCCTTCGCCTTGGCGACGTCGAGCTTGTAGGGTGCAGCATCGAGAGAACCAAGAACGCCCTTTGCCTGATAGGTCTGGCGGATTTCACCGATGCCCTTGATGAGGGTCGAACCGATTGCATCATAATCGACCAGATATTTGAACGCTTCGCGAACTTCCGGCTTGGCGGTTTTTCGTTCTTCTGGTTGAGGCTGATGTAATAGACCGTGCCCTTGGCAGCGCTGGCGGTCGTCAGCTTGTCGTTCTTCAGAACGGCTTCATAGTCGCCCGGTTCCAGATTGCGTGCCACATCGACATCGCCGGATTCAAGCATCAGGCGTTGCGTCGCGCTTTCCTTGACGTGACGATAGAAAACGCGCTTGAGCTTTGCCTTTTCGCCGTAGAAATTGTCGTTGCGTTCCAGAATAACGACTTCATTGGCGCGCCATTCGCGGATCGTGAACGGGCCCGAGCCTGCCGACTTGGTCTTAAGCCATGCGTTGGCATAGTCGGTGTCGTATTTGTAGTCGTCGGTCGGCGTAACCTTCTCGGCGTGTTCTTCGAGGAGCTTCTTGTCGACGACGGCAGTAACGGTCGCGGTCAGGCAGTTCAGCACAAAGCTTGGCGCATATGGCTTGTCGACGGTGAAGACGAAGGTAGTGTCGTCTACGGCTTTCGCCTTTTCGTTGACGTTATCCTTGGTCAGGCCGAACTGGGTCAGGATGAAAGCCGGGCTCTTGTCGAGACGCACAGCGCGTTCGAAAGAATAAGCCACGTCGGCAGACGTTATCGGGTTGCCGGAAGCGAACTTGATGTCCTTCTTCAGCTTGAATGTATAGGTGAGACCATCGTCGGAAACAGTCCAGCTTTCGGCGACGCCGGTATGACTTTCGACGTGTCGTTGATATCGAGGCGAACGAGCATGTCATAAGCGTTGCCGATGAATTCGGCCGGGCTCAGTTCGAAAGATTCTGCCGGGTCCAGCGTGATCGTGTCATCGATGGCCCATGCCTGAACCAGCGTGTCGGCTGGCGTGGCCGACCGGGCTGGATTTGCGGCCAGTACCGCGGCAAGTGCTGCACCCGCCGCCAGAATACGAAAACGTCCGAAATGCATCATGTTGAGAGTCCCCTTCCTATGATTTTGTTTGGGATTTTGTCTTTGTTTTTTCGCACATTTTATTCCGAAAACCATTTCACACTTTTCGGGATGCGCACCAGATCAGGCCGCTTCGTGCCAAGCCTGTTTCAGAACCCGTACCCAATTGTCACGGCAAAGTTTTGCTAGCTCTTGTTCACTATAGCCCGCTTTTCGCAGTGCATCGACAAGGTTTTGCGTGCCTGCGGCATCGCCGATTTCGGCTGGAATTGTTGCGCCGTCATAGTCCGAACCGAGCGCTACGCAGTCGATGCCCATGCGTTCAACCATGTAATCCACGTGGCGAACTACATCGGACAGCGGCGTGTTGGCGTCTTCCTTGCCGTCCGCGCGCAGCATTGTCGTGGCGTAGTTCAGTCCGGCAAGACCCTTGCTCTCGCGGATCGCATCAAGCTGACGGTCGGTCAGGTTGCGGGCGACGGGGGTGAGGGCGTGTGCGTTGGAATGGCTGGCGACCAGCGGCTGATCGCTCAGTTTGGCCACATCCCAGAAACCTTTTTCGGTGATATGCGCCGGGTCGATCAGAATGCCCTTGGTGTTGCACGCTTTGACCGGGCGCTTGCCTGCATCGGTCAAGCGGGGCCGGTATCGGGGCCCATCGGATATGCGAATGGAACACCGTGAGCGAAAACGTTGTTGCGGCTCCAAACCGGTCCGAGTGAACGCAAGCCGGCAGCATAAAAGACCTCAAGAGCAGCCAGATCGGCATCGATGGCTTCGCAGCCTTCCATGTGCAGCACGGCGGCGAATGTGTCGCTGTTCAGCGTTTCATCGAGTTCACGACCGTTGCGGCAGAGCTTCCAGCCCCCGGCAGCTTCCAGCTTCAACGCGATGGCTGCGATTTCGAGAGCTATGTCGAGGGAGGAACTACGTTCCAGCGGCACTGAAAGCGGCGTTTCGTAGTGGCCATTGGCATCCGGCTTGCCCAGTTCGATATGCTCGCCCGAAGGTATGTAGATGGCGCATACTCCACCGGCGAGACCGCCTTTGCGCGAACGGGGCAGATCGATATGGCCGATATCCGTCCCGTCGATAAATTCCTTGATCGGGTCTTGGCCCTTGCGGGCATTTTCCCAAAGCCGCAGAAGGACATCGTTGTGTCCGTCAAAAACGCGCTGCATTCTTTCATTCCTGACTGCATGGTCTGCGACAGCAGAGCCACATATCAAGTGTTCAGGCGCGAGGAGACAACACGGCAAGGTAAGATAACCTCCCGATATGGTGGTTGAGCTTTTCGCTCTTATTGTTCCCCGCACTTCCACTACCAATTTATAATCGGTTAGTGCCTGTCGGAGTCAAGCCATCGAATGACGTAGTCAGACTGCGAAATGAAGATAAATTTATGCAAAACGAAAGGGCTGCGCTATGAAGCGCAGCCCTTTGTCTAAATGCAGAATTGCTTGATGCTAAAACAGAATGAAGTTTCGCATCGGATCACGAGGCCTAGAACTTGTAGTTCAGACCGGCCTTGATCGAATGGTTCTTCAGATTGTTGCGCTGCTCCACGCCGTTGACGCGGGACTTCACGTCGTTGAAGCGCTGGAAGTCATATTCGGCCTTTACGGAAAGCGGGCCGCTCAGGGGCCTGTTCAACGCCAGCGCCAACCAGTGCGCCACCTTCCCAGCCCGGAGCCGAGGTGGTGTTGTCCTTGGCCTTGAAGCGGGTCACGCCGTAACCAGCCGTGCCGTAAACGAGCGTCTTGTCGAAAGCATAGCCGACCTTGCCCTTGGCATTGCCGTTCCATGACTGCTGAAGGCTGCCGCCATTGCCGATGCGATGTTCGGCTTCGGCGAAGTTTCCTTCGAGTTCTCCGCCAAACACGACATTGCCGCTCTGCATGTTTTTGCCCACGACAACGCCGCCAAGAGCACCAGTGCGGTTGGTGAAAGGACCGGGGACCACGGACGAAGAAGCGCCGACCTGTGCGCCAACATAGTTGCCGGACCAGTCATGCGGGCCTGCGGCGACAGGATCATTATAGGAATAGTCGGTTGCTCCCATCATGTCGGCAGCGAAAGCCGAACCAGCAAAAGCAACGATTGCGGCGCCCAGCGCCACTGCGGTGATAGAACGCTTCAACATTTTTACTCCGATTTTCCCGTCTGGAAACGCTGGCGGGAAACATGCCTGAATTCATTATACCCATCGAAAGGCCGTGCCTTCGAACTGGCTCTCGTCTCACCTCTGATTGTGTCCAAATTTAAGAAAATTCGAGCGATTTCCATGCAATGCGCAACCATTCTTCGCGCTATGCTTAACAATCGGTAACTGCTGGATGCGGAAATTTTTGTTAGATCAATCCCAGTCCACGGAAGCTGGCATGGCCGTGCTTTCCGACAATGATATGATCATGCACCGTGATGTTGAGTGCTTTGGCAGCGTTGACGAGCTGCTTGGTCATATCGATGTCGGCGCGCGTTGGTGTGGGATCACCGGAAGGATGGTTGTGGACCAGAATAATGGCGGTGGCGGAGAGTTCCAGAGCCCGTTTGACCACTTCGCGCGGATAGACCGGCGTGTGGTCCACCGTGCCCGTCTGCTGGACTTCATCGGCAATCAGTTTGTTCTTCTTGTCGAGAAATAGGATGCGGAACTGCTCGCGGGTCTCGTAAGCCATGGCCGCGGTGCAATATTCGATCACCTTATTCCAAGAGCCAAGTACTTCGCGCTCCATGACGGTGCTGCGCGCACTTCGCTTGGCGACAGCCTCTACAAGCTTGAGTTCATGCGCCACAGTAGGACCGGCGCCGGGAACTTCGGCAATTAGCTTTTCGGGGGCGGCCAGTACTTCGGCAATCGAGCCGAACCGCATCAGCAGAGCTTTGGCGAGCGGTTTGGTGTCGGCGCGGCGAATGGCGCGAAACAACAACATTTCGAGCAGTTCATAGTCCGCCAGCGCATCGGGAGTATCTCGAAAGCGCTGTTTGAGACGATCACGATGCCCGGCATAATGCGGCTTGTCGATCTTCGGCGTCAGTTGAAGTGTATCACTGAACCCGGGCAACTCAGTGTTACCCGGCTCATTCTTGCTCTTTGCCATCCTGTTTAAACCCCCGCAAAACAGACCAGACAATTATCGAGGCGATATCTCTTCGCCGTTATCTCATGGAAGATGGGCCGAAGACATTGGCCGGAGAGAGTGTAAATATCTCGCAGCCATCCTTCGTAACACCCACCGTATGTTCATACTGTGCCGTCAGCGAACGGTCTCTGGTAACCGCGGTCCAGCCGTCGGCGAGAACCTTCACGTGCGGCTTGCCGAGATTGATCATCGGCTCGATCGTGAAGATCATGCCTTCCTTGATCTCGACACCTTCATTCGGCGTGCCGTAATGGAGGATATTCGGCGCATCATGGAACAGCTGCCCTACGCCGTGACCACAGAAATCGCGCACAACGGAGCAGCGCTCGCCTTCGGCAAAAGTCTGAATTGCGGCGCCGATAGCGCCGGTTTTCACGCCGAGGCTTTACGGCGGCAATCCCACGCAGAAGGCTTTCATAGGTGACTTCAAGCAGCCGCTCAGCGGCGCGCTTGATTTCGCCTACCGCATACATGCGGCTTGAATCGCCGTGCCAGCCATCAAGGAGATAAGTCACGTCGATATTGACGATATCACCCTCGCGCAGTGGCTTCTCGTTCGGAATGCCATGGCAGACGACGTGATTGATCGACGTGCAGGTTGATTTCGTGTAGCCGCGATAGTTCAGCGTTGCCGGAAACGCGCCGTGATCCATGCCGAACTCGAACACGAAGCGGTCGATTTCATTGGTGGTCACGCCCGGCTTGACGATATCGTTGAGGGCATCGAGACAGCGTGCCGTCAGGTTGCAGACCGTGCGCATACCCTCGAAAGCCTCGGGGCCATAGAGCCTGATCTGGCCCGTATATTTCATGGGTGCGCTTGTTGCTTCGATATAGGTTACCATCACTCGATCCGTCTTAATCTACTCAATTGGCACCAGCTCACTGGCATCAATGCTTTTGTCCGTTATGTGGCACCGAACGGCCCAAGCCTCAACCCCGTTTGCACGCGCACGTTCAAAAGCGCGTGCGTAAGTGGGGGTCAAGATCACCCGAAATGCTGAATCTGCTGCAATCGTTTCGCTGGATAATAAACAGCATCACGCCCCGATGACCAGCGGCAACAACGTCGACGAGTTCATCAAGATGTTTTGCGCCTCGCGCCGTCACCGTATCGGGGAATTCCGCCAATCCGAGCGTGCGAATAAAGTGTACATTCTTGACCTCGACATAAGCTCGCTGGCGCGGGCCGTCATCTAGCAAAAGGTCGATGCGCGAGTTGCGGCCATATTTCTGTTCACGCTTGAGGCTGGCATATCCTGCGAGGCCGGGAATAAGACGCTTGAGGATTGCTTCTTCGGCGATCCTGTTCGGCAAGCCGGTGTTCACGCCGACCAGTGTGTTATCCGCTTCGACGATCTGCAGCGTATGGGCATATTTGCGGTGAGGGGCATCCGAAACACTCAGCCAGACGCGGGAACCCGGAGCGGTCAATCCGAGCATGGAACCGGTATTGGGCACGGAAGCAGTGATGAAGCGCCCATCGTCAAGTGTGACGTCGGCCAGAAATCTTTTGTAGCGGCGTTCCAGCCTGCCGGTAACCAAAGGTGTTTGAAAAATCATGTGCCGATTTAGAGTAGTTCGGCGCGTGCGCGAAAGGCTTTTCTGATTACGTTGCGAAATTAGTCAGTGAACGAGAGCAGTTGGCCTAGAACAGCGCCTTAACGACGTCGGCCCAGCTCATATCCGCACCGAGAACCATTGCAGCTGCAACGAGGCCGGCGCCGAGAAAGGTGAGGGTGGTTCTTGTTTCGCTTGTCATTATTCGTCCCCATCAAATCACTTGTTCGAAGTTGGGAAGAATTTCGCGGGAGAATTTGCCCGGATTGTGATGCGATAATGGCTATTCCGGGCAATTTGCGGGCTTTTACAGATAGGGTAAACGCCGCCCCGCTTGTGTTACTGTTTTACCCAATTGAAGACGAGTTCCTCGCGGAAAGCGAAGCGGACGACGTGACTTGCCACGACCTCTTCGAGGCGAGCGAGGTTTTCTTCCGAGGT
Organism: Brucella cytisi; assembly: GCA_012103075.1. GTDB lineage: Bacteria > Pseudomonadota > Alphaproteobacteria > Rhizobiales > Rhizobiaceae > Brucella > Brucella cytisi. The sequence goes on along the minus strand of JAAVLQ010000001.1, from coordinate 1,466,922 downwards.
TTCAACCGTTGTGGTCAGTTTTTTCCGCATCGGCATCGAGAATCACGAGACGATTCTCGCCGAGATCGATGGTGCCGTGTTCCGGCGTGAATTCGACTGCGAATTTGTGCGCCCAATGTTTGCAGAGCTGCTGAAGGTAGCGGCTGGCATGGGCGGTGGGAACGATTGCTGTTGCTTTCGACATTATGCTGTCCTTTCGAAAAGGTTGCAGCCCGGCGCGTAACAGCATCCCGGCAATTCAGCCAGTAATATTTGCGTCAATTCTAAAGGAAAAGAAAAACCAGCAATGGTACGCCCAAGGGGAATCGAACCCCTGTCTGCGCCGTGAAAGGGCGCTGTCCTAACCGCTAGACGATGGGCGCCTGCTGGTGTGGGGCGCTTATAGTCAGGAAATTTCTGACATGCAAGCCCCTTTTTCACCTGTCTGTGAATAAGTTCAGGCAGCACGAAACGGCGCCAATCAGGCGCTAATGGATTGAATTATAAGGGAAAAAGAAAAACCAGCAATGGTACGCCCAAGGGGAATCGAACCCCTGTCTGCGCCGTGAAAGGGCGCTGTCCTAACCGCTAGACGATGGGCGCCTGCTGGTGTGAGTGGGCTTATATTCAGGAAGGTTCTGACTCGCAAGCCCAAAAAACACTTTTCTGAAAAAAAAAATCGAATGTACTGCAAAAATGGGGAAAACTTCGGCGGGTGGATTCCTTATTTCCTTGAATATAAAGACAAAAGAAAAAGCCGGATCATATGATCCGGCTTCCGTGTATCCTTGGGACGCCTCTTTTTAGCCCTTGCAGCGCCAGTTCCAGTCGCGTTCCGGCCCAACGTCGACGTGAACCGAAGTCGTGTGGCAATAGGTGCCCACGCCGCCACGTCCCGACATGGACCCGGCGAAGCGAGCGACTTCCCACTTGGAAACGCCGTCGATCTGAATATCTGCGGCTGCACAAATCATATGGAGCGATTTGCGGGCACCATTGACCTTGCGGTTATAGGACGGGCTGCGATAGCCCGATGTTACCATTACCGGACGGCGGAAATGTCGCTCCATGGTTTTCAGCATGGATACGAGTTGCGGCTTGAGACAGGCAACATCCACGGTCTGTCTTTGTACTTTCAGGCCATTGGGCGCAAGGCGGGCAAGACCCGGAGCCGAAGCAAGTGTTACGCTCGCAAATTCATCATCTTCGTTCGCGTCAATATCGCTATCGTCATAAAGACTGTTGCGATGCTTGATTTCAACGCCGCCATTGGGGCGCACGCCCGGCAGCGAATAATTGTATTCATGCTTCGCAGATGGCGAAACCGGTTTGGCGACAGCAAGCTTCTTGTTTTCGGTTCTGTCTGAGTGTTTTCCGGCCGATTCGTCCGAGAAAAGTCGGGATATGCTGCCTTGCGAAGCCGTTGGGCGTTGCGGCGAGGCGTAAGCGCTCTTCGTGGAGCCGAACAATGAAGCGACCTGAACGGGCTTTTCAGCTTCGGCAGGTTTTGCCGCTGCGGTTTGCTGTGTTTCTGCAGGCTTTTCGTCCTTTGCCGGTTCCTGCTGCTTTTTCGCGGTTTCAGCTGGAGCGGCTGCCGCAGGCTGTTCTGCGGCTTGCGCAGGTTCAGGTTCAGCGGGCTTGTTGCCACCGAACATGCCGAAAAGCGATGAACTTTTCGGCTGCTGCGGGGCGAGGGCTGCTATCTGTGCCGGCTGTTGTTCCGTGGCAGTTGCAGTCTCGACCGGTTTTGCCTGCTCTTTATTATTGGTGTTTGTCGCTTCAGCCACTGTGGCGGGTTTAGTTTCGCCCGGCTTGGCTTCGGCCTTTTTCTCTTCTGTTGACGGAGTTGCAGCCGTCGCTTCTGCGGCAGCTGTCTGATCGGCGGCACTTTGCAATGTGTCCGCAATCATGGAGCCACCGGTTGCAGAGGTCATCTGGAGCGGCTTACCGTCAAGGCCTGTACCGGTTGACGTGCAGGACGTGACAAGAAGCGCAAGCAAAGCCACGCTGCCTGAAAGAAACCTGCCGGTGGTCCGGTGTGTAGAATGCGCAAATTTCAACAGTCTGCTCCAGCTCGATTTCCCTGACCAGTTTGGCGACCCGAATCCATTCGAGCCTACGGTTTCGGGAGATCGGCTCTCCCGTGCGAGGCTGACATCATCCCCTGATGGCTATCGTCCCCACAGCTCCCGACTGTTCGTGTCGGGAGAGAAATTCAGAAATATCAGCGTGTTATGATGGTCACTTCAGAGTTATGACTGTCATTTCGCTGTATTGGACAAATCGCCTGATTGGCAATTGGTTACCAATTTTTAAGTTTTTAATCGCCGAGCGCAACTATTGATGCGCATTTAGAGTTAAAAGACTTCGCGGTCCGTGCGGAATATTCGCCAATAACGAAATATTACTTTATGTAACCATTGGTTACATTCACCGTTCTTATCCGTCGCGCACGATAGTCTGCGAGCTCTGATCCGGCTTCACGGCAAGGCGAATTTCCGATTTACATCACTCACTTGTTGACAGGGTGCCTCGACTTGGTGCTATCCCTTCGCAATTGCTTTATCTTTGTCTGGTGTTGTGGCCAACAGCACCTTATGCGGCATTAACCGGGAACAGAAACATGACCAATCGCACGCGGCAGATCGCCAATCTTTTGCTGGCAGCAACGGCGGCGGCGATGCTCACGGCATGCGCGGGCGGAAAAGAGTTTCAGGGTACGCCGCAGGAAGGTGCTTCGCGCACCGGTGTTTTCCCCACATTCGGCCATATGCCGAAGGCTGCGACCACGCAGATCACCGCAGAAGAAAAGCAGCAGCTTACAACCAAGCTTGATGCCGACCGCACGCGTCTGGCGGCATCCAGAGGCACCGGCGCCGGCTTCACGCCCGCCGAGGCTGCGAGCTTGCGTCAGCAGGCGCAGCAGGAAACGGACGCTACCCTGAAACAGATCGAAAGCGGGGAAGAGTAAATCCTCTTCCTTGGTTTTGGCGCGCATCTTATCCGAAAACCGTTTCACACTTTTCGGGATGTGCTCTAAAGACGAAATCTGCGTTCTTTGACGCGGCAACACGTCTCGACCCGATTCGAGAACAGGTGTATAGCTCCATTGCGGCGCATACGCGCCATTACGTTCAACCCTCCACTGGAACAGGATCATGTCGGAAGAATTCCATAAAGTCCGTCGTCTGCCCCTTATGTCTTTGAACAGGTCAATCGTCTGAAGGCATCGGCGCGAGCGGCGGGTGCCGACATCATCGATCTGGGCATGGGCAACCCCGATCTGCCGACCCCGCAGAACATTGTCGACAAGCTGTGTGAGGCCGTGCAGGATCCGCGCGCGCATCGTTATTCCTCATCCAAGGGGATTCCGGGGCTGCGTCGCGCGCAGGCACAATATTATGCGCGCCGCTTCGGTGTGAAGCTCAATCCCGATACGCAGGTCGTTGCCACGCTCGGTTCCAAGGAAGGTTTCGCCAATATGGCGCAGGCCATCACCGCGCCGGGCGATGTGGTTCTGTGCCCGGATCCGACCTATCCGATTCACTCCTTCGGCTTCATCATGTCAGGCGGGGTGATCCGTTCAGTTCAGGCCAAGCCGGATGATACCTTCATTCCGACGCTTGAGCGCGGCGTGAAGCATTCGATCCCGAAGCCGATCGCATTGATCCTGAATTTCCCGTCCAACCCGACGGCCTATGTAGCAACGCTTGATTTCTACAAGGATGTCGTCGCATTTGCCCGCAAGCACGACATCGTCATCCTGTCGGACCTTGCCTATTCGGAAATCTACTTCGATGGCAATCCGCCGCCATCGGTGCTGGAAGTGCCGGGCGCCATGGATGTGGCGGTGGAGTTCACCTCCATGTCGAAGACGTTTTCCATGCCGGGCTGGCGTATGGGGTTTGCGGTTGGCAATGAGCGCCTGATCGCGGCTCTTACCCGCGTGAAGTCCTATCTCGACTATGGTGCGTTCACACCAATCCGGGTTGCCGCGACGGCAGCGCTGAATGGTGACGGTTCGGACATCGCCTATGTGCGAAATGTCTATAAACAGCGCCGCGACGTGCTGGTCGAAAGCTTCGGTCGGGCGGGCTGGGATGTTCCGCCGCCAGCGGCAACCATGTTCGCACGGGTTCCGATCCCTGAACGCTTCCGTCCACTGGGTTCACTCGAATTTTCCAAGCTTCTGGTCGAGCAGGCCGATGTGGCCGTTGCGCCGGGCATTGGTTTTGGCGAACACGGCGACGATTATGTGCGTATCGCGCTGGTCGAGAACGAACATCGCATTCGTCAGGCAGCGCGCAACATCAAGCGGTTCCTCTCCACCAAGGATGAGAACCTGCAGAATGTGATACCGCTCGAAGGTCGTCGCGGATAATATTTCAAAAGGCTACGGGCAGCATCATGCAGCCCGTGGCATCCCACCCGATAAGCCACTCCATACAGAAGGTCGATATAATGAGTGATGCATTACGGATCGGCGTTGCCGGGCTCGGCACCGTTGGTGCTTCGGTGTTGCGTATCCTGCGTGACAAGTCCGAAATGCTCACGCGCCAGTGCGGCAAGCCTGTAACGGTTACGGCGGTCAGCGCCCGCGACCGCACGCGGGACCGCGGTATCGATCTTTCCGGTATTGCCCGGTTCGACGATCCGGTCGAACTGGCCAAATCTGCCGATATCGACGTTTTCGTCGAGCTGATCGGCGGCGAGGACGGTCCGGCCAAGGCTTCCGTCGAAGCGGCTCTGCGCGCCGGTCGTCATGTCGTGACCGCCAACAAGGCCCTGCTTGCACGCCATGGCGTTGCGCTTGCCAAGATCGCCGAAGACAAGGGCGTTCTGCTCAATTTCGAAGCGGCTGTTGCGGGTGGCATTCCGGTTATCAAGGCGATGCGTGAATCGCTGACCGGCAATACGGTTTCGCGCGTCTATGGCATCATGAACGGCACCTGCAACTATATCCTGACCCGGATGTGGGAAGAGGGTATTTCGTTTGAAGACTGTCTCAAGGACGCGCAGCGCCTCGGTTATGCCGAAGCTGATCCCACGTTCGACATCGAAGGCAATGATACGGCGCACAAGCTGGCGCTCCTGACCAGCCTTGCCTTTGGTACGCAGATCGCTGCCGACGATATCTATCTGGAAGGCATCAGCAATATTTCGCTGGCCGATATTCGCGCTGCCGACGAACTCGGCTATCGCATCAAGCTTCTGGGCGTCGCGCAGAAGACCGATACGGGCATTGAACAGCGCGTGCACCCGACGATGGTGCCGACCTCGTCGGTCATCGCGCAGGTTCATGGCGTCACCAACGCCGTGGCAATCGAAACCGATCTTCTGGGCGAGCTTTTGCTTTCCGGTCCCGGTGCAGGCGGCAATGCGACGGCTTCCGCCGTGATCGGTGATGTTGCGGATATCGCCAAGAGCCGTCCGGGCTTCCAGCATGGTCCGGTGTTCGGCACGCCTGCCAAGGCATTGCAGCCTTACAAGCGCGCCAAGATGCGCAAGCACGCGGGCGGTTACTTCATCCGCCTGACCGTCCTTGACCGTATTGGCGCTTTTGCGGCCATTGCCAAGCGCATGGCTGAAAACGATATTTCGCTGGAATCGATTGTCCAGCGTCCACCAATGGATGGCGCAGCCAACGAAGGCATCAAGACGGTCATCCTCGTCACGCATGAGACGACTGAAGCAGCCGTCAAGAAGGCGCTGGAAGCAATCCTCAAGGACGATCATCTGGTCGATAAACCGCAGATGATCCGCATCGAACGCGCCGGGTGAGAACCGGCGTGACTGCCTCTCTTGCAGGTTGGATTCACCTTTGTTATGAAAGCCGGGTCGGATTTGATCCGGCTTAATTCGTTTCAAGAGACAAAATAGGAAAAGGAGGGCTGTATGATGATATGTGACGCGTCATGATCATCACCGTCAGCACGGCCCCGATTTTGCCCTGCATAAGTAACTTGTGCAGGGCGGAAAAAGACTGAAATCACTGTCTTATTCTGCCTTTTCCTGAAGGCGCGGTCGTTGAACCGCTGCCGGACATTCGCCAGCACATCTATTCGTGTCACGGTTTGGAAACCGGGCATTCGTGCGTGGCAGAATTGGACTGATTGCCATGTCTCTTGTTTCTATCCAGAATCTTTCCCCTGACCCTTCATGAACCTCTGTTTGCCAATCTCGATCTCGTTATAGGCGAGGGCGAGCGGCTTGGCATTGTCGCTGCCAACGGGCGCGGCAAGACCAGTCTTCTGCGTCTCCTTGTCGGGGAGGGCGATCCGACACTTGGCACCATCACGCAGTCGCGCGGGTTGAAGATCGGCTATGTCAGCCAGTATGTGCCCGAAAACCTGTTGAACCGCAGTTTCTATGAGGTTGTGCTGGATGGGCTTGACGAAGAAGCGCGCGATTATGAAAGCTGGCGCGCCGATATCGTGCTGGATGACCTCAACGTCACCGAAGAACTGCGGCAGCGCCCCATAGGGCAGTTAAGCGGCGGCTGGCAGCGGCTTGCACTTCTGGCGCGCGCTTGGGTTTCCGAACCTGATGTTCTTCTTCTCGACGAACCGACCAACCATCTGGACCTTGAAAAGTGCGGTTGCTGGAAGACTGGCTGAATGCGCTGCCGCGTTCGGTTGCGGTGGTCGTCAGCAGTCACGACCGCGCTTTCCTTGATGCGGTTACGAAGCGAACGCTGTTTCTGCGGGCGGAAAAATCACCGGTTTTCGCCTTGCCATATAGTCAGGCGCGTGTTGCGCTTGATGAAATCGACGCGGCCGATGCCCGGCAATTTGAAAAGGACATGAAAACAGTCCAGCAGTTGCGCAAGCAGGCGGCGAAGCTCAACAATATTGGCATCAATTCGGGTAGTGATCTGCTCGTGATCAAGACCAAGCAGTTGAAAGCGCGGGCCGACAAGATCGAGGAAAGCGCCAAGGCGGGGCATGTGGAACGCTCTGCCGGCAAGATCATACTGAGCAGTCGAGGCAGCCACGCCAAGGCACTGGTTGTTCTCGATCAGGTCGAAATTGCCACGCCCGATAGGCGGCGTCTCTTCAAGACAGGACAGCTTTGGATCAATCCCGGCGACCGTATTGTTCTGCTGGGGCCAATGGCATGGGCAAGACTCGGTTGCTGACGCTCGTGCGCGAGGCCATCCTTGCGCCGGATCAGGCACAAGCCGGTATCAAGGCAACGCCGTCACTGGTGCTTGGATATAGCGATCAGGCCCTGTCGGAACTTCGCTCGAACTGGACGCCATTCGAGACGATTGCAAGAAGGTTCGATATTGGCGACCAGCGGACGCGATCCTTGCTGGCCGGGGCGGGCATGACGCTTGAAATGCAAGCCAAACCGCTGGAACGTTTGTCCGGCGGGCAGAAGGCGCGACTTGCCATGCTGGTTCTGCGACTGACCAATCCGAACTTTTATATTCTTGATGAACCAACCAATCATCTCGATATCGAAGGTCAGGAAGCGCTGGAGGTGGAACTGCTGCGCAACGAGGCGGCGAGCCTGATCGTCTCGCATGACCGTAGTTTTGTTCGCAATGTCGGCAACCGTTTCTGGATGATCGAAAGAAAAAAGCTGGTCGAAGTGGAAACTCCGGAGTTTTTCTTTGATGGAATCGGAAGCTGATTGCCCGCAACATCTTTTGGTTGTTTAACAATTTCTGCAACTTCTGGTCGGGTGTGAGCGTTCACATCCGGCCCGGACATGATGAAACGAAGCGTGTATAGCTTAAATCGATTAAGAGTTTGAGCGTACATTGTTTTTAGTTCTCTCGCCCTTGCAGGGGGCGGGGACTTTGACAAAAGGTTTGCACAGTGTCGCTATAAGAGGCGGCAATCGCGGGCTTCATGTGCCGCGTCCACGCAATTCGAATTCAGGACTTTGTTCAAATGGCCAAGACCGCAGAGCAGCACCCGCATGGATTAGCCCGGGGACTGGATCGCATTCTCACACTCGAACTGGTCCGCGTGGCCGAGCGTGCAGCGGTCGCCGCGGCGAGGCTGCGTGGCCGTGGCGACGAAATGGCTGCTGATCAGGCCGCCGTCGATGCCATGCGTCAGGAATTGAACCGTCTTCCGATCGCCGGAACGGTTGTTATCGGTGAAGGCGAGCGTGACGAAGCGCCGATGCTCTATATCGGCGAAGAAGTTGGCACCAAGCAGGGGACCGGACGTCGATATCGCGCTTGATCCGCTGGAAGGCACCACGATTTGCGCCAAGAATCTGCCGAACTCGCTTGCTGTCATCGCGATCGCCGAGAAGGGCAATCTGCTTTATGCGCCTGATGTCTACATGGAAAAGATCGCCGTTGGTCCGGGCTACTCGAAGGGCGTCGTGGACCTTGATGCCAGCCCGACGGACAACATCATGTCCGTCGCCAAGGCGAAGGGCGTGAAGCCGAATGAAATCACCGCCTGCATCATGGATCGCCCGCGCCATGCCCGTTTGATCGAGGAAGTGCGGGCGACCGGCGCTGCCATCCGCCTCATCGGCGACGGTGACGTGGCCGGTGTGATGCATACGACCAACCCGGACGAAACCGGTATCGACATCTATATCGGTATTGGCGGCGCGCCTGAAGGCGTTCTGGCTGCGGCAGCACTGCGCTGCATTGGTGGCCAGATGCAGGGCCGCCTTCAGCTCAATACCGATGAAAAGATCGCTCGTGCCGCGAAGATGGGCATTGCGGACCCCAAGAAGGTCTATTCTCTGGAAGAAATGGCCAAGGGCGACGTGCTTTTGCCGCTACCGGCGTGACGGATGGCAACATGCTCTCCGGTGTGAAGTTTGCCCGCGACTATATCCAGACGCACACTATCGTCATGCGTTCAAGCTCGCAGACGGTGCGTGAAATCAAGGCAAGGCATCAGGATCTGTCCAAGTTCTAGGGGATTGCGCGAGAACGGTTCAGCCTAAATCTTGGCAGGATTGAGCGTAGAATAGTCAAAGGCGGCATTGCAAAAATGCCGCCTTTGTCATGTTCTCGTTATCTCAGGTTTTGGGCATAGACTGCAATGCTTTCAGAACCAGCTTTGTGATATCCGCGTGGATGTCCGCACGCGGACGGCGGGCATCGTCACTGCAAATGGGGTCTACCTCACTCGCAGATTTGAGCCGGTCTGCAGCGCCTTTCTTGCATTCGGGCAGAAAGCTGAAATGGGTTGCGCCAGCGACAGTGACATAAGTTCCCTGCGGTGTGATCGATGCCAGCTTATCGGCAACCACTCCCGGAGGGATTGTCTCAACTTCTCCAAGATTGATGAAGCTCATGGGAATTGAAATCGATGCAAGGCTTTGTGCATCGTAAGCTTGCGCGAGGCCGGGGTCGATCATTATGGCTGACGCGATGCGGCGGTCGAGATTGGATTGCTCGAAGCGGCTCTTGTCCACTGAGCGTAGATCGACTTTATCGACTTTTATCTGCTTATCATCTCGGTAGCCGACGCCGCCAGCATACCATGCGCAGTCCCACTTGCCGTAGGTGTCGCAATAACGGGCATAAGCTTCGAGATTGGCTCTTGCCCCCGCAATTTCCATTGCTGCGGCGCCGCCGAGCGAGAAGCCGAGAACGCTAATCTTGTTTTTGTCGATTATTCCGCTCCATGCGGGATCTGTAGTCATCGTATCGATTACTGCTGACAGGTCGCCTGTGCGTTGCCAGATTTTCGGCGTGTCTTGTGGGGTGGAATCACCGCTGGTCGTGCCGGGGTGATTGGGGGCCGCGACGATAATGCCTGCCTTGATTAGTTCGGTTGCAAGCCGGGCCATACCCTGAGCGCGGCCGCCGGAGCCATGCGACATGACAAGCAGTGGGAAGCTACCCTTTTCCGGTGTGGCGTCGATTACAGCCGGAGCGCCTTTGAAAATTATATTTGTCCCCGATAAGGGTAGCTTTGCCATCGATTGCGGCTGGGTACCATACACTGACTTCAAGATTGCGGCCCGGTTCAGCGCCGCTGATTTTGATTTCTCGCTGGCCGACATCATGGGCCCGGGCTGGGTACGGCGATAAAAAGGGTGAGAAGGGCGCTGACGATATGAAAACGAAACATGGTTATCTCCCGTGGTTGACAGAACACGGAAAACGTCACCTGTTTTCGCGAGAGTTGCGTCCTTAATCATGATTCAGGTCGTTTCTAATCGCGATTTCGGCCATGATCGGTTGTCTGCATATTGATCGTGTGTGCTTTATGATTTTCATTCCTTTGCCATTCGTCTCCACACTTTTGCTTCTGTTACTGCTGGCCGTATTGCTGCACCGTTTCGGTTGGAACGGAGCGAACCGCCCCTTCCTTTTCGTGTTGGGATTGAGTGCCTTGCAATCCCTCATTGTAGGACTGCGCTGGGGTTATGGCGTTACAGAACTCCGCTATGTTTTACCTGTTCTGGCCAGTTGTTTGCCGGGGCTGACGCTCACGAGTTTCAGAAGCCTGATCCATCGGGATGAAGCAGGCGATAGCGTTCTTGGCTGGTTTCACGTATTGCCGCCATTTGGTGTTGCTGCACTTGTATATTTTGCACCGGGTCTGATCGATCTGGCGCTGATTGGACTTTACGTTGGCTATGCATTTGCCCTGTTGTTGCTTGGGCGCTCTGGTCCAGATGCATTGGATGCGGCACGCCCGGATAGTGCGATGGCAGCGCATCGGGCTCTTGTCATTGCTGCTGCATCGCTGTGCCTTTCTGCCTTGTTTGATCTGGTGGTGGTTCTGGATTTCCAATGGCAGAAAGGCGATTCTGCGGCTGCGATCATCGGCAATGGCAATCTATTGGGTCTGTTTCTCATCGGCCTGACAGCGTTGGTGGCAGCCCGCGCGAAAGTCGCGCCGGAACTGGATTTTGAAACAGCACCACCCGAACCAAACGCGGAAGCAGACCGCAATGTTCTGGACAAGATCGAAGCGCTCTTGACTGAGCAAAAGACTTTTTCTCGATGAGAACCTGACGCTATCGCGGTTGGCGCGGCGCGCCTGCATTCCGACACGTCAAATATCGGGAGCCATCAATCGGCTGACAGGCAAGAATGTTTCCCGCTTCATCAATGACTATAGAATTGCCGAAGCTTGTCGGCGGCTTCAAAAGTCCGGCACTTCTATAACGGCTGTAATGTTTGAATCCGGATTTCAGACCAAATCGAACTTCAATCGCGAGTTTCGACGGGTGACGTCGCTTAGTCCTGCTGATTGGCGAGATAAAAATCGTCTGTCTTGACCGTTTGCCGCCTTTTGTGTCTTTAGAAACTTATGACGACAGAGCGCTTTTTCCTCGGAATAAAACAATCCGCAACCGGACAGAAATGGGTAGACCGGCTTGGCCTGCGTGAGGCCAATACGGCGCTTTGCCATTGCGCAGCATCACGGCATTTCCGATCTGGTTGCACGCGTGCTTGCCGGGCGGGGGTGTCGGTAGAAAACGCGCCGGAATTTGTCGATCCGACGCTGCGCAATCTCATGCCCGACCCGGCGACGCTCACAGATATGGAAAATGCGGCAAGCCGTATTGCCGATGCCATTCTGCGTCGCGAGACCGTGGCCATTTTTGGCGATTACGATGTCGATGGGGCGTGTTCTTCCGCCTTGATGGCGCGTTTTCTCAAACATTACGGCATTCAGCACTCCATCTATATTCCCGACCGGATTTTTGAAGGTTACGGCCCCAATCCCGATGCCATGCGCGATCTGGTCGCCAAGGGTGCGACCCTTATCGTCACAGTCGATTGTGGCACCAACAGCGCACCGTCGATTACAGCCGCCAAGCAGGCTGGAGCGGATGTCCTCGTGCTCGATCACCATCAGGTCGGCGGCGATCTGCCTGAAGATGCGATGGCTATCGTTAATCCCAACCGGGAAGACGATATTTCGCAGCAGGGGCATCTTTGTGCCGCAGGCGTGGTCTTTCTGACATTGGCACAGGTGACCAAAATCCTGCGTGAGCGCGGCAAGGGATCAGGCCCTGATCTTCTTTCCTGCTGGATCTGGTGGCGCTGGCAACGGTTTGCGATGTGGTGCCGTTGACCGGCGTGAACCGCGCTTTCGTCGTCAAAGGACTGGTCGTTGCGCGGTCGCAGAGCAATGTCGGCCTTGCGGCTTTGGCGCGCGTTGCCCGCATTGGCGAACCGCTCAATGTCTTTCACCTCGGCTATCTTATCGGGCCGCGCATCAATGCTGGCGGGCGTATCGGCGATGCGGGGCTTGGCGCTCGATTGCTGACGCTGGATGATCCCGCAACGGCGGATCGTATTGCCGTGGAACTTGACCGGCTCAATCAGGAGCGTCAGGCCATGGAAGCTGAGATGCTTATGGAGGCGGAAGCGGAAGCTTCGCTGGAAATATCCGGCGGTGCGGGCGCATCGGTGATCGTGACGGCAAGTGACCGCTGGCATCCCGGTATCGTTGGGTTGCTGGCCTCGCGGCTTAAGGAAAAGGCTCGGCGGCCAGCCTTTGCCATTGCTTTCAACGCCAATGGTGTCGGATCGGGTTCCGGTCGCTCGATCATGGGGCTTGATCTCGGCAAGCTGGTGCGGGGCGCGGTGGAACGCGGGCTGCTCGTCAAGGGTGGTGGCCATGCCATGGCGGCCGGTATCACCATCGAGCGCGCAAATCTCGGCGCGTTGCGGGCTTATCTTGAAGAAGAATCGGCGCATATCGTTTCGCGCTTGCGCGAGAACCAGAGCCTGTCCATCGACGGCGCGCTGGCCGCATCGGGCGCAACAGTGTCGCTCTATGAAGCCTTGCAGAAGGCTGGGCCATACGGTTCTGCGCATCCGCAGCCCATATTGGCGCTGCCGCATCATATATTGGCCGATGTGCGTGGCGTGGGGCGCGATCATGTGCGTGTCGCGTTGCGTGGCGCGGATGGAAAGCGCGTCAATGCCATCGCCTTCCGGGCGGCGGAAGGCGATCTGGGGCGGTTCCTGTTCAACAATATCGGTCAGAGCGTCCATGTGGCAGGCAATCTGTCACTAAATCATTGGAATGGCTCGGTCACGCCTCAGATACAGATTCTGGATGCCGCTTTGCCTGTTTAAAGTCCCGGCTCGTTTGAAGGTTCTGGGTCCATTTGAAATTTCTGGATTTTTGTCTTCACGCTCTTGTGAGGTGTGGGGGCGAATTCCCATATGAGCACTGATTTAAACATTCAGACATGACTCTAAGTGGGAGAAACCGATGCCGGGTTCCGGAAGCCGCCTGACCAAACTGACAGCTGCAATGGTATTGGGGCTGATTGCCTCTTTGCTGCGGTCGATTTCGCCGAGGCTCGCCGTGCGGGCGGTGGTGGTTTCGGTAGCCGTGGCGCGCGCACCTATCAGGCGCCAGCGCCGACGCGCACTGCACCTAACAATGCCGCACCGATGGAACGTTCGATGACGCCGAATACCGGCGCGACGCAGACCAACCGTCCGGGCGCAACAGGCACGCAGAATGCTGCGCAGGCACAGCGTTCCGGCGGTATGTTCGGTAACTTCGGTCGCTCCATGCTGGGCGGTCTTCTCGTCGGCGGTCTGATCGGCATGCTGCTCGGCAACGGCCTTGGCGGTCTTGCCGGCATGTTCGGCCTGTTGTTGCAGGTTGCGGTGATCGCGCTCATTGCGATGTTTGTCATGCGTATGTTCGCAAATCGTCGCCAGCCTGCAGCGGCGGGCGCCGGTAACACAGGCGCGCAGCCTTTCGGTGCGGCAAAGACCGCAGCCCCGCAAGCTGGTTCACAGGCCGGTTTTGGTGGTCGTACGCCTTCGGTGAACCCGTTCGAGACCAAGCAGGCAGCCGCTCCTGTTACTCCCGCCGCTCCGGCGGTTGAAGATGAACCGATGGATGTCGGTCAGGAGGATCTGGATCGTTTCGAACAGATGCTTGCTGAAGTCCAGACCGCCTATGGCCGTGAGGATTATGCAGCGCTGCGCAAGCTCGCTACCCCGGAAGCCATGTCCTATCTGGCCGAAGAACTGGGCGAGATCGCTTCCAGCGGCATGCGCAACGAAGTGAAGGACGTCAAGCTTCTGCAGGGCGACGTTTCCGAAGCATGGCGCGAAGGCGATGTCGAATACGCAACCGTTGCAATCCGCTATTCGGCGATCGACGTGATGCTGGATCGCAATACCGGCGCTGTCGTCGAAGGCAATCCGGATGAGCCGGTGGAAAGCGTCGAGCTCTGGACGTTCACTCGCACGGATGGCGGCGAATGGCTTCTCGCAGCCATTCAGGGAACGGAATAATTGTTCAGAATTAAGAAAAAGCCCGGTCGCGAGACCGGGCTTTTGTTTTTCATGTCTTTCTCCCGAAACCGGTTTCCACTTTCGGGAGACATGCTCTGTTACCAGCTACCGATATTTTCGGCTGAACCCCAAGGCTCCTGCGGCGCCAGACGGTCGCCTTTCTGGATCAGTTCGATGGAAATGCCATCGGGCGATTTGATGAAGGCCATGTGCCCGTCACGCGGCGGACGATTGATGGTGACGCCTGCATCCTGCAGCTTCTGGCAAGTAGTGTAGATATCATCGACCATATAGGCGAGATGGCCGAAATTGCGGCCGCCCGTATAGGTCTCCGGATCCCAGTTGAAGGTGAGTTCCAGTTCCGGCGCCCGCTCTGCCTTCGCCCGATCCGTATCGGAGGGCGCAGCGAGAAAAATCAGCGTGAAGCGGCCTTTGTCATTTTCAGTGCGGCGGATTTCTTCGAGGCCGAGTTTGTTTACATAAAAATCGAGAGATTCGTCGATGTCGCGAATTCGGACCATCGTGTGCAGATAGCGCATAGTCTTTTCCTCGGCTGTTGTAATTCAGGACGGCTGACGTTCGGGAAAACGCAAGGACATCGAATCCGATGTCGGAGGCCGAACGTCAAGTTATCATGGACAGAGTGACGTTCAAAAATTTTGAGCAGCAGATGTGACCGGAAATGTCCTGAACATGTCATTGCCAAATTGACGACCGGCCATATTTCAGGTGGTGGGTCAGTTTCAAACGCTGCTGTGCCGGGAAAAGTAACCATGAAGTTGTGAAGTCTGTGGTCTTCATGGGGACGGATGCAAGTTTGGGCTTGCCGCCTCCGGTTAAGGAAGTGTTATTCTTTGGACAAGAATCAGGTCGGAATCGCAACGGAAGAACAGAGGAGGGGCGAACGCATGGCGGACAAGTCTGTGTCTAATGACCAGTTTCACAGCCAGCACGCCTCGGAAGAGCTGGGCGATATCATCGAAGTCTCGGGCCATATCAAATGGTTCGACGTAGCCAAGGGCTACGGCTTCATTGTTCCAGACCAGCCGGGCCTTAATGACATTCTTCTCCATGTGACGTCACTGCGTCGCGACGGCTTCCAGACTGCTCTGGAAGGCGCGCGCATCGTTTGTGAAGTTCGCAATGGCGATCGCGGCCTGCAATGTTTCCGCGTCCTGTCGATGGATACGTCTACCGCCGTTCATCCGGCGCAGATGCCGCCGCAGCGCACTCATGTGACTGTTACGCCGTCGAGCGGCCTTGAGCGCGTGATCGTCAAGTGGTTCAATCGCACCAAGGGCTTCGGCTTCCCGACGCGCGGCGAGGGACGGAAGATATTTTCATCCATATGGAAACGCTGCGTCGTTTCGGCATGATGGAACTGCGCCCCGGTCAGGTCGTTCTTATTCGTTTCGGCGAAGGCGACAAGGGCCTGATGGCGGCTGAAATCCATCCGGATATCGGCACGGCAATTCCAGTTTCGCATTAGAGCATGTCTCCCGAAAGTGGGAACCGGTTTCGGGGTAAAGACATGCTTAAAAAAAAATGGATAGAGCGGTTCCAATAGTTCCGCTTTAACCAGAACGGCTCTAGGGCACGACCGTTAAAAAGCGCGCCAAATTTCTCAATTCTTGTAACAAGCAGGTGAAGGCCGCTTTGTGCGGCCTGAGCGGTCTTGTCGTCACTCTGTCCCGTTGATAGGTTCCAAGCCTGTTTGTTTACAAGCCAGTTTGTTGATCTGAGTGGGCAGGGTATGGGCCGCATTTTTCTCGCTTTTGCATTTGTTTTCTTCGCATTCGTTGCTCAGGCCGATGAGACACAGCCGATGCGGCTGCCGGTCGACAAGGAACCGCTGACATTCATTACCTCCAATGGCAACAAGGTAAATTTTGCGCTGGAGGTGGCTGAAAGCGACGATGCGCGTGTGCGCGGCCTGATGTGGCGCACGGATTTTCCCAAGGATCGCGCCATGATCTTCGTGTTCGGAGAAATGCGCCGTGTCATGATGTGGATGCAGAATACACCGTCGCCTCTTGATATGATTTTCCTTGATGACAAGGGACGCGTATCGGCCATTCACGAAAATGCGGTGCCATTCTCCGAAAATATCATTTCATCTGAAGTTCCGGCAGCGTATGTCGTGGAGGTTCTGGCCGGTACGGTTAAACGAACCGGCATAAAGATTGGTGACAAAGCGGTCCATCGCGTAATTTGTGGCGAATGCCGGTCGTGACGCTGCTGTACTAAAATCAAGAGGAATAATCAGGTGAGTTCCCTCGATATCGAATATTTCGAACATGACGGTTTGCGTCTGGCATATCGTCAGGACGGAGAAGGCGATCCGATCCTGCTCATTCATGGCTTCGCTTCTTCAAGTCTCGTCAACTGGGTTTCTCCCGGCTGGTTCCGTACGCTGACCGAAGCCGGATATCGCGTTATCGCCATCGATAATCGTGGGCACGGGCTTTCCGCGAAGCCCCATGATGCTGACGATTACACGCCGACAAAATGGCGGCTGATGCCGCAGCCCTGCTCGATCATCTCGGGATCGAAAAGGCGCATGTCATGGGCTATTCCATGGGCGCACGCATCACCGCATTTCTGGCGATTGAACACGCCGAGCGCGTTCATAGCGCTGTTTTCGGTGGGCTTGGCATCGGTATGGTGACTGGCGCTGGCGACTGGGAGCCTATTGGCGAGGCGCTGCTTGCAGAAGATCCGACCACGATCACGCATCCACGTGGGCAGATGTTTCGGAAATTTGCCGACCAGACCAAGAGTGACCGTATCGCCCTTGCAGCCTGCGTGATTACCTCCAAGGAGCTGGTTCCCGCTGCCGCGATTGCACGCATCATGCAGCCTGTTCTCGTGGCCGTCGGCACGACCGATGATATTGCAGGCAGCGCGCAGGAACTCGCCGATCTTCTGCCAAATGGACAGGCCGTCGATATTCCGGACCGCGACCATATGCTGGCCGTTGGTGACAAGGTCTACAAGCAGGCGGTGTTGAAATTTTTGAAAGAAAACCCACTTTGAACCGAGGTTGATCTTGGACAAAGAATGCGCCAACCGGGCGCGTCAAATTCGGCTGTGTCAAGGCAAAGCATTTTAAGTTATGCTGCGCGCCGAACTCGTATTGCGGCGTGGGGACTGAGCGAAAAGTTCGGCTGTCGTCTCCTCCTCGCGCGGTGCAAAACTGGAGTATGCATATGTCCGTTCGCACATCAGCGAAAGCGACCCCGGTCTGGGTCAGGTCGATCCCATCTGGCATTCCATTCGTGCCGAAGCGGAGGAAGCGGCCAAGAACGATCCCGTGTTGGGCACGTTCCTCTATGCGACGATCCTCAACCAGCCGAGCACGGAAGATGCGGTCATGCATCGTATCGCTGAACGTCTCGGGCACGCCGATCTGAGCGCCGATATTCTGCGCCAGACCTTTGACGCGATGCTGGATGCCAATCCGGATTGGTCCCAGATTGTCCGCGTTGATATTCAGGCGGTTTATGATCGCGATCCGGCCTATAGCCGCTTCATGGACCCTATCCTTTATCTGAAGGGTTTCCATGCGATCCAGACCCATCGTCTGGCGCATTGGCTTTACCATGAAGGCCGCAAGGATTTTGCCTATTATCTGCAAAGCCGCTCGTCATCGATCTTCCAGACCGATATTCATCCGGCCGCACGGCTTGGCAGCGGCCTTTTCCTTGATCATGCGACCGGACTTGTGGTCGGCGAAACAGCGTTGATCGAAGACAATGTTTCGATTCTTCACGGTGTCACACTCGGCGGCACGGGCAAATCGAGCGGCGACCGTCATCCGAAAATCCGTCACGGTGTGCTGATCGGTGCTGGCGCGAAAATTCTTGGCAATATCGAAGTCGGTCATTGCTCGAAAATCGCTGCTGGTTCAGTGGTTCTGAAGCCTGTTCCGAACAATGTCACGGTAGCCGGTGTACCGGCCCGGATCATGGGTGATACGGGTTGCGCCGAGCCTTCCCGCGTCATGGACCAGATGCTGGGCGAAGGGATTTAGGCGATACATCGTATCGTTGCAGTTTGAACAAGGCCGCTTGCTGGTTTTTCCAGTAGGCGGCCTATATTCTGTCTAAAGAGGCTATTGGACGCCAACATCCCTTGAGTCCCCGTTTATCGGGGGTTTACATAGGAAATTGCCGGGTGCAATAAACCGGCTCAATTCAATATCAGGAGAAGCCGGTTGAAACCCGAAGAACTCAAAAACTGGACGCCTATTTCAAACGGACTTTCAATAATCCCGGCCTGCAGGTGAAGGCGCGTCCGCGCAAGAACGACTCCGCCGAGCTTTACCTCAACGACGAATTCCTAGGCCCGGTCTATAAGGACGAGGATGAAGGCGAACTCTCCTACAATTTCTCGATGGCCATTCTCGACGTCGATCTTTGATCGGTCGCGGTAACCGCGTCGCAAACGACGCTGATGCCGGGCAGGAATGTTCTTTGACGCCCTTTCCTATGGAGAGGGCGTTTTGTTGTCCAGATATGACTCCAGATATGACTAATGAGGATTCATGAAGATCATCGCTGCCACGCTGGCCCTTTCTGTCATGCTGCCATCAGTCGTCCGTGCCCGGGCTATCGAGGATGACGGAACCTGCCCGAAGCTCGCAGAGAACTTCAAAACCATCTATTTCGGATTTCCCGATATCAAGAAGGATTCCATCGAGCGGATCGTGAGCTGGAAAGCCTCTTGCGCGAGCAAGGCGCCCGTCGGCAAGGAAAAAATGTCGTCGCTTTATGCACCGCCCATATGACCAGCGAAGGCAGCGTTTTCTTCTGGATCAAGGCGGGCGTGGAATCAGAGCTGAGCGGTTATGAGATTTGCGATTATCCCTGAGAACGCCAGATAGTTTTGACCCTTGGTTGTCTTTATGAAATTCGGTTTTCATTGGCCATGCTTTTGGTGGTCCTGTCCTTAGCGGCGCGCGCAGAAGTCCTCGGCGCTATCGAAACCGAGCAGGACGATGGCTCACGGTCGGTCATTGAGATCCTCGATGAAAACCGCAAAGCATCGGGAAATGCGACGGCGCTTACGCCGCTGCAGCCTATGTTGTGGACCACAACTACTCGCTTCTCGCGGGAAAAGGATGCTGGAAGTTTCTTGGGTCGGCAGAAATACTAAAGCTGGAGATCGTGCTGGCTGCCACGGAGGAGCATCTTTTGAGCGGAGTTCCGCTCATCAAGGTCAAGTTCAGGGAAGGTGGACAAAGAGCTTTCACGGAGTTGAACGGAGAGTAGAAGCGCTCAGGACTGCCGATGTCGTTCCAGTCCGTCGACTAATAGCATCAAGCCAAAATCGAACAGATTTTCTGCGCCATCTGCATCCAGTATTGCTATGGTTTTGGCAATTTCCGATGTCGCATTGATGCTTACGGCATCGTTCGGCACGCTTTCGTGGATGTCGGCCTGTTGTTCCAGCGCTGAACCGACAACATAATGGCTTATGGCGATTAGCGCGCGTGCTGCTTTTGCGGGTGCAAAGCCTGCCTGAATCAAAAACTCGATCTGGGCATCCGCCTGTCCCGCCTGATTGTTATTCGGGCGGGTTCCGGCGTGAATGTGCGCACCGTCACGATAAGTCAACAATGCCCGCCGGAAACTACGTGCATTTTCAATCAGAAAATGACGCCAGTTCTCCCCAGCGCGGGGTAAGGCGTGGTCGTGATGCTCTGCCAAAATCGTTTCCGCAAGGGCATCCAGCAGCACACGTTTGTTTTGAAATGCCAGTAGAGAGCAGGTTGTTGCACACCCAGCCGTTCCGCCAGACGACGGGTCGTCAGGCCTTCTTCTCCAACCTCGTTCAATAGTTCCAGTGCCGTTTGTATCACGACATCACGGTGCAGTTTTGCCAATGCGCTCACCAAATCAGTTGTGTCTTGACAATTTATCATTGATAAATTTTAAGTCCAGTTCCTTATCGTTGATAAATTGTGAGGCTGGCATGAAACGCACATTGATGATTGTTCTCGCCGTTACTGCGTTGGACGCGGTGGGAATCGGGCTGGTGATGCCTGTCCTGCCCAGTTTGCTACGGGATGTGGCTCATTCCGACGATGTGGCGGGGCACTATGGCGTGTTGCTGTCTCTTTATGCACTGATGCAGGTGTTCTTTGCCCCAGTTCTGGGGCAAATGTCCGACCGGTTTGGCCGGAAGCCGATCCTGCTTGGCTCGCTCATTGGTGCGATGATCGACTATGCCATCATGTCTGCCGCCCCTCATCTCTGGGTTCTTTATGTCGGGCGCATCCTATCGGGCATGATGGGGGCAACGATGGCGGTTGCAGGGGCTTGCATAGCGGATACGGTGGAAGAGGGCGCACGTACTCGAGCTTTTGGCTGGCTGGGCGCATGTTATGGCGGCGGTATGATTCTTGGACCGGTCATTGGCGGCGCGTTAGGAAGTATATCACCGACAGCTCCATTTGCGGCCGCCGCCGCGGTCAACGGTCTTATGGCCCTATCTGTCTACCTTGTGATGCCGGAGGTACGCCGAACAACCAAACCGGAGCCTCAGGCGAAGGGACTTCATGGCGCTCTTATGCCATCGGGTGTGCAGAAGGGGCTGAAACCGTTGCTATGGGTTTTCTTTCTCCTGCAATTGGTAGGGCAAATACCAGCTGCCTTATGGGTGATATTCACTGAAGATCGTTTCCATTGGGATACGACATATGTCGGCTTGTCACTTGCGGCGTTCGGTTTGCTGCATGCTATGTTTCAATGGCTTGGTACGGGGCGTCTCGTCGCAACAATTGGAGCTGGATATACGATAATCATCGGAATAGCGGCTGATGGGCTGGGCATGGCATCTCTCGCGATCGCGACAGAAGGATGGATGACTGTGCCAATCCTCATCTTGCTGGCATTTGGCGGGATAGCGATGCCAGCTCTGCAATCCGTCCTGTCGGATAAGACCAGTCAAGACAAGCAAGGCGCGCTTCAGGGGATGCTGGGAAGTCTTACAAATATCAGTGCCGTCGCAGGGCCGGCAATCTTTACAGCCCTTTATATGAGAACTGCAGCCAGCTGGAACGGATGGGTGTGGTTGTTTGGGCCTGCAATCTATCTGGCAGCCGCTCCATCGCTCATTTTTGTTCGGTGTCAGTCGGCGGGCTTGCCGTCAAGAAGATGAGCGTTGGCAAAATTGACGACCGCATTGTCCAGTGACTTCCATTCGCCAAGCATGGAGCGGGGAAGCGATAAAGTATCTGCAAGTCGCGGCCGAACTGGACATCGCGCTCGCATGAATTGAAGCTTTCCGCACCGCTATCCGCAAGACATCGTGCAACGAATTCCGGCTTGCCGCTGCTCGGATCGGACAAGACGAGTTCCTCGCCCTTGTAACCGCTGCTTTCCAGAAAACGGTGTACCGTCAGGTTTCCGGGGCGGTTTCCCCGTTCGGGTCTATCAACTCGGCATAGATGGGCAGATAGCGCCCGCTCATGTCGCGGGACATGGTTCGCTGTTCGATAGACATGAAAATGAGATGCCGCTTCGAAGTGAGAAGGTTGAAGATGGCGCGGTCGCGTTCCGTATAGCCGGTAAGCCCCGGCCAGCGGGCATAAAGATCGAGACGCCCCGTTACCCCGTCACGTCGCTGGTTCGAAAAGCGGATCATATTGGCTGGAATCGACAGGACATTGTTGCCAATGATGATTTCATAAGCGTGCGTGCTGTCGGGAGTGTCCGCCGCGCGCAAGCAGCGGACCAAGCAGACGCCCGCCAACATTTACGGCAACCGAAAGCAGAATCAGGACGATAACCGCCAACAGCAGCCAGCCGAAGTGGCGGCTTCCCATTTTCGAGGCGGTGTAATCTGGTGCTGTTTCCATCTGGGTGTCATGGTGATGATATTGCAAAAGAATATCGGTCTTTTATGGTTAACAGAGCGTGAAGTCGTGCTTGTATGACTGCTTGAAACGGCTTAGCGATTCAATATCGAGTTTGCTGATGGAGGAAGAACATGCCGATCTATGCATATAACGGGCACAAGCCGCTATTCGCGGACCGCAGCAGCAACTGGATCGCGCCTGATGCGACCCTGATCGGCAAGATCGTTGTGGGTGAGAATGCCGGGTTCTGGTTCGGTGCCGTATTGCGCGGCGATAATGAGCCGATCACCATTGGCGATGACACCAATGTTCAGGAAAAACACCATCATGCATACCGATATCGGCTTTCCGCTCACAGTCGGTGCAGGGTGCACCATCGGGCATCGGGCCATACTTCATGGCTGCACCGTTGGCGACAACACATTGATCGGCATGGGAGCCATCGTTCTCAATGGCGCGAAGATCGGAAAGAATTGTCTGATCGGGGCAGGGGCGCTTGTGACAGAGGGCAAGGAAATACCGGACAATTCGCTGGTCGTCGGTTCTCCTGCGCGAATCCTCCGGGAACTGGACGATGCTGCGGTCGAGAAACTCAGACTTTCCGCGGAGCATTACGTCGAGAAGGGCCGGTCTTTCATGCGTGGGCTGGAGCCGGCCTGAAAAGAAAAAAAAGACGGGGCCAGAGGGAGACTGACGACCCGTCCTTGTTTGTTTTGTCTTTTGGTTAGTTCTTGATGCTGCCGACCAAGAGTTCGCGGTCGCTCTTGATCGAGACCCAGCTACCGGTGTTCGTGGTCGACTGGCGCTTGAGATAGGTATAGTCGGTCTTGTTCCGGGCGAGGACGCGGGTATCGAGATTGTCGAGAATGAAGTCACCGCGGTCGGTGCGAACGGTCAGAACCGCATGACCTTCACCGTTTGGCTGGCGAACCACTGTGAAAAGCAGCGTATTTGCCGGGATGCCGAGCGCCATCAATTCACGACGCTTCAAAAGCATGTAGTCGTCGCAGTCGCCGACTGTTGTCGGATATTCCCAGTATTCCTCGCGACCCCGGGCTTCCATATCGGTCATCGGCGCAATCTTTTCGTTGACACTCGCATTGACCGCGATGATCTGTTTCCAGATTTCCGGTGTCAGCTTCAGCATATTGCTGTTGCGGCTGGTGATGTTGCATTCGGACTTGTAGCGATCGCAGAATTCGTAGTGGCCAATCGGCTGCGAAGTGCGTTCGTCGGTCGTCATCCACGGTGAATTGGAGGCGGGGCTTGCTGCCTCTGCCAGTCCGATTCCAAGCAGCATCAGGATGGCTGCGATGATTGTTTGTTCTGTCATTCTTTTGTCTCCCTGTTGGAGACCAAGATGACTTAGACAATTTGAAGGCACGCAAATTTGCGCGCGAAAATGCGAGTCAAATTCGATTAAAAGTGCAAATAACGCTGAAACTTTTGTCAACGAACGGACAAATTCAGGGCAAAATGGGCTGTTCTTGCGGCTTTTTCGTGATTGCGGGCATTTCGCGGTTTGCCATTCCGTAACCTTGACACGCGTTCATCTTTTGGGCGGATCTTTCAGCCGAAAAGATTGTCCAGTGTTGTGCTGGTCTGGATGGTGGCGAATTCGATTGCAAAACCGCCCCGGAAATGACGGACGACAGTTCCCCGGATCGGTCCAAGCATGACGCCGCTCTTGATCGCGGGCTTGAACTCGCTTTCGATTGCCGCACCGGAAAGCGAAAGGTCCGCAATGCGGCACAGTCTTTGGGCGCCATCGGCAAAAGTAATGTTCTGCTGGGTCTTGCGCGGCACGACACGTTCGTGACGGCGATCTTCGGGCAGGGCAAGTTCGTGCTTGTTGGCAAGCCAGTCAACTGTGCGGAAAGCTTGTCTTTCTTCTGTTCGGAGGTCGACAGGAGAATGTGGAAACCTTCGGATGTAACCTCGTTGGCAATTCCTTCAATCCGTCCCACGTGATCGATATAGGCGATGATCCGTTCGCCGTTACGCGGCGTTGCAATGCCGCTCATGAGCGCAGTTCCCGGCGACATGCGCTTGATGATGCAGGGAAATTCGCTGCGATTTTCCAGCATGTAGCGACCGTTGAGATCGACATTCACGGCGTTGAAATTTTCCTGCCGCACATTGCTTGCAGGAGATGCCGCAGCAAATCTATTCATCAAAGCCGATCCATCTCGAAATTGGGTACTCTTATTATCCGTCACAATACAGCAGCCGTTGATAAAGAGAAATCGCGATTTCAACCCTACGTCAGGCTTTGCCGCCCTTGATGACGCGCAATTTCGGAGCGGCGTGCTCCTGTGGCTGCGTCAGGCGAACATTCGTCCACTCCCGGCCTGTTCGGGGTGCATTCACCGTGATGGCAGCCGATTTTCGGATGTCATCCGCAAGAATCAGATCGGGCGCCACCGGGTCGATGGAATTCAAATGCCCGAGGACGATTGGATCGGCTCCGACCCACGCGACGGAATCAAGCACGGCGATGCTGCCAAGCAGGCTGATCTGCCCGTTTGGCGCCTCCAGTGGGGCGAGAAACATTTCCAGCCCGAGGCTTCGCCCGGACATGCTGATTCCCACATGCGAAACGAGGGCAGGGACTTCCGGGCTACTTACATTTTCCGACAGTTCGCCAAGGGCTGCCCGGTCCCGCTCGGACCAGAGCGAGAGAAACCGTGTGTTCTTCAGTTCGCGACCGAAAAGGGTGCAGATGCGTGTTCCCGCCAGACGAAACGACAGGTCGCCGTCTTTTTCAGCCTCAAGGAAGAAGAGGTCGGACAGATGGCGCCCGAGCTTGCGCGGCTCGATCTGTTCGCGCATCGGCGCGCGAAAGAAACCGCTTTCAGTGCGGGCCAAACGCTGCCATTCGGTGAAAATCGCGATCGTACTGCGGTGTTTCATCATGCGCCGTTGATTTGTCCGTTGCACGCGGAGGCTGGCTCCGCTGTTGAACGCATTAAAATAGTATTAACGGCGAGGATGCCAGTTTAACCCTTTCTTCATCCACCGGGCTCGTTCGTTAAGGTTAATAATAAGTAATGGTTGCACGGCACTGAAAGACGCGCTTTGATAGGACATCAGACGAAGCCTTTGACTTGGTTGGCGTTTTTCTGAGCTCCAGATTTAATTTCGCGAAAGATTTCTGTTCGCGTGAAGGCCGACCGGGAACGTCCGTCGGCCTTTATTTTTAACAAATTCTGCCCTATCAACATGCATCGACCAGACGCAAAAGGCTCCTTCGATCCAATTGCGGTGCTTCGCATAAAATAGAAAGCAGCAGTTCATGAGCGTTCCCCAGCCGGAAATGAACGGCAGTAACCGCCGGTCGGGCGGTAGTGAGCCGATGTTCAATATTCCGGGCGTTGTTCTCGCTCTGATTGGCCTCTGCGCCGCAGTCTATATTTACCAGAATTACCTCATCAGCGAGCAGCAGAACTATGAATTCATGCTGAACTTCGCGCTCATTCCGGCGCGGTTCTCGCTGGCGGACGGGTTCACCGATCCCGCCGCACTTTTACGCTCATCAGCTATTCCTTCATGCATGGCGGCTTCGCCCATATTGCCGTCAACATGATTTGGCTTGCGGCTTTCGGTTCCCCGTTGGCCGGGCGCATCGGTACCGGACGAATGATCGTTTTCTGGATATTCACTTCGGTGATTGCCGGGTTGACCCATTATGCGATCTATCCGGACAGTGTTTCGCCACTGGTGGGCGCATCGGGCGCGATTTCGGGAATGATGGGTGCAGCGGCGCGTTACGGTTTTCGTCGCATCGGCCATGGACGCAGATCGGAATTCGCAGGCCCCGTTCTTCCGGTGGGGCTGACCCTGACGCTGAAGCCCGTCCTGACTTTTGTGGGTGTCTGGTTCCTGATCAACATCATTACCGGTCTTTATTCGACTGGCGGGGCGGACCTTTCCAGCATTGCCCGGGAAGCGCATATAGGCGGCTTCATTGCCGGCTTCTTCGGTATTTCACTGATGGACCGCCCACGCAGCTATGATGCCGTGCTGAGGCGATAGGTTCTGCACTCTTTTGGCTTTGACAAAGCCTTCTCCCCATTTGATGCCACTTGCTAATCGGACGGTCGAAGCGCACCATCATGGAACGTGGTGGGAGGAGCTGCGTTCTGCTTCATATGGCGTTTGAACGCCAGAAGCAGCGAGTGCTAAATCTTGGAGGGACTTTGGCATGACCGTAAGATCGATTCTCGAGACAAAGGGCAGGGATGTAGTGGTTATCGCACCTGCCGATACACTATCCCACGCTGTCGCCATGTTGAACAAACACAAGATCGGCGCTCTGGTGGTGTGCGACGAGGCCGGTCGAATTAAGGGAATCCTGTCAGAGCGCGATGTGGTGCGTGCTGTCGCCGCTCAAGAAACCAAGGCCATGAGCATGCCGGTCACCGAGGTCATGACGGCAAAAGTGCAGGTTTGTCGCGAACATCACACGATCAATCAGGTGATGGAAATCATGACACGAAGCCGATTCCGCCATATGCCGGTGGAAGAACATGGCAAGCTCGTGGGAATCATCTCGATTGGTGACGTTGTGAAGCGGCGCATCGAAGATGTTGAGCGCGAGGCGGAAGATATTCGCACCTATATCGCCACTGCCTGAGAGCATTTCCAGCGACAGTGCGAAGCGGTTTCGCGTAGGATAATGCGTACAAACAAAGAGATAGAGCGGTTCCACGCTTCTGTTTGAGCTGGAACCGCTCCGGGTCATCGCGATTCTATATCTCCCGGCAGAAAACCGGCCGGGAGGCATTTCATTGAAGAGTCATACTCGAATCAACGCGCGCAGATATCGCTCAGCAGCGTAAAGCGAGATTGCTGCCGCATTCGATACGTTGAGCGACTTGATTTCGCCCGGCATGTCGAGGCGGGCAAGCGCGGTGACTGTTTCGCGCGTCTTTTGACGCAGGCCTTTGCCTTCTGCACCCAGTACCGGGGCGATTCGTCCGCCGGACAAGGTGGCTTCCATTTCCTGTGGCCCTTCCGAATCAAGACCGATGGTCTGGAACCCGAGGCTGTGCAGTTCTTCAATCGCTTCGGCCAGATTGCGCACTTCGATATGAGAGATCATTTCGAGTGCACCGGAGGCGGCCTTCGCCAGAACGCCGGTTTCCTGCGGGCTGTGACGGCTTGTCGTAATCAGCGCGCCAGCTCCGAAGGCGACGGCTGAACGCATGATAGCGCCGACATTGTGCGGATCGGTAACCTGATCGAGAACGAGAAGCAGCGGGCTGTCCTTAAGTTCGGACAGTTTACGGGCGCGCAGCGGCTCAGCTTCTATCATGACGCCCTGATGGACGGCCTCGGAACCGGTTTCCTTGTCGATATCGCGCGGATCAACGATTTCGACAGGGAAGGGGAGAGATTCAGCCTCTCCGATCTCAAGTCGAGCGAATCCGTTTCGCGTCGCGCGCATGCGCAATATCTTGCGTTCCGAGTTTTCCACGGCGGCGCGGACTGTATGCAGGCCATAAAGCCGTACGGTTCCCTCAGTCACGGCACCTGCCGAAATGGAAGGACGCTGCGATTTGCGCGGTGATTTGCCTTCGGTCACGGCCTTCTGGTCGCGATGCTGGCGGCGCAGGCGCGCATAATGAGAATCTTTTGGGGTGCGGGGCGAGTTTTGATCGGTCATGGCGTGCTTATAACTCTTTAGGTGAGCGGAAGATAGCGACTTCACCTGTGATTGCTATCAGGCTGTTCTGATTGCAAAATAATCTCTGATGGCTGGAAAATCCTGAGAAATGCGGGCGTTTGAGCCTATGGAACAGGAGCGTGGAAGAGGATCTTTCCACGACGTTGTGGACGGACATGCATTCTTTTCGCTTTTACCCTGTTGACAGGGGATAAGCTTATCGTCATAAGGCCCCTCGCGGATCGACGGCTGGCCCAACAGTCAGCCAGAACCCCGCGGAAATGCCTAGTCGCTCGACTCTGCTGATAGTGTTATCTGGAGGGATGCCCGAGTGGTTAAAGGGGACGGACTGTAAATCCGTTGGCTATGCCTACGTTGGTTCAAATCCAACTCCCTCCACCACTGTCGGATCAGAGTTAAGAGTGCGCGGGTATAGCTCAATGGTAGAGCAGCAGCCTTCCAAGCTGAATACGCGGGTTCGATTCCCGCTACCCGCTCCAAATTTTTCAGAGCGGTTTGGCGTGTAAGGAATCATCGACGGGCGGTTCGCCGTTCCGTTTTGGCATAAATGCTGGCCCGAAAGCCAAAAGGCTTTTGTGCTGGCGCTTGAGCGGTTCTAGAACAAAGAGAACAACGGCGATGGCAAAGAGCAAATTCGAACGTACGAAGCCCCACGTTAACATCGGCACGATTGGTCACGTTGACCATGGCAAGACGTCGCTGACTGCAGCGATCACGAAGTTTTTCGGCGAGTTCAAGGCGTATGACCAGATCGACGCCGCTCCTGAAGAGCGCGCCCGCGGCATCACGATCTCGACGGCACACGTCGAGTACGAAACGCCGAACCGTCACTATGCACACGTCGACTGCCCGGTCACGCTGACTATGTGAAGAACATGATCACCGGTGCTGCCCAGATGGACGGCGCAATTCTGGTTGTTTCGGCCGCTGACGGCCCGATGCCGCAGACCCGTGAGCACATCCTGCTCGCTCGTCAGGTTGGCGTTCCGGCAATCGTCGTGTTCCTGAACAAGTGCGACCAAAGTTGACGATGCAGAACTGCTCGAACTGGTTGAACTGGAAGTACGCGAACTTCTGTCGAAGTACGACTTCCCGGGCGACGAAGTTCCGATCATCAAGGGCTCGGCTCTTGCTGCTCTGGAAGATTCTTCGAAGGAACTGGGCGAAGACGCCGTTCGTTCGCTGATGGCCGCTGTTGACGACTACATTCCGACCCCGGAACGTCCGATCGACCAGCCGTTCCTGATGCCGATCGAAGACGTGTTCTCGATCTCGGGCCGTGGTACGGTTGTGACGGGTCGCGTTGAGCGCGGTATAGTCAAGGTTGGTGAAGAAGTTGAAATCGTCGGCATCAAGGCGACGGCGAAGACGACGGTTACCGGCGTTGAAATGTTCCGCAAGCTGCTCGATCAGGGCCGGGCTGGCGACAACATCGGCGCTCTGATCCGTGGTGTTGGCCGTGAAGACGTTGAACGCGGCCGGGTTCTCTGCAAGCCGGGTTCTGTGAAGCCGCACACCAAGTTCAAGGCAGAAGCCTACATTCTGACCAAGGACGAAGGTGGCCGTCATACGCCGTTCTTCACGAACTACCGTCCGCAGTTCTACTTCCGCACGACGGACGTGACCGGTGTTGTCACGCTGCCGGAAGGCACGGAAATGGTTATGCCCCGGCGACAACGTCGCTATGGACGTCACCCTGATCGTGCCGATCGCCATGGAAGAGAAGCTCCGCTTCGCTATCCGTGAAGGCGGCCGCACCGTCGGTGCAGGCATCGTCTCCTCGATCATCGAGTAATCAATTTGACTGGCGGTTACGCCGCCAGTCTGGCATTCTGCCGATCAGGCATTGCAATGCCGCATAGGGGTATAGCTCAGTTGGTAGAGCGACGGTCTCCAAAACCGTAGGTCGCGGGTTCGAGCCCTGCTGCCCCTGCCATTTTATAACGGGTGCTCATGGCTTGACTATGGGCGCCCGTTTTCTATATTATAAATTAGGTGGCAATCTATGCCGCCTTACCTTTCGACGGTGGCGCAGGCTTCGGCAAGGCGACGTCGTTAAATGATAATTCCCTGCGGGATTTGTTGGCCGGGTAGGGAAGGATCGCCGCCGCACGATTGGATGGTGCGCCGAGTGATATTCGCAAGGACCGGATTTCCGATAAGCCTGTATGGTATTCTTTTAACCTTTGGGCTTGTTTTTTTTCGGAATCGATTCTATGTAGCGTCAACAGACACGCGGCGCGTGGGGCTGAATTTTCAGCTTTGCGTGCCGTATACGCGTGACTTCAGGCTTCTGATTCGTTTCGACGGGTTAGGGTTTGGGGTAGCGCAGGATCAATGACAGAGCGGCAGATGGCATCCAAAACGAATCCGATCACCTTTTTTTCAGCAGGTTCGCGCCGAAACGGCGAAGGTGACTGCCTACACGGCGTGAAACGGTCATCTCCACCATTATGGTGGTGATTATGGCGTTTCTGGCTGCCGCGTTCTTTTTCTTGCCGACCAGCTTATGGCCTATGGCGTAGAATTTATTCTCGGCCTTGGTCGATAAGTTAGGATTGGGGAGTTTTTAGATGACGGCGCGCTGGTACATCGTTCACGCCTATTCCAATTTCGAAAAGAAGGTCGCCGAGGATATCGAAGCCAAGGCGAAGCAGAAGGGTCTGTCCGAGCTGATTGAGCAGATCGTTGTGCCGACCGAGAAGATCGTTGAAGTGCGCCGCGGCCGCAAGGTTGACGCAGAGCGCAAGTTCTTCCCGGGTTACGTGCTGGTTCGTGCAACCCTCACGGATGCCGTCTTCTCGCTTATCAAGAATACCCCCCCGAAAGTCACTGGTTTCCTTGGTGATTCCAAGCCTGTTCCGGTTTCCCAGAAGGAAGTCGACCAGATTCTGAACCGTGTTCAGGATGGTGTCGAGCGTCCAAAGACTTCGGTATCCTTCGAGATTGGCGAAAACGTTCGCGTTTCCGATGGTCCGTTCGCTTCGTTCAACGGCATTGTTCAGGAAGTCGACGAAGAGCGTGCGCGTCTCAAGGTTGAGGTTTCCATCTTCGGGCGCGCAACGCCTGTGGATCTGGAATACGGTCAGGTCGACAAGCTCTGATCGTTTTGCCCGCAAGGGCATTCACCCTGACCGAATTTCGGGCGGGGTGAAATGGTGGAAGGGAAGGCGGCTTAGCCGGTCGTCGAGCTCCGAACCACCGAACTGCCCGCCAGTTCAGCTGGCGTCAGTCGAGAGCTGGAATTTCCGGCATTAATCGAGAAAGCCGGGTTTTCCGGCAAATTAAAAAGGCAGAAAGCAATGGCTAAGAAAATTGCAGGCCAGCTTAAGCTCCGTGTAGCGGCAGGTGCGGCCAATCCGTCGCCCCCGATCGGTCCGGCCCCGGGTCAGCGCGGCATCAACATCATGGAATTCTGCAAGGCGTTCAACGCTGCCTCGCAGGAAATGGAAAAGGGTTCGCCGATTCCAGTCGTGATCACCTATTATCAGGACAAGTCTTTCACTTTTGTGATGAAGACCCCTCCGGTGACCTACTTCCTCAAGAAGGCCGCTAACCTCAAGTCCGGTTCGAAGACCCCGGGCAAGGCGAGCGCCGGCACGATCTCCCGCGACAAGGTTCGCACAATGTCGCTGAAGCGAAGATGAAGGATCTGAACGCCGCTGATATTGAAGCAGCGATGCGCATGATCGAAGGTTCTGCCCGTTCGATGGGCCCGAAGTGGTGGGCTGAGACGATGGCGAAGATTTCCAAGCGCATTAACAAGATCCGTGAAGGCGTCGATCGCAACAAGCTGTACGATCTGTCGGCTGCTATCGGCCTCGTCAAGGAACGTGCTGTCGCCAAGTTCGATGAAACCATCGAAATCGCGATGAACCTCGGCGTCGATCCGCGTCACGCTGACCAGATGGTTCGCGGCGTTGTCAACCTGCCGAATGGCACGGGCCGTACGGTTCGCGTTGCTGTTTTCGCTCGCGGCGACAAGGCTGAAGAAGCCAAGAAGGCTGGCGCCGACATCGTCGGTGCGGAAGAACTGTTCGAAATCGTCAATGGCGGCAAGATCGACTTCGATCGCTGCATTGCAACCCCGGACATGATGCCGCTCGTTGGCCGTCTCGGTAAGGTTCTCGGCCCGCGTGGCATGATGCCGAACCCGAAGGTTGGCACCGTCACCACCGACGTTGCAGCCGCTGTTGCTGCTTCCAAGGGCGGTGCAGTCGAATTCCGCGTCGAGAAGGCTGGTATCATCCATGCCGGTATCGGCAAGGTTTCCTTCGACAATGCCAAGCTCGAAGAAAACATCAAGGCTTTCGCTGACGCCGTCATCAAGGCAAAGCCGTCGGCTGCTAAGGGTGAATACGTCAAGCGCGTATCGCTTTCCTCGACCATGGGCGTTGGCGTCAAGGTCGATCCGGCAACCGTCAAGGTCGTCGCCTAAGTTTTCATGGGCTCCGGTTAGCCGGAGTCCAAGCCTTTCCGGTTGGGGAGGCGTGGCTGCCAGCCAGTCCTGTAAAGCAGGGCGAAAGGCAAAAATTCCGGATCGCAAGATCCGGATAGCCGGACGAAAGTCCGGTTATCCTGTCCGAGATTGCAGGCGGATCATCATCTTCGGATGATTGTCCTTAAACATGTGGCCTGCATGAGACGTGGAATAACCCTGTTTCGCGTGAATACGCATGCAAGGTTTGAACCGTAGTTGCCTTTGAGTGACGCCCGGCTTCCGTGATAGCTGAAGGGGACAGGATCCTCGAACGTCGGGCTGACTGTGAAGTTCGTCCGGCAAAGGCAACCCGGCAGGGCCATGTGGTCCCGCCTACTGGAGAGAGACAGTGGATAGAGCGGAAAAACGCGAATTTGTCTCGTGGCTGAACGGCGCTTTTAAAGAGTCCGGTTCGGTCGTCGTGGCCCACTATACCGGTCTCACCGTTGCGCAGATGAGCGATCTTCGCTCGAAGATGCGTGATGCAGGTGGGTCCGTTAAAGTCGCGAAAAACCGCCTTGCCAAGATCGCTCTTCAGGGCACGGAATCGGAAGGCATTTCTGATCTGTTTACAGGTCAGACGGTTGTTGCTTATGCAAACGACCCGATTGCTGCTCCGAAAGTAGCCGTCGAATTCGCCAAGGCTAACGACAAGCTCGTTATCCTCGGTGGTGCAATGGGTGCAACGACGCTTAACGCCGATGGCGTCAAGTCGCTTGCTTCGCTCCCATCGCTCGACGAACTGCGCGCAAAGCTGGTTGGAATGATCCAGACCCCGGCTCAGCGTCTCGCAGTACTTACCAGCGCACCAGCGGGCCAGATCGCTCGCGTTATTGGCGCGCACGCCCGAAGAAGAACGAGGCGGCGTAAGGCCGTTTTTCGCTGTCAATTGTTCAAACCTTGAAACTAAGGAAATACCAAAATGGCTGATCTCGCAAAGATCGTTGACGACCTGTCGGCACTGACCGTTCTCGAAGCTGCAGAGCTTTCGAAGCTTCTCGAAGAGAAGTGGGGCGTTTCGGCTGCTGCTCCTGTTGCAGTTGCTGCTGCTGGTGGCGCTGCTCCGGCTGCTGCTGCTGAAGAGAAGACCGAATTCGACGTCGTTCTCGCTGACGGCGGCGCTAACAAGATCAACGTGATCAAGGAAGTGCGCGCAATCACCGGTCTCGGCCTCAAAGGAAGCCAAGGACACGGTCGAAGGCGCTCCGAAGGCTGTCAAGGAAGGCGCTTCGAAGGACGAAGCTGAGAAGATCAAGGCACAGCTCGAAGCTGCTGGCGCCAAGGTCGAACTCAAGTAAGTTCGGACTATTCTGGCGGATGGTTTTCCATCCGTCAGTTCCCGCCGGACTTTCCCGGTGGGTCGGATAACTGGAACCCTTTTCCTGAGTGCCGGAACGGCTTTCAGGAAACGGGTTTTAGCCCGTTAAGAGCGCCGCGTGCCGGTAACGATGCGGAAGGCAGCTCTGGAAAGTTTGCACGTGATCCTTTTCGATCCATCCGATCTGAAGGGGCCGATCTGAAGGACCATGTGCTCGAAGGACCGCCGAAGGGCGGCGCATGATAAAGGCCGCAAGGCGTGAGCAAGCCGCAAGGCTATAGAACGAGGAGCGACGATGGCTCAGACCCATTCATTCAATGGTCGCAAGCGCGTACGCAAATTTTTCGGCAAGATCCCAGAGGTCGCCGAGATGCCGAACCTTATCGAGGTTCAGAAGGCATCTTACGACCAGTTCCTTATGGTTGAAGAACCATCCGGTGGGCGTTCTGACGAGGGTTTGCAGGCGGTTTTCAAGTCTGTTTTCCCAATTCAGGATTTCTCCGGCGCTTCAATGCTCGAATTCGTTCGCTACGAGTTCGACGCACCAAAATTCGACGTTGACGAATGCCGTCAGCGCGATCTGACGTATTCGGCGCCACTCAAGGTGACGCTGCGTCTTATCGTGTTCGATATTGACGAAGATACCGGCGCGAAGTCGATCAAGGACATCAAAGAGCAGGATGTCTACATGGGCGATATGCCGCTCATGACCGACAACGGCACCTTCATCGTCAATGGCACCGAGCGCGTGATCGTTTCGCAGATGCACCGTTCGCCGGGCGTCTTCTTCGACCACGACAAGGGCAAGACCCATTCTTCGGGCAAGCTCCTGTTCGCCGCGCGCGTCATCCCTTACCGCGGTTCCCGGCTTGATATCGAATTCGATTCCAAGGACATCGTCTACGCACGTATCGACCGCCGCCGCAAGCTGCCAGCCACCACGCTGCTGATGGCTCTCGGCATGGACGGCGAAGACATTCTGTCGACGTTCTACAAGACTGTCACCTATACGCGTGACGGCGACAACTGGCGCATCCCGTATTCGGCTGACCGCTTCAAGGGCATGAAGATCATCTCCGATCTCATCGATGCGGACACCGGTGAAGTCGTTCTTGAAGCTGGCAAGAAGCTGACCGCCCGTTCGGCCAAGCAGCTTGCTGAAAAGGGCCTCAAGGCCATCAAGGCGACGGAAGACGATCTGTTCGGTTCGTATCTTGCGGAAGATGTCGTCAATTACGCAACCGGCGAGATCTATCTCGAAGCCGGTGACGAAATCGACGAAAAGGTCCTCAAGACTCTGATCGACACCGGCGAGACGGAAATCAACGTTCTCGACATCGATCATATCAACATCGGTGGCTACATCCGCAACACGCTGGCTGTCGACAAGAACGAAAGCCGTCAGGAAGCCCTGTTCGACATCTATCGCGTCATGCGTCCGGGCGAACCGCCTACGATGGATTCCGCCGAATCGATGTTCAACTCGCTGTTCTTCGACGCTGAGCGCTACGACCTTTCGGCCGTTGGTCGCGTCAAGATGAACATGCGTCTGGATCTCGACGCGGAAGACACCGTGCGCGTTCTGCGCAAGGAAGACATCCCGGCCGTGGTCAAGATGCTGGTGGAACTGCGCGACGGTCGCGGCGAAATCGACGACATCGACAATCTCGGCAACCGCCGTGTGCGTTCGGTCGGCGAACTGATGGAAAATCAGTATCGCGTCGGTCTGCTCCGTATGGAGCGCGCGATCAAGGAACGTATGTCCTCGATCGAAATCGACACGGTCATGCCGCAGGATCTGATCAACGCGAAGCCGGCTGCTGCAGCCGTGCGCGAGTTCTTCGGTTCCTCGCAGCTGTCGCAGTTCATGGATCAGACCAACCCGCTTTCGGAAATCACCCACAAGCGCCGTCTCTCGGCTCTTGGACCGGGCGGTCTGACCCGCGAGCGCGCTGGCTTCGAAGTCCGCGACGTGCATCCGACCCACTATGGCCGTATCTGCCCGATTGAAACGCCGGAAGGCCCGAATATCGGTCTGATCAACTCGCTTGCAACTTTTGCCCGCGTCAACAAGTACGGCTTCATTGAAAGCCCGTACCGCAAGGTTGTCGACGGCAAGGTAACGAACGACGTTGTCTATCTGTCGGCGATGGAAGAAGCCAAGCACTCGGTTGCGCAGGCTAACGTCGAGCTGGACGAGCGGGGCGGTTTCGTTGACGAATTCGTCATCTGCCGTCATGCAGGCGAAGTAATGATGGCTCCGCGTGAAAACGTGGATCTGATGGACGTGTCGCCGAAGCAGCTCGTTTCGGTTGCTGCGGCTCTCATCCCGTTCCTTGAAAACGACGACGCCAACCGCGCTCTCATGGGCTCGAACATGCAGCGTCAGGCTGTGCCGCTCGTTCGCGCTGAAGCGCCGTTCGTCGGTACGGGCATGGAAGCTGTCGTTGCGCGTGACTCCGGTGCCGCTATTGCAGCACGCCGTGGCGGTGTGGTCGATCAGGTTGACGCAACGCGTATCGTTATCCGTGCGACTGAAGATCTCGATCCGTCCAAGTCGGGCGTCGATATCTATCGCCTGATGAAGTTCCAGCGTTCGAACCAGAACACCTGCATCAATCAGCGTCCGCTCGTACGCGTTGGTGATCCCATCCAGAAGGGTGACATCATCGCTGACGGTCCGTCGACGGATCTGGGCGATCTGGCTCTCGGCCGTAACGTGCTCGTCGCGTTCATGCCGTGGAACGGCTACAACTACGAAGATTCGATCCTTCTTTCCGAGAAGATCGTTTCGGACGACGTGTTCACTTCGATCCATATCGAGGAATTCGAAGTAGCTGCCCGCGACACCAAGCTTGGACCTGAGGAAATCACTCGTGACATTCCGAACGTTTCGGAAGAAGCGCTGAAGAATCTCGACGAAGCCGGTATCGTGTACATCGGTGCCGAAGTGCATCCCGGCGACATTCTTGTCGGCAAGATCACGCCGAAGGGTGAAAGCCCGATGACGCCGGAAGAGAAGCTCCTGCGCGCCATCTTCGGTGAAAAGGCATCGGACGTCCGTGACACCTCCATGCGTATGCCGCCCGGAACCTACGGTACGGTTGTGGAAGTTCGCGTTTTCAATCGCCACGGCGTTGAAAAGGACGAACGCGCCATGGCTATCGAACGCGAGGAAATCGAGCGTCTCGCCAAAGACCGTGACGACGAACAGGCTATCCCGGATCGCAACGTCTATGGCCGTCTTGCCGACATGATCGATGGCAAGGTCGCTGCAGCGGGTCCGAAGGGCTTCAAGAAGGGCTCGACGATCACCCGTGAACTGATGACCGAATATCCGCGGTCGCAGTGGTGGCAGTTTGCTGTCGACGACGAGAAGCTCGGGGCGAACTCGAAGCTCTGCGTGGCCAGTATGACGAATCCAAGAAGCTGCTCGAAGCACGCTTCATGGACAAGGTCGAGAAGGTACAGCGCGGCGACGAGATGCCTCCGGGCGTCATGAAGATGGTCAAGGTCTTTGTCGCTGTGAAGCGCAAGATCCAGCCGGGCGACAAGATGGCTGGCCGTCACGGCAACAAGGGTGTGGTTTCCCGCATTCTGCCGGTCGAGGATATGCCGTTCCTCGAAGACGGTACGCATGCCGACATCGTGTTGAACCCGCTTGGCGTTCCGAGCCGTATGAATGTGGGCCAGATTCTGGAAACCCACCTCGGCTGGGCATGCGCTGGCATGGGCAAGAAGATCGGTGAGCTCATCGACGTTTATCGCAAGACGGCCAATATCGAGCCGCTGCGCGATACGCTGGAGCACATCTATCCGGACAACGACCGCAACGAACCGGTCCGGTCTTATGACGACGATTCCGTCCTCATGCTGGCCAACCGGTGAAGCGTGGCGTGTCGATCGCAACGCCGGTCTTCGACGGTGCGGTGGAAGCCGACATCAACGCGATGCTGACGGATGCGGGTCTTGCAACGTCTGGTCAGTCGACGCTTTACGATGGCCGTACGGGTGAGCCGTTCGACCGTCAGGTGACCATGGGCTACATCTATATGTTGAAGCTCCACCACCGGTCGACGACAAGATCCACGCTCGTTCGATCGGACCTTACTCGCTCGTTACGCAGCAGCCTCTGGGCGGCAAGGCCCAGTTCGGTGGCCAGCGCTTCGGCGAAATGGAGGTCTGGGCTCTGGAAGCATACGGTGCGGCTTACACGCTGCAGGAAATGCTGACCGTCAAGTCGGACGACGTGGCAGGCCGTACCAAGGTCTACGAAGCGATCGTGCGCGGCGACGATACGTTCGAAGCAGGCATTCCGGAGAGCTTCAACGTTCTCGTAAAGGAAATGCGTTCGCTCGGTCTCAATGTCGAGCTGGACGATACACGCGACGAACAGCAGCAGGCCCCGCCTGACGCAGCGGAATAAAGCTCAAGGGCGCGCCACGGTATTGCCGCGGCGCGCCCGTATAATCGTTTCCAGAATATGCGGAACACGGTTCCGCACCGGAAACGAAACTACGGCAAGCCAGTTCATAACTGCGTAGTACCGCGATTTCTTTTCAGGATGGCAAGGATTTTCAGCTTGTCATCGACGACACAGGGCGACGGATCGCCCTCAAGGAGAACGGCATGAACCAAGAGGTCATGAATCTTTTCAATCCTCAGGCTCCGGCACAGACGTTCGATTCCATCAGAATCTCGATTGCCAGCCCTGAGAAGATTCTGTCCCGGTCATACGGCGAGATCAAGAAGCCGGAGACGATCAACTACCGCACGTTCAAGCCTGAACGCGATGGTCTCTTCTGCGCGCGCATCTTTGGCCCGATCAAGGACTATGAATGCTTGTGCGGCAAGTACAAGCGTATGAAATACAAGGGCATCATCTGCGAAAAGTGCGGCGTGGAAGTCACGCTCTCGCGCGTTCGTCGCGAGCGCATGGGCCACATCGAACTCGCAGCCCCGGTTGCCCACATCTGGTTCCTGAAGTCGCTGCCGAGCCGTATCGGCACGCTCCCGACATGACGCTCAAGGATATCGAGCGCGTCCTGTACTTCGAGAACTACATTGTTACCGAACCGGGCCTGACCTCGCTGAAGGAGCATCAGCTTCTTTCGGAAGAGGAATACATGATCGCCGTCGATGAATTCGGCGAAGATCAGTTCACGGCCCTCATTGGTGCTGAAGCCATCTACGAGCTTCTGGCTTCGATGGAACTCGAAAAGATTGCCGCCGATCTGCGCGTCGATCTTGCCGAGACCACCTCGGACCTGAAGCAGAAGAAGCTGATGAAGCGTCTGAAGATCGTCGAAAACTTCCCGGAGTCGGGAAACCGCCCGGAATGGATGATCATGAAGATCGTTCCGGTTATTCCGCCAGATCTGCGTCCGCTCGTGCCGCTGGATGGCGGTCGTTTCGCGACGTCGGATCTGAACGATCTCTATCGCCGCGTCATCAACCGCAACAACCGTCTGAAGCGCCTGATCGAACTGCGCGCTCCGGGCATCATTATCCGTAACGAAAAGCGCATGCTGCAGGAAGCTGTGGACGCGCTGTTCGATAACGGCCGTCGTGGTCGCGTCATCACCGGTGCTAACAAGCGTCCGTTGAAGTCGCTGTCCGACATGCTCAAGGGCAAGCAGGGTCGCTTTCGTCAGAACCTGCTCGGCAAGCGCGTCGACTATTCCGGTCGTTCGGTCATCGTGACCGGTCCGGAACTCAAGCTGCACCAGTGCGGCTTGCCGAAGAAGATGGCGCTCGAACTGTTCAAGCCATTCATCTACGCACGTCTTGACGCCAAGGGTTACTCCTCGACCGTCAAGCAGGCGAAGAAGCTGGTTGAAAAGGAACGTCCGGAAGTCTGGGATATCCTCGACGAAGTGATCCGTGAGCATCCGGTTCTTCTGAACCGCGCGCCTACGCTGCACCGTCTTGGTATCCGTGCCTTCGAACCCACGCTGATCGAAGGCAAGGCTATCCAGTTGCATCCGCTCGTTTGTACGGCGTTCAACGCCGACTTCGACGGTGACCAGATGGCTGTTCACGTTCCGCTGTCGCTCGAAGCCCAGCTTGAAGCACGCGTGCTGATGATGTCGACCAACAACATCCTGCACCCTGCCAACGGCGCACCGATCATCGTTCCTTCGCAGGACATGGTTCTCGGCCTCTATTATCTGTCCATCGTGGCAGACAAGGAGCCGGGCGAGGGCATGATGTTCGCCGATATGGGCGAGCTGCAGCATGCGCTTGAAAACAAGGTCGTTACGCTGCATACCAAGATCAAGGGCCGTTTCAAGACGGTCGATGCCGAAGGCAAGCCTGTGTCGAAGATCTACGACACGACGCCCGCCGCATGATCACCGGTGAGCTGCTGCCGAAGAACGTCAACGTGCCTTTCGACATCTGCAATCAGGAGATGACAAAGAAGAACATCTCCAAGATGATCGATCACGTCTACCGCCATTGCGGTCAGAAAGAGACGGTTATCTTCTGCGATCGCATCATGCAGCTCGGCTTCGCGCATGCCTGCCGTGCAGGCATTTCCTTCGGCAAGGATGACATGGTCATTCCGGATACGAAGGCGAAGATCGTTGCCGACACCGAAGCGCTTACGACCGAATACGAACAGCAGTACAATGACGGCCTGATCACTCAGGGCGAAAAGTACAACAAGGTCGTCGACGCCCGGGGTAAGGCAACCGACAAGATCACCGAAGAGATGATGGCGCGCCTGAAGGCCGTCGAATTCGATCCGGTGACCGGTCGCCAGAAGCAGATGAACTCGGTCTACATGATGTCGCATTCGGGTGCCCGTGGTTCGGTCAACCAGATGCGTCAGCTGGGCGGCATGCGTGGCCTTATGGCCAAGCCGTCAGGTGAAATCATCGAAACCCCGATCATCTCGAACTTCAAGGAAGGCCTGACCGTTAACGAGTACTTCAACTCGACCCACGGTGCCCGTAAGGGTCTGGCAGACACCGCCTTGAAGACTGCTAACTCGGGCTACCTGACCCGTCGTCTCGTTGACGTTGCACAGGATGCGATCATTTCGGAAGTCGATTGCGGCGCCGAAATCGGTCTCACCATGCAGCCGATCGTCGATGCCGGCCAGATCGTGGCTTCGATTGGCCAGCGCGTTCTGGGCCGTACGGCTCTCGATCCGATCCTGCATCCGACCACCGGCGAAGTCATCGTCGAGGCTGGCCGCATGATCGAGGAAAAGGACGTCGAGATCATCGAGAAGGCTGCCATCCAGTCGATCCGCATCCGCTCGGCCCTGACCTGCGAAACCCGCAACGGCGTTTGCGCCAAGTGCTATGGTCGCGACCTTGCACGCGGTACTCCGGTCAACCAGGGGCGAAGCTGTCGGCGTTATCGCTGCTCAGTCGATCGGCGAGCCGGGCACTCAGCTCACCATGCGTACCTTCCACCTTGGCGGTACTGCACAGGTTGTTGACAGCTCGTATCTCGAAGCTTCGTATGAGGGCACCGTCAAGCTGCGTAACCGCAATGTGGTTCGCAACTCCGATGGCAACCTCGTGGTGATGGGCCGTAACATGGCTGTGCTGATCCTCGACAATACGGGCAAGGAACGTGCGGTCCATCGCGTGACCTACGGTTCGCGTCTGTTTTTGTTGATGAGGCCGATACGGTCAAGCGCGGCCAGCGTATTGCCGAGTGGGATCCGTACACCCGTCCGATCATGACCGAAGTTGAAGGCTACGTTGAGTTCGAAGATCTCGTCGATGGTCTCTCGGTTTCGGAATCGGCTGACGAGTCGACCGGTATCACCAAGCGCGTCGTTATCGACTGGCGTTCAACCCCTCGCGGTTCGGACCTCAGCCTGCCATGGTCATCAAGGACAAGGCTGGCAAGATCCTGAAGCTGTCGAAGGGTGGCGATGCCCGCTTCATGCTCTCCGTGGAATCGATCCTTTCGGTCGAGCCGGGCGCGCATGTTAAGGCTGGTGACGTTATCGCTCGTCTGCCGATGGAAAGCGCCAAGACCAAGGACATCACCGGTGGTCTGCCGCGCGTTGCGGAACTGTTCGAAGCACGTCGTCCGAAGGACCATGCCGTCATCGCCGAGATCGATGGTACCGTTCGTTTCGGTCGCGACTACAAGAACAAGCGTCGCATCATCATCGAGCCGAACGACGACACGATCGAGCCGGTCGAGTACCTCATTCCGAAGGGCAAGCCGTTCCATCTTCAGGACGGTGACGTCATCGAAAAGGGTGAGTACATCCTCGACGGCAACCCGGCACCGCATGACATTCTGGCGATCAAGGGTGTCGAAGCTCTGGCTTCGTACCTCGTGAACGAAATCCGTGAAGTCTATCGTTTGCAGGGCGTTTTGATCAACGACAAGCACATCGAAGTGATTGTCCGTCAGATGCTGCAGAAGGTGGAAATCACGGAATCCGGCGATACCGGTTACATTCCGGGCGACCACGTCGACCGCATCGAGCTGG
Organism: Brucella cytisi; assembly: GCA_012103075.1. GTDB lineage: Bacteria > Pseudomonadota > Alphaproteobacteria > Rhizobiales > Rhizobiaceae > Brucella > Brucella cytisi. Next base: position 1,424,898 of record JAAVLQ010000001.1, on the reverse strand, counting down.
AAGAGATCAACGAACGTCTTATCGAAGAAGGCAAGAAGCCGGGTTCCGGCAATCCTGTCCTCCTCGGTATTACCAAGGCTTCGCTGCAGACGCCTTCGTTCATCTCGGCTGCGTCGTTCCAGAGACGACCCGCGTGCTTACCGAAGCTGCGGTTGCCGGCAAGATGGACACGCTGCAGGGTCTCAAGGAAAACGTCATCGTCGGCCGTCTCATTCCGGCCGGTACTGGCGGCATGACCAACCAGATCCGTCGCATCGCAACTGCACGCGACGAGCTGATCATCGATGAGCGCCGCAAGTCTTCGGGTTCTACCGAAGCCAATGCAATGCTGGTCGATATGACCAACAACGCTGCCGAGTAAGATCGACAGATATGAAACTGAAAAGGCCGCCTTTCGAGGCGGCCTTTTGTATTTCGATATTTCCTGCAAAAGCGGGTGCGGCTTGATGCTGGTTAAAAAAAAATGCCGGTCGGAACCGGCACTTTCTTCTGATGCTTATTCTTCTTCTTCGTCGTCGCCGTCGAATTCGATCAGCGCGACTTCGCCGCTGAGCGCGGTGGCCCGTGCACTCTTGTGCGGCTCTTCTTCCGGTTCTTCGGTCAGCGTGCCCATCTCGAGAAGCTCGGCTTCATGGTAGCCTTCTTCGGCAAGAATGCTTAGGACCGTCTGGACGAGATCTTCATTCTCGTCCGATTTCAAAAGCAGGTGCACTTCAACCGGAGATTCTTCACCTTCGTTCCAGACGTCAGCAATGACGAGATGGACGGTTGGCGAATCGTCGCCGGCTGTTGGGGATGTGGAAGACATTGAGAAACCCTTAATATTCTGTTGCGTTTCGACTCAGATGTGCTTCAATAACCTTTACCAAGTGGCTGCGCCATGCTTGCATAGGAAAATGACGGTTTTGATCGCGAAATATTAGCGAATAGACGTCAAATGCGGCGCAATAACCTGTCCGGGCGAAGCCAAAACGCTGGTTTCGGACCGTCCATTGAAGAAACTTGAGCCGCTGCCCTTGACGAAAAACGTCGCTAAAGACGTATCAGCACCCCATCTGAGCCGATGTGAGACAAGCTTTTTCGGGGCGACGCGCCCCTGAAGTTCATCTCAAACAGGGTTCGTTTTACGATCGAAATGCAACTTGCCGTTCGCATGAAGCGTCAGCTTCCTCTGCTTTTGTTCGGGGTGGTCACCGGTTGTCGTGACTTGTCCCGAATTCGTGCATCAGCATGGCGGTGAAACGGCCCGTATGGGCGTGGATACGAGATTTTTTTATAGAGGAAGGTTGTATGCCAACCGTAAACCAGCTTATCCGCAAGCCGCGCATTGCGCCGGTAAAGCGTAATAAGGTTCCTGCACTGCAGGCAAACCCTCAGAAGCGCGGCGTTTGCACCCGCGTTTACACGACGACCCCGAAGAAGCCGAACTCGGCTCTCCGTAAGGTTGCCAAGGTTCGTCTGACGAACGGCTTCGAAGTCATTGGTTATATCCCCGGTGAAGGGCATAACTTGCAGGAGCACTCCGTCGTCATGATCCGCGGCGGTCGTGTAAAGGACTTGCCGGGTGTGCGTTACCACATCATCCGGGGCGTTCTCGATACCCGTGGTGTCAAGAACCGCAAGCAGCGCCGTTCGAAGTACGGTGCAAAGCGTCCGAAGTAAGATTTTCCGGGGATACCGGCCGCCAGAAGGCGAGCTGAGCCCGATGTAATTGAAAGAAGAGACGAAATGTCCAGACGCCATAAGGCTGAGAAGCGTGAGATCAATCCGGATCCGAAGTTCGGCGATCTCGTTATCACGAAGTTCATGAATGCAGTCATGCTTCATGGCAAGAAGTCGGTTGCTGAAAGCATCGTTTACGGTGCGCTCGATGTAATCGAAGCCAAGGCCAAGTCCGAGCCGGTCGCGCTGTTCCATCAGGCGCTCGACAACGTAGCTCCGCACATCGAAGTCCGTTCGCGCCGCGTTGGTGGTGCAACCTATCAGGTTCCGGTTGATGTGCGTCCAGAACGCCGCCGGGCACTTGCCATCCGTTGGCTCATCAATGCTGCTCGTGGCCGTAACGAGACGACGATGATCGATCGTCTTTCCGGTGAGCTGCTTGACGCTGCTAACAACCGTGGTTCTGCTGTGAAGAAGCGTGAAGACACGCACCGCATGGCTGAAGCCAACCGCGCCTTCTCGCATTACCGCTGGTAATCGTCGAAACCTATTCAAAGAGCGACTATCATGGCCCGCGAATATAAAATCGAAGACTACCGCAATTTCGGTATCATGGCTCACATCGACGCCGGTAAGACGACGATGACCGAGCGCATTCTGTTCTATACCGGTAAGAACCATAAGATCGGCGAAACCCACGATGGTGCGTCGACCATGGACTGGATGGAGCAGGAGCAGGAACGCGGTATCACCATCACGTCCGCTGCCACGACCACGTTCTGGCAGGGTCAGGATGGCAAGAAGCGCCGCTTCAACATCATCGACACGCCGGGCCACGTTGACTTCACGATTGAAGTTGAACGTTCGCTCCGCGTTCTCGACGGCGCAATTGCACTGCTCGACGCCAACGCTGGCGTTGAGCCTCAGACCGAAACCGTGTGGCGTCAGGCTGAAAAGTACCACGTCCCGCGTATGGTCTTCGTCAACAAGATGGACAAGATCGGTGCCGATTTCTACCGTTGCGTAGAAATGGTCGGTTCGCGTCTTGGCGCAGTAGCACTTCCGGTTCAGCTGCCGATCGGCGCTGAAAACGAGTTCGAAGGCGTCATCGACCTGATCGAAATGAAGGCACTGACTTGGGATGGCACGATCGGCGCAGCTGCGACCGTTGGTGAAATTCCTGAGCACCTCAAGGATCAGGCTGAAGAATACCGCGAAAAGCTCATCGAGCTGGCTGTGGAAATCGACGAAGCTGCCATGGAAGCTTACCTCGAAGGCACGATGCCTACGAACGAACAGCTCCGTGCGCTGATCCGTAAGGGCACCATCGAGGTCAAGTTCCACCCGATCCTTTGCGGTACCGCGTTCAAGAACCGTGGCGTTCAGCCGCTTCTCGACGCTGTTGTGGAATTCCTTCCGGCTCCGACCGACGTGCCAGCGATCAAGGGCATCGACGTCAAGACGGAAACCGAAACCACCCGTGAATCTTCGGATGAAGCACCGCTTTCGATGCTCGCATTCAAGATCATGAACGACCCGTTCGTTGGTTCGCTGACCTTTGCTCGTATCTACTCGGGCAAGCTGACCAAGGGCGTTTCGCTCGAAAACACCGTCAAGGGCAAGCGTGAGCGTATCGGCCGTATGTTGCAGATGCACTCCAACAGCCGTGAAGACATCGAAGAAGCCTTTGCAGGCGACATCGTTGCTCTGGCTGGCCTCAAGGAAACCACCACTGGCGATACGCTCTGCGATCCGCTGAAGCCGGTTATCCTCGAGCGCATGGAATTCCCGGATCCGGTTATCGAAATCGCTATCGAGCCGAAGACCAAGGCCGACCAGAAAAAAGATGGGCATTGCGCTCAATCGTCTGGCTGCCGAAGATCCTTCTTTCCGCGTCAAGTCGGACGAAGAATCCGGTCAGACCATCATCGCCGGCATGGGCGAACTTCACCTCGACATTCTCGTCGATCGCATGAAGCGCGAATTCAAGGTTGAAGCCAACGTCGGTGCCCCGCAGGTTGCTTACCGTGAATCGATCACCCGCCGGGCTGAAATCGATTACACCCACAAGAAGCAGTCGGGTGGTTCGGGTCAGTTCGCTCGCGTTAAGATCATCTTCGAACCGCATGATGGCGACGATTTCATCTTCGAATCGAAGATCGTTGGTGGCTCGGTGCCGAAGGAATACATTCCGGGTGTCCAGAAGGGTATCGAAAGCGTCATGGGTGCAGGCCCGCTGGCTGGCTTCCCGATGCTCGGCGTGAAGGCCACCCTGATCGACGGCGCATACCATGACGTTGACTCGTCTGTTCTCGCCTTCGAAATCGCGTCCCGTGCAGCGTTCCGTGAAGGTGCGCAGAAGGCAGGCGCTCAGCTCCTCGAGCCGATCATGAAGGTCGAGGTTGTCACGCCGGAAGATTACGTTGGTGACGTTATCGGCGATCTGAACTCGCGTCGCGGTCAGATTTCCGGCACCGAAGCCCGCGGCATCGCCACGGTCGTCAATGCAAATGTTCCACTCGCCAACATGTTTGGTTACGTGAACAACCTGCGTTCGATGTCCCGGGGCCGTGCACAGTACACGATGCAGTTCGACCATTATGAGCCGGTTCCGACGGCGGTCGCACAGGAAATCCAGAAGAAGTTTGCGTGACCTAAGGGTCACGCTCCCAATTAAAAAGAATGCCTGAGCAGGCTAAATTTACGGAGAGCTCAAATGGCAAAGAGTAAGTTTGAACGTACGAAGCCCCACGTTAACATCGGCACGATTGGTCACGTTGACCATGGCAAGACGTCGCTGACTGCAGCGATCACGAAGTTTTTCGGCGAGTTCAAGGCGTATGACCAGATCGACGCCGCTCCTGAAGAGCGCGCCCGCGGCATCACGATCTCGACGGCACACGTCGAGTACGAAACGCCGAACCGTCACTATGCACACGTCGACTGCCCGGTCACGCTGACTATGTGAAGAACATGATCACCGGTGCTGCCCAGATGGACGGCGCAATTCTGGTTGTTTCGGCCGCTGACGGCCCGATGCCGCAGACCCGTGAGCACATCCTGCTCGCTCGTCAGGTTGGCGTTCCGGCAATCGTCGTGTTCCTGAACAAGTGCGACCAGGGTTGACGATGCAGAACTGCTCGAACTGGTTGAACTGGAAGTACGCGAACTTCTGTCGAAGTACGACTTCCCGGGCGACGAAGTTCCGATCATCAAGGGCTCGGCTCTTGCTGCTCTGGAAGATTCTTCGAAGGAACTGGGCGAAGACGCCGTTCGTTCGCTGATGGCCGCTGTTGACGACTACATTCCGACCCCGGAACGTCCGATCGACCAGCCGTTCCTGATGCCGATCGAAGACGTGTTCTCGATCTCGGGCCGTGGTACGGTTGTGACGGGTCGCGTTGAGCGCGGTATCGTCAAGGTTGGTGAAGAAGTTGAAATCGTCGGCATCAAGGCGACGGCGAAGACGACGGTTACCGGCGTTGAAATGTTCCGCAAGCTGCTCGATCAGGGCCGGGCTGGCGACAACATCGGCGCTCTGATCCGTGGTGTTGGCCGTGAAGACGTTGAACGCGGCCGGGTTCTCTGCAAGCCGGGTTCTGTGAAGCCGCACACCAAGTTCAAGGCAGAAGCCTACATTCTGACCAAGGACGAAGGTGGCCGTCATACGCCGTTCTTCACGAACTACCGTCCGCAGTTCTACTTCCGCACGACGGACGTGACCGGTGTTGTCACGCTGCCGGAAGGCACGGAAATGGTTATGCCCGGCGACAACGTCGCTATGGACGTCACCCTGATCGTGCCGATCGCCATGGAAGAGAAGCTCCGCTTCGCTATCCGTGAAGGCGGCCGCACCGTCGGTGCAGGCATCGTCTCCTCGATCATCGAGTAATGAAGGTTTGTGCAGGAACGCTCGCTTTGGAGCGAGCGTTCCCGCGTAACAAGGAACAGATGAAATGAACGGTCAAAACATCCGCATTCGCCTCAAGGCGTTTGATCATCGGATCCTTGACGCTTCGACGCGGGAAATCGTGTCGACTGCCAAGCGTACCGGTGCAAATGTGCGCGGACCGATCCCGCTTCCTACGCGGATCGAGAAGTTCACGGTTAACCGGTCGCCGCACATCGACAAGAAGAGCCGCGAGCAGTTCGAGATGCGCACGCACAAGCGTCTTCTCGATATCGTTGACCCGACCCCGCAGACGGTGGACGCGCTGATGAAGCTCGATCTGTCCGCCGGTGTCGATGTCGAGATCAAGCTTTAATCGGCTTGAGGACGGAAGGAACGAACCCGATGCGTTCAGGTGTTATTGCACAGAAGCTGGGCATGACCCGCGTCTATAACGACGCCGGCGAGCATGTGCCGGTGACGGTTCTCCGCATGGAGAATTGCCACGTGGTAGCTCAGCGTACAGTTGAAAAGAATGGTTACACGGCTGTTCAGCTTGGCGTTGGACTTGCCAAGGTAAAGAACACGTCCAAGGCTATGCGCGGTCATTTCGCGAAGGCCGAGGTCGAGCCAAAGGCGAAGGTCGCGGAATTCCGCGTTTCGCCGGACAACCTCCTCGAAGTCGGCGCTGAAATCACCGCCGAACACTTCGTCGCTGGCCAGAAGGTCGATGTGACGGGTACTTCGATTGGTAAGGGCTTTGCTGGTGTTATGAAGCGTCATAACTTCGCCGGTCATCGCGCTTCCCATGGTAACTCCATTACCCACCGCGCTCACGGCTCGACCGGTCAGCGTCAGGACCCGGGTAAGGTGTTCAAGGGCAAGAAGATGGCTGGTCACATGGGCCAGACCCGCGTAACCACGCAGAATATTGAAGTTGTCTCGACGGACAGCGATCGCGGCCTCATTCTGGTTCGCGGTGCGGTTCCCCGGCCCAAGGGCGCCCGGATCATCGTGCGCGATGCGGTAAAGGTCTCGCTGCCTGAGAACGCGCCGAAGCCGGCCGCTCTGCGTGCAGGTGCCGCGAAGGCTGAAGCTGTCGCGACTGAGGGAGCCGAATAATGGATCTCACGATTACCACTCTTGAAGGCAAGGATGCCGGCAAGGTCAAGCTGAACGAAGAAATCTTCGGCCTCGACCCGCGTGACGACATTCTTCAGCGCGTTGTGCGCTGGCAGCTGGCTCGCCGCCAGCAGGGCTCCCATAAGGCTCAGGGCCGTGGCGACGTAAGCCGCACCGGCGCAAAGATGTACAAGCAGAAGGGTACGGGTCGCGCTCGTCACCATTCGGCTCGCGCTCCGCAGTTCCGCGGTGGTGGTCAGGCTCACGGACCGGTTGTCCGTTCGCACGATCACGATCTGCCGAAGAAGGTTCGCGCTCTTGGCCTGCGTCATGCCCTGTCTGCAAAGGCAAAGGCATCTGACCTGATCATCATCGATGATCTGGCTGCAACGGAAGCCAAGACGAAGCAGCTTGTTTCGCAGTTCGCCAAGCTCGGTCTTGAAAATGCACTCGTCATCGGCGGTGCAGAGATCGACGTGAACTTCCAGCGCGCGGCTTCGAACATCCCGAACATCGACGTTCTGCCGGTGCAGGGCATCAATGTTTACGACATCCTTCGCCGCGGCAAGCTCGTTCTTTCCAAGGCGGCTGTCGAAGCCCTCGAGGAGCGTTTCAAATGACTGATCTTCGCCATTACGACGTGATCGTCAGCCCGGTTATCACCGAGAAGTCCACCATGGTTTCCGAACACAACCAAAGTTGTCTTCAACGTAGCCCGCAAGGCAACGAAGCCGGAAATCAAGGCTGCAGTCGAAGCGCTGTTCGGCGTCAAGGTTACCGCAGTCAACACTGCAGTGCGCAAGGGTAAGGTTAAGCGGTTCCGCGGCCTTATCGGGCGCCAGAGCGACGTCAAGAAAGCGATCGTTACTTTGGCCGAAGGCCAGAGCATCGACGTTTCGACCGGTCTCTGAGAGGCCATGGAGTAAGAGACAATGGCACTCAAGCATTTTAATCCGATCACGCCGGGCCAGCGTCAGCTGGTCATCGTGGACCGTTCGGGACTCTACAAGGGCAAGCCGGTCAAGTCCCCTGACCGAAGGTCTGTCCAAGAAGGGTGGCCGTAACAACACCGGTCGTATCACTGTTCGCTTTCAGGGCGGTGGTCACAAGCGTACGTACCGTTTCATCGATTTCAAGCGTCGCAAGCTTGACGTCGTCGGCACTGTCGAACGTCTGGAATACGATCCGAACCGCACCGCGTTCATCGCGCTGATCCGTTACGAAGACGGTGAACTGGCATACATCCCGCTCCGCAGCGTCTGGCTGTTGGTGACAAGGTTGTTGCAGGCAACCCGTTGACGTGAAGCCGGGCAACGCAATGCCGCTCGCTTCCATGCCGGTTGGTACGATCGTTCACAACGTCGAACTGAAGCCCGGCAAGGGCGGTCAGATCGCTCGTTCGGCTGGCACCTACGCCCAGCTGGTTGGTCGCGATCAGGGCATGGCCATTCTGCGCCTCAACTCCGGTGAACAGCGTCTGGTTCCGGTGCCTGCTTCGCTTCGGTCGGTGCAGTGTCCAACCCGGACCACGGCAACATCAACGACGGTAAGGCCGGTCGTTCGGTGTGGCGTGGCAAGCGTCCGCACGTTCGCGGCGTTGCAATGAACCCGGTTGATCACCCGCATGGTGGTGGTGAAGGTCGTACGTCGGGTGGTCGTCACCCTGTCACTCCGTGGGGCAAGCCTACGAAGGGCAAGAAGACGCGCTCGAACAAGTCGACCGACAAGTTCATCATGCGTTCGCGCCATCAGCGCAAGAAGTAAGAGAGGTAGTCTGAAGTGGCTCGTTCAGTTTGGAAAGGTCCGTTCGTCGATGGCTATCTTCTCACGAAGGCTGAGAAGGTACGCGAAGGCGGTCGTAATGAAGTTATCAAGATGTGGAGCCGTCGCTCCACCATCCTGCCGCAGTTTGTCGGTCTGACTTTCGGCGTCTACAACGGCAACAAGCATGTGCCGGTGTCGATTTCGGAAGAAATGGTCGGACACAAGTTCGGTGAATTCGCGCCTACACGTACCTACTACGGTCACGGCGCGGACAAGAAGTCGAAGAGGAAGTAACGATGGGCAAGGCTAAAGCTCCCCGTCAGCTCAAGGACAACGAAGCGCAAGCTGTTGCCCGTACGCTGCGCGTCAGCCCGCAGAAGCTGAACCTTGTTGCGAGCATGATCCGCGGCAAGAAGGTGAATGCGGCTCTTGCCGATCTGACGTTCTCGCGTAAGCGGATCGCCGATACGGTTAAGAAGACGCTCCAGTCCGCAATTGCGAACGCAGAAAACAACCATGACCTCGACGTTGATTCTCTGATCGTCGCCGAAGCCTATGTAGGTAAGTCGATCGTCATGAAGCGCTTCCACGTCCGTGGCCGTGGCCGCGCGAGCCGTATCGAGAAGCCGTTTTCGCATCTCACCATTGTTGTCCGCGAAGTCGCGGAAAAAGGGGAGGCCGCATAATGGGTCAGAAGATTAATCCGATCGGTCTTCGTCTCGGCATCAACCGCACTGGGATTCGCGTTGGTACGCGAATACCGGTGAGTACGGCAAGCTGCTGCATGAAGATGTCAAGATCCGCGAATTCCTCACCGAGGAACTGAAGCAGGCTGCGATCTCCAAGATCGTAATCGAGCGTCCGCACAAGAAGTGCCGCGTGACGATCCATTCGGCTCGTCCGGGCATCATCATCGGCAAGAAGGGTGCAGACATCGAAAAGCTCCGCAAGAAGCTTTCCGAGATGACCAATGCCGATACGTCGCTCAACATCGTTGAAGTTCGCAAGCCGGAAATCGACGCTACGCTGATCGCTCAGTCGATCGCTCAGCAGCTCGAACGCCGTGTGGCATTCCGTCGCGCCATGAAGCGTGCCGTTCAGTCGGCAATGCGTCTTGGAGCCGAAGGTATCCGTATCAACTGCTCGGGTCGTCTGGGTGGCGCGGAGATCGCTCGCATGGAATGGTACCGTGAAGGTCGCGTTCCGCTTCATACGCTTCGCGCCGATATCGACTACGGCACGGCAGAAGCGAAGACCGCTTATGGTATCTGCGGCGTGAAGGTCTGGGTCTTCAAGGGCGAGATTCTGAACACGATCCGATGGCTTCCGAGCGTCGTGCGGTCGAGGGTGACAATCAGGGTTCCTCGTCGAACCGCCGCCGCGAAAACGCTTAAAAAGCGGGCCGCGGGCGAGAAATTTGGAGTAGAGAACAATGATGCAGCCTAAGCGCACCAAGTTCCGCAAGCAGTTCAAGGGCCGTATTCACGGCAACTCGAAAGGCGGCACGGATCTGAATTTCGGTGCATTCGGTTTGAAGGCCGTTGAGCCGGAACGCGTCACTGCACGTCAGATCGAAGCGGCCCGCCGCGCGATCACCCGTCACATGAAGCGTGCCGGCCGCGTGTGGATCCGCATCTTCCCTGACCTGCCAGTTACGTCGAAGCCTACCGAAGTCCGTATGGGTAAAGGTAAGGGTTCGGTTGACTACTGGGCATGCCGTGTGGCACCGTGTCGCGTGATGTTTGAGCTTGACGGCGTACCCGAAGATGTGGCACGCGAAGCCCTCAGACTCGGCGCAGCAAAGTTGCCGATCAAGACGCGCTTTATCCAGCGCATTGCTGAATAAGAGAGAGGCAACTATGAAAGCCGCAGACGTTCGGGCGAAGAGCCTCGATCAACTGAATGACGAGCTGGGCACCCTGAAGAAAGAGCAGTTCAACCTGCGCTTTCAGAAGGCCACCGGCCAGCTCGAAAAAAACCGCGCGCGTGAAGCAGGTTCGCCGCGACATCGCGCGTATTAAGACTATTGCCCGCCAGAAGGCGGCCGCAAGCAAGGCATAAGGAAAAATATAATGCCTAAACGCGTTCTGCAGGGCGTTGTCGTCAGCGACAAGAATGACAAGACTGTTGTGGTCAAGGTTGAGCGCCGCTATTCGCATCCGCTCCTCCAGAAGACCGTGCGTCAGTCTAAGAAGTACAAGGCGCATGACGAAAACAACCAGTTCAAGGTTGGCGATCTCGTTTCCATTCAGGAATCGGCTCCAATCTCGAAGGACAAACGCTGGGTCGTTCTCACGAACGAAGCAGCAGGCTAAATTATAAACACGCAGCTTAGGTAGGGCAGGAGCCCTTAACCAGCTGAGAGGGAAAGAAGGCGGCCAGTCATGATTCAGATGCAAACAAACCTCGACGTGGCGGATAACCCGGCGCACGTCGTGTCATGTGCATCAAGGTGCTGGGCGGCTCGAAGCGGCGTTACGCTTCCGTTGGCGACATCATTGTGGTGTCGATCAAGGAAGCTATTCCGCGCGGTCGCGTCAAAAGGGTGATGTGATGAAGGCGGTTGTTGTACGCACCGCCAAGGACATCCGTCGTCCGGACGGCAGCGTTATTCGTTTCGATAACAATGCAGCCGTTCTCATCGATAACAAGAAAGAGCCGATCGGCACGCGTATCTTCGGACCGGTTCCGCGCGAACTTCGCGCAAAGAACCACATGAAGATCATCTCGCTGGCCCCGGAAGTTCTGTAAGGAAGCAAGACGATGCAGAAGATTCGCAAAGGCGACAGCGTTGTCGTGCTGTCCGGTAAGGACAAGGGCCGTAAAGGCGAAGTTCTCAAGGTTATGCCTAAGGACGAGCAGGCGCTCGTTCGCGGTATCAACGTTGTGAAGCGTCATCAGCGTCAGACCCAGACCCGTGAAGCCGGCATTATCTCCAAGGAAGCGCCGATCCACCTGTCCAACCCGGCAATTGCTGATCCCAAGGACGGTAAGCCGACCCGCGTCGGTTTCCGCGTCGAGGACGGCAAGAAGGTTCGTGTCGCAAAACGTTCTGGAGCGCTGATCGATGGCTGAAGCTAAGGCACTTCCCCGCTTCAAGAAGCTTTACAACGAAAACATTCGTAAGGCTCTGCTTGAAGAATTCAAATACGACAACGAGATGCAGATCCCACGCATCACCAAGGTTGTCCTCAACATGGGCGTTGGCGAAGCCACTGGCGACTCCAAGAAGCCGGCTGTAGCTGCTGAAGACCTTGGCTTGATTGCTGGTCAAAAGGCTGTTATCACCCGCGCCCGTAACTCGATCGCAACATTCAAGTTGCGTGAAGGCATGCCGATCGGCACGAAGGTCACCCTTCGCCCGGGACCGCATGTACGAATTCCTTGATCGTTTCATCACGATCGCTCTTCCTCGCGTTCGCGACTTCCGCGGCCTGAACCCGAAGAGCTTTGACGGACGTGGCAACTATGCCATGGGTATCAAGGAGCACATCGTGTTTCCGGAAATCAACTACGATAAGGTTGATCAGATCTGGGGCATGGACATCATCGTTTGCACGACCGCCAAGACGGATGATGAAGCGCGCGCTCTTCTGCGTGCATTCAACTTCCCCTTCCGGCAGTAACGGCAAGCGTAGCGAGGTATAATAATATGGCCAAGACTAGCGCAGTCGAAAAAAAAGCGCCGCGAAAAGTTGGTTAAGCGTCATGCTGACAAGCGTGCACGTCTGAAGGCGATCGTAATGGATCAGGGCCTTCCGCTGGAGGAGCGCTTCCGCGCCACTATCCGGCTTGCCGAACTGCCGCGCAATTCATCGAAGGTTCGTATTCGCAATCGTTGCGAAGTTTCGGGCCGTCCGCGTGGTTATTACCGTAAACTGAAGATGTCGCGTATTGCGCTCCGTCAGTTGGGTTCGCTCGGTCAGATCCCGGCATCGTCAAGTCGAGCTGGTAAGGAGTAGCATATGTCTGTGTCAGATCCTATCGGCGACATGCTGACCCGTATTCGTAACGCAGTAGGCCGCAAGAAGACCAAGGTTTCGACCCCGGCTTCCAAGTTGCGCGCTCGCGTTCTTGATGTTCTTCAGTCTGAAGGTTACATCCGCGGATACACGCAGAGTGAATTCGTGAACGGCAAAGCCGAGATCGAAATCGAACTGAAGTACTATGAAGGCGTTCCAGTCATTCGTGAACTGACCCGCGTTTCGAAGCCCGGCCGCCGTGTATACGTGTCGGTCAAGTCGATCCCGCAGGTTGCGAATGGTCTTGGCATCTCGATCCTGTCCACCCCTAAGGGTGTGATGGCTGATCATGAAGCCCGTGAACAAAACGTTGGTGGTGAGCTGCTCTGCCGCATCTTCTGATGCGGTTGACAGCGAACAGATAAAAGACAGGTATTAAAATGTCTCGTATCGGTAAAAACCCGTGCCGGTCCCGGCAGGCGTGACCGCCAGTGTTGATGGGCAGATCGTCAAGGCCAAGGGCGCGAAGGGTGAACTCTCCTTCGTCGTGCACGATGAAGTTCTGGTCAAGATGGAAGACGGCGCTGTCAGCGTCGATCCGCGCGACCAGTCGAAGGAAGCTCGTTCGAAGTGGGGCATGTCCCGCACGATGATCTCCAACATTTTTGTTGGCGTGAAGGACGGCTTCGAAAAGAAGCTCGAAATCAGCGGCGTCGGTTACCGCGCTGCCATGCAGGGTAAGAACCTGCAGCTTTCGCTCGGCTTCAGCCACGAAGTGGTCTACGACGTGCCTGCTGGCATCACTGTTGCCGTTCCGAAGCCGACGGAAATCGTCGTCACCGGTATCGACAAGCAGCAGGTCGGTCAGGTCGCGGCTGAGATCCGCGAATATCGCGGCCCCGAGCCTTACAAGGGCAAGGGCGTCAAGTATGCTGGCGAGAAGATCGTCCGCAAAGAAGGCAAGAAGAAGTAAGGGAAGCGCGTCATGGCATCGCCAAAAGAAACTTTGCAGCGTCGCGCTGCTCGTGTACGCCGTCAGGTCAAGGCTGTTGCAAACGGCCGTCCGCGTCTCAGCGTGCACCGCTCTTCCAAGAACATCTACGTTCAGGTTATCGACGACGTTCGCGGTGTTACCATCGCTGCTGCTTCGACCCCGGATGGCGACCTGAAGGGCAAGCTCAAGACTGGCGCCGACTCCGCAGCAGCAGCTGCAGTTGGCAAGCTGGTTGCCGAGCGTGCCGTTAAAGCAGGCGTCAGCGAAGTAGTGTTCGACCGTGGTGCATTCATTTACCACGGCCGTGTGAAGGCTCTCGCCGAAGCTGCCCGCGAAGGCGGACTGAGCTTCTAATAGCATTTTGTGCTTCCGGAAAAGAAAAAGGGAAATCAGGATATGGCACAGAGAGAACGTAACCGCGAAGATCGCGGCCGTGAGGAGCGCGACAGCGAATTCGTCGATAAGCTCGTTCACATCAACCGCGTTGCCAAGGTCGTCAAAGGCGGCCGTCGCTTCGGTTTTGCTGCGCTCGTCGTTGTTGGCGACCAGAAGGGCCGCGTAGGCTTCGGTCATGGCAAGGCTCGTGAAGTGCCGGAAGCTATCCGTAAGGCTACGGAAGCTGCCAAGCGCGACATGATCTTCGTACCGCTGCGTTCGGGCCGTACGCTGCACCACGATGTTGAAGGCCGTCACGGCGCTGGCAAGGTTCTGCTCCGCGCAGCTCCTGCTGGTAAGGGTATCATCGCCGGTGGTCCGATGCGTGCAGTGTTCGAGACGCTCGGCGTTCAGGACGTTGTCGCCAAGTCGCTCGGTTCGTCGAACCCTTACAACATGGTTCGTGCGACGTTCGATGCTCTGAAGCATCAGATGCATCCGAAGGACATCGCTGCACAGCGCGGCATCAAGTACTCGACCCTTCAGGCTCGCCGCCATGATGTGGTCGGTTCGGAAGAGTAGCCGATAGTTTGTGTTCGTCCGGGGCCGCTCAGGCCACCGGATACGCCATAGACAAGGGATTTGAGTGATGGCTGAGAAGAAGGGCAAGACGGTTACGGTCGAGCAGATCGGAAGCCCAATCCGTCGTCCAGCCGAGCAGCGCGCAACGCTGATCGGTCTGGGTCTTAATAAAATGCACCGCCGCAGCACGCTGGAAGATACTCCGGCAGTTCGTGGCATGATCGCCAAGCTTCCACACCTCGTTCGAGTTGTGGACGAGGTGTGATAGCGCAGGAGATAGAGATATGAAACTCAACGATCTGCGTGACAAGCGGGTTCGGTCAAAGCACGCAAGCGTGTTGGCCGCGGTATCGGTTCGGGCACCGGCAAGACCGGTGGTCGTGGTGTCAAGGGGCAGAAGTCCCGTTCGGGCGTCGCGATCAACGGCTTCGAAGGCGGCCAGATGCCAATCTACCGCCGTCTGCCGAAGCGCGGCTTCACCAACATCTTCGCAAAGAGCTTCAACGTTGTGTCGCTCGGCCGTGTTCAGGCCGCTATCGATGCAGGCAAGCTTGATGCCAAGGCAGTTGTGAACCTCGATTCGCTGAAGGCTGCTGGCGTGATTCGTCGTGCCAAAGACGGCGTTCGCATCCTTTCGGACGGCGAGCTGAAGGCAAAGGTTGCTTTCGAGGTAGCCGGTGCTTCCAAGGCTGCGGTCGAAAAGATCGAAAAGGCTGGCGGTAGCATCAAGCTTCCTGAAGCCGCTGCCGAATAAGGCTTCGATACAAAAATAAAAGCGGCGGCCTCAGTGCCGCCGCTTGCACATTTATGCCAATGCGCATATCTGGGTAGGGTCTTTTTAGTCTCGAGGCGCGACCGCAATAGATTGCGCTGACGGGGGCGGAGGACCGGAGACTTTTCACCGGAGAAATTTAATGGCATCGGCTGCTGAACAGCTAGTTTCCAATCTCAATTTTTCAGCTTTCTCGAAAGCAGAAGAACTCAAGAAGCGCATCTGGTTCACGCTGGGTGCTTTGCTCGTATACCGGTTCGGCACCTATATTCCGCTTCCCGGCATCAATCCTGACGCGCTTGCGCAGGCTTTCCAGCAGCATAGCCGGGGTGTGCTCGGGCTTTTCAACATGTTCGCCGGTGGCGCCGTCGGTCGTATGGCCATTTTCGCGCTCGGCATCATGCCTTATATCTCTGCCTCCATCATCGTGCAGCTCATGACGTCGGTTGTTCCGTCTCTTGAAGCGCTGAAGAAGGAAGGCGAGGCAGGTCGCAAGATCATCAATCAGTATACGCGTTACGGCACGGTGCTTCTGGCGCTTGTTCAGGCCTACGCGATTTCTGTCGGCTTGCAGTCGGGCAACGGTATTGTCACCAATCCGGGACCGTTCTTCGTCGTTTCGTCGGTGATCACCCTTGTTGGCGGCACGATGTTCCTGATGTGGCTCGGCGAGCAGATCACTGCACGCGGTATCGGCAACGGTATCTCGCTGATCATCTTCTCCGGTATCGTGGCCAACCTGCCGCACGCTATTTCCGGCACGCTGGAACTTGGCCGTACCGGCGCGCTGTCGACCGGTCTCATTCTGGGCGTTATCATTCTTGCTATCGTGCTGATTGCGGTCATCGTATTCGTTGAACGTGCGCAGCGTCGCCTTCTGATCCAGTATCCGAAGCGTCAGGTCGGCAACCGCATGTTCCGGGGCGATACGTCGCATCTGCCGTTGAAGCTCAATACCGCAGGCGTCATTCCTCCGATTTTCGCCTCGTCGTTGTTGCTTCTGCCTGCGACGGTTGCCGGTTTCGCCAACACGACGGAAATGCCGGCCCGGGCTACTACCGTTCTCAATGCACTCGGTCATGGTCAGCCGCTTTACATGCTGTTCTATGCCGCATTGATGGCATTCTTCTGCTTCTTCTACACGGCCATTGTGTTCAATCCCAAGGACACTGCTGACCAGCTCAAGAAGCATTCCGGCTTTATTCCGGGCATTCGTCCGGGTGAGCGTACCGCCGAATACATAGACTATGTGCTGACACGCATCACTGTTGTCGGCGCCATCTATATCGTGCTTGTCTGTCTCCTGCCGGAATTCCTGATTTCCGCAACCGGTGTGCCGTTCTATCTTGGTGGCACCTCGCTGCTGATCGTTGTGAGCGTAACGCTTGACACGGTTGCGCAAATTCAGGGGCATCTGATCGCCCATCAGTATGAAGGGCTGATCAAGAAGTCCAAACTCAGAGGTGGGAAACGCAATAAATGAGACTGATACTTCTTGGGCCGCCCGGAGCAGGTAAGGGGACGCAGGCTGGACTTCTTACCAAGAAGCATGGAATTCCTCAGCTCTCGACCGGCGACATGCTGCGTGCAGCAGTCGCCCAGCAGAGCGAGATCGGGAAGCGCGCCAAGGCCGTGATGGACGCCGGGCAATTGGTTTCCGATGAGATCGTGAACCAGATCGTTTCGGAGCGCATCGATGCGCCTGACTGCGCGAACGGTTTCATCCTTGACGGTTATCCACGCACGTTCCACAGGCTCAGGCTCTGGGAACCATGCTGGCGGGGAAGGGCCTAAAGCTCGATGCAGTCATTGAGCTGAAGGTTGACGAGAATGCTCTGGTCAAGCGGATGGAGAGCCGCGTGGCTGAAACGATTGCCAAGGGTGGTCAGGTCCGTTCGGACGACAATCCTGAAGCGTTCCGCAAGCGTCTCGTGGAATACCGCGAAAAGACTTCGCCGCTTTCGAGCTATTATGCCGGAACTGGTGAACTGCGCGTCATCAATGGCATGGCGCCGGTTGAAGAAGTTACTGCCGAAATCGAGAGAATTCTGGTTCCGGCATGAAAATTGAAGGGGCTTGAAGAAGCCTCATTCCAATACGGGCAGGGAAAGCGTGAAGCGTTTTCTGCCCGTTTATTGCTTCCAGAAGTTGCTTGAGTTGCCTGTCAGGCCGGTTTGATGGCTTTACGGACAGTTAAGAGTTGACTTTTTCGGGCGATTCCGTCAAAGACTGCGCCACTTCAACTGGTTTTGAATGGCGGGTATCGGCGGAAATCGAAAGAGGCCGGTACCGGTCGTTTAATGCTGTCTGGTTGATCGCATCTGCCAGATGGAAATTTTTATAACTCAAGGAGAACAGACGTGGCACGTATCGCTGGCGTCAACATCCCGACGAACAAGCGCGTTGTTATTGCGCTTCAGTACATTCACGGGATCGGACCGAAATTTGCTCGGGAAATCGTAACGAAGGTCGGCATTGCTGACGATCGTCGCGTTAACCAGCTGTCGGATGCTGAAGTCCTTCAGATCCGCGAAGCAATCGATGCTGACTACCGGGTCGAAGGTGACCTGCGTCGTGAAGTTTCGATGAACATCAAGCGCCTGATGGACCTGGGCTGCTACCGTGGTCTGCGTCATCGTCGTTCGCTGCCGGTTCGCGGCCAGCGCACGCACACCAACGCACGCACCCGCAAGGGTCCGGCGAAGGCAATCGCAGGCAAGAAGAAGTAATTTCGACGGGACATATGTTCCGTCGGGCCTTTCCGGTGCGCCGGTTGGGTTTGATGCTGGTCCTTTCTTGAGGACCGGTGTAGCCGCTGGAATTACGGCGGTGTAGAGATCGATTGAAAGGACTGTCATGGCCAAGGAAGCCACGCGCGTTCGCCGTCGCGAGCGTAAAAACATCTCGTCGGGCGTTGCCCACGTAAATTCGACGTTCAACAACACCATGATCACCATCACGGATGCTCAGGGCAATGCGATTGCCCGGTCGTCTGCCGGTGCTCAGGGGTTCAAGGGTTCGCGTAAGTCGACCCCGTTCGCCGCTCAGATCGCTGCCGAAGATTGCGCCAAGAAGGCTCAGGAACACGGTATGCGCTCCCTCGAAGTCGAGGTTTGCGGACCGGGTTCTGGCCGTGAATCCGCGCTGCGCGCCCTTCAGGCTGCCGGCTTTGTGATTACGTCGATCCGCGATGTTACGCCGATCCCGCACAACGGTTGCCGTCCGCGCAAGAAGCGCCGGGTCTAATCCTCGTTCACATGCCGTACGAGCCTCGGGCTTTTCAAGTTCGGGGTTCCTCTGCGGTTTCTACACTTGATCGCTACGATAGGATGGTAGCGACGATTGATAGAGGGATACTTACATGATCCAGAAGAACTGGCAGGAACTCATCAAGCCGAATAAGGTGGATTTCATCACCAACGGCTCCCGCACGCATGCAACCGTCGTTGCTGAGCCGCTGGAACGCGGTTTCGGTCTGACGCTCGGTAATGCTCTGCGTCGCGTGCTTCTGTCGTCGCTTCGCGGCGCTGCCGTGACCGCCATTCAGATCGATGGCGTTCTGCATGAATTCTCTTCGATCCCGGGCGTCCGCGAAGACGTTACGGATATCGTTCTGAACGTCAAGGAAATCGCCATCCGCATGGAAGGCGAGGGCCCGAAAGCGCATGGTCGTCCGCAAGGAAGGCCCGGCGTTGTTACGGCTGGCGACATTCAGACTGTCGGCGATGTCGAGATCCTTAACCCGGATCACGTCATCTGCACGCTGGACGAAGGCGCTGAAATCCGCATGGAATTCACCGTCAACACAGGCAAGGGGCTATGTGCCTGCCGACCGCAACCGTGCGGAAGATGCTCCGATCGGGCTTATCCCGGTTGACAGCCTCTACTCTCCGGTTCGCAAGGTGTCGTACAAGATCGAGAACACCCGTGAAGGTCAGGTTCTCGATTATGACAAGCTGACGCTGAACATCGAGACAAACGGCTCGGTCAGCGGTGAAGACGCAGTGGCGTATGCTGCTCGTATTCTCCAGACCAGCTGGCGATCTTCGTCAACTTCGAAGAGCCCCAGAAGGAAAGCTCCGCAGGAACAGGTTGCGGAACTGGCTTTCAACCCGGCTCTGCTCAAGAAGGTCGACGAACTCGAACTGTCCGTCCGTTCGGCAAACTGCCTGAAGAACGACAACATCGTCTACATCGGCGATCTGATCCAGAAGACGGAAGCCGAGATGCTGCGGACTCCGAATTTCGGCCGCAAGTCGCTCAACGAGATCAAGGAAGTTCTGGCATCGATGGGTCTCCATCTCGGTATGGAAATCCCGTCCCGGCCGCCAGAAAACATCGAAGATCTCGCAAAGCGCTACGAAGACCAATATTAAGACCGGCAATCCGGCTAGAACTAATTAAGGAGAAGGCCATGCGCCACGGTAATGGACAGCGTAAGCTGAACCGCACTGCCTCGCATCGCAAGGCAATGTTCGCCAACATGGCGGCTTCGCTCATCGAGCATGAACAGATTGTGACCACGCTTCCTAAAAGCTAAGGAAATCCGTCCGATCGTAGAAAAGCTTGTCACTCTCGGCAAGCGCGGCGATCTGCATGCACGCCGTCAGGCTATCTCAGCTATTCGCGACGTTAAGCTCGTTGCAAAGCTGTTCGATACGCTGGCTGCTCGCTATGCAACCCGCAACGGCGGCTACATCCGCATCATGAAGGCTGGCTTCCGCGCTGGCGACAACGCGCCTCTGGCGGTTGTTGAATTCGTGGAACGCGACGTCGATGCAAAGGGCAAGGCTGACCGCGCCCGCGTCGAAGCCGAACAGGCTGCTGAAGCAGACGCAGCATAATCTGCACTGTTTCTGATTATTGAAAAGGGCCGCCTTGAGCGGCCCTTTTTGTTTGTTCTTGCTGCTGTTCGGCTCTTTCGGATCGATATGTTTCACGAAAAAAAATGCCGTGCTGCACTTCAAGGTCACAATGTGGCCCTTTATCCTTGTCCTCAGTTGACTACATATGGACGACGAATCTCATATTTTTTCACGGAAGATATGAGTGCCCTCGGAAAGCGCGGAGTATGTGCATGAATTGGCGACGTTTAGGTGTATTGGGTCTTATGCTGACATCCATCGGGCTGGTTATGCCGCAGGCAATGGCGCAGGATGCGCCTGCAACACCTCCCAAAGAAGTGCCGCTCAGCCGCGCTGATATGCAACTTTCCTTCGCTCCTCTCGTGAAAGAGACGACACCAGCTGTTGTGAATGTCTATGCGGCGCGACAGGTGCAGGCACGGGCACAATCGCCATTTGCAGGCGATCCGTTCTTCGAGCAGTTTTTTCGGGCGGCAGTTCGGGGAAAGCAAGCCACGTATCCAGCAGTCGCTCGGGTCCGGCGTGATTGTCGATAGTTCAGGCATTGTCGTGACGAACAATCACGTCATCAAGGATGCCGACGAAATCAAAGTCGCCTTGTCGGACGGTCGCGAGTTCGAAAGCAAGCTGCTTCTGCGTGATGAAACCACGGACCTTGCCGTGTTGAAAATTGAAGCCAAGGACAAGTTTCCAGTGTTGGGCCTCGGCAATTCCGACGAAGTCGAAGTTGGCGATCTGGTGCTGGCCATCGGCAATCCGTTCGGCGTCGGACAGACTGTGACGAGCGGTATCGTGTCGGCGCAATCCCGAACACAGGTTGGCATTTCCGATTTTGATTTCTTTATCCAGACGGATGCGGCTATCAATCCCGGCAACTCCGGTGGCGCATTGATTGACATGCGCGGACGCCTGATAGGTATCAACACAGCGATCTATTCACGTTCTGGCGGTTCCGTGGGCATCGGCTTTGCTATTCCGTCCAATATGGTCCGCGCTGTCGTGGAAGCTGCGCAGAATGGCAGCAAAGTTTCGAGCGCCCCTATATCGGCGCGACTTTCCAAGGGGTCACCTCCGATCTGGCCGAAGGGCTTGGAATGGAAAAGCCCTACGGTGCCCTGATCACGGCAGTTGCAAAAGGTGGTCCTGCAGAAGCCGCAGGGCTGAAGATCGGCGATGTGGTTCTGTCCGTTCAGGGCGTTCGTGTCGATAATCAGGATGTGCTTGGTTATCGTCTATCGACGGCTGGCATTGGTAACACCGTGTCGGTCGAAATCATGCGGGATGGAAAGAACCAGACCATTCCGGTGAAGCTTTCAAAGCGCCTGAAGTCAAGGAAACTGCGCCGCAGGTGATCAAGGGCGATAATCCCTTCGCCGGTGCAGCTGTTCTTGTGCTGACGCCATCCACCGCTAAAAAGCTGCGTCTCAAGAGTGAAAGCCGGGGGGTGGTCGTTGTTGACGTCTATTCCGGCTCGCCGGCGGCACGGCTCGGATTGCGCCCGGGCGACATTGTTCGAAGCATCAACGGAAATCCTATCCGCTCCGTGGAGGAGATGACCGCGATTCTGGATGGGGACGTGGTCTTGCCCGGCGGCGAGGTGGAACGCAACGGAACGTTGTTGCGTCAGTTCGTGCGTTAAAACTGTCGGCCAGTATATCGCCAAAAGTTGCATGCCGCTTCGGGTAGGATTATGCCTGAAGCGGCATTTAATTTATCGATCGAGCGAATGAAATGAGCGACCTTTTCTCAGCAGCGGCAGACCCGAACGCGGACCGCAACCGGCCGCTTGCTGACCGTCTGCGCCCGAAGCATTTGTCGGAAGTAACCGGTCAGGAACATTTGACCGGACCAGAAGGTGTGCTGACGCGCATGATTGCATCCGGTTCGCTCGGTTCCATGATCTTCTGGGGACCTCCGGGAACCGGCAAGACGACCGTTGCCCGCCTGCTTGCCGGAGAAACTGATCTCGCGTTTGAGCAGATTTCGGCGATCTTCTCCGGCGTTGCCGATCTCAAGAAGGTTTTCGAGACTGCTCGTGCGCGGCGTATGTCGGGCCGGCAGACACTGCTTTTCGTAGACGAAATTCATCGCTTTAATCGCGCCCAGCAGGATTCGTTTTTGCCGGTCATGGAAGACGGCACTGTTATCCTGATCGGCGCCACGACGGAAAACCCGTCTTTCGAGCTCAATGCTGCTCTTTTGTCCCGGGCGAGGGTGCTTACTTTTCATCCCCATGATGGCGAGAGCATTGCAACACTTCTGACCCGTGCCGAAGAGCAAGAAGAACGTCCATTGCCGCTGGACGAGGAAGCACGGGTAAGCCTTGTTCGCATGGCTGACGGCGATGGACGTGCTGCGCTGACGCTTGCCGAGGAAGTCTGGCGTGCGGCCCGTCCCGATGAAGTGTTTACTGCCGAAAAGCTGCAGGATGTCGTGCAACGTCGCGCCCCGGTTTATGACAAGGGGCAGGACGGGCATTACAATCTGATTTCGGCGCTGCATAAATCCGTGCGGGGATCGGACCCTGACGCAGCGCTCTACTATCTTTCTCGTATGTTCGATGCGGGCGAAGATCCGTTATATCTTGGGCGGCGGCTGGTGCGCATGGCGGTGGAAGATATCGGCTTGGCTGACCCGCAGGCACTGGTCATCTGCAACGCCGCCAAGGATGCCTATGACTATCTTGGTTCGCCGGAAGGCGAACTGGCGCTCGCACAGGCCTGTGTTTATCTTGCAACGGCTCCGAAATCGAACGCCGTCTATGTGGCCTATAAAGCCTCAATGCGTGCGGCCAAGGAGAACGGTTCACTGCTGCCGCCGAAGCATATTCTCAACGCGCCAACCAAGCTTATGAAGAACGAGGGCTACGGCGATGGCTATGCCTATGACCACGACCAGCCAGACGCGTTTTCAGGACAGGATTATTTCCCGGAAAGCATGGGCAGGCAAAATTCTATGATCCGCCGGAGCGGGGTTTTGAGCGAGATATCCGCAAGCGCCTCGAATACTGGGCGCGGTTGCGACAGGAGCGCCGGGGACGCCGTTGAAGTTTGGAGCAGTTCTGTTCCGGCGCAATCGCTCTAACCATTGGTTTTCACGCAGTTTCGACCGTTGAAAATGCGCTATCCCCATAGTTATCCACATTCATCCACAGTTCGGGCCGCTGTAGTGTTGGCAGCGGCTTTTTACTTTGCTTCTTCACGCGAGTTTGAAGGCCCCGGAAAGGGGTGACCTGTCGTTAGAAAGGTCTTCTTAATTTTACGCTTTATCAATCTTTGCAAAGAGACGAGGTTTTCCATGATGCGCGTTTTGTTTCTCGTCGCGCTCGTGATCCTAGGAGGCTGCGCGACTGCCCCACGGCAGGTCAACAATGTGTGTGCGGTCTTCGATCAACGCGACGGTTGGTTCAATAACTGGCAGACGGCTGCCACGCGGGTTTCGCGCGAGTTCGGCGTGCCGGTTCCGGTTCTGATGGCCACAATCTATACCGAATCCGGCTTCCAGCCCTATGCACGCCCGCCACGGACCAAGATTCTCTGGATCATACCGTGGAAGCGGGCTTCCAGCGCCTATGGCTATTCCCGGGCGCTGAACGGCACGTGGGATCGTTACAAGCGGGAAACCGGTCGCTGGACTGCATCGCGCACCAATTTCGCGGACGCTATCCATTTCATTGGCTGGTATCACTATCAAAGCTATCTGAAAAACGGCATCAATCGCGCCGATGCATATAGCCTTTATCTCGCTTACTATTCGGGTCACGGCGGTTACGCTCGTGGTGTCTGGCGCGGGAATGCTACAGCGCTCAATGGCGCAAAACGTGCCCAATCCATGGCCAATCGTTACGCCACGCAGTTGCGCAGTTGCGGAGGCTTCAGTTAAAAGCGAAAGGCTGGATTCAAACTCGCATTTGAGACACCATCCGGCCTTAATCGCTATTATCATGCGACGGATTCGCTAATTGAGGATGACCATTTCATGCTGAAGAAGATCGGTATTGCCCTTTTCGCCGCCACATTTCTGGCAGGCTGCACCACCGACCCCTATACCGGGGAACAGAAGATGTCGAACACCGCAGGTGGTGCTGCGATTGGCGCGGCTGTGGGCGCTCTTGGTGGCCTGATGGTCGGCGGTTCCAGCCGTGCACAGCGCAATGCCGTTCTGATTGGTGCCGGTATCGGTGCACTTGGCGGCGGCGCAATCGGCAATTACATGGATCGTCAGGAAAACGAGCTCCGTGCACAGTTGCAGGGCACTGGCGTGTCTGTGACCCGTAACGGCGACCAGATCATCCTTAATATGCCGTCCAGCATCACTTTCGATACCGATCAGGATCAGGTGAAGAGCCAGTTCTACCCGACGCTTAATTCGGTCGCGATTGTACTGCGCAAATTCAACCAGACACTTGTGGACGTTTATGGCCACACCGATTCGACCGGTAGCGTCAGCCACAATCAGGCTCTTTCGCAGCGCCGCGCCGCGTCGGTCGCGAGCTATCTCGGTTCGCAGGGTATCGATCCGCGTCGCTTCGCCGTTATCGGCTATGGCGCGAGCCAGCCCGTTGCCACTAACGCAACATCGGAAGGCCGTGCGCAGAACCGTCGCGTGGAAATCCAGATTTCTCCGCTTCGCGCCGCCAGCTGATTCCCTTCCAAGGGTTAATAGGCTTCAAACAACGCAGTTCTTCGATAGAAGGGCTGCGTTTTTCTTTGCTTTTCCGAATCGGTGGATGGGCAGTTTGGTTTGAATTAAGTTAATTCGTGGATAGTTCGATTATTTTCGTAATTGCTGATGTTAGAGAACGATTATAGAACAAAATTTCGGAACTGTTTTTAATCAATGAGTTAGCCCTATTGTCAAATGAGAACAAAACGAATACAAATAGATCATAGCAACGAGCCTGCCGGGCTTCTAGCGAGACAAGAGGATGGTGTAAGATGTCTCAGAATTCATTGCGACTTGTTGAGGAAAATTCAGTGGACAAGACTAAGGCTCTCGATGCGGCATTGTCGCAAATCGAAAGGGCGTTCGGTAAGGGCTCGATCATGCGTCTGGGGAAAAATGCCCCGGTTATCGAGATCGAAACTGTTCCGACCGGCTCGCTTTCTCTGGACATCGCGCTGGGTGTCGGCGGCTTGCCCAAAGGACGTATTGTTGAGATTTACGGACCGGAAAGCTCCGGTAAGACGACACTCGCGCTGCACACGATTGCGGAAGCACAGAAGAAGGGCGGTATCTGTGCATTCGTCGATGCGGAACATGCGCTTGATCCTGTCTATGCACGCAAGCTGGGTGTCGATCTGGAAAACCTGCTGATTTCGCAGCCAGATACGGGTGAGCAAGCACTTGAAATCACCGACACGCTTGTGCGTTCGGGCGCCATCGACGTTCTCGTCGTCGACTCCGTCGCAGCCTTGACGCCACGTGCGGAAATCGAAGGCGAAATGGGTGACTCCTTGCCCGGCCTTCAGGCTCGTCTCATGAGCGGGCGCTGCGCAAGCTTACTGCTTCGATCTCGCGGTCGAACTGTATGGTGATCTTCATCAACCAGATTCGTATGAAGATCGGTGTGATGTTCGGTTCGCCGGAAACGACGACTGGCGGTAACGCTCTCAAGTTCTATGCTTCGGTTCGTCTCGATATTCGCCGTATCGGTTCGATCAAGGAGCGCGACGAAGTTGTTGGCAACCAGACCCGCGTGAAGGTCGTCAAGAACAAGCTTGCGCCGCCCTTCAAGCAGGTCGAATTCGACATCATGTACGGTGCTGGCGTTTCCAAGACCGGCGAGCTGGTCGATCTTGGCGTAAAGGCCGGTGTCGTCGAGAAGTCCGGTGCGTGGTTCTCGTATAATTCACAGCGACTGGGACAGGGCCGTGAAAACGCCAAGCAATATCTCAAGGACAACCCGGAAGTGGCCCGCGAGATCGAAACCACGCTTCGTCAGAATGCCGGTTTGATTGCCGAACAGTTCCTCGAAGATGGCGGACCAGAAGACGATGCGAGTGACGCTGCCGAAATGTAAGATCGCCAGCATCGAATGAATTATCGAAGCCCCGTGCAATTGCATGGGGCTTTTTGTTTAGCAGTGGGTGTTTTTGCGAAGTGAATGGTGCTGGTTTTATCGCTTTCCGGCAGAAATTGCTTTTATGGCGCAGCGTACTTATCTGGACAGAAAAGCAAGGCACCGCTAAAAGCGGTCAACCGAAAACTCCACTTCACCTCCCCGGCAGTGCGGGAGAGCCTCGGGCCTTCAATAACGGTTGGCGGCTATGGGAGTTTGAACAGGATAATTGATACAGCTTTCTGCAGAGCTGTATCCGTGCAGGGCAAAAAGCCCAAGGGTGACTTATGGCTGGCGTCAACGAGATTAGGTCCACATTCCTCGATTATTACCGCAAGAACGGGCATGAGGTCGTTCCATCGAGCCCACTTGTCCCACGCAACGATCCGACGCTGATGTTCACCAATGCGGGTATGGTTCAGTTCAAGAACGTTTTTACGGGTCTTGAACACCGTTCCTACAATCGCGCGACGACTTCCCAGAAGTGCGTGCGTGCCGGTGGCAAGCACAACGATCTGGACAATGTCGGCTATACCGCTCGTCACCATACATTCTTTGAAATGCTCGGCAATTTCTCGTTTGGCGACTATTTCAAGGAAGATGCCATCAGCTTCGCCCGGAACCTGATCACGAAGGAATTCGGACTTCCGAAGGACAAATTGCTCGTCACCGTTTATCACACGGACGACGACGCTGCGAATTACTGGAAAAAGATTGCTGGTCTTTCCGATGACCGCATTATCCGCATCGCTACAAGTGATAACTTTTGGGCTATGGGCGATACCGGCCCGTGCGGTCCATGCTCTGAAATCTTCTTCGACCACGGCGACCATATCTGGGGCGGACCTCCCGGATCGGCTGACGAAGACGGTGACCGTTTCATCGAAATCTGGAACCTCGTTTTCATGCAGTTCGAGCAGATTACGCCCGAACAGCGCATCGACCTGCCGCGTCCGTCTATCGACACCGGAATGGGGTTGGAGCGCGTCGCTGCGGTTCTGCAGGGCGTGCACGACAATTACGATATCGATCTCTTCAAGGCATTGATCCGCGCTTCGGAAGAAGCAACCGGCGTGAAGGCTGAGGGCGAATTCCGCGCCAGCCACCGTGTGATTGCTGATCATCTGCGCGCTTCGAGCTTCCTGATCGCTGACGGTGTTCTGCCGTCCAACGAAGGTCGCGGCTATGTGTTGCGTCGCATCATGCGCCGCGCAATGCGTCATGCCCAGCTCTTGGGCGCCAAAGAGCCGTTGATGTGGCGCCTGCTGCCAGCCTTGATCCGCGAGATGGGACAGGCCTATCCGGAACTGATCCGCGCCGATGCCTTGATCTCCGAAACGCTCAAGCTTGGGAAACCCGTTTCCGCAAGACGCTGGATCGCGGTCTTGGCCTCCTGTCGGATGCGACGGAAAGCCTTGTTGAAGGGGATCGCCTCGACGGCGAAACCGCTTTCAAGCTTTACGACACCTATGGCTTTCCGCTGGATCTGACGCAGGATGCACTTCGTCAGCGCGGTATTGCCGTCGATACGGATGGCTTCAGTGCCGCCATGGAGCGCCAGAAGGCCGAGGCCCGTGCGAACTGGGCTGGTTCTGGTGAAGCTGCAACCGAAACGATATGGTTCGGTATCAAGGATAAGGTCGGTGCGACGGAATTTCTCGGATACGAGACTGAGGTTGCCGAAGGCGTTATCACTGCGCTTGTCCGCGATGGCGCGGAAGTACCGTCCGTTGCTGAAGGCGATGTTGTTTCGGTCGTAGTCAACCAGACCCCGTTCTACGGAGAATCCGGCGGCCAGCAGGGCGATACCGGCACGATCTCCGGAGAAGGTTTTGCTATCGCAATCAAGGATACGCAGAAGAAGGGCGAGGGCGTCTTCGTTCACATCGGCGAAGTCACCAAGGGGACGGCGAAGACCGGCGATGCGGTCGAGCTGAAAGTGGATTCGGTACGCCGCACGCGCATCCGCTCTAACCATTCGGCGACGCACCTTCTGCATGAGGCGCTGCGTGAAACGCTCGGCAGTCATGTTGCACAGAAGGGTTCGCTCGTTGCACCGGATCGTCTGCGTTTCGACTTTTCGCATCCGAAGCCGATCTCGGCTGAAGAGCTGACGCAGGTGGAAACTCTCGCCAACGAAATCATTCTGCAGAACGCTCCTGTCAGCACCCGCCTGATGGCCGTTGACGATGCCATTGCCGAGGGTGCCATGGCACTGTTCGGTGAAAAATATGGCGATGAAGTTCGTGTTGTTTCCATGGGCACCGCCAAGCACGGTTCGAAGGAAGGCAAGGCCTATTCGGTGGAACTTTGCGGCGGCGGTACGCATGTGCGCCAGACCGGCGATATAGGTCTCGTCCGCATTGTTTCGGAAGGCGCGGTTGCCGCTGGCGTTCGTCGTATGGAAGCGCTGACGGGTGAGGCAGCACGTCTTTACCTTGAAGAGCAGGACGAGCGCGTAAAGGCCATCGCCGGTGCATTGAAGACGACACCGTCTGAAGCGCTGGAACGTGTCAACGCATTGCTTGATGAACGCAAGAAGCTGGAACGCGAACTTGCTGATGCGCGCAAGAAGCTTGCGCTTGGCGGTGGTTCGGCAGATGGCGGCTGCGCCGTTGAAGCTGTGAATGGCGTCAACTTCCTCGGCAAGATCGTAACTGGCGTTTCCCCGCGTGATCTCAAGCCGCTTGCCGACGAAGGCAAGAAGCAGGTCGGCTCCGGTGTGGTGCTGTTCATTGGTATCGGCGAAGATAGCAAGGCCAGCGCGGTGGCCGCGGTGACGGAAGATCTGGTTGGTCGCTTTAGTGCGGTTGATCTGGTTCGCGCTGCTTCTGCGGCCCTCGGTGGCGCAGGTGGCGGCGGTCGCCCGGACATGGCGCAGGCCGGCGGGCCGGATGGCGATAAGGCCGACGCCGCGATTGCAGCAGTCAAGGCACTGATCATCTAATTCAAAAGGCCGGGTTAACCCGGCCTTTTTATCGGTGGAATTAAGCCGCATGAATTGTGCGGCTGTCGTCAGGCGCTTCGCTTCGTTCATCCAGACCATAGTCACGCATGACGCTGGCTACACGCAAACGGTAGTTTTCAAAAACACCATTGCGGCCTTGCCCCCTGTGCTACCCTATGAGATGGCAGGTTGCGCCATTCACGCACCGCATCGTCGTCGCGCCAGAACGAGAGCGAAAGCAATTTGTCGGGATCGGCGGGGCTTTGAAAACGCTCGATCGACAGAAAACCGTCAATCCCGGAAAGATCTTCGCGCAGGCTTGCGGCAATATCCAGATACTGTTCACGCCTGTTGTCATCGGCTGGCCAGACTTCGAATATGACGGCAATCATGGCTTGATGAACTCCTCATGCGGTGCGGATTGGAGTTTAAGGAAGATGCGGTCTTCGGATCGGATGAATTGTTCTCTGCGCGCAAACTCGTAATTCTCGCGTCCCAGCGGATCGGCGGCAAGCCGTGCCCGATATGCTTCATACGCGGCAAGGTTTTCGACTGAATAGACGCCGTAGGCTGTGGTCGACGAACCTTCATGCGGCCCGAAATAGCCGATGAGATCAGCGCCGCAGCGCGGAATCGCCTGTCCCCAATTGCGTGCATATTCTGCAAAGGCATCCGCTTTGAACGGGTCGATCTGATAGCGGATGAAACAGGTAATCATGCGTGTCTCCTTCAAAAGCATGTCTTCGATGCTGACAATGTAGCAATTGAAATTTCTCCATAGTTCGGTTAGTATCGAAGTATGAAAGATGGCCCGATCATAGCTTCTGTTGCCGCGCTCCTTGGTGATCCGGCGCGTGCAAACATGCTCACGGTGCTAATGGATGGTCGTGCGCTGACTGTCAGTGAACTCGCGTCAGCCGCAGGCGTGACGCTGCAAACCGCCAGCGGGCATCTTGCAAAAGCTCGATGCGGCCAATCTGCTGGTCGCGGAGAAGCAGGGGCGCCACCGCTATTTCCGGCTTTCAGGAACAGATGTGGCGCAGGTCCCGAAGGTTTGATGGGGCTTGCGCAACGCACCGGCGCTGTGCGGGTGCGGACCGGCCCGAAAGATCAGGCACTACGCAAGGCACGCATCTGCTATGACCATCTGGCCGGTGAGCGTGGGGTGGAAATGCTTGATGCCTCGCATCGGCTCGGGCTGATTGTTGATGACAATGAGCCGGTGCTGACAGAAAAGGGCAAGTCGTTTTTCAGTTGCCTTGGCGTTGATGTGACCACTCTGGAGCAGGGCAAGCGCCCGGTCTGTCGTCACTGCCTCGACTGGAGTGAACGTCGCAACCATCTGGGCGGAGCGCTCGGTGCAGCGCTGTTGAACCATTTCATTTCAAAGGGCTGGGCACGCCGCGAAGCGGGGCGTGTCATCGCGTTCTCGCCAAAAGGTGCACAGGCATTCTCACACACGTTTGAGCTGGCTGGCCAGATTACGTGACCTGAACAGCCAGCATTATGTTGTTAATGCTGTGTGGCTGCGGGCTGCTGCCTCGTCCAGTTCCGTGGCGCGCTTCATGGCAGGACGATCTTTTTAGTCGGTCCCAATAGGCGACGAACGCTCCTCTGGCCGGCAACGTGCCGAAGCGCAGGCCCCAGCCGATGTGCGAGCCGACATAAACGTCAGCCGCCGTGAAGCGGTCGCCGGTGATGTATGGATGGTGCGAAACCGCTTTCTCCAATGTGTTGACCACTGTATCGTAATTGCCGTAGCCGACCATTCCCTGCTTGTCTGCGGGGATTTCAAAGCCGAGCGCATGGTTGGACAAGGCGGCTTCCACAGGACCAGATGTAAAGAACAGCCAGCGGAAGAAATCCGCGCGCTCATTGGGGTGAGGCGCCAGACCAGCTTCGGGAAATGTTGTTGCCAGATAGGCGCAGATTGCAGCCACTTCCGTCACCACCGCATCGCCGTGGCGCAGGGCAGGAACTTTGCCCATCGGATTGATTGTGCAGTAGTCAGGCCCCTTCATCGGTGGCCCGAAATCCAGAATTTCCACATCATAGGGTTTGCCGATCTCCTCCAGCATCCAGCGCGCGATGCGTCCGCGCGACATCGGGTTGGTATAGAGCTTCAACTCAGCCATTTCATCCTCCCTGTAAGCGGTGGCAGGATGCGCTTTTTCCCTTGAAAAGGAAATGAAAAACCCGGCAGCGAGGCTGCCGGGTTTTCCATATCGACGATAAGCGTCGAATATTTTATCAGGCGGCCATGGCCTTCTGAAGGTTCTCGTCGATCTTGTCGAGGAAACCGGTGGTCGAGAGCCAAGGCTGATCTGGACCGATGAGCAGAGCCAGATCCTTGGTCATGTAGCCGCTTTCAACGGTGTCGACGCAGACCTTTTCCAGCGTGTCGGCAAAACGCTTAAGCTCGGCATTGTCGTCGAGCTTGGCGCGGTGTGCGAGACCACGCGTCCATGCGAAGATCGAAGCGATCGAGTTGGTCGAGGCTTTCCTCGCCCTTCTGATGCTGGCGGTAGTGACGGGTAACGGTGCCGTGTGCAGCTTCTGCTTCAACGGTCTTGCCATCCGGCGTCATCAGAACCGAGGTCATCAGGCCGAGCGAGCCAAAACCCTGAGCCACGATGTCCGACTGCACGTCGCCGTCGTAGTTCTTACAAGCCCAAACATAGCCGCCGGACCACTTGAGCGCCGAAGCGACCATGTCGTCGATGAGGCGATGTTCGTACCAGATCTTTGCAGCCTTGAACTTGTCAGCGAATTCGGTCTGGTAAACTTCTTCGAAGATGTCCTTGAAGCGACCGTCATAAGCCTTGAGGATAGTGTTCTTGGTCGAGAGATAGACCGGGTAGTTGCGCTGCAAGCCGTAGTTCAGCGAAGCACGGGCAAATTCGCGGATCGATTCGTCGAGGTTGTACATGGCCATTGCCACACCAGCCGCCGGAGCCTGATAGACTTCGTGTTCGATGGTCTCGCCATCTTCACCGACGAACTTGATCGACAGCGTGCCCTTGCCCGGGAATTTGAAATCGGTCGCGCGGTACTGATCGCCGAAAGCATGACGGCCAACGATGATCGGCTGGGTCCAGCCCGGCACGAGGCGCGGAACGTTCTTGCAGATGATCGGCTCGCGGAAGATCACGCCGCCGAGAATGTTGCGGATCGTGCCGTTTGGCGACTTCCACATCTTCTTGAGCTTGAATTCTTCAACGCGGGCTTCGTCCGGGGTGATGGTTGCGCATTTTACGCCAACGCCGTGTTCCTTGATGGCATTAGCCGCATCAATGGTAACCGGTCATTGGTGGCATCGCGGTGCTCGACTGACAGATCGTAATATTTCAGATCAATGTCGAGGTAGGGATGGATCAATTTGTCCTTGATGAACTGCCAGATGATGCGGGTCATTTCATCGCCGTCGAGTTCAACGACCGGGTTCGCAACCTTGATTTTTGCCATGGATGAAGCCTCTTTTTTCAATGCGTCGCGCCCGTATAGCACTCACGACGAATAAGGCAAAGCGTAAGAGGCTTATTCTTTGGCCTATAGAGCGTTTAGGCGGTCAAAATTTCGGGAGAGACTTGCGAAAAGCGTGAAATGGCTTTTGACGGCACCGATTATGCGGCGCGGTGTGCAGTGCGATTGTCATCACGAGATTTCTCCCGGGAAGATTGCCGCTGGCGATAGTTTTCCTGTTCCCTGACCAGAATGGTGTCTGCATCCAGTGTAGAGATGGCGGTCGACTTGTCTGTGGGAACAAGGCCGTTCAGCTGCAACGAAAGATAACGTCCACAGCAGACCCGCAGGAACGACGCGAAATTGTCGAGGTCGTGCCCCTCATTCCGGATTCATCGTAAAGTTTGCCGATAAGACGGCTGACCGTGAGATCATCGCGTGCTGCAATATCTTCGAGAGCCCACCAGAAGAAATTCTCAAGCCGGACGCTTGTCACGACGCCATCGATGCGCAGCGAACGTGTTACGCTCAGCCAGAGCTCAGGATCGGCACCGATGAACAGCCTGCACATGATTTCCTCCGGATCATTCTCCCAAACTTACTGTCGCGCAGTTTCGCCCTGCCTGCAACCTTGTTGGGAAACAGGCAGGGCGTTGCGATCAGCTGTGGGTGATCCCGGTGCCGAGCACAGTAAGGAACTGTGACAGCCACGCCGGATGGGCGGGCCATGCGGGCGACGTGACGAGATTGCCATCCGTAACCGCCTGATCAACCGGAATATCAGCATATTTGCCACCGGCGAGTTCAACTTCCGGGCGACAGGCCGGGTAGGCAGAACAGGTGCGACCTTCCAGAACGCGCGCTGCGGCCAGCAATTGCGCGCCGTGGCAGACTGCAGCGACTGGCTTGTTCGCTTCAAAGAAATGCTTCACCACGGCGATAACCTTATCGTCGAGACGCAGATATTCCGGTGCCCGACCCCCGGAATGACCAGAGCGTCATAGTTCTCAGGCTTAACATCGGTGAAGGTCGCGTTCAGCGTGAAGTTATGGCCGGGCTTTTCTGTATAGGTCTGGTGGCCTTCGAAGTCGTGAATGGCTGTCGCGATATGATCGCCAGCCTTCTTGCCGGGGCAGACCGCATGAACCGTATGACCAACAGTCAAAAGCGTCTGGAACGGGACCATGGTTTCATAGTCCTCACCAAAGTCGCCGCAAAGCATGAGTATCTTCTTACCGGACATGGTTTCCTCCCTTTGATCCTGTATCTGGTGGACAGTCTGGCATGAATGGGCAGCAAATAGGTGTTATCGGGCTACTACACAGGCTTTTCCCTAAAACACGTAAGGGGAATCTTTGCGATTCTGCGTCAATTATGTAAGGGAAACGCCACGATACGATAGCTAATGCGGAAGAGATCATGGCAGGAACAGATAAACAGCGCCCCTTCATCGCGGAAGGACCGGCAATCGTGCTGGTGGAGCCGCAATTGCCGGAGAATATCGGCATGGTGGCGCGCGCCATGGCGAATTTTGGTCTGGCTGAATTGCGCCTCGTCAATCCGCGCGAAGAGTTTCCGAGTGAGAAGGCAAGGGCGGCAGCCAGCAAGGCCGATCATGTGATCGACAATGCGGTAGTCTATGACGACCTGCCGTCCGCTATCGCCGATCTCAATTTCGTCTATGCGACGACGGCACGTGAACGTGATGGCTTCAAGCAGGTTCGCAGCGCCGTGGAAGCGGGGGCGAACTGCGCCGTCGTTTCCGGACTGGTGAGAAGACCGGCATCCTGTTTGGCCGTGAACGCTTCGGTCTCAGCAATGAAGAGGTCGGTCTTGCGGATGAACTGGTGACGTTTCCGGTCAATCCGGCTTTCGCATCGCTGAATATCGCTCAGGCCGTTTTGCTGATGTCCTATGAATGGATGAAGTCGGGCCTTGAGACGGAAACGGAGACCGTGTTCCGCGGGCCGGAGCTTGAGATGGCGCCAAAACAGGAGTTGCAGGGGCTCTTCAATCATCTCGAAGAAGCCCTTGATGTTCGGGGATATTTCCGTCCGGAAGCCCGCAAGGAAATCATGGTCAACAATCTGCGCGCCGTGTTGACGCGTGCTGGTTTCGCATCCGCAGAACTCAAGTTGCTGCGCGGTGTTGTCACGTCGCTTGACGTGTTCACGCCGAAGAAACCACGCGGTTCCGGTGCCCCGGAAGGACGTGCGCGTAAGCCTGCGAGCGAGGCTCCGGCAATGAAGGACGAGGACGAATGAAAAACGCACCCGCTGTAAGCTTTGCCGCCATGCCTTCTGCCGATGTCGAAAGACCTATTTTGGTTTTCGACAGCGGTATCGGAGGCCTGACGGTTTTGCGCGAAGCGCGGGTGCTTATGCCGGATCGCCGCTTTGTCTACGTTGCCGACGATGCCGGGTTTCCCTATGGCGGATGGGAAGAGGATGCGTTGAGGGAGAGGATTGTCGAGCTGTTCGGCAAGCTCATTGCCGCCTATGACCCCGAGATCGCGGTCATTGCCTGCAATACGGCCTCCACGCTGGTGCTGGATGATTTGCGGCAAGCCTATCCTTCGGTGCCGTTTGTCGGCACAGTGCCAGCAATCAAGCCCGCTGCCGAAAGAACATCGTCGGGACTTGTTTCCGTGCTGGCGACCCCCGGTACCGTCAGGCGTGCTTATACGCGCGATCTCATTCAATCTTTCGCCACCCAGTGCCATGTTCGTCTCGTTGGTGCCGATCAGCTTGCGACAGTAGCGGAAGCCCATATTCGCGGCGAAAAGATCGACGAGGCGCTGATCGTGGAACAGATCGCTCCCGCTTCATTGAGCAGGATGGTAACCGGACCGACATTGTCGTGCTGGCCTGCACGCACTATCCGTTCCTTGCCAATGTGTTTCGCCGTCTTGCGCCATGGCCGGTTGACTGGCTCGATCCTGCGGAAGCGATCGCCCGGCGTACCGTCTCGCTGCTGAAACCACGCTGCGCCGATGAAGAGCTGCATCATCACAACGATCTGGCGGTCGTGACATCCCGCAATCCGGACTATGCCATCCGCAGGCTCATGCAGGGTTTCGGTCTGCATTTTGCTTGAGCCCTTGTTCTCAAGGTCTTGAATTTTCCGGCTATGTAGCGATCATGGCAATGGTCGTTTCATAGGGAAGATGCAATGACGGGAACCATATCACAGATCACCCTGCCTTCGGACCAGACGGTTCCAGCGCTCGGGCAGGGCACTTGGTATATGGGTGAGGATAGCACGCAACGCCGCTATGAAATCGAAGCACTGAGAAGCGGCATCGATCTCGGGATGACGCTGATCGATACGGCGGAAATGTATGCTGATGGAGAGGCGGAAGACGTTGTTGGCGAAGCCATTACGGGCCGTCGCGATGATGTGTTTCTCGTCAGCAAGGTATTGCCGTTCAATGCGTCCCGGAAGGGTACAATCGAGGCCTGCGAGAGGAGCCTGCAGCGCCTTCGCACGGATCACATTGATCTGTATTTGCTGCATTGGCGTGGGCGATATCCGCTTGAGGAGACTGTCGCTGCGTTCGATGAATTACAGCATGCTGGAAAGATAGTGAGCTGGGGCGTCAGCAATTTCGATACGGATGACATGAAAGAACTCGTCGGTATAGCTGGCGGCAATGCCGTTGCAACGAACCAGATACTTTTTACAATCTGACGCGGCGCGGCCCAGAATTTGATCTGATGCCATGGTGTGCCGGGCGTAAAATTCCGCTGATGGCTTATTCGCCTATCGAGCAAGGTCGATTGCTGGGCAATTCCGTACTGGCGGAAATTGCAAGCGAGACGGGAGGAACGCCAGCCTCAGTTGCGCTTGCGTGGGCAATGCGCAGCGGCAATGTCATAGCAATTCCAAAGTCGTCCAACCTGCATCATGTGCGGGATAACAGAAAAGCCGCAGACTTGCGGCTTTCCGAAGATCAATTGAAACGTCTGGACCGGGCTTTCGCACCCCATCCCGAAAGACGGCGTTGGAAATGCTCTAACCCGCGTCTTTCTGGCGAGTGTCCTTCTTCGCCTGAGCGACACTTGCGGCCTTACGGAGTCGTCCACGCTCTGCAGGGCGGACAAGGCTGTCGTATTTCTCGTTCGGGATGTTACGCATGCCGTTCAGCGCATGACGCGTGTTGAAATCCTTGCCTTTCTTTTCGTTTGCTTCCTTGGTCGCAAGCGCTTTTCGGGCATTGGCGATCAGTTCGGCGCTGGCTGACATGCGACGACGGCGTTCAACTTCGGTGTTGATGCGACGCACCGCCATAGCCAGAACGGATACTTTCAGATGTGAACCTTCATCCGCCTTGGAGGGTGTCGCGCCACGAGCGGCTCCCTTTCCGCGCACTTCGCGCCTGCGCTGGTGGGCCTGATCTTTTGCCTTCTTGCGGCGTTCGCGGATCAGTTTCGCCAGATGAGAAAGTTCTTCGTCGGGGACGTTCTGCAAAAAAAGGATGGTGCGACTTTTCCACCAGCTCTTTTTTCGTCGGCATTGAGAGCGCGAGCTTCCTGCTTCTTGGTGACGGCCATGGGACATCCTTTCTGCTAATGATAAGAATTCTCCGGAGGGGATATAGGCGTGAACATTCCACCGGAAAGATCGGGTTGCTTATTCTGGTTCTTCGGTCGAGGTTTTTTTTTTTCTGCTCTTCAAGGTGCTTCAAGATTGCCTTCAGCTTGTCGAGAGGAAGGTGTTCCGCACCTATGGTCTCACTCTCGGCTGTTGAGACGATGGTCAAAATTTCATCGAGTTTTGCCTGTGTCGCGCTTGCTTCGCGATCCTGTGCGTTCTGGATAAGGAACACCATCAGGAATGTGATGACTGTGGTCGATGTATTCACCACCAGTTGCCAAGTATCCGAGAAGTCAAAGAAAGGCCCGCTAATGCCCCATAACAGGATGAACAAGGTTGCCAGCCCGAATGCCAGATAATGGCCTGCAAGTTCGGCGGCTTTTTCGCTGAGCTTTGTGAAGAACTGTGACATCGCAACCTCCAGACGACAGGCGAGAAACGCTTGATGGAGGGGCGGGGTTCCGTAATTGCATAGATATGCGGAACTTTCAGGCGCTGGTCGACGTTTGATCCTCATAGAAAACGCGGAGGTCAAGCGATGGAAATTGTCGAAACCCGCATCAGTTCGGTTGGGGGCTTCAAGCTCTATATGGTGGAGTTCGTCACCGAGGGCGAAGAGAAGATCACTGTCAAGGTTGAGAACGAGACGGAAGCGGAACTGGCGCGCGATGAAGTGATACGTCGTGCCGCGATCAAGCTCGGCGAAGCGCTGGGCGTTGCATGTATGGAATGCGGCATTCAGCCTGAAAACCTGTTGACACGCCCCAGCGCGCGCCGCGCGGGTGACCGGGCAGAGCTGGAGCGCCAGCTTGAAGAGGGCTTGGAAGATACGTTCCCGGCCAGCGATCCGGTCTCGGTTACCAGTTCCACGATTGCCGGTTTTGCCGGACCGAAAAACTGAATGATGGTCCTAGAGCGGTTTCGGTTAAAACGGAGTCGCTGGAACCGTTCTGTGTATTTGTTGCGTCGCATTATGTGACGCATCGAGGCGGGATCAGAAATCAGTCCAGTGAACTGATTTCCCCGCGTAGACGCTTCGCACTTTTGCTGGAAATGCTCCACGCAAGAAGCCGGGCTATTCACCCGGCTTCTGAAGTTGTTCAGAAAATGAGTCCTGTAAAGGGCATATCCATCTGAGAATACTACAGATTACGACGTTTGCCTTCCATCAGGTCGAGCACGGCGCGGGCACAATCAAGCACATTCGAGCCGGGGCCGAAAACCGCCGCCACACCGTGGTCGAACAGATACTGATAATCCTGACGGGGAACGACGCCACCACAGACGACAATGATATTTTCCGCGCCCTTCCTGCGGAGCGTATCCACAAGCTGAGGCAGAAGTGTCTTGTGACCGGCTGCTAGCGACGAAACTCCAAGAACATGCACCTTGGACTTGATCGCCATATCGGCAGCTTCATCCGGCGTCTGGAACAGTGGCCCGGCCAGTATCTCGAAGCCGATATCGCCGAAGGCTGACGCAATGATTTTGGCACCGCGATCATGCCCGTCCCGCCGAGCTTTGCCACCATCACTTTCGGCGTTTCGCCGATCTGCTTTGAAAATCGCCAAGCCGCTCAACCAGCGTCTGATATTCGGGCTCGTCCTTATAGGCCGCGCCGTAAACCTTCTTGACGACCTTCGGAACTGCAGCATGATCGCCGAATGCGCGGCGCATGGCGTCGGAAATTTCTCCGACGCTGGCGCGAGCACGGGAGGCTTCAACAGCGGCGGCGAGAAGATTGCCTTCGCCGGTCTTTTGCAACTTTTTCCAGTTCTGCCAGAGCTGCTTCGACTTTTGCCTTGTTGCGCGTTTCCTTGATGCGATTGAGACGTGCAATTTGCGACTGGCGAACAGCCGAATTGTCGATTTCCAGAATGTCGATTTCGTCTTCCTGTTCCAGCCGGAACTTGTTGACCCCGACAATGATCTCTTCGCCCTTATCGACCGCCGCCTGCCGTTTGGTCGCTGCTTCTTCGATGAGGCGCTTCGGAAGGCCGCTTTCGACCGCCTTGGTCATGCCGCCCAGACCTTCGACTTCCTCGATCAGCGCCCGGGCCTTTTCGGCCAGCTCGTTGGTGAGGTTTTCGATGTAATAAGAACCTGCCAGCGGATCGACCACTTTGGTTACGCCGGTTTCGTTCTGGAGGATGAGCTGCGTATTGCGAGCGATACGAGCCGAAAATTCGGTTGGCAAAGCAATGGCTTCATCGAAGGAATTGGTGTGCAGCGATTGCGTACCGCCAAGAGCAGCTGACATGGCCTCGAATGCGGTGCGGACGATATTGTTGTAGGGATCCTGTTCCTGAAGCGATACGCCCGAAGTCTGGCAATGCGTGCGTAGCATCAGCGAGCCGGGCTTCTTCGGATCGAATTCCTTCATGATGCGCGACCAGAGCAGGCGCGCGGCGCGCAGCTTGGCGATTTCCATGAAGAAATTCATGCCGATGGCGAAGAAGAATGACAGTCGTCCCGCAAATTCATCGACATTCAGGCCCTTGTTCAGGGCGGCACGCACATATTCACGCCCATCGGCAAGCGTGAAGGCGAGTTCCTGAACCAGTGTCGCGCCCGCTTCCTGCATATGGTAGCCGGAAATGGAAATCGAGTTGAACTTCGGCATTTCGCCTGCCGTATAGGCGATGATATCCGCAATGATCCGCATGGAGGGTTCCGGCGGATAGATATAAGTGTTGCGGACCATGAACTCCTTGAGGATGTCGTTCTGGATCGTGCCGGAAAGCTGGGCGCGGGGCACGCCCTGTTCCTCGCCCGCCACGATGAAATTGGCGAGGATCGGGATCACCGCGCCGTTCATGGTCATGGAAACGGAAATTTGTTCCAGCGGAATGCCGTCGAAAAGGATCTTCATATCCTCGACGGAATCGATGGCAACGCCAGCCTTGCCCACATCGCCTTCAACACGCGGATGGTCGCTATCATAGCCGCGATGCGTGGCAAGATCGAAGGCAACCGAAACGCCCTGCTGACCGGCAGCGAGAGCCTTGCGATAGAAGGCGTTGGATTCTTCGGCCGTCGAAAATCCCGCATATTGCCGGATCGTCCATGGACGACCCGCATACATGGTCGCACGAGGACCGCGCAAGAAAGGCTCGAAGCCGGGCAGGGTGCCCAGATGGTCGATGCCTTGAAGGTCATCTTCCGTATAGAGCGGCTTGACGTCAATGCCTTCTGGCGTTTGCCAAATGAGGCTGTCAGCTGGCCGCTTCAGTTCCTTCTCGGCCAATGCTTCCCAGTCTGCTCGGGTTGTGGGGCGCTCGCTCATATCGACCTCACTCAAATTCCATAATCAGTTCGTCTACGGCAAGGCTGGAGCCAGCCTCCGCTGTGATGCGCTTTACGGTAGCACGGCGTTCCGCACGCAGCACGTTTTCCATCTTCATGGCTTCTACGGTGGCCAGTGGCTGACCGGCTTCGACAGTTTCACCATCCTTGACGAGGATCGATGTGATGACGCCCGGCATCGGGCAGAGCAGCATTTTCGACGTATCTGGTGGCAGCTTTACCGGCATGAGTTTTGCGAGTTCTGCGACACGTGGCTTGCGGACGTGAGCGACCATATCCATGCCGCGCCAGCGCAGGCGCCAGCCAGTGCCCACGCGCGAAACCTTGATGGCAATGGGCTTGCCGCCAACGGTAAATGAGCCCAGATGGCTACCGGGATGCCAGTCGCTGGCAACTGGCAGGCTACCGCCATCCACGAAATTGATCGTCGTTCCGCCTTCGCCTTCCACAATGCGAACCGGCAGGGTGAACCCGCCAAGTGTCGCCACCCAATCAGTCGCCGACCGATTTTCGCTGGAAATCCGTCCGGTAATCTGCATGTTGCGCTGTTCGATCGCCAGATTGATCTGGGCAGCAACCGCAGCAAAGCACCCGCGCATCATCTTCCGAAACCGGGACGCCGACAAAGCCGTCCGGATATTCCTCGGCAATGAATGCGGTTGTGAGTGCACCTTCGCGGAAACGCGGATGATCCATTACTGCCGACAGGAAGGGCAGGTTGTGACCGATGCCTTCAACCTCGAATGCGTCCAGAGCATCTCCCATCGCATCGATGGCGCTGGTGCGATCCGGCCCCGGTGCAGAGCTTTGCGATCATCGGATCATAATACATCGAAATTTCGCCGCCTTCGAACACGCCAGTGTCATTGCGCACGATCGTACCATCCGAATTGCGGCCTTCGGCTGGTGGGCGATAGCGGGTCAACCTGCCGATAGAGGGCAGGAAGTTGCGATATGGGTCTTCCGCATAGAGGCGGCTTTCCATAGCCCAACCGTTGAGCTTCACGTCGCTCTGGTCGAAACGGAGCTTTTCACCCGATGCAACGCGGATCATTTCTTCCACGAGGTCGATGCCGGTAATGAGCTCCGTCACCGGATGCTCAACCTGCAAACGCGTATTCATTTCAAGGAAGTAGAAGTTGCGGCTGCCATCAACGATAAATTCCACCGTGCCTGTAGAGTAATAACCAACGGCCTTTGCGAGAGCCACTGCCTGCTCGCCCATGGCTTTGCGGGTGGCTTCATCAAGGAATGGCGAAGGTGCTTCTTCAATGACCTTCTGATTACGGCGCTGGATGGAACATTCGCGTTCGCCGAGATAGACAACATTGCCGTGCTGGTCACCCAGAACCTGAATTTCAATATGGCGCGGCTGGGTAACGAATTTTTCGATGAAGATGCGGTCGTCGCCGAAAGAAGACTTGGCCTCATTGCGCGAAAGCTGGAAACCTTCGCGGGCTTCGTCGTCGTTCCACGCGATACGCATGCCCTTACCGCCGCCGCCGGCTGAAGCCTTGATCATGACCGGGTACCCGATGGATGTGGAAATGCGAACCGCCTCGTCGGCGTCTTCGATCAAACCCATATGACCGGTACGGTGGAAACTTCGGCTTCGGAGGCAAGCTTCTTCGAGGTGATCTTGTCGCCCATGGCCTCAATTGCGTTCACCGGTGGGCCGATGAAGGTGACGTTGGCGGCTTTCAGTGCTTCAGCGAAACGCGGATTTTCCGACAGAAAGCCATAGCCGGGATGCACGGCATCTGCGCCGGTTTCCTTTGATCGCAGCCAGAATCTTGTCGATGACGATATAGGACTGATTGGACGGCGCTGGTCCGATGTGGACTGCTTCGTCAGCCATTTTGACATGCAGGGCATTGCGGTCGGCGTCGGAATAAACCGCGACCGTCGCAATGCCCATCTTCTTTGCGGTCTTGATCACACGGCATGCGATTTCGCCGCGATTGGCAATGAGAATTTTCTTGATCATTTTATCTACTCAACTGAACCGGATCACAGCGGAATGGTGTCGTGCTTTTTCCAAGGCGTGCTCTGCTGCTTGTTGCGCAGGCTGGCAAAAGCGCGTGCAATGCGGCGGCGCGAGGAATGCGGCATGATCACCTCGTCGATGAAGCCGCGCCCGCAGCCACGAACGGATTGGCAAAACGCGCTTCATATTCCTTCGTGCGCGCGGCGATCTTTTCAGGGTCGCCCAGCTCCGAACGGTAGAGAATTTCCGTTGCGCCCTTGGCGCCCATCACGGCGATTTCCGCCGTCGGCCGTGCATAATTGATATCAGCACCGATATGTTTTGAGGCCATCACATCATATGCGCCACCATAGGCCTTGCGGGTGATGAGCGTGACCATGGGAACAGTTGCCCGGCTATAAGCGAAGAGCAGTTTTGCGCCGTGCTTGATGACGCCGCCATATTCTTGCGCCGTGCCGGGCAAGAAGCCCGGAACATCCACAAGGGTCAGGATCGGGATATTGAAGGCGTCGCAAAAGCGAACGAACCGGGCAGACTTGCGCGATGAATCGATATCGAGGCAACCGGCAAGCACCATGGGCTGGTTTGCAACGACACCGATAGTCTGACCATCCATACGGATGAAGCCGGTAATGATGTTCTTCGCAAAAGATTCCTGAATTTCGAAGAAATCGCTTTCGTCGGCCAGCGCGTGGATAAGCTCCTTCATATCGTAGGGCTTGGTGGCGCTATCTGGAATCAGTGTGTCGAGCCGCATTTCGAGCCGGGCCGGATCATCGAATACCGGGCGTACTGGTGGCTTCTCGCGATTGTTGAGCGGCAGGAAGTCGAACAGAATGCGGACCTGTTCCAGCGCTTCAATATCGTTCTCATAAGCGCCATCGGCGACCGATGACTTTCTGGTGTGGGTCGAGGCGCCGCCCAGTTCCTCCGCCGTGACAATTTCGTTGGTCACGGTTTTCACCACGTCGGGACCTGTCACGAACATATAGGAGCTGTCACGCACCATGAAGATGAAGTCGGTCATGGCTGGCGAATAGACTGCACCGCCTGCGCAAGGGCCCATAATGACCGAGATTTGCGGCACCACACCGGACGCATCCACATTGCGCTTGAACACGTCGGCATAGCCCGCGAGCGACGCGACGCCTTCCTGAATGCGCGCACCACCGGAATCGTTGAGGCCGATTACCGGCGCGCCGTTCTTCATGGCCATATCCATGATCTTGCAGATTTTCTGCGCATGGGTTTCGGACAATGAGCCGCCCAGAACGGTAAAATCCTCGCTGAATACATAGACCTGCCGGCCGTTGATCGTGCCCCAGCCCGTCACGACACCGTCGCCAGCGACCTTCTGCTTTTCCATGCCGAAGTCGGTGCAGCGATGCGTGACATACATATCGAACTCCTCAAACGATCCTTCGTCGAGAAGCACTTCGATCCTTTCGCGGGCAGTAAGCTTGCCTCTGCCATGCTGGGCATCGATACGGCGCTGACCACCGCCAAGGCGGGCTTCCGTACGGCGGGCTTCGAGTTGCTCAAGAAGTTCCTGCATAAAGTCCCCACTTTTGGGTGGCCTTTGGAAGGCGAGTTATGAAACTGAAAACATAGTCTTTTCTCCTTCCTGCTTAAAAATCCGAAGGCGTTCTGGAAAAGCTTGAAAAGGTGCGATTGTGTAAGATATAAATTTGCAAATAGCGAAATGCGAATTTGCGAAAATGGCACCGAGAAAACTTTATATCGGCAGAAAGATACGCGAAATACGCGAGCAACATAAGGCAACCCAGTCGGGCTTTGCTGAACGCCTCGGTATTTCAACGAGTTATCTCAATCAGATCGAGAATAATCAGCGGCCTGTTTCCGCAGCCGTTTTGCTCGCGCTGGCTGAAAACTACCAGATCGATATAGGCGCCATTTCACTGGGTGATGATGATCGATTGCTTTCAGCTGTTTCCGAGGCACTGGCTGACCCCGTTTTCGACAATTACAAGCCGAACCTGCAGGAACTGAAGC
Organism: Brucella cytisi; assembly: GCA_012103075.1. GTDB lineage: Bacteria > Pseudomonadota > Alphaproteobacteria > Rhizobiales > Rhizobiaceae > Brucella > Brucella cytisi. The sequence goes on along the minus strand of JAAVLQ010000001.1, from coordinate 1,380,539 downwards.
TCATTACGCAAAATGCGCCGGGGCTGGCTCATGCGCTGATTGCCTGCCATCAGGCCTACCGCCGCAACAGCGAACAGCTCGCAAGTCTGGATAATCAGCTGGGTCGCGCTCCGTCTACTGCGGAGCCCGCGCCTTATGAGGAAGTTCGCGACTTTTTCCATTTTATCGACAATTACGTACATGAGATTGATATTGCCGCAGAAAAGCTGGCAGCGGAGCTAAATATTCCGTGTCGGGACATCGGTGTAGCCTTGCCGCAATATATGGCGGAGCACCACCGTGTGCACATTGCGCGGGCCGGGCCGGAGGAGGCAGTCCTGCGTCGGTTCGATCCTGCAGCACGTGTGCTTTATCTCAACCCCTATTCTCCCGCCTCAACCCGCAGTTTCCAGATCGCGTTCCAGATCGCCGAACTGGAAATGGAAGAACTGGTGAGCACGATTGCTGGACGAGCGGATTTTCGCTCTGCCGAGGCTGTTGAAATTTGCAAGATCGGCTTGCGCAATTATTTCGCCGGGGCGCTGATGCTGCCCTATCAGACATTCCTTTCAGCAGCCAAGGAGCTGCGCCATGATCTGGAGCTGTTGGCATCGCGTTTCGGGGCAAGTCTGGAACAGGTTGCACATCGGCTTAGCACCTTGCAGCGTTCCGGCCATCGGGGCGTACCGGTGTTTTTGCTCGCATAGACAGGGCTGGGAACATCACGAAGCGACACAGCGCTGCCAAGCTGCAATTTGCGCGCTATGGTGCTGCGTGCCCGCTATGGAATGTGCATCAGGCATTCGAGACGCCGGGACGGATCATTCGGCAGCTTGCCGAAACGCCGGATGGTGCGCGCTATCTTTGCATTGCGACAGAACTGACCAAGAGCGAGGGGGATTCAATGCACCTCAGCGGCGCTACGCTATCGCCCTTGGCTGTGAGGTGGCCTACGCGCAGGATTTTGTCTATGCGGATGGGCTCGACATAGCAGTGCGCTCTGCCTTTGATCCGATTGGCGTTTCCTGCCGTATCTGCGAACGCGCTGAATGTGTGCAGCGCGCCGTTCCGCCGCTTAAAAGCAGATTGGCGGTCGATCATGACCGCCGCGGAATATTGCCTTATCGGCTGCTCTAGATATTTGTTTAACGCACATCTTTACCGAAAACCGTTTCACACTTTTCGGGATGCGCTCTGAATTTTAGAAGCCTGTATGTTCCTTGAGGAATTCGGTTTCCTCGTGGGTGGTATCGCGACCAAGCACCTTATTGCGATGGGGAAAGCGTCCAAAGCGTTCAATGATATCGTGATGCTGGCGGGCGAAACCGAGCGAGAACTCGTCGCCGAGCCTTTCATAAAGATCGACGCAGCGCTTCTGGTCGCTCAGATGCTCACTATGCATGAATGGCAGATAGAAGAACTGGCGTTGTTCGGGCGATAGTTTGCGGTCGAAATCGTGATCGAGCGCCTGCGCCGCCACATCTCGGGCCAGCCCGTCACTTTCAAAAGAACGCGGTGAACCACGGAACATATTGCGCGGAAACTGGTCGAACAGAATGGTGAGCGCAAGCGCACTTTCGGGCTGTTGTTTCCAGTGTTCCAGCTTGTCGGCGCGAGCATCTTCGTAAGCCGTCAGAAATTTCTCACGAATTTCCGCGTCGATCTCATCACTTTTGCTGAACCAGTTTTCTCGCATCTTCGGCGAGAACCAGAAATCGAGAACGTCCTTGGGTTCGATAGCCATGACAGGCCTCCTTTCTGGTTTTACTGTGCCTTCTGGTTTGTAGCTTCCGGCTGCGGGCAGGGCGGTTCGCCCTTGAAATTGCGCGACATGCAGGCGATCGATCAAAACTCTTGCCTGTATCCATGGCCGCCTTACCAGCTCCCCGCATCCGGCAAGAACGGCCAGAGAAATCAGAATAGCGAAGTTTTTCATGGGGGTCCTTTCAGGGGCCATGTGGTCTGCTTCTATAATAGGGATCGTGATCTTCAGTCGCAACAGCGACTCCGATCAACTGGAGCGGTTCCAGTTAAAACGGGTTCACTGGAACCGCTCGATCTCTTTGTTTTCGCATTATCCTACGCAAAACTGCTTCGCACTTTTGCTGGAGATGCACTAGCCTCTACCACGATAGTTGGGCACGCCTTGTTCCGGTATCCAGACGTTCTGCGGCGCCGCTCGGTCTGAAAGAAAACGTCGATGGGTATACCGCCACGTGGATACCAGTAGCCGCCGATCCTGAGCCATTCCGGCTCCAGCAGCTCGACGAGGCGCTTGCCGATGGTTACCGTGCAATCTTCGTGAAATGCACCGTGATTGCGGAAGGAAAACAGGAGCAGTTTCAGAGATTTGCTTTCCACCAGCCACTGGCCGGGAACATAGTCGATGACCAGATGCGCAAAGTCTGGCTGTCCCGTCATTGGGCATAGCGAGGTGAATTCAGGTGCGGTGAAGCGCACACAGTAAGGCGTTCCCGCTTGCGGATTTGCGACCCTTTCAAGGATGGCATCTTCCGGATTTTGTGGGATCGAAGCGTTGGAGCCGAGCTGCTTGAGATCGGAATATATCGTCTTTTCAGACATTTGCGTGCCTTTGTTTCAAGCCACGTCGCAGTCTTGCAGCGCTTGATTGCGCTCATCCTTGTTTTGACCGGGTAGGCTGCGACCGGTGGCAAACTGCCAATGACCGGGAGCTAGCAGACCACAACCGTCTCGTAAAGAGTGCAAACAAAAAGCCCGCGCATTGAGCACGGGCATAAGTATCAGGCTGTTCTTGCTGTTCAGCGGCGATCAGAAATGGCGCACCCGATGGCAACACCGATGAGAATACCGATAATTCCGGCAGTTCCGAAAAGGGTCGTGGCTGTGCCCGGGTTTTCGCGAACCGTTTCGGCAACGACCTGACCGCGTTCACGCACGGCCTGCGCGGCATGACGGAAACGACCGGACGCATCATCCATGACGTCCTCCGCGCGTTCTCTCAGCTCGCCAGAATGTGACGCCAGCGACTTTGAAAGGCGCTTCAGTTCAGTGCGCATATCGGCAATCTGCTTTTCGAGAGCCTGCTGGATTTCGTTCGTGATCTTTTCGTCGGCCATTTGAAGTCTCCGTTGAATTGATGACGATAAAACGAGTGAAAACGCGTTCGGTTCCATGCTGCGACAATGCGGTTAAAAACATGGTAAACCGCTCGTAAACCATTTTAATTTATCATTTTCGAATACAAGAACGATCTGGAGCGGGGCCAGAATGCATATCGAAAAAGATACGTTTGTCGGTGGCTGCGAGCCGGTAGCTGCGCGCGTTGTCCGTGCTGCTCAGTTGGCCCGGCAATGTACTGACCAGCTTCAGTCTGATCATGCTCGTGCACATGCAGAAGCCGCATTGACGCTTTTGCTTGATGATCCTTCCCCGAAAGTTCGCATGGCTATTGCAGATGTGCTTTCGACCAGCGTGCATTCGCCTTTGCATATCGTAACGGCGCTTGCAGCCGATCAACCGGAGGTGGCGGGATATATCCTTGCACGCTCAAAGCTTCTTAGCGACGCTGATCTGATTGATCGTGTGGCCTATAGCGCTCCATCGATGCAGGTTTTGATTGCCGCGCGCCCGCATGTTTCATTCGCAGTCGCGGCGGCAATCGCCGAAGTCGGGAATAATGAAGCTGTTGCTGAAATGCTCTTCAACAGCTGCGCCCGTATCGCCCCCGTTTCGTTTCGGCGCATCAGCGAGCGCTGCGGACATGATGCTGTCGTACGGGAAGCCTTGCTGGCCCATCCGCATCTTCCGGCTGAATGCCGTCATCTACTCGCAGTGAAAGTCGGAGAGGTTCTCCAATCTCTTCCGCTGGTGAAATTGCTTCTGGGTCAACGCCGCGCCGATAAGGTTGTAGGCGATGCGACCGCTCGTGCCTCAATGCAACTGGCGGAAAACTGTTCACAAGAAGAACTCCCGGCGCTGGTCGAACATCTGCGTCTGCGCGGTGAAATCACGACCAGTTTTGTTATCCGTGCCGTTGCCGGAGGCCGTATAGATTTCTTCGCTAGCTTGCTGGGCGCGCTTTCCGATCTCGATGATAGGCGGATTTGTGCGATTATTTCGGGCGGACGTCCTGCTGCCCTTTGCTGCGCTTCTTCGCTCTTCCGGATTGAGCGATGCCACGCATGCGCCCTTGATTGTTGCCATCGAGGCCCGGCGGGCGGTTGCTGCCGGGCGAAAGCGTATGGGCGCTGCGGAAATATCAGCACTCATGTGCGAGGCTGTCGGGGGCGGCCGATTTGCTGCTGCCAATGACGATCTGGCCGCATTGCTACGTTCGATCCATCTGGAATTCATGCGTGAAACGGCAGGCGACAGACTGAAGGCTATTCCCGCTGCCTGATCAGCCTTCTTGCCGGAAAGGGCGCATAAGGCTGAGGCCATAGCCAACAGCAATGCCAAATATGGCTCCGGCCGCCTTGAAAACAAAGTCTATGAACTCGCCGTGACGCCCGTGCCAAACGTTGCATCAGTTCGAAAAGTGCGGCGCAGCCGACTGTTAGCAGAAGAACACCCATCCAGTGGCGAGGATAGGCGAGGGCGAACAAGGCACCGACCAGAAAGAAAGCCGCAAACCGCTCTAGATCGACGGGCTCACCTGTCACGGGGCGGAATTTAATCGGGCTGATCGTAACTGCAAGGATGGCCAGAAGTATCATCCGTGCGCCAATGCGCAAAAATCGCTTCATGAAGAGCGCCTTTATTCATCCGTATAATCGCCGGGTGGTTCATCTTGCTTCGGATCGCCACAACGTTGGTACATTCGGTCGGTTATTGACTTTTTCAATGCGTTACCGAATGGCAACTCATAATGGGAAATGACATCGACGCCCATACACCATTTAATGTCGTGAGGCGACAGCGCATAATTGGTTTCGAGAAAACCAAGCGCGTAATTCATGCCTTCGTCGCATTGCTCTGTCTGACAGAAATTACCGTCTCTGGCGAGCTGACGAATCGAACCTTCTCCGATCTTCACGACAATTGGTTCGACGGCAAATGGGGCCGCGCCTATCACAGCGATGACGACAAGTCCGATCAAGGTAAATTTTATAGAGCGCCGCATGAATCGCCGTTTGTAACTGGTTTCCGCAAGTTCATAACGCATGAGCGGCAATATGATGGCAAGTCGCAATCCATGGGAAATCAGCGGAAATTAAGGGGTTTCAGCTGAATATCCTTTGGAAAAGCCTTCACCGTTTCTGGCGGTAGGTGAAATTGATTATTCCGGTTTTCGGCCAAATTGTAGCTAGATGTATTTTAGTTCGCATCGGTTTAATGTTGACTTTTACGTAAATGGGGAGCACAACTTAGCCTCTGAACTCAATTCGGTTTAGAGGCTGGTCCGCTTGATATAAGGCAGGAATGTTGTGGTGCGCGAATATTATACGATCACAGAGTTGACGCGCGAGTTCGGTATTTCAACCCGTACTTTGCGCTTCTACGAAGATGAAGGCCTGATCGCTCCTGTGAGACGTGGCCGCACACGACTGTTCCGTCCCGCCGACCGTCATCTTCTGAAGCAGATTCTGCGTGGCAAGCGGCTTGGTTTTTCGATCGCCGAAATCCACGAAATCATCCAGATGTATCGTGAGCCGCCCGGCGAGACGGGGCAGCTGAAGCTGCTCATGAAGCGCGTTGAGGAAAAACGCGCCGATCTTCGTCAGAAGCGACGCGACATTGAGGAGACGCTGGGCGAACTCGACCAGATCGAGGAATCCTGCATCGAGCGTCTTGCCGAACTGGGCGTCAATACCTGATCTGTTTTACTGGGTATCGGGCACCGGTGAGCACATTTGTGCGATATCCCGACCGTGCTGTTGTTCTCCTGATCGATCTTGCCGCTAAAGACATCATCAAACAGTTTTGCCTTGTCCAACTCTGTTACGACACAGCCACAGAACTGCTGGCATAGCTGTTCGCTTCCGTTTTGCAGGCATGCAGCCACACAGGATTGCGTGAAAGCTTCTCGCGGTGTTGGCTGTGCCGGAGGCATCAGTTGCGAGAAGACATAAACTAGCGCGATCAGAACTGGCTGATGAATGAGATAAAAAGCCAGACTATGCCTGCCGATAAATGTCAGCGGCTTTTCAAGAAACTGGGGTTTGATCCCGCCAGCCAAGAGCTGAAGCCAACCAAAACGCTGAAATATGCGCGCCGCTGCCATGCCGATAAGGACAGCTCCGAACCAAGGAAACAGCGGCACATAATCGTTCGAACGCGGCGCCACGGTCGAAAGGCCGACCCAGCTGAGCGCGGGATTATTGAAAATATCGGCGCTTGCGTAAAGCGGAGCGCTGATGACCAACGCTGCAATGATCAATGTTGCAAAGGCGGGCAGGCGCAGGAAAAGAAGACCGAGCACACTTGCCAGAGCGATCTGGTGAAGGATGCCGAAGAAGATGAAACTGTCCGGCGACATATACCATGTGACTGCTGAAATCGCGGCCGCAGCGATTACGATTTGTGTCAGCCGTTTCGCCATTGATTTCCAGCGAATCCCGTTGCCATGCGCCAGAACGAGGCTGAAGCCGACCAGAAACAGGAAGCTTGAAGCAATACAGCGGGCGAAAAGCTTCCAGCCCCCATGGGCAGTTGTGGCAGGCGCCATATAGCCGAAAAACTCAAGATCCCAGCCAAAATGGTAGATCGCCATGGCGATCAGCGCGATCCCACGCGCAATATCGATGCGCCCGAGACGAATACGGGACGAAGGTGCAATATCCCGGGGCGTGATGTTAGACATGGTTCCTTCCGGCTGGATAGCGCTATCCGGCGTTTTTCGATTCCCGGCAAATCTCTAACACAGGCTTTTGCAACACTATAGTATGCGGTCGCACACGGATTCGTGCTGGCATGGGCACGGACAGAGGGCTGGATATTGGAGAGCTTGATTGTTTTTAGTCTGTCGAAGATTTTCTGGCTGTTTTTCCAACCTGTTACGATAATTCTCGTTCTTGTCCTGATTGCTTTTCTGGCCATATGGCGAGGTTCCCGACGGCTCAGTATGAGTGTGCTGGGGTTGTCTATCGCCATTCTGTTTTTTTGCGGCTTTCACGACACTGGGTTCTGTTCTGCTTGCCCCGCTGGAGGATCGTTTCGCGAAGCCGGATGCAATGCCACGACATGTGGATGGGATCGTTGTTCTTGGCGGCTATATGAATGGCGACATCAATGCCGGGCGCAAAGGTTTCGAGTTGAATAGCGCGGCCGACCGCATTTTCGAAGCGATGCGGCTGGCGAGATTATATCCAGACGCCGGGTTATTGTTTCCGGAGGTGATGGAGCCTTTTCGAAGAATCCGTCAAAGAGGCAGATAGCACGCGGCAGATGCTGGTAGATCTCGGCTTTTCCGGCGAACGTTACATCTATGAAAACAAGTCTCGGAACACGGTTGAAAATGCAATTTTCTCGAAAGAACTGGCCCAGCCCAAGCCCGGCGAAACGTGGCTTCTGGTGACTTCCGCATATCATATGCCGCGATCCGTTGGCTGCTTTCGCAAGGCGGATTTCGATGTTGTCGCCCCGCCGGTAGACTACAAGACGCGCGCCAGCGAGCGTTTTGCCCTTTATCTCGAATCCCCGAATGAAGCGCTTTCGTGGTTCAGCGTGGCCATGCGTGAGTGGGTAGGACTTGCCACTTACTGGTTGGCGGGCAAGACAGATATGCTTCTACCTCAACCCTGATGCCGCATTTCTGCCGTCACTTTAAAGCTTTTGTTAAGGTTATCTATTGGTAACTGATTGATAAAGAAAGCTTTCATGAAGCGTATGTTCAATCCTGAAAATTCATCGCCACAATTCAGTCGCTTTTCGCCGTTGCGTTCCGTTGTTCACGAAGCTATATGATTGGTAACAGCGTTGTGAAGGACGCTGTGTAAAAGAGTTGCACAACAAGGTTGCCAAAATCTCCATGGACGAAACCGTTCAAAAATCCTGCTGGGGCGTTACGCTCTGGGCAGTCGTTGGTCTCGCTGCTGTCATCCTCATGGCCTATCTGTTCTCCGTCTAGAGCATGTCTCCCGAAAGTGGGAACCGGTTTTGGGATAAAGACATGCGTGAAAACAAACGGATAGAGCATTTCCAATGAATCAAACAAAACAGGAAATGCTCTAGAAGTCAGGCGGCGTTACGTATTCCGGAAATTTGATGCCGCATTTCAGCATTCCGTTTGCGTTGATCCTTTCCTACACTATCTGATAGAGATACGCGGTTTCTGCGTTAGCGACTTTTGCCGATTTTTGTCTAGAATGGACGATCAGGCAAATGGCGGGCGACGCTGCGATCAGGAATCAATCAGCCTTATGACGGCTGCAGAAGGTGTGGAATGTTTCTGTCGGTTTTCGATCTTTACAAGATTGGCATTGGGCCTTCCAGTTCGCATACGATGGGCCCGATGACGGCTGCGCGCATGTTTCTCAATGAAATTATAGGCGGAAACTGGCCACGGCCTGCGCATTCGAAAATCCACCGGTTGAAAGCGAGCCTGCACGGCTCTCTTGCATATACCGGCGTCGGGCATGCGACGGATCGAGCCGTCATTCTGGGGCTCTGCGGTCATCTGCCGGATACGATTGATCCCGACATTATGGACGTTGAAGTAGAGAAGGTTTTACCGAGAAGAAAGTGAAACCCGAAGGACATCCGGCCTATCATTTCGATCCGAAGGTCGATCTCGTACTGGATCGGAAGACTCCTTTGCCGGGGCACGCCAACGGCATGGCTTTCTCTGCATTCGATGCCGATGACAATCTTCTCTTGCGTCGGGCATACTTTTCCATCGGTGGCGGCTTTGTGGTGACCGAAGAAGAGCTGAGCCGCGTTCAGCGCAGCGGTGCAAAGCAGGACGACAAGGCTGATGTGCCGTTTCCGTTCCGTAGTGCTGCTGAGATGCTTGAGATGGCCCACGACAGCGGGCTGTCGATCGCCGAAATGAAGCGGGCCAATGAAGAAAAGCATATGGCACGCGGTGATCTGGATAATGGTCTCGATCGTATTTGGGGGCCATGCGTGGCTGTATCGAGCGTGGACTGAGCCGGGACGGTGTCATGCCGGGCGGCCTGAATGTCCGTCGTCGTGCGCGACAGCTTCATGATAAGCTTCAGGATGACTGGCGCAATAATCGCAGTAACCCGCTTCTGGCAAATGACTGGCTTTCGGTTTACGCGATGGCGGTCAATGAAGAAAACGCGTCCGGCGGCCGGGTAGTCACCGCACCGACAAATGGTGCTGCAGGCGTTGTACCGGCGGTTCTGCGCTATTATCTGCATTTTCATGATGATGCCGATGAGAAAGGCATTCGCGATTTTCTCCTGACGTCTGCCGCAATTGGTGGTGTCATCAAGCACAACGCATCGATTTCTGGCGCGGAAGTTGGTTGTCAGGGCGAAGTAGGATCAGCATCGGCAATGGCGGCAGCGGGTCTTGCCGCTGTGCTTGGCGGATCGCCTGAGCAAATTGAAAATGCTGCTGAAATTGCGCTCGAACACCATCTTGGCATGACCTGCGACCCGGTTGCCGGACTTGTGCAGGTGCCGTGCATTGAACGTAACGCGCTTGGTGCGGTGAAGGCGGTGACCGCAGCGTCACTTGCTGTCAAGGGCGACGGCAAGCATTTTGTACCTCTCGACGCTTGTATCGAGACAATGCGCCAGACCGGTCACGATATGAGCGAGCGTTACAAGGAAACCAGTCAGGGTGGTCTCGCCGTCAACGTGGTCGCCTGTTGATTCGCAATTCTGGGCGGAATGCGATGCTTCAGGCTTGAAGCGCGCATTCGTCTTGGCTAAATCACCCCTATGGCTCTCAATCTCGTCAAACTTTGTGTCGGCTGCGACAGTATCGAAGATCTCGCGGCTTGGATCGATTTCCGTCTCGCTGAACAGCGTGCGGCCGGTTTGGTGCCGGAACAGTTTCACACAACGAGAATGGTTCCGAAACGGATCGATGAGCTGCTGGAAGGTGGCTCGCTCTACTGGGTTATCAAGGGCAACGTCCAATGCCGTCAGCGCCTGCTGGATGTTCGTCCATTTACGGATGAGCAGGGTATCAATCGCTGTCACCTTGTTCTCGAACCCAAGGTCATTCCGACCGAGTGGCAGCCACGCCGTGCTTTTCAGGGTTGGCGCTATCTGGCTGAAAATGAAGTCCCGCGTGATGAAGCCGCGGGTAAAGCGGGCAGGGCTGCCTTGCCTGCAGAATTGCGCCGAGGGAGCTGGCGGCTCTGGGATTGCTTTGAAGATTGACACACTCATGTAAAAGGGCCTGCCGGGTAACCGGCAGGCCCTTTTTCATTTCATCTGGTGTTCATTCAGTTTTCTATCGTCAGGCGCACAGAAACTCGGTCGAAATTCACCGGCAGGGTCATCCGCATGGACGCCCGTGGCTGAACTAGTCGCTTGTTGCGGGCTGCATGGCAGATGAGCAGCCCGACCAGATCTTTGGTCTGAAAGCCGGTGCCTCGCCTTACATCGGCAATTCGCAGGGCAGCCTGCTTGAGGCCTTGCACCGAGAACAATGCACCGAAGGCTGAAGTCTTGCCTTCATCCTGTGTCCAGTCGGCAGTCTTGAACGGCGGCTGGCCGAAAGTTTCTCTCATATTTGACATCTCGAAACCCTCTACGCACTACAAATTCGGGTTTGAAGCTGGCAACGAGGGGCAGAACCCCTCGCAATCGATTAGTTCGCGACTGCATAGCAGCCGAAGTTTTTCTTCTTCAGCGAGGCGCAGGCATCCCAAGCAGCCTGCTTGGAGGAGAAGCCAACAAAGCGCGCGCGGTAGAAAGTTGCGCTACCCTTGTTGAAGGTCTCGGTATAGGGCGACGCCGCACGCAGTGTGCCACCTGCTGTGGCAGAAGCCTTGGCAAGCATGTCCCGCGCCTGACCTTCGCTCGGGAGGGAGCCGATCTGGATTGCCCAGCCACCGGCAGCAGCAGCTGAGGCGGTTGTGACCGGATCGACTTCCTGAGCCTGTGCAGACGGGACGGCGGCCTTCGGTGTGGGGCGAATCGCAGCCTGCGCGGCCAGCGCAGCAGGACGCGCGGTCGGTGCTGCAAGTGCCAGAACCTGAGGCTGGTCGCTATCGCCTTCACCGCTTTCGTTGTTGATGATGTCATCCACGGCTGCAACCTGACGGGTTACCGGAACAGGGGCATTCTTGGCCTTGGGAAGATCGATCGAAGCAACGACCTGCGGTGCATCGTTGCGCATGGCGACGAGCGGTGCAGCGTTACGGCTACGCGTTGCCATAGGAAGATATTTGCGGATGAGCTGAGTCATATGGGCGTCGCGGCTGGCACCGGTATTGCCGCCCATGACCACCGCTACGAGCCTGCGGCCATCCAGACTGACTGAAGAGGCCAGATTGTAACCGGATGCATTGGTGTAGCCGGTCTTGATGCCGTCCACGCCCTCAACGCGACCGAGCAAACGGTTGTGACCGTTGATGGTCTGTCCGCGGAAAACGAAGCTGCGGCGGGAGAAATAGGAGAATTCGTTCGGGAAATGCTGGCGAAGCGCGATGCTGAGGATCGCCATGTCGCGTGCAGTCGTATGCTGCGCCATGTTCGGCAGGCCCGATGCGTTACGGAACGTCGTGTTACGCATGCCAAGACGGCGAGCCTTTGCTGTCATCATCTGCGCAAAGCGCTCTTCGGAGCCGCCGATATACTCGCCGACGGCAGTTGCCACGTCATTGGCCGACTTTGTGATCATGGCCAGCGCTGCATCTTCAGCACGAATGCTTTGCCCCGAACGGAAGCCGATTTTTGTGGGCGGACGTGCGGCGGCATAAACGGACACCGGGATACGCGTGTCCTTGTTCATACGCCCTGCCTGCATTGCCTCGAAAAGCATATACAGAGTCATCATTTTGGTGAGGGAAGCTGGATAGCGCTGCGCATCCGCATTCGAGGCAAACAGCGTTTTGCCCGTGTTCGCATCGATCACGATCGCTGCATATCTATCGCTAGCCGCTATCGCCGGTATCGTTGTCGAAGCTGTCGAACACCCCGTTACAACTGCAAGAAGAAGGGTGGCTTGCGCCGCTCTTTTCAAGGCATATGCGACTTTACTAAATGCGGTACGCACGATGATGACCTACCTGTATCCCGGATTTTTGAACTGCGACACAAAAAAAGCACACAGCGCGTCTAATTCGGTGATCCTACTGCCATCAGCGTTACCAATCCGTTTATGGTAACCGTGTTGTTCATAAATTTCGGAAAAATTTTGAGGAAGCTGTAACGTTGACAGTCCGTTCAGACCCGATGCGTTGCGAACGTTCACGCAGATGTGTCAATGAAATGCGGTGTTCGTATCAGGGGAAGGCAGTGGTGTCACAACACAAAAAAAACCCGCTTGCGCGAGTTTAGTTTTGCTGCTGCCTTGTTTGGGTGGAAGGGGAGAGGCAGCCTCTAGAAATGAGCGGGTTTTAAAAAGTATGTTCTGTTAGTAGCCCTAATGCATTCATTAATGTTTTGATTATGTGAGAAATTTAGTACTTTTTTCGTATTCGTGAAACCGCAATTTGTGTTCCGCTTTTTATAGGGTCGAGTTTATTAGGTCCAATTATTAGTACCTATATTATTTGGCAGCGAAGTGCTCCGGCTATTTTACATAGAGCTGTTTTGTCATGACCTATCGTTCGGACGACATCATATAACTGTGTCAAGCCTCGTTATTGCAATAAGTCCCGGTTGCAAGTGCCAATGAAGGGCTTAAAATCACCACATGACGACCTACATAATAGGGCAAGTTGGGTCAGGCAGATGGGCATCCGGGTAATAGGTTTCATGAGGCATCTCGATATAGTCATGCAAAGCAAGACTGACGGCGGAAATGGTCCGGAAAACGGCACCGTTGTAGTTACGCGTACACAGCCGAAAACCAAGAAGCCCAGCCTCTATCGTGTCCTGCTCCTCAATGACGACTACACACCCATGGAGTTCGTCGTTCATGTCCTGCAGCGGTTTTTCCAGAAGAACCGTGGATGATGCCACGCGCATCATGCTGCATGTTCACAATCACGGGGTCGGCGAGTGCGGCGTATTTACATACGAAGTCGCCGAAACCAAAGTTAGCCAGTCATGGATTTCGCCCGCCAAAACCAGCATCCGCTGCAATGCGTGATGGAGAAAAAGTGAGGTCATATGCCATCGTTCTCCCCAAGCCTTGAAAGGGCCCCTGCATCAAGCCCTCACAATTGCAAACGAGCGGCATCACGAATATGCGACGCTCGAACATCTTTTGCTTGCCTTGATCGACGATCAGGATGCGGGCGCAGTGATGCGTGCCTGCAGCGTCGACCTTGAGCATCTCAAACGTATCGTTACCGACTATATTGATCGCGAACTTGATAATCTCGTCACGGGTTATGACGAGGATTCCAAACCAACTGCCGCTTTCCAGCGCGTCATTCAGCGCGCGGTCATTCATGTGCAATCCTCGAACCGTGAGGAAGTAACCGGTGCCAACGTGCTGGTTGCCATTTTTGCGGAACGGGAAAGTCATGCTGCCTATTTCCTCCGGGAGCAGCAGATGACACGTTATGATGCCGTGAACTATATTTCGCATGGCATCTCCAAGCGCCCGCAGAACAGCGAAACTCGCCCGCCGCGCGGCGCAGAGAGCGCAAGTGAAGAACGCACCAGCACAGAACAGGAAGAAAGCGCCAAGAAGAAGCAGGACGCCCTGTCTGCCTATTGCGTCAATCTGAATGAGAAAGCCAAGGCCGGGCGTATCGATCCGCTGATCGGTCGTGACAGCGAAATCAGCCGCACCATTCAGGTACTCTGCCGTCGTTCGAAGAACAACCCGCTTTATGTGGGTGATCCCGGCGTCGGCAAGACTGCGATTGCCGAAGGTCTTGCCAAGCGGATCGTTGAAGGACAGGTGCCTGAAGCGCTTGCCGATGCGACGATATTCTCGCTCGACATGGGCACACTTCTGGCTGGCACCCGCTATCGCGGTGACTTCGAAGAGCGTCTGAAGCAGGTCGTCAAGGAGCTCGAAGAGTATCCGGGTGCGGTTCTGTTCATCGACGAGATTCATACAGTCATCGGGGCTGGCGCCACTTCGGGCGGCGCGATGGATGCATCGAACCTGTTGAAACCGGCGCTTTCATCGGGTGCTATCCGCTGCATCGGATCGACGACCTATAAGGAATATCGTCAGTTCTTCGAGAAAGACCGTGCCTTGGTGCGTCGCTTCCAGAAGATAGATGTCAATGAGCCTTCGATCCCGGATGCGATTGAAATCATGAAGGGGCTGAAGCCCTATTTCGAGGATTTCCATAAGGTCAAGTACACGGTCGATGCCATCAAGACGGCAGTGGAACTTTCTGCGCGTTATATTTCGGATCGCAAATTGCCAGACAAGGCAATTGATGTGATTGACGAAACAGGTGCCAGCCAGATGCTATTGCCTGAGAACAAGCGCAAGAAGACCATCGGCGTGAAGGAAATCGAAGCGACAATCGCAACGATGGCCCGTATTCCGCCGAAGTCGGTATCGAAGGATGATGAACAGGTTCTCTCGCATCTGGATGCTGAACTGAAGCGTGTCGTTTACGGTCAGGATCTGGCCATCGAAGCGCTGTCAGCGTCGATCAAGCTCGCCCCCGTGCGGGATTGCGCGAACCGGACAAGCCAATCGGCTCTTACCTGTTCTCCGGCCCGACCGGCGTCGGCAAGACGGAAGTCGCCAAACAGCTGGCAAGTTCGTTGGGCGTGGAACTCCTGCGTTTCGATATGTCGGAATATATGGAACGTCACACCGTATCGCGGCTCATCGGTGCGCCTCCCGGCTATGTTGGCTTCGATCAGGGCGGACTCCTGACCGATGGCGTCGATCAGCATCCGCATTGCGTGCTGCTGCTTGATGAGATCGAGAAGGCACACCCCGATCTGTTCAACATCTTGTTGCAGGTAATGGATCATGGCTCGCTGACCGATCACAACGGCAAGAAGATCGACTTCCGCAATGTGATCCTGATCATGACCACCAATGCCGGTGCATCGGATATGGCGAAGGCAGCAATCGGCTTCGGTTCCACGCGTCGCGAAGGCGATGACATGGAAGCGATCAACCGCTTGTTCACGCCTGAGTTCCGTAACCGACTGGATGCGATCATTCCGTTCGGTCCGTTGCCGGTTCCGGTCATTCATCAGGTTGTGCAGAAGTTTGTGCTTCAGCTTGAAGCACAGCTTGCTGAGCGCGGCGTGACCTTTGAACTGACCGAAGGCGCAATCGCCCCGGCTTGCTGACAAGGGTTACGACGAGCGCATGGGCGCACGTCCGCTTGCCCGGGTTATCCAGAACACATCAAGAAGCCATTGGCTGATGAGGTGCTCTTCGGAAAACTCAAGCATGGTGGCACAGTCCGTGTGGACGTCGTGACGAAACCGGACGGCAAGACCGATCTTTCGCTGGAAAGCGTGGCTGATAAGCCGGTAAGTCCGAAGAAGGATATTCCGGCTGAGAAGAAGCAGCTGCAACGCAAGAAGGCTGCGCCGAAGAAGGCAGAGAAGGAGAAGGTGCTGGCGGGCAAGGCCGAACCGGCGCCGAAATCTTCCCCGAAGTCCTCGGCGGCCAAATCTTCGGTGCCGAAAGTGCCACGTAAGAAGTAACAAGCAAGCGAAACGGCCCTCTCTGAGGGCCGTTTTGTTGTGAGCATGAGGCTGGTGTGAAGGAAAACTGAGGTTTTCCGATCTGAGTGGTAAAACCGGGTGCAACTTGCTCGGACCTTGCTCTAACGTGACTCCATGCCACCGATTCATTCCGATTATCCTGAGCAAAATTCAGAAGACCATCGTCACCTGCGATGGTTCTTGCGCGGCTGCACACGCATTGGCAGTATTCCAGCTCTATTGTTGATGAGTTCGTTTATCGGTTTTGCGGGACTGGCAATTGAAAGCGGCATCACCGTTGTTCAAGCCGTCTTTATGACTCTGACCATCTGGGCGCTTCCGGCAAAGGTCGTTCTGATCGGAGCGATCAGTGCAGGTGTGGCTTTGCCTGCCGCGGCTCTCGCAGTGGGACTTTCGTCCGTGCGTTTGATGCCAATGGTGGTCGCGCTGCTTCCCGAGTTGCAGGGACCGAAAACGCGAAAACTGACGCTCGCTGCTCTGTGTCATTTCGTTGCCGTCACCGCCCGGGTCATGGCCATGGAGGAGCTGCGCAAGATCCCGCGTGATATGCGGACGAGCTATTTTGCGGGGATCGGTATGGTTCTGGTGGGAACCAATGCAATTGTCGTTGCTATCGTCTATTCGTTATCGACGTCTTTTCCGCCAATTGTTTTCGCGGCACTTTTCATGCTGACGCCGATGTATTTTCTGACGTCGCTCTGGCGTTCAGCCAGAGAAAGGGCAGGGCAGGTCGCAATGATTTCCGGGATCGTTCTGTTCCCCATATTTCATCATCTGGCTCCCGGATATGACCTGCTGATCACGGGGGTTCTCGGTGGGCTGATAGCATTTGGTTTTCACCGGATGCGCCGCGTATCGGTGGGGGCAACTGAATGAACTGGGACAGCTTTTCGACCCGGTGGTGGCCGTTTCTATTTATCCTCCCGGCTGGAGCGCTTCCAACCTATCTGTTTCGGCTGATGGGGGTGCTGGTTGGTGGGCGCGTGCGGGAGGATTCAGAAGTTCTCGTTTTTTCGTGCGCTGCGTCGCAACTGCGCTGGTTGCAGGCGTTATCGCGCAGCTTATTCTCTATCCTAATGGAGAACTGGCCAATTCGCCGCTCTGGCTCCGCGCTGGTTCCGCTGCGGCAGGATTTGCCGCCTTTCTCACTACCGGTAAGCGATTGCTCGTCGGCGTGCTCGTTGCGGAAATCCTGCTGGTAATCGGCCTGCTTACACTTTGAAAGTGTGAGTCTTATCAGAGCGCTGCACGAATCTTTTCAGCGTTTGCGGAAAGAACCGCTGCGTCTTCCATCTGTCCGGTATGGGGCTTGAGCGCCACGCCTTCAAAGCGCGGGATCACATGAAAGTGCAGATGATAGACGGTCTGGCCGGATGCCGGTTCGTTGAACTGCATGACGGTTACGCCATCGGCATTGAATGCCTTCTTCACTGCCTGCGCGATTTTCTGCACCACTTGAACAACATTCGCGAGGGTTTCCGGCTTGGCATCGAGCAGATTGCGGGAAGCAGTCTTTGGCACAACCAGCGTGTGGCCCGTGCCTTGCGGCATCACATCCATGAAAGCAACGACGTCATCGGTTTCGTAAACACGGGTGGACGGGATTTCGCCGCGCAGAATTTTGGCGAAGATATTGTTGTCGTCATAGGTGGCGGACATGCGATTCTCTCCAATGCGAAAATGTTTGACAGGATCAGACCGTATCAAGTCGCGTTAGGCAAGGTGGATAGAGCGAGCGCATCCCGAAAGGTGTGAAGCGGCTTTCGGATGAGATGCGCGTCAAAACAAACAATCAGAGCGCATCCCTGAATGGCGAGTGTTCTTCCGGGGCGTCCTGAATCTGTTCGACTTCGCGACGTTCATGATCGAGATAGTCGCGTACGGCGTTCCGAAAGCCTTCATGGGCAATATAATGCGCTGAATGGGTTGTTACCGGCACATAACCGCGGGCGATTTTATGCTCGCCCTGTGCTCCGGCTTCCACGACGCTGAGCTTTCGATCAATCGCAAAATCGATTGCCTGATGATAGCAAACCTCGAAATGCAGGTATGGGTGATCTTCGATGCAGCCCCAATGACGGCCGAAAAGTGTATCACCACCGATGAAGTTGATTGCACCGGCAATGTAATGTCCGTTGCGTTTGGCCATGACGAGCAGAATGTCTTCCGCCATGGTTTCGCCGATCCGCGAAAAGAACTGCCTGTTCAGATAGGGCCGTCCCCATTTGCGGCTACCGGTATCCGTATAAAACGCGAAGAAGTCGTCCCAGACGGATTCCCTGAGGTCGCTGCCGGTCAACCAGTCGATTTCGATACCATCCGACAAGGCTTCACGTCGTTCTTCTTTAACGCCTTGCGTTTCCGAGATACCAGCTCATTCAGAAAATCATCGTAGCTTTTAAAGCCATTGTTTTTAAAGTGAAACTGCTGATCTTTGCGATGAAGAAACCCTGCGCGCTCAAGCGCGATGATCTCACCCGGTAGTGCAAATGTGACATGCGCTGATGAGACGCCGGATTGATCAGCCAGTTCCCGCAGTCCGCCAGCCAGCGCCAGTCGAACGGTTTCGCTTTCATAGGCAATGTGATTGAGGAGGCGCGGGCCAGTAGCCGGTGTAAACGGCACTGCGGCCTGAAATTTTGGATAGTATCGACCACCGGCGCGCTCGAAAGCATCAGCCCATCCATGGTCGAAGACATATTCTCCCCTGACTATGCCCCTTGAGATAGTTCGGCACGGCTCCGATGAGGTGGCCCTGATCATCTTCAAGGCGCAAATGGCGCGGAAGCCAGCCCGCTTTTCGTGAAACCGAGCCTGATTCTTCCAGAGCCAGCAGGAAGTGCGAGTAATGAAGGGATTGTAATGCGCGTCCTGCCGGGAAGCCCCGACAAGACTGTTCCATTCGTCTGCCGTGAATTCGCTGATATTCTCAACGACACGGAGAACAAAGCTTTGCTCATTCTGCGGATCTTCGTCGTTCACCGCTATTCCTTTGCCGTTATCGCACATATTTTGCGGCGTTCGGCGTGTTGTCGTCAAGCCACGAGGGCGCGTGGATCAAAGCCCTCGAACGTGATCTGGTCGACATTGAGATCGCTATGTTTCTGCATTTCCCGATCCCTCACTGTCCAGCTGATCACAGGCATTTGCAATTTCTCCCGAACGAAGGTGACGAACGGGTTGGGCAGGTGATGCACATTATAGGAGACGAAGGAGATGCCATGCGCCAGCATGGAGAAATGTCTTTCATAGTCTTCCCTGCGTGTACCTTCGGCTGTTAGACCGCCGGGAATTCCCGGTGCATCTGCCGCAAAACGGCGGATCAGGTGGTGATCGAAAGACATGATCGCGGCTTCGCCCTTATAGGACGCCAGTTCTTTGGCAACGGCGGCAACCAGACCGTCATCTTTACCTTCGATACCCTTCAGCTCGATAACGAGGGGAACGCGACCATCGACCAGATCAAGCATTTGACGAAGCGTCGGCACATGATCGGCGGTGCCGCCAATCTTCAGTGCGGTGGCTTCCTTCAGTGTCAGATCGCTGATGTAGCCTTCGCGACCGACAAGGCGCTTCAGTTCATCGTCATGAAAGACCACAACGCCGCCGTCAATTGTGAGATGCACATCGCATTCGATAGCGAAACCCGCCTTTGCTGCTGCTTCGAACGCTGAAAGAGTGTTTTCCCAGCGCTCTTTATTGAGATCGTGCAATCCGCGATGAGCAACAGGACGCTTCTTGATCCAGTCGATGGAAGTCATGTCAGGCAACCTCGATGATCGCTTCTATTTCAACAGGTGCATTGAGGGGTAGGCTCGCAACACCAACAGCCGAGCGGGCATGTTTGCCAGCGTCGCCGAGAACCGCCACGAGGAGATCGGAGGCGCCATTGGCCACAAGGTGCTGTTCCACGAAATCAGGTGTGGAAGCCACGAAGGCGGTAATCTTCACAATCCGCTTGATGCGGCCAAGGTCACCAAGAGCAGCCTTTGCCCGGGCAAGGATGTTGACAGCACAGGCGCGTGCAGCCGCTTGTCCGTGCGCAACCGTCAGCTCATCACCAATCTGCCCCGTGTGGACAAGCTTGCCGCCTTCCAGCGGAAGCTGGCCAGATGTGAGAAGCAGAGAACCGCTTTGCGCAAAAGGAACGTAGTTTGCGGCGGGTGCTGCGGCCTCCGGGATAGATATACCCAGATTTTTGAGGCGGCTGTCGATCGTGTCGGTCATTGTATTAATCCTTGCTTGCAAAGGTACTTCGCGATCTACCTATAGGCAGAATCGGTGAAGCTTTTGGGAAGGGTGCGTTTTTGCCTCGCTTCCGCCACGAGTTTTTTATCATGCTCGTCAACTCATCGGGAGATTCATGTATGCGTTTTTTCAAGAGTGCGGTTGCGGCGAGTGGAACGGCTGCTTGTGTATGGGCTGGATTCGCTGGCGTCGCTCATGCGGCCTCGACGGTAACGTTGGTTCCACATCGCGCAGTCTATGATCTGACCACGGATCGTGCTGATGAAAAATCGGGGATCAGTGGTTTGACCGGTCGTATGGTCTACGAGTTCAACGGATCTGCGTGTGAAGGCTACACCACCAATTTCCGTTTCGTGACGCGGATCGATATGGAAGAACAGCCGCAGCGTGTGACCGACCAGCAGACGACGACTTTCGAAGGTGCAGACGGAAAGAACTTCCGTTTCGTCAACAAGACCTTCGTGGACAAGGAACTGGTCAAGGAAGTGCGTGGTGACGCGAAACTCGAGGGCGGCAAGACAGTCGTTGAACTGAACAAGCCGAAGGAAAACAAGCTTGACCTCAAGGGAACGCAATTTCCGACCGGACATATGGAAGAGCTGATCGGCAAGGCGGAAGCCGGGCAGAAATTTTACCAGACGTCGCTTTTCGACGCGTCCGAAGATGCCGACCGGGTGGTTGCTACCACCGTTGTCGTCGGCAAGGAGCAGTCTCTGCCGGATGATGAGGCCAAGGTCATGGGTAAATTTTCCAAGGATCAGGTCTGGCCGGTGACGATTGCCTATTTCGATGACAAGGAAAAGCAGGACGGCCTGCCGATCTACCGCATTAATTTCAAGCTCTATCGCAATGGCATCACCCGCGACCTCACTATGGACTATGGAGATTTCTCCATGCGCGGGAAGCTTGTGAAGCTTGATGTCTATGACGCGGCAAAACAGACCGCGACCTGCAAATAAGCACGCCGATTGGCGTGTTTGTTCGCCTGTTCGATGCTATATTGTGTAGACGACTTGCAATTTACGGCGTGATCAGTTAACAGCGCGCCTATTCCACACACGGGATTGGGCTTTTGTCGGGAGAAATCCGGCAAAACCTCCGGTGGCGAAAATCGCCTCAGCCCGTGGAGGTTAAACCGGAAAAGGAAAATAAAGATGGCATTGCCTGATTTCAGCATGCGCCAGCTTCTGGAAGCTGGTGTTCACTTCGGCCACCAGACCCATCGCTGGAACCCGAAAATGGCACCATACATCTATGGTGACCGTAACAACATCCACATTCTCGATCTGTCCCAGACCGTTCCTCTGCTGCACAATGCGCTGAAGATCGTTTCGGACACGGTTGCTCGTGGCGGTCGCGTTCTGTTCGTCGGCACGAAGCGTCAGGCTTCGGACATCATTGCCGATGCTGCCAACCGTTCGGCACAGTATTATGTCAATGCACGCTGGCTCGGCGGCATGATGACCAACTGGAAGACGATCTCCAACTCGATCCAGCGTCTGCGCAAGCTCGACGAACTTCTGGCTGGCGAAGCTCAGGGCTTCACCAAGAAGGAACGCCTGAACCTTGAGCGTGAGCGTGAAAAGCTTGACCGCGCCCTCGGTGGCATCAAGGACATGGGTTCGGTTCCGGACCTGATGTTCATCATCGACACCAACAAGGAAGCGATTGCTATTCAGGAAGCCAAGCGTCTTGGTATCCCGGTTGTCGCAGTGATCGACTCGAACTGCGATCCAGACCAGATCGACTACCCGATTCCGGGTAACGACGACGCTGCACGCGCTATCGCTCTCTATTGCGATCTGATTGCTCGCGCTGCTCTCGACGGCATTGCTCGTCAGCAGGGCGCAATGGGCATCGACGTTGGCGCGCAGGCTGAAGCTCCGGTTGAGCCAGCCCTCGAAGCTCCGGCTGAAGGCGCTTAATCAGCGTATGATTTCATCCATCCGTCATATCTGCGATAGGGCGGGTGGATAATCTCGTTTCATCCCGGTGCGGGATTGTGATTCCTGAAGTGCAATGCTCAGGGTGATCGCGATCCAGAAACCAAGCGCCGGTTAAAAGTTGGCACACCCATCCGGTGTGCCTTCGCTTTCATGAAAGGCGATATCATGAGCATTTCCGCATCTCTCGTCAAAGAACTCCGCGACCTCACCGGCGCCGGCATGATGGACTGCAAAACAGCACTTGCTGAAACCAATGGCGATATCGAAGCTGCCGTTGACTGGCTGCGTGCCAAGGGGCATTGCAAAGGCTGACAAGAAGGCTGGCCGTACGGCGGCCGAAGGTCTGGTTGGCGTTGCAGCTTCCGGCAACAAGGCTGTTGTCGTTGAAGTCAATTCCGAGACCGACTTCGTTGCCCGCAACGATGCTTTCCGTGATCTGGTCCGCAAGATCGCTCAGGCTGCTCTGTCGACCGACGGTTCGACCGAAGCTGTGGCCAACGCAAACGTTGACGGCAAGACCGTTACCGAAACGGCAAAGGACGCTGTTGCCACCATCGGTGAAAACATTGGCTTCCGCCGTTCGGCTGCGCTGACCGTCCCGCAGGGCGTTGTCGCGACCTACATTCACAACGGCGTTGCTGATGGCCTCGGCAAGCTCGGCGTTCTCGTAGCAATCGAAACCGCTGGCGATGCAGAAGCTGCAAACGCATTTGGTCGTCAGGTTGCCATGCACGTTGCTGCAATCAACCCGCTGGCTCTCACCGCCGAGGACGTTGACCCGGCTGCTGCCGAGCGCGAAAAGGCGATTTTCATCGAGCAGGCCCGTGAATCCGGCAAGCCGGACAACATCATCGAAAAGATGATCGAAGGCCGTATGCGCAAGTTCTACGAAGAAGTTGTTCTTCTTTCGCAGGCTTTCGTCATCAATCCTGACCTGACGGTTGCAGCTGCCCTCAAAGGAAGCTGAAAAGACCATCGGTGCACCGGCCAAGATCACCGGCTTTGTCCGTGTTGCTCTCGGCGAAGGCATCGAGAAGGAAGAAACCGACTTTGCTGCTGAAGTAGCTGCTGCTGCCAAGGGCTAAGTGGCTCCGTTTTTTCAGCGCATTTTGTTCCGAAAACCGGTTTCCACTTTTCGGAATGCGCTGATTGCCTGAAAAGGCTTTTGATTATGAAGGGCATCGCGTGACAACGCGGTGCCCTTCGTGTATCGGAACCCAAACACAACCACTTGATCACAATCTGCGGAGAGCATCCACGTCCGGTAAGCCCGCCTACAAACGCGTCCTTTTGAAAGCCTCGGGCGAGGCATTGATGGGCAGTCAGGGCTTTGGCATTGATGTTTCCGTTGCAGACCGTATTGCAAGCGATATCAAGCAGGCACGGTCGCTTGGTGTTGAAGTTGGCGTCGTGATCGGCGGCGGTAATATTTTCCGTGGGGTTGCTGTGGCCTCCAAGGGCGGAGACCGCGTCACAGGCGATCACATGGGTATGTTGGCCACGGTCATCAATTCGCTGGCGCTGCGTACTTCCCTGCACAAGATCGGCGTCGATTCTGTCGTGCTCTCGGCCATAGCCATGCCTGAAATCTGTGAGAGCTTCTCGCAGAGACAGGCTACGGCTTACATGGATGAGGGCAAGGTCGTGATCTTTGCTGGTGGCACCGGAAATCCTTTCTTCACGACGGATTCGGCAGCAGCTCTTCGTGCTGCGGAAATTGAAGCGGATGCGCTTTTGAAGGGTACGCAGGTTGACGGAATCTATTCTGCCGACCCGAAGAAGAATCCGAACGCGACGCGTTTTGACAGTTTGACCCACAAAGAAGTTCTCGATCGCGGGCTCGCAGTCATGGATACAGCCGCTGTTGCCCTTGCGCGTGAGAACAACATTCCGATAATAGTCTATTCCATCCATGAAAACGGCGGCTTGGCCGAAATTCTGCAAGGCAAGGGACGCTGCACGATCGTTTCCGATAATTGATCGACCTTTGCTGCGTATCGAAGGAGAAAATGCATGAGTGATGCTTTCGACATCAACGACCTGAAACGCCGCATGGAAGGCGCTATCAACTCTTTGAAGCACGACCTTAACGGTCTGCGCACGGGCCGCGCTTCAGCAAGCTTGCTGGAGCCGATCGTGATCGAGGCCTATGGCTCGACCATGCCGATCAATCAGGTTGCCAATATCACTGTTCCCGAATCGCGTATGCTTTCGGTTTCCGTCTGGGACAAGAGCATGGTGGGCGCTGTGGAACGCGCAATTCGCGATTCCGGCCTCGGTCTCAATCCGATCACCGATGGTACGACGCTGCGCATTCCGCTACCGGAATTGAACGAACAGCGCCGCAAGGAACTGGTCAAGATCGCGCACCAGTATGCTGAGCAAGGTCGTATTGCTGCCCGTCATGTTCGTCGTGACGGTATGGACACGCTGAAAAAGCTGGAGAAGGACAGCCTCATCAGTCAGGATGATGGCCGCGTTCTGTCTGAAAAAGTGCAGAAGCTGACGGACGAAACCATCGCTGAGATGGATAAGGTCGTTGCAGTGAAAGAAGGGGAGATCATGCAGGTCTAGTACCTGCATGGTTTTCATTGAGGGAGAGCTTCGCCATGTCCGATCCGCGCCACATCGCCATTATCATGGATGGCAATGGCCGTTGGGCGAAGGCGCGCAATTTGCCGCGCAGCGCCGGGCACCGGGCAGGCGTGGAAGCTCTTCGTGAGATTGTACGGGCGGCCGGGGATCGTGGCCTCGGCTACCTTACATTGTTTGCGTTCTCTTCAGAGAACTGGTCCCGCCCCAGCGGCGAGGTGAACGATCTTCTGGGGTTGCTGAAGATTTTCATCCGACGCGATCTTGCTGAGCTGCACCGCAATAATGTGCGTGTCAGTATTATCGGCGAGCGCGAGGAACTTGCCGCCGATATACGTGCGCTATTAGTCGAAGCGGAAACGCTTACGCGTCGCAATACAGGCCTCAACCTGATCATAGCTTTCAATTACGGTTCCCGCGACGAGATCGTCCGTGCCGTTCGAAGTCTGGCGCGTGATGTCGCTGCCGGACTGCTTGATCCTGCTTCCATTTCCAGTGAACTGGTTTCCGCAAATCTCGATACAGCCGGGATACCCGATCCCGATCTTATCATCCGTACGAGCGGGGAAATGCGCCTGTCGAATTTCCTGCTCTGGCAAGCGGCGTATTCCGAGTTTCTATTCCTGCCCATTCATTGGCCTGATTTCCGCGCGTCTGATCTTGATGCAGCCTATGAGGCTTTTCGCCAGCGCGAGCGTCGGTTTGGCGGCGTTGAAGTGCGCGCCGGACTGGAAGACCGTGAAGAAGAAATCGCATGCCCTTCGACCAAGGGGGCGGCAGTCTAAGGTGGTTCCCGAGAGTTGGGACGACTGAAAATGCTCTAATATGGCGTAAGCCAGTCCGTCGAAAGGTCTCAATGTCCAATCTGCAAACCCGCATCATTACTGCCATTGTCCTCGGTGCAGCCGCCTTGTGGCTGACGTGGGTCGGCGGTTTGGGTTTCACACTGTTTTCGATTGCAATCGGATTGGCCATGTTCCACGAGTGGACGAGCCTGACCGCACCGAAGCAGACAGTGTTCTCGCGTGTGTTCGGCTGGGCATGGCTGGTGCTCACAAGCGTTCTGCTTGTTATGGACCGGAGCGCTTTGCTGACGATTGGCGTTCTGTTGGTGGGCACCCTCATTCTTCTGGCCACGCAATGGCGGACAGGGCGCGGCTGGCCAGCGGCGGGGCTTTTCTATGCAGGTTTCTCCGCCGTTTCGCTTTCACTCCTGCGCGGCGATGAGCCCTTTGGCTTTACTGCGATTGTTTTCCTTTTCGCAGTTGTCTGGTCCACGGATATCGCGGCCTACTTCAATGGCCGGGCACTGGGCGGGCCGAAACTGGCACCGCGCTTTTCACCGAACAAGACATGGTCAGGCGCCATCGGTGGCGCCGCGGCTGCGGTAGCCGGTGGCATTCTGGTTGCCTCACTGGTGGCTGCTCCCGGCAGCTGGCTGGTACCGCTACTCGCATTGCTGCTGTCTGTCGTTTCGCAGATTGGCGACCTTGCAGAATCATGGGTGAAGCGCCAGTTCGGCGCAAAGGACTCTGGCCGTCTTTTGCCGGGGCATGGCGGTGTTCTGGATCGCGTGGACGGGCTTGTCGCTGCTGCCGCCGCACTTTTGTACCTGTTTGGTGCAATTTTTGCAGAGCCAGACGTGCCGTCCGCTATATTCTTCAGTTTCTAAGGGTGCGACGGATGAGTTTGTGGGATTGCTCAAAACGCATTCGGTTCTTCGGAAGCCCACTAGCGTTGTGTAAGGAGTAGTGATTTGCAGGAGGCGTTGGCCTTTTTTCTGGGTGGCGAAAGTCTGCTTGTCGGGACCATCATTCCATTCCTCTTTGTTTTGACCGTTGTGGTCTTTGTTCATGAAATGGGCCACTATCTGGTTGCGCGCTGGTGCGGCATTGGCTCACAGGCATTTTCTATCGGCTTCGGACCTGAGCTGATCGGTTTCACGGACAAGCACGGCACGCGGTGGAAGATTTCTGCCATTCCGCTTGGTGGCTATGTCAAATTCATCGGTGACGAGAGCGCCACGAGCTCTCCAGTTGACGTCGATAATGCAAGCCTGAGCGCAGATGAGCAGCGAAGGGCATTCCATACCCAGCCTGTGTGGAAGCGTGCGGCGACCGTCTTTGCCGGTCCTGCTTTCAATATCATTCTGACGATCGTTATCTTCAGTGTCTTCTTCGCGCTCTATGGGCGTCAGATTTCCGATCCGCTCATAGCTGGCGTCCAGCCCGGCAGTCCTGCTGCTGAAGCAGGGTTTGAAGCCGGGGATCGTTTTATCAGCGTTGAGGGCGAAAAGATCACAACTTTTTCCGATGTGCAGCGCATCGTATCCGGACGGGCCGGGGACAAGCTGAACTTCACTGTCGAGCGTGATGGCAAGATGGTAGATTTGCAGGCCGTTCCGGCAATCGTCGAGCGTACGGATCCGCTTGGAAACAAGATCAAGCTTGGCGCCATCGGCGTGGAAACCACTGAAGCTGTCGGTAATTTCCGCCGGATTGAATATGGTCCCCTCGAATCAGTGGGACAAGCTGTCATGGAAACGGGCTACATTATCAGCCGCACAGGAGAGTTTTTTCAGCGTTTTGCGGTCGGGCGTGAGGATAAATGTCAGCTCGGTGGTCCGGTGAAAATTGCCAATATGGCTGGTAAGGCTGCAAGTCAGGGTTTTGACTGGCTCATCCAGCTAATGGCAATGTTGTCGGTTGGTATCGGGCTTTTGAACCTGTTTCCATTGCCTCCGCTGGATGGCGGTCATCTGGTTTTCTATGCGGTGGAGGCCATAAAGGGTAGCCCGGTATCTGTTGCGGCGCAGGAAATTTTCTATCGTGTTGGGTTCCTACTTGTTATGGGATTCATGGGGTTCGTACTTTTCAACGACCTGTTTGCCTGCTAGATGACTCTCCGGCTGGCTCAGGTGGTGATCTTGGGGATCGGTGCAGGCTGGAGGGTTCCAGTCAGCTAACCGCTATGATGCGCATCTTCTCTGGCGAGGATCGGGGAAGGTGTTAAACAGAAGTGAAAATTGGGAGTGACTGCTCGAAAAAGCTAAGCGATTTGTTTACCATAACGCTCAAATCGCGTGGCGCGGATGCCACGCTGGTTGCTTAAGTAAACAGAATTTAACCGTGACGCTTGCTTGTATGGAAAAACCGGGTATGACGGTTGTATCTGTACGTGCTTTTCTGGGTTAATCGCCCCGGGGACAGAAAGAAACGAAGGTTCGGAAAGCCTATGACGGCAAGTTCTAAATTCTTTGGCGCCGCTTCTGCGCTCGCCATGTCAGTGGCTCTTGTGGCTTCGGGTACTGCTGCACTCTCGCTGGCTTCGGTCAATGTTGCCGAGGCTGCTGTCGTTAGCCGTATCGAGGTACGCGGTAATACACGCGTCGACGCACAGTCCATCCGCGACAATATCGACATTCGTCCGGGCAAGGCCTTCACCAGCGCTGATATTGATGCTGCGGTGAAGCGTCTGTTTGCGATGGGTCTGTTCTCGGATGTTCGTATTAATCAGTCCGGCAGCACGCTCGTCGTGAATGTTTCTGAGCGTTCCGTCGTCAACAACGTCCTTTTCGGGGGCAACAAGAAGATCAAGGATCCTGATCTTACTCGTGCTGTTCAGCTCAAGCCGCGTTCGCCTTATGACGCTGCGACGATGGAAGCTGACGTTGAAGCGATCAAGGGAGCCTATGCGCATATCGGGCGCAGCGATGCGACCGTGAATGCACGTACTGTTGATCTTGGTCAGGGGCGTGTGAACGTCGTTTATGAAATCAACGAAGGTTCGCGCACGAAAATCGCAAATGTCGATTTCGTTGGCAATCAGGCATTCGGCTCTCGTCGTTTGCGCGACGTGATTTCGACCAAACGTTCGAATCCGCTTTCGTGGCTGACGCGTAATGACGTATATGACGAAGGGCGTCTTCAGGCTGACGAGGAAACGCTCCGTCGTTTCTATTACAATCGCGGCTATGCGGATTTCCGCGTTATTTCATCGAATGCAGTTCTCGATCCGTCGACAAACGAATACACGATCACCATCACGGTTGATGAAGGTCAGCGCTATACATTCGGCAATGTAAGCGTCGAGAGCAATGTTGATGGCGTTGACGGGCAGGCCCCGGATCATCTGGTCAAGACTCGTTCGGGTAAGCCTTACAGCGCCAAGGAAATCGAAGATTCGGTTCTCGCAGTTACCGAAAATGTTGCCGGTAGTGGTTATGCTTTCGCCAAGGTTGAACCGCGTGGCGATCGTGATTTCGAGAACCATACGATTTCGGTCGTCTATAGCGTTGACGAAGGTCCGCGCGCTTATATTCAGCGCATTGAAATTCGCGGTAACGACAAGACGCGTGACTTCGTGATTCGTCGCGAATTCGACATGAACGAAGGCGATGCCTTCAATCAGGTCATGGTACAGCGCGCGAAGCGTCGTCTCGAAGCGCTTGACTTCTTCCAGACGGTCAATATCTCGACGGCGCCCGGCTCTGAGCCGGATCAGGTTATTCTTGTCGTTGATGTCGTTGAAAAGTCGACCGGCGAATTCTCGATCGGTGGCGGTTACACGACAGGCGGCGAATCGCCGGGTGCGCAGGTCGAAGCTGCTATTACCGAGCGTAACTTCCTCGGACGCGGCCAGTACATCCGTATCAGCGCCGGTGCCGGTCAGGATGATATGCGCAATTATGGCCTGTCGTTTACGGAGCCATATTTCCTCGGATATCGTCTCTCGGCTGGTTTCGATGTATTCCGTCGTACGTATCGCGTAAACGATGATTACGACGTCGAGCAGACCGGTGGTACGATCCGCTTCGGTCTTCCGATCACGGACAATTTCTCGGCAGGTATCGCGTATAACCTCGTTCAGGAAAAGTATGACCTGTTCCGTGCGGACGCTGACAACTACTATGCGCCTGCCTTGCTAGAGGCTGCTGAGCATAGTCCGTGGTTGCGTTCGTCGATCAGCTACTCGCTGACCTACAACTCCATCGACGACATGAAGAATCCGCATGACGGTCTTTATGGCAAGTTCACGCAGGAGTTCGCAGGTCTTGGCGGCGATGCCAAGTACATCAAGACCACGTTCAAGGGTAACTACTACAAGACGCTTTCTCAGGAAGCCGATATCGTCGGTATGCTGGGCATTGGCGGTGGTTATATCCATGAATTCGGTGATGATGGCGTCCGCATCTTTGATCTGTTCAAGAACAATTCGGACATCATCCGCGGCTTCAAGTTCAATGGTATCGGTCCATATCAGGATGCCGCGAACGGCAAACGCTACTGGATGGGCGGAACGACCTATATCAACGGTACGGCTGAAGTTCAGTTCCCGATGCCGCTCGTTCCTGAAAGCTTGGGTATTCGTGGCGCCTTTTTGCTGATGCCGCAACGCTTTATGGTAATGACTCCTCGCAGGGCGGTTCGCCAATCTATGGCGACGACAAGAAGCTTCGCGCTTCGGCAGGTATAAGCCTGATGTGGGCTTCGCCGTTCGGTCCTCTGCGTTTTGACTATGCGTTCCCGATCGCGAAGGCTGATACCGACAAGGTTCAGAACTTCAACTTCGGTGTTTCGACCAAGTTCTAATAGATTTGCCTTTTCCCGGGTATAACAACCCCGGGGAAGAAAGTGTTTTGATGGCAGATCCTGTTTTTTTCGCGCCTTCGCGTGAACTCACGATTGGCGATATCGCAGATTTTACCGGTGCAAGACTTCGTGACCCGAAGCTTGCACCGCGTTCTGTTGCGCGTCTTTCTTCGCTTAAAGATGCTGTTGAGGGTTCTCTTGTTTTTT
The DNA here is from genome assembly GCA_012103075.1 of Brucella cytisi. Lineage (GTDB taxonomy): Bacteria > Pseudomonadota > Alphaproteobacteria > Rhizobiales > Rhizobiaceae > Brucella > Brucella cytisi. The sequence goes on along the minus strand of JAAVLQ010000001.1, from coordinate 1,350,290 downwards.
CGTCGAAGGCAAGAAGAATGCCGACGGTCTCTCATCGATCAATGCCGCGGGCGTTCTATGTAGCGAGGCTGTGGTGGATAGCGTGCCGTCGCACATAGCTGCACTCGTTACCCGCAATCCGCAACGGGACTTTGCATCCGTTGGTCGAATGCTGTTTCCAGCGTCCGTCAAACCGGTCAGCTGGTTCGGAGAAACTGGTGTTTCTTCAGCGGCGATTATTCATCCGACAGCACATATCGAGGATGGTGCGACCATCGAGGCCGGCGCAGTTATCGGCAGGGGCGTAAGTGTCGGCAGCGGTACGCTGATCGCGTCAACAGCGGTTATCGGTGAAGGCAGCCAGATAGGTCGCAACAGCTATATTGCCCCCGGTGTAACCGTTCAGTGTGCTTTCATCGGCAATCAAGTGTCTCTTCATCCCGGTGTGCGGATTGGGCAGGACGGTTTCGGCTACGTCCCGGTCCCGCCGGCTTGGAGAAGGTTCCCCAGCTCGGCAGAGTCATCATTCAGGACAATGTCGAGATTGGCGCCAATACGACGATCGACCGTGGTTCGTTGAACGACACCGTCATTGGCGAAGGTACAAAGATCGATAACCTCGTACAGATCGCCCACAACGTGCGAATCGGCCGTTTTTGTATTGTTGCGGCTCATTGCGGCATTTCTGGCAGCTGTGTCATCGGTGACCAGACGATGCTGGGTGGTCGTGTGGGACTTGCCGACCATTTGATTATCGGTTCGCGCGTGCAGATTGCCGCAGCGAGCGGCGTTATGAATGACATACCCGATGGCGAGCGCTGGGGCGGTATTCCCGCTCGGCCTATCAAGCAGTGGTTCCGAGATATCGCGAACATACGTAGCATCGGGCAATCGAGAAAGGAGCAATCCTCTGATGAGTGATGCAAATCAGACCAAGCTGGAAGCAGCAGATATCCGGGATCTTCTGGCAGTGCTGCCGCATCGCTATCCATTTTGCTGATCGACCGGATTGTTGACATTGACGGCGACGTCTCCGCAACCGGCATCAAGAATGTGACGATCAACGAGCCGCATTTCACCGGACATTTCCCCTGAAAAGCCGATTATGCCGGGCGTATTGATTGTCGAAGCCATGGCACAGACGGCGGGCGCTATTTCTCTGCTTCAGCGCAAAACCGGGCGCCCCGGCGTGGTCTATTTCATGACTATAGATAATGCCAAATTCCGTCGCCCGGTCATACCGGGAGATCGACTTTTGCTTCACGTAAAGAAGATCAAGCAACGCGCAAATATCTCGAAATATGAATGCGTCGCCGAAGTCGATGGTGTAAAGGTTGCGGAAGCTGAAGTAGCTGCGATGATCAGTACAGCTGAAGAAAGCCAGTGAGCATATCAATGAAAGAAACATTTATTCACCCCACCGCTCTTGTTGAGCAGGGTGTGGAACTGGGGCAGGGTGTGTCTGTCGGCCCCTTCTGTCACATTCAGTCTGGCGCCGTCATAGGCGACAATTCGGAATTGATGAGTCATGTAGTGGTGACTGGTGCAACGACGCTTGGCGCAGGTGGAAAGGTTTATCCGCATGCCGTTCTGGGTTGCGATCCGCAGAACAACAAGCATAAGGGCGGTCCAACGAAGCTGAACATTGGCACAAATTGCCTGATCCGCGAAGGCGTGACCATGCACAAGGGGTCAGACAGCGCACGTGGTTACACTTCGGTTGGCAACAACTGTTCGTTCCCTGGCTTACGCGCATGTGGCACATGATTGTGACATTGGCGACTACGTCACCTTCTCCAACAATGTGATGATTGGTGGCCACACGACAATCGGACATCACGCTATTCTGGGTGGTGGTGCGGCTATCCATCAGTTTGTGCGCGTTGGACATCACGCTTTCGTTGGCGGCATGGCTGCGGTTGTAAGCGATCTTATCCCGTACGGCATGGCGATTGGGGTGCACGCTCATCTCGGTGGATTGAACATCGTCGGCATGAAGCGTTCCGGTATGGAACGCAAAGAGATTCATAATCTCCGTCATGCAGTTCGGATGCTGTTTGATCGCACAAAGCCCATTCGGGATCGTGCAAAGGACGTTCTTACTGCGATACCGGATTCTCCGGCTGTCATTGACATGATCGACTTCATCAATGTCGATACCAAACGTGCCTACTGTACACCTCCGCTCGATGCGGTCCATGGTGGGGCCGGGCATGACAGCGGCGAAGATTGAGCAAATACCGCGTCTTGCAGATGATGCGGGACGCGTTGCAATTATCGCCGGTAATGGCCTGCTGCCGATCAGTGTGGCGGAGGCCCTTGAGGCTGCGGAGAAGAAGCCATTCCTCGTACCGTTGCGAGGGGAGGCTGATCCGGTACTCTACAAGTACGAGCATCAGGAAATTTCCATCGTAGAGTTTGCAAAGCTCGTGCGGTCCATGAAGGCTGCCGGTGTGGATCGCGTTGTCCTCGCTGGTGGCGTGACAAGCAGGCCCCATGTCAGTGATCTGAAGTTTGACTGGCCTACTCTGCGCGCAGTGCCTTACGTTTTACGTGCGCTGGGGCAAGGCGACGATGCTCTTTACGTGCATTTATCGGCTTGCTGGAATCCTTCGCTTTCAAAGTTGTCGGGGCTCACGATGTTGTTCCGGATTTACTTTCCCCGTCACCTGCTCAAATTTTGACGCGAAAAGCACCGGACGCGAGAGAACGTCATAATCTTGAACTTGCAATGGAATCTGCGCTTCGTCTGGGTGATCTGGATGTCGGCAGGGTGCTGTTGCGGTTGGCGGACGTGTCGTTGCGCTCGAAGGGGCCGAAGGCACAGATCAAATGATAGAGCGTGTGCGCGAGTTACGTGCAGCTGGCCGCATACCTCGTCGTGGCGGTGTTCTCGTCAAGATGGCGAAGCCGCGACAGGACGAAAGAGCAGACCTTCCGACCATCGGAATTTCTACGATTGATAATGCCGTAAAAGCGGGATTATCAGGAATAGCTGTTGAGGCAGGCAGGACATTCATTCTAGGCTTCGGTGAAACCATCGCGGCGGCCAATGCAAGAGGCCTTTTCATAGAGACGGTCAGTCGCGAGAAAAAGGATATCAAGAAGTGAACACCACCAACCGGCCATTGAAAATAGCAATAGTGGCCGGTGAAGAATCCGGTGATCTTCTAGGTGCCGACCTTATCGATGCGTTGCGGAGCCAGACAGACCGCTTGGTTGATATCATTGGTGTCGGTGGTGATCACCTTGCAGCCCGGGAATGAAGTCCTTTTTGATCCGCACGAGATTGCGCTTATGGGGCTGGGCGCAATTCTGAAGAACTTACCGGGTCTAATGCGGCGTATCGGCCAGACCGCTAGAAGCATCATCGCTGAGAAACCGGATTGCGTACTTCTGATTGACAGTCCGGAGTTTACACATCGCGTTGCCAAGAAGATCAGGGCTGCAAATCCATCGATTCCCATCGTGAAATATATCGCACCAAGCGTGTGGGCACGGCGGCCGCAACGCGCGCGGGCGATGAAAGCCTATTTCGACTATGTGTTGACTATTCTTCCATTTGAGGTGGAGGTCATGCAGCGGTTAAGCGGGCCGAGTGCCACTTATGTCGGACATCGCCTTTCCAGTTATGAACCTATACTGCGGGCACGGGCTGAACAAAAACTTTGGAAGCGCGACGGACTGCTGAGTCCCGGAAAACATTGCTCGTTCTGCCGGGGTCTCGTCGGACTGAAATCCAGATGCTTATGGAACCGTTCGGGCAGGCTGTTGGTGAATTAGCTGCCCGGGTCGATAAGCTCGACGTCGTTCTGCCGACACTGCCACGCATTGAGGAAATGGTTCGCGATCTTTCAAAGGACTGGGCTGTCAAACCGCTTATTGTGCTGGGTGATGAGGAAAAGTGGAAAGCTTTTTCTAAAGCCGATGCAGCGCTTGCTGCTTCAGGGACGGTTTCGCTGGAGCTGGCTCTATCGCGCATTCCAAGCGTGCTTTCCTATAAGGCGGACTGGTTCGCACGCAAGTTTCTGATGCCCAAGATCACGATCTGGAGCGCTGCCTTACCAAATATCATCGCCGACGAACCGGTCGTTCCTGAGTATTTTAATGAGTTTGTCCGTCCGGGAATGCTTGCACGCAACCTTGAACGGTTGATGCGGCTGGATCGGCACGTCAGGCGCAGCTGGACGGATTTGATAAAGTTGCGTCGATCATGGCGACGGAGCAACCCTCTGGCGAGATCGGGGCGCGCGTCATTCTGGAACTGGCAGGCGATTCCAAGAGCTGATTTTGACTGTAGATAGGATATGAAAAACCCCGGTTGTTTTGGCAACCGGGGTTTTTATTACAATCTGATGTTTACTTGCGCTTTGCGAGCGGCACGTAATCCCGCTCGGGGGCGCCGGTATAGAGCTGGCGCGGACGGCCGATCTTCTGCTGCGGATCTTCGATCATTTCCTTCCACTGTGCGACCCAGCCGACGGTGCGGGCGAGAGCAAAGAGAACCGTGAACATTTCGGTCGGGAAGCCGAGAGCCTTCAGCGTGATGCCGGAGTAGAAGTCGATGTTTGGATAAAGCTTCTTCTCAATGAAGTATTCGTCCGTCAGGGCGATCTTTTCCAGTTCCATTGCAACGTCGAGCAACGGGTCGTCTTTGATGCCCAGTTCGCCCAGAACTTCATGGCAGGTCTTCTGCATGATCTTGGCGCGTGGATCGTAGTTCTTGTAGACGCGGTGACCGAAGCCCATCAGACGGAACGGATCGTTCTTGTCCTTTGCACGGGCGATGAATTCTGGAATGCGGTCCACAGAGCCGATTTCAGCCAGCATATTGAGCGCGGCTTCATTTGCACCGCCGTGGGCAGGGCCCCAGAGGCAGGCAACGCCAGCAGCAATACATGCAAACGGATTGGCCCCAGAAGAACCGGCAAGGCGCACGGTCGAGGTCGAGGCATTCTGCTCATGATCTGCGTGGAGAATGAAGATGCGGTCCATTGCGCGAGCCAGAACCGGATTGACCTTGTAATCCTCGCATGGAACGCCAAAGCACATGTGCAGGAAGTTCGACGCAAAATCGAGGTCGTTCTTCGGGTACATGAACGGCTGGCCGATATGGTACTTGTAGGCCATGGCGGCAAGCGTTGGAACCTTGGCGATCAGACGGATCGACGCGACCATACGCTGATGCGGGTCGGTGATGTCGGTCGAGTCATGATAGAAAGCCGACATTGCACCAACGCAGCCGACCATGACTGCCATGGGATGAGCGTCGCGACGGAAGCCCGTAAAAACTTCGTCATCTGCTCGTGAATCATTGTGTGACGCGTCACACGATAGTCGAAGTCAGACTTTTGCGTCGCGGTCGGCAGTTCGCCGTAGAGAAGCAAATAGCAGGTTTCCAGAAAATCACCGTGTTCGGCGAGCTGATCGATCGGGTATCCGCGATAGAGCAGGGTGCCTTCATCGCCATCGATGTAAGTGATCTTGGATTCGCACGATGCCGTGGATGTGAAGCCCGGATCGTAGGTGAACATCTGGGAATTCTTGTAAAGTGGACCGATATCGACGACGTCTGGTCCGACAGTGCCTTGTCGTACAGGCAGGTCGAATGTTTTGCCTTCTAGTGTAAAGCTGGCTGTCCTATCTGACATCGTGTTTCCTTTCATGTCCACTTTGCCGCCCGCACGACGGCAGAATTGTAATCGTCGTTATAATTTGTCTTTTATCTCTTGGAATGGTCCCCGCCCCTATGGGGACCATCAGCGTTTAGCGCATTATCCTAACGATTTTGCCCGTCAAACTATCCCAAACGGTTCGCGATGCAATGCGTAATTTGAACTATTTACGCCGGTTTTGTCACGTCAGCGTGAATGTTCCCACCTTAACCGATTTGATCGCGAATACGTCCGAGGGACTCTTCACGTCCAAGGACGAAAAGCACGTCGAACACACCCGGAGAGGTAGCGCGACCGGTCAGAGATGCACGTAGGGGCTGTGCAATCTTGCCCAGTTTCAGGCCGGTTTTTTCTGCGTGAGTCCTTACGACGCCGTCAAGAGATTCAACGGTCCATTCGCCAGCTGCTTCCAGATCAGGGAGTACGGATTTGAGCACTGCCCGGCCTTCGTCGTTCAGGAGAGAAGCTGCCTTTTCGTCAAGATCAAGCGGACGGGCAGCAAAGATGAATTTCGAACTATCAGCCAGTTCCACCAAAGTTTTGGCACGGTCCTTCAAGCCCGGCATAGCGGCAAGCAATTGTGCGCTTCGCTTGTCGTCGAGAGCGTCGGCAATTTCCTTGCCACCCTCGATCTCCGGCAGAACAGCGATAAGCGCATCATAAAGCGCCTTATCGTCACTGGCGCGCATATAGACGCCATTGATTGCCTCAAGCTTCTGAAAATCGAAGCGAGCTGCCCCTTGTTGATATCCTTCACATCGAACCATTCGATCATCTGTTCGGTCGACATGATTTCGTCGTCGCCGTGGCTCCAGCCGAGACGTACAAGATAATTGCGCAGAGCAGCAGGCAAATAACCCATCGCACGGTAGGCATCCACACCCAAAGCGCCATGACGCTTGGAGAGTTTTGCACCGTCCGCACCATGAATGAGGGGGATATGCGACATTTGCGGCACGTCCCAACCCATTGCATCATAGATGACTGTCTGCCGTGCAGCATTGGTCAGATGATCGTCGCCGCGAATGATATGCGTCACGCCCATGTCGTGATCATCAACAACGACTGCATGCATGTAAGTCGGCGTACCATCGGAACGCAGAATGATGAAATCGTCCGTGTCTTTGTTGGGGAAGCGCACATCGCCCTGCACAGCGTCCTGCACGAGGGTTTCGCCTTCCTGCGGTGCCTTGATCCGGATGACCGGCTTTACGCCTGCAGGCGCTTCTGACGGATCGCGATCACGCCAGCGACCGTCATAGCGCGGCGGACGGCCTTCTTCGCGTGCTTTCTCGCGCATTTCGGCCAGTTCTTCTGGTGTTGCATAGCAATAATATGCCTTGCCGAGAGCGACGAGCTCTACCGCGACTTCGCGATGGCGAGGCGCGCGCTCGAACTGAGAGATGGCATCGCCGTCCCAATCCAGACCAAGCCGGTCAAGCCATCAAGAATGGCAGCCGTCGCGGCGTCGGTGGAACGTTCCCGGTCGGTGTCTTCGATGCGCAGCAGCATCTTGCCACCGCTGTGCTTGGCATAAAGCCAGTTGAACAAGGCAGTGCGCGCACCACCAATGTGCAGATACCCCGTGGGCGAGGGGGCAAAACGGGTAATGACCGGTTTCGACATGATAGCTCCACTATGTCGTGCGCCTTTCTAGAGCAGCGGCAAATGCCGGAGATACAGGCGCGAACTTGAATTCCAATGCCTGCGCGAGAATGCCCGGCAGGTAATCGGGGTTCGTTATGCGAACCCACTCGATTTCGGCTGCGGTTCATGTAGCATAGGCAGCTATGTGCGCAAGGGCCTCGCATCCCTTTCGCGCGAATGTGCCGTCGTTCTTTCAGGGTATTCCGGCGGTTGGGCCAACTTTTGCGGTCAGGCGGGGGCATGACAGGCATCAGGGAAGCGAGCGATGCAAACGAACGGGCGCTTGTGAAAAGCATGCCCGACGGCTTCGTGAGCGCTTTGTTGCCAGAGGTCTGGCCTCCAAACGATGTCGAGATCCCGGTAAATCCACTGCCGGTCAAGCCTCCCGCGCCGAGCTTGCGTGAACGACTTCTGTCTATACCGTCGATCACAGGTCGACAGTTCAATGCTGCGGTCGAAACTGAAGCGGGACGCGGTGTATTTTTTTCTTCTGCTGCCGGTTTTTGCCGGTGTTGGCGCAATCATCTATTTCTCACTCTCATTCGAACCGGCATGGATACCGCTTTTATCCATGCTCTGTATAGCCACTATCTTGCGAATTGCGACGCGCAAGCAATTCGCCGCTGCGCAAGGCGTGACATTGGCAATCGCTCTGCTGGCGGGGTTTGTGGTCGGCAAATGGGAAACGGAACGTCGTGCCACGCCGATGCTGGGCTCTGACGTGGCAACACGTGTAACGGTCGGGTTGTCGCTCTTGAATATCAGGACAATGGCAGCTGGCGGATAACACTTGATGTGCTCCAGACAGAGCGTCCAAAACTCCGTTTTCCACCGAAACGCATTCGTGTCAATGCGCGGGACATACCGGCATCAACGAGCATTGGCAGCGGACTGGCAGGTTTCGTGCGATTGCGTATTCCGTCGGGTCCGGTTCGCCCGGGTAACTACGATTTCTCGTTTCATGCCTATTTCAATGGTATCGGTGCCAATGGCTTCTTTCTCGGAACACCCAAAGTGGCGACAGCACCTGAGCCAGATGAAGTCACAGCGGAAATCTCCCAGTGGATCGCCATGTTGCGCGTGCGGGTGTCTGAACGAATCGAGGAAGTGATCGGTGGCGAGGACGGCAGTGTTGCTTCGGCGCTTGTGGCAGGCACGCGTGCAGGGATCAGCGAGCGGACCAATGAAGACCTGCGCAAGGCGGGGCTCGCACATATTCTGTCGATCTCGGGCTTGCATATGGCGCTTGCCGCTGGCGTTGTCATGCTGACGTTGCGATCCGTCTTCGCGCTATTTGCGGCTTTCAGTGTGCGGCATCCGGTGAAGAAATATGCGGCCTTTCTCTCCCTGTTGAGTTGTACCTTCTATCTTGCCATGTCAGGTGCGGATGTCGCAGCACAACGAAGCTATGTGATGATTGCAGTCATGCTCGGAGCTTTGCTGGTAGACCGAGCGGCCATCAGTATGCGCAATCTGGCGATTGCGGCCATCGCTATGATTGCAATTTCGCCGCATGAGATACTGGGACCGAGTTTTCAAATGTCTTTTTCGGCTACGGCTGCGTTGATTGCCGGTTATGCCCGGTGGAGCGAGCGCAACGCGATCAGGCAGGCTGGCACGGAAAAACGTGGGAAGACCGCCTATAGCTTCGCTGGAAAAATCCTGAAGCCGATCACAGCGGCGGCGGCTACTTCGCTCATTGCCGGACTGGCGAGCGGGATTTTTGCAGCTTATCACTTCAACAATACAGCGCCGTTCGGCTTGGTAGGAAATGTCCGCTGAGCCTGTAATAGCTCTTCTCGTGATGCCGTTTGCCGTCTTTGGTCTTGTGCTGATGCCATTGCAACTGGACTGGGTGCCTTTGCAGATAATGGGCTGGGGTATTTTTGCAGTCAGGCACATTGCTGCCTTTGTTGCAAAGTGGTCACCAGATGGCAATCCACGGGGCCATGCCCGCACTCACTATCGTTCTCTGGGCCATTGCGCTCGTTCTGGTTGTTGTTCTGTCGACCAGATTGAAGGCGTTGGCGCTGCCCTTCATCGTTCTGGGGTTTGCTGCTTTCGTCAGAGAGCCTTTTCCTGACATCGTGATCTCGGAAGATGCCAAACTGGTGGGTGTTCGGCTCGCAGACGGGAAGTTCGCAGTCAATCGAAGCCGACAGTCACAGTTCACAATCGACAATTGGAAAACCACTTATCTGGTGGAAGAGTTCATCGCGCCGCCATCCGGCATAAACAAAAAGCGAACTGATGGGGACGGGTTCGAATGCGAAGATGGACTTTGCACGATCAGTCTGTGTGATGGTCGTACACTAGCCTACACCGCAGATGTCGCGATGCTGGAAATAGCCTGCAATATCGGCGATGTGGTTATTCTCGCCGTTTCCGGCAAAGATCTGGCGTGCGAACGTTCCACTATCCTGAGTATCAGCAAGCAGGAACTGGCACTAAAGGGAGCAGTCGAGATCAGGCTCGGAGAAAGGCCAGATCAAAACCGATCTTTCAAAGCTGTATCGGGCGACATCTACGAAGTCGCAAAGCCCGGGATGAGCCAGCAAACATCTAAATGGCAGCCGGAGGACCGAATTACCTATGCAATTGATGCGCCAAGTCGCCCCCGGCATTTGCACCGCATCCATTCGCGTCCAGCACGTGGCTTGTCCGAGCGCGAGTACAAGCCAAAATCCCACTCCGCTCAAAATGCTGGAGTTTGTTCATCAGGTGTTAGCGATGAACCAACGCGCTGCAACTAAATAAAGAGCGGTTCCACGTTTCTGTTCTTAACTGGAGCCGCTCCATTGTTTGAACTCGGAGCTTATCTCCAAAACCGGCTACACTACGATCTAGTAGCGGCGGATCAAGCCCACAAGCTTGCCCTGTACACGAACGCGGTCCGGGCCAAATATTCTGGTTTCGTATGCCGGATTTGCGGCTTCCAAAGCGATGGATGCACCCTTGCGGCGAAAGCGCTTCAAAGTCGCTTCCTCGTCATCGACAAGTGCCACCACGATTTCGCCGGGGTTTGCTGAATCACCGCGTTTAATGATGACGGTATCACCGTCGAAAATGCCGGCGTCGATCATTGAATCACCTCTGACCTCAAGCGCGTAATGCTCGCCCGCACCGATCATTTCGGGCGGAAGGCTGAGGGAGTGTGTCTGATTCTGGATTGCTGAAATCGGTACACCCGCAGCAATTCGCCCCATGACCGGTACGGACACAGTTCCAGACGTGTCGTCATTGGTAGCCACGGGGGCGGGGCGTGCCGGTGGCGGAGGCGTTTTGCCCAGCTGCCTTCGATAACGCTGGGAGCGAACTTCTTTTGTGTATTGAGGCCCGGAGCGATGGAATCCGGCAGACGTAACACCTCAAGCGCACGCGCCCTGTTCGGCAGACGGCGAATAAATCCACGCTCCTCAAGGGCGGTGATCAGACGATGGATACCCGATTTTGAAGCCAGATCGAGCGCTTCCTTCATTTCATCGAAAGACGGGGAATGCCCGTTTCTTTTAGACGTTCATGAATGAACAGCAGAAGCTCGTGCTGTTTACGGGTTAACATGCGCGACACCCTCCCGGCCAAGAATCGAGAAAAAAAAAACCAGAACGAACACTATATGTTCCAGTCTTGTTCTGCAATGGTTTTAAAACCATTAACGCTCAGGGTGAGATTGAACGGAATATTTCAGGGCAAGACCATCACGGGCAAGGCGTGTCAGATGCTGCTTCGAATAACATATATTTTATGATGATTTAGATCTGTTTTCTCAAGCTTTAGTGACACTGAGAATTGCGCTCGATCTACAGCATGAGAACGCGACAATCATCGCCAACAGTGGCAGCAGGAGCGTTTTCATCCCTGATGAGAAGCGCTTTTGAACCGACGAGAGCTGAAAGCATGGACGAATCTTGGACCGGAAATGGCTTGGCTGTCAGCGTTCCATCAGGGTTTGATTCGATTGTGGCCCGGATATAATCGCGGCGGTGGTCATTCGCAGGCAGGTCAGTGCCCAGCTTTGCAGGTCGGATATCGGCATCGAGGTTCATTCCGGCAAGCTTGGCGACGAGCGGACGGAGAAAAACGAGGCTGCAGACGAGGCTCGAGACGGGATTACCCGGCAGGCCGATGACATGCACGATCTTGCCGTTCACTTCGATGCGCCCATACATCAGGGGCTTGCCGGGCCGCATGGCGATCTTCCAGAAGTCGAGATTGACGCCCTGTTTCTGCAGTGCTCCATGCACAAAATCCCGGTCACCGACGGAAGCGCCACCGATCGTCACCAGAATGTCGATGCCGCTTTGCAGGCTGTCTGCTATTGCCCGTTCGATTTTGGCAGGATCATCCGGAATGATCCCTTTATCATGTGGCGCCCCGCCGGCTCGTCTTACTATCTCGGCGATTCCAACGCTGTTCGATGCAACGATCTGGTCTTTTCCGGGTGTTTCCCCGGTGGAACCAGTTCATCGCCGGTCGCAATGATTGCTATTTGGGGCTTTTGAAACACGTCGATTTTCGCATTGCCGCTGGCCGCTGCCAGCGACAGGGCCGCAGCATCCAGCGCCCGCCCGCTCGGAATAACGATGTTATCGGGTGAAAAATCGAGGCCTGCGCGGCGTATATGTCGTCCCGGTTCTATGCCTTCGTGAACGGTTAGCCGGTTACCCGAGCGCTCAGTGTGTTCCTGAATGACGATCGTATCCGTGCCTTTGGGCAGTGGCGCGCCGGTGAAAATCCGGACCGCCTGACCAATTCCCGGTTCACCTTCGAAACGATTTCCCGCAGCCGACTCGCCGATGATGTCGAACTCGACGGGATAAGAGATGTTGTCTGGCGCGATCAGGGCGTAACCGTCCATGGCCGATCCGTCGAACGGCGGCTGCAGAAAATGTGCCAAAACAGGTGTTGCAACCACGCGCCCACCTGCATCTGACAAGGCGACCTGCTCTTTGCCGTGCGGTTCTGCGGATTTCAGGATGCGGGCCAGTGCTTCATCGACCGGGAGAAGGGACATGGCGTTTCCTCTCGAACTGAATTGTTGACCCGTCTAGACCACAGAATCTGTCCAGATGAGTTGATCCAGAGCAAAGTCTAGCGGTTTATGCTGTCCAGTCACCTGATTTACCGCCGCTCTTTTCGGTAACGCGGATGCCGCCGATCTCCATATGTTTGTCGACGGCTTTGGCCATGTCATAGATCGTAAGACATGTGACAGAAACGGCGGTGAGGGCTTCCATTTCCACGCCGGTGCGCCCCTTGAGCTTGGCCAGCGCACGAACGCGAAAACCGGGCAATGTCTGATCCGGCTCGATTTCGACAGCTACTTTGGTCAGCATCAGTGGATGGCAGAGGGGAATCAGATCGGCGGTCCTTTTAGCCGCCATGATGCCAGCCAGACGCGCGGCGCCAATGACGTCACCCTTAGCAGCGTTGCCTTCCAGAATGAGCGACAGCGTTTCCGGCTTCATTCTGACCGAGCCTTCGGCCACAGCCTGTCGTTCAGTCTCGTCCTTGGCACCAACATCCACCATATTGGCAGCGCCGGTCTGGTCAATATGGGTGAGTTTGGACATCATCAGTCAAGCCTTGCCAGACAGCAGTTCACGGGTAGCTGCTGCAACATCGGCCTGCCGCATGAGGCTCTCTCCGATGAGGAATGTCCCGATTCCAGACTTTTTCAGACGCAGGCAATCTTCGTGTGTGAATATGCCGCTTTCACCGACCAGAACGCGATCGGCTGGCGCCATCTTCGACAGCCGTTCCGAAACGGCCAGATCGACCTCAAATGTACGCAAATTGCGATTGTTGACGCCGAGCAGACGCGATGAAAGCTTTAGTGCGCGTTCCATCTCGGCTTCGTCATGCACTTCGATGAGTGCATCCATGCCAAGCTCGAACGCGGTTTCTTCCAACGCCGTTGCAAGATCATCGTCGACGCTTGCAAGAATGATCAGAATGCAATCTGCACCCCAACTACGGGCTTCGTGTACCTGATAGGTATCGAACAGAAAATCCTTGCGCAGTGCCGGGAGACTGCAAGCGTTGCGAGCTGCCGTCAGAAATTCCGGCGCTCCCTGAAAGGAAGGTGTGTCAGTCAGCACTGAAAGACATGCAGCGCCACCAGCTTCATAGGCTTTTGCAAGTGCAGGCGGATCGAAATCAGCACGGATCAAGCCCTTCGATGGGCTTGCCTTCTTGATTTCAGCAATCAGCGCGAATTCACCGGCGGCGCGTTTTGCCTCCAGCGCTTTGAGAAAACCACGCGGCGCTTCCTGATCCTGTGCGTGTGCCTTCAAATCAGCGACGGTGCGCTCGGCTTTTGCAGCAGCGATTTCTTCGCGCTTGTAAGCCTCGATTTTGCGCAGAATGTCGGTGGACATGACTTGATCCTTTCCGTCAGGCGGCCTTGTCATTCGAAACAGCAATCACTTTCTGCAAAACATCAAGTGCTGCACCGCTGTCGATAGATTGCGCCGCGAGTGCGATGCCCTCTTTGAGATCTTTCGCCTTGCCAGCTATCACAAGTGCCGCGCCTGAATTGAGCAGGACAATATCTCGATAGGCATTTTTCTCGCCTTCAAGCACGCCCAGCAGAGCCTTGGCATTTACCGAAGCCTCGCCACCTTTCAGTTCGGCCGGATCGCAACGACGCAATCCAACTTCTTCCGGCGTGATTTCAAAGGTGCGGATTTGACCGTTTTCGAGGGCGGCAACTTGTGTCGTTCCCGCAGTAGTCATCTCGTCGAGGCCGTCACCGTAGACAACCCGGGCCGCTTCGGAACCCAGTTCCTTGAGCACTTCAGCCAGCGGCACAAGCCATTGTGGTGCGAATACCCCCACAAGCTGACGCTTGACACTAGCCGGATTGGAGAGAGGGCCAAGCAGATTGAAGATGGTGCGGGTGCCGAGTTCTACGCGGGAGGGGCCGACATGGCGCATGGCGGAATGGTGCATCGGTGCAAACATGAAGCCGAGGCCAGCTTCTGTGATGCTGCGACCGATGATGCTCGCGTCGGCCTCGATATTGATGCCGAGCGCGGCGAGTGCATCGGCTGCACCAGAGCGGGAGGAGAGGGCGCGGTTGCCATGTTTTGCTACAGGAACGCCAGCTCCAGCAACAACAAACGCCGAGCAGCTGGAGACATTGTATGAACCCGACTGATCGCCACCAGTGCCAACAATATCGATGGCATTGTTGGGAGCGGAAACTCCCAGCATACGCGAGCGCATGGAAGCAACGGCACCGGCGATTTCCGGTACTGTTTCACCGCGCACGCGCAACGCCATCAACAGTCCGCCGATCTGCGACGGCGTTGCCTGTCCTGACATCATGATATCGAAGGCGGCTCTGGGAATCCTCAAACGAAAGCGGCTCGCCTGATGCAGCTTTCGCGATATAGGGTTTTAGATCAGCCATTTTGGATGCCCACCGTCCTTAAAACGCCAGAGCGTTGTTGATGACGGTCTGGTTTATCTGAACAGGATACTGCTTCTGCAATTCGCCGACGAGCTGTTCGAGAACATCATCCGAGAGCGATGTCGCCAGATATTTTTGCTGCTGTTCCGGAATAGCTTCCGGGCCAGCTCCGGCAGGTTCTGTCACTTCAACAACCTTGAACAGAATCTGAGCATCGTCCGAAGGTGCAGCAGCGCCACCAGTGAAACCATTTGCTCCCCGGAAAATCTGCGCCGCTGCTGCGGTTCCGATATCGGCATCGTTGGTCGTGCGGACAATACCACGCTTGGTCTGCTTTTCGACGCCCAGCTCTGCAGCGATTGCGTCGAGTGTCGCGCCGCCGTCGAGACGCTTCTTCAAATCGTCTATGTGCTGGTTGAGGCGCTTGACTGCTTCTTCGCCCTTCCACGCCGCTGCAACCTTGTCCTTGATTTCGTCGAGCGTACGGTCGCGTGCCGGAGTTATACCGTCAACCTGATACCAGAGATAGCCGATATTGCCCATGGTCAGGGCGTCGTTGTCAAAACCCCGGTCGGCCGGAAGGCAGCGGAAAGCAGCGCTTCGGAGTTTGGCAGCTGCACAGGATTACCAGAAGGATCGTTGCCCTCGGCGTCGACGGCTTCGACGGTGACGGACTTGAGGCTTAGCTTCTTTGCCACATCAGCCATAGATGCGCCGTCGGAACGGTCCTGCTCATAAGAGTCATGAATGCCGCTGATGCTGCTTGCTGCGATATTGTTGGCAAGCGTGGTGCGAATTTCGCCTTCAACTTCGGCTTGTGGCTTCACATGAGCCGGTTCGATCTGCGTCACGCGCAGGATAACCGGACCAAAGCCACCCTTCACCACCGGGCTCATGCCATTCTCTGCCAGTGCAAAAGCTGCATCGGCAACGGCCTGATCAGGAATGGCGGATTTCTCAAACGTGCCAAGCTTCAGGTCGTCTTCTGTTTTGCCCTGTTCCTTGCCGATATCGATGAAGCTTGTTCCAGCGGCAATTTTCTGCTGGGCAGCTTCAGCTGCGGCGTCATCGGCAAAAGCTCAACTGCTCAATAGTACGCTTTTCGATCGTGCTGAAGCGGTCCTTGTTCTTTTCGTAATATTCGTTGATTTCGTCCTGCGTGACGGCAGACGGATCTGCAATATCAGTCGGCTCCAGCTTCACATAGGTTATTTTCCGGTACTCCGGTGCCTTGTAATCATCCTTGTGCGCGTCAAAATAGGTCTTGAGCGCATCTTCGGACGGGGCAGGGACAGCATCGGCCTTTTCAGCCTGAATGGTCACATAGTCAACGCTGCGGGTTTCACCTTGATATAGAGCCAGCGCCTTCAACGCTGTATTCGGAAGCTTGATGCCGTCCGTTGCAGCTTCCACGATCTGCTGGCGGCGAGCCACTTTCGCGCGGTTGTCGAGATAATCCTGAGCACGAATGCCAGATTGACGAAGCACTGCATCGAACTGTGCACGATTGAAGTTGCCGCTTGCGTCATGGAAAGCCGGATCTTCACCGGTCAGTCGAGCAATTCCGTCCTTGGAAAGGCCGAGCTGCATGTTGCGCGCACCTTCATCCAGAACCACACCGGCTGCGAGCTGGGCGAGTACCTGATTTTCGACACCGAGCGTTTTTGCCTGTTCGCGCGTCAGACGCTGGCGAAACTGTTGGGACAAACGCATCATCTGCTGTTCATAGGCGAAACGATAATCAGTGGCGCTTACTTCGGAACCGCCAGCCGTCAAAGCGGCATTGCCTGACAGGCCGCCGCGAAAGACATCGGAGATGCCCCAGATCGCAAAGCTCAGTACAAGCAGGCCAAGCAAAAGTTTGGCGACCCGAGATTGAGCGGCAGAACGCAGGCTGTCGAGCATTGGAAACCCTTCAAGTATAAATCTAAGCTCGGCTTTCATAGATAGAGCCAGTCAGGGGATAACCTCAAGCCAGCCCTATATGCAAGGTCTCATTGCATGTAGGCACTCAAGAACATTTGCATTGCGGCACGAATACGCTTAGTCAGTGGCAAATTTTGGCGCTGGTCCGCTTTCAAGAGGTGACCGCGTCTACTGTTTTGAACAGGCGAGGAGAATGAAATGACTCCGGGAATCCGTCCGCTGGTTGCTGGCAACTGGAAGATGAATGGCAAGGGAGAGTCCCTGACCGAATTGCGTGCGATTGCTGCCGGCCTGAGCTCCGATCTCGGCCGCAAGCTTGATGCCGTCATTTGTGTACCTGCGACGCTTCTTTCCCGCGCGGCGGAAACGCTCGAAGGCGAGACTGTTGGTCTCGGCGGTCAGGATGCTCACCATAAAGTGTCTGGCGCGCATACAGGCGATGTCTCTGCAGAAATGCTTAAGGAGGCGGGCGCCACGCATGTCATAATCGGTCATTCCGAACGCCGGACCGACCATCATGAAAGCAATGACACTGTTCGTGCCAAGACCGAGGCCGCATGGGCTGCCGGACTGATTGCAATCGTTTGCGTCGGCGAAACTGCCGATGAGCGCAAGGCGGAGCGTACTCTGGATGTAATCGGCAAGCAGCTTGCTGGCTCTTTGCCGGATGGCGTCAATGCCGAGAATACGATCATTGCTTACGAACCGGTTTGGGCAATCGGCACAGGGTTGACGCCGACAGTGCAGGACGTGCGTGCCGCTCATGCTTTCATGCGTGAGCAGCTAATTGAACGTTTCGGCACGAAAGGCGCACATCTTCGGCTGCTCTACGGCGGTTCGGTCAAGCCTTCAAACGCATTGGAATTGCTCGGCGTCGCGGATGTTGATGGTGCGCTTGTTGGCGGTGCGAGCTTGAAGGCGAACGATTTTCTCGCCATATGCGAAACCTATCGTAATTTGTAACCGGCACATCACGTCTGTCTATCTTGGTCTCGGGGCTTGGATTATCGGACAATAGCGTGTAAAGAGCCGCTCTAGTTTTAGGGATATAAAGACCGTAACCCATGCAGACCGTAATCATTGTCATTCATTTGTTGATCGTGCTGGCGCTTGTCGGCGTTGTGCTTATCCAGCGTTCGGAAGGCGGTGGCCTTGGCATTGGCGGTGGTTCGGGGTTCATGACGGCTCGCGGCGCAGCCAACGCGCTGACCCGCACGACAGCCATTCTCGCGATCGGTTTCTTCGCGACCTCGCTTATTCTCGGCATCATGGCACGCTACGGCGAAAAGCCGACCGACATTCTCAACCGTATCCCGGCGGCAACCGGCAGTCAGTCAGCTCCGGCAGGCGGCAATGGCGGCGGTATCCTCAATCAGCTGGGTGGCGAGTCTTCGCGTCCTGACGCCAATCAGACTGCACCTGCAGCCCGGTGCTACAGCACCGGCAACACAGCCCGACGCTACCCAGCCGCAGGCTCCGGTTGTTCCGGAAACCCCGGCCAACCCGGTTCCTAGCTCGCAGTAAAAGGCCGAGCAAAGTGAACAGAATGCGAAACCGGCCCTTGTGGCCGGTTTTCTTTTGTTAATCATGAGACTGCAAAGTGTTGCAGCTAGGCAATACGCTGCCGCGAATCGCATTGCAGAACGATGGCAACGAATTGAGAACCGGATCGCTTTGCAGTAAGGAAAGCGAAAGTCTGGTCGCAATTAATGCGGCAGACATTTTTCCCTTTGTGCTTGAATTTTCGGGAACCGAACATGTTTTCACGCCGTATTTTGATGGCAGGTATTGCAACTCTCTGCATCGGAGCGACCGCTCCTGCATTTGCAACTTCGCCGGTAAGCGCTGAAGCGCAGCTCAATGAAGCTGTTGCGTCTGTTCAGCAAGTTGCTCTCTCAAGCGATGCCAAGGCCAATCCTGAAAAGCCGAAGAAGAAAAAGGCTTCCAAGAGCGGCAATGCAGTTAAGGCCAACAAGTACAACATCGATCCGAAGTTCCGGGCGCAGGAAGTGGCTTTTACCGGCTATAAGCCCGGTACCATCGTGATCGACCCGAAGCAGCGTTTCCTTTACCTTGTTGAAACGTCGACGACTGCTCGCCGTTATGGCATCGCTGTCGGCAAGCAGGGATTGGAATTCAAGGGCACTGGAACAATCAATGCGAAGCGGGAGTGGCCGCGCTGGATTCCGACCAAGGAAATGATCGAGCGTGATCCGGCTCACTATGGTCGTTTCAAGAACGGTATGGATGGTGGTCCGGGCAATCCACTTGGTTCGCGCGCTCTGTACTTGTTTCAGGGCAACAAGGACACCTACATCCGCATTCATGGCACGGTACAGCCATGGACTATCGGTAGCTCGGCTTCCAAACGGCTGCTTCCGCATGATCAATGAGGATGTGATGGATCTTTATGAGCGCGTCGGTCTGGGTACCGAAGTAGTTGTTCTCTGATCTGTAAATGACTATGTGAATGTGGCCGGGCTTATGGGCTCGGCCTTTTCTTTTGTGCCAATGGCTATTCTGGTAGGTGGAAGCTGTGGATTTCGAGCTTCGACATGGCTTTATGTGAATAGGGGCGCTAGAGAGTACAGACGTATTCGCTCCGGGGTTTCTGGCTCCGGTTTTTCTTTGTGCAACGACGATTACCGCCCGGCTTCGGTGAAAAAACACTGCCGGGGTGCATTTTTTTGTGGCGGAATCAATCAAGAAAGTCTAACGAGATAAGCCCATGGCGCGATATGTATTCATCACTGGCGGCGTGGTTTCTTCCCTTGGAAAGGCATAGCTGCCGCAGCACTGGCTGCACTCCTTCAGGCACGTGGTTACCGCGTGCGTATCCGTAAACTCGACCCTTATCTGAATGTCGATCCCGGCACGATGTCGCCTTACCAGCATGGTGAGGTGTTCGTCACTGACGATGGTGCCGAAACCGACCTTGATCTGGGCCATTACGAGCGGTTCACCGGTCGTCCTGCCAACCAGCAGGACAACATCACGACCGGCCGCATCTATCGGAACATCATCGAAAAGGAACGCCGCGGCGATTATCTCGGTGCGACGGTTCAGGTCATTCCGCATGTGACCGACGAGATCAAGAACTTCGTCCTTGAAGGCAACGAAGACTATGATTTCGTTCTTTGCGAAATCGGCGGCACGGTTGGCGACATCGAAGCCATGCCGTTCCTCGAAGCGATCCGTCAGCAGCGGCAAATGAACTGCCGCGCGGAACGGCAGTTTATATCCATCTGACCTTGATGCCGTATATTCCGGCAGCTGGTGAACTGAAGACCAAGCCGACCCAGCATTCGGTCAAGGAGCTGCGCTCTATCGGTATTGCTCCAGATATCCTTCTGGTCCGCGCCGATCGTGAGATTCCGGAATCAGAACGTCGCAAGCTGTCGTTGTTCTGTAATGTCCGCGAAAGCGCGGTCATTCAGGCGCTCGACGTAGCAACGATCTACGATGTGCCGATTGCCTACCATAAGGAAGGCCTTGATTCGGAAGTTCTGTCGGCATTCGGTATCGATCCGGCTCCGAAGCCCCGTATGGACCGCTGGGAAGAGGTCTCCAACCGCCTCCACAATCCGGAAGGCGAAGTGACCATCGCCATCGTCGGCAAATATACCGGCCTTAAAGATGCCTATAAGTCGCTGATCGAAGCGCTCTATCATGGTGGTCTTGCCAACAAGGTAAAAGTCAATCTCGACTGGATCGAGGCTGAAGTCTTCGAAAGCGAAGATCCGGCCCCATATCTGGAAAAGGTTCATGGCATTCTGGTGCCGGGCGGTTTCGGCGAACGTGGCGCGGAAGGCAAGATTCTTGCAGCGAAGTTCGCTCGCGAACGCAAGGTTCCTTACTTCGGTATCTGCTTTGGCATGCAAATGGCTTGCATTGAAGCAGCACGTAATCTCGTTGGTATCGAAAACGCATCTTCTACCGAGTTCGGTCCGACTAAGGAGCCGGTTGTCGGTCTCATGACCGAGTGGCTGAAGGGCAATATGCTCGAGAAGCGCGCTTCGGCTGGTGATCTTGGCGGTACAATGCGCCTTGGTGCATATGAAGCAGCGTTGAAGTCGGGCTCAAAGATTGCGGAAATCTACGGATCGACCGATATTTCCGAGCGCCATCGTCATCGCTATGAAGTCAATATCGACTACAAGGAACGTCTGGAATCTGCCGGACTGAACTTTGCAGGCATGTCACCGGATGGTGTTCTGCCGGAAACAGTCGAATATCCTGACCACCCTTGGTTCATCGGCGTTCAGTACCACCCTGAACTGAAGTCCCGACCGTTCGAACCGCATCCGCTGTTTGCTTCCTTCATCGAAGCGGCAATCGAGCAGAGCCGTCTGGTCTAAAACTCTAACGCGCCTTTCGGGGCGCGTTTTCATTTCCGCTTTCAGGCCGTGGTCTTGTTTTCGACCCACCTTTACGCCAGATAAGGTGCCTGCAAGGCATTCAATATCGAGGTTCACGTCATGGCGACTGCCAATTCATCCGTAAAAATCGGAAACGTTACTTTTTCAAACAGTGCGCCGTTTGCCCTGATAGCGGGCCCGTGCCAGATGGAAACGCGTGAACACGCTTTCGATATGGCAGGCCGCCTCAAGGAGATGACCGATAAACTCGGCATTGGCCTCGTCTACAAGTCCAGCTTCGACAAGGCCAATCGCACATCCTTGAAGGCTGAACGTGGAATCGGCCTCGAAAAGGCAATGGAAGTTTTTGCGGATCTCAAGAAGGAGTTCGGCTTTCCGGTGCTGACGGATATCCACACTGAAGAGCAGTGCGCCGCAGTTGCTCCTGTGGTCGATGTCCTGCAAATTCCGGCATTTCTCTGCCGCCAGACCGATCTGCTGATTGCTGCCGCAAAGACGGGACGTGTCGTGAATGTCAAGAAGGGCCAGTTTCTGGCGCCGTGGGACATGAAGAATGTTCTGTCCAAGATTACGGAAAGTGGTAATCCGAATGTGCTGGCGACCGAACGCGGTGTTTCGTTTGGCTATAATACGCTCGTTTCCGATATGCGTTCCTTGCCGATCATGGCAGGCCTTGGTTCACCGGTTGTGTTCGATGCGACTCACTCAGTACAGCAGCCGGGCGGCGGGCAAGGTGGTTCGTCGGGTGGTCAGCGCGAGTTCGTTGAGACACTGGCACGCGCAGCTGTAGCCGTTGGCGTTGCCGGGCTCTTCATCGAAACGCATCAGGATCCGGACAATGCCCCATCCGATGGTCCGAATATGGTGCCGGTGGATAAAATGCCCGCCCTCCTCGAAAAGCTGATGGCTTTCGATCGTATCGCGAAAGGGCTTTAAACAGTTCTCGGAGAATTTAAAAAGGCGGGGATTTTCCTCCGCCTTTTTTTTTCGCTAAGCCATTCTCGCCGCTTTTTTTTTTGCGGTTAGGGCTTAAAAATTGGCCCGGTGCATAATCTTTTCTGAAATGTCTGCAAAGTTTCAGGATTATGCGCTAAGAAATGGCCGCATCGGATTTGTTAAGCGCCTCGCACATCTGGCGGGGCAATCTATAGGGAAGGACTGGTTCCTATGACTGCAATCATCGACATCGTCGGCCGCGAAATCCTCGACAGCCGCGGCAACCCGACCGTCGAAGTGGACGTTGTGCTTGAAGACGGCTCTTTCGGACGTGCTGCGGTTCCGTCTGGCGCGTCGACTGGCGCGCATGAAGCTGTAGAATTGCGTGACGGTGGCAGCCGTTATCTCGGCAAGGGTGTGGAAAAGGCCGTCGAAGCTGTCAATGGCAAGATTTTTGACGCTATTGCGGGCATGGATGCGGAAAGCCAGCTGCTTATCGACCAGACGATGATCGAGCTTGACGGGTCGGCCAACAAGGGCAACATCGGTGCCAACGCAATTCTGGGTGTTTCGCTTGCAGTTGCCAAGGCTGCGGCTCAGGCAACCGGTCTCCCACTTTACCGCTACGTCGGTGGCGCAAACGCCCATGTTCTGCCGGTCCCCATGATGAATATCATCAATGGCGGTGCACATGCTGATAATCCGATTGATTTCCGTGAATTCATGATTCTACCAGTGGGGGCTTCGTCCGTTCGTGAAGCTGTTCGTTATGGCTCGGAAGTTTTCCATACCCTCAAAAGCGTCTGAAGGATGCCGGTCACAACACCAATGTTGGCGATGAAGGCGGCTTTGCTCCTAATCTGAAGAATGCCCGGGCTGCGCTCGACTTCATTATGGAATCGATCGAAAAGGCCGGTTTCAAGCCGGGTGAAGATATTGCTCTTGGCCTCGACTGTGCTGCGACCGAATTCTTCGAGGATGGTAATTACGTCTATGAAGGCGAACGCAAGACGCGCGATCCAAAGGCTCAGGCCAAGTATCTCGCCAAGCTCGCCAGCGACTATCCTATTGTCACTATCGAAGATGGTATGGCTGAAGATGACTGGGAAGGTTGGAAGTACCTGACCGATCTTATTGGCGACAAGTGCCAGCTCGTTGGTGACGACCTGTTCGTCACCAATTCCGCTCGTCTCCGTGACGGTATTCGTATGGGCGTTGCCAACTCGATTCTCGTCAAGGTCAACCAGATCGGATCGCTGTCTGAAACGCTCGACGCGGTCGAAACGGCTCATAAGGCTGGCTATACTGCCGTCATGTCGCATCGTTCGGGTGAAACCGAGGATTCGACGATTGCGGATCTCGCGGTTGCTACCAACTGTGGTCAGATCAAGACTGGCTCGCTGGCCCGTTCGGACCGTACGGCCAAGTACAATCAGCTTATTCGTATCGAGGAAGAACTTGGCAAGCAGGCCCGCTATGCAGGCCGCAGCGCACTGAAGTTCCTCTGATTTTTCTCTGAGACTGATAAAAGGCGGGCTTCGGTCCGCCTTTTTTCGTTTTCGCCCTATATGACTTCCAATGCTCCGCATTTGACCGAATGCAGTTATATTGATATCAATGTTATTGCATTGGTGTTTGAGCTGATGAGGCAGCGGCTTGGAATTCAGATGATGAAGCCGTGAGGGAGTTAACAACGGGAGAGAGAAAAATGGCTTATATCGAAGGATTTGTTGTCGCCGTCCCCAAGGCGAACAAGGAACTCTATCGCAAGCATGCCGCCGAAGCTGCTGTATTATTCAAGGAGTTTGGCGTGACGCGTATGGTCGAAGCATGGGGGATGATGTGCCGGATGGTAAGGTCACCGATTTTCGACGTGCGGTTAAGGCTGAGGCCGACGAGGAGGTTGTTTTCTCTGGGTTCGAATATCCCGACAAGGCAACCCGTGATGCTGCAAATAGCAAGATGATGAGGATCCGCGTATGAAGGCGATGGGTGACCAGATGCCATTCGATGGCAAGCGCATGATCATGGGCGGGTTTTCCACAATTGTAGATGTTTGATCCTGTCAAACATTTTATCAATCTGAATGAGCGGCTCGTCTTTATGATGAGCCGCTCTTGATTCCCTGAGGGGTTTGAATGTTTGGGCGAGGTTCGCTTCTTCCAGCTGTTACTAAAACTAGTCCCGACCGCTCCTGACATCGGTTCTTGGTAAATCTCTGTTAAGCAAAATAATGCTTGATGGTGGAATTCGGATTGACGCCCTTCGCAGGATTCGTTGTGGCACCGAATATCCGGGAAGGAAGCCGAAATGTGGACCAAGCAGAAACGTAAATCGATCCGTGGGCGTTTTGTATTGCCCATTCTGACGGCTGCATTTCTGAGTTACTTCGGCTTTCACGCCTATCACGGCGAATATGGTCTCTACTCCCGTATCCAGCTGGAAGAGCAGAAAAGCCTTCTGGCCAAGCAGCTCGAACAGGTGACGGCAGATCGCAACGCGCTCGAAAAACGAGTCACGCTTTTGCGCGACGGTTCCATCGAGAAGGATATGCTTGACGAGCAGGCACGCAGAGCGCTTAATCTCTCCCATCCCGATGAAGTGACAATTATCACCTCGGGGAAGACCGTTCAAATTAACTGAAATCCGGTTAATTGTCTTTTTGTGATATGTTTTTAAGGGCTTGGCGACATAGCAGCTATGCTCTGGGCGCATATTGTATCTTGTGATATGCCCGTATAACGTCACAATAGAACGACAATTTAGGGAGCGAGATATGGCACCGAGGGCTAAAAAGTCGCCTGCTAGCAAAACGCAGGCGTCTTCTGTGACTGCACCCAAGGCACCTGCACCTGTGAACTTCGACAAGAAGCAGGAGCTGGACGCTTATCGCGAAATGCTGTTGATCCGGCGTTTCGAAGAAAAAGCCGGCCAGCTTTATGGCATGGGCTTCATTGGTGGTTTCTGCCACCTTTATATCGGCGAGGGAGGCCGTAGTGGTCGGCATGCAGATGGCGCTGAAGGAAGGTGATCAGGTTATCACCGCCTATCGCGATCATGGTCATATGCTTGCAGCGGGCATGAGCGCGCGCGGCGTGATGGCTGAACTGACCGGACGTCGCAGCGGCCTTTCAAGGGCAAGGGCGGCTCCATGCACATGTTCTCCAAAGAGAAGAACTTCTACGGCGGTCATGGTATCGTCGGTGCGCAGGTTTCGCTCGGCACAGGCCTCGCATTCGCGAATCGCTATCGCGACAACGACAATGTAACGCTGACCTATTTCGGCGATGGCGCTTCCAATCAGGGTCAGGTCTACGAAAGCTTCAACATGGCATCGCTATGGAAGCTGCCGGTAGTGTACATCATCGAGAACAACCGCTACGCCATGGGCACATCGGTTTCGCGCTCGTCCGCAGAAACGGACTTCTCGAAGCGCGGTCTCTCTTTCAATATTCCGGGTATCGGTGGATGGCATGGACGTTCGTGCGGTCAAGGCTGCTGCCGATCTGGCCGTGGAGTGGACGCGTTCCGGCAAGGGGCCGATCATTCTCGACATGCAGACCTATCGTTACCGCGGTCACTCCATGTCGGATCCGGCAAAGTATCGCTCGAAGGAAGAAGTGCAGAAGATGCGCTCCGAGCATGATCCGATCGAACAGGTCAAGCAGCGTCTGATCGACAAGGGTTGGGCAACGGAGGAAGAGCTGAAGGAAATCGACAAGGATGTCCGCGACATTGTCGCTGATTCTGCTGATTTCGCTCAAAACGATCCGGAGCCGGATGCATCCGAGCTCTACACGGATATTCTGCTCTAATTCCGGAAGGTGTTGTCATGCCCGTAGAAATTCTCATGCCCGCACTTTCCCCAACCATGGAAGAGGGCAAGCTCTCCAAATGGCTGAAGAAAGAAGGCGACAAGGTTACGTCCGGCGATGTGATCGCCGAAATTGAAACCGACAAGGCGACGATGGAAGTCGAAGCTGTCGATGAAGGCACGATCGGCAAAATTCTTGTCGATGAAGGCACCGAAGGCGTGAAGGTCAATACGCCGATTGCCGTGCTTCTCGGTGACGGTGAAAGCGCTTCCGATATCGGTTCTGCTCCGGCGGCCAAAGCTGAGACACCATCGAGCGAAGCCAAGGAAGAGCCAAAAGCCGAAGAAAAGAAGGCTGATTCTGTTCCGGCTGCTCCGAAGGCGCCAGCACTCGAAGTCGCGTCCGACCCGGACATTCCGGCTGGCACCGAAATGGTTTCTACGACCGTTCGTGAAGCGCTTCGTGATGCGATGGCCGAAGAAATGCGCCGCGACCCGAGCGTTTTCGTTATGGGTGAAGAAGTTGCCGAATATCAGGGCGCTTACAAGGTAACGCAGGGACTTCTCGACGAATTCGGTTCCAAGCGCGTTGTCGATACCCCGATCACCGAACATGGTTTCGCCGGTGTAGGTGTAGGGGCTGCTTTTGCAGGTCTGCGTCCGATCGTTGAGTTCATGACCTTCAACTTTGCCATGCAGGCAATCGACCAGATCGTGAACTCTGCTGCCAAGACGCTTTATATGTCCGGCGGACAGATGGGCGCTCCGATGGTCTTCCGTGGTCCGTCCGGTGCGGCTGCGCGTGTTGCTGCCCAGCACTCGCAGTGCTATGCGGCCCGGTACAGCCACATTCCGGGTCTCAAGGTCGTCATGCCGTACACGGCAGCCGACGCCAAGGGCTTGCTGAAGGCTGCCATTCGCGATCCGAATCCGGTGATCTTCCTCGAAAACGAAATCCTGTACGGTCATCATTTCGATGTGCCGAAGCTTGACGATTTCGTGCTGCCGATTGGCAAGGCCCGCATTCACAAGCAGGGGCAAGGACGCCACCATTGTTTCGTTCGGTATCGGCATGACCTACGCCGTCAAGGCGGCTGAAGAGCTGGCCCAGCAGGGTATCGATGTTGAAATCATCGATCTGCGCACGATCCGCCCGATGGATATTCCGACTGTCGTCGAATCAGTCAAGAAGACTGGCCGACTGGTGACTGTGGAAGAAGGTTTCCCGCAATCGTCCGTTGGTACGGAAATCGCCACCCGCGTCATGCAGCAGGCTTTCGATTATCTCGATGCGCCGATCCTGACCATTGCTGGTAAGGATGTTCCGATGCCTTATGCGGCAAATCTGGAAAAGCTGGCGCTGCCGACTGTCGCCGAAGTGGTCGAAGCGGTGAAAGCCGTTACCTATACCGCGTAACGAAAGGGTCTGGACATGCCGATCAATATCACCATGCCAGCGCTTTCTCCGACGATGGAAGAAGGCAACTTGTCGAAATGGCTGGTCAAGGAAGGCGACAAGATCGCTCCCGGCGATGTTATTGCTGAAATCGAGACCGACAAGGCCACGATGGAAGTGGAAGCTGTAGACGAAGGCACGATTGCCAAGCTCGTGGTTCCCGCTGGCTCCGAAGGCGTCAAGGTCAATGCGCTGATCGCTATCCTCGCCGAAGAAGGCGAGGACGTGGCGGCTGCAGCAAAGGGCGCGACTTCTGCTCCGAAGACAGAAGCAAAGGTCGAGGCTCCCAAGGAAGAGCCGAAGCCAGCCGCAGCTCCTGCAGCGGTGCCTGCACCAGCCAAGGCAGAGCGGCCCGCAGCTGCGAATAAGGGTGACCGCGTGTTTGCGTCACCGCTTGCACGCCGTATCGCCAAGGAATCCGGTGTCGATATCGCCGCTGTGAAGGGTACCGGTCCGCACGGCCGTGTCGTTCAGCGCGATGTGGAAGCTGCTCTGGCTTCCGGTGGTGCCAAGGCTGCTGCGCCGAAGGCGGAAGCCGCCGCTGCTGCCGCACCGAAGCCGATGTCGGATGAAACCGTTCTCAAGCTCTTTGAGGAAGGCACCTACGAGATCGTTCCTCACGATGGTATGCGCAAAACCATTGCCCGCCGTCTGGTGGAATCGAAGCAGACTGTTCCGCATTTCTATCTGACGATTGATTGCGAACTGGATGCACTTCTGGCTCTGCGTTCGCAGATCAATGCAGCTGCACCGATGATCAAGACTGAAAAGGGTGAGGTTCCGGCCTACAAGCTTTCTGTCAACGATCTGGTGATCAAGGCTGTTGCTCTTGCACTGCGTGACATTCCTGAAGCCAATGTCTCCGGACTGAAGGCGGTATGGTTAAGCACAAGCGTGCTGATGTCGGCGTTGCAGTCTCCATTCCGGGCGGTCTGATTACACCAATCGTGCGTCAGTCGGACTCGAAGACGCTGTCCGCTATCTCCAATGAGATGAAGGACCTTGCCAAGCGCGTGCGCGTGATCGCAAGCTGAAGCCTGAAGAATATCAGGGCGGTTCGACCTCCGTGTCCAACCTTGGCATGTTTGGCGTGAAGGACTTTGCCGCGATCATCAATCCGCCGCATGCGACCATTTTCGCAATCGGCGCAGGTGAACAGCGTGCAGTGGTTAGGAACGGTGAAATCAAGGTTGCGACCGTTATGTCTGTAACCCTTTCAACCGATCACCGTGCCGTCGACGGCGCGTTGGCTGCTGAACTTGCACAGGCCTTCAAGCGTCACATCGAAAACCCGATGGGTATGCTGGTCTGATTGATCAACTTCAAGGGCGTCGCGTTCTGCTGAACTCGACGCCTGAGGTTTTGAATGGCTGGACAACCGAACCTACGCCCGGCTGAACGCCGTGAAGCCGCAGAGATCGCTATTCTTGTCGATATCTCTTCGCACGGTTTTGCATCTTGGCTCTGGTACGGGGCCGTTCTTGACGGGCGAACCGAAACGGCCATGGAACGCGGTCGGCAGTATATGCGCGCTGACGGGAGCGAAGGCTGGCAGAGCGCGACCATAGCCGAATGGGCCGGCGATATTGCTGGGCTTTCTATCGGCTTTACTGTGGACGAAAGTTTCAACGATCTGCCTGAAAAACATCCGGTTACGGATCAGCTGATCGCGATGCAGCGCAAGGTCATTGGCAACCGTTTTATAGATAGTGTTGGCGTTTATCGGGAGTTTCGCGGCAAAGGTATTGGCCGTGCACTCGTCGCCAACGAGATCGACCTAGCGTACCGGAACGGTAATCCGGCAATCAGCCTGATAACCGAAAGCCACAACGATGTGGCGCTTTCCCTTTACGGCGCCCATGGTTTCAAGGAAATTGAGCGGCTCGAAGCGATAGAACGCATTGGGCAGGACAAAAGACACGACTGGGTGCTGCTCACCCGAGAAGTGAACTGAGCAAAGGCAGGACAATATGGCCGACATTTACGACGTTATTGTTATCGGCTCGGGCCCGGGTGGTTATGTTACCGCAATCCGCGCTGCGCAGCTTGGCCTGAAGACGGCTATCGTTGAGCGTGAACATCTGGGTGGCATTTGCCTCAACTGGGGCTGTATTCCGACCAAGGCGCTTTTGCGCTCGGCTGAAATCCTGCATTTTGGCGAACACGCCAAGGATTACGGCCTGAAGCTGGAAGGAACGATCACACCTGATGTGACGGCTGTGGTACAGCGGTCGCGCGGTGTGTCCGCACGTCTTAACGGCGGCGTCGGCTTCCTGATGAAGAAGAACAAGATCGACGTGATCTGGGGCGAGGCAAAAGCTTGTAAAGGCTGCTTCGGGCAACAATCCGGTTGAGATTTCGGTCGGCAAGTCGTCAAAGCAGCCGATGCAACCGCAGAACCCTGTTCCGAAGGGCGTTCTGGGCGAGGGCACCTACAAGGCGAAGCACGTTATCGTCGCCACTGGCGCACGTCCGCGTTCTTTGCCGGGCATTGAGCCGGATGGCAAGCTGATCTGGACCTATTTCGAAGCAATGGTTCCACAGGAACTGCCAAAGTCCATGCTGGTTATGGGGTCGGGTGCGATTGGTATCGAGTTTGCCTCTTTCTACAATGACATGGGCGTTGACGTGACGGTCGTGGAATTGATGCCGCAGATCATGCCGGTTGAAGATGCGGAGATTTCCGCACTCGCGCGCAAACAGCTTGAAAAGCGTGGCCTGAAGATCATTACCGATGCCAAGGTTACCAAGGTCGAGAAGGTTGCAAATAATGTGACCGCCCATATCGAGACCAAGGACGGCAAGACGCAGTCGTTGACCGTGGACCGTATGATCTCGGCAGTTGGCGTTCAGGGTAATATCGAAAATCTTGGCCTTGAAGCACTCGGTGTGAAAACAGACCGTGGATGCGTCGTCATTGATGGATATGGCAAGACCAATGTTGCTGGCATCTATGCTATCGGCGACGTTGCTGGTCCGCCAATGCTTGCGCACAAGGCCGAGCATGAGGGTGTTATCTGTATCGAGAAGATTGCAGGCCTTCCGAACGTTCATCCGCTCGACAAGAACATGATTCCGGGCTGCACCTACTGTAACCCGCAGGTCGCTTCCGTTGGTCTGACCGAAGCAAAAGCCAAGGAAAAGGGCTACGATATCCGCGTTGGTCGCTATTCGTTTGCCGCAAATGGCAAGGCGATTGCGCTCGGTGAAGATCAGGGGCTGGTTAAGACCATCTTCGACAAGAAGACGGGACAGCTGCTTGGTGCCCATATGGTCGGTGCGGAAGTGACTGAACTCATCCGGGGTTTCGTGATCGCCATGAACCTTGAAACGACTGAGGAAGAGCTGATGCATTCGGTCTTCCCGCACCCGACCCTTTCCGAGATGATGAAGGAAAGCGTTCTGGATGCGTATGGTCGTGTGCTGAACGCATAATACGGAGGGACGCTCATTCCGCTGATCGAGAACGGAGGGCCATGGCGGCGTGCCGCCCGGCCGATCATTAAGTGGTGTACTGTTGGAGGACTGGTGCTGGGGTTTGCAGCCGGCACCTTGAGTGTTCTTGGCGGCAACACCATATCGGTCAACGGAGGGCCATAACCGGTTGGTATGGTGTCTGGGTGCTCACATTGGCGCTCGGCGCTGCAGGCTTGGTATTTGGCCTGATATGGGCATTAGTTTTCCGGGCTCTTGGACTGGCGGCGCGGCGATGAGTAGCAAATCGCTCAAGTTGACAGGGTTGAGGGCAGGGATTAGGACCGAACCGAATTTGGGAGCATTTCAGGTCCATTCATGAAAATGCTTCGGATAAGGCAGGAAAAAGCATGGTTACAGTTCTCGATCTGGTGAACCAAGGCAAGCGTGAGCGGCATCCCGAGAAGGCGCATCGTCCGGACAATGTTGTCCTGAAGAAGCCCGAGTGGATTCGTGTCAAGGCTCCTGTCTCACGCGGCTACAGCGAAACGCGCGATATCGTTCGCTCAAACAAGCTGGTCACGGTTTGCGAAGAGGCAGGTTGTCCGAACATCGGCGAGTGCTGGGAAAAGAAGCACGCGACCTTCATGATTATGGGCGAGATCTGCACGCGTGCCTGTGCTTTCTGTAACGTCTCGACCGGTATCCCGACTGCGCTCGATCCTAACGAACCAGAGAATGTGGCCAAGGCGGTCAAGCAGATGGGCTTGACGCATGTGGTTATTACATCGGTGGATCGCGACGATCTTGCCGATGGTGGTGCGCAGCATTTTGCTGAGGTCATTCAGGCGATCCGCGAAGCTACTCCTGCTACCACGATTGAAATCCTGACGCCGGATTTCCTGCGCAAGGAAGGTGCTCTTGAAGTCGTGGTCAAAGCCCGTCCCGACGTGTTCAACCACAATCTGGAAACTGTGCCGTCGCGTTATCTGAAGGTTCGTCCCGGCGCGCGTTATTTCCATTCGATCCGTCTGCTGCAGCGCGTCAAGGAACTGGACCCAACCATTTTCACCAAATCTGGTATCATGGTCGGTCTTGGCGAAGAGCGGAACGAAATCCTTCAGTTGATGGACGATCTGCGTTCGGCTGATGTGGATTTTATGACCATCGGCCAATATCTCCAGCCGACCCGCAAGCATCATCCTGTCATTCGCTTCGTGACACCCGACGAATTCAAGTCGTTCGAGACGATTGGTCGGACGAAGGGCTTCCTGCTGGTTGCATCCAGTCCGCTGACGCGTTCATCGCATCACGCTGGCGACGATTTCGCGAAGCTGAGAGCCGCGCGTGAGGCGCAGATCGCTGCACGGGCCTAAGACAGGAAATGCCGCAGTTTACAACCGTCAGGCGGGTACATCACCGGGCAGAGCAAATGTTCGGTCTCGTTGCGGATGTCGAGAAATATCCGCAGTTTCTGCCAATGTGCGAGGCCTTGTCTGTTCGCTCCCGCAAGGAGCGTGACGGGAAGTCTCTTCTCATTGCCGACATGACAGTTGGTTACAAGCTTATCCGTGAGACATTCACCAGTCAGGTGCTGCTGAAGCCCGAGGAAAACGTCATTGATGTAAAATATCTCGACGGGCCGTTTCGCTATCTCGACAACCGCTGGACCTTCAAGCCGGTGGGAGACGGAAGTGAGTGCGATGTCGAATTTTTCATCGATTATGAGTTCAAGAGCCGTACCCTCGGTCTTCTCATGGGAACGATGTTCGATCTCGCTTTCAAAAAATTTTCCGAAGCGTTTGAGAAGCGGGCCGACCAGATATACGGACTAACCTGAGAAAAGCCCCGGTTATCCGGGGCTCTAATTTTTCTTTTCACGCACATCCTGAAAACCGTTTCACACTTTTCAGGATGTGCTTTTACTGCGCCGTATAGCCGCCATCGACCAATATGGATGCTCCCGTGACGAAGGAAGATTCGTCGCTTGCCAGAAAAAGCACGACGCTGGCTACTTCTTCGGCGCGACCGAGACGACCTATAGGATGCAGGGCTACTAGAGCCCGTTTCTTGTCGTCGGGTATATCCTTGAGAAGCGGCGTATCGATATAGCCGGGACAAACCGCGTTCACCCGGATGTTCTGCGCGCCGTATTCAATGGCAAGTGTCTGTGTCAGCAGTTTTACGCCGCCCTTTGCTGCTGCATAAGCGGTCACGCCTGATTTGCCGACATGACTGTGAATTGAGCCGCAGTTTACGATCACTCCGCCGCCTTGCGAGCGCATTTGATCGATAGCGTATTTATCGCAAAAGATAGACGCCGGTGAGGTTAATATCGATGGTTTTCTGCCATGCAGTTTCATCCAGCTCATCTATCGGGCCATCTGCAGCGATGCCTGCGTTGGCGAACATGATGTCGAGGCGACCATAGGTTTCGACGGTTTTTGCAATTAACGCCTGCACGGCTTTCGTATCGGTTACATCGGTTTTGACGAATATTGCCCGTTCGGTGCCGCCTGCAAGCTCGTTGGCCAGTTGCTGGCCATGCTCCGAATAATCCGCGATAACGACATTCGCTCCCTCGCGAATAAAAGCCCGAACAGTCGCTTCGCCGATGCCACTTGCCCCACCTGTAACGATTGCCACCTTACCATCGAAACGCATCGCCATCTTCTCCTTGTCTGATCAAAGACAAGGATAGGGCACGACGAATAAAAGTATATGCTTCAGACTATCGAAGGTTTTCCAGAACGAGGTCCAGTGCGGCGAGAACCGTCGCGTGTCGGATTTCGGCTCTGGTTTTTGGACCGAAATGGTATTCGCGATGAAGGGGCGGGTGGCCTTGTCGCGCCGATGCGATGTGCACGAGACCGACAGGTTTTTCATCGGAACCGCCGCCCGCCCCCGCAACGCCCGTAACCGCCACCGTTACACCGGCGCGGGAGCGAAAAAGTGCCCCTTCAGCCATGGAAAGCGCCACTTCTTTCGAGACAGCGCCAACGCGATTGATCAATTCCATCGGAACACCGATCATTTCGGCTTTCGCTTCGTTGGAATAAGTAACGAAGCCGCGATCCACGACATCGGACGAACCGGCGATGTCGGTCAGAGATCCAGCTATAAGCCCGCCTGTGCAAGACTCGGCCATTGCGATCATTACACCGGCCTTGCGGCAGGCTTCCAGCACGGCAATAGCTTTGTCTTCTGCGATGAGCGCGCTCATTCGGGAACCTCGCCGGGATAGATGACGGTTGCCGTTGCAATGGCAGCGATACCTTCACGGCGTCCGACGAAGCCAAGTTTTTCGTTGGTTGTGGCTTTAATGGAAACGCGATCGGCGGCAATTCCCAGCATGTCGCAAAGAGCTTCCGTCATTGCTGCACGATGTGGGCCGATCTTCGGTGCTTCGCTGATAAAGGTCACGTCGACATTGGCGATACGACCGCCAGCTTCACGCACGATATTGGCAGCATGTTCGATAAAGATGCGGGACGCAGCGCCTTTCCATTGTGGGTCGGAAGGGGGAAATGCGTGCCGATATCACCCGCTCCTCGCGTCGCAAGCAGGGCGTCGGTCAGTGCATGAAGTCCAACATCGGCGTCCGAGTGGCCATTGAGTTTCGCTTCGTGGGGAATTTTCACACCGCACAGCGTCACATGATCGCCGGGTTCAAAGGAATGGACGTCATAGCCATTGCCAGTACGAATGTCGGGAAACGAGACGTGGTCTTGCCGCAGGCGTTTGTCAGCCATTTCGATATCCTTTGCCCGGTAAGCTTTGTATTGTCCGCCGATCCTTCGATGATGCGGACAGCGATACTTTGCCATTCGGCAATTGCAGCATCATCCGTGAAATCAGAGCGACTGATCGCGAAGGCCTTTTCATGTGCATCAAGGATTGGCGTATAGGGAAATGCTTGGGGGTCTGTGCAGCAAAAAGACCAACGCGAGGCACCGTCGTTTTACTGTTCCGTCTGTGGCTGACTGTTTGAGAGTGTCCGAAACTGCCAGAGCCGGTAGAACGCCTTCATCAGGCGCGAGATTTTCGACGATACGCTTCAGTAAATCCTGACTGACAAACGGTCTCACACCATCATGGATCATGACATATTGCGGTGCATAATCTCGCAATGCGAGGAGACCAAGGCGCGTTGATTCCTGCCGGGTAGCGCCGCCATTCACGACGAGAATGGTGTCGCAGTTTTCCGGGAGGGCGCGTTCGTAAAGCACATGGTCGTCAGGATGAATGACGACAACGATGCTATCAACCAGCGGGCAGTCGATAAAAGCACGCAATGTGCGGGCAAGTACGGCTTCGCCACCGATGCGCCGGTATTGTTTCGGCCCTTCGATGCTCTGCCCGGCTCGCTCTCCGCGGCCAGCTGCCACAATGACTGCTGCTATCTTTGAAATGGTTGTCGCCTCTGCCAAAGGTTGCATTTGTTCAAATTTGCCTTTTCAAGCCGAATAATGCCTTGCGCAGATAAATGCCAGACGGCAATTGATTTATCGTGATTTTGCGCGCGCTTTTCCTTTGCGTTGAAAATTGAGACTGATTAATGTATGTGCTAATTGCACTATGCACATCAAATAGGCATTTATTGGTGAGTTTTCTCGATCAACCTTTGACCATTGGCGGTGTGGCCCTTGCCAATCGCGTTTTCCTCGCGCCGATGTCTGGCGTTTCGGACCTTCCATTCCGCAGGCGTGCCGCAGAGGCTGGCGCTGGCGTGGTCGTGTCTGAAATGGTCGCCAGCGCCGAACTCTGTAACCGTCACAAGGAAAGCCTTCTGCGTCTTTCGGGTGAAGGGCTTGAACGCATGTCGTGCAGCTCGCGGGACGAGAAGCACACTGGATGGGCGAGGCGGCGGGATCGCCGAAGGTGAAGGCGCTGATATCATCGATATCAATATGGGGTGTCCGGCCAAGAAAGTGACGGGCGGTTATTCGGGATCTGCGCTGATGCGCGATCTCGATCACGCAATGACCCTTGTCGAGGCCACGGTTAATGCGGTCCGCGTTCCGGTCACACTCAAGATGCGGCTGGGATGGGACGAGAAAAGCATCAACGCGCCTGAACTTGCAAGGCGCGCTGAAGGAGCCGGTATTGCCATGGTGACTGTCCATGGGCGCACGCGTTGTCAGTTCTATGAAGGTAAAGCGGACTGGGATGCAATTCACGCAGTCCGCGACGCGATCAGAATTCCTCTGATTGCCAACGGGGATGTGGCGTGTCGACGTGATGCGGAGGAAATTTTACGCCGTTCCGGAGCGGATGCCGTGATGGTCGGGCGTGCCTCTTATGGACAGCCATGGCTGGCCGGGGCAATTGCTGGAAGCGATCTTGCCCCACAGTCACGAAGTGAAATTCTTGATTATATTATAAAGCACTACGAAGATATGCTTGAGCATTATGGAAGTAC
Source organism: Brucella cytisi (assembly GCA_012103075.1). Lineage (GTDB taxonomy): Bacteria > Pseudomonadota > Alphaproteobacteria > Rhizobiales > Rhizobiaceae > Brucella > Brucella cytisi. Next base: position 1,314,225 of record JAAVLQ010000001.1, on the reverse strand, counting down.
GACGGGCATCCGTCATTCGCGCAAACATCTCGGCTGGTATCTTGATCGTCATGCTGGCGCTGCATGTACGCCAATCGAGAAAGCAGAAGTCATGACCCTGACCGACCGAAAAGCCGTCATCGATGCCTTGCGTCGTATATTCATGCGCGAAGTTCCTGAAACCGCGCTCAAAGAGGTTGCCTGATGCGCGAGAGAATCGAAACGAACGGTATTCCGTCAGTTGTACTCGATGCGATCAGCCAACCGGTTATCATGGTTAGCGCCGAGAATTATATCGCCTATGCCAATCTGGACGCGGAACAGTTCTTTCGTTCCGGCTCGTCTATTCTGGCGCGCAACCGGCTGGAATCCTTTCTGCCCTTTGGCAGCCCGCTTCTGGCACTCGTCGATCAGGTTCGCACCAGTCAGATGCCGGTGAACGAATATCGCGTCGATGTCTCGTCGCCGCGTCTTGGGGCAGAGCGCATCGTTGATGTTTACGTAGCGCCTGTAGCGGAGCTGCCGGGAGCTGTGGTCATCCTCTTCAAGGAAAAGACGATGGCTGAAAAGATAGACCGCCAGATGACGCATCGAGGTGCTGCGCGGTCCGTGACCGGGCTTGCCTCGATGCTGGCCCATGAAATCAAAAACCCTTTATCCGGTATCCGCGGTGCGGCACAATTGCTGGAGCAGGTTGTCAGCGATGAAGATCGAGCGCTTGCGCGCCTCATTACCGACGAAACGGATCGGATTGTTTCACTGGTTGACCGCATGGAAGTTTTCTCGGACGAGCGCCCCATCGAGCGCTCTGCGGTCAACATTCACGCGGTTCTGGATCATGTGAAGGCGATTGCGAAGAACGGTTTCGCACGGAAGATCCGCTTTGTGGAAGATTATGATCCTTCTCTCCCGCCGGTTTTCGCCAATCGTGACCAGCTCGTGCAGATCTTTCTCAATCTCCTGAAGAATGCCTCGGAAGCCATAGGCGATCGTGAGGGCGGCGAGATTGTCCTGTCTACGGCTTATCGTCCGGGCATTCGTCTACAGGTGCCGGGCGCACGGGACAGGGGTGGCGCTGCCTCTCGAATTCTGTGTGCATGATAATGGTCCGGGTGTGCCGCAGGATATGCTGCCGCATTTGTTCGATCCGTTCGTGACCACGAAGACCAATGGCTCGGGGCTGGGATTGGCACTCGTTGCGAAGATCATTGGCGATCATGGTGGCATTATCGAATGTGACAGCCATCCTTCGCGAACGACTTTCCGCGTTCTGATGCCCGCATGGAAAAATACTGAACTGGCAGCTAGAAATACTGGAGACAACGCATGATCGCAGGACGTCCGACGGGAACCATATTGGTGGCGGATGACGATGCAGCCATTCGGACCGTGCTTAACCGGGCATTGTCGCGAGCAGGTTACGATGTGCGCGTGACTTCCAATGCTGCCTCGCTCTGGCGATGGGTGGCGGCAGGTGACGGTGACCTTGTCATTACCGACGTCAATATGCCGGACGAGAATGCCTTTGATCTTCTGCCGCGCATCAAGAAGATGCGTCCCGACCTGCCGGTTGTGGTGATGAGTGCGCAGAACACATTCATGACGGCAATTAGGGCATCCGAGGCGGGAGCCTACGAATATCTGCCGAAGCCATTCGATTTGACGGAACTCATTAATATCGTCGGTCGTGCGCTGTCTGAACCAAAACACAAGCCCATTGCCACTCTATCGGATGAGCAGGCAGATAACATGCCGCTGGTGGGCCGTTCGCCTGCGATGCAGGAAATATACCGTGTGCTGGCGCGCATGATGCAGACGGATTTGACCGTGATGGTTACGGGTGAATCCGGTACGGGCAAGGAACTGGTTGCGAGCGCCCTGCACGAATATGGACGCCGTCGAAAAGGACCGTTTGTTGCGATCAATATGGCGGCAATCCCACGCGACCTGATCGAGTCTGAGTTGTTCGGGCACGAGAAGGGCGCTTTTACCGGCGCGCAAAACCGCTCGAGCGGTCGCTTCGAGCAGGCGAATGGTGGAACACTGTTTCTCGACGAAATCGGCGACATGCCGATGGAGGCACAAACCCGACTTTTGCGTGTGCTGCAACAGGGCGAATATATGACAGTCGGCGGACGCACGCCGATCAAGACCGATGTGCGCATCGTTGCAGCAACCAACAAGGATTTGCGGCAGTTGATTGCACAAGGACTTTTCCGCGAAGACCTTTATTATCGGCTGAATGTCGTGCCTCTGCGTTTGCCGCCGCTTCGCGAGCGCAGCGAGGATGTGGCCGATCTCGTGCGCCATTTTTTCAAGCGGGCTGCCGAAGAAGGTCTGCCCGAAAAACGTATCAGCATTGCTGGCACGGAAATGATGCGCCGGTACCCATGGCCCGAAATGTGCGTGAGCTGGAGAATCTCGTGCGAAGACTTGCGGCGCTTTATCCGCAAGAGGAAATATCGCCGGAGATCATCGAAACCGAATTGAAGTCTGAACTGGCCAAGCCGGATATCGTTCCCGCCGGTGGTGGCGATATGGAGAATATTTCCATATCGCAGGCTGTCGAGCAGAATATGCAGCGTTACTTCGCGTCATTCGGTGCCGATTTGCCGCCTCCGTGTCTCTACCATCGGGTTCTGGCGGAACTGGAATATCCCTTGATCCTTGCCTGTCTTACGGCAACACGTGGAAATCAAATCAAGGCGGCAGACCTTCTGGGATTAAATCGGAACACGCTGCGCAAGAAAATTCGTGAGCTCGGGGTCAATATATATCGCGGAAACAAGGGAAACTAAGCGGTAGTTGGGCGCTAATAACGCATTAACTACATTATTTAATAGGCAATTAAGTCTGCTCGACTACTGTTAGTTGCATGAGAGATCAGCAATCCACGCGAAGCAAGAAAACCCGGCGCATTCTCGAACCGGCTGTAAGGAGCGGCATTCTTGCTGCGCCTTTGATATTGATGCTAGCGATCGTCGTCATCTTGTCTGGAGCAGAGCCTAAACTCTCTGCGATGATAGATCAAACCTTCACCGGTTCGATAAGCCCCATCATAAAGTAATGCTCATTAGCCTTGAAGAAGACGCCTGAAGTCCTACTTTTTAGGATAGCTAAAGGAGATAACCATGCGTCTTGCTGCTACGACTTTGTTTCTTGGTCTGTCTGTTGCTGCGACCTATGCCGCTCCACCACCGGAAGGCACCAAGCTTTCGGAAATAATCGCGAAAATCGAACAGAACGCGGATACTGCTTTCATTGATGAAGTCGACTGGAATGATCGTGGTTATTACGAGATCGAATATGTCACCAAGGCTGGCGCCAAGGTGGAGGTGAAGGTCGATCCAAAAACCGAGAAAAATGTTCGCTAGTCTCTGACACTTATGCGAGAGATTATGTTGGAGCGGGTAGCGGAATCGAACCCGCGCGTTCAGCTTGGGAAGCTGACAGGCTACCATTACATCATACCCGCAAACTGTAATGTATTTCAGTCGATTAGAGACAAATTCGACGAGGCCGCTTTAGAAAGTTTTACAGTTGGTTTTGCCAAACTATGTTCTCTTTCTGGTCTCGTCAAACTGTTTTGTCGACAGGTCGGCCTTGTCACTACATGCGGTCTCATGACCTCACGAAACACTACAGTACCGTGACAAATTTTTCATGAACCGTTCCATTGATATCCGTGGATTGAGAGGCCATCTGCAGGTAACGCTCCAACCATGCAGCCAGATCTGCAGGCTGTTGCAGATGACAGGAAGTCCATGGGTAAGACCACAAAGCGCCGAGCACTACTTATCGTAAACCCACATGCCCGAAATGGCAGGGGATACGGCGCGGATATTCGTGCAGCATTGGAACGCGGTGGCCTCCAGCTCATAGAACGAAATCCGCAGGACGATGAAACAATTTCAGATGTAATCCTTCGTGAAAGAGATTGCGATCTGGTTATTGTCGGTGGTGGCGACGGTTCGCTGAACGCTGCGGCCAAAGGATTGATGGAAACCGGATTGCCGCTTGCAATCCTTCCGCTGGGAACCGCAAACGATTTTGCCCGAACCATCGGCATTCCTGCCGATCCAGTTGAGGCAGCGCGTCGCCTTGCATCCTACGAGGTGCAGCCCATCGATCTGGGTGAGGTGAACGGTCACCTTTATTTCAATGTCGCAAGTATCGGTTTCAGTGCTGAATTGGCGCAGCAACTGAGTTCTGCGGCGAAGAAGAAATGGGGAAGCTCGGTTATGCGATTGTCGCAGCGCGCATCCTCATGCGCTCCGAGCTTTTACAGTCTATCTGGAACATGACGGCATGACGGAGAAGATCCGTACGTTGCAAGTCTCTGTCGGGAATGGAAAATTCTACGGCGGCGGTATGGCTATCGAAAAGGATGCGACAGTGGATGATGGTAAGCTGGATTTCTATAGTCTGGAAGTTGATCACTGGTGGAAACTTTTGCGCCTGCTTCCAAGCCTGCGTCGTGGTACCCATTCCAAATGGGATGATGTGCGGGCTTTTCCGACGACCGAAGTTATTGTGCGCACCAAGAAGCCGCGTGCCGTAAACACAGATGGTGAACTGTCAACCCGACACCTGCCCATTTTCGTCTGCTGCGCAATGCAATCAATGTTTACATGCCAGATTCAAAATTGAGGCCGTGATGTTGATCACGCAAAAAGACCCGCCTTGTTGGAGCGGGCCTAATCCATGACGTTAGGTGACTGGCTCGGAGGTCATAAGAGCCGTATCAATAACGATTGAAGGGTCTGAACGTTCCACATTTAAAAAAGAAAAAATACCAGATAAGCAGCACGACAACGAGTGGAACCCCCATCAGCCAAAGGATCATTGCTCTCAACATTTTTGTTCTCCTTCCTGTTGAAAATTCAACGTTTCGAATGAGCGATTGTTCCACAAGTCAGGGCATTCATGGCGCGTCCGCGTTGAGCCCGTACCGTTCAATGCGACTCAAAATACGCGGAATTCCAAATGCTTTAATGATCCGTCAATGAATCGGTGACATCACTAAATTCTAAAAGGCGTGACCAGCGTTTCCGGTTGCGTTGTTGAGTAACGGGCGTGTGGCGTATGGATTCGAAACGAGGGCTGAAACATTCGGTCAACGGCAAGGCAGTGAAGCTGCGCGATAAGCGCGGTCCTGTCGTTATGTTGTCGTTTATGGCCATTGCTGTTGCCTTGGCGGGTTGTGCATCGGCACCGCAGCCGAAATCAAAGACAAAGCGCTCGAAGGAATATTTCGCCGAATCCAAATATGGCGTGAAAGCCAGTCCTCGTGTGGCTTTTTTCGAAGGGGAAGCCTCTACCACGTGGCGGCGGGCGGGACCAGACCGGCCAGCCCTACAAGGTTAAGGGTCGCTGGTATTATCCCAAGGAAGACAAGAAATACGTCAAGGTCGGTCATGCCTCCCGGTATGGCGAAGCTTTCCATGGTCGTCTGACTGCCAATGGTGAAGTCTATGACATGACGCATCTGACCGCAGCGCATCCAACGATGCCGTTGCCGAGCTATGCCCGCGTGACCAATCTTGCCAACGGCAGTTCGGTGATCGTGCGTGTGAACGACCGTGGTCCATACGAATATGACCGCGTGATCGATCTTTCCCAGAAAGCTGCCGAAATGCTTGATTACCAGCATCACGGTACAGCGAATGTGAAGGTCGAATATGTCGGAAGAGCTCCGTTGAACGGCAATGATGATGCATTTCTGATGGCGTCGTACCGTCCGGCAGGTGGTGATGCGATTGGCCAGCCTGCAACTGGCGTCATGATGGCGATGAACGGGCCGACGCCGACCTCACCGAAGTCACGTGTTCCGATGCCTGTAATGGACGCGGTTCCGGTATCCGCGCCTATACCTGAAAACTCACCTTTCGCTGTCGATCCTGCTTATAGCGATCCGTCGGGTGGAGCAGCTCCAATGTTACCGGCAAATGTACCGGTACCGTCGCAGCGCCCCGGCTCAAGCTTCGGAGTGGCTAATGCTGCCGGTGTCAGCGGTCTCGCGGGCTATGCGTCTGACCGGCTTGCAGCAACAGCCTATGCCGAAGAGCGCGCCTATGGCAGCATCCTGACCAAGGATGCGATCTCAAGCGCCCGGAAGCGTCGTGAAGCCGAGGAACACGGCGAATATGTTGAGATTGGCACATTCAAGACGCTTGAAGAGGCCAAGCAGGTTCAGGCTTCATTGCCGGGCTCAACCAGATTTACGCTCACGAAGATTCCGACCGAAACCAGTGAGTTGTACGAGTTGACAGCCGTGGCCGAGAAGGGTGGAAATGATGCCCTGCTGCGTGCGGCCCGGAAGGTCGGCGCAGAAAATGCGTTTGTGGTGCGTCTCGATTGATCTCTCACGATACGGTGATAAACACTGGCATATTGATTTTGGTCGGATTCGTTGCGTAAGCTCTATCACATTGCTCACGTAACGGGATTTGTATGGGGCTGATTTCAAAAACACTGGTGTTTGCTCGTGCCGCCACTGTCGGCGTTTCTCTGGCTGTTGCCGTGCCGGTTACTAGCTTGGCGGCACCTGTCGAAACTGCATTCGTTACAAAAGCTCCGCAGGTCTTGCTCGTCGATGACCGGAGCGGAACTGTGCTTCTCTCCAAGAATGCCAATGTTCCGATTCCTCCTGCGTCACTTGCCAAGCTGATGACTGCGGAAGTAATATTCGAAGCGCTCGAACAGGGTGCCACGACACTCGGTACACCATACACAGTCAGCGAAAATGCATGGAGAACCGGAGGTGCACCCTCGGGGACGTCAACGATGTTCGCGCGTATCAAGTCGACGCCGACCGTCGCTGATCTTTTGCAAGGAATGATTGTTCAGTCGGCGAATGACGGAGCTATCGTACTGGCAGAAGGACTGGCAGGCACCGAGCAGGCTTTCGCAGACCGCATGAATGACCGTGCGAAGGAGCTAGGCTTGATCGGCTCCAAATTCGTAAACTCGACGGGTTTGCCTGCTGAAGGACAAGTAGTCTCGCTGCAGGATTTGGTCAGATTGGCGCGACATATCCGAACCGCCCATCCTGAATACTATAAGTATTATGCTCAACCGGCCTTCACGGAACAACATCATGCAGCGCAACCGCAATCCGTTGTTGCGGCTTGATGTCGGGGCTGACGGCATGGGAACAGGCTTTACGGAAGCATCGGGCTTTGCGCTGGTCGGGTCGGCGGAACAGAGCGGTCGCAGGCTCTATCTCGCGATGAGCGGCCTTGCCAGCATCAAGGAGCGTGAAGACGAAGCAAAGCGTCTCCTGCAATGGGGATGACGGCATTTGATGATGTGCAGCTTTATCCGGCGGACGAAATCGTGGGTGAGGCGCAAGTTTTCGGTGGTGCGCTCACGCACGTGCCGTTGAAGGTCAAGGATCGCGTCGAGCTGTTGCTGCCCGGACGGTCGCGACAAGCTGAAAGCGCGTATTGTCTATAAAGGGTCCACTCGATGCACCTGTTGCCGACAACCAGCAGGTCGGCGTTCTTCGGCTGGAGCTTAATGGTAGTATTCTTCGCGATGTTCCTGTTTTACGGCGCAATCTGTTGAAAAGGGGAGCCTTTCAAAGCGCGCATTGGGTGCGGCAATGGAGCTTTCCACTGGCTGGCTGCGGAAATATCTTTAGCCTGCGCTACGCGTATTCCGTGCTCGACCTGATAGCCAAAGGCCGATAATAACTTTCATAGAAGTCCATTCGGAGATTCAAACATTTGGAAGTTGGTTTGTCGGGATTGTTCATCACATTCGAAGGCGGCGAAGGAGCGGGCAAATCAACGCAAATTGCGTTGCTGGCCAAGCATTTACGGGCTAACGGCTTCGATCCGGTCATCACGCGAGAACCGGGTGGTTCTCCCGGTGCGGAAGCAATTCGCCATGTCATATTGAGCGGCAATGCGGAGAACCACGGCGCAGCGATGGAGGCGCTTCTGTTCGCGGCGGCAAGAGCAGACCATGTGGACCAGCTTATCCGCCCGGCGCTGAATGAGGGGCGGGTGGTCCTCTGTGACCGTTTCATCGACTCAAGTCGTGCGTATCAAGGTGTTACCGGCAATCTCGACAGAACCTATATGGCGGCGGTGGAGCGCATTGCGATCGATGGCGCCATGCCTGACATGACGATCATCCTTGATATTCCCGCAGAGAAGGGTTTGTCTCGTGCTGGAAAACGGCGCGTTAGCGAGACGGCGGACCGGTTCGAGAAGGAAGATATTGCTGTGCACGAGGCACGACGGCAAGCCTTTCTCGCAATCGCCGAGGCGGAACCTGAACGCTGCAAGGTGATCGATGCTGATCGCCTGCAAGACCAGATTGCAAGTGATGTCGCAAAAGAGGTTGATAGTGCTTTGAAGGAAAGGGGTTGTTGTGATTGAGGAACTCGACGTCCCTAAAGCGCACGATTCCATTGAGGGTGTGCCAGAGCCTTCTGCAAGTGATTATGTTGCCGGGCACCGGGAGATTAGTGACTTTTGGCGCAAGCCTATCGCGAGGGGCGTATGCATCATGCGCTGCTCTTTGAAGGTGCGCAGGGGATCGGCAAGGCAACGCTCGCTTTTCACCGGCAGGGCATATGCTGGCGCATGGCGACAATAGCGAGGCGCCGGAGCATATTGCTGTTCCGGATTTTGCAAGACCGCTCTGGCGACAGATTGCAGGCGGGATGCATCCCGCTGTCCTGCATATCAATCGCCCATTCGATCAGAAGACCGGGAAATTCAAAACGGGTATTCCTGTTGAGGAAATCCGCCGGGTTACACATTTTCTGACCAGAACGGCATCAGACCACGCTTGGCGCATCGTTATTGTCGACCCTGCCGATGATATGAACCGCAATGCCGCCAATGCACTCCTGAAAACCCCGGAAGAGCCTCCTGCACGGGCGCTCTTTATCCTGATTTCCCATTCGGCGGGACGCTTGCTCCCGACAATCCGGTCGCGTTGCCAGAGCATCGGCTTCAAGCCACTTGACGATGCTGGGTTGACGGATGCCTTGGCACATGTCGGTCCCGGCGTCGGAATGCAGGCTGATGCTGTAACGCAAACACTGCTCCAGCGATCGGAAGGCAGTGTGCGTAAGGCACTTCTGCTGGTAGCGAATGGCGGTATCGAAATCTCCGACACTGTCGATTCCCTTCTTGAAGGACAAAATTTCGATTTGCCGAAAGCGCAGGCGCTCGGCGGCATATTGAATGGTCGTGAGTCGGAGGTTCAATATGAGCTGTTCCGTGATCATCTGCTTGGGCAGGTTGCAATCGAAGCTCGTCGTCGTGCGGAGGCAGGGCAACTGCGTGATGCAGATCGCTGGTCGCGTTTCTGGAGCGATCTCGTACGCGAGACCGTGGATGCTGAAACCTACAATCTCGACCGCCGGCAAGCTGTGGTAATCCTCTTGGAAAAAAACGCATCGCGCTTTTCGTTCCGGTCAGCCTCTGCTTGCGTGACATGGCCGCTGACATGCGTTATGTCACCGCTGATAATTTTCTCCTCGTGTGTCTGCTAATCATTCAGGCGCGCTTTCAAACTTCGAAAGACCGGGTCCATAATGAGCCGCGAAAAATATTACATCACCACCGCGATTGCTTATCCGAACGGAAAGCCGCACATCGGCCACGCGTATGAGTTGATCGCGACCGATGCAATGGCGCGTTTTCAGCGCCTGAACGGCAAGGATGTTTTTCTGACCGGTACGGACGAACACGGCATCAAGATGTTGCAGAGCGCGCGCAAGGAAGGCATTACGCCGCGCGAGCTCGCAGATCGCAATACGGCTGCGTTCCGCCAGATGGCGGATGTGCTGAACAGCTCGAATGACGACTATATTCGCACCTCGGAAGAGCGCCATTACAAGGCGAGTCAGGCTATCTGGAAAGCGATGGTTGACAATGGCGATATCTACAAGGGTGGATATGCCGGCTGGTATTCCGTGCGTGACGAAGCCTATTACGGCGAAGAGGAAACGGAAGTCCGCGAGGATGGTGTGCGCTACGGTCCGCAAGGGACTCCTGTCGAATGGGTTGAGGAAGAAAGCTATTTCTTCCGTCTCTCAGCCTATCAGGACAAATTGCTCGATCTTTACGAGAAGAATCCGGGCTTCATCATGCCTGCGGAACGTCGCAACGAGATCGTGAGCTTCGTAAAGTCGGGTCTGAAGGACCTGTCGATTTCGCGTACGATTTCGACTGGGGCATTCCGGTGCCGGGTGACGAGAAACACGTCATGTATGTCTGGGTCGATGCCCTGACCAATTACATTACTGCTCTTGGCTATCCTGATACTTCGGATGAAAATTGGGGTTATTGGCCTGCCGATGCACATATCATCGGCAAGGATATCTCGCGCTTTCACGCCGTCTATTGGCCTGCATTCCTGATGTCTGCTGGTATTCCACTGCCGAAGCGGGTTTTCGCACATGGCTTCCTGTTCAACCGCGGCGAGAAAATGTCGAAGTCCCTCGGTAATGTGATCGATCCCTTCGGTCTCGTTGAACGTTATGGGCTCGATCAGCTGCGCTATTTCCTGATGCGTGAAGTACCATTCGGTCAGGACGGCAGCTACAGTCATGATGCCATAGTCAACCGCACCAATGCCGATCTGGCCAATGATCTCGGTAATCTGGCGCAGCGTTCGCTGTCGATGATCGCCAAGAACTGCGAAGGTAAGGTTCCGGTTCCGTGAATTCTCCGACGCAGATAAAGCTATTCTCGATCAGGCCGATGCGGCGCTGGAAACGGCGCGTAAAGCTATGGACGACCAAGCGCTGCATCTGGCGCTCGGCGCGATCTTCGCCGTTGTCGCGGAAGCCAATCGTTATTTCGCGGGGCAGGAACCTTGGGCGCTGCGCAAGACCGATCCGGCGCGCATGGGTACTGTCCTTTATGTGACAGCCGAAGTGATCCGGCGCGTTGGCATCATGGTGCAGCCGTTCATTCCGCAGTCGGCAGAAAAGCTTCTCGACATACTGGCAATTCCTGCCGACAAGCGTCAGTTCTCTGACGTTACGGCAAGCCAGCTTGTCGGGGGTGCCGATCTGCCAGCTCCGCAGCCGGTATTTCCGCGCTATGTGGAAACAGAAGAACAGAACTGAGTTCGATGATGCTTGTCGACAGTCATTGTCACCTCGACTTTGCCGACTTTGAACCGGAGCGTGATGATATTGTTCAGCGCGCTCTGGATGCCGGAGTTAGGCGCATGGTGACGATTTCCACACGGGTCAAGAAATTCGATACGATCCGCGCGATCGCGGAAACCTATGACTCCGTTTATTGCTCGGTGGGTACCCACCCGAACAACGCGCATGAAGAACTCGACATTACGGCTGATGATCTCGTGCGTCTCTCGGAACATCCGAAGGTTGTCGCCATAGGCGAGGCGGGTCTCGATTATCACTACGACTATGCCCCACCGGAAGCGCAGCGCCAAGGTTTCCTCGTACACATCGAGGCGGCGCGCCGGACTCAGTTGCCGTTAGTCATTCATGCCCGCAGTGCGGACGAGGATATGGCCGAGATACTGGAGCGTGAGACGGAGAAGGGCGCTTTTCCGTTTATCCTGCACTGTTTCTCTTCCGGTCGTGCTCTGGCTGAAAAGGGCATCGCGCTCGGCGGTTATGTTTTTCTTTCTCAGGGATTCTGACTTTCAAGAACTCACCGGAGATCCGCGAAATAGCGACCATCGTTCCGCGTGATCGCCTGCTGGTGGAAACGGATGCGCCGTTTCTTGCTCCGTTGCCGCATCGCGGCAAGCGCAACGAACCGTCTTTCGTGCAGCATACGGCGGCCGTGCTGGCTGAGACGATTGGCGTGAGCAATGACGAAAGTCGCGCGTATCACGAGCGACAACGTGTTCAGGCTGTTTTCCAAGATACCTCGGCCTACACTGGCACTGTAAGGGGAAGATTGAGCGTGACTCCCCAAAAATTGCCTGCGTTTCACGGTTCTGGGCTGTGGTTCGTCGCCCGGCGTGCCGCGTATCAATGGCGATTGGGGCGGTTGCGATCCCAATAATCCGAGAAACAAACGTCGTCGCGCATCGCTATTGGTTGAGCGATTTGACGATACAGGTAACAGCACGACAGTTGTGATCGATACCGGGCCGGATTTCCGTGCTCAGATGATTGACGCAGGCGCACACAGCCTCGATGCGGCTGTTTATACACATCCGCATGCTGACCATATTCCGGTGTCGACGATCTTCGCACATATGTCGTTGAAAATCGTCGTCTCATGGATGTCTATGCCAATCGATTGACGCGGAACCGGCTCTTCGAGGCATTTGGCTATTGTTTCGAAACACCTGCCGGATCGAGCTACCCGCCGATCCTCAGCATGCACGACATTGCTCCGGAGACGCCGTTTTCCATATCGGGAGCGGGTGGCCCAATCCGCTTCGAGCCGTTTAGTCAGGTGCACGGCGATATTGAATCGCTCGGCTTTCGTATCGGATCTGCTGTTTATTGCACCGATGTGAGCGCTTTCCCTGAAACAAGCCTCAAGTATTTGGGCGGGGCCGACGTGCTCGTCATCGATGCATTGCAATACCGCCCACATCCAAGCCATTTCTCGCTTGGCGAAGCGCTGGAATGGATCGAGAAGCTGGCGCCCAAGCGCGCCATTCTCACGCATATGCACGTTCCACTCGATTACGAGACCGTCATGCGTGAGACACCGGGTAATGTCGAACCGGGATATGATGGGCTCCGCTTCGAGGTACCGTTTTAGATTTTAGGCCATGAAGAAAAAAAAAAGCCCGCGATGAGATCATCGCGGGCTTTTCATTTGAAAGCTCTATGATTTAGCCCACTGCGCCCTTGGACGGGAACGGCATCACATTGCTACCCTCGACAGCTTTGGGCGCTTTGTCCTCCAGCATGAGGCCGCCAGCACGAAGAAGGTCGGTGAAGCGACCGCCGCGTGCGGCCAGTTCATCGAAGCTGCCGCTTTCGACAAGGTGGCCCTTGTCCATGAAAAGGACCAGATCGGCGGAACGGACTGTCGAAAGACGGTGAGCAATGATGAAGGTCGTGCGGTTGTGGCTGAGATCGTCAACCGCCTGCTTCACCTTCTCTTCGGTTTCAACGTCAAGCGCACTGGTGGCTTCGTCCAGAACGAGGATCGGCAGATCCTTCAGGATTGCGCGCGCAATCGCAAGGCGCTGACGTTCACCGCCCGAAAGCTGTGAGCCGCGTTCACCGACAACCGTATCGTAGCCATCGCTCTTGGCCAGAATGAAGTCGTGGGCTGCTGCGGCACGTGCTGCAGCATGCACTTCCTCATGCGTGGCGCTTTCACGACCGACACGAATATTCTCCTCGACCGATCGATTGAACAGGCCTGCATCCTGAAAGACGGTTGCGATGGCGTGACGCAGCGAACGACGGCTGACGGTACGCGTATCTGTTCCGTCGATCGTGATGCGGCCAGCTGCCGGATCAAAAACGCGCTGCAACAGATTGATGAGCGTCGTCTTGCCTGCACCGGTTGGGCCGACGATAGCCACCGTCTGTCCCGGCTTGATTTCAAACGATACATCATAGACGCCCCGGCCGGAGTTCGGAAACTCGAAGGTTACATTGTCGAAAATGATGTCGCCCTTGACGTCGTTCAGGTCTGAGACGCTCTGGGGCTCCTGACGATCAGCCGTGGCATCTTCCATCTGAAAGAATTCTTCAAGCTTGGCGCGTGCCGTAACGGTCTGGCTGATGAAGGCGCTGATCTGGTCGAGACGACCGATCATCAGCTGTGCAAAGCCGATAAAGGCAATTACATCGCCGACGCGCATCTGGCCCTTGGTGACAAAGTAAGCGCCTAGAACGAGAACAACCACCATCGAGAAGGTCGATGCCATGCGGTTCAGGCCGCTGGCCAGCGCCCACCAATTGAGAACAGGAAACTGTACCTTCTCCGTGTTCTTGGCATAATCACGCAGAGATTGGGTTTCCGACGCAATGCGGTTATAGCTCTGCACAACCGAGACGTTGCTGATCGTATCGCTCACATGTTCGAACAGCTTGTGGTGATGCTTTTCGACAGCGGTCTGACCATCCTTGGTCTTGCGCATGACGAGCTGGCCAATCATCACATAGATGACACCGAGCACAATCAGCACCAGCGACATGCGCATGTCCATGCTCATTGCAACCGGAATGAGCGTTGCCAAAGCAACCACGGTCGTCAGATGCTGGCGCATGAATTCGAGCCAGAGCGTGAAAAGCGAGTCTGTTGCGCGGATCAGCGTGTGGAGTGCGTTGGATGTACCGCGCTTCTGGTGCCACGAAAGCGGCATTGTGATGAGACGCTCATAAGAATCGATCATCACGCCCAGACGACGGCGGTGTGCGAGGCGGTCGGCTCCGCGCGCCACGAAGACTGCAGCAACGATGTTGAAGCCGCCAAGTGCAGCCCACATCGCAAGAGGCGAGAAGATGTCGCCCTTATCGGAGATAGCCTGAATGACCCGACCGAACAGAATAGGTTCGGCAAGTGTGACCGGGGCAACCAGCACGCTGGCGACACACATGGTAATCGTTGCAGTCTTTTCGACCGCAAGGTATTCCATGGCTCGCCAGTAGATTTTGAGCAATGACACTTTCGCACTCCCGCTCGTTCTATTTCACGGGACTAAATGGTATAGCCCCTTAGTTCTATCAATATCTGATGACGACAAGAAGTGGCGATTGGGTGTCAAGATCGACCATAAATTAAGAACGTGTGTAACCGAGTGTGAAGATTCAGTAGTCGAAATGGAATTCTTTAGGGATTGCTGGACCAGTTTCGGCTAAAGCAGCCAAATTGCAGTTTTCAGGAATTCCGCCTAGCAATCGTCGGAACTCGCGTCTATTGACAGGACTTAATGACCGGCGCGCGCGTACGCACCGCAATAGCAAGAGTTGATCGGGTTTCTCCATGGCAGGCGTTGAACAGAAGATTGTGGATACAGGCGAGGCGGGCATGCGGCTCGACCGCTGGTTCAAGGTCCATTATCCGGGGCTGGGTTTCGGTCATCTGCAGAAGCTTCTGCGGTCGGGGCAAGTTCGTATCGACGGCTCAAGGGCCAAGGCAGATACGCGTATTCAGGCTGGGCAGACGGTTCGTATTCCACCTCTTGGCGTCGATGAAAAGCCACTGGGCCGGTTACCGCGCGCACAATCCGCAGTCAGCAGGACGGCGACGTACTTCGCAGATGCTTCTTTATGAAGACCCGAAAGTGTACGTCTTCAACAAGCCCGCAGGACTCGCCGTGCAAGGCGGTTCGGGCGTATCGCGTCATGTTGATGGCATGCTTGAGGCGTGGCGCAACAAGAGGGGCGAAAAACCGCGTCTTGTGCATCGTATCGACCGTGACACATCGGGCGTGCTTGTCGTTGCTCGTACGCGGGGCGCAGCGCAGGCGTTGACCGCCGCCTTCCGTGAACGCGACACCAAAAAGACCTATTGGGCTTTGGTCAAAGGCGTTCCACGCAAGCGCGAAGACAAAATTTCCACTTGGCTGGTCAGGGAACAGACACCGGATGGCGACAAGATGCGTGTTTGCCAGCATGGCGAACCGGATTCCGATCATGCTGTCTCATATTATCGCATCATCGAGAAGGCAGGGAATAACCTGACCGGCTCGAGATGGAGCCTTATACCGGCAGAACCCATCAGTTGCGCGTTCATGCGGCCTATATCGGTCATCCTATCATCGGTGATCCAAAGTATTTTGAAGCTGACCAGAATTGGGAATTTCCGGGCGGTATACAAAAACGTCTGCATCTTCATGCGCGCCGTATTCGTATTCCAAACCCCTCGGGCGGTACTATCGATGTGACGGCGCCACTGCCGCCGCATATGGTTCAGTCGTGGAACCTACTCGGTTTCGATGAGGAAAGTGCGGAAGATTAAAAATGTCAGGCGAAGCGGGGGGATCGTCCGAGGGACGAGTTTCGTTCGATGGACTGGCCATCATGCTGGTCATGTTCATCATGTTCAGCTGGGGGCTCAATCAGGTTGCCATCAAGATCGGCAATCGAGGGTTCAATCCCATGCTGATGGCAGCGGGGCGCGCTGCGCTCGGTGGCCTGTGCGTTTTTCTGTGGTGTTACTGGCGCCGTATTCCGCTTTTCAAGCGTGATGGCACGCTCTGGGCCGGAATTGCCGCCGGGCTGTTGTTCGGAAGCGAATTCGTTCTGATTTTTCTGGCGATGGAGCTGACGAGCGTTGGGCGCGTCACACTCATGATGAACGTCATGCCGTTCTGGGTCGCTATTGGCAGTCATTTCCTTCTCGGCGAACGGATGTCTGTCCGGGCCTTCGTTGGCATGTGTATCGCCTTTCTGGGTGTGTTTCTCGTCTTCTCCGATCATGTCAGCCGACCGGGGCCGCACGCCATCTATGGTGATATGCTTGCGCTCGTGTCAGGTGTGCTGTGGGGACTTACCACGCTGGTTATCAAGCGAACCCGGCTTGCCTATACGGCTCCAGAAAAGACGCTTCTCTACCAGCTGGTGGTCGCGACACTGGTGCCGCTGCCATTCATCGCGTTGAGCGGCCCATTGCTTCGTAGTCCGGATGCCTTGTCCATATCGGCGTTTCTCTTTCAGGCGATATTCGTGGTGGCTTTCACCTATCCGCTCTGGTTCTGGATGGTGCGCCGTTATCCGGCATCGAAACTTTCTAATTTCGCCTTTCTCACGCCCGCTTTCGGCGTGTTATTGAGCGGTCTGATCCTGAATGAGCCTCTGAGCTGGAAAATATTCGCGGCTCTTGCGCTGATTGGTTGCGGACTGATGATTATCAACAAGCCGGCAAAGGTCACCAACGCCCGATGAAACTGGTCCTTTTCGATTGCGACGGTACGCTGGTCGACAGCGGTGACTTCATTCACAGATGCATGGCTACGAGCTTTGCAGATGCCGGTCTGGAACCTCCAGCAATCGAGGAAACGCATTCGATCATCGGCCTGTCGCTGCATCTGGCTATTGCTAAGATTCTGGATCGTGAGCCGGATAAGCAGGTGCATTGGTTGACGCAACGCTACAAGGAAAACTTTGTGATGTTGCGACAGGCGCCCGATTTCACGGAGCCGCTCTACGATGGAATTCTGCCGCTTCTGACGGAGCTCGGGGCGAGGGACGATCTTCTGCTTGGCATAGTGACCGGAAAATCCCAGCGCGGCGTCCGCTCTGTTTTCGAACGTCATGGCATCGGGCATCATTTCGTGGTGACGCGTACTGCTGACGATTGCCCGTCGAAACCACACCCGGCCATGGTGCTTGAATCCTGTGCGGAAATGGGGATAGAACCCAGCCAGACAATTGTTATCGGTGATGCTGTTTATGATATGCAGATGGCACGTGCGGCGGCGGCTATGGCGGTGGGCGTCTCCCGGGGGTATCATAACCGACAGGGACTGATTGAATCTGGCGCCCATCACATTCTGGAAGCGCCATCTGAACTCCATGCATTGCTGCAAGGTATGGACGAACAGGTTCTCTAGTTGTTGAGCCTTCCACCAAGTCAGCGACACTGAACTGGACAAATCTATGCGTGATATTTTGAGTGATCTTGAGGCAGGAAAGCAGCTTTCGGACGAAAACCTAATCGTGCGGGCGCAAAAGCAGATGCTGGCGCAACTGCCTAAACGCTTCTACGAAAAGGCAGAAGTGGCGGAAGTTGAAGGCGGCTTTGCCGTCCTCTGGATGGTCGCCCTGTCAAGACACCGGCTCGCAATCTGCTGCTGTTGCCGACCAAGGCGGCGGCCCAGATCGTAGCGGACGAATTCATCGCTCAGGAAAAGGTTATCGACCCGGGGAAAATGCCTGCGACCCGTCTCGTCAACACGGCGATTGATGGGATTGCGCAGGATCCGCAGGCAGTTTTCGAGGACATTTTGCGTTTCGCAGGCACGGATATGCTTTGCTATCGCGCCGATAGTCCGCAGGAACTCGTTTCCCGGCAGACCGGGCAATGGGATCCGCTGATCGATTGGATGGAAGGCCTTGGCGCACGTTTTTCACTTGCTGAAGGTGTGATGCACATTGAACAGCCTCGGGAAGCCATCGCGGCATTTGGTGTTCATCTGGCTGGTTTCAAAGACCCAATCGCGCTGGCATCACTGCATACAATGACGACGCTGACCGGGTCAGCGATTATTGCACTTGCTATCGCAAAGGGTGAAATAACAGCAGAGCAAGGCTGGAATCTGGCTCATATTGATGAGGACTGGACTATCGAGCATTGGGGTTCGGACGCGGAAGCCATAGAGCGGCGAAAAACCGCGAAATTGAAATGATGATGGCGGCGCGCGTGCTCAAAGCACTTTAAATATCAGACTTATCGCATTGATCTAATAAAGAAACCCCGGCAATGCCGGGGTTTCTTTTTACGCGCAATCATCAAGTGTTGCGCGTCGTTCCCCGGTAAGAGCAAAAAGTAATGGCGCGAACGCATTAACGCCTGCGCAGCTTTTCTTAAACCGAGTAGTACATGTCGTACTCGACCGGATGCGGCGTCGTTTCATAACGCATCACTTCGGCCATCTTGAGTTCGATGAAGCTGTCGATCTGATCGTCATCGAACACGCCGCCAGCCTTGAGGAATTCACGATCCTTATCGAGCGACTGCAGTGCTTCACGCAGCGAACCGCAGACGGTCGGAATCTTCTTCAGTTCTTTGGCAGGCAGATCGTAAAGATCCTTATCCATGGCCTGACCCGGATGAATCTTGTTCTTGATGCCGTCAAGACCAGCCATCAGCAGGGCAGCAAAGCACAGATACGGGTTTGCCGCCGGATCAGGGAAACGAACCTCCAGACGCTTGGACTTTGGCGAATTGCCGAATGGAATACGGCAGGAAGCCGAACGGTTGCGAGCCGAGTAGGCAAGCAGAACCGGGGCTTCGTAACCCGGAACCAGACGCTTGTAGGAGTTGGTCGACGGGTTGGTGAAGGCATTCACCGCCTTGGCGTGCTTGATGACGCCACCGATGAAGTAAAGGCAGTTTTCCGACAGGCCGGCATATTCGTTACCGGCGAAGGTTGGCTTACCTTCTTTCCAGATCGAGAAATGGACGTGCATGCCCGAACCGTTGTCACCGAAGATCGGCTTCGGCATGAAGGTTGCGGTCTTGCCATAGGCGTTGGCAACCTGATGCACGACATACTTGTAGATCTGCATCTTGTCGGCGTTGCGGACCAGCGTGTCGAATTTCACGCCGAGTTCGTGCTGTGCGGAAGCAACCTCATGGTGATGCTTTTCAACCGTGACACCCATTTCGGTGAGGACGGTCAGCATTTCCGAGCGCATGTCCTGCGCGCTGTCGATCGGCGGTACCGGGAAATAGCCGCCCTTGACGCGCGGACGGTGGCCGAGATTGCCCGTTTCATATTCAGTATCGTCGTTTGACGGCAGTTCGGTCGAGTCGAGCTTGAAACCGGTATTGTACGGGTCAGCCTTGTACTTCACGTCGTCGAAGACGAAGAATTCAGCTTCCGGACCGACATAGACCGTGTCGCCGATGCCGAGCGACTTCATGTAGGCTTCTGCCTTCTTTGCGGTCGTGCGCGGATCGCGGCCATAGGCTTCACCCGAGATCGGGTCAAGAATGTCACAAAAGGATGACCAGTGTGGATTGAGCGAAGAACGGGTCGATATGGGCCGTCGTCGGATCCGGCATCAGAACCATGTCGGATTCATTGATGGCTTTCCAACCGGCGATGGAAGAGCCGTCGAACATCACGCCGTCGACAAACATTTCTTCGTCCACGAGGCCGATATCCATCGTAACATGCTGCAGTTTGCCCTTCGGGTCGGTGAAGCGAAGGTCGACGAACTTGATGTCGTTGTCTTTGATTTGTTTGAGAATATCGTTGGCAGTCGTCATTTTAATTCCCTGTTTGCACGACGATGGATTGTACGCAGGTATTATCAGATTGCATCCACGCCGGATTCACCGGTGCGGATACGGATAACTTCTTCGATGTTGGAGACGAAAATCTTGCCGTCGCCGATGCGTCCCGTCTGGGCAGCCTTGCGGATGGCTTCGATGGCGCTGTCCACGGTTTCGTCTGCGACGATGACTTCAACTTTCACCTTTGGAAGAAAGTCGACGACATATTCGGCGCCGCGGTAAAGCTCGGTATGACCTTTCTGTCGTCCAAAGCCCTTGGCTTCGATGACAGTGATCCCCTGTAAGCCGACTTCCTGAAGGGCTTCCTTCACTTCATCCAGCTTGAAGGGCTTAATGATGGCTTCGATCTTTTTCATCAGAGAATGGTCTCCGCTCTTCTACGGAAATGGACATTGTGCCCGTTTCACCAATAGAGAAGCATGAAGTGTGCCAGTTTGAAGTCCGTATAAAAAATTTCTTCGATTTCGTTCATCCGCAGGCAGAGTGGCACTATTCATGACGCTTGTGCAAGCGGGACTCTGATGACGGGTATGAAATAGGCACTATCATTCCGGTTTATCTGTCTAAAAATTAGTCATTGTGCATCAAAAGCGGGCAAGCTTGCATAAAGTCCGGTGCCGCGTATTTAATCACAATGAGACCCCGTATTGAGAAGGTACGCGATGTACGAGTTGCTGACCCCGCAGGAAATGGCAGAAGCGGATCGCCAGACGATCGAGACTGGTATCAAGGATGGTTTCTCACTGATGCTTGCTGCAGGCCGGGCCGTCGCAGAGGTCGCACAGCGGATGTTTCCTCGCAATGCTCCAGTTGCTGTTCTGTGCGGGCCCCGGCAACAATGGTGGCGACGGCTACATTGCGGCGCAGTTTCTCCCGGAAGCGGGTTTGGAAGTTGTGTGCTTCGCATCCGCTCCCCGCGGAAAGGCTCCGATGCCATGCGTGCGTCGTTGTTCTACAAGGGGCCTGTCTCGAACTTCGGTGAATTTTCGGTTGTGAGTTTCGGCGGCGTAATCGATGCATTATTCGGCGCTGGCCTCGCTCGCGATGTTCACGGAGCCGAAGCCATCGCGATTGATGCTGTGAACACTTCTGATGTGCCGGTTGTGGCGGTTGATTTACCTAGCGGCATATCCGGTGAAAGCGGTCATATCCTCGGAACGGCGATCCGTGCACGAGCAACAGTTACGTTCTTTCGCAAGAAACCCGGCCATTTGCTACAACCGGGAAGGGCGCATTGCGGTGTACTTCATGCGGCCGATATCGGCATTCCCGATCACATACTCGCGGCGATCGTACCGCATGCATTCGAGAATGCTCCAGACCTTTGGGCACGCGCCCTGCCAGTATCTGGCGTTGAGGCCCATAAGTATAGTCGCGGCCATGCAGCTGTGTTTTCCGGTGGCGCTCATTCGACAGGTGCCGCACGCTTATCAGCCCTCGCTGCGGCCCGTAGTGGAGCGGGTGCGGTAACACTTCTGTCTCCACCCGATGCTATGGCGGTCAATGCCACGCATTTGACCAGTATCATGGTCCGTGAGACCCGTGGTTTGAGGGATGTTCGACAGTTTTTGCCGAACGCAAGGTCGCAGCAGCGGTACTCGGTCCGGGCTATGGAAATCCCGCGTTCGCGCGTGAGCACGCCCTGTTTCTCGCAAGCGGCGAGGCTGAGGGGTTTCATGGTTTGGTTCTTGATGCCGACGGGATTACGGCCTTTGAGCAGAATCCAGCTGAGCTTTTCGATAAGCGACAGGGCATAAAGACTGCTGTTGTGCTTACACCACATGAGGGAGAGTTCCGGCGGCTTTTTCCAGATATAGCAAAGAGTTCGACATCAAAGATCGAAAAGGCTCGCGAGGCTGCAAGGCGTGCTAACGCAGTCCTTATATATAAAGGTCCCGATACCGTGATCGCAGAACCGGGTGGTCTGGCAGTGGTCAATGCCAATGGAACCCCGCTGCTCGCCACTGCAGGATCAGGCGATGTCTTGACGGGAATTGTGTGCGGCCTGCTTGCTCAAAGGATGCCCGCATTTGCAGCGGCCTGTGCTTCCGTGTGGATGCATGCGGACGCCGCGCGACACTTTGGCCATGGACTTATTGCGGAAGATTTGCCTGCTCAGATACCTGCTGTCCTGTCGGCATTGGTGCGATCCTCTCGCAATTAACGACCGGACGTCCGGCTGTTCTTGGTGCCGACATCAATCGTGATGCTTCCAGAGACCGAAACGTCAGTATTGCCGACACGAAAATTTTTCCAGTTACCGCTTGGTGCCTGTTCCGGTTCGGGAGCAGGTGGCGGGGCGGTCACAATGGGTTTTGAGCCTGAACGCCGGGCAGTCCCGGCGATCTGTCGTTCGCAGACGCTGTTGATACTGTGGCTAAGAAAACAAAGCCAAATATAAGAAAAAACGCTGCGTAATCATTTACCATTCTCCTTTTATACGGGATCGGTGACCGCATCGATGAGCTGTTCGGCCATTTCGAGGGTGAACTCGTCAAAATGCGAAATCACACGGCTTGGATCGTAATGCTGCACGGGAAGATCGGTATATCCAAAGTCGACGGCAACAACGGGGATGCCAGCAGCTTTTGCGGTGTCGATGTCGGTTCGGCTATCCCCGACCATGATTGCCCGTTCACGATTGCCACCAGCCAGTACGATGGTCTCGGTGAGATGGCGCGGATCAGGCTTGCGATAAGCAAATGTATCGGCACCGCAGATTGCAGCAAATCGTTCGGCTTCACCCGGGGAAGTCAGGAGTTTTACCGACAAGGCCTCGAATTTGTTCGTGCAAACTGCCAACTCGTAGCCACTTGCCGAGAAGCGGTCCATTGCTTCCAGAACGCCCGGGAAAAAGGTTGAATGTCCCGGCATGTGATCCGCATAATGTTCGCGGAACTCTTCCACGAGGTTGTCGAGCTGTGCTTCGTTAGCCTGTTTCTTCTGCGCAGCGAAAGCACGCTCGATCATGACACGTCCGCCTTGCCCAACGATCTGCGTAACGATTCACGATCTGCTGTTTTCAGTCCCGATATTGCGAGGCAGTGATTGAGACTGTCGAGAAGATCTGGCGCTGTGTCGACAAGTGTTCCGTCGAGATCGAAAACGATGATGGGCTTAGGGTTGGCAGCAGACATTAGCTTCTCGTGTGTGAAATGGGGAATAAGCAAGTCCTATCTGATTGTCGACTTCGGCTCAACCTCACGATCGGGATGCGCTCTAAAAACCGAAATTCTGCGTCATAGTTCGAATAGGCGCTTTGTTGTGCCGCGTCCGCATGCTAGAGGCGAACCGGACGACAATGAGAATCCGCAGGGGAATATCGGGAATTCAAGTATGGACGAAGCTCGCAAGCTGAAAATCGCAGCCGCCGCAGAAGCACTCACGCACGTCAAGGACGGAATGCGTCTGGGGATTGGTACTGGTTCGACGGCCGAGGAATTCGTGCGCCTGCTTGCCAACAAGGTAAGCAACGGCTTCAAGATCATTGGAGTGCCTACTTCCGAACGCACTGCAAAACTTTGCGAGGAACTCGGGGTTCCGCTTACGACGCTCGATGAAACGCCTCATCTCGATCTTACCGTGGATGGTGCCGATGAAGTCGATACCAACCTTTCGCTCATCAAGGGCGGCGGTGGAGCGCTTCTTCGTGAAAAGATCGTAGCTGCGGCATCTGACGCAATGATCGTCATTGCCGACAGTTCGAAGGTCGTCGAAACACTTGGGCGTTTTCCGCTACCTGTGGAAGTCAATCGCTTCGGTCTTGGTGCTACCATGCGCGCGATTGAAGAAGTAGCTGCGAAGTGTGGTCTTGCAGGCCCGCTGGCACTGCGTTTAAAAAGATGGCTCACCCTTCGTAACAGATGGTGGGCATTATATCGTGGATGCATCTTTTGGCCGCATTCCCGATCCAAAGACACTATCTGACGCTCTCTTCGCAATTCCGGGCGTTGTCGAGCACGGACTTTTCATCGGACTGGCGCGTGCGGCAGTGGTTGCCGGCAACGACGGCATCCGCACCATGAACCGGTCTTGAACTGATTGAACGGAGTACTGACCTTATGATCCCGGCAACTGGCTTTCGCCGTCTGATTGCACCGTTTTCCGCGCTCGTACTGATGTCGGGCATTCATGCAGCTTCGGCACAAGAAATCACTGAAGCTCATCTGGAAGCTGCCCGTGCTGCTATTTCTGCGATTAGTGCTACTGAGCAGTTCGACGAAATTCTGCCGAACGCAGCGCGCTCCTCAAGGGTGAACTGATCCAGAAGGATCCGAATCTGGAAGCCCTGATCACGAAGACTGTCGATGACAAGGCTCTCGCTCTTGCTTCCCGCCGTGCTGATCTCGAAACCGAATCCGCTCGCGCCTATGCAAAAGCGTTTTCCGAAGACGAACTCAAAGCCATCGCAGCATTCTATACGTCGCCTGCAGGCAAGAAGCTTCTGTCCGAAGGCCCGATTGTGACGCGTGAAGTCGTGAAAGCAGCAAATATCTGGCAGAATGGCATCGCGCGTGATCTGGCGACCGGCGTAGCTGAGGTTCTGGCGGCACAGGCTGGCGCTGCTGCAGCTCCGGCACAGCCTGCGCAACAGTAATTTTTGCGGTAACGCGGAATTTGAAAGCCCGGTCCCTTGGCCGGGCTTTTTCTTTTGCTTACATAACAGCCAACCTGATGTTTATTGGAGAATCCCATGACCGGCTTCGACTATGATCTTTTGTTATCGGCGGCGGTTCTGGCGGTGTTCGGGCAGCGCGTCTCGCTGGAGCCATGGGCAAAAAGGTTGGTCTTGCAGAAGAATATCGCATGGGCGGAACCTGCGTTATTCGTGGTTGCGTGCCGAAGAAGCTGTTCGTCTATGCTTCGCAGTTTCCTGAGCATTTCGAGGATGCAGCCGGCTATGGTTGGGATGTCGGCACATCGACGTTTGACTGGAAAAAAGCTGATCGATGCCAAGGACAAGGAAATTGCGCGGCTTGAAGGGCTCTACACCAAGGGCCTCCAGAATTCCGATGTCGAAATTTTTGCCAGCCGCGCCGAATTGATCGATGAACATACTGTCGTGCTGAAGGCAGACGGTCGTCGCGTTACCGCAGACCAGATATTGATTGCGACCGGCGGTCATCCGAGCATGCCCGAATCCATGCCCGGACATGAATATTGCATCAGCTCCAACGAAGCGTTTCATCTCGCTGAGCTGCCGAAAGCGATTGCCATTGCGGGTGGCGGATATATCGCTGTTGAGTTCGCGAACATATTCCACGGCCTTGGCGTCGAAACGACACTCGTGTATCGAGGCAAGGAAATCCTCTCCCGTTTCGACCCGGACTTGCGCCATCTTTTGCATGAAACCATGGAAGCAAAAGGTATCCGTATCATTTGCGAAGCGGTTTTCGAGAAAATCGAGAAGCAGTCCGACGGTAATCTGAAAATCGCGTTGAACAATGGCGATACATTGGAAGTCGGTCAGGCAATGATGGCGATCGGGCGCAAGGCCAATACGACGGGTCTTGGGCTGGAGAGAGCTGGCGTCAAGGTGGATGAGCTTGGCGCAATTCCGGTCGATGATTATTCGCGTACCAATGTCGCTAATATCTGGGCCGTCGGTGATGTTACGAACCGTGTCCAGCTGACGCCGGTGGCAATTCATGAAGCCATGTGCTTTCTCGAAACGGCGTTCAAGGACAATCCGACGAAGCCCGACCATGAATTGATTGCGACCGCAGTGTTCTCTCAGCCGGAAATTGGTACGGTCGGCTTGCCGGAAGATGAGGCTGCAAAGAAGTATCCGGAACTTGAGGTTTACCGAGCGCTGTTTCGCCCGATGAAGAACACGCTTTCCGGCCGCAATGAAAAAAAATGCTGATGAAGCTCATCGTTGATGCCGCGAGCCACAGGGTGGTCGGGGCTCATATCATGGGGCCAGATGCCGGTGAAATGGCTCAGCTTCTGGGTATTTCCCTCAAGGCTGGTGCGACCAAGGATGACTTCGATCGCACGATGGCGGTTCATCCGACAGCGGCCGAAGAACTGGTCACTATGTATAAGCCGACCTATCGCGTCGTGAATGGTGAGAAAGTTGACGACTAACTCTTTCGCGACCGGTTTCTCCGGTTAACGATTATTGCTGGCATAAAGTCTCGGCCTGCATTATATCAGCGCGACCACGCACGCCGGCTTTCCGGGGCAGACTGTCATCTTTGTCAGATGCGGGCTGTCCGTTAAGGAATTCCGGCATTCGTGTAAGGAGGATATAATCCGAGAGAAATCGAGCGGATAGAAGCAAACAGGTGCTCAAATGACGAAGAACTGGACCCCGCATTCCCCGAGAAACAAACCGATCAAGCAAGTGCCGTTTTATCCGGACGCACAGGCTCTGAACGACGTTGAGGCCCGTCTTCGCACCTATCCGCCGCTGGTTTTGCAGGTGAAGCGCGTAAGCTCAAGCAGCAATTGGCTGAAGTGGCGGAAGGCAAGGCATTTCTGCTCGGGGCGGCGATTGCGCTGAAAGTTTTGCTGAACATGGCGCGGATAACATTCGCGACTTTTTCCGCGTCTTTCTTCAGATGGCCGTTGTCCTCACATTCGGTGCTTCGAAGCCCGTCGTGAAGGTCGGTCGTATCGCCGGTCAGTTTGCCAAACCACGTTCATCGGACATGGAAACGCTGAATGGTGTGGAACTGCCGTCCTACCGTGGTGACATCATCAACGGTATCGAGTTCGACGCGGCATCGCGCATTCCCGATCCGCAGCGTCAGGACATGGCATATCGCCAGTCGGCGGCTACGCTTAACCTGCTGCGGGCATTCGCCCGGGCGGTTATGCCAATCTGGAGAACGTTCACCAGTGGATGCTCGGCTTTGTCGGCAAGAGCCCGCAGGCAGAACGCTATGCAGCTTTGGCGCAGCGTATTTCCGAGACCATGAATTTCATGCGTGCAATCGGGATCACGGCTGACAGCAATCATTCGCTGCGTGAAACCGATTTCTACACCAGCCATGAAGCGCTGCTACTTGGCTATGAAGAAGCGCTGACTCGTGTGGACTCGACTTCCGGTGATTGGTACGGCACGTCCGGCCACATGATCTGGATTGGCGATCGTACACGTCAGGCTGACCATGCACATATTGAATACTGCCGCGGCATCAAGAATCCGCTAGGCCTCAAGTGTGGGCCGTCGCTGCAGCCGGATGATCTCATCCGCCTGATCGATCTTCTGAATCCGGAAAACGAAGCAGGGCGTCTGACGTTGATTGCGCGCTTTGGCTACGACAAGGTTGGTGATCATCTGCCGCAGCTTATCCGTGCTGTCGAGAGGGAAGGTCGCAAGGTCGTATGGTCATGCGATCCGATGCATGGCAACACGATCACTGCCGGTGGCTACAAGACGCGTCCGTTCGACCGTATCCTCAAGGAAGTGGAGTCCTTCTTTGCGATCCATCGTGCTGAAGGATCGCATCCGTGGGTATCCATGTCGAAATGACCGGCAAGAATGTGACGGAATGCACGGGCGGCGCGCGTGCGATCTCGGCAGAAGATCTGCACGATCGTTATCACACGCACTGCGATCCACGTCTCAACGCCGATCAGGCGCTGGAACTCGCGTTTTTGCTGGCCGAACTCCTCAAGAAGGAGCGCGATGCCGGTGCGGACAAGCAGGTTGCGAGTGCCTGACCCGTTTCCAACATTCTAGAGCTTGCAGGGCGGAGGTTTCGATCTCCGCCCTGTTGCATTTCGGGGAAACTCGCCTATTGATTGCCTTGGAGCGGCATGTGTCCGAGCGGATGCATGAAGGACGCTTTATGCTTTCAGAAAATCGGCTCTGATTTTCGGGCCAAGCTGTAACCAATTTGATCGAGGGTAATAATGCAGCGCATTTTCCCGGCCTTTCTTAATTCCATGCGAGCACTGAAGTACCTCGCAGGACATGAAAAGGCTGTCCAACAGGAGCTTGTGCTGTTTCTTCTGTCTCTGCCGGTGGCTTTTTTCCTTGCACCGACATGGCTCGCTTTCCTCTTCATGACCGGCTCGATCTTGTTTCTCATCCTCGTGGAAGTGTTGAACACTGGTATCGAGGCAACGTGTGATGCCGTCTCGCGGGATTTTCACAAGGAAATTCAGATTGCGAAGGACTGCGGTTCTCTTGCTGTTCTGATTTCCATTGTGTTCGTCGTCGCGATCTGGGGTTATATCCTCGCCAATACATATTTGGCCTGACAAACAGAGTAGTCTGTTGATTGCATCCGTTGCATTTGCTTGCCCAAGCGCGCTAAAGCTGGGGCATGTTAGCCTCTCATGAGAATCTTGCCATGCTCCGTATTGCCGTTGCGCAGCTTAATCCCATCATGGGCGATATCGCCGGAAATCTGACCAAGGCACGCGCGGCACGCGCTGAGGCGGCCGGATGAAGGCCGATCTCATTTTGTTTACAGAATTGTTCATCTCCGGCTATCCACCGGAAGATCTGGTTCTGAAGCCATCCTTTCTTGCTGCGTGTGAAAAGGCTGTTCGTGCGCTGGCGAGTGATACTGCCGACGGCGGACCGGGCGTCATTATCGGCACGCCGCTTAGCCGAGAAAGCGGTCTGCACAATTCTATCGCAGTTCTGGATGGCGGCGAGATCATTGCCGAACGGTTCAAGGTCGATCTGCCCAACTATGGCGAGTTTGACGAGAAGCGCGTATTTCAGGCAGGCCCAATGCCGGGGCCAGTCAATTTCCGTGGTGTTCGCATCGGGATTCCAATCTGTGAAGATATTTGGGGCGAACTCGGTGTGGCGGAAACGCTGGCTGAGAGCGGCGCAGAGATTTTGCTCGTGCCGAACGGTTCGCCTTATCACCGTGCGAAGATGGACCGGCGCCATCAGATTGTCCTGAAGCAGGTGATCGAAACCGAGTTACCGATGGTCTATGCCAATCAGGTTGGCGGACAGGATGAACTGGTTTTCGATGGTGGATCGTTTGCATTCAACACTGACCGGTCGCTCTGTCTGCAATTGCCTCAGTTTGAGGAGCAGATCACGCTGACCGTTTGGCGCAGAGAGGATGACGGCTGGCACTGTGACGAAGGCGAAAAGGCTATTCTTCCTGAAGGGCTTGAAGCTGATTATTCCGCCTGCATGCTGGGCTTGCGGGATTATGTGAACAAAAACGGTTTCAAGGATGTGGTGCTCGGGCTTTCGGGCGGTATCGATTCGGCAATCTGCGCGGCTCTCGGCGTCGATGCATTGGGTAAGGATCGGGTGCGCTGCATCATGCTGCCTTACCGCTATACATCCGATGAATCTCTGAAAGACGCGGCCGATTGTGCAAAAGCGCTCGGTGTTCGGTACGATATTGTTCCGATCTCTGCGCCAGTTGAAGGCTTTCTTGAAACGCTACATCCGTTGTTCGAAGGCACCGAGAGCGGCGTTACCGAAGAAAAACCTGCAAAGCCGCGCACGCGGCACCATTCTGATGGCTGTTTCAAACAAGTTCGGTTCGATGGTTGTTACCACCGGCAACAAGTCTGAAATGTCGGTGGGCTATGCGACGCTTTATGGTGACATGAATGGCGGGTTCAATCCGATCAAAGACGTCTACAAGATGCAGGTCTATGCGATGTCGGAATGGCGCAACAGTCATGTTCCGAACGGTGCGCTTGGCCCATCGAGTGAAGTGATCCCGCACAACATCATCTCCAAGGCGCCGTCTGCTGAACTGCGTGAAAACCAGACGGATCAGGATAGTCTGCCACCTTATCCGGTTCTGGACGATATTCTTGAATGCCTTGTCGAAAACGAAATGAGCAACACCGAGATTGCTGAGCGCGGGCATCCACTCGAAACCGTTCAACGGATCGAACATTTGCTCTATCTGGCTGAATACAAGCGCCGACAATCGGCGCCCGGTGTTAAAATTACCAAGAAGAATTTTGGACGCGATCGCCGCTACCCTATAACGAACCGCTTCCGCGACCGCTGAAAGACAATAAGATGACCGTAACCGTTCGTTTTGCTCCGTCGCCGACGGGCTATATCCATATTGGTAATACGCGCACAGCGCTTTCAAACTGGCTTTTCGCACAGAAGAATGGCGGCAAGTTCATTCTGCGCTATGACGACACTGATGTTGAGCGCTCCCGGAAGAATACGCGCAGGCAATCGCAGTCGACCTTGACTGGCTCGGTGTTAAACCCGATCGCGTCGAATATCAGTCGAAGCGTTTTGATGTTTATGGCAAGGCGGTAGAGAAGCTCAAACAGGCTGGCTTGCTTTATGCTTGCTATGAAACGGCTGATGAATTGGAGCGTCGCCGCAAACTGCGCCTCGCACGTCGTCTGCCACCGGTATATGGCCGCGAAGGTTTAAAAATCACTGACGATGAGAAAGCTGCTTTTGAAGCTGAAGGACGCAAGCCGCACTGGCGTTTCCTGCTGCCGAATTTCGAAGCTGATCCGTTTGATACGCAGCGCACGGAGGTTCATTGGGATGACCTTGTTCGGGGCCCGCAGACCGTCGATCTGGCCTCTATGTCCGATCCTGTGCTGGTGCGTGAAGACGGCACTTATCTTTATACCTTACCGTCGGTGGTGGATGATATTGATCTCGGTGTCACGCACATCATTCGCGGTGACGACCACGTAACCAACACCGGTGTGCAGATTGCTATTTTCGAGGCACTGGGGCCAAGGCTCCGGTTTTTGGGCACCACAATCTACTGACGACAATTTCGGGCGAGGGGCTTTCAAAGCGAACCGGCGCATTGTCTGTCGGATCGTTGCGCGACGCCGGGTTCGAGCCGATGGCAGTGGCCTCGTTGGCGATTTTGATCGGCACCTCGGAAAGTGTTTCGGCGGCACCCAATATGGAAAGTCTCGCCGAACGTTTCGATCTGGCATCCATATCGAAGTCATCGGCAAAGTTTGATCCTGCGGAACTGGACACGCTCAATCGTGCTCTGCTGCACGAGATGCCGTTTTCAAAAGCTCAGCCACGTCTGGCTGCCATAGGCATTTCCGGCGAGAAGGCTGAGCCTTTCTGGCAGGCAGTGCGAGGAAATCTCGACCGCTTCAAGGATGCGGTGCATTGGTGGTCTATCGTTAACGGTGATCTGCCAGAAATGCCAGACCTGTCAGAAGAGGATAGTGTTTTCCTGGAAGAGGCTTTTGCCCTTTTGCCACCAGCTCCCCGGGATCATCAGACATGGAAAGTCTGGACCGAAGCAGTGAAGGCTGCAACTGGGCGCAAGGGCAAGAACCTTTTCATGCCCTTGCGACTGGCGCTTACGGGGCAGGCGCATGGGCCGGAGTTGGCTGACTTGCTGGTGTTGATTGGTCCGGAAAGAACCCCTGACCCGACGACCCTGACTTTTGCGTTTGCCGTATAGGGGCGTTCCACAGGCGGTGTCGTTGCGACAGGTGCAACATAGGCTGGTGTGATATTCGAGGTCTGCACAGTTGCAGATGACGTGTAATCCACTTTCTCTGTTTCGACAGGGGCAGGAGTTTCATAGGCAGGCAATGCAATTGAGTTGGCCATCTCGACGCTCGGCTTGGCGATGCCCCCGGACTTCTGCTGTGGTACGTGGACAGTTTTCGACAGAGGTTTCTTAGGGGATGCCACCCGGGAGGCGTTGCACGATTTGACATGTTTGGACGCAGACGGACGTCCGGCAAGCGCCATATTCAGCTCATTGACACGTTCGCGCAAAGTCTGTGTTTCGGTTACCAGATGATCTGTTCTGGTCAGCAATTTCGTGCATCGTGCGGATTTGACAGCAGGTGTAAACAGGCTCCCGACGCAACGATTCTGGGTCGCGGTCTTTCTCATCTGAGAAAGCTCCGCCTCCTTGCGATCAAGGGGGACTGGGTGACGCGAAGTTGCTTCTTAAGCTGTATCTGCTCGGCAGGCGTGCATAGTTCTGGAGGGCGTATTGTTGTACAGCCAGCCAATATTCCCGAGAATATCAAAACTACTGAGTAAGTCAGCGACCTATTAGAATTAATTGAAATAAAAGACATGATAACCTCGATAACGATGCTGGCGATATCATGTTTAAAAAATATAGTAAATTAAATACTAACGGCGAGTATATTTAAATATACTCGCCGTTATTTGAATTTATTTTATAATTATCTAACTTAGTTGTTGTTAAATTACTTCTTCTTGCGAAGAGTCTCTCCTGATTTTTGCAAGGCTTCAACAACTGCCAGTGCTGTCATATTGACGACGCCACGCGAGGTGACGGATGGCGTCAGAATATGTGCCGGACGTGCCGCGCCGAGCAGGATTGGACCCACGTGCAGCGCATCTGTAACCATTTTGACTACGTTCAGCGTGATGTTTGCAGCGTCAAGGTTGGGGAAAACAAGAAGATTGGCTTCGCCCTTCAGGCGCGAATTCGGGAACACACGATCGCGCAGAGCCTGCGAGAGAGCGGAGTCGCCGTGCATTTCGCCATCGGATTCCAGCTCAGGTGCCTTCTCGGCAAGAATTGCCGCTGCTTCACGCATCTTTTCGGCGCTGGCTGATTCTTTCGATCCGAAATTCGAATGCGATACGAGGGCAGCCTTTGGCTCAATACCGAAGCGGCTGATTTCCTTTGCGGCAAGAATTGCCATTTCGGCGATCTCGTTCGCGCCCGGTTCGACGTTGACATAAGTGTCTGTGAGGAAGAGGGCGCCACGCTGCGAGATGAGCAGGCTCAAGGCGGAATAGTCTCGGATACCGGGAACCTTGCCGATAATCTGCCGTACGACACGGAGGTGGCGTTCGAAGCGACCTTCAAGACCGCAGATCATGGCGTCTGCTTCGTCGCGCATAACCGCGAGAGCGGCAATTGCGGTCGAGTTCGTGCGCACGATGGTGCGTGCAGCTTCCGGTGTGACGCCCCGCCTGCCGGTGTAGGACAGATAAAGGTCTACATAGTCGCGATAGCGCGGATCGTCTTCCGGATTGATAAGTTCGAAATCCGTTCCCGGACGAATCTTGAGGCCATAGCGGCGCAAACGTGTTTCGATAACCTGCGGGCGTCCGACGAGAATCGGAGCCGCGATACGCTCTTCAATGACTACCTGAGCAGCGCGGAGCACGCGTTCATCTTCACCATCGGCATAAATAACGCGCTTTGGTTTTTCCTGCGCGCGGGCGGCAGCAAAGACTGGCTTCATGATGAGGCCGGAGCGGAAGACGAAGCGGTTCAGACGATCGAGATAGGCTTCCATGTCTTCGATCGGGCGTGTCGCCACGCCTGTGTCCATGGCCGCTTTGGCCACTGCCGGGGCGATACGCAGAATTAGGCGCTGATCGAATGGCGATGGAATGATGTAGTCTGGTCCGAAAGTGGGTGTGTCGCCGGAATAAGCGCGTGCTGCGACATCCGAAGGCTCTTCGCGGGCAAGAGCGGCAATTGCGCGAACAGCCGCCAGCTTCATTTCTTCGTTAATTGCAGTCGCACCGACATCCAGTGCGCCGCGGAAGATATAGGGGAAGCAGAGAACGTTGTTGACCGGTTCGGATAATCCGAACGTCCGGTGCAGATCATGGCGTCGGCGCGGGCCGCACGAGCCTCTTCCGGCATGATTTCCGGCTTCGGATTGGCAAGGGCCATGATGAGTGGCTTTTCGGCCATCTGATTCAGAAGTTCAGGCTTCAGCACGCCAGCAGCCGAAAGGCCGAGGAAGACGTCAGCACCACCGATGACATCGGCCAGAACGCGCGCGTCAGTCTTCTGGGCGTAAACTTCCTTCCAACGATCCATCAGCGTGTTACGGCCTTCGTAGACAACGCCTTCGAGATCACAGACCCAGATGTTTTCGCGTTTCGCGCCGAGATTGACGAGAAGATTGAGGCAGGCAAGGGCCGCAGCGCCAGCGCCCGATGTAACGATCTTGGCGTCCCCGATTTTCTTGCCGGCAAGTTCCAAACCGTTCAACACCGCCGAAGCAACGATGATCGCTGTGCCGTGCTGGTCGTCGTGGAAAACCGGAATGTTCATTTTCGCGCGAAGCTGTTCTTCAACTTCGAAGCACTCCGGTGCCTTGATGTCTTCAAGGTTGATGCCGCCGAAAGTCGGCTCCAAAGCGGCAACAACATCAACGATGCGACCGATTTCGTGCGCGTCGATTTCAATGTCGAATACGTCGATGTCGGCGAATTTTTTGAAAAGGACGGCTTTACCTTCCATGACCGGTTTGGAAGCAAGCGCACCAATGTTACCGAGGCCGAGAACCGCAGTGCCGTTTGATACGACGGCAACGAGATTGCCGCGAGCGGTGTATTCGGCGGCAGTTGCCGGGTCTTCGTGGATTGCGAGGCAGGGGGCGGCTACGCCGGGAGAATAAGCTAACGCCAGATCTCGTTGGTTGCCAAGTGGCTTTGTCGCCTGAATTTCCAGCTTTCCGGGCTTCGGATAACGGTGGAAGAATAGAGCTGCTTCATCGAAATCCGAACGGGAAGTGGAAGGTGTTTTCTTGGTCATTGTCGCATCGCTTTCCAAAATCTTTCGTGCAGGGCAAAAGCTCGTTTGCACGTGGAGGGTGCGGTGTTCGCATACAGTTTCCGTACACGACTTCCGCACTCTGGGCCGTCATTGTTCTTAGTCTATCGGCTCAAATCTCAGTAGGCCCGTTTTCGAGAATGAGTTTTTCCAATTTTGCAGATCTATTATTTGATGCTGTTAAAACGCACTCTGATACGCGCCGCCATCGATAACGAGATTTTGCCCGGTAATGAACCCGGAATGTTCCGAACATAGGAAGGCACAGGCCTGACCAAATTCCTTTGGCTGCCCGATTCTTCCGGCGGGAATTGCTGATGCTCGCTTTGCAGCTTCCGCATCCGCTGTCGTGCCGTTCTTCTGGGCTGAGAATGCAAAGCCATTGCGAAGGCGATCCGTGTCAAAGGCCCCGGGGAGGATGTTGTTGATCGTCACATTGGAGGCTGCAACCGTGCGGGCGACGCCAGCCAGAAATGCAGTCAGACCGGCGCGGGCGCCGGATGAGAGATCAAGCCCGGGAATGGGGGCGTAAACCGACGTCGATGTGATATTGACGATACGGCCGAAACGGCGCTCGACCATCCCGTCGATAACAGCTTTGATCAATTCTATGGGGGTGACCATATTCTGTGTCACACCCTCCGGGATCGCGTCGCGGTCGAGCAGACGGAAATCCTTGAAGGCTGGACCGCCGTTATTATTCACGAGAATGTCCGGTGCGGGGCAGGCGGCAAGCAGTTTGGCTTGCCCTTCAGCAGTGGACACGTCGGCAACGACAGCATCGACTTTCACGCCAAATGTTTTGCGAATTGCTTCCGCGGTTGTGGCGAGAGTTTCTTCGTTGCGTCCATTGAGAACCAGATCGCAACCGGATTCGGCGAGCGCCTCCGCGCATGCCCGTCCGAGTCCCTTGCTGGAAGCACACACAATTGCTTTTCGACCTTTCAGGCCCAAGTCCACGGCTCGATCCTCACATCTTGTTCCAGTTTTAGAGACATGCCACCAAGCGAGCAGTCCGATCAACCGGATTCTGGTTCACGGGCGCATATGTCCACCTTTTACCAGCAGAATATGCGTTCATTGCGAACAATATTTGGTGAAGCGTTATTCAAGCGGCGGCATGAATTCTGCCCTCGGGCGTATGAGCGATCCGCTATCAGCCTGTTCCAGTGCATGGGCGAGCCATCCCACGATGCGTGCGAGCGCAAACAGAAATAGCGGTGCGTCGAGCGGCAGATCATAGATTTCTGTAACGGCAGCGAGGGCGAAGTCGACGTTTGGCTTTTCTCCGAGAATGTTCGCGGCACTTTGTTTCAGGTCGCTAT
Organism: Brucella cytisi; assembly: GCA_012103075.1. Classification (GTDB taxonomy): domain Bacteria; phylum Pseudomonadota; class Alphaproteobacteria; order Rhizobiales; family Rhizobiaceae; genus Brucella; species Brucella cytisi. Next base: position 1,278,543 of record JAAVLQ010000001.1, on the reverse strand, counting down.
AGGGGCAGGCAATTCCAGATGTTCCAATAGTGCGGTGGCGCGAATATCACCTGTTTCGCGGTAAAGCGGGTGGCCGAAAAAGTGAAACTGTGTTCCTTGCCTGAGCTGGCCCTTGATCGCTGCTTCTGCTCCTATTTGCCGGGTTTGCGTAACAATAGCCGCCGCCGCTGTGGCCGCTCGTCCATGTCGCGGGCCAATCAATGTTGATAATCCGGCGAGAACCGCAGCGGAAAGTGGTGTACCTGTAGACGCTGCAACGCGTGTAGCGAATGCCGATGCATTGAGTTCGTGGTCGGCCAGAAGCACAAGAATGCGCCGGATCACATCACTTGCCTGCGGCTTTTGCCAAGCCTGAGCAATGCGTTCATGCATCGGCATATTCGATGCGGAAACGCCAAGAACGGTATTGTGAAACAGTTGCAGCAGACCAAAAGCCTCTTGCTGCAGAATCGATGTTGAACGTCCCGAACTGGGTAGATCATTCGCAGCGCGAACACCAAAGACAGTAAACAGCCGTTCCAGAGGCCCAGTCTCGGTCTGACGAATGTTCAAGGTCGATTCGTTGTCACTGCTGATGATACCGTCGAAATCCATCTGCCACAGCAGTGCAGCCACTTCCTCCAGCGTTGCTGTTTCGGACAGTTCAGCAGCGTCGCAGCCGCGATAGAGCAAGCGGCCATCCAGATGGTCGAAATGCCCGAGCGCATGATCGGCAGGCCCCAACGAATGGTGTCGGCGGCAACCACGCTATCTCTCTTGCGACCGGGACGCTTGCCAGCCAGACGATGGACATCCTCCGACCGATAGAGGCTGCGTCTCGGATCATCCGGCAATGGCTTGGAACGGATACGCCCGCGACTCACATTTGCGTAAAGAGTCTGCGGCTTTGTCTGGAGAACAGCGAGGGCTTCCTCCGTAGTTAGCCAGTCCATTATTGCCCCCTACATTGATCTATTTCGTCAAGATTGACGTCAACTATACTTGGATTCAATGTCGAAAGGCAAACAAGGAGAATAATTATGAATAGCGGACTTGAAGATGTGATTGCTGCTGAAACCGTGTTGTCAGACGTCGATGGGCTTGCAGGCAGGCTGGTTATTCGCGGTCGGTCGCTGGACGATCTGGTCCCGCATAGCAGCGTCGAAGATGGAATAGAACTTCTGTGGGGCGGCTTTTTCAATGATCTTCCCAAAGGGGAGGAACTTCAGAAAGCGCTCGGTGAAGCGCGCGTACAGGTATATCATCATACGGATGCGCTTGACGATACATTGATGGAAATGTCTCCCATAGAAGCGCTTCGCGCATTGATGGCACGCATCCCTGATGACGATGATCTGACCGCAGCCTTACACCTGATGGCGGCACCGGCGGTCTTTACGACGGCCATTCTGAGGGGCCAGAAGGGGCGCCGTCCGATACATCCTGATCCGACGCTTCCCCATAGCGCTGACATCCTTCGTATGATGAATGCGGGAATGCCGGATGAAGCAGAAGTTGCGGGGCTGAACACTTATCTTATGACGGTTTCAGACCACGGATTGAACGCATCGACTTTTGCTGCGCGTGTCGTGGCATCGACACGAGCCGGATTGACTTCATCGCTGCTTGCCGCAATCAGCGCACTGAAAGGACCGCTGCATGGTGGTGCACCCGGCCCGGTCCTCGATATGCTGGATGCAATCGGTAGACCCGACAACGCGGAGCGTTGGCTTGAATCCGCTGTTGCGGATGGAGACAGACTGATGGGGTTCGGTCACAGGGTCTATCGTGTACGCGATCCACGCGCCGGTGCCTTGAAAGGTGCATTGAAGCACATCGAAGCCCTAGAACAAGGGCGTGGAAAACACCGCGTTGAATTGGCCGAGGCCGTTGAGAAAGCCGCTATCGCAGTTCTAAAGCGCCACAAACCGGACCGCTCCCTCGAAACCAATGTCGAGTTCTATACTGCTTTGTTGTTGGAACAACTGGGGTTCCCACGTGAGGCTTTCACTTGCGTTTTCGCTATGGGGCGGGCCATGGGCTGGATAGCGCATTGTCGTGAACAGGTGGCGGCAAACAAGCTCATTCGTCCGCAGTCGCGATATGTCGGCCCAACTGTGGGACTTGTCGCCTAAAGTGGACACAACAAGAGGCGCGGATGCTACCTTCCGCGCCTCAAAGCCGACCGTCATATCTCTGTGACATGAATCGGGTTTTCTGCGCTCAGATCAGGTTGCCATTGAAGGGGACAACCACATGAGCACCGAAGCTCCTCAGCCCCAGAAAACTCCGAACCCTCTTTATCTCGGATGTGCATCTCGGTTCCAAGGCCGCACAGGCGGAACTGCTTCTGGATTTTCTTCGCTATCATGAAGCCGAGACGATCTATCTTGTCGGCGATATTGTCGATGGGTGGCGCCTGCGGCGCAATTGGCATTGGCCGCAAGAGCATAATGACGTAGTCCAGAAGCTGCTCCGCAAGAGCCGCAAGGGTGCCAACATCATCTACATTGCTGGTAATCACGATGAGTTCCTGCGTAATTTTCAGGGAACGCATTTTGGCGGCATCGAAGTGATGAACCGCGCGATCCATGAGACGGCAGACGGACGCAAGTTTCTGGTAATCCATGGTGATCAGTTCGATGTGGTTGTACGCAATGCCCGCTTTATCGCCTATCTGGGTGATTGGGCATACGACACAGCGATCTGGATAAATACGGTTATGAGCCGGGTTCGCTCGCTTTTCGGCCTGCGCTATTGGTCATTTTCAGCCCGGGCGAAGTTTCGCGTCAAAAAGGCGGTCAATTTCATTGGTCAGTTCGAGAGCGTGGTTTCGGAAGAAGCGCAGCGTATCGGGGTTGATGGTGTGATCTGCGGCCATATTCATCACGCCACGATCGAGAGCATGAATGGCGTGGAATACATCAATACGGGCGATTGGGTGGAAAGCTGCACGGCCGTGATTGAACATTTCGATGGCCGTATGGAGCTCATCGAATGGACGGAACGCCGTGATCGCCGCCCGACGACAGGTATTGTCAATTCCGACAGTGAAGAGCGTGACGAGGATAGGGTAATCCAGCTCCCACTTCCCGTCCGCGAACTGGCGACCTTCCGCTGATGAAGAAAATTGTCATCGTTACCGACGCCCGGCATCCTCAAGTCAACGGCGTCGTGCGCACGCTGACCAAATGTCGTGATCTGATGATTGAGCGCGGATACAACGTCACCGTCATATCTCCGCTGGATTATCGGTCGGTCCCCTGTCCGACCTATCCGGAAATCCGGCTCGCCTTGACGACGACGCCGGTGCGCTTAGACGACGTTTGAAGGTCATGCGACCGGACTATGTGCACATTGCAACCGAGGGACCACTCGGGTTTATGGCACGGCGCGCCTGCCTGAAAATGGGCTGGTCCTTCACGACAAGCTTTCACACGCGGTTTCCCGAATATCTTGCGGAACGCTTTCCTGTCCCGCCACAATGGACCTATGCTTTCCTGCGACGTTTCCATAATGCGGCCCAGCATACGCTGGTACCGACCCAATCTATTGTGGATGATCTCAAGGGGCGAGGTTTTACGCGGCTGGACCTCTGGACGCGCGGTGTCGATCGCAATCTGTTTTATCCTCGGCCGGAAGTGGTCAAGGACTTGCCACGTCCGGTGTTCATTTGTGTGGGACGCGTCGCCACGGAAAAGAACCTGCCAGCGTTTCTGGAGCTTGATCTTCCCGGCACAAAGTTGATCGTCGGGGATGGTCCTTCCCTCAACGATCTGCGTGCGCGTTTCCCGGAGGTTGTGTTTGTCGGGAAGCAGGAAGGTGAAACGCTGGCAAACACCTATGCCGCAGCCGACGTGTTTGTCTTCCCAAGCCGGACAGATACGTTTGGTCTCGTCTTGCTTGAAGCAATTGCCTCCGGCTTGCCGGTGGCGGCCTATCCCGTTCCCGGATCACGGGATGTCGTGGTGGCAACCGGGGCAGGCGTTCTCTCCGAAGATCTTGGGAAGGCGTGTCTGTCAGCCCTGCAAATGGAGCCGTTCGAGCCCGCACAGGTGCTCAGGCAGTTCACCCGGGACGCTTGTGCGGACATTTTCGAAGATGCTCTCGCTCCGATAAGCGGAACCGCGAGCGAGAGTTATCAACGTGCAAGTCAGCCCCAGACGGCGGCTTCCGGCGGGTAAACCAGAGCCCCATCATAGCGCAAGCCCGGGTCACGATCATGGGCGAGGAGTAGCGGGCCATCAAGGTCAACCACATTGGCTTTCTGGGCGAGCAGAACAGCTGGCGCCATGCCGAGCGATGTGCCGACCATACAGCCGACCATGATCTGAAGACCGTAGTTGATTGCCTTGTCTCGCATGATGAGACCTTCAGTCAGTCCACCTGCTTTGTCGAGCTTTATGTTCACCGCGTCGTAGCGCTTGGCCAGCTCCTCAAGTCCGACCGACGTATGAACGCTTTCATCGGCACAGATAATGACAGGCCGTTCAATTTCACTGAGAATATGATCGTTATCCGCTGGTAAGGGCTGTTCGATAAGAACGACGCCTGCGTCGGCTGCTGCACGCATGTTCTCGGCAATATTGTCGGCCGTCCAACCTTCGTTCGCATCGATAATGATGCGCCTGTTCGGAGCCGCAGTCGTGACCGCTTGTATCTTCTCGATATCGTTTTCACCACCCATTTTGACCTTGATGAGAGGATAGTGAGCGACCTTGGCTACCGACTCTGCCATTTCGGCGGGTGTGCCGAGCGAAACGGTGATTGCGGTTTCAAGTGGTCGGGTTGGCGTACCGAGCATATCGGCGACACTTCTGCCTGATGCCTTTGCCTCGAGATCCCATAAGGCACAATCGACCGCATTGCGGGCAGCGCCGGCTGGCATCAAAGTCTGGATATCCTGTCGTGTGGCGCCACTTTCGATAGCTGTACGGGCGGCTTCAATCTGGGCACTCACGCTCTCAATGCTTTCGCCATAACGCGCATAAGGAACGCATTCGCCGCGCCCTTGATTGAGACCGTTGCCAATCACACACACAACGACAACGGCTTCCGTCTTGGAACCTCTGGAGATTGTGAATTTTCCGGCGATGGGATAGCGTTCGACAATGATATTCAAGGTATTGTGCATAGAGATGCCCTCTGGGACGCAGTATTTCGGTCGTTCAACGACTCGTATATGAGGTAGGCCATGTTGACCGACACTGCCGACAAAGCAAGAGCCACCAATAATCCTGCGCCGAAGATTGATCTGACGGAGCAGGACGGTGCGCGCCATATCAGGTTGAGCGGTCGCTGGGTCTCGCAGAGCGTCAATCTTGTCGATGACAAGATGCGCAGCCTTGAGAAAACGGACGAACACAAAGCAACGATAATCGATGTTTCTGGCGTATCCGGTCTCGATACGGCAGGTGCTTGGCTGATTGAACGCTTGCGGCAGCGGCTCGTTGCAAAGAGTGCCGACGCCCAGCTTGAAGGCGTGCGTCAATCCCGGCTCCCTCTGATGGAGGAAGTGGGGCAGGCTGTCGAACGTACTCTGGATATTCCACGTCAGAAGAAGCCGTTCTTTTTATCTCGTTTCTGGCCGCGCTTGGCGGTGGCGTTATCTCTATGGGTAACGACTTCAAGATGGCGATGCATATCCCGGGCGCCACGATCCGCGGGGCCCAGCTGAAATACGGTCGAGGAAGCGGTATTCCAATCGCTGCCATCGTTACGCAGATGGACCGCATGGGCGTCGGTGCGATTCCCATTATCATCCTGATGTCGACGATCGTTGGTGCGATCATCGCCCAGCAGGGCGCATTTCAGTTGCGCTATTTCGGTGCAGAAATCTTTGTCGTCGATCTGGTTGGCATTCTGGTGCTGCGCGAACTCGGGGTGCTTCTGACAGCTATCATGATCGCTGGTCGTTCAGGCAGTGCGATCACAGCTGAAATCGGCTCCATGAAAATGCGCGAGGAGACGGATGCTCTGACGGTTATCGGCCTCAATCCGGTCGGCGTTCTGGTTTTTCCCCGTCTCGTTGCGCTGGTCGTAGTCCTGCCATTGCTCACCATCATTTCCGACCGCGGCTGCATTGATTGGGGCAGGTGGAGTCGCCCGTTCTATTCCAATATTTCGCCCGATGCTTTCATCAGCCGCCTGCATGATGCGGTGGCGCTTAATACTTATTTCGCCGGTCTTATCAAGGCACCGTTTATGGCCATGATCATCGGGATTCTCGCCTCGGTAGAAGGTATGAAGGTCGGTGGCAGTGCAGAATCACTTGGCCGTCGTGTTACTGCTTCCGTTGTGAAAGCAATTTTTGTGGTTATTGTCGTGGATGGTTTGTTTGCGATGTTCTATGCGGCCATTAATTTTTAGAAACTGCTTATGTTCTTTGTTTTAATGGGTTCTTTGAGACACAGTTGCACAGAAAATTGACCCCTCAATCGTGTTCAACGGTTCAGTCCGAAGCCAAGCTCGGTTAAAGAATGGTTATGGAGAACGGCATCGACCACCGGTCGCAACTGCAGGACGAAGACAATCGCCAGACGACCGCGCCGATGATCTCGGTGCGCGACGTGACGGTTTCGTTCGGGCGTCAGACGGTGCTCGACAAGCTGTCGCTTGAGATTTACCGGGGCGAGGTTCTGGGCTTCATCGGTCCTTCGGGGCGGGAAAATCAGTGCTGATGCGGACCATTCTCGGTCTCAACAAGAAACAGTCGGGTGAAATCGAGATTCTCGGTCGCAACATCGATCAGCTGAATGAGATGGAAAAAATGTCCATCGACATGCGTATGGGCGTCTTGTTTCAGCACGGGGCGCTATTTTCGGCGCTGAATGTTCTTGAAAATATTCAGGTTCCGATGCGCGAGTATCTTGATCTGTCGCCGAAGCTGATGGACGAGCTGGCGCGACTGAAAATCGACCTTGTCGGTTTGAAGCCTGACACGGCAGAAAAGTTTCCGTCCGAACTTTCCGGCGGCATGATCAAGCGTGCTGCGCTTGCACGTGCTCTGGCTCTGGATCCGGATATTCTGTTCCTTGACGAACCGACATCGGGTCTTGATCCCATTGGCGCTGCAGAGTTTGACGACCTGATTGCCAATCTGCGGGATACGATGGGTCTGACCGTCTATATGGTCACTCATGATCTCGATAGTCTTTTGCAATTTGCGACCGGATTGCCGTTCTTGGAAACAAGAAGGTACTCGTCAGCGGCACCATTGAAGACATGCTAACGGTAGACGATCCGTGGGTTAAATCCTATTTTCGGGGCAAGCGTGCGCGCCAGATTGATCCATCGGCGCCAACGAGACGGCGGCCCGGCAGCCGCTTGCAGACTGGATAAGATATGGAAACTAAAGCCAATTATGTACTGGTGGGTGTCTTTACGCTGATCGTCAGCCTGTTGGCTTTCGCGTTTGTGTTCTGGATCGCCCGTTTTGGGGAAGCACGCGATTCTCTGGAGCTTGATGTTCGCATCCCGGGTTCCGTGACTGGCCTTTCGATCGGGAGTCAGGTTCTATTCAACGGTATCAAAGTTGGCGATGTTCGGGCGCTGCGTCTTGATCCGTCCAATCCAGAAATGGTGATCGTCAAAACTCGCGTCAACGCGACAACACCTATCACCCGCTCAACTGCAGCAACCCTCGGTTTTCAGGGACTGACCGGGCAGGCTTATATTGAACTGAAGGGCGGTCGTCTTGATGAGCCCAATCTTCTGACCGAGGCTGCAAACGTAGATTCGGTTGCGCGTATTGATGCCGATCCGTCCTCAATCAACAATCTTCTTGCTACCGCACAGGATATTGCTGCACGAGCCAATGCCGTACTTGGTCAGTTGGAGGGTTTCGTAAAGGATGCTCGTGGACCGCTGACGGATACAATCAACAACACGAAGACTTTCACCGACGCACTGGCACAGAACGCCAACATTATTCAGGAACTTGGTGAGAACACCGGAAACATCAACCAGATCGTCACTGACGCCAAGGATATGATGGCTCGCTTGAACGCTGCTTCTGTGCGTGTTGACGCCATTCTGGCGAAGACCGACAAGCTCCTGTCGAGCGACGACAAGGATGGGGTTGTTGCACAGGCTAAGGCAACGCTGGAATCCATCCGCCAGACATCCGACAATCTCGACAAGCGGATGGGGCCGATTGCGGACAATCTCCAGCGTTTTTCGGGACAGGGATTGCGTGATGTGCAATCCGTCGTGGTGGATAGCCGCCGCTCCATTCAGCGCATAGAACAGGCAATTACCGATCTCGAGCGTAACCCTCAGCGCCTTATCTTTGGCGGTAAAGGGAATGTACCTCAGTATGACGGGAGGACGCGTCATTGATTTCCAAAGCTAGCCTTATTGACATGAAATCACGTCGCACTCTTTGTCGTACAACTTCAATATCTGTTCTGCTCAGCATACTTCTTGCTGGCTGCGGGACGACAACGCCGCTCGACACGTTCAATCTGTCTGCACCGCAGCCGGGTGTTTCTTCGCCAAGCCGCAAGAGCACACAGTTGCTGGTTCCGACGCCAACAGCCCTTAAGGCGCTCGATAGCGAGAATATCGTTGTCAGCTCAGCGCCCGGTTCCATCGAATATCTGAAGGGTGCTCAATGGGGTGACAGGCTGACGAACATTGTGCAATCACGTCTGGTGCAGGCCTATGAGAATACAGGTGTGTTCGGCGGGATTGGACGTCCGGGAGACGGGCTGGCAATCAACTATCAGATTCTGACCGATCTGCGCATGTTCGGCATTCAGGCCTATGCATCGCCTAAGCTCGCAGTGGTCGAACTGGCTGTCAAACTGATGAATGACAAGAACGGCGAAGTACGTGCAACCCGCGTATTCCGTACGGCCATTCCGGTAAGCGGCGCAACGAATGCGGCCTATGTGAAGGCACTTGACGCGGCTTTTGAACGGACTGCTAGCGAGATTGTTAGCTGGACAGTGACAGCGCTCTAACCGTTTGTTTTTTAAGCACATCTTGTCTAAAACCGTTTCACACTTTTCGAGACGTACTCCAACCGAGGCAAGGTGGAACAATAAAAAGGTCGGCGTGTTGCGTCGACCTTTTTATTGAACGGAACCAGCCGGTTTAATCCGAGCCAGACAAACAAAAACGCGGCCCGAAGGCCGCGTTTTAGTTCTGGTCTTAGCGAAGGCGACCGCTTGCGTGGGCAAGCATGGTGTAGACCTTGCCAGTGTCTGAGGTGAGGTAAGTCCGCGTCACCATGTTGTCACGGTCGTTGCGGGCTACATCTTCAAGCAGACGCTGGAAGTCGTCCATGTAGCGATCAACGGCGCGGCGGAATTCACCATCCGTCTGATACTTGCGCTTGATATCATCAAAAGTCTGCTGCCCCTTCAGCGTGTAGAGACGGCGAGTAAAGACGTTTCGTTCACCGCGACGATAACGGTCCCAAAGCTCCACCGAAGCTTCGTGGTCGATAGCGCGGGCAATGTCCACCGAAAGCGAGTTCAGCGATTCAACGACATGGCTTGGTGAACGAGGCGTTGCGACCGGCTGTGCTTTCGGCTGCGTTGCTTCTTCTTCCTCGCGGGAAGCACGGGCTAGGAGATCAGACACCCATCCACGTGGCTTTTCTGCCTGTGCGGCTGTCGGTGCAGGCTGAGCCTTCGGCGCTTCGTAGGCGCGCTGGCGAATTGCAACATCTGCCTGTACCACCGGTGCCTGAACGGGCGCTGGACGAGCTGCTGCCGGTGCCGGACGCGAAACCGGGCGATCAGCACGGCTTTCGCCGACATCTACCAGACGACCGGACTTATTGACGATTTCGGCCAGTTCCTTGAGCGCATTGATCTGCTCGCTCACGGCTTTGCGCATAGCGGTCGTTGTTTCCTTGGCCTCGGCAGGCATGTCGAGAACGCCACGCTTCAGTTCGCCACGTGTCGTGTTGAGCTCGTTGCGAATTTCGCTTGCAGTGCGGCGAATATCGTCGGTTGCTGCAGAGAACTTCTGTGCTGCCTGTTCAACGATTTCCGAAACGCTTTCCCGCATCTTCTCGGCAGACGAACGGGTCTGGCCTTCGGCGCGCTGGAATGCGGAGGTCACCAGCCCTTCGAAGGACAGCATCAGCTTTTCCACGCCTTCCGACTTCTCGACGAGACCGGATGCCAGTTTGTCGAGCGCCTGATGGCGATCTTCAAGCGTGCTGACAAGGCCGTTCTGGGCCGTGTTGATCATGTCGGAAGCCGAAGAGAGAACCTTTCCGTGCTCTTCGAAACGGTCGGCGATGTCTGCGATCTGCGACAGCGTGCTGTCGGAGATCGCGCGCAGCGTGCCGATATTGCCGTCAATCAGGCCAGTGGAGGCCCGGAACATCTGTGCTGCACGGTTGGTGTTCTCAACGAAGCTCGAGGTCGTGTCGACAAGGCGACCATCGATATCAGTGAGATTGCGCGTTGCAGTGTCGATCAACTTGCCCAGTTCGCCGTTGGAGGCTGCAAGACGATCGATCAGTTCGCTGACATTGTCGGAAAGACCGGTCTTGGCCTGCTGAACAGCGGCAATCGTTTCCGCGGTGCGGCTTGCAAGCGCATTGACCAGAGCGGCATTTTCCGAACGAAGCCTGTCGGTTGCGGCATGGGTTGCTTCTTCAAGCTGCTGCGCCAGTCCACGACCGCTATCAGCAAGCCGCTGTACAAGCGGTTCTGCCGTATCGTTGAGGATCTTGGTGATTTCCTGCGAACGGGCAGCGAGAACGGCATTGAGCTCACGAGTACGTTCTTCCAGCGTCACCGCAGTCGTGTCGGTTACCTGTGCAATACGAGCCTCGACGGAACCGAGTTCCATCGTGATGCGCGAGCCGATATCACCGAGACGGGTTGCAATCGCGTCAGCACGCTCAGCGAGGCGCGTTTCGGTACCAGCGAGATTGTCGGCAACGCTGGCCGAGAAGGACTCGCTATGGCCTGCAAGCGTTTCACTCGTCCCGGAAGCCGTATCGGCAATCCGCGCTTCAATCGAGCTAAGTTAAGTTCGCCGGTGAGGCGGCTTTCGATTGCTTCAAGACCGCTGGCAATAGCGCTGGCGCGTTCATTGAGGCGCGTTTCGGTGCCAGCAAGGTTGTCGGCGACGCTTGCAGCGAAGGCTTCGCTGTGACCGGCAAGCGTTTCGCTGGTTCTGCTTGCCGTGTTGGCGATGCGGGCTTCGATTGAGCCAAGCTCGCCGGTGAGGCGGCTTTCGATCTCACCAAGACGACCGGCAATCGCGTCGGCGCGGTCGCCGAGACGTGCTTCCGTGCCAGACAGATTATCGATCAGGCGAGCGCTGAATGCTTCGCCGAAACCGTCCAGAGCTTCACCAGCCTTGGCTGCTTCAGCCGAAAGCGTGCTCGCGGCTTCGCCGATCTTCTCGCGCAGCGTGCCAGCAACGATGCCAGCGCTCTGTTCGAGTGCTCGGCGGACATTGTCGACGCCGATGGTGAGTGCCTTTTCCATCGTCTGTGTGCGTTCTTCGATAATGCCGGTCTGGCCTTCGAATGCGCGGCTGATGGTCGAACTGCTGTCGGAAATTGCGTTGTGAAGGTTGGTCGTGCGCTGTTCCGGATATCGCTGTGATCCTGCAGCGTCTGGCTCAGGGATGTCGTGCTCTCACTCAGGGTCGAGCGGATTTCGGCAGCACGCGTTTCAATTGTGCGCTCGTGACCGTCCAGAATGCCGGAGAGGGCATTGTTGTGATCGCTCAGGACGTTATGAAGGCCGCTCGTGTGCTCTTCGACCTGACGAACATGTTCGCCCAAGGCGGCAACAAATGCATCGCGACCGGCACCAATGGAATCACTCATGCTGCTTGCACGTTCATCGAGAATGCGTGCGAGTGTGTTCTGATTATCAGTGATGAGCGCCTGTAGCGAATTTACGCGCTCATCAAAAGTGCGAGCGAGAACCTCACGGTTTTCGTTGAAGTTATCGCGCATTGCGGCGGCACGCTCATCCATCAGTTGAGCAAGCATGGCTTGATTGCCCGCGATGACACCATGAAGCGTGGTGGCGCGCTCTTCCAGCGAACGAGCGTGGTCTGCAAAGCTTGCATCAAGCAGTGCGGAATGGCTTGCCATTGTCTCGCGCAATGCGTTGGTCCGCTCTTCCAGAATTGCCGCATGACTATCGGCAACGGTGTTGAGGGCAGATGCGCTGACGTTAACGGCATTCTCGATATCGCTCGTGCGTGCAGCAAGCGTATCGGCATGACCGCGGATGACGGAGGAAACGCGTTCCGTTTCGCCTTCCAGCGAAGCAGCCAGAACATCACGGCTTTCGGCAAGCTTGCCTGCAAAGGCATCGGCCTTTTCGCCAAGAATATTGCCGACGCTTTCACCGATAGATGTCAGATCTTCGCCGATCTTTGTCTTGGTTTCGTCGATCATCGTGCTCAGAGACGTGCGACCGCTGGAGAAGGTCTCTGCGATTTCACGAGTACGAGCGATGAGGTTTTCGTTGATCTGGCGCGAACGGGTTTCGAGAGCTGCATTGAGCTTCTCAGTGCTGCTGTCGAGAGCATGCGCACGGGCTTCGAATTCGGACAGAAGCGACCGGCCACGCTCGGAAAGGGTGCTTTCGAGGTTGGCAAGACGGGTGTCGAATTCGCTGACCATGGATTGCGTTGCACCGCCGAGCAGATTGGCAATACCGGTCGTGCGTTCGTCCAGAGCTTCCGTCAGGCGGTCCGATACAGTGCGCGACTGTTCATCAAGCGTTGCAATGCGCGTATCGAGCAGGTTTGCAAAAGCTTCGCCCGAAGTCGTGATGCGGGAGCCGATGTCACCGGTGCGGGTTTCAATGGCCTCGGCAATAGCGCCGCCGCTTTCGTTGATGCTGCCGATCAGGCGTTCACCGGATTCGCCGAGCAGGGTGCTCAGCTGCTGCGAGGCAGACAGAACATTGTCGCGAATGATGTTGGACGCGCTGGAAAGTTCTTCCTTAAGCTGCTCATGCGCGCCGGAGATCGATGAACGTACCCGTTCGGCATGGCTGACAACAGCTTCACGCTCATTGCCCAGATCGCTGACGAGCGAACGAATGCGAACTTCATTGTCGCTATAAGCACGCTCAAGCTGATTGACTTCGGACTGAACGAGCGTTTCCAGCTCGACGGCACGAGCCAAGGTGCGTTCGATGCCTTCGTTCATGGCGGCGACTTCGCGGCGCACTGCCTGTCCGAGGGTAGAAACGCGATCACCGGATACGGCTTCCGGCTGGAGCAGGCGCATCGCAGCTTCCGACATGCTGCGTGCTGCCGTATGCATTTCCTGCGCGCGTTTTACGAGTTGCGCGAAGCCCCAGAACATGGCGACCGGCAATGCTACACCCGCAACGACGCCGAGGCCGGCGGGCGAGGTGAAAAAGTCCTTGGTGGCTTGCAGGGTCGAAAAGACATCAGGATTGATGGCTTTGCTCAGGGCGACGCCGCCAGCGGCCCAGAGCACGCTGATTGCAGTTGTCGTCCAGAAAAGCTTAGAGGAGTTTTCCGTCGCACGACGTGGAGCGGCGATAATCGCTTTTCACTGCGGGAATCGTCATTGGCCGGCGTGAAGGTAGGGGATGCAACGGTGGCGGCGGTTGCAACAGGTGCAGCGGAAACAGGCTTGCTGATAACAGGTTCGGGCGCAGGCGTTGCGACCTTCGAAGTGTTGGCAGGCTTGTGCTGAACGTTGGCCGTGGCTTGTGAAACTGGTCCGGCAGCTTTCACAACCGGCGGGACCGGCGGCGCTGCAGGCGTTGCAATCACCGAGGCAGTGGTGATGGTGGCCACTTTTGCAGCAGTTTCCACAGGGGAAACGGCAACGGGCTCTACCGTCTTGGTCTTCTGCTCAGCAACAAGTTCTTCAGCCGCGCGCGAAATCTGTTCTTCCAGATCATCGACGGAGAAGCCTTCATCGAACGCACTCAAGTCCATGTCGATATCAAGATCGTCTCCGAAATCGATATCAAGTGCCTGTTCCAGCGCCTTTTCAACCTCAAGGTCGAGCTTCTGTGCCTTGGATTTGGAAGCCATTGTTTGCCTACCTCGTACTCATTACTGCGACGGTCGGACCATAAAAAGACCGTTACAAAACTTTCTCCGCCATTTTGCATCGTATCGGCTCGGGCTTGTTAAGGAAATAGGCCTCTTCTGCCGATACCTAAAACTTTAAATACAAGGTTAACGGAAACCGGCTCAATTCATGAAAATTCGACATTTCCGGGCTTCCCGCATTTACCAGCAAGTTGTGGAAATCGATCCGGACCGTTTCCTTCATCCAGAAAAGCTCTACGAGTTTATTAACATAAATACCCGTACAGAGTGTCTGGATGACTGAATTTCATTTCATGATTGCATCCACTGTAGCGCTGGATTCTGTCCGTCATTCCTAACCGTCCCTCAATTCACATCATATGATGCAGTTTCCGCAGACGGCAAGGAAGAGTTTTCGGGTTTTGGGCGCAACTGTCGGGTTTATCAGGCAGGGAAACTCGTCGTCGATGCACGGCATATTGGCGCAGTTGTGGGCGCGGGCGCGGTCAAGGTTGAAACTAATTGCAGAACGCCGTATCTGCCATTCCGAGTTTATTTGCGTTTCCCCGCCAAGGCAGTGACGGGCGCTCAGGATGAAGATCGCGCGAAACTTGCGTGTTTCAAGGAATAAAAATGACGAAGATCGTATTCGTATCAGCTGATGGCGCGACACGGACCGAAGTCGAAGCCGACAACGGGTCAAGCGTGATGGAAGCTGCCATTCGCAATGGCATTCTGGGCATTGATGCGGAATGTGGCGGTGCTTGCGCCTGTGCAACCTGCCATGTCTATGTTGATGAAGACTGGACCGACACTGTCGGCGGGCCTGACGCGATGGAAGAGGACATGCTGGACTTCGCTTATGAAGTTCGTCCTACTTCACGCCTCTCGTGTCAGATCCGGGTTTCTGACGATATTGACGGCCTTGTCGTGCAGGTGCCCGAACGCCAGAATTAAGTTTTGAAAGAGATGGTGATGTGATGGGCGCCGAACCGCAGAATTATATTGTCATTATCGGCTGCGGGCCTGTTGCACTCTTTTCCGTTTTTCAGCTTGGGCTGTTCGGTTTCAGGTGCCATCTCATCGATGCCAGTGATCGGCCCGGTGGTCAATGTGCGGCACTCTATGCCGACAAGCCGATTTACGACGTGCCCGGGTTTCCTGAAATCATGGGTGAGGAGCTGGTCGAAAGGCTTCTCAAGCAGATCGCGCCATATAATCCTGTTTTTCATTTCAACAAGATCGCGGTCAGCATCGCGGTCGATGATGACGGCGTGGCTGTTGACACTAGCAATGGCGACAAGCTTGAAGCACGGACAGCGGTGATTGCATCCGGTCTTGGTGCTTTCGGTCTCGATGGACAGGTTATCCGTCCCGACCCTCTGGCCGAAGTTTCCTTAATCAAGACGGGCAACATGCTGGCTGTTAGTCCCGAGACCTTCAGAACTTCAAGTCCGAAGGTCTACGCTATCGGCGATGCTTGCCACTATCCGGGCAAGCTGAAACTTATCCTGTCAGGGTTCCATGAAGCAGCATTGATGACGCAGGCTATACGCCGCGAATTGAGATAGTTCGGCACTACTGTTATTTGGAAGCCTGCTGGGCGCGCTCCATGCGATAAGTCAGCAAGCGTGCAAAGCGGTTTTCGAAATTGATCGTCTCAACCCGGTCAAACCGTTGTTGCTCCTTATCATGCGCTTCCATAAGGCGTGCAGTCACTTTGTCGATGTCAGCGCGAAGCACAGAGCAATCCGTGCGGGTGCGCAGTCCGCGTATTTCCCGTTCCATCTGGCTTGCAAAGCTGCGGGCAATGACGATGTGGCTCTCTTCGTGGCGGCGAATATCCTGCAACAGGGTATCCCAGATCAGCGCCAGTTCCGGCGTGGCCTTGCGGCGCTGTTTCCAGCGGGGCAGGGAGACCTTTGCGTGAACGTTTACATAAACGTCCTGCACCTTGCAGGCTTTCCCGGGCGCGCGACCATAACGTACCTTCGCATCGAAACGGATTTCAGCGGCACCGGGATGATGCTGACCAGTCTTCTTGAGGAAGGGTCCATTGCGGGAAAGAGCCTTGTCGAGGTCCGCTGCCGTTTTGCCGCTCACGGTATAGTAGCTGAATTCGCGAAAGATCGCGGCGGCTTCCGCCCGGGGAGCTACGATGGCAAGAACTGCACTGAGAGCCAGAACCTTCTTCCTCAAATTCATGTCCCGCACCTCTTTCTAAAACCAGTAAGAAATTCGCTTTTTATTGCCGCGAGCATGGCATGCAATCGTCAAGAGAACTATAACGCCCTTCACAAAATGACTTCAGGCGAGGTTGGTTGCAACCTCGCCGCACTGAAATGCCCCGTAAACAGCCCAAGGAAATGACACAGGAACATTTCGCTATGACGAAAGAATGGCACGTTGCTCATGGAAGAAGCCTTCGTCTGGGGAAAAGTCCGTGATCATGGGCATATTGAATGTCACGCCAGACTCATTTTTTCCGATGGCGGCCACCACAATGAGCTGGAAAGGGCCGTCGAAGTGGCCGGTCAGATGCTTGCCGATGGAGCGACGATCATTGATGTTGGCGGAGAATCGACCCGGCCCGGAGCTGCTGCGATCGATTCCGAAACGGAAATCGCGCGCGTTGTCCCGGTCATCGAAGCATTGGTGAAAAAATACGATTGCATCATCTCCATCGACACTTACCGCGCAGCAACAGCGCAGGCGGCAGTTAGTGCCGGGGCACATATCGTCAATGATGTCTGGGGACTACAACGAGAACCAGAAATCGCTCATGTCGCCAAAAGGAGCGGCGCAGGGCTGGTCATCATGCATACCAGCAGGGATCGGCCCGTTCTTGCTGATGTCATCGAGGACCAGTTCTCGTTCCCGGATGCTTCACTGGATATAGCGAAAAAGGCAGGCGTTGAAGAAATCCGCATCGTACTCGATCCCGGTTTTGGTTTCGGCAAGAACAAGGATGAGGATATTGCGCTGCTGGCGAGAGCAGGCGAATTGCAGAAATTCGGATTTCCGTTGCTCGTCGGTACGTCGCGCAAACGCTTTATCGGCGGCATGACGGGCAGGGACAATCCGCTCGACCGCGACATAGGAACTGCGGCAACGTCTGTCGCACTACGTTTGGCAGGTGCCGACATCTTCCGTGTTCACAATGTCGCTTTTAATAGAGATGCACTTGCCGTTGCAGATGATATCCTGCAATCCAAACGCAGTGAAAATAGAAAGTGAAGCCGTGTACACGATCCGAATGATGAACTGCGCGTTTTTCGCGCATCACGGCGTTTTCGATGAAGAGCACAAGCTCGGTCAGCGTTTTACGTCGATGCTATCCTTGATGTCGATCCGGGCAATGCGCTGGAGAATGACGATATCGACGGTACTGTGCATTACGGTATCGCCTTTGCTGTCATTGAAGACATTATCACTGGTCGTCAGCGCTATCTGATCGAGACGCTGGCTCTCGACGTGGCCAAGGCAATGACCGCCCGGTTTCCGCAGGTAAAGCGCGCAGAAATTACCGTCCGCAAGCCGAATGCACCTGTTCCGGGCGTATTGGACCATGTTGAAGTGACGGTGGTTTATCCGCAGTGACTACAGGCAGACATTATCGTGCCCGGCTGGGGCTTGGCGGAAACATCGATGATCCTGTCGCTTCGATGGGCAAGGCGTTGCGTATATTGGACGAACGAGCCGACACGGATGTCGTTGCGGTTTCGGCAGTCTATCGCACGCCGCCATGGGGAAGACGGATCAGGCGTGGTTTCACAATGCCTGTGCAGAGATAGAAACGTCGTTGCAGCCATTGGAGTTGATTGCGACCTGCCTTGATGTGGAGCGTTCTTTGAAGCGTGTCAGGCTTGAAAGATGGGGTCCGCGCATCATCGATATCGACATACTGGCAATGCAGGATGATGCGGGAGAGACTGTCGTCATGACGGATTCTGCTCTCGAGCTTCCGCATCCGCGTATGCACGAGCGGGCTTTCGTCCTCGTGCCCCTGAGCGATATTGCACCGTCTCTCGAAATTGCAGGCAAGGCCGTTGCGGACTGGAATGCCGGGATAGAGCAATCCGGAATAGAAAAAGCCCGCACGGATGCGGGCTGGTGGCGTGAATAGCGTTCCGGTCAGTTCTTGGCGATACTGCCGACAGCGATATTATCGACGCGCTTCAGGCTCATGCCGATGACCGGAACCAGTTCCTTGTCGACCCGCACTGAAACCGTCACGTTCATCGTATTCGGATCGGAGACACGTGCCAGCATCGCACCATTGAGCTGCTTGCGGTTCAGGCCGAAAACAACCTTGTTTCCACTGACGGAACCCGACGTGACATCAAGGCCCTTGCCCGCTGCACCATCATTGAATTTGCCGGAATAAGCGGACCCGACACGCGTGACGGTGGCCTTCATCGGCTGCGAAAAGACACCGACGCGGCAGGTGCCGTCGAGTGTCATGCCAATATCTTCATCCGGGGTCGACCCGGCGAGATTGCAGACGAACTTCGTGCCTTTGTATTTCCCGGCGACGATTTCACCCGGGCCTGACCATTGGCCTTCGATCGTTTGAAAGAACTGTTTGTCCTTGTCAGCTGCCAGAACCGGCGCAGCGGAAAATGACACGGGCAGCAGCGTCAGGCAGGCAGCGATGCAATTCTTCATATTCAGCTCTGTCCCGGATTCACGACCTTAATCGGACGTCATTCCTAATCGTTGTTTTCCAGCATGTCACGACCAAAAGCTGGTCGCGCCTCGCAAACCGTCGGATTTGCCGACGTTGCCATAAGCCGATTGACAGAGAAGGGCACGGTTCAGGGGAGTGTGCCGATACACCGGTCGCTCGATTCTGGCGCAGATTTCTATCTATCCATAATCGTCGCGAATGGTTAATGCTTCGGAAATAAACCGCTATTTTCCGGGATGCTTTTTATCCGGTCGTTCGCCGTTGATCTTCACGAGATCGCCGATAAAGTCGCCGATGCCGGGGCGTTTTTCCGCATTGAATGGAAACGGACGCACCACATCCATGGCGGCAATCCCGATGCGCGCCGTCATGAGTCCGTTGACGACGCCTTCACCGAGCTTGGCCGATAACCGGGACGCAAGACCATGGCCGACGAGCTGCTGGATCACGCTGTCCCCATGGCCAGCGTTCCTGTCACGGCCAGATGGGCAATGACCCGGCGGGCAAGTTTCAGAAAGCCCAGCGTGCGGGACGACCACCGTAAAGTTGTGACAGTCGGCGGATCAGCCGAGCTGATTCAAAAATGACGTAACCGATATCGACCAGCGCACGCGGGCTGATTGCCGTGACAATCGAAACCCGCTTTGAAGCATTCAGAATAAGTGTGCGCGCTTCGCGGTCGAGAGGGCGAAGGATTTCTGTTTCGGCAAGCCGGATCAGGTTTCGGCCGTCAATGATATCGTCTGTCAGACCGTCCAGAAGCTGTCGTCCTCGTGCCGTCTCTGGCAAGCTCGCCGCAATTGAGCGCAAGGCGTCCACGGCCTTTCTGGCCGCGGCCATATCGTCCCGCTCCGCGGCATCTGCCGCGTCCTTGCGAAGGTGCTGCACCGAAGCGAGGCGGCGTAATGCGACCAGTTCGCGAACGACGATGGCGATAAAGGCGGCAAGCGCAATTATCGCGACACCTAGAGCAGTCCAGCCCAGCCAATCCGCGCGGGAAAATAGCGCTCGGATAAGGTCTTCGGTCCAGATGCCGATGGCGAATGAAACAAGGATACCGAGCGCACCGAAAAGTATTCTGCTAAGCGACCAGCCCTTGCGTTCAGGCGCTTCAAACGACGGATCGAGGATTTCCAGCTCTGCCGCCTCTTCTTCGCTCAATGCGAAAACATCCGGTTGGGCGACAACAACATCAAGATCTCGCACTGCACGAGGGCGACGTGGCGCTTCATCCGCTGCTTCGGGGCGGTTAGAGGACTGGCTTGCCGTAAAGGAAGCTGGTTTGCGTGGTGTCTTCTCTGTCATGCGAGACGATCCCCAATCAGAAACTGCAAGGCACGATCCAGCCTTATGTGGGGCAGGGACAACGTGATGCCTTCGGCGGTACGTTCAAGCCGGGGTGGCCGGAAACGGACGAAACGAATGGCTGGATCATCCTGCGCAAAGGATTTTTCAAAAATCGCATTGGGATTCTTCGGTAAGTCGCCGGGAAATATCGCTGTTTCGGTTTCGCCATCGAATACTTCACCGTCGATCTTTTCGCCTTTCAGCGGTGTGCCGACGATGACGGGCAGAGTTTCCTTACCTTGTGTAACGACTGCCTCGCGAGTGGCGCGCACGGCAGCCATTGCGAGGACATCAATATCCGCGCCGGAAAAATCGGCGCGCTCTATAGCCCGTTCCACGAGACGGCGCACGATGGCTTGCAGACGGTCATGGCTTTCATGATGCAGATGGTCGGCCTTCGTTGCAGCCACGAGATCCGGCCGATCCGTCGCTGGATCAGCCCGGTTAGCAGGTTAGAGCGTCCCGGTCGGAAGCAGGACAGGATATCGGTGAGTGCACGTTCGAGGTCGGCAACGACCGCGCCACCAGCATTCATTGCCTGCATGGCGTCGATAAGCACAATTTGCCGGTCGAGCCGCGCAATATGTTCGCGAAAGAAGGGCTTGATGACATAGGTTTTATAGGCTTCGTAGCGCCGCTCCATCATTGCGCCCAGAGAACCGGCCTTCAGATCGTCCGGTTTCAGGTCGGGAAGCGGGGCAAATGTCAGTGCCGGTGAACCCTCGAGATCGCCCGGCATCAGGAAACGCCCCGGCGGCAAGGTCGATAATGCACGCTCATCGGCTTTGCCTGCACGCAAATAAGCCGTAAAACTCTTGGCCAGACGCTGTGCGGTCAGTTCGTCTGCCTTTTCGGAAGGGCTGACGAGGGAAGCTTCGGTGATCCAATCCTGAGCCAGATCCTTGTGCGTCGGTTCATGGGCCAGAGCAAAAGAATCCGCGCTGAACTCAGCATAGGATTTGCCCAGCAAAGGCAGATCCAGCAGCCATTCTCCGGGGTAATCCACAATATCGACCGAAAGCTTGCCCGGTGACAACAAGCGCCCCCGGCAGAAGCGGATTCATACTCGATTGTCAGGCGCAATTGCGAGATGGCGCGCGTGGAGTCCGGCCAGATACGCTCATCGATCAAAGCCGACAGATGCTCTTCATATTGAAAGCGGGGACTGCATCATCGGGCTGCGGTTCGAGCAGCGCGCGTGAAATGCGGCCAGATTTATAGGCCTCGAACATTGGAAGCCTGCCGCCATGCAGCATGTTGTGAACGAGAGCCGTGATGAAGACCGTCTTTCCGGCACGCGACAAACCAGTCACACCGAGCCGCAATGATGGAGACAAAAGCCCGGTCGCACGATCTGCCAGCGTATCCAGTGCGATCTTCGCTTCGTCGCCAATACTTGTCAGCTTAGCCAATTAATCCTCGCCGAATTCAATGATCTGTCAGAGGTATAGATAGGGTTGCGTCAGCGGTCTTGGCAAGGAATGTTGGTGCACTTACGGAAAATCTACTGGGGTAGTATGAAGATTTCGAGATAGCCTGCTCCACGTTCGAGTTCGCCCAGTGAGGCAGGAAATGTAATATTTGCCAGTGCGGCAGTGGGAAAACCTGCACGGAGCTTCAAGAGGCCATCCTTATTGCCATCGCCACATAAGGCCAGCGCCAGATCCTCTATGCTGGGATTGTGTCCCACGAGCAACAGCGTCGGCACATCGCCATGTTCACGTATGGCTTGCATGTAGTCAGCCGCGCCGCCGCTATAGAGCGTATCGTCGACGATGGTTTCGACCTCGATACCCAGACGTTCAATAATGCCTAACGCGGTTTCTCGCGTTCTACATGAACCGGAAAGAACCACCCGATCAGGATAAAGATCGATCGACTTCATCGTCCTTGCAAGCCGGTCGAGCGAAGCTTTGCCTTCCTGATCAAGAGGACGGTCGAAATCCTTCATTCCGTGTTTCGCCCACACGGCTTTAGCATGTCTAAGAAGAAGCAAACGACTCATCTGTAACGTTCCAAGCTGTGTTTTGTGAGCATTTTCGACCATATTTCGAGCGCAATTGAGCGCTCCGGTGGTCCATTCTCCCGATTTCTTGATGTCTGTCAGCATTATTTATAGGTGCCACATGCCTAATTATTGGGCTGATTATGCTTCCATAGGTTGATGATGACAGTGACTGGAAAATATACCCACTTTATTGGCAATTGATTGAAGTTATTCTGAAAGTCCAAAGAGCAATTTTTTGCGTGCAGTTTTGAATTGCATAATTTTGATGCAAAATCATACAAAATTGATGCACTAAAAAGTAGTGGGATACGGTTGTTTGATGTTGTGTCCTTGTTGCTATGGAACTATATAACCGCTCGCGTCTCCTAGATGTGGGGTAATTCAGAATGAGTGAATTGATTGACCTTGACTATAGGCCCACTGAAGACGAGCCGTTCATGAATGAGCGGCAGAAGTCTTACTTCCGCGCGAAACTGGTCGCGTGGAAGAATGATATTCTGCGAGAAGCGCGTGAAACGCTTGAGGCGCTACAGCAGGAAAATGCAAACCACCCGGACCGGCGGACAGGGCATCCTCCGAAACGGATCGGGCAATTGAGCTACGTGCTCGCGACAGACAGCGCAAATTGATCTCCAAAATCGACGCAGCATTGAGCCGCATTGATGAAGGAACATACGGCTTCTGCGAGGAAACGGGAGAACCTATCAGCTTGAAGCGGCTTGATGCGCGTCCAATCGCTACGCTATCTATCGAAGCGCAGGAGCGCCATGAGCGTCGTGAGAAAGTCTATCGCGACGACTAAGCTTCGAGACGGTTTGAAAAATTTATAGGCTGCGGTTTCCGCAGCCTATTTTCTTTAATATCGAGACAAATTTTGGCCGGAAGTTCAGCTTCTGCGAATTTCATCCTTGGTCAATTCACCGAGAAGCTTTTCCATTTCATCTTCGATATCATCCTTCGCCTTGTCTTCGACAACGTCGTCCATTGCGGAAATATCAAGTGAGCTTAGAAGCTCATTCTCGAAGAATTCAGTATCGAATGAGATCGCGTCTTTGGCGTCATCGCTGGCGGCACTCTCCGAATTGACGTCTGCAGCGATTGCTTCGTGCAACGCACCGCCGAGATCGGCCAGATTATCGCTCGGCGTTTCTACTGCTACGGCCTCTGTTTCTACAGGCTTTGACTTGGCAACCACGATTTCCGGCTCGACGCGCTCCGGTTCCGAAGGGGCGCTGAATGCCGGAGCTGCAGTCGCAGAGACTGTAGGTCTGGTTACATCGACCGAAGGAGATTTATCCGCAACCGTTGTTTCACGCTCGGGAACGATGCTGCCAAGATTTGCTGAAGCAACCGATGCGGCGGCGGCAACACCGGCTGCAGTGGCGGTCGCACCGGACGAGGTTGAACTCAGAACGCCGCGCGAAACCCTCGCTCAATGGATAGGCCGGATGTGCACGTGTTGACTGCGGCTGTGCTTGCGCGGGGCGGGGCGGCAATACGGTGCGTGGCTGCGGCGGATAGTTCGGCGCCGGGCGCGGTTGAGGCCGTGGTTGGGGTGGCTGAGCGGATTTCTGCTCGACAGGTGGTCGCGGCGGGATTGGTGCCGTCGGCGCCTGCGGCGGCACACGAACAGGTGCAGCAGCCTGCTGGACCGGCTCTTCTCGTGCTGGCTCAGGCTTGCGGTAGACCGGTGCTTCGATTGCGGAGGTGATCTGGATCGCTTCGTCCTTCTCTTCGGCCTGCGGTGATTGCAGTGAGAGAGCAGGGCGCTCCGTCTTGTCATTGGTCAGGGTTGCTTCGTGCTGCTTGAAGCGTTCGATATGTTCAGGCTCGATGCGTGAAGCTTGCACACGCGCATGAACCCGCGATTCCATGACAATATTCTGTTCCACCACAACATCGGTTGGTCCGCCGATGAGCAGGAGATGTTCCACGTCGTCGCGGCGAATAAGCACGAGCTTGCGTCGGCTGTCGACTGCTGCTGCGTCCATTACCGAAAGGCGCGGTTGTCGCGTACGCCCGTTGGAAACGAAAGTACCACCGCTGAAACGGCGAATGATACTGAGAACAACGAAAATTCCGCCAAGAATGATCGCAAATATTAGGATGAAGCCAACAATATTAGCCGCACTCTCTCCAACGATGCCGCTGAGCCATTCCTTCATGCGGATACCCTCTTATACAATAAACGAAAACCTGCGACGAATGGAGACTGCGCTTCCCCGGCACTCCGCATCATCACATGATTGGTACAGTAGTTGAATTTCTAAGCCTTGGGAATGTTTCTTGGAAATGCGAGAAATATATGATCCCGGGCAAAACGGTGCAAAAAGTCCAATTTGCACCGTTTCAGTACGGCAATGCTTGTACTGCTCGCCGATTAAAGCATTCTGCGAATCGGATATACCCTGACATATTGGCTGCGTGTTCCCACGTGGGAGCTGAACTGTGCGGAAAAGTGCATTCGAGAAAATCGGATATGCGGATGATTGAAATGACGTCTTGGCTGATCGAAAAATGCACGGCACCCGGGGCACCCGGATGCCTGTTTGTGCTCGGCCACGCAACATGAAAGGGCAGCAGGCTTGATGTCGCGACAGACGGACAACGCTTACCCGAAACCGCTCGTAATGCCCAAGCGCAATCGCAGCGGAGCTCTTCGCCTGCTGATCGTCGGTATTTTGCTTACGGTCGCCGCAATCGCCTATTTTGTGTTCCGCGACCAGCTTGGAGATGGATTCGCCCTCGTTCTTATGGGCGTTCTGTCGATGGTCGGCGTATTCTACCTTTTCGGCGCAGCAACGGGTCTCATTCAATTCAGCCAGAAGAACGGTGAACAGGACCTCGCTCATTCCTTCATGGATTCGCAGCCGGAAGGGACTGTCATTTCCGACGCACGCGGCCAGATCGTTTACGCCAATCAGGCTTATGCCGTCATGACTGGTGTTGCGAATGCCGAAGGAGTCCGTTCGCTCGATAATGTGCTGACGGCAGAACCCGCGGCATCCGATGCCATATACCGTCTGACGAATGCCGTTCGCGATGGTTTGTCGGCACAGGAGGAAGTGCGTCTTTCCGGCGGCCTTTCTCGTGAGGGGCATGGCTCGCTGGCGCCTGTCTGGTATCGCATCAAGGCGCGTCCCGTTGAAGCCGGACACGAATTCAAAAGCCCGCTCGTCGCGTGGCAGATTGCCGATATTTCCGACGAGCGTGCGGAGCAGGAGCGCTTCTTTCAGGAGCTGCAGGAAGCGATCAATCACCTCGATCACGCGCCAGCCGGGTTCTTTTCTGCCGACCCTTCCGGCCGGATCATCTACCTCAATGCGACGCTTGCAGAGTGGCTCGGTGTCGATCTGACCCAGTTCACACCGGGATCGTTGACACTCAACGATATAGTGGCAGGCAGTGGAATGGCGCTCATCAAGGCGGTGAAAGCCGAGCCGGGCACAAGCCGCAACACTGTCATCGATCTTGATCTGATCAAGCGGAACGGACAGAGCCTCGCCGTTCGCTTCTATCACCGTGTCCGGGCTGCGCGTGATGGAACGCGCGGTACGAGCCGTACCATCGTTCTGGATCGTGCGGAGGGCGAAGATTCATCAATGGCGCTGCGTTCCGCAGAAGTGCGCTTCACGCGTTTCTTCAACTCGGCTCCGATGGCCATCGCTGCGGTTGATTCTGCCGGACATATACTGCGCACCAATGCGCGCTTCCTCGATATTTTCGCTCCTGTTGTCGATCGCGATGCGATTGACTGCAATGCGAAGCTTGAAATTGTCGTGCATGAACGCGACCGCGAGACCTTCAACAGAGCGCTTGCCGCAGCCTTTGCAGGACAGGCAAGCATTTCGCCTGTTGATACGGTGTTGCCGGGCAACGAAGAGCGGCACATCCGCTTTTATATGAGCCCTGTAACTGATCTGGGCGGCGAGCGCGCCGAAGAAGCGGCGATTATCTCGGCTGTCGAAACAACCGAGCAGAAAGCCCTTGAAAACCAGATGGCGCAGAGCCAGAAGATGCAGGCTGTCGGCCAGCTTGCAGGTGGTATTGCGCACGACTTCAACAACGTTCTGACGGCGATCATCATGTCGTCGGACCTGCTGCTGACCAACCATCGCGCATCCGATCCGTCGTTCCCGGACATTATGAACATCAAGCAGAACGCCAATCGTGCGGCCTCGCTTGTGCGCCAGCTGCTGGCATTCTCGCGCCGTCAGACGCTTCGTCCGGAAGTACTCGACCTGACCGACGTTCTTGCAGATCTGCGTATGCTTCTGGCTCGCCTTGTCGGCAAGGATATAGAGCTGAAGATCGATCATGGACGTGATCTCTGGCCGGCCAAGGCCGATCTCGGACAGTTCGAACAGGTTGCTGTCAATCTCGCGGTCAATGCACGTGATGCCATGCCGGACGGCGGCGAAATCACGTTGCGTACCCGTAACATGTCGACGCAGGAAGTCGCAAAGCTGCATTATCGCGATCTTCCGGAAGCGGACTATGTGGTCTTCGAAGTGGAAGACACCGGGACGGGTATTCCTGCGGATGTGCTCGAAAAGATTTTCGAGCCGTTCTTCACGACGAAGGAAGTGGGCAAGGGTACGGGCCTTGGGCTGTCGATGGTCTACGGGATCATCAAACAGACCGGTGGCTTCATCTATTGTGATTCTGAGGTTGGAAAAGGCACGACATTCAAGATCTTCCTGCCGCGCCTCATCGAGGAAAAACGCGCCGACGATGCGCCGGTTGTCGTGAAGGAAAAGAAGGTCGAGAAAGCAACCGATCTTTCCGGTTCCGCGACCGTTCTCCCGGTGGAAGACGAAGACGCGGTCCGTATGGGCGGCGTGCGCGCACTCCAGTCACGCGGTTATACAGTCCACGAAGCGGCTTCCGGTGTCGAAGCGCTTGAAGTCATGGCAGAACTTGGCGGTGAGGTGGATATCGTCGTATCGGATGTCGTCATGCCGGAAATGGATGGCCCGACACTGCTGCGTGAGCTTCGCAAGACGTATCCTGATATCAAATTCATCTTCGTGTCGGGTTACGCGGAGGATGCCTTTGCGCGCAATCTTCCAGCTGATGCCAAGTTCGGGTTCCTGCCAAAGCCGTTCTCACTCAAGCAGTTGGCGACCACAGTTAAGGAAATGCTGGAGAAGCAGGATTAATACTTCGGCGAGGCTGATACCGTGATGCCTGAAGGCAATATTGCCATTCTCGGAGGCGGGCCATCTGGTCTGATGGCCGCCGAAAGACTGTCAGCGCGAGGCTATCGCGTGACGGTCTACGAGCAGATGCCGACAGTTGGCCGCAAGTTCCTGCTTGCCGGAAAGTCAGGGCTGAACATTACGCATTCGGAAGATTATGTAACTTTCGCGAAACGTTTCGGTTCAAGCATTGACCGTATATTGCCAGCCTTGACGACTTTCGGCCCGACCGAATTACGTGCCCGGCGGATGAATTGGGTGCCGAGACATTTGTCGGCTCATCCGGTCGTGTCTTTCCCAAAGCGATGAAAGCGTCTCCGCTTTTGCGGGCTTGGGGAAAACGTCTGGAAGATCAGGGTGTTCGCATTCTCACCCGACATCGCTGGATTGGCTTCGAGGGCAATAGTCTCAAGATCGAGAACCCTGACGGTGTTCAGACGATTACATGTGATGCTACGCTCTTTGCTTTTGGTGGCGGAAGCTGGCCGAAGCTTGGTTCCAACGGCCTCTGGATCAATGAGTTTCAGCGAAGGTCAATCGATATAGCGCCGTTTCAATCCGCAAATTGCGGTTTTGACGTTGCCCGGAGCGACTTCTTTGCTGAACGCTTCGCCGGTGAACCGGTGAAGTCTGTTATCGCAACTTCCCATGCAGGCGCGACACAGGGCGAGTTTGTCATTACACGCGGTGGGGTTGAGGGTAGTCTCATCTATGCGCATTCCGCAGCTCTGCGCGACAGCTTGCAGAAACATGGAAAGGCATTTCTGACGCTCGATCTTGTTCCCCGGACGAACTATCGAGCGACTGGAAAGCGATATTGCTCGGCAGGATACAAAGCTGAGCTTCGGCAATCTGTTGCGCAAGGCTGCAGGTCTGACGGGCGTGAAGGCAGCTCTTGTGACGGAATTTACCCGCGACAGAAGCCCGAAAGTGCTGGCCACTGCGATCAAAGCTATTTCCATTCCACTGCTCCGTCCGCGCCCGCTGGATGAAGCGATTTCGTCGGCAGGCGGTATTCGTTGGCACGAAATCGACAAGAACTACATGCTGGCGAAGCTACCCGGCATTTTCGTTGTCGGAGAAATGATCGACTGGGAGGCTCCAACTGGCGGCTATCTCCTGACTGCCTGTTTCGCGATGGGCCGCGCGGCGGCGGACGGTATCGATGCATGGCTCGAAGCAGGTAACACGTTCGGCGGGAAATAAGACGACACTGACTTCTTTAAGTGGAAATCAGCACATTCGGATATACGGCTGATCGACTGCGGGCTAAGCTGCCGGACAGTGGCATTGAATGTTTGCCGTCTGAGGGGAAGGTACATTCGCATGAATTCAGCTTCTGCCGTCGCTTCACATCCGCTTTTGAGACAAAGAGACGGGCACCATGCCCGGGTGACATTCGAGGAATTGTTCTTCGATTTGGTCTATGTTTTCGCGGTTACGCAGCTCAGTCATGAACTTCTGCACAATCTGACGCTCACCGGTGTTGTCGAAACGCTGATCCTCTGGTTCGCGGTATGGCTCGGCTGGCAATATACCTGCTGGGTGACAAACTGGTTCAACCCGGAAACGCCGCAGATACGCAGCCTCTTGTTCTGCGTCATGCTGCTCGGTTTGGTGATGGCATCGTCCATCCCCGGTGCTTTTGCTGACAAAGGCTGGATATTTGCTCTGGCCTATGTGGCGATTCAGGTCGGCAAAACAGCCTATATCGTGTTTGTTCTGGGGCAGGACCATCCACTTGCCGCCAATTACAGGCGTATGCTCGGTTGGCTCACTATTTCCGCTGTCTTCTGGATAGCCGGTTGTTTTGTCGAACATGAAGCTCGTATGGCGCTGTGGCTTATTGCCGTGCTTTGCGAGTATTTATCGCCGATGTTCGGCTTTGCGCTACCGGGTCTCGGACGCTCTCACACCAGTGATTGGACCATTGAAGGCGGACATCTGGCGGAGCGTTGCCAGTTGTTCGTAATCGTGGCACTTGGCGAAACGGTTTTGGCTACCGGGGCAACCCTTGCAAATGCTGAAGTCTGGAATTTGGCCCTCATGTCGGCGCTGCTGGCCACTTTTCTCGGGACGCTTGCCATGTGGTGGCTCTACTTTGGCACCTCCAGCAAGGATGCGACAGATACGATCACCCACTCCACTGATCCCGGACGGATTGGCGCATATTTCCACTATGTTCACGCCATTCTGGTGGCCGGGATTATCGCAACGGCAGTTGGAAACGATCTTGTCATGGCCCATCCGCATGATCCGTTGAAGACTGCTTACGTTCTTGTTCTTGTCGTAGGACCGGCGATCTATCTGATTGGCAGCGCCATCTACAAGAAGGTTGTCTATGGCGTTATTCCCACGTCACACGTCTTTGGTGTTTTGGCTCTACTGGCAGCGATCCCGGTCGGCTATATGGCCGATCTATTGGAAATGGGCATACTGACGACGGTTATCATGTTGGTCGTGAGTGTTTGGGAGGGGCGCAATAAAAGACTACGTTTGGCTGCGATGGTAGGATAGGTGGGCTTTCGACGCCGCCGTCCGATCCCTATCTACGGACACAAATCATATTTCGGAAGCCTATAGCGCATCATGTCAGATATACAGTCCGTCGATCAGCAGCCAGCCGATAATGGCCATGTGAAAGTCGCCCGCAAGGTCGACATTGTGGTTATTGGAGCCGGGCAGGCGGGACTCTCGTCGGCCTATCATCTGAATAAGCTTGGTCTCGCAGGCGAACGGCAATTCGTGGTTCTGGACAAGGCCACAGGGCCGGGCGGAGCCCGGCAATTCCGCTGGCCTTCGCTAACTCTCCAGACTGCCAACGCCATTCACGATCTCCCCGGCATGAAGTTCGAGGATATTATCGAAACGACCAATGGCGAGGTGCGTGCATCGGTTGCCGTCCCACAATATTACCGCGCCTATGAGGAAGCCTTCGATCTTCCGGTGCACCGTCCTGTGGCCGTGAAAGTCGTTTGCGATCGTGGCGAACGGCTTCGTGTGGAGACAGATCGGGGCAACTATTCGGCACGCGGGATCATCAACGCGACCGGCACATGGGAGTCTCCTTATATCCCACCCTATCCGGGTGCGGAGCTTTTCAAAGGCCAGCAACTTCACACGCGGGATTATCAGACAGCTGACGCCTTCAAGGGCAAACGTGTTCTTGTCGTAGGCGCGGGTATCTCGGCTGTGCAGCTTCTGGGCGAGATATCGCGTGTGACGGAAACCGTATGGTATGGGTCACGCGCAAAGAACCTGCTTTCCGGAAAGGTCCGTTTACACCGGAGTTGGGCCGTGCTGCCGTGGCTTTGGTTGAGGAAAGGGTACGCCGGGGCTTGCCACCGGATCGGTCGTTTCAGTAACGGGGCTGCCGTTGACGCCGGCCATTGAAGCGGCACGCGCTCGCGGTGTGCTCAACCGTTTGTCCATGTTCAGCGAAATCACGGAAACAGGTGTTCGGTGGGACGATGGAAGTGAACAATCCTTTGATGTTATTTTGTGGTGCACAGGATTTCGCAGTTCGCTCGACCATCTTGCCCCGCTGCAATTGCGCAATGCGGAAGCCGGTATTCTCATGACTGGACGCCCGGCAACACAGGTGGCCGCCGATCCCCGTATTCATCTTGTTGGTTATGGCCCATCTGCCTCGACCATCGGTGCAAACAGGGCAGGTGGTGCCGCCGCGCGGGAGTTGGCAAGTTATCTCGGCTTGGTATGATTGACGTAACGACTATTTGCGAGGGGCAGCATGAAGCGTATTCTGAAGTTTGTCGGTGGTCTTCTGCTCGTCATCGTACTGGGAGCAATTCTCTGGCTGGCGGTTCGGCCGCCTGAGCTGTTGCGTGTCGGCACCGGCTATGCTGCCAAGATTGTCTGTTCAAATGTTTTCATTGCCGGTCGGGATGCTGATGCCGTCCTTGCAGACGATGTTCAGGCACACGAAACCCGCTGCTGCGGTTTCTGAATGCCTCCCTCGACAAGAATAATAGCAGTGTGATGGTGCGGATTTTCGGCTTCTTTGCACAAAGTACCGCAATCTATCGCCCAGCGCTGGGATGCGCGAATATCCAGAAAGATGATTTGCGCGTTGAAATTCCGACCGGCCCGCAGGTGCCCGCAGAACCGATCCGGATTGAGACCGATCCAGCGGTGCAGGCTGTGATTGAGGATCAGGCTCTGGCCGGGCCGGGAATGCGTGCAATCGCAGTTATTCGCGATGGCAAGCTGATCGCGGAGACGTATGGTCCGGGCTTTAATGCGGATACGCCTTTGCTGGGCTGGTCCATGACCAAATCCGTCATCGCGACACTGATCGGCATGCGCATTGCTGAAGGGCGCATGAGTTTGGAAAGCACAGCCCTTTTACCGGAATGGAAGAACGATGAGCGGGCAAAGATTTCTCTCGCAAATCTGATGGCGATGAATAGCGGTCTGCGCTTCGATGAGGACTACGGCACAGTAACGGATGTCACGCGCATGCTTTATCTGGAGCCGGATATGGCCGGGTTTGCTGCGTCTTTGCCGCTGGAGGCGGCGTCAGGGACGAAATTCAATTATTCCAGTGGAACGGCGAATATTCTGTCAGAGCTTTTCATGGATAGTTTTAACAGCCGCGAGGAGGCGCTGGCTTATCCGCGGCTTGCCCTATTCGGTCCGCTTGGCATGAACAGCGTCATTTTGGAGACGGATGCGTCAGGCGTCTTTGCCGGTTCTTCCTATATGTACGCTACCGCCCGTGATTGGGCTCGGTTGGGCGCGTTTCTCGCGGACGGTGGAAACCTGTACGGAAAGCCGATCCTGCCTGCGGACTATATTTCATTTATGCGCAAACCCGGGCCCGAATCCGAAGGGCGCTATGGTTCCGCTCAAGTCTGGCTGCAGATTAGCGGTGTGAAGGCAGGTGAGGATGGCATTCCGGAAGACGCATTCTGGATGTCGGGCCATGACGGGCAAAGCGTCATGATCGTTCCTTCAATGCATCTTGCTGTCGTCCGTCTTGGCCTGACACCGTCCCGGGCACGCTATAATGTTCAACGTTTGAACGCCAAGGTGATTGAGGCTGCTCGACAGGCGCATTGATTGTCAGTTTGCGAAAATCGTTACCGCTCGGATTCTGGAAGGTGCTGAGGCCGAATTCCGGCAACACCGCGTAAAGGTGATCGAAAATATCTGATTGAATCTGTTCGAATGACGCCCAGACGGTCGTGTTCGT
Organism: Brucella cytisi; assembly: GCA_012103075.1. GTDB lineage: Bacteria > Pseudomonadota > Alphaproteobacteria > Rhizobiales > Rhizobiaceae > Brucella > Brucella cytisi. The sequence goes on along the minus strand of JAAVLQ010000001.1, from coordinate 1,246,081 downwards.
AAAGCAGTAGATTTCCAGCGGCAGTCCTTCGGGAGTAGGGTCCATCTGGCGCACCAGCAATGTCATGCCTTTGTGTATGCCGGGGTGATTGCGCAGATAATTGTCTACATAGGCCCGAAACGTACCGACATTGGTGAACTGACGCCTGTTGACCGGATTGTTGGCGCGGTCGCCAAGCTTCTGGTTCCATTCGGCGATTTCCTTGGCCTTCTTGGGCAGATAATCCGCCAGCCAATCAACTGTGCCAAGTCTGGCTCGCTCGTCATCCGACAGAAAACGAATGGTGTTTTGATCGATATAAAGCGCGCGCTTGATGCGGCGCCCGCCGGATTCCTGCATGCCGCGATAGTTCTTCATCGGCTCGGTGATGAGCTTGCGGATCGGAATGGTGGTGATCGTCTTGTCGAAATTCTGGACCTTGACGGTATAGAGCGCGATTTCCGTGACATCGCCATTGGCGTCGAGATTCTTCATTTCAATCCAGTCGCCGACACGAACCATGTTGGACGAGGCGATCTGCATACTAGCGACCAAAGAAAGCAATGTGTCCTGAAAGACAAGGATTAGCACCGCGGCCATAGCACCGACACCGGAAAGAAGGATAACCGGCGACTTGTCCAGCAGTGTCGCAATGACAAGGACTGCCGCCACGATGTAGACAGCAAGTTTGGCCACCTGAATGTAGCCCTTTATGGGGCGGTATCTGGCTTCGGGACGGCGATGATAGAGCGTATCGATCAGCCCAAAGACTGAATTGACCGCCAAAGCCAGCGTCAGAATGATGAAAAAGCTATCGCTACATTCCGAATAACGGTGATCACGCCTTCGGGCAGGCCCTGCACCGCCATGATCCCGGATGAAATAATCAACGCCGGAACGATATTGGCAAGACGGCTGATGACACTGTGTCTTTTTAGCTCTTCGTCTTGTCCGAAAGAGGTTTTCTGGACAAGACGTTCGAGTAGTTTGAGCAAAATCGCCTTGATTAGAAAGTTTGCAATGAAAGCTGAAAGAAATAATCCTCCAAGCGCCACAAGGGTTTCCGCCCGGGGATGAGCAATAAAAATTCGGACAATAGACTTTCCTGAGATTAACCCGGTGAAAATTGGGGGCCGTGTTGCGATGCTTGTATCATGTTCTACCAGAATTAAGGCGGCCATATGAATATTTCAACCGCGAGTAATGGTTATTTGCATCAAAACCCCGGCCATAAGGCCGGGGGTAGACTTGTCGTATTGCTCATCGAGACCGTATCATTGGGCTGGAGGTGGTGATGCCGGAGCTGTATCGCTTGCCGGGGCATCAATCGTCGGGGCATTGGTCTCGTTTGCTGCTGATGGGTCGGCTACACCGTCCACAAAAAGCTTCGAGCGATCGAATGCCGGCGCATCGGTCAACTGCTGTTTGGTCGCCTTTATGACCAGCCATTTTTGCCGTCACTGCGGGTTGCAAGCTGCAGTTGATCCGGGCTTACAGCGACGTCCTTCTCGCCGATTCCAAGAAAACCACCCACGCCGATCACCGCAGCTTCAATGTCACCTTCGGGGCTGGCGATAAGATCATTCAGCTTGCCGACAGTCTGGGCGTCAGCAGTATCACTTTCATAGACGTTCTGTCCGATGAAAGAGGTGACGAGAAGCTGGCCCTCTTTCGGTTCCAGAAAGCCGACCTTGTCGGTCTCACCCGATGTGGGATTGCCAAACATGTCCTTGGACGAAACCGGCATTTCCTCTGCCGCAGCCGGTGGCTCGGCAGGTGCTGGCGTTGGTGCAGTTGTCTGAGCATAAGCAGCGCCACCTATCAGCAATGCACACGTCGTCGTCAGAAGTGTAGTCCTGAACATAACTATCTCCTTTTATACGTTCGGTTGCTTAGGTTGAACGTGGAAATAGTCGGTTCGTTCCGAAATTTGTCGAATCTCAATATTTCATCATAGAAATATAATTCTATATAATTTTTCTTTGAAAATACTTATGGAAAAGAAAAGCCCGCATAAAGCGGGCTTTTTTATTTTCGTATTCAACGAACTAGACTTAGCTGCAGCCACTCGTTGCACCGCAAGTGTCACACTTGAGACACGTTCCGTTGCGAACCATGGTAAAGTTCTGGCATTCGGTGCAGCTGTCGCCGGTATAGCCCTGCATCATCGACTTGATGCGGCGGTCAGCTTCCAGCTTCTTGGCGGCATTCGCACTTTCCGCGCGGGCGGAAGCAGCGTCTGCTGCAGCCTTATCCGAGAAAAGTTCGGTTGCCGTTGCTGATGTGCTTTCCTGCTGCTGTGCCGGAACAGGTTGCTCTTCCAACTCCCGCTTGAAGGCGGTCGCACCATCCGTCACCAGACCGATTGTTGCAGGGCGATTGCCCGTCGGCGTGGTTGACTTCAAGGTTGTGACGTTGGAAGCCTGCGGCGCAGAATTTGTCGATCCCTTGGCTTCGTTAGTCGAGTTGGTCACCAGAGTGGGCTTGTAACCACGCGTCCAACCGGTCGAGACCAGATTGGTCTTACCTTCCTTGATACCCTTGCCTAGCGCCGTATTACCGAAATCGCTTGTGTCGACATGGGCGAGGTCATTGCGTCCGAGATAGGACACTGCCAGCTCACGGAAGACATAGTCGATGATCGACGTTGCGGTCTTGATGGCATCGTTGCCGATGACCATGCCTGCCGGTTCGAATTTCGTGAAAGTGAAGGCTTCCACATACTCCTCGAGCGGTACGCCATACTGCAAGCCGAGCGATACGGCGATGGCGAAGTTGTTCATCATTGCACGGAAAGCAGCGCCTTCCTTATGCATATCAATGAAGATTTCACCGAGACGTCCATTACCGAACTCGCCGGTGCGCAGATAGACCTTGTGACCGCCAACGACTGCCTTCTGCGTATAACCCTGACGACGGTTCGGCAGCTTTTCGCGCTCATGCACGATCTTTTCGACAACCTTTTCGACGATACGCTCGGTTACCTGAACGGCGCGGGCTGCAGCAGGGGCTTCGATCAGTGCCTCGACTGCATCGTCTTCGTCCTCATCATCCGAGATGAGGGCGGCGTTGAGCGGCTGCGAAAGCTTGGAGCCGTCGCGATAAAGCGCATTGGCCTTGAGCGCCAGCTTCCGGGACAGCATATAGGCGTTCTTGCAGTCCTCGACGGTTGCGTCATTCGGCATGTTGATCGTCTTGGAGATCGCACCCGAAATGAACGGCTGTGCGGCTGCCATCATGCGAATGTGGCTATCCACCGAGAGATAACGCTTGCCGATCTTGCCACAAGGATTGGCGCAATCGAACACGGCGTAGTGCTCTTCCTTGAGGAACGGCGCCCCTTCGAGGGTCATTGCGCCGCAAACATGGATGTTGGCAGCTTCGATGTCCTTCTTGGCGAAACCCAGCGCCGGGAGCATCTCGAACGAGAAATCGTTGAGCTGTTCATCGGTGAGCTTCAGCACGTCCTTGCAGAAGTCTTCGCCCAGCGTCCACTTGTTGAAAGCAAACTTGATGTCGAATGCGCTTTTGAGAGCAGCATTCAGGGCTTCGATCTTCTCGTCGGTGAAGCCCTTGGACTTCAGAGAAGACGGGTTGATGCCCGGAGCCTGATTGATGTTGCCGTGACCGACAGCATAGGCTTCGATTTCAGCGATCTGGCTTTCCGAATAACCGAGCGTGCGGAGTGCTTCCGGTACGGCGCGGTTGATGATCTTGAAGTAACCACCGCCAGCGAGCTTCTTGAACTTCACCAGCGCAAAATCAGGCTCGATGCCGGTCGTGTCGCAGTCCATGACGAGGCCGATCGTGCCGGTAGGCGCGATGACGGTGGACTGTGCATTGCGGTAGCCATGCTTTTCGCCAAGTTCCAGCGCCTTGTCCCGGGCAGCACGTGCATGGGTAATCATATCCTGATCCGGGCAATCCTCGGCAATCAGTGCAACCGGATTGACAGCAAGTCCTTCATAACCTTCCGTCTGGCCATGGGCTGCGAGGCGATGGTTGCGAATGACGCGCAACATATGCTCGGCGTTTGGCTCATAGCTCGGGAAGGTTCCGAGTTCCTTTGCCATTTCAGCGGAGGTGGCATAGGCCACACCGGTCATGATCGCCGTCAGCGCGCCACAAATTGCACGGCCTTCGTCGGAGGTCATAAGGAATACCGGAAGTCATCAACAGGCCGCCAATATTGGCGTAGCCGAGGCCGAGCGTGCGGTATTCATAAGAAAGACGGGCGATTTCCTTCGACGGGAACTGCGCCATCATCACCGAAATTTCGAGAACGATGGTCCACAGGCGTGCCGTGTGCTCGTAAGCTGCAATATCGAATGAACCATCCTTGTTGCGATAGGTGAGCAGGTTGATCGACGCCAGATTGCAAGCCGTGTCGTCAAGGAACATGTATTCCGAGCACGGATTGGAAGCGCGGATCGGACCGGCGGTCGGGCAGGTGTGCCAGTCGTTCATGGTCGTGTTGTAGTGCAGGCCCGGATCAGCGGACGCCCGGCGGCGTAACCGATCTTTTCCCACAAATCGCGCGCCTTCAGCGTCTTCATAACGCGACCGTCGCGACGAGCTGTCAGGTTCCAGTCGCCGTCGTTTTCGACAGCGCGCAGGAATTCGTCCTTCAGCGAAACGGAATTGTTGGAATTCTGGCCCGAAACAGTGAGATAGGCTTCCGAATCCCAGTCTGTATCGTAGGTCTTGAACTGAATGTCGGTGTAGCCCTGACGCGCGAACTGGATCACACGCTTGACGTAGTTTTCCGGAACCTGATTCTTCTTTGCGGCCTTGATTTCGCGCTTCAGGGCAGGGTTCTTCGCCGGATCGAAACAATCATCATTGTCCGCTTCGCAGTTGACGCAAGCCTTCATGATGGCGGTCAGATGCTGCTTGACGATCTTGGAACCGGTGACGAGCGAAGCAACCTTCTGCTCTTCCTTGACCTTCCAGTCGATATATTCCTCGATATCCGGATGATCGATGTCGACGACGACCATCTTGGCGGCGCGGCGGGTCGTGCCGCCCGACTTGATCGCACCTGCGGCGCGCGGTCGCCGATCTTCAGGAAGCTCATCAGACCGGAGGATTTGCCACCACCGGAAAGTTTTTCACCTTCGCCGCGCAGATAGCTGAAGTTAGAGCCCGTGCCGGAGCCATACTTGAACAGGCGCGCTTCACGGACCCACAGATCCATGATGCCGCCTTCATTGACGAGGTCGTCGCCAACGGACTGAATGAAGCAGGCATGCGGCTGCGGATGTTCGTAGGCCGACTTGGACTTGGTCAGTTTGCCGGTCTGCCAGTCGACATAGAAATGGCCCGCCGGGACCGTCGATGCCATAGGCCCAATGCAGGCCGGTGTTGAACCATTGCGGGCTGTTTGGAGCCACACGTTGGGTCGCGAGCATATAGGCAAGCTCGTCGCGGAAGGCGAGGGCATCTTCCTCAGAGGCGAAATAGCCACCCTTCCAGCCCCAATAGGTCCAGTGCCGGCGAGACGGTCGAAAACCCGCAGGCGTCCATTTCGGAGCCGTAGCGCTCATTTTCAGGCAGCTTGGCAAGCGCGTCCTCGTCAGCGACCGAGCGCCACAGCCATGAGGGAACGTCGTTCTCCTCGATCTTCTTCAGCTGTGCGGGAACGCCAGCCTTGCGGAAGTACTTCTGTGCAAGAATGTCCGCGGCGACTTGGCTGAACTGCGCGGGCACATTGATGTTCTCAAGACGGAATACGATGGATCCATCGGGATTCTTGATCTCGCTGGTCGCAGTCCGGAACGCGATGTCCGCATAGGCCGACTGATTCTCTTTCGTGAAACGGCGTTCGATCTTCATCTGTCCCATCCAAACGTTCTATATATAGTAGCTCTAGTGACGGTTTTCAGCCACGGCCTGTCTGTATCGCGTCTCTGTCAAAACAGCTCTTCTGCGGGGAGGAGCGTCTTGTTGGGGAGAAAACTCCCGGAAATCCGCTTCCACCTCATCAAAGCCCACGAAAAAAAACTCCTCAGGGGAGCTTAATTGCAACCTTGCTAGCGCGATCGCGATCAAAAATCGGCGGAACGAAAAATACCTTATCTTGTAAGAAGCATGAGCGCAAATACTAAATCTAGTGTTAACGCAGTTTCTGATCGATGTTGCATCTGCTTCTCCAGAGAAGGGCGCACCCAGAATTTGGGCGCAAGAAAGCACCGAGCGAAAACCGCACTTTCAAAGCGCAACGCCCGTTCGATACTCAACTTGACCGAAAAAAAAGGACCGGCAGATTACAACGCCCGATCACGCTACTTACGCAACGATAGTATCATAAAAACGACTCGGCTTCGAGCGTCAAGCAATGGTTTGTTGTAACGCTCCAGCATCTAGATATTGTGCGTAACAGCTTGGGGCAAATGTGGATAACGGGGAGAAGCGACACTTTTGCGAACCAAGCCGGCTATGTGATTTGGGGAGCCCGGATAGCCGCTATTATTAGCAGTTAGAGAAACAAGCACGGCAGCGTCGACTGTCGAAAGAGAGAATCCCCGCAAAAGGATCATAATCCGGGGAATGTTGCATTGAGGACGGCTTGCGGGCTGCCTACTCTGCAGCAACGGCAATCCCCGAATCACCAAAATGATTCAGTATCTGCTTCAGTTCGGTCTCTTCAACGCGATTGGCCGCTTCCTGCGGCGACACCCATTCGCAGATGCGCTGATCCCGCTCAGGCCAGTCTTTCTCCTGCCCGGTGAACTGCACCGCGAATACCGCCGCCGTGAACTGGTTTATGCGTTCAGGTGGCAGATCGGTCTTGCAGTAGCAGAAACTGCCGATTGGTACAGGAGAGACCTCACCACGAATGCCGGCTTCTTCATATGCTTCACGAAGAGCAGTGTCCGCCAGAGTGCGACCAACTTGCGGCCAGCCTTTGGGAATGATCCAGCGGCCTGTACCGCGGCTTGTGATGACAAGAACCTTGAGGGTGCCCATGTCGCGACGATAGACAAGCGCCGCAACCTGTTGCAAACGACCGGAAGGCGTCAAAATGCGCTTTTCGGTTGCAATCAGTTGTTTGGCCTGCGACTTCACCGCGAAAATCCCCTTTTTATCTATAGCATGATCCGATTCGCCAAAATAACAACTGATTAGTTAGGCAGCTGACCTTTGAAAATATTCAAAAAAGCTTTTATTTTAAAGGTATTACTAAAATTTCGGCAGGATATGGCGGCTTTGAAAACGCTATCTGCCTCTAATCGGCGTTATTTCGATGCGCTTTCCATAAGGTGCGATTGCGGCAGAAATATCACCACAATCGCGTTCGTTTGTTTTCGTTTCGCAGCGTTTTGATCTGGCGGATGTGATTCCGCCAGTTTTATCGGAAGTGCATTCGATGGACTTATGGCTTCAAGTCTGTCGGCTTCAGCCGCGCTTGTCGCCTGCGATCGGTTCCTGATAGGTGAAGCCCATATCCCAAGGGAAGTAGATCCGTGTGTCCTGAGACACTTCCGTTACGAAGGTATCGATCAGCGGACGGCCTTTCGGTTTGGCGTAAACAGTCGCAAAATGGGCCTTCGGCATCATTTCCCGCACGATGGCTGCGGTTTTGCCGGTGTCGGTCAGGTCGTCTACGACGATGACGCCTTCGCCGCCATTTTCCAGAAGTGTTTCGCTCACACTCTTGAGGATCTGCATGTCGCCTTGCGACGTGTAGTCGTGATAGGAGGCAATACAGACGGTTTCGATGAGACGAATGCCGAGTTCGCGGCAGACGATGGCTGCAGGGACCAGACCGCCACGCGTGATGGCAACAATTGCGTGCCAATCGCGATTCATACCGGCAATCCGCCGGGCGAGGGCGCGGGCATCACGGTGGAACTGATCCCATGAAACTGGGAAGGCTTTATCTGGCAAGGACATCGAAACGCTCCGTGGAACGATCCGGAGCTTGTTCTCCGGACCTTTAAAAACCAAAAATGCGCTATGACGGATTGCCAAGCGCTGTAACTGTCAGGATCTGCGGCTTTTCTTCGTCTGCGCCCTTTCAGGCGGGCGGCAAGAGAGGAAAAGGCTCTCCACCCGGCACAGTCAGCGCCGGGTGATGCTGATAACCGCAAAAATGGTGTTCTTGCAAGCGTGTCGTGTCATGACAGGCCAGTTGTTGGCCAATTGCCGGATCAAACTGGCTTCAATTGTGTCTTCTAGCGCGAGAAAAGCGTAAGAATGGGCAGCTCGTTCAGCATGGAGCGCGTCACCCCGCCAAAGACCAGTTCACGCAACCGGGAATGACTGTAAGCGCCCATCACGAAAAGATCAGCGCGTTCAGCGATGATATGTTCCCTCAACGCATCCTGCGCATAACGTCCGTTGGATGCCAGTGCTGTGGTCGTCACATCAATCCCGTGCCGGGACAGTGATTCCGCAATATCGTGGCTCGCCAAAGCCTGATCCTCGCCTTCAATTTCCGGTGGATCGACCCAAACGATTTCCGTTCTGTCGGCATGTTTCATCAAGGGCAGGGCGTCGAAAGCGGCCCGGGCCGCTTCCCGCTTGCCGTTAAAGGCGACGACGATCCGGTCGAGCGAAACCATCTGCAGCACCGGTGCATAGGGAACCAGCAGAACAGGGCAGCTGGAATTGAAAACAATCGTATCGGCGGTTTCGTCGTTGGTGGCCGGATCGTCGGGGTCGGGTTGCCCGGCGACCAGCAATTCGGCTCCAAGACAAGCAGTCAGCACGCCATCAGCAGCGGTGCCCGTTTCGGATCGCGTGATGCGATATTCATAGTTGGTGCCCTGACGGCGCATATCTTCTTCGAAGAGATGTTTCAGTCTTTCGGAAAGCTCCTTGTGCTGCTTGTCATGCAATTCGAACATTCCCGGATCGATGAAGCCGTTCGGGTCGGCATAGACGATGGGCGAAGGGATTGAATAAAGCCCGATGACGTGAATATCGGGCACCTTCTGCTTTAGAAGTCCAACGGCGGACACAACCCGCTTCAACTCGGATTCACTGCGAGAATAGGCAACCACCGTCTTGTAGGACATGACCGAACTCCTTCCGGCTGTGTTTCTATTTTAGCATATAGTGCAACGAGTTGCGCGGGCAAAAGGTTGCAAAGGATTAAGCGGCACCTTTTGTTTCGAGCGACGAGATCATTTTTTCGATTGCATCAATTGCCGTATCGATTTTTGAGGATCGCTCCCGCGGACGACAAGTTCCGTGCTGAAGCGCCCATTCTCGAATTTCGGATAGGAACCGATGATTGTGTCGGGGTTTTCTTTCTGGATTTCCGTCAGGGGTGCGCCAATCACGCCTTCGCCAAAAGGACAAAGCACCGATCTGGACAGAAGCTTGCGGCCGGTCTTCAGTGTCGGCAGTACATTGTCGAGCATTGCCTGAAACACGGAAGGCACGCCTGCCATCACATAGACATTGCCTATATGAAAGCCGGGTGCGGCGGAGATCGGGTTCGCTATATGTTCAGAACCTTGCGGCATGCGCGCCATGCGCTTGCGCGAGTCGGTGAATTCCAGCCCGCGCTTTGCATAATTGTCGCCAAGCAGTTTCATGGCTTTTTCGTCATAGATACAAAGCACGCCAAAGGCCGCAGAAACCGCATCGGCGGTGATGTCGTCATGGGTAGGGCCAATTCCACCGGACGTGAAAACATAGTCATAATGCGGTCGCAGTGCATTCAGAGCGGCGACGATGGCGATTTCTTCGTCCGGAACAATCCGTACTTCCTTGAGATCAATGCCCACCGCTGTCAGGACATCGGCGAGATGTCCAATATTCTTGTCCTTGGTGCGGCCTGAGAGAAGCTCGTCGCCAATTGCCAGCATGGCTGCCTTGACGGCTTGCTGCGGATTGTTCGTCATATCCAGACTCCATTTTCTGGCATCAGTTAAGCGCCAGCAGGACAAGGCTGCAACTGCTTTATTGCAGCATTTTATTTGGGCGCGAGAAGTTGTGCCTTCCCAAAGAAGGCGGCTCCCCTAATTGAACCTGTCGAGGTTGGGGCCTCACAAATCGGGATATGGAGACGTCACATGGTTAAAGTGCTGGTGCTGTATTATTCGGCCTATGGTCACATGGAGAAAATGGCCAAGGCGGCGGCTGAAGGTGCGCGCGAAGGCGGCGCGGAGGTCACGATCAAACGGGTGCCGGAACTGGTTCCGCCGGATGTCGCGAAAGCCTCGCACTACAAGATCGATCAGGATGCGCCGATTGCCACGCCAGCTGAACTTGCGGATTACGATGCCATCATCATCGGCACCGCTACCCGCTATGGCATGATGGCAGCTCAAATGAAGAATTTCCTCGACCAGACCGGCGGTCTCTGGGCAAAGGGTGCCCTCATCAACAAGGTCGGGTCGGTGATGGTTTCCACAGCCACACAACATGGTGGCGCGGAACTGGCGTTGATTTCCACACAGTGGCAGATGCAGCATCAGGGCATGATTATCGTCCCGCTTTCCTATGCCTATCAGGGGCAGATGGGAAATGATGTGGTGCGCGGCGGTGCTCCCTACGGGATGACGACAACTGCAGATGGCGACGGTTCACGCCAGCCTTCGGAACAGGAACTGGACGGGGCGCGGTTTCAGGGCAAGCGTGTTGCGGAAATCACTGCCAAGCTGAACAGCTGAGCGGGTAGCAGCTATTGAAAAGCCGCAGATTCAATCTGCGGCTTTTCTGAAATAAGAGTTTAGAAAGATCAGTTAACTGTTTCTGTTTTATTATCTTTTTTCAATGACATGATAAGTCATTTGCGGATAAGGGATGTTGATCCCGGCTTTGTCAAATTCGATCTTCACCGTTTTGATGGTGTGGCGCGACACCTGCGCATAATCGGCGCTGTTTATCCAGTAGTTGGCGCTGAGAACAACGGCACTGTCGCCCAGTTGCGATACGAAATAGGCCGGTGCGGGCGTTGAGAGAACACCTTTCTGATCTTCGACAACCTTCTTTATGATCGCGAAGGCCTGATCGATATTGTCTTCGTAGCCAATCCCCACCTTGAACTCGTGCATGCGGGTTTTCATGCGACTGTAATTGGTGACGGGTGTATTCCAAAGAGAGGAATTGGGTGCCAGCACGTAAAGGCCATCAATGGTTTTGAGCTCTGTCGCAAACAAGCCGACGTCTTGCACGGTGCCGACGACGGTGCCTGCGCTGATATATTCACCAACGCGAAATGGTCTGAGGACCAGAATCATGATGCCTGCTGCGATGTTCTGTAACGTGCCTTGAAGGGCGAGGCCGATAGCAAGGCCAATGGCGCCTAGCGCTGCGAGAATGGACGCGGTCTGGACGCCAAATTGCCCGAGAACCATGACCAGAATGATGATGAGTATGCTGTAGCGGACGACAGCGCCGAAGAACCCGACCAGTGTCTGGTCGAAACCACGAATTTTCGACAGCGACTGTATGGTCCATTTTTGAAGGATTCCGGCCAGTATCCAGCCGACACAAAGGATAATCAGCGCACCGAGTGTGGAGACTGAATATCGTATGAGAAGGTCGTACATCTGGAGAACGAATGCGTTTGTATTTGCGATCAACTGTGTGGTTTGCTCTTCCATTGTTCCGTCTGCATCAGTTTCGAGTAGGGGAAAACTGGAGGATAGGGCAGCAAACTGTCAAGGCGAGGTTGCCCGGAGCGGATATGGGAAACTGAGCGCAATAGGAGGATGTGGTGCGGTCGGCGGGACTTGAACCCGCAAGTCTAAAAAGACGACGGATTTTAAGTCCGTTGCGTATACCAATTTCGCCACGACCGCAGCAATTACCCTCGTCTATGTCATGATTTGTGTCACGAATTCAAGCCACAAAGCCTGTTAACATCAACAGTTAGTATTGCCGAATATATGCTTACTCTAAATCGTTGATTTGGCGACCTGACGAGCTTCAACCTTGTCTGCATTGTCAAACCCATGTAGCGATGGGCGGAAATCCAGCAGGAAATGCAGAAAGTCGAATAATGACCGCCTTCGTCAAATCCGTATCCGAGGCCGAAAAGGCAATGCGCGCGCTGTTTCCTGAAACGCCGCTGCAGCTCAACGATTACCTTTCACGGAAGTACGGTGCGGAAATTTGGCTCAAGCGCGAAGATCTCGCGCCGGTCCGGTCCTACAAGATTCGTGGCGCTTTCAACTTCATCTCCAAGGCGGTCGAAACGACCGACAAGAATGCGGTGTTCGTTTGCGCTTCCGCAGGCAACCATGCACAGGGTTTTGCATTCGTCTGCCGCCATTTTGGCCGCAAGGGTGTCGTTTTCATGCCGGTTACAACGCCACAGCAGAAAATCGACAAGACCCGGGCTTTTGGCGGCGAATTCATCGAAATCAAGCTGGTGGGCGATATTTTCGACGTTTGCTATGCCGCGTCGCAGGAGTTTGCCGCAAGCCAGAAAGGCGTGATGGTGCCGCCTTTCGATCATCCCGGTATCGTTGAGGGGCAGGCAACAGTGGCGCTTGAGATCGAACGGCAATTGCCGGAGGGAAAGAAGCCCGACTTCATCCTGCTGCCTGTCGGTGGCGGCGGATTGTCCGGCGGCGTCACGCAATATGTTTCTGATCTGGGCTGGAAGACGAGTTTCCGCTTTATCGAGCCACAGGGCGCAGCGAGCCTGAAAGGAAGCCTTGAAGCAGGCAAGCGTATCAAACTTACGCATGTCGACAATTTCGTCGATGGTGCAGCTGTTGCCGAGATAGGAAAAGAAAATTTCAAACTTCTTAAAGGGTTCGATCCGGAAACTGTCATAATGGTTCCGGAAAACCGGCTTTGCGCAACAATCATCGAAATGCTCAATATTGAGGGCGTCGTGCTTGAACCAGCGGGTGCGCTCGGCATTGATGCGCTGAAGGATTTCAAGAAGAGCGACCTCAAAGGCAAGCGTATCGTCATTGTTGTTTCGGGCGGCAATTTCGATTTCGAACGCCTGCCGGATGTCCGTGAGCGTGCACTGCGCTTCGAAGGCTTGAAGAAATATTTCATCTTCCGCTTCCCGCAAAGGCCGGGCGCGCTTCGGTCGTTCCTTGATCTTCTGGGTCCTGAAGATGATATTGCGCGTTTCGAATATCTGAAGAAATCGGCGCGTAATTTCGGCTCTGTGCTGATCGGCATCGAAACGAAGAACGCATCAAACTTCAAGCTTCTGGAAAAGAAATTCGCAGAAGCCGGTTGGGCTTATCAGGACATAACGGACAATCAGGTGCTCGCTGATTTCATCATCTGATTTCGGTGCCTTAAGCGAAATCAGTTGCTTTTTCGACGAAAACACCCCATATGCCGCGTCAGGCGCATGGGCCGACGTGTTCGTCGGCTTTCCCGGCATTGGACTTGTTGCGTCTCGCCTCTGTCTTCCGGAATGGTCCGGAAGCGGGGAGACCCGAGAAAATGTTCGGGCACGGCAGCGCAAGTCGCCCGGGTTTACAAGCTTCGGCGTCCCGTCGTTATCATTGAACAGATAGAGTTCGGCAAGTTGCGCTTGACCGGCATTTGTATGCGGACCATGACATCATGGTGCCGCCGAAAGAGATTGAATTGACAAAAGAAATTACGGGCGGCTTTGCCGCTCTCGGCGTTACCGGCATTTTGCTCAAGGGCGTCGAAGCCGCTGGCATGACCGAGCCGAAGCCGATCCAGTTGCAGGCGATTCCACACCAGCTTGAAGGCCGCGATATTCTTGGTATCGCGCAGACGGGCTCCGGCAAGACCGCAGCTTTCAGCCTGCCGATCCTGCAGAAGATCATCGGCCTCGGCGACAAGCGCCGTCCGAAGACCGCGCGCGCACTGATCCCGGCGCCAACGCGTGAACTCGCCGTGCAAATTGAACAGACGATCCGCAATGTTTCCAAACACGCGCATATCTCGACAGCGCTTGTCTTGGGCGGCGTTTCCAAGCTGTCCCAGATCAAGCGCATCGCACCGGGCATTGACGTTCTGATCGCCACGCCCGGTCGTTTGACCGATCTGATGCGTGACGGTCTGGTTGACCTCTCGCAGACGCGTTGGCTCGTCCTCGACGAAGCGGACCGTATGCTGGACATGGGCTTCATCAACGATGTGAAGCGCATTGCAAAAGCGACGCATTTCGATCGTCAGACCGCGCTGTTTTCGGCCACCATGCCGAAGGAAATCGCGTCGCTGGCAGGAAGCTTGCTGCGTGACCCGGTTCGTGTGGAAGTCGCTCCGCAGGAACGACGGCTGCTGAAATCACGCAGGTTGTGCATCCTGTGCACACCAAGGAGAAGCGCCGTCTTCTTTCCGCGCTGCTGGGTGACAAGGCTATGCGTTCGGTCATCGTCTTCACCCGTACGAAGCATGGTGCCGATGCAGTCGTCCGTCATCTGGAACGCGATGGCTATGAAGTCGCTGCCATCCACGGCAACAAGTCGCAGAATGCACGTCAGCGCGCGCTGAACGGATTCCGTGATGGATCGCTGCGGATTTTGATAGCAACCGATATTGCTGCACGCGGCATCGACGTGCCGGGTATCAGCCACGTCGTGAACTACGATCTGCCTGACGAGCCGGAAACCTATGTGCATCGTATTGGCCGTACCGGCCGTAATGGCGCCAGCGGCGCATCGATCACGCTCTATGATCCGGCAGCGGAAGAATCCAAGCTGAGAGCCGTTGAGCGTGTGACGCGTAACAAGCTTCCGATCAAGGATGCACCTGTGGAGCTTGCTCCTGCTCCGGCACCGCGCGCAGCGGCTCCGGGCGAACGCCCACAGAAGACCCTGCATCGCAAGGGCGGAACGGCGCAGAAGCCACGTCGTGCAGCCCCGAAGTCAGGCGACCATCGTACAGGCGGTCACGCAGCAGGTGAAGCCGCTCCGAAAGCAAAGCGTCCGTTCCGCCGCAAGCGCCGCAATGCCAACGGCAATGGTGGACAGCGCGCAGCGTAAGCTTGCCTTGAATATTTTTTTCAAGAAGCCGCCCATTTCGGGCGGCTTTTCTATTTATGACCGCAGGATGGGTTTCAATTTGCGTAATGGCTTGAAAAAATATTCCATGCTTGCTTGAAGGGCAGGGCCGTTCCTCATAATTTCCTTCTTCAAAACAGGAAGGACGGAAGCCATGTTCCAATCGGTGCTCGACGCAATCGGCAATACGCCATTGATCCATTTGAAAAAAGGCTTCCGAACTGACCGGCTGCGCAATTTATGGCAAGGCCGAGTTTCTCAATCCCGGACAGTCGGTGAAGGACCGCGCAGCGCTCTATATTATTCGCGATGCCGAAAAGCGTGGGCTTCTGAAACCCGGTGGTGTCATCGTTGAAGGTACGGCCGGCAATACCGGCATCGGCCTCACGATGGTCGCGAAAGCGCTTGGCTATCGGACAGTTATCGTTATTCCCGAAACGCAAAGCCGGGAAAAGAAGGACGCGCTGCGCCTGCTTGGCGCCGAACTGATTGAAGTTCCAGCCGCACCCTATCGCAATCCGAACAATTATGTGCGTCTGTCGGGACGACTGGCCAAACAACTTGCCAGAAGCGAGCCGAACGGCGCGGTATGGGCCAATCAATTCGATAATCCGATCAACCGGCAGGCCCATATCGAAACCACGGCGCAGGAAATCTGGCGGGATACCGACGGCAAGGTGGACGGGTTTGTCGCCGCTGTTGGATCGGGCGGAACGCTTGTCGGCACTGCATTCGGTCTGAAAGACCACAACGCCGATATCAAGATCGCACTTGCCGATCCATATGGAGCCGCACTCCATTCCTTCTATACGACAGGCGAGATGAAAGCCGAAGGCGACTCGATCACCGAAGGCATCGGGCAGGGGCGTGTCACCGCCAATCTTGAAGGGTTCAACCCCGATTTCTCTTATCGCCTCTCCGACGCGGAGGCGCTCGATATCGTTTTCGATCTCGTGGAAAATGAGGGACTTTGCCTCGGTGGTTCTTCAGGTATCAATATTGCTGGCGCAATCCGGCTTGCAAAAGATCTCGGGCCGGGCCACACAATTGTGACGGTGCTTTGCGACTATGGTAATCGTTACCAGTCCAAGCTGTTCAATCCTGCTTTCCTGCGTGGCAAGAACCTGCCAGTGCCGGGATGGCTGGAGAGGAAGACCGAGATAGACATACCGTTCGAGGGATAATCATGGCATACGAGACCGAAGCGCTTTTCCGCGAAGATTCCTATCTTTCAACGGCGGAGGGCACGGTACTCGCCATTACCGAGACGGGCGGGATTATTCTCGACCAGACAAACTTCTATGCGACCTCCGGCGGCCAACCGGGGATATCGGCTTTCTCGAGCGCGCGGATGGTTCTCGTATCGAGATTTCAGCTACCGTTACGGGCGAAAACAAGAACGAAATCATTCATGTTCCGGCAGAAGGACAGGCTTCGCCCACTGTCGGTGAAAAGCTGATCCTGCATCTTGACTGGCCGCGTCGCTACAAGCTGATGCGGATGCATACGGCCTGCCACCTGCTTTCCGTTGTCTGCCCGTTTCCGATTACCGGCGCTGCGGTGGGCGAGGATGAAAGTCGTGTTGATTTCGATCTTCCCGATCCGAGCTACACCAAGGAATTCGTGACCGAAAGGCTCATGGAGCGGGTGAATGCCAATGACGCGGTTGTCATTCGCTGGATCAGCGATGAAGAATTCCTTGCAAATCCGGATATCGTAAAGTCGAAGAATGTGCGTCCTCCAGTGGGGCTCGGTCGCATACGCCTTGTTCTTATCGGTGAAAACGGCGTGGTGGATTCGCAACCTTGCGGTGGCACGCACGTTTCCGAAACGCAGGAAGTGGGTGAAATCCACATCGGCAAGATCGAGAAAAAGGGCAAGGAAAACCGCCGGTTCCGCATTCGCTTTGGCCCCTGCCAGAAGCCTGAACCCATTGTTTTCTGCATGTTTCCCGGTTTTACGAAACATGCTTGAGGAGTGTTTACCCATGGTAGAGAAAAGCGCCTTTGTCGTTTCACGGGACTGGTTGAAAGAACGGCTCGGCAAGCCGGGCATCGCGATTGTCGATGCCTCCCGGTATCTCCCGGCTGCTGGACGCAATGGGCAGGAAGAATACAACGCTGCACATATTCCGGGCGCTGTGTTTTTCGATCAGGACAAGATCGCCGACAAGGAATCCGGTCTGCCGCACACCCTGCCGTCGCCAGAGCTTTTTGCGCAGCATGTCGGTGCCATGGGAATTACGGCTGATGAGACAGTTGTTGTCTATGACGGAGTCGGCATGTTTTCCGCACCGCGCGTCTGGTGGATGTTCCGCGTGATGGGTGTGAAGAATGTCTATGTAATTGATGGCGGTTTCGACGGCTGGAAAAAGGCTGGTTATCCGGTGACCGAAGAAGCTACAAAGATTGCGCCAACGCTGTTCACGCCATCATTCGACGAGGCCGCAGTGGTCGATTTCGTGCAGATGCGCGAAATCGTGGACGAGCGACGCTCGCAGATCGCCGATGCACGCGCAGCCGGACGCTTCACCGGACGCGATGCCGAGCCACGGGCAGGCATGCGCTCCGGCCATATGCCCGGTGCACGCAACGTTCCCGTTGGCACTTTGTCTGAAAACGGTGAGCTAAAGGACCTTGCAAGCCTGCGCAAGATTTTCGACGAGGCCGGTGTTGATCTCTCACAACCGGTCGTTACGAGCTGTGGCTCTGGCGTGACCGCAGCGGTCATCATGCTTGCACTGGCGTCGGTCGGCCACAAGGATAATCGTCTATACGACGGTTCCCGGAGTGAATGGGGAAGCAGGCAGGATACACCAGTTGTCACCGGTGAAGCTGAATAAGCATGACCGGAAAACTGACCGCCCGCATCACCCACTGGAAATGTCTGCCCGTCAGGCAGTTCAGGTGCCGGTGCCGTCTGGTATCCGCCTCGCTATGATGCGCGCGGGTGCCATGCCGGTCCATTACTACCGCTATCTCTATGAACAGATCGGGCGTAAGCATCACTGGATGATGCGCCGTGTTCAGACGGACGCGGAAGTTGCAGCCGTAATTCATGCAGATACGACTGAAATCCACGTTCTTTATGCAGAAGGCTGTCCCGCTGGATTTGTCGAACTCGACTTGACCGCTTTGCCGGAGGCTGCCGAGATTGTCTATTTCGGTCTCATCGATGATTTTCAGGGGCGGGGTCTCGGAAAGTTTTTCCTGAGTGAGGCCATTTCCGCAGCCCGGGCGCATGCACCGGAAAAGGTGATGATCCATACCAATACGCTCGACAGCCCACGAGCTCTGCAACTCTATCAGAAAATGGGATTCGTGCCGGTCGGTTGGTCTGAAGAGGTAATTGAACCCCGGGAATGAAGCGCGGCGTTATCCGCGCGCCACTTCCCGAGCACTTACGATAGAAACGACAGATGCGCTGGCAAGGCGCCCGCTTTCTTCATCGAAGACCACGCAATTGCGTCCGCGCTGCTTCGCAATATAGAGGCAGCGATCAGCGCGGCTGAGCACCTGTGAGTTCGTCTCATTTTTTTTTCGGCGCTGAGGCAACACCGATACTGATCGTCAACGGATAGACCTGATACTCCGTTGTGTGAAACGGCGTATTTTCTACTTCTGCGCGTATACGCTGTGCAACCCGCATACCGGTCTCTCCACTGGCACCCGGCAGAAAAACGCAGAATTCTTCCCCACCGATACGGCCGACGAGATCGCCTTTTCGCGTCACATTCTGAAGCGCGAATGCGATCAGCTTCAAGGCACGGTCGCCGACGCCGTGGCCAAATGTATCGTTGATCGCCTTGAAATGGTCGGCATCGATAACGAGCAAGGTGCCGGTTTCGATACGGGAGCGGCTGATCTTCATGGCTTCGAACAACGCTTCACGGTTGAGAAGACCAGTCATGTGGTCGATCCGTGACCGTGCCTGCAGTTCGACATGCGCTTTTTCAAGCTGGAGATATGCGTCTTGCAACTTGCTATGTTGATGAAAAATATAGGCAAGAGAAGGGAAGGCCGTGGCTGCGGGAATGCCCGCGCTGAGGCCGAGCGCGACGATGCCGGGCGTGACGCCAGAAGTAAACGCCACTATCGAGGTTGCCCCGAGAGAGAACAACACGACAGACAACGTTATTAAGGCTGCTTTTAGTAGAGCAGTCTTCTTCATTTCCTCGCGCTCCCAACCCTGAGTGAGGATGATCTACGACCCGCGCCTGATCCCTATTAAGAACGGGCATTTATTTTGTGGGCCTTATAAAAGGAACGCCGGAGAGGGAAAGATACCACCATGCGCTTCTTGCAATTTTTTGTCTATGAGTGCCATTGTTGACACAATCACAGGTAGCATAGCGAATATATGTTACGAGGAAATGTAATTAAGCACAACTATGTTTAAAAAGAACTGTCTCAACGAGACATAAATCGTAAGTGGCTAATATAACTCAGGAAATACCCTGAGTAAGGCATTGTAACAGATCCCGGAGCGGCCTGACACTCCGGGATTTTGGCCGGGATTTCGCCGGCATTATGACTGCTGATGGCTTGAATCAGAAGACCGCCAAATATTTCAGAAGCGAAATGATGCCAATAATGATCACGATAACTTGAGCGATCTGTTTGACCTTGGCATCCAGAGGCAGCATGTTGATAAGATAAAGTACGAGGAAGATAACAAGAATTGTTATCAGAAGGCTGATGAGGATGGACATAGGCGGTCTGATCCTTCCCGGAACTTGGGGTTGCGTTGCCTAACCGACGACCGTTCCTCGACGCCGCCGATTGAGCCCGTTCAAACCGAAAGAAAGAGCAGGGGCTCTTGCTAGCGGCACATCGTCTCCAATCCAAAAACGATGTGCCGGTTAACGTTCCAAGGAAAAGAAGGTTCCGCTTTGTAAGCAATAACTTAAATCAAGCTGGCACCGAACAGTGCAAGATTTTTCAGATATTCAGCTACGCATGCTGCCCGTCTCGCGGCGGCGCTGATGCCAGCTGAAAGCCTCTTCAATTAGATGAGGTGTATGCCCGCCACGTGCGCAAGCGCGGTCGAAATAATCGTTGAGTTGTGGGCGATAATCCGGGTGCGCACAGTTGTCGATGATGACACGGGCCCGTTCACGAGGGGCGAGGCCGCGCAGATCGGCAAGGCCCTGTTCCGTTACCAGAATGTCCACGTCATGCTCCGTATGGTCGACATGCGTGACCATCGGAACGACGGACGATATCGCGCCGTTCTTGGCTTCGGATTTGGTCACGAAGATCGAGATGAAGGCGTTACGGGCAAAGTCGCCTGAACCGCCAATCCCGTTCATCATATGTGTGCCGTCGACATGCGTGGAATTCACATTGCCATAAATGTCGAATTCGAGCGCGGTATTGATACCGATAATGCCGAGACGACGGATGACTTCCGGGTGGTTGCTGATTTCCTGCGGGCGCAGAATAAGCTTGTCGCGGTAACGGTCGATATTGTTGAAGACACGCTCTCCGCAGGCGGGGCTGAGCGTGATCGATGATCCTGATGCAAAGTCGAGCTTTTCGGCATCGAACAGGTCGAAGGTGCTGTCCTGCAGCACTTCGCTATACATGCGCAGATTGTGGAACGGGCTATCGGCAAAACCGTTCAATACGGCATTTGCAATGGTGCCGATGCCAGCCTGAAGCGGATTGAGCGTCAGATCAAGACGTCCGGCAGCGACTTCCTGCATCAGAAATTCAATCAGATGGCCCGCAATGGCTATTGTTTCACCGTCGGCCGGTTCCACGGTCGAGGCGCTGTCATTTTCCTGCGTGATGACGATGCCTGCGATCTTTTCCGGTGGGATCGGGATATAGGGCAGGCCGACGCGGCTGTCGCACGCCGTGACCGGTATAGGGTCGCGGGAAGGGCGCTTCGTTGGAATATAGATGTCGTGCAGACCTTCGAGCGCCATAGGCTGATTAAGGTTCACTTCAACGATGACCTTATCGGCCAGAATGGCAAAACTTGCCGAATTGCCGATCGATGTCGTGGGAATGATTCCGCCGCTCTCGGTGATGGCAAGAGCCTCGACCACGGCGTAGTCGATAGGACCGATCTGGTTTGAGCGCAATTGCTCTACAGTTTCGGAAAGATGCTGGTCGATGAACATCACTTCGCCGCGATTGATCGCGGCACGCAGGGTTCTGTCGACCTGAAACGGCATGCGCCGCGAGAGCACGTGTGCTTCTGTAGAATCTTGTCGACGTCGTGGCCGAGGGAAGCGCCAGTAATCAGCGTGATCTTGAAGGGATCTGTCGCAGCACGGCCAGCCATGGCAACGGGTACAGCCTTGGCGTCGCCAGCGCGGGTAAATCCACTCATGCCGACGACCATACCGTCCGGATAAGGCTCGCGGCCTGTTCAGCGGTAATGATCTTGTCTCGAAGCGAAGTGTTTCGAATACGTGCTTCCAACATCTTTAAATCTACCTTCCTTCCCATCCGGACTTGAGCCGGAAATGGCGCTCACCGTCTCGAAAGCAAGATATCACTACCGACCATCTGCGAAATACGACGCCGCCCGGGTAATAGCCTATATGGACCGACAGTACACGCATGCTTTGGTCTTAGATGCCAAGACAGATTGCTGTGATACTGGTCGTGTTTCCCATGCCAAGCGATTCTTCGAAATGATTGAAATCAACGGCGTATCTCCGTGTCCCGAAAGCTGTTGCGCTTGATCTCGCGATAGATCGTCGAGCGATGACGACCCATCAGCCGCGCTATATCGCCGAGAGGGACTTTGAGCTGTTTAAGCTCGAAAAGACGGCTACGTTCACGCAAAGTGATCTGTGAATAGCAATTCGACATCCAATTTCCTCCATGGCTAACCTCATGAATTCATTTGCAAGTCGCACTTCAAGCTAGAACCCACCCTGCTATATACATCGATCACATAAGATAGATTATGGAACTAACCCATATCCATCTGTCTTGAAACATGGCGACAACCGCTTGCGGCGCTGTCGACATCTGAGCTCCTCGAGACTTAGATGTGAACCCTGAATATATCAGCCCAGAGTACTAGCGACGCCGAGCGATATAAAGATGGCCCGAACTGGCGCTCCTTGTTCGCTGCGCACGACGATGTCTTCGCAACGCACACAGTCCATTCCGTGGTTGTCGAGCATCGCACGCACATAGGTTTGTGCGTGTGCAAAGCGCTGATAGTCTCCAACCATGAATGCGCGCCCGGCAAGCCTTGTATCGTCCAGCGTCTCGCTGGAGAAGCCGAAATGTCCGCCCGGCAGCAGATGCGCGGCAACACCCGTGAAGAATTTGTCGAGTTCGCCCATGTAAGGCAGAACATCAGTAGCGACGATCAGATCCCAATCCTGTTCGCTCGTGGTTTCGAGAAAACGAACGGCTTCGCCGACGAACAACGCCTGATAGTCGCCTTTCTCGTAAGCGACTTCGATCATGTTCTCCGAGATATCGACGCCGGTCTTATGTCCGGCCATGTCATCGAGCGCATCAGCTGACAAGCCGGTGCCGCAGCCCAGATCGAGCATGCGTTCAGCGAAAAACTCGTCGTTCATGTCGAGAAGTATTTCACGCAGCTGGAGTGGAACGTCATAACCGAGCTGGTCAACAAGGATCGTGTCGAACATTTCGGCATGTTGATCGAAGAGTGTCGATACATAGGCATCCGGAGCCTTTAGAGGTACCGCGCCGCGTCCCATGCTCGCAAGCCGCACGGCTGCGCCGCCATGGTCATCAGGATCGATCCGCAGCACATCTTCATAGGCCTTGGCAGCCGCATCGAAATCGCCAGCTTTTTCCAGTGCAAGCGCCCGCTCATAGGCTTCTGCAAGCGCTTCCTGATCAAAAGCTGGTTTGTCATTCTCGGCCATAAAGATCGGCCCTTCTTCTGTTCTTGGCATCTGTTAGATGCGGTGTGTAAGTGGTTGTAAAATCTTTAATTTCTTACTTTTTCCGACATTCGAGCGCGTAGGGCAAGAGTATCCCTCCCCGCTTCCTACGCTTATCTGGAAAATCTCGCAAGCGGGTCCGCGTTGATCGGATGTGTACCCTACTCGGCAGCAGCTGTGATGCGCTCGTCATGACCTTTATGATCCGCCAGCTTTCGTGCAATCACAGCACAGGCCATAAGCTGGATCTGGTGAAAGAGCATCAAAGGCAGAACAATGCTGCCGACATTCGCACCGGCGAAAATCGCGCTTGCCATTGGAGCTCCGCTGGCGAGGCTCTTCTTTGATCCGCAGAACATGATCGTGATGCGGTCGGGACGATTGAAACCGAGCAACTTGCTGCCGTACCGGGTGGCCAGCAGCACAACGACCAGCAGAACGATGTTGACTCCCACCATCATGCCGAGATCGTGCCACGAAACGGTACGCCAAAGACCTTCAACCACAGCCTCGCTGAAAGCCAGATAAACGACCATCAGGATCGAGCCTCGGTCAACAAAGCCGAGTGCTTTGCTGTGCCGCCGCATGAAACTGCCGATCCATGGCTGCAGAATTTGTCCGAGCACGAAGGGTGCGAGCAGCTGCAACAGAATGGATTCGAGCGCATCGACAGATATTCCACCACCGCCTTTGACTGCGAACAACAAGCCGACCAGCAAGGGCGTGAGAAACATGCCGAAAATGTTCGACGCAGATGCTGATACGATTGCCGCTGAAACATTGCCGCCCGCAATTGAGGTGAAGGCTATGGACGACTGGACCGTCGAAGGCAGAACGCAGAGAAAGAGGATACCTGTGTAGAAGGCTGATTGCGACAAGCCGGGAATGGTCCAGCCTGCCGCCAGACCGAGGATCGGAAACAGGATGAACGTCGATGACAGGACTGCCAGATGCAGCCTCCAGTGCGTTATGCCTGCAACGACGGCCTCACGCGAGAAAGTCTTGCACCATGCAGAAAGAACAGAAGCCCGACAGCAAATTTCGTTGCCAGTGCAAACCAGTCTGCAAAATCACCGTGCACGGGGAGCACGGACGCAAGCAGAATGGTCACGATCAGCATGCTGGTGAATTTGTCAGGCAGGAAGCGCATCATATCGTCCAATCTTGCAGGCATTGCGGAGCGCGACGCCCGCTTCATTCAAAATTCACATTCGTTCATAAACCTCTCGGGAGGAGTTTCAATCCTCCCGATATGGCGCGATAGCTCACACTTTTGAGATGTGGCTTCCAATTTACAATCCAAGCTGGTTCATTCGTAACCGTTGGGGTTCTTCGACTGCCAGTGCCACATATCCCGCACATTTCGCGGAGGTTCTTCTCTGCGGACCAGCCGAGGAAATCGCGGGCAAAGGTTGGATCAGCGTAACATTCAGCAACGTCGCCCGGACGGCGCGGCGCAATCTCATACTTGATTTCGCGATTCGAGACGTGTTCGAAGGCCTTCACGACGTCCAGAACGCTATAGCCCTGCCCCGTGCCGAGATTCACCTCGAAACACTGCGGCTCATCCAGCTTCTTGAGTGCCTTCAAGCGGCCGGCAGCCAGATCCACTACGTGAATGTAGTCGCGAACGCCGGTGCCATCGGGCGTTGAATAATCATTGCCCCAGACATTCAGTTTTTCGCGACGACCGGTCGCGACCTGCGCGATGATCGGCATTAGATTATTCGGAATGCCCTTTGGATCTTCGCCGATCAGGCCGCTCTCATGTGCGCCAACCGGGTTGAAATAACGCAGGATGGCGATCTTCCAGCTGTTGTCGCCGTTATAAATATCGCGAAGCATGTCTTCGATGACGAGCTTGGTCCGACCATAGGGATTCGTTGCCGATAGCGGCTGGTCTTCAGTGATCGGCAATTTCTGCGGATCGCCATAGACCGTGGCTGATGAGCTGAAAACCAGTGTCTTGACGCCGGTTGCTTCCATGGCCTGTAACAGGCGGAGCGTGCCCACCACATTGCAATCATAATAGAGCATCGGCTTTTCGCTCGATTCACCGACGGCCTTCAGACCGGCAAAGTGAATGACGGCAGTGCATTTGTGATGCCGGATCACCTGTTCCAGAAAGGCGCGATCTCGAATATCACCTGCTTCCCGGCGCGGCGTGCGTCCGGTAATCTTTTCGATGCGATGCAGGGCTTCTGGGTGGCTGTTGTCAAAATTGTCGACCACAACGACGTCGTGGCCTGCCTCGATGAGCTGAACACAGGTGTGCGAGCCGATATAACCAGCGCCGCCAGTCACAAAAATTGTCATCGTTTATGTATCCGCTTGTTGAACATGCCGCCCCGATGTGCGATCCCCGGCTGACTATGCAAAATCAGTAACAGACTTCAAGCCATCCGGTGCGATTCTCTTGAATGGTTGCAATAGATCAGCCAAGTTTGACGGAGCGATGATGAAACCATCCCGCAATATCGATCGCCTTCTGGAAATCATGGCAGCGCTCCGTGACCCCGAAACCGGCTGTCCATGGGATGTGGAGCAGAGTTTCGAATCCATCATGCCCTATACGCTTGAGGAAACTTATGAAGTCCTTGATGCCATAGAGCGCAATGATATGGACGATCTGCGCGAAGAACTTGGCGATCTGTTGTTGCAAGTGGTGTTCCATTCGCGCATGGCCGAAGAACAGGGCAGCTTTGCATTTGGCGATGTTGTCGAAGCTATCACGCACAAGATGATCAGGCGACATCCGCATGTTTTCGGTGACGCTGAAGCCAGAAATGCAGGCATGGCCAAGGGCTCATGGAATCGCATCAAGGCTGAGGAAAAAGCCGAGCGGGCCGAACGGCGTGCGAAACTCGGGCTTGAAATGACCGAGAAGAACGGTTTTCTGGACGATATTCCACACGCCTTCCCTGCCCTGCTTCGTGCTTTGAAACTCCAGCAGAAAGCCGCGAAAGTCGGCTTCGACTGGTCTGAGGCAGCACCGATCCTCGACAAGATCGCCGAGGAAACCGCAGAACTGAAGGAAGCTATGGCAGCGAAGGAGCGCGTGGATATCGAAGAGGAATATGGTGACCTGCTGTTTGCCATGGTCAATTTGGGCCGCCATCTTGAGATCGATGCGGAAACCGCGCTCGTTGCAGCCAATGAGAAGTTCAAGCGGCGGTTCCATTTCATCGAAAAAACGCTCGGTGATACCGGAAGCGACCTTGATGCCGCTACTCTCGATGAAATGGAAGCAATCTGGGGCGAAGCCAAGAGAAAAAGGCCTCTAACTATTTGTTTTAAGCATTTCCGGGCGCAAAATCGTTTCACACTTTTGCTGGAATGCTCAATCGGTCTATTTCTCATCTTCCCATTTTGGACGGAACATCTGATAGACGCTTTCCGTCGTGGCAAATTCCATATAGCCAAGCCTGCTGACAGGTCTGGCTTTCGCGATATCGATGAGACCGTTGGTCAGGACCTGTTCATCGATATGCACGCCGACAACCTCGCCGATCACCATGTAATTGCCGGTCGGCCTGCCCTCTTTGTCCTGCAATCGTTTGATTTCCACCGCGACACATTCAAGCGCTGCATAGGCCTCCTTGACGCGTGGGGCTGCGATAAGCCTGCTCGACGTCTGGGTTAGTTCGGCATATTCGAACTCGCTGATACCGCGAGGCGCGTCGACAGATGATGCATTCATCTGGGTTCTCAAATGATCGCTCACCAGATTTGCGGTGAACTCGCCGGTTTCTTCGATGAATGAAACGCTGTCCTTCACACCACTCGATGAGAACATGACCATAGGCGGCGTGTCACAGATCGCGTTGAAGAAGGAGTAGGGCGCGAGGTTGACGGCGCCCTCCTTCGATTTCGTCCCGATCCAGCCTATGGGGCGTGGTGCAACGATTGCCTTGAACGGATTATGGGGCAGCGGGTGCCCTTCCCTCGGTTCATAAAACATATGTTTATCCGCTGATTAGAAAGTCTTGTTGAAGTCAGTTCTAAGTTTGCGTCCATGGGCCGGAATATTCGATAACGATCTTGTCCATGTCGGCTCTCGGGCGTTCCGGCATCTTGTTTGCCGCCGTTCCGATATGAACAAACCCGGCAACGCGTTCATTGGGCGCCAGTCCCAGAAATGCGCGGGCGGAAGCGTCGTCCGAATACCAGTTTGTAATCCAGTTGCTGGCATAACCAAGCGCGTTCGCAGCCGTGCAAAGATTCATTGCGACAGCGCCAGCCGAAAGGAACTGCTCCCATTCCGGAATGCGCTCATGCGCGACAGGCGACGACACGACACCGACGACGAGCGGCGCACGCGAGAAACGCGTAAGCTCTTTTTCCTTGCGTCCTTCCGGCATCGGACCTTCAATTTCTTCGGCACGTTGGGCCAGATACTCGCCGACTTTGAGACGCGCATCCCCGCGATAAAGGATGAAACGCCGGGTGTCAGGCGTCCGTGGTCAGGCACGCGTGCGGCAACTTTCAGCAATGCTGCCAGTTCCTCGCCCTCGGGTGCTGGTCCGGAAATTGCCGAAATCGGGGTGGAACTGCGCTGTGCCAGAAAATCGAAGATCGGATGGGCCACGGATAACCTCGTCACTAAAATGCTGCTTATATTGCTCCACTTATTCGGGGCTGCTTCTTCTCGCCCTTTGCATCCGCACTGTAAAGTCAAAATTCCAGAAACGATTAATCAACAGAAGTTGGAAAAATGCGGGTGCCGGAAGCGATTTGGCCTTGAATTCGCCACCCGCATGGGCTCAAAAATACAACATGTCGGATCGCTTGAACCTGTTTTACCCAAAGAGAAAAATTGCCCTGCGCGGAGGATCGTTTTTACGGCGTTCGCGTTTGCCGTCAGTGCAATGCCATCGTTGGCTCAGAGCCTAGATCCGCGGACAAATATTCCACAGTTGCAGACCACCACGACTGGCCTGCCAGACTTGCCGCAGCCAGCGCTCGATCTTCCGACACTGAACACTTATGCCGCCCCATCCAGCCCGGAGAACAATCCGCTCGTCCAGACGCGTGAACTCGATCTCAAGGCGCGGTTGAGTGAAGGTGGCGGTGACATTCCGGCGGGGCTTGTATGGCGCGTGTTCTCGCCGGATGTCGGAGCGGATGGTCAACTGCCGTTGATAGCAAGTGCAAAGGGCGGCAGTGCTGTTTTCAATCTGCCCGAGGGTAGCTATCTGGTGCATGTCGCCTATGGGCGCGCCGGTGCTACCAAGCGGATCACGGTCGGCAACGCGACCCGTCATGAAGTGATGATGCTCGATGCGGGCGGGATGAAGCTCAGTGCGATTCTGCCGGATGGCGGCAAGATTAATGACGATCTCCTGCGTTTCTCGATCTATGCGGACGAAGACAATAATGATCGTTCGCTGATTGTGCCCGACGTCAAGCCGAACGCGATCATTCGCCTCAACAGCGGCACTTATCATGTTGTTTCCAACTATGGCACGGCCAATGCCACCATTCGGGCCGATATTCGCGTGGAAGCCGGAAAACTGACGGAAGCGACCGTTCAGCATCGGGCCGCGGAAGTGACGTTGAAGCTTGTGCGCGAGCGCGGCGGCGAAGCGCTTGCCGATACGTCATGGTCGATCCTGAACGCTTCCGGCGATGTGGTACGCGAAAGCGCTGGCGCTTATTCGTCGATGGTTCTAATCGAAGGGGATTATGTTGCCGTCGCCAAGAACAAGGACCGCATCTACCAGCGAGACTTCAAGGTTTCTTCTGGCAAGAACGAGGAAGTCGAAGTCGTCGCCAATGGCGAATCCGAATCCGTTCAAGACAGCATGGATTAGGTCTAAGCTCTCTGCAAAAGCAAAAGGCCGCGCAATGCGCGGCCTTTTAATTGTTAGCCACCATTCTTGAGGCGGAGCAGATCGGGCGGGGTCGCCTCTTCCACCAGCCGTGCAATGGCTTCATCGAGCGTCATGGATTCTGATCGCGCGAACCGAGACGGCGCATATTGACCGTGTTTTCTTCGGCTTCGCGCTTGCCGCAGACGAGGATCACCGGAACCTTCTGCAAGGAATGCTCACGAACTTTGTAGTTGATCTTCTCGTTGCGCAGATCGGTCGAGACCTGCAGTCCGGCGGCTTTCAGCTTAGCCGCAGCCTGCGACGCATATTCGTCGGCATCCGAGGTGATCGTGGCAACGACAACCTGCACCGGCGCAAACCACAGCGGCATGTGACCGGCGAAGTTCTCGATCAGAATGCCTAGGAAGCGCTCCATCGAGCCGCAGATCGCGCGGTGGATCATGACCGGTTGGCGCTTTTCAGAATCCTTATCGATATAGAATGCGCCAAAGCGTTCCGGCAGGTTGAAGTCCACCTGCGTGGTGCCGCACTGCCATTCACGGCCGATAGCATCCTTCAGCGTATATTCGAACTTAGGACCGTAGAACGCGCCCTCGCCCGGCAGAATGCCGGTCTTGATGTTGTTGGACTGCTGCTGGATCTTTTCCAGCACCGACATCATCACGCTTTCGGCACGATCCCAGAGCTCATCCGAGCCGACGCGCTTTTCAGGACGGGTCGACAGCTTGATGGTGATCTCTTCGAAACCGAAGTCCTTGTAGACTGACAGGATCAGGTCATTGATGCGCAGGCATTCCGCAGCCATCTGCTCTTCGGTGCAAAAGATGTGCGCATCGTCCTGCGTAAAGCCGCGCACGCGCATCAGGCCATGCAACGCGCCTGACGGCTCGTAACGGTGCACATTACCGAATTCCGCAAGCTTGATCGGCAGGTCGCGATAGGACTTGAGGCCATGCTTGAAGATCATGACATGGCCGGGACAGTTCATCGGCTTCAGCGCAAAGACACGATCATCATCGGTTTCGTCACCGGCAACGGTTACCTTGAACATGTTGTCGCGATACCAGCCCCAGTGGCCCGAGGTTTCCCAAAGGGACTTGTCGAGCACCTGCGGCGCGTTCACTTCCTGATAGCCATGGCTGTCGAGGCGGCGACGCATATAACTCACCAGATTCTGGAACATCTTCCAGCCCTTGGCGTGCCAGAACACAACGCCCGGTCCCTCTTCCCGGAAATGGAACAGGTCCATTTCACGGCCAAGGCGGCGATGATCGCGCTTTTCGGCTTCCTCAAGCATATGGAGATAGGCCTGAAGATCGTTGTCGTTGGCGAAAGCAGTGCCGTAGATGCGGGTCAGCATCGGATTGTTGGAATCACCGCGCCAGTAAGCCCCGGCGACCTTCATGAGCTTGAAGGAATTGCCGATCTGGCCGGTTGAAGCCATGTGTGGGGCCACGGCAGAGGTCGAACCAGTCGCCCTGATAATAAATCTTGAGGTCCTGTCCGGCAGGAATGGCTTCCACCAGCTCGACCTTGTAGTTCTCGCCCTTGTCGGCAAAAACCTGCTTGGCTTTTTCACGCGACCAGACTTCCTTGGTGAAAGGCTTGTTGCGCTGAATGATCTCGCGCATCTTCTTTTCGATCACCGGAAGATCGTCGGGCGTGAACGGTTCATTACGCGCAAAGTCGTAGTAGAAGCCGTTCTCGATAACGGGGCCAATGGTAACCTGCGTGCCCGGAAAAAGCTCCTGCACGGCTTCTGCCAGTACGTGCGCCGTATCGTGACGAATGAGTTCGAGCGCGCGCGGGTCTTCGCGGGTCAGAATCTCAATCTTGCCGGAAGCGCCGAGAGGATCGGAAAGATCGCGCACGGTGCCATCGACGGCATAGGCAACAGCTTTTTGGCGAGAGATTTGGAAATCGATTCCGCGAGGCCCGCGCCGGTCATCGACGCATCGTATTCACGCACAGAGCCATCGGGAAATTGCATGGAAACGGTATTCGACATTCTGATCATCCTTATCCAGTCCCGCCAACGATTGCGGGTGGGTTCATGCGTATGAAAATGAAGGTTGGGTTCTAGTCTTTTTGCCCAGCCAGTAAAGCGCGACAGACTGACGGCGTCAGGTCGCGCTCATCTGTGCAATTGAAATGAAATCAGTTCCGAATCGGGAGGCAGTCGATCTTCTGCTGCTTCAACTGCGAGCACGCCTTTTCGGCGGATGCAGAGTCCCTGAAACCGGAAAAACGCGCGCGATAGACCTTGCGGCGCTTTTCGGCAGGCGAAATTTCAGCTTTCAGGCCCGGTGCGACTTTGTCGACCGCCGGACGATATTTGGCCAGCAGCTCCTTGGCACCGGAAAGTGTCGGTGGAGCGCCGAGCTGAATCGTCCGGGCCGATGCTCCAGCGGCTGAGGCGATCAGGAAGCCACCGTCGCCCTGCTCGATACGGGAATCGTCGATCAGGTCTGCTACTGCGTCTGCTTTCGGCTGAGCCGGAGCTGCCTGTTTGGCGACAGGCTGCGGCTTTGCCATTGCAACGAGCTGCCCCGTGGCTTCAGTGCCTTCCGTGCCGAACTGGGTGAGCAGTTTCGCCATCTGGTCGTCGCGCTGCCGCGCTGATCCAGCCCCCAGTACGACACCGACAAGGTGTCTGTCGTTGATGACGGCAGACGAAACGAGGTTGTAGCCGGATACATCCGTATAGCCGGTCTTGATGCCGTCCACACCCTGATAGCGATACATCAGATTGTTGTGGCCATTACGAACACGGTCGCGGAAAGTGAAGGAGCGCTGCGAGAACAGCTCATATTGTTCCGGAAAGTCACGGCGGAGCGACATGCCAAGCACGGCCATATCACGCGCTGTGGTAAGCTGGGTTGACTTTGCCGTCAGTCCCGACGGATTGACGAAGAAAGTGCTCTTCATGCCGATCTGGCGCGCACGCTGCGTCATCAACCGGCCAAAAGCCGCTTCCGATCCGGCGATATATTCGCCCATGACCGTCGCCGCATCATTGGCCGAGACAATAATCATGCCGTTGATAGCGTCGCGCACCGTGATCGTCTCACCCGGCTTCAGCCAGAGCTTCATGCGGACCTTTGCAGCCGCATTTTTCGACACAGGCATTGCATCGTCCCAATGTAGCGTGCCGGTCTTGAGACCTTCAAAGGCGAGATAGAGCGTCATCATCTTGGCCAGTGAAGCTGGTGCACGCTGCACATTCGCATCGTCCTGCCCAAGGATTCGCCCGCTATCGGCGTCGAAAACAACCCAGGACGTATTCGCCATCGCCGCAGACGTACAAAGCACACTCGCACCGAGCGCTAAGGATGCAATGAGACGTGAAAGACGGGACGATGATTTCAGCATAACAGCTCACAGGAATAGGGACGCCGGGGGACATGCAGGCAAATTGCGGCCCGAAAAAGACCACAGCACTGCCTTAAATTCCAATTCTCAATGAAACGTTGATATCCTTAATGAATTATAATCAGCTAACAAAAAAAAATGTCAGAATTCACAGCTGGGAGTAATTCGGGGAACCGGGAGAAGGCTCTGATAAAGCGCATCGCGCCCTAAGATGCCGAGCAGCGCCAATACCGCCGGGGCAGATACCATTTGAGATCGCTGGAGAGTGTACGCGGCACCGGATCGAAACCGTGGGTTCCGAACGGCCCGCAACGCATGACGCGAAAAAGCCCCACCCATCCGCCGCTCCACAGGCCGTGGCGAGCAATGGCTTCATAGGCATATTCGGAACAGGTCGGCAGATGGCGGCAGGAATTGCCGATGAGAGACGACAATGTCACCTGATAGAAGCGCACGAACGAAGTGCCGATCACTCTTCCGGGTGTCTTGCGCCACGCATCTGTAAAATTCCGGCTATAGCGCTTTGGTGCGCCCTCGCCTGCGTGATTCTTGCCGCAAGAGCACATCAGGCAGCTTTGGCCTTTTCCTCGATTTGCCGGATGCAATCGACAACCGCATCGAATGTAAGCAGCGTGGAGGCGTGGCGAGCCCTGTATTCGCGGACAGGTTCGAAATATTTCAGGTCGGCAAAACGCCCTTCCGGCGCCGGACCTTCTTCCTTCAGCATCTTGTACATTTCATCGCGGACGGCTTTCAGTTCCTCTGCGGAAGCGCCGATGATATTGCGCGCCATCACGGACGAAGAAGCCTGCCCAAGTGCGCAGGCTTTCACCTCATGCGCGAAATCCGTCACAATGCCGTCAGCCATTTTCAGGTAGACGGTAACGGTCGATCCGCACAGTTTGGAATGCACTTTGGCAACGGCATCGGGCTCAGGAAGGCGTCCCAGACGCTCCATGTTTCCAGCGAATTCCAGAATACGTTTGTTATAAATATCATCGATCATGGAGGCGAACCTTCCGCAGTGCCGGAAAAAACATAATTTTGTCGTCCGACTGCGGTTTGAAGTTGCAATTTAATGTCTATATAATAGGCAGGTAGCGTCTGCGCTATGGGTAACATTAGCACAGACCCGGGGCAGTCGCACGAAAACCTGTCCGGTGGCCTCAAGCGCCGGATCAATACATCGCCCGCTCGCAAAGCGCATCGTTGTATTGTCCGTTTAACTCGTCTCCTCCTTGAAGGAGACTACTGGAGAATACTGATGGACGCTCGCATCCTCAAAGAAGATGACGAATCCGGCCTGCCGAACAAGCAGGCAGATATAACTCTTTTGCATAGCAAGCCGACGCAGGCCGATGCAGAAGCAGCCGTACGCACGCTTTTGCTTTGGGCCGGAGACGACCCGGAGCGTGAAGGTCTTCTGGAAACGCCGAAGCGTGTTGCCAAGGCCTATAAGGAACTGTTCGCAGGTTATACGGAAAGCCCGGAAGAAGTTCTCGGCACAGTGTTCGAGGAAGTCGGTGGCTATAACGATCTTGTCCTCGTGAAGGACATTTCGTTCCATTCGCATTGCGAGCACCATATGGTGCCGATCATTGGCAAGGCGCACGTCGCCTATCTGCCTGATCACAAGGTGGTTGGCCTTTCCAAGATTGCCCGCGTCGTGGATATTTTCGCACGCCGCCTGCAGACACAGGAAAGCATCACCGCACAAATCGCCGATAGCATCCAGCGCATTTTGAAGCCGCGTGGCGTCGCCGTCATGATCGAGGCCGAGCACATGTGCATGGCCATGCGCGGCATCCGCAAGCAGGGTTCGACGACCATCACCACCACTTTTACCGGCGAAATGCAGGTGAATGCGGAGGAACAGGTTCGCTTCATGACCCTGACCCGCAGATAAGCGGCAGACTATGAGCTTCTTTCCTGTCCAGCCTTCTGACAAGAAGGCCATCGAAGAAGGTGCGGCATTCATGCCGCGCTTCGATGCATCAGGTCTCATCACAGCCGTTGTAACCGATGCGCGTGACGGCGAGTTACTGATGGTCGCCCATATGAATGAGGAAGCGCTGCGTCTCACCCTCGAAACGGAATTGCGCATTACTGGTCTCGTTCGCGCGGCAAGCTCTGGAAGAAGGGCGAGACGTCAGGCAATCTGCAAAGCGTTGTCGAGTTGCGAACGGATTGTGACCGGGATGCGCTTTGGCTGAAAGTGCGCGTCGCCGGTGACGGGCCGACCTGCCATACAGGCCGCCGCTCCTGCTTCTATCGGCAGGTTGTTGCCGAGAACGGCGATATATCGCTGGCTATTGAAGGCGCTTGCGATCACGAGCATTAATCTTGGTCAAAAGGATGTGATGGCGCGAATATGAGTCGCGCCATCAATTCGCAGCATTTATTCTTTGGATACTATGTTTCGCTAATCTGAAGCGGTTCCATTCAAACGGAGTTGTCGGAATCGTTTTAGCCATTTGTCTGTGCATTTCCTGACGCAAACCGCTTGAGTCTTTTGTCGGAAATGCTCCAAATCGAGACGAAGAGGTATCCATCGTGATGCTTGCATGGGGGCAGAGGCGGAAGGCTGCGAATAACGACCTTGCACCGCCGACAGAAGAAATCGTTGAAAAACCTGAAATCAAGCGTGAGCCGCGCCGGATAGCCTTGGCGCTGGGCGGCGGAGCTGCGCGTGGCTGGGCGCATATCGGCGTTCTGCGCGCGCTGGACGAAGCCAATATCGATATCGAGATGATTGCCGGAACTTCCATCGGCGCGCTTGTCGGTGGCTGTTATCTGGCCGGAAAGCTCGATGAACTGGAAGATTTCGCCCGTAGCCTCACACGGCGGCGCATGTTCAATCTTCTCGATATCACCTTTCGCGGTAGCGGGCTGTTCGGCGGAATGAAACTCGATGGTCGCCTGCGCGAGCATCTGGACGGGCTGCGCATCGAGGAACTGGACCGTCCCTTTGTCGCGATCTGCACCGAATTACGCACCGGTCACGAAATCTGGCTGTCATCTGGCCCGCTTATTGATGCCATGCGTGCTTCCTATGCCCTGCCCGGGGTTTTCGAGCCCGTACGCTGGCAGGAGCGTGTTCTGGTCGATGGCGCATTGGTCAACCCTGTCCCCGTATCTGTGTGCCGCGCTTACGAGCAGCGCCTCGTCCTTGCGGTGAACCTGCATTACGACCAGTATGGTCGCGCTGCAGTCATCAAACATGCGCAATCGCGCCGGAAGGTCTGGCCGAGGCAATTCATGGTGAGAAGGAAGCGCGCCTTGGCATTACAGGCGTGATGATGGAAGCTTTCAACATCATTCAGGACCGCATCTCGCGAGCCCGCATGGCGGGCGATCCACCGGATGTCACGCTTATGCCGATTGTGGGACAGATCGGGCTTGCCGATTTCCATCGCGCATCCGAGGCAATCGACGCCGGATATACGGAAACGCTGAAGCGTCTTGAGGATATCAAGCGCTTGCAGGGCATCGCCGGGTAATTTTTGGCGATTGAGACGAATCCGAATGAATCGGATTCGTCGGATTCGCTCTTGTTGCCCCTAGCAGCCCTTTGTTCTACCGCTACACTCTCGTTCGGTGACGTTTTTCGGAATTTTTTTGATTTACGGAAGCCTTTGAAAAATCCCGGAAATTCGGGGGTTCAACGATGTCTTCGATGATTGCGTGCCGGCTTTTTCACATTCTTTTTCAAAAAGATTGCCGGAAGATGCAGATGGGGCTTGTGCACCCCAAAGTGATTTGCTAAATGCCCACTCGCCGACGGAGTTCGGCTCCTACCACGGGCGGTCGTGGCGGAATTGGTAGACGCGCAGCGTTGAGGTCGCTGTGGGGCAACCCGTGGAAGTTCGAGTCTTCTCGACCGCACCATCTTCTCTCAAGAACAATTTAAAATGCTTTCCCCGCAAGGGGTTAAAGTTGTTTCTTGATTAGAGACTTTCACTTTTCATCGATGCATTACAAACAAAAACGCGCCCTTCGATGAAGAGCGCGTCTGGTTGATGACACTATTCTCGTTCAGCTTTTGCCGATTTCCGAAAGAATGATGTTGCTGTGTTCTCCCAGCTTCGGCGAACGCTTGTCGAGCTTTAATTCGGCATCGGAGAAGCGAATAGGCGTCCGCAGACCGGGAACGCCTTGCGGGTCGATCTTCATCGCCCTCGCCTCGAATTGCGGGTCTGCGAATACATCGGCCACCGTGTTGATCGGACCGGCAGGCACGCCAATTCTGGCAAGCTCGGCCAGAAGATCGTCGCGCTTCCATGCCCGAGTCTTGTCTTCCAGAAGTGCCGTGAGAGCCGCCCGGTTGGCCACACGCGCCGAATTGCTGACGAAACGCTCGTCGACTGCGATGTCACCAATGCCAAGCAATGAGGTCAGTTTTCCGAACTGTCCGTCATTGCCGCAGGCGATGATGAAATAGCCGTCGGAAACAGGCAGCGTCTGATAGGGCGCAATATTGGGATGGGCATTGCCCATGCGCTT
Source organism: Brucella cytisi (assembly GCA_012103075.1). Lineage (GTDB taxonomy): Bacteria > Pseudomonadota > Alphaproteobacteria > Rhizobiales > Rhizobiaceae > Brucella > Brucella cytisi. The sequence continues at coordinate 1,209,587 of JAAVLQ010000001.1, read as the reverse complement.
TGGTGAAACGCCGGACGCCAGAAAATTCATCGCCTGATTGGCCAAAACCGCCGACATACAGTCGAATAGCGCCATATCGATATGCTGGCCGATGCCGGTGCGCTCGCGCATAATGAGTGCGGACTGGATCGCAATCACGCTGTAAAGCCCGGTGAAAATGTCGGCGAAAGCCACGCCAATTTTCTGCGGCTCACCGTCAGGTTCGCCAGTCAGATCCATTATGCCGCCCATGCCCCGGATCATGAAATCATAGCCTGCACGCTCGGCGTATGGGCCGGTATGGCCGAAACCGGTGATCGAGCAATAGATCAGGCGTGGATTGATGGCCTTCAGGCTCTCATAGTCGAGGCCGTACTTATCCAACCCACCCAATTTGAAGTTCTCGATGACAACATCGGCGTCAGCCACGAGCTGGCGCACCACTTCCCCTGCCCTCATCAGTGCGGAAATCTGCAGTGATCGAACGCTTGCCGCGATTGCAAGCATGGAAATAGGCGGCGGACCTTTCGCCTTCCACATCGATGAATGGCGGGCCCCATTTGCGCGTATCGTCACCTTCAGGGCTTTCCACCTTGATGACGTCGGCGCCAAGATCGGAGAGCGTCTGCCCTACCCATGGTCCGGCAAGAATGCGCGCCAGTTCTACCACCTTGAGACTGTCAAGCGGCGTGTTCTGCATTTTCAGCAATCCCGTACAAAAATAAAGAGGCCCGCCCGCGAACTGCGAACGGGCCCGAATGGAAGGCTTGGCGATACAGCGATCAGAAGAAAGCCTGAATGCCGGTCTGGGCGCGGCCCAGATCAGCGCATGAACGTCATGCGTGCCTTCATAGGTGTTCACTGTTTCCAGATTCTGCGCATGGCGCATGACGTGATATTCGATCTGGATACCATTACCGCCGTGCATATCGCGGGCCTGACGGGCAATATCGAGCGCCTTGCCGCAATTGTTGCGCTTCACGATGGAGATCATTTCCGGAGCCATCCTGCCGTCGTCGAACAGACGGCCGACGCGCAAGCTTGCCTGAAGGCCAAGAGCAATTTCGGTCTGCATGTCAGCCAGCTTCTTCTGGTAAAGCTGCGTACCGGCCAGCGGCTTGTCGAATTGCTTGCGATCAAGACCATACTGACGGGCACGGAACCAGCAATCTTCTGCAGCGCCGAGGACGCCCCGGGAAATGCCGTAGCGGGCGCGATTGAGGCAGCCGAACGGACCCTTGAGACCGGAGACATTCGGCAGAAGTGCGTCTTCCGAAACCTCGACACCATCCATGACGATTTCGCCGGTGATCGATGCGCGCAGCGAGAGCTTGCCGCCGATCTTCGGTGCGGAAAGCCCCTTCATGCCCTTTTCGAGGATGAAGCCACGAATGGCGTTGTCATGCGCAACGGACTTTGCCCAGACGACGAACACATCGGCGATCGGTGAGTTCGAAATCCACATCTTGGAGCCACTGAGACGATAGCCACCGTCGATCTTTTCGGCGCGGGTCTTCATGCCTGCCGGATCGGAGCCTGCATCGGGCTCGGTCAGGCCGAAGCAGCCGATCAGCTCGCCGGAGACGAGGCCCGGAAGATATTTCTTGCGCTGCTCGTCCGAGCCATAGGCATAGATCGGATACATCACGAGCGACGACTGCACGCTCATCATCGAACGATAACCGGGAATCGACACGCTCGACTTCGCGCGCCACCGGGCCGTAGGCAACATAGCCGGCATTGGCTGCGCCATATTCTTCAGGAAGCGTCACGCCCAGAAGACCAGCCTGCCCCATCAGACGGAACAGTTCCGGATCGGTCGTCTCATCTAGATAGGCCTTTTCAACGCGGGGCAGCAGAACGTCCGTCGCAAAAGCCTTGGCCGAGTCGCGGATCATGCGCTCGTCTTCGGTCAACTGGTCATCCAGTAGAAACGGGTCTTCCCAGCTAAAAAGCCGCACGTGACATCAGTGTATTCTCCTCAATGAAAATTCGCAGGAAATATGAACTGTGCCGAGGTCTGGTGCAATCGACGTTTACTCATCGATCTATTCCATTTAGTAATGGATCATGACTTCGATATCACGCCGCTTGCTCCCCTCCACCAGTGCGCTTGCCGCCTTCGATGCGGTTGCGCGGCATGAAAGCTTTTCGGCTGCGGCCGAGGAACTGTCGTTGACGCAAGGCGCGGTGAGCCGGCAGATTGCAACGCTTGAAGAGCAGCTTGGAACAGCGCTTTTCGACCGCACCAGCCGCAATGTGGTTCTATCCGATGCCGGGCGCGTCTATCTGAAGGCGGTGGGGCCAGCGCTGGCATCCATCCGTGCCGCTTCGCTGCAAGTCATGTCGCATATGCGTGGCACCACGCTCAATCTCGCTTTTCTGCCGACATTCGGCACACGCTGGCTGATCCCGCGCATACCGCGTTTCGTGGCAAAGTATCCCGATATCATCCTCAATTTTGCGACGCGTATCGGGCAGTTCGATTTTGATCGCGAAGGATTGGATGCAGCGATCCATATTGGCCAGCCGGACTGGCCCAACGCCGATAGTGTCTTCCTGATGGATGAAACGGTTGCGCCTGTGTGCAGCCCTGCATTTCTACAGCAGAATCCGGTTCATGCGCCTGCCGATCTGTTGCCGCTTCCCCTGTTCAATATGGCTTCACGCCCCGGTGCATGGGACCACTGGTTCAAGAGCCTCGATATCGCGGCTCCGGTTTCACCGGGAATGCGCTTTGAACAGTTTTCGAACGTCTCGCAGGCTTGCATTGCAGGCCTTGGCGTTGCGCTGATGCCGCTGTTCCTCATTCGCGCCGAAATCGATAGTGGCCAGCTTGTGGTTGCCTGTCCGCATACGGTCAAAAGCCCGAGCAGCTATTATTTTGTGACGCCGAAGGCTCGTTCGAGCACTCCGGCGGTGTCGGCTTTCCGGGATTGGTTGTTGGCGGAAGTCAAAAGCGAAAACAGCCGCTCAGGCGATTGATTGGCCGATTGAACGGCTGGCGATCTCGTATGAATGCAGACGCTTCTTGTGATCATGTATCATGCCGGTCAACATCAGTTCATCGGCGCCGGTGCTTTCTGCAAAGGCCTTGATGCCTTTCGCTACCGTGTCCGGTCCACCGACCACACGGCATGACAGCATCTGGCGAACAAGCGCCTGCGCTGCCGGATCAAGCCGCTCCGCATAGCCTTCGACCGGTGCAGGAAGCTTGCCCGGGCGACCGCTGCGCAGGTTGACGAAAGCCTGCAGTTGCGACGTGAAAAGATGGTTCGCCTCTTCGTCCGTGTCGGCTGCAATCACGTTTAGGCCCAGCATCACATAAGGCTTCTGCATATATTCCGATGGCTCGAACCGCTCGCGATATAGAGCGATGGCGCGCTCCATTTCGCCGGGCGCGAAGTGCGAGGCAAATGCGTAAGGCAGCCCCAGCATCGCGGCAAGCTGCGCGCCGAACAGGCTGGAACCGAGAATCCAGACAGGCACATTCAACCCCTCGCCCGGCACTGCGCGCACGCGCTGACCCGGTTCGGTAGGTTTGAAATAGTTGAGCAACTCGACCACATCCTGCGGAAACGCATTGGCGTCACTGTCGAGATTACGACGAAGCGCATGAGCGGTGATCTGGTCAGTGCCCGGAGCGCGCCCAAGACCGAGATCGATACGCCCCGGAAACAGGGAAGCCAGCGTGCCGAACTGTTCTGCAATCACCAGAGGTGCGTGGTTGGGTAGCATGACGCCGCCTGCACCGACGCGAATGGTTGAGGTGCCGTTGGCGACGTAACCGATGACCACAGATGTGGCGGCACTGGCGATACCCGGCATATTGTGGTGTTCGGCAAGCCAGTAACGGTGAAAGCCGAGCCGTTCGGCATGTTGCGCAAGCTCCAGCGTATTATGCAGCGATTGTGCTGCATCGCTACCTTCGGGAACGGGCGAAAGATCGAGAACGGATAATGGTATCATACTGGCTCATATGGGTTGGAACGCAGCGTTTGCAACGTTAGCAAAAATCAAAAGGGCGACCTATTTCTAGGCCGCCCTTTGTCATTGGGTTCAACGCAAGTTTCAGTGATGTTGCGCTGGAGCCGGTTCGCCGCCTTCATCCGATGACGCAACATATTCGCCTTCAACATCCTTCTTGGCGATGAAGGTGTAGAACATCGGCACCACGAACAGCGTGAAGATCGTGCCGATCACGATACCAGTGAAGATCACCAGACCCATCGAGTAACGTGCGGCTGCACCGGCACCGGTCGCGATGATGAGCGGTACAACGCCAAGCGCCATGGCGGCAGTGGTCATCAGGATTGGACGCAGGCGAGTTTCAGCTGCGACGATGATCGCATCCCGGCGTGAAAGACCATGCAGACGGCGTTGCTGGTTGGCGAATTCCACCATCAGAATACCGTGCTTGGTAATCAGCCCGACAAGGGTGATGAGACCGACCTGCGTGTAGATGTTGAGAGTGCCGAGACCGATGTTCAGCGGCACGATGGCACCGAAGATCGACAGCGGAACCGACATCATGATGATGAACGGATCGCGGAAGCTTTCGAACTGTGCCGCCAGCACGAGATAGATCACGATGACGGCGAGGCCGAAGGCGATCAGGATCGTGTTGCCCTGCTCCACTTCCAGACGCGACTGACCGGAATAATCCAGAAGAAGCCTTCCGGCATCTTGGATTTGGCCAGATCGACCAGAGTTTGCAGGCCCTGCCCGGTTGTGACGCCGGTAGCGGCAGAGCTGAAATCGTGGCCGAATTCAGCTGGTTGAACTGCTCGATTGCTGCAGGCGATGCATTCTGGCTGATCGTGATGACCGACGACAGCGGGATCATCGAGCCGGAAACACTGCGCACATAGAAGTCGCCAAGCTTTTCCGGGTTCGAACGGTATGCATCGGGCACCTGCGTGATGATGTCATAGCTGTTCGAATCGCGGTCGAACTTCGCCACCGATGCGCCACCGGTCAGGAGACCCAGTGTCGAACCGATATCGCTGATCTGCACACCCAGCGTTGCTGCGCGGTCGCGATCGATGGTGATCGTGACCGGGGTGCGTTGAAGGAGAGCGAGTTCTGCACAATGATATACTGGCCGGAAGCCTGTGCTTCATTCTTGATTTCCTCAGCCAGTGCGAAAACCTGATCGGCTGGGCCAGTCGATTGTATCGCAATCGAGATCGGCAGGCCGCCACCCGTTCCCGGCAAGGACGGAGGCGCGAAGATGAATGCTTCAACACCTGCAACCTTGGAAATACGTGCGGTCAGATCTTCCTGAATCTGCTTCTGCGAACGGGTACGCTCGTTCCAGTCCTTCAAAACCCACAGCGCGATACCGGATGTCGTGCCACCATCCATGCCGACGATCTGGAAACGGGTCTTCAGTTCCGGAAGATCCTTGGTCAGTTCGTCGATCTGTTCGGCATAGAGATTGGTATAGGCCGAGGTTGCATATTGCGGAGCCCGGAACATCGAGAACAGCGCGCCGGAATCTTCTTCCGGTGCCAATTCGCTCGACGTGTTCATGAAAAGAAAGCCCGTCAATCCCATCAGCGCTACCACAATTGCGAGCGTAATGCCGCGATAGTTGAGCGAGTTGGAGACACGACGGTGATACCACTTTTCGAAACGCGAGAAGGTCCGGTCGATGAACTTCTGGAACCGGGTCTGGTCGCCATGCTTGAGCATGCGCGCACACATCATTGGCGAAACCGTCAAGGCGGCAACGCCCGAAATGATAACGGCGCCAGCCAGCGTGAAGGCGAATTCGCGGAACAGGGCACCCGTCAGGCCGCCCGTGAAGCCGAGTGGTGCGAACACCGCCGCCAGCGTGATCGTCATGGCGATGATCGAGCCGGTGATTTCCTTCATGCCCTTGAAGGCAGCGTCCATGGGCCGGAGGCCCTCTTCGATATGCCGGTGTATGTTCTCCAGAACCACGATGGCATCGTCGACCACAAGGCCGATGGCGAGAACCATCGCGAGCAGTGACAACAGGTTGATCGAGAAGCCGAGCGCATAAAGGAAGAAGCACACGCCGATCAACGAGATTGGGATCGTGACAATCGGAATCAGCACCGAGCGGAACGACCCGAGGAAGACGATGATGACCAGAATGACGATAGCCACAGCTTCGCCGATGGTCGTGAAGACTTCCTTTGATCGAAGAGCTGATCTGCTCGGTCGCGTCATAGACGAGAACAAGCGACATGCCTTCCGGCAGCGACGCCCGGATAGATGGCAGTTCCTTGCGGACGGCAGCGGCCATGTCGATGGGGTTTGCAGCTGGTGTCGGGAAGACGCCGAGGAAGGTACCAGCCGAGCCGTTGAACGAAACGATGGTGTCCGTGCTTTTCGCAGCCAGTTCGACCCGCGCAACATCACGCAGACGAACCACGTCGTCACCCGAAGCCTTGATCGGCATGGCGCCAAAGGCTTCCGGTGTCTGCAAGGTCGACTTCAATGTGATCGATGACGACACATATTCGTTCTTGGTCGTGCCGGGCGCCGACAGGAAGTTGGAAGCGTTGATTGCCGCCAGAACTTCCGGTGCCGTGATCTGACGTGCCGCAAGCTGGATCGGGTCGAGCCAGACACGCATCGAATAGACCTGACCGCCCAGAATTTCAGCCTTTGCAACACCCTGAATGGTGGACATGCGCGGCTGGATAACGCGTTCCAGATATTCCGTGATCTGTTCGCTCGTCATATTAGGGTTCTGCGCTGCCAGATACATGGTAGCGAAGTTCTGACCCGTTCCCTTGACGATGACGGGATCGTCGGATTCGTCCGGCAGGTCGCCGCGAACCTGATTGACCTTGGCGATGACTTCCGTCAACGCCGCATCCGGGTTTGCACCGAGCTTCATCTGCACGGTCACCGTGCTCGACGACGGACGGCTCGAAGACGTCACATAGTCGATGTTTTCAGTGGTTGCGACCGCTTCGGCGATCGGCGCGGTGATGAAACCCTGAATGAGATCGGCACTCGCGCCGGCATAGTTTGTTGTGACCGTGATAACGGTTTCATCGACCTTCGGATATTCGCGCACCGTCAGCTGCGCGATACCCTGAAGGCCCAACAGAATGATCATGAGGGCAACTACCGTGGCAAGCACGGGTCGCCGGATGAAAATATCGGAAAAGCTCATCGGGATCGCCTATTGCTTGTCAGCCGGTTGGCCGGCCGGAATCGGATTGACGGTGTTGTCGATGTTCACCGGTACGCCGGGCGAGAGCCGGTTCTGACCTGCCGTGATGATGATGTCTCCAGCCTTGAGGCCGCTCGTCACTTCGACAATGCCGGAATAGCGGCGTCCAAGCTTGATGAAGACCTGCTGTGCGACCTGCTTCTCGCCATCTTCCGGCTTGGCATCGGCAGCAGGAGCCTTGGCGGTGTTGTCGCCTTCGGCAGCCTTCGCGCCTTCCTGCTTCTGTTCCGGACGAACCGCATAGACATAGTCGCCATACAGGCTGGAGATGATCGTGGTCTGCGGCAGAGCAATGACATTGTCTTCTTCCGGCAACTCGACACGAACCTGCACAAACTGACCCGGTGTCAGTTCATGATCCGGATTCTGTACTTCCGCGCGCACCGAAACGAGACGGGTCGTCGGGTCGATCTTCGGATCGATACCGATAATCGTGCCGGTGAAGTTGAGTGCTTCTGCAGTCGAACCGACCTTGACGGTTTGTCCAAGCTTGATGGAGGCAAGCGACTGTTCCGGGACAGTGAAGTCGATGCGCATCACGTCGGTGTTTTGCAGCGTGGCAATGACCGTGCCGGGCGTCAGATACTGGCCGAGATCGACCTTGGAAATGCCGATAACGCCTGAGAACGGGGCCTTGACCGACTTCTGCGCCAGCGTTGCACGCATCTTTTCCACCACCGCACCGGCGGCATTGGCGACCGATGCGGTCGTATCGACATTCGATACAGCACCGACACCGCGCGTGCGCAGCGTATCGGCTCGTTTCAGGTTCTGCTGGGCAAGAACGGCTTCAGCTTCGGCGGCTGCGAGGTCCGCCTTCTGAATGCTGTCTTCCAGCTGAAGCAGCAGGTCGCCTTCCTTGACTTCCTGATTGGCCTTGAAGTTGATCTTCTGCACGAGGCCGTCAAGCTGTACGGTCAGATCGACGCCATTGAGCGCATTGGCCGTGCCGATGGCTTCGACACCCGGTTTCCATACGCCCGGCTCCACTGCCACGGTCGAAACCGTCTGGGCGGGCTGCTGCATGTTGGCGAAAAAGTCTTTGATGGCCTGTGATCGGAACAGGTTAAAGCCAACGAGGCCTCCAACGACGATCACGAGGAATATTATTGCCAGAATAAGGCGCTTGATCATTGCGGATGCACTCCAGATGGCTCCCTGATCGATCAGGGTTGGGGGATTACCGCGGCGCCTTCTTTCGCAGTCACGCAAAGGTCGCGCGTATTTTACTTGAATGAAAGTGGCGAATAACTGTACCGTCTGGACGGTATTGTCAACATACGAACTGTCAGGAGACACCAGTAAATTGCTAACAAAAAAGAAGGTCTCGTCGCGCGAGCGTATTTTGCGCGCTGCTACTGAGCTTGCCCGTGAGATCGGACCTGCTCACCTGTCTCTCGATGCTGTAGCAGCCCGTGCGGGCCTTTCAAAAGGCGGATTACTGTATTCTTTTCCGACAAAGGCCAAACTGCTGGAAGCGGTGGTCGAAGAGTATATGAAAGAGCACGAACACGCCATGGAGGTTCAGGAAACACTCCAGAAAGGCGACAAAACCGCGTGGCTCGGGCTTTTCTCGATGTTTACCGGGTTCAGGCCGATGATGAGCCGCCAGCTTGTGGTGTCCTTGCCGCGCTTGCTGAAGATCCGGGTTTCATGGTGCCGGTTCGCCAATATCACAGGGCATTTCTCGACCGCATGATCATGGACACGACCGATTCCGATACCGCGCTGATTGTTTACCCGCCGTCGCGGGTCTCGAATGCTCCAAACTGATGGAATGTGAAATTCTGAACGATGAGGAACAGCGCGCCGTTCTCGTCCGTTTGGAAAACATGCTGACAGAAAACTGACAGCTATAAAGAAAAAAGGGCGGCGGGCGCCCTTAATTTTAGCAAGGTTCGAATCAGAGCGCGGGAATATCACCCCTCGCCCATCCTTCCCGTGTTTCGGCGGAAAAATCGCCGAAGCGCCCGTCGGCAATCGATATGCGGATGCCCTTCATCAGATACTGATAATAGGCCGGGTTATTCCGTGTCAGGAGCATTGCGCCGAGCGCTTCACCGGATTTTACCAGATGGTGCAGATAGGCGCGGCTATAGTCGCGCGATGCCGGACAATCCGATTCCGGATCGAGCGGGCGATGATCGTCTGCATGGCGCGCATTGCGCAAGTTCACCTTGCCAAAGCGCGTGAAAGCAAGGCCGTGGCGGCCTGCGCGCGTCGGCATCACGCAATCGAACATGTCGATCCCGCGCGCCACCGACTTCAGAATATCGTCCGGCGTGCCGACACCCATCAGGTAGCGCGGCTTTTCCGATGGCAGGATCGGGCAGACCACTTCCAGCATGTCGAGCATGACCTGCTGCGGCTCGCCGACCGCAAGTCCACCGACCGAATAGCCCTTGAGATCCATGGCCCTCAGCGCTTCCGCCGATTTCTCGCGCAGGTGTGCAACGTCGCCGCCCTGCACGATGCCGAACATCGCCTTTCCCGGCTGATTGCCGAAAGCGACCTTGCAGCGCTCGGCCCAGCGCAGCGACAATTCCATTGCGCGCTCGGTGTTCTTTTCCGGTGAAGGCAGCGCCACGCATTCATCAAGCTGCATCTGGATATCGCTATCCAGCAGCCCCTGAATCTCGATGGATCGCTCCGGCGTCATTTCATAAGGCTTGCCGTCGATATGCGAGCGGAATGTCACGCCTTTCTCGTCGAGCTTGCGCAATTGCGCGAGCGACATGACTTGAAAACCGCCGGAATCGGTCAGGATCGGGCCTTTCCAGCCGCCGAACTCATGCAGGCCACCCAGCCGCGCCACGCGCTCGGCACCCGGCCGCAGCATCAGGTGATAGGTATTGCCAAGGATGATATCGGCGCCAAGTTCTTTCACTTGGTCCATATACATGGCCTTGACCGTGCCAGCCGTACCGACCGGCATGAAGGCAGGTGTGCGCACCACGCCGCGCGGCATGGAAATCTCGCCCTGACGAGCAGCGCCGTCGGTTGCCAGCACTTTGAATTCGAAGTTTTCGCTTGTCTTTAGATTTTCCAGAGTCATGCGGTGTCTTTAGCTTTGTCGGCTCGCTCAAGCAAGCTGCCGTCACCATAGGAATAAAAGCGATAGCCATTGCTGATGGCGTGCTCATAGGCTGCGTGCATCGTCTCAAAGCCGCTGAAGGCCGATACCAGCATGAACAGCGTCGAGCGCGGCAGATGGAAGTTGGTCATCAGCAGATCGACTGCACGGAACTTGTAGCCCGGCGTGATGAAGATATCGGTCGCACCGGCCCACGGACGGATGATGCCATCTTCGCCCGCAGCACTTTCGATCAGGCGCAGCGACGTCGTACCGACGCAGATGATCTTGCCGCCCCGCTCGTGCACAGCATTGAGCGCATCGGCGGTCCGCTGCGACACATAACCGATTTCAGAATGCATCTTGTGGTCGGTCGTATCGTCGGCCTTGACCGGCAAGAACGTTCCCGCTCCCACATGCAGCGTTACGAAATGTTCTTCAACGCCTTTGGCCTTGATCTTTTCAGAAGATCGGGCGTGAAATGCAATCCGGCAGTGGGGCGGCAACAGCGCCCTCCTCGCGGGCATAGACCGTCTGATAGTCCTTGCGGTCGCGCTCGTCTTCGGCGCGCTTCGACGCGATATAGGGTGGCAGTGGAATGTGCCCGACCGATGCGATGGCCTCATCCAGCATGGCGCCGGAAAGGTCGAACACGAGAAGCGCTTCGCCCGCATCGCCCTTTTCCGCCACGGTGGCATCAAGTGTACCAAGGAAGCAGCTTGAACCGGAATGGCCGAAACGGATGCGGTCGCCCTCCTTTACGCGCTTGCCCGGACGCAGAAACGCTTTCCAGCGACCCGGACCGGTGCGCATATGCAACGTGGCGCTGACCTGCGAAATATTGCCATCGCGCTCGCGCATGCCTTCAAGCTGCGCGGGTATCACCTTGGTATCATTGAAAACAAGCGCATCGCCGGGTTGCAACAGATCGGGCAATTCGAATACCTGTCGATCTTCGAATGGCTGGCCGGGACGGACACGCAACAATCTGGCGTGGTCACGCGGCTCCGCTGGACGCAGAGCAATGCTCTCTTCCGGCAAATCGAAATCGAAAAGATCAACACGCATTATGAACCTCATGACTACGGCCCCGGTATGAACCGGAGCCGTAATTTCTCAATGAAATCGGTAGGATCAGATGTCGGCAGCGATGCGGGCCGTCACGATCGTGTCCGGATCGGCAACAGGCTCACCGCGCTTGATCTTGTCGACATTGTCCATGCCTTCAATGACCGGCCCCAGACGCTGTACTGGCGGTCGAGCCACGGAGCGTCGGCAAAGCAGATGAAGAACTGCGAATTGGCCGAATTCGGGTTGGCCGAACGGGCCATCGAAGCAGTGCCACGCTTGTGCGGCGTGTTGGAGAATTCAGCCTTCAGATCTGGCTTGTCCGAACCGCCCATGCCCGCACGCGAGCCATTGAAATGCGCGCCGCCGGTCTTGCCGAACTTTACGTCGCCAGTCTGGGCCATGAAGCCGTCGATTACGCGGTGGAACACAACGCCGTCATAAGCGCCTTCGCGAGCCAGTTCCTTGACGCGCGCAACATGATCCGGCGCGAGGTCTGGATAGAGTTCAAGAACGACGTTGCCCTTGGTGGTTTCCAGAACGAGCGTGTTTTCAGGGTCTTTGTAAGCCATTGGGCCTCTCCTTGTATTTACTTCTTATCGTATTTTACTTTTTATCGGCCTGAAGCGTGGCCTTGATGATCTTGTCGGGGTTTTCCACGGCGCCATTATCGGCTTCGCTACCCTTCTTTATCTTGTCGACGATATCCATGCCGCTGACAACCTTGCCGACCACGGTGTACTGGCCGTTGAGGAATGCGCCGTCCGCAAACATGATGAAGAATTGCGAATTGGCTGAGTTCGGGTTCTGGCTGCGGGCCATGCCGACCGTGCCGCGCACGAAGGGTTCTTTCGAGAACTCTGCCGGAATATCGGGATAGTCGGAACCGCCGGTGCCGACGCGCGAAGCATCGAAACCCTTGTCCACGTTACCGAACTTTACATCGCCGGTCTGTGCCATGAAGCCCGGAATGACGCGGTGAAATGCAACGCCGTTGTAGGCGCCTTCCCCAACCAGCTTTTCAATCTGGGCGACATGCTTCGGCGCGAGGTCGGGACGAAGCTGGATGGCAACGTCGCCGTCCTTCAGCTTGAGAACGACGGTGTTTTCGGCATTGGCGGCGGAAGCCGTCTGGACCGCTCCTTGCGACAGCGCGATAAAGGCAACAGCGGCAAGCGCCGAACGGATGAAAGACATGATCGAAAAACTCCCTGCAGTCAGGATTTGAATTTGGTGTTCAAGGCGGCAGCAACAGCCGCAGGAACGAAGGGCTTTATATCGCCGCCCATGGAGGCAATCTGGCGGACCAATGTGGCGGTAATTGTGCGTACTGCCGGGTCTGCTGGCAGGAACACGGTCTGCAATTCGGGCGCCATAGTGCCGTTCATGCCCGCCATCTGCATTTCATAGTCGAGATCGGTGCCATCGCGCAAACCACGCACCATCAATTGTGCGGCATGTTTGCGTGCTGCATCGATGACCAGTCCGTCGAAGGAAATGACCGAAACCCGGCCTGCATCCTTGCCCAATATGGCCTTGGAGCTTTCACCGATGAGCGCCACGCGTTCCTCGAAGGTGAAGAGAGGTTTTTGCCGGGATGAACGCCGATCGCGACAATAACCTCGTCGGCAAGGCGTAGGGCACCTTTAAGGACATCCATATGGCCGTTTGTCACCGGGTCGAAGGAGCCCGCATAAATCGCGATCGTCATTTCTTCCAGCTAGCCTTTTCTGACGGGATTTTCAACAAGAACCACTGCGATAAGAAAACAGAAACCAAGAAACCAGATGAACGCGATATGAACAGCGATTTCACGACAAGTTCACAACCGATTTACCAAGATAGGTGCAAGTTTGGTGCAACCTTTTCGCTTCTGAAGCGTATGTATGTCGAAAGGATAACACGATGATGATCTTTCTTCTGGCATTATCCATGATGGTCGCGATGGCTGCATCGGCAATCATACTGCTTCTCGAAGAGAACGAGTCCAAGCGTCAGCGCGTGCGTCAGGTGACATTTGACATCAATAGCTTGCGCAACATGCGTTCGCGCTAAGTATTAGCAGCCGAGTTCACGCAATAGCGTTGGAGCTTGCTGTGAAAGAGTTTCTGTGATCGCCAATTCCTCCAGTCTTGGCATCTGAAAAGGCCGATGGTTCCCGCCATCGGCCTTTTCATTGATCTATATAAAGCCCGGGTCCGTTGGTTTGTCGCATTATCCGACGCAAAACCGTTTCCCACTTTTGGCTCGAAAATGCTCTAACCCGGGCTTCTCTATTATTCTTCGGTACCTGTGCTTGGTGCTTCGCCTTCAGAAGCTGCCTCGCCCTCACTGCCGTTTTCTTCGTCGCTATCCGCTTCGGATATGCGTTCGACCGAGACAACCTTTTCGCCATCCGCCGTGTTGAAGATCGTGACGCCCTTGGTGGAACGTCCGGCAATACGGATACCGTCGACCGGTACGCGAATGAGCTGTCCGCCATCGGAAACAAGTAGAATCTGGTCGCTCGCCTCGACCGGGAACAGGGCAACGAGCTTGCCGATTTCGTCGGTCTTCGACGTGTCGGTAGCGCGGATGCCCTTGCCCGCCACGGCCTGAAACGCGGAACTCGTAGGACGAGGAACGTTTGCCGTAACCGTATTCGCTGACAGTGAGCACGGTTTCTTCGCGGGCCTTCAGCTCCTGATAGAGCTCCTCGGTCAGTTCCGCATCGGTTCCGACTTCCTCGCCGACGACCACGATGTCGTCTGCGTCGTCCGCACCCCTGCGCCCTGCGCTCGGCAATCGAACGCTTGAGATAGGCAGAACGGGTTGATGCATCGGCATCGACGTGATGCAGGATCGCCATGGAGATGACCTTGTCGCCATCGGCGGGTTGATGCCGCGCACGCCGATAGAATTACGGCCTGCAAAGACGCGCACATCGGTAACCGGGAATCGAATGCACTGGCCACCGGCGCAGGTCAGAAGCACGTCGTCGAATTCCGTACAGGTATCGACCGAGAGGATTTCATCGCCCTCGTCTTCCAACTTCATCGCGATCTTGCCATTGCGGTTGACCTGAACGAAGTCCGACAGCTTGTTACGGCGAACCGTACCGCGCGTGGTCGAGAACATGACGTCGAGATTTGCCCGGATTCTTCATCCTCCGGCAACGGCATGATTGTGGTGATGCGCTCGCCCTGCTGCAACGGCAGCATGTTGATGAGCGCCTTGCCACGCGACTGCGGCGTGCCGACGGGCAGACGCCAGACCTTCTCCTTGTAGACAATGCCACGCGAGGAGAAGAACAGAACCGGCGTATGCGTATTGGCGACGAACAGGCGGGTGACGAAATCCTCGTCCTTCGTGGCCATGCCGGACCGGCCCTTGCCGCCACGGCGCTGCGCACGATAGGTCGTCAGCGGAACGCGCTTGATATAGCCTGCATGGCTGACGGTGACGACCATATCCTCACGGGCGATCAGGTCTTCGTCATCCATTTCGGCGCCACCGAAACCGATTTCGGTGCGGCGTGGCGTGGCGAACTCGTCACGAACCGCAATCATCTCATCCTTGACGATCGTCATCACGCGTAGGCGCGACGAGAGAATGTCGAGATAATCACGGATTTCCTCACCGATCTTGTTCAGTTCGTCCGCCACTTCGTCGCGACCGAGCGCGGTCAGGCGCTGCAGACGCAGATCGAGAATGGCACGAGCCTGTTCTTCGGAGAGGTTATAGGTGTCGTCTTCATTGATACGATGGCGCGGATCGTCGATGAGACGGATCAGCGGAGCCACATCGGCTGCAGGCCAACGACGTTCCATCAACTGCTCGCGGGCCGTCGTTGGATCGGGCGCACGACGGATGAGTGCAATCACCTCATCGATATTGGCGACCGCAATTGCAAGGCCGACCAACACATGCGCGCGGTCGCGCGCCTTGTTGAGCAAGAACTTTGTGCGGCGCGTCACGACTTCCTCGCGGAAGGCAACAAAAGCGCGCAGCATGTCGAGCAGATTGAGCTGTTCCGGCTTGCCGCCGTTCAGCGCCACCATGTTGCAACCGAACGAGGTCTGCAGCGGCGTGTAACGATAGAGCTGGTTCAGAACGACATCGGCAACGGCATCGCGCTTGAGTTCGACCACGACGCGATAGCCTTCGCGGTCGGATTCGTCACGCAGATCGGAAATGCCTTCGATGCGCTTGTCGCGCACCAGTTCGGCCATTTTCTCGATCATCGAAGCCTTGTTCACCTGATACGGGATCTCGGTGATGATAATGGCTTCGCGGTCACCGCGCATCGGCTCAATGGTGGCCCGTCCGCGCATGATCACAGAACCGCGCCCGGTCGTGTAGGCGGAATTGATGCCTGCGCGTCCGAGGATGATGCCACCGGTCGGGAAATCCGGACCGGGGATGATCTCAATCATTTCTTCCAGCTGAATGGCCGGATTCTCGATGAGCGCTACGCAGCCGTCAATGACTTCACCGAGATTGTGTGGCGGAATGTTGGTCGCCATGCCGACAGCGATACCGCCCGAACCGTTGACGAGCAGGTTCGGGAAGCGTGCAGGCATAACCACAGGTTCCTGCTCGCGGCCGTCATAATTGTCCCGGAAGTCGACCGTGTCCTTGTCGATGTCCGACAGGATGGATTCGGTAAGCTTTTCCAGACGGCATTCGGTGTAACGCATCGCTGCCGGCGGATCGCCGTCGATGGAGCCGAAATTGCCCTGCCCGTCGACAAGCGGATCGCGCATGGAGAAATCCTGCGCCATACGCACGAGAGCGTCATAAATAGAAGCGTCGCCATGCGGGTGATACTTACCCATGACCTCACCGACCACACCCGCCGACTTACGGTACGGGCGGTTATAGGCGAGGTTCATCTCGTTCATGGCGTGGAGAATGCGGCGATGTACGGGCTTCAGGCCGTCGCGCACATCGGGCAGCGCACGGCTCACGATAACGCTCATCGCGTAATCGAGATAGGAGCGCTGCATCTCCTCGATAATGGAAATCGGTTCGATACCGCTAGGGCCGCCGTTTGGGCCACCATTCATATCGTCGGAACCGGGTGGAGGCGTTTGATCTGACACTATTCAGATTTCTTTCTCAACAGAATCGATAAAGTCACTTTATAACGGAAACCAGCAAAAACGCCAATTTCACGACCGTTTCGGCGGGCTATTTCCGTCTGTCAATTCAATGACTTAAAAGATATTCACATAAAGATTGAGCAACGATGTTGCCCGTACTGGCGCTTTGCGTCGACCATAATGCCACTGATCGTCTACAATTCATGTATCCGATTGAGCATAACATGCCAACAAGAAGGGCGCGTGCAGTATGGGGTTCTACGATACGGTTTTCAGCGCGTTCGTCACCCTGCTTGTTACAATCGATCCGCCCGGACTGGCGCCATTGTTTCTGGCGCTCACGCCGGGCATGGAGCGGCACCACCGCGGACAGGTGGCGCTTCGCGCCTCCATCATCGGTTTTATCGTGATGGCGCTCTTTGCCATTGCGGGCGCGCAGATACTCGGCATGTTCGGCATTACCATCGGTGCGTTCCGCGTTGCCGGTGGCCTGTTACTGTTCTGGATCGCATTTGAGATGATTTTCGAGAAGCGGACAGAGCGCAAGGAAAAAGAGCGCCGAGGTGGCCATCACCAAGGACCATATCCGCAATATTGCCGCCTTCCCACTTGCCATTCCACTGATTGCCGGTCCGGGCGCAATTTCGGCTATCGTTCTGACCTCGGACTCATTCCATGGCGTCGGGCCGCGTTTGGCCCTTCTTGGCGTAATTTTCGTCTGCCTGCTGATTACCTATCTCGTGCTGTTGCTGGCAGAGCGGGTCGACCGGTTTCTCGGCGAAACCGGCCGTTCCATCCTGACACGCCTTCTCGGCGTCATTCTAGCCGCACTTGCGGTTCAGTTCGTTGCCGATGGCATCAAGACACTCATCAGTGGTTAAGCCGATTTCTGTGCCTTCTTGCCAATCATGGCGTGACGAAGCTTGGACGAGAACCAGTCGATCACGGCAACAGCGATCAGGATCATGATGATCAGGAAGGAAACGTCCTGAAGGTTCAGAACCTTGATCTGTTCCGCCAGATGCGCGCCGATACCGCCTGCCCCGACAATACCAATGATCGTCGCCGAACGGGTGTTTGACTCGAAGAAATAAAGCACCTGACTGCCGATCAGAGGCAGAACCTGTGGCAGCACGCCGAAGCGATAGCCGTGCAGCTTGCCGCCGCCCGACGAGACCACGCCTTCGACCGGCTTCTTGTCAGCACCTTCAATGGCTTCCGAGAACAGCTTGCCGAATGCGCCGAAATCCGAGCAGGCGATGGCGAGAATACCGGCGAAAGGTCCAAGCCCCACAACCGACACCCAGATCAGTGCCCATATCAGCGTATCGACGCCGCGAATGGTATCGAGGAAGCGGCGAATGCCAAAATGCAGGAAGACATTCGGAATGATGTTCTTCGCCGCCAGAAAACCGAATGGAAAAGCGAGGATCGCTGCCAACAATGTGCCGAGATAGGCAATCGCCAGCGTTTCCATCATAGACCACAGATAAAGACTGAAACGACCGCCGGACGATGGCGGCATCATCATCAAGGCGAAATCACCGAGGCGACCGAGGCCGTTTAGAATGCGCAGCAGTGAAAAATCGAGCCAATAGAAAGCGAACCAGACTGAAGCGATAAGCGCTACGGTTAAAATCGCCAGATTACGCCATGTGCGCCCATTGCCGAACAGATCGGCATATTCGGTCCTCAATTCCTTTTCGTGCGCATGTGCTTCGCGGGAGAGACTTTGTGCAATGTCGGTCATAATTCTCTCCTCAACCAATACGGCCAAGCAGTGCGTGACGCACGCGCTGGGTGACAAGATCGATCACGACGATCGTCACGATGATCAGCAGCAGAATGGCGCTGACATCGCTGTAATAGAACTGGCGAATCGAGGTGAGCAGTTCCTGCCCGATACCGCCTGCCCCCACAAAACCCATGACGGAAGCACCGCGCACGTTGACTTCAAAACGCAGCAGGCCATAGGAAGCAAAATTTGCGGCCACTTGTGGCAGCACGGCAAAACGGATGACCTGCAGGCCGGAGCCGCCCGATGCGCGAATACCTTCGACCGGGCGCATATCGATATTCTCGACGACTTCGGAGAACAGCTTGCCCAGTGCCCCTGTTGTATGAAGCATCAGTGCCAGCACACCGGCCATCGGCCCAAGACCGAAGGCGATAACGAACAGCAGCGCGAAGACGATTTCAGGAACCGTACGCAACAGCTCCAGCCCGCGACGAACGATGAAGCGAACCGTCGAATTCGGAGCCATGTTGGATGATGCTGCGAAGGAAGCCGCAAAAGCGACCACAGCACCGATCAACGTCGCCAGATAGGCGATCAACAGCGTCTCAAACAGCATCTTGAGCCAGCCGCCGAGGTTCCAGTACCGGGCAGCGCGAGGTCGCCCCAGAAATTGGCGATGGTCAGATCCGGCAGAATGCGACCGAGGTAGCTTGTAAAGCGAAAGAGATTTTCGACCAGTGTGCCCGGCCGAACATCGGCAACGACGGAGGCAGCAATGGCGACAACGACAAGCGCGAGGAGCAGCGCGATACCGTAGAGACGCCGTTTGCCGACTTCTCTTCGATAATCGGCAAGAAGAGTTTTTGCACCGTTGCCGTCGAGTGAGGATACCGTCATGCGAGATTCCTTTAATCAAGCATGATCTTGTCCGAAAACCGGTTCCCACTTTTCGGGATCATGCTCTAAAAAAAAATGCCCGAAGCTTTTGCGGCTTCGGGCACTTCAATTGTTCTACGGATTAGGACTTGCGAGCCTTGTCGTTGAACTTGAGCATCTCGATGATTGGTTCGAAATCCTTAGCTTCGGTCGCTACGAATTCCTGATCCTTGCCGTCGGAAAGGGCATCAAAACCTGCCTTGTCCTTCTTCGGCATGTCGAGGAAAGCCTGCTTGATGTCGGCCTTCAGCTGGTCTGGAAGAGTGTTGAGAACAGCGAACGGACCTTCTGGAAGGAAGTCCGACTTGAAGATGACGCGGAAATCGTCCTTCGTCATTGCCTTGCCGTCAGCATCCTTCAGCACGCCGCGGCTGACCATGCGGGTCAGGTTGGAATCGTTTTCCGAGTTCCGAGGAGTTGGCAGCGGCATCAGCGGTGCCCTGCGCAAGAGCAAGAACTGCATTTTCATGGCTGCCAGCAAAGAAGTTCTTACCGAAGAACGTATCGACGCTATAGCCTTCGCGGTTGAGGAAGAAGCGCGGAGCATTGTTGCCCGACGTGGAGTTCGGATCAACGAGAGCAATGGTCTTGCCCTTCAGGTCATCCATTTTCTGGTACGGGCTGTCGGCGCGAACATAAACGACAGAGTAGTAGCCGTTGACACCGGTGTCATGGCGCTGGTTGACAAGTGGTGTGGTTTCAACGCCGGTCATGACAGCGCGCGCATAGGAAGCCGGGCCATAGAATGCGATCTGGATGTTGCCGGCGCGCTGGCCTTCGATGACGGCGGCGTAGTCGTTGGCGACGCGCAGCGTGACCTTGGTGCCAAGTTCCTTGCCGAGATATGCAGCCAGAGGCGCATAACGGTCGGAAGTGGTCGAGGCGTTTTCAGCCGGGATAACGCCCAGAACGATTTCCGGATAATCCTTTGCTCCAGTCAGCAGCTTGAGCGGTGGAGGCCATCATTGGCATGGTCAGCGTTGCGGTAAGCACAGCCGCCGCCAGAAAGTTTCTACGGTTAAGCATAGGTATCTCCTGTTAATCCTGAGTTTGGAGCGTGTTTTTTTTCCGGAGCTTTATGCGCTCAGGCGGAAAGCTGGCGCAGAACGGCTTCAGCCGACTGCGGAACTGGCATTGGCATTGGTTCGCCCTGCTGTTCGTCGGCGTCGATGACGTCAGCGGCTTCCATGCCGTAAAGGTCGCGTGATGCCATATCTGTCAGCATCGACGGTGTGCCACGGAATACGATCTTGCCGGCAGACATGCCGACGAGGCGGTCGCAATAGCTGCGCGCAATATCGAGCGAGTGCAGATTGCAGAGGACCGTGATGCCATATTCGCGATTGATGCGGCGCAGGGCGTCCATGACGCTGCGGGTGTTGCGCGGATCGAGCGATGCAATAGGCTCGTCGGCAAGAATAATGCGTGGCTGCTGCACGAGCGCGCGGGCAATCGCCACGCGCTGTTGCTGGCCACCCGAAAGTTCATCGGCGCGGTGCGCCGCAAGATGCGCAATATCGAACTGCTGCAGAGCGGAAAGCGCGATCAGGCGTTCTTCGTCGCTCCAGATACGCAGGAGCGACGACTGGGCGTCGAAACATAGTTGAGACGCCCCATCAGAACATTGGTCAGAACATCCAGACGATCAACCAGATTGAAATGCTGGAAAATCATCGCACATTGCGCGCGCCAGTCACGCAATCCCGAGCCTTTAAGGCCCGTAACATCACGACCATCCCAGTGAATTGTTCCCTCGGACGGCTCGACAAGGCGATTGATCATACGCAGAAGCGTCGACTTGCCTGCGCCTGAGCGCCCGATAATTCCCACAAACGTGCCCGGCTCGATTTCGAGGTCCACGCCCGAAACCGCCACCTTGTCATTATAGCGGCGCGTTATGTTGTTCAGTTGAAGCATGAATTCGTCTCCATTCATGCTCACTTTGAATTGCTTCCATGACACTGCAATGAAAGCATAATGACGTTTGTGTAAATTTACACGCCGCTATAGAGATTTCACCTAAGCAATTGTTTTAACAGTTATTTCCTTCAAATGATGAAGGAAGGTCTCTGTGGATGCATTGACATCACCTGAATTGTCTATTGTGACAACATCTCGGGCATCGTCATCGAAGCTCACTTCACGCGCAAGCCGCGCGGTGATTTCTTCCCGGCTTTCACGACCACGCGACGCAAGCCGTTCTGCCAGAACGTCCGGTCGGGCTGTTATCACGACCACAGAACGTGATTTGTAGAGCCTGCGAATATCGCCAAGCACTCGCCGTGAAACGTTGGCGATCACCACCGTACCGTCGGCGATTTCATCCTCCAGTGATTTTGGCAATCCATAGCTCAGGCCATGCGCCTGCCAGTGCAGAGCGAAGGCTCCCTCGCCTGCAGCTGTTGCAAAAGATGCTTCATCCAGACTGTCATGATCTTCCGTGCCCGGCATTTGCGGGCGGGTGATGATGCGGCGCACAAAATGAAAACGCGTGTCGCCCGCAAGAGCCACACGCGCTGCATCCATGATCGTATCCTTGCCGGCCCCGCTGGGGCCGACGACGGCGACGAAACAGCCTTTCGGCATATCGGATTGCATCTGCATCAAAGCACCCGATCACCTTCGCGCCAGACCGTGCGGACAACCGGGATTGCACCTTTCGGGCGCACGCGAACGAGATCGGCGCGCTTGCCGATGGCGATTTCGCCGCGATCATCCATAGCCATGGCGTCCGCAGGATTCTTGGTCACGAGGCGGACAGCCTGTGGCAGCGCAATCGGACGTTCGCCCGAAGCAAGACCGAAAGCCGACTGAATGAGGCTGAACGGAATATAGTCCGAAGACAGGATATCGAGGCTGCCATTATCGACGAGATCGCGTGCGGCAATATTGCCGGAATGCGAGCCACCGCGAACGATGTTCGGCGCGCCCATCAGGATCGAGAGGCCTGCGCCTTTCGAAGCATTGGCCGCTTCCATCGTGGTTGGAAACTCGGCAATCCGCACGCCATGGTCGAGCGATTCATCGACATGCGCACTGGTCGCATCGTCATGGCTAGCCAGAACGATGCCACGTGTCGCAGCCATTTCGGCAATGGCGCGGCGATGATTGGCCGAATAGGCGTCCGAATCCGCCATGCGCTTCTCACAATGCACCCGGAACTCCTCATCCGTGAGCTTCATCTTGCGCATGTAATAAGTGCGATAGGTCTCAAGATCAACGAATTGACGCTGTCCCGGCGCATGATCCATCAGCGAAGCGAGTTTTACGCGGTCATCGCCCGCAAAAGCTCGAACGTTTCGAGACAATCTGCCGAAGATACTTCGCAGCGCAGATGCAAAAAGTGGTCTGCACGCAGGCGATTTTCGCGAACACCGCTTTCAATGGCATCCGCAAGCATCCGCATATCCTTACCAACGAAGTCGCGGTCATATCGGAGCCGACACGCATCGCATCGAAAACCGTCGTGATGCCCGATGCTGCAACCTGCGCATCATGGGCCTGAACCGCAGCGTCGACATTCCAGCGCACTTTCGGACGCGGCGCGTAATGGCTTTCCAACTGGTCGGTGTGCAACTCGATGAGGCCCGGAATGACATAATCGCCATCCATGTCTTCGCCGCCATTGGCATAGCCCTGATCGATGGCTGCAATTTTGCCGTCACGGATCAGGATAGAACCGGAAACAATCTCGTCAGCGAGCACAATCTGCGCATTTTTCAGAACGATTTCATTAGCCATGGGATAGCTCTTTCATCACCGCATTCGTGTTAGCGGTAGTTTCATATTTCGATAGGAAAGCTTCGATATCGAGCGCGCGGAAATCATCGAGCGCTTCGCGCAGACGCTCATGGCTCCAGTTCCACCGGGCCAGTCGATCCAGACGATTGCCCGTTGCGGCATCGAAACGTTCGCGAATGAGACGCGCCGGAACACCACCAACAATCGTATAGGGCGCAACGTCCTTGCTCACCACCGCCCCGGCACCGACAACGGCACCATTGCCAACCGTCACACCCGGCAAAATGGTGGAGCCATGGCCGAGCCAAGTGTCATGACCGATCTTCACCGCATTGCCACGACGCCACTCGAAAAACTCCGTCTCATCCTTTTCCTCCGGCCAGTAATCACCGGCGCGGTAGGTGAAATGATGCAGCGTCGGACGCCATGTCGGATGATTGGTGGCGTTGATGCGCACATGGCTGGCGATATTGGAAAACTTGCCAATCTCCGCACACCAGATTTCGCAATCGATGCCGAGATAGGAATAATCATCGAGCACAGTTTCCGAAACGCGGCTGCGCTCGCCTATCTCTGTGTAGCGACCGAGTGTGCAACCGCTGACGATGGCGGTTTCATGCACCAGCGGTTCTACCGATAGCTTGGTCATGCGGCGGCCCTCGGAGAGAAAGCTGTCACGTCGATAATCCGGTCCGCAACCTCCGTACGCACATCTTCATCGTGGAAGATACCTAGCATGGCGACGCCCTCCTCCTTCTTGGTCTTGATGAGATCAACCACGACCGCACGGTTCTTCGCATCAAGCGAGGCGGTCGGCTCATCGAGCAGCAGTATCGGATGATCCGTGATGAAACCGCGCGCGATGTTCACGCGCTGCTGTTCGCCACCCGAGAAAGTCGCAGGCGGCAAGGCCCAAAGCCTTTCTGGCAGATTGAGCTGTGACAGAAGCTCGCGAGCGCGGGTCAGCGCCAGTTCGCGATCGACGCCACGCCCAACTAGAGGCTCGGCAACCACATCGATTGCCGCGACGCGCGGCAATGTGCGCAGAAACTGGCTGACATAGCCAATCGTATCGCGCCGAACGGCCAGCACTTCGCGCGGATCGGCTGTTGCCAGATCCACCATACGGTCTTCGTGACGAATGAGGATCGAGCCTGCATTCACAGCGTAATTGCCATAGACCATCTTGAGAATGGAGCTTTTACCGGCACCGGAAGGTCCGCCAAGCACTGCGCATTCGCCTGCTTCCAGATTGAAGTCCACGTTACTTACGACTGGCAACTGAATGCCACCCTGCAAGTGCATCGTGAACGTCTTCGCCAGACCCGACACCGCCAGCGGAGGGATGTTCTAACTTGTGTCATTTCTCACCTCACGCATGAAGTTTCGCCAATTTACGAACAACACGCTGCAAACATCTGTTTTAATTTACTAAACCTGCAGAATAGACGATACGAGCAGTTGCGTATATGGCGCCTGCGGGTCATCCAGACGCGGTCGGTCAGGCCCTGTTCGACAATATGGCCGTCTTTCATGACCATGATGCGATGGGACAGAAGCCGGGCTACGGCAAGATCGTGAGTAACGATAATCACCGACAGACCAAGATCGCTGACGAGGCCGCGCAAAAGATCGAGAAGACGTGCCTGCACGGACACGTCGAGACCGCCGGTCGGTTCATCCATGAAAACAAGGCGCGGAGCGGTCACCAGATTGCGGGCAATCTGCAAGCGCTGGCGCATGCCGCCAGAGAAGGCACGCGGCTGATCGTCGATACGGTCGGAAGCGATTTCGACACGTCCCAGCCATTCGGTGGCCGTCGAGCGGATATTACCGTAATGGCGTTCTCCGACTGCCATCAGGCGTTCGCCCACGTTGGCACCAGCCGAAACCGTCATGCGTAATCCGTCTGCAGGGTTCTGGTGCACAAAACCCCAGTCGGTCCGCATCAGGAAACGGCGTTCCGCTTCGCCAATCTTGTATAGATCGCGGAATTCACCGTCACGCATCCGGTATTCGACGGTACCCGAAGTCGGCTCCAGACGGGTTGCCAGACTGTTCAGGAGCGTCGTTTTGCCGGAGCCGGATTCACCCACAATGGCCAGCACTTCGCCCGGCCACAGATTGAAAGAAATGTCTGCACAGCCACGGCGATTGCCGTAAAACTTCGACAGGCTGTTTACTCTCAGCAGGGGTTTGCTGTTCATTCCGCAGCCTCCTTGTTTGCAGCCAGATGACCGAAATGGCCGTTGGCCTGACGGTCTTCGCAAAAATCAGTGTCGGAGCAGACGAACATCGAGCCGCCGCGATCATCGAGCACGACTTCATCCAGATAGACGCCCTTCGCGCCGCATAGCGCACAGGGTTCCTTGAACTTCTGCACTTCGAACGGATGATCCTCGAAATCGAGGCTGACCACCTGCGTATAAGGTGGGACGGCATAGATGCGCTTTTCGCGACCGGCACCGAACAGCTGCAATGCCGGAGACATATGCATTTTCGGATTGTCGAATTTCGGCGTCGGCGAAGGCGCCATCACATAGCGCCCTTCGATCATCACCGGATAATCGTAGGTCTTGGCGATATGACCGTGACGCGCAATGTCCTCGTAAAGCTTCACATGCATGAGGCCATATTCGGCGAGCGCGTGCATCTTGCGGGTTTCGGTTTCGCGTGGCTCCAAAAACGTAGTGGCTCGGGGATCGGCACCTGATAGACAATCACCTGCCCCTCGGTCAGCGGATATTCCGGGATACGGTGGCGGGTCTGGATGATGGTCGCCTCGCCCGTATGGGTGGTGACGGCGACATCGGCAGTCTTCTGGAAGAAGGCGCGGATAGAAACGGCATTGGTCGTGTCGTCGGCACCCTGATCGATGACCTTCAGCACATCATCCGGCCCCAGAATGGCAGCCGTCACCTGCACGCCGCCGGTGCCCCATCCATAAGGCATCGGCATTTCACGGCTGGCAAAAGGCACCTGATAGCCCGGTATTGCGATGGCCTTCAGGATGGCGCGGCGGATCATCCGCTTGGTCTGTTCGTCCAGATAGGCGAAGTTATAATTGGCCAGATCGCTCATTCTGCGGCCTCCTTCGTTACGCCTTCAGTCTCATTGTGCGCTTGGTCATATTCCGCACGCATGCGGCGGATGAGATCGAGTTCTGCACCGGAAATCCACGTAGTGCGGCAGTTTCAGATGCTCGACGAAACCCGTCGCCTGCACATTGTCGGAATGCGAGATGACGAATTCCTCGTCCTCGGCAGGTGCCGTCACATCCGCATCGAATTCCCGCACGCGCAGTGCACGGTCGCAGAGCGACATGGACATGGCCTTGCGTTCGCTCTGGCCGAACACCAGACCGTAACCGCGCGTGAATTGCGGCGGCTGCTTGGCCGATCCCTTGAACTGATTGACCATCTGGCATTCGGTCAGCTGCACGCGACCGAGCGAGACGGCAAAACCAAGTTCGGGCACATCGAACTCGACATCCACTTCGCCAATGCGGATTTCGCCGACGAAAGGATGGTTATTGCCATAGCCGCGCTGGGTGGAATAGCCGAGTGCCAGCAGGAAACCTTCATCACCGCGTGCCAATGCCTGAAGGCGCAGATCGCGCTCCATCGGGAATGTCCAAGGTTCGCGGGTCAGGTCGCCCGGTTCGTGACCTTCCGGCAGGGAACCATCATCCTCAATCATGCCAACCGCACCAAGAATATCGGTTACACGCGGCGTCTCTTCCTTCACGGCTTCCCGCATTTCGGGTTCCGGAACGGCAACATCACCGGCCAGATCTGGGTCGAGCAGACGATGCGTGTAATCAAAGGTCGGTCCGAGCAACTGACCGCCCGGCAGATCCTTGTAGGTCGCAGAAATGCGGCGTTCGATCAGCATTTCAGCGGTTTCCATCGGCCGCGAATAGCCAAAACGCGGCAAGGTTGTGCGGTAGGCGCGCACCAGAAAGATTGCCTCGATCAGATCGCCGCGCGACTGACGAACAGCAAGTGCCGCCAGTTCGCGATCATAGAGCGAACCTTCGGCCATGACGCGATCAACCGCCAGCGCCAGCTGTTCGGCAATCTGGTCGAGACGCAGAGCCGGAACCGAACGATCGCCGCGACGACGATCATCGAGAAGACGGTGTGCATTATGGATGGCCGTTTCGCCACCCTTTACGGCAACATACATTTTCAGCCCTCCAGAGCGGAAACGCGAGTTGTGCGGGGAAGCGCTGCAACAGCGCCGTCGCTGACCAGAACAAGATCAATGCCGAGCGGGTATTGTGCGCCGTTCTCACGCCATTGCTGGATGAAATCCTGCGGCAGGCCTTCAACCTGAAGTGCACGTTCGCCATCGATACCGGGGCCTTTCAGCTCAAAGTCCTGTCCGCTTGTCAGCGACGCAACAGCGAGAACGACGGTTGTCGAACGGTCGGGAAATTCGGCATCACCCTGCGAAAACCCTGCCAGAGACGGCAGCAGCGAAACATTGCTGGCCAGAGCGAATTGTGCGGCATCCGCACTTTCGACACGCGGCGCGCCCGTGTGGAAAGTGAGCCGTGCGGTTGCGCTTTCATCAACTGCTATCGCTGCATCGCACCAGACAGTCGCATCGTGATCGAGCAGGGTTGCTGCAATCACGCCCAGTTCAGGCGTCAGCGGCTGCGGTGGGGGGTGGCTGCGCGAGCCAGAGGATAGATGCGACCGGGATTAGCCATGGCGTGCATGACGGCATGAAAAGCCGACTGCGCATTCGTCACCGGATCGGCAAAGCCACCCTCAAACGCGGAGGAAGTGCTGTTTTCGAGAGAAAAAGGAAGCATCAATTGTCTCCCCGGACCATTGTGAAGAAATCGACCTTGGTAGCGGCGGCTTCGCCGCGCAGCTTGACGTCGGCATCGTCCAGCCGCTTGCGCAAGACATTCAGCACTTGTGCCTCCACGGCATCGCGATGGCCTTCATCGAGCCACAATGCATCAAAGACAGCGGCAAGCCGCGCCTTTTCCTGATCGCGACCGAGCGCATAAGAGTGGCCGACCGAACCGTCGGAGAGCCGCACCGTAGCGCGCGTCACCGTTGCCTCGCCGACATTGAAGGGTGCGCCGCCGCCGCCAATGCGGCCACGCAGCATTACGAGACCGGTTTCCGGTCCGCGCAGAACTTCAAATTCCGGCTTGTTGGACCATGCCTGCCAGAAAGCTTGCAGCTCTTCGCCGCTTGCACGTGCAAGAACTGCCATGCTTGCCTGTCGTGCGGCTTGAACTGAATCTGGCACTGCATCCGGCACCGTTCCGCTTTCAGTGGCGGAACCGGCTCCGCCTCCCTTCGCACTTTGCTCCGTACCGTACATGAGCTTCCCTGCCCTGTTAGTTCCAGAGCGCGCTTTGACCTGATTGCATCAGATCGTCGCTCTGGAGTTTGTTTTGAGGCGCATCTTGTCCGAAAACCGTTTCATGTTTTTCGGGATGCACTCCCGTTGACTTGATCTCTCAAATTGTCTAGTTATATAGACAACTATACAATACCAGAATGATTACACCCTGCCAATGACAGGACGATGACAGTTGATGACAAAGACCAGACGAATTGAGAGAAACAGCGGCGTGGCGATCTGGAGGCAGATTGCCGACGAGATACGCGGTGAGATCAGGGCTGGCAGGCTTCAGTCCGGTGCGCGTATGCCCGCCGAGATGGAACTTGCCGACAGGTTTGGAGTCAATCGCCATACGGTGCGCAGCGCCATTGCCGCGCTGACGCAGGAAGGCGTGCTGCGTGCCGAGCAAGGGCGCGGCACCTTCGTTGCCAATGCAAAGCGCCTCACCTACCAGATCGGACGTCGCACCCGCATTTCGCAATCGCTCGCTTCGCAGGTGCGCGACATGAAGGGCGCGCTGCTCGCTTCCGGCACAGCGCCTGCCTCTCCGGATATAGCCGAGGCGCTAGAGATAGAGCCCGGTTCACCTGTCCTGCGGCTCGAAACCTTGCACAGCGCTGACGGACGCCCCGTGTCGCGCGCAACGCTCTGGATCAGTGCCGAACAATTTCCCGAAATTGCCGAGGATTATGCGGAAAGCGGTTCCATCACCGAGGCTTTCCGAAAAGCAGGTATTGCCGATTACTTCCGTAAATCGACAATCATATCCGCCCGCCATGCGGATTCGGATGATCTGAAACATTTGAAGCTTTCGCCCGGCGCCATTGTACTGACGGCCAAGGCGATCAATGTGAATACCGATGGAGTGCCGATCCAGTATTCGCTGACACGGTTTTCAGCGGATAATATGGAGTTTTCTATCGACACGTATCCCGGTGACCCGCAGATGAATGACATGAACTGAAGCATGCTAGCGCTGAACTGCTCTCGAAGCTGTTATGAACGCGGTGCCGTTGAGCGCCTCCAAATCAGACAGGAAACCTCCGATGGCCGTGACCATTCTTCATAATCCAAAATGCGGCACCTCGCGCAACACGCTGGCAATGATCCGTGCGAGTGGCGAAGAGCCCGTCATTATCGAATATGTGCAGAATCCACCCACGCGGGAACGTCTGGTCGGTCTGCTGGCGGCAATGAACATGACACCACGCGAACTGCTGCGCGAAAAGGCACGCCCTATGCTGAACTCGGGCTGTCCGATCCGAAATGGACTGACGACGAGCTGATCGACTTCATGATGGCCCATCCAATTCTGATCAACCGGCCCATCGTCGAAACGCCGCGCGGCACCAGCCTTTGCCGTCCCTCTGAGCTGGTTCTGCCGCTTCTGGAAAATCCGGTCGCATCATTCACCAAAGAAGACGGTGAGCAGGTTAAATTTGAGGGCAAATCACGCTGACGAGCTCGCGATCAGACATCATTTTCCTAGAGAATCGGAAGTATGATCCAATAAAAAGGCGCTGTAAAACAGCGCCTTATCAAATTTAACTTATAAACTGGATTATATCCGTTCTCAGAATGGAATTTCGTCGTCCAGATCGCGCGAGAAGCCACCGCTGCTGCCACCCTGATTGGATGGGCCGGACGAGCCGAAATCACCGCCGCCACCAGAATAGTCAGACATCTGGTTGCGGTTGCCGCCACCGCCGCCGAACGAACGGCCTTCACCGCCGCCTTCACCACGGCTATCGAGCATCTGCAGTTCACCACGGAACTTCTGCAGCACGACTTCCGTCGAATAACGGTCATTGCCGTTCTGATCCTGCCACTTGCGGGTCTGGAGCGCGCCTTCGATGTAAACCTTGGCGCCCTTCTTCAGATACTGTTCCGCAACCTTGGCGAGGTTCTCATTGAAGATGACAACGCTGTGCCATTCGGTGCGGTCTTTGCGTTCGCCGCTCTGGCGATCGCGCCAGCTTTCCGACGTTGCAATGCGCAGATTGGCAACCACGTCGCCGGAATTCAGACGACGAATTTCCGGATCGGCACCAAGATTGCCGACCAGAATGACTTTATTGACGCTACCAGCCATCGAAAATTACTCCGGGTCTTGCATGCACACTCTTTCCGCACTGCTTCGCGCGGACAAGAGGCACTTTTCAAATGAAAGATCAGGCGCAACAATGCGCCATCACCACAAACTCATATGTTCACCTTACAGGACTGGCTCAAAGCGTGCTCAATCCGGGCCGGTGAATTCTTCAATGTCCACAGAGTTTATGTTCTTGTTTTGTTCAAAATGCAACCTTCCAACATTAAAAAGCCTTGTGTTCGCCATAAATTTCAGTGGGTTTTTGCACCGTTTACCGCGCTGATAGTGCAGTTTTCCTCATTTCAGAGGCTGAAACTGCATCTGCCTTAATTTCAAAACAGCCTTGCCGACTACCGTCATAAAGCAATAGCTGCCTGCGCTTGGCAAACGGGATCAGCTTCCAAGGAAAAGCCCTGCCGCTCACTGTATCTTTGGCGCGCAGGGCTTGGGGTTTGAGCAATGCTCATGTGTCGACATTAATTCGTCGGCAGGTCTTTTCGGATCACAAAGGCGCACGGCCATTTGCATTCCGCGCAAATTCAAATTGTCGGCAATCACACTTTCGATCAACGAGGCATCATTCCTTGCGAAAAGATGCTGCCGCAACCGAAACGGATTGTGCTTTCATCTCTGTGAAAGCTAGGCACTGTAGTCAGGTGGACTCATGCTCCTTTACCTCCCTACTGGGTCTCCCCGCCTCCTGCGGACCTCTTGCCGATGCCGTGTCATCCCACCGCGGCACCTCTCCGCTATCAGCGAGTAAGGGTAGTCTGCTCCTGTCAGGAGTGACAGTCAACGCTCTTGCGTTCACATTTCGTATCGCCTATCAGAAGGCTGGTTGTTCGATATTTGTTCTAATGATAAGAGTGCACCGATGAATGACCGGAGCCCCTTCTTATTGGAGGGTTTCACCCCATATTAGACACCGGCGCGACGTGTTTTACCATTCGGCGCCCGTTATCCATGGCATCATGAGCAGGCAGGACGCGGAATGAGCGATCAGAAATTCATTTCCATACGTGGCGCGCGCGAACACAATCTGAAAAATGTCGATCTCGATCTGCCTCGCGACAAGCTGATCGTGATGACAGGGCTTTCCGGCTCGGGCAAATCCTCGCTTGCCTTTGATACGATCTATGCGGAAGGCCAGCGCCGTTATGTCGAAAGTCTTTCGGCCTATGCGCGCCAGTTCCTCGAAATGATGCAGAAGCCGGATGTCGACCAGATCGACGGCCTCTCTCCTGCCATTTCCATCGAGCAGAAGACGACGAGCCGCAATCCGCGTTCGACGGTCGGCACCGTCACCGAAATCTACGATTACATGCGCCTGCTCTTTGCGCGCGTGGGCGTGCCCTATTCGCCTGCAACCGGCCTTCCCATCGAGAGCCAGACCGTCAGCCAGATGGTTGATCGGGTCATGGCGCTGGAAGAAGGCACGCGCCTTTATATCCTCGCGCCCATCGTTCGTGGCCGCAAGGGCGAGTACAAGAAGGAGCTGGCAGAGCTTCAGAAGAAGGGCTTTCAGCGCGTCAAGGTGGACGGTACCTTCTATGAAATCGCCGATGTTCCGGCGCTGGACAAGAAGTACAAGCACGACATCGATGTCGTAGTCGACCGTGTCGTGGTGCGGCCTGACCTGTCGACCCGCCTCGCCGACAGTCTTGAAACCTGCCTCAAGCTTGCCGAAGGTCTGGCCGTCGCCGAGTTTGCTGATAAGCCGCTGCCGCCTGAAGAAACGGCTGAAGGTGGTGGTGCCAACAAGTCGGCCAACGAAACGCATGAGCGCATTCTGTTTTCGGAAAAGTTTGCCTGCCCGGTTTCCGGTTTCACCATTCCAGAAATCGAACCGCGCCTGTTCTCGTTCAACAACCCGTTCGGCGCCTGCCCGACCTGTGATGGTCTCGGCACGCAGCAGGCCATTGATCCGAACCTGATCGTTCCCGACGAAACGGCAGTATTGAAGGACGGCGCGATTGCCCCATGGGCGCGGTCTTCGTCGCCCTATTACAATCAGACGCTGGAAGCGCTTGGCAAAAGCCTATGGCTTCAAGATCGGTGCGCGCTGGGTTGATCTTTCGGAAGAAGCCCAGCAGGCCATTCTCTATGGCACCAAGGGCAAGGAAATCACCTTCCAGTATGATGACGGCCTGCGTTCCTACCAGACGACGAAGCCTTTTGAAGGCGTGATCCCCAATCTGGAGCGCCGCTGGAAGGAAACCGACTCTGCCCGGTCGCGCGAAGATATCGAGCGCTTCATGGCCTCGACTCCCCTGCCCTTCCTGTAACGGCTACCGCCTGAAGCCGGAAGCGCTTGCGGTCAAGGTTGGCATGAAGCATGTCGGCGAGATCACGGAAATGTCGATCCGCAAGGCCGACGCCCGGTTCCGCGACATCGATAGCAGCTTTAACGACAAGCAGCGCGAGATTGCCGCCCGCATCCTCAAGGAAATCCGGGAGCGCCTGCAGTTCCTCAACGATGTCGGCCTCGACTATCTGACGCTGGCGCGCAATTCCGGCACGCTGTCGGGCGGTGAAAGCCAGCGTATCCGTCTTGCCTCGCAGATCGGTTCCGGCCTGACCGGCGTGCTTTACGTGCTGGATGAACCATCCATCGGCCTGCATCAGCGTGATAATGCGCGTCTCCTCGACACGCTGCGCCATCTGCGCGATCTCGGCAACACGGTCATCGTGGTCGAGCATGACGAAGATGCGATCCTGACTGCCGACTATGTGGTCGATATCGGCCCTGCGGCAGGTGTCCATGGCGGCAAGATCATCGCTCAAGGGTCGCCGCAGGACGTGATGTCCAATGCGAACTCGCTGACCGGCAAATATCTGTCAGGCGCGATGGAAGTTGCCGTTCCGGCGGAACGTCGCAAGATTTCAAAGTCCAAACGCATCAAGGTCGTCGGCGCGCGGGGCAACAATCTGAAAAATGTCTCGGCGGATATTCCGCTAGGAACCTTTACCGCTGTCACCGGCGTTTCAGGCGGCGGCAAGTCCACCTTTCTGATTGAAACCCTGTTCAAGGCCGCTTCGCGCCGCATCATGGGTTCACGTGAACATCCGGCGGAGCATGACCGCATCGAGGGGCTGGAGTTCCTCGACAAGGTGATCGATATCGACCAGTCGCCGATTGGTCGTACGCCTCGTTCCAACCCGGCAACCTATACCGGCGCCTTCACACCGATCCGCGACTGGTTTGCGGGTTTGCCGGAAGCCAAGGCGCGCGGTTATCAGGCGGGCCGCTTCTCGTTCAATGTGAAGGGCGGACGCTGCGAGGCCTGTCAGGGCGATGGCGTCATCAAGATCGAGATGCACTTCCTGCCGGATGTCTATGTGACTTGTGATGTCTGTCACGGCAAACGCTACAACCGCGAAACGCTGGAAGTCCTGTTCAAGGGCAAGTCCATCGCCGATGTGCTGGATATGACAGTCGAGGAAGGCGCGGAGTTTTTCTCCGCCGTGCCTGCCGTTCGCGACAAGATGGAAACGCTCGTCAAGGTGGGTCTCGGCTATATTAAGGTCGGCCAGCAGGCGACGACGCTTTCGGGGAAGCACAGCGCGTGAAGCTTGCCAAGGAACTGTCACGCCGCGCAACGGGCCGCACGCTCTATATTCTGGACGAACCAACAACCGGCCTGCACTTCCACGATGTGGCGAAGCTGCTTGAAGTGCTGCACGAGCTGGTGGAACAGGGCAACACAGTCGTTGTGATCGAGCATAATCTCGAAGTCATCAAGACTGCCGACTGGGTCATCGACCTTGGACCGGAAGGTGGCGATGGCGGCGGCGAGATTGTTGCCGTGGGCCGTCCGGAAGACATCGTGCAGGAAAAACGCTCCTACACCGGCCACTTCCTCAAGGAACTGCTGGAACGCCGTCCCAAGCGCAGTTCAGAGGCTGCTGAATAAGCGGCAGGCAAAGAGAGTTATCGGAAGCCGGGCCCAGTGCCCGGCTTTTTGCGTATGCTCCTCTGTCTGAGCGGGCAAGGACCTGAGAATTAAAGCGTTAGTGGCTATATAACGGCCAGCGCGGTCACATCATGCTCAGAGGCAATATACGACTTTCTAATACTCCGGGTCTGTTCCCGATCTCGAATTTATACGCCGGGACTCATAGCTTGTTCACGCCCGGCAAGACTGCGTTCTGAATGGCTTCTGCGACATATGCGAGGTTCGTTTGCGGTCGAAGGTTCGGGTAACGGAGATTCAGAACAATGGCTTATGACGAACTCAGAACCAGATTGCGCGGAGTAACAACCGCTCTTGTTACCCCATTTGAAAACGGAGAAGTGGCGCACAAGGCTTTCGCCGAGTTGGTGGAGTGGCAGATTGGAGAAGGCATCCATGCTCTTTCTCCCTGTGGCACGACCGGAGAGGCCCCAACTCTCAATACGGCGGAAAAGATCAGCCTCATCAAAACCTGTGTTGACGTCTCTGCAGGACGTGTACCCGTTGTTGCAGGAACAGGCACCAACGATACTCTATCGACAATTGCATTGACGAGCGCTGCAGCTGCCTGCGGTGCTGACGCCGCCCTGATTGTGACGCCATACTATAACTGCCCGTCTCAGGAAGGCTTGTATCGCCACTTCGAAGCCGTGGCTCGCAATGTTCAGATACCAATCATCCTTTATAATGTCCCGAAGCGAACCGGCGTCGATCTTTCTCTGGAAACTATCGAACGGCTGAGTGAAATCCCGACCGTCATTGGTATCAAGGACGCGACTGGTGAACTCGACCGGCCCAAACGCATCATTCGTCGTATGGGCGATCGGCTGATACAACTATCAGGACATGACGCGACCGCGGTTTCCTTCAATCTTGAGGGAGGAGACGGAATGATTTCAGTCATTTCGAATGTGCTTCCAGCAACCACTGTCAAACTTTACGAAGCCTGTAAGCGAGCCGATGCCTGCGGTGCCAGAACGCTCGGCTTCAAATTGAAGCCTCTTCTGACTGCCATG
This sequence comes from Brucella cytisi, assembly GCA_012103075.1. Lineage (GTDB taxonomy): Bacteria > Pseudomonadota > Alphaproteobacteria > Rhizobiales > Rhizobiaceae > Brucella > Brucella cytisi. Next base: position 1,174,315 of record JAAVLQ010000001.1, on the reverse strand, counting down.
GAACAAGATACCAATCCCGTTCCGGTGAAGTACGCCTTGCACCATCGGCGCGGTCTGTCACCGGATGTACGGCTGCCGTTGGTTGGCGTCAGCGAAGAAACCGCCAGCGCCATTCGCCGGGCCTGTGCTGCCATTGACCATGTGGAAGAATCACCCTCGGCGCTCATAGCGCAGCATCAGCAAGCGACACTTTCCATCACACTGGCGGCGCGCTGAAACACCGCCAGCCCAGCCCAGCCCCCAGCAATTGAAACATTCGTGCAACCATCAGAAGTGAGGTTTCGATCATGTACGGAAAATTGGGCCTGTTTTTACACCTGAGCAAAGCAAAGCGTAAGCATGCAGGGTCCCGGAACATCAGTTCAGCCATTACCGAGGAAGAATTGCGCCAAGACATCAGCATACTGCTCCGCTTGATGACAGTGATTGGAGCCGGCGTTCTGGTGACGTTCCTCATCATGCAACTTACACAGTGAAAGTGGTTGCGTCTCTGGATGGAGCACTCGCTATGACCACAAAAACCAGAGAAACGCCGCCGTTCCACTGCCGCGCTTCATCGTCGACAAGGAAGCCGCACGGCGCTGGGTCGTCTATGACCGGCTGGGACTTGTCGGGGACTTTTCACAGATCGCGTATCAGCACTGCGTTTTGTGAAGTCCATTTGCGATACGCGGCCTGCTGGTACCTACAGACTTTCTCGTAAAGGCACATTGTGCACCGATATGATCTTCGGGAAGCGCACTTCCCTGCTGAAGATTGTCCGCTAGTCCATTGAGCCGCCAAATGGTGTCATTTGGCGGTGCAATCTCGTAACATCAGCCGAGCACTCTTTCACTCATGAAAAACCCGGATATATTTTTCGACTGGCTGCTACCATTGGCAGCCGTTCTCGCACTGGCCAGAATCCTGACGGATATTTTTGGTTCTTAGAAGCCAACATCCGGTTGCAAGCACTTATTCACGCTTACTACACTTACGAAAAAAGCCCGGCTGAACCGGGCCTTCTCGACAGTCATTCGCGATCATGCCACGATGGCTGGAAATTTAACGTCACGATCCGTTCGAAGAGCTTTCACTCTCAAGATCATGATTAGCCGTTTACGGCGTCCTTCAGACCCCTTGCCAGCCGAGAACTTCGGCACGTTGCGAGCCGGAATAGCAACTTCCTTGCCGGTCGATGGGTTACGGCCGGTCGAGGCAGCGCGATGCGAAACGGAGAAAACGCCGAAGCCGGGCAGACGGACTTCTTCACCAGCCTTCAGGGCGCCGGTAACAGCAGCGAGTACGGCGTCAACAGCAGTACCGGCATCAGCCTTCGTCAAACCGCCCTTTTCCGCAACTGCGGCAACCAATTCGTTCTTGTTCATTGGCATTTCCTTTCTTTATCTACCGGAACGGATAACGTGACCGGATTGGTCGGAGTTTATTCAAATCGTTTCACAAACCAAGCCTGTCAACGTGAAAAACCCCGGAAAACCGGGGTTAAACACAAAATGCCGGGCAAATTGCCCGGCATTTCAATTGTTGGTCCTGATAGACGCCTTCCAGCGGGGCAATCTGACTGAATCAGAATCGCCCGCTGGACGCTCATTTCGGTGCATTACCTGTAAGCAAACCGCTTCGCACGTTTGCCGGAAATGCCTTAATGAGCGGTCGTGGCCCCTGCTTCTTCCTCGACCGAAGGCACGGTCGCCGGGGTTGCCGGCTCGGTCCATTCAATCGGCTCAGGTTCGCGAACCAGAGCATGCTTGAGGACTTCACCCACGCGGGACACCGGAACGATCTCAAGACTGTTCTTCACATTGTCCGGAATATCCGCCAGATCCTTGGCGTTTTCTTCCGGGATCAGAACCTTCTTGATGCCGCCGCGCAGAGCTGCGAGGAGCTTTTCCTTCAGGCCGCCGATTGGCAGGACACGACCGCGCAGGGTAACTTCGCCCGTCATTGCGATGTCCTTGCGAACCGGAATGCCGGTCAGCACGGATACGATCGCCGTGACCATGGCGATACCGGCGGACGGACCGTCCTTCGGCGTAGCACCCTCCGGCACGTGCACGTGGATGTCGCGCTTGTCGAACAATGGAGGTTCGATGCCGAAATCGATGGCACGCGAGCGGACATAGGAAGCCGCTGCGGAGATCGATTCCTTCATCACGTCGCGGAGGTTACCCGTGACGGTCATGCGGCCCTTGCCGGGCATCATGACACCTTCGATGGTCAGCAATTCACCGCCAACTTCCGTCCGGGCAAGACCTGTCACGACGCCAACCTGATCTTCGCCGTCGATCTGACCGAAGCGGAACCGCTCGACACCCAGATAGTCGGAGAGGTTCTTTTCGGTGACTTTCACCGACTTCTTCTTCGACTTCAGGATTTCGGTCACGGCCTTACGTGCCAGAGTCATCAATTCGCGTTCGAGGCTACGCACACCTGCTTCCCGCGTGTAGAGGCGGATAACATTGCGCAGCGCATCGTCCGTGACCGAAAACTCCTTCGGCTGTAGGGCGTGATCCTTGATTGCCTTCGGCAACAGGTGCCGCTTGGCGATCTCGAGCTTTTCATCCTCGGTGTAGCCGGCGATACGGATGACTTCCATACGATCCAGCAATGGACCGGGAATATTCAGCGTATTGGCCGTCGTCACGAACATGACGTTCGACAGATCATATTCCACCTCAAGGTAGTGATCCATGAAGGTCGAGTTCTGTTCCGATCCAGCACTTCGAGCATGGCCGATGACGGATCGCCGCGGAAATCCTGACCCATCTTGTCGATTTCATCGAGCAGGAAGAGCGGGTTGGACTTCTTCGCCTTCTTCATCGACTGGATGACCTTGCCGGGCATCGAACCGATATAGGTGCGGCGGTGACCGCGGATCTCAGCCTCGTCACGGACGCCGCCGAGCGACATACGGACATATTCGCGGCCGGTAGCTTTGGCAATCGAACGGGCAAGCGAGGTCTTGCCGACGCCGGGAGGTCCGACGAGGCAGAGGATCGGGCCCTTGATCTTGGTCGAGCGAGCCTGCACCGCGAGATACTCGACAATGCGCTCCTTGACCTTTTCAAGACCAAAGTGATCGTCGCCAAGTACGCCTTCGGCAAAGTTCAGGTCCTGCTTGATCTTCGACTTCTTGCCCCACGGAATGGACAGCAGCCAGTCGAGATAGTTGCGAACGACCGTTGCTTCGGCAGACATCGGGCTCATGCTGCGCAGCTTCTTCAGCTCAGCCCGGGCCTTTTCGCGGGCTTCCTTGGAAAGCTTAGTCTTGTTGATGCGTTCTTCTAGTTCAGCCGCTTCATCGCGACCGTCCTCGCCATCACCAAGCTCCTTCTGGATCGCCTTCATCTGCTCGTTGAGATAGTATTCGCGCTGCGTCTTCTCCATCTGGCGCTTGACGCGGCTGCGGATACGCTTCTCAACCTGAAGAACCGAAATTTCGGCTTCCATAAAGGACAGTGCCTTCTCAAGGCGCTCGCGCACCGAGAGGATCGACAGCATTTCCTGCTTCTCGGGAATCTTGATCGCGAGATGCGAGGCAACCGTGTCGGCAAGCTTCGAATAGTCGTCGATCTGGCTGGCGGCGCCAACCACTTCCGGCGAAATCTTCTTGTTCAGCTTGACGTAGTTTTCGAAGTCGGAAACCACCGAGCGGGCAAGCGCCTCGATCTCGACGGCATCTTCTTCAGGCTCCGGCAAAGCCGCAGCATAGGCCTCGTGATAATCTTCGCGGTCGGTAAACTTGGAAACCTTGGCGCGCGCCGTGCCTTCGACCAGCACCTTGACGGTGCCGTCCGGCAGCTTCAGGAGCTGCAATACATTGGCAATCGTGCCGATTTCATAAATCGCGTCCGGTGCCGGATCGTCATCGGCAGCGTTTTTCTGGGTGGCAAGCAGAATCTGCTTGTCCACGCCCATCACTTCCTCCAGCGCGCGAATGGACTTTTCGCGGCCGACAAAAAGCGGAACGATCATATGCGGGAAAACGACGATGTCACGCAACGGCAAAACGGCATAGAGCCCGTCCGAACCGCCCGCTTCAGAGCCACCCAATGGGGTCTTCTGTTCAGTACCCGTCATAACTCAAGTCCTTTCTCAGGTCTTTCAACCTGACTGCCACGTCCGCGCCCCCTTTCATCATGAGGCAGGTCACGAATGTGCTTCGTTCCATACTTGGAGAGCCGAACCCGGCAATTCAATAGCCTCGATCGGGACGGCTTTCGTAGAATCGTCATCTATCCTGCGCTGTACCGTCATTAAGTACAATATCTAGCTTAGGCTGTACCCCGATTGCTGTGCCTGCAATAGTGACAGGATCAGCCCGGCGCAAGTTTGCACATGAAAAGGCCGCTTGCGCGGCCTTTTTATGGATTAGGTGTCCCCGCTTAAGCAGAAACATTACCCTTTTCATCCCGGCGCTCGGCATAGATATAGAGCGGACGGGCGCTGCCATCCACCACATCGCCGGAAATAACCACTTCCTGCACGCCTTCCAGCGTCGGAAGCTCGAACATGGTGTCGAGCAGGATCTTTTCCATGATCGAACGCAGACCGCGTGCACCCGTCTTGCGCTCGACCGCCTTGTTGGCAATCGCTCGCAGGGCGTCGTCGTGGAAGCTCAGCTCGACACTTTCCATGTCGAACAGGCGCTGATACTGCTTCACGAGCGCATTCTTCGGCTCGGTCAGGATCTGCACCAGAGCATCGACATCGAGGTCTTCGAGTGTCGCGATCACTGGTAGACGACCGACGAATTCCGGAATGAGGCCGAACTTCAGAAGATCTTCCGGCTCCAGCTCCCTGAAGACATCACCGATACGGCGCTCATCGACCGAACGAACGGTGGCGCCGAAGCCGATGGACGTCTTCTCGCCACGTGCGGAGATGATCTTGTCGAGACCAGCAAAAGCGCCGCCGCAGATGAAGAGGATGTTCGTCGTGTCCACCTGCAGGAATTCCTGCTGCGGATGCTTGCGGCCACCCTGCGGTGGCACGGAAGCGACGGTGCCTTCCATGATCTTCAGAAGCGCCTGCTGGACGCCCTCGCCCGACACGTCGCGCGTGATGGACGGGTTATCCGACTTGCGGCTGATCTTGTCGACTTCGTCGATATAGACGATGCCGCGCTGCGCACGTTCCACATTGTAATCGGCGGCCTGAAGCAGCTTCAGGATGATGTTCTCGACATCTTCACCGACATAACCTGCTTCCGTCAGTGTCGTCGCATCGGCCATGGTGAATGGCACATCGATGATGCGTGCGAGCGTCTGGGCAAGATAGGTCTTGCCGCAACCCGTCGGACCGACGAGAAGAATGTTCGACTTCGCAAGCTCGATATCGCTGCTCTTGGACTGATGGGCGAGACGCTTGTAATGATTGTGTACCGCAACCGACAGAACGCGCTTGGCATCCTTCTGGCCGATGACGTAATCGTCAAGGACGGCCATGATTTCCTGCGGCGTAGGCACGCCCTCGCGCGACTTCACCATCGAGGATTTGTTTTCCTCGCGGATGATGTCCATGCAGAGTTCGACGCACTCGTCGCAGATGAAAACGGTCGGGCCTGCAATCAGCTTGCGCACTTCATGCTGGCTTTTGCCGCAGAACGAGCAATAAAGCGTATTCTTGGAATCGCCGCCGCTGTTGCTGACTTTGCTCATCGCAGTTTCCTTTCAATTGACCGAAATGAACCTTGGGCGTTCATATCGATCGTTTCTTCCGGTTCGGACCCAGTGCTGGAGGAGAAACGCGCCTCCCGCTGGTCACAACGGCAGCAGATACGCGCTGCCTGTCATGTAGGGCCTGTAGTCTCAGGATTCCTGTCACCGTATGACTCCCCGACCGAAGGAGCCATTTGGCGACTTTTGCAGAAGCTGCACCGTCGAACAAATGAAAAATAAGTTCCCGGCAAAGATTCGGCATAATCTGACCAAGTTTAGCGCCCCGAACCCCAACAGATGCTTAACGTGGCGCGTTAACCATCACGTAGTTGCAAGAATTGGGCCCCTTTTGTGGCAAAGAGCGCTAAAACAGGTGCGAGCCGGAGATTCCGGCTCTTACTTCGATCTGTCCGCGCCCACGTCGCGCGATTCAACCACCTTGTCGATAAGGCCGAATTCGAGCGCTTCCTGCGCGGTCATGAAATGGTCGCGGTCGAGCGTGCGTTCGATTGTCTCGTAATCGCGGCCCGTGTGCTTGACGTAAATCTCGTTCAGACGGCGCTTCATCTTGATGATGTCCTGCGCATGACGTTCGATGTCCGAGGCCTGTCCCCGAAACCGCCCGATGGCTGGTGGACCATGATACGGGCATTCGGCAGAGCATAACGCTGGCCGGTCGCACCGGCGGTCAGGAGCAGCGAGCCCATCGAAGCAGCCCGGCCCATGCAAAGCGTGGAAACCGGCGGACGGATGAATTGCATCGTGTCATAGATCGCCATGCCGGAGGTTACGACACCGCCGGGCGAATTGATGTACATGTTGATCTCTTTCTTCGGGTTTTCGGCCTCGAGAAAGAGAAGCTGTGCGCAAACCAGCATCGACATTCCGTCTTCAACCGGTCCGTTCACGAAGATGATGCGCTCCTTGAGAAGGCGCGAGAAAATATCATAGGCCCGTTCGCCACGGTTGGTCTGCTCAACCACCATCGGGACGAGGTTCATGACGGTTTCGATCGGATCTCTCATTATGGGCCTCTGGATATATTTATGGCGAAGTGAATAGTTCTGAATCGTAAGTGTTCCATACATAGGGCGTTGCGCCCCTGTTCCGCAAGTGGCGTAGCACTACCTGCCTCACTCCCAATCCGACTCCGGCTTTTCGGGGCGAATGCCGCGCTTCTCGTCCAGCGTTTTGCGGGCCACTTCGGTCAGTCGCGCTTTGATGCGAACGGAACCATCTTCCAGATTCTCGCGTTCGACACTGCTGCCGTGCTGGTAAATCCAGTCGAGAAGATGAAGCTCGAATGGTGACAGCACGACATCGACCGGGCCGAGCGAGCCCGCTATCCGGGTTTCGATAAGTGAAAGCAACCTGTCAACACCTTCACCGGTAATGGCTGACAGTGGGATCGGACGCCCTTCCTCGCTACCGGCTGCGGCCAGACGCAGCGCTGCCTCGCGCCCGCTCTCGTCGAGATTATCGATCTTGTTCCAGATTTCGACCACGCGCTTGCGGTCCTGCGGCTCGATGCCCGGGCCAGCAAGAATACTTTCCACGTCTTCCGCCTGCGCGGCATTGTCCGGATCGGAAATGTCGCGGACATGCAGGATCAGATCCGCCTCCACCACTTCTTCAAGGGTGGCGCGGAAGGCAGCGACGAGGTGGTGCGGCAGGTTCGAGATGAAACCGACCGTATCCGACAAGATAACCGTTTCACCATGCGGAAGGCGAATACGCCGCAATGTCGGATCAAGCGTGGCGAAGAGCATGTCTTCGGCCAACACTTCCGCGCCCGTCATGCGGTTGAAAAGCGTAGATTTTCCGGCGTTGGTATAACCGACAAGTGCCACGATCGGATGCGGCACCTTGCGCCGCTTCTGACGATGCAGTGTGCGGGTGCGCACCACCGTTTCAAGCTCGCGCTTGATCTTCAGAATCTTGTCCTGCAGCAAGCGGCGGTCGGCTTCGATCTGGGTTTCACCCGGACCACCGAGGAAGCCGCCACCACCGCGCTGACGTTCAAGGTGGGTCCAGCTTCTGACTAGACGACCCTTCTGATAATTCAGATGGGCCAGTTCGACCTGCAAGGCAGCTTCTTCTTTGGTGCGCGCGCGCTCACCGAAAATTTCAAGAATGAGCCCCGTGCGGTCGATGACCTTGACGTTCCATTCCTTTTCGAGATTGCGCTGCTGTACTGGTGTCAATGCATGATCGACGATAACCAGCCCGATGGCCTTTTCCTTGACGGTTTCGACGATGGATTCCACCTTTCCCGCGCCAAGCAAGGTCGCAGGCCGTGGATTGGAGACAATCGCAATTTCAGCATGTTCGATGTCGAGATTGATTGCCCGGGCAAGCCCGACGGCTTCCTCGGGCGCGCCTCGTTCGAGCGCTGAAATTCGGGGGCAGCCCCATCTTCCGCCGACGTGCCCGTATTAAACCGCTCCGGCAGGATGGGAACGACGACCGCGGCCCTTGTGGGCCCCGGTTCTAAAAGCTCGAAAGCCTTGTCAGCATCGGCAGATGTCGGCTTTTTATCCTTGAATTTGGACAAATATATTCACTCCGGGACGCGGAAACTGTCGTGGATGCATTTGGACTGATGAAGATCAGGTTAATGCACTATCTGGCATTGCAGATAAGTCGCCGCTAAAGCTGTTTCAAATGAAAGACGCCCCGGATTGTTTAAGCAAGATAACCGGACAGGCAGAGCGTGTCCGGTTATCATCAGCAGAAACAATAAACTGGAGCGAAACGTCTTAAGCCATCGCGCCCCAGTGGAATTCGGAAAGCGTCAGGCTTCTTCGCCTTCGAACATCTGTACAGGCTGGCTTGGCATGATCGTCGAAATCGCATGCTTGTAGACAAGCTGCGAATGACCGTCACGGCGCAGAAGCACGCAGAAATTATCAAACGACGTTACAATGCCGGTCAGTTTCACGCCATTGATAAGAAAAATCGTCAGGGAAATTTTCTGCTTACGTACAGAATTCAGAAAAAGGTCTTGTAGATTTTGCGATCGTTCAGCCATTGTTTTTATTCCTTTAATCGATCAGCAGCCAGCTCGCGATGTGTTAAACGAACACGCGCATGTACATAAATCAAGCACCGGAGCGTGCAAAACCGGGGCTCGACTGCAATTGCTGTGGAAAGACAACTGCTTCGCTATTTAGCTTCGGTTAACAGGATGGGAATCTTTGCGCAACCGTCAATTTCATTAGTCGCCCGGCAAATTCCGTCAGGTCAGATGGTTTCGCTATCTCAATCAGCCACGACAAGCTCTTCATTTTGTTGCAATTCAAGCAGTGACTGCACCCGATCCATCGCCCACATGTAAAAAGTTCCCGGCTGGAGCGAAACGACCTCCTTGTGCTTTTATGTATATGAAAGCCTATAAAGTCCGGATGGTTGACCGGCTCGAGACCATAGGCCGGATCATAGATGCGCGTGGCGTCCTTGCCGACCCAGTAATAGAAGTTCTCCCGGGGGCCGCGTTCTTGAAAATCCCATACTTGCGGGCCAAACGAGAAATTCCGTCATTGCCGAAGACCGTGATGCCAATCGAGGCAGGCGTCACTTCCTTGCCGATAAGGCGATAGTAAAGCGGACGCAATTTGCCTCGGCGTAGGCCCAGCCAGCGCGGTAGCGGATAGGTCGCCGCTATGTAAGCCTCGAATTCACCAATAATCGGATGATCGTGCGGAAGGTAGAGCGCCGACACACCAACCCGAAAGCGATTCTCCCGGGCAAGATACGGTTTGCGCGGATCTGGATGAAACTGTTTGAGAAGATAGACATCCGTGTCCAGCCAGACACCCTGCTGATATTTCATCAGCATGATACGGAAAATATCGCTGAATTGAACGATTGTTCGTTTGGAGCGGAAGTTTGGATAGGCCGGGTCAAGCCCGGTGAATACCGTTTCCGGCAAAATGCTGCCGGCATCATGCAGTTCAACGCCCGGTGGCACATTCTCTATCGGGCCATAAGCAAAGAGCTTCACACTTTGACCCGTCATCACCATCGATGCTAGGCAAATGCAATCGACCTCACGCAAACGCGAGCCGTACCAGAACGTGCAGATATCCATACCAGCTCCAAGCCGTAATCTGGGCGTGGGCTAACACACAACTGTGATCAGAAGAACTCGAGACTAACACGGAACATCTGCTCTACATGCTTTACGGCGTCGGATGTTGCAAAAATGACGACGCGGTCCTTCGGCTTGATCCTTACATCGCCATTGGGGCGGATCACCTGCCCGTCCCGATAGATCGCCCCGATTCGCAAGCCTTCCGGTAGGTCGAGGTCGCGCAGCGGCGCACCGACGAGCGATGACGTTTCCAGCGCTTCGGCCTCGATCAGTTCGGCCATGTCGCGATAAACACTATAGACCGCGCGAATTCGGCCCCGGCGCACATGCTGCAGGATTTTTGAGATTGTGACCGCCTTCGGATTAATGTAGGCGTCGATCCCCACCATGTGGGTAAAATCCTGATAGGCGACCGTGTTGAGCAGGGCCATGTTGGATTTGCAGCCCAGCCGTTTGGCCATGATGCTTGACAGGATATTGACCTGATCCTGATTGGTGAGCGCGACCATCAGGTCGGCATCCTGAATATCGGCTTCCTGCAGAAGGTTCTGATCGAGCGCGCTGCCATGCAGGACCATGGTGCGCTTCAGCTGATCGGCAATCGCAAACGCGCGCTCGTGCTCGCTCTCGATCATCTTGACGCGCGTGTTCCACTTGCGATCCTCAATGGCCTTGGCCACATAGAGCCCGATATTGCCGCCGCCCGCGATAACGATGCGGCTGGCTTCCGGTTTCTCGTGCCCGAACAGACCCAATGTGCGACGGACCTGTTCGCGCGTTGTCACGACATACGCGAGGTCACCGGCATTCAATTCGTCGGAAGATCGCGGGATGAACAGACTATCGTTGCGCACCACACCGGCGACAGTCGCTGCAAGATCGGGAAACAGGTCCGTCAGCTGTTTCAGCGGGGTATTGATGACAGGACATTCATCGAGACATTCGATAGCAAGGCCGATGATCTTGTCGTCCGCGAAGCGCAATACGTCCGTCGCGCCCTGCAAAGCGATGCGCCGCAGAACCACCTCGCCCACTTCCAGCTCAGGCGAAATGATAACGTCAATTGGCAGGTTTTCGCGCAGGAACAGGTCCTGATATTCGGCCTTCAGATAGGATTGAGCGCGGATGCGGGCAATTTTGGTCGGCACGTTGAAGACCGAGTGCGCCACCGGCAGGCCACCATATTGACCTCGTCGGACAATGTGACGGCAATAATCATATCTGCTTCGTCTGCGCCCGCAGCTGCAAGCACATCGGGTTGCGACCCGTGACCGACAAATCCCCGCACATCGAGCGTATCGCGCACGATCTCGACATGGCGTGCGGATGTGTCGATAACTGAGACGTCGTTCTCTTCGGCGGCAAGCCGCTCGGCGATGCCGTATCCGACTTGCCCTGCTCCGCAAACGATTACCCGCATGACTGCTCCGTCCGAGACAATTAGAGCATTTCCAGCAAAAGTGCGAAGCGGTTTTGCGTAGGATAATGCAACAAAACAGATATTTAGAGCGGCTCCAGCGTGTCGTCTTTAGCTGGACTGCGCTAAATGCTTATACGCCCAGAGACTTCAGTTTGCGATGCAGCGCGGAACGCTCCATGCCAACGAACTCTGCCGTGCGCGAAATATTGCCGCCGAATCGGTTGATCTGGGCGATCAGATATTCCTTCTCGAAACGCTCGCGCGCTTCGCGTAGCGGAAGCGCCATGATGTGCTGGTCGGATTCTGTCGGAGCACGCGGTAGGGTGTCGCCAATTTCGGCTGGCAAAAGATCGGCCGTCACTGGCGCTTCAGGATCGTCGCCACGCGCCAGAATCATCAGGCGTTCGACATTGTTGCGAAGCTGGCGAAGATTGCCCGGCCAGCTATGCGCCTGCAGAACCGCCATCGCATCCGGCCCGATCTTGCGCGGCTTGATACCCGCCTGTTCGGCAATCTGCTTCATGAAGTAGTCGACCGGGGACGGAATGTCCTCGCGACGGGCCGCAAGCGGCGGCACCTGCACAGGGACAACCGACAGACGGTGAAACAGGTCTTCTCGGAATGTGCCTTCCGCGATCATGCCTTCGAGGTTCTGTGCCGTCGAGGAAATGATGCGTACATCCACCTTGACTCGCTTGGTGCCGCCAACGCGCTCGAACTGCTGGTCGACAAGCACACGCAGAATTTTGTTCTGCGTCTCGCGTGGCATATCCGCGACTTCATCCAAATAAAGTATACCGCCATGGGCTTCTTCCAGAGCGCCCACCTTACGCTCGCCGCCATCCATCTCGGTACCGAAAAGTTCGATCTCCATACGCTCTGGCGTGATGGTCGCAGCATTCACCGTCACGAACGGCCCGCTGGCACGGCTCGACTGCGCATGGATGGCGCGCGCGGCAAGTTCCTTGCCCGCACCCGACGGGCCAGTAATCATGATGCGGCTGTTGGTCGGCGCCACGCGCTCAATGGTCTGGCGCAACTGGTTCAACGCAAGCGACGCGCCGATCAATTCCAGATGGTCGCCGGTACGTTTGCGCAAGTTTGAGACTTCGCGCTTTAGCTTCGAGGTTTCAAGCGCCCGTTCCGCAACGAGGATCAGACGATCAGCCTTAAACGGCTTTTCGATGAAATCGTAGGCGCCGCGCCGGATCGCCGACACAGCAGTTTCGATATTGCCGTGGCCGGAAATCATCACCACTGGCAGCTCGGGATGCTGCTTCTTGATTTCATCGAGCAGCGCCAGACCGTCCAGACGACTGCCCTGCAGCCAGATATCCAGAAAAACCAACCGGGGAACGCGATCGTTGATCGCCGCAAGCGCGCTGTCCGCGTCGAAAGCCGTGCGGGTTTCATGGCCTTCATCGCTCAGGATACCTGCAACAAGTTCCCGGATATCCGCTTCGTCATCAACTACAAGAATATCGGCAGCCATATCAAATCACCTGTCCAGCTATGTTCTTTTGGTCATTTTCCGCATTGGCGCCAGCTTCGCCGGCAAGTCCCGCTTCCGCACCAGCATCGCTGGCAGACGCTTGCGGGAAGATCATGCGTATCATCGCGCCTCGACCTCCGTGGAAATCCGAAGGCGCGTCATGCAATTCCAGATGCCCGCCATGATCTTCGACGATCTTACGGACAATCGCGAGACCAAGTCCGGTGCCCTTCTCGCGCGTCGTCATATAGGGTTCGAGCAGCTTCTGGCGGTCGTCGCCCGGCAGACCTTTGCCATTGTCGATAACATCGACAACCAGTTGCCCATCCGCCTGATAAGAACGGATGATGATATGCCCGCCTTCGCCTTTCTTGGCGCGATCTTCCTTCGGAAGTCCGTCAATGGCTTCGCTGGCATTCTTGATAACATTGCCGAACGCCCGCCGAGCAGGCGACTGTCGAAGGAACCGACCAGTTTCTCTGGGCCGAAATCGTTTTGGAAGCGAATATCGCTGCGGCTGACTTCGATCAGGAAGGAGGCTTCGCGCAATGTCTCGCGCATGTCCATAAGCCGCATTTCAGGCTTCGGCATGCGGGCAAAGGCGGAGAATTCATCGACCATGCGCCCGATGTCGCCCACCGGCGAATGATCGTATCCGTGCATTGGTCGAAAACCTCGCGATCCTCGGTAATCACCTTGCCATAACGGCGGCGAATGCGTTCGGCGGAAAGCTGGATCGGCGTGAGCGGATTCTTGATCTCATGCGCAATGCGCCGCGCGACATCTGCCCAGGCCGACGAACGTTGCGCCTGCACCAGATCAGTGATGTCATCCACAGTCACCACATAGGAATGATCTTCGGATTCCGTATCCTCGACGGTCACCTGCACGTTGAACGTGCGCGCCACGCCGCCGCGGGTCATGCTGACCTGCTCGCGGTGTACGGCGCGTCCCGTTGAACGGGCGACCTCGAAAGCCTGCCCGATCTCTGGCGCTATGCTGCTAAGGTTTTTGCCAACGGCATCATCCGATATGACACCGAACATATGCTCTGCGGAACGGTTCAGAATAGAGATACAACCATCCGTTTCGATGCCGATGACGCCGGCTGTTACACCGGAAAGCACAGCCTCGGAGAAGCGGCGGCGCTCGTCGATCTGATCCTTGGCGGAGATCAGCTCGTTACGCTGGCTCTTAAGTTCAGCAACCATGTTATTGAAAAAGTGCCCGACAACGCGCCTACGTCACCGTCCGAAGCCCGCACCGGAACAGAAATATCGAGATTACCGGCCGCCACGTCATCCGACGCACCGATCAAAAGCCGGATCGGACGCACCAATCGGTCGGCGACGGCAATACCAGTCCAGATCGCCGAAAGCAGAACGATCAGCGTCAGACCGAAATAGAGCAGTGCGAACGCGATCTGTGTTGGAATGCGGTTCGCGTCCATTTCCTGATAGCGCTGGGTGTTGGCTTCCATCAGGCGCATGGCATCGAGAATCTGCGAATCCACCGCGCGAACGGTATAGAGATAAACGTCTGGTATCTCGCGCATCTTGATGATGGCACCGACGAAATTACTGTTTCCCGGAGGGATGATAACCGGCTTGCCGTCAGGTGCAGTCTTCAGTGCATCTTCAGTCGGGGGCGGCAGACGTTCTTCGACACCGGTATCGCTCTTGACGACCACTTCACCATTTTCCCGCACCAGAAACGCGCCAAGCAGACCGCGACCACGCGTCTGCAGCGTCATCAACTGGACGAAGCCGCCCCGATCAAGACTGTAGATGGTGCGCTGTGCATCGAGATCCTGCAGCATCGAGTAGGACGTGCTTTGCAAGTTGAGCGCAGTTTCGCGGATATAGGCCGTGGTCAGGCTTTGTGATGAACTCACAATATCGCGCGTATTGGTATCGAACCAGCGATCAAGACCCAGATTGAGCGTCACGGACGCGACGATGGCCACTACGATGGCAGGAACCGCCGCGATCAGCGAAAACAGCGCAACGATGCGAACATGCAGGCGCGAAGCGGCTTTTCCAAACCGGCGAGCCATGACGATGCGATAAACTTCGCGGCAAATCAGCAGGATAAGGAACAGAATCAAAGCGACATTGATGATGACCAATGCCAACGTGACAGTCCGGTCGGGCGTGATCGGGGTAATGCCAATCAGAATAGCAAAGGAAATCGACGCCGTAATCAGCGCTGAAACGACGGTGATAATGCCCGGAAGGGCCAGAAGCCTGCGCCCCTCGCCGCCTTGCGATGATTGCTTCTCGCTGTTCATGTCCGTCGTCAGATTCGCCGCGCTCATATTAACCATGTTATCCAATAGCGTTGCATCTATGCAACGCATTGTGGCGAAAATGCAACGTTATTCTGCATGCCATTGTTGACGCCCCAAGCGGAGGATCACCGAGAACCGGGAATGCCGGTTCATAAGGCTCCCCAAGGCTTTCAATGCGATGCGGCTTCACCATATAAGAATCCACAGAGTTCGGGAATTTCCGGACCTGTTAAAACACGGTACGGAGGGCTTTCGAGCATATGCAGGACAATACGTTGGGATCCTACAATTCAAATGCCGTCGCCTATGCAACCGATTCTCGAATTAGGAACTGGTTCGGGGACTGATGCACGCGCGGTTCTGGAATCGGGATTTCAGCTCGATGCAACAGACGGTTCCGCCGAACTGGCCGCAATCGCTTCGAAGCGACTGGGACAGCCTGTGAGAACGATGATGTTCGACGAACTTTCCGCGGTCCGGAATATGACGGTATTTATGCTTGCGCATCACTGACCCATGTGCCCAGAGGTGAGCTCGCCCCCATCATTGAGAAAACTTACGCTGCGTTGGCGAAAGGCGGCATCGTTTGGGCAAGCTTCAAGACCGGGGCGACAGAAAGGCCGCGACGCACTTGACCGCTATTACAACTATCTATCACCCGAAGAGCTTCGGCTATGCTGGGGCAAGAATGGCCACTGGTCTGATATCACGATAGAATGCTGGGCTGGCGGTGCTTACGATAAACGTTCCACGGACTGGGCAGCCGTCGTGGCGGTGCGATAGTTTCCGAAGGGTAAACTAGAAATTGAGTCGCGCCATTGCTAGTGAATCGACGAACTCTCCGTCTCGGAAAGCATCTTTCACGTGAATGCCCTCCGAGACGAAACCGAACTTTTCATAGAGATGGATCGCAGCGGCATTATCGACATAAACTGTCAATTCAAGCCGCTTCAAATCAAGCCAGTTGTCGGCGATCTCGATCAGCTCAGTCATAAGTGCCGTGCCGATCCCCTTGCCGACATGCCCGTCATCTATTCCCATCATGACGTCCGCGGCGTGGCTCCGTCGCCCCCTATGTCGCAGCAAGCCAGCGTTTCCGACGATCTCTTCATTGATCGTCGCAACAATCACCGTCGATTCCGGCCCGAGTGAATCCAGCTATTTTTTGCGGTATCGAGGCGCTGGAACGGGGTGCGTAAAGTACCAAACCGAAATCCCGGCATGTTTTGCAGCCGGGTGAGGCCTTCTGCATCGGTGGATTCCACTGCGCGGATAACAAGATTTTCAGATCGCATTTGGACTCCTGATTTCAGTGCTCCGGCAATCTTCAGTTCACAGGCTGGCAAACATCCAGACAAGCCGAGATTGGCTGGCAATTTTTATCGCAGATGCAGCCGTTTGGCTGCGGAATAGGATAGTCCGGGCTTTTCCCGGCCGTAAAATGAATAAATTGCAACAAGCACGAAGCCTGAAACTGTCAGGCATAGTATTTGATACACTTTGACCTCCCTTGCGCTGGAAGATCAATCATGGTCCTCGTTGGCGGAGAAATTCTCAACGCCAACAAATGCCTCGTAATTATATGGATTAGCTATTGCGCGTGCGCGAGCCGTCCTTCTAACAACAACGCCGCCCGAATTGGGCGGCGTTGTTGTTAGAAGGACGGCTAACGGCCTTTTGGTTCTGCGCGATTTCTGTGCGATCAGTTTTCCGCGCCATAAGCGTCGAAATCAAAGTACTTGTCGTTGACTTCCTTTGTACTTGCCGTTTGCGCGGATCGCCTTGATGGCATTGTTGAACTTTTCGACCAGTTCAGGACGGCCCTTCTTCAAGGCAACGCCGACACCGACACCATGGATGTTGTCATCAGACGGATAAGTGCCGACCATCTTACAGCAGGCGCCATCCGGCGTCTTCAGCCATTCGCTCAGCGTTACACTGTCGTCATTGACGGCATCAAGGCGGCCATTTGCCATGTCCAGCCGGTATTCTTCGGCGGTTGGATAGGCCTTGATTGTACTATCGGTGAAAGCGTGTTCGGCATAGTTGGCGTGCGTCGTTGACACCTGAACGCCGATTGTCTTGCCCGCAAGGTCTTCCTTGGTCACACCCTTGATGGCGCTATCCTTGGGCACCGCGATGCCGGGAGGCGTGTTGTAATACTTACTGGAGAAATCGACCTGTTTCTTACGTTCATCCGTGATGGACATGGAGGATACATAAGCGTCGAACTTCCCTGCCTGAAGTGCCGGAATAGTGCCGTCCCACTCCTGCGTGATAAATGTGCACTGGGCTTTCATTTCCTCGCAGAGCGCCCTTGCGATATCGACATCGAAGCCCGACAGCGAGCCATCTGGATTGGTGAAATTGAACGGCGGATAGGCACCTTCCGTTCCGATTACAAGTTTCAGGGGTTCTTCGGCGCTTGCAGCGCCAACTACCAGTCCACCTGCCGTTGCCGCGATCCCCACAATCGAAGCTGCCACAGCGATACGCTTTAAAACGCGCATTCAGATTCCTCCCATTTCATTTCGGCTCATTCCAGAATTGATCTTCTGGTTCAGCCCTTTGCAAAGGGGAGTTTCAAGTTGGCAATGCAAATTGCCGACTCGTCAAAATTTCTCCCCCGTCGCTATCAATAGATGGTTCGGTGGAGCTTGCACAATGCTTTTTACTTGAGGAAATAGTTCTCGATTCTGTCCTGATCGCACGCACAAGGCGGTTCATCAAGCTCATGAAATAAATGGCGCACCCGACAGGATTCGAACCTGTGACCTCTGCCTTCGGAGGGCAGCACTCTATCCAGCTGAGCTACGGGTGCATTGCCGGAAGGCTCGAAGCCTTTACAGCGCGTTTCTAACTGAACCGCGCATGTGCATCAATGGCTTATTTTGATTAAGCGACGCAAATTTTGTCGTTAGAGCGCATCCTGAAAAGTGTGAAACGATTTTCGGGATGCGCGCCAAAATAGTCAATTGAAGCGTCCTATGAACGCAACCCCGGAGCCTCCTGCCCCGTCCGCTCCACATATTCCGTATAGCCGCCGCCATATTGATGAATGCCATCTGGTGTCAGTTCCAGAACCCGGTTCGACAAGGCGCCGAGGAAATGCCGGTCGTGCGATACGAACAGCATAGTGCCTTCATAGGCGGCAAGCGCTTTGATGAGCATTTCCTTCGTGTCGAGATCAAGGTGGTTGGTCGGTTCGTCCAGACCGGGAAATTTGGCGGATCGAACAGCATGGCCGCCATGACAAGACGCGCCTTTTCACCGCCCGAAAGCACACGGCACTTCTTTTCGATATCGTCGCCGGAAAATCCGAAGCAGCCAGCGAGTGCCCGAAGTGGGGCCTGCCCTGCTTTTGGAAAGCGCTCTTCCAGCCATTCCAAAATTGTAGCATCACCGTCGAGCACATCCATCGCATGCTGCGCGAAATAGCCGAGCTTAACGCTGGCACCGACGTTGACATTGCCCTTGTCCGGTTCGGCAGCGCCTGCAACCAGTTTCAGCAGCGTCGATTTTCCTGCACCGTTGATGCCCATGATGCACCAGCGTTCACGGCGGCGAACCATGAAGTCAAAACCGTCATAGATCGTGCGGCTTCCATAGGTCTTGTGAACGCCCTTGAGGCTCACGACGTCCTCACCCGAACGTCGTGCCGGGGCAAAGTCGAAAGCGACCGTCTGGCGACGGCGTGGCGGCTCCACCCGATCGATCTTCTCCAGCTTCTTCACACGGCTTTGGACCTGCGAGGCATGGGACGCGCGCGCCTTGAAGCGCTCGATAAATTTGATTTCCTTGGCAAGCATGGCCTGTTGGCGTTCGAACTGAGCCTGCTGCTGCTTTTCATTCAGCGCCCGCTGGCCCTCGTAAAAGGCATAGTCGCCGGAATAGGTTGTGAGCGAGCCGCCGTCGATTTCAATGATTTTGGTCACGATGCGGTTCATGAACTCGCGGTCGTGCGAAGTCATCAGCAACGCGCCGTCGTAGTTCTTGAGGAATGCTTCCAGCCAGATGAGGCTTTCGAGATCGAGATGATTGCTCGGTTCGTCGAGCAGCATCACATCCGGACGCATCAGCAGAATACGCGCCAGCGCAACACGCATCTTCCACCCCCAGAAAGATTACCGACGTCGCCATCCATCATTTTCTGCGTGAAGCTGAGACCTGCCAGAACTTCGCGCGCACGGCCATCGAGACCGTAGCCATCCAGCTCCTCGTAGCGCGCCTGCACTTCACCATAGCGTTCGATGATCGCATCCATATCGTCCATACGATCCGGATCGACCATCGCGGCTTCCAGCAAGTCGCGCAGTTCTGCTGCAACCACGCTGACAGGCCCTGCACCTTCCATCACTTCCGCAACGGCAGAACGACCGCCCATCTCGCCGACATTCTGATCGAAATAACCAACCGTCACGCCTTTTTCGACAGAGACCTGCCCTTCGTCTGGCAGTTCATCGCCGGTAATCATGCGAAACAGGGTTGTCTTGCCCGCACCGTTGGGACCGACAAGGCCGATCTTTTCGCCACGGTTCAAAGCAGCGGAAGCCTCGATATAGAGAATGCGATGGCTGTTGGACTTGCTGATATTGTCGATGCGGATCATGGAACGGGAGGACTTTGTTGAGTGGAGGGGGGAACGTACGGTTGTCGCGTTGCGGCTTCCCTATGCCATGACAGCACGGGCAAGTCACCCCGCTTCGCGACCAAGTGTCAGACGGAAGGCTCAGGGAATATTACGTAACCATTGTTCGGTCGAGAATTTCTCCACCGCGAGCTTTTCCGCAGCTTCATATTCTTCCGGCGTAATCTTGCCGCCCACGCCTCCATTCAGAGACACGAACATATCCTTCATGCGCTTGATGACCTCTTCGCGCGGTAGTCCCGTCTGGCTGCGAACCGGGTCGACACGCTTGACTGCGCTGGCCGTGCCCTTGTCGCTCAGCTTCTCACGCCCGATACGCAAGACCTTCACCATTTTTTCGCATCCATGTCATAGGCCATGGTGACATGGTGGAGAACCGTTCCCTTGGAGAAGCGCTTCTGCGCAGCGCCGCCGATCTTGCCCTTGGAACTCGAAATATCGTTCAGCGGCTTATAGAAAGCATCTATGCCGAGCGAGTTGAGCGCTTTCAACACCCAGTCATCCAGAAATGCGTAGGAATCGGCGAAGCTCATATCCCCTACGAGTTCTCCGGGCGCATAAAGTGAATAGGTGATGGTGGTACCGGGTTCCACGAACATCGAACCGCCACCGGTAACGCGACGGACAGTTTCAATACCGAATTCCTGCGTCGCTTCAATATCGACTTCATTGCGCAGCGATTGAAACGCGCCAATGATGATGGCAGGGCGTTCCCATTCCCAGAAGCGCAATGTCGGTGCCCGACGTCCAGCGGCAACTTCCCGTGCCAAAACCTCGTCCAGTGCGAGATGCATGGCAGGGGAAACTGCTGGCATTTCAACGATCTGCCATTCGAAATCCCGCCACGTGCGTGCAACACCCAAGGCACGCCGGACGGCAATCGCGACCGCTTCCGGGCTGAAGCCGAGCATCATGGCGTCGGGCCGCAGGCCTGCCCCTCACCGCGTCGGCAATCTGCTCCGACGAGGAGTCGGCTGAAAGACCTTCAATAGAGTTGCGGATGTCCTCCAGAGCCTCGTCCGGTTCAAGGAAGAAGTCGCCCGCCACCTGCACATCGCTGAGACGTCCGTCACGAACATCCAGATCGACAACGACAAGTTTTCCGCCGTGGACTTTGTATTCGCCGTGCATGTGGGCAACCTTCCGAAGAGTGAACGTGAGTATTTCACTCTCATTTCATGAAACCTGCCGGAAAGGAAGCCGGTCCCAACGTGGCAAGCCGGACTATATTCCAGCTTCCGAAAGCGCGCTGTGTTGAACAACCGAGGTCTGGCACACTTCTTTGGTTTTGTGGCCGACATAAAAAATCCGGCGGCAATCATGGCCGCCAGAACAATAATGATCGATTTGAAACTGAAGGCAGATGGTGCATTTCCGATCCTCACTCTTGACCCAAGCAAATCAGGGCAGGAAATGATTATCGATCCCACATTCGTTCCAGTTCTTCGACGCCCGCAAAATTCCTGTCAGGCGTTACAAGCTTGCAGCTGTTTGTGAACTGCGCATTCATCCACTGTTCAAGATATCGGAACTAAAGCATATTTCATCGATATCAGAGGGACTCATCATGACACCTGCACTCAAGACGACTGTTGCTTCACTATGCCTTGGCGGCCCGGTGGCCGTCCTTTCCCCGCTTGTAACGCCGGCGTCCGCAGCCAATTGCAGCGCTGCGCGAGCGAAAACGGTGTCTGCCAGCTGCCTTATCCGGCTGAAGTGGTCTATGGCACCGGCGGACAGAATACGTCGCGCTTCATTGATCGGCCACAGGTCACCTGTTCGAACCGCGCCTTCGGTGACCCGGCGCCCGGCAAAAGAAAAGCTGCTCCTTCGTAGTTCAGGATCGCTGGGAAGATAGGCCCGCCGCCATGATCGCCCCGGTCGCCCGGATCGCTATGATCGCTATGATCGCTATGATGACCGCGATCGCGACTGGAGCCGTTGTGCGAAGGAAGGCGGGTTCTGCGATTTCTACGGTCGCAAGCGCGTCCGCTACGGCGCAAATGGCCGGTTCACGGAAGGCGCCTTCCGCAATGGCGTCCAATGTGACAATCGCGCCTTCGGCGATCCAGCGCGCGGTAAGGCCAAGGCCTGCTACATACTCGATTAAGAGGCGGATGTAAGAATATAAAAAGCCCGGACTGCTCAGTCCGGGCTTTTGCTATTTAGTTAATGCAGGATCTCGGCAATATGCATATCAAACTGTTTTTATTATATTTTATTTAATTCTGACTAAAGATACTATAGCAGTTGCGACCTTTGCCCTTTGCCTCATAGAGCGCAATGTCCGCATTGCGGGCCAGTGCCGAGGGCGTTGTACCGTCGCGTGGTGCAAGAACTGCGCCGACGCTTGCCGAAACATCCAGATTGACGCCGTGGATGAGGAAAGGTTCACGAAAAGCCTCAACCACCCTTCCTGCCACAGTCTCGATGATTTCCATGCAATCTTCATCAGGAAGAATGACGGCAAACTCGTCACCGCCCACACGCATCGGAATATCTGTTTCCCTTAAGGCGGAACGCAAACGTTGAGCAGCTTCGATCAGAAGCGCGTCGCCCATCAGGTGGCCGTAGGTGTCGTTAACCGCCTTGAACCGATCGAGATCGATCAGCAGCGCACCAATCGGCTTGCCCTGCTGCAAGGCTTTTCGATCATCGGAATGGCAAGTTCGGTGAGAGCCCCGCGGTTATAAAGTTTGGTCAGGCGGTCGGTCAGTGCGAGGCGCTTGAGAGCGGTGGAATCGTCGCTGAGGAATTTGTTGGTCCTTTGCAGCCGCAGCAATCCACTCGCAATGTGGGCAAAATCCTCAAGCTTGGCGCGTTCCATATCGGAAATCTTTCGCGGCTTGCTATCGACAATACACAGGAGCCAACCGTCAATCCAGCATCGACAGACACCGGTGCACCAGCATAAAAGCGAAAACGCGGTTCTCCAGTCACATACGGCATGCTGCAAAAGAAATCGTTCTCTACCAAATCTTCGATCACAAATAGCTCGCCGCTTTCCACCACGAAGGTGCAGGCGGTCAACTCGCGTGGACAACTGCTGACTTTTTCGCCAGCATTGGCAGCAACACGCTGCCAGTCCTCATCGATGATGTTGAGAGCAGATGTGCTGACGTCAAAAACGTCTTTCACAAGCGATACGAGTGTATCGAGCTCAGGCAGTCCAAGGCTGGTCACAGAAACGAGGGTGCGGACGCTTTCAAGTCGCTCGACTTCATTGGCAGGAACCGAAAAAGGCGTCTTTTCTGTCATCGAACTATAGGCATCCACACTCATCATTCTCACCGTCATCTAAGCTCCCTTTTGAATTATAGATAGTGAAGAGAACTGTCACAGCAAGCCAAGCTTGCCGTATCTGGCCGAGTTCGAACAGCTTTTCAGTCGACAGGCCGTAGCGCGAAATAGTGTGTTTCACTATAAAACACAAAAAGGCGGCGACCGAATGGGCGCCGCCTCTGTCGCTAGAAACATGGACTGGAGGTCATCATAGTTCTACGACAATGCGTGTGCCGAATCTGGCACTATCAGCTAGAGTATTAGAACGAGCGCTGGAAGCGGATCTTGCCCGGCCGGGCGTCTTTGCCGTACATTGAAGGTCCCCTTGCCGGTTGCCTTGTAGGTTGCACAGCCCCAGACTGCCCAGTCACCGCCCGGTACCGTAGAACGAGTCGACGATACGAACGCGATAACCGCCCGACGTGCCGTAATGATCGTCGTTGGACTCGTAAGCGCCCTGCAACCAGACCGAGAACTGATCGGTGATGTTGACATCGCCGCGGACCTTACCAGCCCATTCTTCGTTACGGGCGTCATAGGCGACGACACCGGCGATCTTGCCCCAGCTCTGCTCGTATTTCAGGCCACCGACCACATGCGACATGTAATCCTTGATGGTGACGTCTTCGTTCGAGTCGGTGTTGCCACCTTCTTCAAAGGAGACAATGGCCGAGAAACCGTTCCCGCCCTTGAAAGTATAGCTGATAAGGTTGGTGCGGTAGCCGCCAGCAAGGATCACGTCGTCGCTGATGACGTTGCCGAGTTAGCCGGTGAAGGTGACGAAAGCCGATTCATCCAGACCGATGCGCAGACCGCCACGCTGGATATATGCGTAACGCAGCGGGGCGCTGGTGGAGGCCACCATTGTAGTTGTTAGCCTTGCCGTTGCCGTCGCCGTTCCAGTTGTAATGCAGCTCGCTATAAGTCTTGAGCGTGCCGAGTTCCATTTCGGAAGCGGTCGAGAAACGAAGGCTGACGCGAGCCAGCTTGTTCCGTGTCGCGCTCCAGCTGTGCGGGGGTGCGAGCATAATTGTTGTCGCCGCCGCTTGCGTCGTAGCGAACATAACCATGAATGCGAAGGCAGGTTTCCGTTCCCGGAATGTAGAAATAGCCAGCACCGTATGCATCGCATACGCGGACTATTCCACGGCTTCCGGCTCAGTCGTCACGATTGCATCGGCTGCTTGCGCGCCAGAAATCGCTACGAGCGATGCTGCTGAACCGATTAGAATTGTTCTGATACTCATAAATGCGTCTCCAATAGATGAGTTAGACGCAATCGATATATTTATCCACAATGATTTGAGTATTCTTTAATCAATGTAATTTTTGTGAATTATTTATATATGATATAAAATTTACTTCATATGTATTACGTAGACTTTATTACGTAAGAATTACGACGCAATAATTCCTGTCATCATCGCAGCACGCAACGAATCCATCATATCAGCGATAATTTTATTCTGCCCCTTATGCCCTTCCGATCCGCTACCGAGCGGACGCCCTCGCCTATCCGGCAACGGTGAAAGTTTTATAACAGCAACAAGAAATATACGTCGCAAGACAGACGATTGCCGGTATTGTCCAGTTCAGGCTGGAAAGCTGAAAACCGCGACTCGTCAATTCAAAGGCATGGAATGTTGATTCGTCATTGTGGACCTGACGAAGTGGTTTTCCTCAGTCATTCTCCCGCTCAATAAAGAAAAACGAAGGCAGCAGGGGTAATGCAATGGTTCTATTCTCTATTGTCATAGGCGTGCTGACGTCTGCGGTAGTAATAGCGGCGTGCATCATGCTTTGGAGATATGAACGTCCCTGAAATTTGCCACTGAGAGTGGGCGTAGCGACCGACGAACTTCAACAGTCGAATCCAATAACAACCTGACCCGCTTCGGTTGATTACCCTGCATTTCGTTTCGCTTCCGCAATTGCAGATACGGCGACACGTGGAGCTTTCGTCTTCGCTTTTTCGTCAATGTCAGCGTACATGCGCAACCTGTCTACGGCCTTCCATTCGGCCATTTCAGTCACTCTGGCGCGTATTTCATCAATTCGCTTCAAAATGTTTTCATTTGCTTTCAGGCGTATTTTGTTGCCAAGGTTAGGCTCAAATCCGGCTCGCTGATATGCCCGTCCGCTGTCAGAACTTCAGCCAATCCCTTTGCGAACATTTCCTGCTTTGCATTTTTCAAGACTGGCTTATGCCTATTACCATAAGGATATTCTATGATGAGATCAGAAGACGCTCTGTTGCTGAATGCTATTAGCGCCCGGGCCGACCGGGCCGAATTGATTATGCCCAAGACCCTCTCGCTGAATCCGATTGCCGAACGTCTCCACGACGAATTCCCGCATCGATCCGCTGCTGAAATAGAAACTCAGTGCCGAGTTGTCTGGCAGGACCGTTACCTGTTCTGGAATTGATATTCGCCTTCACAACTGGTTTTGGCGTAGACACATCGCCATTGAGGCGCAGAAGAAAACCGATCCAGCTCTGTTGACGCGGGATCAGCAGTCATTGCCCCGCTTCGGCGGGTTTTGTTCAGGCAATAAGTGCGGTGCCGTGCGTGATGCGCTGGGCTCTTACGGTTCGCTCATTTCGTTATTCTTTTTCTTTTTATCTTCGTTGTAATGCCACTTAATGGCGAAGAACATCGCCGCGCCTAACACGAGTACCTTGAACACCACGAAGAATATCGGAATCCATTCCATCTTCTGAATATTTCCATACAGCTATCAATCGCGAGGAGCATTACCTCAGAACTGCAGCTTCAGCATCTTCTTTTTGCACCAATGGCACTTTGAAAAACCGGGCAGTGCAGATTTCCAGTGTTTGTCGAATTATGAGATTTGATGAATAGGGATTTTTCTTTAATTTCAATGAAGTGAATGGTGGGCGTGACAGGGATTGAACCTGTGACCCTTCGCGTGTGAAGCGAATGCTCTCCCGCTGAGCTACACGCCCGATGAGCCAAGCTCAATCAAGGTGGTGCGGATATACTGGCCAGCGGCTGCATAAGTCAAGCGTCTCACAAGCTTGTTTCCATAGAGATTTCTATCTTTCCCATGATAGCTCTCGCCTTGAAAGAAAAACGGCAACCACCCGTCGATGATTACCGTTCTGTTTTGATATGGGAGAGATTTCAGAGCGCTGCGAGACGAGAGCTCTCGGTCTTGTCGAAAGCTTTCTGCAACCCGGAATCACGGTCGTAAACATCGCCGTAATAATGGATTTTTCCATCCGCTTCCGGCCATGCAGTGAAATAGGAAATAAAGACAGGCACAGGCTCCTTGACCTTGATGCCGCGCTCATTCTTTCCGAAATATTTTTCGAGATCCGTCACCGATGTTCCCAGAACCGCCGCCGCCATATCGCGTGGGCGTTCCAGACGAATGCAGCCATGGCTCAGGGCACGCATGTCGCGACTGAAATAGGATTTGGCCGGTGTGTCGTGCATGTAGATATCATGCGCGTTCGGGAACAGAATCTTGAGCTCACCCAGCGCATTGTCGAGGCTCGGCTTCTGGCGAATGCCGACATGGGCTTTGCCCGCAGCAACTGCACTCCAGTTGACGGCGCTGGCGGAAACCTTCTTGCCACCTGCATAAACCTCGTAACCATTGCGGTCGAGATAGCTCGTATCACGCATGACCTTGGGCAGCATCTCGTTCAGGATGATCGAGCGCGGCACGCCCCAAGACGGATTGAAAACCACCGTCTGGACCTTGTTGTAGAAGAAGTAGGTCTGATGGGTTGGAGAGCCGATAACCACATTCATGGCCAGCTTTTCTTTTCGGTCCTCGAAATATTCCGCACGGTAAGCCGGCTGATTGACCATCACGTAACGCGTGCCAAAATCATGCGGCAGCCCAGCGCAGGCGCTCCATGGAATAAAGGATACGGTCGCGTTTGATGGAAGATTGCTCGCCCTGAAGGGCTGAAAGCGTATTGCGACCGATAATGCCGTCCGGCGTGCTGCCCGAAAGCTTCTGATAGTCCTTGATTGCAGAAACCAGTTCCGGATCATAGACGTCGCCGCTCGCATGCGTGTCCAGCACCTGCTTGTGCTCGGCCAGATAGCCAGCAGGCGCATGTCTCGAAATCAGCGCAACCACCTTGCTGAGCTGGTCGTTGGTATCGCCCGGTTTGATGATGCCATTCAGCGAGACGCGGATTGGTTCGGCAGATGTCGGCTCGGTATTCGCCAACTCGCGTTTCAATGCCGCATATTGCTCATTGCTCGGCTGAAAACCATGCAGATAGGCAGCTGGATCGCTTTCCGATGCCAGCTTTTCGAGAACGGCTTTCGGATCGACACGGTCACGCGGCAGATCGTGGAAACCGCTGAGGCGGTCCGCGATTACGCGTCCCTCGCCTGCATCGATGGCATAGCGCAGCGCAGCGCACGGGCAGACATGTGAATTTCAAACTCGGCAAGCTTCTGCTGGCGGTCGGCTTCAGCAGCGGCATCGAAATTGTCAGCGGGGATCGTAACTGCGTATTCATCAGGATTGAGCCCGTCTTCATCGGCACGAGCAAAGAACGCCGCGACATTCTTGGCGCGGTCGAGCACTTTATCGTCGGCCGACCACATGAAAGAGCGCTGACTTGAATAATAGTCGACGATCGCCTGTGCGATTTCTTTTTCAGCTTTGACGTTAACGGATTTTAGATAATTCGTCGCTGCATCGAAAGCGCGCTGACTGGCGTTTCTTCGCGAACCTGCGGACGGATCGGCGACATGCCTGATGTCAGTGGATCGACAGTCACTGGTTCGGTTGCTGCAGTTACCTGCATATCGAGCGCGCTGAAATCGATATTGACCAAAGAATAGGGCTTATAGTCGTAAATCTGCGGCCCTTTGACGGTCACGCGCTGGACTGGCGGAAGGCTGCGCACGGCAGCACGAGGGGCAGAGGCGGTATTCGGCGCTACAGGCGCACGAGGAGCGACTTGCGGCTGAACAGGCTGTACCTGCTGCTGGCGACGCTGCTGGAAAAGCTCCAACAGGGAATTTGCGGCCCGGGCCTGTGTCGTGGGGAAAAACACCGAAGCTGCCAGAGCTATCGCGGCTGCGCGGCGGATATTTTGTCCGCGTGCGGCGCTGCTCTTTTCATCCATCTGCGAGTGTCTGGAAAACTGCATTTCAAACCGCCAAAGTTAATGCGTTCGCTCAAAAGCGAATCCGTCCGAATCTCACCCGTAGAATTTACCAATCTCGTATAGAAACTTTTAACGCTATTGTTTCCTGAAGCAATTTTCCGTTTTGCGTTCATCACAATTGTTTGAGGCTTCTTCTCGGGAGACGAACCCGGAATGCCTTAATGAACAAAGTGACGCAGTGGCATCCACCCCGCATCGCGCTAAAAGCCCCACAGACTATGGTTCCGAAGCTCTTCTTCGGAACTTCGATCAACACATATCGCGCTAGCCGGAAACGATGACGACCTCCGGCTGGCGCAACTGGCAAGCAAGCGAGGTACCGCGATGGCAGAAGCAAGCGCCGCCGATCTTTTTCCTCTTGGTGAAGACGACACCCCTTATCGCAAGCTGACTTCCGATCATGTCTCTGTCGATACATTCAAGGGACAGGAAGTCCTGACTGTCGATCCGGAAGGGCTTCGCCTGCTTTCGAAAACGGCTTTCGCCGATATAAACCATCTGCTTCGTCCCGGCCACCTGCAGCAGCTTGCCCATATTCTCGAAGACCCGGAAGCAACGGACAATGACCGTTTCGTTGCCTACGATCTTCTGAAGAATGCCAATATCGCCGCTGGCGGCGTGCTCCCCATGTGTCAGGATACCGGCACGGCCATCATCATGGGCAAGAAGGGCCGTCGCGTCTGGACCGAGGGCGGTGACGCTGACGCACTTGGTGCCGGTGTACTGGACGCCTACAACAAGAAGAACCTGCGTTATTCGCAGCTGGCGCCTCTTTCGATGTTCGAGGAAAAGAACACCAAAACAATCTGCCTGCTCAGATCGATATCTATGAAGAAGGCGAAGATGCCTACAAGTTCCTTTTGTTGCCAAGGGCGGCGGTTCGGCGAACAAGACGTTCCTCTATCAGGGAACACCGTCACTACTGACGTATGACCGCATGATCGACTTCCTCAAGGACAAGATCCTGAGCCTAGGCACTGCCGCCTGCCCGCCATACCATCTGGCGATTGTCATTGGCGGCACTTCAGCTGAGATGAACCTGAAGACGGTCAAGCTTTCCTCGACACGCTATCTGGACAGCTTGCCGACCAAGGGTTCCGAAACCGGACATGCGTTCCGCGACCTCGAAATGGAAGCTGAAATCCATAAGCTGACACAATCTCTCGGCGTCGGCGCTCAGTTCGGCGGCAAGTATTTCTGCCATGACGTCCGCGTCATTCGCCTGCCGCGCCATGGCGCTTCGCTGCCAATCGGCATCGGTGTTTCCTGCTCGGCCGACCGTCAAGCCAAGGGCAAGATCACCAAGGACGGCATCTTTCTGGAAAAACTGGAAACCAACCCGGCCAAATACATGCCGGATATCGATGAGGAAAAACTGTCGTCGCATGTGGTCAAGATTGACCTCAACCAGCCGATGCAGGCCATTCTCAAGGAATTGTCGCAACACCCGGTCAAGACGCGTCTGTCGCTCTCCGGTCCCATCATCGTGGCACGCGATCTGGCTCATGCCAAAATTCGCGAGCGGCTTGAAAACGGTGAAGCCATGCCGGATTATTTCAAGAACCACCCTATCTATTATGCAGGCCCGGCCAAGACGCCTGCCGGTTATGCCTCCGGCTCATTCGGGCCAACCACGGCAGGCCGCATGGATTCTATGTGGACCAGTTCCAGTCCTTTGGCGGCTCAATGGTGATGCTCGCCAAGGGCAACCGTTCGCGTCAGGTGCGCGAAGCCTGCGGCCAGCACGGCGGGTTCTATCTGGGCTCCATCGGCGGCCCAGCTGCCCGTCTGGCACAGGATTGCATCAAGAAGGTCGAGGTCGTCGAATATCCGGAACTCGGCATGGAAGCGATCTGGCGTATCGAAGTGGAAGATTTCCCGGCCTTCATCGTCATCGATGACAAGGGCAACGATTTCTTCAAGGAACTCAATCTGGGTTAAAGCATTTCCAGCAAAAGTGCGAAGCGGTTTTGCGTAGGATAATGCGACGAAACAAACGCTTAGAGCACAAATCTGATACAATCATATCTGAGCTCTAAGCAAATAAAAGGGCAGCGCAAGCTGCCCTTTCTGTTTCAGGCGTTGGTGCCGCCATCGATGGTGAGCGTAGCTCCGGATACGAAACGCCCTTCGGCGCTGGCAAGCCGGCCACCAGACTTGCAATATCGTCAGGCGAACCGAAACTGCCGGTTGCGATAAGCTCACTGCTGTTCAGCATGCTCCCCAGCAGCAGGGTTCATATCCGTATCAGTGGAGCCGGGCTGAACGACATTGACCGTGACGCCCTTTGGACCGAGGTCACGCGCCAGACCTTTCGTCAAACCGATCAGCGCCGCCTTGCTTGCCGCATAAAGGCTGATGCCCGGCCACGGCACGCTTTCGGCGAGGTTCGAGCCAATAGTGATGACGCGTCCGCCAGCACCGAGGTGTGGTGTGGCCGCTGAAACGGCGGCAAAGACAGCCCGGAAGTTCACAGCCATCACTTCATCGAAGTCGGCAAGTGTGACTTCTTCCAGTGGGGCCGCATGCCAGATGCCAGCGCTGTTGACCAGTATATCGAGACGACCGAAATCCTTGACCGCGTTCTCGATTGCCGCCGTAATCTGGCTCGCGTCGCGATTGTCGGCTTTCAGCGCCAGAGCCTTGCCACCATTGGCTACGATTTCGGAAACCACGGCTTCAGCTTTTTCCTTGCCGTTCACATAAGTGACGACAACTGCCGCACCATCTTTCGCGAGCCGTCGTGCAATCGCTGCACCGATGCCGCGACTTCCACCGGTGATGAAGGCAACCTTTCCGTTCAAAGCTTCCGCCGACATGCCATTTCCTTTCTGTATCGATTGATACATAATTGCTGACAGGCTTGCGCAGAACCGTCAAGCGATTTATTTAATGATCGATACAGAAAGGTTCGGACGTGGCAGAAAAGGACGCCCCCGCAGCTTCGACTGCGAAACAGCGCTTCGTGCTGCGATGCTTATATTCTGGGAAAAGGCTTCGACGGATCGTCGCTGGCCGATCTGACGACGGCAATGGGCATCAATGCGCCAAGCCTCTATGCGGCATTCGGAAGCAAGGAAGAGCTCTATCTTCAAGCCCTCACCCTTTATGCGGGTGAAGTAGGCATTGAAATCTGGTCGACACTGGATGAAACGGCGAATGTTCGTGCGGCTTTTGAGCGTTTTCTGCTTGCTACGATAGATGCCTATTGCGAGGAATCCGTGCCACGGGGCTGCATGATTGCCTTGGATGCGCTGCATCGGACGCATTCAAGCGACAAAGTCTGTGACGTGCTGCGCAATCACCGCCAGATCAATATCGAAACCCTGAAAAAGCGGCTCGAACGTGGCATTCGTGACGGCGATATTCCCGCATCGGTCAATTGCGAAGCAGTCGCGATTTTTACGCGACAGTCCAGAACGGCATGTCCATTCTCGCGCGCGATGGCGGAACGCGGCACGATCTCACCGCAACGGCATTGGGCGCTATGGCCGGTTGGGAGAAGCTTGTCCTCACCGAAACATCATCAGGCAACCAGCCTTAATCGCGGGCCGTCATCAAGATAATCAGCCACCAAGGACGCCACTTCAGCGCTCGCAATGATGCGGCGATGCCCAAGGCCATTCGCCCAGTGCACCTTGACATGAGGGGCCAGCTTTGCCAGCCATTTCAGCACAGATGGCGGGCACTTCCTTGTCGTCATGCGCGTGGATGACCAGTGTCGGGATCGTCATGCGCCGCAAATGAACATCGGTGTCGAAATCCGTGATCGGGTGCGCCGCGATGTAACGGACTTGTTCCTTCATTGCGATGCGCACATCACGACCGAGCCCAAGCATTTTGCCGAAACCGTCAAAGACGCTTGCCATGGAGTGCGGGGAAGCAATGGTCACCAACTTTGCCGGACGATGTGACCGGTAGCAACCGAGAGAGCCTGCAGCGGCATTGACGATGACCGCACCGCCGAATGAGTGGCCGATCATCGCATCGAACGGTCCATACTGGCGCCACGCAACATCGACGGCGGCAATTGCCTGTATCATGTTGAGGGTGCGGCCTGCCGATGCACCATGCCCCGGCAGGTCGATGGAAACAACCCGTTCGCCACATGCAACAAGCTCGCGAATGATCGTGATCATATCCGCTGTGCGCGATCCCCAGCCATGGACGACGAGCGACGTTCTTCCCACATAAATATCGGGTTCGAACAGATAGGTTGCGATAAGCCCGCGATCGATAATCAGATCGAGCCGCTTTGCCCGGCTGAGTTCATTGCTCGCCTGCTCAAGCCGCGCGGCATAGGCCTTGGTCTTCGGCTTGCGGCTTGGCGTTCGACAGAAAATCCTGAACGCGGCGCGACCTGCCTTGTCGGCATCAATGCGGCCAAGCAGACCCAGACCGAATCGCGTAACCTGCAAAGAAAAAACGACGTCATGACAGGGCCTCAATTATGTTCAATCCTGAACAAATAATTGTACAAGAATGAACAAAATGCAAGACAAGACTCAAAAAATGCCGTGGGACAATCCGCGCTTCAAGAACTGGATTGCTGTTGCGCGTGCCGGCAAAGCGGTGGAACGCGCCCTCGCCCGGGGCTGTCGGCTTTCGATCTCAAGATCGCCGATCTCGATGTGCTGATGAATATTTATCGCCATCCCGGCGAATCCCAGCACGATCTTGCACGCCGCATTCTCGTCGGGCGGTCGAACATCACCATGCTGCTGCCGAAGCTCGAAAAGCGAGGCTTGCTGGTGCGCGAGGGCGATCCGGCAGACAAGCGTGTGATACGACTGACACTAACTGCCAAGGGCGAAAAGCTTCTGGGATATGCGCTGACGGTCTATACCGACCTGATTGACCGCGTCATGGCGCAATCGACAAATGCGCAGTGCAACGCGATGGGCGATGTGATGCGGCGCATATCAGAAATGCTGGAGAAAGACTGATCGGTAGGCGGGATCAGCGATCCCGCTTCATACCTTTTCGGCAAGCTCATCAAGGTAGGTCTGCCATAAGGTGCCCTTCTCCGTGCCGAGCTTGTGGAGATAGGTCCACGAAAACAGGCCGGTATCGTGCATATCATCGAACGTTATACGGACGGCGTAATTACCGACCGGCTCCATTTTCATGATTTCGACGGCCCGCTTGCCACCAACTGTGATGCGCTGCGCCGGTGAATGTCCCTGCACTTCTGCCGAAGGCGACAGGACACGCAACAACTCGGCGGTCAGCTCGAATTTCTGGCCATCATCGAACGCCACAGTCAGCAGTTTGCGGTCGTGCGAAACACGCAATTCTGTCGGCCAGACCTCACTCATCACCGTTCTCCAGCTTGGTTCTTTGCCAGCTTTTGATAGGCCCCGCGTTAAAATATCGCAATAGTCGCGGTCATTATTGAAAGAGCTTCGCGTGCGTGAAACTGGACATTGAGGCTCGCAGATCCTATTTCTAGGTAGACAACGCGGATTTTCCTCCGTTTCCTGTGGAAACAACGGCTTAATGATGTACACAAACCAAGCTCGGCCACTTGTTTCCCCGACTGGATCCATGATTGATCCTTTCGGGCGTGCCATCACCTACCTTCGCGTTTCAGTGACGGACCGCTGTGATTTCCGTTGCACCTATTGCATGGCGGAACACATGACGTTCTTGCCCAAGAAGGATTTGCTGACGCTTGAGGAACTGGACCGGCTTTGCACCGCCTTTATCGAAAAGGGTGTCAGGAAACTGCGCCTGACCGGTGGCGAGCCTTTGGTGCGCAAAAACATCATGCACCTGATCCGGCAGCTGTCGCGCCATCTGAAATCAGGTGCGCTGGATGAATTGACGCTGACCACGAACGGATCGCAGCTTTCACGCTTTGCCGACGAGCTGACGGAATGCGGCATACGCCGTATCAATGTCTCGCTGGATACGCTTGATCCTGAAAAATTCCATCAGATTACCCGTTGGGGTGACCTTCCTCGGGTTCTTGAGGGTATTGAAGCCGCACAACGTGCCGGTATCCGCGTCAAGATCAATGCGGTCGCGTTGAAGGATTTCAACGATCACGAAATTCCTGAACTGATCCGCTGGGCCCATGGCCGCGGCATGGACATGACGCTCATCGAAACAATGCCCATGGGCGAGATCGAGTTCGACCGTACGGACCAATATCTGCCGCTCTCGCAGTTGCGCGAGGATCTGTCGCAGCAATTCACGCTTTCAGATATTCCTTACCGTACAGGCGGCCCTGCCCGTTATGTGACGATTGAGGAAACTGGCGGACGGCTCGGCTTTATCACGCCGATGACGCATAATTTCTGCGAAAGCTGCAACCGCGTCCGGCTCACCTGCACCGGTATGCTCTATATGTGCCTCGGCCAGAACGACGATGCCGATCTGCGCAAGGCGTTGCGGCAAAGCGAAAGCGACCTGCTGCTCAATCAGGCGATTGATGAAGCTATTTCGCGCAAGCCGAAAGGGCATGATTTCATCATCGACCGCGATCACAATCGCCCGGCAGTGGCGCGTCACATGAGTCTTACCGGCGGCTGAGCTGTTTATACTTCAAAAAGCAAACGACCTGAAATAATTGTCGCGAGATCGACTTTAAAACGGTATGCAATCTTAAACTGGATTCTGTATCGTGCCGCAGTCAGCAAATTTTCGCGCAAGTATTTTCATGCTTCTCGCCATGGGCACATTCACCATTGGCGATACGATCACAAAATACCTCCTGACCGAGATGAACAGCGGACAGTACATGCTGATCCGAGGCATATTCGCCACGGTGCTGATCGGCCTGCTCGCTTGGCGCCACGGTGCATTGCGCAATCTGTCGCTTGAAAAGATGACAATCCTGCGCGTCGTAGGCGAAGTTGTCGCCACCATCACCTATATTTATTCCCTCGGCCACCTCTCGCAGGCATTCTGCTCTGCAGTCTTTCAGGCGACGCCGCTTGTCGTAACGCTTGGAGCAGCACTCTTCCTGAAGGAGAAAGTGGGCTGGCGTCGCTGGTCCTGTATCCTTGTCGGCCTTGTGGGGTCCTCATCATCATCCGGCCCGGAACTGACGGCGCTGCAAGCCTCGCGGCCGTCGCAGTACTTCTTGCCAGCGTATGTTTTGCAGCCACGCGAGATATCGCCACGCGCCGCGTGCCCGCGCATGTACCGACCCTCTATCTTTCGACATTGACCGCAGGCGCGATAACATTGACCGGCGGCGCGCTGACCGTTCCAATGGGCGGATGGCAGCCCGTTGGAATTACAGCAGTCGGCGCCATGGTCATCGCTGCTGTTCTTCTCCTTGTCGGATATCACTTCATCATTCTAGCCATGCGTGAAGGTGAAGTATCGTTTGTTTCCCCGTTCCGTTATTCCAGCCTGCTTTGGGCAATCGGCCTCAGCACTTTGATTTTTGGCGAAGCGCCCGACATATATACGATCATAGGATCGGTTCTGGTGGTCGGAAGTGGCATCTATATGGTCTATCGTGAGAACGTGTTGAAGAAGCGGGAGCACAACAAAAGCACATTGGCGACGATCCCGACCGGCGTGGAACCCTCATGATGGCAGGCGCAATCATCGCTGGCGGGCTCTCCAGCCGCATGCAGCAGGGCGGCGTTGCTGGCGACAAGTTCCTTCAGCCGCTCGGCAAGACCGGCACCATCATTTCCCATGTCGTCAGGCGGATCGAAACGCAAGTCGAAACGCTTGTCATCAACGCGAATAGTGGTGACCCCCGCCTGACTGATCTGGGGGTATTGGTGATCAAGGACCTACCCGCGAAGCACGGTGGCCCGTTGGTCGGCATTATGACTGCTCTTATGCAGGCAAGCGCATCTTCGCTCCTGCTGACGACAGCAGCGGATACACCTTTCCTGCCTCACGACCTCGCGGACCGCCTTCTTGAGCGTCGGAATCAAACCGGGGCGCGGGTCGTTCTCGCCAGTTCTCTTCAACGGGTCCATCCTATTTTTTGGATTGTGGGAAACCGGGCTGACTGATGAACTCGTCACCGGCTCGCCAATACCAGCAGGGCCAGCGTCTTCGCGTTCGCCGAACATATCGGATTTGAGACAGTCGATTTTCCGCTTGCCTTCGTTGGTGATAGCCCGGAAACATATGATCCGTTCTTCAATATCAATCGGCCCGACGATCTTTTCGTCGCCCGAAAACTGGTTGAGGCGATGGAATGAACCAGAAGCTTTTCGGTATTACCGGCTGGAAAAATTCCGGCAAGACGACAATGACCGAGCGTCTGGTCGCATGCCTGACGGCACGCGGATACCGTATCGCCACCATCAAGCACGCCCATCATAATTTCGATATCGATCATGAGGGCACCGATTCACGGCGTCATCGAAAGGCCGGAGCAGCGGAAGTGGCTATCGTCTCGTCGCAGCGCTACGCGATCATGCATGAAGGCACGGGCGAAGAAGAACCTTCTCTATGGGAGATTGCGGCCAAGCTGGCGCCTTGCGATCTGATTCTGGTCGAAGGCTACAAGCGCGAGACGCACAAGAAAATCGAACTGCGTCGTGAATCTGGCCACGCCGGGCCAGCTCTTTCCGCTGACGATCCCGCTATCGTCGCCATCGCCAGCAACCAGCCGCAACCCGGCGAAAAAGTGCCGGTGTTCGGTATCGATGATATAGCGCAAATAGCCGATTTCATCGAAGGTGAGATGGGTCTTTGAGAGACTCTCTATAATCACCCCTTTTACGACACAATTCACCGCTTTTCGGTGGAGGCATGCAGAAAACGCCGAGGAATTCCCCTTGGACACACAATTTAATTACGCAGACCATCTTGCCAACCGTCTCAAAATGGTGGGAATATTGTTTGCACATCTGATGCTGGGACGGAAGCGCGAAAAAATATTGCGCATAATCGGCTCAACCATCTATTGGTAGTGGCCGGGGAATCCGCTACCAAACGTGCAATTTAAAGTTTCACGGTCGTGACTACCCCTTAAGCGGCTGAACCAGAAGAAATAATCAGGGAACCAGCCAGAACAAAACGAGAGGACTAAAAATGCGCGTATTGAAGCGTATCGCTGCTGCGGCATCTGTTGCGGCGCTGGCAATTACGATCGGCAGCATGACTGCCGGTGTTGCAAATGCAGAAGAGCCACTCAAGCTCAAGATTGGCACCGAAGGCGCCTATCCTCCATTCAACTTCATCAAGCCAGACGGCACCCTCTCGGGCTTTGACGTCGATATCGCCAAGGCGCTTTGCGAAGAAATGAAGGCGCAGTGCGAATTCGTCACCCGGGAATGGGACGGCGCTATTCCTGCCCTTCAGGCTGGCAAGTTCGATGCCTTCATCGCCTCCATGTCCATCACGGACGAGCGCAAGAAGCAGGTCGACTTCTCCAACAAATATTACAACACACCTCCCGGCATCGCAGCTCCCAAGGATACCGACATCAAGGGCGTGACCAAGGAAGACCTCGCCGGCAAGACCATTGGCGTTCAGGTTTCCACCACGCACTCCAACTACTCGGAAAAGACCTTTACCGACAGCACGATCAAGGCCTATCCGACTGCTGAGGAATACCGTCTCGATCTCGCCAATGGTCGTCTCGATGCCGTCAACGACGATAGCGTGACACTGGCCGAATGGCTGAAGTCGCCGGATGGCGCCTGCTGCAAGATGGTCGGCACTTTCCCGCCGGTTATCGAGATCCATGGTCCGGGCGCTGGCGTTGCCTTCAAGAAGGGCCGTCCGGAGCTGGTTGAAAAATTCAACGCAGCCATCAAGGCGATCCGAGCAAACGGCAAGTACAAGGAAGTCAACGACAAGTACTTTGACTTCGATGCTTATGGCGCCGAAAAATTAATCAAAACTGACACCTATGCGCCGGTTCGCTTTCCGCAGATCGGCGCAAAACATTTGTATGGGCATGCCGCACAAGCCTCGCTGGGCAAAACCTCGCAGGCGATAAAAACATAGGCAAATGCCTTTAGGAAAAAGAATAGGCGCATGGAACACTACGCCACTTTGTTGAGTTTCGGCCCCGACGGATGGGGTGCCAGTATTGCCCGGGGCTTCTGGTAACCGTCTCGCTGGCTCTCGCAACACTCCCGGTTGGTCTCGCACTCGGATTTCTGGTTGCTGTCGGTAAGCAGTCCACCGAACCATCGATCCGGCTCGCTTCAAACATATACACGACAATCTTTCGTGGTTTGCCTGAGCTTCTAACCCTCTTTCTAGTTTATTTCGGCGCCTCTCTCGGGTTGCAACGGCTTCTCAGTCTGTTCGGCATCGAAGCGAATGTGGAAATCAATGCGTTCGGCGCCGGTATGGTTGCGCTGGGCTTCGTCTTCTCCTCCTATTCGAGCGAAGTCTTCCTTTCGGCGTTTCGCGCAATTCCGCACGGGCAGTATGAAGGCGGTTATGCAGTTGGCCTGTCGCACTGGCAGACCATGCGCAAGGTCATCCTGCCGCAGTTGATCCGCATCGCCCTGCCCGGCCTCGCCAATCTGTGGCTGGTACTGCTCAAGGACACATCCCCGGTTTCGGTCATCACATTGTCCGATATTCTGCGGCAAACCTCCATTGCAGCACGCGTAACCAAAGAACCATTTCTGTTCTTCGGTATAGCCTGCCTGCTCTATCTGGTTCTCGCAATCATCTCGTCCTACTTCATCAATCGCATTGCCCGCTGGGCTGATGCGGGCGCCAACCGGTCGCGAGGTGCATAATATGAGCCAGACTGTTTCCACTACGACAATTCCCGCGATGGCTCCGCCACCCGTTGTCAAGCAATGGACGCGGATGCGCATTGCCGGCCATATCATCGTTGCGTTCTGGTTCCTTCTTTTCGCCGGCCTTGCGATCTATCTCTACAATGCATGGCGTATCGATCTGTTTGAAACCTATGGGCCACGCTACTGGTCCGGGCTTCTGATAACGCTGAAACTGGTTGCCGTATCGATTGTCATAGGCGCCCTGCTCTCGCTGCCGATCACTGTCGCGCGCATGTCCAACAGTCGGTGGCTGCGGGGAATTGCTTTCGGCTATGTCTATTTCTTCCGCGGCACGCCGCTGCTGGCGCAGACATTCCTTATCTATTACGGCTTCGGCACGTTCCGTCCTTTTCTTGAAAGCATCGGGCTCTGGGTGTTTTTTCGCGATGCGTGGAATTGCGCCATTCTGGCGTTTTCGCTCAACACAGCGGCCTATCAGGCTGAAATCCTCCGCGGCGCTATCCAGAGCGTGGCGCTGGGCCAATGGGAAGGCGCTGCGGCACTCGGCATTTCGAAGCGTGTGACGTTCTGGAAAGTTATTCTTCCGCAGGCGCTCATTGTGGCGTTGCGTCCTTACGGCAACGAAATCATCCTGATGATCAAGGGCTCGGCGATTGTAGCTATCATTACCGTGCTTGACCTGATGGGTGAGACGCGCCGCGCCTATTCGCGGACATTCGATTTCCAGACTTATCTCTGGGCTGCAGTCATTTATCTGTTTATCGTCGAATGCCTGCGGCACGTTTGGGATTTCCTCGAACGAAGGCTGACCCGCCATCTCATTCGCTAGAGATCACTAAACCGGCAAAAACAAAAATATCGCCCCCGGCAGCCTTGCAGCTTCCGGGGCGATCTGTTTAGAATGCAGCTTCACACAGTAATGTAACAGGTTGAGTCATGCTGAAAAATCTGGGGTCGTATCAATTCCACGAATGTGAAGAAGGCGCTCTGGACGGCGCGCGAACTCAATCTCGACTATGAACAGATAGACTTAGGAGGCCAGTTCGGTGGATTGAAAGATCCGGCTTACCTCGCACGCAATCCGAATGGGCTGATCCCACTGCTGGAAGACGGCGACACAGTGTTATGGGAATCCAATACCATCACGCGGTATCTCGCGGCAGCTTACGGCAAAGGCACGCTATGGATCGAAGATCCGGCCAAGCGTGCACAGGCCGAAAAATGGATGGATTGGGCTTCTGCATCCTTCTACACCAATTTTAGCAACGTCATGAAGCATCTGATCCGGCTGCCGGAAGCCGAACGCGATCCAGTCATTCTGGAACATAGTCTTCAGGGTCTTGCGCATTCGATGCAGATTGCCGATAAAGGTCTCAAGGAAACGCCTTGGTTCTCGGGCGAGAATTTTGGCATCGGCGACATTCCCACCGGTTGCTACGCCTATGCCCGGTTTGAGTTTCCGATTGAGCGCCCCTCTCTCCCGCACCTTGAAGACTGGTATGGCCGCCTCAAACAGCGTCCGGCCTATCAGGCGGCTGTTATGACGCCTCTCACCTGATTTCTAGAATTATCCAGAGGAATAAACGAATGACGACACCCGCTAAAGTCGCCTTTCTGGGCTTGGGCGTCATGGGGTATCCCATGGCAGCTCACCTCAAGAACAAGGGCGGTCACGACGTCACGGTTTATAACCGCACGACAGCAAAGGCCGAAAAATGGGCCAAGGAATTCGGTGGTAGCTTTGCCGCAACACCAGCCGAAGCCGTGCGCGATGCGGATTTTGTTTTTGCCTGCGTCGGCAACGATGATGACCTTCGTTGCGTGACCATCGGCCCGGACGGCGCTTTCTCAACCATGAAGAAGAACGCGATATTCATCGACAACACGACAGCCTCTGCTGAGGTTGCTCGTGAACTGGATATCGAAGCACAAAAGCGCGCCTTTCATTTCATTGATGCGCCCGTTTCTGGTGGTCAGGCCGGCGCTGAAAACGGTGTACTAACTGTCATGGTCGGCGCACCTGAGGCCGTTTTCGAGCGCGCAAAGCCTGTTATCGATGCTTATGCACGTATGGTCGGCCTCATGGGGCCGGTCGGCTCAGGCCAGCTTGCCAAGATGGTCAACCAGATCTGCATTGCTGGTCTCGTTCAGGGGTTGGCAGAAGGTATCCATTTCGGCAAGAAGGCTGGCCTCGATATTGAAAAGCTGATTTCGGTAATCTCGAAAGGCGCGGCTGGCTCCTGGCAGATGGAAAACCGGTCCGGCACCATGAACGAGGGCAAATATGATTTCGGCTTTGCCGTCGACTGGATGCGCAAAGACCTTGGCATCTGCCTTGAGGAAGCTGACCGTAATGGAGCACTTTTGCCGCTTACAGCACTGGTGGACCAATTCTATAAGGAAGTACAGAAGATCGGTGGCAACCGCTGGGACACATCATCGTTGCTCGCGCGGCTGGAACAGTCCTGAGACAAGCAGGTCCCAACAAAAAGCCCGGCAATGCCGGGCTTTTCGTTTGTTATCTGTCGAGCTTAGAACTTGACCTTTGCAGTAAGCGAAAGACCACCGACGAAGTCGTTACCGAACTCGCCTTTGGAGCCAGTTAGGTTTGGCTTACCGTTGACGACCGTATCGTCGAGTTCACCCGAAGACAGCCAACCGGCGGCACCCGCCAGACGAACTTCGAACTGTTCGTTCGGCTTGTAGTTGGTACCAAGGCCAAACAGCCAGACGTCGGTCTGCGAGGTCAGGCCCGTGCTGGTTCCGCGATCCCGTGTAACAGTACCGGCCACCGACCATTGATCATTAAACTTGTGGCCAACGCCACCGCTAACCGTCCAGCCGTCCTGATAATACAGATTCAGACTGGTGATCGTGGTACCCTTGCGAGTGACATTGTTGTCAGATGCGTTGAAATCCACCTGTGTTATGGATGACCAATCTGTCCACTTGACCGAGCCAAAAGCAAGCCAGTCTGGAGCGATACCGGTCTGGAATTTGAATTCGACCGACTGTGGTGTATCAACATCGCTTTCAACATTGATCGGGATACCACGACCGCCGACAATCGCCAGATTGTCAATCGTGCCTTCAAGATTATACTTGAGCTTGGACTGATAAACCAACGTCGCGCGCATCGCATACTCTGGAATTTCATAGGCAGCGCCCAGACGCCAGCCCACTGCCTCATCCTCAACATCCAGAGAACCGATACGGAAGGTGCCACCGAATGCGGAACCGGGAGGTATCATCTTGGTCTGCTCGCCTTTGAGCTCCTGATAGCTCACGCCGCCGAGGATACGGAAATAGCTTTTTCACCAGCTGCAAAACGATACGAACAGTTCACGCCGTAATCGTTCGAAGAAATCTTCTGATCGATTGCGGTGAACATACGAACCGTATCAACGCCAACGTCGGTATGAATTCCCCAAGGCTGACGATACTGCGCTGCACAGG
Organism: Brucella cytisi; assembly: GCA_012103075.1. GTDB lineage: Bacteria > Pseudomonadota > Alphaproteobacteria > Rhizobiales > Rhizobiaceae > Brucella > Brucella cytisi. The sequence goes on along the minus strand of JAAVLQ010000001.1, from coordinate 1,132,110 downwards.
CAAGGTCGTCGGTCAGGTCGAACTTTGCCGAAGCCTTGGGAACCCAATAGCTCTTTGCTTCATCGACGCTTGTTTCATAAGGCTGTCTCGTGATCGGATTGATACCGCCGGTGGCTGCACCTACCCGCGAACCACGGATGTTCTTCAGCTTACGCTGCGGCGCCACAAAAGTTCCACCAGCTTCGACAGCATTGCCCTTTTCGAAGAGAATGTCGAAATCCTGCGAGCTACGCTCAAAGCCACCTGCATTGGCAGCAACCGCGCTTCCGAGGAGAGCCGCGACTGTTCCTGCCATTTTACGCGCTGTACACTCATTATGTCCTCCCACACAGCAACGGTATTAACGTTGACGGAAACGTAATTCAGGAAGGATTCAGGCCGCAAGATACATTAATTTGGATTAGCTTCCTCGTACTTTCGAAGCATTCGTCAAAAATGGCTAAAACATCAAATATCGTGTCGCTTCATTAGCAGAAATCGCCCGACACATGGCAAAACAGGTCCAAATTGGCCAATTTTCGGCCTCTTTTTCGCCTTGTTGCGAAAGCGCAACATTGGTCGAAAACAATCGAAACCAGAGTTCGATCTGCCGTTCCAACCCTTGAAACGAGCCTAAACCCTATCAGAGCGCATAAAAACGCCCGACAGTGAAATGCGCTGCCGGGCGTTTGATTCGATAGAGAATCGTTTTCTTACGTCAGGTCAAATCAGCCTGCATCACGGATGCGTGATTCAGCAGTTGCCACACGCTGCGCCGATTCCTTCAGTTCAGCCAACCGCTCACGCTCCGCTTCAACAACTTCCTCGCGCGCGTTCACGACAAATTTTTCGTTGGAAAGCTTCTTCTCGATACGATCCATTTCAGCTGCAATCTTGCCAGCTTCCTTGGCGAGACGTGCAGCTTCAGCTTTGAGATCGATCAGCTTGCCAAGCGGGATGCAGATTGTCGTCTCACCGAGCAGCATCTGGGCCGACCCCTTGGGGAGCCTGTGCTTCGAACGAGACGCTCTCCACACGGGCAAGGCGTTTGACGGCAGCGTCGTGACGGGCAAACCGTTCTGTGCTTGTCGCATTGGCATCCAGCACGACAACCGGGGCAATAGCACCGGCAGGCACATTCATTTCCGCACGAACAGAACGAATGCCGGTGACGAGATCAACAAGCCAGTTGATGTCAGCCGCAGCTTCCTCGTCCTCGAACGACAGTTCCGGCCGGGCAGCCAGCGCCAGCACTGTATCGCGCTTCTGTCCCTCGCCTGCAGTCAGGGTCCAGAGCTCTTCGGTCATGAAAGGCATGAACGGATGCAGGAGCTTGTAGACCGGTCCAGACAATAGGCTGCCGTGGCTTGCGCTTCTGCCTTCGCAGCTTCATCGTCGCCCATGAAGATCGGTTTCAGAAGTTCCAGATACCAATCGCAGAACTGGTTCCAGACAAAGCGATAGGCAGCACCTGCAGCCTCATTGAAGCGATAGGTGTCGATACCTTCCGTCACGGCCCGCGTTGCGTTGGTCAGTTCCGTCAGAATCCAGCGATTGACGACAAGTTTGGCGTTTTCCGGTTTGAAACCGGCATCACGCTTCACGCCATTCATCTGGGCGAAACGCGTTGCGTTCCAGAGCTTGGTGCCGAAATTGCGATAGCCCGCAATTCGCGCCGGGTCGAGCTTAACATCGCGGCCCTGAGCCGCCATGATCGCAAGGGTGAACCGCAGCGCGTCGGCGCCATATTCATCCATCAGCTCCAGCGGATCTATGACGTTGCCCTTGGACTTCGACATCTTCGCGCCGTGCTTGTCACGAACGAGAGCATGCAGATAGACGGTATGGAACGGGATTTCCTCCATGAAATGGAGGCCCATCATCATCATGCGGGCAACCCAGAAGAACAGAATGTCGAAACCCGTAACCAGAACACTGGTGGGATAATAGGTTGCGAGTTCCGGTGTCTTGTCCGGCCAGCCGAGCGTCGAAAACGGCCAAAGCGCCGACGAGAACCACGTATCGAGAACATCAGTGTCGCGCTCAAGCGCAACGTCTTCGCCATAGTGAGCGCGTGCGGCGGCTTTCGCTTCCTCTTCGCTCTTTTCGACAAAGTATTGGCCATCCGGACCGTACCAAGCCGGTATCTGGTGTCCCCACCAGAGCTGGCGTGAAACCGCCCATGGCTGAATGTTTTCCATCCAGTCGAAATAGGTCTTTTCCCAATTCGCCGGGACGATCTTTGTCTTGCCCTCGCGCACCGCTGCCATTGCTGGCTTGGCCAGTTCGCCAGCGTTTACATACCACTGGTCAGTCAGATAAGGCTCGATCGGAACGCCACCGCGATCACCATGTGGGACGGCGTGCGTATGATCCTCGATCTTTTCCAGATAACCGCGCTCGTCCATCAGCTCGACGATGCGCTTGCGGGCTGCAAAACGGTCCTGTCCCTCAAGTTCGTGGATCAGCGCCTTCAATTCCGGCGTCAGCTGCAACCCTTCGAGGAAATCAACATTGTCTTTGATCGTTATCGACGCATTCGTCGTCAGAATGTTGATAGCGCGCAGCTCATTCCGCTTGCCCACTTCGAAATCGTTGAAATCGTGCGCGGGCGTAATCTTGACCGCGCCCGAACCGGCTTCCGGATCAGCGTAATCGTCTGCAACAATCGGGATATGGCGACCAACAAGCGGCAGCACAACATCGTTGCCAACCAGAGCGTGGTAGCGCTCGTCCTTCGGATTGACCGCAACGCCGGTATCGCCAAGCATGGTTTCCGGTCGCGTCGTCGCAACGACGATGTAGGTATGCGGATTCTCTGGATCGAATGGAACGTTCTCAAGCGGGTAACGGAAATGCCAGAGATGACCTTTCGTTTCGCGCGACTCGACTTCGATGTCGGAAATTGCCGTCAGCAGCTTCGGGTCCCAGTTGACCAGACGCTTGTCGCGATAGATGAGACCTTGCTTGTACAGCGAGACGAAAACTTCCAGAACCGCGCGCGACAGTCCTTCGTCCATGGTGAAGCGCTCGCGTGACCAGTCGCACGAGGCGCCGAGACGGCGCAACTGGTTGGAAATCATCCCGCCGGATTCGGCTTTCCACTGCCAGACACGCTCAATGAACTTCTCGCGGCCCATGGCATGACGATTTGGCTCCTGCCGTTCAGCCAGCTGGCGTTCGACAACCATCTGCGTTGCAATGCCCGCGTGGTCCATGCCGCTGCTGCCACAGCACGTTCTTGCCGCGCATACGCTCGAAGCGAACCATAATGTCCCGGATCGTGTTGTTGAGCGCGTGGCCCATATGCAGCGATCCGGTAACGTTCGGCGGAGGAATAACCACAGCGAACGGATCGGCTCCCGGCTTCGCGCCTGCACCCGCCTTGAATGCACCCGCTTCTTCCCAGCGTTCAGCAATTTTCGGCTCTATCGCCGCGGCGTCATAGGTCTTCTCAAGCATGGAATTATCCGGTCTTTATGCGCGATGAATGGATTGAAGGCTCAATAGCAACTAACAGCTGACAAATCACTTTAAAAAGTGACAGCGCCACTTTCGGACTTTTAAAGTGAAAACCCGCCTGCTGCACAGACGGGAACATTTCAATGGATCAGCTCGATACCGTTTATCGGTCGCCACGCACCACACGTTCGATTTCTTCCCGGACAAGCCGCTCAACAAGCGTCGGCAGATTATTGTCGAGCCAATCCTGCAGCATAGGGCGCAACAGTTCCGCAGCAATATCATCGAATGAACGGCGCGGCTCGGCCCGAACCGCATGGTTCAAATCCTGAAATGCGGCAGCTACCTGACGTTCGGCAATCTGCGACAGCATATGAGCAGCAGGCTGCATCTTTGCAACGGGCTCAGTAACTGGCGCTACCGCCTCGGGCTGAACCGGGATTTCCGGCTCGGCTATATCTGCAGGCTCCTGCTCCATGTCCGTATCGAGTTCAGGTTCGAGCAACGCATCGACTGCTTCGGCAATTTCCGCCTCGACGGAAAAGTCGATTTCCTCCAGAGATATCTCCGCCTCGGCAGGCAGTTCCAAGGATGACGTAGCCTTGGCGTCGGAATGATCATCGTTCTCCGCATTGAGGACAACTTCATCCTCGTCATCGGCTTCGATTTCAGGCTCTGGTGCTGCCTGCGCCGGTTCGCCAATCGGACCGCGCAACGTCGGTTCGTCCCGGAACACGTTGCGCATCATTGCAGGCTTTTCAGGCTGTGCAACGGGCAGCTCGGTGACTGGACGGCGGAATTCGGCAACCTCTCCACGAGCCGGAGATGCCGTTGCCACCGGCGCTGGCTGGCGGGTGACATCGCTATCTTCAATGATCCTGCGGATGGAAGCGAGAATCTCTTCCATCGATGGTTCACGCGCTGCGCTGGATGTCTGTGCCATGGCTACTATCCGCTTTCCTGTATTGCGACATTGTCTGCAAAAGACAGAGAATCAATGGATTAAGGGTAGCGGACGATCATCCGTTTGAGAATCCCCGGCCAAGGCAAGCTGGATCAAACTCACAGCTTTATGGATTTGTTAAGAATTGCTGACGTCGCAAAAAACAGATCGAGAGTAAACAAAAAGGCACCCGAAGGCGCCTTTTCAATTCTCACTATGCTTGCAAGCAATTACCGACCGTCCGGCGTGCGCAGACCGAACCACTTGTCCTTGACGGCTTCGTAATGTTCTTCCGGCTTGTACTGAGCGACCTGCAAGCCCATCTGGCTGGCAGTCATGCGACCGGTCGCATTGAGAAGAGCATAGCTGGCGACAACAACGTTACGCTCGGATTCGACCAGGGGCGATCTGTGCATTGATCAGATCGTTTTGCGAATTCAAAACGTCCAGCGTCGTGCGCTGTCCAACCTTGCGCTCTTCGATGACACCGTCGAGAGCAAGCTGTGCGGCGGAAATGCCGTCACGATTTGCCTTGACCGATGCGCGGGCTGCTTCAAGCTGCGACCATGCAGAGCCGATAGCCTGACGAACCTGATCGCGAACGACGTCAACTTCAATGCGAGCCTGACCGAGCTGTTCCTTGACTGGCGAACCTGAGCCGAACTACGGCCACCGGTATAGATAGGGATACTGACACCGACGCCGATGGACGCCGAGTTGCCATCGGTCTGCGAGCCGCCCTCGCCGGAATAAGTATCAAGGTGGCTGGCGCTTGCCGTAAGGCCGACGGACGGAAGCAGAGCGCCTTCCTTGGCCTTCACGTTATATCCAGCGGCATTAACGGCATATTGGGTGGCAAGAATGCCCGGGTGTCCGGCAGTCGCAATGGAGAAAGCCTGATTTGGCGAGCTCGGCAGGTTCTTGGCTGCGGCTGCAGTCGCAAGCCTGTCCGGCTGAACGCCGATAACCTGCACATAGGTTGCTTCTGCCGACTTGACATCCGCACGGGCAGAATTCAACGCCGCTACAGCCGTCGAACGGCTGGCATCTGCCTGCGCAACGTCGGTACGCGTACCTTCACCTACGTCGAGACGGGCACGGGCCGCACGAACCTGCTCGTTCAGGGCTGCAAGGTTGCGTTCACGCAGAACAGCGATCTGGCGAGCCTGATAGACATCCATATAGGCCGTTACCGCCTCATAGAGTCTGTTTTGCTCTTCGTTACGCAGGTTTTCGCGCTGGGCGAAGACCTGCGTTTCTGCGGCGGCGACATTGTTCTTGGTCTGAAACCCATCGAACAGCATCTGGTTCAGCTCTATGCCGAACGTGCCTGTTGTGCGATAACCCTGACTTGAAGGTGTCTTGCCACGCCCTACGTTATAAGAACCGGTAATCTGCGGACGATAACCGGACTTGGCAATGGCCACACCTTCATCCGTGACGCGGACGCCTGCGCGGGAGTAGTTCAGGTTAGCATTGTTCTTGTAGGCCTTCACGAGAGCGCCGGTTAACGTCTCCGAGAACGCCGCCTGCCCCGTTAAAATGGTGCCAGACAACAATGCTGCGGCCGCTACCAGTCCTTTGCACGTTTTGAACACCGGGTACCTCATATTAAGAACAAACGAATCCAACTATCGAACCGATCGGTTCGGGCAAATCCTAATAACCTCTAAAATCGGTTATTTCCATTGCCCCCGCCAGAGCTTGCACAAACAAATTCCGCAGCGTTGCAGAATTGTATCATCCACTAAAATTAAAATTCGAACTGCGCAACGCGCTCGAATCCCGGCAGCAGACGAACCGCAGTGTTGAACACACCACGTCCCGATGCAACACCATTTTCTTTAACGTAAATCCGCGCAACTCCGGCATTCCCCTGCCTTCAACGGCAACGAGGCGTCCGCCGTCCTTCAACTGGCTGAGAAGTGCGTCCGGAACGAAATCGACTGCGCCTTCAATAACGATCACATCGTAAGGGGCTTCTGACGGATAACCTGTCTGCAGTTCGCCTGAAACGATCACAACATTGTCATAGCCGAATTCAGCAAGACGGGCAGTCGCAGCAGCCAACAATAAGGAATCACTTTCCAGACCGATCACCGAACCAGCGAGCTGGGAAAGGATGGCTGCCGAATATCCGGTGCCGCAGCCGACATCGAGAACCACGTCGGTGTTCTTGATGCGTGCGAGTTGCACGAGCTTGGCGAAAGGCGAAGGTTCCATGAGATAGCGCGGCTGCTTGCCTTCGCTTTCAAGAAGCTGGTCTTCATCGATATAGGCGAGAACCTGACGGGCTGCGGGAACGAAAGCCTCGCGCGGGACGGTCAGGAAAGCATCGATAACCGCCAGATCGGTTACGTCCGTCGTACGGATCTGGTTGTCGACCATCTTTGTGCGAAGATCCCGAAATCGGCTGCCATAGCCCTAAACCCTTCCTTGTCGCGGAATGCGATGTTTCATGCCATTGGAGCCCCGTGCATCCTTTTGGACGCACAAAGAGCACCATAAACGAGATTTGCCGTTGATGTGGCAAAAATCGCGGGTCCAGTCAATGAAACACAGCATTTGCGGCATTTATGCTCACTGATACCCACTACAGTCGTCGGCATCTGGATATGAGAATGCCGGAAAACTTTCCGCTTCCCGGCATCTCTGCGTCTGTTTTAACACATAGCCTGCCCGAAACCGTTTCACACTTTTCGGGACGGGCTCTATCGCTCGCAGCGCTTTGAAACAAGCACCTCTGAAATCACATTATTGAGCGTTCGATGCCGGATAACCGGCTGCCGCCAGTGCAGAAAGCACAGCATCCTGTGAAACCGTGCTGTCGAATTCAACCTCTTTGTTGTCGAGATCGATTTCGATTGGCGCAGTTGTATCGAGCTTGCGCAGTGCGACGGTAATGTTATCGGCACAACCGCCGCACTTCATCTTGGGAATGGAAAACTTCATCAACTCAGTCACTCCTTTCAGACTGAACATAAGATGAGGCTTCCCATCATGGTAAGGTCAAGGGCTTTTCTACCTTTCTTCTTATGGCGCTTCGCAGGTCTCTGGCACGCTCTTTTCCAATTCCAGAGGTGACTTGGTCAAAGACCCTGTCATGATCTGCATCGGCTTGAATGGCGGCTCTTCCTGCATGCTCGGATTTGTGAGGTGAATCGTGTAGCAGCCTGTAAAGACTTCCTTCTTGCCATCCGCCGTTTCGGCTTCGATGGCCAGTGGCTGGCTCCAGTAGATCTGTCCGGCGCCCGGATCGGGATCAGTCTTGCGCAGCGCGACCTGCACGCTCTTGGTATTCTCATAGCCTTTAACAAAGGTCTTGAAGTCCGGCTCACGCCCTTCCTCGGAATAATAACCGTAGGCTCGGGTATATTCCTTGCGGTTGATCGCATTGTAATAGGACTCAATCAGAGCCTGTGGCGTCGAGCGATCGTCGCGATAATCCGGAACTGTCACGCCTCCGGCAGCATCCTGCGTCTGCTCGGAAGGCTCGGTTTCCTCCACAGGCTTGGAAGCGTTGTCATGCTTTTCCTGAACGTTTCTCGGCGTTTCTTCGGGCGCGGCCTTCGGCCGATTTTGCGCCAGAGCGCTTCCGTCCGAAAAGCCAGCCAACCCCGTGCCCAGAAAGCCGATCACAGCAGCCAGCATCAGAGGTTTCATCCGGTCATTCGACATTCGCTTCTCCTCTTCCCAGCAAAGTTTTTGCGGAGCGCGTCGGGGGCGCTCCCGATTTGGTGTATTGCAGTAATGATGTTACAACACTAACTATAGTGAAAACGTGGCAGGCGCAGAGGAAACTCAGCCTGTTGCGACACGATTGGACGATTCTTCGTCCATATGCCAGCACGATACCGGAAGAGAGAAAATGGGCCGTTTCGCAGTCATGACGCTAACTGACAAGGCAGCTGATCGCGTTCGCGAGATCATCGCATCGCGGGACGGCGCTCTTGGTATCCGGGTGGGTGTGAAAAAGGTGGCTGCGCCGGAATGGAATACACCATCGATCTCGTTACCGAAGCCAAGGCAGGCGACGATGTGATCGAGAAGGATGGCGCGAAAGTCTTCATCGCGCCTGAAGCCGTTCTTTTCCTGCTCGGCACCCAGATGGATTTTGAAGTAACGACGCTGCGGACGGGTTTTGTCTTCAACAACCCGAACCAGACATCGGCTTGCGGCTGTGGCGAATCCGTCGAAATCAAGGCTGCCTCCCCAGAGAGCCTTCGCCAGATGCAGGGCGCAGCCTAACTCAAGACAAGGTCCGCCAGCTAATGGATGACGAAGCTCTTCGCGATTTGTTGCAGAACTTCGGCCCCATCAGTATCCGCCGCATGTTTGGGGGCAAGGGCATTTATCATCAGGGCCTGATCTTTGCGCTCGTCGTTCGCGACGAGTTGCTCTTCAAGGCTGACGAAATAACTATCCCGGATTTTATCGACGCAGGCGCAACCCAGTGGACCTATGAAGGTCGCAAGGGCGGCGATCCCATCGCAATGCCATACTGGAGCGTTCCAAGCGAGGCTTTCGACGATCCCGAAATTATGACGCACTGGGCGCGCCTTGCATATGATGCGGCGCTACGAAGCGAAAAAACCAAGCCCAAAAAGAAATCGGCTACGAAGCGTTAGCTTCGTAGCCGATTGGTCATTGCCCTACCGCTTCTGTCAGATCCCGGTCGGAATCAGCATGAAGGCCGGAATGTCGTTGCCGAAACCAACAGGCGCCGGGCCGTCATCGTCACGATCGCGACGGCGCTTCTGTTCGTGCTGCGGCTTGCCGCGGCGCTCGTCATTGGAAGCGCGGATCGCATCGCGGCGTTCGGTGGCTTCGATCACAGGCTGCGGCTGTTCGGCAGGATCAAGAGTTTCGGCAGGCTTTGCCTTTACCTTGTCTTTCGGCTTTTCCTTACCCTTGGCATCCTTGCCCTTGCCGCGCGCGTTCCTGCCCTTGCGCTGATCGTCTGCCTCATCAGAAGCCGGCAGTGTCGACAGATCGCCATCGAGCCATTCGATATTTTCGCCGATCATATTCTCGATAGCGGCCAGATATTTCGTGTCCGAAGGCGTTACGATGGTGAATGCCTTACCGGAACGTCCCGCACGACCGGTACGGCCGATGCGGTGAACATAATCTTCTGAATGGATAGGAACATCAAAATTGAAAACGTGGCTCACATCAGGAATATCGAGGCCGCGCGCTGCCACATCGGAAGCGACCAGCAGTTGCAGTTTGCCTTCCTTGAAATTCGCCAGCATGGTCATGCGTGCACGCTGATCCATGTCACCATGCAAGGCACCCGCATTGAACTCATGCCGCGTCAAGGAGCGGAAAAGCTCAGACACGTCCTTCTTGCGGTTGCAGAAGATGATTGCATTCTTGAGCGTATCACCTTCAGCGCGGATGAGATCACGCAGAACCGCGCGCTTGTCCCAATCCTTCTTGCTGGATTTCACCAGACGCTGGGCCACAGTCTTGGCCGTAGACGAGGCCTTTGCAACTTCAATGCGCGTTGGCGAATGCAGGAATTGTTCGGTCAGCTTGGTGATTTCCGGCGGCATGGTGGCCGAGAAGAACAGCGTCTGACGCGTAAACGGGATGAGCTTGCAGATACGCTCGATGTCCGGGATGAAGCCCATGTCGAGCATGCGGTCGGCTTCATCGATGACGAGAATTTCAACACCGGTTAGGAGTAGCTTGCCGCGCTCGAAATGATCGAGCAGGCGACCGGGGTTGCGATGAGAACATCGGCACCGCGCTCCAGCTTGCGCTCCTGTTCATCGAACGAAACACCGCCGATTAGAAGAGCAACGTTCAACCGATGATTGACACCATATTTGGTGAAGTTTTCCTCAACCTGAGCTGCGAGTTCACGGGTCGGTTCCAGAATGAGCGTACGCGGCATACGAGCCCGTGCCCTGCCCTTTTCCAGAAGCGTAAGCATCGGCAGAACAAAAGAAGCCGTCTTTCCGGTTCCCGTCTGCGCGATCCCGAGAACGTCCTTGCGTTCAAGGGCTGGAGGAATGGCTCCTGCCTGAATGGGTGTAGGCGCAGAATATCCCGCCGCTTCTACAGCAGCGAGCACTTTCGGGGAAAGACCGAGTTCGGCAAATGTCGTCAATGGAGGCGCAGCTCTCTTGGTTTGGAAATGATTTCCACCCATCCTGTCATTGCAGCCGCGTCATCGGGCGCAGGAACCAAGGCAGAATAAGGCGTCTGCAACGCAATATGCGTTTTCTTGCAGCATCGCCTACGTCCACAGCTTGCAAAAAGTCAACTAAAATACCATCGAAAGATATCAAATTGCTTTAATTGTGCTGCAACAATCGAAATCAAAGCGGAACTTGAACAAATTTACTCAAATTATCAAAAGCTAAAGAGCATTTGCACAGCTGAATTTGCGCGCCACTTATACGCTGAAACTAATGCCTGAACTGTTCTGTCAGGATGCGCTCGTCCCGGAATGATTTCGATCAAAGAGGATGGCCACCGGCTGTTCGGTGCTTCCCGCACGGTAACAGCCCTGACCGATTTGACCTCATTATTGTCCGCGACCGCATTGACCGGGCGTTTTTCGGTTTCCAACAAATCCATGCGAACGGTTACGTGCTTCGGCAATAGCGCCCCACCCCAACGGCGCGGACGGAAGGGACTCACCGGAGTCAGCGCCAGAAGTGGCGCTTCAAGCGGCAGAATGGGACCTTGTGCTGAAAGATTGTAGGCGGTGGAACCTGCAGGCGTCGCGACCATCACACCATCGCAGACGAGTTCGTCCAGACGCACCTTGCCGTCAATCGTTATCCGAATCTTCGCAGCCTGATAGGACTGACGGAAAAGGGAAACTTCGTTGATCGCCAAAGCCTCGAATGATTGGTCGGATTCTGTTTCGGCGACCATGACAAGCGGGCGAATGGTTTCCATCTGCGCGGCCAGAATGCGCTCCGGCAGGTCATCCACGCTGAATTCGTTCATCAGGAAGCCAACAGAGCCGCGATTCATGCCATAGATCGGCGTGCCGCTGTTCATGAAATCGCGAAGCGCCTGAAGCATGGTTCCATCGCCGCCAAGCGCAACGATGATATCGGCATCTTCAGCAGCCACGTGACCGTAGCGGGCAACGAGTTCTTTTGTGCGACAAGTGATTCTTCGGTTCCCGACGACAGAAAATGCAGCGCGAGCGATTTATCTTCCATATTTACAGTCCCGAATCTGGCCAACTCTGACAAGGCTGCCACTTTTTCCCCAACCCGCTATTGGCTATCACATGAAAAACCCGGTTGCCATGACCTGCTAGCGATGAATTTTCGTTTTACACGCGCTGCATTTGTGCTAATCGGGCGCAAGTGCCCTTATAGCTCAGTTGGTAGAGCACCTGATTTGTAATCAGGGGTCGGGAGTTCGAGTCTCTCTGGGGCACCAAAATCATCCAACAAATTCAAAGAACTAGCGCAATGCGCTGACGCACAGGCTTAGAAAGTCATGCGCCATGCGTTTTCCCACGTTTACGGGGTTTTCCGCAGTTTTCCCAGCATTGGCGGGGATTCGGTGGAACATGGATGGCGCATGATCCATTTAGATTCTCGCCCGACCGATGACCGCCGGATGGTTTACGCCAGCGCCATGGCCGGTCGGGGCTACCCCCGCCCAATTTTGGCAGGGGTCTGTCTCCTCGTGTTTTGGAAGCAGTATGCATAAAATGCATACTGCTGACCCGGCTGGTGAGGCCGGATGGGTCTCCTCGTGTTGTGGCAGTAATGTGCAAAAGTTCACATTACCTTCCCGGCTGGTGACCGGGATATTGGAGCCCGCCGCAGGAATCGAACCTGCATCATCCATTACGGCTACCCGCTTAGAAGGCGGGACCGATACGCGGGCAAACTTGTCACCGCCTGTGCGGGTCGGTGTAGACGATAACGGCTATGACAGCCCAAGAGCCTATGACACCGCTGACGACGCCAAATACGAAAGAGGCTAGGTCGATCATTCCGATATCTCCTTAACTGCTTCGAGCGCGTCTTCAGCGCGCGAGCTTTGCAGCTCAAGAGCATTGTTATTGAAGCCATTTTCAATGCCATCTCGGACAAGGAGCGTCAGGATGAAGAGCTCGGACCTTGCATCTTCAACTCGTGCGTTAAGCTCTGCTTCGATCATGACGCCACCCTTAATTCTGGATATCGCTCAGGGTGTTCGGCGGCGTGCATGAATAGTGAAAAGTCAGCCATCATCGCGCGCCAATGCTCCTGATGAGAATCGAGGATGCGCATTGGGTCCTCGACCAGCTCAGTCCAAATGGCGATTTTGACGTCCAAGTCTGCCCGTGACTGCGCGCGGAGATTGAGGATGGCTTCTTTAAGGTGCCAAACAGCCGTCCAGATTTCGTCATTTACCTTATCAGACTGGCTTTTCGCCTCGTCGCTGCAAGCACATGCCAAAACGTAAAGTGCGCGGATTTTGCTCATGCTGTCACCACACAACCCGGACGGCCCACGACGATTGGCCAAGCTTGCCTAACCATGGCATCGATTTCACGGTGCTTGTCGAATAAAGCCGCCACGCCATGATTTTGCGGCGTACTATCGGTCAGCATGTCCATTACCCTAATGGCGCTCTCCATCCGTCCGAGAGCGTCGTCCAGCGCGAAGAAAAAACTTCTCTGGCGGCCTCTAAAGGGTCTTTAGGCAAGCCTCTAGCGGCTGCCTGCGCTGGTGTGCGTGGCATTGTGGTCTCCTAGGTAACGATCTGGTAACTATGATCGGCGGTTTGCGTTGCGCCAATTTGATACCCTAGGTATTATTCGATTCCTGAGGCATCGTCAATACCTGAGGTATTAAAAATGTTAACTAGTGAACAAGTGCGAGCGGCGAGAGCGTTATTGCGGTGGGAACAAAAGGAACTTGCTGACGCATGCGGAGTGTCGTTACCGTCGATCAAGCGTCTTGAAACGCAGCGCGGCGAACTTGCTGCCCAACCTCGCACAGTGGACGCGATTCGCAATGCTCTTGAGGCCGCTGGTGTCATCTTCATTGACCAGAATGGCAACGGCTACGGCGTTCGCCTGCGCAACCGCCAACCATGACGCGTACAGTCCTCTATCAAGCATTAAGTCCAGACGAACAAACAAGAATAGTGTTTTTCCAGCGGTCTGATGGCGCAATCAGCTACACCGCGGAAAAATTCTGGATTGATGATGTACCGGAGTACGACTATCACGCTGAATACTGGGCTGCCTTCACTGACAGCGGCTCTATATTCGATAGCTTAGAAACAGCTATTCGTGAGCTTCGCGTGGAGTATCCGTGGCTGGCGTCCGCGACGATCCCTCATGATTGAGGTTTCACTGCTCTTGCCTCTTGTAGAGGCAATTGAAGCATGCAGTGGGCGAGAAGAAGAAAACCTCCGTATTGCTCTCAATCACCTTGCAACATGCGATCCTGACCTAGTGAGGCTGTCCGACGTGGCTATTGCTGCCCGCAGCCCTTCCAAAATTGATGCGGTATTTCGGAACGTAAAACGACGGTTCGATGAAATCGAAGCAATCGCACGACCGATTGAAGAGTTTGAAATTCCTTATCTCCACCACATTCGAATAAATTGCTCCAGCGGGCGTGTGCACATTGGGCACGGCAACCGATCGGCACTATTGTTTCCTTGTTAGAAAGCGGCGAAGATCGGTCAGAATGATGCTATCATGCGTCGGCTTGGATCGGAGTTAGCCACTGTGGCCACAGATAACATCCCCTTTACGCCCGAAACTTTGGCCGCACGCTGGCAATGCAGCGCTCAACACATACGGGATCTCATTAATCGTAAAAGCTGAGATGCTTCCGTGTGGGGCGCTTATATCGTATTCCGTATGATGCGGTAATTGACATTGAGAATGGAGAGGCAGCAGAGGTTGCGAAACCAACTAGCCCTCCTGATGTCCGAGTGGTGAGCGTGCCGCAACCTTTGTGAGGCCGTTACAGACAGCTTAGCAGCGAGGCGGCAATGAAAAAGAACCCGATCAAGCTGTACTCTGTTTCAACCGACGAAGTGCAGCGTCTCGTCACCGATCATCCCTTGGAGGATGTTGCTCGAGAGCTTGGATTAACGCTTCCTCGATTGATCCGGTTTTGCAAAGCCAAGAAAATAGCCCTGCCGCGACCTACTGAAAGCTTAACTGGCAAAAATCCAACAGCCAAATCGAAGCCAATCAAGCCCATGATTGTAGCATTAGACCGGGATGATTCTGGTCTGGATGACCTTAAAAAAGTTGCATCCTTTAGTCAGGGAGAATTTTAACGACTACGTCAATTTACAATCGGAGAGACTGCGCGAAATATGGCTATACATTCAACAGGGGCGGACTGCGCATCCCAATCCACATCCTGATTTCACCGCAATGGACATAAGGCGCATAAGGGCGATGAGCACCTTTTGTCACGCAATCGAGAAGTCTGGCTGCGTGCTGACTGCGGCATGGTTGCAAGGTGATATTAACGCTCGGCTGGATGATATCGAACTCGAATTTCGCATTGTCGAAAAGATGAAGAAATCTCCGTGGTTTCAAGGATCAAAGTTGGACCGCTATCAGAAACAATGTCCGCCCAGTCTGCAGCCAACAGATTTTCTACGTGTAAAGTTGCTAACGTGGAAATCAGGAAAACAGCCCGAATGGGTCGAGGATAATCGCATAACATTCTGTGAAGTTATTTCTGATGTCGTTGCCAATATTCCGCCTCTTGTTGAGGCCGCCCGCCAATGGCGACTAAAATGCAAGGCTGACGAAGAACGGTGGGAACGAGAGCGCCATGAGAAATACGAGCAGCAGAGACTAAAAGAAATCGATGACAAGCGTTGGCAGACATTCATAAAGAATGCCAAAGGCTGGCGACAATACGATCTTCTGACTGACTTTATTGCCGAGATTGAACGACGCATGGACGACCCGTCGATTGAAATAGACGATCGGCCAGCCTCAGAATGGCTTCATTGGGCAAGACAGCACCTCGCAGACCTCGATCCATTCAGGGACGGCGCCGATGGTATCTTCACTCGAATTGCAGCTATCAAAGAGCGATGGCATTGATCGCCGTGTAGGGTGGCTGCATACCGATAAGGCAGCGTGCATTTGCGTAGAGTTGAAGCATCTAAAACCAACTCTACGCACTTCACTTACGCTTTACTTCTGGTTGTATTTTAATTGTGACAGCGGGTTGTGCCGCTGGGTAAAAAGAGAGGAAGGACGTCCCGCCTTCCTGTTATGATGTGCAGGAAATGCCATTCGAAGGGAAATTAAATGTCTAAGTTTGGGCCATATGAATTCGACAAACTGCTGGGCGCTAAATACAAGGTTCTAAATCAAGACCCATTGCTCGGAATTCTCAGTATAAAGACCGATAAGGGTGTCATTGAGCTTGGTATGATAAAGCCGGTCGCCGAGGTTCTAATGGGCGAACTGATGGACTTTCTGCAGGAAGGGAAAGGCGAAGATGCCCCAAGCTTCGCGGTCGAGCGAAGTCAGTGAAATGCAGCATCTCGCCACCGCTTTGGCTATCGCTATTTGCCACATCGAAGACCAAGTCAGCGATGCTGACGCTGACATGAAAGCCTTGGAAGCCATTGCTGCGGAGATCCAGCAGGGACCGATAGACGAACGCCGAGCGGTTGAGGAAGCGTTGAACACGCTGGGGCGACCAGAGCTAATTGATGGCCTTGGCATCTCCTCGATATGAAAAACCCCGCTCGATGGCGGGGCTGAAAAACGTAACCAATCCGCCTGAAAGATGCTAACCTCGGCCGGATTGGAGTTGATTGATGATTTTTGGATATGTTTTGGCCGGTGTAGTCGGCGCAATTGTTTATGTGATTAGCGGGCGACTGAAACCAGTATCGCGCATTTCTGTATCGGTTCTCACGTTCGTAGTGCTGTCCGTAGCTACTACATTTCTCGTGGCACAGATCGGAGATCGCCCGCTCGAAGGCTCCCGCATAATTGATCCAAGTGAATTAGCGACAGAATAGAAAGCCGCCACCCGAAGGCGACGGCTGTTGATGTCGAACCTTAATGTCAGTATCTTGGACAAGCGCTTAGCCAAGCCGGAAGGAAAGACTTGGCAAGTGGACTAGCTGGGGCTTCGAAAGATGCAGACGGGTTTCTTCCGCCCTCCCAGCACCAATCGCCGAGTAAGAATTTCGCGTCGCATTACTCGGCTTCCGCATTTTTCCCGATAGGGTTGTATATGATCGTCGCCTATGTTTCATCCGCTGCCGTTGGCGTAGGCATCTATCTCTTATTGAGACGGAGCCCTAGGAAAACGCGTATCACCGTCTCAGCATCCGTATTCTTATTCCTTTGCGCAATTTTCAGCGTTTGGTTCATTAATACAGGGGAACTTACGGCATCATGGGGAAGAACGGCATCACTCCCGATTGGTCGCAGCAGTAAAAAGCGGAGCCGAAGCCCCGCTTTCTTAGCCCTTTCCCCTGCCCGCGTCCACCTCACAAACGTCGTCGTTTTCCGCTTTCAGAGTGCACAGGAAATCCACAGACAATCCACCGGCTTTCCACAGCTTCAAGATCGCGATTGACTCTCATTTCAAATGAGAACATTTTAGGAACATCAGCGAGCGGCGCTGATGAAATCCAGACACGCTAGGTGGCGTGTGTGTCTGCTTCACTGGAGCAGAACAATGAACGCGGTTGCGCAGGAAAATGAATACGAAGACGAAATTGAACTGGTTCTCGCCTACCACAAGGGCGATGCGCGGGCTGCAATAGAGGCGCTTCTGAAAGACAGAGACTTTCTCGTGAAGGAAATCGAGTACGCCAGTCTGGCTATGTCGATGGGCTTTGCACGTGGCTGGAAGCCGACGGTGTTCGTGAAGTGAAATGCGAACGGTACTGCGTGAACTGCGCCCGCGTAATGTGGTGCGCTTTTTAGCTGTGCGCGTTGTCGGCATTATCTGGAAAAGACAGCCCCGCTTATGGCAGCCCGTTTCGGGGGGAGTGGGTAACGCTCGAAGAGATCGAGCCTCGACTGGTTTGCAGCAAGTGCGGGAACAAGGCTGGCAACTTCATCAGCTACGGACTGCCTGAGAAATGATGCAACTTAAATGGCGTAGAACGCTCATCGGCGGGGAGACGCACCCCGGTGATTTCATCGCCTATACCGAATGGGGTGAGTTCTGCCGCATCCTGAGACGCGACTTTGGCCCGAGCGCAGGCACTTGGGAGTGGGCCTTGGTTTGCACACGAAGCCCATTTCAGGACTTGCCTTATGGTATATGTGACGACAAGGGAGAGGCCGTAAGCCTCGTGAAGCGGATGTTTGAAGAATTGCGGGATACGAAACGGTTGGAATTTCGGCGACCATATATGTGGAATGATGGGAAGTGCTGGTACAAATGAGCGGATACAAGAACGACAACGCACACGTTGCCAAGGCTGGCAGCTTGTTCGTGCATCTTTGCGACGCAACAGGCTGCAAGGAATGGGGTTCGTTCGGTTACAAGACGACGTATGGCCAACTCTGGTTCTGTCGCGCACACAAGCAGGAGGGCGAAGACGCGCTCACTGGACGGCGGAAATAACCGCGCTATTCTCTTCGTAACGAGGAGGCGTGCATGTGCGGACGATTTACCCAGAACTATACGTGGGCTGAGATCCACGCGATGTACAATCTTGTTCCGGCAACGCCCCGTAACCTCCAGCCACGATATAACATCTGCCCGACGCAACAGGTTGGCGTTGTCACACAGAACGGAGACAATCTCAGCTATTCTGAAATGCGATGGTGGCTCGTACCGAATTGGTGGAAGAAAGATTTGAAGAGCGTTCCGGCCACATTCAATGCCCGCGCCGAAACCGTCGCCACAAAACCGATGTTCCGGAATGCATTCAAGCGGACGCGCTGCCTGATACCCGCAAGCGGTTTCTTTGAATGGACCGAGGAAGACGGCCAGAAAAAGCCGTGGTTCATTTCCGCAAAGGACAAACGCCCCCTCACCTTCGCTGGCCTCTACGACACCGGCACGACGACAAGACAGGTGAGAATATCCAGAGCTGCACGATAATCGTGACCTCGGCAAACACGTTCATGGGTGAAATCCATGACCGTATGCCGGTCATTCTTGACGAAGAAAACTGGCTGCGTTGGCTAGCAGAGCCGCGTCAGGATCTTTTGGTTCCGGCCAACGAAAACAAGCTGCAGGCTTGGCGGGTTTCAACCAACGTGAATAGCAGTCGCTACTTGGGCGATGACACAGAAACGTCGATCGATCCGGTCGAATAAGTCGTGCTCATGCATGCTGGAATTTTTTCAGAAACCTTCTCTGCTTTTATGCATTAACCACCATCACACGATTTAACGCCGTAACGGCTTTTACTTTGGTTCACAACTGGAGGGAGGCTGACTATGCCGTTTTTTTCAATGAAGCGAGCCGTATATACACGCTCGAAGAAGTGAATTTCATGAGACGCTGCTATTCGAATGCAGCAGCCACGCTTGAAGAGGATGACCTTGACTATGCTGCCGTCGATCTGTCTAGCACAATCCTTATGCTCTATGAGAGCGGGCTTCGCGACCTCAGCTACATCACCGAACTGGCTGCCCGGTTGGCTCATCAAAAATATCAGTTCCGCCATCCGAACGACAGTTTCCCGGCTGCCAACTCCAACATGGAGGCAGCCAACAAAGACTAGATTACAGCGGGAACAAATCTGCTTCGACGGCGTTTCACGCAATGCATCGATACCACCTCGCGTCAGCGCAATTCTGTCACCACTAGAAACGTCGCGGACGCAGCCCTGCCCGGCTTGTCCCTAAGGCAGGGCATTTTTCTTCGGGAGGCTTGCATGTCTTGGGAGCAACCAGTTGACGTTGAGCTGTACGGTGTTGGGAAATACCGTGTCGTGCCTGATACGCAGACGGCAGCGAAATGCTTGCTAAACGATTGGCCCCAAGACGCCCACGGCCCGGAATACGAAGCAGCCTTGCAGGCTTGCCCGCCGATATGGAGGGCTTGCCAAATACAGCCAGAGAGTCGTTCGTCAAAGCCGCCGAAGCAGCGGGGCTGACTATACGGCCTAACCAATGGAATTGAGATCGTTCGGGATGTAGGGCACTCGAACGATAGCGCTGGCAAGGACATGCACCTCATTTGCCAAGCGCGGCCCCGACGCCTGCCGAAAGCGTCGGGGCTTTACTTTTGTCTCGTCTGAATAAAATTTTGACCGCAGGCATATGACACCTTCCATCTAGCCCCGCGCGATCACGCTGCGGGGCTTTTTTGCAGTTTCATCCCTGCTAGAAACGGGTTTACTGAACACGGTACGATGTGTTTTATCTCCTCAAAGGAGGGTAAAAATGACATCCGCAAATTTAAGCAAATCGCTGCGAACAGCATCATCGACCGCGCTGGCTGGTATGTCGGTTGCCTTACCAGCAGCCATACTCCTTACAATCGCCGTGCAACGAGCCCCATTCTTCTGAGCGCTCGCTGTTTAAACCAATGCGTGAAGTCGGGACTTTACTTTTCCTCTCGTCTGATTAAAATTTCAAATGCCGATGAGACATGACTTCCACCCCGCGCGATTCCGCTGCGGGGTTCTTTTTTAGGCCGCCCGCCTCTCCTCCACTTTCTTAAGCCTCTCCGCGAAATATATGATTTTGTTCAGATCATACATCCGACTGGCCGCGTCTTTTTCCCCGAACCGATAGCAAGCCTTAAAGATGTTGCCGAGCGCGAAGGACATGCCTTTGTGCTCGATGAGATCGTTCAGTTCGGTCGCTTGTGGCGGTAGTTCGTAATAGCTCGTGCTGCCGCCGTCGGAAGAGATAGCGCCCTGTCTGTCATGGGACATACAGTCTCCTCGTGTTTGGTTGGTAGCCGTGGTGAGCGGCGCAAAAGGAAGTATGGAATGTCTCAATAAATGTGGTGTTAATGGCAGAGAGTCTTAAGGAAAGACTATCCCCGTTATTCACAATCAAAACACAAAATCTAGTGTCATCTACAATCGATAAAACTACATATTGACTATGGCGAGTGATTCTAGCAGATTGATTGAGTGGCGAGCTATCGCTACCTACGGTTACAGATCGGGCAGCCAACACAGGTGAAACGGAATGGCCAAAAAACCACGAGTGATAAGGTGTCATCCCTTGCCGCAAAAGGGCTTGCGGGTGGCAAATTGACTAAAGCAGAACAGAAATCAGTTTACGCTTCCGCACTCGGCCAAGACGAGCGCAAAGGGAAAAAGGGGAAATAATGGTAGAGAAGAAAGTCGAAAGAGTAAGTGTTTTCGATGGTGCGAACCTAAGTAAGCTGCAGACGGCCTCTCAGGGGCAGTGGGTCGAAAAGGGTGCTAATTTATCTCGCATGCAAGCAGCATCGTCGTCAACCCCAGCGGCAACTACTGCAGCGCCAAAGCCTAATGGGAAATGATAAACGTTACAATAAACTGGGGAGAAGTTGATTACCTCTCCCCATTAATTGCTGTACTATCACTGATTGTAAGTATTGCAGCACTGCTATACACTGCGAGGCAATTCTCACTTTCATCTGAGATGAATTATGCAACAATGACGACTTCATTGCTTGAAAAATTAAATTCTCATTCCAGTGCTATATTGAAGGCCAACGAAGAAGATAACGCCGACGATTTACGTTTTGCTATAATCGACTTCGCGAACGATTTAGACTTAGCCTGCACATTTCGAATTTCACACAATACTAAAGGCCGCATTAGCGACTATTTTGCTGAAACGCTCGATGGGTGTATTGAACTGCTTAATAGTAATCCAGAATGGCTCGACATTCTGGGCAAGTCGATTGTACGAAAAGACGAGTTCACCGGACTCAAGGACTATGCAACGTTGTTGCCTCAATGTTCTAGCCTTCAAGCAATTCTGGGCGGGCAGCGGCGACGAATTAAAACCCACGCCCGTGGGTGCATTAACCCCTTCCCCGCGTCGTCGTCCTCGTCGCCATGATGTTATCAATCCGCTCGGTTAGCCCGTCGATACGGTGCGCCACACTTTCAATGGCCCGCATGATCTGGGACGTCTGTTCCTGCATACCTGCCTTCGTGGCGAACGTCTCCGCCGCCCGCAGCTTGTAGTCGGAAAGCTCCTGCCGCGTCAGGCTGGCAAGAGCCGTTGCAGCGTCCGCTTTCGCAGCATTGCGCGTTTCGGCTTTCGCGATCTGGCTTTCGACGTATTTCCAGAGGCCGAACAGAAAGCCCATTAGCATCACGATAAAGCCGACGACGGCCATGATTTCAGCGCCGGTCATCCGATAATCCCCTTTGCTGCCACACCCAGCCACAGGCACGTCAGCCACCATTGCGCCCTCACGGCTTCACCCCGCATAGTTTTTCCAGTTTTGTATTCTCCGCGAGGATCTGGCGCTTCGTGCCGTCAGTCAGGCTGTCCTCGACGCTCGGTCGGACTGGCCGCGCTACATCGCAGTAGCTACCGGCTGTCACGCATCCACCGAGACAGAGCAGCATCAACATCACCGCCGCCAAGCTTGCTGGTTTCATCTTCGATTTCCCTTGCTTTGTTGGCGGCTTTCAGCCGGTCGACGGTTGCGCTCGTCGCGCTATCCGCCCTGCCTTTGAGGTAAGCACCCGCCAGAATCGCAAGGGCCGCAGCGATTGCCACGGCCCTGCCTGTGATCTTGGAGCGCAGGGATAGGAGCCAGTCATCGGCGGAGTCCGCGGCGCCCTGAGTCCTGAATTGATCGCATAATTTTTCGAATGATTATGTCCCGTTCCGCTCCAATTCCTTGGCAACGATGTCTGCAATCAAGTTCACAAATTCGTCTTTTGTCATGTTGGCACTCCCGTCAAAATAAGCGTGCGCTGCTGCCCTGTGAGCGGCAGCAAGTAGCCGTCGCGCGTCTCGACGGCATCGCAGACTGTGAGTTTGGCGTTGTCCCATTGCTGCGAGCCGTTATCGATCCTCACCGTGGCCGTTCCCGCGTCGCTGTCATATTCAATGGCAATCCTTGTTAGGCTCACGCCGCCGCCCTCTTCAGTTCGAGCCTACCGCTTTTCCAGAGCCAGAAGCCCGCGCCTGCTGCGACCAGCAGGAGCGCGACAGTTGCGAACGCCCATGGGTTCGACACCGCGCCGATAAGGCCGGTAACAAGTGTGCCGCCCGTACCCGCGACGATCGTCTGCACGGTTTTGTCATGAAGCAGCGGCACATCGTCAGGCTTGGCGTCTTCGGCGACGGCAGGCTTCATCTCACGGGCAGCCACAAGACTGTCGAGGAAGTTGCGGTAATAGCCAGCGATGAGGCTGGCCTTGTCACTGCCGTTGACGATAGCGCGGGCGCCTTCTGGGTTAGCGTTACCGGCGCCAAAGTAATCAGCCAGCCTCTTGCCTGTGAACTTGCCGTTGATCATTCCGTCAAACAGGATGCGGACAGCCGTGCCGTCCTCCAACGCGGCGTCGGGGTTATCGCCAAGGCCGTACTTTTTATAATTGTCGCGTCCGGTGATCTGCACCAGTCCGCGCCCACGGAACCGCCAGCCATCATTAGCGCCAACGTTGCCCATGCGCCCACCATAAACCTTGTTAGCCAAGGCCTGCGGATTGCGCACATAAGGCTGGGCGGCGGCGACAGACGCAAACCGCGACGGCCAGACCTGTCTGATGCGTGCCGCACTGGTGTAGTTCAGATTTTCTTCGATCGGCTGCATCTTGCCGCCAGTCTCGTGGAATGCCGTTGCGAGCACATAAGCGGTCTGCCCGTCAGGCAGGCCTCGGCGCTCAGCTTCAGCCAGAATTGCCGACGTGCCGTCGACCTGCGCTCGGCTCAAACGCCCGCCAAAAGGCGCGCGCCTCGCATACGCGAAGAACGTTGTTTTGTTCATGGAGATGTCCGGAAAGAAAGATGGCCCTAGCGAGCCAGATTAGATCAACTAAAGTTTGACTTCTTCGGTGCAAGTAAATGTGCTTCTATGAGGTGCGCAACTACTGCGCCTTTTGGGGATACTCATGAAACAGGTTATTCTGGGCCTGCTGCTTGCTGCAGCAGTTTCTTCTAGTGCAATGGCTGGCAGCTGTGATCATTCATGGCAGACTGCCAGTGATGGATCTTCGTGCGGTGGGCGAGCTGCCGACCAGAAGCCGGGCGGCAAGTGAGAAAAACAACCCCGGGTCGTTCCGGGGTTTTTCTAATTTTGTTTTCGCGTAGTATTGAAACGCACTGTCCAACCTTCTGACCTGACTGGTTGGTCGGTGTAGCCTCGGTAACCGCACGTTGCCGGGGTTTCTTATGCCCGAAGAGCGCAGCCCCAGTTCAGTGAAACCTTAGTGGGGCCTTTTCTTTACCCGCAAAGAAAAAAAAAAAAACTGCAACAGCGGGCGGCGGGCCGCCATAGTTGACAAGAACTCGTCTTATTCGTTTAAAGTTTGTCAACGCAGCGGATCCTTATTGGCTCTGGGGCGAAATGACTCGCATGTAATTCTAAGAAACAACGAGATTTCGTTTTCAGGGAGTGTGAACGTGCGGAATATTATTTCTAAACTAAGAGGCATCACCAGAACAATTTATACCACACATGATTTTACCCAGAGCATCTTAAGCCATACCATTCAAAACGAGCAAAAACACACTGACGCCATAGAGAATCTTTCAGGTTTATCTGATAGAATTTCATCGCTTGAACACACACTCCATAATAAGAATGCCTTTGAAGACTGGAAAGTGACCGCCCGGATTAAACAGGTAGACCAGAATCTCATTTTCGATATTGGTGTGAACGATGGATTAGATAGCCATTTTACTTGAAGAAAGGATTTCGTGTAATCGGAGTCGAGGCCAACCCTGACCTCGCATACGACGTAGCAAGTAAGTTTTCCGAAGAGATATCGTCAGGCCAATACACGTTACTTAATATTGGCCTCTGGAATGAAAAAAAGATTCTACCATTTTACAAGAATATGGACAACAGCCATTGGAGCTCTTTTGATCCAGTATACGGTTGCAGAAATAACACCAATTTCGAAGTCATTGACATCCAATGCTTTACTATACTGGATTTGATCAACAGTTTTGGCATTCCCCTATATATGAAGATTGACGTCGAAGGCGCCGATAAATTGATACTGCTGGACCTTAGAAACCAGTTGATGAAACCGATTTTTATTAGTGTCGAGGAGTACGGGGTTAATACTCTTCACGACTTACGGGCAGCAGGTTACAAAAACTTTGCCGTTTTGCCGCAACGCAACAAGAATTGGTGTTATTCCCGACATAACGATTTAGAGGGGCGGCACGTTGACTGGAAATTCAACGGGCTTAACACAGGTATTTTTGGAAATGATATCCAAGGTGTGTGGTTAAATTTCCAAGATGCCGTGGATCTGTTTACCTCGTCCGTTCGAAAAGAGGATCGTACGTACGTGGGCGAAAAAGGCGAATGGCATGATGTGCACGCTCGCTTGTTTTGAACGAGGAATCAACCAACCATCGCGGTCTTGGATGGAAATGCAAGTGCCATACAAGAAGAAGATTGGTTGAATCTTAGGACCCGTATGGGTCGATGTAGCGAATTCGATTAGTCGAAAGCAGCGTCTATCTGGGCTTCCGTAGTGATAGCTCCAGCCTCGATTGCGGTCAGCACTTGCGCCTCAATGCCGTAGCTGTTGCGCACATGAAGGCGAACGGCTGCGGCAAGACCATCCATTTGTTCATTGGTAAGTGGGCGAAACTCGCCGTCCGCAAACTTCCACGGATCGCCGTCGGCACGTTCGCCTTTTTCGATGGCTACAGCTTCGGCAATGATCTTGCTCTGGCTTTCACGGTCAGACAGGACTGGCCAACCATTCCAGACGGTTCCGCTGACTTCACGTTCCCATCGCTTGGCTGCGGCATATTCCGCCAGCGTCATTCCGGGGTGATCACTTTGGGGCGCACCATTCTCGACCGGGACCGTTTTCATCGGCGGCTCAAGGTTGAGTGCTGCATAATGCATCGGGAACCCCTTTTTGCCGACCCGCGCATTATCCACGACTGTTTTTGTATTCGGCATTATGCATCCTCCTTGTCGAACTCCGGAATGAACCGGCCATCGCCATCCGTATTCTGATCAAGGTCAGATTTGACGAACGGGTCATTACGCTCCGCAATCACGACCCACGACACAACATCGGTACAGTTCTCATCCTCACAGATGATTTCGAACGAACCGCCGTTAATCGCCCCCGGCTTCAGCCGCGCAAAACCGTCCTGATTTTGCAGGTTGGTTACAACAGCGTTCGTGGTGAGCGGCAAATGTGCCCGAAGTCATATTGCTGGAAGCATCGATATCGACCATGGCGCGGCCATTCACAAGCTGCACAGCGCCGCGATAGATCAGGTCATAGCGTGGAGCTTCCACGAAGCCATGACGAAGGTTCTTATTGAACGGGTCTAGCGGGTGATCGATCAGAAAGGTGCCGGAGCCTTTTGACAACGCCCCTGTGACCTGCACATCGCCATTAAACCACCAACCGGCGTTTACGCTGTTATAGAAACCGACTTTGTTTAGGCTTCCCGTTCCCGTCCCAGCGCCAATTTCCCCAACATAAACACCATTGTTATTGCAGATTTGTATCTTGCCGGGCGTTAAACCCTGACCAACGCGTAGCGCCGGATGGTTGTCGTACCGGTTAAGGTCGGGCCAGCTGTATTTGCCTTCGCATCCAATGCCGACTGAGTTGCTGAACTTACCGGCAGTCCGGTCTTGGCCTGCAGTGTGCCATCTCCCTGCACGTATTGCGCGCTCGTGCCGGATGCGAGAGCGAGCAATGCACGGCCTAGTGTGCCGAGGTCTATAGGGGCAATTTCCCCGCTGCTGTTTGTTACAAGCGCTTTATTCGCAGCGAGCGTCAGCGCGGCCAGCTCGGCAAGATTTCCGTTCGGGTCCGGTACGCCAAGCTCTGACTTATCAATCAGGTCATAAAGACCGGCAACGTTGCCGATCAGAAGCTTGCCGTTTTCAACTCCCACATCGGCAATCCCGCGCAGAATACCATTCGCGAGAAGATTGATCAGAGCCGTGCTCTTAGCCGAAAACCGGGCATTGTCCGGCTGATAGCGCATCCGATAGGAGAACGTACCGCTTGCACCGGGCCATGGCTCGGTAAATTGCCCTGTCGTATTGGACAAGATCAGCGGATCATTCTCCGATGTACCGGCGATCACTCCGGTGAAACCCTGCAAAAGGACGGTATCACCCTCCCGAAATGCGGCACTTCGCCAGAGAGTATTCGTGCCGGTGAAGTCGACCGATCCATTGGTGACGGTGATCGTGCCATCGGTATAGTCCGACAGAGTCGCCATGAATTTACCTCCCCGCGCTGTGAACGCGGTTCTTTCCGTTTAGATTTTGATGAAGATCAGCGCTTCCAGACGAGGGCCCGGACCGTACCAATGACGTTGTTCACGGAGGTCGTTCCGCTACTGTTCAGAACTTCCAACTTCACGGCATAGACGTTGTTTCCGGCGACTGAGCTGAAATCAACATTGCTGCCCGAAAGCGTAAGCGTCGCTGTTCCATCTTTTACTGTTCCGGTATTGGAAATGATTTCCTTGCCGGTCGTATTGTTGATGATGGACAGCTTGAGGCGTGATCGTGCCGCCGCCGGCTCCGGTGCCGAACGTCATGGAGAGGTTAGCACCGGCATAATCTTGTTGCCGACCGGATTTGCGACAACGAGTGCCGCGACAGGAGGGTTGGAGGTGATAACCTGCTGATTGAACGGAGCCGACGAGGCTTCAGTCACCGAACCGAAATCAAGATTGCTGGTTTTCACCTGCAAGTTGCCAATTTTGGCTGATGTGATTGCCGCGTCTTGAATTTGGGCGGACCCGATCGTGACATTCACGATCTTCGCCCAATCCATCACGAACCCTTCGCCGTACATCACGTTGTTCTGGATGACGAAAGGTTTGAAGAACTCCGTTCCGTTCGAGAACACGATCTGTTCGGCAATAAGGGCAATACGCGCCTGAGTGCTGGTCACGTCAAGGAACAGTCCAGCACTCTTGTAGCTGTCAGTCGTGCCGCCACGCACCTCCATGCCGATACGCGCATTCCAGCCCGATGGGGCATTGTAAGTGCCCATCCGGAAGGTGGCATTGGCTGACACTTCGCCGATATTGGAGGAAAGCTGAGTGATGAGATTGGCTTGCGCCTCCACATCCTCCTCGACGCCATCGACCCGCACCTGTAGCAACTCAATGATGCTGGCACCGTTCACATCGAACAGCTGGGCATTGATTGTCGTCAGCTGCTGAGCGATAGCGCTGTTTGGCCCGGTGGCAACGAAGATAGCTTCTTCCCATTGAGCCTGAGCGCTGCCGAACGTGCTTTCAAGCCGACGAACAAGCATCTGCCGATCTTCATAGCTATTCGCATGATTGTCAGCGATCTGCGTCACCAGTTCCTGACTGAGACGGATCAGTTCGCGCACCTGCGGCCCGATCCAGCCCAGATAACCTTTCAGGTCATCCGACAGACCTTCGTAGTCGATCGGGTTTTGGTCGCCCTGTGCATTCAGCGTCCTAAACGGTTTTGCCGCAGCCCACGCCACAGCCCGCCCATTATCGACACGCAAGCGCGTCCGAACAAACCAGTCAGTCAGCGATGTCAGCCCTTCAACCAGAAGAACATTCACCACGTCCCACGTCACGAAGCGCTTGAATACCGGCTTGGATCGTTGGCTGGCCAGTACTCGATATCGACACCGACAACAGAGATGTCGTCAATCGTATCCCACAGCAATCGCGCACCCGGCAGTTCTCCAGCTCCATCGGCTTTGACGATGGTCGGAATCACGTCGAAGTTCTGCACTTCTGCCAGATACTGTGGCGGCGGTACAACGATGATATTCGGCGGATTGGTTTCGTAGGCTGTCGGATCAAACACCCCATTGCTGATCTGCTGCAGCGCAATCGAGATATCGCGGGCGCCATCCGTATTGATCCCGCCAAGCTGCCGGGTCAGTACCTGATATGTGCGGTCGCCGTATTTGGCGCTGTTCCAGCGAGCCCACCGGCCTTCCTTGATTGTGTCGAGGAATTTCGGATGAACGACAATCTCTGCCGACGCCTGATAGCGAGCGCCACGAATGGCGATGTCTGCCAGCCGGTCCACCTGCCTGACGTCAGTGACGGCGGCATAAGGAATGGCGCTGGCAAGCGTTTCACGATCTTCAGCAAGTGCGCCAGCATCAATGCGGGTAGCCGCGTCCTTCGTCTCGTAGAAGTCATCCGGCGAGACATAAGAGGCCGCAACCGTGTTGATCAGTTCCGTTCGCTTGCGTTTCGCGCTGAAACGCAGTGGTGCACCGCGTTTGATGTCGGCATCGGTTATCGTCGCAACAATGGCCTGCGGTGCGCCCGCAATCGGAAACTCGCCGTCGACGCGCTCGACCCACGATCCGCACATGGCTTCGAGGATCGGTGAAAGGTTCGCATCGTGGTTAGCGCCGGGGCCATCCTTGGCAATCGCATGAGCGCGATAACGCTTCGAGCCATCCGACATGACTTCATCGCAGATGTTCGCTGCCCGGGTATATTCTGCCAATGGAAGGCGGCTTGCACGAACGGCCTTGCCGACCATACGCTGGGTTCCGTTGAAGAAACCGCGCTCCAGATTGTATATCTGCACCGGGGATTATCGGAATATTCCCACGTGCTCTGGTCATTCCAGCGATGCGTTCCCGCGCCGCCCATCGTGCTGTCTTTGCGCCAGTCGTAAAGCGGCGCGCCGACGACTTCGAACAGCAGCTTTGCCGGCGAGGTCAGGCCATCGCCGTTCTTACGCAGTTCCGAAAACACGATGGCATAGGCAACGCCTGCACCGCGATGGTTCGCTGTCCAGCGACCAGCTGGACGGGCATTATTGATCAGCGTCGGCTCTGCCTGCTGATCCATCGTGCCGTAATAGAATTTGACCCGGACATTGTCGTGATCGTCGCCGCTCGTGCCTTCATTCGGCACCAACCAGTAGCCATCGGGAATCTTGCTGCACGAGCGAACGCCATTCGCCATTGTAGCGAACACGCGGCACAGCAGTGATGCGGAAGCTCGACAGGACGAAAACATCCTGTATCAAACGCCCGCCGCTACCATAGCTGTTGCGATAGATGTGATGGCCTTCGGTCGCACAGGTACCAAGAATGACCGAACGCGGAATATTGGCGCCGTACTGGGTTTCCAGCTCCGAAGCGCGGCTTTGCGTCTTTGGAGGGAACAGCGCGTTGACGGCATATTTGAGCGCAATGCCGAAAGCTGTCTGCGCGATGCCGGCAAGGATCGGACTCGCTGCGGCCCATGCGGCCACGCTCGATACGATACCGCCGATAGCAGTGAAGATGGGCGCTAAAAATGGCATGCGAAGGCCTCATGCAGGCGCAACAAAAAGGCCCGCTGCTGGCGGACCTTCAAGGGCGCAAATTGTCGAAGTGGTTACAGGCCGACCTTGTAGGCCTGCTCGATGTCGGTCACCGGATAGAACGTGAGCCCGTGCGGCTGCTTGACCGCAAAGCCAGAGCCGCAAATGAATCCGGCGACATATTCGTCATTAATGAGCATAACGCCGACGTCGCCACGGCGAGCAGAGAGGCGATTAACCGGCTCAAACTGCAGGTAAGTTTCGAGCACGTCCTTGACGTTCTGCAGCCATTGGCGCGCATCTTGCGAGCGGCGCCGGCCTCGGTTTTGTATTTGCCACGGAACTCGGCCATCGGGTCTTCTCCGGTAACGGCTTCAATCGCGTCGGCTGCCGTCATCAGACAGTCTGAAATGCCCCACTCCGGCAAGATTGACACGTGAGATGTCGCAAGGTCTTCCAGCGCACGATCCCAGCCGGGGACCCTAGCCGAATTTGATTTTGAAGAATTCATTCTTGGTCCTTGCTGCGTACTCGAAAAGCATGTCGCCGGGTGAAACAAGCTGCTGATCCTCATGTGAGGCGTAGCGATAGCCCTCGCGGAAATTGTCGACGGCACCGGTCTCAATATGGCCTTCAAGCCAGACTTCGTCGCTTTCCTCCCGGTGATCGATCGTGTCGACATAGCCGTACCAAGTCGGCTCAGCATGAAGGAAAGCGTTGTTGTCCGGATCGAAATAGAAGTCGTAGAACGTCACAGGACGGTTCTTGTAATCTTCCTGCTCGATTAGGCCGAGTTTGTCTGGGGTCAGGCCGAAGTCGGCAGCGGCCGGCAGTCGCATCGTCACAGGCTGTGCTGCCGTGCCGAGCGCGTACATCGGCTCATCAATGTCGATGATAGTGTTGCCGTGATAGGTCAGGCCGCCATAGTCAACACTACCCTTACCTGAAAAAAAAACCGTAGATGCCGGTGCCGAACTCGAACTTGACGGCAGAGGCGATCTTGCCCCTGCCCTCGTCGAGCAATTGCTGTAGACGTGCTGGAAAAGCCATGGCCTTACCTTTTTAAAGTCAAGTCGCTAAGGTCCGCTCGCCGATTGGCTACACCGAGGGACTTTCGTATGAAGATTTTGCAATACTGCGCCGCATTGCTCATTGCGCTCGCCCCCAGTGTTTCGACGGCAAAGGAACCGCCTAGCCGCGAAGAAGCCTTCCGTTTGGCAAATCAAGTTCGCAAGTGTTTTAGGATGCCTCTCAACCAGACCGGCAACGCGGTGATTGAGTTCAGGCTTCACAAAGACGGCAAGGCAACTGATGTTGAGTTGGTGAAATCTGGTGGATTTACCAATTATATCGTTGGGTTGGCGGCGATAGTGGCCGTCCAAAAATGCCAGCCATACAAGACTTCGATAGTGGGTAAGGTGCGGGTGCCATTCATATTCAAGTCTGACCCACCCACACCAGAAAAAGCCGAGCCATAGGCAAGTAGGCTGGATTCAACCGCTCCCAGCTGATATCTGGCCGGCATGATTAGAAGCGTTTGCATGTTGATTGTCGGATTTGGCGCCTTGATTCAAGGCGTTCTTCGCCTTGGAAATCCAGCACAAGCAGTAGAAAAAAAAACGGGCTGGTTGTATCAGCAGTTCGGAGACCAAGGCGTAGCTATTGGCATGATAGTCCTCGGCGCTATCGCGTTGGTCATCGGGGCCATCATGTTCAACAATACATGGGTTCGTGCTATTCGGGCACGGCGACAGCGGTAGGCGCGTATCGACTTACGATTGCGACTCGGCTTTGATGCTCTCGTCAACAACGGGAGGCTTGAAATGGCTCACGACGTAGCCGACGCATCAATGGCAACATTCGTTCTGCTGGGAAAATTGATTGAAACCCTGAAGAATTCGGGAGTTCTTACAGAGCAGCAGACGAAGGAGACAATCGCCAATGCTATGAACGAACTGCTAAAGGCAGGCGAGCAAGGACAAAAAGGACAGAAGTTCCTTGAATCGTTTTATAAAGTGGATCGGTCATAGTCGATCTGAGTTGAACGGATTTTATCTGCATCGACTACGATAGAAACAATCTGTTCTGCGCTAGCTGCATTTGGCGGGCTCTTACCCGCCTTTTCTTTCTTTTCCATCATCTTCTCCTTCACTTCGGCACCTCGATAAGCTGGAACGACGCATCGGGAAACTTGCCATCGCCAATTTCCCACGTCTTCGGCATTAGCCGCATGTTCATTACTGGGTTCTTGAACCGCACCGTCGCGCCGACAGTGATGTATGACGGTAAGAACGGCTCGATCTTCACCTGCACGCTCGTGCTGGCTGCTGTGGCATCAGCAACGATGCGGGCGATGAAGTTGTAGTCGCCGATCGTAAAGCCAACCAAATCACCGTTCATCAGCTTAAGACCGACTGCCACGCTGTTAAGCGTGAGCGTGTTGCTGTTGATGGCGCCCAATGAAGCCGTTCCGGTAATGGCCGGGTTGTTCGCGTCGCCCCAGTAGGCTTGCGGTATGCAAACGTGCTTCGGTGTGTAATGCACCGTAACCTGCCCACCCCGACAACGATCAATGAACGCCTCGAGCAAATTGCGCTTGGCATTCGTCAAGTCGGTAATTTTCGCAGTCCACGTCCAGAACGGATCGCCGTTCTCAATCGCTGAAATCGCCCGATCCCCGTACTGAGACATGGAAACCGGGCGATTCAGGACCGGGAAAGTCGGCTGATATCGAAGACCAGTCGGAAGTAGTTCAGCCATTACTTTGCCAGTCCTCTAGAGTTCACCTGCCTTAGATCACGCGCGGTCCGGACGGCTCCCGACTTATCGTAGGAAGCCAGACCTTGCTTTACGTTGCGCTGCGAGATGCGTTCGACTTCGGCCTGCCAGTTGCCGTCGCGATCCACAAAGACACGAACGTCGGCGATGCCCGATTGCGCTTGCTGCGTCGCAGCAGATGAGCGCAGAATCGGCATCGATGGAGCGCGCAAAGGTGAGCCGCCATCCTTCAGCCCGATGACACGACCGCTGTTGATGGCCTCGAGCAGTGCACGATTGCGCTTTGTAGCTGCCGCATTGACGACGAATTCCTCATCGCTCAGCATCGCCGGGATTTTGTCGCCACGTGGCCCGCCGGGACCACGAACAATGCCACCGCCAGCACGCTTTACCGGTCCACCGTTTTTACGGAAGATGCTGCCCAGTGCGCCGAAAATATTGAAGCCGCCTTTGTCGGTATCAAAGATGTTCGCAAGGCCGATATCGATTAGCTTTTGTGCAATGCGACCAAGAGCATTTGCGAAAATCTCGGCGGACTTTGCGCCGGTTAGGAAGTCATCAGCAATCCCACCAACTAGATCTTTTGGAAAGCCGCCATATCCTCGGCACTTTCCTTTATCCGGTTCTGCGCCTCGGCAAGCTTGTTAGCCTCTGCGCTGGCTAATGCCCACTGGTCTGCAGTCTGGGCAATCTGCGCCCGCAATTCCGGAGTGAGCGCAACACCCGCTTTCTGGGCGGCATTGAGCAGTTCCTGCTCCGTGCGCGCCTTTTCCATGGCAAAGCCATAGTCGTTAATCAGCGGGTTGATCTGTCGCTGTGCTTCGGTCTCTGCGACAAGGGCGGCTGTGCGGTCGGCGATACGTTGAATGTCGCTGTCGAAACGCTCGGCGGGAGTTTTCTTCGTTCGACCCTTCTTCTTGTCGTCCGGAGTTACCGGGATGCCGCCGCCGAAACCTTCTGTGTCGCGAACTGGCTTTTTCTTACCGCTCACATAGTCTTCGAAGAGCTGCTGCTTACCCTCGTAGTCCTTGATCTGCTCTTCCAGTTTATCAATAAGGGCCTGACGGTCTTTAACGGCAGGGCTATTATCGACAGTGTTCTGGACGTCCGTTGCTTCCGGGGTCGGTAGCAACGACATTGAAGGATTAATCTCCTCCTTGATTATAGCAGCAGCCAGCTCGCGCTCAGCCTTCGCACGCACCAATGCAGTCTTAGCAGCATCCAGATCGGCGGCAATTTTACTGCGCGTGGAGGCAACCGCTTCACTATTGGCATAGTCCAGAGTTTCGATCTGGAAACTTAGTTCCTTGACAGCTGCTTGATGTGCCTTAGCGGACTTTTCAGCATCCGTCTGCCGGTCGGACATCAAATACAGAGAAGCAGCCGCTGCACCTGCAAGCAGACCAATAGGTCCAAGGGCCGCGCTAAAACTTGCCGCCAACGGAATGCCAGCCCGGAAGGCAGTCAAAAGCGCACCGAGCGCTGAAACTACGTTGCCTATTCCAATAACCATGCCGCCGAGAGCGCGGCCAGTCAGAGCGGCAATTGCGACGGTAGCGAACACTACCGCAGCG
This sequence comes from Brucella cytisi, assembly GCA_012103075.1. GTDB lineage: Bacteria > Pseudomonadota > Alphaproteobacteria > Rhizobiales > Rhizobiaceae > Brucella > Brucella cytisi. The sequence continues at coordinate 1,098,001 of JAAVLQ010000001.1, read as the reverse complement.
TCAGCCACGTGCTTGAAGTTGTCCGCCAAATATTGGAGGGCTTCGACCAATCGTGCGCTCGCGCCTGCAGACTGATCGGCATTACCAATATAGGCGGTGAACTCATTATTGATGCGGGTGAACGCATCTTTGATCGTTGCATTTGTTGCAGCGAAAGCAGCCTCAATCGGCTTCTGCGCGTTCAGAATAGCCTTGAAAACGCGGTCGGTCGTGAGCTTACCTTCCTCGCCAAGCTTCTTCAGCCCTGCGATCGAAACCTTGAACTCGTCCGCAATTGCCTTAGCGATGATCGGGGCATTTTCGCGAATGGAGCGGAGTTCATCGCCCTGCAAGACGCCAGAGCCCAACGCCTGAGACAACTGCAAGATGCCAGCGATTTGTTCCTGCGTGCTGGCGCCACCAGCCTTGAAGGCTTTGGTGACAATATCTGTTGCAGTCGCGATTTCCTGTTCGGACTTAGCCACTGCCGATGCTGAACGGATCAGTTTGGCATAAAGATCGACGTAGGTTGTCAGATCGGCTCTCGCCGCGTTCGCACCGTCCTTCAGTTGGTTTAGGCTTCTGGTCTGTACGCCCGCGATCTGAGCCGCAGCACGGATCTTATTGCCAGCTTCAGTCCACGCGTCCGCGTAATCGATGATTTCGCGAGTGCCCAATGCCGCGCCAATGCCAGCGGCTGGCCCAGCAAGATTGCGAAACGTATTTCCAAGTATGCCGTCAAGATTTCTATTTAACGAACGCGCGCGTCGCTCAATGGCGTTGAATTGCGCGTTGGTAATATTGTTCGCCCTAGCCAGCGACCTTTCAAATGATTTGAAATCGGCCGACAGTTGGACGACCAACTTTTCAATGTCAGTTGCCATGCCAGATCACGTCCTGATATGTTGTAGGGGAAATTCGCGGCGGAGGGCGTTAGATGGTTCTGAGGCAAAGACTGACGGGGATGGGCAAGCTTGGCGTTGCCCTTTTTTTCTTGTTGGGCCCGTTATGAGCATTGGCACACGCCAATGGCTGGTCTCGTACCGGGATCCTTACGCGGCACTGGGCTCACGTCAGTTCCTGACGTAAGCCTCTATCATGCAGTGATTGTAGCTGGAGCCATTGCGACGCTGATTTCAGTTCCCTTGATGCTTCTCGGTCGAGATTACGTCAGTCAGACGTAATCCAATCAAAAACTCGTCGACTTCTGCCGTCGACAACCCCTTACCATCATCCGTGGAATTCGCTCTGATGTACCCGTCAACGGCAGCCATGAACTTCCACATTGACATGCGTCCTACTTCTTCCGGCGTGAAGCCGAGCGCCGCCCCGTTGCCGTAGACTGCGGCAAATCTGATTTTTCCTTGGGGAGAGCGTCGAGTTGTTCTCCGCTAGATTTGCCGCCGGTGGCTCCCCACCGGTTCCTCTGGCGCCCCCATTATTCCAACTTTTAAAATGGCAGTCGCGAAAACGAGGTTTTCGAGCGGCGGGCGCTTCTCGATGTAGGTTCGCACCAGTTTCGTGGCCGCCGTCGGCTCCAATCCTCCGCCGATCAATCCCTGCCGGATAACATGGGCTATATCGCCGACGCGGCATTGTTTGGTGAAAAGCCGCTCCAGAATGACCCAAGGGCCGGCGTCGCACGCTTCCTGCAGCGCTTCCAACTCGCCCCAACCGAGGCGGAAGGTATAAGTACCGTCCGCCCAGTCGAGCTCAACCTTAGCGTCTCTGCTCATTATGGAGCCGTCGGCGCCGAGACGCGGACCATTTCGCCGTCTGACTGCAGCGAAACGTTGTTTGTGGCGCGCTCGCCATTGTTAGCGCCGATTTCAAGGCTTTCGACGTGCATCTTGCCGGTATACGTGTAGGTCTTGGCTGGAAAAACGATCTCGACTTGGACCGGTACAGAATCGATGCTTTCCCAAGCATCCAGCCACGTTTCCACGGATTCCGAGCCAAGACACCTTCACCGCTGATGCTCATTGAGAGCGATGCGGCGTCACGACCGATCCAGTCGACCTTGTCGGGGTCTTCACAATCGGGAATTGAAACTTCATTGAGGTTTTTCGAAAGTGTGATCGACTTCTGCGTAAAGCCGCACGGCGCGGTGTAAAAACGATCGGAATTGCATTATTGCCGATCTTGACGCGGACCTTGCCGCCTTTGATCGTGGTAGCAGCTGTCATGGAGTGATCCAATACGAAAAAAAGGCCGCTCAGTGGCGGCCATGAATAGTTTTTAAAGGTGATCGGCGTGGAAGCGCTAAGGCTGCTCGATGAACGCCGTGAAGCGGACAGACGCATGATTGATCGCGCCGTCGCGGATGTAGTCGGTACGCCAGTATCGGAAATCGACCAGCGCGTTGTCTGACAGGGTTGGTTCCCAATCTCTCAGCGCCGGGCGAACAGCGTTCGCAATCTCGCGCATTTGTCTTTGCGGAAGTTCCAGCGACCAGACATCGATCTGGAAAATGATGTCATGTCCATAGACACAATCGGCGTCGTCGGCTGCCGAGCTAGATGGCCCGATGCTGACATAAGGAAAAATCGACGGGGCGACCTGCCCTTGATCATTCGTCGGCGGGTTGTCGTAACTGCGCTGGCCGACCAGTGACACAAGCGCAGGAAAGCTGCGCAGGCGCGGGATAACCGCGCTCTGCAACTCTTGGATAGGGTCCATTGCTATTGCCCCGCTGCGACTTGTTTGGCTGCCTTGGTGATTGCTCGCCGAACCCGGCTTTTCACCTTCTTGCGGTTGGCCCGCCATGACACCCAGAAAAACGGAGATGCTTTCGCGCCCGGATGTTGCGCGCCTGCGAACATGCCGCCGACGATGTGCGGTGCGGTCCCGAATTCTATAAGGTGACCGTAGCGAACTTTCGAATTGCCGGCGTAGATGGTGATCGTAAGATCGCCAGCTAAGCTGGATTTCACCGCTGCCAAGGTCATCGCGTATTTCGGCTTCTTGCCCCACGTCCGGGCGATGGGATCCCGAAGGTCGCCGTCATCGACGGGAACAAGCGATTTCATCATGGCGACGACTTCGTCAGCGCCTTGCGCCATAGCCGCCTTGATCGTTTCTTTTGCCACGTCCGGCAGGCGCTTCAATTTCCGATCGAGCTTCGCCAGCCCGAGAACCGTGACACTCCTAGCCATATTCGCCCTCCACGACGAGCATTTCCAACATCGCGTCGCGCTCGTCAGGATTGACGACGGTCTTGATGCCGAACACGCGGTTCGGCTCCGCACCCGTTTTACCGGCCCGAGCATCGTAAGCGCGCCACGATGCTGTCACCTGCCTTGCCTGCCCGCTGCTGCGCACCGTCAGATTGTAAGGCTGCATGGACTGCATGCGCGCCGCCATGATGCTTTCGGCATTGCTGCCGTATCGCGGTTCCAGCCTTCCCGGCACGGTGAACTGGTCAACCCATTCGCCGCGTGTACCGCCATCCGGGTCGTTGATTGTTTCACGACGTTGGAACGTCAAACGGCAGTTCAGGCTGCCGGCACCTGCGCGCTTCGCCATGCTTCAGCCTCATCTTTTGTGGGAGTTGGAAGCCGCTCGGCCTTGCCAGCAGCGATGGCGCGATTAGCGCAAAGCGTGGTCACTAGTCCGACGTATCCTGCCGGATAGCGGATCGTTACCGCGGGCTTGGGAATGAAGTCGTAAGTGGCTGTGAAGTGGAGCCGGGGCATGGCTACACCCTCAACAGCCGATACGGATCAAGCAGCCAGCGTGCCGATCTGTTCTCGAACAATTCGGCAGTCGATTGTCGCTCGCGGTTCTCATAAAGGTCTCCCGCGATAAGCAGGACAGCCGCGTCCACCTCGGATTCAGCGCCAGCGGGCACGGCGTCGCGGTTCATGTAGCGCAACGCAGACCCTTGAGCTGCGGCCAGATAGCCCTCTAGCTCCGTATCCTCATCATCGAATTCAATTCGAAGATGTCGCTTTAGCCGATCAAGATCCACCGCCACGGTCGAAGCCCTTCTTCTTAGCAGGCTCATCTGCGACACAGCCCAGAGTTCGCGCAACCTCGGCAATGCGACCAGTCAGGGTATCGCCAACATCAAACTGGCGCGGATAAACCTCACCTTCAGGCACTGCCTTGAATGCCTTCGCAACACGCACTTCCATCAGCGCCTCCTGTATGAAGGGCGCCCGAAGGCGCCCCGTTACTATTCAGATTAAGGCGTCGGTGCCGTTGCGATCTTGTGGTAACGCAGGGCCGTCGGGTCAGTAACGCCGCCGCCAACGCGTTTCGTGGTGTAGAACTGCACGAAAGGCTTGTTGGTGTACGGATCGCGAAGGATGCGAATACCCGTGCGGTCAACCACGAGATAACCGCGCTGGAAATCACCGAAGACAACCGGGATGGCGTCGGCGGCAATGTCCGGCATTGCGGCAAGCTCGCTGACCGGGAAGCCAAGGATCGTTGCAGGCTGGCCAGAAACCAGACCGGGCTGCCAGATGTAATTGCCCTGACCGTCCTTCAGTTTACGGATGGCGCCCTGAGTCTTGCGGTTCATAGTAAACCGCGCATTCGGAGTGCGCTCACTTGGCAGGTCGTAAACCGGTCAATGAGGCCGTCGGTCGTAAGACCAGCTGCGTCACCGCTATTCACGGTCGGGATTGCGCCCCACGGGTGCGAATTCGCCGCCGTATAGGTCAGTAAACCCTTGGGCTTGTCGGTGCCATTGCCGGAAACGAACGCAATGCCTTCCTGATACGCGAACTCAGTCTCGACTTCACTGGCAAGCCAGTTTTCGAGATTGATTTCGGAATCGTCCAGCAGGCGCTGCGTTGCCGCAGGATTGGCGTAGATTTCGCCGGTATTGAACTTCACCTCGGCGAACTTCGCAGACTGCGTTTCAGGACGCTCGGCAGTTTCGCCCACCCAGCCCGACGCAGTAGCGCGGTCGTTGTAGAGCTTGGAGAAACCATTGCCGGCGATCTGGATTACCGACGCAATCGACCGCAGCGGAGAAACGATCTTCAGCTTGTCCGTGATCGTGCGATCCCATTCCGTTGGTGCCGTATAGCCCCGTCTTCGGGAACGCCAACGCTCATTGCGGCCTGCGGGTTCTTCTGGATTGCAGACTGAATTGCAGCCTCATCGCCCTTGCGGAAAAAGCGATCGAATGCCTTGCTGTATTCAGCATTCTTAATATCGCGTGCCGGATGTGAGGCGCCGGCGGTCTGGAGCGCGGCGAGCTTCTGGGCCTGCTCGTCGAGAGCCGCCTGAAGATCGCTGACAGTGGCATTGATGCGATCAACCTTTTCGGTGCGAACGACATCTTCCGTGCCCTTCTTTACGTCATTAAGAGCTGCGCTGTGTTCTGCCTTGAACGCTTCAAATGCGCGGCCCTGCGCTTCAATGAGCGCCTTGATTTCATCGGGTTCCATTTGGTTATCCCTTGGAAAGAATATTGGTTGTGCTGACAAGAGCGGCCTTGATGCCGGTCATGTCTTTGGCTCTGGTCTTGCCAGCGTCGCGCGTGGCGTTCTCGGCGGCATCGCGCTCGCCTCGAATTTCATGGAGAAGTTGAGTACGCGAACGGCGCGTCTCACCTGCGGCAGCCAACGCCCGGTCAATCCGGCGCATCGCTGCAATATGTGTGGGAAGTTCAGCCTTTGCGTCGGGCTTGCCAGTTCCGGCGCCCTTCTCGTCCGCAAAGCCCTTTTCGATGGCCTCATCAGCCGACAGCCAAGTGCCGTCTGACGCCTTTGACGGACCATCCAACAGAGAAAGCACGACGTCCTGCGCCAGTCCGGTTCGGGCGGCGTAAATATCGGCCATCGAACTATCGAAGGACTGAAACAGCGTCGCGGCATCGGTAAAATCATGCGTATTACCGACGGCGAGCCCCCACGCTCGGTGGATCATCATCATCGAACCGGTCGACATGATCACCCTGTCGCCAGCCATCGCGATGATTGATGCCGCAGACGCCGCATAACCCATCACATTGACAGTGACTTCGCCGGGATGGCTTGCGAGGAGATTGTATATCGCCAGCCCTTCGAACATGTCGCCGCCCGGCGAATTCACGTTCACGGTAACCGGGTTCTTCCCGATAGATCGAAGCGCGGCGGCGGCTCGCTTGGCCGTAAACCCGCCTCCGCTCCAATAATCTTCGCCGATCACATCAAAGATCGAAATTGTGTTCGGATCGTCTGCTTCTGCCGCTTGTGGAGCGCTCTCCCACCGCTCCAAGGCGGAGAGAGGCACATCCCACTGATACGACTTCGGTCGCGCAACGGCAGCGGCGGGCGTTCTGTTAAGGCTCATTGCGTGTTCCTGAAGGAGGGCGGCCAGTTTCTGGCTGCGTCAGTGGATTTTGAGGCTGTCCGCGTCCGGATCGTCGCTCTGGCTCAAGCCCACATAGTCGCGAGCTTCATTCTGGGACATCCACGGTCTGGAGCCACCCGAACCCAAGGCTTTCGCGAGGAATTCGGCTTGGTCTTTGATCGAACCGCGCAGCAATTCGCGCTCATCGAAGTCAGCCTGATACGATCGACGCTCTTCGCGGGTCAGAAGGCATCGCGAAACCGCCTGCTCCCAAGCGATGAACCGGGTGCCAAGCCATAGCGAACGAAAAACTGGCCAAGGGTTTCAATACCGCTGCCCCACGATGTGTCGTCCATCATCAAAAGCGGCCGAGGCACACCAAAAGCGCGCGCAACCTCCTCGATCTGATGATTTCGCGTCTCGATCTGCTGGCTGTCTCTAGCCGTCTGCGAGAACGGCTCAGCCTTCATACCCTCCTCGAGGATCAGCCATTTGTGCGCGTTTTTCCGCGCCGGAGAACTTTTCCTTCAGGCTGGTATCGAGGTTTTCAAACGCGTCATCGCCGAGTTTGCCGGGATGCGTGAGTGCGCCACCGACCATTGTCCCGTTCTTAAACAGGCGAGCCGCAGCTTTCTCTGTCTGCATAGCAAGGCCGATAGCCTCTTTTGCCTGCTGGACCCGTGAAAGACCGATAACGCCATCGTCTGTCATGTCGCGGAGATGGAAAACCTCCGACTGGGGTAGTTCGACATATCGACCGCCCTTCAAGACGACTTTGTAGATGACGGTCAGGTCGTCTTTCTGCTCGACGGTGACATTCGTCGGGTGCAAAGGCTGCAAGGCCACCACACGCTTGCCGCTTCGAACAATACGAGCGAAAGCATTGCCGTAGGTCAGCGCATGTGACTGCAACTGCCGACGGAATTCATACGCTGTCTGCCAGTTATTCGGCTGCGCAAGCAGAACATCAAAAAGAGAATGATCATCAGCTGGATGAAGTCGGCCCTTCCCGTCCTTGTACATCAGGTAGAAAGGCAGCATTCCGATGCTGCCGGAGATGAGGTCCACACAGCGAAAGACCGTTGTGTTGAACAGTGCAGCTTTCGGCGTTACCGCCATGCCGCTTGCAGTTTCGGCACCTCCGCCAATAAAGGCGGCCAGCCTTGGGTCATCCGGGCCATCGAAATATTGCCAGTCAGCTCGCGGAGCTCGTTTCGGCGCGACCGAAGGCGCCGCCGCCTCCGGCTTGGGCCGGAACAGGTCTAAAATACCCATATCTTTCCTTGTTCCGATTAGCCGGCCATTCGGATGCCGCGCTTCTTATAGACGGACTCTTTCGGCGTAACCGCGCCGTCCATCGCCACACCAACCGACATTGCCAGAGCGACAGCAGCGTCGATGCGCACCGATGCCTTCGTCTTGACGAACCACCGATTGTCTTGCGGGTCATGATCGAAGGTTGCGCCCATCAGGGCAGTCATGAGCACCGGACTGCGCCGCATGCGAATGCGACCATCGATAATCATGTCTTCAAGCGCCAGAACCGAACCCGGCATCCACAAGCCTTGCGGCGGTGGCAGGCCAGCTGCTTTCGCCGCTTCTACCTTTGCAGGCTCAGGCCGCGCCCGAACCTTGCCGCCCTGTGGGTGTGCGACATGTTCAATGTCTAACCCGAGCGCTTCGACTTCCTCGCGGAACTTGTCGTAGGCGTAGCGGTCATAGGCGATGGCTTGAATATCGAAGGCTTGATCGATTTGCTGCACCCGCGAGGCAACGAAGTCATATCGAATTCGCTTGCCGGGCGGAGCATTCAACCAACCCTGTTTTACCCAAAGCGCATACGGCGCCTTGTCAGCCTGTTCCCGCGCTTCGAGCGTATCGGCTGGCGTCCAAGCCTCTACCCACGCATCAAACGTCGGCAGATTTACTGTAGACCCGTCCTCGCGCTCCATTTCCTTGAAGCCAGTCGGCACAACGCACGCAAGCACGGTCATGTCCTTGCTGCCGGACAGGTCGACGCCCATGAAAAATCGGCTTGTCTGCGTGTTCGACTTCGGGGGCGAAATCGTCCATTACACTTTCGACGGTCTCGCGCGGCATCCATGCCTTGTCGGCATCGGTCCAGCAGCAGAAATGCAGGCGCAAAATGCCGTTCAGCTTGCCGGCATCTGCTTTGCCTGAGCGACAACGCCGGCCAAATATTCCTGCGTCAGGATAACGCCGAGAAGCGGGTTAGCCTTCTTCCAGCAGGTTTCGTCCTTGAGCGGATCGTCGCCCTTGTCCAGCGCGCAGACGTAGGAAAACGTCGTATCGTCGATCACCTCGCCGACATAAGCGAAATCCTCGTCCGGCGTCTGCGTTCCAGCGGCTACCTTTACGGCGTGCTCGTGCTCTTCCCAGCAAATGCTGTTTCGGTCACTGCCTGAGTTCGTAATCATCAACAGTAGAGGCTGGCGACGAAACTTGAAGCCGCGCTCCAGCATTTCCATCGTCGATCGGTCAGGATGTTCGTGAACCTCGTCGCAAAGCGCAAAGTGCGGACGCGGTCCCGAGCCAGACTTGCCGGAATCCTTCGAGATCGGACGAAAGAACGATTGCGACTTGTGATGCGCGATATTGAACTCGCGTCCGATGCCGCCGCTGAACTTCAGCCGTTCGACCAGCGCAGGAGCGGCGCGCACCATTTTGACGGCGTCCGGAAAAGGATGCCCGCCTGTTCTTTCTTGGCAGCAGCCGCATAAATCTGGGCGCCAGCTTCCTTGTCGGCAATAAGGCCGTACAAACCGACACCGCCAGCAAACGGTGACTTGCCGTTGCCCTTGCCTTCCTCGATGTAGGCACGGCGAAAGCGGCGCGAACCATCGGCCCGTTTCCAACCGAAGAGCGAACCCAGCTTGAAGGCCTGTGAGGCATGCAGCTTGAAAGGCTTGCCTTCAAACTGGCCTTCGGAGAGCTTTAGTCGTCCTTCAAAAAAGCGAAACACGCGATCGGCAGCATCGTCGTCCCAGTAAAGCCCGCGCTCATGGCCATGTTCGAGGTCGTCGAAATGGCGGCGGCAGGCATTGCGAACGTGAGGGCCGGCAACTTCTCTGCCATCAATGACAGCTTGCGCATAAGCGCTCACACGCTCAAGCGCAGGCATATCAGTCAAGCAGATCATCCTTTTCTTCGCATTCGTCAGGTGTCGCCACCTTGGACGCGTCAGCAGGCGTCGCACCCATCTGGCCAAGCATCTGGCGAAGCAGATTCATCGCCTGCACTCCAACCTCCTGCCCAGCCATGATGCGACCCTGAATCGTCGAGGCCATACCGACGAGCGTGCGGTGCGATTCATTCAGCCGGGGCAATTCTTTCGCAAGAAGCTTCCGGCCGACTTTGCTTTGATATCAGCGCCATCCTTCAACCAAACGGGAGGATCGCCAAGCGGGCCGTTCGCTGCCGGTTCCTTGCGTTTTTGTACCGGCCGGCGTTAATTTTATCGCGACCCTCCGTTTTAGCTTTGGATAGGGGATTTCTCGGCTTTGCCATGGATTTACTCACTTAGAGGCAGTGCTTAGAATATTGATCGATTGGGGTGAATCAAAATGGGGCTTCTAAGTTGTCTAGCACGGCGCGATATCAAGTATTTCTTAGTTCGACATTCACCGATCTCAAAGAAGAGCGAGCTGAAGTAATTCAGGCGCTTTGGGAACTCGATTGCATCCCCACCGGAATGGAAGCTTTCCTAGCTTCAAATATTTCGCAGTGGGACGTAATTCAACGCGTTATCGACGAGTGTGATTACTACATTTTGATAATTGGAGGACGTTACGGATCTGTAACTGAAGATGGCATAAGCTATACTGAAAAAGAATATGACTACGCAAAAAAGATAAACCTACCAATACTTGCTTTTGTCCATGCTAAACCGGACGATATCCCAATCTCAAAATCTGAAAGTTCTGAGGGTCTACGAAAGAAGCTCGAGGCTTTTCGAAATAAGGTCATGAAGGCTCACCCAGTGAGACATTGGAACACCGCACACGAACTTGGAGGTTTGGCGTCCCGCAGCCTGATACAAGAAATAAAACGAACGCCAAGGCACGGCTGGATACGCAACGACGGTGAATCTCCAGTCGAGTTGCTGAAGCGTATTGATAGCCTAACCCAAGAAAATATAGACCTAAAAGCAAAGCTAAAGGAAAAATTCTGCTCAAGTAATTCCCGGCGATGAACTAGCTAGCGGTAAAGATGTTACTGCACTTGAGGGTATTCTTTTTGCTGCCAAGGGGCCCGCGCAGGATACGCAGATAGAAAAAATACCGTTGGGAAGCTGAAATCACCGATGAAATATTCCGGAATATTGGTCCCTTTTAATTAATGAAGCCAATGATCGGACAATCGAAAACGAACTCGCCAGATTCTGGCTACGATCGAATACTGATTGGAATAAATACAAAATCTATGAGCCGTCCATTTCCAAGTCATCGTATAACGATGTTATCGTCCAGTTAAGAGCACTTAATTTAATTCAGACTGGTCAAAAACGGCGAGGAGTTAACGACCGCGGCAGCTATTGGTCACTGACTGACTATGGAGATCGTTATTTGGTCGCTCTCAGAGCAAGGCGCAAAGACGGATCGCAGCTACTTGATCTTCATAAAGATGAAAGTGACGAGGACGACGCAGAATCGGTAATTTGACCCATATTCTGAATTGCAGATGCGTGCGCTGTGGGTCCCCGCCGGTCCGGGGCTGGCGCGTCTCTGGACTTTTCGACACCCCCGAAAGGGGTCGGGAGGGTGACCCTCCATGATATCACATTGGTCGAAGGTCGTCAAGAATATAATGAGAAAAAAGTGATATTTTTCAATATTTTTTCGCTTTTTCTTCATGTATCACTTCAATTGACCGGCCACCCGTCCGGTCCGAACCGAACGACATCTTGGCCGAGCTCTTCACGCTGCTTGATGCGGTCATGGCATGGTGCGCAGAGGCTTTGGAGGTTGTCGGGATCGAAGAATAGCGCCTCGTCTCCCTTATGGGGAATGCGATGGTCACACACCGTTGCTGGCGTGACGTCCTCTTGCTGCATGCAATAGGCACACAACGGATGAGCAGTCAGTTGCCGCTCACGCAAGCGTTGCCAGCGTGCGGTCTTGTAGAGCTTGCGCCATGCACTGGCCTCTGTGCTGCGGCGGTCAGGTCTAGCCATGCCTACCTTCGAAATGGTGCCCTAGCGAGGGATCGAACCCCGGACCATCCGCTTACAAGGCGGCTGCTCTACCATCTGAGCTACACGGGCAATTGGTTGACCTGCGACCGCAAAGGCGATCTCGCGGGCCAAGCCCCGAACAGGTCGATTGGTTGCGGCAGGTCGGATTCGAACCGACGATCTTCTGGTTATGAGCCAGACGAGATGACCACTTCTCCACTCCGCATGAATTCAGATGGCGGGGAGCCACGTTCGTCGTGCTGTTAACACGTTGTAGGCTCAACCCGCCTAACCAGCAGCCGGAGGAGAAACGGCGCTGGGATAGTGACCCCACCAGCAATGCCGACAGGGGCGGCTCTTGTAACCGCACTGAAATGAAAAAGGCCGCGCATGGCGGCCTTGATGTAGTCTTCCCCTCATTGGGGACTTGGCGTGGAATGGCTTATAAGCGCTTCCCCTCATTAGGGTGCTGGCGCACAATCAAGTGCACCTTCCCCTGATACGTGGCTTGGAATGAAATCGTTGAGCAACGCGGATGGCCTGAAGCTGCTGATGGGCTGACAACCCTGCTGACCTCGCCGCTTCGGTCTGCGTCAACTTACCGTGGTCGCCCTCGGCAAGTGTATCGGTGCGCTTGCCTTGTCCATCTATTTGCTTCAACAACTCTCCTGCCCGACGGATGGCGCGGGCGCGGAATGAATGAAATGCTTCCTCACCTGTAGCCGACTTGAATGCGCAAAACATTCCTAAAATCGCTGTTTTGTTTTCGTCGGCGATAAAAGACCAATGATTTCAATCAGGCGTTAGGAAACAGGCAAATTTACCCGTTTCCTACAGCCCTTCACTTTAATAGGTTATGAGACTGCGAAATACCTACCTACACGGCAGTCAGGCTACGGAAAAACTTGCAGACCCTACCTACTATACTCACCATAAATAGCCGAAAAGTACACATTTCGAGCGAAAGCGTATACGGCATAAGAAAAAGGCCTGCGTTTTTAACAGGCCTTCTTTGACGAAAATAGCACTGTAATTATAGTCTTCCCATCCATACCAATCCTGAAGCAAAATAACGTCTTCAAAACCAGTGCTTTGTATATGAGAATGGAAAAACTAAAACAAAAAACAACAAATCCGTTAGTGTTCGGTAGCCTCAAACATCCAGTTTACGCTTTTAGGGCGAGGTTTCCTGAACGGAACTTCTATTTTAGCGGCCCGCCAAGCTGCTTTATTCTCAATTGCAAGACGGTTACACTCACCCTCTAGTTTGGCCATAGCGGCCCGTACAGTGGCGTTCTCGCTTTTTCGCTGGTATGCATCGGAAATTTGCCAAATCGCTGCCAGCAGGATTGCTGTGGCATAAGCTCGGCGTTGTTGGTCAGTAGAATAGCTTGCCGCACATGGCAGGTCTTTCAATGGCTTGTTTTCGACCAGCGCAGCCAAGGCCAGATCGTGTAGGCGGATCGCCGGGCGGTTGCTGTCATCAACCCACATGGCTATGGCGGCGTGCAGGTCGATACGATCTTCCATCGGTATGCCTGCCAAAGCGGCGCGTATATTTCGTGCTGTGTGTTTCATGTTGTCTCCTCGTGTTCGGTGGTGTGTAGAGTGGTTGGTGGCTGGTCGGGTAATTCATGCTTGTCACATGTTGTCCCCTTCACGCGTGAGCGTATGTCCGTAAATTCATCCAGAATGGATAAGAGATAGACAAAAAATTATTCACTCACGCGTGAATGTGACAAGTAGCGACAACTAGCCTTTGGCCGCTGCTTTAATGGCCTCGCGGGTCTCTTTGCCTCTCAGTTGCTATTTTCGCAGCTAGATCAGCAAATCTGTCATGGATGAGCGGGTTGACCCGGTATTTCGGCGCCCGTTCGTTTTTGCCAAGCGGTAATGGATCAACCCAGCCGTAGGCGTCGAGCTGTTGCATGACACGCTCAAGATCGACAGAATCCATCCCTCGCAGCAACGCTGTTCCGTGCCTGTTAAGAAGTCTCGCTGAGACGACGTCGCACAGATCCTTATTGGTCAATATCGAGCCTGCCGCATCGGTTAATGCTCCGTGCATGTCCGTCGCGCCAAGAATGTTAAAGTGAAGCGCTATCGCATGCTTGAGCAAATAATCATGCAATAACGATTTGGCTTGCCTTGCTGTATCTAAATCGACTTCCTTGGGTAGGTCTTGATCAATATTCTTGATGACATGCAGCAGAATACTGAGGCGCCCGAACATTCCATCGAACTTACCTATATGCGTCGCCGGGCGCTTATTAATGCGCGCCCATAAGAGTTCCATTTTACGATGTTCGCTTGCCAGCTCATTACGGAACTCTTGGGCATCATCAGAAAACCTGAAACACCAACCTGCCGGCATTGAAGTGCGCAGCCGATAAAGACTCTGCACCAAGTGGGCGTAAACGTTTTCATCGATGCCTGCTGGCTCGTCTTTATCATCCCCGCCGGATTTCAGCATAATGCAGAACATTCGCTGCAAGAGACCGTCATCGGTTAGATCCTTGGCAATCTTACGCAGTGGGTCCGGCTGAATACCGCCAAGGAGTGTAATCGAAATATTCGGAATCCAGATCGAACCTCGTCCAACGCGGTCAACCGAATAAGAACCACCGCCAAACGACTTGAGCCAAAAAGCACGATCAGCACCTGACCCTTTAGCGCCCGAATACTTTTCCATGCGAGCGAACCACCCAGACAATTCATCGTCGATAAGCGCCAATCCAGCCTCGTTATTCGATAGGATTTCTCCGACCTTTTCAGGCGAGCTATCTTCTGTAGCGACGCGTTTAGCGATCGGTTCTGATTTGCCTTTCTTCGCCTCCTTATCTAGCCCGAACCATTCCCGCATTGCGTCCCGATGATCGCGCTGCAATTCGGCCTCAATGGCCAACAATGGAGTGCTGGCGGCCTTGATAAGCGGAGATTTGCGGGTTGATGGATCACCAATTGCCATCATCCATACGCGAGGTGCCTCTTTCCAGCTTTCGTGGCGCTTCATCTTAAGGGTGATATTATCCGGAATGGCAGCGGCGCACACGGTAAGTGCGGCCATCGCGAGGCCACCGGGATCGACACCCATTTGTTCGGATCGCGATACAGCAAAACTTTCAATGACTGGCGGGAAAACACCACTCGGCATTGCAGGGCTTTGTGCTTCTGCAAATATATCGACAGGCTCAACAGTCGCGGCATGGGTTTCAGGCAATGGCGCTTCGTTGTTCACTTCTAGTCCGCGCTTTGATGCTCGCGCTTTTGCAATAAACCTCGACGTTTCGACAGGGCGCGTGCCGTCATCATAGTTGTCATTTGCCGGGGCTGGCATTTGTCGCGGCTTTAGGTAACCAGCGTCCAGACCGCGCCGGATTTTCGCCCGAATTTCCTTTTCGCCGTCCTTTTCCACAACGCCATTTGCGAGCGCCGCATCAAATAGTCCGCGCTCGGCTTCGGCCCGTTCAAGTGCACCTGCGCCAACAAGCTGGCCCAGCGAGAATGCGCTTGCATTGACCTGAAAGCCGCGTCGACCTTCTGTCGTGTTGGCAAGTTCGGCAAGCTCAGCTTCCATCGCAGCCATGACATATCGATCATGCCCGTCTGCCTGATATGACCAATCCGAAGGCGAAACTGTTACGGGTGGCGGCAAGATCAGGTCAAGCAGCCATTGCGGAGCATCCTCCACCGCAGGAAGGCCCTCGCCGTCTGGTCGATCCATTCATAAGTGCGCCCATCGGTCGTGACGCTTCCGGCTGCAATCACGAAGCCGCCTTCGCCTCGAACGTCGAGCCCTTTGGATAAGGCCCCGCGATTGCGGACCCCATCGACGTGATTAAAGTAATAATGCAGACCGCCGCCTGCAGTTTTCACCATAGCAGTTTTCGGTAATGGGCTATTTGCGGCTTCAAGTGCAGCCAGAGCGGCCTTCCCGTCGATTAGCGTCCCGTCGGCTGTGTGATGCATATCGACATCTAGAACGAATATGCCGCTGCGTTCGCCGGTAGGGATTCCAACCATAGCACCGCCATGCCGCTCCTTATCCCACCGGGCGCGAATAATATGCTCTCGCGATGTAGCATTTTTCAGACCTTTTGAGGTCAGAGGCGCTTTGGCTGGCAAAACGGTGATTTCGCCGGTTGCCTTATCGACCAACTCGATGTCGCCAGCTCGGCACGGGAATACAGGAATGCCGTGCGAGATATAGCTTAGTGCCAGATCAAGCATGGGGTCAGTCTGACCAGAAGTTGAATTATTAACTGCGACCATAGCGGGCGACGGCCTCCTGTTTTGCGAGAACGACAAGTTCGTCCGCAAGGGAAATGGGGAGCGTGACTGAATAACCGAAGTTGTCTTTCGGACCGAAAACGCGAAGTCCGTTGCGCGTTTCTGCAAGCCGCATCCGATAAATCTTCAAGCCGTTCGGAAATTCAGCGTCGAAGAAATACTTGGTTCCCCAGCGCCAACGCGCGCCGGGGTTATGTTCAGGATCGTGGCGGATGTCATGCGGCCTCGACAACGACGTTGTGTGGCGTGAAGAACAGTTCGCCATCCGAAGCGCGTCGCATCACGGCTTCCTTTGCCGTGCAGTTCGGTCGAATCTTCAATTCCGCAAAGACCGACACTTTCGCAGAGGCGTCCGTTCCGTCTGCCCTCGCTCCCGGCGACGATAAACCGGGCTTTCCAGAACGATGTTGAAGTGAAATTTGCTTTCGTCGTAACGCCAGTCGCAAAAAACGGCCAGTACCTTTTCCTTGCCGATCGTATCGACAAGTGTTTCGTTTATGATGAATGCCCATTCATCCCGCTTATGGATGGAGTTTCGGCCGAGATGGGCGGCCGGGCGCAGTGTTGCTACGGACATGTTGTTTCCTCGTGTTTGGTCGATGGTAATTAGTGAAATCGCGGCGCGCTTGGATCGTCGCAGGTGAGTGGCTCACTGTGGTGCGGCACCGGCCGCCACTCGGTGCAATATCCTGTTTCCCGTCCCTGCTGATCATGGCTCGTGATGCCCCACGCCTGTTCCAACTCACCGGCATTCCAGCGCAGATATGGCGTCGGCGCTTCCGTGGTGTAGGGAACAAAAGCGATGGGAAAAGCTTCTGCTTTGCTCATAAATTCTCCTCGTGTTCAGGCGCGCGTCGGCCCATGGCGCGGGCTGTTGCGCATGCGGTTTGTGGTTGTGGTGTGGTTAGGCGGCTCGGGCTTCTTGCTCAGCCATCCAGTTTCGCAAGCTACTGCGGCGTGCGGCTACCGTGGCCTTTGGACCCCTGCCAAGTTTGAATGACGGCATGAGCCCGTCATAGATTAGTCGGTAGGTCTGACGGCGGGTGATGCCAAGAAATTTGGCAATTGCGTCCGCGCCCATAAGCAGGTCGCGGTCATTATCGTTATCGCTTGTGACTTCCATGGTCTCCTCGAGCTTGGTTGGTGAACAACAGGTAACGACGCGAAATTAACATGCCTCGCGGCGCATCCCGTTAATGGGGTGTTAACGCGAAAAAAATAATTGCTCATATGGATGTTGGTCGTCGGCCCCGTTCTGATGGCGGTCGGCCTGCCTGTCTGGCTCTGCGCTGTCGATCAGCGACTGAATATAGAGAAAGAGACTCCGTGCGATCTGTCAATGAAGATTGACTAGAATTTTCGTATTTTACTTTCATGCGCCACCCTGCTATGTGCTCCACGATATCAGGAGGTCAATGTGGCGACGATCACAAAACGAAAATGGAAAACCGGCAGGGGCGAAGATCGCGAAGCGTGGGTTCTCGCGTACACCGATCAAGCCGGTAAGCGTCACAAAGAACAATTTACAAAAAAGCGGGATGCTGATGCCGGGCGCGTGGAAGTGGAAGGTCAGGTAAAGTCTGGAACCTATCGCGCCGACGCTGCGACAACGACAGTGAAAGACGCATGCGATGAGTACGTCAAATACATGCGAGGCAGAAAAAAAAGCGTAACGAACGCGTGACAGAGCATTACTTCAAGAATCTGGAGGGGCAGCTTTACAACTACGTGGCCCCGGAACCCGATCGCGCGATATCATTCGAAGGCGGTATCGGCGATGTGAAGCTCTCGCAACTGACCCCCTCGGTAGCGTGAATGCATTTCGTGATCGACTTCGCGACTTCGGTGTCGGCGTAGTGACGACACGTCGTATACTAGGTTCCCTTTCCCGCGTACTGAGGTATGCGGCGGACAACGACATGATCGCGACCAACCCTGCGAAGGGTGTCCGTGTCATCGGGCGGCGGGACGAAGGGTCGAAAAAGATTGTGCCGCCCTCGAAAGCCGATCTAGCGACACTGCTTGCTGTGGCTGATGCCGATACCGCTTTGAAAATTCGCTTCGCAGCTGCGACAGGGCTGCGGGCAAGCGAGCAATGGGCTTTGCGCTGGTCACACCTTGATCTGAAGGGCGGGCAGTTAACCATCGACTCACGGGTCGATGTGTATGGAAATGTGGATGTGACCAAATCTGAATCCGGCACACGCGAAGTTCCAATCGCCAAGGCGATCATAACCGAGCTGCTGGCCCGGAAATTAAAATCAAAATTCAGCAGCGATGGCGATCTTGTCTTCCCTAATGAGAAGGGAAAATTCATCGATCACCACAATTTCGTAAATCGGTCGTTCAAGCGCGCCAAAGAAAAAGCGATCAAAAAGGCGCAGGAAGATGACAAGCCTTTCAAGCCATTTGGCTGGCATGCACTTCGTCATTTCGCGATCTCGACCGGATCGAAGCTGGCCTTCAACCTAAGACAATACAGACCTTCGCCGGACATTCGACATTGGCGGTCACGATGTCCAGATACGGACATTTATTCCCAAGCGACGATCATGCAGCAGCCATGAACAAAATAGCCGATGCGATATTCTCCAATCCTATCGATGGCGCATGAATGGCGCATATTCACCGAAAACCCCGAGTTACCGCCACTTTATTCTGATTTGTAATCAGGGGTCGGAGTTCGAGTCTCTCTGGGGCACCAGCACATCGCCTTTGAATTGACTTTTTATGCAGTGATTACAATTACATAAGTTAGTTGATATTTTTATCGTCACCTGCGACCTCAAATCAGTTTTATTCTGCAATGTAGATTCGATGCGCATCATTTTGATCGCACACATCACCATTTTCAGTTTCAAGACGCTCTATGCAGGTTTCCAGATTCAGTTCTGCCAGTTGGCCAATTGGGATCAGCGCCCGCATAACGATAATGTCTTCCTATAAATACTAGATCGTTTTGACCGACGGTCGGATCGACATGGGCATAATCACAGGATGTTCAGCGTGTTAGGAGAGTTGACCACCGGAACGGGAACCGGCATCGATCCATTTCGTTCATTTCGACGGCGGGTGCGAAACTAACAATGGATAGGTGCCATGTACAAATTTTCGGCAAATGGCAGCGGCGATGGTGATTATGTCGGCTTTTGTTTCAGCCGTTCCCGCACAGGCCCAAAGTATTGAGATCGGTCCTAATGGTATTCAAGTCAACCCGGACAGCGACCGCCGGGTTATTCCTGATCGTCGTTCCGAACGGGATGAAATCAGCGAACGTCGGGCTGCGAGGATTGCACGTAGCGAGGGAATGGATGAAGTCGAAAGCATTTCACGACGCAGAGGCGCGTATATTGTCCGAGGAATAGACCGTCGAGACAACGATATGCGTGTAGTCATTGATCGTCGCACCGGGGAAGTGCTTGAGGTACGCTAGTCCATAGTTGCAGTGCCCTCGGGCACAATTAGATCCATCTTGATCCGTCGGGCCCTCCTCCCGAAGTCGTGTCGCAATTTCGGGAGGAAAACGCACACTACCAGTTGCGTACGCAATAGCCACGCGGTGTCAGATGATATCCGCGAGCGCAGACCTTATGGACAGGGCGGTTTCGCACACAAACGCCATTTCTGTTCAAGTGCCAGCCACGGGCGCAACGTGCTCTGGCCCGATTGGGAACACAGCGTCCATAGCGATTCATGTGCCAGCCAGGCCCACACCGCCACCCGACCTGCTCCGCAAGACTACCAGCATCATACGTATTCGTGGGTTGTGGCATTGGCAAAGCGGATGACGGCGCCGAAAAAGACATGACACCACCGAAAACAAGAAGAGCAGTTAGGCCGCTTCTGACTGACATCGTTACATCCTCCATAGTCAGCACTCCCGCCTCATTGAAAATAGGCGCTGGCGATTGAATGGAAGATGAATGATAAAATTTCCGTCTAGGTGTCCACGAAATAAAAATGCGGCTCAAGGAGCCGCATTTTGTTTGCATCGATCAGATTTCAGTACCAGCCGACAGCCACCGGGCCTCTTCGGACATACGGTCCGGCGTCCAAGGTGGATCGAATGTCATCGTGACTTCCACCATGGAAACACCCTCAACGGCGCTGACTGCGTTCTCAACCCAGCCCGGCATCTCGCCTGCCACAGGGCAGCCGGGAGCAGTTAGAGTCATTTCGATTTTCACGGTGCGATCATCTTCGATATCGATCTTGTAGACGAGACCGAGTTCGTAGATGTCGGCTGGAATCTCGGGATCATAAACCGTCTTCAAGGCCGCGATGATGTCGTCCGTCATACGCAGGAGGTCTTCCTGCGGGATGGCAGAAGCGGAAAACACCGAATTGCCTTCGGCCTTTTCTCCGCCCTCGACAGGCGCGGTATCGGCTTTGTCCTGAACTTTCTGTTCCATATCGGTCATCCGAAAAACTTCCTTGCCTTTTCCAAGGCTTCCGCCAATGTATCCACTTCAGCACGGGTATTATACAGGGCGAAGGATGCACGGCATGTAGAGGTAACGCCGAAGCGTTTCAAGAGCGGCTGCGCGCAATGTGTTCCGGCACGGACCGCAACCCCTGCCCGATCGATCACCATCGAAACGTCATGCGCATGAATTCCCTCCAGCGCAAACGAGATGATGGCTCCCTTGTCCGGCGCATTGCCAAAAATGCGCAATGAGTTGATCCGGCCGAGCTGTTCATGAGCATAATCGCACAGGTCTTCCTCATGGGCGAGGATCGCATGACGACCGATCTTCTCCATATATTCAAGTGCGGCGCCAAGACCGATGGCCTGAACGATAGGCGGCGTACCCGCTTCAAAACGATGGGGTGGATGGTTATAGGTGACGTTTTCTTCCGTCACTTCCTCAATCATTTCGCCGCCGCCCCGGAAAGGACGCATCTTCTCAAGCATTTCCGAACGGCCATAAAGGACGCCTATGCCGGATGGTCCGTAAACCTTGTGGCCGGTAAAGACATACCAGTCGCAGCCGAGATCCTGCACGTCGACAGGCAGGTGCACAGCGCCCCGCTGCCATCGACCAGAACCGGAATACCACGCGCATGGGCAAGCTCAACGATCTTCTTGATCGGCGTCACCGTTCCAAGCGCATTCGACATATGCGTGATGGCGACAAGCTTGGTTCGCTCCGTCAGACGCTTTTCGAATTCTTCGATATGGAAGATGCCTTCATCGTCCACCGGCGTGAAAACCAGCTTTGCGCCCTGTCTTTCACGAATGAAATGCCATGGCACAATATTGGAGTGATGCTCCATGATCGACAGAAGGATTTCATCGCCTTCGCCGATATTCGGCATGCCATAACCATAGGCGACCGTGTTGATCGCTTCGGTCGCGTTCTTCGTAAAGACAATTTCGTCCACAGAACCGGCGTTTAGAAAGCGCCGTACCGTCTCACGCGACTTTTCATAGGCATCCGTTGCCGCATTTGACAAAAAAATGCAGGCCGCGATGAACATTGGCATATTCGTTGGAATAGGCGTGCGTTACAGCGTCGATGACGCTCTGAGGCTTTTGCGCCGATGCGCCATTGTCGAGATAGATCAGCGGCTTGCCGTGCACTTCTCTCGAAAGGATCGGAAAGTCGCGACGGATCGCCTCGACGTCATAGCGCGCTACAAGCGGATTCTTCTGGTCCATGATCGTTCCTCTTGCCGTTTCGGCAGGAAAAGGCAGAGCGTGCACCCGCACACTCTGCCTCAATCAATCAGGCGTGGGTGGCGAGCCAGTTGGACAGCACTTCTTCTAGTGCCTCAACCAGCGTTTCGTCTTCCAGCTCTTCGATAATCTCGGCGATGAACGCCTTGATCAGCAGGCCACGTGCCTCGTTTTCGGGTATGCCGCGTGCCATCAGATAAAACAGATAGTCCCTCGACAATTCGGCAACCGTCGCACCATGGCCACACGCCACGTCATCGGCAAAGATTTCGAGTTCAGGCTTGGCATCGAACTCGCCTTCATCCGAAAGCAGCAGCGTGTTGCAGGCCATGCGGGCATCGGTCTTCTGGGCGATCTGCGCAACGCGGATCATGCCCCGAAAAAACGCCACGCGCACGGTCCTTGACCACGTTGCGAATGATCTGGGTCGAACGCGTGTTTTCCACCAGATGGCCGACCGTCATGGTGACATCGGTGTGCGTGTCGTCAGCCAGAAGATTGAGACCGCGAAGCTCGAAGTCGGAATCCTCACCCGTCACATTGACGTGCACTTCCTGACGAACCAGCTTGCCGCCCGCATTGACGATATAGAGCGTGAGCTTGGAGCCCTTGCCAATCGTCGCATTGAACTGCGAAAGCTGCGTTGCCTGACCGAAATCACGCAGGATGATCCAGAGGATTTCAGCGCCGTCGCCAACGGTCACATGATTGACAGAGGTGGAGAAGGCATCGCCTTCGCCGCCGTTCTGGCGTTCCACGATGATGCCCTTGACATTTGCACCGATGCGGACAGGAAAACGAGTGTGTCCCTGTCCGGCCTTCTGATGTTCTGAAGCTCCAATGGCGCTTCCAGTTCGGTGTCATCGGCGATGGAAACCATCCAGCCATCGCTGACATAGGCAGCGTTGATCTGGCCGATCGTATCGTCGAAGCCGCGCGACCGAAGCTGGGTGACGAGCGAGCCGTCGGCCAACGCCTCGCGAACCGGGGTCAGCGACACACCTTCAGGCGCTTTCGCGGTAAGAGCCACGCCATTGCTTGTGGCAGCGATGGACGAACCGGCGATGAGGGCAGGCAATGCCTGTGTTCCGGCAGCGGCATCGAATGGCGCCACACCCTTCAGAAGCGTACGGAAATCCGTGTAATGCCAGCTTTCGACGCGGCGGGACGGAATGCCGTTCTCCTTGAGAGTTTCAAGCGCCGCATCACGTGCAATGACAACATCGCCATTGCCCGGCAGGTCGCCCATGCGGTCGGCAAAATTGTCGATCAGCGCGCTTTCAGCGGGTGTTCGCGGCTTGATAGCCGGGGCGGTCTGGATATTCATGATCCATCCCTCCTCAGGCAGCTTCGCCGATTACGTCGGCATAACCATTTTCTTCAAGGTGCAGCGCAAGGTTCTTGTCACCGGACTTGATGACTGCCCCTTGTAAAGCACGTGCACACTATCCGGAACGATGTGTTCGAGCAGACGCTGGTAGTGCGTGATGACGATCACCGCGCGCGGTCCGGCGAACGCAGGGCATTCACGCCTTCCGAAACGATCTTCAGCGCGTCGATGTCGAGGCCGGAGTCGGTTTCGTCGAGGACGCAGAGGCTCGGCTCCAGAAGCTGCATCTGAAGAATTTCAGCACGCTTCTTCTCACCGCCAGAAAAGCCGACATTCAGCGGACGCTTCAGCATGTCCATGTCGATGCTGAGCTTGCCAGCAGCGTCCTTCACGCGCTTGATGAACTCCGGGATCTTCAGTTCCGGTTCGCCACGCGCCTTGCGCTGGCTGTTCATCGCAACCTTCAGAAATTCCATCGTGGCAACGCCCGGAATTTCCATCGGATACTGGAATGCGAGGAAGATGCCCTTGGCGGCGCGTTCAGCCGGGTCGAGTTCGAGGATCGACTCGCCGTTGTAGAGAATGTCGCCTTCCGTCACTTCATAGTCTTCGCGACCAGCGAGGATATAGGAAAGCGTGGACTTGCCCGAACCGTTCGGACCCATGATCGCAGCAACTTCACCCTTGTTTACGGTGAGGTTCAGGCCACGGATGATCTCGGTATCCGTGTCGGCGATCTTTGCATGGAGGTTCTTGATCTCAAGCATGAATGTAAACCTTGTTCTAATGCCGGGAAAAGGCTGGCCAGAAAAATCACTGGGAAAGAGGCGATCGGTTAACCGACACTACCTTCAAGCGAGATGCCGATAAGCTTCTGGGCTTCGACGGCGAATTCCATCGGCAGTTCCTGAATGACTTCCTTCACGAAGCCATTGACGATGAGAGCGATTGCTTCCTCTTCCGGAATGCCGCGCTGCATCACATAGAACAGCTGGTCTTCCGAAATTTTGGAGGTGGTTGCCTCGTGTTCAAACTGCGCCGTGGCGTTTTTCGCCTCGATATACGGCACCGTATGCGCGCCACAATCGTTACCGATCAGGAGCGAGTCGCACTGGGTGAAGTTGCGGGCGTTTTCAGCCTTGCGATGGGCAGAAACCTGTCCGCGATAGGTGTTGTTCGACTTACCGGCCGAAATACCCTTTGAAATGATGCGGCTCGACGTGTTCTTGCCGAGGTGCAGCATCTTGGTGCCCGAGTCGATCTGCTGATGGCCATTCGAAACAGCGATCGAATAGAACTCGCCGCGCGAATTGTCGCCACGCAGAATGCAGGACGGGTATTTCGGTGATCGCAGAGCCGGTTTCAACCTGCGTCCACGAAATCTTGGAATTATCACCACGGCAATCGCCACGCTTCGTAACGAAGTTGTAGATGCCGCCCTTGCCGTCCTTGTCGCCGGGGAACCAGTTCTGGACCGTCGAATATTTGATTTCGGCGTTTTCGAGCGCAATCAGCTCAACGACAGCTGCGTGCAGCTGATTTTCATCGCGCTGCGGTGCGGTGCAACCTTCCAGATAGGAAACATACGCGCCTTCATCAGCGATGATGAGCGTACGTTCGAACTGGCCGGTGTTCTTTTCGTTGATGCGGAAATAGGTCGAAAGTTCCATCGGGCAGCGAACGCCCTTCGGAACGTAAACAAACGAACCATCCGTGAAGACAGCCGAATTCAGCGTCGCGTAATAGTTGTCCGAAACAGGAACCACAGAAGCCAGATACTTCTGCACCAGTTCGGGATGTTCGCGGATCGCTTCCGAAATCGAACAGAAGATTACGCCAGCTTTGGCGAGTTCTTCCTTGAAGGTCGTAACCACCGACACACTGTCGAACACGGCATCAACAGCAACGCGGCCGGACGCATAGACATTGTCGGAAGGATTGCCATCGATTTCGCTCGGCTCGCCCTGCTTGCGAACGCCAGCAAGGATTTCCTGCTCCCGCAGCGGAATGCCAAGCTTTTCGTAGGTCTTCAACAACTCCGGGTCAACTTCATCGAGCGACTTCGGGCCGGACTGGTTTTTCGGTGCCGCATAATAATATGCGTCCCGGAAATCGATCTTCGGATAATCGACGCGAGCCCATGTCGGCTCTTCCATGGTAAGCCAGCGTTCATAGGCTTTCAGACGCCATTCCAGCATCCATTCCGGCTCGTTCTTCTTGGCGGAAATGAAGCGAATGATATCTTCGTTCAGGCCCTTGGGGGCCTTCTCGGCTTCGATCGTCGTCTCGAAGCCATACTTGTACTGGTCCACGTCAAGGCCGCGAACCTGATCAATGGTCTCCTGCACTGCAGGCATTGGCGTTCTCCATCCTCGTCGGGGTCAAGGCCCGACAGTTGCAAACGTCAAGGTGATATGTCTTGAACAATACCGCCTCAATATAGTGTGCGTGGCCCTTCTTTAAAACCTCTCTAAACTGAATTTCAAGCACCGGGTTCAAATTTGCCCCTGAAAATGCCGATTAAAACGATCAACTTAATGAAACAGTCCGATGAAACGGCGATCGCAGACGACACATCCCGGCTTTGACGCCTTGATTTTCTTTGAAGAATTGGAATTTCCGGGCAGCCTATCAGAATCATGCCCGCCCTTGCCTTGTGCATGTAGGAACATAGATAGCCAAAGGAAAGGGAGGCCATAATGAACACCCAAAATTTGCAGGACTACGTAAAGTTTCTCGAACAACAGGTGAACGACGAGGGCCGCACCATCAATCAGCTGAAGTTTTTCAGGACGCCCACGACAAGTTCAACATTTCAAATGCCAGCGCTTCCGACGATATCGCCGCTGATATCGCCAAGCGGGAAGAATTTAAAACGCGCTACGAGGGCTATATCGCCGCTGCAAAGCAGAAGCTCGGCCTCGATTTTTGAATCGCAATCACGCCTTCTTGGCGCGACGCTCGATAATTTTGCGGAACACGTCGAGAAACGCATCGACCTGATCGGGTGTGGCCGTTGGTTCAAGCGACACGCGGATCGCCCCGAGGCTGTCTCCATGTCCCATGGCCGACAGCACATGGCTGGGACCTACTTTCCTGACGAGCAGGCTGAGCCTGCCGAAAGCGCAATCCCGCCGAGATCAAAAGCTATCTGTACGGTTTCCGCCTTTTTGCTCCTCAAGGGAAAAGAAGGTCGTGTTCGGCAATCTGCCGACCGATTTGCCATAGATCACCGCATCCGGGGCGATCGCCTCCAAGCCGGCCTCCAGCCTGTCCCGTATCGCCGAGGACCAGCCCTCGCCGTCCAGTCGTGTCTTAGCGGTATCTGCCGCAGCACCGAAACCTGCGATCAGCGGCAGAGCTTCCGTTCCCGCTCTATGCCCCTTTTTTCCTGACCGCCGCCGCGAACAAGCGCGCGCGGCATCATGAGGTCGGAAATAGCGATAATCGCGCCGACACCTTTCGGGCCGCCAATCTTGTGCGAGGAAATTATGATATAATCACCACAATTATCTGAAATATCTAATTTAATGCGTCCTGCCGCCTGAACCGCGTCGACGATATAAATGCCGCCCGCAGCCTTCACGATAGTGGCAATTTCCGCGATCGGCTGGATGATGCCGGTCTCATTGTTGGCGGCCTGTATGGCCACGAGTGGCAGCCCCCGGCTTTTGTCATGACAGGCAAGCGCAGTTTTCAGGGCATCGAGTTGTACAATGCCATTTACATCAACCGGTAGAACGGTGACGTCCTGCGCTGCAAACTGCCCTCCGGACAGCATGCAAGGGTGTTCCGTATCACTCACGTAAAGATGTGACAGGCGGACCGGCGAACGTCCCATCATATAGTTGGGTGTCAGCAGCGTCGACGCGGCTTCCGTTGCCCCCGACGTAAAGATAACATGGTCTGGCCTCGCATTGACGAGCGCTGCAACGCTGCGGCGCGCCGCTTCTACGAGCGCGCGCGCGGCGCGGCCTTCACGATGCACGGAAGATGGATTGCCGGTAATGCCGAGCGCATTGATAACCGCTTCGCGTGCTTCATCAAGCAACGGAGCACTGGCATTATAATCCAGATAGAGCCTCTTGCCGCTCCCGTTCACCGTACCTATCTCCTAAACAAAATTCTGGAAGCGCAATTTTCTTGAATTTTCAATCAAGAAAAGCCTATGCCCCCATAGGAACTGAAACTCGCTTTCAGTCTGTCGAAATTTCCAACCGGTTCTAGAAGCGGCGTTCTACGACGTCAAGTTTCGCCGCCCCAGTCCGGTCTTCCCGTTACGAGCGGAGTACACATGCCAGAAGTCATTTTCAACGGCCCTGCCGGACGCCTCGAAGGTCGCTATCAGCCTTCCAAAGAAAAGAATGCTCCAATCGCGCTTATCCTTCATCCACATCCGCAGTTCGGCGGAACGATGAACAACAAGATCGTCTACGACCTCTTCTACATGTTCCAGCAGCGCGGCTTCACCACGTTGCGCTTCAATTTCCGTGGCATTGGCCGCAGTCAGGGCGAATTCGATCATGGTGCGGGCGAGCTTTCGGACGCTGCAAGCGCACTCGACTGGGTGCAGGCGCTGCATCCGGATTCCAAGACGTGCTGGGTCGCCGGTTACTCATTCGGTTCATGGATCGGCATGCAGCTCCTGATGCGCCGTCCGGAAATCGAAGGCTTCATTTCGGTTGCGCCGCAGCCGAATACATATGATTTCGCCTTCCTCGCACCCTGCCCTTCGTCCGGTCTCATCATCCATGGCGATCAGGACAAGGTGGCGCCGCCGAAGGATGTGCAGGCTCTGGTCGACAAGCTGAAAACCCAGAAGGGTATCACGATCACCCAGACGACGATTCCGGGCGCGAACCACTTCTTCACCGGTCAGGGTGATGAGCTCATCGAGGATTGCGCCGAGTATCTGGATCGCCGCCTTGCAGGCGAACTGGTCGAAGCGCGTCCGAAGCGCCTGCGTTAAGCTTACAAGAAATTCAGCTGTCGTTTTCCAGATTTGCAGCGTCTCATCCGGCGGGTCTCCCGCCGGATTTTTATGCGATGCTACCATCGCGATCCAATGATTCGTTTTCTCAAATCCATCTCATGAGCGTGACATGCCGGTTTATGCCATTCTTGCCATCGCCATAGTGTCCGAAGTCATCGGAACGCTTAGCCTCAAGGCATCAGAAGGCTTCACACGGCTTGGGCCGTCCTTGATCGTTGTCGTCGCTTACGGCCCGGCTTTCTATTTTCTTTCCATGACCTTGAAGAGCATTCCTGTCGGGATCGCCTATGCGGTCTGGTCCGGGATCGGCGTCACGCTCGTGGCCCTGATCGGCTGGCTGGTGTTCGGCCAGAAGCTCGACCTCGCGGCAGTGCTCGGCATGGGATTGATCATTGCTGGTGTCATTGTGCTCAATCTGTTTTCGAACACGGCACAACACTAGAGCGCGTTTCAATCTGATTGAATCAGATCTGCGCTCCAACTGTTTTTGACGCGCATCTTATCCGAAAACCGTTTCACACTTTTCGGGGATGCGCTCAACGAGCAATGAAGCCAAATTACTGGTTCGCAACCCATCAATTCGGGAGTTTCCTTGTTATTGGCGGTTGATTGGTGCTAAAGGCGGACATATCACAGGGATGCAAGCAGCCGCTTGCGACCAGTTTCAACTTCGCCTTATCAGTCAGGGAAAAGGAATGTCCGGTTTCAAATCCGATTTTCTTCGCACGCTTTCCGAGCGTGGCTTCATTCATCAAATTTCCGATGAAAGTGGCCTCGACGAATTGTTGGCCAAGGAAACCGTGACGGCCTATATCGGCTTCGATCCTACGGCTCCAAGCCTTCATGCGGGCGGTCTGATCCAGATTATGATGCTGCACTGGCTCCAGCAGACCGGGCACAAGCCTGTTGCGCTGATGGGCGGCGGCACCGGCATGGTCGGCGATCCGTCCTTCAAGGACGAAGCCCGCAAGCTGATGACCGAAGATACGATTGCCGAGAACATTGCCGGCATCAAGCGCGTCTTCGCCAACTACCTCACCTTTGGTGACAGCGCGACCGATGCCCTGATGGTCAATAATGCCGACTGGCTGCGCAACATCAATTACCCGAATTCCTGCGCGATGTGGGCCGTCATTTCTCCGTCAATCGCATGCTTTCGTTCGATTCGGTGAAGACGCGCCTCGATCGTGAGCAGTCGCTGTCATTCCTCGAATTCAACTACATGATCCTTCAGGCCTACGATTTCGTGGAACTGAGCAAACGCTACGATCTGCGTCTGCAGATGGGCGGTTCAGATCAGTGGGGCAATATCATCAACGGTATCGATCTCGGTCACCGTATGGGAACCCCACAGCTTTATGCCCTCACCTCGCCACTGCTGACGACAGCATCGGGCCAGAAGATGGGCAAGTCGCTTGGCGGCGCAATCTGGCTGAACGCTGAAATGCTGAGCGCATATGATTTCTGGCAGTACTGGCGCAACACGGAGGACGCCGATGTCGAGCGCTTCCTGAAGCTCTACACGACGCTTCCGCTGGACGAAATCGCCAAGCTGGCAGCGCTCGAAGGCGTCGAAATCAACGAAGCGAAGAAAATCCTCGCGACGGAAGTAACGGCCATGCTCCACGGTCGCGATGCGGCTGAGGAATCCGCAGAAACAGCGCGCAAGACTTTTGAGGATGGCGAACTGTCGGAAAATCTTCCGACAGTCGGCGTTCACAAGGCAACGCTGAACAGTGGCATCGGGGTTTTGGCGCTGATGGTTCTGGCCGAACTCTGCACAACTAATGGCGAAGCCCGCCGTCACGTTGAAGGTGGCGCCGTACGTATCAATGACGAACCAGTCAGCGATCCTCGCATGACCGTAGATGCTGGTGCACTGAACGATCAGGGCGTTATCAAGCTGTCTCTTGGCAAGAAACGGCATACTGATCCGCCCGGCATAAAACGGGCGACAACTGAACCAAAAAGCCGGGCCTCGCGCCCGGTTTTTCTTATCAAAACTCAAAGATTGAGCGGAATATACCCGGCGCAATGACGGAGATTGGATTGACGATTACCTGCGGCCGCTTGGCGCTGCCAGTAAGCTTGTAAGTGATTCCGATCAAACCGCGATCGCGACCATTTCCGAGCAGCGCGCCAAAGATGGGTAGTTCGCCGAACAGCCGGTTGACACCATAGGCAGGCATGAATGTGCCGGTGATCGACATATTGCCCTGCTTGTCATAGAGCGTTCCCGGAAGGTCGTACCGACGGTCGGACCGCGAACGACACCCTTGGACAGGTTCAGATAACCATTGCCCTTCTCAATCAACGAAAAACCGCGCTCGATATCAACACGCGAAACGTCGATATCCCGTTTTACGGCCTGATTGAGACTTGTGCCGCCGCTTGATGGCGAACTGGAAACGATTTTCGCTAGACGCGGTTCGTTGATGATCGCAAAATTGCGCGCATCGATCTGACCACGCAATGGGCCGTTGCCCTGTGCGGCGAGACCAACCGTGATCTTGCCACCGCGCATTTTGTCGTAGAAATCGAAGAAACGAAGAACCGCTCCTGCATCATTGGATTGCAGCGAAATGGAGCGCGCATCGCCCCGGTCATTGTTCGTTGCCACAAAGGATTCGCCAGACGACGTTACAGCATTGACCGATACGCCCGATACTTTGCTGCCCGCGCTCTCGTAGGAGACAGCGACATTGCTTAAAGCCTCACCGTTAAAGCCGCTGACTGCATCGATCTGAGCGCTCACGACCACGCGCGGATTATTGCTTTTACCGCCGCCGCTGCCCTTCTCGCCAAGGTCGGAAACTTGCTTGATCAGAGCCCGCGCATCGAACTGCGAACCACGCACATTAACCCGATAGCCGCCGCCGCTCTTGGTCGCTTTGACTGCAAGATTATCGTTTCGGTTCAGGCGTATCTCGCTGAAATTCGCCGATTGAAAATCGCCTTTCGCAATAAAAAGATCACCCTTCGCTCCAAAGGCATCGCCAGAGAAGACAAGATTATTGATGTCCATCTTGCTCTTGTCGTCCGCGCTCTGGACCAGATCGAAGGTTGCCTTCGCCGGTATGCCTGCCCCTTTGCGCCATCCGAGCCATGGCAGATCGATCTGCGTCTTGCCGAGATCGGCTGAAACATGGCGCTTGCCGCCATCATCCATCCCAAGATCAACAGACATGGGGCCGGAGAAGATGGAATTCAAACCGGGGAAAACTGCATCACGGGTCTTGTCGTCGATATCCAGCTTAACCTTCTGCTGGCGCTTGACCGGTCCCGAGCGATTGACGGGCTCGACCATGCTGATTTTGCAGGAACACCATCCAGTTTTGCATCGGCAGTA
The DNA here is from genome assembly GCA_012103075.1 of Brucella cytisi. Lineage (GTDB taxonomy): Bacteria > Pseudomonadota > Alphaproteobacteria > Rhizobiales > Rhizobiaceae > Brucella > Brucella cytisi. The sequence continues at coordinate 1,066,895 of JAAVLQ010000001.1, read as the reverse complement.
ATAATGGCCGCCGACTGATCTACTTTGATACTGCCTGTCGCATCACTCACGGACGATCCGGCTATCGGCTTCGAAATGTCGAGACCGGTGAAACCAATGTCAGCGTTCCAGCGAAGCGTGCCGGGCGGCGGATCCTTGGAAACGGCAAAGTTCACCTTGACGCGCGACTTCACATCACCGGTCACGTCGCCGGGCAGAAACGGCACATTCTTCAGAACGTCGATAGGCTTGTTTCCGGCAATTTCAGCGATCGCCGATGCCTCACCGGAAACACCGAGATCCAGTTCCGCGATAACCGGCCGTTGCGGCCCCCATGGAATGATGAGCGTGCCGTCCGACACGTCAACTTTACGATTGTTTGGCGTGTAGGCCACGCCTTTCAAAAAGCTTGATGGTTGTATAGGCGCCACGAACCGATATCTCACCATCGGCATCGCGCACGGGCGGCAGTTCTCCAACGACATCAAAACGCGTATCGAAAACCTTGAAATCAGCCTTGATTTCGTCACCAGTCAGCGGTGGTGGCAGACCGGGCCCGTTGAAACGACCGCCTGCGAGCGAAATATCGATGCGGCTGTCTTTAAGAGTTCCGCCAAAGAGGTTTTTAAGCACCCATTCGCGTGCGCCATCCGCAACATCGATGGGCCATAGGTGCTTGGCGTCTGCAACCGGCATTTGGGGAATGCGCAGCAGGAAGATCATCTCCGGCGAACCGGCACCGAATCCCATGCTTCCCCGGCCAAAGAGTTGCCCGGTTTCCGTCTGTACGTCGAGATTGGCAAACTGGATGCGTTGCTGGTCGGCCATATAGCGCCCAGCTATCCGTGTTGCGAAGGATAGCGGCGGATCGGTCGATTCCGATGGCATACTCGTCGCCGCTGTAGTCAGAACCTCGAAGCGATATGTCGGACCGCCCGTATTGTTTTCAGCTTCCGGTTCCGGACCAAATGCCCCGTTGAACTGTGCCTGCATTCCGCCAAGCTGCAGCCGGGACGACTTGATCTCGATCTTGCGGCTTCCTACCGTATGCTCAAGATTAAGGCGAATACCACCACGCACGTCTTCAACCTTGCCGAGCTGCATATCTATGCCGTCGACAGCGAGTTCTGTTGCAAGGCGTTCCGGCCGGTCGCCATCGGCAGCCGATCCTGTCAAGGACAAGCGTGCCGATGCTTCCAGTTCGAAATGGGCCGGATTGACACGATTGCCATTTATGACGGGAGAAACTTCTGGCGGGGAACCCAATGAAACGGGAATATCGCGGACATTCAGCTCGAAGCCGGCGAGACTGTTGTCACCCGCATGCCGGTCGATCTTGCCACCCAGTGCAATTTTCTTGCCTTTCCAGATGACGCTGCCGGTGATGTCGATCTTCCCACCATTTTCGATGAGACGGGCCTGCTCGATGTCCAGAACCTGCTGTTCATCGCCGACCTTGAATGCAACGGTACTGTTGAAAATGCCTATGACATGCGTGTCTTGCGCACGCAAAAGCTCCAGACTGCGGCGCATGGCAGCGAAAAGCTCACCCGAAACCGCATCGAAATCGACAATGCCATGTTCGTCGTAAGGCAAAGACTTCCAGAATCCCGGACCTTTCGTTTCTGGCATTTCAAAGGAAACGCCATCCACCTCGAGCTGAGCAACACGTACCTTGCCCGTCAAAAGCGGTAACGGCGCCAGCCCCGGCGCACAGATTTGATTCCGCTGATTTCAACGCCCTGCTTCGGATCAGCGATCGATACATCACGGGCTTCGAGCGCAACGTGACTATCCTGATCCAGCGATAGCGCAGCACTCCCGATGGAGGCGGACGCACCTTCACCGAGAATATGCGTCAGGCTTTTCTGTGCTTCGTCACGCAGAAGATTACTATCGACACCGCTGCGAAGGATAACAAAACCGGCACCGACTATGAGAACCAGAAGGATACAGATTGACAAAACCGCATGGGAACAGCGCGATAAAAAAGAACGGCTCGGACGTGCCGGGCCGGGCAAAAAGCCACCCTCGCCGTCAGCGGCGAGATGCTCGATCTTTTCATGTCCCGCTTGCTGAAGCGGATCTTCTGCGGTTTCTCTGTCAACAACCCAGCCAGAAAAAGAGTGCCATTCCAAACGATCCTTCAGAGTTTACTTCATTAAGTGATCGTAATTATCTGTTTTATAATTGCTTCCTGTCCACGTCGCATACATACATAGGCAGCCTTGCGCCTTTCAACTGACATCGCGATGACGCCAGTATCAATGGTTGCACAAGCCCTGCCTGAATGCGATAGCTCAGACTGTAACAGGTGGTTTCCATCCTAATCCATAAAAAGAAAGGCGCAGATATGGCTCATCCCCAAGTTGGCGATCCGGCACCCGATTTCACTCTGCCTTCGGATAATGGCGAAATCTCCCTGTCGTCTCTCAAAGGCAAGCCGGCTGTCATCTACTTCTATCCGAAAGACGACACGTCCGGCTGCACCAAGGAAGCGATTGCTTTCTCGCTGCTGAAGCCGGAGTTCGACAAGATCGGCGTTAGCGTCATCGGTCTTTCTCCCGATAGCGCGACGAAACATGCAAAATTTCGCAAGAAGCACGATCTGACCGTCGACCTTGCTGCTGATGAGAATCGTGTAGCGCTCGAAGCCTATGGCGTGTGGGTCGAAAAAAGCATGTATGGCCGCAAATATATGGGCGTGGAACGCACGACATTCCTGATCGATGCAGAAGGACGCATCGCTCAAGTCTGGAACAAAGTCAAAGTCGACGGCCATGCCGAGGCGGTTCTGGACGCCGCACGCGCGCTTTGAGCGATGATACGCAAGCCATCATACGAACAGACACTGCGCGGTAATGCCATCCGCGCCATATCCGCCAACGATCTCGACGAAAAGGTCAGGCTGACGCGAGATACCGCTGCTCGCTGGTTCGGTCGCACGCTGTCGGTTCGCAGCCCCCCTCGATCCGCCTTTGCCTGAGCGTCCCGGACGCCCTGAAAAGCCGGAACTCGTGCCTCCCCGCATGTTGAAGAAGCGGTCGCTCAACACGGAACACGGGCGCATTGCGCTGATGCACGCGCTCGCCCATATCGAACTGAACGCCATCGATCTTGCGCTCGACATCGTTGCCCGTTTTGCGGCCAAACCAATACCGCGCAGTTTCTTCGATGGCTGGATGAAAGTCGCCGACGACGAAGCTCGGCATTTCACGCTGCTGCGTGATCGTCTCAAATCACTTGGCGCAGACTATGGCGATATGCCTGCCCACGATGGGCTTTGGCAGTCTGCTCACCAGACCCGCAACGATCTGGAGGCCCGTCTCGCTGTCGTGCCGCTCATACTCGAGGCGCGCGGGCTCGATGTCACACCGTCTCTACTTGAGAAGATGATCGAAACCGGCGACCACGAGACTGCAGCAATTCTCGACGTCATCTACAATGACGAGAAAACCCATGTCGCTGTTGGCGCTAAATGGTTTCGTTTCTTCTGCGCCCGAAACAAAATCGATCCGGCAGCGCGATTTCGCGAACTGGTTCGCGCCAATTTCCGTGGCGATCTCAAACCACCGTTCAATGAACTGGCGCGTGCCGAAGCTGGGCTGACGCCGTCTTTCTACCGCTCTTTATCACCGGTATCCATCTAGTCGTTTCCTTAAACTCTTCAGTAAAAACAAAACTGCTCGCATGGCCCGCGCAAGCCTCGAATGTAAAGGTCTGTTAACCCTAATAAGTTGTAATCAAACAAGGGAATCGAGAAGGGGCATGCGGCTGGCATGACTGGGAAGCAGGCAAAAACATCGACGAAAAAGGTGTTCGGAGAGTGCAAGGAACCGCCTGTCCTGATTATTGCGCGCGGCGAAAAGATCAGCCATTTCACATTTCGTCCATGGATGGCCGCTCTTGGAGGTGCTGCTTTTCTGGCGCTTTCGGCCGGATATTTGGGAGCAACTGCCTATCTGGTGCTTCGCGACGACCTGATGAGCGCCGGTATTGCGCGCCATGCCCGCAACCAGCAGCTCTATGAGGACCGCATTTCAGCCCTTCGCACCGAGGTTGATCGCATCACTAGCCGTCAAATGCTCGATCAGCAGGTGATGGAGAACAAGGTCGCCGAACTGATGCAGCGCCAGCAAACGCTGAATGCGCGCGACGGAAAACTCGCACCTCTGCTGGAACGAGCTTCGCAATTGCAGCCAATGCCGGAAATGCCGGCGGAAGGCGTGCCTGATCAGGAGCAGCATAGCCAGCTTATCCCCGATGAAGCGCTGGCAGGACGTGAGTCTCCGGTATCGACCCGATCATCACCGGTCCCGTTCCGGGAAAGGCACCTGCAGGAAAACCTGATCGCCGCGCCGATGCCGACTCCATAGGACTGCGTCTTTCTGGCGGGCTTTCGGGCAATCGACACTTGAGACTTCCGACAAGATATTGGCCACGATCACCCAGAACCTTCATCGCATCGAAAGCGAGCAGAATGGCACGGTGCGTGTTCTGGCTGACGCCGCCTATGAAAAGGCCGACAGCATCCTCGATACTTTGAACGCCGCCGGGCTACGTATCGAAACGCCTGCCAATGTGGCTGTTGCAATGGGCGGGCCGCTTATCCCGGTTTCATCGCCCGGTATAGTGGTCAATGATTTCGACATGCAATTGCGCAATCTCGACAGCGCGCTTGATCGGCTTGATCAGGTACGCAAACGCGTAAGCGCCCTGCCCCCGCCAATCCGGCTCCGGGTAAGCCCGTTACCAGCCTGTTCGGCGTGCGCCGCGATCCATTTCTAGGTACGGCTGCGTTCCATTCCGGTATCGACTTTCGCGCAGCATACGGTCAGACGGTGAAGTCCACCGCAGCGGGCAAGGTTGTAAAGGCAGGTCGCTTTGGCGGTTATGGCAACATGGTCGAAATCGATCATGGTAATGGATTCTCGACCCGTTTTGCCCATCTGAGCCGCGTTCTGGTACGCGACGGTCAACAGGTTGCCGCCGGAGCGGTTGTCGGCGAGGCAGGAAGTTCCGGACGCTCCACCGGCAGTCATCTGCACTATGAAGTCCGCGAAAACGGCCGGGCGATCAATCCGGTCAATTTCCTTAAGGCAGGCAAACAGATAGAACCATTGCTCTGAACCTCTGAAACGAGAAAACCCGGCCAAAGGCCGGGTTTCGCTTTCTGCACGCATGTTTGCGAATGATCAGTCGATATCGTCGATCATTTCGCTACCACCCTGAATACGGTGGGCTAGTGCGGCTTCCATGAACGGCGTAACGGAGCCATCCAGCACTTCCTGCGGGTTGGTGCTTTCAACGCCGGTACGCAGATCCTTGACGAGCTGATAAGGCTGCAGGACGTAGGAGCGAATCTGGTGTCCCCAACCGATTTCGGTCTTGGTGGCATTCGCCGCATCCGTCGCAGCTTCGCGCTTTTTCAGTTCCTCTTCATAGAGGCGAGCGCGCAGCATCGACCATGCCTTTTCGCGGTTCTTGTGCTGTGAGCGCTCCGCCTGACACTGCACCACGATTCCGGTCGCAATATGCGTGATACGCACTGCCGAATCGGTGGTGTTGACGTGCTGGCCGCCCGCGCCCGAAGCGCGGTAGGTATCGATGCGAACATCCGCCTCCGTAACCTGCACATCGATATTGTCATCGATGACAGGATAAACCCAGATGCTGGCAAAGGACGTATGACGGCGGGCGTTGGAATCATAGGGCGAAATTCGCACCGGGCGATGGACGCCCGATTCGGTCTTCATCATGCCGTATGAATTGTGCCCCTTGATGAGAATGGTCGCGGACTTGATGCCCGCTTCTTCGCCTTCATGCACTTCCATCACTTCGACCTTGCGGCCGTTACGCTCGGCCCAGCGCGTATACATGCGCAGGAGCATCGACGCCCAGTCCTCGGCTTTCCGTACCACCAGCACCGGCATGCACTTCGACATAGGTGTCGTTCGCGTCAGCTTCGCCCGACAACAGCATATCGATCTGGCGACGGTCGATCTCTTGCTTCAGTTCGCGGATGGTGTTTTCCGCATCCTGAATGATCGACTTGTCGTCCTCTTCTTCGCCCATGGCGATAAGTTCGATGCTGTCGTTCAGCGTCTGTGTCAGGTGGTTGATGCCATTGATGCTATCTTCCAGCTGCTGGCGCTCGCGCATCAGCTTTTGGGCTTCCTGAGCATCATTCCAAAGCGTGGGATCTTCGGCTCTCTGATTGAGATAGCCGAGACGTTTTATCGCCTGATCCCAGTCAAAGATGCCTCCTCAGCAGGCTTATGGCCTGCTGGATTTCGTCAACCAGCGTCTCGATTTCCGCGCGCATGGGCAAATCGTTCCTTCATTATCATTCTATTTAATTGAGAAGCTGAACCGGTCGTTACGAGGCCCAGACTTTCGGGCATGGACGAATAGCCCAAGCGCCGCGGACCATAGTCAGCACGCGGCGCGGTGTAAAGGGCAAAGCCCTGCTTTCCCGGTCAGTAAAGTCCGCCAGATCCCGAGTTGATCGCACGTGTTGCCTGCGGCGACTGTGGTGCAACCGGAGAACCTTCGCGGAAGGAATCCATGCCGATAACCGAATAGCTATCCGATGGACCCGTCCCCGGTTTGAACGCTTCCATGATTACATTCGGATCGCCCTGATTGGCGCGCATGCCGGTTTTGCGGTTGATAGCGATGACCGTCATGCCTTCCGGCACGCGGAAGTCGACTTTCGGCGTCCCGACCAGAGCCTGTTCCATGAACGACTTGAACACAGGCGCTGCCAGACCACCACCGGTATTGCCGCGACCGAGCGGCGTCGGCGTATCGTAACCCATGAAGACGCCGACTACGAGATCGGGCGTGAAGCCGACGAACCGGGCATCCTTTTCGTCGTTTGTCGTACCGGTCTTGCCAGCCATCGGACGGTCGAGGCTCTTCAAGATCTGCGCTGTACCGCGCTGAACGACGCCTTCCATCATCGAGGTGATCTGATAGGCGGTCATCGGATCAAGTACCTGATCGCGATTGTCGATCAGCGTCGGCTCATCCTGATTTGCCCAATCCTGTGCATTGCAGCCCTCGCACTGGCGGGCATCGTGCTTGAAGACCGTCTTGCCGTAGCGATCCTGAATGCGGTCGATCATCGACGGTGTTATGCTCTGGCCGCCATTCGCCATGATGGAATATGCGGTCACCATGCGCAGAACCGTCGTTTCGCCGGCACCAAGCGCCATCGAAAGAACCGGCAGCATCTTGTCGTAGATACCGAAGCGTTCGGCATATTCGGCTACAAGTTTCATGCCCATGTCCTGTGCAAGACGCACAGTCATGACGTTACGCGACTGTTCGATACCATAGCGCAGCGTAGAAGGACCGGAGAACTTGCCGGAATAATTCTTCGGCGCCCAGACGCCGAGCGTACCACCCTGATTGACTTCCAGCGGACCGTCCAGAACAACGGAAGCAGGCGTATAGCCATTGTCGAGAGCCGCAGCATAAACAAACGGCTTGAACGAAGAACCGGGCTGACGATAGGCCTGTGTTGCGCGGTTGAATTCCGATTCCGCATAGGAGAAACCGCCAACCATGGCCAGAACACGGCCGGTATGCGGGTCCATGGCAACGAGCGCACCTTCAAGTTTCGGCGGCTGCTGGAGACGAAAAACGGAATCACCTTCCTTGGAGACATAGACAATGTCTCCCGTCTTCAGAACGCCTTCCGGCGACTTGGCGCTGGTGCGCTTGCCACCGATATTCACGACACGCATGGCCCACTTCATATCGTCAGCAGCGATGAATGCGCGCTTGCGCTCCTTGCTGCGCGAGCCTGATGCCTCAAGCGGCGGCTGCAGACCGATATCTGCGCCAGCGGCAGAAACATTGAGCACGATCGCAAGCTGCCATTCCGGCACGTCCGCGTAGGACTGCATGTCACCGAATGCCGTGCCCCAGTCATTGCCGAGCTCGACATTCTTCATGGGGCCGCGCCAGCCGCGCGCTTCATCATAACGAAGCAATGCCGCCTGCAAGGACTTGCGAGCCTCGACTTGCAAGGTCGGGTTCAGCGTGGTGCGAACAGAAAGACCGCCTTCGTAAAGCGCATCGACACCGTATTTCTGGATGATCTGGCGGCGCACTTCCTCGGTGAAATACTCCGACGCAAACACATAATGGGCGTCTGAACGTTCCTTCACACCGAGTGGCTGCTTCTTGGCTTCCGTCGCTTCTTCGACGGTGATGTAGCCGTTTTCGCTCATCCGGTCGATCACCCAGTTGCGGCGTTCGATAGCACGCTCAGGCTGGCGGAAAGGATGGTAGTTGTTCGGACCTTTCGGCAGGGCTGCGAGATAAGCGCTCTCTGCGATGGAAAGTTCACCGACCGATTTGTCGAAATAGGTCAAAGCCGCGCTGGCAATACCGTAGGAACCAAGACCGAAGAAGATTTCGTTGAGATAGAGCTCGAGAATGCGGTCCTTCGAGTATGCCTGCTCAATGCGCATCGCCAGAATGGCTTCCTTGATCTTGCGATCATAGGTCTGCTTGGACGTCAGAAGAAAGTTCTTCGCAACCTGCTGCGTGATCGTGGATGCGCCAACCGGACGGCGACCAGAGCCCATATTCTTGACGTTCGTTATCATGGCACGGGCGAGACCCGCAAAATCGAGACCATGATGTTCGTAGAAGGTCTTGTCTTCAGCCGAAACAAAAGCGGCTTTCACGCGGTTCGGCACAGCCTGAATGGGAACATAAAGACGGCGCTCGCGCGCGAATTCCGACATCAGACTACCATCTGAGGCGTGAACACGCGTCATGACGGGCGGCTCGTATTTTGCGAGCACCTCGTAATCTGGCAAATCCTTCGTGAGACTTCCGACGTAAAGGGCGGCGCCACCTGCCACGAGGAGCATAAGCACCGTTCCGATCCCGAAGAAATATCCGATAAGCCTTACCATAAATGCGGGAATCCTGCCTTCAGATTATTCACATGATAAGGGTCAAAGCACGAACAGCCAACCCTTTAACCCAATTATGCCGTATGGCAACTACTGGCTTAGTGACCAGCAAATGAGTCAAAGGCAAGATGGTTTACGTGTTTTTACCAATTTATCGCGGTCACTTTCGTCCGCATGACGAAAATCCACAAAACTGTTGCAAGCATGCATCTTATAAGCTGAAGTGCATGTAACTCCAAGTGGGATATCTCCACTTTTCAGGTCCCTACCTTTTGCTCACGCTTGCGGGATGCTTCAAGGCTTCAAAAGCCCTGATCGCAATCGCCAGCCGGTCTGCAAGCTTCTTGCGCCATTCAGGATTGCTGATCAGTTTTTCGTCCTCGGCATTGGACAAATATCCGATTTCGATCAAGACGGACGGTACATCCGGCGCACGCAGCACCTGAAAACCGGCAAAGCGATGCGGATTATTGATGAGATTCACTTGTCCTTGCAGCGAATGAATCACCTTCTCGGCAAAACTCAGCGAGAATGTATGCGTTTCGCGTCTCGTCAGATCGAGAAGAATGTCGGTGACCTCAGGCTGCTCCTCAGGTGCCGCACCTGCAAGGGTGTCGGACTTGTTCTCACGCTCAGCCATGGCGCGCGCAACGGAGTCCGATGCCTTGTCGGAAATTGTGTAGACCGTCGCACCGCGAATATCATGCTGATTGATCGTATCGGCATGGATGGAAATGAACAAATCCGCTTCGTGCTGGCGCGCAATTCGCACGCGTTCTGAAAGTCGCAAGAAGGTGTCGTCATCACGCGTCATGAGAACTTTTATTTTCTTGTCCTGCGCCAGACGATCTCTGAGCTCCTGTCCGAAAGCGAGGGTCAGGTCTTTTTCCTTGATGCCGCTCAGGCTTTCCGCACCGCTATCGATACCGCCGTGACCGGGATCAATCATAACGGTAAACGGACGCGTGGCGGGCGTACTCTGGGATGCGGCTTGAACAGGCTTTTCACTGCGATCCGTGGAACTTGTTATTTCCTCGAGCCCCTTAAGCTGATCTGCAAACTCGCGATCCGAAGTCGCAACGATATCGGCCACAAGGCGATAGCCCGATGCACTGTCATTTTTCAGAACACGGAGATCCTCGACCTTGAACGGACCGCGTAATGTCAGGATGAGGCGTGAACGCCCCTTCCCCACCAGCCCGTAACGAACACGGGATACCAGTCCTCGGGCTTCGAGACTTTTTCATCAAAACCAAACCGCGTCTCAGGCAGGTCGACAACCAGACGATGTGGATTATCCAGAAGCAGGGTCGACAGCTTTGGCTCCTGATCGAACATGACAACAATGCGCGTTCGCAGATCGTCGCCGGCCATCCGGAAAGTCAGTGCTGATAATGGAGACGTCACGCGATCGGCAGCGGAAACAGATACAGCCTGCAACAGCAAAATCGACAAGAGAGCGAACAACGCCAGAAGGCATCGCAAACTCGCCAATCGTGTCATAGCGTTTTCAGCGCTTCGAAAATGCATCGGCTGCCACAATCAAGAACATCATTGAATGACTGGTATCAATAATCGCGATACCGGCACGCTTGCCCCTGCACCATCTCGCCCGAATACCCATTAAAACACTCGTACAAAACTACAGTTAAGGAAGGATTTCCAGCCGTATTTCGACCTTGAACAGGGCCTATACTCAGCTTTCGGCGAAATTGCGATGCGAATGTCAAATAATATTCGCACTTGTCATCGTTCAAACGACGCCATAAAAAGCTATGAAAGGTTTTGGGTGAACTATCAGAATCGTTTGCCGGTTCTCAAAATGAACCGCAAGGAATGATAGTGAAAACAGCGGCATATTCATTCGTCGCCCCCGACAACCAGTACAGAATTCAGCGGAGATGTGGCCCCCGCCCTCCGTTTCTATCGGCCGACTGCGCATCTTTACGCGCTGTCGCCAACGCTCGAAAAGAGCACAGAGGTCGGCCCGGCTTTTCCGGGTCATATATGAGGTCGTTTCGTTCGGAACAGCTATGGGTCAAGCAAGACTGACCACTGCAAGCCTGAAGACCGTGATCGCCACGAGGCCGTCGCGCGCGGAGGCAGCAGCTTTTTCCGACGAACCCAGAACCATCCGGCAGATGCAACGCAGTGAGCACGACAGCCATCAGGGTTTCGTCCGGCGCACGCGTTTTGCGTCTTGGCGCCGGCAGGAAAGACAATGATGTCCAACAAAATGCTTATAGATGCCTCCCACCCGGAGGAGACCCGGGTTATCGTCACTCGGGGCAACAAGATTGAAGAATTCGACTTTGAGTCGGAACACAAGAAGCAGCTGAAAGGCAATATCTACCTCGCACGCGTTACCCGCGTCGAACCTTCGCTTCAAGCTGCGTTCGTGGAATATGGCGGCAATCGCCATGGCTTCCTCGCATTCTCGGAAATCCACCCTGACTACTACCAGATCCCGGTAGCAGATCGTCTTGCGTTGCTCGAAGCGGAAGCTAAGGCCGCACGCGCCGAAGACGATGAGGACGAACCGCGCGCCAAGAGTGAACGAAGCGAGCGCAGCGACCGGAACGATCGTTCGCGCCGCAACCGTCGTCGCGGTCGTCGTGACGGTCAGAATGGTGACGCACAGGCCAATGCAACCGACAAGGGATTGCCTGCAGCCGAGCCCGTTGGCCCGGCTTTTGAGAATTACGTGCCCGGCACACCGACCATGGCTCTTTCGCAGAAAAGCGATGTGATCTCCGAAGCTCTCGATAACGGCGACGAGGACGACATCGAACACGAAGAGGACATGGTCGAATCTGTTGGTTCGGAAGATGCACTTGAGGAGCTTCCGACGCCTGCCCGTACCAATCGCCGCCAGTACAACATTCAGGAAGTGATCAAGCGTCGCCAGATTCTTCTGGTGCAGGTGGTCAAGGAAGAGCGCGGCAACAAGGGCGCTGCTCTTACGACCTATCTGTCGCTGGCCGGTCGTTATTCGGTGCTGATGCCCAACACCGCGCGCGGTGGCGGTATTTCGCGCAAGATCACCCAACCGCAGGATCGCAAGCGCCTGAAGGAAATCGTCAAGGAACTCGAAGTGCCGCAGGGCATGGGCGTGATCCTGCGTACCGCTGGCGCCAATCGCACCAAGGCGGAAGTCAAGCGCGACTACGAATATCTGATGCGCCTTTGGGAAAATGTCCGCACGCTGACCTTGCAGTCAACGGCACCTTCCCTCGTCTATGAAGAAGGCAGCCTGATCAAGCGCTCGATCCGCGACCTTTATAACAAGGACATCACGGAAATCCTCGTTTCCGGCGAGAACGGCTATCGCGAGGCCAAGGACTTCATGCGCATGCTCATGCCGAGCCATGCCAAGGTGGTCCAGCCTTATCGTGAACAAGTGCCGATTTTCACACGCAACGGCGTCGAAGCCCAGCTCGACCGCATGCTGCTGCCGCAGGTGACGCTGAAATCGGGCGGCTATCTGATCATCAACCAGACCGAGGCGCTGGTTGCCATCGATGTCAACTCCGGTCGCTCGACGCGCGAACATTCCATCGAAGACACCGCGCTCCAGACCAATCTGGAAGCAGCCGAGGAAGTGGCGCGCCAGCTGCGTCTGCGCGATCTTGCCGGTCTGATCGTCGTCGACTTCATCGACATGGAAGAAAAGCGCAACAATCGCGCTGTCGAAAAGAAGATGAAGGATTGCCTGAAGGACGACCGCGCCCGCATTCAGGTTGGCCGCATCTCGCATTTCGGCCTACTGGAAATGTCGCGCCAGCGTATCCGCGCATCGGTGCTGGAAAGCACGATGCAGGTGTGCCAGCATTGCGGCGGCACCGGCCATGTCCGCTCGGATTCGTCGATGGCGCTGCATATCATTCGCGGCATCGAAGATTATCTGCTGCGTCATTCGGGCTTTGACATCAATGTTCGCACGCCAGCGGCTTCGGCGCTTTATGTGCTGAACCACAAGCGTCAGTTGCTGGCGGATCTGGAAGGCCGCTTCGGCGTTGCCATCAGCATCGACGCCGACGAAAGCGTCGGCCATCAGCATTTCGTTATCGACAAGGGCGCGCCGTCGACACGGCCTATCACCCAGCCTCCGGTTCAGCCGATGGCCTATATCGAAGACGATATCGAAGACCCGGAAATCCCGGTCGATGAGGACGAAGCCGAAGAAGAAGCGACGGCTGACGTTCAGGCTCGCGAAGATCGTGGTGACGAAGGTGATCGCAAGCGTCGCCGCCGTCGTCGTCGTCGCGGCGGTCGTGATCGCGAGAACCCGGAACAGGCTGCAAAGACCGATTCCGTTTCGGAAGATGCCTCCGACGAAGACGATGACGCCGATGACGCGCAGGAATCATCTTCGAATGCTTCGCTGAGCGAAGAAGATCGCCGCAAGAAGCGTCGCCGCGGTCGCCGGGGCGGACGCAAGAATCGTCGCGACGATGAACCGCGTGCACGCAAGGTTCCAGATCCGGAGTTCGTCGGTTACACGCCGGTTCTGCCGGTTAAAGCCGAGGAAGCTGTTGTCGAAGCAGTTGCATCGGTAGCGGTGGAACAGGCAGCTGAAGTTGCTGTTCTGGCTATTGAAACTATAGCCGAGGAAAAGCCTGCCAAGATTGCCCGCAAGCCCCGCGCTCGCAAGTCTGCGAAGACTGAAGAAGCGGCTGAGGACGTCGTAGCTGCTGTGGCAGAGGAAAAGCCTGCCAAGCCTGCGCGCAAGACCCGTAGCCGCAAGAAGGTTGCCGAAGAAGCTCCTGCTGAACCGGTAGCGGTCGCCGATGAGGCAGAAGCAGAAGCGGAGAAGCCAAAGCGGCGTACCCGCAGAGCTGCTGCGAAACCAGCTGTCGAAGTCGAAGAGACGGTAGCGGTCGAAGCAGAAGTAGCAACGATTGCCGAACCGCAGAAAAGCGCTGAGCCCGTTGTGACTTCAAGCGAGAGCGAAGACCAGAAGCCGAAGCGTGCTGGCTGGTGGCAGAAGAAGGGCTTCTTCTGAGATCTGTTTCATGATTGAAATGAAAAACCGGCGGAAACGCCGGTTTTTCTTTATCTTTCGATATTGGTAAATGGTTGGAAGAAACCGGAACCGGCTCAGGCTTTCTGTTGTGGCAGCCAGCCTTCAAGGCGACGAACAGCCTCTTCCATTTCTTCGATCTTGCCAGCATAGGAAAATCGCATTGTGCGATGCCCATCCAGCGGGTCGAAATCGCGTCCCGGTGTTGCTGCGATATTGATTTCGGCAATCATCCGGCGAGCAAATTCCATACTGTCATTGGTGAAACGCGAAACGTCGCAATAGGCATAGAATGCGCCATCCATCGGCGCAGCCGGGCTGAGACCCATGCGTGGAAGATGATCCCGCAGGATCAGCCGGTTCTGACGATAGCGATCCTTTACCCGCTCAAGTTCCGCCGTTGCATGGAAGGCTTCGATAGCAGCGCGCTGTGAAAGCTCCGGTGCGGAGATATAAAGGCTCTGGCTCAGTCGCTCGATTGCACGGATATCGTCTTCGGGCAGAACCATCCAGCCAATACGCCAGCCGGTCATGCAGTAGTATTTGGAGAATGAGTTGATGACCGTCACATCATTGGAAATCTCCAACGCCGTGACATCGTCCGTTTCATAGGAAAGCCGATGATAGATTTCGTCTGAAATGACCCGGATACCCAGATCACGGGCAGTTTCAATGATCGCTTTCAGTTCCGGCTTGTCGATGACCGCGCCGGTCGGATTGGCCGGGCTTGCAAACAATACCCCTTTCAAGGGCTTCTCGGCATGTGCCGCAGCAAGCGCTTCAGCAGTCAGTGACGCCGATGTTCCATTGCCGGTCGGTATTTCCACGACCTCAAGGCCTAGCGCCGTCAATATATTGCGATAGGCGGGGTAGCCGGGACGGGTAATAGCAACCCTGTCGCCCGGATCGAAATAAACCACAAAGGCCAGATTGAAGGCAGCAGACGAGCCAGTCGTGACGGCAACACGTTCCGGTGAGACCGAAACACCGTAATGATCGGCATAATGCGCAGCAATGGCCTCTCTCAGTTCAATCAGCCCCAGAGCGTCAGTGTAACCGATGCGACCGTCCTTCAAGGCACGTTCAGCGGCTTCTCGAACGACCACCGGTGCCGGATCAGCAGGCTGGCCTACCGCCATGGAAATAATCGGATGCCCGGCTGCGCGACGACGGTTTGCCTCAGCCAAAACGTCCATAGCGTGAAAGGGCTCGACCGCACTGCGGCTGGAAAGAGTAACCAACTTTACCTCCAGAAACTTGCGAGTTTCGCATTCTACATCCGCCGTATAATCGCCGGATTGGTAAAGCAACAGCACCTTACGAGAAAATACGACCAAATCCCGAGATGGAGATTATGTCTCGCCTGCCTATCGATGATTGAATGCAAAGGCTATAAGATTCGCGCCGGTTTGAAGAAGGAAGAACAACACGATGGGGACGATGACTGCACCTTTCCCAGCCGGAGATTTTCTTTCCATAGTTTGGTTCGCCGTTCGGTCGCCGTAGTGACCGCAATGTCCATAGCCGTTACCAGTGCCCTCCCTGCATTCGCGCAGTCGCGGGGCGGTGGTGTGCCCATCGTCCGGGACGCGGAAATCGAGGCACTTGTTGCCGATTATGCGGCACCGATCCTCAAGGTCGCAGGTCTGGGTGGTCGTGGCGTTCGCGTTATTCTGGTCAATTCACAAAGCTTCAACGCCTTCGTTGATGGACGGCGTATTTTCATAAATACAGGCGCAATCATGCAGGCGGAAACGCCGAATGAAATCATTGGCGTGATCGCACACGAATCGGGGCACCTCGCAGGCGGACATCAGGAGCGTTTGCGTGAACAGCTCAGCCGCGCCCGCAACATGGCGATCATCGGCATGCTGCTTGGCGTTGGCGCCGGCGTTGCAGGCGCTGCGAGCGGTAGCGGCAACGCCGCGGGTGCCGGCGCAGGTATTGCTATGGGCTCAAGCGAAATAGCCATGCGCAGCGTGCTCAACTATCAGCGCACGGAAGAAATGACCGCCGATCGTCTTGCCGTGAACTATCTCAATGCCACCGGTCAGTCGACAAAGGGCATGCTCGATACGTTCGAGCGTTTCGCATCGGCCCTCTCTTTACGGGCACCCAGATCGACCAATATCGTATCAGCCACCCTCTCCCGCGTGAGCGAATTGCCAATCTGGAAGAGCTTGCACGAAAGAGCCCATACTTCAAGAAAACGGATTCTCCGGTTTTGCAGATGCGCCACGATATGGCGCGCGCGAAGATTGCTGCTTATTCGGGCAATATGGGCGCGCTGCAGCGCATGTTCCGCAGCAATCCCGGCGGGCTACCTGCCCGCTATGGCAATGCCATCACAACATTCCTGAACGGCTCTGCCCGCTCTGCGCTGCCGAAATTTGATGCATTGATCAAGGAACAGCCAAAGAACCCGTATTTCCGTGAAATGCGCGGCGAAGTCTTGCTGAAAGCCAATGATGCCGCGGGAGCGGCTAAGGCTTTCCAGAAGGCGGTTTCACTTGATCCGCGCAAATCGCCGTTGCTGCGCATGAGCTATGGGCGCGCGCTCATGCTCACCGGTGCCAAGGCAAACATGCCGACGGCGATCAAGGAGATCAAGGCAGGGATAGCTTCCGATCCGGAGTTTCCGGGCGGTTATGGTTATCTGGCGCAAGCATATGGCCAGCAAGGCGATATGGCGTTGGCCGACCTCGCCACTGCCGATATGAACTACTATTCTGGCAAGCTTCAGCAGGCTCAGATCTTCGCAATCCGCGCGCAAAAGCAGATGAAGCCCCGTTCGCCCGAATGGCTTCGCGCGCAGGACATTATTAATGCCAAGAAAAGCAAGTAAGGCGGTTGGCGCCTGATAGCGATATTAAAGACAGATTGGAATTTGGAATGAAGAATATAGTTTCCATAACAGTTGCCAGCGGCATCGTGGGGATCGCAGCTTTGGCGGTTGGGTATTACGCAGGCACTGTCCGGCAGGCTCCAGCTGCCGTGGAAAGCCCTGCCGCCCCACTGCCCCGGTAGCGATGAATCAGCAGGCCATTGAAAATGTCGTGCGCAACTATCTCATCCAGAATCCTGAATTGATGCTGGAAGTGCAAAGCGCGCTGGAAACCAAGCAGGCACACGCGGCGCAGGAACAGATCAAGCAAGTGCTGACTGCCAATCGCGCCGCTCTTTACGACCCCAAGCATGATGCGGTCTTCGGCAATCCAGACGGCGACGTGACGGTCTACGAGTTCTTTGATTACAATTGCGGTTATTGCAAGCGGGCACTACCCGACATGGAAGCGATCCTGAAAACCGACAAGAATGTCCGTTTTGTCATGAAGGAATTCCCGATTCTGGCCCGGATTCGGCCAAGGCGCATATCGTGGCACAGGCATTCAGAGCGCTGATGCCGGAAAAATATGCTGAATTCCACCAAGTACTGCTCGGCGCGCAGGAGCGTGCAACGGAAGATTCGGCCATCGCCGATGCTGTAAAGCTCGGCGCCGATGAAGCACAGTTGCGGGAGAAAATGAACGATCCGGCCATCACCGGCGCATTCCAGCAGACCTATCAGCTGGCGCAACAGCTCAACATTACCGGCACACCATCCTACATCATCGGCGATGAACTGGTTCCGTGCAATCGGCGTCGATGGTCTGGTTGAGAGAATCGCAGCAGCGCGCGCTGCAGGCAAAAAATAAGCTGATCGGTCATGGCTTGACTGATCACTTTTGTGAAACAATTTATGCCGTGGCATCCAATGTTTATGTTGCGTGAAGAGAAATTGCCCTATCGGCTGCTTATTTTGCAAAAGAATAGCGGAAAAACCGGTTCGGCAAAACATCTGCAATGATTTAGAGGGTTTCGGCTTGCGTCCAAGCCCTCTATATGAAATGCGAAGTGTACCGAAATTTCGCGGTAACGCGTTATCAGTCGCGGACGGATATGGCAAAAACGGTTTTGTTTTGAACGGCCCCAATCTCAACCTTCTCGGCAAACGAGAACCGGGGATATACGGTGTTGCAACGCTCGAGAATATCGAGGCGGACTGCAAGCGTGAGGCCGAACAACTCGGACTTGATGTCGATTTCCGTCAGTCCAATTACGAAGGCGATCTGGTGACTGGATTCAGGAGGCTGGCGACAAAAACGCCTATGTCCTCATCAATCCAGCCGCTTACAGCCACACTTCGGTTGCTATTCATGATGCAATCCGCTCGGCCAAGGTAACGGTCGTGGAAGTGCATCTTTCGAACATTCATGCGCGTGAGGCTTTCCGGCATCACTCCTATGTATCCGCAGTCGCCAAAGGCGTTATTTGCGGCTTTGGCGCGGAAGGATATCTGCTCGGTCTGCGCGCGCTTGCGGCAATTGCCAAAGAAGAAGAAAACAACGGGCAAAGCGTTAAAGGGGCCTGATATGTCCAGCAAAAATTCCGTCATCGACAAGGAAACGATCCGCGACCGGCGGACATTCTCAATGAAACCGACCTGACCGATATCGAAGTCGAACATGGCGATCTGCGTATCCGCGTTTCGCGCAAGGTCACGGTTCAGGCCGCAGCAACCGTTATGCCAGCCGCAGCCCCTGTTGCTGTAGCTGCCGCGCCAGCTGCAACAGCCGCCGAACCGACCAAGGCCGATCTGTCGAAGAACGCCGTTCCGTCGCCGATGGTTGGCACTGCCTATCTCGCTCCGGCTCCGGGTGCTCGCAACTTCATCGAGGTCGGCGCACAGGTCAAGGAAGGTCAGACGCTTCTCATCATCGAAGCCATGAAGACCATGAACCAGATTCCGGCCCCGCGGGCTGGTACGGTCAAAGCCATCCTCATCGAAGACGCTCAGCCGGTTGAATTCGGTGAGCCGCTCGTCGTAATCGAATAAGACAACAGATTACGGCTTATTCAATGAACGGGCAGCAAAGCGCAATGTTTCAAAAGATACTCATAGCCAATCGTGGCGAAATCGCTCTTCGCGTGCTCAGGGCTTGCAAGGAACTGGGCATCAAGACCGTCGCCGTTCACTCCACGGCAGACGCCGACGCGATGCATGTGCGTCTGGCAGACGAAAGTGTCTGCATCGGGCCGCCGCCATCGCGCGACAGCTATCTGAACATCCATCAGATCGTTGCTGCTTGCGAGATCACGGGCGCTGACGCAATCCATCCGGGTTATGGCTTCCTATCGGAGAACGCCAAGTTCGCGGAAATTCTTGAAGCGCACGGCATCACCTTCATTGGCCCCACCGCTTCGCATATCCGCATCATGGGCGACAAGATCGAAGCCAAGCGCACTGCAAAGCGCCTCGGCATTCCGGTTGTTCCGGGTTCTGACGGTGGTGTGACAGACGATGTCGAAGCCGCTCGCATCGCGAAGGAAATCGGTTATCCGGTCATCATCAAGGCGTCTGCCGGTGGTGGCGGACGCGGCATGAAGGTTGCCCGCACCGAAGAAGATCTTTCGGTAGCACTTGCAACCGCGCGGACCGAAGCTGGTGCAGCCTTTGGTGACGACGCGGTCTATATCGAGAAATATCTCGAAAAGCCGCGCCACATCGAAGTTCAGGTCATGGGCGACGGTGCCGGCAATGCCATCCATCTGGGCGAACGCGACTGCTCGTTACAGCGTCGTCACCAGAAGGTTTGGGAAGAAGCCAATTCACCGGCGCTCAATGCAGAAGCACGCGACAAGATCGGCATGGTCTGCGCCAACGCCTGTGCGGAACTGGGCTATCGCGGTGCAGGAACCATCGAGTTCCTTTATGAAGACGGCGAATTCTATTTCATCGAAATGAATACGCGTCTTCAGGTGGAACATCCGATTACGGAAGCCATCACGGGTATCGATCTCGTTCACGAGCAGATTCGCGTTGCAGCTGGCCTCGGCCTGTCGGTAAAGCAGAAGGATATCCGCTTCTCCGGCCATGCCATCGAATGCCGTATCAACGCTGAAGACCCGCTGACTTTTGCGCCTTCGCCGGGCCTGATCACGCATTATCATACGCCGGGTGGCCTCGGCATCCGCGTGGATTCGGGCGTCTACTCCGGCTATCGCATTCCGCCTTACTACGACAGCCTTATCGGCAAGCTGATTGTGCATGGTCGCAATCGCGTCGAATGTATGATGCGTCTGCGCCGCGCGCTGGACGAGTTCGTAGTGGATGGTGTGAAAACCACCCTCCCGCTTTTCCGGGACCTGATTGCCAATCAGGATATTGCTAACGGCGATTACGACATTCATTGGCTTGAAAAGTATCTGGCCAAGAAAACCAAGAGCGAAAGCGCCTGACGAAAGTGACCGCAGGAGTGTCCCCGGACGACTATTCAATCGAACCGGAGTTACTCCTGCGGGCCTATGCCACGGGAATATTTCCCATGGCCGAAGAAGCCGACGATCCCGAAGTCTTCTGGGTTCGTCCCGAGAGGCGCGGTGTCATACCCCTTGATGGCTTCCACATGCCGAAAAGCCTCCAGAAGACCATCCGCCGGGGCATTTTTGACATAAAGCTCGATAACGATTTTGATGGTGTGATCGAAGGTTGTGCCAGCGGAACCGGTGAACGCGCGCGCACATGGATCAATGGACCTATCCGCGAAGCCTATAAGAATCTGTTCGAGATCGGACATTGCCACACGGTCGAAGCCCGCATGACGGACAGATCGTCGGTGGACTTTATGGGGTAACACTTGGGCGCGCCTTTTTCGGCGAGAGCATGTTCACACGCAAACGGGACGCGTCAAAGGTCTGCCTTGCCTATCTGGTCCAGCATCTGGTGAAGCAAGGCTTCGTGCTGCTCGACACGCAGTTCACCACACCGCATCTCGAAAGATTCGGCGCCGTGGAAGTTCCAAGGAAAAATACGAGAAACTGCTGGAAAACGCGCTGGATGGAATCGCACGCTTCTAAATAGCTGCCGTTAGTTGCGTTGATCCGGCGGAGGCACTTCCGACTTCTGCTTGCAGTCCTTCAGCCAGACATCATAGATCGGATGCTCGACAGCATTGAGACCCGGACTATCGGCGAACATCCAGCCGGTAAAAATACGGCGAATCTTTCGGTCAAGCGTGATCTCTTCAACTTCAACGAAACCATCGGTGCGTGGTGCTTCGTTCTCTGTGCGCGAATAACAAACTTTCGGCGTTACCTGAAGGGCGCCGAACTGAACTGTCTCATTGATATAGACGTCGAACGTCGTGATACGCCCGGTGATTTTATCGAGACCCGAGAACTCAGCAACCGGATTGGTGATGCGTTCGGCCATTGCTGCTTGAAAGCTGCTGGTGGTCGCAATGAGCGAAATCAAGGCAACCTGAACAGCCCTTTTTATCGGGTTTTTCCGTTGCCAGCCGCGCCGTGAGATTGCTTCGTCAAAACGGAGATCCGCATCCAAAGGGTTTAAATTGAGCCGGAACAATTCCTAAGCATGAAATGTGACGATCTGTTGCCCAGTCGCAAGCCGCAATGCTGCCGCTGGTCTTAAGCGAGCCGTCTATCCTCAAACCTTTTCCGCTATAGCGTCAAAAGGCGGACACATAATAAATCCGGCGCGGATGAACGCACCGGACAAAAATCAAAACCGATTATCAGTTGCCCGGTGTCCGGGCATCGTATTCGCCGGTCACGCGCGGACGTTCCGCAGGCTCCGTGCCCGGACGAGCAATGGCGCCTTTCGGACGATACGCCAGCGGAGAACCGGTCAGGTTCTGCAGATGCGGCTTCTGCCAGTCGCGCTGCTTGTAGTCTTCCTTGGTAGGCGGCGTGTCAACGCGATGATGCATCCAGCCATGCCAGCCGGGAGGAATAGCACTTGCTTCCGCATAGCCATTGAAGATTACCCAGCGACGTGTGCGACCTTCGGAGTCCTTGCCGCCCTGATAATAGATATTGCCGAACTCGTCTTCACCGACGCGCTCGCCCTTGCGCCACGTATGAAATCGCGTGCCGAGCGTCTGGCCGTTCCACCGGTGAAAACTTGCGTAATAAATTTCTTCATGACCTATTCCAGATCCATTATTGCCACAGGTGACCGAAACCACCGGGTTTTCTTGCTTATGACCCTATCGACCGGCCATGGCAAGGGTCAAGTTGCCGCTGTCACAAGAGTATGATGGGCCCAAAACGCCGCGCGCGTCAGGCTTTTTATATTCTAGCATGTCTTGATCCTCAAACCGTATCCCACTTTGGGAAGACATGCTTTACATATTCCAGCTTTCGAGCGACTTTTCCATCACCAGTACCGGTTCCTTGCAATTGGGATCACCCCAATCCTCGTTCCGGCCGACTTTGGTATAGCCCTTGCGCTCGTAGAAATTCACAGCCTTGGTGTTTCGCTCGATCACTTCAAGATTCATCGTTCGAACATCAGGAAAAGCCATCTCGATTTCGGCGAGAAGCATCGTTCCAATGCCTTGAACCTGCGTATCGTGACGGACATAAAGCTGATGCAGCGAAGCCTTGCCTTCTTCGGACTGGCTGGCAAAAGCCATTCCGTCGATCCCACCATTGCCGTTATCGGCGACAATGAATTCCGAATAAGGCTTCTTCAGATTGGCCTTCAGAACAGCGATGCCGTGCCACCGGGCGGTAACGGCATCCACCGTTTCCCGCCCGAGGATGTCGTCAAAGGTCGCGTGCCGTCGATACAAGCAGCTCATGCACTGCCTTGAGATCAGCCTCTGTCGCGCTTCTGACCCACATTACTCTTCAATCCCGAGCTTGGCCTTGACCAGTTCATTCACGGATTGCGGGTTGGCCTTCCCGCCTGTTGCCTTCATGACCTGACCAACGAACCAGCCAGCCAGCGTCGGCGGCTTTCGCCTGCTCAACCTTTTCCGGGTTGGCAGCGATGACATCGTCCACGGCCTTCTCGATGGCACCGGTGTCCGTAACCTGCTTCATGCCCCGTTCTTCAACGAGCTTCTTCGGGTCACCGCCCTCATTCCAGACGATCTCGAAAAGATCCTTGGCGATCTTACCGGAAATCGTGCCTTCCTTGATGAGATCGATGACTGCACCGAGCTGTTCAGGGCTGACCGGCGATTCCTCAATGTCCTTGCCCGCCTTGTTCAGCGCGCCGAGGAGATCGTTGATGACCCAGTTCGCCGCGGCCTTGCCGTCACGGCCGGCAGCAACGGATTCATAATAATCAGCAATGGCCTTCTCGGTAACGAGAATCGATGCATCGTAGATCGAGATACCTTGCTTCTCGACGAGGCGCTGCTTTTGACGTCCGGCAGTTCCGGCAGATCTGCTGCCAGCGCATCCACAAATGCCCGGTCGAACTCGAGCGGCAGAAGATCCGGATCAGGAAAATAGCGATAGTCATGCGCTTCTTCCTTGAGCGCATCGACCGGGTTTCACCCTTTACCGGATCGAACAGACGCGTTTCCTGATCGATGGAGCCACCGTCCTCGAGAATAGCAATCTGGCGACGAGCCTCATATTCAATCGCCTGACCGACGAAGCGGATCGAGTTGACGTTCTTGATTTCGCAACGCGTGCCGAATTCACCGCCCGGACGGCGCACGGAGACGTTTACGTCAGCGCGCATCGAGCCTTCGTCCATATTGCCGTCGCAAGTGCCGAGATAACGCACAATGGTACGCAGCTTGGTCAGATAAGCGCGTGCTTCATCGGAAGAACGCAGGTCCGGCTTCGATACGATTTCCATCAACGCCACACCAGAACGGTTCAGGTCCACATAGGACATGGTCGGATGCTGGTCGTGCATGGACTTGCCCGCATCCTGTTCCAGATGCAGGCGTTCGATGCCGATTTCCACGTCTTCGAACTGGCCCTTATTGTCCGGGCCGACCGAAATCATGATCTTGCCTTCGCCAACGATAGGCTGCTTGAACTGCGAGATCTGATAGCCCTGCGGCAGATCGGGATAGAAATAGTTCTTGCGGTCGAAAACCGACTTCAGATTGATCTGAGCATTGAGCCCGATTCCCGTGCGAACCGCCTGCTTGACGCATTCCAGATTGATGACCGGCAGCATGCCCGGCATGGCTGCATCAACCAGAGAAACATTCGAATTCGGCTCCGCGCCAAACGAAGTGGAAGCGCCGGAGAACAGCTTCGATTCTGACGTGACCTGCGCATGGACTTCCATGCCGATGACGACTTCCCAGTCGCCGGTCGCGCCGGAGATAAAGCGTTTGGGTTCAGGTATACGCGTATCGATTAGGGACATTACTGGCTCGACAATACTGTGATTGGGCTGAAACTGATTGTTGTATTGGCTAGAGCAAAGCCCCACCGGATGCAAGCTTTTCAGCCACCATTTCCATGATCGCAAAACGAAAAGGCCGCGCTATGCGCGGCCTCTTCGAATTCATGCTGGAAGTGAAGATCAAGCCTCTTCGGACTTGCCTTCGTCGGCCTTCTTCTTAGGAGCGGCCTTCTTCTTGGGAGCAGCCTTCTTGGCAGGCTTTGCTTCCGAAGCGGCGTCTTCGTCTTCAGCCGTCAGCTCTTCCTTCGAGACCTTCTTGTCGGTCACGTTGATGTTAGCGAGCAGATGGTCAACGACCTTTTCTTCAAAGATCGGGGCGCGAAGGTTGGCAACGGCATCCGGCGTCTTGCGCAGGAATTCGTAGATTTCCTTTTCCCGCCCGGATAGCGACGAACCTGATCGTAAACAGCGCGCTGCAGTTCTTCTTCAGAAACTTCAACGCCAGCCTTTTCGCCGATTTCCGACAGAACCAGACCGAGGCGTACGCGACGCTCAGCGAGCTTGCGATATTCTTCGCGAGCAGCTTCTTCGGTGGTTTCTTCGTCTTCGAACGTGCGGCCAGCCTGCTGCAGGTCGAAGTTGATCTGCTGCCAGATGTTGTTGAATTCAGCGTCAACAAGCTTCTGCGGCGTTGCGAACTGGTAGTCGCCGTCCAGAGCGTCGAGAATCTGACGCTTTACCTTCTGGCGGGTGATCTGGCCGTACTGGCTTTCGATCTGTTCGCGAACAACCTGACGCAGACGCTCAAGCGATTCGATGCCGAGCTTCTTTGCAGTTTCATCATCGAGAACGAGTTCGTTCGGCTTGGCAACTTCCTTGACGGTAATGTCGAAGGTAGCTTCCTTGCCAGCCAAATGGGCAGCGCCGTATTCTGCTGGGAACGTCACGGTGATGACTTTCTCGTCGCCAGCCTTGACACCAACGAGCTGCTCTTCGAAGCCCGGAATGAACTGGCCCGAACCGAGAACGAGCTGCGCATCGTTGTCCGCGCCGCCTTCGAACGGCTCGCCGTCGAGCTTGCCCAGATAGTCGATCGTGACGCGATCTTCGTTTTCGGCCTTGCCCTTCTTGGTTTCGAAGGCGCGGGTCGACGAAGCGACGCGCTTGACCTGATCGTCAACTTCCTCATCAGAAATATCGACGACTTCACGGGTAACGGCGATCTTCGAGAAGTCCTTGACTTCAATTGCCGGCAGAACTTCGTAGTTCAGCGAGAAAACGAAATCAGCCTTGCCGTCGAGAACCTGTTCGGCCTCTTTTTCGTCTTCCGACATGATGACTTCAGGCTGAGTAGCCGACTTTTCGTTACGTTCAGCGAGAAGCGAACGCGACGAGTCGTTGAGGATTTCGTTGACGATTTCCGCCATGAAGGACTTGCCGTACATCTTGCGGAGGTGAGCCGCAGGCACCTTGCCCGGACGGAAGCCGTTGATCTTGGCGCGGTCACGCGCAGTTTCCAGCCGCTCTGCGAGCTTGGCTTCGAGGTCCTTGGCCGGAACCACGACTTTGATCTCGCGCTTCAGCCCTTCATTGAGCGTTTCGGTAACCTGCATGTTCAAACCTTCACTTCTTGTCATTGTCCCGCCGTCACCGGCTTGTTTGCCTTGTCGCGGGAGAGAAATTCTTTTGCCTTATGGCAGTTGGTGCGGATGGAGGGACTCGAACCCCCACGGTCTCCCGCCAGAACCTAAATCTGGTGCGTCTACCAATTTCGCCACATCCGCTTCTGAACCGAAACACATTCCTCAGAACGCGCCATTATTCGTCTCAGATATTGAACCGCCCCTCGAAAGCGCGCGTCTCTATATCATCCAATTTTCCCGGTTCAAAGGAAAAAAGCCGCCTTCCTTGCATAGATTTACAAGGTTCGATCAGGCTGAGCTCTTCCTACCCTTTCCGTCTCTATATAGCGATCCTGTCTCATCAGCCAACCCTTTTGAAACAGGGCGTGATGACAGGATCAATAAAGAGGCTCCTGATAAAGCTGCCGGCCGTCTTCCTGCAGGGCTTTGATGACCGGCGTTCCGTTCGGATCGACCGCCACAACGGCAGTAATCCGCCGCTCGCGCTGGCTGTCTTCAATCGCACGTCCCTGCCCCTCGGGTACATAATACCGTTCAATGCCAAAATTGAGACGAATATTCGATTCCGCATCATCGGATATGGAATAAGCAGCCTCGCCCCGAATCTGCTCCTCACCGGAGGTAAGGTCTGAAAGCGGAACGAATGACGCGCGTGAAAACCGCGCTATCCCGTTTGTATCGGGCTTCACGGCCACATAGACAGTTCGCGAACCGGCTGGACGCTCGCCCTGAATATCCTTTCGGGACAGACTGGAAATCTCGTACCCCAGAACGACATAGTCGCCGCGCATCAGATCGCGCGGGTCGAAAGGCTCCGTCTGCAGCGTCACTTCCGCACCCGAACGCAGGACAGAGGCGCGCTTTTCTATGCCTGCATAAAGAATGCCGGTTTGCAGCAATGCGGTGATGGTCGCCCCGACATAGAGCCATTTGAGCCGAATAGTCATAGGCGGGCCTCCACGCTGCTTTTCCTTCCGAACCGGTTCTCCATGCGTCGCACAAAAGCAGCCAGCAGCAACACGAGAATGCCCGCAGTCAGGAAGAAGCCGGATGTTCCGATCATGGTGCCAACCGTCTCGAAAGCCAGATAGAGAACACGGATCGAAAATGCGGCATAGGCGATGGAACGCAGGCCGCCATTATTTCGACCGGCAACAGCAATCGCCCCGATCGCGAGCGCCAGTATGAAGATGCTATATAATATGTCCCTATCCAGATTTGCGGTAACGCTGGAATAGGAGAACATCTGATTGATCTGAAGCGTGACAAGCGCCAACAGCGCGAGAGCCAGCCCGTATACCGCGAGCGGATGAGCGAAGCGGGTCAGTCTCTGCACCGTATCATGGGCAAAACCGTCAGCAAGTATCAGACCGATTCCCACGACCAGCATAAGCACCAGCACCGTATTGCTCTCATGCTCCGCATAGACGAGCAAAGCCCAGCCAATGGAGAACATTGCCCACAGATGGGCTGCATGTCGCGAGCGCGTGAACAAGGCCGCTGCAGCGCCAAACAGCAATAGCAGCGGTCCGATCCAGCGATAGGTCACGTCATCATAGGACGACGTATCAAAACGTAGGTCGAAAGATAAAAGCAGGCAACACCGGCGCCGAAAGCCGCCAGTACCGGCGCGCGTAGAAGAAAAGCCGAAACCAGAACGCCTACGGACCAATAGATTGCGGCGGAATGGATGTCGCCGGACAAATGATACATTTGCCCCACAAGCGCCAGCCCTGCCCCGAACGATGCAGCCCCCACAATATAGAGCGTAGCCGGAAACAGCTTGTCACCACGAGACTGCCGCCGGGCTCCACCGAGATAACTCACCCAAATAAGAACGAATATGAGGCCGATGCGCATGAGGCGCGGCATTTCCTGCCAGTTCGCGGCAACCAGCATGATAACGGCTGCGCCGAGAAGCAGCCCGCCAAGCGTGGCCAGAACGGAACCAAGGCTGAAGACCGAAGCGCGCTTTTCAAGGTCGGCATTCAGTTTCGATGCTGTTTCCGCATCGATCAGACCGTCCCGCTGCCATCTCTCGATCAGGCGTTCAACAGAAATGGAAAATGACAAATTAGCTCCCGGTCATTCTGTCAGTTGTTGCTGTCGCAACCGTAAGCGTTTGAGAACATATAGGAAACTGCGCTGCCGGCAAAGAGTGGATCAAATCGCTTTGCGGCAATTTTGTGCCATACCAGTCTAATCGATTTAACGTGTCGTGCAGAACCCGCAGAGCAGCTATGCAAACTCGGGTCTGCAACCTGCGAAAACAATAGCTTATATCATAGGCAACAAACGAGATGAATTGAACAGAACTCCAGTTCCTCAACGATGAAGGAATAGCACGATGAACCTCCTCCGCTCTTACAACAACTGGCGCCGTTACCGCGACACCGTCAATGAACTCAGCCAGCTCTCCACCCGTGAGCTGAACGATCTTGGCATCTCCCGCGCGGACATTCCGTTCGTGGCTCGCCAGACCAAGGCCCGTTAATTAACGAGCCTCACAGTTTCTCCCGATAGGGGTTTCTCCAAGCACGGATCCTCCTCCCACCAGACTTGGTTCATCGCAGAACCATCCTCCTCCCGGGCTTTGCGATAACAAGACCGGTCCTCCTCCTCCCAATGCCGGTCTTACCATAATGGCATCCGTCGCTCCTCCTCCCCCGCGACGGATGCCATTTCTTTTGCGGCTCGATTCCCATCCTTAGCAAGCCTTCTCCATTGAAGGCGTTCAGCAAAACGATAAGGGAATGGCCCATGTCAAACACATCCGATCTTTCTCCCGTTCACGTCGTCGGCGGCGGTCTTGCCGGTTCTGAAGCTGCATGGCAGCTCGCGCAGGCGGGCGTGCCCGTCATACTGCACGAAATGCGCCCCGTACGCGGCACCGACGCCCACAAGACCGAGCAACTGGCCGAGCTTGTCTGTTCCAACTCTTTCCGCTCAGATGATGCCGAAACCAATGCCGTCGGCGTTCTTCATGCTGAAATGCGCCTTGCCGGATCGCTCATCATGGCATGCGCCGATGCACATCAAGTTCCCGCAGGTGGTGCGCTAGCCGTCGACCGCGAAGGCTTTTCGCAGGCCGTCACTGCCAAGCTTGATGCCCATCCGCTGATTACAATCGTTCGGGAAGAAGTCACCGGCCTGCCGCCAGAGGAATGGGGAACGACCATTGTTGCCACCGGCCCCTGACCGCGCCTTCACTGGCTGAGGCCATTCAGGCGCAAACAGGAGCGGATGCTTTGGCCTTCTTCGATGCCATTGCTCCGATTATCCATTTTGATTCGATCAATATGGATGTCTGCTGGTTCCAGTCGCGCTATGACAAGGTTGGCCCCGGCGGCACCGGAAAAGACTACATCAACTGCCCCATGGACAAGGAGCAGTATGAGACCTTCGTGGCCGCGTTGGTCGAAGGCGACAAGACCGACTTCAAGGAATGGGAAGGCACTCCCTATTTCGACGGTTGTCTGCCGATCGAGGTGATGGCCGAACGCGGGCCGGAAACCTTGCGTCATGGGCCGATGAAGCCGATGGGCCTTACCAATGCCCATAATCCGACTGTGAAGGCTTATGCCGTCGTACAGCTCCGTCAGGACAATGCGCTCGGCACGCTCTACAACATGGTCGGTTTCCAGACGAAGCTGAAATACGGCTCGCAGACCGGCATCTTCAAGATGATTCCGGGTCTCGAAAATGCGGAATTCGCCCGCCTCGGCGGCCTTCACCGCAACACCTATCTGAATTCTCCCCTGCTGCTCGATGGTACGCTTCGCCTGAAATCACGCGAAACACTGCGCTTTGCCGGTCAGGTGACGGGTTGTGAAGGCTATGTCGAATCGTCAGCCATTGGATTGCTGGCAGGTCGTTTCACTGCGGCAGAAAAGCTGGGGCAGACGTTGACGCCGCCTCCCGAAACAACCGCGTTCGGTGCCCTGCTCGGTCATATAACGGGTGGGCACATCGTTGCCGACGACGAACCGGGCAAGCGTTCGTTCCAGCCGATGAATGTGAATTTCGGCCTTTTCCCGCCCGTCGATGTTCTGAAACCGGAAGGCAGGCGTCTGCGCGGCAAGGAAAAGACTGTTGCCAAGAAACGCGCGCTTTCCGCACGTGCTCTGGCTGACTGCCGTCAATGGCTGGGCTTAGGGCTGGGCTCAGGGCTAGGACCGGCTGAGTGATATTGCGATGGGCTTCGGTTCGATTGAACTGAAGCCCATCGGTTCCGGCTACTCAGAAGTTGGCTCTGAACATGAGCCATTGCTTCCGGATGGCTGAAATGTCCGCCACCGTTTCCGCAGCCTGTGCGCTCAGGCGCTCGATAGCTCGCAGATAGGCCGGAACAAGCGCCAAAGGCAGAAACACCGGAACAAGGCTCTTCGGCAGCTGTGACTTGTTCTTCTCGAAAATCGCCAGATGTTCACGCGCGAAAGCCAGCATGATGCTGATCGCGCGCTCGACAGCAGCCTTGTCTTCGCCAGCAATAAAAGCCTCGCGTGTCACACCGACTGCCTGCAGCATATCAGCGGGAACATAGAGCTGCCCACGCCGCCGATGAATAGGCATAAGGCGAAGCAAGCCGGTTACGGCCTGTGCCACGCCAGCATGGCCGGTTATTTCCGTCTGTGCCTGCGCGGCATCCCTGTCCAATATAAAGCCGGCTAACTGGATGATTGCCGATGCGGTTTCCCCGCAATAACCTTCCAGATCATTACGGCTGGGCATCGGATCGTCATAAAGATCGAAGATGCGCGCTTCGCAATAATTGTCGAAAGCAGTTCGCGGCAGCTCATATTTTTCAATGGTGTTGATCAGCGCTGCGGCAACGGGATGTGCTTCAGCACTGCCCCTCGCCTCGCCATTGATGAGATCGCGCCACCATTGCAGCCGGACTTCGCCCGGCAGCGGTTCGTGGACTAGATCACGGATACGCGCAACTTCGGCATTAAACGCATACAACGCAGCCAGACCGCCACGACGATCCTCCGGCGCATAAAGCACTGACAGATAGCGGTCCCGGTCAGCTTGGCGAAGCAATGCCGTGCAATGTGCCTCATTCTCGTTCATGATGTCAGTCTACAGCAATCAACGCTGCCGCGACCGCACGATCTTCGGCCAAAAGCACATTATAGGTGCGAACGGCGGCACCTGTGCTCATGGGATCGGAAGAAATGCGGTGTTCGCGCAGGATAGCGCGCACGTCTTCGGGAATACGGCGCAGATCCATGCCCGTCCCCACCAGCAGAATTTCAATATCGGATGCCTGCTCAAGGATCATCTTGAGATCGGCTTTCGCCAGTATCGGCGGCGTCGCAGGTTCCCAGCCATGAATGCCGGAAGGCAGGCAAAGAATGGAACCGCGATGCGACATTTCGGCAAAGCGGAATCCACCGTCGCCATAGGCGTCAATGGGAGCACGGCCCGGAAAATGGGCCTCGCGTATCTCTATCCCTTTGGCCATTTTCAGCTTTCCAAATTCAGCGATTGTGCCAGTTCATCATCCATTTGATCGCTGGATTCATCCGGCC
The DNA here is from genome assembly GCA_012103075.1 of Brucella cytisi. Taxonomy (GTDB): domain Bacteria; phylum Pseudomonadota; class Alphaproteobacteria; order Rhizobiales; family Rhizobiaceae; genus Brucella; species Brucella cytisi. The sequence continues at coordinate 1,035,612 of JAAVLQ010000001.1, read as the reverse complement.
CACGCGGCTTGAGGCCGAACTGAACCAACAATGGAGCGGCGATGAAGATCGATGAATAGCTCGCAACAATGATCCCGACGCTCAGTGCCAGTGCAAAGCTGCGGATATCCGCGCCACCGAAGGCATAGAGCGGAATATGCGCGAGAAAGGTCACAAAGGACGTCAGCAAGGTACGCGACAGCGTCTGGTTGATTGAGGCATCAATGATGGCAGGCAGTGGCGCGCTTTTATAGACGCGCAGGTTCTCACGCACGCGGTCGTAAATCACCACCGTATCGTTCAGCGAATAGCCGATGATCGTCAGAATTGCTGCAACGCTCCAAAGATTGAACTCCATGCGGAAGACAATGAACATGCCCGCGAGGATGATGACGTCGTGCAAGGTTGAAAGCACCGCACCAAGCGCGAGCTGCCAGCGGAACCGGACCCATACGTAAATGAAGATACCGATCAGCGACAGAATGACCGCCAGAACTCCGGCACGCGAAAGCTGTTCCGAAACGGTCGGCCCGACGACTTCAACGCGCTGGAATGAGTAGTCCTGCTCGAACTCTCCGCGCAGTTTCACCGCGACGGTTTGTTCGGCATCGTCGCCGACTTCCTGACTGCCGATAATGACAAGAGCAGAGCGCGGAGACTTTGCCGGCAGAACGCGGGCGCTGTCGATATTGAGTTCGGTAAGACGTTCGGTGATGTCTTCAATATTGGCGTCACCGCTGCGGGCCTGCAGTTCAACCATCGAACCGCCACGGAAATCAATGCCGTAGTTGAAGCCGATATTGACGAACAGCGCGACCACGATAGCGCAGGCCAGCACCGAGATGCCAAGCGTCACGAACTGCAGACGCATGAACGGAATGTGCGTTACAGTCGGAACCAGTTTCAGACGACGTTTCGGCACTTCCTTCGGTTTGGCTGTGCGCACCCACTGCGCGATCAGCAAGCGGGTGAAGGTGAGCGTCGTGAAGAGCGTGGTGCCGATGCCGACCGCGACCGTCAGCGCGAAGCCATGAACCGTTCCGGACCCGAGCAGGAACAGAACGAGCGCTGCAATAAGTGTGGTGAGGTTTGCGTCGATGATGGTCGAGAGTGCGCGATAGAAGCCGGATTCCATCGCCCGGACAACGGAATAGCCCTTGCGGCGATCTTCGCGCACACGTTCGTAAATCAGGATGTGGGCGTCAACGGCCAAACCTATGGTCAGTACCAGACCGGCAATACTGGCGAGACTGATCGAAGCGCCGATCAGCGAGAGTATCGCTGTCAAAATGATAATGTTAACGGCCAGTGCGACCATGGCGATCACACCGAGGATACCGTAGGACAAGATCATGAACAGGCCGACGAGCAGTGCCGCAAGCAAGGCTGCCAGTGCGGCCGCGCTGGCATAGTCCTCGCCCAAAGCCGACGCAATCGTGCGTTCTTCCAGAACCGTTACATCTTGCGGCAGCGCGCGCGGAACGCAGCACAACGGCCATATTGTTGGCTGCCTGAAGATCGAAAGCGCCTGAAATCTGCAGCTCATTCGTATCGAGCTTCTCATCGACGGCAGGCGCGGAAACGATCTGATTGTCGACGACGATAGCAAAGCTACCACCAACCAGATGCGATGTTGCTTCGGCAAGATTTTTGCGGCCTGCATCGTCCAATGTCAGCGTGATGACAGGTTCACTATCGTCATCCGACAGCGTCGCCTTGGCATCCGTCACATTGGCACCAGTCAGGATCGGTTGCTTCTTGACGAGATAGCCGACAGGCGGATCGTCATAGGAATAGATGATTTCACTGTCAGCGGGCGGCGTGCCGCGAATGGCATCATCCGGTGACATGGTGCTGTCGACAGCGCGGAAAGAGAAATTGCCGCGAACGCTGAGAATGTCTTTGAGAAGCTGCGCGTCATAGACACCGGGAACTTCAACCCGAATCTGATTGCGGTTTTCCTCTTCGACAAGAGGTTTGCCATAACCAAGCTCCTCCAGACGCTGCCGCATGATATTTGCGGTGCGCTCGAGCTCCCCTCGTCCGGGATTCTGCACCTGCAGGACCAGACGTGAGCCGCCGGAGAGATCGAGTCCAAGCGCGATCTGCTGCTTCGGCAGGAAATTTGGCAGTTTTGCCAACGTTTCACGCGAGAAAAAGTTAGGGGATGCGATGATGAAACTCACGAGAACCGCGAGCCAGATCAGGGCAGATTTCCAGCGTGAAAAATAGAGCATAGAGCAGCAATTCCGTATCAGCTTGATAGAGCATGCCGGAGTTCACTTGTTGCGAACCGCTCTCCGGCGTCGTGGCATGCGCATCGTATGTTAGCGCTTACCGAATAATGCGCAGGCCCCGGTTATGGAAATCTTACCGGGGCCTGCGTGTTGTAAAAAGAATTACTTGTTCTTGTTGTCGGCGACGGGCTCGCCCTTGACGCGAACATCCATCAGCGTGCTGCGCATAACGCGGATGCGCACGCCTTCAGCGATTTCGACTTCAAGTTCGTTGTCATCAACAACCTTCTGAACCTTGCCGACAATGCCGCCGCCGGTCACGACGGTATCGCCGCGACGAACCCGGGTCAGCATTTCCTGACGCTTCTTCATCTGGGTCCGCTGGGGGCGGATGATAAGGAAGTACATGATCACGAAGATCAGGATGAACGGCAGAATGCTCATGAGCATATCTGGTCCAACAGCGCCGCCGGATGCCTGAGCGAAAGCCGGTGTTACGAACATTAGGAACTCCTCTGAAGTCTCGAAGACAAATTATTATCGGCATTACAATGGTTAGCGCGCCAAATGCAACCGGCGATGATCCCGCCTGCGCCAAGGTCGCACACTTTTCGCCTCCGCTGTGACATGTTAAGCCGTTAGCCCTATCATCAGGGGCATGAAATGACGACCGAAGACATACTCAGCCAGAAACTGGACCGTTTGATCGCCGCTCTGGAACGCATTGCGCCGCCGGAAGCCAAAACACCAGATCTTGATGCCGCAGACTGCTTTGTCTGGGCTCCCGAACGACTGACCCCGGATCCGGTCAAGCGCGTCAACCGCGTGGATATCGCACTGATCCGTGGCGTAGATTTGGTACGTGATCAGCTCGTGGACAATACCCGGCGCTTCGCAAAAGGATTTCCGGCAAACAATGTTCTGCTCTGGGGTGCGCGCGGCATGGGCAAATCCTCGCTCGTCAAGGCTGCACAGGCAAGTGTGAACGCTGAAATGGCGGATCGCGCTCCGCTCAAGCTGATCGAAATTCATCGCGAGGATATCGATAGTCTTCCGACATTGATGAACCTCATCAAGGATACGGACTATCGCTTCATCCTGTTTTGCGACGACCTTTCCTTCGATCATGACGATACGTCCTATAAATCGCTCAAGGCCGCGCTTGAAGGCGGCGTAGAAGGTCGTCCCGGCAATGTGATCTTTTATGCGACCTCGAACCGGCGCCATCTGATGCCGCGCGACATGATCGACAACGAGCGCTCGACGGCGATCAATCCTTCGGAAGCGATTGAGGAAAAGGTATCCCTGTCGGACCGTTTCGGCCTCTGGCTCGGCTTCCACAAATGCAGCCGGGACGATTATCTCGCGATGGTCGATGGCTATGCGGCCTATTTTAAGCTGGCTTACGATCCGGCCAAGATGCATGCCGAAGCGCTGGAATGGTCCACCACGCGCGGAAACCGTTCGGGGCGCGTTGCCCGGCAATATATCCGGGATCTGGCAGGTCGCCTCGGGATTGCAATGTAAAGAAGACGGAACCAACCAAAAAGAAAGGCGGGCTTTTGGCCCGCCTTCTTTCATTATTAAATTTTGATCACGTTTCCAGATACTTGGAAGGATTGACCGGGGCCGAATTTTTGCGCACTTCGAAATGCAGCTTCGGGGATTTCGCGTTGCCGCTCATGCCCGATTTTGCAACTTCCTCGCCGCGGCGAACCTTCTGTCCGCGCTGGACCAGTATCTGGCTGTTGTGACCGTAAACGGTGACGAGGCCATTGTCGTGGCGGATCAGAACGGTCTGTCCGAACTCCTTGAGACCGTCACCGGCATAGATGACAACGCCGTTCTCAGCAGCTTTCACCGATGTGCCTTCCGGAACCATGATGTCGATACCGTCGCTTACCGATGTACCGTCGCGCTGGCCAAAGCTTGCGAGAATACGACCGCGTACCGGCCAGCGCATCTGTGAAATACCGGTGGAAGAAGGCGCTGCCGCCTGATCCTTTTCGGCATCTTCGATCACCTTGTTGCTCGCCTGTGGCGGCGTGTAAGGCTTCACATCGGCGTTGGCGGCTGGTGCGGCAGCCTTGGCCGGGTTTTCCGGAGGCTGTGAAACCGCTGCGACCTGCGTTGCATTGCCCGCTGCAGCAGAAGGAATGACGAGCGCCTGTCCGACGCGGATAGCGCCGTTCGATAGACCGTTTGCCTTCTTCAACTGCTCGACAGGAACATTGTGCTTCTGCGCGATGGAAAAGAGCGAATCACCACTCTTAACCGTGTAAGTACCGTTCGGCGCCGGCGGCGTCGTAGCATTTGCGCCTGCTGAAGCCATATCGTTCGCCGAAGGCTTTTGCCGTTGACGGCGGGCGCCTGCGGGACAACCGCGATATTATTATCCGTTGGCCGGGGCATGGCTGGGTTCGTCGGAAGCTGCCCGAGAACCTTTTCCTGCGCACCGTTTATGGTGTTGCGCGTAGATGTTGCTGCGCTGGCGACTTTGGTTTCTGCTGCATTGACCGTGTTGTTCACACGGTTTGCGGCCATGTCCTGCGCCTGCCCGACCTGATTCTGAATGTTATTGGATGCCGCTGCGACCGGAGCCTGAACCGACTGCCTTGCCGCCGCGACCGGTGCTGCCATCGGCGCCGAAGACACCGGAGGCAATGAATTGCGCTGAACGGAACCGCTCGATGCGGGAGCCACGGGAGCCGCAGATGCATAAAGATCGCCCGCCGGCTGCTGTGCGACACGCTGACTGGACGTAGAGCCCGTACTGATACCATCAGTGAAGCGCATCGTATCGGCACTGCACCCGGCACCAAAACCGGCAATCAGAACGATCGCGACATTCCGCAGAAGACGTTCAGACGTGTGCTGCAAAATTTGTAAACGCATGTTCAACTCGCCCATACTCGAAACTCAGTAAGGTGATTAAAACGCGTTAATGTTACTCTCTGGTTAAGAACGGCAAATCTTCGAAAAAAGATTCACCAATTAAATACCATAAGCGCACAAAGCGACCGAAAGCCCTCCTTGGCACTGCCAAAGGGAGCCTGATGGCCATCATTTTGATGAATCGATACGCGCTCCGTTCACAGAACGGACGAAACGCCCTCGATGAAAGGCTGATAGCGGACCACCATCAGGTCCTCCTGCTCGAATCGGCTGCCGACCTTGGCGATACGTGTCATGATCTGTCGACCATCTCCGGACCGATCGGAGCGATCAGCACGCCATGCGTTGCCAGAAGATCAACGAAATGACGCGGCACTTCGTCGAAGGCAAGCCAGATCAGGATGCGATCAAAGGGGCCACCCGGCATTCCATGGCGACCATCGGCATGTTTGACCATGATGTTTTCGCGCTTAAGCGACACGAATTGCTGCAAGGCGTGGTCGCAGAGCTTGCGATAACGTTCGACCGTTGTGACACGACCGGCGAGCGAAGACATAACAGCAGCCGTGAAACCGGAGCCGGTTCCGATCTCCAGCACACGATGGCCGGGTTCCAGCTTGAGCGCGCGGCGATGGCGCGAGCCTGATCATCAATGCCCTCCATATACTCGCCGCAGTCGAGCGGCGCAGTACGGGAGCTGTAGGAAAGATGAGACCATGACGACGCGAGAAAGCTCTGGCGTGGTGTGGACTCGATGGCTGCAAAAAGCGCGGATCGTCAATCCCGTATCCGCGCATTCGCATAACGAAGGATGCAGAATCCTTCTCTGTCCGAAAGCCGTGGGCGCTCAGACGCTGCCTGCCTCATGCTTCAACCCCAAGTGCTGCGCTCAATTCTGCCCGAACCTTATGCGCGGTCAGATCGAGGTGCAACGGGGTTACAGAAATGCAATCGGAACGAATGGCTGCGATGTCGCTGTCATCCGCAACCGGCGCCTTGCCACGACCAAAATGCAACCAGAAATACGGGAAGCCACGCCCGTCGCGACGTTCATCCGGGCGGGCATCATGGCTGAGCTTGCCTTGAGCTGTGACGCGCGTTCCCTTGACTTCATCCGCACCGCAGTTCGGGAAGTTGAGATTCAACAGGACGCCTTCCGGCCATCCTGCCTCCATCAGCTTTTTATAAGGTCAGGCGCGTGCGTTTCCGCCGTTTCCCACGGCACGATGCGGCGATCGCCTTCATATTCATATTCCTGCGACAGCGCGATAGACCGCACGCCGAGCAACGTGCCCTCCATGGCGCCGGCAACCGTACCCGAATAGGTGACATCGTCGGCAATATTCGCGCCAGAGTTCACGCCCGAAAGAATGAGATCAGGCGCATCCGGCAGAACGTGGCGCACACCCATGATGACGCAATCGGTCGGCGTGCCGCGCAATGCGAAATGACGATCATCGATCTGGCGAAGGCGAAGCGGTTCCGACAGCGTCAGCGAATGCGCGAGGCCGCTTTGGTCGGTTTCCGGAGCGACAACCCAGACGTCATCGGAGAGCTTGCGTGCGATCCGCTCCAGAACTGCGAGGCCTTCAGCGTGGATACCATCATCGTTCGTCAGCAGAATTCGCACGTCGTCACTCCTTCATTTATCAATAAATGTGATTCACGCAGCTTTCTCTATCCGCGTGAGGCCGCCCATGTATGGCTGCAATGCTTCAGGAATATGAATGCTGCCATCTTCTTCCTGATAATTTTCCATGACGGCGATCAGCGCGCGTCCGACGGCGACACCCGAACCGTTCAGCGTATGCACAAAACGGGTCGACTTCTCGCCTTCCGGACGATAGCGGGCGTTCATGCGACGGCCCCGGAAATCACCGCAGACCGAGCAGCTGGAAATTTCGCGGTAGGTGTTCTGGCCGGGCAGCCATACTTCAATATCGTAGGTCTTCTGTGCGCCGAAGCCCATATCGCCCGTGCAAAGCACGACGGTGCGGAACGGCAGGCCAAGGCGCTTCAGCACTTCTTCTGCACAGGCGGTCATGCGCTCATGCTCGTCAACCGAGCTGTCGGCATCGGTGATCGACACCATTTCCACTTTCAGGAACTGGTGCTGGCGCAGCATGCCACGCGTGTCGCGACCGGCAGAACCTGCTTCCGAACGGAAGCATGGGGTCAGCGCCGTGTAGCGCTGGGGAAGCGACTTGGTATCGACGATTTCATCTGCAACCAGATTGGTCAGCGGAACTTCGGCGGTTGGAATCAGCCAGCGACCATCCGTCGTGCGGAACAGATCTTCCGAAAATTTCGGCAACTGGCCGGTGCCATAGACAGCTTCATCGCGCACCATCAGCGGCGGCATCGTTTCGGTATAGCCGTGTTCCATGGTGTGCAGGTCGAGCATGAACTGGCCAAGCGCACGTTCGAGACGCGCAAGCGGTCCCTTCAACACGGTAAAGCGCGAACCTGCAAGCTTTGCGGCGCGCTCAAAATCCATGTAACCGAGCGCCTCGCCCAGCTCGAAATGCTCCTTCGGCTGAAAGGCAAAGTTTCGCTGGTTGCCGACGCGACGAACTTCGACATTGTCGCTTTCGTCCTTGCCGAGTGGCACGTCTTCGAGCGGAATATTGGGAATGGTCGACAGAGCGTCGTTCAGTTCCTTGGTCAGGCGACGCTCTTCGTCCTCAGCCTGCGCAAGAAAATCCTTCAACTCGGCAACTTCGGCCTTCAGCTTGTCAGCCGTCGCCGCGTCCTTCGCAGCCATGGCCTTGCCGATTTCCTTCGAAGCGGCATTGCGGCGCTCCTGCGCAGCCTGAACCTTGCCGACATATTCGCGGCGTTTTTCGTCCAGCGTCATCAATTCGGACGACAGCGACTGAGCCCCACGCTTGGCGAGCGCTTTGTCGAGGGTTTCAGGGTTTTCGCGAATCCATTTGATGTCGAGCATGGGAAAAGCCGTTTCGTGAAATTGAACAGAAGCGAGGCCGCACAACCTGCGACCTCACAGAATCATAGTGACGATCAGGACGATGAAGCGTTGTTTTCAGCGTCGGAAGCTTCCTGCGCCTCATCCCGCTTCTTCTCGATCATGCGAGCCACGATGATTGAAATCTCGTAGAGAAGGATTGTTGGCAAGGCAAGGCCGATCTGGCTCGCCGGATCGGGCGGGGTCAGGACCGCTGCAACGACGAAAGCAATGACAATTGCATATTTGCGCTTGTCCTTCAGGCCAGCCGACGTCACCAGTCCGACACGGGCCATCAGGCTCGTTACCACCGGCAGCTGGAAGACCAGACCGAACGCAAAGATGAGCGTCATGATGAGGCTCAGATATTCCGATACCTTCGGCAGGAGAGAAATCTGCACTTCACCGGCGCCGCCAGTCTGCTGCATTGCGAGGAAGAACCACATCACCATCGGCGTGAAGAAGAAGTAGACGAGCGCGCCGCCTGTCAAAAACAGGATCGGCGATGCAATCAGGAACGGCAGAAACGCCATGCGCTCGTGCTTGTAGAGGCCGGGCGCCACGAACTTGTAAATCTGTGCTGCAATGATCGGAAATGCCAGCACGATGCCGCCGAACATGGCCACCTTCACCTGTGTGAAAAAGAATTCCTGCGGCGCGGTATAGATCAGTTCCGCTTTCGAGCGATCCATGCCCGCCCAGTCGAGCGCCCATTGATAAGGCACGACAAGCAGGTTGAAGAGCTGTTTGGCAAAAGCGAAACAGAAAATAAACGCCACGAAAAATGCCAGAATTGCCCAGATCAGGCGGCGGCGCAGCTCGATCAGGTGCTCAAGCAGAGGCGCTGCGCTCTGTTCGATTTCGTCCTCGTCGCGTGTCACGCTTTGGTTCCTGTCTTCTTCGTGGTCTTCTTGGCAGTTGTGGCGGCAGCAGCCTTGACCGTTCCAGCCTTTGCCGTTTCCGCTTTCGCCGCTGCGAGCTTTCGGGGAGCAGGCTTTGCAACGGAAGCCGCCTTCGGCGCAGCCTTCGTTTTGGATACAGTGACTTCGGTCGCTTTATTCTCTGCCTTCGGTGCAGTCTTTCGGGTCGCCTTCTTGGGCGCTGCGGCTTTTTCACAGCAGGCGGAACCGGTGCGCCACCGGCATCAACCGGTGTCGTCACTTCAGCGACTTTTCGGGTGTCGCCGGAGACATGGAAGACGTGGACTGAAGGCCCGAGCGCAGATCCTCGCCCGCACTTCGAATCGGATCGAATACCTGCGTGATCTTCGAGCGCGGGTCGAGCTTGCGGGTCTCGTCGATGATGTTCTTGACGTCGTCAAGCTCAGCCTCTTTCAAGGCTTCATCGAACTGCTGCTTGAACTCATTGGCGGTGGCACGCATGCGCGTTGTCGCCTTGCCGAATGCACGCAGCATTTTCGGCAAATCCTTGGGACCGACCACCACGATCATCACGATCGCAATAATCAGAAGTTCAGACCAACCGATGTCGAACATATTCTTGTTACCCCGCGCAATTCGCGCGCGCGTCCCGTCTTTCGGCGGAAAACCGCACTTGTAAATGGCAAAATATGCTGCGCGCGCTTGCACGTGCGCAGCATGCTTTATCCGTTAGATCAGGACTTGGTGGTTTTCTTGACGTCGTTGACGGTTTCGTCAGCCTTGGCGTCGATCGTACGACCCGAATCCCGCGCGTCATCCTTGGCGTCTTCGTCGGACATACCCTGCTTGAAGTTCTTGATGCCCTTGGCAACATCACCCATCAGCTCGGGAATCTTGCCGCGGCCAAACAGAAGAAGGACAACCGCCGGGACGATCAGCCAGTGCCAGATGGAAAAGCTACCCATTTTATTCCTCTCATTGCCGCGAACGCGCGGCATGTTCCTGCAATGCCAGTTACGATTTAAGCGCTTTCAACAAATCTTTCAAACAGAAGTGTGACGGTGAACGGCGTTGCGACAAATAAAATTGGCTCCAAAGGCCATACTGAGACTATTCACCGCGCGGGGCGAGCAAAGCCAAGGCTCTCCAGATCGATATCTTCGAGCGGCTCTTCGTCTTCTGTCAGCTCATCCGGGTCGATATTCGGCACCGGAACGGCAAAACTCGATGGCATACGTGCCGAGAGCAGCCCTGCCCCGCGCAGCTCTTCCAGTCCCGGCAAATCGCGGATTTCCGGAAGGCCGAAATGGTCGAGAAACGAGTCGGTCGTGCCATAGGTGACCGGACGACCGGGCGTACGGCGGCGTCCGCGCAATTTGATCCAGCCGGTCTCCATGAGGACATCCAGTGTGCCCTTTGAGGTCTCCACACCACGGATATCTTCCAGCTCGGCGCGCGTGACCGGCTGGTGATAGGCGATGATGGCAAGCACTTCCATCGCGGCGCGGGACAGCTTGCGCTGCTGCACAGCTTCGCGGCTCATAAGAAAGGCGAGATCGGGTGCCGTACGGAACGCCCACGCACTGCCAACTGGACAAGGTGCACGCCGCGCGTTTCATATATTTTCTGCAAATGTTTCAAAACTGGCGCGACGTCAACATTGGCAGGCAGACGTTCAGCCAATGCGCGTTCGGAAACCGGTTCAGAGGAGGCAAAAACAATGGCCTCGACAATGCGCGCAAGATCAGCAAGCCCCTGCGTCAAGACAGAAACTTCCGTTTCGATCTGATCGTCGTCACTATCGATTTCAGCCAGATTTCGATGTTCCGCCTCAGACATCCTCGTCCTCATCTAATTCGCTGATATCTCCTGTCGCCCGGATATAGATCGGCTCGAAAGGAGCGTTTTGCCTGACTTCCAGTTTGCCTTCACGCACAAGCTCAAGACTGGCGGCGAAGGAACTCGCGAGCGCCGAAGCTCTTTCTCGGGGCGAAAGCGCATAATCGATCAGGAAGCGGTCGAGAGAAATCCAGTCGCCCACCGATCCCATCAAACGCACGAGCGCCACACGAGCTTCCTTCAATGACCAGACTGCGCGCTTGGCAATCTGCACCTGCGACACGGCCTGTCGCTGGCGCTGCGAAGCATAGGCGGTAAGAAGATCGTACAGCGTTCCAGAAAACTGGCTGGTCCTGTCCACCATGACCATTTCCGGCATACCGCGCGCAAAAACATCCCGCCCCAGCCGGTTGCGGTTGACGAGTTTCGCCGCCGCATCGCGCATGGCTTCCAGTCTCTTCAAACGGTAATGCAACGAAGCAGCCAGTTCTTCGCCGGTCGCTCCATCATCGCCCTGTTGCTTCGGGATCAGCAGCTTCGATTTGAGATAGGCAAGCCATGCAGCCATGACGAGATAGTCAGCCGCAAGTTCGAGGCGCAAGGCGCGTGCCTGTTCCACGAACACCAGATACTGCTCTGCAAGCGCAAGAACGGAAATACGGGCGAGATCGACGCGCTGGCTCCGCGCAAGGTGGAGCAGCAAATCAAGCGGGCCTTCAAACCCCTGCACATCGATGAGAAGCGACGGTTCACTTTCGCTACGCTCGGAATCGCCCTGCCACAGCGCATCCATCGGAACGAGCGTGCCGTCTTTGCCGTCTGTGTCTGTTCCCGATGCCGCCAAACCCGTTTCCCTGCTGATAAGATCCACCGGCGGATCAGTCCGCCGGTGAAGTCAGTTTACCAAGTTTTGACGATTACGCTATCAGTTCGAACATGGCGTTGAATTCTGCACGCAGTTCGTCCTCATCGGAAAGATCGGGATCGCCTGCATAAACTTCGGCCAGATCGGCACGACGCTTCGCCTTGCCTTCAAGAACCGGCACACGCGCTGCAACCTGCTTCAGTTCTTCCATCACACCTGCGCAATAGAGAACCATATCGCAACCGGCACCGATGATACCGTCCGCAATGTCACCGAGTCCGCCTGAAAGCGCCTTCATGGAAATGTCGTCGCTCATGACAAGACCGTCGAACTGGATGACATCGCGAATGATCGTGTTGATGACAGTCGGTGACAATGTCGAAGGGCGCTGCGGATCGATGCAATCGAATACGACATGCGCCGTCATTGCCATTGGCAGGTCATTGAGCGCCTTGAACGGCACGAAATCATGCGCAACCAGCTCATTCAGGGGAACCGTGACACGCGCCAGCTCCTTGTGGGTGTCGGCAAACGCACGGCCGTGCCCCGGCATATGCTTGACCACAGGCAGCAAACCACCGGCAAGCAAGCCTTCAGCAGCAGCTCGCCCCATTTCTGCAACCGCCTGCGGGTTCTTGGAATAGGCTCGCGCGCCGATAACATCATGTGCGCCTTCGACGGGCACGTCCAGAACCGGCAGGCAGTCCACATTGACGCCAACCTTCAGCAAATCGAATGCATGCAGGCGGGCATGAAGCCATGCAGCTCGCAGACCTGCTTCGCGATCACGTGCATAGATCGCACCAACTTCCGAGGCCGAAGGATAGTTTGGAACGAGCGGCGGGCGAAGGCGCTGCACGCGTCCACCTTCCTGATCGATGAAAACCGGCGTCTGGTGCCGGCCCGTCAGGTCGCGCATGTGCGCCGTCAGCTCGGAAACCTGTTCCAGACTTTCGACATTGCGCGCGCAAAAAAGAATAAAGCCCCAAGGTCTTTCATCACGGAAAAACGCGATTTCGTCCTCGGTCAGTTTCGTTCCCGACACACCGGCAATCCATGCCTTGCACTCTTTCATGCGCTCTTCCCCAAAATTGTCTGGAAATGCTGTACTCAAACAACCCTGCCCCGGTTTAACCGAAAAAATCAGGGCTTGGTAGTGGACCAAGAAAAAGGGCGACCGAGGCCGCCCTTTCAAACTTATAGCCCAATAAATTATCGCGTTACCAGACAGCTACCACCGGCAGACTTGAGACGTCCGCAAAGTGCGGATGCATCTTCCTTGGAACCACCCTGAACACGGACACGATAGTAGGTGCCCTTGCCCGGAATGTCGGCACGCTTGATGTCGACGCTGCGGCCACCGATTACGCTGCCATACTTTTGGGCCATATTGGCATAGGACTTCTGTGCCAGCTCGGCAGATGGCTGCGAAGCAATCTGGATGAAATAACCGCCTGCACCTGCTGCCGATGCAACCTGCGGCGCTGCCGGAGCAGGATTGGTTGCAGCGGGGGCCTGCGTGCGCTGCGGAACATTGCCGACGATGTTGACCGGTTGTTCAGCAGGCCGTGATGGCACCACCGGAGCACGGACAGGAAGACGCGGCGCTTCCGCAGCCGGCTCAGGCTGTTGTGCCACAGGAGCCGGTGCAGGTGTTTGCGCAGCCGGTTCTGTCGGTGCATTGCCAGCGGCCAGCGCAGCAATTTCATCACCACCGGCGGGAGCCGCCGGCTGAGCAGTGTTTGCTGGTGGCAGCTGCGGGGCTGTTTCCTGCGGAGCCGGAGAAGGTTGGACAATAGAGCCGTCTGGACGAACAATCATGGTTTCCACTTCGCGCGGCTGGACCAACGGCGCATTGTGGTTCGCGTTCTGATTCTCGGCCGAAGCATTATTCGTCACTGGCGGCTCGTCAGGCGTATTGTCCGCCATGTTCTCGCTGTCATCCGTGCCGGAAATGTCCACTGGCTCTTCACCGGAAGTAATCAGAGACTTTTGTTCCGGATTGTTCGGCAGCGTACCGGCAACGCGGTCATAAACTGCCTTGTCCCGGTTCGGTACCGTGGCACCGCCCGGATTTTCCGGCTGCATTTTGATCGGCTGATTGTCGGCACGAATCACGACCGGCTCACCGGACCCGCTACCTCCGAGGAAGTGATAGCCGATCCCGCCAAGAAGCACCGCCGCACCGGCCACGCTGGCCAGAATAAGACCACGACGGCCACGAACCGGGCGATTACGATAAGCTTCGGCAGCGCTGCCAAGATCATCCTCCGCCTGCATCGCAGCGCGTTCGCCAAAGTCGCCTCCTTCAAGGGTCTGTGCACCCCGGGCTGCCCAATGGTTATAGAAGTCGTCTTCATTGCCCAACGGATTGGAGGTTTTGGCTGTGCTGGCGCCCGGGCTGTTGCCTGTGAGCGGCCATACGCTCCCGCAGCTGCGGCAGCGCCAACGCCCACTGCTGCAGCACCGACAGCAGCACCAAGGCCGGCGCCGGAGTTTGGCAGATAGCTCGAAGCGCTTTCGCGGAATATGTCCTCAAAAGCCCTGTCAGCTTCGCTCTGTGCGTCTGTTTTTGCCGATTCATCCACACCAACCGTGTTGAAGACCTCGGCGAATTCGGCTTCGAGATCAGTCAAACCGGCGTTGGTTTCTTCTTCGCCGTAGTTGATTTCCGGCAAATCGAGGGAATGCGTCTGCTCGACCTTTTCTTCGGCCACGCTCAAGGTTTCGACTTCGGGCGCCGGGGCGCTGACCGCAACCGTATGAGCACCGCCGAACTGCTGGAACGAAGTCGATGAAGAACGGTAATCGTCGTCCGAACGCACCGCATGTGCGTAGGCGGTGGCTTCTTCTTCAGGTTCCGAGCTCAGATCGAGATCATCTTCCATGAAGAAATCATCTTCGCTGAAAGCGTTCTCATCCTGAATGCTGGAAACATCGCCGGACGTTTCGAAACCGAAATCATCTTCCGAAAGGCTGATTTCATCCAGCTCCGAAAGGTCGTCTTCGGTTCCTTCAGCAGCGATTGCAGCTGCTGTTTCCTCAACATCGAACGAAAAATCGTCGTCGAAAGAGAAATCGTCGTCGTCAGCGAGCGAAGGCGCTGTTTCTGTAACCGGCGCATAGTCAGCCTGCGGGGCTGCCGCCACTGCGTCCTGCCCAGCGATGCCCGAGGAGAAATTGCTCCGCGTATAGTACGGATATCCTGCAGGCACGACCTGAGGCTGAGGCGCATAGGTTTCAACGGGTGCAGCCGTCTGTGGTGCGGCATCATAAGCCGGCTCATCGAGCTGCAGATCATCGAAATGCAAATCTGCAAGCTCGGTCTCGTCTTGATATCCAACATTCTGCACCGGCACCACGTCGTGGTGGACGTAGGGCTCCTCTGCAGGCGCGACATGGGAAAACCGGGTCTCGTCGTGAGACACTGGTTGCGGCTCATCGCCGAGAAGGAGATTTTCCAGCTCGTCCTCGCGAAACCGGCGCAGCGGTGGCATAGGACTGTTCGGCAGGCTCAACAGCCTGAACGTTCCATTCATGATCGCGCGCAGGCTGATAAGCCTCTTGATGCGGCTCTATGGCTGGCTGATAGATGGTCGGATCGTAATCGGTCTGATCGACATGAAGCGGCTCGACAGTTTCCCGGCGAGCGTAGACCGACGACGATGCAGCATAGGTCTCTTCGTTCGAATCGCGCGCAGCCGAATAATCACTGTAGTCGAATTGCGGCACAGGTTCAGTGCGGTCAGCTTCTTCGAACTCAAGTGCTTCGAATGAGGGCGTTTCCAATTCCGGCGCCTGCTCATCTTCATCCATTTGAAGATCAAGCTCGTCTTCCAGAGCCGAAGCAAGTTCTTCCTCATGAATCAGAGGCTCATCCAACAGATGAGAATCATCTTGTGCAGGGGTCGCTGCGAACTGGGACTGGTCCGTAGGCTGAGAATAATCATTGAAGTCACCGAGCAATTCGCGCTCCAGATCCAGCGATGGATCGAAGCCCGGCTCTGTCCGGTTATCTTCAAAGTAACTAGGTCGGCGCTCATTCCAAGCGACGTTGTCATCAGCAGGCGTGCCGAAGTCCATGATCCGCGACAGTTCCATCAGTGGATCGTCTTCGTGCAACGGACGCTCGCCGTAATTACGGGGATTTGCACTGCTGTCCGTCATAGCGTGTTCCTAACTCAAACCCCTCGACGTCGCAAGACGTCTCCATACATTGCTTTGTAGCGAGGCAATGTGGGCAAAAGTTGACGGAAGTTTCCTGCGCCAGAAGGAAGACCAATGACTTGCGTTCATTATGGCCTTCCACCTGTTCGACTTGCCAACTTTTGCCTTCAATCAGTCTTTCGACCTGAAAAGCTTCGTGACAGTCGCCTGACCTCTGAAGTCATCTCGAACCACATAGTGCGGCCCGTGAGCTGCGGAGACCATTCTTCGAGTATAATCCATCTCAAAAGGCTTTCACCTTCGAACTATACTCTAGCGCATTTCCGTTGGAGCGTCCGCACCGATTATCGTCAATCCGGAAGTCAGCACATCGGAAACAACCTGTACCAGCCCTAGCCCGGCTAATGACAAGTCTGGATCGTTAACCTTAATAAAACGTAAGTCCGGGTTCTCTGTGCCTCTATTCCACTGTGAATGGAACGCGCTGGCGAGATCATAGAGGTAAAAGCAAGCCGATGCGGCTCCTGATGAATGGCCGCAGCCTCGATCAGACGCGGATATTCGGCAAGCTTGCGAACGAGTGCAATTTCGCTCTCATCGGTCAGCTTGTCGAAATGCGCAGCCATACCGACTCGGTCGAGATCGGCGAGGCCAAGCTGATCGGCAGCCTGACGGAAAACCGAATGGCAACGTGCGGAAGCATATTGCACGTAGAAGACCGGATTATCCTTCGACTGTTCCGTCACCTTGGCAAAATCGAAATCCAGCGGCGCATCGTTCTTCCGGTAAAGCATCATGAAACGAACCGGATCGCGGCCGACTTCATCTACGACGTCGCGCAGCGTGATGAATTCGCCTGACCGCTTCGACATGCGCACAGGCTCGCCATCACGGAACAGCTTGACCAGCTGGCAGAGCAACACCGTCAGCTTCGCCTTGCCGTCGGAAACAGCCCTTGCGACCGCTTCCAGACGCTTGACGTAGCCGCCATGATCGGCACCCAGCACATAGATCATCTCGTTGAAGCCGCGGTCGTACTTGTCCTTGAAATAGGCCACATCGCCTGCAAAGTAGGTGAAAGCGCCATCGGACTTCATCAGAGGACGGTCGATATCGTCACCCACTTCCGTCGAACGGAATAATGTCTGCTCGCGATCTTCCCAGTCTTCCGGAAGCT
Source organism: Brucella cytisi (assembly GCA_012103075.1). Taxonomy (GTDB): domain Bacteria; phylum Pseudomonadota; class Alphaproteobacteria; order Rhizobiales; family Rhizobiaceae; genus Brucella; species Brucella cytisi. The sequence goes on along the minus strand of JAAVLQ010000001.1, from coordinate 1,018,607 downwards.
GACCCTTCGGGGGCGGCAGCTTGCCCTTGTAGACATGGCCCTTGAGCGTCAGATCGTTGATTGCATTGCGAATCGCCCGTGCGTGATCAACATGCAGCTTGCGCTCGGAGAAGAACACGTCATGGTGCACGTTGAGCGCATCGAGATCGGCGCGGATCATCGCCATCATGGCATCGATCGTGCGATCCTTTACGAGAACAAGCGCTTCGGCTTCCGGCATTTCCAGAAGCTTCGAACCAAATTCCTTGGCAAGCTCCTGCCCGACAGGAACGAGATAGTCGCCGGGATAAAGACCAGACGGAATTTCACCGATATTTTCACCGAGTGCTTCACGGTAGCGCAGCATGACGGACCGCGCCAACACATCGATCTGCGCACCGGCATCGTTGATGTAGTATTCCTTGACCACATCATAGCCTGCAAATTTCAGCAGATTGGCCAGAACATCACCCACGACTGCGCCACGGCAATGGCCCACATGCATCGGGCCCGTCGGGTTTGCCGAAACATATTCGACATTGACCTTCGATCCTGCACCAAGCTTGGAGCGACCGAAATCCTTACCTTCATTCAGCATCGCCGAGAGTTCGCGTTGCCAGTAAGTGGCCTTCAGACGCAGATTGATGAAGCCCGGACCGGCGACATCAACCGTCTCGACGTCGGTATCCGAGGCAAGAGCCTTGGCGATGCGACCGGCAAGTTCACGCGGGTTCTGACCGACGGCCTTGGAGAGCACCATCGCAGCATTGGTTGCGATATCACCATGGGAAGCATCTCGCGGCGGCTCGACACCGATGCGCGAAAGGTCTAAATCGCCACCGTCTTTCGGTTTCAGATCAATATCTTGCAACGTCTTTTTGATACGTGCGTCGAAATCTGCAAAGATATTCATGGTCTGTCCTGTCAGGCTTACGCCGGGCTTTGTTTTGTCGCATTGTCCGACGCAAAACCGCTTCGCACTTTTGCTGGAAATGCTCTAATCCTGTACGGAATCCGGTCAAACTGCCGATAGATGCCGCTTCGTTTGGCCCCGATTAAGCTAAATCGGGTGTGTGGTCAAACAATCGTCGGTGTTCTCGCACGGCATAATTGTCAGTCATCCCGGCAAGATAGTCAGCGACCCGCCGCGCCCGCGCCGCCTCATCCAGCGTCTCGCAGCCCGATTGCCACTCTGACGGCATGATCGACGGATTGGTGAAACAGGTATCAAAAAGATCCTGCAATATCTTGTCGGCGGCATGTCTGCGCACCACGACGCTGTCGTGGAAATAGAGATTCTGAACAGAAACCGCTTCAGCACTTTTTCGTCGGTGCGCATGGTATCGGAAAACGCCACCAGTGCGTGCGACTGGCCATGCACATCTTCAACGCTCTGCGGTTTTGCCACTGCCAGACGGCGCTGGGCCTCCTCGATCACATCTTCCACCATGATGGTGATTTGCCTGCGCACCAGCTCATGTCCGGTTCGCACGGGATCGAGACCGGGATAACGCGCCCGCACGAGATCGAGCAGGCGTTTCGTCAACGGCACTTCGTCAAGTGCATCAAGGCTCAAAAGCCCTGCCCGCAAGCCGTCATCGATGTCATGAGCGTTATAGGCAATATCGTCGGCAATGGCCGCGCATTGCGCTTCGAGACTGGCGAACCGAGTGAGCTCCAGATCATAGCGTTCATTGAAGTCGAGGATCGGCAACGGAACAGCGGCATCCGGATGTGCTGCATGAGCGCCCAACAGCGGCCCGTTGTGCTTGACTAGCCCTTCCAGCGTTTCCCACGAGAGATTAAGCCCGTCGAAATCGGCATATCGATGTTCGAGCTTGGTCACGATCCGGAGCGACTGTGCATTATGGTCGAACCCGCCGAACGCCTTCATGCGATCGTTGAGCGCTTCCTCGCCCGTATGGCCAAAGGGTGTGTGGCCAAAATCGTGGACAAGCGCTACCGCCTCGGCCAGATCTTCATCGAGCCGCAATGCGCGCGCCAACGCACGCGCAATCTGGGCGACCTCTATCGTATGCGTAAGCCGCCGCGTGCGGTAATGATCACCTTCATGAGCGATGAAAACCTGCGTCTTATGTTTCAGACGACGAAACGCTGTGGAATGGATGATACGGTCGCGATCGCGCTGGAATGGTGTGCGGGTCGGGCTTTCCGGCTCTGGCACCAGACGACCACGGCTCCGTGCAGGATCACAGGCATAGGGCGCGCGTTCGCGATAACCGAAGCCTATTCCTTCCAGCGACATTGCGATGCATCCTTCACTGTAATATGATTACACAAAACTGGCGCGAATATTGACTTCCGCAGTTCGCGTTCATAGCTATCAGCTAATCATGAAGGCAAGTATGCGGCTATCGGAAATCTGGAGAAATCACCCGGTTCGATATTCGCAATTGCAAACGGAACAAGGCAGATGACAGGCATTACCGTTTCAGATTCCGCAGCAAAGCGGATCGCCAAGATTCTCGGATCGGAACCGGGAAAGACTGCCCTTCGCGTTTCTGTCGAGGGCGGCGGGTGTTCCGGTTTCTCCTATAAATACGATCTGGTTAATGAGCAGACCGACGACGACATCGTCATCGAGAAGCTCGGCGCCAAGGTGCTGATCGATTCCATTTCAGTTCCCTATATGGATGGTTCGGAAATCGATTTCGTCGACGATCTGATGGGACAGTCGTTCCAGATCCGCAATCCGAACGCCACTTCGGCCTGCGGCTGCGGAACCAGCTTCGCCATCTGACGGGCGCGCGAATACGCGAATAGAAGATTTAAAACCGGCTGCCATGTGGCGGCCGGTTTTTCATGGCTGCCGGAACACAACCGGCCTCAAACCTTTACCGAAGCGACCGTCGCTTCGATGTGATCCACCAGGGGCATCCGGCAGGCCGAGACGACCAGCCAGCATATCCAGATATCCACGTTCAGCCCTGTTATCGGGGTCTATTGCAAGACGCGAAGCCGTATAAAGCTCGACCTTCTGCTCCTCAGTCTGCGCGGCTGAAACCAGAACATTGAGATCAACGGGATCGGCAAGCTCTCCTTCTCAAGGAAGGCTTCCGCCTCGTCATCAAGACCGGAAATCTTCACCTTCTCCATGATGCGAGCCCGCTCGGCATCATCAATATGACCGTCGGCTTTCGCGGCGGCAATCATCGCCTGCACGAGTGTCAGCGCAAAACTGTTGCTCATAGCGGGAGATTGCGGGTGAAACGGAGAATCGGCCGGGGGCGGAGGAAGAAGCTCGGGCTCCTTCGCGACCGGCTGTTCGGCCGTCTGCGGTGCCTGACCGGACTTGTAATTTTTGTAGGCAAGATATCCCAATCCGGCGATGGCAGCGATGCCGCCGACGGTCGCCACATTGCCCGCGAGCTTGCGCCCGGTCTTCGTGCCAAGAATGGCGGCGGCAATGGCTCCCGTTGCAAGCGGGTTCTTCTTTGCCGTGTCTGTCACCTGCCCGGCCTTGTCGCGGACACTTCCCGACGTACCGGGTACTTGTGATCCCAGAAACTGCTCGAGAAGTTTCTTGGCGTCGAACATTCGAATATCTCCTGTTTGGCTCCTGTCCAGAGCAAATAGGAATGCAAAACCGCCAATACAAATAGTCTTGAGCCGATTTTTCCCCGGATATCGAAATTGTGGCCGATGAAAAGCTGTGACGCGCGATTGCGCCCTGCTTGCCCTCACCTCCCCAAGCGCATAATCATAGCGATATGAAAATCGCGACCGGAACATCAACGGCGTCAAAGCCCGTATCGAGAACCTCCAACACTGGCTGAAGGAGTCCTCGCCCGATATTGCCTGCCTGCAGGAAATCAAGTCGGTCGATGAGCAGTTTCCGCGCCCGGAGATTGAAGCGCTCGGCTATCATGTGGAAACACACGGCCAAAAGGGCTTCAACGGCGTCGCGCTTCTGTCCAAGAAATCACCGGATGAGGTCAATCGCGGTCTTCCCGGCGACGATGGCGATGAGCAGGCGCGCTTTATCGAAGGTGTCTACTCAACAGACAAGGGCGTTGTCCGCGTCGTTTCACTTTACTTGCCGAACGGCAATCCCGTGGACACGGAGAAATTTCCATACAAGCTTTCGTGGATGCAGCGGCTTGAGCTGTGGGCGAAAGATCGCCTTGCTCTTGAAGAACCTTTGGTGCTTGCCGGTGACTATAACGTCATTCCCGAGCCGGACGATGCCAAGAATCCCGAACAGTGGGTGGGCGACGCGCTCTTCAAGCCACAATCGCGTCAGGCATTCCGCAGGCTTGAAAATCTGGGCTTTACCGATGCAATCCGTGCATCAGCCGACGATCGCGGGATTTACTCGTTCTGGGATTATCAGGCTGGTGCCCGGCAAAAAACAACGGCATCCGTATCGACCATCTGATGCTGTCGCCGGAGGCGGCCAATCGTTTCATATCGAGTGATGTGGAAAAGCACGTCCGTGCGTGGGAGAAGCCATCCGACCATGTGCCGGTGACAATAACGCTTTCGGTCTGAGAACTGACGCTAAATCAAGACCATAGCGTTTCCAGCTAAATCAGAAGTCGCCTTTGGTGACGTAGTCACTGGAGAGCGCAATCGCATTGCGACGGTCCGCTTCGCCGGCAATCGAGAATGCCTGCTCCTGCATATCGCGTATCCATGGGCAATCTTCGGTCGGGCAGCGTTCGAAAGCTGCGGTCATCATAGCGAGGCCACGAACGGTCTTGCCTGCTTGAAACAGCATGTTGCCGAGCATGGCTTGCGCACCGGCATTACCCTTCTTGGCGGCAAGCTGGAACCAACGTGCGGCCTGAATGGAATTGCGTTCTCCGCCGTCGCCGTCGAGCAGCATTTTACCAAGCTCGAACTGGGCAGCGGAATCACCAAAATTCGAGGCGGCCTGCACATAGAGATTGCGTGCCATACCCGGATTGGCATTGACCGGCGAGCCCGGAATGCCGCGCTTCACATAACCTGCAAGCGCCACGAGAGCGTCAGCCACATAAGAGTCGTTTTCCGAACCCGGTTCCGAACCTTCGCGAACGATCTTTTCGAAAATCTTATAGGCTTCATAGTCATTTTCCGGCACGCCGTCGCCATCGGCATACATGCGGGCCAGTTTCCACTTCGCACCCTGATGGCCGCGATCCGCAGCATAACGCAATGCCTTGATCGCTTCGTCCTTGTGACCATTCTTGTATGCGGAAAAGCCGAACTTGAAGAGTTCAAACGGGCTTCTCGACTTTTCGGAATCGTCATTAAGGTCGAAAGCAAAGGCGCTGTTACAGGCAATGGCCAAGCCGAGAGCCATAGCAAGGGCGCTATATGAAAAACTGCGGATACGCATCACAACGCTGGTCTTTCACATTCAGAGGAAACATTCATAGAGGACAGAATGCACGCTGTTTTCGTCAAGACTGAGACCCGATCTTGGCCGAAAAAGCCTTACCATCATTGGAAAGAATAAGGGGTGCGCGAACAGGGGTGATCCTGTTCCCAATCCGTTTGCTGTGCAACAACGCGCCCTTCGTCATTCCTGCCTATCCTGCTGGAGCCTGACAGCTCTCAATACTTTGGTGGCTTCTGCCTTTCCATGATCGGTGACGCCAGTTTGTGGCGGGAAATGGGCAAAATGTGCCTCAGCTCTTTCTAACCTAAAGCAACGGTAAAGACTGTTGCTAATTGACAACAAACTGACTGTTGTTCCGATCAACAATCTGCTCTTGTTGACGTCAGCGACAGGAGCTCGCAGTCTGCGCAAAATGAAGGATGCCGGGGAGTCGCGAAGCTATCTATGAGCAAATACCGTCGCCCTTACAGACGTCCCTATCGTCCGGCTCGCAAAAACAACAGCATAAGCTTTCGCAGTATCTTATTGACTATATTACTATTTTCTTTTTTTAGCCGTGCTTATCGCCTATCTGCCAATCCAATCGGCGCCTAAAGAGGCATTGAACGGGCCGGTCTATGTGATTGATGGCGATACTGTCGTTCTCAGCAAGAAACATATACGTCTCAAGGGTATCGACGCACCGGAGATGCAACAGCAGTGTGTTCGGGCAGGAACCCCTTACGATTGCGGCAAGGAAGCCCGCAACATCTTGCGGGCCAGAATCGGGAAGTCCTCGATTCGGTGCGAGAAAGAGGGACGAGATCAGTATAATCGCGATCTGGCGCGCTGTTATCTTGGGGAAACCGACCTCAACCGCTGGATGGTTGAACAGGGCTGGGCCGTCTCCTACGGCGATTATCAGCGGGAGGAACGCGACGCCCGCCGCAACCGGCTTGGCATCTGGGCCGGTCAGTTTGAGCAACCGTCCCTATGGCGCAAGGACCATCGCGATCTTGAAATTGAACAGCCGTCCGGCCGCGAACCGTTGCTGGCTGTAATCGGCGATGGCTTTACCTATATTAGGGAACATATTCGAACCTTCATCGAAATGATCCTGCCCCGAAACTGATAGTATTCATGGAAAAACTGGACGAACTCAGTTACTCGATCCGGGCTTGCCGCATCTGTCGCGACACACCGCAGTTTCCGCCGCCCCTACCGCACGAGCCCAATCCCGTCTGCATCGTCTCGGATACAGCGAGAATTGCCATTTGCGGTCAGGCTCCCGGCATTCGCGTGCATAACACCTCCCTGCCGTTCAACGACCCGTCTGGCGATCGCCTGCGGCAATGGCTCGGCGTCTCACGTGAGGAGTTTTATGATCCGTCACGCTTTGCCATCGTCCCGATGGGCTTCTGCTTTCCCGGTTATGACAAGCATGGCGGTGATCTCCCGCCGCGCCGCGAATGCCGCCAGACCGGCATGACCGTGTTTTCGCGGCAATGCCGCAGCTGGAATTCATTCTGGTCGTAGGACAATACGCTCTTGCCTATCATCTGCCCGACTATCGGGGCCGCAATCTGACTGAAACCGTCAGGAACTGGCGGTATTTCTTGAAACACCCAATCCGGCGGGTCGAATCGCCCTGCCCTTGCCGCATCCATCCCGGCGCAACAGCGGCTGGCTCAAGCGAAATCCATGGTTCGATGCTGAAGTTGTGCCCGTTCTTCAGGCAAAAGTGCGAGACCTCATCCAAGACGATAAATAATTTTTACTCCATTCGTTTTCATCAGAATATTTTTCCTGTAACTTCGGATCATTGCGAACCATAAGGTATGACGTTTCACCTATTCGCACAGTTCGGGAAACGATTTCTAAAACCGGGAACGGAAACGCATGGACAGGCTCGACAGGAAGATACTGCGCTTATTGCAGGAAGACGCGACACTTGCGGTGGCAGACGTTGCCAAGAAAGTTGGCCTTTCCACGACGCCATGCTGGCGCCGCATCCAGAAACTTGAAGAAGATGGCGTCATCAAGCGCCGTGTCGCCATTCTCGATCCGATCCGCGTCAATGCGCGGGTGACGGTGTTCGTATCGGTGCGCACAAGCTCCCACAGCCATGAATGGCTGAAGCGCTTTTCCGAAGTGGTTCAGGAATTCCCTGAAGTCATCGAATTCTACCGCATGAGCGGTGATGTGGATTATTTGCTTCGTGTAGCCGTGCCGGACATCGGCGCTTATGACGCTTTCTACAAGCGCCTCATCAGCAAGATCGAAATTCGCGACGTGTCTTCGTCCTTCGCCATGGAGCAGATCAAGTACACCACCGAATTGCCGCTCGACTACATGGTGCTCGACAAAGACAACAACTGATGTTTTTAAGCTATTGATTTAAAGAAAAGCCCGCCGAATGGCGGGCTTTTTGACGATGCGGTGACCGTTATTTCGAACCGGATATTCCAGCCTGTTCGAACGTGGCCATGCCGCTGTGGCACAGCGCTGCCGCCTTGACAATACTGGCTGCGAGCGCCGCACCAGTTCCTTCACCAAGGCGCATTCCCATATCAAGAAGCGGCTGCTTGCCCATCTTCTCCAGAAGCTTGCGATGGCCCGGCTCGGCAGAAACATGGCCGAACAGGCAATGGTCGATGGCTTCCGGATTGGCGGCATAGAGAATAGCTGCGGCAGCGCTTGCCACAAAACCGTCGACGATGACCGGAATTTTCTCCATGCGTGCCGCCAGAATTGCACCGGCCATGGCTGCGATTTCACGACCGCCGAGACGGCTCAGCACTTCCAGCGGGTCCTGCAGGTGTGCCTGATGGAGGGCTACGGCCTGACGAACGGCGGCGAGTTTCCGCTGCAGCAGTTCACCCGTTGAGCCCGTGCCCGGCCCTACCCAGTCTTCCGCCGTACCACCGAAGAGCGCCAGCGCGATCGCTGCGGCAATCGTGGTATTACCGATACCCATTTCGCCGATGCATAGGAGATCGGTTCCACCGGCAATCGCTTCCATGCCGAAAGCCATGGTCGCGGCGCAGGTGCGCTCATCCATGGCCGGTTCTTCGGTAATGTCACCGGTTGGATGCTCCAGCGCCAGATCGAAAACCTTCAGCCCAAGATCGTTGGCAATGCAGATCTGGTTGATGGCTGCGCCACCGGCGGCGAAATTCTCGACCATCTGTGCCGTGACGCTTGGCGGAAATGGCGTGATGTTCTTGGCCGTAACCCCGTGATTGCCTGCAAACACCGCCACCAGCGGGCGATTGATCTGCGGTGTGCGCTTGCCGGTCCATGCGGCAAGCCATGCCACGATGTCTTCCATGCGTCCGAGCGAACCTGCGGGCTTGGTCAGTGTAGCCTCACGCTCGCGAACAGCCCTTTCCGCTCCGAGATCAGGCCCCGGCAGATTTCGGATCAATTCTCGGAAATCGTCAAAGGTAGACCGCTGGCGCTCATAAGTTCAGTCCAATCAATGATGGGAGGTGTAAATTCGTTGGGCCCGTCCTATAAGCACTGACGCGAATTTTCAAATCACCTCTTTGAGTTGAAGCAACATTGAGGCGAATTATCGCGGAAATCCGTTTCGGGAAACAAAGTGGAACAGTCACTTGCAGCGAAATAGTCTCATTGGCGACACGATCCGGAGTCTGGGCTTTCTAAGCCGCCTGCCGCTTCCACAGAGATGGTTCGAGAACGGCGATGATTCGTTGCCGCGCAATGCCCGTGCCTTTCCTCTCGCGGGAGCAGTTCTGGGCCTGCTGGCAGGCGCTGTGCTTTTCATCGCCTATAAAGTGAACCTGCCACCCCTTGCCTGCGCGCTGCTCGCGATTGGTGCCCTAGCGGCTATGACCGGCGCGCTCCATGAAGACGGTCTGGGCGATACTGCTGACGGTTTCTTCGGTGCTTCTTCGCCTGATCGTCGGCTGGATATCATGAAAGATTCCCGCATCGGGACTTTCGCCGCGCTGACGCTGATTGTCTTCGTCGGTTTGAAAGCGGCTCTACTGATGGCGATCATCAACCGCGCAGGCGCGGGATACGCAGCGCTTGCGCTGGTCGGCTGCGAGGCGGCAAGCCGATCAGGCATGCTGGCATTCTGGCACGCCCTTCCTTCCGCGCGTCCCGGTGGACTGTCCGACAGTGTTGGCCAGCCACAATGGGGAGACCGTTGTTTGCGGTTTCGGGATTGGGCTGGTCTTTCTTGTCTTCACGTTCATTCCAGTGGGTGGATTTCTCTCGCTCATCAATGCGCTTGTGCTGGCGACAGGTCTGCTTTTCGGCTTTGCCAGACTTTGCATCGCAAAAATCGGCGGACAGACGGGCGACACGCTAGGCGCGGCGCAGCAGATCGGTTCGGTTGCCGTCCTCGCCGGGCTTGTCATGGCCCTTTGATGCAACCACATTGCATTCATGGACACGACAACCATCGAATCCCCGTGCATATTGGTTTGCACGATAGATACGGAAACCGGCTTCTGTCTCGGCTGTGCCCGGACGCTGGATGAACTCGCACGCTGGTCCAGTATGAGTGCAGAAGAGCGAATGGCCGTCTGGGCGCTTCTCGCCGACAGGCATGAGATTATTGTAGAAAAGAGAATTGGCTGATGGGGCGCTTTTTCTGGCTCATTATTGCGGCAGTCGCGATTGTTGTCCTGCTGCTGATGTCCAACAATGACGGCGGCTCAACGCTTGGCATGGACAATGACGTGTTTGCCCGCGCAGCCTATCTGGGCATTTGGGGCGTCGTGCTTGCCGCTGGCTTGCTCGGCTCCGGCATCAAGCTGACCGACTTTGCGCGCAATATGGCCATGTGGGCCGTAATTATCCTCGGTCTCGTCGCTGGCTACCAGTATCGTTATGAGCTGCAGGACGTCGCGAGTCGGGTCACGGCCGGGCTAATCCCCGGCAGTCCTATTTCGGGCCGCAATGCCGATGGTGCCCTGACTGTCACGCTTGCAAAGGCTGCAAACGGTCATTTCGAGGTCAACGGGCGCGTAAACGGCGAACGCGTTCACTTTCTGGTCGATACCGGCGCATCTTCGGTCGTCCTGTCCCAGCAAGATGCAGAGCGCGCAGGCATAGACACCGCCTCGCTCAACTATTCCGTTCCGATCATGACGGCCAATGGCACGGCAAGTGCAGCAGTCATCAATATTGCTACATTGCAAATTGGCGATATCGAACGCCAGAATGTGCGCGCAATGGTGACGAAGGAAGGCCTGATGACCGGCAGCCTACTTGGCATGAACTTCCTGCAAACCCTCGGCGGGTTCACTGTCCGCGGCGACCAGCTTATTCTGATTAATTAGAGTGCATCCCGAAAAGTGTGAAACGGTTTTCGGATAAGATGCGCGTTAAAACAAATACTGAGAGCGCCGATCTGATCCAATCAGATCGAAACGTATTCTAAGCAGCTTCTGCTGCCGCTTCAGTCACGACGGCATAGGCCTGACGCAGCACGTCGCTGTTTGCGCCCGGCCCGGTGGCGTCTGTCGAAAGGATTTGCCGCCAGCGCCGCGCGCCCGGCTGTCCGGTAAAAAGCCGACCATATGGCGGCTCACATGCGAAAGCCTGCCGCCTGTCGCGATATGGCGATCAGTGTAAGCGCACATTTCATCGATGATATCAGCGATCGAGGTATCTGCCTGATCGCCGCCATAAAGGCGCGCATCCACCTCCGCCAAAATCTCGGGGTTATGGTAAGCGGCACGACCGAGCATCACCGCATCGACCGTCTGCAAGTGCTGCTCTGCTTCGTGCAGTGTATTGATCCCCCGTTGATGCCTACGAAAACATCACCAAGCCGCGCCTTGAGGCGATAGACGCGATCATAATCGAGTGGTGGAATCTCGCGGTTCTCCTTGGGCGACAATCCTTTCAGCCGCCTTGCGGGCATGGACCCAAAGCGCATCAGCGCCCGCGTCAAGCGTCAGATCGGTCAAAGTGTCGAGCGCAACTTCCACATCCTGATCGTCAACGCCAATACGGCATTTGACCGTAACGGGAACGGAAACGGCCTCTTTCATGGCTGAAACGCAACGCGCCACCACATCCGGGGTCTGCATGAGACAGGCTCCGAATGTACCGGACTGCACACGATCCGACGGGCAACCGACATTGAGATTGATTTCATCATAGCCGTAATCGGCACCGATCTTCGCAGCCTCTTTCAGCTTCACCGGATCGGAACCGCCGAGCTGCAGTGCCACAGGATGTTCGGCAGCATCGAAACCCAACAATCGGTCACGCGGGCCGTGAATGATGGCATCCGCCACGACCATTTCAGTGTAGAGCAATGCGTGCCCGAAAAGAGCCTGTGAAAGTAGCGGCAATGTCTGTCCGACCAGGCGATCATGGGCGCAACAGCAAAGCGCACATCCGGATAGTTGCGTTTTTTGATTTTATTTCAGTCATTTATACAACAATCCTGAGAATGCGATTCAGTCGCAGTCGACGCTTTCGGCATTTATTTGAATTCGGAAGGATGCCAAAAGCCACAATTGATCGAAATGATCAAGTTTCACCAATATTGCAGTCGCTCCTCAATATAGTGAGCCGAAGCGAATTTTCATACCCGATGTGGGGACTCTGGCTGCTCCAAAGACTGTCTTCTCACCCAATAAACATTATGATCAATCACAGAAGCATTCTCCCGATTCTCATCTGCGTAGCTAAAGGACATTCAGCGTGACCTCCTTTTCCCCTTTCGGCAAATCATTCGATGCGTTTCTTTTCGACATGGACGGCACGATATTGAGTTCCATTGAAGCGACCGAACGTGTGTGGAGCGAATGGGCGATACGTCATGGCATCGATCCGGTCACATTCCTGCCGACGATCCACGGTGTCCGGGCAGTCGAAACCGTCCGTCGCCTCGCTCTGCCGGGCGTGGACCCGATCCGCGAGGCGGAGATATTGTTTCAGGCCGAAATGGCGGATCTAGACGGTATCGCACCTATCGACGGCGCGTATGACTTTCTCAGTTCATTGCCGCAAGACCGTTGGGCAATCGTGACCTCGGCGCCACTTGAACTTGCTACCCGCCGCGTCGCCGCAGCAGGACTGCCGATGCCAAAGACCATCGTTTCCGCCGAAGATGTAGAGCGTGGCAAGCCGAGCCCCGAATGTTTCCAGCTTGGCGCGAAACGACTTGGTTTCGATCCGCACAATTGCCTTGTATTCGAGGATGCGCCAGCCGGTATCGTTGCCGGAGAAACTGCCGGTGCAAGCGTTGTCGTGGTCACCGCAACGCATCCGCACTCCCCAAAGACATCCCATCTGAGCATTGAAAGCTATCGCTCTCTGCAGCTCGATATTCTGGATGATGGCAGACTGGCGCTGGAACCGACCACGCCAATCCCGGTAGGTTAGATAACCCGCCGTCCCTCTCGCCAGACGGTGCGGATGATCGGAACGTGATCGGCAATCTGTACACGAACCAGATCTGCCCGCTTGCCGGCAACGATCTCGCCGCGATCATCCAGCCCTACCGCTTTGGCGGGGTTGGCGGAAACCAGACGAATGGCTTGAGGAAGCGAGATATTTTCGACGACATCAGCGAGAAAAACGCCGACTGCATCATGCTGGCCGGAATATAATCCGACGATATGATATCGAGATGCCCGGCTTCGACCAGCTCGCGCGCAGACACATTTCCCGAATGCGAACCGCCGCGTACGACATTCGGCGCCCCCATAAGCACCGACATTCCGGAATCTTTTGACGCTTTCGCAGCTGTATGTGTCGTGGGAAATTCCGCGACGCGTATTCCCTGTGCCTGTGCTTCCGCGACATGCTCTGTCGTCGCGTCATCGTGGCTCGCCAGAATAACCCCGCGCTGGTGGCACAATTCGGCAATCGCCTTGCGTGTCGGCGCGGAATATTGCTGGGACTGCCCGATGCGCCGTTCGCAATAAAGCCGGAACTCTTCTTCCGAGAATTTCAGCTTGCGAATAAAATATGTCTTGTAGGTTTCGATATCCGTAAACTGACGCTGCCCCGGCGCGTGATCCATCAGCGATACCAGCCTGACCAGCGCCTGATTGCCAAACTGTTCGAAGGCAGGAAGGCAGTCGGGTGCGGAAACCTCGCAACGCAAATGCAGGAAATGGTCGGCGCGCAGACGGCCCGCGTCGCGGCCTTCGGCAATCGCCGACGATAGCTTGCGCATATCGTCGATACCCGTATCGGCGTCGTCATCAAAGCCAATGCGCAATGCGTCGAAGACGGTGGTAATCCCTGAGGCGGCAATCTGGGCATCATGCGCCTGCACGGCGGCAATAGGGTTCCAGCGCACCTTTGGGCGCGGAGCATAGTGTCCTTCGAGATGATCTGTGTGAAGCTCCACCAATCCCGGCGTCAGGAAGTCGCCTTCCATATCCTCGCCAATACTGGAGTTGCCAGTAGAGATATCGGCGATCTTGCCGTCGACGAGCTTCAGCGAACCGAGAACGACATCGTCGGAGAGCACGATACGGGCGTTGCGCAGAACCGTTTCATTTCCCATTGCTTACGGCCTCCCAACCGCTCGTGAGGCCCGAGCAGACGCAACCTTGCCACCGGTCAGAGGATGCAGCGAATGAACCTCGAAGGGAGCCCCTTTCTCAGGTTCCACGAACAGCGCGAGATCTCGCAACCTCTACGGCGTCGTCCAGCAGCGGCGTAAAGAATTCGTCCAACGTCCGCTCCACGCGAGCGCGATCTTTCTCCTCAACCGGGCCGGTCAGGGTCATGTGAAAGCGGAACTCCTCGAAAACATAAGGATAGCCCCAGCGTTCGATGTTGTGCCGCTGTGTTTCGCTGAGACGCTCCGGTCGCCGCTTTGCAATTTCCGCCTCAGTGAGCGGAGCGCGAAACCGGTCGAAGGCAACGACAACATCATTGGCGAGCTGGTTCAGCTCAGCAACCGGCTCTTCCGGCACGAGAGCGAAGAACGGGCCAATTGCATGCAGCTTCAAACGGGGAATGACGACCGGTGACGCCGACGATGCGAAATGCATCAACGCGGAAAGCAGGTCATTTTCAGTATGTTCTTCATCCAGACGGAACGGCGCTTTCATAGTCGCATGAAAACCATAACGGCGCGGCTCTTCGGTCAGCTGGGCGACTTCAGCGGTCGCGAGTGAGCGAATCGCGGGCATTTTGACCGGCTCCCCGCTGAACGCATTGCGCCCGAGCCAGTTTGCGGCAACCTTCAAAAGCGCATCATTGGATGGCGGCGTGAAATAAATCGCATAACGCATGTCAAATCCTTGGCTGAGGTTCGCTACACGACGTCAGCGGAACTCCAAAATATCAGGTAATGCATCGTGCTTTTGAAAAGCTATCCCGATTTTGAGGGCGATGCAGTCGGGGATGCTTACACAATGAATGTGGCAAGTCGATAAAGGCTGGATGACTACCGACAAACCAATTTTACATAGCGGCAAATTAGTATAGGCGTTAGCCCCATTGGAAGTGAGGAGACTGAAATGGGCGGATTTGCGTCTATCGGCGAATGCATGATCGAGCTTTCAGGCAATGAAGGCGATCAATGGCGCATGGGTTTTGCGGGTGATACGCTGAACACCGCCCGGTACATGCGGGCACTGATGGAGAAATCCTACCCTGTCGAATATGTGACCGCTTTCGGCGAAGACAGCTTCTCCCAGAAGCAGCGCGTATTCCTGACATCCAATGGAATTGAATCGCCCATAGCCCCATTATTGACGGGCTTCATCCCGGTCTTTACGCAATCACGCTCAACGGTGCCGAGCGTTCCTTCACCTATTGGCGGAGCGACGCCGCTGCAAGGCGTCTCGCCAGCGACCGCGAAGCTCTGGAAAGAAGCCTGACCGGCCGTGACATCATCTATTTTTCGGGCATTTCAATCGCCATCATCCTGCCCGAGCATCGCGACACATTTTTCGATGTCTTGCGGGAGTGCCGCGCCGCCGGCTCAAGAATCGCGTTCGATCCGAATTTCCGCCACCAGCTCTGGCCCGACCGGAAAGTCGCGCAGGAGATCATCAGCGAAGCGATGCGCATTGCGGATATTGCCCTACCCACATTCCCCGATGAACAAGCGCTCTTTGGCGACAAGGATGCCACCGCCTGTGCAGATCGCCTTGCCGCACTCGGCGTGAAAGAGATCGTCGTCAAGGACGGCACCGAACCGGCTCTGGTCGTCTCCGGCGATGAAAGAGTGTCAGTACCAGCCGTTATGGCGCAAGCCGTGGACACCACCGGGGCTGGCGACAGCTTCAACGGTGCTTATCTTGCTGCGCGATTGAACGGGCTCGCGCCGGTGGATGCAGCCCGCAAGGCGCATCTGGTTGCAGCGCGTGTCGTTGAGATACGCGGCGCGCTCGCTCCGATGGAAACCGCACGCGCCGCTTTTTCTGATTGATTATTTTTCGCGTGAAAAGCTGAAATGGCTGGTCTGGGCGTAAATCTCGCCCGGACGCAATATTGCCTGCGGGAAATACGGATATTCCAGCGATCCCGGCCATATCTGCGGCTCAAGACAGAAACCCGCGTGTTTTCCGTAAGGCTTGCCCATCAGGCCGATGCAATCATTGGCCATGGTGTTACCCGAATAGAACTGAACGCCCGGTTCTGTCGTTGATATATCGAGACGAATACCGGAACGAGCGCCCTTGACCGACGCGCATGGGCGCAATGGTCCCCGCGCTGCGGTCAGGCAGAAATTGCTGTCGTACTGGACCTGACTGCCATTCTCCTCAAAGCGAATCGGACGGAACTCCCGGAAATCGAAAGGCGTTCCTTTGACCGGCAGAACGCGTCCGTCCGGAATGAGAGCATCATCGACCGGCATAAAGGCGTCGGCTTCGATCTTGAGCTGATGATCGAGAATATCGCCCTCGCCGCCATCATCGAGATTGAAGTAGCTGTGATGCAGCAGGTTGCAGACGGTCGGCTTGTCGGTCACTGCTTCCAGCCGCACGATGAGCGTCCCATCCCCGGTGAGCATATAGGTACAGCTGACATTCAGGTTGCCGGGAAACCCCATCTCGCCTTCGGTTGCCACTGCCGCAAGCGTCACGAAATCCGGACCGTTTCCGGTTATCTTCCAGACGCGATTGCCGAGCCCCTTGCTGCCGCCGTGCAGATTGTGGCGACCTTGAAAATTCGGCTCTACCTCGTAAGTCGTTCCGTCCAGATCAAACCGGGCATTGCGAATACGATTGGCCGAACGACCCGCAATCGCACCCAGATGCGGTGAATGGGCCGGATAATCGGCAAAGTCGCGATAGCCGATCACCAGCGGAGCCGCATGGCCCTCCATGCGCAGATCCTGAATGGCTG
Source organism: Brucella cytisi (assembly GCA_012103075.1). Classification (GTDB taxonomy): domain Bacteria; phylum Pseudomonadota; class Alphaproteobacteria; order Rhizobiales; family Rhizobiaceae; genus Brucella; species Brucella cytisi. The sequence continues at coordinate 1,001,986 of JAAVLQ010000001.1, read as the reverse complement.
CGCCCCAATTGATGATCCCGCCGTCAGCGGGCCATTGGAGATCGTGAGCCGGTGAACCACCTGCCCGTCCGGTGCATATCCAAAGATTTCCGAATTCACTTTTGCCCGCCTGTCAATGATGCAGCGATGAGATGCTCATGAAGCCGCATCATCGTGCAGTACGCAAGACACATCGTGATCAAATAATGATTTTGAACCAATCTTGATTGAATGCATGAACAAGTAGTTTTCACAATATTTTTTCTGAAGAACCAATGGTATCCTGAGCTATAAATTACTGTTTTTATCGATAAATACTAAACTAGAGCCTTTTTCAATGAAATAGAATTTCCAGAAAGTCATGCCTTATATTTTTAGTGAAGAAGGCGGATATGCTGACAATCCCGCTGATCCCGGCGGCGCAACCAATATGGGTATCACCATCGCAACCCTGTCCGCGTGAGACGGACATCAGGTATCGCCCGAAGACGTAAAGGAAATGACGCCAGCAACTGCCACGCAAATCTATCAGGCGCAATTCTGGAACAAGATAGACGGAGACAACCTGCCTTCGGGTCTCGACTACGCTCTGTTCGACTTTTCGGTCAATTCAGGTCCCGCACGCGCGGCAAGGATGCCGCAAGGTATTCTGGGCTTATCCGAAATGGAATAATTGGAGCGCAGACGGTTGCGGCCGCCAATATGCGATCTACCGACGAGGTCATCAATGCTTTGTGCGATGCACGCGCATCCCGGCTGGAAAGGTTGTCTACAGCCTCGACCTTCGGGAAAGGCTGGCTCGCCCATGTCGAACGGGTGCGTTCTCGCGCTCTGGCGCTCGCTGCCAAGCCGCAGGACCGACGAATGATATCTCACCCAAGGCCCGTCAGGGCGATATGGCCGTCACATCTGTTTTGAAGCACCCGGAAGTTGGGGACAATGGGGAGCGTGGCATCAGGCCTCGTGGCAATTGCATCAGGGAATGGCCCTGTGCAATACGCACTGGCAATTGTGATGATCGCCTGTGCTGCGGTTGGTCTTTGGTATTTTGTGAGACGCGTCAGAAACGAACCCTAGCCCAGTTGTAATAACTCAGTTTTGAGAATATTTCCAAAATTAGAGTTTGTCTTTATGTTGCGCTTCGCATGTTGCGCGCCTTATATGCGGTTTTGAAAGCTCGGTGACTATGAAAGTAATATGACTTTCCCTATCACCGGAAAAACGCTAGACACGCGCAAACAGTCAGATACGTGCCAACCGTGGCACCGCCATGAATAAAGGAATCGAAACTTGTCCTCTACTTTTGACAAAGTCGCCGACATCATCGCCGAAACCAGTGAAATCGACCGTGACACCATCACGCCGGATAGCCACACCATCGACGATCTGGGCATCGACAGCCTCGACTTCCTCGACATCGTCTTCGCCATCGACAAGGCTTTCGGCATCAAGATTCCGCTTGAGCAGTGGACCCGTGAAGTGAACGAAGGCAAGGTTCCGACCGAAGAATATTTCGTTCTCAAGAACCTCTGCGCAAAAATCGATGAGCTGGTTGCAGCCAAAAAAAAAAGGCTGATCCGGCACATAATATGGCGGTATTGAGGGGTGAACAGAAATGTTCGCCCTGATTCCTGTTTCTGGTAGCGCGAATTTTTCGCGTGTCAGAGCAGTCTCAGCATCGACGGACAAACGGGACCCATGCAGAACAATAAAGTCGTCATCACAGGTATCGGCATCATCTCCTCGCTCGGCGAAGGGGTCGATGTGCATTGGAACGCTTTCTCGAAGGCTGGCACTGAGCCGCGCCTCGAAAAGGAAGCCTTTGCGCCTTACACTGTTCATCCATTGGGTGAAGTGGACTGGAGCCTGCAGATTCCAAAGCGTGGCGATCAGCGCCAGATGGAAACCCGGCAGCGCCTTGGCACCTATGCCGCAGGGCTTGCTCTGCAGGATGCTGGCATGAAGGACGACGAGGCGCTTTTGCGCGACCATGGATATGGTCGTGGGGGCCGGTGGTGGCGAACGTGACATTACCGTCGATATGCAGATTCTGGACGAAGGCCGCACTCGCAACGATCGCGGCGTCATGCTGAACGAGAAACTCTCGACCGAACTGCGCCCTACCCTGTTTCTGGCGCAGCTTTCCAACCTGCTCGCAGGCAATATTTCGATCGTCCACAAGGTGACCGGTTCTTCGCGTACCTTCATGGGCGAAGAAGGTTCCGGCCTTTCGGCTATCGAAACCGCAGCCGCGCGCATTCGCACGGGTCAGAGCACCCATGCGCTGGTTGGCGGTTCCTACAATGCCGAACATTTCGACATGATTCTCGGTCACGAGCTTGGCGGGCTACTCAAGCATGATGGCTGGGCACCGCTCTGGCAGCGCGACGGTTCGGCTGGCGGCGGCATGATTTCCGGTTCCGGCGGCGTGTTCCTTGTACTGGAAAGCGCTGACCACGCAGCCAAGCGCGGTGCGCGCGCTTATGCCGAAGTTGCTGGCATCGAAAGTGCACAGATCCGGCGCGACAATGCCGATCTTACGAACACCATCCGTGAACTCATCCTTGCAGCCAATGACGGCAAGGACCCTCCTATGTTGTTTCCGCCGCTTCCGGCGCCCATGAAGCGACCGGCGCAGAGAAAACCGCCCCGACGCTCTGTCAGCCACTTATCGCGGCATTTCCGGCCTGACCGGTCATTTGCGCGAAGCGCAGTTCCGCTGGCGCTGGCACTTGCGGCCATATCCGTTTGGAAAGGCGAGGCTTTTGCACCGCTGGATGCATCCGAAAAGGATGCCAGTCGCCCAATCAGCGAAGCAATTGTCACCGCAGTCGGAGCGACTCGTGCCGAAGGCGCAGCAAAGCTGGTGAGAGTATAAGATGACGAAATATACAGACCATCTCGGCCGTCCCATTGTCGCCATCACCGGCGCAGGTGTGGTTTCCTCGCTCGGTCAGGGCAAGGAAGACAACTGGGCTGCATTGACCGGCGGAAAATCGGGTATCCATGCCATCACCCGCTTTCCAACCGACAACCTCAATACACGCTTCTCCGGAACTGTCGATTTCACGGCCGAAAGCGATGTGGGTGCATCGGCGCTCTCCGAAGCGCTGGCCCGGCTCGCAGGTGAGGAAGCTCTCGCACAGTCCGGCCTTTCGTCTACCGATTTCGGCGGTCCGCTTTTTCTGGCAGCTCCTCCGGTCGAACTGGACTGGAAAAGCCGGTTTGCACTTGATGCGACCGTGAAGAATGAAGGTCCGGCAAGCTATCCGCTCCTGCTGGAAGCCTGTCGCCGCGCCCGTCAGAATGACCTCTTCAATACGACCCAGTTCGGCTATATCGCTGAACGCCTGTCGGAAGCTTTTGGCACGCGCGGCCTGCCGATCACGCTTTCGACCGCATGTGCCTCGGGTGCGACTGCGATCCAGCTCGGTGTCGAAGCCATCCGTCGTGGCGAAAGTGATCGGGTACTTTCCATCGGAACCGATGGTTCGGTCTCTGCCGAAGCCCTGATCCGCTTTTCGCTGCTTTCGGCCCTTTCCACCCAGAACGACAAGCCGGAAAAGGCTTCCAAGCCTTTCTCCAAGGATCGTGACGGTTTTGCCATGTCGGAAGGTTCCGGCGCGCTGGTGATGGAATCACTCGAAAGTGCTGTTGCACGCGGCGCCAAGGTTCTGGGCATTCTGGCCGGTTGCGGCGAAAAGGCCGATGATTTCCACCGTACCCGTTCCAAGCCAGACGCTTCACCTGCCATTGGCACGGTGCGCGCCGCATTGGCCGATGCCGGTCTGACCGAAGAGCAGATTTCCTATATCAACGCCCACGGTACCTCGACGCCTGAAAACGACAAGATGGAATATCTGGCGCTTTCGACAGTATTCGGTGACAAGCTTGCCTCCATCCCGGTTTCCTCCAACAAGTCGATGATCGGCCATACGCTGACCGCCGCGGGTGCTATCGAGGCAGTCTTCTCGCTGCTGACGATCCAGACGGGCACCCTGCCCCCGACCATCAATTATGACAATCCGGACCCGGCTGTTCCGCTTGATGTCGTGCCGAATGTGAAGCGTCAGGCAGAAGTTTCTGCCGTGCTTTCCAACTCGTTCGGTTTCGGCGGACAAAATACGAGCCTTGTTTTGGCGGCAAATCCGAATTAATCGGTCCGACAAATACGAATTTGCCGATGATCCCGGACGGTTCGCCGTTTCCGGGATTATGTCTTGAAAAGGATTACTTCATGCGCGCCTTGCAGCTTCTCGACGATCGCCGCCTTGAAATCACCGATATCGCACCGCCGCCTGCCCCCGGCATTGGCGAGGTAACCGTGAAGATCAAGGCCGTTGCGCTCAACCACATCGACGTGTGGGGCTGGCGCGGCATGGCGTTTGCCAAGCGCAAGATGCCGCTGGTTATCGGTGCGGAAGCTTCAGGCGTTGTGGATGCTGTCGGCCCCGGCGTTTCCAATCTCCTGCCCGGTCAGCTCGTCTCGATCTATGGTGCGCGCACCTGTGGTCTTTGCCGCGCCTGCCGCGAAGGCCGTGACAATCTGTGCGAACATGTCGGCGGCGTGCATGGTTTCCATCTCGACGGCTTTGCCTGCGAGGCAGTGAACCTGCCTGCCCGTCTTCTCGTTCCGGCACCTCCCGGTCTGGATGCCATCGGCGCCGCCGTCGCCCCTGTAACCTTCGGTACGGTCGAGCATATGCTGTTCGATAATGCCAAGCTTGAGCCCGGCGAAACCGTTCTCGTTCAGGCCGGCGGTTCCGGCATCGGTTCAGCCGCGATCCAGCTTGCCAAGAAGATGGGCTGCACGGTCATCACCACGGTAGGTTCTGACGACAAGATCGAGAAGGCCAAAGCGCTCGGCGCCGATCACGTCATCAACTACCGGGAAGACCGCTTCGAGGGCGTGGTGCGCAAGCTCACCAAGAAGAAGGGTGTAGACGTGGTGTTCGAGCATGTCGGCGCGGATACCGGGCCGGTTCGATGCTTTGCATGAAGCGCGGCGCGCGCCTCGTTACCTGCGGTTCGACCTCGGGCGTCTCGACAAACATGAACCTGATGCAGCTTTTCCAGCAGCAGCTCAAGATCCTGGGTTCCTTCGGTTGCCGTATGGAAAACATGGCCGACGCCATGCAGAAAATGGCGCGCGGCATCGTGCATCCGGTCATCGACACCGTGGTCGGATTCAACGATATCGACACGGCGCTGAAGCGCATGGAAGGCCGCGACGTCTTCGGCAAGATCATTCTCGAGATCGACTGAGTCGCCCACGTCCATGATGTTCAAGCTGAAACTTCTGCTCTTCCGCTGGACCCGCAAGCTGAAGCAGTTCAACTACTGGCTCTGGGCGCAGGCCGTCTTTCTGCTGCTTGGCCTGCTGCGCCTTTTTCCGGCGAAGGCTGCAATCAGCTTTTCAGCCAAGGTGGCCCGTCTAGTCGGGCCGCTGACGCCGCGCCACAAGGTTGCCACCGATAATCTGTGTCAGGCTTATCCTGAGAAAAGCGACGCGGAAATCGAGGAAATCGCCCGCGAAATGTGGGAATCGATGGCGCGCCTTCTCGCGGAATATATCTTCCTCGACGCCGTTTTCGACTTCGACCCCAATGCCACAACGCCGGGCCCGGTCGAAGTGGAAGGCATTCCGATTTTCGAACGTCTCCGCGACGAGAAGAAGCCGCATATCTTCTTCACCGCTCATACCGGTAATTTCGAGCTTCTGCCGATCTGCGCCGCCACATTCGGCCTGAATGTCACCGCGCTGTTTCGCCCGCCCAACAATCCCTATATCGCCAACAAGGTTCTGAAAGCCCGCCATACCAATATGGGCCATCTCGTGCCTTCCAAGGCAGGTGCCGCCCGGGCGCTTGCGCATATCCTCGATGAAGGCGGCAATGTCGGTATGCTGGTGGACCAGAAATTCCGCCGCGGTGTGCCTTCCACCTTCTTCAATCGCCCGGTGAAAACCAATCCGCTACTGGCCAAGCTTGCGCGGCAATATGATTGCGACGTCTATCCGGCACGCTGTATCCGCCTTCCCGGCGGGCGTTATCGTCTCGAACTCTATGAGCGCATGGAATTGCCGCGCGACGACAAGGGTGAGATCGATGTTGCCGCAACCGCACAGCTGTTGAACGATACCGTTGAGACATGGGTGCGCGAATATCCCGGCCAGTGGATGTGGTTCCACAAGCGCTGGGGATAGGATTCTTGCCCCTCATGTGCTAGGGGCTGGCCAAAGTTACGGAGATCACATATGCGCCCCATCGCCATCGCCCCGTCCATCCTTTCCGCCGATTTTGCCCGTCTTGGCGAAGAAGTCGACGCCGTGCTGGAAGCCGGTGCCGACTGGGTGCATATCGACGTCATGGACGGGCATTTTGTGCCGAATATTACTTTCGGTTCGCAGGTGGTGAACGCGATCCGCCCGCGCACCAAGGCATTCTTCGATGCGCATCTGATGATTGCGCCCTGCGACCCGTATCTGGCCCCGTTTGCCGATGCTGGTTGCGATCTCATCACAATTCACGCCGAAGCCGGTCCGCACACGCACCGTTCGCTGCAGTCGATCCGCGCTCTCGGCAAGAAAGCCGGTCTGGCGCTTAACCCGGCAACGCCCGCCGAAGCGCTGACGAACGTCATCGATGATGTCGATCTCGTCCTCGTCATGACCGTCAATCCCGGTTTTGGCGGCCAGAAGTTCATCACGCCGATGCTCGACAAGATCAAGCGCGTCCGCGAAATGGTTGGCGACCGCCCTATCGACATCGAAGTTGACGGCGGTATTACACCGGAAACCGCAGGCTCGGTCGTTGCCGCTGGCGCCAACATTCTCGTGGCCGGTTCTGCGGTCTACAAAGGCAACTCCGTCGAGAGCTACCGCGCCAATATCCGGGCGATCCGCGCCGCTGCCGAGGCCGCACGTAATCACTAAACTCCGTCCGTCTATTCCATTCTATAGGATGCACTCATGATCCCGCGCTATTCCCGGCCTGAAATGGTCGCCATCTGGTCGCCCGAAACGAAGTTCCGCATCTGGTTCGAGATCGAAGCCTATGCCTGCGAGGCGCTGGCGCAACTCGGCGTCATCCCGAAGGAAGCGGCGAAGACCATCTGGGAAAAGGGTAGCGTGGCGAAGTTTGACGTCGCCCGTATCGACGAGATCGAGGCCGTCACGAAGCATGACGTCATTGCATTTCTGACCCATCTGGCCGAATTCATCGGTCCGGACAGCCGCTTTGTGCATCAGGGCATGACCTCGTCGGACGTGCTCGACACCACGCTCAACGTCCAGCTCGTACGCGCTGCCGATCTGCTGCTTGCCGACATGGACCGCGTTCTGGAAGCTCTGAAGAAGCGTGCTTTTGAACACAAGGACACGGTTCGCATCGGCCGCAGCCACGGCATTCACGCCGAACCGACCACAATGGGCCTGACCTTCGCGCGTTTCTATGCAGAAATGCAGCGCAACCGCGCCCGTCTCGTCGCAGCGCGTGCCGAGATTGCGACCGGCGCGATTTCCGGCGCTGTCGGCACCTTCGCCAATATCGACCCGCGCGTTGAGGAATATGTCTGCGCCAAGCTTGGCCTCGAAGCCGAGCCGGTTTCCACGCAGGTCATCCCGCGTGACCGTCACGCCATGTTCTTCGCGACACTCGGCGTCATCGCCTCGTCCATCGAAAATGTCGCCATCGAAATCCGCCACATGCAGCGTACCGAAGTTCTGGAAGCGGAAGAATTCTTCTCTCCGGGCCAGAAAGGTTCGTCGGCCATGCCGCACAAGCGCAATCCGGTTCTGACCGAAAACCTGACCGGCCTCGCCCGTCTGGTGCGTATGTCGGTCACGCCCGCCATGGAAAATGTCGCTCTCTGGCACGAACGCGATATTTCGCATTCGAGCGTCGAGCGCGCCATTGGCCCGGACACCACCATCACGCTCGACTTCGCGCTCAACCGTCTGGCTGGCGTGATCGAAAAGCTGGTCATCTACCCGGACAACATGCTGAAAAACATGAACAAGTTCCGCGGTCTGGTGCATTCGCAGCGCGTGCTTCTGGCGCTCACTCAGGCAGGTGTGTCGCGTGAAGATGCTTATCGTCTTGTGCAGCGCAATGCCATGAAGGTCTGGGAACAGGACGCCGACTTCCTTGAGGAACTGCTGGCCGACACGGAAGTGCGCGCCGCGCTTTCCGAAGACCAGATCCGCGAAAAGTTCGATCTCGGCTACCACACCAAGCATGTAGATACGATTTTCAAGCGCGTCTTCGGTTAAGATTTCGGCTCTGACGGCCTGCAAATCGCGTCTTACTGCGCTTCCGGTGCTCACGTACCTCAGATACGCTGCGCTCTGGTTCTTGCAAGTCGCGATTTTCGGCACGTCATAACCAAAATCTGCGCCCCCTTTAATTGGTTCATAATTTGGATCGAAAAAAGCCCCATGTTTATGAAAACATGGGGCTTTTTACATTCCGGAGACGGGCTGGTTTACGCCTTGGTCTTGATCGTATTGACCACGTTGCCCCATGGGTCCACGAAGGTGCTGTTATTACCGCCACGCGTGTCTTCCAGCTCAACCCAGCCGAGGCCGGTCCGATCCTCGTCACGCTTGCCAGCACCGGCACTCTGCCAAGCATTAGCAGCGATATGGTGATGGTAGCGCCCGGTGGACATGAACACAGCCCGGTCACCATAGGTTTGAACAGTTTCGAGGCCGAGTTCATTGTGCCAGAAGGTTTCGGCTTCATGCGCATTGCCGACGCGCAGATGAACGTGACCAACCACGGTGTTTTGCGGTGCGCCGTCCCATTCTCCGCCCTCGCGCTTGATGACATCGAGCAAATTGCTGACATCGAGCGGATCGGTGCTCATGGCAACACGGTCGCCATTCCATTGCCACTCATTGTTCGGACGATCTGAATAGATTTCGATACCGTTGCCCTCGGGATCGGTCAGATAGATGGCTTCGCTTACCTTGTGGTCCGATGCACCGCTGACCGGCAATTGCTTGTCGATGGCGCGGCGCGACCAGCGCGCAAAGGTCGCCACGTGTCGGCAGCAGGAATGCGGTGTGATACAAACCGGCGCTGCGTGGGTCGTCCGGCCCGGCCGCCGAAAACTGTTCAATTTCCATCAGTTCGCGGTCACCTGCACCGAGCACAATCGACGCGCCGCGACGCGTCATCTCGCGCAAGCCGACGACATCGTGATAATATTCAGCCAATGTTTCAGCATCGCGCGCCTTCAGACCAACGCGAGCCACACGCATTGGCGTGGTCATTGCGAATGGAAGCGGAGCAACCGTACGTTCAGTTTCGACTGCGGTTGCTCCCAAATGCTGTGTCATGTCGCCCTCCTTCGACGGCATTTCTGCGCGAACAGGAAGAATGTTGGCCATGGCAGCAGTCCCGGCAGCGCCGAGGATATTACGTCTGCTGATTGTCATGCCAGTCTCTCCGCCGTGTTTCAAATCTTGCCTAAACATCACCATTTGGGACATGTTTCACAAGATCACGATCAGCGAACAGGCTGTTCATCATTCGCATGCCTTCTATACCAAGCATACAACAAGCACGGCTTGAAGAAGTTACAAAGCCTCTCTAAATGGGAAGCCATGAAAGTCAAAGACGCAGATATCCTCATCATCCCCGGCTATACCAATTCCGGCCCCGACCACTGGCAGACCCGTTGGGAGAGCAAACTCTCGACGGCGCGGCGCGTCGAGCAGGCCGAGTGGACCAAACCTGTTCGCGAAGACTGGATTGGTGAAGTGGTAAAGGCCGCCAATGCGGCAACCAAAGCCGATTGTTCTCGTCGCGCATTCGCTCGGCGTTGCAACTGTAGTTCATGCCTTGCCGCATTTTCAGCACAAGGTGGCTGGAGCCTTTTTCGTGGCGCCTCCGGATGTTTCCAACGACAAGATCCGCCCCAAGCATCTGATGACGTTCGGCCCCTACCCGCGTGAACGTCTGCCATTCCCCACGATCACCGTGGTCAGCCGCAACGATCCCTTCTCCAGCTTTGAAGCTGCCGAAGATGTCGTGAAGGACTGGGGTGCAATGCTGATCGACGCTGGCGAATCCGGGCATATCAACTCGGGATCCGGGCATGGACCGTGGCCGGAAGGCTCGATGGTGTTCGCCGAGTTCATGACGCAACTACAGGCGCCCAAGCATCACTGACCAGAAAGGGAAACAGAATGGTAGGACACGCTACCATTCTTCCCATCGTACTTCCAATCGCCCGCCCAAGGCTCGCACCCCCGGCTAATTGCCTTGAAGTTTGGATAGTTGCAACGATAACCGCGTGTTTGAAAATATCGCCCGGTACCAGCCTCGTCATCCAAATCCCGCATAATCCAGTTTATTTCGTAACAGCGGCTCCTGCACTGATCAAGTGAGAGAACGCCGGTAACCTTGTAGGGCTTCTTCTTGCGTCGATAATTATAATAACGCGCTGCCGACTGGATTTTCGACCAGTCTACACCGGGAAAAGCATCACATGTTTCTTCCCGCTTGCTTCTGGATAGAGTTTCCGCAGTTTTTGTTTCGCAGACCATCCCCAACATAATTTCTTGGGAACAAGCCCTAGTTTTTGGCAGCGTGTCTGCACTGCTTTTCTCGACCGGGTATCCAGAACCCGGCAAATCGTAAAATAATCGGGATAGAAAAACTGACATACCCAGTCTTCGTCATCAGTCCATAATCGATGCCCGCTGATCGTGAACCCGGAACGCAATATCCTTAGACGAGCCCGCTCCGCCAAGGCCGCATTTCGCGATAGATATTTGAGGTCCATTGAGAAAACACCGACGAGCTAGTTTTTCTTCACTTTCATTACGCGGAAGGAGTTGAACGTGTCGGCTTTGTCAGTAAAAGCATCCACGATAGCTTTAGGGAGAGCGTTCAACTCTCTCAGTTTATAAGCAAGGTTCGCAAACTCCAGTTTCAGCCATTCTATTTCCTCGCCCCGGGCTTCCGGGATACGTGCTTCGATTTCCGCTTTCTGACGGAGAAGATCATCAAGTTCAGACATTCAAATCCCTCGAATAAGCGCGCAGATAAAGACGTTCGCGATGAAATTGCGTAGCTAGCAGTTGATGCGAACTTATCGGCCCATTCACCGGGCTTCCAGTTGCAATTGTTTGGGCCCAAACATTCCGGTGAGTCCACTGTAAGCAAAAGAAAAGGCGGGGCATCAGCCCGCCTTTTCTTGTTGAATATCTTGCAATGGAATTAGTCGCGAACCGCTTTGGTCAGCGTTTCTGCTGCGAGCCGGATATAACCGCCATCATTGCTGAGTGTCAGGAAGCGGAAACCAAGCGGAATGTAGCGACGCGCAAACTCGGGCGAAGGTGAATAAATACCGGCGATCTTTCCTGCCGCAGCAGCTTTGCGGGCAATATTGCCGATAGGTTCCACAATCGCATCCGAATTCGGATTTGCCTCACGCCCGTTGCTCCACGCAATGGAGAAATCCGCGGGGCCGACGAAAACGCCGTCGATGCCGCGAACATCCAGAATGGCATCCAGCGCATCGTAGGCATCGCGCGTTTCAATCATCGCGAAGGCAAGCGTATCGTGATTTGCGGTGGTCAGATAATCGTTGGAACCCGGTGCGCCGTAATCCGCATTGGCCCGGAATACGCCCCATGAGCGTTCGCCCACCGGCGGATATTTCATGGCGGCTGCAAACCTGCGGGCATCCTCGACGGAATTGATCATCGGAGCGATGACCGCCTGCGCACCAAAATCCAGCGCACGGCTTGCCATGTCGAAGCGTCCGACAGGAACGCGCACGACCGGCGGCTTGCCAGCGTTCAGGATAAGGCCGAGAGAACGAAGAACACTCGCCTCGTCGTGGCCGCCATGCTGCATGTCCAGCGTTACGGCATCGAAGGCGCTATGGGCGAGAATTTCGACCGTCAGGGGTTCGGGAAGGGAGGACCATGCAGAAAGCACTGTTTCCCCGGCGCGAAGGCGCGAAGACAACGACATTCGAATTTCCTTTATTTCAAAGGATCAGGGCGGAAGTGCTATCTATCCTTCCGCCCCGAACCATCCATCAATCCTGCTTTACCCGGCGGATTGCCTCTTCAAGGAAAGCAAACATCTTCTCACGAATAACTTCGTCTGCAACGCTTACACTTGCCGCATCGAAGTCGGCGCGCACCTTGCGGAAAACATCCTCATCGCCAGCTTCTTCAAAGTCGGCGGCAACGACTTCCTTGGCATAGGCTTCGGCATCCGCATCCTTCTTGCCAAGCTGGTCTGCGGCCCAGAGTCCCAGAAGCTTGTTGCGGCGTGCCTCCGCCTTGAAGCGCAGTTCCGCATCAAGCGCGAATTTCTTTTCAAAAGCGTCGCGGCGATCATCCATGCCAGTGGTCATTCATAAAGCTCCCAGACTTACAAGTTAGAAGAGATCGTCATCCGTTCTCTTGCCTAAAGCTGGCAAGGGGAGCAAGATTATACAAGAGCTAAAGACTACTTTCTTGCGACTCATGCATAAACTTGCATCAGAAACAGCGAAAACGGGGAACGGGCACAAAGCAGGATTGTTAAAAGCCCACAATTGCTATAGGTAGCCCGCGAGAATAGCGGCTTAGAGCCGATCACCATAAATATGGAAATCCGAGAAAAGCCATGAACCGTCGCCGCCGTATTTACGAGGGCAAGGCCAAGATTCTTTATGAAGGCCCTGAACCCGGTACGCTCGTCCAATTTTTCAAAGATGATGCAACCGCTTTCAATGCAAAGAAGCATGAAGTCATCGACGGAAAAGGCGTGCTGAACAACCGCATTTCCGAGCATATTTTCACCCAGCTTAACCGCATTGGCATTCCAACTCACTTCATCCGCCGCCTCAACATGCGTGAGCAGCTGATCAAGGAAGTGGAAATCATTCCGCTTGAAGTGGTTGTGCGCAATGTCGCTGCCGGTTCGCTGGCAAAGCGCCTTGGCCTTGAAGAAGGCACCGTGCTGCCGCGCTCGATCATCGAGTTCTATTACAAGGCTGACGCGCTCGACGACCCGATGGTCACCGAAGAGCATATCACCGCTTTCGGCTGGGCAAGCCCGCCGGAAATCGACGACATCATGGCGCTCGCCATTCGCGTCAACGACTTCCTGACCGGCCTGTTCCTCGGCATCGGCATCCAGCTTGTCGATTTCAAGATGGAATGCGGTCGCTTGTGGGAAGGCGACATGATGCGCATCGTCGTCGCAGACGAAATTTCTCCGGACTCAGCGCGTCTTTGGGACATCACCACCAATGACAAGCTCGACAAGGACCGTTTCCGCCGCGACATGGGCGGACTGGTTGAGGCCTATCAGGAAGTGGCTCGCCGTCTCGGCATCATGAACGAGAACGACACGCCGCGCCCGGCTGGCCCTACACTTGTGAAGTAAAATGATCCGCCCAGCCCAGAAGGGCACGATCCCGAAAAGTCGACACGGTTTTCGGGATCATGCCAAATCAAGCCTTCCGGGCTGTTTCATTCGTTCTAAAATTGCAGGAACTACAGAGTGATCAAGGCACGCGTCACCGTTACACTGAAAAACGGCGTTCTCGACCCGCAGGGCAAGGCAATCGTCGGCGCGCTCGGCAGCCTCGGTTTTGACGGCGTCAACTCGGCCCGTCAGGGCAAGGTTTTCGACCTCGAACTGAATGGCTCCGACAAGAGCAAGGCCGAAGCCGACCTGAAGGCCATGTGCGAAAAGCTGCTCGCCAACACGGTGATCGAAGACTATTCCATCGCCATCGGCTGATCAGGCAAAGGACAGAGACGCTCATGAAATCCGCAGTCATTCTCCTTCCCGGCCTCAATCGCGATCGCGACATGATCGCAGCACTCACCAAGATCACCGGACAGGCACCGGTGACCGTCTGGCAGACCGATACGAGCATTCCCGACGATGTGGACCTGATCCTGATTCCCGGGCGGCTTTTCCTATGGTGACTATCTGCGATGCGGTGCGATTGCAGCCCGTATGCCGGTGATGCAGGCCGTTCGCGAGAAGGCCGATAAGGGCGTCATGGTCATGGGTGTCTGCAACGGTTTCCAGATTCTCGTCGAAGCCGGACTTCTGCCGGGTGCATTGATGCGCAATGCTTCGCTCAAGTTCGTCTGCCGCGAAGTAAAGCTCGAAGTGACCAACGCCAACACGTTGTTCACGCGCGGCTACAAGCCGGGGCAGATCATCCGCTGCCCGGTCGCGCATCATGACGGCAATTATTTCGCCGATGCCGAAACGCTGAAGCATCTCGAAGGCGAAGGCCGGGTTGTGTTCCGCTATGCCGAAGGCACCAATCCGAACGGATCGGTCAATGACATTGCCGGTATCGTCAACGCACGCGGCAATGTGCTCGGCATGATGCCGCATCCGGAAAACCTGATCGAATCCGCGCATGGCGGTGATGACGGTCGGGCGCTCTTCGCTGGCGCGCTGGGCCTCGCTGCATAAGCTGGTACACAGATAAACGGAAAAGGCGGCTCGATTGAAGCCGCCTTTTTATTGCGCCTGCTCTGACGCCTCAGCTGCAAAACTGCACTGGCAAAGCATCTATTTTCGTGGCAGCTTGACTTCGGGAGGGTCCTGATCAAGGAGGAATCGTCAGGATCGCCCCATATTTGTTTCATGCGCTATCCGGGCAGGAGCGTTCACACTTTTGCTGGAAATGCCTCGCACATTTTAGCGATAACGAATCAGGGAACTTCATTCATGCAGCTTTATTCCAGACCTCTTTTCCCCTTACTCGGCCTTTGTCCGCGGGGTTCTTTACCTGAAGGACCTGTCGTTCAAGCCGATGAACATGCCCTACCCGTTCCCAGCCGATTTCGGCAATATCACACCGCTCCGCCGAGTTCCTGTGCTGATTACCAGTTCCGGAGAAACGCTGTACGAAGGGACGGTGATCGCCGAATATCTCGAAGATCATTTTCCCGAAATATCCGTGCTGCCCGGAACGCCGCGCGAGCGCGCACTTATTCGCCTCCTTGCCCGAGTGACGGAACTGGACGTGCTTGGACCCACGATGAAGCTTTTCATCCTTTTGAGCAAGCCCGAGCGCGACAATGCAAGCATCGAACGCCTGTTCGAAAAGATGCATACCGGCCTGAAAGTGGTCGAAAGCCGTCTCTCGGACAAAGCCTATGCCACTGGAGACGAACCGACCCTTGCAGATTGCTGGCTGTTGCCGGTGCGTTTTCTGATGGAACCGTTGAAGAAGCTCTCGGGCAAAGCGGATTTGCTGGACGAGTTCCCGAAGTTTGATGCATATGCCGCCAAGGCAAAACAGCATCCGGTTTTTGAGCGCATCTGGAACGAGATGGATGACGGACTGAAAGCTTTCATGCCGCAACTAGCCTGACACTGTTTACCCCCACCTCTCATGCGTGCCTTTTGAAGGCACGCACTATCGGAGCCCCTCCTTGAAGACCAAGACTTTCGCTCTTCTGGCCCTCCCGGCCATTGCATTGCTTGCAGCCTGCACTTCCAGCAAACCCACGGGGCCCATCGCCGTCGACGCCAGCAAGGCGGCACTGCCAACCATGGAGCGCATCGCGCTGGCAGCAAATAACTGCTGGTTCAAATCCAAGGACAAGGATTTCCGCGGTTACTCACTCGCGCCGGAACTGAATTCCTTCACCGGACGTCCGCGCATTCTGGTCGTGCCCGCCCGTAATCCGGCATTACGTCCGCTGCTCGTCGTGCAGGCGCAAGGCAATCCTGCACGCGTCGAGGCTTTCGGTCCGATGATGCAGGAAAGCCATGGCGGCAGGATCGCCGCCGACGTCAACCGCTGGGCTTCAGGCCAGAGCGGTTGCCAGTAATCAAGCTGTCGCGGAAAGCTGCTTTCCGCGACATACTTCAACGCAAGTGAAAACGCACCTTACGCGCTTCGCGCTCTGCTTCGTCGCGCTGTAGTCCGATATCGCGCAACTGATCGTCAGTCAGTTCGCCGAGGGCGATCCGACTGCGCCGCAGCATCATTCGATAAGACATCCAATCCAGAGCATTTCCAGCAAAAGTGCGAAGCGTCTTCGCAGGGAAATCAGTCCGCTGGACTGATTTCTTTTCCAGCTTCGATGCGTCGGACAATGCGTAAGAACAAAAAGAGACAACACGCCGTACATATCCGATCTGCGGTTGGGACGCCGCCATCAGATTGACCTGCAAAGCTTTTGGCAAATCCGTAATGCTATCAGCTACGGGCTCAGGAAGAATTGTATCTATTGTCTCGGTCTGCGGTCTAAAGTAAAACATTGGCTCGGTCCATTTCATTGCCAGTTGGGCCAGTTGGGAGCTGGGAAGCAGTCGAGACAAACCTTATGTTTAGCTCGATGTCTGCATTGTCACCAAGTAGCGACGAATTGACTCTACAATTGACTTGGCAATAGGTACAATTTATAAGTTGTCACCATGACAAATTGGATTCCCAGATCTTGCCGGTAAATCCGGTCCATTTTACCTGCAGCTTGCCGATGCCATCGAAGAAGCCATCGGGAATGGTGGATTGCCAGCGGGTATCAAACTTCCTCCACAGCGCAATCTCGCATTCGACTTGAAGGTGACAATCGGCACAATCGGTCGTGCCTATGCTCTGGCCCACGAACGTGGTCTCGTGACGGGCGAAGTCGGTCGAGGAACTTACGTTCTGGGCGAAGAACCGGCAGACAACGCGCTGACCGCCTCTGGCATTGCTGGTACAAAGCCTGCCGATGTCCCTTCCGGGAAAATACGTTTCGACACGACTGCGGCGCCGGATGTCGGCCAGCATGAAGTTCTGGCCAAAATCAATGCCGACATTCATCGGGATTTTCCGCAGGATATTGCGAGCTATTCGCGCTATTTTCCGCAGCACTGGCTGGAAGCCGGGCAAAATGGCTTTCGCGAGCCGACTGGCGACCAGATCTTGACAGCATTGTCGTTACCAATGGGGCGCAGGCTGCGAGCATCGCCATCATCACGGCCTTCACGAATCCGGGCGATCGCATCCTGTTCGAAAATCTGACCTATGCGCAGATCAGCCGCTCCGTGCGCCTTCTCGGGCGCCGTACCATTCAGGCCGGTCTGGATGAATATGGCCTGATCCCGGAAGAATTCGAACGGGCCTGCCGCCAGCAGCATCCGACTCTCGCCTTTTTGATGCCGACGCTGCACAATCCGACCCTGTCCGTCATGCCGGAAGAACGCCGTCGTGCAATCGCCGACATCGCAAGGCGTTACAATGTCTGGCTTATCGAAGACGATATCTATGGCATCATGTGCGACAGCCAGATTCCACCCTTGGCAAGCTTTGCGCCTGAACGCACATTCGTCGTCTCCGGTCTGTCAAAGGCCGTTGCCGCAGGCATACGCAGCGGATGGGTCGCCTGCCCTGCGCATTGCGCCCAACGCGTGAAGGTAACGCACAAGATGGTCACAGGCGGCGCAGCATTCCTGCTCGCTGAAACCGGCGCTCAGCTGGTGTTGTCCGGCGAGGCAGACGCCATTCACAGCAAATGCCGCGAAGAAACGGTCATTCGCGAAAAGATGGCGCGAGAAATCTTCAACGGTTTCGATTTCGTATCCTGTCCGACAGTTCCATTCCTGTGGATGGGACTGCCCGAGCCGTGGCTTTCGGGCACGTTCAAGGCGGCGGCCTATGAAAGCGGGATCCTGATCGACGACGAAGATGAGTTCAAGGCCGGACGTGTCGATCAGATCTATCACAGGGTCCGCGTTGCCTTCTCGTCTCCGGCTGATCGCAGTGTCGTCGAAAACAGTTTTCTGACGCTCCGTCGCCTGCTCGAAAACGAACAGGCGGGATATGAAGGGAGTGTCTGACAGGCTGGTTTCTTTTTATCGTTATTGATATAGGATTGAGGCTGGGAAAGCGGCATTTTCCTGTCGCACTTCATGAAAACTTAGGTTAAAGAGGCGCCTTGAAACCTTAGGTATCTAGCCTTCGGCAGAAGGTTTTCGGGTACCGCAGCCTGCGACGGGGTTCCCCATTTCCATGACTATTTCCAATACGCGAGACATCACGCCGGAATTGATCGAAGCGCATGGTCTTAAGCCGGACGAGTATCAGCGCATTCTTGATCTGATCGGACGCGAGCCCACCTTCACAGAGCTCGGGATTTTCTCGGCGATGTGGAACGAGCATTGCTCCTACAAGTCCTCCAAGAAATGGCTTCGCACGCTTCCGACAACCGGACCGCGCGTTATTCAGGGCCCCGGCGAAAACGCAGGCGTGGTGGACATCGGCGATGGCGATTGCGTCGTCTTCAAGATGGAAAGCCACAACCATCCGTCCTACATCGAGCCCTATCAGGGTGCAGCGACCGGCGTTGGCGGCATTTTGCGCGACGTGTTCACCATGGGCGCGCGTCCCGTTGCGGCCATGAATGCGCTCCGCTTCGGCGAGCCCGATCATCCGAAGACCCGTCACCGGTATCCGGCGTCGTGTCGGGCATCGGCGGCTATGGCAATGCCTTCGGCGTGCCGACCGTTGGCGGCGAAGTGAACTTCGACAAGCGCTATAACGGCAATATCCCGGTCAATGCCTTTGCTGCCGGTCTTGCCAAGCATGATGGCATCTTCCTATCGGAAGCCAAAGGCGTAGGCCTGCCGGTTGTCTATCTGGGTGCCAAGACGGGCCGCGACGGTGTCGGCGGCGCGACCATGGCATCAGCTGAATTCGATGAGTCGATTGAAGAAAAGCGCCCGACCGTTCAGGTCGGCGATCCATTTACCGAAAAGTGCCTGCTCGAAGCCTGTCTTGAGCTAATGGCCTCCGGCGCAGTTATCGCCATTCAGGATATGGGTGCGGCTGGCCTCACCTGTTCGGCTGTCGAAATGGGCGCCAAGGGTGACCTCGGCATTGAACTCATACTCGACCATGTTCCCGTCCGCGAAGAGAACATGACGGCTTATGAAATGATGCTGTCGGAAAGCCGGGAGCGCATGCTCATGGTTCTGAAACCTGAGAAGGAAGCCGAAGCGCAGGCGATCTTCCGCAAGTGGGGTCTCGACTTCGCCATCGTTGGCAAGACGACTGACGATCTTCGTTTCCGCGTCATTCATCAGGGTGAAGAAGTCGCCAATCTGCCGATCAAGGATCTGGGCGATGAAGCACCGGAATATGATCGTCCGTGGATGGAGCCGGGCAAGCACGCGCCGCTTCCCGCGAGCAATGTGTCGCAAGTGGAAGATTACTCCACTGCCCTTCTCAAGCTGATTGGCTCGCCTGATCTTTCATCCCGTCGCTGGGTCTATGAACAGTACGATACGCTCATTCAGGGCAACTCGTTTGCAGGTTCCGGGCGGCGATGCCGGTGTAATCCGCGTCGAGGGCCATGACACCAAGGCTCTCGCCTTCTCATCCGACGTGACCCCGCGCTATTGCGAAGCCGATCCATTCGAGGGTGGCAAGCAGGCCGTGGCCGAATGCTGGCGCAACATCACTGCGACTGGCGCTGAGCCGCTGGCATCGACCGACAACCTGAACTTCGGCAATCCTGAAAAGCCGGAAATCATGGGCCAGCTCGTCAAGGCTATCGAAGGCATCGGTGAAGCCTGCCGTGCGCTGGATTTCCCGATCGTTTCGGGCAATGTCTCGCTCTATAACGAAACCAACGGTCAAGCCATTCTGCCGACGCCGACCATTGCCGGCGTAGGCCTCATCCCTGACTGGACACAAACCGCCAAGATCGGCGGCATGCGGGATGGTGACACGCTGGTTCTGCTTGGTGGCGATGGCACACATCTCGGCCAGTCCATTTACCTGCGCGATCTGTTTGATCGTGCCGATGGTCCTGCCCCGACCGTCGATCTTACTCTTGAAAAGCGTAACGGCGAGTTCGTCCGCTCGGCCATCCGCAACGGTCAGGTCACGGCATGTCATGACCTCTCCGATGGCGGCCCGGCGATTGCCGTCGCGGAAATGGCGATCAAGTCCGGTAAGGGTGCAGAGCTCGATGGCGGTGACGGTCTGCCGCACGCAGTTCTTTTCGGTGAAGATCAGGCGCGCTATGTCGTCGCGGCTACGGCGGAAATGGCAAAGCTCATTGCCCTCAATGCTGAAGGCGCAGGCGTCCCGTTCCGCGTGCTCGGCACGGTTGGCGGCGACAGCCTGAAGATTGGCAACGTCGTCGATGTCAGTGTTGTCGATCTGACCGACGCCTTTGAAGGCTGGTTCCCCGGCTTCATGAGTGGCGAACCGGTCAGCGATAACTGATCGTATTTCTTTCACCTGAACTCTTTAGTTTACGCATTATCCGACGCATCGAAGCGGGAAAAGAAATCAGTCCAGCGGACTGATTTCCCCGCGAAGGCGCTTCGCACTTTTGCTGGAAATGCTCTAATTGCCGCCCAGATGGAAACCCTGTCCGGGCGGTTTGCTTGTCGGCTGTTTAAGCGTTAGACAGATGTTAGTTGACGTTCCACGATGGTGCGTTACGATTCGATAAAATGAGAAGAAGAAGCCGGAAACGGCGGGAGATTTTACATGGCTATGGACGCACATGAGATCGAAAAACTGATACGCGAGGGGATTCCTGACGCAAAGGTGACGATCCGCGACCTTGCCGGAGACGGAGACCATTATGCCGCCGAGGTTGTCGCGGAAAGTTTCCGCGGCAAGTCCCGCGTGCAGCAGCACCAGATGGTCTATGATGCGCTGAAGGGTAATATGGGCGGTGTGCTGCATGCACTCGCCCTGCAGACCAGCGTACCGGAATAACGGAAGGCCGTTCTGGGGCCCCATTTCGATGAGCAAATCCTGCTGCGGCAAGATGCAGCTCCCCTTGATACGGATTTCTTGAGCATTTGACTTGCATTCGCCCCAACGGGGTGGTTACCAGCATTCAAATGACTATATTGGGAAAGACCTCCCTGTTTGCGTCGAAATTTGCCTCGACGTATTTGTTTAGCGCATAATCCTGTCCGAAAAGTCAGGCGACTTTTCGGGGTTATGCTTGGAAAGGACCGCAAATGACCGGCATCAACGATTTCATCGCGAATGAAGTGAAGACCAACGACGTCGTGCTTTTCATGAAGGGCACGCCGGGTTTCCCGCAGTGCGGTTTCTCCGGTCAGGTCGTTCAGATCCTCGACTATCTCGGTGTGGAGTATAAGGGCGTCAACGTTCTGTCTTCGGATGAACTGCGTCAGGGCATCAAGGAATATTCGAGCTGGCCAACCATTCCTCAGCTTTATGTAAAGGGCGAATTCGTCGGCGGCTGCGATATCATACGCGAAATGTTCCAATCGAGCGAGTTGCAGGCACTTTTACCGATAAGGGTATTGCCACAAAGGCAGCTTGAGGATTAATTGCCGATTATACGGCTTCAGCCTCACCTTTTTCCAAAGGCGCCGTTCTACGGCGCCTTTTGCATTTGCTAGAGCGGTTCCAGTTAAAACAGAGCCGCTGGAATCGCTCTAAGTATTTTTCCGTCGCATTTCCTACGCAAAACCGCTTCGCACTTTTGCTGGAAATGCTCTAGATGCTGCAACGACAGATTTTCATCTGTCTGCTTCTGCTTTCTAAATTTTGTCTTTCGTATCGTGTCTCGCGACGCGATGCGCCACTTTGCCAAGGAATGCCAGTCATGCCGCTCGACATCAAGAACGGTTCGTCGGACCAGAAGACTTCCATGCGTGGACGCGGTGAATTCATCGCGCTCATCGCGGCGATCATGGCCATCAATGCGCTGGCGGTCGACATCATGCTGCCCGGCCTGCCGCAGATCGGTGCAAGCCTCGGCGTTCAGTCGGAAAACCACGTCCAGTTCGTCATCACTGCCTATCTGCTCGGGTTTGGCGTTTCGCAGCTCTTCTATGGCCCCTTGAGCGACCGCTTCGGCCGCAGGCTGCCGCTGTTCGCCGGGCTCGTCATTTACATTCTGGCAGCTCTGGGGCGGCCATCGTCACCGATTTCACGACGCTTATCATCCTGCGTGTATTGCAGGGGCTTGGCGCTGCTGCCACGCGCGTGATCGCCGTATCCGTCGTTCGCGACAAGTTCGCCGGGCGTCAGATGGCCGAGGTCATGTCACTCGTCATGATGGTTTTCATGATCCTGCCCGTCGTTGCGCCCGCAACCGGCCAACTCATCATGCTTTTCGGCGAATGGCACCTGATCTTTCTGTCGATGGCCTTCATGGCATTTGTCATCGGTATCTGGGCGTTTCTTCGCCTGCCCGAAACCCTGCCTGCTACCAACCGGCGCCCGCTGACGGTCAAGAGTGTAATTGGCGGTTTCGGCATCGTTCTTTCGAACCGCGTCGCCCTGTTTTATATGCTCGGCACCTCGTTCATTCTCGGTGCGCTGTTCGGCTATATCAACTCGGCTCAGCAGATTTTCGTCGACATCTACAAGCTCGGTGCCTTGTTCCCGCTGGCTTTCGCTGCCGTCGCCATGACGCTGGCGCTCGCCTCGTTCATGAACTCGCGCCTAGTCGGTCGTTACGGTATGCGGCGAATTTCCCAGACCATGTTGCTGGTCTTCACCAGCTTCAGCCTTTTGTGGATGGTACTTTCGGTCACGATGGAAGGCCCTGTTCCTTCCCGATCCTGATGGCGATCTACATGACCATCATGTTCTCGTTCAGCCTCGTGACAGCCAATTTCAACGCACTGGCGATGGAGCCGCTCGGCGAAGTTGCCGGAACAGCCTCCTCCGTTCTGGGCTTCGCTCAAACGGTGATCGGTGCGGCATTGGGCGCGATTATCGGTCAAGCCTTTGACGGCACCACAACGCCGGTTGCAACCGGCTATTGCGTGCTCGGATTCGTCGCGCTCGGCTGCGTTTTGATAGCCGAACGCGGACGGTTGTTCAGGGTGCAGAACCCGCCCGCCGAACATGTGATCTGATCAAATATCAGTCATAAACAATCAAAGCCCGCTAATAGTTAGCGGGCTTTTCTTATGCCATACACATGCTATCAGTGGGTGTTTCGGGAGCAAAAGCAGAACGCGCCGGCCAGCAGGCGCATCGGGGAGGATAAGCCACCTCGACTTTGGCAAGAGCTTTGCTCTCGAACCGGAGTGACACAAATGGGTTTCATACCCGTGAGTATCACGCTGACGATAAAGAAAACCCGCACGGGCTGGCAATGCTACGTGCGGGTCAGACTTTATCTAAGCGAAACGGGTTGGGAGTTCGCGCTCCCAACCCACTCCGCCAATATAGTGCCCAAGTGTCCAAAACACAAGCTGGGCCCAAGCGTTGCTAATCTTCCCACAGCGCGGCGTGAATGGATTGCCAGCTGTCCTTGCTGGGCGCGGCCAGAATACCGCCGCCGGTATGTGACGGCAGATAATCACTTCCATCCCAGCGCGCGAGATAGCCACCGGCTTCCTGATGGATCAGCGCACCGGGCAGATGATCCCACGGCATCAGCTTGTTGTAGACCACGAAATGCGCGCCGCCGGTGGCGGGATGCGATATTCGTGCGCTGCACAGCGATAACCGATCTGGGACAGAAATTTCGTATGATTACGTGCCAGACGCGACCGTGTCGGCTCAGCCGTGTACTGCCGGGAAATCGAACCGGTCATCTGGTTGATCGAAGCTGGCTCTGCAACGCCGACCTTGCTCACATCTCCATTGGCGTGGCGGATGTAGCTTCCGCCTCCCTTTGAAGCCATGATCCAGTCATTACCGACGGGGTCATGAATGATACCGGCAACGGTTTCGCCTTTCGACACCACCGCAAGCATGACACCAAAGAGCGGAACACCAGATGCAAAGTTGAAAGTGCCATCGACGGGATCGATTGTGAAAGCAAGCTCCGCATCATCGAGGCCGGTCAGCAATGCCGGATTGTCCGAGCAGGCTTCCTCACCGACGATCACTGCATCGGCAAAACGTTCCTTGAGCTTGGCAGTGATGAACCGTTCAGCATTCACATCCGCTTCCGTCACCAGATCGGCGGGTGACGTCTTCTGCCGGATATCGCCGACGTCCAGCCTGCGAAACCGGGGCATGATTTCCTGACGCGCCGCATCTGCCAGCAAATCAGCCAGCCAGTCCATCTGTCCTTCGTCAAACCGCATGGTCACCCTCTCCCTCGCCATTCAGCATCAGTCCTGCAAAATCGAACAGTTTGCGATCCAGCAAATGGCTCGGACGCACATTCGTCATGGCGCGGATCATCGTGTCCTTGCGCCCCGGCATACGCTTTTCGATGTCGGTCAGCATGGCTTTCATCGCATTGCGCTGCAGCCCTTCCTGACTGCCGCACAGGTCGCATGGAATGATCGGAAACTGCATTGCGGTCGCAAATTTCTCCAGATCGTCCTCCGCAGCATAAGCCAGCGGGCGGAACACCATCAGGTCTCCTTCGTCGTTCAACAGCTTCGGCGGCATCGCAGCCAGACGCCCGCCGTGGAACAGGTTCATGAAGAAGGTTTCGAGAATATCTTCCCGGTGATGGCCAAGAACGATCGCCGAACAGCACTCTTCACGCGCAATGCGATAGAGATTCCCCGGCGCAAACGCGAGCAGAGCGAGCAATAGGTGCTGGTTTCAGGCAGCTTGTCGGTCACGATCGAATAGGTATCCTGATATTCGATACGGTGTTCGATTTCATAACGATTGAGGAAATCCGGCAGAATGTGCTTGGGAAAGTTCGGCTGCCCCTGATCCAGATTGACCGCCAGCAGCTCAACAGGCAGCAGGCCGCGCCATTTAAGATCGAGCAGCAGCGCAAGCAGGCCATAGGAATCCTTGCCACCCGAAAGGCAGACCATCCAGCGCTCGCCGGACTTCACCATCGAGAAATCCTCGATAGCCTGCCGCGTCAGACGCAAAAGACGTTTGCGCAGCTTGTTGAACTCGACCGTGGTCGGCACATCGCGGAATAGCGGGTGACAGCCGTCGCTGCCCGCGTCTTCTGCAATATCTGGATCGAAAGCGTTCATGGTGCTTCCCGGAAAAACGATTGAAGATGTTGAAGGCTTAATAGCGAAAACTGGCTGTCGGGAAAACCGTCAAACAAGATTTCTTTATGATTGCGTGCATCAGCACACATCGACCACCCTTTGCCAGCAAAAATGTATGAGTGTTTGCAGCTGCCTTTTTACTCTAGAACTCATGCAGGCATTCACGGATGAGATATCTATGGCTCAGTATGTTGGTTCTATAAGTGTTCTTCGGCGAAAGCCGCACATCATCGCGCTCCGAAAACTGTCCTTACTGTTATTCATTGGAGCATTGTTGTCGGCCTGCGCCACATATCATTCCGACCGGCAGATTGACGATACGCTCGGCCCTCCCGGCCCCATCGCCAAAGTGCCGGGATAAAAGCAAAAGAAAAAGCCGCGCTGCAGTACAGCGCGGCTTTTCGATTTCGGCATATATCCAGCGCGCCAGAGCGCGCACGGAATTAACGCGAATAGAATTCGACGACCGGGTTCGGTTCCATCTGGACAGCGTAAGGCACATCCGTCAGGGTCGGAACGCGGGAGTACGTCGCAACCAGCTTGTTGTGGTCGACTTCGATGTAATCCGGAACATCACGTTCTGCGAGCTGAACAGCTTCGAGAACGATAACCAACTGCTTCGACTTTTCGCGAACTTCAACAACGTCACCGGTCTTCAGGCGGTAGGACTGAACGTTGACGCGGCGACCATTCACATTCACGTGGCCGTGATTGATGAACTGGCGGGCAGCAAAGATCGTCGGAACGAACTTGGCGCGATACACAACTGCGTCAAGACGCGATTCCAGCAGACCGATCAGGTTTTCACCGGTGTCGCCCTTGCGGCGAGCGGCTTCTTCGTAGGTCTTGCGGAACTGCTTTTCGGAGATATCGCCGTAGAAGCCCTTGAGCTTCTGCTTTGCGCGGAGCTGTACACCGAAGTCCGACAGCTTGCCCTTGCGGCGCTGGCCGTGCTGGCCCGGGCCATATTCACGGCGGTTTACAGGGGACTTCGGACGGCCCCAGATGTTTTCGCCAAGACGGCGATCAATTTTGTACTTAGCGGATTCGCGCTTGCTCATCGCATTTCCTTCAAAAGGTTATAGCGCCCGGAGGCGCTGGAGGAAACGCGCCCCTCCTCTGCCCTCCGTTTGAGAGGACTGACAGGATGAAGCGCGCGAGCGCAATCTTCATCCACGGGACACGTCAAATGAAACGCCGGTGCGAGAACGCGCCAGCGATGGGCGGCTTTTAGTCATGCAGCTGTTATCTTGTCAAGCTCAAGCAGTCGAAAAAGCCTGAAAAACCGGACCGCTGAGGGTGTTTCCTACCATTTGCTACGACCTGCCATCAAGCGTGAAGGAACGCCATCGCCTGTTTCATCATTAGTCATGACGGATCCGCAATTCATGAGGCATCAATGGCTTTGTCTTTTTCCTGCCCGGCAAGGGTGCATTCACCGCTCTGATTGCCTTGGGCCTTGTTGCGATGCCGTGTTTTCCCGGCATCGATTCTGATCAGGCACAGGCGCAAACTTTCATCGAACGCATCCTGAAACAGGACGCCCAAAAGGCAAAACAGCATCGCAAACGCCCGGCGGTAAAGCGCAGCCAAAAGAAACCGGCTTCGAAACAGCAAGCGGCAACGCAATCGGAAAGCGCTCCGGCAAAAGCCGAAACCAAACCTGCTCCCATGATACCCGTTCCGACGCCTGCCCCTCGCCCGGAAAATACAGCAACCAAGGGGCAGAACCGGAAACTCCACCCATTCCAACGGAAAAGCCGGAGGGAGAACCCGAAAATCAACCGCTGGCCAAGCCTGCTCCTACAACCCCGACCCGGGCAGACCCGCCAAAACCGGCTGATGATCCGAAGCCGATGGACGAAAAAACTGCAAGAAGCAAAACCCGCCCCCGATCAACAGCCAAAGCCGGAAAAGGACGAGCGCGTCTATCAGGTATCCTGCCCGGCGCTGATAGCCGGCGAAGTAGAGGGCAAGCTGCTGCCTCCGATCAAGGATGGCGAGCAATGCGGCGCCCACTCTCCGTTGTCCCTGACCGCCATTGGCAAGGACGACCCTTTGAAATTTGCCAATGCCGTCACCACAAATTGCGCAATGGCAGTCACGCTGGCGCAGTGGAGCAGCGAGGTGACCAAGGCAGCCAAAGATGTTTATGGACCGGATTCGAAAATCGCTGAAATCGGCACCGGCTCGGATTACCAGTGCCGGAAGGTCAACGGCGCATCCACAGGACGCGTTTCCGAACACGCCTTTGCCAACGCGCTCGACATCATGTCGTTCAAGTTTTCGGATGGCAGCAAGACGGAACTGGAAAGCGGCTGGAACGGCACCGACAAGGAGAAGGCTTTCTGGCGCGCTGTGCATAGCGCGAGCTGCAAGCTTTTCATGACGGTAATCGGCCCGGACGGTGATGCAGCACATCGCACCAACATGCATCTCGACCAAGGCTGCCACGGCAAATCCTGTCTTGCGCGCATCTGCCAATAAGATATCGTCGTAACCGTTGGAAATTCATAAAAAAATCAGAATCGCGTCTGTAATCTCTATTTCATTATCGATTCATTCCGCCGCCCGCCACCGAGCGACGGGTTTCCAGAAGGACATGGGCATGAAATCGACCAAATTTATAATTTCTGCAATTTTAGAGCGTTTCACCTTTTAACGGAACCATATCCGGCGTTTTCCAAATAGTTTTGGCATTCGGCGGGCTGGATGGTTTCGACCAGCCTGCCGATATGACGCCATGTGTCTTCGATGGTGCGCTTTTGTGCATTTCTCATCCAATGCTTGATCTTGGAAAAGGCTTGTTCGATCGGATTGAGGTCCGGCGAATAGGGTGGCAGGAACCAGAGCCGCGCACCGGCGGCTTTGATCAATTGACGGATGGTTGCCGACTTATGGCTGCCGAGATTGTCCATGACGACAATGTCGCCCGGCGAGCACCGGGACCAACTGCTGCTCGACATAGGCGCGGAAACACTGGCCGTTCATCGGTCCGTCGAAGACACAGGGTGCTGTAAGCTGATCGTTTCTCAAAGCGCCGGGAATGTCAGCGTGCGCCAGTGGCCATGCGGTGCAAATGCCCGCAGTCGCTTGCCTTTTTTTGGACCCCAGCCTCTGATCGGCGACATGTTGGTCTTGATCCGTGTCTCATCAATGAAGACCAGCCGTTCGGGATCAAGGTGATTTTGCAGGGTCTTCCAGCGCTGTCTTTTGCGAGCGACGTCGGCACGAGCTTGCTCAAGGGCGAATAGTGTTTTTTTTGAAGCGCAGCCCTTCACTGCGAATGAATTCCCAGATCGTATTGTGCGAGACGGAAATACCCTGCTCGGTCAACGCCGCCTTCAGGCCATGGAGTGTCAGGTGTGGGTTCTCGGCGAGCCGTTGCACAATGATATCACGATGCGGTTCGAGTATCCGCTTGCGGTGGCCGCCCATCTTGCCGGGATGAACCGATCCGGTCGCACGATGGCGCTGGGACCATTTTACGACTGAAGATGCGGCAATTTCAAACCGCGTCGCCACTGAACGAACGCTTTCGCCACTCAGCACGGCGGCAATAACGCGCTCTCGAAGATCATTCGATATCGGTGCGGTCATCCAACGCTGGCCTCCATCCAGCCAGCATCAGTGAATCAGAACAAAACTGATTTGGGAAGCGCATTCGATTCAGAGAAAAACGAAACGCGCTCTAGCACTGGGCTTCACCACCGCCGCGAATGCAGATTCCGTCGCGAAAAGATCGAAGGATTTTACAGGCAACTATCAGACACTCGTGAAGGATCAGCAAGCGGCTCCACAGATCGCCGATTGCGTTGCCAGCGCTTATGATTACGTCAAGAAAAGTAAAAAATATGATCGTCTCGGCTTCACCAAAGATGACATCTCTTCGGCAGAAACCAATGATAAGTCTGGGAAATTCAGCACCAGCGACCCACGCAAGGTTTCGGCTGTCATCTCGGTTCCCGGTGAAGCACGCACCAAAGGCGCATCAACAAAATGGGATAGCGTCACGCTGCGCTGTGGCATTACCGATGGCAAGCTGAAAGCAATCGAGCTGGCTCCGAACAAATCTGGCAAGTAACCATCTGGCCAATGCGGCGAGTGCCCGACGGCGCTCGCCAATTCTATTCAGTGTTTTTTTCTTGTCATCTACGTGTTCCGGCAAGCCTTTGCGCTTTGTTTCGGCAAATTCCTCCAGTTCCTTCTCGGTCATCGATTCATACATTTCCTTCGACGCACCGAAGAGTTCGCTTTTCTTGATTTCACCGCGTTTGGCAGCAAGCGCAGCGCCAGCAGCTTTCTGTTGGGCCCGGGATTTCGCGGGCATCAGACTTCTCCTGTTTGAAAGACAAACGCAAACGGACTAAGGCCGGTTCCTTTTTATTCAATGCTTCCATCAAAACGTGAGCGGGCGTCGCGAAGAAGATCGCGGTTCCTGACGGCCCATTGCCCCAGCACGTCGATAGGCACAGCAAGAGAATGTCCAAGTTCAGTCAGCGAATACTCCACTTCGGGCGGAGAAGTCGGGCGCACACGTCGAGACACGAGGCCATCCCGCTCCAGCGATCGTAGCGTAACGGTCAGCATGCGCTGTGAAATACCCTCAATGGTCCGTCGCAACGCATTGAAACGCATCGAGCCTTCCTGAAGATTGAAAATGACGAGAATGCTCCACGTGTCGCCAACCCGATCCAGCACTTCACGGATCGGGCAAGAACCGTCACCATCGTTCTCGAATGCAGGTGTCGACGAAAGCAAAGGTGTTTTCCCGTCTGGGCGTGTCGGTATTGTCATCTTTCTCTCCACAAAAACCGGTTGGCAGACCGGCGTTTTCTCCATCGGTAAAGTTAGAGAGTTTTCACTGAAATACGCATCAGCCACACGTCATAACATGCATAAAAACAATTAGTTATAGCAGCTTCATCGTTCTGATTCGACCGGAGAATCTCTGAACACTTGCCTTTGAAGCGGTTACTTCGGTGTATCCTGCTCATGTAAAAGTGCGTTCTTCACAAGCATGATGGCATCACATATGTAGTTATCAGAAATAACCTGATTATGGAACATACCTTAATTCGTTTGATACGAGAAGGTCGAAAAAAGGAGAATGCCATGACCAAGATCGCACTGATCGGCGCAACGGGTTTCGTAGGCGCTGCAATCCTCAAAGAAGCTGCTGCACGCGGCGGCGAGGTTACCGCACTCGTTCGTCATCCGGAGAAAGTCGAAAAACTGCCTGATGTGACGGCGGTAAAGGCCGACGTGTTCAATACCGACGCGCTTGCAAAGCAGCTTGCAGGGCATGACATCGTGATTTCCGCCTACAATCCGGGCTGGGGCGACAAGGACATCCGCGAAAAGCACATCAACGGCAGCCGTTCCATCACGGAAGCCACCAAAAAGCAGGCATCAAGCGTCTTATAGCAGTCGGCGGCGCAGGTAGCCTTTCGATCAATGGTAACCAGTTGGTCGACTCGCCGGAGTTCCCTGCGGAATGGAAGGAAGGCGCACTCGGCGCCCGTCAGGCACTCGACGACCTGCGCGGTGAGAAAGAACTGGAATGGTCATTCGTGTCACCGGCGACTATTCTTCAGCCGGGCGAACGCACCGGAAAGTATCGTCTCGGCGGCGACGAACCGGTTTTCGACGACAAGGGTGAAAGCAAGATTTCAGTTGCTGATCTGGCCGTCGCCATTCTGGATGAAGCTGAAAAAAAAGCCAGCACATTCGCAAGCGTTTCACAGCCGCCTACTGATGCCAACCACAAAAACGCCATGTTTTCGACAGGCATTCGCCGCAAAATCGGTGGTGAAATACGCACATCACCACCGATTTTTTGCGCAAACTGAACGCAAAACGGGTTCACTGCCGCTTTGCCTTAATTTGAGCGCGCATCTTTTCCGAAAACCGTTTCACATTTTTCGGGATGCGCTCTCACTCACCCAGTTCCACATCCACGACGCCCTGAATGGCTTTCATGGCGCTGGCGATCTGCGGACTGACGCGATAGCGATGCGGCAGCTCGATCTCGACTTCACGCTGACCGTTATCCTTGATGACGATGAGGCTCACCTGCCCGTCGCCGCGCGTGTTGAAATGCGGTGCGATATGACGAACCGCATCGGCCGAACGCAGGTAAAGCCGCAAGGCCTTCTGCATACGGCAGGCCTCGTCTTCGAGCGACTGCACCGTCTGGATGCGCAAGCCGATACCTTCAGGACGGTTTTCCGCCTGAACCGTGATCACCACCGACTTGCCGCTCTCCAGAAGATCGCGATATTGCGCCAGCCCTTCTGAAAACAGCACCGCTTCGAACTGGCCGCTGGCATCGGACAATTGCACAATGCCCATCTTGTTGCCGGTGCGTGTCTTGCGCTCTTGCCGAGCAGTCACGGTGCCCGCCAGACGTCCGGCATTGGCGCCGCGTTTCACGGCTGCTGAAAAATCTGCCCAGCTTTGAACACGCATGCGGTTTAGCACATCGCGATATTCATCAAGCGGATGGGCCGACAGATAGAAGCCGACCGCCTGAAACTCCCGATGCAGCATTTCCGATGGCAGCCGGGGAGCCGCCTGCGGCAGGATAAGCGTTTCCTTCGGAGCGCCTGACAAACCAAAAATATCGGACTGACCGCTTGCGGCATTCTCCTGCGTGCGCTGGGCAAAGCCCATGATGCGGTCCATGCCCGCACTCATGGCCGGGCGCTCACGACCGAAACAATCCATCGCACCGGCATTGATGAGACTTTCCAGCACGCGCCGGTTGACGATGCGCGGATCGACCCGCTCGCAGAAATCCTCAAGGCTTTCAAAAGGTTTCTCGGCGCGCACATCGACAATATGATCGACGGCGGCCTCGCCGACGCCCTTGATGGCGGCAAGCGAATAAAAAATCTGCTTTTCGCCGACTTCAAACGGACGGAAGGACGTCATCACCGAAGGTGGCACGACCTCAATGCCCAAACGGTTCGCCTCGCGGCGGAAATCGTTGAGCTTGTCAGTGTTCGACATATCGTAGGTCATCGACGCCGCGATGAACTCGACTGGATAGTGGGCCTTCATATAGGCCGTCTGGTAGGACACAATGGCATAGGCGGCGGCGTGCGACTTATTGAAGCCGTAGTCAGCGAACTTGGCCAGCAGATCGAAGATCATGTTGGCCTGCGCCTTGTCGACACCGCCCTCAATCGCGCCAT
This sequence comes from Brucella cytisi, assembly GCA_012103075.1. Taxonomy (GTDB): domain Bacteria; phylum Pseudomonadota; class Alphaproteobacteria; order Rhizobiales; family Rhizobiaceae; genus Brucella; species Brucella cytisi. The sequence goes on along the minus strand of JAAVLQ010000001.1, from coordinate 969,879 downwards.
CCACGAAGCGGACGCGCTGCTTATCCATTTCCTCGCGGATTTTTCTTGCCCATGGCGCGACGCAAAAGGTCAGCTTCACCGAGCGAATAGCCGGAAAGCACCTGTGCGATCTGCATCACCTGTTCCTGATAGACGATAACGCCCTGCGTTTCCTTGATCAGGTGATCGATCTTCGGGTGAATAGAGGCTATTTCCTCCTCACCGTTCTTGCGCGCATTATAAGTCGGGATGTTCTCCATCGGACCGGGACGATAAAGCGCCACAAGCGCGATGATATCTTCGATCCGGTCCGGGCGCATACCAAGCAGCGCCTTGCGCATACCCGCACTTTCCACGGAACACGCCGACGGTTTCGCCGCGCGACAACATCTCATAGGTCAGTTCGTCGTCGAGCGGCACATGGGATAGGTCAATCTCAACGCCCTTCCGCGCCACCAGTTTGACCGCCGTTTCAAGGACGGTCAGCGTCTTGAGACCAAGAAAGTCGAACTTGACCAGTCCCGCCTGCTCCACCCATTTCATGTTGAACTGGGTGACGGGCATGTCGGAACGCGGATCGCGATACATGGGGACCAGTTCCGACAGCGGACGGTCACCGATCACGATACCGGCGGCGTGGGTGGAGGCGTGGCGGTAAAGCCCTTCAAGCTTGAGCGCCATATCCAGCAGCCTTCCAACCACCGGCTCTTTCTCGCGCTCCTCATTGATCTTCGGTTCTGTGTCGATGGCTTGTGCCAGTGATACCGGATTGGCCGGGTTTTGCGGCACCAGCTTGCAGAGACGATCGACCTGCCCGTAAGGCATTTCCAGAACGCGACCGACATCGCGCAGCACAGCGCGTGCCTGCAGGGTTCCGAATGTGATGATCTGGGCTACCTGATCCCGCCCGTACTTTCCCTGCACATAGCGGATCACCTCTTCACGGCGGTCCTGACAGAAGTCGATATCGAAGTCGGGCATCGAAACGCGATCCGGGTTGAGGAAGCGTTCGAAAAGCAGCGAGAACCGCAAAGGATCGACGTCGGTAATCGTCAACGCATAGGCGACAAGCGAACCGGCACCCGAGCCACGGCCCGGCCCGACCGGAATGCCATGGGCTTTGGCCCATTTGATAAAGTCCGCAACGATCAGGAAGTAGCCCGGGAATTTCATGCGGGTGATGATGCCGATCTCGTATTCGAGGCGTTCGGCATATTGTTCTGTCGTGTAGCCTTCTGCGAGACCGACGGTCTCCGGGCGCATCTTCAGGCCTTCGCGGGCCTGCCGCGCCAGTTCGTCGGCTTCCTCCTGAACGGCGGCCTCCGCATCATCGGATTCGCCGGTAAACCGTGGCAGGATCGGTGCACGGGTCTGCGTGTACCAGCTGCAACGCTCTGCAATTTCGACGGTGTTGTCGAGCGCTTCTGGCAGATCGGCAAAAGCGCAGCCATTTCCGCACGGCTTTTCATGTGATGGTCCGGCGTCAGGCGGCGGCGGTCATCGTTTGAGAGAATCTGGCCTTCCGCGATGGCAAGAAGCGCATCGTGGGCCTCGAAGTCTTCTGCCTTGAGAAAGAATGCCTCATTGGTGGCGACCAGAGGCAGATCCATCTCATAGGCAAGTGCGACGGTCTTTGCTTCCAGCGCACGGTCGTAACCTGCCTGACGCTGCAATTCGACATAAAGCCGATCGCCAAATGCTTCACGCAGGAAAGCAAGCCGTGCCTCTGCCCTGTCGGGACGGTCAGCGGCAAAAGCGCGACCGATTGGTCCCAATGCGCCGCCGGAAAGAACAATGACGTCTTTCGACAATGGTGGCAGCCAGCTTGCTTCGACATGCACCGGATCACCTGCCGGTGTTTCCAGAAACGCGCGACTGACGAGCCGCACGATATTCGCATAGCCCTCTTCCGTTGCCGCCAGCAGCACAACTGGAGCGAGGTCCAGCGCGACACGGCGATTGACGCTGCGGCCATTATCATTGTGATCGCCGAAGGCTATATCGACCTGACAACCGATGATGGGTTGCAGCCCGTCTTTCGATGCCTTCTGCGCAAATTCAAGCGCACCGAACAGATTGTTGGTGTCGGTGACTGCGATAGCCGGCGCCTCGTCGGCAATCGCCTGTTTGATGATCTTGCCGAGCGGCAATGCGCCTTCCAGCAAGGAATAGGCCGAGTGTACCCGCAGGTGCACAAAACGTGGCGTCAAAGCACCGTCTTTTGCTGCATTGCCTGCTGCTGCATCACTCATTCCATCGACCCCGATCATCTGCTGAGCCGCCCGGATGGACATACATCCGGCGCTCTAAATCCAAGCATCACGCTTTCCGAAAACCGATTCCGATTTTCGGGCCGATGCAGTAGCCGCCTGATAGCACATTGCTTGCAAGATGGGCCACACGCATGGCCCATCGCGGCTGGCGACTCTGTCGCCTGATAGCATCAGTTTCGGGGAATGATATGGCGATGTCCAGTAAGACTATCGCCACCTTGCAGCGGGTTCACAAGAACCAGCCAGAGCATCTCCAATTTTTCCGGAGTCATCGGAAATGCCCTATCGTTTTCACGCATGTCTATATCCCAAAACCGGTTCCCACTTTTGGGAGACATGCTCTATTTCCTTCAGATCGCACTCACCCAGATGGCGAAAGTTGCAATAAACAGGCTTACCGAAATGAAAGACAGAACGTCGTGGACGAGATCGGTCATGTTGGAAACTCCTCTGTGTTCACGTATGTTTATTTTTTTGTTCTATTTTTGTTCCAAAGTCAACACCCGTTCTAGCCCGTCATTCATTTTAGGGTTTACGAATAGTGAATATACAACCGCAGACGTTGGCTGCGTGAGCGGGGAACGAAAGCGTCATGTTCAGGCAGAGACGCACCTCGCCCTTCGAGACGCCACCTGTGTCGGCTCCTGATGATGAGGTGCTGCTGTGACCTGAAAGGCTTACAGATCGATGACCTTGCCGTCCTTCAGCGTGACGCGCCGGTCCATGCGGCGGGCGAGTTCGTGATTATGGGTCGCGATCAGAGCCGCAAGCCCCGACTGACGCACGAGGGCCTCAAGAGCTCCGAAGACGTAAGACGATGTCGTCGGATCAAGGTTGCCGGTCGGTTCATCCGCCAGAAGAACGAGCGGCGCGTTGGCAACGGCGCGGGCAATAGCGACGCGCTGTTGTTCACCGCCGGAAAGTTCCGACGGGCGATGCGAAGCGCGCTTGCCGATCTTCATATACTCAAGAAGCTGCTGCGCACGCTCTGCTGCGGCCTTCCCGGACAGGCCGCGGATCATCTGCGGCATCATCACATTCTCCAGCGCAGAAAATTCCGGCAGAAGATGGTGGAACTGATAAACGAAACCGACGTCGTTGCGGCGCACAGCCGTGCGCTCATCATCGGACAATTTGCTGCAGGAACGCCCATCCAAGAAAACGTCTCCGTTGTCAGGACGCTCCAGCAGGCCTGCCGTGTGCAGCAATGTCGACTTGCCCGCGCCCGATGGCGCGACAAGCGCAACCATTTCCCCACGACGAAGTGTGAAATCGGCATCCTTCAGAATGACCAGTTCGCGGTCGGCTTCCTTATAGGCGCGGCCGACACGTTCCAGCCGCATGATGATTTCAGCCGCCATTTATTCGTACCTCAATGCTTCGACCGGATCGAGCTTGGCAGCGCGCCGGGCCGGGAAAATGGTGGCAATGAATGAAAGCACCAGAGCCATGACGATAACGGAAATCGTTTCGCCGGGGTCCATCTTCGCAGGCAACTGGCTCAGGAAGTAAAGTTCCGGGTTGAAGAGCATAGTTCCCGAGAGCCACGAGAAGAACTCCCGCAGGCGCTCGACATTGAGGCAGACGACAACGCCCAGAACAACACCGGCTATCGTGCCGGTGACGCCGATGGCAGCACCCGTCATCAGGAATATGCGCATTACGGCGCCACGGGTTGCGCCCATGGTTCGCAGGATCGCAATATCGTGCCCCTTGTCCTTCACCAGCATGATAAGGCCGGAAATGATGTTCAGCGCCGCAACGAGCACGATCAGCGTCAGGATCATGAACATGACATTGCGCTCGACTTCCAGCGCAGAGAAGAACGTCTGGTTACGCTGGCGCCAGTCGACGAGCGAGAGCTGGCGTCCCGCTGCCTCTTCCACCGGCGCGCGCATCGCATCCACCTTGTCGGGATTATCGACAAAGATTTCAAGCGATTGCACCTTGCCTTCCTGATTGAAGAAAAGCTGCGCTTCGGAAAGCGGCATCATGACAATCGACGAGTCGTATTCCGACATGCCGATCTCGAAGATCGCGACAATCGGATAGGCCTTCACGCGCGGATTGACGCCGAACGGGGTCACATCGCCATCTGGCGAAATCACCCGTAGCGTATCGCCGATTGAAAGGCCGAGATTTTCGGCCATGCGGGTTCCGATGGCGACGCCGCCGCCCTGATCGAAGCCCCGAGCGTGTGCCCGGCGAATATTGCCGGAGACGAGCTTGAGCTTGTCGAGATCCTCCTCACGAAGACCGCGCACCAGTGCACCCATTCCTGCGCCGATATTCCCCAAGGACAAGCGCCTGCCCTTCCACCACGGGAATGGCGAACCTGATGCCGGAGATACCATCGATCCGCTTGATAAGGCTGGCATAATCATCCAGCGGACGATCAATCGGCTGCATGATGAGATGGCCATTGATGCCGAGAATTCGTGTCAGAAGCTCGGCACGGAAGCCATTCATCACCGCCATGACGATGATGAGGGTCGCCACGCCCAGCATGATGCCGGTGAAAGAAAACCCGGCAATGACCGAGATAAAAGTCTCGCGGCGGCGCGCTCGCAGATATCGCCATGCGATCATGCGTTCGAAAGCCGAGAAAGGACCCGACTTCGGAGCCTTTTGAGCTACCTTTGTCTTGTCCCCGGATTTTGCTGCCGCCGCGGTGCTCATGCTTCTGCCGTTAACAGGTTGATCGCAGCTTCAACGCTCAGGTTCTTGCGTTCGCCGGTCTTGCGATCCTTGATTTCGACTTCACCGGCAGCAACGCCACGCGGGCCAACGATCACCTGCGTCGGCAGGCCGATCAGGTCCATTGTGGCAAACTTTGCGCCCGGACGGTCATCCGTGTCGTCGAGCAGCGGATCGACGCCTGCATTGGTCAACGCTTCGTAGATCTTCTCGCTTACAGCGTCGCAGCCTTCGTCGCCCGGCTTCATGTTGACGATACCGGCACCGAACGGCGCGATAGCCTTCGGCCAGATGATGCCTGCGTCATCGTGGAAGGCTTCGATCGCAGCCGCGACGAGGCGCGACGGGCCGATGCCATAAGAACCCATCGACACCAGATGTTCCTTGCCATCCGGGCCCTGCACTTTCGCGCCCATCGGTTCGGAATATTTCGTGCCGAAATGGAAGATGTGGCCGACTTCGATGCCGCGTGCCGAAACCTGATCCTCCGGCTTTACCCCGGCCCAGTCGGCCTCATCATGCATTTCGTCGGTCGCCGCATAAGGCGTCGTCCAGCGATTGACGATATCGGTCAGTTGCGCATCGTTGCGGAAATCAGTGTCCGCGCCCGGCACGGCGAGATCAAGATAAGCCTTGTCGCAGAAAACACGGCTTTCGCCGGTTTCTGCCAGAATGATGAATTCGTGGCTGAGGTCGCCGCCAATCGGTCCCGTATCGGCGCGCATCGGGATGGCCTGCAAGCCAACCCGCGCAAAAGTGCGCAGATAGGACACGAACATGCGGTAGTAAGCCATTTTCGCGCCCTCATAATCGAGGTCGAACGAATAGGCATCCTTCATCAGGAACTCACGCGAACGCATGACGCCGAAACGCGGGCGCACTTCGTCACGGAACTTCCACTGGATGTGATAGAGGTTGAGCGGCAGATCCTTGTAGGAGCGCACGTAGGACCGAAAAATGTCGGTGACCATTTCCTCGTTGGTCGGGCCGAAGAGCATATCCCGCTCCCGGCGGTCCTGAATGCGCAGCATTTCCTTGCCATAGGCATCGTAGCGGCCGCTTTCGCGCCACAGATCGGCTGACTGGATGGTCGGCATCAGGATTTCATTGGCGCCCGCGCGGTTCTGCTCCTCGCGAATGATATCGCAGACCTTGTTGAGAACCTTCAGACCGAGCGGCAGCCGGGCATAGATGCCGGCCGACTGTTGACGGATCATGCCCGAGCGCAGCATCAGCCTGTGGGAGACAATTTCCGCCTCCTTGGGGTTTTCCTTCAGAATAGGCAAAAAATACCGCGACAGACGCATCGTAACCACCAATCAAGAGGGAATGCCTGAGTGCTTCAAGAATCAGGCAAAAATTAAGCATATTTGTCGGTTTATTACCGGGTTATACACCGGTTGGAAACCCGCTTGAAAAAGCTTTCGCGATAGCGGATTTCCCCATCCACAACCATGATCGCCTGTCGAAAGAACCAGAGACGCGAAATGCGGCTTCCGGATTCACATTCAAATTCAATATATTACAGATATATCACTCTCATTCGGGAAAATTTGCGAAAAGAAATATGACGCCATAGAAGATTTTTCGTGACAAAAGCTGTGCAGTTCGCTATTTTTTTTCAGCATAAGAGCAACAACGGAATAAAACCGTTGGTTTCACGCGGTCAAAGTCTTGGGAGGATGGATCCGGGCGCGACTTTCGCAGCCGCCAGTCAAATGGAAACGGATCGAACGCGTATTTGATTAGCAAGGCGAAAGCCTTGCTTTTTTGAACTTGCAGCACCTCCATGCTTTCCGCAGTTTCCCTATTTTATAGCTTGCAATAACACATTGATTTTGTGGGATTTATCGCAGCGCCCTCTGCGCATTCAAGTATTAAATTTCACTTAAGTATAAATCGATTTATATGAAGAACATTGATCAGGGAACGGTATCGCTGTCACAAATGACGCCGGGTTGTGCTGTGTCGTAAATTCAATACGTTACGCCAACAAGCTCGATATCTTATGCAGCCTATGGTAGGCGTGTCCACTTTTCTTTATACAAAGAAAGACTGCCTATAATTTAGGCAGCCTCAAAAATTCATGTTGGAACGTGAACGAATGCTCAGGTCAGATCCGGGAAGAAATGCGGGATATCGTCGAGGCCGAAACCGCTGATCTGCGTCACATAATAATAGAGCAGGAAGATGAGTGTTGCGACGATGGTCGTCCGCAGAAAGGCACGACCGATGCGTGGTTTTGCCGGAGCGCTGGCCACCGTGCCCAAAGTCACTTCGTTTTCTTCAGCCTGCGTGCGCAAGCCAACCGGCAGCAGCGCAAACAGCGTCGTCCACCAGATGATGAAGTAAATCGCGATTCCTGAAACCAGAGACATGATTACACCTCTTCCAGTTCGATCAGTGTGCCGTTGAAATCCTTGGGATGCAGGAACAGAACCGGCTTGCCATGGGCGCCGGTCTTCGGTTCGCCATCTCCAAGAATACGTGCACCCTCCGCCTTGAGGCGGTCGCGAGCGGCAATTATGTCCGCAACCTCATAGCACAGATGGTGCATCCCACCGGAAGGATTCTTTTCCAGAAACGCCGCAATCGGCGACCCCTCACCCAACGGTTCCAGCAATTCGATCTTGGTGTTGCCGACGTCGATGAAAACCACGGTTACGCCATGTTCAGGCAGTGCCTGCGGCTCGGTGACTCTCGCACCGAGCTTGCCGCGATAAAGCGCTGCAGCGGCATCGATATCCGGAACGGCAATCGCCACGTGGTTCAAGCGTTCGAGCATCAGCACCTCCCATGCCGGTCATTTTGCAATCCGTATGACTACCGTATCCTATTCACGAATACGGTCACCACCGGCTTTTTGCCCCATGCTTCATTTGCCGCAGCGCGAACGGCACGGCGCACGGACTCCCGGACAAGCTCGATATCCTTGCGGCGAACGCGCGGGATACTATCGATTGCCTCGATGGCTGCATCCAGCAGGATGTCTTCCAACAGGTCGCCCTGCGCGTTTTCTTCCGGCACGCCGAAAGTCACGAGGTCGGGCTCATCGATGATCTTGTGCTCACGGTCCAGCAGTACCGAAACAGCGACATGACCGACATAAGCGAGCTTGCGGCGCTCGACCATGCCGATTTCCTCCTCGTCGCCGATCAGCTTGCCGTCCTTGTAGATCCGGCCCACCGGCGCTTCGTCGATAATCTCGGCCTTGCCGGGAGCCAGACGCAACATGTCGCCGTCACGTACCTGCGCAACCTGCTCGATGCCCTCCATCGCGCCGAGCGACCCCTCGGGCAACCAGATGGGCAGCCTCGCCATGCACCGGCACCAGAATTTGCGGACGAACCCACGAATACATGCGACGCAATTCATTGCGCCGTGGATGGCCCGACACGTGAACCAGAGCATCTTCATCGCCGATGATCTTGATGCCGCGATCGATCAGACGGTTCTTGATATCCAGAATGGATTTTTCATTGCCCGGAATGGCGCGGGACGAATAGATGACTGTATCGCCCGCCGTCAGCGCGAGGCTGCGCATTTCGTCACGTGCCAGCTTGGCGAGTGCCGCGCGCGGCTCGCCCTGACTGCCGGTCAGGATCATCACCACGTTCTCACGCGGAATATAGCCATAGTCTTCTTCGCTGAGATATTCCGGCAAGCCTTCCATATAGCCAAGCTCAGTTGCGACTGAGATGGCGCGTTTCATCGAACGGCCAACCACCAGCACCTGACGGCCAGCATCGCGTGCTGCTTCGGTAATCGACCGGATACGACCGACATTGGAAGAGAAAGTGGTGATAGCCACACGACCGCGCGCATTTTCAATCAACTCGCGCAGGCTCTCGCCCACCTGACGTTCCGAAGGAGACTCGCCCTCGCGCAACGCATTAGTGGAATCGCAGATCAGCGCCAGAACGCCTGCATCACCGATAGCGCGGAAACGCGCCTCATCGATAACCGGTCCGAGCGATGGTTCCGGGTCCATCTTCCAGTCACCCGTATGCACGACCGTGCCGAGCGGGGTCGTAATGGCCAGAGAAACCGGCTCGGGAATGGAGTGCGTTACCGCGACAGCTTCAAGCTTGAAAGGCCCGACTTCGAATTTCTCGCCTGCCTTGTAGATCGTGATTGGGATTTCGGGGGCGCCGTGTTCCGACTGTCGCTTGGCTTCAAGCAGACCGGCGGTGAATGGCGTCGCATAAACCGGAACCTTCAGGCGCGGCCATAGATCGAGCAAAAAGCACCGAAATGGTCTTCATGCGCATGGGTGATCACGATGCCACGCAGATTATGCTTTTCCGCCTCGAGATAACGTATATCCGGGAGAATGAGATCAGCGCCCGGCTGTTCTGGCCCCGCGAAGCTCACGCCCATATCCACGACCAGCCATTCACGGTTGTCCGCAGGATAAAGCCGTACATGGCCAAATTCATGCCGATTTCGCCTACGCCGCCAAGCGGCAGAAAGACGAGTTCAGTAGTATTGGATCGGGCCATGAAATTTCCTCTGTGATTAATCCCGCCTTGCGGCATCAACTGGACCTAAAGTTATCCTGTTGCAACCCTAGCAAGACAAAACAAAGCAATTATTTGCGTATTGTAGCAGCAGTTCCGAAATAGACATCGCCAGCCGTTACCGCAACTCGCGAACCTTCGTCCTCGCGAATAACAAAACGGCATGCCTCATCGATTGTCTCAAAACGACCTTCGATGATACGGCCTTCAACCTGCATGGTTACATTCTGGCCAAGGCCATGCGCGCGCTGCAGCCAGCGCTTGCGAATATCGTCGAGACCGCGCCCTTCATTCCAGACGCGATAGTTGACCGACCGGGCATCCGACAAGGCTGCGAACAAAGTCTCGGCATCGCATTTGCTGCCGAGAGCCTGCAACGACGTTGCTGCATAAGGCAGGTCATCGGGAAAGGCGACCACATTGGTCCCGATACCGATGGCAACGGCGAACAAATTCTTCGCCAGAATGGACGATTCAAGCAGGATGCCGGTGAGTTTCGCGCCATTGACCAGCACGTCATTCGGCCATTTCAGGCCGATTGTCGGCGGCACGGCAGGCCCCGTCGCAGCGAATACTGCATCAAGTGCATCGGCAAGCGACAAACCGGCAACAAAACCAAGCGTTGCCGCCGTCTTCATTTCATAGGATTCAACAAGAAGCAGCGTGGAGGCAAGATTGCCTTCCGGCGTAGACCGGGAACGGCCCCGTCTTCCGCGACCGCTTTCCTGCTTCTTCGTAACAAGCCAGAGCTTGCCCGGATCACCGCTGGCTGCCCGTTCCAGAGCAACCGCATTGGTGGAACCTACCATCTCGAAAGTTTCGAGACGGTAGCCCTCATTTGCCGCAACAGGCGAAAGCGCAAAACTCATTTATGCTTCCGCCTTTTGCATCAATCAGAAAAACGTCTTGGCTGCGGCTTCGGCAAATCCGCCGATCGGACCAGCAAGGAAGACGTAGAAGAGCACGAAAGCACCCGTTACGCCGAGAACGAGACGAAGCTCGCCTGCGACCGGAACGAAACCACCCGTCGGCTCATCGAACCACATGATCTTGATCATGCGCAGGTAATAGAACGCGCCCACGACCGAAGCCACGATACCGATGATGGCAAGCGGATAGAGGCCTGCTTCGACGGCAGCAAGGAAGGTGTACCACTTGCCGAAGAAACCGGCGAGCGGCGGGATGCCAGCGAGCGAGAACAGGAAGATGGTCATGATCGTTGCCAGCACCGGATTGGTGCGGGACAGACCGGCCAGATCCTCAATGCTCTCCACATTGCCGTCCTTGGTGCGCATTGCGAGAATGAACGCGAAGGTGCCGAGCGTCATGGCAAGGTAGATTGCCATGTAGATCATCACGCCCTTCACGCCGATCACCGTTCCGGCGGCCAGACCAACGAGCGCATAGCCCATATGGCTGATCGAGGAATAAGCCATCAGGCGCTTGATGTTACGCTGGCCGATGGCGGCAAACGCACCGAGCACCATCGACGCAAGCGCGATGAAAATCACGACCTGCTGCCAGTCATGGGTGACCGGAGCAAAGGCTTCCGAGACGACGCGGATGATGAGCGCCATGGCAGCCATCTTCGGGGCGGCGGCAAAGAACGCCGTTACCGGGGTCGGCGCGCCTTCATAGACGTCCGGCGTCCACATGTGGAACGGAACGGCAGAAATCTTGAATGCCAGACCGGCCAGAATGAAGACAAGACCGAAGACCAGACCGAGTTCGCGCTGACCGCCGGAGACGGCATGGGCGATTTCGGTAAAGCCAATGTGGCCGGTGTAACCGTAGACGAGCGAAATGCCGTAAAGCAGCATGCCCGAGGAAAGCGAACCGAGAACGAAGTATTTCAGGCCAGCTTCCGTCGAACGGACGCTATCGCGGTTGAACGCTGCCAGAACGTAGAGCGCCAGCGATTGCAGTTCCAGACCGAGATAGAGCGACAGCATGTTGGATGCTGAAACCATCAGCAACATGCCGAGCGTGGAAATCACGATCAGGACCGGGAACTCGAACTTGTCGAACTTCTCCGCCTTGGCGAAGCCGACCGACATGATCAGCGTCACGATGGAGCCGATCAGCGTCAGCACCTTCATGAAGCGGCTGAAGCTGTCATTGACGATGGCACCGCCGAATGCGGCGCCATTCGTTGGGAAAAGGACCACCAGAGCCAGCGCTGCAATAAGCACCGCGACGGATAATCCGTTGACGAGCGTGGTCGCCCGTTCGCCGGAGAACACGCCAATCATGAGCAGTGCCAAGGCGCCTACAGCAAGGAGAACCTCCGGTGCTGCAAGGGTCAGATGAGCTATCAGATCAGTCTGCATGACCTACGCCTTTATTTCTTACTGTGCCAGCACGGCGCTCGCGGTGCCCGCGAGTGCTGCGTCGTAATGTTGGACCGGGCGTTCACGGCACCGGCGGTCACGTCGAAGACCGGGGTCGGATACACACCGAAGAAGATGGTGAGCGCCACAAGCGGGTAGAGAATGATCTTCTCACGTGGGCTCAAGTCGAGGAGCGCCTTCAGGCTTTCCTTCGTCAATGCGCCGAAGACTACCTGACGGTAGAGCCAGAGCGCATAAGCCGCCGAGAGGATGACGCCCGTGGTTGCGAACAGTGCCACCCGGTATTGACCCGGAACACACCGAACAGCGTCAGGAATTCACCGATGAAGCCCGAAGTACCCGGAAGGCCCACATTCGCCATCGTGAAGATGAGGAAGGCCACCGCATATTTCGGCATGTTGTTCACCAGACCGCCGAACGCCGCAATTTCACGGGTATGCATGCGGTCATAGATCACGCCAACGCAGAGGAAGAGCGCGCCCGACACGATACCGTGCGACAGCATCTGGAAGATGGCGCCCCGATGCCCTGCTCGTTCGCGGCAAAAATACCCATGGTCACATAGGCCATGTGGGCAACCGACGAATAGGCGATCAGCTTCTTGATATCTTCCTGAACCAGAGCGACCAGAGACGTGTAGATGATGGCTATGACCGACAGCGTGAAGATCAGCGGAGCGAAATCGGCGGACGCCAGCGGGAACATCGGCAGCGAGAAGCGCAGGAAGCCGTACCCACCGAGCTTCAGCAGGATACCGGCCAGAATGACCGAGCCTGCCGTCGGCGCTTCAACGTGCGCATCCGGCAACCGTATGGACCGGCCACATCGGCATCTTCACGGCAAAGGACGCGAAGAAGGCGAGCCATAACCATGTCTGCATCCCAGCAGGGAAGCTGTACTTCTGCAGTTCCACGATGTTCATCGTGCCAGCCTGCCAGTACATGGCCATGATGGCGATGAGCATCAGAACCGAGCCCAGAAGCGTGTAGAGGAAGAATTTCAGGCTCGCATAGACGCGACGCTTGCCGCCCCACACGCCGATGATGATGAACATCGGGATAAGGCTTGCTTCGAAGAACACGTAGAACAGGAACAGGTCGAGCGCGCAGAACACGCCGATCATCAGCGTTTCCAGAATGAGGAACGCGATCATGTATTCCTTTGACGCGCTTTTCCACCGATATCCAGCTTGCGAGAATGCAGAAGGGCATGAGGAAAGCCGACAGCACCACGAACAGGACGGAGATACCGTCCACGCCCATGTGGTAGCTGATGCCGCCACCCATCCAGTCGATCTGTTCGACCATCTGGAAGCCGGGGTTCGAATTATCGAACCCTGCCCAGATGACGAGCGACAAGATGAAGACGAATATCGTCGTCATCAGCGCGACATTGCGGATATTGCGACGCGAAGCCTCGCTGTCGTCCTTGATCAGAAGGATCAGTAACGCGCCGACAAGCGGCAGAAACGTGACCGTTGAGAGAATTGGCCAGTCGGTCATCAGAAAGAGCTCCCGAGCATCATCCAAGTGACGAGCGCGGCGACGCCGATCAGCATCGCGAATGCGTAGTGATAAAGGTATCCGGACTGCATCTTGACGACGCGGTTGGTGACATCGAGCACGCGAGCCGAGATGCCATCCGGGCCGAAGCCGTCAATAAGCCAGCCGTCGCCACCCTTCCAGAACAAGCGGCCAAGCCAGCGAGCTGGACGTACGAAGAGGAAATCGTACAGTTCGTCGAAGTACCACTTGTTGAGAAGGAATTGGTAGAGGCCACGATGACGGGCAGCCAGCGCCTTCGGCGTTTCCGGCGAGCGGATGTAGAAGATCCGGGCGACGATGAAACCGAGAACCATCGAGATGAACGGCGACAGCTTAACCCACAGAGGAACATGGTGGTATTCCTCAAGTATCTGGTTGGCAGCCGAAGTGAACAGCGCGCCCTTCCAGAATTCGGCATATTCGTGGCCAAAGAAGAGTTCCTTGAACACGACACCGGCAAAGAGTGCACCGACGCCAAGGATCAGCAGCGGAACGAACATGACGGCTGGCGATTCATGGACATGATGCATGACTTCCGCCGAAGCGCGCGGCTTGCCGTGGAAGGTCATGAAAATCAGACGCCATGAATAGAAGCTCGTGAAGAGCGCTGCAACGATGAGAAGCGTCGAAGCGTAGCCGCTGGCAGCACTGTGCGAAGCGAAGACGGATCTCGATGATCGCATCCTTGGAGAAGAAACCGGCGGTGCCGATTATCGTGCCCGGAATACCGAGCCCCGTAATGGCAACCGTACCGATGACCATCATCCAGTAGGTGATGGGGATCAGCTTGCGCAGGCCGCCCATGCGACGCATGTCCTGCTCTTCCGAAACGGCATGGATAACCGAACCGGCGCAGAGGAACAGAAGCGCCTTGAAGAAAGCGTGCGTGAACAGGTGGAACACGGCGGCGCCATAGGCACCTACACCGAGCGCTGCGAACATATAGCCGAGCTGCGAACAGGTCGAATAGGCGATCACACGCTTGATGTCGTTCTGCACGAGAGCGACCGTTGCCGCAAAGAAAGCAGTGGTGGCGCCGATGATGGTCACGACCAGAAGAGCGGTCTGCGACAGTTCAAAGATCGGCGACATGCGGGCGACCATGAACACGCCCGCGGTAACCATGGTAGCGGCGTGAATGAGAGCCGAAACCGGGGTCGGGCCTTCCATGGCGTCCGGAAGCCGTGTGCAGCAGGAACTGCGCCGACTTGCCCATCGCGCCCATGAAAAGCAGCAGACAGGTGATCGTGATCGCGCCCCGCTTGTCGAGCTGATAGCCGAGGAAGTTCAGAACGACCTGATTGGCATCGGCAGGGCCTTCAGCCGGCAGATAATTGGCTGCGGCAGCGAAGATCGTGTTGTAGTCGACCGACTGGAACAGCGCGAACACACCAAAGATGCCAAGCAGGAAGCCGAAGTCGCCGACGCGGTTGACGACGAACGCCTTCATGGCGGCTGCATTGGCCGAAGGCTTCTGGAACCAAAACCAATCAGGAGGTACGAAGCCAGACCCACGCCTTCCCAGCCGAAGAACATCTGGACCAGATTGTCCGACGTGACCAGCATGAGCATGGCGAAAGTGAAGAGCGACAGATAGGCGAAGAAGCGCGGACGATGCGGATCGTGATGCATATATCCAATGGAATAGATATGTACGAGAGCCGACACCGAGTTCACCACGACCAGCATGACGCCGGTGAGCGTATCGACGCGCAGGACCAGTCAAAGGAAAGCGCGCCCGACGTCACCCAGTGAAGAACCGGGATGCGGACGGTTTCTGCATCGTGGCCAAGCGGAATCTGGAAGAAGACCACCCACGACAGGATCGCGACGATGACCATGAAACCGGAAGTGATGTATTCGCTCGCCTTGGCTCCGATCTGATTGCCGAAGAGACCGGCAATCAGGAAGCCGAGAAGCGGAAGGAAGACGATCGCGTAATAGAGCATTTGCCCGTCAACCTTTCATAACATTGACGTCTTCCACCGCGATGGAGCCGCGATTACGGAAGAAAACAACGAGAATTGCCAGACCGATGGCTGCTTCGGCAGCAGCAACAGTCAGAACGAAAAGGGCGAAGACCTGCCCGACCATGTCGCCGAGCTGGCTGGAGAACGCCACAAAATTGAGATTGACCGACAAAAGGATCAATTCGATCGACATCAGGATGACGATGACGTTCTTGCGGTTCAGGAAGATGCCGAAGACGCCAAGCGTAAACAGGATGGCCGAAACGGTGAGATAGTGGGCGATACCGATTTCCATATGCTTATCCTCAGATGCCTTTGCCCGTTTCGACCTTCTTGATCTCGATCGCCGTTTCGGGCGTGCGAGCTACCCGGTCGGGATGGACTGGCGCTTGACATTCGGCTTGTGCCGCAGCGTCAGAACGATAGCGCCGATCATCGCGACCAGAAGGACGAGACCAGCAACCCGGAAGTAGAAGACGAAGTCGGTGTAGAGAATGTCACCCAGAGCAGCTGTATTGCTCCGCTCGGCGATATTCGGGATCGGCACGGCACCCTGCCCCAGCTTCGGCGCAAACATGTTGCTTGCGAACACGAAGATCAGTTCTCCGAGCAAGATCAGACCGACCAGAGCGCCGACCGGTGCATATTGCAATGCGCCGCGCTTCAGTTCGGAGAAATCCACATCCAGCATCATGACGACGAAGAGGAAGAGAACCGCCACTGCACCGACGTAAACGACGAGCAAGATCATGGCGAGGAACTCGGCCCCGGTCAGCAGGAACAGAGCTGCCGCATTGAAGAACGTGAGGATCAGAAACAGCACCGAATGCACGGGGTTGCGTGCCGCAATCACCATGAACGCACTGGCGATCATGATGAAAGCGAACAGATAGAAAAACGCTGCCGCAATACCTGTCAGCATGGGGATCCCCAACACCTTTCCGTGAGCAAAGCCTTATTGCCTCGCTCGCTTTAGTCTTTGTTTGCCGCGAATATTCGCGAAACTTAAATTCCAGCAACAAGATGGGCCGCCCCTTCCTGTTGCCGTTTGTCAAACCGGATGCCGAAACGAGGTTTCAGCAAAACCAATCAGCGATATGGCGCATCCATCGCGATATTCCGCGCGATTTCGCGTTCCCAACGGTCGCCATTGGCAAGGAGCTTGTCCTTGTCATAGTAGAGTTTCACGGGTTTCGGTCGCGAATTCGAAATTCGGACCTTCCACGATGGCATCCACCGGGCATGCTTCCCGGCAGAAACCGCAATAGATGCACTTCACCATATCGATGTCGTAACGCACCGTGCGGCGGGTGCCGTCGTTGCGTCGCGGACCGGCCTCGATGGTGATGGCCTGCGCCGGGCAGATCGCTTCGCAAAGCTTGCAGGCGATGCAGCGTTCTTCACCGTTCGGATAACGGCGCAGCGCGTGCTCTCCACGGAATCGCGGAGAGACCGGGCCCTTTTCATGCGGGTAGTTCAACGTCGCCTTGGGCGCGAAGAACTGGCGCATGGAAAGAAAGAACGCGCCGACAAATTCCTTGAGCAGGAGCGATTTGGCTGCTTGAGCGAATGAAGCCATAGTTATTACTCCTTACGCCAGACCGAAGACTTTGAGGAAGGTCGCGGTTGCGACAACCATGAAGAGCGAGATCGGCAGGAACACTTTCCAGCCAAGGCGCATCAGCTGGTCGTAGCGGTAACGCGGAACGAAAGCCTTCACCATTGCGAAGAGGAAGAAGCAGAAGCAGAGCTTCAGCATGAACCAGATGATGCCCGGAACCCAGTTGAGGAACCACACGTCCACCGGAGGCAGCCAGCCGCCAAGGAAGAGCGTCGTCATCAGGGCGCACATCAGCGTGATCGCCACATACTCGCCAAGGAAGAACAGAAGGAACGGCGTGGACGAATATTCGATCATGTGACCGGCCACGAGTTCGGATTCAGCTTCGACAAGGTCGAATGGCGGACGGTTCGTTTCGGCAAGTGCCGAAATGAAGAAGATCACGAACATCGGGAACAGAGCCAGCCAGTTCCAGTCGAGGAACGAAGCCGGAAGGCCAAGCATGGTCCCAAGGCCCGTATTCTGCGAAAGCACGATGTCGGTGAGGTTGAGCGAGCCAACCGTCAGCAGAACCGTGACAATCACGAAGCCGATGGAGACTTCGTAGGAAACCATCTGGGCGGCAGAACGAAGCGCACCGAGGAACGGATACTTCGAGTTCGATGCCCAGCCACCCATGATCACGCCGTAAACTTCGAGCGAAGAAATGGCGAAGATATAGAGAATGCCAACATTGATATTGGCGATGGCCCAGCCTTCATTGACGGGAATGACCGCCCGTGTTGCCATTGCAAGAACGGCAGAAACGAAAGGCGCAAGGAGGAAGACACCCTTGTTTGCGCCAGACGGAATGATTGGTTCCTTGAAGACGAACTTCAACAAGTCGGCGAAAGCCCGAACAGACCCCGGGGACCGACAACGTTCGGACCGCGGCGAAGCTGTACCGCTGCCCAGATCTTGCGATCTGCGTAAAGCAGATAAGCGACGACGATCAGCAATACGACGAGCAGAACGACCGACTTCAGCGCTATGATAAGCGCGGGCAAGACGTAAGCTGCAAAAATACCTTCCATTGTTCCGTCTCTCTCGCTTACTCGGCAGCCTGCTGGAAGCCGCCAGCCGCGAGCGCCGAGCATTCGGCCATGACGGCGGAAGCGCGCGCAATTGGGTTCGTCAGGTAGAAGTCCTTGACCGGGGAAACGAACGCAGCGCCGCCGCCCAGATTGATGCTTTCGCTGCCAGCGCCACGAGATCGTCGGCGGAAGCAGGCGTTATGGTGTCGATGGCCAGCATATGCGGATAGTCCGCATAGAGCTTGGCGCGAAGCTGCTGCATCGAATCGAACGGCAGGCGCTTGCCAAGACTGTCGGAAAGAGCGCGCAGGATTGCCCAGTCTTCCTTTGCCCCTCGCCCGGTGCGAAACCGGCGCGGCTGCCAAGCTGCACGCGACCTTCGGTGTTGAGCCAAGTGCCCGACTTTTCCGTGTAGGCTGCGCCCGGCAGAATAACGTCGGCGGCATGAGCGCCGGCATCGCCGTGCGTGCCGATGTAAACGACGAAGCTCGAACCCTTTTTGGTCATGTCGAGTTCGTCTGCACCGAGCAGGAACACGACATCAAGATTACC
Source organism: Brucella cytisi (assembly GCA_012103075.1). Classification (GTDB taxonomy): domain Bacteria; phylum Pseudomonadota; class Alphaproteobacteria; order Rhizobiales; family Rhizobiaceae; genus Brucella; species Brucella cytisi. Next base: position 951,359 of record JAAVLQ010000001.1, on the reverse strand, counting down.
CAGCATGTCGCCAGCCACCTTGCCGCCCCTCACCCGGCACGAAACCGAGATCCAGAGCACCAACGCGCGAAGCGGCAGTGTGCAGAACGGAGAAGCCGTTCCACTCGTCCTTGATGGCGCCGACGTCCTGAGCAAGCTTGGTGGCGGTCGACAAAACTGCAGAACCGTTTTCGCCGGTGAGCGCGCCCTGACCGATGATGATCAGCGGACGCTCAGCCTTGGCCAGCACGTCGCGGAATGCGTTCTTGCCGGAAGCGACTGCTGCGAGCGTTTCAGCGCCAGCACCCAGATATTCGTAATCGTAACGCAGTTCAGCCTGTTCGCCGATCAGAGCGACCGGGAAATGGCCCATGCGCTGACGCTTGCGGATGCGGGCGTTCAGAACAGCAGCCTCAATGCGGGGATTGGAACCGATGATGAGCAAAGCATCAGCGTTTTCAATGCCTTCGATCGTTGCGTTAAAGAGATAGCTTGCACGACCCAGTGCCGGATCGAGAGCAGCGCCATCCTGACGGCTGTCTATATTGGCGGAGCCGAGCGAAGCCATCAGGCCCTTCAGCGCATAGATTTCTTCAACAGAAGCCAGATCGCCAGCGACTGCGCCAATCTTGTCGGCGGAGGTTGCGGAGACCTTGGCAGCAATAGCGGCAAAAGCTTCCGGCCGTTTACGGCGACCAGACGGCCATCCTTGCGAACATAAGGACGATCGAGGCGCTGGGTGCGCAGGCCATCCCAGATGAAGCGGGTCTTGTCGGAGATCCACTCTTCGTTCACCGCTTCATTGACACGCGGCATGACGCGCATCACTTCGCGGCCACGGGTGTCGACGCGGATGTTCGAACCGACCGCATCCATCACATCGATGGTTTCGGTCTTGTTCAGTTCCCACGGACGAGCACGAACGCGTAAGGACGCGAGGTCAGAGCACCAACCGGGCAAAGATCGATAACGTTGCCCTGCAGTTCCGACGTCATGGCGCGTTCGAGATAGGTGGTGATCTCGGCGTCTTCGCCACGACCGATGAGGCCGAGTTCCGAAATGCCTGCAACTTCCGTCGTGAAGCGGACGCAGCGCGTGCAGTGAATGCAGCGCGTCATCACCGTCTTGACGAGCGGACCGATATATTTGTTTTCAACGGCACGCTTGTTCTCGCGATAGCGCGAACCGTCGGTGCCGAAAGCCATTGCCTGATCCTGCAGATCGCACTCACCGCCCTGATCGCAGATCGGGCAATCCAGCGGGTGGTTGATGAGCAGGAATTCCATCACGCCTTCGCGGGCCTTCTTGACCATCGGCGTATTGGTGAAGATTTCAGGCGCTTCGCCATTCGGGCCGGGACGCAGATCGCGCACGCCCATGGCGCAGGATGCCGCCGGCTTCGGCGGTCCGCCCTTCACTTCAACAAGGCACATGCGGCAGTTTCCGGCGATGGAAAGCCGTTCGTGGAAGCAAAAACGCGGGACTTCAGCCCCCGCGGCTTCGGCAGCCTGAAGGAGCGTATAGTGATCGGGTACTTCGATCTCTGTGCCGTCAACCTTAATATTTGCCATCGCTTGTCCAAACCTGCGGCTTATGCCGCATCTTCCAGATCTCAAACTTTCGAGCGGTCTTCTTCAAACCGCATGCAACTAGTTAAGCCTTATTCCGCTGCTTCCAGACGGATATTGCGGCTCTGAACGGCGTTGCGGGTGTAATCGTCAATGCGCTTTTCAATTTCCGGACGGAAATTGCGGATCAGGCCCTGAATAGGCCATGCAGCAGCATCACCGAGAGCGCAGATCGTGTGACCTTCAATCTGCTTGGTCACATCGAACAGCATGTCGATTTCACGCTTCTGCGCGTTACCCTTGACCATGCGTTCCATCACGCGCCACATCCAGCCGGTGCCTTCGCGGCAAGGCGTGCACTGGCCACAACTCTCGTGCTTGAAGAACGCTGCCAGACGGGCAATTGCCTTAATGATGTCGGTGGACTTGTCCATGACGATCAGGCCGCCGGTGCCGAACGACGATTTCTTGTCGCGCATTCCGTCAAAGTCCATGATGGCATCCATCATGTCTTCGCCCTTGATAACCGGGCACGATGCACCGCCGGGAATAACCGCCAGCAGATTGTCCCAGCCGCCGCGAATGCCGCCGCCATGCTTTTCGATCAGATCGCGGAACGGAATGCCGAGGCCTTCTTCGATGACGCAAGGCGTGTTCACGTGACCCGAAATCTGGAACAGCTTAGTGCCGACATTGTTCGGACGTCCGATGGACGAGAACCGGGCCGCGCCACGGCGCAGGATCGTCGGCGCAACGGCAATCGATTCCACATTGTTCACGGTTGTCGGGCAGCCATAAAGGCCCATATTTGCGGGGAATGGAGGCTTGAGACGCGGCTGGCCCTTCTTGCCTTCAAGGCTTTCGAGCAGAGCCGTTTCTTCGCCACAGATATAAGCGCCAGCGCCGTGAGATACGAGAACATCCATATCCCAGCCGCATTTGTTACCCTTGCCGAGCAGATTGGCTTCGTAGCACTCGTCGATTGCTGCCTGCAGCGCTTCACGCTCACGCATGAACTCGCCGCGAATATAAATATAGGCGGTGTGTGCGCCCATGGCGCAGCCGGCGATCAGGCAGCCTTCGATCAGCGTATGCGGATCGTGGCGCAGAATTTCGCGGTCCTTGCAGGTACCCGGCTCGGATTGTCGGCATTGACGACCAGATAATGCGGGCGGCCGTCGCTCTGCTTCGGCATGAACGACCACCGCGAGACCCGTCGGGAAGCCAGCTCCGCCACGGCCACGCAGGCCCGACGCTTTCATCTCGTCGATGATCCAGTCACGGCCCTTCTCGATCAGGCCCTTGGTGTTGTCCCAATGGCCGCGCGCCATGGCACCCTTCAGGGACTGATCCTTGAAGCCGTAAATATTGGTGAAGATGCGATCTTTATCAGCCAGCATGTCTCACCTGTTTCCGTTCGTGTTTGCCAATATCGAAGTCATCATACCGGCTTCTTTCCGAATACCTTGATGTATTCCTCGACGCCGCCCTTGGCCAAAGCCTTGGCCTGCTTTACCCAGTCTTCACGCTCGATGCGACCGTGGAAGCTGAGATAGCCGTCGACCCACTCGCGCTCGGACTTCTTCCGGGAAGCGACCTGCTTGAAGGTGAAGATACCCAGCTCATGCAGAGTCTCCTCGATCTTCGGGCCAACGCCAGAAATCAGCTTCAGATCGTCAACAGCTTCCGGACGCTCCATGGCAACCGGACGGTTCTTGTCATCAAGCTTGAATGCCTGCTTGCTCTCGACCGAGGCAGCCTTTTCGGCAGCTTTCGACACCTTGACATCCGAAGGCGTCTTGAGCGCCGGATCGGTTTCAGGTGCATTGGTTACCGGCTTTGCAGCATTCGACGGAGCGACGTTCTTCGCTTCGTCGGCAGCTTTTGCAGCGGCTTCCGCCTTGGCCTTCTCCTCAGCTTCGGCCTTCGCCTTGGCTGCGGCGGCATCGGATGCCTTGCGAGTCTCAAGACCGACCTTCTTGTAGTCGAGATCTTCGGTCAGAGCGGTCAGGCCATTGATCGGCTCGGACGTCACACGTCCATCCTGTGGGCCCGGCTTGACGGTGTCGCCCTTGCCAGCTTCAAAAGCGTCAATGATTTCGGCAAGACGTTCCGGCGTCAGATCTTCATAGGCGTCCTTGAATATCATGACCATCGGTGCATTGGCGCAGGCGCCCCGGCATTCCACTTCTTCCCACGACAGCGTTCCGTCGGCATTGAGCTCGAACGGGTCGTGGTTGATCTTGTGGCGGCAGACATCCATCAGCGCTTCCGAACCACGCAGCATGCATGGCGTGGTGCCGCAAACCTGAATGTGGGCGCGCGTGCCAACCGGCTTCAGCTGGAACTGCGTATAGAAAGTCGCGACTTCCAGAACGCGGATCAGCGGCATGTCGAGCATGCCTGCGACATGTTCAATAGCTGCTTTTGTGACCCAGCCATCCTGCTCCTGCGCACGCATGAGCAACGGAATAACAGCCGACTGCTGACGGCCTTCGGGGAATTTTGCGATCGTCTTGTGCGCCCAGTCCTGATTTTCCGCGTTGAACGCGAAAGCGGCTGGCTGGACGGCATCATCTGCGAGACGGCGAACGGACATCAGCGGTCAACCTCACCAAACACGATATCGAGCGAGCCAAGAATTGCCGACACGTCAGCCAGCATATGGCCGCGGCACAGGAAATCCATGGCTTGAAGATGGGCAAAGCCCGGAGCGCGCAGCTTGCAGCGATAAGGCTGTTGGAGCCGTCCGACACGAGGAAGACGCCAAATTCACCCTTCGGTGCTTCAACTGCTGCGTAAACTTCACCGGCAGGCACATGGTAGCCTTCCGTGTAAAGCTTGAAGTGATGGATGAGCGCCTCCATCGAGCGCTTCATCTCGCCGCGCTTCGGCGGCACGATCTTGTTGTCGGTATTGGAAACCGGACCGACGCGTTCCTTTGCCAAGCAAAAGATCAACGCACTGGCGCATGATGCGCGCCGACTGGCGCATTTCTTCCATACGGATCAGGTAGCGATCATAGCAGTCGCCGTTCTTGCCGATCGGAATGTCGAATTCCATCTCGTTGTAGCACTCATATGGCTGCGACTTGCGCAGATCCCATGCAGCGCCCGAACCACGCACCATGACGCCCGAGAAGCCCCATGCCCATGCATCTTCCAGCTTCACGACGCCGATATCGACGTTACGCTGCTTGAAAATACGGTTCGGCGTGATGAGGTCATCAAGATTGTTGAGCGTCTTGAAGAACGGATCGATCCATTTGCCGATGTCTTCAACGAGCTGATCCGGCAGGTCCTGATGGACGCCGCCCGGACGGAAATAGGCTGCGTGCATACGTGCGCCACAGGCGCGTTCGTAGAACACCATCAGCTTTTCGCGCTCTTCGAAGCCCCAGAGCGGTGGCGTCAGCGCACCGACGTCCATCGCCTGCGTGGTCACGTTCAGAAGATGGTTCAGGATACGACCGATTTCCGAATAGAGAACGCGGATCAGCTGGCCGCGCTTCGGCACATCAATGCCCAGCAGGCGTTCGACGGCGAGCGCATAGGCGTGTTCCCCGGTTCATCGGCGCCACATAATCGAGGCGGTCGAGATAAGGCAGAGCCCGGAGATAGGTCTTGGCTTCCATCAGCTTTTCGGTGCCGCGATGCAGCAGACCGATATGCGGATCGACGCGCTCGACGACTTCGCCGTCGAGTTCAAGCACCAGACGCAGCACGCCGTGTGCGGCGGTGCTGCGGACCGAAGTTGATATTGAAATTGCGGACCTGAGTCTCAGCCATGTTCAGCTTCCTGTTTGGCTGCAAGAGCCGCCAAGAACTCCTCGCCGGTCATCCGGTGGGTGTCATTGGCAAAATCGTAATTCGCAGGCTTGTTATCGATGAAGATTTCTTCGGCGAAATGAAAACGTTCCGGCTCGGCAAAAGCCTGCATCGAAACAACCGTCATTCCGTCATGGACACCGCGCCAGAACAGCGACGAACCGCACTTCGAGCAGAAGCGGCGTTCGCCCCACTCCGAAGAAGAATAAGTCGCCGGGCAGCTTTGTTTTCGATTTCGACCGAAGTGCCGCAATTGACGGCCATGAAAGCACCGCCCGACCAACGCCGGCACATGCTGCAATGGCAGACATCCATTTCCATCTTCACCGGAGAAGCAGTGAATTTCACCTCTCCGCAAAGACATTGACCGTTCAATCTTTCGCCTGCGCCCATGAGTACGCCCTCAGTTCGCCTTGGCTTTCTCGTCGCCCGGCAGAACGTAATCCGTTCCTTCCCAAGGCGAGAGGAAGTCGAAGTTGCGGAATTCCTGACGCAGTTGGACAGGCTCGTACACAACACGCTTCAGCTCGTCGTTGTAACGAACTTCAACGAAGCCGGTGAGCGGGAAGTCCTTGCGCAGCGGATGGCCTTCAAAACCATAGTCCGTCAGGATGCGACGCAAATCCGGATGGCCGGAGAACAGAACGCCGTACATGTCGTAGGTTTCGCGCTCGAACCATTCGGCACCAACAAAGACCGGCACTGCGGAAGGCACCAGCGTATCTTCGTCAGCCTGAACCTTGACGCGGATGCGCAGGTTCTGGCGCGGAGACATCAACTGATAGACGACATCGAAGCGCTTGACGCGCTGCGGATAGTCGACGCCCGAAATATCCGTCAGATTGACGAACTGGCACTGCACGTCGTCACGCAGGAAGGTCAGAACGCTGATGATGCTCGCAGCCGGAACCGAAAGCGTCAACTCACCATAGGCAAGTTTCGCCTCTTCGATCGCGTCACCGAGGCGCTCCTTAATATAGCCGGAAAGTTCACCGAGAGCTTCTTCGCTCATTTTCCTAACTTCCTTCTTTAGAACTCAAACCGCACTTGCCTTTTTGGGAGGCCCTTTTCAGGGGATAGCAGGCAGTAGAACCCTAACAAAACTTGTCTTGCGCGAACCGGTCGATAACCGGCTCAGCGCTCAATCGTACCCGTGCGACGGATCTTCTTCTGAAGCATCAGAATGCCGTAGAGCAGTGCTTCAGCGGTCGGAGGGCAACCCGGAACATAAATATCGACCGGAACCACGCGATCGCAGCCACGCACCACCGAATAGGAATAGTGGTAGTAGCCGCCACCATTGGCGCAGGAACCCATCGAGATAACGTAACGCGGCTCCGGCATCTGGTCGTAGACCTTGCGGAGAGCGGGTGCCATCTTGTTGGTCAGCGTGCCGGCGACGATCATCACGTCGGACTGACGCGGTGATGCGCGCGGGGCGATACCGAAACGTTCGGCGTCATAACGCGGCATGGAAATGTGCATCATTTCCACCGCGCAGCATGCCAGACCGAAGGTCATCCACATCAGCGAACCGGTACGCGCCCGGTAACCAGAGCGTCAGCGGATGTGACGATGAACCCCTTATCGGACAGTTCGCTGTTCAGATCGTTGAAGAATGCATCGTCGGAACCGACAGGCTTGCCCGTGCGCGGGTCAAGAATGCCCTTCGGCTGCGGAGCCACGAGCGTTGTGTTGGCTGTGGTCAATCCCATTCCAGCGCTCCCTTCTTCCATTCATAAATGAAGCCGATGGTCAGAACGCCAAGGAACACCATCATCGATGCAAAGCCGAACCAGCCAATTTCGCCAAAGGATACAGCCCATGGGAAAAGGAAGGCGACTTCCAGATCGAAGATGATGAAGAGAATCGACACCAGATAGAAACGGATGTCGAACTTCATACGGGCGTCATCGAAGGCATTGAAGCCGCACTCGTAAGCAGAAAGCTTTTCGGGGTCGGGCTGTCTATAGGCGACAAGAAACGGCGCAACCGTGAGGGCTACACCAATTACCATCGCAATGCCGAGAAAGATGACGATCGGCAGGTAGGAACTTAAAAGCTCGTTCATGGTCCTTTATCCGGCTTGAATACGAGGCTGCGCCGCCTGTCATAAGCTTTTGGAGCTGACGACCATGCGACACATTGCATCTGTTGCAACCTCGTCGCCCCAAGCAGCTTCAAAAGGCATGCCGTGCGAACTAAGCGCTTTTCGCCGGGACGGTTATCGCAGCGCGTTCGCAAGCGCAACCCCTCCGGCATGATCTATTGGGCAAAGACGAGCCAAGATGCTTAACAAGCCATGGCATCAAGCCCGCATATCCCACTGAAAACCCGTATAACATGAAAAGATCATAATTTCGTGAGGAAAAGTCGCACGGACTGGTCGGCTTAGCAATCGCCGGAGAATCAATTGTCTGCAACTTGGGAATGAAAGGTGGGGGCAGCACTCGCTTTAAAATGAACTCATGGAGCAGCGGAAGCCGTCGCCCCGACCAGCCTGCCGGGCAGATAAAGCACAAGGGAAGCAGCTCCCTTGATTGCAGAAGCGCCATCTGCCAGCACCGCCTGCCCGGTTGTCTGCTTCTCCCGCCCGTTCAGAGCGTCCAGCGAAAGGCTGCCATCACTGACCAAAGCCATGAGCGATGGCGACGATGCAAAGACATTGTGTTCGCCTCCATCCAAATCGGTAGCGTCTATTACCGCGATTCCATATTTCTGGAGCGTCGGAATACTGGTGCCGTCCCCTACTCGCGCATGGCCGCCCGTAATAAAGGATGAGACCCCGAGTGCACGATCGCTGCGCGATGTCATCACTGCCGTTGGGCGCGGCATGGGATCGATATCCTTGATCTGCTTTTCGAAGACGTCGAGATCGATGTCCGGTGCGGCGAGCAACAGCGCATTGATGCGACGCATCACATTCTTTTCGCCACGGAGCGACAAGGTTCTCAGAGCCTCCATAGTCACGAAGCTGCCCATGGAGTGACCAACAAGAACAATACGCTCCGCCTTGCTGCGGGCGACGAGTTCCAGCAATCGCGCCAGACCGTCACGTGCGAAGTCCGCGCTATCACGATCATATACATAAAGCCCAAGATCGCCGCCCGACGGCCGGGCATATTCGACCGCCACCGACTTCATTTTGTAATCATGGACAAATTGCGCAGTGCGGAATGTGCTATCGGCAAAATTATTGTTGTAGCCATGCACGAAGATCAGGATTTCCTTGTCCTTCGGTCCCTGCTTCGCCGGGGCGGCATTCAATTGCGCGAGAAACTGCTCGGCATTGTCGTAAGGCTGGAATGCCGTGGCGGCGAAATTTTTGGCGGGATCAGGCTTGTAGCCGGTAGACTCAACCTGTCCTTTGACGTGAGTTGCCGGAATCCCGACATCAACCTGCGCAAAATTCAGCGTTTCCGAGCGCTTTGAATTGTAAGGCTGCGAGAAATTATCCGAGCGCTGGCGACTCGTCGCAACATAAATAGGAACCACCGCCGCCGGTTTTGCAGGCTTGACGATAGCGGCTTCGGCTGCGGCCACCGATTGCGGGCTTGAATTCGGTCCATGCCACAGCACGGCGCGGGGTGTGCCACACCCGGCAAGAGTCAAAAACGTTGCAAGCACACCAAGATAAGCGCGTCGGGTCATCGTCGCAGCGATCCGTTCCTGTCATCCGATTTCACACGATTGAAAACAGGAAATTCGTTCCATGGCAATGCATGGACCAAATGGGCCGCTTCCCGCCAACTCAAATTGTCGCGAAGTGCCTGCGGCGCGGACATTGAGAAATTCTGTTCGCGTTTATCGAGAAAGTTGGAATGGAAGCGTTCCAAATGCTGCAAGCTTTGCGAAGCCATGCCTTCAGATCGCGTTCGCCCCGGCTATCATGAAGCACATTGTCGGCCAAAGTATCGCAAGGAGGTCACGCATGAGCCATTATCTGCTCGCCAGCGGCGATCTTCTCGCCATTGCCGCGATCATCCTGTCAGTCGCCTATCTGTCCCGGAAGCAGTTTTCCAAATAGTAGGCGTACGGTTCGGCGAAACAGCTACGCTCCGGCAATTCCATGAAGATTCTTTGAAGATGCGCCGACCCGAGAGACAAGGCGGTGGGCACCACTTTCGGTCAACGTTCAATCTATCGATTTGTTGAGAGGAAAGTGGCGCGAGTGACGGGGCTCGAACCCGCGACCTCCGGCGTGACAGGCCGGCACTCTAACCAACTGAGCTACACCCGCGCATTTCTCGGCAACCTTGCGGCTGCGTCGCACCGGCGTTTCCGTCCGGTGTGAGCGGTCGTTTAAGGGGTTCTCGAACAAGTGTCAAGCGCGTGTTTGGAGAAGAATTGCGATATTATAAAATCATTCACAGGGCCTTTCAAGGCCCGTTCACGATCAGCAATTCTGGCTTGAGAAGAAGCAAAACGGCGGTAGGCGCCACTTTCGTGTCAACGTTCAATCTATCGATTTGTTGAGAGGAAAGTGGCGCGAGTGACGGGCTCGAACCCGCGACCTCCGGCGTGACAGGCCGGCACTCTAACCAACTGAGCTACACCCGCGCATTTCTCGGCAACCTTGCGGCTACGTCGCACCGGCGTTTCCGTCCGGTGTGAGCGGTCGTTTAAGGGGTTCTCGAACAAGTGTCAAGCAAGCGTCACGAAGAAAGAATAAGAATTTTCGATTTTGCTGCAGAACACCCGATTTCCTGGGTTTTTCAATGACATCAAACTTATCCACAAACCCGGCCATGCCCCCGAAAACAAACCGTTTTCAGAATCACCCGCATCGTACTCCCTGCAAGCCCCTTCCCGCGGTGTATAGCTGGCTCCAGATACCACTTGATTTCATACCAACCAGTTGGTATTGTACGTTCGGGAGCAAACTATGGCACGTAAACAAAATCCGATGACCCGGTCCAACCTGCTTGATGCAGCATTAAGCGTTATTCGCACCAAGGGTTATGCCGCAACGACGGTCGATGACATCTGCAACAAAGCGTCCTTATCGAAAGGTGCTTTCTTTCATCATTTTTCCAGCAAGGAAGATTTGGCCGTTGCCTCCGCGAACTACTGGTCGAAAATGACTGGTTCGTTCTTTGCGGAGGCCACTTATCATGCTCCCGAAGACCCGCTTGAGCGCGTGCTGGCCTATGTCGAGTTGCGTAAGCAGCTGATTCAAGGCGAGTTGCCAGATTTCACCTGTCTCGTCGGCACCATGACACAGGAAGTCTACGAGACCAATTCCGTGATCCGGGATGCCTGCTGGGACAGCATTTCAAGCCATGCAGACACGCTCGTTCCGGATATTGCAGCTGCGATGAAACGCTATCCGGTTGCAGGTGAGTTCACCGCTGAAAGCCCCGCTCTCCATACGCAGGCCGTCATTCAAGGCGCTTTCATCATCGCCAAGGCAAGCGGTGACCCGCTGCGTGCGGTGGAAAGCGTCGACCATCTCAAGCGGTATATAAGCCTGCTCTTCAAACACCCCCGCTAATGCCCATTGAACAGAAAACCGACAAAGGGAGGAAACCATGCCCAGCACTATTCGCCTGCACCGTGTATTCGCCACCAAGCCGGAGAAGGTTTATCGCGCATTCGTCGAACCGGATGCAGTGGCCAGCTGGTTGCCGCCATATGGCTTCACTTGCACCGTCTATGAGCTGGACGCAAAGGTCGGCGGCAAACACAGAATGTCGTTCCGGAATTTCACGACCGGCCACAGCCATTCCTTTGGCGGCACATATGTCGAACTCGTTCCGGCAGAACGGCTGGTCTATACGGACAGTTTTGACGATCCGAACCTGCCCGGCGAAATGAAGGTCACGATAACCTTGAAAACCGTTTCGGTCGGAACGGAAATCAACATCGAACAGCAGGGCGTACCCGATATAATTCCGGCTGAAGCCTGCTATCTCGGCTGGCAGGAATGCCCGGACAAGCTGAAAAAGCTCGTTGAGCCTGAAATCAACCAGTAACGCTGTTTCGACGATGACGCACGACTTGTTGCCAGCCGTGCGTCATCGATCCAACAATCCCTACACAGCCTGTGGCTGCCTCACCGAAGAAAGATGGCGAACCACAACAGGCACCAGCAGCAGCAGCCCCACCATCGAAGAGTAAATCTCCGGCGCGACCAGAAGGATGGCTGCAAAGATCATCAGGACATTTTCCCAAGGCCCGGTCCGCACCGGGAAGAAACCTGACAATGCCGCACCCAGAGCGGTGATGCCTATGGCGCAACCAAGGAACGCCACGAAGAAATCCGGCCAATTAAAGTCAGATGTGACCAGCAGAAGCGACGGAGAGAAGACGAAGACAAACGGCACGAGCACCTTGCCGAGTCCGAGCCGGAAGGCCGTATTGCCTGTTTTGAACGGATCGGCACCTGCCATACCTGCCGCCGCATAGGCGGCAAGCGCAACAGGCGGCGTGATATCTGCCAGCACCCCGTAATAGAAGACGAAGAAGTGGGCCACGATCGGCTCAACACCCAGCAGTCCCAGCGCGGGCGCGGCAATTGTCGCCATGATGATGTAATTGGCTGTCGTTGGAATTCCGCAGCCCATCAGAATACAGACAATCCCCGTCATGATGAGCGTGAAAAGCAGTGTCAGTGTCTGCGGACCGAACCGGGCGGCAGGCAGAATCGTGCCGAAATAGGTCGCGAGCTGTCCCGCTGTCGACGTCACGATATAGGAAATCTTGAAGCCGACGCCGGTAAGCGTCACCACGCCGACAATAATGCCGACGGTCGCCGCGGCCGCACCGACGGCAAGGGCATATTTTGCCCCGTCGCGCAGTCCGTCAAAAACCTCGCCTATCGACATGCGCCTGCGCGGATTGAACAATCCCACCGCAATACAGAGCGTAATGCCCCAGAACGCAGCCAGATAAGGCGTATAACCCCCGACAGAAGAACACCAATCAGCACCACCAGCGGAATAACGGTCGGCCAGTCCCGCTTGAAGGCTTCCTTGAGATCAGGCAGTTCTTCCTTCGTCATGCCTCGCAAGCCGTTGCGCTTGGCCTCAAAATGGACCTGCATCAGAACGCCGAAGAAATGCATGAAGGCTGGCACAATAGCCGCCAGAATGATCGTCGTGTAAGGCAGGTTCAGGAATTCGATCATCAGAAACGCGGCTGCGCCCATGATCGGCGGTGTAATCTGTCCGCCTGTCGATGAAGCCGATTCCACGGCGGCGGCAAAGTGGCGCTTATAACCAAGCCGGATCATCGCCGGGATCGTCAGCGAACCGACAGTAACCGTATTGGCCACCGAAGAACCCGAAATCATGCCAAACAGGGCGGAGCCGAAAATGGAGACTTTTGCCGGACCGCCGGCGAAACGACCTGCCACCCGGCCCGCACAATCCAGAAACAACTGACCGAGACCGATGCGTGTCGCAAACACCCCGAACAGCACGAAATGGAAAACATAGGTCGCAACCACACCGAGCGCGATACCGTAGATACCTTGTGTCGTCAGATAAAGATGATCGACAAGCTGGCTGACCGTTGCGCCGGGATGCACGAGAATGCCCGGCATATGTTGCCCGTAGAGCGCATAGAGCATGAACAGGACGGATATGATCGGCAGTGGCCAGCCGACGGAGCGCCGCGTCGCCTCCAGAAGGACCAGAATCAGAAGACCGCCGAGAACGACATCCGTGGTCGTCGGATTACCGACGCGGAAAGCCAGATCGTCGAGCGGTATCATCGGAACATGCGCAACGGACACGACCGCGATGATCGCCAAAGCCCAATCGATGACAGAAATGCCGAGCGGCCTAAGCCATGATGACGTGGTCGGCTTGTCGTATCCCTTGCGGGAAAACGGGAAGACGAGGAAGACGAGACCGAGCACGAAGGAAAGGTGAATACCGCGATGCACCATTTCCGACAGAAGGCCGAAACCTGCCGTATAATAGTGGAAAATGGAAAGTGCGATCAGCAGCGCACCAACGATACGGGTTGCGAGCGGCCCCAGCGGGCGGAAGCGAATCTCGGAGTCGAATTTCTCTTCAAGTTCACGTGCCTTGGCTTCATCCAGTTCCATGGGCGACAGTTTCGCCTCTTGCTCGCTCACCATACTGGCCTCTCCATCCAGAGCGCAGCTGATTCATTTGAATCAGAAAATCGCTCTAATCGATTGTTTTAAATACTTATATATCTAAAGATGCTTTGTACCGGACTGGAAGAAAATGCACGGAGTTCTGGTGAAACTCCGTGCAAGTTGTTCATCCGAACCGGGCTGGTCGGCTTATTTCAGAACGCCTGCTTCCTTGTAGAAGCGTTCTGCGCCGGGATGTAGCGGAATGCCGAGGCTAGTCGTTGCCGTATCAAGCTTGATGAGCTTGCCTTTTGCGTGCCCGGCATCGAGTGCTTTTCTGCTGTCGTCGTTAAACAGGGTCTTGGTGATGTTGTAGACGAGTTCATCCGGCTGCTTGACGCTCGTCACCCATTGCGCCGCGACCGCCAGAGTCTCGGTCTGACCGACATCCTTGTAGGTATCGGCCGGAACTGCATCCTTTGAGAAGAACGAGTATTTTTCCAGAATCTTCTGCGCTTCCGGACCGGAAATCGGAACCAGTGAAATGCCGTTCGATGTGGCAAGCTCCGAGATTGCGCCGGTCGGATAGCCGCCGACAAAGAAATAGGCATCAAGCGCGCCGTCCTTCAGACGCTCTCCCGCAGGTCCCGGCTTCAGATGTTCGGCCTTGATGTCGCTTTCGCTCAATCCATACGCTTCCAACACGATGCGGGCATCAACAATCGTACCCGATCCCGGTTCATCGATGGAAACGCGTTTTCCCTTGAGATCGGCAACGGATTTGATTCCCGCATCCTTGCGGGCGACCAGATGAATGGTTTCGGGGTAGAGCGTAGCAATCAGGCGCAGATCCTCGACCTTGCCCCTTGCCGTCATAAAGACCGGTGCCTGTATGTGCCCAGTAAGCCACGTCCGACTGGGTAAAGCCGGATTCCAGCGATCCGGACTGGATGGCGTTGATATTGGCGACCGAACCGTTCGATGAAACCGCTGTAGCCACCGGGCCGGGAACGCCTTTATCCCCGCTCCGGAAATCGCGTTGGCGATCAAGCCGCCGATCGGATAATAGGTACCTGCTGTTCCTCCGGTGCCGATGCGAAAGAAGGCAGGAGCTTGCGCAAAAGCGATGCTGGCTCCGACAGCAACAATTCCTGCAAATGCAGCAACCACACCGCGCCGGGTGAACTTTCCCATTGTCATATCTGCTCTCCGTTCCCAGAATGATTTTGTTCAAATTGTGTCGCCGAGCATGGAAAGCCGGGCGCAGCTTGTCAAGCGTCCCGTCCGTTATTGACCAGATCCGCCGACTTTTAATAAAACTTGAAATACTGGGGCGGCATCCACCACAATCACGACATCAACGAAAAAAAAAAATGAACTATAAAAAATAATACAAGACAATAATTCAGATAAATTAATTATAAACCGAGAACCATACACCGTTACTTGTAACACCAGAAAAATGCCCTCAAAAAATCGATTTCTAATTCCATAAACGACTTGAAAGCGCAAAATTTGTCGCTATCTTGGCTTCATGGCGTGTGCTGCGTGCGCCCCGGGGGCTACCCTGAATACGGAGACTGTTTTAACCGTTTCTGTCAGGGAGCTGCCATGTCTGGTCGCATTCAAAATACTATACGCAATTTTCTTGATAGTGAGTCGTCAGGCGGCCTGCTGCTTATAGCTTCTGCAGCAGCGGCATTGCTGGTGGCCAACTCGCAGCTTTCAGAAGCCTATTTCGGCGCCCTTCATGCCTATCTCGGACCGCTTTCTGTCCAGCACTGGGTCAACGATGCGCTGATGGCCGTGTTCTTCCTGATGGTCGGGCTGGAGATCAAGCGCGAGATGGTCGATGGCCACCTTTCGTCGTGGCCGCGCCGTATTTTGCCGGGCGTAGCTGCGGCGGCAGGCATGGCGGTGCCAGCGCTCGTCTACCTTGCCTTCAATATCAACAATGGTGCTTCCCATGGCTGGGCGATCCCGGCTGCGACCGATATTGCATTCGCGCTCGGTGTTATATCCTTGCTGGGACCGAGAGTTCCGACATCATTGAAAGTGTTTCTTGCAGCGCTTGCCATCATCGATGACCTCGGCGCGGTGATCGTCATTGGACTGTTTTATACGACCGGTGTTTCCCTGATGGATCTGGGTTTGGCTGCGGCAGTCGTCGCTGCTCTGGTCGCCTTGAACCTGAGCGGTGTGAAGCGTCTGACACCTTATCTGCTGCTGGGCCTCGTGCTGTGGTTCTTCACCTATCGCTCTGGCGTTCACGCGACCATTGCAGGCGTTTTGCTGGCGCTCACCATTCCAATCAAGCGCACGCCCGCGAAACCTGAAGCGACTGTCTCCGAAAGCCCGCTGCATCTGCTCGAGCATAGCCTGATCAAGCCGGTTTCGTTCATTATTGTGCCCATATTCGGATTCGCCAATGCAGGCGTCAGTTTTTCCGGCCCGGGCATGGAAGCATTTTTCGCACCTGTCACAATGGGCGTTGCCGCCGGTTTGGCCATCGGCAAGCTTGTCGGCATTTTCGGCGCGGTGTTGCTTTTGGTGAAAACCGGGATCGTTGACCTGCCTGCCGGGGCAAGCTGGCCGCAAATGCTGGGAACGACGCTTCTGTGCGGTATCGGCTTTACCATGAGCCTGTTCATCTCGCTCCTCGCTTTCGATGACGTTCTCCTGCAGAACGAAGCGAAGATCGGGATATTGATTGGCTCGCTCGTTGCCGGACTTGCCGGGTTCGTCGTGCTGCGTTTTGCAAAACGCGCAGATGGGCGAAACTTCATCCAGTAAGTTGGATATAAACAATACCGGATGCTGAGCATCCGGGCATTGTTCCGTCAAACAATCCGAACTTATCGAGGCTCTGCTATCCTCGTTGCGCGTTGTGCGTTTTGTTGGATGGCTTCCAGATTCTATAGCGGATTTCGAAGCCATCTTTCGCATAGATGACAATCGGAAGCCGGCTGTTGTAGCGCAGCATGAAGTTCTCGCCCCGAACCGGCACGAAATCGGTCCGCTTGCTGTCCTCCGGACAAGCCATAAGCGTACCCGACATGCGGTCGCTTGCCGCCAGAGTGAAATAATCGAAGCCCCAACCCTCGACGGTGCTCGGCGTTAAACTTCCACCGAACCAGCTGATATTGCAGTCCACGGTTGCGTTGCGACCTGCAATAATTTCAACCTTGGCATCCTGTTCCTTCTCCAGTGGCGGAAGATGGATGACATAACGGTAGGAACCTGATGGGGCTGCAGGGAAAGCTTCGAGATTCCTTTCAGATTCGGTCTTGTCCTGAGCGCTCGCGCCATGTGGGACGCCGAAGCTGGCGGCGACCAGCGCCATCTGTAAGAAATGTCTGACTTTCATATTCATGCTCTCATTTGTTGCAAGTTTCATAGCACTCACTCGGCCAAACCACCGGTTCCGGTCGCGGTTGCGCTATCGAATATCAGGAAGACGATTGGCGTGCCCGGCTCGCATGAGGCATCGGTGCGCCTCGCACCGACCTTACCTGCTACGGGTGCGGAATATTCAGCCACAACTTCCCCGAATGAATTTCTCTGAGTAGCCAGTTTTTGTCCCGCTTGCACCTGTTCATTCAGTTCGACGTGAAGTTCGATAAACCCGCCATGGCTCGTCAGAACCGGTGCCATTCCATCGCCAGTGAAGATGCCGGAATCCTTACCCGTTTTACCCATATTGCCCTCAATGACCTTGTGGTGTTTGAGAACATTCATGGTGCCTTCGACAAAAAGGGCGATCATCGCATAATCGAAGATGCGCGGTCGACCTACTTCCGGCGTGAAGGCCGGAATACCAGCATCTATCAGTGCATTTGCGAGAAGGCCGTGGGCGCCGAAATTGTCGAAAATCTGCTCTATCGGATAAAGCTCCGCCATGGCCCGCACTTCCGGCTGGTCCATTCGCGCCAGATGAAATGAGGTCATATCCATGCCCGTTGCCGCGGTATGAAAATCGATCCCGTAGTCGAGATTGGGCAGCAAGATTTGATTGAACACCAGCCAAGCATGACGTGCCGCCGCTTCCGGTGCGTTTTCATTGCCCGGAAACAGCCGGTTAATATCGACAAGATCAATCCCGCGTCCTGAACTTGGCCATCGTCTTGCCATCGCTTCGAGCGCCGGACGAGACACGTCGAAAACGGCCACCACGGAACCAGACATCGTCTGAGGGTCGAGCTGGTTCACAATGGTGTGCAATGTGTGCACGGGGCTCATTTCGTCACCATGGATGCCGCTGATCAATCCAATCCGCTTGCCCGGCGATTTACCCTTCATCACGGTAACCGAAACATGCCAATGCTGGCCCGTCGGCATCTGCACACCTTGAAAATAGAAATCGTGCCGCTTGCCTGCTTCCAGATCGGAAATATCAAGGAAGGAGATCACCCGCTTACCGTCTATAACGTCACCGGTATAAACCGTGCCTGAGCCCTTGCCGCCAGTTTCCTGCTTCGCATCACCCGTCTGGGCCTCTGCCTGCCCCGACGCGAGCGCCACAGACCCGGCTGCGGCGATGGATGCGAGCATGAAATCGCGCCGGTCGATGCTCTGTGATTTTGTCTCGGTCATCAAGTTCCCCAGTATCGGACAAGAGTGGAGGGTTCCCCGGTATTTTATTCGTGCGCAGGTTCAGTGGCTGGATCCTTTTTCTCATCCGTTTGTCTTCCGAGGCGCTCAGTCAGGCGCTGAATGACGAAGTAGAGACCGGGAGTCAGAAGCAACCCGATCGTGGTCGCTGCAACCATTCCGCCGAAGATCGTCACACCGACAGCCTGACGTGCACCGGCGCCCGCACCCGAAGACAGAATAAGGGGAAGAATACCAAGGATGAACGATACCGCAGTCATCATGACGGCGCGGAAACGCTGCTCGGCCCCGGTACGGGCCGCTTCTGCAGCCGTCAGGCCGGTCTCGCGTTTTTCCTTGGCGAACTCCACGATCAGGATCGCATTCTTTGCCGCCAACCCGATCAGCAACACCATTGCGATCTGAACATAGAGGCTGTTCTGCAACCCGAAAAACGTAAGAGCAGCAACAGCACCCAGCAGCGCAGCGCCCAGTGAAAGGATAACCACCGCTGGCAAGGCCCAGCTTTCATATTGGGCCACAAGGAAGAGATAGGCGAAGAGGAAGGCCAGCGCGAAGACGATTGCCTCCTGACCGCTGCTTCTGCTTTCCCGGAAAGACAGACCCGACCACTCATAACCATAACCATCCGGGAGAGCTTCCGAAGCGACCTGCTCCATAGCCGCCATGGCCTGTCCGCTACTGGCGCCGGGGGCCGGAACGGCATTCACCTGCGCCGAAACCGAGAGATTGTACCGGGTGATGACGAAAGGCGCCAATATCGTGGTCAGCGAGACCACGCTGCGCAATGGCACCATGGTTCCATTCCGGCTCCTGACATGGAGCTTGAGAATATCTTCGCTATGCGCGCGGAAATCGGAATCAGCCTGAAGATTGACCTGAAACACACGGCCATTCAGCGTGAAATCATTGACATAGCGCGAGCCGAAGTTCGCACCGATAGAGGCATAGATATCAGACACGCTGAGTCCCAGCGCTTCAGCGCGGGAGCGGTCCACGTCGACATAGATCTGCGGTACATTCGCATTGAACGTGGTCGCCGCGCCGCCAATCTCCGGTCGCCGGTTGAAGTAACCGAGCAAGGCACTGGTGACCTGCGCTATTTCCTGCGGAGACTGGCCCTGCAAGGCCTGCAGACGGAAATCGAGACCACCAACAGCGCCGATACCGGCAATTGCGGGTGGCGCGAATACCGAGATATTCGCTCCCGGCACCTGTGAGAACTGAGCGCGCAAGGTGTTAATGATGTTGTTGAGCTGCAGCGCCTCCGTCTCGCGATCTTCCCATGGTGTAAGGGCCGCAACTGCCATGGCGCCGTTTGGCGTGCTGGTCGACTGCAGGATGCTGAACCCGGCAACCGTTATGACGTCCTGAACGCCTTCGGTCTCGCTCAGAACCTTGCGCACATTTTTCGACAATAAGGTTTGTGCGGTCGAGCGAGGCAGCACTTGGCAGCTGGATATCGACAAAGAGCGCGCCCTGATCCTCATCGGGCAGGAACGTCGCCGGAAGATTAACGAAAACGAAATAGGCCAACGCAAAACAGGCGATGATGCCCGCAACCGGTACAATCCAGTATTTCACCAGAAAACCGACGATCTTGCCGTAGCCTTCGCGGGTTTTCTCCATGAAGCTTGAAAACCAAGCCAGAGGACCTCGCCTGTAGCCACCGCCGCGTTTGAGCAGAAGGGCTGCAAGCGCCGGACTGAGCGTCAAGGCGACGAACGAAGAGAGGATCAGCGCCGACGAGATCGTCACGGCGAATTGCCGGTAGAGCTGACCGCCAATGCCTTCCAAAAGGCCGTGGGTGTGACCACCGCCAGCAGAACCAGTGTTGTGGAAATGATTGGCCCGGTGATCTGGTGCATCGCCTTACGCGTGGCTTCGACAACCGAAATGTCCGGTGTATCGTCCAGCACATGTTTGACGTTTTCAACGACCAGAATTGCGTCATCCACCACAAGCCCGATGGCGAGGACGAGAGCCGGAGCGAAATCATGTTCAGCGAGTAACCAACGGCGAGCAGCACTGCTACCGCGCCCAGCATCGAGGCCGGTATGGCAAGGGCTGAAATGAGCGTTGCCCGCCAGTCCTGCAGAAAGATGAACGTGACCACGAGCACGATCACGAAAGCTTCGAACAATGTTCGCGCCGTCAGCTGCAGACTGGCCTCGACGAACCGCGTTGCATCGTAGACGACATGATATTGCAGTCCCGGAGGAAATCTGGACGACAGACGTTCAAGCTCTGCTTGCACGGCATTAGCGGTCTGGATCGCATTGGCATCGGGCGACTGGTTGATCTGCAGCATGGCGGATTCATGACCGGCAAAACTTGCCCGCGATGCGTAATTGCGCGCGCCAAGTTCAAGACGTGCAATATCGCGCAGGAACACTTTTGAGCCGTCCGCTCCGGTGCGAATGACGATGCCTCCAAATTCATCCGTATCGCGAAGCCGCCCCTGTGCCACCAGCGTATATTGAAGCTCGGTGCCCACCCGCATCGGCGGCGCGCCCGCCTGCCCCAGCGTTGCCTGAATATTCTGACGCTGGATCGCTGCCGAAACTTCATCGACCGTTATGCCCAGCGCATCCATTCGTTGCGGGTTGAGCCAGACGCGCATCGAATATTCAGATGCACCAACAACGCTCGCTTCGCCGACACCGGGACGCGCGAGATTGCATCGACAATCGTAGTCGTCGTGAAATTGGTGATTTCAAGCGCGTTCAGGCTGTCGTCCGGCGAATAAAATGCGATTCCCAGCACGAAATCGGGTGAACGGGAACGGACCGATACGCCCTGCTGGGCCACCGCGGCAGGCAGTCGGGAAATCGCCAGTTGCGCGCGGTTTTGAACATTGATCTGTGCAAGTTCGGGAATCGGTGCCGACTTCAAAAGTGACGGACAGTGAATACTGTCCTGCGTTGGAGCTGGTAGATGACATATACATCATGCCATCCACGCCATTGATTGCGGTTTCCAGCGGGCCACCGACAACGTCGGCAATCACCTCCGCACTCGCACCGGGATAAACCGCCGATACGTTAACCGTTGGCGGCGTAATCTGCGGATACTGCTGGATGGGCAGTGAAAAGATCGCAATTGCACCGGCAATGGAAATGATGATCGATATGACGATTGCGAGGCGGGTTCGTCGTATGAAGACTTCAGAAATCATTGCCCCACCCCTGCAGTACCGGAGATCGGGTCACGCGGGGATACGGCCTGCCCATCGGCAATGCGTTGCAAGCCCTCAACAACAATCGTTTCACCAGCCTTGAGGCCATCTGTAACCGACCAGCCGTTGTCGATACGCGTGCCGGTCATGATCGCACGCCGGGAAACCGTATTACCCTCATTGAGAACATAGACATATTTGCCCTGCCGGTCCTGCAACACGGATGACATGGGAACTATCGGCAATTCACCAACCGTTTCATCCAGCAGATTGACGGCAACCACCTGCCCCGGAACCAGAATATGGTTGGGATTGGCGAACAGGGCGCGCACCGCCACTGTGCCGGTCTGCGCGCTCACTTCATTGTCGATGAACTGGATATTTCCCCGCTCGCCATATTGCGTACCGTTGGCCAGCGTCAGAGTCAGCTTGAAGCTTTCGGGATTGACCGTCCCGCCTCCTGCTTCCTTCTGGCGTATAGCGATCAGAGCGCGGTCCGTGATCGAAAACACAACACGCACGGGATCAAGCTGCACAATGCGGGCGAGCGGCCCCATGCTCGGGCCAACGAGGTTACCGACGGTAAAGAGCGAACGCCCTATTGTCCCGTTGATCGGTGATCTGACCTGCGTATAGGAGAGATTGAGCCGGGCATTGTTGAGTGCGGCTTCTGCGTTCCGCACGTCCGCCGTAGCGATATCAAACGCTGCCTGTGCATCGTCGAGGGAGGCCTGCGAAGCGGTGTTCCGGTTGGCGAGCGTCCGCGTTCGCGACAATGATTGCCGGGCAGCATTCTGGGCTGCTTCGGCACGTGCAACCTGTGCTTCAGCAGACATAACTGCTGCCTGCATCTGGTCCGGCTCAATTTCGAAGAGGAGATCGCCTGCCTTGACCGCGGTCCCCTGTTCGAACGCCTTTTCCTTCAGGAAACCGGTGATTCGCGCCTGAATATCGACAGCTTCAATCGCCTCGACTTGCCCGTTGAAACGGAGTGGCGCGGTCGCAGGTGCCAGTTCCACCCGGCGCACGATCACGGGAGGCGCTGCGCCAGCTGGAGCCTGCTGAGCCAGACTTGGCTGCAGAAGCAAAGGCGACAACACGGCTACAAAGGCAGCGTTCACAGAACGACGAACGAGAGTCTTCTTCAATTGCGCGTCCTCCCTCCGGCCGGAAGTCGACCGATCACTCACGCATTTCGGGTACTCAAGGCTATTCCGACATAGGCAACACCAGCGATCAACAGCGCAATTCCCGCTATCGATCCTGATGGCAGGTCACGAGTCCACGGCCATTTTACCACCAGCGCCGCGCTGGCAGTCCGAGCGATCAGGCCTGAAAGAGTAAACCACCACCAACCGCTTGCCGGTCTGATTTTCCGGGACAACGCCAGTTGAAGGAAACCATGCACAAACACCACGATGGCAATCAGAAGCGTGATGGCGAGCGCACCCTTGAGCGGATTCAGATAAATCATGATCCCGCCGACAAGCTCCACGGCTCCGGACAGTTCCTGCCAGACAAAGCCCGCCCAGCTTTTAACCCAGAGCGACTGGATTATCTTGACAACGCCGATAGCCACAAGGACGAGGCCAAACATCGTGCTGGCTGCAAATTCAGAGAATACTGGCAAGAACAGACAGAGTATTCCGCCCGCCATAAGCAAAGCGCCGATCCCGAGAAAACCTTTCCATTTTCTCTGTTCGACAGTTTTGCGTTCCAATAGCTGCAGTTGCTGAACGTCCATTATGGACCCCTCTATGTTAAAAGGGATGCGTTACTGCGAAAGCGAAAGTATGTGCATGTTTCGGTGTAATAGTATAGCCCGTAGGCAACAAATTTAGTGAGCTACCGACCAATCGGTATCTTCCAGTTTCAACCAGCTTGTAGACTTGATGCTGGAACGCAAGCTGAGTTGCGCTACCAACCCTTCGACCAGACGATCATCTTCCTTGCCAGCGAACAGCGTTGCCTCAACCTCGACCTCATCGCTTCCTTCTATGTGGTGACTTCGGATCGCGTGGAAGCGAAGCTTTTGAGATCAAGCGTCTGGATCAGCAGCGCTCTCACAGAAACTTCGCTTTCCGCAGGACATCGGAATTTTACGAGATAGAACTGCTCGATTTCTGGCTCAACAAAGGAATAGCGGTTCACGAGCACCGCAATCCTCGGCAGGGAAATATTGAGGCAGACGATGAAAAATGCCGTCTCAATGGCAAGCAACCACAGTCCGTAGCCTGTCAGGACACCAACCGCACCAGTGCTCCAGATGGTAGCGGCGGTACTGAGCCCCTTGATGCTTGCGCCGTCCTTGATAATCAGCCCCGCACCAAGAAACCCGATCCCTGTAACAACCTGCGAACCCATTCTCAGATCGCCTACGAGACCGAGAGCATGCGGCAATGAAGCGTAGGCTGCGGCGCCCAGCGCCACCAGACCATGCGTGGCAAGGCCGGAATGGCGTTGCTTCAACTGACGTTCAAGACCGATTGCAGAGCCAAGCAGAAGCGCCAGACCGAGATCGATCATGATGGATTGGATTGGGACGACTTCCGACATGCAGGTCCTTTGTATGCATCGGACGACCAGACAAGAAATTACGTGAATGACGACAGCCAAAACCGCTGAAATGAGCCGATTGTAGTATAGACATTATTTGAAGGAGTTAGGAAGTCTTCCTGTATGACCCACATCATATTTAATTATAGTACTTGAATTATGCCAACTAAAGTAGTTTCATCTACAAATTCCGGACGCATTCTTTCCTACATCGACTGAGGGGTCAGATAGCATGGGTTTGCTTGGAATACTGCTCGGACTAGCTTTACTCATGTGGTTTGCCTATCGCGGCTGGAGTGTGCTTCTGCTTTCTCCTGTGGCGGCACTGCTCGCCGCGCTTATTTCCGGCGAACCTCTTCTGGCGAACTGGACATCGACCTTCATGGGCGGAACGGCCAGTTTCGTAGGCCGATGGTTTCCACTTTTTCTGCTTGGCGGTATTTTTGGAAAGTTGATGGATGACAGTGGCTCCATCACGTCTATCGCGCGATATCTGACGGAGAAACTGGGCGTAAAACGCACCATGCTTTCCGTCGTGCTTGCATCTGCCGTTGTCACCTATGGCGGTGTCAGCGTATTTGTCGCCTTCTTCGTGCTGGTTCCCATGGCACGTGAAATGTTCAAGGCAGCCAACATTCCCGCACGTCTGATGCCAGCCGCCATCGGGCTCGGCGCCTTCACCTTCACCATGTCGGCAATGCCGGGCACGCCCTCCACGAATAATGCTATTCCGATGCCCTATTTCGAAACCACGACCTTTGCGGCACCGGGGCTCGGGATTATCGCATCCATCATTACACTGGCCTTCGGCATGTGGTGGCTGCAGCGCGCCGAAGGCAAGGCGCGGGCTGCGGGCGAAAACTATGTCGATGACACTGGCGATCTTGAAATTACGGAGAAAGTCAGAGAACAATCGACGCTCTCGGGTGACTTCGATCCGGCAGAACTCGAACACGGTGCACGCACTGACAACCAGCCGCCGTTTTTCTTTGCGGTTCTTCCCCTGCTTGTCGTCATCATCGTCAATTTCCTGATGGCGCTGATCATTCTGCCCCGCATAGACTTCTCGTTTCTGGAACAGGAGCCGTGGGGAATTGACGTCGGCTCATCGATTGGCCTGTGGGCGGTTCTGATCGCTTTGGCAGCAGCTATCCTGACCCTGATAGCGGTCAATTTCGGACGGCTGCGGGCAATCCGCGAAAGCCTCGACGCAGGCGCCAACTCTTCTGTTCTGCCAATCCTCACAATAGCCAGCCTCGTCGGCTTCGGTGCGGTCGTGGCTGCCATGCCTGCTTTTGCGGTGGTTCGCGATGCGGTGCTCGAAGTGCCGGGTGGTCCGCTTGTCTCACTGGTCGTCGCCATGAACGCGCTCGCGGCCCTCACCGGAACAGCATCCGGCGGCATGGCTATCGCGCTCAATGCGCTGGGTGAGGAATATATGCGGCTGGCCATCCAATACGGGATCAATCCCGAACTCATGCACCGTTTGACCGTCATCAGTGCAGGTACGTTGGATGCGCTGCCACATAACGGTACAGTGCTTCTCCTCCTGCAGATCAGCAAGCAAACCCATGCATCGAGCTATTTCGACATGGTCATGACCGTGATTGTCGGTGTGATCATATCGCTCGCAGCGGTTTTCGTGCTGGGATCAATGTTTGGCTCCTTCTGAGCATGGCCATTGTTGTTGAAAGGAAGTTGAAATGAAACGGACTTCTCTATTGATTGCCGTCCTGCTCTCCTTGATGGCAAGCCCTGCACTCGCGCATCTCAACCCGGCAGAACACGGTTCGTTTGCTGCAGGGTTTACGCACCCCTCCGGAGCCGACCACATACTTGCGATGGTTGCCGTGGGCCTTTGGGCCTCAATGCTCGGCGGACGCGCACTCGTCGTCGTTCCGCTAAGCTTTGTGGGCGTCATGCTTCTGGGATTCGTGGCAGCACTTAGCGGAGTAACACTCCCCTATGTCGAACCGATCATCCTTGCGTCGGTAATTGTGCTTGGCCTCCTCGTCGCCATGGCATTCCGCGCATCGACCCTGACTGCAGCACTTATCGTCGGGTTCTTTGCATTCTTCCATGGCTATGCCCATGGCGGAGAAATCGGCAGCGCTGCGTTTCTTTCCTATGGCGCAGGGTTTGCTCTTGCGACGGCGTTGCTCCACGCAGCGGGCATTGGTGTAGGTCTTGCAGCTGGTCGTCTGCTGCAGGGGCGCACGGGACAGATACTAATGCGGATAGCTGGCGGCTTTGCTGCCCTGAGCGGACTCTACCTTATGGCCGGGTGATGTGAGTATCATCTTGCTGAATCATTCGAAGAGACACGCTGACGCTGATATTGAAAATGACGGGCCAGAGCCGGAAATGCCAATGCATTCTCCGGCGCTTCCTATGCTGCATCTCATGCGGCTTGTCAGCCCCAGCCAGCCGGTTGGCGCGTTTTCCTATTCGCGCGGCCTTGAATGGGCGGTCCATGCGGGAACAGTGACGAATGAGGAAAGTTGTGCCGGATGGGGTGTTCGGCCTTCTGGAACACAGCTACGCTGCGCTAGATGGCGGGATTTTCTGGCGCATGATTTCGGCATTGATGCGAAACGATGACGCCGAATTCCATCGCCTGAATGACTGGCTTGGGGCCGGCCGCGAAAGCAGCGAACTTGAACTTGAGGATCGCCGCATGGGCGAATCCTTGCTCACTCTGCTGTCGGAACTTGGTGTCGAACGGGCCCGTAGCTTCGCTTTGGAACAAAGCGCCACCTACCCGGCAGCCTTCGCCATTGCAGCATGCCATTGGAATATCGAGCCCGTCGATGCGCTGCGCGGTCTCATGTGGAGCGTGGTTGAAAGCCAGATCATGGCTGCAATCCGTCTCGTCCCACTCGGTCATACCGCGGGCCAGAGGATACTTATCGCTGGAGCGGCGAAGATTGAACGGGCCGTCGAAAAGGCACGTACGCTAAATGACAACGAAATCGGCAACACGGCCCCCGCACTGGCCATGGCCAGTGCCCGGCACGAAACACAATATAGTCGCCTATTCCGGTCGTGAGTGCAGCGTTTCACGGTATCGCTTGAGGTTGTCCTCAGCTGAAGTCGCATCAGCCGGTGCGACGGGCACCAGCGCCTTGAAAGCATACTGACCGATCAGCATGACCCGTGACGAGCACAAATGTTGAGGTCAGCACCGGCATTCCGATCGGTTTCAGGAAAATGGCGACCGAAGCCCAAAGCCATGTGGCCACGATGGCGCCGAAGATGGCGTAAAGAAAACTGCTCCAGCTGAAAACGAGGAAGAAACCGCCGAGCGCAATTGCCGTCAACGCCGCATTATAACCGAAAAGCCCGTCGCGAATGGCGCCTTCCGGACCACCGAATGCGGCTGCCACCACTGCTCCGGTTACCGCTCCCAGAAGCCCCATCAATGCGCTTATTCGCGAATGGATCGCGATACCGGCGGGGATGATGTAACCGGTGACCCAGTTATCCTGAAAGAATATCTGCCCAATGGCAGTACCGATGCCCATATACCGGGTCGGAAGCACATAAGGGACGGCGTAGGAAAACTGTTCCGGCGAAACCGGCTTTGCCATCGGACCGGCATCTATGGCGTCGAATTTCAGTATCGCAAACAGAAAGAGCCAGCCGACCAGCACAAACGGCATTGTCAGTGGCGCAACTTTGTGCGGCCCTAGCAGTGTGGCGATACTGGCGAAGGCCATGGTGGAGAAAGCGGCGCCACAGATGAGATAGATCGTCATGGCAGGCGACGGCAGTGCGCCGCTGCGGAAATCCGCACTGGTAAACGCAATCAGCGCAAGAGCGACCAGAGCTCCGTTGAACCCGAACAGGCCATCCCGGACAAGCCCCTTGTCAGCCTTGAGGATGATTGCGGTCAGCGTGCTGGCGACAACGCCAAGCACGCAGATAAGTGCATAGATCCGTGGGAGTTGACCAGAATGGCGAACAAAATGACCAGCCCCGACAGAGGGTTGTTCTGGAACACCACCTGCCCGATACCGCGCAGCGTCCAGTCGACAAACCCCAGAGAAGGATGATCCTGCAAGGCATTGAGCTGCATGAACTTTACCCCTTCTTCGCCGTTTAGAGCGGTTCCAGTGAAAACAGAGCCATTGGAACCGCTCTATCTCTTTGTTTTTACGCATGCCTCCCGAAACCGCTTTCCACTTTCGGGGACATGCTCTAGTTATCTCTGTCTAAAAGAGAAAATAGCGCTGCGCCATCGGTAGAACTTCAGCCGGTTCGCACGTGATCAGCTCGCCGTCCACCCGCACCTGATAGCTCTGCGGATCGACCTCCAGCCCGGGCGTAAGCCCGTTATGGATCATGTCCTTCTTGCGGATCGTCCGGATGCCCTTCACCGCAACCAGTTGCTTGCTGAGTTTCAGCTTCTCGCCGATGCCGTCATCCAGCGCCGCTTTCGAGACGAAGGTGACGCCGGTGGAACCAAGCGCCCGCCCCATCACGCCATACATTGGCCGGTAATGGACCGGCTGGGGCGTCGAAATAGATGCATTCGGGTCGCCCATCGGTGCAATCGCAATCATACCGCCGATCATGACGAGGCTCGGCTTCACGCCGAAAAATTCCGGCTTCCACAACACCAGATCGGCCCGTTTCCCGACTTCGATTGAGCCGATCTCATGGGCAAACCCGTGTGTAATTGCGGGATTGATCGTATATTTGGCGACATAACGTTTGGCGCGGAAATTGTCATTCCGGCCGCTATCCCGGCTTAGCGGGCCTCGCTGCACCTTCATCTTGTGAGCAGTTTGCCAGCAACGCAACGTGGTTTCACCGATACGGCCCATGGCCCGGGAATCCGACGACATCATCGAAAACACGCCCAGATCATGGAGAATGTCTTCGGCGGCAATGGTTTCACGCCGGATCCGGGATTCCGCGAATGCCACGTCCTCGGGGATTTTCGGGCTGAGATGGTGACAGACCATCAGCATATCGAGATGTTCATCGACTGTGTTGATGGTGTAGGGGCGCGGTCGGATTGGTTGAGGACGGCAGGATATTTTCTTCGCCCGCCGCCGTGATGATATCAGGGGCATGCCCGCCACCGGCGCCTTCCGTATGGAAACTGTGGATGGTCCGCCCCTTCATGGCAGCAAAGGTGTCTTTGACGAACCCACTCTCGTTCAGCGTATCCGTATGGATAGCGACCTGAATGTCTTCCTCATCGGCGACGTTCAGGCAATTATCAATGGCGGCTGGTGTCGTTCCCCAGTCCTCATGCAGCTTCAGGCCGACAGCACCGGCCCCTGATCTGTTCGCGAAGCGGTTCAGGCTTGCTTGCATTGCCTTTGCCGAGCAGCCCCACATTGATCGGAAGCGCTTCGACAGCTTCAAGCATGCGATGGATAGCCCATGGCCCCGGTGTAACCGTGGTTGCGAGCGTGCCGACCGTCGGCCCCGTTCCGCCACCGACCAAAGTCGTGGTGCCACTGGCCAAGGCTTCCTCAGCCTGCTGCGGTGCAATGAAGTGAATATGTGTATCAATGCCGCCCGCAGTGAGAATCTTGCCCTCACCCGCGATTACATCGGTCGCAGGCCCGACGATAATATTGACGCCCGGCTGAATATCTGGATTACCGGCCTTGCCGATCCCGGAAATACGACCCTCCTTGATGCCGACATCCGCTTTAATGACGCCCCAATAATCGAGAATGATGACATTGGTGATGACCAGATCGGCTGTTTCGGCAGAGGGTCTCTGTCCCTGCCCCATACCGTCGCGGATAACCTTGCCACCGCCAAAGGTTACTTCCTCGCCATAGATACAGCGATCATCCTCGACCTCGATGATGAGCTCGGTATCCGCCAGACGCAGACGGTCCCCTTGGTCGGGCCATACAGTTCGGCATAGGCCTGTCTTGAGATCCTTCCCATCTGTCCCTCCTAGAGTTTTCCGTCGATTTTTGCATTAAAGCCGTAGACTTCCCGGTCACCATCCAGTGCAACCAGTTCGACTTCACGGTCCTGCCCCGGCTCGAACCGCACCGCAGTCCCGGCCGGAATATTGAGCCGGAAACCTCTCGTCCGCTCCCGGTCGAAGGCAAGCGCCTCGTTCGTTTCATAGAAATGATAATGCGATCCGACCTGTATTGGCCTGTCGCCCGTGTTCTCCACGGCAATGGTGCGCGTTTCGCGACCGTTATTGAGGTCGATCGACCCGTCTTCGATGAAATATTCACCCGGTATCATGATCGTCTCCTGAAGCGCATCCCGAAAGAAGTGAAACGTTTCGGAACAAGATGCGCGTAAAACAAAAACCAGAGCGTTTCCCAAGATTTAGGAATGCTCTACGGAATGGGGTTGTGAACGGTCACAAGCTTGGTGCCATCCGGAAAGGTGGCTTCTACCTGAATGTCGTGGATCATTTCAGGCACCCCCTCCATCACCTCATCACGGGTGAGAAGCGTGGCGCCGTAGGACATGAGTTCCGCAACTGTCTTACCGTCGCGTGCGCCCTCCAGAATTTCGGCGGAAATGTAAGCCACAACTTCCGGGTAGTTAAGTTTCAACCCCCGGGCTCTCCGTCGCTCCGCAACCAAAGCTGCGGTGAAAATCAGAAGTTTGTCCTTTTCACGTGGCAATAGTTCCATTTGTAGGCCCTCTCCAAAGTGAGTTATGTTGCCCAGATGCGTGGCGCAGCTGCCGGTTTCCCCAGTCCGGTTTCGCGCAGAACTTCCCGGCTTTTCGAAACAATGTTTTGGCTTCCGACATGCGCCCGCCGAGATAACGACAGACGATCACCCGCTCGAGCCGTGACACCGAGAACAGATTTCTGGCAGTATCTCCAACTGCTCCGCGAATGGCGTGCAGCGCACTTTCATCTGCCGGTCCGGCATAAACCATCGTCGCGACAATCGGTTTTGCACAGAAGGCAAAAGCGGCATTCATCGCCGGCTCAGCACCGTGAAGACGAAACTGCTCGAACCAGATCGGCTTGCCGTCCCTGAATATTTCGACCCGCTGACGGACTTCGCCAGTGTCAAAACTTTCCTGACAAGCGGGCCGTCCGAGACTGATAATGTCCCACCCCAAATAGACCGCATCTCCACTCAGGGAGACTTTCGTGCCTATGGACGCCTTTGCGCCATTAAAAACGATTGTCTCCTGCGGGAGATATTCGCATATGCCACCCTCACCCACATCGATCCCGGTCGTCTGGATGCTCTGGCCCCGCTCACTGCGATAGAACTTCGTAGCGCCCGGCGTCGTCAGAACTGTTCTGGCGCTCCGACCTAAAAAACAAGAAATATCAAGGACATCATCCCCGCCACACCACCGGGCGGATGAAGAAGATAGACGTGAGCGCTGCCGTCCTTTTCAGGATAGAAGGGTTGCTGCACCGCAAGAGGCCCCACATGGCGTCGCCGCATGAGCCGCGTCACTTCGCGATTATGCTCAAACCGCAGTTCAAGCTCGGCATGCCAACCTGTGCTCATGGCCGATTGCCACCTCTATGTTCTCTGAGAACTACGTGCGTTATCGATACCGAACAATAAAACCAAGGCAGGATGAAATATTCAGGCAGATTAACTCGCTGGATCACTATAGACAAGTTCAATTAGGGACTTGAGTGATACACCATCAACTTGTTGAGTGTCGAACCGCACAAGAAGCTTAACCCGTTTTATCATCGAGGGCTCACCATGAAGGTGTCGTGTCCCTAACGCGCACCCGGGCGATCAATCACACGTGCAGGCAGATGAAGGGCCAGTGAGGCCTGTTCGAATGTACCTTGCCCGGCGGCGATGAAAGTATCATCCATGCCTGCATACTCATCCGTAATAAGCCTGCGCAGCAGATAGCCCGAACCCAGAAACTTGATCAGCGTATTCGAGCTGGCAAACAGGCTATGACCACCGCTATCGACCTGAGAAATATCAAGAACCTGAATATTCTTGTTCTGCAGGAAGGCGATATCAAAGCCGCTACCGACCCGTGGCGCGCCCCTGCCAGTCTGCGCGAGATATCGAGTGCCCGATCACGCCCGGATACGACAATCGTGAAAGGTTGAGGCAAATAGTCGATATCATCAATCTGGCTGCGGAAAAGATCCGGATCGAGATCGGGAGCCGCAAGCAGCACGCCTTTGATGCGCTTCAATACGTTAAGGCGTTTATCTGCAGACAGTGTGCGCAAGGCTTCCATGACGACAACGGCACCCATCGAATGACCGACAATAACGATGCCACTGGCTTTTGTCTGTGCCGCGATTTCGAGTGTTTCAGCCAATCCCCTGCGTGCGATGATCGCGCTGTCACGGTCATAGAGATAGCGTGTAAAGGCCGCAGCCGACGCCCATGAAAAATGAACAGGCACCGAAGAGACATCATAGTCATGGACAATCTGCGCATTACGGAAAAGTCCCTCGGCAAAGTTGTTGTTATAGCCGTGGACAAAAACGAATATTTCACGCTGCGCCGCCGGGCGGCTTGCCAGCTGCCGGTCCAACTCCCGGACCGTAGCTTGTCGATCAGGCAACGGTGCATAGTTCGACGCCATGAAATTCCTTCGGGGATCAGGCCTGACCGACGCGGTTTCTACGTTTCCCGCACGGTGCATTTCCGGGATGTGTACGTCAATCGTCGAAAAGTTCAGTAGCGGGGATCTGTTGCGGGAATAGGCGATACTGGGATCGTCAATTCGCTCTCGTACCGTCGCGACCGTAAACGGAACCACCGCTTTGGAATGGGTCTGGCAAGCCACATCTATTCCCAGACCAGTGACAGCTCTGTTTCCGGCACATCCCGTTGCGATAAGCAGAACAAATGCAAGGGTGAAAATCAGCTTCAAATCATGCCCTCGCTCGAGAATCGAGGCAGAACGGCCACGTTGTCACGATGGTGCAGCATCGCCGGGTTTAGGGCAACACCACATTATGAGGTTGTCGGCAACGCTCCTTCGAGTGCTTCCTTGAGGCGCTGCTCCTGCTCGAGAGACAAGGACGTTTTCAGTACCCGGCCACGCAGGTCGGGGAAATCGGCCATGACCCTGTCCCACTGAATTTTGCGCAGGAGAACGAACAAGGCGGACGAGTTCTCCGGGATGGTTTCTCCAAGAGACACGATGAACTTGTCATCAATACCGTAGTCGGCGAGCGAGCCGGACAAGGCTCCAGCACCTGCCCCTACAGCGCCACCAAGCGCCATGCCGGCAAGTGGATTGAGGAAAATAAGCCCCACCAATCCACCCCAGATCGCACCGGAAAGGAGCCCCGATCCAGCGCCCATGGCGGGCAGATTATATTTTTGCTTGAGATGAACCTTGCCTTGTTCATCCCTCACGACAATCACCGCGTCCTCAAGGTCGACGAGATATTCTTTCTGAAGCTGATTGAGCTTCAAAAGAACAGCATCCGCCTCTCCCACCGTATCAAATCCAATAACAACCAGTTCGGACACAACCTTGCTCCTTTCCTCGAAAAGCCTGAAATAAGGACATCACATGGATCAGCGACGCCATCTCACGGTACGAACATTTGTTATTCTTCCGTCTCTCGCCCGCACCGTGACATCGTAGGTTCTACGAGACCGATCAGCTCGATACAGAAAATGACTGCCACGGCAATCAAGGGCGCGGACATTCCGAAAACCACGCATTCTCAGCAATCTGGTACCTTCGGAACAGCGTATCCTATGGCCGTTGTTTATCCGAACTCCGACGGTAATCGACTGGTTTTGACTGAAAGCGGGAACCGTCCCTGCAACGGTTCCAATCGTGAAGATGGCAGTGAATGCAAGAAAAGCGCCGACCGCATGCAGCTTCATGTTCCCCTCCAAAGTAACAAAGAACCACAACTCACAAGCCGAAACTGTTCGCCGGTTTCATGATTGGCGACAGGCATAAAAAAAGTCCCGAAGCGGATGAGCAGGTTCGGGAAAATATCACGAAAACAAGCTTTTGGAGCGCCTGTCTGATACAATCAGATCGAGAGACGCTCCAGATATCCAATGCATAGATGCGGCACAGCCGTATCAGGACCGCAAGTCTCTATCCCGAAACCGGTTCCCGTTTGCGGAAGACATGCTCTAGCGGCAACGTGCTTCGTAAATACGGCCGTGCTGATCGCGATAGCGGCAGTACTGAACGCCATTACGGGTCTGTGCGACGCCTACGAGCGTACCTGCGGCTGCACCGATGGCTGCGCCGGTGAGCGCGCCACGCGTGTCACCTCCAATGGCAGCTCCGGCAAGCCCGCCAATCGCGGCACCGCCAACACCATAGCCGGCTGTTCTTCTTTCGTCGGTTGTGCACCCGCTCGCAGTGGCGCCAATTACGGCCATCGTCAAGACACTGTACAGGATCGTTCTCATAGAAATATCCTTCCCATTTTGATTATGCCCATTCCCAGATATTACATAGGCTGCATCTTGAAAGGTCAAGGCACCCGCTTGAGGCCCGATTACTGGTTCTTCCATCGTAAAGCTTTGAACGTTATTCGCGGGAAAAGCCGAATATTTCCGCAAACCAGCTTGTTGCGGAGTATTGCGCGCAGAAAGTCAGGGCAACGATCGTGATCGGAACGCCGATAAAAGCTCCGAAGACACCCCAGAGCGAGCCCCGTGCGAACACGGAAAAGAGCGTTGCAAATGGCGACAGGGAAATTGTCTTTCCCGTCAATCGAGGCTCTATCACGCTTCCGATGACGGACTGTATGATGTTCAAACCGACAAAGACTGCGAGCACCCATTGCCAATTGGCAAAGTGCGTGAAGGCAAACGCGGTAATGAAAAGCGTAGCGATCAGCGGCCCAAGGAAAGGGATGAAGTTCAGGATGAACGCGACAAATCCCCGTGTTTCGGCGAATGGCAAGCCGATCAAACGGGTCAGAAGCCAGACAAGTGAGCCCGTTGCAAGGCTCATCAGGCCCCTGAGCAGCATGTAGAACCGGATTTTGCGGCCGCTGACTGGCTGGCGCGCAGGAATGAATTTGCAGCCTCCTGATTTTTCAACTGTTTGATCCGCGCGCGAAACTCGTCAGTTTCGGCAAGCCCCAACAGAACATAGACCAGCGCCACGAGCCAGAAACTGAATGTGTTGTTGAGGCGGCTTCCTATTGATTGGAGCGTACGTAAAGTCCAGCTTACGCTGAAATTCTCCGACCACAGAACTGATGCCGCGATGCCATGCCCATCAAGCCACGTTGTGAACTGCTCATAGAGGAGCTGATACCGAACTGCGTCGATCAATATGCGGCGACCGACCTGTCCGACTGTCCATGCAATCAGCCATCCAAAACCGAGCAGAAGGAAAACCACCAGAAGAAACGTGATCACCAATGCGAGATAGCGCGACAGGATCGATGAAAGTCTGCGCTGAACCGGCCAGACGAGCATAATGATGAACAGCGCAAAACGACGGGCGCAATTACGGCCCTGCCATAATAAAGCAATGCAATCAGTACGCATCCCGCGATCAGGGTCAGGGTTGCATTGCCAACCTTCAGCATAAATCCTCCCCGCCGTCAAAAATGAAAACAAGTTATGCGTTCAGGGTATTCTTGTGAACCTGACCGTCTTTCATGACGACCGCCAACGTCTGCTCCGGTTTTTCAAGCACGTGAATATCGTCGAGCGGATTTTCGTTCAGAACCAGAAGATCGGCGAAAGCGCCGGGTTCTACAAGGCCGAGCTTGCCGGGATAAGGATTGCGCAGATTGGAAAGCGCGAGCAATTCCGCATTGACCGATGTAGCTGCACGAAGCACCTCCGCGTTCGAATGCCATTGGCTCAAATGGGTCAGCATGAAATTCTGGCGCGGGGTCAATGCGGGTGAAAACAAAACGTCGGAACCCCAAGCTGTCTTGATCCCATATTTGCGCGCGAACTCGTAAATCCTTGGCGTGCCTGCGAAAAGCTGCTGAATCCGTTCGGCGCCCCCCCCCCGTCTGTGACGCCGCATCCTCCATCGTCAGGAAAGGCTGCATGCTCAACCAGACATTCTTTTCTGCAAACATACGCGCAGTTTCCTCATCCATCAGATGTGCATGTTCTACACATGCTACACCGGCCCTGATGGACCGCTGGACCGTATTCGACGCATAGGCATGAACTGTGACGTAGGTGTTCCAGTCCTTTGCCACATCGACCGCCGCGCGAATTTCGTCCTCACTGAATGTTGACATGTCGAGCGGACTGCGGGGCGAGGAAACACCGCCGCCAGCAACGATCTTGATCTGCGAAGCGCCCTGCAACAGTTGCTCGCGCACACGAAGCTTCAAGCTGCCTGCATCATCGACGATTGCTGCAGCCCCCATCAATTCACCGGTGCTGAGTTTGCTGCCATCGCGCGGAATTTCCGTTGGCAGTCTGAGATCACCATGACCGCCGGTCGTCGTTATCATCGCGCCTGCGGGAAAGATGCGCGGACCGGCGATGATCCCCGTGTCGATCGCGCGCTTGAATGAAAACGTTGGTCCACCCATATCGCGCACTGTCGTAAAGCCCCGCAGAAGTGTGCGTTCTGCTTCTGCCGTAGATGCTGCGAAAATTATACCCAGATCTCCCTCCAGAAGCACCGGCAGTGGCACCGCCGCATAGACGGCGTGCCAGTGCGCGTCGATCAGGCCCGGCATCAATACGCGGTCTCCGCAATCGATGACTGTTGCCCCTTCGGGTGGAGCACTGTTTGTCGTATCGACAGCTGCGATGCGATTGCCCTCGACCAGAACCTGCACACCGGATTTCAGAGCGTCCGCCCTGCCGTCGAAAAGCCGCGCTCGCGTCAGGAGAATTTTGGGAGACTGTGCGAAAGAACGATCTGCAATCATCGTTGTCGCAGCAGTCGCTGCCGCACCTGCAAGAAAATGTCTTCGCGATAATCGGTCCAGTCGCCGGGAAACCTGTTGCAGTATCGGATTGGAGCAACCGCAGCTGTCACCGTGAATGAGATGCTGATATTTTCCACCCAGTCTAAACATAGCAACTCCCGATTAAATCAGTTACTCAAACCAACTATTCGACTATCTTGAAGTAATATACGTCGATGAACCTTCCCCTGACGTCGTTTTCGACACGACCCCGAAGTTCGATCTTGTTTTTGTATTTATTTCTCTCCCACGCCAGACTTCGCGCTCGATCCGAACTCGGGTTCTTCCGGTATGATCCTGAAAAACATACTGAGCCCTTCTGACATTGCTTTTGATCGAACCGGCGAGCAACACACGGGTTCCGACTGGCGTCCGCGTTACGGCATCTGCGGTTATTGTATTTCGAGCTTTGAAAGAATCAAGAAACTGGGCATGGGAAACATCAATGAGGCCTAGAGAGAAAACGCCCAACATCAACGCAAATTGAATCACATACTGCTTTACCGAGGTCATGGATTTTCACCTTCCTCATAGCAATGATCGAACTTCATCTTCGGGGTCAAAGAAACTGCTGCGTTGATGATTAGCTTTATCGTGGGAAGAAACAAGGCTCTCCCCACAAGAAAACTCAGAATCTCAAATGCCGGACAATGTTTCACCTTTGGAAGGCGTCTGTCACATCATGCTCAGAGCAACCGTTACACAGCTTAAAGCGCCGGAGACAGCTAACATTGATGCTGCGGCCCCTATTGAGCGACTCGCCCATGATGGGTTCGCGCTGCTGGTCCCGCATATAATCCAGAAAGCGTGCGCAATCATGTTCGAAAAGAAGGCCGTAAGAAGCAGGTCACGCTTCATCAGCGGGCTCTCCATTGTTCGGTGAAACAGTCCAAAACCGTAGTGAACCTGACTGCCATTCATGACAATCCCCATCATCTGATTGACCGGGACCTCTCGCCTAACCTGTTCACCGAAAAGCCTGCCCCGGTTATCAACGGGCAATGTGTCAACACGTTCCTTCATCGCTTTTCAATATTGGCTGATGGCTGGTGTCAGGTTCATCTCATCGATAGCCACAGGCTTTGCGTTCCGCTTGCCGGAGCGTTTGGAAAGCAATTTACCGGTATAGACCGCGTCTGCCGGAAGTGACTAAACTTCATAGCTGCGAAAAGCGCCATTCAGCGGATAGCGAAGACTGGATACAATGTCCGGCATCGCCATTTTGTCGAGTTTGAGGGCCTGCCTGTCAGTGAAATACAGCACATCGATGTTATAACCGCAGCGCACGCAGCATTCTGACAGAGCGACCTCATCCTTCCTGATGGCATGAGGCCTGACATCTGACGAGCGATATCGCAATCAGAAACGTTGCACTGCGGCATCGTTGAATACTTTGCCGCCCGATTAGTACAGCCTTCTTTAATGAGCACAGACCCGTACCCCAAAACGATTCCTCGCACCGGTTGCTGTAGCCTCAGCAGTTTTGTCAACCGAACAATGTTAGCTAACATCGACAGACCTGCCCCTACAAAACCTGCAGCTTATCTATGGATGGCAGCCTCCGACAATATGACGGCAGATTTAGGCATGATGCCTGCCAAGACGGCATTTTACCGGATGAAGTGCGGCGGGAGATATGACAGCCTCGACGGTCAAGCGGGAACACAAAAGCGGGGCATAGCGCACGCAGATATTCGACTGATTGCGCCCCGTCACTCACGCAGGGTTTGGGTCTGTACCGATTGTTCGCGGGCAGATTTATCAAAGGGTAGTCAGGGACGACAAATGGTGCGGGGGCGGAACTGAAAACGTTGAACTGGCTCAAAGCGAGCAAAACTATATGCGCGAACTGCGCAGGAGTTTCACAGACATCCTGAGCTTTCCTTGAATGAAAGACGTACTTCTGCGCGCATCAGGGACGAGCTTGATGCAATCGGCGTCCCGTATACCCAAGTCGGCGAATTTGGGATTGTGGCAACAATCGTCGGGTCGCAGAGCGAACGGGTCGTTGCTTTGCGTGCCGACATGGATGCATTGCCAATCGAAGAAGACAACCCTCACCTCGATTACAGATCTGAAGTGTTTCGCGTGATGCACGCCTGCGGTCATGATGGACATGTCGCGATGTTGCTGGGCGCCGCGCGAGTTCTCGTCAACGCTCGCGATCAGCTTCATGGGACGGTCAAGCTATGCTTTCAACAAGCCGAGGAAGTTGGCGAGGGAACGGACGACATTCTGAAAGAACTTGCCAGATACAGAGTTGAAAGCGTGTTGGGCATTCATCTCTGGTCTGAGTTGGAGACCGGCAAAATCTCCATTGAGGCTGGCCCTAGAATGGCTGCAGGACAATCAATTGACCTCACGATCCATGGCGTGGGAACACACGGCGCTTATCCCAACAGAGGCGTCGATCCCATTATCGCGACGGCAGCGATTATTATGAATTGCGCAGCACTCGTCAGCCGTGAATTCGAACCCACGGAACCTGTCGCGCTGACTTTTGGCAGTATCTGCGGCGGCAATACAGATAATGTCATTCCAGACAAGGTCAGAGTCTCTGGCACCATGCGTGCAACGCGCCCTGAGACAATGAATTATCTCGAAGAAGCGCTGAAGCGGACAATAACAAACACAGCCGATGCTTATCGTACACGAGCAGAAATCATTTTCAGCGGCGGCGTTTCAGCCGTCACCAACGATCCTGCATGCAGCAATGTTGCTCACCGCGCCATCGAGGCTCTCGGTCTGGAGAATGACTGCACAAGCTTCAATACGATCATGGCTTCGGAGAACTTCGCCGACTTCCTGAAAATCTACCCGGGTGTCTTTGCTTTTATCGGTGTGCGTAACGAAGCAATAGGTGCCGTTTATCCCCACCACCATCCGAAATTCAACATTGATGAAGATGTTCTTTTCAAGGGTGCAGCCCTCTACGCACAATACGCAATAGAATACTTTCATTCAGACAAATAAATCAATCCAATAAAAAATCTTTTCATACCCGATCTCTATTTAAATCTAAACAAAATGGGAGGAAGCCATGAACTATTTAAAAACAGCAGCACTCACGCCGTCAGTACTCGCGATGACGTTTTCTTTAGCAACAGGCATGGCTTATGGTGAAGAGCCTTTGAAGCTCATCATCGGCACTGAGGGTGCCAATCCGCCGATGAACTATCAGTTGGCAGATGGAACGCTCGCCGGTTTCGAGGTTGAAATCGCCAAAGCGCTCTGCGATCAGATGAAGGCGCAATGTGAAATTGTCGCTCAGGATTGGGATGGCGCTATCCCCGCCATTCAGTCCGGGAAGTTTGATGCATTTATTGCTTCCATGTCGATCACCGAGGAACGGAAGAAGCAGGTCGATTTTTCCAACAAGTACTTCAACCCGCCTCCCGGAATGGTGGCATTGAAGGATTCGGACATCAAGGGCGTCACCAAAGACGACCTTGCTGACAAGACTATCGGTGTGCAAGGCTCAACGACCCATGCAAACTATGCAGAAGCCTATTTCACCGACAGCACGGTGAAAGCTTATCCGACCTCTCAGGAATTCAAACTGG
This sequence comes from Brucella cytisi, assembly GCA_012103075.1. GTDB lineage: Bacteria > Pseudomonadota > Alphaproteobacteria > Rhizobiales > Rhizobiaceae > Brucella > Brucella cytisi. Next base: position 911,177 of record JAAVLQ010000001.1, on the reverse strand, counting down.
ACCTCGTGAACGGTCGTCTTGATGCCATTAATGATGACAGCGTGTCGCTGGCAGAGTGGCTCAAGACGCCGGAAGGTGCCTGCTGCAAGATGATCGGTACATATCCACCGGTGGCACAATATCACGGTGCTGGTGTTGGAGCCGCTATAAAAAAGGACGTCCGGAAATGGTTTCAAAGTTCAACGAAGCGATCAAGGAAATCCGGGCCAACGGAAAATATAAGGAAATCAACGACAAGTACTTTGATTTCGATGCTTTCGGAAATGACGGCTAGTTCAGCTTTGTCGGCGGGAGAAACACCATCAAGACTTGAGCGCTGATAGCCGCCTCTCGAAATCGTAGGCGATGCGCTATGGGTGACCAATAGTCCATAGCGCATTGATTGACCGGGCTTGACGTTGATTTCAATGGTTCATTCGAACTTCGGTATCTTATTAAAAATGCACCACTAGCCCTAGGTCCTTTTTGAACTACATCGTAAACGAAACCGTCGTGACTATAGTCGAAACCAAGTGCGCGATAACCTGCAACAGCAAATAGATTGTCCCAGAACTGATATCCAAGCGTTCCGGCAATATCCCAATTTATGCTGCGTTCCGTTGTTACGTTGTCCTGCAGGCATGCCATAACAGCAAAGAGGCAAGTGCCGGAACTCCAACGAATTCCGGCTCATGCTTCATTTTCCCGCGGCCATCCGGTCATTATGCGTTCTGGAGCGATTGCCCGTAGCGATCGTGACGGCGAACCCAGTCCATTCCTCCGGCTTCGTTGCGACCTTTCGGAGCAAGATCGAGCATATTGTAAGTGCCCATCATTACCTCGACGCCGCGTCCATAAGTGGAGTAAGTCCGGAAGACCTCGCCCGAACCGTCTTTGTAAAAGGCGCTGACGCCCGGCCATTCTTCGCCAACTTCCCTCCATTCGCCGAAGTTGTAGTCGATTTTTCCGCCGGCGACTTCATCAGGTGTGAAGCTTACTCGAAAATCGTAGTTGAAGTCGGTACCGAAGGACGACACCCACTTGAACTGCCAGCCCATACGCTCGCGGTAACGTTCAATGTCGGCAAGCGGGGCGCGGGAGACGGCGATCATGGTGACGTCGTGATGCGCAAGGTGCTTGTTCATACCATCGGTGTGGTCAGCCATGAAGGAGCAACTGGGGCAGCCTTCCTTCCATCCCGGCGCGAACATGAAATGCTGCACCAGAAGTTGGGACCGGCCATCGAAGAGATCGGCCAGCGTGCGTGAGCCGTCCGGCGTGTCGAAAACGTATTTCTTGTCGATGCGCACCCACGGCAAGGCGAGCCGCTGCTGGTCAACCTTGTCGCAAAGACGTGTCAACTCCTTCTCCGCTTTCAGAAAGTCCCGGCGAGCGGCTAGCCAATCCTCGTGTGAAACAACAGCATGTTGCATTGTGAGTCTCCTATAGTTTGGTATTGGGGAGTTGGAAACTGGCAGTAAAAAGCTTCATCCACGGCGATAGGTGAAAGAGGCTCATCAACACGTACATCACGGCCATACTGTTGACGGAGGCGAAGGTCGATGCGCCAGAACACATCGTGATGTCCTGCGAGCCGACCGCAGAAATCCATGCCATCATCAGCGCGAATGTCGGGGTGGCGGCGAGCCCAATCCAACCGGACGCATCACTCGTCAGCCCGGATGGCGAACCAACTTTTTCTGTTACGGTGCGCATTGGCATTTCTGCTTCTCCCATTGAATTGCCGTTTCCAGCCGTTGCGATACAATGAAGCTAGCTCAGATGGAGGGGTGAGTGAGAGTTACAAGTGTGACGGGATTTCAATGGACCTGCTGATTGCCGCCGCTGCAAACGCTCTCGGCAGGCGACCCCCTCGCTGCCCTGAAAAGAGTTGCATTACGCGACGATCCGCCAGCGCGGGCATTGCGTGGCATAGCAATGGCGCAACTCGGCGACTTCGTGCGTGCCAGAAGACTGCTGCGAAGCGCGGCGCGCAGCTTCGGCTCTAAAGAAATCGTAGCCCGTGCGCGTTGCGCCGTTGCCGAAGCAGAAATCGCACTTGTTTCGCGCGATCTCGGTCGGTCATTACAAAGGCTCAATGCAGCCCGGTCGGCACTTCAAGCGTTCGGTGACCGCGGCAACGCGGCCCACGCCGGCTATCTCGAAGCCCGGCACCTTCTCCTGATCGGTCGCCTTGATGAAGCCGAAGCATTGCTCATTCAATTGGATGACAGCGCTCTGTCTCGCGCGTCGCTGGCCGGTCGCGAACTGGTGGCGGCTGGCATAGCCATCCGCCGCGTCAAAACAGCGCCAGCGAAAGCGGCGCTGGAACGGGCAAGGCAAGCAGCCACAGACGCACGTATTCCAGCGCTCTCGACCGAGGTCGATCGGGCGGCACAAGCATTCGGCGCGCCAGCAGCTCGCTTGGTAACCTGTGGCAAAGAGCGCTTGCTCCATCTCGAAGACATCGAAAGGCTTTTGGCCTCCGATACACTCATAGTGGACACCTGTCGCAATGTGGTGCGTGGAGGGACAACAATAGTTCCACTCACCACCCGTCCGGTACTGCTCAAACTCATGCGCGCTCTAGCGGAAGCTTGGCCGAAGGATATAGCACGTGAGACGCTTCTCAAACGCGCTTTCAAAGCGCGGCAAGCTGATGCGTCACACCGCGCGCGCCTGCGTGTTGAAGTTGCCCGGCTGCGTGAGGCCATCAAACCGCTGGCGACACTGAATGCAACCAAGGATGGGTTTGTTCTGCAACCTTACACCACGCGCAATGTCGCTGTGCTGCTGCCGCACGTAGAAGGCGGCCGTGCCGAAGTCCTTGCTCTGCTGGGCGATGGAGAAGCCCGGTCCAGTTCGGCATTGGCGCTGGCGTTGAATGTGAGCCCGCGTACGGTGCAGCGAGCACTCGAAGAGCTTGCCCGGGACGGCAAGGCCGAAGCGTTCGGGCGCGGAAGGGCGTGTCGCTGGATCGCATCGGGCGTACCGATTCCCGACAAGCTTGTTGCTTCCCGCTACGCGGATTTACAGCTAGGATAAAGACATGAAACATTCAGCCGCTGAAATCATCCGCGAGTATGGCCCCTTCCCCGATGCAGATGACGTGGCCGGGGTCAGCTTTGACGGCAATCAAGTCTGGTTCGCAACGGGCAACAGACTGAACGCCCTTGATCTGGAAAGCGGAGAAATACTGCGTTCACTCGACGTCGCCGCCGATGCGGGAACTGCATTCGACGGCGAGCACCTGTTCCAGATCGGCGATACCATGATCCGCAAGATCAACCCCGTGACCGGCGAGGTTGTCTCCACAATCCCGGCGCCCGGCGGTGGCGGAAACTCCGGCCCGGCATGGGCAGAGGGATCGCTCTGGGTCGGACAGCATCGCGGTCGCAAAATACATCAGGTGGTTCCCGAGACCGGAGAAGTCCTGCGCACGATCGAATCCGATCGGTTCGTCACCGGTGTCACCCGGGTTGACGGCGAACTTTGGCATGGTACGTGGGAAAACACCGGGAGCGATATTCGCCGTATCGATCAGAAAACAGGTGCCGTGCTTGAACGCTTGAACATGCCGGATGGGACCGGAGTATCGGGGCTTGAGTCCGATGGCGGCGACCTTTTTTCTGCGGCGGCGGAAGCAGTGGAAAAGTAAGAGCCATTCGTCGTCCCCGGCGCAGCATCTAACGGCATCGGGAAAAAGTGCGTATTAGAACAAATAGTTAGAGCGTCGACCTAATCAGATCGGCGCTCTAATGTTGATCACGCACGATAAGTCTATCAGTGATCCGATTGGGGCTCATGAATTTTGGGCAAAAACCACGCCAGAAGTCCAAATAATGGGAGGTAAGAGCACAACCGATAAACGGTTTCCACGCCATATTGATCCGCGAGCATACCCGTGATTGCAGCAGCGATACCGCCAAGCCCGAAATTCAAGCCATAGAAGAGGCCACCAATAAGCCCGATACGATTTGGCAAGAGTTCCATCGCATAGATGAGGATCGATGCGAACGCACTCGCCATAATTAGATTAATGAAAACGGTGAGAACTCCTGTCCAGAAAAGATCGACATAAGGAAGCATCAATGTCAGTGGCAAGGGCCCCAGCACGGAAATCCAGATGATCTTGTAGCGGCCTATCCGATCTCCCACGATGCCACCAATCAATGCCCCTGCAGCAGAGGAGATAAGAAAGATAAAAAAGCATCATCTGGGCAGAAGGAATGGACAGTCCGAATTTGTCCATAAGATAGAACGTGTAAAATGAGCGAAAGCTTTCGCCATATGCATTCTTTGTAAACATCAGAAGGGTCAATACGACCAACCCGATTGCGATTGTGGCGGGTGCGTGACGGACGGATTCACCACCTGCGCTCGCCCCTGCCCGCACCGCAGTGAATGCCGCACGAATTTCATTCTGCTTACTGCCAATCCAGACCGGGAGCGACATCGCGAGCAATGCCAATACTGCAAACCGGGCAAGACTTTGCTGCCCCCACGGCACCAGTATCAATGCCGCAAGGACAGGTCCAAGTGAACCGCCTGCCTGCCCGCCAACCCGAAAAAATACCCTGTGCAAGCCCCGGCGTCCTCCCGCCGCATATCGAGCCATCCGCGTGGCTTCTGGATGGAAAATCGAAGATCCGATGCCGATCAGCGCCACGGAGACCAGTATCACCGCATAACTATGCGCGAAAGCCAGACTCACCAGTCCAGAAAGCGTGAACATCATACCAACTACCGGCGAAAAAGGCGCGGGCCGTTTGTCGGTAACCATTCCAATGACTGGTTGAAGCAAAGACCCAGCTATCTGGAAAGTTAGAGTGATCATCCCGATCTGCACGAAGTCGAGCGCATAGGCATCTTTGAGGATCGGATAAGACGCAGAAATCAGGGATTGCATCAAGTCGTTCAAAAGATGCGTGAAACCCAAAACGAGCAACACAACCACGTAAGACTTGGAACGCATTCTGGTGGAACTTGATGCTATTACGTTCACTGATCTTCTCAACGGCAATAGAAAGAAATATAATCCTTGCTTTACGTCATCCTCTAATCCACGTCTATCTGATGTGGCAATAATACTCTGAATACATGCCTTACAAGAACATGGCCAAGCGCGCTGTGTTGCTCGAGAACTTTCTTCACAAGAGCTACCATCATTATCATTAGATGCGATGTCTTGACGGAAAATGGAGACTGGTCGAGCATGCGGTTCAGTATCTGAACCTTTTGATCTGCGCCGGGAGTAAATCATGGGTGACAATCATCATGAACATTCGGATCGTTGGAAGCACGACGGCGTACGCGTGATCAAAGGAGACCAGCTCGATCCGAATACTGCGCAAACGCCGGGTATGTTTCGTCAGGCTGCGATCAATCACGCGCGCGTTGGAGCGCAGAAAATCTGGGCAGGGACGGTCGCAATCGAGCCTAATGCGAAGACTGGCGTACATCACCATGGCGCACTGGAAAGCGTCATTTTTGTTCTTCGAGGCAAAGCGCGGATGCGATGGGGAGATCATCTGGAATACGTGGCCGAAGCAGGACCGGGCGATTTTATCTTTGTACCGCCCTATGTTCCTCATCAGGAGATAAACGCCGATCCTGACAACGTGTTGAAGTGTTTTGGTTCGATCCGACAACGAAGCGGTTGTCGTGAACATCACCGACGTCGATCCGATAGAAGATCCTGAGGAGGTTTATTGGGTTGATCCGATACATCCTCATCCAAAATAACGCCATCCGCCTGTCCGGCTGGAGTCTGATCACCCAGCGCTTGGGCATCCAGATACGGAAAACCATTGAACCACGGTAAGCCTGAAGCCAACCTTTTATGCCCGGAAATTTGGAAGCATTCATCTGCTTCGTAGACGGGCAGCACCGGGAAGCGGTTGACATCGCCGCTTACCGTACTGCCCCATCACCTCTTGACGGACTGACAGTTGATCACCCTCAATCTTTTTATGAGGACTTGTTGCGATGCGACCGGGACATGGCGTTATTTTTAGATGAACGCGATGGAAAGCTCGCCATTCTTCGCAGAGTGCCATCGTGCCGGATAAGATGGTGATGAAGCGCTGCGATAACATGCAGCGCGACAACAACGATGGTGCCATAAACGAATGCGGTGTGCAGCCACGACCAGAACGCTTCGTCGGCGTCTGAGACAATCAACGGCAAATTCGGCATGACGAACAATTCAAAGACGTAGCTCGGTATATCGAGAGGCGAAGAAGACACGACAGCCCATCCGGTGAGTGGAAGCAAGATAGTCATTGCTAAAAGTATTCGATGAGTGGCCCCCGCAAGCAGCACCTCCAACCGGTTCGTATTCTTGTAGGACACGGGGTGAATGCTCGCTGCAAACCAAAGCACCCGGACGAGCGCCAAACCCAAAATCGCGAAGCCAAGTGATTTGTGCCACTGATAGAGCCTGAACTGGAGTGCCGGATCAGAATCCGTTGCCTGTGTGAGAAAGCCGAGACCGATCTGAAGAACAAACAGGCAGGCAATCAGCCAATGTAGAAGCTGCGCCACAACTCCGTATGTGGTTTCAGTATTGCGCCACATCACAATCTTTCCGAAAGGCTTTAAACCTGTTTCATTCGAACTGCTTATAGGCACTCAAGGCAATTTTCTGGAGACGTGCACGTGGCATGTCTCCGACAAGCACACAACTGATGGCATTGTCTGTCCATACAAGCGCTTCCAGATTATTCTGAGACAAATAACGCAAGGATGTCTCCTTCATATCGTCCGACGGTACGATGAACAGAGTGACGCGCTTGCCCTCCGGATCTTCATACATCAGCTGCGCGGCTGGTCCGCCCTGAGCAGGCAGCAGGCGTCCACCAACGAGAGAAAGCTCTTCCGCCCGCAAATCGGGGACATTAAGGGTGCGATCAAGCCGTCTGGAGAGCCGGGCTGAAAGATGTTGCTCCTGCTCGGCTTTCACCTCCACAGGATGCACGATCTCGCTGGCGTAAAGGCTGTGGGCCACCATAGCCTCTCTTGCGAGTGGCCATGGTGGCGTCAATGCGCCACCCGAAAGATCGCGCCCGAACCAACCGCCAAGCCCTCCTAGCGCGGCCAGAAACACCGCAGCTGCCGCCATGCGCCACCATTTTGCCGTGCCACAAGAACCCGCTTGTTGACATTGTCAGGGAGAATTCGCGGGGGCAGCGGTTCGTCCAAAGCTTGAGCATATAACGCCCGCAACGTCTCATTCTGCCTTTGCCAGATAGCAACCTCCGACTGCAAGGAGGGATTGCATAAAAGTTCGGCCTCCACTGCCTGACGGCGTTCTTCGCTTAAAAAGCCGTCGACATAAGCCTGCAATTCGGTGTCGCTGATCAGATTGCTCTTCATTTCACGACCCTCAATTGCGTACCTGTCTCCTCTGTAAGCCTGCGTAATGTAGCCCGTGCACGCCCCAACCGCGACATCAGCGTGCCGAGCGGAATATCCGTGACGTCAGCGGCTTCCGTGTAAGTCATACCCTCGATAGCGATAAGCAAAAGCGCTTCGCGTTGTTCGACAGGCAGCAACTGTATCGCGCGCACAGTTTCGGCAAAAACGAGCCGAGAGGGAGATGCGCTGGCAACCTGCGGTTCTGTCATGACGCTCGATAACGGCGCATTATCCGGGGCGCGCTTCCTGTGACGCAATTCATTTCGCCAAAGATTGATAAGCATTCGAAACAACCATGCACGCAAGGGGCCGGAAGGTTGCCAAAGACTACGCTTTCGAATGGCGCGCTCCAGACAATCCTGAACGAGGTCGTCTGCCCGGTCGGCGTCATGTGTCAGCGCCCGGGCGTACCGCCGGAGTGCCGGAACACATTCTTCCATTTCATCCGGGAAGCGCGTCATGTCTTTTACCCGGCTTTCTCAATCCTTTGCGACATGCCAGACGCCACCGACACCATCGCCAGAAACGTCGCCCGGCTTTTGATCGCCTTGCCAAAGATAGAGAGGCTTGTCTTCATAGGCCCATTGCTTCGTACCGTCCTTGCGAGCAACAAGACTGAATTCTTCACCACCAGTCGCCTTTCCGTCGGCTTTCAGTGGCGGCCACTTCTTCGCACAATCGTCGTAACAGTTGGATGTCCCTTTGGTGTCCTTGTCGAAGACGTAAAGCGTCATCCCCTCGGCGTTCGTGAGAACCTCTCCTTTCGCCGTTTTCATCGTTTTATGGTTCCCGATGCGTAATCTTCAGCATGCGCAACTAACGGCAAGCCAGTCACAAGAGTGGCGGCTACGAAAAAGTATTGTCGATCGGCACATGATAATCCTCCTTTGCTGTGTTGTCGTTGCCTCCATTCACAACAACACCGCGCCCTTGAAATTAATCCGCAACCGGCAACATTATTTTGCTCCGCGCAAATTCATCTCGAATTTGACCACGTTGGAATAGATCGGAGTGCCAATATCCATCCCGTATGGGGAACGGAGCACATCGCCTGTCACGTGAAATGTAACGGTTCTCGCATCGTTGCCGACAAGAGCCGCAAAGAATGTCTCACCATGGGTTTTACCCCGCGCTGTCAACATCCCGTCGATCCGGGCCGTGCGGGGGCCCGTTTGTGTAATACGGGTCGATTTAAAAGTCAGAACCGGATAGTTACGCACATCGAAGACTGCGGAAGACTTCAGAAAGTCCGTGATACGGGGTTGCCTTGCATCGACGCTTGCGGGACGGAGCCGAAACGATACGGAGGACCCGAGAGATCCTGTGCGTCGAGCTCGAGATTGCCGGTGAACTCGCCAAATGAGCCCCTGAGACCGCCACCGCCGACCGGCTCACAGTGAAGGCGATGAGTGACGATTGCTGAATGGTATAATGCCCGCCGGCGATACCGAACGTGTCGGCATGTGATGAGATCGGCATGGCAGCCAGAACCATTATGATAGCGAATGGTCGGACCATGACGACCTCCCGTGTTTACTGTATCCAGCATCAACACCGGTCGTGCGTTTTAATCCGTCTGTAAGCGTATTTTTTGGTCGCAACGGCTCGTTCGCGATTCAAAGCGACACAACCCGATTGTCTATGACTGAACCATCAATACATGATGAACGCCAGACCGGCGACCACAAACAAGGCCCCTAACCAAGCTCCGGCTGCGGGACGTTGTCCAGTTCGCAGCCACAACAGCGGAAGGATAATGACAGGCGTCGTTGCCGAGATCGTCGAGACCACGCCTGTCTCCCCACCTGACAAGGCAAAGAGCAGCAACGTCATTCCCATGGCGAGTGACAGAAAACCGGAAAATGCAGTCATGGCGGTTACCTGCCATGTCAGCGGATTACGTGGACGAAAGGCTGCGACTGGAAACATCGAGACGAAGCTGAGGCAACAGGCTGCTGTTCCCACACGCAGCAGTGAGGCCAGAAATGGATCGATTCCCAGTTGCCATAACCGGTCGCACGATGATCGATCCTACGGCTTGTCCCAGTGCGGCAAGCAAACCGAACAATAATCCAATAGCCAGAGAGCCTTTTACCGTTTCCCGGGGATGAATCTGGGTTCGGCGGTTGCTGAAAAATATCGCCAAGCATACACCCAGAATGGTGAAAGCAATGCCGATGACAACCGAAGTAGTAAGCTTTTCACCGAGCACGACCCAACCCAGAAGGGCAGCAATAGGGGCATTCATCGCAAATAGAATTCCGGACCGGCGTGGCCCTAAGCGGTTCAAGGTCACGAAGAGGATCGTGTCACCAAGGAAGATGCCTATAAAGCCCGAAAGAATGAGCGGAAAAGCGTTGCCGGATGGATTTGTTGCCACGTTCCGGTTGCGATCACATAGACGACAAGCAGGCAGCTGACGAATATCTGTCGTACCTGATTGAAGGTCAGTGCACCCAAATGGCCTGCAGGTCCCGCCGAGATAAGGCCCGTAAACGCCCAGCAGATAGCAGCCCCAAGCGCTGCCAGCTCATAAATAGGCATTGAAGCCCCTCAGCAAATTCGCGGATTACGACTCGGAATCGGGAAACAATAAAGCTTTCCCAAACTCGCCTCTTTTCCTATCGGACCTTCGATATACTGGCAATACGATGCTACTAGGCGGTATAATTCCGCAGTGCTTCTTCCAGACGCGCGATACCTAGTTCAATGTTCCCTAGCGAGACGGAAGAAAAGCTAATCCGCGCGTGATTGATCTCGGGATGTTTCGCATAAAACGGGTCACCCGGAACATAACCAACCTCGAACTTCGGGATCGCGTGGTCAATCAGAAATTTTCGTGCATCAAAACCGTCTGGGAAAGTCAGCCGTGAACAGACCACCGGCAGGGTCGGTGAAACGAATATCCCGCGGCAGCTTGTTGTACAGCGCATCAAGCATAACTTCCTTTTGCGCCTATAATGTTTTCTGATCGTTGCGATATGTCTCTCCAAGTCATAAGTTTCCAGAAGATTGGAAATCGCGGTCATATTCAAGGTGCTGCACTGGGTATCGGCACCAAGCTTAAGCAGCGTTAGTTTGTGAATGATCTCTTCAGAAGCAACAGTCCAGCCAAGCCGCAGCCCGGGGAGAGTATCTTTGAGAAGCTGCCCAGATAAATGACACGCCCCTCTTTATCCGGGCTTTTCAACGGCACCGGCGGTGGCGCATCAAAATGCACCTCGCGATAGGGTGTGTCTTCCAGAATGATCAGTCCGTATTTATTTGCGAGCCGGATCAAGGCCTTTCGGCGCTCCGGCTCATAGTGACACCAGTCGGATTGTGATAATCTGGAATTGTATAAAGTAGTTTTGCATTAGGTTGGCGCAGCAAAAGGGCCTCCAATGCGTCCGTGTCGAGGCCGTCATCATCTACCGGCACGGTTTCATATTGCGGTTCGCAAGCCGCGAACGCACTAAGCGCGCCCAGAAATGTCGGAGCCTCAGTAATGATGACATCGCCCTTGTCGATCAGCAGGCGTGCCACAAGATCGAGCCCCTGTTGTGCGCCCTGCAGGATCAGGATGTTGTCCATTGTGCAATGGATGTGCTCCTGTTTCATGCGGTCCGCGATCTGCTGGCGCAGCTTCGGCAAGCCGACAGAAAAGGAGTACTGCAGCGCCTCACGACCTGAATTAACTATAGCCTCATCGAAGGCAGTCTTGATTGCATCGAACGGAAAAATGTCCCCATCGGGATATCCCCACCGAAGAAAATCATCTCGGGATTGGTATTCAAGCTGCGGATAGCCGACGGCTTGATGCCGTCCATACGGGATGCATACTGAATATTCATATGGCTCATCTCTTGTCTGAAGAATGGCGCAGACGGGGTCAGGATCCCGTGGGCAAGGCGAGAAGGGCAGGCAGCTGTCGAGCATCGGGAACCACGTCGAGGTTCATGACGAAATCGCAAAGCTCGCGGCAACGCACCTCTGGCAAAACACGTCCGGCAAGCACCTCGAATTTGGCCATGACCGCAGTGTCGCTCATCGGATTGGCCATGCCCCCAATGGAAACTCAACCGTCTCGCTGAACATACGACCATCCTGCAGCGTTACCGCGATTGTGGGTTCTGCGTTGGCAGCCACGGCAGAATTAATTCCGACATTGGTGAGTGCAAGCCACTGTTCTATTACTGGGGCAGACCATGCCTCCTTTTCGAGTTCATCGAGCCCGACCTTGCCATATTGGAGCCGTGCAGCAACCGCATAAGCCGCTCATCTGCGCGTCGGAGCGGCTGGCTATGTTCTTGCCACCGCACATGCCTGCCTGAAACTCACTCATCGTCACGTCGATACGAGCGATTTCCTGCGACGCAATACCGCGTTTGGTCAGAATCTTATCGATAGCGTCGATAGCCGAATGGGTGCCACGGCATGTTGCATAGGGCTTTATGGAGCAACGGTTGACACGCCAGAACTGTCCGAAATCAGCGTTAAGCAGATCCGGCCCGGGCTTCGCTACAACAGAAGGTCGTAAAGAAATTACCCCAACCTGTGGCATCCAGTACCGAAAGCGGACCACCGAACCCGGAGGCAGCAAGCTTTGCAGCGATAAAGCCGCCTTCAGCAGCACGACCAGCATGCAGTTTCTTGGTCTGGCTACCATCGTGGATGAACGCCCACGTGCCACCTGCATACGAACCGGCGATGCCCAATGCCGACGCATGCCGGTCGGCACCAAGACCGAAAAGTGTGCTCGTGGCAGCGGCGGCAGCGAAAGCCCCGCATGTGCCGGTGGAATGCCAGCCCAGTTCGTTGTGACTTTCGTAACCGCCGCTAGCTTCCAACATTCGTCGCCCCACCTCGTATCCAGCGAGAACTGCGGTCAGAAAATCCTGCCCTGTGACTGTATCGCGAACCTCACCTAATGCTGCTATTACCGCAGGCATCACGACAGCGCCTGAATGGTCGCAGCCACCACTGTCATCGAGTTCAAATGCGTGTGCGGCGACACCATTGATAAAGCTAGCCGTACGGCTGTCGACCATCAGCGTCGTGCCCCAGACCGGCGCTTGACCGGTTCCGCCGTTGTGGGCGAGACCAAAGGCTTGCAATACCGTCTGCGTCTCAAGGGAAGTGATACCTGCGATGGCCGCTCCCAGCGTATCGAGGATATGGATTTTTGCCTTATGAATCGTCGCTGCCGGAAAGTCGGCAAAGCGCATAGCCGCGACATTCCGCGCCAGCGTTACGGACGGGTGGTCAGTCACGGCCCTGTTCCTTACGATAGTGTTCGAAGATGTTTAGAGGATGCCCGGTTTCGAGCGTGCTTGCCTGCTGTGCTGTCCAAGAGGCAATCTCGCTACCGGTGGCGAGCCAAACATCGTCATGTTGAAGTATGTGTTGCAGAAGCTCTTCGAGAATGAAAATACGTCCCGGTGTTCCGATCATTTCGGGCCGCACTTGCAGCACAAAACAGCATCCATATTGGTGGTAGGCGTCGAATTCCACCTTCCAGTTATGCAACACTCCCTCATAGGAGGCGATGCGACCAAGCCCTTTAGGAAAAGCGGGGGCGAAATTGAACTGGAAATAAGGCCGATCCTCAAGTTCAACATGAACCGGAATCTCAACCAGAGACGAAGAATGGACATAAGGCGCGTCGTCACCGTTGAGTGAAGCTGACCAGTCGAAACCTACCTCTTTCAGCACCTGATCGAAATGGCGCGGCCATAAACCTCGCGGCAGGCGGAATCCGTTCGGACGCTGTCCTGCCACTTCAGCGAGTATCTCTGCAGAACGCAAAAGAACATTCTTTTGCGCCTGACGCCCGAGCGTGGAAAAATCCTCGAACCCCACTCCCCGCGCTGCAATTTCGTGACCGGCTCCGGCCACGGTCGCCACGGCGTCACAATTCTTGATTGCAACTTCACCCGGAACGAACCATGTGGTCTTCACACCAAGATCATCGAAAAGCGTGCACAGGCGGTCAACACCGCGCGCCGCGCCATATTCCCAGACAGAGAAACTCTTGGCCCGTTCTGCGAGATCGGGCGCGCGGGCTATGGCATCGAGCCCGTCATCAAACAATACGGTAACCGCTACGGCACAACGCTTGCCGTGCGGCCACGGGAAGGTCGGGATCATCGTGCTTCTCCTTCACCGTATGGTGCATTTTGGTCTATCCACCATTGAGCGATGTCTCGGCCCCGCGCGATCCAGACATCGTCATGGGCGCGGATTGCCTCGAACAGGCCCTTTATAATGCTGAGCCTGCCCAGTTTCGCCGAAACTTTCGGGTGCAGGATTGTCGTCCAGCACAAACCATGACGGTGAAAGCCCTCGAACTCGGCGCGCCAATTGGCTTCCACAGCGCGAAAATCCGCTATGCGGTCGTGACCGGTTGGAAAATCCGGCTCCTCGAAGTAGGCGAGCGCTGTGTAATCGTCGATGTCCCAGCGGCCCGGAATCTCCACCAATCCCGGTTTGCCGTCCGGACCCGGATGAAAATAAGGCCGATCATCGCCACGCATCGAGCTGGAATAGAGAACACCGAATTCCTTGAGGATCGTCGCGGTATGCGGGCTCCAATCGCCGGATGGCGTGCGAAATCCGACCGGTCTGATGCCGAGACGGCTTTCAAAACCAGCGCCGAACGCTGCATGATAGCGAGTTGTTCTCCGGGCGTCCGGTCGATAAAAACTTCGTGGTAATGGCCGTGATAAGCCATCTCGTGACCAGCTTTCAGGATCGCCTCGCAGCGCTCGGGCCACTGTTCCACTACCCATGTGGGGGTGAAGAACGTGGCAACCAGATCGTATTCGGCCAACAGACCCAGTAAGCGCGGCAAGGCCCGCCATGGCCCATAGGATCCTTCGGTAAAGTAGCGCAGATTGTCTAACAGGCTGCCATCGAGCATAGCGCCACCGGTCGGACCATCAAGATCGAAGGCAAGTGCCACCGCCGAACGCTTGCCGGACGGCCACTTCGGCGAACCGGGACAACGTCCTCTTACACCTAAATCCTCCACCTTCACCTCCGCAATTTTCGCAAATTTTCACGGGACGGCACCGCGTTGAAGCGGAACCACCCTGTGACGTTCTCGCTGTTGATTTGTGCAGGCCGCTTCCGGTCCCGCTAGCTATTTCAGCGGCTCTTCATTGATCTTGACCGTCTTGACGCCGGCAGACTGCAGTGCCCATTTCTTGAGAACTGCGTCGTAGGAACCGTCGGCAATCATGTCCTTGAGTGCCTTGGCAATGAGATCGCGCAGCTGCTCGTCCTTCTTGCTGATGGCAATCCCCTGATGCACGGTGGTGAATGGCTCGCCGACGATGGCGTAAGTATCCGGCTCCAGATTCAGAAGATACGGGAGCGTTTCGCTTCCCTGTACGGCTGCGTCGAGACGTTTCTGACGTAGTTGGGTACGGGCATCGGCCGACCCTTCCGTGCCAACGATCTTCAGAGCTGGCTTCCCGTTCTTTTCACAAGTTTCCTTGCTCCGGGCTTCCATTTCCTTAGGGAATGAAGTGCGGCGGCTGGCTCCGACTGTCTTGCCGCAGAAATCTGCCGGTGTCTTGTATTGCTCCGCCCGGTCGGCGGTGGTGTAGAACTGGGCACCAGAAGCAAGGTAATCGACGAAATCCAGTGTTTCGCGACGTCCCGGCATATCTGTCATACCGGAGATGATCATATCTGCGCGCCCGGTATTGAGCGCACTGACCATCTGCTCGAAACTGATCTCTTCCCATTTGACGGCGACGCCGAGTTTTGCACCAATGGCATTGCCCAGATCGATATCAAGACCTGTCAGGGCACCTGTTTTCGGATCCTTGAATTCGAGTGGCGGATAGTTCGGAACATTGGCAATGACGATTTCTTTCTTTGCCGCGATGCGTTCAGGCAGCTCCTGCCCCGACGCGGCGTGGCTTACTGCCGTCAAGGCGAGAACGGAAAGTATTAACTTGCTCTCGATCATGTCCTTATCCCCTTTCTTATGAGTTCGGTGTTACTTCTTGTGCACGGCTTTGATGAAGTTTTGCGTTCGCAACTGCTGCGGGTTTGCAAGAACCTGTTCAGGCGAACCGATCTCGATAATTTCGCCCTGATCCATGAAGGCGACGCGGTCAGCAACTTCACGGGCAAAGCCAAGCTCATGGGTTACGACGATCATGGTCATACCGCTTTGTGCCAGATCGCTCATGACACGCAGAACTTCCCCGACGAGTTCTGGATCGAGTGCCGAAGTCGGTTCATCGAACAGCAGCAGCGTCGGTTGCATGGCAAGCGCGCGTGCGATGGCGACGCGCTGTTGCTGGCCACCTGACAGCTGGGCTGGATAGGCATCACGCTTCTCGTAAAGGCCGACCCGTTCGAGAAGTGCATGAGCACGTTTTCTGGCGGCATCAGGTTTCTCACGCAGCACCTGTACTGGTCCCTCGATGATGTTCTCTGTCACCGTCAGATGAGGGAAAAGGTTGAAGCGCTGAAACACCATACCTATGGAGCGCCGTTGGCGGGCGACTTCGGCATCGCTCAGTTCATGCAGGTGATTGCCTTCGCGACGATAGCCGATCAACTCACCATCGACCCAGATTGCACCGCCATTCATATGTTCGAGCTGATTTATGCAACGCAGGAACGTGCTCTTGCCGGACCCCGAAGGACCGATAATGCAAAGCACTTCGCCCTTGATGATCTGAAGACTCACTCCTTTCAGAACTTCAAGCGTGCCGAATTTCTTTCGAACATCCGCGGCAACGACCAGCGGCCCCTGAGAAGAGAGATTTTGTTCCTTGCCGTCAGTTGAAACAGTATTCGCCATGTCTATCGCCTCCATCACTTCGATTCACCCGGCGACATGACGCCCTTCGAGAAGTATTTTTCGATACGCCCCTGAATGAGACTGAGGATGGTCACGACGATCAGGTACCAGAATGCTGCGACGATCAGGAGTTCTACGACGCGAGAATTCGCGTAGTAGATGTTCTGGGCGCTGTGCAGGATTTCCGCGTACTGGATCACGCTGGCCAGCGAAGTGAGCTTCACCATACCGATGAACTCATTCCCCACCGGCGGCACAATGACACGCATGGCTTGTGGCATAATGATCCGGCGCAGCAATTTCAGGCGTGTCATGCCGATGGTCTGGGCGGCCTCATATTGACCCTTGTCGACGGAAAGAAGCCCAGCGCGGACGACTTCGGCGGTAAATGCCCCCTGTTGGATGCCCAAGCCGAGGAGCGTTGCCACAAAAGGCGTCATGATTTCAACAGTCGAGACCGAAAAGACCCCCGGTATGCCCATAGTAGGAAAAACCAGTGCCAGATTAAACCACAACAACAGTTGCAGAAGCGCTGGGACTGCCCGGAAGAACCAGACATAGCCGATGGAGACATAGGAAAGTACCGGATTATCCGACAAGCGCATCACGGCAAACACAATTCCGAGTGCTATGCCCAGCGCCATGGCCAGAACTGACATAATAATGGTGTTCACTAACCCGGTCATGATGGCCGGAACGGTGAGAAATTCTCCCACATAGTTCCACTCGATCTGCCCGACAGCAAATGCATGGATGATTGCGGCAAGCGCGAGAACCACGACCGCAGCCGCGAAGAGACGGCCATAATGGCGTCGCGGTACATGCACGAGATGGCTGATTTGATAGACGTTATCAGTCATTGTTGTTTAACCTTTCGCATTCCGGTCGGCGTCGCCCCTAACCCTGAGAATGATCTTTCCAACATGCTGGCCGCTTTCCATGTAGCTGTGTGCACCTGCTGCATCCGAAAGAGGAAATTCCCGATCGATCATGGGGTGGATCCGCCCGGTTTCGATATCAGGCCAGATATCCTTGAGGACGCCTGACACGATACGCGCCTTGTCCTCGACAGGTCGGTCCCGCAACGAGGTGGTGAAAAGCGAGCCGCGCTTGCCCATCATCTTGCCGAGATGAATTTTGGCTTCACGGCCTCCCTGAAGACCGATCATGACGATACGCCCGTCATGAGCCATCGCGTCGATGTTCCGGTTGAGATAGAGACCACCCATATTGTCGAGAATAACATCTGCGCCGCGACGGCCGGTTTCGTCCATGATGACCGAAACGAAGTCTTCGTTCCTGTAGTCGATGGGACGGTCTGCCCCAATACTCCGACAGTATTCCATTTTTGTGGCCACCCGCCGTTGCAAAGATACGTGCGCCACGCACTCTGCCCACCTGAATGGCGAAACTACCAATACCCCCGCCCCACCATGAACGAGAAGCGTATCACCCGGCGTAAACCGGGCGATATCGATCACATTGGACCATACCGTACAAGCCGCCTCAGGCAAGGCCGCCGCCGTGACCGTGTCGATACTCGCAGGAACCGGAAGGACCAGACCAGCGGGGACACAAACCCTCTCGGCATACCCCCGCCGTTGATCAGAGCGCAAACTCTATCGCCGATATTCCAGCCTTTGACGTCGGATGCGATGTCCACAATGACGCCCGAGCATTCGATGCCGAGAATGGTCGGGAGCGAAATGCCCCCGCCATAAGTTCCCCGGCGCTGCAACAGATCGGCGTGATTGAGCGCGGTGGCATACACCTCGATCATCACACTTCCCGGTGTAAGTGCGGGTGCGGCCACCTGACCGAGCTTCAGGATATCCGGATTCCCGTTGCACAAGAGTTCGACGGCACGCATGGTATCGACTGGAAGAGTTTCCACCATTGACATACTCATTTTCCTGCGTCGATTGCCACTTCGGTGACGGCCCGGCGCTCAAGTCCATATTTTTCAGGATTTGCGCATAGGTCCCATCCTTTATGAGACTCTGAACTGCTTCAGCCACGCCATCGCGAAGGCCGGTTTCGTTCTTGTCGAAGGCGAGCCCAAACAGACTTTCCATCAGCGGATTTCCGGCCAGTGCATAGACGCCCGGTTCGTCCTTCATAAGGTAGGCCACATATTCAGGTCCAAGCACCGCAGCATCGAGTCGCCCCTGTTTCAGATCAAGACGTGTTGCGGTAGCTCCCGCGGTTCCATTGACTGTAATTGCCGGTTTGCCGCTTCCAACACAGTTGGCCTCGCTCCATTTCTGCGTTTCTGGATAGTAGCTTGTGGTGCGTGGTGCCCCGACCTTTTTCCCACACAGATCGCTCTCGCTCTTGATATCGCCGCTCTTGGCAGCAAGCGTGAATGGCTGTGCGCCGGAGCGCAGATAATCGACGAAGGTGAGCTTGTCGCGACGCGACGGATAATCGCTGATAGCAGTGCCGATCATGTCGATGCGCTTGCTGGTCAGTGACGTCATAAGCTGCTCGAAGCTCATCTCCTGCCATTCGACTTCAAGCTTCATCTCCTTGGCAAGGCTGTTGACAAGATCGACGTTGAAACCGACGCGCTCATTAGTGACCGGGTTCTTGTAACCCATCGGCGGATAGGTGGTCTCTATCCCAACGATGATTTTACCTGCGCTCTTAACGCGGTCGGGAAGATCACCTCCGGCTGCTGAAGCGGCACTGACGCCAGCAACATATGCAATTGCGATACCGCAGCCGAGTGCTTTCAAGGTATGCGTTGTCCCCATGATTGTTCTCCCATTTTTGGCCCGGTGCTTCCGGCGTGTTTCACCGGTATTGATTGGCGCGTGACGGATGATCCGTCACGCGTTCTTGCTGTTCCCGAATGCGCTCAGTTCTGGTCCGCCCATCGGCGTTGCGATTGGAGGAGGAGTTGCAGCCGCTCAATCTGCTCTCCCCACTCGTTCTGGCGCGGTGCCGCCATATCCCGTGCGGGCCGCAACCGCAGCTTCGGGCGAGAGGTGCGTGAGGACATCGGCCTTCAAACGCTCATCAACGGCAGACAGATCGCCATCCGAAAGGTCTTCCAAGCCGATTGTTTTTTTTCCTCACAATAGCGCACAAGAGCACCGGTAATTTCATGTGCTTCGCTAAACGGAATCCCCTGCCGCGACAACCAGTCGGCCACTTCCGTCGCAAGAGTGAAACCTTCAAAGGATTGTTCTCTCAACCGCTTCGTATCGACCTTCATCGTTGCGATCATGCCCGCCATTGCTGGCAGCACGAGTTCAAGCGTATCAATCGCCTCGAAGCATGCCCATTTGTCTTCGCTGAGATCGCGGTTATAAGCGAAAGGCAGGCCCTTGAGAGCGATCAGCATTCCGTTCAGCGACGCGATCAGACGTGCTGAGCGACCGCGAGTCAGCTCTGCAATATCGGCATTCTTCTTCTGCGGCATGATGGACGAGCCGGTAGCGTAACCGTCATCCAGCTCTATCCAACGAAACTGCTTGGAAGACCACAGGAAAATCTCTTCTGCCAGACGGGAAAGATTGACACCGAGCATAGCGGTCACGAACAGAAATTCGGCGACATGATCGCGGCTGCCCACGGCATCAATTGAGTTTTCACATGACGCGTCATAACCAAGTTCGCCTGCCGATAACTCTGGATGTAAAGCGATGGCCGACCCAGCAAGTGCAGCAGCTCCCAGCGGCGACCGTCCTGCTCTCTTGTGCCAGTCAGTGATCCGCTCGATATCTCGTGAAAATCCCTGCGCATGAGCCAGAAGCTGATGTCCGAACGTCACTGGCTGTGCGGGTTGAAGATGGGTAAAACCGGGCGCCAGTGTGTGCTGGTGTGCTTTTGCCCGGGCCACAAGAGCATCCCGAGTGAGTGAGGCAATGCTCGCGACAAGCTTGCGAGCAATCTGACGCAGATGAAGCTTGAGATTGTTGGCAGCCTGATCGTTGCGCGAACGTCCAGCACGCAATTTTCCGCCGAGAGCACCCAGCCGGTTCGTCAGCACGCGCTCCAAAAGGTATGAACATCCTCGTCATCTTCGGTAGGTTCGAGGCGGCTGGCCTGCCAGTCCTGACCGATAGATTCCAGCGTGGTAGTGATTTTCTCTGTTTCGGCTGCATCAAGGATGCCGGCGCGCTCCAACTCATGGGCGTGGGCTATCGACGAGCGCAGGTCTTCTGGAACGAGCCTGAAATGGTTTTGGGGAGAGCGCGACAGGCGCACCAGTTCGGGGATGGAGGAGAGCGGAAACGAGCTCCCCAAAAGCCTTACAGATTCATTCATGATTGTCCTCCTGACCGGTCGGATAGTTGCAAACGGTCGTTGACTGGACAATTGAATTGATTTCCGGGATGGTAGTCCAAAAAGGAATAGGGGAGCTGAATCAAAGATGCGCCAGCATTTACCAACGACCACGGGTCTCCGTGTATTAGCTGCTCTCGCACAACACGGAACGATTTCCGAAGCGGCAAAATTTCTTCACATGACGCAAAGTGCTGTGAGCAAACAGCTCAAAGGTGTAGAGGACCCGTCGGTCTCGGGCTCTTCTCGCGTACCAGCCAAGGCCTCATGCCGACCGAGGCCGGGACGGTTTACATAGAGCAGGCTCGGGTCGCGCTGGGGGCTCTTGAAACTGCCGCTGCACGGGTCATGCACCTGCGTTCCAACAAACCAACATTGCGACTGCACGTTCTGCCAATACTTGGCGACCGTTGGTTTATTCAGCGTTTCGTGCAGTTTGCCGAAGCTCATCCCGACATAGACGTTCAGTTCAGTTCATTTGCACCTAGCGATACGGAAGACGAAGCGGACGTTGTCTTCCGATTTGGCGAAGGTGAGTGGCCCGGATGGCATATGGACTATTTTTCTCGGTCGTGATGTCGTGCTGGTTGGCTCTCCGCATTTCATTGCGCGTCGTGGCAGCATATCAGACCCCGCGGATATTTGCAGCTTTCCGATGTTGGAGCACTTAAAAACGCCCCTTTACTGGAACGACTTCGCTATCGCGAACAACATCAGCAAATTTCGCCCCGAGCGAATTCTGAAACTTGGCTATTATTCTCTGGTCATTCGCGCCGCGATCGGCGGCCACGGCCCGGCGCTTATCCCCCGAAGCCTGATCCTTGACGAGCTTGAAAGCGGCCAGCTCATCAATCCGTTGAATTTGCGCTACGACAGCCGCAATTGTTACTGGCTAACCACCCCATGCGGATCGCGACCGCAATCCGCAGTTGGAAGTGTTCCGCAATTGGGCACTGCAAGAAGCGCAAAAGACCGAAAACAGCATATTCGCACGAACATCATAGGGTTCCCAACAGGCCGCACGGTACGGTTTGCAATTGGAGCAATTTAAAAGGCTTGCCGTCCGGAACGCAGCGCTTTCGCAACAATCCGATCGCCTGTAGCGTAGTGGAATTGAGGATGCTCTCCTGACGATGGATAAATCCAATCTCAGTGGAATACTGTCGCCGTTCCGGATGAACTTTCCTTATTTGTTGCCTGTCTTCAAAAGCCGCTGCAAAGTGTCCGGCAGGAAGCCTAGATATTTTCCTGATAAAACAAGTGTTAGCACCGCGTCCAGCTGGAGAGCAGACGGACCCTCGCTGCTTTTATTCTTAAGTGCCGGGATGAAACGTCTGTCAACATAGAGATGTTCCACGCAGGGTGCAGCATCGACAGTCTGGGGAGTCCAGTTCTTCATCTCGATCCGCAAAAATGGATGCAAGCGACCGCAGTAAAGGTAGGAAATTTCGTTATACAGCGACGAATATTGCAGATCTGGATTTCGGTGATAGATCGGCGTGATGCCAATATCGAAAATATTTCCGCAAATGCCTTTTTCGATTTCTTCGGGCTTTGATACAAGCACACTCACGTGACAGTCTCTGGCATCAAAATAGCTGATGAGCCATGGCAACGGAGAGTTCTCATCAGTAATGATGTTGTCGATAACTGCAATTCGAAGCAACTCTTTCTTCTTTTTGATTCTATCGACATCGTTTCGAAAAATCTCGATTGATGAAAATAGCTGCGTACTCGCCCGGTAAATTTCACTACCGTCTGGCGTAAGCTCGAACTTCGAGCCGCCACGAATGCACAAGCGGATACCGAGTCTAATTTCCAGATCTGAGAGTTGTTTGCTGATTGTCGGCAATCCGACGTTCAGCGCCTTTGCAGCACCTTTCAATCCTCCATTGGCAACAATGGTTCTGAAAAAACTTTCAGTAAACGCACATCCAGATTGGTCATCGGCACTAGATTGGAACCACTATGGTTTGATGCTCATGAAACCTTCGTTTCCATCAATGATATCGCCCAATTGGGAGGATGTCTCTATCCTATGGTGCCAAACGCAACATTCTTGGAGAAGTGGCCAGCAGCACAATTTCGTCGTTGCGGGCTTTCTCAACCGATGTTTCTCACTGGGAGCCAGTTATAACAAGGGGATGGGAGATCGATATGGACCATAAGACGCTAGAAGCGCTCCGCGAAAAATATGCAGAAACCGAAGGCGGGGACATTTTTGATCCGGTTTTTCGCAAGGCAGCTAGCGCTCAATTTTCAGAGGCCGGGAAACGTGCCTTTCCCTACGCAAATGTCTCGACATTTCTCGATCTGCCTTATCTGCCCGATGCTATTGCCGATCCATCTTTCTGCGGCCCGGAAGCCGCTATTGTCGGCGTGCCGATGGACCTTGGCGTGACCAATCGCTCAGGCGCGCGTTTCGGTCCAAAAGCTGTGCGTTCGATAGAAAGAATCGGACCGTTCGATCATGTTTTACAAATGGCGCCCTCCACCGAAATCAAAGTGGCCGATATCGGCGACGTGCCACTCAGTTCGCGTTTCGACCTCGCACGCTCACACGCTGACATCGAGGCATTTTATACCGCAATCACTGACGCCGGGATACCCACTTTCAGTCGGTGGCGACCATTCGATCAGTGGATCCATTCTCCGCGCTTTGGGGCGTGAAAAGCCTGTCGGAATGATTCATATTGACGCCCATTGCGACACGAGTGGGCCTTATGAGGGTTGTAAGTTCCATCATGGCGGCCCCTTTCGACAAGCAGTTTTGGACGGTGTTCTCGATCCGCAGAGAACAATTCAGATCGGCATCCGGGGCGGTGCCGAATATCTTTGGGAATTCTCAAGCGATTCCGGCATGACAGTTTTGCATGTCGAAGATGTAGTATCGCTTGGCGTCGACCGGGTGATCGAGATCACGCGCGAGGTTGTCGGCGAAGGTCCAGTCTATCTTTCCTTTGATATCGATAGCCTTGATCCCGGCTTTGCGCCGTACCGGCACGCCTGAGGTTGGCGGCCTGCAGCCTCGTGAAGCAATGCAGATCATCCGCGGCCTTAACGGCTTGAATTTCATAGGATCGGATGTGGTTGAGGTGGCACCGCAATATGATCCAACGACAAACACGGCACAGGCCGCCGCCCAAATCCTTTTCATCCAGCTATGTCTGGCGGCAACAGCAATCAGATCAAACAGTGGAAAGACAGGTCTTTAAGGGGCGACAGGCGTATTCGGCGATAAAGCCAAGCGCGGAACCCGCTGACCCAACCGTTGATGTCAAAACGCTGCACGCCAAGATCGGCAAGTTGACACTGGAGAACGACGTTTTCTCAGTGCGCTCGGCAAAGCTCCTAGAGCGTTTCACCTTTTAACGGAACCATATCCGGCGTTTTCCAAATAGTTTTGGCATTCGGCGGGCTGGATGGTTTCGACCAGCCTGCCGATATGACGCCATGTGTCTTCGATGGTGCGCTTTTGTGCATTTCTCATCCAATGCTTGATCTTGGAAAAGGCTTGTTCGATCGGATTGAGGTCCGGCGAATAGGGTGGCAGGAACCAGAGCCGCGCACCGGCGGCTTTGATCAATTGACGGATGGTTGCCGACTTATGGCTGCCGAGATTGTCCATGACGACAATGTCGCCCGGCTTGAGCACCGGGACCAACTGCTGCTCGACATAGGCGCGGAAACACTGGCCGTTCATCGGTCCGTCGAAGACACAGGGTGCTGTAAGCTGATCGTTTCTCAAAGCGCCCGGGAATGTCAGCGTGCGCCAGTGGCCATGCGGTGCAAATGCCCGCAGTCGCTTGCCTTTTGGACCCCAGCCTCTGATCGGCGACATGTTGGTCTTGATCCGTGTCTCATCAATGAAGACCAGCCGTTCGGGATCAAGGTGATTTTGCAGGGTCTTCCAGCGCTGTCTTTTGCGAGCGACGTCGGCACGAGCTTGCTCAAGGGCGAATAGTGTTTTTTGAAGCGCAGCCCTTCACTGCGAATGAATTCCCAGATCGTATTGTGCGAGACGGAAATACCCTGCTCGGTCAACGCCGCCTTCAGGCCATGGAGTGTCAGGTGTGGGTTCTCGGCGAGCCGTTGCACAATGATATCACGATGCGGTTCGAGTATCCGCTTGCGGTGGCCGCCCATCTTGCCGGGATGAACCGATCCGGTCGCACGATGGCGCTGGGACCATTTTACGACTGAAGATGCGGCAATTTCAAACCGCGTCGCCACTGAACGAACGCTTTCGCCACTCAGCACGGCGGCAATAACGCGCTCTCGAAGATCATTCGATATCGGTGCGGTCATCCAACGCTGGCCTCCATCCAGCCAGCATCAGTGAATCAGAACAAAACTGATTTGGGAAGCGCATTCGATTCAGAGAAAAACGGAAACGCTCTAGGCCTCAGTCGTGGCGCCTTTATTATTATTCTCCACGTTCAACAACTGACGGCGATCTGGCATTGATGCGTCGGATCAACGGATTGCATCTTGAGTATCCGTTTGCAGAAAGTTGGATGTAGCAAAGGTTTTTGAAGAACGGTGTACGAGAAGATGGGGATTGAGGCAGTCTACAGTCGCCCAAACACCTCGAAGCCCATGCCCGGGCATTAAATCCATCCCGACCTTTTGCGTAGGCTGGCAGTCGCCGGCCTCAATCAAGTCTGGCGATGAATCTGACGTATATTCCAATGACGTGAAGCTTCGTCTATCTCCACGCCGTCGTTGATTGGATCAGCCGCACGGTTCTGTCGTGGCGGCTGGCGATCAAATACAAGGAGGTTTGTCTTCATGTCTACGAGACCGTTTCTGAAGCTTGTGCCGGCATTGGCCGATATCTGACCTTTATAACTGCCGACATCCACATTCATCACTTTACCGGCAGATGCCGGATCAGGCTTACTTCAGCGCGTTGACACCAACGAGGACAGTAGCACAATCGCAGCGGATATCCACTTCGAGTGAAAATCACGAACTCATCACTGTGCCGTTCGTCAATCGACGGGTCTCGGGTCTTTTCAGCGCTCGAAACCCGACTTGGCGTTTCTCATCTAGATCCTCACCCGAACGTAGGCTCGGTTCTCCAACGCGCTTCATCGATTGATTCGTAAACAACTAAGGGCGAACCGGGATTTTCCAGAACGTCATGTGTCAAAATCCGAGCGCATATCCGATATCATTCCAAATTTAATTGAATGATGCCGCAGGAACTTTAGGGAGTTTAGAGGAAGAAAGCTCACGTCGTCGCGCAAGAGGGTAGCTACAGCAATACAGTTGCTAGGCAAAAATGCAAACAACCGCGCTATCTATTCGGTCAAAATTTACAAGCAATTTCAGGTGGATAAATGGTGGGCGATGAGAGACTCGAACTCCCGACATCTTCGGTGTAAACGAAGCGCTCTACCAACTGAGCTAATCGCCCGACTGTTTCGCCAAGTGTCTGGCCAGTCGCTGTGAAAGCCGTTTAGGCAATTCGCGCGACAAGCGCAAGTGCAAAAATCAGCCTTCGACGTCTTTCTTGTGTTTTTCTATTGTCCCTTCCATGCTTCCCTCAATAGAGAAGCCAAAGTGAAGCTCGGCCACCCGAAAGGCGCTACAATATCGGCAAAGCGTACAAGTCTGACGCCGACATTTGCCGGAGAAGCAAGTTGTGGGAGCGGCGAACATTCAGCCGCCGCCTTGGATGTTATCCAGTCAGTCGTTCGGGCGAGCGCAGAATGGATGCACCACCTGCTGCCTGCACGGCAAGGCTTCCGTATTCGATACCGGCAGCAAGTGCTCGGTGAGAATCATGCCCTTCGAGCCACGCATCGATGAAGCCGGCATTAAAAGCATCGCCTGCCCCGGTCGTATCGATAACCGGCACGTCCTTTGCCGCCATATGAAGCTCCGCATCGGCAGTGCGCAGCCACGCCCCTTCTCCACCGCCCTTGAGAGCCACGATTGGAAAGTGCTTCGCAAGCGCATCGAGCGCCTTTGCCGGATCGTCGTGGCCAGTGATGGCCTGCGCCTCCTCGCGATTGGGAAGGAATATATCGACGCCCTTACAGGCCGCGAGCAAACCCGGATCGTAAATCAGCATTTCATCCCAGCTGGGGTCGAGCGAGACTGAAAGGCCTGCCGCCTTTGCCTGCTGCACGAGCTCAGGGATTTCGTGCAGCGTTGCGAATTCAGCAATGTGCAGATGCCTCGCATCCTTCCATTGCAAGGCGGCTTGGAGCGTCGAAGGCAGCGCCGAACCGGCACGGCGTGAGAGGAATGCGCGATCGTTACCGATCACGCTTGCCACCGTCACCTGCGGCCCGGCATCGTCGGCCCGTTCCAGAAAGCGCAGATCGACACCGTCGATCTTCAGGTCCGGTTCAAGCCCGCGCGACAGGCCGTCAAAGCCGAGACGTGCGACCAGCGCCACCGCCCTACCCGCATGGGCAAGATGGGCAGCCGAAATGAAGGCCCCTCCACCTGCCGCCATCTTCATGTTTTCGGCAAAAACCTCTCGTCCGGGCTGCGGCAGTGATTGCAGCCCCGTGAAGATAAGGTCGCAGTAAATCCGCCCGATACTGAGGACAGCCGGAGACTTGAAATGCCGTTTGAATTGTTGCAGCATCACAGGCGGCCCAGACTTTTCTCGGTCTTGGCATCGAAGAGATACAGGCTTCCGGCAGGCGCGGACACGGAAAGCGTACCGCCCGTTGCGGGAATGATCTTGCCCGGAGCAGTTGCAATCACCGAGACGCCGTTAACGTCCAAATGAACCAGCGTTTCGGCGCCGAGCGGCTCAACGGCCGTCACAGTGCCCGTGAGCGAAAGGCCATCGGGTGTGCCTTCCTCAACTTTCAGATCATGCGGGCGGACGCCAACCAGAATGTCGCCATCAGGTGCAAGTTCCACGCCTGATCCATTGCGGCGACCCGCAATCAGGTTCATCGACGGGCTGCCGATGAAGCGCGCCGTAAAAACATCGGTCGGATTTTCATAAAGCTCGGTCGGCGTTCCGGTCTGGAGAATGCGACCGTCACGCATGACAACGATACGGTCGGCCATGGTCATGGCTTCAACCCGGTCATGTGTCACGTAAACGGTCGTCGTCTTGAGACGCTGATGCAAGCGCTTGATTTCAATACGCATCTGCGCGCGAAGCTGGGCGTCGAGGTTCGACAGCGGCTCATCGAAAAGAAAAGCAGACGGATTGCGCACCATGGCGCGACCGATAGCGACGCGCTGGCGCTGGCCACCGGACAATGCTGCCGGTCGACGGTCGAGATAGGGTTCCAGCCCAAGCGCCTTGCCGGTTTCCTCGATGCGCTTGTCCTTCTCGGCCTTGGACAGTTTCGACGTGTAAAGCCCAAAACCGATGTTCTGGCGCACCGTCATATGCGGATAAATCGCATAGTTCTGGAACACCATGGCGATGTTGCGCTGCTTCGGATCACGTTCGTTGACGACCTCGCCGCCGATCTTCAGATGACCGCCGGAAATATCCTCAAGCCCCGCGATCATGCGCAAAGTCGTGGATTTCCCGCAGCCAGAAGGACCGACAAAAACGACGAACTCGCCGTCCTTGATCTGGAGATCGATTGCCCGGACCGCCTCGACCTTGCCATAACGCTTGACCAGCTTTTCAAGTTCGATGGTTGCCATCAGCGTGCCTCCACAAGTGCACTGAATTTTTCATTGAGTTCGCGGGCAGCCTTTGCTTCAGCGGCTGCATGGTCGAAAGCGACTGCCTTGAAGCGATCAGCTTCCGCCTTATGCCGTGCAAGTGCTGCATTCATCGCTGTCGGTGCCGGACCGCCGAGACGGTCACGCACGGCCACGAAATGTTGCGGGGAGACCAGTTCCTCAAATTTTTCGCGCCCGAAGGATGGCTCGCGCCCGGCGGACTCGCGGAAAGCGTCAAGGAAAGGTTCAAAACCGTCGTTCTCCAGACCACCGCCCATGGCGACGACAGCGCGCGCAACCTTGGCCGCGATTTCATGCGCCTGCCGAAACGAAAGGCCTTCGATGCGCACCAGCGAATCCGCCAACTCAGTGATCGTGATACAGGAGCGGCGGATATTTTCTACCACACGCACCGGATCGATACGGATCGCGCCGATGAATGCGGCCAGAAGATCGAGCACGCGACCAGCGGAAGCGAATGCCTCATAACCCATCTGTTGTGTTTCGCCCTCACTGTCATTCATGTCAGTGAAAGGCGTATTGTGCATCACGTCCAGAACTGTGCGGGCCCGACCCATGGTCTGGCTTGCCAGATGGCGCATATGTTCGATCGGAACCGGATTGCGCTTCTGCGGCATGATTGATGAAATCTGCACGAAGGCATTCGGCACGTAAATCTGGCCGACCTCGAAACTGGTCCAAAACTGGAAGTCCCGGATAAGGCGTCCCAGATGCACGAACATCAGTTCCAGAGCCGAATAGGTCGAGGTGATGTAGTCCACTGCCGCAATGCAACTATAGGAATTGGATAAGGGGCAGCAAAGCCCAACAAGCTCGCCACTCGTGCGCGATCGATCGGGAAGCCTGAGGTGGTGATGGCCGCCGCCCCCATGGGTGACAGATTGACGATGGCGCGCGCAGCTTCCATCCGTTCCATATCCCGGATAAGAACCTCGACTGCCGCCGAAAGATAGTGACCGAAGGTTGATGGCTGCGCAGGCTGACCATGTGTATACGCGACGATCAGTGTCTCCTTTTCGCGCTCGGCAGCAGCAATCATCGCATCAAGCACATTGCGCGCCTGCGTCATCAGCGTATCGATACGGTCCTTGAGACCAAGCTTGAACAGCGTGTGGTCAATATCGTTGCGCGAGCGTGCCGTGTGAAGACGACCGGCAGTATCGGCCCCGATACGGGCTTTCAGCTCCTTCTCGATGAGGAAAAAGAAGTCCTCCACTTCACCCGTATAGGTGAGTTTCGAAGGATCGATTTCCTTGTCGATGGCTTCCAGCGCACCCGCAATGGCTGCAGCCCGGGCATGGTCGAGAATGGCAGTTTCGGTCAGCATGACGAGATGCGCGCGGTCAATGCGGCAGAAGCCGTCGACGTGATGGGTCTTGGCACCATCAAAAAAAGCGGTCGAAGCACGGTTTCCCCTTGTAAACCGGATCGGGGAAGACGCTTTTATCGGACAGCCGTGGATCGAGATCGGACATGGTTCAACCCTTGAGGCCAGCAAGCATGACACCGCGCACGATGTAACGCTGGAGAAGAAGAAAGACGACGAGCGTGGGAAGCGTGGCGATTGCCGCGCCGGTCATGATCATTTCCCACTGGATGGACTGCTCGACGGCGAAGCTAGATAGCCCGACCGGCAGCGTGTAAAGCTCCGGGCTGGTCGCGACGATCAGCGGCCAGAAGAATGCCGTCCAGTTGCCGAGGAAGGTAAAGATTGCAAGCGCCGAGAGCGCAGGCGTCACCAACGGCATGGCAACTTTCCACCAGATCTGGAATTCGTTGAGACCATCGACGCGGGCAGCCTCCAGAAAGTCGTTGGGAACGCCTTCGAAGAACTGCTTCATGAGGAATGTGCCGAAGGCCGTCATCATGCCGGGGAACATGATACCCCAATAGCTGTCCAGCCAGCCGAGCTTGCTCGACATCAGATACCACGGAATCACCAACATTTCGGTGGGGATCATCAGCGTGGACAAAATGGCGAGGAAGATGAAATAGCGCCCGCGGAACTGGAATTTCGCCAGCGTGTAGCCCACGAGGCTGTCGAAGAAGACGTTCGACAGCGTGACCACAACCGCGACGATCATGGAATTCAGGAACCAGCGCACAAAACGACCGTCGGCAAGAATGGTGACATAGTTCTGAAATGTCGGTTCAGCCGGGATCAGGCGCAGATCGTAGACCGCTCGCCGTCTTGAGCGAGGTGGAGAACATGAAGGCAAGCGGCGTGACCATGATGAGACCACCGATGAGCAGCAATGTCCATGTCAGGATGCGACCGGGCCGCAGGTTCTGGAAAGGGAGCGGTTTGTTTTGAACGGACGCTGTCATTTCTTTTCCCTCAGGATCCAGAGCTGCAACAGCGAGACGCAAAGCAGGATGGTGAACAGAACGACGGTTTGCGCAGCCGCATAACCCATCGCATAGGAGGAGAAGGCCGTCTGATAGATCATCAGCACCAGCGGCTTGGTGGAGCCGAGCGGTCCGCCGGGATCATTCGTGGTCATGTTGTAGACCTGATCGAAGATGCGCAGGAAACCGATGGACGAAAAGACGACGAGGAACACCGTGGTGGGTTTCAGGAGCGGGATCGTGATCCTGCGCAGGATCGCCCATTCGCCGAGGCCGTCGATGCGTGCGGCTTCATAGAAGGTGTTGGGAACAGCCCGCAGGCCCGCCATGAAAATAATGATCTGGAAGCCAAGACCGGCCCAGATGGACGTCGCCATGATCGCATAGAGACCCTGATCCACCGAGCGCAGGAAGCCTTGCTGTGGAAGCCCGACGGCGCTCAGAATATTGTTGATGAAGCCGATGGGAGCAGGTTGATAGAACCAGCGCCAGACCCATGCCATAGCGGCAGCCGTGGTGAGGTAGGGCAGAAAATAGAGCGCGCGGATAAAGCCGTGCATGATGCGCACGCGATCCAGAAAATAGGCGATTGTAAACGCCACCACGAGACTTATCGGCGTACCGACCAGCAGATAGGTGAAAGTGTTCTTGAACACTTTCCAGAATTCCGGATCGGCAAAGAGCTTCTGGTAATTTGCGAAGCCGATGAACTTCGGTGGGTTCATCAGGTCCCAGTCCGTGAGAGAGAGCCAGAAAGCCTCTATCGTCGGGTAAAAGCGGATGACCGAATAGAACAGGATCGGGAGAGCCAGAAAGCTCCATACCCAAATCAACCGTCTTGTGCGCATGGAAAGGCGATCAGTCAGGCGGTTGCCCGAAGGCTCCTTCCCCGTGCCGCCTGTTTCCAGCCGTCCCGGCTTCTACAGTGATTGTCATGTTTTAGTATCCTTCGGCTACGAATTAGCCGTGCCGTCAACGGGCAGGAGAAGATGAAGCGGCTCTGGCCGCTTCATCTAGCCGCTTTACCTTTCGCGATTGCCTTACTTGGCCGCGTCGAGCACATCCTGCTCTGCCTTGGCCGCCCGGTCGAGGGATTCCTTTTGATCGGCTGCTTTTCGAGAATGACGCGATTGGCCATATCGACGGCGATCTGGCGCTGCTTCAACTCGTCCACGAACATGGTCGTGTGCGCATATTCCGTGCCTTTGAGGAACGGGCCGTAGACCGGATCGGCAAGGTTGGCTTCCGTCAGGGCTGCCGAACGGCGAGCAGGTAGTTCACCCACATCCTTCAACCAGATTTCCATGGCTTCCGGCGAGGAGATGTAGTTCAGGAACTTCTTGGCAGCTTCGAGTTTCTCGCCGCTTGCCTTGGCACTGATGCCGTTGGCGAAGTAGCTCGCATAGTTGGAACGCACACCTTCGGCATTGGCCGGAAGCTCGGTCACGCCCCATTCGAAGTCCTTGATGGTGCGGAACGAACCAAGACGGAAGGTGCCGTCGATGGTCATGGCCGCCATGCCAGCACGGAAGGCAGCCTGCCCTTCATCCATGAACTTGACTTCACCGACCTTATGTTCAGTCTGGAGGCCGGTATAGAAGGCAAGCGCCTTTTCACCGGCAGCGTCGTTATAGGCAACCTTGCGGTCGTTGTCGGTATAAGGCTGACCGCCGAACTGGCGCACCAGAACCTCACGCCACCAATGCTGGTCTTGTCCCGGCATATCGAGCGTGATGCCTTCGGCCAGCAGATTGCCGGAAGCATCGCGCTTCGTCGTCTTCTTGGCAGCTTCGACCATTTCATTCAGCGTCTTGGGCGGGTTGTTCGGATCGAGGCCAGCGTCGGTGAAGAGCTTCTTGTTATAGAACAGGGCCAGCGAGCGCACAGCGGTCGGCAGACCGTAATATTCATCGCCGCGCTTCATCGCCGAAACAATCGGGAAGAATTCGCTCTCGATCTTGTCATGCGGGAACGCATCCTGCGGTAGCGGCTGCAGAATACCGCCAGCCACGAACTTGTCCAGCCAGCCGTAGAAAAGCTGCATCACATCCGGGCTCTTACCCGCCATCTTGGCTGCAATCACGCGCGTCTGATAGTCGTCGTATGGGAACGTGACCTGCTTGACCTTGATATCCGGATTGGCCTTCTCGAAATTCTCGATCAGCTTGTCCATCGCCTTGACGCGTGTCTCGAAGACATACTGCCAATATTCGATTTCGACAGCCTGAGCGGCATTGATCGCAAAGGTGCTGAGCCCTGCAACCAAACCTGCCAATAACAGCTTACGCATTTAAACCTCCCTAATGCCCCGCCCACCGGCTCGAATGCGGTCGCCGGGCATGGCTGCGGCGGCGCCCGGCACCGTTCGCATATTCCACCACATGCCGCGCAGATGATGCGCAACGCCCATTTCCCCATGCAGGAACCCACTTCCCCGCATGAGCCAAGGCGGTTCTTCACCACCCTGTCTTTACGGTTCAATGTTGCGAGCGTTTTGTCAATAAGATAATTTAGTTGAATTAATATATTGCTGTTAAAAGCGGCTCGCGTTATCTCTTTGACGGGAGACAGGAGGGACCATGACATCGAAATCAGATGGGCAATCCGACGACGAGCGGGCCATTACGCCTGCCGCCGTACAAGGCGGGTCGCTTGCGGTCACTCTCGGAAAGAATCCCGAGCGAATTCGCGACCATAACCGGCGTGTAGTGCTTGATGTCGTGCGACGCCACGGTCCTCTTGGACGGATGCATATCGCCCGCCTTACCCATCTGACCGCGCAGGCCATTGCCAATATCGTCGATGAACTGGTTTCAGAGAATCTGCTTATGCGGCTCGGGCGTCTGAAAACGGGACGTGGCCAGCCACCAATCCAGTTTGCCGTCAATCCCGGAGGTGCGATGACCATCGGTGTCGAAATGGGTTCGACACACATGGTGACAACAGTGCTCGACCTTTCCGGCAAGCCACGCACGCAACATGTGCGTCCCATTCAAGATATCAGCCCCGACAGGCTTTCCGCACAATTGCGAAAAGAAGTCGATGCAGTGAAGGCTTCGTTTCCCGCGCGCCTGCTCGGCATAGGTGTCGTGATGCCGGTCCGTTCGATATCGAAGGCATGAGCTCGGTCGGTCCGACCACTCTGCCCGGCTGGTCCGGGATCGATGCAGCAGCCGTTCTGAGCGAAGCTTGCGGCGAATCCGTTCTGGTCGAAAACGACGCCAATGCCGCCGCCGTCGGCGAACGCCTGTTTGGCGCTGGACATGCGATTTCCAATTTCGCCATGATTTATTTCGGTGCGGGTATCGGGCTTGGCATGATTCAGGACGGTGCGCCGTTTCGCGGGGCTTTCGGCAATGCCGGTGAAATCGGTCATATCGTCATCACACCCAATGGGCGCGGCTGCGCCTGCGGCCAGAAGGGCTGCCTCGAAACCTATGCTTCCCTTCATACCTTGCGCGAGAAGCTTCACGCAGCAGGGATTGAGGACACCGATTTCGACGCGTTGGAAAAGCTGCATGAAGACCGCAACCCAGTTCTGATGGGCTGGGTACAGGAAGCAGCCGATCATCTGGCGCCAATGATTGCCATGATCGAAAACATTCTCGATCCCGAGACAATTATTCTGGGCGGTATGTTGCCCGATGCGATCATCGACGACCTTATCTGGCATATGGGCGGCCTGCCGATTTCGGTTGCAAGCCGCCGTGCCCGCGCCTTGCCACGCGTCATACGCGGGCAGACGGGACAGTTCACTGCCGCCTTGGGTGCTGCATCGCTGCCAATGTTCGAGGCCATGACGCCGAAGCTTGATACCAATTCGGAAATCTGACCATGCTCACCGCCCACCAGCGCCTCGAACGCCAGAAGTCGTCCCCTGCCCTTGTCCGCCTGCAGCGGGCATTGAGCAGGCTTCGCTCGACAGCGACGCTGATGCATACGGGCGCGCATCCCGACGACGAGCAAAGCGGCCTGATGGCCTACTTGCGGTTCGGGCTTGGCATGCGGGTGGTAATCGCCTGCTCGACACGCGGCGAAGGCGGACAAAATGCACTCGGACCCGAACGTGGTGGCGCGCTTGGCTTGATCCGCAGTCGCGAAATGGAAGAAGCAGCACGCATTCTCGATTGTGACGTACATTGGCTCGGCCATGGCCCAGATGATTCCGTTCATGATTTCGGTTTCTCCAAGGATGGTGACGGTACCTTCGCTCATTGGGGTGAGGACAAAACCGTCGAACGACTGGTGCGCGCCTATCGCGCCGAGCGCCCGGATATCGTGCTGCCGACCTTTCTCGATGTTCCCGGCCAGCACGGCCACCACCGCGCCATGACACGGGCTGCGGAAACGGCCATACGGCTCGCCGCCGATCCCGATGCCTTTCCCGAACATTTTGCCGAGGGGCTGATGCCGTGGCAGGTGGCTAAATTCTACCTCCCTGCCCGGTCAGGCGGTGGCGACACTTATGACGACGAGCTTCCGCCACCCGATGGGACATTGACGATTCATGCGGTTGATCGTGATCCAGCAACCGGCGCCGATTACGACCGTATTGGTGAATGGTCACGTGCCTGTCATGCCACACAGGGCATGGGTCGCTGGCCGGAAGCGCCGACGACCGAGTGGCCCTTGCATCTGAAGTTGCCAGAAAGCCACTCGGAAACGACAATCCTCGAAGGGATTCCGGAAACTTTGGCCGCACTTGCTGAGGTCGATGGACTGACATTTGAAAGCCAAAAGCAGCTTCTTGATGCTCATTTGTCTATCGAGCGGACGATTGCGGCTTTTCCTGAGCGCGAAACCATTGTCAAAAATCTTGTTGGTGCTGCAAAAGCCTGAAAACTGTACTGACTAGCGCACCGCAAGATTTCCTCGTGGAGCACGGGCACAGGCTGAAACGCAAGCTGCAGGAAATCGACGCCGCCTTGATCGAAGCAGCGTCTTTGTTCGAGCGGGCTTATCTGGAAGAAGCCATATTGCCGACAGGCGGAGAAACCCGCCTTGTTGTCGAATACGGCCCCGGCGCGACGGCAATTGCGGTAACGGCGGAACCCGTATTGCCCGAAAACTGCTCGTTCAGCCTCGAGCACCGGAATTTCGAGCGAGAAGTTCTGACTGTTTCGCTAGTGAAAGATGCAGCCCTCTCCCCGCTTTTCGAATCTACATGGCGATCGCTCGGCGGAAACGGGCAAGCCTGTATCCGGCTAAAGGCGCAGTTTGATGGCCATCTGGCGGAGTGCACCTTCGATCTCGAAGAACCGCTTGCCATTGTTCCACCTGTTTCTGTGAGGGTCGATCCGCCAGCAGTCATCATAACAGGCCAACAGGAACCATTGCCGATCCGGATTCTGGCCGATGGCAATGCCGATCAAGTCGCTTTCGC
Source organism: Brucella cytisi (assembly GCA_012103075.1). Classification (GTDB taxonomy): domain Bacteria; phylum Pseudomonadota; class Alphaproteobacteria; order Rhizobiales; family Rhizobiaceae; genus Brucella; species Brucella cytisi. The sequence goes on along the minus strand of JAAVLQ010000001.1, from coordinate 875,265 downwards.
TGCGCAAAAGGGCTGGAATGTCAGCTTGAACGGGCAGAACGCCGTCTTGCATGGATCTTCCGATCCAGCACCGCCCTGACCTGTCTGCAGGCATTGGTTAACGGAACTCCGGCGTGGCAGACAGACGTCGCCAGCTATCCACATATAGGCAAAACCGTCTGGCGCGAGTCAGCCGTACTGCCGGTGCTGTGCTCGACGTGAAGTTACCCGATGCGCGGATAGGCTATATCGGCGGCGGTGCCGACAGTGTCGGCCTTTGGCTGAAACGCATGGGGTTTGAGGTCACCGATATCGAAGCGCATCACCTTGCCGGAGATCTTTCGCAATTCACCACTATTGTGATCGGCATATTCGCCTTCGGTCTACGCGATGATCTCGCCGCGGCGACGGACAATCTGCATGGATTCGTCGAGGATGGCGGACATCTGGTTACACTCTATCATCGCCCGTCCGATGGCTGGCATCCAGATCGGACACCGCCAAGAAGATTGGCCATCGGTTCCCCGTCGTTGCGCTGGCGTGTTACAAACCCACATGCGACGGTTACAGTACTTGAGCCTGAACATTCCCTGCTCGTCGGTCCCAACATTCTAAACAAGTATGATTGGGAAGGCTGGCACAAGGAGCGCGGACTTTATTTCGCTTCCATATGGGACGACGCCTACCAACCGCTTCTTTCCATGCATGATGACGGAGAACAACCTCTCTTCGGCGCGCTTGTTTCAGCCAGCGTTGGTAAAGGCCGTCATACCCATACGAGCCTCGTCCTGCATCATCAGCTCGACAAGCTCATTCCCGGTGCATTCCGGCTCATCGCCAACTTGGTACAACCTGTGAGATAATTTCGCGCATGTCGCTTTGTTGAAATATTTATGACGTTCACGCCACTCCAAACAGAAACTATTTCCTTTATATTTCATTTCACTAATTAATTTTTCTTGAGTTTCCTTCGCCGGAAAATTCGCTCTATCTCAGCGTGTATTTGAATCATGGAGATGAATTATCATGCGCAATCTGGCACGTGTTTCTTTAACCGGTCTTTTTCTCAGTGCAAATCTTACGATGGCTTTCGCACAAGCAGCAACGCCTGAACAGATGGAAATGGCCTATAATGCAGCCCGCAACCAGCTTGGCGTACTCCAGTACTGCCGGGGAAAAGGGTTATACTGATGGGGGCGCCATCGAAATTCAGACAAAAATGATTGCGCTCATCCCCGCCCCATCCGACACCACCAAGGCCGACGCTGCTGAAGCAACAGGCAAGCAAGGCAAGGTTTCTGCGATGGGCATGGAGCAGGATATTGCCACCAGCGCAAAAGCACAGAATGTCTCTGAGGAGAAGCTCTGCCAGACCATGGCTGATGCTGTTAAGCAGGCCGGCGCCCAGCTGCCACAGTAAGGCGGATCACAGCCGTTCCCAAAAAGAGCCTCGCGCCAGCGGGGCTTTTCCTTGCCTGAAGACTTGTATTCGATATCGCTTAAATACAACGTACGGCGCCATTGCAGTTTTCGTTTTAAATTCAGTAGTTTATTAAGCATATGCGATACTCATCTTCCGTTTACCATGCAACTTAAGAGGGTGCACATATTTGCCGGGTAGTTTGCTCCCGGTCACAGAGACCACTAAACAAGCAAGAATGATCTCAGGAGCAACACATGACCAAGTTTTTCGCACGTTTCCGTAAGGACGAATCCGGCGCAACCGCTATCGAATACGGCCTCATTGCGGCTTTGATCGCTGTCGTCATCATCGGCGCAACGACGACACTGGGAACAAACATCAGCGCCAAGTTCACCGAAGTTGCTGAAGCTATCAGCGGCGCAGGCGGTGGCGAATAATCCGTTCAGTCCACAGCGCGGGATGAAAAATGTGACCGCCCTTCGGGGCGGTTTTGCTTTTGCAGTGACCTTCTGCCTCCTCAGCAGCAACTTTTGAAACCCTGACGCGTTTATTAAACACGCGTAGAGCTTATTTCACAGCCTGACGCGGAGGTTTGACCGCAGCTAACCAAGCTAACGCTCTGCAATCTTTATTGATTATGGGCTTCAGATAGAAACGCGCATAATCCTTCTAAATAGTGGTTCGCCGCGTGGTTATTGCGTGTTCAAGCGCTGACCCCGGCCTTTCGGGAGTAGCGAACATGTCATTGAAATCCATTTTACTGGCGCTCGGCATCGGTGCTGCTGGTTTGACGCTCAGCGGTTGTGTCTCCGAGGGCTATTACGGTTCTGGCTATTCTGACCCGTATTATGTTCGCGGCGGTTATGTCGGCACGGGTGTCGTTTACAATAGTGGCGGCTATTATCGGAACTATCCACGCTATCCGCGCTACTATAGAGATTCACGCTACTATCGTGACCGTGATTACTACCGTTATCGGGACCGGGACCGTCCGCGACGTCCAGACACTAACAGGCCGGATCGCCCGCGGCCGCCCCGGCCAGATCGTCCACCATCAGGTAACGATGGTGCAGGTCGTCCTAATCCGGGCAATCTGCCAGTTATCCAGCCAATCAGGCGTGGCCCCCATAACTGAAACAAAAACACCCGCCGAAATTCGGCGGGTGTTCTGCATAGAAGGAACTAACGTCAAAGCTTGATGACATATTCCTTGCGGGTGGTCTCGATGACTTCCCAGCTTCCCTTGAAACCCGGTCGGATTACAAAACTGTCTCCGACCCCGACTTCTCGGCTTGGACCGCCTTCTTCGCTGATGACCGACCGACCGGACAGAATGTGACAGAATTCCCATTCGTCATATTCGATGCGCCACTTTCCGGGCGTGCTCTCCCATATGCCTGCAAAGAGTGTACCCTCGGCATTCTCCTCCAGATTCCACACGTGCGGAATCGGGGCTATCGGAAAGAATGCGCTCCGGCAGCGGCGCGCCTTCCTCCGGTTCGATACCGGTCAGGTCAAAATCGAGAAACCGGCTCACGGATCAGACCTTTGCCAGCGCCTGCTCGATATCGGCGATGATGTCGTCCGCGTCCTCGATACCGATAGACAGGCGCACCACGTCCGGGCCAGCGCCAGCCGCCACCTTTTGCTCGTCGCTTAGCTGGCGGTGGGTGGTGGATGCCGGATGGATGACCAGCGAGCGTGTGTCGCCAATATTGGCGAGCAACGAGAACAGGTCGAGGCTGTCAACGAATTTAACGCCCGCATCGTAGCCGCCCTTGAGACCGAAGGTGAAAACAGAACCGGCACCCTTCGGCGCATATTTCTGCTGGAGCGCATGAAATTTGTCGTGTGGCAGACCGGCATAGTTCACCCGTGACACTTTGTCATGACTATGCAGCCGGTGGCAACCTTCAGAGCGTTGTCGCTATGGCGCTGCATGCGCAACGGCAGGGTTTCCGCGCCAGTCAGAATCTGGAACGCGTTGAACGGCGAAATTGCGGGGCCGAAATCGCGCAGCCCCAGAACGCGGGCGGCGATTGCAAAGGAAATATTGCCAAAAGTCTTATGCAGTTCCAGACCGGCATAATCAGGGCGCGGTTCGGTCAAAAGTGGATAGTTGCCGGACTTCGCCCAGTCGAACGTACCGCCATCGACCAGAATGCCGCCCATGGAATTACCATGGCCGCCAATGAACTTTGTCAGAGAGTGCACGACGATATCCGCGCCATGCTCGATCGGGCGCACCAGATAAGGTGAGGCAAGCGTGTTGTCCACGATCAGCGGCAGGCCGTTCCGGTGTGCAATCTCGGCGATAGCCTCAATATCCACCACGATACCGCCCGGATTGGCAAAGCTTTCGATGAAGATGGCGCGCGTCTTGCTGTCGATCTGCTTTGCAAAATCGGTCGGGTTGGCGGCATCGGCCCAGCGGACCTGCCAGCCGAAGGACTTGAACGACTGACCGAACTGGTTGATCGATCCACCATAAAGCTGGCGCGCGGCGACGAAATTGTCACCCGGTTGAAGCAGAGTATGGAAAACGAGCAACTGCGCTGAGTGACCGGATGCAGTCGCTACAGCCGCCGTACCGCCTTCGAGTGCGGCAATGCGCTCTTCCAGAACTGCGGTCGTCGGGTTTGTGATGCGCGTATAGATATTGCCGAACGCCTGCAGGCCAAACAAAGAAGCGGCGTGGTCCGCATCCTCGAACACGAACGAGGTCGTCTGATAGATCGGCGTTGCACGGGCACCGGTCGTCGGATCGGGCTTTGCCCCTGCGTGAACGGCAAGCGTTTCAATTCCGGGAGAGCGTTTCGACATCATTTCCTCCTGTGTCCCAAACCCCAAACAGGTCAGGAACCTAGGCTCTGCAGCCGGAAAGCAAAGGAGGATTTTTCCGCCAAACGCCGGAATCGCAGAAATTAGATCCGAAAGCTCTCATTCACCGATCAGGCGGGGATATTCGATGGCCGGACAGCGGTCCATGACGACGACCAAACCTGCTTCACTGGCACGATTTCCAGCCTCTTGGTGCACGACACCCAGCTGCGTCCAAAAAAGATCTTCGGGCGGTGCTTCATTGCAAGAACTTCGTCCACGATACCCGGCAGCGAATAAGGCTCACGGAAGACATCCACCATATCGACCGGCTCTTCGATATCAGCCAGACGCGCCACGACACGCTGGCCATGAATGTGTTTTCGCACCTGCCCCGGATTGACCGGAATCACGCGGTATCCCTTGGAAAGCAGGAATTCCATCACGCCATTGCTCGGGCGCTCGGGCTTCGGTGATGCGCCAAGAAGCGCAATCGTTTTGACGGAACGGAGGATCTCGCGGATCTGATCGTCGGAAGGGTTTCGCATTTTATCCTCTTCGGTCGCAGGAGCGAGCGCTTGCATCAAGGGTGGCGCTCCCTTTATTGATAAATAAATTTGGGAGATGCGCATGAATATCAATACCGCGGAGGAGCAGAATATCGATAAGGCTACAAGCCGGCCGTTGGGCCCTGTCATGAGCATTGAAGAGCTGCGCGTATTCATGAAGCGCGAGTTTCCGCAACTTGGCAACGCTTTCGAGATCACAGAAATTGGTGACGGTTCCGCAACCATGCAGCTTAACGCCGATGAGCAACATCTGCGCCCGGGTGGCACTGTTTCCGGCCCTTCGCTTTTCGCACTCGCCGACGTAACGGCCTATGCTGCCATATTGGTCCATATTGGCCCGGTGGCTCTAGCTGTGACAACGAATCTGAATATCAACTTTCTGCGTAAACCCTCCCCGGCACGGTCAAGGCCGTCGCTCATCTTCTGAAACTTGGCAAACGCCTTGCTGTGCTCGATATCAGCCTGACCGATGGTACAAGCAGCGAACTGGTTGCCCATGCAACGGCAACTTACTCGATCCCGCCGCGATAAAAGCACTCAAAATATACGGTATTATAATACCAAACGTTTAACTTATTGATTCTACTATACTTTTAAAACAAAGCCATGAATAAAGGACTTGACGGTTACCCAGACATTGTGTATCGACCCGCCAGCAGTGAGCAGAAGTAATCTTGTGCCCACTCGTTCGGGTTGGACACGATCCAACACAAGCAACAAAAAAAGCCCTGATTTTTTAATATCGGGGATTAAGTCAAGGAAGACTTCAATGGCAACTTTCTCTCAGAAGCCGGCTGAAGTGGTGAAGAAGTGGGTGCTGATCGACGCCGAAGGCCTCGTGCTCGGCCGTCTCGCCACCATCGTCGCCAATCGCCTGCGCGGCAAGCACAAAGCAACCTTCACCCCGCACGTTGACGATGGCGACAATGTCGTAATCATCAATGCCGACAAGGTTGTTCTGACCGGCAAGAAGTACACAGACAAAGTCTATTACTGGCACACCGGTCATCCGGGCGGCATCAAAGAGCGCACTGCTCGCCAGATTCTCGAAGGCCGTTTCCCGGAACGCGTCATTGAAAAGGCCATTGAGCGTATGATCCCGCGCGGTCCGCTCGGTCGTCGTCAGATGAAGAACCTGCGCGTCTATGCAGGCCCGAACCATCAGCAGGAAGCTCAGCAGCCGGAAGTCCTCGACGTCGCCGCGCTGAACCGCAAGAACAAAGGGAATGCATAATCATGGCTGAGCAGCTCAACTCGCTCGAAGAACTCGGCACTGTTGCCACGACCGAAGCTGCCGCTCCGGTTCACGTCCAGAAGCTGGACGCACAGGGCCGCGCTTATGCCACCGGCAAGCGTAAGGACGCCGTTGCACGCGTATGGGTCAAGCCGGGCACCGGCAAGATCACCGTCAACGACAAGGAATTCGAAAAGTATTTCGCACGTCCGGTCCTGCAGATGATCCTGCAGCAGCCGATCGTTGCTTCGAATCGCGCCGGGCAGTTCGACATCGTTGCCACCGTTGCCGGTGGTGGTCTCTCCGGTCAGGCCGGTGCTGTTCGTCACGGCATCTCCAAGGCCCTCACCTACTACGAACCGGGCCTGCGCACGGTTCTCAAGAAGGGTGGCTTCCTGACCCGCGATAGCCGCGTTGTCGAACGTAAGAAGTACGGTAAGGCCAAGGCTCGCCGTTCGTTCCAGTTCTCCAAGCGCTAATATTTATCGCTTCAGAGCTTACGGAAAAGCGGACCTTCGGGTCCGCTTTTTGTTTTCGTTCAAAACCAGATTTCACCCACCCCAACTACGGATGGGCTTTCGGTTGATCTCAAGCTGTTTTTCAGGCGATTGCTTGTAATAATCGGGTACCATCGCGGAAACCCACTCGCCATAACTCGGATTAGGCGCATGAAGAACTTCGTCCCGAAGGCTTCAACGAATGTGCGTCGCTGCTGGTTGTTCTTGTCATAAGTCGCAGCTCCTAAATTGTTGAGATTGTCACCAACGTAGACAACAACATCAAAGCCATATGCTTTGACAGCATCGAAACGACCTTGCTTGTTGGACTGACCGCTATTCAACAAAAGCGTTTTCGCTGACACGCTGGAAAAACTCAGTTTCCTTATATTTTGCTGCCGTTGGCTCAAATGATTTCGCATCGTGGTTCGTGATATAGAACATCGTGCAGCCATTCGCATTCACATGCCTCGCAAACTCCACGGCACCGGCAACTGGACACGCCTGTTCGGCAGCCATCCAGCGTGCCCATGTTTTCTCTGTGTAGGGCACGCTTTGTTTGACACGCCATGCGGCATAGGCGGTATTATCGATCATCTCTCAACAAGATCGACGATCACGACCTTCCGCCTTCCCTTTGCCAGTCTTGCTGCATCAAAAGCCTGACGCGCGCCGTTAAACGCCTGATATGCCAGCGCATCATACTCGCCTGACTGCTGCTCCAGTTGAAATTTGGCCGTACGCTGATCTGTTGCGCAACCCGCAAGGGAAGCAGAACAAGCAGCAATGACCGAAATTGTAAGAGGGCTATTAGCGCCAATGAATTCCCGTACCTCAATCGCCGATATGTGACCTCAACAATGTGGGCGGCAGTGCGGCTTCATCACAGTTGCAAGCGGGTTCGATAGCCGTCATGAGTAGGAAAAGCTGAAGCATCTCCGACCACTTTCACGAACGGATAAGACCATGTCCTCGTCTGCAGCATCGACCCGTTTTGCGGTCACACCAGAGCCTCCTTATTTGATTGTCACCTTTGCTTCGCAGCGTGTCGTTGACAACGACAACGGCTATGGCGACATGGCGCTGCAGATGGGTGAACTTGCAGCGAAACAGCCGGGCTATCTAGGCATTGAAAGCGCACGAGATGCGGAAGGCTTCGGCATCACCAATTCTTTCTGGGCAGACGAAGACAGTATCCATGCATGGAAGCGCGACGTGGACCATTTGGTGGCCCAGAAGCTCGGGCGTCAGAAGTGGTATGAAACCTATCGCGTGCGTATCGGTCGCGTGGATCGGGCTTATGGATTTGATGCCAAAAGCGAATGAAACCGCTATAGAAATCTGACACTATCCGGGTAATAGCCATGCCTTCAAAGACCATCGACCACGCGATCACTGCCCGCAGCCTGACAAGCGTAGCAACGGACCCGACCCACGCCGGTGTGTTGTCGTTCATGCGGCGTATGTACACGAAGTCGCTGAAGGGCGCAGACGCCGTTGTCTGGGGCATTCCGTTCGATGCAGCCGTATCCAATAGGCCCGGCGCGCGTTTCGGTCCGCAGGCAATTCGCCGGGCATCAGCGATCTTCGACAATGATCCGCAATATCCGTTTCAACGCGATCTTTTCGAGAACCTCGCCGTGATCGACTATGGCGACTGCCTGCTAGACTATGGCAACCACACCAAGACGCCTGCCACTGTCGAGCGCGAAGCGAGGAAAATCCTGAAATCGAATGCGTTCTTGCTGACACTTGGTGGCGACCATTTCATCACATTGCCGCTGCTCAAGGCCCATGCCTCGAAATATGGTCCGCTGGCACTCGTTCAGTTCGATGCGCATCAGGATACGTGGTTTGACGACGGCAAGCGCATCGATCACGGCTCTTTCGTGGCCCGTGCGGTGCGCGACGGCATTATCGATCCCGCTCACTCGATTCAGATTGGTATCCGTACGCACGCGCCGGAAGATTGCGGCATTAAGATCATTTATGGCCATGAGGTTGAGGACATGTCGGCGGTGGCGATTGCCGATGAAATTCTGAAACGCACCGATGGCAGGAAGACCTATCTGACATTCGATATCGACTGCCTCGATCCGGCCTTTGCACCGGGAACCGGCACACCGGTCGCAGGTGGACCGTCGTCTGCAAAGATGCTGTCCATCCTGCGCAAGCTGACGGCTCTTGACTTTGTGGGCGCGGATGTGGTCGAGGTTGCACCGGCCTATGACCATGCCGATATAACAGCAATCGCGGGAGCGACGATCGCAATGTACTATCTGGGCCTTCTGGCCGAGAAGAAAGACCGACGATGAGCCGCTTGTTCATAGATTGATTCAAGCAGCTCGAAAGCAAATTCCAAATATTGTCGTAACTTTCTGAATTCAAAGGCAAAACGCATGAAACCGAAAATCTTCATTGATGGCGAACACGGCACCACCGGCTTGCAAATCCGTACCCGCCCGGCCGAGCGCGACGATCTTGAAGTGATCTCCATTCCGGAAGCCGAGCGGCGCAACAAGGACTTGCGCGCTGACTATCTGCGCGCTGCCGATATTGCCATTCTGTGCCTGCCAGACGATGCTTCCAAGGAAGCTGTTTCCTTGCTCGAAGGCCATAACTCGACCCGCATCATCGATACGTCGACCGCCCATCGCGTGCATCCGGACTGGGCCTATGGTTTCGCCGAATTGGCCAAGGGTCAGCGTGAACGTATCGCCGAGGCGCGCCTCGTCGCCAATCCGGGCTGCTATCCGACAGGTGCGATTGCACTTGTCCGTCCGCTGCGCGATGCGGGCTTGCTGCCTGCCGACTATCCGGTCAGCGTCAATGCCGTCTCCGGCTATACGGGCGGCGGCAAGCAGATGATTGCGCAGATGGAAGACAAGAACCATCCGGAGCATCTTGCCGCAAACAACTTCCTCTATGGCCTGTCGCTCAAACACAAGCACGTGCCGGAACTGCAGTTACATGGCCGTCTGGATCGCTGCCCGATCTTCAGCCCAAGTGTCGGGCGTTTCCGCAGGGCATGATCGTACAGGCTCCCCTATTCCTAACCGAACTTGAGGGAACGCCATCGCTTGCAAAGATTCATTCCGCGCTGACCGATCACTATGCCGGTCAGGACATCGTAGAAGTCGTGCCGCTTGAAGAAAGCGCCGGACTGGCGCGCGTCGATGCGGAAGAACTTGCCGGCCGGACGGCATGAGGCTTTTCGTCTTCGGTACTGAAGGCGATGGAAAGGTCAATCTGGTGGCGCTGCTCGACAATCTTGGCAAAGGTGCATCGGGCGCAGCCGTCCAGAACATGAACCTCATGCTTGGTAAAGCCTGATGACGAAGAAGCCGGTATTTCCCAACGAATGGAGTATCGGCTCCTATGAGCCTCTGGCAGATACGCATTCAAGCCTCGTCTGGAAGGTCAAACGCATCGACCATCCAGATGAGGTTTTTGTCATCAAGCAATTGAAACCAGCCGGAATGGAAGAGCTGCGCGGTGCGCATTATCTGGACTGGCAGGACGGTCATGGCGCGGCACGATTATACGGCCTCAAGGGTACATCGATGTTGCTCGAATATGCGGGCGACTATCATCTCGATGAACACCTGAAACGTGAGAAGGATACCGAATGTCTGCAGATATTCGGCGAAATTCTCAACGCTCTGCATACACCCTCTCCTGCCCCGATACCGGCTGACTTGCAGCCACTGGACAGGCATTTTTCCGGTCTCTTCGCTGTGACAAATGAAAGCACGGTCTATGCGGAAGGCACGACAATCGCAAAGCGTCTACTGGCAACGCCGCACGAGGCCATTCCACTGCATGGTGACATTCACCATGAAAACATCATCAAGGGACCGCGTGGCTGGCTCGCCATCGATCCACACGGGCTTGTTGGCGACGCAGCGTTCGATGCAGCCAATATCTTCTACAATCCGCTCGACCGGGATGATCTCTGCCTCGACCTTGAGCGCGCCCGGCTCATGGCTGAACATTTCGCGCCGATCATCGGGCGCGAACCGGCCTATATTCTGGATTATGCCTTTGCCTATGGCTGTCTCTCAGCCGCATGGCATCGTGAAGACGGTAACGACGCGGACGAAGCGCGGGAACTGAAGATCGCCTCCGCGCTCAAGCATTTGCGCCAAAGAACTTATCCCTCGTAAGCACCTTTGGTTGCGCGCCAGTGCGCAACTGCAAAAGCCAGCACGATCAACGCGAAGAACTGGTGTGTCAGGCCCAGATGCAATGGAACGCTCATCAGAAGCGTGGCGATGCCAATCGCTGCTTGCACCAAAATCAGCCCGAGAAGCACAATCGTGCGGCGCGCATGGGTGGTGCCGGATGCCTGCTTCCAGACCTGCAGGGAATGCAGGACGGCCAGAACCAGAATCGTATAGGCGAACATGCGGTGTACGAACTGCACTGTCTTCGGATTTTCGAACAGGTTGCGCCACCATGGCGACTGGATGAACAGGTCGGACGGGATGACGGCGCCATCCATCAGCGGCCATGTATTATAGGTCAGACCGGCATGAAGCCCCGCCACGAGACCACCCAGATATATCTGCACAAGTACAGCGAATACGATCCATCCGGCAAAGCGCTGGATTGATCGTTCCGCCGGTCGCTCGCTATAGGTAACGAGCCCTCGCGCGATATAGAAAACTGCCGTTATGATAACACAGGCTGTCGTCAGATGGATTGCGAGGCGGTACTGGCTGACGCTTGTCAGTTCACTCAGGCCTGAAGCGACCATCCACCAGCCAATCGCGCCCTGCAAACTGCCGAGCGCGAGCAGGCCCAACATGCGATATTTGAGGCCGCCCTTGAGACGCCCTGTCACCCAGAAAAAGGCCAACGGAACAGCAACCAGAAAACCGACAAAGCGGGCCAGCATACGGTGCGCCCATTCCCACCAGAAGATCGACTGAAACGCTTCAAGGGACATTCCCTTGTTAATCTGCTGGTATTGCGGAATCTGACGGTACTTGTCGAACTCCTCCAGCCATTCGGCGTGGTTAAGCGGCGGGATGACACCATGAATGGGCTTCCATTCGGTGATCGACAGACCCGATCCTGTCATGCGGGTCGCCCCACCGACCATGACGATGGCAATCAGCACGACGAACACCGCATAAAGCCAGTAACGCACAAGGCGGCGGTCGCGGTCCTCTTTCGATGACCTGAACCCCTGCCCTACACGCTGCGCCGTTGCTGCCGTCATGCCATTCACCCTTCGATATTGAGCCGAGGTGTCTGGACCAAAAAGCGTCAGGCTGTGGCGAAAATGGTGATTTTCAAGTACCGGAGCGGAGCGTACTCAAAGTACGTGAGCACCGGAACGCAGAAAAATTGCCATTTGCAGACCGGCATGGCGAATTTTGGAACAGACACGAAGGGATACATGCCGCATAGGCGAACGCGTTACAAGTTGCCACCACGCGACATGCCGCCGCGTTTTTGCCCTTTCACTACCCCTTCTCACGCGCTAGTGATGTGCCGGGAAAAGGAGAACTGCGCCATGCCCGTTCGGCTGAAGAAACTGATCGGTACTTTTTGCTAGTTTCGCTGGTCATCATCTATGCGGTGTTCGCGACCATTATCGCCGTGGCGCATCTCGCTGAATCGAGCGCCCGGGTGCATCTCGTCTATTTCTTCGTGACCGGTATTCTGTGGGTTCTGCCAGCTATGGGCATCATCTGGTGGATGGCGCAGCCACCGCGAAAAAACAACATTAATCCCATTTGAGGATGCTGCAGATTATGGCGGGGACGTTGCAGCACGCATTCTGACGGATTTCAAAGAGATTGGCCAATTCTGGAACGATGCTGCTGCCATTCATGGTGCGCCACAATCGTTCTTGTGGATCGATAGTTGGCGCGCAATCGTCAATGCCGACAGTTTCGTCGTCGGACTTTTGACGGCAATGGTCCTATCCTGCTTGTGCCGCTGGAAGTCGTAAGCCAGAGCGGCGCGAAAATTGTGCGTTATCCCGGTGGAAACCACGCCAATTGCAATTTCCACGGCTGCGAAAGGAATATTGTGGCGTCGTCGGACGCGAGGCGGTCCGGCAATTGATAGAGACGATCCGCAAAGCACGATCCGATATCGATGCGCTGTCACTGACACGCCAGCTTTCGGAACTCCAAGGCACGGCCAATCCGCTGCTTACTCTCGGAATGGAGCCCAACCCAAATCCGGTTCTCGCCGCCTCGCTTGATGGCGGCTTCGATGCGGTGCTTGATTACGCCAATCGCAAGCGAAAACTAAAAAGCATCGCCAGCACAGTCGTCGCTACGAGGAAAGCGGTGGCTGGAGAATTGCCGGGCCTCAGAATCGCACGGAGGCAGACAATATTCTCGATCTCTATTTTGCGATGAAGGCACAGCGCTTCCGGAAGATGGGAATCCGTGATCCTTTCGCCGATGAGAATGTGCGTAATTTCTTCAAAACTCTATTCGGCGAAGAATTGGCAAAAAGTCAGGAACTGAACGAACTGCGCTTTCTCGAAGTTGGTGGGACCGTGCGCTCGATCATCGGAAAGCAGTTTGGCGATACGGGCTCGACCGTGGAATTCGCCGCAATCGCAGAAGACGAGTTGACGACGGCTAGTCCGGGTGAATTTCTCTTCTTCGAGGATATCAGCCGCAGTTGCGACGAAGGTCGCTCAATCTACAGTTTCGGTATTGGTGATGAGCCGTACAAGCGCGAATGGTGCGACATCGAACGCACGATCTATGACACGCTGGTACCACTGTCTGCGCCGGGGGCAAACTTTTTACGACGCTGCAATCAGCCCGCGATGCGATTGCCGGAAGTCTCAAGCGCAACCCGCGTCTTTGGAGCCTGACCAAGACGCTGCGCAGCAGGTTCGCAAAAGGTAGAGAGTGTTAGCAATCTGATTCAGGAACGCCACCTAAAGCACTGTTACAGAATCAGATTCAACAATCAGGCAGTTTCGTCCATCAGAATGACGACGTCTTCATAACCACCCTGATCGAGATCGAGAGCAGCAAGCGCAACGCCCTTATCGTCTGGGTCAACAATGCTCATCACCACGGAAGCAGGTCCATCGGCGATGCGTCGAATCTGTTCCGAAGATGACGGACCGCATTCCACCACAACGAAATCATAGACCGTTTCCAGCGCATCCAGAATGAGCGGCAACCGGTCGGCCGAACGCATGGCAATTTCGGGATCTGCCTCGCCCAGCGGGACTACATGCGCCTGCGAGAACCGGTCACTGTGGATGACCTCGTTGAAGCGACGCTCACCGGTCAAAAGCTCAGTAATGCCGGGCAGATGCGTACCGTCCAGCATGGCAAGCCCAACGGTTCCCTGCGCGGTCATGTCCACGAGAATCGCGCGTTTGCCACGGTCGGCGAATTCACGCAGCAGACGCACTGTTCCCGCTGACGCTTTATCTCCCTCGGGAGAAACGACCACAATACGTTTCAGCTTTCCGCTAACTAGCAGATCGGCAACCGCCTCTACACCGTTGGGATTGCGCGGTGTCGTCTCACGCTGTTTGGACATCGGAAACTCCTCCACGGATTTCCTTGTTTCGGAAAACTGCGGCTTCGCCGCAAACGGCATAGTCCATGAACGGTGTGGCGCCGCGATTGTTTCCTCGGAAACGTTATCAAGACGTTCGGATCTCGACGGCGGCACGGCAGCGGCTTTCGCGGCGGCAGCAATAACCGGCATTTCAATTTCTTCGACCGCTGCAACCCTTTGGCCATCCGCCGTCACGAATGCACGCCCACTGAACAATTCACGCAGGAGAACAAAAATCGACAGCAAGAGCAGGCCAGCCGCAAAAGTTGAACCGACAATCGGTAATATCATCGGATAGTAGGGCACTGCGGGTGCTTCGGCGGATGAAAAAAACTCGGGCATCAACCGGCACATAATTCCGGTCGGTACGCGACGCGGCTTCGCGATAGCGCGTCAGATAGGTTTCCAGCAGCTGGCGTTGCGCCGTTGCTTCGCGCTCCAATGCGCGCAATTCAACTTCCTGATCGCCTGCTTGCGCCGCCTGTGCCTTCACGCGGTTAAGTTCACGATTGAGTTCGTCCTCGCGAAGCTTTGCCGCTGAAACTTCATTATCAAGGCTTGCTACGAGCTTGCGGCCTTCAATCCTGATCTGCTGGTCGAGATCGGCGAGCTGCGAGCGTAGTGCCTTGATGCGGGGATGGCCTTCGAGAAGTGTCGTAGAAAGATCGGCGATCTGGGCGTTGACCTGAATGCGTCTTTCGGCAAGGCGCTGCATCATGCCGGAAGCGACAACGTCCGGCAGCGTATCGATGGGCGCGCCGGAAGCCAGCGACTTACGAATGCTTTCCGCCTTGGCTTCTGCTGAAGCGCGGCTGGTGCGAACCCGTGTGAGTTCGGTCGATACTTCCGAGAGCTGTTGTGTTGCAATGGTGCTGTTGCTCTGCCCGATCAGTAGCCCACGCGAAGCGCGGTAATCCGCAACCTTCTTTTCCGCATCGCGAACGCGGTTGCGCAGGTCGTCAATTTCGGGTGCGAGCCAGCCGGTGGCGTCGTCATTCGACTCCAGCTTCGCGGCCTGCTGAAACATGATGTATTGATTGGCCAGTGCATTGGCGACGTTCTTGGCCGTCTCAGGACTTGCCGAATTATATTGCACCGCGATGACGCGCGAAGCGCTTACGGCAAAACCTGCATGTTCTTGCGAAGCTTCTGTAGAACGCGCTCTTCCGGCGTCAGCCGCGCGGGATCGGTGCGCATGCCGAGCAGGATGAGAACGCGGGTCCACGGCTTCACTTCCGTCGTCGTGAAGGCTTCGTTACTGGTCAGCTTGAGTTCGTCAGAAACTTTCTTGAGAAGATCGCCGGAGGAGAACACCTCGACTGGCTCTTCACACCTTCGGCGTCGAAGACAGGTCTCTCGGCCGCTGTCTCGCCATTAGGGCGGGTATAGATGGATTCGCGGGCCTCGATCATGATGCGCGCTTCAGCGCGATAATCCGGTGTCAGAAGAAGGCAGATGGCCCATGCGGCTGCCGCCATGAGAAGCGCGCCAACGACAATGAACAGCCCGTGGCGGCGCAAGCTGGAGAACAGCGCGCCGATATCAATATCTGCGTCCCTTGATAACGGATCGACTTCTGCCATTCCCCATTCTCCATGGACTTCGCGAGTGCGCTTGCGCGCGTGATCGCTCTCGCCCGCGTGGGGTAATGCACCCCCGAATCTGGCCGGAAGGTAAAGGAACAAGGTAACCAGAGGGTTAAGCAGGATAAGTTCCGAACAGTGGACGAGCCACAAAGATTTTGCGCCGAACCCTGTCTTCTTTACCAGCCATTAACCCTAATCAATCGATAACGCTTGCAACCGATATTCGTAATCGCGCTGTCAGTACCGCGTCGATTGCGTTCGTAAAAATATTGCTTTTCGGAAGAACCGAGGCGGAAGATGACGGCGAAGACAATTCATAACAAGCGCAAAGGCCACGCTATGCTCGTGGCGCTGGGCCTTGCCGCCATGACGCTTTCCGCCTGCTCCAGCTATCGCCCTGCCCCGCCTGCTTTCCACGAAGCGCTGAACCAGCCTTATATGCTGGATGCAGGTGATCGCGTGCGCATCACGGTTTTCGAGCAGCCGAGCCTTACAAACACCTATAGCGTCGATCAGGCTGGCTATATCGCTTTCCCGCTCGTCGGCAGCATTCCGGCACGCGGCAAGACGTCCAAGCAGCTTGAAGGCATCATCGCATCCAAATTACGCGGCGGCTATTTGCGTGATCCTGACGTGAGTGCGGAAATCGACCGCTATCGCCCGATCTTTGTGATGGGTGAAGTCGGCGCCGCTGGCCAGTATTCCTACGTTCCGGGCATGACCGCGCAAAAAGGCAATCGCCGCTGCAGGCGGTTTCAGCCCACGTGCCAATCAGGAGAATGTCGACATCACGCGCCAGTTCAACGGAAAGGTTCTGACTGGCCGCGTGCTGATTTCCGATCCTATCCTTCCGGGCGACACGATCTACGTACGCGAACGTCTGTTCTGATGGCGATTGATGGCTGATGACACCAATGCCTCCCCACTGCGTATCGTCCACTGTTTCCGCGAACCAACCGGCGGCCTCTTCCGCCATGTTCGCGATCTCGTGGGCCTGCAGGCAAAAAGGGTCACGCAGTCGGCATCGTCTGCGATGCAACCACCGGTGGCCCGCGCGAAGACGCGCTTCTGGAAGAATTACGGCCCAAGCTCGCGCTCGGCCTTCATCGCATTGCCATGCAGCGCCACATCGGACTTGGCGACGCAGCAGCAGCCTACAAAGCATATCGCATCATCAAGAAATTGCGACCGGACATATTGCACGGACATGGCGCCAAAGGCGGCGTCTATGCACGTTTGTTCGGCTCAGTCTTACGGGTTTTTAGGTCTCGCGTAGCCCGTATCTATTCACCGCATGGCGGTAGCCTGCATTTCGACCGGAAGACGCGCCGCGGCGGCGCCGTCTTTCTGGTCGAGAGAATGCTGGCTCCGATGACCGATGCAGTGATGTTCGTTTCCAACTTCGAAAAGCGTATCTACGAAGAAAAGGTAGGGCGGCCCTATGGCCTTCATGCCGTCGTTTATAACGGCTTGGCCGAAGACGAGTTCATACCGTTGCCGACGCAGCCAATGCGAGCGATTTTCTTTTCGTTGGCACGATGCGTGAATTGAAGGGTCCGGACCTCCTGATCCGCGCCTTGGTCCGTTTGCGCGAACGGCACAACCACATTTTCACCGCAACGATGGTGGGAGACGGTGCAGAAAAGCCCGGCTTTATAGCCCTAGCAGAGGAACTCGGAGTTTCCGCACAAATCCGCTTCCTGCCCGGAATGGGTGCCCGAGAAGCCTTTGCTTTGGGGCAGATAATGGTAGTTCCATCGCGCGCCGAAGCATTTCCCTATATTGTGTTGGAAGCGCTCGCCGCCGGCAAACCCGTCATCGCCTGTAATGTCGGCGGCATTCCCGAAGTGTTTGGACCTCGCTCCTCGGCGCTGGTGGAACCCGAGGAGGAGAAACTTGCGAACAGGATGCTGGACGCTGCAGACGATCTCACAACGTTTCGCACCGCTATGCCAGATGCGAAACGGCTGCATGAGCGTTTCAGCCAGCAATCCATGGCACACTCGATCGAGACGATCTATTACGAAGCACACCCGGATCCGGCCGTCCCGGAAGACTGACGGATACTCCCCCTCAGCCCACCATAGCAGCGAAGGGTTCGGACGCCGATACCGACAGCTCGAACTGTGACCGAAACCCACCCCGCGCCGCAAAATAGATATAATGGAACGCATCGGCACGCCCGCCGATGAGTGAGATGTCTTCACGTTGCCATTCCCAAGGCAGCATGTCGAGCTTGTCTTCGAACGGCTCTGATATGGTTGCCGACCAGAACGCGGCGATGCCATTTGGCTTCAGCGCCCGTTTCACTTGTTTCAGACCATCGTCTTCATAGATAGCTCCGTTGGCCGCGCGAACTGTAAAGTCCGGCCCATTATCCGTATCCATCAATATGGCATCGTAGCGACCCGGTTCGGCACGAAGAACATCCATCACGTCAGCGACCCGAACATCGACACGCGGATCGTTCAACGGATGGTCGGCCAGATGACCGATATGGGTCCGGTTCCACTCCACGATCTCCGGAACGAGCTCACACACCGTCACCCCGGCATCGGGGCAGAGCAGATCAAGTGCTGCCCGAAGCGTGAAGCCCATACCGAGCCCGCCGATAAGCATATGCGATACCTGCAGCCCGTGCAGGCGAAGCGACCGTTCAGCCAGCACGGTCTCGGATTGGAAATTGACGTTCGACATCAACTCCCGGCCATTGTAGCGGATTTCGTAGATGTGATCGCGTTTTCGCAAAAAAATTTCATCGCCGGCACGATTGCCCGCTCTAGCCAGTTCGGCCCAGATAGTCATGATCAACCCTAGAGCACCCTCCGAAACGCTCAAAAGCGGATCGGATAAAAGCGCATTAAAACAAACAGTTAATACGATCTCGAAAGATCGCCGCGTGAATTGCTCTCATCAGGAATTTTTTTTTTGGGTCGCTGTGCGGTCAGGCGCGCAGCAACCCCACGACATCGTCTGATCTGGTGCCGATCAGGAGTGGAAACAGAGCTGGTCTGTTGGCGGCAACATTTGCCGAACAGTTCGATGGCAAAATGCCGCTTGCAGCTTTATCTTCCAACGGTTTCATATCACCGTCCTAGGCAATATAATAAGACAAGGCAAGCCTTGACTGGCGACAACGGGCGTGTATTGGCTCCGGCGGCCAATGCTGTAGCAGTGCGAACAGAAATCATGTTATTTTTAGCCGTTACTAACAGTAACAGCTTTCAACGAGTATTTAATTGAGTGTTTACCTAAGTCAAAAGCTTGTCACGCGGCATTTATATTCTGCTTAGGATTCTCGGTCTAATTACTACGCTAACATTTTACGATCAGGGGCAATGTTGTGCGAGATAATGATGCGCTTTCTCCTTTTGGCCGCAAAGCCATCGAAGCCAGCAGCAAGCAGGAGTCCGGACAAGATTCCAATCTAAAAGGTCAGGTGAAGCTTAGCCCACTGGCGCGACAGATGGCCGAACAATATCAGCACGATACGTTTTCGCCGCTGATGTTGAGCGGCGTCATGCGCATGGTGGAGTTCGGACTTGTCTTTTTCTCAGGCATTCTGAGCTTTCTGCTTTACGTCGGTATCCGCACGCACCGGTCTTCTATTACCCCCTCATCATGGTGGTCGGCGGCGCGCTTTTTGTCCTGCTGATGGAAATCAACGACGGTTACCAGATCAATATACTGCGTAGTCCCGGTCGCTATCTGCGGCGGCTTTTCATAAGTTGGGCAGCTGTGCTTGGCACCCTTGCCATTACCGGTTTTCTGCTGAAAGCTTCATCCGATTTTTCTCGCGGCTGGTTTCTTTATTGGGCGCTCAGTGCCTGTGTGCTGCTTTTAATTGCCCGCATCTTCGTTGCATGGAAAATCAAGCGCTGGGCACGCAACGGCACGATGGAACGCCGCGCCGTCATCGTCGGCGGCGGCCCCAATGCGGAAGCGCTTATCCGTTCGCTCGAGCAACAGCCCGACAACGATATCCGTATCTGCGGCATCTTCGATGACCGCGACGACAAGCGCTCTCCCCATCGTTGCTGGCTATCCCAAGCTTGGCAATATCAACGAACTGATCGAATTTGCCCGTATCGCTCACATCGACATGCTGATCGTGTCGCTGCCCATCACCGCTGAGGCACGCGTGCTGGCTCTGTTGAAGAAGCTCTGGGTTCTCCCGGTCGATATCCGGCTGTCAGCGCTCAACAACCACCTGCGCTTCCGCCCACGCTCCTACTCCTATGTCGGCACGGTGCCGATGCTGGATATTTTCGACAAGCCCATCAACGATTGGGATTCTGTTGCCAAACGCATCTTCGATGTTGCCTTCAGCATTGTTGGCATCGTTCTTCTGTCGCCGATCATGATCGGCACGGCGATTGCCATCAAGCTGGACAGCAAAGGGTCCCGTAATTTTCAAGCAGAAGCGGCATGGCTTCAATAACGAAGTCATCAATGTCTGGAAATTCCGGTCCATGTACACCGAGATGTGCGACCCTACCGCCAAGCAGGCCGTTACCAAGGATGACCCTCGCGTCACCCGCGTCGGACGCTTCATTCGTAAAGCCTCGATCGATGAGTTGCCCCAGTTCTTCAATGTTCTCGCCGGGTCCTGTCGCTCGTAGGCCCGCGCCCGCATGCGGTCGCCGCCCATTCGCACAACGTGCTCTATAATGAGGTGGTCGATGGCTATTTCGCGCGTCACCGCGTCAAGCCGGGCGTCACCGGCTGGGCGCAGATCAATGGCTGGCGCGGCGAAATCGACAATGAAAACAAGATCCGCATGCGTACAGAGTTCGATCTGTATTATATCGAAAACTGGTCACTCTGGCTCGATCTCAGAATCCTGTTCCTGACACCGATACGGCTTCTCAATACGGAAAATGCCTATTGACCGGCGTGACGCAACGGTTTGACGGCAATCCGCGTCCAGCCCTGATGCTGCCGGCAGATATGGCGTGCAAACGCGCGCTCAACCGCCTCATCGCCAATATCGCAATCGGCTTCGGCGTCTTTCTACTCGGCTTCGTGATGAGCGAGCCTGCGCCTTATGAGCTCTATATGGTCGCCCTGATTGCTCTGGCACTATTGTTCGGATTGCGGCTGACAAGCACAAGTCTAGTGCTGCTGGCCCTGTTCACCGTGTTCAATTTCGGTGGTATGATTTCAGTCATGCAGATGGCTGACGTCAAAAAGCCCCGCTTTATATCGCCGTCTCGCTGTTTCTGGCTTTCACATCGGTATTCTTCGCCGCCGTCATCGAAGGTGACCACCGGCGTCTGAAGACCATCTTCAATGCCTATCTTCTTGTCAGTGTGCCTTCTTCCGTCCTTGGCATTGCAGGTTATCTTGGCCTATTCCCGGGCGCTGAAATCTTCACGCGCTATGGGCGGGCGCAGGGTGCATTTCAGGACCCCAATGTCTACGGACCTTTCCTGATACTGCCACTGACACGGACGCTCTATCGCATCATGCGCGGGGGCATTCGCGATATGGCCGTCTATCTGCCTTTCTGCTGCCTGCTGATGCTCGGCGTTCTGCTGTCCTTCTCACGCGCGCAGCCCGGGCGATGGTTCCTCTCTCCTTCGCCATTCTGTTCGGCGTCCTTTTTCTGCAAAGTCACAGCAATCGTTTTCGGCTACGCTTGATGGTAATTGGTCTACTTGCAGTAGTAACAATTATTCTCGCGATCCTCATTATTCTGCAAATCCCCGGCGTCGGCGATTTTGTCCGTGAGCGTGCGCGCCTCGAACAAAGCTATGACAGCGCAAGACTGGGGCGCTTTGCGCGGCACTGGCTTGGAATGATCCTCGCTACACAGCATCCGCTTGGCATCGGTCCGCTCGAATTTGGTCCGATGTTCGGCGAGGATACGCATAATATCTGGCTCAAAGCCGTACTCGACTATGGTTGGATCGGCTTCATAGCCTTTCTGATGCTGACATTCCTGACGCTCGGGATCGGTTGCAAGCTTCTGTTTCGCAATCGCCCCCGGCAGCCTTATCTTCTGGTCGCCTATGCAACCTATCTCGGGCATGTCCTGATCGGCAATGTCATCGATACCGATCACTGGCGCCACTTTTATCTGCTATTCGGAATCATCTGGGGTTGTGCAGGGCTGGAATACAAGTATCAGCTTTCGCTCAAACTCAGAGAACGCTCAGGAGAGCAGAATCTTGCAATTCGCGATATACGCCGCAGCAGCCCTCTTTGAAATTGCCGGATGCTTCGCCTTCTGGGCATGGTTGAAGCTCGACAAATCGGCCCTTTGGCTGGCACCGGGCATGGTGAGCCTTGCATTGTTCGCTTATCTGCTCACCCTGATTGAAAGCAATGTTGCCGGTCGCGCTTATGCTGCTTATGGTGGCATCTACATCACCGCATCAATTTTGTGGATCTGGTTTGCCGAAGGAGCACGCCCCGATCGCTGGGATGTGGTCGGCGCATGCATCGCTTTCGCCGGTACATGTATCATCCTTTTCGCGCCGCGATCCTGAGCCCCGAAGCGATGCAAGAATGTTATGTGCAATTTGCCAGTTTCAAGAAATTATCCCTTGCGTGCCAAGTCGTTATAATCTACGGCTGTCCCCGGCTCGGAGCGTAGCGCAGCCCGGTAGCGCACTTGACTGGGGGTCAAGGGGTCGTGGGTTCGAATCCCGCCGCTCCGACCATTTTTCTTCCCCAAACCTTTATTTTCATACGATCTTTCCTTTGCGCAGAACGTGCAAATCGGATTAGCTTCCCCATGAATCGCATGGAGGAGAGCATGAAGAACGCCCTGATCACCGGTGGCAGTCGTGGCATCGGTCGCGCCATCGTTCTGCACAGCGCGGCGCAAGGCTGGTCTGTGGCCTTGAACTATGCGGGGAACGAACAAGCAGCTCAGCAAACTGTGACCGAAGCAGCGAAGCTTGGCGCGCAGGCGCTGGCAATCCGGGGCGACATATCCAGCGAAAGGACGTGATCGCCATGTTCGACAAGGCGGAGGCTGATCTGGGTCCGCTGAAAGGCGTCGTCTTGAACGCCGGTATCGTTGCTCAGACCATGCCGCTTGCAGACATGAGCGCTGATCGTCTGAAAATGATGTTCGACGTGAATGTTTACGGTACCTATCTATGCGCGCGCGAAGCTGCACGCCGCTTAGAGCCGGACAGCGCCATCATCATCGTCTCATCAATGGCATCGCGACTTGGGTCGCCGTTTGAATATGTGGATTATGCCGGGCGAAAGGTGCACTCGATACGCTGACCACCGGTCTCTCAAAAGAGCTCGCACCGAAAGGCATTCGCGTCAATGCCGTGCGTCGGGCCTGATCGATACCGAAATCCATGCCAGTGGCGGCAATCCTGATCGCGCGGCGAGGTTGGGCGCCGGTACACCTGTCGGACGCGCCGGCAAGGCAGAGGAAGTCGCGGAAGCCATTTTCTGGTTGCTCAACGACGCCCCCGCCTATGTGACCGGAACTTTCATCGACGTTGCCGGTGGGCGATAGAGCAGACTCTGGTTCTATTTCTCGCGCAACTGATATGTTTCCGCGACGTAGCGATAGCCCTCGCCTTCCCGCTTGAGATAGGCCAGCGCCGGAAACGGCATATGATAGCCGATGAACGATAGCCTGTCGGTCGCGATCATGTCGAACATGCGTTTGCGGGTCTGGGCGGCAGCATCCTTGTCGATATCGAAGGAAACGTGCCATTCGGGTCGCTGCAACGTAATCACGAAATGGTTCGCCGTATCCGAGACCAGCATCAGCGACTTGCTAGTCGTTTCAACGCGGAAAGCCAGATGGCCCGGCGTGTGGCCATAAGCGGCCACCGAATGAATTCCGGAAACGACCTCGCTATCATCGCCCGGAAAGCCATCTTCTCCGCGAGAGGCTTGACGTTTTTGGTCACCATTTCAGCAACGGTCTTGGCGGGACTGTCGAGCCGCGCGGGATCGGTCCAGAAGTCGAATTCCTTTTGCCCGGTGGCGTAGCGCGCATTGGCGAAGACTGGCTTGCCGTCTTCCATCAATCCGCCGATGTGATCGGGATGGAAATGGCTTAGCACCACGAGCGACACATCGTCCGTCTTGTAGCCCGAGGCCTCAAGCGCGCTGGCCAGTTTGCCCAATCCTGCTTCGCGGGCACCTGCCCCCATGCCGGTGTCAAACAGGACAAGCTCCTTTCCTGTATTGATCAGCACTGGCGTGAAGCTGTTGACGAAGCGGTCGGCAGGCAGAAGATTTTCCTCAAGAAGTGCGGCGACCACTTTCGGGTCCTGATCGACCGCATATGTCTTTTCGGGCGCTTCACCTGCTCTGCGCCCATCGGAAAGCGTGGTGATCTCGAAATCACCAAACTGAAAGCGATGGAAGCCCGGATTTTCTAGCTGTGAAGGGGTTTGCACTTTGGGACTGCCTGTTTCGGCTGCCGCCCCGTGAGCTCAAAGGCGATAAAGCCAATCCGGCCCCGGCAGCAGATGCTGTAACAATGAAATTACGTCTTGAGATGGTCATCGATCGATCTCCCGGCATAATCTATAGATAAGAATGACAGGATACCTGAAAACGCTCCCTGATCCATGGGATACGCGATCAAGTTTCTGTTGGCACGATAACGGCAACGTCCCTCTTGCCTCTCCGTTCAAGAATCACTATTTACAGGGCCGCGCGGGACGACCCGTGCCAGTGTTCGCATCGGGGACGGCCCCATAGGAGGGTGTCCTATGGCTGGGCCGATCGAACAATTCGCAATCAAGCCTATCGTTGAACTTGGCGAAATCGGTGGTCAGCCGGTTGCCTTCACCAATTCGGCACTATTCATGGTGTTGACTGTGCTGAGTGCGGGAGCGTTCATGTTCCTGTCGTCCCGCAGAAGCACCGTCGTGCCGGGACGCTGGCAAGCCTCGGCCGAAATCCTCTACGAATTCGTGTCTAAGACATTGCGCGAGAACGCCGGTGAAAAAGGCATGACCTTCTTCCCCTTGTCTTCTCGCTGTTTCTGTTCATCCTGTTTGCCAATCTGATTGGCATGTTTCCCTATGCCTTCACGGTAACGAGCCACATTATCGTAACCTTTGCGCTGGCCATGCTCGTCTTTCTGACGGTCACGATCTACGGTCTCGTTCGGCATGGGTACAGGTTCTTTCGACTGTTCATGCCCGCAGGCGTGCCGGCGCTACTGGCGCCGATCATCGTGCCGATCGAGATCATGTCTTATATCTCGCGTCCAGTCAGTCATTCAGTTCGTCTGTTCGCCGTCATGCTTGCAGGCCACATTACGCTGAAGGTTTTTGCTGGTTTCGTCATCGGGCTGGGCAGCCTCGGAACGCTCGGCATACTGACTGCTGTGCTGCCGCTTGCAATGACTGTCGCGCTGACCGCGCTCGAATTGCTGATGGCGGTTATTCAGGCTTACGTATTTACTATGTTGACCTGCATGTATCTCAACGATGCACTGCATCCGTCGCACTGATAGGAGCGCCGTGCGTAGTGACTTCACGGGAAGGACGGCCTTCCCGCTTCTTCAACGAACGGGACGGCCCGTTCAGAACCCTCGTGAGGGAGCATTAGAATGGCATGGATTTATCTGGGACTGGCCGGAATTCTTGAGGTCGTCTGGGCCTATTTCATGAAAAAGTCGGAAGGGTTTTCCCTCCTAACACCGAGCGCCATCACCATCGTGACGATGATCGGCAGTTTCATTCTGCTTTCCATCGCCATGCGCAGCCTACCGCTCGGAACGGCCTATGCGATCTGGACCGGCATCGGCGCAGTAGGTGCGTTTCTGGTGGGCATATTCATTCTCGGCGAAGCTGCAACCTTCTTCCGCATTGCGAGCGTGACACTGATCCTCGCCGGTATCATCGGATTGAAACTCTCATCCACATGATTCAGCCCGTCTAACAAAGCAAAAAGGGAGGCGAAAGCCTCCCTTTTCATGCGATCCAAAGTCGATCAGCGCACCTGATCGAGAAGACGCTTGCATTCGAGGAGATCAAACAACGCCTCCTGCAGGAGCGAGCGGTTATCCTTTGAAGGCCGCTTTCCATCGGCTCCGATGGGGCCGTCTTCCTCGCCCTTCAAGAGACCAAAGAGCTTGCGCGCCGGTTGCGGTGCCTTGATGCCGCTCGGCAGAGCCATTTCATTATCAGCCGCCTCTTCGGCAGCGCGCTTATCGGCAGCAGCCTGCTTCTGGCGCGTAATCCCCTCAATCGCCTGAACGTCGCCATTGCCGAGTGCAATGATGAACTGCGCATTGTTTTCGCGAAGCAGACGCTGCACGCCCTTGATCGTATAGCCCTGATCGTAGAGCAGATGACGAATGCCCTTGAGCAATTCGACATCGAGCGGCCGGTAATATCTGCGACCGCCACCCCGCTTCATAGGCTTGATCTGGGTAAAGCGCGTTTCCCAGAAACGCAGCACATGCTGCGGAAGATCAAGATCATCCGCTACTTCGCTGATCGTCCTGAATGCATCAGGGCTCTTGTCCATTCCACTTGCCCTTTCCAGTGGTTCAGGTTTCGCCGTTGCGGCGCAACCTCGCCGATCCAGATAGTTCAACTCGCTGCCAACGCGAACACGTCGGTAACACGAAATGCACTTGTAACCATTGGATTTTAGAAGACGGGAGTTAACAAACTCCAGCGTGTGGAAAGACACGGCGCAAACGTCATTCAAAACCGAACGGTGTGCAACACGAAATCTCTCTGAAAAGCCAGCCGCCTTCCAGATCTCGATATCAGCAAAGCGATTCGCTCCGCTAGAACCATTATATAATATCAGAGCTTTATAAGCATCCCTTCACGCAAGGCCGAAGGGAGCGTGGCCAATTCGTGACAAAGGGCGATTATGAGGGCTGCAGCCACAACCAACACAAAAACCGTCCTGCGCGCGACCATATATCAGGCGCAGAAGCGATGTCAGTTCTACAAAGATGGCGCCAAAAACAAAATGCTGCCCGATGGGCAGCATTCTAACGATTACTTTTGGCTTTTGGTTTCACGCTTCTGATGTTCTTGCAGAATACGCTGCTTAAGAACGTTGGAAGCTTTGAACGTCATCACACGACGGGGAAGAATTGGAACCTCCTCGCCTGTTTTCGGATTACGGCCAATGCGCTCGTTCTTGTCGCGAACCTGAAATGTCGCGAAAGACGACAACTTCACGGTTTCACCGTTGACGATAGCGTCACAGACTTCATCGAGAATCATCTCGACAAGAGCCGCCGACTCCGTTCTGGAAAGGCCTACCTTACGGTAAACAGCCTCTGCCAGATCAGCTCGCGTGACCGTCTTACCTCCCATGACCGAACCTGCCCGGTTAGCGTTTGAACAGATAATATCCTTACGTGACAGGACGTTACACAAATAAAAGCGCAACGGTCAAGCCGCGAGTTCCCTCACGGCAGATCAAATTTGTTGCTTACCAGCGCAACAGAACCGCGCCCCACGTGAATCCGCCGCCCATTGCTTCCAGAAGAACGAGGTCGCCCTTCTTGATGCGGCCATCTGCAACAGCGGTCGCAAGAGCCAGCGGAACCGACGCGGCAGAGGTGTTGCCGTGGCGATCCACTGTGATGACGACCTTGCCTTCAGCGATATTCAGCTTCTTGGCGGAAGCATCGATAATGCGCTTGTTTGCCTGATGCGGGACGAACCAGTCGATATCCTCGGCAGTGAGGCCGGTTTCCTCGAAAGAAGCCTCGATAACGTCCGTTATCATGCCGACTGCGTGTTTGAAGACCTCACGGCCTTCCATGCGCAAGTGGCCGACTGTCTGGGTCGTTGACGGGCCGCCATCCACAAAAAGTTTTTCCTTGTGATTGCCGTCCGAGCGCAGATTGGCGGCGAGAACGCCACGATCCGAGGTCAGCCCGTTGCCTTCTGCAGCTTCGAGGACCAATGCGCCGGCACCATCGCCAAACAAAACGCAAGTCGTACGGTCATTCCAGTCGAGGATGCGCGAGAAAGTTTCCGCGCCGATGACGAGAACCCGCTTCGCCATACCGCCGCGGATATAGAGATCAGCTGTCGTGATGGCATAGATAAAGCCGCTGCACACGGCCTGCATATCGAAGGCAAAGCCCTTGGTGATTCCCAGTTCGCGCTGAATTTCCACGGCGCTTGCCGGAAAAGTATGGTTGGGCGTCGAGGTTGCCAGCAGAACGAGATCGATATCGGTCGGCTGCAAGCCGGCGTTCTCGATTGCGGCGCGGGCCGCAGCCGTGCCGAGCGAAACCGTGGTTTCGTCATCACCTGCAATGTGGCGCTCACGGATACCCGTGCGCTGCACGATCCACTCGTCCGAGGTTTCGATAATACCTTCGAAATCGGTATTCTTCATAACCCGCTTCGGCAATGCCGAACCGATACCCCGCACGACAGATCTTATCATCTCTTATTTCCTGTCCTCACATGCGACCGGCACAACGAACATTCGCGCGCGCAGTCGAGAATTCTGGCCCTACACATAACCGGTAAAAGTTACTTCACCACTTCGGCGCCGAAAAAATCGGCAAACTGCAAATTTTATCCAATTCGGTCTTCCGGACGACTTCGTCGGAATTATGCCTTCGCAGCCTCGCCACCATCATTCGATACATGCGGATGACTGTGGTGGAAATGCGCCAGATCGGCCTCGATCTTTTCCAGAAGGCGATTTCTCACCATGTCATAGCCGACTTCCACTGCCGAGCAGAAGCCTTCTGCATTTGCGCTACCATGGCTTTTGATGACGATTCCACTGAGACCGAGGAAGACGCCGCCATTGACCTTATTTGGATCCATCTTTTCGCGCAGACGGTCGAACGCACCCTTGGCGAAAACATAACCGATCTTGGCAAGCAGCGTGCGGCGCATAGCCTGACGTAGCAGTTCACCCATCTGGCGGGCTGTACCTTCCGCAGCCTTGAGCGCGATATTGCCGGTAAAACCTTCTGTCACGACGACGTCTACCGTACCCTTGCCGATATCGTTGCCTTCAACAAAACCGGAATAGGCAAGTCCGTCGAGCGGTGTGTCGCGCAAAATCTGGCCCGCTTCCTTGATCTCGTCGAGACCCTTTACCTCTTCCGTGCCGACATTCAGGAGCCCGACGGTCGGTTTGCGCACCTCGAACAGGGCCCGCGCCATACCAGCCCCCATAACGGCGTAATCGACGAGCTGACGCGCATCGGCGCCAATAGTGGCTCCAACGTCAAGCACGATACTTTCACCACGCAGTGTCGGCCAGATGCCCGCAATCGCCGGGCGCTCGACGTCCGACATCATGCGCAGGCAAAATTTGGACATGGCCATCAATGCGCCGGTATTACCGGCGGAAATACATGCCTGAGCGTCGCCGGTCTTCACCGCCTCGATAGCCTGCCACATGGACGATTTACCACGACCAGCGCGCAGCGCCCGCTCGGCTTGTCATCCATGCTGATGGCAACCTCGCTCGCGCGGAACTCGGATGCGGCTTGCAGCTTCGGATAACGTGCCAGCACCGGCTCCACCTGTGCAGGGGAGACCGAAGAATATGAAGCGGATATCAGGATGGCGCTCAAGTGCTTTCGCTGCGCCGGGGATGACCACTTCAGGGCCAAAATCACCGCCCATCGCGTCAATCGAAATTTTGATCACTCTTGATTATTCCTGTGCGATCCCTGTCCCTGACCTGCTTTTGCAGCAGACAGGTTTTCGGCGAAAATAGTGTTTTTGCGTTTCCGCACAACCAAATTCTATCAAACCCACTGTGAATTACGGCTTCTTTTGCCATTCAGAAAGCTTCGCAAACGGCGAAACGGGCTTCTCATGGCCGTCGTCGTCCCCGAAAACCTTCGGCTCACTCTCGTCCGGAAGGCCCGGCTTGCGGGGATAAGGATCGATAGCAAGATCGAAGAATTCCTCCGCAATCGCGCCAATATCTATCTTGTCACCAGCAAAAACTTCCGGAATGTCCGCACCTTCGGCATCGAGCAGCATTTCTCCGCTTTCATCAAGCTGAATCCTTGCAAGCCGCGAATTTTCCGGCACAAAGATGGTGTCGACCTCTTCGGAGATGCTATTGGCCATTGGCTCCAGCGTCACGACGCAGGACTGAACGATTTCCGCATCAATGCGACCGCGCACCCGAATACCGTCCTTTTTCCAAGGTGTAATCAAAAACTCCGCAGCAAAGGCGTTCACGGCCTCAAGTCCATGGTCTGCCGCGAGCGCTGCACGCTCTTTCTCATCCGTGCCGATTTTCACCGTTACGCCCTTTTTTGTGGCAGGTGAAGAACCGGAACAGGATAGGTGAGCGCCGGTTTATCAGTCATTCTCATTGGCCTTTTCAGTATTGTTTTTGGCGCAAAGTCCATTTGATCTGCATCCATATAGGAAATGTCGCCAGCCGCCAAAGTATCGTCTGCAATTTTTGCAGTCGGTTGCGGCATCCCAGAACATATTCACTTAAATGGTGGGCATGCGGCCAGAATTCGAGGTCCGGGCGGATATTTCGCGTCAGCGCGGCAGCCAAGGCGTCCGTATCATTTGCGTCCAGAGCCTCGCCATAAGCTGCAACGCGACCGTAGAACATGCGTGCAAGCTTCTTCATTCGCTTAGGCACGCCCTGATCTCCAATGCCGAGTTCGCGCAGCGAATGGTCGACGTCCTTGAAAAACTCGTCCGCAATTTCCTGCGCCAGATCAGCAAGCGCCTTATGTTCTCCCCTCATCCGATGCAGGGCGAGGAAAATATGCAGCGAAAGCATTTCATAGCGGCCAAGCGGCGTATCAGGCACTAGAAATTGTGCATAAAACCGTTTTTGCCGCGCCGCCGCCACGATCACCTCGTAAACGCGAAGCATAATTGCCTCGTTCGCTTTGGATTTGCGGCGGAATAGTTGGAGAATCATGTCCGTACGACCGTTCCAGTTGCATAAATAAGCAAGGTGGTTTACCGAAGTTCTCCCGACGGCGAAAGTGCCGCGCTGATTTAGAATGTATGGAGAGGTCTTTGTTGCAGCGAATTTTTCCAAGCGTACGCCAGCAGCGTGCTCTTCTCGCAGGCACGGCAATTCTCGTCTCAGTGGCTCTTGCCGGATGTAACACTGCGTCCACGCTCAATCCGTCAGAAACGCTGACTGAGGGTTACGTGCTCGATCAGGATGCACTTGATTCGGTTCCTGTCGGCTCCAGCCGCGAGCAGGTGCTTCTGGCGCTCGGTACGCCGTCCACCACCGCGACCTTCGACAATGAAGTGTTCTATTACATTTCGCAGAAGCGTTATCGCGCCGCGCAGTTCATGAAGCCGAAGATCATCGAACGGCAGATCCTTGCCATCTATTTCGACAAGGACGGCAAGGTCGAGCATATCGCCAATTACGGCCTGAAGGACGGCAAGCTGTTCGACTTCGTGTCGCGCACCACGCCGACAGGCGGCAAGGATCAGACCTTCCTCGGTCAGATCATTCAGGGCGTTTCCAAGGCCCCGACCTCGTTGCCGGGCGCTGCAGGCGGCGCCAACAACTGATCCTGTCAGATACCGACAAAGAAAACCCGCCTTAACGGCGGGTTTTCTTTTCCTCCGTTCATTACGTCAAGACATATGCGCCAGCACAGCCGGGGAGCAGCAGGGCCACGATGTTGGTGATCTTGATCGCCGGATTGACAGCTGGACCGGCTGTATCCTTATAGGGATCACCAACCGTATCGCCAGTCACCGATGCTTTATGCGCTTCCGACCCTTTAAGGTGCTTCACGCCATCGGCATCGGTAAACCCATCCTCAAAGCTCTTCTTGGCATTGTCCCATGCGCCACCACCGGACGTCATGGAAATTGCCACGAAGAGGCCGTTGACGATAACGCCGAGAAGCGATGCGCCGAGCGCTGCGAAGGCTGCAGCCTTCGACCCTGAGATAAGCAGCACGCCGAAATAGACCACAATCGGCGCCAGCACAGGCAGGAGCGACGGGATGATCATTTCGCGAATGGCCGCCCCGGTCAGAAGATCGACCGCGCGGGCATAATCCGGGCGTTCCTTACCGGTCATGATGCCCGGCTTTTCGCGGAACTGGCGGCGCACTTCCTGCACGACCGCGCCCCCGGCCCGGCCCACGGCAGTCATCGCCATGCCACCGAACAGATACGGGATCAGGCCACCAAAGATCAGCCCCGCAACCACATAAGGGTTGGAGAGATCAAATGAAACCGGCCCCATATCGGCGAAGTAAGGATAGGTCTGTCCGTTAGCGGCAAAGTAGGCCAGATCGTTGGAATAGGCCGCGAACAGAACCAGCGCGCCAAGGCCTGCCGAACCGATGGCATAGCCCTTGGTAACAGCCTTGGTCGTATTGCCAACGGCATCGAGCGCATCAGTGGCTTTGCGGACCTCGGGGTCGAGACCTGCCATTTCCGCAATGCCACCCGCATTATCCGTAACCGGACCGAAGGCATCGAGCGCCACGATCATCCCTGCAATACCGAGCATGGCAGTGACAGCGATTGCCGTACCGAACAGACCGGCGAGCTGGTAGGTCGAAATAATGCCGCCAACAATCACGATTGCCGGCAATGCTGTCGATTCCAGAGAAACCGCCAACCCCTGAATGACGTTTGTGCCATGCCCTGTGACCGAAGCTTGCGCAATGGAATTAACCGGACGCTTGTTGGTGCCGGTATAGTATTCTGTGATCACAACGATCAGACCAGTAACGATCAGACCGATCAGTCCGCAAATGAAGAGATTGGTGCCGGTAATGCTTTTTCCGGCGACTGTTCCGATCTCGCCCCAGCCAATAGTGAGTGTATTGGCGACCGCAAGACCGACAATGGAAAGCAGTCCTGTGGCGATCAGCCCCTTGTAAAGCGCGCCCATTATGGAGCCATTGACACCGAGCTTGACGAAAAAAGTGCCCACGATTGACGTGATGACGCAGGCGCCACAGATCATCAACGGATAAAGCATGACGCTGGATAGAACGTCCGACCCATTGAAAAAGATCGCACCGAGAACCATGGTGGCAACAACTGTCACCGCATAGGTTTCGAAAAGGTCGGCAGCCATGCCTGCACAATCGCCAACATTGTCACCGACATTATCCGCAATGGTCGCAGGGTTGCGCGGATCATCCTCTGGAATACCTGCCTCGACCTTGCCGACGAGATCGCCGCCGACATCTGCACCCTTGGTAAAAATGCCACCGCCAAGACGCGCGAAGATCGAGATCAGCGAAGCGCCGAAGCCGAGCGATACCAGCGCATCGATAACCGTGCGGTCGGAAGGTGAATAACCAAGCCAGACAGTGAGAACGAAATAATAGACAGACACGCCGAGCAGCGCGAGCCCCTGCTACCAGAAGTCCGGTAATGGCTCCTGACTTGAATGCTAGTTCAAGCCCTCCTGCCGGGCTAAGCGAAGCTGCCTGAGCGGTGCGCACATTAGCGCGAACAGAAACGTGCATTCCGATAAAGCCGGTGACACCTGAAAGAACTGCACCAATCAGAAAGCCGATTGCTGCACTGAGCGACAACAGATACCGGGCTGCCAGAAAGACCACGACGCCAACGATGGCAATCGTCGAATATTGTCTTGTGAGATAGGCTGAAGCACCCTCGCGGATGGCTTCAGCAATTTCCTGCATGCGCTGCGTCCCCTGATCGGCTGCAAGAACCGAACGGATCGCCCAAATGGCGAAAAGAACGGAAACCAAACCGCAGGCAATGACGAGAACTAAGACTGCCACTCCCATTTGCATAAAGGCCAACTCCCATTAAGCTCGCGCCGGCTACCGTCAGACCGCGAACCGCGATTGTCGGCAGGCACATGCGCAGGATAGGCCCGAAAACCCTCCCCGGACCCGATTGAGCGGCATGGAAGTGCCTGAAGCCAATACAAGATACCCGGCTTCTTCGGTATATTCACGTCTGGAACTTACGCCTTGGGAATCAACCCATTGGCGCGATTCCTTGCATTTCAGCATTCTCAATGCCGCATACCCAACATGCGAAACGGTTTAACAAACGTCAAGTCGTTCTTTGTCAGCGCACAATGAAAGAAGGGCTGCGATTTCTCACAACCCTTCTTTCATCATTATTGTCAGGGAAGCCGGATCAGCGCGGCTTCACACCGCGGCTCTCGCCACGAATGACAAATGCCAAGCGATCAAGCACGGCATTGACCAGTTTCGGCTCTTCTTCCGTGTAGAAAGCCTTGGCGATATCAACATACTCTGACACGATGACAGCTGTCGGCACGTCTTTGCGCGTCTGCAATTCCCGGGCGCCAGCGCGGAGAATGGCGCGCAACGTCGAATCGAGACGCGACAGCGGCCAGTCTTCCGTCAACGCCTGATGGATCATCGGATCGAGTTTCAGCTGTTCATCGACGACACCGGCCACGATTGCGCGGAACCATTGCGGATCGGCATCGAGATACTGCGTGCCATCCACTTCCTTGCCGAGACGGAAAGCTTCGTACTCAGCCACCACTTCCAGAACACCTGTCCCGGCAACATCCATCTGATAAAGCGCACGGACTGCAGCAAGACGGGCAACGCCGCGCTTGTTCGCCGTGCGTGGGAGATTGGGGGTTGGGCGGCCTTCGGTAGAAGAATTCATAATGATCAGACTCCGAACTTCTTGCGCAGGTCGATCATGGTCAGCGCGGCACGGGCGGCAAAACCGCCCTTGTCCTTGTCTTCACGGCGGGCGCGTACCCATGCCTGCTCTTCATTCTCGACCGTCAAAATGCCATTGCCGATAGCAATGCTTTCCTCGACGGCAAGATCGGTAAGCGCGCGGCAGGATTCATTGGACACGATATCGAAATGATAGGTTTCGCCACGGATAACTGTGCCAAGCGCGACGAAGCCATCATATTCCTTGCCGCCATTGTCTTCGCCATCGAGCGCGAAAGAAATGACCGCCGGAACTTCCAGCGCGCCGGGCACCGTAACCACGTCATAGGATGCCCCTGCCTCATCCAAGGCTGCCTTTGCGCCATCCAGAAGCGCGTCGGCGAGATCATCGTAGAAACGCGCTTCGACAATAAGCAAATGCGGCGCATGCGCCTCGTGCTTGGACATGAGAGACTCCATGACAAATTTTGCGGACCGCAACAATTGCGGTCAACGCTTAAAATCGGGATATGCTTTTACAGCACGGGAATTTAGGCTGTAAGCCTATTTCTGATATTGCGCAAGCCTTGCTGCGTAACGTGCCAGCTGGTCGATCTCGATATTTACCTTGTCGCCCGGTTTCCGGTCGCCCCGTGTCGTGACTTCAAGCGAGTGGCGGATCAGGAGCACATCGAACTCGTTACTATTGACGCCATTTACCGTTAGCGAAGTTCCATCGAGAGCGACCGAACCCTTCTGGGCGATAAACGGTGTGAGTTCTTCCGGCGCACGCAGGGTGAAGCGCACTGCATCGCCTTCCTCCCTGCGCTCGACGATTTCAGCCTGTCCATCTACATGGCCGGAAACGAGATGACCGCCCATTTCGTCGCCAAGTTTCAGCGAACGCTCCAGATTGATGTTCCGCCCGCTCTGCCATTTGGAGATTGTAGTCAGGCGCAGCGCTTCTTCCCATGCCTCCACCTCGAACCAGCGGGCATTCGTGCCTTTTTCTGGCAGCGCCACCACCGTCAGGCACACGCCTGAACAGGCAATCGACGCACCAAGCTCGATCGTCTCAGGATCATAAGCGGTTTCGATACGCAGAAGAACGCCTTCATTCAGCGGCTTGATCCGGTCAACCTTGCCGATATCGGTAATAATACCTGTAAACATCAAGTCTCCTTCGTGCCTGATCAATAGTCGCCATGTCTTGGCTCACAAATAGCGGTTTCCTGCGCTTCTGGTGATCATGTATTTAAGTACACTGCGCTCCGGCACTCGAAAACCACCATTTTGCTACGACCTGACGCTTTTACATTCAGCACTTACATATTCCGCATAGGCATCGTCGCCATAGCGAGCACGCCTCATGATTTTGAACTTGTCTGCGATATGGGTTTCGAGTCCGTCCACGGCAACCCCAAGTTCTGAGCCGATTTCGACCGGCGAACGGAAGATGGCAAGCCGGTCCACCAGCCCCTCGTCCAGAAAGCTCTTCGCAACACCTGCTCCGCCTTCAACGAGAACCGAGGAAATGCCCTGCGCAGCGAGATCGTCCATCAGTTCGGGCAGAGCGATGCGGCAATCATAAGCTTCGGTCGCGAGAATCCGGCAACCGGCTGCCTGCAACTCGTAGCGCCGCTCCAGCGGCGCTTCTTCACCACAGGCGATCCACAAGGGTTGGGCATCAGCGGTCCGCACAAGCTTCGAGGAAAGCTGCAAGCGCAATCCGCTGTCTAGCACCACTCGAACAGGCGAACGCTGTTCCAGCCCCGGCAGGCGGCAGTTCAACACCGGATCGTCGACCAGTGCGGTTTCGATGCCGATCAGGATAATATCCGTCTGGGCCCGCAGGATATGCGACTGAGCACGCGCAATCGCCCCCGTTATTGCAACCTGTCCCTCGCCCCGACGACCGATCATGCCATCGGCGGAAAGTGCAAGTTTCAGAATCACTTCCGGGCGCTTCTTCGCGGATCGATTCAGATAGCCCGCAAGATCATCAGCAGCACGTTTGGCGAGAATGCCCGGCACAACCTCAATCCCTGCCTCGCGCAGGATGGCAAATCCTTTTCCGCTGACCCGTTCGTCCGGATCGGTCGCGGCAACCACGACGCGCGCCACCCCCGCCCGCACCAGCGCTTCCGCGCAAGGCGGCGTGCGTCCGTGATGCGCGCAAGGTTCCAGCGTCACATAAGCCGTCGCGCCACGCGCCGCTTCTCCCGCGTCTGCAAGCGCCTGCGGCTCGGCATGGGGCCTGCCGCCAATTGCAGTCACGCCACGTCCGACGATGACGCCATCCTGACGATGATCGTGCCGACGGACGGATTGGTTCCCGTCAGCCCCTTGTGACGCCGTGCATAACGTATCGTCGCTTCCATGAAGCGGACGTCATCCGCAGTTGCATTCGAAGGCGGAAACTTGCTGCCACTCATGTCTAAGAGTCCAGATCTTCCTCAGTTTCAGCAACCGTCAGTTCGTCGATGACATTGTGGAAATCGACGGCCTTGCTGAAATTGCGATAGACCGATGCGAAGCGGATATAAGCAATGTCGTCGATGCCTTTCAGCGCATCCATGGCCAGCCGCCCGATTTCGTCGGATGTCACCTCCGCCTCGCCCGAACTTTCAAGCTGGCGGACAATGCCGGAAATCGCGCGCTCAACCCGGTCATTATCGACATCGCGCTTGCGCAGCGCGACTTCGATGGATCGCGTGAGCTTGTCGCGATCGAAAGGAACCCGACGCCCGCTTTTCTTCACGACCATCAGGTCACGCAACTGTACGCGCTCAAAGGTCGTGAAACGACCTCCGCACACCGAACAGACACGACGCCGACGAATGACGGCACCATCTTCCGCCGGACGGGAATCCTTCACTTGCGTATCTTCAGACTGGCAATAGGGACAACGCATGGAACACTTTCAATTTCAATATCGGCAGCTTCAATACTGCAATTTTGCACTGGCGACGAACAGCTCATATGTGGGGACACCCCCGCCGAAAACTCAAGAGCTTTGTCATCGTCAACCGATTCCCGGCGATCATAGCCCATAAGCGATAAGCTACCTACCAGATGCGACAATGAAAAAGCCCCGCTCAACAGAGTTGAACGGGGCTTCATCTCAATCATGGAGGCAGGCTTAGCCCCGTAGCCATACATCGGGAAACGGTCGGTCAAGGCCATGACCTTTTCCTTCACGGCCCGTTCGACAGCGGCATTGCCTTCGTCAGAATTGGCAACCTTGAGACCATCAAGAACTTCTGCAATCAGCGAACCGATTTCCTTGAATTCCGTAACGCCGAAACCTCGGGTCGTACCAGCAGGCGTGCCGAGGCGGACGCCGGATGTAACAAACGGCTTTTCAGGGTCAAACGGAATACCGTTCTTGTTGCAGGTGATATTGGCGCGACCGAGAGCAGCCTCTGCACGCTTGCCGGTT
Source organism: Brucella cytisi (assembly GCA_012103075.1). Taxonomy (GTDB): domain Bacteria; phylum Pseudomonadota; class Alphaproteobacteria; order Rhizobiales; family Rhizobiaceae; genus Brucella; species Brucella cytisi. Next base: position 837,590 of record JAAVLQ010000001.1, on the reverse strand, counting down.
GCGTTCTTCGGACGCAGATCAACCAGCATCAGATGGTTATCAGTGCCGCCCGAGACGATGTCGAGGCCATTGGACTTCAGTTCTTCGGCCAGCGCGCGTGCATTATCAATGACGTTCTTGGCATAAAGCTTGAACTCCGGCTTCAGCGCTTCGGCAAAAGCAACAGCCTTACCGGCGATGACATGCATCAGCGGACCGCCCTGAAGACCCGGGAACACAGCCGAATTAATCTTCTTGGCAATGTCGGCGTCATTGGTGAGGATCATGCCGCCGCGTGGACCGCGAAGCGACTTGTGCGTCGTCGTGGTGCAGACATGCGCATGCGGAACCGGCGAAGGATGAACACCGCCGGCAACGAGACCGGCAATATGCGCCATGTCGACCATGAGATACGCACCGACTTCGTCGGCGATCTCGCGGAAGCGCTTCCAGTCCCAGACGCGCGAGTAAGCGGTACCGCCTGCGAGAATGAGTTTCGGCTTGTTCTCGCGTGCGAGGCGGGCAACTTCATCCATATCGAGCAGATGGTCGTCCTTGCGGACGCCATAGGACACGACATTGAACCACTTGCCGGACATGTTGACCGGCGAACCGTGCGTCAGGTGGCCGCCTGAATTGAGGTCGAGGCCCATGAACGTGTCGCCCGGCTGAAGCAGTGCAAGGAACACGGCCCGGTTCATCTGGCTGCCCGAGTTCGGCTGAACGTTGGCAAATTCGGCTCCGAAGAGCTTCTTGGCGCGTTCGATGGCCAGCTCTTCAACAACGTCGACATACTGGCAGCCGCCATAATAGCGCTTGCCCGGATAGCCTTCCGCATATTTGTTGGTGAGGATGGAACCCTGCGCTTCGAGAACAGCGCGCGAAACGATGTTTTCCGAGGCAATCAGCTCGATTTCATGGCGCTGACGACCAAGTTCATTGCGGATTGCTCCGAAAATCTCGGAATCGATGTCCTCGAGGCTTGCATTGAAGAAAACGTCGGAAGACGCGTTCTTGGCGGCGGCGTTGGCTTGAGACATGTTTCACACCCTCCGGGTTAGCCGGTAAAAGCTATATGGATGAGGCGCATTATCACACTTGAACGCACAAGGCCAATGGCCGCAAAGCGAAAAGCTTATTCCAAAATGCGGCAAACCGATTTGATAAATGCCTTACAACTGAAAAGCCGCCCGGAACGGGTCCGGACGGCTTTGGAAACTCAGCCTCAAGATGAGAATCAGGTGTCGGTGCCAAGAGCGAGTTCAGTTGCGCCATCCATCTTGTAGATGTCGTCGCGGAACTGCACCACGCCGTCGCCGGTAGACCACGCAGTAATGTAGACAAAGTGTAGCGGAACCGGATCAGCGAGCTGGATCGGCGTGTTCGTGCCCGACTTGATCGTGCTTTCTATGTTCTGACGATCCCAGCCTGCGGTGTTCTTCAACAGCCACACATCGAGATCGCGAACGTTCTGGACGCGGACACAGCCCGACGAGTCGAAACGCATGAGCTTGTTGAAATAGCTCTTTTGCGGCGTGTCGTGCATGTAAACGGCGTGCTGATTGTGGAAGTTGATCTTGGTCGAGGACATGGCGTTGATCTTGCCCGGATCCTGACGGAACATCAGCTTCACCGCATCGTCCGTATTCCAGTCGATGCTTTCCGGCACCACTTCCTGACCGGACTGGTCGTAGAGACGGATCTTGTTCTTCGCCAGATATTGCGGGTCCTTCCGCATCAGCGGAATGATATCCTTCTGGATGATCGACTTTGGCGCCGTCCAGTAAGGATTGAGAATGACTTCGTGAATCTTCGAATTGAGGATCGGCGTCTGGCGGTCGATCTTGCCGACAACTGCCGTATGGCGCTGCATGACGCTGCCGCCTTCGACGGCCTCGATACGCGCAGCCGGGATGTTGACCATCACGAAACGCTGTTCCTGCAGACCCTGATTGGCGAGAGGCGAGAGACGCTGCAGATTGGTCTGGAGCTGGCCAAGACGCGTATTCGCATCCACGTTCATGGCCGCATAGGTGAACTGCCCCATGACACCGTCGGCCGGCAGACCATGACGGGACTGGAAGCGCTTCACGGCAGCATCGACATAGGTGTCAAAAGAACTGGAAAGCCCGGCTTCTTGCGGCAGGTCGCCAGAAATCATAAGGCGCTTGCGCAGTGCCTGCACGGACGGATCAGTAACACCAATCTGGAGTTTTGTATTACCCGGAACGCTTGGCCAGCCACCGCGACCGGCAATGTCGGTATATTGGGCGATAGCCGTCTGGAGATTGCCAACCGTCTGCGGGCTCAAAACCGGCTGATTGGTTGCAACACGCTGGCCACCCGTTGCGCGGGCGTCGAACTGGTCAGCCCAGTTGCCGCGGCGTGGCGCTGCTATAACGTCGGTCAAAGCTTGCTGAGCGTAAGCCGCGGAACCCATGGCGGAGGCTGCCACGGAAAGGCCGGCGGCGGCCGCCGCGCCGCGCAGGAAACCGCGGCGGTCTACTCTTAAAGTATCGGCTGGTCTGGCGGTCTTGGTCATTTTGTTTAGTCCCAAATGGCTAACCGCTCGCGCGGGATCTTCCCAGAGAATATCAGCAATAGCTCAACAAAGCGATATCCGGACTGCAGGCGATGCAAAGCTGCTCGCTCATCCGAAGTTCGATTGCGAGCCCATTCCTGACTGAAGGTGGCACAATCTTGCCCGTGCCCGTTCTACAACGCTTATGTAGTTTTTATGGCTTAATCATGTCGCATGGCCGGAATTTCAAGCCATGCGCCTTACGATTGAGAGCTTCACAGCGCCTTATTCTTCTCAATGGCAGCCCGTTGTGACAGTTCTGCAACAAAGCAGTCAGTCAACAGCCTTCGGTTTATTTAGAGCCGATAGGCGATGCTGTCGTTCCAGAAGCGGTCGAGACGTTGCAGCGACTTGTTCATCGCCGTGAATTCTTCAACCTGAATGCCGCCAACCTGTTCGATCGAGGAGATATGGCGTTCGTAGAGCGAAGCCACCTGATCAGCGATCGCATTGCCCTTGTCCGTCAGGCTGACGCGTACCGAACGACGGTCGACGCGCGAGCGCTGATGATGAATGAAGCCCATTTCGACAAGCTTCTTCAGATTGTACGAAACGTTCGAACCAAGATAGTAACCGCGCGAGCGTAGTTCACCGGCGGTAAGTTCAGAATTGCCGATGTTGAAGAGCAGAAGCGCCTGCGTCGCATTGATATCGCTCTGGCCATTGCGGTCGAACTCGTCCTTGACGACGTCAAGCAGGCGACGATGCAAGCGTTCTACCAGCTGGAGTGCTTCCAGATAGAGTGAACGAAGTGCAGTTTCCGGTGTCATGAGCGGAGCGGATAGGTCCGTCTTGCGCTGTGCGTTGATCATTTCTTTTGCCTCTCTGTCGGAGCCGCATTCCATGAAACCATGATGCAGCTCTCTGTCCTGTTTTATGCGGTGTATTGTTTCTCACCGTGTCTTGAGAGGAATTTAGGGGAGATGCATAAAATTCGACTTAAAAGTCAGCCTTAACAGTAACTTACCGGAGAGATTGACCATTCAGGCTTAATGTTTGCTTACTCCGCGTCATTCACGGGACCGCGCCCGGATACATTGTTACAACGCAAGAATCCCGGTTTTCCGGGCGTTCGAAAGGCCAGCTACATTAAACTTTCGTCATTTGAGAAGTGTCTGGATAGCGGCTAAATACTAGCCATCAACAATCCATTGGAGGGACCATGGCGCTTCGTCTTGCACGGTATTTTGTGGTCGGCGGGATGTTAAGCTTTACCGGCTTTGTAAGTTTCGCTCACGCTGAACCGGTTACCGCCGCTCCGCAAATGACCATGTATAAAGATCCTTACTGCGGCTGTTGCGAGGGCTGGGCTGAACACATGAAAGCTGCTGGCTTCAATGTGACGGTTAAAGTCGAGGAAGCGATGGACACCGTAAAGGCAAAGTATGGCGTTGGCGCCAGTCTTGCCTCTTGCCACACAGCGGTAGTGGATGGATATGTCATCGAGGGGCATGTTCCAGCCGGTGCGGTCAAGCGACTGCTCGCCGAACGTCCGCAGGCAACGGGGCTGACTGCACCCGGCATGCCGATTGGATCGCCGGGCATGGAAATGCCGGGTAGCAAAGCCGATACCTATGATGTCCTGCTTTTCGAAGGCCAGATAACGAAGCCCTTCGCCCGCTACCGGGTACGCAAACGCTTTAAAATCTAAATCGGCAGGCTCGCACGAGCCTGACGTCTCTTTCGATGAAGAGTAAAATACGAAAAGCAATGAAAATGACGATGCAGGCTGCGTTGAACCCAACCGTTAGCGGCTTGTATTCGAAATGCCGCGAAAAAACGGAATAAATGGCAATTTCGCCGAGGGCCGCGACGAACCAGAGCACAGGCCCCCACGGTGCGCGCATCCACAGACCTGTCGCGGCAACAGGCATCAGAACGGCCAGAGCCACAACCGCAGTCTGCCAAGGCCACGGCATCAGATCGAAACGCCATAGAAGTCCCGGTTGAATACCGATCAGCCTGATCCAGTAGAAAACACCACTTGCCAGCGCCACAAGGGCGAGTATCCGAACGAACCATGTGAAGGCCCATTCGGTTCCGCTCGGCTGGGTATGCTGGCGCAGTTCGTTCATATGCATCAGCCGATCCTCACCACAAGGTCAGTTCCTTGTCACCCAGATTAGCAAAATAGACATCCACCTGTTCAGCCTTCACTTCATCGAGCGTTGCAGGTTTCCAGTTCGGCGCACCGTCCTTGTCTATGAGCAATGCACGAACGCCTTCATAGAAGTCGTGCGCCTCCAGCATCCGGTTGGCAATGCGGTATTCCATCCGCATGCAATCATCGAGATCGAGCGGACGGCCATCGGCAATCTGGCGGAAAGTCACCGCGACACTGGTTGGTGAACGCGTGGCGATCACCTTCACGATGTCCATTGCAGCCTTGGTGCCTGCTTCGGCTTCTTTTTCCGGGGCACCCATGCAGTCTGCAAGCGTTGCGCCGGAAAAGCATTCCGCAATGATCTGGCGCGTTTCAACTGCGGTTTCAAAATCGGGATACTGGCTGCGTGTCAGAGCTGCATCAATGTCGGCGGTTGCGATGATGTCATCCCGCACATCCTGCAGATCACTTGCGGCGACGGCATGTGTCGCAATCCCGCTCTGCAGACAGTCGCCCCAGCGGATTCGGTTGCCGGTCAGCGCCAGATAATATCCGAAATTGTCGTGAAGGTGCGGCAGGAAAGCGCTGCCGCCAACGTCCGGGAAAAAGCCGATGCCCGTTTCCGGCATGGCGAACATGGTGTTTTCCGTCACGATGCGGTGCGAACCGTGAACGGAAATGCCCGCACCACCGCCCATGACGATCCGTTGATCAGCGAGATATAGGGTTTTGGAAAACGGCCAATGCGCGCATTGAGGCGGTATTCGTCGCGGAAGAATTCGTAGGCAGGTGTTCCGGCCCGACCGGCCTTGTAGGCGGCAACCACGTCCCCGCCCGCGCAAAATGCGCGCCCTTCACCTTCGAGAATCACACAGGCCACTTCAGGATCATCTTCCCGGGCCTGCAATGCGCGATCCAGCGCCAGAATCATATTATGCGTGAGCGCATTGAGGGCCTCGGTCCGCGTAAGCTTCACAAGCCCCGCTTTTCCCTTGCGTTCAAAGCTGATTTCGCTGCCACCGCCGAAGTCAATCTGCATGTCGTATCTCCCGTTCCATCAAATGGGTAGAAAGTGAGATGCCCCGCGTCAATCCTGCACAGGTCAATGTTCTTGGTTTCATCACTTTTCCCATGATAAACGGTGCGCATCCGATACCAGCCTTGAGACTTCATATTCCAAGGCATCAATTCTCGGGAATAAATTCATGACCGACCGCCAGTCCAAATATCTGCCCGCCAATATCAGCCAGCATGTCGATGACGTCACCGGCAGCAGACGTCTGCGCCGTATGCGTAAGGCCGACTGGTCGCGTAGGCTGGTGCAGGAAACCAGGGCTGACGGTTGATGATCTCATCCTGCCGTTCTTCCTGACTTATGGAACCGGTGTAGCAGAACCCGTGGAAGCAATGCCCGGCGTCGAACGCTATTCGGTCGACATGGCCGTTCGCATGGCGGAAAAAGCCGCCGCTCGGCATTCCCGCCATTGCCCCTTCCCGCGTGAAAAGCTGGAAGTGAAAACCGAAGACGGTGCTTTTGTCGCAAGCCCGGACAATCTGATCAATCGCGCCGTGCGCGCAATCAAGAAGGAAGTGCCGGAAATCGGCATCATAACCGATGCGGCGCTCGATCCCTTCACCACACACGGCCATGACGGCATTTTTGCGGAACGGCGAGATCGTCAACGACGAATCGGTCGCCATGGTGGTTCGCGGTGCGCTTTCGCAAGCTGAAGCCGGTGCGGATATCATTGCACCTTCCGATATGATGGACGGTCGCGTTGGTGCTGTGCGTCAGGCGTTGGACGAGCATGGGTTCTGCCATCTGCCGATCATGTCCTATGCCACCAAATTCGCTTCGGCCTTTTATGGTCCATATCGCGATGCCATCGGCACGCAGGGACTGCTCAAAGGCGACAAGAAGACCTATTATCTCAATCCAGCCAATCCGGAAGAAGCCGTGCGCGAAGCCGAGCAGGATATTGCCGAAGGCGCAGATATGCTGATGGTCAAGCCCGGACTGCCTTATCTCGACATCATCCATCGCCTGAAAAGCGAATTCCGCCTTCCCACCTATGCCTATCAGGTGTCGGGCGAATACGCGATGATCAAGGCCGCCGGGATCAATGGCTGGATTGACGAAGAAAAGGTGATGATGGAGAGCCTTATGGCGTTCAAGCGCGCCGGCTGTGACGGAATTCTTACTTACTTCGCAATTGAAGTGGCTGAAAAGCTTAAGCAACAGGGTTAAACGGCAAGTCCTTTCCGCAGGAAATCTTCAAATTTCCTTTGAAACCGCCGGTTTTGGTTCCCATGTTGATGACTGTTCCGCTGAGATAGCGGGACAGCGCCGGTTGTCTCATTCCCCGGACGCTTCCTTGAAACGACTGGAAGGAAAAAATGTCCGACCATATTCTGCACGGCGAAATCATGGGCCCGCGTTATGAAAGCCGCGCATTCTTTGAAGGCGTGCGAACGCGCCGCATCATGGCTTTTCTTATCGATTACCTGATTGTCTTTCTGCTCTGCATCCCGGCAGCAATCGTCATTGCAATCCTTGGCATCATCACGCTCAGCCTCGGCTGGATGCTCTACGGCATCATGTTTCCAATGGTGGCGCTGTTTTATATAGCCCGCACATTGGGCGGACCGCAGCAGGCCACCAAAGGCATGCAGATGATGAACATCAAGCTGGTGCGACTTGAAGGCGGCACGGTCGATCTGATGCTCGCCATCGTTCACACGGTCCTGTTCTGGGGTCTCAATGTGGTTTTGACACCACTAATCCTCCTTGCTTCGCTGGTTCTCGACCGCAAGCGCACGGTGCACGACCTTCTGCTCGGCACGGGCTGTGATCCGTTCGGATCGATAAACGTATAGAATTGAATCGACGCATCTGCTTACCGAAAATCGATTCCAATTTTCAGATCAAAAAATTCAGAGCCGGTTGCGCAAAATGCCTATTGACGTTTTGTGCCACCGGCTCAATCCTTAGAGACAGTATCGTGATGGTTTCGGTATTGCCATTTCGTGGATATTGAATGACCCATCAACCGCAACAGTCTCCGCAGTTTTTCTGACAGCTCCGTCGCCTTGTCCTTATCTTGAGGGTCAGATGGAGCGAAAAGTCTTTACGCATCTGGTCGGCGACAAAGCGAACGAGATCAACGATCTTCTGACCCAAGGCGGTTTCCGCCGTTCCCAGAACATCGCCTATCGCCCGGCCTGCGAATTGTGCAGAGCCTGTATATCCGTTCGCATCCTTGCCGGAGAGTTCAAGATGACGCGCAACATGCGCCGCGTCTGGACGCAGAACAATGATCTGATCGGGCGCGTGCACAAGGCCCAGCCCAGCACCGAACAGTATGCGCTTTTCCGCGATTATCTCGATGCGCGCCATCGTTCGGGCGGCATGTCAGACATGACCGTCCTCGATTATGCGATGATGATCGAGGATACGCATGTAAACACGCAGATCATCGAATATCGCAAACGCGGCCCGGAAAGCTTCATAAGCGCCAAAGGCGACGGCGAACTGATCGCCGTCGCACTCACCGACGTGATGGCCGACGGCCTCTCGATGGTTTATTCGTTCTTCTCACCGCATATGCATAACCGATCACTCGGCACTTACATGATCCTCGATCATATCCAGCGCGCACATGCTGCAGGTCTGCCGCATGTCTATCTCGGCTATTGGGTCGAGGGATCACGCAAAATGCAATATAAAATCCGCTTCACCCCTCAGGAACATCTAGGTCCTCGCGGCTGGCAACGGTTTGAAGGCTAGAAATAGAAAAAGGCGGCAGAAGCCGCCTTTTCGTTATAAATCCATCAGCCTAGAACTTGCCCGAACGCGGAAAGCCCTTCGGCACCAGACGACCCGCAGATGCGCGCGCGCCGATCCATTCAACAAGCTCTTCCTTGTTGCGATTGAAGGTGCGCTCTGCCGAATCCTGCCGGGAAAGCCCTTCGGCAATTGCAAAGGTGCGGACGTCGGATACACCGCCATCCTTGTATTTTTGCAAGCGCACTCCCTTGCCGCGGGTCATTTCCGGAATGTCGGAAAGCGGGAAGACAACCATCTTGCGATTCTCGCCCACGACAGCGATATGATCACCGGAAACGCGCTGGCAAAGCTTTGCCTCGTCTGGCGCTTTGACGTTCATCACCTGCTTGCCCTTACGGGTGTTGGCGACCGCCTCGTTTTCCGGAACAATGAAACCGTTACCTTCGTGGCTGACGAGCAGCAGTTTTGCAGATGGATCGTGCACGAAGGCGGTCAGAATATCCTGATCGTTTTCCATGTCGACGAGGATGCGGATCGGCTCGCCATGGCCGCGACCACCCGGAAGCGTGTTCGCGCCGATGGTGAAGAACTTGCCTCCCGTCGTGAAGAACAGAAGCTTGTCCGTCGTCTCCGCATGGAAAGCGAGTTTGAGCTTGTCGCCTTCCTTGAAGGCGAGCGTCGAGAAATCGGCCAGATGCCCCTTCATCGCGCGCAGCCATCCCTTTTCCGAAACCACGATAGTGACCGGCTCACGCTCGATCATCGCCTGATGAATGTCTTCCAGATCATGGGTCGGCGCATCGGCAAAGGTCGTACGACGCGCGCCGAGCTTGGTTTTCGGACCGAATTTTTCACGCACCGACTTGATTTCGGCGCTGATCTTCTTCCACTGGCGTGTGCCTGAAGCAAGCAGACCTTCGAGATCCGTCTTCTCGACGGTAAGATCATCGAACTCTTTCCGGATCTCGAATTCCTCAAGCTTGCGCAACGAACGCAGGCGCATATTGAGGATCGACTCAGCCTGAACGTCGGTCAGCTCGAACGTGCGCATCAGGTCCTGTTTCGGCTCATCCTCCTCGCGGATGATGCGGATCACCTCATCCAGATTGAGATAAGCGATCAGGAAACCGCCAAGGATTTCCGGGCGTCTTTCGATTTCCGCCAGACGAAATTGCGAACGGCGGACGAGTACTTCCTTGCGGTGGTCGAGCCACTCGCGCAGAACACTGCCTAACGAAAGGACGTTCGGTACCTTGCCGTGCGACAGCACGTTCATGTTCAGTGAAACGCGGCTTTCCAGCTCGGTCAGCTTGAACAGCGATTCCATCAGCAGTTCAGGATCAACAGTCCTGTTCTTCGGCTCCAGAACGATACGGATGTCTTCCGCCGACTCGTCACGAATGTCGTCGAGCAATGGCAGCTTCTTTGCCAGCAGCAGCTCGGCAATCTTTTCGATCAGGCGCGATTTCTGAACCTGATAGGGAATTTCGGTGACGACGATCACCCGTGTGCCGCGATTGCCCTCTTCCTTCTCCCCAGCGGGCGCGCACACGAAATGCGCCGCGACCCGTGCGATAGGCTTCTAGGATATTGCCATGTTCTTCGACAAGGATTCCCGCCGGTCGGGAAATCCGGGCCACGCACCTTGCACTTCAACAGTGCAGCCGGGTCGGTATCGGCTTCGCGCTTCAATTCTTCCCATTGTTCCGGCGAGGTGACGAGTTCCTCTACCGGCGCGTCGGGATGATTGATCAGATAGAGCGCCGACGAGCAAAGCTCTGCAACATTATGCGGCGGTATATTCGTCGCCATGCCGACCGCGATACCCGCCGAACCATTTGCAAGCAGGTTCGGGAAAGCGCCCGGCAGAACGATCGGCTCTTCGTCCTCTTCATTGTAGGTCGGACGGAAATCGATGGCATTTTCGTTGATGCCCTCCAGCAGCAGCGTCGCCACTTCCGTCATGCGCGCTTCGGTATAACGCATGGCAGCGGCGTTATCGCCATCGATATTGCCGAAGTTGCCCTGTCCATCCACGAGCGGATAACGCACCGCGAAATCCTGCGCCAGACGCACCAGCGCATCGTAGATCGAGGCATCCCCATGCGGATGGAACTTACCCATCACGTCGCCGACGATACGCGCGCATTTCGCATAGGCCTGATCGGGATTGAGACGCAGCAGACGCATGGCGTGCACGATGCGACGATGCACCGGCTTCAAGCCGTCGCGCACGTCGGGCAGCGCACGATGCATGATCGTCGACAGCGCATAAGCGAGGTAACGTTCCTCGAGAGCCGATTTGAGATCGACCCGTTCGATGTGTTCTTCGCCGTCATTCGGCGGAATCAGACTTTTTCCCATGTCTCTCAGTACCAACTGCGCGATTCGCCAGCAAGACTTCAGGAGAACCAATCCAGTACATTAGTGTGTAATAGTCGCAATCCTGCCGCCATTTGTGTCCTATAGAGCTATTGGGGGCAAGTTTCCCCGGCTGCAATCGCAGGCTGAGGAAATCATGTTGTTATTGCGAGTGATTTCCGCCTATGAATGCCGCGCTATAATAGAGATTAGGCAGGAGCTTCGAATGCAGGTATTCGTCAATATCAAGCCAGCGGTACGTGTTTTGGCTGCAGGTACAGCGCTTTCGCTGATTTTCGGCAGCGCAGCCATGGCAGCTGACGCCAATGCAGTCGCCGAGCGTATCAAGGCACTTTATGCGAAACAGGGCGGCGAACTGAGCTTCGCCAATGTTCAGGCGAACGGCTCCGACATCGTGCTCCGGGGCACCAAGATCAAGCTGCCGACGGTGGGCGAAAAAGAGACTGCCCTCGGCGACGTGACGCTCCAGAACGTTCAGGATTCGCCGGACGGCGGCTACAGCATCGAACAGGTCACCGTGCCCGATCTTGCCTTTGCTGGCGAGGAAGACAAGAACGACAAGGCCGAGATCAAGGGCCTTGCCATGGAGAACGTGCATATTCCGTCGGAAACCGCCAAGGGCCCGCTCGACAGCATGGTCATGTACGACAAGCTGAAGATCGACGAAATCCAGTTCGGCACACCCGGCACGGATGGCGCCACGGTAAAGGGTTTCGACCTGTCGCTCGACACCTCCAACAAGGCCGAGAAGATTGGCTATGTCTGGACCATCGCCAATATCGACGCGACCTTTGAAAAGGGCGGCAAGAACCCGCTTGCACCGCTCGACATGAACACGTTCAACGGCTCGCTGAACTCCAAGGGCACCGGTCGCCAACGTCGGGCGACACATCGCTGGACCAGTTGGAACTTCAGGCCGAGGAACTCGGCAAGATCAACATCACCGGCAGCCTCGGTGGCTATGATCTGGCTTTCCTCGAAGCCGTCCAGAAGACACAGGAAAACATGAGCAAGGCCGATGCAGACAAGGATGCTGCCGGTCTAGCCATTCTTGGTCTGGCAGAACAGCTGAACCTCAAGAACACGGCGATCCGCTTCGACAACGAAACCCTGACCCAGAAGCTTCTCGACTATTACGGCAAGCAGCAGGGCGCCGATGGCAAGCAGCTCGGCGAGCAGATGAAGATGATGGTTCCGCTGATGGCGACACAGCTCAAGAACCCGGATTTTGCCCAGCAGCTCAAGGCCGCATCCGACAAGTTCTTCGATGATCCAAAGTCGCTGACCATCAGCGCATCGCCGGACCAGCCGGTGACCTTCGCGTCCATCGTTGCCACCGCATCGCTGGACCCGACGAAGATCATCCAGCTTCTCAAAGTCAGCGTCGACGCCAATAATTAATACAAACAAGCCCGGTGAGAAGACTCACCAAGCTTTTCGTCATCTCGAGCGGCTCCAGTTAGAATGGAGTCGCTGGAACCGCTCTATCTCTTTGTTTTAGCGCATTATCCGACGCAAAACCGCTTCGCACTTTTGCTAGAAATTCTTCAACAAAAAAACCCGGCTCAAGGCCGGGTTTTTTCATTCCACAGTCTGCTTTTAGTTCTTCTGTACCGGAGCCAGACGAATATGCAGGTCGCGCAGCTGCGCGGGCGACACATCCGAAGGCGCGTTCATAAGAAGATCGAGCGCCTGCTGGTTCATCGGGAACAGCGAGATTTCGCGCAGGTTCTTTGCACCGACCAGAAGCATGATGACGCGGTCGATACCGGCAGCCATGCCGCCATGCGGAGGTGCGCCGTACTGGAACGCACGATAAAGACCGCCGAAACGCTCTTCCACGTCCTGCTGGCTCAGTCCGACCTTTTCAAATGCCTTGACCATGACGTCCGGCAGCTGATTACGGATCGAACCCGAAGCAATTTCAAAGCCGTTGCAGACGAGATCATACTGATAAGCCTTGATCGCAAGCGGATCCCGGTTTTCCAGCGCGTCCATTCCGCCCTGCGGCATGGAGAACGGATTGTGTGCGAAGTCGAGCTTCTTGTTGTCTTCGTCCCATTCGTAGAACGGGAAGTCGATAATCCAAGCCAGTTCGAAACGGTCACGATCGACGAGGTTCAGTTCCTCACCAGCGCGCGTGCGGGCATCGCCTGCGAACTTGTAGAACTTGGACGGCAGACCGGCAACAAAGAAGCAGGCATCGCCGTCTTCAAGACCCATCTGCGTGCGGATCGCTTCGGTGCGCTCTTCACCGATGTTCTTGGCAATCGGACCAGCGCCTTCAAGCTTGTCGCCTTCCTTGCGCCAGAAGATATAGCCGAGACCGGCTGGCCTTCGCTCTGCGCCCGTGAGTTCATGCGGTCGCAGAATGCTCGGCTGCCGCCGGTCTTGGCCGGAATTGCCCAAACTTCGACCTTGGGATCGTTGGCGATCATATTTGCGAAGACCTTGAAGCCCGAACCGGCGAAATGATCAGTCACAGCCTGCATTTCGATCGGGTTGCGCAGATCCGGCTTGTCCGAACCATAGGTGCGGATCGCATCGTCATAGGCAATGCGACGGAACTGCTGCGTCACCGGCTTGCCTTCAGCAAACTCTTCGAAGATGCCGCGCATGACAGGTTCCATCGTTTCCCAGACTTCTTCCCGGGTCACGAAGCTCATTTCAAGGTCGAGCTGATAGAACTCGCCCGGCAAACGGTCCGCACGCGGGTCTTCGTCGCGAAAGCAAGGCGCGATCTGGAAGTAGCGGTCGAAACCAGCAACCATCAGAAGCTGTTTGTACTGTTGCGGTGCCTGCGGCAGCGCGTAGAACTTGCCTTCATGAATACGGCTCGGCACGAGGAAGTCACGTGCACCTTCCGGCGAGGAGGCCGTCAGGATCGGCGTGGTGAACTCATTGAAACCGATTTCTGTCATGCGGCGACGCATCGCAGCAATGATCTTGGTGCGGCTCATGATGTTCTTGTGCAGCGTTTCACGGCGAAGGTCGAGGAAACGGTACTTCAGGCGGATATCTTCCGGATAGTCCGGCTCGCCGAATACCGGCAGCGGCAGTTCCTTGGCAGCCGCCAGCACTTCGATTTCGGTTGCGAAGATTTCGACTTCACCGGTCGGCAGATTCGCATTGACCGCATCGCCTGCGCGGGCCTTCACTTCACCATCGACACGGATAACCCACTCGCCGCGAACAGTTTCAGCAACCTTGAAGGCGGGCGAATCGGGATCGGCCACAATCTGGGTAATGCCATAATGATCGCGAAGATCGATGAAGAGAATGCCGCCATGGTCACGGACGCGGTGAACCCATCCGGAAAGGCGAACGTTCGAACCAACGTCCGTCTTGCGAAGGGCTGCGCAGGTATGGCTGCGGTAACGGTGCATGATTTCTGCCTTTGGAATAATAAGTCAGTCATTGCTGACGGAAACGCTTTAAATTCTCGCGGAAAAGCGCATTTTGACCGGGTTTTGTCAAGTCTGCATTCCCTGCGGGTTTTGGTGTTAAACCACCTTGACGTAACGTGTCGACAAAAAAACACTATGCGCGTATTAAGTGGAGCGCCAGTTCCTGATTATTTCGCGACAAGCGGCAAAGCTCTGTCTCTTTGTTTTGTCGCGTTATTCGACGCAAGACCGCTTCGCACTTTTGCTGGAAATGCTCTAAAAGGTAGACATGCATCTGATCACGACAACACAGGCTCTCGAAGAGGCCGTATCCACCCTCGCCAAATCCGATTTCGTTACCGTTGACACGGAGTTCATCCGTGAAACGACGTTCTGGCCGGAATTGTGCCTTATCCAGATGGCCTCGCCTGACCATACGGCGCTTGTGGACGCGCTTGCGCCCGGGCTCGACCTCGCGCCGTTCTTCCGCCTGATGGCCGACGAGAAGATCGTCAAGGTTTTCCACGCCGCACGACAGGACATCGAAATTGTCTTCCACCTCGGCGATCTCATACCGTCCCCGTCTTCGACAGTCAGGTAGCGGCAATGGTGTGCGGGTTTGGCGATTCCATTTCCTATGACCAGCTTGTCCAGAAAGTCACGGGCAAGCACATCGACAAATCGTCCCGGTTCACCGACTGGCGTCGCCGCCCGCTTTCAGACAAGCAACTCGACTATGCGCTGGCTGACGTTACATATCTGCGCGACATCTACCTCTATCTGAAGGTAGAACTTGAGAAAGAAGGTCGCAGCGAGTGGGTGAACGAGGAAATGGCCGTGCTGACCTCCCGCGAAACCTACGACCTGCATCCGGACGATGCGTGGCGGCGCGTGAAAGCACGTGTTCGCAAGCCGCTCGAACTGGCAATTGTGCAGGCAGTCGCCGCCCCGGCGTGAACGCGAAGCGCGCGAGCGCAATGTGCCGCGTGGGCGTATCATCAAGGACGACACCATAGCCGAAATCGCGCAGCAGCAACCACGTGACGCGGAAGCATTGGGCCGTCTCCGCTCGATCCCGAAGGGTTGGGAGCGTTCGGCACAGGCTGCAGGGCTTGTCGCCGCAATCCAGTCCGCGCTTGAAATCCCGAAGGAAGATTTACCGAAATTGCCGAAGCCGTCGCATTCGCCGGAAGGCAGCGCCGCCGCTGCGGATATCCTCAAGGTTCTGCTCAAGCTTGTGACGGAAGAGCACGGCGTCGCGGCAAAGATCGTGGCCAGCTCCGACGACATCGACAAGATCGCCTCGGAAGGCGACATGGCCAATGTCCCTGCCCTGCATGGCTGGCGTCGTGAGGTTTTCGGTCAGAAAGCCCTCGATCTCATTGATGGCAAGATCGGCATCAAGTTTGAGAACCGGCGGATCAGGGCGGTTGAATTAGGGGATTAGGGCAATAGGGCAGAAAGGCAATATGTTAATGCTTAAGTTAAACATACTGCCTTACTGTCCTACTCACTTACTGCCTTACTCTCGTGTCCCCTCGATAGCCGCGTCGCCTACCGCGAAATAGATGTTCTTTCCGGTCAGCTTGGAAAGCTGCTGCAAGCGGCCTTCGGGACGATCCGAAATCAGATCGGCCAGTCTCCCGGCACGACAAGCGCAATGCCATTTTCTTCCTCGCGCCAGACAAGGCGTGGGATGACGCCGGGCATCGAAGCCGACAGAAGGTAGACCACGCGCAGCAAGGCTCCAAGCAGCTTTGCCCGTTCACGCAGGCGCGGCGTGGCGAGCTGCATGATCTCCGGCGCGATCTCGTCTTCGATCAGCCCTTCGTGACGATAATAATTGGCAAGCGCCATGAATGAACGTCCAGCATGATCGATACCGCCAAACGAGCCGTGAGCGATGATGTTTAACGCCTGCGATCCGCGATAATCGGGATGCGCGCGCCAGCTTATATCAGCCACGAGGCAGGCGGCTTGCCTGTAGCGCGCTTCGTCTTCGGTTTCGTCAAAACCAAGGACCGGCAAGGACAATGTCGTCCATGTTGCCAGTTCGCGCGCATGACGCGGAGAACGTGACCGCAGAATGGACAGTTCGTCAGCCGAGGCCAGCAGCGGATCGAGCCGCTGCTCATTCTTGGGTAGAAGCGAATAAAGATAGCCTTCACGCACGCCGAGCGCCGAGAAAACGATTTTGGAGGGCTTCATAAGACGGATTGTCTCAAGCAGCACCGTGGCGCCGTAAGACAAAAGCTGACGGCGGTTTTTCGAAACCGCTTCAATGCCGCGCATCGTGTCGAGATTGCCCTTGGCGACGCGCTTGAGGAAGCTCTGCGCTTCCACAGGATTCATCTCGTAGCCGTGCATAACATGCAACGGGTAGTTCTTCGCCGTCATATGCAGCTTGGCAAGGTTACGCCAAGTACCACCGACCGCATAGAAAACCCGCCCCTCATGTACTTGCAAAAGCGTCGCCTTTGCCAGTTCCGTACGCGCAATCTTGCTTGCCTCTGGCAGCCGTCCATCAGACATATCTTGCAGACGCAGGCCACCGAGCGGCAAGGTGATCCCCGCCCACCTCGTGGTCATCCACTGCGATCAGCTCAAGGCTGCCGCCGCCGCCGAGATCGCCCGTTACGCCTTTCGGCTGGTAGAAACCGGAAATAATGCCGAGCGCCGAGTAATAGGCTTCTTCCTTGCCGGACAGCACTTCGATGTGCCGACCGAGAATGGCTTCCGCCTGTGCAATGAAGTCCGGGCCATTTTTCGCTTCGCGTGCAGCCGCAGTCGCCAGCGCGTGAATGGACACCGCGCCAGCCTGTTCGGCCAGCGCGCGAAAAACGCTTCAGCGCACGAAGCGCCGCTTCAACGGACTTCTCGTTGAGCTTGCCGGTTTTCGCGAGGCCTTTTCCGAGGCCGCAAAGTATCTTTTCGTTGAAAAGCACCGTCGGCGAACGGACGATGCCTTCATAGATGACGACACGGATCGAGTTCGAGCCAATGTCGATGACCGCGACGGGCTTGAGTCCCTTGAGGCGGCCTTGTGCTACAGCTGGACTCATGCAGTCGTTTTTCTTTCCGCCTGCGCGCGCGCTTGCGGTGCGCGATAAGGCGGGGCGCCGAAGACTTCAGCGACTTTCCGCGACCCGACAGGCTAGGATTGGTCATGAAATATTCCTGCGCGTTGAAAGCTTCCTCTCCTGCTTCTTTTTCTATCCGGCGAGAGGTGCCGTCCGCAAGTAGCTGATAGCTCTGTTGGTTATCAATTATGTTGGCAAACATGATTTGCGACAGGATTTGCTGATGCACTGTTGCATTTGTGATCGGAACAAGGGTCTCCACGCGGCGATCGAGATTGCGCGGCATCATGTCGGCGGAACCGATATAGACGATTGCCTTGTCGGAAGGCAGATCATTGCCATTTCCGAAGCAGAAAATACGGCTATGCTCCAGAAAGCGCCCGACAATCGACTTGGCGCGAATATTGTCGGAAAGCCCGGAACGCCCGGACGCAGGCAGCAGATGCCACGCACGACCAGATCAATCTGTACGCCCGCCCGGCTCGCCACGTAGAGCGCGTCAATAATCTGTGGATCAACGAGCGAGTTCATTTTCATCCAGATTGCAGCCGGACGACCTGCTTTCGCATGCGTAACCTCGTCCTCGATGTGCTTGAGGATTCGCGCGCGGCGTGAAGGGTGAAATCGCAATTTTCATCTCTTCCGCGGGCTGGGCATAGCCCGTGATGAAATTGAAGATATGCGCCACGTCGCGGGCAACATCTGCGTCAGACGTGAAAAACGACAGATCGGTATAGATACGCGCGGTGATCGGGTGATAGTTGCCTGTGCCCAGATGCACATAGGAACGCAGCTTCTGGTCTTCACGGCGCACCACGAGCGACATTTTCGCGTGGGTTTTCAATTCGATGAAACCGAACACCACCTGAACACCTGCGCGCTCCAGATCACGTGCCCAACGAATATTCGCTTCCTCGTCGAAGCGTGCCTTCAGCTCGACCAGCGCCGTTACCGACTTGCCCGCTTCTGCAGCATCGACCAATGCGCGCACGATCGGGCTGTCATTGGAGGTGCGATAAAGCGTCTGCTTGATCGCCAGCACATCCGGGTCGGCTGCGGCCTGCCGGAGGAACTGCACCACCACGTCAAAAGATTCATACGGGTGATGGACCACAATGTCCTTTTTCGCGAATCGCTGCGAAGCAATCGCCGCCATGCTCGCGAATACGCTCAGGGAAACGCGGATTGTAGGACACGAATTTCAGGTCTTCGCGCGGGATCGAAACAATCTCGGAAATCATGTTGAGCGCCAGAAGACCTTCATGCACGCTGATCCGGTTTTCCGAAACGCCAAGTTCCGTCGCGACGAAGACGCGCAGCGCTTCCGGCATTTCGCCGTCAAACTCGATGCGGATCACCTGACCGCGACGGCGGCGCTTCAGAGCTGTCTCAAAAAGACGAACGAGGTCTTCCGCTTCTTCTTCCACTTCGATATCGCTGTCGCGAATGATGCGGAACGTACCGGCACCGCGCACTTCATAACCGGGGAAAAGCCGCCCGATGAACAGGCTCACGGCATCCTCAATGGTGATGAAGCGGTAGGTGTTCTGCTGATCTGTCGGCAGCTGAATGAAGCGCTTGAGCGCGACCGGAATGCGCAGAAGCGCCGTCATCGGATGATTATCGGCACGCCGCGCAAGTTGCAGGGCGATGGAGAAACCGAGGTTCGGAATGAACGGGAACGGATGCGCCGGATCAATGGAGAGCGGCGTCAGAACCGGGAAAATCGTTTCGAGGAAGTGGTTTTCAAGCCATTCCTTCTCCGGCTTTGAAAGCGCAGACGGGCGAACGATCTCGATGCTGTCCTGTTCCAGTTCCTCGCGCAGCACGCGCAGGCGTTCCTGCTGCTCTTCCTGCAAGCGCCCTACTTCATCCAGAACGAAATCGAGCTGTTCTTGTGGCGTGCGCCCGTCGGCGCTGCGCATCGCCACACCAGCACGAACCTGTGCGGCGAGGCCGGCGATGCGGACCATGAAGAATTCATCGAGATTGGCGGCGGAGATCGACAGGAAGCGTAGGCGTTCGAGCAGAGGCTGCCGCATATTCGCTGCCTCTTCGAGAACGCGTCGGTTGAATTGCAGCCGGGAAAACTCGCGATTCACGAAGCGATCGGCACTTTGCATCAACTCGCCGTTCAAAGCTTTGTGAGCACCGGGGCCTGCATCCATGTCAGAAACGATGGTTGGGCTGGGGGCTAATTCGGCTGTCATCTCGTGTGTTCCGCCTTGAGGTGCGCTGGGGGTTTCGCTCGCCATAACGCTGTTTTCGCTCATTTT
Source organism: Brucella cytisi (assembly GCA_012103075.1). GTDB lineage: Bacteria > Pseudomonadota > Alphaproteobacteria > Rhizobiales > Rhizobiaceae > Brucella > Brucella cytisi. The sequence goes on along the minus strand of JAAVLQ010000001.1, from coordinate 818,015 downwards.
TCCTGTCCAGACTTCCGCCGGAACATTCCGGCTCTGCCTTAAGCCTATGGCTGTCATATGACAGTTTGATAGCAATTAGCTTGAAATGTCCTCAGAATTGATGAAAACGCTTCCGGAAACAAGACTTTCGCGGTACACGCATGCCAATGTCTATGCATGATCTTGTCCGGAACCCGGTCCAAGACCATGCTCGTACCGCCCATCGACCAGAACCGGAGCATATTATGTCCGATCACATTATTCCTCACTTTCAGAACGACGCCGGCCATGCGGCCATCGAAATCGGCGTGAAGGAATTCATGTGCGTCGGTGCAAACCCACCTTTCGATCATCCGCACGTGTTTCTCGACATGGGTGATGAAAGTGAAGTCGTTTGCCCGTATTGCTCGACCCTCTATCGCTACAACGCCAAGCTCCATGCCGATGAAACCGTTCCGGCTGGCTGCGTTTACGAAGCACCCGCCGACAAAGCTGCCTAATCTGGGCAGCCTGACGGGGCTGAATGCCGGATGATCTCATCGACATGAGCAAAGGGCGTATATTGATTGCCGGGGCCGGAGTTGCCGGTCTGTCGACCGCACTGGAACTGGCAGCACGCGGCTGGAATGTCCGGCTTGTAGAAAAAGCTGAGACCCTCTCGGAAGTTGGCGCTGGCCTGCAACTCGCGCCCAATGCGATGCGCCATCTGGAACGGCTCGGCGTTGCAGACCGTCTTTCTGCACAAGCCGTAACGCCGGAAGCACTCTACCTCATGGATGGGCGTAAAGCGCGTCCGCTGATGGAAATGAAGCTCGGCGACAAGGCTTGTCAGCGCTGGCACCATCCCTATGCCGTTTGCCATCGCGCCGATCTGCAATCCGCATTGCTCGATGCCTGCCGTGAAGAGCCCGGCATCGAGATCAGTCTCGGCGCTGAAATCACAAATCATTGCGTCGAAAACGGCGCAGTTGTAGCCACCATCCGCCAAGACAATTCTGAAGAAAACCTCGACGCCGCCTATCTGATCGCCTGCGATGGTGTTTGGTCGGTGGAGCGCTCGAAGGCAGGTTTCAGCAAGGCACGGTTCAGCGGCCATATCGCCCGGCGCACAACTCTTGCCGCCGAAGCTCTCCCCGCATCGTTTTTATCCGCCATGAGGACGAGGAACGCCGTTTCAGCATGGCTTGGCAGGCAGGCGCATTTCATCGCCTATCCGGTCAAGGGCGGCAGTTTCTTCAATTTCGTTGCCATCACAACGGGCGAGAACCCCGGTGAAGTCTGGTCCAGAATCGGCGATCCGACCCGTTTGCGCTCCATCTATGCGGATTGGGGTGCTCCCGTTCGCGATGTTCTGGCGGCAGCTGACGAGTGGACCTACTGGCCGCTTTTCGAAATGGCAGACGCTCATTTCGTTGGGCCGGACCGGACGATTTTTCTCGGTGACGCATCGCACGCGGTTACACCTTTTGCGGCGCAAGGTGCCGCCATGGCTATCGAGGATGCGGCAGCCCTTGCCGAAGCGCTGGACGGCGGCGACCACGCGACTAGACTGAAGCACTTCGATAACGCCCGCAAGGAGCGGATCGCTGCGGTTGCCAAGCGTGGCCAATTGAACAGGTTCGCCTATCACGCCACCGGCATTTTCGCGCTTGCCCGCAACACGCTCTTCGCCATGCGCAGCCCGGAAAGTTTCCTGAAGGATCTGGACTGGCTCTATGGCTATGATGCCATTGCGACCGTGCGATATTAAGCTGCGTCGCGTGCTGCTTCAAGCGTCGCAATGTCTAGCTTGACCATCTTCATTACGGCATCAGCCACCCGTTGGCGCTGTTCGTCAGAGCCGTTCTGCAGGACATCCAGCAACATCTGCGGCACCACTTGCCACGAGAAGCCATATTTATCCGTTAGCCAGCCGCATTCCATGGGTGCTCCACCCTCCATAAGTTTCTCCCAGAACATATCCAGTTCCACCTGATCCTTGCATTGGACGAAGAGCGAGACTGCCGGGGAAAACTTGAATGTCGGTCCACCGTTGAGACCAGATATCGCCTGCCCGTCTAGCGTAAAGTTCGCAACCACCACATCGGTGCCTTCGGGTTGGTGTGCATGCTCAAACCGGATGAAACCATCGACAGACGCCGACCTTCCGCAGGAACGGAAGATCGAGACATAGTGGTTCGCCGCTTCTTCGGCCTGCTTGTCGAACCAGAGACAGATTGTCAGACCTGACATTTTCTCCTCCCGTCGCATCGGTCCCGAAAATCGGAATCGATTTTCGGAAAGCACGATGCGTTGTTTTAAAGGGTTAGTAGGATGGAGCGTTCTTTGTGCATCCGTAACGACGCAGGGCGCTCCAAGAGTTTGTTCTTTCCGTTTTTCTGGAAGTGCTCTAGCCCATGACCTTCTTGGCTTCTTCCATATCCATCCACATTATCTCCCAGATATGGCCATCGAGATCTTCGAAGCTGCGTCCATACATGAAGCCGTAATCCTGTTTCGGGCCCGGATCGGCCTTTCCGCCAGCGTTTACCGCCTTCTCAACAGTGGTATCGACTTCTGCCTTGCTTTCAGCCGACAGGCAGACCAGCACTTCGCTGACCATGTTGGCATCAGCGATCTTCTTCGGCGTAAACTGGCTGAACTTTTCGTGGTCAAGGATCATCACGTGGATCGTGTCCGAAAAGACCATGCCGGAGGCCGTTTCGTCCGAGAACATTGGGTTCTTGGTAGCCCCGATGGCTTCATAGAAGCTAGTCGATTGCGCAACATTCTTCACTGGCAGGTTCACGAATATCATTTTCGGCATAAGATTTCCTCCATTAGTGGGCCAGATGGCCCGCTCTCGTTTTACGATTATCTATCGCCTGCCCGGCTCCCCGGCGATAAGTTCGAGCCATGAGTCTGAAGCCCGACATGCAATCGATGCTTGAGTCTTCCGGGCGTAAAACAATTCACGCAGTTGGCATCAGAAGAACTCAAACTTTGCTTGTACATAATGGCATATAAGTTATAATTAGCAACTATGAAGTTAGAAAAATAACTAAACCAGAAAAGCCAGCCACCAAACGCAGTTATGACGATGCCTGCGCTGCGGCCCATGCCCTTGATTTGATTGGAGAACGCTGGTCGCTTCTGGTCATGCGCGAATTGATGTTCGGCCCCAAACGCTTCAGCGATCTGCGCGCTGACCTGCCGGGAGTGAGTGCAAATGTCCTCACGCAGAGGCTTGAAGGGCTCGAAGAAGCAGGCATTCTTCGCAAGACAAAACTTCCGCCGCCCGCATCGGTGCAGGTCTATGAACTGACTAAATGGGGCTATGAGAGCGAACCTATCCTTCAGACGTTGGGTCGTTGGGCCGCTCGTTCGCCAAAGCACGATCCAAACCTGCCGATTTCAACTGCTTCTTTCCTGCTTTCGCTCCGAACCATGATGGATCATGACAGGTCTCTTGGCATGCGCGCCGTGATCGGTCTCCGTCTGGACGGAGAAGATTTTACTGCACAGCTGAACGATGAAGGAATTCGGATAGAGCGCGGCGCAGCGCAGAAATACGATCTGCATTTCGAAAGTTCGCCGCGCATGCTGGCTGCCGCCATCTATGGCGGGCAATCCCTTTCATCGCTGGAAAGCGCCAATGTTCTCAAGGTCATAGGCAACCGTACCCTTGCGGAAAAACTCGTGACGTTGTTCCCGCTTCCCGACAAGGCTCCGGCACCTGAATAGATATGCAACTTTTTTAGTTGCCTGTATTATCAATCGCTCTATATTCGCAACCGTTAAGTTGCCAATTACGGAGGATGCATATCATGACCGTTGCAAACAATACTGATCGCATCGTGAAGACCATCGACATTCATGCAGGGATCGACCGTGTATGGCGCGCGCTCACTGACCATGGAGAATTCGGGGCTTGGTTTCAGGTCAAGATCGACGGGCCTTTCATCGTCGGCACCCGTTCAACCGGCCATATCACCTATCCCGGTTTCGAACACGAGCCTTGGGAATCCTTCATCAAGGAAATGAAGGCTCCGAGCTATTTTGCCTTCACATGGCATCCCTATGCGGTGGACCACAGCATCGACTATTCCAAGGAACTTCCGACGCTGGTGGAATTCAAACTGGAGCCGATTGAGGCCGGAACGCGGCTGACGGTGGTCGAAAGCGGTTTCGATGCCCTGCCTGCCGAACGTCGCCCGCTGGCGTTACGGATGAACGAAGGGGCTGGGAGGAACAGGTCGGCAACATAAAAAACACGTCGAAAATGAACGATAGGCCAGAGATGACCGGTATGGACATGTCCATGGTTTTGCAGCGCTCGCCGATCCGACCCGGCTGGCCCTCATCGAAACCCTGAGTGATGGTGAAAGCCGTTCGATTGTGGTGCTGTCGCAAAATGGCAGCATCACCCGGCAGGCCGTCACCAAGCATCTGTCCGTGCTGGAACAGGCAAATCTGGTCGAACGGGAAAAGGTCGGACGGGAAAGCAGGTTTCGCCTGCATCCAGCACCACTGATCGACGCCCGTGCCTATCTCACAAACGTCTCCGGCCAGTGGGATGATGCTCTCCAGCGCCTGCGCCGGTTTGTCGAGGATTAGAGGATTTCCAACAAAAGTGCGACGCGGTTTTGCATAAGGCAATGCGACGAAACAAATACTTAGAACACCGATCCGATCCAGTCAGATCGGTGTTCTAACGCTGATTGAAAAGCAACGAGGATGCGCCCTTCACAAAGCCAAGCTTCTCGTAGAAGGGTACAAGCCGTTCCGGACAGTAAAGCTCGAAGCTTTTCACACGCTTCAGCTTCTGATGATTGAGAACCTGTTCGACAAGAGCCTGCCCCGCCCTTGTCGACGATGCTTCTCTGACACAATCACATCGAAGATAAGTGCCTTGAAGGTGAAGTCGCTGAGGACACGGGCGAAACCTGCGATCCGGCTTTCTGCGTCGAGGCAGAATAGAAGCAGATCACAATGGGCCAGCATGTGCATGACATCATCGAGCGTTCGCTCTGCCGTCCACCATTCTTTACTGTAAAACTCATGAAATTCGCGATATTGCTCAGGCGCGAGTTTTTCTACCCAACGAAAATCAGTCACTGCTTCTCCTCCGCTTTACGGAACAATCAGTCGCAAAGGCGTTCCAGAATGGCAATCCAGTTCGAACAGACCTGTCCGATCTTTCGCATTTTCGACATTGAAAAGGCCCGTGAATTTTATCTTGGCTTTCTGGGCTTCAATCTGGATTGGGAGCATCGATTTGCCGAAGGAATGCCACTCTATATGCAGCTATCCCGCGGCGCGCTGGTACTGCATCTCAGCGAGCATCACGGCGACGGAAGTCCGGGCGCCAATATTTTCGTGCGCATGCAAGGTGTTGAGGAATTGCACAAAGAGGTCAATGCACGCGGCTACGGTTTCATGCGGCCGGGGATCGAGAATGAACCCCGGGCCGCGTGATGGCGGTCATCGATCCCTTCGGCAATCGCATCCAGTTTTGCGAACGCACCGACGACGCATAAACAAAACCCCGCCGGCGAACCGGCGGGTGTTTCGGTTTCAGGCCACTATCCTGATTAGTGCAGTATCTGGCTCAGGAACAGCTTGGTACGTTCGTGCTGCGGATTGTCGAAGAACTGGTCCGGCGAGTTCTGCTCAACGATCTGTCCCTGATCCATGAAGATCACGCGGTTGGCAACCTGACGGGCGAAGCCCATTTCGTGCGTCACGCAGATCATGGTCATGCCTTCGGCAGCGAGGCTCACCATCGTGTCCAGAACTTCCTTCACCATTTCCGGATCGAGAGCCGATGTCGGCTCGTCGAACAGCATGACTTTCGGGTTCATGCACAGCGCACGGGCAATTGCCACGCGCTGTTGCTGGCCGCCGGACAGCTGGCCCGGATATTTGTTGGCCTGTTCCGGGATCTTCACGCGGGCCAGATAGTGCATGGCGATTTCTTCCGCCTGCTTCTTCGGCATCTTGCGCACCCAGATCGGCGCGAGCGTGCAGTTTTCCAGAATGGTCAGATGGGGAAGAGATTGAAATGCTGGAACACCATGCCGACTTCGCGGCGCACTTCATCGATCTTCTTGAGATCGTTAGTCAGTTCGATGTTGTCGACGACGATCTTGCCCTTCTGGTGTTCTTCCAGACGGTTGATGCAGCGGATCATGGTCGATTTGCCCGACCCCGACGGTCCGGCAACAACGATGCGCTCCCCACGCATGACCTTCAGATTGATGTCACGCAGGACGTGAAACTCACCATACCACTTATGCATATTGGTGATTTCGATGGCGACATCGGTTTTGGAAACCTGCATCTTTGAACGGTCAACATCCATTCCCAGCTCGGATTGCGGGAGGGCGTTTTGTGCACTCATTTCCATTATTCCCTTTATTCTTATCGTTTATGACCCGTGTCGAGCCGTCGTTCCATGAATATAGAGTATCGCGACATTGCGAAACAGAAAATCCAGAAAACGAAGCCCGCAAAGATTAGACCGGTGGCAGGCGTCTGTGGAGAAGCCCAATTAGCATCGGAAAAGTTCTGACGGACGATGCCCAACAGATCGAACATGCCGATGATGTAGACAAGGCTCGTATCCTTGAAGAGACCGATGAAGGTATTGACTATACCCGGAATGACCAGCTTCAGCGCCTGCGGCAGAACGATAAGTCCCGTTTTCTGCCAGTAGCTGAGACCCAGCGCATCCGCACCTTCATACTGTCCACGCGGGATTGCCCGAGAGACCGCCACGCACGACTTCCGCCATATAGGCCGAAGCGAACAGCGCCACACCGATGAGCGCACGCAGGAGTTTGTCGAAAGTCACGCCCGGCGGCAGGAACAAAGGCAGCATGACGCTGGCCATGAACAGCACCGTCACCAGCGGAACGCCGCGCACCATCTCGATGAAGATGATCGAAAAAGTCTTGATGACAGGCAACTTCGAACGACGTCCGAGTGCGAGCACGATACCAAGTGGCAGCGACACGGCGATGCCGACAAAGGACAGGACGAGCGTTACCAGAAGCCCACCCCACAGCGGCGTTTCCACATAAGGAAGGCCGAACCAGCCGCCGACCAGCAGGAAGAAAGCGACGATCGGGAACACGAAGAAGAACAGGATCGCATTGAGAGCCTTCTTCGGGGCCTTCGGAATCAGCAGCGGCACCAGCAGAACGACGAAGATCAGCGCCGTCAGATTGACGCGCCAACGTTCCGAAATCGGATAGCGGCCATAGATGAACTGTTCATATTTCGCATTCACGAATGCCCAGCATGCACCCGACCAACCTTCCGGTTGCGTGCCGCCCTGCGCCACAGACAGACAGGCCGTGCGATCCGCACCGGTCCAAACGGCCTTGACGAACAGCCACTCGATGACCGGAGGAAGGAACCATGCCAAGGCCAACAGGCCGAGAATGGTCAGCGCCGCATCGACAGGCGTCGCGAACAGGTTGACGCGCAGCCAGTGCGAGATGCCCTGCACGGAGCGTGGCGGCGCTTCGCCATCCACCATCTGCGAGCGGACATATTGGAGATCTGCGTTTTCCATGATCACCTCTCCACCAGCGCCATCTTGGCATTGAACCAGTTCATCAGGCCCGACACAATCAGGCTGATGCCCGGTAGATCACCATCCAGATCGCCACGACTTCGACCGATTGACCGGTCTGGTTGAGAATCGTGCCGCCGACAGCGACAAGATCGGGATAGCCAATGGCAATGGCGAGCGACGAGTTCTTGATAAGGTTGAGATACTGGCTTGAGAGCGGTGGAATGATGATGCGAAGCGCCTGCGGCACGATGATGAGACGCATCGTCTGGCCGGGACGGAGCCCGACTGCATAAGCCGCTTCGGTCTGCCCCTTGTTGACGCCCAGAACGCCGGCGCGAACCGTTTCAGCGATAAAGGACGCCGTATAGAAGGAAAGCGCCAGAAACAAAGCCAGAAACTCTGGCTTGATCTGCGCACCGCCGGTCAGATTGAAAGTTCCAAGCTTCGGTGAGTCGAACGAAACCGGAAAACCGGTCGCGATCAGCGCCAGTATCGGCAGGCCGATAATCAGGGCGGCGGACACGCGTATCGTGTGAAAGGATTGACCCGTTGCCATCTGGCGACGTTTTGCCCAGCGTGCAACGATGACCGAAGCCACGATGCCGACAAGAAGCGCCACCGGCAGAAGCCACGCCCCTCACCCCATATAGGAGATGGCATGAAGAAGCCGCGATTGTTCAGGTAAGTGCCGAGCGGGAGCGCGAAGCTGTCGCGGGCCTGCGGCAGGACCGACAGAACGCCGAAATACCAGAAGAAGATGACGAGCAGCGGCGGAATATTACGGAATACTTCCACATAAACCGTGCAGATCTTGCGGATCAGCCAGTTGCGCGAAAGACGCCCGATACCAACCAGAAACCCGATGATCGATGCCGTAATGACACCGAGCAAGGCCACGTAAAGCGTATTAACGAGGCCGACCAGAAAGGCCCGGCCATAGTTCGAATCGCTGTTGTACTGAATAAGCGTCTGGCTGATATCAAACCCGGCACGCCCATTGAGGAAGGCGAAGCCGGACGCAATGTTTGCGCGCTGCAGATTGGTGATCGTGTTGCCGACAATCCAGTAGATGGCGCCAATGACCGCACCAAAGACAATGACCTGATAGAAGATGCCGCGAATCCGCGGATCGTACAGGAGCGAAGTTCCGCCGCTGTCCCGGCGACGTTCAGTTGCAGAATAGGAAGCCATATGTTTCCTGTGCCTCTCGGCTGGCTGCATCGACGTCAAGCAGGAAGGGCTGATCGCATCTGCGGAGCAATTCCTGAAATCGAGACATCGAATGCCGAACCGTTCGGTCTTGCCGTCCCCAATTCAGGCTCATCTCGAGCTTGCGGGCCAGCAAGACGCGGTTAAATTCCAAAAGCAGCTTGTCAGCGTTCAATTGCCCGCATGATGCAAGGCCGGTAGCAAACGGACAAACTGCAAAGCCGAAAAATCCGGCGGGCGCAGTTGCACCCGCCGATGATCAGTCTGGAGAGTAAGGCCCGTTAGCGCACAGGGACGCCGTATTGCAGGCCGCCCTTGTTCCACTGGGCGTTGATGCCACGTGCAATCTTGAGCGGGCTGCTGGCGCCGATATTGCGCTCGAAGATTTCACCGTAATTGCCGACGCCTTTGACGATCTTCACGACCCAATCGTTGTCGAGGCCGAGATCCGTGCCGATCTTCGTGTCTGCCTCCACACCGAGAAGACGCTTGATGTCCGGATTATCGGACTTCTTCATCTCTTCGACATTGGCCTGCGTGATGCCGTATTCCTCGGCGTTAAGCAGCGCATTATGCGTCCAGCGAACGACGTCCGCCCACTTGGAATCGCCCTGACGAACGGTCAGACCGAAGGGCTCTTTGGAGATGATTTCCGGCAGGATGACGTGATCGTCCGGATTGGCAAGCGCCAGACGAACCCCGTAAAGGCTGGACTGGTCGGTCGTATAGGCGTCGCAACGACCGGAATCGTAGGCGGCGTTGGCTTCTTCGATCTTCTCAAAGACCACCGGATTATATTCCATCTTATTGGCGCGGAAATAGTCGGCCATATTCAGCTCGGTCGTCGTACCGGCCTGAACGCAGATGGAAGCGCCGGAAAGCTGCAATGCGGAATTGATGCCCGACAGCTTCTTTGAATTGATCATGAAGCCCGGCCGTCAAAGTAGTTGATGCCAGCAAAATCAAGGCCAAGCGCAGTGTCGCGGCTGATCGTCCAGTCGTGTTACGGATCAGGACGTCCACTTCACCCGACTGCAGGGCCGTGAAACGCTCCTTGGCGTTCAGTGGCGTGAACTTCACCTTGGTTGGATCGCCGAAAATCGCAGAAGCCACAGCGCGGCAATAGTCTACGTCAAAGCCGGACCACTCACCCTTGTCGTTGGGCGAAGCAAAGCCAAGCAGACCCGTATTAACGCCGCACTGCAGGAAACCTTTCGCCTTCACATCGGAAAGCGTATCCGCGGATGCTCCCGAAGCTACGCCAAACAGCGCCGCCGCACCCAATACACCCGTCATAAGAGTTTTTTCATCTGGCCTGCAACCTTTTGTTCCCCGGAGAGCGCTGAACCTTTGGCTCAAGCATCTCTTGTTGCTTTATTTTTGCATAAACCGGTCGGAAAAGCCGTGTGACCTCCCAAGCCCATGCCATACAGCAGGCTGCCCCTCGCCCGAGACCGCTTTCCAGTCTTCGATTCTTGTTTTTGAGCGCAGTGACAAACCTGCCGCCTTCACGGGTCTTATCGAAGGCGAAAAATTGCCTTTGGTCAAGGCAATAACGTAGCCCGGCGAGCTGACCTCCAAAAAAGATGGGTGAGAAATATTTGAAAATTTACACGATTTCCCGATTTCTGGGTAGGAGTCCTCTTCGGAGAAGGTTAAGCCGCTGCCAGTTTGAATACGGCATTATAACTCAATTAATACAATTGGTTAAATGTGACTACCACCCTAGATGGGCCATACGGACAGCAACCCTTGATAGAAATCAAACGTGCGGCATCGTGCTTTCGCCATCCAAAGAAAAATAATATTTCGCGTCGCCATATAACGCGCAACCCACCATGTCGCCAAGAATCCGATTGTCAGACCCGCGACGACGTCGGTCGGATAGTGCGCACCGGCGGCAAGCCTGCTGATCCCGAAGAGAAAACATGCCGGGACGGTAAGGATGCGCCAGCGTGGCAGGAATATCCAAAGCGAAACCATCATGATGCCTGCCATCATGGAATGGCCGGATGGGAAACTTTCATAAAGAAACTGGCCTTTGAACGGTGAGAAATAGGCGGCTCCCACCTCATCGAGCAAAAATGGGCGCGCCCGGCCAATGGCGAGTTTGCCGATTTCAACTGGTACGCTTGCGACAATGATCGAGGTCAGCACCAGTGTTGCCCAGCTGTGAAGCGTGACGAACCATGGCCCGCCGCAGCACGCAGTTTCGGAGACAGCAATATCGCTGTGATGACCCACACGACAATGCCTATGGCCAGCCAGACGATGGTGCGAATCGCATCCGTAACCTTTCGCAGGAATTCCATGATGAAATTGGTGCTTTGCGCCGTGGCGCGAATGATGTCGGCATCCCACAGGTGCAGCACGAGAATAATGAAGGGCAGAAGCACGACAATTGCCGTCATTTCAAGCGTCCAGAGGATGGCGCCCCCTTGTAAGCCGGGCGCAAAAGAGCTTGAAGGAGTTCCAGCGCCACGCGAAAGGGATAAAGAAAAATGCTTCCCGTGCTGGACGCCATCATAACACAAATATCCTTTCAAAAGCTTCTTACGCAATAAATTGCACGCGAGGTTGCATCCGGAACGCGCGCATCCTATCCAAGTATTCAAAGTCTCCGCCGCAAACGGAATCGCAGATCTTTTTGCCGCAGCCGACCTTGATGCGCCCCGGCAGAATCCTCTCGTTCGAGAATCGGTGGGATAGGATGCAACATGGTCTGGAGGCATTTTCGTGACTAAGCAGCAGGGCAAGACAGAGAAGCTGGGTATAAACACACGGCTCGCTCACGACGGTTATCAGCCACGCGACTACCATGGCTTCGTCAATCCACCCGTTGTCCGCGCTTCAACCGTTCTTTTCCCGGATGCAGAGACGATGGCAACCGGTGGCCAGAAATATACATACGGCACGCGCGGCACTCCAACCAGCGATGCGCTGTGCGCGGCCATCGATGCGCTCGAAGGTTCGGCGGGTACAGTCTGCGTCCCGTCCGGACTTGCTGCTGTTACCGTTCCGCTTCTTGCATTCCTGTCGCCCGGCGATCACGTGCTGTTTGTCGATTCGATCTATAATCCGACGCGTCATTTTGCCGATACGATCCTGAAGCGCATGGGCGTGGAAGTCGAATATTACGATCCGGAGATCGGTTCTGGCATTGCCAAGCTGATGCGCCCGAACACCAAAGTCGTGTTCACGGAATCACCGGCGTCGAACACGTTTGAAATGCAGGATATTCCAGCCATCGTCGAAGAAGCGCACAAGGGTGGCGCCATCGTCATGATGGACAATACACGGGCTACCCCGCTTTACTTCAAAGCGCTCGATTTCGGCGTGGACATTACCATCCATGCCTCGACCAAATATCCGTCCGGCCATTCCGATATTCTGTTTGGCACGATTTCGGCCAATGAAAAATGTTGGCCGCAGCTTCTGGAAACGCACGGAACGCTTGGACTGTGTACATCGGCTGACGATACCTACCAGATCCTGCGCGGCATGCGCACAATGGGCGTGCGGCTGGAACATCACCGCAAGAGCGCACTGGACGTCGCCCGTTGGCTTGAAAGCCACCCGGCTGTCGAGAGGGTTCTGCATCCGGCACTGGAAAGCCATCCGGGTCATGAAATCTGGAAGCGGGACTTCTCCGGTTCTGCCGGCATTTTCTCCATTGTGCTTGCCAGCGGTGGGCAGAAGGAAGCCCATGCTTTCCTCGATGCGCTGGAGATTTTCGGCCTCGGCTATTCCCGGGGCGGTTATGAAAGCCTCGCCGTTCATGTTCGCCTAGATGAGCGGACCGTAGCCAAGGGTAACTATCCCGGACCGGTGATCCGCCTGCAGATCGGCACGGAAGACGTGCCGGACCTCATTGCAGATCTCGAAAAAGGCTTTGCCGCGATCTAGGCCGGTTTTGCAGTGATCATCTTGCGTGACCGCGCGCGAACCATTTTTTGCCGCCTTCAAGGGCGTCGGATCGATTTCAGAGAGCCCTTCCACGACGGCCTCTATCATGGTGCAGGCGACAAAATCCGCCTGCATTTCTTCCCGCATCGCCTCCCGATCAACGGATCGTGCTTCGTTCGGGTCATGCCACAGCACCACGCCGATGCGCAAAGAGGACCGCAGCCGTCGCAGACGACGTACGGCAAACCGGGCGTGACGCGCCGCCTGCTGATCCAGAAAGCAGATTATCAGCGTATCCCTGCCGGAAATATCCAGCGCCCTGAGATTGGCGGGCTTGAGCGCATCATGCACGACGGCTTCTGCCGCGGCGCCCTGTACGGCGAGGACCTGCGCCAGCATGATCGCGGCAGTGTCGTCTAGCCCCTTCCGTCCCCCGAATGTCAGCAGCGACCGGCCTTCGCCGGAGGGAAGTTCCAGATCGGATGGGCTGCCATCGCCATCGGGATTCTCAATCGAGATCTCTTCGCCATCCTCCTCCTCGCTCGCAATCTGCTCCAGATTGGCCACCAGCGTCTTTGTGCTTTCTTCAACGATCTGCAATTGTGGCTCGGTTAGAACACCGCGCAGACGGTCCCGCTCTGCCATCAGGAGCGCCGGGATCGCGACCGAACCATAAAACTCGACCAGATATTTCCGTTCCAGCATTTCCTCGGCATTATCCGTGGCCTCATCCGGATCTCCTGCCGGGAGCCGCTGATAGAGACGTTCCTTCGGATCGAGCACAGGCTCGTTGCCGAACAGGATTTCCAGAAATTCGAATTGCGGCACATGACGCCCCAACACCACGAGACAGACCGTCAGAGGCGTCGACAAGACCAGCCAACCGGTCCCCAGAGCCAAGTCCAGAAAATGGCCGAAACGATGATTGCAAGCGGCGAAAGGCCGGTGCGAGAACCATAAAGCCAAGGTTCGATCACATTGTTTTATGAGAAGCTCGATGATAACGAAGAGCCCGATCGTCCAGAGGAGCAGGCTCCAGCCGGGTGCAACGGCAAAGGCAAGGAACAGCGGCAGGATCGCCGCGATAACCGGGCCGATATAGGGAACGAACCGCAAAACGATTGCCAGCATTCCCCATAAGGCGGCGTTGGGGATGCCCAAAATCCAAAGCCCGAAAGCGAGCGGCACGCCGTAAGTGATATTCACCACAAGCTGCGTCAGCAGGTATTGGCCAACCCGCTTTCCTGCATCCTGCAAGGCTTCCGTCGTTCGGTGAAGATCGCCATAACCAACGAGCCTTATGAAGCGATCCCTCAGCTCCTCCCGTTCGAGCAGCATGAAAATCACGACAACGACGACGAGACCCGTCGTCGCCAGCGGGCCGATGAGCGGTTCGATTATGCTCCGGAGCGTTTCAACCGGGTGGCGAGGCGCGAATATCTGGACGAGTAGCGGCTTTTCCTCCGGCTGATCCGAAGGAAGTGCCCGTGTCTTCTGTTCCGGCCTGTTGATTTCCGTGCCGATACGCTCAGCAAAACGGTTGAGCCTGTCAAAGAAACTGTTGTCGGAGCCCGCTTCCTTCAGTGTCCTGATCTTCTCGATAATGTTGTATTGATAGATTGAGATATTTTGTCCAACCTCAGAGACCTGAAAAGCAACGACGGCGCTGAAGACTGCGACGATCAGAAAACCACCGGCCACACTCGTAATCACCGCGAACAGCCGTGGAAGACCGGTCCTGCGCAGAAAGGCGACAATCGGCGCAAGCGCAAATGTCAGCAGTACCGCTATGGCAAGAGGCAGAAAGACGTCTTTTGCAAAGTAGAGAATGGCAACGGCTACAGCCATTGCCGCCAGAGTGGGCAGGCGTGGCGGCGCCGACGCGATCGGACGCACCGCAGAATCCGGACGGTCGATACTCTCCATGAACCCCTCTTTAGCCGTGTTGTAACCTTCGGCTTGTTAGCCGCAATAACTGAACAAGAGGGCGTTCGGTTCCATATTTCGCCGGAACAGAGAACAGATTAAATTAACAATCCCAATGAAAATATTCATCGAATTTTCGCGATATATTTTGAAGTAAATATTAATAAAATTAAAATGTATAGCATGTCAAAATTGCAAAAGTACTGGGATTTTGGGGACGTGTTTTTTCGTTAATGCCAATGAACAACTTCATCAACCGCCATTTATACAAACACCTTTTGATTCTACTTTTGGTGGCATTTCCGTCAGCATCGTATGCGCAGCCGGCACCCAAACCCGTGCAGGTCGGTGTCTATGTCAGTGAACCATTCGTCAACAAACAGGGCAATGCGTTTTCCGGCATGGCTATCGATATCTGGCAGGACATTGCCACACGCATGAACCTTGCTTCGCAGTATGTGGAATATCCGAATTACACCGAATTGGTTAAAGCGGTTTCAGAAGGCAAAGTCGAAGCCGCTGTTACCAATCTAACTATCACGGAACAGCGGGCTGAAATCGTGGATTTCACCCATCCATGGTTCGATGCGGGCCTGCGCATCATGGTGCACACCCGGCGGGAAACGGCTGGGATGATCTCATCAGCCGCCTTGATGATGCCGGACATCTGGCGACCTATGCCCGGATCCTCGGCATTCTCATTGCAGCCACGGTATTGCTGACGATCTTCGACAGGCATTTTGATGAAGGCTTTCCGAAACGCTGGCGAGAGGGACTGGCGGAAAGTTTCTATCACGTAGTTTCCATTGCGACGTCGGGCAAAACTTCTCGCAAAAACCTGTTCGGCTGGTTAGGACGCATCTGGCAGACATTCTGGATGGTGTTCGGCATAGCGATCATCGCCTACATGACTTCATCGATTACTAGCGTCATGACCGTTGCTCATATCGACAACAATATTTCCAGCCTTTCTGATCTGCAGGGGAAATCCGTTGGCGTTCGTGCAGGCGGTGTCGCGGAACGGTTTCTGAAGTCGCGCTCTATCGCGACTATTCCTTTCGACCACATGCCCGAAGCCGTAAACGCACTGGTCAGCGATGAAATTTCGGCAATCGTCGGTGACGGGCCGGTTCTGGAATATTACGCCCACCAGCACGCCGACCAGCCTATCGATCTTGTAGGCACTGTATTCAGCCCGGACAAATATGGTTTTGCCTTTCCGCGCCATAGTGAACTCGTCAAACCCGCCAGCGTGGCAATTATCAGGGCTCACGAGAGTGAAGAGGTCGCCAAGCTGAAAGACAAATATTTTGGCCCCGAGAACTGACATTGCAGACATGGAAAAGGCAGCCAATGGCCGCCTTTCTTATGCAGATTATTTACCGGCCCGCCACGATGGACGAAATGATGCCAGTTGCTATGCCTATCAACATATAATCGTTGTTGACCTTGACCCAGTGATAGCCGCGCGGCGGCTTGCGCAGCTTGTAGCCAGAATAGTTGTTCACGACGCGGCCGCGGTAGTTTGGCGGCAAGCGGTTGCCCTTCTTCCAGCTCTGGTGACGGCGGTTGTCATATTTACGCGCATCATATTTCGGACCGCCCTTGTGCATCTGGCTGTGAGACGGCTTGCCGTGTTGCGACGGATACGGTTGGGCCACCGCAGCAGGAGCAGCGAGAAACGAAAAGGCAGTAAGAGCAATAATGATCGGCTTCATATCGGCTTCCTTTGTTTCATTCGATGAGAGGAAAAAGCACCAGCCAATGTGAATGCCAACTGAATGCCCCCATTAAATAAATTTAATGATTTCATACAATTAGTCTTTATCAGTCCGTATCATGTCCAATCGAAACAGGATCAGAGATCAGTCCATTGAACTGATCTCCTGCGTAGGCGCTTCGCACTTTTCAGGATGCGCACCAGCTCAAAGCCAATATCTTGCGTTTCCCATCCGACTAAAATGCGCTAGGTAGAATCCAAATTCGTGCGTGCCTCTCAATGAGGTAAGTGTTAGGGGACTAAGACCGTGATGAACTGGGTTTTTATTCTGCAAGGCGTTATCGCGTTCGGACTGGCTGGGTTGGCCATCGCAGTCATCCTTCGCCATCGTCGCCACTAACGCGGTTTCGGTCTGCTATATTTTTCGCGCAGACCTGCTGGTTGCGACGCAACCGAACACGAAATCAATCGTTTAAGCTTAGTCTGATATTTCTCAGGAGGAGACAGGGATGCGGAAAATGGCGCTTGGGTTGGTGGCCTTGCTCGCAATAACGGGCTGCACGACCACCGAAAAGGATATTTCCATCGGCACCGGCGCAGGTGCCATCATTGGCGGCATTGCTGGTGGCGGACGTGGCGCGCTGATCGGCGCAGGTGCAGGCGCATTGGGCGGCCTTCTGGTGCGTGAACTGCGCAATGGCAATTGCCAATATCGCGACCGTCATGGCCGTATGTATGTGGCTCGCTGCAGACGATAGTTCCTATAATCCGCAATGATCATCGAAAGCGCCGGTTTTCCGGCGCTTTTTGTTGTACGACATGCACCGCATGTCTGCCCTGAAGGGAACCTTCATTCGCCGATATCGTTTTATAGACAATAGAGACAGTTCAGGGAGAACTCCGATGAAGCTTGCTCTCAAAGCCGCCCTTGTTGCCTTGGGCGTATTTGCGGCGGGCGCAGCGCAGGCGGCGAACGCCATATCCACCACCAACCTCAATATTCGAACAGGCCCCGGAACGCGCTATGCGACACTGGGTTCCATCCCAAGCGGAGCGCCTGTCATGGTGCGCGGCTGCACATCCGGTTATGGCTGGTGTCAGGTCAGTTATGGCCCGACCTATGGCTGGGCATCGTCGCGCTATCTGGCATTTCGCGAGGGAACATCTGGTGGTTACTCTGATGATTTCGGTCGAACGGCGGCGCTGATCGGCATTCCGCTTATCGCTGGCGTTGCCATAGGCTCCGCTCTCAATGATCGGGATGACTATTGGTATCGTGATCGTCGCTATTATCGCGACAGACATTGGGATCGCCGTGGTTGGCGCGACCGCCCCGGCTGGCATGGGAACGACCGACCGCGTGTCTATATGAGGCACCGCGTTCCCGATGGCCCACACGGAAAATAACGGACAACCGAACAGAAATCGAAACGCCGCGAAATGGTCGCGGCGTTCTGCCTTTGCTGAAAGCCTCGTACCGCGCCCTATTGTGTTTTCAGGTAAACTTCGTGCCAGAGGGTGACAAGGTCAGCTTCATCGAATTTCAAAAGCAGCATTGCTTCGAAACGATCTACGGTTTCATCAAGACGAACAACTCTGGCAGTCATTGCGAGCACGGCTGAGTTTCCTTCCGCTACAACGTCTTGCACATCGTAGTCGATGGAATGGATGGTACTGCGGAAGCCATTCAAAAAGGCTAGATAACTGGTATGATTGGCAGGATGGACGCGCCCATTGGCCTTGACGAGGAACTGAATTGCGAATTTCTCGGCTATGATTGCCTCGGTGAGCGCTACGCCTTGAACTAAATGCTTTCGGTTCCAATCCAGAAGCCCCAAGGCCAATTGTGCAGTGATTTGCTTGTTCAAGATGGCCTCCATATCAATTGCAGTAAGGCGCCCCTCTGTCAGGCCTTTGCACTATGCTCAAGATCGAGCCTGAGCTTTTGGCCTTTTGCAACTTAAATTGGCCCGATATCGATATTTACTGCCTTATCGCTTCGTGAAGACCGTCAGCTCCAGACCGATTAAAACAAGTATGACGTCGGCAGCGAAATACCACCATCGTATCACCAAACTTGACCGGCGAAGCCTAGACGCGCGGAAAAGTTGATACCGCCATACGCTAAGAGACTGGGCACTATGCGGGCACCTCCTCCGAACGAATGATGAATGAGACCGTATCGCCGGTACGCTCGCCCTTGTATCCGGAGCGTGTCGTCGTCATGTCTTCGCCTCGCGACCTGTTTTGTGCCAGCTTCTTGCACAAAACAGCGATCTAGCGAAATAATCGATAAGCGTCGAGTGACACGATATTGGGCCCTTCAAAAAGAATGACATTTACATCCGGAAAAGGCGTGCCTCACAACGGCTTCGACATCCGGCGCTCCTGTGTTTGCCTTTCTGAATGCGATTATTTAAGAAAACCCTTCGCGATTTTGCCATAGTATGGAAAGCAAATTTCAAAACAACTTCTGCAAAACCAAGGACAATCCCGCGCCACGAAGACACATAACCCTTTGATTTCTGCTGATTTTCATTTTAAAACTCATGAAATAAAATTAGCGGTCGGGATTATATTTGAAGATTGAGAAATGAGTATATCGGAATCTAGCAAACCAAAACATAAATGGACATTTCGGATACCTGTTACCGCATGGCTTATTCTGGTCCCGTGGATATTGATATGGTGCGCAGTTATTATCTGGACCATAACTGCCGGATTGATGAATGCAGGTGTGGCGGGCAGATTGTCAGCCTACGTAATGGTTCTGGCAGCCCCGTATTTGATAACATGGTTGCTTTGGCTGCTGTTTAGGCGATCTCAGAGAGTTGCTTCCATCATATTCACGTCTCTACTGCTTATCATGGCAGCCGTCATGGTCGGTCCCAAACTCGCGGAAATCGGCAGGCAAGCTCGCCAAAGCGAGACACATAATCAGATCTCGCACCCGGCGGATAGTGCGGAGTGGCAACGTAAATTCCGTGAGCTGGTGTCCCCTGAGATTCGGGTCCTTACCCGTTCGCTAAAAAGATATCGTTGCCGACGGCGAAACTCCCTCGGACCGGACGATTGTCGATCTGAAATTGGCCCGAGACGGAAAACTGATCGAAGCGAAAATCAGCCAGAGCTCAGGTGTAGCGCGCCTCGATGAGGCCGCCTTGCAGATGGTGAGGGAATTTGAGCAACTTCCCAAGCCATCCTCAGATATGCTTGGTGATCCTGTTGTCCTTCAGTTGCCTATCGATTTCAGAACCGAATGATCGGCAAGGAGCCTCCGGAATGCGCAGATAGAGGTTGGTACTGAAGACGCCCAGTTATAAGGAACAACAGTGAGATTTAGCATTTTTCCTCACCGATCCGTCGAGGAACGTGCTTCGGAGACTAAATCCGCGATTGCGACATGCGCGTCGTTTGGAGCTGTCACGTTTGTTGGACCGGGGCTTTTCTTTTTGGTGCCGACGTTCCGCCCCATGGGAACTCGAAATGGCCGAAAGGGTGAATACCAATCGTTTCATTTTCACTGATACCCTTTGGGTTGGCTCCGGCTGAGGACGAAATCTGACTTTGTCGGCGTCATCCTAAAGTCAACCCGCTGCAAGTTGGATGTGAAAAGAGTACAAACAAAAAGGCAATAAAATTAAAAATTTGTTTACGGTTCAAACAATAAAAGCACCAAAACCAAGCAGGACGAGACAGATCAGCGTGATAGGTGCAATTTTTTGTTTTTTTTTTCATGTTCATTTGCTTTATTCATTCGTCGTCGGTCGAACGATTTTAATCGAGTAAGATAATTCATACAAGGCGATATTTCATATGGCACTTCAATCTTCGCGAGAATTACTTTTCGAACCAATGAATTTGCTGTTGGAATTGCAGCGTCTTTTCCCCGATTTTATTGATGAAACACTGGTAGAGGATATTCGTTCTGGTGATGCCAGCCTGCATACGGTGATGATTATGTTCGCTTCCTCATTCGATGCCAAAACGGCAAATCCGTCACAACTTGCTGGCTTGGCGACGTTGATTGACCGATGCATTACAGTTCCGGATCGCCCGGAAAATGCTATTGGCACGTGCTTCCTTGAACATCTCCCCAGATTGATCGACAAAAACACTTTTGAAGTTTCTTTCACCAGAGGTGCTTACTTACCTGCGTTTTCATAATTAACCGCGGCATCGTCTATATCTGGAATCTGCTTCTCCGTTCTCGTTATTATGTGTAGATGCGAAAAGGCGGATACGACGTACCCACCGAATGCAAATCGGATCCGGACCCAGCCACGCTAGACGCGAAGTGCGACAACCGGGATTGAATTCCTCGGCTGCCTCTTCGCCGCAGGGCGATAAACCAGAATAGCGCTGCAACGACTGCGCCGCGGGCCGAAAGGTGCCGCTTCGTACCGCAAAATTATCACGCCCGCCCTGAGGTCGAGGGCCATTCAGCGGAAATCGTTTTCGGGCAGATGATGATGAGGGCAGCAAAACCTAGTGTTCAAACATCGTCAAACCGCGCCGGGCAGGCAAATCGTCGAGAAACGTCAGCAATCCTGCCCAATTGCAAATTAGTGGCCAAAAAGGCCAAATATCGTGTCATTCGACAAATAAGAGGGGGTGGCGATCCCGACAGGATTCGAACCTGTGACATTCAGCTTAGAAGGCTGACGCTCTATCCAACTGAGCTACGGGACCTCGCCTTTCGAAAAAAGATCAAATATATTTCTATTAATGCAGGGCTTTGCCAGCAAAGCCCTGCCGAATTATCGCATCGCGCGGCCTGAAGCAATTGTCAGGCCATACAGGCAATCAATGCGTCCGGGGCATTGTCCGGTCGAAACGGAAATTGTCCGAATAGGAAACCTTGCGGCGCTTCGGCTCATTCGGTTCCGTAATGCGATAGGCAATGCTGTTACGCTTTGCATAATCGACTGCTTCTTCCTGCGTGGAGAAGAACAGACGAATCTGACTCTTCATATCACCGGAAGAAGTATATCCCATCAAAGGCTCGACACTACGTGGGCTTTCCGGCTCATATTCCAAAAGCCACTGGTCTGTCTTAGCCTGACCGGACTGCATTGCAGTCTTAGCTGGACGGTAAATACGTGCAACCATTTGAAGAACCCTGAACTACTCTCTTGCCCCACCGGGGTGCTGAAAATCCACCAAGCCAATAGTTTACACGGGAATGCATGTCAACGCGATAAAGACGCACGCCACGGTCTGCGTCGGAGCGTGCATATATCGACCATTTCAAATCTTGGGGAAGATGGTCGGAGCGGCAGGATTCGAACCTGCGACCCCCTGATCCCAAATCAGGTGCGCTACCAGACTGCGCTACGCTCCGTGGCCCTCTCGGACGTTGAGTTCCCTAGAGAATTCGTATTCTTAAGGCAAGAGCTATTTTCTAACTTTTATAAAAAAATAAACTAAACAGCTCATTATGGGACATGTTTTGCCCTTTAACCTGACACTGGCACAGAGAGCATGCTCAGCTTCGCATCAATGACCGGGATCGACCGGGTCGCAAACGAGCTATTCGACAGCCACACCTTCAAGCAACCAAGGTCTTTCTCGTGCGAAATAGCAGAATCAGCGAATTGACAGCTCAGTTAAAGTAAGCTTACCAATTATCTGCCTGCATAAATTAGTGTTTCATAATCTAACTGTCATTCGGGAGAATGATGGCCGTTCATTGCATAACCGTCGAAAAAATTAAGACGGTGCATTCGATATCAAGGAGAGGAACTGCACATCCGTGAAGGGAGGACCTATGCCCCGAATCAAGTTTATGACCCTTTGGGGAGCATGTTCTGGTCGACATTGCTTGCCGCCCTGCCAATTGTCGTCCTGCTGGGCGGCATCGGCTTTTTCCACATCAAAGCGCACACCGCAGCCATACTTGGTCTTCTGACGGCGCTTGTTATCGCAGTCGTCGGCTTCGGCATGCCTGCCGATATGGCCGGTGCCACCGCCGTTTACGGTGCTGCCTATGGACTTCTGCCCATCGGCTGGATCATTCTCAACGTCATATTTCTCTATCGACTGACCGAACAGACTGGCCAGTTCAACATTCTGCGTGATTCTATCGCGGGCATCACGCCGGATCGCCGCCTCCAGCTTCTCTTATCGCCTTTTCGTTCGGTGCCTTCTTTGAAGGTGCTGCTGGTTTTGGCACTCCCGTTGCGGTGACGGCTGCTATGCTGATGGGACTCGGTTTTGCTCCCCTGCCCGCGGCGGCAGGCCTTTCACTGATCGCGAACACAGCCCCGGTAGCCTATGGAGCGCTCGGAACGCCTGTCATCGCGCTTTCGGCCGTGACCGGGATAGACCTTATGCAACTCTCCGGGATGATCGGACGTCAGCTTCCGTTCTTTTCCGTCATTGTGCCTTTCTGGCTAATTTGGGCCTTTGCGGGACGCAAGGGCATGCTGGAAGTCTGGCCTGCGCTACTGGTGGCTGGCGTTGCCTTCGCCGTTCCGCAATATCTGGTGTCCAACTTCCATGGACCGTGGCTGGTGGACGTCGTCGCGGCGATCTGTTCGATGGCAGCTCTGGCGGGTTTCCTGCGCATCTGGCAACCGAAACGGATTTGGACATCCACCGGCAAGGAGGGAGAAGCAGATTCGACACCGGTGTCGGCCCCACCCAAGCATTCGACCGGAACCGTTTTCCGAGCATGGACTCCGCTCATCATCCTATCGGTATTCGTGTTCCTCTGGGGTACACCGCAATTCCGAGCATGGCTCGACTCGCTCTGGGTCTGGAAAATGCCGATCCCCTATCTGCACAATCTGGTGTTCAAGGTTCCGCCGGTAGTCGCCGAAGCGCATTCAGAAGCTGCAGTCTACACGCTCAATCTGCTTTCGGCCACCGGCACGGGCATCCTGCTCTCGGCAGTGGTCGGCGGACTGGTGCTCGGCTTCAATCCGCTGAGGCTTCTAAAGGAATATGGCAAGACCGCTTATGTTGTTCGCTTCTCGCTGATCACAATCTCGGCCATGCTGGCGCTTGGCTATGTCACACGCTATTCAGGCACCGATGCAACCCTCGGTCTTGCGTTCGCGCAGACTGGCTGGGTCTATCCGTTCTTTGGAGCGATGCTCGGCTGGCTTGGCGTTGCACTGACAGGGTCCGACACGGCGTCGAATGTGCTGTTTGGCGGCTTGCAAAAGATCACGGCGGAACAGCTCGGCCTATCGCCTGTCTTGATGGCGGCGGCAAACTCCTCCGGTGGCGTGATGGGCAAGATGATCGACGCACAGTCTATCGTCGTCGCCTCGACCGCGACGCAGTGGTACGGGCATGAATCAAAGATCCTGCGCTATGTGTTCTTCCATTCAATCGCACTTGCTGCACTCGTGGGCCTACTGGTTATGGCTCAGGCCTATCTGCCGCCATTCACCTCTATGGTTCCGGCAGAAGCACTACCCGCCATCACGCATTGACCGACAGGCGAACCCACGCGAGCGCTCCTCCGTGGGTTTTCTGTTTTTGTGAAGGCTTTTGTAAAATCTCTCAGGGGAACCAAATCGCACGTGCACGCGTTTTCATTTCACTACAACCAGTTGGAGACTGAATGTGAATAGAAACGGGCTTTATCTGATTATTGGCGCGCTGATTGTCGTGTCTGCAGGCCTCGCGGTTTATGTCTATCGTGAAGAGACCAAACCCGCCGGGATTGAGATGAAAATCGGAGAAGGTGGTGTTTCCATTCAGGAAAACTGAAATCGGCAAGACGTTATAAACATATAAACCGATTAAGATTTCAAACGCTTACGCTTTGTGATGAAACGTTTTGGACTTCGCCATGTTATTCGGGGCACCAGATAAAACGGAGGACCGAAATGGGTATCCAGACTGTTTCCGACGAGCTTTATCGTCGTCATGAACGCGAATGGGCAGAGCTGCGTAACGCAGTTGAGGCAAGCGAAGCCAACCAACGGCAGCAGGAGAAGGCTTCCGGCCAGACCTCCTGCGATGACAAGACGTCTGGGCAACCGTAAGTCTTCACCAATCTACATTGAAACGCCGCGAAAGCGGCGTTTTTTGTTTCCGATTCGTCGTTTCAGCCGTTCGCGCCTGATGCTTCGGTAACCAAATGCGAAGGAACAATTGGTAGCGTCTCCCCATCGCGATTCGAACAGGAGACAGACGATGGCTGCACGGAAACGCACCACCCGCTCGCCCAAGCGCTCCACAAAGCGTTCAAGCAGGTCGTCGGGCAAGTCGTCCGGCTCGTCCACTCCTGTGCTCGCGCTTGCCGCCATCCTCGGCCTTGGTGCTTTCAGCCTGTGGGCAACCTCGCAGCACAAGAGCCCGCAAGCCGCGATAACAGCCCTGTTCCAGCGCCCCGCTTCCAAGCCGAGCCCACAGCCGGTTGCGAGAGCCGAGCCAAAGACGACCGTCACCAGCAAAGCCCCGAGAGCAAGGTGCCAGCAAAGGACTTTGGCGCCGCCGTCGGCCCTGTACCACGTCCATCGGCGCCAGTTGCGGCACCCGCACCGCAAAAGCCGGTACAGCAGGCGGCAATCCAGACCGCCACCCCGCCCCGCCCCACAAATCAGGTTGTTGTGTCCCCACCCGCCGCGGCACTGCGCTCGATGCCTCCGCGTGGCGTCAACACTCCGGCAAGCTCCCCATCGGTGATTTATGCCAAGGCGCGACTCACCATCCATAAGAATGCCCGGAACAAGTCGCCATCCATCGGCGTCGTGGAAAAAGGCCGCGAGATGCGCTCCTATGGGAAGACTGGACGCTGGCATCGCGTGATCGTCCCGAAGACCAATATGATCGGCTGGGTGCATGAAGATCAGCTTATCGGTGGACGCAACAAGCCTGACAGTGCAAGCCTGATAACCGGTTCTATTGCCGTGAAACCGCAAACTGCAACGGCAGCCGCACCGAAACATGTTTCAAATCCAGCGCATTCGCGCATGGAGCCGCCCAAAGCTGTCGGAAAGAAAAACTAAACCGGACCACGCGCCATTGCTTCGAGCTGCCGGTCACCGGGCAGATAATCGAAGCCTGCTTCAGTCAACGATGAGCTATCCGCGACCAGATCGCCATAAAGTTGGTCGTAAAGACCGCTTTTGCCAGCTGCTGATAACAGGAGCCGCATGAAGACCGGCGGAACAGGTGCCAGACGCACAGGCTTTCCCAAGGCAGCACGCAGTTTTGTCACGAGTTCTTTTGTGGAGCGCGGTTGTGGCTCCGCAAGATGAAAAACCCGCCCTGCAACTTTTTCTGCAGGGGCAACGCTTAAGAATGTCAGCGCACGTGCGACATTTTCAAGCGAGACTAAACTGCGCCTGTTGTCTGCCAGACCAAACGGCAACGGCAATCCGCTATCGCAGAGCTTTACCAAGGCTTTAAGGTTCGCCCGCGCTCCGGGACCGTACACGAGAACCGGGCGCGCGATGACGATCTCGATCCCGTTGATTTCACGCAGATCGGCTTCCGCCTTTGCCTTGGCACGCCCGTAATCGTCACGCGGTTTCAGTGGCATGTCCGGCGTCAGCGGCAACGGATTTCCGGCGATCGTATAGATCGTGGATACAAACACGAAGCGCCCTACACCGGCGGCTTTTGCGTTGGCAGCAAGTTCCACGGCCAGTCGATGATTGACCGCATCGAATGTATCTGCATCTGGTCGTTCTGCGCCGGTGCGGTGGGCGAGCGCGGCACAATGGATGACCGTTTCCACACTTGAAAAATCCGGATCAGATAGTTCATTCCGGGACAGAGGCAGGACATCATGCCCTTCCCCGATTAGCATTTGAGTGAGTGCGCTTCCGATAAAACCACCCGCTCCGGTAACCGCGATCTTCATCCTCAGCGTTCCGGCTGTTCGCTGCCTGCCAGAACCTGAGCGGCAAGCGCACGCGTGATGCGGCTTTTCTGCTCAAGTGCTGCCCGGTCAAGCTTGTCGACAATCAGGATCGCCGACAAAAGCGAACGCTCTATCCGGCTCACCAGATAGGCGACGACATGCGGCTCGACGCTTACTTGCCGGTCCGCGAAGAGTTTGTGAATGACGCCGGAAAGCAGCAGGTCGTCCGGTTCAGAAATTTCCACGACGGTTGCAGCCTTGAGGCGCGAAGCAAGATCAGGGAGCTTGACGTTCCAGTTCGCGGGCCACAGGCGGGAAGTCATGAGCAGCGAAGGCCCAACGCCCTGAGCCGCATTCTGCCGAACGCTGTTGATGAGATGGAAAAGTCCGGTTTCATCGAAAGACGTCGCGCCAATATCGTCGATCAGCACCGGATATTCGGCGGCGCCGTTCACGGCTTCCTCGGTAATGTTCGTGGGGTCTACCAGAAGCGCACCTGTTCCGGCGCGCCAGATTTCCGCCAAATGCGTCTTGCCCGATCCTGTCGGCCCAGCAAGGATCGTGACAGGCGACAGCCAGTTCGGCCAGCGATCGATAAGATCGACAGCGGCACGGTTAGAACCCGTGACGATCATGTCTTCCCGATGATAACCGGGCTGGTGCTCAAGATTCAACGGAATCTGGCGCGGTGCTTCACGCATCGCGGCCTCCTGCAAATCCGTTTCAAACCTTGCCCGGTTACGACCCAATCTCATTTCTCTTTGCCCGCATTCTCGCCTGCCTCGATCAACGGCCCGGCGTCGGGGTTCGACTGATGGTAGGCAGGATCATACATCGGTGAGTGGAGATAGCTATTCAATGCGAACCGCACAAGCACCCCGACCGCAGCTGCGGCAGGCACTGCCACCAGCATTCCTGTAAAGCCAAACAGCGAGCCGAAGGCAAAAGGGCGAACATGAGCCAGACCGGATGAAGCCCCACTGACGAGCCAACCAGCTTTGGCTGGAGGATATTTCCTTCCACAAACTGACCAAGAAAAACACACCCGCGACTGCACAGATCATAATCCAGTCAGGCCAGAACTGGACCAGCGCCACACCGATGGCGAGTGCCGTGCCGACAAACGAACCGATATAAGGAATAAAGCTGATAAGACCGGCAAAAAGCCGATCAGCAAGCCGAAATTAAGCCCGGTCAGCGTGAGACCTATTGCGTAATAGGTTCCCAGAATGAGGCAGAGTGTTCCCTGCCCGCGAATGAAACCGGCGACGGCGGCATTCATCTCAAGTGCGATGCGGCGCACGATATGAAGCTGGCGGCGCGGCACCCATGAATCGATGCTGCTGACCATGCGATCCCAGTCGAGAAGCATGTAGAAAGCAACCACCGGGGTGACGACGAAAAGGCCCGCAATATCGATCAGCGATTTCCCCGAATTCCACAGGGACTGAAGCAGGGTCGACAGGAAACCGGCGCCCTGCTGGAGCAGCGAACTCAGATTTTGCTGAATGACCGAACTGTCAATGCCGATATATTTCTTCAGCCATTGCGATCCTCATTCGCCAGCAGCGACTGCAGCTGGGTGATGTATTCGGGGATTTTGGAAATGAAATCCGCGAGCTGCGTTGCGAGAATCGGCACAACAATCATCAAACCGAGAATCAGCGCCATGAGGAAGATGAGCAGGATGACAATCGTGGCCGCAAGCCGCGACAGGCCGAAACGCTCCAGCCTGTCTGCGACAGGGTCGAGGAAGTAGGCCAGCGCCATGCCCGCAACGAAAGGCAACAGGACTGAACTAAATACGATCAGGAACAATATAAAGACCGCGACGGTCCCCACCCAGAACATCGCCTGACGACGCACCGACGAGCTGGTCAGGGCGCCGACTTCCACATTGACGTGGATGTCGCCATCCCGAACTGTCGCTTCCGACTGACGGATCGTTCGGCTGGCGCTCGTGCGCGTGGGGGTTGGTTTTTCTTGACCATAGGCGTCCATTTTCTAGGAAACGTATTGGATAAGCCTGTCCTGATAACAGGATGGCGTTACGGATATCTTATTGCGGTCGGGAACAAGTTAGAACGGTTTGCGCGGATTGCAATGTCTGTGCGAGAGGCCCGACGAAACACAACCTTCTATCGAGTACTGGACAGTGCTTTACGATTTCAGGCAGAAACCTGCGCTGTTTCGCTCTTTTCGTGCTCTGTGGCCTTGCAGGCAGCGCCGTCTCGTGCCATTGCGCGCACATTCTCTGTTTGTCGCATTTTTTCTTGAGCAAAACCGTTACACGCTTTTGCCGAAAATGCATTAAACAACTGCGTGGATAAGCACCCAATTTCAGGAGCAGGCCATGACCATGGAAAACAAGCCCGCCGATAAGCCCGCTGGCCAGAACGGCCTGACCTATGCGCAGGCTGGTGTCGACATCGATGCCGGGAACCTGATGGTCGAGAAGATCAAGCCGCTCGTTCGCTCCACGCGCCGCCCCGGTGCGGATGGCGAGATCGGCGGTTTTGGCGGACTGTTCGACCTCAAGGCTGCTGGCTTCAAGGACCCGGTACTCGTTGCCGCTAATGATGGCGTCGGCACCAAGCTGAAGATCGCTATAGATGCCGACAAGCATGACACAGTGGGCATCGATCTTGTTGCCATGTGCGTCAACGATCTTGTCGTGCAGGGTGCTGAACCGCTTTTCTTCCTCGACTATTTTGCGACCGGCAAACTTTCGCCGGATCAGGGTGTCGATATCGTAGCGGGTATCGCCGAAGGGTGCCGACAGGCCGGCAGCGCGCTGATAGGCGGTGAAACCGCTGAAATGCCGTGCATGTATCGCGACGCTGATTATGATCTTGCCGGTTTCGCGGTTGGCGCAGCTGAACGCGACCGTCTGCTGCCGCGTGGTGATGTTGCCGAAGGTGACATAATACTCGGCCTTGCTTCGTCCGGTGTGCATTCCAACGGATTTTCGCTGGTGCGCCGCATCGTCGAACTCTCCGGCCTCGGCTGGAAGTCCGACGCACCGTTCCAGCCGGGCGCGACGCTCGGTGAAGCACTGCTCACGCCCACACGTATTTATGTGAAGCCCCTTCTTGCTGCGATCCGCGCTTCAGACGGCATCAAGGCGCTGGCACACATCACCGGTGGCGGTTTTCCCGACAATATTCCGCGTGTCCTGCCGGAAGGTCTCGCCGCCGAAATCGATCTTACGTCGATTTCCGTTCCGGCGGTTTTCTCCCCTCGCTTGCCAAGACGGGCGGCGTCGAGCCGAACGAAATGCTGCGCACATTCAATTGCGGCATCGGCATGATTGCCGTCGTGAAGCCTGAGAAGGTCGAAGAAGTCGTGGCTGCCCTTGCCGCTGAAGGCGAAAAGGTTGTCACGCTCGGCCAGATGGTGAAGCGTGAAAAGGACGGCGTCATCTACAAGGGCACGCTTTCGCTATGAGCCGCAAGCGGGTCGTCATCTTCATTTCGGGGGCGGTTCCAATATGGAGGCGCTGATCCGCGCCACTGAAACCACTGGTTTTCCGGCGGAAGTAATGGCGGTCTTTTCCGACAAGGAAGAAGCTGGCGGCCTTGCCAAGGCAAAAGCTGCCGGTATTGCGACACAGGTCTTCAAGCGTAAGGACTATGCCTCGAAGGATGCGCATGAAGATGCCATTCTGGAGGCCCTCGCCGCATTGAAGCCGGATATCGTCTGCCTCGCAGGCTATATGCGCCTTTTGTCGGGCCGCTTCATTGCTCCCTATGAAGGCCGTATCCTAAATATTCACCCTTCCCTGCTCCCGCTCTTCCCCGGACTGCATACACATCAGCGCGCGCTGGATGCGGGCATGAAAGTCGCAGGCTGCACCGTTCATCTGGTCACGGAAGGGATGGACGAAGGTCCAATTCTGGCCCAAGCAGCAGTTCCGGTGCTCGCTGGCGATGATGCCGAAGCGCTCGCAGCCCGCGTTCTGAAAGCCGAGCACCAACTTTATGCGTTGGCTCTTCGCAAATTTGCCGATGAACACAACGGCCAGCAGGATTTGACCGATGCGATGGTTCTGAGCGCCTGATGGCACTGTTTCCATGTTCAACCGCGGCAAATTAATCACAGACGAAGTTTTTTGTTAATAAAACTTTAATTTCCCGCAAAAGCTCTAATTCCCATTCGTAACGGAACTTGCTTCGGCAAATCTCGTTAAGGGACGTGTAAGCGTCTCTTTCAATATGTGTTTTAGAAGAGGACAAGGACATGTCTCTCCGTTTTTCGACTTCCTTCCTTTCGACAATGGCCGTGATTTCGGGCATTGCCGTCACGGCTCCAGCTATTGCTGCCGACTACGTTGCTCCTCCCGCTTCAGGTCGCACCCAGCCGCGCTCGGAAGTCGGCACGCTGTCCTGCGACATCGCTCCAGCCATCGGCGTCATCATCGGCAGCCAGCAGGATGTAGATTGCGTATTCAGCCCCGCCCGTGGACGTGGTCCGGCTGAACGTTACACAGGGACGATTACCAAGCTTGGCATCGATGTCGGCTTCATCAATGGCGGTCGTGTCGCCCGGGCCGTCTGGGCCCCGACCGTTCGTCCTGAAGGCGCCCTTCAGGGCCGTTATGTAGGCGCATCTGCCAATGCAGCGATCGGCGTCGGCTTCGGCACCAACATCCTGACCGGTGGTTCGTGGAAGACGATTTCGCTTCAGCCAATTTCGCTTCAGGGCCAGCGCGGCCTGAATGCAGCTGTGGGTGTTTCCAAGCTGAAACTGCGTTACGCTGGCTGACGAGCAGCGCGAATAAACAACAACGCCGGGCACATAAATAAACTATATATGCGCCCCGGCGTTGTTGGAAAAATATCTATGCACCCCAAGTATTTTTGATGCGCATCTGATCCGAAAACCGTTTCACACTTTTCAGGATGCGCTCAGTTTGCGAATCCAGATCTTGGTGTCATGCACCGCCAGCCCGCCATAGGGGGGGCGGCAGGTTCAGCGCCGATCAATATATTGATCCCCTCGCCGCGCTCGAATGTCGAGTTCGGGAAAATGCCCTCCGACACCACGACACCACGCTTTTGCCCGGCACGCAGCACGGCATGAAGCACCAGCTCGCCGCGATGATTGCCGATCTCGATCTGCTCGCCATTCTCGATGCCAAGCTTTGCCGCATCGTCAGGATGAATAAGCAATTCAGGCCGGATTTCCTTGGCGCGCGATGTCGGTGTCTCGGCAAAAGTCGAATTCAGGAAGTTATGCGCCGGTGAGGTTGTCATACGGAAGGGATGTTCAGCATCCACCGTTTCGATCACTTCCCAATAATCCGGGAATTCAGGGATCGACTGGAAAGGCCCCTGAAGCCCCATAACTTCCGGCGGCTTGTTCGGCGACGGGCTTCCAGTCCAGTCAGGTCGGAAGCGGAATTTGCCATCCGGCCATTTGAAGCCATTAATATAATGTGCTTCTTCGAAGGGCGGTTGCAAATCGACAAACCGCTTTTCCTTCAATTCATCGAATTGCGGCAAGTCGCTATTGGCATTCATGTTGTCAATCAGTGTGCGCTCATCGAGATCAAAACCCGGCAGATGCGCTACGCCGAGACGTTTCGCCAATTCATTGATAACAAAGATATTCGGGCGCGCATCGGCAAGAGGCTCGATCAGCTTCGGCCCCGGACGACATGCTGCTGTCCACCGCCGCGATAAATATCGTCATGTTCAAGGAATGTCGTCGCAGGCAGGACGACATCGGCCATCTTCGCCGTATCGGTCATGAACTGTTCGTGCACCGCAATGAAAAGGTCCTCGCGCGCAAAGCCCTTGCGAACCAGCCGCTGTTCCGGCGTCACATTCATCGGATTCGTGTTCTGGATCAACATCGCCATGACAGGCGGGCCGCCATATAGCGCCTCAGCGTCACCGGTAAGAATGCGACCGATCTTCGACTGATCAAGAAAACGAAGCCCGACGTCCTGCATGGCGCGACCTTCGATCTCGCGCTTGTCCATTTTGAAGATGCCAGAATTGGAATGGAATGCGCCGCCGCCTTCATAAAGAAAAGCGCCCGTCACACAGGCAATTGAAGAAGCTGCGTGCATGTTCACCGCGCCGTTGCGCTGGCGGGTGAAACCATAGCCGAGACGGAAATAGGTGCGCTTAGTCTTGCCGACGAGATGAGCAAATGCCTCGATCTCTTCAACGGTCAGGCCGGTAATAGCGGCAGCCCATTCCGGCGTCCGGGTCTGAAGATGTGCTTCCAGTCCTTTCGGATCGTCAGTGTAGCGCTCCAGATAGTCCCAGTCGGCAAGGTCATCACGGAACAGCACATGCATGACCGCGCAGGCAAAGGCGCCATCCGTTCCCGGTTTCAGCACAATGCCCATATCCGCTTGCCGGACGGTCGCATTTGCATAAACGTCGATGACGACGATCCCGGCACCGCGTTCCTTGCGCGCCCGAACTGCGTGGGTCATCACATTGACCTGCGTGGCGGCGGCATTGGTGCCCCAGATCACCACCACATCTGCCTTCGCCATTTCGCGTGGATCAGGACCGGTCAGGCTTCCTGTTCCCGCGAAATAGCCGGTCCAGCCATATTGGTGCAGAAACTGTCGAACTGGTTGGAATAGCGCTTGGCAAAGCGTAGGCGATTGATCGAGTCGCGTTGTACCAGCCCCATAGTGCCCGCATAGTAATACGGCCAGACGCTCTCGCTGCCATAGTTGCGCTCTGCTTTCAGAAAACGCTCGGCAATGAGATCAAGAGCTGCTTCCCATGAAGCTTCCTTCCATTGCCCCTCACCTTTCGCACCGGCACGAACCAGTGGATGCTTGAGGCGGTCAGGATGATGAACGCGCTCGGCATAGCGCGCCACCTTCGCGCATATGACACCAGCCGTGTAGCTGTTGTCCTTTGCGCCGCGCACGCGCCCAATTGTGCGCCCATCGAGAATTTCGACATCGAGTGCGCAAGTTGATGGACAGTCGTGCGGGCAAGCCGAATGACCTGTTTTGATATTCGAGATAGGAGCGTGCTGGTTCATGTTACTTTATTATCTCAAGCCACTTCGCGCAGAAACGAATTTCTGCTGGAAGATTGTCACTGTGACGAAATAAATTTTCACGACAGGCGCAGCGAAATCGCGCCAAGAACGATAAGACCGGCAGCGATGAACCTCGGCAAGCCAACCCTTTCCTTCAACACGAGCGCCGAGATGAGCACGCCGAAGAGTATCGCCGTTTCACGAAGCGCCGCCACGACGGCAATCGGAGCCATGGTCATCGCCCAAAGAGCCAATCCGTAGGAACCGATGGTTCCGACACCGCCAATCA
Organism: Brucella cytisi; assembly: GCA_012103075.1. Lineage (GTDB taxonomy): Bacteria > Pseudomonadota > Alphaproteobacteria > Rhizobiales > Rhizobiaceae > Brucella > Brucella cytisi. The sequence continues at coordinate 784,573 of JAAVLQ010000001.1, read as the reverse complement.
TAGCCGGTCGCCAATGATTGCGCAGATATTGGATAAACCTGTCCGGTTCACGATAAAGAGCCCAGCCTGCCAGCGGTATGGCGTTCATCAAAAACAGCCACAGTGTGTAGGACAATGGTTCGCCCGAAACACGGACACCGAGGCCATCAATGATCGTATAGCTTGCTATGAAGCCCGCATTCGCCAGAGCAAGCAACGCGGTACGGCTTGATGCACCACGATTTCTACGCCGCGCGTCAAGTGCCATCGCCAGAACGCCGGAACAGATCAGCGCGATGCCGAGCCAGCTCTGCCAGCCCATGACCTCGCCAACCAGTGGAGCACTGACCATTGCCACCAGCAAGGGCGGCGTGCCACGCATAATGGGATAGGCTTCGCTCATGTCGCCGGATTTATAAGCTGCGGCCACGAGCGACATGTAGAAGGTCTGCGTGATTGTCGACAGCAACATATAAATCCAGCTTGCCGGGTTCGGCAGCGACAGAAAAGGCAAGGTGAAAAGAGCAATCAAACCCGCGGCGCTCGTCACGCTTGCTGCACCGAAGAATTTGTCTCCGCTTCCCTTCACAATTGCGTTCCAGCTCGCGTGGAGGAACGCACCAAAGAGGACGATCAGAAGGACGCCACCAGACATTTCGGGACTCGACTCAAAGCTAAGGAGCGGATGTTGAAGGTTGTATGTCATATTTGTGACAGCAGAGATATTGCAGGAACGACGCAGACCGGGGCCTTTTTGGATATCACTGCCTCTTGCCGAAAACTGGCTGACATGAAACAAGCGCAGCCATGAATTATCGTCACGCCTATCACGCCGGAAATTTTGCGGATGTCGTCAAGCACGTCATCCTGACCCGTCTTGTCGAATATCTGAAACACAAGGATCAGGCCTTTCGCGTCATCGACACGCATGCAGGCATCGGCCTTTACGACCTGAAGGGCATCGAGGCAGGCAAGACCGGCGAATGGACAGGCGGTATCGACCGCATCATCGATGCGGTACGGAAAGGGCAGGTCGAGCAGCCCGTGCTGAAACTTCTGGAGCCCTATCTCGCAGCCGTTCGTGCGGTCAACAACAGTGAAAAGCTTCGCCATTATCCGGGTTCGCCCCTTCTCGTCCGGCATTTGCTACGCAAGCAGGACCGTTTGTCCGCACTGGAACTGCATCCGCAGGACTCCACCAAGCTGGCGAAACTTTTCGACGGTGATTATCAGGTCCGCGTGACCGAGCTCGACGGATGGCTGGCGCTTGGCGCTCACCTCCCGCCCAAGGAAAAACGCGGCATGGTTCTGGTCGACCCTCCTTTTGAAAAAAGGGGCGAGTTCGACCGTCTAGTTGATGGCCTGACTAAGGCGCATAAGCGCTTCGGCGGCGGCATTTATGCACTGTGGTATCCGGTGAAAGACCGCAGAGAAACGGAACTGTTCACCCGGCAGCTGCGGGAAACCGGTATTCCGAAGATCATGCAGATCGAGCTTGCGATTCGTGCACCGTCCATTGAACCACGCCCGGATGGCACCGGCATGATTGTCGTTAATCCGCCCTATACACTCGAAAGTGAGATGCAAACCCTGCTTCCCTGCCTTACCAAACTTCTGGCCGAGGAAAAAGGGAGCAATTTCAGCATCAAGTGGGTGCGCAGCGAGACGGATCGGACTTGACCCGCGTGAATTGCTGACAGAAACTGCGCCTCAACGCTTCGGCTATCACGGATTAAAGCGGGCGTGAGCTCGCAATTTGGGACAGGACAGAGATATGCAACGAACCCCCGGAACGTATCGGACAGTATTCACGTACAGCCCTGTTTGCGGCATCTGTCCTTCCGCTTACGCTTGTGTCTCTGCCGGCCAGTGCCGCAGACTATCTTACTCCAACTCCAGCCGGAGTTGCCGATGCAGGCGCATGCAGCCAGCAGAGCGTTTTGCGCTCAGTGGTTTCCGATTTCGGCTATCAAGTGCGTCATGTTCCGAACCTGCCGCAGGTCGGAATTTCGGCGATGAGCGATGTTCAGCTGACACGCTATGAGCCGAAGACCAATCCGGCTCAGATTGAACGTACCTATTGCAAGGCAACTGCCGTTCTGACCGACGGCCAGTATCGTTCGGTCTGGTATATGGTAGAAGAAGGTCAAGGCTTTTGCCTCGGTGGGCCGCAACGTCGAATTCTGCGTCGACGGTTTCGACCGCTGGTATGTGTACGACGCAAGTTGCCGCGTTCTTCGCTAAAAATTGAGCGGCTTGATACGGTCAGTCGTTGATTGAGTGGAGGGCACATGCTGCGAAAGTTTGGAGCAGGTGCGTTTACGTTGCTCGCAACGGCAGTTGCGAGCACTTTGGCAGTTGTGCCAAGCTGGGCGGATGACGTTCCGGGCGAGTTCGACTTCTACGTCCTCGCCCCCTCCCGGTCGCCGAGCTATTGTGCCTCCGAAGGCCCCCGCGCCAACAAGCAGCAATGTGGAACCAGTCGTCCCTTTGGTTTTGTGGTGCACGGCCTCTGGCCACAGAACGAATGGGGCTATCCGGCAAACTGCCAGTTCGATAATGCCCGCAGTCGGGGCAGCTACGTGCCTCGTCCGATCATCTCCCGCCTGTCAGATATCATGCCTTCTGCCGGTCTTGTCGCTTATCAATGGCGCAAACATGGCAGCTGTTCGGGCTTGTCGCAGGACGAATATTTCTCCACGCTGCGCAACGCTTTCGATCAAGTTCGCATTCCACCCAGCCTGCGCAATCTGGCGAGCGGTCGGCGCGTAGATCCTCTTCTCGTTGAAAAAGCCTTTATCGCAGCCAATCCCGGCATGAAACCGGACGGTATTTCGATAAGCTGCAAGCGTAACTATCTTCAGGAAGTTCGTATCTGCATGACAAAGGACCTGCAATATCGCGCTTGCGGTCAGGTCGATGCCAATGCCTGCCGAAGCCGCTCAGTCATGATGCCCGCCACGCAATAAGCTCACATACCCTGTTTAGGAACTAACGATGACACAGATTCTCTATTCGCCCGCTTCGCCCTACAGCGCGAAGGTTCGCATGGCCGCCCACTACGCCGGCATTCCGTTTGAAAGCGTCGTCGTCAACACCTCGGCAGAACCGGAGAATCTCATCCACGCCAATCCGCTCGGGAAAATTCCGACGTTGGTAACGGATGATGGCAAATCGGTTTTCGACAGCCGTGCGATCACCCAGTATCTGAACCGGGCTTCGGGTAACAAGCTCTTCCCGCGCAATGCCGAAAAGCGCACCGATGCAGAGCGCTATGAAGCCATCGCCGACGGTCTTTGCGACGTGCTTCTGGCGCATGTATACGAGCGGCGACTTCGTCCGGAAGAGAAGATCCATCAGCCCCGCTCGACCTGCAATGGCGCAAGGCCGAACGTGCGCTCGACCTCTTGAACGAAGCACCGCCTCGGCTGGCGGGCAAGCTGCATGGCGGTCATATCGCTATCGCGGCTACGCTCGGCTATCTGGCGCTGCGCTTCGAGGGCAAATGGGAACGCAATCGTCCCAAGCTGAAGCGCTGGATGAAGCGTTTTCAGGAATTACATCCTGAATTGGTGGAACTGCTGCCGCGCGGCTGATCCGTCTGCAAAGAAAAACCCCGGATTTTGAACTACCCCCAAGTTGGGTGTCCAACTTTCGGGGGTAGTACGATTTTCCGGAGTTCTTTTGCGGTCTATTGCTTCTTGTCGAGTGCCTGTATTATCCGATAGGCAGCCTTGACGCGCTCATCGATCGGGTAATTCCGGTTGGCAAGCAGAACAATTCCAGTCTTCTTCGCGGGAATAAAAGCCGCATAAGCACCGAAACCGTTGGTCGAGCCTGTCTTATTGATCAGGACATCCGCTGACAGCTGCAAGGGCTGGTCGAATTTCTTGATCCTGTGCGATTTCAGCGCCATGTCCGACGAATTGCCAGCAAGAAGCGTCTTAAGCGCAGTCGGATAGGTATAGAATTCCCAGCCAAGTCCCTGATTGTTCGCACCGACATGGTAGTAACCGGTATGCGTTGCCGCGACGGCTTTCTGGAAATCGGGCTTCAGAGATGAGCTGTCGATGTTCAGTTCGACGAAGCGGGCAAGATCAAGCGCCGTAGTCTTGATGCCATAGGCTTGTGCATCCAGCGCGCCGCCCGATACCCGGATCGGCTTGTTGGCTTTGGAATAGCCATAGGCGTAATTCTTCATCTGGCTTTCAGGCACATTGATGAAGGTGTTCTTCAGGCCGAATGCGGGCAGAAGCGTTTCTTCCATCAAAACGTCGAACGGCTTGTCCATGCTCCGTGCAGCCAGATAGCCGAACAGGCCGATGCTGGGATTTGAATAACGGCGCTGCGTGCTCGCCGGGTAATCGGGTTTCCAGTCCTTGAAATAAGACAGCATGGATTTGTCATCGGAAACAGTATCGGGAAATTGCAGCGGCAACCCTCCCGGTGTGTAGGTCCCGAGATCGAGCATAGTGATCTTGTCGAAGCTGCTGCCCGTCAGTTCGGGACCCCATTTGATAGCGGGATCGGACAGGGAGAATGCGCCGGTCGCCAGCCCGTAGCCCCCAAGCATTGCAGTGAAGGTCTTGCTAATCGAGCCTATCTCGAAGATCGTTTCTTCGGTGACTTTTGCCCACTTTCCTTCGATGCCACGCCATAGCCGAAGAAATGGCTCTTACCGTCGATTGTTATGGCAACCGCCATGCCGGGGATTTTCTGCTCGGTCATGAGCGGGCGCACCGTTTCATCGACAATACGGCGCAAATCAGCATCATTCACCTTGCTCGCAGCCAGCGAACCATTATTCGGCATAATAGCCGCAGTGGCGAGGAAACCGATCAAAAATGTCGTATATTTTCTCATGACAGATAAATAAACCTCATGATTATGCGTTCCGCTGCATCTTTCTCAAGACATAGCCGGTATTGCGCGGTCCATAATATTGAAGCCCGCCTTGCGGGATATAAGCCTTTAAGCCCAGCTTATATACGATGCTTGCGCTGGCGCGACAAACGACGTTATCTAGCATTTGGCATTAGAAAAATTTGGGGCAACATGGTTCGACCGCATCTCCCGCTCAATTCCTGCGCGCTTTCGAGGCATCTGCGCGTCACTTGAGTTTTACGAAGGCCGCGATTGAACTTTGCGTCACGCAGGCGGCTGTCAGCCATCAGGTCAAAAGCCTCGAAACCCGTCTGAACGTGACTTTGTTCGAGCGCCTGCCCCGCGGACTGATGCTGACGAGCGAAGGAGAAACGTTGCTTCCCACACTGAAGGATGCATTCGACAGGATTGCTGGAACGCTTGAACGTTTCGAAGCGGGGCATTATCGGGAAATCTTGCGTGTGGGTGCGGTCGGCACCTTGGCCGTCGGCTGGCTTCTGCCACGTCTGCGCGATTTTCAGAATCGCTACCCATTCATCGACCTGCGGCTTTCGACCAACAACAACCGGGTGGACATTGCAGCGGAGGGACTGGATTACGCGATCCGTTTCGGCAGCGGTGCCCGGCACGGCATCGACGCGTTCAGACTGCTGGAGGCGCCCCTGTCACCACTTTGCATTCCGGAACTGGCACACGAATTGCGGGCACCTGTCGATCTCGCGCGGCATACTTTGCTCCGCTCCTACCGGGCCGACGAATGGACGCAGTGGTTTCTGGCAGCAGGCGTAACGGGCGACATGCCCCTGCCGCGAAGCGTCATGTTCGATCGTCGCTCGCGATGATGGAAGCGGCCATGCAGGGGAGCGGGTATTGCGCTTGCCCCGCCACTGATGTTCTCCCGGCAATTGCTGTCGGAAACCATTGTCCAGCCGTTCGAGACGACGGTGACGATGGGCGGCTACTGGCTGACAAGGCTACAATCGCGGACGGAAACGCAAGCGATGGCAGCTTTTCGCGACTGGCTGACAGATGCTGCGAACAACTGAGCTAAAAACGCAACAAAAACCGGGCAGTTGCCTGCCCGGTTTTCCGTGTTCAATTATCAGATAATTAGAACTTGTAGCCAACGCCGACGCGGATGTCGTGGGTGTCGAGCTTGTTACGAACCGATTCGTTGCCGAGGTCGTAGGTCTTGTTACCAAACTGGGTGTAGCGGTATTCGACGCGGCCCGGGATGTTGTCCGTGAGCTTGGCTTCCAGACCGGCACCAGCAGTCCAACCAACGCGGAACTTGCTTTCGTCGTCAAAGCCGTTGTCGAGCTTGACCTGCGAACCGGCAACACCAGCCGTGATGTACGGCATAACCGGGTTCAGGTCGTAACCGAGACGTGCACGCAGCGAGCCTTCGAAGCCCTGCTTAACTTCCAGACCGTCCTTGGTCTTCTTGGCCCGGAGTAGCCAGCGTCGCCTTCAACACCGTATACGAACTGGTCCTGCTGGAAGTTCCAGCCAGCGTAAGCGCCAGCCTTCATATCGTCAGGCTTAATGGTGCCTACGGTGTCGGTCTTGGCCTTGTTCCAGCCGTAGCCGAGGTACAGACCAGTGTAGCCACCAGCCCAGCTGTACTGCGGAGCCATTTCGACCGGAGCCGGAACAGGAGGCTGTTCCTGAATGGCATCAGCAGCGAAAGCAGTCGCAGAGAACGGCAGCAGCGCAGCCGAGGCGATTACGAGAGACTTAAGAGTGCGCATAGCATTCTCCTTACACAAATTACCTTTAGCGCGGTCCCTTATCGGGCGGGCGATGTTGGGAGCAAATCGTCCATGCCGCGCTGACAGGATCGACATATCGGTGGTAATTGCGGCACGAAATGCCCGCTTCTGTGGAGAGAACCTGACGAGAACATGGCAAAAATACGATGTTGCATTATCGCAACGCCGACTTCAGCCACCTATATAGTGGGGAACGTCGATTGCAGCGACGGCAACGTCCGGCGAAGTGAAACGAAGTCGCTGAAATCTCTACAAATTTGTCAGTTATGAACATTGCAGGCGCTGTTTTTAGCTGCAATCTTCCGACCGAAATGGCATGAAATCGATTGAAGAATCTCGATAAGAAAGTGTTTACCGTGTTGAACGATCAAGAGCCTCGCCTGCTTGCTAAATGCCCGGTTCTGGTCACCGGCGGCGCACGGCGCATTGGGAAGGCAATTGTCGAAGACCTTGCCGCCCATGGCTTCCCGGTCGCCATACACTATAAACACTCCATCGATGAAAGCGCCACCCTTGCGGCCGCCATAAACGAACAAGGCGGCAAAGCCTGCGTCGTGCGTGCGGACCTGTCGTCCGAATCCGATATTCGGAATCTTGTTAAAGATGCATCGCGCCAGATCGGGCCGATCCGGCTCCTCGTTAATAATGCATCCCTCTTTGAAGATGACCGCATCGGCCAATTGGACATGGCGCTGTGGGACAAGCACTTTGCCATCCATCTCAAGGCGCCTGTCCTGCTGGCTGAAGAAATGGCAAAAAAGCTCTGCCCGATGGCGAAGAAGCGCTTGTCGTCAATGTCATCGACCAGCGAGTCTGGAAGCTCAATCCGAACTTCTTTTCCTACACGTTGTCAAAAACGGCCCTCTGGAACGCCACCCGAACCATGGCGCAGGCGCTTGCACCGCAGATCCGGGTCAATGCAATCGCACCCGGTCCAACATTGCCGAGCGAGCGGCAGAAGCCGAGCGATTTCGAACAGCAGGTCGAGAAACTTCTTTTGCAACGTGCGCCGGAATTGCCGGAATTTGGGCGTACTGTTCGCTATTTCTGGGAAAGCCGCTCCGTTACCGGCCAGATGATCGCACTTGATGGCGGACAGCATCTGGCGTGGGAAACCCCGGATATTGCAGGAATCACCGAATGACTGGAAACCGCAAGAACAATGAGGATACCGTTGTAAACCTGCCGTCTGATGACGAACAGGATGTGGCCGGTATTATCATTGGCGATGCGGAAACCGACGACGATGACGAGACCGACGATATAGTCGACGTTCCTGCCTCGCCGTCCGCTGCCGATTCCATTCAATGGGATTCTTCGGATGGCCTGCCGGATATTGAAGGCCTGAGCGGTCAGCATCATCAATGCTTTCGTGAAGCGCCTGCCGAACAATCCGGGCGTCTATCGCATGTTCAACAGTGATGGTGACGTGCTCTATGTCGGCAAGGCACGCAATCTCAAGAAGCGCGTTTCCAACTATGCGCGCGGGATCGGCCATTCGAATCGCATCACCCGGATGATCCGCGAAACGGTGACGATGGAATTCGTCGTCACCCGGACGGAAACCGAGGCCTTGTTGCTGGAAGCCAATCTCATCAAGAGATTGCGTCCGCGCTTCAACGTGCTGATGCGCGACGACAAGTCGTTTCCCTATATTCTGCTGACCGGCGACCATCGGGCACCCGGCATCTTCAAGCATCGCGGCGCACGGTCCCGCAAGGGAGACTATTTCGGTCCCTTTGCCTCTGCCGGTGCTGTCGGTCGCACGATCAACGCGCTTCAGCGCGCCTTCCTGCTGCGGACCTGCACGGATTCGGTTTTTGAGACGCGTACCCGTCCCTGCCTTCTCTTTCAGATCAAGCGTTGTTCCGGCCCCTGCACGCACGAGATCAGCGATGAGGACTATGCCGAACTCGTCAACGAGGCCAAGGCGTTTCTGTCCGGCAAGAGCCAGTCGGTAAAAGACCACCTTGCAACGGCAATGCAGGCCGCATCGGCAGACCTCGATTTCGAACATGCAGCGGTTTACCGGGATCGTCTGGCGGCACTTTCTCATGTGCAATCACATCAGGAATCAATCCACAGACGGTCGAAGAGGCTGACGTTTTCGCCATCCATCAGGAAGGCGGCATGACCTGCATTCAGGTTTTCTTCTTCCGTACCGGCCAGAACTGGGGCAATCGCGCCTATTTCCCCAAGGCGGACAGTTCGCTCGGCCCGGCAGAGGTTCTGGGGGCATTCCTGTCCCAGTTCTATGACGACAAGCCATGTCCGCGTCTGGTTCTCTTGTCCGAGACGGTTGAGGAGCAATCGCTTATCGTCGAAGCGCTCTCGACGCGCGCGGGCCATAGGGTGCAGGTCAACGTTCCACAACGCGGAGAGAAGAAAGACCTTGTCGATCACGCCTTGACCAATGCGCGAGAGGCGCTTGGGCGGCGGCTTGCAGAAACATCGTCACAAGCGCGCCTGTTGCAAGGCATGGCTGAGACCTTCGGCCTGTCCCAGCCCCCACGCCGCATTGAGGTCTACGATAACTCGCATATCATGGGCACGAATGCCGTCGGTGGCATGATCGTCGCCGGGCCGGAAGGCTTCGTCAAAACCAGTACCGGAAGTTTAATATCCGCTCGACCGACATTACGCCGGGCGACGACTTCGGCATGATGCGCGAGGTTATCGAGCGGCGCTTCTCACGCCTAGTCAAGGAGCATGGCGCGCCGGAAGAACCCTCCGATGCAGAAGTAATCGATACGTTTCCCGCATGGCCCGATGTCATTTTGATCGACGGCGGGCAAGGTCAGGTCGGTGCAGTCAGGCAGATTCTCGGTGAGCTTGGAATCAGCCATCTCGTCAATGCAATCGGTATTGCCAAAGGCGTCGACCGCGAAGCAGGACGCGAGCGTTTCTTCGTGGAAGGCAAACAGGCCTTCACGCTGCCTCCCCGCGATCCTGTGCTCTATTTCATTCAGCGCCTGCGCGACGAAGCGCACCGGTTTGCAATCGGCACACACCGCGCTCGTCGCAAGAAGGAAATGGTCAAGAACCCACTCGATGAAATTGCGGGAATCGGCCCATCGCGCAAGCGTGCCCTGCTGCACCATTTTGGGACTGCAAAAGCGGTCTCCCCGAGCCGCAGTTGCCGATCTGATGCAGATTGAAGGTATCTCGGAGGCCATGGCCAAGACGATTCACGATCATTTTCGTGACAGATGACGCAATTTTGTCCGGGATTTATGCACAAGCGTCATTAGGTCCCGGCAGAACATATTCGCAGGTGTTGATTTTATCGGTCATCCCTGTTGATGTGCGCTAACAACGACGCGGCGGAACAATGCAGAAAAATCATACCCTCTCCTTGCCCAATATCCTCACTTACGGCCGGATCATCGCCGTTCCCCTTGTGGTATTGTGCTTCTTTGTCGAGGGGCGGCTGGAATCGAGCGATTTCGCCCGATGGACAGCTCTGGGATTGTTTATCGTCGCTAGCATTACAGATTTTTTCGACGGTTACCTCGCCCGTATCTGGAAGCAGACATCGACCATCGGTCGCATGCTGGACCCGATTGCCGACAAGCTGCTCGTATCCGCCATCCTCCTGCTTCTCGCGGCTGATGGTACAATTGCCGGCTGGACGCTGTGGGCCGCAATCATCATCCTTTGTCGCGAAATCCTTGTTTCGGGTCTGCGTGAGTATCTTGCCGAACTCAAAGTCAGTGTTCCCGTCTCTCGCCTCGCCAAATGGAAGACGACGGCACAAATGGTTGCTCTCGCATTTCTACTCGCAGGCCCTGCTGGTGACAAAGTCGTGCCCTATGTAACCGAAATGGGTATTGTCCTGCTTTGGATATCAGCTCTTCTGACGCTTTATACGGGCTGGGATTACTTCAAGGCGGGCCTCAAACACGTAATGGATTGATCCAGTGACGGTAAAACTCGTCTATTTTGCATGGGTGCGCGAGAAAATCGGCAAGGGTGAAGAGTCAATCGAACTCCCTCGCCCAAAACCACCGTTGGCGATCTGATCAGCCACCTGAAATCGCGCGGTGATGAATATGAAGCCGCCTTCGAGCACGAACATGTCATCCGCGCAGCAATCAATCAGGAACATGCAGAGCATGTTGAACTTGTGAATGACGGCGATGAAGTTGCGCTCTTTCCGCCCATGACGGGAGGATGACATGAGCGGGCAAACTAGGTGCCCACTTTTCGTCGGCATAAGAAGCGAAGACTTCGATACGGCGGCAGAACTGCGCAAGCTTGAACAAGGGCGCACGGATATCGGCGCCATCGTCACCTTTACCGGCCTTTGTCGCGATGAAAGCGGCACGCTTTCTGCTCTGGAACTGGAGCATTATCCGAGTATGGCCGAAGCGGAAATTACCCGCATCGCCCGACAGGCCATCGAGCGCTGGCCGATAACAGCCCTCACGATCATTCACCGTTACGGGCTCATCAAACCGGGCGAAAACATCGTTCTGGTGGCCGCAGCGTCGTCGCATCGACATGCAGCTTTCGAGGCCGCCTCATACCTGATGGACTACATGAAAACCGACGCTCCCTTCTGGAAGCGGGAACATCTCGCAGATGGTTCGGTCGGTGGCTGGGTGTCGTCCAAAGAGGAAGACGAGAAGATCCGCGAACGCTGGAAACAGTCATAATCTTTCGATTGTCAGCTGTTCTGTTGATCTCTATTTCTCATTTTAATCGTGAATTAACTATTTAACCCCCTAGAATAATGGCTAATTTAGGTGGCGTGTTCTTGTGCTGCCACAATTTTCACATGAAGATTTCGCTAATGTCGGCGTGATGAATCAGACGCTGACAAGCGACGATGAAAGACAGATTGAAACCGCATCTGTGCCATCTGTCTTGCAACAGATAACGCGTGCGGGAACGGAAGTTTCGGGCTTTGACGATGCGAAATGGACTGGCAAAAACCCTTTCAATTGCTGCGGCACTCGTGGTCGGTATTGGCGCGCTTGGCGGCGCTGCCTTGTTCCTGACCACGTCTATGCCGACGAGTAGCATTGCTGCGGAAAAACCGTAAGCGGCAAGGTGATGTATCGTGAGCGTATCGCGCTGCCACCAGAGGCAGACCTGACGGTTCAGCTCTCCGATATCTCGCTGGCCGATGCCCCGTCCAAAGTCATTGGTGAAACGCGGATTGAATCCGTTCAGGGATCGCCGATCCCGTTTGCCATCAATTTTGATACAGACCAGATCCAGCCCGGTCATACCTATGCCCTGCAGGCGCGCATTTCAGCAGGTGACACGCTCTGGTTCGTCAATGACGAGCGCTACGCTATCGATCCGGAGAACCCGGGAGAACCGGCAGAAATCAAGGTTGTGATGGTTCGCAAGAGCGGTGATGCAGGCGTTGCCATCGGCATCGAGGGCAAGGACTGGCTTGCGGAAGACATTCAGGGCGGCGGCGTGATTGACAATGCCCAGACGACGCTGACGGTTTCGAGCGACGGTGCCGTCAGTGGCTCAGGCGGCTGCAACCGTTATTTCAGCAAGGCGGTCGTGACCGGAGAAAACATTTCCTTCGCTGATATCGGATCGACTTATGTCCAGTGCCCGCCTGCCCTCATGAACCAGGAACGCAAGTTCCTCGATGTGCTCGGCAAAACTAAATCCTATAAGATCGACATGGGCAAGCTTGTTCTCTTCGATGACGAAGGGAAAGAGATGGCAAGGCTCTCACAAAAGCCTTTGAGGTTTGCTTTTGCGCGTCATCCCACCCAACAAAAAGCCCGGTCTGACCGGGCTTTTTCTTTGAATTCCGGGCGGGATTAGCCGACAATTTCGGTGCCCGAGAACCAGTATGCGATTTCTTCTGCAGCGGTTTCCGGAGCGTCTGAACCGTGCACGGAGTTTTCGCCGATCGACAGGGCAAATTCCTTGCGGATGGTACCTTCGTCAGCGTTGGCCGGGTTGGTCGCACCCATGACTTCGCGGTTCTTGGCGATGGCGTTTTCGCCTTCCAGAACCTGAACGATCGTCGGGCCGGAAGACATGAATTCGGTCAGTTCGCCGAAGAACGGGCGGTCTTTGTGAACAGCATAGAAGCCTTCAGCTTCACGCAGGCTCATCCAGACGCGCTTCGAAGCGACGACGCGCAGGCCAGCTGCTTCGAGCTTGGCAGTGATGGCGCCGGTCAGGTTGCGGCGGGTCGCATCGGGCTTGATCATGGAGAAGGTACGTTCGATTGCCATTATGACACCTTGTTCGCTGGGAGATTTCAGAAAAGTGAGGCTCTATACCGTCGATAGGCCGAATTGCCAAGAGGCCGTTCAATTTAGAACACATCGAACACTGCCTGACAGCTTGAGACGGTGGAAATTTGAAGGCATAGATAATGTCACTCTGATTCAGGCTATCGGGCAGCGGGGGACTTATATGGAACAGCATTTTCAAATGTTTGCGTGGTACAATCGCTGGGCCAACGAACTGCTCTATGCCGCTGCCGCCGATCTGAGCGACGAGGAATACCGGCTCGATCTTGGGCTGTTCTTCGGTTCGGTCCATCGCACGCTCAACCATCTTCTGGTCACCGACCGCATCTGGATGAAGCGGTTTACAGGCGAAGGTGACCATCCAAAGCAACTTGACGCCATTATCACCGATAATTTCATCACGCTGCGCGATCTGCGTAATGCCGAAGATGAACGCATCTGCCGATATACTGACTCATTGAACACCGACAAGCTTGCTGGACGTTTTACCTATACGACTGTTTCGGACATGCGCACGATGAGCCAGCGGCTTGCGCCTTCGCTGGCGCATCTGTTCAATCATCACACCCATCATCGCGGTCAGATCCACGCAGCATTGACGCGGCTCGGTAACGACGCTCCATCGCTCGACCTCTCAAAATTCCAGCGAACCGAAGGCGGACGCCGTTTCGCCTGACTGATGTTGATACTTGCGGAAACGCTTCAAGCCGTGCAAAAGCGCTTTCACCATGCTTATCCTTGACGACATCTCCGTACGAATTGCCGGACGCCTCCTGATCGACCACGCCAGCGTAACGCTGCCTGCGGGATCGAAGACGGGTTTTGTGGGCCGCAACGGTACCGGCAAATCCACGCTGTTTCGTGTGATCACGGGCGATCTTGCGCCGGAAACGGGCAGCATCTCGCTTCCGAAAAACACCCGTATCGGTCAGGTGGCGCAGGAAGCGCCCGGCACTGAGGATGCGCTGATCGAAATCGTCATGAAGGCCGACAAGGAGCGCACGGCACTTCTTGAAGAGGCTGACACGGCAACTGATCCGCACCGCATTGCCGAGATTCATACCCGTCTTGCCGACATCAACGCTCACTCTGCGGAAGCTCGCGCAGGTGCCATTCTTCTGTCCGGCCTTGGTTTCAATGCCGAAGCACAACGCCAGCCCGCGTCCGCCTTTTCCGGCGGCTGGCGCATGCGCGTCGCTCTGGCCGCTGTCCTTTTCGCCGAGCCGGACCTGCTACTGCTCGACGAACCGACCAACTATCTCGACCTTGAAGGCGTGCTGTGGCTGGTCGACTATGTGAAGCGTTATCCACACACCGTCATCATCATCAGCCACGACCGCGATCTTCTGAACTCGGCGACCAGCTCGATCATGCATCTCGACCAGAAGAAGATCAGCTTCTGGCGCGGCAATTACGATCAGTTCGAGCGCCAGCGTCACGAAATGCTGGAATTGCAACAGAAGGCCCACGCCAAGCAGGAAGCCCACCGCAAGCACATGGAATCCTTCGTGGAACGGTTCCGCGCCAAGGCCACCAAGGCCCGTCAGGCGCAATCGCGCATGAAGGCTTTGGAAAAGCTCAAGCCAATCGAGCTTTATATTGAAAGCAATGTGCAGCCGTTCCGTTTTCCAGACGCTGACAAAAAGACTGCATCGCCTGTCATCGCGCTTGATAATGCCGATGTCGGTTATGTGCCGTGCAAGCCGGTCCTTCGCAATGTGACCTTGCGCATCGACAATGATGACCGCATCGCCCTGCTCGGCTCGAACGGTAACGGCAAGTCGACGCTTGCAAAGCTGATTGCCGGTCGCCTGACACCGGAAAAAGGCACGCTTACGCTTTCGCCGAGCCTGAAAGTTGCATTCTTCGCACAGCATCAGATGGATGATCTGATCCCCGAAGACAATGCCATCGAGCATGTGCGCAAGCTGATGCCGACGGAACCGGAAGCGAAGGTGCGCGCGCGCGTTGCGCAAATGGGCCTGTCGACCGAGAAGATGCTGACACCGGCCAAAGACCTGTCCGGTGGCGAGAAAGCGCGCCTCTTGATGGGACTTGCGACCTTTCATGGTCCAAACCTGCTCATCCTCGACGAACCGACCAACCATCTCGATATAGACAGCCGCGAAGAGCTTGTGCATGCGCTCAACGCTTTCAACGGCGCGGTTATCCTGATTGCCCACGACCGCCATCTTATCGAAGCTACAATGGAAAGGCTCTGGCTGGTCCGCGAAGGTGGCGTAAAGGCGTTTGAGGGCGATCTCGATGAATACCGGCAGATTGTTCTTGCTGATGCCAAGGGAGAACCGGCTGCCGACCGCGACGATAACGCCAAGGTCAACAAGGCCGAACAGCGAAAGCTCGCCGCCCAGAGACGCGAAGCCATGGCGCCGCTGCAGAAAAAGATCAAGGAAACCGAATCTTTGATCCAAAAACTGCAGAAACAGATTCAAGGTTTTTCGTCACAGCTGGAGGATCCGGCCCTTTATGAGAAGGAACCTCAGAAGGCGATCCGGATCAACAAGGACATGAGCGACGCTCGTTCTGCACTTGCAGATGCTGAAGACAAGTGGCTGGAACTTTCCACCGAATACGAAGAAGCGATGGCGGATTAAAAGCGGCCATCGCTACAGTCACTGCACCCTATACAAACATCAAGAAAATCACGATTGCCAGCGCGACCCAGCCGATGATGCGCATGGCGACCGGCAGAGGACGAGGCATGAGCCGCACCGCGAGAAGCGCGAAAATGACAGTCAGAACCGGAAACCCGAAATAAAGGGCGGCGTAACCGCTTTGTCCTTCAAAAGAAGAGCCAAAGAGGCCCAGCCTTTCGAGCGGTATCAGCGCAACCAGCGCTGCAAGAGCCGAGAGCAACAACAGCAGCAATCTGTCGGAAATTTTGCAGAGCATCGTCATCGGTCAGCTCTGGGGACGCAAGCGTGTGCGCATCAAAGCATAAAGACCGAATGCACCGAGGATCAGACCGATGGTTGTATAGACCTCGTCCGGCGTTTCCGCTCCACGACGCAATACGAGATCGGCTTTTGAAAGCTGAAGCCCATCCGTGTTTCCCTGCACCAGACGAAACGCATAAAGCCCCGGAATGACTGGATCGATATCCCCGGCGCTCTGACGCAGAACACTGCCATCCTGCGGGCGATCCGTATTGATGGAACCGCTGGTCGAGATAAAGTCGAGTCCCCGGGAGAGAACCGGTTGCCCATCGCGGCTGACCGCAAGCGTCACTGCCGAGCGCCTTTCCGCCGGCACGTAACCCGGCAAAGGTGTTGCATCGATGAACACACGCACCGGCCCATCTTCCGCCGACAGTCTGACTTCCTGTATCTTGAAGCCGTTCTGGCGGTTTTCAAGCATGGTCCAACGCCCGATTTCGCTGCCCGTGAAATGGCGCATATACCAAGGATAACCGATGCCAAGGCCAAAACCGGCGACAATCATCAAAATGAATAGCGGACGCATCACGCTTTGCGCTCCCAGCGGCGATCGGGCGTTTGCTGCCAGTAAGTCAAATCGTGGCTTCCCGCTTTGAAATTTTTCCACTGCCCTCGGGCAATATCGAGCTGATCCTGATCGTGCCCATCGAACATGACGACAAGACGTTCATAGGCGTCCACCTGTTCCAGCCCTGCGCCTTCAACGAGAAAGCGCACAGTCGCTCCATTCAGATTCGCTTCACTGGTCGTCAGCAATACAGGCTGGTGTGCGGGATGGGGCTCTTTATCGGTGCCATGCGCCACGAAGGACGTATCAGAAAAGGTCCAGAGCAAACCATCCAGCGCATCACGTCTTTCCTCGCTGACGGTCTGGATCGTGACGCGCCAGCCGCGGCCAAGCGAGCGCTCGACCAGACCGTGCAAGGCCTCGTCTAGTGTCGATTCCGTCAGATGGTAGAAGAGAATTTCCGCCATGTACTATCCGTTTGGAGACCGGGTGAAGAAATTGATTCCGCTTCTCCACCCATCCCGTTGTTTGGAAAAGATTTTAGCTTTCAAAATGATCCCGGACAAGGCGGTCCAGCAAGCGGACGCCATAGCCGGAAGCCCATGTCTGGCTGTACTCGTTTGCTGGCGACCCCATGGCTGTTCCGGCAACGTCGAGATGCGCCCAAGGGGTCTCGCCGACAAAGCGCTTCAGGAACTGTGCCGCCGTGATCGATCCGCCGTAACGGCCAGCACTGTTCTTCATATCGGCAAACTTCGAATCAATCATCTTATCGTATTCGGTGCCGAGCGGCAGGCGCCACAGCTTTTCACCGGTCAACTGGCCCGCATCATAAAGCTGGTCCGCAAGCTCATCGTCATTGGAGAAGAGGCCGGCGTGATGCTGACCGAGTGCAACCATGACAGCACCCGTAAGGGTGGGCCAGATTGATGATGAAGCGCGGTTTGAAACGATCATTTGTGTAGTGCAGTGCATCGGCGAGAACCAGACGGCCCTCTGCATCGGTGTTGATGACTTCAATCGTCTGCCCCGACATGGATGTGACGATGTCACCGGGACGCTGGGCGTTGCCGTCCGGCATATTTTCAACAAGGCCGATAATGCCGATGGCATTGACCTTTGCCTTGCGACCGGCCAGAGCGCGCATCATCAGACCGGTGACGGCTGCCGCCCCACCCATGTCGCCTTTCATGTCTTCCATGCCAGCGGCAGGCTTGATGGAGATACCACCCGTATCAAACACCACGCCCTTGCCGACGAAAAGCAACCGGCTTTTCCTTGCTCTTCGCGCCCTGCCATTCCATGATAACCAGTCGCGGCGGGCGAACGGAACCTTGTGCCACGCCAAGAAGCGCACCCATGCCGAGCTTCTTCATTTCCTTCTCGCCGAGAACCTCGACCTTCACGCCAAGCTTTTCGAGCTTTTCGGCTTCCTGTGCGAACTCGACCGGACCGAGAATGTTCGCAGGCTCATTGACGAGATTACGCGCCCGGATAACACCGTCTGCGACCGCTTCGGCAACTTCAAAGGCTCGCTTCGCCGTATGCGGATCAGCGACGCAGATGCTGATTTTGGCAGCGTGTTTCGCATCACCGTTTTTCCTCATTGTTCTTGCGCGTCTTGTAGCGTTCGAACTTGTAGGAGCGCAGAATCATGCCAAGTGCCGGTCTGCAGCCTCATCACCGGCGATGGTGGTTTCAGGCAATGCAAGCGTTACCGTTGCCCGCTCCGCCTTGCCGATTCGTGAAAACGCAGCACCGCCGATCTTCAGCCAATCGTCATTACCAAGCTTGCCGGGTTCTCCGACGCCAACCAGAACGATCTTGTCGACACCGCTGGAAGTGGTTTCGATCGCTTCCGCTGTCTTGCCGAGGGCACCGGTGAAGCCGGAAATATCGGCAATACGCTTGATCTTTTCCGTACCGCCAGCGGCCAGAGCCGCCTCATCCGCAAAGCCGCCGCCCTTGGCGACGAGGACGATGGACACGCCTTTTTCCGGTGCTGCAAAATCGCTGAAAGAGATCGAAGGACGTTTAGACATGACAACTCCAAACTTGGTGTCGATTTGAGAATGACACGATTGTGTCGCGACTTTTCCCCACTCATGTGAGACGAATATGGCGAAACAGCAAGAGTTGATGCCAGATTGTCGAGTTTTAGCCCGAGGAAAACCGCGCAGGACACTATTGCAAACCCGTCTTGCCTGCTCCGTACAAAAACTGGTTGCCTTGAGCCGACTCATCGCTCATTAACAAGGCCCATTAACGGGAGTAGCAGCGCTGGCATCTTCGCAATGCTTTTAGTAGTCTGTTAACCGTGTTTATTGGGCCAATCTTAGCCAAGCGTCATTAAGTTCAGTGATTATAACTAGTGCCGCAGCCTTTTTTTCGGGTGCGTGCGCCTTCAACGGAACCGGGATGTAGACTCCACCTATGCGATTGATCGAGTTATACATCTTGCGCCGGGTGGCGATCATGTTCCTCGCAGTGCTCGGAGCGGCAGTCGGTATTACCTGGACTGTGCAAGTGCTCCAGCGCATCGACTTTCTGACTACAAGCGGGCAGACATTCCAGACAATCATCCAGTTCAGTTCGCTATTGATTCCGTCGGCCATCCCTCTTGTGATGCCGTTTGCGCTGATTATTGCGATCACTCAGACGCTTTCCACCATGAATCAGGATTCCGAGCTCGTCGTCATCAATGCGTCGGGCGCACCGCGTAGCGCGGTCATGCGCCCTGTTCTGATTCTTGCGGCCGTGATTTCCGTGGTCTCGTTTCTCGTCGCCAATTATGTCGATCCCTATGCGCGCATGAACATGCGCGCGATGATCGCCAATGCCAGCGCCGACCTGATGAATGTCATCGTTCAGGAAGGGAACTTCCGCAAACTGGCAGACAATCTCTACATTCAGGTCGCAGAACGACGCGCTGACGGCAGCATTGGCGGGCTTTTCATTGCCGATTCCGCGATCCGTCGCTCGACCTCATCTATTACGCCGCAGATGGCGCGATTGCGTCGACGCCGACTGGCGACATGCTTTTGATGCAGAACGGTGAAGTGCAGCGGCGTGATGTGTCGGATAGCACTGTCTCAATCATCAAGTTCAATTCCTATGCATTCGACCTCAGCCAGTTCGCGTCGGCTGGCGACGATTTCGTGATCTACGCGAAAGACCGTCCGCTTTCCTATCTGTTCAATCCAGACCCGAACGATCCGATCCTTCAGACCCGTCCGCTGCGCTACAAGGCCGAATTGCATCGGCGTCTAACCCAGTGGCTCTACCCGGTTGTCTTTGCGATGATTGCACTGGCGTTTGCGGGCGATTCCCGTTCGCATCGCGAAGCCCGTGTCTCCGCGTCATTCTCGGCGATCAGCACCGCCCTTCTCGTCTATTGGGCGGGTTATTTCGCGTCCGACCGGGCCGACAAGGATGCAGGCTATATCGTCGTCATGTATCTGGTGCCTCTCGCCGTCATTCTCGTGACGGGCTTTGCGCTCGCCACCGGGCGACGGATCGGCCTGCCGGACAAATGGAACGACCGCATTCTCGACCGTTTCGACAGTTTGAGAAAGCGCGTTTCGGAGCTTTATGCCCGCCTCACCGGACGCTCGCGCAATAAAGCGGGAGGTCAGGCATGATCGGTTGGACGCTTGGGCGTTATTTCTTCATCCGCTATGTGCAGATCACACTCTATTTTCTGCTCGGCATCTTTGCATTGTCCCTGCTTCTCGATTTTACCGAGAATGCGAGCAAGCTATCAAACCTGCCGGACTATTCGGTTTGGGCAGCGCTTGGCCTGTCCGCCATGCGCGTCCCCTTCATCATGCAGCAGATGATCCCGTTCGTTGCCCTGTTTTCCGCAATGGCGACGCTCATTTCGCTCAACAGAAAATATGAACTGGTCGTTGCGCGTTCCGTCGGTGTTTCCGCCCGGCAGTTCCTTCTACCTGCCTGCTTCGGCGCCTTCCTGTTCGGCTTGGCGACGATCTTCATCCTCAATCCGTTCGCTGCCTATGGCTTTTGCCAAGGCCGACGAGATCGCATCGACATGGAAGACCGGCAAGGTTACCGACGTTTCTGCCCTGCGCGATCCATGGCTGCGCCAGAAAACCGATGAAGGCGAAACCATCATCGGCGCGAAAAGTATTCTGAAGCAGGGCGCGACACTTGCCGATGCGACATTCATTCAGTTCGATGAAAAGAAGAACATCAAGGTGCGCTACGACGCACGCACTGCACAGCTGAAGGACGGTCATTGGGAGCTTACCGACGTGACTCGATTCGCGCGCGGCGAAGGACCCCAGAAGATGGCGAGTTTCCAGATAGAGACGCAACTGCGCCCGGAATATGTGGAAGAGAAGCTCGCGACGCCGGACACCATCCCCTTCACGCAGTTGCGCCACAAGATTGAAGTCGCGCGTTCGTTCGGTTATTCGGCAAATGCATTTGACATGCAATACCAGTCACTTTTGGCATTGCCGGCATTGCTGATGGCGATGACTCTCATTGCTGCAACAGTGTCGTTGAAATTTGTGCGATTTGGTCAGTCAGGCGCGATGATTCTGGGTGGCGTTATCGCAGGCTTCATGCTTTATGTCGTTTCGGTGCTGGTGAAGGCATTCGGGAATGCGGGATTCGTTCCGCCGTTCGTGGCTGCCCGGGTTCCGGTTGTTATCGCGACATTTTTGGTGTCTCCTTTCTGTTGCATAAGGAGGATGGTTAGTGGGTTTGAGTAACGCCCGCATGGTATTGCCCCATTCGCTCTCGCGTCTTGCGCGCGGGACGGCTTTGGCGTGCGTCCTTGCTTTACCTTTCATTTCTGTCGCAGCCCTGCCCTCTCCTGCATCGGCACAGGACGCTCTCGCATCCAATTACGAGAGTGATCCGAATGCGCGCATGCTTCTGCAAGCAGACGAGCTCGTCTATGATCGCGACATCAATACCGTCACGGCTCAGGGCAAAGTGCGTATCGAGTATGACGGCAACCATCTTGTCGCCGACAAGGTAACCTATAACCAGCAGACGCGGCGCATGACCGCGACGGGTAATGTTGAAATCGTCGAACGCGACGGCAACAAGATTTACTCCGAGCATATGGATGTCACCGATAGTTTCCGCGACGGCTTCGTGAACGGCCTTCGTGTCGAGACAACGGACAACACCCGTTTTGCCGCCGAAAGCGCTGAACGCAGCAACGGTGAAATTACGACGTTCAACAATGGCGTCTATACGGCCTGTGAACCCTGCGCGAAAAATCCGGACAAGCCAGTACTCTGGCAGATCAAGGCGCGCAAGATCATCTGGAACAGCACCACGAAGACGGTTCGTTTTGAACACGGTCGCTTCGAGTTCTTTGGCATGCCGCTCGCCTATTTTCCAGCATTCGAGATGGCAGACCCGACTGTTAAGCGCAAAAGCGGCTTCCTGTTTCCGGGTTTCTCCTACAAGGATGACTTGGGATTCGGTATCAAGAACTCATATTTCTGGGCGCTCGCCCCGAATTACGACGTCACACTTTCCACGACTGCCTACACCAAGCAAGGCTTCCTGACCGAGGCTGAATGGCGTCATCGCCCGGAAAACGGCACGTACAATCTGCGCATTGCTGGCATTCATCAAAACAAGCCAGAAGAATTCGATGTGAACACCGTTGACCGCGAAGAAGACAATCGTGGTATGATTGCGTCGACGGGCGATTTCGATCTTAATTCGCGTTGGCGTTTTGGCTGGGATGTGATGGCACAGACCGATCGGAACTTCAGCCGTACTTACGATATCGAAGGGTATAACGCCGGAACTCAGGTCTCCAAGATTTATCTTAGAGGTATCAACAACCGGAATTATTTCGACCTGAACTTCTATCGCTTCAATGTGCAGGAATCTCTCCTGCCGGATAATCCGAACGAGATGCATTCGAAGCAGCCTTGGGTTTTCCCAAGTCTGGATTATTCCTACACGATGCCTGAGCCGGTCTATGGCGGTGAGCTGAACTTCAATACCAATCTGCAGGTCCTTTATCGTCAGAATGCAAATTTTACGCACGCCGGCACGAGGTTCCCTCGCGTTCCCGGCTTCGACGGAACGAATGCACGCCTGACCACCGAAGCGGAATGGAAGCGCACGTTCATCACGCCTGCTGGTCTGGTCATCACGCCGTTGCTGGCACTACGTGGTGATGCGATTGGGGCTAATACGAACTTCAATCTGGCAGATGCCGGCTATACGGATGCACTCGTGCGTTCGGAAGCGCTTCGCGCCATGGCAACCGCAGGGCTTGAACTGCGCTGGCCGATCCTGTTCTCAACCACGAGCTCGACTCATATCATCGAGCCAATTGCGCAGCTTTATGTTCGCAACAACGAACGCTATGCAGGCGAGTTGCCGAATGAAGATGCACAGAGCTTTGTCTTCGACGCGACGAACCTGTTCTCGCGCGACAAGTTCTCCGGTTATGACCGTGTTGAAGGTGGTACCCGTGCCAATCTTGGCCTACGATATTCGGGTAATTTCAACAACAGCGACTGGGCACTTTATGCACTCGGCGGTCAGTCATTCCAGTTGGGCGGTGTAAACTCTTACGGTACAAGCGATTTCCTGAATGTAGGTGCAGACTCCGGCTTGCAGGATGCCCGTTCCGATTACGTGGCCATGATCGGCACGTCCAACTCGACAGGTCTTGCTCTTGCTGCTCGTGGACGCTTCGACAAGGACAGTTTCTCTGTCCAGCGCGGCGAACTTGAAGCCCAGCAGCGCTGGCAGAAGCTGACAGTTTCCGCACAATACGCCTATATCGCTCCGCAACCGGCCTACGGATATAATGATCTTCGTCAGGAAATTACGGGTTCGGCTACAGCTCGTATCAATACGAACTGGCGTGTCTTCGGCTCAGGCACCTATGACATGGTATCTGAAACCCCGGTCCGCGCATCGTCAGGGCTCGCCTATGATGATGAGTGCTTCACCTACTCGATGGCTTATATTCAAACGCGCAATCCGGGTGAGGATAAAGCGTCCCATAGCGTTGGCTTCAACATTTCGCTTCGCACCTTGGGTGACATAGGTAGCGGTAATCAGACTTTCTAATCTTGACGGACCGGAAGCGTTGGAAATGCTTCCGGTCTTTCCATTTAATGCGACAAAGAAATTTGCTCATCAAAGCCTCATTTGGCTTC
Source organism: Brucella cytisi (assembly GCA_012103075.1). Taxonomy (GTDB): domain Bacteria; phylum Pseudomonadota; class Alphaproteobacteria; order Rhizobiales; family Rhizobiaceae; genus Brucella; species Brucella cytisi. The sequence goes on along the minus strand of JAAVLQ010000001.1, from coordinate 761,059 downwards.
CATTCTTCAGTATTCAGACGATACAAGCTTCCTAAAATAGCTTTTGGGTCATTGTTTCGCCGCACTAGCTCATCTATACAGGCAGCTTATGATCAGCCGCTGATATGATTGCTTGCTGGGCTGAATAGCGGCAATGACTATAATGGGATATGTCCGGTAAGGATTGTCGTTTGTTGACCGGAAGGAATCGGGAAAGAAAAATGATGATTGCAAGACCTCTCTTCGCTTCCATGCTGAGCGCCGCAGTTTGCCTGACGACGCTTGGAACCGTTGCGGTTCCAGCATTTGCTGCAGGTGCAGGGTCTGAGGTCAAAGTCATCGTTTCCGGCAATGCCATCACGAACAGCGACATTCAGCACCGCGTCGCTTTCCTGAAGCTGCAACGCAAGGGAGGCAATCTCAGTCAGGTCGCAAAAGAAGAACTGACCGATGAAATGTTGAAGCGCATCGAAATGAAATCGCGCAGCATCAACATTAGCGACCAGCAGGTCGATGAGGCTTATGCCGGGTTTGCCAGCCGCAACAAGATGAGTCTGGCGCAGCTCAATCAATTGATGAACCAGTCAGGTGTTACACCGGACCATTTCAAGAAATACATCATGGTCCAGATGGGCTGGGGCCGCCTCGTTAGCGCCCGCTTCCGGGCGACCGGCATGATCAGCGAACAGGAAGCCGTCCAACGCATGTTGAAGGATGGCGGCAAGAAGCCCGTAGCAACCGAATATCGCCTCCAGCAGGTCATTTTCGTAGTGCCCGCCTCCAAGCGCTCTCCTGCCCTGCTTTCAAAGCGTAAGCAGGAAGCCAATGCACTCCGCTCGCGCTTCCAAAGCTGTGATGCGACCCGTCAGCAGGCCAAAGGCATTCTTGACGTGACCGTCCGCGATCTCGGTCGCATCATCGAACAGCAATTGCCGAACGAATGGTCGAAAGCGATCAAGGCAACATCGGTCGGCCGCACGACCCCGCCGCAGGAAACCGAAAAGGGCGTGGAATTCCCGGCAGTCTGCTCAACCCGCCAGATATCGGACGATCGCGTTGCTCAGCTTGTCTTCTCCATGGAAGGTGCGGAATCCGCTGCCGGCCGGAAAAAAAAAGCCGAACAGCTTAGCGAGAAGTATCTGAAGGAACTGCGCGAAAAGGCGAAGATCGTTAATCGCTAAACGACCTGACGGTTCATCCGTCCTCATTGGAATATGACGTGATGTCCGCCACACCCGCTCCTCCCTCGCCATCAGCATTGGCGACCCTTCTGGCATCGGCCCCGATGTTGCGCTTGCAGCCCGCTGCGGCGCAACGAGCTTTCACTGTCGCCTTTCGCCGTGCTGGCAGATCCACTGCAACTGGCTGCCCGGGCGCGACATCTCAGACTTGATGTTGAGATGGAGGTTATTTCCACCATTTCTGCCGCGAGTAGTGTCTTTGCTCGGGTGTTGCCGGTACTCCCGCTCCAGAATAAGCTAACGGACAGCATCGGCATGCCGTTGCCAAAAAACGCTGCTGGTATCATTGAAGCAATCGAGCGCGCGGTCGCGCTCACGCTAAAAGGCGAGGCTTCGGCAGTCGTTACCTGTCCAATCTCGAAGAAGCCGCTTTATGAAGCCGGGTTTCAACATCCGGGCCATACTGAATTCACGGCGGAGCTGGCAAGCAAGCATCTTGGAAAGCCTGTTACACCTGTCATGATGCTGGCCGGGCCGCAGCTTCGCGCTGTTCCGGTCACCATACACATTCCGCTTTCTGAAGTGCCTGTCCGCTTGAACACTGCCGACATTATCGAGGTTTCGCGGATCACCGCCACGGAACTTCGGGAGCGATTTGGCATTTCCGCGCCGCGTCTTGCCATATCGGGACTTAACCCGCATGCGGGCGAAGGCGGAGCCATGGGTAAAGAGGATGACGCTATAATCCTTCCCGCAATCGAGGCGTTGCGCCGTGAAGGGATCAATGCTCGCGGCCCCCTGCCCGCTGATACGATGTTTCACGCCCCGGCCCGTGCAACCTATGATGCTGCGGTCTGCATGTATCACGACCGGGCCCTTATCCCCTGCCAAAGCGCTGGCTTTCGACGAAACCGTGAACGTAACGCTCGGGCTTCCCTTCATTCGCACATCGCCAGACCATGGCACGGCTTTTGACATTGCAGGCCAAGGCGTTGCCCGCCCAGACAGCCTTGTCGCGGCCATTCGCCTTGCACAGGAACTGGCCAAGAACGCAGCCAACGGACATTAACGAGTACAAATGGCATGAGTATTGATGGCCTCCCACCGCTTCGCGAGGTAATCGAACGGCACGATCTGATGCCGAAGAAATCGCTCGGCCAGAATTTCCTTTTCGATCTTAATCTGACATCGAAGATCGCCCGGCAAGCAGGGAATCTGCAGGACCAGCCCGTCATCGAAGTTGGTCCAGTCCCGGCGGCCTGACCCGCGCACTTCTTGCCCAAGGCGCTTATGTCACGGCAATTGAGCGCGATGAAAGATGCCTGAACGCTCTCGCCGAAATCGAGGCGCATTATCCGTGTCGTTTGCGCATCATCTCAGGCGATGCTCTTGAGCAGGATTTTTCGACATTATTTCCAGATGGACCAAAGCCACGCATCGTTGCTAATCTGCCTTACAATGTCGGCACGCAACTTCTGCTCAACTGGCTGCTGATCGAGCCATGGCCCCTTTTTATTCGTCGATGACATTGATGTTCCAGCGGGAGGTCGCCGAGCGTATCGTCGCGACGCCTGATAGTGATCATTATGGACGTCTGGGTGTACTCGCAGGGTGGAGAACTGTCTCGAAGATCAGCTTCGACGTGTCGCCGCAAGCGTTTACGCCACCACCGAAAGTGATGTCGTCGGTCGTCCATATTATCCCGCGTGAAGACCCGCTGCCTTGCAGTGCGAATGCACTCGGGCAAATCACGCAGGCCGCCTTTGGACAACGCCGCAAGATGTTGCGCCAGAGCCTGAAAACCATTGGCGGAGCCGAGCTTCTCCAGAAGACAGGCATAGATGGAACACGCCGCGCCGAAACGCTCAGTGTGGAAAATTTCGTCGCGCTGGCAAACGCCTACCGCCCGACAAAGTAATCAGTGGTCACTGCCGCTCTTCCCTGAAGCTGATTTCACCGTTTCAGGCGCAGCTGGCATGATTGGCAGTTTCATTTCATTGACGATCTGACCAACGTGATCAATCTCTTCGCGGAAGCTGTTCAGGGAGGAGCCAGTCAGTTTCTCTCCAGCATTGAGACGCGCCGTCAACGGGTCGACATACTGATCGCCGACCTTGAGCTCATAGTAGAGGTGCGGGCCGGTGGAATAGCCCGTCGATCCGACATAGGCGATTACATCGCCCTGCTTGACGTGCTCGCCAATCTTCAGGCCTTTTCTGGCCGCCGAAAGATGCGCATAGGTCGTGCTGTAGCCACCCTGATGACGGATACGGACATATTTTCCATATCCCTTCTGATACGAGATCAGCTCCACTGTACCGTCACCCGCTGCAACGATAGGCGAGCCGATCGGCGCATCGTAATCCACGCCATTGTGGTGTTTACGAACATGCAGAACGGGGTGTGTGCGCCAGCCAAAACCATCATTGAGACGACCGTTCGGCAGAGGTTTCTGCATAAGATATTTCGTTATGGACGAGCCGTCTTCATTAAAGTAATCCGCGCCACCATTGCCTTCATGACGATACAGGCGGCGGCTTTTCCCATCCGTTGTGAACTCGATAAAACCAGCTCCGGTTCCGTCTCCGCACTTTTGCGGAAGAGCAAATCTATCAGTTCGGGCGTCTTGGCCTCACCACGAAGTGAAATCCCGTTCTGTGAAGCCAGCTTTTCAACCTCGTTGACGATTGCACGTGGCGCGCCCGCTTGTGCCAGCCGGGACGGAATGGTGCTGCTACTGCTGACCGCGTTCTGCGGATGGTAGGCCGTCAGCATCGCATCGCGCGACAGGCGTGCAAAAGACGCTCATTACCGGTAGCGCGAAAAACGCCATCGTCGGCACGTCCATAAACAGCTTTGTCGATATCGCCATGCTGGAACCGTGCAAGCGCAATATGCTGTTCTCCGTCGTCACCAGCATCTTGAGCCGATTTGTCGACCGAGTTCCAGACTGTCACCGGGCACCAGTTCGGTTCGGGCCGGGCGTCCTGAAGCCGCTTGCTGTCCTCGATCGTTATGCCGGCTGCTTGCAACAATGCACCCAATCGTTCGCGTGACTGCGGCGCGACGATAATCTCGTGAACCTTAGCTCCTGCACCTACGGCCGGTCTGGCGAGACTGACATTAATCGGAATACCCCGCTTCAGTTCTTCTTCGGGTGGTTCCGAATGCGATTTCAGTGAGGAAATCCTTCCATGGAGCCCATCATCGATCGCGGCATGTTTCGAGCCCTTAACGTCAAGAACAACGTGCTGATAGGTATAAAGACGCGCATCGCCGTCCTCGACGCCTTCTGCTATGTCGATGCGTCTTGATACCCGAGCTCCCGTGATGACACTCCTTTCCGGTACCAGTCGTGCTTCTCTCGGTGCAGCGCGGTTTTTTTCTCAATGTAGCCGCATTGATCATGACAGGTTGTGCAGGGCGTCCATGCCTCGTCAGCCGACCTGTCGTAAGCAAAAATCCGCCTCCGGCAATGACGGTGGCGGTTGCCAGTGCAAGACAAAACCGCAGATGCGTGTGCAGGGAAAACCGGACTTGCCGGAATGGTTTCAAGCTATGGGAGGAAAGCGGCTCACCGTTGAGAGTAGCTCCGAAAGACGTAAAATCTGGCTCCGCCGTCGCAGCAACTTGTCTTTCGTTTGCTGGCGCTGACCAGAAGACCATTTTCAATAATTCTCCGCCAAGGATTATCGGTGGAACAGTGGCAAAGACAGCGGCCAAAATATGGCTTCTGGCGGATATCCACCAGAAGAGAAACACATTCAGCAGATCGTGAAGTTCAGGCCTTCGCCCGACCTCGACGATGTTCGACCAGCATCGACCATGTATAGAGCGTAAGACCGGCCCAGATCAGCGCGAAAGCGCCGAGCTGCGCTGTCGAGAATGGTTCATTGAAGATGAAAATCGCAAAGAAAAACAACATCGTCGGCGTCATGTACTGCATGAGACCAAGCGTCGTATAGCGCAGCAGCTTCGCACCACCCGCATAGAGGATCAGGGGAATGGCTGTGAAAGGGCCCGCCAGAAGCAACATCGTCACGTTAAACGCTGGCCCGGTAGAGAAATGATCCTGACCATTTGCCGCCAGCCACAACACATAGCCCAGCGCCGGAATGCACAGGATGAGCACTTCAAGTGTGAAGCCCTGCAACGGCGGCATCGGCAATGATTTGCGGAAGAAACCATAGAGGCCGAAAGTCAGTGGCAGCGCCAGCGATACCCACGGCAGGCCACCTGCATTGACGGTCAGCAATATCACCGCAGCGAAAGCCAGTCCCACGGCGACATACTGAACCCCGGTTAGCCTTTCACCGAGGAAAAGACCGCCGAGAACGACATTGAATAGTGGATTGATGTAATAGCCGAGTGCGGCGCCCATCACCTGATCATGAGCCACAGCCCAGACATAGATCGACCAGTTGATGGTGATAAGCCCGGCTGTCAGAGCCGCCATGGCCAGCATGCGCGGCTGGCGCACAGCGTTGAGAATGCCTTTGAACTGACCAAGAGCCAGCAAAAGCAGCAGCGCGACCGGAACAGACCAGATCACGCGGTGCGATACGACTTCCATTGCCGGAATGTGGCCAAGCGCTTTGAGATAGAATGGCAGTGCACCCCAGAGCCCATAGGCTCCCATAGCCATCAGAAAACCGCGCGACCCGTCAGACAGGCGCGTATCGGTGATGGTCTGGTCGGACATGCCTCTCTCCTCGGCGAACTGAAGATGTCGCAAACCGACTACGGCAAGCGAAGCATCGAACTTCACCTGCTATGCGCTCAACAACCCATAAAAATCCATTCAATTAAACTGATCGAAGCATCAATCGCTGTGAATAGATGGATTTATTCCGCAGCGGCCAGTCCGGCCATCGCGCGGTTCTTCATCAGTTTGTAATTGACCGAATCCATCAGTGCCTGAAAGGACGCGTCGATGATATTGTCTGACACGCCGACGGTGCGCCAGCGGGCGCCGGTAGCATCTCCGGATTCTATCAGGACGCGCGTGATAGCTGCCGTACCGCCATTGAGGATACGCACCTTGAAATCCACCAATTCAAGATCCTCGATCTCGTCCTGAAAGCGCCCAAGGTCCTTGCGCAATGCGATATCGAGCGCATTGACCGGGCCGTGCCCTTCGGCCACCGACATGCGAACCTCGCCATCAACCTCCACCTTGACCACGGCTTCGGAAACGGTCTTCAACATGCCGTTGGCATCGAAACGACGCTCAACAAGGCAGCGGAAGGATTCGACCTTGAAGAACTCCGGCTGGGGCATCAGCATGTTGCGCGCAAGAAGTTCGAAACTCGCATCAGCGCCTTCATAGGCATAGCCTTCGGCTTCGCGCTCCTTGACCACGGCAATCAACGTGTCGAGACGCACATCGTCCTTCGCAACGCGAATACCCCGGCGTTCCAGTTCGGCGATGAAATTGACTTTCCACCCTGATCCGACACCATAACGCGCCGACTGTTACCAATGGATTCCGGCGGCACATGCTCATAGGTCTGCGGTTCCTTGAGTAGCGCGGAAGCGTGGATTCCAGCCTTGGTCGCAAAAGCTGAGGTGCCAGTATAGGGAGCCTGCTCTGTCGGCGGACGGTTCAGAATATCGTCGAAGGCGCGCGAAATCCGCGTGATCCCCTTCAGTGCAGCGGGCTTGATCCCCAATTCAAAACGCTCTGCCCAATAAGGTTTCAGCGCAAGTGTCGGGATTAGCGAAACGAGATTGGCATTGCCACAACGCTCGCCTATCCCGTTGAGGGTCCCCTGTACATGACGAACACCTGCATCAATCGCGGCAAGCGAGACGGCCACCGCCTGCTCGGTGTCATTATGGGCGTGGATACCAAGGCTCTCGCCCGGAACAACAGCCGTTACGGCGGCAACAATTTCGGCGATCTCCGACGGCTGCGTGCCGCCATTCGTATCGCAAAGCACTACCCAGCGCGCACCTGCTGAATAAGCAGCCTTGGCACAGGCAAGCGCATACTCGGGATTGGCCTTATATCCGTCGAAGAAATGCTCGCAATCGACCAGCGCTTCCCGTCCTGCCATACGTGCGGCCGTGACGGAAGCGGTGATCGACTCCAAATTTTCCTCATTGGTACAGCCCAGCGCGAGGCGAACATGATAGTCCCAGCTCTTGGCAACGAAGCAAACAGCATCAGCAGAGGCTTGAAGCAGACTGGAGAGGCCCGGATCGTTGGATGCCGAAACGCCTGCCCGCTTCGTCATGCCGAAGGCCACAAACTTGGCGCGTGCGGTCTGGCGACGCTTGAAGAAAGCCGTATCGGTCGGGTTGGCTCCCGGATAACCGCCTTCCACATAATCGACGCCCAACTCCTCCAGCAGCACAACAATTGACTTTTTGTCCTCTACGGAAAAATCAATGCCGGGTGTTTGCTGCCCATCCCGCAGAGTGGTGTCATAGATATAGATGCGTTCGCGTGCCATTGTGCCTGCCTGTCGGTGGGTCTGAGGTCCGGTCAACCTTGCTGTTGCGGCCAGCTTTCAGTGTCGTAATCAGGATGCTGGTAGGAAATCATCGTTCGTACAAATTCGATGCTCTCCGGATCGCGTTCTGTTGTGTAGCCGGGAAGATTTGCAAGTTCCGGCACATAAGGCAGCTGCTTTTCGATGCCCCACTGAACCGTCGGCTCGATTTCCTCCGGCGCATCGAAAGCGCCGATGGCAAGCGCAATCCCGTCAGGCGCTTCGTAGGTAAGCGGCGTGCCGCACTCAGAACAAAAGCCCCGCTGCACGTGATTGGACGAACGGAAGCGCTTCGGCTCATTGCGCGTCCATTCCAGCTTCGCATCGCTCACCGACACCAGCGGCGCATAGAAATTGCCGAACGCTTTCTGGCACATGCGACAATGACAGATCGATGCGGAGCCTATCGCGCCGTCGACGCGAAAGCGAACCGCACCGCACTGGCATCCGCCGGTATAGATCGGTTTGTTATCAAGCGTCATGTCATACTCCCTGCTCCACAAGCTTGTTAGCCTACCACATCCCAGCTCGTTGTGCGTTCGCCCGTTGCCGGATCCTTGCCATCCTTGAGCTGAACACCTTCCTGAAGCAGTTCATCGCGAATGCGATCAGCCTCGGCCCAGTTCTTCTCATTGATCAAGCGCAGACGCTCCGCGATACGTGCTTCGATGGCTTCATGATCCACTTCCGCCTTTGCAAAGACAGGAATATCTTCAGCCATAACGAAATGCGAATCCAACAAGCCCAGCAGCGCCATGCCCTCACCCAATCCGGCGATATCGCGTGCTTTGAAAGCCTTTCGCAATGCGGTGATCGCCGTCCAGCTGTTCAAATCGTCAGACAAGGCCTCAACGACTTCACCAACTGCGGTCAGCGTTTCCGGTACAGTGAACTTCCTGTCGCGCAGCAAGCCGTACCAGCGATGCAGTTCGTCGGCAGATTCTGCCAGACGCTGCGCCGTCCAGTTGATCGGCTCACGATAATGCGTCTGTAGCATTGACAGGCGAGCCGCCAGACCAACCCAGCGATCACGCGCATCAACGTCATCCCAAATACCCAGTTGCGGCAGGCCTTCGTTCAGAACATCGCGAATGGTGATGAAATTGCCGAGCGATTTCGACATCTTCTGCCCTTCGACCTGCAGGAAACCATTATGCATCCAGATGTTTGCCATCCGTTCAGTGCCGAATGCGCAGCATGACTGCGCAATTTCGTTCTCGTGATGCGGAAAGACGAGATCAATACCGCCGCCATGAATGTCGAACTGGTTCTTCAGCGGATCATCGCATTTCAGGCCACCGCCAAACGGTTCGAGCAGTTTGGCCATCGACATGGCCGAGCACTCGATATGCCAGCCCGGTCGGCCGAGCACCGCAATCCCCGCAGGAGACGACCAGCCCGGCTCACCCTCTTTCGACGGTTTCCACAACACGAAATCCATTTCGTCCCGTTTGTAAGACGCTACGTCAACGCGGGCGCCAGCCAGCATCTCATCCAGCGAGCGGCGGGCGAGCGCTCCATAGCGCGGCCCCTTCCGTTCATTCATGGCGGACGGCGAGAAGAGGACATGATCCTCAGCCACATAGGCTACACCGAGTTTCACGAGACGATCGATCATCGCACGCATCTCGTCCATATGCTCGGTCGCACGCGGCTGAACACTGGGCTGCAGATTGCCAAGCGCCGTCACGTCAGCCTGAAACTGTGCATTGGTGCTTTCTGTGACCCGACGAATGGCCTCATTGAAGGACAAATCGGGATAATCCCGCGCGGCACGGGCGTTAATCTTGTCATCGACGTCGGTAATATTGCGCGCATAGGTGACATGATCCGCGCCATAGACATGAAGCAGTAAACGGAACAACACGTCAAAAACGATCACCGGACGGGCATTGCCTATATGCGCAAAGTCATAAACCGTCGGTCCGCAGACATACATGCGCACATTGTCGGCATCGAGGGGAGAAAAAACTCCTCCTTCGTGCGGGTCAGCGTGTTGTACAGACGCAGTTGTGGCGCATAAGCCATTGTAAATATTCCCCAAAAAGACCTGTGAAATCAATGCGCAACTGACCGCAGCCGACTGACCGGGACGTTATCATCCAATTTTTATGAAAGGGAGACGAAAACGGCCGGGCCAGCAGGCTGCTAGCCAATAATAATCGCACAAATACAAATGATCGTGGTCGACGTTTTCATGGCTGCACTTATCCTCAGCAGGAGTGCTTCCGTCAAGAACTTTCGCTAAGCGGCTGATAGTTTAGTGAGATCACCAAGCATGTTGTATTTTTGCAACCTGCGTATCCCCTTCCCCGCGTGAACCGGAAAGCCGCAAAACCGGCTCCAAACAGCCTTCATTCGGTCTCAATCAATCACAAAATGGTGACCGGGCATTATCGAAAGGAAAGACCAATGTCTAAGAGTGAACTGCAACCCCGCCAAGACCGACTGGTTGATAAATACCGCGAAATCGGGCCTGCCGTGCTTGTTGCAGCATTGCTGAACGCAACGCGGCACAGCAGCGACGGTCGTAACGACTATCGCCGGCGTTCCATTCTCGCCGTCAAGAAGACAGGCTGAAGAAGCTGATGTCGTTCAGCGCCGAGCCTCGCAGGCTCGGCGATCAGAGTCGGTGGATGCGTAACAAATAGCGCCAGTCCAGCAAGACTGGCAGTCACGGTCAGAACATCGAAAGCTGCCCGCCATTTCCGTCATCGGATTCGGGCTTGTTCTTTCGCTTTGGCTTTGCATGCTCCGAAGGAACCTGTTCCGCTACACGCTCCTGCAAATCGGGCGTCGTGTTGGTGACCTTGTTGACCTTGTCCGATATTGGAATCGCTTCAAAGAAATCATCCTGAACCGGGCGCATGATATCCGCCACTTCGCGCGGCAGAAAACGCTTGCAGTCCAGCCAGCGGGCAAAATCTTCCGGTGGCACGACAATCGGCATCCGTTCATGGATCGGTCGCAACAGGCCATTGGCACTCGTCGTCAATATGCCTCCGGTATCGATTTGCGATCCGTCCGCGCTACCCATGTGTCTCGATCAGACCACCAAAAGCGAAAATGCCCCCTTGCGCGGGCGCACCCAGTAGGCTTGAGCCTTGTTCTTCCCCTCACGGCGCCACTCATAGAAACCCGATGCCGGGATCAAGGCACGGCGGTGGCTCAGTGCAGCACGAAACGAGTTCTTCTCCGCTGCCGTCTCAGAGCGAATATTGAACATGAGCGGCCAGTCGTTCGGGTCTTTGACCCATGACGGAATAAAACCCCATCGCACCAGCAACCCGACGCGATCCGGCCTGTTGCTTCCCGGCAGCGGCGTTTCCCCGCCCAGAATGGTCAATATAGGCTGCGTTGGCGCGATGTTATATCGTGGAGGAAAATCCTCTGCGATCAATGCGACCGCGAAGGCTTCCAGTTCCTCCCGGCTTGTCGTCAATGAAAAACGTCCACACATGGTGAGCATGTTTAGTGTTTTTCGACGCTGGTCAAGGGGCGCTTTTCCATTGCCAACCGGTGTCTGCCCGATCATAGCTAGAGCGCAATTCAAAAAAAGTGAGCATGATGAAAACAGTTCCCGTACTTCCGATACCTGCGACGGTTCATGGTGTTTCGCTGATCTGCAGACGCGAAGGGCGTTTCCTTTTGGTCGAGCGCGGGAAGAGCCGTGGAAAGGCTGGCTTGCTTTTCCGGGGAAGTATCGAACCGGGCGAAACACCCGAACAAGCCGCGATCCGCGAACTCAAGGAAGAAACAGCGCTCGATGCAAAGGCGCTATCGCACGTCATAACCTTAGATCTGGCCCTTGAGGGGAAGGCATATGACACGAGCTATTACCTGTCCGTTTTCCGGGCCCGGCAAGTTTCTGGTCAGGAAGTCGCCGGAGACGACGCCGCATCCATTCGCTGGCTGGCGATAGATGAGATGGCTTCGGCAAAGGTGACGGACAGCACCCTCGATGTCGCCCGCGCGGTAGCGGAAAATGAAGACGAGTGTTCGGATATTAATCCTGTTTAGCAATCTGCCTTGAAGCGGCCCCTATTTATAGCAATAGCTCATTTTCAGGTGAGAGGTTTTGGATTGAAAAGCGTTCCGTTTTTTTCGACCGGCAATCTGCTTCTCGATCGCTTTATGGGTCGGGGTGGCATGTCCGGCTTCCGCTCAGGATGCGCCTTATGAAGGGAAGATGTTGCGGCTCGCCGAAATTCTCGGCTCGCTTCACTATCTGCGCAATCTGTGCGGCGAAGCTGGCAGCGAATGGCGCGATCGGATGGATGCGATTGTGACAGCGGAAAAGCCTTCCGAAGCCGAGCGGGTGCGGCTCATTTCGAGCTTCAACCACGGGTATCGCGTGTTCAGCGACAATTACACCCGCTGCACCCCTCGGCGCTTGCAGCGATTGATCGCTACATGAAGGAAGGCGAGGACTTGTCGAACGAGATCATATCGCGCTATGGAAATTAACCAATCATTCACTCTTGTGCGGATTGACAGGATTTGTTCGTTCAAATCCGTGATAATCTGTTAACACTGTCTTAAGAAGGCAGTCACGTTGCCGTGGTTGAGCTCCCGCGAAACGGTGAGACACCGACAGCGCAACAGAAAGGCGAAAGCCGATGAAGTCTATGGAACATGCACCGGCCGATCTGGACGAAATGATTGCGAGAGAGAAGAAACTCGTCGCAATCGAATATCATAACGAGGCCCGGGCAGACGGCATCTCTGAAGGCATCGAACCGGAAATCCTTGCCGAAGCAGCCTTTACGACCGCGCTTACTGAACTGATCCGTGAAGCGGGCGATGATTGTGCGCTGGAGCTGATTGAGAAAATGCGCGAACAGATTTTAGCAGGAACCTTCCTGCCGCAGCGCATTCTTCAGTAGCATTGATAGAACGCCGGTCGCGGGACCAGACCGGCGCAGTAGTTCCCTCCCGGCGTCCCTCTTCTTGCGCCAAATGTCATTCCCGATCAGGAACGCCGCCTCTCCTCGAATTTTATTGGCCGGGATAATCCTTGCCTGCGGTATTGCTTTGCCAGCCGCCGCAGCAAACTCTTTTGACGTCGCGCTTACGGACCAATCAGACTTCTTGCAACGCCCGGTGCCCGCGCGGTTGCCGATGAAGGCGACAATCCGTCCCCTTTACCATGCCGGGAGCGGTTCCGCGTGCAATACCAAGAGTGTCGCCCGGCCATGAGCCTGCCCCTGCTGCATCATCCAAACCCATGCCTGAAATCCATCGCGATTTCGATAAGCTCCCCGAATCCGTAAGGCTGACGCGTGAACGCATGCTGGAAGCTGCTCGCTCGGGCGACATCGAAATTGCGACCACTCCTCGGCGTTGAGGACAAGGCCACCGAGCTCTCGCTGGAGGACCACGAGGAAGACGTTATCGATTTCCTCAAATCGCTGTCGGGCGACGAGGCAGGTCGCGAAGTTCTGGCAATCATCGTCGATCTACTGGATACGGGCTATGTGCACCTGAATGCAGGCAAGGACGATGAAGTCTATGTCTGGCCCTATTTCTACGCCATGCCTCTAGACAAACTGACGCCGCCGCAGATCGTGGAGCTTTTCGAAATCGTCACCGCCGGTGATTTTGAGGATATGAAAAAGGCAGGCGGCTATATCTTCTACAGTATAGGCATCGGGCCAGACGGTAGCTGGCGCTTTTTCACTGCGGGCGAATAGGTCAGACCCCGAAACGTATCCGGCTTGGCGGCTCATTGTAGATGCGTTGCCAGACCCGGCGAAACTGCCGTGCGGACGCAAAACCCGCCTGCGCTGCAACGTTCTCGATATCAAGCTCAGAATTCAAGAGCATCTCGCGTGCGAGGCTGATCTTGAGACGATTGACATAGTCGGTCACCGTCATTCCGGCATATTCATTGAACAAGCGCGAGAAGTTGCGTGGGCTTGCCCCGCCGATATCCGCCAATCGCTCCACCGACCAATCCGCCGCCGGATCATGTGCAATGGCATCCTGTGCGCGATGTACGACCGGGTTCATATGATTTCGCCCCTCGCCGGGCGATAGTTGCGGATCATTGCCGCTGCGCCGCAAATAAACGACCAGATAACGCGCAACCGCCAGCGCCGTGGCGTGGTCGATCAGACCTGCAACGATGTGTAGCATCAAATCGATCCCGGCGGTGATGCCCGCGCTCGTCAGCCGTTCGCCATCTTCGACGAACAGCCTGTTTTCATACACGCGGGCGGCAGGGGCCAGCCGTTCGAGTTCAGCCAGCGTTAGATGGTGGGTGGTGCAGGAATATCCGTCGAGTAATCCCGCGCGCGCTGCGAGCAGCGCACCGGAACAGATTGTCACCAGTCTCACACCGGGCCGAACCGCGCGGCGAAGCCATAGAACGATTTCTTTTTCCAGCACCGCATCGATGGCTCGGTCGAGCTCCACATTTCCGAGCGGGACATCCGCCGCACCCGAGACAATGACCAGCGCATCATCTGGCAGCGCCTCCGGCAAAGGCTCGACCCCCGCCACCGGTAGGCCGATGGAGCTGAGCGCAGTTGGCGCAGGCCCGATATAGTGAACGTCGAACCGCACCTTATGCTGTTCAAGATTTGACTTGCGTAAAACCTCCAGCGGTCCTGCCACGTCGAGCAAAAGCACACGTGGCGGGATAACGACATAAACCGGAATTATCCGGACAATGTCCGCCCGGTCACTCATGCTGCCTTCCGGTCTCCCGGCGCAGCCAGTGCCTGTTCCACGGTTACAATACGGGCAAAGCGGTTGGCCAGAACAACCTCGGTGCGAGCCTTGATATCGGCAGCGCTCCACTCATGGCCGCTTGGGTCAGTCATGGGAAAGGTCAATGTCGCTTCACTGACAAAATCGACATGATATCCAAAATCCGATGCCTGCCGTGTCGTCGTCTCGCAGCATTGTTCTGTGCGGATACCGGAAACCAGCACGCGACGGATACCATTGGCGACCAGCCACACATCAAGCCCGCTTCCGACCAGCGCGCTGTGGCGACGCTTACGGAAAACTGCGTCGGGTTCAATTGACAGAGGCGCAATCGCCTTCACCAGACCCGACGCTTCCGAGAACGGGCCTTCATTCTCAACATGGAAAATCTGCACCACCGGAATACCGGCACGCTTGGCGCCATTGATGAGCGCCTGCTGGCGTTCAATATAGGCACCAATCTCTCCGTCCCGGTAGTAAGGCCGGTGGCGGAATGACTCCTGAGCGTCGATAACCAGCAAAGCAGTATCTTGAGCGGACACTTCTGTTCTCCCTATAAAAAGACTATAGGGAGAAAATACGCCTTGCAAACGGGATCAAAAGCCTCCTTACGGACAATCAGAGGACAAATCACGCCAATACGCTCTGCCTTCAGCGATGCGGCAATGCCTCGAGGAATTCCACCGGCTCGCCCTTGTTGGCGTTGACGATCTCCGCTTCCCACATCACCTTGATGCCACGCACGAAAGTGCCAATTGGCCATCCGGTAACGGCCTTGCCATGATACGGCGTCCAGCCAGCCTTCGAACCCGCCTGCTCATGCGTGATTGTTTCGCGGCGCTTCATGTCCACAATGGTCAGATCGGCATCGTAGCCGACTGCAATACGACCCTTGCGAGCCATGCCGAAAATACGATTCGGACCATGGCTGGAAAGATCGACGAAACGTTCTAGCGTGAGCCTGCCCGCATTGATGTGATCAAGCATGATCGGCACCAGCGTCTGCACGCCTGTCATGCCAGACGGAGAAGCCGGATAAGGCTTCTGCTTTTCTTCCGGGGTATGTGGTGCATGGTCGGAACCGAGCACATCGACGATACCTTGGCCGATGCCCTTCCACACGCCATCGCGGTGACGCTTGTCACGGACAGGCGGATTCATTTGGATGAGATTGCCGAGCGTCTTGTAGTCATCTGCCGACAAAGTGAGATGATGCGGCGTTGCTTCGCACGTCGCAACATCCTTGTGATCTTTCAGGAAGTCGATTTCTTCGGCAGTGGAGATATGCAGCACGTGAATGCGGGCGCCGGTATCGTGTGCGATGCGCACAAGCCGTTCCGTGCACTGAAGCGCTGCAACTTCGTCGCGCCAGACCGGATGGCTCGACGGATCGCCCTGCACGCGCAGGCCTTCGCGTTCCTTCAACCGGAACTCGTCTTCCGAGTGGAAGGCCGCGCGACGCCGTGTATTCTTCAGGATCGAACGAACGCCATCATCGTCTTCAACAAGCAGATCGCCGGTGGACGAGCCCATGAAAACCTTGATTCCGGCAGCGCCCGGCAGGCGTTCCAGTTCGGCAACGTCCTTCGCATTGTCGCGCGTACCACCAACCCAGAAAGCGAAATCGCAATGCATGCGATGGCGACCACGGCGAATCTTGTCTTCCAGCGTCTCGGCGGAAGTGGTAAGCGGCTTGGTGTTCGGCATCTCGAAAACGGAGGTTACCCCGCCCAGAACAGCGGCGAGTGAACCGGTCTCGAGATCTTCCTTGTGTTCAAGGCCGGGCTCACGGAAATGAACCCGGCTATCCACCACACCGGGCAGAAGGTGAAGGCCGGTGCAATCAATCACCTCACCTGCCGTATGTGTGGAAAGAGACCCTATGGCAGCGATGCGACCATTGCGAATACCGATGTCGCGTTGGCCTATACCGTCGTGATTGACGATGGTTGCACCCTTCAAAATCGTATCGAATGTTTCGGCCATTGTTGTCTCCTGCCAGATTGATAGGACTTGCGAGCCTTTCCATTGGGGCTTACGTAACGAAGGCGCGAAAGGCAAGGACGAAGCGATGACGACGGCAGTTGAAGTGGTAAATCTTTCAAACAGGGCTTTGGTTCATATCACTGGCGAAGAGGCGGAAAAATTTCTGCAGGCCGTGATTACAACCGATCTCGACAAGCTTGGACCGGAGGACCTGAAACCGGGAGCATTGCTCGCTCCGCAAGGGAAAATCCTGTTCGATTTTCTCGTTTCACGCATTGATGGCGGCTTGCGTTTCGATCTTCCGGCAAGCATTGCCGCCGATTTTATCAAGCGCATCACCCTCTACAGGCTGCGTGCGAAGGCCGAAATAACGCAATTGCCAGAATCACTTGTCAGTGTTTTCCCGGCAAACTGAATCACATCCTTCACAGAATGATTCAATCAAGCGAGATAGCCGCTTTCCGACCGAGCTGAACGTCCGCCGGATTTACGGTCCCGCAGATGGCACGTCCGATGAAAGCGCGTGGACGCAGCTGCGCGCAGAATATGGCATTGCGGAAGGCGAAGCGGATTTCGCCTATAATGACGTCTTCCCGCATGACGTCAATTTCGACCAGACTGGCGGCGTCTCCTTCCCGAAAGGCTGTTTCATTGGTCAGGAAGTCGTGTCGCGCATGCAGCATCGCGGCACTGCGCGACGACGCGTTCTGGTGGCTCGTTCCGAGGAAAGCCTCCCTCCAATGGGCACACCCGTTACCGTTGATGGGCGCGATATCGGCACGATAGGAAGCTCCGCTGACACAATCGGCATCGCGCTTGTGCGCATCGATCGCGCCAAGGATGCGATAGATGCGGGCAGCCCGATTTTGGCTGGTGAAACGCCCATAACACTCACCTTGCCACCGCATGTGCGGTTCGGATTTCCGGAAGCTGAAGCGGGTAACGCCTGATGGCAAGCGCCGACCGATCTTCCGGCAAAACGCGTGCCCGGCAACGAATGTTGTCGGGGCGCCGTCTCGATCTGCTCGACCCCTCGCCGCTCGATATTGAAATCGAAGATATCGCTCATGGTCTGGCCCGTGTTGCGCGCTGGAACGGTCAGACTGTTGGTGAACATGCTTTTCGGTCGCGCAGCACTCGCTGCTCGTGGATCAGATATTTACCCGACTGGTTCCCGATGCCAGCATTGAGTGGCAGTTGCTCTCACTTCTGCACGACGCCCCGGAATATGTGATCGGTGACATGATCTCGCCCTTCAAAGCGGTGATGGGCGGCAATTACAAGCTGATCGAAACGCGGCTGGAAAACGCAATTCACCTGCGCTTCTCCCTGCCGATAACCGTGCCCGCCCAACCCAAGACGCTGATCAAGCGCGCCGATCAGGTTGCAGCTTTCTTTGAAGCCACGCGCCTCGCCGGTTTTACCGAGACCGAGGCCGTCAAATATTTCGGGCGTCCACGTGGCTTCGATCCGGCAGGGCTGGATATTGCGCCGCGCCCCACACAAGATGTGCAGACGGATTTCCTCGCACGGTTTGCGGCATTGGACAGGGCACGGCAAAGTCGATGAGCCGAATCATCGTGACGCCTTTGTCGCAACTGGCGACACAACTCTCATTGCATCGGCCAAGCCATGTCGTGACGCTTGGAAGCCGGGCCCCGGCGGCTCTGCCTGATGGATACGATGCCCTTCGTCTGTCGCTGACATTCAACGACATTATCGAATTGCGCGAAGGGTTGGTCGCCCCCGATGAAACTCACGTGCTCCGGCTTGTGGACTTCGCGATGAGCTGGTCTATGGATGCGCCTTTGCTTATCCACTGTTATGCTGGAATTTCCCGTTCTACAGCTGCGGCTTATATCATCGCTTCGGCTCTGAACCCGGCCCCGGATGAAAGCGAGCTTGCCGGGTTTTCTTCGCAGCCTGTCACCATCTGCGACGCCGAATATCCGGCTGATATCACTCGCAGACAAAATTTTGGCGCGAAACGGACGAATGGTTGCCGCCGTACGTGCAGTCGGGCGCGGAGTGGAAGCCTTCGAAGGTGAAGTTTTCGATTTACCTGTGAGAACAGGATCAAATGCATCTATGGGCTGATTGCCCGCCCAAGGGCATTCAAAACCCGCCGCGCGCATCAGGCGGTGTTACGGCACGTGGCTCCCATACATGCCGCATCAGAAAATAACCGGTCATCGTGAAAGCATGATCGATGTCGTCATAGGATGACGCGCGAACGGCAGTATCGTTGACGAAGCCGGGCAGCAGCAGAAGCTTGTCAGCCCACGGTGCCCCCGCATCACGGCAGACCGCGCGCCCGGATTTCGGCGACACATAGATCAGGTCTTCCTTGACGCCTGTTGCGGCACATTCCTTGAGATCGAGACCGAAGCCAAGCTCCTCAAGCATCATCACTTCGAAACGCAAAACCAGTTCGCCAGAGGCAAGCGGGTCGTCGAAATGTTGGATGATAAGCCGCAGTGTCTCATATAGACCGCGATGCGGATCGCGTTCCGGCAGAAGACGCAAGTGCGAGGCCGCCAGCTGGATACCGTATAACGCCACCGGCGTTTCGATGAGGCGGGCAGCAGCAAATTCCAGCGGTTCGATGGTAAAGCTGCCCATATGCTCATCCAGCCGCGCCCACCATGTCACGTCCACATGATTGCCGGGCTGTAGCAAAGGCTGCATGCGGCGGGAACGTCCGCCGCGCACCATACCCATATGGCGGCCATGCTCACGGGTCATCACTTCCACGATGGCGCTTGTCTCGCCATGGCGTCGTGTCCCGAGAATTATGCCTTCATCGCGCCATTCCATGGCCGCCAGTCTTATAAGTTAGGTTGGAAAATCAAGACCCATTTCGCGATAGCGTTCCGGGTCGTTGCCCCAGTTCTCACGCACTTTCACGAAAAGAAAGAGATGAACCGTCTGTTCCAGTATCTCGGAGATTTCCTTGCGTGCGGATTGCCCGATTGCCTTGATCGTCTCGCCCTTGTGACCGAGAACGATCTTCTTCTGGCTTTCACGCTCGACATAGATCACCTGCTCGATGCGGACTGATCCATCCTTGCGCTCTTCCCATCGTTCGGTTTCCACCGTCGACGAGTACGGCAGTTCTTCATGCAGGCGCAGATAGAGCTTCTCGCGCGTGATTTCGGCCGCGAGCTGCCGCATCGGCATGTCGGAAATCTGGTCTTCCGGATAATACCAAGGGCCGTTCGGCACGTTCTCGGCAAGATACTTCGCGAGATCCTTGCAGCCCGATCCGTTCAGCGCGGAGATCATGAAGGTCTGGTCGAATGTGACCAGCTCATTGGCCTTGCGGGCAAGATCCAGCAAGACCGGCGGATCGACGCGGTCGACTTTGTTCAGCACCAGAACCTTCTTCTGGCGCACATCCTTCATACTCGAAAGCAGTGCTTCGGCATTCTCGTTCAGACCGCCTTGTGAATCGAGAAGAACGAGAATGATGTCGGCATCTTTCGCGCCGCCCCATGCGGTCGTGACCATGGCGCGGTCGAGCCTGCGTTTCGGTCGGAAAATGCCGGGCGTGTCCACCGGGACGATCTGCGCCTGACCTTCGATGAATATACCGCGCACAAGAACGCGCGTCGTCTGCACCTTGTGCGTGACGATAGAAACTTTCGTTCCCACAAGCTGGTTGACCAGAGTGGATTTCCCCGCATTCGGTGCCCCGATCAGCGCCACGAAGCCGGAACGGGTCTGCCCTGCTTCGTTTTCGCCGTCACCCGACGTCGTCCGATTGTTCATTTTTATCCTTCCAGACGATATTTCCTTGCAGAACACCGCCGTCCCCTGCGTGCGGCATTCCGGATACGACAAAACCGCCGACGAAAGCGACATGTCGTAATTGACTGATTATAACCGATCTCGATTTAAAAACGCCAACTCTTGCATCAAGCGGAATTGTCACGCTTCCAGACGCCTTCGCGATAAAGCATCGCTTCCGCCGCGTTCTGTTCGGCTATTCTTTTCGAACGTCCCTCACCCGTTTCCGAAGCGAAGCCCTTAACCATCACATCTACTGTGAATAGCGGATCATGGTCCGACCGCTGCGACTAATGATGGAGTACGCAGGATGTACGTTGCCCCGCTGGTGTGCCCATTCCTGCAGTTCCGTCTTGGCGTCGCGGCGAGCAGCCCCCGTTTGCAGGATCTCTTCTCCCAGTAACGCTTGACGAAAGGGCGCACGGCCTCCAGCCCACCATCGAGATAGATCGTGGCGATCAGTGCTTCAACGACATCGGCGCGCACATTCAAAAGACGCTTGTCATTCAGTGACTTGATATCGGAGCCGGTGTGAATGAGATCGGCGAGACCGATCTCATCGGCAATTTCCGCACAGGTTTCGGCGTTCACCAGCGCATTGAGGCGAACCGACAGTTCCCCTTCGGATGCTTCCGGAAACTCGTCGAACAGCATTTCCGCGACGGTCAGTCCCAGAACGCGGTCACCTAGAAATTCGAGGCGTTCATAATTTGCGCGCGATGGCGCCTGTACACTTGAGTGGGTAAGCGCACGATCCAGCCGTTTCAAATTGAGAAAACGGTGCCCGGTGCGCTCCTCCAGAATTGCTGCTGCCTGATTTGCCGAAGCCATTTCAGTTTCCGGTTACAGCTGTATGCGGCGCTGCATTGACTGAACTGAACAGTCGGCTAAAGCGTACATCAGTCGGCCATTTCCAGATTTCCAGCGGACTTGCCTTGTCGGCAATAGAGAAGAAGATGATGTTTGCACGCCCGACGAGATTCTCAAACGGAACATAACCGACGCCAAAACGGCTATCGAGCGAGTTGTCGCGATTGTCGCCCATCATGAAGTAATGGCCTGCTGGAACCTCGAAAACGCGCGTATCATCACCGATGGAGTTTGGCGACAGATCAAGCGTGTCGTAGGTCACACCGTCCGGCAAGGTTTCGCGATAAACTTCCACAGGACGGTTCACTTCGGTCACATCCGGATTGTCGATCGTGCCGATGCGATCACGCTTGACCGCCTGATCGTTTATGTAGAGCACGCCACCGCGCATTTGCACGCGGTCACCGGCAGACCGATCACACGCTTGATGTAATCGACGGAAGGGTCGCTCGGCAGCTTGAACACCACCACGTCACCGCGCTTCGGCTCGGCACTCCAGATACGACCTGAAAACAAATCCAGTCCGAACGGCAGCGAATAGCGCGAATAGCCATAGGCATATTTCGAAACGAACAGATAATCGCCTTCCAGAAGTGTGGGGCGCATGGAACCCGACGGTATGCTGAAAGGCTGGAAAAGAAGGGTACGGATGACCAGTGCCAGCAGCAGCGCCTGCACGATAACGCTGATGGTTTCGCCAAGGCCACCGGATTTTTTGTCTCACTCTTGCTGGACACGCTCATTGTATCTCCGCTTCCGATAACGCGATCTAATAACGACTATGAATGCATGACGCAATCAGGCCGCCGGCAGAACGCCGGTTTATCGCACGATTATGAGCAGGAGCTTACCTGTCACAATCACAACTATTTCGTCTCTGGCAGCGCTTCGATGATAACGAACGCCTGCGCGAGAGGAAAATCATCGGTAATTGTCAGATGTATGGCGGCGCCTGTTCCGGCTGGCAAGAGTTTCTGCAGCTGTTTCGCCGCACCGCCAGTCAAATGCATGGTCGGCTTTCCGGAGGGGCATTGACCACGCCCATGTCTCGCCAGAACACACCTTGGGATATGCCCGTTCCAAGAGCCTTTGCACAGGCTTCCTTCGCCGCGAAGCGCTTCGCATAAGATGCAGCGCGCTGCTTCCGCCCGTCCGATTTTTTCTGCTCGATCTCCGTAAAACCCGGTTACGGAAACGGTCGCCATGTCGCTCAAGGGTGCTTTCAACACGACGAATATCGATGAGATCGCTGCCTATACCGACGATCATACTTTTTTTGAAGCTCCTGTTCGCGGTGCAAGCGATGCTTTTCCGCAAGGCGTTCGATACGACGACGGCGGAAAGCCGAAACAGCAAACCGGGTGACGAAATAGACCACGACGGCGAATGCAGCACCCAGAATGGTCGATCCGAACAGCATCGGCTTCAGAAGCGGCGTCCAGATTTCATCGAAATGCATCGTTTCCAGCGCTCGTCCGAGATGAACTGGCGGAGCATCATCGATACTTCCATTCATGATGAAACGGCCCAGCTCGAATGTGCTTCCCCATATAAACGGCAGCGTCAGCGGATTGGCAAGCGTTGTGCCAAGGGCTGCCGCCGCAATATTTCCGGCGAGGAAATAGGCCAGCACGATTGCAATAATGAGATGGAAGCCGAAAAAAGCGTGAACGCCGAAAACACACCAACCGCCAGACCGGCTGCGACAGCATGAGGCGAGGCTGTGATGCGCAGAATCCGCTTACCACCGTACCGGAAGGAACGGGAGAAGGAGCGGCGCGGCCAGACCAGAAGTCTTAAGCGCTCTTTTTTCTGGTCGGAGGATTACGGCGTTGAAACAGCATGCGCTTCTATTAATGCTCTCCCATCGCGGAGACAATTGTTATTATTCAGTCAAAACTACAACACTATCGCTGCGCTCGAACGGAACCGTGTCCAGTCTCGGCAAATAGAATCGCGGCGAAACACCGAGCATTCTGCGGAACATCGTCGTGAAAGCGGAAACGCTATCATAACCCAGATCCAGCGCCACGCTTGTCACTGATTCCCCTTCCGTGAGGCGAGGAACCGCAGCAAAAGACACGCTTGCTGACGCCAAACCGAAAGGCTTACGCCAGTCTCCCGTTGGAAATGCCGAGTGAACGAGCGTCGGCTCATCGCCATCCTGTCCGCCCAGTCATCAATTGTGGCGCGCGAAGAAGGCTTTTTCACGAATTCACGACACAGTTTCTGCAAGCGCGGATCCAATGGAAAAGGCAGGCCCAGAGAGCGTTGGGGCAATGTGTGAAGGTCCCGCAGGATCAGTTCGATCACCAGAGCATCGCGACTATCCGGTTCCGGCGTACTGTCCTGCGTCGTTGCATCCGTTATGAGGCACCGCATGAGATCGGTCAGCCCGACCACGTGGAGATAGTCTGGTACACCTGAGACGGCATCAACACAAATGTAGATTGAGCGCATGAAGACTTCACCGAGGATTTCGACCGAATGCTCCACGCCCGCCGGTATCCACATGGCGTGGTCACTGGGAATCATCCAGCGTCCTGCATCCGTCGTCACCAACACCACCCCTTGCGAGGCGCAGAGAAGCTGTGCCCGGCTATGACGGTGGAGCGGCACAAAATAACCGTCGGGATAGCGCGTCGGCAAGGCAATCACTGGCCCCTTCATGCCTTCCAGCATGGCAATACGCTGCTCGTGGAACTTCTGCAGTTCCTCGCTTCCCGGCAATAAAAAGCCCCGGCGGTGACTTCGGTTTCATTACAGTTCTGACCCATTGTTTGGCCCACTCTCGAAACTATTGGACCAAATCACGAAAGCGGGCGAGAAGCAATAGTCCTATTAATGGCTTGCTGAGAATGGGTCGCGACATTCGCTGGCGGAATGAATTTGACGTTTGAATCGGACAAATGCCGGCTCAGACGTCAAATTCACGAGTTTCCGCTGGTTTCTCATCAACACCCCGTAATTTTCTTGAGGGCCCTGTTTCCTGTTTTCGGATGGTATCTGCAGGAAACACGCCTGAAGACCGACTTTCATCTTCGGAGTAGTAGTATGAGCATGAGTGCTGCACAGCAGCCATCAAACAGCGGCGCGGACAGTACTGTCCTTGCCATTATTCTGGCCACCAGCATGGGCCATTTCCTGAACGACATGATGCAGTCGCTCCTTCCGGCCATCTATCCGATGCTGAAGGATAACTACAGCCTGTCATTCTGGCAGATCGGCCTCCTTACTTTCACTTTCCAGATGACGGCATCGATCCTGCAGCCGCTCGTTGGTATCTATACTGACCGCAAGCCAATGCCTTATTCCCTGCCTTTCGGCATGGGCTGTACACTTGTCGGTCTGGTCTTTCTGGCAACGGCACATCACTACTCGATCTTGCTTCTAGGTGCGGCCTTTGTCGGTTTCGGCTCGTCCGTCTTCCATCCGGAAGCAGCTCGCGTAGCGCGCTTGCCTCCGGCGGTCGTCATGGCTTCGCGCAATCCCTGTTTCAGGTGGGCGGCAATTTCGGCTCGTCGATTGGTCCCCTTCTGGCAGCGTTCATTGTTCTGCCTTTCGGCCAGATCAGCGTGTCGTGGTTCTCTGTTGCCGCCCTGATCGGGATGATGCTGCTCTGGTATGTCAGCAACTGGTATAATCGCTACCGGATTGCGAACGCCAGCAAGGCAAAACCGGATAAGACCCTTCCGCTGCCTCGCAACAAGGTTCTGGTGTCCGTTGGCGTTCTGGCAATGCTGGTCTTCACCAAGTACATCTACATGGCTAGTCTGACGAGCTACTACACCTTCTACACTATCAGCCATTTCGGCGTGACAGTGCAGGCATCGCAGCTTCTTCTGTTCCTGTTCCTCGGTGCAGTAGCTGCGGGGACGATCATCGGTGGTCCAATCGGCGACAAGATCGGCACCCGTAAGGTTATCTGGGCATCGATCCTCGGCGTCCTGCCGTTCACGCTTGCCCTGCCCTACGCGAACCCTCGAAATGACGGCGATACTGACGGTTATCATCGGCCTGATCCTCGCTTCGGCCTTCCCGGCAATCGTGGTGTTCGCACAGGAACTGCTGCCGGGACGCGTCGGCATGGTGTCTGGCTTGTTCTTCGGCTTTGCTTTCGGCATGGCCGGTATCGCAGCGGCCGTCCTCGGTATCGTGGCCGATCAAAAGGGCATCGAGTATGTTTACAACATCTGCTCGTATCTGCCGCTGCTCGGCCTTCTGACGATTTTCCTGCCCAAGCTGGAAAAGAACCGCAAGGCCTGACCCATATGAAAAACGCACAACCCGAAAAGCAATTCACGCTCTACGGGTTGTGCTCGAAATAGTGGAGCACCGCACGTCCCCAACGGCGGTGCTCCCATGCTACTGACCTTTGACGGCCCGGTGCAGCAGCATTCTTTTGATAGAGCATCTTCAGCTCTGCCTCTTTGTTCCAACGCAAGTTCAGACGGCGAAACTGAAGCCGTGCATCGTCTCCCCTGCGAAATTCATCGAAAGCAGCCGCAACCGGGCGGATCAGTGGTTTGCCGTCGCATGTTGCGCTGATGATACCGTTGCGGACCTCCACCAGTCCGTCAGCCACCAGAGGCCGCAGCAAGGCCAGCTCGTCGGAAAACTCCACGCCCGGCGCTGTAGTGTTCAGATCGACCCGGAAATTGCACATCAGGGCTGTGATAATTCCGGCACGGATGCGGTCAATTTCGCGCATGGCATAACCGCGAACCGTTGCAAGATCGCCCGCTTCAACCCGTTTGGAATATTGCTTCACATCCGAGATATTCTGAGCATAGCCACCGGGGAACTGCGAAATCGATGACGGCCCGAGACCAATCAATGTCTGGCAACGATCATCCGTATAGCCTTGGAAATTACGATGCAGCGTTCCATTGCGCGCAGCGACGGCCAGATTGTCATCCGGCAATGCGTAGTGATCGATCCCCACCGGCTCGTAGCCGAAACTTATAAAACTGTCCGCCACCACACGTGCCTGAGCGAAGCGTTCGTCAGCATCGGGCAGAAGACTTGCGTCGATGAGGCGCTGATTGGCGCGGCGCTGCGGAAGATGTGCATAGCCATAGCAGGCAACACGGTCAGGTTCGAGCACTGCAACCTTTTCACAAGTCTCACGCAATGTCTCGACGGTCTGCAATGGCAGGCCGTAGATGAGATCGAAGTTGAGACGATCAATACCGACTTCCCGCACGAGAGTGGCAGCCTTGGCAACCGTTTCTATCGGCTGAATGCGACCGATGGCTTTCTGAACCTCGGCATCGACATCCTGTACACCGAGGCTGGCGCGGTTGACCCCCATGAGCGCAAGCGTTTGCGCCAGCTGTGGGGTAACTGTGCGCGGGTCAAGCTCGATGGCATGTTCCATATCTGGCGCAAAATCGAAAGCAACGCGCAGAGAGGCCAGAATGCTCGCAAACTGGCGCGGATTCAAAATTGAGGGCGTACCACCGCCCCAATGAAGATGGACCACACTGGGCCGTGCTGTCAGGCTCCTGCTGACAGTTTCGATTTCGCTGAGCAACGAGGTGCAGAAATTCTCGACCACATCGTTGCGGACCGCCATCTTGGCATGGCAACCGCAATAGTGGCAGAGCTGCCGGCAATAAGGCACGTGGATGTAAAGGGAGACGCATTCTTCCGGCCCAATCTGACGCAACCAACGATGAGTCGTATCGGCGCCCACAGGCATGAAATCAGCAGCCGTCGGGAAAGACGTATATCTTGGAACCGCCAACGCAGCGTAGCGTCTTATCGCTTCTTCATGCATAGCGCGTCCACCTTAAGCGTTGGGTGCTCCGGCGAAGCCCTGCCGGGTATACGCGCACCGGAACCGGGGCGACATTCTGCGGGGCAAGACGGCATGATGCGGCAAGGAAGCCCGCATGCATGACAGCCGATATTGCAATTCCCAGCCACAACAGCACCTGTTTTCCCCATTTTGAACAGTGCGATCCCATTAGCACCGGCCCGAAAAACGATTACGATTTTCGGAAAGCGCGATGCCTGAACTCAACAGGTTAGAGCGTCCTTTGTGCGTCCGGATGGACGTCCAGCGCTCTAATGCAGATCGCATCAATCTCTATGGTCAGGAATAGGCTGTTCTGCCGAGTGCAGCATTGATTTGAATCAACGGAAACACACCCCGTTTCTAGGGATGGTAGCTTGAAATCAGAGGTTGTCCGGGTCCATTCCGGCAACGGCTGCCAAAGACCGGCGCGACAGGATCTCCACCGTATTGGCATCAGGCAGCTGGATCAGCCCCTGCGTCTTCAGCTTCGTGAAGCTTCGGCTGACAGTTTCAATCGTCAGGCCGAGATAATCAGCAATATCAGTGCGGTTCATCGACAGATGTACCGGGTTCGGCTTCTCGCCGCGTTTTTCTGCCCGCGCGGACAGAACCAGAAGGAAGCTCGCAAGCTTTTCCACCGGCGCAAGGCGTCCAAGAACCAGTTGATTGTCGCGCGCCGTGCGAAGAGCCGCCCGTGTCATCTGGTGCAAGCGTTCCTTCAACTTCGGAAAACGCTCCATCAAATCGTCCATCTCCCGGTGGAGAAAGCGCACAAAACGGACGGTACGACCGCTTCAGCCGACTGCGAGTACGTCTCGTCGTCAGCCAAACCGAGATAGTCACCGGGGAACAGGAATCCTGCAATCTGCCGACGTCCATCCGGAAGCGATGTGTAGATTCGCAACATGCCGGAGGTCAGGCTGAAGACGCGGCGCTTCGGCTCCCCTCTTCCACCAGCTGCTCATTGGCATCGAGACGCTTGGAGGTCATGATTGCTTCGAGTGCACCGAGATCGCCGTCGTCAAGTGCCGCACAAACCGCCGTCCGCCTGACGTCGCAATCCACGCATACCCCACATGGCGCACGGTAAGGCGATCTGGGGTCGAATCTGATAGGCGCTACACTCACGATGGAACCCTGTTTGTGGAAGCCGGAAGAAAGTCTTTGCGGTTACCCTTAAATAGGTAACTAGAACGCGTCCCGCAAAGCGGAATTTCGCCGCAGGGGTGTATCTTCCCCTGCAGCGTATCCAAAACCGCTGGCGAGCTTGTTTAAATGTTGCGGCTACCCGGCTTCACCGCCGGAATTGCAGCAAGCTCCGGCGGCAATTTATCCGCGGGATAGGCCGGAACTTCATATTGAGCGAGAGCGATCAGCTGCGTGCCAACATTTGCCTTTCCTGCCGAACGGTCAACAATGCAGGCCGCGGCCACAACTTCGATGCCGAGGCCCTTCATACAGTCGATCGTTTCGCGAATGGAAAGCCCTGTCGTGACAATATCTTCCACGATAACGACTCGCGCGCCCTTCGGCACATCGAAACGACGCAGGCGGAATACACCGTTCTCGCGCTCGACCCAGACCGACGGGACACGCAGATGACGCGAGGTTTCGTAGGACGGAATCAAGCCGCCAATTGCCGGACCAACCACATAATCGATCGGTCCGAGATTGGCCGCCCGGATTTTCTCTGCGAGCGCTTTGCAGAGCCTTTCCGTCTTGTCGGCATGCATGAAAACGCGTGCCTTCTGAAGGAAAACAGGGCTGCGCAGGCCTGACGTGAGAATAAAGTGGCCTTCAAGGATAGCTCCGCTTCGCGGAAGACGGCAAGCACATCTTCGGTGTTCATCTTAGTCCTATCCGTTCACGCGTTTCGCGCCACTGACGCTCGCGCTTTCTTTCAATTGGGAAATGATACGGTTGAGATGCTTGAGGTCCCAAACCTCGACATCGATAATCATCTCTGTGAAGTCCGGTGCGGTGCGCACCATGGAGAGATTGTGAATATTTGCGTCATTGGCGGCCACGATCTGCGCGATCTCTGCCAGAGAGCCGGGCGAATTGATGGCCGATACGCTGACGCGCGCCGGAAAACGCTCGCTCATCTGATCATCAATATCCCAACGCACGTCGATCCAACGTTCCGGCTGATCGTCATAAGCCGTCAGCGCAGGCGACTGGATCGGATAAATCGTTATACCGGCGCCGGGCTGAAGGATACCGACGATACGATCTCCGGCACCGCCCCTTCAGGGGCAAAACGCACCGGCAAATCCGAGTTGGTCCCCCGAATCGGCAGCGCCTTTTTCCCGGGCTTCGCCACAGCATCCACACCGGTCTTCGCTACATCCTCACTGCCCTCAGGCACCTTGAAGATCATGCCAGCGGCGTTCTGGATGTTGAACCAGCCTTTTTCACCAGTCTTGGCCGGACTGTTCTGCGATGTGACGCGTGTGTCCTGATAGTCAGGATAGACCGCCTTGACCACATCGGTTGACGGAAGCTCTCCGCGTCCGACTGCGGCCAACACATCGTCCACATCCTTGCGTGCCAAACGCGGAAGCCCCGGCTTCAAAATATCCTTACTGAACGGCTTTCCGGCACGTTCGAATGCGCGTTCCAGAATGCGCATGCCAAGCCCCGAATACTGTTTGGACGGCCGTGCGGGTTGCACGGCGAATGGCTGCGCGTGCCTTGCCCGTCGCGACAAGCGATTCCCACGCAGCAGGAGGAACCTGCGCCTTTGAACGGATGATATCGACCTCATCGCCGTTCTTCAGTTCGGTCATCAACGGCATGATGCGGCCATTGACCTTAGCGCCGACGCAACTGTCACCGATATCGGTGTGAACGGCATAGGCGAAATCGATTGGCGTCGCGCCACGTGGCAGAGCAATGAGACGGCCCTTGGGCGTGAAACAGAAGACCTGATCCTGAAAGAGCTCTAGCTTGGTGTGTTCGAGGAACTCCTCCGGGTTATCGCCTTCGGAAAGCTGTTCGATTGTTTGGCGCAGCCATGCATAGGCATTGGTCTCGGTCGACATCTTGTGCGGATTATTGGCGCTGCCACGATCCTTGTAGATAGAGTGGGCTGCGACACCAAATTCCGCAATCTCATCCATTTCGCGTGTGCGAATCTGTAGTTCGACGCGCTGGCGCGACGGGCCGATGATGGTGGTGTGGATCGACCGATAATCGTTCTGTTTAGGCGTAGAAATATAATCCTTGAACCGGCCCGGAACCATCGACCACGTCGTATGAATGAGACCGAGCGCCCGATAGCAATCCTGCGTGGTGTCGACCATCACGCGGAAACCAAAAATGTCAGAAAGCTGCTCGAAGGAAAGGCCCTTGGTTTCCATCTTGCGGAAAACCGACCACGCCTTCTTCTGGCGGCTCTTCACACTGGCTTTGATGTTATGCTTCTCGAAAATCTCGGACAGGTCCTTTTCGATTTTCTGCAGAAGGCCGCGGTTCTTTTCCAGAAGTTCGGCCAGGCGATCCGTCACAGCACGCCATGCATCCGGATTGATATAGCGAAAAGCCAGTTCCTCGAGCTCTTCCCGCATATCCTGCATACCCATGCGACCAGCGAGCGGCGCATAGATATCCATCGTTTCCTCGGCGATACGAAGGCGTTTGTCTTCCCGCATCACACCCAGCGTGCGCATATTGTGCAGACGATCCGCCAGTTTTACGAGAAGGACGCGAACATCTTCAGAAATCGCCAGAAGCAGCTTGCGAAGGTTTTCCGCCTGCACTGCTTTTTGAAACGAGATCGAGCTTTTTGAGTTTGGTCAGTCCCTCGACGAGCTTGCCGATTTCAGGGCCGAAGAGCTGATCGATTTCCTGACGGGTGGCCGTCGTATCTTCGATCGTGTCGTGCAAAAGCGCGATGGCAATCGTCGCTTCGTCAAGATGCATATCGGTGAGGATCGCGGCGACTTCGAGGGGATGGGAGAAGTAGGGATCGCCGGAAGCGCGCTTCTGACTGCCATGCTTTTGCATGGCATAGACATATGCCTTGTTGAGAAGCGCCTCGTTCACGTCAGGCTTGTATCGCTGAACACGCTCCACAAGCTCATATTGGCGCATCATCTACGAGAACTCCCTTTCGAAACCGATACTTGCAAACATACCGGGCATTGTGACCCAAAATCGCCGAAAATCGAATGGTTCTCGACGTCTAGGCTTAACTTTCTGACGACAATATTAATTTTTGACAGAAATCGCTCGTCATCTGGCCATTTCAACCGGCAACAAGCATTCCAAACTGTTGCTACCGGTTAGCCGACAGGACCTTGGCGCATAAAAACATGCGCCACGACCGGGAAGTCGCAGCGCATGTAAAAGAGAAAGAAATCGAACGACGGCTAAGCGGTTCCGCTTAAGCTGGAATACAGCAACCGTTCCATATCTCTATTTCAACGCACCTACCTCAGGCAAAGCCGCTTCGCAGTTTGGCGGAAATGCTTTAGAAGTCGTCGTTCTTCTCTGGTGCGACGAGGCCTTCGATACCGGCGAGCAGTTCTTCTTCCGACATACGGTCGAAAGTAACTACATCTTCTTCGGCAGCATCTGCGATGCCCTCTACAACTTCATCCGAAGAAGCGGTGATCTGCGCGGGAGCAGCAGCTTCCGGCTCATCGACTTCCACATGCTTCTGCAGCGAGTGGATGAGATCTTCCTTCAGATCATCCGGTGACAGAGTTTCATCGGCGATTTCGCGCAGGGCAACGACAGGATTCTTGTCGTTGTCGCGGTCTATGGTGATCTGTGCACCCCGGGAAATTTGGCGAGCACGGTGACCAGCCAGCAGAACCAGTTCAAAACGGTTCTCGACCTTATCTACGCAGTCCTCAACAGTGACGCGGGCCATGCGCGGTCCCTTTCATTTCTCGAACTTTAATGGATTTTCCCCACATAACGCTTGTGGAGCCAAATTACAAGCAAAAGCGGAATTGCTCGTGCCTCACCTCATGAAATCTGCCAAAAGAACGTCAACTTCATGGATTCTCCCCATAAAACACTGTAGCGCGTCAAAACGGCACAATATTCTGTAAGCCAGAAAGGGTTTACTGAGACAAGACTCCCTTATAAGTAATTTACTGCAATCAAATAACAACCAATGGTTGCTTGTTTTTCTGTGATATATCCTTAGAAGGCAATAAACGCACTGGTAAAATTTGATACCATCCGCCGTTTAGAAAACAAACTGAATAAGCGGTCGCCGGTCCACTCCAGTCCGACCGTAGAGTGGATATATTGCACGATGTTTGATTCTCGTGAAAAAATTGCCCTTTTATTGATGGCGCTAATTTATACGCTGCCTCGAAAACCCCGGGGTTCGATATTGATTATCGGAAACTTTTGAAGGCGTTTCAGAAGCGCGGTTATCTGCTTCGTGCATATTACTATACGGCGTTAGTTGAAGATCAGGAGTATTCCTCGATCCGCCCGCTGATCGACTGGCTTGATTATAACGGCTACAAGGTCGTCACCAAGGCTGCCAAGGAATTCACGGATTCTACCGGGCGTCGCAAGGTGAAGGGCAATATGGACATCGAACTGACAGTCGATGCCATGCAGCTCACGGATACAGTCGACCATTTTGTGATTTTCTCCGGCGACGGCGATTTCCGTTCACTTGCTGAAGCTCTTCAGCGCAAGGGGCGCAAGGTTTCGGTTGTTTCTACTCCACCACCCAGCCAGCCATGATTTCGGATGAACTGCGCCGCCGGCCGACCATTTCATCGATCTGGTCTCGCTCAAGGCTGAGATTGGCCGCGACCCGTCGGAACGCGCGCCTCGCCGCCGGGATGACGATCTCGACGATAGCTATTGACGCCGTCGTCGAGCCGGTTCATGCAAGGACATGATTTCCGAACCATCTCCCAATTGTGATATCTGCCCAAGGCTGCACGCGTTCCTGCAAGAATGGCGGCGCAAGGGAGCCTTCCCGGCATAATTCACCGGTTCCGCCGTTTCTGCCAGCACATGATGACAATGTCCGGCTCCTGATTGTGGGGCTGGCGCCGGTTTGCGCGGCGCCAATAGAACCGGACGCCCCTTCACCGGCGACTATGCCGGTGATCTGCTCTACAGCACGCTGTGTGAATTCGGTTTTGCCACTGGCAAGTTCGAGGCTCGTCCTGACGATAGTTTGCGCCTGCTGGATGCCAGCATCGTCAATGCGGTGCGCTGCGTGCCGCCGGAAAACAAGCCAATCGGCTCCGAGATCAACAATTGCCGACAATTCCTGTTGCCAATGTTGAGCCGCTTCCGCGAGCTACAGGCAATCGTCACACTGGGAACGATTGCGCATCAATCGACAGTTCGTGCGCTTGGCGCGCCGGTTGCGCGACATCCCTTCGGTCACGACCGGGCAAGCGACATTGGCAGCCTGCGCATTTTTTTTCCAGCTATCACTGCTCGCGCTATAACACGAATACCGGGCGGTTGACGGATACCATGTTCCGAACCGTATTCCGGAATGTACGCGACTATCTGAATCAAAAGAGCGCCTGAGGCGCTCTCTTACTTTGCTGATCTTTATCCCTTATCCCGCATCAAGCGAGCCTTTTCACGATTCCAGTCGCGCTTCTTTTCCGTCTCGCGCTTGTCGTGAGTCTTTTTACCTCGCGCCAGCGCCAGTTCCAGCTTCGCGCGACCCCGATCATTGAAGTAAAGCTTCAATGGCACCACGGTCATCCCGTCGCGTGATACCGAGTTAAACAAGCGGGACATTTCGCGCTTGCTGATGAGCAGTTTGCGCAAGCGCTGCGGCTCGTGGTTGAAACGATTGCCCTGCGTATATTCCGGAATATAGGAATTGATGAGCCAGAACTCGCCATTCTCAAAGCTCGCATAGCTCTCCGCTATGTTGGATTGATTGGCGCGCAGCGACTTGACCTCGGTGCCGGTCAGGACGAGACCGGCTTCGAGCGTATCTAGAATTTCAAAATTGAAGCGCGCCTTGCGGTTTTCCGCGATGATCTTGCGCACAGGAGAATTCTTGGGCTTGTTCATGATGGCACCATATAATGTGCAATGCCTGAAATGAAAACGCTCCCGAAGCTACGGGAGCGTAAAAATCAGCAAAAGCGGTAAACTTGACGGGTCAGTTGACCAGACCCGCATGCTTCATGGCCTGATCGATCTTCTCTGCCGTCGCGGCTTCCACAGTCACCATGGGCGAGCGCAACGCGTTTTCCACGCGACCAAGACGCGACAGCGCATATTTCGGACCCGACGGATTCGGCTCGATGAAGAGCGCCTTGTGCAACGGCATAAGGCGATCCTGCAATTCGAGCGCCTTGGAGAAATCGCCAGCCTGACAGGCATCCCGGAACTCGGCGCAAAGACGCGGCGCGATATTGGACGTCACCGAGATGCACCCTACCCCACCGTGAGCATTGAAACCAAGAGCCGTTGCATCTTCACCGGAAAGCTGGATGAAATTCTTGCCGCAGGTTTCGCGCTGCTCGGATACACGCTCAATCTTGCCGGTCGCATCTTTGACACCCACAATGTTCTTGTGGTCGCGGACGAGCGTGCCCATTGTTTCCGGCGTCATGTCGACGATCGAACGACCGGGAATATTGTAAATGATGAGCGGGATCGAAATGGAGCGGGCCACACGCGAAAAATGTTCGTAGAGACCACGCTGGTTGGGCTTGTTATAGTAAGGCGTGACAACGAGAACGGCATCAGCGCCAGCTTTTTCAGCATGTTGCGCCAGCTCGATTGCTTCCACCGTATTATTGGAACCTGCACCCGCGATCACGGGAACGCGACCAGCTGCAACCTCGATGCAAACCTCGATTACGCGCTTGTGCTCGTCATGCGACAGGGTCGGCGTTTCACCAGTCGTGCCGACTGGGACGAGCCCTTTGGTGCCTTCTTCGATCTGCCAGTTTACAAATGCGCGAAAGGCTTTCTCGTCGAACGCTCCTTCGGAATCGAATGGCGTGACAAGCGCGGTAATTGAGCCCTTCAGCATTAGTGAACTCCTGAAAAAGAAAGACTGGACCTCATTCCACCGATCAGCTTGGGATCACCCCGGGGCTTCTGACCGGGTTGAGGCGTTGCACAATAGTCTTGCGACACGAGTGGAGCAAGCGGGGTATACAGGCAAAACAAGGGCAATACGGCAGTTTTGCGACAAAATTTAAAGCGATCCCCAAGCTCCACCAGCTATTCGCTCGATTGCCTTTAGAAACATCGGCGGCCCGAAACAACCAAGATGCGGTAACACCTAAGCGATAACGCTTTATTAAGGACAGATTCATTCCTTGAGCCTATCCTCATCATTGAAATCGCCAGTCAAAAACCGGGCTAAGAAAAGCCGGATTTCAACAACATATTGCACATCAACCAAGTCTTTGTTCTAGTTAGCCAATGTCAAAACAAGTCGCAGCGATATCCCTGAAAAGAAAAGCTCTCCTCGCGAGTTGCTTTGTTGCGGTTGCTCTGCAGCCGGTTATTTCGCTCGCGCAATCCTCGCTGCCGTCCGGCGTTCCCACCCCGCTTGCGCGTCCCTTTGCACCGACGACGACACACCAGTCGCCGATGAATCTGGTGACACCGAAACCGCGTCCAGCCACCCCTGATCCGGTCGTGACGTCAGCGGTCAGCCGCATGGAAAACCCGGCAGCAATTGGCGGAACGCTGAAAAGCGGGCTTGATGCCCTTTCCTCCCGCGACACCGCAAGTGCTATCGCATTCCGCAACGGGATGCCTCGTGGTTCGCTTGACCGCCAGATTCTGACGTGGTCTATCGCGACATCCGGTCTTGATGGTGTGCCGAGCGCTGAAATTGCAACGGCGGCAACAGATTTGCGCGGCTGGCCGGGGACATCGGTTCTGCGCCGCAACTCTGAACGGGCCTTGTTCAAGGAAAATCCAACTCCTGCGACCGTAATCGCAACATTCGGCAATACGCGCCCGCAGACTACAGAAGGCATGATTCTTCTTGCCCGCTCCTATGTCAGCACTGGAAATGCGGGCAAAGCGCGCGAACTGCTTTCACCATGGTGGACTACACAGCGCTTATCAGCCGATGACGAGCAAAAGATCCTGAAAGAGTTCTCTGGCGTTCTGACGCGCGAAGATCATCAGCGCCGTATTCTGCGTTCTCTTTATAATGACCGTATGCAGTCTGCAAAACTGCTTGCAGGCCCGGCACAGGCCCAATCGCTTTACAACGCCTTTGCGGCAGTAGCACAGAAGTCTCCGAACGCCGCCGAGGCGATAGCGGACGTCGACCGCACGTGGCAGGGAAACGCCGCCTATCAGTTCCTGAAGATTCGCTATCTGCGTCGCGCCGAACGCTATAACGAGGCGACAGACCTCATGCTCAAGGCACCACGTCAGGCGTCGGCCCTTATCGATCCTGATGCCCGGTGGGTCGAACGCCGCATCCTGTCACGTGAACTGCTCGACCTTGGCAAACCGCAGCTCGCCTACAAGCTGGTTTCGGCCCACGCCGCCGAATCGCCCACAATGGCCGCAGAAGCGGAATTCCATGCCGGATGGTATGCGCTGCGCGCCCCAGAACCAGCCGAAGACGGCTGCGCCACATTTTGCCAAGATCGCAGAAATCTCCTCGCGTCCGATTTCAGCATCTCGCGCCTTCTACTGGCTCGGACGGTCGGCCGAAGCAGGTAGCGGTGGCGATGCGCGCGACTATTATCGCCGCTCCGCCCATTTCGGCACGACATTTTACGGCCAGCTTTCAGCAGGCAAACTCAGCGAGAAAGCACCAGAGCTTATCTACCCAAGGCCAACCGAAGCAGATCGCACGCGGTTTGCCGGTCGTCCTGCAGTGCAGGCAATCAAGCGGCTGGAACAGGTAGGCTACAGCAATCGCGCAACGACGCTCTATAACCAGCTTTCACAGGAACTCGATAGTGTCGGCGAATTGGCCCTGTTGGCTGTTATGGCCGAGCGCAACGAGAATCATTATCTGGCGCTTCGCGTCGGCAAAATGCACACTGCGTGGCCTAGACGTCGGTGCTCTGTCGCATCCGCTCGGAGCAATTCCCGCAAATGCCAATATAAGCGGATCAGGCAAGGCCCTCGCCTATGCTATTGCCCGGCAGGAAAGTGAATTCAATGTAGGCGCCGTTTCGAAAGCTGGTGCGCGCGCGGTTTGCTGCAGCTTATGCCTGCAACGGCCAAAAGCGTGGCGACCCGCAACGGCATGAGCTTCTCCGCACCACGCCTCACGACGGATGCAGGGTATAATGCGACACTTGGTGCCCATTTCCTCGGCGAGCAGCTTGACCGTTTCAATGGGTCTTATGTTCTTACCTTCGCCGGTTACAATGCCGGGCCCCGTCGCGCGTCCCAATGGGTCGAGAAATATGGCGACCCACGTGGCAAGCCGATCGATCAGGTCGTCGACTGGATCGAACGCATCCCCTATTCCGAGACACGAAACTATGTTCAGCGCGTGATGGAAAATTACGAAGTCTATAAGGCTCGCCTGACAGGAAGTGCCGATATCCAGACCGATCTGATTTACGGTCGGCGCTAGAACATTTCGCGCTTATATCGAGATGGCAGAAATGCCCTGAATGAAAAAAAAAAAACAGGCTATTCGCCTGCTTTTTTGTCCGTCGCCGTTTCGATTTAGCGGCTGTTCTGCCGGGCTTTTCCGATTTCCTGACGCTGGCTTTATTTGCTGCATTCGCCAGTTTCGTGGCTTGTCCGATCCAATCCTCACGCTCCACGCGGCGCGGAAAACCTATACCTCGTTCGATCCGGGCTGATTCGTTATCGTTCCAGCTGGCAATCTGGTCGTAGTGAAACACACCAATCCCATTGAGCAACCCCTGAACTGCCCCGCCGATACCCTTGATGGCCGTGAGATCATCCGGCTTTCCATGGTGCGCTGCATCCAGAAGCTTAGGACGTCCCGGATCCTGTTCCGGTTCCGTATTAGCATCCGGCTTTTCCGTCTGCGAAGGCCAGTTCCCAACGAATTCCACGTCCGGCACGGCTTCCATTGGAGGCTTCTCTGACCCGCTCGGCTGTGGCGACGCCCGGGTTGTGCAACCTTCTCCGGTATTTCAGTCTGTTTCGCCACTTCCGTTTGATCGACAGGCAATGTGGCATGTGCCGCTGCAATGATCGTGCGCTCACGGTCTGGCACCGACGCGCCTTTGCGCCGTACGAACCGGCCCAAAAGACAGCCTACTACGAAAGCGATGGCGACAAGAATAGCCAGTTGAACAATCAGCAACGGCATATGGTTTCCTCGTACTCCAAATTACTCAAACCCGACGAACATATTCGCCGTCAATTTCCCCACCCCAGATTTGCCGCCGCTACTTCGGACCGATCAACCAGCCAACGCCTGCACCGATAAGAACTGCCGCAACGAGAACCGGCCAAAACGATACGGCTAGATAAAGCATTGTCAGGTCCGCCTTCTATTCCTGAAACGGAAGATATGATCCGCTATGCCTTTTCATAAAGTGAAAGGAAAGGCCCGAACAGGCGGACTGTCAATTCCGAACAGAAAACTAACGGGGACGAGAATCCAAATCAACTCAGCCCTCGCCGCAATTTAAACTACGGTTCGCGAATGTCGGCTCGTTGCAATTTCAGGCCAAAGGGAAGCGGCTGGTTCAATTGGGATCGTATCTTTCGATAGCCGGCATCGTCTGCAGCCTCGCCCTTGATCGAAATATTGAGATCAGAAACCTCGATCTCCCCATTTGTCAGATCAGATGCGAGCTGTAAGGCAAACCCCACCGAATCAGCAAAGCTTGCCCGACTGCCTCGCCCTACGGCCATCTCGTCATCAAGCGAAAGGCCCGGAGCCGTGCTTTCTGCCATCGTCATGATACGGTCTCTAACGTCATTGTCCGGCACAGAACCGGAGAGGACAAGGCCGTCGGCGCTCTTCTTTATCTGTAGCCGGTAGGGTGAAACGAGCGGCAGAACACTTGTCAGGTCTGTGATCTCCCGAATGCCTCTGACCTTTTCAAGCGCATCCCGCGCAGCAGATTGCATTTCTGGATCGGGCGCTATGCCTTTTAGCGTCACGTCGCGACCATCGACGTCGAAGCCCGTCCATATAAAAGGAGCAAGTGCGCCGACGGTACGTGTTGCGATATCCGTCTCGACCCGATCAGTACCAAACCAGAGCGCAAGCGCTGTCAGCGCTGCGGTCCACGTTACACCGGGCCAAAACCATCTAAACATGTCGTGGTGTCTCCACGCTGGAAATCATCGGATGCAAAGCGGCGAACACGTCCCGCTTTCTATTCGTAGAAAGACTGAGTTTCCCCAAAGGCAAGATCACAATCGTAAAATCGGCAAACAAAAACCCGGCAGCGATGCTGCCGGGTTCTTTTGAACAATCCCGGAGGGATTAGAACGAGCGCTGGAAGCGGACCATGCCCCTCGAAAGCATCTTCGCCGTCGAGGCTGATGTTTTCGTCATCCCACTTGGTGTAGGAAACTTCCGGGGTGATCGTGAAGCCGGGAACCAGTTCGTAAGCAACGTTTGCGGTTGCTGCGAAGGTCTTGGTGTCGTCGTAAGCGAGCTGCAGGTTGAAGGCAGCCTTTTCGGTTGCCCGGAACTTGGCGCCACCCCAGACAGCCCAGTCGCCGCCCCACGTGCCGTAGAAGCTGGTGATGCCGCGGTAGGTGTAGCCGTTGCTGCCATCAACGAAGTATTCGTCGTCGTTGGACTTGTAGCCACCCTGTACCCAGACCGAGAAACGGTCCGTGATGTTGACGTCGCCGCGAACCTTACCGGCCCACTCTTCGTTACGGGCGTCATAAGCAACAACACCGGCAATCGAACCCCAGCCACCAGCATACTTCAGACCGCCAACGATGTGCGGCGTGTAGTCGCTCAGCGTTACGTCAACGTCGGAGTCGCCGTTGCCGCCTTCTTCGAACGACAGGATGGCCGAGAAGCCGTTGCCGCCGGTGAAGGTGTAGCTGATGAGGTTGGTGCGGTAGCCGCCAGCGAGGATCACGTCGTCGTTGATGACGTCGCCGAGGTAACCGGGGAAGGTTACGAAGGCCGATTCATCGAGACCAACGCGCAGGCCGCCGAGCTGGATGTAAGCATAACGCAGCGAGCTGTTTTCGCTGGAGCCGTATGCGTCTTCTTCGCCGTCGCCGCCGCCGTTCCAGTTGTAACGCAGTTCGGTGAAGGTCTTCAGAGTGCCGAGTTCGGTTTCCGAAGCGGTCGAGAAGCGGAGCGTTGCACGGGCGTTCTTGCCCCGGTGTCACGGTCCAGATCGCCGGGCGTACGAGCGTAAACGCGATCACCGCCCTTGGCATCGTAACGAACGTAGCCATGGATACGCAGGCAGGTTTCGGTGCCCGGGATGTAGAAGTAGCCAGCGCCGTAAGCATCGCAGACGCGGACATATTCAACGGCTTCTGGCTCTGGCGCGACGATTGCGTCGGCAGCCTGAGCGCCGGAAGCTGCAACCAGAGCTGCAGCGGAGCCAAGGAGAAGGCTCTTGATGTTCATTTCTGACCTCCAGTCAAAGTTAAAAATGGGTCTGGGCATTCTGATTTGGCTGAAGGACAACCTGTCCCCATCCCCTTTGAAAAAGTCGCCCCGAAGCGCTCCTTCTTCTGGGTGTGAAGATACTCGCCCGCTTCTTCGTTTTTCAACATCGAATACACTCTCCCAACCTTTCTGGTGCGTCTATCGGAGAGGGTTGTTGCAGAAAAGACACGAAATTGCCCGTTTCCGGGTAGGCTATTTAGGGTTTATTAACATAGGTGAACGCTAATTAACGGGTCTTAACGCTTGAAAACACGCGATATTTGGCGCCATCACGGTGTTCAGCCCGCGAATCCATGACTTTCCGGCTTCCGGTGGAGAATATGTCAAAGCGCGGTCACGTACTGCCACATTGGCTGATTTGGGTGCGAATCTTCTCTCGTTGTCCAGCCTTAATTGTAACTGTCGCCCCTCAACAAAGGTGGCCGATTTCACGCATATTCCTGATTGCGTATATATAAAGTGCAATAATCCGCAGGAAAATTTACAGATAGGCGCGCAATTCGCTTGAAATGACAAAGCGTACCGGCTATCTCGCCCTTACCGGAGAGGTGGCCGAGTGGTCGAAGGCGCTCCCCTGCTAAGGGAGTAGACCTCATAAGGGTCTCGTGGGTTCGAATCCCATCCTCTCCGCCAGTTGTCTCGACCGACACCCTTCAAGAAAAAAAAAATCGTAAACAATTTGTCTTACTGCCTGCGATTCTGTGCCCATTCGCGTCCGGTTCGGCATTGTTGCACTGCTCTCCGATTTTGTGGCTTTTTCGATTGTGAATCTTTGAAAAGAGTAACCAATTGAAAATACTATTGAATTTCTGGATTCTCCGATTCTTGACTGGAGGTCAGAAATGAACATCAAGAGCCTTCTCCTTGGCTCCGCTGCAGCTCTGGTTGCAGCTTCCGGCGCTCAGGCTGCCGACGCAATCGTCGCACCAGAACCAGAAGCCGTTGAATATGTCCGTGTCTGCGATGCTTACGGCGCTGGCTACTTCTACATCCCGGGCACCGAAACCTGCCTGCGTATCCATGGCTATGTTCGTTACGATGTTAAGGGTGGCGACGACGTTTATGCCCGAGGCGGAAGCTTCTCGCGCCTGCCTGATGGTGGTGCATCGCTCATTCTGGGTGGTAAAGACCGCGACACTTATGCCAAGACCGCTCGTGCAACCCTTCGTTTCTCGACGGCTTCGGAAACCGAACTTGGTACTCTGAAGACCTACATCGAAACGCGCTTCCAGTGGTCTGACGGCAACGATTCCGGCTCAACCGGCACGCTGCGCTACGGCTACATCGAGCTCGGTGGTCTGCGCGTTGGTCTCGATGAATCGGCCTTCGTAACCTTCCCGGGCTACCTCGGTAACGTCATGAACGACGACGTGATCCTTGCTGGCGGCTATCGCACGGGTCTGATCAGCTATACCTTCAACGGCGGCAATGGCTTCTCGGCCATCGTATCGCTCGAGCAGGGCAACAACGTTGATGTCGATTACAATGGCGTCATTGACGACTACATGCCGCACGTTGTTGGCGGCCTGAAGTACGCTGGCGGCTGGGGTTCGCTTGCTGCTGTTGCCGCGTACGACGCAACGAATGAAGAGTGGGCCGGCAAGATCCGCGCCGACATCAATGTCACGGACCGTTTTTCAGTCTGGGCTATGGGTGGTTACAAGTCCAACGACGACACCTACTATGGCTATACAGATGCTGACGGCAACTTCCGTGGTATCCGCGCTATCGACTCGTTCTACGGCACCGGGGTGGCGACTGGGCTGTCTGGGGTGGTGCTGCATTCAAGGCAACCGAAAAGGCTACCTTCAACCTGCAGCTCGCTTATGAAGATGCCGGCACTTTCGCAGCAACCGCAAACGTTGCTTACCAGCTGGTTCCCGGCTTCACCATCACCCCGGAAGTTTCCTACACCAAGTGGGACGACTCACGTTCGGTTCTCGATGGCGAAGATGCTTTCCGGGCATGATCCGCTTCCAGCGTTCGTTCTAATTTCAGATCGTCGCTTAAAGAAAATGCGCCAGCGGGAAACCGTTGGCGCACACTCAGTTGAAATGCAGCTCACGAATGCGTGAATTTTGATCCTCCAGAAATGGGGATTTCGAAAAGGATCAAAAAGTCGAGGGGAATCACGGGGACGACAGAAAGCTGGGGGCAAACATGGTCTTTTAGAAAGGTCCAATCATGTCTCCGCATAAAGTTAGCTCACTTATCTTGTGTTCTGTGAATTATTTCATTAGTTGTGCGTCCCATATATCAAAGGGGGCGTGCAATGATCGTCGTTGGGGAAACGAAGATCGACACGGGCGACAAGTTTGCGCCGATAGTCGACTACAACTTAAAGTACACATCCAGCAAAATCCGAACCACCGGCTTGTCGAACAATTTTCGGTGGCGGAACTGACGGGGAAATATATCAACATCCTGTGGGATGACGGGTCACACAAGTATAACGTGAAGTCGTTTCTGGGCGAAATTGATGAGATTTTGAAGGGCGCACGCTTTTCAGGTTTCGATCAGGAAATGCTTGATTCCGTCGTCGGTTCTCTTCGTGAGCGTGGCAACAGCAATGCAACCATCAATAGAAAGATGGCTGCGCTGAGCAAGCTGCTGCGAAAGGCACACAAGATGGGAGATATCTTCAATCTACCGGAATTCGTCCGGCAGAAGGAGCGTGTAGGACGTA
The DNA here is from genome assembly GCA_012103075.1 of Brucella cytisi. Classification (GTDB taxonomy): domain Bacteria; phylum Pseudomonadota; class Alphaproteobacteria; order Rhizobiales; family Rhizobiaceae; genus Brucella; species Brucella cytisi. The sequence continues at coordinate 718,005 of JAAVLQ010000001.1, read as the reverse complement.
TTCGATTCCTTGAACATGAGGAAGAAAAGCGCCTTTTCGCAGCGATCAAGTCTCGCTGTGAAGATAGTTATCGGCTTTCACTTTTCCTTGTCGACACAGGCTGCCGCCTTGGAGAAGCAATCGGTGTCACCGAACGATATTCAGGATCAGCGCGTTACGTTTTGGCTCACCAAATCAAATCGCAGCCGCACTGTCCCCCTCACCCGCCGTGCCCGCAAGGCAGCACATATCCCGCATGAGAAGCTCAAAGGCCCCTTTTCCATGCTCAATCAGGTCCGGTTCCGCCAGATCTGGAATGAAGCGAAGATGGAAGTCGGTCTTGGCACAGACGATCAGGTCGTTCCGCATATTCTACGTCATACCTGCGCGTCCCGTCTGGTCCGTGGCGGGATCGATATCCGTCGTGTTCAGATGTGGCTGGGACACCAGACACTCCAGATGACTATGCGTTATGCCCATTTGGCGACACATGATCTCGATTCATGCGTGAAAGTGCTCGAGGTCCACTAAAACGCAATCCCGACGCGGGTAAGCCGGTTTCGGATAAGATGCGGATTTGGATGAATGCTTGGAACGTCGATCTGATTCAATCAGATCGAAAGGCGCTCTATATGGCTTCGGCACTGCGAATTGGGCTTTAGATTGCAAGCCACCGGCAGTATGGCTGCGACCTTGAGCTTGCCGATATTCGGGTGTTGTCCCGGATAGCTTCACTTTGCATAATTTTATTGTTTAACCAGATTGACGGGCCGCAAGCCTGATCGTTCGCTCGCATTATTCAATCGACTGCAATCATTGTGATGGCACCAGCCAGTGCAAGTTGCTATGCCTTTTCCGGTCGGACAGGCGTTGACGGGGATGACACTCCCCAGCTCTTCGACTGTCCTCCTCACACCATGCTGGACTGAGAATCGACTGGAAATCGCCATGGCATCGCCTCGCCTTACATCACTCGTCGCAAGCTTGCCCTCTACCGTTCCTTTTACCGGCCCCGAAACGCTGGAGCTACAGCGCGGAAAGCCTTTCTCGGCTCGAATCGGCGCCAATGAAAGCAGTTTTGGTCCAGCGCCGTCTGTCCTTGATGCTATTCGGACCGAAGCGAGCGAAATCTGGAAGTATGGCGACCCCGAAAACTATGAACTGCGTCATGCCATTGCCGCGCATCACGGCGTAAAGCCGCAAAACATTATGCCGGGAGCAGGTGTCGATGCCTTACTCGGGCTGGCAGTCAGACAATATGTTCAGGACGGTGACAGCGTCATCAACTCGCTGGGCGGCTATCCAACCTTCAACTACCACGTTGCGGGTTATGGCGGAAAACTGGTCACTGTGCCTTATATCAACGATAAATCGGACCTCGACGGCCTGCTTGATGCCGCATGCCAGAAGAATGCAGCGATTTTGTACCTCGCCAATCCGGACAACCCGATGGGAACCCGGCATGCGGGTTCGGACATTCAATCCTTCATCGAACGCGTTCCGGAAACCACCATGCTCGTTCTGGACGAAGCCTATTGCGAAACAGGGCCTGCGTCCGCCTTCCCACCTTTTGAAACCGACCGCCGTAACATTTTACGGATGCGCACCTTCTCCAAAGCCTATGGTCTGGCGGGCATTCGTTGCGGTTATGTTGTCGGCAGCGCCGAAACCATCAAGTCTTTCGACAAGATTCGCGATCATTTCGCAGTGAACCGTCTTGCGCAGGCAGCAGCTATTGCGGCCCTCAAGGATCAGGCCTATCTGCGCAACGTAGTCGCTAGAATAATTGCCGGGCGAAACCGCATTGCCGCAATCGCCAAGGCAAATGGTCTTTCGACCATCCCATCTGCCACGAATTTTGTTGCCATCGATTGCGGTGAGGATGGAACTTTCGCCACGGCAGTTCTCAACGGGCTGATCGCGCGTGACATCTTTGTGCGCAAACCCGGCGCCCCCTGCTGGATCGTTGCATTCGCGTTAGTGTCGGTATTGAAGAGCAGCTCGATCTTTTGAAGCAGCCCTTCCTGCCGCTTTGGAGGACGCCCGGAAACAAGCAAATACTCGCAAAACTGCCTGAACGGTGGAGCCCCATATGCAGTTTCGATTCGATAATCGACCTCCCAACATTCTTTTCAGCACGCTTGCCGGGCTATGTGGCGCCCTTGCGATCGCTGCTTATGCGGGAGCGGCCCATGGCGGGGACAATCATCTGGGTAACATTGCCCCGCTTCTTCTCGGCCATGCGCCCGCATTTCTGGTGTTGTCGCTCATCATACCGGGCAGCCGTACCGCTTATCTGGGCGGGATATTGCTTGTCATCGGTCTCGCCTTGTTCTGCGGTGATCTCTTCATTCGTGACATAATGGACGATCGAATGTTTCCGATGGCCGCACCGACCGGCGGATCGCTGATGATTCTCGGTTGGCTTGTCGTTGCAACGACGGGCTGGTTTTCAAGAGCCAGATAAAAGGGGGCCGAAAGGCCCCTTTCTCTTTAGTTTGTCCTGATCAGATCAGGAATTGCCTTTCAGGCGTGCATTGCAGAGGCTGTAGTAACCGCCGCCCTTTTGTATCCACTTCAAACCACCCAGTGCATTGGCATCTTTCAGCGTATAATACTGCTCGAGGCAGGTGTGCATACGAGCCTTGCCAGCTGATTCATTCGAAAACTTTGCAGAAACCGCCGTTGGAAATTTGACGCCTCTGGGCGCTGCAACCGTTGGGGCTGCTGGTTCACTATTACCATCGGTGCTGAAGGCAACTGGATCCGCCCCGGGTCCGCATTCAGCCTTGCGGAAATCATTCCATTTTGCAACATTGTCAGAACCGGCGTCCTTTGCCGCCCGGTACTTGGCGCTGCACTGCTTCATCGTCAAACCCTTGGCGCTATCATCAGCAGCAGCACTTTTCGCCGTCTTCTTTGCCGGAGAAGCAGATGCAGGAGCTGTGGCCGCATTTGCACCGCATTGCGCCTTGCGGAAATCGTTCCACTTCATGTTGCCAAGCGTTCCTGCATCTTTAGCAGCTTGATATTTCGCGCTACATTCCTTCATTGTCAGGCCCTTGGCGCTGTCATCTGCTGCAGGAGCGGCTGCACTCTTAGCTGCCTTTTTGGCTGGAGCTGCCGGTGCTGCGGCGGCATCTGCGCCGTCTCCACATTGCGCCTTGCGGAAATCGTTCCATTTCATGTCGCCAAGTGTGCCAGCATCTTTGGCAGACTGATATTTTGCGCTACATTCTTTCATCGTCAGGGCATTGGCGGGCGATGAAAAGGCAAATGCTGCAGCACTCATGATGATGGCTGTGCCGGCCATGGCGGTGATGGTTCGAATTGACATCTTGTCACTCCCTATCGAATGCAGCTCTTTCGATCACTTGGCACCTTTTAAACCCAGTGATCTTACTAATATAGAGGAACGGTAGATGTCATTGTTGCTCTCAGCCGTTCCGATTATACGCCAACATTGCGCTCCGCAAAGTTGACTGTCAATCATTTGATCAATATTACCTTCATATCCAATACAAATTTTCTAACGAGCTTTCTTTGCTCGTTATGGTCATGCAGGTACCAAGAAGTAAAATTATAGTACTTCCCGCCCATGTCCGATTTTTATTCGACCAGAGTTAAAATCCGGGGACGGCGCAGGTGTTAAAGCGGATCATGATCATAGGCGGTGCCGGTTCGGGAAAATCGAGTCTTGCGCGTAAGCTAGGCGACATTACCGGCTTACCGGTGATTCATATCGATATCCTCTACTGGCAGCCGGGCTGGACGATGCGCCCGCGTGACCAGATCGGTCGTCTCACCATCGAAGCGGCCAATCAGGACACATGGATATTCGAGGGCAATCATAGCGAAACTATGAATTATCGTGCCTCGCGGGCCGATATGCTCGTTTTTCTCGATATATCGACAACCCGCCGGCTGTGGCGAGTCCTGAAGCGAACGATAATGCATTACGGACACTCTCGTCCCGACATGGCGGAAGGCTGCGTAGAGCGCTTCGATTGGAACTTCCTGAAATGGGTGGCAGGTTATCGCAAGAACGGTCGCATTCGCGCACTGGCCTTTCTGGAAACTGCGCCCCAGCATCTCACCAAGCTCCATTTGTCCAGTCCGCGTGACGTGGAACGCTTACTGACGCAAATGGCATGCGAAATAAATCAAAACAAACAGCCACCGCAATTGGGATAAATCCACAAAGCTGACCTTGAAATAACAATATTTCAAGCCGTGCGAAGCGTCGAATCGGCTGCTATATTTGATCGTCTCCCAAGACCTGATGCTGCGTGCTTGCCCAACTGTACAGCGCAAATGCATGACACGCCGGAATTCGCTCCGGCACCGTAATTCTTTTGCCGGATTTCCGGCTTCTCGCTGTTCTGGAGTTTCCACGTGGCCGATATCACTGATAACGCCGCCCCGCTCATCGATGCGTCGAAAGCAGTCACATTTGATCGTCATCGCCTCTATGAAGATGCGATGGCAATGCTGATCGGCACGTCCTTCATCGCGCTTGGTATTACGCTTTATAGCCGGGCAATGCTGATGACGGGCAGCACGGCCGGCATCGCCCTTCTCATCCAATATGCGACAGGCACAGAATTCGGCTTGCTCTATTTCCTGATCAATCTGCCATTCTATTATTTCGCCGTGCGTCGAATGGGCTGGGCTTTCACTATAAGGACCTTCGTCGCCGTCGCCATGATGTCGGGCTTTGCACAGCTAATGCCCTTGAGTGTCGATTTCTCAAGCGTCAACCCGCTCTTCGCCGCACTCATGGGCGGTACCTTGATGGGTATGGGAGTGCTGGCACTTTTCCGACACCGCTCCGGCGTCGGCGGCGTCAACATATTGGCGCTCTACCTGCAGGACGCTTATGGGATAAGAGCCGGCTGGTTACAGCTCGGCCTCGATGTCCTTATCATGCTGGCTTCGCTGTTGTTTATCCCGTGGGAGAACATGGCGCTTTCCTGATCGGGGCGATTGCCATGAACCTCATCATCGCAATCAATCACAAACCGGGTCGTTATCTCGGCACAAGCTAAAGAAAACAAAAAGCCGCCTTGAAGGCGGCTTCAGACCACTGACAAACCCGTCGATATTTTCGGCGGGTTTTGTTCTTGGGACTATGCTGTTTTCGGCGGCGGAGTTTTGACGCCGATCGAGAAGGGTGTATCCAGCTCACGCGATGGCCGGTTTTGGCCCTTTGGTGAGCGCCATTGCGATCTTCTTGATGTTCTGGGCACTCGCGGCCAGCAGGCATTGCCATTTGACCTTGATGAGGCCACGGAACCCGGCATAGCGATGTCCATGCAACTGCTTGGCATCGGCAAAGGAACGCTCCACCGTCTCCTTGCGTCGTTTGTAGATGGCCTTGCCCCAAGGCGTGAGGCGGTGGGTGTCGGTGCGCTCGCGGGCATCGGCCCACACATGGCGCGGGTGATGGTGCGTTCCGCCCCGGCGTTGCTGGTGCAGGAGGCGAGAAGCGGGCAGTCGCCGCAGATGGCCGGGTCGGAGCGATAGTGGCGATAGCCGTTGCGGTCGGTGGTGGCATAAGTCAGGAGTTGGCCTTCAGGGCAGCGGTAGCCGTCAACCGCGCCGTCGTAGACGAATTTCGACTTGCGCATCATGCCGGGTTTGGGCGGTGTTGGATTGCGATAGCCGGTGACACCGAGGATGGCGCGCTCCTCCAGTCCCCGGCGATGCCGGATGTGGTATAGCCGGCATCGAGCCCGACGGCACCGACAGCAAAGCCGAAGCGCTCACGCTGCCGGTCAAGCCGCCCCGTGTAGACGATGCTGTCATGGACGTTTGCCGGGGTGACATGGGTATCGGTGATGATGGCAAGCCGGCCGTCCACCGTGCGATGGTCGAGATAGAAGAAGCCCTTCGGCTTGCCGTCGCGCACCATGTAGCCGCTGTCAGGATCGGTGCGGCTGACCTTGGTCTCCGTCACCTGCGGCGCGTGCTCTTTTCCTTCAATGGCTTCTGGCCGTGCAGCGCCCGCTCGGCCTCGATCGCCCTGTCGAGAGCGGCCCAATAGTCGGCGCGCGACTTCTCGATCATGGCCAGATCATACTTGCCCTTGTTGGCATTGGCCTTCAGATGGGTCGAGTCGGTATAGAGCACCGTCCCGTCGACCAGCCCATGGCCAATCGCCTGTTCGACGATATGGTCGAAGATGTCCCGGCCACCGATGCGTCGTTAAAACGCCGGCGGCTATAGCGCGACAATCAGGGAACATTTCTAGTGAGGCAATGCGATCTCACCTAGATTGCCGCTATGCAGGCGGCGGTTCTGCGACAGCGTCGAGGCATCGAACACACCATCGGTCAGCTTCATCCTCAGAAACCAGCGATAGGCGACATTGACCTCGATCTCGCGCACCAGCTGACGTTCCGAGCGGATGCCGAACAGGTAGCCGATGAACAAAGCCTTGAACATCAAGGTCGGATCGAGCGCCGGGCGGCCGTTGTCGGCGCAGTAAAGTCCGGCAACCCGATCATGGATAAAGGAGAAGTCTATCACCGCATCGATCTTGCGAAGCAGATGATCCTTGGGCACCGGGCTGTCGAGCGTTACCATCTCGAGAGCCGTCTGGGACGGAGCAGGTTTCTTCAACATGACCCACTGAATCACAAACCCCCTGAACAAGGCCGGGGGTTTGTCAACAGTCTGAAGCCGCCTTGAAGGCGGCTTTTTCATAAGCGACTATCTTGCCGGTCAGTGAGCGGTCATCCACTCCCTCGCGCCGCGCAGCGCTGCTGCCAGTTCGCCCTTGCTCATCGTGGCAGCCACCTGATTGCGCATGCGGGCAGCCTTTTTCACTGCCGCGGATCGCGGCAATGTTCAGCCATTTGTGGGCTTCCACCACATCGATCTCGCAGTCGCGGCCGATGGCAAATTTCATGCCCATTTCCAGAAGAATGCGATCCTGTGCTACTGCGTTGTGCGTATTCGAGAAGCTCTGAAACTGTGCCATTTTCTTTGTCCCTGTTAAATCCCGAGAACCGTCCGGTCTTTATTTCAAAGCCTGATTTGGTTGCTTCGAAACTGCCGTCTCTGTCGTTCCGTTCATGCTCTCAAATCTACGGGAAAGGTTTGAAATGCGCGTTAAACCAGATGCTTAACGAGCAACCAACAAAATCCGAACAAGGGGTAAACTTGGGATTTTGTTAAACATGCAAGTGCCGCCGATTGCTGGATTTTCGCGAAAATTCGATTCAAATCCGCATGATCGAACGAAACCAGTTGCTAACTATAGACAACATTCGAATGCGGGCGTGCGTGTACAAAGGGCAGTGTTTCATGTGCCGAGCGCGACACAAATATCCCTCTTCCGCTTCGCCAAAAACTGGTTTACGTTTACGTTTGCGTAAGTTTGAAGGATGGACGAGGAGCCTTCTGCCTCAAACTTCAGAGTGCATCACAGCGGTTTCATCGCCCACCCGACAGAACAGAACCGGGATTTGCGGCGATTTGGGAGGAAAGAATGATCCGCACACTTATTCTTGGAATGACGCTTGCAGCCACTTTTGCCGTTCCTGCTCTTGCCGATGAAGGAATTGTCGGCACGTGGAAGCGCCCGAATGGCACAATCATCAGCTATACATCCTGCGGCGCCAACAAGTTCTGCGGTACGGTGCAGACCGGCGAATACAAGGGCAAGTCCATTGGCACGATGTCAGGCACAGGCGGCAGCTACAAGGGTGAGGTCAACAAGCTGGATGAAGGCAAAACCTATACCGGTAAGGCCAGCGTTAAAGGCAATACGCTTTCGCTTTCAGGCTGCGTGATGGGCGGTTTGATCTGCAAGAGCGAGAGCCTCACGCGCCAGTAATATCCAGTGGCATCCGGAATAAAAAAGGGCAGCTTTTGAGGCTGCCCTTTTCTTTGAACACTTATTCAGCGTGCCTTCTGGCCGAAGAGAATTTTTGGGCTTCCTTGTCGGTTGCCAGATTGGATTTTTCTCGTTCTTCTTTCCCGACAAGCAGACCGCGTTGAACAGCCGGACGAGCATTCACCGTCCCATGCCAGCGCTTCAGGTTCGGGAAATCATCCGGGTTCTGGTCATAGTTCTTAAAGGCATTGATCCAGCCGATCGAAGCCATGTCGGCAATTGAATATTCGCCTGCAATGTATTCTTTGCCTTCCAACTGCCTATTCAGGACACCATAGAGACGATTGACTTCGTTGGTATAGCGGTCGATGCCGTACTGAACCTTTTCCGGCGCATACACACGGAAATGCCCGGCCTGCCCGGACATCGGGCCGAGGCCACCCATCTGCCACATCAGCCATTCGTCAACGGCAACGCGCTTGCGTTCATCGGTCGGGTAGAACTTACCGAATTTCCGCCCGAGATACTGCAGGATTGCTCCGGACTCGAACACCGAAATCGGCCGGCCGTCCGGTCCTTCCGGATCGATGATGGCGGGCATACGGTTGTTCGGAGCAATCTTCAAAAAGTCCGGCTGAAACTGATCGCCCTTTCCGATATTGACATACTTGACCTCGTAGGGAACGCCCAGCTCTTCCAGCATGATGCTGATCTTGAAGCCGTTCGGTGTGGGCCAATAATACAACTCGATGGGCTTGGTCTGTTCGGCCATGGGCTCTCTCCCGCTGATCCTGACGTTGAGCGGGACATGTTCCCGCATTCCAATGATGGGAAACATAAGACCCTTTCGAGCAGGCACAAGAGCCATGCACCGCAATAAAAGGAACATCAATATTTTTGAACGCCACATGAACGATGCTCTCAGGGAGGGTTCAGGCGCATCAGCTAAATTGACGAGGGAGAACAGAAATCACAGCGGCTTTGGGGGCCAACCGGTATGCTTCGGCGTTTAACAATTGTCTGTCTGATGATCGTCGGCATTGCCGCTGTCGCCAGCATTTTCGTTGACCAGAGGTACAACGTCTACCGGGATCAACCCATAATCGGACCTGTCGCCGCATTCACCCGGAATCCCGTCGGAGAGCGGCCATGAAAAGAACCCGGACCATCGCCGCAATCGCCCTTCGGGTTTTCCTGTTTACAGCCATTTTCACCGGTCCGGCAGCCACATTCGCCTACACGCAGATTGGCCAGCATTCCCAGATGAGCGGCATCGGCCTCGTGCTTTATGTGAGCCTGCAACGCATCGCATAAACTGGGTCATGTCACGGTCATAGACTTTTGCTATACTAGGCCATGACACAGCGAATCGAACATCCATTTCTGACTGAGATCAAAACGCCTCCGACCGTTGATCCGGAGGTTTTCAACGATGCCAGCGCGGCGGTTGCCGCCCTGCAAAAGCTCTATGATCGCAATACGGCCTTCTTGCGCGATGCGTTCGAGAAGGTTGCGCGAGGTGAGGTTCCGCCGCAACGTTACCGCGCTTATTATCCCGGAGATCTGCCTATCCACATCCAGCTTCGCTCATGTGGATTCGCGGCTGGCCTATGGCCATGTCTCGACACCGGGTGATTATTCCGCAAACATCACGCGGCCCGACTTGTTCGATCATTATCTGAACGAGCAAATTCGCCTCCTGATGCGCAATCACGGTGTGACCGTGACAGTGAAGGAATCCTCGACGCCGATCCCGATCCATTTTGCCTTCAAGGAAGGCACCTATGTCGAGGCTTCCGTCGCCAACGCCTTCACGCATCCGCTGCGGGATCTGTTCGATGTACCCGATCTGGCGGCGACCGACGACAAGATCGTCAACGCCGACTTCGAGCCCGCACCGGGCGAACCGATGCCGCTTGCGCCATTCACCGCCCAGCGCATCGATTATTCGCTGCATCGGCTCGCGCATTATACCGCGACCAATCCGGCGCATTTTCAGAATTTCGTGCTCTTCACCAACTACCAGTTCTATATGGACGAGTTCTGCGCCTATGCCCGCGAATTGATGGCAGAAGGCGGCGGCGGTTATGAACAGTTCGTTGAACCGGGCAATCTGATTACACGCGCGGGCGAGACTGAACCAAGCAGTGGCAGCGCCCTGCCCCGCCTGCCCCAGATGCCAGCCTATCACCTGCAGCGGGCCGACCATTCGGGCATTACCATGGTCAATATTGGCGTAGGTCCGTCCAATGCCAAAACCATAACTGACCATATCGCAGTGCTGCGCCCTCACGCCCGGCTGATGCTTGGTCACTGCGCTGGCTTGCGGAACAGCCAACAGCTTGGCGATTACGTTCTGGCACATGCCTATATGCGTGAGGATCATGTTCTCGATGATGATCTGCCCGTCTGGGTACCATTGCCAGCACTTGCGGAAATTCAGGTTGCACTGGAAGAAGCCGTAGAGGAAATTACCGGTCTCGAGGGATATGACCTGAAACAGATCATGCGCACAGGCACGGTTGCAACCATCGACAATCGCAACTGGGAACTGCGCGACCAGCGCGGCCCGGTGCAACGTCTTTCGCAGGCGCGCGCCGTTGCGCTTGATATGGAATCCGCCACTATCGCGGCCAATGGTTTCCGTTTCCGTGTGCCTTACGGCACCCTGCTATGTGTTTCCGACAAGCCGCTGCACGGCGAATTGAAACTGCCGGGCATGGCTACCGAGTTTTACAAGAGGCAGGTCGCACAGCATCTGCGCATCGGTATCCGCGCGATGGAAAAAATCGCTGCCATGCCCGACGAGCGGCTGCATTCCCGCAAGCTCCGTAGCTTCTACGAGACGGCTTTCCAGTGAAGTTAGGGCAACAAGCAGTGGGGCACTTGTCGGTCGGGAACAACTGACGTTCTCAACATACTGCCTTCCTCTTCATCATCGCGCCGTATTCAATAGCTAGAGGCATTTCATGTCGAAACGCCATGAAAACCTTTCATTCCTGTTGCTACTGGCTGCTGTCGCGCTGTCGGTCCCGCTCGTACTAGGATTTCTTGGAGCGGTGCATCCGGCTCTCGATTCTTTCTCGCACTTCAGAGCCCACCTCGCCGTCTTGCTGACGGTGCTGACCGTTCCCTTGCTTTTCACCAAAATGCGACGCGAGGCGGCGATGCTGCTGCTGTTTGCCGTCATGGCACTCAGCACAACCATTGGTGCCGCCCGCGATTTCTTGAGCGATTCCACGGGCGCCCACGCACAGGAACAAGGCGGCGCACGCTACAGTCTCGTCCAGATCAATTTACGCGAAGATAATCCCGAGCCGAAACGCCTTCTCCAGATGATCGCGCGGGAGAAGCCGGACGTCGTCACCTATGAGGAAGCGAGCGACCAATGGACCATGTGGCTCACCATTCTCCGGGGCTCCTATCCCTACCATCTCAATTGTGCTGACGATCCCAACACATGGGGCGTGGGCATCCTGTCGAAGCGGCCTTTCAGCGGGATGCGCAGACGGCCTGCGTCGGCGATGGTTTGCTCGCAATTGCGCCGATCAATTTCGGTGGAACAACCGTGCATGTCGCAGCACTGCACTTTTCATGGCCATGGCCGCGCTGGCAGCCTTATCAACTCCGCTACATCGAACCGGAACTGCAGAAGCTGAAAGGCCCACTGGTCGTCGCTGGTGATTTCAATGCGGCACCGTGGAGCAATGCCGTCCGTCGTGTCGAACATGCTTCCGGCACCCGCCATATGACCGGTATTGGCGGCACGTGGATGACGCATCTGCTGCCTGTTACGCTCGCGCCCTATATCGGCCTGCCAATTGATCAGATACTCGTAAGCCCTGAAATCGGAGGAGCGAAGGTTTCCGCTCGCGAAGATGCCGGCTCCGATCATCTGCCAGTGCGGCTCGATTTTTCCGTTCCACCGCCCGTTCGGCCAGATGAAGAGGAACCCGAAACCCAATCCGTCATGCTGCGATAAAAAAAGGCGGTCTCAGACCGCCTTCAGACTGTTGACAAACCCCGGCCTTGTTCAGGGGTTTGTGATTCAGTGGGTCATGTTGAAGAAACCTGCTCCGTCCCAGACGGCTCTCGAGATGGTAACGCTCGACAGCCCGGTGCCCAAGGATCATCTGCTTCGCAAGATCGATGCGGTGATAGACTTCTCCTTTATCCATGATCGGGTTGCCGGACTTTACTGCGCCGACAACGGCCGCCCGGCGCTCGATCCGACCTTGATGTTCAAGGCTTTGTTCATCGGCTACCTGTTCGGCATCCGCTCGGAACGTCAGCTGGTGCGCGAGATCGAGGTCAATGTCGCCTATCGCTGGTTTCTGAGGATGAAGCTGACCGATGGTGTGTTCGATGCCTCGACGCTGTCGCAGAACCGCCGCCGGCGTTTTAACGACGCATCGGTGGCCCGGGACATCTTCGACCATATCGTCGAACAGGCGATTGGCCATGGGCTGGTCGACGGGACGGTGCTCTATACCGACTCGACCCATCTGAAGGCCAATGCCAACAAGGGCAAGTATGATCTGGCCATGATCGAGAAGTCGCGCGCCGACTATTGGGCCGCTCTCGACAGGGCGATCGAGGCCGAGCGGGCGCTGCACGGCCAGAAGCCATTGAAGGAAAAGAGCACGCGCCGCAGGTGACGGAGACCAAGGTCAGCCGCACCGATCCTGACAGCGGCTACATGGTGCGCGACGGCAAGCCGAAGGGCTTCTTCTATCTCGACCATCGCACGGTGGACGGCCGGCTTGCCATCATCACCGATACCCATGTCACCCCGGCAAACGTCCATGACAGCATCGTCTACACGGGGCGGCTTGACCGGCAGCGTGAGCGCTTCGGCTTTGCTGTCGGTGCCGTCGGGCTCGATGCCGGCTATACCACATCCGGCATCGCCGGGGACTGGAGGAGCGCGCCATCCTCGGTGTCACCGGCTATCGCAATCCAACACCGCCCAAACCCGGCATGATGCGCAAGTCGAAATTCGTCTACGACGGCGCGGTTGACGGCTACCGCTGCCCTGAAGGCCAACTCCTGACTTATGCCACCACCGACCGCAACGGCTATCGCCACTATCGCTCCGACCCGGCCATCTGCGGCGACTGCCCGCTTCTCGCCTCCTGCACCAGCAACGCCGGGGCGGAACGCACCATCACCCGCCATGTGTGGGCCGATGCCCGCGAGCGCACCGACACCCACCGCCTCACGCCTTGGGGCAAGGCCATCTACAAACGACGCAAGGAGACGGTGGAGCGTTCCTTTGCCGATGCCAAGCAGTTGCATGGACATCGCTATGCCGGGTTCCGTGGCCTCATCAAGGTCAAATGGCAATGCCTGCTGGCCGCGAGTGCCCAGAACATCAAGAAGATCGCAATGGCGCTCACCAAAGGGCCAAAACCGGCCATCGCGTGAGCTGGATACACCCTTCTCGATCGGCGTCAAAACTCCGCCGCCGAAAACAGCATAGTCCCAAGAACAAAACCCGCCGAAAATATCGACGGGTTTGTCAGTGGTCTGAAGGCGGTCTCAGACCGCCTTGTTCTTTACATGTTTACATAAACAGGTCCCTCGCCGCCTTGTGGCGGCACCCAGTTGATGTTCTGGTTCGGGTCCTTGATGTCGCAAGTCTTGCAGTGCACACAGTTCTGAGCGTTGATGACAAACCGCACGTCCTTTGCCTGCGGATCGGCAGCAGAGTTGCCGTCGGCATCCACCCATTCATAGACACCCGCAGGGCAGTAACGTGTCGACGGACCGGCAAAGACGTCGTGTTCGGAGATCTGCTGCAATTTCATATCACGGACCTGAAGATGCACAGGTTCGTTCTCGTCATGGTTCGTATTCGACAGGAACACCGACGACAGACGATCGAACGTCAGAACGCCATCCGGTTTCGGATATTCGATCTTCGCGTGTTTCGCGGCTGGCTCAAGCGACTGTGCATCGGTCCTGCCATGCTTCAGCGTTCCAAAGATGGAGAAACCGAAAAGCTGGTTGGTCCACATATCGAGACCACCGAGCGCCACACCAGCAATCGTGCCGAATTTCGACCACAGCGGCTTGACATTACGCACACGCTTCAGATCCGTTCCGATCAGGCTCGAACGCCAATTGTTCTCGATCTCGACCGGCTCGTCATTGGCGCGTCCTGCGGCAATTGCCTCGGCGATCTTGTCGGCAGCGAGAATGCCGGAAAGAACCGCATTGTGGCTGCCCTTGATGCGCGGCACGTTGACCAGACCAGCCGAGCAGCCGATGAGTGCTCCGCCGGGAAATGAGAGCTTCGGCACCGACTGGAAACCACCTTCGGTAATCGCACGCGCGCCATAGGAAAGACGCTTGCCACCCTCGAAGACATCCTTGATGGCCGGATGCGTCTTGAAACGCTGGAACTCTTCAAAGGGCGACAGATACGGGTTCTTGTAGTTGAGGTGGAGCACGAAACCGACCGCAACCATATTGTCCTCGAGATGATAGAGGAACGAGCCGCCGCCGGTCTTCATGTCGAGCGGCCAGCCGAAGGAGTGCTGAACCGTGCCCGGCTTGTGCCCGGAAGGATCGACCTGCCACAACTCCTTGAGCCCGATACCGTATTTCGCCGGTTCGCGGCCCTCATCAAGCGAACTTCGAGATCAGCTGCTTGGCAAGCGAACCCCGCGCGCCTTCGCCGACCAGCGTATATTTGCCGAGCAGCGCCATGCCGCGCGTATAATTCGGACCATGCGTCCCGTCGCGTTCGACGCCCATATCGCCAGTCGCGACGCCGATGACCGCGCCTTCGTCATTGTAGAGCACTTCGGTTGCTGCAAAGCCCGGATAGATTTCCACGCCGAGTTCTTCGGCCTTTGTGCCGAGCCAGCGGCAGACATTGCCGAGAGACACGATATAATTGCCATGATTGCTCATCAAAGGCGGCATGGCGAAATTCGGCAGGCGCACGGAACCTGCAGGCCCCAGAACAAGGAAATGATCGGCAGTAACCGGCGTCTTGAAGGGGTGCCCCTCTTCCTCGCGCCAGCTCGGAAGAAGCTGGTCGATGCCCACCGGATCAACGACAGCACCAGAAAGAATATGCGCGCCGACTTCCCCGCCCTTTTCGAGGACGACGACGGACAGTTCGGGATTCGCCTGTTTCAAACGGATGGCCGCAGCAAGACCTGCAGGGCCTGCGCCGACGATCACAACGTCGAATTCCATGCTCTCGCGTTCGGGAAGCTCCCGGTTAGCATATTCTGGGGCTTCAGACATTCATCCCTCCGTCCGGTGTAACATCGTCTTCTCACTAAGGTAGCCCAGACGACGCATCCAATTGTTTTTGTGCATGATCTTATCGCGAATATCCATTAACCGACGCTTGTCAGCACTGGTGGCGCACGAAAAGACCTGCCGTTTCCCCGTATTCCGCTTTACCCTGTCGCAGAGTTGGAGACTGTCGCAAATGCGTCCAATTGTCCAAAACAGGCGTCCTACGTCCTCAAGTTTATTTACCTTAACGTAAACGTCAAATTAATTCCGTTCAAGAAGCCGCGATGAAGATTTGTTTGTGACGGCGGAAGGAGCATAGCTTCATGGCATATCATGAGCAAGAGAGCCATAGCTGGCCTAGCTTGGATACGGTGTGAAATCGGATATGAATTGTCACTAACCGTCGAAACACGCCATAAATCCCAATCGGCTCTTGCATTCACTTGAAAAGTTCGCCACCTCAGAGTTGAGGTACTATAATGGCTGATGATCGCGAAACGCTGGATATTGATGGTTTGCTCCGCTTCTATGCGGATGCAGGCGTTGACATGCCGCTTTCCGACACGCCGATAGATCGCTTTGCAGAGCCTCAGCGCCCGGCTCCTTCGCAGCCAGCCGCGCAAATATCAAATGCGCCTGAGCGTGGCCGTCAGCAACAACCGCGCCCTGCCCCAACCCCCGCTCCCACAAGCAGGCCTGTTCAAGCCGCAGCCGACCTTCCCGATACGGCACAGATTGCGCTCGCACGCGAGGCGGCTGCACAGGCTTCGACGCTGGAGGAATTGCGGGAGAAACTCGCTGCATTCGACGGCTGCAACTTGAAATTCACGGCGAAGAATCTTTGTTTCGCCGATGGCGATCCATCATCCGACATCATGTTCATCGGCGAAGCGCCCGGACGGGATGAGGATATGGAAGGATTACCGTTTGTCGGAAAATCCGGCCAGCTTCTCAATCGCATGATCGAATCCATCGGGCTGAAGCGAGAAGGCGTTTACATCGCCAACACGATCCCGTGGCGTCCACCGCAACCGCACGCCGACGCCACTTGAGACGGAACTCTGTCGGCCATTCATTGAGCGACAGATCGAGCTTGCTGCGCCGAAAATTCTGGTTGCACTTGGCGGTCCTGCGGGCAAGGCACTCACTGGCGCGACGGAAGGCATCCTTCGCCTGCGCGGCAACTGGAAAGTTCACCGGATGCCCTCCGGACTCGAAATTCCCGTCATGCCGACCCTGCATCCGGCATATCTTCTCAGGACGCCCGCGCAAAAGCGTTTTGCATGGCGCGATTTTCTGGCAGTGAAGCTGAAATTGGCCGAATTGATTAGTTGAATTCTTCTTTTTAGTTCAGTGGCATCGGCAGGCGGCGCAGGCGGCATTGTCACCAACATGCCGCAAACTTGTTCTATTTCGCCGCTTGCCAAACCGCCTTTCGGCGACAAGTAGCCCTAAATTCAGTTTCCCCATGGGATTTCACTGTGGAGTTTTTCATGGCTGGCCAGCTCCTGCCCATAGCCGCTTTGCTTGCAAGCACCTTTCTGATGCTGCTCGCCGGTGGCCTTGCGGGTATTCTTTTGCCACTGCGCGGTGGCATGGAAGGCTGGTCGACCACAACCATCGGCTGGATGGGTACGAGCTATTCCCTCGCCTTCACGATCGGCTGTATCGTGGTGCCCCATCTGGTGCGGCGCGTCGGGCATGTGCGCGTCTTCTCTTCACTGGCGACACTGCTTTCGATGGCACTGCTTTTCCACGCACTGGTCGTCAATCCCGTTGCATGGATGATCTTCCGTGGCGTCGCGGGTTTTTCGCTCGCAGGCAGCTACATGATTATCGAAAGCTGGCTGAATGAGCGCGTAACCAATGAATCACGCGGCCGCATCTTTTCGATCTATATGATCATCACCATGCTGGGCCTACTGTGCGGGCAGTACATTCTGCCGTTCGGCGATGCGGGAACGCAGACGCTCTTCATCATTTGCGCCATCATCTATGCAAGTGCACTGCTTCCAACCGCCCTCTCAAGCGCGCAGTCACCCAATCCACTGACGCAGGTTTCGCTCGATTTGAAGGGACTTTACCGGCGATCGCCTGCTGCGGCTGTCGGCTCGCTGATTGCAGGTATCGTTGCAGGCAGGCACTGAACTTTCTCGCCGCTATTTACGGCGAGATGAACGGCCTTTCGACCTTCGGCATCGCCACAATGCTTGCCTGCGCCATGGTCGGCGGCGCTATCTTCCAGTACCCGCTCGGACGGGGATCGGACTTCGTTGATCGTCGCTATGTCATGGTGATCGCCGGTGTCATCGGCTTTGCCTTGTCGATGGTGATGGTACTGTTCCACCCCACCTCACCTTATGCGCTTTACGCCATGATGTTTCTGTTCGGTTCGGTGATTTATCCGATCTACAGCCTCAACGTCGCTCACGCCAATGACTATGCGGATGCTAGCGAATTCGTGAAGGTCTCCGGTGGATTGCTGATTATCTACGGCGTTGGCAGTGTCATCGGACCAGCCCTTTCCGGCCCGCTGATGGATCTGATCGGTGCATCCGGCTTCTTCGTAACCATGGCTATCGCCTACGGCTTATACGGCCTGCATGCCTTCTGGCGTATCCGTCGCTTCGAGCGCCCGGCCATCAGTGATCAGAAGACCGAATACAAGTTCCATACGCCGGACGGCCAGTCCACGCCGGAAACCATGCAGCTCGATCCCCGTGCGGAAGGCACACCCGGTCAAAGCTAGAGTATCGGTTTTGATCAAGTGGGTTTTGGCGTCCGTTTTCTGTTGTTTTCAGCAGAGCGTTTGCGAGCACGGCGAGCTTTCGCATGATGGCAGTTATGGCGACGTTTGACGCTTTTCCAGCGACCTTGATGTCCGGGGTGAACCGGCACGCAACGAGAGCTGTCACCCGTGCCGGCGCTTCTTAATCTCACCAAGAAGCACGAAAATCATAAGACAAGCATGTCTCCCGAAAGTGGGAACCAGTTTCGGGATAAAGATATGCGCAAAACGAACAGATAGAGCATTTCCGAATATTCATGCGAGACAGGAAATGCTCTAATCTACTGTGTCTGCGGTGCATTGATCTTGTGGGGCGAAATGGAAAGCTTGTGCTCGCGATAAATGATGAAACCGCCTGCCGCCATGACGATGGCACTGCCAGCCAGCATTTCGAAGGTCGGAATGTCACCGAATAGCAGAACCCCGATAGCAAGCCCCAGCAGCATCGACGTGTATTCGAAGGGCGCAATCGTCGACATCGGCGCATGACGATAGCATTCGGTCAGAAGGATCTGGCCGACACCTCCCGCAAAACCGGCTCCTACCAGCATGGCAAGCTGCGACCAGTTCGGCACGATCCAGCCGAACGGAAAGCTTGCCAAAGAGATGACACTCGCGGACATGGAAAAGTAGATCACAATGGTCGAGGTACGTTCCGTCTGCACGAGGCGACGTACAAGCATCATCGCCACCGCAGACAAGAGAGCCGCACCAAGAGCAGCAAACGCACCCATGGCCTCGTCATGCCCAATGCCACCACCGGAAAATACCGTCAGCCGCGGCCAGATGATGACCACCACCCCACCAAGCCCGATAAGCACTGCACTCCAGCGGTACAACCGTACAACTTCATGCAGGATGACCGCACCGAGGATGACGGTAATCAACGGCGAGGCGTAATTGATCGCGATCGCTTCAGGCAGCGGTAATTTGGTGAGAGCGAAAAAGCTCATCGACATGGAACAGACGCCCACCAGCCCGCGCCAGAAATGGCTGAAACCGTTCTGGGTACGGAACACGCCTGAAAGCTGCCCACGCCACCCTAGATAGAGCAATATCGCGAAGATTGCGAAGAAAGAGCGGAAGAAGATCAACTGTCCGACCGGCACACCCTCAGCTGCTTTCAGCAAGGTGGACATAGCGACAAAAACGGCGACGGAAGCGATTTTGAGACCGATGCCGAGCATCGGGTTCGTTTCAAGATGGGCAGCCTCGACAGGCGCGCTCGTGTGAGCGTTCACAACGCAAATCCTTAAAGCATGAAGCGCAGGTTAGCCCGAAGTATTCGAGCACCTGTTTTCCTTATTCCTGTTTGTGACACAGCGCCAGTAGCACGAAGATCCGGCTGAAAATTATTTGGCAAAGCGCCTGTCGTTTGTTTTGTTGCATTATCCAACGCAAAACCGGTTCGCACTTTTGCCGGAAATGCGCCAGCCACAAAAGGCCAGTTGGTTATTCAGGAATTGAGTTTCCCTTGGCAGCAATTTTAGGTACGAATCCAGCATCGTGAGTTCAACGAGAGTTCAGGGAGAGAGTTTCGCTATGCGTACTGAAACCGGCCAGACATTCCGTCTCGAAGATTACCGTCCGACCCCTTACGCCATACCCGAGACGAAACTGGACTTCTCCCCGGAACCGGAAAAAACCATCGTCCGTGCGACGCTGACGATTGAGCGTCGCGATGACACTGCAGCCGGTACGCCCCCGGTACTCAATGGTGACGAACTGAAACTCGTCAGCATAGCCATCGACGGCAAAGCAACTCGCCGACAACAGCTATGTCGCAACGCCCGACCAGCTCGAAATCAGCGACCTGCCGGAAGGCAAGCACTTTACGCTTGAAGTCGTGACGGAAATCAATCCAACCACCAATCGCCAGCTGTCCGGCCTCTATCGTTCAAGCAGCGTTTACTGCACGCAGTGCGAGGCAGAAGGCTTCCGCCGTATTACCTATTATTATGACCGCCCGGATGTGTTGTCGGTCTATACGGTGCGGGTTGAAGCCAACGAGCAGGCAGCTCCCATTCTCCTTTCAAACGGCAACCCCGCTGACAGTGGATCGGTCGAAGGTAAAGCAGACCGGCACTTCGCAATATGGCACGATCCGCACCCAAAACCGTCCTATCTCTTTGCACTCGTTGCCGGGTCGCTGGGCGTCGTAAAGGATCACTTCACCACGCAGTCCGGACGGCCTGTCGATCTGGCGATCTATGTTGAACATGGCAAGGAAAGCCGCGCACTCTACGCAATGGATGCATTGAAACGATCCATGCGCTGGGACGAGGAGAAGTTCGGGCGCGAATATGATCTGGATGTCTTCAACATCGTTGCCGTTTCCGATTTCAACATGGGCGCGATGGAGAACAAGGGGCTCAACGTCTTCAACGACAAATATGTGCTGGCAGACCCTGAAACCGCTACCGACGTTGACTATGCGGGCATCGAGGCGGTGATCGCACATGAATATTTCCATAACTGGACCGGCAACCGCATCACCTGCCGCGACTGGTTTCAGCTTTGCCTCAAGGAGGGCCTGACGGTCTATCGCGACCACGAATTTTCCGCCGATGAACGCTCGCGCCCGGTGAAGCGCATCGCCGAGGTGAAAATTCTCAAAGCGCAGCAGTTCCCGGAAGATGCCGGGCCGCTCGCTCACCCGGTACGCCCGCGCGAATATCGCGAGATCAACAATTTCTACACGGCAACCGTCTATGAAAAGGGTTCGGAAGTCGTGCGCATGATCCGCACGATCATAGGGCCTGAACTGTTCCGTAAGGGTATGGACCTCTATTTCGAGCGCCATGACGGGGAGGCCGCGACCATCGAGGATTTCGTAAAGGTCTTTGCCGATGTTTCCGGCGGGACTTTTCACAATTCGCGCTCTGGTACGATCAGGCAGGAACGCCGAAAGTGGAAGCTGCTTTCTCCTACGATGCTGCGAAGGAAACCTTCTCGATTGAACTGGCACAGTCGCTGGGAGCGACGCCCGGACAATCCGTCAAGAAACCGATGCATATCCCGGTTACCTACGGTCTTATTGGGTCAGACGGCAGGGGATATGGTTCCAACATCCGTCGAAGGTGGGGACGTGCGCGGCGACGTCATTCATCTGCATCGCCCGTCTGAAACGATCATCTTTCATGGCATCAAGGAACGTCCTGTTCCATCGCTGTTGCGCGGGTTCTCGGCTCCCGTAAATCTGTCAGCACCTCTATCGGACGATGATCGCGCATTCCCGGCCTTGAATGACAGCGATCCGGTCGCCCGCTGGCAGGCATTGACCGGTATTTTCAACCGTGCTCTGCTCGAAGGCGCCAAACGTATTCGCGGCGGCCATGCTCCGGCGATTGACGACAAAATTATCGAACTTGCCGGAAACATTGCCTCCGACGAAACGCTTGATCCCGCTTTCCGCGCTCTGTGTCTGACGCTACCGAGCGAAAGCGACATCGCACGCGAAATGGGTAGCAATGTCGATCCGGATGCTATCCTCTCCAGCCGAAACGATTTCGTGGATGCCATTGCCACCCGTTATGCCAGTGACTTCGCAAAGCTCTACGATGCCCTGAAACAGGATGGCGCGTTCTCGCCGGATGCGGGTGCGGCAGGCAAGCGTGCTTTGCGGAACGTGCTTCTCGATTATCTGAGCCGCCATGAGAAAAGTCAGCAAAGGGCCGCCCGCCAGTTCGCCAATGCGGATAATATGACAGACCGCTTCACGGCATTGGCCGTGCTGGCGCACCGCTTTGGTGATACGAACGAGGCAAAGGACGCACTGGCAAGTTTCGAACGCCAGTTCGGCAAGGATGGTCTTGTGATGGACAAGTGGTTCAGCGTGCAGGCGAGCCGTCCTCGGCAACGAAGCCTTGCAGGCTGTGCGCGATCTGACGAAACACGCACTCTTCTCGCTCGACAATCCGAACCGCGTCCGCTCGGTGATTGGTTCGTTCTCGGCATCAAATCCAACTGGTTTCAACCGCAAGGATGGTTCGGCCTACGAGTTCTTTGCAGATACGATCCTGTCCATCGATCCGGAAAATCCACAGCTGGCAGCGCGGCTTCTAACGGCGCTTCGCTCACGGCGTTCGCTTGAAGATACCCGCCGTGAGCATGCAAGGGCAGCGCTGGCGCGTATTTCGGGCGCGGGCAAACTGTCGACCGACCTGCGCGATATCGTGGACCGTACTCTCGCCTGATTCGCGACCTATCCTGATCATCCTGATGATTCGCTCGTTCCGGCTGCTTAACCAGCGATCGGGCGAGCCATTTCAAACTGGTGAACGCAAAGGCGCCGGACAGTCAGCTTTAGTGAATCTTTTCATGCCGTTAGGCGAATCAGATCAATATCGATTCCACTTAAGAGATTGAGATTCATGAAGAAATCGACTGATGAAAACCCCGATTTTTACGTCTCGTTAACGAATTCGCTGGACAGCGCGAATCACTTTTGATTCATTGATGACATTCGGAGGTGGCGTATTCCGAATCACTTCACTCGCAGGGAATTCACGAGGGACCATTATATGGCGAGCACCGACGCGTATGGCGCGCCGGCGGGGGACGCATTGCGAATCCAGTCGGAAAAGAAGGAAGGGCAAGCTTTCGGGCCATGTCAGCCTTCTTGCTGGTCCGGCCTATGGCAAGTTCATCTCAATCGAGCCTATCCTTCGACGCCTCGTTCCTGCACTCATCATCATTTTCCTGATTATTCTCGGCATAGCGCGCGTCTTCTCGATGCTGGCATGGCGGGAGGATATCGAGCAGCAGCATAAGGCATTTCTGTCAGCGGCGACCGTCAATCTTGCACAGATGATCGAACGTGTTGCCAACGGCACCGATGCCGGAGCGCAGATCGCGGCCAAGGATATTCAGGACACGATGGCAGAATTTCGTTCGCGTGGACTGTCCTCATCCGGCATGACGCTTGCCGTCATCGATCCGCAGTCTTCCGTCGTGGCAATATCCGGCCCGATATCCGATCTGCCCGGCAAGCCGGTCGATACAATCCTTGCAGAAGCGCAGCCGTTATTCCTGTTTGCGGAACGTGCAGGCGTGCTGAAAGTCATGCTGCATGGTGAACCTGCTTTCGGTGCCTTGTCCAAGCCGATGACCCTGCCCTATTCCGTTATCGCCGTTGAACCGGAAAGCGCCATCTTTGCCGAATGGCGCCGGGCTGTATCGCTCAATATAACGCTCTTCGCGGGCACAACCGGCGTCATGTTCGCCATTCTCTACGCCTATTTCAGCCAAGCCGCGCGGGCCCGTGAAGCCGACGATCTTTCCGGCCAAATCCAGCGCCGTATCGATCTGGCGCTGGGGCGCGGTCGCTGCGGTCTGTGGGATTGGGACATGGCACGCGGTCGCATTTACTGGTCGCGATCCATGTATGAGATGCTGGGCTACGAGGCGCAAGATGCAGTGCTGCCCTTCGGCGATGTGGCTGCAATCATCAATACGGAAGATGGCGACCTCTATTCCATCGCCGAACAAGCAGCCGCGGGCGATATCTCGCACGTTGATCGCGTCTTCCGCATGCGCCATGCTGATGGTTCATGGGTGTGGATGCGTGTCCGCGCGGAAATTGCCAGCGAAGGCGACCTTCATCTGGTCGGCATTGCCTTCGACGTCAGCGAACAGCACCGGTTTGCGCAGCAGACGGCAGAAGCCGACATGCGCATCCGCGAAGCTATCGAGAATATTTCGGAAGCTTTCATCCTTTGGGATTCAACAATCGACTCGTCATGGCGAATTCCAAGTTCAGTGAATATGCTGGCCTTCCAGTCTGGACGCTGAAACCCGGTGTGCCGCGCAACGAAGTCGACGCCCATACTCGCCCGTTCACGTTCGAGCGCCGCATGGCTAACGAACATAATCGCGCCGGTGGCCAGACCTTCGAACGCCAGCTCAGCGACGGACGCTGGCTCCAGTCAACGAACGCCGCACACAGGACGGCGGCCTCGTTTCAATCGGTACAGACATTACCCAGCTCAAACTGCATCAGGAACGTCTGGTCGACAGCGAACGTCGCCTGATGGCGACCATTCACGACCTGTCGATTGCACGCAAAGGCGAACGCGACCGTGTGCGTGAGCTGTCCGAACTTGCCCGCAAATACGGTCAGGAAAAGGAACGCGCCGAGGCCGCAAACCGCGCCAAGTCTGAGTTCCTCGCCAATATGTCCCATGAGCTGCGCACGCCGCTCAATGCAATCATCGGTTTCTCGGAAATGATCCGGGCCGGCACGTTCGGTCCGCTCGGCTCCGACCGTTATGAGGAATACATCAACGACATTCATACAAGCGGCAACTTCCTGCTCAACGTCATCAATGACATTCTCGACATGTCGAAGATCGAGGCCGGTCATTTCTCACTCGACCGCGAGGAGATCGATCTCTGCCCGCTTATCAATGAAACAGTACGCATGATTTCGCTGCAGACGGATGAGAAGAATATTGCGGTTAATACGCGCATTGAAGAAGCAATGCAGCTTTATGCCGACCGGCGCGCAATCAAGCAGGTGCTGATCAACCTTCTCTCCAATGCCGTGAAGTTCACATCCTATGGCGGGCAGATCACCGTGCGGGCGCGCAAGACCGGCTCGGCCCTATTCATGACGATTCAGGATACCGGCGTCGGCATCCCGAAATCGGCCATCAAGAAGATCGGACAGCCCTTCGAACAGGTGGAGAACCAGTTCACCAAGACCCATACCGGTTCAGGCCTCGGACTGGCCATCACCCGTTCACTTGCCGAACTTCATGGCGGCTGGCTTCGCATTCGCTCGACCGAAGGCGTTGGCACGGTGGTCTCGGTCTGCATCCCTGATCGCAAGCCAAGCCATATCGGCAATCGTACTGCGGAAATCCACGCCGCCTGATCACCTACCCAAAAGCTTCTCGAAACTCGACCGCACGTCAACGGCGACTTCTGCCAGATGATGCTCAACACGTTTTATGTCAGGCATGTCCGCCGCGCGGCATAGCAGGTCGATCATGCCGGGTATGAATTCTTCACGTTTGGCATCGCCTCCAAGACACAGACGGATCGTCTGGCTTAGATTCGTATAAAGACGATGTGCGCTGACAAGATTATCGGCGAGCGCCGGATCAGCAAAAAAGGACGGGTCGAGGGCTGACAGGATTTCTTCTGTACCCAAGGGGCGCGGCTTTCGGGCGAGCTTGGTTGCCAGCACGGCAAACTGGGCAATGAATTCCAGATCGACAATGCCGCCGGGCTTCAGCTTGAAATCCCAGTCATCGGCAGGCGGCTTTTCCCGATAGATGAGGTCGCGCATCTCGCGCACATCCTTGGCGGTTTTCTTCAAGTCACGACTCGTTGAAAGAACCTCGTCGATCTCACCTCTAATGTGATCCATAAAGGCCTCGTCGCCATGGATCGGGCGCGCGCGTGTCAGGGCCATATGTTCCCATGTCCATGCTTCGCTGCGCTGATATTTGCCGAAGGATTCGATATGGGTGGCAACCGGTCCCTTGTTGCCGGAAGGGCGCAGCCGCATATCGACTTCGTAAAGTACGCCTTCCGCAGTTGGCGCGGAAAGTGCCGCAATGAGCCGCTGGGTCAGGCGAATATAATATTGCGACGGAGCCAGTGGCTTTTCGCCATCGGATTCGTCCGTCTCCTTGTCGTGATCATAAAGCAGAATCAGATCGACATCGGAGCCAGCAGTAAGTTCGCGACTGCCAAGCTTGCCCATAGCGAGAAGAGCGACCTTCGCGCCCTTAACCTTGCCGTGGCGTCGCTCCAGTTCAGCTTCGACAACCTCGAATGCCTTTCCGATCATCAATTCGGCCAGATCGGAGAAGGCACGACCGGCGCGCACACCATCAATGGAGCTCGTCAGCAAACGGATACCGATCAGGAAGCGATGTTCGGCAGCGAAGATGCGCAGCCGGTCCAGCACTTCCTCGTAATCGGTTGCAGGTCCCAGAAACACGCGGAGGCGCTCTTCCAGATAGGCGCGCGTCGGCATTTCCGAGAAAATCGCTGGATCAAGCAAGCCGTCGAAAACATGCGGGTTGCGGGTGATGATTTCGGCAAGCCGGGGTGCGGCGCTCATGATCATCACGAGGAGGCTCAGGAGACGGGGATTGGATTGCAACAGGCTGAAAAGCTGGATGCCTGCGGGCAAGCCCTTTAGAAAGCCATCGAAACGCAAGAGCGCTTCATCAGCACGCTTGGTTTCAGCAAAAGCCTTGAGCAGAGCGGGCGTAAGTTCGGTCAGACGCTCACGCGCTTCGGCAGATTGCGTGGCGCGATAACGCCCGAAATGCCACGTGCGGATCACGCGGCATATATCGCTCGGGCGCTCATAGCCCATGGCTGCGAGCGTCTCTAGCGTGCCCGGATCATCCACATCGCCAGTAAAGACCAGATTGCCCGATGAGCTTCCAAGCTCGGGAGCCTGCTCGAACAGGGCCGCATAGTGCTTTTCGACGACCTTGAGCGCATCGAGAAAAACATCTGAAAAGGCCGCCGGATCGGCGTAACCCATCATATGAGCAACACGCGCAAAGCCTTCATCGTCTTCCGGTAGAATATATGCGTCTGCTCATCGGCAATCATCTGGATGCGATGCTCGACGTCGCGGAGGAAATAGTATTCCTTGGCCAAGGCATCGCGCGCCTTCTCGGTGATCCAGCCCCGCTCTGCCAGTCGTGCAAGCATCGGCACAGTCTGATTGCCGCGCAATTCGGGAAAGCGGCCGCCAGCGATGAGCTGCTGCGTCTGGACGAAGAATTCGATTTCACGGATGCCGCCGCGTCCCAGCTTCACATTGTGGCCGCGCACAGCAATATCGCCGTGCCCCTTATGGGCGTGAATCTGGCGCTTGATCGAATGCACGTCAGCAATGGCTGCATAGTCAAGATATTTGCGCCAGACATAGGGGAAAGCTCCGCCAGCACCTGTTTTCCGGATTCGCGATCCCCGGCGACGGGCCGGGCCTTGATCATGGCTGCGCGTTCCCCAGTTCTGGCCGCGCCCTTCGTAATAATGAAGTGCTGCACCGACAGGAATGGCCAGCGGCGTGGAACCGGGGTCGGGGCGCAGGCGAAGATCGACGCGGAAGACATAACCATCGCCGGTACGGTCCTGCAGGATGCGGACAAGTCGGCGCGTCAGCCGTGAAAAAGTTTCGACGCATTCATATGGATCGCCGATGGCGGGTCTGGTTTCATCGATGAAGACGATAAGATCAATATCAGACGAATAGTTGAGTTCACGCGCACCGAACTTGCCCATGCCGAGAACAATCCAGCCACTGTCCCTGTCGGGCTGGTTTCGGTCAGGAAGTTTGATCTTGCCCGCACTATCTGCATCAAGCAGCAGAAATCGGACGGCAGCGCCGGTGCAGGACTCAGCCAGACCGGTGAGCCAGTCTGTCGTTGCTTCCGTATTGAAAATGCCAGCGAGATCGCAAAGCGCGATCAGGACATGCGCCTCGCGTTTCAGAACACGCAGGCTGGTCATGAGGGAGGCTTCCGTCACGTCTGCACTTGCGGCACTGGCCGAGATTTCCGCCAGAATATCCTCTAGTGCAGCCTCCGGCGATTTGGCGACGAAGCGATCAAGAATACGCGGATGACGGATCAGTGCTTCACGAATGAATGGAGAAAGATCGAGAACGGCGGAGACGAACCTTATAGCTTCTGCCTTTTGCAACAAGACTACGACGCCCGAAAGCTCCTCTTCGCCGGCGCGTACCACAAGATCGGCCAAGAAGGTCTCTGCCTTTGTGGGATCAAGCGGCGTCAAAGCACGAATCTGTCTCTCGAAGAATAGTGCCGTTGCGTTTTCTGCCGCCATGATCCCCTCTTAAGTCACGCCATTATTCGACCTTGTCCGATGGCAACGGGAACTCCAGCACAGCGCGCAGACCCGGATCATTGCCTTCAAGACGAAGTGCGCCACCGTGCAATTTCATCACAGCCTTGGCAAGACTTAAACCGAGTCCCGAACCGGGCTGAGTGCGGCTTTCCTCAAGGCGAACAAACCGTTCCGTTGCCTGTTCGCGTTTTTCTTCAGGAATACCGGGGCCGTTATCGGCAACGATGATGCGGACCCGGTCCGAATCACGCTCCATCGAAAGGCTCACGGTCGCGGTCCGCTCATCACCGCCCGCATATTTAATTGCATTGTCGACGAGATTGGAAATCGTCTGCCCGACCAGCTCGCGATTGATATGAAGCGCAACTTCATCGAGATCGCCAAGTGTCAGGTTCACGCTTACATCCTCGGCAACGGGCTCATACATTTCGGCCACATCGCGAAGTATCGGCGCTACCGGCATATCCTCCAGACTTTCTGACGAATAGCCTGCTTCAAGACGCGAAATCATCAGGATCGCGTTGAAGGTCCGGATCAATTGATCTGACTCGCCAATGATATCTTCAAGAGCTTCACGATATTCAGGTCCCGCCTTCTTGCCGGAAAGTGCTTCTTCCGCACGATTGCGCAGACGCGTCAGCGGCGTTTTGAGATCATGCGCGATATTATCGGAGACCTGTTTCAGCCCCTCGTTCAGTTCCAGAATTTTACCGAGCATGACGTTGAGATTGCTTGACAGGCGGTCGAACTCGTCACCGGAGCCATTGACCGGAAGCCTCCCGGTCAAATCGCCATCCATAATGCGCTGCGACGCCCGCGAAACCTCATCAATGCGCTTTTAATGCACGGCGCCCGACTACCAGCCAGATCAACAGCGCGCCAACGCCCATGATACCCAGCGCCAGCATTAGCGACTGGCGAATGACATCCCGAAACCGTTCTGGTTCGCCCAGATCACGACCGACCAGAAGCCGCATGCCGTTCGGCAATGCGATCACGACCGCAATGGCACGGTGCTCCGTCTCAGTGCCCCCTGCTCGCCATAACGCCGATATTTGAAACCACGCTCGATAACGCCGTCGGTGTCCAGAACACCGGGCTCCACGCTCTCAACGTTACCCGCAAGGATGCGGCCTGTCGGGTCGGCCACCAGATAGAGGTAAGCGCCCGGCTGGCGTGAACGATAATCGATTGTGCGCACGAGCTGGGGAATGCCGCCTCGCGCATAGCTTTTGCCGATACTACCGACTTCCTCGCCCAGCGATTGCTGGGTCTGCGCAGTCAGCATGGAGGCAGACAGATTGGTCATGTAGAAAACCAATGCTATCGCGCCCACGATGAACAGCAGCAAATAGAGTGTCGATAGTCGAACGGCGGTTGTGCGCATGAGCGCTGAAAAGCGGCTCATCAATCCACCTTGGCAGCTGAGGATTTCGCTCGTCCTGCCTTCAGCATGTACCCGGCGCCACGCACCGTATGTAGTAGCGGAACGTCGAAGCCCTTCTCGATCTTTGAACGCAGCCGCGAAATATGCACGTCGATCACATTGGTTTGCGGATCGAAGTGATAATCCCAGACGTTTTCAAGCAACATCGTGCGCGTGACGACCTGCCCGGCGTGGCGCATCAGATATTCGAGAAGCCGGAACTCGCGGGGCTGGAGTGTGATATCCACATCCTGACGGCGCGCAGTATGCGCAAGCCGGTCAAGTTCCAGATCGCCGACGCGGTAGATCGTGTCCGCCTCACGCGGACTGGAACGACGTTGCAGGACCTCGACGCGAGCCAGTAGCTCGGAGAATGCATAGGGCTTGGTAAGGTAGTCGTCACCACCGGCTCGCAGGCCTGTGACGCGGTCATCCACTTCGCCGAGCGCGGAAAGGATCAGGACCGGGGTTTCCATACCCCGCGCGCAGACCCGCCACGACGGACAAGCCATCGCGCTTCGGCAGCATGCGGTCGACTACGAGGACATCGTAGCTTCCATTCTCGGCCAGCGTATAGCCGGTCTCGCCGTCACCGGCGATGTCGGCAGAATGTCCGGCCTCGGTGAAGGCCTTCTCCAGATAGCGGGCCGCTTCGCGGTCGTCTTCAATAACGAGAATCTTCATGGCGCTACTTATAATACCGTTTGATGATAAGGCGATGCGGGCGGAGAACCGCCCGGCATCGAATTGCTCAGAGCCTTAAGGGGCTACCGGTCATCATCCCTGATCGATCGGCAGGGCCACAAAGCGGCTCTGATCGTTGCTCTGCAATTGCAGCAGCACTGCCTTGCGACCCGACTTGGCGGCTTCGCTGATGGCGTTGTTGATATCCTTGGCGCTCTTCACCGTCTGGTTATTGACGCTCATGATGATATCGCCGGAACGGATGCCACGATCGGAGGCATCGCTGTCAGGATCGACATCGGTTACCACCACGCCGTTGCCGTCCTCGGACGGGGTCACAGTCAGGCCATAGGAGTCGAGTGTCTCGTTCTGACCACCGCCATTGTCGCCAGAAGCGCTGGCCGCCTTGCCGAGATCACCCGGCATGGCCTCGATGGTGATGTCGACTTCCTCGGCCTTGTTCTTGCGCCAGACGGTGACTGCCGCCTTTTCGCCGGGAACAATGCCAGCAACCTTGCGCGCCAGATCGCGTGGATCCTGAACGGTTTCGCCGTTGACAGCCGTGATCACATCACCGGACTGGATGCCAGCCTTGGCAGCCGGGCCGTCCTTCTGTGGCGACGCGACGATTGCGCCCTTTTCTTCGGCAAGGCCGAGGGAAGCGGCAATATCCTTTGTCACTGGCTGAATCTGAACACCGATCCAGCCACGTTCCACCGAGCCTTTCTTGATCAACTGGTCAACGACCTGCTTGGCGGTCGAGGCCGGGATTGCAAAGGCAATGCCAACGCTGCCGCCCGAAGGCGAGAAGATGGCGGTGTTGATACCGATCACCTGACCGGACAGATTGAAAGCCGGACCGCCGGAGTTACCCTTGTTCACAGCCGCGTCGATCTGGATGAAATCATCGTAAGGACCGGCGCCGATATCACGGCCACGAGCCGACACGATACCGGATGTCACCGTACCGCCGAGGCCGAACGGGTTGCCGACTGCGACGACCCAGTCGCCAACGCGAATCTTGTTGTCATCACCGAACGCAACATAGGTAAACTTCTGCTTCGGATCGTTGATCTTCAGCACGGCCAGATCGGTGCGTGGATCAGTACCGATCAGCTTGGCGTCGAGTTCCGTGCCGTCATCCATGACAACGCTGTAGGCATCGCCATCGGAAACGACGTGATTGTTGGTTACGACATAGCCGTCTTCGGAAATGAAGAAACCGGACCCTTGAGCGACCGGACGTTCATGACCGGGACGCGGACCGCGCTTGCCGGGCCCACGACGATCAGGCCGCGCATCGGGACGTGCGTCGCCACGCGGATCCATGCCGAAATCACGGAAGAAGCGCTTCAGCGGATGATCGTCCGGAAGCTGATCAAATCCGGGAGGGCCCGAGAATTGGCCACCGCCACCGCGATCAGCAGTTTGCTGTACGTCCTTCTTTACACGGACGCTGACGACAGCCGGACGAACCTTCTCAACAAGATCCGCAAAACCCGCAGCCTGCGGTGGCGGCGTTACCTGCACGGCTTCCGCACGGGCGTCATTGAGCGCACCGAGCGGACCGGTCGCGACAAAGCCACCGGCGAGAGCAGCCGATAGTGCAATCGCGGCAACGCCTTTGCGATAGTTGGAAATCCCGGCTCTGGACATTTATTTCTCCTTACGAGCAGCAATCCGGTCGTCCCTGATCCTTCAGGAAACGTGGACCTGTGAAACCTTTATAGAGCGTAAGATAGTCAGGGCTACCTTACCGCTCCGTTTCCACAACATGAAAGTTTCGTAAGGTTACGAATAACAAACGCAGACGACCGCGCTTATTTTCCGTCCAGCAGACGCGAGAGTTCCGCCTTTTCGCCTTCGGTGAGCGGCTTAGGCGCTTCACCCGCCTGTTTGCGTCCGCGAAAGGCAAAAATCAGAGCGACAGCACCGATCAGAAGAACAACTACAGGAAAGCCCCACAGAAGCACTGTACGCGCATTGAGCCGTGGCTTCAGAAGCACGAATTCGCCGTAACGGTCGACGATGAAATCCATCACCTGTTCGTCACTATCGCCTTCTTTCAACCGATCACGGACGAGAACGCGAAGATCGCGGGCAAGCTCGGCATTGGAATCGTCGATGGATTCGTTCTGGCAGACCATGCAGCGCAGTTCGCCAGAAATAGTTCGCGCGCGCTTTTCAAGCGCCGGATCGGACAGGACTTCATCCGGATTGACCGCGAGTGCCGCCGTTCCTTGAATAGCCAGAGCAGCACCGAACAGGAGTGCTGCGAATGCCGACCACTTTCTCATGCAGCCGCCTCCGCTTCCTTTGATGCGGACTTGCGACTGCGCGAAGGTGCGCCGACCCGCAAACGACGATCTGCGAGGGAAAACAGCGCACCCACCATCATAACGAGAGCGCCATACCAGATGAGCGTCACCTGAGGCTTCCACCAAATACGAACAACAGCCGATCCATCGCCCGGTTCATCGCCGAGCGCGACATAGACCTGACTGAACCACAGGGTTTTGATGCCCGATTCAGTGGTTGGCATCTGACGTGCCGGGAAAAAGCGCTTGGACGGCTCAATTTGCCCGAGACCGCGCGAATTGGGATCGAGCAGCGTGAAAGTGCCGCGATTTTCGGTGAAGTTCGAACCGGTCAGCGGGCGCAGACCCTCGAAGCGCAGTGTGTAGTTCTGCACCTTGGCCGTGTCACCCGGACGCATAATCAACACATTCTCAGTGCCGAAGGTGGTCACACTCACAATCCCGAGCAGCGTCACGCCAAGCCCGATATGGGCGAGCGCCGTGCCAAAGACCGAGCGCGGCAAACCCTTGAAGCGCGCAAATGCTTTTGCTTGCGGAAACCTTGCCAATGCCAGCCTTGAAAACAAGATCGGTCAGGCTGCCAAAAATCAGCCACGCAGCAAGCCCGATACCGCAGGCGGCGAGAACCGATTTCGCCGATGTGCTCCATAAGACAATCGCCGCAGCCAGAAGCGAGAGCGCAAAAGCTGTCATCAGCCGCTGCGACACGCCGTAAAGATCACCGCGTTTCCGGGCGAGCAGCGGACCGAAGGGAACCGCAAAAAGAAGCGGAATCATCAACGGACCGAACGTCATGTTGAAGAACGGTGCACCGACGGAAATCTTGTCACCGGTCATCACTTCAAGCAGCAACGGATAGAGCGTACCGATCAGCACAGTCGCGGCAGCGGTCGTCAGGAACAGATTGTTGAAGACGAGAGCACCTTCGCGGGAAATCGGGTGGAAGATGCCGCCTGCCGTCAGGCTCTGCACGCGAAGTGCGAAAAGCGACAGCGACCCGCCAATGAAGATTGCAAGGATCGCCAGAATGAAAAGACCGCGTCCCGGATCGGTGGCGAAGCTGTGAACCGAGGTTAGAACGCCGGAGCGGACAAGGAAGGTTCCGAGCAGCGATAGTGAAAAGTGAGGATTGCAAGCAGCACGGTCCAGATTTTCAGCGCCGAACGCTTTTCCATTACGAGAGCGGAATGGAGAAGTGCAGTGCCAACCAGCCACGGCATGAATGATGCGTTCTCGACCGGATCCCAGAACCACCAGCCGCCCCAGCCAAGCTCGTAATAGGCCCAGTAGGAACCCATGGCGATGCCACCGGTCAGAAACATCCATGCAACCAGCGCCCACGGACGCACCCAGCGCGCCCACGCAGCATCCAGACGCCCTTCGATCAGTGCCGCCACGGCAAAGGAGAAGCAAACTGAGAAACCGACATAACCGAGATAAAGCAGTGGCGGATGGATCGCGAGGCCGATATCCTGAAGGATCGGATTGAGATCACCGCCCTCCATCGGGGCCGGGAAGATACGGGTGAACGGGTTCGAAGTGAACACGATGAATGCCAGAAATGCGACGCCGATCCAGCCCTGTACGGCAAGAACGTTGGCGCGGAGCGTTTCAGGCAGATTGCCGGAAAATGCAGCAACCAGCGCACTGAAGAAAGTGAGAATG
The DNA here is from genome assembly GCA_012103075.1 of Brucella cytisi. Lineage (GTDB taxonomy): Bacteria > Pseudomonadota > Alphaproteobacteria > Rhizobiales > Rhizobiaceae > Brucella > Brucella cytisi. The sequence goes on along the minus strand of JAAVLQ010000001.1, from coordinate 684,196 downwards.
AACACCCACAGCAGCATTGAGCCTTCGTGATTGCCCCAAACCCCGGTAATTTTGTAGAGGAGTGGCTTTTGCGAATGCGAGTTCTCGACCACGTTCAGTACCGAGAAATCCGAAACGACATAGGCATGGACAAGCACGGCCGACGCAAGGCAGATCAGCGCGAAGACAGCAATTGCCGTCGGCGCCGCGACTGACATGAGCTGCGTATCCCGGCGATGCGCACCGACCACCGGCACAATCGATTGGACAATCGACAGGGCCAGTGCCAGAACCAGAGCGAAATGGCCGATCTCGACACTCATCTGCAGTCTCCATCAAGCACCTGCCGGACCACGGGTCCGATACGGAATGCCTTAATTTTTATTTGCCTTCCCAGACGCCCTTTTCCTTCAGGCTGTCGGCAAGGTCCTTGGGAACATAATTCTCATCGTGCTTCGCCAGCACATTGTCGGCGCGGAACACACCATCGTCTCCGAACCGTCCTTCGGCGACAACACCCCTGCCCTTCACGGAAGAGATCGGGCGGAATACCCTTGAACACGACCTTCACGGTCTTGATTGTATCGGTCACTGTGAAACGCAGTTCGCTACCCTCGCGGCTGACGGAACCTTCCTCAACGAGACCACCGAGACGGAACCGCGAGCCGGAGGCCATATCCTGTTCCGTCAGGTCGGCAGGCGTACGGAAGAAGCGGATGTCCTGACTGAAGGCCATCAGCATCAATCCAACCGCTACGGCCAGAACCGCCAATGCGCCGCCGATCAGGAACAGACGCTTGCGCTTTCTCTGGCTGACGGTCCGGGCGAAGTTGCCCGCCGGTTTGGTAACACGTGCATTGTCTTCTGCGGTCGCGCTCATTTTTGTGCGTTCCCTGTTTCCAGTCCAAGACCGGCAGCGAAACTCTGCAAGTTCGTCCGGCTTTCGCCCTGAAGGGCTGTCATGCCACGATTGAGAGCGTCCAGCGCTGCATCGCGGCGGTTGAGGATCATATAGGAGCGCACAAGACGCTTCCAGCCTTCGACATCCCCACTATTCTGGCGAAGACTTTCATCAAGACGTTGAACCATGCCTTCGACCATCGCCTGTCGATCTTCCAGACTGAGCGACGACGCGGCATCAACATCATCCGCTGTCGGTCCTTTCGGCTGCTGTTCGCCGCTGGAAGTAGGGTTACGAAGCCGGGCGATAGCCTGCTCGATCTGACCACGCCATGGCGCATCGGTCGGCGCCTTGTCGAGGAACGCCCGGAGGCGATTGGCGGCCATATCCATCCGACCGTCCTGCATCTCGCCTTGTGCAAGATAGAACTGTGGGCGAACATCATTCGGCTCGAGATCGGCTGCTTTCTTGAAAAAGCCTTCAGCCTCGGCAGTCACGGTGCCGCCCGAAGCGGTTGCCAGCGCCTCACCTAATCCCAGCACGCGCGGGAAATTCTCACCGGCAATGCGAATGGAACTGCGATAGGCATTGACCGCATCAGTGGCACGACCAAGCCGCAGATAGATCGGCGCTAGCACATCCCACCCACGTACATCGTTGGGGTTCTGCGCCGTGCGCTTCGGCGCGCGCCACCAGCTCATCGACAGAGCCGCGATCCGCACTGGCCGAAAGCCGTTCAGCGAGCGGCATGGACGGCATGTCCGGCTTGCCGAAAAGCGGATAAATGCCCCGTGCGATGAGCGGCACGGCGAGCACAGCAATAAAAGCCAGCAATCGGCCCGGTGCAGCTTTGCCTGCGGCTTCCGCAGCTTCTTTGCCAGATTTTTCAGAATTCAAAATGCGACGCGAAATTTCGATGCGTGCCTGCTCGGCGCTCTGCGGGTCGATCATGCCGCGTGCAGCGTCGGCTTCGACCTCGCGCAACTGGTCCCGATAGACCTCAAGATCGTTCTTTTCAGCGGGCAAGAATGCCTGTTTGCGCCGCGTGAGAGGCAACAAAACAGCCAGAGTGGCTGCCAATGTCAGTAATGCTGCAATAAGCCCAGAATCCCATGGCTACGACTTAAGCGCAGCCAAGGGAAAAACCAACCACTACCTGCAGTAAGTTTCTGACTAGGGCAATTCGCCGCAAAGGCAGGAACACAGGAGTTAGGTCAGCGGCGTCCAGCTGCCGTCCGGATTACGACATGCCGTTCCACGGGAAGTCTGCTGCGACCCGTCGACTGTGAAGCTGTGCGAATACTGGCGGCAATTCTGCGAACCCACCTGATAAGGCTGCGCGGCCGTCACGTCGCCAGAATTCGATCCGCTACCACTCCGGGATACGGCCTTACCTGCCGGTGAATATTCAAGCGCACGATATTCGGCCTCAAGCGCCTTCTTGCGGTCAGCTGCGTTCAACTGATTTGCTGAGTTGCCGAGCAGACCGTTGCCAAGAGGCGTCAGCAGGCTGGTTTCCGGCTTCTGCGCCGTAGAACCGCCGCCCAGCGAAGCAGGACCAGTGCCCTTGCCGGTCGTACCGCAAGCTGACAATGCAAGCGCCACGGCAAGCATCATCGAAGCAACTGAAACTGGGTGAGAAAACCCGGATACCATCATCATAACAACCGGCCTTCATAAACAATTAGCATGCACACTATATCGGCATGTGACTTTTTCAATTTATCTTCTAGTTGGCTTTCGGCCAAAAACAACCTTCAATCTTCCGTCAGCGGCAACACGACACGGACACTCAATCCACCGAACGAACTCTTGCCCAGATGCAGACTGCCGCCATATTCCCGAACGGTATCCTGCACAATCGCCAGCCCAAGCCCCGTTCCCGGTTTCGTTTCATCGACGCGGCTGCCGCGCTTCAACGCTGCCTCGATCTTGTCCGATGCCAGACTGGACCGTCATCTTCTATCAGGAGTTCAAACTGTCGTTGCTCCCCAGAAATAGGGGCAAGTCCGATATTGATACGTTTGCGGCCCCATTTGCCCGCATTCTCGAGCAGATTCCCGACGATCTCTTCCAGATCTTCCCTTTCGCCAGCAAAGACCGCGTTGGGCAGATCATTCCTGAAGTTAACGCTGAAAGCCGGATTGAGTTTCGCCGTCACGCGCTGCATGCGTTGAAGAACCGGCGTCACTGGCGTACGGAACACCACACTGTCGCGCTGCGCGGGCAATGCGCGCGCGTTGCAGATAATGTTGTATCTGCACCTGCATCGCCTCACTCTGTTCCTGTACGATGCGTCCGTGTTCGCCACCCATGCTCCGTGCTTCGTTGACCAGCACGGAAAGCGGGGTTTTGAGAGAATGTGCGAGATTTCCGACCTGTGTTCGCGAACGCTCGACGATGCGGCGATTGTTCTCGATGAGGGCATTCATTTCACTGGCGAGCGGTGCGATTTCGACAGGCAGCGACGCATCGAGCTTTGATGATCGCCCCTCGCGAATATCAGCCAGCGCCTGACGTACCTTGTCGAGCGGACGCAGGCCAAACAGGATCACAGCGGCGTTGATGAGAATACTGCCGATGCCGAAGATCGCCAGATAGGTCGCGAGGCTGGTTCTGAAATCAGAAATCTCCTTCAGAACCTCACTGAGGTTGCCCATGACGCGAAAACGCGCAACACGGTTGGCAGTATCCAGAACCACTTCTGTTTCAACGATGAAAAGCTCTTCTCCGTTGAGGCCGGGCAAGGTGTAGCTGCGCATGAAAGAACTGTCGAAGGGTGCCAGCGAGACCGGCATTTCCGGCACGATGCGCCCTATCAGCGATGGCGATTGCAGTTTTCCGATCAGGTTCGGCGTGACGGGATCGACGGACCAGTACCAGCCGGAGAGTGGACTGGAATAGCGTAATTCACCCAGTTCCGGGCGCCCCTGCAAGGAGCCTTCGCCTGACGTGCTGACGGCACCGACCAGACTGAACAAGTGGGCGGTCAGCAGGCGTTCGAAATTGCTGCGCGCAGCTTCGCCATAAAGTGAGCCTATGAAAGTCGCAACCACCACAAGTGCCACGATGACCCAGATCGTCGAAAGCGTGACGACGCGGACTGCGAGCGAACGTAGCGGAGGAAAGACGCGAAGAAGCTTCAGCTGTCATCGCCTTTCGTTTCGTCCCCGCCCTCTTCAGAGCGGATGCGATAGCCCATGCCGCGCACGGTCTCGATCAGGTCTACACCCATTTTCTTGCGCAAGCGACCGACGAAGACTTCAATCGTATTGGAATCGCGGTCGAAATCCTGATCGTAGAGATGTTCGACCAGTTCGGTACGCGAGACCACCTCATCCATATGGTGCATCAGATAGGGACAAAAGCCGATATTCGTGCGAGGTAAGCTTGAGCGAAACGCCGTTAACACTTGCCTTCGACGTTTTCGTATCAAGATAGAGCGGCCCGCAGGCGAGTTCCGACGAAGCATGTCCCGCAGCGCGGCGGATCAGCGCGCGCAACCGTGCCAGCACTTCCTCGATATGAAAGGGTTTGGCCACATAATCGTCGGCTCCGGCGTCAATACCGGCAACCTTGTCGCTCCAGCGATCGCGGGCCGTAAGCATGAGAACAGGCATTGTGCGCCCGCTGCGACGCCAGCGTTCAACGACACTGATACCGTCTATGCGTGGCAGGCCGATGTCGAGCACCACGGCATCATATGGCTCAGTATCGCCGAGATAATGCCCTTCCTCGCCGTCATAGGCGCGATCGACCACATAACCGGCAGCAACCATTGCTTCGGAAAGCTGCCGGTTCAGGTCCTTGTCGTCTTCAACGATCAGGATACGCAAGCGGACATTCTCCCTCAATTCATGAAAAACAGCGGCAAAAGCTGCTATTATTGAGCGGGAACGGCCACTTCAACGCGGCGCGGACGCTCGCCGTCGCGGCCGGGCACAAGCACCACGACCACGCACATGGGACGCCCGTTCTGAGTCGTGGCGGTTGCCTTGGCAAGCTGGCCGCCCTGCTGGGCAGCCACCTGTTCGCCGACCGCCGCGCAATCTCCGGCGGCAGCGACAATGAGATTGGATTTCTGCGGCGCAGTCATCGGCAGGGCACCGGCATCGACCGGCAGCAAGCCAATACTAACCGCTAGAAGCGCGAAAACTTTGAGTGCAGAATTTTGTTTCATCATGCCGCCTTATATAGCGCCCCACAGCTGAACGATGCATGAACAACCATTCCTCTTCCGGGCCCAAAGGAAAATTCAGCCTCTGACTATCACGCTTTGTGAAATTATGAAATGCGTGAAGTTACCCTGATACGCCCGATTAACGTAACAATTCCGGGCAATTGCAGCCGCCAATTGCAATCGATTATCCGTTAAAGCATCCTGACCAATTAAGACGGTTGCGGTTCCGGAAGCGCTTGAGGATGAATAAAAGCGAAATGAATCGGCTAAACCAGAATTGACCAAAGCCATCGTCTGTCTCAACCAATAAGTCTTTCTTCCCGGGGAATTATTGTCGGAACGCGGAAGACCACTGAATCTACATGTCCGTTCCTTTCCCTGATCCACACAACACCAAACCGGAATGCCATGAACGAGACCGATCTGTCTTTCGCTGTATCAACAAATGTCGACATCTCACTGCTTCGCGCTTCCTCCGCTTTCAGTCTCGCCTTGAACACCGCGAACAGAGTTTTACGATTTCATCGATAGTCAGGATTCGTCACCGTTCCTTTTTTTCTTCAGGAAGTAGCCCGGGTATAGGTGCATGTTTCAGCCGTTCGGACAAATGCTGAAAAATCCCGAGAGCCGACCATGCCGCCGGGCTTGCAACCGCGGACCCTATCGCCATCAGTTCCTCCCGGCCCAGCAATCCCCAAAGAGCCAATACTTCTGAAATCTTGACGCCTGCGGCGCCACCGAAAACAATGCCACAGATCACGCCGACTGCGAAACGGATCGCAGCTTCTCGCTTTCCTCGCGGAGGCATATAAGCGAGCGACATAAAAGAGCCTGCCATCGCACCTGCCATCTTGGCGAACCAGATCCACGTAACCTCCGAGGTAAATACTGCATCGTTAAGGATGGTCATGACGGCTTCCTTTCATGTTGCAGGCCCAAATGCCAACTGCATCGCATTTTTCCTGTTTATGAAAAACTACGCCCCGAGCGCGTTGCCTCAGTGAACTCCGCCCAATGAGTTTAATCGGGAGTTTTGTCACACCTACCACGCGGCGCAGATCATCTTTTCTTTGTCCGACGAGAAGAAGACCGAAATTGTCCAATGCCTCATTGCGATTTTTGGGGCAAAATCTGTATCCTCGATCAGTGGCCTCAAAAGACATCATCCTGAAAAGCCTCCACAGGTTTTCAAGGTGATGTATGCAAGCGTCGAAGGGGTAAATGCGATTAGTCACAACTCTTTGATTGTATATGAAACCTAGCAAAGCAGCGTTACGCAGTCAAGGATTATTTTCCTATTATTGGATTTTATTCCTTATTGCAAAAAGCCGCGAACGCTTTAACCATTTCACATGAGGTGTGGCTTATTTATCTGCTATGATGGAGCGGCAAATTCCGCCTGTCTCCGAAACCAACCATGCCGAAGTTAGTGTTTATGCGTAAAGCGGCAGAAAAAGATTCCGGAAGCGAGAAGCGCAAACCGTTCAGGGTTTCGCGCCTGATCGGACTCGACGCATGGATCGATTCAACCCTTTACAGCCTGCGCTACAATCTGGGTGAATGGTGGGAAAGCATCACCATTTTCTCACGACGTTTTCGCGTACGCGGATTCCGGCGCTTCGTCGTCGAGGTTCTCGATGAAGGATTTACGCTCGGCGTTGCTGGTGCGGTCCTGATGCTCGTCCCGGCTCTACCCGCCTTTGAGGAAACAAAGAAAGACTGGCGCGCGCAGGACGATTACGCCGTCACATTTCTTGATCGTTACGGTAACGAAATCGGCCAGCGCGGCATTTTGCATCGCCGGGCCGTGCCGATCGACGAATTGCCGGATCACGTCATAAAGGCCGTGCTCGGTACCGAAGACCGGCGCTTTTTCGACCATTACGGTATTGACTTCTGGGGTCTATCCCGCGCGCTCAGCCAGAACATGCGCGCCAATGGCGTGGTTCAGGGCGGATCGACCATCACGCAGCAGCTTGCCAAGAACCTTTTCCTGTCCAACGAACGCACTCTTGAGCGCAAGATCAAGGAAGCCTTCCTTGCGCTCTGGCTGGAAAGCAATCTCAGCAAAAAGAAATCCTTCAGCTTTACCTCGACCGCGCTTACATGGGTGGCGGAACCTTCGGTATCGCAGCCGCTTCGGAATTCTATTTCGGCAAGAGCGTGAAGGATGTCTCGCTGGCAGAAGCCGCCATGCTGGCCGGCCTTTTCAAGGCCCCTGCTAAATTTGCGCCGCATGTTAATCTGCCCGCAGCGCGTGCGCGTGCCAATGTCGTGCTTTCCAACATGGTTGAAAGCGGTTTTCTAAGCGACGGACAAGTGGCCGTCGCACGTCGTCATCCGGCAAGCGTCATCGACCGCGCCAAGAATGAAAGTCCAGACTATTTCCTCGACTGGGCTTTCGAAGAAGTCAAAAAGTTCGCTGCCAATATTCCACAGCACACATTGATCGTGCGCACAACGCTCGATCGCAATCTGCAGAGGGCGGCTGAGGAATCGCTCGAATACCATCTACGCCAGTTCGGCAAGGATTATAATGTTTCGGAAGCGGCAACCGTCGTTATTGCCAATGACGGCTCTGTCCGTGCACTGGTTGGCGGGCGGGACTATGGCGAAAGTCAGTTCAACCGCGCTACCAAGGCACTGCGGCAAGCCGGTTCGTCCTTCAAGCCTTACGTCTATGCGGCGGCAATGGAAAAGGGTCTGACGCCCAGCACCATTGTTTCCGATGGCCCGATCAGTTGGGGCAACTGGTCTCCGCGCAATTATGGCCGCAGTTTTGCTGGTCGTGTAGACCTGACGACAGCACTTGTCCGCTCATTGAACAGTGTGCCAGTGCGACTGGCGCGCGATTATCTGACCACAGCCCCCATCGTAGCCCTGACCAAGGCGATGGGCGTGGAATCGCCGATCTCGTCACACAAGACCATGGTGCTTGGCACATCGGAAATGACGGTGATGGATCAAGCCACAGGTTTCAACGTTTTTCCAAATGCGGGTATGGCCGGTAACCGTCATGCGTTTACGCAGATCGTTTCGTCAGAAGGCAAGGTTTTGTGGGACTTCGGTCGCGATGCACCGAAGCCGCACAGGGCGCTGTCGGAAAAAGCCGCACTCGAGATGAATTCCATGCTGGTGCAGGTGCCCGAACGCGGCACCGGACGCCGGGCAGCATTGCCAATAACGCGGGTGGGCGGCAAGACCGGCACGACGCAGAATTATCGCGATGCATGGTTCGTCGGCTTCACCGGCAATTTCACAGCGGCCGTCTGGTTCGGCAATGATAACTTCACGCCGATGAAAGACCTGACCGGCGGCATCCTGCCAGCCATGGCCCGGCAGCGCATGATGGCCTATGCGCACCAGAATATCGAGCTGAAGCCCATACCCGGCGTTACTCCGCCTTTCCCCGCTCCGCCCAAGAAGAGCGAGCCGCAAGTGGCAAATGCCGTCGGAAGAAACCATGCCAGCACCGCCGCGCGTACTCTCGCCCATGTCGACAAAAGTTATCAAAGAACTGCATGACCGCTTCCTTGCGGCTCCGCCTCTGCCTAAGATCGCCGAACGCTCGAAAATATCGGTACTCTGAGGGGCGATGTTCAAAAGGATATTCAACACGGCGATTGTGCTTGTGCTGGCGCTTGGCGGCGGCATCTGGAGCGTCGACAAGGTTCTAGACCGGTTTGAGGGTTTCGGAGAACTTCGTGTCGGGGTCTGGAGCGCCTATCCGGCGGCAGGCACGCCCGATGCCGACCCCTATTCTAAGGCTCGGGCTGCTCGCAAAGCCTATCTGGCGCTTGGAACGGCTGAAGGCCTGCCCTTCTATGCGCGCAGCGACAATAACGGACGCACCCTCCGGCGCGGCTGCACCTATCGCCTGAGCGGCTTGACGCCACCGGCCCGATTCTGGACCGTGTTTTCCGCCTCGGCTGATCTCGAACCGATCACGCCGCGCGAAGGACTGCAGGCAGCGCTGCATTCGCGCGAAGTGCTTTATGACGATGACGGCAGCGTCACGATCACCATCGGCCCCGATGCAGCTTCCGGTAACTGGTTGCCAGTGGAAGGAAGCGGCGATTTCGTTCTTGTCATGACGCTCTATGATACGCCTGCGGCTTCATCCTCCGGCCTCTCCGATCTGGTGATGCCGGGTCTCGCCCGTGTTCCGGGTGCAAACAGGGGCGTGCCGTGGCTAGAATTTTCCACCTCGTTCTCCTCGGCATCGTCGGTGCCGCGATCGTGCATATCGCAGTTCTTTTCCTCGTTCCCTTCTATTCCGACAAGAACGCCCGGTCGCGGATCGAAACCGGAAGCGAGCCATATCGCTTCCACAGGCTGGACGAAAAGACCGGCCCGGTCAGCGACAGCGACCCGCTGGTACAGGAAGCCACCTGCCGCTTCGATCTCGCCGATGGTCCCGTGCACATCATGACCGGGGCAAATGTGCCTTATTGGTCGCTCTCGATCTATGCGCCCAACGGGGACAATCTCTATAGCCTCAACGACAGCGTTTCCAACGAACGCAAGCTCGACCTGATCCTTGCCGATCCCATCGGCATGGCAAGTCTGCGCTCGGATGGTTCGCAAGCCGATGCCCGTTCGATCCTGATTGAGCAGAATATCGGCGAAGGTGCCGCCGTGCTGCGCGTTTTCGTGCCTGACGCGACGTGGAACACGGAAGTGCGGCGCTTCTTTGCGGAGGCGGAATGCGCGCCGTTTGAAGGGCTCTAATTGCCTGCCCCAAAAGCCGCCATGCTTTGCTGCAAATGGCGGTTTTCTGCGCTTCCGGTGCTCATGTAGTTCTCTTAGAGCGTTTCCGTTTTTCTCTGAATCGAATGCGCTTCCCAAATCAGTTTTGTTCTGATTCACTGATGCTGGCTGGATGGAGGCCAGCGTTGGATGACCGCACCGATATCGAATGATCTTCGAGAGCGCGTTATTGCCGCCGTGCTGAGTGGCGAAAGCGTTCGTTCAGTGGCGACGCGGTTTGAAATTGCCGCATCTTCAGTCGTAAAATGGTCCCAGCGCCATCGTGCGACCGGATCGGTTCATCCCGGCAAGATGGGCGGCCACCGCAAGCGGATACTCGAACCGCATCGTGATATCATTGTGCAACGGCTCGCCGAGAACCCACACCTGACACTCCATGGCCTGAAGGCGGCGTTGACCGAGCAGGGTATTTCCGTCTCGCACAATACGATCTGGGAATTCATTCGCAGTGAAGGGCTGCGCTTCAAAAAACACTATTCGCCCTTGAGCAAGCTCGTGCCGACGTCGCTCGCAAAAGACAGCGCTGGAAGACCCTGCAAAATCACCTTGATCCCGAACGGCTGGTCTTCATTGATGAGACCTGGATCAAGACCAACATGTCGCCGATCAGAGGCTGGGGTCCAAAAGGCAAGCGACTGCGGGCATTTGCACCGCATGGCCACTGGCGCACGCTGACATTCCCGGGCGCTTTGAGAAACGATCAGCTTACAGCACCCTGTGTCTTCGACGGACCGATGAACGGCCAGTGTTTCCGCGCCTATGTCGAGCAGCAGTTGGTCCCGGTGCTCGCCGGGCGACATTGTCGTCATGGACAATCTCGGCAGCCATAAGTCGGCAACCATCCGTCAATTGATCAAAGCCGCCGGTGCGCGGCTCTGGTTCCTGCCACCCTATTCGCCGGACCTCAATCCGATCGAACAAGCCTTTTCCAAGATCAAGCATTGGATGAGAAATGCACAAAAGCGCACCATCGAAGACACATGGCGTCATATCGGCAGGCTGGTCGAAACCATCCAGCCCGCCGAATGCCAAAACTATTTGGAAAACGCCGGATATGGTTCCGTTAAAAGGTGAAACGCTCTAGACGCATAGTCTTATCCGAAAAGTCTGCAACTTTTCGGGACTGTGCTTGGTCGTACACTGCGCTCCGGTTCTCGAAACCCACCATTTTCACTACGGCCGGACGACCTTTCGATTCAGGCATTACCCCAACCAAATGCTGTTTCTTTATGGCACGGTTAATGAGTTGCTAAGGCTTCAACGCTACTATCCGGAATACCGACCCATGCGGGGAGCACTTCCGCATTAACCGGCTGCTGCCGGATGCGCGATCTGCAATTTGGGACAGGTGAGTTGTGTGTGCCTACCGGAGTATTCTGCGTGACAAATGATCAGTTCCGCGCCCCGGAGGATATTTCAGGCCACCGGAGCCCGTCGGATTCAAAAGCGGGGAGCAGCAAGGCGGACGACCTTCTGGCGGCCGCAATTTCGGCGTTCGCGGGTATCACGCGTCCCGGACGGCAGGATATGCAACAGCTTGAAGATCTCGCCATGCCGCTACTGCAATGCGCGTCCACCCGCGGCAAGCGTCATGCAGCCAATGCGCTGGCACAATTGGAAGACGCACCGCGCCGCCTCATTCTGACGCTGGCCGACGACCCCGTCGAAATCTCCGCACCGATCCTGTTGCGCTCTCCCCTTCTGCGCCCTTCCGACCTCATCGAGATCATCGGCAAGAACGGTCTTGCCCATGCGCGTGCCATTGCGCGACGCCAGTCCGGTGACGTTCTTTTTACAAGGCGTGCTGCGCAGTTTCGCCGATCCGGTCATCGATCGCACGCTGACACTTCAGGAAAATCTCGCCAATATCGAGGCCGAACCGCTCGAAAGGCCCGATGTACCCGACCTTTCTGCCGCCAGAGCGCCGCTGATGAAGGAAGACAGTTCCGAACGACTGGCGCGCGCGCTGCAACAGCCTTTCTTCGAGGCTGGCGCAACTACCGGCTCACAGCATCTCATCGATACCGCACTGCTGATCGACAGCCAGTTTTTCCGCAATGCGCTGGCCGATACGCTCGACCTGTCCTTTGAACGGTCCGACGCGATCATCGGACAGTGGCCGGATTCGCATCTGCCGATTGCACTCAAGGCGCTCGGATTGTCGCCTGCGGAATGCTATCTCGTCATGACTGCCATTCTGGGGCCTGTCGACACCAACCGCGACAGCCTGCGTGAGTTTGTGCATATTTATCGCTCCATCGACCGCGAAAAGCGATGGCGCTTGTGCGGCGCTGGAAGGCGGAAGACATGTCGGCCATGCTGCGTGGGAAATTGCGTGAAATGGCCGAGGACGACACGCCACTCGCCGACGCTGCCAATTCCGATCACCCGTCGGTTCAGCGATTGGTGAAATAGAGTTCATCAGGAAGAAGTTTTAGAAGGCTTCTCCGTCCTGCGAAATCGAGAACAGTGCCGACGCATCGGCTATATCTTCGAGTTCGACCAGCCACAGGTCGGGGTCGAAGCGGGTTTCCCGCGCCATACGGTCACTTGCCGCCATGTCATCGGCATCGTGCAGAATGCGCAGGAACATGCGCTCGCCGTCATTATCCTCTTCATAAGAAGTTTGCGGTGCAGGCGAATATAGATCGCAGGTGCCGAAACGTGAGCTTACTTTGATGAAGATTGCGCCCGCCTCCGGCGATCCGCGACGGGCAAGATAGGCAAAGCCGCCCTTGCCCTGAACCTTGCGGATCAAAGCCGAAACCCAGAAGTCTGATGTCAGGCGCATCGGAAACCCATCAGCTTATCAGGCCGATCTCGCGCATCTTGGTGATGAGCGTCGCATCGATTTCGCCGGTTACCGGCATACTGAACAGTTTCTGGAATTCGCGCACCGCTTCCTGTGTCGTCTTGCCCGGCTGTCCGTTCACCGGCACGGTGTCATTGCCGAATGCTTTCAACCCGGCCTGTACGCGGATGATATCCTGCGAACTCACTTTCACCGATTGCACGGCGGGTGTTGCCGCCACCTGCTTTTTCGGCGCGGGCTTTTCATAGGAAGCGAGAGCGGGTTTCGGTTTTGAAACTGTTTCCGTCTTCAAAACGGCGGGCTGCGGGCGCGGCGTCGGAACCGCTACTTCGATGACTTTGGCAACATCGTCCTGAGCCGGGGCACTGTTTTGGGCATCGGCCTGCAACTGCGCCGGAATATTTGCTTCCTGCACGCCGAGCTTCTGCTGCAAAGCGCGCCAGCGTTCCACCGCTTCGCGGGTCTGTGGCCCGGTGAATCCATCCACCGGCCCCTTGTAAATTCAAGCGTCGAAAGACGTTGCTGCAGCCGTGCGATTTCCAGATCGGCATTGGGCGCAAGTGCCGGCAGCATGTCATCGACCGATGCGTTCATATTAAACCGATCCGCCGACAGACTTGCAGCTTCCAGTGGCTGGGTTGTTTCATTGCTTGCAGGTTCGGCAGCGACAGTCTCGGTGGGCTTCGGGGCGTCATCGTTTGATGAGGCAGTCCCCGGCAGGACCGCACGCGGTGTCGGCTTGAACACGAAATCTGGCCTTGTGCTGAAGAACACGGCCTTGTGCGCCTCCGGCTGATACCAGAGCGCGTTAGCCGAGACGAAACTCATTACCACCAAAAACGCAGTTGCCCCACCTGTCAGAACGGGGTTGCGCACAATGAAATCCCCGGCAGCAATTGCAAGCGCCGAAGCCGTGGTGAAGAAGAAATGGAGGAGCCGCGAGCCGAGACTACGCCGTTTTGCGGGTTTGCGCATCTTTCTGCTCCCGGATCTCGTCGCTGTCTTCGTCGTTCTGCCAGTCATTACGCCTTTCCCCACCGGTGACGGTGCATGTCGATCACCGTGCCAAGTTCCTGATATTCGTCTTCTCCCATGACAAACTGCGGGCCTGCCACCGGAAGGCGGATCGTGACGATCGTGCCTTCGCCGGGGCAACTCTTGAGTTGCATGCTTCCCTGATGCAGTTCCACGAGCCCCTTGACCACCGAAAGTCCGAGGCCACTTCCCTCCTGCGCGCGCGTATAGTTATTGTCGGCGCGCACGAATGGCGTGCCGATGCGCTGCATATATTCCGGCTCGATACCGATACCCGTATCTGACACGCTGATTTCCAGCATCTCGCGCCCGCTCACCATCATACGGATCGCATCGATAGTGACGCAGCCGCCACTTTGCGTGAACTTCACCGCATTTCCTGCCAGATTGAGCAGAATCTGCTGGATGGCGCGACGATCCGCTACCAGTTCACCAATGCCGGTGCCGACGCGGTGGCAGAAGGCAACGCCTTTCTTTTCAGCCTGCGGCAGCATGACAGCAGTACACATTTCAACCGCTTCACGGAAAGCAAAGTTCTGCGGGTCGATGCTGTAATTTCCGGTTTCCAGACGCGAATTGTCGAGAACAGCATTCACGAGCTCCAGCAGGTAATGACCGGACTGGTGAATGAGGCCGGCATATTCGCGCTGCTTCTCATTAGCCAGCTTGCCGCCCATTTCATGCGACAGCATATCGGAAAATCCGATGATCGAATTGAGCGGCGTGCGCAGCTCATGGCTGACAGCTGCAAGCAGACGGCCCTTGCCGATGCGCTCCGATTCCAGCTCCGCTTTCAGCGTTGCAATCTCGTCCAGAAGCTTCAGTTCACCTTCGAGCGAGCGGCCAATCAGCATGATGGCGTGAGCGCTTGCGACACCTTCGAGACGATAGGTACGAAAGAACATATCGCCATTTTCGATGGAACGCAGGCGTACGTCTATCTTGCGTGAAGCTGTGCCAGAGCGAAGATCGGCCAGAAGCGAAAGATATTCTACGCGGTCGGCGACATGAACGCGGTCGATCAGGGCCGTGCCTTCCAGCATTTTGGGCTGTACGCCCGGGAGCTTTGCCGAATTCATATCGACCGAGGATACCACTCCATCCGCATCAAGCCCGAACTGCACATCGCCTGCAGCTACACCAACTTGCGGCGTGCTAATCCTGATCTGCGCGGGCCTCGCGGCGCTCGCATAACCACGCGCAACAAGGCTTGCCGCATAAAGTACCAACACAGCGACGGACACATAGCTGCCGCCGGAAATGGCGCCACCGCTTGCCGTCGCAAAATAGCCGAGAATCATGGCCGCGAATGCAGCGCCTGCTACGGCAGCAGGCTTGCGGGTCGCAAACCAGACTTCAAGCGGCAGACCCGCCACCATCAACCATAGAACCACATCGCCATGAGAAAAAGTGCCAATGGCAGCAAGACCCGCACCATAGGCAGCAAAGTTCAGACCAGCCAGAACAGGTGCAGCAACGCCCATCAGCGACAGCGCGCAAAGGATCATTGCGACGCCCGCAAAACTTGCCGCAAGAATAGCGAATTCCGTAAAGCCCGGTGTTACACCCGAAGCGACCACTGCAGCGCAAAGCAGGACCGGCACAGTTATGACCGAACCGATAACACGTATGGAGGCCGCATCAGGATTGGATACCCAGCGGCGGCAGAAACGTTCGTAAAACGGCTGATCGCCTGCACATTCATGCGGACGGTCTCGGCTGTTTTCAAAAGAATGGCGTTCAACGTGCCGTACTCACTCAATACTCTTGCATAATCAAAACCGGAAAACCGTTCGCCGTGACGACGCTCTCCCAGCCAGCAACAGATTGCAGCCGAGGCTTTAAAGAAACGATAAAACGAGACCGCCCAAAGTGGATAAGTGACACGCCGGGCCTGCTTTTCTGCCTATGGTAAACAGAGAGTAGCGATGAGGCGGTGAAACCACAGCCACGGCACAATTTTGACGTTCAAATGCTTTACCATGACGCGCATCTTGTCCGAAAACCGTTTCACACGTTTCGGGATGTGCTCCAATAAACCGAACAGTTACGGGATCTTTTCGAATTCATCGGACATTGGCGCAAACCGAAGGCACGCAACCGCAAGAAGGCAATGATCCGTTTTCTCCTCAAATCCGTATTCTGGTTGTCGTTGGCATTCATCGTGATGCCGCGCTTCTTCCCTGCGGATGAGCAAAACAAGCCGCAGGAGAAGCTAGCCATTGCCGAGACGAAGCGGGAGCCGGATTCAATCGACCAGCTTCTCGCCAATGGCAAAACCGCCGTGGAACTGGGCAAGCTGTGCATCGACAACTCTTCCTTCTGCCAGAACGGTACCTCGCTTGTTTCCAACGCCGGAAGCGGCCTTCTGGAAGGAAGCCGCGTGGCCCTTGAATATCTGAGCGACCGTTTCGGCGCCAAACCGCAACCGCCTGCAAAAGTGGGACCGACAGCCGCCACCCCTGTACAGGCCGCAACAGGCATCCCCATCCCGACATCGCGGGAAGAAGCCCTGCGCGCACTGGACCGTCGCTCGACTGGTTCAATTGTGCGCTAGTTTTCCGTGACCTTGCAGAGTTTCATGACTATATAAGCGGCAAGAAACTTCTTTCAGGCGAGTATTATGACCACGACCATCGATAGCATCATATCCGATTTCGAATTTCTCGATGATTGGGAAGACCGCTATCGCTATGTTATCGACCTCGGTAAGGAACTGCCGCCCTATCCCGACGATGCGCGCGATGCTGCACACAAGGTTCAGGGCTGCGTCAGCCGTGTCTGGCTGAAGACGCTTCCACAAGACGGTAACGATCCGGTTATCGAATTTCTCGGCGATTCCGATGCGCATATCGTGCGCGGTCTGGTGGCCATTGTGCTAGCGCTTTATTCTGGCCACAAGGCTTCAGAAATTCTCGCCGTCGACCCGGAGGCCATCCTGAAAAAGCTCGGCCTTGATGAACATCTCACGCCGCAGCGCTCCAACGGCCTGCGCGCCATGGTGGCACGCATCCGTCGTGAAGCTGAGCTCGCGAAAGAATCAGCCTAAGAGCTGCTCCAAAAGTCGCCCTGTGCGGCTGCAAATGGCAATTTACCTGCGTTCCGGTGCTCATCTACCTAAAAGTACATTGCGCTCCGGCACTCGAAAATTACCATTCTTGCACTCACATGCCGCTTTTAATTCAGGCTCCAAGAGTTTCTCAACCGACAGGGCTGCGGCGAGCAGCCTTTTGTCCGTGCCGCCGCGCGCGCTGAGCATGAAGCCCGTCGGCAGCTTCATGCCCAACATGGGCACGGTGATGCTGCACAGGTCGAACTGGTTTCCAACCTGCGTATCACGCAGCAGCAGCCCTTCCACGCGATCATATTCAGCCTCGTCATTGCTGACTGAAGCGATTGTCGGCGCAACAATCGGCGTAGCGGGCGTTACGAACATATCGAAGCCGCTCAGGCGCTCGTCCATTTCCTCAACCAGCGTTGCGCGTGTTTCCATGATCCCGCGATAGGTTTCCATTGGAACCTTGACGCGGACGGACAGCGGGTGCTTCACCCGGAAATCGACATTGGCATCAGGATCGCCAAGCCGGTCGATGCGTGGATATGACTTGCCTCGATCCCGGCAATGGAGCCGACGCGAGTTGCCTCGCGCAAACGCTGGATCAGATCATCCACCTCCAGATCGACAATGATCACTCCCGCCTTTTCAAGAAGCGCAACCGTTGCCTCGAAGTGCTTTGCGACGTCGGGCTCCATATCGGCCAGAAGATAGCCCTTTGGCAACGCGATGCGCAGACCCTTCAGTGGCAAGGCATCCGGCAATATTGGTGTTTCGCCTGCCATAACGGCATCGGTGATGATCGCATCAGTAACCGTCTTGGTGAGGGGGCCGACGGAATCGAGCGACGGCGCCAGCGGAAACGCACCGTCGAGCGGAATGCGCCGGGCGGTCGGCTTGAAGCCGACAATGCCGTTTAGCGCCGCCGGAATGCGCACCGATCCGCCCGTATCCGAACCGATAGCGATTTCGGTTGTGCCTTCCGCTGCCGAAACTGCGGCACCCGACGACGATCCGCCCGGAACACGTGTCGGATCGATCGCATTGCCCGGCTCGCCGTAATGCGGATTGAGACCGACAGGCGTGAAGGCGAATTCCGTCATGTGGGTCTTGCCGACAATGACCGCACCCGCATCGCGCAGACGGCTGACAATCGTAGCGTCCCGTGTCGCCGGGGCAGCATCGCGGCGAATAACCGAACCGGCAAGCGTAGGCTCTCCGGCAACATCGAAAAGATCCTTGATCGAAACAATGCGCCCATCGAGCGGCCCGGCGGAGCGCCCATCACGAAGGCGCGCATCGGCGGCATCCGCCTCAGCGCGCGCCTGTTGTGCATAGACCTTGCTGAAAACGTGTTCGCATGCTGTCCGCGCTTCGAGCCGCGAGAGAATACTTTCCAGCCGATCCCGTACAGAATTCATGTGATTTCTCCCCACTTCCCCAACGGGCCCAGAGCCCCTTCGAGAAAGAGGCGATAGACCTACCCCGGAAAGGTGTCAATGAGGGCGCCACCTCACATATTCTGCGGACGCTTTTGCGGTCGATAGTCGTCTGTTCCCCAATGCAACACGACTGCTTTTTCTCGCTCCTTTTGAAGGTGAGGATTATAGTGCCGGTGCAGCGCGGCCAGCCCCACCTTGAGCAACATCTTGGCAGAACGAACGGGCCATTGCCGCTCATGTTCCACGGTTTCAAGCCCTTTCAGGAAGCAGCAGACATCGACCAGAACGCCGTTCAGTTCCGGCCCGATTGCTTCCAGTGCCCGCTCAACGCGGATACGGCTGGCCAACGCGATATCGGTGAGATCAGCCATGCCCCCGACCCGCTGCGCCCACTTCCGACATTTGTATCCCAGCGCATGGTGACGGATGGCATGAGCGATCCGCGGGTGAAGTCGGCCCGCAGCCTTTCACCGGCAAGGAACTCGCTCTCCGAGATAAAGGAAGAACCATTTGCATTTTTGCGTCTATAGAGCATGGCAAGCGGCGATTCCTCTGGATTGATCTCAATCTTGTCGCCCCGCTCATAATCGATGGTCTGCAAGCTTCTTGCCGGGTTGGGCAACGGTTTGCCGCCTTCCTTTGCACACTTGATAGCAGCCGGCGATGGAACAAGCCGCTCCTCCTCCCAATGCAGCAACCCCTTTTTCTGCATGGTCTCCAGTTCGGCGCGGGAGGCCGCAATCGTCCCGTGCTCCGTTGCAAGAAACATGCGAAGCGCGAATGGAATCCTGAACCTCACAGCCACCGTTCTTCAGAAAGCTCATGATTCTTGTTTCGGTCGCTGACAGTTGGGGGTCATGCCGCCATCCTCCGTGCCGTGAAAGCAATTTGTGCAATACGCTCGAACGTCGAGACGATTGCATCGAACTCCGTATCGTCCCGCATGTCTTCCACCAGATGGCAGGCATGCATCACGGTTGTCCGGTCCCGCGCAAATCCGGCAGCCACTTCACGCACAGCTAACCCAAAAGCCGTATGCGCGACGTACATGCCGATCTGCCGCACGCGTGCAACCTCACGCCTGCACCGCAACGGTGACCGCAATTCCATGCCGGACACACCGAACATGGCGGCGGGGAGATCGATAAGGGCATCGCACAGCGCCGTGTTCTGCTGCTCGCGATCGGTCGGCGACACCCCCACCGTTTCGAGGTTAACGCTTCGCCCACGCAGCGCAGCAAGCACCTTCGGTGCTTCGAAAGCTTCCGCCCGCGTATGAATGACATCCGATAGTTTCAAAGACATTCATCTTTCCTCGCCATAGTAGGAATATCTTCTTATACCGGGGAAATTGTAAGTGGGGATAAGTTTCGTAGACAGAATTGCTGTTTCTGTTTATTTTCGACACCCCTAACATAGGCCAAAGCCTTGTCACGACGGCATTACCGAACTCGATCCATAGCGTTCAATCGCCATTTTACTGAAAAATCAGGCAAATTCTAGGAATATTATCCATAATCATTTTTCGTGGCTCATGCTCATTCGCATCAAGAAATGAGGAATGATCGCGATCTGAGGCAAGCCCGCACGCTATTTTTTGCCCGGCAAAAACACAATCAACTGACCGCGATGCAACGCATTGCGTTACAGATCATTCCGGCATCGATCTTGATGAAGTTCTCTACGCACCGCTTGAAGAGAGGGAACGGACCAAACGGTGTCTGACACGCCTCATGGAGTGAGAGCACCTGAAAGGAGTGCGCGGTGACTGCAGTTATGACCTAACAGACACTCGACCGGATCGGTGAAAAGACCATCAGTTTCCCGAAGCGTTCAAATCCAAAACAAAATGGCCAGTATCATGGAGCGCAAGCTCAACGATACTGGCCATTTCTATAAAGTTCTCGGAACCGATGCGACAAAGCGCAGTATGCTCTAAAGTCGAAGCGATTAAGCGTCCTTAGGCTTGCGGCCCGGGCCCATCTTCTTAGCCGGGCGCGAGCGAGCAGCAGCGTAGTTCGGAGCGACCATCGGATAGTTCGGATCGAGATCCCACTTTTCGCGGTACTGTTCCGGCGTCATGTTGTAATGGGTCATCAGGTGACGCTTCAGCGACTTGAACTTCTTGCCGTCTTCGAGGCAGATGATGTAGTCGTCATGAATTGACTTCTTCGGATTGACGGCAGGTTTCGGCTTCTCGACAACGACAGGCGCTTCTTCGCGTTCGACGTGACGCTTGAAAGCGGCATGTACTTCTGCGATCAGCAGCGGCAATTCACCTGCGCGAATCGAATTATTGCCGACATATGCAGCGACAACATCTGCAGTAAGGCTCAGAAGCAGCTCTGCGCTTTCGTCGTGCGTGTCCAGATTTTCCATTGTATTTCCTTTTTACTTCTTATTGTTGCGCAATCGACGACTGGAGATCCCCGCCTGCCATCGCCGTTACGTATTCCTAAACCCTGCCCCATCCGTTCTCGACTGCGAATATCAGTTGATAATGTCATTTGCAATAGAATTGTCAAACCACATTACATTAACAACAAGTCTTTCTTCTTGAAACATCAAATAGAAAAACTCGAACTCAACCTTACTGAGACAGGGAAACTTTGAATCGCGATGTGTTCGCGTTGCCGCCCCTGCCGTTTATTGAAGGATATGGATGAAGCTGCAGTTCACAGCCGTGCTTCCTTTAATTTGCTCGACCTGCGTTAGCAATAGTTTTCTCCCTCAAGTTTTCTTGTACGAAGTCCAAGACTAGTATGTTACCGTCAGGTAGCTTTTGGCGGCAAAATCGGGCCTCAAAAAGGCATTGCTCAAATATATTTCAACGAAATCAACTCGCTTTCGCCTCTTCGGCCAACTATATAAATGTCACTATCACCCGCCAGAAGGCACGGCTTACCGGCCTTGCAGCAAATTGAAACAGTTTTCATCGGAATTGTGGATGTCTCAAAGCTCCTCCCACCTTCAACCACCGCATGCAGCCAAACATCCGGTCAATGACACTCGTCACGGGATCACCCGCACCGACGATTATGCTTGGTTGCGCGCAGATAACTGGCAGGAAGTATTCAGGGATCCATCGGTGCTGAACCTCGAAATCCGCGCGCATCTGGAAGCAGAGAATGCCTATCAGGCGGCGTTGATGAAGGACACGGAAGCGCTCCAGAAAAACCTGTTTGTCGAAATGCGCGGACGCATCAAGGAAGACGACTCCTCCGTTCCTTCCAAGGATGGCCCTTTCGCCTATGGCGTGTCCTATCGCACCGGTGGCGAGCAGCCCTATTTCATTCGCACTCCGCGCGATGGTGGCGTGGTAACCATCCTTCTCGACGGCGATGTCGAAGGCAAGGACAAGGCCTATTTCCGTCTCGCTTCAGCCGATCATGCCCCGGATCACAAGCTTTTGATCTGGGGATATGACGACAAGGGATCGGAATTCTACAAGCTGAAAGTTCGTGACCTGTCTTCCATGAATGACCTTGAAGACATTGTCACCGACACGAATGGTGGCGGTGCATGGGACGCGGAGAGCAAAGGCTTCTTCTATACGCGCCTCGATGAGAACCATAGACCGTCCAAGGTCTTTTATCACAAAATCGGCACGGACCAGTCGGATGATCCGCTGATCTATGAAGAGAAAGATCCGGGCTTTTTCCTCGGTGTCGGCGGCTCGGCGCTGGACGACTATATCTTCATCGACATTCACGACCATGAAACATCGGAATGCTGGCTCCTGCCCGCCAACGATCCGGCGGCAAAACCGCAGCTCGTCATGGAGCGCAAGACCGGCACGGAATATGACATAGCGCCGGGAGGTGACGTCTTCTACATTCTGACCAATGCGGATGGCGCCAAGGATTTCAAGATTTGTCAGGTGCCAACTGCTGCGCCGCAGCCAGAAAACTGGGTGGAGGTCGTGGCAGAAAAGCCGGGGCGGCTGATCCTCTCGCACTCCGCCTACAAGCACCATCTTGTCTGGATGGAACGCGACAACGGTCTGCCGCGCATCGTGATCCGCGACCGCGAAACCGGCGAGGAGCATGCCATCGCCTTCGACGAGGAGGCCTATTCGCTCGGCCTTCATGGCAACGCCGAATATGATACGGATGTGATCCGCTTCTCCTATTCGTCCATGACCACGCCGGAACAGCTCTTCGACTACAATATGCGGACACGAGAACGGAAGCTCTTGAAAACGCAGGAAGTTCCTTCCGGCCACAACGCCCGTGACTATGTTACGCGTCGGGTTTTCGCTACCGCGTCGGATGGCGAACTGGTGCCTGTGTCCCTGCTCTACCACAAGGACACGAAGCTCGACGGCTCAGCACCTTGCCTGCTCTATGGTTATGGTTCTTATGGCATCACCATTCCTGCGAGCTTCAGCACGTCGCGTCTGTCGCTTGTGGATCGGGGATTCGTCTACGCCATCGCCCATATCCGCGGCGGCAAGGACAAGGGTTTCGCCCGGTATGAAAACGGCAAGCGCGACAAGAAGGTGAACACATTCACCGATTTCATTGCCGCCGCAAAGCACCTCGTTGCAGAGAGATTCACCAGTCATGACCGCATCGTCGCCCATGGCGGTTCCGCTGGCGGTATGCTGATGGGTGCAATTGCCAATATGGCGCCCGGCGCATTCGGCGGCATCATTGCCGAAGTACCATTCGTAGACGTGCTGAATACGATGCTGGACGATACCCTGCCGCTAACCCCGCCGGAATGGCCGGAATGGGGCAATCCAATCACATCGGAAATCGATTACCGGACGATTGCCGGCTATTCGCCTTACGACAATGTCAGCCGTCAGGATTATCCGGCCATTCTGGCCGTGGCCGGGCTTACCGACCCGCGCGTCACTTACTGGGAGCCTGCGAAATGGGTTGCCAGACTGCGTGAACTGAAGACCGATAGCCACCCGGTTTTGTTCCGTATCAATATGGATGCGGGCCATGCCGGTGCGTCGGGTCGCTTCTCGCGGCTCGACGAAGTCGCCTATACCTATGCCTTCGCTCTCAAGGTGACAGGCAAGGCGGGCGACACGCTCTAAACGCCTGAATCCGGCATCGCATCCATGTTTTAAGGGTGCGATGCTTCTCCATAGGAGAAAGCGCTCTGTTTCGATTATAATCTTATAGTATTGTTCTATAGCTATTCTTGCAAGGAGAGACCGATGCTGCGTCAAGTCATTGCTGTTTGCCTCACTTCCGCATCGCTTGCGGTTTCCGGTCTTGTCGCGCTACCGGTGTCGGCTGAAGCGCAGGTGCGCAAGGATGTCAGCGAATATGCAGGCCAGCGCTGCAACGTGCCGAGAAGGGGCAGCGGCATCATTGTCGGCCAGTTCAGCGGCGTGGATGACTCGCCTTTCATCACAGGCGGTGATGGTCTGGTCGCGATCGACCGCGTCCGATGCTTCAGCAGCATGTCTGAATGCAAAGGATGGCTTTATACAATGCAGAGCAAATACACCAATGCCGGTGCCGCTACTCTGGTGCGCTGCACCAAGCGTTGAACCGCAACATAAAAACTGCGGTTTTCACGGAGCCTCATGAATGGCATCCTCCCACCACTTGATGCATCGCCTTCGGGCGTCATCTTCGGTTTGGGAGGATCGGAAATGCAGCAGGCCAGCTATGTTCCAAGCTATGTTCACGGTGCGAGCGACAAGCTTCTCATTGGCAATACGATCGGTCGGCATCTTGACCAGATCGCGGAAAAATATCCCGAACGTCCTGCCGTCATTGTCCGGCACCAGAATATCCGGCTGACCTATTCCGAACTCAGACAACTGACCGATCAGCTTGCCGAAGGCTTCCTCGCCATCGGGCTGCGCCCCGGCGAACGTCTCGGCATCTGGTCACCGAACAATCTCGAATGGATTCTCACCCAGTTTGCGAGCGCAAAAGCGGGACTGATCCTTGTCAACATCAACCCGGCCTATCGGGCGCATGAACTTGAATATGTGCTGGGGAAAGTCGAATGCGCAGCGCTGATCCTCGCGCCGTCACTGAAAACCAGCAACTATATCGATATCCTGCGCAGCATCATGCCTGAACTGGATGAGTCCCGACCCGGTCATGTGATATCCGAGCGGCTTCCCAATCTGCGGTGCGTGATCCGGCTCGGTGCGGAACAGACGCCGGGCACGCTGAATTTCAACGATGTCGCCCAGTCCGGCGACGCAGTCACACGGGAAGAACTGGCGCAGCTTGCCGAAGAACTGCAATTTGACGATCCCATCAATATCCAGTTCACCAGCGGCACAACCGGCAGCCCGAAGGGTGCGACGCTCTCCCACCACAATATCCTCAATAACGGGTTTTCGTCGGCGAAGCGATGCAGCTTTCCGAACAGGACCGGCTCTGTATTCCGGTGCCGTTCTATCATTGCTTCGGCATGGTACTCGGCAATCTTGCCTGTGTGACCCATGGGTCCTGTATGGTAATTCCAAACGACAGCTTCGATCCTCTACTGACGCTCCAGACTGTCGAGGAAGAGCAATGCACCGGCCTGCACGGCGTGCCGACAATGTTCATTGCCATGTTGGATCACCCGGAATTCAGTCGTTTCAACCTCACCAGCCTGCGCACCGGTATCATGGCCGGATCGCCCTGCCCCATCGAAGTGATGCGGCGTGTTGTGAGCGAGATGCATCAGAGCGAAATTACGATTGCCTATGGCATGACCGAAACAAGCCCGGTCAGTTTCCAGAGCTCGACGAGCGATCCACTGGAACGGCGCGTTTCCACCGTCGGGCGCATCCATCCGAATCTGGAGGTGAAGATCGTTGATGCGGATGGCAAGGTGGTGCCGCGTGGCGAAAAGGGCGAATTGCTGACGCGCGGCTATAGCGTCATGCGCGGCTACTGGAACGATGCCGAAAGTTCCGCTGGCGCCATCGACGATGCTGGCTGGATGCACACAGGAGACCTCGCGACGATAGACGAGGAAGGCTATTGCAACATTGTCGGGCGCATCAAGGATCTTATCATTCGCGGCGGCGAAAAAACATCTACCCGCGCGAAATTGAAGAGTTTCTCTTTACCCATTCCGCGATCAGCGATGTCCAGATATTCGGTATTCCCGACCGCAAGTTCGGCGAAATCATCTGTGCCCGGGTCAAGCTGCACAAGGATGGTCAGGTTTCCGAAGAAGAACTGATTGAGTATTGCCGACAGCGCATCGCGCATTACAAGGTTCCGGCCCATATCCGCTTCGTGGATCAGTTTCCGATGACCGTGACCGGCAAAATCCAGAAATTCGTCATGCGCCGGTCATGATCGAAGAACTGGAATTGCAGGAAATTCGAACAGCGTAATTAACCCGTCATTATATCGTCTGGCCACGTGTCATATTCTCCTAGAGTGTGTTTCGATCTGATTGGATCAGATCGAAACACACTCTAGGTTCTTCTATTTTTATCATGTCTCCCAAAACCGGTTCCCACTTTTTTGGGAGACATGTTTTAATATTTTCGCTCATGGCGGCTTGCAAAGCGAAGGCGAGAATGCATATTACGTAAACGTAAGATTTTTGGGAGAGTTTCCATGGAAGAATTGATCGCTCGCATCACCTCCAAAGTTGGCATCGATGCGGCAACGGCAGAAAAGGCAGTAGGCATGATCCTCGCCTTCCTGCAGAAGGAAGGCCCGGCAGCGGAAGTCCAGAAGCTTCTGGCAGCATTCCCCGGCGCTGAAGAAGCAATCGCGCAGGTCAAGGGCGGCGGGTTTCTGTCCGGCCTCATGGGCGGCGTGATGGGCCTTGGTTCCCAGCTCATGGGCGCTGGACTCGGTATGGGTGAAATTTCCGGCGTTGCAAAGGAAACCATCCGCTTTGCCAAGGAAAAGGCCGGTGACGAACCGGTTGATGCCGTCATCGGCGCAATTCCGGGCCTCGGCCAGTTCGTCTGATCAAACTTTACATGTTCGAAAAGGCCCCGGTTTCCGGGGCTTTTTTGTTTGACTGCCCAACCGAGTGTAACGGCACAAATAATGACACGACTCAGTATAAACAATAGTATTTAAGTCATGTTTTTCACGATAACGTGAAATCGATGTAATAATCCCTATAAAATCAGGATGATACTTGCTGCACTGGGGATTTAACCGACGCAATGATTGCAATGCTCCGGATTGTATCGGATATTTGAACCAAGGGACGAAGTCTGTTCAATTTTTAAATGCGGAGGATCGCATGCGTTTGTTTTTCCTGACAGTCAGCTCTGCAGCTATATTGATCGCCGGCGCAGCACAGGCTGACGTCACTGCGGATCGTCAGGCAATCATGAAGGACCTTGGACGCTCGGTCGGGTCAATTGCTCCGATGATCAAGGGTGAGAAGCCATTCGACGCCACCACAGCACTTGCTGCGCTGGAAAAGATCGATGCCGATGCCAAGAAGCTGGATGTGGATGCGTTGTTCCCAGCCGGTTCGGATCAGGGCGATACCGAAGCTTCGCCGAAAATCTGGGAAACCAAAGACGACTTCGTCAAGCACGTTGAAAAATTCCGGACCGACGCTGCTACGGCACTGGCTGCCAAACCGCAGGACTTGGATGCGCTGAAGCCAGCCTTCCAGCAGGTCGCCGCCAATTGCGGTTCCTGTCATCAGGCCTATCGCGTCAAGAAGAACTGATCTTCGCTGTTGACAGAGAGCACACCGAAAGGAAACACTCGGTGTGCAAAGGCTTTTCCAGCAAAAGTGCGGTGCAATTCCAGCGCATCCGTACTTTGGAACTATCACGCTGAATAACGGTCACAAGAGCGGTCCGGCTCATGCTGGAACCGCCTCACGGGAACGGATGGGATGGTCCGAAAACTAGCATATGTTGCAGGCGCCGTGGTCGTCCTTGGAGCCGCTGCCTTCTGGATTCTGACCGCTCCACAAAAGGTGGACGCAACCGTGCTGGACGCTATGAAACCGGGCGACCCCGTGAAGGGCGAACAGGTTTTCTGGGCGGGCGGCTGCGCTTCCTGCCATGCAGCACCGGGCGCATCGGGTGACGCGCGCAAGGTTCTCGCGGGCGGACATGAGCTGGTTTCAGATTTCGGGACTTTCATTGCGCCCAATATTTCCCCGTCCGAGCAGGGAATTGGCACCGACCATCCAGATTTTGCCAATGCGATGCTGAAGGGGGTCGGCAAGCAGGATGAGCATCTTTATCCATCTTTCCCCTACACCTCTTATACCAAAATGCGACCGCAG
This sequence comes from Brucella cytisi, assembly GCA_012103075.1. GTDB lineage: Bacteria > Pseudomonadota > Alphaproteobacteria > Rhizobiales > Rhizobiaceae > Brucella > Brucella cytisi. The sequence goes on along the minus strand of JAAVLQ010000001.1, from coordinate 656,815 downwards.
GACGTGGCCGATCTTTTTGCCTTTATGAAAACCTTGCCTCCCTCCGACAATGTCGCAGCGCCGCACAAACTTTCTTTCCCTTTCACGATCCGGCGGGGCTCGGCCTCTGGAAACAGCTTTACCTGTCAGACCAGCCTGCGGTGGAAATCGCAAATGCTTCCGACCAGGGTGAAGCGCGGCCAATACCTGACCGAAGCCCTTGGCCATTGCGGCGAATGTCACACACCGCGTAATGCGATTGGGGGTAGACACAAGCAAATGGCTCGCCGGAGCATTGTCGCCTGAAACCGACAGTGACGGGAAAAAAGGCGTAGTGCCGAACATTACACCGGATGAAGCGGGTATCGGCAGCTGGAGCGAGAAAGACATTTCCTATGCGCTGCAAAGCGGCTTTACCCCGGATTTCGATTCTCTCGGCGGATCGATGACCGACGTGGTTGCGAACATGTCTCACCTTGCCGAAGCAGACCGCAATGCCATTGCCGCCTATCTGGAAGCTATTCCGGCGCACCCGAACGGCTATCCTGCGCGTTGAGGGCAGCGATCCGGCATAATCTTGCCGATCCTCGTTTCACTCCAGTTGGATTTTGCTCTATATCATAAGTTATAGTTGAACAGAGGGAGCAAGCTGCCTGATGACTGCCGAAGACGCTATTTTTCTTGGCGCGAGCCGCAAGCCTGACGACTCCTACCAGCAGCCGGAATATCTAGCGCTGAAATACGGCAACCGGCACGGCCTCGTCACCGGCGCGACCGGCACGGGTAAAACGGTCACGCTGCAGGTTCTGGCCGAAAGCTTTTCAGCGGCTGGCGTTCCAGTTTTCTGTGCTGACATCAAGGGCGACCTTTCCGGCATTGGCGCAATCGGCGTTCAAAATGACGGCCTTCTCAAGCGTGCAGCGGAAGTGAAGCTCGATCCGTACGAAATGCGCGCTGCACCTGTGATCTTCTGGGATATTTTCGGGGAACAGGGTCATCCCGTCCGCGCGACCATTTCCGAAATGGGACCGCTGCTCCTGTCGCGCCTGATGAGCCTGACCGAGGCGCAGGAAGGCGTGTTGAACATCGCCTTCCGCCCGGCGGATGAAGAAGGGTTGCTGCTTCTGGACCTGAAGGACTTGCAGGCGATCCTCGCCGAAATGGCGGAGCGCTCGGCCGAGCTTTCCGGCAAGTATGGCAATGTGAACAAGGCTTCGGTAGGCGCGATCCAGCGCTCGCTTCTAGTTCTGGACCAGCAGGGCGGCTCGAAATTCTTCGGGGAACCGGCGCTCAAGATTTCAGACCTGATGCGCACCACGACCGACGGGCGCGGTGTGGTAAGCGTGCTCGCCGCCGACAAGCTGATGATGAGCCCGCGGCTCTATTCCACTTTCCTGCTTTGGCTGATGTCGGAACTCTTCGAGGAACTGCCGGAAGTCGGCGATCCCGACAAGCCGCGGCTCGTCTTCTTCTTCGATGAAGCGCACCTTCTCTTCGATGAAGCGCCGAAGGCTCTGGTCGACCGTGTCGAACAGGTAGTGCGTCTGATCCGCTCCAAGGGCGTCGGCGTCTATTTCGTGACGCAGAACCCGCTCGACGTGCCGGAAACAGTTCTGGCGCAGCTTGGCAATCGCGTGCAGCACGCCTTGCGCGCCTATACCCCGCGCGAAACCAATGCCGTGAAGACGGCTGCCGATACATTCCGTCCAAACCCGGATTTCAACACGTTTCAGGCGATCACCAATCTCGCCACTGGCGAAGCGCTGATTTCCACACTGCAAGCCAAGGGTGTGCCTTCAATCGTGCAGCGCACGCTCATGCGTCCGCCTTCGTCGCGCATCGGCCCGCTGACGCCTGAAGAACGTGCGAAGATCATCGCCGCAAGCCCGGTTGCCGGGCAATACGATCAGGTACTGGATCGCGATTCCGCTTTCGAAATGCTGGCCCGCAAGGCGCAGAATGCGGCAGCAGCCCAGCAAAAGGCCAAGGAAGAGGAAGAAGGCGGCGGTAGTATCCTTGGCGATCTCGTCGGCACCGCACTTGGCACTGGCCGTCGCTCCGGTCGCCAGACGGTCGCGGAAACGGCCATGAAGTCTGTTGTCCGCTCGGTCGGCAATTCGCTTGGCCGCGCACTTGTGCGCGGCATTCTCGGCGGCTTCAAACGGTAGAAGGCGCCAGAGTCACGCCTTCGCCGGTTTGGCGAGGGCGTAGGCGACAAGGGCATTGGCATGACCATGCCCCATCTCGAATTCCGACTTCAGCCAGTTGACGATTTCCATATGCTTGTCGCCCTTTCGCTGCTCGATCAGCGAAAGCCAATGCTGGACAGGCTGCCCGTATTTTTTCTCGATGGACGGGAAATAGGATGCAGGACCCTTCACGACTTCCTTGGCGGCTCGTTCCTCGAACATGAATTCCCTCTCCTTGTTCCGACGATTTGTCCGCGCGGAAAGTGACTTATTTTCAAGGTGGCGGCAAGTTGGCGCGCGGCTCAATAGAAAAAGCCCCGGACAGTTGGCTATCCGGGGCTTTGCAATTTGCGGTTTCGGCACTCGCTATTACATCACGAGAATTGGTGACTTCGCCGGAACGCGATCATAGAGATCGATGATGTCCCGGTTCAGGAATCGTACGCAGCCCGAAGAGACTGCCTTGCCGATAGACCACCATTCCGGATTACCGTGCAGGCGGTACAGCGTGTCCTTGCCGTCCCGAAAATATAGAGTGCGCGGGCGCCGAGCGGGTTCTTTAGACCCGGCGCCATGCCGCCGTTCCCGGCGCTGTACTGCACCAGTTCCGGCTGGCGGGCGACCATTTCATCCGGTGGGGTCCAGCGCGGCCACTGGCGCTTGTACTGGATCACAGCACGGCCCGACCATGCGAAACCTTCGCGGCCAATGCCCACGCCGTAGCGCATTGCCTGTCCGTTTTCGAGGACCAGATAGCAGAAGCGGTTGGCCGTATCGATAACCAGCGTACCGGGCAGTTCGCCGGTTGGATCCTGCACAACCTGACGCAAGAAGCGCTTGTCCATCTTCTGGATCGGAATTGCCGGAAGCTGGAAGCCACCATCCTCGACGGCGGCATACATCTGTGCCCAGCCGCCATAGGAAGAGTCGACGTTGGCCTGCGGAGTGCGGTTGATCGGGTTGCCCGACTGATCCACATCAATGATTGGAACATTCTGCCCCAACTGAGCGCAACCGGCCAGACCGGCGGCCGCTGTTGCTGTCATTGCCGTCAGAAAGGAACGGCGGGTAAGGGTCGTTTGCATATGAAAACCAGTTTGGTGACGGGAGGAGTTACAGATACACATTCAGGGTTAACGAATTGCGACCCGGCCAATTGTGGCAGATACGCGGTGATCCAACGAAAGAGCCGTAAATGGTGGGGTCCGGTGTTTGGTTGCACGGAAAACGCCCGAAAAATGTGGCGTACACCCGTTCGGAATGCGGCCTAAACATGGCGAACGCCTACCAGCATGGCTCGTGTTGCAGCCGCGACACAATTTTGGGTGCAGCAGCCAATTTTCCCTAAACCCAAAAGTTCAAATTTTTGTGAGAATTCAATCAAGCAACTGGAGGCTTGGCAGAATCAGTGTCGGAGCAAACTGTTTATATTCGTCGGGCTGGCTGGTCCGATTGATCCAGACCCCGCGCATACCGAACCGTACCGCACCTGCCACATCCCAGCGATTTGAAGACTGGAACGAGATCGCGGATGGATAAAGCCGCCATTGCAGTGTGATGAGTTCATAGACCGCCGGGGATGTCTTGTATTTCTTGACTTCATCGACCGAAATCACATCGTCCAGCAAAACATCGAGCGCTGCCGAACGGACAGCGGAGTCCAGCATTGCGGGCGAACCGTTGGAAAGAATTGCAAGCCGTGCGCCCTTTTCCTTCAAACTTTTGAGGGCAGCGGGTACCTCCGGATAGCAATCGAGCTTCCAATAGGCATCAAGCAGGTCATTACGAAGTGCGGGATCAACGGAAGGATAGCGCGCGAATGCGAAATCGAGCGACTCCTCGGTGAGTTTCCAGAAATCGCTATAGGCACCCATGAGGCTCAGCACCCGGGAATATTCGAGCTGCTTTGCACGCCACAGTTCTGAAAATGCCCGACCGTCCGGCCCGGCTTTATCCGCATGTCGCCGCACCGCAGAATGGACATCAAATAATGTGCCATAAGCGTCGAAGACATAGGAACTATGGGACACCGTTTCCTCCTGTTAGGGTCCGCCACGCATCGCGAAGCATAAAATCTAGAATTGCGTCATCCTACTGTGATTTCAATAATAATTCATTGTCTTGAAGCTGAATTGCTCATTCGCGCCATTGCCGCCCGCACCGATGCGGCCTATGTAGATTCCGCACGCAAGTTTTGAGGCAGCATCTGCTCGGCCCGCCGCAAGCTGCCCACGTAAGCTGCCATGTAAGCAGAAAGAAAAGAGGAGAGTTTCCAATGGCTTTCGAACTGCCCGCCCTGCCGTATGACTATGACGCCCTTGCGCCTTTCATGTCGCGCGAGACGCTTGAACTTCATCACGACAAGCACCATCAGGCCTATGTCACCAACGGCAACAAGCTGCTCGAAGGCTCCGGCCTCGAAGGCAAGAGCCCGGAAGAGATCGTCAAGGAAAGCTACGGCAAGAACCGGGGCCTCTTCAACAATGCCGGCCAGCACTACAATCACATCCTGTTCTGGAAGTGGATGAAGAAGGACGGCGGCGGCAAGAAGCTGCCGGGCAAGCTTGAAAAGGCAATCGAGTCCGATCTTGGCGGCTACGACAAGTTCCGTGCGGATTTCATCGCTGCGGGCGTTGGCCAATTCGGTTCAGGCTGGGCCCGGCTGTCGGTCAAGGACGGCAAGCTTGAAATATCCAAGACCCCGAACGGCGAAAATCCGCTGGTTCACGGCGCAACGCCGATCCTCGGTGTCGACGTGTGGGAACATTCCTACTATGTCGATTATCGCAATCTGCGTCCGAAGTATCTCGAAGCCTTCGTCGACAATCTCATCAATTGGGAATTCGTCGAAGAACTGTACGAAAAGGCCTGATGTCTTTCGTATGAAAGTAAAGAAAAACCCCGGTTTTTACCGGGGTTTTTGTTGCCGCTATTCCTTGATTACCTGCACACCCACATGTTGCGCGCGCCCCTGCGCCCCATCCGGCGATAGCAGCACCTAACCCCAACACGGCGAAGAAAAGGCCACAGGCGGTAAAGCTGCCCGTTGCGCTGTGGATCAGACCCACGATGAGCGGGCCAATGGCTGCAAGCGTATAGCCGACGCATTGCGCCATGCCGGATAGATGCGCTGCGGTGTGCGAATCCGGTGCGCGCAGCACGATCACCATCATGGCGGCGGCGATGAGACCGCCCTGCCCGATGCCCTGAATGACCGCCAGTCCCCAATAAGTCCATAGCGGCAGATACAGAAAGCCGATCAACGGCAAGGCCGCACAGGCACAAAAGAGTGACATTGAGCAGGCTCTGGTTCTTTTGACGGGTAGCAATGGAAGGCACTGCGAGACAGGTAATGACCTGAGCCAATATCGAGAAGGAAACCAGACCGCCTGCCGCTGCCGGGCTGAGGCCCTGCTCGCGCAGGATCGGCGCCAGCCATCCGAACACGATGTAAGCGGTGGAGGATTGCAAACCCATGAACAGGGTTACCTGCCGGGCCAGCTTATCTTTCCACAAGCCGATCACCTTGAAACCCGAATGGGCGACATTGTGTTTCGCACGCATAGCCTGCGGCAGCCACAACAGCAGAACGATTGCCGCCGGAACGGCCCAGAATGCCAGAGCGAGATTCCAGAAACCGCCGAGCATCCCCTTGATGGGAATGGTGAAACCGGCTGCGGATGCAGCGCCGCCACATAGCGCCATTGTATAAAGGCCGGTCATGATGGCTGCGGTTTTCGGAAAATCACGTTTGACGACGCCGGGAAGCAGCACGTTGCCCGTAGCAATTGCCGCACCGGCCAGCGCTGCGCCGATATAAAGCGAATAGAACGAACCAAAGCCGCGAATGGCGGTGCCGACAGTCAGCACGGCCAGCACGAAAAGCAGGACCCGTTCTGCGCCGAAACGCTGCGCCAGCCATGGTGCGAATGGCGCAAAGACGCCAAGGCAGACGACGGGCAAAGTGGTCAGGATACCGGCTGCAACGGACGACATGCCGGTGGCATCGATGATTTCCGGCAAAAGCACGGAAACGCTGGAGAACACAGGCCGCAAATTGGCGGCGATCAGCACGAGGCTCAGGCCCAGTAAAATTCGCAGCGCCTTGCTTGGCGGCTGCTGGACAGGTGGTGGCGGAACGCTGTCCGCTTCCGCATCGACCAGCGCTTCAGGCTGCAGCATCGCCTCGTTTTCCGCCGTGCCCGACAGGGCTGTATTCGTGTGGCTCATGATGCCAGCAACCTTTCAAGTTCTTCAATCAGGGGCGCCATGAAGCGGCGAACCGTTGCACCGGCCCTGTCAGGATCGCCCGAAGCGATGGCTTCGACGATCTGGCGGTGCGCCTCATGGTTTGGCTCCGGCAGTTCGCCGTCGAGCGTAGCTTCTATGGATTCGCGGATGGAGGCGGAGAAAAGGCATAGACCTCGATCAGTGCGCTATTGCCCGAGGCCGCGACAATTGCCTCATGAAAGGCAAAGTCTCGGGCCACAAAAGTTGCCCGGTCGAGTACGTCACGATTGCCGCGCTGTGCCAGCATTTTCTCAAGATGGGCAATCCCCTTCGGCTTGATGCGCAAGGCGGCCAGACGTGCGGCTTCCGTTTCCAGAACAGCTCGCGTTTCAAACCGGTCGCGCAGACTGGTATGGCGGATACGGTCGAGACTGCGCGCCGTGTCGGCAGTCGAACGGACATAGGTTCCCGAACCCTGCCGGGTTTCCAGCATTCCTTGAGCCACCAGCGCCCGAACAGCTTCGCGCACCGTGCCGCGGCTGACATCGAGCTTTGCAGAAAGTGCGGCTTCATTTGGCAACTGGTCACCTATCGACCAGCGTCCCGACGTGATTTCGCCGCGCAATGCCTGCGTGGCCGAATCCGTCAAAGTCTTGCGGGATATCGCCTTCATATCTTCACCAAAGTCATCTGATGACTTGATGAATTAGACCTATGTAATGGAGCTGTCAACCATCATGAAGAAAGCTGATTGCAGGCTAATGTGGTGGAGTTGAAATTCCTGTCGCCACACTGGTAACCGCCGCCGCATTCCGTTAACAATTTTTCACGCACGTGCCCCACAATCCAGCCGCTCGAGATTTCGGGCCAGACTTCAGGTGCCAGTATGATCACACTTTACAGCCTTTCCGGAGACCATCTAGAACAAGTGGAAGTCGAGCCCGGCACTCCGCTGCCCGAGAATGTGATCTGGATCGATCTGTTTGCTCCCCGCGTCAATGAAGACAGTATTGTCGAAGCATGGATGGGCATTTCGATCCCGACGCGCGAAGACATGACGGAAATCGAGGAATCGAGCCGCTTCTACATGGAAACCGGCGCGCAATATCTCACAGTGCCGATCCTGCACGCGGTCGATCTCGACCATCGCGAGCTGGCGCCCGTCACCTTCATCCTGCATGGTTCGCGGCTGATCACTGTTCGTTATGCCAATCCGAAATCGTTCAGCACCTATATCCTGCGCTCCACCAAACCGGGCAATGGGTTGATATCACCCAAATGCTCGGGCCTGTCGATCATGCTTGGTATTACCGAAGCCACGACGAACCGCCTCGCCGACATTCTGGAAGGTGTCGCAGGCAAGATCGATGCTGCCTCGCATTCCATCTATCGCCGTCAGCCGAAAGCGCGACCGATGACGACGGAGGATTTCCGTCACATACTGACCCAGATCGGTGGACGGGGAACATTTCTCTCGCGAATGCGCGAAAGTCTGGCGGGGATCAGCCGCATGCTGGTCTATCTGTCGGCCATAAACAATCCCGCAGCCGGCAAGAAGGAAACGCGCAGCTGGATCAAGTCGCTGGAACGCGACACGCAATCCCTGACCGCCTATGTGGACTTTCTGTCCAACAAGGTCACATTCCTTCTCGATACGATCGTTGGTCTGATTTCGGTAGAACAGAACGCCATCATCAAGATTTTCTCTGTGGCGGCGGTCGGTTTTATGCCGCCGACGCTGGTGGCTTCCATCTACGGCATGAACTTCTCCTTCATGCCGGAACTGCAATCGCCATGGGGTTATCCAATGGCACTTGGTCTGATGATCGCCTCCGCCCTGCTGCCGCTGTACTATTTCCGCCGAAAGGGTTGGCTGTAGCTTGTGGTGACAACGCAGGCGCACCACGTTATATCATGCGTTATAACATAGGAGAGCAGCCATGAACGTGACCCTGCGCAAGATCGGCAATTCCGACGGTGTAATCATCCCAAAGGAAATGCTGGAGCAGTTGAACGTGCAAACTGGCGACACTCTGGTCCTGACCGCAGACAAAGATGGACTGAGACTAACCAGGGGAGCACGGAAGATCCGGAGGTCTTCGAGAAGAAAATGAAGATTGCCCGCGAGCGGATGAAAAATATGAGACCGCTTATCGCGTGCTCGCTCAATGATCGGCTTTCATTCGCGAGCTTTCATAGAAGCGCTGCACCGGGAGCAGTTGCGTCTGCATGGTGGTGCAGCGGGTATTCGCGATTCCGGTTTGCTTGATTCAGCGCTTGCGCGTCCGTTGCAAAAGGAAGCCTATGGCGATCCGGATATCTTCGATCTGGCGGCGGTCTATCTGTTCGGTGTGCTGAAGAACCACCCTTTCGTGGACGGCAGCAAGGGAACTGGACTGGCTGCCGCTGACTTGTTTCTTTATTTCAACGGCTTCAGTCTTGAATCCGTACAGGAAGACATTATCCAGCTCGTCCTGATGGTTTCGACGAGTGAAATCGATGAAGCTGGTGCTGCAGCATTTTTCCGTGACCATACCGTCGCTATAGACGAAGACTAAACAATCTTCAGCGACACGATTTCCCATTCGACGTTATTGATTTTCACGACATCGCCAACCGGTTTACCAAACAGCAGGATGGCGACGGGTGCCACATGGGAAATCTTGCCGTTTGACGGGTCAGCCTCGTCCTCGCCCACGATGGTCCAGCGGCGGACCTTGCCGTCGTCCAGATTTTCCAGTTCCACCGTCATGCCGAAACGCACGACATCGCTGTCGGGAGCGGGAACGGAAAGCTCGGCATTTTCGCGCCGCGCCACCCAGTAACGCAGATCACGTGAGATACGCGCAATCGCCGAACGCTCGCCCGCGACATTGGCGTCCGCCAGCTCGCGTTGCAGCCGGGCGATTTCATCCTCGATCATCTTTAAGCCCGTCGGTGTGACGAGATTGCGATGCGGACTAACCGGGCGCTCGCCAAGATCGGTCGGCGCATCGTCCTGTTCTTTGGTGAAAGCTCTACTCATCACCTGAATGTAAGCAGTCTGCGCCTTCCCGGCAAGCCTCCTCCATCATATCCGCCGCCAGCTCTTGTGTGGGGTAAATGCATGATTTGTATGGGTGGTTTTATTGATTGATGAGTCAATCAACGTTAAACTGACCGCTCGATAGCCTGAGAACGGACCGGGATTATGCCCAAGATCGGGATGGAACCCTTGCGGCGGCGTGAGTTGATCGATGCCGCTATTCGTACCATCGGCCAGCGTGGTTCGCTGGACGTGACCGTCGCGCAGATCGCGCATGAGGCGGGCGTTTCGCCAGCGCTTGCGCATCATTATTTCGGCGGCAAGGACAAGCTCATCCCGGCCACGATGCGCCATCTGCTGCGCGAACTTGCGGGACCTCAACGCCGCCATCGGACGGACCGAGACGCCGCAGGAACGTATCGCAGCCATCATTGCGGTCAATTTTTCCGCATCGCAGTTCACACAGGAAACCATTGCCGCCCGGCTTACTTTCTATGTGCATGCGCAACAGTCGGAAGATACGCGCCGGCTCTTGCGTATTTATGCGCGCCGTCTGCATTCGAACCTCGTTTTCGCGCTTGAACAACTGACCTCGCACGAGCGGGCCAGCCGCATTGCCGAGGGTGCAGGTGCCATGATCGATGGCCTCTATATTCGTCACGCACTTGGCGTCGATGCGCCCAATGCTGCCTCGGCCATGGCGCTGGTGGAAGACTATATTGCGGTTCAGCTTACGGGGAAAAATGAGTATGGAAGCGGATTTCATCATCATCGGCTCCGGCTCCGCCGGATCGGCCATGGCCTATCGCCTGTCGGAAGACGGTCGCTATTCGGTGATCGTGATCGAATATGGCGTGCCCGATGTCGGCCCGTTGATTCAGATGCCGGCCGCCCTCTCCTTCCCCATGAATATGGAAACCTATGACTGGGGCTTTTCCACGGAACCGGAACCGCATATTGGCGGGCGCAGTCTTGTGACGCCGCGCGGCAAGGTGTTGGGTGGCTCGTCTTCGATCAACGGCATGGTCTATGTGCGTGGCCATGCCCGCGACTACGACCACTGGTCGGAAAGCGGTGCACGGGGCTGGGCTTATGCCGATGTTCTCCCCTATTTCAAGCGCATGGAAAATTCGAGTGGCGGCCGGGGGGCTGGCGCGGCACCAGCGGCCCGCTTTATATCCAGCGCGGCAAACGCGACAATCCGCTGTTCCATGCCTTTGTCGAGGCTGGCCATGAAGCAGGCTTTGAGGTCACGGAAGACTATAATGGCGAGAAGCAGGAAGGCTTTGGCCCGATGGAACAGACGATCCATAATGGTCGTCGCTGGTCTGCCGCCAATGCCTATCTGAAGCCGGCCCTCAAGCGCCCGAATGTCAAGCTGGTCAAGGGTCTTGCGCGCAAGATCGTGCTTGAGGGAAAGCGCGCAGTTGGTGTTGAGATCGAGGCAGGCCGTAGCTTCTCAACCATCCGTGCGCGGCGTGAAGTCATCATTGCCGCCTCGTCGATCAATTCGCCGAAACTCCTGATGCTCTCTGGCATCGGCCCTGCCGCACAACTGAAAGAGCACGGAATTGAAGTGATCGCCGATCGCCCCGGCGTCGGCCAGAACCTGCAGGACCATCTGGAAGTCTATATCCAGCAGGAATGCACGCAACCGATCACGCTTTACTCCAAGCTAAACCTGTTTTCGAAAGCGAAGATCGGTGCAGAATGGCTGTTCTTCAAGACGGGTGACGGCGCAACCAACCACTTCGAATCTGCTGCTTTCGTACGCTCGAAAGCAGGTGTGGAATATCCAGATATCCAGTATCACTTCCTGCCGGTCGCCATCCGCTATGACGGTAAGGCCGCGGCGCAGTCACACGGCTTTCAGGCGCATGTCGGGCCGATGCGGTCGAAATCGCGTGGCAGCGTAACGCTTCGCTCGGCCAATCCGCGTGAGAAACCTGTCATCAAGTTCAACTATATGTCGCACGAAGACGACTGGGCCGACTTCCGCCATTGTGTGCGGCTCACCCGTGAAATCTTCGGACAAACGGCATTCGACGCCTATCGCGGCGCAGAAATCCAGCCCGGCGCGCATGTGCAGAGCGACGATGAAATCGACTATTTCATCCGCGAGCATGTCGAGAGCGCCTTCCATCCATGCGGAACCTGCAAGATGGGTGCGGTTGACGATCCAACGGCGGTGGTCGATGCTGAATGCCGGGTGATCGGTGTCGAAGGCCTGCGCGTTGCAGATTCATCCATCTTCCCGCGCATTACCAACGGCAATCTCAACGGCCCGTCGATCATGGTCGGCGAAAAGGCTTCCGATCATATTCTGGGCCGCACACCGCTGGCGCGCTCCAATCAGGAGCCACGGATCAATCCGCGCTGGCAAGTTTCCGACCGCTGATAAAATTTAAGGAATAACAATGAAAGCACAACCCAAAGCCTCGCATTTCATCGGCGGCACATTCATGGAAGACAAGGCGGGCAAGTCGTTGCCGGTCATCTATCCGGCAACCGGCGAGGAAATTGCCAAGCTCTATTCGGCGACACCCGATGTGATCGAGGCGGCTTATGCGGCAGCGCTGAAAGCGCAAGGTGAATGGGCAGCGCTGAAACCTGTCGAGCGCGGACGCATCCTGCGCCGCACGGCAGAAATCCTGCGCGAGAAGAACAAGAAGCTATCGAAGCTCGAAACGCTCGATACCGGCAAGGCTCTTCAGGAAACGCTCGTGGCGGATGCAGCTTCGGCAGCGGATGCACTGGAATTTTTCGGCGGCATCATTTCCGGCTTCAACGGCGAGTTCGTGGAACTTGGCGGCTCGTTCGCCTATACGCGCCGCGAAGCGCTCGGCATTTGCGTCGGTATCGGCGCATGGAACTATCCGATCCAGATCGCCGCGTGGAAATCAGCGCCTGCGCTCGCCATGGGTAATGCCTTTATCTTCAAGCCGTCCGAAAACACGCCGCTTTCAGCACTTGCATTGGCAGAAGCATACCGGGAAGCGGGCCTTCCCGATGGCTTGTTCAATGTCGTGCAGGGCTTCGGCGATGTCGGTGCCGCGCTCGTCAATCATCGCCTGACGGCCAAGGTCTCGCTGACGGGTTCCGTACCAACAGGCAAGCGCATCATGGCGCAGGCGGGCGAACACCTGAAGCACATCACCATGGAGCTTGGTGGCAAGTCGCCGATCATCGTGTTCGATGACGCTGACCTTGAAAGCGCTATCGGCGGCGCGATGCTCGGTAACTTCTATTCGACCGGGCAGGTTTGCTCGAACGGCACCCGCGTTTTCGTTCACCAGAAGATGCACGAGCGTTTTGTCGAACGGCTGGTCGAACGCACACGCAAGATCCGCATTGGCGATCCGCTGGATGAAGCGACCCAGATGGGGCCACTGGTCAACGGCGCACAGCGCGACAAGGTTCTGTCCTATATCGAGAAGGGCAAGGCAGAAGGGGCGAAGCTTGCCTGCGGTGGTGGCGTGCCGAAACTGCAAGGCTTCGACAAAGGCTTCTTCATCGAACCGACCGTCTTCACGGATGTGACCGACGAAATGACCATCGCTCGCGAAGAAATCTTCGGACCAGTGATGAGTGTTCTGGAATTCTCCGACGAGGACGAAGTAATAACACGCGCCAACGATACCGAGTTCGGTCTGGCGGCGGGTGTGTTTACCTCCGACATAGCACGCGGCCATCGCGTAATCAGCCAGATCAAGGCCGGGACCTGCTGGATCAATGCTTATAATCTGACGCCAGTGGAAGTACCCTTCGGCGGCTATAAGCAGTCTGGCATCGGACGTGAGAACGGCATTGCCGCGCTGGCCCATTACAGCCAAATCAAGACTGTCTATGTCGAGATGGGCAAGGTCGACAGCCCTTATTGACCGCTATAATCGGCCCGCGGAACTGAGGTCGGTTCTGCGGGCGTCGGCGTACAGTCATAGCGGTAAAGCTGTGGCGATGGCACCGCCCGGGGATAGACGATGGCACGTTGCGACCGTTGGCTGGCTGGAACTGATGGTGAATTCCATAACGGCATGGCCCAGGACGGCCTTGTCACCGTATCGGAAGCACCTGTACCTTGAACGGGAATACGTCGACACTCGGTCCCGAGAGTACCGTTCAATCCGGTTGCGCTCGCAACACTGGTGAAGCTGATCAGAGTAAGCACCAAAGCGGCAAAAACAGTCTCATATCGAAACACTTTCAAAATAACACTGCCAAATGCCCCAAGGTCGACCGGGCCCAAGACTATGAGGCGTCTCCTCAACCCGGCTCCATGGGTACCGACAAGGCCATTCGGGACATCTTCAAACCTGAAACCAAAGATAGAAGATTTATCCGGGCGTTCAACAGCGGGCCTTGAACGAGACGTTCAAACTTCTGCGAACAAGCAGAGGGTCTATTCTGGCATACTATCGAGAATAATTCCTGTCCGGCATCAGACAACATATAGTGATAGCTTCAAGCGGGTTGATTTTTTCAGTCAAAATCGGGAGGTTTCATTTATATTAGAGTTTAATAATATACCGTTGGGTGGCTACCTAAACTCAAAACCTCATGCAAAAGAATTTATTTCTTCAAATAGAATAACGTATAAAATCTACACCTGAACAAAAAATATTGATAATAATCTTGCATGTTATCAATATTTCACACATCGTGCGATTTCATATCGACAACCTGCCCCGGGCTGAATGACTTGTGATGGCTATGGAGATTTCAGTTTCGACCGACATGGTCGACGACAAGCTTCGCAATGAGTTTTGGCGAACTGCAATCAAACCCATGTATGAAATCGTAGCCGAGAACAGGAATTACCAGTTTTCTGGAACAATTGCTGCTCGCGCGTTCGGCACTTTCCAGATCGGAACAACTTCCTTCAACACGCAGAACTACTCACGTACACGCAAACTCATCGCACAGGGTGGGCTCGATCACTATGTCTTGCAGCTTATTACAGGAGGCAATTTACGCGGTGATTTCAATGGGATCGATGTCGTGGCAAAGCCCGGAGATATCATTATTATCGATCTGACACAGACCGTGGAGAGCCATGCATCCGCTGGCTCACGCATCACAGTGACAATCCCCGCAATGAACTGGAGGGATGGTAGGTTGGCGTAATTTGCACGGCCTTGTCTTATCAGCGAATGCTCCCCTGACGCGTCTGCTTTTGATTATCTCCATAGTCTGCAATCATTGATTAGCAAACTGGACAAGACCCAAGCAAAATCAGCGCACGAAGCAATGCTGACACTGCTTGGTGCAGGCATCAACGGCGTTGACAGAGAAGAAATGCAGAGCCTTCCCGTCAATCTTCCCATGCGCAAGAGCATCCTCGCCTATATCGACGATAACCTGTTCAATCCTCTGCTGGGGCCAAATCTTATCGTCCAGAATCTTCGCGTCTCCCGCTCACGCCTTTACCGGACATTTGATACAGAGGGTGGTATTGCCACAATCATTCGTGAGAAGCGGCTCGATAATGCCTATCGCATTCTGGTCGGCGAGCGCAGCAGACACGTGTCATTCAAGGAAATCGCTTATCGCTGCGGCTTTCATGACGGCGCACAGTTTACCGGGGCATTCAAAACTCGTTTTGGCATGTCTCCAAAGGAAGCTCGCGAGACAAAAAAGCGCCGTTGCTATCGTCAGATATGGGCAACTTCGATTATACGGTACATCTTGCGGAAGAAGCCGCCAAACTCGGTGTTGTCAAACCGTAACCCGCCATCCGGGGAAAGGCGGTCCAGAAAGTCATCGCACCAGTGATTGACGTCGTGGGTGATCAGAAAAGCCATCATGCTTTCAAACCGCTCTCTACGCTCCTCAAGCGGCATGGAAAGTGCGCGGGCCATGGCATAAGCCATCGCCTCGGTGTCATACGGGTTGACCAGAATTGCGCCGTCCAGTTCCTGCGCGGCACCGGCAAAGCGGGACAGGACCAGCACACCCGGATTTTCGGGATCCTGTGCAGCGACATATTCCTTGGCGACAAGATTCATACCATCGCGCAACGGTGTAACCAGTCCGACAGCAGCAAGCCGATATAGCCCTGCCAGCACTTCCCGGTTCAAAGAGCGATTGATGTAACGTATCGGCGTCCAGTCGACGGTAGCGTTCGCACCGTTCACTCGCCCGGCAAGTTCCGCCACCGCGCGCTGCATGTCCTTGTACTCTGGCACTTCGGGCGGGATTTCGGCGTGACTTGCAGGAAAGTGACCTTGCCGCGATTACCCGCATCGACCTTCAGAAAATGCTCGAAAGCTTCCATTCGGTTGGTGATGCCCTTGGAATAGTCCAGCCGATCAACACCGATGATAAGATCGCGGTCGAGCATGCTGTCGCGCATGCGCTTTACCGTCGGGTGGCGTTGGGCCTTGTTCGCTATCTCGGCGAATGCGGCTGTCTCAATGCCAATGCCGAAGCGCTCGGCACGGAACTGATGTCCGAAAGCCTCGAACAACCCGTCATCATCGAGACGCTTGCCGATTTTCTCCCGCCGCAGACAGCCAATGAAATTATCGACGTCGTTCTCGGTCTGAAAGCCCACCACATCATATGAAGCAAGGCCACGCATGATCGTTTCATGCACGGGCAACGTGAATAGAATATCGGCGGGAGGCCGGGGAATATGCAGGAAGAAGCCGATGCGATTGGTGACACCGAGATTGCGCAGTTCGGCGGCCAGTGGAATGAGATGGTAATCGTGAATCCATATCACATCCTCCGGCTCGATCATCGGCAGAAGATGCTTTGCAAACATGCGGTTAACCCGGAAATATCCCGCCATGTCCTTGCGCGTGTAATCGATCAGGTCGAGACGATAATGACAAAGCGGCCAGAGCATACGGTTGGCAAAGCCCGCATAATATTCATCGATATCCTTTTTTGTGAAGATCGAGCAGCGCGTAGCGAATGGAGCCCACATCACGGATCGCCAGTTCCTGTGTCTGGCGATTGGGGAGTGTCTTGCCGGACCAACCGAGCCAAATACCGCCGCGTTCGCCGAGCGCAGCCTGCAAGGCAACTGCCAGCCCGCCCGCAGGCGCCTTGCCCTGCTCATCGGGCAACGGAACACGATTGGAGACCACGATCAGTCGGCCCATACGTCAAGTCCTTTCAGTATTATTTTCATTCACGATTCCAGAAAGCCAAACCCATAACTCACCCGGGCTTGCCAGTCTGGCAGCGCCCGGATGGTCGATTGCACGACCGATCACAACGGCTGTACCGCCGAGATCGCTTGCTGCACCAAGCATCGTTAAATCCGTCAGATCATCGCCAAATGCGACCGGTGCCCTCCCCACAAATGGCTTCTCTTTCATAAAGCGGCGCAAGGCAGCACCCTTGTCGCTGATTGCCGGGCGCAGTTCGAAAACCATCTTGCCAGACTGCACAATCCAATCCGGCCCGGCGAGCTTCAGTGCCTTCCTGACGAGATTATGCGCCAGATCGGCTTTTTCTGGCGCAGCGCGATAATGAAGGGCAACCGCACTGCCCTTGTCTTCGACGAGAACGCCGCTGACGCGAGATGCAGCCTGCCGTAGAAAATCCTTTGCGATCAGAAAATGTTCGTCCGGCTCGATCAGCTCGACCAACCCGGATGCGTGCCGGAACTCCGCACCGTGCAACGCGGCTATGGGACCGCGATAATCGGGAAAGCGTTCTTCGATGAACGCAATTGCCCGGCCCGTGACCAGTGCCATCGCACCAGACAGCCGCTCGGAAATGATCGAAAGCGATTTTTGCAGACCAATTGGAACGATAACGCCATCGGGGTTGGCGGCAATATCGAGCAGTGTTCCGTCCACATCGAAGAAAAGGGCGTGTTTTTGAAAGTCGATGACCGGCATACCGATCAGATCGGTAGCCGGATCCTGTTCCTTGCTGGGCATGTAAAGGCAAACATTCCCGGCAGCGAATGGTTCCCGAATAAATGCAACACGCGCCGATTCCCTGCTTAGGTCTCGTCGTTCAGGCGGCCCTACGTGCGCCCATAGACATCATCGAAACGCACAATGTCGTCTTCGCCCAAATACTCGCCGCTTTGCACCTCGATAAGCACGAGCGGCAGGATGCCCGGGTTTTCCAGCCGATGGCGGAAGCCACAGGGGATATAGGTCGACTGATTGGTCGTGAGCAGGATCTCGCGATCGCCGTTGGTGACTTTCGCCGTTCCCGAAACGACAATCCAGTGTTCGGAACGATGATGATGCGCCTGAAGGCTCAAGCGCCGTCCCGGCTTCACTTCGATCCGCTTGATCTTGAAGCCATCACCTTCCTCGAGAACCGTATAAGTGCCCCATGGTCGATGCGCAGTGCGGTGGAGCTTGGCCGCTTCATGACCGCTCGCCCGCAGCTTGTTGAAGACCTTTCGCACTTCCTGCGCCTTGTCGCGATGCGCCACAAGCAAAGCATCAGGTGTGTCCACGACAAGCAGATCGTGAACGCCGACGAGGCTGACGAGCCCGGTTTCGGACAAGACAAAGCTGTCGGTCGTGTCTTCTATAACCGTTTCACCGCGCAGACGGTTACCCTCATTGTCCGGCGTGATGAGATCCGCCATCGCTGCCCATGAACCGATATCAGACCAGCCGCAAGACACCGGAATGCAGGCAATATTTTCGGCCTTTTCCATAATCGCGTAATCGATGGAAATCGCAGGAGCAGTCGCAAAATCATCCTTTGCGATTTCGATGGTTCTGGTCTCACCGTTGACGCCGCGCCGGGCATGTTCGAGCGAAGCCTGCACGGAATTGAAAATTTCCGGCGCGAAATGTTGCATTGCTGCGAGCATGGTTCCGGCCGTGAAACAGAACATGCCGGAGTTCCAGAAGTAACGGCCGCTTTCGACATAGGCCCGGGCGGTTTCTGCGTCAGGCTTTTCGACGAAGCGCAGCACGTCGGTGCCTTCGGCCTCGATATAACCGAAGCCGGTTTCCGGATGATCCGGGACGATACCGAAGGTGACAATACGACCGGTTTCAGCCAGTTGCCGTGCCTTTGATACGGCCTCCGAAAATGCCGCTTCGTCCTCGATCAGATGATCGGCGGGCATGACAAGCAATGTCGCATCCGGGCCGTAAGTCGCTGCGGCATGGAGCGCGGCAACGGCAACTGCGGGTGCCGTATCGCGCCCGAGCGGCTCCAGCAGAAACACATTGTCGACCTTGGGCGCCTTCGCATCTGCATAGGCATCAAGTGTCAGGAACAGGAAGTCACGGTTGGTCACTGTGAGGATGTGGTCCACACCGTCGAGCTGGGCCGCGCGCTTGTAGGTCTTGCCGATCAGGGTGCTGCCATCGGGCAGCTCGATGAATGGTTTGGGGTGCGCATCGCGCGAAAGCGGCCATAATCTGGAACCGGAACCGCCGCTGATAATGACAGGAATAAAGCTCATTGCTCAGTTGTCCTTCGTTGCGTTGCGGGCGATGGCAAGTCCGTTTCCAGAAGCTTCGCTGCCCGGCTCTCATCTGAAGCTTCCACATAGCATCGCAGCTCCGGCGCGTTACCGGAAGCGCGATAATGGACGGCGTTGCCTGAATGGAAAAAGAGTTTCACGCCATCAATCGTCTCGGACCGAACAATCGGATCGGCGATTTGAAACAATGCACTTCGGGTAGATTCCTTCTTCAGCAAGGACAAAAACGCTACGCTCTTTTCCTGCAGGATATTCTGCAGCCTGTCGCTCAGCGCAAAACGGAAATGGAAGCGGACTGCGATTTCAGATAATGGCTTGGCAAGCTCTTTGATGGAGCCAAGGCAGCCGAGAATTGGTAGCAATGCATCGCGGGTAGACAAGGCAGTCAGCACGCGGTCGCCCCGGCTGATATCCGTACCAAGTAACACACCGCCATTGGCTTCGAAACCGAGAACCGCCTCTATGCCCTCGTCGATGGCCTGCGTCATGCCTTCAATAACATAAGGCGACCCCACCCGTGTTCTGATGACCCGCTCGAAATTTTCTTCCAAAGCGGAATTGGACGTCACTGGCGTCACAATCGTTTTGACGCCAAGCCAGTTCGCGGTAATCGCGCCAACAAGATCGCCCCGAACGAAATGCCCTTTCTCGTCTGCGATCAACGGGCGGTCGGCATCCCCATCGGTAGAAACGATAGCGTCGAAACGACTTTCTTTTGCCCACCGGTCGAGAAGCTCAATATCCTCGGAACGAAGGGCCTCCGTATCGACGGGCACAAACACATCGGATCGGCCGAGCGGCACCGCTTCGGCTCCAAGCTCGCTCAGGATACGGACAATCAGGTCGCGCGCCACAGACGAGTGCTGGTAGACACCGACCCGCAATCCCAGAAGGCTTTCAGGTCCCGTGAAACCGACATAGCGCTTCACATAGCTGTCGGTCGCATCTTCACCATGGGGCGCCTTATGCAGGTGACGAAAGGCAAGATTTTCAGGCAGAGCGGCATAGGCCGCGCTGATGCCGCTCTCGTCGTTCTTATCGATTTCGCCGTCGTTGCGATAGAATTTAAGTCCATTGCGATCATCCGGAATATGGCTGCCCGTGACCATGATGCTCGGAGCTTGCTGCGCGATCGCGTAATAGCTCAGTGCCGGAGTCGGCAGAACGCCGCAGTCCACTGGCTGGAAACCCGCATCCTCGATTGCCGCCATACAGAGTGCCGCAATAGCCGGACTGGACGGGCGAAGATCGCGACCGACGAAGACCCTTGTACCCTTCTGCAGCTTTCCAGCATCGGCCAGCATTCCAACGAAAGCAAAAGAATAGGCATAAGCGGGCAAACTATTCAGTTCGTCCGCCAGTCCCCTCAGACCGCTTGTGCCAAATTTAAGCGATTTACCGCTCATGCTTTCCGCCAGATCTTTTCCAATGTCGAAGAGACAGCCCCTGCGAGCGCCTCTAAGCTCAAAAGTTTTGTCATCTTATAATGTGAACATGAAAACTATCATCCCCACAATGGTGCAATCATATGCACCTTATTGCTGGTGATAATCCGTATATGCAGGCAATTTCAAATCCTTAACGTCGTCTGCGTTAACAATTGCTGTTTTGTGCCTTTTGGCGGGAAATATTGCCACCCGAAACGAAAAACGCGACACCGATCACTGAACGATGCCGCGGTAAAAATTTGCTTGCAGAATGCTACACGAGTCTGGTCACGACATCCCGCAACGATGATTGCCAATGCGGCGCAGACCAGTTGAACACCTTCTGGAACTTGGCAGTCGACAGGCGCGAATTGGCAGGCCGTGCGGCCTTGGTTGGATAATCGGCTGTCGTGATATCCGTAACACTCGCGGTTGGACCGCCAAGCCCGGCGCTTTCATCGAAGATGGCGCGCGCAAAACCGCTCCAGTTCGTGTCACCCGTACCAACCAGATGATAAACACCGAAAGCGGAGAAGTCCGGCGTCGCCGCCAGATGATCGGCCACCTGAATAATCGCATCAGCAATATCAAGGGCGCTGGTCGGATTGCCCTTCTGGTCAGAAACGACCGAAAGAGAATCACGGCTCTCTGCGAGCTTCAGCATCGTCTTGACGAAATTCTTGCCGAAAGGGCTGTAGACCCACGCTGTTCGCAAAATGATGTGCCGTGGATTGGCTAGCGCAACCAGACGCTCGCCTTCAAGCTTGGAGCTTCCATAAACGCTGCGAGGTCCGGTTTTATCCGCTTCGACATATGGTTCTTCCGCATCACCGGCAAAAACATAATCCGTCGACAGGTGGATGATGGGAACACCGCAGGCCTTTGCCCCTTCAGCAACCGCATCAGCGCCCGTTGCATTCACCGCAAAAGCCAGTTCGCGCTCATCTTCAGCCAGATCCACTGCCGTATAGGCGGCAGCGGAGACGACAAGGTCGGGCTTGATCGCGGCGATTGCGCCTTGCACGGTTTCTGGCTTTGCCAGATCCAGTTCCGGGCGGCCGAGCGCAATCACTTCCAGATCGGGACGTTGAGAGGCCTTCTCAAGAAGGCTCTGGACAACCTGCCCTACCTGCCCGGTTACCGGGATTTTCATGCCTTGACCTCTTTCGCAGGTGTGCCGCCAAGACGCTCGCCAGCATAGGTACCGCTGCGGATCGGCTCCCCACCACCAGCCATTATCGAGATACCACTGAATGGTCTTCTCAAGTCCAGTCTCGAAGGTTTCCTGTGGCTTCCAGCCAAGCTCACGCTCGATCTTCGAAGCGTCAATCGCATAACGACGGTCATGACCGGGACGATCCGTCACGAAGGTGATCAGGTCGGCATAGCTCTTGCCGCTTGCACGTGGCCGCTTCTTGTCGAGAATGGCGCAAATGGTTTCAACCACATTCAAATTGGTGCGTTCTGCGCGCCCACCGATATTGTAGCTTTCGCCCAGTTTGCCTGTGGTTGCGACCAGTGCCAGAGCACGGGCATGGTCCTCGACATAGAGCCAGTCACGTACGTTTGCCCCCGCCCCGTAAACCGGCAGCGGCTTTTCATCGAGTGCGTTGAGAATGACAAGCGGGATCAGCTTTTCAGGAAATGGAACGGCCCATAATTGTTCGAACAATTGGTCAGCACGACCGGCAGGCCATAGGTTTCATGCCATGCGCGGACCAAATGATCGGACGCAGCTTTCGAAGCCGAATAAGGCGACGACGGCTGATATGGCGTCTCTTCCGTGAAAATGCCGCTGTCAAACGGCAGATCGCCAAACACTTCATCCGTCGAAATATGATGAAACCGGAAAGCCGACTTGCGCGGCTCCGGCAGTTCCCGCCAATAGGCGAGTGCGGCGTTGAGCAGGCGGAATGTTCCAACAATATTCGTTTCGATAAACGCACCCGGACCATCGATCGAACGATCAACGTGGCTTTCAGCAGCCAAATGCATAACCACATCGATTTCATTGGTGCGCAGGGATTCCAGAACGCTCGTGTCGTCACAAATATCGGCCTGAAGAAAGCTGTAATTCGGGTGGTTTTCAATCTGACGGAGAGATGCCAGATTGCCCGCATAGGTTAGCTTGTCGAGATTGACGACATTGACCTTGGGATCAGACGCCAGATGACGGCACACTGCAGAACCAATGAAACCTGCGCCTCCCGTAACAAGAATATTCATATCATTCCTCAAGCAAAAACTTCTGCATCTGCTAGAAACGGCGCATTCTTATCCTTTTCTGACAGTTGCACATCAGAAGTTGGAATTGGCCATTCTATACCTATTGCCGGATCATCAAAGCGGATTGAACGATCATGCTCCGGCGCATAATAATCTGTGACCTTATATAAGACCTCTGTGTCCTCGGTGAGTGTCATGAAACCGTGAGCAAAACCCTTTGGAACCAGTATCTGATTCCATTTTACAGCAGACACTTCCTGAGCGACCCATCTACCGAAAGTTGGTGAGCTTTTGCGGATATCAACGGCAACATCCAAGATCGCACCGCGAATAACGCGCAGTAATTTATCCTGAGCAAACGGGGGCAGTTGATAGTGAAGACCACGTACAACTCCTCTAGCTGCTGAATAGGAATGGTTATCCTGAACGAAATTGAAGACAATACCCGCTTCACTTAGTGTTTTGGCCTTATAGGTTTCGGAAAAGAACCCGCGATCATCACCGAACCTTTGTGGAAGTATCTCGAAAACACCGTCTAAACCTAAAGGGCGGACTTCCATCAGTTTTTCCCGAGTTCATCAACACGTCGACGCAAATAAGCTGCATATTCGGTTTTGCCAAGCTTGGCTGCGCGTTCCAACACCGCATCACGGCTGAGCCAGCCTTTATCCAGCCCGATTTCTTCGGGACAAGCGATTTTGATTCCTGACGCTTTTCAATAGTCTGAACAAATGAAGATGCTTCGTGAAGACTGTCATGTGTACCGGTATCAAGCCACGCGTACCCACGTCCGAAGCGCTGAACGTTTAACTCACCCCGTTCGAGATAGACATTATTGACTGTTGTAATTTCTAGCTCGCCACGCGCGGACGGTGTTATCGAACGTGCGATATCGACGACTTGATTGTCGTAAAAAATAAAGACCTGTGACGGCCCAATGAGACTTTGGATTCTCGGGCTTCTCTTCTATCGATATTGCTTGGCCGGTCTTGTTATCAAATTCGACAACACCGTAACGCTGCGGATCGTCCACACGATAGGCGAAAACAGTTCCGCCCTTGATGGGCTGGGAGGAGAGTTGTGACAGTTTCGAAAGACCGTCACCAAAGTAGATATTATCACCAAGTATCATGGCTACGCTGTCATCGCCGATGAAGTCTCGACCAATGATAAAGGCTTCAGCCAGCCCGTTAGGGTGTGCCTGTTCAGCGTAAGAAAAATTAATACCGAAATCAGAACCGTCACCAAGCAGCTTTTGGAAAAGTGGTAGGTCGTGCGGTGTCGAGATGATTAGGATTTCGCGAATTCCAGCTAACATAAGAACGCTAAGCGGATAATAGATCATCGGCTTATCATATATCGGCAGAATTTGCTTTGAAACTGCGATTGTTAAAGGGTACAGTCTTGTACCACTACCGCCAGCCAGAATAATCCCCTTCATGCGTTTTCACTTCCTATCATCTTATTTCTTTCGTTTCGTTCATATAAGCACGTAATATGCCTAAGATGATGGCTTCGATTTGACGACAGCCAGAGCTACCTAGTGAACCGAGAATTCAAAGAATGACCAATAGTGTTTCAGCTGCTGATCCTCAAACCAATAAGCAGCCATTGCTAACGATTTCAATCGTAACATTTAATCCTGACTTTGATGAACTCAAAAACGCTGGACAGCCTGAAAATTGCACTAAATACGTTCGCGCCCAGATCTTTCTCAATCTCAATTGTGGACAACTCCTCTGACAACGAAGTTGCCTCTTTTGCTGCGTTGCTATCCAGAATTGCCAGTTAAACTCATTGAAGGTCACGGAAATATCGGCTTTGGCCGGGCTCATAACCTCGCAATGCAGCAGATGGGTGAATTTCATCTCATTCTCAATCCAGATATCCAGCTCGATCCGGATGCACTGACAAAGGCCCTCGCGTTTATGAGAGACAATGAAAATTGTGGCCTATTGAGTCCTCATGCCGCTTGGCCAAATGCGCAACGACAATATCTATGTAAGCGCTACCCGGCTGTCTTTGACTTAATCATAAGAGGCTTTGCACCCAAGATAGTTCGCTCGCTTTTCTCCGCACGATTGGCGCGATATGAATTGCAAGCTGAAACGCAGAACGCCGTCTTTTGGAACCCTCCCACCGTGAGCGGGTGTTTTATGTTTTTTAGAAGCACTACTTTAAGCAATACAGGCGGTTTCAATGATAAATTCTTCTTATATTTCGAGGATTTCGATCTTTCTTTAAGATCGCGTAAAATTACCGACACAGCTTATGTGCCCACAATAAGAGTGATCCATGCAGGTGGACATGCTTCGAAGAAAGGATTTTGGCATATAAGGGTTTTTATCAAGTCCGCAATGACCTTCTATAAAACCCATGGACTTAAAATATTCTAATATTTAGAAAAAACCAAACAATACTATTGCAATAATAAAAATATATTTATGATTTACTTTTATTTTTGAGCATCAAGAATATAATGAGGATCGTCCTCACTCGGCAATCGGATATAACGTGCCGATTGCCTTGCATAATCCCGATGGCGTCATCAGCCCGCCATTGGCATAAGAGCCGGAAAATTCTAATTCCCGGCGGTCCAATCTTGGGGCTCAGTGCACACCCCCGGACGAACTCAAAATTGGATAAAACTTGAGGCAAAGGTCAGGATATCGCCACCCGTGCTAGGCGACTGCAGTGACCGCAGCCATCAAAGCGCATCGAAGATCGTGCTTGCACCGGTCAGCAGTTACCGCAGGATGCCTTGGTGCGAGAGACGATTTCTTCGTTATCGACAAGGTATTGATGACGGGCCTTGATGGAAGTCCCGCCGACGCAGCATTCGATCTGAATGTTGATAGCATGCTTTAGGCGAAAAAAATTTCGCTTGATAACAGCCAGATGGCGTTGTGGGGAGTGCTGCTCTTCTATTAGCTTCAAAGCGGCTCTCCCCATAGAACGTCTAATCGAGGCACTGCTGCGAATTTTTCTTACCGCTTCTACATAGGCCTCGATAAGTTCTTCATCCGACAGGTGCGGATCAACTAATACGCCGGTGACTCCGTCGATAACGATCTCAGGAATCCCGCCCAACCTAGGAGCAACGACAGGCATCCCGGCCCCAAGTGCTGAAAGAAGGACAGTCGGTATCCCGTCGAACCGCGATGTATAAAGGAACAGATCAGACTGCCGGTAAGGGATATCTTCGAAGGAGGAAAATGTCCCCTTAACTTCGACATTGCTGTGGGTTTGTAGTTGCAAAATGTCTCCTGTTCCCAAGACAGCAGCCCCCAGACCTCAAGCGTTACTGATGGAAACTCCTCTTTTAATGCATCGGCAAGAAGAGGAAGCAGTTCAGGACGTTTCTGTGGGTCGAAACGTGACGCCCAAATGATACGATCATGTAGGTCTTCGAAGCGGCTGTCTATTTCTTCCGCATCAGTAACTCCACTGGCTACCGAATACAGTACGTCTTGCTTGCCCGCCATATATGGTAATCGGGCGCGGTCTGCATCATTTATATATTTATTGTCAGAGAGAAAGAGCGATATTGTTTCGCCATACTCTGAAATAAAGTTGAAGTCGAAGCCAACGGTGAACGGTAGTGACTGCATTTCAAAGGAACCGTCACAGAAGCGAAGAAGTACACTTTCGTGATCCGTCAGCAGTTTGCCATACCTACCCCAGAAACGATAGCCGTAAGGCGAGCTTTTGATATATACGCGCGAGCCCGGTGCGAAAGCCTGTATTGTCCGCAAAGTCACGGTCAAGCGTTTCTTCTGACGCCAAGCGGCAGAAATAGGCAATGTCACACGTCGTAACTTGCTCAGGCAGTCTATCGAGCCACTGGTGCTCACTGAGTCTCATCCCGAAAACGAAAAGGATTTCCTTGGCTGGATCAAGCGACAACAAGTTGTCAATGATATTGAGAATTACCTTCTCAGCTCCGCCCATCGTGAAGAATGGTAGTATGAAGACATCGGTAAACCGCTTTCCTCCAAGCAGTTCGCAAACTTGAAAATATGCGCTGCCCGCTGCAAGGTCGTCTTTTCGATTTGAGAATGTATTCGAGGGATTTATATGACGAAGGTCAATAGCCGGATCTATAAAATTGGCCGCTGAGCATAACTCCAACAAAAATGTTGAAGATGTAAACGCGGAGTACAGGGTCTCTCCCGAAGCTGCCGGACATTTTTCCATGCTATTATATTTCTGGTATGCAGTTGCACATAAATCAATGTACTTTCTTGGAAGAAAATATTCAGAAAATGGTATAATTTTACTAGATGACGAATTAACAGTGTTCAGCATGCTGACACCTTTCTTCCTGTAAAAGAAAACAGTGTCAGGACAGACAATCAATTCAAAACCGTTTGCAGCGAGACTAGCATTGTGATGCCAATCCTCGTAAGCATATGGACCATTAACCGGTACATTGGCTAGCCGTATTTCTTGAGCATGTTCACGGGCCAGAAATGACCGTGAAATGAATGGATGATGGTCAAATAAGGCTAGCTCGTTAACCTCTGCCAGTGAGAACATCTTGTACAGGTGATGCTGACCGCCAAATGCCACCAACCAATCGGGGAAATAGCACGGCTTTGCCTTGAAGCTTTTCTGCCTGCTGGTACATGTCTGAAATCAGGTTATAGGAAATTAAGTCGTCCGCATCGCTAAGTGCGACATACTTTCCTTCGGCTACATCGATACCCGCTTGACGGCATGGTCCTAGAGAGCCAACTGACACTGTAATTCGCTTGACATTCGCGAAAGCGGCAAAGTCACTTTGCTCCAGAGCATGTGGGATGGAGGGGTGTGGATTATCCTGAACTATAACGAGTTCAGTAGTAATGCCGCTTTGCGCCGCAAAATTCGCCGCGTCGGAGAACGACCATATCGTGCGGGCCAAATATTTTGCGTCATTGTGGACGCTAACAATTATTGAAACGTCATACTTGATCGGAGATGGCATGAGTTTACCTAAAGAAAATGTTAGCAACTTTACGGGCAGCTCTCAACGCATGGCCGATGCCCGGCATTTCGTAGAGCCGATTGATTTTACGACCAAGCCGTACAAACTTGGAGTGCCGGTACATTTCAACCTCAGCGTTTAATTGTTGAATCGCCTCAACGCCAGACTGCCCGGAATCGCGAGTGACGCGATAAAGCTTTTCTGCATTCAGTTCTCGTGCCAGTTTTGATACCTTCGTCTTGTAAAGGCTGGTCTCAGAGCGTAGTTCGTTCAGACGGTTATTCAACGTTTCAATGACTTCAGCTTTGGAAGCTAATGACTGCTCGAGAAATTCAATCTTCTTCCGGGGGGATAGGAACGACGGATATGAAAGTGTGGAAATAACCGACGTTGTTTTGACGTCCACGCCCCATAAGCCTACAAAGTAAAAAGCAGTTCGCTTGAGACGGAGCGACGTGAGAGGCGGGAGGAATAACAGAAGCAGTCGATACTTCAGAGGCGTTGAGAATATCCAATAGCCGCGCATCCTCTTTCAACGATACCCCATCATTCACGGGAACATTGACTATCCCCTGTGTTGGGGTCCCGAAAAGCCACCCATTAGCCTTTCCAAGAACGCCTTCTGTCAGCGATTTGAATTCGTCGAACGTGTACACGCCAAGATGGAAGGGGTTGTCGTTTTCGTTCGAGAAATCGTTCTTTTCGTTCGGGCAACTTATTACAATAATTGCCCCTTATTCAGCAGCTTCTTGATCGCTTTCAGAAAAATCACCGGCTCCCGAAGGTGTTCGATGGTTTCGAAGCACGCAACCATATCAAACTTCTTTCCATTGAGAAGCTTGTCGACTTGGTGTGCA
Source organism: Brucella cytisi (assembly GCA_012103075.1). Taxonomy (GTDB): domain Bacteria; phylum Pseudomonadota; class Alphaproteobacteria; order Rhizobiales; family Rhizobiaceae; genus Brucella; species Brucella cytisi. The sequence continues at coordinate 628,489 of JAAVLQ010000001.1, read as the reverse complement.
TCATATTTATAGAAATTGACCTTATCGTTCGCGAACAGCTTATTGGCGTTATTAATGGCGTCGTCCGAAACGTCAACCCCCACCACCTCTTTGGCACCCCACTTTGAAAGCAGTGCAGAGCCGTAACCTTCGCCACAGGCGATGTCTAGAACAACTTTATCGGCGCATATCGAGCGCAATATCTCATATCGCCCGACGTGCTGGCTGGCATAAAATGGATCATAATGATCACTTTCCAAATGCATACGTTCTTCAGACATGAAGCCTCCCGCAGAGCGAATTTAAGGTATTATTGGTGAGTAGCCCTAGCCGAAAAGGCGAGAAAGCTTGCGTACAGCAGAGCGCAGGGTCAGGTTGTTAGGTCGCTGTGGCTGCGTTTGTTGGGATATCCCCTGTAATAGGCGGCGCCTCTCGTTATCCAGATCCATGATCCAACGGGTGAGATGTTCGGTTTCAGAAGCAACCCATGTTGAACGACCGCTGTCGTCGTAAGGAACAGATATACCGTTTTCAACGTCTAAAGGCGCGGTTATGGCCGGTACCAAACGGTCAGAGACGAGACGGTGTTTAACACCGTTTTTGGTCAGAAAGGCGGAATAATTCTTGTAATTCTGTTCGTAGCAGCGTTCGAATTTAGAAAAATCGGAGTGCTCAATAATATAGTTGAGGTCGACTGGTCTAAAGTTGTCCACCTCAATCGTAGGAAGTCCGAAAAGCGCCGTCAGTTCACGAATTCTGCTATCGTACGTAAAGTAGGCAGAAGGTATGCCTTGATGAAGCGCAATAACATTCCCGTGAAGACGAAATCCGATCATGAAATCCACGTTCTTACCGACGTGCTCGGACCAGTCGTCAATCGTAAAAGGACTGTACACACGAGTTGAGAGGAAGTGCTGCGCGGCATCAGAGTTCGGAAGGTCGAACTGAACTCTTATTCTGTCTATCTGCTGTTGCTTTTCCTCTCCATCGACAAGTGTTGAGAGAGTTTCTTCGCGTTCTCCTTGCGAGTACAGAAAAGAGTTGCCACGAGCGATACATTCTAAAACAATGAACGTTGAGTACGAAGGGCCTTGATCCAATTTGAAGCATACTCACCCCAAAAGATACTTGTTGAGAGTAAACCCGACAGCAATATTGCACGTATCTGTCGGCTTTTTATCTCAACTCGTGAGGAAGTAGAGCGGTAGAAGCTGGGGCAACCGATAACGCTAATGTTCTTAATTCCCAGATCATTTAACACTTCAGCGGAGTAGTTTCCCCGAACGCCCATTGTCTCGCACTTGTCGGCCATTACATGGAGAGCCTTTATTGTTCCATTGTGCAGCGACATTTTCTTATATGAAGGCGCTTGGACACCAATGCCAAGAGGAATGATCGGAGTATTAATTTTTTAGGACGTCGACCATGTATCCAAGATCAATCGATTCAGTGATGTAGTTCGATCCTCGAATAATGGCGGTATCAAAATTGTATTCGTCCTGAAGCTTGCCCATGCCTTCCTTGATCTGGACATTTCGTACTTCGTCATAAGTCAGCTGCTTCAAGATGGAGTCGAAGACCAACAGGTCGCCAGTATTGACATCTCCATTCCGGAAGTGTGTTATCGGGTCTGAGAATGGTAGACGTGCTGTCGCCAGACCCTCCTTTTGCACTATAATGCCTCCTCCATTAAGTGTAAGTAGCTTGGTCAATGTCTTCCCTTTATTTGAATGGTGATGAACGTCCATTTCGATGGTGAAATCCAGAACGCATCGATTATGACATTCAGGTTTTCTATGAAATGACCCGCGATAATACGAACAAAGTTGCAGCAAGATTCGGTACAACGAACGTAGTTCGCGAGAAATGCTTCAAACGATTTATTATCATTCTCGATTTCGAAGCGCCAGCAAACGACAACCCACGCTCTTGATGGCTATTGTTCAACAGAAACGAAATGTAAAAATCCAAGCGCCAGAAATATCGGCAGAAGTTGAGCCGAAGAGAAGATAATTGATCTGGGCATGGACTTCACTCACTTAACAATAACTACGAACTGCCGAAGCACCCCCGTAAAGACTTAATTGCATAGATTTTGCTCCAATGACAACGACAAATATTCGCCCCTACCGATGGAAGGGGCCGATAGCGTGGAGCGGGACAAGCGGCAGCTATCGGCGCCGGCGGACTTTTTATTCTCTAGTGCTTGCACCAGATGCGAACGATTTGAAACGCTTTGTCAACGAGGACCGCGCGTCAATCAGTTCCTCAAACGACATTTCGGTGACCGGCTTTGGCAATTGGTTCTGATTGTTACCGCGATGGTATCGTATCCGCGATGCGCAAAGCTTCGATGCTTTCAATGAAATTAAACAACATCGCCGCGCCGGTGGTACAGTTCTATCCATTATGTACTCGTTAATATGTAAGACGACATTCAGGCCTCGGTGAGATGTAGTAATCGATCAGACGTAGCCTCGTAACCTTGGTTGCCGTTGCGTGCCGGGACTTTTATTGGCAGTTTCCCTATACCGCTATCCATCGTGATGACGCCATCCCCTTTATTTTCGGATGAAAAACCGGCTTAGTGGGTGGCTAAGCATTTGTCATTCGCACTGCAATTCGATAAGGCAGTCGTATTCAGAACTAGAGGGACGCGGGAATGAAAACGATACTGAACAGAATCCGTTCGCTAGCTTCTAGTGTCAGCAAATATCCTTCAGATCAGGAAGCCGATCCAATCTTTTCCCTCCGGCATGAAACGGCCAGCGTTACCAACTACGAAAAAAAACTACGCGCAGAACTATTACGCTCATCAATCCGACTCCACATCATATGATGTTGAACGGTTCCCACGACTACTTAGACAGTTGGCTGATGAACTTGGCGTCGATAGCCTTCTAGATATCGGTGGCGGTAACGGAAAACTCTCCCAAATCTGGCGCAACGGCGGTGGGAAAGCCGCATCTCTAGACTATTACGACAACCCAGAAGCTTTTTGTAAAAGTTCGATTTATCTCGAAATGAAAGCAGTAAAACATCCGAAATTTCTTCTTTCCTTTCGAGATCACTTGAAAAAATCTTGGATTTCCACCTGCCTAGATGTGGCAGAACACATTGACAACGAGCATCTTGCTGACTTTATGCTGAATCTGAAAAGCATAACTGGCAAAGCTCTTGTTATCTCCATCAGCACGCGTCCAAGCTCGCAAGCCAATAGTTTTCATTCGACGGTCATTCCAATTGAAACACGGAAAAAAATTTTCCAAACATCCGGCTTCGAAATTTACTCTGACAACTATTTTGATGAACTGGTTCGAGACGTTCACTTTGTAGGAACTGGGGCGGAGATTATATCTGTTTCTCATTGGCATAAGGTCAACCCTTTTCGAGATACCAAGAACCACCAGCATTATTTGATTGTACGGAATAATCAGAGAAAAAGAACCGTTATCTCTGCCCGATCTTCGAAAGAAACTATCGGATATTCTGGACATTTCTTACCGGTGGAGAAAACGAGCCTTAGACCGCACATATCCCAAGCTAACATACTCTATTCATTTCATCCAAGATTGGGCCTTCGTCCGTAGCATCATGGATACTTGGCCGGCCGATCTATTGCGTGTCACTTTGCGGGAAGATTGCATCAGTAAATCATACCTGAAGGTAATTAAAGGATTTTTGACCCAAAAGGGTATCGAATTCACGATATTACATACGTCACATGATGCTCGTTCACTCATGTCCCCATCTCCTCACGAGAGCGAGATATGGATGACGGCAACTGAAGGAAATCACAGTGTTACCCATCAGTTAAACACCTCCGTCATGGCCATGGCGCGCGAGGCTGGATATCATACCGTTTCGCTCCAGCACGGGATGACGATTGCATCCTCAATATCCCCGGCCTCAGAAGTGATTGGTGTCTGGGACAGCAAGGCGAGTGGCGCTTTTGCTGCTGCTGTGGCAGACCCTTCAGCCCACACTATAGAGGTTGTTGGTTCACCTAAGGCTATCGATGCATCAATTGAACAACACATAGATGCCATCGCTAACAGGTTTGGTGACTGGACCAATGAATTCGAGAGCAAGCTTTTGGTTGCACTGAACCTTCATTGGTCGGTTCATCGCCACGGAGCGAATGAAACCCATTCATGGATCGAACGTTTAGTCACTCGTAATCCCGCACAGCTGTTCTTCGTAAAGCCTCATCCCGACGACAGTTCAATTTATGATTTTGTTTCTAGGAGGTTATATAAAAATATCATTCTGATTGATGATATTCTACTCACCTCAATGGACTGGCCCTTGATGCGGCTTTTAAAGGCAGTTGACGGGGTAATTACTACACAATCAACACTTATTCTTGATGCACTTATAGCTGGCACACCAGTTGCTCGACTTCCGGTGGAGGAGTTGAAAGCCTTTGATTCCGGTCTAAACAATGCTTCCTTCCCGTTTGATGATATTTCGATCATACCGATGATATCGCATGATGAATGGAGCCAAGGCGCTATTCCAATTGCGTTGTCAAACCCGACGATTTCTCTGCCGAAAGCCTTCGGTAATCATCCGTGTTTTTTCTCAAACATCATTGCTTTGAGCAATAATCGGAAAAGCCTAAATGCCAGTTCTGTTAAGGCTTCTACAGCTAAGGCTCTTTCTGAGGCGATGCAGCATTTGAACCTAAATGGCAATCCACATAAAGATATTTATGCAATTGATGCGGCGCTGGAGATATTTCTTAGCTAGATTTATTCCACTACTTATTTCTATGTGACCTGCCACTGAGAATTTCCTCCGGAATGGATTAGAATCCGGCCCGATAAAGGACGGACGAATGAAGAAGCAGCGATTTACGGAAGAGCGTAAGCGGTGTGCTGCTGGAGAAGCATACCGCCGTTCGCAAGGGCCGCATCCATGACGGCAAGGTCATGGTTATGCGATCCAACCTGCGGGTGCTCGGACGGTCTGGAGTTCACCTGCTGGAATGGCGAGGTCATTCGTCTCGCTTTCATCATCGATGCCTTCGACCGGGAGATCATTGCCCGGACGGCAGTTGCCAATGCGGGCATCTCCGGCTCGGACGTGCGCGATATGATGCTGGAGGCGGTCGAGAAACGCTTCCGGGCAACACGAGCCCCGCATGCTATCGAGCATCTCTCTGACAACGTCCTAAGTGCGGAAGAAAAAGGGCTTGGCAGACAAAGTTTCTCTGCTCGTCAGCATGCTCACGCTGCATGACGCTCGTCAAGTCACATCGTCGAACCGGGCGGCTTCCACTGGCATGGGAAAAGGTCTCGTCCATAGCAAACACAGGGTCCATCATTTTGGCCCTCACCGTCCTTAACACGAGCTTCTGATCCGGTGGAAGACCCAAGCATTGTCTACAGGATCATCCGAAGGATGCCCTCACGGCTCTAACTGAAAGAGGTTCTTCCACGGTACCCGCCCTTCAACGAAGGGCCGGTAGTCTGAACCGCTTTTGACGACGGCGTGTACGACACGCGCCATCTTGTAACGGCCCGATTGTTACCGTGGAGAATATGTCTTGACGCGGGCGACGATCTCTTCGTCATCGACAAAGCATTCGAGGAATTCTTGCCATTTTGCGGCTGATTTGCGTGCGTCGGCCAGCAACTGTCTGAGTTCATCGATGCCGTCGTCCGTCAAAGCGGAAGTGGTTTGATCGTCGCCGGTTACGACGGTGATGATATTGCCATAGGTCAGGTTGTCGTCATTGTAGATGATCGCTTGAAGAAGATCGACATCCTCTTCGAGCATTTCGGCAACATAGTCGAGCGTGAAGACAAATCTGACCGTCGCCATCAGGCTGCCTCAGCGTGTTCTGCTGCGAGAGGCTTCCAGTTCCAAGGGAGCAACTCATCGAGCCGATTGATTTTGTGATCATGAATGCGGTCGAGCACATCGGCCAGATAAGCCTGCGGATTGAGACCGCTCATCTTCGCCGTTTCGATGATCGTCATGGCACGTGCCAGAGTTTCTGCGCCAGTATCAGCGCCCGCGAATAACCAATTCCGGCGTCCTACTCCTATCGGCCTCAGGGCTCGCTCCGCAGCATTGTTGTCCATGGCCACACGCCCGTCCTCCGGGAACAGGGATAATGACGGCCATCTGCTCAGCCCATAGCGCAAAGCCTTCGCCAGTTCGCTTTTGCCCGGAATGCGAAGCAACTGCTTTTCCGCCCATGCGCGCAGTTCCTCGACCTTCGGCTTACTGTGCTTTTGACGCGTGACAAGCCGTACATCGGCGGGCCGACCTGCAATATCCCGCTCGATATCATACAGCGCACCGATCCGATCGAGAGCCTCGCGCGCAATCCCGGATTTGTTCGCGGTCCAGATGTCATGAAAGTCACGCCGCCAATGTGCCCAGCAGGAAGCTTCCCGTCCGATCCCGGCTCATATAACTTCGCATAGCCTTTATAGCCATCAGCCTGAAGGATGCCGCTCGCCTCTCGCAGATGATGGTGGACGTGCTCTTCCTTCCAGTCGGGAGCGAAGTAATAAACCGCACCCGGCGGTGCGCCGCCTGCCCATGGACGCTGATCGCGGACATATGTCCAGATCCTGCCCTTCTTCACACCTTTGCCCAGTCCCTTGTCGCGCAGCGACCTATCCAGCACCCGGATCGGCGTATCGTCAGCGTGGAGGACATCGCTCTTCATGATCTCCTTCTCAATACGCTCGATCAGCGGACGGAGCACCTGCATGGCACGACCGCACCAGTCCACCAGTGTGCTGTCTGGTATATCGGCACCCATCCGCGCGAATATCTCGTTGAGGCGATAGAGCGGCAGGTGATCGTCGAACTTCGAGACCGGGATATAGGCCAGAAGCCCGGCACCAGCCATGCTGCCCGATATCGGGCGGCTGGGCGCAGGAACCTGCACCATCTTCTCGCAACAACGGCACGACTTCTTTGGTCGGGCGATCTCGATGACCTTCATCGTCGCTGCGATCATATCGAGGATTTCGCTGACATCCTCTCCGACAAGGCGCAATTGTCCGCCGCAGGCAGGACAACAATGACCGGGATCCAGTTCCCGGCGTTCGCGAACGGCATTTTCCGACACACGCGGGCGTCGACGCAGTGGCCGGGACTGTGAAGTCTCCTCCGGGCCACAAGCCGTATCGTTTTCAAGCTCTTCGACGGGCGCGGTCTCGTGTTCGGCACTGGCAATCAACAGATCCTCAAGCGCCAGTTCCAGTTGCGCAATTTCTCGCTCGATCTTTTCAGAAGACTTGCCGAAGACCTGTTTCTTCAGCCGGGCAATGCGCAGCCTCAAACCTTGGATCAGGTGGTCATGCGCTTTCAACGCCGCCGACATCTTCGCATTCTCCGCCTGCAAGGCGGTGATCATCGCCTTCAGAAAGGCTGGATCATCAGGAAGAATTGAGCTCGCATTCGACATGATCCTGACTAGCATAAATCAGGACAGAACGCCATAAAAAACAAGTAGTTTCAGTAAGATAAAATCAACCGACACGTGCCGGCGGAGCACCCCAGTCCGGACGTCTCCAGTCTATTCCTTCCCATAGCATCGCCAGTTGCGCTGCTGTCAGTCGAGCTGTCCCATCGGCCGCTGAAGGCCGGGGAAACGGCCTTTCTGCAGAATTTTATAGTAAAGGCAAAATCCCGGCCATCAAAATACAGCAGCTTCACCCGATCGCCACGTCGCCCGCGAAAGGCGAAGACAGCTCCACCTGTCGGCTTCTGACGCAAGACATCCTGTGCCAACATCGAAAGGCCCTCAATGCCCTTCCTCATATCTGTGACGCCGCAGGCAAGGTAAACCCGTACGCCGGTGCCCGGTCCAATCATGCCTGTTCCACCGCCCGGATGAGCCGCGTCAGCACTGCGCCTTCCACTCGGCTGCCAAAACAAAGACGACGGCCGCAGCGCAAGTGCAATTCAACCATCGAGGATGAAGCATCGACGGAACTGTTCGCCTCAGAGCCGGGCAGAGCGGCAGTCATGTCAACGGGAAGAAACAAGGGCTCCGGCGAGGGAGGCAGAAGTCCCTTCCTCTTCAACTCGCTACGCCACATATAAATCTGCTGCCGCGATACATCGTGACATAGCGCAACTTCTGTGACTGTCGCCCCATCAACCCCAACCGAATTGACTATCGCAAGCTTCTCTTCGGTCCGCCACCGACGTCGGCGTTCGTGGCCCAGTATCTCCATCCTCATCGTATACCTCAATCTCAAGACACGTCATTAATGACGTCGCTAAAGACGTGTCTTACGTCACGAGGTCTTGCTTCAACAGGCGGTAGCAATCGGGCCGTTACGAGGATGTCGATCTTCTTCAAGCGATCATCTACAATGACGACAACCTGACCTATGGCAATATCATCACCGTCGTAACCGGCGACGATCAAACCACTTCCGCTTTGACGGACGACGGCATCGATGAACTCAGACAGTTGCTGGCCGACGCACGCAAATCAGCCGCAAAATGGCAAGAATTCCTCGAATGCTTTGTCGATGACGAAGAGATCGTCGCCCGCGTCAAGACATATTCTCCACGGTAACAATCGGGCCGTTACCCTAGGTTGGCGGACACCTCTGGTCTGAGAGCAGTTCGCTTCAGAAGGTACGCAGAAATCCGCGCTCACGACCAGTTACGGCCAATTCGACATTTGTTGGATTGAAGTAACGAACATGAGAGGCTGCATTCAAGACCGTAACGCTAGTCTTATCCGACTAACAACATTTCGCGAGATGCCGGCCACCTTGCGCAAAACCAAATAAAGTCGGGGTGCTTGTCTTAATCGCGCAGCAAGCGCATTCGTTAGTCTAAACAGTTTTCGGCTCTCTAAAGTAGTCAATCGCCCCTGCAACTCACTAAGTCCGTCAGCGCTGGAAGTCATGCGACATAAGCGCTGCAATTGAAGGGACTCGAATCTAGATAGACCATTCGTCGTCGTTTGATAGAGGCGCACTTGACCCGGCCACTCCGAATACGTTCTTGCCATCGAATTTTTTCTAACACGATAAAGGCAAGTTGCTTTCGGGATAATGGCAATACGAAAACCATTGGCTATGACGTTGAGATAGAATGCCCAGTCCTCATATTTCGCTTTCGTTGTAGCGTTCCATCCGCCCAGACCTTTAGCATGAGAAACCCTGTAGCCGGAGTTTGCATGACCTAGGTCGTTTTGCACCTGAGAAGTAACGAACCCATCTCCAAGGGGACGGTATATATATTGTCCCTTCGTTAGGTATTGGTTGAAGTCAGTGCCAGCATCGAAGGCCGCCAGATATGGAACTGCCGCAGCAGCTAGTGGATCACGGCTTAACGCAGTAACTATTGTCTTAACCCAGTCATTTAGTGGGATATCATCAGAGTCAGCGTTCAATATGAGGTCCGTTCTACAAGCGGCCAAAGCCGTATTTCTTGCGCCTGCCAGCCCGCGATTGTAGGGGTGTTCAATGATCCTAAACGGTATATCTAGGTGTTTTTGAGCGGCTTCCACCATCTCTGTGCGACTTTTATATTCAGACGCATCATTTACGATGATAATTTCGGTTGGATGAAGAGACTGCTGATTTAGCGACTTCAGCAAATCAATAAACTCAGCAATATTAGTATTATAGAATGGAATCATCACCGTTGAACTGAGAAACTCGCCTTCGGTTTTATCGGCTTTCGCATACTTAATGGTGCTGACCACATCATTATTTCGGTGCAGATCGTCAATAAGTTCAGCGGCGATACGGCTCTTTTGCCGCTGTCCCAATCGACCAATTCACGAATTTTGTAACGTAGCGATTCTATCGAGAGATCAGCTAGACACTCCCGCCAAACCTCAGCTTGGAACATCTCCGGAATGCCCCCTCCATGCCCGGCCAGAAGCAAACCACCATTGCCGACAACATCATAAACCGCGAGGGGAAATTATCACCGCGATATGGCTCAACAAACAAGCTATCGGATCTATGTTCCCTTATGTACGAAACAAGTTCTGCAAGATCAAACTCCGTATGCACCGTCAATTTAAAATGACGTTTAACAACCGCCCGGTTGACATAGCCTCCAACAGCTCCACGTCCGATAAGTGTGACCTCCTCGATACCTTTGGCTTTGAGGTCGTTACAAAGACTATTATCAAAAGCTTCACAAAAAGATCGAATCCTTTCATCGGCATGAACTTCCCTATGAAAACTATGCGTCTTATATTGGAAAACTTTAAGTTATCGGCATTGATGTTAGTGTAACGATAAGGGCACATCAGCACCTTATTTTCATCGATGATAATTCCTGTTTGACTATAAAGCTCGCGTAAAAAACCGAAGGGAAGACGACTTGATCGCTCAGCTCAATACAAACCTTTTCCTTTACAGCGTATGCTTGAGCATCTACCCCTGACCAAGCTTGGTTTGCATTTTCCAGATAGTGCTGGTTGCCATGACAATGGGTGACGATTGTGAATGTATCAGGAAGAATCCTGCCTTTTTGGCTTGCGCGATACGCACCCCAATACCCAAGTACTCTTGGAAGTGTATTTCCTTGAGATCAGGACACATAAAAGCAACTGTGTGACGGCCTGCAGCATTACATCCGCAGTTCCTATGTCATCGATTCTCGATACATCAACCACATCTGACGGACCGAAAACGACGTCGCTCTCTAATTTTCTCTTCCTGTCAAACTCGAAAGTGGTGAGTACGACCGAACTATCATTTGAACGATGCCAGTCTGCCACAAAAGTCCCGATACCACCGCTCGCGACTAATCCGGGATATTCAGTCGTGATCATAACAGATGATACATTTTTAGACACGATACCACTTCGTGCTAACGCTTCTCGATATGACGACTCCTCAAACGAACATTCCACTAGGATTATACTGGCTTGATCGTCATGTACATTTGCGCGGATATTATCCATCTGCGCTACGTAAAACCCTGAAGCCGTTAATAGGTGCCTAGTTCTTCGCTGGTCCATTCTCGAATGTGTGCTGGATTAGCTGGCTTGCTTGTCGGGGTATGATACCCCAACTTTAAACGATCTGGTGTAGATAAGAAGCATCGATTACTGGCGAATCCAGCCAACAACAACCGAATGAATGCCAATAATGGGCGTGGGTCGGATAGTTTTTCAATTACCTCACCACATAAAATTACAGTTGGGACGCCATCGCGATATTTTTCGGCCACTGCCAATAATTCGCTCCACGATGTCAGGTCGCACTCAACGTGGGTTGCTGTGGAATAGTTCTTCTTAGCAGCTATCAACGACCCGCAAAAATCAACAGCAATAACCTCAAATTCGCTATCTGCAAAAAGACTCTTCAGATTTAGAGCATTGCCACAACCAATGTCTATTATCCGCTTTGCACCAGAAGCGCAGGCATACTTCATGGCAGAATGATATGTATCCGGTTGCCATACAACATCTGCATTCAAACTCTCATCGAATATATATCGTTCAACGCACGGGCTTGCGCGTTTACCCCAAAATTCCATTGTGGAGTTGATATATAGGGCGGCAATATACTGAAATCTTGGCAAGACCTTTGATCGACTTTTTCTGGTGCTGGCATAAAATAACCATCCAAACTCACATAGTATACTACAGACTACTTACCGTACGATTTATGCCATCTCTCAGATCAACATTGGGATGCCAGTCTAATTCATTTTCTTACCAACGATATATCAAGAATACTTTTTCTGACATCAAAAATTCTACCGGAAGCGGGTTTTTTTCGCTTTCATGCCCATCGCATGTTCGACAAAAAGAAATAATTTCATTAACACTCTTCCCTCCCCACTACCTATGTTGAAAATTTTATGGTTGCCTTCATAAGCTATCGCGTACTCCATCGCGCGAACCACATCTCCGATGTAAATGTAATCTCGCTGCGTTTCACCATCTCCATAAACATCGACGGCACGACCATTTTTATGGCATCAATCACAGCGGCTATTAGCCCAACGCCTTTTGTCACTGATTGTAATGGCCCATAGGGATTTGATAACCGCAGAATCAAATAATCTTGCTGCACGGCATATGAGAACACTCTAAGATAGTTCTCAATTAGCAACTTATGCGCACCATAAGCATTCATTGGTATTGTAGGATCATTCTCGCGGGAAGCCACCATACCATTATCACCATATACAGTACCACCAGAACTTACGAAGATAACTTTTTTTCACATTAGCTTCTGCGCACTGATCTAATAACGAAATAGTAGGATGAATAGTTCTAATAAGATCTCCCGTTATATCGGAATTTACTTCCGGGGATTAGTTCCGTGAATTAAATGATAAACATATTCCTGACCGACGAGTGCTCGTTTGATTTGCTCTACGTCAGAAAAATCGCCGCGCAGGAATTCGATATCAGCATGCAATGAAGTTGCAGCTGTTCTTCCGAACGAGCGCACCTTGTAACCAGCCCTTAATAGTTGATTGCATTGCATAGATGCGCACCTACAAAGCCACCGCCACCCAGCACCAATACTCTTTGCTTAGACAAGCGTCGATCTCCTCGAATCTATGGTTGGAGTAATTGAAAGGCCTTTGTCTGTCAAACGTGACCAATCCTTAAGACCGATTTGCTGCGAGCCGCTCTCAAGACGTCTGAAATACAACATTGGGCATTCCGCATGAAACTGAAAATCGCTTTCAGCCAAAGAGCACCTTAATTCTATAAATAATTCAATTCGTTAATTAGTCTACACCTACGGATTAGCAAGCCGCCACTCTTGAACCAGAGATTCAATCTTCCGCTGTGCTTCTGCGATCATCGGGGCGTAACGCTCGTTTTCAAACCCCCATAATGTCGACGTTGCATCTTCCTTGTGACCAGCTATAAATGGTACAGTTACAACCACTCGGAGATTTTCCTGCCGCTCGAGGTATCTGTCGACCGTATTTGTGATAGCATCGGTATTAAGTGGATCCCATTGCGACAATACTTTTTAAAGCACTTTCATTGTATATATTGAATACAGTGCTAGTCATCTTGTCGATAGTTACATAAGTGCGACCATCAAATTGCTCAACAGAGATGATCTTCGCATTTGGATGAATGTCAGCCATCAAGCCTGAGAATATATCCCAACCTGATCGACGCGCATCAAGATACTTATTAATCTCGCGTAGGAGGCTGTTGAAATTTGGCGGTAGCTCTACGTCATCTTCAATGACGACCAATCTGTCTACTGCATTCGCAACTGCATAGCGTGATAAAGCATTAAAACTACCTCCACAGCCGATCCAACCCGAGCTGTGGCGAATCCCGTCAAACAGTTCACAACCATCTGGCAGAGACTGAGCAATGCTCTTGCGCCGTTCTATTGTTTCCGGCAACGAAAGAGCGAAAAAATCACTTTTTGGGCTACATATATCGGACGTTCTAGAATAATATTGGCTGGAACAACTCCAATCGCCACCAGAAAGCGGTCCATCATAAAATTGAAACGTGCGGTACTGATTGAAACAGCCGTTTCAAGTGTTTTATTTATGCTATCAAGATTGTTAATCATCCTCGAAGCACACACCATCATGCTATCGATTGACCCTTCATCGAAGAATTGCACGGCACCCTCTAGTTCAGGATATTCATCCTGATCGGCTGCTCCTTCGGAGAGGACGGGAACGCCCAGAGAAATGCACTCGCATACTCTAGGCATTTCCAACAATGCGCCTTCATAGTAATGTATATTTATAACAACTTTGGATTCTTGTATAATGGTATAGAGTTCACTTCCAAACAAATCGCTGCATATTTTTACGTTATATTTTTCCCGGAGTTTCTCTAGGAACCTACGTCGTCTTTCGCTGCTTGAACTATCGCCATAAAAACAAAATCATATTTCTTAGGCTTTGCATTGTCTTTAATAAACCCATCTGGCGAAGCGCCGATAGGCAGATAATGTACTTTTGGATAATTGATTCCATTCTTGGCCAGAAAATCGATATTCGTTAATGAATATTCAAGAACCCCTAAAGACTCTGTGAGAACCTTCATATATTTCGGCGTGAACCATCTTGAACTCACCGATTGCTCGAGCTGAAATACGATACGTTTATTTGCCGGCGGAAGCCGCCCGAACATCTGTGCGCATAGGACGATATAAAAGTCATGATCGAAGCTCTTCATCGGGCCTGTTACTATTTCACTCTCAATCCCGTGATTTGCTAAGCGATTGGATATTGCCCGCGCGATAAAAGGGTGTGCGGTGTGCAAAGAATTCCCCAGACAATGCCATTTCCGCGCGCGAGCCGTCTACGCAGTTTCACATAATTATGTTCACGCCCGTACCATTTCAGGCGGTTTAACAGCCCTGAAACATCCCCTTTGGCCAAATAGCGTAGCGCGTTGGTCAACTGCCTAAAAAGCGGCTGGCGAATTTTAGCATGATTGTTCAATAACCTTACAATAGTAACGATAAAGTCGCGTACTGGAGAGGATCCAATATGACTGTTGGCTTCTCAAGCCGTGCATTCCCCACGACTTTCCTAGAGACTACAGGTTAACTTGCTTCATCCGCCAAAATAAGTCGCCAGCACCTCATCGGGCGGACCGTCCATTTTGACTCGCCCATGTTCAAGCCAGATTATTCTGTTGCAGTTCTTCTTCATCAGATCTTTTGAATGGCTCGCGAGAACGAGGATTTTTGTAGAGTCGACGAGCTCACGCATACGCTCATTTGCACGTTCTTTAAAATTCTCATCACCGGTCGAAAGCCATTCGTCCATAATCAGGATTTCAGGCCGAACAGCCGTTGACGTCGCAAATGCCAATCTTAACTGCATACCGGACGAGTAAGTACGGAACGGAACATCCAAGAACTCTCCAAGTCCCGAAAATTCAGCAATCTGATCAAATTTTTCAGCAATCTCCTCAGGCAGCATACCCATCATTGCAGAGCGCAGGCGAATATTTTCTCGTCCCGTCGCATCTGGATCTATCCCGAGATTAATATTGATCAGCGACACACAATGTCCGTTGATGACTGAACTCCCGTGTGTCGGCGTATAAATGCCCGACAAAACACGGAGCAAGGTGGTTTTTCCCGATCCATTATGGCCAATCAATCCGACCCGATCTCCATCCCTAAAAGTCAGGGAAACATCGTCGAGACCACGGACAATTACCAGACGGTCACTGCGCCTTTCAATTTTTCCACCAGTCGCAATGCTAAGAACTCTGTTTTAAGCGAGCGGCTTGTCGAATTGTAAATCGGGAATTCGACACTAACATTCTGAAGTTGAATTAAACTCATTTCTACAACCAATACGCTACGCGCCAACGATACCGCCCGAAGAATAGAACAGCAACGACCCAACCAATTATCGCGCAAGCGAAACCGAAGGTCCAATCAAGCAGGGATGGCGGAGAGCCAAATAACGGAGCCCTTACTAGTTCAACAAAGTGATAAAATGGGTTCAGCTCAATAAACGCTCGAGAAACGTGTTCCGGCAATGTTTTGACCATCCACATAATCGGCGTCGCATAGAACAACACTTGCAGAATATTTGTTACCACTTGCGTCATATCGCGAAATCTCGCGCAGAGAACCGCCAGAATGAGCATCATCCATGATAAATTCAGGCATAACAGAAAAAATCCGGAATTACCCAAAGTATATTTAGACTGATTGTCTTTCCTAGAATAAGAATAAGAATAGGGAAAATAACAATATTATGGGCAAAGATTATCACGTTTCTCCAAACTGTACGCATAACGTGGGTGAACAAGGGCATTCTTACTTGCAGAATTATTCCCTCAGAAGAAGTGAACGCTGTACACCCATCATTCAGACATGTTGAAATAAAACCCCGGTAATTACACCTGCAAAAAGATACGGCAGAAATACGCGCATCTCGCTTTGAAAGAGCGTTCCAAAAATTAAGCCAAGAGCACTAATGAACACAGCCATGTTCAACGTGAGCCAAAAAGCACCTACACGGGAGCGACGATAGCGTTGCGCAACATCCTGCCATCCGAATATCAAAGCTAATCGATACTTTGATAGAGCTTCCGAGATATCACGAAGAGCGACCTTAGCTCCCTTTGTTGGCTCGGCGATCACAACCTCGTGGGCCCCATTTGCTGTCGAAATGTCGATACTCATGATTTTAACCGGGCCAACCTTCTATTTGTCACGCTGCCACCTTCTCGAATTATTTTTTGTCAATGCGTTATAGCGTAATTGAAGAAATAGCTCTCCTAAGTCAACTCTTTGGTTACGGTTGAATAAGGCTCTTTTGGGGCCTAATTCCGGGAACTATCCGTTATCACCGCTGCCGTTCGACGAAAACGACGAACCACCGTTCGATAGCTTGGATTAAAATCTGTTTTCATACCGGCCAAGACGATACGGTTCAAGAAACGTAGTGTTTCAAGTTTTATCCATAGAGATTGTAGACCGTTGGCTTTGACGTGCTGACGGATACAAAGAGCAAGTGCGAATACGGAATGCACAATGTCATCGACAGTTGTTGCGCCGCGGCAAAACGGATAGTTCCTTCTTAAATTCGACTTGCCCAGTGGAAGCATGTGAGGACTGACATCACTTTATACCCGCCCAAACTTCCATGACTTTCAGGAGAATGTAAGAAGCATTTGAGGTGCAATCCATCAAGTTTTCTTCGTTGTAAGCCTAGCTATTCTCGCATGTAAATAGTGTGGAGATTGTTAGCATCTTCCACCAGTTTAACAATTGCAGCGACAGGCGACATGAGCGGAAAAACTCAACCGGAAACCCGCTAGTTGAGTGAAGGAAACTGACAGTAGATTGGCGCAAACCATAGCGTGCCCCAGACGTATCGGAGGATTTGGCACTCAAGAAAACATCCCGGTCGCCATTGATCACGAACTGATGTCCGACGGCTATAAGAAGCTTGCCGTTTGGAATTCACGGGACAGACCACACAACGTGGATCGTACATTTGTCATAACTCTGCGTGACAGTTAAGCGCACATCCGGTGAGTTCGAGGAAAAGCAAGCCTCCACTTAAGAAGGTCAAGACAAGTCAATAAGCTTTTGTCTCAACATTTGAGCATGGCTGGGGCGCCCGGATTCGAACCGGGGGAATGGCGGTACCAAAACCGCTGCCTTACCGCTTGGCTACGCCCCAACAAATCAAACCGAAGCAACCGGTTGCGCGGCCTTATAGCTGCTTCAGATCCCGAACGCAATCGCCTAATCGCGAAATCCCGTTTAGGATTACCGGCCTTGGGAAGAACGTTTTCAACCGCATATTGTCGCCGATTGTTTCCTAAAACCAAACCGCCGATTTGCGTCCGGCTTCAAAGCTGCTACTTCCTACGACTGGTTTATTTTCGGTATTCACTATGCGGTTTTTGTTGATTTCGTTTCTCGTCAGCGCTGCCTTGTGCGGCATCGGGCTTTATCTGTTAGACCGGCTCTTGCCCGAGCACTTTCTCGCGGCTCGTATGAGTTCGCGCTCCAATCACACGACAGTCGCACGACAGATCGGCGGGCTGGCACTCGTTCCCGCCATCATCGTGACGGTGCTGATCTTTGCGCCAGACCTAGAAATCAGTGCCGATCTGGCGCTTTGCCTTTCCGGGGCGTCGCTACTACTCTGGATCGTCGGCGGACTGGATGACCGTTATGAGCTTTCGGAGATCATCAGACTGGGATCGCAGTTCGTTGCTGCCGGACTGGTTGTCTACGGCCCGGGCCCGGATTTCCGGTTACTGCCGAACCTCCTGCCCTTCTGGCTGGAGGTAATGCTGATTGTCTTCTCACTGGTGATCGCGATCAATGTGACCAACTTCATGGACGGACTCGATCTCATGACCGCCGCAGGGATAGGGATTCCGTTAGCTGGGATCGGCATTCTGGCCGCCCTTGGCCTTGCCGGACTGGAAAGCGGCGGTATCGGCATCATCGCAGCAGGTGGAGTGTTGGGCTTTGCCCTATTCAACCGTCCACCGGCAACCATCTTTCTCGGCGATTCAGGAAGTCTCCCGCTTGGCCTGATCACCGGCACAGCGCTGATCCTGCTCGCACGAGAAACACATATTGCCGTGGCGCTGATCCTGCCGCTCTATTATATTCTCGATGCAGGCACGACCATCGTGATGCGGTTAAGTCAGGGTGAGAATATTCTGAAAGCACATTCCAAACATGCCTATCAGGCAGCGAAACGCTCCGGCTGGAGCGTGCTCAAGGTGATTGGCCATGTAGCGCTTTTGAATGTGATTCTTGTTGCCTGCGCCGTTGCGCTGCTTGCTCTGGACAACACAGTCACCCAGATCGCTTTCCTCCTCGTGGCAATTGTCGCAACACTGGTTCTGCTGCTGGATTTTCGCTCGCGCTTCAGGAAGTTATAACGTCGAACAGAACCTTGCGAACCGCATCGAGATCGCCACTTTCCATCGCAATACGAAGTGCAGTGAGGCTGGCCGGAACATCAACCTCAGCCTTCTTGCCCCGAGGAGGAGGCGCATTATCTTGGGATGGCGCGTCGGCTTTGCCTGCGCAGGATCGTAGAAGAGTTCTTCATACATCTTCTCGCCTTCGCGAATCCCCGTCGTCTCAATGGCAATATCGCCGTGCGGGTTTTCGTCGTTTCGAACGGTCAGCCCTGCCAGTAGGATCATGTTCTCTGCCGGTCGCGGATCTTCACCGGCTCGCCCATCTCTAGAAGAACCGTATCGCCCGACGCGGCGATGCCACCAGACTGTACAATAAGCTCGGCTGCTTCCTTGATCGACATGAAGTAGCGAGTCATGTCCTCATGCGTCAGCGTAATCGGACCGCCAGTGGCGATCTGTTCGCGGAAGAGCGGAACGACCGAACCGTTCGATCCCAGCACATTGCCGAAACGGACAGAATAGAATGCCTTCTTCTTTCCGGATTGTTCAGCCAACATACCGCAATAATAGACGACCAACTCGGCCCAGCGCTTGGTTGCACCCATCACATTCGTTGGTCGCACCGCCTTATCGGACGAGATGAGCACCATGCGCTCGACATCGGTGTTGAGAGCGGCCTGAGCCACTTCCAGCGTGCCAAACACATTGTTGAATATACCGACCAACGGGTTTTCTCGACCAGCGGCACATGTTTGTAAGCCGCACAATGATAGACCGTATCGACATTGTGGTCGCGAATGGCATTCTCGACGCAGTCTCGGCTACTGACTGTCCCCAAGATCGGCACGATCTCGAAACTGGCTATCTGCTTCAACTGTCGGTCTATATTGTAAAGCGCGAATTCACTCGACTCGAACAGGACAATACAGGCCGGGTTCCATTGCGCAATGGTGCGGCAGAGCTGGCTGCCGATGGAGCCGCCAGCTCCCGTCACCATGATACGTCGGCCCTCGACTACTTCTCGCAACAAAGCTGCATCCGGCGGCACGGGCGAACGCCCGAGCAGATCGTCGATCTCCACATTGCGCAGTGAACTGACCAGATATTTCCCGGCCGTCAAATCAGCGATCGGCGGAAGAATACGTGTACTGACAGGAAGGCGTCCGAGAAGCCGCGCAAAATCCTGACGCTGTTTTTGTTCCAGCGCAGGCTCGGATACAACTACCTGCTTGATACCGTAGTTTTCGATCAAGGCAGGAATGTCTTCCACGCCATAGACTCGCAGCCCGATAATATCCATGCCGTTAAGCTGGCCATAAGGATCTACGAAGCCGACGACCAGTGTTTCGCTATGACTGCGAAGCGCCGTTGCGAGTTGGCGAGCGGGTTCGCCTACACCGATAATCAAGGCAGAACTCGTATATCGTTTGTCCGTCTCGGAGCTACGCAAAAGCCATTTCGCACCAAATCGGCTGGCGGAGATGAATACCGTACTCAGAAGCCAGTAAAGCAGCGGAACCGAACGCGGCAGACCGGTACTACCGTAAAGTTCCATCAGGAAAACGAGCGCAACCCAGAAAAGCGCGGCAATGGCGGTAGCCCGGAAAATCGGCCAGATGGCGCGTTCAGCCAGATAACGGATGATAGCGCGGTAAAGTCCAAACCGAACAAAAACCGGAATTGCAAGAATGGGCGCGATGAAAATCAGGAATATCTGCCCTTCGTTCGGTACAAAAAACGAAGCCAAGGCGGATGACAAACGCCAGATAGGCGCTCAGCAACAGCAGAACACAGTCGCTCAGCATCAGAATGATCTGTTTGCTGGCGCGGGGCAAAAGCGCCAGTCTCTGCCATGGATATTTCAAACTCATACGCGTGTTATCCCGCTCTCCCACGGAGAGAAATACCGGAACGATTCCAGCGCCATAAGGCTATTCTTACTACTAATGGGGACTAAAGCTTAGTCAATCCCTTGGCCGCTTGCTGCACGCCGTAGCTGCGAAGCATTCTAGTTTCTCGGCACCGTTAACATGAGTCCTCCGGCAGGACTATATCAATTGCCGTTTCAGAGGCTTAACAAACATCTTTTGGTTAAATTACGGCCCGTAGACTGTATCCCGGTAACAGTGTGGGCCAATCAGCCGCACTCTATCTGTCTGTTTTACGCATACCTTTATCGCGAAACTAGCGCCCGCTTTCGGGAAACATGCTTAAGCAATGACAGTACCGCTGTGAATGCTGCGCCAATTGGTGCCATCAGAATAGGCCACCTGAGCACCGGACGGAATGTCGGTCACGAAGACCATTGCGCCCGCACCGTGACTTCCTGCAGAGGGTAATTCAGCTACGGCATAAAATGCCGGGGAGGATGGGGCCATCGACATAAAGCCGGGCCTGTGGCCAGATGGGCCTACTGCAACATTGCCGGTCGCCTCACGCCATTGACCGATATAGCTGCTCACCTTCACGCCCAAATCATTGCTGCCGTTCAGCCCCATGTCAGCAAAAGCAGTCCAGGGGTCTGATACAGCAGGCTTGCCGTATCTGTTGCTGTCTGCTTCTTCACCTTCATCGAAAGGTTTGCGCCGGCATTGATGAACAGGCGACATCCGGCGAAATAGCAAACCGGTTGATCGCGTCGGCAGTGGCACGAACACCGAGTCTCAACAGGGACAGGTTTTCCGGAACCGATGAAACACCCTTCCAGAGAGCGCCATCAAAAACGATCAGGTGCGCTTCGTCCTCGACATAGGCCTGCCAGCCGATAGCAGACGTCACGAATAACCATCCGCCATCAATGAAAGATGCTATTGCGCCGCCTTTTTTCCTGCCCATGCCCCGACAGCAGCCGCAGCCACAAGATAGCGATCTCCACTGACAGGTGTTCCAGCGCTTCGGCTCGATTCCGCGACTTGACGCTCAGATGCACGACGGCAACGAGCAGCCGCAATGCCTCATTATGAGTGACATGTTTCTGCACCTGACTGGGCAGAATATAGGGCATTTTCAGATTTGGGGTTTGGTCCATGAACAGCTCCTCGCAATAGATAATGCGAGGAGCCTAGTTCGTCTGCCCGAAAAGAGGATAAGTCCGGATCAGCTTCCACGATACGTTGAATAGGACCATGGGCTGACAAGCAACGGCACGTGGTAGTTTCCATCGACATCGGCGATTGCGAAGCGGATCGGAATAAGATCGAGAAACGGCGGATTGGCTTGTTCCGCACCGCGCCCCTCAAAATATTCGGCAACATGGAACTGTAACTCGTAAGTGCCAGTGCGTAAATCATCGCCGGAAAGCAAAGGAGCATCCGTACGTCCGTCGAGATTGGTCACCGTGCGCTTGATCAGTTCGGGAGCGCCGTTTACGCCAATACGATAAAGTTCGACGCGCATCGCCGCCGCAGGGCTGCCATGGGCAGTGTCGAGCACATGCGTGGAAAGTTTACCCATAATATCCCTCGATAAAGCTCAGGCAGGTTTTGTTGTTTCAATGCGGTATGTGGTGTCAGAGAAGAAAAATTCCTCCAGATTGTCCTCGTTGCCTGCCCGGTCGACAATCAGAAAATCGGATTTCTGTTCAAGCGCCAAGAGCGGGTGGTGCCACACATTGCGCAGATAATTGACGCCTTGATTACCGTGCGCAAGGAAAACACGCAGACGTGCAGGCTTGCCGCCATCGTCTTCCGCGACCACCACAAAGAAACGGCCGGCCATTCAACGGAATGAATGCCTGTGAACCGAATGGATGACGTTCCATCATGACGATGTCGATTGGCGCCTCGAACGACTGCCCCGGAAAAATATTGACGAGAACCCTTGCTTCGGTGCCAGCGGCTTCGACGCGCGCTAGATCGTGGTATCGCTCGGTCGTGCCATTGTTGATCAGGCGAAGCTCGGCCCCTTCAGTCTCGATGACATCGCCAAACGGCGCAAAAGCTTCTTTGTCAGCGGTTCAATCACCAGAGTTTCGACGTGCAAATCATCCTCCCCGTAAAAGCAGATTTCTTATAGTGACAAAGCTTGGTGATGTGGCTTCTGTCAATTGCGAAGCAGTTTCAACCGAAACAAGAAAAGCCGGGCCAAAGACCCGGCTTTCAACATGCAGAACCGATAAAATTTCAGCGCGTCAGAAGCGACATCATCGCAGGCACGCCACATGCGGCAAGTGCGAGCTTCACGAGATCGCCGACGATAAAGGCGCCGAAGCCGAAGGCAATGGCCTTTTCCAGACCGAAGAGATAAGCCATCCAGCCTGCGCCCATCAGCAGAATGACAGCTTCTGCGAGCAACATTGCACCGCCGAGAGCGAGTGGGTTGCGTGCCAGTCCCTTGTCGGCAGCGCGCCCGACGATCCGGGCCACAGCAAGATAGGAGAGCAGATATCCGCCCGTCGGGCCAACCATATAGACAAGGCGGATACCCTTCTCCGGCGTTCCGGTGAAGACCGGCATGCCAAGCGCGCCTTCAAGCAGATAAAGAGCGACAGTCGCCACGGCGAGCCGCGAACCGTAAAGAGCTGAAATTGCAAAGAGAGCGACGGTCTGCATCGTCGCATTGACGTAGACCAGATCGACTTTGATCTTGGCAGAAATGGTGAGAACAGCCGTTCCGACCAGCGCAAGCCCGACAAACCAGAAAGCACGGGCCAGTTGTCTGGTCGGCAGATATTCTGTTGCGAGAGGGCAGTGGCGAAGCGAGACTTTGCTCTATGAGGCATATCCAACTCCACTTTTGACGCGGCGATCGACACCGGGATGAAAAATTCTCCGGATTCTGCCCGCTGACGCGATTGTCAGCGCGCATGACTGTTCACGTTTGCAACCCGACTATATAAGGCCTATGCCGTTTCATCAATCAAACCAAAGAAGAATGGAAGCCGCTTCAATGGCGCTTGTTTTCGACAGCAGTTTCACGCCCCAATATGGGAAGCCGGTTGAACTGAGTAAAGGCATTTTACGCCTCACC
The DNA here is from genome assembly GCA_012103075.1 of Brucella cytisi. Taxonomy (GTDB): domain Bacteria; phylum Pseudomonadota; class Alphaproteobacteria; order Rhizobiales; family Rhizobiaceae; genus Brucella; species Brucella cytisi. The sequence continues at coordinate 605,202 of JAAVLQ010000001.1, read as the reverse complement.
GTCAATAATCCGAGCGCATTCACCTTTCACGGCACCAACAGCTACCTTATCGGCACGGATACGCTGTCGATCATCGATCCCGGTCCGGAAGATGAGGCGCATTACAACGCCTTGATCGCAGCCATTGCCGGTCGTCCGGTCAGCCATATCTTCGTCAGTCACACCCATCGCGATCATTCACCTTTGGCCCAGCGTCTGAGGGAAAACCTTGGCGCTCGCACGGTTGCCGAGGGACCGCATCGCCCTGCCCGCCCCTATTATGTGGGCGAAACGAACATGCTTGAGGCAAGCGCCGATACGGAGTTCATTCCGGATATTGCACTGACCGACGGAAGCATGATCGAAGGTGATGGCTGGGCTTTGGAAGGAATTCATACTCCCGGACATGCCGCCAATCACATGGCGTTCGGCCTGAAGGGAACCGGCATTCTTTTTCCGCCGACCACGTCATGGCACGGGCGACGTCCATCGTCGCACCTCCTGACGGCTCGATGAATGACTATATGGTCTCGCTCGAAAAACTGCTGGCACGCGACGACAAGGTCTATCTGCCGGGGCATGGCGGTGCTGTGACCAAGCCTGCCGCCTTCGTTCGCGGCCTGCGTGCCCATCGCAAGATGCGCGAACGTGCCATTTTAGAGCGTATTCTACAGGGGACCGGACAATCAGCGACATGGTGAAAGTGATCTATCGCGAGACTGATCCGAGATTGCACGGTGCGGCTGCACTGTCCGTGCTCGCACATCTGGAAGATCTGGTCGGACGGGGAAGTCACGACAGATGGCCATCCGTCGCTGGGCAGCATCTATCTTCCCGGCTGATTATTCCACGTCCGCTGGAGCTTTGTTGACCTCGCCTTCCAGCGCCCCCAGAAAATCGGTAATGAAACCGGCATTCTGCCCCATATCGCGCTTGCCATAGCGTGACAGCGAACGCACATCGACATAGGTGGTTTCACCTTCATCGAGCAGGCGGATAACGATATCGCTTTTCAGGCCCGGGATGAAACTATGGGCGGTCACGGCAAATCGCGTCGCGTTCTGTTCCGGCGAAGACGCATTGCGCGCGATCTCCTGCCACCCAAAAGTATTGAGAACCGTTTCGACCCCCTGCGCAACGCGGTCCGGTGCTGCTTCATAGCGGCGTCCGACCACATCGGGATAGGCGGTCAACTGGGTCAGCGCATCGCCACTCACGGCCACTGTCAGCGGGTTCATCCATTGAAGGCGTGGCGGCATGTTGGACGGGAATTGCGGCGGCGTCTCGAAATCAGTGGAGATGTCGTAAAGCGGCGGAGAGAGATACCAAAGTGACGTTACCAGCCCGACTGGAAGCAACACCGCAAAAGCGAATATGCCGCCCCAGAAGGAGCGCCCGCCGCCCTTGTCGCCATTGACCCAGAGATTGCGAAAACCTTTAGCCGAGCAGAGAAGGGCCAGAGCGGCAAGACCGGTACTCAATCCGGCAAGCAGCACCGGTCAGGTGTCTCCAGTGTCCAGAAGCGATGCAGAAGAAATGCCATCGCAAGCAGAACGAGCGCAAAAACACCAAGCCGAAGCGCCCACACTGCAGAGCGCGACTGACGCCGCTGGTAGCGAAGTTTTCTCATGCAGTCTCCGAGAGCATTTCCAGCTTATACTGAATCATTGGAGTCGCTCTGTCTCTCTGTTTTCACGCAGTATGAATAGCAGAGAGATTTTCGCTCGGCAAAACTTCGACGTAGCAATTCAAATGCCCCACCGCTTGAACATGGCGGGGCACTTTTCTTGGCAATATCATTTAGAGCGGTTTCGGTCAAAACGGGGTTGCTGGAACCGCTCCAAATATTTGTTTCGTCGCATTGTCCTACGCAAAACCGCTTCGCACTTTTGCTGGAAATGCTCTAATAACGCGCGTCTTTCGGCTTTTTCATGTTCGGCCAGTCCTTCACCTTGCCTGCGAAATCGGGGCGCGGCATATGGGTGAAATATTCCGACACATCGATGGCTTCCTGATCGGTCAGAACACCGCCCTGCCCGATGGGCAGATTGTAGTTCTGAGCGGGCGGCATCGCATATTTGACGAATTGTGCCGCCTTGTAGGTCCGTGCCATCCCGGCGCCGATATTGAAGCTTTCATCGCCCCAGAGCGGCGGGAAGATATAGTCACCGGCCTGATCCTTCACCCCTCACCGCCCGCACCATGACAGGTCGAACATTGTGCGGCGTAGATTCTGGCGCCATTTTCCGGATCGGGAGCAAGGCTTTCGTCGATGGGACCGGCATTGCGGATAGCCACTTTCGTACCCTTCTTCACGTCCTGTCCTAGCCAGTCCATATAGGCGATCATCGCCCTCATGTCGGCTCCATCAGGCGGCAGTGGCTTACCGTTCATCGAACGCTGGAAGCAGCCATTGATGCGCATCACCAGATCGACTTCCTTGCCTGCGCGGGGCATGACGGCAGGATAGAAATTGCTGGTATTGATATAGGAGGCAACGTTATCCATCTTGCCCTGCCCCATGTGGCAGGAGTTGCAGTTCAGGCCGTTGCCGACATTGTCGGGCAAAAGCCGCGCCGTTTCGTTGAGCAGCCGCTTGCCGTGCATGATCTCGGGTGCGTTCGACTGCTTGAGAATGTCCCGGTCCGGCGGGATGACATAGGTTCCGACCTGATTTTTGTCCTTGTCCAGAACCGCATAGGCCATCGGAGCCGGCGCATCCAGCGAGGGCCGCAGGTGATTGAAGAGGAACGCGCCGCCCGTTACTGCCACGGCAAAACCGGCACCAAGAACGACAATCGTACTGGTTTTCATTGCTTGTTCTCCGGAACGTAATGGACGGGCTTGTGAGCGATTTCACGGCGCATACGCGCGATATCCTGCTCCGTTATGTCAGCGCCGTGGTTGCCCCAACTATTGCGAATGAAGTTGAGGATTTCGGCGACCTGCCAGTTCGGAAGATTGGCGAAACCCGGCATGGTAAAAGCCATCCTGTCCGCAGGCGTGTCAGGCGTCCTGCCCCCGGTCAGAGTGACCTGAATGAGCGAGCTTGGATCATCGGCAAAGACAATCGTATTTTCGGCGAGCGCCGGATAGATGCGCGGTGCACCCTTGCCGTCCATACGGTGGCAGACCGAACATTGCTCGACATAGGACAGTGCACCCGGTGCGCTGAAATCTCCGCCTTGAGGGCCGCCGTCGTCACGTCTTCCTTCGGTTGCCATTCACGTTCGCGTCCTTCGCTTGGTGGCAGCGACTTCAAATAACGGGCAATCGCACGCAAATCATCTTCCGCAAGGTATTGGGTCGAATGCTGCACGACATCGGCCATCGAGCCGAACGCCGCCGTGCGATCGGTGCGCCCGGTCTTGAGGAAGGTGACGATCTCGCCTTCGGCCCAGCTCGAAAGGCCTGTATCCTGATCGCGCAGGTTTTTCGCATACCAGCCTTCCAGAACCGAGCCGGACAGGAACTTGCCCTTCGGATCGTTCTTCACCGCTTTTTCTTCATAGGCGAGACCACGTGGCGTATGGCACGCGCCGCAATGACCGAGCCCCTCGACCAGATAAGCGCCGCGTGCGATCACCGGATCAGTGTCCGCTGCAATTTCGAACGGACGCGAATTTCCAAAGAAAAGCTGCCAGTAGGCGAGTGGCCAGCGCATGTTGGTTGGCCACGGCAAGGTGCTGGGCTGGTTATCCTGTTGTACCGGCTCCACCTTCGACATGAAGAACGCATAAAGCGCCTTCATGTCCTCGTCATTCACGACCGTATAGGAAACAAAGGGCATTGCCGGATAAAGATGGACATTATCCTGACGCACCCCCTGCCGTACGGCGCGCTCGAAGTCGGCATAGCTGTAGCCGCCGATACCGGTTTTGCTGTCTGGCGTGATGTTCGTGGAATAAATCGTGCCAAGCGGCGTCTGCATGCCGAGTCCACCCGCAAACGCCCTGCCTCCCGGCGCCGTATGGCACGCGGCGCAGTCGCCCGCATGGGCGACATACTCGCCTTTTCGATCAAAGCCGTGTCGGTGACATCGATGGCGGCTTCGTGTTTCACCGTCAGCCAATGGGGTGTTGAAAGCGCAAAGAGCCAAGCTGCGGCTAGCGCACCCGCGCCGCCGACCACCGCTTTCCAGATCAGTTTCATGTGCCCTCCGACACCATTTCCCTTGTGATGAGGAGAACGTCGAAGATTCGGTATGAAAGAGCATTGACCGCGATCAAAACCTGTCGGGAGGAATGTTTAGCGATCTACAAAAGCAATGGCTAATGCACGTTTGGCGTGCTTGATAGATCAGGCAAATCGCATTAGGGGCAGCACCCTCCGGGGGCGCAATTCAATCTGATTACTGCAGATTGGCGCTCCAATTGTTTGTTCAGCACGCATCTGATCCGAAAACCATTTTGCACTTTTCGGGATGCGTTCTTAGCCTGCAAAGATCACCAGCTTTAAGAATAAGTGAGAAAAAGCTAGGTAAATCAAATAAAAAGGCATTGCAGCAACCGCTAACAGAAGGCATGATTGCGTATGTGGGGGCTTATATTGCAATCGTCGGAGAGGACGGAATGGATCGCGCCCTTCAAAATGGCAACCAGTCATCGGACAGCACAACCGCAGATGATACGATGACGCTTGAAGCCGTCGAACTGGAGTTCGCGCTTGGAGCCATCGACGTCCTTATCGAAGGTTTTGATTCCGCGCTCGCCAAGGCCGCAGAACGTGTGGGCGGCGAAGTTCTGTTCAATATGCCTGCCCTCGACACCAGCGAAGCACAACGTATCGGCGCAATTTCTATTGCCGGACAACCGGACGATCAGGTTATCTTCGTCACATTGCGCAACGACGGCACGACGCTGTCCGTTGAACCGCCAACAGGCGAAAATGCCGTTTTTGAAAGCCTTGGCCGTAACTACGCCGCCGTCATGAAAAGTCTCTCCCCGAAGGAAAAAGTCAACGGCGCCTGAACGGGATTATTTCGGCGCCGCAGGCTTGGGAACGCCCGCATGAAGATTGTGCGGAACAACCGGGTTGAGCGTCATTGTCGTCTCAACATCCTTGAGACGCACGAATTTCATCCCCTTTGCTTTCAAGGCCAGAACGCCTTTGGCCACCCCCTCGCCCGCTGAGCGCGTTGGCTGGTTGATATGCGAGATGATGACATCGCCATCACGCGCGGCGGCGATGCGGCGCTCAACCGTCGGCGCCAGCAACGAGGCCCCCTGATCACCATTCAGCGAATAACCGCCGATCTTGTAGCCCATGCTTGTCGCAAAGCTTGATCGCATCGGTCGAATAACGGGCCGTCGCATCACGATACCAAACGGGCTTCGACACTCCGGCATCAGTGATCGCCGTCGCGCCGCCATCGATTTCCAGATGGACCGCCTCAAGTGACCCTGCCGTCTTGATACCATACATTTTCGGCTCGTTGGTAATGGCCGGAATATGCAATGCGCCATGGTTCTCGATATCGAACAGATCGGCATTGGCCTTCAAAACCGCCATGGCGACCGGGTTCTGCTTTATCCATCGCCCCGTCACGAAGATCGTCGCTGGAATACGGTTCTGCACTAGTATATCGAGTATCCGGTGATCGGTCTTGCCCATGCAGGCATCGAGCGTCAGCGCCACTTGTGGCGATGCCGCGCCACCACGTTCAATATACAATTGTGGCTCAACGATCTTGATCGTATCGTGGCTGGCCTTGTTCTCCGCGCGCTCCTGCGGCGAGATATCGTATGCGCTGGCAATGCCAGTCGTGGCGAGAATGACGGCTCCTGCCGCAGCAATACAACGAAACATGACAATATCTTCTGAAAATGGCTTAACTACCGGGGACTACTCCGGCAGCAAAGCCAAATTGTGGCGTTCTGTCAAACCTTGCGTATGGCCGACTGCGCAGCGGCAAGACGGGCAATCGGCACGCGGAAGGGCGAACAGGAAACATAATCGAGACCTGTCTTTTCGCAGAAGGTGATCGACGCCGGATCACCACCATGCTCGCCGCAGATGCCGAGCTTCAGTTTTTCGCGGGTCTTTCGTCCGCGTTCGGCGGCGATTTCCACCAGTTCACCAACACCATCGAGATCGAGTGACACGAACGGGTCCTGTTCGATCACGCCACGCTGCTGATAGTAGGTCAGGAACGACGACGCATCGTCGCGTGAAATGCCGAATGTCGTTTGTGTCAGGTCGTTGGTGCCAAACGAGAAGAACTCAGCCGTTTCTGCGATTTCGGCAGCGCGCAAGGCGGCACGTGGCAGTTCGATCATTGTGCCGACCATATAGTCGATCTTGACGCCCGCCTCTGCCATGACTTCCTTGGCAACGGCGTCGATGCGCGCTTTGACGAAATCGAGTTCGGCTTTCAGACCGACCAGCGGCACCATCACTTCCGGCACCACATGCTCACCGGTTTTCTTGCCTGCCTCAACAGCAGCTTCGAAAATCGCCCGCGCCTGCATTTCCGCAATTTCCGGATAGGATACAGCCAGACGGCAGCCGCGATGGCCCAGCATCGGGTTGAATTCATGCAAGGCATCCGCACGTTCGCGCAGCTTTGCAGCATCGACACCCGTCGACCGGGCAACCTCCGCGACTTCCTCGTCCGTATGCGGCAGGAACTCGTGCAATGGCGGATCAAGCAGACGGATCGTGACTGGGAGCCCCTTCATGATCTCGAAAAGTTCGACGAAATCCGAACGTTGCATCGGCAGAAGCTTTGCCAGAGCCGTACGGCGACCTTCTTCATTGTCGGAAAGGATCATCTCGCGCATGGCGACAATGCGGCTTCCGTCGAAGAACATGTGTTCAGTACGGCAGAGCCCTATGCCTTCCGCACCGAACGAACGTGCCGTGCGGGCATCTGCCGGAGTTTCGGCATTGGCGCGAACCTTCATCCGGCGGGTCCGGTCGGCCCATTCCATCAACCTGCCGAAGTCGCCGGAAAGCTCGGGCTGCAGCATGGCCACAGCGCCTTTCAGGACCTGCCCGGTGCCGCCATCGACGGTGACGACATCGCCCTTCTTGAAGGTCTGGCCTGCTGCGAGCATGACGCCATTGCGATAATCGACACGAAGCGACCCCGCACCGGAAACGCATGGCTTGCCCATGCCGCGTGCGACAACGGCTGCGTGGCTAGTCATGCCGCCGCGTGTCGTTAGAATGCCTTCCGCCGCATGCATACCGTGAATATCTTCCGGGCTGGTCTCGATGCGAACGAGAATGACCTTGCGGCCTTCCGACTTTGCCTGTTCGGCTTCTTCGGAAGAGAAGACGATTTCGCCCGTTGCAGCGCCCGGCGATGCTGGGAGGCCCTGACCGATAACCTGACGCTCCGCACGCGGGTCGATCGTCGGGTGCAGAAGCTGGTCAAGCGCTGCCGGATCGACGCGCAGAACCGCTTCTTCCTCGGAAATGAGGCCTTCGCCTGCCATTTCGACGGCCATCTTCAACGCGGCCTTTGCGGTGCGCTTGCCAGATCGGGTCTGGAGCATCCACAATTTACCGCGTTCGATGGTGAACTCGAGGTCCTGCATGTCGCGATAATGTTGCTCCAGCCGGTCAGCGACGTTGAGGAATTCAGCGAAGGCTTCCGGCATTACCTTTTCAAGCGATGGCTTGTCGGAACCGGCCGCAATGCGAGCTTCTTCGGTAATGTTCTGCGGTGTGCGGATACCGGCAACGACATCCTCCCCTGCGCATTGACGAGAAACTCGCCGTAAAGCTTCTTCTCTCCTGTTGAAGGATTGCGTGTGAAGGCAACGCCAGTCGCAGAGGTTTCACCCATATTGCCGAACACCATGGCCTGCACATTAACCGCCGTGCCCCGGGCCGCCGGGATATTATGCAGCCGCCGATAGGTGATGGCGCGCGCATTCATCCAGCTTGAGAAGACGGCGCCGATAGCGCCCCATAGCTGTTCGCGCGGGTCTTGCGGGAAAGGCTGGCCTAGCTCTTCCTCGACCTTGGCCTTGTAGGACCCGATGACATCCTTCCAGTCCTCGGCCGTCAGCGCCGTATCGACCTCGACGCCGAGATCGGCCTTCTTGTCTTCGAGAATTTCTTCGAAGAAGCCATGATCGACGCCCAGCACGACATCCGAATACATCTGGATGAAGCGACGGTAGCTGTCATAGGCAAAACGCTCGTCACCCGCCTCAAGGGCGATGGCCTGCACGGTCTCGTCGTTGAGACCAAGATTGAGCACCGTATCCATCATGCCCGGCATGGAAGCACGGGCACCGGAGCGCACCGACACCAGAAGTGGCTTTTCGGCATCGCCGAAATTGCGTCTCGTCACTTTCGCGATATAGGCCAGAGCCGCCTGAACCTGATCGTTCAGTTCACTTGGATAGGTACGCTCATGATCATAATAATAGGTGCAGACTTCGGTCGTAATGGTAAAGCCCGGAGGCACCGGAAGACCAAGACTGCTCATTTCAGCCGGTTCGCTCCCTTGCCTCCGAGAAGATTACGGTCGCTTGCCGCACCTTCTGCCTTGCCGTCGCCGAATGTGTACACCCACTTCGCCATCATGGCCTCCTTGATAGGGCCGGCTCATAAAAGGCTTGCAACAATTGCAAGCACTCCCAGAACCTGCTCCTCGTTGCTTATGCGATCCGCAAGGCTGCTGCCAACCAAAAAAGACAAGCCGCGACAATAGAATCGATTAGAGACAGGATTAACCGCGCAAAGGCTCCAAACCAGATTGACTCCGCAGGCTAAATACAGCAAGAATAAGAACAAATACAGAACATATTGGAGTTCGACCATGCGTATCACGGGCAAGCTCGATTATCTGGAAATGCCAGCAGGAAATGGATCACTCGATGCGACGAAGAGTTTCTATGCGCGCGCCTTCGGCTGGTCTTTCATCGATTACGGCCCAACTTATTCAGCCTTTTCGGAGGGATTAGACGGCGGTTTTGACGCGGATGGGCAGGCAATGGCGAAGCCCCTGCCGGTACTCTATGCAGCGCGGCTGGAAGAAGCTCTGGAAGCCGTTACCGATGCAGGCGGCACCATTGTGAAGCCCATCTTCTCTTTCCCCGGCGGTCGGCGTTTTCATTTCACCGACCCGGCAGGAAACGAACTGGCAGTCTGGAGTGATTATTAGAGACTTGGAGCATGTGCCGAAAGCAGAAGCGGGTTTAAGTAAAGCGCCCGCTACCGATCGCGCGGAAGAACTATTATGTAGCGTAGCTTGCTCGATTAAAAGCTGGTGTCTTTTTGGATTCGGAGTAAATCAAACAGAATAGACCTTAACAGCGGCCATGGTTCGTCATCTTCAACACCAAGAGGATCTCGCATTTCAAGGGCGCGCAGTGAAGCTTCGCAACAATCCCTTCAATTGTCTTGGCCGGAGTATTGAAGAGAGTCTCAGAAAGCTCAAACTCCGTATCTAAGATCTGTAGATGATCCCTGTAGGCATTTTGGTAATCCAATTCATCGCTTACCTCGCGCCAATCGTTTTGCGGTTCTTGTTGCTCTGCTTTTGCGTTTTCTCGTACGTCAACCGGCTCGGAGCCCGCATGATGACGTCTGATTTGGTCGATGGAATGAAAAAATACGAGACGATATACGTTCTTGCTGGGCCTTTGGCAAAGATCGAATGTTCTTCAGAAGTTTCGTCTCTAGCCCTTGCTGAAGACAACACAGTTCATTGCTTCTGGCGTGTATTATTCTCCACTGCCGCCAATAAGAGACGACCGGATCACTCCGACTTCCGTCGTTGAGGTCGGCGTTTAATGCCATCAACATACTGGAGGTATCACGTAAAACGGCATCCCTAAGCGGTTCGACAGATTGAAGGAGGTTTCCGAGGGTAAACTGAAGCACAGTTGTGCTATTCTCAGAATCAGCCATGATCCGAGTCCTGTACACTTGGGTTATGGTCAGGCTGAGTGGCGTGCGCCAACACGCTATTCAGCCGATGGTGCCCACATAATAAACGACCTCTTTTTTGAAGTCAATAAAAGACGTCGTTTATTTTTGAAGCCTAAATTTAAAGTCATTACTAGAAAGCGAGTATTTCAATTTCATGGGACGTCCGCCACTGAATATGCAAGCGACAAAAATCAGGCTGTCGCAGGAGACCAAGAAACGGATCACAGATTTGGTCGGCAGATATAGGATCGCTTCCTTTATCCGGGAGGCAATCGAGAATGAGCTTGCGAAAAGAGAAGCAGAGATGAAAAAAGAAAAATAATATAAGCAAAATCTTGCTCGAAAGAATGGCGTCGCTGATTTCCATACTCTTATTCCCTTCATGAGAACCGACTATGTCATTCAGATCGATAACGAATTTGATTGTTTAATACTGTACATTTCGGCAATATTAACCCGCAGTTTATCGGATTCAATTTTTGCGCAGCCCGTAATAAATCCCATGCCTTTATTACGTGTTGACGTTGCTCCCCTTACAATACGCCATGACCTTGGTGAGCACTTGTTCTATTGAACCCTTGTCGCGAGCCCCCAAAAATGCTCCGTGCCCAAATCGCTGATCAATCGCCGTTGCAAAGGAAGCAAGCTCCGCTTTAACCCTTTGATCCAAAGCTAGGTAAGCTTCATGTCGTTGGGCATGCTGTCCGTCATCGAATTTTCCAGTTTTCTCAAGAAAATTTCGGGCGGCCTGAGACGGGTGTGGAATAGACACCCTCATTCGCTGCCGTCTTTCGATTTCATCTCGCTCCAACGACATTTTCAACTCCTTACGATAACCTAGATGCAGACTTATCTGAGTTGAAAGATATCCTGCGGCGGCGAGCACCGCTTCTCTTTCCTGTCTCGCTCGCCTGCCGGCAAAACGCCGACTCGACCTCGAAGGTCTCCTAAAATCCCGGGCTTCTCTCGCAGCAGATCAAGCTTGGCACCATATCTACCTTCGTCTGTTAACAACGATGAAACTTCCAATTTCTGAAAGACGCGTTCTGGATCATTAAAAAATCTTCCGTAAGCTGGAGTTTATCATTTCGATATCACGCAAAAGAGCACGGTGACCTGCTAATTGCGCCGCAACAACTTGGGAAACCGATTTCGTAAACTCTGAAACACCGGGCACCAGAGCCTCATGAGTGATGGCTTCTTCTTTTGAACCTTTGTTAGGAAGGGCGCAATTATTTGAAGGCGTAAATCCAATTCCTGCAATCTTTTTGCCTGATCGGTGATCCAGATGATACGGTCATGATAAAGCGTTCGCGCGACCCTGAGCAGATTCAGCCCCCGGTTTTGAGCAAACCTCAACGCTTGCATGTAGATACGACTGTTCTCATAATCGAGGGTCGTTTCCTTTACACTGTTACGTGAGAGCACAGCATCCAGCTCATCTCTGCTTTTAAAACTCTCTTTGCTATAGTAGATATTCAGGTTTTCTCTGTGGCGTGTCATCGCCACATAAGTCAAATGTCGATTCAGCGTTGAAGAAACGAGGAGATTAACGCTCTGGACAGTTACCCCTGCGATTTGTGTATTGTTGTGGCATAACCATAATCTATTTCACTATAATTTTTACTATTTACATGGATGCACTTATAATTATCGCCTTCTCCAATTCGAACGACGATATCGTTTTTAGCAGCAGTTAATACCTGCCCGACTGTTCCGTTTTTAACACCCAACAAATTGTCATTTCGCAGGAAAATGAGCCGATCGCCTCTCCCCATTTTTTGGAGCCATTGCTAGTCTCGAATGGAAATTCCCGTCCGATTACATTTCTATCGATGAGTTTCTGCCGCGCGAGCACGTTGAGTTTTTGTACATCGCGTCGCAGATGAGCAAGAATAAGGGAATTAACTCCTTTTGATGAAGCTGCGTCCCAGTTTGCAATCAGCTGTCTGATTGCCTCGTCTTTGTCTCGGCAGGAATGTATTCTCCCATGAGCCTCGTATTCTTTCAAAGCCAACTTCGTTTTATTGGTCGCCAGATAAGCTGACGCTTCACGCATCCAGTCATCTCGCTGACGGAGAATTGTCTCGAGCTCTACATAGCCAACCTTATCCGCAATTGCTCTGAATGCGGCCCCCCCGCCTCGATCGGCTGCAACTGCTCTGCATCACCAACCAGCACGATTTTTGCGCCTGCGTTCTTAACGGCTTGCAGAAAAGCAGCCATCTGTTTGGACGCCACCAGTCCTGCTTCATCAAGAACAAATATGGTTTTGGAATCAAACTGGTCTTTTCCGACGTCCCAACGATATTGCCACGACGCCAGCGTGCGGCTTTGTATATGGGCACCGTTTTGCAACCCTTCAGCCGCTTTACCGGCAAGAGCACCGCCAAGCACAGTATAGCCTGCGTCCTTCCATATTTCCGCGACTACTTTGAGCATGGACGTTTTTCCTGTCCCTGCCCTTCCCACGACGACAGCTATGCTCTGCCCGTCGACCAGATATCGGATTGCCGTTCGTTGCTCCTTGTTGAGCCAATTGTGACGATCACATATTTTATCCAGTCGGGTTGCTCGAACCGGATGGCTTTTAAGTTTCAAAAGACGGATCGAATTCATAGCCATTCGGGCTTCCATCCTGATCAGTCTTTTCGTGGTAAATTTTTCCACAACCAGATTTTTTTGGTCGAGTTCAAACTGCGCCCTATCGATTCTCAGCACGTCCGGACTTTTAAGAATCTCAGCGGACAGATGCGAGCAAAGGGTCCTATCGTTCGAGTATCTGCGAATAATGTTCTCGAGATCTTTTCTCTCGAAAACACTCCTTTCCGAACTCACGATATCAAGGACGATACGTGGTCGTCCGATGATACGCGTCAAATTTTCATCTTTGCGATGTTGATTTAACTCAGCACGGCGGACAGAAACGGATATGCCTGCTTCTCTGGTTCTTCGTTCAATGCCTGACGCCTCAGGGCCGACGTGTACCATGCCAGCGATATCAAGGTTTTGTTTGGGAGTAAGAGCGTCCGTCGATATGAAGATCGAAGCCCGCCAGAGCAAGATGTCGATTCTGGCATTCAAACCAGCCGTTCCGGAACTGTAAGAAATCAGCTTTATTTCCGCTCCATTGAGTCCGGATGAGCTGACCGTTCGCGCGTCGCTTTGGTGCCCCATTTTCATCATTGACTATTATGGTTTTGGCACCAAACCCATCGGCAACCAATGGTCGAAGGCTCATCATAAGATGTATATGCGGATTACCGGGCTCGTCATGATAGACCCAGTCAGCTACCATACCTCTGGACACAACATGTGTTTCGATAAATTCACGCGCAAGTAAGATATTCTGACTGGGAAGTAATTGGCTAGGTAAAGCGATTATGGCCTCGCGCGCCAACTGGGCATTCGCCAGCTTTTCTGAAACCTCAACAAAATTCCAGAAGGTCTCCGATGCTTGCCCAACCGACCCCGGGGCAATTGCGCATGCCCACTGGGGAGAATCTGCCGGCAACATGAACTCCTCATGGATGAGACCTCCCTTCTCTGAAAAATTGACCGTCGTTCCTTCGCGTTCGAAATACATCACCGTCCGATGGCGATAGGCTGCAGCAATGAGCGCACTTTTACCTTTGCCACGGCTGATAAAACTGACTCGCAAATAGGCAATCGCCAATTCCACAGCCTCGCGCTTTCCACCAGAATAAGTCACTGGCAAACAAGCACTTTCATAACACGACCATCGAACAGTTGATTATGTGCAAATTTGCACTATTCTTCCAACTCTAATAATTCTTTTCATATAAAGTAACGAAAGAAAATTTTATAAAATTAATATTCCGCAATTATTATTTATATTACGATACAATCCATAATTTATTCCATTTATTCTCGTATTTTAATTATTAAAATATGAATAACCTTCGTATATTTTAGAGAAAGCGCACTTTCGAGTGCCATAGGGAAGCCGGATCTAATGAATCCATTCAGAGACTCCGCGATCAACCGTTTCGATTTGCAAGGTGGTATGATGGAGATCGTATTTTTCCTGCAGGGCCTGTTCAACCGCGCGACGCACGGTCTCGCCTTCTGCCCCGTCGGCTAGCACGATATGCGCAGTCAGGGATTTCTGGTTTTAGTCAATGACCAGACGTGCAGGTCGTGGAGCGTTGTCACGCCGGGCACAGCCAGAACCGCTTTCTTCAGATCATCGAGGTCCGGGCCGGCCGGAACCCCTTCCAGCAGAATATTAATGCATTCCTTGAGCAGAACCCATGTGCGCGGAAAGACCATGAAGCCGATACCGATCGCGATCAGTGAATCCATCCATTCCCATCCGGTCAGATAAATGATCACAGCGCCGACAATCACGCCGACAGAACCCAGCATATCCGCCCAGACTTCAAGATAAGCGCCCTTGACGTTGAGACTTTCGTCCTTGTGTCCCATCAAGACCCGCATGGATATCAGGTTGACCATCAGGCCAAGTACAGCAACGACCATCATGCCGACGGACTGCACATCGGCAGGACGTGAAAGACGTTCATACGCTTCATAGAGGATATAGAATGCTACACCCAGCAACAGAAGTGCATTGACCGTCGCCGCTAGAATTTCAAAGCGGGCATAGCCATAGGTGCGAAGGATATCAGCTGGCCGTCGGCCCAGATAGATGGCGATCAGGGCAAGGAGAAGCGCAAAACTGTCTGTCGCCATGTGCATGGCATCGGATAAAAGTGCAAGACTGCCGGTGATGAAACTGCCGATGATCTCGGCGATCATAAAGGCTGGTCAGTGCAAAGGCGATCCATAATCTTGGAAGCGGCGTATCGCTGACGTCTCCATGGTCGTGATCGCCGCTCATGCCGTCCTCCGTAGAGATTATGTTTTAGCTTGCTTCGCGAAGTTGTTCCGCAGTCTGCAAATCCACGGAAACGAGTTGGCTCACGCCCTGCTCGCCCATCGTCACACCGAAGAGACGGTTCATGCGAGCCATCGTGATCGGGTTATGCGTGATAACCACGAAGCGCGTTTCGGTTGAAGCCGCCATTTCATCCATCAGATTGCAGTACCGCTCGACATTATGGTCATCAAGCGGTGCGTCCACTTCGTCGAGCACGCAGATTGGTGCCGGATTGGTGAGAAACACCGCGAAAATGAGCGCCATGGCTGTCAGCGCCTGCTCGCCGCCGGAAAGCAGCGTCATAGTCTGCGGTTTCTTGCCGGGTGGGCGGGCAAGAATTTCCAGACCAGCTTCCAGCGGATCTTCGCTTTCGATGAGCTGCAGTTCAGCCGTACCGCCACCAAAGAGATGCGTGAACAGACGCTGGAACTGCACATTCACCACGTCGAACGCAGCCAGCAGGCGTTCGCGTCCCTCGCGATTGAGGCTCTGGATTGCCCGGCGCAGCTTCTTGATTGCCTCGATGACGTCTTCTCGCTCGGACACGATAGTATCGAGACGTCCGGACAGTTCTTCCTGTTCCTCATCCGCCCGAAGATTGACTGCACCGAGCCGCTCCCGCTCAATCTTCAACCGCTCCAGTTGGCGTTCAAGCTGATCGGGATCGGGCAAAGCTTCGTCGGACCTTAAACCTGTCTGGCGAATAGCCTCATGCGGCGGGCAGTTCAAAGCTTCGGCAATACGGGCTTCGGCATCCTTGCGACGCTCTTCTGCCGCCGCAAGACGTTCTTCAGCACGTGCACGTTGTTCGCGACTTGCAGCCAGTTGCTGAATGCTCAGGGTCGCTGTCTTGTCGAGTTCCGCCTGCGTAGCCTCGGCCTCGGCCAGAATATCGCCAGCCTGTTTTCGAAGGGCATCAGCCTGCGAAAGCTCGTTCAACAGTGCCCGGCGACGGCTTTCGATTTCGTCAGGCGCTTCAGCAAGCGCCTCCGCCTCATCCGCCGTTTCCGCACGGCGATCATTCAAGGCCGCGATATGGCGGTCAGCATTTTCGGCGCGGGATTTCCAGTTTCGGCGCTCCAGCGCAATCATTTCCAGCCGCCGTTTGCGGGCATCGGCCTCGCGCCGCAGCCCCTCATAGGCGGCGCGCGCTTCTGCCAGAGCGGTGCGATCCGACATGACTTCGTTGCTTAATGTGGCAAGGCGCTCGCCAATCGCATCGATATCCGGCATTTCGCCAAGCCGCTCTTCGGCTTCCGTGACACGGATCTGCGCTTCTTCGAGATTTTCTTCCAGATGCGCCTTGCTGTCTTCAAGACCGGCGCGGCGCGTCGCCAGCTGACCTGCTGCACGCTCGGCAGCCGCCAGAGCCTCACGCGCTTCATCAAGCTTGCGCTGGTTTGCGCGCCATTGATCGCGTGCGACGCGCTCCTGTTCGACGGCCTCCCGGACGCCGGCCTCTATGCGTAGCACATCCTGCTCGGCCTGTTCGACGCGCCGGCGCGCTGCAATTGCCTCTTGTTCGAGTTCCGCCAGCCGGTTTTTGCGCCAGTCGCTGAGCTGCCGGTGTCGGCGCATCGGCGCTCGCTGTATAACCGTCCCAGCGCCAGAGCGCACCGGCACAGCTCACCAGCCGCTGGCCGGGCCGCAACATGGCCTGCAGGCGCTTACCGTCATCATCCGAGACAACGCCGACCTGTGCCAGTCTGCGGCGCAATTGCTGCGGCCCCTCCACCAGACGATCGAGTGGCGTCACGCTTTCCGGCAAAGCGGGATCGGCATTGGCAGCAGGATTGTATGCCCAATAGACCGGCGCATGTTCATCGCTGGCCGCATCGAGATCTTCACCGAGTGCGGCACCCAGTGCAACTTCATAGCCCTTCTCGACACGCAGTTCTTCCACCACCGGCGGGAATTGTCCCGTTTCGCCAGCATTCAGAATGCGGGCCAGCGTCTGCGCTTCCGTTTCGATACGATTCAGCTCCGTGCGCGCTTCGCTCAAAGGCTGACGGCTCGAGGCTTCCGCTTCGCGCGCGCTTGCAACAAGCTCTTCCGCACTGGCAACCATTTCCTCCGCAGATGCCAGTGCTTCCGCACAGCGGTCGACCACGATGCGCTTTTCCGCCGGATCGAACAACCCGCCGATCTGTTCCGCGACTGCAGCGATGTCGCGCTCGATCGCTTCCATCTGGACAGAAAGACGATCACGACGATCACGTGTTTCCTTCAATGCCCGTTCGATTTGCACACGTTCTGCAGCAGCTTCCGCACGTTCAGCCGTCACGCGGGACAAAGCGTTCTCGCTGTCCTGCAATCGAACTTCCGCTTCCTCAAAAGAGCATGCAGTTCCTGATCGCGCTCGCCGGATTCTTCGGCGGAAGCGATCAGTTCCTGTTCCTCGTCATCGAGCCGGGCCAGAATATCAGCGTTCTCACGCATCATTTCTTCTTCGCGCGCGATGTCGGCGGAAAGCTGCTCAAGACGCTTTATCAACTCTGCCCGGCGGGCACGAAGACGTTCGCCTTCCTCATCAAGCTGGGTTCTGGCAATGGACAGACGTTGCAATGCTGCTGCGGCTTTCGCTTCCACCTCGCGCAGTTCGGGCAGTTTGTGCGCGCCGACCGCCTGTGCCTTTGCCGCGTTCATCTGCGCTTGCGCCATATCACCGACAGCGGAGGTTGCCTGCACCAATGTGCTTTGCGCCTCACCTTCCTGCATCTTTGCCTGCGACCAGCGCAGATGCAGCAGCGCGGCCTCCGCGCGGCGAATATCTGCGGAAAGTGCCTTGAAGCGATTCGCCTGACGCGCCTGACGCTTCAGACTTTCGATCTGGCTTCCCAGCTCGCCGACAACGTCGTCCAGACGCTCAAGATTGGTTTCAGCAGCGCGAAGGCGCAACTCGGCCTCATGTCGGCGCGTATGCAGACCGGAAATGCCAGCCGCTTCTTCCAGAAGCGCGCGACGTGCTTGCGGCTTTGCCTGAATGAGTTCACCAATACGCCCCTGCCCGACCATCGACGGTGAACGTGCGCCGGTGGACTGGTCCGCAAAGAGAAGTTGCACGTCCTGGCGCGCGCTTCCCTTGCCATTGATGCGATAGACCGATCCCGACTCCCGTTCGATGCGGCGAGAGACCTGCAATTCGTCCGCATCATTATATGCGGCAGGCGCTGTACGATCAGAATTATCAAGAAAAAGCGTGACTTCTGCCGTATTGCGCGCGGGCCTCGTGGCAGAGCCGGAGAAGATCACATCGTCCATGCCGGAGGCGCGCATGTTCTTGTATGAGTTTTCACCCATCACCCAGCGTAGCGCTTCGACCAGATTGGATTTGCCGCAGCCATTGGGACCGACGACGCCGGTCAGTCCGCCTTCGATAACGAACTCCATGGGCTCGACGAAGGATTTGAACCCGACAAGGCGCAGCTTGGAGAAGCGCATCAGCAAGCCCCTTCCATTGCCACCTCGGAAACGCAAAAAGCGAGCGCAGAGGAGCGCCCGCTTTTCGATCTGAAAACCGGATTAGAGAAGCTTCTCGATGATTGCCGACATTTCGTCAACCGAAAGCGCTCCAGCGTATTTTTGTCCGTTAATGAAGAAAGTCGGCGTTGCACTCACACCAAAATCCTTCGACCCACGCTCCATCGTTGCTCTCACATCATCGAGAACTTGCTGGTTCGTCAAGCACGCCTTGAAGGACTCCTGTGTAAAACCGGCAAGTTTTGCAATTTGCAGGAGAGCTGCTTCACCATCTTCAGCGGTCGCCCACTGCTGCTGCTGCTTGAAGAAAACGTCGACCATAGGGAAGTAACGGTCTTCCGGTGCGCAGCGCGCCAGCATGAAAGCGGCAGTTGCACGCGGATCGAACGGGAATTCACGGAAGATGAGTCGTGCTTTGCCCGTATCGATATATTTTTTCCTTGATTTTCGGGAACGTATTGATCGTAAAATCCGCGCAATGCGGGCAGGTCAGCGATGCATACTCAACGATGGTGACCGGCGCATCAGCCTTGCCGTAGACCATGTCCTTGAGCTTGCCGGGTTCGGCAATCTTAGCCGCATCGACCGTGCCTTCAGGATCGCGCTGCTGCGCATTCGCGCCACCGGCAAAAGCCAGCCCGGCAGCGGCCGCTCCAGCAAGAGAAATAACGTGTCTGCGATTAAACGCTGCAGGCATCCGAATCATCCAGTCCTGTTTCAATAGTTGACTTCGACATACAATCTAAAGCGGCAGGCCGTACTTCGCTAGACCCACAGCGTTCACATGAAAGTCAGCACCTTGGATTATTTGTCTTCAAATCCGCGACAATAAACCGGGGCGCTAAACATAAACTGCTGAAAGCTTGCATCAAATTTATGGCGGCGGCCCGAATTCAACTATCTTTGTCTTTCCGACCAGCCGTCCGCTTCTCGGCAAGAATGTTCTTGCCAAGGCGTGCAAGCGCTGCGCGAAGCGCATCGTCTTCAATACCGTCTGTAGCCTTGTCGATACGACGCTCTTCGGCAGGTCCGAGCGGCGCCAGCCGCTTTGCACGGCGCTTGGCCGGAATGACCGGCGGCTTCTGTTCGATACGAATACGTCCGACCGCCGAGAACCCGAGAAAGCCATTGATGCGGCTGATTATTTCCCCTGTTTCATGCTGAACCTGCAAAGCTGCAAAACCTTCGCAGGCTATAATCAGCGTTGCCGGTGAAAACGGATCATCCTCATGCAGACGACGCGGCCAGATGATGCGCAACGGGCGCGAGGTTGCGCCGATGGCGGGACCGACAATATCTTCCCATGACTGAAGCAAGGCGAGATTGATACCGGCACGCTTTTGCAGCATCGGGTCCACCAGACCCGAAGCCATATCTGCCAGCGGCCTGAAGCCGCGCCACGGATGTCGGTTCGCTCATCGCGCTCCATTATAGCCGCGAAACCATTCCACAAACAAAGGAATACCCTGATCGAGTGTGGTTTTCGGGCTAAAGCCGAGGTCTCGTGCAGCAAGAGTGATGTCGGCATAGGTGCGGGGCACATCGGCAGCTGGCATAGGTTCCAGTTTGCGAATTGCCTCCCTGCCAGTTGCTTTTTCGATAGCTGCGATAAAGTCGTTGAGCATGACCGGCCGATTGTTACCGAGATTGTAGACGGGTGCTGTATCTTCAGGCTCGTCGAGAATACGTCTTACCGCACCAACCACTCCGCTGACTATATCCTCCACAAAGGTGAAGTCCCGCTGCATCTCCCCATTGTTGAATACGCGGATCGGCTCTCCTTTAAGGATCGCAGCCGTAAACAGCCACGGCGCCATGTCAGGCCGCCCATAAGGACCGTAAACCGTAAAAAGCGCAAGCCTGCAGAGTGGAGTTTGTGCACGTGTCGGTAGGAATAAGCCAGCAACTCGCCCGAACGCTTGGTTGCGGCGTAGATCGAGACGGGATGATCGACGGGATCGCTTTCCGAGAAAGGCACCTTTTCATTCGCGCCATAGACCGACGATGAACTCGCATAGACGACAGGTGGACGCTTCTCCATTCTCAACGCGATTTCGAAGACTGTGACCTGCCCCTGCACATTGGCAGAAATGTAGGCTGAAGGGTTCTCGATGGAATATCGTACTCCCGCCTGTGCTGCGAGATGCACGATGACATCCGCATCTCGATCAGAGCCGATTGCCGCGTTGAACGCTCCTGCATCGGAAATATCTGCCTTCGCAAACCGGAAGCCATCACGCATATGAAGCTTGGAAAGACGAGTTTCTTTCAAGGCAACCTGATAATAGTCATTCACGTTGTCAATGCCGATGACCTGCCAGCCCTCATCCAGCAGACGCTTTGCCGTATGAAACCCGATAAATCCGGCGGTACCCGTTACTATCGCTTTCATGCCGGTGATTTCTTTCCAAGAATATATGAGGTGAGGCCAGCGCGCCTCGCCGCCATAACACGCCGTGATGCAGCCGCGTTCAGTGCTGCGAGGAAGAACATGGTCGAGGATATAGTGACCTCGTGTAACAGCGGATTGTGCAACATGCCGTAGCTACCGCACACCGCCGCAAAGTATAGCAAGGCTCGCCGCATCGCCCAACTATCGGCGGTCCGCCACAGATAGACAAAGATCGAGATAAAAGCACCAGCCATAAAAATGAGACCGACAATGCCGTCGTTCAGCAATTCATCAAGGACTGTGTTGTGGACATGGCGGAAACCATCCAGCATCGCAGCCTTGTCTCCCGCCTCAGCCCTCACATAATCCATTTTTGAATACGAACCGACGCCTGTAAACGGGTTCGCCAAGATAACACGGGATGCGCTTTTCCACATTGCCTCGCGAATATCAGCAGAAATCTTATCCTCCCAGTTGGAGGCCCGCCCGGTATCGTAATATTCGACCATTCCGGAAAACCGTTTGGACATTATATCGCCGACGGGTCCGACAACGACAAGAGCCGCCATTGCAGCAAACAATACCGCGTAAGCCGCTCCCTGTTGTTTAATGCTGAACCGCCTCAGGAAGATAAGGATTTCTACGGCTGCAAATATCGGCAACACCACGATGACTGCTCGTGTTTCAGAGGTCAAAACTGCGGTGAACCCCAGAACCAGCCAATGTGGGCCGTTCGGCAAGTAACGGGACACGTTGCGCAAGGGGATTGCAGCCGAAATCGCCGCTACCGCTGCAACGAATGCAAAACCGCCTGATTGCCGCCGACGCCAATACGCCCGCCATTAGTTACGGCAAGATAAAGCGCGACGATAACGGCAAAGCAAAGTACCCACACGCGAGCCGAGAACATAGGCCCGCAATGGATCGCGAACGAGCACCATTCCCGAACCAGCAAAAGCGAAAACGGCAATCAGTAGTGTATAACCAATCTGCCTGTTGTCCTGAAACGGTTCGCCTCTTACGAGGATCAGCCCCAACGACCAGACGGCATATAAAATTATGAAAAGATAGAATTTTCTGGCGAACATACGCGTCGTCGCATGACGTCCGCAGGCCAGATAAATACCGATGCATGAAAAGACGAAAAGTATCAGCGGTCCAAGCCCGATGCGAATGGGCATGGCTGCCGACGCAGCCCCGATGACCCGTGAATCCACCCGGCGACGCAGCAGAAAAGACTTTTTAAAATAGCTCAACCCCGGCCCCTCTCTTAAGCTTTTCTTATGAAGAGCGTAGGCGATTCGTCTGGCGTAGTCAGTCGCTCGAAACAAAAGGGTGCTTATCCTTTTGTATGCTGGCAAACGCTTCTTGGCGTAGGCTGAGCGTCCTTGCGCGATTGTAGAAATCGCAATATCCGAAAAACTCGACGACCGGCCTGTCGGTCGTGAAAAATTCGTAAGAGCCAGCCCAGCCTCGCTCCAGAGCAACGTCGTATGGCACACGCATAGGCCGGATGGCTGCAAGCAATTTTGACGCACCCTCTCGCGTTACGACATATGCAGCTGAACTTCCCAGCGGCCCATGCAAGCAGCGGCCAATTGAAAACCTGCCATCAATGTCTCGAAATGTACGAAAAGCGGCAGTTCGGTGATTGATCAACTTTACGACATCCCAGTCTGTCAGCCCGGTCAATCGTTCCAAAACGGACGAAAGGCAGGCGTGAAAGAGACATCGTCTTCAACAATCACCGCAAAGGGTTCGGATTCCGCGACTATTCTTTCCAATGCTCGAATATGGCTGAAATAACAACCTATCTCTGCCGGCATCGCAATTTTGCCGTGGCAGCGACGAAACCCGGGTTCATCAAAATCCGAAAGCTCTTCTTGAGTCAGCAATTTGCCCTCGACCGCTTCAACGCGCCTCAGATCGATTGAGAATGCATCCGCGGTGGACTTTAGTCTGTCCCAGCGGTCCTGTGATCTCACTAGATTGATTACATAGACAGGTACAGAATGGTCCACTTATTCTCTTTCCAATGACGCACATCCGGAGACTCATGCGTGACTTCTATGCGCTAGGCCCCAATATGCACAGCATTGTTTCTATCAATTTTAAAATTAAGGCATTAATCAGAATGCAGCCCAATTGTGACCCGATGCCCTTCTCATGCTGAATTATGCCATTACCGATCAAAGCACAAAGCTCCTGCACTGGTATGACCGACACCACCGTGTTTTGCCGTGGCGCATAGGTCCTGCCGAACAGGCATCGGGTGTCAAACCTGATCCCTATCGGGTCTGGCTCTCCGAGATCATGCTTCAGCAGACGACAGTCGAGGCGGTCAAGTCCTACTTCATAAAGTTCGTTGAACGCTGGCCTTCCGTTCAGGCCATGGCAAAGGCGAGCGAAGACGATATTCTGCGGGCATGGGCCGGGCTCGGGTATTATTCGCGAGCGCGCAATCTGAAGAAATGTGCCGATGCCGTTACCTCGCAACATAACGGCAGATTTCCGGACAATGCCATTGCCTTGAAGGAGCTGCCCGGCATCGGGGATTATACTTCCGCCGCGATTGCAGCAATTGCCTTTGGCGAAGCGGTCGCGGTCGTCGACGGTAATGTGGAACGTGTAATTTCACGACTTTATACAATCGACACGCCCTTGCCCGCAGCAAAAAACGGAAATCCGCGCGCTCATGGGTCAATTGACACCAAGCGACCGGTCGGGAGATTTCGCACAGGCTATGATGGACCCGGGGCAACCATTTGCACGCCGCGACGCCCGGCCTGTGCAATCTGCCCGCTCAACGATGATTGCTCGGCTCTCAAATTACGCGATCCGGAGGAGTTTCCGGTCAAAGCGCCCAAAGCGGAAAAACCCGTTCGCACCGGCGCGGCATTCGTCGCCATTGCGGGAGATGGTTCAATCCTCCTGCGCAAGCGAAAAGGGGAAGGCCTGCTTGCGGGGATGACCGAGGTTCCGTGCAGCTACTGGACCGCGCGTATCGACGGTGATGTAACAATCGATGCAGCACCTTTCCCGGCGCAATGGACAAACTCCGGTTCAATCACGCATGTTTTTACACATTTCGAACTGCGCTTGTCGGTCTATTGCTCCGAGAATGTCAGCAAGAGTGTATCTACGGATGGATGGTGGTCCCGACCCGACGAGCTCTCGGATGAGGCGCTGCCAACCGTCATGAAAAAGGCGATCACCGCCGCCATACCAGAAGCTTTCAAACGGGGAGGAAACACCGTTGAGCAGTCCCGTCAAGCACGTCGTCTTCGATATCGGCAGGGTTCTGATCCACTATGATCCTGAGCTTGCCTATCTGGATGTCTTTCCGGATGCTTCGGAACGACGTTGGTTTCTAGATAACATCTGCACCAGCGCACGGAATATTGAACAGGATCGTGGACGGACCGCAGGAAGCAGAAGCGCTCCTGATCGATACACACCCGGAGAAGACCGATCATATCCGTGCGTTCCGGCAAAACTGGAACCGCATGGTTCCCCATGCGTACGAGGACAGTGTCGAAATTCTGCGCGGCCTGATCGGCCATGGCAATGACGTCACCATGCTGACGAATTTTGCTTCAGACACTTTCCGCGAAGCGCAAACACGCTTTTCATTTCTGACCGAAAGCCGAGGTGTCACCGTATCGGGTGACGTCCGCATGCTGAAGCCTGACCGGGAAATTTACGACCATCACGTCGGATCGTTCGATCTCGATCCGGCGGCAACGCTTTTCATCGATGACACGTTGCACAATGTGGAAGGCGCCAGACAGGCTGGCTGGCAGGCCGTGCATTTTTCGGACGCTGGCAAGCTGGGTGCCGATTTGAAAGCCCCGGGTCTCACCTTCTGAGCCTTATTTCCCCAGCGCTGAAACAGCGAAGGCGCCCGAAGCCGATGCTTCGAGCGCCTCACTATCAGACTATGCTGGAGGCCGTCCGATAACTGATCATTTGCTCATCTTATCCGAAAACCGCTTCGCAATTTTCGGGATGCGCCCTAAGCGCCTGCGACTGCCATCTGGTCACGAATGACCTTGCGCAAGGCATCAATTGGCTTCAGCGCGCCGTTTTCCCTCGTAGTGCCAGAAAGTCCATCCATTGCAGGCATCAAAGCCCTGAACCTTTGCACCGATACGATGGATCGAACCCGCTTCACCGTTGGCAGCCAGCGTACCATCGGCGCGAACAATGGCAGCAAAACGGCGACGTTCATCACAAAGCACCGTGCCGGGGCGAAGGAGGCCCGCTTCGAGAACGCTGGTGAATGCCACACGCGGTTCGGCCCGTTTGCCAGTCATCACCGTCAGTTCGGCCTTGCCTAGCGGCTCGACAGCGTCAATGCGCGCTGTTGCAGCGTCGATATAGCTCTGCTCGCGTTCGATACCGACGAAATGACGTCCGAGGCGCTTGGCAACCGCACCCGTCGTACCGGAACCGAAGAACGGGTCGAGAATGACGTCGCCCGGCTTGCTGGAGGCCATCATGATGCGGGCAAGCAATGCTTCCGGCTTCTGGGTTGGATGAACCTTGTCGCCATTTTCGTCTTTCAGGCGTTCGGAACCGGTACAGATCGGGAAGAGCCAGTCCGAGCGCATCTGTACGTCGTCATTGGCGGCCTTCATCGCTTCATAATTGAAGGTGTAGCCTTTGCCCTTCTGATCGCGCGAAGCCCAGATCAGCGTTTCATGGGCATTCTGGAAGCGCCGACCGCGGAAATTTGGCATCGGGTTCGTCTTGCGCCAGATGACGTCATTCAGGAGCCAAAAGCCGAGATCCTGCAACTGCGAACCGACCCGGAAGATGTTGTGGTAGGAACCGATGACCCAGATGGTGCCATTCGGCTTCAGGACACGACGGCAGGCCATAAGCCATGCACGGGTGAAGGCATCATAGGCCTGAAAGCTCTCGAACTGATCCCAGTGATCGTCAACTGCGCTGACCATCGACTGGTCGGGACGATGCAAATCGCCGCCCAGCTGGAGATTATACGGAGGATCGGCAAAAATGACGTCCACGGAATGATCCGGCAGGCGTTCCAGAGCCGCGACGCAGTCACCTTTGATGATGGAGTCAAGCCACGCGGTACGCGGAGCCTCAATGGGCAACTCATGTGCAAGACGTACAAGAGACATGGGATACTCGATTACCTGTGGACGCAAAAACTTGTCCTTATGGTTACCGGGCAGGGTAAATATGCAGTTAACGCCAAGTGATTGAAATCGTAAATCTTTTCTTAAGCGAGGTGGAAAGTCCGCAGTTCCGGGCTTTTCATGGTCAATTGACCCTCGACATTTTGCCGCCTGTCATCTTAACGCCGCGATCGCTATGCAATTGTAACTTTAACTTCTTACCCTTGATAAGGCTTGGTTATCCCTTTTGCCTATAACTGGCAGTCAACTTCTGAATTCGCGTGGCGGGCATGCGCGCCGCCCCGTTTGTCCGGTGTATTTTATGATGAATATCGCTGAACTGCGACATAACCGGTATTTGCGGGTTCTCTTTGTACCCTTTCGCATGCGTGCACTGGTTCGCGGCAGCGAAATAGGCCTCGTTATCGCCGGTACCGTCATCGGCATCATTTCAGGGCTGATGGTTGCCGCTATTGGCAGTATTTCCCAATGGATGCATCAGGCAATCTTCGCACTTGACCCCGGCGAAAAACTGAGCTCGGCAGCATCGCTGCAACCCAGCGCTTATATTGCTCCCCTTGCCGGTGGCATCTTGATGGGGATCGTGATCTGGATTCTCGCGCGCTGGCGCAAGCGTCCGATCGTCGATCCTATCGAGGCGAATGCACTCCATGGCGGCCGTCTCTCGCTGACGGACAGCTTTATCCTCGTCGGACAGAACCTGATTTCCAACGGCTTCGGTGCTTCTGTCGGCCTCGAAGCCGCATATACGCAGCTTGCGAGCGGTTTTGCATCCCGTATCGGCCGGGCGCTCAAACTTCGTCGCGCAGATTTGCGAACACTGGTTGGTTGCGGCGCTGCGGCTGCCATTGCAAGCGCCTTCAACGCCCCCTGACTGGTGCATTCTATGCATTCGAACTCATCATCGGCGTCTATTCGATTGCCACGCTGGCGCCCGTCGTCGTGGCAGCCATAGTTGGTGCACTGGTGACGCAGGCAATCGGTGGGGCGCCGTTCATCATCGATATCGGTCAGATAAACGACATCACGCCGCGCGACTATGTGCCAGCACTCGTTCTGGGTTTCTTTTCGGCAGGTATTGCAATTCTCATCATGCGTGGAGTCACTTTTGTTGAAACGACCGCCCGACGCAGCATAGTGCCCAATGTTTTGGCGCCAGCAATCGGTGGCGCCGTTGTCGGTATGATCGCGTTCTTTTCTCCGCAGGTTCTGGCATCGGGCCACGGGCGTTACACCTCGATCTGAATGCAAACATTACAATACCGGCATTGTTGCTGCTGATCTTCACCAAGTCTCTCGCTTCCGCTGTCTCCATCGGTGCGGGCTTTCGTGGGGGCTTGTTCTTCGCATCGCTGTTTCTGGGTGCCCTGACGGGCAAGCTGTTTGCAGCCGTGGCCGGAGCCGTTCTACCTGCCGGTCTGGCACTTGCACCTGAAGTATATGCAGTTATCGGCATGAGCTCACTTGCCGTCGCAGTCGTTGGCGGTCCGATGACCATGACCTTCCTTGCATTGGAACTTACCGGCGATTTTCCAATCGCCATGCTAGTCCTCGGAGCTGTCGTCTCGTCCTCACTGATGGTGCGGAAGACCTTCGGTTACTCCTTCGCAACATGGCGCTTCCATCTACGTGGCGAGGCCATCCGGTCCGCCCACGATATCGGTTGGATACGCAATCTGACCGTAAACCGGATGATGCGTCACGACGTGCGGACCGTCCTGATAGATACCGACATCGAAACATTCCGGCATGATTTCCCGCTTGGATCGACCCAGCGCGTGATCGCGGTCGATGATGAAGGACGCTATGTCGGCATGATCCCTATTCCGGAAGTCTATTCCGACAGCTTCGACACATCCGACGGAGAGCACAATATCCGCGAGCTTCTCAAATATCAGGACGAGTTTCTATTGCCCCAGATGAATGCCAAGGAAGCCGTCGCGCGTTTTGACCGGGCAGAAAGCGAAGCGCTGGCCGTGGTAAACAATGCGCAGGAGCGCAAGGTACTTGGCCTTCTGAGTGAAGCACACACGCTACGTCGCTACAGCGAAGAACTCGACCGGCGGCGGCGCGAAGTTTCCGGGGAGGTCTGAATTCGCACCAACCCCGATTTGACGGCTTCGCCATAAAGGTGTAGCTCAATCGCGGTGTTTCCGGCTGCTGCCGGTGCCCACCTCCAATAAAAAAAGGCTATGATCATGGCGGCACCGTCCCTCATCATTTTCGATTGCGATGGCGTTTTGGTGGATTCCGAAATCATCGCGGCAGAAGTCGAATCCGCCCTCCTCACCGAAGCCGGTTATCAGATCGCGGCTGATGAAATGGCCGAGCGTTTTGCCGGTCTGACGTGGCAGGATATTCTTCTGACGGTAGAGCGCGAAGCCGGAATTCCGCTTTCAGCATCACTTCTCGACAAATCCGAAAAGATTCTGGACGAGAAGCTTGAGAACGAAGTTCAGGCGGTTGAGGATATCGTGGATGTGGTCTCGGCGCTGAAACTGCCGAAGTGCATCTGCTCCAATTCGACCAGCCATCGGTTGGAAAGCATGCTGAAACGTGTCGGCCTTTACGAACTGTTTGCGCCGAACATCTTTTCGGCCAAGGAAGTCGGCACCAAAAAGACCAAACCTGCGCCGGACGTGTTCCTTTATGCGGCCGAGCAATTCGGAGTCGATCCGAAACATGTAATCGTGATTGAAGATTCCGCGCATGGCATTCAGGGTGCTCGCGCTGCTGGCATGCGTGTGATCGGCTTTACGGGTGGTGCTCACACCTATCCGGGGCATGCCGACAAGCTGACCGATGCCGGTGCGGAAACCGTCATCCATCGCCACAGGACCTGCCGAGCGTTATCGAGGCCCCGTCCGTCTGGACCGATGCCTGAGTGAATTGATCCGACGCCCGGCTATTGTCAGGCGGCGGATTGCTTGTTGCGCCCCTTGGGCGGGGCATTGAGAATTGCCAGAAGCTCTTCGGCTTCACTCTCCGAGAGGCCGATCAGCATACGGGTTCCCATGATGACGGGTTCGCCAGTGGACGTATCGAAGATCGCCCATGTGTCCGTCGGTTCGAGAATGCGTTCATATTTCTGTTTCATGAGAACACACTAGCGTAAATCTGTTGCCATTCATTTCACGCAGGCAGTCGCATTTAATTCGAATTTTATCGATCTGCATATTTCTACAGAACATTTCATTCAAACAGATCTCGATACAGCTTTCCTACGCTTCTGCCCGGCTTTGGGCGAACCGGTGGTTACCAGCGTCACGGCGTCATCGGCACGCATAGGTTTGCCATAAAACCAGCCTTGCGCAGTCATCGGCGTTTTCATCTTGCGGAAATAATCAGCCCGGGCTTCGGTCTCGATCCCTTCAATGACAAGGTCAAGATTATGCTGCCGCGCCATCGATATGATCTGCGGAACGATAGACACCGTCCGACTATCAGTACAGACGGTGCGCGTGAATGCCTTGTCAATTTTGATCGCATCGATCTGTAACTCGCCAAGATAGGCAAGACTTGAATAACCCGTTCCGAAATCGTCGATATAGACCCTGTGGCCCTGTTCGCGAAGCCGTCTGATTCCTTCCGACGCTTTCGAGAAATCCACCGCTGTACGTTCTGTAAGCTCAAGACCGATCTGGCTGGGATCGATACCTGCATCGCGCAGTTTCGGCTGGATACTGTTCTGGAAGAACGACGCCCGGACGTCACTCGCAGTAATATTGATATTGATCTGAATGTTCCGGTTGCGACGGAGCAGATCCCCCATCTCCTCGATAACACGTTCGACGACATAGGCTGTTACCCGGCCGGCCATGCCTCTCTCTTCTGCTTCCGCGATAAATACGTCAGGCGGAATCAGATCGCCGGTTTGCAGCTGCCAGCGCACCGGGGCCTCAAAGCCTGTCACTTTAGCATCTGCCACATTGACCACCGGCTGGTAGACCATCTCAAGCTGCCGGGCATTCAGCGCTTTGTTGAGCATGGAAGCCAGAGGACGCTCTCGATTACGATAAGCAAACCAGCTCAAGCCAAGAGAAGCACTGATAATCAGACCAAAACTGATTGCTATGAAGGATTTCCATCGGGCTGACGCACTGGAATTGTCCAGCCGCACTTCGAGTGCAATGCAGATGCCCGTGTTGTCATCGCAACGATATTCCCTGATGATTTTGCTCAAAACATCGTATTTTCGCCCGAGGTCAGTGAAATTCGGGGCTGGCAGATTGCCTGATGGATAGCCGTAAAGGCGTGCGAAATGTTTCAGATCCGCGTCGCGCATATAAACAGCGAAGCCGTATTGCGGCGTATGGAGTAGATCGAATGCAACTGAACTTAATACAACATTGGCCCCGCCATTACCGATCACCGAACCAAGGCTGCCCGGTGTAATCAGAGATCTCTCGCCATAAACATAGGTGCCATCGCTCAAATGAATGTCGGCGGGAGAACGGCTTGGCTGCTCTGGAATATCGCTGAGAAGCGTCGAACAGATCAGGCGATCTCCACGGAACCTGCCAATATCTTTGATATGATATCCCGAAAAAACAGCTTGCGCAGATAGGTCATTTCTTCCGCGGAGCACATTTTATAGGGGAACGATTGGCTGCGTCGATTGTTTCGTGGGCCGAAATGGCCAGACGATTGGCATGAGCAACCAACGCGGCCATGTAAATATTCATGTGCCGCTCTTCATCGACTATTCGAAATCTGTTACCTACCCACTGCCCGAAAGCTGCACCTAGAAACAGCATAAAAAGCAAAATAAGCGGAACAGGCTGTAGAAGTTTACTGCGATCAAATCGCATATGATCCATACCCCTAAAATATACTACAGCATGCCCGGGTATTAACGTCTCCAGCTATTGCTGCCGCCTAATGATGCCACTAAAAACCCGACATTAAAAATTATAACACGGAACAGATCGATCGCATGAGTACCATTCAAACTGTAATTAATGCAGGATTAAAATAAGAGAACTCAGCAAACCCATCGACAGTTCACCCAAAAATAAAAACATATATATCAATAATTAATGCGCGGGATAAAATCTCCGCGCATTACTCAAAAGAATTATACTGTCAGTAAATACCTATCGGAAATTCCTTACTTCGTATTGTACGGACCTTCGTCAAAACCAACAAAAATCTGGATATTGTTTTTGTCCGCCGTCGGCACGGTGATTGCCTTGTCATTGAACACGAACTGCGTAGCGGTATCTCCATTGGCTATCGTAACCGCCTGCTTGTGCAGCTTGGAATAGATAACCTGATCACCACGGCGGACGGCAACACGGATTGGCATGGTGATGGTGCCGCTCTTGTATTTTGGTCCGGGTACGACCTTGCCGGCAGCAGCGACGTCAATCGTCATGGTCCCTGCGCCATGCTGGCAGGCGCGGGTCGTATCTGTCAGGGCGGCTTGATAGATCACACGCGCGGGATCCTTGTCACCGCCCTTCTCATATGTATTGAAGAAGGCTGTGCCGTCACGCAGCGAAACCGAAGGACAGAAAGCGCGCAGCTCGGATTCCTTGATGCGCTGGTCGCCGGTAGCGGCGGGAGTGGTCAAGGAAGAACCTGAGCCTCCGTCGGCGGCCTTATCGGTGCCACTGGTTGTGCAGCCTGCAAGGGCTGCGAGCAAAACCGTTGCAAAGACTGGAAACAACGATGAACGATTCTGTGGTGCTGTTTGCATAAACCCGGCTTCCCTGCACTGATCGACCTGTCTTCTACATCACGCATGTGTGTAGCGCGATGACGTTTTCCCGTTTTTGCTCCCGAGAGCAACCCCCATCCACGTCAACATGCTTTAAAACCTTGCGGCTTTTTAGGGACGCTCTATTGCATTACCCGGCTCAAAACCGCGCCGATCCGAAATGAAGGCCCAAGAAATGAAATATGTAAGCACGCGTGGGGAAGCGCCGGTCCCGGGGTTCAGCGACGCATTGCTCGCCGGTCTAGCCCGGGACGGCGGTCTCTATCTGCCACAGGATTATCCTCAGTTTTCGCCAGAACAGATCCGCGACCTGCGCGGAAAATCCTATGTGGATATCGCACTGGCCGTGCTCACTCCATTTGTCGACGGCGAAATTCCGCATTCAGATTTTCGCCGTATGGTGCATGAAGCCTACGGGACTTTCCGCCATGATGCGGTTTGCCCACTGGTTCAAACCGGCGCGAATGAATTCGTGCTCGAGCTTTTCCACGGCCCGACGCTTGCCTTCAAGGATGTCGCCATGCAGCTTCTCGCTCGCATGATGGACTATGTTCTGGCGCAACGCGGCGAACGTGCAACCATTGTCGGCGCCACATCGGGCGACACGGGCGGTGGGCAATCGAAGCCTTCGGCGGTCGTGATAATACCGACATCTTTATCCTGTTCCCGAACGGGCGCGTGTCGCCGGTGCAGCAGCGCCAGATGACATCGTCCGGTTTTTCCAACGTTCATGCCCTTTCCATTGAAGGCAATTTTGACGACTGCCAGAACCTTGTGAAAGGCATGTTCAATGACCTTCAATTTCGCGATGCGCTGTCGCTTTCGGGTGTAAACTCGATCAACTGGGCGCGCATCATGCCGCAAGTCGTCTATTATTTTACGGCGGCGCTGAGCCTCGGCGCGCCAGATCGCGCTGTATCTTTCACCGTACCGACAGGCAATTTCGGTGATATTTTCGCAGGCTACGTCGCAAAGCGCATGGGCCTCCCCATCGACCGGCTGATTATCGCCACCAACGATAACGACATTCTTTCACGCACGCTCGAAAATGGGGCGTATGAGATGCGCGGCGTTGCACAAACCACATCGCCTTCGATGGACATCCAGATTTCCTCGAACTTCGAGCGTCTCCTGTTCGAAGCACATGGCCGCGATTCGGCAGCTTTGCGCGGCCTTATGGACAGCCTGAAGCAGTCGGGCGGTTTCTCGATCTCCGAAAAGCCGCTTTCGGCAATCCGCAGCGAATTCTCGGCCGGGCGTTCGACCGTCGACGAGACCGCGGAAACAATCAAGTCCGTGATTGAGGCAGACGGTTATCTACTTGATCCACATTCGGCAATCGGTGTGAAGGTCGCTCGCGAAAATGTGTCCAACACAGCGCCGATGGTTGTCCTTGCGACCGCACATCCGGCCAAATTCCCCGATGCTGTAAAGGCTGCAAGCGGCGTTGAACCGCAGCTTCCGGCATGGCTTTCGGACTTGATGCAACGAAAAGAAAGCTTCACAGTTCTTCACAACGACCTGAAAATCGTGGAAGAATACGTTCGCCGCCATTCGAGAGCTTAAAAAGACCGGCTCCGAGACGAGAACCAGAGCGGGGATGCAGGGAGCGCAGTTTGCTTATGGGTGTTGAAGTAACGCGTCTTTCCAACGGATTGACGATAGCCACCGATACAATGTCCCACGTGGAAAGCGTGGCACTTGGAATCTGGGTCAAGGCCGGTGCGCGAAACGAGGCTGCCGACAGGCATGGCATTGCTCATCTTCTTGAGCACATGGCATTCAAGGGAACCGAAAACCGCACTGCCCGGCAAATTGCATCGGATATCGAAAACGTCGGAGGCGAAATCAATGCCGCCACCAGCGTCGAGACCACATCCTACTATGCGCGCGTTCTGCG
Organism: Brucella cytisi; assembly: GCA_012103075.1. Classification (GTDB taxonomy): domain Bacteria; phylum Pseudomonadota; class Alphaproteobacteria; order Rhizobiales; family Rhizobiaceae; genus Brucella; species Brucella cytisi. Next base: position 571,764 of record JAAVLQ010000001.1, on the reverse strand, counting down.
CAATGACGTGCCATTGGCAATAGACATTCTCTCCGATATCCTGACTGCCTCCAAGTTCGACGAAGCTGAACTGGAACGCGAAAAGCAGGTTATCATGCAGGAGATCGGCGCGGCGCACGACACGCCCGACGATATTGTTTTCGATCGTTTCACAGAAACAGCTTACCGACATCAGCCGATCGGACGCGCTATTCTGGGCGAGCCTGAAACCGTGATGTCTTTTACCTCCGCTGATCTGCGCCAGTATATGGAGGAACAATACAGCGCCGACCGCATGGTCGTGACAGCCGCAGGTGGCGTCGATCACGATGCATTCGTCAAGGAAGTCGAAAAACGCCTCGGCGGCTTCCGCGCCCACAATACAGCCCCTACGCTCGATCTTGCGCACTATGTCGGCGGCGATTTTCGAGAAAATCGCGAACTCATGGATGCGCAGGTTCTGATCGGCTTTGAGGGCCGTGCCTATCACGTGCGCGACTTTTATGCTTCGCAGCTTCTCTCCATGGTCCTTGGCGGCGGCATGTCCTCACGCCTCTTCCAGAAAGTACGCGAGAAGCGCGGCCTCTGCTATTCAGTCTACGCCTTCCATTGGGGCTTCTCGGATACCGGCTTGTTCGGCATTCATGCTGCAACAGGCCGCGACGAGCTGGTCGAACTCGTTCCAGTTCTGATTGATGAACTGCACAAGGCAGCCGACTCCATCAGTCTGGAAGAAGTGGACCGGGCACGCGCGCAGTATCGTGCAAGCCTCCTTATGTCGCAGGAGAGCGCCGCAAGCCGTGCGGGACAGGTTGCGCGCCAGTTCCTGCTCTATGGGCGCCCTGTTGAGAACAGCGAGCTGATGGACCGCCTTTCGCTCATTACACCTGAACGGCTGACGGATCTGGCCGGACGACTGTTCCTTGACAGCAAGCCCACCATAGCCGGTGTCGGCCCGATTGGACGACTGATGAGCTTCGACGGGCTGTCGGATGCTCTTTCCACCAGCGCACATGCGAGAAAGATCGCTGTTTAAGGGAATATGTAATTAGGGGAATAGGGGAGTATGTGACGTTGAACATTTTGTCTTTGCTACTCCCTTCTTCCCCACTCTCTTACTCCCCTGAACATCATGATCGGCCTGCCTTTCCGTAGAAGCAATCCGACCGTCCTGCGTGGGCAGCGCATCTATCTGCGCGAGCCGATGATGAGCGATTTTGCGAGTTGGGCCAGCTTGCGAGAACAGAGCCGCGCTTTTCTGGCGCCATGGGAGCCGACATGGCCCGATGACGACCTTACCAAAAGCGCTTTCCGCCATCGTATGCGACGTTTTCAGGATGAGATTTCAGCTGGAACCGGCTACCCTTTTTTCGTGTTCCGCAACAGCGACAATAAGCTTGTCGGAGGCATTACGCTTGGCAATATCCGGCGCGGTGTCGGTCAGAGCGGCATGATCGGCTACTGGAGCGGCGCCCCCTATGCCGGCAACGGCTATATGACCGAAGCCCTATCGCTGGTTATCCCCTTTGCATTCGACCAACTCCGGTTGCACCGGATTGAAGCAGCCTGTATCCCTCATAATGAGCGTTCGATACGGCTTCTCGAAAAAGCCGGATTTGAGAGAGAAGGACTGCTGCGTTCCTATCTCAAGATAAACGGCTTCTGGCAGGACCATCTGCTTTTCGCCCTTATAGAAAGCGACAAACGTATGACGGATAACCGCATGATCAATGGCAAGGTTGGGCGCTCGTGACGGGTTTTGCGGATAAGTGGTTTGTTGCTGGTGTGCGACTTCTCGCGCTGATGTTTTTCTAACCGTTTCAGTCCTCCGGGCATCGGCCATCGAGCCGATCAAGATTTCCAAAGAAGACACCGCCCTCGACCTGTCCCGCGCTGTCGAACTTCTGCGCAACAAGGGCGAAAGCGTACAGGTATCGACCGCTCCGGGTCCTGACGGAATCGTCCGCCGCATCGAGGTGCAGGCCGACCAGAACAGCAAGGCATCCGGTGACTGGGCTGCTTTCTCGATTGCAAACCCCACCGATGAGCAGATCGACCGGCTGATTGTGGCTCCGCATTTCCGTCTTGTGGGTTCTGGCGTCATCTGGCCCGATCTCGGTTCTCCGCGTATTGCATCAATCACGCCGAGTGAGGGTTTTGCCCCTCGACCGCCAGCCAAGTGCCGATGCAGACGTTTTCCGCATCACGCTCAATCCGGGCAGCGTCATCACCTTCGTCGCAGAATTGTCCTCGCACAACCTGCCCCAGCTCTATCTCTGGGAGCCGGAAGCCTACAAGGACGCGGTTAACTCCTACACGCTTTATCGCGGTATTCTGCTTGGCATTTCCGGCCTGCTGGCGCTATTTCTGACCATCCTTTTCGTCGTCAAGGGCACTTCGCTGTTCCCTGCTACCGCTGCGCTTGCTTGGGCGGTCCTTGCTTATATCTGCGTCGATTTCGGCTTCTGGAACAAGTTGATGGAGATAACGCCGGGCAATGAGCAAATCTGGCGCGCGGGTACCGAGGTGGCACTTGCCGCCTCGCTTGTGATTTTCCTGTTCACTTATCTCAATCTCAACCGCTGGCACGATCATTTCAGCTATGGCGCGGTAACATGGGTGCTGGGTTTGCTGGCGCTTGCCGGGGTTGCCGTATTCGATCCGCCCGTCGCCTCTGGTATTGCGCGTATTTCGCTGGCGCTTACCGTTGTGTCCGGTGTCGCCATAATCGGTTATCTGGCGGTCAAGGGATACGATCGGGCCGTCATGCTGATACCAGCCCCGCTTCTTACCCTGATATGGCTGTTAGGTGCCCGGATGACGGTCTCGGGCAGGCTCGATAATGATATCGTCCAGCCCGCCCTTGGTGGCGGTCTTGTCCTGATCGTTCTTCTGATCGGCTTTACCGTCATGCAACACGCTTTCGCCGGTGGGGCACTGCAACAAGGGCTTCTGTCCGACATGGAGCGACAGGCTCTCGCCGTAATCGGTGCTGGAGACATCGTTTGGGATTGGGACGTACCGCGCGACCGCGTGGTGACCACGCCAGACATCGCCAATTATCTTGGCAATACGGCCAACAGCCTGCAGGGCCCGGTGCGTAACTGGCTTCCCGCCATGCACGCCGATGACCGCGACCGCTTCCGCTCGACCCTTGATGCAATTCTGGAAAACCGGCGTGGACGCATCGGTCAGATTTTCCGGCTGCGTGCCAATGATGGCCACTATCACTGGTATGCACTTCGTGCACGCCCGGTCATCGGTTCTGATGGCGAAGTGGTGCGTTGCGTCGGCACTCTGGTCAATGTGACGGAACAGAAGAAAGCGGAGGAACGTCTGTTGCACGATGCCGTGCATGACAATTTGACCGGCCTCCCGAACCGTGAATTGTTCCTCGACCGTCTCAGCAATGTCATGAACATGGCACGCGGGGAAAATAACCTGCATCCGACGGTGTTCATTATCGACATAGACCGCTTCAAACAGGTCAATGACAGTCTGGGCATGTCGGCAGGCGATACGATCCTCCTGACGATTTCGCGCCGTCTGGCGCGTCTTATGAAGCCGCAGGACACACTCTCTCGCCTGTCTTCCGACCAGTTCGGCCTGCTGCTCATCTCTGAAAGCGATCCGGGACGCATCGCCGCGTTTGCCGAAGCTCTGCGTCAGGCCGTGCGTGCGCCGATTGCCTATGCAAAGCGTGAAATTGTTCTGACAGCCTCCGTCGGACTGATTACCGGACGAAAACGGCAACATCCGCCGAAGACTTCGTGAAAGACGCCGAGCTTGCCATGTATCAGGCAAAGCGTTTTGGCGGTGACCGCATTGAACCATTCCGTCCGGCATTCAGAGCCATTGGCAGCGACAAGCTCCAGCTTGAATCTGATCTGCGGCGCGCGCTGGAGCGCGACGAGATCAGCCTTGTCTATCAACCCATCGTCAAGCTCGATGAGGGCACGATTGCCGGTTTCGAAGCGCTCATGCGCTGGGAACATCCACGGCGCGGCGCCATTTCACCCTCGGAATTCATTCCGATTGCCGAGAATTCAGGCCTCATCATCCAGCTTGGGCTGTTTGCGATGCAACGGGCTGCAGAAGATCTCTTTGCGTGGCAGGAGCAATTCCCGAAGCTCGACCTTTTCGTTTCGGTCAATCTGTCATCCACACAACTCATCCGTCAGGACCTCATCAACGATGTCCGCTCGGTGCTTTCACGTATTCATCTCAATCCGGGTAGTCTCAAGCTTGAGTTGACTGAATCCGTCCTCATGGAGAACCCGGAGCAATCCACACACGTGCTCGCACGGCTTAAAACGATGGGGATTGGCCTATCGCTTGACGATTTCGGAACCGGATATTCCTCGCTGGCTTATCTCACGCGCTTCCCGTTCGACATCATCAAGATCGACCGATCCTTCGTGAAGGGCGATCAGCCGCAAAAGCCACCCTGCTGCGCTCGATTGTGAGCATGGCTCACGATCTTGGTCTTGCTGTCGTTACTGAAGGCGTGGAAAGCGAGAGTGATGCGCTTCAGCTTCGCCAGATGGGCTGTGAATATGTACAGAGCTTCATGTTCGGCCAGCCGACGAGCCGCGACGAAGCAACCCGTATGATCCGCGAACAGCTGGACGCCGCAGCGGCATAATTAGAGCTATAGAAGAATACGGTCGGCTGGCCGCTGACCAAACACATCGCCTTACCGGCTTGTTCCCACCCTCAAGCATGCCCCGCATCGGAAACAAGCCGGGACATATCGATGCCCATATGAAGCATCAGGCGCGAATATTTGCCCTCGATGTCGCTGTCGAACAGCATATCGAGCGGCGCGTCGCAGGTTAGCCAGCCATTCTCGGCAAGTTCCACCTCGATCTGGCCCGGTGCCCAACCGGAATAACCAAGCGCCATCAGGGCTCGTGACGGTCCCCTGCCCCCGTAAATGGCACGCAGAATATCGACCGTTGCTGTGAGGCAGACGTCTTCTGAAACCGGCATGGTGGAATCGACCATATAATCGTCGGAATGCAGCACGAAACCACGCGTACGATCCACCGGACCGCCATTGCGTACCATCATATTCTGCGCGCGATCCGGCAGAATAATCAGTTCGTCCTCATCAATGACCCCAATCTGACGCAGAAGATCAGGAAATTCGACTGGTTGAAGCTGATTGATGATGAATCCCATGGCGCCTTCATCGGAATGCGCGCAAATATAGACCACCGACCGGGCAAAACGCTCGTCGATCATTCCGGGCATGGCAAGCAGGAACTGCCCGTTCAGAAAACCCCCTGCTCCTTGTTTGGCGCCTTTAGAATGGTCATGAATATGAAGGTAGCAAGACTTCGCAAAATAACAATGGTCATTTATTTCGCGCCTCGGTTTCAACGTGAAAACTCGTTCGGAAAGCCGACTGGCCTGCCTCAGCACAAGCAACCGATGGACGCCACCAGCTCGACAATATTGGACTTGAAGCGACCATCTTTTCATTCCATGTTTTGCCAATGAACATCCGAACTCTTGCACTCGCACCGCTTCTATTGGCCTCGCTGGGACTTCCGGCATTGGCTTCTACATCTGACTGGACCGAGACGCACGGCGGGCGAGTTCGTGTCATGATTGAAGACAACGACCCGAACAATGCGACCAGTGGCGAGCGGCGCGGTGCCTTACAGATCGAGTTGCAGCCCGGCTGGAAGACCTACTGGCGTAATCCCGGCGATGCGGGTGTTCCGCCGCAGATCAGTATCGAAGGTGATGCGAAAGCGCAGATCGATTTCCCTGCACCCGTCCGGTTTGGTGGGGACGATGAAGGCGGCATCGGATATAAACAGCCCGTTTCGCTACCGATAGTGTTTCACCTGACAGCCGCCGACACGCGGCTGAAAGGCCATGTTTTCCTTGGCGTCTGTGAGAAAATATGCGTTCCAGTGCAGGCTGCATTCGATTTCCCACTCAATGAAGATGGACAACAGGATTCGCCACAAGCGATAGCGGCCCGCACGATCATTGAGACCGCATTCGACCGCCTCCCGACAGCGGCAACTTCCGCGTTCGGCATAAGAGATGTGAAACGCGAAGGAGACCATGCCGTCTTCGACCTGACCGTTCCCGACCCTGCCGCACCGGCGGAATTGTTCGTCGCCAGTGACAGGTTGAGGATATCCGACACTGTCGCGATTGAAAGTGGCCAATCTGGCCACCGTTTCGCTGCGAAGATGCATGGAAAGGCAGACAATGCCGTCATCGACTATACCATTGTGCAGAACGGGAAAGCAGTTTCCGGTCAGGTGACGCTGGATTAGTCTTTCCTGCTTCCATCAGTGTTTTAAAATTGTCCGGCGACCTGTTATCGGTTTAACTGTACCGCCCGCGCTTCGCGGTGCGATAAGAGTTTGACAGTAGGCAGCGGAGCAGACGCCCCCGCCCCCCGAGGAGAGATAAATGACGATCAAAGTTGGTGACAAGCTGCCTGCAGCGACTTTCAAGGTAAAGACCGCAGACGGCGTCAAGGAAATGACGACCGACGAAGTTTTCAAAGGCAAGAAAGTCGTTCTCTTTGCCGTTCCGTGCCTTCACGCCGACCTGCAGCCTGAATCACCTGCCGGGCTATCTCGATAATCGCGACGCAATCCTCGCCAAGGGCGTCGACCAGATCGCTGTGGTTGCGGTAAACGACGCTTTCGTCATGGGCGCATGGGCGCAGAGCACGGGCGGCGAAGGCAAGATCCTCTATCTGGCCGATGGTTCAGCAGTATTCACGAAAGCGGCAGGCCTCGAGCTCGACGCAACCGCTGGCGGCCTTGGCATTCGTTCCAAGCGTTATTCAGCAATCGTGGAAGACGGTGTGGTCAAGTCGCTCAACATCGAAGAACAGGCCGGACAGGCGGTCACATCAGCTGCGTCCAGCATTCTCGAACAGCTTTGATCTACAGCATTTCCAGCAAAAGTGCGAAGCGCCTTCGCGGGAAAGTTGGTCCACTGGACTGATTTCTTACCCACGCTTCGATGTTTAGGATAATGCATAGAAACAAATGACTAGAGCGTTTCCGACGATCTCGTTTAAACGGGAAGCGCTCTAACAAAAAAGGGCGGCGACGCTGCCCTTTTCTATGCAAGCTTATTGCACTTTCAATGATTTATGGCCGCCATATTTGAATGGCTCCATGCCTTCCCGGGCGAGTACGTCGGCGCGCTCATTTTCCGGATGCCCGGCGTGGCCCTTGACCCAATGCCAGTTGACCTTGTGCGGCTTGCGCGCTTCGTCGAGCGCCTGCCACAGTTCGGCGTTCTTGACCGGCTTCTTGGCTGCAGTTTTCCAGCCATTGCGTTTCCAGCCTTCGATCCAGCCGGAAATGCCGTCACGCACATAGACTGAATCCGTATAGAGATCGACTTCGCACGGTTCCTTAAGTGCCGAAAGCGCCGATATAGCAGCCATCAGTTCCATGCGGTTGTTGGTCGTGTCAGCTTCGCCGCCCTTCAGCTCCTTGACATTACCGTTCCAGCGCAGGATTGCGCCCCAACCGCCGGGGCCGGGATTGCCCGAGCAAGCGCCATCCGTATAAGCCTCAATCCGCTTCACGCAGTTGCTCCCTGCTGCTCAAGACCATATTCGGCAGCAGTTTCGATCTGGCGGTGGAAGCGCATTTTCCGCACATACTCCATCGGGTCTTTCTTGATTACGAAACTGCCTTCGGGAACATTCAACCAGTCGTAAAGCCGTGTCAGCATGAAGCGGATAGCAGCCCCACGCGCCAGAACCGGCAGCGCATCTGCTTCCGCTGCAGAAAGCGGTCGAACGGAGGTATATCCGCGCAGAAGTGCCGCCCCCTTGGTTCGGTTGTAGGAAAAGTCCTTTTCAAAGCACCATGCGTTCAGGCAGACGGCAACGTCGTAGGCCAGAATGTCCGTGCAGGCGAAATAGAAATCGATAAAACCTGAAAGCCTGTCACCAAGGAAGAATACATTATCCGGGAAGAGATCGGCATGGATCACACCCTGCGGCAGGTCGGCAGGCCAGTTCTCTTCCAGAAAGGCAAGGTCAGCTTCCGCCTCGCGGACCATGCCCGGTTCCACCGTATCCGCGCGCTCGCGCGAAAGGTTCCACAACGGGCGCCAGTCGGATAACGTCAGACCATTACGACGACGCAACGAAAAATCGGTGCCTGCCAAGTGCATATGTGCGAGCCCCTCACCGACGGCTTCACAATGCTCTACCGTCGGGCGGCGCATCCACATGCCCTCAAGGAAAGTGACGATTGCAGCAGGCCGTCCGGCAAGCTCGCCGATTGTCGTGCCGTCAAGACGGACCACCGGCTGCGGACATTCGAGGCCGCGGCTGGCCAGATGCTGCATCAAGCCAAGAAAGAACGGTAGATCTTCGCGATTGGTGCGCTTTTCATAAAGCGTCAGGATAAACGAACCCGAAGTCGTATGCAGAAGATAGTTGGAGTTCTCCACTCCCTCCGCGATACCTTTGTAAGATGTCAGCGTGCCAATATCGTACTGCTGCAGGAAAGTGCCAAGTTCGATTTCATTAATATCCGTATAGACGGCCATGCCGCTTATTTCCCTTGTATGATCTTGGGCATCAATTTCGGAATACCGACCACCCGGTGTGCCCCGTTGACGAATGCCATGTCCTGCACCGTCAGTTCCACATCACGAATCTCGCGATTCACAAGGAAGTTTTCGGTTTCCACCGTGGTTTCGGCCAGTTCGATCTTTACATTGAAGCGTGCCTTGAAGGCATCAATGATTTCATCGACGATGATTTCAGGCGCCGAAGCCCCCGCCGACAGGCCCACAACAGATATATCACCGATCCGGTCCCACTCGATGTCGGCAGCGCGTTGAACCAGCATCGACATCCGCGCGCCCGCCTTTTCAGCCACTTCAACCAGACGCTTGGAATTGGAAGAATTGGGCGCACCGACGATCAGAAACAGATCACATCCCGGTGCGGCAGAACGCACGGCATCTTGCCGGTTGGTGGTAGCATAGCAGATCGACTCTGCTGCTGGAGCTGAAAGGTTCGGAAAGCGTGCTTGTAATTCTTCGATAATGCCTGCTGTGTCGTCCACCGAAAGCGTCGTCTGCGTCACGAAGCCGAGATTGTTCTCATCATCGAAATGGCAGTTGCGCGCATCCTCAACCGTTTCGATCAGTGTCACCGCACCGTCCGGCAATTGCCCCATCGTGCCAATCACTTCCGGATGACCGGAATGGCCTATCAGAATGACATGGCGACCGAGGCGCTGATGACGCATGGCCTGCTTATGAACTTTGGAAACCAGCGGACAGGTTGCATCGAGATAGAACAGGTTCTTGGCTTCCGCATCGGCAGGCACCGATTTCGGCACACCGTGGGCAGAGAATACTACCGGCTGATCACAGTGTTCGGCGGGTATTTCGTGCAGTTCCTCGACAAAGATCGCGCCACGGGACTGCAAACCCTCAACTACATATCGGTTGTGTACGATCTCATGACGAACATAAACCGGCGCGCCATACTTCTTCAGCGCCAGAACGACAATCTGGATCGCCCGGTCCACTCCGGCACAAAAGCCGCGCGGCCCGCAAAGACGAATTTCCAGTGATGGTCGCTGATCGGTCATGAAGCGTGCTCGCAAGGTTCGGCTTGGCTTGAAACTTTAAGCGCGTAACGCGTTTAAGTTTTTGTTTCACACATGTCTTTGTCCCCAAGACTGGTAAGCTATTTTGGGAAACATGCACTCGTCTGGGAGTTGGGCTGCAACGAGGCCGTTGTCAACCCCTCAGCCCTCTTCGTCTTTACTCTCGCTGTCTCGGACGGAAAACCGGTCTCCACTTTTCCTAAGACAGCGATAGCGCCACAACCACGTCCCGACAACCCCTATCAGGGCCAGAGCGAGGCCGTACCATGTCATTGCATACTGCAAATGGTTGTTGGGAAAATCGATTATCGTCACGCCACCGATAGGCAGACCACCGGATTGGGTTTGTTATCTGCATCGACGAAGAACGGCACGACCTCATCCAGATTTGGCAAATCGGCGCTTTCGGCCATCGCCGTCCAGTCTTTCCAATAGAAAATATTCTTGGCGATATCGTTGTCTGGTAGGAAAAACCCGGGCTTTGCCGACAAGGGGTCGCGTGCCAGACCGGTCACACTCACTGGTCCATCAACCTGTCCCTCAACACGTGTTGAAGGATCTTTTTTCCGTAGGGAACGAAGCCGCGATTAACCAGCACGAAACGCCCATCTTCAAGCATCAATGGCGTATAGACATTATATCCGGCGGCTCCTTCATAGGTGGCCAGAAAATGCCGCTCTCCCTGCTGCATGAAAGTGCCCGAAACCGTCACCGGGCGATATTCGACCGATCCCTCCTGCTTGTAGATTTTTTCCATTTCGGAAAGCGGCAAAGGCGTTTCATGAACGCGCTGTTCGGTCGATGCGATCAGCGCTTCCTTCCATTGCAGACGTTCCACCTGCCGTGCCAAGTGCCAGCAAAATGACGAGCGCTATGGCGGATGCGATCACCACACCCCACGGAAAGCGATGCGACTGCTGTGCTGTCGTCATTTACTGTCATCCTGTCGGATGTCTATCCGTCCCGGCGCTGCCTTGTTGCGATATTGCATATTGATAAGGATACCTTTGGCCCATCGCATGGCGACGAGGCTGAGGATAATGGCGAGCGGCACCCAGAGAATGAAATGTACCCAGAGCGGCGGCCCGACATTCACTTCCATCCAGAGCGCAAGACCAACGACGATGAAGCCGATAATCAAAATGACAAACGCCGCCGGACCATCGCCGGAATCAGCAAACGCGTAATCCAGTCCGCAAGCCGAGCAGCGTGGAGCAACTTTCAGGAAGCCGTCGAACAGCTTCCCCTCGCCGCAACGCGGGCAGTGTCCGGCAATGCCACTCTTTATGGGATCGACCGGCGGATAAATGTTCTGATCCGGCATTACGCTTCCCTTCTCAATATCTTTTCACAAACAAAAGGCGGCCATGTTGCCGGGGCCGCCTCGGAATTTTAACCGCTAATGATCAGCCGGCGTGCATCGGCGCGCCCCATCCACCCCATACATAGATGGCGAAGAAAAGGAACAGCCAGACCACGTCAACGAAGTGCCAATACCGGGCAGCGGCTTCGAAACCGAAATGCTGCTTTGGCGTGAAGTCACCGCCGATTGCGCGGAAGAGGCAGACCAGAAGGAAGATCGTGCCGACGATAACGTGGAAACCGTGGAAACCGGTCGCCATGAAGAAGGTCGCTCCGTAGATCGAATCCTTGAACGCAAACGGTGCGTGGATATATTCGTATGCCTGCACAAAGGAGAACAGAACACCCAGCGCGACGGTGATTGCGAGACCGGTGATCATGCCCTTGCGGTCATTGTGCAGCAGCGCATGGTGCGCCCAGTCAGCGTCGTGCCCGACAGAAGCAGGATCACGGTGTTGTAGAGCGGCAGGTGCAGCGGATCGAGAACCTCGATGCCCTTCGGAGGCCAGACGCCGCCTGTGAATTCAGCCCGCGCTACCGGTGAACTTCATTCGGGAAGAGGCTTGCATCGAAGAATGCCCAGAACCACGCCACGAAGAACATAACTTCCGAGGCGATGAACATGATCATGCCGTAGCGCAGATGCAGCGACACGACGCGGGTATGGTGGCCCTCATGCCCTTCCTTGATCGTATCGGCCCACCAGCCATACATGCAGTAAAGCACGATCGCGAGGCCGATAAAGAAGATCCACGGCGTCACAATGTTGAGGCCGAAGAACGGCAGCTCACCGGCATTGATGTAACGCATCCAGGCAATACCGCCGACGGCAAGCACGAATGCACCCACCGAGCTCAGGAACGGCCAAGGGCTGGGCGCGATAATATGATAGTCGTGATTTTTCTGATGAACGTCGGCCATGTCTCTCCCCGTAAATCCCCTTAGGGGCTCCTCTCTCGTACCTTCCTGCTTAAACCGCTAACACGGTGCCAAGCAAGTCTATCTGTAACAAGCGGTATTTCTTATCAGAATAAAACCGCTTCAGTGTTTTGTCTTTGCGGCATTATGCGCCGCTAGAGCATTTCGTGTGTCCCCTGGATCATTGGAAATGCTCAATCTTCTTGTTTTATGCGCATGTCGGCTGAAACCGATTTCCAGTTTCGGGAGACATGCGCTGAGGCATCAGCTTCCGTTGGTTGGCGTCTCGGCCTTGGCATTTGCGACCGGCTTCGGCTTTTCAATCGGAAAGAATGTATAGGACAGCGTGATCGTCTTGACGTCTTTCAGATCGGGATCGTTGACGATCTCCGGATCAACAAAGAACACCACCGGCATTTCCATGTCTTCGCCCGGCTGCAGGGTCGTATCCGTAAAACAGAAGCATTCAACCTTGTTGAAGTAAGCTCCTGCCCGACACGGCGCTACGTTGAAGCTCGCGCGACCATAGGTCGGCTGATCGAACAGGTTACGCGCTTCATACTTGATCATCGTCGTTTCGCCGATGCGAACCGTGACCTCGCGCTGTACGGGCTTGAAATCCCATGCCAGTCCATTGGCCGTATTCGCGTCGAAACGCACCTTGATAGTTTTGTCGAGGATAGTATCCGAATATTGCTCCACCCGCTGCGTCGTGCCGCCATAACCCGTCACCTGACAGAAAATGCGGTAGAGTGGAACGGAGGCGTAGGCTGCACCGATCATGCAGACAAAGAAAGACAGGCATGCAAAAGCAATCGTCGCATTGGAGCGCTGTTGCTTCTTTAGCTTTTGATCCTTTTCCTGCTGATCCGCCATTTTCTCCTCCCGGTTAAGTTTAAAGCGTATCGTGTATTATCTGCTTCATATGACAGGCTTTAAACCATTGTATTTATGCATGTCCTTAGCCCAAACCCGGCTCCCATCTTTGGGGGACAAGCTAGATCGGCCGTACCAGAACGTTCACGCCCAGTTTCGCAATCGTACCGATGTAGACAAGTAGCACGAACAGCGCCAAGGCAATTGCCAGTCCCCGGAGCGATTGCGCTGGGCTCGCTTCTGGTGTTCCGTAGGAACAATCAGCTCCAATTCGTTGTCGGCCGGCTTCTGTACGGTTTTGTCCATTAGAACCCTCCAAAGGCGGTCAACGCCTTCATTACCAGTGCCTCTACAAGCAACACCGCAAACAATCCCGACAGATAAAGCAGCGAGAAACGGAACAACTTGCGGGCAGCAGCCAGCATTTCAGACTGCGATCCGGCAACCCACATACGCCATGCATAGTAAACGAAAGCCAGCCCAAGCAGCGTGGAAATCACACCATAAACAGGACCCGCAAAGCCCAGCACCCGGGGCAGAACCCCAACTGGTGCCATGATGATCGAATAGAACAGTGCCTGACGGCGGGTCGAAAGCTCGCCCTTCACGTTCGGCATCATCGGTATACGCGCTGCTTCATAATCATTGGCTGAAAAGAGCGACAGCGCCCAGAAATGTGGGGGTCCACAGGAAGATAATCATGAACAGCACGACGCTGTCCCGGGTGATTTCGCCTGTTGCCGCCGCCCAGCCGATCATCGGAGGGAATGCACCTGCGGCACCGCCGATAACGATGTTCTGTGGCGTCGAGCGCTTCAGCCACATTGTATAAACGACGGCATAGAAGAAGATGGTAAAGGCGAGCAGTGCGGCCGATAGCCAGTTGACCATCAGGCCAAGCGTGACAACTGAAAAGGCTGAAAGTGTCAGGCCAAACGCCGGGACCTGATTGGGCGCAATGATGCCCGCTGGAATAGGGCGGTTGCGCGTGCGCTTCATCACTGCGTCAATATCGGCATCGTACCACATGTTCAGCGCACCAGATGCGCCAGCGCCAACCGCAACGCACAAGATGCTGATAACAGCGAGCACAGGATTCATATGTCCCGGTGCGACAACGAGACCGACCAGCCCGGTGAAGACCACGAGGGACATCACCCGGGGTTTCAAAAGAACAAGGTAATCCCGGGCAGTCGCTTCGGAGAGAGCGAATGCGTCGTCAGTACCTGCGTTTTTTTTTCCACCAGAGACATTTTAACTTAAAACCTCAAATTCGCCGGCCCGAACACCGCGCCCCTACAGCACGGATCGGCACAATCACAACAATGTCCTCCCGGAAACCATTCTGTTCCCGCCAGAATTGCCGGGCTTGTTTGCCGACTTTTTCGTCTACCGGCGACGGGCGGAACAGAATGCCGCCCGCCCATAGCACATTTTTGTAAAGATGGGCGAAGTCTTTTCCGGACTCCGCCCATCGCACAATCACTTGATGCGCGGCAGCTGTTCCCACTGGTGGAACGGAGGCGGCGACGACAGCTGCCATTCCAGCGTAGTTGCGCCTTCACCCCATGGGTTTGCACCGGCTTCGCGCTTCTTCGCAAATGCCTCGAAGACATTGTAGAGGAAGATCAGGACGGCGAAGCCCGAAATATAGGAGCCGTAGGACGACACCATGTTCCAGCCTGCATAGGCATCCGGATAGTCGATGTAACGGCGCGGCATTCCAGCAAGACCGAGGAAGTGCTGCGGGAAGAAGACCGGGTTCACACCAACAAAGGTGACCCAGAAATGCAACTTTGCCGTGAACTCGTTGTACATGTAGCCGCTCATCTTCGGGAACCAGTAGTACCAGCCCGCGAAGATCGCAAACACCGCACCCAGCGACAGCACGTAGTGGAAGTGCGCCACCACGTAATAGGTGTCATGCAGCGCACGGTCGAGACCGGCATTGGCGAGCTGAACGCCCGTCACACCACCGACCGTGAACAGGAAGATGAAGCCGATTGCCCACAGCATCGGTGCGCGGAAAGTGATCGAACCACCCCACATCGTCGCGATCCACGAGAATATCTTGATACCCGTCGGAACCGCGATGACCATCGTTGCGAACACGAAATAACGCTGCGTATCAAGCGACAGACCAACCGTATACATATGGTGGGCCCAGACGACGAAGCCGACGACACCGATTGCCACCATGGCGTAAGCCATGCCGAGGTAGCCGAAGATCGGCTTGCGCGAGAAGGTCGACACGATGTGGCTGACGATACCGAAGCCCGGCAGGATCAGAATGTACACTTCCGGATGTCCGAAGAACCAGAACAGATGCTGGTAAAGGATCGGATCTCCACCGCCGTCGGGCGTGAAGAAGGTCGTCCCAAAGTTGCGATCGGTCAGCAGCATGGTGATGCCGCCTGCCAGAACCGGCAGCGAGAGCAGCAGCAGGAATGCTGTCACCGGGACAGCCCGGGCGAAGAGCGGCATCTTGTGCAGCGTCATGCCCGGAGCACGCATGTTGAGGATCGTGGTGATGAAGTTGATCGCGCCGAGGATCGACGAAGCACCGGAAATGTGCAGCGCCAGAATGGCAAAATCGATAGCCGGGCGGGCTGACCGGTCGTCGAAAGCGGCGGATACAACGTCCAGCCGCCACCGGGCCCCCAGCCACCGGGTGCCGAAGGCATGAACAGCGAGATCATCAGCAACAACAGCGCAGGCGGCAGGAGCCAGAACGAGATGTTGTTCATGCGTGGGAAAGCCATATCCGGTGCGCCGATCATCAGCGGTACCATCCAGTTGGCAAAACCACCGATCAGCGCCGGCATGACCATGAAGAAAATCATAACCAGAGCGTGCGCGGAGGTGAACACATTGAACATCTGCTTGCCGGCATCAAGTGCGGCATCGCCCTCGACACCGTAAACCATGGACGCCAGCCCATGGAAAATCTGGATGCCGGGCTCCTGAAGTTCGGCGCGCATCGCAATGGACAGCGCGCCGCCGATGATACCGGCAATGATTGCAAAAATCAGGTACAGCGTACCGATGTCTTTATGATTGGTCGAGTATACCCAACGAACCCAGCCATGCGGCTTGTGGTCGTCGTGGGCACCATGCTCGTGAGCTGCTGTGCCAGCCATGGAATTCGCTCCCGTTTTTCAACAGTCTTGGCGTTCGGGATCAGAGACCCGCCGCAGCCACTTTATCGTTTGCGCCACCTTCAACAGCGGCTTGAAGCGCCTTGTTCGCACCATTCAGATCCGATCCCGCAGCGGCGATCCGTGTCTGATACTGCTCTTTCGAAACAACGCGCACGGCAATCGGCATGAAGCCATGATCCTTGCCACAAAGCTCAGAGCACTGACCGTAGTAGAGGCCTTCCTTGTCCGCTTTGAACCGGGCTTCATTGATACGACCCGGAACAGCGTCCATCTTCACCCCGAAAGCCGGAATGGTCCACGAATGGATCACGTCGGCAGCAGTAACGAGAAGGCGAACCGTTTCACCGACCGGAACCACGACTTCATTGTCAACGGCCAGAAGCCGCGGATAACGAGCGCGGTCTTCCTTGCCGGCTGCGGCGCGATCGCCATCCTTCAGAAGAAGGGCGTCAAAGCTGACCGGATTATCGACCTGATATTCGTAACCCCAATACCATTGATATCCCGTCGCCTTGACCGTCAGCGTTGGATCTTCCGGCGAATACTGCGCCGTCAGAAGCTGGAAAGACGGAACCGCCAGAAATAGAAGAATGATCACTGGGCCGATGGTCCAGACCACTTCAATAGCGGTATTGTGGCTTGTTTTGGACGGCTGCGGGTTCGCGCTCGCACGAAAGCGAAACACCACCCAGAGCAACAAAAACAGAACCAGCAAGGTAATTGAATGATGAACCAGAGCGTATAACGCTCAAACCAATGAATCTGTTCGGCAATCCCAGTCGCTGCGTCCTGAAATCTCCATTCCCGGGGACGGGGCTGGTCCGCAAAAGCGGCACCAGTCGTCCACAGCACTGCAAGAGCGCCGCCGAAGGCGCCCCTTCGTTGTGGCAACAATCTTATCCACCAGAACTCTCTCCCTTTTCGCCCTTTCGAGCTGGACGCCGGACGCTAAAGACGGCCGCATCCCCCGTCGGCGTTCAAACCACACCTTAGCGCACACCGCAAGCAAGGCGAATATGTTCCTGTGCGGCATTTTTGCGCGCAGTCCATGTCGGAAATAGCGAATGTCCGGGTTCAATCAATGCGCCGGGGTTGCTCGTTTTCACCGTGAAAACTTGGGAAAACCGCACGAAACCCATAATGAAGCCATGATTTGACAAGACGTTTTCTTTAACGTGCCGCGTGACAATCGTTGCAACAGACGGTATCACCGTTGCTATGATGGCCGTGACCGATTAACGCCAGTCACGGCGCTTTTCATGGCCAATGCAGCGCGTTAACGTCCCGGTGATTCGATCTGGAGATTTCATGACTTTTCGCATGCTTGCCCGCCGCACGATCAGCCAGCGCCTCGCAACACTTGCAACAGGCGCCAGCATAGCGCTTGCTGTTGCAACGCTTCCTTCGGTTGCTCAGGAAACACCGGCGCAGTTACAAACCCCACAAGAAGCTCCAGCTGCCCAGTCGCAGGCGGCTCCGACCAGCCCGCAGCAGAGCGGCAAGCTCAAGTCGCGACACGGCGCATGGTCCGTTCTCTGTGACACGCCCGCCGGTGCCAAGACGGAACAGTGCGCGCTGATCCAGAACGTGGTCGCCGCGAAGCGTCCCGAACTGGGCCTTTCTGTCGTCGTTCTCAAGACAGCTGACAACAAGGCGCGCATTCTTCGTGTTCTGGCCCCACTTGGTGTTCTGTTGCCCAACGGCCTTGGCCTCAATGTCGATGGCAAGGATATCGGTCGGGCCTATTTCGTCCGCTGCTTCGAAGACGGCTGCTACGCCGAAGTGATCCTCGAGGATGATCTTCTCAAGACACTGCGTTCTGGCAAGGCAGCTACCTTCATCGTCTTCCAGACACCGGAAGAAGGCGTAGGCATCCCGGTTGATCTGAAGGGATTTGGCGAAGGCTTCGACGCCCTCCCCTGATCACAACTGCTATGACCGGTTGTCCTCAACCGATTTAAGGCTTACATCCTGCAGCAATCAAATGCTGCAGGATTTATTTTTATGAAAAGCCTGATCGACAGTTTCGACGTCAGCCGCGACGATATCGAGCGCCTTGTCGCCCAAAGCCTGAAAGGCAGCGACGACGGAGAGCTCTTCGTAGAATACCGCGAAGCAGAGGCGCTTGTTTTCGACAATGGGCGCCTCAAGACTGGCTCATTCAATCAGGACCGGGGCTTCGGTCTGCGTTCGGTTGCGGGCGAGGCCATCGGTTACGCCCATGCGGGTGACCTCTCGCTTGCTGCTTTGAAACGTGCCTCCGATGCGGTTTCTGCAACCCTTAGGGGTTATGGCGGAAACTATTCGGCGGCACCTGCTGGCACCAACCGTCACCTGTACACGGATGAGAACCCTATCGGCTCGCCAACATTCGATGCCAAAGTACAGCTTTTGCAGCAGGTTGATGCCTATCTGCGTGCTAAAGACCCGAAAGTACGTCAGGTGTCCGTTTCCCTCGCGGGCTCGTGGCAACAGGTTGAAATATTGCGCGCGGATGGTCATTTCGTCCGCGATATACGACCTATGGTGCGCTTGAGCGTTGCGGTGGTGGCGGGCGATGGAGACCGTCAGGAATCCGGCTCGCATACGGTTGGTGGACGCAAGGGGTTTGGCGAATTCATCACTGCTGAAAGCTGGCAGCATGCCGCCGATGAAGCATTGCGTCAGGCACTCGTCAATCTGGAAGCCATTCCTGCCCCGGCAGGCACGTTCGACATCGTTCTAGCCAATGGCTGGCCGGCGTGATGCTTCATGAAGCCGTCGGACATGGGCTGGAGGGTGACTTCAACCGCAAGAAAACTTCCGCCTTTGCTGGGCTGCTCGGCCAGCAGGTTGCCTCCAAGGGCGTAACGGTCGTCGACGATGGTACCATCGCCGAGCGGCGCGGTTCTCTCACGATTGATGATGAAGGCACGCCGACCAATCGCACCGTGCTGATCGATGACGGTAAACTGGTCAATTATATGCAGGACCGCCAGAACGCCCGCCTGATGGGTATGGAAGCCACCGGTAACGGACGTCGCGAATCCTATGCTCACGCACCTATGCCGCGTATGACCAACACCTACATGCTTTCCCGCGACAAGACGCCTGAAGAGATCATCGCCTCCATGAAGAAGGGCATCTATGCGGTTTCCTTCGGTGGCGGTCAGGTGGATATCACATCTGGAAAATTCGTGTTCGGTTGCACGGAAGCCTACATGATTGAGGACGGCAAGGTCGGTGCGCCGATCAAGGGCGCAATGCTGATCGGCAACGGTCCTGATGCGATGCAGCGGATTTCGATGATCGGTAATGACATGAAGCTCGATACGGGTAGTGGCAATTGCGGCAAGGGCGGCCAATGGGTCCCCGTTGGCGTCGGTCAGCCACATCTGCGCATGGATCAGGTCACTGTGGGCGGCACGGCTGTCTAGAATCCCTGTCGTTCTGGCCATGACATCGGGTCGTACACCTTTATCAGCGTCATCTAACTTGCAGATATCACCGGTAAAGTGCAGGCTATGAGGATAGAGACCCTGCGCTACAATCTTCAATGCCGGGCCGATCTGGAGAGAGGGATGCGTGAATCGCCTTACGACTGGACAGGGAAACGAACAGAAAAACGTGACCGGCAAAAACGTTTGCTGGTCGTGACAGCCATCACAATGGGTGCGCTCATTCTTGTTCTCGGCATGGTGGACGGCCTGCTGATACTTCTGGGCTGATATGCTGCCCGTCTACGAAATCGACTGCACCGGCATAGAGAACCCCGATGATCTGTGGCGGCGGTATCTTTCTGCCGTTCCCGCCCAAGACCCAGAATCCTTCGGCTACACACTCGACTCGTTCTGGGACGCCGTGCAATGGCAAGGTCCGGGCTGGCCCGGTGAATGCGAACTGGTTTTCAGGAATACCGAAGCCCCGCGCCCAGTTGAAAACACGCGGTGGGCAACCGTTTCTCGATGCCTTTCGGCGCTTGGTTGCCGACACGGACCTCGTGACGATTAGACTGGCGTAAACGAATTCACTCTGCCGTTCCGCTGTTCTTGTCATAGTGAGCCAAAGCCGCAACAAGCGCATTGATATCATCTGCGCAAAGATACGCTCTCATGGCATCAAATTTCTTTTCGTCCCACCTGTAGATTCCGAGCCCCAGAAGTGTATCAACTGTCGTCGCTGGAAATCGGGAGCGAATTGGGACTGCAGGATTGCCTGCCACGATAGTGTAAGCTGCAACATCTTTTGTAACGATGGCGCCCGACGCGATAATCGCGGAGCGCATCCCCAGCCACGCCACGCGCGTCCCCGATAACCGTGTCACCCTTGCCCTTGTAAGCATCGAGAATGACGTCCGGAAATGGATAGAGACTGAACCAGTCCGTGCGATGTGTGTGGTTACCGCCCAAGAGGATAACAGCTTCTGCGCCAATACAAACGTAATCGCCAATATAAAGCTGATCGACAGGCAGGCCATTGGGAGTCCTGGGCCTTCAGACTATATTCGTCCCCATAAAGATAACGAACGACGGCTTCTTCGAACCAACCCGTCCATGCATTGCTATAATAGCTATGTCTCCCGCGCACATGAATATTCGGGTTCTTTACCGTTTCGTGAAGAAGCTCCACGATGGACCAATGCTTGGTTTCTGGACCTGCGAACGACACGTTAAGGCAACTTTCCAGAACTTATATCGCCGGGTCTTCCTCCAGCAAACCTGTCACGAAATCGAACAAACCCGGACGGCGGTCACGGCGAAGACGTTCGGCAATGATAATGCCTTTGATGCCTGAATAGGAACGCTCAAGATCTTCATTGATAACGATATAATCGTACTTCACCCATTTCTGGATTTCAAAGCGAGCATTCTGCAGGCGTGTTTCAATCACGTCAGCTGTATCTTCCGCACGACGGTTCAGGCGATTCTGCAATTCGCGCATGGTGGGCGGCAGAATGAAAATCGACACCACATCCGCCGGCATTTTGGCCTGCAACTGTTCAGCACCTTGCCAGTCAATGTCGAACAGCATGTCTTGACCTTCCGCCAGTGCTTCCTCAGCGGTCTGGCGCAGCGTGCCATAGAAATTGCCGTGCACTTCGGCCCATTCAATCAGTTCGTCATTGTCACGCAAACGCTCGAATTCGCGCTTGGTGATAAAATGATAATGTACGCCGTTGATCTCGCTTGGACGGCGCTCACGCGTGGTAACGGAGATCGACAGTGACAGCTTCATATCTGGATCGCCGAGCAACTGGCGCGCAATTGTGGATTTTCCCGCCCCCGAAGGCGACGAAATCACCACCATAAGGCCTCTGCGTGCAATGCCATTTTCAACCGAAGAGATGGCCATGATACCTGTTACTCCAGATTCTGTACTTGTTCGCGAAACTGGTCCACGACTGCCTTCAGTTCCAGACCGATGGCTGTGATCGACGCTGCATTCGATTTGGAACACAGTGTATTAGCCTCACGATTAAATTCCTGTGAAAGAAAATCGAGCTTGCGCCCGACGGGGCCACCATCCGCCAGAAGCTTGCGGGCGGATGCCACATGGGTCTCCAACCGGTCAAGCTCTTCCTGAATATCGGCCTTGGTCGCCAGAAACGCCGCTTCCTGATAGAGCCGCGTCTCATCAAGCTCGCGTGCGGAATCCAACAGCAGCGCTACCTGTCCAGCGAGACGGGCCTTGATCGCATCTATGCTCCGCGACGGGTCGCGGCGGGCATTCACGGTCAGGCGCTCGATACTGTCAACATGCGCGGACAGAATAGTGAAAAGAGCCTTGCCCTCCTGCTTGCGGGCGTCGGCGATTGCTTTCAGCGTTTCCTCAAAACCTGAGACGACAGCAGCTTCCAGTCTGCCGCGCACGTCTTCGTCATCAGCCATCTGTGCCTGATCGATGATACCGCGCAACGAAAGAATGCCGTCTACGCTGCCGGGGCCAGTCCGTGCGTTGCCTGCAAATCCGCACCTAGCTTCAGGATCTCTGCGAGCATGGCCTGATTGATACTGAAACCGGCTTGTGCCTCGCTGCGTTCCACGCTGAGGCTTGCCTGAAAATTGCCACGCGAAAAATGACGCGCCAGCATGGAGCGTACAGGATGTTCGGCGGCTTCAAGGCCTTGCGGCAAACGCAGCCGAAGGTCGAGCCCCTTACCATTGACGGAACGCACTTCCCAGACAATGCGCGCTTCTCCGCCTTCCATGGCATGTTGCACGGCATGGCGTGCAAAACCGGTCATGCTTTGGAGCGCCATGCGTTCCATCCCCTCAACTCACGCCCGCGACAGTGCGGAATTACTCTAAAAATCAATCCGAAGCCGGTGGCGAACACCGGCTTCGGTTACACATTCTCAAACTCACCAAAGCCGTAGCGAAAAGCTACTGCCCCGCGCTTTGGTTTGTATTGTTGCCGCTATTGTTCTGTTGCTCGATATTCTTTTGCTGCTCCACGGAGCGCCATTTACGGACGTTGGCGTTGTGTTCCTGTAGCGTCTTCGAGAACACATGGCCACCCGTGCCATCGGCAACGAAATAGAGGTCTTCCGTATCCAGCGGATTAGCGACGGCTTCCAGCGCAGCCTTGCCCGGATTGGCAATCGGCGTCGGCGGAAGACCGTTGATCACATAGGTATTGTAAGGTGTCGGCTTTTCGATGTCCGACTTGAAGATCGGCCGATCAGAAGGTTTGCCAGCTCCGCCGAACAGGCCATAAATAATGGTCGGATCAGACTGGATGCGCATGCCCTTCTTCAAGCGATTGACGAAGACAGACGCCACATGCGGGCGTTCCGACGCGATACCGGTTTCCTTTTCAACGATGGAAGCCAGCGTCACAAATTCGTTCTTGTCCTTGATCGGCAGGTCGGAACCACGCTTTGCCCGGCGTCGTCCACGAGCTTCTTCTGGGAGGCGACCATACGATCGATGATTTCCGAACGCGTCGTGCCACGTGTGAAATTCAGCGTATCGGTGAAGAGCGAACCTTCCGGCGGCATGTCCTTCGGCATGTCACCAACCAGTGTCGGATCAGCCGAGATACGGTCGAAAATCTGTTTGACCGTCAGACCTTCCGGAATGGTCAGCGGATACATGATGGATTTGCCACTGATGAGGATATTCATTACATCGCGCATCGAAGCGCCCGCCGGAATGGCGTATTCGCCCGCCTTCAGATCATTTTCGTGTCCGAGCGTCCGCATACCATAGCGGAAAATACGGGCATCACTGACAATTTCACGATTTTCCGGGCTGTTGGAAACTTCGGCAATACCAGCGCCGCGCTTGACGAGAAACGTCGTTTCAGTAGTGAGCGGACCTTGCCCGTCAAACTGCGTCTTGCCAAAATAGAACAAGGCGGACGCGCCGAGCAGAACAAGCACGACCAGAGACAGCATGAAATTCATGAAAACGACGATCTGGCTGCGGGCATGACGCGAACGCTTGCGCGGCGGAGGCGTTCCCGGCTCGGGACGCAGAGCTTCAGACGCGGATTTCGGCACAAACGGCTTTGAAGTCGCGTTCGTTTCCTGCGTCACGCCCTTGGGCTGCCCGTCTGCAGGGGGTGTTCCGGATGGCGCCTCTGAATTCACTCAATCACCTCGGTCCAGAGCATTTCGTTAGTTTAAAACAAACCACGAGAAAGGCTCTGTCTATCTATTTTGGCGAACCTCCCGACACATTGTGCCGAATGCCCGCCCACAACGGCTTTTGCACTTGTTTTCGTCAGAGTGGATGAAACTCTTCGGAGTCGTGACCACACTAACCGCTGTTCGTGATTTTAAACATCGCATCAGGTTTTATTTTGGCAAAAACGCGGAGAAATCCCCGCGTTTTTGATTTCGAAATTTAATTTTCAACAATGCCGATCAAGAGTATCGGCGCAGGACAAGCGAAGCGTTGGTTCCGCCAAATCCGAAGGAGTTCGACAAAGCCACATCGATCTTGCGTTCACGAGCCTTGTGCGGAACCAGATCGATCTTCGTCGAGACAGCCGGATTATCGAGATTGAGCGTTGCTGGCGCGATATTGTCGCGAATGGCAAGCGTCGAGAAAATCGCTTCGGCTGCGCCGGCTGCGCCCAGCAGATGACCGATAGCCGACTTGGTCGAGGACATCGAAATCTTCGACGCAGCATCGCCAACCACCCGCTCTACAGCGCCCAGTTCGATAGTGTCGGCCATGGTCGACGTGCCATGGGCGTTGATATAGTCGATCTGATCCGGCGTAATATCAGCACGCTTCAGGGCTGCGGCCATGCAACGCTCTGCACCCTCGCCGCTCTCTGTCGGAGCAGTGATGTGGTAAGCATCACCCGAAAGTCCATAACCGATGACTTCTGCATAAATCTTCGCGCCGCGAGCCAGTGCGTGTTCCAGCGCTTCGAGAACCACAACGCCTGCGCCTTCACCCATCACGAAGCCGTCACGGTCTTCATCATAAGGCCGGGAAGCTGCAGTCGGATCATCGTTACGTTTGGTGGACAAGGCCTTGCAAGCGGCAAAACCGGCTAGCGAGATGCGGCTTACCGGCGATTCCGTTCCACCGGCAACCATGACATCCGCATCGCCGAATGCGATCAAACGGGCTGCGTCGCCGATAGCGTGCGTGCCGGTTGCACAAGCCGTTACAACCGAATGGTTTGGACCACGGAGTCCGTGCTTGATGGAAACATGGCCGGAAGCCGGGTTGATCAGGCGCCCGTGAATAAAGAACGGAGAAATGCGGCGCGGACCTTTGTCGCGCAGCGTGTAGCCAGCCTCGACAATACCTTCGATACCGCCAATGCCGGAACCATGAGAACACCGGTACGAACACGGTCTTCGTCACTTTCAGGATGCCAATCGGCATCGTCCAGCGCCTGATCGGCAGCGCCGACAGCATAGACGATGAAAGGATCAACTTTGCGCTGTTCCTTGGGTTCCATATGGAGGTCGGCGTTGAAGGTGCCATTGGTGCCATCGCCAACCGGAATACGGCAGGCAATCTGGCAGGCCAGATCATCAACTTCAAATTCCGTGATGCGGCGAGCACCGCTTTCACCGGCAATAAGACGCTTCCGTCTCTTCGACACCGCTGGCAAGCGGCGACACCAGACCAAGACCGGTGATGACGACACGCCTCATATCCACCCCTTAAAACTTTGTTTTGTCATGAACACCGCCCCGCAGGCTTTAACCGACAGAACATATGTCCGGGCCTGACTGGAAGGGGTGGTGCTCCAATTGTTGAAACCGGAGCCTGCCATGTCGAACACGATCTTCGATCACCGTTCCGGCAGATTCACAAACAGGCCGCTGAACGGCCTTTGTGCATATTCGTTCCGATCATGAAGACGAAGGGAAACGACTAAAACAAGCAGGGCCGGGATTTGCGAGAACCCCAGCCCAATGCCCAAGTTCAGATTAGGCAGAAGCCTTGTCGATGAACTTCACAGCGTCGCCGACCGTAAGGATCGTTTCGGCAGCGTCGTCAGGAATTTCAACGCCGAATTCTTCTTCGAAAGCCATGACCAGCTCGACCGTGTCGAGGCTGTCTGCGCCGAGGTCATCGATGAAGCTTGCGCCTTCCGTGACCTTGTCGGCATCTACGCCCAGATGTTCAACAACGATTTTCTTGACGCGCTCTGCGGTATCGCTCATGTCGGAACCTCGACCTGTGTGTTTGTTGCTCTGCCTTGGTTAGCGGCATGCAGGATTGTAATCAAGTTATAAGATGTCTGCCAAGTTTCGAGCGAAGCCGCCCGGACAGTCATCCTGTGGATATTCCTTTCGGAACAGGATCGCGGCACTTCTACTCTGAATGCCGCAACTCTCGATGGGCGCATTACCATGCTTCTTGAAAGGCAAAGCGCCTTTTCCTTCTCCACCCCCGTATTAAGGCATTTTATACCATAATTGGGAGAAGAAGGAGGGTCAGATCATGGCCATTCCGCCATTGATATGCAGGGTCTGGCCCGTCACATAGGCTGCCCGGTCGCTTGCCAGATAGACGACTGCCGCAGCAATATCGCCACCAACGCCCATGCGCTTCATGGGGATATTGCTCATGATCGCTTCCTTCTGCTTTTCGTTCAACTTGTCGGTCATGGCCGATTCGATGAAGCCCGGAGCGATGCAGTTCACCGTCACATTGCGGCTTGCGATTTCCTGCGCCAGCGACTTGGAAAAGCCAATAAGGCCTGCCTTTGACGCGCAATAGTTTGCCTGCCCCGGATTGCCGGTCACACCAACAATCGACGTAATGTTGATGATACGGCCATTGCGGCGGCGCATCATCGGATGGGTCAGCTCACGCGTCAGGTTGAAAACGGACGTCAGGTTGACGTTCAAGACAGCATCCCAGTCTTCGTCGCTCATGCGCACGAACAAGCCATCGCGGGTGATGCCAGCATTGTTGACGAGAATGTCGACACCGCTCATTTCTTCTTCCGCCTTCTGGCCAAGAGCCTTGACGGCTTCACGGTCGGAAAGATTTGCCGGAAAGATGAAGGTACGGTCACCTAGTTCAGCGGCAAGCTCTTTCAGCTTTTCTTCGCGGGTGCCGTGCAGGCCGACGATTGCGCCCTGCGCATGAAGAGCGCGGGCAATCGCTTCACCAAGACCACCGGTTGCACCGGTTACCAGAGCCTTGCGGCCAGTCAGATCAAACATGCGAAATCCCTCTTAAGCGTTGAGAGCAGCAAGCGCTGCTTCAATTTCTTCGGCAGAGCCAACGGCAGCACCAGACACATCCTTCGAGATGCGGCGCGCGGGCCTGTCAGAACCTTGCCTGACCCTACTTCATAAAGCGTGGCGACGCCATTGGCCGCAAACCATTCGACAGTTTCGCGCCAGCGCACCTGACCCGTAACCTGTTCGACCAGAAGATCAGCGATCTCGTTGGCGTCGGTGACCGGCGCTGCCCGCACATTGGCGATGAGCGGCACGATCGGGCTGTGCTTTTCAACCGAAGCCAGTGCTTCACGCATCGCGTCAGCAGCAGGTCCCATCAAAGTTGAATGGAAGGGAGCAGATACGGGGAGCATTATGGCCCGCTTGGCGCCCTTTTCGGATGCAAGCTTGGCAGCCAGCTCGACTGCAGCCCCGGAACCGGAAATGACAAGCTGTCCTCCACCATTGTCATTGGCGATCTGGACCGAACCGGATGCTTTGGCTTCAGCACAGACAACTTCTACGTCGCCATGTTCCGGGCCGATGATAGCCGCCATCGCACCTTCGCCAACGGGAACAGCTTTCTGCATGGCATTACCGCGAATACGCAGGAGGCGCGCCGTATCGGCAAGCGAGAATGTTCCAGCCGCGCAAAGCGCTGAATATTCGCCAAGAGAATGTCCGGCAACGTAGGAAACCTTGTCTTTCAACGAAAAGCCGCGCGCTTCCATGACGCGCAGCACAGCCATCGAGACGGCCATCAACGCAGGCTGGGCATTGGCGGTCAGCGTCAGCACATCTTCCGGTCCTTCGAACATGGTAGCGGAAAGCTTTTCGCCCAGCGCCGCGTCGACTTCATCGAAGACGGCGCGCGCTTCAGCGAACTGTTCGGCCAGAGCCTTGCCCATACCCACAGCCCGGCTGCCTTGTCCCGGAAAGTAAATGCTACCGCCATTGATGCCTCGTTCTGGTGTTAAGCATATGATAATGTCGAAACCGTTATCCGTTTTTTTCCGACATGCCCTGCAATTAAATGCACAATTTGGCGGGATGTGCCTCAGTGAGGGCAGCAAAGTCAAGTATTTCCCGGTTTTTGTGCGGTTTGCGCCTTGCAAAGCCGGGGAAAAACACGTAATAGCCGCCCGTTCATTGCTCGGCACCAGCTGGGGGCTGAACGGAGGGCCGGTTGTTTGTGCAGTCAAATTCACGAACATCCGTAGAAGTCACAAGCGCTTCTGCCTCCCGTGTCTCCGCTCTCGATCGTCTCAGTGAGCGTCCTTTCTTCACCGGTTTTCCGGCAAAAGAGAAGTCGCAGAGGCTTAGCCGTTGGTGTCGGCATGTTGTAACAGAAGAAAGGCAAAGCCAATGGCTCTTTATGAACATGTGCTTCTTGCCCGCCGGGACATTTCCCAGCAGCAGGTCGACGCTCTCGTCGAACAGTACAAGGGTGTCCTCGAAGCTAATGGCGGCAAGGTCGGTAAGGTCGAAAGCTGGGGTCTGCGTCCCTCACCTACCGTATCAAGAAGAATCGCAAGGCGTATTACACGCTCGTAAACATTGATGCTCCGGCTGCAGCCGTTGCCGAAATGGAACGCCAGATGCGCATCAACGAAGACATTCTTCGTTTCCTCACCGTTCGCGTTGATGAACACGAAGAAGGCCAGTCGGCCATGCTCACCCGCCGTGACGACCGTCGCGAACGCGATGGTGACGATCGTCCGCGCCGTCGTGAAGGCGGTTTCGACCGTGGCGATCGTGGTCCGCGCCGCCCGCGCGACAACGAAGCTGGTGAAGGAGCATAATTATGGTTGATATCAATCAGATCCCGACCCGTCGTCCTTTCCATCGCCGTCGCAAGACGTGCCCGTTCTCCGGTGCAAACGCACCGAAGATCGACTACAAGGACGTCAAGCTTCTGCAGCGTTACATTTCCGAACGCGGCAAGATCGTTCCTTCCCGTATTACGGCTGTCAGCCAGAAGAAGCAGCGCGAACTCGCCAAGGCGATCAAGCGCGCTCGTTTCCTCGGCCTGCTGCCTTACGTTGTGAAGTAAGAACAAGCTTTCGGGAGGCATTCTCGCAGAGATTGTCTCCCGAACCCCTTTCCTTCATTGCGATGGGCGCAACGGGCGTAATAAAACCCAAGTTGGGGCAGCGGCCTCTAACTGCACGAACCGGCAAGACCGGAGCAGGACAGCGAAACTGATGAAATTCAATGGAACCATTATCGGTGTCGGCATATTGGCGGGGCTTGCCTCGGCCTTGATGTCGTCCGGCGTCATCGCCCAAGGTGGCGCGATGGCAGCTATGGCCATGGTTCTCTACTTCCTGACACCACTTCCCATCTTCGTTGTTGCCCTTGGCTGGGGTTCGAGCGCCGGTGTCGTTGCCGCTGCCACAGCCACGGTTGCCGTCGGCATTGTCGCCGTTCCGCTTGCAGCACTCCTGATGGCATTGACCAGCTTCATTCCAGCGGCGGCTGGCGCCTATCTATCCGGTCTTGCACGACCAGCCGAAGAACTCGGCGGACCGAAAGATGTTCTGGTCTGGTATCCGCTTTCAGACATTGTATTCCGGCTTGCCATGATGGTGGCGCTCAGCTTCATCGTCATCGGTGCGATTCTCGGCTTCGGCCCGGACATGGCGCGCGAACTCGCGAACACTCTGATCGACCGGGTTGCCGAAGCCGACCCGCAGTTCACGGCTAGCGACGACATTCGCAACAATGTCACGTCACTCCTGATGGTTGCCTTGCCGGCAATCCAGCCGGCAACCTGCCTCGCGATTCTCGTTGGTAATTTTTATCTGGCACAGCGCCTGATCTCTATCTCGGGGCGCCTACGCCGACCACGTGACGACTGGCCCGCTACGCTGCGTATGCCGCGCCCGGCCTTGCTCGTCTTCGCGGTTGCTCTTGCGGTTGCATTTCTTCCCGGCGGCGTCGGACTGATCGCAACCGTCGTTGCTGGCGCGCTTAGCGCTGGTTTCATGATGTCGGGCCTTGCCATCATGCATTTCCGCACACGCGGCAAGGTGTGGCGCCCGGTAGCGCTATGGCTCGCCTACTTTGCGATCATACTTTTCGCATTCCTGCTTTTCATCTTCATGGTTCTCGGACTTTTCGACACCTCGCGCGGCGCGCCGGTCTCGAAAAATGCCGGGAGCTGACAGTCAGTAACCGAATCAGAAACTCGAAAGGAAACTCCAATGGAAGTCATTCTTCTGGAACGTATTGGCCGCCTCGGCCAGATGGGCGAAACAGTCAAGGTCAAGGACGGTTATGCCCGTAACTTCCTGCTCCCCGGGGCAAGGCTCTTCGTGCCAACGAAGCCAACAAGAAGAAGTTCGAAGGCCAGCGCGCTCAGCTCGAAGCCCAGAACACGGAACGCAAGAACGAAGCCCGGGCCGTTGCCGACAAGCTCGACGGTGAAAGCTTCATCGTCGTGCGCTCGGCTGGTGAAACCGGCCAGCTCTATGGTTCCGTTTCGACCCGCGACATCGCCGACATCATTTCGGCCAATGGCTTCACCCTGCACCGTAACCGGGTTGAACTGAACCATCCGATCAAGACGATCGGCCTGCACGAAGTCTCGATTTCGCTGCA
This sequence comes from Brucella cytisi, assembly GCA_012103075.1. Taxonomy (GTDB): domain Bacteria; phylum Pseudomonadota; class Alphaproteobacteria; order Rhizobiales; family Rhizobiaceae; genus Brucella; species Brucella cytisi. The sequence continues at coordinate 541,597 of JAAVLQ010000001.1, read as the reverse complement.
CCCGGAAGTTCAGGTTCAGGTTTCGGTCAACATCGCCCGTTCGACGGAAGAAGCCGAACGTCAGGCAAAGGGTGAAGACCTGACCTCGATCGAAGCTATCTACGGCATTGAAGAACAGCCTCTGTCGGAAGAAGTTTTCGACGAAGAGGAAGAAGCTGAAGATCAGGCTTAATTTAGCCACCTATTATCTAGGGGAACGCACAGCCAGACGCCGCGCATTCCCATCGTGGTAAACTTTATATGATCGTGCCCGGCGGCCCCGCCGGGCATTTTCTTTTTCAGATCGGTAAAACTCCCTATTCTGCATATTAGTATTGGATTGGAGAGGGTGCTGACGGAAACGTCCGCGTTGCTTGGGCATTACTCCCGAGGCCGATTGACCGAGGGGCTATTGCCTGAAAATCTGATGACAGAGCGGCTCTGATACTTATGTACCGCCGCCTGCCATGCAAACGCATGGATGTGCGCCAGCTTCAGTCCTGAAAAGGAGATGGGGCCGATGTATGGAATGATGCGTACTGTTCTTTCGCATATGATTAAAACCGGCGATCTGACGGTCACCGATTCTAGTGGTGCGCGTACCCAGTACGGCGACAAGACTGGTGAGCCAGTTCATATACACTTCAAGACAAAGCACGCCGAGCGCGCCGTAGCGATCGACCCGGAACTGAAACTCGCCGAATGTTTCATGGATGGCGAGATCGAATTTCTGAACGGCGACATCTACACGCTGCTTCAGGTTGTGTTCGAGAACACCGGGCCGACAGCAGCGACTGAACCGTGGATGAAAGCCCCGGCGAAGCTGCGTATCTTCTTCCGTCGCTTTCAGCAGATGAATACGATTTCGCGTTCCTCAAACAATATCAAAAGCCACTATGATCTTTCAGGCGAACTCTACGACCTGTTTCTCGATCCCGACAAGCAGTATTCCTGCGCCTATTTCGATCCACCAAACGCCACACTCGCCGAAGCACAACTCGCCAAGAAGCGCCATATCGCTGCGAAGATGTTGGTGAAGGAGGGCGACAGGGTGCTCGATATTGGCTGCGGCTGGGGTGGCATGGGCCTCTATCTCGCCCGTCATCTCAAGGCCAACGTCACCGGCGTCACCTTGTCAGAAGAGCAACATGCCATTGCCAACCAGCGTGCGCAGGACGAAGGGATTGTCCGACCGCGCGAAGTTCGAACTGACCGATTATCGCAACATCAACGACAAGTTTGACCGGCTGGTATCGGTTGGCATGTTCGAACATGTCGGGGTCGGGCATTTTGCCGAATATTTCCAGCATGTAGCGCGACTGATGAAGCCGGACGGCGTTTTCCTTCTGCATGCCATCGGACGCGCCGACGGGCCGGGAGCGACCAATCCGTTCATCCGTAAATACATCTTTCCGGGCGGATATATTCCAGCGCTTTCAGAGGTTATGCCGCATATCGAAAAGGCCGGCCTTTATGTCACCGACGTAGAGATCCTTCGGCTTCATTATGCGGAAACGCTGAAGGCTTGGCGGGAGGCCTTCATGGCCAACCGTGACAAGGCCAAGGCGCTGTATGACGAGCGTTTCTGCCGCATGTGGGAGTTCTATCTGGCCGCATCGGAAAGCGCATTCCGCTGGCAGAACATGATGGTGTTCCACATTCAGATCGCCCACAGGCAGCAATCCGTTCCACTGACCCGTAACTATATCGAGGCTGAGGAAAAGCGTCTCAAACGCCTCGACAGCGCACCAAAAGGTGCCAACAGCGAGGGTCGGGCGGTCAAGAAAAGCATGAACGCCTGAGATGAAGCCTTTCTGCTAGACATAGGAACGGGCCACTCCGCTGGAGCAGCCCGCTTCTTCTATTCTTACTCCGGCTTTGGCACACCTGCTTCCCATTTGTCCCAATGGGTAACGATGTCCGTCACGACTGGGGCGCCGACGAGGTAGATGTTCTCTACCGTTTCCGCAAAACCACCGGCCGTTTCACGGTGCCGGATCCAGATGCTGCAGCGTGGTTTCTTTCGGATTTCCCTGATCAAAGTTCACCGAACCGCGTAGACTGAGAATGCGGTCTGTACCGTGCTGCCGCTTGATAACGAGCGCGAGTGCTGCAGCTTCCATCTCGGTGGCCAGATAGTCGTCGGCACCGTATAGCTTGGCTATATACTGTGCTTCTTTCGACAGTCCGGGACCGTGGAAGAATGTATCTCCGGTCATATGCGTGCCCGTCTTCAAAGTCGGTTTCGCCTGTGCAGCCTTGTCGGGGTAACGCATGCGATAGGCCTGAGCTTCGGGTGAATCGCGAAGCTCGACATTGGAACCCAGCGGAGTGCTGCCGCAACCAAATCGGAATTAAGCTTGAAAACACGGTATTCCTCATAGCCCTTCCGCGGCATGAAAACCGGTTCACCCGACTTGCCTTCTTCCGGCGCCCAACGATGACCCAGATCGTAATCGACAAGCCACGTCGCCCAGCTGACATCGCCTATCGTACCGCGTGAAGGCGGCGTTCCGGCTACACCGGACAAGATGTAATAGGTTTTGGAGAAGTCGAAGGCCGGGTCGAGCATGATTGCCTGCATGCTGGCCGAGGAATTCACCTTGCCCATGCCGAGAACTGAGCCGCACACACCATCATCGTTGCAATAAACGGGTTTCAGCGCCCCTCTGACTTCGATGGGCTTCGCGTCCTTCCAATAATGCTCATACCACCGTTGAAACTCGCCGGCCCGGTCGCCACTGTTCTGACCGATCTCGAACATGGCGGCGATAAACACTCTGACCTTGATCGGTTCTGAGGCTGCCGATGAAGCAGTTGATGAAGAAAAAAAGAGCCAATGCTGTCAGAAGCCGGGCTGCAATGGTACGGTGTCGCATGAATATTCCTCATGAATATAAGCCGGGCTTTGCTTTGAATGCCCGCACAGATCGGGGAGCTTTGGGGTGGGAAAAGATTAGTATCGTCGATTGCTCCCCGCAATCTCCGTCAATAGGAAGTGCATAAAGGCAATGCCTGAACTGTGGATCAGTGTGAATCATGGTATAGGTTTTCTCTTCCAGCAGGAATCATCCGAAGCTGCGTTGCGTTTGGCATCGCTTGAGGGCTAGCTGGTCGCATCAGGAACGGAAAAGAGAATCATGGCGGAAGCGGCGGTACGCAAACTCGACGATGCGCGAGACCAGAAGGATGCGCTCTATCGGGAAGCACCCCACAATATTGAAGCGGAACAGGCTCTGCTTGGTGCGATCCTGATCAATAACGATGCCTTTTACCGGGTATCCGACTTCCTAAAAGCCAACCCATTTCTTCGAGCCATTGCACCGTCGCATCTATGAAATCACGACCGATCTCATTCGCGTCGGCAAGATGGCCAATCCCGTGACAATGAAGACCTTCCTGCCGACCGAAGGCAAGGTGGGTGATCTCACAATCTTCCAATATGTGACCCGTCTCGCAACCGAAGCCGTCACCATTATCAATGCCGAGGATTATGGCCGCGCGATTTACGATCTGGCGACGCGCCGCGCGCTGATTGGCATTGGCGAGGACATGGTGAACGTTGCCTATGATGCACCTGTCGACATGGCGCCGCAGGAGCAGATCGAAGACGCCGAGCGTCGCCTGTTCGAGCTCGCCGAAACAGGACGTTATGACGGCGGTTTCCTGCCCTTCAAGGATGCCGTCACCACAGCCGTGGACATGGCCAATGCCGCCTTCATGCGCGACGGCCATCTTTCAGGTGTTTCAACCGGCATCCACACGCTCGATGGCAAGATGGGTGGCCTGCAGCCTTCCGACTTGATCATCCTTGCCGGTCGTCCGGGTATGGGCAAGACCTCGCTTGCAACCAATATCGCGTTTAATATCGCCAACGCCTATGAAGGAGAACAGCAGGCCGATGGTTCGATCAAAGCTGTAAATGGCGGCGTCGTCGGCTTCTTCTCGCTCGAAATGTCGGCGGAGCAGCTTGCAACCCGTATTATTTCCGAGCAAACGGAAGTCTCCTCTTCGAAGATCCGTCGTGGCGACATCACCGAAACCGATTTCGAAAAGCTCGTCGCTTGCTCACAGGTGATGCAGAAGATTCCGCTCTATATTGACCAGACCGGTGGTATCTCCATTGCGCAGCTTGCAGCGCGTGCACGCCGCCTGAAGCGCCAGCGAGGCCTCGACGTTCTGGTGATCGACTACGTGCAGCTGATGACCGGTTCGTCGAAAGCTTCGGCACAGAACCGTGTGCAAGAGATCACCGAAATCACCACAGGTCTCAAGGCGCTCGGCAAGGAACTGAACGTTCCTATCATTGCACTTTCACAGCTCTCCCGTCAGGTGGAAAGCCGCGAGGATAAGCGCCCACAGCTCTCCGATCTTCGTGAATCAGGCTCTATCGAGCAGGACGCTGACGTGGTGTTATTCGTGTTCCGTGAGGAATATTACGTCAAGAACACGGAGCCGCGCGACGAATTCGACCCGAAATATGAAGAATGGAAACAGCACTTTGAAAAAGTGCGCGGCACTGCTGACGTAATCATCGCCAAACAGCGCCACGGACCGACCGGCACCGTCAAGCTCGCCTTCCAGTCTGAGTTCACACGGTTTGCAGATTTGGCCGAGGGTTCCTATCTGCCGGACCAGTATGAATAATAAAATCACGATCAAGATGGAGCGCGTCTGATGGCCAAGGCGCGCGTTCAGTTCATCTGCCAGAATTGCGGTGCGGTTCATTCGCGCTGGGCAGGCAAGTGCGACTCCTGCGGCGAGTGGAATACGCTTGTCGAGGAAGGCACCAATAGCGGTATCGGGTCTGGGCCCGGCGCCATGTTGTCCAAGCGCAAGGGTCGGGCCGTCGCCCTGACGTCTCTGTCCGGCGACATTGAAGATGCGCCGCGCATCATTTCCGGTATCAGCGAGCTTGACCGGGTTACGGGCGGTGGGTTCGTGCGCGGTTCCGCCCTTCTGATCGGCGGTGATCCCGGTATTGGGAAATCCACGCTGTTGACGCAGGCAGCAGCTGCCCTTTCCAATCGTGGCCATCGCATTGTTTATGTTTCTGGCGAAGAAGCCGTCGCACAGATACGCTTGCGTGCGCAGCGTCTGGGCGTGGCATCTTCGGCGGTGGAGCTTGCCGCCGAAACCAATGTTGAAGACATCATCGCTACCATTTCAGATACAAAGCGCCCCGATCTCGTCATCATCGATTCGATCCAGACACTCTGGACCGATATGGCAGATTCTGCTCCCGGCACGGTCACGCAGGTACGTTCGTCGGCACAAGCCATGATCCGCTATGCCAAGCAGACGGGTTCCGCAGTCGTGCTGGTGGGACATGTTACCAAAGACGGCCAGATTGCAGGCCCCGCGTGGTCGAGCATATGGTTGATGGCGTTCTCTATTTCGAAGGTGAAGGCGGACATCACTATCGCATCCTGCGCACGGTAAAGAACCGTTTCGGCCCAACCGACGAGATCGGTGTCTTCGAGATGTCCGATGGCGGACTGCGCGAGGTTTCCAACCCTTCCGAGCTTTTCCTTGGCGAGCGCAACGCCAAGGCTCCGGGTGCGGCAGTCTTTGCCGGCATGGAAGGAACGCGCCCCGTGCTGGTGGAGATACAAGCGCTTGTCGCCCCCCTCCCTCGGCACCCCGCGTCGTGCGGTCGTAGGCTGGGACGGCGGACGCCTTGCCATGATCCTCGCCGTGCTCGAATCGCATTGCGGCGTTCGTTTCGGCCAGCACGATGTCTATCTGAATGTGGCTGGCGGCTATCGTATCAGCGAGCCTGCCGCCGATATAGCGGTGGCCGCTGCACTGGTTTCATCCATGGCCGGTATTGCCCTTCCGCCAGATTGTGTTTATTTCGGCGAAATCAGCCTTTCCGGTGCTGTTCGCGCGGTAACGCATGCAGTACAGAGGCTCAAGGAAGCCGAAAAACTCGGTTTCCGGCAGGCAGAAGTGCCCGGCGGCAGTGGCGAACTTTGGAAAGATCGTAACTTCCGGCTAATGGAAACTTCGGCTCTGCCCGACCTTGTTGCCCGCATCGCGGCTTCAGGATCCGGAAAGACGCAATAAATCTGGAGTTTTATGACTGGAAGAATCTGTCAACCTTCCGGTGATAAGCTCCAGCATCTTTGACTGCCCTGCGTATTAAAGTAATTGCGCATAATAACTGAGGACAGGCAGAATGCCGATAACCATGCTTGATGGAATTCTACTCGGGATAACGCTGGTTTCAGCCGTTTTGGCGATGGTGCGCGGTTTTTCCCGCGAGGTGCTGTCGCTGGTATCGTGGGCGGCAGCGGCCGCTGCAGCCTATCTCTTCTACCAGCCGGTTTTGCCTTTCGTGCAGCCCTATATCAACAACGAAACCATCGCAAAGATTGCCGCCGCTGGCGCGGTCTTCCTCGTCGTGCTGATCGTTGTATCGCTGATTACGATGAAGATCGCCGATTTCATCATCGACAGCCGTATCGGTGCGCTTGACCGCACACTCGGCTTTCTGTTCGGCGGCGTGCGCGGCGTACTTCTCGTTGTCGTTGCCATGCTGTTCTTCAACTGGCTCGTCCCGACAAACCAGCCAGCCCGGGTAACGAATGCGAAATCGAAGCCAATGCTCGATTCGTTCGGCCAGCAGCTGATCGACCTTCTGCCGGCTAATCCCGACCAGATGATCGACAAGTTCAAGCCACAACAAAATGCTCCGGCCTCTGGCGAGCAGGAAGAAGCGCCGGTTCCGGACGATACGCCTGCACAGCAATAAGGGGTTCCGAGAAATCGAGAAGCCGTCAGCCTCGCTGGCGGCTTTTTCAATTCCGGAAGCGAAAAACGAATAAGGTAATATAGCCCACTTGACCGTCAGACATTGTCATTTCGGTTCCGCGATCATATTTCAGGCGGGAATTTGCGAGATTATTCGTGGACATCGTGCGATACTAATGTTCATGAGACTATATCGACGTAGCGGTGAACTCTTCGCTTTTAACAAAAAGCCATCTTGTGATAGAGAGGCGCTTTAGTTGCCTCTGCAATCGAAAGGCCTTGCGGCAATGACCAGCCATTCTTCTGAAAATGCCTCCTTTATGCTGGATGAAGACACCCTGCATGAAGAGTGCGGCGTATTTGGCATTCTTGGCCATGAAGACGCAGCCGCACTGACCGCATTGGGCCTGCATGCCCTTCAGCATCGCGGGCAGGAAGCAGCCGGTATCGTTTCCTATCACAATCGCCGTTTTCATTCCGAACGCCATATGGGCCTTGTCGGCGACCATTTTACCGATGCCGCGACGCTGAACCGCCTGCCCGGTGATCGCTCGATCGGCCATGTGCGCTACTCCACCACCGGCGAGACGATCCTGCGCAATGTGCAGCCATTGTTCGCGGAACTGGAAGTCGGCGGCATCGCCATTGCCCACAATGGCAACTTCACCAACGGCATCACGCTGCGCAAGCAGCTGATTGCTTCCGGCGCAATCTTTCAAGCGACATCCGATACGGAAGTCGTACTACATATGATCGCCCGTTCGCGACATGCATCCTCGTCCGACCGTTTCGTCGATGCCATTCGTCAGGTCGAAGGCGGCTACGCCATGCTGGCGCTGACCCGCACCAAGCTAATTGCCGCGCGTGACGCAATCGGTATCCGTCCGCTTGTCATGGGCGAACTCGACGGTAAACCTATCTTCTGTTCGGAAACCTGTGCGCTCGATATTATCGGCGCGAAATATGTTCGCGACGTCGAAAATGGCGAAGTGGTCATTTGCGAGATTCAGAAGGACGGCTCCATCACCGTCGATTCCATCAAGGCTGAAAATCCACAGCCGGAACGGCTCTGCCTGTTCGAGTATGTCTATTTTGCCCGTCCCGACTCCGTCGTCGGCGGTCGCAGCGTCTATGTCGCGCGCAAGAAGATGGGCATGGAGCTTGCCAAGGAAGCCGGCATTGAAGCTGATGTTGTCGTGCCGGTCCCTGATGGCGGCACACCGGCCGCTCTCGGTTTTGCTCAGGCCAGCGGCATCCCGTTCGAATACGGCATCATCCGCAATCATTACGTGGGCCGTACCTTCATCGAACCAACGCAGCAAATTCGTGCGCTGGGCGTCAAGCTGAAGCATTCGGCCAATCGCGCCATGATCGAAGGCAAGCGCGTCGTGCTGGTGGACGATTCCATCGTCCGCGGCACCACTTCCGTCAAGATTGTTCAGATGATCCGCGATGCAGGCGCAAAGGAAGTGCATATCCGCGTGGCAAGTCCAATGATTTACCATCCGGATTTCTACGGTATCGACACCCCCATGCCGATAAGCTGCTGGCCAACCAGCACGAAAACCCGAATCCATGTGTCGTTACATCGGTGCGGATTCTCTGGCATTTCTTTCCATTGACGGGCTCTACACGGCCGTTGGCGGGAATCCACGTGATCCGAACGCGCCGGCTTTCACCGATCACTATTTCACCGGCGAATATCCGACCCGCCTCCTTGATCAGGAAGGCGAGAGCAATGTGCACACGCTGTCGCTGCTCGCAAGCAACGGCTGATCGCACAATTCTTCACACAGGTGGCCCAAAAGGCTGCCTGTTTCTTGTGTTTGCATGACAAATGGGGACTAGATGAGCATCGACCTTACGGGCCGCATCGCACTGGTAACAGGCGCATCGCGCGGTATTGGCTATTTTCTTTCACTTGAACTGGCAAAACGCGGCGCACATGTAGTCGCGGTCGCACGCACTGTCGGCGGCCTTGAAGAGCTGGACGATGATATCCGCAAGCTCGGTGGCAATGCGACGCTGGTGCCTCTCGATATTACCGACATGGAAGCGATTGATCGCCTCGGCGGCTCCATTCATGAGCGTTGGGGTAAGCTCGATATCATGGTTGCCAATGCTGGCGTTCTTGGCACGATCTCACCGATCGGCCATGTCGAGGCCAAGACTTTCGAGAAAGTCATGAACGTTAATGTCACCAGCGTGTGGCGCCTCATCCGGTCTACTGATCCGCTGCTGCGTGCTTCTGATGCTGGCCGTGCCATTCTCCTCTCTTCCGGCGTAGCGCATACCTGCCGGGCTTTCTGGGCGCCCTACGCTGCCTCGAAAGCTGCTGTCGAAGTCATGGCACGCAGTTGGGCAGAAGAAACAAAGCAGATGAAGCTCAAGATCAACTCGGTCAATCCGGGCGCCACACGCACGGCAATGCGTGCGCAGGCCATGCCGGGCGAAGATCCGGAGACGCTGCCAACACCGCAGTCGGTTGCCGAAAAGATCGTCAAGCTCGCCGATCCGAACCTAGAAGTTAGCGGTAAGCTTTTCGACGTTCGTCAGAATCGCTTCCTCGACTATCATCTGCCGAGCTGATTTCCGTCCTCCGGCCTTGCCAATATGCAAGGCCGGTTCTATGTATTTACTTATTCATGTTTCCCGCCTAGCCACCTGACGGCTCTTTTTTTTCCGCGGGCTTTTCTCCCACTCCCAAACCTCTTCATCGCGCGCCGACTGATTTGACGCGCGTTCGCTTTTCTATTGGAGGACTTATGACCAAAGATTATCAGCATTTCATCATTATCAGCGGTGGGCCCGGATCAGGCAAAAGCACACTGATCGATGCACTCGAAAGGCAGGGGTTTCCCGCACAGTGGAGGCTGGACGTGCCATCATTCAGGATCAGGTCGCCATCGGCGGCAATGCTTTTTGCCCGAGCGACCGCATGCTTTTTGCGGAGTTGATGCTTTCATGGGAAATGCGCTCGCACGCGATGGCAGAACAACAGCACGGGACAGTCGTCTTCGACCGCGGTGTGCCGGATGTGATTGGCTATCTGATGCTGTGTAACCTCTCAGTTCCGCAGCATATGGAAGAGGCCGCTCTACAAACCAGATATAACAGAACGGTTTTCCTCGCGCCGCCATGGGCGGAAATCTTCGGTCAGGATGCTGAACGCAAGCAGGATTTCGAGGAAGCCGTACGCACATTCGAGGCGATGGATAAAACCTACAGACGACTTGGATATGAAATCGCGCTCCTGCCAAAATCATCGGTCGAGGAGCGCGTTGGTTTCATCAAGCAGGAATTGCCATCAGTTTTCCCCTGACGGCGCCTCTCCTTCGGTGCCGGCTTCTTCCTCGGCCTTTCGGTCGGCGGCTTCGCGCTTGTTCCAAGCAGCCAAGCTGAACGGAAGAAATGCGAGATAGGCAAGTGCGGTAAGGCTCAATGTCTGCCGTGAAGCTCATCAGGAACGCGACATAAACAACCACGAACAGGATGAGCGGCATGACTATATCGCGCCGGACAAGGCTTCCAGCGGACTTGCCGTTATAGACCGGGAGGCGGCTTACGAGCAGAAACGCGATTGCTACGGTATAGATCGCTACGCCGAACGCGAGCCCTCGCGTTGGGGTCAAACCGAGAAAACCGAGATAAACCGGCAAAAGGACAAGCATGGCGCCTGCTGGTGCAGGCACGCCGATAAAATAGTTGCTTTGCCACGCTGGACGGTTCGGATCTTCCAGCATGACATTGAAACGTGCCAACCGCAGGCAGCAGGCAATGGCATAGAGGAGTGCCGCAATCCAACCGAACGAGCGTGCTTGATCGAGCATGAAGGCATAGAGCACCAGAGCGGGCGCCACACCGAAATTGACGATATCGGCGAGCGAATCCATCTGCGCGCCGAACTTCGACGATCCCTTCATCATGCGAGCAACGCGCCCATCGATACCATCGAGAAAGGCTGCGACGAGGACCATCACAACGGCAAGCTCGAAGCGGTTTTCGAAAGCCGGGCGAATGCCTGTAAGGCCCGCACAGATGGCGAGAACCGTTATAACATTTGGAATGACGATACGCAGCGGTATCTGCGACAGCTTGGGGCCGCGCGATGAATCGACATGGCCATTTGGCTCGAAAGGCGGAAAAGGCGTCTCCATCGGCTCAGCCGATCCGCACCACAGGTTCGCCGCGCACGCTGCCGTAATCGGCCAGAACGGTTTCACCGGCGACTGCAGTCTGGCCAACTGCAACACGAACGGTCGCATCGGCCGGAAGATAGACATCGACGCGCGATCCGAAACGGATCAGGCCAAACCGTTCGCCCACGGACAAGTCATCATCCTCGTTGGACCAGCAGACGATGCGCCGCGCGACCAGACCGGCTATCTGGACGACGCCGATCTTGCCATGAGGACTTTCGATCAGAACACTATTACGTTCGTTCTCCGTGCTCGCCTTGTCCAGTTCCGCGTTGAGGAACTTGCCGACGATGCACGACCCTTTCGATTTTTCCACGAACCGGAGAGCGGTTGATGTGAACCGAGAACACATTCATGAAAACCGACACACGCATACGCGGCTCAGCGCCAAAATCCAGCTCGGCTGGTGGCACAGCCGGACCGACGAAGGAAACCTTGCCATCAGCGGGGCTGATGACCAGATCATCGTCCATCGGGGTCACGCGCTCCGGATCACGATAGAAGTAGATGCACCAGACGGTCAGTACCATGCCGATCCAGAACAACGGGTCCCAAAGCCAGCCAAGAATAAGGGAAACCACGAAAAAGCCCGCGATAAACGGATAACCTTCCCGATGGATCGGCACGAAAGTATTGCGGATGGTGTCAGTAAGGCTCATCGCTCTTCCTTTGAGTTTGGCCGTTATTTACCTCATCCTGTTCAGAATCGAAATCCATTTCGCAAATTATTCACGGCTGTCAGGGCACGTGATCGCGCCCTGATATAACTGACCGCCGATAAACTGCCTACTCCGCCGCCGGAACTCCACGTTTGACGATACCCAATTCGTCACTTTCGCGAACCTGACGCAGACGCTCTTCCGCCTCATCCGCCTCGCGCTGACGAGCCCACATGGACGCATAAAGTCCCTTATGCTTGAGAAGCACGCGGTGGGTGCCCCGTTCGGCAATCAGACCATCTTTCAAGACGATGATCTCATCGGCACCGATCACGGTCGACAGTCGATGCGCGATGACAAGCGTAGTTCGGCCCCGGCTGACGATATCGAGCGCAGACTGGATTTCCTGCTCGGTGGCTGTATCAAGCGCGGAGGTTGCCTCATCAAGTATCAGGATCGGCGGTGCCTTCAGGATCGTGCGGGCAATGGCTACACGTTGTTTCTCACCGCCCGAAAGTTTGAGGCCACGTTCGCCAACCATGGCCCGGTAACCTTCCGGCAGATGCTTGATGAAGCCGGAAATCTGCGCCAGTTCAGCCGCCTTTTCCACTTCTTCGTTCGTGGCGTCAGGACGGCCATAACGAATGTTGTAAGCGATCGTGTCGTTGAACAGGACCGTGTCCTGCGGCACCATGCCGATAACCTTGCGCAGGCTTTCCTGCGTGACATCGCGAACGTCCTGCCCGTCGATGGAAACCGATCCGGACTGGACATCATAGAAGCGAAACAGCAGTCGTGAGATCGTGGATTTACCCGCACCCGACGGCCCGACAATCGCCACCGTCTTTCCCGCCGGCACTTCAAAACTTATGCCCTTTAGAATCGGGCGGTTCGCATCATAGGCGAAATGCACATCATCGAAACGAATTGCGCCGTGATCGATTCCCAATGCTGGTGCGTTGGGCTTGTCGACGACTTCCTGCTTCACATCGAGGAGATCGAACATCTGCTCAATATCGGTCAAACCCTGACGGATTTCGCGATAGATGAAACCGATGAAATTGAGCGGGATGGACAGCTGCATAAGCATGGCATTAATGAAAACGAAATCGCCGATGGATTGTGTCCCGGCCCGGACTTCAAGCGCTGACATGACCATGACCACCGCCATGCCGACACCGAAGATGACGGCCTGACCGAAGTTCAGCCAACCAAGTGACGTCCGTGTCTGGGTAGCCGCTTTTTCATAACGTGCCATCGAGGCATCGAAGCGCTTGGCTTCCATGTTCTCGTTGCCGAAATATTTGACAGTTTCGAAATTGAGCAACGAGTCGATTGCCTTAGTGTTGGCATCCGTATCGGAGTCGTTCATTTCGCGACGAATGTTGATACGCCAGTCGCTCGCCTTGATTGTAAACCCGTGTAGAGCCAGACCGTTGCCGCGACCACGAGCAGATAGGAAATGCCATAGGCGAATGCGAAAATCACCGCCGTCAGCGCAAATTCAAGAATGGTGGGCAGCGTGTTGAGGATCGTGAAACGGACAATCGTTTCGATGCCCTTAGTCCCACGTTCGATAACCCGCGAAAGCCCACCCGTTCGCCGTTCAAGATGGAACCTGAGTGAAAGCTGGTGCATGTGCACGAAAGTTCGGTAAGCCAGCTGGCGTACTGCATATTGCCCGACACTTGCAAACAATGCGTCGCGAAGCTGATTGAGGCCAGCCTGTACGATCTTGGCGCCGTTATAAGCCAGCACAAGCATCACTGCGCCAACCAGAAACAGTGGAATATAATCCGGCGGGTTCAATTGACCGGTCAAGGCATTCGTCACCCATTTGAAGAAATAGGGCACGAGGATGAGCACGATCTTGGAAATCACCAGATAGAACGTGGCCCACACAACGCGCATGCGCAGATCGGGCCTGTCGGACGGCCACATATAGGGCCAGAGATTTCGCAGTGTCTTGAACGTCTCGCCGGAGTCGGCGGAAACCGTTTTGGGGAACTCATGGTGCGTTCTTTCAAGTCGGTGGGCTCAAGCGATTTCGTATGAGATGAAACTCCGTCATCGCTCTATCTATTTGTATTGACGCATCTCTTCCGAAATCCACTTGGGGCTTTTCGGGATGCTCTATCCGTTTGTTTTACGTATGTCTTTATCCCGAAACCGGTTCCCACTTTCGGGAGACATACTCTAGCCGCAGCATCTGCTCTTAAAGGAAGCAAAATGCGTGCGAACAGCGTTTAGTTGCTGCCAGTTGACGCTGTAACGCGAGGACTGACGTTCGGGCCGATAATCGATAAGACCGGCCTGCACGAGGACCTTGAGGTGTTGGGAAACCGTCGATTGAGCAAGGTCGAGCTTGCCGACAATATCCTTGCAGCAGCAGGCGTCCTCCATCATCAACTGGCGGATAATTCGGATGCGAACAGGATGGCCCAGCGCGGCGCAAATGCGCGCTGCCGCTTCATCGTCAATGCCAAGCTGCGCCAGATCGGCGACAGTTTCGGTCGAGTTTTTGTCCAGCACTATCTTCATCGTATATCGACGATATACGATTATACTATAAAGTTCAAGATTTGGAGACGTTCATTCCAGAAAATAGCGCCAAACCGGAAACACACTATCATGAGTGACGCTCATTGTTGAAATGCGCCCCCTGCGTTGAGAGCCGCGCAATTCCGTGAACTCGTCGTCAGTTAGCGCTATCTTTCAACTGGCGCTTGGCCTCCCCATCGCCCAAAAGGTGCCTTCGGCATATTAAATACTTGCCCCGGCCAGATTAGATCTGGATTGCGGATCTGGTCGCGATTGGCGAGGTAGATCGTCGTATATCGCGTCCCCTTACCATAGGCGCGCTTGGATATCGTCCAGAGATTATCCCCACGCCGAATGATGACAGAGCCGTCGACTTTCTGCAGCGGGGCTGCGGACGAAGCGGCCTCATCACCAATCGCTTCCGATGCAGCCGCCGCCTGACCGTCCGTGTCGGAAGCAACAGCCGAAATATTCTCGCCAGCTTCCCGACGGAACGGGACGCGGGCTGTGGCCAGAACCTGATTGGCATTGTCGAGCAGGTCGGCGCGAATGATGTAATCACCAACGCTGAGCGGTTGTTTGCTCTGCACAAGGAAACGGCCTTCAGGCGAAATGAGGCTTGCGCCAAGCAATGTATCGTTGGCGTGGACAATCACGCGATTGCCGCCCTTGGCTTTACCCGCCACGAAAACAGCCCGGCCTTCAATCTCGACAGCCTCGATGGCAATCGGCGAATCCTGAGCAGGCTTGGCCGCTGGCTTGTCTGCTGCTTCAGGGGTAGCTTCCGCATTGTCCTGCAGCTTCTTTGCTGTTTCCGGCTTGGTAATCAGGCGGCTCGCCTGCCCCGGCTCCTCAACCAACGCCAGCACTTGCCCGGACTTGGTTTCAGGCACCGACACGATGGCGGTCTGGGCAGAGGTGGCAACGTTGTTATCCGTTCCAGTTGAACGCAAGACCAACTGATGGTCACCCGCCTTCAAAGGATTATCCAGAACAATGGCAAAATCGCCATTGGCTCCGGCCTTGGCATTGCCGACAACAGTGGCACCTGCGACAACCTCAACATCAGCATTGGGGAGCGCCTTGCCCGCGATCACGACCGAACCGTCAGGCTCGACGCGAAGAAGATCGAAAACCGGTGTGTTGTCTGCCTGCTCTGCGGGAGTGGCATCAGCCTGCTTGGCAGGCTCTTCGGATTGCGCGCCTTGCGGGCTCGCATCGTTTGCTGAAGCGTCACCAGCAGGCCCGGCAGCGTCTGGCCTCTTCGTCTCGGATGGTGTTGTTTCTGGCTGCGCTGGCGCATTGCTCGAAGCTGGCGCAGTGGCATTAGGTTGCGGCGCCTCAACGCGGGATCGTGTCGCATTCCAATAGAGGCCGAGCCCGGCGACGATTGCGACGAGCCCGATACCGAGCAATCCTAAACTGTTCTTTTGCATTTCGTTTCGAAATCCACGCCAGAGACTATAATAGCGGGTTTATAGCTTTTGGCTTGCCCCTACAAGGAATCTGCACCGAAACAGCAAAAGGTACGAGGCATTTTATTAGCTAGGTTACTGTTCTACACAGTTTGTCGGCTTTGATTGGTCCGGATCCTCCATAAGGTTATAAAGATCGGCCGTTTCGCCCTTGGTCCACCAGATGTAGACGCCACCGGCATATTTGGCTCCAGACCCTGAAATGACGTTGGAAGCGACGATAGTCTCGTCGTCAAGCTCCAGCTCAGCAAGCGAAACATCACCGGCATTGTAGTAGGTTACCGAGACATTTTTCTCGCCACATTTATACAGAACAGAGTTGGTCGTTACTTCGGTATTGTCCGGCAGTTTGATGTTGATCTCGCCAGCCGATGCGGATGATGCGGCAAAGGTGAGCCCGAGAAACACAACCCAGTTCTTCATATCCAATCCACTTCTCAATCTGGAGTACATACGGATTGAGATATAACAATCACTGCGAATGTCCACCCGAACCTGATGTATACGTCTCACTGGTAGCAATCTTCACTGCAAAATGAAATCGCAGACGCTTGACGCTGAAAGGTCAAAAGCGCACAAGAAAAAATCATGTCTGAGATTCGATCCATCTGTGTTTATTGCGGCTCGTCCACGGGCCTGAATCCCATCTATCGCGAAGCGGGCGTCACGCTCGGCCGGTCCATTGCCGAACATGGTCTGCGCCTAGTTTATGGTGGCGGCACGCGCGGCATCATGGGCGCGGTTGCGCAAGGCGTGATGGAAGCCGGCGGCGAAGTCACCGGCATCATCCCGACCTTCCTGCTCGACAAGGAAGCAAGCCTTGAAAAGGCCGAACAGCTGACCGAACTCATCGTTGTCGGCGACATGCATGAACGCAAACACCTCATGTTCCAGAAGTCGGATGCGTTCGTCACGCTGCCCGGCGGCTTGGCACGGTTGAGGAAATCGTGGAAATGATGACTGGGCGCAGCTCGGCAAGCATCGCAAGCCGATGGTGTTCGCTAACATCAACAATTTCTGGCAGCCTATGCTCTCGCTTCTGGAGCATATGACGGCGGAAGGTTTCCTGCACACCGCACACCGGTAAAGCCGCTTGTCATCAACAAGGCGGAGGACATCGTTCCCGCCATTATCGCCGCCAACGGCAAGGCGCATGAAGGCGACCAGAAGATCATCGAAAAGATGTAATCGCAGCTTTCGCCCAAAATACATGACCGAATGCCATACATGGCCGAATGACAGGGGCGGAGCGATCCGCCCTTAATTTTATCCGGGAGGGATTGATGAAGACGATTGGGCTGATAGGCGGGATGAGCTGGGAAAGCTCGCAGGAATATTATCGCATCATCAATCAGGAAGTCCGCGCACGGCTCGGCGGCACGCATTCGGCCAAAAGCCTGATGTGGTCGATGGATTTTGGTGAGATCGAGCATCTTCAGCATGAAGGCAAATGGGACGAGCTGACCGTGCTCATGATCGAGGCCGCGCAGAACCTTGAAAAGGGCGGCGCGGATTTCATCCTGATCTGCACCAACACTATGCATAAAATGGCCGCTGACGTCGAAAGCGCCACATCGATCCCGCTTGTGCATATTGCTGACCCTACGGCAAAAAAGATCAAAGCCGCAGGCTTGTCCAAAATCGGGTTGTTAGGCACCGCCTTCACGATGGAGCAGGAATTCTATAAAGGCCGCCTTGCGGCCAAACACGGGCTAGAGGTTCTGACGCCCGATGAAGCCCACCGCAAAACCGTGCATGACATCATCTATCACGAACTGGTCGTCGGCGAAGTACGCGATACGTCACGAGAAAAATACCGTGCTGTCATCAGTCGTCTAGTCGAGCACGGGGCCGAAGCTATCATTCTCGGCTGTACCGAAATCATGTTGCTCATCGGGCAGCAGGATAGCCCCGTGCCGGTATTCGACACAACGCAACTGCACGCCGAAGCGGCGGTGGATTGGGCTTTGGCTTAAACGCTTACCTTTTCACCAGCGTCGCTACGGCCTCTACATGTGGCGACCAGAGGAACTGGTCAATCGGCGTGACACGTGTAACGCGATAGCCGCCCTTCGCCAGAATGGCGAGGTCACGTGCGAGCGTCACCGGATTGCACGAGATCGCGACAACCTTTTCCACCTTGGATTTTGCCAGTTCAAGTGCCTGTTCTTCCGCACCTGCGCGCGGAGGGTCGAAAACCACGGCGTTATAGGGCAGTAATTCCTTCGGCATAAGCGGACGGCGGAACAGATCGCGACGTTCGACTGAAACGGGCTTCAGTCCCTGCACATGGCGCACGCCCCGATCGAGAGCAGCGAGAGCCAGTGCGTCATTTTCAACGGCATGAACTGCGCCCTTTTCCGCAATCCGCAGCGCAAATGTTCCGACACCGCAAAACAGGTCCGCGACACGCTTGGCCTTTACCGACATGGTCCAGAACAAGCTGCACCATTGCTTCTTCAGCATTGGCCGTTGCCTGCAAGAAACAGCCGGGCGGAACCGGAACCGGAACCTTGCCGAAATGAATGAGCGGCTTCTTCGGCTCTACAATGATTTCGCCTTCATGCGAAAGGCGGGCAAAGCCCTTCTTCATGACAAGCGCGGTCAGCGCACGCCGTTGCTCATCGCTCAGCTTGCCACAACCGCTTGCCGCGAGATCAAGGCCGGACTCCGTTTGCGTAGCAGCCAGCTTGAACGGTTTGGAACCCGGTGCAATCAGAGCCCCGACTTCACGTAGATCATCAAGCCGCGCAATGATTTCCGGAACGGTTACCGCGCATTCGACGATATCGATGATTTCATGGCTGAGATGACGGTTGAAGCCGAGCAACACGCCCATCTCCGTCTTGCGCGCCGCAAAAACAGCACGGCGGCGTGTGCGGGGCTGGCAAGCCACCAGCGGTGCAACCTCCGTGTCGATCCCCCCTTCAGTGCCGAGACAACCAGTTCGCGCTTCCACAGACGATAAGGTTCGTCCTGCCAATGCTGCAGCGCGCAGCCGCCGCAATCCTCGAAATGCTGGCAGGCTGATGCCTGACGCTCGGGCGATGTTTCGAGGAGCGCCATAACCGTCGCGCGGTTCTTGTCGCGCGCAACATTGGCGACTTCACCCGGCAGTGTGAAGGGGACATAAATCTGGCCATCAGGAAGGTTGGCGACGCCATCGCCGCCCGCACCAATCGAGCGGATTGTTAACTGCGTCGTCATCGGTCCTTCTTTCCTGCCGGGGAGATACTCAAGATTGCCATCGCCACCTTCGATGGGCGAGGGGCAAAGGCCGAGCGCACGCCAGCCGGGTAGCGTCTCAAGCCACGATTTCAGTTCTTCTGCTATGCGCGCGCCATCTTTCGGGTCGCGCAAAATACCGCCCTTGCCGATAGCCTCGCGGCCCGCTTCAAATTGCGGCTTTACGAGAAGCGCGCAGATAGCACCTTTTGCGCAAAGGCCAATGCCGGAGGCAATGCAAGCTTCAGCGAAATGAAGCTCACATCCGAAACCACGCAATCGATTTCGCGTCCATCCGGTGGATAAGTTCCAGCGCGCGGGCGTTGAGCCCTTCCTTGCTGGTGACGCGTGAATCGGCGCCCAGTGTCTCGTGCAACTGGTCGTGGCCGACATCAATGGCAAGAACGTGGCTTGCGCCGCGCTCCAGCAGAACTTGCGTGAAACCGCCCGTCGAGGCACCGATGTCGAGCGCGGTGCGCCCCTTCACATCAAGCTCGAAATGGTCAAGCGCCGCAATGAGCTTCAAGGCAGCGCGAGAGACATAAGCACTCGCCGGATCATCCACGGCGATCTTTGCGGTGCGCAAAACCGTCTGGCCCGGCTTGGTGACGGGCTTGCCGTCCACCTTGACCGTGCCGCGCTGGATCGCATCACGCGCCCGCGAACGCGTTGCAAACAGTCCAAGCTCCACCAGCAGCTGATCGAGCCGCAGGTTCTTGTCGCTCGTTTCTCCGCTCATCGGTCAGGCGCTAAACGGCGCTGCAACAGCCTCACGGCCAAGAGCTGCGAACACCGCATGCACGATGCCTGTCCGGTCGAGACCGGCCTCGGCATACATAGCATCCGGCTTGCCGTGGTCCTGATAGCTATCCGGCAAGGTCAAAGCCCGCACCTTGAGGCCACGATCAAGAAGGCCGTCAGTTGCAAGGAATTGCAGCACATGGGAAGCAAAGCCGCCGACAGCGCCCTCTTCCACCATCACTAGCACTTCATGCTCGCGTGCCAAACGACGGATCAGATCGTTATCGAGCGGCTTGGCAAAACGCGCATCGGCAACCGTGGTGGAAAGACCGGCAGCACCCAGCTCATCGGCGGCGGCAAGACATTCCTGCAAGCGCGTTCCGAAGGATAAGAGCGCGACCTTTGTACCTTCACGCACGATGCGGCCCTTGCCGATTTCCAGCAATTGCCCACGTTCTGGCAGATCAACACCGACACCGTCGCCACGCGGATAGCGGAAAGAGATCGGGCCTTCATCATATTCGGCAGCCGTGCGCACCATATGGCGCAGCTCGGCCTCATCCGACGCAGCCATCACAACGAAACCCGGGAGAGCCGCAAGAAAGCCCGTGTCGAATGAACCTGCATGGGTCGGACCATCGGCTCCCACCAGTCCGGCACGGTCGATAGGGAAACGCACGGGCAGATTCTGGATCGACACGTCATGCACGACCTGATCGTAGCCGCGCTGCAGGAAGGTGGAATAGATCGCGCAGAACGGCTTATAGCCCTCGCTGGCCAGACCGGCAGCGAAGGTCACGGCATGTTGCTCGGCAATACCGACATCGAATGTGCGCTGCGGAAACACTTCACCGAAGAGGTCAAGCCCGGTGCCCGACGGCATGGCGGCGGTGATCGCCACTATTCTGTCGTTGTGACGGGCTTCCTCGATCAGGCTCGTGCCGAAAATCTTGGTGTAGCTCGGCGCATTTGCAGGTGGCTTCGACTGCTTTCCCGTAATGACGTCGAACTTGTTAACGCCGTGATATTTATCGGCTGCGGCTTCTGCGGGCGCATAGCCCTTGCCCTTCTGTGTCACCACATGAATGAGCACCGGGCCTTCCTGCGTATCACGTACGTTTTTCAGGATCGGCAGCAGATGGTCCAGATTGTGGCCGTCGATGGGACCAACATAGTAGAAGCCCAGCTCCTCGAACAGGGTGCCGCCAGTAAAGAAGGCACGCGCATATTCTTCCGATTTGCGGGCCTTGTCCTGCAAGAATTTCGGTAGTTTCTTGGCAACCTGCTTGGCGGCCTCGCGAACGCTGCGATAGGTCTTGCCGGAGACAAGACGCGCCAGATAGGCACTCATAGCGCCGGTCGGCGGTGCAATCGACATGTCGTTGTCGTTGAGTATGACAATGAGGCGCGCGTCGAGCGCACCGGCATTGTTCATCGCCTCATAGGCCATGCCTGCGGACATCGCCCCATCGCCGATAACTGCAATCACATTGCGCTTTTCGCCCGAAAGATCGGAGGCGACCGCCATGCCGAGGCCAGCAGAAATCGACGTCGATGAATGCGCAGCACCGAAAGGATCATATTCACTTTCATTACGCTTGGTGAAACCCGAGAGGCCGCCCGTCTGGCGCAATGTGCGGATGCGGTCGCGGCGCCCGGTCAAAATCTTGTGCGGATAGGCCTGATGGCCAACATCCCAGATGATACGGTCGTGCGGTGTGTCGAAGACATGGTGCAATGCTACTGTGAGCTCAACAACACCCAGTCCCGCTCCCAGATGTCCACCGGTGGTCGAAACCACGTCGATCAACTCGGCACGCAGTTCCTGCGCGAACTGCGGCAGATCGGATTCCGGCAATGCGCGCAGGGCTTCCGGAATCGGTGCCTTGTCAAGCAATGGGGTCGTGGGTCGGGACATTGAAACAACCTGTTTCTGGTTCGGTTTTGTTGTCGGTACAGCAGCAACGCGACAGGATCAAGCAGGGCGGGACATCGTGTCCTACAGCCCAACCCAATTCACCTCATTCAGGCAGAGGTATGAAATCCTGCTCGTCACCGGGCACAATATCGAAACGACCACTGCGCCATTCTTCCTTGGCCTGTTCTATCCTCTCCCGTGAAGAGGATACGAAGTTCCACCATACATAGCGCTTCGAACCAAGAGTTGCACCGCCAAAAGCATGATATGCGCGCCTTCCGGTCCGGCCTGCACGACAATATCGTCGCCGGGACGAAACGCCAGCAAGCGATCCGGCGGAAACACTTCGCCGCCGATGCCGACATTGCCCTGCAGGGTATAGATGGCGCGCTCTTCGGCCACCGGAACGATCGGGAAGCGCCCGTTTGGTTTTATGCGAATATCTGCATAAAGCGTATCCGCATGCTGGATCACCGGAGATTTCACCCCAAGCATCGATCCCATGATCAGCCGACCGGAGAAGTCGCGATCCTCCATCACCGGCAGGTCTGGCGCATTGGTGTGAAAAAAATTCCGGGCTGATTTCTTCAAGCGCATCAGGCAGCGCGAGCCAAGTCTGAATGCCGGAAATGGACAATGGTCCGTTGCGTTCCTCTTCCGGCGATCGTTCGGAATGCACAATGCCGCGACCGGCGGTCATCAGGTTCACGTCACCGGGGCGAATAACCATTTCCGTGCCGAGACTGTCTCTGTGGCGGATATGGCCGTCGAACAGATAGGTCACGGTCGAAAGGCCGATATGCGGGTGCGGGCGCACATCCAACGCATCACCATCTCGCAAAACAGCCGGTCCCATGCGATCAAAGAAAATGAACGGCCCGACCAGACGGCGTCGCACTGTCGGCAAGGCTCGCCGCACTTCCAGTCCGCCGATGTCGCTTGTACGTGGAATGACCAGCGTTTCGATGCTGTCTACCGACGTCTTGTCGCCAAGAACCGGATCAGGACACGGAAAGAAACTCATGAAACGCAACTCCAGCTGTTTGTCTTGACGTACATCCTCAAGACCGGTTCCCACTTTTCGCAACGCGTTCCTAGATAAACGGCGATGCCATTTTATCGAATGTAACTCCAAAACAAAACCGCACCGACAAGCGGTGCGGTTCGATCAAGATGCAAACTCTGTCAGCGTCCCTGTAGCAGCTTGGAAAGCGAGCTTGCGTCTGGCACTTGTCCGTTCGTTGTCAGCTTGTCCACCAATCCCGCAGAACCGGGATAGCTGATCCAGAAGTTCCTGCTGGTCGATACCGGCGTGCTGAGCAATCTCACTCAGCGTTTTCTGGCCGATTGCGTCGCCAAGCTGACCCGGCTCGATTGAATGATTGGTTCCCTGACCGACCCGTGAATCCACTTTCTCACCAAGACCCGCCTGTTTCAGCTGATCGAGGAGGCCGCCAAGTCCTCCGCCAAGTGAACCCGGAGCTGAGGGAGCTGCGGAGGCATTTCCAGCTGCCGCGCCGCCGAGCAGGCCACCAAGCCCGCCAAGGATACCCCCGAGCAGGCCGCCGCCCGCTTGCGACTGATCCGGTACTGGCACCGGCTGCGCCTGTGTGGCTTCCGTCTCTTCGCTATTACCCTTCAGCATCTTGCCGATCAGCAGGGGCGCCGAGCGCAATCAGAACCGGTTTCGCGAGGCTTCCGCCGGGAATGGGCGAATTGCCTGAGTTGTCGTCATAACTTCCCATCACACGATACTCCCTGTTATCCGATGCCAACTGTGCATTCGGTAAGTTAAAGTTAAATGGGTTTCCCGATTTGACAAGCATTATACCTTGCAAATTTTGTAGCAGTGTGAAAATTTCCTAAGTGCGTGATGCAAAAGTGTATTTACGCATCGGGAGATATTAGATGTCTGTTATAAGCTGGATAATACTAGGCTTGATTGCCGGCTTCATCGGCAGCAAGATCGTTAATAAAAGTGGCCGGGGCTTGTTCACGGATATTGCTCTCGGCATCGTCGGCGCCATCGTCGGCGGCGTTATCTCGTCTCAGCTTTTTGGACGCGGCGTCACTGGCGCATTCGATCCGATAAGCCTTGTTATCGCGATCGTCGGCTCAATAATCGTGTTGTGGGTATACCACGCAATTACCGGCAAGCGTTCCATCGGCTGATGTGATAGTTACAGATTTCAGGCTCCGGCTCGTCCGGGGCCTTTTTAGTTCTGTCGGCCGAAAGACCTGCCAATCAATGAGCTTTCTGGAACCATATATTGCAGCCTATGGCACGCTCGCGCTTTTCGTAATCGTATATTTTGAATCTTTCGGCGCCCCTTGCCCGGTGAAAGCGCACTCATCGCAGGCTCGCTGCTTGCTTTGCATGGAGCGCTCAACATCGAAGTCGTACTGATTGCGGTATTCATCGGCGCCGTGCTCGGCGACTCCACCGGATACCTGATCGGCCGTTTCGGTGGTCGCCGCATGATACTGCGATACGGACACCTCGTCAAACTGACGCCTGAACGGTTGGAACAGTTCGAGAAAATTTTCGACAGCAAGGGAATTTACGTCGTCGCAACGGCGCGTTTCGTCGTGCTCCTGCGACAGCTCAACGGCATCGTTGCGGGTTCAATGAAAATGAACCCGCTGCATTTTCTGGCGGCCAATATCGTCGGGGCTGCTGGATGGACACTGGTCTGGGGTCTAGGCCCCTACATGCTGAGCGGGATTCTTGCGCCTTACCTCACCCAACTCAAAACACTGTTCTGACAGGAATTATTCGGAATCCAGCGGTTCGGTTCCGACCGGCTGGCCGTCGCGACCAATACGAATCTTCTCCACCTTGTCCTCGGCGGACTTCAGAAGCGTGTCGCAATGCTTTTTCAGGGCTTCGCCACGCTCATAGATGCGAATGGACTCTTCCAGCGGCACGTCGCCCCGCTCCAGATCGTCAACGATCTTCTCAAGCTGCTTCAACGCATCCTCGAAGCTCATCACTGTAATGTCGGCGTTGGACGGTTCGGTTACCATGATTCATCCTTTCAACAGCCGCGTAATATGCGTAGACGCGGACTGCGACAAGCCCTCTAGATCATATCCACCTTCAAGCACACTCACTAGCCGGTGATCGCAGAACCTTTCTGCCCGCTCCATGAGTTTGCCTGTCGCCCAGTCAAAATCCGCTTCGTCAAGATTGAGCTCGGCCAGCGGATCGCGAAAATGAGCATCGAAGCCCGCCGAAATAAGGATCAAATCTGGCCGGAAATTGTCCAAGGCGGGTAATACACGACTATTAAATGCCTCGCGGAATTCGCGACTTCCGGTATCGGGGAAAGCGGTGCATTGAAGATGTTGCCGACGCCGGTTTCATCCTTCGCACCCGTGCCGGGATACAAGGGAAACTGATGCGTCGAACAGAACAGGACGCTTGGATCGTCTTTGAAAATATCCTGCGTTCCGTTGCCGTGATGGACATCCCAATCGATGATAGCGACACGCTCCGCACCGTGGCGCTGCTGCGCATGACGGGCAGCAATCGCAACATTGTTGAAAAGGCAAAACCCATCGCAGTGGAACGCTCGGCATGATGTCCGGGCGGGCGGGCTGCAACGAAGACGTTGTTTGCAGCACCAGTAAAGACATCATCGACCGCCGCCGTTGCCGCGCCAATTGCCGTCAGCGCCGCATCCAGACTTTTCGGGCTGACATAGGTGTCGCCGTCGAGTTTCATCACGGGCGCTGGCGCTTCCTCGTCCGAAGCGGCCTCCGGTATGCTGGCGCGTACGGCTTCCAGATGTTCTTCCGGATGCGCAAGAAGCGCTGCTGTCTCGTCGGCGCGTGGTGCGTCCACACGGTCAAGCCGATAGAAATCCGGCCCCTCCAACTCGCTCATCAAGGCCCGGATACGATCCGGGCGCTCGGGATGGCCGGGCGGGGTCAGATGTTCAAGATAGATCGGATGCCAGTAAAGCCTTGTCGTCATAGTTTCACTATAACATCTCACCGGCACATGACCATCACGGCCATGCGCCAGCTCTGTCTGAAACGAGGTTAGATGATTTCGGTACGGGCGATGTGGATTCCGAAACCCTCAAGGCCGACATAGTGGCGCTCACGCGAGGCCAGCAGCACAATTGATGTGATTCCGAGATCCTTCAGTATCTGCGCGCCAAGGCCTATCTGACGCCATTCCTCCTCGCGGGCAACCGCTTCGGCATAGCTTTCATGCTCGCTCTGCATTGCATCGCGAGCGCGGGTGTCGTGGTGATCAGAACGCACGCCGACGGAGCCTTCGCGCAAATAGACCAGCACGCCACGACCTTCCTTGCCCATCTTTTCCATGATGGCATCGAGGTTGCTGCCCCCCTTACCGAAGACATCATTCAGCACATCCTCGCGATGCAGGCGGACCGGCACTTCCTCACCGTCACGAATATCGCCAAACACAACCGCTACATGCTGCATGGGTTCCCACGGCAGTTCGTAGGTATAGGCATGAGCTCCGCCCGCACACGTCTTGACCGACGCGTCGCCAATGCGCTTGACCAGCGTTTCCTTACGCTGGCGATAGGCGATGAGGTCGGCAACTGTAACCCGATGCAGTGTGTGCTTTTCAGCAAAAGCCTTTACGTCCGGACCGCGCATGACGGAACCGTCATCATTGACCAGCTCGCAAATAACGCCGATGGGCGGCAGATTCGCGAGCTTGCAGAGGTCGACAGCGGCTTCCGTATGGCCGGAGCGCATCAGAACCCCGCCTTCGCGGGCGACCAGCGGGAAAATATGGCCGGGACGCACGAAATCCGAAGCCCCGGCATTTGGGTTCGCCAGATTGCGCACGGTCAATGTGCGGTCCTCTGCCGAAATGCCTGTCGTCGTGCCATGTCGGTAGTCAACCGTCACGGTGAACGCCGTGGTGTGAGCGGATTCGTTTTCGGCGACCATAGGCGCGAGATTGAGACGCTTGGCTTCATCTCGGGTCATCGGCGTGCAAACAATGCCGGACGTATGGCGAACGATGAAGGCCATCTTCTCCGGCGTGCAATGCACGGCTGCAACGATCAGGTCGCCTTCGTTCTCGCGCCCGTCATCATCCATAACCACAACGATCTCGCCGCGCTCGAAAGCGCGAAGAGCATCCACGACCTGTTTCTGATTATAGCTCATTTCGACCTCTATATGTCAGACAACCAACGGGCCCAATCGTCAGTCAGATATGGCCAGTCCGGCCTAATTCAATCAGAGAAGGCCAGTCTGGCCTCAAGTTGTTCAGATGCGGCCAGTCTGGCCGCGATGACGAAGATAGTGATCGGCAATCGCACAGGCCACCATTGCCTCGCCGATCGGCACGGCACGAATACCCACACATGGATCGTGACGACCCTTCGTCATCACATCCACTTCCTTGCCGTCCTTGTCGATGGAGCGGCGCGGGGTCAGGATCGACGAGGTCGGCTTGACCGCAAAACGCGCTACAACCG
Source organism: Brucella cytisi (assembly GCA_012103075.1). GTDB lineage: Bacteria > Pseudomonadota > Alphaproteobacteria > Rhizobiales > Rhizobiaceae > Brucella > Brucella cytisi. The sequence goes on along the minus strand of JAAVLQ010000001.1, from coordinate 514,627 downwards.
GCGCGCCTGTCGCAATGCCCCCAGAATGCCGCCCGCATGATTGGACAGGAACAGCGGCTTTCCATCATTGCCCATTCGCATTTCGTCGGCATTTTCTTCGCCGGTAAGACGGGCAGCCTCGAAACCATTGCCGATTTCTACACCCTTCACGGCGTTAATCGACATCAGCAGGCTGGCAATATCCTGATCAAGCTTGCCGTAGATCGGCGCACCTATGCCTGCAGGAACGCCTTCAGCGACGATCTCGATGACTGCGCCAACCGATGATCCGCTCTTGCGAATGCCATCGAGATAGTCTGCGAACAGTTCAACCGAACCTGCATCCGGCGAGAAGAAAGGATTGTTGTCTACTTCCGCCCAGTTCCAGCGGCGGCGGTCGATACCGTGCACGCCCATGCCAACCAGTGCACCCTTGACCTCAAGCCCCGGCACGATCTTGCGTGCAATGGCACCAGCGGCAACACGGGCCGCCGTTTCACGCGCAGACGAACGTCCGCCACCACGATAGTCACGAATGCCGTATTTGACGTCATAGGTATAATCGGCATGACCGGGACGATACTGACGTGCAATCTCGCCATAATCCTTCGAGCGCTGATCCGTGTTCTCGATCATCATCGAGATCGGTGTGCCGGTCGTCGTCATGGTCACGCCGTCGTCGCCCAGAAGAACACCGGAAAGCACGCGCACCTGATCGGGTTCGCGGCGCTGCGTGGTATACTTGGACTGGCCGGGCTTGCGTTTGTCGAGAAAGGCCTGAATTTCGGCTTCCGTGAACGTGATGCCGGGCGGGCAGCCGTCAACTACACAACCGAGCGCCAGACCGTGGCTTTCCCCGTGGTTACGCGGAACAGATGACCGAAACTATTGTGAGACATACGCGACGCCTGAATAAATTGTCCTTGTCCTGAGTGGGTCAAGGAAAGAGCAGCTTTTTACGGGCCGGTTTTATTGAGCTTTTGACGCCGGTCAAATCAAGCTCCCCGTGACGCAAAATTTCCTTCTGAAGATCGATATCCGGCATTTTTTTTGACACATTCCGCACGCTACATTGTGGGATATGCGGCGCGGCGCGCCAAAATACGTAGTAGCGACAATCGTGTCGAATCGGTCAGGCGACAACCCAACCCGAGGCACAACCAAAGGAACGGAAAGTCATGCATTATCTGGTCGGAATAATTCTCATCGTGGCATCGCTTTTTCGACAGTAGCGATGGCAGACGATGCCGAAGGCAAGATCACCGGTATCAACAAGGACAGCGAAACCATAACGCTGGATGACGGCCAGACTTACAAACTGCCCGGCGAGTTCGATTATAGCGCGATCAACAAGGGCATGAAGGTCCTCATCATCTACGATATGGTCGACAGCACACGCTTCATCACCGACATTCAGGAAGCGCCGTAAGCACGCCCCCAGAAAGAGAATGAGCGGCTCATAAGCCGCTCTTTTTCATGTTCGCTGAAGCCAGCCGCTTCTAACGACACGCGCCCAATCGGCACGACAATTTTTTCCGCCATCCGGGTCATGCGGGCCGCATCGTAGGGAATACTGCGCAACGCCACCTGCCAGCCCATTCCGCTCTGTTCTACGACCGCATAAGATGCATTAGGATTGCCAGTCTGGACAATATGCGACACCGGTTGGTCGTCGTCGTAACCGGGGCAACCCACGCTTCCCGGATTGACCAACAATCGCCCGTCTCCAAGGCGAACTATCCGCGGTGTGTGCGTATGGCCGCAAAAGATCAGCGACGCCGCGATATCTTCGGCCTCTGCCTCGATCTCACCCCGGGTTCGCAGAACGACTTCGCCGTTCGCGGTCACTTTCTCCATCCAGTAAGTGGTATCACTCAATGGAGTACCGTGACAGATGAATATCCGCCCGTCAGCTAGAGCGCGCGTTGCAGGCATCGCGCGTAACCATTCGATGTGTCGGTCATCAAGCTGCTTGCGCGTGACCCGATCCGACGGCCCCATATCCGCGACAGATTTTTCGACAAGCCAGCGATCATGATTGCCACGAATGCAGATCATTTCTCGCGCCATCAGCATATCTGCTGTCTCACGCGCGGCTAAGGGACCACTTAGATGATCGCCGAGATTGATAATCGTCTGGATTTGCAAAGCATCGATATCGGCCAGCACCGCAGCCAGCGCGTCGCTGTTACCGTGAATATCCGATATGACCGCGAAACGTTCGAAGGGCATAAACGCCTCCACCGCTGGCAAAATTTTTGTTCACGGTCACTATAGACTGATTTGCCGGATCAAACCCACTCCAGCTTGCCGTTTGCGAACTTCAGAATCTTGTCCTGCGGGATGGAAAGATTGGCAGCGGCGTGCCCATCCATATCGCCATAAAGGTAAAACAGCGTGCGGATGCAGCCACCATGCGTCACGCAGACAGTCGGCCATTCAACGGCTTCCACCCAGCGTCCAATGCGGCGCGACAGGCCCATATAGCTCTCGGCGGTTGTGCCCGGCGGCACGAAATTCCACTTGTCGCGAGCGCGCGCTTCCAGAAGGTCTTCGCGCTCCTTGGCAATGTCTTCCATCATGAAGCCCTGCCAGTCGCCGAAATTGACTTCCATCAATTGCGGGTCGGTGCGGTATTCGTAAGGATCAAGACCCATGCGCAAACGGATACGTTCCATCGTCTCGCGCGTGCGTCGCAGGGGACTTGCCACGAAATCAAAGCCCGCACCATCGCCGATCAGCGACTTCAGCATATCGCCGTTGCGGTCGGCACGGCTGCGCCCATTATCGTTGATATCGATATCGAGCTGCCCCTGAATACGCTGCGAAACATTCCAGTCTGTCTCGCCGTGACGCGAAAAGTAGATAATCTCTCGAGCCACAGCCCTACCTCTATCTGCCGTCGATGAATAATCTGGATAACTTCCCGCAGCGGGAAACAAAGAAAAAAATCCCGAAAAGCCGGTCAACTTTTCGGGATTTTGTATTCGCTGCCTCAGTCTTTCACGACCGTAATATCCGGAGCGTCAACAGCTTTCATGCCGATGACATGATAGCCGCTATCCGCGTGATGGACTTCGCCTGTCACCGAACGGGACAGGTCGGAAAGGAAATAAAGGCCGACATCGCCCACTTCCTCAATGGTAACGGTACGGCGCAGCGGCGCGTTGTATTCGTTCCACTTGAGGATATAGCGGAAGTCTCCGATGCCCGAAGCGGCCAGCGTCTTGATCGGACCAGCCGAAATCGCATTGACGCGAATGTTCTGAGGCCCGAGATCAACCGCCAGATACTTCACGCTTGCTTCGAGTGCAGCCTTGGCAACACCCATGACGTTATAGTTCGGCATGACCTTTTCGGCACCGTAATAGGTCAGCGTCAGGATCGAGCCACCGTCAGCCATCAGCTTTTCCGCGCGACGCGAAATCGCAGTCAGCGAATAGACCGAGATCAGCATCGTGTTGGTGAAATTGGCTTCCGACGTATCGACATAACGGCCCGTCAGCTCGTCCTTGTCGGAAAACCCAATGGCATGCACGACGAAATCGAGCTTGCCCCACTTCTTTTCAAGCGTCTCGAAAAACAGCGTCCATGCTGGCAGCATCAGCCACATCGCAATGTCCTGCCACGAATGCGCCAAGCTCTTCAGCCAGCGGTTCGACACGCTTCTTCAATGCATCGCCCTGATAGGTGAATGCGAGCTCTGCGCCTGCATCACGAGCGGCCTTGGCAATACCCCATGCGATGGAGCGGTTGTTGGCGACGCCCAGAATCAATCCACGCTTGCCCTGCAACAAACCTGACTGTGCGGTCATTAGGGGTCCTCATTGAAAACAATTAACTTGTTGCCCTATCGCACAGGCTCGGCTCTCCTTCAAGCAATTGCGGTGAAAAAGCCGGGCATTGTCACTTTACTGCCGCAAAGAGACAACACCCGGCTTTAAACGATTGAAGTAGAGCTCAAGCGACTTTGCGCTTTTGCAGGAATTCTTCCAGTTCCTTGTCGCCGCCTTCCGGCAGCATGATCCGCACATGAACGTAGAGATCGCCGCGCCCGCCAGCTTTCAACGGGAGGCCTTTTTTCTTTCAGGCGCAGCACGCGATCGGAACTCGACCGGGCCGGGATTTTGACTGCGATACGCCCATCCAGCGTTTCGACTTCCTGCTTGCCGCCAAGAACCGCGTCGGCAAGCTCGACCGGCAGATCGACATGGACATCACGTTGGTCGAGGCGAAACCGCGGATGCGCCTTGAAGTGTATAGTGACCAGCGCATCGCCGGCTGTTCCACCCATCAACGGCTCACCCTGCCCTTTCAGCCGAATGGTTTGACCGTCTTCGACGAATTTCGGCAATTTGATCTTCAGGTGTTTGCCATTCGGGAAAATCGCTTCGACCTTCTCCGCACCGACCGCCTGCTCCAGTGTAATATTAATGGACGCGGAAAGGTCGGCTCCCTTTGGCCGGGCCACGCTGACGCGCACCGCCAGCACGGGCGCCCCCACCGAAAGCACCACCGAAAAGGTCGTTCAGAATATCTTCCGCGCCGCCGAAACCGCCGCCCCGCTGAAAGCCGCCGGGACCAGAACGGAATTCGAAGTGACTGTTGCCGTCACCACCCTGCCGGAAGCCGGCAAACGGGTCACCGTGAGCGCCGCCGAAGCCTTGTCCGCCGGTGAACCCCTGAAAGGCGGGCTTGCCTTCGGCATCGATCTCGCCCCGGTCAAACTGACCACGCTTGTCCTTGTCGCCCACAATTTCATAGGCCCGTTCAGTTCTGCGAAGCGCTCCTGCGCTTTCGGATCATCCTTGTTCTGATCCGGATGGTGCTTTTTGCCAGTTTGCGGAAAGCCGATTTTATTTCCTCTGGCTTCGCCGTTTTGGCGACGCCCAGCACGCTATAGGGATCGCGCATATAGTTCCTCTTTCAGGAAAATAACTGTGAGATAAGTATGACTCGTTGCCCATAATATGCGCACCGCCGGAAAAGTTCCAGTCAAACCGGAGTTTTCTTTTCGGTGGGTGGATCAAAAAGCGGCAGACCGACAGGTGATTGTTGGGATCGGACCCTCAGATCGGAGCGAAAGAAGTGACCGTCCATTGACCGCCGCGCTGCATGCAGGTTTCGCCGCGATAGATGGAGACACCGTCAAAAGCTTCACGCGAGGTTTCGAATTCACGACAAAGCTGGTTGTTCTTGCTGTTCTCGGCAATCGTGGTGATCGTGCCCCGGCTGCCCGTATCGGGATTGGCCCATGGTACAGGTTTCTTGCCCCATTCCGTGAAATTGAGCGCAGAAACAACGTTCTTAATCGCGGATTGATCGGAAAGTTTGCCGGAATCGGTTTCAACCGGCTGCGACTGTTTCACCGATCCGGTGATAGCAGAAGAATCAGGAACGGCTTTTTCAATGCTCACGCCACCCATGGCGCAACCGGCAAGCGAGAAGATGCATATGCCAATCGCGGTCGTGCGCAGCGCATTTGCGCCGCAGCTAAGGCTCCAGAGATTGTCCTTGTGGCGAAGCGTCTCGACAGCCAACGCTATTCCCTTATTTTTACACGCTAAAGATGCAGGGATTATGAGTGAACTTGAGTTAACAAGCAGTGTGCCGGAAAGGTAAACAAATCGGAATCGGAGCACAACGCCCAACTCCGCACTTTATTCAACTGTCAGACGATGTTCCCGGTTTTCTGAATCCTGATCGACAGAGGTCCGCTCAACTGGTGGCCAGCTACTTTTCAGGAGGAGGAGAACATGACGCGTTCATCGCCGCCGTGGCGTGCCAGCACACCGCGTCGATTGAGGACATCGACCGCCACATCGGCAAAATGCGCGAGCGCCTAATCGCCCAGCCCATGGCCGTATGTATCGTTCCATTGCTTGAAATTATCGGTATCGATCAGCATGACGGTATAGGTTATCCCGTCCTCACTGGATGCAAGTTCGGCCCTTGCCAGCCTTTTCATGAAATGACGGAGGTTTGGAAGTCCGGTCAGCTCATCCGTTTCTGCTACCTTGACCATATTGCCATGCAGGCGGTTCATCGCCATGGCGATAAAGCCGAAATTCCAGATCATGCCACTATAGATCACACAGACAAGCGCATAACTTTCGATAGCAAAATAGAGCGACTGGTCGAACTCCCCACCCATGCAGCGATGTTCAGCGAGGTCTCGATGGCGTGCCCGATGATACCGAGCAAAAGGCCATGATTGCAATCTGATCGAATTTAAGAAAATTACAATATAAGGCGTCAAACAATCGAGTTTTGGCATAGTCCCTACCTTGACTGGGCCCTATAAGAAGTTGCCCGCTAAGTAAAGCCGGACCGGGTCCTGCGACGACGCATCCCAGTTAAACCATGGACAAAATGCCGGTTATGGAAGAAGCTCCCTCCCGACCCGCCCCATTGGGGTTTCTTTTGGCGGGGATTCCATTGCTGGATGGTCCGCAAAATTCCGACAGGCTTTTGAAATATCCAAAATGACAAACGCAAGCGACGACTTCACCGAATCCTCCCAGCCGTTCAAACTTTTCGCCGACTGGCTCGCTGACGCCAAAGCGAGCGAACCGAACGATCCCAATGCGGTTGCGCTGGCAACAGTCGATCCCGATGGCCTGCCCAATGTGCGCATGGTGTTGCTGAAGGATTTCGACGAACAGGGCTTCGTTTTCTACACCAATTATGAGAGCACCAAGGGCAAGGAAATCCTGTCGGCGGAAAAGGCTGCCATGTGCTTCCATTGGAAGACGTTGCGACGTCAGGTGCGCGTGCGCGGCGCGGTGGAGAAAGTCAGCGACGCCGAGGCCGACACCTACTACGCTTCACGCCCACGCGGCAGCCGCATCGGCGCCCGGGCGTCCAAGCAATCACGCCCTCTGGAAAGCCGTTTTGCGCTGGAAAAGGCCGTTGCAGAATATACTGCAAAATATGCCATTGGCGATATTCCACGCCCGTCCTACTGGTCAGGCTTCCGTATTCGTCCGGTCTCGATTGAATTCTGGCATGACAGGGCGTTCCGCCTGCATGACCGCGTTCTGTTCACACGCCCGACGCCAGAGGGCGACTGGAACAAGGAACGGCTTTATCCGTAATCCGATAATAAGAAGGCCGCCGGACACGGTGGCCTTCTTATTTATACCAGCGGCTTGACCGCCACCCAGAGACTTCCAAGAACGAGCCCGAGGAAAATCAACCAGCCAACGATATTGTTGGATTTGAACAGCTTCAGGCACTGATCGGGATTGTCGATATCAAGCACGATGATCTGACGATAGAGATGTACGCCCGCTGCGAGCAATCCGGCCAATGCTGGCATCGGCACCTGTGCCACAGCGAAAGCCGCCGCGAAGAAACCAATAGCGCCGCCATAGAGGATCATCAGCGCCGTTTTGGTGTGCTTACCGAACAGGCGCGCCGTAGAGCGCACGCCCACCAGTGCGTCGTCTTCCTTATCCTGATGCGCATAGATCGTATCATAGCCGATCGTCCACAGGATCGCGCCGATATAAAGAAGCACCGGTGCAAGGCTGAGTGAACCTTCCACCGCAGCCCAGCCCATGAGTGCGCCCCATGAGAACGCAAGACCAAGCACGAATTGCGGCCAGTTGGTAATGCGTTTCATGAAAGGATAAGCGGCGACGATTAGAAGCGAGACAATACCAAGCCCGATAGAAAACCAGTTGAACTGCAGCACCACCACAAGACCAACCAGCGCCTGCAGAACCAGAAAAATCTTGGCCTGACCGCGTGTCACCTGCCCCGAAGGCAGCGGTCTTGAACGCGTGCGATCCACCTTGTCGTCAATATCCTGATCGACAAGATCGTTATAGGTGCAGCCGGAGCCACGCATGGCAATGGCACCGATCAGGAACAGAACGAGATGCCAGATCGAAGGCATGACGACCCGTGCGCCATCGCCGGCTTGGCGCCCGCACCTGCCACCAGCGCTGCCGACCACCAGCATGGCCAGAGCAGAAGCTGCCAGCCAATCGGACGATCCCAGCGGGCGAGCTGTGCATAGGGCCAGAGCCAATGCGGCAGCAGCTTATATACCCAATGGCCCGATGGAGCATCCTTTACACGCCCTTGCGCATTGCGTGACTGAATCGATCCGTGTAGTTCGGGCTGTGACATGGCGAAATCCTTGATATATGCAGCCATCACTATAACCCCGGCGAAGACGGAGCAAGCAATGAGAGTTCTTTTAATCGGTTCTGGCGGTCGTGAACATGCTCTGGCCCGAAACTGTCCGCTTCTCCGTCACTGACAAAACTCTATTGCGCTCCCGGCAATCCCGGCATTGCGACGGTCGCGCAACTAGTCGACATCGGTGTCGATGACCATCAGGCCCTGATTGCGTTCGCCAAGAGCAAGAAGATCGACCTCGTCATCGTTGGACCAGAAGCGCCACTTGTGACTGGCCTTTCCGATGACATGCGCGCAGAGGGCATCCGTGTGTTCGGTCCCTCCAAGGCCGCAGCGCAGCTTGAGGGATCGAAGGGCTTTACCAAGGATCTCTGCGCACGCTTCGATATTCCGACAGGCGCTTATGGCCGCTTCAACAATGCGCCAAAGGCCAAGGCATATATCCGCCAACAGGGTGCACCCATCGTCGTCAAGGCTGACGGTCTTGCCGCAGGCAAGGGCGTAGTTGTTGCAATGACGCTGGATGAAGCGCTCGACGCGGTGGATGCCTGCTTCGAGGGCGCATTCGGTTCTGCCGGTGCCGAAGTGGTGGTCGAAGAATTTCTGGACGGCGAAGAAGCAAGTTTCTTCTGCATCTGCGACGGTAAGACCGCCTTGCCGCTCGGCTCGGCGCAGGACCACAAGCGCGTCGGCGACGGCGATACCGGCCCGAATACAGGCGGCATGGGTGCCTATGCTCCGGCTCCGGTCATGACGCCGGAAACCGTCGAACGCACCATGTGTGAACTGATCGAACCAACCATGCACGGTATGGCCGAAATCGGCGCACCATTCTCCGGCATCCTGTTCCTCGGTCTGATGATCGGTAAGGACGGCCCGAAGCTCATCGAATACAACACCCGTTTCGGTGATCCGGAATGCCGTGTTCTAATGATGCGCCTCAACAGCGACCTGCTCGCGCTCATCAATTCTGCTGTGGACGGCAAGCTGGATCAGGTATCTCTCGACTGGAAAGACCAGCCTGCGCTGACTGTAGTAATGGCTGCGGAAGGCTATCCGTCCAATGTGAAGAAGGGTAGCGTCATCCGCGACCTCGACAAGCTCGAAGGCATCGATGGCGTCAAGGTCTTCCACGCGGGAACAGCGGAGAAGGACGGTAGCATCGTTGCCAGCGGAGGCCGCGTGCTCAACATCACCGCCATTGCCGACACAGTCGCCGAAGCACAGGCGCGCGCCTATGAAGCCGTAAAGCTCATCGACTGGCCGGAAGGCTTCTATCGCTCCGATATTGGCTGGCGCGCCGTGGAACGGGAAACCCAAGCCCACAAGAAATAGCCTCGACAGCATTATCTGTAACCGCCGAGATTCGGTCCTCACAGGCGGATAATGCCCGGTTCGTTCACCTCCATACAAATGGCTATGAAGCGGCTGCATTATATTGACGTTTACGTAATAAGCCGATAGCTCTTGTATTGAACAGCCAAAATGGCTCCTGCCGGATTGCATGACGCGCCGGCGCAGGGTGGGCTTCTGAGGAGAAGTCCGCGAAACATATTCGGAGGAAAGATGTATCGCGCGCCGGTTTCTGAAATTTCCCATACGCTGATGAAGGTTGCAGGGCTGGAGAAAGCCCTCGATGACAACCGCTTCCCCGAATTCTCCGCCGATCTTGCCGCTGCCATTCTGGAAGAAGCTGGCAAGTTTGCCTCAGAGCGCGTCGAGCCTCTACGCATCACCGGCGACAAGCATGGCGCGACCGTCAAGGACGGCGTTGTCACCACCGCGCCGGGCTGGAAAGAGCTTTACCGCGACTGGATCGAAGGCGGCTGGAACTCGCTGACCGGCACGCCGGAATATGGCGGTCAGGGCCTGCCCACGATGATGTCGGTGGCAGTGAGCGAAATGTGGAACTCCGGCACGCTGGCCTTCGCCATCGCGCCGACACTGACCATGGGTGCCGTCGAAGCGGTCGAAAAGCACGCCTCCAAGGAGTTGAAGGACATCTATCTCGAAAAGCTCATCAGCGGCGAGTGGATGGGCACGATGAACCTGACTGAACCGCACGCCGGTTCCGATCTTGGTGTACTGCGTACCCGTGCGGAACGCGCCGGTGACGGCAGCTACCGCATCTTCGGCCAGAAGATTTTCATCACCTATGGCGAGCATGACCTGACCGACAATATCGTGCATCTGGTGCTGGCGCGCCTGCCCGATGCCCCGGTCGGGACGAAGGGCATTTCGCTTTTCCTCGTGCCAAAATTCCTCGTCAACGATGACGGCTCGCTTGGCCGCAGGAACGATCTGTTCTGCTCTGGCCTCGAGCACAAGATGGGCATCCATGCCTCGCCAACCTGCACCATGATCTATGGCGATGGTTTCGTGAAGGATGAAGAACAGGGTGCCGTCGGCTACCTGATCGGCGAGGAAAATCGTGGGTTAGCCTGCATGTTCACGATGATGAACAATGCGCGTCTTCTGGTCGGCATTCAGGGTGTCGGCGTTGCCGAGGCCGCTTATCAGCAGGCCCTTGCCTATGCCAAGGAGCGCAAGCAGGGCCGCGCCATCGGTGCTGATCCTAAGCAAGGCATGAGCCCGATTATCGAGCATCCAGACGTCCAGCGCATGTTGCTGACCATGAAGGCACTGACGCAGGTTGCCCGTTCGATCACCTATTCCTGCGCGCATGCCATTGATATGAGCCATGCAACGGAGGGCGCGGATCAGCAGTTCTGGTCAGATCGCGCCGGTCTACTGACGCCGCTAGCCAAGAGCTTCGCGACCGATGCAGGCGTGGATGTCGCTTCGCTGGGCATCCAGATTCACGGCGGCATGGGCTTCATCGAAGAGACAGGTGCTGCGCAATTGCTGCGCGATGCCCGGATTACCCCGATCTACGAAGGCACCAACGGCATTCAGGCCATCGACCTCGTGGCGCGCAAGCTGCCGCTTGGGCATGGCGAGCATATCAAGGGCTTCCTTGCAGAATTGCAGGACGACGCCGACAAGGCCGCCGCATCCAATCGTCCGGAACTCGGCGAAACCGGCGCTCGCCTTTCCAAGGCCATCAATGAGGCCCGCGAAGCCACGGACTGGCTGCAAAAGGCAGTTGCCGAAGGGCAGCTTGAGGCAGCACTTGCCGGAGCCACGCCTTATCAGCGGCTTTTGTCACTCGTTTCCGGCGGCGCCTATCTCGCGCGTGCGGGGCTCGCGGATGACGATAGCGGTCGCGCAGTGCTGAGCCGCTTCTTTGCGGAAAATATGCTTACCGAAGTATCGTCCCTGAAAGACACAGTCATCACCGGCGCTGCCAGCCTTGCCGCCGCCAAATCCGCGCTGGAGGCATAAGCATGAGCGAACACATCCTGATTGAGCGCAAAGGCGCGATCCAGATCATCCGTCTTAACCGGGCCGACAAGAAAAACGCCATTACCCGCGCCATGTATGCCACTATGACAAAGGCGCTCAAGGACGGCGATGCCGATGACGCGGTGCGTGTGCATGTGTTTCTCGGGGTTCCGGGTGCATTCTCATCCGGCAATGACATGCAGGATTTCATGGTCGCGGCATTGGGCGGCGATCTCGGCAACGATATTCTCGATTTTCTGGGTGCTCTTTCCAGCGCAAAGAAGCCGATCGTTTCCGGTGTCGATGGCCTTGCCATCGGCATCGGCACGACCATCCACCTGCATTGCGACCTGACATTTGCAACGTCGCGCGCCTTGTTCCGCACGCCTTTCGTCGATCTCGGCCTTGTGCCGGAAGCAGCTTCCAGCCTGCTGGCACCACCGCTGATGGGACATCAAAAGGCATTTGCCCTGCTGGCGCTCGGTCATGGATTTACCGCGGAAGCCGCACAGGAAGCCGGGATCGTCTATCAGATCGTTGCCGAGGATGCGCTGGAAACGGAAGTGATGAAGGCCGCAGAAGAAATCGCTGCCAAGCCTCCGCAGGCCATGCAAATCGCCCGTACGCTGATGCGCATGCCAGCTGAAAAAGTTTCCGAACGCATTGCGCGTGAGGCCAAACATTTTGCTGAACGGCTTACCTCCGATGAAGCCCGCGAGGCTGTCATGGCGTTCCTCAGCCGCAAAAAAAATAAACCCGGATGTCTTCTTTTCTGAGCGCATCTTTTCCGAAAAACGGTTTCGACTTTTCGGGATGCGCCCCAAGACGTCCGGGGGCTTTTGAGGTCAGCCGAATTTTTGAAAGGGTCACTTTATCTCAGGCAACCTTTTCAGATTCAATTTCGAGCAATGATTTCCTTACCCGAGATCACCAGACGGACACCAAGCGTACCGGTCTTGCGGCGAGCAAGAAAACGCGGACGGCGCCGGCGCGGCTCCTGCCCCTGACGGCGAGCCTGCGGCTGGTAGGCGCGGACAGCGCCTGTGCTTTCGTAAAGCGGGCGGGCGACGCCGTCTTCCTCAACGAGCATCATCGGCAGATTGAAGCTTGCAGCCCGTGCACGCCAGTCGGCGGCAACGTCGGTCAAATCATGGGCGACCAGCAGGGGAACGGAAAGCTGCGGGTCTTCATGCATCAACTCCAGCGTCACTGTGATTTCGCCGAACTCATCTTCCACCGCACGGGCGGTAACGCCGACAAATGCGTTGGCCGGGAGAGCGATGGACATCGGCAGACCGCTTGACGGCAGAACCTGCCGGATCACTGCGCCGCGCTCGTTGATGGTGAAGGTAACGTCGCTGCTCCCGTCTTGGGTCGCATAGCTCACAACCTGCGGAAAGTGAAACGGATCAAGCCGCAATTCCCGTCCTGCCCAATCGGGCTTCAGTCCCTTGCTCATCATTTTCGACGCCTCTGTCTCTCTGTCTTTTTTTATTGTTGGGAGCCGGTTATTCCGACTTCCCTTGGTCGAGCTTTTGCTCTTCGTTGAGATGGAGAATAGGCGCGGTTTATTACCGACGAGCTTAATGAGTTAAGTTAACTTTTTCCTGCCTTTTCCTTTGGTTAGCAGATTGCAACCGGTGTAAGAATTCGGAAATTCTTCTGAAGAAGTGTTTACTAAAACAAACGGGCGGTTAAAGCGCATCCCGAAAAGTGTGAAACGGTTTTCGGACAAGATGCGGGTTCAAAAACAGTTAGCGCGCAGATCTGATTAAATCAGATCTGCGCGCTAACATCGCCCGTCTTACTTCGTGGAAATATGCTATTTTTTACAGAACCTTGCCGGGGTTCATGATGCCTGCCGGATCGAACGCCGACTTGATGCGGCGCATCAGGTCGAGCGCGACATCCTGCTTGAAGAAGGCCAGTTCTTCACGCTTCAGTTGACCAATGCCGTGCTCAGCCGAAATCGAACCCGTATAGCTCGCGACGATCATGTGAATACGGTGGTTCAGTTCGTGCCAGCGCGCAAGGAAGGCTTCTTTGTCGGTGCCGACAGGCTGCGAAACGTTGTAGTGCAGATTACCGTCGCCGATATGGCCGAAGCAAACGATGCGCGCACCGGGAATCATTTCCAGCGTCGCTGCATTGGCTTCGTGGATGAAGGCAGGAATGGAAGCAACCGGCACGGATATATCATGCTTGATCGAGCCACCTTCCGGCTTCTGTGCCCGTGACATTTCCTCACGCATTTTCCAGAAGGACTGTGCCTGCGCCACGCTTTCGCCGATGGCCGCATCCTGAATAATGTCGCTCTCGAAGGCTTCGGTCAGGATCGTTTCTAGCGTCGTGCGCGCATCCTCTTCCGAGCGGGTAGAAGAAATATCGATCAGCACATACCAGTCATGAGGGCTTTCGAGCGGATCGCGCACGCCATCGACATGGCGCACCGTAAATTCCACACCCACGCGCGGCATCAATTCGAAGCCGGTCAGCGATGGGCCTGCATGTTCCGTCGCAAGCTGGAACAGGCGCAGCACATCCTCCGGATTGCGCAGGCCCGCATAAGCCACGCCCTTGCCCTTCGGCTGCGGGAAGATTTTCAGCACGGCAGCCGTGATGACGCCGAGCGTGCCTTCCGAACCGACGAAAAGGTCTTTCAGGTCGTAGCCGGTATTGTCCTTCTTCACATAGCGAAGATCGTTGAGAATCTCTCCGGTCGGCAGCACAACCTCAAGACCGAGGCAAAGCTCGCGCATGTTGCCATAGGCAAGCACTGCCGTGCCGCCAGCGTTGGAACCAAGATTGCCGCCGATCTGGCAAGAGCCTTCGGCACCCAGCGACAGAGGGAACAGGCGACCGGCCTTTTCAGCGGCTTCCTGAAGATTCTTCAGAATGACACCGGCTTCAAGTGTTACCAGATTGCCGACTGTATCGAGATTGCGGATGCGGTTCATACGACCAAGCGACAGAATAATGGCCGCGCCGCTTTCATCGGGCTGTTGCCCCCGACGAGGCCAGTATTACCGCCCTGCGGTACAACAGGTGTTTTTGTCTCGCTGGCAAGCTTCATGATAGCAGCGACTTCTTCCGTCGAACCCGGACGAAGAACGAGAGGTGTGCGACCGTGATAGAGATCGCGCTGCTCGACGAGATAAGCGGCGAGATCTTCCGGCGCGGTGAGCGCATTCTTTTCGCCCACGATGGCGGAGAAACGTTCGATCAGAGCGGTATCCAGCATAGTCTGTCTCTTACATAGGAGGATGTTAACGCGGGGCCGCCGCGCGTTTCAAACGGTCGTTGATGGCCTCGCCGAGGCCTTCAAAGGGATAGGCTCGACAGCGATGGTGGCGGCACCTGTCGCATCCAGCCTGCGCATGAAGTCGAACAGATTGGCCGCTGCTTCCCGCAAATTTCCATTAGCACTCAGATTCATGATCGCCTTTGCCGTATCAGAACCGGCCACGCGCTGCGGGCCAAAGGCAAGCAGGGCCTCGCCCGACAGCACCGAGCCGACATCAAGCCGCATCGCAGCATCGGGCGCATAATGCGATGCCATCATGCCCGGCGCCTGAATTGCCGATGTTTGGTCGGCGCGCACGAGCTTTTCGCCGATGACGGCCTCGATTTCTTCCGCAGCCAGCCCGCCCGGACGAAGCAGATGCACTTTGTTGCCATCAACCTTGACGATGGTGGATTCAACCCCAACACCACAAGGGCCGGCATCGAGGATGAGATCCAGCTTATCGCCAATATCGTCTGCAACCGCATCGGCGCTTGTCGGGCTGATGCGGCCCGACGTGTTGGCGCTCGGCGCTGCCACCGGACTGTCGAGTCCCTCAATGATATCGTGCACACGGCCAAGCGGCATGCGGATGGCGAGGGTCGAAAGCCCGGCGGTCACAAGCGGATGGATTGGACGATAAATGAGACGGGCAGTGTCCTGCCTGTCCTTCAGTGGCAGCACGATGGTCAATGGGCCGGGCCAGAACAGTTCGGCAAGCTTGCGCGAAAGAGCGTCAAAAATGACATAGCGCTCGGCCATGGCGATGCCGCTCACATGCGCGATCAGCGGGTTGAACTGAGGCCGCCCCTTGGCCGCGAAAATACCCGCCACGCCCTCGCCGCTGGAAGCGTCGGCGGCAAGGCCATAAACAGTTTCGGTTGGAATGGCGACAAGACCGCCGCGCCGCAGCACTTCCACCGCGCGCTGGACTGCCTCATCATCGAATTTGACTATATCGGACACTGGTTTTCCGCCTCTCGAGCGTCCCAAGTTGGAGCGCATCCCGAAAAGTGTGAAACGGTTTCGGATAAGATGCGCGTCAAAACAGACCGTTAGAGCGCCGATCTGACTCAATCAGATCGAAATGCGCTCTAAGCCCGTTCTGCCTACACAAGCTCTGGCCCCGGTGCAAGCGATGTGCAAGCAAGCTCGCCCCTATCCGGGCACAATCACGGCAAGACGATCACGGTTGCGTATGAAAAATTGCGTTTTGTTAGGTTTTTCAGGTCATAATGATGTTATTCATGCGTGAGGTGAATAATGTTATCGCGATTTATCGCTATTTCGCTGACGGCCATCGGACTGCCCGGAATTGCTTTCGCAAACGGAGGTGAGCGCGGGGCGCCGACCTATCAGGTCGGCTCCATAGATTATATTGGCTATGACAAGATTGGCACCAACGGCCTGCCAGTCTGCGGCACCTGTGCGCAAAAGCAGGCAGCCGAACTGGACGCACAGAAGGAAATCGAAGCCCGCCGCAAGCGCGCTCGCGCTTATATGGCGCGTATGCAGGGCCAGCCCGTCCCGGACGATCTGCTTGAGCCAGCCGCAGCACCGGCAGAAGACTTTGATCTCGCCAAGCCGGTACGGGTCGTTGGCGATCCCCGGCCAGTGCATTGGGCGAGATCGACCTCAGTTCACTCGAACTGAGACCAAGTCTGAAATAAACAAAAATGGCGCCCACAGGCGCCATATTTTTATCATACTGCCAATAATCAGCCAGCGATTTTCGAGAAATCCGCCACCTTGCCGGTGGCCGCACGAATCTGGTCGAGCAATGCCAGACGATTGGCGCGCGACATTCTCGTCCTCGTCGTTCACCAGCACCTTTTCGAAGAACGTATCGACGGGACCGCGCAGCTTGGCGAGTGCCAGCATCGCACCGTTGAAATCTTCACGGGCAATTGCCGCCTCGGCATCTTGCGAAGCCAGAGTGACAGCTTCGAACAGCGCCTTTTCTTCCGCTTCGCGAAGAAGAGAAGCGCTCACGCTGTCTGCAACCTTCGTACCCTTCTTCTCTTCTGCAGCGAGAATATTGGCGGCGCGCTTGGCACCGGCCAGAAGGTTTTTGCCATCTTCTTCATTGATGAAGACGATCAGCGCTTCCAGTCGACGCGCAACCAGAAGCAGATTGTCGGCATCCGGCGTCAGCACGGCATCGATGGCGTCGTAGCGTGCGCCCTCTTCCTTCAGATGCACCTTGAAACGGTCATGGAGGAACGACAAAAGATCGACCAGCAACGGCTCGGACGATGCCTCCGCCTCGGCGCGAGCCTGCTTTTCATAGCTGGCCAATGCGTTGTCGACGTCCTGTTCGCCGTCAACATCACCGGAGTTTTCCGCAGCAAGCTTGGCTTCAAATTCGCGCAGCTTGCGCTGGACCTGACCTTCTTTCAGCGCGGCAAACGCCGAGCGGAAGAGCGGAAGCAGCGGGAACTTCCATTCCTGCGACAGCAGGAGTCGGATCACGCCCAGTGCCGCACGGCGCAGAGCAAACGGGTCCTTCGAACCGGTAGGCTTTTCGTCGATCGCCCAGAAGCCGACCAGCGTGTCGAGCTTGTCGGCAAGCGCAACGGCAACCGAAACAGGGTTCTTTGGCACAAAGTCAGATGGACCTTGCGGCTTGTAGTGTTCTTCAATCGCAGCGGCGACGGCTTCATCTTCGCCCTGAAGCAACGCATATTTGCGACCCATCGCGCCCTGAAGCTCGGGGAACTCTCCGACAACTTCGGTGGTCAGATCGGCTTTGGCTAAAACTGCGGCACGGGCTGCAAGCTTCGGATCGGCACCCACCAGCGGCGCAATCTGCGCAGCCAGTTCGCGAATGCGTTCAATGCGTGCGCCTTGCGTGCCCAGCTTGGCATGGAAGGTCACATTCAGTGCATCCAGACGCGCCATGCGCTGATCGAGCGGCTTTTTCAGCTCAAGACCGAACTTTTCCGCCGAAGCGGCAAGCTTGTCGAGGTCGGGCAGATCATGCTGATCGGTGTGCCAGAAATAGAGCGCATCCGACAGGCGTGCGCGCACGACCTTGCCGTTGCCATAGGCGATTTCCGTGCCGCCATCGCGGGCCGCAATGTTCGACACCAGAATGAAGCGGTTGGAAAGCGCTTCGGTTTCGCCCCTTTGCGGGTGACGAAGCACTTCTGATTGGCGCGGATAGTGAGGCGAATGACTTCCGGCGGAATGGCCGGGAATTCTTGCTCGAACTCGCCCATCAGCACCACCGGCCATTCGACCAGACCGGACACTTCTTCCAGAAGTCCATCGTCTTCGACCAGCTCAAGGCCGGAAGCGAAGGCGAGATTATGCGCATCCTGCGAAATGATTTCCTTGCGGCGCTCGGCATCTAGAACCACGAAAGCCTTTTCGAGCTTTTCGACATAATCCTCGAAGCGGCGCACCTTGATCGCCTGACCGTCGCTCAGGAAACGATGGCCATAGGTGACATTGCCCGACTTGATGCCATCGACATCGAAATCGATAACCACGGTTTCCTCGGTTTCAGGACCGAAGGTGCAGAGGATCGACTGTAGCGGGCGTACCCAACGAAGCGAACCCGGCCTAGCGGAAGCAGCACCCCAGCGCATGGATTTCGGCCATGGGAAATTGCGGATAGTCTGCGGCACCAATTCGGCAACGATCTCTTCAGCTGCACGGCCCGGCTTCGTCAGATGGGCGACGTAGAAATCACCCTTCTTCGGATCGGAGTGGATATGGGCTTGGGCTACATCCGTCAGACCGGCCTTGCGCAGAAATCCTTGAATGGCCTGTTCCGGTGCTGTGACCGATGGGCCCTTGATGTCTTCATGCACGTCCTTGGAACGCACGGTGAGACCGCGAATATCAAGCGTCAGACGACGTGGCGTCCAATAAGGGGTCGCAGCTTCATAGGTAAGGCCAGCCTCCACCAGACCATCGGTAATCATCTTTTTCAGATCACCGGCAGCCTTGCGCTGCATGCGAGCGGGAATTTCTTCGGAAAAGAGTTCGAGCAACAAATCAGGCATGTTCTTTACTCGCCCTCACGCTTGAAATTGAAACCACCGGCATCCGTCAAAAGGAATGCCTCGCCGCACTGACGCGCAAGATTGCGCACGCGCAGAATATAGCTCTGACGCTCGGTAACCGAGATCACGCCGCGCGCATCCATCAGATTGAACACGTGGGATGCCTTGATGCACTGGTCATAGGCCGGGAAAACGCACTTATGCAAGGAGGTCTCGCCCATGCTGCCAGCTTTCAGAACGGCTTCGCATTCACGCTCGGCATCGATAAAGTGCTGATGTAGCATTTCGGTGTTAGCAATCTCGAAATTGTAGCGGGAGTATTCTTGCTCGGCCTGCAGGAACACGTCGCCATAGGTGACCTTTTGTCGCCTTCGAGGCCGTTGAAGTTGAGGTCGTAGACGTTGTCCACGCCCTGCACATACATGGCGAGGCGTTCGAGACCGTAGGTCAGTTCACCGGAAACCGGCGAGCATTCAATACCGCAGACCTGTTGGAAATAGGTGAACTGCGACACTTCCATGCCGTCGCACCAGCATTCCCAGCCAAGGCCCCACGAACCCGTCGTCGGATTTTCCCAGTCGTCCTCGACAAAGCGCACATCATGCAGGTTCATGTCGATGCCGATTGCCTTAAGTGAACCAAGATAGAGTTCTTGCAAATTGGGTGGGCTTGGCTTCAGGAGAACCTGATACTGATAATAGTGCTGGAGACGGTTCGGGTTTTCACCATAGCGTCCATCTTTTGGGCGGCGTGAGGGCTGAACATAGGCCACGTTCCACGGACGCGGTCCGAGCGCCCGCAAAGTCGTCGCCGGGTGCAACGTACCCGCGCCCACTTCCATGTCATAGGGCTGCAAGATAGCGCAGCCGTGCTCCGCCCAATAGTTATGGAGCGTCAGGATCAGCCCCTGAAAGGAACGGGTGGGATGCATATGTGCTGGCAACGTACTGGACACGGGGTCGGGCCTTGTAATTGAAATGATGGCCCGGTCTAATTTGTCCGTAACGCAGGGTCAAGCATAGGCTGCCAGTTTCGGTGTCACACCATCTTGAAACCGACAGCCTGAAGTTCGTTAGTCCGTAGCAGGCTTTTCCGGAGCCTTATCGGAAGGTGCGGCAGGAGCAGGCGATGGCGCGGGATCTCCCGGCTTCTGCCCATCCGGCTTTTTCACGGCAGGCTTTGCAGCTTCAGCAGAAGATTGCCCCGGAATATCCGGCAGTCCCTTCTTCAGCTTCGCCTCGATCTTCACCAGATCTTCCGGCTCGGGTTTGCCTGCAATGGCATGGTTCCACTGGAACGTCGCTTCCAGAAGGCGCCCGACACGCCAATAGGCATCGCCCATATGGTCGTTAATCGTCGGGTCTTCCGGGCGAAGCTTGACCGCCTTTTCCAGTTCAACCACCGCCTCATCATACCGACCCAGCATGTAATAGGCCCAGCCCAGCGAGTCGACGATATAACCGTCCTGCGGGCGCAGCTCGACCGCCTTCTTGATCATGCCCAGCGCTTCATCAAGATTATCACCACGGTCGACCCGGGGAATAACCGAGATAATTCAGCACCTGCGGCTGGTCGGGATAAAGCTCAAGCGCCTTGCGGAAATTGGGCTCGGCCTTGTCCCATTGCTTCAGACGTTCATAGGCAATGCCGCGCTGGTAGAAGACTGGCCAGTCCTTGCGTTCCGGTGTTTTGATCTGCTCCACAGCAGCATCATAAATTTTCGCTGCATCGGCAAAATTCTTGTCCTGCGCATAGACGCCACCGAGGGCCAGATAAGTGCGCATGTCGGTCTTGTCGCGGTCTAGCAGAACTTTCAGCTGCTTGACGGCCTCGGCAGACTGGTCGTTTTCTGCCAGATTGAGCGCGCGCTGCATTTCCGCGTCACGGCGATAAGGCGACTTCTCTGGCACGCGGCCATAATAGTCGATTGCCTTTTCCGGCTGGCGCAATTTGGCGGAAATATCGCCCAGCTGATAAAGCGTTGCGTCATTGCCCGGACGCAGCGGCAGTGACATCTGCAGATAAAGCTTTGCAAAGGCTTCAGCGCCACTGCGGTTGATCGCAGTGCCAAGCGTGTAGAGGGCTTCGGCAGTACCTTCCTGAGCGGTTTTGATCAGGCGGCCATATTTCTCGCCAGCCTCGATCTTTTCACGCATTTCTGTGATCGTCATGCGACCGTTCAGAAGTTCGGCTGCATCGTTCAACGTCTTGATCGCACCTTTCTTGTCGCCCTGACGAAGTTTGAAGGAGGCATAGGCCATCACGATGCGTTCATAAGTGTCGGGGGCAGAGCTTCCGCCCGGCCGGTCGTCGATAGCCTGCTGGTAGAAATCACGCGCCTCCTGCTTCTGGCCGGCGAGATCGGCTATGAGCGCAGAATTATAGGTGCGGAACAAACCATACCATTCCGGTCCCTGCATTTTCTGGATGTCGGCGAGCGCCTGTTTGGGGTTGCCCTGCCCGACCTTCACCCATGCGCTCATGAAGCCTGTCGCAAGGCGATCCATATCGGATTGCAACGACAGCATCAAAAGCGGCTCGACCTTGCGATATTGCTTGCGGTCGATGGCGTCGATGGCCAGCGCCACGCGAGAAAAACGCTCGATATCCGGGACGTTCTTCAGTTCCTCCGCCAGAGGCAGGGCATCCTTGAAGCGGCCCTCGGTCAGCAGAACCAGCAGCAGATCCTGTTTGACCTGCGCATTGCCCGGATCAAATGCCATGGCCTGACGATAGAAATCGACGGCAGCGGCAAGATTATTGTCGGATTCGGCAGTACGTCCGGCAAGATAGGCCCCGGCGAACGAACCGGCGCGGACAGGAGGCGGTACAGGATCGGTTGTCGCCTTGGCCAAAGCACCGCTTGTCGGGATCGCGATTCCCGCCAGAAGCGAGAGCAGCAATCCATAAAGCGGGCGGTATTTCGATCCTTGCCGCATAAAGCCCTATCCTCTTCTCAAATCCCTGTGACAGATACCGGCAAGCAAACCCTCAAGTGGCTCAAAGCCGGGCACGCTGTCTCTTTGCCGGAAAAGGCACCCCAAGCATGGCCTTTTTGGGATGGCGGGGCAAGAAAAGCATCCGTGATAGGATGCTTTTCCTGAGTATTCCCGGCTCGCAAGAAATGCTGGCCGGAGTTTGCAACTGTTGTCGGTCAGTTCACACGGCTGATGCAGAAATCGATGACTTCGATCAGCGCGTCCTTCTGAGGCGTCGCTTTCAGAGGTGCCAGAGCATCGCGGGCAATTTCGCCAAAATGCCGCGCGCGCTGTACCGTGTCGGCAATCGCACCGTGTTTCGTCATCAGGCCGATGGCTTTTTCAAGCGAGGCGTCATCGCTCGCACCGTCCTCGATCGCGTGCTTCCAGAAAGCGCGTTCATTGTCGGTGCCGCGGCGATAGCTCAGAATCACCGGAAGCGTGATCTTGCCTTCGCGGAAGTCATCGCCGGTATTCTTGCCGAGTTCGGCTGCCGAGCCGCCATAATCGAGCGCATCGTCAACGAGCTGGAAAGCGAGACCGAGATTGAGACCGTAATCGCGTAGTGCCGCACGATCCGAACGCTGTGCGCCCGCGATGATCGGGCCGACCTCAGCGGCTGCCGAGAACAGCGCCGCAGTCTTGGCTTTGATGACCGCCAGATATTCGTCTTCGGTAGTTTCCATGTTCTTGGCAGCGGCAAGCTGCATTACTTCGCCTTCCGCAATCACCGAAGCCGAGGTCGCCAGAACGTCGAGCGCGTCCAGCGAACCGACATCGACCATCATCTTGAAGGCCTGACCGAGCAGGAAGTCGCCGACGAGAACGCTGGCCTGATTGCCCCAGATCATGCGCGCCGTGCTTTTCCGCGACGCAGATCGCTTTCATCAACCACATCGTCATGCAGAAGTGTTGCAGTGTGCATAAATTCCACAGCAGTCGCGAGACGCACATGGCCATCGCCTTCGTAACCGAACATGCGGGCCGCCGCGAGCGTCATCATGGGACGCAGGCGCTTGCCGCCGGAGGAAATCAGATGATTGGCGACCTCCGGTATCATTTCAACATCGGACCCGGCCCGGGAAAGGATCATCTCGTTCACCCGCGCCATGTCGGCCTTTGTCAGATCGACAAGCGGTTGAACCGATCCTCCCTGTTCCTTTTACCGTCCAGATTCAGAACCACACCCAATGCCATTTCTCCTAGCTGCCCGGCCACATTATTGAAACGGACCGAATTGCTCAAGACGCAACTGCCCCCAAAGCGCCCTCAAAGCGTTACTATTCCAACGCCTGTTCACCATTGAAGGAAGCTGTTGTCAATGCGGTGCATTCGCTACAAACTGTTCAAATGATCGAACTTATCCGTACGAATGATTCCGTTCTGCTGTCCTTTGCCGAGGCCTTGATGAAAGAGGCCGGGATCGCCTATTTTATTGCCGACACTAATATGAGCATCATCGAAGGCTCTCTCGGCGTATTGCCTCGTCGCCTGCTGGTCAGCGAAGAACAGCTTGAGGAAGCACGGCAGATTCTGATCGATGCCGAGATTGAACACGAACTGCGCGATCGATGACTTCGGAAGCAAGTTTTGAAACTGAAGATGAGGCTGGAGAAACGCTTGATGTGTTTCATCGTGGGGCGTTTCACCTCATCCAGCCCGCATTGAAAGGCCATCGTTCCGGTGTGGATGCGATGATTCTGGCAAGCGCCGTTCCAAGCGGCTTTGCCGGGCGCGTTGCCGATCTTGGCAGCGGTGCAGGTGCTGCGGGGCTTGCTGTTGCCTCGCGCTGCCCTGACACCAATATCACTCTTGTCGAACGTTCCGGTTTCATGGCCGGCTTTGCCCGCAGAAGTGTTGCGCATCCGCTGAATGCCGCGCTGGCAGGCCGTATCAGCGTGATCGAAGCCGACGTCGCGCTGAGAGGCAAGGCACGCATTGCCGCAGGGCTTGTCGACAACAGTTTCGACTTCGCCATCATGAATCCGCCCTTCAACGAAGCGCGCGATCGCAGTACACCCGATCCGTTGAAGGCGGAAGCGCATGTCATGCCCGAAGGTATGTTCGAGCAATGGGTGCGCACTGCGGCAGCTATTGTGAAGCCCGGCGGCGGTATTGCCATTATTGCCCGACCGGGCTCAATTTCCCCATCCTTGAGTCTCTGTCGGGACGGTTTGGCGGGCTTAGGATCATCCCCGTTCAGCCGCGCCCCGAAGCGGCGGCAATCCGTATTGTCGTGACAGGCACACGCGGGAGCCGCGCCGGTCTTTCGCTGATGCCAGCGCTTGTTCTCCACGGCACCAATGGACATGGTTTCACGCCACGTGCCAACGGTATCAATAACGGGCTCGACGCTCTGATCTAGAAACGCGGTTGCGTCAGCACGACCAGATTGCGGTCCGGGTCATGCAACCTCAGAATCATCCTATAGTCGGCGGTCTCGACATTGCCGGGACGAACCCCGTCGAACGAAAGACGCGCATGTTCGGCCCTCACATCGCGGACGATCAGTGTCAGGGTGCCGTGCCCTGCTTCAGCGGGGTTCTGGTAAAGCTGGAAGCCCGCACTCGAACCGTGATGCCACTCAGCCAGTCCCGGCATTGGTCGCGCATCGGGGTTCCGATCGAAAATCGTGGCGAACCATTCCGTGCTGCGTTCGAGGTCGGAGCAATTGAGCTGGGCGAAAATAGCTGTGAGCACCATCGCGGTGTCCTCCCGGATCGGATAACATCGCAATATTTCAGAAGTTCCACTCACACGAGCGGATCGTTTTCGGTCCGAGCGGGTGATTTTGGTTGAAACCCTATATTCGAGCCAATATTCCTAAAACCGCAATTTTCGTTCTGCGGCTCCCCGCCGCCCTTTTCCGAAAAAAAGCGCAAACAGCAAAACGACAAGAACAGGCAACGGGACCAATGAACCATAGCCCAAATCAAAGCCGCCCCGTATCGATCATGCGGCGCTTTCTGGATAGCGAATCTGCAGGGGGTGTAAGCCTCATGGTGGCGGCAGCGCTTGCGTTGATCGTGGCGAACTCTCCCTTCTCGCAGGCCTATTTTGAAGCGCTTCACTTTTATATCGGGCCGCTCAGCCTTTCTCACTGGATCAACGACGCCTTGATGGCCGTGTTCTTCCTTCTTGTGGGGCTGGAGATCAAACGTGAATTTCTCGACGGCCAACTGGCAAGCTGGCCGAACCGTATGCTGCCCGGCATTGCCGCCGCGGGCGGCGTCATTCTTCCGGCCATCATTTTCACCGCGTTCAACTGGCACGACCCAGCCAAGGTGCGCGGCTGGGCGGTGCCTCCGCTACTGACATTGCCTTCGCGCTCGGCGTGCTGTCACTTTTGGGGTCGCGGGTTCCCTCGAGCCTCAAGGTTTTTCTGGCGACACTCGCAATTTTGGACGATCTCGCGGCCGTCGTCATCATCGCCATCTTCTATACAGCTGAAATCTCCATGCCTTATCTGGGCGGAGCTTTCGCCGCCGCTATCGTTCTGTTCGTCATGAACCGGATGGGAGTGATGAAGCTCCTGCCCTATCTGATCGGCGGAGCCGCCCTCTGGTTCTTCGTACTGAATTCCGGCGTTCATGCAACGGTTGCAGGCGTGGTGACGGCGCTGATGATTCCGCTGAAGGCAGCGCCCGGCAAGCCTGACGACATGACCTCGCCGCTGCATGTGCTGGAACATGCGCTGGCCGTGCCTGTTGCCTTCATCATCGTGCCCATTTTCGGTTTCGCCAATGCGGGCATATCGTTTGCGGGTCTCGATGCCTCGGTGATGCGGGATACACTTACTCTCGGCATTATGCTTGGCCTCTTCATCGGCAAGCAGCTTGGCGTTTTCGGCGCGGCCCGGCTCGCGATCAAGACGGGTCTCGCGCAAAAGCCGCTTGGAGCTACGTGGATACAGCTTTACGGCGTAGCGGTCCTGTGCGGGATCGGCTTTACGATGAGCATCTTCATCGGCCTCCTCTCTTTCCCATCCGAACTCATGCAAGCGGAAACGAAGATTGGCGTACTGGCCGGTTCGGGCCTGTCGGCCATTTGCGGCTATATTCTGCTGCGTCTGGTCACAAAGCCGAAAAACGTCTGAGAGAAACGACGTCACCGCCCGAAAAACAAAATTTCCGGGCGGTTTTCTTTGTGTTTCCCATATGGCTTCCTACATTCCCGCTGAATGATTTCAGTTAGCAGGAGTTAGCCTTGTCCGGTTTATTGACGCGCCTCGTTCCACGCCGCTTCCGCCCGGTTTCCATCGAGATTCCTGTCGTGCGACTGCATGGCGCCATCATGTCCGGCGGTTCTGCGTTCCGTCCGATGCTCTCATTGGCGTCGACTGCGACTGTTCTTGAAAAGGCGTTCACCGACAAGGAAGCGCCCGCCGTCGCCATTTCGCTCAACTCGCCCGGCGGGTCACCGGTTCAGTCCCGTCTGATCTATAGGCGTATTCGTGATCTTGCCGCCGAACATCAGAAGAAGGTTTTATCTTCGTCGAAGATGTAGCCGCCTCGGGTGGCTATATGATCGCGCTGGCTGGTGATGAAATCATCGCCGACCCGTCATCCATCGTCGGTTCGATCGGCGTCGTGTCAGCGTCATTCGGTTTCCCCGAACTCCTGAAAAAGATCGGTGTTGAGCGCCGCGTCTATACGGCGGGTTCCAACAAGGTGACGCTTGACCCGTTCCAGCCGGAAAAGAAGGCCGATATCGAGCGGCTGAAATCACTGCAGCTCGAAATCCACGAAACCTTCATCGAAATGGTGAAGGAACGGCGCGGTACAAAAGCTTGCCGAGGACAAGGACCTGTTTACCGGACTGTTCTGGACCGGCATCAAGGCGCAACAGCTTGGCCTGATTGACGGGCTGGGCGATATGCGCAGCTTCCTGCGCAAAACCTACGGCGACAAGATCAAGCTCAAGCTCGTGGAACAGAAACGCGGCCTTCTGGGGCGCAAGATGCCCGGCGTTGATATGGCGCTCGGTAATCTTGAACCGGCTTCCGTCGCCGCGCATCTCGGCGATGGGCTGCTTTCGATAGCCGAAGAAAAGGCACTTTGGGGCCGCTATGGCCTATAAAAATAAAGCGAAGGCGAAATTCAGCAGCGATTTTCGAACCAAAGCTTTGAATTCCTTCGTTTCACCATGATATGGTGTCTGAAAGTGGGGTGGGCCGCTTCCCGCCCCTTCATGAACATCCCGCATTTCGACTTTTGCGATCCGGCAATCCGAAATGCGACCCTTAAGGACTTGAGGCCATGCCCCAGCTCATTTTTCTGCTGCTGATCATCGCCGCCGCCCGGTACGGCTACCGCTCGTTCAAGCGTGAAGCCTCGCGCGTATCCCAGCGTGT
Source organism: Brucella cytisi (assembly GCA_012103075.1). Taxonomy (GTDB): domain Bacteria; phylum Pseudomonadota; class Alphaproteobacteria; order Rhizobiales; family Rhizobiaceae; genus Brucella; species Brucella cytisi. The sequence goes on along the minus strand of JAAVLQ010000001.1, from coordinate 487,525 downwards.
GCGTCAGGCAGAAAAGGAAGCGCAGAACCGGGCTCACGGAACACTCGTGCAAGACCCTAAAACCGGCGAATATTACGTCAAGAAGGACTGACCTTTCCACCACGAACAATTGCCGGCGAAGCGGTGCGATCGCCATGTTTTCTCGCGTCCCGGTTCCCTAGCAGACATGACCCATTCTACGACAACCGAAACGCCCGCAAATGCCGGGTTCGCACATGTGGTGACGCGTCTTGCCCCAGCCAAGATCAATCTCGCGCTGCATGTGACGGGGCGTCGAGATGATGGCTACCATCTACTCGATATGCTGGTGGTCTTTGCGCGCTATGGCGACCTCATCCGTATCGAGCACTCCGAAAAGGACAGCTTCACTGTCAGCGGTCCTTTTGCAAAGGGGCATACCGCTCGATGGCGGCAATCTGGTTCTCAAGGCGCGCGACGCCTTGCACGAGCATGCACAAAGGGCTTTGCCGCCCGTCGCCATTCATCTGGAGAAGAACCTGCCGATTGCGTCGGGCATAGGCGGCGGATCGAGCGATGCCGCAGCAACGCTGCTCGCACTTGATGCGTTGTGGGGGCTTGGTCTCGGTTTCGAGCAACTCGCCGCGATGGGGCTTACCCTTGGCGCCGATCTGCCCATGTGCCTGCATGGCGCATCGAAGGGCACACCATTAGCCGCACGTGGCATCGGTGAAAGCCTGACCCCGGTTGCGGGATTGCCAGCCGTGCCCATGCTCCTCGTCAATGATGGAACCGCTGTTGCAACGCCGGATGTCTTTCGCGCACTCGACAAACGCGACCATCCAGCGCTGAAATTCGCCTCCCATGCAGATATTGCCCCCCTTTGCGCCTATCTGGAGACGACCCGCAACGACCTTCTGCCTCCAGCCCTAAAACTTGCCCCCAGATCGGTGACAAACTTGACCTGCTTCGCGCAAGCGGATCGCTTTATGCGCAGATGTCCGGTTCAGGTGCGACCTGTTATGCGATCTTTGAAGATATGGCTGCTGCAGAGCGCGCAGCAGCGCAACTTTCCGCCGAAAGACCCGACTGGTTCGTCATTTCGACCTATAGTGCCCCTTCTCCAAAATAATTTCTGAACGGCTCTCCCAACCAAAAGCCTGAAAATGCCCTATTGTTCACTTGGACAATACATTGGGACAGACTGTTCGCTCTTTTTGAGAAAACCGCCTTTTTCAGCTGCATCAGAACGACGAACAAACGCCGCTCCATCTTCCACGGAGATAGGAAAATGAAAAAGATTGTTGTTGCTGCCGCTGCCCTCGCTCTTAGCGCCGGTGCTGCTTTCGCTGAAAACCCGCATCTCGGCGAACCTGCCAATCTCTATGCGAACGACCGTACGCCGGTCGCAACGCAGAGCCAGAAGCTCTCGACTACGCGGCTCCTGCCTCGATAGAGGCTCCAGTCCATCAGGATGGTTCGGCTCATCGCGTTGGCGATACTTCGCCCTCCTCTCACCAGAACTAATCCGGTCGGCATGTATGCCGAAAAAGGCTAAGCTTCAGGTTTCACCTTTCTGTTTTGGTCAGTCTTCGTCGGGCGGCAGAATGGGGTGTTTGAGGCGGACAGACCGTAAATGTTGCGGAAGCTGATCAAACGCCACGCTGTCGAGCAATAGCGGCTTTACAAGGTCCAACCGGACTAGGAGCCCGGCATCAAGTGTCGCTTTGCGGCCAACGATTTTCCGAACCAAACCGAAACCGCCATCTTCCGGCAGTGAAAAGCGCGCGGCGGCGCCATCATTATCCATGTGACGGCGGAGGACTTCCTCCCACCCCCCCCTGCGGAATAGCGCCCGGTTTCAGCAATAGTACCCACTGCGTTCGAATTTCATCGAGCGCAATCTCAATATCCGTTTCAGCATAAAAGGCGCAGCCTGCACCTAGTGCGACGAGAGCGGTTTCATCTGACGATCCCCGGTCGATAACGGTAACACGACGCAGCAGCCCCTCCACGACGGCAGGCACCAAAGCCGAAAGCGTGTGGGCTAGCGCTCTTTCAGAATTCAGGGTTTCAATGACGACAGACAACATGCGCGCTTCATATATCAAGAACGCGTGAACGGGAAGCTGCTGCTCGTATGTTCTTGCTTTGTTCTCAATCTTGGGATAGGAATAGATTCATCAAAACAGAGTCGCATGGCAGCACGGCACGCGCAACAGAACAGTTCTTAGCCCTGAAAGGGTGTGCTGTTTCCCGGTTTGCTTTCGCCGTGATTGCACAGGGAGACGAAGATGGAAGTGATCCAGCAGGCAGATATCATCAAACAGGCCGACCGGGCTGCCTTCGGTAACGGGCGCGCGGATCACGCCAACGCGATGATCGGTGAGGCAGGCCTGCGCATTGATCACGCCCGCAGGCGCGGACGCGGCGCGGGCATCAACCCTACCGGACGCTTCGAACCGACAACGCGGCATGATTTCGATGATGGTTGGACCACGCTTGAGGAACTACCGCCGTTCAAGACCGATGTGCAGATCGAAAAACCGCGCACGATCATCACCCGCAATGATTCACCTGACATCAATTTCGACCGCTCGATCAATCCATATCGCGGTTGCGAGCATGGCTGCATCTATTGCTTTGCCCGACCAACCCATAGCTATATGGGGCTTTCTGCTGGTCTCGACTTCGAATCCCGCCTGTTTGCGAAACCGGATGCCGCGCGCCTTCTGGAACGCGAGCTGGCCAAGCCCAGTTATCAGCCGAAAACCATCGCTATCGGCACCAACACTGATCCTTATCAGCCGGTCGAGAAGAAATGGCGTATCATGCGCGAAATTCTTGAAGTGCTGGAGGCTGCCAATCATCCGGTTGGCATCGTGACAAAATCTGCTCTGGTTGTCCGTGACATCGATATTTTGAGCCGCATGGCTGAGAAAGGGCTGGCCAAGGTCGCCTTGTCGGTCACGACGCTCGATGCTCATCTGTCCCGTACAATGGAACCACGCGCCTCTACGCCGACGCTGCGGCTTCAAGCCATCCGCAAACTGGCCGATGCGGGCATTCCTGCCTCCATCATGATGGGCCCGGTCATTCCGGGCATAAACGATCACGAGATCGAACGCATTCTGGACGCCTCTTATGCACAAGGTGCACGCGAGGCAGGCTATGTTTTGCTGCGCCTGCCGCTCGAAGTAGCACCGTTGTTCAAGGACTGGCTGCTGCGCAATTATCCAGATCGTTACCGTCACGTCATGTCGCTGGTGCGTTCTATGCGCGACGGCAAGGATTATGACGCCGAATGGGGCAAGCGCATGCGTGGCACAGGCCCCTACGCCCGGCAGATCGGACGCCGTTTCGAGATAACCGCGCGCAAGCTAGGCTTCAATGCACGTCGCCTTCAGTTGCGCACCGATTTGTTCGAGCCAGTCGAAAAGGGAGGCAAACAGCTTTCGCTATTTTAGTAGAAGCACACATAGAGGCTCCAAAAGGCGAACTTCACCTTGGACTGGTGTCGCCTTTCAAACTGAATACCCTATCAGTCGACAGCTCAACTCCCGTCTGACTTCGTGTCGGACGGAGGGCTACCTGCTTTCACGCCACCATCCTCGAGCAGGGCCCTTGCGGAGAATCGGAAGCAATGCGAGCATAGCCGCCAAATGAAATGCTCGGCTTCTGATTCTCCGCTCCTCTTTGATATCCCACTCGCGCCTGACTTTTCCGAAGAGAAAAGACTGCTTTCACGCGGACTGAAACACATCGTCGGTATAGATGAAGCCGGACGTGGCCCCTTGGCTGGTCCCGTGGTTGCCGCTGCGGTCGTTCTTGATATCGATGACCTTCCAGACGGCCCGGATGATTCCAAGCGTCTCACGGCTGCAAAACGGGCAGCGCTCTACGAGATCATTCTGGAAAAAGCTATCACCGTTTCGGTGGCAAGCCTCAGCGCGCGCAGCATTGACGGAAGCGATATCAGGAAAGCCGCGCGCTCGAAGCCATGCGTCGCGCATCTGTCGGCCTGACTTTGCAGCCATGCCATGCGCTGATCGACGGGCGCGATGTTCCGGCGGGGCTGCCCTGCCCCGATCGGCTCTCGTCAAAGGCGATCAGCGCTCTATCTCGATCGCTGCTGCCTCCATCGTGGCCAAGGTGACGCGTGATTGTATGATGATTCGTGCTGGCGCGGCACATCCGCCCTATGGATTGGAAATCCATGCGGGCTACGCGACCGTGAAACATCGCGCTGCCATTGAAACGGCTGGCCCCGTTCCCGGTATCCACCGCTACACCTTCGCGCCCATCAAAGGCCGCTACAGCATTTAAACCCTAAACCGCAGCCAGCCCGGCGGCGAAGCCAAAAAGCAGTGCTGCAAAACCCCAGCGCTGGACAGACTGTATTGCCGGATAACGTTTGAACAGGTTTCCAAGCGACGAACCTGTAAAGGCGTAGATCGTGTCGAACAACAATCCCACAATCGTCATCACTGCCCCAGCAACGCGAACTGGAGCGTAATGCTGCCATTCTCGGGGTGAACAAACTGCGGCAGCAATACTGAACAGAAAAAAGCAGCGCTTTCGGGTTGAGCAGATTGGTGAAAAGGCCTTTCCGGGCCGACGCCAGATAGGACCGCCGCTCACGCATGCCGCCAACTGCATCTACTGCAGGCAAGGGGTGGCGCAAAATGCCGATGGCAAGCCAGACAAGATAGCAAGCACCAATGATCCGGACGAACTGAAACGCAACAGGAAGGCATGCAAAAGCGCAGCCAGACCAAGTGCGGCAAGTGCAACGTGACAAGCGCGTGCGATTGCGAGACCCGAGGCAGCCGCCAGCGCGTGCGCCCTCCCCTGTGCCGCACCAGTCTGGAGGAGCAGAAGCATGTCCGGACCCGGAATAAGAAATGCAGCAGCCAGTGCGCCTGCGTATAACCACATCTCGCTCATCGATATCGTCCACAAAAGAGGATGTCAGCCAGTCCACTATGTGAAGCAGCTGCGATGTCGAAACTATGCGGAGATGGATGCGCATGTCCTTGCGATTTATGGCATAATATTACGGCTTTGTGATATATTCTGCTAACTTAACAACTCTGATTGTCGGATCATGCCAAAATTGAAACTAGACACTATCGACCGCAAGATATTGACGGCACTCCGGGAAGATGCGCGGCTCTCCAATGTGCAACTGGCAGAAAAAAATCGGCCTGTCGCCTTCCCCTTGCCTGCGGCGCGTCAAGATGCTCGAAAATGCAGGCGCTATTCAAGGCTATCACGCGGCGCTGGATCGAAACGCGGTCGGCCTTGGACTGACTGTATTTGTTGGTATCCGGGTGGAGCGTCATCACGAAGAAACCGCGACGGCGTTTCGCACCTCCGTGCAAAATCTGCCGGAGGTCTTATCATGCCATCTTGTGTCTGGAGAATCCGATTTCCTGTTGCAGGTCGTAGTGGCCGATCTGGCAGCCTATGAACGCTTTCTATCAGGCACGCTGTTACGGCTTCCCGGCGTAATCGATATTCGGAGCAACTTCGCCATCCAGACGGTCAAGTCACAAGGAGAGCTGCCTCTCGCACATCTGTCCGAGAGAGACCGGGACTAGCAAGGCTCCAATAAGCAGGCCAACCGAAAACAAAAACGCCGCCCTTTCGAGGCGGCGTTTTCTAAAAACTATATAGGCCGTTATTAGTTCAGGTTCGACTTGACCTGTGACAGAGCGTCCTTGAACAGGTTGCCTGCGACCTTCGTGTCGACCTTGTTGGCAACGATCTTACCGGCTGCAGCAACCGCCAGATCAACCGCCGAAGCGCGAACTGCGTTGATGGCATCGACTTCAGCCGTTGCGATCTTCTGCTCGGCAAGCTTGTTGCGGCGTGCAACATACTCTTCCGTCGCGCGCTTGGCGTCTTCGAGAAGTGCTTTGGCTTCACGCTCGGCGGCAGCAACGATGTCGCCTGCTTCCTTTTCGGCTTCCTTTGCGTTTGCGATGATATTCGGCCAGTAGCTGCTGGGCTTCTTCGCGAAGCGTGCGGGCTTCTTCCAGTTCGTTCTTGATGCGGTCGGCCCGCTCATCGAGCGAACGACCAACCATGCCCGGAACCTTCAGGTAAGCCGGGATTGCCGGGAAGATAATGAGGCCAATCAGTGCCCAGAATGTAGCGTCCATTGTCCTCTCCTCAGGCGTTCGAAGCCTTGACGGCTGCTGTTACTGAAGCCTTGTCGGCCTTGGTGCCCAGAAGCTGCTCGACGATCTCTGCCGTGGTTTCCTCGGCAATGTTGCCAACATCGTTCATGGCCTTGGCCTTGATCGCGGCGATACGTTCTTCGGCTTCCTTGAGCTTGCCTTCCAGCGTAGCTTCGGCCGCAACGCGTTCTGCGTCGGCTTCGCCCTTGCCCTTTTCACGAGCAGCTTCGGCAATCGAAGCAGCCTTGGTGCGGGCCCGGGTCAGTTCCTGCTCGTAAGCAGCGATAGCGTTGTCGGCATCCTGCTTGAGGCGGGCTGCCTGCTCGAGATCCTGAGCGATACGGTCGCGACGGGTTTCGATCACGCCGCCGATGCGCGGCAGAACCACGCGCGACATGAACAGATAGAAAAGCCCGAAGGTGATCGCGAGCCAAAGGATCTGCGATGCATAGTGGGTGGAATCAAACGGCGGGAATACGCCGCTGCCGTGTCCGGCATCGTTGGCGACCCCGGTTTCGGTGTGCACAGCATCGGCTGCGCCGTGCTCACCAGCAGCAGGTGCCGGTTGCGATTCTGTGGCGGTTTGGGCAAACGCCGTGGACACGAACATCCAGATTTCCCCTTTAATCCAGCACGATCTGATCCAGATGGAGAAGAATCATGCCCTACTCAGACGTCATATGCAAAGGCCAGCCGCGCTGCATTTCAAGATACAGATCGCGGCCAGCCAGTTCCTTGCAACCGTTGATTAGACGGCGAAGAGGAGCAGAAGCGCGATGAGCAGCGAAAAGATGCCCAGAGCTTCCGTAACGGCGAAACCGAACACCAGACGGCCGAACTGGCTGTCAGCAGCGGACGGTTGCGCAGAGCGCCGGAGAGGTATTGGCCAAAGATATTGCCGAGGCCGAGAGCCGTACCGGCCATACCGAAACAGGCGAGACCGGCGCCGATGTACTTTGCTGCTTCCGCTTCCATGTTAAGCTCCTTCTGGATTGAATATAAGCGCGGATTTCAGTTCTGGCGGTCGCCCGCCGGCTTGAACTCAGTGTCCCGGATGTACTGCGTCGTTGATGTACATGCAGGTGAGAACGGTAAACACGTAGGCCTGCAGGAAGGCTACGAGGAATTCGAGTGCGGTGATCGCGACTGTCATGATCAGCGGCAGAACAGCGCCGCCGATGCCGATCGGGCCAAGTGCAGCCAGCGAAACGACGAAGCCCGCAAAACCTTCAGTGTGATGTGGCCAGCAAGCATGTTCGCAAAGAGACGAACCGAGAGGCTGATCGGACGCGACAGGAACGAGATGATTTCAATGGCGACAACCAGTGGCACAATGATGCCGGGAACTCCGCTCGGCACGAACAGCTTGAGGAAGCCCAATCCGTGCTTGAAGAAACCGTAGATAATGACCGTACCGATGACCAGAACGGCAAGCGCGAAGGTCACGATAATCTGGCTCGTAACCGTATAGAAATACGGGAAGAGACCGAGGAAGTTTGCGACCAGCACGAACATGAAGAGCGAGAAGACGAAGGGAAAGAACTTCATGCCCTTCGACCCTGCTGAATCCCGCAAACTGGTGGCCACGAATTCGTAGGCCATTTCTGACACCGACTGAAAACGGGTCGGGATCAGGCCGCGGCCCGAAGACGTCAGATAAAGGAAGCCCGAAGCGACCACGACGGTTGCGACCATGAAGGCCGAAACATTCGTGAACGAAAGGTCCACACCGCCTACATCGATGGGAATCCACCGGGAAACCCGGAACTGATGGATCGGATCGTTCGCCACCTTAACCTCGTCTGTCTTCCCTGCCCGAAGGCAATTTGGCCTGCCCGAAGGCGTTTCAGTCTCGGACCAGAGGGCCCGCTTGTTCACTTACACTTGAACGAACTTTACCGTGAAGCCCGTCAAGTCCTATTTCTTGTCGTTCTTTTCCGCGCTAGATTTAATGTTAGCCTGTTCGGCAACATATCCAGCGGAACGAAGCACGTTGAGGACGCCCGCACCGAAGCCCAGAAGGAGAAATACGATCAATCCCCGGGGCGATGTACCGGCGACACGATCAATGAACCAGCCAATCAGCGCACCGACCAGAACCCCTGCGATAAACTCGCTGGAAATCTTCATGGCCTGCGCGACCGAGCTTGCAGTCGCCGATCGCTCCTCCTCGGAAGCTGGCTGCTTGAGCACACCCTTCCCCGCCAGTTCGGCCTCGGTGCGGTTCAAACGCTGATCCAGCTCCCCGGAACCGGGTTCGTTCTTCGCATTCTTGATCGCACCGGATGGCTTTCCGGGTTCAGTCCCGCGCGCCATTGGCAGCTCCCTTTTTCAAGAAATACGAGGATTTCAATCCCATTTCCAAGTTGCGCGCAACATATTGACACGCCGCCCGCTAGTCAAGGCGGTGGAGGCATTGCTCCAAAAGGTTTTTATCAAGCAATGTCAATTACTTAGATATTAGTGCGACTCATTTTCCGACCAAAGGATCAGATTGGCCACATTATTGGCTAAAAAACGGAATCGATTTCGGATGATCATGCCGCTTCCAAGTCAGGAGGAAAGTCGGCCTTATGCGCCTGTTCGACCTTTTAGTCCGCTAACAAAAACGTGACTTGAAATCGGTCGATCCCGCTATTGCCGCTAGAGGAAGCGATCAGCTCCATCCCCGCCGTAGGTGCGATAGAAAATGTGGAGACCGATCTTGGCGACCTTCTTCATGGTCGGAGCCCAGAACGGGCGAACATAGGTTGCATGATAATGGGTGGCCGAACCGACTTCCGGCAGCCATATCTGACCAGCGGAGACTGTCTTCGCCACCTGTTGCGCCATGCGCCACTGCGGCATTTCGGTCACACGGTGCTTCTGGCCGTCGCAGGCAAAGGAAAACTGGCAGGCATTGAGCCAGTCGCGATTCTGGTAGACCACACCGCAGATCGATCCGGGATAGGCCGGGTTGCGCACGCGGTTGAGGACGACTTGGGCGACGGCAACCTGTCCCTTCACGGTCTCACCGCGGGCTTCATAATAGACAGCTTCTGCGAGGCACTTCTGTTCGCCTTTGCTGAAAGCGGAAGGCGGCAGTGGCGTAGCCGCCCATTCGTGGTCTTTCTCACCGATCGGTGGCACGAAGCGACCTTCGTCCGGCTGAGGCTTCAAAATGCTTTCGAACGGCGATGTCTTGCCATAGTCCGGCGTCGCAGGCGCATAACCAAGGGCCAGTGCATCCGGCTGGTCATTGGTAATGAGCTTGGCAAGTTGGGTTGGCATTTCGGAGCGCGGCTTCGGCGGCTTGACCGCATGGAACGCCATGGTGATGGCAACTTCCTTGCCTTCCAGCTTGTTGGAAAAGGCCATTTTCGCGTCCGTCTTTTCCGGCGGACGCGTGATCATGCTGATCTTGTCAAACATGCTACCGGCAGTGAAGGCCTTGGCGGGCGCCTTGGGCTTCACCGAGACGAGACGGCCCGTCTTGTCGGAGCGATTGATACGGTTTTCATCCGGGTTCGGATCGTCAGGGCCGAGCTTAGCTGTCTTGCGTCCGCCTGAAAGTGCAACACGACCAATACCCGGCACTTCTATACCATTGGTCGCGATGCTGCCCGTCACCGTCGTTGCATCCACGAACGGCATTTCTGCCTGATGGACGGAGCCGACCGGCGCCTTGGCGACGAAGGCGGTCCAGCGATGTGACCCCAGATCCGCCGACGGCACAAGGCTTGCCATGTCCTGAAAGGCAATCGCATTGGAATTGAAGAGATATGTCATGGCCGCCAGAACCAGCGGCACCAGACGGTGCGGTTTATGAACTGTCTGACGTGGCTTTGCCCTTACGGCGTAATAGCGTCCCTCTTCCGGGCAATAGCCCGTGACAGGGTAATGCCACACCGGTTCAGCAACGGCCTTCCTTTGACCAAACAGCGCTCGTAAAGATACAAGACGCACCGCACACTCCACTTACACTGACTAAACTGACGCGGTGATAACGGAGTATTAACCTTGCCCAATGGGTGGAGGGCACGCTTGCAGCTTTGGCAAATACAGTCATTATCAGCAGCGCGTTAACCATGAACGAATATGGTTAATGCAGGGTTTAAGCTCATTCGGCTTGGCGAAGGCCGGATAGCTAGGCAAAGTGAGGTGTGACATGGATAAGGTCACGGGCGGATGCCTGTGCGGCAATGTCCGTTTTGAAGCAACGGGACGGCCATATCGGGTCGGCATCTGCCATTGCCTCGATTGTCGCAAGCATCATGGAGCGCTGTTTCACGCTTCGGCGATATTTCCTGAAGCTGCTGTTACAAGTTGAAGGGGAAACCAGCAACTATGCGGGACGATTTTTCTGTCCCCATTGCGGGTCGCCTGTTTTCGGGTGCAGCGCAGATGAAATCGAAGTTAATCTCGGTTCACTCGACGCACCTGACCGGTTCAAGCCAACCTATGAACTCTGGACCACCCGCCGCGAAGCCCGGCTGCCGCCGTTCCCGGACATGAAGGGTTATGACGGTGACCGCGATAGGTCGAGCCGCTTTGAAGATTAAAGCACGTCCCGAAAAGTGTGAAACGCGATCACAGAGAAGTCAGTCCGCTGGACTGATTTCTGATCCTGCCTCGAACGGACAAAGATGCGTGGGAAAACAAATACAATAGAGCGCTCCAAACACTTCAATTTTATTTAACGATGAAATGCTATCGGTGCCATCTTTTCTTTAATGAAAACCGTTCTATTTGTGATGAAGACAGTATCGTCAAAGTTTTGGGGAGGAATTTTATGTGGGGTTTGAAAATCGGGGTTATCGGGGTGGCTTTCAGTTCTTTTGCAGTCATTGCCACAGCGCAGGCCGACGACTGCCAGAACGCCAGTTCGCAGTCCGCGCTCAATGAATGTTATGGCAATGCCTACAAGAAATCGGATGCTGAGTTGAACAAGATATTCAAGACCTTGCAGCGTCGCGCCGACAATGCGGACTTGAAGAAAAAGCTGGTTCAGTCGCAACGAACATGGATTGCCTTTCGCGACGCCGAATGCGACATGCAGACAATTGGCGGCGGCAGCATTTCCGGCATGGCCTATTCGATCTGCCTGTCCGACCTGACGGCAGAGCGCGTCAACGATCTCAAGAAGTATCTCAAATGCGGGAAGGCGACAGCAACTGCCCCTTCCCCGCCGCCAGTAACTGATCAGTTCTATAATTATCAGTTCTGGCTCTCATAGGCGGCATCGAAGAATGCCTTTTCCAGTTCAACCGCTCGCCTGAAGAACTGCTGGCATTGTTCTGCCGCTGCCGGGCCGACCCGGTCGAGTTCCGAGCGCAGGAAACCGACAAATTCCACGAAGTATGGATTGTCGTGCAACACGATCCATTCCGCGAAAATAAAATCGTCGGGCAGAGGCTTTGGCGCTTTTTCAGCCCAGTCGAGATAAAGCCATTCGGCAACGGTCAGCACCGACAGGCAGATCGAATAGGAGCCGGATCGCGCAGCCTCCAGCATCAGGTCCTTGAATGCAGCGGTCGGCGCTGTATCGGGCGCATCGAAACGCTCGGCTTCAGCGACTGCGAGTTTCGCAAAGGCGCGTTCGAAATAGGAGTTCTCATCGCTGCTGATCATACCGATGAAACGGCCCAATGTCAGCTTGGCTTCCATCCTGTCGCAATTGACGAGCGTTCCGCCCAGCAGTGAAAGAAAGCAGTCGATAAACCGATGGTCCTGCACCAGATAGCGCGTCATGACATCAGGCGCGACCGTGCCCGTATAGATTTCGCTCACGAGGCGATGGCCAACGGCGTGCGACCAGAACGGTTCGGCACCCTGACGAAGATTATCACTAAAACGACTGGCTTTGGTATCACTTGGCATGGAACGACCGACTCCTTGCTATTTTCACGGTCGAACCTTATCGGCGCCACCCAGTATCGGCAATGAACATGTCAAAATCTCCTATGCATCGCCTGCAGATTGGTTATGCTGCTGAAATGAAATGGATATTTTTTCTGAGGGGAATGATGAACACACGCTTTTCGTCTGCCCGTGCGGCACTTCTGCTTGCTGTTGCGATGGCTCTCCCGACAGGGAACGCCTTTGCCAAATCTGCCTGCGATGGCGTGACGACAACGCTGACCATCCAGCAGAAATCCGACTACAGGTCTCTCATCGCGCAAAGTCTCGGCAAGAAAGTCAAACCGGCTTCCATTAGCATTGAGAGCTTCATGCAATATGGCAACTGGTCCGTCGTCTATGCGGATGTTCCGGTGGCTGATCCCGGCTATTTCTTTTTCGACCATTCCAGCAAGCAGCCGAAACTGAAGGACGTCTGGGGCGGGATGGCTGAAAGAAGCGAGATACCCGATCTGATCAAATGGGCGAGAAAGCTCGGTGCCAACAAGCAAATTGCCGCCTGCTTTGCCGATACGGCAACCGCTCCTTAAGTTGAAGCGATGACTTCACAGGCTATTGTCGACTTGTGACGGCCCCAATCATCTGTGAAAAGCGGGCGATAACGATCTGTTCGAAGCGAGCCCCATGATCAAGAAAACCCTCTTCGCCATAGTGCTCATCACTATTGCATTATTCGGCTATACGAAAGTCTTGGCGGGGATAAGCTTGGCCAAGCCTCCGCTTGCCGCACCGTCTGAACAACAAGCCGACACGATCAGGGTTGAAAAGGCCAACCGACAGATGACCCTGTTGCGCGAAGGCAAGACAATCGGCACTTATCGTATATCGCTCGGGAGCAATGGAGATGGTGGTCACAAACAGCGCGAAGGCGATGAAAAGACTCCAGAAGGCCGTTATATTATAGACTGGCGCAATCCGCGTTCAATGGCTCATCTGAGCCTGCACATTTCCTATCCCAACGAAAACGACAAACAGGCGGCCGCTGCAGCCGGTCATGCGCCGGGCGGCAATATCATGATACATGGCCTGCCGAATGGCTGGGGCTGGCTGGCATCCGCACATCGGCTTTGGGACTGGACCGATGGCTGTATTGCTGTCACCGACGCAGAAATGCGCGATATATGGGCAAAAGTACCGAACGGAACGCCGATTGAAATTCTGCCCTGACGGCCTGTCGCCGATCGCTAACCATCCGGACTGCCTCTAGCTCTTCACAGACCAGCGTTCGATATCTGCGCTTTGTCCGATCAATGCGAGACCGTTGGCGATGGAATCGAACTGGTTCGAGCTGGTCACCACGGCATCGGGGAAGCGGTTTTCAAACACGGTGCGGATGACCGGCACGAAAGACGTGCCGCCAGTGAGGAAAACACGGTCGATACACGACGTTTCCAGCTCCGCTTTTATCCACCGCCTGCTGCACCGACTGTTCGATCTGGCGCACATCGTCCGCGATCCAGTTTTCGAAATCGTTTCGAGTGATATCGGAACGGATTTCGAAGCCGTCGGCCTTGAAGTGCAATTCCGACATACGCTGCGAGGAAAGGCGCACCTTCAGGTCCGAAACGGCACGATAGATTTCATAGCCGTAATCGTTCTCGATCAGATTGATGAAATGTTCGAGTGGCTTAGGATCGACCGCTTGCCGGGCCAGTTCATCCAGATCGCGAATGGTCGCCGGAGAGTTCATCAGAAACAGCGTGTTCCAGCGCGCAAAATTTGCATAATAATGGTTCGGGATGGTCAGCCTTTTGCCGAATGACTGGTATTCAGTGCCCTTTCCAAGCAGCGGCGAAACGGCATTGTCGATGATGCGATAGTCGAACGTATCGCCTGCAATGCCAAGACCCGTCTGGCTGAGCGGCGTGAAGCTGAGGCCATTCTTGCCCACCTCGAAGCGCACGATGGAAAAGTCACTCGTACCGCCGCCAAAGTCGGCCACCAGAACAGTGGATGCAGCTTTCAGTTCCTGTGCATAGAAATAAGCTGCAGCAACCGGCTCATAGACGTAGTGAATATCGGTGAAACCGAACGTCCGGAATGCCTTTTCATAGCGCTGCATGGCCAGCGCTTCATCCGGTGAAGCGCCCGCAAAGATCACAGGCCTGCCGATGACCACGCGATTGCCTTTTGGCGGCAGCCGGTCGCCCAGCCGCGCGGCGACCGTTTGGAGGAAAGTTGTCAGAATATCCTCGAACTTAAACCGCTTGCCGAAAACCGGTGTATCGGTGAAGGATTTCGATGCTGCGAATGTCTTGAACGATTGCAGCATACGCGTCGAATGCGGCGCGTTGACGAATGCGTCCATCGCCCAAGGTCCGCTTTCAACGGTGCGCTCGCCGGTTTCGCGATCCTGCCAGAAGCAGAGGATCGAGCGATAGCCGGTAATCTCGAGGCCATCCTTCGGCACACTCAGAACTACGGTGGTTCCATCGAGTGCCGCCACAGACAGAACGGTGTTGGTGGTGCCGAAGTCGATGCCCAATGTCACGCCGTTAAAACGGCTCTGGTCAGCCTTCGTCATCATCACACCTTTCTTGGAGAAAACCGGAGAGCGGGCGAATTAGCAGTCACGGGGGCCAAGCTCAACCCGAAAGTGCCGATTTAAACACTTGTTGCGATCACTATCTCGATCGCGCGGTCCAAATGAGAAAAATTTTCAGGTCGCGCAAATGTTAATGCGTGTTTTAAAGTTTACATGACCTCTTTCTTCCGCCTGTTAGGTTTCTGCGCCGCAACTGGAGTGGTTCGTCTTCACTCACATCCCCTGAACTGCTCCGCTTATTTGTTTTCACCGCCTTCACGTAACGCCAGATATTTTCCGTCTGGCTTCGCTATGCCCAAGGTTATCCAACAAATGAAAGCGATACACATGGCGTTTCTCTCACGTACGGTTCTTGCCACTATCTTGCTGTCGGCCAGTGCTCTTCCCCATACGGCCAGTGCTCAGGAGGCTGCCGGCCAGCCCATAGCAACCGGCTATCACAGCAGCGGTCAGGCCACCGCAGAGGTGAGCGGCGTCGTGGCAGATGGCGACAAGCTGACCGTCAAGGTCCGCTTCATCAATGCCAAGGAAAACGGGAGCGTTTCGACGACGCTTTACAGCTCTCTGTCGGACGAGGACTACGAGAATGACTACTATCTTCTCGCAGGCGACAAGAAATATCTTCTGCTGAAAGACTCCGAAGGCAAGCCGCTTACTCCGGCATCGGTTTCCCTGTTCGGCACCGGCCATGTCGTCGGCGTCTGGCATGGCGTCTTTCCCGCTCCACCGAAAGGCCAAAAGTGACGCTTTATATCAAGGGGTCGAGCCGCTCGGACCGTTCGCCGTTCCCGCCGAATAGGGGCTGGCCATGACCAATCAGATCAAAGGCTGCATCGCTTTCGGGCTTGCCGTGCTCTGCCTGCCGTCCATTGCGGCAGCACAGAATACAAGCACCGACAACAGCGCTTATATTCGCGACCTTGTGCCTGAAATCCGCGATCTGGTTTCAGCATCGGGCAGCACCGATGGCAAGGCACGTGGCCTGTCCGGTGCAGCACAGGAGATTGTCGAGAAGAGCGGCAACATCACTATGCGGGAAACCGATGACAGCATCGTCCTTTCCGTGACGAGCGATATTCTGTTCGATTTCGACAGCGCCAACCTGACCGGCAAAGCCAAGGCAACGCTGACCGATATTGCCGTAATATTGGAAAGCATGCCGGATTCAGCCGTACGTGTGGTGGGCCATACGGATTCCAAAGGGTCCGACAGCTACAACGATAAACTGTCAAAAACCGTGCCGATGCGGTCATCAAGTTTCTTGTAAGCAATAGTGTTCCATCGGCACGGCTGAAGCCGGAAGGACGTGGCGAAAGCGAACCTGTCGCGCCCAACGAAATCAAGGGCAAAGACAATCCGGACGGGCGGGCGCAGAACCGGCGTGTCGAATTTGTACTGCCGAAGGCGTGATGCTGTCTCATCACTTCAAAAGGAAAGCCCTGATTGCTCAGGGCTTTTTCTCTGTCTGGCGTTTATTTCTTTTTTCTTCGCGCGGCCTGCGAACGGATTATCCGAGGTGCGTAATGAAAGCCGGATCGGCACGCCCGGCATATCGAAAGTTTCACGCAGACCGTTGATGAGATAGCGCACGTAGGATTGCGGCATAGCGTCCGGACGCGAGCAGGACACGACGAACCCCGGCGGACGGGTCTTCACCTGTGTCATATACTTCACCTTCAGGCGACGGCCAGAAACTGCCGGTGGCGGCTGGTGCGCTATGACGCCAGCCAGCCAGCGATTGAGACGTCCAGTCGAAACACGACGGTTCCAGATTTCGTGGGTCTTGACGACATTCTCCATGAGCTTGTCGATACCTTGGCCGCGCTCGCCGGAAATCGGCACGGCGCGAAGCCCACGCACCTGAGGCAGCAGGCGGGCCGTCTTTTCGTAAAGATCGGCCAGAACCATCTGGCGGTCCTCAATCAGATCCCATTTGTTGAATGCGATGATCGGTGCCCGACCTTCACGGATGATGAGATCGGCAATCTGCAGGTCCTGCTTTTCAAACGGGATCGTCGCATCAAGCACAATAATGACGACTTCCGCAAAACGGATCGCACGCAGGCCATCGGCAACCGACAGTTTCTCAAGCTTTTCCTGCACCCGCGACTTGCGGCGCAAACCGGCCGTGTCGAACAGCTTGATCTTGCGGCCACGCCATTCCCAGTCCACCGAGATCGAGTCACGTGTGATGCCTGCTTCCGGCCCGGTCAGCAGACGGTCTTCACCCAGCATCGTATTGATAAGCGTCGACTTGCCAGCGTTGGGTCGGCCGACAATGGCGATCCGCAGCGGTTTGGTCGCATCATAGGCGGGATTTCTTCTTCATCCGGGTCTTCGATGTCGTCGCCGATCAGTTCACCGACAGCCTTCGGCGCGAAAACCTCGTCGGCGACATCCTCTTCCTTCTCGTCGGCGAAGACGCGATCTTCGCCCAAAAGCTCGACAATGGCGTCACGCAGGTCGGGCATGCCCTGACCGTGTTCGGCTGAGATCGGGCAAGGTTCGCCAAGGCCAAGCTGGAAAGCGTCATACATACCTGACTGCGCGCCGCGCGCTTCCGCTTTGTTGGCGACCAGCACGACCGGCTTGCCGGAACGGCGTACAACTTCAGCAAAGGTGCTGTCAGTCGGTGTCAGGCCGTTCTTGGCGTCAACGACGAACAAGATCACATCGGCTTCCTGAATGGCAGCCTCGGTCTGGGCACGCATGCGCGCTTCCGGGCTGTCATTGGCAGCCTCTTCGAGACCTGCCGTGTCGATGACCTGAAACTTCAGATCGTAGAGCTTGGCATCGTGGATGCGCCGGTCGCGTGTGACGCCCGGCAGGTCATCAACCAGCGCCAGCTTGCGGCCGACGAGGCGATTGAACAGCGTGGACTTGCCGACATTGGGACGCCCGACGATGGCGACTGTGAAACCCATGGGAGAAGATGACTCCAGAAACCAGAGCGGTTCCGCTTTCAACCGAAACGTGGAGCCGCTCTATCGATTTATTTCTTCGCGCATCTTATCCGAAAACCGCTTCGCACTTTTCGGGATGCGCTTGTTTTATTATGTGCTTTGCGCGTCAGGCACGTTGACGCCTGCGCTGCGCATCAGATCGAGCATCGTATTGGAACGCTGGCGGATATTGGCCGGAGCCGGGCTGTCATTGGCAATCTGCTGGAACAGTTTGACCGCATCATCGAAACGTTCAGCCTTCCGGGCAGCCAGACCCAACGCTTCCCGTGCACTTGAACGCATCGGATTGCCATCTGCGGAAAGCGTCTCGACACGCTTGGCGACGTCGTCGTAGGAACCGTTGTCGACCAACAGATAGCCGGCGCGAAGGCGAGCGACATCGCGGAGTGGTACAGGCACGGCGTTATCAGCAGCAACATCGTCGAACGCCTTCACGGCACCGGCGGCATCGCCCTTGTCCGCGATAACCGATGCGGCGCGAAGACGCGCCAGCACTGGATAGGAGCCGTAGCCGGTCTTTTCCAGATCGTCGAGCGTGGTCAGCGCTTCGTCGTTCTTGCCTTCCGAGGCCAGATCCAGTGCGACAAGAAACTTGTCACCAGAGGCGGAAGCCTTGCTGTCGACCCAGTGCTGATAGCCGACCCAGCCAGCTGTTCCCAGAACAATGGCCACAGCGCCACCGATCAACAGCGGACCGAAATTCCGCCAGATCTGCTTTGCCCGTTCCGAACGGATTTCCTCGTTTACCTCGCGAATGAAACTGTCGTCTGCCATGGACCTGCCACTAAAGCCAAATTGAGATGCGTACATATTTGTACTTGTTCATTCTGGCGCTTTTAGTCGCATTTCGCGCCATATGTAAGACCCGTCAGCGAAATAAGCCGAAACACCTGTCACAAAGTGCATTTCGGTCCGACAATAGCCTTATTCAAGAACTAGCGACGGAATTTCTGGAACTATTCCTCTTTCCCCTCGTTTCGTGGTCCATGCGCATCCTATCCCCCGCCCTGTTCTTTTGTCCGCCTTCGTTCTGGCTACCTGTACCGCACAGGCGGAGCCGGTAGCCACAAAACCACAGTATGTGCTGATTTCCTTCGATGGCGCACATGACAACACGCTGTGGACCCGCTCACGTGAACTGGCGAAGAAAAACAACGCCCGCTTCACCTATTTCCTTTCATGCGTTTTCCTGATGACCGTGCAGGACCGGCGCGATTACAAGCCGCCCCATAAGCGGGCCGGTTCGTCCAATGTCGGTTTTGCGCTAAGCCGCGACGAAGTTGTTGCCCGCCTTGGCAATATTTGGCAGGCGCATCTGGAAGGAAACGAGATCGCCAGCCATGGCTGCGGCCACTTTGACGGTACCGATTGGTCGACCGCCGACTGGGACAAGGAAATCAAGGAATTCCGGCGCATTACCGCTGACGCCTACAAGAATAATGGCATCAGTGGTGAGCCGGAAGGCTGGCGCAATCTAGCAGTTAAGGGCATCAACGGGTTCCGCGCGCCCTATCTCGCCGCATCAAAGCCGGTACAGGACGCGCTCAAGGCAAATGGATTTCGTTATCAGGCATCGTCCATCACACGCGGCCCCGAGGAGCCGACCCTTGCCGGTCAGTTTGTTTCGTTCGGATTACCGCTTGTCCCGGAGGGCCCGTCGCAGCGTCCTATTGTGGCGATGGACTATAATCTCTATGTCCGCCACTCGAAGGGCAAGGAAGCGCCACTGCAATCGGCAGTTTTCGAGGAGCGGGCCTATAAGGCTTTCCGGGCGGCATTCGACAAGCAATATACAGGCGAGCGCATTCCGCTCCAGCTCGGCTTCCATTTCGTACTGATGAATGACGGCGCCTATTGGCGCGCCGTGGAACGGCTCGTGACAGACGTCTGCACCAAGACCGACGTCAAATGCACAACCTATAGTGATTATCTGGACAGTCTCGACAAGGACACTGTCCATGCAAACCAGAACAGGTCGTAGCCGTCCCCTTAAGCCGAAGGCGTTGCATCCAGATTGGCACTGTCCAGCAAGGGTAGAGGCTCATCGCGAATGACCGCCTCAAAGGCCCTCAAGCGCTTGTAGATCGACAGCAACTCGATGATCGTCGTCCATGAATTGACAAGATATTGAAACGAACCCTGCACCTGCGAAAAGACATTCGTGATCTGGTTCATCAGGCCGAGCGTCAGCTTGCCAGCCACAATCGACGGAACAAGGATCAGGGTCGGAAAGATATTGTCAGCCTGAATATAGAAAAAATCCGGGCGACGTTGAAATAGACATAGTGGAAATAGAGCCGGAAATAATTATGCCGGACATTGCGGAACAGCTCGCCCAATGTCACCGGCTGGGCACGATCCGCATGGTCCTCACCATAGACCAGTTCCTTGCGGTAAGCCGCTTCGACGCGCTGATTGTTGAATTCCAGCCCCGGTAGCTTGATACCGACCAGCGCCAGAAATCCGGTACCGAAAGCAGCCCAGAAGATTGCCGCCACGACCAAGGCATGCGGCACCATGCCAACCACTGGCAGCTCACTGACCTTTTCCGAAAAACTGAACAGGACCGGCAGAAAGGCGATCAGCGTCATCACCGATTTGACAAGGCTGACGCCGAGCTGTTCCAGTGTCGTTGAAAAGCGCATCGTGTCTTCCTGCACGCGCTGGGCCGCACCTTCGATGGAACGCAGTTTCGGCCAATGGCTGACATAGTATTCATTCATCGCCGAACGCCAGCGGAAGATATAATGGCTGACGAAAAACAGGCTCAGAACACCGACAGTCACACCGATAAAGGCGATCTCGGCAAATGTGACCATGCCCCAGTAAAAGTCGGAGGCGCTGACGGCTCCGGGCGATGTAAGTGCCTTTTGAACCAGATCGTAGAACGGCCCATACCGGGCATTGACCGCAACACTGACCTGAACGCCGAAATAAGTGGTGAACAAGATCAAGGCCGATCCGAGAATGGACCAGCGCTGCCAGCGATGTGGTGAAAACCATGCCCAGAACAGGTAGAAAGCGAACGTCACCACCGCGAAATAGATATAGAACCAGAGAAAAGGCGCCGACCAGAACAGGCTTGCGCCGATTATCGGCGTGGCGGCGTGTGCCAGCGGCTGCAGACCGAATACGGCGCCTAGCCTTTCTCCTCCCTCGTACCAGCCAAGTATCGCCAACAAGGTCCAGACGAACGCGGACCAGAAGAACAATTTGGGGCGGGGAAAGAACGACACAAACACTGAATTTCAGTCCAACTTCATGAAGAATTTCCTCATATGAAGCCTGTCTGCGTGCCTTTACCAGTTAAATTCCTGTAAGGTTTCAGCCCTGTGATCTTGTCATGCGGCCGGCCATGATGCCAAGCACAGCGACTACCATCAGCGAAAGCGCTGCGGCCAGACTTGCCGAAGTAAACGAACCGGAACGCTGCGCCATGAGGCCCGCAACCAGCGGGCCGACGATCTGGCCAATGCTGAAGCAGACTGTCATCCGCGCCAGAGCGCGTTTTGGCGAAGCCGGTGCGAGTGTGCGGGCGATCTGCAATCCGAACGCCGTCAACGCCATGAAAGTGATGCCCAGAAGCGCGCCACCCACCAAGGGGCCCAGCGGCGGCGCCAGAACCACGCTCGCGGCAACGCCGACAGCCTCCAGAATGGCTGTCAGGGCAAATGCATTGAAGAGGCCAAATTTCCCGGCAGCCGGTGCCCACAGCCAGATCGAGGGCGCAGCCGTCAGGCCCGTCACAACCCACACAGCCGCTTCCATCAGCGGACCGCCATCGGTCGCGCGCACGATTGCAATCAGGAACGTTGCCGTGATCACATAGCCAAAGCCGAAAATGCCATAGGCCAGCGCCAGCGCGTTGAAGGCAAAGCTCTTGGGGAGCGGCGGTTCACCTGAGCCACTTTTTCCACCAACCGGCCCTTCCCCCCTGACGAAAGCCGCAACCAGAACAACCATAACGAGGGTCAGAACTGCAGCACCGATCCAGTCGGCGCGCCAGTCAAGTCCGGCAAAACGGATCAGCGCCACAAGAATCGCAGAGAGTGCGATGCCGCTGCCGACACCGCCGAAATGCAAGGCTCCAAGCCCAGCCCTTTCCGCCGCAGTGACATGGCTCAACACGATTGCGGTGCAAAGGATCATCGTCACCGCGCTGATGAAACCAGCTGCAAAACGGATGATGGAGAACAGCCAGACACCATCGAAGAGTGCCATGGCAGCGCATAGCAATCCGCTGATGATCAGGCCTGCAATCACGCTTTTCCGCTCGATGCCCGCGGACCAGCCAAAACCGGCAACGACTGCTCCCAGCAAATAGCCGATATAATTTGCGGAAGCGATGAAACCCGCATCGGCAGCCGTGAAGCCGATATCGGCCATCATTCCCGGCAGGATCGGTGTATAGATGAAACGCCCGATCCCCATGGCTGCGGCCATGGCCAGAAAAAACCGCCGAAGGCATAACGGACGGCAGTGCGATGTTGTGAAGATACAGGCTTGGTGATTTCCGGGGAGGTCATTGGCGGGAAAATAAACCTCAATCATCCAAGGACAATTGAATTTTTCTGATCGGATCGATCACGGGGATTGAGGCTGCAACCACACAGTTGGATTTGAACTCTGTCGAAGCAGGCCTACAATAGATTGAATACACTCTCTTGATGGAGGATCAGGATGAATAGATCGGGACTATCCGTTTGTCTGTTGGCCGCCGTTACGATTACCGCCACGGGTGCCGTTCAGGCGCAAGAACTGAAGACGATGGACGACGTCGGAAGCGCGCTGAACGCCTGCTGGTCTCCGCCTTCAGGCAGCAAAAATTCTGCTGTTACCCTCAGCTTCAGCTTCAAGCGTGATGGAAGCCTGATAGGACCTCCCCGCGCCAGCGCGATCAACGTGCAGGGTGATGACAAGGTGAAAAAGACGTTCGTGAATGCTGCAATTGAGGCGGTTGAAAAATGCACACCGTTGAAACTTGCGCCATCACTGGCAGAGGGTATCGGCGGAAATGTCTTCACCATGCAGTTTCACTCGCCTGATTAATCAAGGCGTCCAGTAAGGCCTTGCGAATCACATAAGTGTGTGCTTATGTGATTGCATGATTGAGAACGACATATTCAGAGCACTTGCCGACCCGACGCGCAGGATGATTTTCGAGAAGCTGGCATCGGGCAGCATGAATGCCAGTGCGCTGCGGGAAGGCATGGAAATCAGCCAGCCCGCCATGTCACAGCATCTGGCCGTGTTGCGCGGTGCTGGACTGGTGCGTGAGGAACGCGAGGGGCGCTTCGTCAATTACGAAGTCGATCCGAACGGACTGACGCTCATCGCCAACTGGCTTGCAAAATATCGCGCCTACTGGCCGGAACGTATCGACGCTCTCAAAACCTTGCTGAAGGATATGGACCAATGACCGACCGGCGGGAAGAACCACGCGAAAAGGGCATTGAGCTTGAATATGAGCTGGATGCCGCGCCGCAGAAAGTGTGGCGCGCGATCAGCATTCCAGAATTCCGCAAAAACTGGCTTCCATCCGAGGCATTGGCCGATCCGGAGCCTGCATCCTGCAAGCCCGGTGAGGAGATCAGTTACCGGATGCGGGAAAGCGAACCGCCCTTTCTGGAAAGCGTGGTCACGTTCCGCATTGTACCGGGCATTTCCGGCGGTACCTATCTACGCGTCATCCATGAATTGAACGACGCACAACTGAAGCGCACCGCGGCAGTTGCCGCCAACAGCAACCGGACGCCGATGATGCGGGCAGCCTAGAGCAGTTCCAGTTAAAACAGAGCCGTTAGACCCGCCCTATCTCTTTGTTTTACGCATTATCCTACGCAAAACGGCTTCGCACTTTTGCTGAAAATGCTCTAACACCCCAAAACTCTGGTAGAGAGGAATTCGCCGATGCGCGAAACGATGCAACTCGTCCCTATGGTCGTCGAACAGTCGAGCCGTGGCGAAAGATCGTTCGATATCTATTCGCGCCTGCTGCGCGAACGGATCATCTTTCTTAACGGCGAAGTGAACGACACTGTGTCCACACTGATCTGCGCACAATTGCTTTTTCTGGAAGCGGAAAACTCCAAACAGCCGATCAATCTCTATATTAACTCGCCGGGCGGCGTTGTGACCAGTGGCCTCGCGATCTACGATACGATGCGCTATGTCCGTGCGCCTGTGCACACGCTTTGCATGGGGACAGCCCGCTCGATGGGCTCCTTCCTGTTGATGGCAGGTGAACCCGGTCACCGCGCCGCTCTTCCCAACGCAAACCTGCTTGTTCACCAGCCCTCCGGTGGCTTTCAGGGACAGGCATCGGACATTTTCATCCATGCCGAGGAAGCGCAGCGAACCAAGCGGCTGATGACCCGTCTTTATGCCGAACATTGCGGGCGCACCTATGAAGAGGTGGAGCGCGCCCTCGACCGCGATAATTTCATGACCGCGGAAGCGGGTCTAGAATGGGGTTTGATCGATCGCATTCTGGAACAGCGTGAAGTTTCAGCGGTGTGAGAACGGCAGGACATTCTACCTTCAGCCATTATTGTATATGTCCACCAAGGACAGTATCAACGAATAATGAACGGAAATCACTTAACAATACCGGAAGAAGCGACAAAGGCTCTGACCGTTTTGCGGGATTGTCTGGGGCAATCGTTGCAGGCCGTGTATCTGCACGGCTCTGCCGTAAATGGCGGACTTCGCCCCAATAGCGATGTCGATCTGCTGGTGGTCAGCAACCAGCCTCTCACGCTGGAAACCAGTGCGCGTCTCGTCGACAAGCTCATGCAGATATCAGGTCGCTATCCGGTCAGACCCGGAACACCCAGATGTCTGGAAGTGATGATCTTTCTGCAGAAGGATCTCGCCGCACTCAGCTATCCTGCGCGTTGCGCGTTCATTTATGGAGAATGGTTGCGCGACGAATTCGAGGCGGAAACCGTGCCGCAACCGCATCCAGATCCCGAATACACATTGGTGCTCGCGCAAGCCGGTCAGGAAGCGGTAAGTCTCATCGGCCCCGCACGGGAACATTTTCTACCAGCAATACCGCGTGAAGATGTGCGCAAGGCGATTACCGATGCGTTGCCCGATCTGATCGACAACCTTCAGGGTGACGAGCGCAATGTGCTGCTGACGCTTGCGCGCATGTGGTACACACTCGAAACTGGAAAATTTACCCCGAAAGATGCGGCTGCCGAATGGGCGCTGCCGCTGGTTTCGTGCGAAACCGCCTCTGCCCTTGCGCTTGGGCAGGCTGCCTATCGCGGGGTTGCCTTCGACGACTGGCGGAACCGCCCCAAGCTGGCACGACAAGCGGCGGATGAGCTGGCGCATCATGTGCAGTCGCTTCTCTGAAAATCTTCAAGCTGTGACTTCGTCCTGCTTTTGCTGCTGTCTGGGCAAGGGAATACTGTCTGGAATATCGGAATGCAGGAAGTGCAGAAGCGTGTCTTGAACCGACGACAGCCGGTGTGCGCTATCGCGCCAGCCGAAGGGAATGTCCTTTGGCATCGGCGGAATCCGGCGCGGCTCCTGCCCTTCCTCCAGCTCGCAATTGGCAATGACCACCTGTAAGGCTTCGGCAAGCCAAGGCGGTGGCGGCGCCTCCTTCTTTCGCAGCGCATTGCCCAGAGCTTCACCGAACAGCAGCGCCGATGCATAAAGACGAATACCGCGCCGGTCGTAGCGGCCCGCCATTTCCGTAACCTCGCGCGCCACCAGCCGCCCGCGCAACGACCAGCGTGCATTGCTGCGCGCAAGTGCAATACCGTCGCCGAGGGCGATTACTGCCCGGTGCGCCGATGTAAACTGGTTGATCGCACTCTGGGCGCGCACGAGGTCCTGTTTTTCGAGCGCGACAGCCGATTGCTTGAGCCCGTTCGCCAGTCGATCGAGCAAGCCACGAACGGCCTTGTCGATCAGCAGCACCGGGCTTGGCGTCATCAATATCTGGCTGAATAGCAAGCCCACGCCGGCACCGACCAGAACATCGACCAGTCGGGTAATTCCCGCGACCTGCGGACCCATGGCGAGAACCAGAATTGCAGAGACACCCGACTGGATGGCAATTGCCGGAGCCATGCCAAAAGAGGTCGCCAGAACCATGGCAACGAAGGTCACTATGCTTGTGTGGAACACCGGAACGGTTTCTGGCAGGAGCAGCGAGAGTTCTCCCACCAGCACGCCTGTCGTGACACCAACCATCACCCCTATCGCCTGCTTGCCATGGTTGGGCAGGTTGGGCGCTAGGCAGATCACCGCCGTGACCATGGCAAAGACGGGTTTCGGCTGCCCCAGCGCCAACTGGCAGATCAGCCGGGCGACACCGCCCGCAAAGGACGCGATCAGGAATCACGCCAACTTACTGACCATTGCTGAACGACCTTATTCGCGCGCTGCCGCATCGATCTCTCCATCTGGTTATCGGCAGCTATTTATGGCAACGTTCGTCCGCCTCAAGACTTGAAGAAGTTTTCGTACTGGTCCGGTTTGAAACCGACCGTCAGCTTTCCGTCCTTGTCGAGAACAGGGCGCTTGACCATGGAAGGCTGCGCCAGCATCAGTGCCCGTGCCTTGGCGGCATCGATGTTCTGGCGTTCTTCTTCGGGCAGTTTGCGAAACGTCGTTCCGGCCCGGTTAAGCAACTGTTCCCATGGGACACTTTTCAGAAAGCGGTCGAGCGTTTCGCCGTCGAGACCATCTTTCTTGTAATCGTGAAATCCGTAGTCGATACCATGATCTTCTAGCCGTGCGCGCCTTCTTCATGGTGTCGCAGTTCTTGATACCGTAGATGGTCACGCTCATATCCGACTCCTTTGATCGCTTTGTCGCGATCAAAGGCCATCAAACCCCGGTTTCAACCTCTATCTGGAATCGTGAAAGATTATGCCCAGCGTATGCCGCTGCCCGGACCGGATGCGGCTGACTCCGTGCCGCATCTTGACGCGATAATCCCCACGTGTGCCCTGCATCGGACGATCATTGACCGCGAAAACCACGCCGTCGCCCTGCCGAAGCGGCACGACTTCCGCCCGGCTCTGCATACGGGGACGCTGTTCGGTCAGCACGAATTCGCCACCCGTGAAATCTTTCTCAGGCTCCGAAAGCAAAATCGCTACCTGCAACGGAAACGCAATATCACCGTAAATATCCTGATGCAGGCAATTATAGTCGCCCTCGACATATTGCAGGATAAGCGGTGTCGGACGGGTCTGCCCTGCCGCGTGGCACCGGTCGAGAAATTCGTCATGGGTCGGCGGGAAACGGATATCCGATCCCAATCTCTCACTCCATCGATTGGCGATGGGCGCAAGCTGTGGATAGAGCTTCTGACGCAAATTCCAAATTAAGGCAGGAATGGGATTTGCGTAATATTTGTATTCTCCGCGCCCAAAACCGTGTTTTCGCATCGAAATCACCGTTCGAAATGCGGTTAGACTGTAATAGGCGGCGGCTAATTCACGGCATTCTTGTGGTGAAATTATGTTCCTGAGGACTGTGGCGCCGAACTCGTCCAGTTCAGCGCCAATTTTTTGCCAGTCATAGGCGGCGATATTTTCCACCTGCATGGGTTCATTTTTGTTCATGCCTGACTCTCCCGTTTCAGGAGATCGCGCTTGCGCTCGACGCCCCAGCGATAGCCGGAGAGACCGCCATCGTTGCGCACGACCCGGTGACATGGAACTGCAACAGCAATCTTGTTGGCCGCACAGGCCTGCGCCACAGCGCGGACCGATTTCGGCGCGCCGATGCGTTCGGCAACTTCAGTGTAACTAACTGTTTTTCCCGCAGGAATTTCACGCAATGCCTGCCAGACACGTTGCTGGAAAGCAGTTCCCCGGAGATCGAGTGGCAAGTCGAGGCCGATGCGTGGCGCTTCGACAAAACCAACCACCTCGGCCACCATGTTCTCGAAATCACGATCCGCTCCGATGAGATTGGCCTGCGGAAACCGCTTTTCCAGATCGCGGATCAGTTCTTCCGGGTCATCGCCCATCAGAATAGCGCAGACGCCCTTGTCGCTTGCAGCCACCAGCACGGCGCCGAGCGTCGACTGGCCGATGGCGAAGCGAATATCCGCGTTCTTGCCACCCTGCTTGTAAGCCTTTGGGGTCATTCCCAAAATCCCGTTCGAAGCTTCATAAAAAACGGCTGCTGGAATTGTAACCGGCATCATAGATGGCGTCGGTTACACGGATTTCCGGTGCATCGAGCGCCGCGCGCATTTTCTTCGCACGATGTGCATCCGCATAGGCTTTCGGGGTCAGCCCCGTGAACTCCTTTGAATACACGATGAAAATGGGCAGGGGCTCGCCTTCACGAAAGCCGCTATTTCTTCCGGGGAAGGCACTTCTTCCGCGGTCTCTATGAAGCGGCAGGCGCTTGCAACCATGTCGGCGTAACGGGTACTGTTTTGCGTCGCCAACGTCTCCGAGAGATGTGGCTTGCAGCGCATGCATGCCCGAAAGCCGGCGCGTTCGGCATCCTCGCAACCGTCGAAGAATTGCACATTCTCGCGCTTTCCGCGCCGCGACGGGCATGATGGGCGGCAATAGACGCCCGTGGTGCGGACAGCATAGACAAATACACCGTCCGACGCCTTGTCGCGGTCGAGTACATTTTGCCAGCGATTTTCATCAGGGTCGTGAGTTTTCGTGGTCATAAGATTCATGTCCGTATTCCTTCAATATGAGCATGAAGGAAGGCTAATGCCATTGCGTCGAAGCTACACTCCGCTGCTTGCTTTCAAATTCGAAGCAGCGCCGTTGCACAGTCTGTTCACAAATAAGGATCATGCAAGCTCCCGGCTTTTATACCATGATACGAGAGGTAAACAGGGAGAAGACCATGACGACAATCGGCTTCATCATCGATGGCAAGGAAACTGAATCCGCATCGGGCAAGACATTCTATCGCAAGGACCCGGTTACCGGAAAAGTCACTACTACCGCACCTGCGGCCAACCTTGCCGATGTCGATGCGGTTGCAAAATCTGCCGCGAAAGCCTTTGAAAACTGGTCTGAAACCGGCCCGAATGAGCGTCGTTCGCTTCTGAACAAGGCTGCCGACCTGATGGAAAGCCGGGTCGATGATTTCACCCGTCTCATGCTCGAAGAGACCGGTGCAACCGGCCCATGGTCGGGCTTCAATGTCCATCTTGGAGCCGGTGTGCTGCGCGAGGCTGCCGCGCTCACAACGCAGATTACCGGCGAAATCATCCCTTCCGACAAACCCGGCATCGTTTCCATGGCCGTGCGCCAGCCTGTTGGCGTAGTGCTTGGCATGGCGCCATGGAATGCGCCTATCATTCTTGGCGTGCGCGCAATAGCAGCGGCACTTGCCTGCGGCAACACGGTTATTCTGCGTTCGTCCGAATCCTGCCCCGGCGTTCATCACCTGATCGTCAAGACGCTCAACGATGCGGGCTTCCCTGCCGGCGTGGTCAATGTCATTTCCAATGCGCCAGAGGATGCACCGGAAATCGTCGCGGCCCTCGTTGCCCATCCTTCCATCCGCCGCATCAACTTCACCGGCTCTACCCATGTCGGCAAGATCATCGCCAAACAGGCAGCAGAACATCTGAAGCCGGTTCTGCTGGAACTGGGCGGCAAGGCGCCCTTCATCGTGTTGGAAGATGCCGATCTTGACCGGGCAGTTGATGCCGCGGCTTTCGGAGCCTTCATGAATCAGGGCCAGATCTGCATGTCTACAGAACGCTTCATCGTGCATGAGAAGGTGGCGAGCGCCTTTGCCGAGAAGCTTGCCGCCAAGACAAAATCCCTGCCTGCCGGCGATCCGCGCGGCAATGTCGTTTTGGGTTCACTGGTCGATCTCAAATCGGCTGAGCGCATGGACGCCCTCATCGAGGATGCGGTAGCGAAAGGTGGCAAGGTTCTGGCAGGTGGCAAACGCCGGGTTCAATCGTTGAGGCGACGATCATCGATCATGTGACGCCGGATATGAACATCTATGCGCAGGAATCCTTTGGGCCGGTGAAACCCATCATTCGCGTAAAGGATGCCGAAGAGGCGATCCGCGTGGCAAACGACACCGAATATGGCCTCTCATCGGCGATCTTCAGTCAGGATGTGAAACGGGCGCTGGCACTTTCTAGAAAGCTCGAAACCGGCATCTGTCACATCAACGGCCCGACGGTAGCCGACGAAGCGCAGATGCCTTTCGGCGGTGTTAAGTCTTCCGGTTATGGCCGTTTCGGCGGAAAGGCCGTCATCAATGAATTTACCGATCTGCGCTGGATTACCATCGAAGGTCCGCAGCAATATCCGTTTTGAATCAAAAGGGCGGAGTTTCACTCCACCCTTTCATTACTGGTATCAATTTAAGACTTTCGAGCTTCCTTGATCGCTTCGATCAGTTCCGGCTCTTTCATGACACCGCCATAAAGCTTGGTGCCGATGACAAAGGAGGGGGTGCCGCCGAAATTGAAGGCTTCACCGTCCATATTGCGTTCAAGAATGGCATTGATGCGCTTGGAATCGGCTTTATAGGCAGCGTTGAGCTTTGCCGGATCAAGCCCGCCCTTCTTCAGTGCCGCATCCACTTGTTCCGGCGTGAGACGACCCGGTGTTGCCATCAACGCTTCCATGGCCTTTACATAGTTACCCGACTTTTTCGCAGCCAGAACGAGACGTGCGGCATAAGCCGACGTGTCGCCAAAGATAATCCAGTCCTTCATGACAAGGCGAACATTGCCGTCATTCTTGACCACGCGCATCAGCTCGCCATGCCCCTTCTTGCAGTATGGGCACTGGTAATCGAAATATTCTACGATGGTCACATTGCCGTTCGGGTTACCCAGAACCGGAATTTCCTTGTCATAGAGCACTTCCGCAACCGTCGGCACGCGCTGCGCAAGGCTCTCGCCGCCTGAAATCGCAATCGTTGCGGCACCGGCTGCCGTTGCGGCCAGTATCTGACGACGGTTCATCATGTGCTTGCTCCTTTGCCCGATTGAGATTTATCCAACACGACGACACGCGCACCGGCTGTAGCACGCTTGTAGAGATCGAGGATGTCCTGATTGTAGAGACGGATGCAGCCGGACGACGCCGCCTTGCCGACGGACCAAGGCTCGTTGGTACCGTGGATGCGGTAAAGCGTGTCCTTGCCATCACGATAGAGATAAAGCGCGCGGGCACCCAGCGGATTGCGGATACCACCTTCAAGGCCATTCGCATATTTTGCGTAATGCTCCGGATTGCGCTTGATCATATTGGCCGTGGGCGTCCAGCGCGGCCACTGCGACTTGTAAGCAAGCTTGGCATCACCCTTGAAAGTAAGACCAGCGCGACCAACGCCCACGGAATAACGGATCGCCTTGCCGCCCGACTGCACGAGATAGAGATAGCGCGCATAGGGATCGACCACGATGGTCCCAACCGGTTCGGTCGTGGCATAATCGACTTCCCGGCGCAGATTGCGATCCGCAATCTTGTTGAGATCAAGTGCCGGAATGAGATTGCCGCGGTCGTTCACCGCGCCATACATGGACTCATATTCACTCTTCGCTGTCTGCACTTCTGGCGCTGGTTCGCTGACTGGTTCAACGGAAACAGGCTCTGGCGTGAAGGCAACAGTCTGCGGCATGGTGACGGCAATCGGCCGATCTGCGGATGCGGTCGTGCATGCTGCGACAGCTAAAGACAGACAGGCAACCACGGCCATACGCATCAACGATCCCCGTGCGTCCGGCTTTTCATTCAATACCATCAATTTCCTTGCCCCCCGGCCATCTTGAAATCCTTTATTTCTGGAGCATTTCCTGTCTTTCCTAAACCATTGGAAATGCTCTATCTCTTTGTTTTTGCCGCATTTTCCGACGCAAAACCGCTTCGCACTTTTGCTGGAAATGCTCTAGTCAGCGCTCACGAGGCCGACCGAACGTTCGATAGAGGCGGTCGTGACATCGCCCACCAATCTGGTCCCCTCCGGTTCCTTGCTGATACGATCAAAGAAGATCATCGTCGGAGGACCGGCCACCCCAAGCTTTGCCATAAGATCGGCATTACCGCTGGTGAGCTGCGAAATATCCGCCTTGATGAGCTGATAGCCACCCAGCGCCTTCTTCACGCTCGCGTCGGGCAAAACCCGGCGCTCCACAGTGGAACAGCTTACGCACCAGTCCGCCGTGAAATAGACAAGCGTCGGCTTGTCGCCGCGCACTTCAACAAGTATCTCCTGAAGGGAAGAAACAGTCTCGACCGGCGCAAATTGCAGCGCGGCCAGATTCTGGTTGCCGCCACGGTTACCGAATGCGGCCAGCGGTTGCAACGGGTCTTTTCCGCCCGAAGCCACGCCGAGCATCAAAATGACACCGTAAACGAAGGATGCGGTCCCGATTGTGCGCGCCACAACGCTGCGTCCCGGAATCCTGAGAAATGCGAAACTCGCTATTGCGAAAAGCAGAAGTGCCCACAGCACCATGTCAACACCGGGCGGCAGAAGCGGTGCGGCAACGAAAATTGCAGTTGCCAGAAAACCGAAGCCGAAAATCTGCTTCACCGTTTCCATCCATGCGCCAGCACGCGGAAGCGTGCCCGCACCGAGCGTGGCGAAAGCAATGAGCGGCAGTCCCTTGCCGATGCCAAGCGCAAAAGAGCGCCGAAGCACCCAGCGCGACATTGGCCGTCTGCGCGATATAAAGCAGCGCGCCTGCAAGCGGTGCCGTCACGCAGGGTCCGACAATCAGCACGGACGAGAGACCGAGAATGGCAGCGGAACGTTTGGAACCTGTCCGTTGGCCCGTGCGTGACGAAATCGCGCTGACCCATGAATTTGGAAGCTGTATCTGAAACAGGCCAAACATGGAGAGCGCCAGAAGCGTGAATAGTCCGGCTAGCGCGAGCGCGGTCCATTTCGATTGCAGCACCATCTGCAGGTTCTGCCCCGACCAGCCAGCAATTGCACCCACCAAAGCAAAGCCCAGTGCCAAGCTCACGACATAGACGGCTGAAAGCACGAAGCCGCGCTTTGCCGTCAGCTTTTCACCTTCACGAGCCAGCGTTCCGGCAAGGATCGGATAGATGGGAAATACGCACGGCGTGAAAGCAAGCAGAACACCGAAAGCTAGAAATGCCACGATCACCAGCGCGGCACCGCCCTGATCGAGCAGCCCTTCGACCATGCCCTTTTCGGGTGCGAGTGCAAATGCCGTATTCTGCTCAACAGACAGCATAGAAGCCGGAGCAAATGCTGATGCCTGCGTCAGTCCCTTAGCCTTCTGACCCATTTCGCTGGATATTGCCAGCGTGACCGGATCGATGGTTCTGGCTTCCGGACGGTAGCAGATGCCGTCTTCCTGACAGCCCTGATAGGTCAGTTCAACTGGCTGTGCGTTTGCCTTCAGGCTTGCTGTGGCATGGGTGTAATAGACTTCAAGCCGCCCGAAATTCGGGTCATCCTTTGGCTGGCCGGGTTGCGTATCGACAGTAAACGCGTTTCCCTGCCCATCCTTCGCCTCGATGTGATCGCGATAAAGATAGTAACCGTCCGCGATCTGCCAGTTGAGTACGAGGCGGCCATCCGTATCTTTCAGCACGCTCAGGCGGAAAGCCTGATCGACCGGTAGTGGGTTCGCTGCCAATGCCGGGCCGAGCGCGAGAAACAAACTGATGAATAAGCCAGCGAGGCCCGCAAAGAAACGCATTACGATTTTCCGCTTAAATTCGATTCGGACAAATTGATCATGTTGCAAAAGGCGAATGCTCCGGCCACCTTAAGACAGCCTTAAGCTGGCGCGGTGAAAAGCCGTGTGCTTCTAATTATCAATGAAGGCGGAAACAGGAACTCATGCGCATACTCGTGGTAGAAGACGACACGATTCTCCTCGACGGACTGACTGTAGGTTTGGGTCTTGCCGGTTTCACCGTGGATGCCGTCTCGAATTGCGGCGACGCGGAAGCAGCCCCGCCGCCCAGAACTATCATGCCGTAGTGCTCGACCTGATGCTTCCCGACGGTTCAGGCCTCGACATCCTCAAGACGATGCGTCGCGGCCGCGACGAGACACCGGTTTTGCTGCTGACTGCACGCGATCAGGTGCCCGAGCGCATTGCAGGCCTTGATGCGGGTGCCGACGATTATGTCGGCAAGCCCTTCGATCTGCATGAGCTTGCTGCCCGCGTACGCGCGGTCGCCCGACGCGGTGCCGGACGCGCCAATGCCCTGCTCGAATGGCGCGGCGTGGAACTCGACCCGGCGGAGATGTCAGTGCGTTTCCATGGTGAACCCGTCAGGTTGACCCGACGCGAATTCTCGATTCTGCGCGCCTTGATGGAACGACCGACCGCGACCTTCTCCAAATCCTCGCTGGAAGAAGCGCTTTATGGCTGGCAGGAAGAAGTGGAGAGCAACGCGGTGGAAGTACATATCCATCATCTGCGCTCGAAGCTCGGCTCCGATTACGTCGAAACGGTGCGTGGGGTCGGCTACCGTCTGGCGGGGGCAACCGCATGAATTCCATTCGCAGCCGCCTGACCGGCATCCTGATTGGCGTTACCTGTCTCGTCTGGCTTTTCGCGGTGGTTTGATTCACATCAGTACCCAGTCACAGCTTGAGAAAGTGCTCGATGCGCGCCTGATGGAGGCTGCGCGCATGGTCAATTCGCTTCTGACCGAGCATCGTGTGGAGGTTGGCCCGGAAGGCGACGGCGGGCAATTGTCGCTGAAGCCGATGCCGGATTTTCCGCTCTATGACCGGCAGCTGTTCTGCCAGATATGGGCACTCGACGGCAAGCTGGTGGGACGTTCCGAAAGTGCGCCCGGCGTGCGACTCACCAGTGTCGC
Source organism: Brucella cytisi (assembly GCA_012103075.1). GTDB lineage: Bacteria > Pseudomonadota > Alphaproteobacteria > Rhizobiales > Rhizobiaceae > Brucella > Brucella cytisi. The sequence goes on along the minus strand of JAAVLQ010000001.1, from coordinate 453,162 downwards.
GAACGGTTTTTCCGATACGGAGGTTGCGGGCGATCGCTGGCGTGTGTTCGCGGTCGAAAATACCCAGCTCGGCCTGCGCGTCATGGTTGGCGACAGCCTGAGCGTTCGTGAAAAGCTGGTACAGAATGTTGTGACGGGCCTCGTATTGCCGGCCTTGTTGATGCTGCCTGTTCTGGCGCTCATGATCTGGCTGTGCGTGCGGCGCGGTCTCGACCCGCTGAGCCGCCTTGCTTCTGTGCTTTCCAAAAGGCAGGCGCAGGATTTGCGACCACTTCCCGAACAGAACCTGCCTAAGGAGATCGCACCTGCCGTCACGGCGCTGAACGGGCTTTTCCACCGTGTTGAAGAGGCGCGCGAGCGCGAGCGCAACTTTGCGATCTTTGCCGCGCATGAGCTGAAGACGCCGCTCGCCGGACTGAAGACGCAGGCACAGATTGCCGAAGGTGCGACGGACGAAAAAATGCGCGCGCCAATGCGGTGCGCCAGATCGCGGCGGGCGTCGACCGCACCAGCCGCCTCACCAACCAGCTTTTGGATCTCGCGGCGCTCGAAACCAGCGATGAGATTGAAGCGCCGACATGCGAACCGGTGTGCCAGCTTCTGGTTGCGGTTTCCACCGACATGCGGATGCTCGCAGCCCAACGCGGCATTTCCATCGAATTGCCGGACAACATGCCGCTGGCGCAGTTGCCTTCCCCGCATCTCTTCACGCTCGCTGCCCGCAACTTGATCGAAAATGCAGTCAATCACTCGCCTGAATATGGCGCCGCGCGCTGCCGGATCGAAGCCGAAGCGGGCAAAGTCAGGCTCACCGTCGAAGATGACGGACCCGTATTCCCGAAAGCGAAATGCCGCACGTGACCGAGCGGTTTTTCCGTGGCACGCATCGCAACGAAGCTGGCAGCGGCCTCGGCCTCGCAATTGTGAAAATGGCGGCGGAACGGATGGGAGGCGAATTGCGGCTGCAAAACCGCCCAAAAGGCGGGCTAAGCGCATCAATCATCGTGCCGGGCATGATTATCGAATGATATAAAAGCTGCATCCCGTGTCATGATGCAGCTGGAGCGGGATATTGACGAATCCTGAGCAAGGCTCTCTTCCTTATTTTTTCGGGCCTTCTGGCAGCTGTCTTTGATTTAGATCAATGACAGCTGCCCCCTAAGCGCTGATAGGAAACTTATCGCTATTGCTGTCTCATCCGAGATGGCTCTTGTCATGCGCTGCGAGGGGATTTCATGAACTACGCCGCTGGAACAGTCCTTTCCGGTCTGGGAGCACTTTTTGCCGTGCTTCTGGCCGGATTTTCCCATGATGAGCTGTTCAGAACCCATATGTGGATTCTGTTCGCTACACTGGCCATCTTCACCATTCTTCTGCTGCGAAATGCCGATTACGGCCTGACGCAGAAAAAGGTCGACCAATCCACCTATATGGACGGCCCGATTCGCTACGGTGTCATCGCGACGGTTTTCTGGGGGTGACCGGTTTTCTGGTCGGAGTGGTTATCGCCGCGCAGCTCGCCTTTCCCGATCTCAATCTGGAACCTTATCTGAACTTCGGCCGCCTGCGTCCGCGCTGCACACCTCTGCGGTGATCTTCGCATTCGGCGGCAATGCGCTCATAGCATCGTCGTTTTATGTCGTGCAGCGCACCTGCCGCGCCCGCCCGCCTGATCGGCGGCGACCTTGCATGGTTCGTGTTCTGGGGTTATCAGCTCTTCATCGTGATGGCCGCGACCGGCTATCTGCTCGGCATCACTCAGAGCCGCGAATATGCCGAACCGGAATGGTATGTCGACATCTGGCTCACCATCGTCTGGGTCGCCTATCTGGTCGTCTTCCTCGGTACGATCCTGAAGCGCAAGGAGCCGCATATCTATGTGGCGAACTGGTTCTACCTGTCCTTCATCATCACCATCGCCATGTTGCACATCATCAACAATCTGGCGATCCCGGTTTCTTTTTCCTCGGCGTCAAGAGCTATTCGGCCTTTGCAGGTGTGCAGGATGCTGTGACGCAGTGGTGGTATGGCCATAACGCCGTTGCCTTCTTCCTGACCGTGCCGTTTCTGGCCATGATGTACTATTTCGTACCGAAGCAGGCAGAGCGTCCGATCTATTCCTACCGCCTGTCGATCGTGCACTTCTGGTCGATCATATTCCTCTATATCTGGGCCGGTCCGCACCATCTGCATTACACCGCTGTTCCCGATTGGGCGCAGACGCTGGGTATGGTTTTCTCCATCATGCTGTGGATGCCGTCCCGGGGTGGCATGATCAACGGCCTGATGACGCTTTCGGGTGCCCGGGACAAGGTCCGTACCGATCCGATCATCCGACTGATGGTTGCAGCCATAGCCTTCTACGGCATGGCAACCTTTGAAGGCCCGATGCTGTCGATCAAGGCCGTCAATTCGCTGTCGCACTATACGGACTGGACCATCGGTCACGTTCATGCGGGTGCGCTGGGCTGGAATGGCATGATCTCGTTTGCCGCCGTCTATTATCTCGCACCGAAGCTGTGGAACCGCCAGCGGCTCTATTCGATCCGTATGGTCAACTGGCACTTCTGGCTGGCGACGCTCGGCATCGTTCTCTATGCGGCCGCAATGTGGGTTGCCGGTATCCAGCAGGGGCCTGATGTGGCGCGAATATGACGACCGGGGCTTCCTCGTCTATTCCTTCGCGGAAACCGTGCTCGCCATGTTCCCGTATTACGTCATCCGTACGCTTGGCGGCGTGCTCTACCTCGCCGGTGGCTTCGTGATGGCCCGGAACGTCTATCAGACCATTCGCGGCAATCTGCGCAACGAAGCGCCCATGGGCGGTACGCAGCCTGCGACCGGCGCCACCATGCAGCCTGCCGAATAAGGAGCGTGTGATTTATGTCGATACTAAAGAACCACTCCAAGCTGGAGAAAAACGCAACTCTGCTGCTGATCGCATCACTCGCCGTGGTCACGATCGGTGGCATCGTTGAAATCGCACCGCTTTTCTATCTCGAGAACACAATCGAGAAAGTGGAGGGCATGCGCCCCTACTCGCCGCTGGAACTCGCGGGCCGCGACGTCTATGTCCGTGAAGGCTGTTACCTTTGCCACAGCCAGATGATCCGTCCGTTCCGCGACGAGGTGGAACGCTACGGTCACTACAGCCTTGCTGCGGAATCCATGTACGATCACTCATTCCAATGGGGTTCCAAGCGCACGGGGCCGGACCTCGCACGCGTCGGCGGCCGATATTCGAACGAATGGCATGTGCAGCACCTTGTCCGTCCGCGCGATGTGGTGCCGGAATCGGTCATGCCGAGCTATGCCTTCTTGAAGGACCGTCCGCTGGACGCCGCCAACATTGCTGGCAATCTGAAGGCCAATGCGGCGGTTGGTGTGCCCTACAGCCGTGAAATGATCGACAGCGCGCTGGATGATCTGACGGCACAGGCAACACCCGATGCGGATACTTCCGGCGTCGAGGCCCGCTATCCCAAGGCGGGGGTCGGTGATTTCGACGGCAATCCGCAGATGATCTCGGAGATGGACGCACTCATCGCCTATCTCCAGATGCTCGGCACGCTGGTCGATTTCTCGACCTACGACCAGTCCCCTAAAGCGAGATAAATCGGAGATTTAGCGATGGATTACAACACCATGCGCACTTTCGCCGATAGCTGGGGTCTGCTCGGCATGGCGCTCTTTTTCCTCTTCGTCGTCTTCTACGCGTTCCGGCCGGCAGCAAGCAGATGGCCGACCACGCGAAGGACATTCCTTTCAAGGATGACGCAAATGACTGACAAGCAAATTGACGATGTCACCGGCGTAGCGACGACCGGTCACGAATGGGACGGCATCAAGGAACTCGACAATCCGATGCCCCGCTGGTGGCTGTGGACATTCTACGCCACCATTTTCTGGGCCCTAGCCTATGTCATCGCCTATCCGGCCCCGCCGTTGATTTCCAGTTCCACCGGCGGCGTGCTCGGCTGGTCGAGCCGTGGCGCCTTCTGGGAAGAAACCGCGAAGATCGACAGCGAGCGTCAGGGCATTATCGACCAGATCAAGGCCAAGGACGTGCACGAGATTCTGGCTGACCGAAAACCTGCGCCAGTATGCGATTGCCGGCGGCGCCGCTGCCTTTCGCGTCAACTGCGTGCAATGCCACGGTTCTGGCGCACAGGGCGCACCCGGCTATCCGAACCTCAACGATGACGACTGGCTGTGGGGCGGTTCCATCGACGACGTTCTGACGACCATTCGTCATGGTGTGCGTTCGAAGGACGATGCCGACACCCGCATCTCCGAGATGCCGGCTTTTGTCGACGTGCTGGAACCGCAGCAGATCCGCGATGTCGCTGCCTATGTGGTGAGCCTCTCCGGCACACCGCATAATCCGGGAATGGTGCCGGAAGGCAAGAAGGTGTTCGCCGAAAACTGTGCTGTCTGCCACGGCGCGGATGCCAAGGGTCTGCGTGAGTTCGGTGCGCCGAACCTGACAGACGCCATCTGGTTCTACGGTTCCGGCGAGGACGCCATCATACGTCAGGTATCGCATCCCAAGCATGGCGTCATGCCTGCATGGGAAACACGCCTCGGTGATGCGACCGTCAAGCAGCTTGCCATCTTCGTCCATTCACTGGGCGGTGGTGAGTAACAATAACTGGCCCTCACATCGGTTCCGATGAGAGGGGCGTGTGCTCCCGGCTTAAACGGCAGGCCGGATAAACTTCGAACCACTGCATTGGAACGGACGGCGAATAACCACCCCGCTCTCAATTGTTGCAAGTGCGATCATTCCGGGAAACCAGCTTCTGTCTTTCCGGGATCACGCTTCAGGAGCAAGGCAAATGTCAGACGATGTCGAACGCATTGACGTTCAGGCAGTCAATTCCCCAAGACCCGCCAATCGCTTTATGCGGCGCGGGTGAAGATTTTTCCGAAGCGCGTGCAGGGCGAGTTCCGGCGCTTCAAGTGGATTGTAATGCTCATTACGCTGGGCATCTACTATCTGACGCCCCGCTGCGCTGGGATCGCGGTCCCTATGCGCCAGATCAGGCGGTGCTGATCGATCTTGCCAACCGCCGCTTCTATTTCTTCTTCGTCGAAATCTGGCCGCAGGAATTCTATTACGTTGCAGGCTTGCTCATCATGGCGGGCCTCGGCCTGTTTCTTGTAACGTCCGTCGCAGGCCGCGCCCGGTGTGGCTATACCTGCCCCCAGACCGTATGGGTCGATCTCTATCTGGTCGTCGAACGCGCCATCGAAGGCGACCGCAATGCACGCATGAAACTGGACAAGGCACCTTGGACCTTCGACAAGATCTGGAAGCGGGTCGCCAAACACTCCATCTGGATCATAATCGGCGTCCTGACCGGCGGCGCCCGGATCTTCTATTTCGCCGACGCGCCAAAGTTGCTCTTGGATTTCGTGACAGGTCAGGCCGCACCTGTCGCCTATTTCACTGTCGCCATCCTAACCGCCACCACATATATTTTTGGCGGACTGATGCGCGAGCAAGTCTGCACCTATATGTGCCCATGGCCGCGTATTCAGGCCGCGATGCTGGACGAAAATTCGCTCACCGTCACCTATAATGACTGGCGCGGCGAGCCGCGTTCACGCCATTCCAAGAAGGCGATTGCCACAGGCGAAACCGTAGGCGATTGCGTGGATTGCAACGCCTGTGTCGCAGCCTGCCCGATGGGTATCGACATTCGCGACGGCCAGCAGCTCGAATGCATCACCTGTGCACTGTGCATCGATGCCTGCAATTCGGTGATGGACAAGATCGACAAGCCGCGCGGTCTCATCTCCTATGCGACGCTGGCCGATTACGAATTCAACATGGCGCTCGCGACCAATAATGGCACGGCTCCTATCGATCAGGCACGCGTCTACAAGGCGCCGAACACTTTCTCGGACAAAGTGCAGAACCTGTCATGGAAGAAGGTGTTACGCCCGCGCAGCATGTTCTACTTCGCCGTATGGGCGCTGATTGGCCTGACACTTGTCATCTCGCTTTCGACGCGTCAGCGCATCGGCATCAACGTGTTGCATGATCGCACGCCGCAGTATGTGCTTCTATCCGATGGCTCGATCCGCAATGGCTATACGGTCAAGTTGCTCAACATGATCCCGACGCCGCGCACCTTCCGCCTTTCCATCGAGGGCCTGCCGAAGGCGACACTGACAGTGCAAGACGAAACAGCGGATGCAAACGGCAATTACGATGTTCCGGTGGAGCCGGACCGTTTGAAGACGTTGCGTGTCTTCGTCACCATGCCGCATGATGCGATTACCGACCATCGCAAGGACTATGAAATCGAAGTGCGTGACGCGAACGGTGCGGAACATGCACGCTACAAGGCAACTTTCATGGCACCGGAGGGCAGATAATGTCGATCAAGTCGAAAACTCCGGCACGTTTACAGGCTGGCATATGCTGGGCATAATGCTCGCATTCTTCGGTGTCATTATCGCCGTCAATCTGACCATGGCCTACAATGCCATCCATAGCTGGAGCGGGCTGGTGGTGAAGAACACCTATGTCGCCAGCCGGGAATTCAACGACAAGGCACAGACCGGCAAGGAGCAGGCAGCGCTGCAATGGCAGTCGAAGCCTGCTTTTGAACACGGCGTCTTCACCGGCAGTTGGCCGACCGTGAAGGCAAGGTCGTCGCCATGACCGGCGGCACAGTTGAGTTCAAGCGCCCGGTCGGCGACGTGAACGACACCAAGGTCACGCTGACCGTCCGCGAGCCCGGCACGCTGACCGCCCCACTGGAACTTGGTGAGGGTGCCCGGATAATGGAAGTCAATGCCGATGCCGGTCTTGAAGACCCTTATCGCCACATCATCCGCGTTCTTGTGAAGGACGGGAGGATACTATGAGCTGCTGCGTTGAGAATGCACAGATTGCGACCGTCGTTCAGTCCGTTTCGGCAGATGAAATGCAGGTCGCAAGCCGCGCGCTTGGAGACGGCTTTCGCCAGCTCGACCTGTCGGTTCCGGGCGTTCATTGTGGCCTGTGCATCAAGAATATCGAGGAGACACTCGGCAAGATCGCAGGCGTTGCCTATGTCCGCGTCAACCTGACCTGACGGCGCGCCGCGTATCCGTGCGCTGGAAAGATGGTGAGACGCCGCCGGATGTAGTCGATCCACTGCGCAGGCTTGGCTATGAAGCCCATATCTTTGACATGGCGCAGGACAAGGACCCCACCTTCACGCGGCTTTTGATCGCGCTTGGCGTCGCGGCCTTTGCTTCCAGCAATGTGATGCTCCTGTCCGTTGCCGTGTGGTCGGGTGCGGATGCCGCGACGCGCGACATGTTTCACTGGATTTCCGGCCTCATCGCCCTTCCGACGCTGATTTATTCAGGTCGCATTTTCTATGTTTCTGCTTGGAATGCACTGCGCGCACGGCGCGTGAACATGGACGTACCGATTGCACTCGCAATCACGCTTGCCTTTGGTATGAGCGTTTATGAGACGATAAACCATGGCCAGCACGCCTATTTCGATGCATCGGTGACACTGCTGTTCTTCCTGTTGATCGGTCGCACGCTCGATTACATGATGCGCGCACGTGCCCGTTCTGCCGTGCGCGGTCTGGCGCAGCTCGGCAGCCGCGGTGCCGTGGTGATTGGCGAGAATGACGAACGCAACTACCTGCCGGTCAATGAAATCCGCCCCGGAATGCGCATCATCCTTGCAGCAGGTGAGCGTGTACCTGTCGATGCAAAGGTGGAAGAAGGCCGCTCGGAACTTGATTGCGCCATTGCATCGGGCGAAAGCGATGCGGTTCCCGTTGGCCCCGGCTCGGAGATCCGCGCGGGCACGCTTAATCTTTCCACGCCGCTTATCCTTCGCGCGACAGCGGAAGCCAAGGATTCCTTCCTTGCTGAAATGGTGCGGCTGATGGATGTCGCCGAAGGCGGGCGTGCTTATTATCGCCGTCTTGCCGACCGTGCTTCCGAACTCTACGTGCCGATGGTCCACACCATCGCCTTCCTCGCCTTCGTTGGCTGGATGTTCTACACTGGCGGTGAGTGGTATCGCTCGATCTACATCGCGATCTGCACACTCATCATTACCTGCCCTTGCGCGCTTGCCCTTGCAGTTCCAATCGTTCAAGTGGTTGCAGCCCGCCGCCTGTTCGAGAACGGCATCATGATCAAGGACGGCTCCGCCATGGAGCGGATGGCCGAGATTGACACTGCCATTTTCGACAAGACAGGCACATTGACCCTCGGTCAGCCCAGACTGATCGATGCAGATGCTATTGATCCCCGCAATCTGGAAATTGCTGCCGAGCTGTCGCTTTATTCGCGTCATCCGTTGTCGCGTGCACTTGCGCTGTGTTTCGGGCGCAAAACCAATGACCGCTTTTACCCGTATCGAGGAAGTGCCGGGCGCAGGCATCGAAGCGGAACTGAATGGCTCCATCTATCGGCTTGGCAAGCAAGACTGGGCGGATGATGCCGCTGCCATGCCTCATGCCGATGGTCCTGAAACCTGCCTTTCCATCGATGGAAAGCTGGTTCAGACCTTCCGTTTTGAAGACCAGCCGCGCGAAGACGCTGCCGGAGCCATCGCCACACTGAAGTGCAACGGGCTGAAGCTTGGCATCATTTCCGGCGATAGGCTGCCTGCCGTCGAGAGGCTTGCAGGTTATCTCGGCGTCGACAATTATCAAGCAGAGGTACTACCTGCCGACAAGTCGGAACTGGTGCAGAAACTATCGACCGAGGGGCGCAAGGTCTTGATGGTCGGCGATGGGTTGAACGACGCTCCGGCACTCGTCGCCGCCCATGTTTCCATGGCCCCTGCAACCGCTGCCGACATTGGCCGCAATGCGGCGGATTTCGTCTTCCTGCGTCAAAGTCTGTCTGCCGTGCCGCTTGCCTTTGCCGTCTCGAAGGAAGCGGGCCGGTTGATCAGCCAGAACTTTGGGCTTTCTATCGGCTATAACATCATAGCCGTGCCAATTGCGATTTTCGGCTATGTCACCCCGCTGGTGGCAGCACTTTCAATGTCGCTGTCGTCCATCGTGGTCGTCAGCAACGCATTGCGGTTGCGAGCCGGAAAACAAAAGCGACAGACGCCAAAGACTATCGCGCCTGTTGCCGTCATCAAGGAAGCGCACAAATGAGCGGACTTCTCTTTCTCATTCCCATCGCGCTGTTTCTGGGCCTGCTTGGCCTTGTCGCCTTTCTCTGGTCGTTGAAAAACGGCCAGTATGACGATCTGGATGGAGCAGCCAATCGCATCCTTCTGGATGAGGATTCAAGGGTTGATTGAGATTGTGGTTCTGGCCTTCACGCCACAATAAGGATCGCGCGTAGGTCATTGACATTCGTGCCGGTTGGCCCCGGTACGAACAGATCGCCGATGGCGTCGAATGCTGTCCGGGCATCATTGGCGTTGAGCCGCGCCGCGCCATCCTCGCCCGCTTTTTGCAGACGCAAAACAGTAGAACCATCGGCAAAGGCTCCTGCATTGTCTTCCGATCCGTCGATGCCATCGGTGTCAGCGGCCAGTGCATGGATATTGTCATAACCATCAATATCGAGGGCAAAAGACAGCAGGAACTCGCTGTTGCGCCCACCCTTTCCGCCCTTGCCGCGAATGGTGACTGTCGTTTCGCCGCCTGACAGAATGACCACCGGCTTCTTGAACGGGCGGTCACGGTCGGCCACTTCACGGGCAACCGCCGCATGAACATGTGCCACTTCCCGCGCCTCGCCTTCCATCGCATCAGAGAGGATCACTGCTTCGACGCCATGACGCGCGGCTTCTTTCACTGCCGCTTCCAGCGAAACGGCAGCCGAGGCGATGACCCGCACTTCATTGCCTGCAAAAACCTTGTCGTTCGGCTTTGGCGCATCAGCCTTCTCGCTCTTGATGTGGGCAAGCACAGCATCGGGCAGATCGAGCCGATAGCGTTCGATGATTTTCAAAGCCTCATCGCGGTTTGTCTCGTCCGGCACGGTCGGGCCGGAAGCCACGAAAGCCGGATTGTCGCCCGGAATATCCGAGACAACGAGCGAAAAGACCTTCGCGGGATGGGCGGCCGCGGCGAGCCTGCCGCCCTTGATCGTCGACAGATGTTTGCGGACCGCATTCATCGCCGAAATGGGCGCGCCGGAAGCAAGCAGGATCTTGTTGACGGTGATTTCGTCCTCAAATGTCAGCCCGTCCGGCGGCGACGGCAACAAGGCAGACCCACCACCGGAAACGAGCGCCACCACGAGGTCATCTTCCGTCAAATCAGATACGGCATCGAACAGTCGCTTTGAGGCAGCAAGCCCCGCATCATCAGGAACCGGGTGTGCAGCCTCGATGACCTCTATACGCTCGCAAGGCGCGCCATAGCCATAGCGTGTGACCACCACGCCCTCCAGCGGAGCTTCCTGTGCACGCTCGAAAGCCGCCGCCATCTGCGCCGAGCCCTTGCCCGCCCCGATGACAATCGTGCGTCCCTTCGGCTTGGCCGGAAGATTGGCGCGGATCACCAGTTCAGGATCGGCAGCTGCAACTGCGGCATCGAAAAGGCTGGTTAGAAACTTCTTGGGATCGGTGATGGCTGTCATGAGATTCCCGATGCTGGCTCGTTTACGGCGGCACTATTCCCCGCCCGGGATATAAAATCAATGGAGCCGGCCACCTCCTCCAAGCAGCCAGCTCCACCCTCTCCCTCCAGAGAAGTCAGGCCCAAATCTAGGCGACGTCGTGGTTCGCCATCCGCTCCAGAGCACGCACCAGACCCGAATGGTCGAGGCCATCATCGCCATGCGCAGCGCAGGAATTGAACAGTTCCTGTGCCGTGGCCGTGTTCGGCAGCGAAACCCCGAGGGCCTTTGCGCCTTGCAACGCAAGGTTCAAGTCCTTCTGGTGCAGCGAAATGCGGAAACCCGGATCGAAAGTGCGCTTGATCATACGTTCGCCATGTACTTCGAGAATGCGGGACGATGCAAAGCCACCCATCAGGGCTTCGCGCACCTTTGCCGGGTCTGCGCCTGCCTTGGAAGCGAAAACCAGCGCTTCGGCGACGGCCTCAATGTTGAGCGCGACGATGATCTGGTTTGCAACCTTGGTCGTCTGGCCATCACCGCAATCGCCAACAAGCGTGATGTTCTTGCCCATGAGCTTCAGGAGCGGCAGAGCGCGGTCGAACGATTCCTGAGAGCCGCCTGCCATGATGGAGAGGCTGGCATTCTTCGCGCCGACTTCACCGCCTGAAACCGGCGCATCGACATATTCGCCGCCCGTTGCGCGAACCTTCCTCGCAAATTCTTTCGTCTCGATGGGGAAATCGAGCTCATGTCGATGAGCAACTTGCCTTTGCCGAGACCACCGATCGCGCCGCCCTCACCGAAGATAACCTCGGCCACCTGCGGTGTATCCGGAAGCATGAGGATAACGGTGTCGCACTCTTCGGTAACAGCCTTCGGCGTCTCCAGAATTTGCAGACCGTTGTCGATCAGCTCCTGACGCGGTGGGGATTGAACCGGGAGGTGAAGAGCTGGTGTCCCGCATCCTGCAAATGACGCGCCATCGGCGTGCCCATGATTCCCAGTCCGATGAAGCCTATCTTGGCCATTTCGCTTACTCCCCTAATCAAATTTATGCGGTCAGCCATTCTTTACGCAGTAAGCCGTTCGGCTTCATGGTTCCTGAACCAGCCGAGGCCTTCTTCAGTGGTGGTCTTCGGCTTGTATTCGCAGCCGATCCAGCCCTTGTACCCGGCGTTTTTTTCAGTGCTTCGAACACGTTCGGATAATTGATCTCACCGGTGCCCGGCTCATTGCGGCCCGGATTGTCGGCAAGCTGAACATGGGCAATCAGCGGCTTGTAGCGTTCGTACGTTGCAACCAGTTCTCCGCGTGTCCGCTGCTGATGGTAGAGGTCGTACTGGATGAACAGGTTGTTGCTGCCCACTTCGTCAATGATCGAAACTGCCTGCTCCACTGTGTTGAGGTAGAAGCCCGGAATGTCATAGTGATTGATCGGCTCGATCAGCAGGCGAATGCCATGCTTGCCCAGTTCCTTTGCGGCCAGACGCAGATTGCTGACGAAAGTGGCACGCAAGACGTCTGGATCGACACCCTGCGGCGCAATACCGGAAAGGCAGTTGACCTGCGAGCAATTGAGCGTGGTGGCATAGTCGATGGCATCAGCCACGCCTCGCCGGAAATCATCGACGCGATCCGGCAGAACCGCGATGCCGCGCTCGCCGCCAGCCCAGTTGCCTGCTGGCAGATTGTGCAGGACCTGCGCCAGATTATGTTTGGTCAGTGCTGCCTTCAGCTCATGGCGGTTAAACTCATAAGGGAAGAGATATTCCACTCCGGTGAACCCGGCCTTTGCGGCCAGTGCGAAGCGGTCCATGAAAGGCACTTCATTGAAAAGCATTGTGAGATTGGCTGCAAATCTCGGCATTTTCGCCTCCTTATAATTCTCTATTTGCGCAATTGCGGACAAAACCGGGAATTGCTCTTAATCCAGCAACGCCGCGATGGCGGTCGGTGCATCTTCGCCACGTTCGGCCAGTTCCTCGAATTCGACAACCTGATCGATATCTACACCCATGGAGATATTGGTAACGCGTTCCAGAATGAATTCCAGAACCACCGGCACCTGATGCTCCGCCATAAGCGCTTTTGCCTGTTCAAAACTTTCGGCAAACTGGTTGGGGCTGCGAACCCGGATCGCCTTGCAACCGAGACCCTCGGCGACAGCTACGTGATCAACGCCATAGCCCTTTTCCGCGTCGCCATCGGCATTGATGTTGTCGAAGGCGAGGCTCACCTCGAAATCCATGTTGAAGCCACGCTGCGCCTGACGGATAAGGCCGAGATAGGAATTGTTCACGACTACATGAATGTAGGGCAGCTTGTGCTGTGCACCGACCGCCAGTTCCTCGATCATGAACTGGAAATCATAGTCCCCGGAAAGCGCAACGATCGGACGATCGGGATCGGCGGCACGCACGCCGAGCGCTGCTGGTAGCGTCCAGCCAAGCGGGCCGGCCTGACCGCAATTTATCCAGTTGCGCGGACGATAGACATGCAGAAACTGCGCTCCCGCGATCTGGCTGAGGCCGATGGTCGTGACATAGCAGGTATCGCGACCGAACGCCTTGTTCATTTCCTCATAAACACGTTGCGGCTTGAGCGGCGTTTGATCGAAATGCGTCTTGCGCAACATGGTGCGCTTGCGTTCGCCACATTCCTTGGCCCAGTCCGACCAGTCGCGCAGCTTGCCTGCAGACTTCCATTCAGTCGCAACGTCGAGCAGCAGCTTCAGCGCCTTGCCTGCATCAGAAACGATACCGAAGTCCGGTGCGAAGACACGACCGATCTGCGTCGGCTCAATGTCGATATGGATGAACTTGCGATCTTTTTATAGGTGTCGACATTACCCGTATGACGGTTTGCCCAGCGGTTGCCGATGCCGATAACGACATCTGAGGCCAGCAGACTGGCATTGCCATAACGGTGCGAGGTCTGCAAACCGCACATACCTGCCATCAGGCGATGATCATCAGGAATGACGCCCCAGCCCATCAGGGTCGGGATGACCGGTATGCCGGTGATTTCGGCGAACTCGACCAGAAGATCGGACGCGTCTGCATTGATGACGCCGCCGCCAGCAACGATCAGCGGTCGCTCCGCCTCGTTCAGCATGGCGAGTGCCTTTTCGGCCTGCGCGCGTGTTGCTGCTGGCTTGTAAGCCTCCATCGGCTGGTAAGTATCGATGTCAAACTCGATTTCGGCAAGCTGGACATCGATCGGCAGATCGATCAGCACCGGGCCGGGACGGCCCGACTTCATGATGTGAAACGCCTTCTGGAAGACGTAAGGAACCAACGCCGGTTCCATGACCGTGACCGCCCATTTGGTAACGGGGGCTGCGATCTTGGCAATATCGACTGCCTGAAAGTCCTCTTTGTCGAGGCGCGCACGAGGGGCCGCCTGTAACGCAGAGGATTGAATTGAATCGGCGGATGCCGAGTAGAGGCCCGTAATCATGTCCGTTCCGGCTGGACCAGATGTACCGATGCACAGGCCGATATTGCCATGCTTTGCGCGGGTATAGCCTCGGCCATATGCGAAGCACCCTCGACATGACGCGCCAGTACGTGGCGGATCGAGCCGCGCGCTTTCATCGCCGAATAAAATGGATTGATCGCTGCGCCCGGTACTCCGAAAGCACAATTGATCCCTTCTCTTTCCAGCACAAGCACGGCTGCATCGACTGCACGCATTCTGGCCATGACGGCTCCCTCCTCAAGCGGCGCCCGTTCCTGAGGAACGGCTAGTGCCGCCTTGTTTCTTTTCTCACGCATTTCCAGACGCAAAACGCTTACGCACTTTTGCTGGAAATGCTTGGTGGAATTCATCTCCATTTACGAAAACTAATATCAAAAATGGAAATGCATACCATTATATGGAAATAAAGATTTTCAACGGAAAGGAGATAATCCGCCGGTGCCTTTCCGAGTAGCAATGGATGCGATAGTGGTAATTCCTGAGTTTAGGCGGGATTCGAGACGGTGATGGAACAGACAAAGGCGAAGCGGGGCCGCAAGGCAGCGGAAAACGCAACGCCCTCCTCTGTGCAGGTTCTGGATCGAAGCTTGAAGCTGTTGGCATTGATTGCCGAGAATGACGGTTCGACATTGACCGACCTTGCAGATGAGAGCGGCATGGCGCCCTCCACCGTGCACCGCCTTCTGTCCTCGCTTGCCAATCATGGTATGGTTTCCCACGACACGGAAAGTGGAGACTGGACAATCGGTGTCAAGGCTTTCGAAATCGGCAATGCCTTTCGCCGGTTCCGCAAGCTCGGCATTCTGGCGCGGCCTTATCTCAAGACATTGATGGAAACGAGTGGCGAAACCGCCAATATCGGCGTCGAGGACGGCGGTGATGTCGTGTTTATCTCGCAGATCGAAAGCCATGCACCGATGCGTGCCTTTTTCCGCCCCGGACGCCGCGGCCCCATCCACGCATCCGGCATCGGCAAGGCCATACTGTCCACCGGTCGGACAAGGAAAATCGCGCACGCGCTTTCGGGTCGCACGCTTGAACATTTCACGCAGCGCACGCTCGACAGCCTGCCCGCGCTATTGAAAGACATTCAGGCAACCCGCACCCGTGGCTGGTCTGTCGACGACGAGGAACACACGCTCGGCATGTGCTGCATCGCAGCTCCCATCTTCAATGAATATGGCGAGGCGATTGCCGGCATTTCCGTTTCCGGCCCCGCGGTGCGCTTGCCGAAAAAGAGGCTTGAGGAATTCGGGCCGCTGATCCGCTCCACCGCCGACGACCTGACCCGTGCCATGGGCGGCAAACGCCCGGAAGAATTTTAACAAAAGACCCGCGGCGAATCGCTCCGCCACGGGGCATCCTCCTCCAAGGATTGGGGTAATCAGGCCAGTTCGGCCTTGAGCGGCTTCCCGGCCACATAGGTTTCGGCGATGGCACGGTCATCGCCCAGCGTCTGCAACAGGAACAGTTCCTGCTCCAGCGTCGCGCCAGCCGCCATGCGAAGCCGCATTGGCGATGTGGCCGATGAATCCAGCACCACGATATCTGCTTCCGTGCCCTCATCGAGGGTACCGATCTTGTCTTCCATCAACAGCGCACGGGCATTGCCCAGCGTCATCATGTAGAAGGACTGGAACGGGTTCAGACGCTGTTCGCGCAGCTGGAGGACCTTGTAGCCCCTCATCCATAGTGCGCAGCATGGAGAAACTTGTGCCGCCACCGACATCGGTCGCCACCGCCATACGCACGCCTGACGCTTTCAGGCGGTCGCGGTCGAAAAGGCCCGAACCGAGGAACAGGTTGGAGGTCGGGCAGAAGACTGCCACCGAGCCGGTTTCCGCCATGACGCGCACTTCGCGTGGTTCCGTGGTGGATCGAGTGTCCGAGCAGAGTTTTGTCGCCTAACAGGCCGTAATGCTCGTAAATGCCAAGATAATCCGGCGCTTGCGGGTAAAGCGACTTGGTGAAAGAGATTTCGTCGTGATTTTCCGAAAGATGCGTCTGGATGTAGCTGCCGGGATGCTCACGGACAAGCGCCCGGCTTGCCTCAAGCTGCTCCGGCGTGGACGTAATGGCAAAACGCGGCGTGATCACATAATCAAGGCGGCCCTTGCCCTGCCAGCGCGCAATCAGCGCCTTCGTATCGTCATAACCGGACTGTGCCGTGTCACAGAGTGCTGGCGGCGCATTGCGATCCATCATTACCTTGCCACCGAGCATGCGCATGTTGCGATGTTGTGAGGCGCGGAAATAGGCATCGACGCTCTGTGGATGCACAGAGCAATAAGCAACCGCCGTGGTGGTGCCGTGGCGAATCAGCTCGTCTAGGAAGCGCTCCGCAATGAATTCCGCATGCTGCTCGTCGGCGAATTTCTGTTCAGCGACGAACGTATAGGTGTTGAGCCACTCCAGCAGATTGGCTGCGTAGGAAGCGACTACCTGCGTCTGCGGATAATGGATATGCGTATCGATGAAACCGGGCAGAATCAGGTGCGGGCGATGGTCGGCGACATTGACGTCGCTACCAGCCTCGGCACTGACTTCAGCATAGTCTCCCGGCGCAGGATGCGGCCATCTTCGACAAGAACAGCGCCGTCTTCGATATAGCGATAAGCAGTATTGTCATCGAGGCTCTGCGGCTCGTCACGAAAGGTCAGCACACGGCCGCGGATCAGAAGCTTGGTCATTTTAGTGGTGGTCCTTATTTCGGGCCCTGCGTGGCAGACTGGTACCGGGGAGGCAAGAAGCTGGCGTTCTTCCTCACTCACGCCGGTGACATTGGCGGGCGGCATGGCATGCGAACGGCCTGCCTGCAAATAGATTTCACGCGCATGCGCTGCGATATCCCGGTCGGTGTCCAGCACGACGCCCTTCGGCGGCGCAATGATGCCTTCCCAGCCGGGTTCCTTGGCGTGGCACATGGCGCAGCGCCCCATAACGGTATCCCGCACTTTTCAAAGTGCGGGTCCGAGATGAAAGACTGCTGCAATGCCGAGACCTTCTGTTCTTCCGGCTCACCAGTGAGAATCTTCGGCACCGTCGACAGCCAGATGATGATGATGAACAGGATCACCGTTACCAGCCAGTCCGGTCGGGCTACCCTTGCGGGCATGCTGTGTATTGAACCAGTGGCGGATTGTGACGCCCATCAGGAACACCAGCGAGGCGATGATCCAATTGAACTGCGTTCCGAAAGCCAGCGGATAGTGGTTCGACAGCATCAGGAACAGAACAGGCAGCGTCAAATAGTTGTTGTGCGTCGAACGCTGCTTGGCGATCTTGCCGTATTTCGGGTCCGGCTTGCGGCCTGCAATCAGATCCGCGACCACGATCTTCTGGTTCGGGATGATGATCATGAACACGTTGGCAGACATGATCGTTGCCGTGAAGGCACCGAGATGCAGGAAGGCCGCACGTCCTGTAAAAGATGCGTATAACCCCGTGCCACCACCACCAGAATACAGTAAAGGATGACCATCAGGAGCGTATCGCTCTTGCCGAGCATCAGCTTGCAGATGGTGTTATAGGCGATCCAACCGAATGCCAGCGAACCGATCGAAATCGCGATGGCGACCGGTACGGAAACATCAAGCACGTTCGGATCGATCAGGTAGAGATCAGCGCCGGCATAGTAGACGATGCAGAGCAGCGTGAAACCCGACAGCCACGTGGCGTAGGATTCCCATTTGAACCGGTCAGGTGCTCCGGCATTTCGGCTGGCGCAACCAGATATTTCTGGATGTGATAGAAGCCACCACCATGGACCTGCCATTCCTCTCCGTGCGCACCAACCGGCAAGCCGGGACGCTGGCGAAGACCGAGGTCGAGCGCAATGAAGTAAAAGGACGAGCCGATCCACGCAATCGCGGTAATCACATGCAGCCACCGCGCTGCGAAGCCCAGCCAGTCCCGGCTACGGCGAAATCATACATCAGGCACTCCCATTTCTTAGCCCATTTCTGGGGCCGTTTCTTAGCCCATTGTTCGTTGTTGCATTATGTGCCAAAGGAATCAGGTTCAGGGAACGTCACATCACGACCAGCACTTTCAAAAAAATCTAGACAATCGTGGAGGGGACGTATGTCATATCTTGATAATCTGCGCGTTTTTGTGCGCGTTGTCGAATTGGGAAATCTATCTGCGGCGGGTCGCGACCAGCGGGCATCGCCAGCAGTTGCAAGCAATCGAATCAAGGAGTTGGAGAAGCACACGGGTGTCAGGCTCTTCAACCGGACGACGCGCAAACTTACGCCGACCGAACACGGTCGCGTATTCTATGACGGTGCATTGAAAATCCTTGAAGCCGTGGATGAAGCGGAAGCTGCCGTGGCGGAACTCGCGAAAAATCCGAAGGGATCGATTCGCATCACCGCCCCGCTTGGCTTCGGCAGACGGCTGATCGCATCGGGAATTCCGGAGTTTCACGACAAATATCCGGACATCGAAGTACGGCTTCGCCTCTCCGATCATGAAGTCGATATCATGAGCGAAGGCGTCGATGTGGCTTTCAAGCTCGGTGTTCTGGAGAATTCAAACCTGCGTATGCGCGGCATCATGAATTGCGAGCGCGTGATCTGTGCAGCGCCCGCATATCTCGAGAAACACGGAGTCCCGCAGTCTCCTGACGAGTTGCTTGGCGACAAACATGACTGCCTTCTGCTGCGGTTTCCGGGCTCAAAGGAATATTTCTGGTCACTGCAAACGGCGGAAGGTCTGCGCAAATTCGAAGTCACCGGACCATATGACTCGGATGACGGCGACGTATTGACGCAATGGGCGCTCGGCGGGCGCGGCATCATCAACAAGCCGCTGTTCGAAGTGAAGGAATATATCCGCGACGGACGACTTGTTCCCATCCTCGAAAGCACGCCGCCTGCGCCGATTCAGCTCGCAGCGATCTACCCGCACAAGCGCTTTCAGGACCCGAAAGTCCGTCTGATCATCGATTTCATGACAGAGCGCTGCCAGCGGCTGATCCGCGAGACTTTGGCGTAGAGCGGCGCAAACCGCTCTACGCCGTTGTTTTTTCAAGTATCATACCGCGCGAAATCGTTTCGCGCCTGTGCTTGAAACACGCAAAGAATAACCCGCCGGATCAGGCGGGTTGCGATATACGTACGGAAGTCAGGACCGCCGTCAGAACTTCGGCTGCGGCCAATGCTGCAATGACCTCGGGCCTCTTGTCCTTCACGACCGTTCCGCCGACGGGACAGACAAGATTTTCAAAAAGATTATCGTTACCGATTTCCCGTTTCAGCCAATTTTTGAAAGTAGCCTTTTTGGTCTTCGAGCCAATCATGCCGACATAGACGGCGTCGCGCCGCTGCAAAGCCTCGGTGACAATCAGAAAATCCAGCGCATGATCATGGGTGAGGACAATGAAAGCGCTACCCGGCGGTGCGGAGCGCACCACCTGCTCGGGCATCGCCGAAAGACAGGTCTCGACACCCGCTACATCGCAGGCCATCAGCTCCGCTTCTCGCGTGTCCACCAGAATAACCCGAACGGGCGTAAGCGAAAGCGCATTCGCCAGTGCATCGCCAACGTGACCCGCGCCGAACACATAAACATGCGGGCGTGTCGCTATTTCCGCATCGACCTTGCTGACAAGTTCGTCAGTCAGCCCGCGACTAACACGCCGGAAGCTCAGGCCCACCCGTCCGCCGCAGCACTGGCCTATTTCAGGACCGAGCGGCACATCCATGGGCGAGTCCCCTGCCGCCGAGCAGAATCTTTTCGGGCATGGTCGATAGCCATATATTCAAGCTGACCGCCACCGATGGTCCGGAAGATCATATCGCGGGCAACCAGCATCCACGCTCCGGCATCGCGGGGTGCGGAACCTTTCACATCGGTGACTTCAACCAGCACACTATCAGGACGCCGGTTGAGAAAAAGCCCGGATATCGTCGCGTGCGCCCGGCATTTCTCTAGCCCTTTTGCTTGCGGAGCCGTTCGATGGCCATGAGCACGCGTTCCGGCGTTGCTGGCGCATCGAGACGCGGGCAGATCTTGTGATCCGCCACGCTGGCGATGGCGTCGGCCAGAGCATGCAACACCGACAGCCCAAGCGGCAGCGGCGGTTCGCCGACAGCCTTGGAGCGATGGATCGTCGGCTCATACGCCTCGGACCAATCAGTCAGCGCGACATTGAAAATCTTGGGCCGATCGGAAGCCAGCGGAATCTTGTAGGTGGATGGCGCGTGGGTACGAAGCCGCCCCTTGTCGTCCCATACAAGCTCCTCTGTCGTCAGCCAGCCCATGCCCTGCACGAAGCCGCCTTCAACCTGACCGATATCGATGGCGCGGTTCAGGGAACGCCCGGTATCATGCAGAATATCGGTGCGCTCCACCACATATTCTCCAGTCAGAGTATCAACGGAAACTTCGGAACAGGCTGCTCCGTAAGCGTAGTAATAGAAGGCATGGCCCCGGCCCTTGGCACGGTCCCAGTGGATTTTCGGCGTTTTGTAGTGACCTGCCGCCGACAGTTGCACACGACCGATAAAGGCCTGCTTCACGAGATCGTTGAAGCTGATTTCCTGATTGCCGACGCGAACCCGGTTGGGAAGGAAGACAACCTGATCATCCGGCACCTGATATTGCTGCGCCGCAAAATGGATCAGACGTTTCTTGATCTGGCGGGCAGCATCCTGTGCAGCCATGCCGTTGAGATCGGCACCAGACGAAGCCGCCGTCGGCGCCGTGTTCGGCACCTTGGCAGTCGTCGTCGCTGTAATCTTCACCCGGTCTATGTCGATCTGGAATTCCTCGGCCACCACTTGCGCCACTTTCATATGGAGCCCCTGCCCCATTTCCGTGCCGCCATGGTTCATATGCACCGAGCCGTCATTATAAACATGCACCAGAGCACCAGCCTGATTGGACTCCGTTTTGGTGAAGGAGATGCCGAATTTCACCGGCGTCAGCGCCAAGCCGCGTTTCACATAGCGGTTTTTCGCATTGAATTCACGAATTGCTTCGCGGCGCTTCGCGTAATCGGAACTTTCCTCGAGTTCCGAAACGATGCGCTGGATAATGCAATCTTCGACCTTCTGGTGATAGGGCGTAACGTTGCGTGTACCATCTTTGCCCATTTCATCGTAGAAATTACGCTTGCGGATTTCGAGCGGGTCCTTGCCGACCGCGAAAGCCACCTCATCGATCACGCGTTCTGCTCCGACCATGCCCTGCGGACCGCCAAAGCCGCGAAACGCCGTGTTCGACACGGTGTTCGTGTAAAAGCGGTGCCGACCGCGCATGAACTGCCGGGAAGAAATAAGCATTGTCGCAGTGAAACAGTGCGCGGTCGCCGACAGGCCCGGAAAGGTCTGCCGAGAACCCCGCATTGAGGGCAAACAGATAGTCAATGCCCAGAATATTACCATCATCGTCAAAACCGACTTCATAGTCGATGACGAAGTCATGACGCTTGCCGGTCGAGGTCATGTCCTCGTCGCGATCGAGCCTGATCTTCATGGCACGCTTGTGCTTCTTGGCTGCAATGGCTGCAATGGCCGCCCACTGGTTGGCCTGCGTTTCCTTACCGCCAAAGCCGCCACCCATGCGGCGCACTTCCACCGTCACAGAATGGCTTGGAACGCCCAGCGCATGGGCAACCAGATGCTGCGTTTCGCTCGGTCCCTGCGTTGAGCAATAGACGGTGACGTCCTCATCCTCGCCGGAGATAGCCAGCGAAACCCGGCCTTCAAGATAGAAATGGTCCTGCCCGCCAAGATACATGCGGTTCTTGATACGGTGCGGCGCAGCGTCGATGGCCACACGTGCATCGCCGCGCTTCAGCGTCAGCGGCGTGGTGACAAGCCGGTCCTTCAGGCCGTCCAGCGCATCTATGGAATAAATGCCCGCCGCTTCCTCATATTCGATCTTCGCCAAACGGGCAGCGCGGCGCGCCTGATCGCGGGTTTTCGCGATAACCGCGAAGATCGGCTGGCCATGAAACTCGACCTTGTCGATGGCAAAGATTGGGTCGTCATGCATGCCCGACGGCGAAACATCGTTTTCGCCGGGCACGTCCTTGTAGGTCAGCACGTCGACCACACCGGGAGCGGCGCGCACTGCCGACAAGTCAATCGACTTGAATGACCCGTGTGCGACGGAGGAATAACCGACACCGATATGCAACGTGCCTTCAGGCTCCGGTATATCGTCAATATAGACAGCAGTTCCTGTCACATGCTTGTGCGCGGAATCGTGCTTCTGATCGGTTGCGACACCACCGACGATGCGAGAGGCTTTCAATGCGTTTGCAGGATGCTTGTTCATGATTGCCTCCTCACGCCGCCGCGATTTCTGCCGCGCGCAGCGGCGTGTAACTGCCTTCCGTTTCGGCGAAGAAACGCCGTAACAGATTGCGCGCCGCGAGCAGCCGGTAATCCGCTGTCGCGCGCATATCGCTCAAGGGCGTATAGTCCTGTGAATAGGCTTCCAATGCCGCTTCAACCGTAGCCTCGGTCCGGGGCTTTGCCATCAGAGCGGCTTCCACCGTGCTGGCGCGCTTCGGCGTTGCGGCCATACCGCCATAGGCGATGCGGACCGTTTCCACATTGCCAGCCGCGTCGACCGTCAGATGGAAAGCGCCAAGCGTCGCCGTGATGTCTTCCTCGAAGCGCTTCGACACCTTGTAAATGGCAAAATGGCTGCCTTCTGCCGGAACCGGCACATGCACAGCCTCAACGAATTCGCCGGGCAGGCGATCTTGCTTGCCATAAGCAATGAAGAATTTTTCCAGCGGTATGGTGCGGCGCTCCGTCCCTTTGCGAAGCGTCAGCCCGCATTGAGGGCAATCAGCGGCGGTGGCGTATCGCCAATCGGTGAGCCATTGGCGATGTTACCGCCGATGGTTCCCATATTACGCACCTGTTCACCGCCAATGCGGTTGATAAGCTGGCCGAGCTGCGGAATGCGCTTGGCAAGGAATCCGAATGCTTCCGTGTAGGTGACACCTGCGCCGATGGTAATGACACCATCTTCCTCCCGGATGGAGCGCAATTCCTCCAGATGACCGATGAAGACGACCGGAGAAATATCGCGCATCATCTTGGTGACCCACAGGCCGACATCGGTCGAACCGGCAACGATGGTCGCGTTAGGCTCAACGGCCAGAATGGTTGCAAAATCATCAAGATCGCCGGGCACGATCAACCGGTCCTTGCCTTCACCCACTTCCACCCGAACGCCATCTTGCATCGCTGTCAGTTGTTCGAGAACATGGGCGCGCTCAGTCGCAAGCGGATCCTCCATGACCGTTCCGTAGTCGGAAATAATGCGGGCGGCGCGCATGATCGCCTCATAGCCCGTGCAGCGGCAAAGATTACCTTGTAATGCCTTTTCAATCTGTGCATCGGCAGGCTTCGGTTCACGCATCCAAAGAGCGTAGAGCGACATGACAAAGCCCGGAGTGCAGAAGCCGCATTGCGAGCCATGAAACTCGATCATTGCCTTTTGCACCGGATGCAGATCGCCATCAGCGCCGCGCAAATGCTCAATCGTCACGACATGACAGCCATCCAGCGAACCCATGAAACGGATGCAGGCATTGACGCTCTCGTAAACGAGCTTGCCGTCGGAGAGCTTGCCGACCAGCACCGTGCACGCACCGCAATCGCCTTCGCCGCAACCTTCTTTGGTGCCGCGCAGCTTGGCGGACAGCCGCAGATAGTCGAGCAGCGTTTCGGTCGGGGAAACACGGTCGAGTTCAACCTTTTCACCGTTCAGAAGAAAGCGGATCGTGTGTCGCACAGACTGGTTCATGACGCTTAGCTCCCGCGATAGGTGGAATAGGAAAACGGCGAAACTAGAAGCGGTACATGATAATGCGCTTTTTCATCGGAAATGCCAAAACGCAAGGGGACGACATCGAGGAACGGCACGCCATCATCTGTCTTGCCGAAATATTCGCCGACATGGAACAAAAGCTCATAGGAACCCGCCCGCAAATTCTCACCCGACAGCAGCGGCTCATTGCAGCGGCCATCGTCATTGGTACGAATTTCCCGGATTGGTTCGGCTTGCTGATTCTCGACACGACGCAATTCGATGCGCAGATTTGCTGCTGGCTTGCCACTTGCCGTGTCGAGGACATGCGTCGTCAACCGGCCATTACCGCTGTTTTCCTGACCCATTTACACTCCTGCAGCTTGCTGATTCTCTCATCAAATAAATAGATTGGAGAATGTTACAAGCTTTTGATTTCCGGTGGTTTATTTGAGCCCAATGTCGCCATCTGCTGTGGGGCTGCAAACCACACCATGTTCCCAGCATTCAGTATTTCGCGATCCTCCTCATTCTGAAAGATGGTTATCGTTGGATGTCTTTCAAATTTTTGGAGGGGAATAATAGCGATAAATCTTTATTATCATGGATAAAACGAACGACAACGAGGGAAGACCCGCAATGAAATATCCGCGCAATCTCGTCGGCTATGGACGCAACACGCCAGATCCGCACTGGCCGGGAGAAGCCAATATCGCAGTTCAGTTCGTCGTCAATTATGAGGAAGGCGGCGAATGCAGCATTCTCGATGGCGACGCGGCCTCCGAATGCCTTCTGTCCGAGATTGTCGGCGCGCAGCCACGCAGGGCCAGCGTAACCTTAACATGGAATCCATCTACGAGTATGGCGCGCGATCCGGCTTCTGGCGCTTGTGGCGCGCCTTCACCCGCCCGCAACATGCCCGTCACCGTCTATGGCGTGACGCTCGCCATGGCGCGCAATCCCGAAGCAGTTGCCGCTATGAAAGAAGCTGACTGGGAAATCGCCAGCCACGGATTGCGATGGTGGGAGTATAAGGACGTTCCTGAAGAAATCGAACGCGAGCATATCCGCGATGCGGTACGCCTTCATACGGAACTTACCGGCTCGCGACCGCTCGGCATCTATCAGGGCAAGCCTTCCGACAACACGCTGAAACTGGTGATGGAAGAAGGCGGCTTCCTCTATTCCGCCGACTCCTACGCTGACGAGTTGCCTTACTGGGTTGAGGGTCCAAAGGGACCCCACCTGATCGTGCCTTACACACTCGACGCCAATGACATGCGTTTTGCAACGCCGCAGGGGTTCAATTCCGGCGACCAGTTCTACACCTACCTGAAGGACACTTTCGACGTACTCTATCGCGAAGGCGCGGAAGGCTCACCGAAAATGATGTCCATCGGCCTGCATTGCCGCCTTGTCGGTCGCCCCGGTCGTGTGGCCGCGCTCGAACGGTTCCTCGACTATGTGCAAAGCCATGACAAGGTCTGGGTCGCCAAGCGCGTCGATATCGCGCGCCACTGGCACGAAAAACTACAAGCCCGCCGTCGCCGATGTCGTGCCTTCAAGAGCCAGCAGGGATGAGTTCGTCGCCCGTTATGGCAGCATTTTCGAGCACTCACCTCGGATTGCCGAACGCGCATATGATGCGGGTTTCGGTCGGGAAGAAGATGCCGCATCCGGTCTTGCCGCCGCGATGACGCAAGCGTTCCGCGCCGCTTCCGCAGATGAACGGCTTGCCGTGTTGAAGGCGCACCCGGATCTTGCCGGCAAGCTCGCGCAGGCGAAACGGCTGACGGCTGAATCGACTGCCGAACAGGCCGGTGCCGGTCTTGATGCGCTGACTGATGTAGAAAAGCAGACGTTTACCGAACTGAATGATGCCTATACGGCGAAGTTCGGCTTTCCGTTCATCATCGCCGTGAAGGGACGCAACAAAAAAGAAATCCTCGACGCTTTCCAGCGCCGCGTTTCCAATGACCGCGATACGGAATTTGAAACGGCTTGCGCTCAGGTGGAGCGCATCGCCCTCCTGCGCCTCAAGGATATTCTGCCGGAAGCGCTCTACTGATCCGTGCAGCCCGGAAGATCAGCTTCCGGGCGCATTCATTCCATAATTTCACGACAGGTTTTCCAGAACTCGCCGTGAGTGCCAGCTTCTCACATAAGGAATTCCCGACATGGGCAACGACAAGAACAATCGCACCTATTATGCACCGACTGGCGGACTGCCGCCGCAGACGCAGCTTCTCACCGATCGTGCCATTCACCGAAGCCTATGCGGTGATCCCCAAAGGCACGTTCAGCGATATCGTGACAAGCTTCCTGCCCTTCTGGGACAAGACGCGGCTCTGGGTGATTGCGCGCCCACTCTCCGGCTTCGCCGAAACCTTCTCGCAATACATCATGGAAGTTCAGCC
This sequence comes from Brucella cytisi, assembly GCA_012103075.1. Lineage (GTDB taxonomy): Bacteria > Pseudomonadota > Alphaproteobacteria > Rhizobiales > Rhizobiaceae > Brucella > Brucella cytisi. The sequence continues at coordinate 426,919 of JAAVLQ010000001.1, read as the reverse complement.
GGGTGGCGGCAGCGATCGCGCCGAACTGGATGAAAGTGCGGAAGGCGTGCTGTTCGTGGTTGAGGGAGAGATCGCCGTTACCTTGGCTGGCAAGACCCACACACTGACGGAAGGCGGCTATGCCTATCTGCCGCCCAAAAGCGGCTGGACGCTCCGCAACAAAGGCGCGGCGACGGCCCGTTTCCATTGGGTGCGCAAGGCCTATGAATATGTCGACGGCCTCGACGTCCCCGAACCGCTATTCCTCAACGAAAAAAGATATTGCGCCCAATCCAATGCCGGATACCAATGGTGCCCGGGCAACGACACGCTTTGTCGATCCGAACGATCTGCGCCACGACATGCATGTCACCATCGTGACCACGGAACCCGGCGGCGTCATTCCCTTTGCCGAAACTCACGTCATGGAACACGGCCTCTATGTTTTGGAAGGCAAGGCAGTCTACCGGCTCAATCAGGACTGGGTGGAAGTGGAAGCCGGTGACTTCATGTGGTTGCGCGCCTTCTGCCCGCAGGCTTGCTACGCGGGCGGTCCCGGCAAGTTCCGCTATCTGCTCTACAAGGACGTCAACCGTCATATGAAGCTCTCGCGATAAAGGAGAGCAGTCCATATTCTGCGATGTATTCTCGCAACGAAAAGGCCGGATCAATCCGGCCTTTTTCATATGTGCGGAATGATATGTCGGAAACAAAAACGGCGAACCGAGGCTCGCCGTACCATTCTTCCGACTGGAGATCAGATTTGTAGACAGCGCAGTCCTTCTACGCTATCGAATGGTTCTTTTAATATAGTACCAGCAATCCAAAATGCAGATTACAATTTTTTCTATATCAGATCTTGGTTACTTGACGTATATATCGAAAATTTAATAAAATTTCTTCAATTAAATATGATATTATCAAATACTACACTGAAGAAGCGCCGCCACATCAGCGTGAGTGTTTTGATATACTCTTCAAGCAAGATTGGGAGACCTATACCGACCTCCCAGATCAGCATTAGAACAAGCGCTGGAAGCGGATCATACCCTGAACGGCATCCTTGCCATTAAGATATGACTTGCTGTCGTTCCATTTGGTGTAGGAGACTTCCGACGTGACCGTGAAGCCCGGAACCATTTCAAGGGCTACGTTGGCAGTGGCTGCGAAAGTGCTGGTGCCATCATAGGCGACCTGCACATTGATGACGGCCTTGTCGGCAGCCTTGAACGCCGCACCGCGCCAGACAGTCCAATCGCCACCCCCGTGTCGTAGAAGCTGCTGATCGCACGAACCTGACCGATATCAAGACCATTGCCATCGGTTTCGGCAACGGTCTTTAGAGTGCCAAGATCGGTTTCCGACGCCGTGGAGAGACGCAGCGTGAAGCGAGCCTTGTTATCCCGGAATTGCAGCGCGTATCGACGGTACCGTTGCGATCAACGAAGCCACGGCCGTAAACAATGTCACCGCCAGCAGCATCGTAACGAACAAAGCTCGATACGCGAAGGCAGGTTACGGTGCCCGGAATATGGAATTATCCTGCACCATAGGCGTCGCAAACGCGAACGTACTCAACAGATTCAGGCTTTGGTGCCACAACGGCATCCGCAGCATTTGCTCCAGTGGTTGCAGCCATGCCCCGTGCGAGCCGAATAGCAAGCTCCTGATCTTCATTTCATTGCCTCCAGAAATTTTTCAGACGAGGCCCGGCTGAATGATCTCAACAAATACTTCAGTTCAAATTTTAAGTACTTAATAAATTTGAAACGTCAATTACGTCAAGAAAAGCACTTTTTATAAGAATAAATATTCTGTACTAAATAATATTAAATAAAAATGTTATTCAAGAAAAATTCCACATACATCCAAATTAGAAATTTCTTCATGGAGGAAATTCTCTACTCTAAATGGACTAAAAGAAAACGGGACCCAAAGGCCCCGCTTTACAAACGTTTCGCGACTGTGTCTTTTGAAGGCTACTTGCCTGCGGCCTGCTGCGCATAAACGTAGCTGTCATAGGTATATTCAGCGACGCGGAACCATTCGAAGCCCTCGTCACGGAATTTTTTCCAGCTTGGGTAGATTTTCGCCCATGCCGGATTTTTCTCGTTATATTCCGCGTAGAGGTCGAACGCGACTTTGTAAGCGGCATCCAGAACGTCTCGCGGAAGCGGTTGAAGCTTCACGCCCTTCGACACCAACGAACGAATCGCAGCGGTGTTCTTCACGTCATAAAGCGAGATCATGTTCTGGGTCGCAGCTTCGGCAGCCGTATTCAGCGCAACCTTGTATGGCTCCGGCAGGCTTTCATATTGCTGCTTGTTGATAAAGAAGTGCACCGAAGCGCCACCCTCCCCAGAACGCCGGGTAATAATAATATGGCGCGATCTGGTAGAAGCCGAGCTTCTCGTCATCATAAGGGCCGACCCATTCGGCCGCGTCGATCGTGCCGCGCTCCAGCGACGGATAGATGTCACCGCCCGGAAGTTGCTGCGGAACGACGCCAAGGCGCGACATGACTTCACCGGCCACGCCCGCAATACGCATCTTCAGGCCCTTCAGATCCGCAAGGCTTTTTGATTTCCTTGCGATACCAGCCCCCATCTGGGCCGCCGTATTACCTCCGACAATACCGACAATGCCATAATCGGCAAGGAAAGCATTATAAAGTTCGTTGCCGCCGCCGTGATAGAGCCGGGCATTCTGCAGGCGCGTGTTCATACCAAAGGGAATAGCCGTCCCGATGGCGAAAGCCGGGTTCTTGCCGGTGAAATAATAGCCGCACGTATGGGCCATTTCGACCGTATTGGCCTGAACTGCGTCAATGGCCTGCGGGCCGGGAACGATTTCACCCGCCCGGAATACCTGAATCTGGAACTTGCCTTCAGTCATCTTTGAAACGGCATTGGCCATATAGACCGCACCGCCATAGATCGTATCCAGATTGTTCGGAAAGCCCGAAGTTAGACGCCAGCGCAGCGTCGGCAATTCCTGCGCGATTGCCGGTGTTGCGAGAGCCCGCGCCGCTTGTGGCAGCGGCAGCGCCAATTGCGGCACCCTTTGTCAGAAATGTGCGACGGCTCAAATCCTGTTTCATGTGTCTCCTCCTAAGATCGTTCTGGTTTTATCGAGACCTACGCAATGCTCTTTTTCCCCTCACTGCGCAGGCTTTTGCTGTTGGTCCTTGCCCTGACCGAAGCTCGGTTGCGGAGAACCGAAAGACGGTGCGGGTAGCGGGTCGGTTGACGGTGAAGGCGCTCCGAATGGTGCGGGTGCTGCACCAAACGGATTGCCGCCGCCAGCACCGGGCATCGGCACATTGATCTGGATGGATGCCGGATCGGCTTGCGGGTGACCGCTCTTGTAGTGGGTGACGATGCCCGGGACGCGATGATGATGCCGACCATAACAAGCTGGATCAAAAGGAACGGGATCGATCCCATGTAGATTTGTCCTGATGTCACCGGCTGGATAGTCGTGCCCGTCACCTTATCCTTATAGGGCCGAGACGGAGCGACTGAACGCAAATAGAAGAGCGAGAAGCCAAATGGCGGATGCAAGAACGATGTCTGCATGTTGACAGCAAGCATGACACCGAACCAGACTAGATCGATGCCGAGACTGTCGGCCACCGGCGCCAGAAGCGGGATGATAATGAAGGCTAGCTCGAAGTAATCGAGGAAAAAAGGCCAGAAAGAACACCAGAAGATTGGCGACGATCAGGAAGCCGACTTCCCCGCCGGGGATGGACGTCATCAGATGCTCGACCCAAACGTGACCGTTGACGCCATAGAAGGTGAGCGAAAACACGCGTGCGCCGAGCAGAATGAAGATGACGAAGGACGACAGTTTTGCCGTGGCGTAGAGCGCTGACGTCAGTATCGTCATGTTGAGGCGACGGTTGATAATGGCGAGAAGCAGAGCGCCGACCGCCCCCATCGCGCCACCTTCCGTAGGCGTAGCAACGCCGATGAAGATCGTTCCGAGAACGAGGAAGATCAGCACAAGCGGCGGCACGAGCGAAATCACCACTTTCTGTGCCAGTTTCCAGCCCTTCAACGTGCGGGCCTGCGGCGGCAGAGCGGGAACCGTATCGGGCCGGAAAATCGACATGCCGATGATGAAGGCGCAGTAGAAGCCTACAAGTAGCAGACCGGGGACCAGCGCGCCCTTGTACATATCGCCGACCGAACGGCCCAGCTGATCAGCAAGCACGATCAAAACGAGGCTTGGCGGAATGATCTGTGCCAGCGTACCGGATGCGGCAATCGTGCCGCTCGCCACTTTCCGATCATAGCCGTAACGCAACATGATCGGGAGCGAAATCAGCCCCATGGAAATCACCGAAGCGGCAACCACGCCAGTCGTGGCCGCAAGAAGTGCGCCGACCACGATAACTGCAAAGGCTAGGCCGCCGCGCACGGGGCCGAAAAGCTGTCCGATCGTATCGAGCAACTCTTCCGCCATACCGCTTCGCTCCAGTATCAGCCCCATGAAGGTGAAGAACGGAATAGCGAGCAGCGTTTCGTTCGACATCTGCCCAAAGATGCGATCCGGTATCGCTCCGAATAGGTTGACCGGCAGAAGCCCCATTTCGATGCCGACGAAGCCGAAGGCAAAACCGACGAAGGCCAGTGCGAAAGCCACCGGGTAGCCGAGCAACAGCACGACCACCAGCGACAGAAACATCAACGGGGCGAGATTTTCTGCAATAAAAGCAATCATATCCATTCCCCTCAGAGCGCACGGGCTTCCGCATCTTCAATGGCAACCGTGTCCGGTATGCGCCCTTGAAGAATGGCGATGCGCTTGATGAGTTCGGAAATGCCTTGCAATGCAAGCAGCCCGAAGCCGATGGGTATCAGCACCCAGACCGGCCAGAGAACCAGCCCGCCTGTGTTGTTGGAGGTTTCGCCACTTGCGATCTTGGCTTCTACGATAGGCCACGAGAGATAAATCGTGATGAGGCAGAAAGGCAGGAGGAAAAAGATCGTGCCGAAAATCTCAACCAGAAGCTGGGTTCGCCGCGAGTAACGGCTGTAGAGAAGATCGACCTTCACATGCTCGTTATTTAAAAGCGTATATCCAGCGGCGATCAGAAAGACTGCCGAGAACAGATACCATTGTGCTTCCAGCCATGCGTTCGAACTGACATTGAACAGCTTGCGCGAGACGGCGTTGATAGCGCTAATGAGCACTGCCACCGGGACCAGCCACGATACAGATTTTCCGATGAAATTATTCGCCGCGTCGATAGCACGCGACAACGCCAGCAAGACTGACATCGCTCCTCCCCCTCCTGTTCCGCCTCCTCAAGCGGTTTTGGAGCGGATGATAAGACCGGCGAATCCCCGCCGCAAGTTGACGAAAGTTCTAAGAAACGGAGACCTACCCATTAGTGGGTAAGGAAATATCAGGGGTGAGGTGAATATCCCTTATTGCGAAGACAGGCGCAACCGGTTCTCGATGGCGTAGCGCGTAAGCCCGGCAGTGCTGGCTATTCCAAGTTTCTTCTTGATGTTCTTGCGGTGGGTTTCGACCGTCGCTTCCGAAATGCCCAACCTGATTGCAATTTCGCGGTTGCTACCACCTTCCGCCACCAGCACCAGCACATCGTTTTCGCGGACGGACAGACCTTCCGATTTCCTGTCGCCGCTGTCGAGCAGCGCTTCCGAAACACCGGAAGAGAAATATGTTCCGCCCGAAGCGACCGCATGAATGGCGGCGACGATTTCAGTGGTGGACACATCCTTCAACACATAGCCCGAAGCCCCGCGCATGATGGAGGTCGAGATATATTCGCGGCTGTCATGCATGGACAGCATGAGGATGCGAATGCCCGGCAATTGCTTCTTGAACAGTTCGATAGCGTCGATACCGTTGAGAAGCGGCATGTTGATATCCATCAAAACCACATCAGGATTGACGGTGAGCGCCAGCTCCAGAGCAGCCCGCGCATTGGACGCTGCGCCTGCAATATCGATATCGTCATAGGTTTCGAGTACAGCCCGCAAACCATCCAGAACCAGCGGATGATTGTCCACGAGCAATACGCGAATCTTGCATTCATTCGTCATGCGACTTCCGGTTCCCGCTTTCTTTCTGTTGCCGACTTCGGCAAGCGCGCGGTGAGCTGCGTACCATCTGCGCTGGTTTCTACCAAGAGCACTCCGCCGAAATGTGCCATCCGCTCCTGCATATTTCGCAAGCCGAGCCCGGAAAGCTGATCTTTCAGATCACGCGCCGTAAAACCATTGCCGTCGTCGGTGACCGTCATCGTCACCTTGCCGCCGGAACCCCAGAGGCGGATGCCTACCGCTCGCCCCGGAATGGCGTTCGACATTGGTAAGCGCTTCCTGCACGACGCGATAAAGCGCCGTGCTTGGCTCCGGCTTCAGCGTCTCGTTCAGTCCACTTGCTTCTAGCTCCGTTTCAATACCGGTCCGTTCGGAAAAATGCTCGCACAGGGCCTTGAGCGCGACCGTCAGGCCAAGATCGTCAAGAATGCGCGGACGCAGATCATGCGAAAGCCTACGCACCTCCTTGATTGCGCCATTGAGCGCGTCCGATGCTTTTCGATCGCAAGCGGCGCGCCTCCGCTGTCCATGCGCACCTGACGGCTTGCGAGATCGATGGCATAACGAACACCGACGAGATTTTGGGAAATACCGTCATGCAGCTCACGCGCCAGACGCGCCCGTTCCTCCTCCTGTGTATCGATGATGCGCTGCGCCAGCTCCTTCAGCTTGTTATCGGCCATGCGCCGCTCGCGCAGATTGAGCAGCATACAAGTCGCGAAGACGAGCATCACAGCTGGCACGGCGATCAAACTGACGATCAGGAATGTCGTTCGGATATTGGCCCGGAAATCGGCGTTAGCGGCGGCAGTCTGCACGTAGACATCGTCAAGATAGACGCCTGTTCCGAGCATCCATTTCCATTTGCTAAGACCGACGGCAAAGGAGAGCTTGTCCGCCATTTCGCCGCTTGACGGCTTTTCCCATTTATACTGGTGAAGCCCTCCGCCTTCCTTCGCCTTGTCAATCAGATTGGCAATAACGCGATCTCCATCAGGGTCGACAAGATCGAGCCAGTTATGGCCGGGCCGAAATGTCTGGCGAGGATGGACAACATTGTTGCCGTCATAGTCATAGACAAAGAAGTAGCCGTCACGACCATAATCAAGCGAGGTCAAAATCTTCCGCACCTTTTCCATGGCGGCGGTATCGTCGGGGCCAGCATCGTCGTAAATCTGCTGGATAGAAGAAAGTGCCAGATTGGTAAGATTGAGAAGCTCGGTCTCCTTGGCCTTCAGCATATTCTTCTCGAAGGTCGCGATACTGCTCTGCACGAGATTTGCCGATTGCCGTAATGAAGGCCGTGACCGTCAGAATAGCCACGATAAGCGGCACAATCGCCAGTGCAACGATCTGATGGCGTAGCGTCACGACTTCTCCTCCCGGCACCGCAAGCTGACTTTTTACCCGGCGACTTTAGAGTTCCGGCTTGATGAGGAAAAGAGACAATCGGCAAAACGCTGCCCCAAGAATAGTTCGCTCATAAAGCCAATAATATATTATTCTATTATTATATAACTTAAATATAAACAATAAATCATATTTGAATACACGAATATTTTATGTTCAATATGCTTTCCGGACAGTGCGTCCGAGTATACGGTTCTGGGCTCATTAATTTCAGAGAGAATCTTTTTATGAAAAGCTATCGCGTAATCGGTCTTGCATTCTCGCTGGCGGCCATTTCAGGCGCTTCGGCCTTTGCGGTTCCACTTCCGTGCGGCGCCAGCACCCTCCGTGAGACTTATCAAGACTGGATCGTTTCATGTCAGAGCCAGAAGGAAACAAGCATCTGCGTGATGCGTCAGGACCAGAGCAACACGCAGACTGGCCAACGCGTTCTGACTGTGGAATTGCGCAATCTGGAAGGTAAGGTCAGGGTGTTCTGCTGACGCCGTTTGGCCTTGATCTCGTCAAGGGCGCAGCTCTCAAGATCGACGAAGTTGCCGGACTTTCTCCACCTGCCTGCCGCAGGGGTGCCCGGCGCCGGTTAGCTTCGAAGCGAAGCAGGTCGCAGCACTCAAGGCTGGCACCAATATCAACGTCACCACGACGGCCTTAAGCCCGAGCCAGCCGGTCGCCTTCAAGGTTTCGCTGAAAGGCTTCGGCGCAGCGCTCGACCGTATCACCGCACTGACGAAGTAAGTTTCAAAACTATGATGGAACAGCTATACGCCCAACGGGCGTATAGCTTTTGTCAGGCTGCATGCGCCGAGATATGCACGAGATGCCTTCGCCATCGCAATGTCATCAGCACGGAGACTATGCCGAGACCTGCGGCGAGGCCCAACCATATACCGACCCCACCAAGTTCGAATTGGAATGCAAGCAAGGCACCCAACGGCAGACCCACGCCCCAATAGCCAAATAGCGCCAGAACATCGGTATGCGTGTATCACGCAGGCCACGCAACATGCCCGCGGCAACGGCCTGCGCACCGTCAACGATCTGGAAAAGAGCTGCCAGTGCAAGGAATGTTACGGCCAGTTCCATCACCGGCAGGTTCTGCGGATCTTGCAGATCGAGAAAAACACCGATGAACACGCGCGGGATGAGAACCATAAGAAGCCCCATCACAGCCATGAAACCCACGCCGAGCGCATAAGCGCTCCAGCCTGCATAGGCGACAGCCTGAGGGTCGCCACGGCCATAGGCACGGCCCACGCGCACGGTTGCAACCTGACCGAAACCGAGTGGCACCATGAAGCTGAGCGATGCAATCTGGATCGCCACGGCATGGGCCGCCATGGCCGTCGGCCCAATGCGGCCCATCATCACGACGGCCGCATAGAAGATCGACGTCTCGAACACGAATGTCAGCGCCATTGGAATACCAATGCGCCACAACTCACGCAGGCGCGACCAGTCGGGACGCCAGAAGCGGCCAAACAGATGATAGCGGCGGAAGCGGTGATGACGCACCGTGATGAATGCAAGTCCAAGAAACATCATCGTGCTTGACGCTGTGGTGGCGATACCGGCGCCGTGCAGTTCCATGCGCGGGAAACCGAAGTGGCCGAATATCAGTGTCCAGCCGGCAAGCGCGTTGAAGCCGATGGCAAGCGCTGCAATCAAAAGCGTCCACATCGGCTTTTCCATCGCCGCAAAGAACGAGCGTAGAACAATATAGCCGAGATAAGGCAGCAGCGCCCATTGCAGCGTGTGCATGAAATCGGTCGAACGGGCAGCAATATCCGGACGCTGGCCGAGAAACAGGAAAATCTCCTCGCAATGCCAGAGCACGATCCAGACCGGGATCGCAATCATGATTGCGGTCCAGAAACCCCTGACGCACGGTGCGGCGCACATCACGCACCGAATGACGGCTCTTGCCGAGCGCGATGGCGATCATCGGCATGACGGCAGAGACGAGCCCCATCGAGAAGATCATGAGCGTATGATAGAAGCTCGTCGCCAGCAGAGCCGAAGCAAGCGTATCCGCTCCAAGACGGCCAATGAAGATGACGTCGGTTGCCGTCAGCGCTGCCTGCGAAAGATTGGTGAAGATCAGCGGCCAGCCAAGCTTCAGCGCTGCCGCTATCTCCCCTGCTCCAGCGTTGCGTGCCGGATTCATGCGGCTCCCGAAAGCCCGCATCGATTGTCCTGTCCATAATCCGCTCCCCGAAGCATCCGGGACCGTCAATCCGCCGGATGTTCCATTTGAATGAGGCCACGCCCCGGAACATCAGAGACCATGTCAATCTGAGAAGAGGCGCGGAATACGATCATCGACCGTCCCATGCCGGCTAAGGATGTCCATCGCCAAGAGAGCGACACACCCCCCGTTTTCGGGTTACTCAATTTCTATCGGGAACGTTGTGTATGTTCCAGAAACTGATCCGAGCCAAGCGGGCTGCGCATCGATTTGCACAAAATAAGAGCACAATGGATATCAGACTTGCTTAAAGAAGCAACACATCTCGAGATGGATTTTTCATCTCCTGACATAGAGAGGAATGAAATCCTCATTCTGACGCGAAAGCGCAATTGCCCGTCCGATAAAGGATTGACGCTAACGGCCTAACCGATAGGAATGATTGCATTAATTGCAGGAGGCGTCATGCGCAGCACCAAAAGTCATCCATATTGTCGGCTGTCACGCGGAAGGCGAAGTCGGTGATGTCATTGTCGGTGGCGTGGCCACTCCTCCGGGCAATACAGTGTGGGAGCAGTCGCGCTTCATCGCCAGTGACGAGACCTTGCGTAATTTCGTACTGAACGAGCCGCGTGGCGGTGTGTTTCGCCATGTCAATCTACTGGTGCCACCAAAAGACCCGCGTGCGCAGATGGGTTTCATCATCATGGAACCTGCCGATACCCCGCCCATGTCCGGCTCCAATTCGATCTGTGTCTCCACGGTTCTTCTGGATAGCGGCATCATCCCGATGCAGGAACCCGTCACAAGCATGGTACTGGAAGCGCCGGGCGGGATCATTGAAGTAGAAGCTGAATGTCGCAACGGCAAGGCCGAGCGTATCAGCGTGCGCAACGTACCGTCTTTCGCTGACCGTCTGGATGCATCGCTGGAAGTTGAAGGGCTTGGCACGATCATCGTCGACACGGCCTATGGCGGTGACAGTTTCGTCATCGTCGATGCGGCACATATTGGGATAAGGATCGAGCCGGGTCAGGCGCGGGAACTCGCCGAAATTGGCGTTAAGATCACGAAAGCTGCCAATGAGCAGCTTGGTTTTCACCATCCTGAGAAAGACTGGAACCACATTTCCTTCTGCCAGATCACCGAGCCAGTGACGCGCGATGGCGGCGTACTGACGGGCGTGAACACCGTTGCCATTCGACCGGCCAAACTCGACCGTTCCCCGACCGGCACCGGCTGCTCGGCGCGCATGGCCGTGCTTCATGCAAAAAGGCCAGATGAAAGTCGGCGAGAAGTTTATCGGCAAATCGGTGCTGGGCACGGAATTTCATTGTCAGCTCGACAAGGCTCTGGAGCTTGGTGACAAACCCGCTATCAGCCCCATCATTTCCGGTCGCGCATGGGTGACGGGAACTTCGCAGCTCATGCTCGATCCGAGCGATCCGTTTCCAAGCGGCTACCGTCTGTCGGACACATGGCCCAATATGCCTGAGTAAGCCAGAGCAAAGCGCCAATAAAAACCCCGCACAAAGCATGGCATTGGGCGGGGTTTTCATTCATCCGGATTACGCTTACGCGAAATCCAATGCACGGTCGCCGTCTTCATCCTTGATGCGCGATGGCAGGCCGATCTGGTTCAGAATGTGGAGGAAAGGCTTCGGGTTTAGCTCTTCCACATTGACCATCTTCTTCACGTCCCATTCGCCCGAAGCAATCAGGATTGCAGCTGCAACCGGCGGAACGCCAGCGGTGTAGGAAATGCCCTGCGAACCCACTTCGTTATAGGCGTCTTTGTGGTCGGCAACGTTATAGATGAAGACTTCCTTCTCTTTGCCGTCCCCGTGCCCTTGACGAAATCGCCAATACAGGTCTTGCCAGTATAGTCCGGTGCCAGCGACGACGGATCAGGCAGAACGGCCTTGACCACCTTGAGCGGCACGACTTCCAGACCTTCAGCGGTCTTGACCGGCTGTTCGGACAGAAGACCGAGATTATTCAGCACCGTGAAGACGTTGATATAGTGATCGCCAAAGCCCATCCAGAAACGCACATCAGCGTTCGGATAGTTCTTGGACAACGAATGCACTTCATCATGGCCGGTCATATAGGCTTTGCTTGGACCGACGACCGGCAGGTCAAATGTGTGGCCGACTTCGAACATCTTGTTCGACTGCCATTCACCACCCTGCCGGAATAGACCGTGCCGGTGAATTCGCGGAAGTTGATTTCCGGGTCGAAATTGGTCGAGAACCAGCGACCATGCGAACCGGCATTGATGTCAACGATGTCGATGGATTTAACTTCATCGAGATAGTCATCCGCCGCAAGGCGTGCATAGGCATTGACCACGCCCGGATCGAAGCCGATGCCGAGAATGGCGGTGATGCCCTTCTCTTCACACTCCTTGAGATGCTTCCACTCGTAATTGCCATACCATGGCGGCGTTTCGCAGATCTTCTTCGGATCTTCGTGAATCGCCGTATCCATATAGGCAACACCCGTATCGATACAGGCGCGAAGGACCGACATATTGAGGAAGGCCGAGCCGACATTGATGACGATCTGAACGCCAGTCTTCTGGATCAGAGCCTTGGTGGCTTCAATATCCAGCGCGTCCAAAGCATGCGCTTCCAGTTTCACCTCGGTTTTGAGGCTCTTCTTTTCATGCACGCTATCGATAATCTTGCGGCATTTCTCAACCGTGCGGGACGCAATGTGGATATCGCCCAATATGTCAGAGTTTTGCGCACATTTATGTGCAACAACCTGTGCCACGCCCCCGGCGCCGATAATGAGAACGTTCTTCTTCATTTTCTGTCGATGCTTCCTCTTCCAGCGGTTTCCCGCCATCTGTTTCGCGTCCCGATTGCCTTCTCATTCGGAACATGTGGGTTCGTTGCGGTTTGAAACCGCAGCAGGATCTTTACGAAAGCGACCCTTCAAAATCCGCATAATCAAATTCGCGAACAATTTTGACCGTGCCATCGAGTTCACGCACAGCAATGGCTGGCATTTTCACGCCATTAAACCAGTTCTTCTTGACCATGGTATAACCGGCGGCATCTTCAAATGAGAGGCGATCGCCGATGGAGAGCTCCTTGTCGAAAGTGAACTCGCCGAAAATATCGCCGGCAAGGCAAGACTTGCCACAAACCATATAGCTGTGCTCGCCATTTGTTCGGCGCCATTTTCGCCTTTTCACGATAGATGAGCAGATCAAGCATATGCGCTTCAATCGAGCTATCGACGATGGCGAGGTTCTTGCCGTTATAAAGCGTGTCGAGAACCGTGACTTCCAGCGTCGTGGTCTTGGTGATGGAAGCCTCACCCGGCTCCAAATAAACCTGTACGCCGAATGTCTCCGAGAAAGACTTCAGCCGCGCGCAGAACTCATCGACCGGATAGTCGTCACCGGTGAAGTGGATACCGCCGCCAAGGCTAACCCATTCAACGCGATGCAGAAGCGAGCCGAATTTTTCTTCGATGTCGGTCAGCATCTTGTCGAAAAGACCGAAGTCGGAATTTTCGCAATTGTTATGGATCATGAAGCCGGTCACGCGGTCCATGACTTTTTCAACCTTCGCCACATCCCATTCGCCAAGACGGCTGAACGGACGCGCCGGATCAGCGAGATCGAAGGTTGAAGACGAAATGCCCGGATTGAGGCGCAGGCCACGCTTGATATGCGCTGCCTTGTCGGCAAAACGCTCAAGCTGACCGATCGAATTGAAGATGATCTTGTCGGCGTGGCTGATGACCTCGTCAACCTCGTTATCAGCATAGGCCACGCTATAGGCATGGGTTTCGCCGCCAAATCTTTCATGGCCGAGACGCACTTCATTGAGCGAAGACGACGTGGTGCCGTCCATATATTCGCTCATCAGATCAAACACCGACCATGTGGCAAAGCATTTGAGCGCCAACAGCGCCTTTGCGCCCGATTTCTCGCGCACATAGGCAACCTTTTCCATGTTGCGCTTCAGTTTGGTCTTGTCGATCAGGTAGTAAGGCGTCTGGATCATGAGAGTTCCGGGTCGTCCAAAGGGGAAATTTGGCCCGGCCAGCTAGGCTGGTTTGCCAAGTTGAGGAAACACACAGGTGGTTTCCCAAATTATTCGAAGGCTTATAGGAAGCTTGTGACAGAAACACAAATCCGCCACAGCATTATCGGGAAAAAATTTCCCCACAAGCTATCGCGGATTACTTCCCTGCCTTCAGCAGGTGAGCTTCATATAGAGCTTTTTACAGAAATTTGAACCCCTACCCACGCTGCCGCTTGCCCCGCCATTTTCATTGAAAGTCTTTGCCCGGACAAATGGCTTCTGGCGACCAATATGGCCCGGTACAATCTCTGGAGTATCATCAAATTAATTAAACAAGCATTTTCTTGACAAATTATAGGCGCGGGCGTAGCCATTGTCTCCATGTTCGGGGCGACCTCATTCAGGCTTTCGCCCGCACAATGACGGTCAAAGGAAAATGAAATGAAAGATCACAAGCCGACCGCCGGTTGGGGAGATCTGTTCGCAGGCAAAAACGCTATCGTCTCGCTGACGCTTGTCGGCGGCGTTGCGCTTCATGCCATCAACGTGTTCATCGCCACAACCATTCTGCCGACTGTTGTCGCCGACATTGGGGGTATGGACTATTATGCGTGGAATACGGCACTGTTCGTGACTGCATCCATTCTCGGCTCAGCGCTCGTACCACGCCTGCTTTCACAGGCGGGTCCGCGCAGCGCCTATCTGATCGCGGCGGTTATTTTCGCTGCTGGAACCCTGACCTGTGGACTGGCTCCATCCATGCCTGTCATGCTGGCAGGACGTGCCATACAGGGTCTTGGCGGCGGCATGATGCTCGCCCTTTCCTATTCCATGATCCGCATCGTTTTTGACGAAGCACTGTGGCCACGCGCCATTGGTCTCGTTTCCGGCATGTGGGGCGTGGCTACACTTGTCGGCCCGGCCATCGGCGGCGTTTTTGCAGAACTGGGCATCTGGCGCGCCGCCTTCTGGTCGATTGCGCCAGTGATTGCTGTGTTCACCATCATGGCCATGACGATCTTGCCACGTGAATCAGGATCCGCCGCTAGCAATGACCGGCTTGCCTTGCCGCAGCTCATCCTTTTGACCGCTGCAGTCCTTGCTGTTTCTGCCGGGAGCATTTCATCAGAGCTGGCGCTGAATGCCGGTGGTGTCGCGCTCGCCATTGTCTTACTGCTTCTCCTCGCTGCCGTGGAAAAGAAAGCCAGCAGACGCATTCTGCCGAAAGGCTCGTTCAGTATCCAAAAACTCGGCGCGCTTTATCTGACCCTCGCCTTCCTCAGCGCATCCGTCACCAGTTCCGAAGTCTTCGTGCCGCTGTTCTTTCAGGTGCTCCACAACCAGTCGCCGCTTGTTGCGGGCTATCTGGCAGCCATCATGGGCGGCAGCTGGACACTTGGTTCCATCGGATCGTCAGGGGTTGCCGCTGGACGCACTGACCGTGTCATTCTGGCTGCCCCGTCATGGGCGTGGCCGGCATGGTTACGCTGGCGGTTCTCATTCCCGCTGGCAGTGAAGGACACTGGTACGATCTGCTGCCGATCTGTATCGCGCTGGCCGTCATCGGTTTCGGCGTTGGCCTGACATGGCCGCACCTGCTGACCCGCATTTTCAAGCGTGCCGACGCAGGAGATCAGAATCTGGCTTCCGCTTCAGTGACGATGGTGCAGCTTTTCACGACCGCCCTTGGTGCAGCACTTGCCGGAATGGTTGCCAATATGGCTGGTCTCACTAATCCCGGCGGCTTTACCGGCACCGCACATGCCGCACTTTGGCTCTTCTCCGGTTTTGCCATTCTGTCTGCGCTGGCGTTTGTGTCGGCACTTGCTCTCGTCCGCAGTGCGAGACAACTTCAGCCGGCACAGTCCTGAAAGGATGATTAAACGGTAGGCGCAATAACGTAGGCACAGCGCCGTGCGCCAGCCAGAATATGTTCGGTGCGGCTTACAGAAACATCAGGGCCAAGCACGGCCCTGAATACCTGAAGCTCCGATCTGCAGAAGCCCTGACAGGCATCAGCAGCGGTGCAGATAGGACAATGATTTTCGATGAGCAGCCGGGAACCATCGTCCCGCTTTTCGGCATCGGCCATGTAGCCTTCGGCGGAACGGATGTCTGCAAGTTCCTTCACCCGCTCGTCGAGCGACAAATCCTTCAGCCGCGTCTGATATTGACGGCGTGTCTCGGTTTCGCGATGGGCGATCAGCATATCCAGCGCATCATCGCCGAGAATGGTACGCACCGAATGAAGAAGCTGAACCGTCAAATCGGCATGCGTATCGGGAAAACGTTTGTTACCGGCTTCGGTCAAATCCCAAAACAACGACGGACGACCGACGCCCCGGGACACGGAATGAGAGGAAACAAGCCCTTCTTCTGCCAGACGCACGAGCTGTTGGCGAACGGCCTCGCCTGTGGTTCCCAAATGTTCCCCGATAATCGCGGCGGTCTGCGTTCCCCGCATCTTGAGCGAGAGCATAATCCTTTCCGCGGGAGAACGTGCTCCCAATTCCTCGGTATTTAGAAAGTCATTCCTTGACATATGTGCTATTTTCTATTTAAAGAAGGATTATCTTGTTAAATAGGTGATCAGGCCTGTCGAAGCAAGATAATTCTGAATTTTCAATATTCAAACCGGCTTTCGTCAAAGCCAGAGTCGACACCGGATTCGGTCCTCAGGATGCTGAACGGTGATTATGCTCAAGCGATCAGGAGTTTTAAAATGAGCTTCACTTTGCCACCACTTCCCTTTGCAACCAACGCGCTCGAAGGCGCCGGGATGGGTACGGAAACGCTTGAGTTGCACCACGGCAAGCACCATCAGGCCTATGTGACGGCACTTAACGGTTTCGTTGAAAAGAATGATGCGCTCAAGGGCAAGTCACTCGAAGAAATTGTCCTTTTCGCCAAGGACAAGGCCGATCTCGCTCCGGTGTTCAACAATGCCGGCCAGCATTGGAACCACAATCTGTTCTGGGAGAACCTGTCGGCAGCAGGCGGTCGCCTGCCCGGCGCCCCTGAAAAGAAGATTGTCGAGGATTTCGGTGGCGTCGACCAGTTCAAGGAAGCCTTTAAGGCTGCGGCCGTCGGCCAGTTCGGTTCGGGTTGGGCATGGCTGGTTCTGGCCAATGACGGCAAGCTGAAGGTCACCAAGACGCCAAATGGCTCCAATCCGCTGGCAACCGGCGAAGGCAAGGCGCTATTAGGGCTTGATGTCTGGGAGCATAGCTATTATCTCGATTTCCGTAATCGTCGGCCTGACTATGTAACGAATTTCCTCGACAAGCTGGCCAATTACGAATTCGCGGAAGCCACCCTGAAGGCAGCCTGACGCGCTTACATTGATTGCGATCAAGGCGTTTTGCCCGCAACGGATGCAGTCTTCACGGAGCTGCACGACTGCGGGCAAAATGCAGCAATGACCGATAGAAACTGAAACAACCAATCCATTCCATAGGCGCCGTCCTCCCAAGCGGTGCAGGAGCAAGACAGAGACAGTTCCGAAAATGAGCAGCAACTTCAATCAGGAAACCGTCACCGACATCCATCACTGGACCGACACGCTGTTTTCCTTCCGCACGACGCGCGACCCCGGTTTTCGCTTCCAGAGCGGCCAATTCATCATGATGGGCACGAAGTGAACGGCAAACCGCTCACACGCGCCTATTCGATTGCCTCGAGCCTTTACGAAGACGGTCTGGAATTCTTCTCGATCAAGGTGCCGAACGGCCCATTGACCTCAAAGCTCCAGCACCTGAGGGTTGGCGACCAGATCATCCTGTCCAAGAAGCCGGTCGGCACGCTGCTCTATGATAATCTGAAGCCCGGCAAAACCTCTGGCTACTTTCGACCGGCACCGGCCTCGCGCCATTCCTGTCAATCATTCGCGACACGGAAGCCTATGAACGTTTCGATAAGATCATTCTCGTTCATGGCGTGCGTCAGGTAGCCGAGCTTGCCTATACGGACTTCATCGCCAATGAATTACCGCAGGATGAATTCCTCGGCGAAATGGTCAAGAATCAGCTCATCTACTATCCGACCGTCACACGTGAGCCTTACAAGAATCGTGGCCGCCTGACCGACCTCATTCGTTCGGGTCAGCTCTTTGCTGATATTGGCCTGCCGGAATTCAACCACGATGATGCGACCGCATGATGCTCTGCGGCAGCCCGGAAATGCTAGCCGAAACCAAGCAGATTTTGGAAGAACGTGGCTTCAAGGAAGGCAGCCAGAGCGAAGCCGGACATTACGTCATCGAAAAGGCTTTTGTTGAAAAGTAAGCCCTGCCACAAGCGCTGGAAAATGAATAGAGGGAGGCGTCGGCCTCCCTTTTTTTTTAACTGTACTTATTGAGATCGCACCGCCTGCAGGAAAAACGTCTTCACACCGGCAACCATCTCGGCACGATCCATCATATCCGGGTTGGAGATAATCTCATCGACCGCACCGTGCAGCGCATTGAACAGAAGTACAGCCGTCAAACGCGTATCGGCGATTTTCCATGCGCCTGCAGCATTACCGTCGGTCAACAATGCATCGAGCCGGACGATTGCCGGATTTTCCTGCTTCATGCGGCGCATGGGCGGGTGAAAATCATGGAACACCATGTCGTGGAGTTTGTAGTTGTCGAGATAGCCGGCAATTCCGGTCTCGGCCCAGACCGCCAGCTTTCCCTGCCAGTCGTCGGCAGGATATCGGTCCAATTGATGCTCCAGCCCTTGGCAGAACCCGTCGATAAATCGCTCTCGCAAGGCGAGCAGGATGTCGTCCTTGCTGCGAAAATGCAGATAGAACGTGCCTTTGGCGACGTCCCCAAGCGCACGATTTCATCCACGCTTGTCGCCGCGAAGCCTTTTTTCGAGGAAGAGGGCTTCAGCTGCAGCCATCAGCTCGTCGCGACGTATTTCCGCTGGTTTGGTGCGGGGCTTGTGCTTGATGGCAGTCGACGGCAAATGAATCTCCGAAGCTTCAGGATGCCGCCAGTCTACCTCGGATCGCCACCCTGTCAAAATCGAGCTGATGTGGTCGAACGACCCGATCCTCCAGCCAATGCAGTGCCGCGTCGACATTGGAGAATGTCCCCGCCGGAACGCGAAACAGCTTTTCAGCATCCATGCGGCTCGCCTGTTCATAAACAGATTCCGGCACGATGTTCACCATGCCCAGCACCTGTTCGCGAATACGCTGCGCATTCTGCTGGAACCATTGTTTCACTTCCCGTGCCGAACCTTCGGGATGCGCAAGTGCGTCCTCGTCCAGAAAACGGCGGATCGTGATGAAGGGCTTTCCCTCATCAAGCCACCGATTCCAGACATCAAAGAATTCACGCGTTTCTTCCAAGGTCGATGCGCCCTTCGACAAGGTGACCACGTAAGGCCAATTTTCCGTATGGTGAAGCATCACGCTTCCCTCCTGTTCGATATCCATCAAACTCTCTGCGGCCATGCCGCTTTTGAGCCGTGACGGCGATCCGGCAACTGGCACGCACACAAGCAAGTTGCAGAACCACCGCACGACTCATGACTGACTATCAGTCAGTCATTGTGTGACATGAAAACATGAATTATTCAATCATGTTTTTGCGTGTAGGATTCTTGCACGAGTATAGATGCAGTTTACGCCATGAATGTGCGAGACCTAACCCTTAGCGGTGGACTCGGTTTCACAGCGAAACACGTTTGGACATTGCCTATGTGGGAGATATTGCGCCTGTCCACACAAGACGTAAAGCCTTATCTATTCAGTTCAAAATCGAGCCCGATATCGAGATTTGGCGCGCTGTGCGTGGTCCAGCCGACTGAAATCAGATCAACGCCGCTGGCCGCGACTGCCGCCACCGTTTCCGGTGTGATGCCGCCCGAGGCTTCGGAAATGGCGCGACCGTCGATAATCGAGACCGCCTCGCGCAGTTGCGCAGGCGACATATTGTCGAGCAAAACGGCATCCACACCAATGGCCATCGCCTCCTCGAGTTGTTGCAGCGTATCGACTTCAACCTCGATCTTGACCATGTGACCAGCACCGGCCTTGGCGCGTTCGATGGCCGCGCGCACGCTGCCCCAACGGCGATGTGATTATCCTTGATGAGCACCGCATCATAGAGCGCGAAACGGTGGTTCATGCCGCCGCCTGCCCGGACTGCATATATTTCTGCAAGGCACGCAGACCGGGCGTCGTCTTGCGGGTGCAGACGATGGAGGCCTTTGTGCCAGCCACAGCCTTGACCAGATTAGCCGTCGCCGTGGCAATGCCGGACAGATGGCCGAGAAAATTGAGCGCGGTGCGCTCACCCGCCAAGATCGAGCGGGACGAGCCGGAAACGCGGGCAACATCCGCCCCCTTCTCAAGAGACTGACCGTCGCGCGCCATGCGTGCGAACGTAACATCCGGGTCGACCAGACGAAATGCCATTTCAGCCACGTCCAGTCCGGCGATGACACCCGGCTGACGCAGGCTGAACAGCATGGCCGAGCGGTGTTCTTCCGGCACCACCGCATTGCTGGTGATGTCGCCAGCAAGCCCCAGATCTTCCAGAAGTGCGGCGCGCACCAGCGGTTCGATGACAAGCGGAGACAAGCGCGGCAGGTTCATGAGGCTATCCCGGAGATTCGGTTTGTTTCAACCATTTCACGAGCAAGCGCGAACGCCGTCTTGAATGTGTGGAAGCAGCTTTTGGCCACCGCATCTTTGTGCGGATGGTCTGTCCGGGTATGGCCACCGCGTGACTCGCATCGTTCAAATGCTGCAACCGCAACAGCAAGCGCCACGGCTGCGGCATCGCCGGTCTCCGCTAGGGGAGAAGGGTCGTGACTGCAAAACGTAAACCTTCTTCATCGCGCAGCAGGCCAAGATGGCTGGAAACGATGCGCCGCACAGGTTCGGGATCGGCACTCTGTGGCAGGCTGATCGGCACGGGATGCCGCGCGTCGATAACTTCTTCATCGACAACGGCGCGGGCGGTGCGCAGTCCCATGGCGGCAGCTTCGAGCAGCGAATTGCTGGCCAGCCGGTTGGCGCCATGCAGGCCGGTGCAGGCCGCTTCGCCCACAGCCCAGAGACCCGGCAGACTGCTGCGCCCGTCGGCGTCGGTCCTGATCCCGCCCATGTGATAATGCGTGGCCGGTCTGACCGGGATCAGATCACGTGACGGATCAACACCATGCTGCTTGCAAAGCGCATCAATACCGGGGAAGCGAGTTGCAAAACGCGCGCCCAGAGCCGCGCGTGCATCGAGATAAACGTTGCGCCCTTGCGCGATCTCGTTGCCGATGGCACGCGCCACCACATCACGGGGTGCAAGCTCACGGCCCGGAATATCAGCCATGAACTGCTCGCCACGATCATTGACGAGCTTAGCGCCCTCCCCGCGCACAGCTTCGCTGACCAATGGCAGACGCGGCGCAGAAACGGCAAGCGCGGTCGGGTGGAACTGCACGAATTCCATATTGGCAAGCACAGCGCCAGCGCGCCCCGCCAGAGCCGCACCTTGACCGAGATTGCCGAGCGGCGTGGTGGTGGCCTCATAAAAGCCCGCCGATCCCGCCCGTCGCCAGCACTACGGCGGTTGCTGCAACCGGTCCGAGATTTTCAAGACAGGCACCGACCACACGACCATCGTGCTTGATCAAACGCAGGGCTCGGGTGTTTTCCAGAACAGTGATTGAAGGCGTCGCCAGAACCTTTGCGGTTAAAGCGCGCATGATGCCCGCGCCCGTCGCATCGCCACCGACATGCACGATGCGATGGCGGCTATGGGCAGCTTCCAGACCGAGTGAAAATGAACCGTCCGCCTTGCGGTCGAAGCGCACGCCATGTGCTTCAAGTGCTGCAACGATTTCTGCACCCGCTGCAACGATTTCAGCGGCCACAGCCGCATCGCACAGGCCGTCACCTGCCGCAATCGTATCGGCCAGATGCAGCGCCGTGCTGTCATCCGCACCGAG
This sequence comes from Brucella cytisi, assembly GCA_012103075.1. Lineage (GTDB taxonomy): Bacteria > Pseudomonadota > Alphaproteobacteria > Rhizobiales > Rhizobiaceae > Brucella > Brucella cytisi. The sequence goes on along the minus strand of JAAVLQ010000001.1, from coordinate 405,273 downwards.
GCTGGCGGCAATACCGCCTTGCGCCAGCGTGCTGGAACCGGACAGGCCGAGACTTCCCGCCGTTACCAGCAGGACCGGCTGCGGAGAGAGCGTCAACGCCGTCATCAGACCGGCAAGGCCGCTGCCAATGATAAGGACCGGGGCCGTGTTCATACCGCCAGCATCCGTTCGACGGCGCGGCGGGCAGGCTCCATCAATGCGGCATCGACAGTCACTTCATGGCGGTTTTTTCCAGCGCATCCCGAATATTGGCGAGCGTGATCCGCTTCATATGCGGGCAGAGATTGCACGGACGGATAAACTCTACGTCCGGGTGATCGACAGCAACATTGTCGCTCATCGAGCATTCGGTCAACAATACGACACGCTGCGGCTTCTTCTCGCCGACATAATCCGACATGACTGCCGTGGAGCCGGCGAAATCGGCGGCGGCTACCACTTCCGGCGGGCACTCGGGATGAGCCAGAACCATCACGTCGGGGTGGCTTTCTCGCAATTCGCGAATATCGTCGGGGTGAACCGTTCATGCACCTCGCAATGTCCATGCCGGGCGAGAATTTCGACATCGGTTTCGCGCGCCACATTCTGCGCCAGAAACTCGTCGGGGATCATCAGCACGCGCGGCACGCCAAGCGACTCCACCACCTTTTGGCATTGCCGGAGGTGCAGCAAATGTCGGATGCCGCCTTCACGGCAGCAGATGTGTTGACATAGGTGATGATCGGCACGCCGGGATGCGCCTCACGTAACAGCGCCACATCTTCCGGCGTGATACTGTCGGCCAGCGAACAGCCCGCAGCGATATCCGGGATCAGCACTGTCTTGCTTGGATTGAGCAGCTTGGCCGTCTCGGCCATGAAATGCACGCCCGCCAGCACGATTACATCAGCATCGACCTCTGCAGCCTTGCGCGCCAGCGCCAGACTGTCGCCGACAATGTCGGCCACGCAGTGGAAGATTTCCGGCGTTTGGTAATTATGCGCAAGGATGACGGCATTGCGCTTTTTTCAGCTCAATAATGGCCGCGACATCGCCTTCGAAGCCCAGCCACTCCGCCTTGGGCAGCACCTTGGCCACGCGGTCATAGAGTTGCGAAACGGAAACATGATCGTTCATGGTTGGGCCTCCCGAGCCTACCCATTTATACTCAATCTGAGTATTTTATACTTACGAACTTATACTCGATTCGAGTATATTGTCAATCGCGGGAGATTGGCAGCTTGGCTCCGGCCAGATGGCGCTCCGAAAGGGCGCGCTCCTCGACAATCGAGTAGCGAAAACGGAACAGTTTTGCCGGGCGACCGCCGGTTTCGCTGTCGCTTTCGCCGGTTTCCTCGACAAGATCCTGCTGCTCGATCAGGCGGCGGAAATTCTGCTTGTGCAGGCGCAAGCCAGCCAACGCCTCGACCGTGCGCTGCAACTGCAGCAGAGTGAAACTGTCCGGCATCAATTCGAACACCACCGGACGGTATTTGATCTTGGCACGCAGTCGCGCAATCGCCGTGGCAAGGATACGGCGATGATCGGCAAACATGGAGCGACCATTCTCGTCTTCCTTCATTCCTGCCTCGGCTACCAGACCAGCCTCGAACAGCAGCTCATAGCGCTGCAACACAAGGTCTTCGTTCCAGCGCCCGCTCCATTCTCCACTCTCAAAGCCGAAGGTAAAAGCGATACGGCGCATGCGCTGCGCGGTCAGTTCCGGCGTTTCGGCCCGATAGGCCCAGACAAGGAGCGCATTGTTGAGATGCTCCATGATAGCCGGCTCGCCCCGGCGGTGATCTTCCCATGGCAGATAATCATACCAGCCGCGCCAGCCCGCCTGCCCCGCCGCCGCATCACTTTCGCGCACAAGACCGAGATAGCTGATCGAGATGATGCGCTCGCCCTGTGCATGACGGTCACGGTCGGCAAAGGTGTAGAGTTGCTCCAGATAGCCAACCGGGTGCGCGGTTTCCGACTGCACCCGGGCACGCAGACCCGATTGGAGAGAACGATGCTCGCTTTCGAACGGACCGGACGGTAAAGCTTGCCCCTGCCGCACAGTCATGACGCGCGGCTGTTCACCAGTCACAGCGGCCAATACGGCAATCAGTTCAGTATGGGCAATATCGTCAGTCACGGTCGCTCCAGAAAACACTTCCGGCATTGAACGCGATTGACGAATAAATACAAGGCGCTACCGCCATACGGCACAAGTTTTAGAAACTAGGTTTTCGGTTTTGCGCCGAAAACATGCTCCGGCCCCGGAAATGTTCGCGCCTGAACCTCTTCGGCATAGGCTTTCGCCGCATCGGAAACCTGCGGAGCCAAATGCGCAAAACGCTTCACGAAACGCGGGGTGAAATCCTGAAACAGCCCCAGCATGTCATCTGAAACCAATATCTGCCCATCACAGGCCGCCGAAGCCCCAATGCCCACTGTTGGAATGGCGAGCGATGCGGTGATCTCGCGCGCCAGCGGCTCCACCGTGCCTTCGATGACCAGCGCGAAAGCGCCGGCATCAGCAATGGCCTGCGCATCACGGCGAATTTGATCAGCTTCTTCATCCCCGCGCCCAAGCGAGCGGAAACCACCCACCGTGTTGACCTGCTGCGGCATCAAACCGACATGTCCAAACACTGGAATGCCGCGTTTGACGAGGAATGCAACCGTTTCGGCCATTTCCTCGCCGCCTTCGAGCTTGACGCCGTCGCAGCCGGCTTCCTGCATTACGCGGGCCGCATTGCGGAACGCCTGTTCCTTCGATTCCTGATAGGAACCGAACGGCATATCGACAATAACACAGGCTGTCTCGGCCCCTCGCATGACTGCCTGCCCGTGTGCGATCATCATGTCGAGCGTCACCGCAAGCGTCGAATCCATGCCGTAAAGCACCATGCCAAGAGAGTCGCCGACCAGCAGCAGATCGCAGTGCGGATCAAGCAGACGTGCAATCGGCGTCGTATAGGCGGTCAGGCTAGCGATGAGGCGTTCGCCCTTCATGGCCCGGATGGACTTGGGCGTCAGCCGCTTCTGTTTAACAAGTGCGCTCATTTCAGGCCGCCTGTTCCTGCGCGACATGCGCGATCACACGATTGTCGAGAAGCCGCGTCGTGCCGAGCCGCACGAACAGTGCGACGAGTACTGGACGCCCCTGAACCGATGTCAGGCGCTCCAGTGTCAGCGGATCGCGGAGTGCCACCACGTCCGGCACAGCCAGCGGTTCAGTGGCGATGAAAGTGCGGATTGCCGCTTCCAGCGCATCGGGATCGTCCGGGCCGGAGCGATAGAGGCGCTCGGCTTCATCCAGCGCCTTCGGCACAATGATTGCAGCGGCGCGTTGTTCAGGCGTCAGATAGACATTGCGGGACGAACAGGCGAGCCCGTCATCCTCGCGCACCGTCTCGACGCCAACCACTCGCACTGGAATCGCCATGTCCTCCACCATGCGGCGGATGATGACGAGCTGCTGGAAATCCTTTTCGCCGAAATAGGCTGCATCCGGGCCAACGATATTGAAGAGCTTGCTAACGACCGTTGCGACACCGGCGAAGTGACCGGGACGCGCCTCACCTTCCATCTGGTTGCCAAGCGTGGGCACATCCACCACGGCCTGCATCGGGCGCGGGTACATGTCGCTGACGGTTGGAGCGAAGAGATAATCGACGCTCGCCCCACGCAGCTGAGCCGCATCGCGTTCCGTGTCGCGCGGATATTTGTCGAGGTCTTCATTTGCGCCGAATTGCAGCGGATTGACGAAAATCGACACGACGGTCACGTCATTTTCCGCCTTTGAACGATGAACCAGCTCAAGGTGGCCTTTATGGAGATAGCCCATGGTCGGCACAAAACCGATGCGTTTTCCAGCCCGCCTTGCAGGTGTCAAAAATCTGACGCAATTCCTCTATGGTGCGGATGATCTGCATGAGGTTCTCCTCGCGGCCCGAATTTATTGGCCGCGAGTCCTACAGCGTCAGCTCAAATATGACAACTGTGGAGGCGAAGCGTTCTCCGTCGCTTATTGCGTAGGGATCGTTACCGCGCCAACCGTATTGCCAACAGCGCGACCAAAGCGGTCGATCTGCTCGTCATAGGTTTTGCGGGTATTCGGATCAAACACGGCAATTGGTGCTGTCACCACCAGCGAGGCGGCGGTACCGACACCTTGCGCCGTACCCATCGCCACCGCGCCCAAACGATCGCCGAGGCCGACCTGCGAATCCGTAATCGTCTGGCCAGCAACAAGGCGCTGACCGATCAGCTGCACGACTTCCGGGCTCGCAGCAAACTTGCCATGGTTAAGACGGTCACCCGCCTTCAGCTGCGTCAAGTCGATAACGGTGATGCCTGCTTTTTCCAGCTCGGAGCGATAGGGCTCAATCGACGGGTCGATTTGACCCGTGCGGTCAATATTGCCGGAAATACGCCGCGACAATGCAAGCGCCTTGTCATCCCGAGACGTGAACAATGTGAAGCGTGGATGCTGCTTGCCCATGGCAAGGAACTGTTTCGAGAACACATCGACGTCGAGATCGGGGATGCCAGAATGACATCCGTTATCTTGGCATTCACGCGACCGTCGCGGATCGCCATCTGCCGCAGAGCCTCAACCGTCAGCCAGCTGCCCATCGAATGGGCCATGACCGTAATGTCCTTGACCTCGGGCTCGCGCACGATGGCACGCAATATCTGCTCCAGCGCATCGCGGGAATAATTGGTGCTTTCCTTGTCGTAATTATAGTCGAATACACTGGCGCGCGATGGCGGTGAAGATCACCGGCGCAACATCGGCTCCCGAATCATGCACGATCTGCGCAAAGCGATAGACGGAATCCTCGAACGTATTGTTGAAGCCGTGCACGAACACCATCACGCGACGGCTTTTGGTCAGGTGCGGACGAACCCAGCCCGCCATTTCCACATCGGTTTTGAGCGGCGTCACACTGACGGTGGTGAAATCCTTTTGCGGATTGGGTGGCAGTTTCTTCGGCCATTGCACTTCACCCGCCTTGCGGTTTTTTCCGGCGGAATGGACACAACAATCTCGTTGAGCGACACGAGCTTGTCGCGTTCGCCGGAGAAAAGTATGCCGGGATTATCTGACGGACGGCGCGTGGTCGCGACGACGAGGTCAACCTTGGTCGTACCGGGAGAAACGGCATCGCCAACCGGGATAAGCACGCCTTCTGGCCGGCTGGCGCAACCGGCAAGCACAGACAGAAAAACAAGCAACGCAGGGGCAGTCCGAGAAAAACGCGCCGCAAAACCAAACTCCCTCAACGCTACGCCAGCAGGTCTCTTATACGAGGGGGCTGAGATGCTGACGCATCACGCCCTGAAAATGCTCAATCGCCGCACAGGCTTAACCAAAATTCGATGGGTCAAACTCATCTGGTTTTGGTATTACACCCGAACCTTGAGGGTTAATATATTCTTTACGTGAAACGTTCTGCCAAGCCCCAATTATCCACCATTGTCGGAACGCAAGGCGATTGCGGCTTATGGGTTACACACTGTTCAACAGGTGATACTTTCCTCGTGATCAGCTCCGACCGATATAACCGCCAACAGCAACTCCGTTTTTGAAGGAGGCACACTATGGCATTGGAACTGACAGGGCTGCACCATTTGACAGCCATTACCGCCGACGCACCCGGCAACCGGCGTTTCTATACCGACACGCTCGGGCTTCGGCTTGTCAAGAAAACCGTTAATCAGGACGACACCAGCGCCTACCATCTGTTCTACGCAGATGGTCTGGCTTCCCCGGCACGGACATCACCTTTTCGACTGGCCGGTACAGCGCGAGCAGCGCGGCACCAACAGTGTCGCCCGCACCGGTTTGCGTGTTAACGGTGTCGAAAGCCTCGAATGGTGGCGAAAGCACCTGAACGATAAAGGCGTCCAGACAGGCGATATTTTCGAAGTTGCAGGACGAGCCGTTCTCGACTTCGAGGACCCGGAGGGTCAGCGCCTGCGTCTGACCGATGATGGCGGCGCGGGTGAAGCGCATAGCTGGGACCGGAGCCCTGTGCCTGCGGAACGTCAGATCAGGGTCTTGGACCGATCACGCTCAGTGTTCCCGAACTGGCACCGACCCAAATCATTCTGGAAAAGGTCATGAACATGCGTCAGACCGGCGACTATATCTCGCCCGACGGCGAAGGTCATGTCCATGTCTTCTCGATGGGGCCGGGTGGTGCCGCCGCCGAACTGCATGTTGCGGTGCAGCCAAACCTGCCGACTGCATGGCAGGGTGCAGGCGCCGTGCATCATGTGGCCTTCCGCACGCCGGATCAGGAAAGTATGCAGGAATGGGTCGACCGTCTGAGGTCCGTGCGCATGCCGTCAAGCGGTGAGGTCGAACGCTATTATTTCCGCTCGCTCTACTTCCGCGAGCCGAACGGTATCCTGTTCGAAATCGCTACGGATGGGCCGGGTTTCGCTGTTGATGAACCACTTGAAAGTCTTGGCGAAAGCCTTTCGCTTCCACCTTTCCTCGAAGGAAAGCGGGAAGCCATCGAGCGTAACCTGAAGCCCCTCGATTAATATAGTAAAAGGGCTGCGGAGAACTCCGCAGCCCTTTAATTTATATCTTGTCCCGAAGCCAATCGCCTGCAATGCGGATATCTTCATCGATGAGCGCATGTCCTGCTTCGACCGTGCTGATGGTAAGCGCCGCCCCGTCTTCTCTCAGGACTTTTTCCAGCATTCCGGTCTCCCATCGCCGAACGGATCGGATGCACCATTCATCAAAAGCACTGCAGCATCCGACAAATCCGCGCCATCGGGCTGCTCCTTTAGAGCCTCCTGACCGCGCAGAAGAACCGCCGTGCGAACAACGTGTGGATGCAAGCGCATGAAAGCGGCCAGCAAGTTTGCGCCGTTGGAGTTCCCAATAAAGGCCGTCCGATTCAGATCGATATCATAAGCGGCGGCGGCACCTTCAACGAAAGCCTCGAATGCCTGCGCTTCAAACTGAATATCGGCTTGATCAAACTGTTTCAGGTCGAAGCGACGAAACCAGCGCTGGATACCTTCTTCCGTGCTGCGTCCACGCACGCCGAGAAGGGTTGCGCGTGGTGCAGCCTTGCGAGCGAAAGGCATCAGGTCGTTTTCGTTTCCGCCAGTGCCATGCAAAAGCACCAGCGTACTGCCATCCGGGTCATCCGGCTGGTGTATCCGATGAACAAAAGGGAGATCGCGATAGATGACACGCTCCTCTCCCGGCAGGGCGAATTGTGGCATCCGTGCCCGGATGGCATCCGCCTTTTCTTCATTGCCCGGCGGCACGAACAGGAACTGGCCCAGCTTTTCAACCGGCTCGTCTATTGCGAATCCCGGTGTATCAGTTGCAAATTCGAACAGCGTTCCACCCGGCTCGCGAACATAGAGCGACGTGAAATACTTACGGTCGTGCACATTGACGGCGCTGGAATTAAGTTTGGAAAGCTCCTTCTCCGCCTTTTCCACTTCGCCAGTATCGGCGGCACGAAAAGCGACATGGTCGGCAATACCCGTACCGGGAATGCCCGGCCAGAAGCCGCCTGCGTCTCGCACATCGATGGTGTCGCCGGAATCCGACAGAAGTCGATCTATCGTACCTTCTTTCGCCGAAGGCCTGAAACCAAAATAACGTTCGATGAAACCTGCAGTCTGTTCCGCTGCTTCGGACAGAATAGTCGCAGCACGCAAACGCCGGACAGCGAAAGCTGCCGGAATGCCCTCACTTTCCCACGCATCGTTGGCAGCAAGATCGCAGCCGACAAGCTTGACGATCACACCGTCGGGATCGCGCAGGCGCAGGACAGGTTCGCCAAACTCTTGCACCGGCCCTGCGGATGGCACGTGATAGCGCAAGGCGCGCTCCAGCCAAAACCGATAGCAGTGCGATCAATAGCAAGTGCGATTTCGCTAACCTGACCGTGGCCGACACGCCCCCGGCACCATCTTCCCACACCAGAAATGTAATCAATGATCCGGGCGTGCCCGAACGGTCTCCGTAAAACAGATGCAGTTGCTCGGCATCTTCAAACCCGCCCGTCTGCTTGACGATACGCAATCCCAGAAAGCCGGCATAGAAATCGACATTCGCCTGCACTTTTCGGGTGATGAGGGTGATGTGGTGGATGCCGCTTGTCATGGACGCTGTCTCCCCGATTCAGAACTTGTTTCAGAAATAGAGCAGATGACGAGGCTTGCCTATGGGGCCCCGCAGTTACGCATTGTCAACGCACGCAAACGAAAGCGAAGTGGGATTGTGGGGAGCTAAAAAAAAAGAAAAAGGCCGCGCGGGAGGAGGATGCGCGGCCTGATCTTGAATACGGCTTGGGAGGAGGAGTGCCGTATTCCTTATCGAGTTCTGGGAGGAGGAGTGAACTCGATGAAGAAATGTTTACCCGCCACCCTTCTCTGCAGCAACGGCCATTAATGCATATCAGTTATGCAAAGACGTTAATGCTCAATAAAAAGGCAGATTCGCTAATACAAAAAACGCCCGGAAACCGGGCGTTTTTAAAGAATGTCTGTAAAATTAGGCGCTTACAAAAAGCTGGCAATCAAAGGTGCAGCAAGCACATTCACGAGGCCGACAAGCACCATGACCAGCCCGGCAATCGAACCTTCTTCACTGCCGATCTGGTGAGCCTTGGCCACACCGGCTCCATGCGCACCCATGCCGAAAAGGGCTCCACGCGCCAATGCGGAGCGGATCGGCAACCAATTGAGCATGACTTCGCCAAGGGCTGCGCCGAACACACCGGTCAGCACCACAAAGATTGCTGTGAGGTCGGGGGTCCCGCCAATATCGCCTGAAACAGTCATCGCAAATGGCGTGCTCATCGAACGCGGCATCAGGCTGAGGCTGATTGCTTCGTTGAGACCCAGCAGATGCGCCGGGCCCCATGCGGAAGCCATAGCAGATGAACTTCCGACAACCACGCCCGCCAGAAGCACCGGCCAATAGCGGCGGATCGTTGCGCGCTGCTGGTAAATCGGGATTGCAAAAGCAACCGTTGCAGGTCCAAGCAGCGCGACCAGCCAATGGGTGGCGCTGAAATAGCCACGATAGTTCTGATTGAGCCCAATGACCAGAGCCATCAGCAACAATGGCGTAACAGCGAGCGGTGTCAGCCACCACATGGGAAAGCGGAGATAGACACGCTTGGCAGCGAGATAAAGGAGGATCGTTGCGGCAGACCAGAAAAGCGTCGCTACAAGCGGATTACTTAGCGACATAGCGCAAACTCCAGCGGTAGCAGAGATCAACCGTCAATGCGGTGACACTCATGACCGTCAACGTGCCCAGCAAAATCACAGCCATGATTTTCAGGCCAAGCAGACCAATCAGTTCCTGATGCTCAAGGACTGCAAGCACTGCAGGCACGAAGAAGAGCAGCATTTCTGCCAGAAACCATTCTGCGCCGCGTTTCATGCTGAACAGGCTGACACGACCGCTCAGAAGCAGAGCCAACACGAGCGCCATGCCGACGATGCCGCCCGGCAGAGGCAGGCCGACGAGGCGGACGAAAAGCTCACCTGCCAGCCAAAAGCCGACCAGCGTCGCAATCTGCATCAAACGGCTGTGATGCAGTGCGTAACGAAACCGGATCAAGAAGCTGTGGGCGTTCATGTGCTTTTCCAATGGGGACTGATGCATTTTTCATGGATGAATATAGGCTCTCTCGCACTATTCTAGAAATGAATTGATTTCATTGCAGCTATTCCGTAATAGAATGGCTCATGAACTTGCGCAGCTTCCGTGGCCTTTGTCGAAGTGGTGCGGCAAGGCGGTTTTTCCGCCGCCGCTAAAACCATCAACGCGACCCAGTCGACCGTCAGCAAGGCGGTCAGACAGCTTGAAGACGAGTTGGGGCTGGTTCTGCTGGATCGCGAAATCTCGCCTTCTCGCCTCACGACAGCAGGTGAGATTGTCTTTCGTCGCGCGGTCGCCATGCTGGCAGAAAAGGACGACATGCTGGCAGAGCTGGGCGAGTTGCGCGGTATCAAGCGCGGCCTCCTGAAACTCGGCCTGCCGCCCATCGGCTCCAGCGTGCTTTTCGCTCCCGTCTTCGCGGCCTATACGAAGCTGTATCCTGAGATTGACATTCAGCTGGTCGAGCACGGCAGCCGGAGGTTGGAAGAATTGCTGCTTGCCGGAGATGTGGAACTTGCGGCTTCGCTTCTGCCGGTTGAAGACAGTTTCGAGTGGCAGGATGTGCGATGCGAACCGGTGGTGGCGCTGCTCCCGACCGATCATGTGCTTGCGCGTGGTGACGGCGTTTCGCTGCAGGACATTGCCAACCTGCCGTTCATTCTTTTCGAGAGCGGCTTTGCCCTCAATCACATTATCCTTGATGCATGTCGTTCGCATGGATTCTCTCCAAACGTTGCGGTGCGCTCCAGTCAGATTGACTTCATCGTCGAGCTCGTAGCAGCAGGCATGGGCATCGGCTTTCTACCAAAAATGATTGCGGAACAGCGGCATCATCCCGGCGTGCGCATCCACAGAATCAAAGGCGCCGATGTGAACTGGAATCTGGCGCTGATCTGGCGCAAAGGCGCGTTCCTGTCTCACGCCGCTCGTGCATGGCTCAAGCTGAGCAAAGCCGGAACCGGCACTGCATCATCTTGAAACGCCCGCTGCATCGCCTATCTCAATTAGATATACCGACTGGATAAGTGCCCCCGCACCGCTTCAGCCATAGGCCCGTGTGTAGAATATTGCTCTACCCACTCGTTTCAAAGCGCGACGCCTGAAACCACCCACGGATTTCTGCTCAGCGCTTCATCAGAAGGAGGCTATGATGGAAGGTCAGGTTATATTCTATAAGGACGACAGAATCCTATACCGGCACCATATTGATGTGCAGGAAGACGATTATTCAAAGGGCGTAAACGATGCGCTCATTGCCTTTCAGCGCAATTATGCAGGCTTCGACCTCGCAGGCGACAACATTCACATCCGGTTCAAGAAGCCGGGTGACGTGTAGGTTTTGGAAGATTTTGCGGATCGAAACAGGCCGGTTCTCGAAACAGGGAAACGGCTTTGGTCTGCTGGTTCAACCAAAAGCGGCTTCGCGGGCGACGCGATGAATATCGGTGCGTGAAAGGCCGAGATCTGAAAGCTCGCGGTCAGTGCAGCCACTAAGCTCGCGAATATTTTCACGATACTGCATCCAGCGATGGAAATGGGTGCGAAGATTCATGGTGGTATCCCCTTTTTTATCTTCCTCCCAACAGTAAGCTTCCGTCTTTCCCTGCCTTTTGAGAAGTGCATATCCTGCATGGCTGCCGTGTTTGCAGCGAAATCCTAGCATTTCACCCGGATTTCCAACAACAAAGGAAACTACCTCCTGTTGTTGTAATCATTATGTAATTCTAGTTTAGATATAACTACTGCTTCGGCACAGGCACCGGTTCATTCTAATTTGAGTTGGAGTTCATGAAAAAGACATTGATCATCGTCGGCAACGCGCCTTTGCCGCGCGATCTTTCTGCTGAAGTGGATGGTGCCGATTTTGTGGTCCGTTTCAACGAGCCCAAAAAATCCATCGGCATGAGTGGCACCCGAACAGATCTCTTGATCTTGGCAACCTCAAGCAAGCCGATGCAGCGGCGGCTTCGCGATCCGGGCTTTGTACAGACGCCAACGTTCAAGGCGGCCAAGGAAGTGATGCTTGCCTATCATCCAAGCATCATTCGCAAATATCACCACGGTCCCAATTTCCTCTCCCGTCTCAAGGGAAGACGTGGCGACTGGACTATGCAGACCATCGAAGTTGTCGGCTCTGCGGGCAAGGAAATCCGGATCATGCCACCCCAATTCTATCTGGCCGGATGCAAAGAGCTGGGTGTAACCGACGAGAATATAAGCAAAGCCTTTCCAAGCACCGGCTTTTTGGCATCTGGTACATGCTCGGAAAATGTCCGGAGGAAAGCTGGGACGTGAAAATCTGCGGCTTCACCGGGAAGGCTGGAAACGCCACACTTGGGGAGATGAGCGCAGTTGGGTTGAGCAGAAGGTCAAATCCGGACGCATCAGCCTCATCCAGTGATCCTGCGCCATCACTATAATTTCCGGCGGAAAACGTAGGGAACGATCACGACACAATCTCTTTAGAGGAGCCTATGAATGAGTGAACCGTTACGCATTTTCATCGGATGGGATTCTCGCGAGCCCATCGCATATGAAGTCGCCAAAGCATCCGCATTGAAGCATTCCTCTATCCCGCTGGAGATCGTGCCGATCAAGTTGCAGGACCCGGTCGATCAAGGGGTCTACACGCGGGAAGTCGATCCACTGGCGTCGACGGAATTTACCTATTCGCGGTTTTTCACGCCATGGCTTGCGGGCTTCAAAGGGTGGGCGCTTTTCTGCGATTGCGACTTCCTTTTCTTGGGTGATATTGCTGGCCTCCAAGCACAATGATCCTTCAAAAGCCGTTTATTGCGTTCAGCACGATTATCAGCCCAAGGACAGTGTGAAGATGGATGGCAAGGTGCAGACCAGCTATCCACGCAAGAACTGGTCGTCCTGCATGCTATTCAACTGCGAACATCCTTCGACACGCCAGTTGACGCCGGAGCTGATCAACAGCGAAACCGGTGCCTACCTGCACCGCATGCAATGGGCTTCCGATGATGAAATTGGCGCTCTGCCGACGGATTATAACTGGCTGGAAGGCTGGAACGAGAAGCCGGAAACTGGCCTGCCGAAAGTGGTGCATTACACACGCGGCGGCCCCCGGTTCAAGGATTGGCAGAATGTCGACTACGCCGATTTGTGGCGAGCGGAAGCCGATAGTGTCGAGCCGGGCTGGAAGCCAGTCTGATCTGCAAAATACCTTGAGCTTTCTGTATGCTGCAAGGTAGATAAGGACCATGAACGAAACGCGTCCTGACATCACTCCGAATGACGGCCCGCAAAGGGCCGTCAAGGCTTTCATCATCCATCTGGAGCGCGCCACCGACCGGCAGCCGCAAGTCGAAGAACTTGTTCGTAAGCTGCCTGTAGAGGCGGACGTGGTGACCGCCGTCGACGGGCGCACGCTAGATGCACAAACAATCAGCCGCGTTTATCGACGATCGACGCACAAGCCCCGCTATCCATTTCAGCTCAGCACTAATGAAATCGCCTGCTTTCTGTCGCATCGGAAAGCTTGGAAAGCGATTGTCGATCAGGAACTGGATGCAGGTCTCGTGCTAGAAGACGATGTTGAACTGACGCCGGAATTTGAAGCTGCCTATTCCGCTGCATGCCAGATTCTCAAGGCCGATAGCTTCATCCGCTTTCCCTTCCAGAAACGAGAGAACGGGCGCGCAGTGTTAAACACTGAGACAGTGCGGATTATTGAACCGGTACCGGTAGGCCTTGGCATGCAGGCGCAGCTTGTGGGGAGTAAGGCCGCCCAACGCTTGTTATCTATAACCGAAATATTCGACCGCCCGGTCGATACAACGGCACAAATGAACTGGGTTACGGGGCTTAAACCACTTACTGTCCTCCCTAGCGGAGTGAGAGAAATTTCGAGGCAACTCGGTGGCAGCTCAATACAAAAATCGCGTTCTCTGCCGGACAAGCTGAAGCGTGAAATTATGCGCCCGCTTTATCGCTGGAAGATAAAATCACGCTCGCGCGCAGCTGTCTGAGATTTCCGTTCCTGTTCCGATTTTCCTGTATCATCAGATTGACGTGCCGCCAACGCACCGTGCATCCTATCGCAGTATGATCGTGCACCCAGATCGCTTTCGCCAGAAAATGGTCTGGCTGAAACAGCCGGGTTATCGTGGTCTGTCGGTGAGGGACGCAATTCCTTACATTTACGGCGGGAAACAGGGCAAGGTCGCCGTCATCACGTTTGACGACGGTTTCGAGAACGTGTTCCGCAATGCTCTGCCCGTGCTGCAGGAGTTTGGCTTCACCGCCACGAACTATTTCGTGGCCAACCAGATCGGCGGCTTCGATCTCTGGGATCAAAAGATCTGCCTTGCGCGCCAACTGCATGAGCGTTGTCGAGTTGCGCGGACGGGCAGATGTTGGTCACGAAATCGGTTCTCATACGCTCGACCATGTCCTTCTGCCGGAAGTGAACGCGCAGGAAGCCATCTCGCAAATCCAGCAATCGCACATGAAGATTGAAGACTTGCCCGGTCGCGAGGTCACATCTTTCGCTTATCCTTACGGCGGAGAAAACGCAGTGACACGCAAGATCGTCGAAGCTGCTGGTTATACAGACGCGACGACGACGGAAAAACGCCGCGCACGGTCAGATGATGATCCGTTCGGCATTCCTCGCCTTACAATCAGGCGCAATGATACTTTACAGCAATTCCCGCGAAAGACGTTTATGCGCTAAGCTGGCTCTTCGCCCCGGTTCCACGTTCTATATCGTGTAGGTCAGCCATAAATCCGCGCTTAACAAGACAATCCGGGCCTGTGTACTGGACCGAACCTTCATAGACGAGCGAAAGGTCGTCTGAAAAACGCTCGTTCTCGATGATTGCGCGGTAGTGTTCTGCACCGCCAGCATGGCTCTTTTCCGACGCAATACGTTTGAACTCGCCGACCGAACGCGATGAGAAGCGGTAATGGAGAAGAGCACCGGTTGCCGGAAGAAAATTCCGGAAACATGGACCCGGCCCATGAATACTGCCCCGGCGATAATCCGTCTTTTCATCGACCCAAATCAGTGGGAATTTTGAAAGTCGCATGCTGCGCCCGAACAAGCGCAAACGTGGCCCGCCACGCACAGCTACACCGAACTTCTCCCATGTCGCCGTATAGCCGTCGCCGTCAAAATGCGACGAAACCTCGAACGGATATTTCGTCCCGTCGTCGATGAAGATCCCGTCACGCAGCAGACCGCGGGGATACATATCGATCATCGGTGCCGGGCACCGACGAATTCCATTCCCCTCCAGTTCCTCGATAAAAAAGAGCGGATATTCCGTTGCTCCATTCTCGGAAATACGAAGAACTCGTCAGCATCAACCGAAAGATACCAGCGCCCACGTCCGTAGAGATTGAACAAAGCATCACGCCGGGCACGTCCCCGGTTAGCCTGTGCGTAGCTAACGTCCGATGTGAACAAATCCACGTCAGGAGCACCGGACAATATTTCAGTCGTTCCGTCGTCCGATCGGTCATCTACAACGATGAAACGCGTGACACCCGTCTCGCGATAATAGCGCAGAAAGGATTTCATATAGGGTGCCGCATTACGAACCACGCAGACAAGTGGCAGATCGTCTGGCCGTAAAGCCTCGAAGTTTCCGGACGTAGCAATCAGATTTGCCTTGTTTTTCCGGTTCGGAACCGAAAGCTGCACGTGCCGCCAACGCGTGCGCAGACGCCGCATCGGTGAGGCACGCCAATAGGCTGTCCAGTCGTCCATCGTCGAGGCTGGATAGTTCATCACCGTTCGCGTTGATTTCATAAAGATGCCAGTTTTTCAATGAAGGTCACAAAAGCTGGTGCTGTGTGGCGCTTCATTCAAGCAACTCTTTGTTGAGGCCAATCACTCTGTAACAGGCCCCGACACGCTTCGTGATGAAAACTTCGTCACCGTTATTTTGGTCGTTGAGCCGATTTGCTTGATTTCAATCAATGCTGCTTCACACAAACGTGGCAAATTGCCCATCAATGCGCCATGGACGGCAAGTGCCAAAAGCGCTAGTTAGTGCACAGACTAAGGAGCGCATTATGGACTATCGCCGTTTTTCGAAGAAGCGATCGACCAGTTGCACGCCGAGAAGCGTTACCGCGTTTTTGCAGATCTTGAACGTATTGTCGGACGTTTCCCCGAGCTATCTGGCGCAACAATGGCACTGCCCGTGAAATCACCGTCTGGTGTTCTAATGATTATCTTGGCATGGGACACCACGCCGACGTGATCAAGGCTATGTGTGATACAGCTGGCAATACCGGCTCAGGTTCCGGCGGTACGCGCAATATTTCCGGCAATAATCACCCGCTGGTCGAACTCGAATCCGAACTCGCTGATTTGCATGGCAAGGAAGCCGGCCTCGTGTTCACATCAGGCTTCGTTTCCAATGAAGCTTCGATTTCCACGATTGCACGGCTGCTGCCGAACTGCCTCATCCTCTCCGACGAACTGAACCATGCTTCGATGATCGAAGGCGTGCGTCGTTCAGGCGCGGAAAAGAAGATTTTCCGTCACAATGACGTCGAGCATCTGGAACAGCTTCTGAAAGCAGCCGATCCAGCGCGCGCCAAGCTGATCGTGTTCGAATCCGTCTATTCGATGGATGGTGATATCGCACCGATCGAGAAGATTGCCGATCTGGCCGACAAATATAATGCCATGACCTATATCGATGAAGTTCATGCTGTTGGCATGTACGGCGCACGAGGCGGCGGCATCACCGAACGCGACGGCTTGGCACATCGCATCGATATTATCGAGGGTACGCTTGCCAAGGCTTTTGGCGCTCTCGGCGGTTATATTACCGGTTCGCGCGCGATTGTTGACGCCGTACGCTCCTATGCACCGGGCTTCATCTTTACGACCTCGTTGCCACCAGCAGTCGCCGCATCGGCAACGGCCGCCATCCGGCATTTGAAGAATTCGCAGGTGGAACGCAACGGTCAGCAGCGTCAGGCCCAGCGCGCAAAGGACGTGCTTTCGGCTGCGGGCTTCCCCGTGATGCCATCCGAAACGCATATCGTGCCTATTCTGGTCGGCGATCCTGAACTTTGCAAAAGGCCAGCGACCGTCTGCTTGAAGTTCATGGCATTTATATCCAGCCGATTAATTATCCAACCGTCCCGCGCGGCACCGAGAGACTGCGTATCACTCCGTCGCCCCGACATGACGACGCCCTGATAGACGGCCTCAAGAATGCATTGCTGGAAGTCTGGGATGCACTCGGCATTCCTTATGCGGAGCCCGCTGTTTCGCAGCCAGTCAGTTCCGAGCGGATCGTTCCGCTGATGGTCTCCAAGGCTGGCGGCTGACAATCTGAGGCTCTCGAATAAGGCCGGTTAAACCGGCCTTTTTGTTAGAGCTTTTCGATCCAGCGCACGAGCCGTCTTGCAGCATCTTCCACTTGTTCCGGATCACGGCAGAAACAGAGACGGAAGAAGCCTTCGCCGCCGACGCCAAAAGCGCTGCCGGTGCCAAGCCGACATTGGCATTGTCCACCATGTCAATGGCCGCCTTGACGGAATCCTCGACACCGTCCACGCCGAAGAAAAGATAAAATGCCCCTTGAGGCGGTGTCAGGCGAACTCTGCCGGTCGACAAGAGCGCGGCGCACAGGCTATCACGCGTCGCATGGGCCCGTTCAACCTGCATCAAAATGAAGGCATCCCCTCATCCAGCGCCGCTACAGCACCACGCTGCATGAATTGTGCAACGCCCGAATTCGAATATTGGATCAGGTTTTCAATGACCGGTCCCAGAGACGGGTGAACGGTCATCCAGCCGACACGCCAGCCGGTCATCGCCCAGTTCTTGGAGAATGAATTGACGAAGATGATGCGATCATCCGGCTCCATAATATCCATGAAAGATGGAGCACGACCGCCGCCATAATAGAAGTGGGTATAAATCTCGTCGGCAATGATCCAGAGACCATGCTTGCGTGCAAGGTCGAGAAAAAATTGAAGTGTCTCGCGATCCGACGTCCAGCCGGTGGGGTTGGATGGCGTATTGATGAAGAGCGCTTTCGTGCGCGGCGTGATGGCCGCTGCAATTTTCTCCGGATCGAGCATCCAGCCATTGGCACCGAATTCCAACTCGACCGGAACCGGCACAACGCCTGCCAGACCAGCTGCGCCAACGAAGTTGGGCCGGGCCGGGGAAAGATAGATCGCCTCTTCGCCCGCTCCAACAGTTGCTGTCAGCGCCATTTCGATGGCGTGCATACCAGAACCGGTGACATAGAAATTCTCCGGCTTCAAGGGTAGCGGGAAATAGCGTGCATGATAACGCGCGAGTGCTTCTCGCAGCTCGGGGATGCCAGCTTGCGGTATAGAAAGTCTCTCCGTCAGAGATACCTTTTGAGCCGCGGCGCGAATGAAATCCGGTGTCGACAGATCACCTTCGCCTACCCAAAGCGGAATAAGCCCTTCGCGTCCGCGCCCGTGATTGGCGACCGCCACAATCCCGCTTTCCGGCGACTGGACTGCTTCCCGACGAAGATTGGCTATGAGCTTCATAATTCCCCGCGTTGAACTTCGATTTTGATTTCGTGCTTATCAAGGCCTGTCAGCGAAATCACGCGGCTTTTTGTGATGGTCCGATCAAGCGTATTTATGGATCAACAAAAACGGAGCCCGAAGACTCCGCTTTCATTCGCCAGTTCTGGATGGGTCAGCCTTTCTGCTTTGCCAGAAGATCGCGGATTTCGGTCAGCAGGACCTCTTCGCGCGGCGCTTCCGGTTCCGGCTTTGCCTCTTCCTTCTTCTTCATACGGTTCATCCCTTTCACCACAAGGAACAATACCCATGCGATGATCAGGAAGTTGATGAGAAGCGTGACGAAATTGCCGTAGGCAATGGTCGCACCGGCTTCACGGGCAGCGGCCAGCGTGGCCTTGGGTTCACCTGCCAGCTGTATGAACATATTCGAAAAATCGATACCGCCAGTGATCAGACCGATGATCGGCATGATGATATCGTTGACGATGGAATTGACGAGGCCGCCGAACGCTCCGCCAATGATCACACCGATGGCCAAATCGACCATATTGCCCTTCAGGGCGAATTCCTTGAATTCCTTTAGCATTACCTGTCTCCCCTCACGAACGCAGACCGCTCGGGCCGTCCTGCCGCGGTGGCGTTCGCCAAATCAACCTGGGCACCAGATAAACTGGCAATGGATGGCAGGGGCCTATCCCAGATAGCGAAACTGAAAATCGCTCTGCCTTTTCAAATGTGTTCCTGACAAATGACGTGCACTTTTCAGGATCACACTCCTAGTGTGTAGACGAAAATTACCAAAGAAAAGATGAAACCGCTAAAACGCACTGTTTTTCATCAATAATCTTGCACGAAAGCACCGAAAGTGCTTGCGTCAAATAAAGATCGAGAAGTGAGGGAACAAGCCGGCTATGCAGGGCTGGGGTATTATTGGCGCCGCCTTTTTATACTTGCTGCTGCTTTTGCAGTAGCCAGCCTCGGCGACCGGCGCACCTCGCGCTGGAACAGTGCTCCGCGTCCCTACATCTATGCGCTCAGTCTGGCCGTTTACTGCACCTCCCGGACCTTCTTCGGCTCTGTCGGCTTATCGGCCCAGCGCGGTCTTGAGTTCCTTGGAATCTATATCGGCCCCATTCTCGTCTTTACGCTCGGCAACAGGCTTCTGCGGCATATCGCGCGACTGGCGAAATCCGAGCATATCACCTCAATCGCCGACTTTCTCGCTGCCCGCTACGGAAAGAGCTTCGGTGTAGCCTCTCTTGCGACCTGTATTGCAGCCGTCGGCTCGATTCCCTATATCGCGCTGCAGCTCAAAGCAGTTTCCGGCAGTGTCGGCCCGGTCATGGAGCATTACGGATCGACCGTCGACCCGTCAGTATTCATATTCGGCGATATTTCCCTGCCCGTTGCCGCTGTGTTGGCTGTCTTTGCTATCCTCTTCGGCACTCGCCATACCGACGCCACGGAACATCAGAACGGCCTTATTCTAGCCGTGGCTCTGGAATCCGTCATCAAGCTTTGCGCCTTCCTGACCGTTGGCTTTGCATGCACCTTTTTTCTGTTCGGTGCCCCATCCCAACTGATCAATCAAATATCACAATCACCAGAAGCGCTGGAAGCGTTCCACTATCAGACATCTGTCGGCACATGGATCGTACAAAGCGCACTCAGTGCTGCCGCCATCATCATGCTGCCGCGACAGTTCCATGTGACCGTAGTGGAAAGCCGGAGTGAAAAGGAACTGCGAACAGCTTCCCTCGGCTCTTCCCGCTTTATCTGGTCCTCATCAATATCTTCGTATTTCCCATCGCTTTGATCGGCGTGATGACGCTCGGAGGCAATGTCAGCGGAGATTTGTACGTTTTGGCTTTACCGCTGGCAGCAGACGCTCATTGGCTCGCACTCGTGGCTTTTCTCGGAGGGTTGTCGGCAGCAACAGCGATGGTCATCGTCGCCTGCGTTGCGCTTTCGATTATGATCTCCAATCATCTGGTACTGCCGCTCTTCATCCGGCGACTGGCGAAGCAACATGCTGCAGAACAGCGCGACCTGACCAAGGTCATTTTGAACACACGCCGCCTCACCATTATCGGCATTCTGGCATTCGCATTTGCCTATTATCGGTTTACCTCCAACAACATCCATCTTGCATCGATCGGCTTCGTTTCCTTTGCTGCAATTGCCCAGTTTGTTCCGGCCTTCATTGGCGGGTTGTTCTGGCGTAATGCGAATGGGCGCGGTGCCATGCTGGGTCTGACGGCGGGATTTCTGGTTTGGGCCTACACATTGCTGCTGCCAACCATGGCGCCGGAAAATGCCGCCATTCTGCGCGACGGCTTCCTCGGCTTTACGGCACTGCGTCCCGAAGCACTTTTCGGAACCAATGCTCTCCCATTGACCAATGGCGTGTTGTGGAGCCTAGCGGCCAATACGCTGTTCTACATCCTCGGTTCCCTTTCGCGCGCTTCGACGCCGCTCGAGCGCATCCGGGCAAGTATCTTCCTGCCGCGCTATTTCATAGGCACGCCGACGCTCAAGCGCTTCCGTACCACCGTCACCGTCGCGGAACTGAAAGCCACCATGGCGCGCTATCTCGGTGCGGAACGCGTCGAGCGCGCTTTTCTTCGATTTGAAGGAAGGGAACAGAGGCGACTTGATCCGGGCATGACCGTCGACACGCCGCTGATCCGCCACGCGGAGCAACTGCTCGGTACGGCTGTCGGCTCCGCATCGGCGCGCCTTGTCTTATCACTGCTGTTGCAGAAGAGCGATGCGTCTGGACGTGATGCACGACAGCTCCTTGACGATGCTTCGACCGCTTTGCAGCAGAACCGTGATCTTCTGCAAACTGCCCTCGATCAGATGGAACAAGGCATCACCGTTTTCGACAAGGATCTGCGACTGACATTCTGGAACCGGCAGTTCCGCAAGCTTTTCGATCTTCCAGATGAAGTGATGCAGGTCGGGATACCCGTTTCGGAAATCGTGGAACAACTGCACCGCCGCGGCGATATATTGTTCAACGCCCAGAACAGCGTCGTCCGCTCGCTCGCAGCAGTACGCCAGCCATGGCGCATCAACATGAAATCAACGGGCAAGGTGCTGGAAATCCAATCGAACCCCATGCCGGATGGCGGCATTGTCGCAACATATACCGATATCACGGCGGCAGTCGAAGCCGATGTCACGCGCCAGAAGGCGGCAGAAATGCTGGAGCAGCGTGTGGCTGACCGCACGGCAGAACTGACCCGCGTCAACCAGCAGCTTGCCAAGGCTCAATCGGCAGCAGAAGAGGCCAATCAGGGAAAGACACGCTTTCTAGCGGCAGCCGGCCACGACATTCTGCAACCGCTGAACGCAGCAAGATTGTACAGTACCGCGCTTGCCGAAAAACTCGGGCGCTCCGAAACGAGCGAATTCGCACGTAATATCGATTCCTCGCTGGAGGCTGTGGAAGCTATTCTGGGTATGGTGCTTGATATTTCCCGGCTGGACACCGGGGCGCTCAAGCCCGACGTCTCGGTGTTTCGCCTCGACAAGCTGATGAGTCAGATTGCAACCGATTTTACTCCTCTCGCTGCCGCGAAGGGGCTGACGTTGCGCGTCGTGCCGTCAAGCATCGTCATCAAAACTGACCGTAACATGCTGCGGCGCCTGATCCAGAACCTTGTTTCCAATTCGATCAAGTATAGCCGCAAGGGCGGTATTCTGCTCGGCGTCCGGCGTCGTGGAGCTTTTGTGGAGTTGCAGGTACTCGATACAGGCATCGGCATTCCGCCGCAAAAGCTGAAACTTGTCTTCCGGGAATTCACACGACTGGATGAGGGCATGCGGGAAGCGGAAGGGCTGGGGTTGGGTCTCTCAATCGTCGACCGTATCGCAAGGCTGCTTTCGCTGCCGTTATCACTGTCATCGACACCAAATAAAGGGAACCATGTTTACCTTGCGCATCCCTGTCTCGCAGGAAAAAGTGCCCGCCGATGAAGTGAAAAGCCGCCGAGGGTTGCAGAAAGCGCTGGAACTAACCGGGCTTGATGTTCTCTGCATCGATAATGACGCCAACATCCTGTCTGGAATGGAGACATTGCTTAACGGCTGGAGCTGTCGGGTAACGACGTTGCACAGTGGAACAGCATTGAAGAACTATTGCGCCGACCACATCGCTCCTGATGTGATCGTCGCGGATTACCATCTGTTGAACGAAAACGGTCTCGATATGATCGGCTTTGCACGCGAGACATTTCAGGCAGAGATACCGGCCATCCTGCTGACAGCCGACCGTTCCAAGGAAGTCCGTCAGCGTGCCGAAGATGACAACGTCACGGTTTTACACAAGCCACTTCGGCCTGCTGCGCTCCGTTCCCTGCTATCGCATTTTCATCATGCGAGGCAGGATCAAAAATCGGCGCAGAATGCCGCTCAGTAATTGGCCGTTGTTCAATCCGCACTCAAGGCATCATTGCCGATGCGTGACAGAAGAATGACCGCCTGCGTGCGGCTGTCGACCCCAGTTTCTGCAGCACTGCGGAAACATGTGCCTTGACCGTGGCTTCTGACACACCAAGCTCATAGGCAATCTGCTTGTTCAGCAGACCTTCAGCAAGCATGGTCAGCACGCGTGTCTGCTGTGGCGTCAATGTACGCAGCCGCGCAATGAGAGCCTCGATTTCTGGGTCGTGCGGATGATCCAGCTCAATATCAGCTGGCATCCAGATATCACCAGACAAAACGGCACGAACGGCCTCGCCAATAGTTTCCATGCTGGCGGATTTCGAGATGAAGCCCGAAGCGCCGAGTTCGACTGCGTGACGGATCGTAGCGGCATCGTCGGTCGCCGAAACGATGATGACCGGAAGTGCAGGCTGCAAGGCCTTCAACGTCACCAGACCGGAAAGCCCGGTTCCCCCGGCATCGTCAAATCCAACAAGAGAAGATCGATATCCTCTCGCTCGCCAATCAGTTTCTTGACGGCGTCAAAATCGCCGACTTCGATGATTTCGACACTCTGTGACTGTCCCGAAAGAACCTGCCTGAGTGCTCCCCGGAAAAGCGGTGATCGTCAGCGATGATGAAATGCATGTGCCTCGCGCGCCATTGTTTCAGGTCTCCTCCCCTCGCGGTGCAAGCCAATTAGCCAATAATTCCGTTTTATGCCGTTTTTTGGCTCGGGCAACCAAAATTCACGTTGCTAACCCCTTTTCACATTACTCATTGCCGCCATCTGGCCGCATTGTATGTTAGGCTGTGCGGTGAAAATAACATAAGAGCGGCCCGACCAGCTGAATGGAAGGGAACCAAAAGGCATTTCATGACGCGCAATACGCTTTATCCAGAAATCCAACCGTTCAAGGAAGAGATGCTTCAGGTTTCTCCGCTGCATCGAATCCACGTCGAGCAATGCGGCAATCCGGACGGCAGGCCGGTCATCATGATCCATGGCGGCCCCGGCGGCGGCATCACGCCAACCATGCGCCGCCTGCACGATCCAGAGCGCTATCGCATCATCCTGTTCGACCAGCGCGGATGCGGTCGTTCGACCCCGCATGCGGAACTGCGTGAAAACACGACACGGGATCTTGTGGCGGATATGGAGCATATTCGCGCGCATCTCGGCATCGAGAAGTGGCAGGTTTTCGGTGGCTCACGGGGATCAACCCTCGGTCTTGCCTATGCGCAATCCCATCCGGATCGCGTGGCTGAGCTTGTTCTGCGCGGCATCTTCATGATCCGCCGTTTCGAAGTCGACTGGATGTATTCCAACGGTGCAAGCATTCTATTTCCGGACCATTTTGAGGCTTATCAGGAGCATATACCCGAAGCCGAGCGCGGCGACATGATCGCCGCTTATTACAAGCGCCTGACTGATCGTGACCCACAGGTACAGCTTGAAGCAGCACGACGCTGGGCGCGTTGGGAAGGCTCTGTCATTTCGCTTCTGCCCGACCCGGCCCGCGTCGATGCCTTCGGTGAAGACCAATACGCCATCGCCTTTGCGCGTATCGAATGCCACTATTTCCAGAACCGCGGTTTCCTCGATTCCGATGACCAGCTTCTGCGCAATGTGGATCGCATCCGGCATATTCCGGGCGTGATTGTTCACGGTCGCTATGATATCTGCACGCCATTTATCAACGCTTGGCAGTTGAAGAAAATGTGGCCCGAAGCCGATCTCAGAACCGTCGAGGATGCAGGGCACGCCGTCACCGAGCCCGGTATCACCCATGAACTGATCGAGGCGACAAAGCGTTTCGCTCAATAATGAAAAGGTGCCGCATGGCGCCTTTTTCCTTTATCGTCTCAGGTTCGACCGCCGGTGTCATTCCACCACTCGGGCTTTCGGGCTCGCTATCGAAACTTCTAGCAATATCCATGAAACGGCGCATGAAGCGTTCCATATAGCTCATGGACTGCTCGAACTCCTGTTCGGTCGGGAGCCCCGAAGCGGCACTCCCGCCCTTCCCTTCGAGGGCAGAAACCTTGTCTTCAAGCTTCTTCACGCGATCCCGCAAGTCGGCAATGTCGTTCTCATAAGCTTCGCGATCTTCGGTCGCCATCTTGCAGATAAGCTGTCCCTGCTGCTCGGTACAGGTCGATAGCGCCCCGGTTCGTGTGTCCAGACGGACATAACCGGTTTCCGTGCCTTCCAGCCGATAGCGCCCGTTTTCCTGCGCAAGAGCATTGGCCGGTGCAAACGCTGAACCGAGAAGAGCAACAGCAGCCAGATTGCGAACCATCAGTGTCTTTCTGTTCAACATAATGCAATTCCCTTCAGTTTCTCTTTGAGATGTCCCCATCATATGGGACGTTTACGACGAAAATCGAACATGCGGGACTTTGATTTCCGAAGAATTTCAGTCTAGAGAGCAGCCATGACCAATGAGATCATCTATAAGATCGCTCCGCGCGACCTTTGGGCACAAGCAGAACAGGCTGGCAGTTTTACCGGGGCTCCGGTTGATATTGCCGATGGCTATATCCATTTCTCTACTGCAACGCAGATGCGAGAAACGACCGCCAAACATTTTGCGGGCCAACAGAATCTGCTCCTGATCAGTGTGAACGCTTCCGCGCTTGGAGCAGCGTTGAAGTTTGAAGTTTCACGCGGCGGAGCTTTGTTTCCTCATCTTTATGGCGAACTGCCGCTTGCAGCGGTTTTAAAGGTTGAACCCTTGCCACTGGGCGAAGATGGTCTTCACATTTTTCCGGAGCTGGAAGATTAATGAGCGGGCTTTTGAAACTCTCGGGCGACGTGCTCTCTTCGCCTTCGACGCGGAACAGGCACATGGCCTTTCCATCGCTGGCCTGAAGACAGGTCTTGTCACCTGCAGTGCGCCAAACGATCTGGCTCTTTCCGTCAAGGTTGCGGGCCTGCAGTTTCCAAATCCGCTCGGCATGGCAGCGGGCTATGACAAGAACGCCGAAGTCCCGGACGCATTGCTGAAACTCGGCTTCGGCTTCACGGAAATCGGCACCATCACACCGCGCCCTCAAAGCGGCAATCCGCGTCCGCGCATTTTCCGCCTCGTGGATGATAAAGCGGTCATCAATCGTCTTGGCTTCAACAATGAAGGCCATGATGCAGCTTTTAAACGTCTGTCGCAACGCGCAGGCAAGAGCGGTATCGTGGGCGTCAACATCGGCGCCAACAAGGATGCCGACGACCGCATTGCGGATTATGTTGCCGGTATTCGCCGCTTCTATCAGCTGGCACGTTATTTCACGGTCAACATCTCTTCGCCCAACACTCCCGGTCTGCGCAATCTTCAGGCTCGCGACAGCCTGCGTGAATTGTTGAGCCGGGTACTGGAAGCCCGAAACGAAGAAGGCAAGATGTGCACGCTGAAGCGTCCGGTTTTCCTCAAGATCGCGCCCGATCTGGCCAATGAAGAACTGGACGATATAGCCGCCGAGGCAACCGAACAGAAGCTGGACGGCATCATCATATCCAATACAACACTTTCACGCGCCGGACTGAAAAGCGCAGAAAATCGTGATGAAACAGGTGGGCTTTCCGGTGCCCCACTTTTCGACCGTTCCACCATCGTCCTTGCCCGGATGCGCGAGCGCGTCGGTCCTGACATGCCGCTGATCGGTGTCGGCGGCGTGGATAGCGCCGAGACAGCGCTGACGAAGATCAAGGCAGGCGCCGATCTCGTCCAGCTTTATACGGGCCTGATCTATCGCGGCCCGAACCTGCCTGCTGAAATCGTACGCGGCCTGTCCGCCGCTGTAAAACGTGAGGGCGTTACAAACATCGCCGCACTGCGCGACCGGGACACCAAAGACTGGGCCCTGCGCGAACTGTCTGCATGATTAAGCGATGAATTCTGTACGATAGCGTCGTGGCAGGATCGCCAGAAGCGTAACGCCGCGGATAGACAGAAACAGATTGAGAGCCAGCCAAAGCCCGTGATTGCCCATCACCGGCTTTGCCGCATAAAGAACAACCATAAAGAGTGCGAGCGACAGAAACATCATGTTGCGCATGTCGCGCGACCATGTGGCGCCGATATAGACCCCGTCCATATGGAAGGCCAGCAGCCCCGTAATGCCTGTCAGCGCCGCCCATGGCAGATATTTCAGAGCCTCGGCATGAACGTCTTCAGCCTTGGACAGAAGCCCAATGATCGCATCGCCGAACACCAGCAGGAAAAAGGCGATGATGCTCGCCATGACCAGCCCCCAGATGAAAGTGAGCTTGGCGCCCCGTACAAAGGCCGGGCTGTAACGCGCCCCGATCGACCGGCCGACAATCTGTTCGGCAGCCGCCGCCATACCGTCCAAAAAGAAACCGGCAACGAGAAAGAAGTTCAACAAGACGGCATTGGCCGCAAGCGTGACCGTTCCAAGGTCGGATCCCGCCCGCGTAAAAACGCGAAGGCAGTCAGAAGCAGGAGCGAACGGATCATGATGTCGCGATTGACCGCGAACATGCGCAAAATTCCTTGCTTCTGAAAGATGCGTGCCCGGTTCGGACGCAGGGACGCATCCTTGCGGAAATGCCTCAACACGATGAACATGCCGACGAGAGCGGCAACGGTTTCACCAGTCACTGTCGCCCGTGCAACCCCCGTGACGCCCCAGCCCAATTCAAGACCGAGGATGATGCAGAGCACTATATTGATGCCATTGAGCAGCACTTGAAGACCGAGACCGACAAGGCCCCGTCCGCGGCCAAGAACCAGCCCGAGGATCGAATAATTGATCAGCGCAACCGGTGCCGACAACATGCGGATCGACACATAGGTCGCCATGGCTTCCTGCGTGGCGGAGGTTGGATGCATGAAGGTGGACGAGACAGCGATGATGATCGGCAGGCACAGGATCATCAGACTGCCGGCTACCACAGCGATAATGATTGCGCGCCAGAAGATCGCCTGTTCTTCCACTGCATCTTCCGCACCCACGGCCTGCGCCACAAGTCCAGTCGTGCCGGAGCGGAGGAAGTTGAACATCGATAGCAGGAAGTCAAATACCAGCGCGCCGATCGCCAGACCGCCGATCAGCTCGGCCTGTCCCATCTGGCCGACAACGCCCATGTCCACAAGTCCGAGAAGCGGCGTCGTGATTGCAGCAAGCGTCATGGGAATGGCGATCAGCATCACCATCCGGTGCGTTACGTCGAACGGCCTTGTTACGCCACCAACACGTTGCAGCGACTGATCCATTATGCTTGTCCCGAATGCATTCCCTCTGATGAAGATCATCTACTCTGGAATCAATCGAAACTACAGATAATTCGGCCACCGCATTGTCGCAGTTCCTGACAGCGAACTGTCAGGAGAAACGAGATGTTAGAGACCCAACATCATAGCCCAATATATATAAGTGGGTTTGTTTTCAGGCGTGGCCCGGGCAAGGCCATAATGCTCGAAAGTCGGATCGAGCATGTTCTTGCGGTGACCCGGCGATTTCATCCATGCGTCGAAGACCGCTTGGGTATCGCGTTGTCCCGATGCCACATTTTCAGCTGCAGGCCCGCGGATACCCGCCCCGGCGCAGTCGCGCGACGAAGCCATTGCCCCAACCGACGCTGTGGCCGATCTTTCCGTAACTCGCCATACGCCTTGCTTGATAAAGCGCGGCCTGCTCAAGCTTGGTTTCCGTTGTCATCAAAGGCAAACCATTTGCCTTGCGAATAGCGTTGAAAATCGGGGTGGGGTCATTGTCTCCCACAGCCAGCGCCATGTTCAACGGCACGGTCGACACCGCCAGCGCTCCACCGGCGAGGACCAGAAAACCACGCCGGTTAAGTGTAAATCCATGTTTCTGTTGCATTGCCTGTCTGAGCTATCCAATTACCGAATTGAGTTCATTTCCGGTAGCTGAGGATACGGAGCAAAATAAAGGCAGGAATGACGACTGCTGCACCAAGGATCAGATAATCGACAAAACCTGAGATTGCCGAAAAGCCCATATTCCAGAGGCGCAGGAAGAAATCGCGGATACCATAGAAAATATCATAGGGCGTCCAGTGAAACGCGCTCATGACCACGCCGACGACCAGCGAGATCAGCACCAGCTTGATCAGGACACGGGCGGGGGTATCGCCAAGAAATCGGTTCACACCATCCGACATGCAAATCTCCTGAGTGGTTATTGGTCAAAGCGACAGATTCATCGCGCAAGAAATAGGCTGTCCGTGCAGCCTTCGCAAGCTCCGCACTCGTTTATCGCTGTTTGCGGTAATTGCGCGGAGGTTTCTGCTTTTGCCGCGAAAATGAGCGGTTCATGCTGCGTGTATCGGTAAAGCCGCTCGCAACAGCCACTTCCAGAAGGGACAGACCTGTTTCCGACAAAAGTTCTTTTGCTTTCTTGACCCGAAGCTCTTCGCGAACCTCGAATGCCGTTCGCTCAAGGGCGAGTTTGAAACCACGCTCCATCTGGCGGACAGAAATCCCCAATCGCCGTGCGACGTCGATCATCGGCACCGGATCTTCCAGCGTTTCCTCAAAAATACGGATCGCCTTGCGGATCATTGGCGAGCGCACACCGTTGAAACTCAGGGCTGGCTGTTCGGAACGCACGAGCTCATAGGGGATCATGAGGATAGATGCGCTCTTGCGCGCCAGTTCCTCGGAAATCTCGTTCTGTATGATTGAAAGCGCCAGCGAGGCAGTACCAAGGCCGCCAGCACAGGTGAAATGTCTTCCGCTACGATGAAATAGACTGGTCGTATCGGCTGTATAACCGTCGAAAAGCTCCAGAAAATCGTCGCGATGAAACCAACTGACGCAACAATTGCGATCTGGCAAGAGATTGGCTTCCGCCAGCAGGAAGGCTGCAGTACACAGGCCAACCACCGTCTTGCCGCGTCGGTCCGCGCGCTTGATGAGGTCGATCAGTGTCTGCTGCCTTGGCCGATACTGTGCAAGCAGCCCGCCGACAACGGCAACATAATCACAATCGTCAAGTTCACCGATAGGAGCAGTTGGCTCGATGACCATGCCGGAACTAGAGGTTACCGGATCTCCTGACAGCGTGCAGATTTTCCGGGCACAGCGTATCTGACGGCTCTTGTCACGATCATCTGCTGCCGGGCGAAAAGGATCGAGGAAAAGGCTCAGCGCACTCAGTGTAAAACCCGGCAGCGCAACAATGCCGACCGATAGCCTGCGCTGTGGAGCATCCGTTGCCACTTGACGCTTCCCGTCCTGATCCCGTTCGATTCCAGTTACCACTTAGGTCAGTCTCCTCCATCTTTAATTATATCTGCTTGGAGGAGGCTGATATAGTCAACGAAAATGCTTGAAAGCTTCAACTGCTGCGCCTGATAGTTGGAGCCAAGGTCGACACCGTAAAGCGCAGATGGGCGATGCAGCATGTGTTCGTAAACCAAACGCCCGACGATCTGCCCGTGCTCCAGAATAAACGGAACCTCATGACTGCGAACTTCCAGAACAGCGCGGCTGCCGGTTCCACCCGCAGCGCTATGTCCGAAACCCGGATCAAAGAAGCCTGCGTAGTGAACGCGGAATTCGCCAACCAGCGGATCGAAAGGCGTCATTTCCGCCGCATAAAGCGGGGAACATGCACGGCCTCGCGTGAGACGAGAATATAGAATTCATCCGGATCCAACACGAGTTCACGCGCGCCACGATCATAGATCGGTTCCCAAAAATCGAGAACGTCGTGCGCCGCACGTTTGTCGACGTCGACAACCGCCGTGTGATGCTTACCGCGATAGCCGATCAGCCGGTCAGGACCACCCGAAAGATCAACCGAAAGGGCGATGCCGCCGCCGGAGATATTCGGCATCTCGGCTGCAACCAGTGTTTCGGCATCATGCAGTGCAGCGAGTTCAGCCTCGTCAAGCTGGGCACGCCCCTTGCGGAAACGTATCTGCGACAGGCGCGATCCCGTGCGCACAACAATCGGGAATGTGCGCGGGCTGACTTCCAAATAAAGCGGGCCATTATATCCCGCAGGCACCTTGTCGAATTCCTGTGCCCCGTCAGCAATAACGCGGGTGAAGATATCGAGGCGCCCTGTTGAGCTCTTCGGATTTGCCGATGCCGATAGGTCCGGCGACAGCGCCGGGCGTTCGAGGAGCGGAACGATATAAACGCAGCCGGTCTCAAGAACTGCCCCTGCGGTCAGGTCGATCTCGTGCAGTTTCAGTCGTTCCAGCTTTTCCATGACCGGTGTACCGGGCCCCGGCATGAAGGAGGCGCGGACACGATAAGCTTTTGCGCCAAGCCTGAGATCAAGGCTTGCAGGCTGTATCTGATCCGGATCAAGAGGGCGTGGAGACGCCAGCAAACCGCTTTCAAACAGCGCGGAAATATCCGCATCCGCCAGAATTCCAGCATCATTGTGCATCATTAACCCGATACTCCGTAGCCTAAGCATTGCTTGACAAAGACCATTGACCGCTAGCGGGCAGAATGCCAACCCTTCCGGCAGCTAGAAACCGGGTTTTCCGCAGGAATTCAAGCATTAACACGGCGTGCGGGATGCGCTTTTCCTGAAATGAGGTGGTTTCGGCATTGACGGTTCTGCTCAACAGGCATAATGGAAATGTGTTCCGTGGTGATTTGGCCGGCCGGCTTGCAGCCACGTTAAAGAATTCGCTAAAAGGGCCGCGGTTCGTTACCGGCCTTTTGCGTTTTCGCAAGGCCGGTTTTTATTGGCCGCCGAGGCCCGTTTAACCTGCCCCGGCCGACCAGCTTTCGACAGGTTGGAAAAATGACGACTGAGAATACCCGCAAGTTTCGCCCTGCAACTGAGCTCGTGCATGCCGGATCGCTGCGCTCCGGATTTGCTGAAATGTCGGAAGCAATGTTTCTGACACAGGGTTTCCTTTTACCCGAATGCCGAAGCCGCCGAAGCGCGCTTCAAGGGTGAGGATCCGGGTTTCATCTATTCACGTTATGCTAATCCAACTACTGACATGTTCGAAAAGCGCATGTGCGCGCTGGAAGGTGCCGCAGAAGCACGTGCAACCGCTTCCGGTATGGCGGCAGTGGCAGCTGCGATCCTGTGCCGGTGCAGGCCGGCGATCACGTGATTTCCGCTCGCGCCGTTTTCGGCTCTTGTCGCTACATCGTTGAGACGATCTTGCCGAAATATGGCGTCGAAATCTCGATCATCGACGGCTCCGATATTGAGAACTGGAAAGCTGCTGTTCGCCCGAACACCAAGGTCATGTTCCTTGAAAGCCCATCCAATCCGACGCTCGAAATTATCGACATTGCTGCCGTCGCGCAGGTCGCAAACGAAGCAGGCGCCAAACTCATCGTCGATAACGTCTTCGCCACACCGCTTTTCCAGAAGCCACTGGAGCTCGGTGCGCATATCGTTGTTTATTCTGCAACAAAACACATTGACGGTCAGGGACGCTGCCTTGGCGGCGTAGTTCTCTCTGACCGTGAATGGGTTGAAAACACCCTGCAGGACTATTTCCGTCATACGGGTCCGGGCCTAAGCCCGTTCAATGCGTGGATCATGCTGAAGGGCCTTGAAACATTGGCCGTACGTGTACGCCAGCAGACGTTATCAGCGGCCGCTGTTGCTGACTTCCTCGCAGACAAACAGGGCGTGAAGCGCGTGATCTATCCGGGACGGGCCGACCACCCCCAGGCCGACATTATCGCCAAACAGATGACGGGTGGCTCGACCCTCATTGCACTGGAGCTGGAAGGCGGCAAGGAGGCAGCGTTCAAGTTCCAGAATGCGTTGCAGGTCTTCAGCATCTCCAACAATCTGGGTGATGCAAAAGCCTTATTACTCATCCAGCAACCACGACGCACAAGAACCTTAGCGACGAGGCGAAAGCTGAACTCGGTATCTCGGACGGCCTTCTCCGAATCTCGCTCGGCCTTGAGGATACCGACGACCTCATGGACGACGTGGAAGCAGCCCTCAAGATCGCTCGCTAGGCCGCTATATCTCGATACTGTGGCTTTTAGGCTTCAAACAGAAGCACAAACAATGCAATTGCCGGAACATTTCGGCAATTGCCGCATATTTGCCGCTCCGAATTGTTGACCTCCTCCGCAACTTTAGCGATAGGTGGGTTAAAAGCGGCGTCCTAGAACCGGCGAACCGTTCAATAAACAAGCACCATTGCGATCCGGCTTCGCCATATTGCAGGGTGCCGAGGCCGATGTGAATGTAGGGCGGGTGCACATGTATAGAGCGGTAACGCAAGGGATCGAAGTTTCGGTCGAACCTTTCTATCTGGAAGACCAGTCCGAGCCCGACGAAAACCGTTATGTATGGGGTTATCGTATAACGATTGCCAATAACTCCACGCAAACTGTGCAGCTCCGCTCACGTTACTGGCAAATTACTGATGCGAATGGATACGTCGAGGAAGTGCGCGGGCGGTGTGGTCGGCGAGCAGCCAACTCTCGAACCGGTGACTCTTTTCAATATTCATCAGGATGCCCGTTGACCACCACGTCAGGCGTCATGGTCGGACGCTATCAGATGCAAGGCGACGGCGGCAGCTTGTTCGAGGTTGATATTCCCGCCTTCTCGCTTGACATGCCGGACCTGCGACCTACACTGAATTGAGGCGTTTCTCACCTTATTTCCCGACGGATAGCATATGAGCAGAACATACAGAAACATTCTGTTCATTGGCATTTTTGTCTGTACTGGATCACGCTCTCCCCTTTCATTGATCTGCGCAATCCGGATGTTCTTCTCGCTCAGGAAGCGGGAAATGCGATGCAACAGGTGCTTTCGCTGCTGCTCACCGCGCTTAGCCTCGCGGTTCTCTGGCAGAACCGTAATCTGGTTGGTACGGTGTTGTTTCCGTATTTTGTTATACTGCTGGGATGGCAATTCATAACGGTAATCCTTTCCACCCAACCTGATCTCTCTTTTCGTCGCTATATTTTCAGTGTCACAGTCATTATTACCGCTTTAGCCCGGCTCCTTCTGCCAGAGGACGAAAACCATTTCATCCGGCTCATCAAGCCGCTTTCTCTGTTCGTGTTGGGACTGGCCTATTTCGGCGTGATCTTCTTGCCAGCCGTCTCCATCCACAATCTGGCGGAGGTGTTGGAGTTGACGAATGCCGGCTCGTGGCGCGGACATTTCGCCCATAAGAACATCGCCGGGCCAGCAATGGTGGTGTTGAGCTGCTACGGCATGTATCTTTGGCGGTCAAAAGCCCGGCTCAGCGGGACGCTAATCACCATATTTGCGCTTTTTTTTTTTCTGTACAGAACAAATAACAAGACCTCTATCGGCTCGGTAGTACTGGCCTTCACCCTCGCATATTGCCTAGTGCGAACGCGAAGCCTCGCCGTGAAAGCGCTGATGGTTTATGTCCCTCTTCTGATCATGGCTTATCTGACGTTGGGAACTGTCCTTTTTCCTTCAGCCAAAAGCCTCGTCGAAAGCTTCGCCTCCGATCCCACCTTCACCGGCCGCACCGAGATATGGAAATTCGCCATCAGGCAACTTACGGAACATCCGCTGGTAGGCTATGGCTACGATGCTTTCTGGGGCACCTCGCGGCTGGTGAATGGTGGATACGACATTGAAACATGGGCGGCCCGCGCAGGCCACGCACATAACGCCTATCTTAATATAACGATTACGACGGGTTTCATTGGCTTGGCTGCACTGATCTGGTGGATCGGGGTCTGCCCACTCCTCGATTTCCACCGCGCACAACGATCAGGTAACTCCTCCAGCCCGGCGCTCATGTATCTTCAGATCTGGTTGTTCATAATGTTCTACGCCAATCTAGAGACCCCGTTCTTCGTCGCGCGTGGACCAGTCTGGTTCAGCGTGCTTACAGCGGTCATGGGTTTGCGGCTGCATGCCTGCACCGTGCATAAAAAGTCTGCAACTACAGTAAGACCGACCCATCAGCGGAAACCAAATCTCGCATGATTAAAGCGCATCCCGAAAAGGATGAAACCACTTTCGGGATACCTTGATTCAAAGAGATTCTTCGACATGTCGGCAAAGTAAAATCGCGAACAGCGAATTAAAAACAAGCGCCAAACCCAGCGCTCGTTTTTTAACTCCTATAGACGTTCAAGCAAAAAATATGTCGTCGGTCCGGTGATGCAGACAGGGAGGAAACATTGTTCCAGAGCTGTGCACCTATTGGAGAAGTTCCGTCTCCAGATACAACTTGTGGCTGCACTGTCCCGTCGAGATTGATAGGAGAAATTCTCCATGGGCGATCAGTTGGAATTGAGAATTGCACCCACTCGACTTTGATTTCGACAGGTAGCGCCCCATAATTTGAGACGATCTTCTGTTCCATATCGGAAAAAGTCATGCCGGTATTTCGGGCATTCGTAGCCATGATAATTAAAAGTTTGCCGCTTTGTGCCACGGCTTGTCCGTCAAGCGACGAGACCGCGAACAAGCTCGCGCCGGAAGCACTCCAGACAGTCATCTGATCGAGAGAAATGGGCTGGTTAACCGATGCAAAGGCTACGGCCTCCGTATGTTGTGTAACAATTCTCATCTGCTTCGCAGCTGCGTCGAGGCTGATCTCTCCAGTATCGCTAGCATAGATACCGGAAGTCGCCGTGCTCGGATTTCCAGCTTCCAGCACGGCGTTGTTACGTAGGAACGTGATCGCCGCCGCTTGGGAATTTATCTGACGGGGCGAGCCAACCAATACGGCTCCGGGTGCTTGTGCAGCATCTCCTTGTGCGAAACCCGTCATCAAAGACATGATGGTAACAGCGTCCGGCTCCTGTGTGTCCAATCCAACCAGATTACTGACATCCTGTATTTGCGCCACGACCTGATGAGCCGCCTTTGCGACATCCCCGCGCCGAAACAGCAGTGCCGACAGGGTTTCACCCGCACGGGCAACGGGATCGAGCGCAGTTCTATAGGGGCGGATATATTGTTCGTTGAAGTCGCTACCGCCATAATCAAGGATCAACGCTCCATTGCTGTGGCGGCAAAGCACATCCCATCCTTGAAGCGCGGCGTAGGAAGGCATCGCCAGACCAGCCTCATACCGAAACTGGTTCCAGAACATATGGTCGTATTCTGTCACCACAAAATGGCTTGCCCAAAACGCGCGCGGAGGCCGCAAGACGGAAATATTCCGCCGCATTGGCGAGCGAACTCTCCTGCTGTATCTGACCACCGGCGATACATTGCCAATCCAGTCGTGATAGGTGTTCATCGCAACGGCTGACTGATTGCCACGCGTCAGGGCCGGTTGGATACCTGTCCAATTGTTGTAGGGTGCCACAACGCCCTTGAAGCCCATAGCCCGAATACAGTCGCCCATCTTCTCCATGGTGCGTGTTTCGATATCCACGAGAAAACGGGCAAAATCTCGCAGTCTAACCGAGCCGGCATAGCGATTTGCAGGTAAAGCGACGGTGCTGCTCTCCAGATTCTCGTTCGGTGCCAGTTCGTCACCCCATGCATTAACCAGACCAGCCGTCGTACTGTAGCGTTCGCGAAGCCATAGGTTGAAAGGCATCAGCAATTCAATCAAAGCCTGCAGATCGCCGTCGGCATAAATCCACGAATTAAACGACAAGCCATTCTCGTTAAACGGCACAACGACCGCCATTGCCGGATCTTCGAAAGGCACAAGCCCAGTGTAAGGATTGACAGTACCGAATATATCGACTTGAAAGCGCAGCCAGTGGCCAAAAGCCGCATTTTCAACATGCGTCTTCAACTTCAGCCTGCCATCAATTCCCCAGCGGTCCGTTATGTTGCCCAACGCTCCAGCGTTGGACGTGAGGCCATCTACGATCCAGTAGATGCCATTCTGCTTCAATACGGCCATGAAGTAGCGGAATCGATCAAGAATATCCTGTCGGTATCCGAAATCCTGAAGTTGTCCGTCCATCAAAGCAAGGTCGAGAAAATGAAACCGGACACTGTTGTATCCATGACGGCGCAATTGGACGGCCATCTTATCCGCCGTCGCACTGTCTGGAATACTCCCGATGGTGCCACACAACAGCCGATATGGAACCGAAGGATCGCTGCGCAATGCGATGTGACCGTCCGGATTAACGATGAGCCGCCGCTCCTCGGTAATCGCCGGATTCAATAGAAACGTCGAAAAATCGAGTGGACTGCCGGCCACAATCTCGAGATTCTGCTGGGTAACTGGTAACCAAATGTCAGGCATATCATATCTCCACAGTTGACCTGTGAAGATTAACAGCTCAGCCTCAATTGGGGATAAATTCCTACCCTAAAAATTCATCCGCCTATTACTTCTTGAACTCCGCCGAATCGAACTCATAGAGTTTCGAGCAGAATTCACAGGTCACGGAAATCTTGCCACTGTCTGCGCTTTCCGCAATTTCCTCGGCTGTAAAACCTGACAGCACGCCGGAAATTTTTTCACGCGAGCATGAGCACTCGTCCAGCACAGACACAGATTCGAACACCCGCACACCACGCTCATGGAACAGGCGGTATAGCAACCGCTCCGAGCCGACTTGCGGATCAGTAAGCTCCGAGCTTTCTATCGTGCCGACCAGCGAGCGGGCTTCGTCCCATGCGTCGTCTTCCGGATGGAAGGAGGCTTCGGCATCGTCCTCATCCCCACCCGGCAGATCGGGGATACGCGCGCGTAGTTCGGATTCTGGCAGAAACTGGATAATCAGTCCACCAGCGCGCCACTGCTCGACAGGCTTTCCATCGGCACCACGCTCGACAAGCTTGGCAACACTCAACTTCAGGTCGGTCGGTATCTGTTCCGACTGACGGAAATAGGTCGTGGCGATTTCTTCCAGCGTCGAACCATCAAGCGCAACAATACCTTGATAGCGTTGGGTGTAAGCACCCTGATCCACGGTGAAGGCGAGTGTGCCTCGTCCAAGCAATTCCTCGGGCTTCGTCTTGTGAGCGGCAACCGCCTCCTTCAACCCTTCCTCGTCGAAACGTGCATAGGCGCGCACCGAACGCGGCGTGCGGAAGTCAACCACCAGCATGTCGACGGGACCGTCGGATTGCGTCTGGAAGATGAACTTGCCTTCAAATTTTA
Organism: Brucella cytisi; assembly: GCA_012103075.1. Taxonomy (GTDB): domain Bacteria; phylum Pseudomonadota; class Alphaproteobacteria; order Rhizobiales; family Rhizobiaceae; genus Brucella; species Brucella cytisi. The sequence goes on along the minus strand of JAAVLQ010000001.1, from coordinate 367,666 downwards.
GCGAAGTGCCAAGCAATACGGTCAGCACCGTTGCTTCCGCCAGCAGGCGGGCCACTTCTTCCGGATAATTATGGCGTTTCAGAATACCGTCGATGCTCGCGCCAAGCTGAACCGCGCGACCACGCACGTCGAGCCCTTCCACCTGAAAAGGCACAACGGCATCATCCCCTGCGAAGTCGAAATCGCCCAGATTGACCTGGATGTTCTCGACTTCGGTATGCTCATTGCTGGTCTTATCAGCCAAATTATGCTCCTTGCAGGCACCGGGCCAGAATGGCTTTCTGGGCATGGAGCCTGTTTTCCGCCTCGTCGAATACGACCGATTGCGGTCCATCGATCACTTCATCCGTCACTTCCTCGCCGCGATGTGCAGGCAAGCAGTGCATGAAAAGCGCCTTCGGGTCAGCTTTTGCCATCAGTCGCGTATTGACCTGATAGGGCATGAAAACGTTGTGGCCGCGGGCATGATCTTCCTGCCCCATCGAAACCCACGTATCTGTCACGATGCAATCTACGCCGTTCGCCGCTCTTTCCGGATCGATGGTAGACATGATGCTCGCGCCATTCGCTTTCGCCCAATCGACATATTGCGACTTGGGTTCACTGCCTTCCGGCGTTGCGATATTGACGTTGAAATCAAAACGCGCCGCAGCTTCAACCAGCGAGTGGAGGACGTTGTTACCGTCCCCATCCGGGCAAAGGTCTTGCCTTTGATCGGGCCGCGATGTTCCTCATATGTAAGAACGTCAGCCATGATTTGACAAGGGTGCGTATCGTCCGTCAGTGCATTGATAACCGGAACGGTCGCATATTCGGCAAGTTCCAACATGCGCTCATGCGATGTGGTGCGGATCATGATCGCATCAACATAGCGCGACAGAACTTTCGCCGTGTCAGCAATGGTTTCACTGCGCCCGAGCTGCATTTCCGAACCAGTCAGCATAATCGTTTCGCCGCCGAGCTGGCGCATACCGACATCGAACGACACGCGCGTGCGCGTGGAAGGCTTTTCGAAGATCATCGCAAGCACCTTGCCGGCGAAAGGTCGTTCGATTTCTCCCGCCTTGAGGCGGGCCTTACGTGCCTTGGCGTCTTCCATGATAGCGCGAAGTTCCGACGCCGGAACAGCGGAAAGGTCGATAAAGTGTTTGATCCCGTTATCGTTAGTCATGATATCATGCCGTCTTGCTGATCGGATTTGCAGTTGCGAGCCGTTCGACCGCCGTTTCGATGCGCTTCAGCGCTTCGCGGGCTTCTTCCGGCGTCGTAACCAGCGGCGGAAGCAGACGAACAACATTATCGCCAGCGCCGACACTCAGGAAATGCTCGTCACGGAGGGCCTGAATGAGGCTGGTATTTGGCACAACGCACTTGATGCCGATCAGCAGACCGCGACCACGGATTTCCGAAACGACATTCGGGTAGCGGTCGATGACGGAGGCGAGCCCCTGCTTCATAACCAGAGCAGTTGCCCGGACATTTTCGAGGAAGCCATCGGCCAGAACAACATCAAGCACGGCATTGCCGACGGCCATGGCCAGCGGATTGCCGCCATAGGTCGTTCCGTGAACACCAGCCGTCATGCCCTTGGCAGCTTCTGCGGTCGCAAGGCAGGCCCCCATCGGGAAACCGCCACCGATGCCCTTGGCCACGGCCATGATGTCCGGCTTGATACCAGCCCATTCATGCGCAAACAGCTTACCCGTACGGCCAACCCCGGTCTGCACTTCGTCGAGGATTAGCAGAAGACCCTTTTCATCGCAGATCTGGCGCAGCATGCGCATGAATCCTTCGGGGAAACCGCGCAAGCCGCCTTCGCCTTGCACAGGTTCAAGCAATATACCTGCGGTATCATCAGTAATGGCTGCGCGCAGCGCCGCTTCATCACCGAACGGAACCTGATCAAAACCGTCGACCTTCGGGCCAAAACCTTCGAGATACTTCGCCTGACCGCCAGCTGCAATCGTGGCCAATGTGCGACCATGGAAGGCGCCTTCAAAGGTCACTATGCGGAAACGCTCTGGATGACCGCTTACATATTGATAGCGGCGCGCGGTCTTGATCGCGCATTCGAGAGCTTCGGCCCCAGAGTTGGTGAAGAAGACCTTGTCGGCGAAGGTGCTCTCAACAAGACGCCGTCCTAGCTTTTCCTGCGCCGGAATTTCGTAGACATTCGACAGATGCCAAAGCTTTTCTGCACCGGGTCTTCAGCGTCTCCACCGGTGCGGATGCGAATGACCAAGCGAATTCACGGCAATACCGGCAGCAAAATCGAGATAACGTTCACCGTTTTCGGTAATAAGCCAGATGCCCTCACCTCGCTCGAAGCGCAGAGCCGCACGATTATAGGTGTCGTAAAGCGGTTGCACGGTCGTAGCGTCGGTCATAGCGTCAGGCCTCCAAAGCCCTTTTAGCAGCTTGCCCAGTTGCATCGGCAAAGCTGTGTTTCCCGTAAACAGTCCTCAGGCACTCGAAACGGTTCCCACCTTTCGAAAACGCCCAATATTCCATCCCCATCTGCCACAAAAATATAATGAGACATGAAAGGAATGGCCCAGATAGCTCATGCTCCTCACCTGAGCCCCTCGGCAGAAAAAAAACCGCCCCCGGGGCGGCACATTTATCTCGCGTGTATATTGGCGTTCATATAAAAAATGTCAATCAAAGCAAGCAAGGTTTGAAGGCCATCTTTCGACATGAGTTCATGCATTTTCGGGTTATTGTAACACTCTCCCGTCGAAGGTGACTTTACGCGAGCGTCCACATTATATAGAGAAAAACCTCTCCTCGGCTGAGGCTGCCAGACGGCATATCCGCTTCGCAAGTTGGCGATGTTCCATCCTGAAACAATCCGGGTTTTCAGTTCAGGACCAATTGCGTGCAAAATTTCGACGCTGGATCAAAGAAAAACCGTCTTTGGCACCCAAGTTGGGGAAAACCATAAAAATGGAATCTGCATGACAGGGCTATCCCTTGTCATGGAGTCGTTGGATATTGTAGTTTCTTTTTAGAGATTAAAGCTACATTTCGTGCGGCGGACCTAGTCACCCGGATAGATATGGTGTTTGCGCTTGGAGCAATCCGAGAACACTGGTGGATTCCGGATAACGAAAATGATTGGAGCCCGGGGCGATGAACTGGACAGACGAACGCGTCGAACTACTGAAGAAACTGTGGAGCGAAGGCTTGAGCGCAAGCCAGATCGCAGCACAGCTTGGCGGCGTAAGCCGTAATGCAGTGATCGGCAAAGTGCACCGTTTGAAGCTTTCGGGCCGTGGCAAAACCACGACCGCTGCTCCTCGCAGCAAGAAGGTCAACACGGTTGCCGCAGTGCCACGTCCTGCAGCACACCATTCAACCGGCGTGCATACAACGACGATGCGTACGGCTACTGTCACCAAGACGGTTGGCGCTACTGCACTTCAGATGGATTACGCCGTAGACGCCGTTGCGGAAAGAGTGGTCAAACCGGCTTCAGATGTAGTGGTGCCTATCTCGCGCCGCCTCTCACTGCTGCAACTGAGCGAACGTACCTGCAAGTGGCCGATTGGCGACCCGCTGAATGAAGACTTTCATTTCTGCGGTCATGAATCTGGTGAATCAAGCCCATATTGCAGCTATCATTCACGTCTGGCTTTCCAGCCGACTGCAGAACGCCGTCGGGCTCGTTAAGGCAAACACGAGAATTGAGATTATCCGGCCCCGGAGCGAAAGCTACCGGGGCCTTTATTTTGGTCCGCACGCGTTTTGTCCTGAAAGCCATCCCACAATTTTCGGGATGCGTTCTATTTCAAAGTGGACTTGTAAACCTCCAGCGTGCGGTCAGCGATCCCGCTCCAGCTGTAATCCCGCGCGATCGAGTCGATCATTTCTTGCGACTGCTTGCTGGTCAACGGATTATCGATCTTTTGCCGCAGCGCATTCTTCAATGCGTCGACATTGCCAAGCGGAAAGTAACTCTCCTCCGAAAGCCCCACTTCGACATTGGCGGTAATATCGCTTGCCAGTACATTCAAGCCATACCCCATCGCCTCCAGCAGAGCGATCGGCATGCCCTCGTGACTGGATGGCAGAACGAATAATGCCGCCTGACTGAACAAGGCCGAAAGCTCTTCTCCCTGAAGTGCCCCCGTCAGAACGACGCCCGGCACAGCATCAGCTCTTGCGCGGACGGTTCCGGCATATTCGGCAGTATATTCCGCTGAACCGATGAGGGCCAGCTTCAAAGAAGGATCCGAAAGTTTTGCAAAAGCCTCGATGAGATCGAGTTGGCGTTTCTCTGGAACAATTCGTGCCACGAGAGCGATATATCGCTCTGATATCAGGCCATGTTTTTCCAACCACGTCTTGTCTTGGCAGGCAGGACGCAGTGTGACGCCGTTCGGGATAAATGTGAGCGGCACGTGGTAATGCTGTTGCATGGTTTGCGCAATGTTGTTGGACACAGCGATACGTGCATTTGCAAAACGCATCCCGCACCATTCACCAAGCTTCAACATCGTACGCGCAAGACGCCCCCACTTCTGACGATTATAGTCAAATCCGTGATGCGTCACGACCGTACGTAACCCCAGCAGACGTGCCAGCGGAACAGCGAGCGCCGGACCGATTGCGTGAATGTGCAGAACATCCGGACGTTTGAACCCTGCCCGCAGCACGCCCCGAACCGTATGGACAATCGCCTCGAATTTCATGGAAGTCGGTGCCCAGATCGGCGTTACTCGCACGCCCTGCCATACATAAGGCTGTTTCTTTTCAAGGTAAGGACGACGTCCGATGACCTCGACATCCCAACCCTTTGTCACATAGATCCGGGCGAGCTCTTCGACATGTTTTTCCACTCCGCCTTGTAGGTTAGGAACACCACGCAGGCCCAGCATAATGACGCGAGGTCGTTTATCGTTTCGGACCATCAAAGCGCCCCTAACTCGGCATAAAGTTCCAGCGTGCGGTTTCTGTATGCCTGTGGCGAGAATTCGTTGCCAGCCCAGACCCGGCCTACATTTCCCATCTTGCGCCGTACCTGTGGGGAAAATCTCGCAAATTCGCCAAGAACACAGGCGAGATTATCGATATCGCCAGCACGCGAAACCATTCCGGTTTCGCCTTCGATAATCATTTCAGGAATTCCGCCAATGTTGGCGCCGATTACTGGCACCCCAAGCGCATAGGCTTCCAGAATGCTGATCGGGGCATTCTCATACCATTCAGACGGAAGAACGAGCGCCTTTGCTTCTCCGATCAGCCTATGCAGTCGTTCACCCGAGACGTAGCCCGCGAATGTGACATCGCCGCCCGCCTTAGCGGCAATCGCTTTCAGTGATTGTTCTTCAGGCCCGGTACCTGCGATAACAAGTTTCTGTCCCGCAACAGCCGCTGCATGAATGAGAGTACCGACCCCTTTTTCGGGCGCAAGTCTTCCGACATAGGCGAAATAATCGCCCTCATCCGCAAAAGGTTTGAGATTGTCGGTATGAGCGAAATTGGGAATGTAGGCCAGCTTCTCTTCCGGCCAGCCCCATTCGGCTAGCTTCGCTATATAAAAGCGGCTCGGCACGACGATGCGATCAAGTGTATTGCGGTAAAGGCCGAGCATGCGATGGATTGCGGTTTCAACCAAAACCAGTCCACTAAGAGCGGTGGAATCCTTGATGCATTTGTGAAGCGCCACATTGTAGATGCGTCCGCCCTTGCAGCGTTCGCAGATCTGGCTGTGTGACAACATCTTATAGGCCGGACATGCCAGTTTTAGATCATGTGCCGTCATAACCGTCGGCACACCGGATTGCTTCAGTACCGGAAAAATCGACGGCGACAAATGATGATAGATATTGTGTGCATGCGCCACGTTCGGGCGAAAGCGTTCGATCAGCGCCTTGATGCGGTCGCGCGCTTCCCATGAATAGATGATCTTGCCCGCCTGCACGACTTTGGTGAGCGAGCTGCTTTCCCGGCCATATTCAATTTCCGAAACGAAATAGGAAGACCAGTCGGATGCAAAATTATCCGGATGCTGCATCGCGAAAGGGGCTGTCTGCCAGCCTATCTCAGAAAACAGTTTTATATGGTCGAGAAAAACAGTTTCAGCGCCACCGCGCCGATAAAAGTAGTTGTTGATCGCCAGCAGGCGATGTTCCTTATCATTTAGATGCGTCAAGCAGCACCTCGTTGTGCGCCAAGGCGCGCCAAAGCCTCGCGAACAGAAAGAATAGCCGCTCCACTTCTCACTGCGTGAGATACGAGGCGTTCAAATGTCTCCGGCCTGCAGCCGAATTCGGTCGGCGTATCGCTAACGTCGTGGGTATAGAAAACGAGCCAGCCGGGATTGGTATTCAGATCATCGATCCAGCGGGTCTGGCGTGCAGCATTGTCATCAGGCTGCCTGATTTCAACGGCCTGCAAAAAGCAAGGTCGATCATGCCGCGATTGATGCGGTTGCCACCGCCGCGACATGTTGCGAAACGATCAGCAAAAGCCGACGCGACATCATGGAAGATGCACAATACGGATACGCGAAATTGCGCGGTTCGACACGATCAGGCTCAAATGCATCGAGATAGGCAGTGTTGCGATCAAGGTCGGACACTATTTCACGGGCGCCGAAGTAAGGAACCTTGAGATGGTTATAGGTATGGCACCCCAATTCGTGCCCTCGCTCGACCAGCTTCCCGCACCCTTCCTGCGTGATCAGGTTCCTTGTGGCTTCTTTAGTGCCAACCAGATTGCCGGCAATATAAAAAGTACCGTGGACCCCGTACTTGTCGAGAATAGTAGCCCCGGCGCTCTCTGCCGTGTCGGGCACATCATCGAATGTGAAGGTGATGATCCGCTCGTTCGTCGGCAAGCAGAACGGACGCAACGGAAACCGACGGCTGATACTATCGTTCAGCCGAATGGCATACCATTCCAAGCGACTGCGCGCCCTGTCGAGACTATCCATTTCCATCATTGCCCCAGCTCCCCAAAAGCCGTTTCAGTCAAGCCCCGCCTTTGCCTGCACACGCGATCCGAAGACAGCAATCATTATACAAAACCACAATGCCCCATCATTCTGGAAGAACGTATTTTTCATACAAGACATGTATAATCCGTAAAGCCAAAGGCGAATATAAAGGAGCGTTAATATAGGATCGTCATCTGTGCTTTCCGCTTCCTTAATATATCGACGCGGAAAGGCCGTTACCCAGATAAGTGTCAGAATTAAACCGATAACACCAGCATTGATCATCATACTCGCAAAAGAGAATTATGCGAATTTAAGGCGACGACGTTCCGGTGCTCACAGTAACTAAGCCCGTGCCGGCCGATACGGGCTCTAAGGCATCAGTATTCTGATGAACTGCGCCGGTGACAACGCCAATATCTGGATAGGGACAGGCGCTTATCCAGATGAATGAGAACATACAGAGAAAAAGCGCGCCCCCGACGACTGACGACTGTATCTCCTCACGTTAATGAACCGATAGTTTGGTCAAGTCAGGCCATATCCACACGGTTTCGGCGCCACGCGCCTAGATAGCCTAAACCAAGTGCGAGAACTACACCAAGCCCCATTCCGGCAACGCCGCCTGCGGCTCCTAACACCACGGTCTTGGGTGGCCAGCTGCGACCAATCGGAGGGATGGCAGTCGAAATGATCCGAATGTTGGTGGCATCAAGCTGCTGGCGCTGACTGGTCTCCGAAGAGCGGGTCAGGAATGTGTTGTAGATCGCTACTTTGGCTGCCATGTCACGTTCAAGGTCCGAAAGCTGAACTTGGGCATCATTGTCGAGTGCGACAGCAGAACGTGCGGAAGCTGCCTGTGCATTTAGAGCGACAACGACAGCATTTGCCTGATCGAGGTCAACCTTGGCCGATTGCAGAATACGTGCCCGCTCCTGCGCCATCTGCTGTTCCAGACCGGCAAGCTGACGTTCCGTATTTATCAGTTCCGGATAACGCGGCCCGTACGTCATGGCCAGAGCATCGTAGCGCTGCTTTAGCGATGCATATTGTCCGCGCAAATTCGTCATCGTGGATGACTGCAAAGTACTTGCTGGACTGACGGCACTGCCGGTGTCCCTCGTCAGTTCTTCATAACGCGTGCTTGCTTCGGCAAGCCGCGCCTTGGCATCGACCAGTTTGGAATTGATCTGCGTCATCGACTGGGTGCTGACGAGTTCGCCACCCGCGGTCTGCAGACCATGTGCCCTACGGAACGCTGCAACCTTTTCTTCCGCTTCAGTTGCGGCCTTCTGCAGTGAGGCCAAACGTTCGGACAGAGCCGAAGCAGCGCGTCCTGCACCATCGGCATCCGCCTGTGCAATTTCTTCCTGAAAGGCATTGGCCAGAGAATCCGCAACTTGTACCGATTTCTCAGGATTATCGGTCCAGACCGCAATCGTAACCAGATAGGATCGTTCAGGACGCGCAACCCTAATCCGCTGCGACAATGCTCGAACCGCGGTCAACGTATCGTCTTTCGGCCCCGTCGGTTTGCTGAGCCCCAACATAGCCCGAAGATCAAAAGCCGGCGGCGGGGAACAAACTCCTCATCCTCATTCAGCTTCAAATCCGTCACAACCCGCCGCAGGACGTTGCCGGAGGTCAAGATGCGCATCTTGCTTTCAATGTCGAGAATCTGGCTGTCGGCCCGGAGGCTCTGGGCATAGACATCGTTGGGCAGCAACTGAAGTCCTGATGGTGGAACCAGCAAATCGGTATAGGCCGTATAGCGTGGCTTTGCCGTCATGCCGTAAGCAAGCCCCGCCAAACCGCCGATTATCGCCAGCGCTGCAATCAAAATCCAACGCGCGCGCATCCGGGCAATCGCCTCGAACAGGTCAAGTTCAGGCAGCATCAGCCCCTTGTTTGCGGTGGCGTTTGTTTCAGTGATCTTTTCTTCGTGAACGGTATGCGTTTCGCTGCGAACGGCACGAAGCCGGTCATCGACGGGAATCAGATTTTCACTGGCGGTCTCCGTTACCCGTGCTTTCGAAGCGAGGTCGCGCAAGGTGTACATTAGTCGTCCCTAAAGTTCACTCAATAGCGCAAACATTGCGCTACTGTTTTCCTTAGACTTAAAGATTAAAAAATTCGGTTAATGAAAGGCAATCATCTACAACAGTGTCACTAAAATGCAAATGATGGTCATTTACTCACGCAGTTTCTGATAAATTTCAGTCAACATGCTTGGCACCCCATATTCTTCGGGATTAAGACAAAATGAAGCATTTACCTCACCACCGGAAACTTTACGGAAAATAATCCTGTTCTCTGCCATAACCTCCTCTTGAAATTCCAAGCGTCTTCCATTCTCCCAGAGGCACGCTGGCCCGAGCAGCCCGAAATTCGGTATGAAAATTTGAAACGCCATTGGTCGACATTACTGTCCTACGCAGCTTCTAGCGGCAGCCTCTTTGCGGCAAACATCGCGCAGCTTTTACATTCGCTATTCTGGCGCGTTACCTCGGCTCTCACGAGTTTGGTCTGTTCGTGACTGTCATGGCGGTAACCAGCATCGCCACCTTCATCTGTGGCCTTGGCGGAGCGGAATGTCTCGTCCGTCGCGTGGCGCAGGATCGGGCGATTTATCCGGCAATGCTCGGCCACAATCTCATTCTGATCGCAATAACCGGCGTTATCCTCGTCGCCGCCGGACTGTTGATTTTGCCGTTCTGGCTGAGCAGTACTCCTGAATTTTCCGGAAATCTGGTTGGGCTATTCCTGCTCCTTGTCACGAATATTGTACTGGTGCGCCTAATCCTGCTGGTCGAGCAGATTTACATCGCACATACCGACTTCATATCCGCCAATCTTTCCGTGGTCGGGTTTGCTGTCGCGCGCACCATCGCCGCTGCCATCGCGTGCCTTGTATTCGGTGTCTCCACTGTTGTCGGATGGGCCTATTGGCAGTTTGGTGTCCATGTACTGGTTGCCGTGGTTTACGCTTTGTTTCTGCGTAGGCTCGGTCAGCCACAATATACGATCGTGCGCGACGAACTGCGGCTTGGCATGATGTTCGCATCGCAATTCATCTTCAAGGCAGTGCGCCAGAATGCCGACCTTTTGCTACTCGGGACCTTGATGCCGCCAAGCGTTGTCGGCAGCTACGGTGTTACGCGCCGCATCATCGACAGCAGCGCGTTGACTGTCGAGGCGATGAACCGTCTCGTCTACCCGCATCTGGCTCGTGCCAGCGCAAACGGTATCCATCATGCTCTACCGATCACAATGCGTCTGCTCGGTGCTGCATTCGCCATAGGCATATTCACCTCGCTCGCCGTCTTTATCATTGCGCCATATCTGCCCTATCTGTTCGGCAGTGAATATGACACGCTGGTCTCCTTCTGCCGAACACTTTGCTGGATTACCGTGTTTGTTGCGCTGTGGTCGATAGCGGTCGATCTTCTGGGTGCTGCGAGCCAACACAGCTATCGCACGGCAGTCCTGAATACAGGCAACATTCTCGGGGCACCGCTTCTGGCGCTGGCCACCGGTACGCACCTATTACAGGAACTTTCGCTGCCATTTACGTAATTGAAATCAGTATTGTGTTGGCATCGTGGGGATGCGTTATCTACCTCGTTCGCCAGAGTCGCGACGCAGAAGAGAAAAAGGGCGGTTTCAAGCAATTGGGGGCTTAGATGGCGCATATTTCGACATCCGCAAATGACAGAAAATCACGGCGTGTGCGTGCGATGAGCATCAACGATATTCCAGCTGTCCGCACGCTGTTTCAGCAAGTTTTTCGTCCGCACTCAAAGTCATGTGACAAGACTTTCGATCAGTATTTTCAGAAGTTCTTTTTGAAAACCCCTATTACGACCCTGCGATTGGCAGCGTGGTCCATGAGGACGAGCACGGTGAGATCGATAGCGCGATCTCGGTCCTGCCCATTCCGTATAGGGTCAAGGGCCAATCGATCATGGGGCGATTGCTTTGCGCTTTCATGATGAAGCCGGAAATGTCGCCGCGTGGCGCCGCCGAACTGACACTCACTTTGCGTCCAAGTGAAAAGATACTCAACTTCACCGACAGTGCTGCGCCGGTGAGCCTCAAACATTCCGAAGCAATCGGGGAGTCACACTCAGCACACATGGGCTCGGATGGACACGCGTATTCCGAGCTGCCAGCTATGTGGCCAGCTACGTTGCCGAACGGCGTCCGATCCTCGGCGGATGGGCTACCAGTTCAGTGGGCAGAATGCTCAACCCGCTTTTCCCCATTCCAGCGATCACAAGAGCCACCAAGCCCCGGGCGAATGTGAAGGAAATTGCGAAAGAAGAAGCCATATCTCTGGTTCCCGGTTACCTGCAGAGCTATTCGGCCCATCCAGCTTGGACAGAAAGCGACATCAACTGGCTGTTCGTGATGGCGTCAGACAATCAGGCCGCCGGTACCTTGCGGTTCTGTGCGATCAACGACCGCACCGGCAGTCCTAGCGGCTTTTTGTTACTACGTTCGCCCCAATGGCATTGCAGAAGTTCTAAACATCCTCGCAAAAGCCGGAATGGAAAAACATGCCGTCGATGCGATGCTGCTCCACCTGCAAGATGAGGGACATATCGCGGCACAAGGCAGGGTTGACCCGCGCTATCTCAATGCACTTTCACAGCAGTCGATCATGTTCTTTCGCCTGAAAGCCAATGTCTGTGTGGCCACAGCAAACACTGATATGCTGAACGCCGTTCAGCATAATGATATCTTTATTGGCGGACTCGCCGGCGAAAGCTGGAGTAGGTTGTCCACGGACTTCTATTGAGCTGCAAGCTTCCGTTCAAGAAGGAAGAACGTGGTCGGCCCCGCTTTGCCAGCTCCATTATCCAGCCGGAAAGCAATGGGGCCAGATCCGGCAGCAATCTTTTCATGAATCTTTCCATCAAGACCGACAGGCGAAAGTGTCCATGAAACCGTGTCTTGTGCCAGAATCACGTCCACTCGATTGCGTAGCAAAGTGACCGGCAGTCGCCCCCAATCCTCTATGATTTTCTCTGCCTTATCACGGAAACGCATATCGGTATTACGGGCGTCGCTGACGAAAATTATCAGCAGCTTTTCACTGTCCTTCAATCGCTTCTCGTCAATTGCCGAAACAGCAAACAGGCCCCTCTCCTCGGCATTACCGAGAGATAGTTCGCTCAAAGTTATGCGATCTTTCAATGCAGCAAAGGCAATGGCCTCAGTCTTAGGCGTAACAACCTGCATCCGCAGCTTGTTTTGATCGAGACGGATTTGACCGGGGGCACTTTCAAAAACTCCTTGTGAGGGATTGGTCGTGTTGTCTTCCGCAAGAAGTCCTGCTGCTTTGAGGCGCTGTAACACGTTATCGAGCGATACATTCCGGTATTCGACTGCGACGTCTTTTTGCAAGCCTCGCGGCCACCTCAGTTCGTTCGAGGCAAGGCCAATTCCGCCCACAAGTGCCAGCGGTTTCAGTCGAGCGGGCTCTCGAAACTCAAGCGATTCACCAAGGCTCACCTCACCTTGCATCATGAACGGCACATTGAAAGCTGCGGTTTCCACATCGCCGCGGCGAAACAGAAGTGATGCCAGTGTTTCGCCAGCTCGCGCGACAGGATCTACTGCGAAAGTGTAGGGCACGATGCGCTGACGGAATGGAGCCGCCTCATCAAACGCGAGCGTCAGCGGCCCCTGCCCGTGGCGACAGATACCGTCCCAGCCCTGCAAAGCGGCATAGGCCGGCAATACCAAACCCGCTTCATATCGATGGCGGTTCCAGAACAGGTGTTCGTATTCTGTCACAAGAAAAGGTCGACCGAGCCAGCGTCCGGCAGCAATCTCACTGACATAAGATGCTGTGTCGGCAATCGAACTCGTATGCCTGATCTCCGTTCCGGGGAGGAGGGTGCCGATCCAGTCTTGATAGGTATTGGCAACCACCGCTTTCTGGTTCTGTCTTGAAAGAGCTGTCTGTACGGTGAACAAGTTGTTATATGGGGCGACTAGACCGCGATAGCCAAGATCACGTAGCCCCTGCTCCATACGCTGCGCCAGTAAACGTTCACTTTCAACGAGGAAAGCCTGAAAATCCCGAAGCCGTCTCCCCACCGCCGCTACGGCTTTCAGGCAATTGGATGGTTTCTTGTTCCAGATTTTCATCGGATGCCAAACCACCCAATGCTCGTGACAAGGCGGCGCTATTCGCATAACGCTTTTTCAGAAATGCATTGAACGCGGGACGATAGCCGGGCCAAAATGTGACTCCGTCATCGTGCTCGTGCACAAAGCTCGTGAATTCGATACCATTCTCGTTGAACGGAATAATTAGTGCAAGCGCCGGGTCTTCTAGAGGTTTGAGGCCAGTATACGGATTGATCGTCGCGTAAACTTCTTTCTGGAAGCGCAGCCAATGTTCGAATGCTTCGTCTTCCACATAGGCCCGGCGTTTCAGATTGCCTTCAGGCCCCCAACGATCAGTGTCCTTTCCACCCAAAGCGCCGCTTTCGGAAGTAAGTCCGTCGATGATCCAGTAAATGCCTTCGCGTTTGAGTGCGGCCATGAGATAGCGCATCCGGTCGAGAGCTTCCGACCGGAAATCGAAATCGCGCCCCTGTCCAAGCATCAAGTCGGCGTCGACGAAGTGGAATCGGGCTATGTTGTAGCCGTGCAGGCGAAGCTGTCGCACATATCGATCAATGAAGGCGTGATCTACCACGCCGGATGATGGTGGTCCCCACGCAATCGCGGCACACTGCAGCCGCAGCGCTCGGTTCGGTTTGTCGGCCTGTGCGAAACGCCCATCGGCATTCGCAATCAAACGATTTTTTCTCCAATGTAGGCATTTGGCAGAAACCTTGAAAAGTCGAGAGGACTTCCATCGGAAATTTCGAGATTGTTTTCTGTGACCGGAAGCCATTCTTCGGCACCAGCGCCGGACGTTGCGAGGCCTATAAGTGAAACGAATATGGCCAGTCGCAGGATTTTCATCACGGCTCTCTTATAACCTTGCTTTCAATCCAGTCGGTTGGTTTGCGGCGTGCTTGAAAAAAGCCAAGCGGTAGTGCAGCTGCATGAAATATCCATGCAACCACCGCATAAATGCCAAGTTCGATACTATGCGACCGAATGGACATCGCCGCGAACGGAACCACGGCAATCACGGTTGCCGCCAGAACTGCCAGCGGCCATCCCGGCACGAAAATGAGAACCGCCAAGATCGCCAACCACCAAAGATAGACCGCCCCCAGAGCCGTAACTCCGGCAGTTCACGGAACAGATTTTTCTGGTGCGGTTGTCCCATTGCGGCGCGTAACACCTCGCCGGTTCCACGCAGATATTTGCTTTTCCAGCGGCGAACCAGAAGTTTATAGGCGTTCATCGTATAGCCAAAATGCTGCACAAAAGGGCGATCCAGACGATAGAGTTTCCAGCCATTGCTGCGCAGGCGAACTCCCGCATCAAACTCTTCGTGACCATGAAGGTTGCGATCTGAAAAATATCCCGCCTGCTCGATTGCGCTGCGCCTGTAAAGTCCGCCGCCATTCATGCGATCGATGTCACCTGTTCGTGCTTCGGGCGAATACCGCTTCGCGCGACGCTGGAACTCCAGACTTTCCAAAATCTGATCCACGACATGGCCGGTTACGCCGCCGACATCCGGGTGCTTGCCGAGATAATCAAGAGCTGCCGGCAGAAAATCAGGCTCGATTATCATGTCGCCATCGATCAGGCAGATATAGGGTTGCGTCGAATACTGAAAGCCCAGTTGTGGACCGAGACCACAGCTGGCCCGCGCGGGGGGCTCGATCTGCACAATCTTGATCGGATAAGACTGTGCTATCGCTATGGTACGATCCGTGGATCCGCTATCCGCCACGATTACTTCCACTTTTCCGCCGGGCAAAGCCTTCAGAGCACTCTCCACGGCCTCGGCGATGCGCTTTTCTTCGTTCAGAGTTTTGATGATAATCGAAACAGACATCGTCGACCTATTTGGGAGCAAGCACATGCGAAGCGATCAACTGGTAGAAGCCAATCAAGCCAGCATTTCATAGTTTTCTTAGATTTCAAATCTACTAAACACTTCAACTATAAAATAAGATTCGGTGCACTTACATAATTAAAATTTCCCAAACTGGGAGATTCTGAAAGACTTTTATGCTGATCAATAATTTTGACATCCGCGTTTTTAGCAGTACGGAACAGCTATCCGCCAACTGGCCGGATGCCAACGATAGAACCGGTGCCACATTCTTTGTCTTTCAGTCCAAATCCTTCCTGAAAGTTTGGGAAGCAACCTACGGGAAGAAACCCGGAGTGCAGCTATGCCTGACCGAAGTTCGCAAGTCCGATGGCACCCCACTTCTCTTTCTGCCGCTCTTTGTTACACATATCTACGGCTTCAGGGTGCTTTCATTCATCGATGACGGCGTGAGTGATTATAACGCGCCCATCGTGTTTCCAGCAGCAGCGAAGCTTTCACACGAAACGGCAGCACTTATCCTCAATGCTGTTACAGACGCAGTCCCCTCGCATGATACCATTGCGCTTTGCAAAATGCCGGAGCGCATTGAAGGCTCTGCTAACCCTCTGTGGCTGGTGACAAACCTGCCTTCTGGCGCATCCGCACATGCCATCTCCCCTGACACGTCCCTTGGACGAGATAGAGCGCTCCATACGAAGTATCGGTAATTTAAAGAAGCGCGATCGAGCGCTTCGCCGGATGGAAGGATGCCAATTCTTTATCGCGCAGACCGCAGATGAAAGACGATTAGTTCTGGAGGTCATGTTGCGCCAGAAACAACGACGTTTTGAGGAGACCATGGTTCCCGGTTTCGATGCCCATCCCGAAAAGCTTCGTTTTTCGAGGAGGTGACAGACGAGCTTGCCCAGCGTGATGCCTTGCATCTTTCGGCGCTGAAAGTTGGTGAAACAATATTGGCTACGATGTGGAGCATCGTCCGCAATGGCCACTATTGTGCGATGATTACAACATTCGAAAACGGTGACTGGGGCAGGTTTTCACCCGGGAAAGTACTGATGTTGCGTCTGTTATCCGAACTGAAGGCGCAGGATTACACCAGTTTCGATCTTGGCTATGGTGACGAAGCACGGAAAACTGAGCTCTGCGACCAGACAACGCTCCTGCGGGACTATATTCGCCCGGTCACACTCCGAGGACGCATATCTCTCATCCTCGTCCGTGCACTGGGAAGAATGCGTGCAACTCCGTTCTATAAAAAGCTGCGTCCATTGAAATGGCAGTTGCTGCGTAAATTTCGATAAAGCTTACGCCGCTCGCTTTGGCAGCCGCACAGTAAAGGTCGATCCTTCGCCCATTTGTGAGCGAACAACCAGCCGACCACGATGGCGCGCGAGGATATGTTTGACGATCGCAAGCCCTAAGCCGGTACCTTTTGAGCCCGGCTCGTTTCCACGTCGATCCGGTAGAAACGTTCCGTCAGACGTGGCAAATGTTCAGCGGCAATACCCGGGCCAAAATCCTGAACAGATGCAACGACTTCCGGCAAGCTGCCACTATAGTCTTCATCGAGCTTTACGATGACACGTTTGCCCGCCTGCCCATATTTACAAGCATTTTCAACGAGATTCTGGAACACTTGAATGAGCTCGTCACGCGCGCCTGTAACATTCACGGGATGATCCGGCAATTGGCGCTCGATACTGATATCCAGACCAGCAGCCAACGGCGTCAGTGTGTCAGCAACATGATTGAGGATGGACGTCATGTCCATACATTCATTGACCGCCAGATGTGCCCGCATTTCAAGGCGAGACAGGGACAAAAGATCATCGATCAGGCGCGACATGCGTTCGGCCTGTTTCTGCATGATATCCAGAAAGCGATCTCGCGCAGCTGCGTCGTTTCGAGCTGGCCCTTGCAGCGTCTCGATGAACCCTCGAAGCGAGGCGAGCGGCGTGCGCAGTTCGTGACTTGCATTTGCTATGAAGTCCGAACGCATACGGTCAATGCGGCGCGTTTCGCTCTGATCCCGGAACAGCAAGACGAAAAGTTCAGGCCTACTATCCTTACCCGGCAAGGCTTTGACCATGGCTTTAAACCAGCGATCAATCGGGACGCGCTCAAAATAATCAATACTACGCGCTTCGCCGTCTGCGATTACACCTTGAATGAGAGCATGCATTTCCGGTGCCCGAAACCGTAGATAGAGCGCTGTGCCGGTTTCCAATGACTGGAACGCTTCGAGCGCCGCAGAATTGGTGAACAATACGGTGCCGCTATGATCGAAGACGACCAACGGATCAGCCGGAGATCGGCCAGACGCTCGCCGGACACTCCCGCCATTTCGTTGGGTACCACAGTCTTCACCGGCTCTTCGTCTGGCTCGCTGCCCGCAACTTCGCTTGAAAGCCACACAGCGCCGAGCACGACAACGGCCAACAGGCCGGCGCGAAACCAGAACGGAAGATCAAGAGCCGACACGCAGACGGCAAGAACCATGCTGGCAATCAAAACGCCCTTGACCCGGAGAAGTGGTTCGAAAATCGACTTCTCAGCAGGTGGTTCTGGATCGGTATGGTTGCCTGCCTCGCTCATGCTGCTTCCTTCTGCGGTTGTGGCATCGACTTTAACCGGAAATGTTCGAACGTCCTTTACGCGACTTCCAAACAGCCCATATCATGCTTTGATATAAACGAAAGGGAATTGCCGTGGGTGACAGTTCGAAGACAGCTAACAAAAAGAAAGACAAAAAAAGATGAGGCAAAATCAAGCGACAAGCCAATCAACCTGAAAATTGGAGGTGAGGCGCGGTCGTTTGACATAAACGATCCGAAGCTGCCGAAATGGATCGATAACAACGCACTGCAATCAGGCGGATATCCTTATCCCTCCAAGATGAAGTCGGACGAATATGAAGAAACGCTGGAGCGGCTTCAGATCGAACTCGTCAAACTTCAATATTGGCTTCAGGACACGGGCGGACGCGTCATCAGCGTTTTTGAGGGACGAGACGCTGCCGGTAAGGGGGGCACCATCTTTACAATCCGCGAGTTCATGAATCCCAGAACCGCACGCAATGTCGCCTTGCCGAAGCCCACAGAAACTGAACTGGGGCAGTGGTACTTCCAGCGTTACGTCGCTCATTTTCCAACGGCCGGCGAGTTCGTTACCTTTGACCGCTCATGGTACAACCGTGCAGGAGTGGAACGGGTGATGGGTTTCTGCACTCCGACGCAGCTTGAAACTTTCCTGACAGAAACACCAGATTTCGAGCGTATGATCGTTACGGACGGCATCCACCTTTTCAAATTCTGGCTGGATATCGGTCAGGAAATGCAGCTCAAGCGCTTTCACGAGCGTCGCCATAGCTTGCTCAAGAACTGGAAGTTCTCACCAATGGATGTGGCAGGCATTTCCCGCTGGAATGATTATTCCGAAGCCTTGCACACGATGCTTGAGAGGACTGATACGGGTTACTCACCTTGGACGATCATTCGCTCCAATGACAAGCGGCGCGCCAGACTGGCTGCAATCCGGCGTATCCTTTTGACATTGCCCTATGATGGCCGGGACCTACAGGCAATCGGGGCCGAGGATCAATCGATCATCGGGCGTGGCTCTACATTCCTCACCTCATCAATCGCGGAAATGTAAAACAGACTTGCTGGTGCGGTGTCTTTTCCCACAGATGACGCACACGTACCAGCTGCCATAGTGCCCGCCGGGCCGACATCGAAATCAACACTCAGTATATCGGGATTGAGAACAAATGCCTGCGGCGTATCGAGAACGCCTGCTGCCGAAAGCGACTCCGCCGTCATTTCATGGGCCCGTGCGATCAGATCCTTCAGATGCCAGTGCCGCATGATTTGTTTTAAAAGTGCCGGCGTGCAGATCCGTATTCGGCTCTTCAAGTGTGGCGTCGCGAGAGTATGGTCTCGAAGTGTGCGAATACGATTTTCAGACGAGGCAACGTAGAGATAACTGCTTCCGTCTCAACTAGGAAATATAACTGTTCAATATCATTGAAATATAATGATTTATTTTTGCAATAAGCGAAAAACGAAGCGTTAATTCCTGTCTTGTGAATTTAAATATGAGAAGATCGGCAATCTGTTTATAATTTAATTGTTCCGATACGGCAAGTCTCTGAACAAATTCTACTCAATAAGATGCTAAATATTGATAATTATACTATATATAACAAGCAACATATATATAAACGCCACATCGCTCCCATCAGACTGATATTGTACCGTATATTTCCAGTTCTAATAGAATCGGTTCATTACTTATAGAACAAGATAGATAATTAATACCAATATTTTAAATTTATTAATTTACTTTTATGTTATTTTATTATATATTTTTTGATATAAAATTACAGTATGAATTCGATATACTGTAAAATTATTTCTGTCTTTATTTTCATTGAACCTTCATTGAATATTGCGCGCCGCTCAATTTTTCAGTTAACGTGAAATTATAGAGAAAATGGCAAAAGCAGCTCATGAAACGCTACCTTCCAAGACTGCTAGTCGCGCTGGCATTCGCGTGTGGCGCCCATGGTGCCTGTGCCTCAGATGCACAGCCAGAGGCTCCATCTTTCATCAACCAGAAAGAACGCCTGCAGTTACCGTCCTTGCAGGCGCTCAATCGGTTAAGGTTCCTCACAACTGTTGATTTCCCCATTCAACATGCTTGGCGATCAGGGACAGCTTTCCGGCTACAATGTCGACCTAGCCAAAGCCCTCTGTCGTCAATTGGGTGTTGACGACATCTGTCAGATTGAAGCGGTCCCATGGAATGAACTCGAAGAGCGGCTGCTTAGCGGACAAGCAGAAGCCATTATAGCCGGGTGGAAACCCACCGAAGAAAATCGCGATCAATTTGCTTTCTCGCGTTCGTATATGCGATTGCCTGCGCGATTTGCGACGACCAATGCGGGTGCATTTAATGACGATGCAGTTACGGCCACAAAAGGCAAAACCGTTGGCGTGGTTGCAGGATCAGCCCACGAGCAACTACTAAAAAGCTATTTTTCTCAAGCAGTCGCCAAACCGTACCCTGACGCGTCCATCATGCTCGCTGATCTCAAGAGCGGTAGGGTCAGCGCGGTGTTCCACGACGGCATGTCACTTTCATTGTGGCTGAACAGTCCTGAAGGCCATGCTTGCTGCAGCTTTACAGCCGGCGCATACCTCGCACCGCAATATCTTGGCTCCGGTCTCAGCATTGCTGTCGCACAGAAGAACGCTCCTCTTGTCAGTGCCTTCAACAATGCTCTTCAGGCCCTGCAGCTGAAAGGCACGCTCACGGAGTTCTATCTGCGCTATTTCCCCAACAACTTTTATTGAGCATAACTCACAACGGATGGCACCGATAAAACCGAAATGACCTTTGCGTGCCATTTTGACGCAGAGAAATGCAATCACTAAACGAATTTTCAGATATTCTTGAAATTTCCGACATAACGATACTTACAATAAAAAGTAAAATTATTTTATATCAAATATATAACTCGTCAAAATCACTTCTGACGCGGAATAACCATGCACTCTCCTCCGCGAATTGCGCCGCTTATAGCAAAATAAGATCAATAAATACATACATTTATTTTGACTTGAACAAATCACCCACTCATCAATAATCAAGTTGAGGGAGAAGGAGGATTTATACAATGTTCGATGGCGTTCCTGCCCAATGGCATAAGACTCCGAACAAACAAAGCGCTCGCCCAATGAGGCGGCCTATGTGTTTCTCGGTATCATGCTTGCAGCGCTTAGCGTACCAGCAACTTTTCTCGGCTGGGCAATCGTTCAAAGTGTTGCATCACTGTTTTAGAACACACGCACCTCGTGTTTCGGGGATATGTCGCACTTAAATGAGACTGCTGCCTGACAAGCATGAGCATTGACCGATGTAAAAAAAGCCCGCCTATCGGCGGGGCTTTTGTTTGACGTTCGAAACGGACTAAATCTGACTATCTGTCTGGCCATTCGGACCGGACGGACCAGTCGTTTCATTTACATCTTCATCCTCTGGCCGCTTCGGAGGCTTGCGCGCTATCAGACTATAGAACATGGGAATGAAGAACGTAGCGACGAACGTTGCCGCCAACATGCCGCCGATAACGCCCGTACCGATCGAGTGACGGCTTGCCGAACCGGCACCCGTACTGATCGCAAGTGGCACCACGCCAAGAATGAAGGCCAGCGAAGTCATCACGATCGGACGGAAGCGCAGGCGGGCTGCCGACGCTGCCGCCTCGATAGCTGATTTGCCTGTCTCTCGTTCGAGCACCGCGAACTCCACGATCAAAATCGCATTCTTCGCGGCCAGACCTATCAGCGTCACCAGACCAATCTGGAAGTACACGTCATTGGTCAACCCGCGCAGATCGGTTGCCAACAGCGCGCCGAAGATTGCAAAAGGCACCGCGGTAATGACAGCGAGTGGCAGGCTCCAGCGTTCGTACTGTGCAGCGGGGATCAGGAACACCATGACAAGGCCAAAGATCATTGCCCGGGTACCTGTACCGCTGGTGGTGACTTCCTGATAGGCCGAGCCTGTCCATGCAATCTGGTAGCCCTGCGGAAGAACCTCCGCTGCCACTTCCTGCATTGCCTTGATGGAATCGCCAGAGGTGAAACCCGGCGCAGGATTACCAGTGATCTTCGCTGCATTGAAGGCGTTGAAGCGTTCGAGCTGATCGGGGCCGACAATACGTTTGACGGTCACAAGAGCATCAAGCGGGATCATGCTGCCGGAATTGGCCCGTACGAAGACATGCTTGAGATCGCTTGGATCACGACGGAATTCAGCTTCCGACTGCAAGTTGACCTGATAGTTGCGGCCAAACAGCGTAAAGTCGTTGACGTAGAGACTGCCGAACGTCGCCTGCATTGCAGTGAATACAGAGTTGATCGGCACACCCATGGCCTTCGCCTTTTCGCGATCAAGCTGGATGTCGTACTGCGGAACGTTCGGATCGAACGTCGTGCGCACGCCCTGCAGTTCCGGTCGCTTGGCCGCGGCCTCGGTGATGAGGTTGGTTGCCCGCGTCAGCGATTCGACACCACCACCTGTGCGATCCTGAACGTAGAGTTCAAAACCGCCGGTCGTGCTGAGGCCCATGATCGGAGGCGGATTGAATGCCAGCACAAGCCCGTCCTTGATGCCCGAATTCATGGCCATGATTGCACCGGGAAGATTGCGGGCATCGGTTTCAGGTGTCGTGCGTTCCTTCCAGTCCTTGAGCATGATGAACATCGTGCCCGCACTGGTTTTCAGACCGCCCGACAGAAGATCGAAGCCGGATACCGCGAAGACGCTTTCCACAGCCGGGTTTTTCCGGATATTCGCACTCGCCTGATCAAGAACCGCCGTTGTGCGCTCCAACGAGGCCGCAGGAGGCAGAACAGCAACGCTGAACAGGTAGCCCTGATCTTCGTCAGGCAACAGCGACCCCGGAACCCGTTCGAAAAGATAGTACGTGGCACCAAGAAGGCCTGCAAACAGGATCAGCCCGATTGCCGCGCGCTTCAAAAAGAAACGAACGCCACGAGAGTAGCCGTCCGTCACCCGCTCGAAGAAGCGGTTGAAGATACGGAACGGCAGCATCGGCTCGTGGTGACCGGGCTTCAGGATCAGTGCGCAGAGCGCCGGTGTCAGAGTCAAAGCGACAAGACCGGACAACGTCACCGAAATCGCGATGGTGACGGCGAACTGCTTGTACATTTCGCCGACAAGGCCACCCATGAAGGCCACCGGGATGAACACGGCACAGAGCACGAGAACAATCGCAACCACCGGCCCCGTCACTTCGCCCATGGCCTTGATGGCAGCCTTGCGCGGTGACAATTTATCGGTCGTCATGATACGTTCGACGTTTTCCAGAACGACGATAGCGTCATCGACCACGATACCGATTGCCAGCACCAAACCGAACAGCGTCAAGAGGTTGATGGAGAAGCCGAGCACATACATGCCCGCGAATGTGCCAATGATCGAGATCGGCACTGCGATGATTGGAATGAGCGTCGCGCGCCAGTTCTGCAGGAAGATGAACACCACCAGCACGACGAGAATGATCGCCTCGATGAAGGTGTGAATCACTTCCTCGATGGAAACCTTGATGAACTTCGTCGTATCGAACGGAATCGAATAATCGATACCTGCCGGGAAGCTCGCCTTCAGCTCATTCATACGGTTCTGAATGAGTTCCATCGTGTTGAGCGCATTTGCGCCCGGCTGCAGATAGATTGCAATCGGAACCGCAGACGTACCATTAAGATTACTGTCGACAAGATAACTTTCCGTACCTAGCTCGACGCGTGCAACGTCCTTCAGACGCAACGTTGCAGCATTGGAGCTTGAACGCAGGATAATGTTCTCGAATGCAGCAGCATCCGGCAGACGCCCTTGCGTGGTCGCCGTATAGGTGAACGGCCCGGCTTGTGGATCGGGCTGATCACCGAAACGACCCGCTGCGAACTGCGCGTTCTGTTCCCCGATAGCCGTCGAGACATCACTCGGGGTCAGATTATACTGCGCCAGCTTGTCTGGACGCAGCCAGATACGCATCGAATAGTCAATATTGCCGAGCAACTGCACATCGCCAACGCCCTGCAGACGCTTGAGGTCGTCGACCACGTTCAGCAGCGCATAGTTACCGACATAAGTGCGATCATAGCGATCACTGTCTGAGAACATCGCAACCATGCCCAGAATCGTGGTGGAACGCTTGTCCACCGTGACGCCGAGACGCTGAACTTCTTGCGGAAGCGACGAGGTTGCACGCTGTACGCGGTTGTTGACGTTGATGGTGGCCTGATCGGGGTCGGTGCCCAGAGCGAAGGTCACGGTCAACTGCATCGTACCGCTACCAAGGCTCGAGGACTGCATATAGAGCATGTTCTCGACGCCATTGATCTGCTGTTCCAATGGCGCAGCAACAGTCTGCGCCACCGTTTCGGCACTTGCACCGGGATAGGTTGCACTGACGACCACCTGCGGCGGCGTCAGTTCAGGGTACTGGGCAATCGGCAGGATCCGGATACAAATCAAGCCAGCCAGCACGAGCACAATGGAGATGACCGCCGCGAAAACGGGGCGGTCGACGAAAAATCTATTCATTGCTTGTCTACCGCCTGTTCTTTTTGAGCTTCAGCATCGGCCTTGTCAGGCGATGTCTGATTGCTTGCTTCGGTAGCTGCGTCGACCGGATTCACGGGTTTACCCGGGGCTGCCTTGACGAGTCCTTCGCTTATAACCCGATCGCCTGCATTAAGGCCCTCGGAAACAAGCCACGCATCACTCAGTTCACGCGACACCGTGATCGGTCTCACTTCAACGATATTGTCCTTGTTGACCACATACACAAACTGCGTTTGCGGGCCCCGGAGCAAGGCTGCTTTCGGGATCGTGATAGCGTTCTTGACCTGAATGCCAAGGATCACAGCACGGACGAACTGACCGGGAATCAGGCGGCGATTGGGATTCTCAACAACAGCACGGGCGCCAAGCGTGCCCGTTTCCGTATCGAGTGACGATGAGGTGAAGTCTATAGTACCTTCATGATCATAAGCCCGTCCGTCACCGAACAGGACCTTGATCTTGAGGCGATCGGCATCTTCACCCGTCGCACCGCGTTCAGCACGCAAACGATCGATTTCTGCAGCTTCCGTGTCAGTGAAGGAGAAGTTCACGTAGACAGGATCAAGCTGTGTGATCGAGGTCAAGAGGCTCGAGGATGCATCTGTGCCAATAAGGCTGCCCTCGTTCACCTGCTCAAGACTGGTGATGCCGCTGATCGGCGCGGTTACCTTGGTATAGCTCAGATTAAGCTCTGCGGTACGAAGCTGCGCCTTGGCTGCTGCAACCGACGCCTTGTTCAAGTCGCGCGTCGCGAAAGCAGAATCACGAACTGCAGTGCTCTGCACCTTCTGCTGTACCAGTTGTTCTGCACGCTGAGCATCCCGAATGGACTGCTGATACTGAGCTTCGGCCTGAGCGACCTGAGCCTGAGCCTTCTCAAGCTCCGCTTCATAAGGGGCCGGGTCTATTTCGAACAACACGTCGCCCGCTTTGACTTCCGTGCCTTCGATAAAATTGCGGTGAAGCAGTATTCCGCCCACACGCGCACGGACCTGAACATCGCGATATGCACTGATACGCGCCGCATATTCATAGGTAACAGGTACATCATGCGGTTCAACCACGGTAACGGATACCTGCGGTGGAGGCGGTGTTGCACCCCCGGTGCCTGTGCGGGACGGGTTGCCCCGCAAAGACAAAGAAATGCGGCCCCTGCCGCAAAAAGCCGAATAGAACGGTTCAAAGTCATGATGGGAGTGCCCTTGCTGTCGCGCGGTGCTGCCAATTTAACATACACGAGTGTTTGTAAATACGGACTACCGTGTTATAGTCAATCACCTAATATTACAGATCACGAATGAGTTATCCAGTTTCAGTGGCAACTGGGCTGCTGGCCTGTATCTACCCGAGAGAAGTCATGCGAAGAACAAAAGCCGAGGCCGCTGAAACCCGGGAAGCCATTCTTATGGCTGCCGAGCAGGTTTTCCTCGAGCGTGGTGTCAACCAATCTACACTGATGGAAATCGCATGTCATGCGGGAGTGACGCGTGGTGCGATTTATTTCCACTTCCACGACAAGCTTGAGATTGCCCGCACAATCATAGGCAGTGTCCGGTTCCCGCAAGAAGAAATCATGTTGCAGGCGGCGGTTGTCAATCACCCCAATCCAATGCACGTTCTGGAACAATCAATTATCCGGGCTCTCCATCTTTTCTCGAACGATGAACGTCAGCAGAACATTTTCATTATCATCAACCAGCGATGTGAATTCGTCGGTGAAATGGCCCCACTTGAAGACAGGCTCAGGGAAGCGCGATCTAATGTCCTTTCACTGTTCGCAGGATTGCTCGCCGTAGCGGAAAGACGCGGAGAACTTTCAAAGGAATGGACAGCAGGCACGGCCGCACCGATCCTGCTTTCCATGTTGAGCGGGCTCCTCAATGAGTGGTTGCGCGGCGACAGGAACTACGATCTCGTCACCTATGGCGGCAAGGCAATCTCGATACTCATTCGATCTCTGCGAAATCAGGCATTCGAAGCTCATCAGACGCAAGATTACACATAGTTGCGATATGACCCGCCCATCGGACCTGCTATTTTCTCCCGCGGCATCTTTCAACCTGTTGTGATTGCTGAACTTAAAAATTGGGGAAGACGCTCGACTCCTTTATAATTTACGCTTACGTCAATGTAACTCTTGCGAAGAGAGTAAAACTCGACCACATTTATGGCGAGGAGGCTGTCCGGGCGGGCAGCTTGGGAGACGGAGGGCGCACAGGCTGCCCAACTTAGGACGGAGCAATCCGGGGAGAAGACATGGCAAAAAACAACTGGGCGAATTGCATCCGTAGTTGAATCCGTCGCAGCAGATACAGCCAAGAAAGGCGTGCTGACGCAGGAAAAATCTGGCTCAAATCGTATCCGGTCGGCGTTCCGCACGAAATCGATCTGAGCAATACCTCGTCTATTGGCGATATGATTCTGGCGTCCTGTCGGCAGTTCCCCGACAATCCCGCCTTTACCTGCATGGGTAAGGATCTTTCTTTCAAGAAGCTAGACGAGTACTCGCGCGCGCTTGCCGCATTCCTCCAATCGCGTGGCCTCGTCAAAGGTGATCGCGTCGCAGTGATGATGCCAAACATCCTGCATTATCCAATTGCGTTTACAGCTATTCTCCGCGCCGGTTTCGTGGTGGTGAACGTCAATCCGCTTTATACGCCGCGCGAACTGGAACACCAGCTGAACGATTCCGGCGCCAAAGCACTGATTGTTCTGGAGAACTTCGCATCGACGGTGGAAAAGACCCTCAACTCCGTCAATGTTCCCAATATCATTGTCGCTTCAATGGGCGACATGCATGGCTTCAAGGGCCACATCATCAATTTCGTCGTGCGCCGCGTGAAGAAAATGGTGCCTGTGTGGAACATTCCGGGGCATATCCGTTTCAAGGATGCATTGGCTCAAGGCCGTGCCCAATCCTTCAACCCCATTCCGGTTCAAGGTTCTGACCTTGCTTTCCTGCAATATACCGGCGGTACGACTGGCGTCTCGAAAGGCGCCATGCTCACCCATAGCAATATTCTTGCAAATGTGGAGCAGATGCATGTCTGGATGGAGGTTGCTTTCCGCAACAAAGGCAAGCCCAAGGCCCTGAACTTCGTATGCGCCTTGCCGCTTTACCATATTTTCGCGCTCACCGTGAATGCGATGATCGGCATCAAGCTTGGTGCGCGAAATATCCTCATTCCCAATCCACGCGATATTTCCGGCTTTGTCAAAGAGCTGAAGAAATACCCGTTCCATATCTTCCCGGGCCTCAACACCTTGTTCAACGGCCTCATGAACAACCCTGATTTCCAGACGCTGGATTTCAAACCTCTTATTCTTACTCTCGGCGGCGGAATGGCTGTGCAACGTCCTGTTGCCGAACGCTGGCAGAAAATGACTGGTTGCCACGTCACCGAGGGATACGGCCTTTCGGAAACCTCGCCCGTCGCCTGCGCCAACGCGCTTGATGCGACCGATTTCTCCGGAACCATCGGCCTGCCCATGCCATCGACCGATGTGGCAATCCGTGACGATGACGGACGTGACCGGCACTCGGAGAGGTCGGGGAAATCTGCGTGCGCGGACCACAGGTGATGTTGGGCTATTGGGAACGTCCCGATGAAACCAAACGCGCGATCATGCCGGATGGTTTCTTCCGCACGGGCGACATGGGATTCATGGACGAACGCGGTTACACTAAAATCGTAGACCGCAAGAAGGACATGATCCCGGTTTCCGGCTTCAATGTCTATCCAAACGAAATTGAAGAAGTTGCCGCCGGTCACCCCGGCATCGTGGAAACGGCTGCCGTTGGCATACCGAACGAACATTCGGGCGAAGTCGTCAAATTGTTCGTTGTCCGTAGCGACCTCAACCTGACAGAAGACGAAGTCAAAGCCTATTGTGCCGAACGTCTCACCAACTACAAGCGTCCGCGCGAAGTCGAGTTCCGCGAAAGCCTGCCAA
Organism: Brucella cytisi; assembly: GCA_012103075.1. Taxonomy (GTDB): domain Bacteria; phylum Pseudomonadota; class Alphaproteobacteria; order Rhizobiales; family Rhizobiaceae; genus Brucella; species Brucella cytisi. Next base: position 339,626 of record JAAVLQ010000001.1, on the reverse strand, counting down.
AGAGCAATGTCGGCAAGATTTTGCGTCGCGAACTTCGCGACTGAGAACGTTGAAGTTTACAAACAAATACGGCCGGACATTTCATCCGGCCGCATTTGTTTCAGACTGAATCATGCAGAGGGCGGCACCAGAGGCTGAACGATCTCCTGAAAAGGTGCCAGCGCTTCGCATCGAGCTGCCAGACCAGCCAATGCCGGATATTTCTGCTTATTAAAGAGGCTTGGATGCGCCTCGCGCAGAAAGCGAAGCGCACAAGCCGCCGCGATATCGGCATGTCCAATATCGTCTCCAAACCAGTATGATGATTTCCTTTCCGCAAGATCACTTTCCAGAACATCCAGCACCCGCGCGATCTGTGTCTCGCAGCGTTCCACCCAAACGCTTGATTTTTCGCTTCGCAGCAAACCCTCATAGAGAAGGCTCACGGCTTTATCGGCAAGACCGGTAGAAAGCGCGCATATCTTCAAAAGCCTGACGGCGCTCGATACCTTTTGCGCCACTAATAGAGGCTTGCCGACTGCGATCTCATCGAGATAATCGAGTATCGACGCGCTTTCGATCACGACGTCGCCATCGTCGAGGACAAGCGTCGGCACGCGGCTCAGCGGATTGAACTCCGCAATCCTGTCACGGTCACCGAATGTCGACCATGGTTCATGCTCGAACGGCAGGCCGTAAAGCCGCATGGCGATAGCGACACGCCGCACAAAAGGGGAATCATACTGACCAATCAGGATCATGGACATAGCTCGGGAACGTTGAACGTTCCGTCATGCTACTCCACACCGATCACACCGCAAGAGCATTGAAGATGAATTGTCATGATGCTTCCATTCAACGAATTGAATGGAAGCCAGCACTCATCTCTTCAATAATTCAGGCAATCCAGCAACGCTATCCAGCACCACATCGGCATGAGGCTCCAGCGCCTCACGAGGAGAGTTGCCCGATAGAACACCGACTGCAAGCCCTGCTCCGGCAGCATGGGCTGTTTCCAGATCATGCAGATTGTCGCCGACCATGGCGATCTCGTGGGGTGCCAATCCCAGCTTTTCTGCAAAATAGAGCAGCGGGTCGGGATAAGGTTTTGGGCGCGCCGCCGTGTTGTAGCCAATCACAACTTCGAAGAGCCCGTGGATACCCAGAGCTTTGGCAGTTGCGTGGGCACCGGCCTCGGAATCGTTGGTGGCAATACCAAGGCGAAGCCCCATCTCCCGCAGCGTTTCCAGCGTTTCGCGAACGGCTTCGATCGCAACCGCCGAACGCGCACCTTCGGTGACGCAATAAGCATCATATTCTTCGACCAGTTTGCGCACCTGCTCGGATGCGACGTCTGGATGCCAAAGTGAAACGATATCTTCGACTGTACCTGCCGCAATGACCGAATTGGCCCGGAAACGCTCGGTCAGCCAGTCATAACCTCCCGCATCGAGCAACGCGCGAGCTCGCAGCTCCTCGCCTTTTGCTGCACGCTGCGCCAGTTGCCACGAGATTGAAAACCGGTGCGGTCGAAATCGATCAGGGTGCCGTCCTTGTCGAACAGGACGGCGCGGATTGATTTCATACGTTCTGCGGAAAGCTTGTCGCTCATGCTTCCAGCGCACCGGCACGCTTCTTGACGGTTGATGGCTGTGCCCCAAGCAGCTTGAGAAGATCATCCCCACGACGCACATAACGCAGCGAACGACGAGTTAGGATGCGGCCTGCCTGCGGTGCGGTCAGCGTAATGTCGCCCTCCGGTTCACCCGGCTTCGTAACCACTGTAACCAGCTTCGTTCCCGCCTTTACTTCATCGCCCGGCGCTACATGAAAGAGCACCATACCGCCTTCCGGCGCGCGCAACATCTCAACATGTGAGAGCGGCGTGACAAGACCCTTTATATTCCGTCTCTAGCCTCACATTGTCGTCGCGAACAACGCCCCGATGCACGAGGAATTTGTACAGACCTTCGGCATCGCCTTTGCCCATATCGGCATAAACATCGCTCAAGCCACGGAATTCAACCGTTGTAACAGCCCGGCGTTTCATGTTGCGCTTGTCCGCCGGCAGTTGCAGAACCGGATGCGCACAGGCTTCTTCAAAAGCTGCGTCGGCTGTCGTGTCCCATGCGAGGATTGCCGTCGAATTGAGCGCGATGGCCAGATCCTTCATGTCTTCGGCGAATTCTTCCGCGATATAAACGTAATTTTCGCTCTCGTCGTCGCAATGCAGGTCGAGCACGATATCGTTCGTCAGAGCCAGCTTCAAAAGCGTCGCCTTCAGGCGCTGAGCCAGTGAGATCGGCGCATCCGGCTCCGGCAGTTCAGACGTGTCGAAATCCGGCAGTAGTGGGAAAGCGCGATTGAAATTGGTCAGCGAAAACGTCTCGAAACGGCCGAGATGCTGATGTGCCTGCCACTGATTGGAGCCGATCGGATTGGCTTGCGGAACAATGGTAATATTACCAAGAACGCGCCCTTCCTCAGTCGCTTTCTTCAACATCGGAACCGAGGGAAATGAAGAGCCGCCTGACCCGGAAGTTCGGCCCCATGAAGCGAAGATTGCAAATAGGCGGAAGGCGCATCGCTGTCCTTGCCTGCAAAGCGCAGCACGCGCAACTCGATGGCATTTCCCGGTACATCGCCGGCAAATTTTACGATCTCGGTTTTCATTTCATTTCCCATTTATTTCTCATGAAGAGAGCCGGGTTACAAACCCGGCTCTCCTTTATTTCTAGCTGTGCAAAGAATGCCGTCAAGCTTTCCTTCGCGCATGCAGATGCGCGACAAGCCCTTTTGTGTGGAAGCGTCGCGACCGTCGCTGCTCTCTTCACCCGAAACCACCGGCAGAAGTTGGGTGGCAAGTTCCTTGCCAAGCTCCACGCCCCATTGATCGAAAGCATTGATGCCGAAAATCTGTGCTTCGACGAACACGCGGTGTTCATACAGCGCTACCAGACGTCCGAGAGCAAACGGATCAAGCTTGTCATGAACCAGCGTCAACGAAGGGCGATTGCCTGAGAAAACGCGATGCGGAGCAATGCGTTCAACTTCGCTTTCCGGCAGGTTCTTCGCCTTCAACTGCGCCCGCGCTTCATCAAGGGTACGCCCCTTCATCAAGGCCTCGGACTGTGCAAGACAATTCGCCAGCAACATTTCATGCTGATGGTCGAGGTGCTTTTCATGGCCCTTTGCCGCAACGATGAATTCGAGCGGAATAGTGTCGGTGCCCTGATGCAGAAGCTGGAAGAAAGCGTGCTGGCCGTTCGTGCGGGTTCACCCCACACAACCGGGCCAGTCGGACCGGAAACCGGCTTGCCGTCGACCGTGACGCTTTTGCCATTCGACTCCATGTCCAGCTGCTGCAGATAGGCTGGGAGACGGGCAAGACGCTGGTCGTATGGAATTATCGCACGGCTGCCATAACCACAGATCGCACGATGCCAGTAACCGATGAGACCAAGCCAGACGGCTAAGTTCTTTTCCAGCGGCGCGTCTCGGAAATGCACATCCATCGAATGCGCACCTGCCAGAAACTTGCGGAAATCCTCCGGTCCAATCGCAATCATCACAGGCAGGCCGATGGCCGACCATACGGAATAACGTCCACCGACCCAGTCCCAGAAACCAAAGACCCGGTCTTCAGCAATGCCGAAGGCGGCAACCTTGTCCAATGCGGTTGAGACAGCAGCGAAATGGGCGCCCACAGCCGCTTCTCCAAGTGCATCTGCTACCCATTTACGCGCGGTCTGCGCGTTGGTCGTTGTTTCGATGGTCGTGAACGTCTTGGAAGCGATGATGACAAGCGTCGTCGCAGGATCGAGAATGCCAAGCGCATCCGCAATATGAGCACCGTCGATATTAGAGACGAAATGCGCACGCGGGCCATCATGATATGGGGAAAGAGCCAGAGTTGCCATGACCGGTCCGAGGTCGGACCCGCCAATGCCAATATTGACGATATCGGTGATCTTCTTTCCGGTCGCTCCCTTGATCGCACCCGACCGAATGCCATCCGCAAATGCCGCCATACGGTCGAGCACTTCCTTCACGTCCGGTACAACATTGTGTCCGTCAACAAGCACTTCCTTTGAGGAAGTATCGCGCAGCGCGACATGGAGAACGGCACGGTCCTCCGTGTTGTTGATGTGCTCACCCGCAAACATCGCTGCGCGACGGCCTTCAACATCGGCAGCAACGGCCAGCTCCTTGAGGAGCCCGATCGTCTCGTCATTGACCCGGCATTTTGACCAATCGAACAGAAGGTCATCCAGGGGATAGCGAATACCGCTCGAACCGGCGCGGGTCTGATTTGAACGCCGCGCGCATATCGTGCGGGGCCGAATCCGCCCAGTGCTTTTAAGCTTTGCGACCGTTGCTTCAAGCTTCGTCGCGTCTCTTGCCATGATGCTACTCCCGAATCAAATCGATTTAATTGCGGACATTAAGCGTTTTAGAGAGGATTTGCGGCAAATAAATTACCGAACTTCCAATTTGGACAGAGTGTCATATACACCATATTGATCAATTTAGGGTGATCCACCTCGGAGTGAAGCATGGACCTGACCGGAGAAGAGCGGATTGCGGCACCACGCCAAGCAGTCTGGGATGCGTTGAACGACATTGAAACGCTGAAATCCTGCATTCCCGGTTGCGAAGATATAGAGCGCATTTCGGAAACAGAGATACGTGCCGCCCTCAAAGTGAGTTTCGGAATCCTGAAAGTCCGCTTTCACGGCATTCTGGAATTGTCGAATATGAAACCGCCTGTCTCTTATACGATCTCCGGCCATGGGGAAGGCTCTATAGCAGGGTTTGCGCACGGTGCGACCGATGTGCGCCCGGACGAAGATGGTGACGACACGATTTTATCCTACGCTATACGTGGCGATGCCGGTGGCAAGGTGGCACAGATCGGCACGAAATTGCTCGGCTCAGTCGCACGAAAAATTGCAGACCGCTTCTTTGCCAATATCGCAGAAGCGGCATCGAACGCCGCCGCAAAACGACCTGATCCAGCTTCACTCTAATAAAGCTGCAACGGTGTTCCTTAACAATCCGGTATTCGATAATTCGCAATACTTCTTGAAAGCCCGCTGGCATGAAACCCAGAGACGTCGCGACCTATATTTTCCTTGCCGTAGCATGGGGACTTTCGTTCCTCGTGGTGCTGCGCGTGGTCGAAGCCTTTGGCTGGGCTGGTGCGGTTGCCTTCCGCTCCTTCATTGCCGCCGGAACACTTTTGCAATCGCGAAACTCTCCGGACGCAATCTTGATTTTCAGGCGGGCTGGCAACCCTTCGCCGTAGTTGGTGCAACCACCGTTGCGGGCCAGCTTATTGGCCTTTCCTACGGGACGCCGCTTATCGGCACCGCAATGGCCGCGATCTGCGTCGCATCCATTCCGCTTTTCTCGATGGTAATCAGCCAGCTCTGGGGTCTCGAACGCATCACGTCGCGCGGCCTCATCGGCTTGCTCCTCGGCGTGACCGGCATTGTGCTTCTGGTCGGCTTCCCGGCTGTTGCGGTTACGCCTGAATTCATCATGGGCTGTATTGCTGTGCTTTTCTCCTGCTTCTCCGCAGCTTTCGGCAGCAACTATGCAAGCCGTCGTCTTTCTACCACCGGCTCATGGGAAACCACCATCGGCGCATTCGTGTTTGGCGGCATATTGAGTTTGCCACTGATCTTGGCCGTTCCTGTGCCAGCCATGCCGGGGATGATTGATTTTGTGTATCTGCTGATTTCGGCATGCGTGATGAGTGCGCTTACCTATGTGCTTTATTTCAAACTGGTTGGAAATGTCGGGCCGACAAAAGCTATCAGCGTTGAATTCGTGGTAACGGTCATCGCGGTTCTCGTCGGTGCGGTGTTCCTCAAAGAACAACTTTCCTTGATCCAGTTTGTCGGTGCTGCTGTCATTATCAGTGGCTGTGCTCTGGTGCTGAGCTCGCGCCCGGCACTCCCCAAAGAATCCCAAACTTTCCCTGCCTCGGAAGTGACACCGGACGGCCTCAAGTCCGATCCGCTTTGATTTCACACTCTGATCAGCTCTCAAAGGCCCGCTTTCAAAGCCGGGCCCCTCTCTATTTCTAGTGCCTAACTCTCATAAATTGACCAGATGATAAAAAATTTGACCTTCCGTAAAAATCTGTCATCCTGTCTTTAACGGGCATCACGCGACGGCAAAGATCGCAGCCCGGAACAACGTTCAAGGTGTGCAAAGGGAACCCGCGCCTGAACAAGCAAAAATGGGAGATGCGATCGATGAGATCAGCAGACAATTCGCCTATTGATGCAATTGATAATCCGGGACATGCGAACGGGCCTGATATTCATGGCTCGCGGCTGGAAAAGGCCGACTATGTGCATGTTTTCGATGATCTGCATCCGCCGCTCAACAAGCATGAAGCCCTCGTTGAATCCGACCGCTGCTATTATTGCTATGATGCGCCTTGCATGAATGCATGCCCGACCAGCATCGATATTCCGCGTTTCATTCGCCAGATTAACACCGGCAATGCAATCGGTGCGGCAAAGACCATTCTTTCAGAAAACATTCTGGGTGGCATGTGCGCCCGTGTTTGCCCGACAGAAACGCTCTGCGAAGAAGTGTGTGTGCGCGAAACGTCTGAAGGCAAGCCGGTCAAGATTGGCGAATTGCAGCGCTATGCCACCGATGTTCTGATGGAAACCGGCAATCACCCATTCAAGCGCGCGCCTGATACCGGCAAGCACATCGCAATCGTTGGTGCCGGCCCGGCAGGTATCTCCGCTGCACATCGCCTTGCGATGTATGGCCATAAGGTGACGATTTTTGAGGCGCGGCCCAAGGGCGGCGGTCTTAATGAATATGGTATTGCCGCCTATAAGACAGTCAATAATTTCGCCCAGCGCGAACTTGAATTCGTGCTGAAAATCGGCGCGATCAATATCGAATATAACCAGACGCTCGGTCAGGACATCACCATTGAAGCGCTGAAGGCGGGCTATGATGCAGTTTTCCTCGGCATGGGCATGCCGGGCGTCAACGATCTGGCGCTTGCCGGCGAAGATGCGCCCAACGTGATCGATGCCGTCGATTACATCGCCAATCTCCGTCAGGCAAAAGACCTCGCTTCGCTCCCTGTGGGTCGCAATGTTGTCGTTATCGGCGGCGGCATGACTGCAGTCGACGTTGCCATTCAGACCAAGAAGCTTGGCGCTGAAAACGTCACCATCGTCTATCGTCGCGGTCAGGAAAACATGAATGCCAGTGCCTATGAGCAGGAACTGGCACAGATTCATGGCGTGGTGATCCGTCACTGGTTGCAGCCGCATGCCCTTGAGCGGAACGAAGACGGTACCGTCAATGCGGTTGTGTTTGAATATACCAATGCCGATAGCGGCAAGCTTTCCGGCACCGGCGAATATCTCATTCTTGAAGCCGATCAGGTCTTCAAGGCTATCGGCCAGAAGTTTGAACCCGAACCAATTGCGGGATCTGGCATCGGGCTTTCCAAAGGACGCATCAGCGTCGATGAAGATCGTCGCACATCCGTTGAGGGCATATGGGCGGGGGTGACTGCGTTGCAGGTGGTCAGGATCTGACCGTTGCATCGGTGGAAGACGGCAAGGTTGCAGCAGAATCCATCCATGCGACGCTGACAAAACGTCCCGAAGCGATTGAAGGCTTTGCCGATGCGGTATTGTCGGGCGGCGCACTTCATGCGCCCTCCCCTCTGCTTTGCGCGACCGCAGTGTGCCATTGGGCGGGGAACAGGGCTGAGGAGAGTAAACATGGCTGATCTTTCAACGAACTTCCTCGGCATTAAATCTCCAAATCCGTTCTGGCTGGCTTCGGCTCCGCCGACTGACAAAAAAGCTTACAATGTCGAGCGTGCTTTCAAGGCTGGCTGGGGTGGCGTGGTCTGGAAAACGCTGGGGGCTGAAGGCCCACCGGTGGTCAATGTCAATGGTCCGCGTTATGGCGCGATCCATGGTGCTGACCGGCGGTTGCTTGGTCTTAACAATATCGAGCTGATCACCGACCGGCCGCTTGAAGTGAACCTGCGTGAAATGAAAGAAGTGAAGATGCGCTGGCCCGACCGCGCATTGATCGCTTCGATCATGGTGCCGTGCGAAGAAGAAGCGTGGAAAGCAATCCTGCCCCGGTGGAAGAAACCGGTGCCGACGGCATTGAGCTGAACTTCGGTTGTCCGCACGGCATGAGCGAGCGCGGCATGGGTGCGGCTGTCGGTCAGGTGCCGGAATATGTCGGCATGGTTGTGAAATGGTGCAAGCAATATAGCCGTATGCCGGTGATTACCAAGCTGACGCCGAACATCACCGATATTCGCAAGCCAGCGCGTGGCGCGAAAGAAAACGGCACCGATGCGGTATCGCTGATCAACACGATCAATTCGATTGTGTCGGTCGATCTCGACAGCATGTCACCGGTGCCGTCCATCGATGGTCGCGGCAGCCATGGCGGTTATTGCGGACCAGCCGTCAAGCCGATTGCGCTGAACATGGTGGCTGAAATCGCACGCGATCCTGAAACCTACGGCCTGCCGATTTCAGGCATTGGCGGGATTACCACATGGCGCGATGCTGCCGAATTTATCGCGCTCGGCTGCGGCACGGTTCAGGTCTGTACCGCTGCTATGACCTATGGCTTCAAGGTCGTTGAAGAAATGATCGATGGTCTTTCCGACTGGATGGACAGCAAAGGCTATCAGACGCTCGATGATTTCCGCGGCATGGCGGTGGGGCATGTCAGCGACTGGCAGTATCTCAACCTCAATTATGTCACCAAAGCACGGATTGATCAGGATTCTTGCATCAAGTGCGGCCGTTGCCATATTGCCTGCGAAGATACCTCGCATCAGGCAATCACCAGTCTGGTGAATGGTGCGCGGCACTTTGAGGTGATCGATGAGGAATGCGTTGGCTGCAATCTCTGCGTCAATGTCTGCCCGGTCGAGGATTGCATCACCATGGAGCAGATCGGAGATTTCGATCCACGCACCAAGGCACCAATCCCGGCACAATATGCCAATTGGACAACCCATCCGAACAATCCGATGGCGGTCAAAGAAGCGGCGGAATAGAGCGCATCCCGAAAAGTGGGAACCGGTTTTCGGATAAGATGCGCGTAAAACAAATAAATAAAAACGCCGGGCTTTTTACCCGGCGTTTTCTTTTGATATTTAGTTTTTAACGGCTGACGCGTTTGCCTTTTTCCGGCTCAAACACATGGCTTGTTGCTGGATCAATCGCAATGGTCAGCACATCGCCGGGACGCACGGTCAGGCGTTCGCGGAACAGGCAGGTAATCGGCTGATCGCCGAGCTTGCCCATGACCATAATTTCCGAGCCAGTCGGCTCGACAATATCAACCGTGACTGGCACGCCCTGCTCTGCAATCTTCATATGCTCAGGGCGCATACCATAAACGGCCTTGCCCGAAAGACTTGCATAATCGCCTTCCGGCAGGGCCATGCGGAATCCACCGTCAGCCACAAACGAGCCTTCCTCGATCTTGCCGTTTACGAAGTTCATCGATGGGGAACCGATGAAGCCCGCGACAAACATATTGGCCGGGCGGTCATAAAGATCGAGCGGTGCGCCGATTTGTTCCACCAGACCATCACGCATGACAACGATCTTGTCAGCCATGGTCATGGCTTCGATCTGGTCGTGGGTGACGTAAATCGTGGTGGTCTTCAGACGCTGATGCAGACTCTTGATTTCGCCGCGCATCTGCACGCGCAATTTAGCGTCGAGATTGGATAGCGGCTCATCGAACAAAAGACCTGCGGATCGCGCACGATCGCACGGCCCATCGCCACACGCTGGCGCTGACCACCGGAAAGCTGGCGCGGGAAGCGGTCGAGCAGCTTGTTGAGGCCGAGGATTTCCGCTGCACGATTGACGCGGCTGTCGCGTTCTTCCTTCGGTGCATTTTTCAGCATGAGCGCAAAGCCCATATTGTCAGCCACCGTCATATGCGGATAGAGCGCATAATTCTGGAACACCATGGCAATATCGCGCTCTTTGGCGCGCAGATCATTGACCACACGCGGGCCGATGGCGATTTCGCCATCGCTGATTTCTTCAAGTCCTGCGATCATGCGCAAAAGCGTTGACTTGCCACAACCCGACGGGCCGACCAGCACGACAAATTCGCCGTCCTGAATATCCACTGATACGCCGTGCAACACGCCGACATTGCCATATTTCTTGATTGCATTTCGGATGGATACAGATGCCATCTTAAACCTCAACTCTTATTTGACGGCGCCTGCTGTCAGACCTGCAACGATCTGGCGCTGTGCGAAAACAGTTAGCAACAGGACCGGCAATGTGACCACGAGGGCTGCGGCGGCAAGCGGACCCCAGCTGACCTGTTCAAAGGACAGCATGTTGTAAACTGCGACCGGCAGGGTGCGTGTCTCGCGACTTGCAAGCACGATGCCGAAAACGAAATTGTTCCACGAGAAGATCACCGCAAGGATGAGCGACACCACAACGCCGGGCTTGGCGATGGGAAGTGCCACTTTTCTGAACACCTGCCACGAGGATGCACCATCGATAATGGCGGCTTCTTCAAGCTCCAACGGTGTTGTCTCGAAATAGCCGATCATGATCCAAATCACGATGGGAACGGTGACAACCAGATGGATAATGATCTGCGGCCAGAGCGTGCCGAGCAGTCCCAGCGTCTGGAACAGAAGGAACAGCGGGATCAGGTAAGACAGACCCGGCGTCATACGCGCAATCATGATGACGATTGCCGACTTGTTGGCGCGCAGACGTGCGATGCCGTAACCTGCCGGAACACCAACCAGCAATGCCAGTAAAGTGGCGGTTCCGGTGACGAGAATACTGTTCCAAAAATAGAGCAGGAAGTCGTTTGTCTCAAAAATCCCGGTATAGTTCGACCATGCTATGCGGTCAGGAATCAGGATTGGCGGATAAGCGCCGTTGTCGATTTCATATTTCAACGAAAGCGACAGCATCCAGACGAAGAAGAAGATTGCGGGCGACACGATCACGAAAACCATGAGTGCCGTGCCAAGCTTAGATAGAATTGACTTACGTGCCATGGTCGGTCCTCACGAGTTCCACTTGGTCCGCTGGCGCAGGGCCAGAAGGATCATCGACATGGCGATAATGACAATGAAAAACACCACGGCAATCGCCGATCCATAGCCAATGTCGTAATAGGAAAACGCCACGTTATAGAGATAGATATTGATGGTTTCCGATGCCGTTCCGGGGCCGCCCTGCGTCATCGCATAGATGATGTCGAAGCTTTTCAGCGCATCAATCGAGCGGATGATTACAGCCACCATGATAAACGGCAGGATCATCGGAAGCGTGATATAGCGGAATTTCTGCCAGCCATTGGCGCCATCGATTTCCGCACTTTCAAACGGATCGCGCGGCATGGAAGCAAGGCCACCCAGCACAATGAGCATCACCAGCGGCGTCCACTGCCGGGTTTCAACCAGCACCAGCGACGGGATAACCGTGCTCTGATTAAAGATCCACTCCTGTGGCGCAATACCGATCAGCGACAGGAGATAGTTCAGCACGCCAAGCTGCGGGTGATACATCATTGTCCAGACAAGGGCGACCGCAACCGGCGTTGCCATCATCGGCATAACAAAGATGCCGCGCAACAGCCCGCGCATCGGCAATTTGCTGTCAAAGACCAGCGCTGCAATCGTGCCCAGTATCATTGGCGCCACGACCGAGAGAACCGTATAAACAAGCGTATGCCACATGGATTCCCAGAAGCGCATATCGGCTGCAAGACGCAGATAATTGTCGAAGCCGACAAAGCTCTGCTCCCCGCCGAGCTGCCACTGGTTTGCACTCATCCAGAGCGTAAACACCCATGGGAAGACAATCACCGCCCCGACGGTGATCAAGGCTGGAAGAACAAATGGCCAGTAACTTGGCCGCAAGCGGCTCTTGCCAGTCTTGGTGGAGGAAGCTGCATTGGCAGCAGCTTCCGTTTTTGCACCGATCGGGGCAGCAGATGTCATTTTCCTTCGCTCCGTGCGAGGACCGGACGGAATTCTTCCGTCGCGCGTTTCATTTCAGTTTCTGCGTCAGCACCATTCAACAGATTGGTGAGGCCGACACCGATGATGTCGCGGAATTCCGTGACAGGTACGATGACCGGCAGGCAGAGCTGGCTGATCGGGGCAGATTTCGACAGAGCTTCCACCCAGCCCGCTGGCATGGTGACGCCTTTGCGCACAGCTTCATCATCGATTACCGACTTGCGGAACGGAACACCAGATCCCGACTGCAACAGGCGCGCACCCATTTCCTTGGAAATGGCCCACTGGCAATAGAGATAAGCGGCTTCCTTGTTCTTGGAAGCTTCGGTCACGCCGATACCGTCGCCGGTGGTTGGTGCTGCCTGTGCATTCGGGCCTGCTGGCATGACGCCATAACCAACCTTGCCGACAACACGCGACTTGTTCGGGTCTTCGAGCGGTGGCGCAAAGCCGATACCGTCGAGCCACATGCCGACACGGCCCTGCAGGAAGTTCGACTGGCATTCAGCCCAGTTGAAGCCCGCAACGCCGGGAGGTGCCGATTTGGTCATCAGGCGCTGATAGAGCTTGGCGGCTTCAATGCCTTCAGCCGAATCCGTCTGCAGATTGCCGTCCGCGTCAACCGACTGCTTGCCATAGCCGAGCAGGAGGCTGGTATAGACCGGCGCATTGGCATTCTTCATGCCGCGTGCGACAAAACCATAGGTTCTGGTTGATGGATCAGTGAGCGCTTCTGCAGCCGCAACCAATTCTTCAAAAGTCTTCGGGAATTCGATGCCCTTGGCGGCAAAAAGTTCCTTGTTCCAGTAGATGATCCAGTAATCGACCGAGAAAGGCAGCGCGCCAAAGCGGCCATTGGCATCCTTCGCGAATGTCAGGCCAGCGCTCGCGAAATCATCTTCTGCGAGTGATGCATCGGTCAGCGTCGGGTCCTTCAGGAACGGGTTGAGGTCAGCAAGCCAGCCACCCTTTTCAAACTGACGCTTCTGAACGTGATAGCTGATGTGAATGACATCGAAGCTCGGACGACCAGACGTCAGCTCGATCACCGCCTTCTGGCGCTGCTGTTGTTCCGGCATCTGCTCGGAATTGACCTTGATGCCGGTGAGCTCTTCGAATTCCTTCTGATATTTCTGAAGGATTTCGCCGCGCGGGCTCTTGATGAGATTTACTTCAAGCGTGGTGCCAGCATACTTCTTCCAGTCAACGGTCGACTGGGCGCCCGACTGCGCGAAAGATGGGCTAATGCCCGTGACACCCGAGGCGGCGATGGCCGCTGTTCCCGCCAGAAACTGACGACGTGTTGGACGTAATAGATTCATTACATGCTCCTCCCCTATGGCTTCTTGGCCCTATCATTCTTCTGGCCCGGCAACTCCTCTTGCGCGGCCCCGGTTTGTTAAATCTGCAAAGCCAGCTTCCGTGCATTGTTGATGTGAACGGCGATGGCATCCATGGCTGTCTGCGGATCGCGTGTTTCGATTGCAGCAAGGACAGCGAGATGCTCCTGCATGACCGGGATAACACGCCCGGTGATGCGGAAGCGCTCCTGATTGATCAGGCGCATCTTGATCGTATTGGTCTGGTAAGCACGCCAGATGATCTCATTATCGAGCGAGCCGACAATTGTGTCGTGCAGGCTCCAGTCGATATTCTGCGCCCGTTCTTCAAGCTCCGGCGTTTCACCTTCGCTCATTGCGCGATTGAGAGTGTCTTCATGTTCAGCGCGCAACGAACGCAACAGCTCATCGGAAGCCGCCTGACAGAAGATGGCAATCGACTCCTTTTCGATGAAAAGGCGGAACTGAAACGCTTCGCGGATCAGATTGAGGTCGATATGAGCGATCTGAAGCCCGCGCTGCGGCACTGTCTTGATAAGACCTTCCGCCTCAAGGCGCGGGATCAGTTCGCGGATCGCGCCCAGTGGCAAGCCCGTCATGGTGACGAGCTGGCGCTGCGAAACGAACTGGCCCGGATGAAAATCACGCGCCAGCAAATGCTGGGTGAAGCTCTGATAAGCCTTATCCCGCAATTTTACTGGTTCGTTGTGATCGTCTGCCAAAGCCTGTCCCCTCTTAGTCCCGTTTGCTTATGCCGCCCTTAAGCTGCTTTTGCCATATGCAAACGGTCGAATACACTGCCGATTGCATCGAAATCCGCATCATTCAGTGAAATCAGCGGTGCACGTACGCGACGCCACTCCTTGTCACCCGTATGACGCGCCACCATGGCCTTGACCGCAGGCGTTACCGGATAGTTCAGCAATTGCTGTACTGCGCCGACCAGTTCGGCATCGTCCTGACCCTCGTTGATCATGCGCAAAAGGCGATCCGGGAACAGATTGGCCATGCCGGAAATTGCACCCTGCCCGCCGAGACGCACACCGGCTGCAAGATCACGTTCATCGCCGATCAGGATCGCAATGTCTTTGTGCGCAGCAAGCAACTTTTCCGTATAGGCCCAGTTACCGGACGAATCCTTCACGCCGATGATGATGTCACCGAAAGTTGCGCGCAGGCGGCTGATCAGATCGACCGAAAGCTCTACGGCGGTAACCGATGGAATGTTGTAGAGAATAATGCTGCGGGCATTGCTGCCCAGACCTTTGAACACCGCTGAAAACCAGTTGAACAGACCTTCGTCGGAGAGATTCTTGAAATAGGAAGGCGGTGCCAGAAGAATAGCCTTGCAGCCGCGACGCAGCGCATCGGCTGACTGCAGGACCGCATCGGCAATCGAGTTTTCCATGACGCCAACAACAATGTTCGAAGCCGGGAAACCCTGCGCGATGAAGGCGTCGAGAAGTGCTGCGCGCTCAGCATCGGCAATCGATGACCCTTCGCCGGTGGTGCCAAACAAGGTTACGCTTGAGCAGCCGCTGTCGAGGCGTGCGCGTGCGTGCTTCAGCGCACGGCTGACATCGATTTTGCCATCTGCATCGAATGGCGTCGTAAGCGCTGCAGAGAGCCCGAAACGCTCCTGCCCTGAATGATTGTGCGCCAAAACTGGCTCCTCCCAAATTTGAACTTTAAGCTTGCACATACTAACATGTTAGTAAAGAGTCAATTCGAGTTCAGTGTGCAATCGCATGATTTTGGGAGAACGTGGAAGAATGCAGAATTCGAGCGCTGGCCTCTCCTTCCCTCATCCTGAGAAGCTGTTGAAAACAGCGCCTCGAAGGACGAGGAAAATGAACAAATGCCTCCCCTCGTCCTTCGCACCAGCTCATGATGAGGGAGGGAGAGGGACGACAGGAGACGCTCAATTTATCGGACTGGAACAACGCCGGTTTCGATGAAGGAAAGAACTTCTGTTTTGCTTGGCGAACCGGCACGTCCGCCAAAGCGCGCGCATTTGATGGCGGCGGCAGCATTGGCAAAGCAGATGATGTCGGTCATCGGCTTTCCCCCACCAGACCTTGCGCGAAAGCGCCATGGAACACGTCGCCTGCAGCCAGCGTATCGACTGCATCCACCTCGAAACCAGCCACATGCGAAACGGATTGACCAGCACCGTCGGCCCAATAGCAACCATCCACTCCAGCCGTGACAGACGTGAAGACACCATAGCGATTGGCAAGAATACGGACACATTCACGCAAATCCGCCGTGCCCGCGACGCTGATGGCAGCAGGCTCCGATGCAACAATATGAGTTGCAAGCGGCAGCAGCGTTTCCAACAGTTCGACGGGTGCGGTATCGGCATCCAGAATGGCCGGAATATCGGCATCGCGCGCAGCACGCAGCGCAGTTTCAGCAGCCCATGGCCAGCGCACATCGGTCATTACAGCCGCATAGGCTCGCGCCACAATCGGCGGCACCGGATCAGACGGGCTCGCAAGTTTGCGATCATAAAACGGCACGATAATGCGTTCACCATTCGCATCGACGAAGATCGAAGAAAATGCCGTGCGTGCGCCTTCCAGCCGTCGGATATAGGAACAATCAATGCCTTCGGCTTCCAGTTCTGCGACGGCGCGATCGCCCACTGGATCAACCCCGGCAGAAGCCCAGAGCGCCACGTCCCCGCCAAGCCGGGCAATCGCGGCAGCGGCGCTCGAGGCCATGCCAGCTGCAATCTCGACCGCTTCGCGCGGCAGATATTTGCCTGCCTGTTCGGGAAGCGTGTCGAGGCGGAAAATGGTGTCCATTGTGAGGGCACCGACACAGAGAATTTTGGAAGTCATGATCAGGAAATGAGGCCTTCCGAGCGAAGCATGGTCCAGAGCTCATCCGGGATCGACTGCTCGAACCAGACCACATTTTGCCTGATCTGTTCAGGTGAACGTACACCGATCAGAATGGAGCTGACGGCCTCATGCCTCAACGGAAACTGCATGGCGGCAGCGGCAAGCGGCACATTAAACTGATCGCAAATATCATGCAGGCGATTGGTGCGAGCAATGATTTCATCAGACGCGTCGGCATAATCGAACTTCCGTTCTCCGCCGCGCGGTGCTGCCAGAATGCCGGAGTTGAACACACCAGCAATCACCAGCGCCATGCCACGCTTTTGCGCTAGCGGCAGGAACTCTTTTTCCGAAACCTGATCAAGCAGTGAATAGCGGCCCGCGAGAAGCGAGCAGTCGAGATCGGCTTCTTCCAGCGCATCGCGAATGATCTGCCATTCGTTCACACCAAGACCAAAGCCCTTGATATTACCTGCCGCGCGCAACTCGGTCAGCGCACGAAAACCACCGCCCCCGGTCAGCGCGTTCCAGTGAAACTCATGCCTGTCGGCATGGGTTACGCGGCCGATGTCATGGACATACAGAAGATCGATTTCCGGAAAGCCGAGGCGCTGCTGGCTGTCATCGAAGCTGCGCATGACGCCGTCATAGCTGTAATCGAAAACCTCACGGAAATTGAGGCCATTATGCCAGCCCGAATCGAGCGGATTCTTTGGCGGCGATGGCGGCAGCGTGCGACCAGCGCGTTCATTGGTCATCAGACGCCCGACCTTGGTTGAAACGACAGCGCGTTCGGGCTTTTCGCGCAGCATATCGCCAAGAAGGTGCTCGCATCGGCCATAACCATACATTGGTGCGCTGTCGAAATAACGGATACCGCTCTCCCAACCGGCTTCCAGCAAAGCGTCCGCATCAGCACGCGAAACCGGGGCATAAAGCCCGCCCAAAGGCGCGGTTCCCAGACCAAGCGCGGTTACAGTCAGGCTGGTACGGCCAAGCGTCCGTTTCTCGGATGCATTCAAATGCATGGGTATTTCCTCCATCGCGGCATGCAACATGCCACACTCCTCTTTCCCGATTGATAGGAGCAAGCTTGCCGAAGCGCAATCGGAAAAGCATGCGCATGCGAACAGTCTATTCACGTGCAAATAAACCGTTCTTGACAGCCGCAAATTCCTGTCGATATTACTATGATGTCAGACCAATTTAAGAACCAATAAGGGAATCGGCTCTGACCTGATTGCGCGTAGAGACTCTGGGCTGATCTCTGAGCCAATCTGTTAAATGGAGGTAGAATGAAAGATCGCAGGCTGCTGCAGATAGCTCCATTACCGCCGATGGATCGCGCCCGACAGGTAACGGATGCGCTCGCCAACTACATCGCGACAGCGCAGCTTCAGGCCGGAGATCGCCTTCCCGCCGAACGCGAATTGATGACCGCGCTGGCCGTGGGGCGCTCCACCATTCGCGAAGCAATCCGGCACTTTCAGGCTCTGGGTGTGATCGAAGCCCGCAAAGGCAGCGGCACCTATCTGCTCAAGCCGATTTCGGCGGCAACCATTCATATGCCTCTCTCATTCGACCCCGCGCAATTGCGCGATGCATTGCTGCAATCGCTTGAAGTGCGCCGTGGCATCGAAGCCGAGGCCAGCATGGTCGCCGCGCGCAAACGCACGGCGGAAGACCTCGTCATCATCGAACGCAATCTCAATGAGATGGAACGCGTTCACATCTCGGAAGGCACGTCGGGCCCCGAAGATCTGGCGTTTCACCTCGCCATTTACGACGCGACCCATAATCCGCTTTTCAGACAATTGCTCGAACAGATGCGTGAAGCCTTCTTGCACTTCTGGGATCATCCGTTCGAGCGGATCGACTTCGCGCGGCGGACCTTTCCGTTCCACCGCACGCTTTTTAACGCCATCGTGGCTCAGGACCCTGAAGCCGCACGGCAGGAAAACACTCAAGATCCTCGGCATTGTCGAGGAAGACATCAAGGAAATGTCCAAATGACCGACGGGATGGATCCGCTGGATTTTGCAGCACTTACGGTTGCTCATGATGAAAGCAATGCCTACGACGCCGTGGTTCCACCCATCGTGCAGACCTCGCTTTTCACCTTCCCAAGCTATGACGACATGGTCGCCTCTTATCGCGGCGAAAAGGTTCGCCCAATCTACACGCGCGGCCTCAATCCGACCGTGCGGGCATTTGAAGAAATGCTGGCAAAACTCGAAGGCGGCGAAGACGCGCTGGGCTTTGCCAGCGGCATGGCTGCGATCTCTTCAAGTGTGCTGGCCTTCGTCAATCCCGGTGATCGCATTGTTGCGGTACGTCATGTCTACCCGGATGCATTCCGCCTGTTTGGCACCATTGTGAAGCGTATGCAGGTGCAGGTCGATTATGTCGACGGACGTGACGAGGAAGCGGTTGCAAAAGCCCTGCCCGGTGCAAAGCTCTTCTATATGGAAAGCCCGACGAGCTGGGTCATGGAAGCCCATGATGTCGGCGTCTTGGCAACGATTGCCAAACAGCATGGCGTGTTGAGCATCATCGACAACAGCTGGGCCAGCCCGATCTTCCAGCGCCCGCTGGCGCTTGGCGTTGACCTCGTCGTGCATTCAGCATCGAAATATCTTGGTGGCCATAGCGATGTCGTGGCCGGTGTCGTGACGGGCTCGAAAGAGCTGATCAATGCAATCCGCGCAGAAACCTATCCATATCTCGGCGGCAAGCTTTCACCGTTTGATGCGTGGCTTCTGGTGCGCGGTATGCGCACCTTGCCGACGCGCATGAAGGCGCATGAGGCTTCGGCACTGGAAATTGCGAAGCGTCTTCAGGCGCTGGATGTGGTTGAAACCGTCTGCCACCCGGCACTCGCCAATCGTCTGCCTGCGGGGCTCAAGGGGCACGTCCGGCCTGTTCTCGGTCATCTTTCGGGAAGGCGTGAACATTCGCGAATTCTGCAATCATCTCGATCTGTTCAAGCTCGGCGTGAGCTGGGGCGGACATGAAAGCCTGATCGTGCCGGGCGAAGTCGTGCTGCAGCAGAAAGCACAGCCAAATTCGGCACATACGTTCGGCATCGACCCGCGCTCCGTGCGCCTGCATGTCGGACTGGAAGGAACGGAAGCGCTGTGGCGGGATATTGAAGGAGCGCTCGCAGCATCGACCGAATAACGAATATCTAGTGAGGAGCAATAAGGGGAACTGTAATGAAAAAACTAATAGCAGCCGCATTCGCAACCATGCTTTTAAGCGGTACGGCGCTTGCCGATACCAATCTGAAGCTTGTTGAAGTCATTACCAGCCCGGAGCGCACCAAGACGCTTGAATCCATCGTTGCCAAGTTTGAGGCAGCCAATCCGGGCACCAAGGTCGAAATCATTTCGCTGCCATGGGGTGAATCCTTCCAGAAATTCGCGACCATGGTTTCGGCAGGTGAAATTCCTGACGTCATGGAAATGCCGGACACATGGGTGTCGCTCTATGCCAATAATGGCATGCTGGAAAACCTCGAGCCATATCTCGAAAAGTGGGAAACCACGCCAGACCTGACCGAGCGCGCGCTTGAGCTTGGCCGCAGCGTCAACAACACAGCCTATACGCTGCCTTACGGCTTCTATCTGAACGCCATGTTCTACAACAAGAAGCTGCTGTCTGAGGCTGGTGTGTCCGAGCCGCCAAAGACGATGGACGAATTTGTCGAAGCCTCCAAAAGATCGCAGCCCTTCCCGGCAAGTCCGGCTTCTGTATGCGTGGTGGCCCCGGTGGCCTCAATGGCTGGGTGATTTTTGCCGCATCCATGGCCGGTGACAATAAGTAAGTTCTTCAACGAAGACGGCACCTCGACCATGAACAGCGAAGGCTGGAAAAAGGGCATCACCGGATGGTCGATCTCTACAAGAACGGCCTTGCACCGAAGGACAGCGTTAACTGGGGCTTCAACGAAACCGTCGCCGGTTTCTATAGCGGCACCTGCGCCTTCCTCAACCAAGACCCGGATGCACTGATCGCCATTGCCGAACGCATGAAGCCGGAAGATTTCGGCGTCACCATCATGCCAAAGGGCCCGGACGGCAAGACCTTCCCGACCATCGGTTTTGCCGGCTGGTCGATGATGAGCGCCAGCAAGAACAAGGACCTCTCCCGGAAGCTGATCTCGATGCTTGAAGGTCCGGAAGGCAATATTGAATGGAACAAGCGCACCGGTGCATTGCCGGTTCTCAAATCTGCTCAGAACGATCCGTTCTATAGCGGCGAGCAGTTCAAGGGCTGGTTCGATGAACTGGCTGACAAGAACGTCGTTCCGACCGTCATGCCGACCTATCTGGAAGAATTTGCCTTCTTCAAGGATTCGCTCGTCATCAAGACCTCGCAGGAAGCGCTTCTCGGTGACATTACGCCGGATCAGCTGGCCGACCAGTGGGCTGAATATCTGACCAAGGCACAACAGAAGCACCTTTCAAAGCAATAGCACCATGAACAGCTTGCGGGCGTGGAACAACCGCGCCTGCGAAGCGAATGATGCAGCCCCGCGAAGGGAAAAATGATGAATGACACCGCTTCCATAAAGGCCCCGGTGCGCAACGACGTGCCAAGGCAGGACCGCCGCAGCTTTCTGCAGCGACTTGCGCACGCCTCCGAACCTTATCTCTACAGTGCCCCCGCACTGATCCTTATCGGCGCCATCATGCTGGTTCCGCTGGTCCTCGGCGTCTCCTATGCCTTTCGCGACATTCAGTTGCTTAACCCGTTTTCGGGTGGCTATGTAGGGCTTGATCATTTCCGCGAACTTGCGACGGATCAGGCTTTCTATCGTTCCTTGAAGAACACACTCTGGTGGACTGGCTGTTCGGTGCTGCTGCAATTCGTGTTCGGGCTTATTCTTGCCCTGCTGCTCGACAAACCATTTGCCGGACGCGGCATTGCGCAGGCATTGATCTTCCTGCCATGGGCTGTGCCGACTTTCCTCACCGGCCTTAACTGGGCATGGCTGTTTAATCCGGTGATCGGCCCGCTGCCACACTGGCTACATGCAATCGGCATTCTGAGCGCACCAGACAACATCCTGTCCGACCCTAATCTGGCCATGTGGGGTATCATTACCGCCGGTGTGTGGTGGGGTATTCCGTTCTTTGCCATCACCATGCTGGCCGCCTTGCAGGCTATCCCGCGCGATCTTTATGAAGCAGCAGCGATCGATGGCGCTGGCCCCGTGCAGCGTTTTCTCTCGATCACGCTTCCTTACCTTGCGCCAACCATGGCTATCACCATTTTGCTGCGCACCGTCTGGATCGCCAACAGTGCCGATCTGATTGTCGTGATGACCGGTGGCGGCCCTGCCGACCGGACACAGATCGTCGCCAGCTACATCTTCACGCAGGCCTTCAAACGGCTCGATTTCGGCTACGCCTCGGCTATTGCGATGGTCCTGCTTGTCCTGCTGATGGTCTATTCAATGCTCATCGTGCTGTTGCGCCAGACGCTGCTGAGCAAGGACTGAGGCCATGACCAACCGTAAACTCCTCCTTGTCGGCGCGCATCGCATTGCCATTCTGCTGTTTGTTCTGTTCGCGCTGTTTCCGATCTTCTGGCTGGTGAAGGTTTCCGTCACGCCCAATGATTTGCTTTACAGCGAAGGCGTGCGGCTCTGGCCATCACGCATGACGTTCGATCACTTCAGCCATGTGTTGAATAACAGCTCATTTCCGCTGTTCTTCCGCAACAGCCTGATCGTGTCCGGCTCAACCGCTATCATCGTTACGCTACTGGCATCGCTGTCCGGCTATGCGCTTTCACGGTTCAACTTCCGTGCCAAATACTGGATTGTAGCGCTGATGCTGCTGACGCAGATGTTTCCGCTCGTGATGCTGATCGCGCCGATCTACAAGATCATGGCGCCGCTCGGTCTCACCAACAGCCTGATCGGCCTCATCATCGTCTATTCGGCATTCAATGTGCCTTTTGCAACCTTCCTGATGCAATCGTTCTTCGACGGCATTCCGAAGGATCTCGAAGAAGCCGCCAAGATCGACGGTGCAACGCAGTTCATGGCTTTCCGCCAGATCATCCTGCCGCTAACCCTGCCCGGTATTGCAGCAACGCTCGGCTTTGTTTTCACCGCAGCGTGGAGCGAGCTTCTGTTCGCGCTGATGCTGATTTCCGGCAATGATTCAGCCACGTTCCCGGTCGGGCTTTTGAGCTTCGTCTCAAAGTTCTCGGTCGATTTCGGACAGATGATGGCAGCGGGCGTGCTCGCGCTAATCCCGGCCTGTCTCTTCTTCTTCCTCATTCAACGATATCTCGTGCAGGGCCTCACGGCTGGCGCGGTCAAAGGCTGAAAGGATTTTTCCCTATGGCTTCCATCGATATTCAGTCAGTCCGCAAAAGCTATGGCGAACATGCTGTTCTGCACGGCGTTGACCTTGAGATCAAAGATGGCGAATTCATCGTGCTGGTCGGCCCGTCAGGCTGTGGCAAATCCACATTGCTGCGCATGATTGCAGGCCTTGAAGACATCACCGCCGGTCAGGTGCAGATCAGTGGCAAGCGCGTCAATGAACTGGCACCTAAAGACCGCGATATTGCGATGGTGTTTCAGTCCTATGCGCTCTACCCGCATATGAGTGTTGCCGACAATATGAGCTACAGTATGCGGCTGCGTAAAACGCCGAAAGAAAAGATCGCAAGCGCCATCAAATCGACCGCCGCCAAACTTGGCCTTGAGCCTTTGCTGGAACGACGCCCGAAAGCGCTTTCCGGTGGTCAGCGTCAGCGTGTTGCCATGGGGCGCGCCATTGTGCGTCAGCCCAAGGCCTTCTTCCTCTTGACGAACCGCTTTCCAACCTCGATGCACGCCTGCGCGAGCAGATGCGTGCCGAAATCAAGAAACTGCATGGCGAGCTGAACGCCACATCCATCTATGTGACACATGACCAGATCGAAGCCATGACTTTGGCCGATCGTATCGTCGCCATGCATGGCGGTGTGGTGCAGCAGGTCGGCTCTCCACTTGAGCTTTATGACCACCCGGCCAATCTCTTCGTGGCAGGTTTCATCGGCTCACCCGCCATGAACTTCCTCGATGTGACCTATCTTGAACAGGATAGTGGCCCGCGTCTGAAACTCAAGGACGGCACGCTCATCGCATTGCCGCAGCCCGTAAAACTCAAGGATGGCGCGAACGCCACACTCGGCGTTCGTCCCGAGCATGTGCATATCGAGAATTCAGCAGGTCTGACGGCTGGTGTCGATCTGGTCGAGCCGACTGGCTTCGGCATTATTCTGCATCTCAGCCTGCATGGATTGCCGTTCAAGATTTTCACGCTGGATCGCGATGCGCTTCATGCGCAGGGTTCCATTCAGGTGAGCTTCCCGGCACAGCATCTCCATCTGTTCGATCGCGAAGGAAATCGCGTCGAGAGTGCTTAAACTGCATCCGAAAACCGCGCCTGAATGCTCTGCGAAAGCAGGGCAACGGGACGGCTTTGATCGCCAGCTTTGATCCAGATCAGTTCTTCAATCTCGCTGGAAGCGGCAGGCACCTGCCCTTCCTTCAGCGTGAGATGAAACAACTTGGCTTCAACCGTGGCGTCGAGCTCGTTAGCTGCAGGCGCTGACATTTTCGCAGCATAGCTTAACTGGCTCTCGGCAATGCGAATGCCGAGTTCCTCCTCGATTTCGCGGATAAGGGCTGTTTCAGGCTGCTCGCCCGCATCAATCTTGCCGCCCGGCTGGAAGAAAATCTCGCTGCCGCGCTTGCGCACGAGGAGGAAACGGCCCGCTTCATCACGGACAATGGCTGCTGCAATAAGAATCGTTTTCATGATGACGAATTTTCGTTTCGTGGGCGGATTCCGTCAAGAATAATGGCACTCACCGCTTTGGCCGTCTCATCATAAAAACCGGCCTCCTCCGACCGCCTGCCGAGAACGGCCCCGACCTGCACGGAAAAATCCGAATAGTGCTGCGTTACCGCCCATATGGTGAAAATCAGATGATAAGGATCGACCGGAGCCAAGCGTTTTTCAGCAATCCATCGATGAATGACTGCCGCTTTTTCATCGACCAGTTGCTTCAGGTGCCCTTTGAGAAAGTCAGAAATCGCCGGAGCGCCATGCAGTATCTCATTGGCGAAAAGGCGCGAAGCCTCCGGTTTCTTCGCCGACATTTCAAGCTTCACAGCAATGTAGCGCCGCAATTCTTCCAGCGGATCACCGTCCGGATTAATGTGTTCGAAAGGCTCCAGCCGGTGGCAAGCGTATCTTCCAGCACGGTCACATAAATATTCTGCTTGCGCGGGAAATAATAAAGCAGGTTTGGCTTCGACATGCCTGCCTTCTCGGCGATCTGGTCGACCGTCGAACCGCGAAAGCCATAGGCGGAAAAACCTCCAGCGCTGCATCGAGGATAAGCCTGCGATTTATACCCTGAATGCGCGTCGCGCCTTCCGACTTGTCGTTCGACATCTTCTCGTTTTCAACCGTGTCGGTTCGTGAGTCTGAAGGAGCTGTGGCCATTTGACACCTTTCAGCAGTGTAGAATTTTTCAAAAGCGCTTGACCATATTCAAACGCTCTTCTAGCCTGCAATTTGACCAACTAGTCAAGTTTTTGGCCGCAAGGCAAGAATATTGTGGCCAAAGAGCCGGGTCGTGGGAACATATATTGGCGGGTGGATACGGGCTAGAAGTATAATGGCCCGAATTTAAACGCACATACATAATGCGGAGGCAGAGCGCATGGTGCTCACCAGCAATCTTAGAGTCAATGGCGATCGTCTTTGGGACAGTCTGATGGACATGGCCCAGATCGGCCCGGGTGTGCGCGGTGGCAATAACCGCCAGACCTTGACCGATGAGGACGGCGAAGGCCGCAAACTGTTTCAGAGCTGGTGCGAAAAATCCGGACTTTCCATGGGCGTAGACACGATGGGGAATATGTTCTTCTTCCGCCCCGGCGAAGATACGGATGCCGATCCGGTCTATATGGGCAGCCATCTCGACACGCAGCCGACGGGCGGTAAATTCGATGGCGTGCTGGGCGTGCTCGGCGGCCTCGAAGTCATGCGCACGCTCAACGATATGAATATCAAGACAAAGCGGCCAATCGTCGTCGTCAACTGGACGAATGAGGAAGGCACACGATTTGCCCCGGCGATGCTCTCATCCGGTGTTTTTGCTGGTGTCCACAAGCAGGACTGGGCCTATCAGCGCACCGACGCCAAAGGCAAGAAATTCGGAGACGAACTGGAGCGCATCGGCTGGAAAGGCGATGAACCGGTCGGGCAGCGCAAAATCCATGCGATGTTCGAGCTTCATATCGAACAGGGACCAATCCTTGAAGTTGAGCACAAGGATATCGGTGTTGTCACGCACGGTCAGGGGCTGTGGTGGCTGCAGGTGACCTTAACCGGCAAGGAGGCGCATACCGGCTCTACGCCTATGAAGATGCGAAAGAATGCGAGCCTTGGCCTCGGCAAGATGCTGCAGCTCGTCAACGAAATCGCCATGTCCCACCAGCCGGATGCAGTTGGCGGCGTCGGCCATATCGACGTTTCACCCAATTCACGCAATGTGCTTCCGGGTCAGATCGTTTTCACCGTGGATTTCCGTTCGCCCAACCGGGATGTGCTGGATGACATGAAAACGCGGTTTGAAAAGGAAGCGCCGAAGATTGCCGCAGAACTGGACATCGGCATCGAGATTGAAGTGGCCGGACATTTCGACCCGGTGACCTTTGATGATGGTTGTGTGGTGGCGATCCGCAATGCAGCAGAGCGGCTAGGCTACAGCCATCGCAACATCGTTTCCGGCGCAGGCCACGATGCCTGCTGGGTCAATCGCGTCGCACCAACGGCCATGGTCATGTGCCCATGCGTGGACGGGCTCAGCCATAATGAAGACGAGGATATTTCGAAGGAATGGGCGTCGGCGGGAACCGACGTGCTTCTGCATGCGGTATTGGAGACTGCTGAAATTGTAAGCTGATTTCACAACCATCCACTACTGCTACTGTTCGCAACAAAACCAAAAAGGGGAACGACGAACAATGGCAAAGGTCATCAAAGGCGGAACCGTCATCACGGCTGACCGCACCTTTAAAGCCGATGTTCTCATCGAAGGCGAAAAGATCGTTGCTGTCGGCGACAATCTCTCCGGCGATGAAGTCATAGATGCATCCGGCTGTTATATCATGCCGGGTGGTATCGACCCGCACACCCATCTGCAAATGCCCTTCATGGGGACCTATTCTTCCGACGATTTCGATACTGGAACGGCGGCTGCCCTTTCCGGCGGGACGACGATGGTGGTCGATTTCGTGCTGCCCGATTCTGAGGGCAATCTGCTCGACGCGCTTCAGGAGTGGTTCCAGAAGGCTGGCAAGGCGCGCACCGATTATTCGTTCCACATGGCGATTACCGGCTGGAACGAGCGCACGTTCAACGAAATGGCCGAAGTGGTGAAGCGCGGCATCAACACCTTCAAACACTTCATGGCCTATAAGGGCGCGTTGATGGTGAATGATGACGAGATGTTCGCATCGTTCCAGCGTTGTGCTGAACTGGGCGCCATGCCGCTCGTCCATGCTGAAAACGGCGATATCGTTGCGCAGTTACAAGCCAAGCTGATGGCCGAAGGCAATGACGGACCGGAAGCCCATGCCTATTCACGTCCGCCGGAAGTGGAGGGTGAAGCAACCAATCGCGCGATCATGATTGCCGATCAGGCAGGCGTTCCGCTCTATGTCGTGCATGTTTCCTGCGAACAGAGCCATGAAGCGATCCGCCGCGCCCGGCAAAAGGGTATGCGCGTGTTCGGCGAGCCGCTGATCCAGCATCTGACGCTGGACGAAAGCGAATATCATAACAAGGATTGGGATTATGCGGCACGCCGGGTGATGTCGCCGCCATTCCGTGACAAGGTCAATCAGGATAGTCTCTGGGCCGGCCTTGCGGCCGGAAGCCTGCAATGCGTTGCAACCGACCATTGCGCATTCACTACTGAACAGAAGCGTTACGGCATCGGCAATTTCACCAAGATTCCGAATGGAACGGGTGGTCTGGAAGAACGTATGCCTGTGTTGTGGTCGCGCGGCGTGCGCACTGGTCGCCTGACGCCAAATGAATTTGTTGCTGTCACCTCGACAAACATTGCCAAGATCTTGAACATCTATCCGCAGAAAGGCGCAGTGCTGCCGGGTGCTGACGCTGATCTTGTCATCTGGGATCCGGAGGCAATCAAGAAGGTTTCTGCACAAACACAGCTTTCCTCGATTGATTACAACGTGTTTGAAGGTTTTGAGCTCAAGGGCCTGCCGAGGACGACGCTTTCACGCGGACGTATCGCTTTCGACAAGGGACACGTCACGGCAGAGCCAGTGACGGGCGCTTCGTCGAGCGCGAGCCGAACGGTGCCGTCAATCGGGCGCTGTCACAATGGAAGGAAATCGTTGCGCCGCGCAAGGTGGAACGCAGCGCCGAACATATGCCGATAGGGGTCTGAGACATGGCCATCGTCCAGCTTCGGGAACCACGCATGAACTTGAATGACAGCATGGCCCCGGAGAGGGCGAGGCAAATGCGCAGACAGTGATCGACATCAAAGACTTGTCGCTCGTCTTCGAGACGAATGACGGACCTGTCCATGCGCTGTCCAATATTGATCTTGCCGTCAAGCGCGGCGAGTTCGTTTCCTTCATCGGACCTTCGGGATGCGGCAAGACTACGCTGATGCGTGTGGTGGCCGACACGGAGGAACCGACATCAGGTTCTGTCACGGTCAACGGCAAAACACCGGAGCAAGCCCGTCTCGACCGGTCCTATGGTTACGTATTTCAGGCGGCCGCTCTGTTTCCGTGGCGCACCATCGAAGACAATATCAGCCTGCCGCTGGAGATTATGAGGTTCTCCAAGGCAGAACGGCGCGAGCGGATCGAAAAGAACCTCGCGCTCGTCAATCTCTCAGGCTTTGACAAAAATATCCCCGGCAGCTTTCCGGTGGCATGCAACAGCGCGCATCGATAGCCCGCGCATTATCATTCGATCCTGATATGCTGCTGATGGACGAGCCCTTCGGCGCTCTGGACGAAATCGTGCGCGATCACCTCAACGAACAGCTTCTCAAGCTTTGGGCAGCAACCCGCAAAACAGTGATTTTCGTCACACACTCCATCCCGGAAGCGGTGTTTCTCTCAACCAAGATCGTTGTCATGAGCCCGCGCCCGGGCCGCATTCATGAAATCATCGATTGCGATCTTGGCCGGGACAGACCACTTGAAATCAGGGAGTCCGAAGCGTTCCTGAAAATTGCCCACCGCGTCCGTGAGGGTTTGCGTTTGGGGCACATCCATGAATAAGGACGCTTTTCAACGGCATCGTGCTGGAGATCGGCCATGAAAGGCTTTCTGCACGACAGATTTATCCCCGTGGCGACTATACTCGCAGTCATTATTGCGCTTTGGTACGGCGGCGGCGGTGCTCAACGCCCCGTTTGAGCGTGATCAGGCGACACGCGCAGGGACAGAAATCACTTTCTCGACGCTTGTTGCCAATACGATGCATCAGGACCGTCCGGTCCTGCCCGCACCGCATCAAGTAGCTGAAGAAATCTGGAAAACCGTCTTTGGGGTCAAACCGAGTTCCAAGCGCAGCCTGATCTATCACGGATGGGTCACATTATCGTCTACCCTGCTCGGTTTTGTGCTTGGGTCGGCGCTGGGGTTCTTCTTGCAGTCGGAATCGTTCATTCCCGCACACTCGACAAGAGCCTGATGCCATGGATCATCACCTCACAAACGATCCCGATCCTTGCCATCGCGCCGATGATTATCGTGGTCCTGAATGCCATTGGCATATCGGGCTTGCTGCCCAAGGCTATCATCTCGACCTATCTCTCTTTCTTCCCGGTTGCGGTCGGTATGGTGAAAGGGCTGAGATCGCCTGATGTGATGCATCTCGACCTCATGCGCACCTATAATGCATCAAGATCGCAGGTGTTCTGGAAACTGCGCTGGCCTGCGGCCATGCCATTCCTGTTCACATCGATGCAGATCGCCGTCGCGATCAGCCTTGTGGGGGGCTATCGTCGGTGAATTGCCAACCGGTGCAGTTGCCGGTCTTGGTGCCCGGTTTCTTGCAGGCTCGTACTATGGCCAGACCGTGCAGATATGGGCAGCACTTGTTGCCGCTGCTCTGATGGCTGCTGTGCTGGTTGCGCTGATTGGCGTCGCGGCACAGCTTGTGAACCGACGCATGGGTGTAAAGCCGGAAAGAGCAGCCACATGATGACAGGCATCCTATCCGTCATAGCGCTAATAGCTGTTTCATGGCTGGTTGTGGGCTGGGTCGCAAGTCTCAAGACCCGTAACCCTTTGGGCCAAAAGCTTCTGGATATCGCAGTGCCAGCGCTCTTTGGCATCGCAATGTTATTGCTCTGGGAAGTAACCGTCCGGCTTTTCGCTATTCCTCAGGTTCTCCTTCCAGCACCATCAGCAATCTGGGCACGCATAACGGCGTCCGTACCAATTCTCTGGGCGGATTTCCGACAGACCTTTCTGAAGGCCGTCATCATCGGCTATGTGGCGGGATGCGGCCTCGGTTTCATAACCGCCATCATCGCCGACCGGATTCCATTCCTGCGTAAAGGCCTGTTGCCGCTCGGCAATCTGGCTGCAGCACTTCCAATCGTGGGCGTCGCACCGATCATGGTGATGTGGTTTGGCTTCGACTGGCAATCGAAAGCAGCGGTCGTCATCATCATGACCTTCTTCCCTATGCTGGTGAACACGGTCGCGGGCCTTGCCAGTACCGGGGCAATGGAACGGGACATGATGGAAACCTACGGCTCAAGTTACTGGCAGACATTGTTCAAGCTGCGTCTTCCAGCAGCCATGCCGTTCATATTCAACGCTCTCAAGATCAATTCCACCCTCGCACTTATCGGAGCGATCGTGGCGGAGTTTTTTGGCACGCCGATTGTCGGCATGGGGTTCCGCATCTCTGCGGAAATCGGGCGCATGAATGTGGATATGGTCTGGGCTGAAATCTTTGTAGCTGCTCTTGCGGGATCGCTCTCTTATGGGCTGATCGCGCTGATCGAGCGCAGAATGACTTTCTGGCACCCTTCATACAGGAGGGCATAAGCCTGAATAATTGGCATCTGCAAAAATAAGGCAGACCAAAGCGCATTCCGAAAAGTGGGAACCGGTTTTCGGGCAAAATGCGCGCAATAAAAAAAGAACCAGAGGAGAACTGAAATGAAAAAAGCAATTTCTTTATGCCTTGGAACAGCCGGCCCGGCGCTCGCGCTTATGAGCAGTTCGGCAATGGCAGCCGACAAGCTGACCTTGCAGCTCAAATGGGTGACGCAGGGGCAATTTGCCGGTTACTATGTAGCCAAGGACAAAGGCTTCTATGAGGAAGAAAATCTCGATGTCGATATCAAGCCGGGCGGACCGGACGTCGCTCCGCCGCAGGTGATTGCCGGTGGTGGCGCGGATGTTGTGGTTGACTGGATGCCGTCGGCGCTCGCGACCCGCGAAAAAGGCGTCCCGCTCGTCAACATCGCCCAGCCCTTCAAGAAATCCGGCATGATGCTGACCTGCCGCAAGGACACCAACATCACCAAGCCGGAAGACTTCAAGGGTCGCACGCTCGGTGTCTGGTTCGGCGGCAATGAATACCCGTTCCTGTCATGGATGAGCCATCTGAAAATTCCTACCGAAGGCGGCAAGGAT
Source organism: Brucella cytisi (assembly GCA_012103075.1). Taxonomy (GTDB): domain Bacteria; phylum Pseudomonadota; class Alphaproteobacteria; order Rhizobiales; family Rhizobiaceae; genus Brucella; species Brucella cytisi. Next base: position 308,663 of record JAAVLQ010000001.1, on the reverse strand, counting down.
GGCGTGACCGTGCTCAAGCAGGGCTTCAACGTCGACCCGCTGATCCAGAAGCAGGCCGACTGCATTTCTACAATGACCTATAATGAATATTGGCAAGTGATTGATGCAGGCATTCCAGCCGATCAGCTTGTGGTCTTCCCATATGAAGAGCAAGGCGTCGCCACGCTGGAAGACGGTCTCTATGTGCTGGAAAAGAGCCTAGATGATCCGGCAATGGTCGACAAGCTCGCCCGTTTTGTCCGCGCCTCAATGAAGGGCTGGAAATACGCATCCGAGAACCCCGGAGAAGCAGCTGATATCATACTCGACAACGATGCTTCGGGTGCTCAGACCAAGGAGGTTCAGGAACGTATGGTCAAGGAAATCGGCAAGCTGGTTGACGGCTCCGATGGCACCCTTGATGTGGCGGCTGCCGACCGCACCGTGGAAACGCTTCTGGGCGGTGGCTCCGACCCCGTCATCACCAAGAAACCGGAAGGCGCGTGGACAGCCAAGATAACCGACGCCATGAAGAAGTGATCCGGTTCAAAACAGCAAAAACCGGCCCCAAAAGGCCGGTTTCTTTTTGTCTATTCCGCCGGTTCAGCCGTGCCACCCTTTTGTGACTTCCCTTTAAGGGCGTAGTTCAGCTCCCTTTCGAGTCGTGCTTCCTCTTCGGCTTTGGGCTGCGTAAAGCGTCCCAGCAGCAGATAGGCGACCGGCGTTACATAAAGCGTAGCAATCGTTGCTAATCCAAGACCACCCACAATGACCCAGCCCAGAGCCACACGGGCTTCTGCGCCAGCGCCACTTGCCAAAACCAGCGGCACACCGCCAAGCACGGCGCAGATCATCGTCATACAGACCGGGCGAAGACGAATGTTGGATGCTTCCTCGATTGCTTCTCGAACGCTCAAGCCCCTGTCACGCAATTGATCTGCGAATTCGACAATCAGGATACCATTCTTGGCCATGATGCCGACCAGAAGCACGAGACCGATTTGGCTATAGACGTTCAGGCTCGTACCTGTGAGCAGCATCGCAAAAACCGCACAACCAAGCCCGAGAGGAACCGTCGCCATCACGATCAGCGCACTGACAAAGCTTTCAAACTGCGCTGCCAGCACTAGAAGAATGATGATGATGGCAAAACCGAACACCATTGCCGGGCCGCTTGATGTTTCGCTGAGCGTCGAAGCTTCCGCCAGCGGAATGATATGGCTTCCCGGCGGCAACAAAGGCGCTGCGATTTCCTGTGCCGCCTGATAGGCATCACCCAAGGCGAAATCGTCGCGCAGATTTGTCGTTATGGACACCGAGCGCTGACGCGTCTCGCGATCAAGCTGTGGCGGAACCGCTTTCTCAACGACCGTAGCGATAGACGACATCGGCACATAGCGACCGTCCGTCGTCTTCATGAATATGTTTTCAAGATCGGTCGGATCGTTGATCGGGTTGGTGGTGGCAACGAGTTTCACATCAAAACTGCGATCTCCGACATAAACCGATCCGATCTTGCGACCGTCGAGTACCGACTGCACAGCATTCGCAAGCCCTGTAATGTCGATACCAAGATCGGATGCTCGTTCGCGATTGATCTCGACGGAAAGCTGCGGCTGGGTCGGCTCGACGGACAGTCGCGGCTGCACGAACCGTGGATCCTTTTCCAGCGCAGCAACGACCGCCTGCGCGGCAGGCTGTAGCTTGGCATAATCGCTACCGAGTATGGCAAACTGCAAACCGTTGCCCGCACCACGGATACCAAGGCTGTTCGGTTGGGTAGTAAAAATACGCACCGCGGTTATGCCTTTGATGCGCTGGGTAATGTCAGCCATGATTTCCTGCTGGCTGCGCGCGCGTTCCTTCCACGGTGCCAGCGTCAGGACAACAAAGCCGTTATTGGACGACCCGCCGGAACCTGCGATGGCATAAGTAGTAATGATTTCACCGCTATCGCGCAGAGACTGGACGGCTTCCTCAATCTTGTCGAGCTGCGACTGGAGGAACTCCACACTGATGCCCCTCGGGGCCCGTTGATGCGCAGCAGTGCAACGGCACGATCTTCCGAAGGCGTCAGTTCCTGACGGATCAGACCGTAGCCGATAAAGGATGCGCCTGCGAAAAGCATTGCCACCAGCACAACAACGAATGGCGCCGACAGACAAATGTGCAGCGTCTTTTTATAGAAGTTCGCAAGCCCGCCGCCGATACGACGCAGGAAAAGCGGACCGTGGCCGCCGTCTTCGCCACTTCCTTCCTTGAGGAAGCGAGAGGCAAGCATGGGGCAAAGCGTCAACGCAACAACAGATGACAGAAGAACAGCAATTGCCAGCACGAAGCCGAATTCACGGAACAGACCACCCGCCTGCCCCGGCAAAAACGAAATTGGAACGAAGACTGCCGCCAAAGTCAGCGTCGTGGCAATAACGGCGAAGAAGACTTCCTGCGTGCCGAGGACTGCCGCAGCACGCGGCCCCATACCCTGATTGCGTCGCCGGACAACGTTTTCCAACACAACAATGGCGTCATCGACCACGAGACCCGTAGCCAGCACCAAAGCCAGAAGGGTAAGAATATTGACCGAGAATCCTGCCAGATAGATGGCCGCAATCGTGCCGATCAAAGCGACAGGCATGGACAAGGCCGGGATAAGCGTTGCACGTATATCCCAGAGGAACACGAAGATAATTGCCACAACGATGATCACTGACGCAATCAGTGCGATTTCCACCTCGTGGATGGCACCATTGATGAAATTCGCATCGTCACTGGTAACGGCGATATTCACGCCCGCAGGCAAGGTTTGCTGCAAATTGGCAACCGCTGCGCGAATGCCTTCCGAGATGTCGAGCGTATTTGACTGTGCCTGACGGACAATACCTAGACCGATTGCCGTCTTGCTGTTAGAGCGAACTGCCGAGCTTTCGATATCCGGCCCAAGCGTGACGGTCGCAACATCGCGGATCTGCGTGCGTCCGTTGATGTAGACGTTCTCAAAATCTTCCGGCTTTTCCAGATTGGCCGTAGCGCGAACCACAATGGACTGATCGGCACTACGCAATGAACCGGCAGGAGCGTCTAGGCCCATGGAAGAAAGCGCCGAGGATATATCGGCAATGGTCAGACCGTAGCTCGCAAGGCGCGCCTGAATGATATCGATACGGAAAATCTTGTCACGTTCACCGTTGATCTGCACGTCAGCAACACCCGGGACTGCTGACAGGATATCCTGTATCTGGTCTTCGACTAAAACCGTCATGTCATCGACAGACATGGTGTCGGACGTAACTGCCAGACGCATCACGGGATCAGCATTGGAATCCGCCTTGATGATGCGTGACGGATCTGCCTCTTCGGGCACGTTGTTGGCGACACGAGAGATCGCGTCGCGCATATCTGCGGCTGCAACGTTGAGGTCTACACCGTCGTTAAATTCCACCGTGACACGGCTGCGTTCGAACGAGGATGTCGAAGAAATAGATTTCACGCCCGAAACACGCGCGACTGCGTTTTCGAGAACCTGTGTCAACTGACGATCAATGGTTTCAGCGGATGCACCACTGAAATCTGTGCTGATTGTCACTACAGGCCGGTCAACGTCCGGCAGTTCGCGAATATCAACGCCAGTGAAGGCTGCAAGACCCGCGACAACGATCAGCACATTTATAACAAAAGCGAAAACTGGACGACGGATGAAAAGCGCCGTCGATCCGCCACTGCTGGATGAGGAATTGTGACCAGTCACGCGCTTACCCTCATCCTGCAGTACGTGTTATCGAAACAGGATCAGCCAGTGCCGTACCCTGCTCGTCCTTTACACGTACCGGCGCATCATCACGCACGGTTTGAACACCTTGCGTTACGATCATGTCGCCCTGTTTCACCGGACCATCGATGAGAATGTTGGTTGAATTACGCTGAACGATACGAGCGACAATTTTTTGGCGACACCGTCCTCAACACGCCAGACATAGGAACCGTCAGCGCCCCATTGAATAGCCAGCGGATCGACCGAAGGATAACGATCACCCGGAAAGAGAACCGTGACGGAAAATGACATGCCCGCGCGCAGACGATCCTGCGTGTTCGGCACTTCTGCGCGAACATGCAGCGTACGGCTGGCTTCATCCAGCATATTGTCAACCGCGTTGATCTCACCGCTATAGGTTTCACCGGGGAAAGCGGTCGATTCCGCAGTCAATGGCTGGCCAACCTTGATTTGCGGTGCGAAGCGTTCTGGCACCCATATATCGATCAGCACTTTTGACCGGTCATCGATACGGCCAATAGAAGTCTGTGCGGTAATGTAGTTGCCCACGTTGACAGGAAGAATACCAACAATACCGGAGATTGGTGCACGAACCGTGCGACGGCTCAAGGCGAGTTGCGCGTCCTGCAAAGCAAGCTGTGCGTTCGCGACTGCCAGCTCAGTCTCAACCACCTGAACTTCAGTTGCGGTGTTCGTCGCCCGCAATTTTGCGATGCGCTGGCGTGTCGTCTGTGCATCTTTCAACGCCGTCGCGGCCTTAGCGACAGCGATCTTTTCCGTCTCGGCGTCAAGTTCAGCAATCGAGTCGCCTTCCTTCACGCTATCGCCCGCCTTGACGTAAAGCTTCGTCATGTAACCGCTGGAGTACGGGGTTATCGACACAGTGCTGAGAGCCCGTGCCGAACCGATAGCCGTCAAACGGTTGTTGATAGTCTCTTCGCCGGCAGCCTCGACAACAACGAGTGGTGCGGATCGCCCGCTTCCGCCTTTCTGCGCTTCTTCTCCGGTTGCTGCGGCCTTCACCACATCATTCTTGTTCTTATAGCCATACCAGCCGCCAACGGCGGCCACAGCTATGAGCAGGCACAAGGCAATCTGCTTCCGGATTTCATTCAGCTCTCCGGCAAGGCCTACCGCCACCTGACGGCCCTCGTTTTTCGAAACCATTTTGTCGGGCGCGGAAAATGCCAGCAAATAGTATCAGAATGATGATTGCCTTCACATTGCGCAAATCATGCAACCCATCAGGATCCATGAATTTTTCCAACCAAGACTTTGCACGTACGATTCCAAGGCGTCGAGTTAAATTTCGGTAATACTGCTCACAGATATCCCGGAAACGGGTTCGTTCTTAACCGATTGAACAAAGGCTGTTGGATTTATCGGTCGGCTCCATATATAGGAGGCTACCTTTATGTATTGCGTTTCGATGGCACACAGGTTGAGGCACCGCGGCAATCAGGCCGGTTCACCTTGAGTTGGAAGCACAGGCTATGGCGGTTGTTGAAAAGACCACAGATACGGGCACGCCTTCCCCTGAAGCGGCCTCCCAAACTGCGACCACGGAACGGCTCTCGTCAACCCAGTTCACACGTTTACCCCGGCGAAACCGGCTTTCGAGCAAGCTATTGCTCTTGACCGCACTTGCCGTGCTGATCACCGAAGTTCTGATCTTCGTCCCGTCTGTTGCCAATATGCGCGTGCGCTGGATGAGTTCGAGACTTGATACGGTGGGCGCCGTCAGCGAGGTTCTCGCCGCAGGCGGCGATATGGATGTGCCGCGTGACATTCAGGACAAGGTACTTCTGGCAACCGGCACGAAAGCTATAGCCATGCGGGAAGCCGGTGCTTCGCGCCTGCTTGCCATGTCGGAAGTACCCGGCAAGATTGACCCGGTCATTGATCTCAACAATATCAGCGAAGCAGCTGCCATATGGGACGCATTCGGAACCTTGTTCAACGGCGGAGACAGAACGCTACGAATCTATGGTTCGGTTTCGCCATCCAGTTCTCCGGGACGTATTATTGAAATCGTGACCTCGGATGCACCCCTCCGACACGCTATGCTCGTCTATGCGCGCAACGTGACTTTTATCTCGCTCATCATTTCAGTCATAGCGGCGAGCCTGATTTACCTGATCATTCACGAAATGCTGTTGCGGCCGGTGCGTATCATGCATCGCAACATGATCGATTTCGCCTCATCCCCTGACAATCCTGCGCTGATCCTTGTGCCAGAAAACCGCAAGGACGAATTCGGCGTGGCCCAGCGTCAGATATCGCATATTCAGAGCGACCTTCAGAGAACGCTCAAAGAACAGAAACATCTCGCCGATCTTGGCCTCGCCGTCTCCAAAATCAACCACGACATGCGCAATATTCTGGCCTCAGCGCAGTTGATGTCTGACCGGCTTGCCGATACCGAAGACCCGATGGTGCAGCGGTTTTGCACCCAAACTTATCCGTACTCTCAGCCGCGCGATCAGCTATTCCGAAAGCGTCATGGCCTATGGTCGCTCGCAAGAAGCACCACCGCGCCCGCGTCGCGTTCTGCTGCACACAATTATCGCTGACGTTCAGGAAACCCTTAGCCCCGTGTCAGAAAGCAGCGTTGAGTTCGAGAATCTTGTTCCAGAGGATTTCGAACTCAATGTCGATTCGGAACAGTTGTTCCGTGTGCTGAGCAATCTTTGCCGGAATTCTGTGCAAGCCATGGAGCGTGATCAGAGCATTGATGACGCGACCGTCAAGCGACTCACGATTTCTGCCGGAAGAATCGGGACGACGGCAATCATCGGTGTCGAGGACACCGGCCCCGGTTTGCCACAAAAAGCACGCGACAATCTTTTCACGGCATTCAAGGGATCGACACGCAGTGACGGCACGGGTCTTGGGCTTGCCATCGCGCAAGAACTGATCCGCGCGCATGGTGGGACAATCGAGCTTCGAGAAGACCGCCCGGTTGGGGCACATTTCGAGATTCGCATCCCCGATTTGCCGATGCAACGCGGAGACCGGAGTCCCCAACGGGCAGAGGAAAGTGTTTAGGCAATCTACCGTTGCGCCAACTTTGAACGAAAAGCCCGGAAATGTGGGGCCTGACAAGAAATCTTCACAGAACCACATTTTTTCTAAGAAGACGCTTGCATTTAGCGATCCGTCCGATTATCAACCGCCCATCGCCGCAGCGAGCGGCACACAGGCAAGCACCCGTAGCTCAGCTGGATAGAGCACCAGACTACGAATCTGGGGGTCAGAGGTTCGAATCCTTTCGGGTGCGCCATTTTTCTCAAAACAATCAGTGATTTGTTTCGGCGCGTGACGAACCGGTTTATGCGTTGCTTTGCATATTTCCCAAATTGACTGCCCTCGACCTCGTGACGTTTTTGCTCGCTCCGCTATATGTGGCTCGACATGTCGGCATCACATTTCTGCAGTGGAATTTTTCTCATGAAGCATCACGCGCTCGTCTGGCTGCGTAACGATCTTCGAATCAACGACAATCCCGCACTGGATGCAGCCGCCGAAACAGGCGACCATATCACAGCAGTTTACGTTCATGAGACCGTTGCCGAGATTCGGGCGCCCGTCGGCGCGGCGCGGTGGTGGCTCGATCAGAGCCTGAAAGCGATAGGAAAACAGCTGGCTGATCGTGATATTGAACTTCTCATCGAGACCGGTGATCCGAGGGATATCCTCCCTCAGTTGATCGCGAAACTGGCCGTCACCGAACTGTTCTGGAACCGTCGCTACGCTCCGGCGGAACGTGAATTCGATGCAAATCTGAAGTCACAACTCAAGGAGAGCGGAACCGGTGTAACCTCATTTCACGGCAATCTTCTTCTTGAGCCCCGGGAGCTCAAGACAGCCAGCGATACGCCGTATCAGGTCTTCACCCCTTTCGCCAAAGCGTTGCGCCTCCATAACGTTCCCCGCCCGCTTTCTCGAAGGCAATGGGACATCAAACCAACACAGAAAGCCTGCTATTCGCCCAGCGTTCCGTCCCGGGCGGAAAAGTTGGATGGGCTTTGGAATATTGGAGAAGACGCAGCGCGCGATTGTCTGACGCGTTTTCTGGAGAACACGCTGTCGACCTATACCGAGGATCGCGACGTTCCCGGCATCGACGGAACTTCAAGACTTTCACCTCATTTGCGGTTCGGTGAAATCAGCTCCCGTCAGGCGTGGTATGCCACGCTGGCGTTTATGGACGAGCATTTTGCAGCACGGGCGGGCGGTGAAAAGTTTCTGTCCGAACTGATCTGGCGGGACTTTAACTATCACCAGCTCTATCACCGCCGCGACATCAGCCGACACGATATGCGTGACACACTGTCCGGCATCGCATGGCACGATGCCCCAGCTGCATTCGAAGCGTGGCGTCGCGGAGAGACGGGCTTTCCCATCATCGATGCCGGTATGCGCCAGCTTTGGGCCACCGGATGGATGCACAATCGCGTGCGAATGCTTGTGGCATCTTTTCTCACCAAGAATCTGCTCATCGACTGGCGAAAGGGTGAAGAATGGTTCTGGGATACGCTCGTGGACGGTGATATCGCCAGCAATCCGGGAAGCTGGCAGTGGGTGGCAGGCTGCGGCATGGACGCTGCGCCCTATTTCCGGGTATTCAATCCGATCTTGCAGGGTGAAAAATTCGATGCCGAAGGACAATATGTCCGGCATTGGGTGCCAGAACTATCGGGCCTGTCCAACAAATGGCTGCACAAGCCGTTTGAGGCCCCCAAGGATGTGCTGACCAGCGCTGGAATTGCGTTGGGCAGTACCTATCCCAAACCAATCATTGATTTGCAGGCCTCACAACGGGAGGCCCGCAAACGGCTCAACAGCCAGCCGTAATCAACGCGCTTCCAGTCCGCCATTCTCAACGATAAAGTCGATGATTTCCGGCACGCCCTTGCCGCGATGGAGGTCGGTGAAACCGAATGGACGCTTGCCGCGCATGCGTGCCGCATCGCCTTGCATGATATCGAGATCGACATGAACGTGAGGGGCAAGATCGCTCTTGTTGATCACAAGAAAATCTGACCGTGTGATACCGGGACCGCCTTTGCGCGGAATTTCCTCGCCCCGGCAAACAGAGATGACATAAAGCGTCAGGTCCGCTAGATCTGGCGAGAAGGTAGCAGCGAGATTGTCACCACCGGATTCGATGAAGACAATCTCCAGATCGGGAAATCGCCGGTTCATTTCGGCAATTGCCTGCAGATTGATGGAGGCATCCTCGCGGATTGCCGTATGCGGGCATCCGCCCGTTTCGACACCCATGATCCGATCTTCGGACAAAGCCTGAGAACGCGCCAGAATGAGGGCGTCTTCCTGTGTGTAGATATCGTTGGTAATCACGGCGACCGAGTATTTATCACGCAGCGCTTTGCAAAGCTTTTCGGTCAGCGTCGTCTTTCCCGATCCCACTGGTCCGCCGATACCTATACGCAAGGGTCCGTTTTTCTGTGTCATGTGCGAAAAAGCCTCGAATGTTGGGTTTCGTGTCTCATGGCCATGATGTCGCTAATGTAAGTCGCGGAACCAAGGTCACTCAATGAAGTTTTTTCTATTCGCGCCGCTGTTTCGGCGAAAACCGGCTCCAAATCCGACATTGTCGCAGTCACGCCGTTCTGCCCCATGACAGAAAGACGGATGGATGCCTGCAAAAGATTGATACAGAAGGCTTGCAGAAAGGCGGCGAGTGTCAATCCAAGCGATACTTTGTTAGCGCCCGCCACGGCACCGACTGCCACCGGATAGGGACAATCGGCTGGCAGGCGATCGAATACAGAACTTGGCCAGTTTCGGGCTGCAGCCAGAAACGCTTCGCCTTGCAGCATCGTCTCCATATGACGTTCGCGCGAACCGGCCAGTGATTCGGCCAATTCTGCAACCTCGACAAGATCGCCTTCGGCAACCGCACGCCGCCAGCTTTCCGCGCAAAGCACGGCATCGTTCCAGCCGGAGCCACGTGTTACAAGCCAATGCAGCCAATCGCCCATCGTGGCTGTGTCTGCGACATAGCCATCATGGACGGTCCGCTCCAGCCCATGACTATAGCTGAACGATCCGACCGGAAAGACCGGCGACAGCCGGGCCATCAGCCGCAGCAAAGCGGTGGTGGTATTAGTCGTGGTGGTGGTGGTGATGTTCATGATCGTGTTCGTGATGACCATGATGATGATCGTGGTCATGCCCATGGTCATGACGCGAATGGCCACCGGAATAAGCACCGCGTAGTGGACTGAAAATAGCCGTTACATCCGTAACTGTCGCACCAAGCCCTTCTAGCATCGCCTTTATGACATGGTCGCGAAGAATGAAGATGCGATCACTCGATCTGAGCCGCGAGGTGACGGTTGCCGATATGCCGGGCGAGTTCGGCAATATGCAGCGGATCACGCCCGCGGATTTCGTAAAGTTTCTCGCTTGCGGCGCGGATTTCAATCTCACGTCCGTCATCGAGGACAAGCCGGTCACCGTGTTCCAGCACCACCGGCTCTGCGAAATCGATGAGCACCTTCTCGCCGCCTTCCAGTACAATGGCTTTGCGCCGCAAATGACGTTCATCACGTTCGAGAACGGCATGGCCCGCAGGCACGGCATCGATCACCTTATCCGCACGAATAATGGCAGTGGCACGAAACATTTTTTGCCTTTCAAGATCAGAACATGAAGTAGCGTTGCGCCATTGGCACGACGTCGACGGGCTCGCAGGTCAGAAGTTCGCCATCTGCGCGCACCTCATAGGTTTCCGGGTCAACTTCCATTTGCGGCATCGCATTGTTGAGGATCATGGAATGTTTGCCGATACCGCCTCTGGTATTGGCCACTGCAATCATCTGCTTGTCCACCCCAATCTTCTCTCGAAGCCCCTCATCCATTGCGGCCTGCGAAACAAATGTAATGGACGTATTGGTGCGGGCTTTTCCAAACGAGCCAAACATCGGACGATAATGCATCGGTTGCGGCGTTGGAATTGAGCCATTCGGGTCCCCATCGGCGCGGTTGCGATCCAGCCACCAAGCAGAACCATCTCCGGCTTGATTCCGAAGAAAGCAGGATTCCACAAAACGAGATCAGCCCGTTTGCCCACTTCCACCGAACCGATTTCATGCGCCATGCCATGGGCGATTGCTGGGTTGATGGTGTATTTCGCGATGTAGCGACGCGCCCGGTAATTGTCATTGCCCAGCTTGTCGTCGGGAAGACTGCCGCGCTGCTTCTTCATCTTGTCTGCAGTCTGCCAGCAGCGAATGATCATTTCGCCGACACGGCCCATCGCCTGACTGTCGGAGGAAATGATGGAGAACGCTCCCATATCGTGGAGGATGTCTTCTGCGGCGATTGTTTCCTTGCGGATACGGCTTTCTGCAAAGGCGATATCTTCAGGAATTGCCGGGGACAGATGATGGCACACCATCAGCATGTCGAGATGCTCTGCAATCGTATTGACCGTGTAAGGCCGGGTCGGATTTGTCGAAGCCGGCAACACGTTCGGATACTGACACACGCGAATAATATCCGGGCGTGTCCGCCACCGGCGCCCTCCGTATGGAAGGAATGGATCGTGCGTCCCTTGAAGGCGTTGAGCGTGTCTTCGACGAAGCCGCCTTCGTTCAGCGTATCGGTGTGGATCGCAACCTGAATATCGAACTGATCGGCAACCGACAGGCAATTATCGATCGCAGCTGGCGTCGAGCCCCAGTCCTCATGCAACTTCAAGCCACAGGCACCGGCGCGGATCATTTCTTCCAATGCACCGGGCAGTGAAGCGTTTCCTTTGCCGAACACACCGATATTCATCGGCAGGCCGTCAAATGATTGGATCAGCCGGGCTATATGCCACGGCCCCGGCGTGCATGTGGTTGCAAGCGTGCCATGGGCGGATCCGGTGCCGCCACCGACCATGCAGGTGATGCCTGCATTAAGTGCTTCATCCACCTGTTGCGGTGAAATGAAATGGATATGCGTGTCGATACCGCCCGCCGTGAGGATCTTGCCCTCACCCGCGATAATCTCCGTACCGGGGCCGATGATGATCGAAACGCCGGGCTGCGTATCCGGATTTCCGGCCTTTCCGATCACCGCGATACGCCCGTCGCGAAGCCCCACATCGGCTTTATAAATACCAGTATGATCAAGGATCAGAGCATTGGTAATGACTGTATCCATCGCACCGTCGGCGCGCGACATCTGGCTTTGTCCCATACCGTCGCGGATAACCTTCCCTCCGCCAAACTTTACCTCTTCGCCATAGGTGGTGAGGTCCCGTTCGACTTCGATAAACAGTTCCGTATCGGCGAGACGCACCTTATCGCCAACAGTAGGGCCGAACATTTGCGCATAGGTGGCGCGACTAATTCTGGCTGGCATGAAATGTCTCCGTCACCTGTTCTAGAGCTTTCCCATGACCATCTGGCGAAATCCGTAGATCTCGCGCTTGCCGCTCACGGGAACCAATGTCACGTCGCGTTCCTGACCGGGCTCAAAGCGCACGGCAGTTCCGGCTGCAATATCCAGCCGCTGTCCGAGCGCCTTGTCGCGTTCGAAAGAAAGGGCCGCATTCACTTCGTAAAATGAAAATGACTACCGACACGGATGGGGCGGTCGCCGGTATTGGCGACCTTGACCGTGATGGTGGGATGCCCCTGATTGAGTTCTATATCGCCGTCCTGCGTAATAATTTCGCCGGGGATCATGTCACACCTCACCCGGCCATCAGCATCAGGCCGCTAAGTGCGGTAGCGCCACCGGCCAGACGCAAAGCAATTTTGCCATTCTTGCCCGCCAGAAGCCGTCCTGCGGCAAGGCCGACACCCATGCCAGCGGCGTGTAGCAGTGCGGTCGCAAGCGCAAATCCAGCCGCATAGGAGAGGAATGCCGCGCCTCCGATTTCACCACCGTGTGCATGACCGTGAAAGAAGGCGAAGAAGCCGGCAATAAGTGCACCAACAACCGTAGTGACAGGGAGGGCAAGCGCCACCATAAGACCAAGCACGACCACCGAAGCCAGAATGACCGGCTCAACGAAGGGCAGTGGCATGCCCCGAAGTGCCGCCACAAAACCAAGCAGCATCACGCCGACAAATGCCGCTGGCACGACGAAGAGTGCCCGTCCACCGAGCATGGCGGCCCAAAGTCCTACCGCAACCATCGCCAGAATATGATCCGCGCCGGAGAGCGGATGTGTGAAGCCCGCCGCGAATGAGCCGTGTTCGGCCGGATTAAGATGGGCAAAGGCAGGGCTTGCGGTGAGCGCCATTGCCACCGCGGCAGGGACCGTAGTCTTCTTCATTATCGTACCTTTCAAAAACAGGTTCGCCTCGGCGAAACCTGAAAATCAGCGGATCGGCTCGTGAACGGTGACGAGCTTTGTGCCATCGGGAAATGTGGCTTCGACCTGAATGTCGTGGATCATTTCGGGCACGCCATCCATCACTTGTTCACGGGTGATGACGTGCGCGCCTGCTTCCATCAGATCAGCAACCGTGCGCCCATCGCGGGCACCTTCAACGACAAAATCGCTGATCAGTGCGATCGTTTCCGGATGATTGAGTTTTACACCGCGCTCCGGGCGGCGGCGGGCAACCATGGCGGCCATGGCGATCAAAAGCTTGTCTTTTTCCCCGGGCGTCAAATTCATGACTTCGTTCCAAACTTCTTACTTTCAAAGCGGTATGCATTCCGCTGGCGTTAAAAGCGGCGGGATTGCCGCGAACTCAAAATGTCCAAACTTTGGGCAGTCCTGCCTTACCGTTAAGCAGGGCAAGCAATGGCCCCAGACGTTTGCGCAAGGTGTAACTATCCGGCGCGTGAAGTCGCATCATCAGTTTGGTTACAGGACCAACCTGCCAGAGGCTGGCACCGCCCTCCTCTCCAATGATCTGCCGGGCAGCTTCCAGATGTTTCCCGGCCTCCCCTGAAATCAGAAGCACGGTGGCCACGGCAAAAGCCCCGGCGGTCACTGGACGCGCTTGCAATTCGGCCCCAACATCTGGTCCCAGCCGAAACTCTTCGGCATGCACAAGCCTCCCATCGGGCCGCCCACCCAACCGCACACGCCAACGATCACTGAACATCGCTTCATCAACCCGCTCACCCATGGCAAGGCGCCCGAATATAGTCGCCTCCACCACCGTGATTTCCGCCCCCTCCTCCAGCGCGACATCCAGCGTTCGTGACAACACGGATTGATTGAACAGAATGGTTTCCTGCGGAAGCCAAGCAAGACGCGTGCCTTTTGCCGCCTTCAAGCGCGTGGCAATGCGTGCCTCGCCGCCCCTGAGCGATAGATACGCTCACAGGCCTGCGTGGTGATGACAGCCGAAGCGTTTTCGCCAATCTCCACATCCCATTGCAGTCGGTCACCACCCGTCAGCCCTCCTGATGTGTTGATCAGGATTGCTTCCAGCGGGTCGCCTCCGACCTGCGGCATGCGGATCTTGGCTGCGCCTTCCCCGGTAAAGCACGGAAATGCGCGAACGCCCGTCCTTGAAATGTATCGAAAGCCCACCCAGCCCGTTGACGCGCTGCGAGGAGAGCTCCGCTAACTTATTGTTATTTATTATCATCCGCGCGAATCTCGTCTTGCTCTTCTAAAGCAGAACCGACCGCAGAATAAAGGGGGGGGGGGTGCGGCAGGACGCCGCCACATATTGGAAAGCTTGAAAATGTTTCATAAAAGCCACGGCAATCCCACCCGAAGCAATGTTTCGGATGGGATTTATCGATCAGTTCCCCGGTCAAATATGCATTGCCGCCGGGTGCGTGACCGTCTTTCGATAGAGATGCCAGCTCGCATGCCCAAGGATGGGTATTACTACCGCCAATCCGGCAAACATCGTGGCAAAACCGACGATCAGCATCGCGGTTACGATTGCAGCCCAGAGCAGCGATTCCACGGGGTTGCGCATGACAACACGCAACGATGTCGCAACCGCCGCCGCAGCGCCGCAATCCTGATCAAGCAGCATCGGGAACGTCACAATCGTCGAGCACAGGACAACGATTGCAAAAAGCAAACCAATGCCACAACCGGCAAAAACCAGACTGCGTCCCTCTTCCGTTGACGACACCTGATTCATCAACATTGAGAAGCTCTCGGGCGGCATCGGCCCGAAATAGTGAACATAGAGATTTTGAGCCACCAGCAGCCGGGCAATAAAGATTGCGAACAGAAAAGCACCGACAGCCACGATGGACGGCAATGCCGGGGAATGGCTCACATCGAGCGCACGTTTCGGGATGTATCCAACCCTTCTTCACGGCGTCGGCTCATCTCATAAAGCGGCAGTGCAGCAATTGGCCCGATCAGGGCAAAGCCGGACATCAGGGGAAACAAGAGCGGTAACGCGTTTGCGTTCGTGCTCCAGTAAGTGATGAGCAGCCCCGCCAGCGGATATATGAGGCAAAGGAAAACGTAATGCGATGGCTTTGCCCAGAAGTCGTCGAAGCCCAGACGCAGGGCATCAAATACATCTGCCATGCGAATGCGCTTAACTTCGGGATAAAAGGCTGATTGGTCTCGACCTGCAACAACATGAAACTGTGCCATGACGCTCCTCCTGCGGATTAAGCAGTCCTGACGGCAAGGAAACGGTCAGGACATGGCCTGCACGCAATTTCTGGCTTTCAAACAGTCACCGGATAAATCCGATTTTCGTCACGCCAATTCGTCAGACCAGAGCCTGACGGTCTGGCAATCAGTATACATCGAAAAGACTGATGGCGAAAGAAAAGCGGCTCAATGAGATTGAAAACCCCGTGTGAACTGATCTTAAATCAGCAACCACACGCACTTTCCATTAGAGCGCATCCAGAAAAGTGTGAAACGGTTTTCGGAAAAGATGCGCGTAACAACAAATGATTAGAGCGCCGATCTGATCCGATCAGATCGAAACGTGCTCTAACGAAAGCACGGCAAAGCCAGTTTCTGGATCTTATTGGAAAATAATGGTGCTGCGAGAGATTTGAACTCTCGACCTCTCCCTTACCAAGGGAGTGCTCTACCACTGAGCTACCGCAGCAATCTCTTGAGTGCGGCGGACTTCTGCCACATCATTACGCAAATCGCAAGCAAGCAATTGCATTTCTTTTCACATAATGTGGAAATCTGCCGGACGCGCATTTGAAAGCAGCTTTTCCGGCCCTTTTCCCGTAGTAGAGGACCGCCATGAGCGAAAATACGACCAACAAAGAGAAACAAACCCAATCGGACCAGCGCAAAAGCGCCGGGCCGAGGAGTTGCGCGCGAATCTGATGCGCCGCAAAGCGCAATCCAGATCACGTCGCGCAGGCGAAGCGGATGAACGAAACGACGGCATCACCGCCGCCAGCGACGATACCGACTGAGAATCGCAACAACAAAGCCTTCCTTGAAGATAGGGGGCTCTGCGGTAAAAGTTCATTTCTGTTCTTCGCAGCGATGTCGTCCTATTGTGATTCGTATTTGACGTAATTTGGCCGCAAGACTCGTAATTTCATGACGCAACGCCACCGCGCCGTAAGGGCTGCCGGATTTGGTGAAAATTTATCGGGCAAGGTATCGGCCCAGAAGGTGACACAGCATGGATCGCATCAAAATCGTTGGTGGCAACAAGCTCAACGGCATCATTCCAATCTCCGGCGCAAAAACGCCGCTCTGCCGTTGATGATCGCCTCGCTTCTGACCGACGATACGCTGACGCTCGAAAAATGTGCCGCATCTGGCTGACGTCGAACAGTTGATCCGCATCCTCAGTAATCATGGCGTCGATTATTCGGTTAACGGACGTCGCGAGCATCAGGATGGGGCCTATTCGCGTACGATCCATTTCACTGCCCGTAATATCGTCACCACCACTGCACCGTACGAACTCGTATCCAAGATGCGTGCAAGCTTCTGGGTTATTGCGCCTCTTCTCGCTCGCATGGGCGAAGCAAATGTTTCCCTGCCGGGCGGCTGCGCTATCGGAACGCGCCCTGTCGACCTTCTTCTCGAAGCTTTTTAGCTCTTGGAGCCGACATCGAAATCGAAAACGGCTATGCGAAGGCGAAAGCCAAGCACGGTCTCGTCGGCGCACGCTATAAGTTCCCGAAGGTCTCCGTCGGCGCGACCCATGTCATGCTGATGGCAGCAGCGCTCGCCAAGGGCGAAACCGTCATCGAGAACGCTGCCCGCGAACCGGAAGTCGTCAATCTCGCCGACTGCCTTAATGCAATGGGCGCCAAGATCACCGGCGCCGGAACCAGCACTATCCATATCGATGGGGTCACCAACCTGTCGGGCGCGCGCGTTCGTGTTATTCCAGACCGTATCGAAGCTGGAACCTATGCCATGGCCGTCGCCATGACCGGCGGTGATGTGCTTCTGGAAGGCGCACAGGAAAGCCAGCTTTCCGCAGCTCTCGAAACGCTGCGACAGGCCGGAGCTGAAATCACCGAGACCAATAGCGGTCTCCGCGTTGTCCGTAACGGTCATGGTATCCATCCCGTTGACGTTACTACCGACCCTTTCCCCGGTTTCCCGACCGACTTGCAGGCGCAGTTCATGGGCCTGATGACCAAGGCCAAGGGAACGTCGCGCATCACGGAAACCATTTTTGAAAATCGCTTCATGCACGTGCAGGAGCTGGCACGTCTTGGCGCAAAGATTTCGCTGTCCGGCCAGACTGCAACCGTCGAAGGCGTGGAACGCCTGAAGGGTGCTCAGGTGATGGCAACGGATCTTCGGGCTTCAGTTTCGCTTGTGATCGCTGGCCTTGCTGCTGAAGGCGAAACCATGGTCAACCGCGTGTATCATCTGGATCGCGGCTTTGAGCGTCTGGAAGAAAAACTGTCACGCTGCGGCGCAACAGTAGAACGTATCAGTGGCTGATCTGACCAAGCCGGAGTGACATTCATCGCTCCGGCTTTTTCTCGCGCAACGCTAAAGATTCCAGTCGAAGGGCGACAGGCTTGAAAAGCCTGTCGATTTTTTTGTTTTGACATGCCAAGTTGATAATCGGCCGAGCGGGTGATTGATTTTCTGCCTGTTGGGAGCAGTTATTAACCGACAACGGAAAGTGGTGCTGGAGTATGGAGATGTTGAAGCTTGTGGCGCTGGATGAGGAGGATTTGCAGGTCCTGTCCGCTCATCTTCAGGACGCAGTTTTGAAAGTATCCGACCTTCAGTATCTCGGGAACGAGAAGCTTCGTTCTCACGGCAAACCGCTTTGTCTGGGAAGAAAGCAAGCCGAAGTTCCTGCGCAAGCCGCAATATCAACGCAGGCGTACCGCTCTGCACTTCAACCGTGTGATCGCAGCCAAGGCAGTCGGCATTGACCGCCAGAAACCGGATGAAGTGCTTTCCCTGATGGCCATTCAGTTCACGGCCGGTGAAACACCTGCCGGAACAATAGAACTGACTTTCTCGGCAAATGCGGCTATCCGTCTTGAAGTGGAATGTATCGAAGCGCAAATGACGGACCTTGGCGCGGCATGGGAAACAGAATCACTTCCTCGCCATAACGTCTAATACCAAACCTTGATGAGCTAAATCATCGAGATTTGGAAAGCCCGTGTGGCGATTGAACATTTTCAGGGCTTGGATAGCGTCAGCATCTTAGCGCCCCGCATAAGAGAGGGTTATACAAAACCGTCTTTCGTCAGCCGGACGCCAGTTTGGCAAAGCATATTTGAAGGAACAGAAGCGTGGTCAAGACGCTCAGACAAACCGATCCCGATTTCGAGAATAATTTCGCGACATTTCTGGCCAGCAAACGCGAGGCGTCCGAGGATGTCGATCGTGCGGCCCGCGAGATCGTTGAACGGGTGCGTCGTGAAGGTGACAGTGCACTCATCGACTATTCCCGTCGCTTTGACCGGATCGATCTCGAAAAACCGGAATTGCGGTCACTGAAGCTGAAATCGATGCCGCATTCGACATAGCCCCGGCATCGACGATCGAAGCGCTGAAGCTTGCTCACGAGCGCATAGAGAAACACCACGCGCGGCAGTTGCCGAAAGATGATCGTTATACGGATGCGCTTGGCGTTGAGCTCGGTTCGCGCTGGACCGCTATCGAAGCTGTGGGGCTCTATGTTCCGGGCGGCACGGCAAGCTACCCAAGTTCCGTATTGATGAACGCTGTTCCCGCCAAGGTGGCAGGTGTAGAGCGCATTGTCATGGTCGTCCCGGCACCCGACGGCATCCTCAATCCATTGGTTCTGGTGGCAGCACGTCTGGCTGGCGTTTCCGAAATTTATCGTGTCGGCGGCGCACGGGCTATCGCTGCACTCGCCTATGGCACCGAAACAATTAGTCCGGTTGCCAAGATCGTCGGCCCCGGCAACGCCTATGTTGCAGCGGCCAAACGTATCGTCTTCGGCACGGTCGGCATCGACATGATCGCTGGGCCATCGGAAGTGCTGGTCATCGCCGACAAGGACAACAATCCTGACTGGATCGCCGCTGATCTCCTTGCCCAAGCGGAGCATGATACCGCTGCGCAATCAATCCTTATGACCAATGATGAGGCTCTCGCTTTGGCTGTCGAAGAAGCTGTCGAACGGCAGCTTCGCAACCTCCCCGCGCGCAAACTGCCGCCGCGAGCTGGCGTGATTTCGGCGCGGTTATTCTGGTCGAGGATTTCGACGCGGCCATTCCGCTTGCCAATCGCATTGCAGCCGAGCATCTGGAAATCGCTACAGCCGATCCGGAAGCATTGCTGCCCAAAATCCGTAATGCGGGATCGATCTTCATCGGCGGCTATACGCCGGAAGTGATCGGCGATTATGTCGGCGGCTGTAACCACGTTCTGCCAACGGCGCGCTCAGCGCGCTTTTCGTCCGGCTTGTCGGTTCTCGACTACATGAAACGCACGTCGCTTCTCAAACTCGGCCCTGATCAACTGCGCGTACTCGGACCTGCGGCAATCGAGATTGCCCGCGCCGAAGGCCTTGACGCACACGCGCAGTCTGTCGCTATCCGGCTGAATCTATGAGGTGACATGACCGCCGCTGTTCCAAATGCGCGCCTTGTTGACGTCGAGCTCGATGAATCCATCGGGCGCTCGACGCCTGACGTCGAGCATGAACGTGCGGTGGCCATTTTGACCTCATCGAAGAAAATTCCTTCCACCCGATCGGAGACGACACGGGAGGGCCGTACCGTCTCAAGCTTTCGCTGATGGAATCGCGACTGATCTTCGCCATCACCCGGGAGGCCGGTGAAGACGTCGCAACTCATATTCTCTCGCTCACGCCCTTACGGCGCGTCGTGCGGGATTATTTCATGATTTGTGAAAGCTATTATCAGGCGATCCGGTCAGCCACACCAAGCAAGATCGAAGCAATCGACATGGGACGGCGCGGCCTGCACAATGAAGGGTCGCAGACGCTCCAGAACAGGCTGCAGGGCAAGATCGAGGTTGATTTCAACACGGCACGGCGGCTTTTCACACTTGTCTGCGTCCTGCACTGGAGAGGCTGATCATTGATGGTCATCACCGATGCCCCTCCCGTGAATTTCAGCGCCGACGGCGACGAAGATCATAAATCGAGCCCGCCCAAATCCCTGCTTTTTGTCTGCGGCAAGAATGCAATTCGTTCACCCATGGCGGAGTTACTTGCAAGACAGGCCCTGCCACCCAATATTTATGTAGCTTCTGCAGGTGTGAAGCGGGGCGAACGTGATCCGTTTGTCGATGCTGTACTTCAGGAAGAAGGTTTGTCGCTTGATAACCGGCAACCACGTGGCCTTGAAGAACTTGCGGATGGCTATTTCGACCTGATTGTAACGCTGACACCACTCGCCCATCATACCGTCTTGGAGCGAATGCGCGGTTTCTCGGTTGATGTCGAATATTGGCCGACGCCTGACCCCACGCTGGTGGCAGGCAGCAGAAGTCAGATCATGGCGGCTTATCGCGATGTGCGGGATCGTCTGAAGCGGCAAATCATGCAGCGCTTTGACAAGAACGGTTCCGGCTAATACGGAATCGGCGGAACCGTTCTAACTGTTTGTTTTGTCGCATTATCCGACGCAAAATGGCTTCGCACTTTTGCTGGAAATGCTCCAGCATCAAGTTCACGGAATTCCGTTGTTCACAAATGCCGCCTAATCATATAGGTTCCGCGCAAATTCCGACCTAAAGACCGCTCGAGAGCGGCATTTTATCAAAGAAAGACACAGGTATCGCATGGCGAAAGAAGAAGTCCTAGAATTTCCGGGTGTTGTTACGGAACTGCTGCCGAATGCAATGTTCCGCGTAAAGCTCGAAAACGAACATGAAATCATCGCCCATACGGCAGGCCGTATGCGCAAGAATCGCATCCGCGTTCTGGCCGGCGACAAGGTTCTGGTTGAGATGACCCCTTACGATCTGACCAAGGGCCGCATCACCTACCGCTTCAAGTAAGCAATCCGTTCCCGTTCCGGAAATGTCTATTCGATGAGCGCGCAACACAAGCTGGTTCTTGCCTCCGGTTCTCCACGCAGGATCGAGCTTCTGGGGCAGACAGGCATCGAACCGGACCACATTCATCCGGCCGATATAGATGAAACGCCGCAGCGCGCGGAACACCCGCGCTCGCTGGCGCGACGTCTGTCGCGGGAGAAGGCGCGCAAGGCACAAGAGCAGCTGAAGGACGATGCGAATTTCGCCGGTGCCTTCATTCTTGCTGCCGATACTGTTGTGGCCGTGGGCCGGCGCATTCTCCCCAAAACGGAGATTGCCGACGAGGCAAGAGAATGTCTGCGGCTGCTTTCCGGGCGCACGCACAAGGTTTTCACAGGAGTGAGCCTTGTCTTGCCGAATGGGAACTTGCGCCAGACACTGGTTGAAACACGATTGCGTTTTGAACGGTTATCCGCCAGCAGATGGATGCATATCTCTCGTCTGGTGAATGGCGAGGGAAAGCGGGCGGCTATGCAATCCGGGGACTAGCCGGTAGTTTCGTCGTGAAGCTGGTTGGCTCCTATACAAACGTCGTGGGATTGCCGCTGCAGGAAACTATCAGCCTGCTGAACGACGTCGACTACCCGGTTTACGCTAACTGGAACAGCGGGAAAGTCTGAGAGCAGGTATGAGCGACAAGAAGGACATATCGACCGCAGCAGGTGCACGAGTGACGCCATTGCGTCCGACGCGCCCCTGCCCGGAATGCGGAAAGCCTTCATCGCGCAGAATCCTATCCGTTCTGTTCGCCACGCTGTAAAAGCATCGACCTCAATCGCTGGCTATCCGGCAGCTATGTCCTGCCGGGAAAGCCGATTGACGAAGAGGAAGAAGAAGGAAACTAAGCCTCTCTCAAAGTGGCTTCCTCCAACAAAATCAGTTATTTATCAAAGATGTGAGAAAAGCTGATAAAATTGCGATACGGTGCTGGACAGCGCGAAATTTAATGCTATAACCCACCCACTTCCGGCGGGAACCAACGCCGCCTCGAACGAGCTAGCTGCTTGTTACGGATGCCCGGATAGCTCAGTTGGTAGAGCAGCGGATTGAAAATCCGCGTGTCGGTGGTTCGAATCCGCCTCCGGGCACCATTTTAAGCCCTTCAATAGTTGTCGCAAAAATACTTGTTCAATCAGGCCTCTGTATTCGGCGTGATCATGTTCGAAATATTGACCTGACGATTATCCTCTGCAAGGACTAATCATTCCATTTGTTCCTTCGGGTTCTTCACCAAGCGAGGAAATCTCCATGCTCTGGACGTTGTTCGGCATCCTTTCCGGTGCCTGTATTGCTATTCAGGCGCCTATCAATGCAGCCTTGGCTCGTGGATTGGGGTCGCCGGTGACGGCTGCTGCAATTTCGTTCCTTTCGGGAGCTGTCATCCTTGCCGTTATCGCCGGAATTACCGCCCGCGCGACGGGTGCAATGCCAGCGTTCAACGTGCCTGCGGGCTGGCTGTTCGTGGCTGGCGGTGCGCTTGGCTGTATCTATGTAACCGCATCGGTGTTGCTGACGCCGCGCATCGGGGCTGCTGCCGTGATGGGGCTTGCTGTTGCTGGACAATTGATGGCCGGACTGGCTGCTGACCGCATCGGTTTCATGGGCGTTGCGGTGCGTGAAATCACCGCCGGGCGCATTGTTGGTGCGGTTCTGTTGCTTTCCGGCGCACTGATGATCCGCTTTCTCTAAAAGCAAAGCCGCACTTTTCAGCGCGGCTTTTTATTTTACGATAAGCTAAAAACTGGCTTTCAACCCTTGAACGTATATTCCGCAATCGACTGCGGTTTCATTTCAATCGAGAAGCCCGGCAGCGATGGCGGCATATAGGCCGCATCCTTGATGATGCATGGCTCGATGAAATGTTCGTGCAGGTGATCGACATATTCGATCACACGACCGTCCATGGCGCCGGAAACGGCCACATAGTCGATCATGGAAAGGTGCTGGACATATTCACACAGGCCAACGCCGCCCGCATGTGGCCAAACCGGCTTGTTGTATTTTGCAGCAATCAGCAGCACGGCCAGAACTTCATTCAGGCCACCCATACGGCATGAATCGATCTGAACGATGTCGATAGCGCCTTCTGCGATGAACTGCTTGAACATGATGCGGTTCTGGCACATTTCACCAGTCGCAACCTTCACATCGCCAATGGCTTCGCGGATCTTGCGATGGCCTGCAACATCATCCGGGCTGGTCGGCTCTTCGATGAAGAAGGGCTTGGAGAAGGCAAGCTTGTTGACCCACTCAATTGCCTGATCGACTTCCCAGACCTGATTGGCGTCGATCATCAGATAACGATCCGGGCCGATTACTTCACGTGCGATGGTGAGACGACGAATATCGTCTTCCAGATCGCGACCAACCTTCATCTTTACATGATTGAAGCCTTCATCAATCGCTTCACGGCAAAGACGACGCAGCTTGTCATCGTCATAGCCGAGCCAGCCAGCAGACGTCGTGTAGCAAGGATAACCCTCGGCTTCGAGCTTCGCGATACGCTCGGCCTTGCTGGCTTCCGCTTTACGCAGAATTTCGACAGCTTCGTCGCGGGTCAGCGCATCGGTGAGGTAGCGATAATCGACGATATCGGCGATTTCTTCCGGCGACATGTCGGCCACAAGCCGCCATACCGGCTTACCAGCCTGCTTTGCAGCCAAATCCCAGAAGGCGTTGACGACAGCGCCGGTGGCAAGATGCATCGCGCCCTTGTCCGGGCCGATCCAGCGCAGCTGGCTGTCACCGGTCAGGTAGCGCCAGAACTTGCCGGGGGCCGCGAGGAAATCATCCATCGAGGCACCCACGACCAGATGACGCATGGCGAGAATCGCCTGACAGCAAATGTCGTTGCCGCGTCCAATGGTGAAGGTGAGGCCATGGCCCTTCAGCGCCTCGTCATCCGTATCGAGGATAACATAGGCTGCCGAATAGTCCGGGTCCGGGTTCATCGCGTCAGAGCCGTCCAGACTTTGCGAAGTCGGGAAGCGGAGATCGAAGACGCGCAGATCAGTGATTTTCGTCATGATTTATCCGTGATCAGAGCATGCTCAAAAAGTTAAACGTCAGCGCGCACGTTCTGCTTCTGCGTGCCGAGACCTTCGATGCCGAGTTCGACAACGTCGCCAGCCTTGAGATAGCGCGGTGGCTTCATGCCCATGCCAACGCCGGGGAGGCGTGCCGGTGGAGATGATATCGCCCGGCTGCAAAGACATGAACTGCGAGAGATAGGAAACGAGGTGGCGTACGCCATAGACCATGGTCTTGGTCGAGCCGTCCTGCATGGTTTCGCCATTGACCTTGAGCCACATGCCAAGGTTCTGCGGGTCGGCAACTTCGTCCTTCGTCACCAGCCATGGGCCGGTCGGGCCGAACGTGTCGCAGGATTTGCCCTTGGTCCACTGACCGGCGCGCTCGATCTGGAAAGCACGTTCCGAGACGTCGTGCAGCGTGCAGTAGCCCGCGACGTAATCAAGCGCATCATCTTCCGAAACATATTTCGCGGTCTTGCCGATAACGATGCCGAGTTCGACTTCCCAGTCGGTCTTTTTCCGAACCGCGCGGGATGAGCAGATCGTCATTAGGGCCAACGATGGCCGAAGTTGCCTTCATGAAAATAACGGGCTCCGGCGGCACTGCCATGCCGGATTCTGCAGCATGATCGGCATAGTTGAGGCCAATGCAGATGAACTTGCCGGTGCCTGCAACGCATGGACCGAGGCGTGGGTTGCCTTCGACCTTCGGCAACGAATTGATATCGATCGCACCGAGCTTGGCCAGTGCATCCGGGGACAGAGCCGCGCCGGAAAGATCGCCTACATGGGCGGAAAGATCACGGATATCGCCGTCCGCATCGAGAAGGCCCGGCTTTTCCTGACCGGTTTCGCCATAGCGAAGAAATTTCATGAGTTTACTCCTTGTGGGGATGCTGAATTGGTAACGATGGGGAGCCTAGGAAGGTTGAGATTCTGGTTATGGCGTGCCGAAAATGGTGTTTTTCGAGAACCGGAGCGGAATGTACTTATAGGTACATGGGCCTAGGCAAGCGCAGAAAAGTGCCATTTGCAGGCCGCCAGAGCCTGAATATCGACTACCCTAGATCGTCCAGCCTCCATCAATGTTATAAGCCTGACCGGTTGTGTACGTGGCACCTGCGAGATAGACCGCGAGATCGGCGATTTCTTCCGGCTGACCGATACGGCCAATAGGCTGACGCGCGATGAATGCAGCGCGCTGTTCTTCATAATCGCCCTGCGAACGCAGACGGTCCTGCAGCGACGGGCTTTCAACCGTACCGGGGCAGATGGCGTTGCAGCGGATGCCCTTGGCGACGTAGTCGGCAGCGACAGCCTTGGTGAGGCCGATGACAGCCGCCTTGGTGACGCCATAAGCAAAGCGGTTCGGCACGCCCTTCACGCTCGAAGCGACCGACGCCATGTTGACGATAGAACCGTCCTTGCGCTCCAGCATTCCCGGCAGCACTGCACGAATGGTGCGGATCATGGCCTTGACGTTGAGATTGACGGCAAAGTCGAGGTCTTCGTCCTTCATCTCAAGGATTGAGCCGCCATGGACGACGCCCGCGCAGTTGAACAGGATATCGACACGCCGATCTCGGCGACCGCGGCCTTCACTTCCGCCTCGTCAAGCACATTGAGCTTGCGGGTGATAATGCCCGAAACGCCTTCGATTTCCTTGAGTGCCGCCTCGTTGATATCGGTCGCGTAGACCTTGGCGCCAGCTTCCGCAAAAGCCAGCGCACTTGCACGGCCAATGCCCTGAGCGGCGGCCGTCACCAGTGCGGTTTTTCCATCAAATCGTATCGTCATTTTCAAGCCCTCCGTTCGACAAGCGGGATGTGGTCGCAAGCCAGCACCACTTCATCCCGCTGATTAAGCACTTCGCACCGCTCGGTAACGCGGCCCATATTGGCCCTCTTTGGGTCATCTTCCTTGGCGCTGATTGTCACGCGCGTGCGGATCGTATCTCCGATATGAACCGGACGAATAAAGCGCAGACGATCATAACCATAGGAAAATGCAACCGGATTGATCAGCGTTGCGGTCAATCCGACACCAATTGCAAAGATCATCGTGCCATGAGCAATGCGCTGGCCACCCGGCAGGGTCTTAGCAAACTCCGCATCCATATGATGCGGAAAGAAATCGCCCGTATGCCCGGCATGAACCACGAAATCCGTTTCAGTGATCGTGCGGCCCGTCGTGAGGCGCACATGGTTCATTTCATAATCTTCGTAGTAGATTTTCTGTTCGGCCATAATCACACCTCCGGTTTTGCGGCAAGCGGCGTAGCGGGCGCAGCGCTTGACTGATAGGCGGCTTCGACCAGCGCCATGGTGTGCCGGGCATCCTCAACCGAGCCGATAAGCTCTGCATCTTCGCCAGTCGCGAAGCGCTGCAACTGTGCCATGCGGTTCAAGAATGCATCCGGGAACCATGCGCCTTCAAGTGCGACCTGCACCCAGTCGTCCCCGCCTTTTGGCTTGATCCAGAGCTCGTCCGGCTCGCCACGCGGATAGTCGAGATTGACGCCCAGTTTCACATAGGCAGCGCCATCAGTGCCTGAAATGCGGAACTCGCAGGCCTGAAATTTGCGGCCAAAATCATGGTCGTGATTTATCGACAGCGCACAACGCACGCGGTTGCCATAATCGAGGATTGCAGCCGTGCGGGTCTGTGCGACTTCATGGTTCGGATGACCGATGGTCTTGGCGTGAACGCCTTGCGGATTGCCAAGCAGCCCGCGCACGAAATCGAGATAATGGATCGAGTGCATGGCGATCTCGATGCGCGGCAGACCTTTCAGGAACGGCCACAGACCCCATGGCGTGGCAAGCGCCAGCCATGCGTCGAAATCCACGACTTCGCCCAGCAGGCCCTTATCGACGGCGGCGTCGTAAAGCGCGAGCATCATCGGCGCAAAGCGCAGCTGGAAATTCACCGCAGCCTTGAGATCGCGCAAATGGCAGACCTTCAGGATTTCCGTGGCGCTAGCCAAGTCGCTGCCCATCGGCTTTTGGATGAGACAAGCGGAGCTTGCCGGCAATTGCGCGAGGATCGAAGCATGGGCCGACGGCGGCGTAGCGAGATCAAAGATCGCGCCTTCAACCGCAAGCACCTCTTCAAGGCTTGCAAAAGCCTTCACATTCCATTTGTCGGCGAGTTCTTTGGCCTTCTCAAAATTAGGATCGAAAATACCCGCAACCGGGAAGCCGCCCTTCTTGTAGGCTGGCAAATGCGCGTCGCCGACGATGCTGCCCGCGCCGAAAATCACAATCGGTTTTGGCTCAGACGGCTTCGCCCACCACTGGCGCAGGTTTTTGGATCAAAAGGTTCAGTCATGATGGAAAACCTCCTCCATCATTGCCCACCACTCACCCTCTTTACGGGTTTCAAGCGGCTTCTGGCATGGCATACAGACCGACCACCATTCCTGATTTTTAGGATTATCGGCCATCTTCTTCATGTCGGCTTCAAAGTCAGTGCCGACATAGTCCCATGTGCCAAACAGCAGGTTCTCAGGCTCTTTGAGAAAGATCGTGTAATTGGTGATGTTGCACTCGGAAATGAGTGCCAGAATTTCCGGCCACACGCTCGCATGCAGCTTTTATATTCTGCAATCTTCTCAGGGTGAAGCCCGATCACCATCCCCATTCTTTGCGACATCACGATCTCACGATCTCGCGGGTGAATTCGGAAACGGAGCGCGCGCGCACGGCATCCCAATCCCACGAAATACCAATGCCCGGTTCGGATGGTGCGATGGCGTGGCCATCACGGATTTCCATGCCCTTGGTGGTCAGATCATCAAGCTGCGGAATATATTCGACATAGCGCCCGTTCTGAACGGCACAGGTAAGGCTGACATGCAGTTCCATCAGGAAGTGCGGGCAGACGGGAATGTCGAAGGCTTCTGCGGCGTGTGCCACTTTCAGCCATGGCGTGATGCCGCCGATACGCGCCACATCCACCTGAACGATGGAGCAAGCGCCCTTCTGCATATATTCGCGGAAATGGCGGATCGAATAGATTGATTCACCCACCGCAATCGGTGTCGGGGTGGAACGGGTCAGGCGGATGTGCCCGTCAAGATCATCCGCGGGAAGCGGTTCTTCGATCCACGCCAGATCAAGCTCTTTCAGGCGCTCGGCGCGGCGAATGGCTTCGTCCACCGTAAAGCCCTGATTGCAATCGGTCATGATCTCAAAGCCGTCCCCACGGCTGCACGAACAGCGGAAAGACGCGCATAGTCTTCCGAACCATGTGGCTTGCCGATCTTCATCTTAGAGCCGGAGAAACCCTTGGCTTTGGCTTGCAGCGCATCCTCGACCAGCGCTTCTTTTTCGATATGCAGCCAGCCGCCTTCGGTCGTGTAAAGCGGGCAACGATCCGCACCACCCGCAAGTTTCCATAGCGGCAGGCTCTGTTTCTTGGCACGCAAATCCCAAAGTGCGGTATCAATGGCCGCGAGAGCCAAGGCTGTAATCGCGCCGATGGTTGTGGCGTGGGTTGCAAATTCGAGCTTGCGCCAGATCGCTTCGATGCAATCCGCATCCTCATTGATAATCAGCGGCACCAGATGATCGCTCAACAGGCGCATGACGGACGAGCCGCCAGTGCCGATGGTGTAGCTGTAGCCCGTACCCACCGCACCATCACTATCGGTGATGGTGACGATTGGTGTTTCCTGACTGACAAAGCTCTGGATCGCATCGGTACGTTTGACCTTCGGCGGAAGGTCGACCATGCGCAATTCGACTTTTTCAATCCGTGCCATAACTATACCGCCAGACTCTTGCCGCTTGCCGCATCAAACAGATGCGCCTGCGACAGATCAAAATGCATGGAGATCGCTTCACCGGAATCGAGGTGACGTGGGTTCAGCATACGCGCCACCCATTCCTTGCCGGCAAATTCGACAAAGACCAGCGTTTCATTGCCAAGCGGCTCGGTGATCGAAACGCGCAATTCGCCCTCATGAACGGCGTCTCCCGATGAAAGCCCATGGCCTTTCGGAAACAGATCATCCGGCCGCAGGCCGAACGTGACCTTGGAGCCATCCGTGACCTTGGCCTTGAACTGTGCCGGCACTGGCAGGCGGTCGCCACTGGCAAAGACCAGTTCCGAACCCTGCACAGTTGCCTCGGCCATATTCATGGGCGGCGAGCCGATAAAGCCCGCTACAAACTGCGTTGCCGGACGCTTGAACACTTCATCCGGTGTGCCAACCTGCTCGATATGGCCATCGCGCATGATGACGATACGGTCAGCCAGCGTCATGGCTTCGACCTGATCGTGCGTCACGTAAACGACGGTGGACTGCACTTTGGCATGAAGCATCTTGATCTCCGTGCGCATCTGCGTGCGCAGCTTGGCATCGAGGTTCGATAGCGGTTCGTCGAACAGAAACACTTCCGGGTTGCGCACGATGGCGCGACCCATGGCAACGCGTTGACGCTGACCGCCTGAAAGCTGTGCCGGACGGCGTTCCATCAGCGCTTCGAGGCCAAGAATGGCGGAGGCTTCATTGACGCGGCGGTCGATTTCCGCCTGCGGCTGCTTGGCGATTTTGAGCGAGAAGCCCATGTTCTCGCGCACCGACATATGCGGATAAAGCGCATAGGACTGGAACACCATGGAGATGTTGCGATCACGCGGCGGCAGATCGTTGACCACCTTGCCGCCAATTTCGAGCGCGCCGTCGGAGATGCTCTCAAGACCTGCGATCATGCGCAGCGTCGTAGACTTGCCGCAGCCGGACGGACCGACCAGCGCCACGAACTCCTTGTCGGCGATTTCGAGATTGATGCCATGCACCACGCCGACATTGCCGTAGCGCTTGACGAGATTTTTAATGGAAAGCTGAGCCATTTTATATCAACCTTTAACCGCGCCGAACGTCAGACCAGCAACAAGATGCTTCTGGACGATGAATGTGAGGGTCAGCGCCGGAATAATCATCACGACCGCCAGCGCGCACATACCGCGCCAGTCGATGGTGAATTCAGCGGTGTAATCGAGAAGACCAACAGGAAGGGTCTTGGAATTGACGGAACGGGTGAGCTGGGACGCCAGCGCATATTCGTTCCACGAAGTGAGGAAGGCAAAAATGCCTGCGGTCGCAATGCCGGGACCAGCTAGCGGAAATTCCACCTGCCAGAAGGCCTGCCAGCGCGTGCAGCCATCAATCTGGGCTGCCTCCGCCAGATCCTTCGGCACCTGACGGAAGAAGCCGTCGATCAACCAGATCGTAAACGGCACATTGAGCGCCACATAGGTGACGATCAGGCCAAAATGCGTATCGATGATGCCGATGCGCGAATAGAGCATGAACAGCGGCAGCGACAGGGCAATGCCCGGCACCGAGCGCGTCAGCATGAGGCCGAGGAAGGTTGTCGACTTGCCCCAGAAGCGGAAGCGCGCGAAGGCATAGCCACCCGAAACGCCTACAATCAGCGCGATGATGGTGGATGTGACCGAGATAATCAGCGAGTTGCGGAAATAATCCCAGACCGGAATACCGCCGCCGCCTGCGCCTGAGAACATCGCATAATAGGCATCAAGCGTGATTTCCTGCGGTATCCAGACCGGCGGCTTTGCCATGATTTCAACCGGCGGACGCAGCGAGGACAGCACGATCCACAGACCGGGCAGGCAGATGATCGTCATCGCGAGAAACAGGCCGATAAGGTACGCGACTTTCTTGACGCGACGCAGCAGGCGATGCTGGTTATTGGAGAGCGTTGTTGATGCCATGATTACCACTCCGCTCCAATTTGCGCGCGTGCGGCTGCAAGCTTGCGGAAGAACATTACGGTGAAGAGGATCGAGAGCAGGATCGCGACATAGGCCATGGCATTGGCCAGTCCCATCTGCGCATCCGAATAGGCGGTGCGCCCGACCAGTGTCCAGATCAGCTCGGTTCGGCGTGCCGGGCCACCGTCGGTCATGATCTTCACAATGTCATAAGCGCGCGCCACATCGAGCGAACGAATGGTCATTGCGATGAAGGCAAATGGCATCAGATAAGGCCAGATGACATAGCGGAATGTCTGCCATGGCGTGCAGCCATCAACGCGCGCGGCTTCAACCGGGTCCTGCGGCATGGACAGAAGACCGCCCAGAATGAGGATCGCGAACACAGAGGTCGACATCCAGACTTCTGCCAGTAAAATCGCAAACAGCGCCAGATTGCCGTCGATCAGCCATGGAATAGCCCGGCTGGTGATGCCCAGAGATTGCAGCGCATTGTTCACGAGACCGATATTGTCGTTGAACATGAACTTGAATTGGAAGCCGACGAGAACCGGCGAAAACATCATCGGGAACATCATCAGCGTGCGCAAAACGCGCTGGCCATGGGTCGCCTTGTTGATGAGCAGCGCCAAGCCAAGGCCGAGCAGCATTTCCAGATTGAGCGCGATGGTGAGGAAAATCACCGTGCGGATGAATGCAGCCCAGAACACCCAATCGCTCATGATGCGCTGATAATTGCGTAAGCCGATGAAGTTGAACAGGCTGTCAGGGCGCGTCAGCCGAAACGGCGTAAAGCTTGAATAAAGCGAAAGCGCGAGGGGAAACAGAACCACCGCCGCAAGGATGATAATGGCCGGAAGCAAAAGCAGAACCGGCGGGGATATTCGTTTAAACATTGTTCTTCCGAAGCGGTGGATCAGCCAGAAAACCTGTCAAAACGGCCCGCCAATTGGTTTCCCAAAGGCGGGCCATGAAGTCACAAAGCGAGACTAGAGCTCGCCAGCATCCTCAAGTATCTGCGTTGCCTTCTTGGCTGCATCGTCAAGCGCCTGTTGCGAGGTCTTGTCGCCAAGAATAGCTGCCTGAAGTTCAGGATAAACAGCGTTGGAAATCTCGATCCGTGATGGGGTCTGTGGAACCGGGAAAGCGGTCTTCGCCGTTTCCGGAACACGGAGAGCACTTCCTTCTTGTATGGATCGGAAGCAGCCTGTTCGATCACATAGTCCCAGACGGCAGTGCGAGTTGGCAGCGTGCCAGCAGCCGATTCCTGCTTCTGCGAATCTTCGTTGGTCAGGAACCAGACGAGCGAAGCAGCCGCTTCCTTGGTGGCACAGGATTCGGTGACCGAGAAGCCGTGATGACCCGACCAGCCAGTGCGTTTGCCGGAAGAACCCGTCGGAGGCGGAACGATACCGACATTGCCTGCGACCTTCGACGACTTTGGATCGTTGAAATAGGTCGCCCAGCCCGGCCAATCCGGGTTGATTGCGATGGTGCCCGAAGCAAAGCCTGCGCCGAGTTCATCCCAGAGATAGTTGGTGGTGCCTGCAGGAACGGCCTTGGCCTTGTAGAGATTGACGAACCAATCGAGCGCACGGACACCGGCTTCAGAATTGAAAGCAGGCTTGCCGTCCTTGAGATATTCGCCACCTTCTGCAACCAGCATTTCATAGAAGCGGCCATTGATCGCTTCTTCCTTGCCCGCAAACTGCGTGCCGTAGAAATTCGGTGGATCGGCAAAGAACACAGCCTGATCGGAAACTTCTTTCCGTGTCTTTGGCGGTGCCAGATCGTAGCCGTATTTTTCCTTGAACGCGGTCTTCTTGGCGTCGTCTTCGTAAAGGCCCTTCTGATAGTAGAGCGCCGAGACGTCGAACTGGGCGCGCGGCAGCATGACCAGCTTGTCGTCGAGCGTCGAAGCCTTGATCACCGATGGCACGAAACCTTCGATTTCTTCCTTTGGAAGCAAACCATTCAGGTCGGCATAGAGATCGGGATATTGCGGCGCAAAGGACGAATGGTTGGAGCCGACGCACCAGTTGATCGAACCAGAAGCGATGTCCGACTTGATTTCTTTGTCCAGTTCGAAGTGGTTCTTCTTGGACAGGATGTTGACCTTGGCACCGGTCGCTTTTTCCCATTCGGCAATGCGCGAATACAGCGCTTCATACTGCTGACCGCCGATCAGCTTGGCGTTTACCGTCACGCCTTCAAATTTACCCGGCAAATCGGCCGCACCAGCGGAACCTACTGCCAATGCCAATAGAGCCGTTCCCGCCGGGCAGGACGTTTTGAAACTCATCATGCTTCTCCTCCTCACGACGGACTTTTCCCCGGTCCGCCCCCAATTGTGCATCTGGTATTTATATGCAAACATATTATTCAAAACCGGTCAAGGCGAGTTTCCGCACATTTGCGACTTTCGCATTCCCGGTTGTTCGTATATGAAGAGGAATATTCACGAGAGGAGCTAACTTGGAAACAGACGATCGCTACCGCGCCCCCGCACTGGACAAGGGACTGGATATTCTGGAACTGCTTGCGAGCGTGGATGGTGGGCTGACACAGGCAGAAATTGCCAAACACCTCGACCGCAGCCCCAACGAGTTTTACCGGATGCTGGATCGCCCGGTGAAGCGCGGTTACGTGACCAAGCTCGAGGGCGACCGCTACTCGCTGACGCTCAAGCTGTTCGGTCTTGCACACCTTCATGCACCGGTGCGCAGACTTGCATCCTTTGCCACGCCTTTCATGCGTGAACTTGCCGACCGCTCAAAGCAGGCCAACCAGCTTGCCGTGTTTGACCGAGGATCTGTTGTCGTCATTGCACAGCAGGAGGCTCCGGATTACTGGGGCATCTCAATCCGCGTCGGTTCGCATATCAGCCTGTTCGATACCGGTTCCGGCCATGTGCTTCTCGCCTTCCGGTCACCGGAAGAACGCAAGATGATGATTGCCGAATATGCGAAAGACGGTGAAAGCGTGAAGCTCGATGAGAGTTTCTACGAGCGCCTCGACCAGATTCGCGAACGTGGCTATGAAATGATGCCCAGCGCTCAGGTGGCAGGCGTCTACAATCTCTCGGCCCCGATTCTCGGCCCGGATGGTACTTGCATTGCATCACTGACCTGTCCCTATGTGACACTCGTCAATTCGGCTTCAGCACCCGACATTACGCAGACCATCAGCCTGTTGCAAAAGACCGTCAAAGACCTGTCGAAACTGGTCGGCTCCGACATAGGGACAGCCGACTAAGCAATGCCGATAATTCTTATTTGAAAACTCTCTTCTTTTTTTGAAAGTATGTCAATGGAGGAGAGTTTTCATGATTATCGATACCCATCTGCATCTGATAGACAAAAGCGCGCTGACTTACCCGTGGCTGGGGATGTCCCGGCGCTCAACCACGATTTTCTGTTAGAGACCTATCGGAAGCAGGCCGAACGCTGCGGCATCAAGGCAGCGCTGCATATGGAAGTGGATGTTGCGGCTGATAGCATTCAAGCCGAGACGCACCATGTTCAGGATATTTCAATCGCGAATGGTGGCTTTATAAAAGGTGCAATTGCCTCCTGCCGCCCAGAAGAACCGGGCTTTCCCGAGTATCTCGAATTGCAGCTTGGCAATCCTTTCGTCAAAGGCTTTCGTCGTGTGCTGCATGTCGTACCTGATGACGTTTCCGAGGGTGTTCTTTTCCGCGAGAATATCAAGCGGTTGGAAGGCACTGGCCTGACCTTCGATCTCTGCACACTCCCACATCAGATCGACAAGGTGACAGCACTGGCCGATCTTGCCCCGGACGTGCAATTCGTGCTCGATCACTGCGGCGTTCCGGACATCAAGTCAGGTGCGCTGGACGGCTGGAAAAAGGGCATTAGCGAGATTGCGCAGCGCGACGATGTGACGGCAAAGATTTCCGGTGTGGTTGCCTATGCCGATGCTGAAAGCTGGACCGTCGACACGGTACGCCCCTATGTAGAACATGTCATTCAGGCCTTCGGCTGGGAGCGGATTGTGTGGGGCAGCGACTGGCCTGTCTGCACTTTAGCAGTTCCGGGGCGAGCAGTGTCGATGCGGGGCTTTTGACATGGGTGGCGACGACCCATGCGCTTCTTGAAGGATGCAGCGAAGAGACAAAGGCGCTGCTTCTCTCCGAGAATGCAACGCGCCTCTGGAAACTATAAAACTAATCGGGCTGGCGGCAAGCCGCCAGCCTTTCCATATAAATCAGAAGCTTTCGCGGAAAAGCCGGTTTAGATCGGCCACGACATCTTCCGCCTTCTCATTGTCCAGCAAGCCTTTGTTGATGCGTTCCGACGCCGCTTCCTGAAACGTCATATAGCCATCGTGACGCGGACGTACCCATGCGCCTTCCAGTGTCGCGCGCGTTTCGCAATAAAAGTCAGACGTCGACGAATTCACAATATCGTCTTCCCATGCATCCGCATGTCCCGGCTGACCGTTGGAAGCCGCATAAAAGCCCCTTCTGTACGTCACCGCTTGCAATCCAATAGGCAAAATCGATAGCAGCCTCCGGATGCTTGCTGAAGGCTGAAACGGCAATGCCCGTACCGCCCAGAGCCGAACCCGCAACACCTGCCGCGCCCGCTGGAATATCGGCAAAGCGGATCAGGCGATCGCGGAAGCCCGACATGGCATAATTCACATAGCCATAGATCAGCGGTGAGCAGGCAATGGACGAGTCCGGCAGCACCATTTCCTCAAACACCGCAATCGGGTCCATACCGAAGCATTCCGGCTTTACCAGCGAAGCGATCTCGCGCAGTTGCTCGAAAGCTTTGACACCATCCTCAACAGAGATCAGCTCGCCTTCGACCGTGCAAGGCGTTCCAGCATTGGCAACGAGTGTGTAAAAGCACATCAGCGAATGCGGCGAGCGCAGTGGCAGCAGAACTTTCCCGGCGCGCGCAAGCCTCAGCACCTCGCCCCATGAGGTTGCTGGGTTGTCCATGAGATCGGGACGCCATGCCTGAACCTGTGTGGCGGCATCAAGCGGAAATGCCCATTGCCGGCTCTGCCAGTTATAGCTTGGGAAGGACTGGCCGACCGAACCTTCGGCAAGCGCCTTCAGTTCCGCTTCGCGACCCGGCACATCCAGCGGCAGCAGACAGCCTTCCTTGGTGATCTGACCCACATGCGGATGGTCGATCACGATCATATCGAAATTGCGCGCCAATTCCTCGACCGGGAAGGTCTCGAAATCCTGTAGCGACCGCTTTTCCCACACGATTTCAACGCCCTTGTCCGCGAGCCATTGTTCGGCCCCCGCAACCATCGGATCGTAGCCGCGTGGGTGGCTCCGGTCATGCCTTTAAGCTTGATCGTGCTCATAGTCCGAACTCCTCGCGTATTTGCTCGCTATTTTCGCCAATGCGCGGTGCAGCGCGTGCCACCTTCGGGCGCTGCCCATTGATGCGCAGTGGGGAACGTGTCGTGGTGATGGAAACATCATCCTCACGCGTCACCGTCTGGAGCATGTCGAGGACCGAAAAGCCTTCACTTGATAGCAGTTCTTCCCAGTTGAGAACGCGGGCGCACCAGATATCGGCTGGTTCCAGAATGGCAAGCCATTCATCAACGGTCTTCTCGGCAATGCGGTCAGCGATCAGGCGCTTGATCTCATCGCGTTTTGCGAAAGCGCTTTTGGGATCATCGGCAAATGGGGCGAGCGTGTCCGCTTCCAACAGTGGCGCCAGTTTCGCAATCGGCATCATGGCGATGGCAAGATAGCCGTCCGCTGCCGGATAGACGCCATAGGGAGCAGCAAGATAGGCGTGGGCGCTGCGGAAATCAGAACGTTTTGGCAGGCGACGACCATCGTTAAGGTGGGTGGTCAGCACTTCAAACTGGAAGTCGACCAGCGCTTCAAGAAGACTGGTTTCGACATGCGAGCCTTTATTGGTGATGCCGCGCCGCACCAGCGCTGCGAGAATGCCTTGTGCCGCAGCAGCCCCCGCCAGCATATCGGCAACCGCCAGACCGAATGGCACCGGTCCTTGGCCCTCATCACCATTGAGCCACATGAGGCCCGAGCGCGCCTGCGCCAGCAAATCCTGCCCGTGCCGCCCGACCCATGGCCCTTCTTCGCCATAGCCGCTGATCGATGCATAGACGAGACGCGGATTGATTTCTTTGGCTGCCTCGTAATCAAGGCCAAGACGCTTGATGACACCGGGGCGGAAGTTCTGAATCAGCACATCGGCCTGTGTGAGAAGCTTCTTCAATGCTGCCAGATCGTCAGGATTTTTGAGGTCGATCGCAAGGCTGTCCTTGCCGCGATTGATCGCATGAAAAATCGTGGAATCACCGCCGATCTCCGTGTCGCTCAGATAAAGCCTGCGCGAGAGATCGCCACCATCGGGCCGTTCAATCTTGATGACGCGTGCGCCCAGATCCATCAGACGCAACGAGCAATAAGGCCCCGACAGAAACTGGCTCATATCGACAACGACAAGCCCGCTCAGCGGCAGTTCGCTTTCCGACATCGGGAAATTCCCTCCTCATGAATTTCTTATGTGAATACAATCTTCACATATGGATTTATGGAAGGCAAGACCGAATTTGGGCTTTGAATGCAAAAACGCCGCCCGGTTGGGCGGCGTTTTCAGTCTCGATGATGAATTGGATTGCGTGTTAGACCTCGTTGCTGGCCAGTTCCAGCAAAGTCCAAACGTGATCCGCGAATGAGTTCCACACTTCGATCCGGTAATGATCGGCATCCCACTTCAACAGAATGATCTGGGCGTGATCAAAGATTGTGCGCGCAGCACCCGGAAAGCTCATCTGCGAAAGCTCAACCGGGGAAGCGGCATTCAACAGCCACTCCGCTTTGGGACCGGAAATATCGATGCCGGTTTCCCGATGGCTTACTTCCGTCAGGCTGTGCGGCTCTGTTTCGTAAAGCTTGGCGAAAGCCTGCGTGATGGCTGCGCCCTTGGCTTCTTCCTCGGCCCAGATATACCATTCATCCGGTCCGATACAGGCGACCGCAATATCACCAGTGCGCGTAAGACCACCAATCTTTGCTGGGATTTTTGCGCCCAGCGCTTTTTCGGCCAAGGCCAGTTTTGCCGGGGCAATGCGCAGGATGAAACGGGCGGCGTCATCGGCTGCATGGATTTCCAGACGACCGGAAATGACGACCTTGCGGTTCGAATAAGGTTTTGTCTCAACAAGCATGGTTCAATCCTTATCCGTTCAGTTTCTTGCCTTCGGGGTCATAGAAGACCATGCCCGAAACGACCGCTTCGTGTACGTTGCCATCAGGCATCGGCATATAAAGCGTTTCACCCATACGATCCTTGCCACCGGAGACCACAGCCATGGCGATGGAACGACCAAGCGCCTCGCTCCAATAGGACGAGGTGACATGGCCGAGCATGGTCATCGGCAGCGCCTGCTTTGGATCGGCAACAATCTGCGCACCTTCTTCCAGCACCAGCTTCGGATCGTTGGTCAACAGACCCACGAGATGCTTGCGATCCGCTTTCAGCATATCCGGACGCGCCAGCGAACGCTTGCCGACGAAATCCGGCTTCTGCTTGCCGACAGCCCAGCCAAGGCTTGCATCATCCGGCGTAATCGTGCCGTCAGTGTCCTGACCGACAATGATATAGCCCTTTTCAGCGCGCAGAACGTGCATGGTTTCGGTGCCGTAAGGCGTGATGTCATATTGCTGACCGGCCTCATAGAGCGCCTTCCAGAGTGACAGGCCGTAACGGGCAGGCACGTTGATTTCATAGCCCAGCTCGCCGGTAAAACTCATGCGGAACAGACGCGCTGGCACGCCAAGGAATGTGCATTCCGCCACCGACATATGCGGGAAAGCTTCATCGGAAATATCCAGACCTTCCACCATTGGCTCAATGAGCTTGCGCGCATTCGGGCCGTTGATTGCCACCACTGCCCACTGTTCGGTGGTCGAGGTCAATGAGACTTTCAGCTCCGGCCATTCGGTCTGGAGATAGTCTTCCATCATATTGAGAACACGCGCGGCGCCGCCGGTCGTGGTCGTCACGTGGAAACGATCCTGCGTCAGACGCCCGACAACACCGTCATCCCGGATGAAACCATCTTCGCCAAGCAGCAGACCATAACGGCAGCGCCCGACACCAAGCTTCGTCCAAGGATTGGTATACATGCGGTTCATGAATTCCGCGGCATCCGGGCCGACCACTTCGATCTTGCCAAGGGTGGAAGCGTCGAACATGCCGAGCGACTGGCGGGTCGCCTTGCATTCACGCGCCACGGCCTGATGCATGTCTTCGCCGGTTTTCGGGAAGTACCATGCGCGACGCCACAGCGAGACCGGCTCAAAAGCTGCGCCATGCTGTTCGGCCCAGCTATCGATAGGCGTCTTGCGCGTGACATCAAACAGTTTGCCGCGATTATAACCGCAGAAAGCGCCAAAGGTCGTCGGCGTATAAGGCGGACGGAAAGTGGTGAGACCAACCTGCGGCGTTGGACGCTTGAGTGCGTCGGCGGCAACAGCCAGACCGTTGATGTTCGAGGTCTTGCCCTGATCGGTCGCCATGCCATTGGTGGTATAGCGCTTGACGTGCTCAATGGAATGGAAACCCTCACGCACGGCCAGACGAATATCCTTGGCGGTCACATCGTTTTGGAAATCGATGAAAGCCTTAGCCTTGCCCGGATCGCGATCGGTTGGCAGTTCGCGACAGCTTACGCCATCGCAGACGAAATCACCGGCGACCGCATATTCAGACGCCTTGGCTTTGTGTCCGGAATCATTGGCAGCAGCGGCACCCGCTTCCGCACCCTCACGCAATGCAGCCTGCAGGTCGAAATTGCCATTGCCTGCACCGGCACAGCGGCTTTCCTCGGTGCGTTCGCCCGGCAGATAGATCTGACGCGCTTCATCCCAGACGAGAGAGCCTTTCGTGTGCGAGAACAGATGCACGCTCGGATTCCACCCGCCAGACATCAGCAGCACATCGCAGGCAATAGTACGTGCAGCGCCGACCGAGCCATTGGAAACCGGATTAGCCCGCACAGATGACACGCGATAGCGTCCGCCCGTGTCCGTCACAGTCCAGCCGGTCAGTGTTTCAATGCCAAGCATTTTGGCGCGGTTGACGAGGCTGTCGGCAACGCTTGAACGCACATCGATGATGGCCGGAACCTTGACGCCTGCGACCGCGAGATCGAAAGCCGCAAGCCATGCGCTGTCATGCGAGGTGACGACGACAGCCTGATTGCCGACCTTGACGCCATAGCGATTGAGATAGGTGCGTGCGGCAGAAGCCAGCATCACGCCGGGGCGATCATTGCCTGCAAAGACCAGCGGCTTTTCAATCGCGCCCTGCGCCAGCACCACCTGTTTTGCGCGCACGCGCCACATACGCTCACGCGGCGCATTGGAGGCAGCCTTGGCCTGATGATCGGTCAGGCGTTCGCAAAGACCAACCATGTTCTGATGGTAATAGCCAATGGCCGTCGTGCGCGGCAAAAGCGTGACATTCGGATTAGCCTTGAGCACTTCTATGGTTTCATTCAGCCAGTCCCAGCTTGCGCGGCCATTGATGACCGGCTCCGGTTCCGACAGAAGCGAGCCGCCAAATTCGGCCTGCTCGTCGACGAGGATGACCTTCGCGCCACTCTTTGCGGCTTCAAGGGCAGCGGCCAGACCGGCAGGTCCACCACCGGCAACCAGCACATCGCAGAAAGCATAGCGGCTGGCATACGTATCCGGGTCCGGTTCGGACGGCGATTTGCCAAGACCGGCGGCACTACGGATGAAAGGCTCATAGACCTTGTTCCAGAAGCTTTTCGGCCACATGAAGGTCTTGTAGTAAAAGCCTGCCGAGAAGAACATGTAGAACGCATCATTGATCGCGCCGACATCGTGCTTCAGCGACGGCCAATGGTTCTGGGTTTCGGCCTTGAGGCCATCATAGAGTTCCAGCACCGTTGCGCGGGTGTTCGGCTCAAACCGACCTCGCCCACGCGAAACGCCCATCAGTGCATTCGGCTCTTCGGAACCGGCAGAAAGAATGCCGCGCGGGCGGTGATATTTGAACGAACGACCGGCCAAATGCTCGCCATTGGCAAGCATGGCGGATGCCAGCGTATCACCTTCAAAGCCGGAATAGGTCTTGCCATTGAAGCTGAACCGAACGGACTTGGCCTTGTTGACACGGCCTTTGTTATGAATGCGCATATCGGTCATTATTTCGTCTCCGCAGCCGGAGTTTCTGCCAAAGCAGGACGGGGTTCACCGGCCTTGTAGGTGGTGACAAACTTATCGCTCACCGTATCGCGCACCGCATTGAAAAAGCGGCCGCAGCCATTGATATGCCGCCAGCGTTCATAATGGGTGCCGCGCGGATTGGAGCGCGTGAACAGGAAGTCGCGCCATTCATCATCGGTCAGTGTCGATGGGTCGGCTGGACGCGCGATATGCGCTTCGCCCGCATAGGCGAATTCCAGCTCTGGGCGTTCCATCTCGCAATAAGGGCAACGGATAAGAAGCATTAGTGTTTCCCCTATTCCTTAGTGAGCCACAGCGGCAGCAGCCGCTTCATCAATCAAGCGACCGGTGGTGAAGCGTTCAAGCGTGAACGGTGCGTTGATCCAGTGTGGTTCGTCGCGTGCGATCGTATGGGCAAAGACATGCGCCGAACCCGGTGTCGCCTTGAAGCCGCCGGTACCCCAGCCGCAATTCACGAAGAGGCCCGGCACCGGCGTCTTGCCGATAATCGGCGAACGATCCGGCGTGACGTCAACAATACCGCCCCATTTACGCAGCATCCGCATACGGGTGAAGATCGGGAAGACTTCGCAGATGGCCGCAAGCGTATGCTCGATCAGCGGCAGACCACCGCGCTGGCTGTAGGACACATATTGGTCAGTGCCGGAGCCGATGACCAGCTCGCCCTTGTCGGACTGGCTGATATAGGCATGAACCGTGTTAGAC
Organism: Brucella cytisi; assembly: GCA_012103075.1. Taxonomy (GTDB): domain Bacteria; phylum Pseudomonadota; class Alphaproteobacteria; order Rhizobiales; family Rhizobiaceae; genus Brucella; species Brucella cytisi. Next base: position 266,757 of record JAAVLQ010000001.1, on the reverse strand, counting down.
ATGACCACACATGGGAAGATCGGCTTGACCGGCTCGGACACGAGCGCCTGTAGCGGGAAGCTTTCAAGCGGCATACGCACGCCTGCCGTATCCATGACAATGGAAGTGCTGCCAGCAGCGGAAACCGCCACTTTCTTCGCCTTGATGAAACCGCGTGGCGTATCAACGCCGGTCACGCGACCCGATGCGTCACGACGAATGGCCGTGACCGGGCAATTCTGGATGATATCAACGCCGCGCTCTGTCGCGCCGCGTGCATAGCCCCATGCAACCGCATCGTGACGAGCCACGCCGCCGCGCCGCTGCAAGGTGGCACCGACGACCGGATAGCGCGCATTGGCTGAAATATCGAGCGGCGGGCAATATTCCTTCGCCTGCTCCCCGGTCAGCCATTCATTGTCGATGCCGTTGAGACGATTGGCATGGATGTGACGCTTGAAGCTCTGCACATCATGCACCGTATGGGCCAGCATCATCACGCCGCGCTGCGAGAACATGACATTGTAGTTGAGGTCCCGGCTCAAGCCTTCCCACAGCTTCATCGCATGTTCGTAGAGATGTGCGCTCTCATCATAGAGATAGTTGGAGCGGATGATGGTGGTGTTGCGCCCGGTATTGCCGCCGCCAAGCCAGCCTTTTTCGATGACCGCGACATTGGTGATGCCATGTTCCTTGGCCAGATAATAGGCGGCACCCAGACCATGCCCACCACCGCCGACGATGATCACGTCATATTCGGTCTTGGGTTCGGCATTGGGCCATTGCGGCTTCCAGTTCTTGTTGCCGGAAAGCGCATTTTTAATAATAGAAGCTGCAGAAAAACGGGACATAGACAACCACCAGTTTCGCGACCGCAAGCGCCCTGTCGGCGCAAGCGAAGCCTTTGATGATATTTCTATTGTTTCCGTTTCAAACCCGACAGCAGGCTTGCGTCAAAAGACGCCACAAATACGACATGCCCACCATTTCGCGACATCTGGTCCACCTCATACAAGTGGGCCCGCGTCTGCAAACCTGACGGCAAAGCAGTTTCAAAAATCGCCCCTGTAAAATAGGACAACATTATTGTCCTTTTCCCTTTTCTTTTATTGCGCAAAGGACTACGCATTCTTTCGTAAAATCGCGTCCAAAATAAAAAAGAAACGCAAGAAAGGTGATTCCGTGACTAAGGAGAATCTACTCGAAAGTGCACTTGTCCGTCTGGACGAGGCCGCAGGCCACATCAACATCGATGCGGACGTCATCGAGAAGCTGAAATATGCACGTGAGACCATGAAAGTGCGACTGATGATCCGCATGGATGATGGTTCGCGCAAATCCTTTCTTGCATGGCGCTGCCGCTACGACGACACGCGCGGACCGACGAAGGGCGGCATCCGCTATCATCCGGAATCGACCGCGGAAGAGGTTGAAACGCTGGCCTTCTGGATGACTTTCAAATGCGCCGTCATGAACCTGCCTTATGGCGGCGGAAAGGGTGCAATTCAGGTCGATCCACGTCAACTTTCAAAGGCTGAGCTGGAGCGTCTTTCGCGCGCCTACATCCGGGCTTTCTCCGGCATTATCGGGCCGGATCGCGACATTCCGGCACCGGATGTCTACACCAATTCCATGATCATGGGCTGGATGGCAGACGAATATTCCCAGATCGTCGGACAGTCCTCGCCTGCCGTCATCACTGGCAAGCCGCTGGCGCTTGGCGGTTCGCTTGGACGCAATGATGCCACGGCGCGCGGCGGCTTTTATCTCGTGCGCCATCTGTCACACGATCTGGGCCTTGCTGCGCAGCTTCGCGTCACGGTTCAGGGCTTCGGCAATGCCGGTCAGTTCATCGCCAAGCTGATGGCTAGCGATGGTCACAAGATCGTTGCCGTATCGGATTCGTCCGGTGCTGTTTATTGCGCCAACGGCCTTGATCTCGATGCTCTTCTGGAAGCGAAAGCACAGAACAAGTCGGTTGTCTCGACAGCTGGCAAGAATGGCCATGAAGCCATCACTCCCGATGAGTTGCTTGCAGCCGACTGCGATGTGCTGGTGCCAAGCGCCATGGAAAACATGATCCATGCCGACAACGCAGCTTCCATCAAGGCAAAGCTGATTGTCGAGCTTGCAAATGGTCCCGTGACACCGGAAGCAGACGAAATCCTTGCGAAAAATGGCGTCATCGTTCTGCCGGATATTCTGGCCAATGCCGGTGGCGTGACGGTTTCCTATTTCGAATGGGTGCAGAACCGTCAGGGCTATTACTGGACGCTTGAAGAAATCCATGAGCGCCTGAAAACTATCATGGAACGTGAGGGCCGCGCCATCTGGAACCATGCCAAGCAGCACAATGTGACAGTTCGCTCGGCAGCTTATGTCCATGCGCTGCAGCGTCTTGCACAGGCTATTGAAGCACACGGCACGCAAAACGATTTTGCTGCCTGATCCAGCCTTTTGACATTACCCCTCCTGCCAGCCCGCTGTCAGGAGGGGTGTCGAACGGCGGTTTCCTTTTCCCGTTGGCGCTATAGTTTACCTTCACAAGGAAAAACCAGCGCGATGGGATGATGAGCATGTCGTACAGAAACCTATTCAAGGGAAGTGCCATCGCACTTGCCCCTCTTTGCAGGCGCAGTTCAGTTTTCCAGCCTCGCGCAGGCAGAGGTGGTCGTGTCTTCCAAGATCGACACTGAGGGCGGCGTCCTTGGCAACATCATTCTGGCCATTCTCAATGCGAATGGTATCCAGACCACTGATCGTATCCAGCTCGGCGCCACGCCGGTCGTTCGCAAAGGCGATCACCGCTGGCGAAATCGACATCTATCCCGAGTATACTGGCAATGCCGCCTTCTTCTTCAACAAGGCTGACGATCCGCTCTGGAAAGACCCAGCCAAAGCTTATGAGACTGCAAAGCAGCTCGATTACGATGCCAACAAGATCGTCTGGCTGGCGCCCTCACCGGCAAACAACACCGGGGCATTGCGGTGCGCAAGGATGTCGCCGACGAAAACAAGCTTACGAACCTGAGCGAATTCGGAAAGTACATTTCAGGCGGTGGAAAGGTCATTCTGGCCGCATCCTCGGAATTCGTGAACTCGGCAGCAGCCCTGCCCGCTTTCCAGACCGCCTATAGCTTCACCCTGAAACCCGACCAGCTCATCACACTTTCAGGCGGGGACACGGCTGCAACCATTGCTGCCGCTGCCAACCAGACCAGCGGCGCCAACGCGGCCATGGTCTACGGCACCGATGGCGGCATCGCGCCTTCCGGACTTGTCGTTCTCGAAGACGACAAGCATGTGCAGCCGGTCTACCAGCCCGCCCCGATCATCCGTGAGGAAGTCTTGAAGAAAAATCCGAAGATCGAGGAACTTCTGAAACCCGTCTTCGAGAAACTCGACCTGACCACCCTTCAGGAACTCAACGGTCGCGTGCAACTGGGTGGCGAACCGGCAAAGGCGGTCGCCGAGGATTTTCTTAAAGCCAACGGATTTCTCAAGTAGAGAGCGCGATAACGGATAATTGCCGGGCATGAGTGCAACACACCAGACGATCCGGCAAATGGCACGAGGGGCTTGTTTGCATATATCGACAAGCTCGGACTGGTCATTGCGGCAATCGCCTTATCGGGATTGCTTCTGCCATTCGCAAACTTTCGGGCAAACCGCATCGTTCAAGGCGAACCGCGTTATTTTTGGATGCCCTGCCGACCTCATTGGCGCTGCTGTTCGCCGCTGTCGTAGCGGCAGGACTGCTGATCGGCTTTGTCCGCAGCAACAATTTGTTGCGGCTGTACGCGGCTCTGTTCTGTCTCGCATCCGTCATGGTGGCAATCGGCCCGCCGCGTCATATCTGTCGCCCGAAGGAAACAGATATGCGCGCGTTTCTCCGGCTTCCGGTTTCTGGCTGTTGTTTTTGCGAGCGCACTTTATGTCGCGGATGGGCTGGTCCGGCTGCGTGCCGGTCCGTTTTACGGGTCGGGCTGCTGGTCATTGCAGGATTACTTCTGGCCGCGCTGCTTTCCTCAGGCCTCTGGGACAGCATCTCATTCATGAAAGAATATCAAAGCCGCGCGGACAGCTTCTGGAACGAAGCGGAACGGCATATAGCGTTGGCATTGGGATCGCTTGCGGCGGCGACCGCAGTGGGTATTCCGCTGGGGCTTGTCTGCCATCGCTTGGCCGGGTTGCGGGCTTTCGTTCTTAACAGCCTCAATATCGTGCAGACCATTCCGTCAATGGCCCTGTTCGGTATTTTGATTGCGCCACTCGGCTGGGTCGCCACGCAGTTTTCCACGGGCGGGTGCTATCGGTATCCGTGGTATTGGCGCTGCACCGGCATTCGTTGCGCTTTTTCTCTATTCGCTGCTGCCTATCGTGGCAAATACCGTCGCAGGGCTGGCACAGGTGCCGGAGCCGGTAACGGACGCAGCCCGCGGCATGGGCATGACGCGCCTACAACGCCTCTTCAAAACGGAATTTCCGCTCGCTTTTCCCGTTATTCTCACCGGCATACGTATCGTCATGGTGCAGAATATCGGCCTGACGACCATTGCGGCATTGATTGGTGGCGGCGGCTTCGGAACATTCGTCTTTCAGGGCATTGGGCAAACGGCCATGGATCTTGTTCTGCTGGGTGCCTTGCCTACCGTTCTCCTCGCCTTTGCGGCTGCTGTCATTCTCGATGCAGCGATAGAAATCACCGGGAAAGGCAGCTCCCAATGATCGAATTCGACCATATCACGAAGCGCTATAACGGACGCGCAGCGGTGGACGCAGTGAGCTTCACCATCGAACCCCACAGTATTGCTGCCATTGTCGGGACGTCAGGTTCCGGCAAGACGACCCTCCTGCGGATGGTCAATCGTCTGGTTGAGCCGACCGACGGAGAAATCCGCATCGATGGCCGCAGCATCATGGACGAACCCGGTCATGTTCTGCGGCGGCGGATCGGTTACGTCATCCAGCAGAACGGACTGTTTCCGCATCGCACTGTCGCAGGAAACATAGCGACGGTTCCCCTTCTGCTTGGATGGCAGAAACAACGCATCGATACACGTGTGGATGAACTGCTTGACCTCTTCCAGCTTGAACCAGCGGACTATCGCGACCGCTATCCGCATGAACTTTCCGGAGGGCAACAGCAACGCGTCGGCGTGGCACGCGCGCTCGCTGTCGGGCCGAACATCCTTCATGGACGAGCCCTTCGGGGCACTCGATCCGGTTATTCGTGCCAAGGCACAGGAAGATCTAAAGGCGATCCAGAAGCGGCTCGGCACGACCATAATCCTTGTCACGCACGACATGGAGGAAGCCATATCGCTGGGTGATCGTATCGCCGTCATGGATGACGGAAAATTGCTGCAATATGGTCCACCGGCAGAAATTCTTGCCCGTCCGGCAACCGATTTCGTCGAACGCCTTGTCGGTACGGGCGAACGGCCTTTCCGCCTCCTCTCTCTCATGGACCTTAAAACCGTGCTCCAGCCCGGTGATGCAAGCGGTGCAACAATGCCGGTAACAGCGTCGCAACGCGATGCCCTTGCCGAGCTTCTGTGGTCAGGACGCAAAGCTCTTCCCGTTCTTGATCATGATGGAAGGCCACTTGGACAAGTTACGCTCGACAGGCTTCTGCATCAGGCAGAGCGTCCGGCATGAGGTTGTTCCTGTCCCTTGTTCCGCGTGCGCTGCTTCTGGGCGTTCTGCTGCTGTTTCTGTGGCGGCCCCATCTTTTCGAGCCGTTGTTTCGACCGCTCGTCGATGAGGGCGTCCCGGTCATTTATGATCGTGCGAACTTCGTGACACTGACTTTGCAGCATCTCGGCCCGGTCGCTCTGGCCGCACTTGCATCCACGATTGTAGCCGTCTCGATGGCAATCTTTGTTACCAGAAAGCAGGGCGCGGAGTTTCTGCCACTCTCACGCAGCCTTGTAAATATCGGCCAGACCTTTCCTCCAGTTGCAGTGCTGGCACTTGCAGTGCCGGTCTTCGGTTTCGGAGACAAGCCGACCCTGATTGCACTCTTCCTCTATGGTCTGCTTCCGATTTTTGAAAATACGCTAACAGGACTAACGACTTTGCCGCCTCCGGTTGTCGAAGCTGCACGCGGCATGGGGATGACCAGCGCGCAACGGCTTGTCAAAGTCGAGGTTCCCCTTGCCATGCCGGTTATTCTGGCGGGTATCAGACTTTCCGTTGTGATCGGCCTTGCAACGGCTACCATTGGCTCGACTGTCGCTGCCAGAACACTTGGAGAAGTCATCATCGCCGGGCTCATTTCCAACAATCTTGCTTTTGTTTTGCAAGGAGGGCTCGTCGTGGCCGCACTTGCCATACTCATCTTTGATGGGTTTCAGGCAATTGAACATTACCTTATGAAACGTTCCAGACGAGCCATCTGAAAACATAAGCCTCTTTGAAAGACGTCTCTGCATTCCTATATCCTTGCAAATAACCAGCCAGTGAGGAACGGGATGAATATAGGGCAGGCAGCTGCAGCATCTGGCATATCGGCGAAGATGATCCGCCATTATGAAACAATCGGACTCATTGAAGCTGCCGAGAGAACCGGTTCGGGCTATCGCGTCTATACGCAAAAGACGTTGAGACGCTGCGCTTCATCCGCCGCAGCCGCGATCTCGGTTTTCAGGTTGAACAGATCAAGGAACTGCTGACGCTCTGGCGCGATCGCAATCGCGCATCGTCTGACGTCAAGAAGGTAGCGCTTGGCCATGTCGAGGAGCTGGAAGCCAAGATGCGTCAGTTGCAGGAAATGGCTGATACGCTGCGCTACCTCGCGAAAAACTGCCACGGGGACAACCGCCCCGATTGCCCGATCATTCACCAGCTTGCAGAAAACAGCGTGGAAAGCCGCAAGCGCCCGGCTCCACGCAAAGGTGAATTGCTGCACGGTAAAATTTGAGGTCTGCAAATAAAACGCCGGGATCACTCCCGGCGCTTTTCTTCACATCACCAGCTCAGCCTTTCGGCAAAGTATAGGCGATCACATAATCGCCGGGCTTGGTGCCAACAGAACCATGCCCGCCGGCAACCATCAGAACGAATTGCTGATCGCCGACCGTATAGCTCATTGGCGTCGACTGGCCGCCAGCAGGAAGCCGTGCTTCCCAGAGCTGCTTGCCCGAAGTCAGGTCATAGGCGCGCAGATAGTCATCCACGGCTGCACCAAGGAAGGCAACGCCGCCTGCGGTGATCATCGGCCCCCGCCAATGCCCGGAACGCCGACCTTCAGCGGAAGTGGAACCGGTGACATATCGCGGATAGTCCCATTCCGATGCTTGTAGGCAATCTTGCCGGTTCGCAAGTCAACACCGGCGACATAGCCCCATGGCGGCGTCTGGCAGGGAATACCGAGCGGACCCGGGAATGGCCCCATGAAGACGCCATAGGAAGCACCATCGTTACGGTTCAGACCTTGCTCGCTTCCCTTTTCATCCTGTCCTTTCGGCGGAATGTCCGCGCGTGGAACGAGGCGCGAGGTGAAGGCGAGATAGGTCGGCATACCGAACATAACTTGCCGCACCGGATCGACGGCCACGCTGCCCCAGTTGAACACACCGAAATTGCCCGGATAGACAATCGTTCCGCGCAGCGAAGGCGGGGTATATCGGCCCTCATAGAACAGCTCGTGGAACTTGATACGACAAGCGAGCTGATCGAACATCGTCACACCCCACATGTCGCTTTCGCGCAAGGGCGGCGGACTGAAAGTAAGATCGGAGATCGGCTGCGTCGGCGCAGTATGGTCCTCGGGTATCGCACCTGTCGGAGCAGGAATTTCCCTGACTGGAATGATCGGCTCACCAGTGCGTCGATCCAGAACATAGAGATCGCCCTGCTTCGTCGGTCCGACCAGTGCCGGAACCCCGTTAATTTCCAGCAGGACCGGCTGGGCTGGAACGTCCATGTCCCACAGATCATGGTGAACAGTCTGGCGCACCCAGCGAAGCTGTCCGGTGTTCACATCGAGAGCGACGATGGACGAGGAAAACTTCTCCACATTCTCGCTGCGGTCCATACCAAGCTGGTCGGGCACCTTGTTGCCGAGTGGAACAAAGATCAGCCCGAGCTTCTCATCGACGCTTGAAACGGACCAGCTATTGGGTGAGTTGGTTGTGTAGTGCTCCCCCTCCGGCAGCGGCGTGGTGACATCCGGATTGCCCGAATCCCAGTTCCACAGCAGTTGGCCGGTGCGGATATCGAATGCGCGAATGACGCCCGACTGTTCTTCCGTCGAATAATTATCGTTGACGGCACCGCCAACGATGATCTTGTCGCCGACGACCGCAGGGGGCGAAGTGGAGTAGTAATACCCTGCCGGATTGTATTTCATGCCGTGGCTGAGATCGAGAGTTCCACCATTGGCGAAATCCGTGCAGATTTCTCCGGTGGCCGTATCCAGTGCAATCAATCGTGCGTCAGATGTCGGCAGATAGACACGCTCGGCGCATTTCGCTCCAGCCGTTGCGGTCGCATCCTTCCAGTAGCTCACACCACGGCAGGTCTGGTGCTGGCGGTCTGTATTGAAACCGACCTTGGGGTCGAATTTCCACTTTTCCTTGCCGGTCGCCGCATCCAGCGCAATAGCCCAGTTATGCGGCGTGCAGAGATAAAGGAATCACCAATCTTGAGCGGTGTAACCTGATAGGTCGTTTCGCCCACATCCTGCGGCTGCTTCACATCGCCGGTCTGATACTGCCGGGCAACCTGAAGCTTGGAAACATTTTCCGGCGTGATCTGCGCCAGCGGCGAGTAGCGCTGACCGTAAGGCGTTCGACCATATTGGTGCCATTCGCCATCGGGCACGTTGCCGCCAAGATCGGGCGTTGCAGCGACCTTCTCCGTCGGCAGGTCTCCGGCAATATTGTAGGTATCCTGTGTTATCGCATAGCCTGCGACCACGACTGCGATCACCGAGGCTGCAGCCAGCGGCAGACCACTATTACCTGCCCCGTTATTCAGAGGTTTCCTGATCCGGGGCGTCAGCATCCAGAAGCCGAGCAGCACGATGACGCCGCCGCGTGCGCCAAGCTGCCACCAATCGAAGCCGACTTCATAAACGGCCCAGCCGAGCGATCCGAGAATGACAAGCGCATAGACCCATAATGCTGAGGCGCTGCGCCGGGAAAGCAAAACAGCGGTCAGCAGAAAGCCGATCGCCGCAAGTATGTAATACCAGCTGCCGCCGAGTGCGGCGAGCCAGATGCCTCCCGCGCCGAGCGCAAGCCCGATCAGGAAAAGAACAATAGAAGTTAACCAGATAAGCAAGACATTACCCCCTTCTAGCACAACCGGCATCCCGTCATATGTGCAGAGAAGCCGGGCGGATTAACCGCTCACCAATTTCGAGGCATTTCAGATATGGTCAGATATAGGTTGCAAGTCTTGCAGCAATCCGTGTGCCGCACAACTCCCTGCTGCCTACATATCCACATAGGCGAGCATGGAAAAAATCTAGGGAGCGGCAGAGTAATTCTTTCACCGGAAAGGCCGAGAGGGACTGGTTTCAGTCCAAGCGGCATCCTTAATTAAGGCAGAGTGCCGAGAAGAAGCTTGAGCTGTCAAAAGACGTGAAACGTTGCGCGAATAGGCGTATTTTCGCCCATCAATTGCGGCGAACGCATGGCAAAACTGTGTATATCCCGGCTTTCAGGAGGCTTTTCGGTGATATCACGCAGATCCGCGCATGATGAGGTGGCTATCGAGACGGCGAATTTCCTTCTCGACGGCCGCCCCGCTTTCCTGCGCATTGATCCGCGAGAAAAGCATATCGAGACCGAGTTGCGCGATTTGCCGATAATCCTGCGCAACCGTCGTCAGCGGCGGACAGGTGAAGCGACTGAGAGGATGGTCGTCGTGACCGGCGACGCGAAGATCGCAGCCCTCTTCGCGCCCGACATGGCGCCGACGCTCGAAAGCGGCGGAGATCACGCCGAAGGCCAGACGATCATTGGCACACAGAACCGTGCGCGTCGGAAACCCGCCGCGATCAAAAATCCGGCCTGCCTCCTGATAGCCCAGCTCCTCAAAATTCCAGTTCTTTGCGGCTATGGGAAGGACGATTGGTTCAACGCCAAGCCTTTCCATGGTTTTGATATAGGCCGAACGCCGTTCCAGCGCATTCTGGTTTACAGCTGGCATTTCGAGGAAGCAGGGGTGCTCCCCGTTCGATAGAGATATTCGGTGATATTCCCTATGCTCTGACGATTATCCGTGCCGACGAACGGCTGATCATCGCTGATACGGCTGTCCAGAAAACTGCAGGTGTCGAGTTCGACAGACTGGAAAGAAGCTTCTCGTCGGTATCGAAACCGAGCGGAGCCATCAGAACACCCGCAATCTTGAGAGACATCAAGGTGCGCATCGCCCGCGCTTCGAGTTTTCTCTCACCATGAGATGACAGCACGATGGTCCAGTAGCCCTCCGCCAGACAGCGCATCTCGATCTGGCGAATGATTTCCGCATAGAATGGATCGGATATATGCGGAACGATAACGCCGATATTCTTCGGCTTCTTGCGATTGAGGCTGACTGCAAAAATGTTGGGCTGATAATTATAGTCTTTCAACGCCTTTTCGATACGAGCCCGCGTGGAAGGCTTTACGCTTTCAGGATTGTCGAAATATTTCGAGACCGTAGGACGAGACAATCCGCTTGCCGCCGCGAACTCTTCCATCGTCCTGATCTTCTGTTCGGTCATGCCCTGCTTTTCCCATTGGGGTATCGAAGCGATTTTTCGGCACCACCCATTTTTCTTTTCATGCGTAAATTTATTTCCGCCCAGAAGCAACAAATTTCAACACATCAGTGATCAGTAGTCCACGCCTTCACGTGCCTGCTGCAGTTCACGCCTATATAACCTGCCCAAATTCAATCGTTATAATTTTTACACGTGAAAAATTTTATATTGACACACTGAACAAGCTCTAGCATGTCTAGGGGGCTCAATCACGAGCTGAAGGCCCTGCCCTTCGGGAGGTTTGAAGTTGGCGACAACTGACGGACCAGCAGGAAAACCGTTGTTCATGTCCCATAGAAGGACGCCCCGGCGAGCGCCGGTCATTCGGAGGAAATCATGTTTCGCAAATCGCTCAGCCGTATTCTCTTTTCCGGTGTAGCTCTGGCAATGATGGCAGGTGCTGCATCTGCCGAAGGCATCGGCGCGTCGCTTCTCACCCAGCAGCATCCGTTCTACATCGCGCTCGCAGATGCGATGAAAAAGGAAGCGCAGGCAGAAAATGTACCGCTGGAAGTCTCCATCGCCAATCAGGACCTGAGCAAGCAGCTTGCCGATGTGGAAGATTTCATCACCAAGGGCGTTGACGTCATCATCATCTCGCCGGTTGACAGCAAGGGCGTTCGCTCGGCCATCAACAAGGCTGAAAAGGCTGGCATCAAGGTCATTACCGTCGATGTTCCGGCCAACAATGTCGATGTGACCTCGTTTGTGGGCACGGACAACTTCGCAGGCGGCGAAAAGGCTGCCGAACTGATGGCAAAGTCCATCGGCGAGAAGGGCAACGTCGCTGTGATCGATTACCCGACGGTTCAGTCGGTCGTGGACCGCATTGAAGGCTTCAAGAAGGGCATTGCCAAATATCCCGACATCAAGATCGTGGCAATCCAGCCGGGCATCACCCGTCCGGAAGCTCTTTCGGCTGCCCAGAACATCCTTCAGGCCAATCCGGATATCGTCGGCATCTTCGGTTTCGGTGACGATGCTGCGCTGGCCGCTGCCTCGGCAGTGAAATCGGCCAAGCTTGAAAACCGTGTGTCAAGGTGATCGGTTTTGACGGCATGGAAGAAGCCCGCAATGCCGTGAAAAACGACCCGGTCATGGTCGGCGTTATCGCCCAGTACCCGGACCAGATGGGCAAGGTTGCAGTTGAAACCGCTGCCAAGGTCATCAAGGGCGAGGAAGTTCCAGCCAAGCAGCCAATCGTTCCGGGCGTCGTCACCAAGGACGGCGAAACCAAGTAACACCGCGTGAAACAGCGACACTCCTCCCAGTCGCTGTTTCCTATCTGCGTGCGGCGGCCCGGCGAACACCACACGCCTTGCCGCCGCCGCAACCCTTTTGAATTGCAGACTTCGCTCGGGATCGATCTTAAAATCCACTGCGAAACTGAATAACGGAGAGTGGAGGCCCCCAAAGTGACAGATACCGAGACAGCCACCAAATCCGAAGGAAACGCCCTGCCGGATATGGTTCTTGAAATTCGCGATGTGGCGAAATCCTTCGGCCCGGTCATCGCACTCAAGCGCATGAACCTGACCGTGCGTCGCGGCCGCGTGCATACGCTTCTTGGCGAAAACGGCGCCGGAAAATCCACGCTGATGAAGATTCTGGCTGGCGTTTTCAAGCCAACCTCCGGCACCATTTTGCTGAAAGGCGCAGCCTATGCGCCGAAAGACCCGCGCGATGCCCGTGCAAATGGCATCGCCATAGTCTTTCAGGAATTGAGTCTGTCGCGCAATCTCAGCGTGGCCGAAAACATCTTCGCCAATCATGAGCCTAGCCGCTTCGGTTTTGTGCGGGAGCGGGAACTGAACGCAGCTGCCGACAAGCTCATCGATGAGCTTGGTCTGCCCGTCGATGCACGCGCAAAGGTCGGCGACCTGTCGATTGCCCAGCGCCAGCTCGTCGAAATCGCCAAGGGCCTGAGCCAGCCTGCTGACGTCGTCATTCTGGATGAGCCGACCTCATCGCTTTCCGACAGCGAAGCGGAAATCCTGTTTTCGATTATCGAGCGCCTGAAAGCCGGGGGCACAGCCGTTATTTATATTTCGCATCGCATGGAAGAAATCATGCGGCTTTCCGACGACATTACGGTCGTTCGCGATGGCGAATATGTAACGACCACGGAAAAGAGTGAGACCACCATCGAGCGACTGATTGCCCTGATGGTCGGCCGTGAGATGAACGACATCTATCCGCCGCGCGAAGCGCCGAGGCCATCGGCAAGCGTGCCGCCCATACTTGAAACGAAGAACCTCTCGGTTGCGGGCAAATTTAGCAATGTTTCCATCGACGTGAAACCCGGCGAAGTTTTGGGGCTTTTGGACTGGTCGGTTCTGGCCGTTCGGACGTGATGAAGGCATTGTTCGGTATCCTTCGGCCCACGGGCGAAATCAGGCTCGACGGCAAAGCCATCACCCTCTCCTCACCGACCGATGCCATTCGCAACGGCATTGCTTTCGTGACCGAGAACCGCAAGGAAGAAGGCCTCGTTCTTCCGCATAGCGTTGAGCGCAACATCAACATGGTTGGGCTCGGACAGCTTGCAGGGCCTTTCGGCCTCATGCGCTCTCGGGCTGAGCGCTCTGCCGCCAAGGCGGAAGTACTGCGTCTTGCCATCAAGACAGCATCCATCGACACGGTTGCCGGGTCGCTCAGCGGCGGCAACCAGCAGAAGATCGTGCTGGCAAAATGGCTGCAGACAAAAAGCCGCGCATCCTCATTCTCGACGAACCGACACGCGGCGTCGATGTCGGCGCAAAATTCGAAATCTATCGCATCATCCGTGAACTTGCCGCCAATGGCGCGGCGATCCTGATGGTTTCCTCCGAACTGCCGGAAGTGCTGGGCCTCAGCGACCGGGTGGCTATCATGCATAACAAGCATGTCGCCGCCATTGTCGATGCCGATGGCCTTACGCCCGAAACCGTCATGAGCTACGCAGCAGGAATGCACATATGAGCAACGCACAAAATATTCAGAAGAAAGCCGTGGACGCGGAAGTCCGCCGTTCGCTTTTCAGCTCCCCGCTGGTTCGCCAGTATGGCGGTATCATCATCTCGTTGGCCGTGCTCTGCGTGGTCTTCGCGGTGCTCAACCCGCGCTTTCTCGCTTTCAACAACTTCATGAACATCATGCAGCAGGTGGCGGTGATCGCCGTTGCTGCCTATGGCATGACCTATGTGATCCTGCTCGGCGAAATCGACCTGTCCATCGGCTCGATCATCGCAGTTTCCGGCATGGTGGCAGCGCAAGCCTTCGCCATGGGCTTCGGCTTCGTGCCGACCGTTATTTTCACCCTTGCGGCGGGCGCCATCATGGGCGGGCTCAATGGTGTACTTTCGGCAAAGCTGATGCTGCCATCCTTCATCGTGACGGTTGCGACAATGGGCATCTATCGCGGCATGGTCAGCCTGCCGACCAATGGCGCGCCTGAAATCATCGAAAACGATACCGGCTCGCCATTGGTTCGGAAAACTGGCTCGGTCTGCCGATCATCATCTGGATCGTCGGTGTTCTGTTCATCTTCAATTATATCCTGCTGTCGAAGACTGTTTTCGGTCGCCGCATCTATCTGTCGGGCGGCAACAAGGAAGCGGCGATCTATTCGGGTATCCGCGTCGACCGCATCAAGATCATCGTCTTCATGCTCTCCGGCGTCATGGCAGCCATCAGCGGCATCTTGCTCTCATCACGCCTGTCCTCAGCACAGACCAATGCAGGCATGGGCTACGAACTCGACGCCATTGCTGCGGTCGTGCTGGGCGGCACCTCACTTGCTGGCGGCGTCGGCACCATGGTCGGCACCATTCTCGGCGCGCTCATCATCGGCGTCATCAATAACGGCATGAACATGCTGTCGGTGCCCTATTTCTATCAGCTCATCGTCAAGGGCGTGGTCATTCTGGTCGCCGTCTGGCTGGACGTGCGCTCGAAATCCATGCGCACATAATCGCGGTGCACCTTATGAAAAAGATCATCACCATCGGCGAGATCGTCGTCGAAATCATGGCCATGGAAACCGGCAACGGTTTCAAGACCGCCATCCCATTGATCGGGCCGTTCGCCTCCGGCGCGCCCGCAATCTTCATCGATCAGGCCGCCAAAATGGGCCAGCCTTGCGGCATGGTCAGCGCGGTCGGCAATGACGACTTCGGCGCGCTCAATGTCGAGCGCCTGCAGAAGGACGGCGTGGATGTATCGGCCATCAGCGTGCATCCGACAGCCGCCACCGGCAGCGCCTTCGTGCGTTATCGTCCGGACGGCAATCGCGATTTCATCTTCAACATCAAGCACAGCGCATGCGGTGCCATCGGCCTGACGCCCGAAGCCGAAAGGCTGATCGAGACTGCCGATCATCTGCATATCATGGGCTCCGCCCTGTTCTCCGATGGCATTGTTTCGGCGATCCACGAGGCGACGATCCGTATCAAGGCGAAGGGCGGCACTGTCTCCTTCGATCCGAATATCCGCAAGGAAATGCTCGAATTACCGGGTATGCGCCGGGCACTGGCCCATGCGCTGGAAAACACCGACCTGTTCATGCCGAGCGGCCCGGAAATCTTCCTCTTCACCAAGGCGACCGAAGAAAAGGCCGCCGTGCAAGAACTTCTGGCGCGTGGCATCAAGGCCGTTGTGGTCAAGCGCGGCGCGGAAGGCGCCAGCTATTTCGACCAGTCCGGCGAGGTTTCCGCGCCTGCTTTCAAGGTCGATGAGATCGACCCGACCGGAGCGGGCGACAGTTTTGGCGCGGCATTCGTCACCTGCTGGCTGCGCGACATGGCACCAAAAGAAGCTCTTGTCATCGCCAACGCCACCGGCGCACGCGCCGTTGGTGTCAAAGGGCCGATGGAGGGCACCTCGACCATGGCCGAAATAGAAGCCCTCCTTCAGAAAAACGGAGTTCCAGCATGAGCAGTACGCAAGTTCTAAGTGCACTTCCCGCCCGTTACGCCAGCGGAGTTCGTGGTGGCATCACGTCGATCTGCTCTGCGCATCCTCTGGTGATCGAAGCCGCCCTCCTCGAAGGCGTTGCAACCGACACGGATGTGCTGATCGAGGCCACCTGTAATCAGGTCAATCAGGATGGCGGTTATACAGGCATGACGCCTGCCGACTTCCGCCGCTTCGTGGAAGACATCGCAGCCCGCGTCGGCTTCGACACCAAGCGGCTTATTCTGGGCGGCGACCATCTCGGCCCGAACCCGTGGAAGCACCTGCCCGCCGAAGAAGCCTTGCTGAAGTCGGATGTGATGATCGACGCCTTCGTGCGCGCTGGCTTCACAAAGATCCATCTCGACACCTCGATGGGCTGTGCTGGCGAGCCGGTCGCGCTACCCGATGCCGTGACCGCCGAGCGCGCTGCGCGTCTGGCCAAGGTTTCGGAAGCAGCGGCCCGTGAAGCCGGATACGACCTGCCGGTCTACATCATCGGCACCGAAGTACCGATCCCCGGCGGCGCGATGGAAGAAATCGAAGAGCTGGAATTGACCAAGCCGAGTGCGGCGGTCGAAACCGTCGCCATTCACCGCAAGGCTTTCGCAGCGCTGGGGCTGGAAGACGCCTTCGCCCGCGCCATCGGTGTCGTGGTGCAGCCGGGCGTAGAGTTCGGCAACGAAAATCTCGTGTTCTACAACAGCGAGAAGGCGACAGCTCTCAGTGGCGTTCTCAGCGAAATGGCGCAATTCGTCTTTGAAGCCCACTCCACCGACTATCAGCCGGTGGAAGCGCTTTCCGATCTGGTTGATGACGGTTTCACCATTCTGAAAGTCGGCCCCGGCCTGACTTTTGCACTGCGCGAGACACTCTATGGCCTCGACCAGATTGCAGCTTTCCTCGACAAGCTGCTGGAAGAAGAAACCCTGCGCGGTAAGATGGAAGCGCTGCTTCTCGCAGAGCCGAAGAACTGGGAAAAATATTACCACGGTGATGCGGAAGAACTGCGCCTGCAACGCCATTTCTCTTATAGTGACCGCATTCGCTATTACTGGCCGCATCCGGTCGCAACTGCTGCCGTCGATGCGCTTTTGAAACGTCTGGAAGGGCGCAAGATACCGGAAACGCTGATCAGCCAGTATCTGGGCACGCTTTATCCGGCTGTCGCCTCGGGTGAGATTGAAGCGACGCCCCACGCCTTGATAGTGGAGGCCGTCCGCAATGTGGTCCGGACATACGGCAAGGCTGTAGGAACTCATTAGAGCGGTTCCGGTTGAAACGGAACCGCTCTATGTCTTTGTTTGTACGCATTATCCTACGCAAAACCGCTTCGCACTTTTGCTGGAAATGCTCTGAAACAAAAAGGCGCGGTCAACACCGCGCCTTTCTTTTGCTCAGGCCTCTATCGGGCTTTTAAAAACCTTGAGCCGCAAGGCATTGCTCAGCACGAAGATGCTGGAGAAAGCCATGGCGCCTGCCGCCAGAACCGGTGACAACAACGTGCCAGTGAACGGATAGAGGACACCCGCCGCGACAGGGATCAGCGCGACGTTATAGGCAAAGGCCCAAAACAGGTTTTCGCTGATATTACGGATCGTCGCCTTCGATATGGCAATGGCATTGACCACGCCGCGCAGATCGCCCGACATCAACACCACATCCGCGCTTTCAATCGCAATATCCGTGCCAGTGCCAATCGCAATGCCGACATCGGCAGCAGCCAATGCAGGCGCATCGTTGATACCATCACCGACAAAGGCAATCCGCTTGCCACCTGCCGAAAGCCGCTTCAACGCTTCAACCTTGCCGTCTGGCAGCACTTCTGCAACGACTTCATCGATGCCGAGACGTTTTGCGATGGCTTCCGCCGTGCGGCGGTTATCGCCGGTGATCATGGCTACCTTCAGCCCCTGCTCGTGCAGGGCAGCAATCGCCGCTGGCGTGGTTTCCTTCATTGGGTCGGCAACAGTCAGGATTGCTGCCAGCTTACCATCGACAGCTGCATAGAGCGGAGACTGCCCTTCATTACCGAGACGCTTCGCATCATTGGCAAAGACAGCAACATCATGACCGAGTTTCGCCATGTAACGATCAGCGCCGATGGCAATCTCATGGCCGGACACATGAGCCTTCAGACCAAATCCGGTACGGCTTCGAAAGCCGATACATCCGCAAGCTTCAATCCCTTCTCTTTCGCTGCTTCTACAATCGCGTCGGCAATCGGGTGTTCGGAACGTGCCTCCACAGCCGCGACAAGTGCCAGAAGTTCATCCTTTTCAAAAGCCATCGACCGTCGCAAAATGGGCCAAAGCGGGCTTTCCCTGTGTCAGCGTACCGGTCTTGTCGACGGCGATAACGGAAACATCGCGCAAGGTCTGCAAAGCATCACCGCGGCGAAACAGGACGCCGAACTCGGCTGCACGACCGGTACCGACCATGATGGATGTTGGTGTGGCGGGGCCCATGGCACACGGGCAGGCGATGATGAGAACCGCAATGGCGTTCACCAGCGCGTAACCCAGCATGCCCGTGCCACCGATCACAAGCCACAAAGCGAAGGTCAGTGCTGCGGCTGCCATAACAGCGGGTACGAACCAGCCGGTCACCTTGTCGACCTTTGCCTGAATTGGCAGCTTGTCGGCCTGAGCGTCCTCGACCATGCGGATGATCTGCGAGATCACCATATCACGGCCAACCTTGGTTGCACGGAAGGTGAAAGCACCGGTTTTATTGATCGTACCGCCGACCACTTCCGCGCCCTTTTCCTTGGCAACAGGTACAGGCTCGCCGGTAATCATCGATTCATCCACATAGGACGAACCTTCGATCACCTCGCCGTCGACCGGCACTTTCTCGCCGGGGCGGACTTGTACGACGTCACCAGCGCGAACATCTTCCAGCGGCACATCGATCGTCTCGCCATTACGCACCACACGCGCCGACTTCGCCTGTAAGCCGACCAGCCGGCTGATAGCCGCACTGGTGCGTCCCTTGGCACGCGCCTCCAGATAACGCCCGATCAGGATCAATGTGACGATGACGGCGGCAGCCTCGAAATAAACATTCACCGTGCCTTCCGGCAGCACACCGGGAAGGAAAGTCGCGACCACCGAATAGCCCCATGCGGCAAGCGTGCCAACCACAACCAGCGAATTCATGTCAGGCGTGCCGCGCAACAGCGCCGGAATGCCTTTTTGAAAAAGCGCAATCCCGGACCGAACAGAACCAGCGTGGTGAACACAAGCTGCAGATACCAGCTGTTCTGCATACCGATCCTGTCCATGACGAACATAAGAACCGCAGGGATCAGATGCGAACCCATTTCCATAATGAAAACGGGCAAGGTCAAAACGGCAGAGAGAATGACGCTTTTCTTCAGTTCTGCCGCTTCAGCATCCCGCTTCTCGGACTGCGTTTCCTGCTTGACGTCGCTCTGCGCGTCATCCAGCGAACGCGCCTCATAACCTGCCTGTTCAACCGCCTTGATGAGTTCGGAGGGCTGTACCGGCCCGGCCAGTTCCACATGGGCACGTTCGGTCGCAAGATTGACGCTGGCGCGCATCACGCCCGGAACAGCGTTAAGCGCTTTTTCAACCTTGCTGACGCAGGAAGCGCAAGTCATGCCTTCAATAGCAAGATCAATGTTCCCTGCCGGGACATCGTAACCTGCCTTGCGAATGGCATCGATCACCGACGGCAAATCCGGTGCGCCTTTGAAAGTCACATCGGCACGTTCGGTCGCAAGATTGACGGAAACCTTGTCGACGCCCGGAACTTTAGACACAGCTTTTTCAACGGATGACACGCAAGACGCGCAGCTCATCCCTTCGACGGGCACTGGAAAACTGATGGTTTCGTGATTAACCGGCTTGTTCATGGCAATCCCTTTCATCGCCCGGAAAGGGCATAATTCGAGAGTTGCTCTCTAGATAGGGCTTCCCACCGTTGGAAGGTCAAGCCCTTTTAAGGCGAGGTTCGGATTGGACTTTTCGTCTGGTGTTATGGCTTTTCGAGCGCCGCTCAATAACAAGTGGGCGATGCCCTAAATCGGCAATCGGTTGTGTGCTGCAGGCATTTCCAGACCGACATTGCTGCGATTCTGGATAAAGGAATGCACGTCTCCGGCAGGCATTGGCCGCCCGGTCAAGAAACCCCTGCACTTCGCCAAAACGCTCGGTCTTCAAACGTTCCAACTGTTGTGCGGTTTCCACGCCCTCGGCCGTCGTGACAATATTGAAGCCCGCACCGAGCGTTGCCACAGCCTGAATGATGGCCAGATCGCGCGTATCGACTTCGATCCCTGAAACGAAACTGCGATCAATCTTGATCTTATCAAATGGGAATGATCGCAAATAGCTCAAAGAAGAATAGCCGGTCCCGAAATCATCCATCGCGATACGAACGCCCAATCGGCGAAGTTCGAACAGCAACTCGATATTGTTCTTGCTGTTCGACAAGAAGACCGACTCCGTGATTTCAAGCTCAAGCCTGTCGGGTGAAAGACGCGCTGCTTCCAACGCATCCGTGACGGAATGCAAGATCGTGGTCTGACTGAACTGGACCGGTGAAAGATTGACCGAGACTTTTATTTCCTCCGGCCAGAGCACAGCTTCCCGACATGCAGTCCTTAGAACCCAGTCGCCGATCGGTCCGATGAGCCCGGTTTCTTCTGCCAGTGGAATGAATTCCGCCGGTGAAACCATACCGCGATCAGGATGACGCCAGCGGATCAGCGCTTCAAAGCCGGAAATCTTGCCGCTCTCAAGATTGAAAATCGGTTGATAATGCAGTTCAAACTGTTCATCCAGCAGAGCCTGACGAAGTTCGCCGGTCATGACATAACGCTTCTCCGCCGCCAGACGCAGGGAGTGCTGATAGAACCGGAATGTACGACGTCCACCTGATTTTGAAGCATAAAGCGCGAGATCGGCATTGCGCATCAGCACATCGGGATTGTCTCCATGCAATGGCGCCCGGGTGATGCCCATGCTGCAGGCGACGAATTCTGAATTGCGCACCAGTTCGAACGGATCCTGAAAAGCAGAAAGGATACGGTCAGCGAACATTGCAATTTGTGCCAGTGTCCCGTTTCGGTAGACAATGGCAAATTCGTCGCCTCCCAGCCGGGCAATGAATTCATCCGAAGTCGTGATCTGCTTCAGTCGACGCGCCACTTCTTGCAAAAGCTGGTCGCCAGCCTGATGCCCGATATTGTCGTTGATGTTCTTGAAATGATCGATATCAAGGTAGAACAAGGCAAAAGGCTCGGAATCCCCGCCCTTTTTCAACAGGCTCTCGACATGGTGAGCAAAATAGGCGCGGTTCGGCAAGCCTGTCAGACTGTCATGCATGGCAATATGTGCCATGCGTTCCTCGATCTCACGCCGTTCGGTTATATCCTCAACGAGCCCGATCAAATAGCGGGGCTCGTTGCCCTCGACCGGTGGGATCGAACATTTTATGATCCGCATCGTTCGCGACGTTCCGTCCTTGCGCTCGATCTTGCGTTCGACGTTCAACACGCCCCGACGCCGCATCGCCGTGCGATCTTGCTGGATGATGACGGTTGCCTCGCGTTCAGGGAAAAGATCGAGGTCGGTCGAACCGATGGCTTCGTCTACCGGCTGTCCGCTCGCCGCTGATGCGGCCTGATTGTAGAGCACATACCGACCGTCATCGTGCATATCCTTGACGAAGACACCAAGCGGCAGATTGTTGACGAGGCTGTCCAGCAGGGTTTGGGCGTGGTTTGCCTGACGATTGGCTTCTGCCAACTCTGTCCTGTCCTGAACAATGGCGAGAATCGCTTCCTTACCGTCAAACAGCACTTGACGTCCGTAAGTCAGAACATCAATGATTTCACCATTCGCGCGCAGATGTTGCCAGCGCTCCGGTCGTTCAAGGTCGCTGCGATCACGAATGGCAGCCAGCATTCGATCCCGTTCTGTCTGGGGCCGAATATCGAGCACTGTCATTCCCGGAATTTCATCAGCGGTATATCCATAGAGCCGATAGGCAGCGTCATTCATCACGATGAAATGCAGCGTCTCCGGATCATAAACCCACATCGGTGTCGGATGGGTTGTGAAAAGGATGCGGAAGTCCTGCTCGGACGTGTGCGCCATCGTGCCTTCCGTCGAAGCTGAAGCGCCCCTCCGCTTCCTCATCGTAAATCCCTCATCCAACTGATCCTACTGGATAATCTCGATCCACCCTACAAGTGGACCGTCAAGTTTCATGGCACCATGAGTAACACGCGGAAGATGCACCCCGAACATAGATTAAAGCCGAGAATTTTAATAAACCATATACAAATTGAGGGTCGATTTAAGGATTTTCTTTAAAACTGCATTTTTCCATCGCTTGACCGGCTTCAACTTCCAGCCTATGCCTAAAGACGCAAAATTCGTTGGGGTGCCTTCGAAGCAATATCAGGAAAAGTGCCAAGCGGTTTTCCGTCCGATGTTGCGACACAAAAGGCTGAGAGACGCTGATCGCGTTAACCCATTGAACCTGATCCGGGTAATACCTGCGTAGGGAACGGAGTTTGACGCGTCGCAGCCGAGGGTTTCCCTCATCGGAGTTCAAGCTCCAAACAGGTTCATGACGTCTCATTTTCCGTTCGGAATGAGAGACGTGATGATGGACCAAAAACAGTTTCTCCCGAACCACATCAAACGGCAGTGCGGCATTCGTGCCCATATGCGTGACTATTGCCGGTTCCGATAGTGGCGGCGGAGCTGGCATTCAGGCCGACCTCAAGACATTCTCGGCGCTCGGCGTCTATGGTGCGAGCGTCATTGCCGCTGTGACCGTGCAGAACACCTGCACGGTGAGCGCAGTGCACGATATCCCACCCGCCATCGTCGCAGGGCAGATCGATGCCGTCTTCAGCGATCTCGATGTAGCGGCGGTGAAGATCGGCATGGTTTCCGTGCCCGAAACCATAGAGGCCATTGCGCGGGGCCTTGCGCATTTCTCCGGCCCTGTCGTACTCGACCCGGTGATGGTTGCAAAATCCGGCGACCGGCTTTTGAGCGAAAACGCCATTGCGCTTTTGCGCCAGAAACTGGTTCCGCTGGCCACGCTGCTGACGCCCAACCGGCCTGAAGCGGCCTGCTTGCTCGACAGCGATCTGGCTCGCGACGATGTAAACGCCGAAGAACAGGGGCGTGCCTTGCTCGAACTAGGCGCGAAAGCTGTTTTGATGAAGGGCGGCCATGCGGAAGGCGAAATCTGCGTCGACCTGCTGGTTCGCCGCGATCAGCCAACATTGCGTGTCGAGGCGACGCGTATCCGGACCGGTAACACCCATGGCACGGGCTGCACGCTCTCCTCAGCCATTGCTGCAGAGCTTGCCAAGAACCTTCCGCTCGAAAAAGCAGTCATTGCAGCCCATGCCTATCTGCAAGGGGCAATCCGCGCCGCCGATGCGTTGAAGATCGGACAGGGCCATGGGCCTGTTCATCACTTCCATAATCTCTGGAAAGTTCCCTCAGAGGAGGCCATGTGATGCGCGTCACCATCATCGGAGCGGGTGTCGCCGGTCTAGTGTGCGCGGCAGAATTTCACGGTCAGGGACATGCAGTCACTGTCATTGCCAAAAGCACTGAGATCGGTTCCGACAGCTGCTCATGGTTTGCAGGCGGAATGCTGGCACCATGGTGCGAAGGCGAGAGCGCGGAAGAGCCAGTCGTTCGTTTGGGACAGGAAGCGATCGGCTGGTGGGAGCAGCACGTTTCGACAGTCAATCGCAAGGGTACGCTTGTACTCTCGCACACACGCGATGCGACCGAACTGCGCCGCTTTGCCCGCCGGACGGAAGCATTTGACACCATTGATCAAGACCAGATCGATGCGCTGGAACCAGACCTTGTCGGCCGTTTTCGGCAGGGACTTTTCTTTGCGGCAGAAGGCCATCTCAACCCGCGCCAGACACTGATCGAGCTCGCCGAAAAACTGCAGAAGAAAGGCGTCGTCTTTCATCTGGGGCAGGATGCGAAAGACGTCAAAGTCGAGGCCGACATTACCGTCGATGCACGCGGTCTTGCAGCGCGTGATCAGTTGCAGGACCTGCGCGGCGTCAAGGGTGAAATGCTGGTTGTGCGCTCGCGCGATATCAATCTCAAGCGACCCATACGCCTCCTGCATCCGCGGATTCCGCTCTACATCGTGCCACGCGGCGACGGCGTACACATGATCGGCGCAACCATGATTGAAAGCGATGAGCGGGGTGGCATCAGCGTGCGCTCGACGCTGGAACTCTTGAGCTCCGCTTATGCCTTGCATCCGGCCTTCGGCGAGGCGGAAATCCTCGAAACCGGTGTCGATGCGCGCCCGGCCTTTCCCGACAATCTGCCCCGCGTCCGACGGCGCGGCAAAACCGTCTATGTCAACGGGCTTTACCGCCACGGCTTCCTGCTCTCGCCCGCCGTGGCACGCATGGCGGTTGCGAGCGCGACCATGCCGGAGGATGCGCCAGAGCCCAAACCAGAATTTGTGGAGGACTATGCATGACGATCGTGCTGAACGGTGAGGTCATCACCACGGCAGCCGCCAATCTGGCGGCGCTGCTCGCCGAAATCGAACTGGATGAAGCGGTTGTTGCAACCGCGCTGAACGGCGAATTCGTGGCCAGCGACGAGCGCGCAGCCGCGACCCTGTCGGCTGGCGATCGCATCGAAGTTCTGGCCCCGATGCAGGGAGGCTGAGATGCTGGAATTCTATGGCAAAAATTTCAAAGCCGCCTGCTGCTCGGCACGGCGCAATATCCATCGCCGGCCATATTAGCCGATGCGGTGCGCGCTTCGCAAAGCGACATCGTCACCGTCTCGCTGCGTCGTGAAAGCGGCGAGGCCCGCGCCGGACAGGATTTCTGGGTGCTGATCCGGGAGCTGGGCGTGGCTGTTCTGCCCAACACGGCAGGCTGCCACACACCGCGCGAAGCGGTGACCACGGCAAAAATGGCGCGCGAAATCTTCGACACCAACTGGATCAAGCTGGAGGTGATCGGTGATACCGACACATTGCAGCCAGACCCGTTCGGACTGGTCGAGGCAGCACGCATACTCTGCGACGACGGCTTTGAGGTCTTTCCCTATATGAATGACGATCTGGTCGTCGCGGAAAAGCTTATTGAAGCCGGTTGCAAGGTGCTGATGCCCCGGGGCGCGCCCATCGGCTCGGGCCGAGGCCTCAACAATCCTTATGCGCTGAAGACCATGCGGGCGCATTTCCCCGATATTCCGCTTGTTGTCGATGCCGGCATCGGCGTGCCGTCCCATGCGGCAGCAGCGATGGAGCTGGGCTTCGACGCCGTGCTCATCAACACCGCCGTCGCCAAGGCTGGCGATCCCGTCGCCATGGCACGCGGTTTCGCGCTTGCGGTCGAAGCCGGGTGGCTTGCCTTTGAAGCCGACGCTATTGAGGCCCGCGACATGGCCGCGCCGTCCACCCCTCTTCTCGGAAAGGCATTTTTGTGATGGCCCTCGATCCGTTCTACCCGATCTTCGATAGCGCAAAATGGCTGGAGCGTATGGTGCCGCTCGGCGTCAAGCTGGTGCAACTGCGCGTCAAGGATAAGAGCGAGCCGGAGCTGCGCAGTGAAATTCGCGCCGCACGGGAGATCTGCCTTGCGCATAACTGTCAGCTGATCGTCAACGACTACTGGAAGGTGGCGCTGGAGGAAGGTTGCGACTTCATCCACCTCGGACAGGAAGACCTCGACGATGCCGATCTCAGTGCCATTCGGGGCGGTGGCTTGAAACTGGGTGTTTCAAGCCATGACGAGGCCGAACTGGACCGTGCCTTGTCGGTGAAGCCTGACTATATCGCACTCGGCCCCATCTATCCGACCATTTTGAAAAAGATGAAATGGCACGAGCAGGGCCTGCCGCGCCTTGGACAATGGAAAGCGCGCATCGGCAACATTCCGCTGGTGGGCATCGGGGGCATGAGCGTTGAACGCGCGCCCGGTGTTTTCGAAGCAGGCGCCGTTATCGTCTCCGTCGTCACCGACATCACCCTCAATGCCGACCCTGAAAGCCGCCTGCGCCAATGGATCGAAACCACGCGCGCTTATGCAGGCCATGCTCTGGAGCAGACCACATGAAAAAGACCGCCTTCGCCGCCCTGTTCGGCCTCGCCCTCACGGCTGCCACTTCGGCTCACGCTGACGACAAGTTGAAGCTCATTCTCGACTGGTATGTGAACCCCGATCACGGCCCCATCATCGTCGCCGACAAGCTTGGCTACTTCAAGGATGCCGGGCTGGATGTGGACATCGTCGCACCTGCTGACGCCTCGACGCCCACCAAGATGGTGGCGGCAGGACAGGCGGATCTCGCCATTTCCTATCAGCAGCAGGTGCATCTTCAGGTGCACGAAGGCCTGCCGCTTATCCGCGTCGGCACGTTGATCGACTCGCCGCTCAACTGCCTGATGACCAGAGACGACGGATCGGTGAATTCCATCGCCGATCTCAAGGGCAAGAAGATCGGCTATTCGGTCGCCGGAACCGAAGAGACATTGCTTGGCACCATTCTTGGCCAGCATGGTGTCAAATTGTCCGATGTCGAACTCATCAATGTGAATTTCTCGCTCGCGCCATCGCTGATGTCGAAACAGGTTGATGCGGTGATGGGCGCCTATCGCAATGTCGAGTTGAACCAGATGGCCGTCGAAGGCGTGCCCGGCAAATGCTTCTTCGTCGAAGAAGAAGGCGTGCCGGTTTATGACGAGCTCGTCTATGTCGCAGCTTCCGACAAATTGGACGCGGCGGAAAAGGACAAGATTGCACGCTTCCTCTCGGCCACGGAGAAGGCCGCGCAGTATATCGTCAACCATCCGGAGAAGAGCTACGACGTCTTCGCATCCTATAGTTCCGAACTCAAGGACGAGCTGAACCAGCGCGCATGGAAAGACACGGTCGCCCGTTTCTCCCGCTCGCCTGCAAGTCTCGATTACGGACGCTGGAGCCGCTACGAAACCTATCTCAAGGAAAACGGTCTCGTGCCTTCGGTCCTTCCGGTCGAAAAATTCGCCATCGACGTCAACGCGGAAGGGAGCAAGTCATGAGCCAGCCGCAACCGCATTATTCATCCGAACTGTTCACGCGCCTGCGCGCTGCGACGCTTGATGACTGGAAGCCCTATATCGATCATGAATTCGTGCGCGGATTGGGTGACGGCACGTTACCCAAAGCGGCTTTCCTGCATTATCTCCGTCAGGATTATGTCTATCTGCATCACTATGCCCGCGCCTTCGCGCTGGGTGTCGTCAAGGCCAACACACTGCAGGAAACACGGCTCTGCGCCCAGATCATGCATGGTCTGGCCGTCACAGAACTGCCGCTCCATGTCGGCATCTGTGCTCGCGAAGGGATCAGCGAAGACGAGCTTTACGCGACGAAGGAAGAACCGGAAAACCTCGCTTACACGCGCTATGTGCTCGATTGCGGACAGGCGGGCGATTTTCTCGACCTGCTGACGGCGCTCGTACCCTGCGCACACGGCTACGGCGAGATCGGCCTCAACCTTGCCGTGACCGCCCTGCCCGGTACGCCTTATCAAGAGTGGATCGACACCTATGCGGGGCCTGACTATCAGGACATGTGCCACACGGTCGGCAAACTGTTCGATCAGGCTGCAAAAGACCGCATCGGCGCCGACTTTGAGAAAAGCCCGCGCTGGCCAAGGCTCTGCCAGATTTTTGCCACCGCAAGCAGGCTCGAAGCCGATTTCTGGTCCATGGGTTTGAAGGCTGGATAGTGAACGAAACACTCCCATACCGAAGCCGGAAAAAGCGTGCTGCCGACGGCTTGCTGTCGGCGGCAGTGGCACTGGCCATCTGGCAGGCGGTGGTGAGCATCGGCCAGATGCCGCGCTTCATCCTGCCCGGCCCGCTGGATGTGGTGCAGTCATTGATCGGCAATGCCGGGCTGATTGCCGAAAACGCTGCCGCCACCATCGGCGAAGTTCTGGGCGGTCTGGCGCTCGGCTGCGCGGTTGGGATCGCAACTGCCATTTGCCTGATGATGTCACCGCTCGCGCAACGTCTCGTCATGCCCGCCATGGTGTTCAGTCAGGCGATCCCGATCTTCGCGCTCGCCCCCATTTTGACTTTGTGGCTTGGCTACGGTCCCGCATCGAAGATTGCAGTCACAGTGCTGATGATCTTCTTTCCCGTCGTTTCGACCTTCTTCGACGGCATGCGGCGTACCGACAGCAGCCTTATCGATGCAGCGGAAATTCTGGGTGCCGGACGCATGGCGATCCTGTTTCGCATCCGCATCCCATCCGCCTTTCCTTCGCTGGCGTCGGGCCTTAGCCTCGCCGCAGTCTATGCGCCCATCGGCGCTGTAGTGGGCGAATGGGTGGGCGCATCGAAAGGTCTCGGCTATCTGATGCTGCTCGCCAATGGGCGCGCCAAGGTGGATCTGATGTTCGCCTGCCTGTTCGTGCTGGCGGCATTCACCATGCTGCTGCACGGCACGGTGTCGCATTTCGCCCGCAAGCTTGCTGCCCGGCCTAAAAAGCCGCATAAAAAAACGGCGGTTTCCCGCCGGTTTTTGCATCCACTTACATTGCTATCAGGCCAGCGTATAGGCTGTCTTGACCGTCGTGTAGAACTCGGCGGCGTAGCGGCCCTGCTCACGCGGACCGTAGCTCGAACCCTTGCGCCCGCCAAATGGCACGTGGAAATCGACACCGGCGGTCGGCAGATTGACCATCACCATGCCCGCTTCCGAATTGCGCTTGAAATGCGTGGCGTATTTCAGGCTCGTCGTGCAGATGCCCGACGACAGTCCGAAGCTGGTATCGTTGGCGGTAGCAAGCGCTTCTTCATAATTCCTGACGCGGATGACCGAAGCGACCGGGCCAAAGATTTCCTCGCGGCTGATACGCATCTGGTTGGTGGCTTCGGTGAAAAGCGCAGGCTGGAGATAGAAGCCCGGCGTTTCGCGGTTCAGACGTTCGCCGCCAAAAGCAAGCTTTGCGCCTTCCTTGCGACCAAGCTCGATATAATCCATGTCCTGCTGAAGCTGGCTTTCATCAACAACCGGGCCGATATGCGTGCCCTGCTTCAGGGCATTGTCGACCACAACGCTTTTCAGCTTTTCGATTGCAGCAGCGACAAACTTGTCGTGGATACCTTCCGTCACGATGATACGCGACGACGCCGTGCAGCGCTGGCCCGTCGAGAAGAAGGACGAATTGACCACGGACTCGACAGCGACATCGAGATCGGCGTCATCCGGGACGACAACCGGGTTCTTGCCGCCCATTTCGAGCTGGAAGCGGCGGTTGTGCTCGATGGATGCCGCCGCAACGCGCTTGCCCGTACCGGTCGAGCCGGTGAAGGTGACGGCCTGAACGTCCGCACTGTCCAGAATGGTCTGACCGACAACCGAACCCTTGCCCATGACGAGATTGAGAACGCCCTTTGGCAATCCCGCACGGTGCAGGATATCGACAATCGCCGGGAGCAGCCCGGCACGAGATCAGCCGGTTTGAACACAATCGTGTTGCCGTAGCAAAGTGCCGGCGCAATCTTCCGTGCCGGAATAGCGATCGGGAAATTCCATGGCGTAATGATGCCCACGACGCCGACCGGCTCACGGGTGATTTCCACACCGATACCCGGACGCGCAGAAGGCAGAACTTCGCCAGCCAAACGCAGGGCTTCGCCTGCGAAGAAATCAAAAAAATCTGGCTGGCGCGAATGGTTTCGCCGATGCCTTCAGCCAGCGTCTTGCCTTCTTCGCGCGACAGGGAGACGGCCAAGCTCGTCCTTGCGCGCCAGAATTTCATCGGCAGTTTTGCGCAGGATGGCGTGGCGTTCCAGAATGCCGGAACGCGACCGGGCCGGGAAAGCGGATTTCGCGGCGGCAATGGCCGCCCCGGTGTCTTCGGCAGTTGCCCGCGCATAGGTCCCAACGACATCTTTGGTGTCCGAAGGATTGATGTTGGCGATCCCGTCGCCGCCGACCCATTCGCCCGCGATCAGATTTTGATGGACTGTCATGAACTCTCCCTGTGCGCCGCACGGCTCTGATATATCTCAGGACGACCCTTCACCCATGAGCGGCAGAATTGCAAGGCCGGAGCCGTCCTGTAACGGAAAAAGTGAAAATATCCGTTCAGCAAAGGGCGGAAAGCTGGATCAGCACTCCTTAAAACGAGGCTTGCAAATTTGTCACAGTCAAATGGTTGGATAGAAAATTCGTCATTTTGCGCCTTGGCAAAAATTTTTGCTCATTTATTGTGCATCCATCTGCAACACTGGCAAGAGGTATGAGATGCGTGTCTATTACCCATTCCCCATGGTGCCCAGTGTTTGCGCGGGCGCTTCCAAGCTTTAAGTCTTTGGCCCGCATTGCAGGCTGAGGCCTGAACGCCCTCCCTAAAAGGGCCGATTCCAAAACTTCCAAATTTGCCGCAGCCCTCACCGGCTGCTTGTTTTGTCTTCTTTAAAGGAACCAGAGTCCGTTTAAACACGGCCCGGTATTATAGATATGACTCGGTTTCGCATAGATTTCCGGGGACCTGCTTTCCGCAATGTCCTCGGCTACACTTTCGGCCATTGGCGAAGTCAGCCCTTGCGGCTGACGCTGATGATAATCGGCATGCTGCTTGCAACAGCCGCAGATGTTCTGACACCGCTCTATTCCGGTCGGTTGGTCGACGCATTGTCGCTTGGCGGCGACAGTGGATGGGATGCCGCCATTCATGCCCTGATCATCCTGCTTGCGCTGGGTGCGCTGGCGTTGATTACGCGTCAGCTGACCTTCTATGTCATCACGGACTTCACCTTGAAGATCATGAGCGACATGGCAGCAAGTTCGTTCCGTAAGCTGCAGCGGTTTTCGACAGACTGGCACGCCAACGCCTTTGCCGGATCGACCGTGCGCAAGGTCTCGCGTGCCATGTGGGCACTCGACCTGCTCAACGATACGCTGATCGTGGCACTGTTGCCGTCAATCCTGATGCTGGTTGGTTCGGTGGTACTTCTATCGTGGTACTGGCCGCTGATGGGGTTGCTGGTTGCAATCGGTTCGGTGCTGTTCATCGTCTGCACGATCGTGATTTCGCTTGGCTTTGTTGCGCCTGCGGCAACGCTTGCCAATAGCTGGGACACGCGAATGGGCGGCGCTTTGGCCGATGCCATTTCGTGCAACGCCGTTGTCAAAGCATTTGGCGCGGAAAGCCGTGAAGATGCGCGTCTTGCAAAGGTCGTTTCCAAGTGGCGCGGTCGCACACGCCGCACATGGCTGATCGGTACGCTGAATGGCTTCATTCAGGGTGCGAACCTGCTGGTGATGCGCGGCGTGGTCATCGCCTTTGCGCTCTATCTGTGGAGCGAGGGCAAGGCAACGGCGGGTGATATCACCTTCGTCCTGACAGCCTTCTTCATGTTGCAAGGCTATCTGCGCGACGTAGGAATGCATATCCGCAACCTGCAGCGTTCGGTCAACGACATGGAGGAGCTGGTCGACATCGAGGCACAGCCTTACGGCATTGCCGACAAGCCGTGCACCGGCGATCAAGATTGGAAATGGCGAGATCACCTTCGATCATGTCACTTTCCACTATGGCAACCACGAAGCAGCCCTCTATCGCGACTTTTCAGTCAAGATCGAGGCTGGCGAACGGGTTGGCCCCGTTGGCCATTCTGGCTCGGGCAAGACGACATTCGTCAAGCTGATCCAGCGTCTCTACGATGTCAGCGGCGGCGCCATCAAGATTGACGGACAGAACATTGCCGAAGTCACACAGGCATCGCTGCGTTCGCAGATCGCCATCGTGCAGCAGGAGCCAATCCTGTTTCACCGGACGCTGGCCGAGAACATCGCCTATGCCCGCCCCGGCGCGACACAGGCGGAGATTGAAGAGGCTGCACGCCTCGCAAGCGCGCATGACTTCATCAGCCGCCTGCCGAAAGGCTATGCAACGCTTGTCGGTGAACGGGGTGTGAAGCTTTCGGGCGGCGAGCGTCAGCGTGTGGCGATTGCCCGTGCGTTTCTGGCAGATGCACCAGTCCTTATTCTGGATGAGGCCACATCGAGCCTCGATTCAGAATCGGAAGTGCTGATCCAGCAGGCAATGGAACGGCTGATGGTTGGTCGTACGACGCTTGTCATTGCGCACCGGCTTTCGACGGTTCGTGCTCTTGACCGGTTGCTGGTTTTCGACAAGGGCAAGATCCTTGAAGAAGGCGATCATGATGCGCTTATCCGCAAGCCGGGTGGCATCTATCGCCGCCTGTTCGAGCGGCAGGCGCTGGAACTGACCAAGGGACTGGAAGACGTCTTTTCGTAATCCAATCCGCTATAATGCCATGGACAGGGCCGGATTAGTTCCAGCCCTGTTTTTCATTTTAGAGCATTCCCTGTTCTGATTGAATCATTAGAAATGCTCTATCTGTTTGTTTTCACGTATGTCTTTATCCCGAAACGGTTCCCACTTTCGAGAGACATGCTCCATTCATCATCCATTCAGATCACGGTGCGTATCACTCGCGGCCCAAGCGTGCCTTGACATTTCCATGACAGAAATGTGACAGGCTTTTTGTAGAAGAGCGGGAGTTAGTGAGTAAAACATGCCGGGTGTGATGGAAAATACCGCTGCGCGTCGCTGGAGCGATGCCGCGATTTTCGGGCCTGCCCGTATTGCTCGCCGCTGCGCCTCGCCGCAATTGCGCTCGCTTCCATTGTACTTTCAACGCTGCTGGTTTTCGCTGTCGAATGGATCGTGCGCGGCTCGTTCACCGACACGATGCAGTTTTTCCGCACACCGCATAAGCCTGCATGGACGACCGTTGCGCTCTTCGTCGTGGTCCTGACAGCAAGCGACGCTATTTTCGGACGCATTCACTATGGCTTCTTTGTTGTCGGCCCGCTGGCACTGATTGCGGCCACAACTGCACGCGAAAAGAGCCTTTACCTCGGTGACCCGCTTTATCCGAGCGATTTTCTCTATGCCCGTCAGATCGTCGATCTTCTGCCGCTCTGGTGCGTGATCGCCCGTGGAGTGCGGTCGGCATAGCCCTGCTTCTCGTTGCTTCGGCAGCGGTGATGATCACCGTGACGCTGTTCTGGTGGCGGCGCTTTGATCCGATCCCATGGAAGGGTCGGATGCTGCGTATTGCCTTCGCGCTGCCCTTGCTCGCCCGGTTCGCAGTGATTTCCGACTATGCCAGTTTTTCGCTGGCGCGCGACCGTCTGCGCATCCTGCCGATCATGTGGGACCAGAAGGAAAACTACGCCCATAACGGCTTTACCATGGCCTTCATCCTGAATGTGCCAATGGCTACCGTCTTCGCTCCGGAAGGCTATTCTTCTGAAGCAATTGCCGCCATTGAACCGCCGGCGCAGTTGATCCCTGCTGCATTCGATACCAGCAAGCCTGACGTCATTATGGTGATGAGCGAATCCTTCTGGGATCCGACCCGCCTTCCGGGCGTGGCTTTCAGCGCCGACCCGATTCCCACAGTCCGGGTGGAACAATCCGGCCATGTCTTCTCGCCAGAATTCGGTGGCATGACTGCCAATGTCGAGTTCGAGGCTCTGACCGGTTTTTCCAAAGCCTTCCTGCCCTCCGGCAGTATCCCTTAT
Organism: Brucella cytisi; assembly: GCA_012103075.1. Taxonomy (GTDB): domain Bacteria; phylum Pseudomonadota; class Alphaproteobacteria; order Rhizobiales; family Rhizobiaceae; genus Brucella; species Brucella cytisi. The sequence continues at coordinate 233,467 of JAAVLQ010000001.1, read as the reverse complement.
CAGCAATATATCCGTCGCCCGCTTCCCTCGCTTGCAAGCTTTTTCAAGGATCAGGGTTATGCGACGCGCGCCATCCACCCCTATCGCCAATGGTTCTGGAACCGCGGCCCCGTCTATGAAAGCATGGGCTTTGACAAGTTCATGTCAGAAGAAAACATGCCACCGCTGGAAAAGCGCGGCTCATTGGCCTCCGACGCTGCTTTGACCGATGAAATCATCCGCGAAGCAGATTCCATGGATGCGCCATTCTTCTTCTTTTGCCGTCTCACTTCAAGGACATGGCCCCTACGAAGCCAATCGTTACCCGGATTCCAAACTTGAGGTGCAGACTGACGCCAGCGAGCACACGCGCCAGTCGATCCGTTCCTATTCGCAAGGCGCCATGGATGCCGATGCGAGCCTTGCACGGTTGATGGACTGGGCGTCGAAGCGCGACCGCGAAACCATTCTCGTCTTCTTCGGTGACCATCTGCCACCACTCGGCCCCGTCTATGTCGAGACCGGGTTCATGGCAAACCGGGTCGCGAGCCGCACAGCGCCTGCCGCCGATATGATGCTGCAACACGAAACACCGCTTGTTCTCTGGTCGAATAAGCGTGGCGCCGAGCGGGGAACCGGTACGATCAGCCCTGCCTTCCTACCGCTGCACATTCTGGATATGGCAGGGATGCAGCATCCCTATTACACAGGCTTCCTGCGTCAGTTGCATGAGCGCTACCGGTCGTTGACAATCATGCAGTTTTCGACCGCTCGGAGAAAGTCGAGGAAGGCTGGCAACAGAGGCCGCCATTTCCTCCTCTCCTGCGTGACTATCAGATGCTGCAATATGACATGATCTTCGGCAGCAATTTCGCCCGCGAGCGGTTCTTCCCCTCGCGTCCAGCACAGAGCTAGACAGGCCTATACCGGCGCTTTTCCCGATGACTGGCGGATGATGAGTTTATACTCAATCCGCCGGGAGGCCGACAGGTGACCGGTTTCGATCTGGTTGAGAAGCATGTCCGCCGCATCGCGGGTCATCTCGAAAATCGGCTGGCGGACGGTGGTGATCTGCGGCGAAACCATGCTGGCGATCGCGCTGTCATCGAAGCCAACCACCGTTAGCTGATCAGGTATCGCAATGTTGCGGTCATAGGCGACCTGCATGACGGCGGCGGCCATATCGTCGTTTGACGCAAACACAGCGGTTGGTGGTTCCTCAAGCGAAAGCAGCTTCTTTCCGGCGGCGAGACCGCTCGCAAAACTGAAGCCACCCTGCACCTCATAATCGGGATTGCGCTTGATCCCCGCCTCTTCCAGTGCACGGCGATAGCCTGCGAGGCGCAACTCTGCCGAGCGATGGGTTGGATCGCCAATCACGATCGCAATCCGGCGATGGCCGAGTTTCAGAAGATACTCCATCAGATCGACGCCAGCCGCTTCGTCATCGATCGTGACACTGTCGGTCGGGTGAACATTCGCGTCGCCTGCGACACGGGCAAATGGCATTGCGGAAGCCGTCAGTTCGGCCAGAATTTCAGGATCGTCCGACATGGGGGCGTCACGATGATGCCGTCGAGACCGGAAGCGTGGGCTGTTTCGATCAGCGCACCACGGATGTCTTCACGATTTTCGACGGGGAAGATCAGCAGCCGGTATCGCGTGTCGCGCAGCCGCTCCAGTGCGCCCATCTGCAGTTCGGTGACATAGCTGGCGCTGGGGTTCTCGAAGAAAAGTCCGATCAAGTGAGAACGCCGTTCAACAAGGTTGCGTGCTGCAGCATTGGGACGGTAACGGAGCTCACTCCCCGCCTGCCTGACTTTTTCGCGAATGGCTTCGCGCACATTCGGTTCGTCATTGTAGACGCGTGAAACTGTCTTGATCGACACACCGGCAAGGCGTGCCACATCATGAATGGTTGCTCGTTTTCCTGCTGCGGCCATGTTGGATCGTCTCCCTCCCTCTCCGATCTAACTAACCGCTTCGCCACAAAACGAAAAGAGAAATCAGGGAACCGAACAGACCCGCGAACGCGTCAGAAACCGAACTTCGCGCCCATTGTCGAGGGAGAACATGCCTCCGCGTCCCGGAACGACATCGATGATGAGTTCGGTATGCTTCCAGACCTCATATTGCGGGCCGCTGATATAGACCGGAGCGTCACCGATTTCGCCCAGTTTTACATCCGTATCGCCGACAATAAATTCTCCTTGCGGATAGCACATCGGTGATGACCCGTCGCAACAACCACCTGACTGATGAAACATGATCGGTCCATATTCGGCCTGCAATTCACGGATGAGATCGAGCGCTGCCGCCGTGGCGCTAACCTGACCCTTGCCGTCGCCGGAAGCTACCTCAACCATATCCTCCTCCATGATACGAAAGGGCGGAAATTCACCGCCCTCTCCTATACTAGCCCAACCTGCCTATTGAGTCAGGTCCACGACTACGCGACCTTCAATATTGCCTTGGCGCATATCATCGAAGATGGAATTGATATCTTCGAGCTTTTCGGTTCGGATAGTAGCGCGCACCTTGCCATCACCGGCGAAATCCAGTGACTCCTGCAGATCAAGCCGCGTACCAACAATCGAACCGCGGACTGTGACGCCATTCAATACCATGTTGAATATAGAGAGCGGGAAGTCACCGGGTGGCAGACCATTCAGCGATACAGTGCCGCCCCGCGATACCATGCCCAAGGCCTGTTCGAATGCGATCGGCGAAACAGCCGTAACCAGCACGCCTTGCGCACCGCCATCAGTTTCTTTTTTGATATAGGCCGCCGGATCATTATGCGTCTTGGCATTGACGGTCACCGTCGCGCCAAGCTTCCGCGCGAGATCAAGCTTTCTGTCGTCGATGTCGACAGCGGCAACGTTAAGCCCCATTGCCTTGGCATATTGCACCGCCATATGGCCGAGACCACCGACACCGGAGATCACAACCCAGTCACCGGGCTTGGTGTCGGTTACCTTGAGGCCCTTGTAAACCGTTACGCCAGCACAGAGAACCGGCGCGATTTCGTTGAAATCGATATTCTTCGGCAGATGGCCGACAAAATTCGGATCGGCAACGACATATTCGGCAAAGCCACCATTGACCGAATAGCCTGTATTAAGCTGCTCTTCGCAGAGCGTTTCCCATCCACCCGGGCAATGACGACAGTGGCCACATGCGGTATAAAGCCATGGAACGCCGACGCGGTCGCCTTCCTTCACATGTTTGACACCGCTACCCACAGCCGAAACATAACCGACGCCTTCATGCCCCGGAATGAATGGCGGATTGGGTTTCACCGGCCAATCGCCTTCGGCTGCATGCAGATCGGTATGGCAAACGCCGGATGCATGGATGGCAACCTGTATCTGTCCCGGACCGGGCTCGGGTATAGGTACTTCGTCGATTGTCAGTGGCTTTCCGAATGCGCGCACCACAGCGGCTTTCATTGTCTTTGCCATGAAGTTTCTCCTTCGTTGTCGAACTGAGCTGGCTTCCGGGGGGGGAAGAAATGAATGTCGAAAACTGAATGCTTTCCGGAGGCACTAGAAGAAGGTCGCCCGGGCGTTTCCGCCCGGGCCCCTTTGGGAGGGTATTGGAAGCCGTTATGCTCGACGCAATACTGGCATGAAGAACGGCTCCGCCCCTGATTGAGCGCAATGCGAAGATGTTTTCTCCACATTGCAGTTCCGGGGTCAGCTTCGGCTAGAGCGGCTTCGTTTAAAACGGAGTCTTTGAAACCGCTCTAGCCCTTTGTTTTATGCATGTCTTGATCCCAAAACCGGTTCCCACTTTTTGGGAGACATGCTCTAGTGGTCTGATTCCGACATTTGCATCCCTCGGATATGAGTGCCGAGCAAATGTCGGAATCAAAAAGACCACTAGTAACCTTATGAATCTAGTGGATTTTTCGAATTTGACGTTTGAAACGAGATCTATATCGGACGGGTATCAAACGTCAAATTCAATCCACTAGAAGAAACCCAGCTTCTTCGGGCTGTAGCTCACCAGCATGTTCTTGGTGTTCTGATAGTGATCCAGCATCTTGAGGTGGTTCTCGCGACCGATACCCGATTGCTTGTAACCACCAAATGCTGCATGCGCCGGATAGGCATGGTAGCAATTGGTCCACACACGACCGGCCTGAATGGCACGTCCGAAGCGATAGGCACGCGTGCCGTCACGCGTCCATATACCGGCACCCAGACCGTAAAGCGTATCGTTGGCAATCGATAGCGCTTCCGCATCGTCCTTGAAGGTTGCAACAGACACGACCGGCCCGAAGATTTCCTCCCGGAAAATGCGCATCTTGTTAGTGCCCTTGAATACGGTCGGCTTGACGTAGTAACCGCCAGCGAGATCACCCGCAGAATATTGCGCTCGCCACCTGCCAGCACTTCAGCACCTTCCTGACGGCCGATATCGAGATAGCTCAGGATTTTTTCCAGCTGCTCACTGGAAGCCTGTGCACCGATCATCGTGGCAGGATCGAGTGGATCGCCCTGCACGATTGCATTCACGCGCTTGAGCGCCTTTTCCATGAACTTGTCGTAAATCGATTCATGGATGAGCGCGCGACTTGGGCACGTGCAGACTTCGCCCTGATTGAGTGCGAACATCACAAAGCCTTCGATGGCCTTGTCGAGGAAATCGTCGTCTTCCGCTGCAACATCCTTGAAGAAGATGTTCGGCGACTTGCCGCCGAGTTCCAGCGTAACCGGGATGAGATTCTGGCTGGCATATTGCATGATCAATCGACCCGTCGTCGTTTCGCCGGTGAAGGCGATCTTGGCGATGCGCGGGCTGGATGCGAGCGGTTTGCCTGCCTCAAGACCAAAACCATTGACGACATTGATCACACCGGGGGCAAAAGATCGCCGATCAGATCCATGAGCACGAGGATCGATGCCGGTGTCTGTTCAGCCGGTTTCAGTACGACGCAGTTGCCCGCCGCAAGGGCCGGAGCGAGCTTCGGTCGCCATGAGAAGCGGAAATTCCACGGAATGATCTGACCGACAACGCCGAGTGGTTCATGGAAATGATAAGCGACCGTGTCGTGGTCGATTTCGGAAATGCTGCCTTCCCGGGCGCGGATCACACCGGCGAAATAGCGGAAATGATCGATGGCCAGAGGAAGATCGGCAGCGGTAGTTTCGCGAATTGGCTTGCCGTTGTCCTGTGTTTCGACTGCAGCGAGCGCAGGCAGATTTTCCTCAATCCGGTCAGCAATGCGATTGAGGATGAGCGCGCGTTCCGCCGCGCTCGTCTTGCCCCGTGCATCCTTGGCGGCATGCGCTGCGTCGAGAGCCGCTTCAACATCGGCGGCATCCGAGCGGGCTACTTCGCAAAGCACCTGACCATTGACCGGTGAAGTGTTCTCGAAATAGCGGCCCGACTTAGGCTCGACCCATTTGCCCCCGATGAAGTTTCCGTAGCGTTTTGCGAAAGCCGGCTTCACGGTCCGGCTGAATTCAACTTTGTTCATGACATTCCTCCCAAAACCACGCTGCTCCTACAGCGTTTCATGAGTGAGGATCGCGCGGCATCACGAAAGAGTCATCCCGCGCATTCAAGCTCGCAAGGTTATGTGTCGCAATATTGAGACAGTTGCGCCCGCTTATTGCTGATTAGTGCGGACGAATGATCTTCAGGCGATTGAGCTTGCGATGAAGCGTGGCGCGACTGATGCCCAAAAGGCCGGCTGCGGCCGAAATATTCCCTTCTGCGCGCGCAAGAGCGCGCAGAATAACACTGCGCTCTGACTCTGCCATATCTTCACGAGGGTCAGCGTGCCAGCCGAGAAGATCGGCTGCAGGCAACGGAACTGCAATAGCGGCATCGTCAAGCCCCATTGCCAGACGCGCCGCACGTGTGGCGCCGATGACCAGATCATCCTTGTCGACCGCGATCAGTGCTCCGCCGGTTCTGTCGGGGCTTGGCGCCAGCATGATACGAGCCTCGGGAAAAGCCTGACGGAAATTTTCAGCCTCGATGCGCCGTGCAGCATCGATCACTGCGACAGATATAAGCTGCGCAAAAGCCTCCGTCAGATCGGCGCGGCACGAGGAAACATCAAGCGCTGCCATCAAACGCCCTTGATGATCATGGATCGGGGCGACCGTACAGGAAAGCCCGATATTACGGGTATGAAAATGCTGGTCGCGATGAATTGTCAACGGGCGCTGTTCAACAATGCAGGTGCCGATCCCGTTGGTGCCTTCGCTTTGCTCGCTCCAGACAGCGCCGGTCCAAAGCCCCCAGCGATAGAATGTATCATCATCGCCCGGCGCACCACGACGTTCAACGGGAACGCCCTCACTGTCAGCCAGAAGCACGCAACAACCCACACCACCGACGGCCAGATAAAGGCGATCCATACTGGCTTGCGCTATGCTGACAAGACGTTCGATACGTTGATGAGCGGTCCTGAATTCACCATCGGAAAGGGTGCGCACCGACCCCAGTTCGGCAGGATCAAGCCCGTGCAGTTCCGACGAGCGTCGCCATGAAGCGACCAGAGCAGATCGCGCTGCCCCTCCCGCTGTCATGATCGCGGATTGAATCAGATCGGCATGTGTTCGGTCTTGCGGTGTGCCCATCTTTTCCTCCCGGGAAGGCTGGAACCCGCTGTCTGGGAGAATAATGACTGCTCAAAACACAACTGGCAAGTGTGGCTACAGATTGAGAGGGCTTAGGCGACGCGTGCAGGCTTCAGATATTCCTCAAGCGAGGAAACATCCGCCGCATTCAGGCGAAGACCAAGTTTCGTACGCCGCCACAAAATATCCTCGGCGCTCACCGCCCATTCATTCTCAAGCAGATACCGCACTTCGGCTTCATAAAGATCGGCACCGAAATGCTGTCCAAGGTCGGCAAGTGAAGCGGCTTCCCCAAGCAGAACGCGAATACGCGTCCCATATTGCCGGAACAGGCGCCGCGCATGAGCAGGCGTCAGGAAGGGATATGCAACTTTCACCTTTTGCAATTCGCGTTCGAACTCGACATCCACGAAATCGCCACCGGGTAACGGAGCAGCATGGGTCCACGGCGCACCTTTTTGTCCCAGCCTATGCTCGATCTTCTCCAGCATATGTTCAGCAAGTCGGCGCGCAGTGGTCAGTTTGCCACCAAAAACGTTGATCAGAGGTGCAAGCCCATCGGGTGCATCTTCTTTCAGGACATAATCGCGCGTTGCTTCCTGTGCCTTGCTTGCACCGTCATCATAAAGCGGGCGAACACCGGAATAGGTCCAGACGATATCCGCGCGTCTGACCGGCTCCTTGAAATATTCGCTGGCTGCCGCGCAGAGATAGTCGGTCTCACCATCGGTGATCGCAACCTTGGCCGGGTCACCCTGATAGTCCTGATCGGTTGTGCCAATCAGGGTGAACTCATCCTCGTAGGGGATGGCGAATATGATACGCCCGTCATTGTTCTGGAAGAAATAGGAACGGGGATCGGAGAACTTCTTGCGCACCACAATATGGCTACCCTGAACAAGCCGGACATTGTGAAGCTGTCGATCTCCTTCGACACCCTGCAGAACCTTGTCGGCCCGGGGGACCAGCAGCATTGACCAGCAGACGAGCCCGAACTTCCTCGCGCTCATGTGTACCGGTATCTTCGAGCGTGATGGTCCAGTATTCCCTGTCACGGCGAGCCGCCACGACCTTGGTTCGAGTTTGGATTATCGCTCCGCGATCCGCTGCATCACGGGCAGTTAAGGCAACGAAACGCGCGTCATCCACCCAACAGTCCGAATATTCGAAGGCCTTGGTAAAAAGCGGTTTCAAGGGCTGCGCAGCCGGGTCCGAGCGCATATCAAGCGTACGCGTGGCGGGGAGCTTTTACGCCCGCCCAGATGGTCATAGAGGAACAGCCCTAGCCTCAACAACCATGCAGGGCGCATTCCGCCCTTATGATAAGGCAACACAAAGCGCATCGGATGAATGATGTGTGGTGCGTTGGCCCACAGCACCTCCCGCTCCATCAGCGCCTCGCGCACCAGACGAAATTCATAGTGCTCCAGATAGCGCAAACCACCATGAATGAGTTTGGTTGCCCGCGATGAGGTGCCGCTTGCCAGATCGTTCATTTCGGCAAGGCCAACTGAAAATCCTCGACCAACCGCATCACGTGCGATACCGCAGCCGTTGATGCCACCGCCGATTACAAAAATGTCAAATAGTTTCTCTTGCGCCATGGCGAACCCCGAAGACCACTCTCCGAAAACCAAAGCGAATATAAATCATTTCATACGAAAGCAAATCGAAAATAAACGAAACTATGCTTGTTTTTCTGCCGTCCGGCTTTCTCCAAGGGTTTCAATCAGCTCTACCTCACTTTCGTGGCACAGCTCCCGCAACTGGTTCGACGGACAATGGTCGGTAATGAAGGTATTGATCTGCGATATGTGGCCGATACGCACCGGAGCTGTACGCTCCAGCTTTGTGGCGTCAGTCACAAGGATTACGTGCCGGGCATTAGCGATGATGGCCTGCGCTACCTTCACTTCGCGGAAATCGAAATCGAGCAAAGCACCGTCTTCGTCCATAGCCGAAGCGCCGATGATTGCGTAATCGACCTTGAACTGGCGGATGAAATCAACGGCGGCCTCGCCAACAATCCCTCCATCAGACGGGCGCACGACGCCACCTGCCACCACCACCTCTATAGAGGGGTGAACACGCAACGTATTGGCAACGTTGATGTTATTGGTGATGACCATCAGATTATTGTGGTCGACCAGCGCTTGACTGACGGCTTCAGTCGTAGTGCCGATATTGATGAACAAGGAAGCACCGTCCGGAATGATTTCTGCGGCAGCGCGCCCGATCGATTCCTTTTCATGCGCGGCGATGCGGCGTCGTGCTTCATACTCCATGTTCTCGACGCCGGATGGATAGAGTGCACCCCCATGGATGCGGCGCAACATCCGGGCGCGGCAAAGATCATTCAAATCCTTGCGGACCGTCTGCGGCGTCACCTCGAAAGCCGCAGCAAGATCATCCACCAGAACCTGCCCTTGCTTGCGAGCGAGCTCAAGAATTGCGTTGTGACGGGGAGTGAGCTGCATTTTTATCCCGGATCTGGCATTATTCTGATTACGTTCGGGTAATTTCGCGTTTTTTCAATAGAAAGCAACCATTTCAGTTCGAATGGCTTCGAATAGCATTCGCTTTTCAGCAATTTTCGATATTTTTCGCTTTCGCCCAATGGCCAACAAAACAGCATAAATTCAAGTATAAACATTCGTTTACATTTCAAACGAAACGCATATTTCGCCGATAAATGTCTAAATCTCGACCACCCCTTCGAACGGCCCGATGCAACTCTCATAAACCTATTCGTTAATAGAGAATCCAATATCTATATTCACTCAAAATCGAACAGTTGTATTCTTTCAGTCATCTCTTGCACGTGAAGGACTGAAGCAAAGCAAGAGTTACCAGCATGGTAAAAACTTCGCATAGCGCATTTATCCCGGTTCGATGTAACTAAAAACAAAACCATCGAGCCGTTTAATGATGTTGTTTAGCTTTGGTCGAAGAATGTGGGGAATGAGTAGCGTTATAGCGTAGCAGATCGAGTATATAATCGGGCTCTGGAAGGCTGGCATTTTAGGGGAGACTGGACTGAGAGCCCAACAAAAGAACATCCATCCTTATTATGGAGGAGCAGATCACCAGTTCGCCCCTCCACATTTTGTGGGCAACAGGCGCTGAGCCAGACCAACGAAAATCGAAATAGTCAGTCGAAATCGAACTTCTCGCCGTACATTCTGTGCAGCTTGCACGCTACTTCCGTGCGGTTCGCGGCACCGATCTTCTTCATGATGTTATGCACGTGTGCCTTTACCGTGCCTTCGCTCATACCGAGTTCGAACGCGATGATTTTGTTCGATTTGCCAATTCGGATGGCATGGACGACCTCGATTTCTCGTGCTGTGAGCAACTCACCCAGAACATCGTCGTCGATATCGGTCGGCGCGGTTTGGAAAACCATGGAAGCCGGAACATACATACCGCCAGCGGTGGCAAGATGGATGGCTTCAACACAAACTTTGATATCGACTGAAGTGGGAATGTAGCCACGAGCACCGATTTCCATGGCGCGCACAACCCGGGCCCACTCCTCGCGTTCGGCAAGAAAAACGACCGGAACCGGGCGCCAGAGTTCGATCACAGCCTGCAACTTCTCCGAAAAAACGGATCGGCCAAGCGCTTCGAACCAATATTGATCAGAACAACAGCAATATCGTCCGTTGGATCTGCGAGTTCAACCGCTGCTTGCGTTTCCACGGGAAGCTTGAGTCCGTTCAGCACAAGCCCGTTATAAAGGCACTGCCGCTCAAGATTGCTCTTGCATACGAGCAACAAACGCCGACCACGTGCTGCCTCAATGCTTGCGGCGTTTCCCCTGTCGCCCATGCTTTCCGAAGCAGCCCAAAGGCTATCCCCTCTTGTTTCCAACATGTGATACTCCCGGCGCTACTCAAGTTGCTCTATGTTTATGCATCCAACTATTACTTTCGTCAGAGACGAGTGATTTCCGGTGCTTGTCTGGATAGACCTGTAGCCTTGACTGGGGTAAATATTGCTATCGGGAAATAATCGTGTCATTAACTTATGTTAGCAATGCAGAAAAATTATGACCGTCCATAAGAACGACTTGGAGAGAGGTAGGATATAGCCTCTATATCTTTCGTTTAGTTGGTTTTCGATTTTACTGAATTCGTCAGCGCAAAGGGGGGCAATTGCGCGTTCTAAAGCTCAGGGGCACTCAGACTTCCAACTGAAATGTTCAACTGGTTGTTTATTCGATTTCCGCGCAAAACCGCCATGCGGTATGGTGGAAGTGCTTTAAATTGCATATCGATTTGATTGAATCGAACAAGCGCCCTAACTGTTAATTTTGACGCGCATCTTTTCCGAAATGCTGTTTCACGAATTTCGGGATACGCTCTAGTGGGTTAGAAATGCATAGTGGCAAGCAGATCACAGACCCATCGATTGAAGCGCTTATTGGTTTATTGGAGGCACCTCCAATTCTTGCCAAGCTGGAAGCGCGGGAAACAGATGCGCTTTCTTCTCTCACCGTTATCGAAAACGATTATGCAGCCGATGCCACCATCATTGAACAGGGGCACGTGTCAGAAGCATCCATCTCGTGCGGTCCGGTTGGGGGTGCGTATATCGCGATCTTTCAAGCGGCGAGCGGCAGATCATCGACTTTCCCATGCGAAGCGATTTTCTCGGACTCCGAACCGCCGATGGCTACAGCTACAACACAATCGCGGCAATTACGCCTATGTCGGCTTTCGAGATTCCGCTTGCCTCACTTGAAGCTTCTATCGAACGCGCGCCACGTCTCAGTTTGATCCTTATCGAACTTCTGGCGCGGCAGCGGTCGATGTTGATCGAACATCTCACCAATATCGGATGCCGCGCGGCGTTCGTCCGAACTGCGCATCTGTTTCTGGAGCTTTCCGACCGCGTGAAATCGAGCGGAATGGGCGATCCGAATTCGTTCTACTGCCCACTGACGCAATATCAGCTTGCCGATGCTCTTGGGCTAACACCGATACATCTCAATCGGATGCTGCGTGACCTGCGCGAAGAAGGACTGATCCTGTTCCGCTCGAATCGTGTGGAGATCTTGGACCGTAAACGCGTGGTCGCCCTCGCCCAGTATGATGGGGAGTTCATGCGCATGTCGGTTTTGGGAGACAAGAGTAAGTCGGAATTTTCGGGAAAATGGTCGGAGTGAGAGGATTCGAACCTCCGACCCCCTCGTCCCGAACGAGGTGCGCTACCGGGCTGCGCTACACTCCGTGACCACGTGGTCTTGACCATTGAGGCGGCTTATAACGTCCCCAATTTCAAGCTGCAAGTGCATCGTGTCGTTTTTAAGTGCCTAACCCCAAAAAGTTGGAAATGGTTTCAGACGAGTTGCATATGAGAGCAAGGCGGCGCTATCCGTTTGCTTCCAAAATCTATTAAAGCATAGCAAAAACAGGCTTCGTACCACCACCAAAAGCCACGAAATTGGGGTTTGCAAAACCCGCAACACCTTCATTGGCACGCTGGCCATAAGAGAGCGGCGTTCCCTCGAAAGTCGTGGTAAGGCCACCAGCGGCGCGTAACACGGCATCGCCCGCCGCCGTATCCCATTCCATCGTCGGGCCGAAACGTGGATAAATATCGGCCTCTCCACTGGCAATCAGGCAGAATTTCAGCGACGAACCGATGGAAACACAGCTGCTGATCCTGTTGTCGTTCAGGAACTTTTCCGTTTCCGGGTTCTTGTGTGACCGGCTGCAGACGGCCACCCGCTCTGGCCCGTGAACACGCGCCGCTATCCCACGCCTTGTTCCGATTGCATGATCTTTGGTTGTCGTTATTTCTTCAGCACCATTGCTGTTGCCAATAAACAAGCGATTACGAACTGGTGCATAAACGATGCCGAGAACCGGAGCGCCGTCCTCGATCAGGCCGATATTCACCGTAAAATCGCCGTTTCGCAACAGAAACTCACGGGTGCCGTCGAGAGGATCGACCAATAAAAATCGCCGCCCCAAATGTGAAGGCAAACGTCCCGCTGCCACTTCTTCTTCAGCCACAACCGGAATATCCGGAACAACGGAAGCGAGTGCCGCAAGAATGATGGCTTCCGCGTCACGGTCTGCTTCCGTGACCGGGGAAGAATCTTTCTTACTCTGAACAGCGCAACCATTGGCATAGTGCTTCATGATAACGCGCCCCGCCTCAAGTGCAGCTTCCTGCAGGACGGTCAGTATTGCATCGTCGTTCGGATCGGCTTTCGGGGAGGCTGAAATCTTCATTGCTCAGATTGACCGGGAATCGCTGCCATAACTGCCGATGATACCACGTTCGGCAAGATACTTTTCTACTTCTGCGACGAGTTCGTCAACGTCACGACCTGCCGTGCTAAGGCGTAATTCCGGTGAAACTGGCGCCTCATAGGGAGAATCGATCCCGGTGAAAGCCTTGATCTCGCCACGCAAAGCCTGCGCATAGAGCCCCTTCGGGTCACGCGCGATGCATTCCTCTATCGGTGTATCCACGAAAATCTCGACAAACTCGCCTTCAGGCAGGCGAGCGCGAATCCGATCACGCTCAGCTTGAAATGGCGAGATGAAGGAAACCAGCACCACCAGTCCGGCATCAGTCATCAATCGGGCGACTTCGCCGACACGGCGGATATTCTCCGCCCTATCCTCATCGGAGAAGCCCAGATCGCTGTTGAGGCCATGACGGACATTATCACCGTCTAGCAGATAGGTGTGCTTGCCAAGCGCGTGGAGCCGCTGTTCCAGCCGGTTCGCGATGGTGGATTTGCCGGAGCCTGACAGCCCCGTAAACCAGAGCACAGCCGGTTTCTGGAATTTCTGTGCTGCGCGTGTCTGCTTGTCGAGGTCGAAGGACTGCAGATGCACATTCGTCGCCTGACGAAGAGCACTATCGATCATCCCAGCGCCCACAGTCGCGTTGGTAAGCCGATCGATCAAGACGAACGAGCCCGTTACGCGATTATCGGCGTAAGGATCGAACGCAACCTGATCCACCGTCTGGAGATGGCAAAGTCCAATCTCGTTGAGGTCGAGGCGGGATGATTCCTGACGGGTGAAACTGTCAATATCGGTTCTGTATACGATCTCGTTGATCGTTACCGGCGTCTGATCGGTCTCGGTACGCAGGATATAGGAACGGCCGGGATGCAATGCCTCCTCGCCGAACCAGACTATATTGGCTGAAAACCGATCAGCAACTTCGGGCCGGACCTCCGTCCCGACCAGCATATTGCCGCGTGAAACCTCGATCTCGTCCTCCAGCACCAGTGTGACAGCCTGTCCTTCGGAAGCACGTGGCAGATCACCGTCATAGGTGGCGATGCGTTTTACGCGGGAGGTTTTGCCTGATTTGGCAACCACCACGGCATCACCAGCGCTGATCGAACCGGATGCCACTGTGCCGGAGAAGCCGCGAAAATCGAGATTGGGCCGGTTCACATACTGCACCGGAAAACGAAACGGCTTGGCCGCTGCCTCCGTGTCGATGCGCACCGTCTCCAGATGTTCGAGCAGATGCGGCCCTTCATACCAGTCCATGCGTGGCGACGGCAGGGGTGACATTGTCGCCGAAACGCGCCGAAAGCGGGATCGGCTGGATGCTGACAAAGCCTAATTCATTGGCGAAACTCAAATAGTCGGCAACGATGTGCTCGAAAGCCTTTTGCGAAAAGTCGACCGGGTCGATCTTGTTCACGGCCAGAACGATGTGACGAATACCAAGTGCCGCGGCAATGAAGGAATGGCGTCGTGTCTGCGTCAGTACACCCTGACGGGCATCGATGAGCACGATAGCAAGATCGGCTGTCGAGGCACCAGTCGCCATGTTGCGCGTATATTGTGCATGACCGGGTGTATCAGCGACAATGAATTTACGACGTGGCGTCGAAAAGAACCGATAGGCGACATCGATGGTGATGCCCTGCTCCCTCTCGGCCTCCAGACCGTCAACCAGCAATGCGAAATCGAAATCGTCATCCGTGGTACCGAACTTGCGGCTATCGTTCTTCAACGATGCGAGCTGGTCCTCGAAGATCAGCTTCGTGTCATAGAGCAGGCGTCCGATGAGCGTTGACTTGCCGTCATCCACCGATCCACAAGTAAGGAAGCGCAAGAGTGTCTTGCGCTCCTGATCGGCCGTGAAGTCGCTGACTGCAGCATTGGTCGCAACAGGCTTGATTATCGCATTCATCAGAAATAGCCCTCGCGCTTCTTTTTTTCCATCGATCCGGCTTCGTCACGGTCAATGGCGCGGCCCTGCCGCTCGGATGTACGGGCAATCAGCATTTCTTCGACAATATCGGAGAGGTCAGCCGCACTGGATTCAATAGCGCCGGTCAACGGATAGCAGCCAAGTGTGCGGAACCGCACCAGCCGGTTTTCCACCGTTTCACCCGGACGCAACTTCATGCGGTCGTCGTCGAGCATGATCAGCATGCCGTCACGTTCGACCACCGGACGATGCGCTGCGAAATAAAGCGGGACGATGGGGATATTCTCTTGCAGGATATATTGCCAGATATCGAGCTCAGTCCAGTTCGACAACGGAAAGACGCGGATCGATTCCCCTGCAGAAACGCGGGTATTATAGATCTTCCACATTTCCGGACGCTGATTCTTGGGGTCCCATCCATGCTGTGCGTTACGGAAGGAAAAAAAATGCGCTCCTTGGCGCGCGATTTCTCCTCGTCGCGACGGGCGCCACCAAAAGCAGCATCGAACTTGTACTTGTCGAGCGCTTGCCGCAAGGCGACCGTCTTCATCACATGAGTATGGACATTCGATCCATGGCTAAAGGGGCCAACCCCTCGCGCACGCCGTCCTCATTGATATGCACGAGCAGCTCAAACCCCTTTTCACGCGCCTGCGCATCGCGAAACTCAATCATCTCCCGAAACTTCCATGTCGTATCAACATGCAGAAAGGGAAAAGGCGGCGGAGCGGGATAGAATGCCTTCATCGCCAGATGCAGCATGACCGACGAATCCTTACCGACCGAATAAAGCATTACCGGGTTGGAAAAACTTGCCGCAACCTCGCGAAAAATATGGATAGCTTCCGCCTCAAGGCGCTGAAGATGCGTCAGGTTCTTGGTCAGGGATGCATGATGCACGACTACTTACTCCCGGCAACCGGATGGGGGCTCGATACTGGCGGGAGGGATGGCGAATGCCTTCATCCGGCGCAGGTGTGGCAAAAAGCCACGGTGCGCGCATTGTCGTGAAATGATGCGGAAAAGTGAAAGAAACCTATCGCGTATTGCAACTCGCTTGCGCGAAAAAACTTACCGTATTTGCACGCATGGCCGGAACAAACTTGCGCGTGCCGGGAAAAGCCGCTTTTGGCCAAGTCACGGAAAATCATACAATTTTTGTGATATTTAACAGGGTTTTGCTCTGGAACTGCCCGTTATTCGGACAGCTCCAGAGCAAATTATTACCCCGGTGAGGCTTGCCTGAACATCGTTCAGCGTCGCCTCGAGCGCGGACACCATCGTATCAACCTGCTGATCGTTGATGATGAGCGGCGGGCAGAAGGCAAGCGTATCGCCCATTGCGCGGGAAATGACGCCGCGCTCCTGAAGAACGGCGTTTGCCTTTGCGCCCAGAGCGCCGGTTGGTTCAAGGCCCGTCTTGGCCTGCTTGTCGGTGACAAGCTCGACACCGGCTATGAGACCAACGCCACGCACTTCGCCGACCAGAGGATGATCCTGCAACTCACGCAGGCGCTTCTGCATATAGGTGCCGCGGTCGCGCGCATTGGCGACCAGATCACGCTCTTCAATAATGGTGAGGTTTTCCAGCGCTACCGCTGCCGCCACCGGATGACCGGATGCCGTGAAGCCCGTGCCAAGCGTGCCGATCTTGTGGCTTTCTTCAGCAATCGGTGCGTATACGCGCTCATTGATGAGAAAGGCCGAAATCGGCAGATAGGATGACGAAAGCTGCTTCGACATAACCAGAATGTCCGGTTTCATATCGAAAGTCTGGCTGCCGAACAGATTGCCTGTCCGTCCGAAGCCGCAAATAACCTCGTCGGCGATCAGCAGAATATCGTAGCGCTTGAGAACAGCCTGCACTTTTTTCCCAATAGGTTTTGGGCGGCACCACCACGCCACCGGCACCCATGACCGGCTCTCCGATAAAAGCGGCGATCGTGTGCGGGCCTTCTGCGATGATCAACTGTTCCAGCTCATCCGCGAGCCGCGTTGCGAATTGTTCCTCACTCTCGCCAGCCTGTCCTTCGCGATAATAATGCGGGCAGCCCGTATGCAGGATACGATCGATCGGCAGATCGAAAGAACGGTGATTGTTGGGCAAGCCGGTCAGGCTGGCAGAGGCAATCGTCACACCGTGATAGCCGCGCTTGCGTGAGATGATTTTCTTGCGCTCCGGTTCACCCAGCGCATTGGAGCGATACCAGATCAGCTTGACGACCGTATCGTTGGCTTCGGAACCTGAATTGGTGAAGTAGGCCTTGCTCATCGGAACAGGAGCCATTGAGACAAGCTTTTCAGCCAGATCAATGACAGGACCATGTGAACGGTAGGAGAATGTATGGTAGAAAGGCAGCTTCTTCATCTGTCGTGCAGCTGCTTCGGCCAGACGCGGTTCGGAAAAGCCCACGCCAACACTCCACAGTCCTGACATTGCTTCGATATAGCGCTTGCCCGATACATCTTCGACGTAAATACCATCGCCACGCTCGATGACGAGCGGACCTTCCGCTTCGAGGCGGACAGCATCGGTATAAGAATGGAGATGATAACGGATATCGCGAGCTTCAAGGGAGTTTGGCTGAGCAGTCATTCATTGATCCTCCGGGAAAGATAATGAATTTGTAGCCCGTTTCAGAAAAAGCGCAAACCGGAAAGCCGCTGAAAAATGCCCTTCGGATCAAACCGCCAAGGGACTTGGAAGATATTTACAGAAGACCGAAAGTGCGGGCCTTGGCGACGGTCTGAACCTTATTCACCGCAACAAGCTTTGTGAGCACGTTGCTGATATGGAAATTCACCGTGCGTGTCGAAATATTGAGGATCGTGCCGATGATCTCGGCAGTCTTTCCCTCACTCGTCCAGCGCAGGATTTCCCGCTCGCGCATTGTCAGGTTCACTTCAGAAACGCAGTTCATCGTCGGAACATCAAGATGTTCATACATGGACAAATGCAGCAGATTGGCTGCGATCTGCATCTGGCGCCGCAACATCGAAATCTCGCCGGAAGATAATGCCGGGCCAGTTCTCAGGAAAGACAGCATTCCGAACACGCCTTGAGCAGCCCAACACGGCTGGGAAATCCCAGCCTTGAGGCCGAAGCGCTGTGCATCCGCCCATATCTGTGGAGCTTCCGCAAAGAGCTTCGACGACCAGACCAATGGCTCTATGCTGTTCAGTGCCTTGCGAACCAATGGGTCAACATCCGCATATTTTCGGGCTGTATAGTGATCGGTCCATTCCTGCGGCAACGACCCAAAGCTGAGCCATTTGACCACGCCGTTCAACAAGGGAACGCGCATGACATAAGCCGTATGTGCAAATCCGCACTGCCCGGCATAGGTGCCTATATATTCAAGGAGCTGTCCGGCATCGTCAGCAGATTGCATGGATTCATAAATTTGTTCCCATTTCATTGCAGACTTCCCAACGAAAAATATAACTATTGATGATTATTGAAATTCGAAGCATTTAAATAAAACACCAACAAATCACTAACAAATCTATGTATTTTTCTCTATATTCCAATCAGAAATGCATACATCTACACAGGTTAAATATTACAGTGATATAAATTATAAATTACTTTAATAAATACTTCATTATTACATGAAACAAGACCAGCTCTAAAACGCCAAATAAATCAGCGGTTCTGGAACATGGAATGCCGAGCCGACGCAGTTACGTCTGCTGGTTTGTAGTCGACAAGCAACTACAAACCAGTCAAACGCGCCCAATACATCTGTCAGAAATACGAGTATATGAGATTAAGCTAATCGAGTTGCGGCATTTGTCACGCCGCAGCCTCTTCGGGAGTTGCACCGGGGTATAATTAAGGATCGGTGCGAGCCAGCGCTCGACTTCCTCTATCGTCATTCCCTTGCGGCTCGCGTAATCCTCGACCTGATCCCGTTCGACTTTGGCCACGCCGAAATAATAGCTTTCCGGATGGCCGATATAGAGACCCGATACGGAAGAACCCGGCCACATCGCATAGCTTTCCGTCAATTCCACGCCCGTGTTCGCGGTCGCGTCCAGAAGGCGGAAAAGGGTCGTCTTTTCCGTGTGATCGGGCTGCGCCGGATAGCCGAGGAGCCACGAATGCCCTTATATGGCTCACCAATCAGTTCTTCAGGCGTGTAAGTCTCGTCAGATGCATAAGCCCAGAACTCCTTGCGCACGCGCTCATGCATCAGTTCTGCAAAGGCTTCCGCGAAACGATCAGCCAGCGCTTTCACCAGAATGGCCGAGTAATCGTCATTGGCGCGTTCGAAACGTTCGGCTATGGCCACTTCACCAATACCTGCCGTCACAACGAAGCCGCCGACATAATCCTGCTTTCCGCTTTCGGCGGGTGCGACAAAGTCGGACATCGCCATATTCGGACGACCATCGCGCTTGCTCAATTGCTGGCGCAGTGTGAAGAAAGTGGCAAGTTCCTCGTTCCGGCTTTCATCGGTGAAAAGACGAATATCGTCGCCGACCGCATTGGCGGGCCAGAAACCGACAACAGCTTTCGGCGTGAACCACTTTTCGTCGATAATCTTTTTCAGCATCGCCTGAGCGTCGTCCCAGAGTTGCCGGGCTGCCTCGCCCTGCTTCTCGTCTTCAAGAATTGCCGGATAGCGGCCTTTCAACTCCCGTGTCTGGAAGAACGGCGTCCAGTCGATATAGCGGGCGATTTCGGCCAGATCGTAATCATCGAAGGTCTTCGTGCCGGTGAATGTCGGCTTTGCCGGAACAAAATTATCCCAGTCGAGCTTATGCGCATTGGCGCGGGCACGAGCGATCGACAGGCGCTGCTTTTCCGCTTCATTACGCGCATGGGCGGCTGCAACCTTGGCATATTCCCCGCGCAGACCGTCAACATAGGCCTGCTTGCCTTCCGGTGACAGCAGGCTCGAAACCACACCGACGGCACGGCTTGCATCGATGACGTAGACCGCCTGTCCGCGTTCATAGCGCGGATGAATCTTCACCGCCGTATGGACACGGCTCGTGGTCGCGCCGCCGATCAGAAGCGGAATATCGAAACCTTCGCGCTCCATTTCTGCTGCCACATGCGCCATCTCATCCAGCGAAGGCGTGATGAGGCCGGAAAGGCCAATGATATCCACCTTTTCGTCACGCGCTACCTGCAGAATCTTCTGCGATGGCACCATCACGCCAAGATCGATGATCTCGTAATTGTTACAGGCCAGCACAACGCCAACGATATTCTTGCCGATATCGTGCACATCGCCCTTCACGGTCGCCATCAGCACCTTGCCGGCGCTCTGACGTTCACCGCCGCCAATGCCTTTTTCAGCATTGAGGCGCTTTTCTTCTTCCATATATGGCAGGAGGACGGCCACGGCCTGCTTCATCACGCGGGCGGATTTGACCACCTGTGGCAGGAACATCTTGCCGGCGCCGAACAGGTCGCCAACCACATTCATGCCAGCCATCAGCGGGCCTTCGATGACATACAGCGGACGTTCGGCAGACTGGCGCGCCTCTTCCGTATCGGCTTCGATATATTCGGTAATGCCGTTGACCAGCGCATGTTCGAGGCGCTTTGCCACCGGCCATTCGCGCGAGGTCAGATCCTGCACCTTGGCTTCCTTGGAGCCGGAGTCGCGGAAACGTTCGGCGATTTCCAGCAAGCGCTCGGTCGCATCGGAGTGGCGGTTCAACACCACATCTTCGCAGGCTTCGCGCAGTTCCGGATCGATGGCATCGTAAACCGCCAGCTGACCGGCATTGACGATGCCCATATCCATACCCGCCTGAATGGCGTGGTAGAGGAAGACGGCATGCATCGCCTCGCGCACCGGCTCATTGCCGCGGAACGAAAAAGGTTCGACACGCCGCCCGAGACATGGACATGCGGCAAGGTCGCCATGATCTTGCGCGTCGCTTCAATGAAATCGACACCGTAATTATTGTGTTCTTCGATACCGGTCGCCACTGCAAAGATGTTCGGGTCAAAGATGATGTCTTCCGGCGCGAAACCGACCTGCTCGGTCAAGATCTTGTAGGCCCGGGTACAGATTTCGATCTTGCGCGCCTCGGTATCGGCCTGCCCGGTTTCATCGAAAGCCATGACGACAACCGCCGCACCATAAGCACGAACGAGCTTAGCGTGATGGATAAAGGCTTCCTCGCCTTCCTTCATCGAGATGGAATTGACCACCGCCTTGCCCTGAACGCATTTCAGGCCAGCCTCGATCACTTCCCATTTGGAGCTGTCAATCATGATCGGCACGCGAGCGATATCCGGCTCGGCAGCAATCAGATTGAGGAACTCGACCATTGCCTTTTCGGGAATCGATCAGGCCTTCATCCATGTTGATGTCGATGATCTGGGCGCCGTTGACCACCTGATCGCGCGCGACGTCGAGCGCAGCAGCAAAATCGCCAGCCTTGATCAGCTTGCGGAAGCGTGCCGAGCCGGTCACGTTGGTGCGTTCGCCGACATTGACGAAAGGAATATCCTCTGTGAGCGTGAAGGGTTCGAGGCCCGACAAGCGCATTAGCGGCGCAACCTTTGCAGGCTTGCGCGGCGGATGTTTCGCGACAGCCTCGGCAATGGCGCGGATATGCTCCGGCGTCGAACCACAGCAGCCGCCGACCACATTGACCATACCGTCGCGGGCAAAGCCTTCGATCTGGGCAGCCATAGCTTCCGGCGTTTCGTCATACTGGCCAAACTCGTTCGGCAAACCGGCATTCGGATAGGCGCAGATGAAGGTGTCGGCAATGGTCGACAATTCGTCGAGATGCGCACGCATAGCGTTCGCGCCGAGCGCGCAATTGAGGCCGATGGTAAATGGTTTGGCGTGACGCAGCGAATGCCAGAATGCCGTTGGCGTCTGGCCGGACAGGGTGCGGCCGGAAAGATCGGTGATCGTGCCGGAAATCATCACCGGCAGGAAGATGCCCTTTTCCTCGAACACTTGTTCCGACGCGAAGACGGCAGCCTTGGCGTTGAGCGTATCGAAGATGGTTTCAATCAGGATGATGTCGGAACCGCCGTCGATCAGCCCCGGATCTGCTCGGCATAGGCGATGCACAGATCGTCGAAGGTAACAGCGCGGTAGCCGGGATTGTTGACATCCGGCGAAAGGGAAGCGGTGCGGTTTGTCGGCCCCAGAGCGCCCGCAACGAAACGGCGGCGACCGTCCTTCTGCTCGGCGCGCAAGGCCGCGCGACGGGCCAGACGCGCACCGTCGCGGTTCAGTTCATAGACCTGCTCTTCCATGCCATAATCGGCCCGGGCAATTGTCGTGGATGAAAACGTATTGGTTTCGAGAATATCCGCGCCCGCAATGGCGTAGGCATAATGGATTTCCTCGATAGCCTTGGGCTGCGTCAGGGTCAGAAGGTCGTTATTGCCCTGAAGCTGGCAATCGCAAGCGCCGAAACGCTCGCCGCGGAAATGCTCTTCATGAAAACCAAGCCCCTGAATCTGGGTTCCCATCGCGCCGTCGAGGATCAGGATGCGCTCACGCGCTGCCTTGGTGAGAGCTGCGAGCACTTCTGAGCCATCCGGCTGCGCAGCCGTTGCACCAAAAAGACCATCGAGGGAAGAGGCCATAAAACACCGCCTATATTCAATCTGTTACCGGGCAGCAGGTCTGTTCGGACACATAAACCTGAATTGCCCTTTATACGCACATCACGAAAGTCGCTTAATGACATAAACATATCTTTATGTCAATTCTAGGCGACTAATTCCTACCCCAAAATCAGAGCATCACCCATCTGTTGCCGCAACGAAGAAATCGTGACTTCGCAGGGCCACTGCTCCGCCACAATGTCCGGCCAAAAATAACGGCAGGGACGATATGTGTTGTTTATTATTACGCGCATCTTATCCGAAAACCGTTTCACATTTTTTCGGTATGCGCTGTGAGGAGAAACCGATGAAAAGGTTTGCTTATTCCCTGTTTGCCGCATGTTTGTCACTCGGCATGGGACTATCGGCTGCTGCCGGAACTGCAAATGCGGCGCCGCCGTCTTTGATGGCGACACCGTCCGCCCGGCGCTAGCACCGAATGTTCAAAACGTTCAGTATTACGACTATCGTGGTGACCGCCGCTATTGGCGGGAGCATCGTCGACACTGGCGGCATGATCGTCCGCGTTACCGCCCATACTATCGCTATGATCGCCGTTACTGGGGCCGCCGCCTGCTTATCGCTACCGTCCGGCGCCGGTCTATCGCGGCGGCAACCCGCATGTGCGGTGGTGCTACAACCGTTATCGTTCCTATCGAGCCTACGATAATACGTTCCAACCCAATTATGGGCCACGGCGCCAGTGCTATTCTCCATATCTCTAAAACGAAAAATCCCCGGAAAACCGGGGATTTTTTCTTAATCATACGGTTCAAAAATCAGGTGACATAAGCACCGATTGAAGCCGCAACCAGACCGATCGCAACCGCAATCATCACGCCATAAACGCGTGGCTTGTCAAACAGGACGGCAAAAGCCGCGAACCAGCTGACAACCGCAGCGCCCAGCGCGAATAAAAAGCCCGGCTTGTCGCCGTGGTACAGGTTAGCCGCCATGAGGCCGCCGATAATCAGCGCGCCAAAAACGATCATCAACCCTGTGGCATATCGCTCGTAATCGTCCATTTAAATTCCTTGGTTCCGCGCCCGCCGTGACAGGTGCCGGAAACTCTCGTCAATCCGTTTGGCCATTTAAGGGCATTGGCCGGTCGCCATCACACAATCATTATTCGTGTCGTTCTTCAACCATTTCGCTGCGCCATTTTTCGCAATTGTTACGACTTTTCACGTGAACGTTCCTATCGTTGCCCGATAACCGGCATTTGTCCCGTTCAAAACCATGTTAATATGACTTCCATGGAATCGTCAGGCGTCACCATTTTTGAAACAGAGATCGGACCGTGCGGCATTGCACGGCGCGGCCAGAAGATTGTGGGCGTCGAGATCGGGGATGCTGACGAGAAGGAAACCCGCTATCGGCTCGGCGAGCGGTTCCCCGGCACCGAAGATATCAACGAGCCCTCCTTCGTCAGCAATGCAATCCAAAGTGTGCGCGCGCTTCTGGCAGGCGCCAATGTTGATTTTTCAGGTACACCGCTGGCGCTGGATGACCAACCCGATCTCAACCGGCAGGTCTATGAAATTATCCTTGAGCTGAAACCGGGCGAGACAACGACCTATGGTGCGATTGCCCGACGGATCGGTGACGTAAGTCTCTCGCAGGCTGTCGGTTATGCACTGGGCAAAACCCCGTTTCAATCATTGTGCCCTGTCACCGGGTGCTCGGTGCCAATGGCAAGGTCGGCGGTTTTTCGGCAGCAGGCGGAACGGCAACAAAACTCAAGCTCCTCAATATCGAACGAGCGAGAACGTCCAGCGAGCCCGATCTTTTCGGCGGCCTGCCGCTACAGGAAAAGACCACAGGCAGACTGGTAGTTATTTTTTCACATTTCCGAACGCAAAACCGCTTCGCAACTTTTGCTGGACATGCTTTAGCGCTTGTCTGTCACGACATCGGCTGAAAAGCGCAATTCGCGCATCGGACGTACCAGTCGCGTCGTCGCGTCATAGGTCAGATGCTTCTTGAAAGCGAAAAGCGCTTCCTCATCTTTGAACTCGGCATAGACCACGAGATCAATGCGGTCGCACATCGGATCGACCACGGAATTCGGCAGAACTTCAAACAGGTCAGCATGAGGAATGGTGCCGAGTTGCTCCAATCCTTTTTGACCGTCTCTATATCCTGACCTTCTTTGACGCTGAAGAAAACAATATGCCGGATCACGCCGCGACTCCTGAAGTTGGTGAGGCGTGTCTAGCGCATCAAGGTTCGCAGAAAAATGGCAAATTTGAGCGATGTGCCTAACTTGCCTTGACCCGACGCCGGGCGAACCCAGCCTCTTCCGGCACAGAACCGCGTCCCGGCTGGTAATAGCCGGGCGTATCGACCAGACGATTTTCGCCAAGACGGCCCTGCGCCACCTTGTTGGTCACCTGAAGGCTGTCGAAACCGGTCCGCAGCATCAGGGCGGCCTGATCGATCAGCACGTCGCCAACGGCGCGCAACTCACCCGCAAAGCCTTCGCGGCGCAAAATCTCCGCCTTGGAATAGGAACGCCCGTCATTAAAGGCCGGAAACTGCAAGGCGATCAGCGGCACGCTGCCCAGATCATCCAGAAGCGGATCAATGGCTTCGCCCGGCGCCACCGAAATGCCGATCCGGCGATTGGAGGCGCGGCGGCGCTCCTCATCCAGTCCGAGCCAGACGGCCAGCGGAATGATGATTGCCGGGGCATCGCCCGCCGTTTCAAGATCGTCGGCAAAGACATAGTCGTCCTCGCGAAAGCCCTCGGTAAACCAGAGTTTGGTTTCGTTGATATCGCTCATTTCCGGTCACCTGCTCCCAAATTCTTCAAACTATCGGACAGACCCGACAGATGGATGCCGCATTCTGTCTTTTCCGATCCGGCCCAGCGTCCGGCTCGCTGATCCTCGCCCTCGCTCACGGGCCGTGTGCAGGGCATGCAGCCGATGGAACGATAGCCCTGCGCGATCAGCGGATGCGGCGACAGGTCGTGTTTTTCGGCATAGGCCTTGAGATCGGCTGCCTGCGAACGCGCCAGCGGATTGATACGAATGCGCGAACCGACCGATTCGAATACTGGCAGGCTTTCGCGGGTCGATGCCTGAAACTGCTTGCGGCCCGTCATCCGGGCCCGATAAGGGGTCACAGCGCGCGCCATCGGCTCGACCTTGCGGATGAAGCAGCAGCGATCCTTGTCGGTCATCGACAAAGCGCCAAACGGGTCTTCCGTCCTGACACTGTCTTCCAGCGGCAGAATATCCTGCACATCGGTCAATCCCAGCCGGTCCACCAGATCATGACGATAATCAAGTGTCGCCCGAAAATGCTTGCCCGTATCGAGAAACAGAACCGGCGTCGCCGGATCGATTTGCGAGATCATATGCAAAAGCACAGCCGATTCCGCGCCAAAGGAAGACACGACCGCGATCTGCCCCTCATAGAGTTCACGCGTGACGAGCGCGATCACATCCTGCGGGGAAGACGCACCGTGGCTTGCCTCCAAAAGGCGGGCTTCGGCGGCAGCGCTTTCTTCAGCATCAAGCTGCACGGCTTATTTCTCCATAAAGCGCGCGTTTGAACGGCTCCATGCCAACCCGGCGATAAGCGGCGAGGAAGTTTTCCTCCGGGCTTTCGCGCAAGCCCAGATAGGTATCCACGACCGTTTCGATGGCATCCACCACTTCTTCCGACGAGAAGCCGCGACCGGTGATTTCACCGATGGTCGAATGCTCGTCCGCCGATCCGCCAAGCGTGATCTGATAAAGCTCTTCGCCCTTCTTCTCGACGCCCAGAATGCCGATATGGCCGACATGGTGATGACCGCAGGCATTAATGCAGCCGGAAATCTTGATCTTGAGATCGCCGATCTCAAGTTGGCGCTGCTGGTCGCCGAAGCGCTCCGAAATGCGCTGCGCCACCGGAATGGAGCGTGCATTAGCAAGGGCGCAATAATCGAGACCGGGGCAGGCGATGATATCGGTGATGAGGCCGGCATTCGGCGTCACCAGACCGTCCGATTGCAGCAGATCGTAAACGGCTGCGAGATCGGCCTTGGCCACATGCGGCAGAACCAGATTCTGCTCGTGGCTGACGCGGATTTCATCAAAGGAATAGGTCTCGGCAATATCCGCCACCAGTTCCATCTGCTCGGCGCTCGCATCGCCCGGAATGCCACCAATAGGCTTGAGCGAAATGGTGACGACCGCATAATCCGGGTTCTTGTGCGGCGTGACATTGCGCGCCACCCAGCTTGCAAATTCCACATCGGCCTTCTGCGTGACGGCCAGCACTTCCCAGCCTTCCGGCCGTTGTGGCAGGTTCGGCATGCGGAAATAGCTTTCGATGGCGTCGATATCGCGCTGCGGCAGCTTCAATTCACCATTGCGGATTTCGTCCCACTCGGCATCGATCTCGCGGGTCAGCTCTTCAACGCCCGTTTCATGGACGAGAATCTTGATGCGCGCCTTGTATTTGTTGTCGCGACGGCCATGCAAATTGTAAACGCGCACACGATGGCCGTCACATAGGTCAGCATGTCCTCGATGGGCAGGAAGTCGCGGATTTTCTTGGCCACCATCGGCGTGCGGCCCGGCCGCCGCCAATATAGACAGCCAGCCCCAGATCGCCCGCCCCCGTTCTTCTTCAACTGCAAGCCGATGTCATGCACCTGAATGGCGGCGCGGTCATGGTCCGAGCCGACGATGGCAATCTTGAACTTGCGCGGCAGATAGGAAAATTCCGGATGCAGCGACGACCACTGGCGCAAAATTTCGGCGAATGGGCGCGGATCGGCCACTTCGTCGGCGGCAGCGCCCCCGCGAAATGATCGGCGGTCACGTTGCGAATGCAATTGCCGGAGGTCTGGATGGCGTGCATCTCGACTTCCGCCAGCTCTTCCAGAATGCGCGGAACGTCCTTCAGGGCAGGCCAGTTGTACTGGATGTTCTGGCGCGTTGTGAAATGGCCGAAGCCGCGGTCATAGACGCGGGCAATGTGACCGAGCTTGCGTAGCTGACGGCTCGACAGCGTGCCATAGGGAATTGCCACGCGCAGCATATAGGCGTGCAGTTGCAGATAGAGACCGTTCATCAGACGCAGCGGCTTGAACTGGTCTTCCGTCAGCTCCCCGGTCAAACGGCGCTCGACCTCGGTCCTTGAACTGGGCAACGCGGGCCGCAACAAAATCGCGGTCGAATTCATCGTAACGATACATAGGCTAGGTCCAAATCCACAATCAGGAGGCGCGCTTCAATTCAGACTTTTCGAGCGGAAAATCGCCGAAGGTCACGATGGTCGGGCCGGAAAGGCGGATGCGCTCGCGCAGGCGGATCGGGTAAAGCCCCTCCTCGCGCTCCTCAACATCGATCACGTTCACATCGACAACCAGATTGGCTTTCCCTGCAACCTTGCCCGCGTCTTCAAGCGCTTCAACGGCCTCCACGTGGCGAGCGACCAGCGCGCCGTCGATGGTCTCCTGCCACGAACCGTCTGCACCGAGCCACACAGCCTGCCCGTCGATCAGCCGGTTTGCAGTGAGAACTTTTACGACCATTTCCAAACTCCAAACTTTTGTTAACCGCGCATCGTGCGGATTTAGGCTGCGACGGAAACCGGCCTGAGGGCCAGCGCTTCGGCTTTGTCGATTGCGGCACCAGCGACAGCATCGCCAATGATCACCATGACCGGGCCGGAAAGTTCCTTGCGGTTTTCCAGATCCGGCAAATCCTTCAGCGTGCCGTGGAACAGGCGCTTGTCCTGTCGACTCGCATTTTCGACCACCGCCACGGCGGTATCTTCGTGCAGCCCCGCACCAATCAGGCGCGCAGCAACCGATGCCGCGACCGTGGAGCCCATATAGACGGCAATCGTTGCACCCGAGACGGCAAGCTTCACCCAGCCCGGCAGCACATCGCCCGTCATGTCATGGCCCGTGGTGAACACCAGCGACGAGGCGACACCGCGCAGCGTCAGCGGCAGTTCCATGTCGGCTGCGGCGGCAAAGGCAGAAGTGATGCCGGGCACGATTTCGAATCCGATACCGGCGGCACGCAGTGCGGCCATTTCTTCACCTGCGCGTCCGAATACCAGCGGATCGCCGGATTTCAGCCGCACAACGCGCTTGCCTTCCCGCCCCAGCGAAACCAGCAGGCGGTTGATTTCTTCCCCGCTTTTGGAATGGCAGCCCTTGCGCTTGCCGACGGCAAGGCGCTCGGCGTCACGACGGCCCATGGCAATGACGCCTTCCGGCACCAGCGCATCATGCACGATGACATCGGCTTCCATCAAAGCGCGATGGGCGCGCAGGGTCAGCAGGTCTTCGGCACCCGGACCGGCGCCGACCAGCCAGACATAGCCGGCGGCATTGTCACGTTGCTTGATCAGGTCGCTCGCAGCCTTGTAGGCTTCAACGCGATCGCCATTTTCGATGGCGCTGGCGACACGGCCCGAAAAGAACCCGCGCCAGAAGCTGCGGCGCGCCAGCCCCTTAGGCAGCGCGCGCTCGACCAGCGGACGCCAGCTTTCGGCAAAATGCGCAAGTTCGCCAAGGCGCGGCGAAAAGGCGGCATCAATCCGCGCGCGAACCATCTGTGCCAGAACGGGGGCCGTCCCTTCCGAACCAATCGCAATCGTCAGCGGCGCACGATTGACAATGGCGGGCGTCAGAAAATCGCAAAGTGCGGGACGATCAACCACATTGACCGGAATTTTTGCGCCTTGACCACAGCGGCAATGGCGCGATCCTGCGCTTCATCGCCGGTTGCGACAAAACCAGCTTTGCGCCATCAAGATGCTCAGGCGCGAAAGGTGCAGTCACATGCCCGCGCCGTGGCCTGCGATGAAATCAGCCAGATGATGTTCTGTTTCTTCGGCAACGATGCGAAGTCGCGCCGAAGTCTGCGCCACGAGGCGCGCCTTGTTCAAAAGCTTCCTCGCCGCCGCCAACGACGACAACCACCTCTTCCGAGACCCGGAAGAAGGCAGGAAAATCAGCCAGTAAACGCTTTTGCGATAGAGACACGGCGCCATCCTTGGAGGCATTTCCAGCGAAAGTGGATACTGGTTTCGCGTGCGGAAATGCGTCTTGTAAAAGTTGGTGCCATTATCCGTTGAGCGGCGTGATTTTATAAGAAATGGGCTTGCGCGTGAAAATGACGGCGAGCATCACTTTTCCTCAAAACAGAGGAATACGGGATTTTAATTTCCCGTAATACCGGAAATATACCCCACAATTTTTATAGGATTTACATAGACTTATCAGTAGTTGCCGCTCGTGAAGAATGCCGGAACATGTTTTGACCACCGTCGCGGCAGCAGGGCAATCAGATCGAAACGCAGCGACAGGCGGGCATGGTCGGGCTGGCGTTGTAGCCAGAGATCGGCTGCGGCTTCGATGCGGCGCATGGCCCGCGTGACAGCGAGGTGCGCTGCTTCCAGACTGCTCCGCGCCTTGACCTCAACGATCAAAATCAGATTGCCACGCCGGGCGATCAGATCAATTTCGCCGAGCCTTGTCCGATAGCGCCGCGCGACAATCCGAAAACCTTTCAGAAGAAGCACCATGGCCGCAAAGCGTTCGGCGCTGTGTCCGCGAAAGAAAGCAGTTCGCTTTTTCTCGCGGAGGTCTGTCATCGCGGGTCCGATTTCAATTGCATGAGACGCTGATACAAAACCGATTTCTGTCCGCCGGTCATGCGCGCCGCCTCGCCTGCGGCCTTGGACGGCGGCAACTCTGCGGCAAGCGACAGCAGCAGCTTGTCGATGTCCTCTTCGCTTTGCGGAACGGCGTTGCCCGTTGGCGGCCCCACCAGCAGAACGACTTCACCGCGAATGCGATCTTCGCCGTCAAACTCGGCTGCAAGCTCGCCCAGCGGCGCAGTGCGAATGGTCTCATAGGCCTTGGTCAGTTCACGGCAGAGCGCGCCCATACGATCTGGCCCGAACACTTCAGCCATTTCCGCCAGCGTTGCCGCTGTCCGGTTTGGCGATTCATAGAACACCAGCGTTGCGTCGATACCCCTTGAGGCTTTCGAGCTTCGACTGTTTTTGCCCATGCTTGGAGGGCAGAAAGCCGCAGAACATGAAGGCGTCGGTCGGCAGGCCCGAAGCGGCAAGTGCGGCCAGTACAGCGGAAGCACCCGGAA
Organism: Brucella cytisi; assembly: GCA_012103075.1. Lineage (GTDB taxonomy): Bacteria > Pseudomonadota > Alphaproteobacteria > Rhizobiales > Rhizobiaceae > Brucella > Brucella cytisi. The sequence goes on along the minus strand of JAAVLQ010000001.1, from coordinate 202,952 downwards.
TAGGCACGACACGAATGCCCGCCTCGCGCGCTTCGCCCACCAGACGGAACCCGGGATCGGAGACAAGCGGTGTTCCGGCATCGGACACCAGCGCAACACTTTTGCCCGCAGCCAGTGCCGCAATCAGCTTTTCACCGGCCTCGGCGGCGTTGTGTTCGTGATAGCTGATAGGGCGGCGCGCTATACCATAACGGTCGAGCAGAACGCGGGTTACGCGCGTATCTTCGCAAGCCAGAATATCGACAGACGCCAGCGTTTCGATACCGCGCAGCGTCATATCGCCGAGATTTCCGATGGGGGTCGAGACAATATAAAGAGCGGGCTCCAGTGGTCGAGCGCGCATCGTCGTGCCGCCAACCACATACTCCCGTCGCCCCTCGCCTGCTTCGTCCGTCATTATAAGTTCCTTATGCCGCCAAGTCGGCAACCAGCGCGTCGAGCACCAGCGCACCATCTGGCGTTGCGCGAATGATGCTGCCGCTCATCGGTTCGATCATGCCTTCCGCGATCAGTTTCGCAAGTCGCTTTTCATCAACCGCATGGCCAGAAAGCCGCTCATAACGGGCAAGATCTATGCCTTCGCGTAAACGCAAGCCCATCATCAGGAACTCGTCGCCTTCCTGCTCGCCATCGAGATATTCTTCCTCGATAATGCCGTGGCCGTTGCGTTCGACCTTATCCAGCCGGGTTTCCGGATGTTTTTCGGTCATGGTGACGGTACGAATATCATTTTCCACGAAACGCCCATGCGCGCCGGGACCAATCCCGACATATTGCCCGTAACGCCAATAGACGAGATTGTGCTGTGACTCGCGCCCCGGCACCGCGTGGTTGGAAATTTCATAGGCGGGAAGACCGTGCTCTGCCGTGACCCTTTGCGTTTCCTCATAAAGGGCTGCAGCGTGATCCGGCTCGGGCGTCGTCAGCTTGCCAGCCTTCCAGAGATTATAGAACTGCGTGCCTTCCTCGATCGTCAGTTGGTAGAGCGACAGATGATCGGCAGCGAGCCCGATGGCCTCTTTCAGTTCCTCCCGCCGGGCTTCGATTGTCTGGTTCGGGCGTGCATAGATCAGATCGAAGGACAGGCGCGGGAAAATCTCTCGCGCCAGCCGAATGGCCGCCTTGGCTTCCTCGACCGAATGCATGCGGCCAAGACGACGCAGATCAGGATCATTGAGCGCCTGAATGCCAAGCGACACACGATTGACGCCTGCAGCGCGATAGCCACGAAAGCGATCAGCCTCCACACTCGTGGGGTTCGCCTCCAGCGTTACCTCAATGTCCGGCGCCACCGACCAATGGGACGCGATTCCATCGAGAAGCGCGCCCACGGTTTCCGGCTGCATCAGCGACGGCGTGCCGCCGCCCGGGAATATGCTGGTGATCGTGCGTGGGCCGGTGCGCTCACGCAAGGTTTCCATCTCGCGAAGAAATGCTTCAGAAAAACGTGCCTGATCGACCGGCTTGTGACGAACATGGCTGTTGAAGTCACAATAAGGGCATTTGGCCAGACAGAATGGCCAATGCAGGTAAACGCCAAACGCATTTTCCCCATTTGCACGCGCGATCGGGATCGACCCGGCGGCATTTGCGCGAGCAGCATCGATTGCCTGCAAAGGGGAAACAGCTTGTTCATTTTGCGGATGCCGGCTCCACATTAAGCGCTTTTTCGGCGAAAAGCTTGAAGGCACGAGCACGATGCGACAAGGCCGAAGCATCACCCGGCTTCCAGCCGTGCTTCTCATCGGCAGTCATTTCGCCGAAAGTCTTTTCATAGCCATCGGGGAGGAAAATCGGGTCGAAACCAAACCCCGTATTGCCACGCGGCGGCCAGACAATCGCGCCCTCGACTTCGCCACGGAAATATTCAGCCTGCCCATCGGGCCGGGCAAGGCAGATCACGGATACGAAACGCGCTTTTCGCTGCTGTGATGCGACGGCGCCCTTTTCTTGCAGCAGGTTCTCGACCTTCTGCATCGCCATGTCGAAATCGCGTGTACCGTCTTCAGTCTCGGCCCAGTTTGCCGTGTAGACTCCCGGATCGCCATCGAGCGCATCGACCATCATGCCGGAATCGTCCGAAAGCGCTGGCAGCCCCGTTGCTTCAGCCGCCGCAAGCGCCTTGATATAGGCGTTTTCCTCAAAAGTCGTACCGGTTTCATCCGGTTCTGGCAGGCCAAGAGCGGCAACCGAACTGACTTCAAAGCCGAACGGGCCGATCAGACCGTCGAACTCCTTCAGCTTGCCCGCATTGTGCGAAGCGACGATCAGCTTGCCCTGTTCCAGTTTTCTCATTTTCAGTTCCACAGTTTGGGTTCGGCAATCTCCAATGAATTGCCGGATGGATCACGGAAGTAGATCGAATGCGCACCATTCGGCCAGTCGAACTCGGCCTCGATTGCTATGCCATGTTTTGCCAGATGGTTGCGCCAGCTTTCCATCTCCTCGCGACTTGCAGCAAAACATACATGGCCGGGACCGCTTGTGCCATGGGACGGCACGGGCAAATGCTCTGGCAATGACGGCTTCAATGTCTCTTCGGCCTTGAAGAGAAGCAATATGCCGTCGCCGCACCGGAAAAATGCGTTACGCTCGCTGACTTTCCCGACTGGCTCCAGACCCATAATGCCGTGATAGAACTCTATCGCTTCCGCGACATCGCGGACATAGAGCGCCGTTTCAAGGATGCGTGCTGCGCGCATGGAAGAGGTCTCCTCGATATATGGAGCAGACCTCGTTCCTATCAGGCGACGGCCATCTTCTGCAAGGACACAAGGCGATCAATGCCGCCGCGAGCGAGCTTCATCAGGTTGGCAAACTCTTCTTCCGAGAAAGGTGCACCTTCCGCCGTTCCCTGAATTTCGACAATTCCGCCCTTGCCGGTCATCACGAAATTGCTGTCGGTCTCGGCGACAGAGTCTTCGGCATAGTCGAGATCAAGCACCGGCTCACCCTCGTAAATCCCGCAGGAAATCGCCGCAATATGATCTTTCAGAACCTTCTCGACGCGCACCATCTGGCGCGCTTCCATCCAGCGCAAGCATTCATGAAGCGCTACCCAGCCGCCGGTGATGGCTGCCGTGCGCGTACCGCCATCGGCCTGAATGACATCGCAATCCACCGTGATCTGTACTTCGCCAAGCGCCTGCATGTCCACGACAGCGCGCAAGGAGCGCCCGATCAGACGCTGGATTTCCTGCGTGCGTCCGCCCTGCTTACCGGCAGCGGCTTCGCGGCGCATACGATCACCGGTCGAACGCGGCAGCATGCCGTATTCCGCCGTGACCCAACCCTTGCCCGTATTGCGCATCCAGCCCGGCACCTTTTCCTCAAGGCTTGCGGTGCACAACACATGCGTATCGCCAAACTTGACAAGGCAGGAGCCCTCGGCATGTTTGGAGATGCCGCGTTCGAAAGAAACGGCACGCATTTCGTCAGCCGCACGCTTGGATGGACGCATAGAAAATTCCTCGATTCATTTTTCCGGTGCGGCTTTTAGGCTTCCCGGTCGCAAATAGAAAGCCATTCCGCCCGAAAAACCGTCAGAGATGTTGAGAGGCCTGTCACTATAGCCTAAAGGCTTTGACGCTTTGACTTGCGACCTTATATTTGGCGTATGCTATTTCTAGTGTGGCGAATCCGAAATTCGCATCACTTGGGAACAGCACAGTGAACGAATTTCGGATTCAAAGCCACACTAGGGTTCGCGACCATATTATGATGAAAACGCCGGAACACCAGCTTTTGAGTTCGCTCGACCAGCGTTCGCGCGATATTTTCCGGCTGATTGTGGAAACCTATCTGAACGATGGCGATCCGCTTGGCTCGCGCAATCTCTCACGACTGCTGCCACACACGCTTTCACCTGCCACGATCCGCAATGTGATGAGCGATCTCGAGCATCTGGGTCTCATTTACGCACCGCATGTCTCAGCCGGACGCCTGCCGACCCAGATCGGGCTACGCTTCTTTGTCGACGCGTTTCTCGAAGTGGGCGATCTGCCGCCGGAGGAACGCTCCTCCATTGAGGCGCAGGTTCGTTCCGCCGGTATGAACAATTCTGTCGAAAGCGTTCTGACCGAAGCAAGTCAGGTTCTTTCAGGTCTGTCGCGCGGCGCGGGCCTCGTGCTTGCCACCAAGGCGGAAGGTGCGCTGAAACACATCGAATTCGTTCGTCTCGAACCGACACGGGCACTAGCTGTTCTTGTCATGCAGAACGGCGATGTCGAAAACCGCGTCGTCAGTCTGCCCGTCGGCATCAGCAATTCGCAGTTGGTCGAGGCATCGAACTTTCTCAACGCGCACATCCATGGCCACACGCTTTCCGAAGCCAAAGCCGAATTGAAAAAGCTGACGGAAGAAACACGGCAGGAACTCGATCAACTATCGCAGGAACTTGTTGCCCAAGGGCTGGCGGTCTGGAGCGGGGCTGGAACGGATCAACCGGCGCGGCTGATCGTTCGCGGTCGCGCCAATCTTCTGGAAAACATCCATGCGCAGGAAGATATCGAGCGCCTGCGCCATCTGTTCGATGATCTTGAGACCAAGGATGGCATGGTCCAGCTTCTCGATCTCGCCGAAGCCGGTTCGGGTGTCCGCATCTTCATTGGTTCGGAGAACAAGCTTTTCTCCCTTTCCGGCTCATCGCTGGTGGTCGCCCCCTATCGCGACAGCGAACAAAGGGTTATTGGTGCTCTAGGAGTCATTGGGCCCACACGGCTCAACTATGCGCGGATCGTTCCCATGGTGGACTACACCGCTCAGATCGTTTCCCGGCTCCTGCGGTAATTGTGAGATTTGCCGGGACAAACCAAGTCCCTGAAAATAGACCTTGATTTTACTGGCATGAAACTCGATATCCGCCCCAGAAGATATTCAAGACGGAAGTAGCATTATGGCTGACGAAAAAACAAATCCCAGAAACCCGATCTTGAGCAGCGCGACATCAACAATCCCCGGGATCGTGAGGCGCTGAACCGAGCTGCCGACGATTTTCTGAAAGCGCGCAAGGCTGAAGCTCGTGCGGAAGTTGCCGAAGACGAAGCCGAAGCGGCAGTAGATGAAACCGCAAACCGGATCGCGATGCTCGAAGCTGACAATGGCGAGCTGAAGGATCAGCTCCTGCGTGCTGCAGCCGAGATGGAAAACCTTCGCAAGCGCACCCAGCGCGATGTACAGGATGCGCGCACCTATGCCGTGACCAACTTCGCTCGCGACATGCTGTCGGTCTCTGACAATCTCCGCCGCGCGCTCGACGCTATTCCTGCTGATGCTCTGGCGACCGATGCCAGCCTGAAGTCGCTCGCAGACGGCGTCGAAATGACCGAACGCGCCATGCTGCAGGCTCTGGAGCGTCACGGCGTCAAGAAACTTGAACCGGAAGGCGAGAAGTTCGATCCGAACTTCCATCAGGCCATGTTCGAAGTGCCTAATCCGGATTTGCCGAACAACACCGTCGTGCAGGTCGTGCAAGATGGTTACGCCATCGGCGACCGTGTTCTGCGCCCGGCCATGGTCGGTGTGTCCAAAGGCGGCCCGAAGGCGACTGCCGACAATGGCGCTTCCGAAGGCAATGGCTGATTATTTCAGCAATAACGGATGAGTATTGGAGCGGCGGCTTTGTCTGCCGCTCTTTTCATATCTGCAGTCCAGTTTGCGATAGAGCACATTTCGATCTGACTGGATCGGATCAGCGGTCTAACCTATTCTATTTTAATCATAATCTTATCGATCCTCGTTTCACTCCGGTCGGATTATGCTCTAATGTGCATATTGCTATTGGCGCGAACCGGTGAAAAATTGTCACCGGAAGTGTGGAGGAGAGCTGCAGCGTGACGATTCCTGAGTTTTTGAACTTCGCAGGCGTTTTCGTTTTCGCTGCGACCGGCGCTCTTGCAGCATCGCGACGCCAGCTCGATATCATCGGTTTTCTGTTCCTTGCCAATATCACCGGTATTGGCGGCGGAACGTTCCGCGATCTCGTCCTTGGTGCACCGGTTTTCTGGGTTGTCGAGCCGACTTATCTGCTGGCGGGTACGCTGGCGGCTATCTTTGTCTATTTCACCGCGCACATGGTCGAGTCGCGCTATCGCGTCCTGCTCTGGCTCGATGCCATTGGTATGGCCGCCTATACCGTAATAGGTGCAGCCAAGGGACTGGCGCTCGGTTTCGACCATCCGTCGCCATTGTGACCGGCATTTCAACAGCCACTCTGGGCGGCATATTGCGCGATATGGTGGCGGGCGAGCCTTCCGTGTTAATGCGTCGCGAAATCTATGTCACGGCTTCGCTTGCCGGTGCGTGTCTCTATGTCCTGCTTGCCCGGTTGCAGGTCGAGCCAGCTATATGTGCGATTGCAGCGGCTCTGACCGCGTTTCTCATTCGCGGCGGCGCACTTTATTTCGGCTGGACATTGCCCGTCTATAAAAAGCCGCCCCGGACGCACTGAAGAAGAGCTTCAGCGCGACCGGATCATCAGGCCGGAATAAATCTTAAACAAGGCCAGCCTGACCTGCAGCAGCCTGCAGGCTGAGCTGCGGACGCGGCCCCATCTGCTGGATAATAAGCCCCGCCGCCAATGAACCAAGACGGGCGCAATCTTCCAGTGAACGCTCGTTCGTATAACCGTAAAGGAAACCAGCTGCGTAGAGATCGCCTGCGCCGGTCGTATCGACCAGCGCGTCGATTTCAATGGCTGGGACAGTCAAGGTCTGGTCAGGTGTGACGACGACCGCACCTTTTTCGAACGGGTGATGATCGAAAGCGCGCAGTCCATGCGCATGGAGGCAATCGCCGTTTCAAGCGACTTCGTCTTATAGAGCGACTTGGCCTCATCCTCATTGGCGAAAACGATATCGACAGTGCGTGAGCGCATGAGTTCCAGAAACTCTTCGCGATACCGATCGACACAAAACGGATCGGAAAGCGTCATCGCCATCTGGCGCTTCTTTTCGTGCGCGATCTTCGATGCCATGACGATGGCTTCCTTCGCGCGCGGCGGGTCCCACAGATAGCCTTCGAAATAGGTCACCTTCGCATCGGACACCTTGGAGGTTTCGACATCTTCCGGTCCGAGTTCCACGCAGGCACCGAGATAGGTGTTCATCGAGCGTTCGCCATCCGGCGTCACGAAAATCATAGAGCGAGCGGTCGGCGACCCTTTTTCCAGCGGGCGGGTGTCGAATGCAACGCCTTGCGCGCGGATATCATGCGCGAAAACACGGCCCGGTGATCGGTCGCAACCTTGCCGAAATAGGCTGAGCGTCCACCAAGGCTCGCGACGCCGGCTGCCGTATTTCCGGCACTGCCACCCGACATTTCTGTTGCCGGACCTGCAATCCGGCCGTAGAGCAATTCAGCACGCTCTGCATCGATCAGGTTCATCGCGCCTTTGACGATTCCATTCGTTTCCAGAAAAGAGTCGTCAGTGCGCGAAAGAATATCGACAATGGCATTGCCGATGCAAAGAACGTCGAATGTGGCCATGAGCGCGAGAAGCTCCCCTTTTGATTAGTCTCCTATCCGGCAAAACAGATCGTCATCGGAAAAGTCGCTATGCATCTTTTCCGCGACATGCGTCGGGCCGGATATGCGGCAGTCATGTGGGTGCCGGTTTAGCGGTTTGAAACCCCTTTGGCTACCCTGCAAGCCTCCCGCATTGTGGGTAGTACAGCTTGCGCCAAGATGAAGGCATACCTATTTCCATCTTCGTCCACAGTCGGAATTGGGTCGAAAATGATCTTAGATGCTGCATTGAAAGCTCTGAAACGCCTGACCACGCCAGAATTGCGTGCAGTTTTCTGGAAGACCCTCGGTTTGACGCTGTTGCTGCTGATCGGTCTTTGGGCGGCAGTTCGTCAAATCTTTTTACTTTTGCCCGCCGTGGATGGAGCAAATACTGCCCGGCATGCCGGAATGGGCGGGCTGGTTTGGTATCGTTGCCGCTATTGTCGCAGGCCTTGGTCTGGCGCTTGTTCTCGCATTGATGATCGCACCTGTCACTGCACTTGTGGCAGGTCTCTTTCTCGATGACGTCGCCGAAGTGGTCGAACGCGAAGACTATCCGAACGATCCACCCGGTACGCCTTTGCCGACCGGCCGCTCTATCGTTGTTTCGCTGAAATTCCTCGGTATCGTCATCCTCGGCAACATCGTCGCCCTGTTCATGCTGTTCATACCCGGCGTCAATCTGATCGCCTTCTTCGTCATCAATGCCTATCTGCTCGGGCGGGAATTCTTCGAGTTTGCCGCTATGCGTTATCATTCCGAAGCCGAGGCCAAGGCGCTACGGTCACTTTATAGCGTAACCGTCTTTCTGGCCGGGCTGCTGATTGCAGGCTTCATGGCTATCCCCATCGTCAATCTGCTGACACCGCTTTTCGCGGCAACGATGATGGTCCATCTGCACAAGGCTGTCTCGCAACGCGAAGCCCGGCTCACGCCTGCGGCGGCAAGGGGATAAGCGGCGCAGGAATGTCGCAGGTTTTCGCCGGATATTTGCAGATATCGGCAATCACACATTTCTCGCATTCCGGCTTGCGCGCTTTGCACACGTAACGCCCATGCAAGATCAGCCAGTGATGCGCATGAAGCATGTATTCTGTAGGGATAACCCGGACGAGAATGGCTTCCACGGCCTCTGGCGTTTTTCCCGGCGCAAGACCAATCCGATTGCCAATGCGCAGGATATGCGTGTCCACCGCCATTGTCGGCTGGCCGAAAGCCATATTCAGCACCACATTGGCCGTCTTGCGGCCAACACCCGGCAGCTTTACCAGCTCGTCCCGGTCCCCGGCACTTCTCCGTCATGATCGCGGATCAAGGCTTCGGACAGGAGAATGACGTTCTTTGCCTTGTTCCGCCAAAGACCAATGGTGCGAATGTGGTCGCCGACTTTCTCTTCGCCCAGCGCCAGCATCTTCTGCGGCGTATCGGCAATTGTGAAGAGCCCGCGTGTCGCCTTGTTGACCCCGGCATCGGTGGCTTGTGCCGACAAGACCACCGCCACAAGAAGCGTAAAAGCATTCACATGCTCAAGCTCGCCCTTCGGCTCCGGCCGCTGAATCGAAAAACGGCGAAATATCTCATGAATTTCGTCTGCTGTATAAAGCGTACCACGTATCCGACGTTGAGGGCGGGCGGCGGGAGAAGCGTTCACAGGCGATTTGATTTTGGCCTTTTCCATTCCGCCTCTATAATAGTTTCTTGATCGACAAAACAATCAGCAGCTTGACGCAGGCCCATAAAGGCCGCCGACACAGCAGCCAGATGACCTGAATGCTATGCATCACCCAGACGGCGCAGAACCTGACCGGTTCGACAAACCCATTTTCGAAGCTCTCCTCACCCCCTATCGTTCGCTGGGACGCACGGGCTTCACCATATTGATGGGCGCTCTGATCGGCTGCTGGATGTTCGTCGGTATTCTTTTTCTGGTCCATCGGCGCATGGCCGATCTTCGGATTTTTCGGTCTCGATGTACTGCTGATCTATCTGGCTTTTCGCTGGAATTACCGCGCAGCCCGTGCCCGCGAGGAAATTTCCATGTCGCGTTCCGCCCTGTATATTCGCAAATATGCAGCGTCCGGCAAGATGACTGCACATCGTTTCAATCCATTCTGGACGCGATTCAAGGTTGCCCGAAAGCCGGATATCGGAATTACCGGTATGAGCGTCGAAAGCCGTGAAGCGAGTGTCGTGATCGGAAACTTCCTCTCCCCGGATGATCGCGAAAGCTTTGCCACAGCTTTCGGCGCAGCGCTTTCAGAAGCACGACGATAGCAACAACACCCCATATTGCCGGGTATCCTGCACCTCTCCTTCGTTTTAAGTTGAAACGAAGGAATCCGGATTGGCCCTTGAAGTCAGGCTTTTCACAAGCCATATCAGTTAGCGAGGAGATACGCCGTAAGGGTTCTCTTCATGACGGTCGCTTCTCATCGAGGACTGATGCAATGACAAGAATGACACCGTTTTCGAGCCCTTTGCTGCTCGGATTCGACACGATGGAAAAAACGCTGGAACGGATCGCAAAATCCGGCGACGGTTATCCGCCCTACAATATTGAACGCCTGCGCGGCGAGACGGGTTCCGAACGTCTGCGCATCACTTTGGCGGTGGCCGGTTTTGCCAGCGAAGACCTCGAAGTCATGACGGAAGACAATCAGCTTGTCATCCGCGGACGCCAGACCGACGATACCGAACGGGAATTTCTGCATCGTGGCATCGCTGCCCGACAGTTCCAGCGCGTTTTCGTCCCGGCAGACGGTATGCGGGTTCTCGGTTGCGACCTGAAAAACGGCCTTTTGGCCATCGATCTCGACCGTCCAGAACCCGAACGGCTGGTTAAACGAATCAGCATAGCGGTGAAAGACTGAGCTTGTTCAGTTTTTGTTCAGCACAGTACCGCTATATTGAGAATGTGAAGCTCTGATGCGGCATGGTCGCAAATGACATGCCGACGAAATGGAGGCTAAGACCATGAACAGACATATATTCACCGAAAATGAATTCGCCCATCTCGGCGAAGGTGAAGTTGCCTATGTGCGCAAGATCCGTTCAGATGACCTTGCCCGCAGCTTCCCTGCCCTCCCACCGATAGAGCCGGGCCTTGAACTCTGGGCGCTTTTGGCGCCAGCGGTGAGCCAATCGTGCTCTCCGATGTCCGCGCCACCGCGCTACAAGGCGCGCAAGACCATGAACTGCGCACGGTAATGCTGCACTAAGGATAGACGCGATACCGGTCATCGTCGGTATCGCGCTTCCGTATGAAATCAGTAAGGAAGATCGTGGCGCATACAAATGCCGCAAGTCGTCTTGAGGCAAAAAAATATGCTTCTGCTCGGACTGTTTTCCCTTCCCTGCCAATTCGTTTCTGCGAGCAAACAAACAAAACCGCCGTTCAAGCCGAACGGCGGTTTTGTCTACGAGAAACTATTTGAACTCAGGCGGCGTTGGAAGCAGGCTGAGCTGTCAGGAATGAATAGAGCGCCTGCGCGTCATGTGTGCCGCGCAATTTGGCAACCGTATCGGCATCGCGCAGCATACGGGCGATGCGCGAGAGTGCCTTCAGGTGATCCGCGCCGGCATTCTCCGGCGCGAGAAGCAGAAAAACAAGATCGACGGGTTGATCGTCCAGCGCCTCGAAATCAACCGGGGTTTCCAGACGAGCGAAGATTCCGGCTATTTTGTTGATGTTCGCCAGCTTGCCGTGCGGAATGGCAACGCCATTGCCCACCCCGGTAGAACCGAGGCGCTCACGCTGGAGAATTGTTTCGAAAACTTCACGCTCAGGGAGACCGGTCAGTTCCGCAGCCTTTTCAGACAGAATCTGCAAAAGCTGTTTTTGGAGCTGGCTTTCAGCGCCGGGATAATCGCCCCGGCTGAATCAGATCACTAAGATCCATTCTCTCCGTTCCTTCTTCAATCAGGCCTTTGCGGCCCGGTTTTGGGAAGCGCACGCGGCCGCCTAATCGCGATCCGCTGCGTGCGCTTCAGGTTTGCCGTCAGGCGCGTGGCGCGGCCCGGCGGGTGACCATCGATGGATCGACCCAGCCGATATTGCCGTCCGCGCGACGGTAGACGATGTTAACTTCATCATTGCCGGCATTACGGAATACCAGAACCGGATTTTCGATCAGATCCAGTTCCACGACCGCCGACGCCACCGACATGGTGCGCAGGGCGACGGACGATTCCGCAACAATTGTCGGCGCGTAATCCGCCGGAAGATCCTCCTCTTCCTCCGACAGCGGTGCCATAACACGATATGCAACGTCATCATAGATCGCATCTGGCTGCGTAGCCGGGCGCGATTTCAGACGACGCTTATAGCGGCGAAGGCGGGTTTCGATCTTGTCCGCGGCCGCTTCAAAAGCCAGCTGCGGATCCTGCGCGTCGCCAGTGCTTTGCAGAGTTGCACCACTATCGAGGTGCAAGGTGCAATCCGCACTGTAACGCGAACCGGACTTGGTGACCGTAACCTGTCCGGAAAAGCCATGATCGAAATATTTGCCGACTGCTTCATTCACCCGATCAATGATCCGGGTTGTGAAAGCTTCACCGACGTCCATATGCTTTCCAGATACACGCAGAGTCATTTGGCACACCTCATTTGCGTTACACCACAGGACTCAGTCTAATCACAAGGCGAGCGAAGCGCAAAGCGAACCAGCATCAAAGATGCTTTTCGTCCTGTGCGTTTTCCAACTAAATTCATGGTGCATGCACACTTCCCGTGCGCACTTTGCGACGAGGCGTTGAAACACCTTCCGAAAAGCCGTCGAAATCGTGACTGCTCCAATCAATAGCCCCTTTACGGGATGGTTGCCGCACATTGCTCTTTTAAGTAACGCCCCAGTAGCTGGTCCGCTGCCCGGTTTTCCCGGCCCGGTTTTCCCGGAACGCCACATTGCCCTTCCTTCAAACATATGGACAACCGCAATTTCTTCCAGAAATTACAGCGATATTATCGGACGTTGTCTGCAAAACGCATTCGGCGGAAACATCCAACCCATGTCTTCATCCCCAAACCGGTTCTACTTTGAGGAGACATGCTTCAATTCTGCTTTGGCGTATTTTCGATCGTAGAAACACAAGCGCTTCTGCTGACATCTCGCCAATTCACGCTGACGATTTATCAGGAAGCCCCGGAAATGAGGGCGTCCAGATACGTGCCGCAACGCGAGCCGGGCTTCTATTGGGTGAAATGGCGCTTGTCAATTGGTCCTCCTGCCAGTTGGTCCTCTTGCAATGCTGATCTTTCCACAAATCGAGATCGAATTTTTCTGAAAGAGCAGCGCTACAGATCCAAAATTTTAGAGCATTCCTCCCTATTCGAATACGGGAATGAGGCCCTAGAGGTACAATCGGTAGTTTAAAGCGGTCCCTTCCCAGCGCAATCTGTGGAACCATTTTGGCTAGAGCGAAATGCGCTCACATTCGTTCGCGCTTCCGCTCTATGTGGTTTGTATTACCGCATTTATGCAACGTCAGGTGATTCCACCTGACTGCAAAATGCTTTAGGCAATCAGGAAGCTGACAATCTTGCCTTCTTTTCACGCCTGCGCTGAACCGATGAAGCAATATTCATCGATTCCCGATATTTTGCGACCGTTCTTCGCGCGATATCCACACCGTCCTTCTTCAGAGCATCGACGATAGCATCATCGGACAGCACGTCGTCGGGCTTTTCGGCGTCGATCATCTGCCGAATACGATGGCGCACGCTCTCCGACGAATGAGCGTCGCCGCCTTCGGAAGAAGCAATGGAGGCCGTAAAGAAATAGCGCAGTTCAAACACGCCACGCGGCGTGGCCATGAATTTATTCGCCGTCACTCGGCTGATGGTCGATTCATGCATACCGACCGCGTCGCAACCGTGCGCAGGTTGAGCGGCTTCAAGTGGGTCACGCCGTGGCGCAGAAAGCCGTCCTGCTGCCGGACGATTTCCTGCGTTACCTTGAGAATGGTGCGCGCACGCTGGTCGAGACTGCGTACGAGCCAGTTCGCGGTCTGCATGCAATCCGAGAGAAATGCTTTTTCTTCGGCTTTGACCGAGATGCTTACCTCAGCATAATATTCATTGTTGACGATAAGACGTGGCATTGCGGCTGCGTTGAGTTCAATAGTCCAGCCACCGTCACGCGACGGTGTAACCAGCGCGTCCGGCACGATGGCATCGGCCACGGAGATTTCGAACAAAGCACCGGGCTTTGGATCGAGCATACGGATTTCGGTCAGCATATCGAGAATATCGGCCTGATCGACACCGCACAGCTTCTTGAGCGTCGCGAAATCCCGCCGTGCAAGAAGGTCGAGATTGTCGATCAACGCCTCCATGGCCGGATCGAACCGATCCTTGAGACGCAGCTGTATCGCTAGACACTCCCGCAGATCACGGGCAAAAGGCCTGCCGGATCAAAGCCTTGCATCACTCCAAGAACACGCTCGATCTCGACGGTTTCCACGCCAAGATTCTGGGCCAGACCGACAATATCGACACGCAGATAGCCGCTCTCGTCCAGTGCATCGGCGAGCGCCGTCGCAATGAACCGGTCCGCCGCTTTGGAAAAAGTCAGCGCGATCTGTTCCGCCACGTGCTCGCTCAATGAAATCCGGCTGGCCGTAACCTGATCGATGTCGTAACTGCCACCTGAAACATATCCGTCACCGACGGACGATTTCCATTGCGCTGCAAGATCCGGACCGATCTCGTCGAAGCGACCCGGATCATCCGGAAAGATATTTTCAAGAACTGTCGAAGGTGGATGAGAGATTTTCGGCATTATCCGAAGCGCCTGTTTTGAACCAGTCGCCATCCGACAAGTCATCCGACGCCGCATCCTCTCCGCCGGTTTCAGCACTATCTCGTGCGGGTTCAACGCCCGAAAAATCATCATTCGCTGCCTCAATTCGATCCAACAGCGGATTTTTTCAATTTCAATGTCGAGAAATTGTTCCAGCTCCACATGCGTCATCTGCAGCAGCTTGATCGACTGCATCAGCTGGGGGTCATCACCAGCGATTGCGATTGACGGAAATCGAGCTTGGGCGACAGAGCCATGCGACGCGTTATTCTCCCCGTTAAACCCTGTCAATAACCGCGGAACACATGGTCAACGCGTGAGATATCCTTGACAGCAATCTGGCCTTCAGACGGCACTCATCGACATGGGACCTGAGTCCATACAGAGGAATAAACCGTGCGCTCGCAGCCGTTTCAGGCTGAAAGCGTATTTGAATGAAAACTGGTATGAACCTTGCTTGTCAATTCAGAATGTGCGGTTTGGGGACAAAATGGGAAATAGTCGCGGTTCAGCGGCACTTTCTGTAACTTTGTGCAGAACATAACAGGCTCAAACCGATGACTGGGTCAGAATGCAGGCATTTCCATAGGAGCCTGAGACGATATGAAAATGCCGAATATTAAAGTGTGAATTGGTCGCCGAGATAAAGCCGGCGCACGTCGGGATTGGCGACGATTTCGGCAGGACGACCATGTGTCAGCACCTGACCGGCGTGAATGATGTAGGCGCGATCGATAAGGCCCAGCGTTTCACGCACATTATGGTCGGTAATCAGAACGCCGATGCCGCGGCTTGTCAGATGGCGAACGAGTTGCTGGATATCCGAAACGGCAATCGGATCGACACCAGCAAAAGGCTCATCGAGCAGCATGAAGTTTGGGCGCGATGCCAGCGCACGCGCAATTTCGAGACGACGGCGTTCGCCGCCGGACAGCGAAATGGCAGGCGCCTTGCGCAGATGAGCGATGTGAAATTCTTCCAACAAGGCATCCAGCTCGGAAGCGCGTTTGGAGCGATCTTTCTCCACAACTTCCAGCACAGCCTTGATGTTGTTTTTTCCACCGAAAGGCCACGGAAAATGGATGCTTCCTGCGGCAGATAGCCGATGCCAAGACGGGAACGGCGATACATCGGCATAGACGTGACGTCGAAACCGTCGATCTCGATGGAACCGGCATCAGCCGGAACGAGGCCTGTCACCATATAGAAGCAAGTGGTCTTGCCTGCGCCGTTCGGCCCCAGAATACCGACAGCTTCGCCAGCACGCACACCGAACGACACGCCATTGACGACCTGCCGGCCGCGATAGCTCTTGCAGAGGCCGCGCGCCACGAGCGTCCCTTTGAGACGCGTCGACTTACCCGGCTGGCCGGGCATAGCGCCCGCGACATCGGATGGTGCGTTCACATTTTTCGATGCGTCTTGCGGCCCGTCGGCCTTCTTGTTCCAGAACAATCCCACGCCTGCTCCGGTCAGTTCTGCTTGGGCGCAGCACCGCCCTGCTGTTGATCTTTCGGGGCCATGATGATCGACACGCGACCCTTGGTCTGGCCCTTGCAGCTTTCGACATTGGCGCGGCCCGTATCGAGATGCGCCGTCAGCTTGCAACCGGTCACGACATTGTCGCCATCGGTCAGAACCACTTTCTGCCCCTGAAGAACCATAACCCGGTTTTTCGCATCATAACGCCCGGTATCACCAGTTGCGACCTGCGTCCCGGACTTGAGATAGACTTTCCCCGAAATGTCGATGTGATCGATGCTCGATGAATCGAGGCCGCCCACGCCAGCACTTGTCGGTTCCGGGGCCGGTGCTTCGCCGTCATTCTTGGCCTTATTGTAATAGACTGTCATCTGGCCTGCCTTCAGCAGGGCGTCGCCCTGCGAAACGGCAACATTACCGGTGAATATGGCAATGCCTTCCTTGTCGCGCATTTCCAGCTTGTCAGCGTCGATCTTGACGGGCGCCTTGCTGTTGGAAAGCTTCAGGCCGTTCACGGCTGCGCCTTCCTGCGCCAGTGAAACTGTCGGAGCCGCGACAATGCCGAGCGCCAGAACTGCAAATCCCATCCGCAAAGTGCGGGCCATCGTACCCTTGTTCATCTTGCCCGTCTCGCGTTCCATATAATTTCAGCTCCCCGAAGCATTCGACCATCCCCGGGTCGACATGCGGTCAGACGCAACATTAAGCACTTTGCGGCCAAATGGGAACATTCAGCATCGCAAAATGCGATCAAAAAGCGGCTTAGAGCCTGTACCATTCCGATTGCATCAGAATCACGCTCTAACAATCTGTTTTCGAGCACATTTCGGTCCGAGGACCGGCTTCAGAATGTACTCAACCGCGTCGCACAGATATAAATCGGTCCGAACGCTTCCCCTGTCCTCAAATCAGGCGCCCTTTTCAGGGAGCCTTGTTGGGCGAAACAACGCTGCCGTCAACAGTCATTCGAACCTTGTTCTCGAAAATCAGAACCTTGCCGTTGTCCTTGACCTGCATGCTGTCGGCCAGAATATGCGTGCTGCCGCTGCGGATATCCACGGGCTTGTCAGTGGTGATCTGCCCGCTCTTGAGATTTACGTCCGCAGAGCGCAGCACCGCACGTAAACCGTCGTCTGTCGTAACAGTAAAGTCCTTATCAAGTTGCAAACGCCCATTGGCATTGTCGTAAACACCGGACGTTGCCTCGACCTTGGCCGTGCCCTTGTCACCAACCGGCAGCTCTGCGGAAATGCCTTCAAGCGAAATCGCACCGCTGTTCTTTTGCATCCTGCGTCGCCTTGGAAGCAGTCATCGAATAGGGACGGTTATCCTTGGTATAACCATTCAGGTGCGGGCTCGTCATGACGAGCTTTCCGCTTTCGCCGCCATTGTTCACTTCGACCTTAACGGGCGCGTTCGGCGTCGCAAGGAACGTATACCAAGAGAATACCGCTCCTACGATGATTGCGGCGACAGGGAGAGCTGTCTTCAGAACGCGAACGCGGATCGAATGGCGCTGTGCAGCATGAAAAGCGTCTCGGCCTTCTCCGACGCACCAAAATGCATGCCACCCGTGCCGCGACCTTGAGCGGTCGCGTTCTGCGGCGCATGGCTATCTGTGGTGTCGGCGGTCATGTGGCGTTCAATTCCTCAACGGCTTTCGTAAAACTCGATAATCAGCGCGTGTGTGTCGCGCTTTTTCATTTCAATAAGGTTTATTTGGGGTGAAATAATCGGTCGCTCAATAGCTTTATACCGCGCAAAATACCGCACCCGCCTCGCAAACAGCAAGCAGGAACGGCCTATGCCTTTGATAATTCAGCCCAATTGACACCCCACCGAATTAAGCAGGATGCTATTCAACTCTTTGATACCACAAAACTCGGTCAAATTACAGCTGTGCGTAATGCAACCGCCAAAGCTGATCTGGCAACGAACATAAGAATCTCGGGCAGCTTCATTACAATATGTATTTCAGGCACTATCTCTAACCAGACCTATTTTTCGAAGATACTTGCCGCGTGCCCTCATTCGGGGCACAAGGTGAACTGTCGAGCGCAAGCCGCGCGATTTGAACGAACGGATGGACGGGAATGGCTCAAGACGCCGAAGCAATTATCGAACGCCGGAAATTGCGCAGAAAGCTGACGATCTGGCGTGGGGCCTTCCTGCTTCTGATCGCCGCCCTGATTGCCGTCTTCGCTTCATGGTCCATGCGCGGCACCAACTTCAACCAGCCGCACATTGCCAAGGTTCGTATCGAAGGCACCATCTTCGAGAATGAGGAATTGCTGAAGCGTCTCGACAAGATCGCCAAGGATGACGCCGTCAAAGGTGTGATTCTAGTTCTCGATTCGCCCGGTGGAACGACGGTGGGCGGCGAAGCGATTTTCGAAGCCGTGCGCAAGATTGCCGAGAAAAAGCCGGTCGTCACGCAGGTAGGAACCCTTGCCGCTTCCGCCGGTTACATGATTGCCAGCGCTTCGGACCACATCGTGGCACGACAGACATCCATCGTCGGCTCGATTGGTGTCCTGTTCCAGTATCCAGATGTTTCGAAGCTTCTCGATACGATCGGTGTGAAGGTCGAAACCATCAAATCCTCACCACTCAAGGCGGAACCCAATTATTTCAGCCCGGCCAGCGAAGAAGCCAAGGGCATGATCCGCAATATGATCATGGATTCCTATGCGTGGTTCGTGGACATTGTCGAAAAACGCCGTTCGTTCACACATGAACAGGCACTGGCCCTCGCCAATGGCGCGGTTTTTACAGGGCGACAGGCACTCGATAAAAAATTGATCGACGGATTGGGCGGTGAAGAGGAAGCTGTCGCCCGGCTTGCGAGCAAGGGGCTTTCCAAAGATTTGCCGCGTCTGGAATGGAAGCCGGTCAGCAATGAAACGGGTTTCTCGCTGCGCGATCTTATCATTCATGCCGGTGCACGCCTTCTTGGCGTGCCGCAGGAAGCAGACGGCATGTTGAAGCAGATCGCCAAGGAACGCATCTTTCTTGACGGACTTCTCTCGGTTTGGCACGTTGACGGTACGCCTGAAGCGAATTGACGCCAGCCGTAAACTTACACAATATCCGGTAGATACCGGATGAAACAAACAGAAGAACAGGGGTTTAAAGCCGTGATCAAATCGGAACTCGTTCAGATTATCGCCAGCCGTAATCCGCATCTCTTTCAGCGCGATGTCGAAAACATCGTGGGCGCGGTATTCGACGAGATCACAAACGCCCTTGCAGAAGGCAATCGTGTTGAGCTGCGCGGCTTCGGCGCCTTTTCGGTGAAGAACCGCCCTGCCCGCAGCGGTCGCAATCCGCGCACCGGCGAAACGGTGGATGTGGAAGAAAAGTGGGTTCCCTTCTTCAAGACCGGCAAGGAACTGCGCGACCGTCTCAACGGCGCAGTCTGATAGACATCATGGCGGCAAAACGCATCATCGCCATCATCGTTCTCGTGCCGCTTGCAGTGGCTCTGATTGCGTTGTCGGTTGCCAATCGCGCATCGGTGCAGTTTACGATCGATCCGTTCAATCCGGGCAATCCCGCTCTGTCCTATAATGCGCCTCTATTCCTGTGGCTGTTCGGCGCGCTTCTTCTCGGCGTTGTCATCGGCTCACTGGTGACGTGGCTCACACAAGGCAAGCACCGCCGCAAGGAGCGCATGTACAAGCAGGAAGCTGCGCGCCTGCTTGAACGGAGCACCGCCGCCGAAAAGCGTAATATGCCGGTCGTGAACTCCTGAAACACCTGCTATTCTCAAACCCGGAGGCAAAACTTCCGGGTTTTCATGGTCGAAGCGCGATTGAACGTCGTTTTCCCCTTTCACACCGGCCCTGTTTATCTTACCTAGACCCCAATCACGATGATTGGAGTTTCGGGTGAAAGCGCCAAAGGGAAAAGGCAAAAAGCCGTCGGGCGGCAAACAGGACCGTGGCTTCGAGCGCGCAAGACATGATGCGCCGCGTTCAGAAAGCAAATTTGAAGGCCGATTTGATGGCAAGTCTGACAATAAAGGCTCGTCTTTCAAAAAGCCGCGTCCCCAATTCGCCAAGGCCGCACCCAAGCCCGTAGACGACAAGCCCGCTACTCCGCTTCGCGAAATCAAACCTTATGCCGGTGCACGCCCGGAGAAAGACTGCCGCTCATTCTCGAAACGGAACCCTCGCCCGATTATGCGCTTCTCGACAGCGGCAACGGGTTGAAGCTCGAGCAATATGGTCCCTATCGGATCGTCCGCCCGGAAGGTCAGGCAATCTGGCTGCCAAGCCTGCCACAACGGGAATGGGATCAGGCCGACGCCGTTTTCACCGGGAATACCGACGAGGAAGGCATGGGACGCTGGGCCTTTCCGAAAGTGCCGCTCGGCGAAACATGGCCGATGCAGCACGACGGCATTTCCTTTCATGGCCGTTTCACCTCGTTCCGCCATGTCGGCGTGTTCCCAGAGCAGGCCGCGCATTGGTCCTATATGGATGGGCTTATCCGAGATGGGGTAAAGTCCGGACGCAGCGTTAAGGTGCTCAATCTTTTCGGCTATACGGGCGTCGCCTCGCTGGTAGCGGCACGTGCAGGTGCGGAAGTGACCCATGTGGATGCCTCCAAGAAGGCCATTCTCTGGGCGCGTGAAAATCAGGAAATGGCCGGGCTTTCGGACAAGCCAATCCGATGGATCTGTGAAGACGCGATGAAATTCGTTCAGCGTGAGGAACGGCGCGGCAGTTCCTATGACATCATCCTGCTTGATCCGCCTGCCTATGGGCGCGGGCCGAGCGGCGAGGTTTGGCAGTTGTTCGAGCATCTGCCCGGAATGGTCGATACATGCCGGTCCATCCTGACGCCAAAACCACTTGCCGTCATCCTGACTGCCTATTCGATCCGCGCATCCTTCTTCGCCATTCACGAACTGATGCGCGACCGTTTCACCGGCCTTGGTGGTACGGTCGAATCGGGCGAACTTATTCTGCGCGAACGTTCCGCCGATCAGTCGGGAGGACGTGCGCTTTCCACATCCATGTTCAGCCGCTGGGTAGCAAAATGAGCCGTGACGACGATTTTTCCAAAGGCGGCTCTCGTGCCGAATATTCCAAGGTAGGTCAGGTGAAGGAAGTCACCAGCCTCACCAACCCTATCGTGAAAGATCTCCGCTCGCTGGCGCTGAAAAAATTCCGCGACCAACAGGGCGTGTTTCTGGCCGAAGGGCTGAAGCTCGTCATCGACGCGCTCGAACAGGACTGGCGCATCAAGACGCTGGTCTTCGCCAAGTCCGGCAAGGGCAACAAGATGGTCGAGCAGGTTGCCGCCCGCACCTTCGCCAAGGGCGGACTGGTGCTGGAAGTGACTGAAAAGATCATGGCTGCCATTACCCGCCGCGATAATCCGCAAATGGTGGTTGGTGTTTTCGAACAGCAATATCGCCCGCTCGCAAACCTCAAGCCGAAGAACAACGATGTTTATATCGCGCTCGACCGCGTGCGCGATCCCGGCAATCTGGGCACTGTCATCCGTACCGCCGATGCGGTCGGCGCCAAGGGCATCATTTTGATCGGCGACACCACCGACCCCTATTCACTGGAAACCGTGCGCGCCACGATGGGCTCGGTCTTTTCCATGCCGCTCTATAAAGTGACGGAAGCCGACTTCCTCAACTGGCGCAAGGGCATTTCCGGCCTTGTCGTCGGCACCCATCTGAAAGGTGCGGTCGACTATCGCACCATTCCCTATGCCAACAAGCCGGTCGTACTGATGATGGGCAACGAACAGCAGGGCCTGCCGGACAGTCTGGCCGATACCTGCGACAAGCTTGCTCGCATTCCGCAGGCAGGCCGTGCAGATTCCCTCAATCTTGCAATTGCCACGGGCGTCATGCTCTACGAAATTCGTCGCGACGCACTCACGCTCGATGAAAGGGTTTCCGGATGAAGCGACACGCAGTCTGGTCCTCACTGTTCGTCGTTGTTCTCACCATACTGATCGATCAGGGCGTCAAACACCGGTGGAAACACGGATGGGCTACGGCCAGCAGATCGACCTGCTACCGTTCCTTGCCTTGTTTCGTACGCACAATGAGGGCATCGCCTTTTCCATGCTGGCATGGCTGCATGATTGGGGACTGGTCGCAATCACCGCAGCAGTTATTTTGTTCGTACTTTATCTGTGGTGGACCAACGCGCCCGACCGCATCTTCGCACGCTACGGTTTTGCACTTGTCGTCGGCGGCGCCATCGGCAATCTTATCGACCGCGTGATGCACGGTTACGTGGTGGATTATATTCTGTTTCACCTGCCAACCTGGTCATTTGCAGTTTTCAACCTCGCCGACACCTTCATTACAATCGGTGCAGGTCTCATAATTCTGGAGGAATTCCTCGGCTGGCGGCGCGAACGGGCTGCCCGCTGACCCGCCGGGTTGAACAGTCCCTGCCTTTCGCATAATTTGATCTCTTAAAATTAAAAAGCTTTTTGAAGAGGATAAGGTCCAGTCATCTGAATTGACACATTGGTGACATGCTTCTGTCATCGTCGCGTAGCACTGAATCTGTACTGCTTCGGCCGAACTGGACACCCTGTCCATGCAATCGGCTGAACAAGGATTGGAACTGGCTAGCTCTCGCTGAAATATCCGTGGGAAAGCCGTTCAGGAATACGTGAATAGACAAATCAGGAGCCATCATCATGACAGTACTGCTTGGAATGGACCAGCAAATCATTGATGATACGGTCATGTCAGGCTTAGAAGCACAACAGGCGCTGTTCGCGTCCAACGGCGATCCCATCGTTCTGGGACGCATCGGATCGCTGGAAGTACGGCTTGCAAATTCACGCGAGGCGGTAGAAGCCGCGCAGGAATTGCGTTTCCGCGTCTTCTTCGACGAAATGGGCGCGCGCAGGGAAAGCATCGAAGCGGTGGAGCTTCGAGACGCTGACCGTTTCGACGCTATTTGCGATCATCTGCTCGTTTACGACACCGCCCTGCCCGTGCCGGAGCATCAGCAGATTGTCGGCACCTATCGTCTGATGCGTAGCGAACAGGCGGAACAGGCGCTCGGCTTTTTATTCTGCCGATGAATATGACGTGCAGCGTCTGGCCCTTTCACGCCCGAACCTCCGCCTGCTTGAACTGGGACGCTCCTGCGTGAAGGCGGAATACCGCTCCAAGCGCACTGTCGAGCTTCTTTGGCAAGGTGCACGGGCCTATTGCCGCCGCCATTCCATCGATGTGATGTTCGGCTGTGCTTCATTCCACGGCGCTGTGCCTGCAGCACATGCGCTCGGCCTGTCGTTCCTCCATCATAACTGCCGTGCCACCGATGACTGGGACGTTCGTGCCCTGCCCAATCGCTATCAGGCCATGGACCTGATGCCGAAGGAGGCCATCAACAACAAGGTTGCGCTTTTCTCCATGCCGCCTCTGGTGAAGGGATATCTGCGTCTTGGCGCGATGATCGGAGACGGCGCAGTGATCGATGAGGCATTCGGCACAACCGATGTCTTCATCATCCTGCCGATTGAGCGCATTTCCAGCCGCTACATCACCTATTACGGCGCGGAAGCGAACCGTTTTGTTTAAGCAAAAAGGCGAAACATCTGTTTCGCCTTTTTAGTTTCACGCCCTGCCTGCCAGTTCCTTTAATTTGTAGATCAGGTCGAGCGCTTCTCGCGGAGTCAGTTCGTCTGGACTGATTGCAGAGACAGCCTTGGTCAGTTCACTATCTTTCCCCTGAACCTGCTGCTTCGGCTTTTCCTGCTGCAAGACGACAGAGAACAGCGGCAGATCATCGATCAGCTTGTCCGCCTTGCCGGAGGTTTCGCCCGCTTCCAGCTGGTGCAGCACATCGCGCGCGCGATTGACAACCGCTTCGGGCAGCCCCGCCAGACGCGCGACCTGCACGCCATAGGAACGATCGGCAGCCCCTTTCGCCACCTCATGCAGGAAGACGACATCATTGTCCCATTCCTTGACCCGCATGGTGACGTTGGAAAGCCGCTCAAGCTTTTCTGAAAGTGCGGTCATTTCATGGAAATGCGTGGCAAACAAAGCCCGGCAACGGTTCTTTTCATGCAGATATTCAACCGCTGCCCGTGCAATGGACAGTCCGTCGAAAGTGGCTGTACCGCGCCCGATCTCATCGAGGATCACCAGCGAACGCTCGCCTGCCTGATTGAGGATTGCAGCCGTTTCCACCATTTCAACCATGAAGGTAGACCGCCCGCGCGCCAGATCGTCGGAAGCACCGACGCGGCTGAAGAGCCGGTCCACGACCCCGATCTGCGCAGAACCCGCAGGCACGAAGGAGCCCATCTGTGCCATGATCGCAATCAGCGCATTCTGGCGCAGGAAGGTTGACTTACCGCCCATATTCGGGCCGGTCAGGAGCCAGATCGCGCCATTGCCGCCGTCTGCTTGCGGCGAGATCGCAATCATTGGCGACGAACGGATTGGCCGCCTGACGCCGGAGGGCCTGCTCGACAACCGGATGACGACCCGCAACAATGTTGAAGGACAGGCTGTCATCGACCTGCGGACGGCAATACCCCTGCTCTTCCGCCAGCACAGCAAGCGCTGCCGAGACGTCGAAAACCGCAAGCGCCGATGCAGCCGCGCGGATACTATCAGCATGGGAGACCGCTTCCGCCGTCAATTCCTCGAACACGGCAAGCTCGATTGACAATGCGCGGTCGGCAGCATTTGCGATCTTGCTTTCCAGTTCCGCCAGTTCGGTCGTGGTAAAGCGCATGGCATTGGCCATGGTCTGGCGATGGATGAAACGGCTCTTGGCTTCATCCGTATCCGTCATCGCCCCGGCATTGTTGGCCGTCACCTCGATAAAATAGCCAAGCACATTGTTATGCTTGATCTTCAGCGACTTGATACCTGTTTCTTCGATATAATTGGCCTGCAGACCGGCGATCACCCGGCGTGACTGGTCACGCAAAGCCCGCATTTCATCGAGTTCGGAATTATAGCCTCCGCGTACAAAACCACCATCGCGTTTCAGAAGCGGCAATTCATCAGCCAAGGCCCGGTCGAGATGGGCGGTAAAGATGGCGGGCATGGCACTGACGGCATCGCGGGCATGTGCCAGTTCGTCGGGCAGCAAAGCGCTTTCCAGCAGGCTCGCAATGACATGCGCAGCCTCGAAGCCTCGGGCAAGGCTGCCCAGATCACGCGGGCCACCGCGCCCGACGGCAAGGCGCGAAAGACCGCGCGGCATATCCGGCACGCCCTTCAGTTCTGCACGCATGGCTTCGCAGAGCGACTGCTCGCTCAGGAACCGTGAAACGGAATCGAGCCGTAGCGCGATTTCTTTTGGATTGGTGAGTGGTGCAGTCAGGCGCTCGGCAAGGAGTCGCGCACCGCCGCCCGTCACCGTGCGATCAACCGCCTTCAGCAAACTGCCGTCTCGATTGCCCGACATGGTGCGGGCAAGTTCAAGACTGGCGCGTGTGGCCGGGTCGATAAAAGCGTGCCGCCCTCATGTTCGCGTTCGGGCCGCATCAAGGGTGGGCGCTCGGAAATCTGCGTCTTCTCGATATAGGCGATTGCCCCGGAAATAGCTGAAAGTTCAGGACGGCTGAACTGGCCGAAACCATCAAGCGTTGCCACATTGAAATAGCGCTGAATACGCGTCTCTGCGGCGGCACTGTCGAAGAGAGTTGCCGGTTGTGGCGTCACTGCCTTGCCGACCAGATCGAAGACAGGACGCAACTCCTCATCATGGAAGGCGCTGTCAGCCACGACCAGTTCGCGCGGGTCGACCCGCATCACATCGGCGAAAAGCCGGTCCGGTGTGGTTTCCGCCACTCGGAAAGTTCCGGTTGAAATGTCGATCCGGGCGAGCGCCAGCGCACCATCGCCGCGCGTACGCCCCATCGCCATCAGGAAATTGGCTTCGGACGGATCCAGCAGCTTTTCTTCGGTCAGCGTGCCCGGTGTGACGAGACGGATCACATCGCGCTTCACCACCGATTTGGAGCCACGCTTCTTCGCCTCTGCCGGGTCTTCCACCTGTTCGCAGACCGCGACACGATAGCCCTTGGCGATCAGCTTCTGCAGATAATCGTCGGCGGCGATGGACAGGCACGCCGCACATGGGAATATCCTCGCCCAGATGCTTGCCGCGCTTGGTGAGCGTGATGCCGAGTGCCGCAGAGGCTTCCACTGCATCATCGAAGAACAGCTCGTAAAAATCGCCCATGCGATAGAAGAGCAACGAATCGACATTCGCCGCCTTGATCTCAATATATTGTTCCATCATGGGCGTCAGGCGAACGGGCGCTGCCTCGGCGGTGTTTTCTTCCGCTTCCGAGCCGTGTTCGTTAGCCGTCGTTTCCATCTAAAAACCTTCATTTATTGCTTAGCCGGAGAGGCTAAAGTTATAAAATTTCGTATTCCATCGTTTTTGGATGAATATCTATTCCTCGAAGCACTGTTTACACGATGCGTGACTGGCGCTATCGAGGTTCTCCCGCAGATGAAACCGGAGGGAACATGCCAGCCTCGACGCCGAAGGGCAACACATCAGAACGCGCACCCACAGCCAGTGAGAAGGAAGCGCTAGACTTTCACGCGCAGGGTCGCCCGGGCAAGCTGGAGATCAACCCCACCAAGCCCATGACCACGCAGCGCGATCTGTCGCTCGCCTATTCTCCGGGCGTTGCCGTGCCGGTGAAGGCAATCGCCGAAGACGCCGCCCGCGCCTATGACTATACGGCCAAGGGCAATCTGGTCGCTGTCATTTCGAACGGCACCGCCATTCTCGGGCTCGGCAATCTGGGTGCGCTCGCATCCGCCGCCGGTGATGGAAGGCAAGGCTGTGCTGTTCAAGCGCTTCGCCGATGTCGATTCCATCGATCTTGAGGTCGATACGACCGATATCGATGCCTTCATCAATGCGGTGCGCTATCTCGGACCGTCGTTCGGCGGCATCAATCTGGAAGATATCAAGGCGCCCGACTGCTTTATTATCGAGCAGCGCCTGCGCGAGTTGATGGACATTCCGGTTTTCCATGACGACCAGCATGGAACGGCTATCATCGCCGCTGCCGGCCTCATCAATGCGCTGCATCTGACCGGCCGCGACATGAAGACGACGAAGCTCGTCTGCAATGGCGCAGGTTCGGCGGGTATTGCCTGTATCGAGCTTATCAAGGCGATGGGCTTTGCCTCGGAAAACGTCATCCTGTGCGACACCAAGGGCGTCGTCTATCAGGGCCGCGAAGAGGGCATGAACCAGTGGAAGTCCGCCCATGCGGTGAAGACCGACAAGCGGTCCTCGCAGATGCCATGAGCGGCGCGGATGTCGTGTTCGGCCTTTCGGCCAAAGGCGCGTTCACCGAAGACATGGTCCGTTCCATGGCGCCGAACCCGATCATCTTCGCGATGGCCAATCCTGACCCGGAAGTAACGCCCGAAGAAGTGGCGCGCATCCGCGACGACGCCATCGTTGCCACCGGTCGTTCGGATTATCCGAACCAGTCAACAATGTCCTTGGCTTTCCTTATATCTTCCGTGGCGCACTCGACGTACGTGCAACCACCATCAACGATGCGATGAAAATCGCAGCCGTCAACGCAGTTGGCCGAACTTGCCCGCGAGGATGTGCCGGACGATGTGGTTGCCGCCTATCAGGGCAGCCGTCCGCGCTTCGGTTCAAGTTATATCATTCCGGTGCCATTCGATCCGCGTCTGCTTGCATCCGTCTCGGCTGCCGTCGCCAAGGCAGCGATGGAAACCGGCGTTGCCGGGCGTGCCATTGCCGACATCGAAGGCTACAAGCGCGAACTGTCAGCACGTCGCGATCCGATCGCCCCGACGCTGCGCGGCATCTATGAGCGCGTGCGTCGTCAGCCGAAGCGCATCGTCTTTGCCGAAGGTGAAGAAGAACAGGTGATGCGTGCCGCCGTTTCCTACGTCAATCAGGGCCTCGGCACCGCTATTCTGGTTGGCCGCGAGGAACGGGTGAGGGATACGGCCAAAGCTGCCGGTCTCGATCTCGACCGTCCCGGCATCGAAATCATCAATGCGCGCCTTTCGAGCCGCAATGCGGCCTATGCCGACTATCTCTACGAGAAACTGCAGCGCAAGGGCTATCTGACACGCGATTGCCACCGCCTCATCAATAATGACCGCAATCATTTTGCGGCCTGTATGGTGGCGCTCGGCGATGCCGACGGGATGGTAACGGGCGTGACCCGCAATTACGCGACAGGTCTCGACGATGTGCGTCGCGTGATCGATTCCAAGCCCGGCCACCGCATGGTTGGCGTCTCCATCGCACTTTGCCGTGGACGCACGGTGTTCATCGCCGATACCGCCGTTCATGAAATGCCGACCGCAGCGGAGCTTGCCGATATTGCGGTTGAAGCTGCAGGCATGGCGCGCCGCATGGGTTATGTACCACGTGTCGCACTGACCGCCTTCTCGACCTTCGGTCATATGGGCGGTGAACGCTCCGCGCGCATTCAGGAAGCCGTCCGCATTCTGGCAACGCGTCATGTCGATTTCGAATTCGACGGCGAAATGAGTGCCGATGTGGCGCTGAACCCGAAGCTGATGGAACAATATCCGTTCATCCGCCTGTCGGGCCCGGCCAATGTGATCGTCACGCCGGACAATCATTCGGCCTCGATTGCCGCCGACATGCTGCAGGAACTGGGTGGCGCAACGATTATCGGCCCGTTGCTCGTCGGTCTCGACAAGCCAGCGCAGATCGTCACCATCGGAGCAAAGGATTCCGACATCGTCAATATGGCGGCAATTACCGCCTATAACGCGACGAACTGAAAGATCAGCGAAGAGTAATACAAAGGCCGGGTTTTCCCGGCCTTTGCTTTTGGATATTCACCATCCATAAAAGCGGCTATAGGATAGCCATCGTCCACTATCCTTTTCTCCGCAAACCGGATCTACATGCCGCATGAGCGCACACGACCTTAAGCTGGAAGAGATCGTCAATCCCGAGACGCTACGCCGCAAGCTCAACGAACTGGCGGATTCCACGGACGAAAACTACACCAGTCCTACCGTGCGAAAAGTGGTGCTTCAGGCTCTGAAGGACGCTTTGGTGCGCGGTCGCGCCAATGCCGAAGGCATGCTGATGAAGGATGGTGGCGGCACGCTCTGCGCCAAACGCCTGTCCTTTCTCATGGATACGCTGATCGAGGCGCTGTTCGAATTCGCCACTACCAAAGCCTATCCGATGATCAACCCGTCGAAGGCCGAGAACATGGCTATCGTCGCAGTTGGCGGTTACGGGCGTGGTGGACTGGCGCCGGGGTCAGATATCGATCTTCTGTTTCTGCTGCCCTACAAGCAGACCCCTTGGGGCGAGCAGGTTGTCGAATACATGCTCTACATGCTGTGGGACATGGGACTGAAAGTCGGCCATTCCACGCGCAACATCGATGAGTGCATCCGGCTTTCGCGCGAAGACATGACGATCCGCACGGCAATTCTCGATGCGCGGTTTCTCACCGGCAATCGCGAGCTCTTCAAAACGCTTGTTACCCGCTTCGACGAGGAAATCGTCAAGGATACCGGCCCGGAATTCATCCGCCAAGCCAAGCTTGCCGAGCGCGACCAGCGCCACCGCAAGGCAGGCGAAACCCGCTATCTGGTTGAGCCGAACGTGAAGGAAGGCAAGGGCGGCCAGCGCGACCTGCATACGCTGTTCTGGATCACCAAATATTTTACCGTGTCAAAACGAAAGAAGAGCTGGTCAAGCTCGGCGTTCTGTCACGAGCCGAGCTGAAGCTGTTCAACAAGGCGGAAGATTTTCTTTGGGCGGTGCGGTGCCACATGCATTTCGCGACGTTGAAGGCAGAAGAACGCCTTTCCTTCGACATCCAACCGGAAATCGCCCAACGCCTTGGCT
This sequence comes from Brucella cytisi, assembly GCA_012103075.1. Taxonomy (GTDB): domain Bacteria; phylum Pseudomonadota; class Alphaproteobacteria; order Rhizobiales; family Rhizobiaceae; genus Brucella; species Brucella cytisi. The sequence goes on along the minus strand of JAAVLQ010000001.1, from coordinate 173,278 downwards.
ATACGGCGCATCCCGGCCAGAACTATGTCGAACGTTTCATGAAGCATTACTTCCTCGTGGCAAAGGATGTGGGCGATCTCACCCGCATCATCAGCGCAGCGCTGGAGGAGCAGCAGGCCAAGCATGTACCGGGCTTCAACCGCATTTTCCTTACGTTCTCGCGACGCAAGCGCAAGCTTTCCGCCGACGGCGACTTCGTTTCGGAAAATCACCGCATCAACATCGCACGGCCAGACGTTTTCAAGGAAGACCCGGTCAATATCATCCGCCTCTTCCATCTGGCCGACAAACACGGGCTGGAATTTCACCCCGAAGCAATGCAGAGCCTCACGCGCTCACTGAAACTCATCAATTCCGATCTGCGTGAAAATCCCGAAGCGAACAAGCTTTTCCTCGAAATCCTGACCTCGCCGCGCAATCCCGAACTCATCCTGCGCCGTATGAACGAATCCGGCGTGCTTGGAAAATTCATTCCTGACTTCGGCAAGATCGTCGCCATGATGCAGTTCAACATGTACCACCATTATACGGTGGACGAGCATTTGTTGCGTTGCATCGCCGTGCTGTCGGAAATCGAGCATGGTGAGCTTGAAAACGAGCACCCGCTTTCAAACCACCTCATCACGACAGTCAAGCGCGACCGCAACCTGCTTTATGTGGCGCTGCTCTTGCACGACATCGCCAAGGGGCGCCCGGAAGATCATTCCGTTGCTGGTGCACGCATCGCCCGCAGGCTGGGACCACGGCTGGGTCTTACCCCTACCGAAACGGAAACCGTCGAATGGCTTGTGCGCGAACATCTGACCATGAGCATGGTCGCGCAGTCACGTGATCTCAACGATCGCAAGACCATCATCGACTTCGCCGACACCGTGCAGACCATGGAGCGGTTGAAGCTCCTCCTGATCCTGACCGTCTGCGATATCAAGGCGGTTGGTCCCGGCGTGTGGAATGGCTGGAAGGGCCAGCTTCTGCGCACGCTCTTCTACGAAACCGAACTGGTCCTGACCGGTGGCTTTTCGGAATTGTCCCGTGCCGACCGCGACCATCAGGCGCGAGAGGCGCTGGCGGACCGGCTCTCTGATTGGCCGAAGGACAAGCGCGATGCATACCGGCGCTTCATTACACCAACTATTTCCTGACTGTCAGCCTCGAGGATCAGGTCCGGCACGCCCATTTCATTCGCGAAGCCGACCGCAACGAGCGGGCGCTGGCCACCATGGCCAAGCCGCATACTTTCGAGGCGGTTACGGAAATCACGGTACTGGCGCCTGACCATCCGCGCCTGTTGTCGATCATCACCGGTGCCTGTGCAGCGGCTGGCGCCAACATTGTCGACGCGCAGATTTTCACCACTGGCGACGGGCGCGCACTGGATACCATTCTCATCAGCCGCGAGTTCGACACTGATGACGACGAACGCCGCCGTGCCGAACGTGTCGGCAAGGTCATTGAGGATGTTTTGTCCGGTAAGGCCCATCTGCCGGACGTGCTGGCCAAGCGCACCAAGCCGAAGAGGGCCGCCAAGGCGTTCAAGGTGGAACCGCGGGTCGAGATCAACAACACGCTTTCGAACAAGTTTACCGTCATTGAAGTGGAAGGTCTGGACCGGCCCGGTTTGCTTTCAGAACTGACTGGCCTTATTTCCGACCTTTCGCTGGATATTGCATCGGCTCATATCACCACCTTCGGCGAGAAAGTGATCGACAGTTTTTATGTGACTGACCTTGTGGGCCACAAGATTTCAAACGCCACCCGTCAGGGCAATATCAGGCGCAAGCTGCTTGGTGTTCTCAGTGGCGAAAATGGCAGCAAGACAAACGGCCGCTCATCTCAGGCCGCAGCATAGGTATTTCAGTCATATGAGTTTGGTCAAAAAGTTCGCCACGGTCGCGTCCGGAACGCTGATGAGCCGCATTTTCGGCTTCACGCGCGAGATGTTCATGGCGGCAGCGCTCGGCACCGGTCCAGTAGCCGACGCCTTCAATGCCGCTTTCCGTTTCCCGAACACCTTTCGCCGGCTCTTTGCCGAAGGCGCGTTCAATTCAGCCTTCGTGCCGCTTTTGCCAAGGAAATCGAAAAGAACGGCATGGACGGCGCGCGCCGTTTTTCCGAAGAAGTGTTCGGCGTTCTCTTCACGGTGCTTCTGTTCCTGACCATCGTGATGGAACTTTCGATGCCCTTCATCGTACGGACGATAATTGCACCGGGTTTCACCGACGATCCGGTGAAGTTCGACAATACGGTGCGCCTCGCCGTCATCATGTTTCCCTATCTCGCCTGTATGTCTCTGGCGGCGATGATGGGCGGAATGCTGAATTCGCTGCACCGCTATTTTGCGGCGGCTATCGCACCGGTGTTCCTCAATATAATCCTGATCGGGGTTCTGGCTTTCGCGTGGTGGCGTGGCTATGACGCGCTTTCGGTCGGCTATGGCCTTTCGTGGGGCGTGATGGCTGCAGGTCTGGTCCAGCTTGCCATTGTGTGGATCGCCGTGCGCAATGCAGGCATCAAGATCGGCTTCCGCCGTCCACGCCTGACCTCGAATGTCAAACGGCTTCTCGTGCTGGCACTGCCCGCAGCGATCACCGGCGGCATCACGCAGATCAACCTGCTCATCAACACCAATATCGCATCCGGCATGGAAGGCGCGGTATCGTCGCTTGTCTATGCGGACCGCATCTATCAGCTTCCGCTCGGCGTCGTCGGCATCGCCGTCGCAACCGTGCTTCTCCCGGAATTGTCACGCGCGCTGCGTGGCGGGCACATGAAAGAAGCGTCAAACCTTCAGAACCGCTCTGTTGAGTTCACCTTGCTTCTAACCTTACCGGCCGCCGCCGCTCTTCTGGTCATGTCGGAACCTATCGTCCGGCTTTTGTTCGAGCGCGGCAAATTCAGCCCGGATTCCACGCTCGTCGTTTCCAATATTCTGGCCATCTACGGCCTCGGCCTGCCCGCGTTCGTGCTGATCAAGGCGTTCATTCCCGGTTTCTTTGCCCGCGAAGACACCCGCACACCGATGATCTTCGCTGCCATTTCGGTGGCGGTGAACGTCTCGCTTGCCATCACGCTTTTCCCACATTTCGGTCCGACCGGCATCGCCACGGCTGAAATCGTTGCCGGATGGGTCAACGCTATCCTGCTGTTCGCCATGCTCGTGAAGCGCGGCCATTGGGGGCGGGATATTCCGCTGCTCACCCGTATTCCGCGTCTCCTCATCGCTGCCGCGATCATGGCATTCGGAATCCACTATGCCATCGGCCATTTTGCCTACGAGCTTTCCTCCGCAGCGCCGCTTGCTCTGCGGGCGGGAACCGTCACCGCAATCGTTGTTGCGGCAATGGTGGTCTATTTCGGTTTGGCCTTCGGTCTGGGTGGCGCCAATACGGGAATGATCCGTCGCAACATCAAGCGCGGTGCGGCAAAGAAAAAGCCCCTGAAAGCGAGCAATAATTCAAGCTTGAAAGGCGGCTGCGTCTCTGCGAAAAGACCAGCATTCAAAATCCCCGCTCTCCACCGGCGGGGCTAACTTTTTTAGGATAGAGCCATGAGCACGTTCAAACCGCTTGTCTTCTCCGGCGTCCAACCGACCGGAAATCTTCACCTCGGCAATTACCTTGGGGCGATCAAGCGGTGGGTCGAGGTTCAGGAAACACAGGAATGCATCTATTGCGTCGTGGACATGCACGCGCTGACCATTTCGCCCGATCCGGCTGAACTGATGCAATCGACCCGTGAAGTCACCGCGGCTTTCCTTGCTGCTGGCATCGACCCGAAGAGAAGTATCGTCTTCAACCAGAGCCGCGTCATGCAGCACGCAGAGCTGGCATGGGTATTTAACTGCATCGCGCGCATCGGCTGGATGAGCCGCATGACCCAGTTCAAGGACAAGGCAGGCAAGGACCGCGAAAACGCTTCGCTGGGCCTGTTCGCTTATCCAAGTCTGATGGCCGCCGACATCCTGCTTTATCGCGCAACCGCGGTGCCGGTGGGTGAGGACCAGAAGCAGCATCTGGAATTGACCCGCGACATTGCGCAGAAATTCAACAACGATTATTCGGATCGCATCGCTTCGCTCGGCGTGGGCGTGGACATGCAGGTGGGTGACGAGCAGGTTTCCGGCTTCTTCCCGATGACGGAACCGATGATCTCCGGCCCTGCCATGCGCATTATGTCGCTGCGCGACGGCACCAAGAAGATGTCGAAGTCCGATCCGTCCGATCTGTCGCGCATCAACCTGATCGACGACGAAGAGACCATCACGAAAAAAAGATTCGCAAGGCAAAGACCGACTCGGACGGCCTGCCTACCGAGCTCGACGGTCTCGCCGGTCGTCCGGAAGCCGATAATCTGGTTGGCATCTATGCAGCACTTTCCTCTCAATCGAAGGAAGATGTGCTCAACGAATTCGGCGGACGCCAGTTCTCCGAATTCAAGGCATCACTTGCCGATCTCGCGGTAGCAAAGCTTTCGCCGATCACTCATGAGATGCGCCGTCTAGTCGCTGATCCAGCGCACATTGACAGCGTTCTGCGCGACGGTGGTGAGCGGGCTGGCGTGATTGCCGAACAGACCATGCGCCATGTTCGCGACATCGTCGGCTGGCTGCAGAACTAAACTTCTCAATGATTAAGCGAGCGGCAACATTTTTGCTGCCGCTGCTCTTCACTTGAAAAATCATCATCCGATCTTCAAGTACCTACCAAATGTCAGCTTGCAGACGGTCAATCCCGATGGCAAATTGCGGCCATGGTATCAAAACGACTTAGCCGGGAAGCCGGTCACCGCCGCAAGTTTCTTGCCGTCATCGATGAGACGCCCGAATGCGGGCGCGCCGTTGCCTATGCCGCGCGCCGTGCAAAAAATACGGGCGGCTCTCTCATCCTGCTTTTCGTGATTGATGACTCTGATTTCCAGCAAATTCTGGGCGTCGGCGAAATCATGCGTTCCGAAGCGCAGGAACGTGCTCGCGCAGCGCTGGAAAAATTCGCCGCAACTGTGCGTGCAGCCCGGGCATCGAGCCGGAAATCAACATCCGTGAGGGCGAAACCGCCTCGGAATTGATTAGCCTCATCGAAGAAGATCAGGACATCGCCATTCTGGTTCTGGCTGCCGGTTCGGGCAAGGAAGGCCCCGGCCCTCTCGTGCAATCGCTTGCCAGCCGCTCCCAGTTCCCGATCCCGGTTACGGTCATTCCGGCAGGTATGAGCGACGATGACATTGATGCGGTGACCTAATCACCCTATATTGATGACAACTGATACACGCAGCATCGGGACAGCACTTGCGTCCATGAGTATCTGCGCTTACGAGAATCGTTCCAAAATCTGAAAGCGGGACAACTGGCATGTTCATCCAGACTGAAACCACGCCCAACCCGGCGACCCTGAAGTTTCTTCCCGGCAAGGTCGTGATGCCGGAAGGTACCGCCGATTTCCGCGACGCCTCCACCGCGGGCAACACATCGCCGCTCGCAGCTAAGCTTTTTTCGGTCCCGGGCGTGACCGGTGTTTTCTTCGGTTATGACTTCATCACCGTCACCAAGGAAGACGGCGAGTGGCAGCATCTGAAGCCCGCCATTCTTGGCACGATCATGGAACATTTCATGTCGGGCGCACCTGCAATGGCTGGCAACAGCAATGCAGACGCTGCTTCCGCTCATGGCGAAGAAGAATTTTTCGATGAAGCCGATGCCGAAACCGTCGAGATCATCAAGGAACTGATCGAGACCCGCGTTCGTCCGGCAGTTGCACAGGATGGTGGCGACATCACATTCCGCGGTTTCGAGAACGGCACCGTGTTCCTGAACATGAAGGGTGCATGCTCTGGTTGCCCGTCGTCGACTGCAACGCTAAAGCACGGCATTCAGAACCTCCTGCGTCATTTCGTGCCGGAAGTGCAGCAGGTCGAACAGATCTGATCTTACTGAGACTTGTAAAAGAAAAAGGCCGCTTGAAGCGGCCTTTTCACATCTGTCATCATCTGGACTTACTGCTTCACGATGACCTTGGCACCCTGTTCCGTGCGGTCGTAAAGATCCATGATGTCCTGATTCATGAGGCGGATGCAGCCGGAAGACATTGCTTTGCCGATGGACCACCATTCCGGCGTTCCGTGCAGACGATAGCCCGTGTCGCCACCCTTGTTGTAGAGATATAGAGCACGCGCACCGAGTGGGTTGCGCAGGCCGGGGTCCATGCCGTTGCGATATTTTGCCAGTTCCGGTTGGCGCTTGATCATGGCGGAAGGCGGCGTCCGGTCGGCCATTCCCGCTTCATAGCGACGCGCGCCGTACCGGACCATTCAAATCCTTCACGACCAACACCAATGCCGTAACGCATGGCCTTGCCTTCCGGCATAATGAGATAGAGGAACTTTTCCCGCGTATCGACGATGATCGTGCCGGGGGCTTCGTCCGTTGGATATTTGACGATCTGGCGGCGATATTGCGCCCGGATCTTTTCGCTCGGGATGGCCGGGACGACATAGCCGGCGTCGGTGACCGAAGAATAGGAGGCAGTATAGAAAGTGCCGCCTACGGTCGAGCAGCCTGCCAATGCACCTGCCAGAAAAAAGAGCCGTCGTCAGTTTAAGGACGCGAGAATTCATGCATTCCCCAGATTGGTTCATTCCGTCAATGGGACCACGATGGGCCGGAGATAGAAGCGAATCGCTCATTCTTGTCGAAGATGCGGTAGTATTGTTAACCGTGCGTTAACCGTAAATTGAAAATTCCTTGAATAGGACATTTTTTGGCCATGTTTGCCTTGGTAGCGCGGTTTTCGTACGGCTCGTCCCAGTTTTCTGATTGTTTCGATCTGAATCCACGCACAAAATGCGCCCATGCCAATCGTGATTCCCAACCAGACCCATCCTCTTTCCGACGGCCGACAGTCGGAGAACGCCATGCTGGTGCGGCGTGGCGTGCAGCGTCTTTTTGGAAATGGGGCTTGCAACATTGCCTGAACTGCCGCTGGCATCCGGCAGGCGCGCCGACCTGATTGCGGTCAACCGTAAGGGTGAAATCTGGATCGTGGAGATCAAATCGTCGATCGAGGATTGGAAAGCAGATCACAAATGGCCCGAATATCGCGCTTACTGCGACCGGCTGTTCTTCGCCACCCATCCGGCGGTGCCGCGCGAAATATTTCCGCAAGAATGCGGCTTCATTCTCTCTGATGGATATGGGGCGGAAATTATGCGTGATGCGCCAGAGCATAAATTGCCCGGCGCAACGCGAAAGGCGTTGATGCTGCGCTTTGCGCGGGCGGGCGCCGCCCGCCTGACAATCGCTGAACTTGCGGGTCTCGATGTGCCCGAGACAGAAATAGATTGATTTAGCTGTCTGATTTAACGAGGCGCGCGTTTGGCCAGAATGCGCTGCAATGTACGGCGATGCATGTTGAGACGGCGTGCGGTCTCGGAGACATTGCGTTCGCACATTTCATAGACGCGCTGGATATGTTCCCAGCGAACCCGGTCGGCTGACATCGGATTCTCCGGCGGCGCAACCTTTTCGCCGGGACGGCGGGTCAATGCTGCGAAGACCTCATCCGCATCGGCAGGCTTCGACAGATAGTCGATTGCGCCCAGCTTAACAGCGTTCACAGCAGTTGCGATATTGCCGTATCCGGTGAGAACGATGGCGCGCGTATCGGCACGGCGCGAGCGAATAGCTTCTATGATGTCGAGGCCGTTTCCATCGCCGAGCCGCATATCCACGACCGCATAGGCCGGGGCGGCGGCCTTGGCGGCAGCAATGCCTTCCTCAACCGATTCCGCAGTTGTCACCTGAAAACCCCGGCTCTCCATGGCGCGGGCAAGGCGCTGCAAAAAGGGCTTGTCGTCATCAACCAGAAGGAGGGTCGGATCGTTGCCTATGGCTTCGGTGTCTTCCTGCTTCAAGTCGTCCATCGGGTGCTTCCTGCCTGTATTTTTCTTTCCTTATTGATACCCCTGCGTCAAAAAGTCAAATAGCCATTGAATTGTTGAAGCAATTTCAGCATTCGCCCATACGCAGGAATAATGCAAGCCATTGTATTTTCAGAATATTTTTAAGAATAGACACAAGGAATTGATAGCAAAATCGTGCGTAAGCCGCAGTCCTTGGCTCAGATGGCCCAATATTGCCGGGCCTCGGCGGATAGCCCGGCCAGAAAGCTGTCCAGCTCCACTTGATCGATATGCGCACGCAGCGCTTTGGCAACATCGTAAATAGCTGAATCCGGTGCGAAATTATGATCTTTGCGCAAAGACTGCACTTCACGGGTCAATGCCTGTCGGCTCAGAAATGGCGGTTTCGCTTCACCAATATCCCAGTTTGCTACAAAAACAGCACGAAGAACGGGTGGCAGTATCGTGGCAAAGCGAATCGCTTGATCGACCTCCAATCGGTGGCGGAAGGTGAGCAGCACAGCTTCCACCATCGTATAGGCTTGATTGCGTGTAGCGAGCCCCGCCTCATCCCGAGCCATATGGAGAAACTTGTCGAACTCCTCCGTCGCCCTCTGGATTTCAAGCGGAATCGTCATGCTGCATCCCTCTTCAGCCTGATGTGAATGCTGAACGCGGCCACACCACCTTCACTTCTGCGCCCCGTCCGGGATTGTTGCGATTGCGGAAGGTGATATGCGCGCCTGAGCGTTCCAGCAAAGTCTTGGCGATGAACAGACCAAGGCCGAGTCCGCCGCCGTTCCGCGTATTGTCGCGACTCGTCATATAGGGCTCGCCGATACGGTCGAGGATTTCCGGTTTGAACCCCTCGCCATCATCCTGAATGGTCACGCTCACATTACCGTCGGTCCAGCCCCAGTCACGTTGACCGTACCACGTGCAAAATCGACGGCATTTTCCACCAGATTGCCGAGACCGTAGAGAAGGCCGGGATTGCGCCGGGTGATGGGTTCCGGTTTCGGACCTTCCGTCTTCTGCACATCAATCGTGATACCGAAGTTGCGGTGCGGCGCAATCACCTCTTCGATAAGCGAGGAGAGCGGCAGGCGGGACATATGTTCCTCGCCTTCCGAGGATAGGCTGGTCAGCCGTTGGAGAATTTCCCGGCAGCGCTGGGTCTGGGAATGGAGCAAGGCGATATCTTCGGCAAGGCCCGGATCGGTGGTGCGGGCGCGCTGCATTTCCTTTACCACTAGTGCAATCGTTGCCAGCGGTGTGCCCAATTCATGGGCGGCTGCGGCAGCCAGTCCGTCCAGCGCCGATAGATGCTGTTCACGCTGGAGAATAAGTTCGGCAGCGCTCAACGCATCGCCGAGCTGACGCGCTTCCTCGGCGATACGATAGGCGTAAACGCCAGTGAATCCGAGCGCCGAAATAATGGCGCACCAGATGCCGATGACGAACAGAAACGGCAGGTCCAGCGTTTCGCCCGGATACCGGGGTAGCGGTTCGTGCCTGATGGTAAGCACCGACGTACAGGCAACCACCAGCAAGGCGAGTACCAGCGTATGACGAGCCGAAAGCGACGTCGCCGAGATAATAACGGGCACGATCATCAAAATGATGAAAGGATTCTGCAGCCCGCCAGTGAGATAGAGAAGGCCTGCCAGTTGCAGAACGTCGAACGCCAGAACCGGGCTTGCCGCCGCCGGATTGAGCCGGTGATTGGTCGGAAAACGGAAGGCCAGATAAAGGTTGAGCCATGCTGAACAGGCGATCAGAGCAAAACAGATGCCGACTGCAAGAGGAAATTGCAGATAGAGCGCCACGAACATGACGGCGGCGGTCTGGCCGGCAATGGCCAGCCAACGCACACGTATCAACGTGGTCAGGCGCGGGCGGCGCGAAAGATTGGAAGCGCGATTCTCGAATTCTGCGTGCATGAGTCCCTCTACTCGCTCCTTATGAGACAAGGTCGGGTCTCAACGCAAGCGGAACTGCGTTATCCGGTCGCAGGTTGGAATCAGGTTCCGCGTGGCTTGGCGCGACGCGTCGCTTCCGCATTGGCCGGGTCTTCCGGCCAGACATGCTTCGGGTAGCGTCCGCGCATGTCGGCGCGCACATCCGCCCATGATCCCTTCCAGAAGCCGGGAAGATCACGGGTGATCTGGATCGGACGATGTGCTGGAGAAAGCAGCTCCAGCAAGAGCGGCACCTTGCCATTGGCGATGGCCGGATGAACCCCAAGACCGAAAAGCTCCTGTACACGAACTGCGATCACCGGCTCTTCGGCGTCATAGCGGATCGGAATATTCGATCCGGTCGGCACTTCGAAATGCGTCGGCGCAAGCTGGTCAACACTACGCTGCAGATCGAAGGGTACAAGGCTCATCAGACCGTTCTTCAACACGTGCCCCGGAATGCGGTTAAGTTGCGCTTCGCCCGTCAGGAAGGGCAGCAGCCAATCGTCCAGCCTTTCGACGAGATGGTCGCCATCCATCGAAGGCCACGGATCACCAAGACCGCGATGAAGCCAGCCAAGGCGACGGCGCAGAATATCGGTTTCCCCTGCCCCATGGCAAAATATCGAGGCCATGTTCACGCGCAGCGGCAATCACGCCTTCGTCGGCGGCAGCTCCCGAAGGAGCGGCGAGCGGCTTTTCGGAGAGAGCTATCGCGCCGATGCGCACAGCTTCACGAGCCCGCAGGACGTTCTTTTCCGCGTCATAGACGACCTGTCGTCCACTTTCGATCCTGTTACCAAGGGCTGCGCGGATTTCGGTTTCCGAAACTTCCGCGGCAGAAAGAATGCGGGCACGGCCCGCTCTTCCAGACATATCTGCAACCACCAGCCATGGCGCCCTGCTGAGGCTGATAGCGGGATCGACCTCGCCGCCACGTCCATTGGCCAGAAGAAACTGTCCCATCTGCCCGCGAGCCTTGGCTATGCGGTCCGGATAAGCATCAATGAGCATACGACCTACGCTTGAGCCTGCCGCTTCGCCCTTGTTCGGAACATTTGCGGCAAGCCGCCTCGCCAGTCCTTTTGCACGCTGCGCACGATCCGAACGGTCATTGCGAAACCGTGACATGCGGGTCTCTAAATCGGTTTCATTCCCGCCAAGACCACGTTCAGTCAGCAACACAGCGAGTTCAGCCGCCTTCTGCGCCTCGCCACGTTTACCAGCTTCGGCCACCATATGTGCCAGACGTGCAGGAAGGGCCAGCGAACGCATGGCCTCGCCATCTGCAGTCAGGCGCCCTGCTTCATCCGGGGGCCTCAAGCCGCATGAGTAGCGCTTTGGCTTCTTTCAAGGCTGGTATCGGCGGTTTGTCGAGCAGCGATAATGTTGCCGGATCAGTCACACCCCACGCAGCCGCATCAAGCACAAGCCCGGACAAGTCAGCTTCCAGAATTTCCGGTGGCGAGAACGCCGGAAGCGACGCCGTCTGCCCCTGATGCCAGAGGCGAATGGCAATGCCCGGCTCGGTACGACCCGCACGGCCGGCACGTTGATCGGCGCTCGCACGCGAAGTCCGCACGGTTTCAAGCCGGGTGAGGCCCGTGGCCGGTTCATATTTCGGCTGGCGTGCAAGTCCGCTGTCGATCACCACGCGCACGCCATCAATCGTGATGGAGGTTTCCGCAATCGAGGTCGCCAGAACAACCTTGCGGTGGCCTGCCGGTGCAGGCTTGATCGCCGCATCCTGATCGCGGCCATCCATTGCACCGTAAAGCGGTGCCAGAATGATATTGGCAGGCAGTAATTTTTCCAGAATGCCTGCCGTGCGTTCGATCTCGCCCTGCCCCGGCAGAAAAGCCAGAATGCTGCCGGTTTCATCCGCCAGCCCATCCCGGATAGCACGCACCATCGCGTCCTCGACCCGTTCATCCGCCTTGCGATCGCGATAGCGAATATCAACGGGAAAAGCGCGCCCTTCACTTTCGATCACCGGCGCATCGCCCAGAAGCGAGGCCACGCGTGCGCCATCAAGCGTTGCCGACATGACGAGAATTTTGAGATCGTCACGCAAGGCTGCCTGCACATCCAGCGCCAGCGCCAATCCAAAATCCGCATCGAGGCTGCGTTCATGGAACTCATCAAACAGGACTGCGGCGACACCCTTTGAGGTCTGGATCGTCCAGATCATGCGCGCAAAGACGCCCTCGGTGACGACAAGGATCTTGGTTTTCCCTGATACCTTGCTTTCAAGGCGCATCCGGTAGCCGACCGTTTCACCCGGTTCCTCGCCCAGAGCTGCGCCATGCGGCGAGCGGCTGCACGTGCCGCCAGACGACGCGGTTCAAGCAGCACGATCGTGCCATCCTTGCGCCAGTCCGCGTTCAGCATATGAATAGGCACCAGTGTCGTCTTGCCCGCGCCCGGCGGCGCGACAAGGACTGCGCTCGCATGATGCGCCAATGCCTCATCCAGCTGAGGCAGAATTCGTGTCACAGGAAGGTCGGGCAGGCTCGTCAAAATAATTTCCGTCAGATAAGGCTTCCGCTTTCGTGCTTATCACACAGGGAACGCACATGATCCATATTCGAAAATCGAACAGGGCCGATGCGCCCGCGTTGACTGAAATCTGGCGCGCCAGCGTTCTCGCTACGCATGACTTCCTGAGCCGCGATGATTTTCTGGAAATCGAAAAGCTGGTGGCCGAGCAATATCTGCCGAACGTCGAAGTCTGGCTTATTGAAGACGCTGGCAAGCCGATCGGCTTCATGGGCATGAGCGAGCATCATATCGATAGCCTGTTCATCGCACCTGATCAGCACGGCAAAGGCATCGGCAAACAGATGATAGCGCATGCAAAAACGCTCGGCAGTCCGCTGACAGTCGATGTGAACGAGCAGAACCTGCAGGGTGTCGGCTTTTACCGGCATATGGGGTTTGTCGAAACCGGGCGTTCGGAGACAGACGACCGGGGACGCCCCTATCCACTCCTGCATCTGCGGTTGGCGACCAACAATTGACATACTCCCCTAGAGTATATAGATTTCGCTGAAATCGGGAGTTTCCATGCCGCATTCACCGGAAGACAAGAAGCGCGCCTTGACTCGCCTGCGCCGCATTCGCGGACAGGCCGAAGCGTTGGAGCGCGCGGTGGAGGCTGGCACGGAATGCGCGGCATTGTTGCAGCAGATTGCAGCACTGCGCGGTGCGGCCAACGGGTTGATGGCGGAAGTGCTGGAAAGTCACTTCCGTGAGACATTTGGGCAGGAAACCAAAGCTGACCCCGATACACAAATCGACGAAATCATGCGGATTTTACGCACCTACCTCAAATGAGTGCGTTGCTCTAAGATAGACTGAAAGGGAGAAACATCGTCATGAAATCACGCGCAGCCGTTGCGTGGGAGGCGAAAAAGCCGCTCACCATCGAAACAGTCGAGATTGGCGGTCCACGGGCTGGCGAAGTGCTGGTCGAAATCATGGCGACGGGCGTTTGCCATACAGATGCCTACACCCTTTCGGGCCTTGATTCCGAAGGCAAATTCCCGGCGATCCTTGGCCATGAAGGCGCGGGCATTGTTCGCGAAGTGGGCGCAGGCGTCACCTCCGTCAAGCCGGTGATCATGTCATCCCGCTTTACACGCCGGAATGCCGCCAGTGCAAAACCTGCCTGTCGCAGCGCTCCAACCTCTGCACCTCGATCCGCGCCACGCAAGGCCGGGGCCTGATGCCGGACCGCACCACCCGCTTTTCCTGCGATGGCGGCGAAGTGTTCCACTATATGGGCTGCTCGACCTTCTCGAACTTCACCGTTCTGCCGGAAATCGCTGTCGCCAAAGTCCGCGAAGACGCGCCTTTCGACAAGATCTGCTACATTGGCTGCGGCGTGACGACCGGTATCGGTGCCGTGATCTACACGGCAAAGGTTCGCCCGGGTTCCAATGTTGTTGTGTTCGGTCTTGGCGGCATTGGCCTCAATGTCATTCAGGGTGCACGCATGGTTGGTGCCGACAAGATCATCGGCGTGGACATCAATCCATCCAAGGTCGAGATGGCCAAGAAATTTGGCATGACCGACTTCATCAACCCGCGCGAGATCGGCAATGACAAGGTGGTGCAGGCTATTCAGGACCTGACCGACGGCGGCGCGGACTATTCGTTCGACGCCACCGGCAATACCGACGTCATGCGTCAGGCGCTGGAATGCTGCCATCGCGGCTGGGGTGAATCGATCATCATCGGTGTGGCGGAAGCGGGCAAGGAAATTGCCACGCGTCCATTCCAGCTGGTCACCGGCCGCGTCTGGAAAGGCACTGCCTTCGGCGGCGCGCGCGGTCGCACCGACGTGCCAAAAATCGTTGACTGGTACATGGAAGGCAAGATCAACATCGACGATCTTATCACCCACACCATGCCGCTTGATGAAATCAACACGGCTTTCGATCTGATGCATGAAGGCAAGTCCATTCGCTCGGTGATTGTCTACTGATGAGTGAAAAGCTTCTCGTTTCCCAATGGGATGAACTCGACAATCTGGGCCCGCGCGCGCTTTATGCGATGCTGAAGCTGCGCGTGGACGTCTTCGTGGTCGAGCAGAAATGCCCTTATCCGGAGATCGACGGCAAGGATTTCGAGGCATTTCACTTGCGCATTCTCGATGGCGAGGAACTTGCAGCGAGCCTGCGAGTTCTGCCACCTGAACAGGCTGGCAAACCGGTGAAAATCGGGCGCGTTGTCGTGGCACCGGATTATCGCGGCTACAAGCTCGGCCAGCGCCTGATGAAAGAGTCGGTAGAATTTGCACATGAACGATTCCCGAACATCGCGATCGAACTTGGCGGACAAAGCCATTTGCGGAAATTCTACGGGTCGTTCGGCTTTGTCGCGATTTCGGAAGAGTATCTCGAAGATGGTATACCGCATGTCGATATGCGGTTAAATCCAAAGGAAGTAGCAGCCTGATGTTTCTGCTGCGCCGCCATATGTCGTTCTATCTTGGCGCTCTTGGTGGCGTAGCAACATTCATCATTGCCCGGCTTTTCAAAAGCCCTCTTGCCCCGGTCATCGGTGCAAACTGCTTCTTCGTGCTCTATCTGGGGCTGGCGGCATCTGCCCTGCCAAAGCTCACGGCCAGCTTTTTGAAAAAGCACGCCGCAAGTGCTGACGAACCTGTCTGGATCATCTTTCTGGTGACTTTCGCGACCGTTCTCGTCGCAATCGTCTCGCTGTTCATTCTCATCAACGGCGAGAAAAAAGGCCGATACATTCTCACTTGTGATGACACTCGCTTCCGTGCCTCTCGGCTGGTTCACCATTCATATGATGACGGCGATCCATTATGCGCACGTATACTGGCAGCCGTGAGCCTGCGGGCGGCGATACCAGCCATGCCAGCCATTATCGTGGCGGCTTTGAATTCCCCGGCACACAAGAACCATCCGGCTGGGATTTTGCCTATTTCGCCTATGTCATCGGCATGACGGCGCAAACCTCCGATACGAGCGTGACGACGCCTGCCATGCGCAAGGTAACGCTGCTGCATAGCATCGTCTCCTTCTTCTTCAATACCGTGCTGGTCGCCGCTTCTGTCAATGTTGCGGTGGCGCTCGGAAGCTGAACAAAACTGGAAATTTTCTATGGAAACGATTTCGACTGCAAAGTGCTTTGATGGAACGCAAGGCGTCTATCGCCACAAAAGCGAGACGAACCGGTGCGACATGACCTTTGCCGTCTTCCTGCCGCCGCAGGCAAAAGACGGTCCGATGCCTGTACTCTGGTATCTTTCCGGCCTCACCTGCACGCATCAGAATGTCATGGACAAAGGCGAATATCGGCAAATGGCCGCAGAGTTGGGAATTGCCGTCATTTTCCCAGATACAAGCCCGCGCGGCGATGACATTCCGGATGAACCCGATAACTGGCAATTCGGCAAGGGTGCCGGTTTTATGTTGATGCCACACAGGAACCTTTCGCCAAAAACTACCAGATGTACAGCTACATTACGCAAGAGCTGACCAATCTGGTGGCACGCGAATTTCCACTCGATATGTCGCGGCAAGCAATCACTGGCCATTCCATGGGCGGACATGGCGCTTTGACAATTGCGCTTAAGAACCCGGATCGCTTCAAGTCAGCATCCGCCTTTGCACCCATCGTCCAGCCTTCGACGGCAGGCTGGTCCAGACCGGCACTGGAGAAATATCTCGGACCAGAAGAACGGGCTTGGCGCGCCTATGACGCCACGCTGCTCATCGAAGACGGCTATCGGTTCCCGGAATTTCTGGTCGATCAGGGTACCGCAGACGGTTTTCTTGATGATGGCTTGCGTCCATGGCTTCTGGAAGAGGCTTGCAAGAAGGCTGGCATTCCTCTCACGCTCAATATGCGTGAAGGCTATGACCATTCATATTTCTTCATCTCAACCTTCATGGACGATCATCTGAAATGGCACGCTGAACGCCTTAAGAGCTAATCAGCGCTTCATCACTTTCATCGGTAGACCACCTTGCGGCTGAGTAGTGAGCTTCTGCACGGGCCATGGCTTCGTCGTTTCCAGCACCTCGAAACGACGACCGTCGAGCAGGATGGCGAGTGCAATCACAGCCTCCTGCAAGGCAAAGCTTGCGCCGATACAGACGCGCGGGCCTGCCCCAAAAGGCAAATATTGGAAACGGTCGAGCTTGTCGCGGTTTTCGGGCCAGAAGCGGTCAGGCATGAAAGCGTCCGGCTGGTCCCAGTAGAGCCTATGACGATGAATGACCCATGGCATAACCAGTACGGTCGCGCCCTTCGGGATTTGCAAGTCATCGTATGTATCGTCGGTTGCCGCCTCGCGATTGATCGACGGCGCTGGCGGATATAGTCGCATAGCTTCCTCGAAGGCCGCACGTGTGAAAGGCAGCGATGCCAGCCATTCCTGCGGCGGCAGATCACGTCCGCCTTTTGCAAAAAATCCGTCGATTTCCAATTCGATGCGCTCGCGTTCACGCGGTGCCTTCGCGAGCAGATAAAGCGTCCAGCCAAGCGCACGGGCGGTCGTCTCGTGACCGGCACCAATGAAGGTGATGATGTTGTCCTCGATTTCGGAGCGGCTCAGGCCGTCCGGTCCTTCGGCCCGCAACAGCAGGGTGAGGAAGTCGCTCGGCACGTCTTCGCCCTTGTCCATGCGCGTTTTACGCAGCGCGATCGTGTTTGAGACCAGCTCGCGGAAGAAACCAAGCGATTGCTGTCCGCGCAACCGCGTGAGGCGCGGCAGCCAGTCGGGCAGCCCCAGAAGGTCGAACGGATCGACCCGCCCCATGGTCTCGAACAGCTTGTCGATCTGGTGGGCGAAGTCGTTTGGATCGCCTGCGATCTCGCCGGAAAACAGCGTCTCCGCCAGAATATCATAGGTCAGGAGCGTCATGTCATGGGCGACATCGGTAATCGTACCGGGGGTCTTGTATCGCTCAACGAACTGCAGCGACCGGTCGCGCATGGCCTCGGCAAAACCACCGATATGACGCGGCGTGAAAACCGGCGCCATGGCTTTTCGCGACCGCTTCCACACCGGCCTTCAGCCGTCAGCAGGCCGTCGCGCAACAAGGGGCGTAGCACGCGCTGACGAATGGCGGACATGGGATAATTGGCTGCATTGTCGACCAGCACATGGCGGATCAGCCCCGGATCATTGGCGATGATGGTTTTCATGCCGAACCAACTGACGGAAATCCACCGCTCGTTATAGGAAGGCTCCCCAAAGCTCGAGCGGGTTCTTGTAGACGACCCGCATCATCTCGAAACGCCCCACCGGCTTTTCGCGCGGGCGCGGTGCGGGCGGCACAAATGGAACCGGTCTTTCGCTCATGACGTTCGCAATTTCCATCAAGCGTTCCTTTCGTCATAAAACAGGTCGAGAACGCCCCCGTCAAACCCGATATAAGCGTCAATTGTGGCGGTTCCAGAAGCCAAGCGGCACCGGTACTGTTCTCATATGAACCAACTGCCGGAATCCCCGGCAAATTTACCGCCAAAATTTGGAAAAAAGCTTTTAGCACCTATATTAAAGCCATGTTTGTCGCGTGATTCGACATATCTTTGAAGCTGCATTCGCAGCGCGTTTTTCGAAAAGATTTTCATGAGCGAGATGCCCGAGATGAATTCCGAAGCCCCCGCCGAGTATGGCGCGGATTCCATTCGTGTTCTGAAAGGCCCGGATGCTGTTCGCAAGCGTCCCGGCATGTATATCGGTGACACGGATGACGGCTCCGGCCTGCATCATATGGTCTACGAGGTCGTGGACAATGCGATCGACGAAGCGCTGGCAGGACATGCCACGCTTGTCACTGTCGCCCTCAACCCGGACGGCTCCTGCACCGTGACCGATAATGGTCGTGGCATTCCGACCGACATCCATAAGGAAGAAGGCGTTTCAGCGGCCGAGGTCATCATGACCCAGCTTCACGCCGGTGGTAAGTTCGACCAGAATTCCTACAAAGTTTCCGGCGGTCTGCACGGAGTTGGCGTTTCGGTTGTGAACGCGCTGTCGATCTGGCTGAAGCTGAAGATCCGTCGTGCCGGCAAGATTCATGAGATGAGCTTTTACCCATGGCGTGGCCGATGCCCCGCTCGTGGTAACCGGTGATGCCGGTGCGGAGACGGGTACGGAAGTCAGCTTCCTGCCCTCGCCTGATACTTTCAGCATGGTCGAATTCGATTTCGATACGCTGGAGCGCCGCCTGCGCGAACTCGCCTTCCTCAATTCCGGTGTGCGCATCAAGCTCACCGACCGCCGTCATGCGGATGTGGTTGAGCATGAGTTGCACTATGATGGCGGGCTTGTGGAATTCGTGAAATATATCGACCAGAGCAAGAAATCGCTTCTGGAAGAGCCGATTTATATCCGCAGTGAAAAAGACGGCATGACGGTTGAAGTCGCCATGTGGTGGAACGATTCCTACCACGAGAAGGTGCTGTGCTTCACCAACAACATCCCGCAGCGCGATGGCGGCACGCATCTGGCCGGTTTCCGCGGCGCGCTGACCCGTCAGGTGACGGGCTATGCCGATGCTTCGGGCATGACCAAAAAGGAAAAGGTGACGCTGACCGGCGATGACTGCCGCGAAGGCCTGACCGCCGTTCTTTCGGTCAAGGTTCCTGATCCGAAGTTCTCGTCGCAGACCAAGGACAAGCTGGTTTCCTCGGAAGTTCGCCCCGTTGTGGAAAGCCTCGTCAACGAAGCGCTTTCGACGTGGCTGGAAGAACATCCGGCTGGTGGCAAGGTCGTGGTTGAAAAGGTCATTCAGGCAGCCGCTGCACGTGAAGCTGCCCGCAAGGCGCGCGACATCACCCGCAAGAGCAATCTGAGCGTGACGTCCCTGCCCGGCAAGCTTGCCGACTGTCAGGAGCGCGATCCGGCCAAGTCTGAAATCTTTATCGTCGAGGGTGACTCGGCAGGTGGCTCTGCAAAGAGCGGTCGTTCGCGCCAAAACCAAAGGCCATCCTGCCGCTGCGCGGAAAGATCCTCAATGTGGAACGCGTCCGCTTCGACCGCATGATCTCGTCCGATCAGGTTGGCACGCTGATTACTGCGCTCGGTACATCAATCGGCAAGGATGAAACGCACGGTTTCAACCCGGACAAGCTGCGCTATCACAAGATCATCATCATGACCGATGCTGACGTCGACGGCGCGCATATTCGTACATTGCTGCTAACCTTCTTCTTCCGGCAGATGCCGGAACTGATCGAGCGCGGCCATATCTATATCGCCCAGCCGCCGCTCTATAAGGTCTCGCGCGGCAAGTCCTCGCAATACATCAAGAACGAGGCCGCCTTCGAAGACTTCCTCATCGAGACAGGTCTTGAAGAAGCCAAGCTGGAAATGGCAAGCGGCGAAGTTCGCGCCGGGCCTGACTTGCGTTCGGTGGTGGAAGATGCTCGCACTATGCGTCAGCTTCTGGCGGGTCTTCACACGCGCTATGACCGTCGCGTGGGTGGAGCAGGCTGCCATCGCAGGGCTCCTGCATCCGGATGCATCAAGGGACAATGCAACCGCACAGCGTTCCGCCGATACTGTTGCAAAGCGTCTCGACATGATCTCGGAAGAAACCGAACGTGGTTGGGAAGCACATGTAACGGAAGATGGCGGCTACCGCTTCGAGCGCATGGTGCGCGGCGTGAAGGACATTGCCATTCTCGACATGGCATTGCTCGGTTCTGCCGATGCCCGTCAGATCGATCGCGTGGCTTCGCGTTTGTCAGAGGTCTTTGCCGAGCCGCCTGTGCTGCGCCGCAAGGACAAGGTAGAGACACTTTCCGGCCCGATGGGCCTGCTCGACGCAATCTTTTGCGACGGGCCGCAAGGGCCTGACCCTGCAGCGCTACAAAGGCTTGGGCGAAATGAACGCCGAACAGCTTTGGGAAACCACACTCGATCCGAACGTGCGTTCGCTGCTGCAGGTCAAGGTGACAGATGCGACCGATGCCGATTCACTCTTTTCGCGCCTGATGGGCGACGACGTGGAACCGCGGCGCGAGTTCATTCAGGAAAACGCGCTGAGCGTTGCCAATCTGGACGTTTAAAAACACAAACCCCGAAGAGCCGGAAAGCTTCTCGGGGTTTTATAATACAAAAGAAAAGCCCGCTATTTAGCGGGCTTTTCTTTATCGTGTTATTTACTCGCCGCGACGCTTCTTGCTGTAACCGCCGCCTTCAGGCTTTTACCGCCCTTTTTGAAGCCATCTTTCTTGAAGTCGTCTCCACGGGAGAAATCACGTGGCTTGTCCCACTTGTCGCCTTTATAGCCGTCGCTCTTGTAGCCATCCCGGAAGCCGCCTTCCTTGAACTTGTCGCCGCGTGGTTTGAAACCACCCCTTGCCTTCGCGCGGAGCAGCGTCACCGCCTGCACCTGCAACGGCAGTGCGGATCACAAGACCCTTTTCGCCGGTACCACGTTCTTCGACCGAACGGCGGAACTCATCGGCCTTCGAAGCCGTGATTTCGAAGCGGGTTTCATTGTCAAAAATCTTGATCGAACCGACATCGCGCTTGGAAACATCGCCCGCCTTGCAGATGAGCGGCAGCAGCCACTTCGGATCGGCGCGATGCTTGCGACCGGCAGAAACCGAGAACCAAACACCGTCAAAATGTGCATTGCGGTCGAAACGTTCGCCCGGCTCACGACGCTCGCCGCGTTCGAAGCGGTCGCCACGATCAGAACGTTCGCCTTTTTCAAAACGATCTCTGGGCTTCTTGCCACCAACCGGATGCACCGGTGCATCGGAAACTTCTTCCGCTGCCGGATAGGAAGCCACTTCGCGGTTGAGGAAAGCGGCGGCAATCTGTTCCGGCGTATAACGCTCGGTCAGCGCCTTCAGGAGATCCTGATATTCTTCTTCAACCGGCTGGTTGAAGACTTCCGCATTCAAAATACGCTCATTGGTCTTGGCCTGAACAGCAGCGATGCTTGGTGCCGGAACCGTCTGCGCATCGAGCTTCGCCATATGCAGAAGGCGCTCTGCAGTGCGGCGACGCGAGAACGGCACAACCAGCACACAGGTGCCCTTGCGACCGGCACGACCCGTACGCCCCGAACGATGCAGCATCGTCTCGGGATTGTTCGGAAGATCGGCATGAATGACAAGGTCGAGATTGGGCAGATCGATGCCGCGCGCAGCAACGTCGGTTGCCACGCAGACGCGGGCACGACCGTCGCGCATTGCCTGCAATGCATTGTTGCGTTCGGCTCGGCTCAATTCGCCCGACAGCGCAACCACGGCAAAGCCGCGATTGGAAAGCCGGCTTGCCATGTGCTTCACCCGCTTCGCGGGTCGAGCAGAAAATGATCGAGTTCTGGGAATCGTAATAGAGCAGCGTATTGATGATCGCGTGGTCGCGCTCATGCGGCGGCACCGGCATGGCGACATAGTCGATATCGGCGTGCTGGCTGGTTTCGCTCTGGACGGTGAGGCGAAGTGCATCGTTCTGGAAGCGCTTGGCAAGCTGGGCAATCTGCTTCGGCACGGTTGCCGAGAACATCAGCGTGCGGCGGTCTTCCGGTGCTTCGCCGAGGATGAATTCGAGATCTTCGCGAAAGCCCATGTCGAGCATTTCGTCGGCTTCATCGAGAACGACAGCACGCAGCTCCGACATGTCGAGAGCGTCACGGGTAATGTGATCGCGTAGACGTCCCGGCGTACCGACAACGATATGAGCGCCACGTTCCAGCGCGCGACGCTCGGTGCGGATATCCATACCGCCAACGCAGGATGCGATGCGCGCGCCGGTATCGGCATAAAGCCATTCCAGCTCGCGGCGAACCTGAAGTGCCAGTTCGCGCGTCGGCGCGATGATCATGGCAAGCGGCGCACCGGCATCGCTGAAACGCAGCTCGTCTTCGAGGATGGTGTTGGCCATTGCGAGGCCGAAAGCGACCGTCTTGCCTGATCCGGTCTGTGCGGAAACGAGAAGATCGGCATCAAGCGTTTCAGGCGCCAGAACGGCGTTTTGAACGGCGGTGAGTGTATTATAACCGCGAGCGGCTAATGCTCCGGACAGAGCCGGAGCGATGGTTTCGGGCAAAGACATGAACCACTTTCACGAAAAAAAGCTTCTCAAGCCGTATACCCATTGGTCGTGAACCCACTTGTCCACGACTCCCCTGACGACCACCGAAGCAACAGAATTGATGCTTCCCTATAGGGTTGGACCGCTCAGGTCAACCGGCCAAACCTCAGAGCGCAATTCGATCCGATTGAATCGTACCGCCGCTCTGGTCTTTTTTGACGCGCATTTGGCCCGAAAACCGTTTCACACTTTTCGGAATGCGCTCTAATGCGCCTCATCCCAGTTATGCGCTGCGCGCGCATCGACATGCAGCGGTACAGCAAGCGAGACGGCAGGCATCGCCGCATTTTCCATAATGTGACGAACGACCGGTATGGTCTTTTCGACTTCATTATCAGGCACTTCGAAGATCAGTTCATCGTGCACTTGCAACAACATGCGCGCGGCAAGATTTTTGCTCCGCCAGCGCATCTTCCATGCGGATCATGGCGCGGCGGATAATGTCGGCGGCGGAACCCTGTATTGGCGCATTGATGGCAGCGCGCTCGTTGAAAGCGCGGACCTGCGGGTTGGATGCCCTGATATCGGGATAATGCGCACGGCGGCCGAAAATCGTTTCGACATAACCATGCTCACGCGCGAAAGCCTTGGTCGCCTCCATGTAGTCCTTGATGCGGGGGAAGCGCTCGAAATAGGTCCGAATATATTGCCCTGCTTCTTCGCGCGGAATCGACAACTGGTTTGCCAAACCGAATGCGGAAATGCCATAGATGATGCCGAAATTGATTGCCTTGGCGCGTCGACGCACTTCCGACGGCATACCTTCCACCGGCACACCGAACATTTCGGATGCCGTCATGGCGTGAATGTCTATGCCGTCGGCAAAGGCCTGTTTCAGTTGCGCGATATCGGCCACATGGGCCAGCACGCGCAGTTCGATCTGGCTGTAATCGGCAGAAACCAGCTTGTTACCGGGTTCGGCAATGAAGGCTGTCCTGATCTTGCGGCCTTCTGCGGTGCGAACCGGAATATTTTGCAGGTTCGGGTCGGATGACGAAAGACGTCCGGTCGAAGTGGACGCCATCGCATAGGACGTATGAACACGCTTGGTCTCAGGGTTGATGAACCCCGGTAGCGCATCGGTATAGGTGGATTTGAGCTTGGTGAGCTGACGCCAGTCGACGATCTTGCGCGGCAGCGGATGACCTTCCGCAGCAAGGTCTTCCAGCACCTGCGCAGACGTGGACCATTGACCGGTCTTGGTCTTCGACGCGCCCGACAAAATCATCTTGCCAAACAGAATATCGCCAAGCTGCCCGGGCGAACCGATATTGAATCTTTCACCTGCCAGTTCGTAAATCTCGTCTTCATAGGCAGCGGCAGCCTGTGCCAAATCGCCGGAAAGACGCGACAGTACCGGCGGTCAACGGCAATGCCGCGTTCTTCCATGCGCGCCAGAACATCGACCAGCGGACGTTCCAGACGTTCATAGACCGACATCAGTCCTTCAGCTGCAAGACGCGGTTTCAGAACTTGCCACAGGCGCAAGGTCACATCGGCGTCTTCTGCCGCATAAGCCGTGGCACGGTCGAGATCGACCATATCGAAGCTGACAGCGCTCTTGCCGCTTCCCGCCACGTCCTTATAGGGAATTGGCGTATGACCGAGCCAACGCTCGGACAACGGGTCCATGCCATGGCTACTCGTGCCAGCATCAAGCACATAGGAAATCAGCATCGTATCGTCGAACGAGACTGTATTGATCCCATGGCGGCGCATGACCAGCCAGTCATATTTCATGTTCTGCGCGATCTTGAGAACGGAAGCATCCTCAAGCACGATCTTCAAAGCGGCCAGCGCCTCATCCCGCGGAATTTGTCCTTCGACCATGCCGCCGCCGAGAAGATCACCGGCGCCAGACTTGTGTTGGAGCGGAATATAAGCGGCTCTGCCCGGCGCCAAGGCCAGAGAAAAACCAACCAGCTCCGCCTGCATCGGATCAAGCGACGTCGTTTCCGTATCGAAGGCCAAAACACCGGTTTCAACCGCCTCTGCGAGCCAGAGTTTCAGCGTGGCGATATCGCGAATGCAGGTATAAGCGCCCGTATCGATTGTCTGTGCGGTAGCTTCTGTCGCCCGCTTTTCTGCGAGCGCCTTCGGCGTGTAGCCCTGATCCAAGGCAGCGACAGCGGGTGTCGGTTGCGACGCAGCATTATCAGCTTTGGCGGGAACATCGACATCGGGACCATGAGCGTCTGCGCCCCAGTCTGTCTCCACATGGCACGGCTCGACAGCCGATGCGTCGGTGTCAGTCGCCTCGGCCACCCGGCGGGTGAGCGAAGTGAATTCCATAGCCTTCAGGAAGCCGATCAGCTTCGGGCCGTTCTGCGGCTCCAGCACCAGACTGTCCAGATCGACATCCAGCGGCACGTCAGTCTTGAGTGTAACCAGCTCGCGCGAAATCTTCGTCTGGTCGGCAAACGCCAGAATGTTCTCGCGACGCTTGTTCTGCTTGATTTCGGAAGCGCGGACCAGAAGCGTATCGAGATCGCCGAATTCTTCCAGCAATTGCGCCGCCGTCTTCGGCCCGATGCCGGAATGCCGGGAACATTGTCGGTGCTGTCGCCAGTAAGCGATTGCAGGTCGATCATCTTTTCCGGCGAAACGCCCCATTTCTCGATCACTTCCGGGATCGAAATCTGCTTGTCCTTCATGCTGTCATACATCGATACGCTTGACGTCACGAGTTGCATGAGATCCTTGTCGGACGAAACGATGGTGACATCGCCGCCAGCCTGCTCGGCAATACGGGCATAGGTCGCGATCAGGTCGTCAGCCTCGAAACCTTCCTTCTCGATGCAGGGCAGATTGAACGCGCGCGTTGCCTGACGGATGAGGCCGAACTGGGGAATGAGATCTTCCGGCGGCGCGGTGCGATTGGCCTTGTATTCAGGATAGATTTCATTGCGGAACGTCTTCGACGAATAATCGAAGATGACCGCGAAATGGGTCGGCACCACGCCCACATCGGTGTTGCGCGCATCTTTCAAGAGCTTCCATAGCATGTTGCAGAAGCCCGAGACGGCGCCGACCGGCAGACCATCCGTCTTGCGGGTCAGCGGTGGCAGGGCATGATAGGCGCGGAAAATATAGCCCGAACCGTCAACGAGAAAGAGATGATCACCTTTTTTCATAAGCTAGAATTAGAGGAAATGACGCCTAAAGAAAACCACTCCCGTGTCAGGAGAAACATCCGTCCACGTGAAAGAAAATCCATCACGTCGCGGTAACACGTTTGTTACAGATTTGTAATCTTCCGTGCCCTTGAATAGCCACAGTTGAAAGGCCAAATCTCAATCATCGACAGTTCGTCGGTCGCCGGTTTTCTGACCCGTCCCCGTTGGATGCCGGATGTTAGCGGTAGCCTCATTCCCCTCTCCGGGCTGCCGCTTTGAGTGTAGTGACATGGCCGTTGCGGTACCCCCTCACCGTAACGGCCAATTCATTTTATCGAGGCTCTTCTTTCTTCCAAACCGGGTTTCATCCTGACGACGCTGGTTGTAGTGTGCCGCCAGTTTACGTTACGACTCGTCAGGAAGTTTCCATGTCCCAGCAATCGTCTGCGCAATCGCTCGACAAAGTACTCAGCCACCTCGACGCCAATCTCGATCAGAGCCTCGATCGCCTGTTCGATCTTTTGCGGATCAAGTCGATTTCGACCGACCCGGCCTACAAGGCCGATTGCCGCAAGGCTGCGGAATGGCTCGTCGGAGATTTGAAGACAATCGGTTTCGATGCCAGTGTGCGCGACACGCCCGGCCACCCAATGGTGGTTGCCCATCATGAAGGCGCGACACCGGATGCGCCGCACGTGCTGTTCTATGGTCACTATGACGTGCAGCCGGTCGATCCGCTAAATCTTTGGGAAAACGATCCTTTCGATCCGGCTATCAAGGACGTGGGTAATGGCCGCAAGATCCTGACCGGTCGCGGCACGTCCGACGACAAGGGCCAGCTCATGACCTTTGTGGAAGCCTGTCGCGCATACAAGGCGATCAATGGCAATCTGCCAGTCAAGGTGACACTCCTGTTTGAAGGTGAAGAGGAATCCGGCTCGCCATCGCTGAAGCCGTTCCTCGACGCCAACAAGCAAGAGCTGAAGGCCGATGTGGCACTCGTCTGCGACACGGCCATGTGGGACGCAGAAACACCTGCCATCAGCGTGGGCTTGCGCGGTCTCGTCGGCGAGGAGATCGTCATCAAGGCAGCCGATCGCGATCTCCATTCCGGCTTCTTCGGCGGTGCTGCGGCGAACCCGATCCACATCCTGACAAAAATTCTGGCCGACCTGCACGACGAAACCGGACGTGTGACAGTTCCCGATTTCTATGAGGGCGTAGAAGAAACACCGACGCAGATTCTGAAGTCATGGGAAAGCCTTGGCCGCACGGCTGAAAACTTCCTCGGTCCGATCGGTCTGTCCATTCCATCCGGCGAAAAAGGCCGCAGCGTTCTGGAACTGACATGGGCGCGCCCGACCGCTGAAGTCAACGGCATCACCGGCGGCTATACCGGCGAAGGCTTCAAGACCGTCATTGCAGCGGAAGCTTCCGCCAAGGTTTCGTTCCGTCTTGTCCACAAGCAGGACCCCGTCAAAATCCGCGAAGCCTTCCGCACGTTCGTCAAGGAACGTCTGCCAGCCGATTGTTCGGTCGAGTTCCATCCGCATGGCGGCTCGCCAGCCATCCAGCTACCCTACGATTCACCGCTTGTTTCTAAGGCCAAGGATGCGCTTTCCGACGAATGGCCGAAGCCAGCCGTGTTGATCGCCATGGGCGGCTCAATCCCGATTGTCGGCGACTTCGACAAGTTCCTCGGCATGGAATCGCTGCTGGTGGGCTTTGGCCTCGAAGATGACCGCATCCATTCGCCCAATGAAAAATACGAGCTGAACTCCTTCCACAAGGGACAACGCTCTTGGGCACGTATTATGGCGGCTATCGCCGCCAAGTAGGTCGCGTATTATGGCGGCTACTGCCGCGAAGTAAGGATAATTGAATGACCATCCGTTTTCACAAGAACGATCTGCCGAACCTCGATAACTATCAGGTCGATGCGGTCGCCATCGACACCGAAACGCTGGGCCTGAACCCGCATCGCGACCGGCTTTGCGTGGTGCAAATTTCACCCGGTGACGGCACGGCAGATGTGATTCAGATTGAAGCCGGTCAGAAGAAGGCCCCCAATCTGGTCAAGCTTCTGAAGGATCGCTCGATCACCAAGATCTTTCATTTTGGCCGCTTCGATCTGGCCGTGCTGGCACAGGCTTTCGGCACCATGCCGCAACCTGTGTTCTGCACCAAGATCGCATCGAAGCTGACCCGTACCTATACGGACCGCCATGGCCTGAAAGAGCTTTGCAACGAGCTTCTCGACGTTTCGATTTCCAAGCAGCAGCAATCATCGGACTGGGGAGCGGAAACACTGTCAGCTGCGCAGCTCGAATATGCGGCTTCCGACGTGCTCTATCTGCATCGTCTGAAAGCCGTGCTCGATCAGCGGCTGGAACGCGATGGCCGTGCGAAACAGGCCGAAGCCTGCTTCAAGTTCCTGCCAACGCGCTCGGAACTCGATCTGATGGGCTGGCCCGAGGACGACATTTTCGCCCATTCGTGATGAGATCAAACGGCGGCGGTAGCCGCCGTCTTCTTTTGCGGCGCCTGATCGATATAGGCCCAGCCGGGACGGCGGAACAGAAACTGTCCGTAACCGCTCCACTGGATAAAGCCATAAAGAATGACCGGACCGATGACGCCGCTGGCTGTCGTCAGGAGCGAGACTGTACCGATATCGCCAATGCCGAGTTTCAGCAGCGCTGTGCGGGCAATGGCCATCGGCAGGAAGAAAGCCAGATAGACGACAATCGAATGCGCACCGAGCCAGCTCAAGCCTTGATGCAGCCAGTTTCTGGCCGACAGCAGGCTGAGGAGCGAAGATATGCAAATGATTGCCAGCGCACCCACCGTGCCCGGAGAAGTGAAACGACCGGCAGATCGCTGATTGCGCCCCGCCCATCCAGAAGGTCGCTTGCGGGTGATATCAGCGCGGCAAGGCTTTCCGGCACTGGCATGAAGACGAACTTATATTCGATCAAGCCCCAGACCAGCAGTCCGGCAACACCGATGAGCGGGCGCTGTCGAAGCCAGTCCGCAGCCCGGAAGATGGCGGGAGCAAAAGCATAACCCGCATAGAAATAGACGAAACGGGAGCAGAACTCGTCGACCATAATCCAACCCGTATGGATCGGCAGGATTTCGAGAAATGCCAGCGCCGTAAAGGTCACGCCTACCGGCACGCGCTTCAAAAAGCCGTGTCGCGATGAAGAAAAACAGGCAGGATATAGATGAACCAGAGCGTTCCGAACGGTTCGATGAACGCCATCAGATAGGCGTTCACCACACCGGAAACTCCGGCTTCGCTGGCAATGCCCGGTGCCTTGAGTGCAAACTGGATCGTCAGCCACAGAATATAGAAATAGAGAAAATGCACGACCTTGCGGTCGAGATAACGCCGCCATGGCCGGTCGATCACAAGACTGAGAAACAAGCCTGATATCATGAAGAAATCCGGCATACGGAAGGGTTTGGCAAAGGCGACCACATACTGCATCCAGCCCCGGGCACCGGCTGCTTTCTCCACGCCCAGCGTCGAATGCATCATGACCACGAAGATGATGCAGATACCCTTGGCAATATCGACCCAGTCGACCCGCCCATTCATGCCCTTGGCGTCATGCATTTCCGTTTTCCCCGCAAGTTCTGTCGCCTTCTATAACGCGACAACGGCGGAATTACATCCGGCATAACTTACGCGTGCCTGCGCCATATTGCGCCTGACGACGTCAAGACTCCTCACAGGGTGCTCACGCTAACGTGTACCGCTCTGGCGACATTCCCCTTGATGTGTCTCGTTTGCTACAGACTTTTGACAGTAATCGCTTATATTAAGGACAAATATTGGTTCTGAGACTTTCCTTCAGGAGGTTTATCATGAAGCTCAAGGCCCTTCTTCTTGCATCGACTGTCGCCCTTGTGGTCGCTACAGGCGCAAAGGCTGCCGACGCTGTCATCGAGCAGGAACCAGTTCCGGTTGTGGTTGCACCAACCTTTACCCGGAGCGGTGCTTACATCGGTGGCCAGATCGGCTACGGCTGGGGCAAGTCCGATTTCAGCGGTGACGTCTATAGCTTTGGCAACGTCAAGCCGGATGGCTTCCTCGGCGGCATCTATGCCGGTTACAACTTCGATCTCGGCAACAGCATCGTTCTCGGTATCGACGGCGACGTGACCTACAACGATGTTTCCAAGGACATCGATGTCTACAGCGGTGACCTCGCAGTTGGCGATTTCGAAACCAAGCTTCGCTGGTCCGGTGCCGTTCGCGCACGCGTCGGTTATGCGGTTGATCGCTTCATGCCCTACCTCGCCGGTGGTGTTGCATTCGGCAACATCAAAAACAGCGGCAGCATTGACGGTATCGGCAGCTTCTCCGAAAGCAAGACGCTTACCGGCTGGACTGCAGGCGCCGGCGTTGACTATGCCGCAACCGACAACCTGATCGTTCGCCTCGAATATCGCTACACCGACTATGGCGATAAGGACATTGAGTTTGGCGGCCTGAATGTCAATCAGGACTTCAAGACCAACGAAGTACGCCTCGGCGTCGCATATAAGTTCTAATTCTGATTGAAAACATATCTGAAAAGGCTCCGCATCGCGGCCTTTTTTCGTTGGCATACGCCTGAATTTATTTGGATAAAATTTATTGATAACTAAAATACATAGAACGAAAAACATTCGGAGTTTGCTTTTTATTAAAGAAAAATTGAATAATAACAAATTGTATATTAAGTTTTTTCTAAACTATATTCATATCTCCATAATGTTTCATACATCATGACATAGAAATACTGTTTAAAAATCCATATCGAGCATATTTTATAGGAGTTTTCGATGAAGTTCAAAATTCTACTTGGCGCTTCCCTGCTTGCGGTCGTCGCCAGCACCGGGCTCCGCCCCCCGCGGAGCCTTTTTGTGTGTGAACGATTTACGTCCCTTTAAACTGCCGCATTTACCCTGCACCGGATTAGGCCCTTATTTGCTTTTGCGGCACAAAATCCCGTAAAGCACGCAAACATTATTCAGAATGACCGGTCTGCATCATGATTGGACCGGCGAACGGGTGGGCGGATCCGGGCTGACATGACATCGCATGACGATAAAACCGGCGCATCGAACCTTCCTTCGGTGGCGAAGAGAAAAAAAAGATGACGAGGTTTTTCGCGTCGACGAGGAGGATCGCATGGCACGCTCACAGCAGCGCCGACGCAGGCAATCCGAAGAACCGGAACCACGTGCTTCACGACGTGGCAAGAAGAAGCCGCGTGGCTTTTTCGGCTTTCTGCGCCGCTCGATCTACTGGTGCCTCGTACTTGGCCTCTGGGGCGGTATCGCCTTTGCAGGCATGCTGGTCTATTTCGCAGCCAAGATGCCGCCGACGACGGATTGGGCCATTCCTGATCGTCCACCGAATGTGCGTATCGTTGACGTCAACGGAAACCTGATCGCCAATCGCGGGACTACCGGCGGCGAGGCCGTGGGCCTGCATGAAATGTCGCCCTTTATCCCGAAGGCCGTCATCGCTATCGAGGATCGCCGCTTCTATTCGCATTTCGGCATTGACCCCATTGGCCTTGCCCGTGCGGTTGTAACCAATGTTGTTTCAGGCCGCGCTGTTCAGGGCGGATCGACGCTGACCCAGCAGCTTGCCAAGAACCTCTTTCTTTCTCCCCCGACCGCACACTTGAGCGCAAGGTGCAGGAAGTCATGCTCGCGCTCTGGCTTGAGCACAAATATACCAAGGACCAGATTCTTGAGATGTATCTGAACCGGGTCTATCTCGGTTCCGGCGCTTTCGGTGTTGATGCGGCCTCCCGGCGTTATTTCAGCAAGCCCGCCAAGGATGTGAACCTGATGGAAGCGGCAACCCTTGCCGGTCTTCTGAAGGCACCGTCTCGTCTGTCACCTGCCCGTGATCCGGAAGCCGCCGCCGCACGTGCCAAGCTGGTGCTGGGTGCCATGCGCGAGGAAGGCATGATATACGACAGCCAGATGGCCATCGCCGAAAGCGAACCGATGACGCGCGCGCCATCCTACTGGCAGGGCTCGGAAAACTATGTTGCCGACAAGGTTGTGGCGGAACTACCCGAGCTGATCGGTGAAGCGAAGGAAGACATCACCGTCCAGACCACCATTGATCTGAACCTGCAGCGCGCAGGCGAAGAGGCGATCAAGGACCAGATTTCCCAAAATGGGAAAAAGATGAATGCCAGCCGGGGCGCGCTCGTTTCCATTGACAGTACTGGCGCAGTGCGCGCCATGGTCGGCGGTGTCGATTACGCCACAAGCCAGTTCGACCGTGTCACCGATGCTCACCGCCAACCTGCATCATCCTTCAAGCCCTTCGTCTATCTGACAGCGCTCGAACAAGGCCGGACACCGGACTCGGTACGCAACGATGCTCCGGTTCGTATTGGCAAATGGACACCGAGCAACGATAACGGCAAATATATGGGACAGGTGACGCTGGCTACCGCCCTTTCTCATTCACTGAACTCCGTTGCGGCGCAGCTCGTGATGGAAGTCGGCCCGCAGACCGTGATCGACACGGCCCACCGGCTCGGCGTTCAGTCCAAACTCGAAGCCAATGCCTCGCTGGCACTCGGCACGTCGGAAGTGACCCTGTTGGAACTGACCGATGCCTATGTGCCCTTTGCCAATGGCGGCTATCGCGCGCCGGTCTATTTCATCACCAAGGTGACGGATTCCGACGGCAAGGTTCTTTATCAGAAGGAAGATGGCGTTGGCCCGCGTGTCATCGATGAACGCAATGTCGGCATGATGAACGCCATGCTGCGGCGCACGGTGGAAGACGGGACGGCAAAGCGCGCCGCCTTCGGCTGGCCCGCAGCAGGCAAGACCGGCACCAGTCAGAATTTCCGCGATGCGTGGTTTGTCGGCTATACGGCCAACCTCACAACCGGTGTATGGTTCGGCAATGATGACGGCAAGGGCATGAAGCGCGTGTTCGGTTCGACCCTGCCGGTCGCCGCCCGGAAAAACTTCATGAAGGAAGCACATAAGGGCGTGCCGGTTGCCGAGCTTCCCGGCCATTACGATATCCAGAACGTCGTTCCCGGTGGCAGCGACGGCATCGATCCGAATGCGCCTTACGATCCCGGCATGATGCCGCAGGATTCCTATGGCAATCAGCCGATGGCCGCTAATGGTGATGACGGCTACTGGCCACCTGCTCCGGATTCCGCTGCCCGCAGCGGTATCCAGCAGTCGAATGAGACGGGCCGCCCACTGGCCGAACAGCCCGGAGCTGCGACTTACCCGGCCAATGCCAATGACAATTACCGCCCGATGCCGCCGGGCGATGTGGGCGGCGGGCAGCCGCAGCAGCCGGGAAAATCCACGACATTGCTCGATATCATCATGGGTAATTCACAGTAACATCAATAGAGGCCGCCACTGGCGGCCTTTACTCGCGATCAAGTGAAG
The DNA here is from genome assembly GCA_012103075.1 of Brucella cytisi. GTDB lineage: Bacteria > Pseudomonadota > Alphaproteobacteria > Rhizobiales > Rhizobiaceae > Brucella > Brucella cytisi. Next base: position 140,252 of record JAAVLQ010000001.1, on the reverse strand, counting down.
CAGCTTCAATACAAGCTTGTTTGAGCGCGTTTCGATCTGACTGAATCAGATCGGCGCTCTCACTATTTCCGCTAACGCGCATTAAAACCGAAAACCGTTTCACACTTTTCGTGATGCGCTTTAATTCCCCTCGAAATCTTGAACGGCTTGGTCTATTCAAGATTGGAGAGCGAGGTTTCCATGTCCCAAGTCACCAAAACAGACGTTGCCGGTTCCGATACTCCCAAGGCGGATACCGAACGTAAAACTCTGGTCCTGACCGGTGCCAGCCGTGGCATCGGCCATGCGACGGTGAAGCGTTTTTCGCGGGCCGGGTGGCGCGTCATCACCTGCTCGCGACAGGATTTTTCCGACAATTGCCCCCGCCCGCCGGTCCGGAAGATCACATCAAGGTCGACCTCGCCGATCAGGAAGATGTCGGCAAGGCAATCGCCGAAATCCGCCGCCGTCTCGAAGCCGATGGCAGCAAACTTCATGCACTGGTCAACAATGCAGGCATTTCGCCGAAGGCGGAGGGCGGACGCCGCATGAATTCCATCGAAACGCCCATGGCGGTCTGGCGCGATGTATTTCAGGTCAACTTCCTTGCCTCGATCATGCTGGCACGTGGCCTGTTCAAGGAACTCGAGGCTGCACATGGCTCGGTGGTCAATGTGACCTCGATCGCGGGTAGCCGCGTGCACCCCTTTGCCGGAACCGCCTATGCTACATCGAAGGCCGCACTTGCTGCCCTGACCCGCGAAATGGCCTCCGACTTCGGCCCTTACGGTATCCGCGTCAATGCCATTGCACCGGGAGAAATCGATACGGCGATCCTTTCACCGGGAACCGACAAGCTGGTGGAACAGCTTCCGATGCGCCGCCTCGGCAAGACATCGGAAGTGGCGGAAACCATCTACTTCCTCTGCTCCGAGGCCTCATCCTATGTGACGGGTTCGGAAATTCATATCAATGGCGGCCAGCACGTCTGACATCTTAACAAAGCGCGGAGATTGAAATTCTTTTGCGCTTTTGTTTATCTCCATTCAATCGATTTAACTTCCGAGTGACGCTTCCATGATCCTTTGCTGCGGTGAATCCCTGATCGACATGCTGCCACGCGAAACCGCAGCGGGGGAAACCGCGTTCCAGCCTTTCGCAGGTGGCTCCGTCTTCAACACGGCCATCGCGCTTGGACGCCTCGAAGTCCCGACCGGTTTCTTTTCAGGCATTTCGTCCGATTTTTTTTTCGGCGAGGTGCTGCGCGATAATCTGGCGCGATCCAATGTCGATTATTCCTTCGCCGCAATCTCGGATCGACCAACGACACTGGCTTTCGTGCGTCTGGTCGATGGGCAGGCGCGTTACGCCTTCTATGATGAAAATACTGCTGGCCGCATGTTGGCCGAGAGCGACATGCCCTATGTCGATGATGCCATCGACGCCATGCTGTTCGGCTGCATCAGCCTGATTTCTGAACCGTGCGGCAGCGTCTATGAAGCGCTGATGGGGCGTGAGGCACCAAGGCGGGTTATGTTCCTCGACCCGAATATCCGTGCTGGCTTCATCACCGACCGCGAAAAACATCTGGCGCGCCTGAAGCGCATGATCGCGCTCGCCGATATCGTGAAACTTTCAGACGAAGACCTCGCCCGGTTTTGGCGAAAAGGGCAGTCACGACGAAATCGCAGCCGAATGGCTGAAGCTCGGACCGAAACTGGTGGTCATCACCGGGGGCGCGCATGGCGCTGACGCCTATACGACCAAGGCAACCGTGCGCGTGCCGGGTGTGAAAGTGGACGTGATCGACACCGTTGGCGCGGGCGACACGGTCAATGCGGGCATTCTCGCCAGCCTTCACAATCAGGGCCTTCTCGACAAGGACGCGCTTGCCGAACTGACTGAAGACCAGATTCATTCCGCCGTCGCGCTCGGGGTCCGGGCTGCTGCCGTCACCGTCTCGCGTGCAGGTGCAAACCCGCCATGGGCACATGAGATGAAGGATTGACGCAAGGCAAAGCCGTGACATGATGCGTCCGGCCTGCGTCAACCTTTTCCGACAAGGTCCGAACAGGAGTCCAGAACATCATGAGCATCGAATTTCTGCTGACATCCTTCATCATCGTTGCATCGCCCGGTACTGGCGTTCTGGTAACGCTTGCGGCAGGGCTGTCCCGTGGCGCACGGGCCTCGGTCATTGCCGCGCTAGGCTGCACGCTCGGCATCGTACCGCATATGCTGGCTGCCGTGACGGGGCTGGCGGCTCTGCTCCATACCAGCGCACTTGCTTTCGAGGTCATCAAATATGCAGGCGTTGCCTATCTGCTCTATATGGCGTGGATGACGCTCAAGGAACATGGCACACTGAAGATCGAAACCAACGACGCGCCGCGTTCGGACCGTGAGGTCATCTGGTCGGCGATCCTCGTCAATCTGCTGAACCCCAAACTGTCGATATTCTTCTTTGCCTTCCTGCCGCAGTTCGTAAATAGGCAGCAGGGCGGGACGGTTGACCGTATGGTGGAACTGTCTCTCGTCTTCATGGCGATGACATTCGTGGTGTTTGCGCTCTACGGTGTGTTCGCAGCCGCCGTCCGTAACCAGATCATCTCGCGCCCCGCTGTGCTTGCATGGATGCGCCGCAGCTTTGCTGCCGCCTTCGTCGCGCTCGGGGCAAAACTCGCACTGACCGAACGATAGACCATGTCCCAGAATATTTATGATCGCGACGATTTCTTCGCCGCTTACAGCCAGTTGCCACGTTCCGTGTATGGGCTGGAAGGCGCGCCTGAATGGCCCTTTGTCCGCTCGCTCTTGCCCGACCTGACCGGCCGTAACGTTGCCGATCTCGGTTGTGGTTTCGGCTGGTTTTGCCGCTTTGCTCGCGAACAGGGTGCTGCATCCGTCATCGGCTACGACCTTTCAGAAAACATGCTCGAACGCGCACGCCGCGACACACAGGATGACGCCGTTCGCTACATTCAGGCCGACATGGAAGGGCTGGAACTTCCAGAAGCAAGCTTCGATCTCGTCTACAGTTCTTTGGCCTTTCACTATATCCGCAACTTTCCGCGTCTTTTGAAAGCGATCCATGCGGCTTTGCGGCCAGAAGGTTGCTTTGTTTTCACGATTGAGCATCCGATCTTCATGGCGCCGCTTACGCCGGGCTGGATCGAGGAAGGCAACGGCCGGAAGCGCTGGCCGGTCGATCATTATGCAGTGGAAGCTGAAAGGCGAACCGATTGGCTGGCAGAGGGTGTCATTAAATATCACCGCCGCCTCAGCACCTCCGTCAATGCGCTGATTGAGGCCGGATTTGCCATCAACCGGCTGGAGGAATGGCATCCGTCGCCAGAGCAGATCGCGGCATGGCCAGCACTGTCGGAGGAAATGGAAAGACCTATGCTGTTGATAGTTTCCGCTAGCCGACAGACTGCTTGACCAGCCACATTTCACGCCTTTTATAGGGGTGGGCGGGACACGAATCAGACTGGCGAGGAGAAACCATGGACGTGTTGCGCATTGCTGCCTTTTCGCAAGGCAATCAGGGCGGCAATCCCGCTGGAGTGTTGATTGCCGATCGCCTCCCCTCCCCGCAAGATATGCAGAAAATCGCAAAGGATGTGGGCTTTTCCGAAACCGTCTTTGCTGCGCCGGAGGACGATAGCTGGCGCGTTCGCTATTTTGCACCGGAAATGGAAGTGCCGTTCTGCGGTCACGCTACCATTGCTCTCGGCGCCGCGTTGGCCATGCGCATGGGCGATGGACGTTTCGCACTCAAGCTCAACAATGGCGATATCAGCGTCGAAGGCCGCAAGGAAGGCGAGCTGTTTGCGGCCAGCCTGCAATCGCCACCGACGCGCCAGCGTGCCGCCAATGATGCGGAAGTGGAACAGGCGCTGGCACTATTCAGTTTCGAACAAGATGATCTGGCACCCGGTCTGGCACCCGCCCTGATCCATGCCGGGGCGGACCATATCGTGCTTCCGCTTCGTTCACGCGAAAAGCTGGCTTCGATGCATTACGACATGGTGCGCGGGCGCATCCTGATGAAGCGGCAAGGCTGGACGACGATCCTGCTCATCTATTCCGAGACGCCGAAGCGCTTCCACAGCCGCAACCCGTTTGCCTCCGGCGGAGTTTATGAAGACCCGGCGACTGGCGCGGCCACACGCGGCCTTTGCCGCCTATCTGCGTGATAGCGGCTGGCCGCATGGCGGCGAGATCGAAGTCTTTCAGGGCGAGGATATGGGCAGTCCGTCACATCTGCGCGCCCAGATCGGCAATGAGCGCGGCGGCTCTATCCGCGTTTCCGGCACCGCACGGTTGATGGAATAGTTATTCGTTGCAGCTCGTCACACGCGGACGAGCTGCTCCACCCGCTCCTCATTTCCGAAGAACTTGAGATAACGCGCCACTTCCTTCGGGTCTCCGGTCGCCTTTTGCGGATTGTCGGAAAGCTTGACCGCCGGATGGCCGTTGGCATCGGTCACCTTGCAGACGAGCGAAATCGCGTTCAGCCCTTCGATTTCCTTCGGGGCACAGCCTGCAAAATCATTTGTGAGATTGGTGCCCCAGCCGAAGCTCATGCGCACATGCCCTTCGAAGTGACGGTAAGTCTCCTCGATCGTGTCCACATCGAGCGCGTCGGAAAAGATCAGCAGCTTTTCACGCGGGTCCTTGCCACGTGACTTCCACCATTCGATGATGCGCTCGCCGCCTTCGATGGGCGGGGCACTGTCGGGGCGGAAGCCGGTCCAGTCGGCAACCCAGTCCGGCGCATTGCGCAGGAAGGCAGCCGTGCCGAAAGCATCGGGCAGAACGATCAGAAGATTGCCGCCATAGTAACGGTTCCAGTCCTGCAGCACGCGATAGGGGCTGAGCGCAGTTCCTCGTCACTCCCGGCAAGAGCTGCCAGCACCATCGGCAATTCATGCGCATTGGTGCCAAGTGCTTCAAGATCGGTATCCATGGCCAGAAGCACATTGCTGGTGCCGGTGAAGGCATCGCCGATGCCTTCCTTCAGCGCTTCGACGCACCAGCGCTGCCACAGGAAGGAATGGCGGCGGCGCGTGCCGAAGTCGGAAATCTTCAGCCCCGGCAGCTGGCGCAGGCGTTCAACCTTGCTCCACATCTTCGCCTTGGCGCGCGCATAAAGCACGTCGAGCGAAAACGGTCCGAGGTTCTTCATCGCCGCGCGCGAACGCAGCTCGTTGATGATGGCAAGTGCGGGAATTTCCCACATGGTCGTGTGCGACCACGGTCCATGGAAATGCAGCTCGTACTGGCCGTCCTTGCGGCGCAGATCATATTCCGGAAGCTGGAAATCGTGCAGCCAGTTCAGGAACTCGGGCTGGAAAATCTGCTTGCGGCCATAGAAACTGTTACCCGCCAGCCAGATCATTTCCTTCTTGGAGAAGCGCAGCGTGCGGGCGTGGTCGAGCTGCGCACGCAATTCGCCCTCATCGATCTCATCGGCAAGGCGCACCGAGGTCGTGCGGTTGATGAGCGAGAAGGTTGCGTCCACCTTGGGGTAAAGGCCCCAAATCATCTGCAGCATCAGAAGCTTGTAGAAGTCCGTATCCAGAAGGCTGCGGACGATGGGATCGAGCTTCCATGCGTGATTGTAGACGCGGCGCGCAATATCAGTCTTGGCCATGACGGCCTCCAGAAAAAGCATGTTTCCGATAGCACAAACATCCGGCTTTACTTCGCCGAGTCGTGCAAAAGGCGGGTTTTCACCCGCCTTTTTAATCGGTTCACTTCTGTTTGGGAAGCTCTACAACGATTTCGTGTTCTCCGTCCGGCTTGATCGGCACACCCTCTTCCGGCTTGCCAACCTTGCGACCGTTGAGCTTGACCACCTTGTCTTTAGCACCGGCCACGACCTTCACACGGTAGAGCGCTTCGCCGAAGCGAAGTTCCGCTTCATAGCCTTCCCATTCCGGTGGCAAGGCCGGGTCGAGATGCAGGCGGTCGCCGCGTTTTGTGACGCCAAGGATACCCTCCGTCGCAACGCGGTAGAACCAGCCGGCGGAACCGGTGTACCGTGTCCAGCCACCCTGCCCGCGACGCGGCTCGACAGAATAGATGTCGGCTGCAATCACATAAGGCTCGACGCGGTAGATATCCGGGTTGCGACCATGGCTGACCGGGCTGATAAGCGAGAACAGACGCCACGCCTCGGCCGTCTTGCCCATGCGGGCAAGCGCCAGAATGGCCCGTGTCGCACCGTGGGTGTACTGGCCGCCATTCTCACGAACGCCCGGTGGATAGCCCTTGATATAACCCGGCTCCTGAATGGTGACGTCGAAAGGCGGCGTAAAGAGACGCAGCAATTCACCCTCGTCATCCAGCAGGTACTTTTCGAGCGAAGCCATCGCCTGTTCGGCACGTTTCGGATCGGCAACGCCGGACAACACGCTCCACGACTGCGCGATGGCATCGATCTGGCATTCGTCGCTGTCCTTCGAGCCAAGCGGTGCGCCGTTGTCGTAGAAACCACGGCGATACCATTGGCCATCCCAGCCATCGCGATCAAGGGCTGCCGTCAGGCTTTCCAGATGTGCTTTCCAGATATCGACACGCTTCTTGTCCTTGCGCCCTTCGGCAATCGGGATGAATTTACCGAGCGTATAGGCGAGGAACCAGCCGAGCCAAACGCTCTCGCCCTCTCCCTTCACGCCGACGAGATTCATGCCGTCGTTCCAGTCGCCGCCAAGGATCAGCGGCAGGCCGTGCTTGCCGGTGCGTTCCACAGCAAGGTCGAGTGCCGGGGCGCAATGCTCATAGAGGCTTGCCGTCTGCTCGGAGATTTCCGGCTGATAGAAGGCATCGTGTTCTCCCTCCTCCAGCTTGCGCCCTTCGAGGAACGGCAGCTTTTCATCGAGGATCGAGCGGTCGCCCGTCGTCTCGACATAAAGCGAAGCGCCATAGCCGAGCCAGACAACATCGTCCGAGATCAGCGTGCGGACGCCCGCCCCGGTCGCTGGCAGCCACCAATGCTGGACATCGCCTTCCGGGAACTGGCGTGATGCGGCATTGAGGATCTGCGCGCGGGCAAGGGTCGGATCTATCAGAAGCAGCGACAGCGTGTCCTGCAACTGATCACGGAAGCCGAACGCACCACTTGCCTGATAGAAGGCAGCGCGGGCCCATATACGGCAGGCAATCGCCTGATAGGGCAGCCAGCCATTGACCAGAAGGTCGAAAGCCGGGTCTGGCGTTTTCACCTGAACGCGGTCGAACAGGCTTTCCCACAGGCGCTTGGCAGCAGCAAGCTTGTCACCGAACGACACCTTGCGGGTTTCAGCGATCAGCGCCTTCGCCTGTCTCTGATCGGCCGCATTGCCGAGCAGGAAGACGATCTCTCGCGCTTCGCCCGGTCCGACTTCGATATCGAGGGCGAGCGCAGCACAGGGGTCACGGCCAGCCTCGACCGTACCCGAAAGCGCCTTGCCAGCCAGCACGACTTCCGGCTTGTCCACCGAACCGGTGGTGCCGATGAACTCGCTGCGGTCGGCAGTGACGGATTGCGGCTTTTCGGTTGCCGCAAAGAAGGCGATCTGCCCGGACTTGTCCGGATGATACGGATTGCCCGCAAAGAGTGCGCCCAATTCCTCGTCCTGCGAAGGTACAATGAAAGGCACGTTCTTGGAGCGGGCATTGCCCAGCACCCATTCCACATAGCCATAGACGCGCAGCTTGCGCGTGGAACGCCCGTTGTTGGTGATCGTCAGACGAGACAGACGCACCGGCTTGTCCGCATTCACGATGTGGGTGAGGTCGAGTGCCAATTCGCCATGCTGTGCCCCAAAGCTCGAATAGCCGTGGCCATGACGCGCTTCATAGGTCACGGCCTCATCGCGCAGCACGCTTGCCGTTGGCGCAAAGGTGCGGCCCGTTTCACGGTCAAGGATATAGATCGCCTCGCCCGGACGGTTGGTGACCGGATCGTTCGCCCATGGGGTGAGCTGATAATCGCGGCTGTTGCCTGCCCGTGAAGGCCGAACCTTCCGCCGAGACATGGAACCCGAAATTCGGATTGGCGATCACATTGATCCGGGGATGCGGCGTGTTGGTCCGGTTGTTGATGCGCACCACATAGCTGCCATCCTCGGCAAAACCACCATAACCATTCCAGAAACGGAGATCGTCCCCGGACGGCGGACGGTTTACTACAGGCTTGACCACGGGACGGCGTTCTTCCGTCCCGCGTTCGATGGCGACAGGCGCAAGACCCGCAGCGCCGAGCCCCTGAGCCGACATCTGAGCCGAAGCCTGACCGCCAAGGGCAGTCTTGGCATCGCGCGCCGCCAGATCGACGGTGATTTCCTCGCTGCGGCGCAACTGCTCGGCCAGCGACCCGTTCTGTGCGTGCATCACGATACGTGCCGAGGCGAGCAGCGTATTGTAGCTCTCGTCGCTCATCTGGTCGCGGCGCACCGCGAAGATGTGCGGTTGACCGCCGCCGCGGGCGCGGAAACCTTCCACGATCCAGTCGATGGCACGCTGCGTATCCTGCGCATACGAGAAGGCACGCTCGTTAACCGCCACCACATCGACGGTGAGGCCCTTCGAGCGCCAGTATTCCTGCGCCCGCAGCACGCCGCGCAACACATCGAGATCGGCTTCGTTGTCGATGCGCAGCGCAAAAGATTGGGTAGTCGCCCGAAATCGACATCGGCCAAAGGTCGGACTGCTTGCCGAGGCCGCTGGCGATGGTTTCCGGTGGCTGACGCAGGGTCCGCTCCGGATAGAGCAGATAGGCGGCGACCTTCTGATAATCGGCAGCTTCGGCAGGCTTGATACCGATATGGTAGAGCTGCACCTGCGAGCTGGTCCACGACAGCGAATATTCGCGGGCGAAGGTTTCCGGATGCCGATGCAGCGCCACGGCATGTTCTACCGCATCTCGGCTGCCGCCTGCGAAGGTCCAGAAAACGAGGCTCACCTTTTATGCGCCGGAACGCGGACACGTGTACGCACCGAAGCGATCGGGTCGAGCACGCAACCCCGGCTGCCGTTGAACTTGGCACCCTGATCGAAGGCAGCCGCATCACGCAAGCTGCGGCCACGACCGACAAAGGCACGGCGGTCGGTTTCGACTTCCGTTTCGCGGATCGAGCCGGAAAGATCGGTCACGAAATGCGCGACGTGGATGTCCGGATCGGACGGCGCGCGCTTGCGGCGCTTGGCATAGATGGTCGAACCGTTATCAGAGATTTCGGTCTCCACGAACATCTTGGCAAAGGCCGGATGGGCGGCATCGCTGTCGCTGTCGGTCAGCACCAGTTCCGCATAGGAGGTGACCTCGATCATGCGGTCGCGGGCAGACGTGTTGATGATGTCGAGCCTGCGGCCTTCGCCGTCCGATTCCGACGACACGATCACTTCCATGACGGTCTTGATGTCACCGGCGGTCTTGTAGAATTCCGCCTTGTCTTCGGTGAAGACCGTCTTGGTTTCCTCTTCCGGGTTGCGGACCGGTTCGCCGGTTGCCGACCACCAGTATCCGCTTTCCATGTCGCGCAGGAACAGGAACGTGCCCTGAAGGTCTTCCGACGCATCGGCGTGGAAGCGGGTAATGTCCCAATTGTGCCAGCGGCTGTAGCCCGAACCGTTTGCTGTCACCATCAGCGCATATTGTCCGTTCGACATCATATGCGTGGTGCGCGGCGCCTTGAACGGCTTGTCGACAATCCGCATCGGCGCATCGTCGAAGCCACCCGAATCCACGCGCATCGGATTTTCCGTCTTGGCGTAGATCATCGGGATTTCGCGGGGTGCCTTTTCCTGCAGGAGCAGTTCGGCAGCCTCGATCACCGGATCGGAGTGGAAACGCTCACGCATCCGGCCTTCAAAGATCACGTTGTTGACCGCGATGATCGCCATGCCATGGTGATGGGCGTAGTAGTTCTTCACCACGGCGCAGAGTTCGCCTTCGCGAACACGTGACGGCGTGAAGTCCACCGAATCGTGGAAGCCATAGCGTCCGAGCGCGCCAAGCTTGGCAAGGCGCTTCAGGTTCGCGACAGCAGCAGCAGGCTGATACTGCGCGGCGAGCAGGCTCGCATAGGGCGCGATGACCGCATTGCGCGACAGGCCGCGCTGCAGGCCCAGATTGGGCACGCCGAAATTGGAATACTGGTAGTTCATATGCGCATCCGCGCATTGAACGCCGCTTCCGAAATACCCCATGGCAGACCGCGCGAGGTCGCATAATCGATCTGGCGCTGCACCACGAGCTTGTTGGTCTGGTCAAGCAGCGAACCGAGCGGCTCGGACATGACCAGCGGCGGCATCAGATATTCGAACATCGAGCCGGACCAGAGAGCAGAGCGCCCTTCCAGCCCACCGGCACCAGAAGACGGCCAAGCTTGAACCAATGTTCGACCGGAACGTCGCCCTTGGCGATGGCGAACAGGCTCGCCAGACGCGCTTCGGACGCCAGAAGATCGTAGCAGCTTTCGTCCAGTTCGTTTTCCTGCACACGGAAACCGATGGAGAGAAGGCGGCGTTCCTTCCGTTCAAGGAAACCGAACTGCATGTCGAATGCGAGCTGGCGCGAACGGGTAGCAAGATAGCGCAAACGCTCACGCAGCGCGTCCGTATCGTGCTCGCCGATGGAATCCTCGGTATGCGCCTTGCAGGTATCGACGAGAATGCGCGCCCATTCCACGGCTTCAGCACTTGCCGGGGTTTCGATTTCGCCATCGAGTTCGTCCATCAAGCGAACGATGTCGGTTGCAAACAGCGACAGGTTGATGGTGCGGAAGGAGGCCGTTTCCGGCTCATCCTTGATGGAAATCACGGCGCGGCGGAAATTGGCAATCCGCTCTTCCGGGCGGCGGCGCAGCGGACGCAGAATCCGGCGATCATCCGGGATTTTCGCGATTGTCTCTTCAAGGATGTCGTTAACATCAAGAATACCGTCGAGGTCGCCCTGCATGTAGACGGACGGTGCTTCCGCCCATTCTTCCAGCGCCGACGACAGCGTGACCAAATGCCCGGCAAGGTTGCCGCTATCCACCGCAGAGACATAAAGCGGGCGCATCGGCGTCAGCGTGTTGGTCTCGTACCAGTTGTAGAGATGGCCCTGATACTTCTCCATCTTCTCAAGCGTATCGACAGTGGCTTGAACGCGGTCCAGCGTTTCACCGAAGCCGATCCAGCCGAAATCGCGCGCGGCGACGACGGACAGGAGATAGACGCCGATATTGGTCGGCGACGTGCGCTGCGCGACAATCGGCGCCGGATCTTCCCGGAAGTTGTCCGGCGGCAGATGGTGGTTTTCCTCGTTTGCGAACTCGGCGAAATAACGCCGGTCCTGCGTGCATAGCGGCGCAGGTCCGACTTGTCGGAAGAAAGCACTTCCAGCGTGTCCTGCGGCTTCGCCGAACGGCTGACCAGCCATGCAATCAGCGGTGAGGCAAACCAGATGACGGCAAACGGCGCTGCGATCATTGCCGCATGACTTTGGGCAGCAAGCGGGATGAAGATCGCCAGACCCGCAATGGCTATGGCCGGCCACATCAGCTGGAAATAAAACAGCAGCGTATCGGGCGAGGTTCTCGCCTGCGCAGCCGTGCGCCATTCCAGAAGATTGCGATGCGAGACGAACAGGCGATAGACGGTACGCACAATCGCATCCGCCATCAGGAACGCCGAATGGGCGATGAAGGTGGTGCGCAGCGCCACATCGGCCGTGCCGAGCGCGATGTCAGTCAGCACCGACTGCGCATGACCTTTCAGCGAATAGTCCATGTTCGATGGAATGAGATTGGTCACAATGCCGAATGTCGGCGCAACGAACATGGAGAGAATGAGGAAGCCCTGCCAGACGGCAGCAGGCCCGATTGGCAGCACGCTCCAGCCGACGACGGCTGCGATCAGCCACAGGATCGGATTGAGCGAGCGGCGCAGGTTGTCGACCATCTTCCAGCGCGTGATGTGGCTGACGCCACGGCTTGTCGAAAACAGCCGGGGAGAAGCTGCCAGTCGCCACGCGCCCAGCGATGATGACGCGATACGTCGACATTGTAGCCGGTCGGATAATCCTCGACCACTTCGACATCGCTGACCAGAGCCGCACGAGAATAGCCGCCCTCCGTGAGATCGTGGCTGAGCAGCGTGTTCTCAGGCACGCGGCCCTTCAGCGCTGCCTCGAAGGCATCGATGTCGTAAAGTCCCTTGCCGGTGAAGGTGCCTTCGCCGAGCAGGTCCTGATAGGTGTCGGACACGGCGAAGACATAAGGGTCGATACCGCGATTGACCGAGAAGACGCGCTGCAGGAACGACGCCTCGTCACCGGTGGTGAGCGAGGGCGTGACGCGCGGCTGGAGGATGCCGTAACCGCGCACGACCTTGCCGGTCTTTTCGTCGATGATCGGACGGTTCAGAGGATGGCTGAGCTTGCCGGCCAGATGCGTGACGGATTCCGGCGTCAGACGCGTGTCGGCGTCCAGCGTCATCACATATTTGATTTCCTTCGGCAAACGTTCGTCCGGCGGGAAAAAGCTCGTATCCTGATCACCGCGCAGCAGCAGGTTCAGCTCGTGCAGCTTGCCGCGCTTGCGCTCCCAGCCCATCCAGCAATTCTGCTTCTCGTTGAAGAGGCGACGGCGATGCATGAGGAAAAAGCGTGGCTGGTCGTCGCCGGTATAATGCTCGTTGAGCTTGGCGATTTCCTCGCGCGCATATTCATAGATTTCCATATCCGCAGGCGTGATTTCCTGCTTCGCATCGGTCCAGTCACTGACCAGCGCAAAGTAGATTTCACCACGCGGATTGGTGAGATAATGAACTTCCAGATTGCGAATCTGCTCGTCGATGGAATCACGCGAGGTGATGAAGGTCGGCACCGCGACCAGCGTGCGCGCCTCCTCCGGCAAGCCTTCCTTATATTCGAAACCGATGAGCCGCGTCGGCTGGACAAACCACGGCACCAGCGCATTGAACAGCGAATAGGACGCGTCCATTGCCGGGAAAATCGCCAGAAGCGTGAACAGCGTGCGCAGATCAGTCGAAAGACCGGCGCGGATCATGCAGTAATTGACGAGCAGAAGGATCAGGATCGTGAAGATCGCCGTCGGGATGAACAGCCCCCACAGACCGAGACCACGATAGAAGCGCAGCGCCTTGACGCCGAATGGCGCCTTGTAGCCACAGACCTTTTCCAGCTCCTTGCGCCCTTCGCCGGACAGGTAATAGGCGATTGCGCCCTTGCCCTCGGCTTCCGGATGACCGGCCTTTTCCGCACGATGTCCGTCTTCGGCCAGTTTCAGCGCAGCCCATGTGATGTCGATTTCGCTCATGTCCGAATAGCGGGCGAGCTTTTCGATGGTCACGCGATAGGCATTGCGGGAACGGAAATCCAGAAGTTCGAAATCGCTGTGGTCACGCAGGATCGCATCAACCTCGTTGACGGTTTCGAACCGTGTCTCCCAGTCCACGTCATCGATGGATTTCAGGCTGCGGATGACATTGCCCATCGTGACGCCGCCAGTAGACTGGCGGGCATGTTCCTCAACGATGGCGTCTTCCGGATTGCTGCCTTCCTGCTCCAGAATCCGTTCCAGCCAGCTGGCAGCAGCCGTGGTGTCCGTCGAGGAGGAACGCAGGCGATAAAGAAGATGGGTCGCGAAAGTGCTGTCGCGGGCGGCATCGGCATATTGCGCCAGAACCGAATCCAGTTCGGCACCGTCGGTGGCGACCACGATGCGGTCGGCGGCCGTATTGGCGAGATTGCGCATGATGCGCGCGCGATCGACGCGCAGCGCCAGACGGCGTGCATTCTCGATCAGGAAATAGCGCACCGCAGAAGGCAGCGCCCACAATTCACCAATCTTCAGGGGCTCGACAGTCTGGAAACCCTTGACGATGGCCGTCAGCGTCTTCAGCGAGAAATTGCTGTCCGTATGGGCGACATAAAGCCGGGCCAGCGCGAAAATGCGCGGCATGCCTTCATATTTCTCAACCGGCGCCTTGTAGAGCGGCAGCTGACGGATGAAGCGGCGTGGCAGGTCGCGGCGGGCCTGCTGCACGTTCTTGTCGATCTGGTAGTGATTGTCGAGCAGCCATTGCGCGGCTGGCGTGATGGTTTCACCCGCACGCGATGCGGCATCAGAGGCGCGATAGGCATGCAGAATCAGCTTGCCGTTTTCGGAAAGGCGCTGATCGAACGGGAAGGCGATATAGCCCGGCAGCGGAATGTCTTCACCCCGCGCCACGGCAGCGGCAAGCGCGCCAAGCTCTTCCTCGGTTTTGTACAAGGCCCTGATGGGGATGGTTGTTCGGGCGGGAATCCGGCCCGATGCATCGGGCTCGCTGGATTTGGGTTCCATCGAAGGTTTCTGCATCGGCGATTTATTCTCGGTAGAGGTTGAATTGGAGAGCGAAGAAGACAATTCCGGCATCTGCCTTAACAGCCTTTCCGAAGGAAATGAGTTATCTGCGGCGGGTGGATACTGACATTATTCCGAATTTTCATTTCAGGGAAACGGCAGTATCCGTGATCGGTTCCCTGAATGTCGACCGCATTTGGCCAAAATGCGACGGCGCAATGTGCTGATATTCAAACCGTTTGAATCGCAACGCACAATTCTTTCCGCCCATTAATGTTGCGTTATGGAACACCCCGTTCCCTGCAACCCTAACATATTGAAAATAAAAATAATACTACCGCAGGTAACGTGCCGGAAAATTTCAGCGCGGCCCCACCACGCCCGTCAATAGAGAAAAAGCCCGACAGGTCTGCGGGAATCACCGCGCATCTGCCGGGCCTCGTCTTTCACTTCACCGGAAAGTGACGATCAGGAACCTATTCCGGAACCAGTTTCACTGGCAGGAAAAAGCTTCCAGTAACGCGGTCGGAAGGCGATGCGACTCTTTTCCGCGGCTGGATGTTCGGCTGGAATTTCGATCTCCACCCGCTCGCGTGCGCCGCCTACTTCCAGTTCGACACGCCGCTTGCCGCCCGAGCGACGGCTGGCGACCACCGTGCCTGCGATACAGCCGCCGCAACCGTCCAGCAATTCAACATCGTGCGGACGGAAGAAGAGCTGCGCGTCACCATCCGCCACATCCCGGACCGTCAATCCGATATTGCGATCCACCAGCCAGATCTCGCCCTTTTCGACCCGCACCGGAAGTGTGCTGGACTCGCCGATGAAGCCATAGACGCCGGGGAATTCGGATTGTCATAGACTTCGTCGGGCGTGCCGACCTGCTCGATACGCCCCCGGCTCATCACCACCACGCGGTCGGCGAGCTCCAGCGCCTCGTCCTGATCGTGGGTCACGAAAACGGTCGTATGGCCGGTCTTGTCGTGAATCTCGCGCAGCCAACGACGCAGTTCCTTGCGCACCAGCGCATCAAGCGCGCCAAACGGTTCATCGAGAAGCAGGACTTTCGGTTCAATCGCCATGGCGCGGGCAAGCGCCACGCGCTGGCGCTGACCACCGGAAAGCTGCGCCGGATAGCGCTTCTCCAGTCCCTGTAGCTGCACGAGATCGAGCAATTCCAGCGCGCGGTTGCGAATATCGTCACTCGACGGACGCGTCGCGCTTGGACGCACCTTCAGGCCGAAGCCGATATTGTCCGCCACCGTCATATGACGGAACAACGCATAATGCTGAAAGACGAAGCCGACATTGCGCTCCTGAACGCTCTTCTGCGAGGCGTCCTCGTCGCCGAAGAAAATCGTGCCCTCAGTCGGGGTTTCCAGCCCGGCAATCAGGCGCAAAAGCGTGGTCTTGCCCGAACCGGAAGGCCCCAGCAAAGCGATCAGCTCGCCGGAACGAATATCCAGCGAGACATTATGCAACGCCGGGAAGCGAGCGAACTCCTTACGCACACCGGCAACACGAACTTCCATTCCCAATCCTTTCATCTGCCATAGCAGGACTATGCTTTTATTTCTGCCGCCGAGCGGCTAATTGCCAGTTTGGGTGTCAGTGCCCGTTTCCACTGCCAGCCAGTTCATCGCCATAGCGCAGTTCCAGCGCCGTCTTGATCGCAAGCGTCAACAACGCCGGGAAAGCCAGCAACGATGCCACCGCAAATGCACCGACGAAGTTATATTCGTTGTAGAGAATTTCCACATGCAGCGGCATCGTATTGGTGAGACCGCGAATATGTCCAGAGACAACGGAAACAGCGCCGAACTCGCCCATTGCACGGGCATTGCAGAGCAGCACACCGTAAAGCAGCCCCCATTTGATATTGGGCAGCGTCACATAGCGGAACGTCTGCCAGCCATTGGCGCCAAGCGAAATCGCCGCCTCTTCATCGCCGGTTCCCTGTTCCTGCATCAGCGGGATCAGTTCGCGCGCGACGAAGGGAAACGTGACGAACACCGTCGCCAGCACGATGCCGGGAACGGCGAACAATATCTCGATACCGTGCCGTGACAGCCACGGCCCGAGCAGGCTGTGACTTGAGAAAAGCAGCACGAAAACAAGACCCGAAATGACCGGCGACACGGAAAACGGCAGATCGATCAGCGTCGTCAGCAGCGCCTTGCCCTTGAACTCGAACTTCGCGATTGCCCAAGCAGCTGCAATGCCGAAGATCAGATTGAGCGGCACGGCAATGGCCGCCACCATGTGGGTGAGCCTTATCGCAGCCCGGGCATCCGGCTCGACCAGTGCCGCCAGATATTCGCCTGCCCCTTGCGGAAGGCTTCCACGAAAACCGCTATCACCGGCAGGATGAGGAACAGGGCCAGAAATGCCAGCGCCAGAGCGATCAGCGTGATGCGCGTCGCCGGGCTTTCCGTGACAGCGCTTCGGCTGTTGCGAGGAGCGGCAGAGACAGGTTCATTCGCCATGACCATATTTCCTCCGTGTCCACGACTGGATGAGATTGATGAAAAGCAACATCGCAAAGGAAAGCGCCAGCATCACCGTGGCAAGCGCCGTCGCCCCGGCATAATCATATTCCTCCAGCTTGATCACGATCAGAAGCGGCGCGATTTCCGAGACATAAGGCGTATTGCCCGCAATGAAGATCACCGAGCCATACTCGCCGACGCCGCGTGCAAAGGCGAGCGCGAAGCCGGTCAGGATGGCGGGTTGCAGGCTCGGCAGCAGCACCCGCCAGATGGTCTGAAACCGGGATGCGCCAAGCGTTGCCGCCGCCTCTTCGACCTCGCGGCTGATTTCCTCCATGATCGGCTGGACCGTGCGCACCACGAAGGGCAGACCGATGAAGATCAGCGCAATGATAATGCCCGCCCGCGAAAAGCGATGCGAATGCCGAACGGAGCCAGCAGGCTGCCTATCCAGCCATTCGGCGCATAGATCGCGGCCAGCGCAATACCGGCCACTGCCGTCGGCAGCGCAAAGGGAATATCGACGATGGCATCAACGAAGCGGCGCCCCGGAAAGCGATAACGCACCAGAACCCGGGCGAGGATGACGCCGAAGACCACATTGACCAGCGCCGCGATGAAGGCGGTGCCGAAGCTCGTTTCAAGCGCTTTCAATGTGCGCTCATCGGTGACGAGGCGCCAGAAGCCGGAAAACCCTACTTCGGTGGAACGCAGCACCAATGCCGCAAGCGGAATGAGAATGAGAAGGGTCAGATAGGCAACACTGAAGCCGAACGTCAGCCCGAAACCGGGAATGACGCTCGGCTTTCTGAAGTGCGACCCTGCTCTGGCCCGTGCAGGGAGCGAAGACATGCGTTGGTTTGTTCCCTCTTCAGTACTTATTGTTACTGATTGCTCTCGAACTCCGGATTATTTTCCCGGCTTGTAGAGCTGGTCGAACGTTCCTCCATCGCCAAAATGATAGGGCTGTGCCTTGGCCCATCCGCCGAAAATCGGATCATCGATCGTCACCAGCGTCAAGTCCGGAAACTTGCGCTGCTTGTCGGCAGGGGATGATGTCAGGCTTCGACGGACGGTAGAAATGCTTGGCGGCAAGCGCCTGACCTTCCGGCGAATACAGATATTCAAGATAGGCCTGCGCCAGCTTGGTGGTACCGTTTTCCTCTGCATTCTTGTCCACCACCGCGACCGGCGGTTCAGCCAGAATGGATTGCGGCGGAACGACGATGTCGAATGCATCCTCGCCAAATTCAGCCACCGAGAGATAGGCTTCGTTTTCCCGTGGCAAAGCAACACATCGCCGAGCTGACGCTGCACGAAAGTGGTTGTCGAGCCGCGCGCACCAGTATCGAGTACAGGCACATGGCGGAACAATTCGCCGATGTAATCCTTGATCTTCTGCTCGTCGCCACCGTATTGCTTGTAGGCCCGTGCCCATGCGGCGAGATAGTTCCAGCGGGCACCGCCAGAGGTCTTCGGGTTCGGCGTGATGACCTCGACGCCGTCCTTCACCAGATCGCCCCAGTCCTTGATGCCCTTCGGATTGCCCTTGCGCACAAGGAAAACGATGGTTGACGTATAGGGAGCCGAATTGTTGGGCAGGCGTTTGCGCCAGTCCTTGTCGATCTTGCCCGAAAGTGCGGCAATCGCATCGATATCGCTTTCGAGCGCCAGCGTAACCACATCGGCCTTGATGCCGTCGATCACCGAGCGCGCCTGCTTGCCCGACCCGCCGTGGGATGCGCGAATGGTGACGGTTTCGCCGGTTTCTGCCTTCCAGTGGGCGGCAAAAGCGGCGTTGTAATCCTTGTAAAGTTCACGCGTCGGATCGTAGGACACGTTCAGAAGTGTCTGATCGGCAAAGCTTGCCTGAACCGTTCCGGTCAGCGAAGCCGCAGCCACCAATGCTGCCAAAGTGAGCGAGAATCTCGATATCTTCATGACCGCCTCCATGTTTCACTGGCCAAGACAGTATCAGAGCTCTTTGAAGACAGGATGCCACAAGCCGGTCGTTATTTGAAACGACTTCGAAAAATCTACTCATTTTGTCGGAGAATTCGGAGATAATTTTTTCCACCGGCATGTCGAAACACGCCGGTGATAGTATCATTAACTCATTGAGCCGACACCGGTCCGGCAACCGGTGAAGTTTGGGTGGGGAGGCTGTTCGTGGCCTGCCCCAGTTGGAGCGGAGGCTGCTTCGGCTCATTCCAGCCCATGAAGTTATAGAGCGTATAGCGCCAGACTCCGATCTCCTCGTGAAGCGCCAGATCGGTCATGAGGAAATACAGGCCCGGCGAAGACATGTTGGTATGCGATCCGGTCAGATAACCGGCCGCAACCGGCTCAGGCTTCACACCAAAATGTGCCAGATAAAGAAGATCGCGCTTCATCATCGGCGCAGCCTGTAGCAGAACAACTTTCGCCGGTCTGATCTCGCGCAGGATTGCTGCTACGTTCCCGAGTTCTGCCAGCTGTTGCGGCTTTTCTCGTCAAGCAGGACGGAAGCCGGATCGACACCGGCCTTTTCCAGCTGCGTGGCGATTGATGCGGCTTCGGAAGCACCCGTTCCGGCTACATCGGCGCCGCTGGCGATGAACTTGCAGCGAAAACCCTTCTCGACACATTGTCGGTTCATGGCGACCGCCGCCAAAATTGGCCCGTAGGAGAAGGCAAGTGGTTCGACCACCTTCTGACCGTCGCCATCGACTGTCTGGCTTCCCATACCGAAGACGATGAAGGCAGTATTGTCTTCAAGCTGCGTCTGCAATTGCGATGAATAGGCCGATTGCAGGCGGCTCATCAGCGTGTTGGGAAGAATTGCCGAAGCAATTGCACCGTAAAAGATGGCCGCAAGGCCGATCAGAACGATTCCGGTCTTACGCCAATTGAAAAATGAAGGAGCAATCCGGCAACAACAAAAAGCCACGATCAGATTGAGCATCATATGGGATCACCGGGCTTCAGTATAAATTTCTAAATCAAGCTCACCCGATATAAGTGCCTGCTATGAGTACGAACAATCCCAATAATTTCAGATACAATCTTTCCAGCCTCGGAAGTGAGGCCCGGACTGGGGTTGCGGGGGCAAGTATTCATCCGGGCCTCCGCCAATCTCGCGACCGGCAGGCTGATAACGGGCGAAACCTGTTTCGGTTGCAGGAAATGGGTCGCAGGCTGATTATTTTTGCTGTCGGGTAGCAACTTTACCGCGCCATATGATCGCTCTTGAACCGGGCCGCCGAAGAGTTATTTTCCCTGTATCGATTGGCTGACCAGAGGATTTTTCACCATGGCATATGGCAAGCGTTCCATTTGCACCCTTTTCGCGGTTATAGCAGGTCCGGCAATGCTCTTCGCGCCTTCTGTTTCGGCGCAGGCTCAGGATGCAACCCCCATCGAGCGGGTCGATTACATCTGCGAACGTGGGGTCGTCGTGCCTGTCACCTATATCCGCAATGGCAGTGCACCCGGCTTTGCGGTTCTCGATGCGGAAGGCAAGATGATCGCGCTGCAATGGCATGACAGTCTCAAGAAATATGTCGCCATCGATGAGCAGGACAGCTACCGCTGGAGCGACAAGGACGGTCAGGCTGTGCTGAGCCATCTCGAAGCCGATCACACCGCCAAGGAAGTGACGCTGCTGTCAGCCTGCCGTTCGGACGACTCGGAAGAATAGACGACCCTGTTATGGGACGAGGTAGTGCTTGTCCCACTGGTTCTGGGGCACTTCATCGCCGATATCGTAGCGAAACGAAACGATATTGATATGTTCCTCATCCGTCTTGCAGACAAAGGACAGCTTGTACCAGTGCTCGCGGCTGCGGAAGGCAGCGCCATCGGCCTCGATCGAGTTCTTCGTGGTCACGGGATCGGAGAAGGCATAGGCCAGAACCTTGTCGACCGAAAACTTCTGTTCCCGCGTGATGCGTTCCATTGCTTCCACGTCGCAACGTTGCTCAAGGCGGGTTGCCGGATCGAGCTTCTCGAGCTGGGCCTTTTCGGACGCATTCATTGCAAAAGACGGGGAAACCGCCGGGCCGAACGAGAGGAGACCAACAACAGCGGACGCAGGCAACACAAGGGATTTGAATTTCATCGGACTTTCGGGAACTCCTCGGCACTCACATTATCGGCGGCCATAATAAGCATGATTTGCGGCAATGTGCGGATCATCACCGGAAAGTTATCGAAGGCCACCCGTAAAACCGCCATCCCCAAAATTCGTCCGCTCTGTGAACTATTCGTCGCTGTTCGGGTTCAACCCTTCCACATAGGTGCGGTTGCGTCCTTCTTTCTTGGCGGCGTAGAGGATTTTGTCGGCCTTATCGACCGCCTGCCAGAAATCACCCTGCTCCGGCAGACGGACACAGCCTATGCTGCATGTGACGCTGGCTTCCTTTGCGAGGCGCTGGAACTGGTGCCTCTCGATGTTCTGCCGCACGCCTTCCATAAGCTGGAAGACATTATCGGGATGCATGTCGTCGACACAGATTACGAACTCCTCGCCGCCAGTACGCGCAATCAGTGGCCGTTCGCCGATGAGCTTGCGCAGGATTCCAGCGAATTCCTTCAAAACCGCGTCGCCCGCCGCATGGCCATAGGCATCATTCAGCGCCTTGAAGTAATCGATATCGCAAACGGCAACCCAGCCGGGCACGCCCTTTTTTCGTCTGTGAAAGCGCATCGTAGCGCATTTCCAGTCCGCGCCGGTTGAGGAGCCCGGTCAAGGGATCGCTGT
The DNA here is from genome assembly GCA_012103075.1 of Brucella cytisi. Lineage (GTDB taxonomy): Bacteria > Pseudomonadota > Alphaproteobacteria > Rhizobiales > Rhizobiaceae > Brucella > Brucella cytisi. Next base: position 118,698 of record JAAVLQ010000001.1, on the reverse strand, counting down.
CACGTTCATGCGACAGTTCGCCGATACGATCGTAACCGGCAGCGGCCAGCAAGGCGAAGCCTGTTACAACCGCTGCGATAGCGGTAGAAAACACCGTCCATTGCCAGAAAACAGTCGTTGCGAAATCGTCGCCATCGACATCGCCGAGCAGGGAGCGGGCGGTCAGAAGCGTGCGCGGCACGAATTGCAATGCCACCAGAACGAGCATGACCAGCAGCAGCTTGTCCACCAGCGGCCCCTTGAACAGCCGCCGCGCCTGCCATGCGAAAAAGAAAGGATCAACGTGGCCATGCCCAGATTGAGCACATAGACCCGCGACAGAAGATTGGGCTCAATATAGCAATAATACCAGACACCGCCGACGATGAGGGCAAAGCTCAATATGTAGAAGGCAGATGTAAGCCGCAGCCCGCTTCGCTGCAAAATGCCATAGCCGCCAACCAGCGTGCCTCCGACATAAAATGCGGCGGAAAGCACCGTGTTCAGATTGTCGTCCGAAGGGAAATCACCAAGCTGGACGAGCATTGCGAGGCCGATCAGCAGGAAACAAGCGCCGCAGGACACCAGAAACTGGCGGCCGCGATCGGAAAGCCACGCCGAGAAAAAGGCGAACGCGAACAGCAGCAAAACGGCGGGAAGTACAAATTTCATATAAATCTGACGCGCAAATTACAATTTCTGGGAGAAGTCTTATTGCGCCCTCTCAAGAAAATTACAATTGAGTAAATTAAAACCTCCGCGTGAACCAGCCATGCGTGGAGGACAAACCTGCTGCGCCAAACATCGCCATCCGCTATGCTTTCGCTCTTGATTTCGGCGGGCTGTCCGTGTTTGTAACCTGCAAACACTACTGTGATATCCGCCACGCAGTCCCGTCGCGAAAGGAAGAGACATGAAGCCCGTTTTCCTGCAACTGCAGTGCGCCCCCGGCAAGACCTACGAAGTTGCCGATACGCTCTTTCAGCGCGAAATCGTCTCCGAGCTTTATTCCACCAGCGGCGAATTCGACCTTCTGGCCAAGATCTACATTGCCGAGGATCAGGATATCGGCAAGTTCATCAACGAGAATGTTCTCAACATTCCCAACATCATCCGTTCACTGACGACGCTGACCTTCACCGCCTTCTGACGTCGCGGCCTCCAAAACCGGTAAAGGTTTGATTCACCATTAACGAATTATCATGCCGGCGAAGGGAACCTCTGCTTGCGCTCGCGCATTTCTTGCGTGAAGGGCTTACCTCAAAAAGGGAGGCAGCGAGACAAGTGATGAACGATCTTGGACAGCGGCGGGTATTGGTGGTGGAAGACGAGATTTTCGTCGCCCTCGATGTCGCCGCGACTGTCGAGGATGCGAACGGAACCGTTGTCGGTCCGGTCGGCACTGTCCGGCAGGCCATGGAACTCATCAATCGCAATGAAGTCGATGCGGCCATTCTCGATGTGAACCTCGCCGATGGCGACGTGGAAGCCGTGCTGGACCGGTTGAAGAGCCGTGATGTCTTCGTGGTCATCCATACCGGCGGTGGCCTTCCAGCACGCCTTGCGGCACGTTATCCCGGAATACCGGTCTTTCAGAAGCCTGTGCTGCCATCCCGGCTGACGCGCGCTCTGGCTTCCGCCTTTTCGTCGCATAGGGTGCAGCGAGCCTGATGCTGCGGAACGGCCCGGATTTCGCAACGGTTCTGAAGGAAGTCGAGGCTGACGCAAGCCCCGAGGAAAACACCCGCCCGCCGCAATTCGGGTTTGCTTCCACCGTCTTTTCCGTGGGTTTCGGCGATACGCCAGCACCCCCGCCAGCCGGACGATCTTGAAAGCCTATTCGATATTGAAAGCGTGCCGGAGGCTGCGCCCGAGCCTGAACAGGAAAGACAGGCAATAGAAGCGCGGATGCAGAAGCAGTCGCCGGATGTAATCCGCCGGGGAGCTGGACCTGCATTCCGGCCTGAAACGCTCCGAACTGCAACGGCGGCGGCGCAGCTTTGCCGCAAGCAATCATCCGGACCGCCTGCCGGAAGAGTTTCGCCTTGCCGCGGAACAGCGAATGAAAACGGCGAATGCCCTGCTGGATGCAGCCATGGCTGACGCACCATCTTAAGGCTGAGCAACTTCCTTACGTTTTCAGCGCAATATCTTTTGCATTATAACAATAACGTGTTAGATTGCGGTTTCTGTGCCTGCGAAAGCTGTCGCACGCCGGAACCCTTTCCGTTGTCCGCAAGTCTGCGAATGGTTCAGCCCCGATAGTATGGGGCAATTTGCGCTTTGCTCAGCGGGAACGGTTCTGTCATATCGACGTTACACATTGGAATAGTTCCTAAAAGGTTTGAAAATGCCTCCTTATCGTTCGCGTACAACCACCCACGGTCGCAACATGGCCGGCGCGCGCGGCCTATGGCGCGCCACCGGCATGAAGGATGAGGATTTCGGCAAGCCGATTATTGCCGTGGTGAACTCGTTCACCCAATTCGTGCCGGGCCACGTTCACCTGAAGGACCTCGGCCAGCTCGTCGCGCGCGAAATCGAAAGCGCTGGTGGCGTGGCAAAAGAATTCAACACCATTGCGGTCGATGACGGCATCGCCATGGGTCACGACGGCATGCTCTATTCGCTGCCGTCGCGTGAACTCATCGCCGACTCGGTCGAATATATGGTCAATGCCCATTGCGCCGATGCGATGGTCTGCATTTCCAATTGCGACAAGATCACTCCCGGTATGCTGATGGCCGCTCTGCGCCTTAATATCCCGGTCGTGTTCGTTTCCGGCGGACCAATGGAAGCAGGCAAAGTCGTCTGGGACGATCAGGTCAAGAAGCTCGACCTCGTCGATGCGATGGTTGCAGCTGCCGACGACAGCTACACCGACGATCAGGTCAAGGCGATTGAACGCTCTGCCTGCCCGACATGCGGTTCGTGCTCAGGCATGTTCACCGCGAATTCGATGAACTGCCTCACCGAAGCGCTCGGCCTGTCGCTGCCGGGCAATGGCTCGACGCTCGCAACCCATGCCGACCGCAAGCGCCTCTTCGTGGAAGCCGGTCATCTGGTTGTTGATCTCGCCCGCCGTTATTACGAGCAGGACGACCAAAGCGTGCTGCCACGCTCGATTGCGAGCTTCCCGGCTTTTGAAAACGCCATGACACTCGACATCGCCATGGGCGGTTCGACCAATACGGTTCTGCATCTGCTTGCAGCTGCACAGGAAGCCGAGATCGACTTCACCATGGCCGACATCGACCGCCTGTCGCGCCGCGTGCCGGTGCTCTGCAAGGTCGCCCCTGCCAACAACACGGTTCACATGGAAGATGTGCATCGTGCGGGCGGCATCATGGGCATTCTCGGCCAGCTCGACAAGGCAGGCCTGATCAATACCGATCTGCCGACCGTGCACAGCGAAACGGTTGCCAAGGCGCTCGATCATTGGGACGTGACCCGCACCAACAGCGACATGGTGCACAAGTTCTATTCGGCGGCTCCCGGTGGCGTGCCGACGCAGGTTGCCTTCTCTCAGGAACGCCGCTTCGATCATGTCGATACCGACCGCGAAAAGGGCGTCATCCGCTCGAAGGAACATGCCTTCAGTCAGGATGGCGGTCTGGCCGTGCTTTACGGCAATCTGGCCGAAGACGGCTGCATCGTGAAGACGGCAGGCGTGGATGATTCCATCCTGAAGTTCTCCGGTCCGGCCCGCATCTTCGAAAGCCGTGATACCGCAGTACTCGGCATTCTGAATGGCAAGATCAAGGCTGGCGACATTGTGCTGATCCGCTATGAAGGTCCGCGCGGCGGCCCCGGAATGCAGGAAATGCTCTACCCGACCAGCTATCTGAAGTCGAAGGGCCTCGGCAAAGCCTGCGCGCTTATCACCGATGGACGTTTCTCGGGCGGCTCTTCGGGCCTCTCGATCGGCCACGTCTCGCCGGAAGCAGCCGAAGGCGGCACGATCGGGCTGGTGCGCGAAGGCGATATCATCGATATCGACATTCCGAACCGCAAGATCCACCTCGCCGTTGATGATGCGACGCTGGCCGAACGCCGCGCCGAGCAGGAAACAACCGGCTGGAAGCCTGCGGAAGAGCGCAGGCGGAAGATTTCCACCGCACTGAAAGCCTATGCCTCCATGGCAACCAGTGCCGCCAAAGGCGCGGTGCGGAAACTGCCGGATTGATTTCGTAAAAAGTATTTTACTAAGGGCTCTTCGGAGCCCTTTTTATTTTTCGGGAGACTGGAGATCATGAATTTCAGAACAATGCTATTTGCATCTATATCTGTTTCTTTATTATCAATTACTGCGACATACGGTGAAGAGCTCACCAAGCAGGATTATCTCGCACTCCCTGCGAAATCTTTGAAAATTTTCAATGTGCAATTCTCATCCAGAACATGGGAACTGCAATAAATCCATCTGCCTCTTCCTCCCTATTATCGACCAGCTTCACACAAAAGGCTTATGATCTTGGGAAGCAATATTATGAGGCACTAGAAAGCAACAAGATTAGTGTCATGGATCTCACGCTTGACATGTCTTCAGAGTTTAAACTGGACACAGTTGCAATCATGGCACGAGGCCCACAGGAAGTAATCGCTTTCAAATTAGGACGTATTTCAGTCAAAGCGACAACAGCCGACCTTCTTTATAAGGTTGGAGCTGTGAATGATGAGGGCGAAGTCGACACCTCCAAGTTCAGACAGAAATCTCCGGAACTTCTGGATGAATATTGCGACTTCGATGGACTGAACATGCCTGCTCCAATACTAGAGAAGCTGCAGCAGGACCTTAAATCATCCATCCATGAATAAGCTCAACGACTATTACTGAAGGACCCTCTCCACAGCAGGCATCAGATCGTTCTTCACTGACTCCGGCGTAAACGGCCCGACATGCTTGTAGACGATCTTGCCATTCTGATCGACGAGGAAGGTTTCCGGCACGCCGTAGACGCCCCATTCAATGGCTGAGCGTCCGGCACGGTCGGCACCGACTGCTGCAAAAGGATTGCCAAGATCGCCGAGAAAAACGGCGCGCATTTTCCGGCTGGTCCTTGTAATTGAGGCCAACCACGCGGATACGTTCGTCCTGGCGATTTCCATCAACAGCGGGTGCTCCTGACGGCAGGGAACGCACCACGATCCCCAGACATTCACCAGTGTCAGCTTGCCCTTAAACTCTTCGCTGTTGAGGCCGGGCACAGGCACGCCATCACGCACCAGCCCCTCGACGGGCGGCAGGTTCGTCGGTGGCGCATCCTTGCCGATCAGCGCGGAAGGGATCGTCGTATTGTCCCTGCCCGACAGAAGCTGGACTGCAAACACCGCCGCCAGTCCGACGAAAATCGCCAGCGGCAACAGGGCAACCCATGTGGAGCGCTTTTTCGGCGCGGCTGGCTTCTCGGTCGTTTCGGTCATTGTGCTTTACCGGGGGCTTTTGCAGAACGGCGGCGCACGCCCTGCGCCTCAAGCCGCTTCAATTCGTTTTTCTGGATACGCTGATCGATCAATATCCAGCCGATGGTGACGGCGAGTGCCGCGACCGTGATGCCATAGGATGCAAGAACATAGCCAAGATGGTTCATACTGCACCCTCCTGTGCTTTGCGATTGCGGTCGGCATTCCGTGCGGCAAGCTTCTTCATCGACGCCACGCGGCGGCGCCAGATTTCATTGCGCATGGCCATCATGTGCATGGTGAAAAACAGAAGTGAGAAGCCGATAGCCATCACGAAAAGCGGACGCAGCATGGATGCATCGATGGTCGGGCCGTCCATGCGGAAAACAGAGGCTGGCTGATGCAGCGTGTTCCACCAGTCGACCGAGAATTTGATGATCGGAATATTGATGAAGCCGACCAGTGTGAGCACCGCCACAGGTTTGGCGCTTTTCGCTGGATCGTCCATGGCGCGCGACAGCGCGATAATGCCGAGATACATCAGGAACAGCACGAAAACCGAAGTCAGCCGCGCATCCCACACCCACCACGTGCCCCACATCGGCTTGCCCCAGAGCGAACCGGTGGCGAGCGCAAGCGCGGTGAAGACGGCGCCCAAAGGAGCGGCTGCACGGATCGAGACATCGGCCAGCGGATGTCGCCAGACCAGCGTGCCCAGCGCCGAAACAGCCATGATCGAATAGCACATCATGGAAAGCCATGCGAAAGGCACATGAATATACATGATGCGAACCGTCATGCCCTGCTGGTAGTCTTCCGGCGACAGGAAAAAGACCATATAGAGACCAGTCGCCAGAAACAGTACCGAAAGCACGGCCAGCCATGGCAACACCTTGCCTGCAAAGGCAAGGAAGCGCGTGGATTGGCCAGATCGAGCCAGCTCGTGGTTTTAACGGCGTCTTTGGTCATGTCTTTTTCCATGGCCTATACTTACCTTCCACCCCCGTGCCGTTCAATTGACCGTAATCAACTGCGTCAATCCGCCGAACTTTTCAGTGCCGCGCTCGCGGCCAGAGGCCCGAGGACGGCAAAGAACAGGGTGAGTGCTGCAAGAATAAGAATGGCGCCAGAAAGGGCGCGTTGTCTACTGTCGCTCCATGCGAAGCTGATACACCGAAAATGAGCACCGGAATGGTGAGCGGCAGAACGATCACCGACACCAGCAACCCGCCACGCGGCAGCGCCACAGCAAGGGCTGCACCCACAGCGCCAATGAAGGCGATGGCAGGCGTTCCCACCAGAAGCGTCAGCGATGTTGCGCCGATTGCCGATGCATCCATGTTCATGAACAGGCCGAGCATTGGCGATGCGACCACCAGCGGCAGCACACTTGCCACCCAATGAGCCACGCATTTCACAAAAACCGTGAAGGCCAGCATGTGACTGTCCGCGCCGATCAGCAGCAGGTCGAGCGAACCATCCTCCCGGTCAGCCTGAAACAGCCGGTCGAGCCCCAGTAATGTCGCCAGCAACGCGCCGATCCACAGCATGGCAGGGCCGATGCGTGCGAGAAGATTGAGATCAGGCCCGACGCCGAAGGGCATCACCGAAATCACGGCCAGAAAGAATAGGATTCCGATCAGCGCGCCACCACCAGCGCGGAAACTGAGGCGCAAATCTCTCAGGAAAAGCGCCAGCATCAGGCAGCCTCGACTGCATAGGCGGCCATGTCGAGCGCGCTGACACCTTCAAGGCCAAGAGGAATATGCGTTGCAGCGACGATCATGCCGCCGTCCCGCATATGTCCGCGCATCAGCTCGGCGAAGCGGGCTTCGGACGCCTTGTCGAGACCAGCGGTCGGTTCATCGACGATCCAGAGCGGACGATGGCTGACCAGAAGCTTGGCAATGGAAACACGGCGCTTCTGCCCCGTCGACAGATAGCCGAAAGGCAGATGCTCCACGCCGGGCAGATCGACGGCTTCCAGCGCCTCATCGATCTCCGTTTGCGCAGCACCATTGAACTTCTGCCAGAAGGACAGGTTTTCACGCACGCTGAGCGCCGGTTTCATCGCGTTCTGATGGCCGAGATAATGGCAGGCGGCGCGCACCGGAAGAACTGTGCTATCCTCGCGAAGTTCCACCTTTCCTGCTTCTGGCAGAAGCAGGCCGCAGATGATTCGCAGCAGCGTGGACTTGCCCGAGCCATTCGGGCCTGTCACCACCAGCGCCTCGCCTTCACTGAGAGCAAAAAAAGACAGGCCAGCGAAAATCGTTTCCCCGCCTCTCTCGCCCGCCAGATTTTCGGCTTCAAGCCGCATTTTATACCCTCTAAGCCCCGATAGATAATTGCCAGACCAATAGAACCGGAACCCCGGAAGATCTATGGAAAGGCATCGCAACATTTCGCCGCAAGGGGCCGAATTCACGATATTCTGTCTGGAATCGTTTTAGAAAACTCTCTATATGAGGGCTACCACGCCAGCGGTCGGCGTGGAAACCATTTTTGGCCGATCTCAACCTGTTGCCCCTCAAGGACGCAGGCATCGGGACGGACAGCGGAAATGACTGCACCCGCACCTTGGCGCGTCCTTGAAACGCAGCAGAGGCGTTCGTCCCGGTTTTCCGGCCAGTAGCATGAAGGACGAACGCAGTGTCGCACATCGACAGCTTTAATTGCCGCAAAACCCTTACCGTAGGCGGTAAGGATTATGTTTATTACAGCCTGACCGAAGCCGAAAAGAACGGTCTCGAAGGCGTTTCCAAGCTTCCATTCTCCATGAAGGTTCTGCTCGAGAACCTGCTCCGCTTCGAGGACGACCGCTCCGTCAAGAAGTCGGACATCGAAGCTGTTGCCAAGTGGCTGAACGACCGCGGTTCCGCAGGCGCAGAAATCGCCTACCGCCCGGCCCGTGTACTGATGCAGGACTTCACCGGCGTTCCTGCCGTCGTTGACCTAGCAGCCATGCGCGATGGCCTCAAGGCTCTTGGCGGCGATCCGGAAAAGATCAACCCGCTCGTTCCCGTCGATCTCGTCATCGACCACTCGGTCATCGTCGACGAATTCGGCAATCCAAGCGCATTCAAGGCCAATGTGGACCTCGAATATCAGCGCAACGGCGAACGCTACCGCTTCCTTAAGTGGGGCCAGCAGGCATTCAAGAACTTCCGCGTCGTTCCTCCCGGCACCGGCATCTGCCATCAGGTGAACCTCGAATATCTCGCCCGGGCTGTCTGGACCAAGGAAGAAGACGGTGAAACCGTTGCCTATCCCGACACTTGCGTCGGCACCGACAGCCATACCACCATGGTCAACGGCCTTGGCGTGCTGGGCTGGGGCGTGGGCGGCATCGAAGCTGAAGCTGCCATGCTCGGCCAGCCGGTTTCCATGCTTCTGCCGGAAGTCGTCGGCTTCCGCCTGACCGGCAAGATCAAGGAAGGCGTGACCGCGACCGACCTCGTTCTCACCGTCACGCAGATGCTGCGCAAGAAGGGCGTTGTCGGCAAGTTCGTCGAGTTCTTCGGCGAAGGCCTCGAAAACATGACGCTGGCCGACCGCGCAACCATCGCCAACATGGGTCCGGAATATGGCGCGACCTGCGGCTTCTTCCCGGTTGACCGCGAAACGCTCAACTACATGAACACGACCGGCCGCGACGAGCATCGCATCGAACTCGTTGAAGCTTATTGCCGCGCACAGGGCATGTGGCGCGACAAGGGTGCAGCCGATCCGGTCTTCACCGACATTCTCGAACTCGACATGAGCGACGTCGTACCGTCGATGGCCGGTCCGAAGCGTCCGGAAGGCCGCATCGCACTGGAAAACATCGCTTCCGGTTTCGCCACCTCGCTCGAAAACGAGTACAAGAAGACCACCGGCCAGACCGCGCGTTATGCCGTTGAAGGCGAAGACTATGATCTCGGCCATGGCGATGTGGCGATTGCCGCCATCACGTCGTGCACCAACACCTCGAACCCGAGCGTGCTGATCGCGGCCGGCCTTCTGGCCCGCAACGCAGTTGCCAAGGGCCTCAAGACCAAGCCTTGGGTCAAGACCTCGCTTGCTCCCGGTTCCCGTGTCGTTGCCGCCTATCTCGAATCCGCTGGCCTCCAGAAGGATCTCGATGCGCTCGGCTTCAACCTCGTCGGCTTCGGCTGCACGACCTGCATCGGCAATTCCGGTCCGCTGCCTGCTCCGATCTCCAAGACGATCAACGAAAAGGGCCTGATCGCGGCTGCCGTTCTTTCCGGCAACCGTAACTTCGAAGGCCGTGTTTCGCCGGACGTTCAGGCCAACTACCGGCTTCGCCGCCGCTCGTCGTCGCCCACGCTCTTGCCGGTACGGTCACCAAGGACCTGACCAAGGAGCCGCTCGGCGAAGACAAGGACGGAAACCCAGTATTCCTGCGCGACATCTGGCCTTCCTCTCAGGAAATCCGGGAGTTCATCGCCAAGAACGTCACCCGCAAAATCTTCTCCGAAAAATATGCGGATGTGTTCAAGGGTGACGAAAACTGGCAGGCCGTTCAGGTTCCTGCGGGCCAGACCTATGCATGGGACGACAACTCGACCTATGTGCAGAACCCGCCTTACTTCGTCGGCATGGGCAAGTCGGCTGGCACGATCGGCGACGTCAAGGGTGCCCGCATTCTGGGTCTCTTCGGCGACAAGATCACGACCGACCATATTTCGCCTGCCGGTTCTATCAAGGCACAGTCGCCAGCTGGCAAGTACCTCATCGACCATGGTGTCGGCGTGGCTGACTTCAACCAGTACGGCACGCGTCGCGGCAACCATGAAGTGATGATGCGCGGCACCTTCGCAAACATCCGTATCCGCAACCACATGCTGGGCGAAAACGGACGTGAAGGTGGCTACACCATCCACTATCCGTCGAAGGAAGAAACCTCGATCTATGATGCTGCCATGCAGTACAAGGCCGAGGGCGTTCCGCTCGTCGTCTTCGCAGGCGTCGAATACGGCAACGGTTCTTCGCGTGACTGGGCTGCCAAGGGCACCAACCTGCTCGGCGTCAAGGCCGTGATCGCGCAGTCGTTCGAGCGTATCCACCGCTCCAACCTCGTCGGCATGGGCATTGTGCCTTTCGTCTTCGAGGAAGGCACGAGCTGGCAGACACTCGGCCTCAAGGGCGATGAAATGGTCACCATCGAAGGTCTTGCCGATGTGCGTCCGCGCCAGAAGGTCGACGCTTCGATCACTTTTGCCGATGGCACGGTGAAGAAGGTTCCGCTCATCTGCCGCATCGATACGCTGGACGAGCTCGACTACATGAAGAACGGCGGCATTTTGCAGACCGTTCTGCGCGATCTCGCTGCTTAATCAGCACGCGCTTGAAATTCAGAAGCCGCCGGAGAAATCCGGCGGCTTTTTATTTTGGATTAGAGCGTTTCCGTTTTTCTCTGAATCGAATGCGCTTCCCAAATCAGTTTTGTTCTGATTCACTGATGCTGGCTGGATGGAGGCCAGCGTTGGATGACCGCACCGATATCGAATGATCTTCGAGAGCGCGTTATTGCCGCCGTGCTGAGTGGCGAAAGCGTTCGTTCAGTGGCGACGCGGTTTGAAATTGCCGCATCTTCAGTCGTAAAATGGTCCCAGCGCCATCGTGCGACCGGATCGGTTCATCCCGGCAAGATGGGCGGCCACCGCAAGCGGATACTCGAACCGCATCGTGATATCATTGTGCAACGGCTCGCCGAGAACCCACACCTGACACTCCATGGCCTGAAGGCGGCGTTGACCGAGCGGGGTATTTCCGTCTCGCACAATACGATCTGGGAATTCATTCGCAGTGAAGGGCTGCGCTTCAAAAAACACTATTCGCCCTTGAGCAAGCTCGTGCCGACGTCGCTCGCAAAAGACAGCGCTGGAAGACCCTGCAAAATCACCTTGATCCCGAACGGCTGGTCTTCATTGATGAGACCCGGATCAAGACCAACATGTCGCCGATCAGAGGCTGGGGTCCAAAAGGCAAGCGACTGCGGGCATTTGCACCGCATGGCCACTGGCGCACGCTGACATTCCCGGGCGCTTTGAGAAACGATCAGCTTACAGCACCCTGTGTCTTCGACGGACCGATGAACGGCCAGTGTTTCCGCGCCTATGTCGAGCAGCAGTTGGTCCCGGTGCTCAAGCCGGGCGACATTGTCGTCATGGACAATCTCGGCAGCCATAAGTCGGCAACCATCCGTCAATTGATCAAAGCCGCCGGTGCGCGCCTCTGGTTCCTGCCACCCTATTCGCCGGACCTCAATCCGATCGAACAAGCCTTTTCCAAGATCAAGCATTGGATGAGAAATGCACAAAAGCGCACCATCGAAGACACATGGCGTCATATCGGCAGGCTGGTCGAAACCATCCAGCCCGCCGAATGCCAAAACTATTTGGAAAACGCCGGATATGGTTCCGTTAAAAGGTGAAACGCTCTAGACACGGAAACTATCGGCCTGAACGGATCATTTCTCTGATTTTTACCGCTTTTTCAAAGTGATCAAGGGTATGGGTATTGATCCACCACTCTGCAGCTTCCATGAGCAATTCCGGATCCGTGTTCTTGTTGGCAAAGAAAGCATAGAACGAAATACCGACCAGCTCGCCTTTTTTTCGCTATCTTCTCATCGCAAATGGCGATGGCTTTTTCTCTCAAGCTCGATCTCATGTTCAGCCAGTCTCGTTCTCGCACAATCTGTTGTTGGCTAATTTGGTGATATTCGCCCTTAAGGGTGAGATATGGGAATCGTAACACCTGCGAATCTCACCGCAACGTGAATTCCTATTGATTGCAGGACTTCTTACATAATAGATGTCAGCGACAATTATTGCAGGATGAAACGAAGTGATACTCCACGCCCCCTTCTATGGGACAGGTTCATGGCTTACCGGCGAGCATTTGCCCGGCTGGCGTAGCATCTGTGCCGTTCTGGGGCTGGCATTCACCGGCTGCATCCCCATGCAGGGGCCGGCCAAGGCACAAGACAGCGGCAAGAAGACCGCCGTTCTGGAGCTCTACACCAGCCGGGGCTGCAAGTCCTGCCCCAAGGCTGACCAGAATTTCGCGAAATATGCCGACGATCCCAATGTTCTGGCGCTGTCGTTCCATGTCAATTACTGGGATTATATGGGATGGCGCGACACGCTTGCCACCCAGAAAAACACCGACCGGCAGAACGCCTATCGCAACTCCTTCAATGCGCGCATGATCTATACGCCGCAAGCCATCATAAATGGTACGACGGAAGTGAACGGTCGCGACAGCGAAGCCGTTCAGGCGCAGATTGCGGCCAACAAGCTGGATGTGCCGGTTTCGATCACACAGCTCGATGATGGGCGCCTGTCCATCGATATCGGTGCAGGCAAGAAGCCGGAAGCGCCGGTGCATGTCGTGCTGTTCTATTTCCGCGATTCCGTGACCATTCCGATCACCGAAGGTGAAAATGCCGGTGAGGCTGTCACCTATCGCAACACTGTCCGCGACACCAATACGATCGGCATGTGGGACGGCAAGCCGCTGAAGATCGAAATCCCTGCGTCGGAACTGAAACGCAAGGATGTTTCAGGCTGTGCGGTGGTGCTGCAGGAAACGCGCGATGACAATTCGCTCGGCCCCATCCATGGCGCGGCCATGTTCAAGCAGAAGAAGCCGATCGGCCTTTGAGCATTCTGCGATCCTCATCGCTCTTGCGCGATTTACAGCAAGAAATGCGTTTCGATCAGATCGAACAGATTCTCATTTTGGGCTGATGTAGCGTCGGGCATCTGGGCGAGTGTTGCAACTTGGTTCAGCGGGGGCTGGAAAAGGTTGGTTCGGCTCGGGCAGTCCTTTGGGCGGGGGCTTGGGGTCGGACATACCCGAACCGAACCGTCTCAGGCAACGTGTAGATGCTGAAGCCATAATCAGGCTGGAATGCGAAGCTGACAAGGCGAAAATGTGGCCGACAATCACCATTCCAAACAGGCATTCTCTTTTCGTGAATAACTAATATATAGCCCATAATCCCTATTTATTGGGGCTTTCCTTACTAGATAATTGGCGATGAAAACCGGCCTGCGAAAGCCTCCCCTTGAAATTGCTTCACAAAAGCATCACCCTGTTGTCATGCGCCGGTTCGGTTCGCTTCGTCGCCATTGCCGAATATCCAAACCGGTTGCGCGCAGTTTGTTCTTGATCCCGCCCGGTCTTCGGTCCGGCTCTGCAAAAGGCTGAAAGGAACGACATGAATACGTCAAGCGTGGCGAATGAGGATTTGTCATCCCCTTCTCCCTCGTCTGCTTCGCCAAAGGTCGTGACTATCGACCGTGTGCGACCGGCTCCCATCAGTTTCAACCGGCATGAACTCGCCAAAATCCTGAACATTTATGGCCGCATGGTTGCCTCCGGCACGTGGCGTGATTACGCCATTGATCATCTGGCTGACCGTGCGGTGTTTTCCATCTTTCGCCGCGCAAGCGAAGTACCGCTCTTCCGCATTGAGAAGAATCCGAAGCTGGCGCAGAAACAGGGCGCTTACTCGGTCATCGCTGCAAGCGGGCTTATCATGAAGCGCGGCCATGAGCTGGAACGCGTGCTGCGCGTGTTCGACAAGAGCCTCAAGCTCGTCGAAAGCTGATTTCGGCAGCGACTACAGGATCATGAAAGCGGCGGCGTCCCCGGCTCGATTGAACGCCCGCCGTTGAGCGGTAACTGCATCAACACCGTATCCAGCCAGCGTCCATGCTTGAAGCCGGAACCCTCGATACGTCCGCAATGGGTGAAGCCAAGGCTCTCATGCAGCTTGACCGAACCAATATTGTGTTCGCCATCGCCGATGATCGCCAGCAATTGCCGGAACCCCAATGCAGCAATACGGTCGATGAGTTCCCGCAGCAAAAGCTTGCCGATACCCTTTCCCTTCGCGTCCGGGGCGATATAGATCGAATCCTCCGCAAGCCAGCGGTAGGCAGGCCTGACGCGGAAATAACTCGCATAGGCATAGCCCAGAACACGGCCGTCCTCCTCTGCGACGAGGATCGGAAAGCCCTGCTCTACGAATGCCTCAAAACGCTTCACCATTTCGTCCACTGTAGGCGGCTCGATCTCGTAAGATCCGGCGCCGGTCAGAACGGCTTCCGTATAGATTGTGGTGATCGTTTCGATATCGGCGGGCTGGAAATTACGGATGACGGGCATGGGAGGAACCGGAGTAAAGTGTTTTGAAGGCTTCTACCATGCATCAGTAATCATATGGACAAAAGCAAAAAGGCAGCGTTTCCGCTGCCCTTTTGTTCCATCACTCTTCAGTCGACTATTCACGGTTGCCCATGAACTGCAGCAGGAAGGTGAACATGTTGATGAAGTCGAGATAGAGACGCAGCGCGCCCATTACGACCTTGCGGCCATGCGCATCCGAAGAATCACCTTCGTAGTACATTTCCTTGATCGACTGCGTGTCGTAGGCGGTGAGGCCTGCGAAGATCAGAACGCCGATCACCGAGATAGCGAACTGCAGCGCGGTGGAGCCGAGGAAGATGTTGACGACCGATGCGGGGATCAGGCCGAACAGGCCCATGATCAGGAACGAGCCCATGGCGGACAGGTCGCGCTTGGTCGTGTAACCGTAGAGCGACAGCGCGCCAAAGGAAGCAGCCGTCACGAAGAAGGTGCGAACGATGCTCTGGCCGGTGAAGACCGGGAAGATCGACGACAGCGACAGGCCGACGAGAGCTGCATAGCCCCAGAAGACGGCGTTAGCGGTCGAGACCGAAAGACGTTCGATGCGGAAGCTCAGGAAGAACACTGCCGCAAGCGGCGCAAGCATCACGACCCAGCGAAGCGGAGACGTGTAGAGCGCTACACCAAGACCGGTGAGCATCTTGCCGTTGGCGAGCTGGGCGACGGCTGCGGACGGGTCCGTGGTCGTTGCGAGTGCTGCAACGGCAAATGCGGCAAGGCCGGTAACGGCCAAGCCGATAGCCATCATGTTATAGACGCCGAGCATATAGCTGCGCAGGCCCTGATCGATGCCTGCATCAGCGCGAGCGCCGCCTACCGGCCTCTGCTGCGCCTGAATATTGCGAAAGTCAGCCATGACTTAAATCCTCTTGCCATATCCCGTCCGGTGTCGGGGGCGCTCAAAAGGTCGAGCCGCCGCCGGGGCGCCGCTGGCGGGACCCCAGCATGCCTGCCTGACATTATGGGGATTTCGGCCTTCGCGTACAAGTACCACCTGTAAAAAACGTGATGCAGCAGTCTGGAAATGCAAACGCTTTCTCCATACGATCCAATGACTTACGTTTTTCTGCCCGTGACGATTACAAATCGTTCATATCGTCCTGAGTACACGGGCAGGCTTTTGGCCGAGAACGCGCCATGTCCCGGCGGGGCCGAAACCGACAGTCAGCACCAGCGCGATGGCAACGGTCATCAGCGCGACATCAGGCAGGAAGCTCGCTTTCAGCTTCATGATTTCCACCACGACATACCAGCCCGCCACGCTGCCAGCGACGAGTGCGAAGACCGCAGTTGCAAGCCCGAGCAGCATATATTCAAGCACATAGGCCGTGATCAGCGTGCCGCGCGTGGCGCCCAGCGTCTTCAGCACCACGGCATCGTGGACACGGGCGCGGTTGCCCGCAGCCAGCGCTCCGCCCAGCACCAGAACCGATGCAGCCAGCGCGATGGAAGCCGCAGCGCGAATGGCGGTTGCAAGCTGGCTGATCAGATCATTGGCGACATTGAGCGCATCGGTCACGCTGACCGTCGTGACGGCGGGCCATGTCTTGGTGACCTGCCGCAGCACATCAGGCGCAAGGTTCTTCTGGCTATCGGGAATGGTGAGCGTCGCCAGCCAAGTCGCAGGCGCACCGGCAAAGGTATTGGGCGAAAACACCATGACGAAGTTCATCGCAAGCGTTTCCCACTGAACTTGACGAAAGCTTGCGATCTTCGCGGTGATGTTGCGGCCCAGCACATTGACCGTCACCGTGTCGCCGAGCTTCAGGCCCAGTTCCTTGCCCTCGCGCTCCGCGAAGGACACCAGTGGTTCGCCACTATAGTCGTTCGGCCACCATTCGCCTTCCGTCAGTGTCGAGTTTTCGGGGACTGTATCGGAAAAGGTGATGCCACGGTCGCCACGCAGCACCCCCGGGCTGCTTCCGGCGGGATGGTCATGTCGCGCACATTGGTGCCGTTGAAGGCAACGATACGCCCCCGCAGCATCGGACCGGAGGTCAATTTGCCATCAGGCACGATGCCGCTGACCAGCTTGGTGAAATCGCCGATGTCACGGTTCTGGATATCGACGAAGAAGAAGTCAGGCGCCTGCGCTGGAATGTTTTCCGTTACCCGGCGACGCAGATTGCCATCGATCAGCGCGATTGCCACCATCAGCGTCAGGCCAAGGCCCAGTGAAAGCACCACAGAGGGCGTGAGCGCGCCGGGTCGATGGATGTTGCCCACTGCGAGCCGGAGCGACGTCGAGCGCACGCGCGGAACCCGGCGGGCAAGCCAGCGGATGCCGTCGGCGACTAGCCGCAGCACGCCGAAAGCCGCAATGGCCGAAACGATGAAGATTGCGGCGATGCGTCGATCATAGGCGACGTAAAGCGCCAGCCCGGCGAGAGCTGCAATCAGCAGAACCGCCAATCCAAGGTAAAGCAGCGGTGGCAGGCCACGCTGCTCAAAACCCTGCTCACGGAAAAGCGCCGTCGCCGGAATATCCCGCGCCCTGCCAAGCGGAATGATGGCAAAAGCAAGCGTGGTAATGAGCCCGAAGACGGCGGCAAGTGCCAGCGCACCGGGAAAGAAACCGCCGCCACCGGCGACCGGCAGATAATTGGCGAGCGCCATGGCAGCGGCATAGGGGATAATCGCCGCCAGTATCAGCCCGAGAACAATGCCTATGAAGCCGATCACCATAATCTGCACGAGATAAACCAACACCGCGAAGCTGCTGGCGCGCCGAGCGACTTGAAGGTGGCGATCACGCCGCGCTTGCCGTCAAGATAGGCGCGCACTGCATTGGCGACGCCGACACCGCCGACGATCAGGGCTGTCAGGCCCACCAGTGTCAGGAATTGCGAGAAGCGCTCGATATTGGCGCTCAGCGCCGGAGCGGCATTGGTGCGGGAACGGATGTTCCAGCCTGCATCGGGGAAATCGGCAGCGGCCTGCCGCCTGACTTCGGCAATTGCTGCATCCGGCGCACCATCATCTGTGAGGGCAACCTTGTAGATATGATCGACAAGGCTTCCGGGCTGAATGAGACCGGAAGCGCGCAGGCCATCCAGCGAAACCAGAAAGCGCGGCGCAAAATTGAAACCCGAAGAAAGCAGGTCCGGTTCGCTCTCGATCAGGCCACGCAATTCAAACACTTGCGAACCGAGCAGCACTTTTGCGCCAAGCGACAGGTCCATGCGATTGAGAAAGTCCTGGCTGACGGCAGCACCATAGGTGCCGTCTTTCTCGCCGGTCATATCGGCCAAAGATTGCTGCGGTTGAACCTTCAGTTCGCCATAAAGCGGATAGGCCGCGTCGACAGCCTTCACCTCGACCAGCGACTGGTCGGAACCATCGGGCATGCGCGCCATGGAGCGCATGGTGGCGCTTTCCGCCATTCTGCCCTGTTTTGCGATGAAGGCGCGCTCTTCCGCCGTTGCTTCCCGCTGATTGAGCGCGAAGCTGACATCACCGCCCAGAATGCTCTGGCCTTCCGATGCAATGCCGGTGCTGACCGACCGCGCCACCGAGTTGACGCCGCCGATGGCGGCAACGCCAAGCGCGATACAGGCGAGGAAAATATAGAAACCGGACAGGCCGCCGCGCATTTCACGCAGCGCAAAGCGGAGAGCAAGCGAGAACGACTTTGCAGCACTCATGCGCCAGCTGCCAGCGATTCGAGAACGGAGCCGCCCTGTGCAGGCTCTTCGATCCGGCCCGAGCGCACCGGAATTTCGATGTCGCAGCGCGCCGCAAGCGCCGGGTCATGCGTGACGAGCACCATGGTGAGGCCGTTTTCGCGCTGCTTGGCGAACAGAAGATCAGCAATCTGGCGCCCCGTCGTGGTATCGAGATTGCCGGTCGGCTCATCCGCGATCAGGATTTTCGGGCTTGGCGCAAGAGCACGGGCAATCGCAACGCGCTGCTGTTCACCGCCGGAAAGCTCCGATGGATAATGGGTGAGGCGCTCGCCAAGGCCGACGGCGCGCAATTCGCGTTCCGCCACCTCGAAAGCATCGCGACGCCCGGCAAGCTCCAATGGCACGGCGACATTTTCAAGCGCGGTCATGTTGGGAATGAGGTGGAAGGACTGGAACACGATGCCGATATTGGCGCCACGGAAAGCGGCGGCCTGATCTTCGCTCATCTGGCTGATCGTCTCACCGGCAATCTTCACAGTTCCGTTATCAACATGCTCCAGACCTGCCAGAACCATCAGCAGCGTGGACTTGCCGGAACCGGACGGTCCGACGATGCCAACCGACTGTCCTTGCGATATATGAAGGGAAACGCCCTTCAGCACATGCACCGATGAGGCGGCGTGACCAAGGGTTAGATGAACGTTCTCAAGTTCGATAATCGGGCCAACAACCTGTTCCGTCACGCGGTTTTTATCCTATATGAATCTTTAGAACCAAACAGCGCGCCACAAATTTGAACTTATGTTGCGCCAATTATTGAAGAGAAGTCCGGCGGGCCATTTGCCCACAGCCCCTCAAATATGGGTTTTCGACGATGCGTTTCAAACTCTCAATTCCGGCATGGCTCCCGATTTTTGCGATGATGGCGTCTTTTATGGCGGCAAGCCCCATCATTGCGGCAAGCGCGCAGGAAGATCCGACCGGCCTCGAAGACGCACTGCCGACCGAGCAGCTTTCACAGGTCAAGATCGTCGGTTTCGGCGACAGCCTCATGGCGGGCTATCTGCTGCCGGCCAATGCCGCCTTTCCGCAGCAGCTTGAAAAGGCACTCAACGACAAGGGTGTCGAGGTTTCGATCGAGAATGCGGGCGTGTCGGGTGACACGACCACGGGCGGGCTTTCGCGCATCGACTGGTCCGTTCCCGATGGCACCGATCTGGTCATCCTTGAACTGGGAGCGAATGACGCGCTGCGCGGCATCGAACCCGACATTACCGAAAAGAACCTCGATGAGATGCTGGCGCGCCTGAAGCAGCGCGGCATTTCGGTCATTCTTGCCGGCATGATGGCCCCGCCCAACATGGGCAAGGACTATGCCGCCAAGTTCAACCCGATCTATCCGAAGCTGGCACAGAAATATGGCGTGCCGCTCTACCCGTTTTTCCTCGACGGTGTAGCAACCAAGAAGGACTTTCTGCTCGAGGACGGAATGCACCCCAATGAAAAGGGCGTCGAAACGATGGTGTCTAACTTTATGCCCACTATCGAAAAGAGCCTGACAGATATGCAAAACAAGGGGACATCGGGAGGCTGACGCCGGTCGGGAGCATAAACAGCTTGCTCCCGGACTCAAACTTTGATTCGCTGCAGTTGCATCAACTTAACCGAATCAATTCGGCAGGTACGATGCACTGACTCTCTAGGCTAGAGTGTCCTTTATGCATCCTTTGGATGCCCGGCGCTCTGGCATGGAACGCTTCGAGGAGGATGCCTTATGCCGCGTCTTTTCACTGCCCTCGAAATCCCGCGCGACGCCGCGCTTTCGCTCTCGTTGTTGCGAGGCGGTCTTCCCGGCGCACGCTGGATTGATGTCGAAAACTACCACATAACGCTGCGTTTTATCGGAGATGTGGAAGGCCACGTGGCCGACGAGGTTGCCAATGCGCTTGATCGCGTGCGGCGGCCGGAATTCATGCTCAACCTGTCGGGTGTCAATGCTTTCGGTTCCAAAAGCCGCACAGCATCTATGCGGGTGTATCCCCCTCGCCTGAGCTCAACGCATTGCAGGCGGAAATCGAACGGATCTGCCGGCGACTTCACATTCCCGCCGACCCGCGCAAATTCACGCCCCATGTGACACTGGCGCGGCTGAGAAATCCCCGCATCGAGGATGTGGTGCGCTATCTCTCCTCACGTGGCAACTTCGCGACGCTGCCCTTCAAGGTGGGACGGTTCGTGCTGATGTCGTCGCGCGATTCCGTCGGTGGCGGGCCTTATATCGTGGAGGAAGCCCGGCCTTTGGTTGCCCGTTCCGGCCAGAACTGGTCGGCAAGCGCGATGGAGGCTGCCAGAACCATCCGGTAAACCTTTTCGAAGTCCCCGGTCCCGCCATAATAGGGATCGGGGACTTCAACCGCCCGCCCTTCGGCAATCTCGGTGAAAAGCCCGATATGCGCGCTTGCATTTGCGGGCCTGCGCTCAGCGATCATCCGCATATTGTAACGGTCCATCCCAAGGATCAGGTCAAAACGGCTGAAATCACCGGCGATGAGCTGGCGGCAGCGCTGTGCGGAAATATCGAGACCATGATGCGCTGCAACGCTGATGGAGCGCTCGTCCGGCTCCTCGCCGGTATGATAGCCATTGGTTCCGGCAGAATCGACCAGCACATGGCGGATGCCCCGCTTTTCCAGCACATGCCCCATCACGCCTTCGGCAAGCGGAGAACGGCAGATATTGCCTGCGCAAACGAAAAGAATGCTGGTCGGGGCTTGTGCGGCTACGGATACGATCACGGAACTCTCGCGCTCATGATAAGTTAGTTCAGGAACCGCAACATAGGCGAAAGACGATGGCACGCAACCGGCTGACAGAAAATGAACTGAACGAAGCGCTCACTGAACTGGATGGCTGGCAGAAGGTCGACGGACGCGAGGCGATTGCCAAGAGCTTCAAGTTCAAGGATTTCAATGCCGCCTTTGGCTTCATGACGCGCGCAGCGCTCCATGCGGAAAAGCTCGATCATCACCCCGAATGGTTCAATGTCTACAACCGCGTCGATGTTACGCTCGCCACCCATAGCGAGAACGGCATTACGGAACTCGACATCAAGCTTGCGCGCAAGATGAATGCGATAGCCTGAATTTAGAGCTTTGAAATATAGACGTAAATCTTCCGGCGATCATAATTGAAGCTGCCATCTGGATTGCGGCTGGAATAGGGTAGAACGCGGGTAAGATTGATGCGATCCTGCCAGTTCTGCCCGAGTTTGCCGCCATGGACGCCGCGGATATGGACATCGCCAAGCGAAATGGCGGCATGGAAAATATGTCCCGCCTGAACATCATAGAAGCCGATTGCTCTGCCGAAGGGCAGCGCCGAATAACCGTTCCATTGTTCGCCCGCCCTGAAATTCAGGATCGGTATCCAGTTCTGGCTGGATGTGCCGCGCAAAGTGTTGAGCGAAATTCCGGCTCCGAAGAGAATCCGCAGATAGACGGCGGCATCGTAGCATCCCGCCTCCGACAGATCGACGGTGATGTAATTATCTTCGCTTCCAGCAGCCAGTAGCTGGTTGCCGCGAAACAGCCGTGTTGAACGGTCGCTGCGGATGAAATTTTCCCCATAGCCGGTCAAATGCATCAAAACCTCCATTCGTTCGGCATCGCTCCAGCGCGGTCCAAGCCGTTTGGTGAGCAATCCGGTCGAATCTGTATTTTGGGGATTTGACGGGGGCGTTGTAGCTGATGGTTCTTGCAGGATAGGACTACGGGGAAATCGAACTGGCCTTGCAAGAGCGATACAAACTCCCCATTTTTACCGGTCAGAACCCGCATTCGACGATTGGAATCGGGACGACAGGAGTTGAACGAGAATGGATAACATCAGAATCGGTGAAATCCTCGAACCCGGCAGCGAGAGCGAATTCAAGAAGCGCAGCGAACGGGTGAAGAACGGATTCTGGAAGGCCGCGCGCCGCGCCGGTCGCATGGTGCCATTCATGGATGAGGTGGTGGCAGCCTATTACTGCGCGCTCGACCAGAGGACCCCAACCCGTGTGCGCATGACCCTGATGGCGGCGCTCGCCTATTTCGTCCTGCCCTTCGACGCCATTCCCGATATTCTGGCCGGTATCGGCTTCACAGATGACGTTGCTGTGCTGATGGCAGCGCTGACAGCCGTTCGTGCCCATATCACACCGGCGCACCGGCTGGCCGCGCGACAGGCAGGCGAGGATGAGGGAGCAAGGGAATAGCGGCGGCTGATCACAGCTATGTGATTCTGGCTACTTTGCTTCAATTGCCCCCGCTTTTTCCTTATTTCCCTAGTTCCGACATCCTATTCCCCTTCAACATATTGCCTTAATCCCCTGCTGCCTTATTGCCTTATCCCCACGAACACACTCTCGCCGCTTTCTTTTTTAATTCAAGTGGAGCCAAGGGATGGCGGGGCGACTTAGCTGCTCATTCAAGTTTTCTTTCGAAACTTCACCGTTTGGTAACCCAGATTAAGGCAATTTAATCGGCAACTGAGCGGGACGGCGTGATGAACGGCGGCATCCCGATATTCAAGTTTGAAGCAAACGAAAGAGAACCGGTAAAACCAATGCTTGGAAAATCGATCGTCGCGGCTTCTGTGTTCATGATTGGGATGGCGGGTTCGGCACTCGCCCAGACCCCGAGCCAGATCAGCCAGTTCAATGCACCGGGGCGCCTACAGCTATCAGTCGGGCAACGGCAAGGTCTGCTATGTCCTCTCCGTACCGACCCAGAAGGCTCCGGCCAATGTCGATCACGGTGACAACTTCTTCCTCGTGAGCCAGAAGCCCGGCCAGAACATCTCGTTCGAACCGCAATTCATGGCCGGTTACGACCTCAATACCAATGCCAAGGTCGTCGTCTCCATCGGCAACCGCAACTTCAACATGTTCGTCAACGGCAAGTCCGGCTGGATGGAAAATGCAGCGGAAGAGCCGCAGCTCATCGCAGCCATGCGCGGCGGTTCGGAAATGAAGGTGCAGGCACAGTCGAAGCGCGGCACCAAGACCAACTATACCTATTCGCTGAAGGGTATTTCGGATGCGCTGAAAGCCATCCAGAAGTGCAAGTAATCCTCGCGATCGGACAACTTTCAAAGCCGGGCTTGCGCCCGGCTTTTTCTTTTGCAGCCTTGCTCCCCGCCGTCATGCATAGCAGACCGGATTTCATGTGGCCGGATTTCATGTGGGATGACGAATGCGATATTGTGTGCTAAGAGCGCGCGCAACAGGGGTCGCAAAGCCAAGTGACGGACCCTATTTATCCATGCATTCGGGCCAGATTATCTGGCGAAGCTTATCGACGCGCTTCAGCCGTCGTCTCACAGTTGAAAACAGATGTCCATTTCGTTCGACCTTACCATTGATGATACGCGCGACCAGCTTGCCCGCCATGCGCGCGCCAGCCCGAGGGCAAAAGCCGTCGCTCATCGGCATGTCGCGCGAGGAAATGGCCGAAGCGCTGATCAAGGCCGGTGTGCCCGAGCGTCAGGTGAAGATGCGCATCAGCCAGCTCTGGCATTGGCTCTATGTGCGCGGCGTTTCCGATTTCGCCGACATGCGCAATATTTCCAAGGATTTGCGCGCCATGCTGGCGCAGCATTTCACCATTGCGCGGCCTGAAGTGGTCGAAGAACAGATTTCGCAGGACGGCACCCGCAAATGGCTGTTCCGTTTTCCGCCGCGCGGCGCAGGCCGTCCGGTCGAAATCGAAAGCGTCTACATTCCCGAAGAAGGCCGTGGCACGCTCTGCGTTTCCTCTCAGGTCGGCTGCACGCTGACCTGCTCGTTTTGCCATACCGGCACGCAGAAGCTGGTGCGCAATCTGACCTCTGAAGAAATTCTGGCGCAGCTTTTGACCGCCCGCGACCGGCTCGGCGATTTCCCGGACAAGGATACGCCCGACGGCGCCATGGTTCCCGCCGAAGGTCGCAAGATCACCAATATCGTGATGATGGGCATGGGCGAGCCGCTCTATAATTTCGAGGAAGTGAAGAAGGCTCTGCTGATCGCCTCCGATGGCGACGGCCTGTCTCTCTCCAAGCGCCGCATCACGCTTTCGACCTCCGGCGTCGTGCCGGAAATCTATCGCACCGGTGACGAGATCGGCGTCATGCTCGCCATTTCGCTGCATGCCGTGCGCGACGAACTGCGTGACATTCTGGTGCCGATCAACAAGAAGTATCCGCTAGAACAGCTCATCAAGGCCTGCCGCGAATATCCGGGCCTGTCAACGCCAAGCGCATCACCTTCGAATATGTGATGCTGAAGGACATCAATGACAGCCTTGAGGATGCCAAGCTGCTGGTGAAGCTTTTGCAGGGCATTCCGGCCAAGATCAATCTGATCCCGTTCAACCCGTGGCCCGGCACCAATTACCAGTGTTCGGAATGGGAGCAGATCGAGAAATTTGCCGATTATGTGAACGCAGCTGGCTATGCATCGCCGATCCGCACCCCGCGCGGTCGCGACATTCTCGCGGCCTGCGGCCAGCTTAAGTCGGAATCGGAGCGCATGCGCAAGAGCGAGCGCCTTGCACTCGAAGCCATGATGATTGCCGGGCATGGTGAATAACGGGGTGAATAAACCGATGGGTGAGCGCGCTTGAACGATACTTTCGATTACATAACGCGCTTCGCCATCGTGGTATTCGGCTATTGCTGCGGTGTATTGACGGCAGGCTGGTTTCTCGCCGCCATCCTTTTCCGCACCCTCGGGATCGATTCCTTCATGAATGATTTCGTCATGATGGCAAGCGATGCGGATGCCGGTTCGCTCTTTGCAGCCACCAGCTTCTGGAGCGCCGTCTTCGTTGGCGGTTTTGCCATTGCAGCCATGGCTGGCGGATTCAGCTTTGTGCCCGCACTCATCCTCATCATTCTGGCTGAAGCGCGCGGTTACAAATCGTCCCTGTTCTATTGCGTTGCGGGCGCCCTGATCGGGCTTGCCGCCGCAGGCGCATCGCTTCCATTCAGCGATGGCCGGAGCGTGCCGGAAAGCTCGCTCTGGATCGCAGCCATTGCAGGTGCCGGCGTCGTCGGCAGCTTCGTCTACTGGCTGCTGGCAGGGGCGCAATGCCGGACGGCTTTTATCCCGGCCGGCTGAATAAGGATTTACTTTGCCTGTGCTGTGATGATCTTCAGCGCGAAGGCCGAGAATACGCCCGCAAACATCCAGTCCACGATGCGCGTCACGGTCGGGTTCTTTTTCAGGAGCCCGGCGAAACGATCTGCCGCCACGACCATCGGAATGGTGAAGGGCAGCGCCATCGGAATGAACGACAGGCCGAGGAAGAACAATTTACCCATGGCATGCGGGTCATGCGCGGAGACGAACTGCGGCAGGAAAGTCATGTTGAACAGGATGATCTTCGGGTTCAGAAGGTTGATGCCAAGACCGGTCAGCCAGTTCTGGAACAGCGTATGCTTCTTGCCGCCATTCTTTTCCGGCGAGAAGGCCGATCCCTTGCGGATCGCCTGTACGGCCAGCCAGACCAGATAGCCCGCGCCCACCACTTTCAGCGCCGTAAAGGCTGCGGGAGACGCCAGAATCAGCGCCGAAAGGCCGAGCGCCACCATGGTTGTGTGAATGACGATGCCGGTGCTGGCGCCAGCCATGCAGGCAAAACCTGCGGCCTTGCCTTCGGACAGGGCGCGCCCGACGAAAAGCGTCATGTCGGGGCCGGGCGTGATGGAAAGGATCGCGGTTGCTATCGCGAACTGGACAAAAATCGTCCATTCGGGAATGAAGGTCAGGTTTGTCAGAAAAGACATCGAAATGTGCTCCGGGAGATGGCGCACGCTAGAATAATTTCCGGGCAAATGAAACAGTGGAATGGAGACAGAAATGCTGCTGATCGTGGGGACCGTCCGCCTGCCGCCGGAAAACCTCGCCAAAGCGCGTGAAGCCATGCAGCGCATGATCTCCGCCAGTCGGGCGGAGGATGGCTGTGTGGACTATGGCTATGCCGCAGATATTCTCGAACCGGGTCTCATCCATGTGAAGGAGATGTGGCGCGACCGTGCTTCGCTCGACCGGCATTTTGCCTCCGCCCATATTGCCGAATGGCGTGCGGCCCGGCCTGGCTTGGTATTGGCGACCGCAATCTCGTTGTTTATGAAGTTGGCGAACCACAGATCACGTAATACCAAAACTCGATGAGTTTGACTCATCGAGTTTTGGTTAAGCCCGTGCGGCGACTGAGCATTTTCAGGGCGTGATGCGTTAGCATCTCAGCGCCCCGTATAATCCGCATGAGTTTTCGCGATAAGTCTCGGCTTGCACGCGGCAGCAACTGCTAAAAGAACTACGGACAAATTTTGGGCGCCGCTCTGGAGCGCCTGATGAGACGGAAGTTTATTATGAGCAAGTGGAAAGACGTTAAGAAAGTCGTTCTCGCCTATTCGGGCGGCCTCGACACCTCGATCATCCTGAAGTGGCTTCAGACGGAACTCGGCGCAGAAGTTGTGACCTTCACTGCCGATCTCGGTCAGGGCGAAGAACTTGAGCCAGCCCGCAAGAAAGCGGAAATGCTGGGCATCAAGGAAATCTTCATCGAGGACGTGCGCGAAGAATTCGTGCGCGATTTCGTTTTCCCGATGTTCCGCGCCAATGCCGTCTATGAAGGCGTCTATCTGCTCGGCACCTCGATTGCCCGTCCGCTGATCTCCAAGCACCTGATCGAAATAGCGGGAAGACCGGCGCCGACGCAATCGCGCACGGCGCGACCGGCAAGGGCAACGACCGGGTTCGTTTCGAGCTTTCGGCCTATGCGCTGAACCCGGACATCAAGATCATCGCCCCATGGCGCGACTGGTCGTTCAAGAGCCGCACGCATCTGCTCGAATTCGCTGAACAGCACCAGATCCCGGTTGCGAAAGACAAGAAGGGCGAAGCGCCGTTCTCCGTCGACGCCAACCTGCTGCACTCCTCGTCCGAGGGGCAAGGTTCTGGAAGATCCGGCTGTCGAGGCACCGGAATATGTACATATGCGCACCATTTCGCCGGAAACTGCGCCCGACAAGGCAACGACCATCAAGATCGGCTTTGAAAAAGGTGATGCCGTTTCAATCAATGGCGAGCGCCTGTCGCCTGCGACGCTTCTTGCCAAGCTCAACGACTATGGCCGCGACAATGGCATCGGTCGTCTCGACCTCGTGGAAAACCGCTTCGTCGGCATGAAGTCGCGCGGCGTCTACGAAACGCCGGGCGGCACGATCCTGCTGGCAGCACACCGCGCCATCGAATCGATCACGCTCGACCGCGGTGCGGCGCACCTGAAAGATGAGCTGATGCCGCGCTATGCGGAACTGATCTATTACGGCTTCTGGTTCTCGCCGGAACGCGAAATGCTGCAGGCGGCAATCGATCACAGCCAGCGCCATGTCGAAGGCGAAGTCACGCTCAAGCTCTACAAGGGCAATGTGATGGTGATCGGCCGTGAATCGGACAAGTCGCTTTATTCCGACAAGCTCGTCACCTTCGAAGACGATCAGGGTGCTTACGACCAGAAGGACGCCGCAGGCTTCATCAAACTCAATGCACTGCGCCTGCGCACGCTTGCTGCGCGCGATCGCAAATAAGCATATCAATCCGGACAAAAGCCCGCCTTCCGGCGGGCTTTTTGTTTTTAGAGCGGGACGTGAATTTTGTCTTTCTATCCGGCCCTGCCTGTCTGCATTCTGCTCGGCATCTATCTACTGATCCGCTGCATACCCATTCTGTGGAAAATGATCATGCCGGATGTCCGCCACCAATTTGCGGGTAACGCCCGGCCACATATCTTTCATTTGCCGAAAGCCGGGCGCTACGCGATCAGCATCGTGTTTCCGCCGTTTACCGTTCTCACCGGAACAGCCTATTTCTCAACGCAGTTCGCGATCAAGGCGCGCGCATCTGGCGCCCTGATTGCCTATCATTCCACAAGCCGTTTTCTGTTGAGCGTCCGGCGGACGGACATGCGCGGCAATGCTTCTCACGCTTTGGGTTATTTCGACTGCACGACACCCGGCGACTACGAAATCACCTGCCTGACGCCTGAAAACATCAAGGCGAATTTCCGGCTGGAAATAACGCCCCATATTTCTTTCCTGAAACTCGCGCCCGCCATCGCAGGGACTATTCTTGCCGCTGGAATGAGTGTGGGCGGGACGATTGTCTTTGTGCTCTGGATGACCGGCAGGATCGCATGAGATCAAGCGGCGTGTCTTATACCCGCCAGCATCTTTTCCTCGCCGGGACGCAAGGTCAGCACCCGCACGCCATTTGAGGTGACTGCGACAGTATGCTCAAACTGCGCTGACAGTTTTCCGTCACGCGTCACCACCGTCCAGCCGTCCTTTTCGGTCTTCACCTTGGCCGTTCCCTGATTGAGCATCGGCTCGATGGTGAACACCATGCCTTCGCGGAGACGAACGCCGGTGCCCGGCTTGCCGAAATGCAGAACCTGCGGTTCCTCGTGCATCTCGCGACCGATACCGTGGCCGCAATATTCCCGCACGATGCTGTAGTCATGCCGCTTGGCGTGACGCTCAATGGCATGGCCGATATCGCCCAGCGTCGCGCCGGGTCGCACGGCGGCAATCCCCTTCCACAACGCCTCATAGGTCACACGGACCAGCCGCGAGGCAAAGGGAGCAACGTCACCGACCATGTAGGTCTTGCTGGAATCGGCGATATAGCCGTCCTTTTCCAGCGTGATATCGAAGTTGATGATCTCGCCGTTTTCAATGATCTCGTCATCCGACGGCATGCCGTGGCAGACGACTTCGTTCCCGAACTGTTCAGCACATAGGGATAGTCATATTGCCCCCCTTGCTGGCAGGCCGCGCCTGCAATTCGCGGGTAATATAATCCTCGACCAGATCGTTGACCTGCATCGTGGTCATGCCCGCCAGCGGCGTGCGGTCGAGAAGCGCAAAAACGGAGGCGAGCAGCGCGCCGGATGCCGCCATCTTTTCCACTTCGGCAGGGGTTTTGGTCATGACGACTGCACAGTAAGAACGGGCAGAACCGGCAGCTCGACCTGTGCTGCGCGCAACTGCATCTGCACGATCTCGTTGAACGACAGGTCGGGATGGGCTTGTGCCAGCATGCCGATCTTCATCCAGTATTCAGCCTGCGCATTGATCGAACGGCACATGACGTCACTCGCCTTGCGCAGTTCCTCATGCAGTTCATCGCCGATTTTCACGATACCCATAGCATTGTCCAGACCATATAGTTCATATACGGATCATATATAAACCGTATATATCTATCGATCAAGCTCTCCACTGTTCCTGCTCAAGCAATCAAAGTCATTTGCATTTAGTATGGCGCCATACTATAAGTCGCCGTATGGAAATAATCGAGCAAAAGCACCACGCCCTTCTGAGCGAAATGGAACGCCGGCACAGCCCGTCCACCGACGCGCTGAAAGCCTGCTTTGAAGTTTTGTCACTTGCTGCGGCCATTGACCGGGATTGCGCCAACCGGCTTGCACCGCACAAGCTTTCGGAAGGCAAGTTCGTCCTGCTGTTTCTGCTGCACAATGCGCCCGACGGCCTCTCGCCGCACGAGCTTTCAGAACGCGCAGGTGTCACGCGCGCCACCATCACCGGCCTGCTCGATGGGCTGGAGCGTGATGGTTTCCTCAAGCGCCATGCAGACACGCAGGATCGCCGCAAGCTGACTGTCCGGCTGACATCCGAAGGGGGCTGCTGGCGCAACAGCTTTTCGAACAACATACCGCATGGATTGCAAGCCTGATGAGCGATCTCTCGTCAGGCGAACAGCAGCTTCTCAGCACCTTGCTGCGCCGCATCTGGAGCCGCACCGATGCCGGTCGCTCTTTTCAAGATCAATGAGACCCTAAGGGATATGACATGACCTATTACCTCGCCGAGCTTTATTCCCCGAAATCGAGCTGGCACGCGCTTGATGCTCAAGGCAGGCAGGCCTTCTTTGAGAAAGTCGGCGCGGGTATGGGCGGGCTTGGCGCGCTCGGTATCGAGGCTTTGGCATTAGGTCCCGTCGACGCGACAAAGTCTTTTGCGCCCAGCCAGAGTTTCTTCGCCATTTGGCGTTTCCCGGATGAAGCAGCTCTCGACATGCTGATTGCCGGAATCACCGCCACCGGCTGGCATGATTATTTCGACACGATCAATGCGGCTGGTGCAGGCACCGACCTTCCCGGCCATCTAGCGCAACTGGCAGGCGTGCCTTTCAGGGACGCCGCCTAATCCAAAACCACTATCACGATGATAGAGCGTATCCCGAAAAGTGTGAAACGCCTACGCAAGGAAATCAGTCCGCTGGACTGATTTCTGATCCCGCTTGACTCTTGCCTCGCTCGATTCAATACTAGAACATATAGAGAACAAAAAGATGGAATCTAGACGTGAGCGGCATCGACATCGCGGCGCTGCGGCGCATGGTTACGACCATTGAAGGCAACGATCCGCAAGGCAGTTTTGCAAATCAGGGGCAAACGGGCTTCGGGCGGGCGCGCAGTTTCACGCTCGGCCTTGCCGGAGCGGATGCCGCCTTTCCGCATGGCCTTGCAGGTGATGCGCTGCATGAGGTTTTTGCCGAAAACCCCGGCGCTCATATGGCCGCAACCGGCTTTGCGCTCGCCTTTGCCGCCCGTGCGGCAGAGCCTCGTCGCCCGATTATCTGGATCGAGGAAGAAAGCGCTGCAAGTGAATATGGCGGGCTTTATCCGCCGGGACTTCATGCCTTCGGGATCGATCCGTCGCGACTTCTGATGGTGCGCTGCCCCACGGCACAGGATGTGCTGAAAGCAGCAAACGATGCGCTGGAAGCCGGAACCGGCGGCAAGGCCTCGCATCTTGTTTCCGGCGTCGTCGCCTCGGTGACAGGCCAGCCGAAATGCCTCGACCTGACCGCTTCGCGTCGTCTGCTTCTGGCAACCGAAACCGCGCAGTTGCCCGTCATCCTGCTCCGGAGCCACCGGACAGGCGTGCAGAACGCTGCCGTCAGCCGCTGGCGGGTGGCGCCCGCGCCGTCCCGTTCAAGCGGAGCGAACGCACCCGGCAGACCTGTCTTTTCGGCGGTTCTGGAGCGCAATCGCCACGGCACATACGGGCAATGGATCATGGAATGGAACAATGAAACCCGTGAATTTGGTGCTAACGAACGGGATGGCAGAACGTCTGTTTCTCGCCCTCTGGTTTCCGTTTCTGCCGACCGACCGGCTTCGCAGCAGCGTTCCGCCTGACGGCAAACCGCGCCTGCCTTTGGTTGTGACCGAACGCACGGCCAATGCGCTGCGCCTGACAGCAGTGGATGCCGGAGCGGCAAAGCTCGGCCTTTTTCCCGGTATGGCACTGACGGATGCGCGCGCCCGCGTGGAACGGCTTGAAGTGGCAACGGCAGCACCGGAACATGATGCGGCATTGCTCAAGCGTCTTGCCCATTGGTGCGAGCGCTACACGCCGCTTGTCGCCTTCGATGAACCGCATGGGCTGATGCTCGACATAACCGGCTGCGCGCATCTTTTTGGCGGGCTCGAAGCCATGCGTGCCGATGCAATCCGGCGTCTGGAACGAGCCGGGCTTGGCGTACAGGCGGCGGTTGCCGATAACAGTTTTGCCGCGCGGCTTCTGGCACGGGGAACGAAGGGCGGCGTTTTCAGCAGGGCGGAGGCCGACCGGCTGCTTCCCCGCCTGCCGCTCTCCGCGCTTGAACTGGCGCAAGCTGCCGAAACCGGCCTCAAGCGCGCCGGATTGAAACGCATCGGCGATGTGATGGGGCTTCCGCGCGCCGCACTCACCGCCCGCTTCGGCACCGATCTTGCCACCGGGCTCGACCGGCTGGCGCGGCAAGAACGCGCACCGATTTCCCCTTGCGCATTATGCCGCTCAGTGCCGTCGAGCGCCGCCTGTCAGAGCCGGTTACCGCAATGGAACTGGTCGAACGCATCTTGCAGGAACTGGCGCAGGAGCTTTTACGCAGCTTGAACCGGAGGGAAAAGGCGCGCTTCTGATTGAGTCCTCCTTCTTCCGTGTCGATGGCGAAGTGCGTCATATCCACATCGAAACCGGCCAGCCCTTGCGCAGCGACAAGGTTTTCCTGCGCCTTGCGCGTGAAAGGCTCAACGCCTTGACCGACCCGCTCGACGCCGGTTTCGGCTTCGACATGATCCGGCTGGCAGCGCTGAGCAGTGCGGCAATCGCCCAGCGCCAGACGGGGCTCGACCAGCATGAGGAAGATGAAGCGGGGTTTAGTCAGCTTGTCGACCGGCTTTCGGCGCGGCTTGGACAGAACCGCGTTCTCGTTTCCTTTTCGCGCAAAACGCATATTCCTGAACGGGCCTTCGGCCTGCGCCCTGCCCTGCACTCGGATGGCAAAGGCGAAGCCGATTACGAAAACACACAGCAGCGCTTCCCGGCGACCCGCCAGCGCGCCCCATAAAACTGTTTCGCCCGCCGCAGTTGATCGAAAGCGTGGCGGAAGTGCCCGACAGTCCGCCTTCGTTTTTCCTGTGGCGGCGGGTGCGCCATCATGTGCGCCTTGCCGAGGGGCCGGAAAGGATCGAACCGGAATGGTGGCTCGCAATCGGTCACACGGTTCCGGAGCTGCGCGATTATTACCGGGTGGAAGACGAGAATGGCCAGCGCTTCTGGATTTTTCGCGAAGGCCTTTATGACGGCGCCAATCATCCACGCTGGTTTCTGCATGGACTGTTTGCGTGATGACTCATTATTTCGAAATGGCTGCCGCCAGCAATTTTTCCTTCCTGTGCGGCGCTTCGCATCCGCAGGAACTGGTAGCGCGTGCGCATGAGCTTGGCCTGTCCGGTATCGGCATTGCCGACCGCAACACGCTGGCCGGTGTGGTGCGGGCACATGCGGCATGGAAGGATTTTCGCGACAAGAGCGATTTCCAGCTTTTCATCGGCTGTCGCCTGTCTTTCACCGACGGCACGCCGGATATGGTCGTCTATCCGCGTGATCGCGCTGCCTATGGGCAATTGTGCCGCCTGCTGACGGAGGGCAAGGTACGCGCCGCCATCAAGGGCGAATGCCACCTCGAATGGAGCGACCTGCTGTTTCGCGCCCGGCAGTTCCAGATCGCGGTCTTTCCGCCTGAAGACGACAGGCCGGATTTTGCCGCACGCCTGACGGAGATTGCACAAGCTGCCCCCGGCTCGGTCTGGCTGATGCTCGCCATGCCGCATCAGGGCCATGACGGGCGCCGAGCCGAACGCATCACCCGTTTTGCAGCCGAAGCCAATGTGCCGCTGCTCGCCACCAATGACGTGCTTTATCATCATCCCGACCGCCGAGCGCTTCAGGACGTGCTGACGGCAACCCGCCACCACACAACTGTTTTCGCAGCCGGGCAGCTTCTCGAAAAGAATGCCGAACGCCACCTGAAACCACCAAAGGAAATGCTGCGACTGTTTCGCGACTACACTGAGGCCGTCGAAGCAACCGCCGATTTCGTCGCGCCCATCACCTTCCAGCTTGACGAGCTGAAATATGATTATCCCGACGAACCGGTGCCACCCGGCAAGACGCCGCAACAGCATCTGCATGATCTCACCGGGCAGGTGCCGCCCGTCATTACGGCGCTAACAGCATCCCGCCGAAGGTGCAGGCGCTGATCCACAAGGAACTGGCGCTGATCGAAAAGCTGCAATATGCGGCTTACTTTCTCACGGTTTATGACATTGTGAGCTATGCCCGCCGAGAAGACATTCTGTGTCAGGGGCGCGGTTCGGCGGCCAATTCCGTTGTCTGCTTCTGCCTTGGCGTCACCGGTGTGGACCCGACACAGGTTGACCTCCTGTTCGAGCGCTTTCTTTCGGTCGAGCGAAAGGAACCGCCGGATATCGACGTCGATTTCGAGCATGAGCGGCGCGAAGAGGTGATGCAATATGTCTATGACCGCTACACCAGAGATCGCGCGGCCATTGTCGCAACCGTCATCAGCTATCGGTCCCGCAGCGCCATTCGCGATGTCGGCAAGGCACTGGGGCTGACTGAGGATGTGACGGCAGCACTCGCCAATACGGTCTGGGGCATATCGGGCGGCGGCATCGACAAGCAGCATATCAGACAGGCGGGTCTCGACCCCGACAACCCCATCATCCGGCGCGCGGTGGAACTGGCCATCACGCTGATCGGCTTTCCGCGCCATCTGTCCCAGCATGTCGGTGGTTTCGTTCTGACCCGTGATCGACTGGACGAGACCGTGCCCATCGGCCCGGCAGCGATGGAAGACCGCTCCTTCATCGAATGGGACAAGGACGATATCGACGAGGTGGGGCTGATGAAGGTCGATGTGCTGTCGCTCGGCATGCTCACCTGCATCGCAAGGCCTTTGATCTCATTCACCAGCACAAGCCGGAAAAATATGATGGCAAGAAGCTGACGCTAGCGACCGTGGAGCAAAAAGACGAAGCCGTGTACGACATGCTGTGCAAGGGGGATTCGCTCGGCGTGTTTCAAGTGGAAAGCCGCGCCCAGATGAACATGCTGCCACGCCTGCGCCCGCGTGAGTTCTATGATCTCGTCATCGAGGTCGCCATCGTGCGGCCCGGTCCCATTCAGGGTGACATGGTCCATCCCTATCTGCGGCGGCGAAACAATGAGGAACCCTGCACCTTGCCATCGCCAGCGCCGGAGTACGGGCCGCCCGACGAGTTGCTGCAGATTCTCGGCAAGACCAAGGGCGTACCGCTGTTTCAGGAACAGGCGATGCGTATTGCCATGGAGGCTGCAAAATTCACACCGGATGAGGCCAACCAGTTGCGCCGCGCCATGGCCACTTTCCGCAAGATGGGCACCATTCATACGATGGAAACGAAGATGATCGAAGGCATGGTCAATCGTGGCTACGATCGGACCTTTGCCGAAAACTGCTTCAACCAGATCAAGGGTTTCGGCGAATATGGCTTTCCCGAAAGTCATGCGGCAAGCTTTGCGCATCTGGTCTATATTTCCGCGTGGATCAAATGCCACCATCCGGAAGTGTTCGCCGCCGCGCTTCTCAATTCCCAGCCCATGGGTTTTACGCACCCGCCCAGATCGTGCGCGATGCCCGCGAACATGGTGTGACGGCGCTGCCCGTCGATGTGAACTTCAGTCACTGGGATAATATTCTGGAGGAAACACCCGATGTTCACCGGCGCTCCGGCTCGGCTTCCGCCAGATCGACGGTTTTTCCAAACGGGACACCGAACTCCTGATTGCAGACCGGCAGGAGCCTTACCGCACCATTGAAGACATGCATCGGCGGCTCCGGCTCGACCGGCGCGCCTTCACGCTTCTGGCTGATGCCGATGCCTTCGGCTCGCTTGACATCGACCGCCGCGCAGCACTGTGGGCCGTGCGTCGTCTGCCCAATGACGAAACCCTGCCGCTGTTCCGCGCCGCCGCAACCAGCGAACTGGCGGAGGAACCGCGCACAAAGCTTCCTGAAATGGCGGCATCCGAACATGTGATTGCCGATTACGAGACGACGCGGCTTTCGCTGAAAGGGCATCCGCTGCAATATCTGCGCGAGGGTCTGGCAGCGGAAGGCGTTTCCACCTGTCGCGCAGTGCAGGAAGGTGCCGACGGACGCCGCATGAAAGTGGCGGGCGTCGTCACCGTGCGCCAGCGCCCCGGCAGTGCCAAGGGCGTGGTGTTTCTCACCATCGAGGATGAAACCGGCATCGCCAATATTGTCGTCTGGCCGAAGATTATGAAAGCGTTTCGCCGCGAAGTGATGGGCGCGCGGCTGATCCATATCGAAGGTCGCCTCCAGCGCAGCCCCGAAGGGGTCGTGCATCTGGTGGCGTCAAAGCTGCAGGACCGTTCGGCAGCATTGATCGAAATGAGCGGACGCGAAGCGCAGCGCCTCGTCGCTCCATCCCAGATGGCGCATCATCCGCGCAATGTTAAAATCATGCCAAACTCGCGAGACTTTCATTGAGCAATCACGCGCTCCGAAGCCCGTTCGCTATTTTGGCTATGACGCGACGAAAATGGTGCAATTCGAGAACCGGAGCGGAGTGTACTTTAAGGTACATGAGCACCGGAAGCGCAGAAGTGCGCCATTTGCAGACCGTCAGAGCCGAAATGGAGCGGGCTTCAGTTCCATGCGCCAACGAAAAACACCGCACAATAATGCAGTGCCGCGCCCACCACGA
Organism: Brucella cytisi; assembly: GCA_012103075.1. Classification (GTDB taxonomy): domain Bacteria; phylum Pseudomonadota; class Alphaproteobacteria; order Rhizobiales; family Rhizobiaceae; genus Brucella; species Brucella cytisi. Next base: position 82,283 of record JAAVLQ010000001.1, on the reverse strand, counting down.
CGAAGCCGTGCCAGATAGCATTCTGAAACCGCAGGCGCTCCCAGACATGGAAGATCACACCCAGCGAATAGACCATGCCACCGGCTGCAATCAGCCAGAAAACGGCTGGCGGCAGCGACTGCACCATGGTGTCATAGACCATGACACCGCTCCAGCCGAGCGCCAGATAAAGCAGGATCGACAGCCGGTCGAAACGACCCGGCATGAACAGTTTCAGCATGATGCCGACGAAAGCCACGCTCCAGACGAAAAGAAGCAGCGGGAGAGCGCGGTCGCCCATATGCATGGCAAAAGGCGTGTATGTTCCGGCGATCAGAAGATAGATCGCCGAGTGGTCAAAACGGCGCAGGAACCATTTGGTCGGCGAAACCGGCCAGATATTGTAGACAGCCGAAATGCCGAGCGCTGCCAGAAGGCTCGCGAGATAGACACCCGACGAAATCGAGGTCGCTGCAGGCATGTTCGGCAGGAAATAGATCAGCATGGCAATGGCGCCTGCAAGCGCCAGCCCGACACCCAGAACATGGATGACGCCATCGGCCCACAATTCGGCCCGGTCATATTTCCATTTGACTGGATGAGGCAGTCTTACATTCATGAAATTGCCCTGTCGTCGGTTCCAGAGCGCGTTTCGATCTGATTGGGTCAGATCGGCGCTCTAGTCCTTTGTTTTAACGCGCATCTTTTCCGAAAACCGTTTCACACTTTTTTCGGGATGCGCTCTCAACAGGAAACTGCCATCACTTTGCAGCGTCAAGATGACAGTTAGTTTATTGCCCCGCCGGTGCGTAGGAAGCCTGAATGGGAGCGACGCCGGGGAGCGGTGCTGCCCCGCCTTCCGGCAAGGATGCCGGCTGGATGGAAGCGGCTGCGTCGCGGGTCGGGCCACTGCGCTTCCAGCTTCCGTCGAGGCCGGTTTCCTGCAACAGTCCCTTGCGCTTGGCATCGTAATAATAGCCCCGCGCATAATAGCGGACTGCCCGGCTTTCATCACCGCCCGCGACCTTATAGGCGCCGGACAGATAGCGAACCGCATATTTCAGATTGGTTTCCGCATCGAGCAGGCCCTTGGCCGCGCCTGTATAGCCCATGCCGCGCGCAGTCGGATGGCTGATCTGCATCAACCCCCAATAAGGTCCGTTGCGGGCGCCCGGATTGAACCGGCTTTCGCGATGCACGACCCGGCGCACAAGACGTTCCGGCACATCATAGGCGACGGAATATTTGGTGATCAGCGCATCGAGTTCTTCCGGCGCATGATCCGGTGTCTCAAACGCCATATTGGCGGCAACGGATGCCGGCGAAGCGGCAGCCTGCGCACCGGCATAGGCCATCATCGGTTCGGACTGGCCACGAATGCCGGGAATGGGAACAACGGCAGGCAGGACCGGATCGGAAGGATCGGTCACGGCTGCGACAGTCTGCGTTCCGGCAGCAGCGCCCGCATCGCCAGTCGCCGTGCCTGCGGTATTGGCCGTGGCACTGGCAGCGCTGCCTGCTGCGGAAGCGGTCTGGCTGGAAGTATCGGTCTGCGTGATCAGCGCCGTTTTCACGGGCTTGCCGTCATTGGTGGTGTTGCAGGCGCTGAGCGCCACGGCACAACCAAGAAGCATGAGGCCCTTTGCGGACCAGACCAGCGGAGGAAGAAGAGGAAAGCGCGTAACGCATGACCGGATCCGTTCTCAGGAATCGAAATCTTTTTCGATGCGTTTTTCAAGCTCGACCAGATCTTCAGGCAGAGGCAAACCGCTGGCCCGCAGCGTATTGAGCTTCTCGCGAACCGTTTCACGGATTTCATGAGCGTCTTGCGGCTGATTCACCATTTGCTCGAAAAGCAGCGCAATTTCCGCCTTGATGTCCTCGAATGCCATCCAGATCCTCTTGGCTTTACAGGCATCGGAAAGCGCCCGTTTCAGTCAATATTCTTTCGGTCGATGAGGATCATGTACCATGCAAAAGACGGCAAACGGAAGCGCTAAACGTCGGGGCTCTGCGAAAATGAATATTTCAAATGGTAACAAAAAGATTAACGCACTCACAAAATGCGCGGTGACACCGTATCTACCACATTGAAATCAAAAGCAAAAATACCGAGATCATCAAAGTCCAGACCGCCATTTGGATCGAAGAGATAAATGCTCATCCAGACGAGCGCGATCACGAGCACAATTGCCAGAATCATGAGAATCAAAAGGCGTCGCCCGAGCGCGGTCTTGCGACCCGCTCCTTCCGGCGGCTGTTTGGCCATAGTCAATTGCTGCCTTGTTCAATCGTCATTGGTCGCGTTCAGTTCATCCGGCGGTGTGCCGTGTTCGGGCTCCGCCGACAGATAGCCCCTCGCGCACCAGCCATTTGCGCAGGATAAGCGTCATCGCCTCGGTCTGGTTGAGACCGGGATGCTTTTCGGCGATGAAGCGCTCCAGAGCGTCGTGCACGTCATCGGGAAGATAGATGCTCATTCATGCTCCTCCACGTGAAGAGAATCAGACTACGGTAACGGTGAGGGTTGCCACGCCGTCGACCTTGCCTTCCAGACGGTCGCCGCGCTTCACCGGCCCGACGCCCGCAGGCGTACCTGTAAAGATAAGATCGCCGGGTTGCAGCTCAAAGAGCGAAGACAGGTAGGAAATGGTTTCCGCCACCTTCCAGATCATCTGGTTGAGGTCGCCCGACTGGCGGGTTTCGCCATTGATGGCGAGCGAAATCGCAGCCTTTTCCGGGTGGCCGATTTCCGACACCGGCACGATGGCCGAACAGGGCGCGGAGTGCTCGAAGGCCTTGGCGACTTCCCACGGACGACCGGCCTTCTTGGCCACGGCCTGCAGGTCGCGGCGCGTCATGTCGATGCCAACGGCGTAGCCATAAACATGGTCCAGCGCCTTTTCGACAGCAATGTCGGTGCCCCCGGCCTTCAGCGCCACCACAAGTTCGATCTCGTGATGCACGTCCTCGGTCTTCGGCGGATAAGGGAAATCACCTCCTTCGATCACGAGGCTGTCCGGGTTCTTCTGGAAGAAGAAAGGCGGATTGCGGGTCGGATCACCACCCATTTCGATGGCGTGATCGGCGTAGTTCTGGCCGACGCAATAGATGCGATGCACGGGAAAGCGCGCGTCCGTTCCCTTCACAGGCAAAAAGGCTGCGGGGGCGGCGCAAAAAACATAAGTCGTCATGGGGAACTATTCCGGTCGGAAACTGATGAAGCGATTTTTCCCATCATGCAGACGCAAGCGCATCGCCGCAACCCTTGAAAGGTGCAATTCCCTGTTATCGCCCGTCCGAGACCACGACAAAATCCGCCTTGCGCGACTGCGCTACCACGAGTTCGGCATTGGGAATGTCGTTGGAAAGGGCGCGGTTTCGGGCGGTTTCGGCATCGAAGCCAAAGCTGAGCCAGCGTTCGTTCAGGCGGCGCTCCAGCTCTGCAAAGGGCACATCCAGATAGAGCGTCATGTCGAAAAAAGGTGCAAGCTGCACCCATGGTTGCTGATCGAGCAGCAGATAATTGCCTTCGACCAGAAGCACGCGATGCTCCGGGCCGACCACGGATGCCGCAGCGCGGACAGCTCCAGAGAACGGTCGAAAACCGGAATGAAGATTTCGCCCTCTGCCTGTTTCAGTCGCTGCAGCAACACCGCAAATCCGGCGCAGTCGAAAGTGGGCGGCGAGCCCTTGCGGCTCAGCAATCCACGCTGATCGAGAATCCCGTCATCAAGATGAAACCCGTCCATGGGCACGACGATGGACGGCGTTTCGCCGCCCTTGTTGATGGCATGGAGCAGATAATCGGAAATGGTGGATTTTCCGGCTCCCGGCGGGCCAGCGATGGCCACGACCGGGCGCTTGTCGGTTTCCGCCAGCCGCGCAAGAATTTCCGAAGGCAGGGCTTCGCGCTCAATGGGCGTCATGTCCGGTTTCCGTGATTCGTCCTGTCACCGTGTTAAAGGCGCAGCAACCCTGTTCAAGCGCAAGTGGTCAAGCCGCTTCCTTCGGTCTCATCGCCCCGGTCATCAGCGCCACGGCATCCGACATGGAATATTCCTTCGGGTCGATGACCGTCAGGCGGCGCCCGAGCCGGTGAATGTGGATGCGGTCGGCAACCTCGAACACATGCGGCATGTTGTGCGAGATGAGGACGATAGGCATGCCGCGCCGCTTCACGTCCTGAATGAGTTCCAGCACGCGGCGAGATTCCTTGACGCCCAGCGCCGCCGTCGGCTCGTCCATGATGACCACCTTGGAGCCGAAGGCGGCGGCACGCGCCACCGCAACGCCCTGACGCTGGCCGCCCGAAAGGGTTTCCACCGCCTGACCGATATTCTGGATCGTCATCAGGCCCAGTTCGGACAGTTTTTCGCGCGCGATCTTTTCCATCGCACCGCGATCCAGCATGCGAAACAGCGAGCCAAGCGGCCCCTTGCGGCGGATTTCGCGGCCCAGAAACAGATTGTCGGCGATGGAAAGCGCAGGCGACAAGGCAAGGTTCTGATAGACCGTCTCGATGCCCGCCTGCCGTGCCTCCATCGGTGAATGAAAGCTGACAGGCTTGCCGTCGAGCAGGATTTCCCCTCGTCGGGCTTGATCGCGCCGGACAGCGCCTTGATGAGCGAGGACTTGCCGGCGCCATTGTCGCCGATGACCGCGAGGATTTCGCCGGGATAGAGATCGAAGTCGGCATGATCGAGTGCGGTGACGCGACCATAGCGCTTGACCAGACCTTTGCCAGACAGAACAGGCGTGGTGTTCGTTTTCATGCGGCAGCCTTTCTGATCCACTGGTCGATGGCGACGGCAGCAATGATAAGAACGCCGATCAGGAGATAGGTCCATTGCGGATCGGTGCCCCACAGGCGCAGCCCCAGTGAAAACACGCCGACGATCAGCGCACCGAACATGGTGCCGAGAATGGAACCGCGTCCGCCGAACAGCGAAATGCCGCCGATCACCACCGCGGTGATGGATTCGATATTGGCGAACTGGCCTGCGGTCGGCGATACCGAACCGAGACGGCCGATCATCGCCCAGCCTGCAAGCGCGCAGATGATACCGGCCAGCACATAGACCGACATGAGGATCGGCTTGACCGAGACACCGGAAAGCTGTGCCGCTTCGGGATCGTCGCCAATGGCATAGACGTGCCGTCCCGGGCAGTGTGGTTCAGCACATACCAGAACAGCAGAACCAGAAGCACCATGGCAATGACGCCATAGGTGAAGACCGCGCCGCCAAAGCGGATGCTCTCGCCGAAGAATTGCAGGATCGGCGCTTCAGCCGTGATTTCCTGCGCGCGGATCGTCTCGTTGGCGGAATAGAGGAAGTTTGTGGCGAGGATCACCTGCCACATGCCGAGCGTCACGATGAAAGGCGGAAGGCGGACATAGGCCACCAGAAAGCCGTTGATGAAGCCGCACAGCGCGCCCGTGGCAAAGCCGCACAGAACAGACAGTTCGGCGGGAAGCCCATAGCGAAAGGTGAACTGGCCCATCACCACCGATGAAAGGACCATGATGGCGCCGACCGAAAGATCGATACCCGCGGTCAGGATCACAAGCGTCTGCGCCACGGCGATGATGCCTGTGATGGCGACCTGTTGCAGAATGAGGGTCAGTGCGAAGGCGGAGAAGAACTTGCCGCCAAGCGTGATGCCGAACACCAGCAGCGACAGGACGAGCACGATCAGCGGCACGGCAGCGGGATTGTGATGCAGGAAATTCCGCATCCGATAAAGCAGCGACTGGTCGCCCGCATCGAAAGAGGCGACATCAGCCGCGCTCTGCGCCAGCGTCTTTTCATAGTCCTGCATAGACGGTTTTGTGCAGCGGAAGCCGCCTGTGGCTCACTCATGTCTGTCTCCTGCCTTCACCTGCAGAAAGGTCCGGCAAATCTTCCGATCTGCCGGGCCTGAGTTTCAGAAAGGGGATCAGCCCCAGCACTTGTCGAGTGCGGTTTTCGTGTCGATGGACGGAACGCCCTCCACCGGCTTGTCGGTGACAAGCGACACGCCGGTATCGACGAAGTCCTTGCCTTCGGTCGGCTTCGGCTTTTCACCCGTATCAGCAAACTTCTTGATCGCCTCGATACCGAGTGCCGCCATCTGCAGCGGATATTGCTGCGAAGTCGCGCCGATTACACCGGCCTCGACATTCTTCACGCCGGGGCAACCGCCATCGATGGAGACGATCAGCACGTCCTTTTCACGCCCGACAGCCTTCAGCGCCTCATAGGCACCGGCGGCGGCAGGTTCGTTGATGGTGTGGACGACATTGATGTTCGGATCCTTCTGGAGAAGGTTTTCCATCGCGCGACGTCCGCCTTCTTCGTTGCCATCGGTCAGGTCGCGACCGGCAATGCGCGGATCATCCTCGTCACCGAGCTTGGTCTTGTCTTTCGGGTCGATGCCGAAGCCGGTGGCAAAACCCCTGATCACGCAGAACGTCGACGCTCGGCTGCGACGCGGTGAGGTTGAGAAAGGCAACCCGCGCATCCTTGGCCTTGTCGCCAAGCGTTGCCGCTGCCCATTTGCCGACCAGCTCACCAGCCGGGAAATTGTCGGTTGCAAAGGTTGCGTCCGCCGCATCGGCAGGCTCAAGCGGCGTATCGAGCGCGATGATGAGCAGGCCCGCATCGCGTGCCTTCTGCAGCGACGGCACGATGCCCTTGGTGTCGGAAGCCGTGATGAGAATACCCTTGGCGCCATCAGCAATGCAGGTTTCGATAGCCGCAACCCGGCTTTCGGAATCGCCGTCGATCTTGCCCGCATAGGTCTTGAGATTGACGCCCAGCTCCTGGCCTTGGCGATAGCGCCTTCCTTCATCTTGACGAAGAACGGATTGGTATCGGTCTTTGTGATGAGGCACGCGCCGACATCGGCGGCATTCGCTGGCAATGCGGCAGCGCCAAGCGCGAAGGCAGCAAAGGCTGCCGACAGAACTGTCTTCTTCATGGACTCCTCCCAGATTGAAACCGGTCCTCTTCCCCGGCAGAAGAGAAGCAAAACACGGCTTCAAAACAGAGTCAATTAATAAATCCACTTGATTTATTAATATGCTGTGTCACTCTGGAAGACGGAGGAGAGAGGATCGAAAGAGGCAGGCACCGAGCCCGCTGCCGCGCCGCGTGATCGGTCTTAGAGACTGAATCAAAAAGCGGCAGGCCGAGGCGAAAATGGTGATTTTCGAGTACCGGAGCGGAGCGTACTTAAAGGTACGTGAGCACCGGAACGTAGAAAGGCGCCATTTGCAGACCGGCATGGTGACTTTTGGAGCAGGCTCTTAAGCGTTTGTTTTTATTTCATATCCCTTGCAAAGAGGGCTTTTTCTCCTTCGATGGTTGGTTTAGGAATTCCGGCATTCCATGGCTGCATTTCGAGATTGCATTCCATGGCACGGAATCTGGGAGAGGCTATGGTCAGGCATAAAGTTGAAGGCGAACCAGACAGCGGGTCTGCCGACACGCTTTCAGGCACTCTCTCCGGCACTCCGGGGCCTGCCATGCTTCAATTTGCCGGGCCGGGCGCGAGCGTCAATCGCGGTTCAAACCAGATCGGCGTGCGCGCCTATAATGAGCGGCTGGTTCTGGCGCTTGTGCGCCGGCATGGCGCGCTCGCCCGCGCCGACATTGCCCGCCTGACCGGACTTTCGGCGCAGACGGTTTCCGTCATCATTCGTGCGCTGGAAAAGACGGCCTCATTACGCAGGGCGAACGGGTGCGCGGTCGTGTCGGCCAGCCTTCCATGCCGATGCGCCTTGCCGCCGACGGGGTTTTCTCCTTCGGACTCAAGATCGGGCGGCGCAGCGCGGAAATCATCCTGATGGATTTTCTGGGAGCGATCCGCGAACGGCGGCACATCACCTATCGCTGGCCTGTACCGGGTGAAATCCGTCGCTTCGCCGTCGAGAGCGTCGCCGCTTTCACGGCAGCCCTCGAACCGGCCAAGCGCGACCGCATTGCAGGGCTCGGCATCGCATTACCCTTCGAATTGTGGAACTGGGTCGAGGAAGTGGGTGCACCTGCCGAAGATCTGGATGCATGGCTCGGCGCCGATCTCGTCGGCGATTTCGCCAAGGCGTTTTCGTTTCCGGTCTTCGTGCAGAATGACGGAACGGCAGCTTGTGGTGCGGAACTGACCTTTGGTCGCGGGCCAGAATTCACCGACTTCGTCTATTTCTTCATCGGCTCGTTCATCGGCGGCGGTGTGGTGCTGAACAACACACTCTATCCGGGCCGCACGGGCAATGCGGGCGCGCTCGGCTCCATGCCGATGCGGATGCGCGGCACGTGGGAGCGCGGCGAAACCTTGCAGCTCATCGATACGGCTTCGCTGTTCGTCCTCGAACGCATGTTACAGGAGCGGCACCTGCCCTCCGACGATCTGTGGCTTTCACCGGAAAACTGGCGCAATTTTGGTACGCCGCTCGACGAATGGGTAGCGCTTGCCGCACGCGGGCTGGCCCATGCAACGGTAGCTGCCGCCTCCGTGATCGACTTTCCCGCCGCCGTCATCGACGGCTGGTTGCCGGGTAATGTGCGTCACCGCATCGTGGAAGCGACCCGCGTGGAGCTTTCATGCCTCGACTTGCAGGGCCTGCGCGCGCCGAAGATCATCGAGGGCAAGGTTGGTGTGCATGCCAAGGCAATGGGCGCGGCAAGCCTGCCGCTTTCCAACCGCTATCTGTTCGACCAGAGCGTCCTGTTCAAGGATGCAGGTTAGTTCCCTTTATGGCCTTGTCGATATCTTTCTTTGGGCCGTAAAGCGCTAGGCCGACCAGCTCGGGTGCGTCGGCATTTTCCGCCTTGAATACAGCGCGGTTGGCGACGTCATGCCCGGTCTCGAACATGGCGCGCACATAGGGCGCACGGATAAGATCGCGCTGGATCGATTGCTGCCATGCCCGTTGCAGGACGTCCGGTGTTGCCGAGAAGATCAGCATCGGCTGGCCGAGCAGACGCGTATGCTTGCGGCCTGCCGCATCTTCATAAGGATCGCCCATGGCGTGCGGCACAGCGCCGGATATGCCGGTCGCGATAAAGGCAGTCACGTTCAGCTTCTGCCAGACAGGCAGATCATGCAGGACAAGAATGGCTACTTTTGTATCGAAAATCATGAGCTTTTCCTCTTTCGAGGACAGGCCTAACGGCTTTTCACCGCAATTTCTGGAACGTTTGTGCGTCCCTTGCGATAAGCGGCAGGCGTCATGCCATAGGCGCGGCGGAACCAGCGCCCCATATGGCTCTGGTCGGCAAATCCGCTGAGCGCGGCCGCTTCCGCTGGCGCCACTTTTTCGCGCAACAGGCGCCGTGCTTCAGCAAGGCGCAACTGCACCAGACAGGCATGTGGCGAGGTGCCGTATTCACGCCGGAACCCACGTGAAAGCTGGAAACGGTCGGCGGCCCCGACCACTTCCGCCAGTTCATCGAGGCCGAACTCCTCGTCGAAGCGCGCCCGCAGATAGTCCATCGCGCGTGCTGCGACCGGATGTGGAGCCGACCCTTTTTCTGTCACGTCCTGCCCAAGATGCCGGGCCAGATGGTTCGTCACCTGATCGCGGCAGTCTTCAATCATCAGGCGCGGCGCTTCGAGGAAGATTGCCTCGCAGGCGCGGGCGACCGCATGAAACAACTGTCCGTCATCGGCCAGCGTCTCGCGAAAACCGATATACGCATCATTGCCACCCATCGCGCTTCTGACCAGCGATTGCGGCATATAAAGCATGTTATAGGCAAAACCGTCCGCGGCGACCGCCTGCCCGTCGTGGCGTTCGCCCGGCTCGATGAGAATCACTCGCCCCGGCGTGCTCTGCCGCCGCCTGCCCCGGCAGAAAAAAAATCCTGCACGCCCGCATGGGTCACGCCGACGAGCCATTCGTCATGAAAATGCATGTCATAGGCATGGCTGTGAAAACGGGCAGCCACGGCTTCCGTGCCGGTAGCGTCGTCGCGTTTCAGCCGCATCACATCGCGCGGGCCATTGATGGGGCGAGCATTGTCGGTCATGGCAGAATTTGTAGCATGGCCAGCGACAACCACACAGTTTGTTATTTTCAATCAATAAGTTTGATCTATGTTGTCTTGCAATGACCGCAAATGCCAACACATTGACTGCTTAATTCATTTAATCGAACGGGAAAGATATGACCGTCAAGACAATCGCCACCACGCCATACCGGGACCAGCAGCCGGGCACTTCAGGCCTGCGCAAGAAGGTTCCGGTTTTCCAGCAGCCCAATTACGCTGAAAACTTCATCCAGTCGGTTTTCGATGTGCTGGAAGGTTTTGCCGGCAAGACGCTCGTGGTCGGCGGCGACGGACGCTATTATAACCGCGAAGTGATCCAGAAGCTCATCAAGATGGCCGCCGCCAATGGCTTCGGGCGCATCATGGTGGGTCAGGGCGGCATTCTTTCGACGCCTGCCGCCTCCAACATGATCCGCAAATACAAGGCTTTCGGCGGCATGATACTTTCAGCAAGCCACAATCCCGGCGGGCCTACGGAAGATTTCGGCATCAAATACAATATCGGCAACGGCGGACCGGCACCGGAAAAGATCACCGAGGCGGTCTTCGCCCGCTCGAAAGTGATCGACCAATACAGAATCGCTGATGTGGCCGATATTGATATCGACACGATCGGCACGAGCCGGATCGGCGACACCGAAGTCGTCATCTTCGATCCTGTCGCCGATTATGCCGAGCTGATGGAAAGCCTGTTCGATTTCGACGCAATCCGCGCCATGATCAAGGGCGGTTTCGGTCTCAAATTCGATGCCATGCATGCGGTGACCGGGCCTTACGCCAAGGAAATCTTCGAGCACCGTCTAGGCGCGCCGGAAGGCAGCGTGATGAACTTCGTGCCCCTGCCGGATTTCGGCGGCCACCATCCGGATCCGAATCTCGTCTACGCAAAAGATCTCTATGATCTGCTCATGTCCGACCATGCGCCGGATTTCGGCGCCGCCTCCGATGGCGACGGTGATCGCAATCTCATCATCGGACGCGGCATCTTTGTCACGCCGTCCGATTCGCTTGCCATGCTGGCCGCCAATGCGCATCTGGCGCCGGGTTACAAGGACGGCATCAAGGGCATTGCCCGTTCCATGCCGACAAGTGCTGCCGCCGACCGCGTGGCTGACAAGCTCGGCATCGGCATGTTTGAAACGCCGACGGGCTGGAAGTTCTTCGGCAATCTGCTCGACAATGGCAAGGTCACGATCTGCGGCGAGGAAAGCTCCGGCACCGGGTCCGACCATGTGCGTGAGAAGGATGGCCTGTGGGCCGTACTGCTCTGGCTCAATATTCTGGCGGTGCGCAAGGAAAGTGTGAAAGACATCGTCGAGGAACATTGGGCGCGTTTCGGGCGCAATTATTACACCCGCCATGACTATGAAGCTGTCGATTCCGATATCGCCAAACAACTGGTGGCCGATCTTCGCGGCAAGCTTGCAAGCCTGCCCGGCACGACCGTCAATGGCCTCACAATCGAGAAGGCCGACGACTTCGCCTATCACGATCCGGTCGACGGCTCGATCAGCGAACATCAGGGCATCCGCATCTATTTCCCGGATGGCGGCCGTGTGGTGCTGCGCCTGTCCGGCACCGGCACGTCGGGCGCAACCATCCGCATCTATATCGAGCGCTATGAGGCTGATACCACCGGGCACAATCTCGATACGCAGGAAACGCTGGCCCCATTCATCGACGCGGCAGAACAGATCGCGCAAGTGAAGAAGCGCAGCGGACGGACAGAGCCGAGCGTTATCACCTGACAAAGAAAAAGGCCGTTTCCGGCCCTTTTTTCATTCGAAGACAATCGCCGGCGCGGGCTTTCCAGCCCCTTGCCGCCCTTCATGTTGTCCCAGACCTTGCGGGCGATCCCGCGATAGATTTTCGCGTGTTCGCTGTCCGGTTCATGGACGGTGATCGGCGTGCCCGCATCCGAATAGGCGCGCACATCCATATGCAGCGGCACTTCGCCCGGGAACGGCACGTCGAGACGCTCCGCTTCCCTGCGCGCTCCGCCATTGCCGAAAATATCGTAGCGCGCGCCAGTATCGGGCGCGATGAAGTAGCTCATGTTCTCGACGATGCCCAGAAGCGGGACATCCACCTTGCGGAACATGTTCAAGCCCTTGCGCGCGTCGATCAGCGCCGGTCCTGTGGCGTCGAAACGACCACAGCACCTGCCAGCGGCACCTGCTGCGCCATCGTGAGCTGTGCGTCACCGGTGCCGGGTGGCATGTCGACCACCAGAACGTCCAGTTCGCCCCGGGCCACTTCGCGCAGCATCTGCGTCAGCGCCGACATGACCATCGGCCCGCGCCAGATCATCGGCGTTTCCTCATCGACCATGAAGCCCATCGACATGACCTTGATGCCGTAATTTTCCATCGGCTTCAGGATGCGGCCCTCGACCGTTTCCGGACGACCGGAAAGGCCGAGCAGGCGCGGCATCGACGGCCCATAAATATCGGCATCGAGAATGCCGACCTTCAGCCCGTTGGCGGCAAGACCGAGCGCAAGATTGACCGCGGTGGTGGACTTGCCGACGCCACCCTTGCCTGATGCAACAGCGATAATCGCGCCAACGCCCGGTATGCCGGGCTTGGTCGCTACGCGCTGCGGCTGTGGCGGGTGGCGATGCTGAACCGGAGCGGCTGCAGGTCTGGCCTGCGGCTTTGGTGGTGGGGCGCATCGTCGCTGGTACGTCCGCCTTTCTTTTCGGCGGTGAGCGTGACCAGCGCGCCGGTGACGCCCGGAATTTCCTTCACGGCCTTTTCAGCGGCAAGCCGCATCGGCTCCAGCGCATCGGCGCGCGCTGCCGGAACCGTGATGGAGAAGAAAACCTTGCCGTCGGCAATAAAGATATCCGACACCAGTCCGAGCGACACAACATCGCTTTCGAAATCCGGTCCCGTCACGGTCTTCAGCCGTTCCTGAACCTGTTCGCGTGTTACGCTTGTCATTTCGATTCCTTTAATGAAGGCAGCAAGGGAATACCGAAGTAAGGAAGCATGTCCGATGTAAGAACATATTGCCCTACTCCCTATTCCCTTTTCATCAAAAGGCCAATGCCCGTTTCAGACCTCTGTCAGGCTGCCTCCTCGCAGACGGCAGCCTCGGGACGATGCCCCATTAGGTAGAGCGCGCAGGTGGTGCGCAGCATGGAGGCAAAATTCGGGATCGCGCCATTGGCCTCCAGCGCTTCGTCGTAAAGCGTCGATATGAAGCGGGGCGTGGTCAGGTTCTGGCTGGCCGCGATCTCATCCAGCAGGCGCCAGAAGGTGGCCTCCAGCTGAATGCTGGTGGAATGGCCGCCTATGCGCACGGAGCGATTGATCTGCCGGTAGCCTTCCGGGTCCTGCTCGGCGAAAACCTTGCACATGGGTTCCTCCCTTCATTAAGAGCACGAACTTGGCTGTGGTAGCCGATTGCCACCACGCCGTCGCTTTTTCTTTCATAATCGACAACCAGCAAGACAATCGCAAGCCGCTTTTGAGGAAGCGGCAAAAGAAACAGGAGTAGCTTGTGGCTAAAGCCATTCATTCGATGATCCGTGTTCTCGACGAGGAAAAATCCGTTTCCTTCTATAATCAGGCTTTTGGCCTCGATATTGCCGAGCGCATTGATTTCGAAACCTTCACGCTGATCTATCTGCGCAATGCCGAAGCCGATTTCGAAGTCGAGCTGACGGTCAACAAGGGCCGCACCGAGCCTTACAATCTGGGCGACGGCTATGGTCATCTCGCCGTGGCGGTCGATGACGTCGATGCCGAACATGCCCGTTTCACGGAACTTGGCTTCAAGGTCGGCAAGCTTGTCGATTTCAAGAATAACGGCGTGCAGCTTGCCCGCTTCTTCTTCGCGGAAGATCCGGACGGCTACAAGATCGAAGTTCTGCAACGGGGTGGCCGCTACCAGTGAGCCGCTCCCCATCGTCTTTTCTGGCCGGGAGGAGCGGCCACGGAAGACGAAAAAGCAAGCATTCCCGGTGGTGAAAATCTCCGGGAACGCATAGCCAGCCAGCCCATTCCGGACGGGCAAGCAAAGGAGGAGAACCGAATGACTACCGTTTTTAACGGTCTTTCCACCCGAGAGAAAAAGACACTGTCCCGCCGCGATATTCTCAAGCGCGGCGCAGGCCTCAGCCTCGGCGCCATGCTCGTTGTCAGCGGCAATGCCGTTATCTGCCCGCAATTCGCATGGGCGCTTGAAACCACCACGCTCAAGCCCGAAACCATGGCGACCCTGATCCAGCTTGCGCGCGACATCTATCCGCATGACAAGCTTCCCGACCGTTTCTATGCCATTGCCGTCAAACCTTATGACGCGGATTCCGCCAAGGACGAGACGCTCAAAAAGCTGATCGAGGACGGTGTTGCCGATTTGAACAAGCGGGCTGGAGCCGGAGGCTATCTGGGGCTTGGCTGGGAGGAAGAGCGCGTCGCGATCCTGCGCGAGATCGAGAAAAGCCCCTTCTTCCAGAAGGTGCGCAGCGGGCTTGTGACCGGCCTTTATAACCAGAAGGATATCTGGCCGCTCTTCGGCTACGAGGGCGAAGCCTATTCCAAGGGCGGTTACATCCAGCGCGGCTTCGACGATATCGAATGGCTCTAGGCGCCCCCGGCGCAGGACATACCAATTTCAAAGCGGCACCACCGTCCTGCAAGCGCCTTGCGTTTTGCGGAAACGGGAAAGCATTGGGAGGAAACAATGGCTGCTCCATACAATCTCAAGGACGACAAGGTCGTCGTTATCATCGGCTCGGGCGCTGGCGGCGGCACGCTCGGCAACGAACTGGCCCAAAAAGGCATCGACGTCGTCATTCTCGAAGCCGGAAAACGCCACGAGTTCGAAGATTTTATCAATGATGAATGGGATAGTTTTGCCCAGCTCGCCCGGCTCGACAAGCGCACGACATCGGGCAGCTGGCGCGTGGCGCACGATTTCCCGAACCTGCCCGCATGGATCGTGAAGGCTGTCGGCGGCACCACCACCCACTGGGCTGGTGCATCCTTGCGTTTTCAGGATTACGAGTTCGAGACCCTGACCCATTACGGCAAGATCGAGGGGGCAAATCTGCTCGACTGGCCGATCACGCTGGCCGATCTGGAGCCTTACTACGCCAAGGCCGAGGACAAGATGGGGGTCACCCGCACCAACGGCATTGAAGGTCTGCCCGGCAACAATAATTTCAAGGTTATGAAAGCCGGTGCCGACAAGCTCGGCTACAAGGAATGCCATACGGGTCGCATGGCTATCAATTCCGCGCCGCGCGACGACCGCATGGCCTGCCAGCAGACCGGCTTCTGCTTTCAGGGCTGCAAATGGGGCGCGAAATGGTCGACGCTCTATACGGAAATTCCCAAGGGCGAGGAAACCGGCAGGCTGGAAGTTCGCCCGGAATGCACGGCGCTCAAGATCGAGCACAATGCGGCTGGCAAGGTGACGGGCGTGCTCTATGCCGACAAGGATGGCAAGCAGCACTTGCAGAAGGCGCGCGTCGTCTGCGTGGCAGGCAATTCGATTGAAAGCCCGCGCCTTCTGCTCAATTCGGCTTCGTCGAAATTCCCGGACGGCCTCGCCAATTCGTCAGGACAGGTCGGGCGCAACTATATGCGCCACACCACCGGTTCGGTCTATGCCTCGTTTGAAAAGCCGGTTCACATGTATCGCGGCACCACCATGGCAGGCATCATCCGCGATGAGGCTGCGCATAATCCGAAACGAGGCTTCGTCGGCGGCTATGAGATGGAAACCGTTTCGCTTGGCCTGCCTTTCATGGCTGCCTTCCTCAATCCGGGCGGTTGGGGGCGCAGCTTCACCTCGGCACTCGACGATTATGTCAACATGGCCGGTCTCTGGATCGTCGGCGAAGACATGCCGCAGGAGAAAAACCGCATCACGCTGAGCAAGGACGTGAAGGACGAACACGGCTTGCCGGTTCCCGACGTCTATTACGACGATCACCCGAACGATATCGCCATGCGCGATCATGCCTATGCGCAGGGCAAGGCGCTTTATGAGGCCGTTGGTGCCGTCCGTACCTTCCCGACCCCACCCTATCCGTCAACGCATAATCTGGGCACCAACCGGATGAGCGAAAAGCCGCAGGATGGCGTCGTGAACAAGCACGGACAGACGCATGACATCAAGAATCTGTTCGTTTCCGATGGCAGCCAGTTCACAACCGGCGGCGCGGAAAACCCGACCCTGACCATCGTGGCTCTCGCTATCCGTCAGGCTGATTATATCGCGGAACAGATGAAGAAGCGGGCGATCTGACTTCCAGATCTATTCTCCCGACCGCTGGAAAACAGAAACGGCGCGACCAATTCGCGCCGTTTCTGTTTGATGCTTGGCAAAGACAGCTCCTTTAGGCTAGGTAAATTCGGCTTGAATGGAGAGCTTTTTGAGTTGAAGACAAGCATCGGCCAATATCGGATATCCTTGGCTATACGCGTCCTTAGCGTATTCGCCCTGATGTTCGTCGCCTTTGCGCACAAGCCCATCGACCTCAATGCGCCCGACAGCTACCTGCTTGCCCAATACCAGTTGCCTGATGGAACCTACCCGGTGCTCTGCATCGGCGATCATGGTTCCGATCCCAACCATCAGGGTCACGACAAGCATCTGAGCAACAATAGTTGCGAAGCCTGCCGGATTTCATCGGCCTTCCTGTGCCCTGCGCCTGCGGTTTCAACCGGTGCTGCCCCGCATATCGCCATGGCGGACGGCCTCGTGCCGCCACAACCGATCCTGCAGCACAACACCTATCCGCCAGCGGCACCGCCGCAAGCGCCGCCCCTCGCCTGAATAATATCGTTTGAGCGAATGCGCTCCCCGGATCGCATTCGGAAATGAAACGCGCCCGAACCCTGTTCCCCGAACTTGGTACCGGTGTGCCTTCCAATGATTATTCAGGTTTGACACAATGAAGAACTATCGTCTTTTCGCCTCCGCCATCTCGATTGCCGCACTGTGCGCCTCTGCTGGCCCGGCCCAAGCCCACTCCTCCCTCGACCAGAGCGAAGCCAAGGCAGGTGGCTTCTACAGGGCAACCTTCCGCGTACCGCATGGCTGCGACGGCAAGGCCACGACCGAAGTGAAGGTCGAGCTGCCTGAAGGCTTCATTTCGGCCCAGCCGCAGGTCAAGGCGGGCTGGAAGATCGAGACCGTCAAGGGTGACTATGCCCAGAGCTACAAGGTGCACGGCAAGGATGTGACTTCCGGCGTCCGCGAAGTCCGCTTCACCGATGGCAACCTGCCCGGTGATTTCTACGACGAGTTCACCGTTGTCGGCCAGCTCGCCAAGTTCGACAAGGATACCACCCTCTCCTTTCCCGTGACGCAGGTCTGCGGAAGCGATGCGTCGGTTGCGTGGACGGAAGTGCCCAAGGATGGCCAGAACCCGCACGATCTGGCGCATCCGGCACCGCAGCTGCTGGTGAAGGCCGCAGGCGCCGACGATGGGCACGGCGGCCATGGTGGGCACGACAAGATGGGCCAGATGGATGGGGCCTCCATGCAGGCAGCAGTGCCGACGAAGCTTGGCGAACTGGAAATCACGGCACCTTCGGTGCGCGCCATGGTTCCCGGTGCCAAGGTTGCAGGCGGGTTCCTGACCATCGCCAATGACGGCAAGGACGCTGACAAGCTGGTTTCCGTCACTACCGGCGGTGTCAAGCGCGTCGAAATCCATGAGATGTCGATGCAGAACGACGTGATGAAGATGCGCCAGCTTGAAGGCGGTCTGGATATTCCGGCAGGCGAGAAGGTCGAGCTGAAGTCCGGTGGTTATCACCTCATGTTCATCCAGCCGGAAAAGCCATACAAGGAAGGCGAGACCGTTGCTGTCACGTTGGAATTCGAAAAGGCCGGCAAGGTCACAATCGACTTCCCCGTCACCGCCCAAAGCGGTCAAAAAGGGCGGCCAGAAAGATGGAGAGCATTCGGGTCACTAGAGCGCGTTTCGATCTGACTGAATCAGATCAGCGCGTCTCGGCTTTTTGTTCCAAAGCGCATCCTGAAAACCGTTTCATACTTTGCGGGATGCGCTCCAGCGCTACAGTTGCAAATTCGTCAGGCCGTGGCGAGAAGAGTGATTTTCGAGTACCGGAGCGGAGCGTGCTTCCGGGCATAGTCCCGAAAAGTTGCAGACTTTTCGGATAAGGCTACGCGCCAGAAAGCTACGTGAGCACCGGAACGGGGAAGATTGCTATTTGCAACCCGGCATCACGAAGAATGCGACTGTGGTGTTAGCAAAGGGGCGAATGATCCGCGTCCTCTCTCCTTCGCGCATTATGCGCCCGTTTGCCGCAACCGCTGCTCCCCACAGCGGTTGCGTTCCTTCTCGAATGCTGTAAACATGAGTATTAAAGTCTAGAATAATTCCAAACAATTGAAATCTAATAAGATTTTAAACCTGAGTAATTGACTCCAGATGGATTTTCTGGCTTTTATGCATGGTGCAAATTCACAACCTTTGATGTCTGGGCCTTGAACCCTTTCGATTGGAGGACCCTATGATTGGTCTCGGCGAATGCCGGTCCGCAAATGTCGACGGCCTGCCCCGCAGCTCAGTCTCTTGCCGACCGGATATTGCAATGTGCGGGGAAACCGAACGTCCCTCTGTAAAAGTGCAGGGTTCACACCCCGCATGCATGTCTTCATTCCGTAGCTTCTACAGGAGGCGGACATGAATATGCGCATATCCCAACTGAACGGCGCCAACACTGCGGGCTATTTCGATCGCCTGCCGGAAAAGCTGGTGCTGGAAGGTTATCGCCGCTGGACTGCGGGTTTCGAGACAGGCTCGATCATCCCGTGGGAAATGACCGGGGCCTCTATTCGGAAGTGCTTGGGCCTTCGGAAGCAAAACGCGCGGTGGGCGAGCTGTCGCATTTCATCCGCGTGCTGCGCCATTGCGCTAGCTGCCAGTTGCGTGCTTTCCCTTTCGACTCGCACTATGTCTGCCGTGAGGAATGCCTGACGCTGGGGCTGATTTCCGGCATTCAGAATCAGGACGCGTTGCTGCTTGATACCTGCCTTGAAGCCATTGCCTGTCATCGCCGCTGCGACGATGTGGCAGGGGCTGCCCGCAATTTTGCCGACACGCTGGCTGATTTCGGCCAGACTTTGTTGCCAATACCGATCCATGCCATCGACAGCGCTTTGAATTTTACGCCGCGCGCGACTTTTCACTGATTGACCCAAGATCGGCCCCAGATCGATCCTTGGCCGGAAAGTCCCAGCGTTTTGCGAATGAAGATGATTCCAGATTTCAAGTCGCCGTTACCCGGCGCAAGGAGATAGAAATGCAGGCCAGAACCGAACGACGCCTCGGCATTGCCGCCGCCCTCGTCCTGACCGCAGGAGCGTTTGTCATGCCGGGCGTATCCACCCAGATCGTGCAGAACGATGTGGTGCCGCAGAGCCAGATTCATATGGCTTCGGCAGAAAATCTGCGCGCCGAGCTGCGCCATTTCGTCAATCTCGGCGAGGCCATGCCGAAGTCGGTGCGCTACGAGTAATCGTATCGAACCTGATACAAAAGGCCGCGCCAGATCTGGCGCGGCCTTTTTATTTGCAGCAGAAACGCTTCAATTTCCAACGGACGCTGATGCACCGTGCGGACCGTTGAGATTTCGGTTATGACGAGCCGAAAATGGTGGAGTGCGAGCACCGGAACGCAGTGTACTTTAGGTACATGAGCACCGGAAGCGCAGCACAACGCCATTTGCAGGCCGTCAGAGCCGGAATTCCTCCGGTCCGGTTATCCGACGATGATCGGAGCCTTGCCCTGTACGCGGTTATAGAGATCGATGATGTCCCGGTTCATCAGGCGGATACAGCCGGATGACATGGACTGGCCGATCGACCACCATTCCGGCGAGCCGTGGATGCGATAACCGGTGTCCTGCCCATTCTGGAAAATGTAGAGCGCGCGCGCACCCAGCGGATTTTGCGGGCCGGTTCCTGACCGTTACGATATTTTGCCAGTTCCGGCTTGCGCTGGATCATTTCCGGTGGAGGCGTCCAGACCGGCCATTGCTTCTTGTACTGGACATTGGCAGTGCCCGACCACTCAAAGCCCGCCTTGCCGATCCCGATGCCGTAGCGCAGCGCTTCTCCGCCCGGCAGAACATAGTAGAGAAGATGATCCTTGAGGCTGACAACAATCGTTCCCGGCGCCTGCCCTGTCGGGTCCGGCACGATCTGACGGCGGAATTGCTTCGGCACCTTCTCGTATGGAATTGCGGGCAGTGAATACGGCCCTTCCTGCACGGCGGCGTACATGACATCCGGCGTCGTGATATCGCGGTCGACGCTGATCTGCGGACGCATCGGCGTAATTCCGCCCGTCGACATCGGATCGACATTCATCTGGAAAGCCGACATATCCATCGTTTGGTTACAACCGGCAGCACCGGTGAGGAGGACGGCACCGGTGCCGAAAAGGAAGCGGCGGCGGCTCAGATCGTCAATGAACTTGGTCATGCAAATTACCCGGACAGAAGTGTTGAAACACAGCCGTCAAGCGACCGCCATACTCAACAGCAATTTGCATTCTTATGGTTGAAGAACGGTTAAACAACTCGCGCAAACGTGTCTGAAAAAATTCCGTTTGAAAGCATAAATTGCAGTGAATGTGAAAAACTTAATCGATTTAATTTTCATGGCAAATGCGGCGAACGTATGTATCTCATGGCTATTTAATGGCGAAAATGTGGCTTTGTCTCAAAACCGCTATTCTGAATTGTAGCCGGATAGCAAAAGGCCGGGTCATGAAACCCGGCCTTGATTGCCTTCAATAATTTGCGGCGATCAATAATCTTTTTCGTAGAAGATACCGCCGCTTGAATCGCCTTCCGCTCCCAGCGATCCCTTGGCTTTCAGGTTGCGGGTGATGTCGAGATTGACGGTGCCCTTGGTCGAGCCGCCTGAACCCGCTTCCACACCCAGATAGATATTGTCGCGGATATAGCGACCGGCACGAACTGCCGTCTGGCCCTTGTCATCCGTCACGACATCAAGATCATCGAGACCTGTCCCGGCGCGCAGCTTGTTCATGAGCGAGTTGTTGGAGCCGCCCGCAAGTTCAGCGGCGGCAGCGGCAAGCTGTGCGATCTGGAAGGCCGACAACTCGCCGATGGAGCGCTTGAAGATCAACTGCGCCAGCACTTCATCCTGTGGCAGTTCCGGCGTCGACGAGAACTTGATGTCGAGATTATCAACCGTGCCCGTCACCGTCACGATTGCGGTGATTTCATTGCCTTCCGAACGGGCGACGAAGTTGAGCTGCGGATTAAGATCGCCCACCAGCGTGACATGGCCTTCATCGAAGGTAATGCGCTGCCCGAGAATACCGATGCGGCCGCGGATCATGTCGAACGCGCCGACCGGCTTGATATCGGTCACAGGCCCGGTCAGGCGAAGACGTCCGCCCAGTTCCGTATCGAGGCCGCGACCGCGCACGAAAATCTGGTTGGGCGCGTTGATGACAACGTCGAGGCGCGGTACGGTCGGACGCGCTGTCGGCGTCGGCACTTTGCTGCGACGCGTTTCGACCTTGGCACGATCAAGCGTCACCTGAACGTTCTTCGGCGTGTTCTTGTGGCGAACCGGAACATAGGCTGCGCCGCCGCCCAGATTTTCCGGCACCGAAATTTCAGCCCTGTCGACATCGATGCGGCCTGAAATCAAAGGATCTCGCATCAGCGGTCCGCTGATCGTGATTCCGCCGTCGACGGTCGCCACGACCAGCTTGCCGTCGGCATAGCGGGCACGATTGAGCTTGATCTCGATATTGGCCGGGAAACTCGCTTCGGCATTGGTCGAGATCGTACCGCTGGCGGAAACCGATCCGCCGCTGCCGAGCGCGGCATTGACCTGACGCAGCGTGACGGTTTCGCCATCCGGGCTGCCCATGACATTGATATTGTTCAGGCGAACATTGGTGTCCGGATCGACAAAGGTTGCGCCATTGGTGGAGAACATGCCGCGCAATTGTGGACGGTTGAAGCCGCCCGAAACGCTGGCCGTCAGCGTCAGCGTACCGTTTACCTGCGCACCGCGATCCGCCGGGAAGCGGTTGGCGAGCGCCAGCGGAATGCTACCATTGACATTGACTCCAAGCCCCTGCCCCGAGAACGGAACCTTGCCATTGGCGGTGACATTGAGGCCGCGTGGACCGTCGACGGTCAGCGACGAGAAGTCGATAGCCATGGCCGCATAGCCGCCTGCAGCTTGCAGGGTGAGCGGCGCAAGTCCGTTATCGCGCAGCGGCGGCTTGGCCGCAAGGCCTGTACCGCGCAGATTGAAGCTTGCAGCAGGATTGGTGAGCGGTCCTGTGACACGCGCCGTTCCGGTCACATTGCCCGCGAGATCCTGTCCCTTGACCGCACCGTTCAGCGCCGTCAGCGGAAGATTGGCGAGATTGACGTCGATGGCAAGGTCTCCCTTGCCGAGCGGCACGCCGCCATTGGCGCGAACATCGATGCCGCCTCCTCCGGTTACATGCGCATCGACATTGAGCCGGTTATTGGCCGAGGTGCCTTTGGCATCGGCATTGAGAGCCGCAATGCCCTGCTTCTTGAGCTCCGCGGCCGTCACGCCTCGCGCCGCCATGTCGAAAGCGACATTGGGCGCTTCTTTCGTGCCGGTGATGCGGGCTGTGCCGTTGACCGTGCCGCCAAGCCCCAGTTCCGGCTTGAACGTATTGGCCAGAGCCAGCGGCAGATTGGAAAGGGCGACCGAAAGATCGAGACGACCATCGACCACGCCATTGACCTTGACCTGCCCGGCGCTGGCATCTGCGCCCGTATTGATGATGATATCCCCGAAGGAGATTTCCTCGCCCTTCATGGAAATGGTGGCGGGCGCGGCCAGATTGGCGCTGAGTGTGCCCTGCTTCACATGAGCCGAAGCCAGTCCCAGTTCAAAACCGCCATTCTTCGGCTCAAGCGAACCAGCCGCGCTGGCGACTGTGCCGATTTTCAACTTGGTATTGGCAGTGAAATCGGTTTTCGACCCGGTCGCATTGGCCTTGGCATCGAAGCTGTCGATGCCGAAAGTGCCGACCATTATGTCGCGCGCCGCAGCATTGCCGTCCACCACCGGCACGCCGAACAGGTCCTTTGCCGTCAGGGCAATATCAGCCGAGGTGATACGATTGCCATTGACCTTGATGTCCTTGGCATTGGCAGTGACCGATGCATTCTGGCGACCGTCATTGGCGTCGAGCTTGATATCAGCATTGGCCGCACCGGTCGCCTCTGCCAGCGCCGGGGCTGCTGCAGTGGAGATATCCGGCGCATCGAGCTTCAGCGCGCCGGTCAGGAGACCTTTCGCGGTCTGGGTGACATTGCCCGAAAGATGCGCACCGCCTGCATTGAAGACGAGGTCGGTCAGACGCTTTTCGTCATTGACGATGTCGATGAGCGTTCCAAGATCAACACGCTGGCCATTAAGGAATGCACTGCCAGCAAGCTTGCCGGAAAGGGCAGCACCTGTCTTTGCATTTCCATCGAGCATGGCATTGAAATCGAGACCGCCTTCGGAAAGCTTGCGACCGGCCAGAGTGCCCTCCGGCGCATCGGCGCGCAGCGCCAGCGCGATCAGCTTGTCGTCGCCACGCGCACTGCCCTTGACGGTCATCCGCCCCGATGCCTGATCGGAAAGAAGCTTGAGATCGGACAGCATGACGCCGAAATCAAAGCTTGCCTTGTCGGACGCAAAGGAACCATTGGCAGTGATCTCGCTCAGCTCATTGCCGATGCGGAAATCCCGCGCCGAAAATCCCTCGCTGCTGCGGCCAAGCGCGCCGCTGAGATTGACGGCACCATCGAGAATGCGGTCGACCGCTTCCGTGCCGGTGCGCATGTTCTGTGCTGTGCCGTTAAGGTCGAGCTGGAATGCACCGCTGACCGGGCGAACAATGCCCTTGGCGTTGACATCGATGCTGCCTGCAAGGTCACGGTCAGCCAGAGCGCCGAACGGCGCAAGGCTTGCAATCTTGGCGGCGATATCGCCATTGAAGGCAAAGTCGTCGATATTGCCCTTGAGATCGAGGCTGAGACCGTTACCGGCAATATTGGCTTGCGCCAGTTCGACCGGCGAGCCGGCGCGCCATGCGCCATCGATGGCGAGCGCAATCTTGCTGCCAAGCGCCTCGGCAATTTCCGCCCGTTCTGCCGAAATGCCATCCATCCCGCCATTGACCTTGAAGGTGATATGGCGATTGGCGGCATCGCTCAGGTTCTCGGCAACGCCGCCCATGTCGAGCGCGATGCTGTCGGCGGAAATCGTTGCGTTCTTGAGACCGGCAATTGCAAGCGTTCCCGTCCAGTCATTGGTCGGGCGATCACCGTAAGCGACCCGAGCTTTGCATTGTCGATATAGGTTTCAGCGCCCTTGACCGGCAGGAGGACGCGGCCCTTGCTCTCATCGGCAATGGAGGCATCGATGCGCAGCTTGTTCAGGAAGCGGTCATTGCCGGTTTCGGCAGAAGCCTTCAGTTTCAAGGCAGCGCTGTTCAGCGCCAGATCATCAAGGCGGAAGCCGCCTGCATCCTTCAGGAAGCCATCCGCCGACAGTACGGTTTCGGCACCGAAGAAATCGCGGAATACAGGCGGTACAAGAACCGCGATCGGACCGTTGAAACGGGCAGAGAAAACACGTCCGCCATCGGGCGCCTGACCTTGCCGGTTGAGCGCGAATTCGCCTGTCAACGTGCGGCTGCCATTGGTGTCGAGCGCAAGATCGACCTTCAACTCGTCAAGCGGACCGGCGCCTTTCAAAGTAAGATCGACCGGAGGACGACCATCGATGTTCAACAGGTTGGCGACGATGCCGTTAGCCGGTTCCGAGACTTTAAGGTCGAGATCGACCTTCTGGTCAGAATTGGCATAGGCCGCGCGAAGGGCAAAATTTCCGCCGGGACCGTCGAGACGCTTGATGTCGAAATTTGAATCGAGCGAACCATCGGCAAGCGACAGGCTGCCATTGGCAGAAACTTCCGATTCAAGACCGAAAATGTCAGGCCCGAAATGCAGGCGCGCAATGGCGAGCTGGTCGAGGCTGATTGAAATCGGCAGTTCCGGCAGGCTGAACGTGGACGATTCCGGCGACGGCAGGCTGTTGTCAGGCAACGGCTTGCGAATGATATCGATACGCTCGGCAGCAAGCGACTGGATGCTGAGACGACCAACAAGAAGTGCGGTACGGCTCCAATTCAGCTTGGCATTCTCGATGCGCAGCCAGACGCCTTCGCGGTCGGCAATGGTGATTGAGCCGACGGTTGCTTCCGAAGACAGAACACCGCTGATGCCGGAAATGGAAATACGGCGGTTCGGCGCGGAAAGCTGGCTTTCCACGAAGGACAGGAAATAGGATTTCTCTTCTTCTGCTGGTGCTTCTGCCTGTTCCTGTCCAGAGGCCTGATCTTGAGCCTGAGCGGGAACTTGAGCTTGAGCCTGCAACTGTTTCTGCTGTTCCGGCCAGCCGAAGATGACTGCCGTGACGGAGAAAGCGACGAAGGCGATGATTGCGAGAAATCTGGTCAAAACGCCTGTCCTATACCTACGTACAAGCCATAGCTCGGGTCACCCGAGCGGCGGTTGAGCGGAACGGCGACATCGAGGCGGATCGGTCCGAGACCGGTCAGATAGCGCAGACCGCCACCGACGCCGACGCGCATCTGTTCCGAGAAATCGGGAAAAGACTTTTCACCGACATAACCGGCATCGACGAATGCCACCGCGCCGATGGAATCGGTGATGCGGGTGCGCACTTCGCCATTGGCCTCGACAAGCGAGCGCCCGCCGATAATCTCGCCATCGCCCGCGCTGACGCCGATATTGCGATAGCCATAGCCGCGAACCGAGCCGCCGCCACCTGCCGGGAAGAGCTGGCTCGGCGGCAGGTCCTCGATGGACGCGCCGACGATCGAACCGAACTTGAGACGGCCTGCGAGGATCACGCGATCCTTTTCGCCAAAGCCGTAATAGGTGCGGCCTTCGGCGGTGAAACGGGTGGCGAAATTGCCGTACTGGAATTCGTAGAAGGGCTGGATATTGCCTTCCAGATAGAAGCCCGAACTCGGATCCGGCTTGTTGTTGCGGCTGTCATAAAGAAGATTGCCCTCAAGACCCGCCGTCGTGAAGCTGCGCGAGCCGAAGACGTCATCGTCGAAATGACCCCGCTCGCCTTGGCATAGAGCGCGCCTGACAGCTCGTCGCTGAATATCTGCGTGAAGCCGGTCTTCGCATTGACCGATGTTTCGGTATAAGCATCCAGCACTTCGCGCTTGGCATCAAGCGATGCGACAAAATCCGTATCCGGTGTATAGACGCCCGGCTTCGTGAAGCTCGTACCCAGAAGATAGGTAAAGTTCTTTGGATCGAAGGAATTGTCCTGCGTGCCGCCGATACCGCTGACCTTGGCGTCGAAACGCAGGCGCTCGCCGCGTCCGAACAGGTTGCGGTGCATCCAGTAGCCGGTCAGGCCGAAACCATCGATGGTCGAATATTCGGCACCGAAGCCGAAACGGCGCGGCTTGCGCTCCTGCACGTTGAGCGTCATCGGCAGGCTGCCGTCCCGCTCGATCTTTTCGGCTTCCTCGAAGCTCATGGCGCGGAACACTTCCATACGACCGAGACGCTTCTTGGCTTTCTCGATATCGTCGGGATCGTATTCCCGGCCTTCTTTCAGCCCGGTCATCCGGGCCACGAATTGCGGGTCCATGCGCGCGGTTCCGACGACGCTGACCGGGCCATAATGCGCCTTCTGGCCGGGATCGAGCGAAACATCGGCAGAAACCCGGTTATCGGCATGGTCCGCGACGATATCCTCATCGGTAATCCGCGCCTTGGCATAGCCTTGCTGGCGCCACGCCTCAACGGCAAGGCGCTCCGCCTTGATGACCGTGCCCGAACGCGCCACCTGTCCCGGTGCGAAGCCCGCATCTTCGGGCGACTGCACCTGATCGCGCTTGTCGACCGGCGGTGGCGCAATATTGGAAATGGCCGTGCGCGAGAACAGAAATTGCGGGCCGGGGTCAACCGAGATCGCGACCTTCGCATCATTGGGGATTTCCGCGTCGGGCGGAATGTCGTTCGCCTCACGGCCATCGACTTGAATAGAAATCGTACCGCCATAGCGGCCTTCGCCATAGAGTGCGGCCAGAATGCGGCGATAATCGCCGCGCGCCTTGGCCAGCAGTCCGGCAGAGCCCGAAGCTGGTCTCTCCGCATCCGAAACGAGGCCTGAAGCGCCTTCAATGGTGGATTTCAGATCGGCTTCCGTGCCGTCCGCATTCTTGCGGTCGCCCGTGGTCGTGACCTCGACGGAGTAGGTCTTCGGGTCGATGATGTCAGGATCTTCCTTCTTGTCCTCGCCCCACAGACGAACACCAAAGATCTCGAACGCCAAAGCAGGCGACACGATGAAAGAGGAAAATTGAGCCGCCAGCAAAAGCATGGCGATGCCCCTTCCCTGTATCGTCCTGTTACTCCAAGTCATACGCGCTACTGTCCGGTTCCTGTCTATGCGGTCGCCCCGGCGGCGTCCCGTTCATTACCCCCAAGCCCGGGACGATTCAGGGATTACCATAGGGAGAACGGAAGTCCAAGCAACAACGCTAGATATGGACCATTTCAGTCAATGGAGTATTAACGTTACCACACCATTGCAACTTCCCGCGCAGATTGAAGCGCTTTGTGTTCGCATTCCGCATTGATTGCAGGGCGCGATCAGAAAATTGTAACGGCTCGCCGGCGGGGTGCTGCCGGCGAGCTGTCCATCAGGCCATTGGGAGGAGGGAGAACGACCTGATCAAAATAAGTTCTGGCACAAGCACACCGGATGCCGTCAGCGGCCAGCGTGCATCGGGCGCATATTTCCGAAATGGAAACCGCCGCCGCCCATACCACCGCCGCCAAAGCCGCGGTTGAAACCACCAAAGCGGGTCGGAGACATGACCGAACCGCGACCCCAGTTGCGACGTATCTGGCCCTGCGGCCATCCACGCCCGCCCCAGTTGCCGCCGCCGCTCCAGCGCGGGCCATGGCCCCAGCGCGGATTCCAGCCGCTGCGATTGGACTGGCAATTGCGGCCAATGCAGCCATTGACGTAGTTCGGTCCGCCGCGCCAGCCCGGACCCCAACCACCGCCCCAGCCGGGACCCCAATAGCCGCCGGTCGCCCAGCCGATACCAAGTCCGAGGCCGAAGCCGTCATCGTAACCGTCATTATTGACGATCACCGTAGTGCTGGACGGCGCGGCATAAGCGGGGCAGCTATAGGCGCCGAGACCCAGCCAACACGGCTCCCGTTATAGATCTGGCACCAGCCATTGCGGCAGGAACTGGCATTGACCGTCGCACCGGCGGGGAGCGCAACAAGCCGTCCGTAGTTGGAACCGGGGCCGAACGGACATTGACCGAAGCCGAGACATAGGCTGTTGCAGCGGAAGCAATAGCGGGCGTGAACAGGGTTGCAGCAATAACAGCCGCACCAAGAATACGATTATTAGTAAGCATTCCCGTAAATAAAGGCATCGCACCTTCTCCAGATTAGCGGCCGAACAGAGACGCAATAAGTATAAAACACGAGATAATTTAGGTTAATATATTACACTATGCAAACAATATGTGTAATAATGGTAAATTTAGGGCGTATAATATTTTTTTCTACACTTATATATTGATTGCAATCATCTTTATTTCACAAAATACAACGTCGCACTTAAAGCATTTTTGATTAAAATTTTACAGGAAATGTTACTCTCACCTCTTTGACGGACAGTCAAAAGAAAGGCGTCCCGAGGGAACCGGGACGCCACGCGGCTTTGGGGAGAGAGGGAGGATAAAGCCGCGATCACGGGCCGTCAGGCCAGTTGTTTTGCGAGGCTCACAGATGCATTCCCCGCAGCGTTGTGGTGCAGGGAATGTGTTTGACGAGCCTTTTATAGCAGGGCGCTAAGATGCTAGCGCTATCCACGCCCTGAAAATGCTCTATCACCGCATCGGCTTAACAAGTCTCGCTGAGTCAAACTCAACGAGACCTGATATTACGGCAGATTACGCACGTCTTCCGGCGACATGTACATCGGCATCATATTGGTATCGAGGTGATGCATGACCCAGATGGAGCCGGCAAGAACGATAGCCAGAATGATGACCGTGAAGATGAGTGCCAGAATATTCCAGCCGCCTTCCGACTTCGGATCGAGGTGCAGGAAGTAAACCAGATGCACCAAAATCTGAACGACGGCGATACCGAGCACAATTGCTGCGGTGGTTCCCGGCGTGAAGTAGCCGTTCATGGCCAGCATGAATGGAACGACGGTGAGAACGACTGCCAGCACGAAGCCGATCAGATAGGTCTTCAGGCTGCCGTGGCTCGCGCCGTGATCATGTGTTTCGTGTGCAGAGCTCATCACAGTACACCCAACAGATAGACAAGGGTAAAGACGCCGATCCAGATAATATCCGTGAAGTGCCAGAAGAGGCTGAGGCACATCACGCGCGTCTGGTTCTTTTCCGTCAGACTGTCACGCAGAAGCTGGGCCGAAAGCACCAGAATCCAGATTAGGCCCGACGTGATGTGAAGACCGTGGGTTCCCACCAGCGCAAAGAAGGCCGAGAGGAACGCGCTGCGGCCCGGACCTGCACCTTCATGGATCAGGTGATTGAACTCATAGACTTCCATCGCGAGGAAAGCAGCGCCCAGCAGGAAAGTCACGCCCAGCCAGAACAGAAGGCCGGCACGGTTCTTCTTGAACATCGAAAGCGTGGCCAGACCATAGGTCAGCGACGACACCAGCAGGAGCATGGTTTCGATCAGAACAAAGTTCAAATCGAACAGTTCACGGCCGGTCGGACCGCCCGCAAACTGATGCGCCAGAACGGCATAGGTTGCAAACAGGCCCGAAAAGAGGACGCAGTCGCTCATCAGGTAGATCCAGAAGCCGACCAGCGTGGTCGACCCTGCATCGTGATGGTCCTCATGAGCGGGGTGTTCGTTCCCGCCCGTGAACGGAGCGGTGGTTGAAATGCTTGCGCTCATCGGAATCAGGCCTCCTGAGCAGTGAGTTGCCGGGTACGGAGGTCTTCGACTTCCTGCACCTCTTCGGCCGAGACGTAAAAGTCTCTGTCATTATTGAAGGAGTGAGCGATGGCAACGGCCAGCACAGCGACGGCGGAGGCGATTGCCAGCCACCAGATGTGCCACACCAAGGCAAAGCCGAGCGGAATGTTCAGAATGCCGATGATGAAGCCGGTGCCGGTGTTCTTCGGCATGTGGATGCGCGCGAACTTTTCGGTGCGGCGCACATAGCCGTTCTGCTTCATATCCCACCAGCCGTCATGATCGCGCACATGCGGAACTTCGGCGAAGTTGTAGAAGGCAGGCGGCGAAGCCAGCGACCATTCCAGCGTACGGCCCGTACCCCAGCTGTCGCCATTGTTGTCGCGCAGCTTTTCGCGGTCGCGGATCGAAACTGCGATCTGCAGAACCCGGAACACGATACCGCAAAGGATGATCGCAACGCCGATGGCGGCAATGATGAGGTAGATATGCCATGCCGGGTTTTCGGTGTGGTTCAGACGACGGGTCATGCCCATCAGCCCGAGCACGTAGAGCGGCATGAAGGCCGGGATGAAGCCGACGAGCCAGCACCAGAATGCGTTCTTGCCCAGACGTTCGTTCAGCTTGAAGCCGAAAGCCTTCGGCCACCAATAGACGAGACCGGCAAAGCAGCCGAACAGCACGCCCGAGATGATCACATTGTGGAAGTGGGCGATCAGAAACACCGAGTTGTGCAGCACGAAGTCTGCTGGCGGAACTGCGAGCAGAACGCCCGTCATGCCGCCGACAACGAAGGTGCACATGAAGCCGATGGTCCACATGACCGGCGTTTCCATGCGAACGCGGCCCTTATACATGGTGAAGAGCCAGTTGAAGACCTTCGCCCCCGTCGGGATCGAAATGATCATGGTTGCCACGCCGAAGAAGGCGTTGACGTTGGCACCGCCACCCATGGTGAAGAAGTGGTGGACCCAGACCGGAACGACAGAACCGTGATGGCCACAGTGGCATAAACCATCGACTTGTAGCCGAACAGGCGCTTGCCGGAGAAGGTTGCCACGATTTCCGAGAAGATACCGAAGCACGGCAGAACCAGAATGTAGACTTCCGGGTGACCCCAGATCCAGATGAGGTTCACATACATCATCGGATTGCCACCGGCATCATTGGTGAAGAAGTGGAAATCCAGATAGCGGTCCAGCGAAAGCAGGGCCAGCGTGACGGTGAGGATCGGGAAGGCTGCGACGATCAGCACGTTCGAGCAGAGCGCGGTCCAAGTGAAGACCGGAACCTGCATCATGCCCATGCCGGGCGCGCGCATCTTGATGATGGTGGTGATCAGGTTCACGCCCGAAAGCAGCGTACCCATACCGGAAATCTGCAAGGCCCAGATATAATAATCCACCCCGACATCCGGGCTGAATTCCTTGCCGGAAAGCGGCGGATAGGCCAGCCAGCCAGTCTTGGCGAATTCGCCGACACCGAGCGAGATGTTGATGAGGATCGCACCGGCAACCGTCAACCAGAAGCTGAGCGAGTTGAGGTACGGGAAAGCCACGTCGCGCGCGCCGATCTGAAGCGGCACTGCGAAGTTCATCAGGCCGACGATGAAGGGCATCGCAACGAAGAAGATCATGATCACGCCATGGGCGGTGAAGATCTGATCGTAGTGGTGCGGCGGCAGGAAGCCTTCATTGGCGCCGGAGGCGATTGCCTGCTGGGCGCGCATCATGACCGCATCCGAGAAGCCGCGGAACAGCATCACGAGTGCCAGAATGATGTACATCACGCCAATGCGCTTGTGGTCGACGGACGTCAGCCAGTCGTTCCAGAGCGGAGCCCATTTGCGGTAGTAGGTAATGGCTGCAAGAATAGCGAGCGCCCCGCCAGCCACCGCGGCCAAAGTGACCATGATGATTGGCTCGTGATAGGGTATCGCTTCGAGCGTAAGTTTTCCGAACATTTTTATCACGCTTCGATTTTAGCAATTCCGGGACGGCGCAAGACGCGCCATCTTTCCGGAACCGCGTGAAACAAAGGATTGAATGCGGATGGCCGTGACCTCCTGCGAGATCACGGACCTATCGGCACATCAGTTTTCGAGCTGCGAGAGGCGCTGCGGCTGGACTGCGCAGATGATGTCGCTCGCCCACTGGCTGAAATCGACAGGCGACGACTTGCGCAGATTGGCACGCGCTTCGCGGATCATCTGTTGACGATGCATTTCATCGTCGAGGCAGACGGACTTGCCGTCCCAGCAGCGGTTCACGATGTTGTGGAACAGCGCCCGGTCATTATAGGTGAAGAACTGCGGCGGAACCTTCTCGCTCGGCTGAACCAGCGAGGCGTAACGGTCGCGGCTCAGCTCTTCGCCATTCGCCTTGGCCTTCACATCGGCAACCCACTTGTCGAAGTCGGCCTGATTGTAGGCATGCGCCTTGAAGCGCATCTGGGCAAAACCCTGACCGCTGTAATTGGCGGAGATACCGTCGAACTCGCCAGCATGATTGGCAATCAGATGCAGCTTCGTCTGCATGCTCGGCATCGTGTAGACCTGACTGCCGAGCTGCGGGATGAAGAAGGAATTCATGATGTTGCTGGAGGTCAGCTTGAAGTTGACCGGCACATCGACCGGCATTGCCATTTCATTGACGGTGGCGATGCCCCTCGTCCGGATAGATGAAAAGCCATTTCCAGTCGAGCGCAACGACTTCGACATTGATCGGCTTTGCATTCGATTCCAGCGGGCGGTACGGATCGAGCTTGTGGGTGGCAATCCGGTCACGGAGCCCAGAACGACGATGATCGCCAACGGGATGAGCCAGACGGCGAGCTCGATCTTGGTCGAGTGGTGCCAGTCGGGCTGGTAATCCGCCTTCTCATTCGAGGCGCGGTACTTCCATGCGAAGTAAAGCGTCATGAAGATGACGGGAAGCACGACGAGCAGCATGATGCCGGTCGCAAAAAGCATGAGATCGCGTTCTGCCATGCCGATTTCCCCTTTCGGGGAAAGCAGGACCGGTTCTCGCAGCCTGCGAGAAACGCCGTGAGGGCCAAGACGGCGAACGAAACGATCGTCCGGGGGTGCCGTGTTTCATTTGTCTTTCCATCCTGCGCGCGGAGTATCATCTCCGGCGCATGCGTCATTTCCTAGTTTTCGGTAAATTCTGAAATTTCCAAAAGTACCGTTATAACGAATAATCCCGTTTGTCACGTGCCTGACGAAAATTGTGCTGGATCGTAATGTCGCGCCCAAAAGCGGGCATTTTGTCTGAACAATCCGGCCAGATCGCTGATGCGGGCCATGTTTTGGGCAATGCATAAATGCAATAAATCCATCGGCCCTCTCAAGGGATCGATGTCCTGACCGGCGGTCTGAATGGGTCACCAGTTGTCAGGTGCGGCGGAGCGAATAGGCCCAAAGGAAAGGGTTTGCAAGATGAAAACCGCCATCTACCCCATGAATAAACGGGATCGTGATGGGAATTTACCGAATTTGACGCGAATTGCGCGCATCTCGGAAAGTGTTAAACGGTTTTCGGACAGCCGCTCCGATCCATGTCCGACGTTTTGTGGCGGCACGATCCTCGGCAAAATAACCCGGGGCGCAGAGACGGTTTATCTTCCGCGCTGTGTATGCTTATTGAAAATGCGCGAGGGAATTGGGGATAGAAATGATATTTGCCGAAATGCCGCTTGATGAAGCCGAAGGTGCAATTCTCGGCTATGCCATGACGGCAGGTGCGCTCACTTTACGCAAAGGCACAGTTCTTGATGCCCTCAATCTTGCCCTGTTGCAGGAGGCAGGTATCAGCTCGGTTCTGGCTGCGCGCCCGAAAAGGGCGATATCGGCGAGGATGAGGCCGCACTCGCCATCGGACGTATGCTTATTTCCGGCGAAGTGGAGATCGGCAGCCCCACAACCGGACGGGTCAATCTGCACGCCCGGAAGAATGGCGTATTTTTGGTAGATGCCGACCGTATTGATGCGATCAATGCGCATGATGCGCGCATTTCCATCGCGACGCTGCGCAATCATGTGCGGGTGGAAGCCGGACAGATGGTCGCCACAGTCAAGATCATTCCTTTTGCTGTGCCGGGGATCCTTTTGCGGGACATCGGCCTCGATGCACGGCCTGCGCTGCGCATCCATCCCTTCAACGGCGCGCGGATCGGGCTGATCCAGTCGCGCCTTCCCTCGATACGCGAAACGGTTCTTGAGAAGACCCGCGAACTGATGGGAAAGCGGACTGCTCGAAATGGCGGGACACTTGTTTGCGAGAAGCGCGTCGCGCACGATCAGGTTGCGCTGACAGCGGCAATCGCGGAAGTGAGCCGCACCTGCGATATTATCGTGATCTTCAGCGCATCGGCGGTTGCCGACGAGGCAGATATCGTGCCGCAGTCGATCCGCATGTCGGGCGGTGAAATCCTGCGCATCGGTATGCCGGTCGATCCGGGCAATCTGCTGGTTTTGGGCCGGCATGATGGCAAATATATTGTCGCCGCCCCCGGATCAGCCCGCAGCGCCCGCGAAAACAGCCTCGACTGGGTGCTGGATCGCCTGATGGCGGGGATCACACTTTCCGCCGACGATCTTTCCCGCATGGGGGTTGGTGGACTGGTTCTCTAGAACGCGTAGTCGAAAACCAATATGCCCTCGATGCCACCTTCAGCGGCTTCGACGAGGCTTTTGCCGACCTTCGCGTGTTCGGGATGCGGAAGATAGGCATCCCGCGCCGCGCTATCCGTGAAATCGACGACAAAACCGTGCCGGAAACCCTTTTTCGAGATTTTCCAGACTGTTGTTTTCGCCAGCCGTAATGGACAGGATGCCACCGATCTTGTCCTTGAGGGCCACAACGGCCTGCAGCTTCTCGTCGATCTGCGCGGCTCCGAGTTCGGACCTGAATTCGACGAGAACGATATGGCGTATCATGAACGGTTTCCGTGATTGAAAATGAGATCGCGCGGCCTCCAGAAATGGCAGCAGGCAACCTCTTTCATACGGTATTTATCGAGCGGGGAAAATGTTTCCTGTCATGCGTCACTGAAACGGAACCGCACCGAAAGCCATTTCGCAATTCCATGCGGCCTCGACCGGAACTCGCCTGACGGCAGTACTCCAGAGCGGTTCCAGTTAAAAACAGAGCCGCTGAACCGCTGCAAGTATTTGTTTCGTCGCATTATCCAACGCATCGAAGCGAGATAAGAAACCAATCCCGTGGACCGGTTCCCGGCAGGGACACGTCATTCTTTCCGGAAAATACGCTAAAACGAAAAAGGCCGGGTTGAACCCGACCTTCCGCTTTCACCTGAGTTGCGCCAGTACATCCGTGGTCACGACCCCAAGTGAATTCCCGATACGCATATGGATATAACCCGTCTGCGTTTCAGGAATATGACATTGCGGGCAGCGGCCAGATTACTCCAAAACCGGTTCAACCCGGCCCTGCCCCGACAGTTTCGACCCACAAACCGTTGCCTGAAACTGCCGTATTCTTGCGCGTGGGCGCCTAATCACGCCCATGTAGTCCGCGTTCATCCCGCTTCCGCAGATCGACGCTTGTGATATCCGTTTCCGACGTCTGAAGCTTTGCGCCCAAAGGGCTGCAGAACCTGTCGTCAGGCCGCCATCGGCGTTTCCGCCACATCGGGGTGGTTGTAATTCCACACCTCGATCAGGCATTGCCGCATCAAGTCGAGATCGACCGGACCGATCCGGCTCAGTACAAGATCAAGTTCGTCGGGCTCTACGCCCCTGTTGAGCAACTCAACAATCGCCTCGATCAGAATTCTTTTATCGTCAAATCTGTAGCGCTGCATAAACCTGCTCCGCTATCTGCCCCAGCACATGGTCATAGATTAAACAGTCATGGTTAACCGAAGCTTAAGCCACGAAAACCAACGCGATTTACTGACACCACAAACTGACGCAGACGCTTGCTCCAAAAATTTTCCGCAAGAACCTGCGGAATGCATTTCAAAAATAAATTAAACAGAAAATTGAAGACCTTGTTCTCGGACAAGATTAAGTCCAAATCCTAGTATATTTCCCGCGAAAACCAAGAAGAAATTTTCAACTCGCTATGTTTTATTATTTGCTTTCGTTCGGATGAGGCCCCTATGTCGTTCTTTTTTCGGAAATACGTCGATTGGTCCTTTACTTATGCCCGGATGGCCGGGCTGGGACTGCTCGTCGGCTCAAGCGTCATGGGCGGCTATCTGTACACGCTGCAATATAAGGGCAACGTCCACACCATCATCGACGGACAGGCCTATCGCTCCAACCAACCTGATCCTGCACGCATCGCATCCCTGCAGAAGCTTTATGGCATCAAAACGATCATCAATCTGCGCGGCCCGGAGTCGGGCTCGAAATGGTATGACGAAGAGATCGCAACCGCGAAAACGCTCGGCATCAAGCATGCCGATTTCGAAATGTCGTCAAGGCGGGAGTTGACCCCTGCACAGACGAGACAGCTAATCGCCCTGATGCAGAATGCAGAAAAGCCGGTGCTCATCCATTGCAAATCCGGCGCCGACCGCACCGGTCTCGCTGCAGCGCTCTATGTGGCAGCAGTCGCGAAGGGTAGTAAGGCAAAGGCCGAGCGGCAGATGTCCATCGCCTACGGACATTTCGGTTTTCCGCTCAGCCCGACCTACGCTATGGAAAAGACCTTCGAAGCCATCGAGGCGGAACTCGGCTATACCGGTTCCTGATGGTTTTCAGCTCCACAAATGCAGAACGCCGGGGATAACCCCGGCGTTTTGTATTCTAAACCACGACAATCTTATTCGAGGCCGACGATCTTGCCGTCATCCCACTTGAAGATGTCGAAGCTTGGCGAGCTAAGGTCGCCGTTTGCGCCATAGGTCAGCGTGCCAATAGCGGTTTCGATAGGCTTGCCATCATGCAGAGCCTTGGCGACGGCAGCAGAATCATCGGTCGAATCGGCGCGTTCGATGCCGGCCTTGATGACTTCCACAGCGGCATAGGCGTTCATGGTGAAGGCTTCAGCCGGGATACCCTTGGCCTTGAGCGCTTCGATAGCATCCTTGGAAGCCGGGTTCTTGGTGGCGTCCTTGGCGTTGGTAAAGAGCGTGCCCTGTGCGTTGGTGCCGCCGATTGCCCAATATTCGGTGTTGGACAGGCCTTCGCCGCCGAGCACAAGTGCCTGCATGCCAGCGTCATGCAGCTGACGCGACAGGAGGCCGCCTTCGGCATGGTAGCCGCCGAAATAGACGACGTCAGTGCCAGCAGATTTGAGCTTGGTGACGAGCGCGCTGAAATCCTTGTCGCCCGGCGTGACCGAATCGTAATGGACTTCCGTGATGCCGCCCTTGTTGATCGCCGCCTTGAAAGCGTCGGCCAGACCCTTGCCATAGGCACCCTTGTCATGGATCACGGCGACCTTCTTGTCCTTGAAGTTCTTCAGGACATAATCGGCCATGACTTCAGCCTGCTGGTCGTCGCGACCGCAAGTGCGGAACACGTTTTCCAGATTGCGCGCGGTCAGATCCGGGCCGGTGGCGGTCGGGGTAACCATCAGAACACCGTTTTCCGAGAAGACGTCGGAAACAGGGATGGCGACGCCGGTCGTGACCGGGCCGACGACGAACTTGATGCCGTCGCCAACGATCTGGTTGGCGGCGGAAACGCCCTGCTTCGGTTCACCGGCATCGTCTGCAAACTTCAGAACGACTTTCTCGCCCTTGATGCCGCCAGCCTTGTTGATGACTTCAACGGCGGTTTCCGCGCCCTTCTTCACCGGTCACCGAAAGCAGCGACAGGGCCCGTCAGCGGTGCAACGACGCCGATGGTGATGTCAGCATAGGCGGCGGCTGGCAAAGCCGAGTGTAGCTGCGAAAGCCACGCTGGACAGAAGTTTCAGGTTCATTCTTTTTCTCCTTTGTAGGGCAGCGTCCTCCGACGGCCCCGAGACAACCCTTGCCGGTCAAATCTCAACGCGTCTGCGCTGCCGAATTGCCGGGCCCTCCCTTTGTTCATCACATGATCTCAAAGGGTCAATCCAAAAGCACACCGCACCGCCGCCTCGAAGAGGTCAGAGCCATAATATTATCCGAAATTGCATCTGCCCTTTCGGAATCATGCTCCGGAACGGGAGCGAGCTTTCATGATGTAATAAGAATGCATTTCCGGCTTCCGATTGCAAGGGGCCAAGTGCCCGCAACTACAACGAAAATCGGCTCCTCCCAAATGTTCAGTTCCCTCCCTTCCATGATGGTGATTTCTTCGCAAAAAAGGCCGCGATTCCCTCCGCGGCCTCTGGCGTTTCCCATGTATCGGCAAGACGGGTCAGCGTCATTTCGATGACGCCCTCGTCTATCGGCGCGCCCAGCGCATGAACCAGCCTCTTGGAGGCGGCAACCGCTGCAGGCGCGGTGGCAAAATAGGGTTTAATCTCCGCCTCCACCGCCGCATCGAGACGTTCCGCCTCGATAACGTCATGCACCAGCCCGATCCGCCGTGCTTCCTCGGCAT
Source organism: Brucella cytisi (assembly GCA_012103075.1). Lineage (GTDB taxonomy): Bacteria > Pseudomonadota > Alphaproteobacteria > Rhizobiales > Rhizobiaceae > Brucella > Brucella cytisi. Next base: position 43,695 of record JAAVLQ010000001.1, on the reverse strand, counting down.
CGAACAGTCGCGCCGAAGTGAATGTGCGCAGCGCATTCGCCTGACCGATGCGCGCTACCACATAGGGGCTGATGGTGGCCGGTATCAGGCCGAGCCCGGTCTCCGTCAGCCCGAAGCGCGCGCCGGATGCAGCGATGGCCGCATCGCAGACGCTGATGAGGCCGACGCCGCCGCCATAGGCCTGCCCGTTGATGCGCCCGAACAGCGGTTTTGGCAAATCGCGCAGCGCTTTCAGCATGAGGGCGAGCTTGCGCGCTTCCTCAATGCGCTGCGCGCGTGTGGCTTTGACCTGTTCCTGCATCCATCCCAGATCACCGCCTGCACAAAAACTGGTGCCATTGCCGGTCAGGACCACGAGGCGCACGGCGTCATCATCCGCCAGATGCAGCGTCGCCGTCAGAAGCTCATCGATCATCCGACCGGATAGCGCATTATGCTGCTCTGGACGGTTGAGCGTCAGTGTCGCGACGCCGCGTTGATCTATCGCAATCTGGATCGTTTCAAACGCCTTCATGCGGCTTTGTCCTGACGCAGCGCCTGCGCGAACAAGGCCGCTGATCTGAGCTTGTCCAGATTGAGGCCGGTTTCAAAACCCAATCCATGCAGCATTTCGACGACGGAGACCGTATCGACATTGCCCTTGGCGCCCGGCGCGAAAGGACAGCCGCCGAGACCGCCGACCGAAGCATCGAACACGCGCAAGCCCTTCTCCAGACTGACGCGGATATTGTCGAGGGCCCGCCCGCCCGTGTCGTGATAGTGGCCGGCAAGGCTGTGCGCAGGCGCAATGGCCAGCACGGCATCCAGCATGGCTGCCACCTTGTCCGGCGTACCACGCCCGATCGTATCGCCGAGGCTTACTTCGTGACAGCCCAGCGAGAAAAGCTGTTCGGTCACATCGGCAACCGCTTGCGGGGCCACCGGCCCGTCATAGGGGCATTCCACGACGCAGCTAACATAGCCGCGAATGGCCAGACCATCATTGATCGCAGCACCGATGACCGGCGACAGCCGCTCGATGCTCTCAGCAATCGTGCAATTGATATTGGCTTTCGAAAAGCCTTCCGAGGCGGAAATGAAAACCGCAATCTCGTCAACATTTGCAGCGGCAGCAGCTTCATAGCCCTTCATGTTGGGCACCAGTACCGAATAGCGCACGCCATCAGCACGGCGAATCCCGGCCATGACTTCTGCGGCATCCGCCAGTTGCGGCACCCATTTCGGGCTAACGAAACTCGTTGCCTCGATGCGGGCATAGCCGCAATCCGACAGGCGGTCGATCAGTGCGACCTTGTCCGCTGTCGGCACAAACCGCTTTTCATTCTGCAGGCCATCACGCGCAGCCATTTCAACGATTTCTACGTGTTCAGCCATGTTCTTCCTCCAGTTCTACAAGAAGGATGCCTTCATTGACCTGATCGCCCGCTACAACAGTTACGGACAAAACCTTGCCGTTGCGCGGCGCGGTCAGTGACAGTTCCATCTTCATCGCTTCCATCGTTACAAGCGGATCGCCCTTGGCGACGCTCGCCCCCCTCCACGACGGAAACCAGTCGCACCAGTCCCGGCATCGGTGACAGGGATGCGGCTTTCACTCGAAGCATCCTCTTCCGCGCCAACAGACTGCACATGATGAAATATGGTGTCGCGACCTTCGAGTTGCACCGTCACATCATGTCCGATGCGCACGACGGACGCCTCTGAAACACGGCCATTCACAGCAAAGCGAACCAGCCCGTTTTCATGGAAACGGATTTCGATAGTGCCGAAAGCAAAGCCGAAATGCCTGTCACCCATGGTCGTGAAGCTAACAGTGTGGCGCTCGCCATGATGATCGATAAGGGCCGAGCGCGATGCGTCACCCCACAAACGAAAGCCGCGCAAGCTCGTCCACGGATCGCCTGTCACTGGGGTATCCAGCAGGTCGAGTGCACCAAGGGCGGCAAGCGCAAAAGCAATGTCCGAAGGCCGCTCATCCGTGAACAGAACTGCCGTCTCGCGTGCGATCAGGCCGGTATCGACATCACCGGTGCGGAAAGCTTCAAGGTTGCAAAGCGCCGACAAAAATTGGCGATTGGTGACGAGGCCAGCAATCCGGGTCTTGTTCAGGCTCGCATCAAGCCGGTTTAGTGCCTCATCGCGCGTTGCGCCATGGGCGATGATCTTTGCGATCATCGGATCATAGAACGGCGTGATCGTATCGCCGGTTCGCACACCGGAATCGACACGGGCATTTTCAGGCGGCGCGAACAGAGCAAGCTTGCCGGTTGCGGGCAGAAAATCCCGCGCCGGGTCTTCGGCATAAAGTCGCGACTCGAACGCCCAGCCATCTATGGAAAGTTCGTCCTGTCGTTTCGGCAAGACTTCGCCGGAAGCCACGCGCAATTGCCATTCGACAAGATCAAGGCCGGTAATCGCTTCCGTTACCGGATGCTCGACCTGCAGGCGGGTGTTCATTTCCATGAAGAAGAAGCGGTCCGGCCGCAGCCCTTCAGAAACATCGGCGATGAACTCCACCGTGCCCGCGCCGGAATAGCCAATGGCCAATGCGGCCTTGACCGCCGCCTCGCCCATGGCGGCGCGCATTTCCGGCGTCATGCCGGGTGCAGGTGCTTCCTCGATCACCTTCTGGTGGCGGCGTTGCAGCGAACAATCGCGCTCGAACAGATGCACGGCATTGCCATGATTATCGCCGAAGACCTGCACCTCGATATGGCGCGGTTTCGCCATGTATTTTTCGACCAGCACGGCGCTATCGCCGAAAGAGGCTTCCGCCTCGCGGCGCGCGCTGTCTAGCGCCGCTGCAAAATCCGCCGACTGATCGACGCGGCGCATGCCCTTGCCGCCACCGCCTGCCCGTGCCTTGATGAGCACCGGATAGCCGATCCGGTCCGCTTCGCTTTTGAGGAAGGCTCCATCCTGATTGTCGCCGTGATAACCCGGAACGACAGGCACGCCAGCCTTTTCCATCAGCGCCTTGGCGGCATCCTTCAGCCCCATGGCGCGAATGGCTTTGGCCGATGGGCCGATGAAGACAAGTCCCGCTGCTTCGACCGCATCCACGAAACCGGCATTTTCGGAGAGAAACCCATAACCCGGATGGATGGCCTCTGCGCCAGTTTCCTTCGCAGCCTTGATGATAGCCTCGACATTCAGATAGCTTTGCGCAGAAATGGCAGGACCGACGCGCACCGCCTCATCGGCCATCTCGACATGAAGCGCATTGGCATCCGCATCCGAATAAATTGCGACGGTGGCAATACCCAATTCCCGCGCCGTGCGAATGACCCGGCAGGCAATTTCTCCGCGATTGGCAATCAGTATCTTTTTGAACATCTGATTGCTTCCTTACATCCGGAACAAACCAAAGCGCGTTGGCTCAACTGGTGCGTTCAGCGTGGCGGAAAGCGACAGACCAAGCACTTCGCGGCTCTTGCGCGGATCGACGATACCGTCATCCCAAAGTCGGGCAGAGGCATAAAGCGGATGACTCTGGCGTTCGAACATTGCGAGCGTCGGGCGCTTGAACTCCGCTTCCTCATCCGCCGACCACGTGCCGCCGGTGCGCTCGATCCCGTCGCGCTTGACGGTTGCCAGCACGCCTGCCGCCTGTTCGCCGCCCATCACCGCAATGCGGCTGTTCGGCCAGTCCACAGGAAGCGCGGCGAATAGGCCCGCCCCGCCATGCCGTAATTACCCGCACCATAGGAAGCGCCGATCAGCATGGTGATCTTGGGTACATTGGCCGTCGCCACCGCCGTCACCAGCTTGGCGCCGTGTTTCGCGATGCCTTCGGCTTCATATTTGCGCCCGACCATGAAGCCGGTGATGTTCTGCAGAAACACCAGTGGAATGTTGCGCTGGCAGCAAAGCTCGATGAAATGCGCGCCCTTCAAGGCCGCTTCCGAAAACAGCACACCGTTATTGGCGATGATCCCCGCCGGCATGCCATAGACGCTGGCAAAACCGCAGACCAAAGTGGTGCCGTAGCGCGCTTTGAACTCATCGAAGTCCGAACCGTCGACCAGCCGCGTGATAACCTCGCGCACATCATAGGGAATGCGCGTATCGGCGGAAACGACGCCCAGAATTTCCTCCGGATCATAAAGCGGGGCGGCACTATCGCCGCGCGGAATAAACTCACACTTCTCGCTGTTGAGATTGGCTGCAATGGCGCGCGCAATCTGCAATGCATGGGCGTCGTCATTGGCCAGATGATCGGCCACGCCGGAAAGCCTTGTGTGCACATCGCCGCCGCCGAGGTCTTCCGCGGTCACTACTTCGCCGGTGGCAGCCTTCACCAGCGGCGGACCGGCCAGAAAGATCGTGCCCTGCCCCAGCACGATCACCGTCTCGTCGCTCATGGCAGGCACGTAAGCACCGCCTGCCGTGCACGAACCCATGACCACGGCGACCTGCGGAATGCCTGCCGCCGACATCTGCGCCTGATTGTAGAAGATGCGCCCGAAATGGTCGCGGTCCGGGAACACCTCATCCTGATTGGGCAGATTGGCCCCACCGGAATCGACCAGATAAATGCAGGGCAGACGGTTCTCGCCCGCGATCTCCTGTGCGCGCAGATGCTTCTTGACCGTGACCGGATAATAGGTGCCGCCCTTCACGGTCGCATCGTTGCAGACGATCATGCAGTCCCGGCCCGATACGCGCCCGATGCCGGTGATGATCCCGCCCGAAGGCGCCGCCCCGCCATACATGCCATGCGCTGCCGTCAGCCCCACTTCCAGAAAGGGCGCCCCCGGATCGAGCAGTTGCGCCACCCGCTCGCGCGGCAGAAGCTTGCCACGCGCGACATGGCGCTCGCGCGCTTTCTCGCCGCCGCCATCAATCGCAATCCGCGAGGCTTCACCCACCACGTCGATCGCCGCCAGCATCGCCTTGCGGTTAGCCTCGAAGCTGGCGCTGCGCGTCGAGATTTCCGATTTCAGAACCGCCATCAACGGGTCTCCTGAAAGAGTTCCCGTCCGATCAGCATGCGCCGGATTTCCGATGTGCCCGCGCCGATTTCATAAAGCTTGGCATCGCGCAAAAGACGGCCCGTCGGATAATCATTGATGTAGCCATTGCCGCCGAGAGACTGGATCGCCTGCAGTGCCATCTGTGTCGCATTTTCCGCCGTATAGAGAATGCATCCCGCCGCATCCTTGCGCGACGTCTCGCCCCGGTCGCAGGCCGCCGCCACCGCATAAGTGTAGGCACGCGAGGCATTGAAGGTCACATACATGTCGGCAAGCTTGCCCTGCATGAGCTGGAACTCGCCAATCAGCTGGTCGAACTGCTTGCGCTCATGCACATAGGGTACCACGACATCGAGGCAGGCCGCCATGATGCCGAGCGGACCACCCGCCAGCACCACGCGTTCATAGTCAAGACCGGACATCAGCACATTGACGCCCTTGCCTTCTGTCCCGAGCAGGTTTTCGGCAGGCACTTCACAATCCTCGAACACCAGTTCGCAGGTGTTGGAACCGCGCATGCCAAGCTTGTCGAGCTTCTGCGCGGTCGAGAACCCCTTGAAACCTTTTTCAACGATGAAGGCGCTGATACCGCGCGGGCCTGCTGCCGGATCGGTCTTGGCATAGACTACCAGCACATCGGCGTCCGGGCCGTTGGTGATCCACATCTTGTTTCCGTTGAGAACGTAACGGTCGCCGCGTTTCTCGGCGGCAAGTTTCATCGAAACGACATCGGAACCCGCGCCCGACTCGGACATGGCGAGCGCGCCGACATGCTCGCCGGAAATAAGTTTTGGCAGATATTTCGCGCGCTGGTCGGGAGAACCGTTTCGCTTGATCTGGTTGACGCAGAGATTGGAATGAGCGCCATAGCTGAGACCGATGGAAGCGGAAGCGCGGCTGATTTCTTCCATCGTAATACAATGGGCGAGATAGCCCATGCCAGCGCCGCCATATTCTTCTGGCGCCGTAATGCCGAGTACGCCAAGCTCACCCAGTTCACGCCAGAGATGCATGGGAAATGCATTGTTGCGGTCGGTTTCAGCGGCCAGCGGCGCAATGCGGCTTTCCGCAAAACGGCGCACCGTATCGCGAAGGGCTTCGATCTCCTCGCCAAGACCGAAATTGATGCCCGATGCAAACATACTCGTCCTCCACAAGTTCTGCCCGGCAACCACCGCTTTCGCGATGGGCTATGTCCGAGCCAGAGTGTCCCGTGGCGGTCAATTAGGCAATGGCCTTGCGTGGCGTTCTGTGGCTATTTATTACCCGATAACGAAATTTTGTTGCGTCCGTTACCCGGCAACTCCAAGCAATTGGAGGGTGATCAAATCAATCCTCATGAAGCGCGGCAATATCGCGATAAAGCTCCAGCGCTTCGGGGTTTTGCCAGCGCCTCGCGATTCTTCACATCGCGCCCATGCACGATATCGCGCACGGCAAGCTCCACGATCTTTCCCGACTTGGTGCGCGGAATATCCCGGACAGCAACGATTTTCGCCGGAACGTGACGCGGCGTGGCGCCGGTGCGAATCTTGGTCTTGATGCGCGCCTTGAGGTCGTCGTCCAGCGCCACACCTTCGGCGAGCCGCACGAACAGCACCACCCGCACGTCATTATCCCAATCCTGCCCGACACAAAGCGCCTCGGCGATCTCCGGCATCTGTTCGACCTGATTGTAAATCTCCGCCGTACCGATACGCACGCCGCCGGGGTTGAGTGTCGCGTCCGAACGACCATGGATGACGATGCCGTCATGCTCGGTCCATGCGGCAAAATCGCCATGGCACCAGATATTGTCGAAGCGCTCGAAATAAGCGGCCTGATATTTCGCGCCTTCGGGATCGTTCCAGAATTGCAGCGGCATGCAAGGGAATGCCTTGGTACAGACCAGCTCGCCTTTCTCACGGCGCACCGGCTTGCCGTCATCGTTCCAGACGTCGACGGCCATGCCAAGGCCCGCGCCCTGAATTTCACCCAGCCAGACAGGTTCCGTCGGAACGCCCAGCACGAAGCAGGACACGATATCCGTACCGCCGGAAATGGAAGCGAGATGCACGTCCGGCTTAATCGCTTCATAGACGAAGGCAAAGCCTTCCGGCGACAGCGGTGAGCCGGTCGAGGACACCGTGCGCAGTGCCGAAAGATTATGTGTCTCGCCGGGCTTCAGACCGGCTTTCAACACCGCGTCGATGAATTTCGCCGAAGTGCCGAAATAGGTCATGCCCTCGGCGGCGGCATAGTCGAACAGCACATTGCCATCGGGATAGAAGGGCGAACCGTCGTAGAGCAAAAGCGTAGCGCCGGAGGCGATACCGGAAGCCAGCCAGTTCCACATCATCCATCCGCAGGTGGTGAAATAGAAGAAGCGATCACCGTCGCGAATATCCGCGTGCAGGCGGTGTTCCTTCAAATGCTGCAACAGCACGCCGCCTGCGCGATGCACAATGCATTTTGGAATGCCCGTCGTGCCGGACGAAAACAGGATACAAAGTGGATGATCGAAGGGGAGCCGCGTAAACTCGACGTCTTTGGCCTTGAACGGTTCCAGAGCCGCATCAAGCGCAATGCCCTTTTCAGCGCGGTCAGCAACGGCTTCCGCTTCGCCGAGATAGGTGACAATGACCGCACGTTTCAGCCCCGGCAGCTTTGCCGTCACTTCAGCAACCTTGTCGGCCACCTCGATGCGCTTGCCATTGTACCAATAACCGTCACAGGCAAAAACAGCTTCGGCTCGATCTGGCCGAAGCGGTCGAGCACGCCCTGTATGCCAAAATCCGGTGAGCATGAAGACCACACCGCACCGATGGACGAAGCGGCCAGCATCAAGGCCACCGCCTCCGGCATATTGGGCATCATGCCCGCCACGCGGTCGCCCGGCTGAACCCCTTCCGCCAGCATGAATTGCTGCAGTTTCGAGACCAGCGCGTGAAGATCGTCCCATGTCAGGCGGCGCTCGACCTTGTCCTCACCGCGAAAGACGATGGCTTCCTCGCCACCCTCATGGCGCAACAGGTTTTCGGCAAAGTTGAGTCGTGCCTCGGGGAAGAATTTTGCGTCACGCATATGGCCTTTATCGACAAGGGCTGGTTTGCCACACTCGCCGATAACCTCGCAGAAATCCCACACAAGCTGCCAGAAGCCGCCGCGATCCTCGACCGACCAGCGATGCAGCGCGGCATAATCCGGCAGGCTCAAGCCCGTGCGCTGTTCTGCGCGAATACGGAATTGCTCCAGATTGCTGGCGGCGATGCGCCCCGCATCCGGTTGCCATAGCGGATGGTCATGCGAAAACCGCGTGGGGACTGCGTTGGTGCTCATCATTCCTCCCAGAACCATGTGGAATTAGACCCTCTCCCGATCAACTCCGACACGAGTTTCTAAAAGAGAGTTTCCGATACGTCCATGCTTTTCCCGTGACTTGGCTATCAAAGGCTCATCCCTTGTGTTGTCCTGCACTCAATTGTGATTGCCGGACAGGCAGGCAGAACCTAGCCTGCACCTTGCTTTATGGGAAAGCGTAACATAACTACAGCCCGCGTCGGAGTTCATCCTGATGTCCTTCGGTGCAAACGAAATATCCAGTTCTCAGGGCGGGGCGAAACTCCCCACCGGCGGTAACGGACCCGGTGTCCGAAGCCCGCGAGCGCCTGACACGGCAGACGTGTCAGGGTCAGCAGATTCGGTGTAATTCCGAAGCCGACGGTCATAGTCCGGATGAGAGAGAACGAGGTTGGAATCATGCTCGGCTGGACGGCTTGCCGTCTTCGTCCTGCAGTCTTTCTTCCCGTACCCTGAGGTAACAGGCTTGCCAGAGCAAGTTCCGCCTGAAGCGGAACGCTCTGTCCATTTGTTTTGCCGCATTTATGCGACGTCAAATGTTTCCATTTGGCTGCAAAATGCTCCGAAGGAAGAAACCGTTGAGTCAACTTGCCTCTTCGCCAACTTTGAAACCGACCATTCGCGGAGCAGCGCTGATGGTCGCGGCCTGTTCGGCCTATGCCGCCGTCAATGTCGCCACCCAATGGGCGGGAACGCGTACCGGTATTCCCTCCGTCATCATCGCCTTCTGGCAATATGTGATCGCGCTGGTGCTGACCTTGCCCCTGCTCATTCGCGACGGCACGAGAGCCTTGCGTACCGGGCATTTCGGTCTTCACGTCATTCGCGTCGCGCTGGCTGCCGCTGGCGTACAGGTCTGGATTTATGCGCTGACCCATGTGCCGATCTGGCAGGTGGTCGCGCTGTCCATGACATCGCCATTCTTCGTCATCCTGTGCGCACGGCTCTTTCTGCAGGAAAAGGTCACGCCGGCACGCCTGATGACCACATTCACCGGATTTATTGGCGCACTGATCATCATCGCACCCTGGTCGGATTCCTATACGGTCTATTCGCTCCTGCCGATTCTGGCCGCAGCGTTGTGGGCCGGCTATTCGGTGATGACCAAATATCTGACCCGTTTCGAAAAGCCCGCCAGCATTTCGACCTATATGCTGGTACTGCTCACACCCATCAACGCGGCACTCTGGCTGGCATCCGGCTTAAGCATGTCCGCAATCACCGCTCCGGGCGTCGAAATCTGGTCCATATTGATCGTCATCGGCGCATTCACAGCTCTCGCCCAATATTTCCAGACGGCAGCCTATTCGATAGCGGATGCGGTCTATCTGCAACCGTTCGATGACCTGAGACTGCCGATCAACGTGATCTTCGGCTGGATCGTGTTTGCAGCAGCGCCAAGCATCAACTTCTGGCCGGGGGCGGCGCTGATCATCGGCGCATCGCTCTATCTGATGCGGCAAGACAGCGGTACGTCGCGCACCGACTGATCGATCCGGTGAGGATGCCTGCCTATCGGGAGACAGGCAGGCCGTTTCGCGTAGAACCAGAAAACCCGCTTGAGCCTTCCGATCTGCTGACCCATGCGTCAATTCTTTTCACCAGCCAGCGGTGAACGGGATTTTCGAACAAGTGATAAGAGGCAATGGCAGTCAACACGCTTGCAAGAACACCTGCAGCGATGAGCGGGACCGCGCCTGCCGTCGCCTCGCCCCATCGTTGCGGAGCAGCTTTGAAGAAAACCATTCCGACCGCAGGATGTAGAATGACGATGCCGAAGCTGTAACGGGAAAGCCTTGTGAATCCGCGCCATTGCAGCGGTGTATAAATGCCCCGAGTGGATGCGGCATAAAGCACATAGACATCCGCATAGAGGAAGGCCAGCCGCCGGGGGCCTTCAAGCGTGTGCGGTTCGTCCGGCCCGTTTGCCGGGTGATAGAACAGAAAGACAATCAGGCAAGCGGCAAGCAATGCCTTGATTGCCGGTGCCGGCATCGGTGGATGTTCCCGGCGAGCAAGCCGCATTCCAAAGACAAAGGAAGGCAAGGCTCGCAAGACCCCGGCATCGGACAATTGAAGCGTGTGAGTGACAATACGCCGAGCTGTTGCGCCAGATAATCACCGCCCACGGCTGCAGCCATCACACCGACAAGAACCCAGCTCCCGAAACGACGACACAACATATCGAACAGCGGAAAAGCGAGATATATGGCAAAAGGGCACTCAGCGACCAACTGACATAATTGTAGGACAAGGTGCGCCCAAACCCCAATTATGAATCAGCAGTAACTGGGGCAGCCCGTCTCACCAGCTCATGCTGGGTTCGACCAGAGGATGCAGAATTCCCGCTGCTGTCAGGACAGAAAGTAGCGCGAAACAGGAGAACGTCACCACGTGCAGCGGATAAATCCGCGCGAGCCGCTTCCCAACGAAAGCTACATAGCGCGGCCAGCTCCAGAGATAATTTCGTCGCCTCGCCAGAAATAATCCGGCACATTAAAAAAAGACATCGGTAAAATAAGAAAATGTTAATATAAAAGAATTCAGAATCTCATTATTTACCGTAACCCGGAATTAAAATGGAAAATTGCGATTCCTATACATAATAAAGATCGCACTTCATCAAAATCTTGGAGTCTTTTCATTTAAAAACACTGGAACTACTTAACACAATTTCTGTTTAGCAATTTTTTTAAGAATTGTCGAATGCAACTTGAGCGTGAAATAGCGCGATCATGCTAATTTCAATGAGAGCGTCAGTCCGCTGCAGCAAAATGTTCCATCTGGTCGGTAAAGGCTTTCTGGAATGCGGGCCGTGCCGTCGCGCGCCCGACATAGGCCCGGCAGACCGGGTGCTGCGCCAGACCGTCGAAATGGTCGACCAGACGCAATACGTCGGCCATCAGAATATCGGCAACCGAAAACTGATCCGTGAGCCATTCGCGGCCTGACAGCGCCTGCTCCATGTGCGCCAGCCGACCGGCAAGGAAGCTGTCCATGAGCTGACGCCCCGGTGTCTGCTCCTCATCACCGGTGAATTTATAAAGGGCGAGCGGCAAGGCGGCCATTTCGACCGAGTTCAACGCCGCGAACAGCCATTGTATGACCTCGTTGCGTGCCCTCGGATCAGGCGGCAACAGCGCATCGCTCTTCTCGGCGATATGAAGCAGGATGGCGCCGCTTTCGAAGACCGACATATCACCGTCGATCAGCCATGGCACTTGCCCGAAAGGCTGATGGGTGAAGTGTTCCGGCCCGCGATTCTTGAATGGAACGCCTTCGACACGATAGGGCAATCCGGCTTCTTCCAGCGCCCAGCGCACGCGAAGATCGCGGACGAAGCCACGCGGCATTTTGGGAACCCAGTCGAATGTCGCCAAAATCATCTCTGTCATGGGAAACGACATAGCGCTCGGACAGGCTTTGTCCACCGACAGCTATTGTGCCGACCGATGACGGTGTCCGTTCTGGTTACTTGAGAAGAAACATTTGGTGGAGCCAAGCGGGATCGAACCGCTGACCTCCTGCATGCCATGCAGGCGCTCTCCCAGCTGAGCTATGGCCCCATCAGACCTCTTTCGAGGCGCATCAGGCAGGACTTGCTGCCCGGTGTGGCGGCTTATTAAATGGCGTTTGTCAGAAGATCAAGAGCTAAATCGCAACTCTTTTCACATCTGCCGAAAATAATTCACAGATCACGCCGAAGCCCAATCCGGGATATGCTCCAAACGCAGCGAGGCGACCTGAAGGTCGCCTCGCAAAAGCATCCGGTCTTGATCATGTAACAGATCAGCCTTCCTCGTCTTCGCCGCCGACGCCGCCGCCGAGAATGCCCGACATGTCGTCGTCCTCGTCTTCCTCTTCTTCGAGGAAGGTGTCTTCATCGTCGTCGCCGAGATCGACATCGTCGTCGTCCATATCCGGCAGATCGTCGCCGCTGCCCTTCGTTTCGTCGTCGGCATCCTCGAGAGAGACGAATTCCGGCTTTTCGAGTGCCGTATCCAGTTCTTCCTCTTCGGTTTCCTCTTCGACAACGCGGCTTTCAAGCGTGGAGTCGAAATAGGAACGTGGATAGGAAATGCCGGTGTAAGGCGAAACGATCGGGTCGCGATTGAGATCGTAAAATTTCTTGCCCGTTTCCGGGTCGATACGCTTGGTACCAAGTTCAGCTTTTGCCACGTCTAGCCTCGTTAATTCGCACGGGGACACAAATTCATAAAATCGCGCCGGAATGCCTGCCTTGAAGCATATAGCCCTTTACCATGCTGTTCACGGAGCCATATGGCAAGGGGCAAGTCTTAAGCGCGTTTATATTGTTGTCCGGTGCATAAACGCAATTTGGCGCGTTTGTCAAAGCCAAACGCAAAGGGATGTGCAGACTCTGGCTCTCCCTCCCGATTATGGGTGTCGCCCGCACCGCGTATTCGCGGATGACCGCACAATATTACTATGCTAGGGAAGCCCGGCTTATCTCTCAATCCCGGCGCGCGTCCGCGCCAAAAAATGTGACTGTGAAAAATCCATGTCCCATTCTGCATCCCCGAAACCAGCAACCGCCCGCCGCTCGGAGGCACTTACGGGCGAAATTCGCATTCCGGGTGACAAATCCATCTCGCATCGTTCCTTCATGTTCGGCGGTCTTGCATCGGGTGAAACCCACATCACCGGCCTTCTGGAAGGCGAAGACGTCATCAATACCGGTCGCGCCATGCAGGCCATGGGCGCGAAAATTCGCAAGGATGGCGATGCCCGGATCATCAATGGTGTCGGCAACGGCTGCCTGTTGCAGCCCGAAGCAGCGCTCGACTTCGGCAATGCCGGAACCGGTGCGCGTCTCACCATGGGCCTTGTCGGCACCTATGACATGAAAACCTCCTTTATCGGCGATGCCTCGCTTTCCAAGCGCCCGATGGGTCGCGTGCTGAATCCGTTGCGTGAAATGGGCGTTCAGGTGGAAGCAGCCGAAGGCGACCGCATGCCGCTGACGCTGATCGGCCCCAAGACGGCCAATCCGATCACCTATCGCGTGCCGATGGCGTCCGCGCAGGTAAAATCCGCCGTGCTGCTCGCCGGTCTCAACACGCCGGGCGTCACCACCGTCATCGAGCCGGTTATGACCCGCGACCACACCGAAAAAGATGCTGCAGGGCTTTGGTGCCGATCTTTCGGTTGAAACCGACAAGGACGGCGTGCGCCATATCCGCATCACCGGCGGGGCAAAGCTTATCGGCCAGACCATCGACGTACCGGGTGATCCATCGTCAACGGCTTTCCCGCTCGTTGCCGCCCTTCTGGTCGAGGGTTCGGATGTTACCATCCGCAACGTGCTGATGAACCCGACCCGTACCGGCCTGATCCTGACGTTGCAGGAAATGGGCGCCGATATCGAAGTGCTCAATGCCCGTCTTGCCGGTGGCGAGGATGTCGCCGATCTGCGCGTGAAGGCCTCGAAGCTGAAGGGCGTTGTCGTTCCGTCGGGACGCGCTCCGTCGATGATCGATGAATATCCGGTTCTGGCCATCGCCGCGTCCTTCGCGGAAGGCGAAACTGTGATGGACGGTCTCGACGAACTGCGCGTCAAGGAATCGGATCGTCTGGCAGCGGTTGCGCGCGGTCTTGAAGCCAATGGTGTCGATTGCACCGAAGGCGAGATGTCGCTGACGGTCCGCGGTCGCCCCGACGGCAAGGGACTGGGCGGAGGCACCGTCGCAACCCATCTCGATCACCGCATCGCGATGAGCTTCCTCGTCATGGGCCTTGCATCGGAAAAGCCGGTGACGGTTGACGACAGCACCATGATCGCCACGTCCTTCCCCGAATTCATGGACATGATGCCGGGACTGGGCGCCAAGATCGAACTGAGCGACGCGCGATGACGCCGTTCATCGTCGCTATCGACGGACCGGCAGCCTCGGGCAAGGGAACCCTTGCCCGGCGCATCGCCATTCACTACGGCATGCCGCATCTGGATACGGGGCTGACCTATCGCGCTGTGGCCAAGGCGCTGATCGACAAGGGGCTGCCGCTCGATGATGAAGCGGTGGCGGCTGACGCCGCGCTCAATCTCGATCTGCGCGAGATGGACAAGGCGGTCCTGTCCGCTCATGCGATCGGCGAAGCGGCATCGAAAGTCGCGGTCATGCCGAAGGTCAGACGTGCGCTTGTCGAAGCGCAGCGCAATTTCGCCAATGCCCTGCCCTCAAGCGTGCTTGACGGGCGCGATATCGGCACCGTCGTCTGTCCCGATGCTGCCATAAAAGCTCTTCGTCACGGCGTCGCCGGAAGTGCGCGCCGAGCGTCGCTTTGAAGAAATCGTGGCACGCGGCGAGAAGGCAGATTTCGCGGAAATCCCGCCGACCTCAAGAAGCGCGACGAACGCGACACGAACCGTATCGATTCTCCGCTCAGGCCCGCTGAAGACGCGCACTTGCTAGATACCAGCGAAATGAGTATAGAAGCGGCATTTCTAGCCGCAAAAAGCTGATCGATCATGCTTTGGCGCAGCATCGGGGATGAAACCGACAAGTTTTTAGACTTTTTGGATCTCATTATGCCCCGAAAAGCTGGATTATCTTGAGTTCGGACCTATATAGGTTGCACTCATACTGAAAGCCTGACTTCGCGTTCCACGCGCCGGTTGTCTGCAAAGACGGGGCCGAGGTCGGGCATAACGCAACACTAACCCCCGGCGCCGCATCCGATGAATTTTCCGGATGCACCGGAGTATTCATGTCAGAATTCAATCCATCCCTCGCAGACTTCGAGTCGCTGCTGGCGGAATCCTTTGCAACGAACGACCTTGCTGAAGGTTATGTCGTCAAGGGCCGCATCGTAGCCATTGAAAAGGACATGGCGATCATCGACGCCGGTCTGAAGGTCGAAGGCCGCGTGCCGCTGAAGGAATTCGGCGCAAAGGGCAAAGACGGCACGCTGAAGCCGGGCGACGAAGTGGAAGTTTACGTCGAGCGCATCGAAAACGCTCTGGGCGAAGCTGTCCTGTCGCGCGAAAAAGCACGCCGTGAAGAAAGCTGGGTCAAGCTCGAGCAGAAGTTCGCCAATGGCGAGCGCGTCGATGGCGTCATCTTCAATCAGGTCAAGGGTGGTTTCACCGTCGACCTCGACGGCGCTGTTGCCTTCCTGCCGCGTTCGCAGGTCGACATCCGTCCGATCCGCGACGTCACCCCGCTCATGCACGTCCCGCAACCGTTCGAAATCCTCAAGATGGACAAGCGTCGCGGCAACATCGTTGTCTCGCGTCGTACCGTTCTTGAAGAGAGCCGTGCGGAACAGCGTTCGGAAATCGTCCAGAACCTTGAAGAAGGTCAGGTCGTTGAAGGCGTCGTCAAGAACATCACCGATTACGGTGCGTTCGTTGACCTCGGCGGCATCGACGGTCTCCTGCACGTTACCGACATGGCATGGCGCCGCGTCAACCATCCGTCGGAAATCCTCACCATCGGCCAGACGGTCAAGGTGCAGATCATCCGCATCAACCAGGGAAACCCATCGTATCTCGCTCGGCATGAAGCAGCTCGAGAGCGATCCTTGGGATGGCATCGGCGCGAAGTACCCGATCGGCAAAAGATCACCGGCACCGTCACGAACATCACCGACTACGGTGCGTTCGTTGAAATCGAGCCGGGCATCGAAGGCCTCATCCACGTTTCCGAAATGTCGTGGACCAAGAAGAATGTCCATCCGGGCAAGATTCTTTCCACCACGCAGGAAGTCGAAGTCGTTGTGCTCGAAGTTGATCCGGTCAAGCGCCGTATCTCGCTGGGCCTCAAGCAGACCCTCGACAATCCGTGGACGACCTTTGCCCAGAAGTACCCTGTCGGTACCGTTGTTGAAGGTGAAGTCAAGAACAAGACCGAATTCGGCCTGTTCATTGGCCTCGACGGCGACGTTGACGGCATGGTTCACCTCTCCGACCTCGACTGGAACCGTCCGGGCGAACAGGTCATCGAAGAGTACAACAAGGGTGAAGTCGTCAAGGCTGTCGTTCTCGACGTCGATATCGACAAGGAACGCATCTCGCTCGGCATCAAGCAGCTTTCCGGCGACAAGGTCGGCGAAGCAGCAGCTTCCGGCGAACTGCGCAAGAACGCCGTTGTGACCTGCGAAGTGACCGCCGTTACCGACGGTGGCCTCGAAGTCCGTCTCGTCGACCACGATCTCGAAAGCTTCATCAAGCGTTCGGATCTGTCGCGTGACCGCGACGAGCAGCGTCCGGAACGCTTCACGGTCGGTCAGAAGCTTGACGCTCGCGTCATCGCTTTCGACAAGAAGACCCGCAAGCTGCAGGTCTCGATCAAGGCGCTCGAAATCGCTGAAGAAAAAGAAGCTGTCGCTCAGTACGGTTCGTCCGACTCCGGCGCTTCGCTCGGCGACATCCTCGGTGCCGCTCTGAAGAAGCAGGAAAAGAACTAATCTTTTCTTCTTCGATCGAACATGAGAAAGCCCGCCTCCCGGCGGGCTTTTTCTTTATCAGATAAATTTATGGTGATTTCTCCGCCACGAAATAGTCACGAACCGGCACAATTTTACATGATCGACCAATATTGATTCATTATCTTCTTTTCCAATTCGGCAGATAAGCGGCTAATAAAGCTTTCTCTGTATTAGTTGTGAAGGATAAAAGCTTCCAATCCGCCTATTCATAGCAAAATATCTATACAGAATTACTTTTGAATGGATTGCATAAGATGATTTCCAGAACCACCACCCTGACCGCAATGTTGCTTTCAACTGCGCTGCTGAGCGCTTCCTTTGCCGTGCCAAGCTTCGCCGAAAGTGCAACAAAGTCGAATGCCCCGGCGACAGAGAGCATGAAAGCTGCACAACAGGACGCCATCAAGAAGCTGGATGCCATTTCCGGCGATGGCCTTGCAGCGGTGCGCGGCGTTACACTGGCGCGACTGGCCATTTTTCAGGGAACACCCGACCAAGCCAAGGTCATTCTGTCGACGGTCAAGGATGATCTGGACAAGGCGCAGAAAGACACTCCATCCCTGCTTGACAAGATGAAAGCGGCTGGCGCTCCAGCCAACTAAGTCGCCGAAGTTCAGTCGGGCACATTGCCGGTCGATATGGAAGCCGGTGTGGTCGATGACTACAAGCTGACGCCTGAAAAGGCTGCCCACCTGAAAAAGGCCAATGAACATATCCAGCATGGCCGCAAGAAAGAGGCTCAGGATGAGCTGAAACTCGCGGATGTCGATCTGGTGATAACCGAAACGACAGCCAATCTGCCTGCCATAGACAATGATGTCGATCTGGCACTGGAACAGCTCGGCAACGGCAAATATTACGATGCCAACCTGACTCTCATCAAGGCGGAACATATGGTGACGATCCGCTCCAACATGTCCGGTGATGACAAGAAGGACGCCAGCAAGACAGTCAATGCATCAGTCGACGCAAAGCCGACTGATGCGGCCAAGAAGAGCTGACCATCGCTTGTGAGAATAAAGGCCGGGATGTGAACCATCCCGGCCTTTTATGCAACGCTGAGCATATGGATCAGGCCAAGGCTGATGATGCACAGCGCAACCAGCGAAAGCACCGCGGTCAGTGTCACCCGACCGCCTGCCGATGCCACGGAGCGGATATCGACGCCAAGGCCAAGGGCCGCCATCGAAATGATGGTGAGTATGGTCGAGGCATATTGAATGCCGAGCAGAATCGTTTCCGGTATCAGATGCAGCGAATGCAGCGCCATCATGCCAAGGAAGCCGAGGATGAACCATGGCACCAACTGGAAGAAGCCCGGCTTGGCATTCGCATCCTTGTTACCGGCGAGAAGCGCCAGCGCAAGAATAACCGGTCCTAGCATCAGAACGCGCACGAGCTTCACCAGCGTGCCGAGCTGGACACTGATCGTCGCGACCGGCGCGGTGGCCGCCAGAACCTGTGGCACTGCATAAACGGTCAGGCCCGCCAGCACGCCATATTGCGTGTGCGACAGCCCCAGAACCGGCACCACCAGTGGCAGAAGCAGCACGACGACCACGCCGAGAATAGCGGTAAAGGCGATCGAAGCCGCCACGTCCTCGCTTCCCGCGCCGATAACCGGTGCGGTTGCGGCAATAGCGGAATTGCCGCAAATGGAATTGCCGCAGGCGACCAGCACGGCCATCCGATGCGGAAGCTTCAGCAAACGCCCGATCCCGTAGCTGAGCGTAATAGCCAGCACCACGACGCCTGCAATACCGAAAATAAGTCCCGAACCCGCGGCCACCACCGCGCTGGCGCTGATCGACGCGCCAAGCAATACCACTGCAATTTCCAGAAGGAGCTTGGCGGAAAAGCCGATGCCCTTGTTGAAATGCTTGCCCGGACGCAGGAACGTCCGCACGACCGTGCCGAGGAGGATGGCTATCACCAGCGCTTCGAGCCGGCGCGTCCTGCATAATGTTCCTCGACTTTTTCGAGTCCGATCGCCGCAATTGCAACGGCAACGCTCAAGCCAAGTCCCGGGAGGATGTTCTGGATTTTGGAGTAGGTCATTTTCAGCATTTCAAATCTGACAGTCTGCATTTTTCGCATTGTCCTGCGCAAAACCGCTTCGCACTTTTGCTGGAAATGCTCGTATGAGAATTATTTTCTGATTAGATGCCTGTTTTTCCCTGTTCAATCCATTTCATTATATGGCATATTTCATTCGATAAAATCGAACGATTATCGCTATGACACTGGAACAGCTACGAATTTTCATTGAAGTCGCCGAGCGTGAGCACCTCACGCGAGCCTCGGAAGCCCTGCATCTGACCCCTTCGGCGGTCAGTTCAGCCATCCGCACCATGGAAGATCGCTACGGAGCGACGCTCTTCAACCGCATCGGGCGGCGGATCGAGCTGACCGGTGACGGGCGCATGTTTCTGGACGAGGCACGCGCAACGTTTGCGCGCGCCCGTTCTGCCGAGCGGATGCTATCGGAACTTGGTGGCGGCAAACGGGGCATTCTCGCCATTCATGCCAGCCAGACCATCGCCAGCTATTGGCTGCCGTCCTTTCTGGCACGGTTTCACGCCGCCTACCCCTTGATCGACGTGCGACTGACGCTTGGCAATACGGAAAGCGTTACCGAGGCGACACAGGAAGGCGTCGCCGATATTGGCCTCGTCGAAGGTGCTGTGCAGGCGCCGTCGCTATCAATCAGCAAGGTTGCAAGCGACCAGCTTATTCTGGTGGCGCGCCCCGATCATGACTGGGGTACGGGCGGCAAGCTCACCCGGGATCGGCTGTTCGAGGGAAAATGGATCTTGCGTGAACAGGGATCGGGAACGCGCAGCGTTTTCGAGGATGCGATGCGCGCTTCCGGTTATAATCCAGCGCGACTGCATGTGGCGCTGGAACTGCCATCGAACGAAGCCATCTGTTCGGCGGTGCGCTCCGGTGATTACGTGACGGCCATATCGGAACTTGTCGCCGCCCCGCATCTTGCTGCCGGAACGCTGGTAAAGGCGGATTTTGCTCTGCCGCAGCGCCAGTTTCTCATGCTGCAGCACAACGACCGCTACAGGACGAAAGCGCTGCAGTCTTTCGCCAACTTGCTGAGCGACGGGGATCAGCGGATCTGACGTAATAGCTCCGGCTGCGGGAAGCAGGTTGACGCCATGCCGTTCTTCGCCTGCCACAGGCCGATCGAGCGACGGGTCTTGAAGCCGGGCAGACCGTCCGGCTTGCCGACATCATAGCCCAGCACCTGCATGCGTTTCTGCATTGCGCCGATATCAGAGCGATACATGGAGCCGACGTCGCCCCATCCACGGTTGAAATCGCCCGCACCATAGGCGATACGATCACCGACGTGACCGATGAAGAGCGCGTAGAGATCGCTCATATTATAGTCTTTGAGCACGTAGAAATTCGGGCTCACGACAAAGGCCGGACCGTAGCGACCGGCGGGCATGA
This sequence comes from Brucella cytisi, assembly GCA_012103075.1. Lineage (GTDB taxonomy): Bacteria > Pseudomonadota > Alphaproteobacteria > Rhizobiales > Rhizobiaceae > Brucella > Brucella cytisi. Next base: position 23,464 of record JAAVLQ010000001.1, on the reverse strand, counting down.
GCAGAAAGCCCTCGCCCTTCATTTCATTGGCCGGAAACGGTTTGCCATTCACCCGCGTAATGCCGAGCTTTGCCCATTCGGCAATCGTCTTGCCCTGATCCGGACCTTCCAGCGAGCAGGATACGTTCTGCGGGACGCTCACTTCAAAGCCCCAGTCACGCCCCTTCTGCCAGCCATACAGCTTCAGATAATTGGCGATGGAGGCAAGCGTATCCGGCACCGAGTTCCAGATGTCGCGCTTGCCGTCACCGTCGAAATCGACAGCATGTTTCAGATAGGAAGTCGGCATGAATTGCGGCTGGCCGAGTGCACCCGCCCATGAGCTTTTCATAGCGGCTTCGTCGATATAGCCCTTGGGAAGCGATTTCGAGCGCAGCAATCAGTTCCTTCCGGAACATGTCCTTGCGAGTGGCCATAAAAGCCTTAGTTCCAAGAACCTCATAGGCATTGTAGGGAATCTTCACCGTACCGAAGCCGGATTCGCGGCCCCATACGGCAAGCAGGATCGGCCCCGGAACACCGTATTTCTGTTCGATGCGCTTCAGGAGATTGGCATATTGGCCATAGCGCGCCTTGCCGCCGCTTGTGACCGCGCCCATCGTCTTTGCATTGAAATATTTGCCGGGTGCACCGAATTCCGCCTGTTTCTGCTCTTTCGGTGTCGAGGGCTTTTCGCCGGGGATGACAAGGTCTGGCAGCTTCCAGTTGATCGAGATGCCGGCAAAAGCCTGATCGAACACGGCGCGCGATACACCTGCTGCCTTCGCTTCCGGCCAAAGGTCCTTTTCGAGCCAGTTGCGATACTGGCTTTCAATCTGCGCCTTGGACGGTGCGGCAATGGCGGGAGAAATGGCAAGGCTGGCAACCAGTGCGAGACCAATCTTCAGGCTATGCTTCCAATTTCCCGCTGCCATGCCTTCTCCATTAGTTCTAAAGGGTGGTTCTTGCCCGCAAGGCGGCAGCCAGCGTGCCTTCATCCAGATAATCAAGCTCGCCGCCGACCGGGACGCCATGGGCAAGCCGCGTGACACGAACATCGAAGCTCGACAGCTGGTCGGTGATGTAATGCGCCGTGGTCTGGCCTTCGACGGTAGCGTTGACCGCGAGAATCACTTCCTTGATCTCACCCGTGGAAACCCGTTCCACCAGTCCTTTGATGTTGAGATCGTCCGGGCCGATGCCATCGAGCGGTGACAGGCGACCGCCGAGAACATGATAGCGCACATTCATCGTGCCTGCCCGCTCCAACGCCCAGAGATCGGAAACGTCTTCCACCACAATAAGAGTGGTGGGATCACGACGTTCATCGGTGCAGATCGTGCATGGATCGGACGTATCGACATTGCCGCAGCAAGAGCAGATGCGTACCTTTTCGGCAGCTTCCTGCATGGCGCCACCAAGCGGTACCAGAAGCGCTTCTTTCTTCTTGATGAGATGCAGCGCCGCACGACGGGCCGAACGCGGCCCAAGCCCCGGCACGCGGGCGGGGAGCTGGATAAGACGTTCGATTTCGGGACCGGCTATTCGTTTGGACATCTTTTAAGGCAATACGGCAATAGGGCGGTAAGACAATAAGGAAAGCAGAGGCAGCAACGTTTCGGGCAGATAAAACATACTGCCCTAATGCCTTAACTGCCCTACTCACTTAAAACGGCAGCTTGAACCCCGGAGGAATCGGCAGACCAGCGGTGAGCGACTGCGTCTTCTCGGCCATGGCCGCTTCAAGCTTGGCCTTGGCGTCGTTATGCGCCGCGATGATCAAGTCTTCGAGGATTTCCACCTCTTCTTCCTTCATCAGCGACGGATCGATTTTCAGCGCCGACAGGGTGCCCTTGCCGGAAAGAGTGATCGTCACCAGCCCGCCGCCCGAAGAGGCTGAGGCTTCCATGGTGGCGATCTCGTCCTGCATGGCCTTCATCTTGGCCTGCAATTCCTTCGCCTGCTTCATCATGCCCATCATGTCACGCATGGGTTCACTCCATCATTCCGTAAATCAGTCGTCTTCAGACGGTGCGCCCGGTGTTTCCACCACGGCATCGAGGTCAATGTCCTCGTCGTCATTCTGTTCCGGTACGGCAATGCGCACGTCGGTGATTTTTGCCCCGGAAAGGCCGCGAGAATAGCGGCGACATCGGGATCGGCGCGGGCATCGGTCACCAGATTGTCGCGTCGCTCGGTTTCCGCCTCCGAAATGGTCTGCCCGGCCACCTCACGCGCGACCGTCACCACCCAGCGAATGCCGGTCCAGTTCAGGAGGCGTTGGGAAATATCGCTCGGCAGAGATTTCGGCGCATCGTCGGTCAGTCCGATTTCGAGCCGCCCGGGTGCAATGGATGCAAGGCGCACGCAACCCTTGACCAGAATCTTGAACTGCATGTCGCGGTGCTTGTCGGCAAGTGCGACGACATCATGCAAGCTGTTGACCGGCACCGAAGGCTGCGGCGTGTTCTCGACAAATTGCTGCGGTGCGGCTGACGGCTGAACCGGCTGTGGTGGTGTTTCCACGATACGCATGGCCGTTGCCGGTCCACCGGAAGCTGGAGCCATCGAAGACGATCCAACCGCATCGGCGGCAAAACGCGCTTCCGGCGCACCACCGCCGCCATTCGGCCGCGGATTGCCCGGCTGCGGACGCGGCGCCGAAACGGAGCCATTGTCGAGACCGCGAATCGCCTCGTCCAGCGTCGGCAGATCTGCGGCATGGGCAAGCCGGATCAAAAGCATTTCTGCAGCCTGAACCGGTCTCGTCGCCGTATCGACTTCCGCAATGCCCTTGAGCAGCATCTGCCGTGCGCGACAGCACACGGACAGAAAGTTTCTGCGCGAATTCACGACCGCGCACGCGCTCATCTTCCGACAAGGACACGTCTTCGGCCACATCCGGCGTGAAACGCAGTCGTGTCACGAGATGGTTGAAATCGGCAAGATCGGTCAGCACGACCGACGGGTCGGCACCGACATCATACTGCGCGCGAAATTCCGTCAGTGCGCCAGCCACATCGCCACGCATCAGCATCTCGAAGAGGTCGATGATACGGGCACGGTCGGCAAGGCCCAGCATGGAGCGCACGGCTTCCGCCGTGACAGTACCCGCACCATGCGCGATGGCCTGATCGAATATCGACAGCGAATCGCGTGCCGAGCCTTCGCCTGCGCGTGCGATCATGGCGAGCGATGTATCATCCACCGCGATCTGTTCCGCTTCCGCGATGCGGCGCAGATGCTGCGCCAACGTGCCCGATTCGATACGGCGCAGGTCGAAGCGCTGGCAGCGCGACAGAACCGTGATCGGAACCTTTCGGATTTCGGTGGTGGCAAAGATGAATTTGACGTGCGGCGGTGGCTCTTCCAGCGTCTTCAACAGGCCGTTGAAAGCTTGATTGGAGAGCATGTGCACTTCGTCGATGATGTAGACCTTGTAGCGCGCCGAAACCGGGCGGTAACGCACCTGCTCGATGATCTCGCGGATATCGTCAATGCCGGTATGCGAAGCGGCATCCATCTCGATCACATCGACATGACGGCCTTCCATGATCGCCCGGCAGTTTTCGCCCTGCACGGAAAGGTCGATGGTCGGCTGGTCGATCGTATCGGTCTTGTAATTGAGCGCACGCGCCAGAATGCGCGCTGTCGTGGTCTTGCCGACCCCGCGAACGCCGGTAAGCATCCGGGCCTGCGCGATGCGGCCCGTCTCGAACGCGTTCTTGAGCGTGCGAACCATCGGCTCCCGCCGATAAGGTCGTTGAAATTCTGGGGGCGATATTTGCGGGCGAGAACGCGATAGGCGCCATCGGCGGATTTTGTGTCCATAGCGACCCTTCCGTTCTTCCTGTTCCGCTTTTTCTCAGTCGCCAGTTTGGACCGGACGCATGAGCGGCGTCAACCAAAGAGGCAACCCATCAACAGTCGTCGGCGTAGCGAGAAAGGGTGGGAGGCTGGCACGATGACCCGTGCCGTGGCTCGTTAGGGCTGCTTCCTTCCGGACCTGACCCGGTTGGCGAGTGGCTCGTCCACCACCAACCTCCCACGCTGCATATCGTCAATTGTGAAGCAAAAGCAAGGAGGGCGCCACGCAAAAAGCAAGCGCTGGACGAAAAAAACTGGTAAATGTCGGCCTATGGAACAATTCGAACTCGATAAACGGCTCAATGCCGACACTTTTTCCGTGGCCAAGCTCGGCCTGTGCGAGCTTCGGTTGATGAACGACCGGCGCTGGCCATGGTTGATCCCGGTGCCGCGCCGTCCCGGCCTAGCTGAAATCCATGACATGACGCCACTCGACCAGACCATGCTGACCTTCGAGTTGGGCATCGTTACGCAGGCACTCAAGACTGTGACGGGTTGCCAGAAAATCAATACGGGCGCGCTCGGCAATATCGTTCGGCAGCTGCATCTGCATGTGATCGCCCGCAATGAAGGCGATGCGGGCTGGCCCGGCCCTGTCTGGGGCTTTGGCACCCGCGAGACCTATGACGAAAAAGACGCCCGCCAGCTGATCGCCGACATTCGTACGGCGCTTTAATTTGCTTTCACGCGCATCTTTTCCGAAAACCGTTTCACGCTTTTCGGGATGCGCTTTAATCCCCCAACAATTCCGAGATAGATATGACTTTCCGTCTCTACGATCTGCCGGAAATCGAACCGAGCCGATCTGTCGGATTTTCCGGCAACCGCATCGACCGCCAATCCGAAAAGCGGCAGGATGATTCTGCCTTCACGGCGCTGGAACTTCCCGAAACGCGAATCATGTTGCTTGGCGGTAACCGGCTGCTTCTCGACTACGCCGATGAAAAAGCCCCACGCGCATTGTTCCGCCTCGGTGAGGCGAAGGACTTTGCGCCCGATCTTCACGAGCCGATTTTTCTCGGTCTTCAGGACGGCGCGCCGCTTGTCGCTTTGACGACACCGTTCGCCCCGAGACGATGGAAGCGCCTTTCCGTCTGCAGGATTATCGCAGCATTTATACCGAAGGGCTGGTATCCGCCGACCTGCTCGGCGCGCTGGCGCAAAGCCGCAGCGCTGACCGCATGGCATGCCAATCACCGTTTCTGCGGACGCTGCGGTGCAAAAACCGACATGCGCGCTGGCGGTGCCAAGCGGCAATGCCCGAACTGTGGTGCGGAACATTTCCCGCGTACCGACCCGGTAGCGATCATGCTGCCGGTGCGCGACGAAAAATGCATTCTGGCCCGCAGCCCGCATTTCGCGCCCGGTTCCTATTCCTGCCTCGCAGGCTTTATCGAGCACGGCGAAACAATCGAGGCCGCCGTGCGCCGCGAAAGTGTCGAGGAAATGGGGCTCTCCATCGGTCGCGTTGCCTATCATGCGAGCCAGCCCCGGCCGTTTCCCTATTCGCTGATGATCGGCTGTCATGCCGAGGTTTTGAGCGACGACTTCACTATCGACCGTTCGGAGCTGGAAGACGGTCGCTGGTTCTCGAAGGCCGAAGTGCGGACAATGCTGGAAGGCACACATGAAAATGGGTTGCGGGTGCCACCGTCCGGCGCCATCGCAACCCATCTGATAAAGGCCCGGGTCTACGACGCAGGCTGATTATTCTGCTGCCAGCAGATGCGTATCGCGGATATCGCTGCCCTTGTAGACGCCGAGAATCCGCACTTCCTTGGTGAAGAACCGCAATTCTTCCAGCGCAAGCTGCAGATTTGCGTCTTCCGGGTGTCCTTCGACATCGGCATAGAACTGCGTGGCAATGAAACGCCCGCCGATCTGATAGCTTTCGAGCTTCGTCATGTTGATGCCATTGGTGGCAAAGCCGCCCAGCGCCTTGTAGAGCGCAGCCGGGACGTTGCGCACGCGGAAGACAAAAGTCGTCACGATGCGTTCGCCATTTTCGGGACGCTGTGCCCATTGCTTGTTCTTGGACAGAACAACGAAACGGGTCACGTTATCTTCCGAATCCTCGACATTTTCTTCCAGAATATCGAGACCATAGAGCTCGGCGGCAAGGCTTGGTGCCAAAGCCGCCATGGAACGATCTTTCATATCGGCGACGAGGCGAGCCGCTCCCGCCGTATCGCCTGCGATGACGCCCTTCCAGCCATTCTGGCGGATGACGTTGCGGCACTGGCCAAGCGCATGGACATGGCTGTGTACCGTCTTGATTTCCTCGCGCTTGACGCCCGGAAGCACCATCAGTTGGAAATGGATCGGCAGGAAATATTCGCCAATGATATGCATGTCGGCGAGCGGCAGCAGATAATGAATATCGGCGACGCGACCGGCCAGAGTGTTCTCGATCGGGATCATGGCGAGGTCGGCAGCGCCGGTTTCAACCGCGTTGAAGGCATCCTCGAAAGTCGGGCACGGCAAAGGCTCCATATCGGGAAACATGTTGCGGCACGCCGTATCGGAATTTGCGCCCGCTTCACCCTGAAAGGAAATCCTGTTGGTTTTCATCGTACCGTGCTTTCTTAAATGCCACTCATCGGTGGCCCGTTAGATACCCTGTGCTACAAGAATGCGCGCGCGGTCAAGATCGGCCTGCGTATCAACGCCGAGCGGCACCGTCCTCACAAGTTCCACATCAATACGCATTCCGGCTTCAAGAGCCCGCAATTGCTCGAGTTTTTCGCGCTTCTCCAAGGGAGACGGCCCAAGCTTCACAAAGCGTTCAAGCGCTGAGCGGCGATAGGCGTAAAGGCCGATATGGTGATAAAGCGGGCCTTCACCGTAGGGCGCGGTTGCGCGGGTGAAATAAAGTGCGCGCAGGCGGCTGTTGCCGGCAAGCGGGGAGCCGACGATCTTCACCACACTCGGATTGGTCTTCTCCGACTCTTCCTCGATTTCGACGCCGAGCGTTGCAATGTCGGCAGGTCCGTCTTCCAACGGCAGAAGCGCACGGCGGATGATATCGGGGTCGATGGTCGGCAGGTCGCCCTGAACGTTCACCACGGCATCGAGCTCGCCCGCCGGATCGACTTTCATCAATGCTTCATAGATGCGGTCGGAGCCGGATTCGTGATCCTCACGCGTCATGATGGCTTCATGGCCATGCGCGGTAACGATTGAAAAAATCTCTTCGCTGTCGGTTGCAACCACCGTCCGGCCCAGCTTTGCAGCCGCTGCACGATCGGCCACATGCACGATCATCGGCTTGCCGCAAATATCGGCGAGCGGCTTGTTCGGCAGCCGCGTGGACGCCATGCGTGCCGGGATAAGAGTGAGTGTCTTTAATGTCTGAAGCATCATCGCCTCTTGAGATCGATAAGGTCGCGGACGTCTTTTAAACCGCTTTCGAGGCGCTGGAAATGCATCAAAAGTGTCAAAAAGTCACGGGTCTAGTTACCGTTATAGGTGTTGCATCGCCCCGGTAAAAGACCTAGTTTCCGCCCGATGCCGGGGAGAGAATTGCGACCTTTATTGAAGGTTTGCATGCCGGCTAGGAGAGCGTTCTCGGGGAGAGCGTTTTGGTAGAGGGAGCGCTGACCGGCGATGAATTCAACCCGGACTAACAAGTTTATCATGGCTTTTCTGGCAACGGTTTTCGTTGTCATGACGACGGGCATCCTGTCCGATTCGCTGTTTCACTCGCCTGCGCCCGAAAAGCCGGGCTTTATCATCGAAGCGGCGGAAGCCTCGACCGGTGAAGGGGCGCTGCACCGGCCAAGGAAGAAGTTTCCATTGCGACGTTGCTGCAGTCTGCCGATCCGGCGCGCGGTGAAACCGTCTTCAAGCGTTGCGCTGCATGCCATACCGGTGAAAAGGGTGGCGCCAACAAGGTCGGTCCGCATCTGTGGGATGTCGTGAACCGTCCGGCTGCCTCTGTTGAAGGTTTCGGCTATTCGGCTCCCATGAAGGAGTTTGGTGCTGCGGGCAACAAGTGGGATTTTGAACATCTCAACAAGTTCCTGACCTCGCCGAAGGGCTACATCAAGGGCACGGCCATGGGCTTTGCTGGCGACAAGAAGGACAATGAACGCGCTGATCTGATCGCTTATCTGCGCACACTGTCCGACAATCCGGCTCCGCTGCCGACCGCTGATGCGGCACCTGCCGCTGGTGGCGATGCAAAGCCGGCTGAGGGCGGCGAAGCCAAGCCAGCCGAAGGCGAAAAGCCTGCAGAAGGTGCACCGTCAAGCGCCCCGGCAGGCGGCGAACAGAAGCCTGCAGAACCGGCACCCGCCAATTAGGCCTGCAGGATAGAAACATGATCAAAGCCCGGTTCGCCGGGCTTTTTCGTGCCCGCATTAAATTTCTTGCCCGCATGCCTTTCTTCCTCCGCAAAACCCATAAAACTCGTTCGAATAGATCCGAAACAGGAACGGAGAGGCTGGATGAGAGCTTTTTGGGCGGGTGCGTTTGCGGTGGCCATGCTTGCGAGCACGGTTTCAATTGGTCGCGCAAATGACGCGGAACCCCAATGGCGATATTCCTCCAGCCTGCTTGGCGAGCCCAAATATCCTGCTGATTTCAAGCACTACGACTATGTGAATCCCGACGCGCCGAAAGGCGGCACGCTGAACATGGTCGCCGTTGGCACCTTCGACAGTCTCAATCCGTTTGTGGTGCAGGGGGTCGCAGCCGCTGGCCTGTCCGATTTCGGCGGCGGTCTTCTCTACGACACTCTGATGACGGATTCGCTCGATCAGGGATCGACGCAATACCCGCTCATCGCCGAAGCCCTGCAGTATCCCGATGATTTCTCCCGGGTTAAGTTCAAGCTCAATCCAAAAGCGAAATGGCACGATGGCCAGCCGATCACCGTCGATGACGTGATCTGGTCGTTCGATGTGCTGAAGAGGCAGTCGCCGATGTACAACAAATATTATGGCGACGTGGAGAAGGCGGAAAAGACTGGCGAACGTGAGGTGAAATTCACCTTCAGCCAAAAAGGCAATCGCGAATTGCCGCAGATTCTGGGACAGCTTGCCGTTCTGCCCAAGCACTGGTGGGAAGGCAAGGATGCACAGGGCAAACAGCGCGACATTACCCGCGCGACGCTTGAAATCCCGCTCGGCTCTTCCGCCTACAAGATCGACAGCATGACGCCCGGACGCTCCATCACCGGGCGCGCGTCGATGACTATTGGGGCAAGGATTTGGGCGTCAATGTCGGGCGCAATAATTTCGACCGCCTGCGCTACGAGTACTATTTCAACGAGGATGCAACCCGGGAAGCCTTCAAGAAGGGCGGACAGTACGATTATCGCAACGAGAATCGTGCCCAGCGCTGGGCTGAACAGTATAATTTCCCAGCCGTACAGCGCGGCGATGTCGTGAAGGCTTCGTTTCCCTTCCATGCCGCCGGACGTATGCAGGGCTATTTCCTGAACACGCGCCGCGACAAGTTCAAAGACCCGAAAGTGCGTCAGGCGCTGACCTACGCCTTCGACTTCGAATCGATGAACCGCCTGCTGTTCTTCAACCAGTACAAGCGCATCAACAGCTATTTCGCAGGAAACGAGCTGGAGCTGAGCGGCCCGCCGACACCCGAGGAACAGGCCATTCTGGAAACGGTGAAGGATTCGCTTCCTGCTGATGCACTGACGAAGGAATTCAAGCTGCCGGTCTATGACACACCGCAAGCCACCCGCGAAAATCTGCGCACCGCGCTGAAACTCTTTTCGGAAGCCGGCTGGACAGTGCAGGGCAACAAACTCGTCGATGCCAAGGGCAATCCGTTCACCATCGAATTTCTCGGCAAGGACCCGACGGACGAGCGTATTTACAATCCGTTCGCAGCAAGCCTGCGCAAGATCGGCATCAACGCGACCGTGCGTATCGTCGACACGGCGCAATATCAGGCCCGCGTCAATGATTTCGACTATGATGTGGTCACCTCAGTCATCCCGCAGAGCAGTTCACCCGGCAATGAGCAGCGCGACATGTGGGGTTCCAAGGCCGCCGACTTCAAAGGCAGCCGCAACTATGCCGGTATCAAGAACCCGGCCATCGACAAGCTGATCGACCATGTCATCTATGCCAAGGATCGTGAGGAGCTGGTCGCCTCGACCCATGCGCTCGACCGGGCGCTCCTGTGGAACTATTACGTCATTCCGCAATGGTACTCAGACCACATCAATGTGGCCTACTGGAATAAATTCGGAATGCCTGAAAAGCAGCCGGACTATCTTGGGATTGACCCGTTCTCACGGTGGATAGACCCTGCGAAGGAAGCCAAGCTCAAAACCGGCAGTGAATGAGGGCGGAGCGAGAATGACAATCCTTCGCATGAACCGCCGCCATTTTCTGGGGCTTTCGGGAAGTGCCGCCGTTGCAGCCTTCCTGCCGCCAAGGGCCTTTGCCGACATCCCGACAGGCAAAGCGCTGCATGGGCTTTCGACTTTCGGTGACCTGAAATACGGTCCCGATTTCTCCCATTTCGACTATGCCAGTCCCGAAGCACCGAAGGGCGGCACGTTCAATTTCGCACCGTCGAGCTGGGTCTGGAACCAGAATGCCGACACGTTCAACACGCTCAATACCTTCACGTTCAAGGGTGATGCGCCGCCGCGCATGGAGCTGACCTTCGATACGCTGATGGCTTCGGCGCTGGACGAGCCGGATTCTGTCTACGGCCTGATCGCGGAAAGTGCGACGCTTTCGAAAGATCGCCGCAGTTGCACGTTCAAGCTTCGCAAGGAGGCGCGTTTTCACGATGGCTCGCCTATTGAGGCGAAAGACGTGTTGTTCACCTATGCGACCATCAAGCAGAAAGCTCATCCAACGCTGCGCCAGTATCTGGCAGGCGTCGAAAAGGTGGAGGCAACCGGCAACCGAGAAGTGCGCATGCGCTTCGTCGAAGGGCGCGGACCGAACGCCATCCTTGATGCCGTGGCCGTGCCGATCCTGTCGGAAAGCTGGTTCAAGGATCGCGATTTCGAAGCCACGACCATGGAGCCGGTGCTGGGCTCAGGCGCTTACAAGGTCGGCAATTTCGCCGCCGGTCAGTTCATCGAGTATGAGCGCGTCGAGGATTATTGGGCGAAAGATCTGCCGGTGCAGAAGGGCTTCAATCATTTCGACCGCATCCGTATCGAGTTTTTCCGCGACCGCCAGCCGCAGTTCGAAGCCTTCAAGAAAGGCAGTATCGACTACCGGGAGGAGACCGTCTCCAAGAACTGGGCGACGGCCTATGACTTCCCGGCCATCCAGCAGGGAAAGGTCATCAAGCGCACTTTTCCGAAAGAGAAGCGCCCGCTGATGCAGGCATGGGCGCTGAACCAGCGCCGCAAACGGTTCCGCGATCCGCGCGTGCGCGAAGCAATTGCGCTCTGCTTCGACTTCGAATGGACGAATGAGAACCTTTTCTACAAGGTCTATGCCCGCTCGCAGTCGTGCTTCAACGGATCGGATTTTCAGGCGAGCGGCATGCCGACGCCCGATGAACTGAAAGTTCTTGAACGTTATCGCGGAAAACTGCCGGATGCGGTTTTCAGTGAAGCCGTGCTAATGCCGGTATCGGACGGAACAGGCCGCGACCGCGCGCAGTTCGCGCAGGCCATCAAGCTGTTGGAGGAAGCGGGTTTCGAGCGCAAGAACGGCCAGTTCCACGACAAGGACGGGTCGAAATTCGCGCTGGAGATTCTTTCCAATTCGGAAGCCTTCACCCGGGTCTACAATCCTTATGTGCAGAAGTTGCGCGCCATCGGCATTGACGCCAGCCTGCGGTTTGTCGATGCAAGCCAGTATCAGGTACGGATGCAGGACTTCCAGTTCGACATGGTGGGTATGGCGTTGCAGTTCAGCCCCACGCCGACGCAGGAATCGCTTGCCGGGATGTTTGGTTCCGAATCGGCCAAGGTTCCGGGCAGCTATAATCTTCCCGGCACGGAAGACCCGTTGATCGATGCGCTGATTGCGGATATCGGCAAGGTTTCGACGCGTGAAGAACTCGTCGCGATGCAGGTGCTCGATCGGTACTTGCGTATCCGGCGCGACTGGATTCCAAATTGGACGACAGCGAATCATCTCGCGGCCTATTGGGACCGGTTCGGTTTCAAGGAGCCGAAGCCCGATTATGGCTTTCCCGTCGAGACGCTGTGGTGGATCAAGACGTGATTTCGCGAAACCGAAACCGGTTTTCGAGGTCACGCTCTATAATGAAAAGGCAGAAGCTGTTGGCAAGCCATAAGATAAACCTGAACCTGCGGAGAAAACCGGGCTGATGGGCGCATATATTCTCCGCCGTCTGCTTCTGATGATTCCGACGATACTCGGCATCATGGCTATTTCCTTCGCTGTGGTTCAGTTCGCCCCGGCGGTCCGGTCGAGCGCGTGATTGCGCAGCTTTCAGGCCGGGGCGGCGACGCTCTCGACCGCCTTTCTGGCGGTGGTGGCGATTTCGGGCAGAGTGCCGTCGACAGCGGCTCGGTCAATTCAAATATCGCGGCGCGCAGGGGCTCGACCCGCAATTCATTGCCGATCTGGAAAAGCAGTTCGGTTTCGACAAGCCGCCGCTGGAACGGTTCGGTCAGATGCTGTGGAACTATCTGCGCTTCGATTTCGGCCGCAGCTATTTTCGCGATATCAGCGTGATCGACCTCATCAAGGAAAAGATGCCGGTTTCAATCTCGCTCGGTCTGTGGCTGACTTTTCTGTCCTACATGATTTCGATTCCGCTCGGCATTCGCAAGGCAATCAAGGATGGTTCGCGCTTCGACACTGGACCAGCGCCGTCATCATCGTCGGTTACGCCATCCCAAGCTTCCTGTTTGCGATCCTGCTGATCGTGCTGTTTGCGGGCGGCTCGTTCTTCGACTGGTTCCCGCTGCGTGGCCTCACCTCTCCCGATTTCGCGCAAATGTCGTTCTGGGGCAAGATCGGCGACTATCTGTGGCATATGGTGCTGCCGGTGACTGCACTCGTGCTTTCCGCCTTCGCCACAACGACGTTGCTGACCAAGAATTCGTTTCTGGAAGAAATCCGAAAGCAATATGTAACCACGGCGCGCGCCAAAGGGCTGACCGAGAATCAGGTTCTCTATCGGCACGTCTTCCGCAATGCGATGCTGATCGTGATCGCCGGTTTTCCGGGCGCCTTCATCTCGGCCTTCTTCACCGGTTCGCTTTTGATCGAAACCATCTTCTCGCTCGACGGGCTTGGACTGCTGGGCTACCAGTCGGTCATCAACCGCGATTATCCGGTAGTCTTCGCCAATCTCTTCATCTTCTCGCTGATCGGCCTTCTGGTCGGCCTCCTGTCCGATCTCACCTATACGTGGATCGATCCGCGCATCGACTTTGACCGGAGGGACGTGTGATGACCGACACCACCCTCACCCCTGTCGTGCAACCGGTAAAGCGCCCGTGGCTTTCACCACTCAACAAGCGCCGCTGGCAGAACTTCAAGGCCAACAAGCGTGGTTACTGGTCGCTGTGGATCTTCCTGTTCCTGCTTCATCGCAGCGCTTTGTTCCGAGTTCATCGCAAATGACCGGCCCATTCTCGTTTCCTACAAGGGCGAGTTGCTGATGCCGGTTTTCGTGGACTATCCGGAAGAAAAATTCGGCGGCTTTTATGCCGTCACCGACTATCGCGACCCGGTGATACAGGATGAAATCAACAACAATGGCTGGGCCATCTGGCCGCCGATCCGCTATTCCTACAACACCGTGAACAACGAGATACCGGAAGCCGCGCCTTCCAAACCGTTCTGGCTCTATTCGGCGGAAGAGCGCTGCCAGCGCTATCCGCAAGGAGTGAGCGATCCCAATTGTCGCTTCGGCAATTTCAATCTGCTCGGCACCGACGATCAGGCGCGCGATGTATTCGCACGCGCACTCTACGGCTTCCGTATTTCGGTGCTGTTTGGCCTGATTCTCACCTTCTTCTCCGCCATCATCGGAGTGACGGCAGGCGCGGTTCAGGGCTATTTCGGCGGCTGGGTCGATCTTCTGTTCCAGCGCTTCATCGAAATCTGGTCCTCGATCCCGGTTCTCTACCTGTTGCTGATTATCGCGGCGATATTGCCGCCCGGCTTCTGGGTGCTTCTGGGCATCATGTTGTTGTTTTCATGGGTGGCTTTCGTCGGCGTCGTGCGCGCGGAATTTCTGCGAGCACGAAACTTCGAATATGTGAACGCGGCGCGTGCGCTCGGCGTGAAGAACGGCACCATCATGTGGCGGCATCTCCTGCCCAACGCCATGGTCGCGACACTGACCTTCCTGCCTTTCATCCTGAACGGCTCGATCACCACCCTCACCTCGCTCGACTTCCTTGGCTTCGGCCTGCCTCCCGGTTCAGCTTCGCTGGGCGAACTGCTCGCACAAGGCAAGAACAATCTGCAGGCACCCCGGCTCGGTATTACCGGCTTTGTGGTCATCTCGCTGATGCTGTCGCTTCTGATCTTCATCGGTGAGGCAACACGCGACGCCTTCGATCCGCGAAAGGCATTTCAATGAGCGGGTCAATGATCGAATCAGGGAACAATATCCTGCTGTCCGTTCGCGATCTGTCCGTCGCATTCCGCCAGAATGGCGAGGAACGCATTTCCGTCGACCGCGTATCCTTCGACATTGCCGAAGGCGAAACGGTTGCCCTTGTCGGCGAATCGGGATCAGGCAAATCCGTCTCGGCCTTGTCCATCCTGAAGCTGCTGCCTTATCCGTCTGCCAGCCATCCTTCCGGAGAAATTCTTTTCAATGGCAAGGATTTGATGAAGGCTTCGGAGCCGGAACTGCGCCGTGTACGCGGCAACGACATCACGATGATCTTTCAGGAGCCGATGACATCGCTCAATCCGCTGCACAGTGTGGAGCGGCAGATCGGTGAAATCCTGAAAATGCATCAAGGCATGGGGAGCAGGCCGCACGGACACGGACGCTGGAACTTCTGAACGAAGTCGGCATTCGCGAACCGGAAAAGCGCCTGTCGGCCTTCCCGCACCAGCTTTCCGGCGCCAGCGCCAGCGCGTCATGATCGCCATGGCGCTTGCCAACAAGCCGAAGCTGCTGATTGCCGACGAGCCGACCACAGCGCTCGATGTCACCGTGCAGGCCCAAATCTTGAAGCTGCTGGCCGAGCTTAAAGCCGCACAGGGCATGTCGATGCTCTTCATCACCCACGACCTCGGCATTGTGCGCAAGATCGCCGACAAGGTCTGCGTGATGAGCAAGGGCAAGATCGTCGAGGCCGGGCCGACCAAAGAGATTTTCGAAAACCCGCAGCATCCCTACACCAAGCACCTGCTTGCGGCTGAACCGAAGGGCGAGCCGCCTGCCGCCGATCCAGCAGCAAAAACGGTGATGGAAGGCAAGGATATCCGTGTCTGGTTCCCGATCAAGAAGGGGTTCATGCGCAAGACCGTCGACCATGTAAAGGCGGTGGACGGCATCGACGTAAACTTACGCGCCGGACAGACGCTCGGCGTCGTCGGCGAATCGGGTTCCGGCAAGACGACGCTTGGCCTCGCACTGTCGCGCATGATTTCATCCAAGGGCGAGATCAGGTTCGACGGGCGCGATATCGCCAAGTTCAGCTTCAAAGATATGCGCCCGCTGCGCCGCGAGATGCAAATCGTGTTTCAGGACCCATTCGGCTCGCTCTCTCCGCGCATGACCATCGCGGACATCATCGCCGAAGGGCTTCTGGTGCATGAGCCTAAACTGTCGGCAGACGAACGCGATGCGCGTGTCGTTGCCGCGCTCAACGAGGTCAATCTCGATCCGGAAACCCGCTTCCGCTATCCGCACGAATTTTCAGGTGGCCAGCGCCAGCGCGTCGCCATTGCGCGCGCCATGGTGCTGAACCCGAAATTCGTTATGCTGGACGAACCGACCTCCGCGCTCGATATGAGCGTGCAGGCGCAGGTGGTCGATCTGTTACGCGCATTGCAGAAGAAGCATGATCTCGCCTATCTTTTCATCAGCCACGATCTGAAAGTGGTGCGGGCGCTGGCAAATGACGTGCTGGTGATGCGCAACGGCAAGGCGGTCGAATATGGCGCGGCGAAGGATGTTTTCGCCAACCCGCAGACCGACTATACCGGGGCGTTGATGGCGGCGGCCTTCCGGATGGAGGCAACAGAGGGAGGAGCAAGACAATGAGCGAAACCAAGGGCAACATCCTTTTGGCGATCACCGACTGGGACCCTGAAATCTGGCTGAAGACGTTTCGGGATCACGCGCCGGATCGTCCGGTGGTGACGGATCGCACGGAAAAAGATCCGTCCGTCAAATATGCGCTCGTCTGGAAGCAGAAGCCGGGCTCGCTTGAGAACCTGCCCAATCTGAAGGTGATCTTCTCGCTGGGCGCAGGCGTCGATCACGTCTTCCGCGATGACCGGATTCCCGATATACCACTGGTGCGCATCATCTCTGACGATCTCACTATGCGCATGACGGAATATGTCGTCTGGCAGGTGCTGGATCATCACCGCCTCGGACAGCGCTATCGCAAGCAACAGCAGAATCATGTCTGGCATGAGGATCGCCGCCAGCCTGCTGCTCATGAAGTCACTGTCGGTATCATGGGCCTCGGAGTGCTGGGTCGCGACGCGGCTGAAAAGCTGAAGTTGCTCGGCTTCAATGTCACCGGCTGGAGCCGTCGCCCGCAAGAGATCGATGGCGTGCAGACCTATCACGGCAAGGACGGCTTTGGGAAATTCCTCAAGACGGCTGACATCTTCGTCTGTCTGCTGCCGCTGACGCCCGACACAAAGGGCATCCTCTCCATGTCGATGTTCGCGCAATTGAAGAGCGACGGGCCGCTCGGCGCGCCGGTGCTGATCAATGCCGGACGAGGCGGTCTGCAGAACGAGGCCGATATTCTGGCCGCACTCGACCGCGGGCTTCTTTCGGCAGCTTCGCTTGACGTGTTCACGCAGGAACCGTTGCCGACCAGCAGCCTGCTCTGGGATCATCCGCGCGTGACGATCACTCCACACGCGGCGGCAAGCTCATCCGCAACCGCTCTTGTGCCGCAGATCATCCGGCAGATCGAAGCCTTCGAGCGGGACGGAACGCTGGAACATATTGTAGATCGCAGCACGCAATATTAGGCAGCAATCCCAATTGCTCCATCCTCGCCGACCGTCACCCGATGGCCGGCGAGTTGCTTTTGCGCCTCGCAGTCGAATTCAACGGCGATAGGCACATCATGCCCCATTTCACGAGCCACGATGAGGCCAAGGAGCAGGATCGCATCCGGTTCATGCAGGACAATGGCCGCCGGCGCATGACCGCTATGGACCAGCTCCAGAAGAACGGCTGCTGCCGATGACGACCCGATGGTTCCGGGCAGGCACAACACACGCCCGGCGATGCTCCGCCCATGTTCCGGATGGCGCACATCGGCAATCCGCCCGCTCTTCGGATCGACACCGCCCCAGAAGCTAATCGGCGCGGAGAGAACCAGCGCCTCAGCATCTGCGCCTTTTCCTGCGACGAGTACAGTGCTTTCCCCGATGCTCATGCCGCCTGCCTCCCGAAAACCGGCCTGCCTGCGACAGCGCTTTCCACGCATTCTTCCAGCGAACCGTAAAGCACGCCATAGCCTGTATTGCCGGGTGCATAATGGGCGAACTTGCCAGAGTTTGTCATCAGAACCGCATCATTCTTAGCTGGCAAAATTGGTGTAACAACCACGCATGTGTCGGCGACAATCACGACGCCTGCTTTTTCAAGCACCTGCCTGCGCCCGTCTTTCTCCAGCTCAACCAGCGCATGACGGCCCGTGCAGGCATAAAGCGGCACCGCGAGCTTGCGTTCCGCTATGGCGCGCTCCAGACGGTCGAATTCGGTTATCGAAAGATGCGGACTGCCAATGGCTACTGCATCGATATGATCCACCTGCCCGACAGTTGAAAGCCGCTTGCGCGTCGCCTCGATCATTTCTTGCGTGACGTGGATAACACCTTCCGGCTTCTGATGCTGCAAAGCCGTTTCAAGATCGGGGGCTTCGGGCGTGACACCAGCAACATGGAACAGACCAACTGCGCCAACCGATGCCGATGCCGCGCCGAAAGCCTTGAGATCGTCTTCATCGGGATGGACCGGACTGCCTGCAACGACACCAATATTCGTACCCACGCTGCGACCAAACAGATTGCCGAGAATAGGCCGGCGATTTCCGAAGACAGAAACGCCGGGTCCAACCCTGAAATATCGATCACCACCGTAGCGCGACGGTTTTCGCTGCGATGCAGACCATAATCGGGCGCGCGGCCAGCAATCGCACAGGCAATATCGAGGAAATCGCCATAACGATTGGTACGCGCACCCAGAACCGAATTGCAGAACACGACTGCATTGGATTCACCCCGTGCGACATCTGTGCCCTTTGCTGGCCTGTGTCCCGCTTGATACGGAGCGCAGGTCCGGTCGGCTCGCAACCAAGCTTGATATATGCGCGCATCATGCGCTTGGCCATATCAGCTTCGTGAGCCGGCAAAAGATTATGCGAGCAGCCAGTCAGATCGATGGAACCGACATTAAGCGTTGAGCGGACTTTGACCTTTGCACCACCCTCAACCAGCTTTTCTGCGAAAAGCGTTCCGCTATCGCCGTGATAAAGCGCTCCGTCAATATGTGCCGATGCAACCGGGATCAGACGCGGCGCGCCCATCAGCTTTGCTGTTTCGGCCACAATGCGCATGGCCATCGCAGCGCCTTCTCCCTGTTCCCCGGCGGCTATCGACCGCTCTTCATGGGTTAATGTCAATGCCATGCTCAGCCCTTCTTGCGTGCCTTGTAGCGAATGGTTTCAAAACGGACATTCAGTGCATTATAGAGTAGAAGGCGACCAACCAGCGGCTCGCCGATGCCAGTGATAAGCTTGATGACCTCCATCGCCTGCAGACTGCCGATCACACCCGGCAGGACGCCAAGCACACCGGCTTCGGCACAGGTTGGCACCGTTCCGGGTGGCGGCGCTTCTGGAAAGAGATCGCGATAAGATGGGTTCTGCGTACCATCCGGCCCAGTCGTATAGGGCATCAGCACGGTGACCGTGCCATCAAAACGGCCCATGGCGCCCGTCACTAGCGGTTTTCCCACCCCGGCAGCAGCATCGGCCAGAATATAACGCGTGGTGAAATTGTCCGAGCCATCCACCGGGACGTCATAATTGCCGATCAACGTCTCAACGTTGTCCGCATCAAGGCGAAGCTGGTGTCCCTCGACCTTCACATGCGGGTTGATGCGGGCAATGGTGGCAAGCGCGCTTTCCACCTTTGGCAGGCCAACGCTTTGCGTATCGTGAATGACCTGTCGCTGCAGGTTCGACAGCGATACAGTGTCGTCATCGACGATGCCGAGCGCGCCGACACCGGCAGCCGCCAGATATTGCAGCACAGGCGCGCCAAGACCGCCTGCGCCGACGATCAGCACGCGAGCGGCCTTCAGCTTCTGCTGGCCCGGACCGCCGATTTCTGGCAGCACGATATGGCGCGCATAGCGTTCAAGTTCTTCGGACGAAAATGGTCTGGATGGTGCATTCATACCTCCAAACATATGCCTCTCCCAAGGCGCTGTCAGCGGATATTTTGCCTCACGGCGCGATCCATAAAATGGAACCGGTTCTCGGATCAGGCATCAGACAGTCTCGTGAGATGACCGGCAGAGACGTTGAAGAATTGCGCTTCCCCTTCGAGCGCTTCGAAAAGCGCGCGATCCGTGCCCGTCATGAAGGCCTGTCCGCCAAGCTCATCAAGGATGCCAAAGAGCGCGGCGCGGCGCCCCGTATCGAGATGCGCGGCGATTTCATCGAGCAGGAGAATCGGAGCCATGCCGGAAAGCTCTGCCGTCAGTCGGGCATGGGCAAGCACGAGACCAATCAAAAGCGCCTTTTGTTCGCCCGTGGAACAGAGCGCGGCTGGCATGGATTTGGGCCTGTGCTGAACGATCAGATCGGTGCGATGCGGGCCATCGAGCGTGCGGCCTGTCGCCCGGTCCGCGCGCGGCCATCGCGCAAGGTACGGCGGAAGTCCTCTTCAAGATCGAGCGCCGCCTCGACATTGATTCTCTGCTCCAGCGCGCCTTCCAGAAAGCAATCGGCCTTTGGAAATGGTCCTTCGGCAGGCAGCCGTTCGATCATCGCCGCAATCAGGCGCATGGCTTCGGCGCGGGCAGCGGCAATGGCTGTGCCCAGTTCCGCCATCTGACTTTCAATGGCGTCCAGCCATTGGTCGTCATTACTGCCATCGTTCAGCAAGCGGTTGCGACTACGCATCGCTTTTTCGTAATCGAGCACGCGCTTGCCGTGGGCGGTATCGATAGCAAGCACCATGCGGTCGAGAAAACGCCGGCGATCAGAAGCGCCTCCAGTGAAAAGCCCATCCATCGACGGCACCACCCAAAGGATGCGCGCATAGTCGAGCATGTCGTCGCCGGAACCCGCAATACCGTTGATACGAACCTTGCGCGCCCCCCTCGCCGCCGCCTGCTGTGCCGGTGCCGACTTCCGCTTCGCCATAAATCATACAGTCGAGCGCCGCATGAATGGCAAAGCCGTCGAGCGAGTTGGTGCGGGCAACATCGTCATAGGCAGCGCGACGCAGGCCGCGTCCCGGCGACAGAAAGGAAATTGCTTCGATCAGATTGGTCTTGCCGGAACCATTTTCGCCAGTCAGCACGACATGGCCGGGCCCAAGCGGCAGTGATAGTTCCGCATAATTGCGGAAATTCACAAGCTTGAGCCGCCGGATCGAAACACGTTCCGGGCGGCTTTGATTAGGCTCAGGCGTATTCACTTTTCTGTTCTTTAAACACGCATAGGCATCAGGACGTACAATACGTCTTCATCGCCGGTGTCGCGCACCAGCGTCGGCGAACCTGCATCGGCCAGCATGAAGACCGCGTCCGAACCCGAAAGCTGGCTCGTAATGTCGAGCAGGTATTTCGAGTTGAACCCGATATCGAGCGGATCGGCGTCATAGTCCGCCGCAAGCTCATCAGTTGCGCTGCCGGAATCGGGATTGTTGACGGTGAGCGTCAGTTGGCCATCGGCGATTGAAAGCTTCACCGCGCGGCCGCGTTCGCTCGAAATGGTCGAAACGCGATCCACGGAGGCCGCAAACTCCCGGCGTCCGATGGTGAGCTTCTTGTCGTTGCCAGACGGAATCACGCGCTGGTAATCCGGGAAGGTTCCGTCGATCAGCTTCGAGGTGAGGACCACCGATCCAACCGTGAAGCGAATCTTGCCGTCCGACAGTTCAACCGTAACGACCACATCCGGCACATCGACCAGCTTCTGCAGTTCGGCAACCGTTTTGCGCGGGATGATAATGCCCGGCATGCCTTCCGTGCCGGACGGTGCTTCCAGTTCGGCGCGCGCCAGACGGTGACCGTCGGTCGCGACAGCGCGCAGCTTCAGAGCACCCTCGCTTTCGATGGCGTGAAAGAAAATGCCATTGAGGTAATAGCGGGTTTCTTCCGTCGAAATCGCAAACTGCGTGCGGTCAATGAGACGCTTCAGAGCCTGCGCCTCGATCCGGAAGGAATGGGTAAATGCACCAGCGGTCAGTTCCGGGAAATCGGACTGCGGCAGGCACTGGAGGCGGAAAGACGACTTGCCGGAAATGACCGAAATGGAACCACCATCCGGATTGGTCGACAGCATGACTTCAGCGCCATCCGGCAGCTTGCGGACGATGTCATAAAGAAGATGTGCCGGAACCGTCGTAGCGCCTGCCTGTTCCACCATGGCGGCTGTCGCTTCGTTGACCTCAAGATCAAGGTCGGTCGCCTTGAGTGCGAGGCTTGCGCCCTCCGCCTGCAAAAAAGCACATTCGACAGGATAGGTATCGTGTTGCGACGCTCCACGACGCGATGGACGTGGTTGAGAGATTTGAGAAGGTTCGATCGCTCTAGGGTAACACGCATGTTCAAACGCACTCGCTCGCTGGGACAGGACAACTGCATCTGACGGGCAGGCAGGCGGCCCCCCTGTCGATAAGGCGCCGGGGGCGCCAGAAGGTCCGTTAAAGTGGCAGATTTTTAAGGAGAAAAAGCAAGCCCGCGCCATGTCGGAAAGCGACAGGGCCCGGGCTTTTGTTGATAACCGCGATTGATAGCGGGGAAGCTACTGTAATCAGGCCGCCTGATCGTTGATGAGGCGCTTCAGAAGCTCCAGTTCCTGCGCCAGCTTGGTGTCGGCGCCCACCAGATCTTCGATCTTGCGCACGGCATGAAGAACCGTGGTGTGATCGCGACCGCCGAAGCGGCGACCGATTTCCGGCAGGGACCGTGGCGTCATCATCTTGGCAAGATACATTGCCACCTGACGCGGCTTGACGATGGTGCGCGTGCGGCGGTTCGACAGCAGGTCCTGCTTCGAGACATTGTAATGACGCGCCACGATGCGCTGGATTTCCTCGATGCGGATACGCTTCGGTTCGCCAACGCGGGTCAGATGACCGAGCAGCTCATCGACGCGGTCGATGGAGATGTTCGGCTCGAAGGAGGACTGACGGAACAGAAGCTGGTTGAAAGCACCTTCCAGTTCGCGGCCCGATCCGGTGACGGTGCGGGCAACGTGGGAGAGAATCTCTTCACCAATGTTCAGGCTCGAATCTTCTGCCTGCGCGACGGCGAGACGACGGCGCAGCATCTCGACACGCATGTCATAATCAGGGGCCGCCACTTCGAGCGCAACGCCACCCTGAAGACGCGAGCGAACACGCACATCGAGTGATTCCAGTTCGGACGGCGCACGGTCAGCAGCGACAACGACCTGCTTGGCGCTGTCGAGCAGCGTGTTCAGGAGGTGGCAGAACTCATGCTGGATCGACTTGCCCTGCAGGAACTGCATGTCGTCGATGACGAGAAGGTCGATATCGCGCAGCTGTTCCTTGAAGGACAGCGCATTGTTGTCGCGGATCGCGGTGGCGAAGCGCCACATGAAATACTCAGCCGTCAGATAGACAACGCGGGCCTTTTCCTGCCGCTGGAGCGCGGCGGCGGCGATTGCCTGCAGAAGGTGCGTCTTGCCGAGACCGACGGAAGCATGGATGAAAAGCGGATTGAAGCGCACCGCGCTGGAACCAGCTTCAGCAATGGTGCGAGCGGCGGCGGCAAGGGCCACGCGATTCGATGCGCCATCGACAAAGCTGTCGAACGTATAGCGCGGGTCGAGCGGCGAACCCAGAACGGAACCCGATGCCGATTCTGCAACGACTGCAGAACCGCGCTTCTCGCCGAGCGACTGCCCAACGGGAAACACCATCTTTTCGCGCGGAGCCACAGCAGGCTTGGTTTCAACTGCTTCGCAGGCTTCCACTGGAGCTGCGCTGCGCACCACGCGGCTTACACCGCGAACCACGACTTCAACTTTCAGGATCTGCGAGTTTTCTTCCTGCCACAGCTCGGTCAGCAGTTCGGAATAGTGATTGTTGATCCAGGGGCGCAAAAATGCTGTCGGAACCGACAGGCGGACAATGCTCTTGGAAATATCGTCGAGCTTCAGACGACCGAACCAGCTGGAATAAATCTCGGTGCCGACGCGGGCTTTCAGCTTTGCCGTGAGGCGCTCGAAAACCTCGTCACTTGCATTGCCGCTCAACTCGAC